>NZ_CP150361.1:6727500-12215000 GCF_051521595.1 Sorangium sp. So ce1153
TACGCCCAGTAATTCCGAACAACGTTTGCACCCTCTGTCTTACCGCGGCTGCTGGCACAGAGTTAGCCGGTGCTTGCTAAAGGGGTACCGTCATCGAGCTGGATGTTAGCCAACCCTTATTCGTCCCCCTCCACAGAGCTTTACAACCCGAAGGCCTTCATCACTCACGCGGCGTCGCTGCGTCAGGCTTTCGCCCATTGCGCAAGATTCCCCACTGCTGCCTCCCGTAGGAGTCTGGACCGTGTCTCAGTTCCAGTGTGGCTGATCATCCTCTCAGACCAGCTACCCGTCTTCGCCTTGGTAGGCCATTACCCTACCAACTAGCTGATGGGCCGCAGGCTCATCCCCTGGCGCCAGCTTTCATGAAGAGGCCGGCTTTGACCTCATCCCCTTTCGAGGACGTGGTCTCATGCTGTATTAGCGCTCCTTTCGGAACGTTATCCACCACCTGGGGGCAGATTACCTACGTGTTACTCACCCGTGCGCCGCTTTACCGGGGCCGAAGCCCTTTCTCGCTCGACTTGCATGTGTTAAGCGCGCCGCTAACGTTCGTTCTGAGCCAGGATCAAACTCTCCAGTTAAATCCTGTTGCATCAGACGGTGGCTAAGACCGCCTGACTTGCTCGCCATTTCTGACGTGCGAGGTCGAGCTTGCGCTCGCCTTGGGACCCACGTCACTTCGTAGGCATACAACCCAGTTTTCAAGGACCGAGGAGGGAGATCAGCCCGCTTCCGCGGGTCAGCTCGCCTCGACAATCTGCAATCCGTACCGATCTTCGGAGGTGCCTCCGCGGCTGGCCGCCACCCTCTCAGGTCGCGTCCGTCGCGTCGCTCATCTCGGATGAAGACCGTTTCGACCGGCCCAGGGAGGCACAAGCTCTCGCTTGCCGACTCTCCGGCTCCGTCGGTTCGGGGCGGGCTTTCTAACGGCCCGTCTCGAATCTGTCAACCTTTTCTTTCGAGAAGGTCGACCACCTACCAGGCAGCCCGGAGTTGCAGCGCCTTCGCTGCGAAGCTCTCCGGCCCACCGATTCGGGGCGGGCTTTCTAACGGCCCGTCTCGAATCTGTCAACCTTTTCTTTCGAGAAGGTCGACCACCTACCAGGCAGCCCGGAGTTGCAGCGCCTTCGCTGCGAAGCTCTCCGGCCCACCGATTCGGGGCGGGCTTTCTAACGGCCCGTCTCGAAGCCGTCAACCCTTTCTTTCGAGAGGGTCGACCAGGCGCTCCAGGGTGGCCAGAGTTGCAGCGCTTTCGCTGCCGAGCTCCCCGGTTTCGCCTGTTCGCAGCAGGCCGTTGAACGACCTGTCGCGATGCTATCGACCACCTCTGCCGAGGACGGTCGACCGAGCGGTCCAGAGTTGCAGCGTTTCCGCTGCTCGCTCTCCGGTTCCGCCGATTGGCAACGCCTAACTTACTGATGTTTCGAGAATGTGTCAACCGCGGCGAGTGGGCTCGCCAGGGAGGTCGACCGGGCCGCCCGCGGAGGCGAGGCGTGCCCCGCCCCGCGCTCCCGGATGCCGCCCGTTGCGGCGGCTCCGCCTGGATAAGACCCACGTCCGCAGTGTAAGCGCCCTGGGGCGCTCTCCTCGAGCAGCTGCGAGCAGCTGCGCGGTCGCGCGTCGACCCACGTCACCTGCCCCGGCAAGGTCCGGCCCGGCAAGCGGTGTCGTCGAGGTCGAGCTCGCCTGCTCTGTCGATCAGCGGCCATCACCTCCTTCATAGGAGCCTCGACGAAGCGGCGAGGCCCTTCGACCTGAACAGCACCGCATCGAGAGCGACCTCGCGTCTCCGTCCCTCCGAATCGCCTATGCTCCGCCACGCAACTGCGGATCTGCCCGACAGGCGAGCTCGCCGGATTCGGCCGGTCCACACCGCTGCCGCCACGCGCGCCGCGAGCGGCGCACAAGGACGAACTCCATGACGAACCGCTCCGGATTCCAGAGGACGACGCTCGGAAGGACTGGCCTCCGCGTCAGCCGCCTCGGGCTCGCGTCGAACGGCGCGTGCCGCCGGGACGTCGAGTGGGCGGTCGACCAGGGCATCAACTATCTCTACTGGGGCTCGCTGCGCCGGCCCGACTTCGGGGCGGCCGTCCGCCACCTCGCGAGGTCCAGGCGGGCCGAGCTCGTGGTGGTCGTCCAGACGTATGCCCGCGTGGCGGCGCTCGTGCGCCCCTCGGTCGAGCTCGCGCTGCGCCGCCTCGGCCTCGACCACGCCGACGTGCTCCTGCTCGGCTGGTGGAACGAGCCGCCGGATACGCGGATCGTCGATGCGGCCCGGCGCGTGTGCGAGGCGGGCAAGGCGCGGCACATCATGATCTCCTGCCACCGGCGGGCGACGTTCGCGCGCTACATCGCGGATCCGACCTACGGCGCCATCATGGTGCGGTACAACGCGGCGCACCCGGGCGCGGAGACCGAGGTCTTCCCGCACCTCGGCCCCGGCCCGGCGGCGCCCGGCGACGGCGCGCGACAGCGGCCGGGCGTGGTCGCGTACACGGCGACGCGCTGGGGAGCGCTGCTCGATCCGCGGCTCATCCCCCCTGGAGAGCCGCCCCCGCGAGGCTCGGATTGCTACCGGTTCGCGCTCACGCACCCGGACGTGGACGTCGCGCTGTGCGGCGCGAAGACCACCGACGAGGTGCGCGAGGCGCTGGAGGCGCTCGCGCGCGGTCCGATGGACGCCGAGGAGCTCGCGTGGATGAAGCGCGTGGGCGCCGCCGTGCGCTCGGCGCCCACGGGCCGCTCGGGCAATCCGCTCATCTCCTGGCTCGACCGCTGGACCCGCGTGGCCGACCCCGGCGGCTCGGCTTCCCGGTGAGGAGATCAGATGATCGTGGAGCGGATGCGGATCCGCTCGGCGATGCCGAGGGTGTCGTTCGTCTCGATGAGGTCCCCCTCGCGGAAGGGGAAGCGCACGGCGAGGTAGACGCCGGCGATGAAGTTCGCGGCGAGGTCCTGGAACGCAAACCCGAGGGCGAGGCCGACGATGCCGGCGCCGGCGAGGAGCGACGTGGCGGCCTTCTCGAGGTTGAGGATGCCGAGGGCGATCATCAGGCCGCCCGAGAGCACCGCGATGCTGGCGAGCCACGAGACGAGGGCGTTCACGCTGTGCGGCGTGTGCAGCCGCTCCAGCGCTCCGTAGACGAGCCGCCGGGCGAGGCGCCCGAGCCCCCAGCCCACCGTCACCACCACGACGGCGACGACGAGGTTCGGGAACATGACGACGAGCGTGTCGATCCACAGCGACACCTTGTCCACGAGCTTCGCCGAGATGTCCGAGAGGCCGGCGGCCACCTGCATGAAGGCGACGCATACGCCCAGGGCGCGAGGACGTCGAGGGCTTCGCGCGGCGCGCCACGGCCGAGCTCGCATGAGGACGTGACCCCGCGAGAGACCACCTCGGGCGACGAGGACGTGCCCCACAGAGACAGACCACCTCAGGCGACGAGGACGTGCCCGCAGCGCGAGACCACCTCAGGCGCAAGGCGGCCGCCGCGCAGCCGAAGCGGCCAGAGGGGCGCGAGCGAGCGCGGCCGTCTGGAGCGCACGCGCGCGGGCCCAAAGGAGAACGCAAAGGAGTAACGAGACCATCGCTGCAGCGCGGCTGTGCGCGCGTGCATCGATTGCGCGATGCATCCACCTCTCCCGTGGCCCGACCTCTGCAGACATCGGCGACGCGGGTGGCACATGGTAGGCGTGCATCGGGGGGAGCAGCCATGAAAATGCGTATCGGGGCGATGGCGGTGAGCTCAGCGGTTCTCGCGCTGGGTTGTATGGACGTGGATGAGCAGGAGCAGCTGCGCGACAGCTCGGCCGCTCTCGATGCCAGCGCGAGGCCGAGAGAGGCGCGCTTCATCGAGGGAGGGACGATACCGTACGTGCTCGGCTTCTCGCCGGAGACGGGTCCGCGCTTCGGCGGCGGGCACACGCTCCTCATCCCCCTGAGCGGGACGCGTGAGGCGATGGACGGCGCGAACCTCCCCACGAGCCTGCACCCGGAGCTCAGGGGCTCCTATGTCGCGCTGAACTCGAGCCTGCTGCAAGGCCAGGCCACAGGGCCCTTCGCCTCGCAGTGGTGGCCTCACAGCAGGAACGGCATCGCGGACCGGTGGAACTCCGCGGTCAAGGACTACGGCGATCTGAGGTCCGATCCGGACAACCTCTCGCCCGCGGAGAAGTACGATCTGCTGTTCTACGCGGGACAGGCGCGGTCGATCGAGCCGGCCGCGGGCGCGGTCACCGGCGAGAGGAGCCAGCCGGAGGGGCCGAGCGCGACGTCGCGCGCTCCCCGGGCGACGCGGGTGGCGGGGCCGACGACGTACTGGGAGCTGCGGCATCACGGCATGTACCAGGGCGTCACCCCGGAGTACTGGTGGGGCCATTGCAACGGCTGGGCGGCCTACGTCGTTGCCGAGGGCGGCGGCCCGCCGCGGCGCGACGTCCGCGTGAAGCGCTCCGGCAACACGCTGGTCGAGTGCGCGTCGGTCGAGACCGGGTGTGTCCTGTTCCACATGGCGGACATCGAGGCGCTCATGACCGAGCTGTACCACCACGACGCCGCCACCTTCTCGGGGCGGCGCTGCGAGACGCGGGAGGACCTCGTCGCGCGCGACGTCTACGGCCGGCCGGTCGATCCGGCGTGCCGCGACCTGAACCCGGGGACGATGCACGTCGCGATGACAGGCCTCCTCGGCCTCGGCGCGAGCTCGATCAGCTCCGCGTCGAGCGGGCGGGGGCGGCGCTCGTTCGTCGTCGATTACACGTGGCACCGCGAGGTGTGGAGCTACCCGGTGACGTCGTTCACCATCGACACGATGGCGGAGGTGAGCGCGCAGGAGGCGGCGCGGCTCGTCTGCAGCGGCGGGTACCAGGGGGCCGATTGCTACAATTACCGGTTCAACCCGAGCGCGCGGCGCTTCGTCCGCGTCGCGGCGCGCTACGGGATGATCTCGGACGAGGTGAGCCCCGCGTCGCTCCTCCTGCCCGGGGCGCTGCGCAACGTGCCGCCCGTGTCGTCGGAGCTCCATTACGTGCTGGAGCTCGACGACCGGCTGACGGTGCTCGGCGGCGAGTGGATCAAGAACCCCACGCTCGCCAACGGCGTGAACGGCAAGCAGATGCACCCGGATTACTTCTGGATCCCGGTGAGGCCGCAGGGCGCGGGAGAGGACGGAGACGATCTGGGCGGGTCCGGGGACAACCCGTACATCGCTTACTCGCGGGCGAGGGCGCTGCTCGATCTGTCGCGGCGATAGTGAGCCACTCGCGGAGAGAGAGAGAGCAGTCATCGCTTCCTGCTCTCTCGCGTCTCCCGTTTCGCCGCTCTCCGTCTCGCCGCTCTCCGTCTCTCGTCACCCGTCCTCCGTCTCACCCCTCTCTCATCTCTTCTCTCTTGGCGTCCTTGGCGTCATGGCGGTTCATCTCCTTCTCTCCTGACCTCCGCCCCGCCATCCACCACGCCCGCCGCGCCCCGCGGCCCGAGCTCCCCCGCCCCGGGCTCCGCCGCCCCGCGATCGGGCGCCTCGAGGACGCACGTCTCCCTCCCCTCGACGAGCTTGCAGCGGCGGTCGGCCGGGCACTCGCCTCCGCACGGCAGGCGCACGCACAGCCCCGTCGCGGGGTCGCACGCCGTCCCGCGCTGGCACGACGCGTAGCAGATGTCGTACGCCTCGCGGTTCGCGACGGTCGCCCCGGCCCCGGCGGCGAGGGTCGCCGCCGCGTCGACATAGACGTTGCCGCTCCCCCGCACCGCCCCCGGACCGAGCAGGAACTCCGGCGGACCACGCCTCGGCTTCAAGCAGCCGACAAGGCTTCCAGCCAGACAGCAGGATGCCAGAACGACGGTAATTCGCATGGTCCTGAGATCTTGCATACACACAGGAACGATTCATCGACAAGGAAGGAGCAATCTTCTGGTAGCATCGCGTCATGCAGGGGGAGGGGGACGACGTGGGTGAAGCTGTGTACCTGGCGCCGCTACCGACGCCGCTCCGCTGGGACGTGCCGCCCAGGAGCTGGAGCGTCGGCAGGGCATCAAGCCTGATCGTCACGGCAGGCAGCAAGACCGACCTGTTCCTCGATCCCGAGCGCACGACCGGCGTCCTCAACGCGCCGCGGCTGCTCGGGACGCCGCAGGGGGATTTCCTCGCGAGCGCGCGGGTGACCGTCGGCTTCTCGTACGTGCGCGACGCCGGCGTGCTGCTCCTCTGGGCGCACGAGCGCGCGTGGGCGAAGCTCTCCTTCGAGCTCTCCGCGGAGCGCGTGCCGACGGTCGTGTCGGTGGTGACCCGCGGCCGGTCGGACGAACGCACGTCCTTCGCCGTCGACGCAGACCACGTGTGGCTGCGGGCCTCGCGCCTCGGGCGCACGTGCGCGTTCCACGCGTCCACCGACGGGACGACGTGGCGCGTCATCCGCAGCTTCTCGCTCGGCATCGCGACGGAGCTCGGCGTCGGCTTCTCGGCGCAGTCGCCGGCGGGCGACGGGTGCACCGCGGTCTTCGACGACATCCGCTTCACGCCGCGCCGGCTCGGCGACCTCCGCAGCGGCGACGCCGCGAGCGACGAGGCGCTGGCGCGCGCCGCTCAGATGCCGCCGCTGGCCGCGACGACCTTGCCGCTCACGTACGTGGTGTGAAGGACGAGCCGCGCGACGGCGCGAGCGCGCGCTGCCTCGACCGACGTCCCATCGCGATGAAATTTTTCAACGATGACGGCAGCTTCGATAAGCTGCGCTCCACAATCGCGGTGGAGTACGCGATCGTGCTATGCGTAGCAGATGCTCGTACACCGCCTGAAATTCTCTTCTTCCGCCGTCCTCACGTGTGTGGTGCTGCTCGTCGCAGCGTGCAGTGACGGCGCCGACTCGCCGGGCACGACGACGGGGACCACGAGCGGCAGCGGGACAGCGTCGGGTGGCGGCTCGCCCGGCAGTTCCGGCTCGAGCGCAACCAGCGGGGGCGCGGCCGGCGGGGGCGCCGGCGGAGCGGGCTCGGGTGGCATGGACGGCGTATCCGACGGTGGCGGAGGTACCGCGGGCGACGGTGGCGGAGGTACCGCGGGCAACGGAGGTGCAGGGGGCAGCGCTGGCGCGGGCGGCGGCCCGGCATTCCAGCCCTGCCCGGCGAGCGGCCCCTGCAAGATCATGCCCTTCGGCGATTCAATCACGCAGGGTTTCAACGTCGCCGGCGGCTACCGCGCCCCGCTGTTCCACCTCGCGCTCGAAGCGGACCGCGACATCACCTTCGTCGGTTCCGCCAGTGATTACAGCGTGCCCATGGTGGACGGAGTGACGTTCCCGAGGAACCACGAGGGTCACGGCGGCTGGACGATCGAGGGCAACAACGGCATCGCGAAGCTCGTGGGCACCAGCATTCCGAATTACCAGCCCAACATCATTACGTTGATGATCGGAACGAACGACATCAACGGCAACATCAACCTTGCGGACGCACCGAATCGCCTGGGCAAGCTGCTCGACTCGATTTTCATGCGTGATCCGAACATCCTCGTGGTGCTCGCGCAGATCGTGCCGACGAGAACGGACGGCACGAACAACGCCATCATGGCCTACAACGCGGCCATGCCCGACCTGGTTTCGACGCGCGTCAGCATGGGGCAGCACATCGTGCTGGTGGACATGTACACAGCGTTCACCAACGACACGAACTACAGGCAGACCCTCCTCGGCGACAATCTCCACCCGAACCAGGCAGGGTATAACCGCATGGCCGATGTTTGGTTCGAGGCGTTGAGTCCGTACCTCCGCTGAAATCGAAAGGCGAACGCCACCAACGCTCGAGCAGATTCGCGGCGCACGCCGTTCGATCCGAAATTGAGGAGCTCGCGGCGTAACCCCGGCTATTGGTTCGCCCCGGCGCAATCACCTCGCCTGGTATCAAGAACGAATGGCAGCACGACGCGGCTTCCGCTCGGCGAGCCGACCGATGTTCCAGCACGCTGTCCCAGCGTCCACGCGGCGGCCACCGCACTGGAAAAGCACCGTTCTGCGCCGCAAGGCGCCCGGTGACGCAGGCGCGTCGGCGTCGCGAGCAGCAGGCTCAACGTTCGGCCCAGGCTTGCTCACCCCTCCGGTGCCACCGGCAGCCCGAGCAGCCGACCGATTGCTTCGTGAACGACGCGGGCCGCCACCTCGTCCCCGAGTGCGACCGCGCGGGTGAGCGTCTCGGCGAGCGAGGCGACCACTACGGCACGAGACGACGTGTTGGCCGGCGCCAGCTCCCGAAGCCCAAGGCCTGTTTCATCCATTCTCCTGGTAAGACATCAGGTTTAATAAGCGACCAGCGGTGGGCACGACGCACGATGCTGCCGTGAGGGCGGCATAGAGATTCAACGTGGCCCTGTGTCCCTGCACGCGCAGGGTCGCGCGTCTGGCAAGATCACGCGCACACGCCAAGGCCGCGCGCCCGCGCCGTCGCTCAGGGCGAGCCGACGCCGCGGAACGGGTTGAACGAGTAGGTCGTGGAGAAGCCCGCAGGCACGCTGAAGTAGTGCGCGGCGAGCCTGGCCGGATCGGTCGCGATCTCCCCGCGGACGATGGGCCCGTCGTCGCCGTCGTCCCAGCCCCAGGGCGCGTTGGCGGCGTTCGTCGGGCAGTAGAAGGACCAGCCCGAGCCGCAGTTGCCGCCGCGGTCGCCGAGGAAGGCGCCGCTCGACGTGAACAGCGTCGCGAGGCCGCGGCGGGGCCACAGGCCGTCGGGCCCGTACGCGTCGAGCAGCCTGTAGCGCACGTCCGGGTCCGAGGCCGACGAGGGCTCCTCGGCCGCGGTGAGCGACGGATAGTACTTCACCCCGTCGCCCTGGATATCGTAGCTCGGCCAGGCCTTGAGCCCGTGCCCCTTCGCCTCCTGCGCCGTGATCGGGTGGAGCTGCCCCTCGAACGACGCGAGCGACAGCCTGCCGTCGATGGACTCTGACGACCGCGCCATGGCGATTCGAAGACAACATGTGAACACCGCCCTTCGATCGACGGCTAGTTTGACGGCGGGAAAGAAGGCATGAAGTCGCCGCGACGTTCTCGAGGAGCGGCGGTCACGAGGCGAGGTGGTTTGACGTCCCCGCTCGGGAGATGATCGCCGGGCGAAGACGCCTCGCGCCCCTCAGGACGCCGCCCGCGCGACCTGGTCGCGCAGCCAGCGGTGCGCCGGATCGTGGTGCGTGCGCTCGTGCCAGATCATCGCGAACGAGAAGCCCGCCAGCTCGAGCGGCGGCGGCAGCACCGCGAGCCCGAGCGGCGCCGCGGTGGCGTCGACGATGCGGGCGCCGAGGGTGGCCATCAGGTCGGTGGCCGCGATGACGTGCGGCGCCACGAGGAAGTGCGGGACCGTCGCCGCGATCCGCCGGGCGCGCCCGAGCGCCGCCAGCGCGTCGTCGACAAGGCTGCCCGGCGTGCCGCGCGGCGCGACGAGCAGGTGCGAGAGCGCGCAGTAGCGGTCCAGGGTGAGGCGGCCGCGCGCCGCCGGGTGGTCGCGCCGCACCACGCAGCGGAAGCGCTCCTCGAAGAGCGGGCGGACGTAGAGGTCGTCGGGCCAGCCGCGGCGCGGCGGGCCGATCACCACATCGACGGCCCCCGACGTCAGCTGCGCGACCACCCCGTCCCGGGTCAGCGCCAGCGGCATCATCCAGACGTCCACGGAGGGCGCCGCGCTGGCCAGGAGCGACAGGAGCGGCGGCAGCAGCACCAGCTCCGCGTAGTCGCCGGTGGCGATCCGGAAGGTGCGCCGCGCGGTGGCGGGGTCGAAGCGCGGCTCGCCGCGGATCGCGCTGGCCAGCCCGCGCAGCGCGGCGCGCAGGGCCGGCCCGAGGGCCTCGGCGCGCGGCGTGGGCAGCATCGCGCCGCGCGCGCCGCGCACCAGCAGCGGATCGCCAAGGGCGCGGCGGAGCCGGCCGAGCGCGTGGCTGCACGCCGGCTGGGTCATGCCGAGGCGCGCGGCGGCGCGGGTGACGTGGCGCTCGGCGAGCAGCGCGTCGAGCACCACCAGCAGGTTGAGGTCCAGGGCGGCCAGCTCGCGCGCGTCATGCTCATCCTGCATGGCTCAGATGAATACCATGTATTGGAAACATGAAGGCACCGGGCGCCAGGATGGGCTCGTCAGCGCAGCGCGCCCGGTCCGCGGAACGGTCCCCCGCTCCGGCCACGCGCGCGGCGAAAACGACAGCGATCACGACGATCTCGACCCGCCGGAGGCCCCCCTTGATCACCGAAGTCAGAGCGACCCCGATCGACACGATGGCGATGAGATGGACCGGCGCGGAGGCGCTGCGCGTCCTCCGCGCCGGGCTGGTCGCGTCCGTCTCCGTCGTCCCGCTGGCCACGATGGCCGTGCTGGCGGCGCCGCACGCGCGCGGCATCGCCTTCTTCCCCGCGCTCCGCTACGCGGTCGTCACCCCCGCTTGCGTCGTCGCGGCGGTCGCGGCGGCGTTCCTCTACCGCGCCCTCGCCGGGCGCTCAGCGCGGCCGCGCGCGACGCTGGCGGCCGTCCTCGCCGGGCTCGCCGCCGGCGCCCTCCTGGGGATGGCCGCTGCCGGCCCGCGCGGCCTCGCCGCTGCGGCGCTCCCCGCCGTGGCGTGCGTCGCTGTCGCGCTGGCGCTGCTCGTCCCGCGCCTCGTGCGCGTCGTGCGCGTCGTGCGCGTCGTCGATCGACAGCGCCCCTCGCGCGCCGGCACGGCCGCCGTCGCGGCGCTCGGCGCGATCGAGCTCCTCGGCCTCGCCGGCGCGCTCTCGAGCGAGCGCGCCGCGCCGCGCGGTCCCCAGGGGCTCGCCTTCGAGATCCCGCGCGCGATGTTCGACGCGGATCACCGGTTCCTCGAGCTGCCGAGCGGGGCGCGCGTCCATTACGTCGACGAGGGCGAGGGCGAGACGCTCCTCTTCCTGCACGGCAACCCGGCGTGGTCGTTCCAGTGGCGCGACCTCATCCGCGGGCTCCGAGGGTCACACCGGTGCGTCGCGCCCGATTACCCGGGCTTCGGCCTGTCCGAGGCGCCGGCCGGGTTCGGCTACACGCCGCGCGAGGAGAGCCTCGTCGTCGAGGAGCTCGTCGATCGGCTCGGCCTCCGCGACGTGACGCTGGTCATGCAGGACTGGGGCGGGCCCATCGGCCTCGGGCTGGCCGGGCGCCGGCCCGAGCTCGTGCGGCGCGTCGTCCTCGGGAGCACGTGGGCGTGGCCGACGAGCACGGACACGCCCCGCGGCAAGTTCTCGATGATCGTCGGCGGCCCGATCGGCGAGTTCGCGCAGGTGAACTTCAACGCGTTCGCCGCGCTGGGGATCGAGAACGGGATCGTCCGGGAGCTGCCCGCCGAGGTGGCCGACGTCTACGTCCGCCCGTTCCTGCCGCTCGATCGCCGCGGCATCGCGGCCTTCTATCCAGGGCAAATCACGGCCGCGAACGACTACTTCGCCGAGGTCGAGGCTGGCCTGCCGCGGCTCGCGCAGAAGGAGGCGCTCATCTTCTGGGCGCTCAAGGACGTGGGGTTCCCCCGCAGCGACCTCGAGCGCTTCGAGACGGTCTTTCCGCGCCACAGGACGATCGAGCTCCCCGACGCGGACCACTTCTTCTTCGAGGACGCCGCGGAGCAGATGATCCAGGAGATCCGCGCGTTCGCCGCTCCGGACGCAGCTCCGCCGACGTGACCTCGCGGGAGCCCACCGGGCACGCCGGCGGAGACGGGATCGGGCACGTCCGATAGAGTCGGGACACGGCCAGCGCGAGGGCCGAGAACGTGATGCGGAACACATCGGACGTCATCGGGGTCGCGGCGGTCTACATCGACAATTCGTTCAACTCCGCGGCGCTCGCCGGCATGCACCGCGCGGCGCGGGAGCGCGGCTACCGGATCATCATCCTGCAGGGGTCGCCCCGGAGCGTCGCGCGACGCGGGCTGGGGATCCGCCGCGTGGCCGGGTGGGTCGCGATGTACACGTGCGACGGCCTGGAGGAGCTCCTCTCCGACGCGACGCCAGCCGTGCTCTTCTGCGCGCCTGCGCTCAGCGCGCGCTATCCGGTCGTCCGGGCCGAGAACCGCGACTCGATCCACCGGCTGGTCGAGCACCTCGTCGGCCTCGGCCGCCGCCGGCTCGCCTATATCGGCCTGTCGAGCTCGGATGATTTCATCGAGCGGGCCAGGTCCTTCGAGGAGGCGCTGAGCGCGCGCGGACTCGCGACCGACCTCAACCTGCTCTCGAGCTTCGACCAGTGCTCGATCTCGTACACGGAGCAGCGGTTCGGGGCGCTCCTCGATCGCGACGGCAGGTTCTGCGACGCGATCGTGGCGGGCAACGACGAGATGGCGTTCGGCGCCATCAACGCGATCCGGGCGCGCGGCTACCGCGTGCCCGAGGACATCGCCGTCGTGGGGTTCGACGACATCACCACGGCCCAGCACTTCGACCCGCCGCTGACCACGATGCGGCAGAACCCCGAGCTCCTCGGGAGCACGGCCGTGCAGCGGCTCGTCGAGATGATCGAGGGCCGCGCCCCGGAGCAGCTCGTGACCCGCGTCCCCGCGGAGCTGGTGCTGCGGCGCTCGTGCGGCGTCGGCGCCGCGTGGGAGGCCGCGCTGAACGCGCCGGAGCCGGCCGGGCCGGCGGGCGACTGGCAAGGAGACCTGTCCCGGCAGCTGAACGTCCTGCTCGCGGGGGGGACGCCGTCGCCGTTCGACCAGGCGCCCCGGGTCTGGTTCGAGGTCGAGGTGGTCGTGCAAGGCCTCGGCGCGGCGCTGACCGGGGCGGCGCTGCCGGACGCGCAGGAGCTCGAGCGCGCCTTCGCCGCCGCGGTCGCGTACAACGACCGGATCGAGGTCCTCCGCGCGGCGGTGAAGCAGGTCGAGCGGACCGCCGCGCGGCAGCTCGCCGGCGCGGAGGATCCGGACGCGGCGCGCCGGGTGGAGATCTTCCTCGACCGGATGCACCTCGCGCAGCAGCGGGCGCTCGCGGCGTGGGAGCGCCGCAGCGTGGAGAGCCTCGAGCGGCTGGTCCGCACCAGCATGGAGACGAGCATGCTGCTCGCGTCGAAGCAGACGTGGCGCGACGATCGCCTGGGGTGGCTGCGCCATACGACCATGCGCGTGGCGTGCGTGGCGCTCTGGGCGGACGATCCGGGCCCGGGCGGGCCCGAGCTCATCATCGACAGCCTGCGCGCCCGCGAGCCGGGGCTCGAGGCGCTCGTGCGGCAGCGGGCGCCGGCCGATGTGTTTCCGCCGCCCGAGCTGATCGAGGCCGCCGCGCCGGAGGAGCCGAGCGGCTACCTCGTGCTGATCCCGATCGTGAACGCGCGGCGCGACTGGGGGACGCTGGTGGTCGGCGGGCTGCACACCGAGAGCTTCGCGGACAACCTCCAGCCGCTGGGCATGTGGACGGCGCTGCTCGCGGCGGCGTTCGAGCGCTACGAGCTCGAGGCCGCGCTGCACGCGGAGCGCGACATGCTGGCCGCCGCCTACGAGCGAGAGCGGGCGCTCGCGAGCACGGTGCGGGAGCTCGGGTGTCCCGTCATCCCGCTCTTGCCCGGCGTGCTGCTGATCTCGCTCATCGGCGCGATCGACGCGGCGCGAGCGCAGCAGATCCTGGAAGCCGTGCTCTCGGGCGTCGCGCGGGAGGGCGCCCGGTGGGTGCTGCTCGACGTGACCGGCGTGCCGCTGGTCGACGCGGAGACCGCGGCGGCGCTGGTGCAGACGGCGCAGGCGACCCGGCTGCTCGGGGCGCGCGTGAGCCTCGTCGGCGTGGGTCCCGGGATGGCGCAGAGCATGGTCGAGCTCGGGATCGAGCTGCGCGGGATATCGATCTTCCAGTCGCTGGCCGCCGCGGTCCGGCAGCTGACGGCGTGATCCAGGGCGCTCTGGCGCCCCGTCCTCCCGCCTTTTCCTCGATCACCGGACCAGGTACGCTCGGGATCCATGCTTGAGGAGCAAACGGGTCATGGGTCGCCGGTCGCCGACAGCTTGCGCCGGGTCGGCGCGCTGTTCGAGCCATTCTCGCCGGCCTACGCGGACAGCCCCGCCCGCGCGCTCTATCAGGCGGCCCATCGGGAGGCGCCGGTCGCCTACAGCGAGGCGTTCTCCGCCTACCTGGTCACCGGCCACGCCGAGGTCACCCAGGTGCTCCGCGATCCGGTCGTGTTCTCCTCGGCGCACATCCTCGATCTGCCGCCGGATCTCCCGGAGGAGGTGGCCGTCGAGCTCCGGCGCGGGGTCTACGAGATGCCGCCTGCGCTCTTCAACAACGACCCTCCCGGACACACGCGCGCGCGGGCGCTGTTCTCCAGGGCGTTCACGCCCGCGCGGGTCGCCTCGCTCGAGCCCACGATCGCGGCCACGGCGGAAGCGCTCGTGCGCGCGATGGCCCCGGGCGGCGGCCCGGTGGATCTGATGCAAGCGCTCGCCTTCCCGCTCCCGTTGCAGATCATCGCCGCCCTGGTGGGGATCCCGATCGAGGACGCGCCGCTGCTCAGGGCCTGTCAGGACGAGCGGTTCAAGCTGTACGAGCCCGGGGTCGACACGGCGCGGAAGGTCGAGGCGGCGCGGCGGTTCGTCTCCTACGAGCGCTACCTGGCCGACCTCATCGAGCGACGCCGCGCCGAGCCAGCCGACGACCTGATCACCGCCCTGATCCGCGCCCGCGTCGACGGCGAGGCGCCGCTGTCGATGGAAGAGATGATCTCCCATCTCATCGTCATGTTCTTCGCTGGCTACGAGACCGTGGCGAGCCTCATCGGCTCGCTCGTGCTCCGCCTGCTCGAGGCGCCCGCGCTCTGGGACGCGATCGGCAACGACGCGGCGCTGCTCCAGGCGGCCATCGAGGAGACGCTCCGGATCGACGCGCCGGTGCAGATGGAGCCGCGGCGCGCGAAGGCGCCCGCCGTCGTCGGCGGCGTCGAGATCCCCGCCGGCGCCACGGCGTTCGCGTTCTTCGGCGCCGCCAACCACGACCCCTCGGTGTTCCCGGACCCGCAGCGGTTCGACGTGGGTCGCCCGGTCAACCCGCGCGGGCGGCACCTCGGCTTCGGCTGGGGGGTGCACACCTGCATCGGCGCGCCCCTCGCGCGCATCGAGGTGAGGTGCGCCGTGCAGGCGCTGCGCGCGGCGTTCCCTGGCCTGCGGCTGGCTGGCGAGGGGCGCCCGAGCTACGCGCCCAGCATGTTCTTCCGCAAGCCCGCGGCCGTGCCCGTGACGCTCGGCAGAAACTGAGGGGCCGGAGACGGCACATCGCAGGGAGGTAGATGACATGAGCAGTGAGCTGCGCGCGCGCATCATGCAGATCGTCGGAACCGGCATGTTCACGAGCCTGTCGCTGGCGCTCGGCTGCCTGAACAACACCTCTACCGTGGTGTTTACATGCCCAGGCGAGGCCGGCGGCGCGGGCGGGACCGGCGGCGCGGGCGCAGAGAGCAGCTCCGTCTGTCAAGGCGGCGCCGGCGGTCAGGGCGGCGCTGGCGGTCAAGGCACCTCCTCGGAGACGAGGTGCTTCTCGCCGGAAGAGGTCCGGGCGAGCGCCAACAGCGCCGGCGGCGGGGGCGCTGGCGGGACCGGCGGCGCGGGGGGAAGCGCCGAGACCTGCCCGAGCCAGTACCACCCGAACCCCGTGTCCTGCGTGACTTACGAGAACGGCAGGCTGGAGGACGGCCAGTGCTGCTACGACACGAACGACCCGGGCATCGGCGCGTGCGGCCGGCCGTTCCTCGTGGGCGGCGAGCCGCGCCTCGCCGGCGTCGAGGCGCGGGCCGACTGGGTGCTCGACGCCGCGGCGGATGAGGCCCTCTCGCTCGATGCGGCGACGCGCGCCGCCCTCGCCGAGGCGTGGCTCGCCGACGCGCGCCTCGAGCACGCGTCGATCGCTTCCTTCGCGCGCTTCGCCCTCGACCTGCTCGCCCTCGGCGCGCCGCCTGCCCTCGTCGACGCCGCGCACCGCGCCCTCTCGGACGAGCTGCAGCACGCCCGGGCCTGCTTCACGCTCGCGAGCCGCTACGCCGGCCGGTCGCTCGGCCCGGGGCCGCTCGCCATGGACGGCGCGCTCGACGCGCCGACGCTCGCCAGCGCCGCGGTCAGCGCGGTGCGCGAGGGCTGCGTGGGCGAGACGCTGGCCGCGCTGCAGGCGAGCGCGCAGCGGGACCGCGCGCGCGACCCGGAGGCGCGCCGCGCCCTCGACAGGATCGCCGCCGACGAGGCCGCCCACGCCGAGCTCGCATGGGCCTTCGTGCGATGGGCCGTCGCGCGCGGCGGCGAGCCGGTGCGCGCGGCCGTGGCGCGCGCCTTCGACGAGGCGCTCGCTGGCGCGCTCGCCGCGCGCGGCCCGGAGCGCGCCGGGATCGACGCCGCCGCGTGGCGCGACCACGGCCGGCTCACCGAGGCGGAGCGGGCGCGCTGCCACCTGGAGGCGGTGCGCGAGGTGATCGCGCCGTGCGCGCAGGCGCTGCTGTCCGCGCCGCTCCCCTCCCCCGCGGCCGGCGCCGGCCGCGGCGTCCCGGCGCCGCCCGCGTGATCGGCCCCTGCATCGCCCGCGCGAGGGGGTGCGATGGCGCACATGAGTTTTCCCGCCGCCTGGCCTACCTTCCCGCCATGACCGCGCTTCGCCAGCTCCGCCTCGTCGCGATCCTCGAGGGCCTGTCCTATCTCCTCCTGCTCTTCATCGCGATGCCGCTCAAGTACCTCGCCGGCCTGCCGCTCGCCGTCCGCGTCGTCGGCAGCGCCCACGGCCTCCTCTTCGTGCTGTTCCTCGCCGCGCTCCTTCGCGCCGCCGTCGCGCGCCGGTGGTCCCTCGGCCGCGCGTCGCTCGCCTTCGTGTCGTCGGTCGTCCCCTTCGGGACGTTTGTCTTCGATCGCTCGCTGCAGCGCGAGATCGCGACGACCCCAACGCCGTAGGCGGGCGGGCACGCCGCCGTCACCGCCCGCCCCGGAGCCGCCCCCTGGCTCCGGGGATGGGGGCGCTTCTCGCCGGCAAACACGGCGCCCGAGGCGGCAACGCGCTGCGCGGGCGGCGGCGCCCGCTCCAGCGCCCTTCCCTCTACCAGCCGCACGTCCTGCCGCGGTTCTGCCGGTCGAGCCAGTCCTTGAGCGGCGCGAAGTAGTCGAGCATCGCCGCCGCATCCATCTGCCGTGATCCGGTCACCGCCTCGAGCGCCTCCGGCCACGGGCGGCTCCGCCCCATCGCCATCATCCGCCGGAGCCTCTCGCCGGCCGCCGCGCTGCCGTAGATCGTGCAGCGGTGGAGCGGCCCCTTGTACCCCGCCGCATCGCAGAGCGCGCGGTGGAGCTGGAACTGGAGGATGTGAGCGAAGAAGTACCGGATATACGGCACGCTCGCCGCGACATGGTACTTCGCGCCCGGGTCGAAGTCCGCCTCGGAGCGGGGCACCGGCGGCGTGACTCCCTGGTACCTCGTCCGGAGATCCCACCACGCCCGGTTGTAGTCCGGCGGCGAGATCTCCCCCGAGAAGACCCCCCAGCGCCACCGGTCGACGAGGACCGCGAACGGCAGGAAGGCCACCTTGCCGAGCGCCTCGTTGAGGAGGAGCGAGATGTCGCTCGACGCGGGGGGCGGCTCGGCCACGAGCCCGATCCGCTGGAGATACTCCGGCGTGACCGACAGCCCGATCGTGTCGCCGAGCGCCTCGTGGAACGCGGGATTGGGGCTGTCGCGGTACAGCCACGGCAGGTGGTTGTACTCCCGCTGGTAGAAGCTGTGTCCGAGCTCGTGGTGGATCGTATAGAAATCGTCGGCCGTGACGTCGATGCACATCTTGATGCGCAGATCGTCCTCGTCATCGATGTTCCACGCGCTCGCGTGACACACGACGTCGCGATCAGCCGGCTTGACGAAGAGCGACCGCTCCCAGAAGGTGGCCGGGAGCGGGTCGAACCCGAGCGAGACGAAGAAGCGCTCACCCGTCCTCACCATCTCGATCGGCGTGAGCCCCTTTGCGCGGAGCGCCGCGCCGAGATCGTAGATCGGCGCCGCCCCCTGGGGCGCGACGACATCGTGGATGTTGCTCCAGTCCTGCGCCCACATGTCGCCGAGCAGGTCGGCCCGGATCGGGCGCGCGCCGGGCACGACGTCCTCGCCGTACTTCGCGGCGAGCCGGCCGCGGACGTAGCAGTGGAGCGCGTCGTAGAGCGGCCTGGCCTGCTCCCAGAGGCGATCGACCTCCCGCGGCAGCGCGCCCGGCGGCATCTCGTATTTGGAGCGCCAGGCGTCGCCGGTGTCCTTGAACCCGAGCTCGCGGGCGCCCTCGTTCGCCAGCTGCACGAGCCGCGCGAAGTCGCCGCGCATGGGCGCGGACACCGTGCGCCAGCCGACCCACGCCCGCTTCAGCTCCTCGGGATCGCGGCTCGTGGCCATGATCCTGCCGAGCTGCTCGAGGTCGAGGCACTGGCCGCCCGCGGGGCAGTACTTGCCCGCCCCGTACATCGCCTCGAGCCTCGACGCGATGGTCGCGAGCTCCTGGGTCCTCGCCGGGTCGGCGGGGGCGTAGAGCGTGAGGGACGTGCGCAGGAGATCGAGCCGGCGGCGGACGTCATGAGGCAGCTCGAGGCCGCGGTACCGGTCCGCCCGCTCGGCGAGGTCGGCCTGCGCTCCAAGCAGCTTCGCGCTCGCCGCGGCCGCGAGGATCTGGGTGTCTTCCGTGATGTAGGTCGACGCGACCCACGCCGCGCGGTTGTTGTCGGTGCTGAGCCGGTGGAGCTCCGACTCCGCTGCGTCGACGAACCGCGCCGCCTCGTCCGGCGTCGGCCGCGGCGGTGAATCGGGCCGCGGCGTCGCGGGCGACACGGGAGGAGCTGGATCGGAGCAGGCCGCCGTGAGCGCGAGCGCGCCGCAGGGCAAGGCGATGGCGAACACCGGAACCATGCGCATCATTTCCCGCTGCTCCTCGGTCGCGGACATCTCCGGCGTGGAGCCGTCCTTCCACCCCGATATCGATGGATTGTGGGGTGCGCCTCGGCGCCGCGATCCTGATCGGCGTCTAAGGCCGCTCGCCGGCTCGAGCAACCCTCATGGCGGCGAGGCGGGGCGCGCGCGTCCGAGTCGGGGTCACCGCGCGAAGATTCCTGTCCATTTCACGATCTCCGCGCGCGCGTCGAGCTCCGTGCGCGCGCCGGAAACGGACGACACGGAGCCTGGGCAGCATCAGGGAGGACAGGTGATCTCCGGCGCGGTCCCGGGACGCTCGTCATTTCCAGGACACCTCGCGTTCGATCGCGGGCGGACAGCGGCGCTCGTGGAGCCGCGCAGCTACCAGGCCGCGCCTGCGACCTGCCGGATGGTGACGTTGACGCGGTCCGAAGCGCTCACGCCGTCCGCGGGAACACCCCTTCTTCGATAAGTGACGCTCGTAGCGCGACCGCGTCGGGGTGGTTGATCGCAAGCACAGCAATGGTGGCGCGTCCGATGGCGGAACTGCCCACGAGGAGTGGTCCATCCCAGCGAAATGCTTGCTCCACCGGTCCTTGCGCGGGTGATAGAGGCGCACGATCCGCCCAGACTCTGGATCGATCCCGGCGATGTTCGGGCCCTTGTAGCTGTTGCAGTAGAAGCACGCAAACCCGAGGTTCTCCGGAACAGTCACTCCGCCGTGCTTCTGCGCGATGATGTGATCGATCTCGAAAGGGATCGACGAGAGGGGCTGTGGAAGCTGACAGTACTCGCAGACGGCTTTTGCGCGCTGGGTGACCAGCGCCACCAGCGAGGTGTCCATCCAGTTTAAGCAGCGACTCCGGCCCGCTTCAGCGATCGCCGCGCCTTCGAGTGCATGAGATCGACGAGCCGTCCGATGCGGCGATAACTCTCGATCTCGGCCTGCTCCTCGGCAGTGAGCTCGCCAAGCTGCGCTTTCAGGGCGAGCTCATGCATCCGCGCGCGATCCTGCTCGTCGAAGGCGAGCTGCAGGATCGACCGGGCAGCTTCCGGGGAGAGGTCGTCCCGCTCGGGGCGGATGAGGCGGCCGAGGATGGCGCTCTCCTGCCCTGCGCCCGATCGCGGTGAGTCCATCAGGAGATGGTAGCACATCGCGGCATCCGCGTGGCGGTCGCATGGCACCCCCGGATGTCGTCCTGTACCGGGTCCGTCCGGTCGCCGAGCCGGCGCCACCTCAACCTGGGTCGGGTTGACTCCAGCATGGGTTGGCACCCTAGCCCGGGGAGCGGGTCGCCCACCGGCTCGCAAAAATCGTCGTCGCCGATGTCGAGGAAGCGCCGGCAGCTCCGACGTCTCCGTGTAGCGCCAAAGACGGCGCGACATCCCGCGGACGAGGACACCATGAACACCATCGAAGCCCATCAAGGAACGCTCACCGTCACGACCGAGGCCGCCCCGACCCGGACCCCGCTCCGCAGCGTCGGCGCCGTGCTCTGCGGGCTCTTCTCGACCTTCCTCATCACAACGGCCGTGGATCTGGCGCTCCACGCATCCGGCGTGTTCCCGCCGCACGGCGAGCGCATGGCCGACTCGCTTTTCGTGCTCGCGCTCGCCTACCGCATCCCCTTCAACACCGCCGGCTGCTACGTCGCGGCCCGCCTCGCGCCGGCCCGCCCGATGCGCCACGCGCTCGCGCTCGGCCTCGTCGGCGTCGCGCTCGCCACCCTCGGCGCCATCCTGATGTGGGAGCTCGGCCCAGCCTGGTACTCGCTCGCGAACATCGCGGTCGCCCTGCCGTGCGCCTGGGCCGGCGCGCGCCTTCGAGGCGCTCGCTCCTGAGGAAGGCACGAAAGGCCGAGACGCCCGCAGCCCACGAGCACGTCACCTGACCAGACAGCCTCCGTCGATGAAGCGCACCGGCTTCCTCCCGCGCGCCCCCGCGACCCCCGACGCCCCCTCGGGGAAATACCGCTCCGCGAGCCGCCGGAAGCTCCGCTCCGTCTCGCGCTGAAACAACGGCCGGAACACCGCCCGATCGATCCACCGCCCGAGCGCCCCCCAGCGCACCTCGTACGTGTACGACGTCGAGAACTCCACGGACCCATCCGCCGCAGGCCGGTACAGCCAGAGCCCGACGCCGCTGCGGATCAAGGACCGCGGATCCTCCGACCAGAACTCGAACGTGGACTGCTGACAAGGCCGGTGGAGCTTGTATCGCCCGCCGCCGCGGAGGGTCAGGCCGAGCAGATCCTTCTCGTAGCGCATCGCGGTCCCGGTCTGGATGACCTCCCCGAGCATGAAGATCCTGCTGAACCGATGGTCCCAGCTCGGGTGGAGCCGGTGATCCTGCGTGACCTCCCAGAGCCGCTCGACGGTGGTGCGGAGCCGGACGCGGACGTGGATCGGGGCAGGTCGGGGCAGGCGCTGCTCGACGAGCGCGAGCCCCTCCACCACCGCGACGAGCGCCGCCCCCGCGCCCATCAGCCCGAGCAGCCCGCGAAGCCAGCCAGGGACGCCCGCAGGCGCGTACACGACCGAGGAGGGCAGGTGCCGCCACGCCAGCGAGTCCAGCGCGACCGCGTGCAGGTAGGCGCCGACGAGGACGCTCAGCGCGATGTGCATCAGGTACTCCCCGCCGGGCAGGCCGCCCTGGCTGCGCCGCGACGCCGGCTCGACGGCGACGTCGGCCATCGCGACGCCGATATCGGCGATGAAGAGCGCCACGAAGCCGGCGTAGAAGGCGCCGTGAAGCTGGATGTTGGGCACGAGCGCGAGCTGGAGCGCATAGATGAACCCGCGCGCCACATGGAGCCACCCCTCGACGCGCGACTCGACGCGGTCCGCGAGGCGGCACCGGTACCAGTGGAAGTAGGCGATATCGAACGCGCCGAGGAGGCTGATGACGGCGAGGAGAAGTGACGCGGTGGCCATGGTGCATCCATCCCTGGGCCCGAAGGCCCCGGACCGAGCGGGGTCGCCCGCCCTTGTCCCCGCCTCTGGCGTTTGCAAGCCGCTCACCAACCCGAGCGGCTGCGGTGCGCGCCCCGATCCGCTGCCTGAAAGCGCGCGCGTCGGCCGCGCGCTGTCCACGCGCTTTCGTGGCTGTCCACGCCGTGGACACCCGGCTCGTCGTCCGCGCGGACAGCGGAGGGCGTGCCGGCGCCCTGGCGCGCCGCCGGGCGCGCCAAGCGCGGCCCGCGCCGGTCACGCCGCGCCGGCCCGCGCTCGCTGGCACGGCGGTCGCAACCACAGCACGCCATGAAACCTCGCGTCGGCGATCTCGCCCTGCACATCGCCCGCATCAGCCTCTGCGCCACCGGCGTCGCCCTCGCTTCGCGCATCGACAGCGCGGCGCTCGCCGCGGCCGCGGGCGGCGCGCTCTTCTTCGCCGCCTTCGCCCTGATGCACGACGTCGCCCATGGCGCCCTCCGCCTGCCGCGCCGGGCGAACGAGATCGCGCTCACCCTCTCGGCGGCGGTGATGCTCATGAGCGGCCACGCCCTGCGGCTCATGCACCTGCGCCATCACGCCCGCCCGCTCGCGCCCGACGACATCGAGGGCGCCCCCGCGCGCCTGCCGCTCCTGCGGGCGCTCCTCGGCGCCCCCCTCGCCGCCGTCGCCCTCCGCGCCGAGGCGCTCCGCGCCGCCGGCCCCTCCGGCCGCCGCCACCAGCTCGCCGAGGCCGCGCTCAACCTCGCGTCGCTCGCGCTCCTGCTCGCGTCGCGGCAGCCTGCGCTCCTCGCCGTCGCGGCCACCGCGGCGGCCCTCCAGCTCACCATGGCCGTGTGGGCCGCGTACATCCCGCACAACGCCCCGGCCTGGATGCTGGCCGCCGCCCGCCGGCTCGCCTTCACCCGCTCGCCCATCGCGCTCAGCCTCGGCTACCACGAGCGCCACCACCGCATCCCCGGCCTCCCCTGCAGCCGCCTCGCCGTCCCGTCCCCTCACCGCCGGTGAGACAGCGGCCGTGAGAGGAGCCCCAGCCCTCGTTGGCCTGGCCTGCGCCACGTCTCGGTAGAGCGCTCGCCCACGCCCGCCGAGCCGCGCCTTCAGGGAAGCGTCACCGGGGAACCTGCCCCCGGTAATGGGCGATCAGGTGAAGCCAGCGCTCGTGGAGCGCCCGGTCGGCGCTCAGGCGCTGCTGCCATGCACGGTCGGCAGCGAGCCAGGCGTCTTCGCCCGCGAGGCCGTGCTGCGCGAGGAGCTCGGCGCACCTCGCCGGCTCGATGGCGCGCCAGGCCCAGATCCACGCGTGCTGCTCGAGCGTGAGCGCCGGCGCGACGGCAGCGGCGCCGGCCTGGCCCGGCGCCCTGAACGGCAATCCGGCGCGGGACTGCCGCGCATCGGCGCCTGCGGGCGTCGGTCCCGCGGCAGCGGACCTCTTGAACGGCAAGACGTCGCGCGGCGCGTGCAGGGCGCTTCCCGACATCGGCGGCGCGGGCGCCTCGTCCGTCGGCGGCCAGCCCCCGGCCCGCGTCGCGACGAAGGGCAGCGCGGCGCCGGCAGGAGGAACCAAGGAGCTCGCCGCCGACGCGGCAGGAGGCGCCAGCGGGGACGCTCCTTCCGCCGGCGCCACGAACGGCAGGGCGGCATGCGCCGCGGGAGGCGGCGTCTGCTGCGAACGCACGGGCGGAGCTGGCGGCGGCGACACGAACGGCAGCGCCCCGGCGTCGGCAGGCGGCGCGGGCGACGGCGCACGCGGTGCTGGCGGCGGCGACACGAACGGCAGCGCCCCGGCGTCGGCAGGCGGCGCGGGCGACGGCGCACGCGGTGCTGGCGGCGGCGACACGAACGGCAGCGCCCCGTCGTCGGCAGGCGGCGCAGGCGACGGCGCACGCGGAGGCGCCGCGCCCGGAGGGGGCGGGACGAACGGAAGCGCTTCCGTCGGCTCCACCGGCAGCTCGATCACCATCGTCGAGGGGAACGGCGGGTACGACACGGGCGCCGCAGGAGGCGGAGGCATGCTGCTTCGGGTAAACCCGAACCCCCACCTGCCCGCAGGGAAACTCGCGCTGCTCAAGCGATCGCGGAGCTCCGCCAGGTGAGCGCGCTGCCGCGCGACCCAGTCGTCCGGTGAGAACGCGGAGACCATCCCCGTCGCGATCCAGAGCTCGAGCGCGGCCTCGTGGCGGCGCGGCGGCGGGGTCGACGTCGCCTCGAGCTCGTCGACGAGCGACTGCACGGTGAACGGCCTCCCGCCGCGCGTGCGCACCTCCGGATCGAACCGGCGCGCGTTGCGTCGTCGCCAGTCCTCCCAGCGCACGGGGTCGGTGACGACCTTCTCCACCTTGCGCACGGGGATCGGCAGCGCGTCCGCCTCGACCGCAGCCGCGGCCTCGGGGGGCAGCTCCACCTCCCACGGCTCCTCCACCGTCTCGCGCAGCCCCGCGCCGGTGATGCGCTCGAGCGCCTCGGCCGCCGCTCCCACGAGCAGCTCGTCGCCCGAGCCGAGCAAGCTCACCAGGAAGCCGAGCGCCCCGACGTGCCCGAAGCGCCCGAGGCCGCGCGCGAGCTGGGCAGTCGGCGCCGCGGCCGCGCAGGCGAGCAGCGGCTCCAGGTCGGCCTCGTGCCCGCCGAGGCACAGCAGCCATGCCGCGCCCGCGGCGCGCGCCGGGCCCGCTCGGCCCGACAGCGTCGCGCGCAGGAGCGAGCGCGCCGGACCGTGCCCGCGCCGCATCGCCGCCTCGGCGCCGGCGAGGAACACGGCGTCGCTGTCCGTACGGGCGAGCACGCCCTCGATCACCTCGATCGCCTCGTCGCGCGGGCCTGCCACGGCGAGCGCGCGGACCGCGCGCTCCGCGAGCTCGGGCCGCGCCGACCACGCGAGCCGCGAGGCCAGCTCGAACGGGGCGGACTGCCGGAGCGCGAGCACCTCGAGCGCCACGGCGGCGAGCGGCACGCGCGCGCCGGCCGCGAGCTCGGCCAGCGCCGCGTCGATCTCGGGGTTCGGCGCGAGCTGGAGGCCCTCGATCCACCCCGGGTACGTCTCCGGCGCGCTGTGCTTGAGCGTGGCCACCGCCGCGCCGACCGTATCGCGGCCCTCGATCGAGCCGAGCGTCAGCGCGACGGCGAACGCGCGCCCCGGATCCGGCGCCTTCGCCTCCGCGAAATAGAGCGACACGAGGGGCAGCGCCGCGGCCCCGACGCTGGCGAAGCAGTCGAGGTTGTCGAGCAGGCGCTGCTCGAACGGCTCCTGATCCACCCACGTCTCGATCGCGTTCGGCCTGCGCAGATCGCGGTGGATGGCGATGTCCTCGAGGCAGTCGCGCCCGAGGCGCCGGAGCATCTCCGCCTCCTCGACGGCGGGCTCGTGGACGAAGCGGGGCGGCGCCGCGGCGGGGGCGTCCGGCACCTCCGCCGCGTCCTCGCCGAGCTTCTTCTCGAGCTCGCCCGTCGCGGCCGCTGCGGCGAACGCCTTCAGGGCGTCGAGCGTCGCGGGCGGCCTCAGCTTGCGCGGCGCCGGCTGCGGCTCGCGCAGCGGGACGCTCGGGTCGAGCGAGAGCTCCGGGACGAGCGGGCGCCGCGCGAACGCGTGCAGCGACGGCGTGCCCTGGCTCGCGCGGAAGGGCCGCTCGCGCGGCGGCTCGCTCGACCTCCGGCCGCCGCCCGAGAGCTCGCTCCGGCGCGCGAGCTGGATCTGCGCCACGGCCCGCGCGCCCATCACGAGCGCCGAGGCGGCCAGGTCGAGCCCGTCGAGCGCCCTGTCGAGCGCCGGCTCCTCGCGGCGATCGCCGGCGCCCACGAGCAGCGCGCGCGCCTCGCGCACGAGCGCCGCCGCCTCGGTGAGCCCGTCGTGGTGCACCGGCGCGAGCACGTCGCTGTCGAGCACCGCGTAGGCGCACTGCACGGCCCGGCGCAGCCTGTCGCCGACGCCGGCGCGGTCCACCTGGAGCGGGATCTCGGGCACGAGGGAGAGGACGTCCTCCACGGCCCGCTGGGCCAGCGCGGCCGCGTTCTTCCCGGGCTCGGCGGGCGCGGCGCGGGGGGGAACGCTCGAGGAGCTCATCGGGCCGGGTCGACGCTGGCGAGGAGCGCGCCGCGCTCGGGGCCCTCGGAGTGGGTGCCGATGAGCACGCAGTCGCCCGGCGCGCAGCGCGTCTCCCACCGGACGGTGGCCATCGCGAGCATCACCGGCGCGCTGGCGGCGCCGAGATCGCCGGTCTTGAGGAGCGGCTGCTCGCAGATCACGTCGGGCGAGAAGGCCTCGAAGGCGCGCGCCATGACGTAGCTCCATTCGTCGACGCGGTGACGCTCGTTCACGACGTCGTTCATCACCCACGGGATGCGCCGCGCCTTGACGCCGAGGGGCGCGGCCGCCCGCTTGACGGCCGCCATGATGCCGTGCGCGAGGCACGGCTCGTCAGACCCGTACGGCCGCGGCTCGGCGCCGACCGCGGCGCCGAGCACCTGCCCGAGGCGCGGCAGGGAGCCCGCGCGCCCGCGGGCCGCGAGGACGACGAAGCCCCCGCCCTCGCCCGGGATGAAGCCGTTCTCCGTGTGCATCGAGTGCAGGCGCAGCTCGCGATCGAGCCACTCGAGCGCGTCGGGGTCGAAGAAGCTGTCGACCCCGCCGACCGCCACCGCGTCGTGCTCGCCGGAGCGCAGGCGCTCGAGCGCGATCTCGAAGGCGTGCGCCCCGCCGCCGCGGCACCCGAGCACCAGGGTCGAGCGCGCGTGGTCGATGGGCACCTGCGAGCGCGCCTCGAGGCCGGCGAGGAGCTGCGACTCGAGGCGCGGATCGAAGCCAGGGCGGCTCCGCGGCGGCAGCGCGACGATCACCGGCAGCGGACGCGCCGCCTGCCCCCTCTGCCGCTGCGCCGACAGCCAGGGGAAGGCGGCCTGCGTGAGCGCGGGGCCGCCGAGGGCGACGAGCCGATCCAGGCCCATCACGTGATCGCCGATCGACGGCAGGCGGCAGGTCACCATGGGCTCGCCGGCGCGATCGATCAGGTGCGATTCGCGGGGGTCCATCTTGAGCGCGCGCACGCTCATGGTCACCTGGAGCGCGGTGAGCCCGCCCGGCGCGCGCGCGCCGGCGCCGACGATCACCGCCTCGGCGGCCGGGAGCGGCGCGCGCGCCGAGAGCCCCGCCTCCGGGGGCCCCGCGTCAGCCGTGCTCGGCCTCATGACGCGCTCCCTTCCGCCGCTGGTCCATACGCTCGTAGGGCGCTGCCGCGCGGGGCCGTGCGGGGGTCCATGTCACTCGGGCAGCGCCGACCAGGGGCCGAGGTCGAGCTCGCCGTGCGCCTCGAGCGCGCTCGCGTCCTCGGGGTTCTTCTCCGGGTCGAACGGGACGACCTCGAAGAGGTGCGCCAGGTAGACGTCGACGCCGGGGTACGCGACGCGGACCTCGGGCGGATCCGTGCGCATCTCCAGCACCGGGTACTCGCCCGCCGCGTCGGGCTCGCCGACGTAGAGCACGTCCCTCGCCTCGCCGTCCTGCGGGCCCAGCAGGTAGGCCTCCCCCGGCAGCGCCTCGTCGATGCCCTCGAACATGTCCGCGAGCATCGGGTCGAACTCCTCCGCCGCGATCTGCCCGAGCGTCCTGGGCGCGAAGCGGGGCGCCGCCGGATCCTCGAACAACCCGAGGAAGCTCGCGTCGAACGCGAGGAAGGCCGCGAGCCCGGGCGACAGCGGCTTCTTGCACGGGAACGTGAGCTTCTTGAGCTTCGCCGCGGGGACCGGCCGCGGGTCCGCGATCGCGCCCGTGCCCGCGATCGCCTCCGTCACCTTCGCGATGAGCGCGCGCCCGCGGAGCCGCGCGGCCTTGCCCTTCGCGGCGGCGGGCTTCTTCTTCTTCGCGCCGCCGCCCGCGCGCTTCATCGCCGAGAGCACCTTTGCGGCCGAGGGCATGTCGTCCCAGCCGAGCGCTACCTCGCCGGCGGCCATGGCCTCGATGAGCGGCGCATGGTCAGCGCGGCCGAGCTTGACGAGGGCGCGCGCGGCGTAGAGCACGACGTCCCTGCTCGGGTCGAGGAGCATCGAGAGGAGCGGCTCGGCCTCGCCGCGCTCGACGCACGCGTCGGCGAACTCGAACCGCACCTCCGATTCCTCCCCGAACTGCCCGTCCTCTTTGCGCGCGAGCTCCTCGACGGCGCCGCGCGCCGCGCTCAACGCCGCGATGGCGTCCTCGCGCGCCTTGGCCCAGGCGCGGGCCACGCGCGCGTCGATGGGCGAGTCGTCCGTGAGCCACCTCGGCGCCTGGCGCGTGGCGAACAGCGCGTAGTCATGACGACCGCGGGCGAGACAGGCGACCGCGTGCGCCCGCCGCTGCTCCTCGCCCTCCGTGAACGGGTTCAGCGCGTTCACCGCGCAGAAGCGCAGCCACGCGTCGTCGGACAGGCCGCGGACCTTCGTGAGGTCCGGCGAGTACGGCGGCGCCTTGGCCCCGTCTCCGCCGAGCGCGCCGATCAGCGCGCGGAGGAACGCCTCGGAGTAGCCCGCGGAGGCGAGGTACGCGAGGACGCCGCCCGCGCGGTCGCGATCGCCCGCCCTGGCCAGCGCCACGCCGAGCGTCAGGAGCGCCTCCGGGTTGGTCGGGTCCCAGTCGAGCGCGCGTTCGGCGAAGCGCGCGGCCTCCTCGAAGCGGCCGACATGCACGAGGTCGTCGGCGATCGCGTCGAGCACGCGGTAGGCCGAGGTCGGATGCCAGCGCGGCGTGAGGCGCAGCGCCGTCAGGTGGACGCGAAGCGCGTCGTCGTACCGACCTTGCCGCGTGAACGCCGTCCCGACGAGGCCCTGCAGGAGCACGAACGAGTCCCACGCGACGACCGCCTCCGCGAGCGCGTCGGCCGCCGCGTGCGCGTCCTTGCCCTCTCCGGAGAGCGCCACGTGCACCGTGCGCGAGAGCGGCGCCTCGCCGAGCAGCTGGCGGCGACCCGCGGCGGCGCCGAACGCCTGCACGCTGACGTCGTTCGCCAGAAAATCGCGCCAGGCGGCCTCGACGCCCGCGGCGTCCGCCGTGTTCACGAGCGCCATTCCATGCGCCTCCTCCTCACCCCTCGTCCTGGTCCCGACGGCATCCCACACGGCTCACGGCGGTTACACCACCCGCTTATGAACCACGTGAACCCACTCTAACATCTCGTACTTCCTGGGCAAAGGAATCGCTGCGCGCCACGTGAGCTCGACGCGCATCGCGTCCGCGTCGATCAGCACGGTGTCGAGGTGCGTGCGGTGCTCGGTGCGGGCGCCGAGCGCGAAGCTCGTGAACCCGAGATGCACGCGCGGCAGCGCGAAGGCCCACCGGCGGCCGCCCGGCGTCGCGCCGGTGACCTCGATCGGCTCATCGCCCCGCAGCGGCGCCGGCGACCACTGGTCCTCGGGCACGCAGACGTGGAATCGATCGTCGAAATCGTCCGGCAGGAGAGGCATCTTCGTCTCCATCCATCGGGGGCCGTAGGTGCCCGCAAACGAGGCGCGCGGCTGCCAGTGTCGATGGATGGCGCCGAAGCCGGCCGGCACGTCGTGGTGACCCCCGATCGGGTGATCCGGACTCTCGATCTGCGCGGCCGGCTGATCGACGAGCGAGCGCGCGTCGCGCACGGCGCCGCGACCGACGGTGTTCCTCGGCTCCCCGAACGGCCGCTCCGGGTCGGAGAGGTCGAGGCCGCCCCACGCGAGCTCGTACAGCAAAGGCACCGGCTCGACGATGGGCTGCGCCGGGCCCGGCGCGAGCCCGCCCATCGCGCCGAGCGTCCATGCACGCATGCCGTGAGCCCGGACCACCTTCGCGACGGGGCCCATCTTCAACGACACATCGACGTGCTTCGCCTGCCCCGGGGAGCGGGCGTGGGCGTGCCCGACCAGGAGCACGTCGGTCCCGGGCTTCTGGTCGAAGAGGTCGGAGGGCTTCCGGATGCTCGCCTTTGCCGCGTCCGGACCGTTGAACTCGTCGACCAGATAAGGCGCAGGCCCGTCCGGATCGATCGTCACGCCGCCGCGCGCGTCCACGAGGAAGGTGATCTTGACGATGACCGCGAGCCGATCGCGCCCTTCCTTCGTCTTGACCGGGACCGCGAGGTGCCGGCCCGGGGTCTGGTTGATGATGCGGATCATGGTCCGCCGAGGACCTCGAAGCGGCGGAGCCAGCGCTCGATCGAGACCTCGTCCCAGGGCGCGAAGAACGGCAGATCGGCGCCGCTCGCGGCGCGCAGCGGGCGCACCAGCGCGTCGACCTCCCGATAGGCCGCGGGCACCTGGCGCCGGTTCACGTCGCCGCGCTCAGGCGCGCCGCCCGCCTGGATCAACACCCCGCCGCCCGAGCCCGTCCGGGTCGACAGGCGCGACGCGCCGAGGCCGCCTCGGGCGCGCAGCTCGTCGAGCATCGAGGGCCCGAGCCACGTCAGCCAGCTGACGGTGCGGATCCGCCGGGAGAATGCCTCGGTGAGACGGACGTACTCCGCCACGTCATAACCCCAATACCTGCGCGCGTGCGCATAGATCGCGGCCGCGGGCGCCTGGTAGTTCTGCGCCTCGCAGTCGGAGAACGTGTACCCCGCGGCGCCCCAGCGGAGCCGGAGCTTCGCCGCGATGGCGGAGATCCGCGCGTGAAAGTCCGCGAGCGGCCATGTCTCCGGCACGGTCAGGTGCAGGACGGCGTGGGCAGGCAGGTGCAGCGCGTCCGAGCCCTCCGGGAGATCGCCGATCTCCGCCCAGAAGCGGTACGAGTACGGCGACGCCTCGAAGGGGTCGCGCGACCCGCTGCACACGACGGACATCTCGTCCCGCCCGAGCCGCACGAGGTTGGCAGAGATCTTCTGGTCCTCCGGTCCGCCGCCGGGCACCGGGGCGACGCCGAGGTTCGCGCAATGGGTCGCGATGTAATCGAGGTGCGCGCGCCGGACCGGCTCGGGGCGCTCGGCGCACGAGAGCGACGCGTGCACCAGCGCGGGGCCGATCCAGTCCCACACCATGGTATTGACCGCATCGAGCCGCGCCTCGTCCTCCGCGGCGAGCGGCTCGAGGTGGAAGACCGCGCCGAGCGCGCCGTAGACGATCGGCGTCCTGTTGGCCAGCCGCGCGAGCGGCTCCGGAGCGGGCCCCTGCATCACAGCTGCAAGGCGACGCGCGCGATGGGCGCGACGCTCCGGTGGAAGCGATAAAGGAGGTTCTGGAGCGCCGCGCGCGCCGGAGCGCGCTTGTACAGGAACTCGGCGTAATGAGCCCTGAACTCGGTGCGGCTCGACCCGAACGCGGGCAAGGTCTTCGATGGATTCATGACGACCTCGAACCCCTCCTCCGAGACGTAGTTCCGGATGGCGTTGAGCCACCACACGCTCGTCGCCTCGAGCTCGCTGCGGATCTCGGGGGTGATCGAGGTGGCGAGCTCGATGCGCAGGTTGGCGACATGATCGGTCGGCTCGACGTCCACCGGGAACTCGCGGTGCGGCCACGCCTCGAGGTACGTCGCGCGATCGTCGAGCCACGAGCGCACCAGGCCTTCGCGGACCGACATCTCGCTGCCGTCGAGCGGCAGCGTCCCGACGAGGCTCATCCGCGTCACCGGGCGGTCGGCGCCCGCGCGCCGGAGCTCCTCGACGACGTTGCGGAGGAAGAGCGGCGCGACGCCCGCGACGCGCAGCGTCCAGCGGTACGCTGGACCGAGGACGCCCTCGCCGTCCCAGGGCCCGTCGAGGCGCTCGGCCGCGCCGAGCAGCGGGTCGAAGACGGCCCCGCCCGCGGCGCCGCGGTTGACCGCCTCGATCACGGCGCGGAGCGAGGCGACCGACATCGGGAACTCGGCCGTGCCCGCGGTCACGACCTCGATGGTGAGCTCCTGCGGCTGGGCGCTCGCGCGGTACGCGACGAGCAGCCCTCCCGCGGCGAACTCCATGTCATGAAGAACGGGCACCGTTCACCTCTCGCGGGGTGGAGCTCGACCGCGGCGCGCTCCGGGTCGAGGGCCGGCCAGGCCGCCCTCGCAGCCCCGGGCGCCGCGGCGGCGTCACTTGCACCCCCCGTTGGCGGTCTTCTTGTTGTCGCAATTGGCCGGATCGCACGACTCGCAGCTCGGCACGATCGGCGGATCAGGCCTGCTGAACGCCTGATAGTCCTTGGCTTGCCCCTTGCTCATCGTGTCGCCAGGGCCCTTGATCTCGATCACCTGCCGGCCGATGAGCCCGTCCGGGAACTTCACCCGGATGCCCCGGTTCTGGAGCCGGAAGAGCGCGAACTTGATGCGGTTCGCCAGCGGCGCGCCGCGCATCAGGCCCCCCAGGGCGCCGAGGCCGACGATCCCCCAGGGGCCAGCCGGGATCCGGGGGTTCGCCAGCGCGCCGGTCACCGCGGTCGCGCCAGACCCCGCCAGGGAGCTCACGCCCGCCTGGTGCGCGGCGAGGACCGCGTTCGCCACGGCGCCGGCCGGGCCCGGCGCGTTCGTCAGGTTCGACGCGAGCTGGCCGGCCGACCCGGCGGCCCCGCCGAACACGACGGGCACCTCGCGCTGGATACGACCCGCCAGCTCGGGATTGTGGCGCCGGAGCTTGTCGTAGAACCTGTTGTTGAACGACCCGCGCTTCCCCTTCGGCTGCGAGCAATGCTCCTCGACGGCCTCGCGGAAGGCCTGGCACATCACATCCTTGTAGCCGGACGCCGCGAGCCCGCCTCCGCCATGGATGAGATCCTCGGGGGCCTGGACGGCCATCTCAGATGTTCCCGTTCGACTTGTCGCCGGTCCGCACGACGCCGCCGCCCTCGGCCTCGACGTCGGTCGACGCCATCAGGATGGCGACCATCCCCATGATCTTGTTGCTGACGACGCCCAGCGCGACGCCCGGCTGATCCCCGTTGGAGAGCGCGCTCTTGCCCTTCTTCGTCCACATCGGCGTGGCGATGCTGAGGGTCTTCGTCGTGTAGCCCGGGCCCATCGTCGAGGAGACGGCCACGTTGGGGTACGGCATGGGGACGGGGCCGCCGGGCGTCGGCGTCTTGCATATATCGAGCGGCCCCGACGTGACGGAGGTGTGGACCGACGCGACGCTCGCGCACATCTTGTTCTGGTTCAAGAGAGGCATGTTCGTTCGAGGTCCGTGCCAGTGCGCGGCGGAGGCCTCCTCGCTACTTGTCCGCCACCATGGGGGCAAGCTCGGGCTGAGGTCCGGTCGCGGTGAGCTTGATCGTCGACGATTTGAGGACAACGGAGCCGGCGGAGATCGTCACGTTGGACCCGCCGACCTTGAGCGCGATCGAGGCGGCGTTCATCGACAGCGCGCCGCCGACGGTGATGTTGAGCGTCGAGCCGCTCGAGATGGCGATATCCCCGCCGGCCTGCGCCGCCCACACGCCGCCGACGGTCGTGGCCTTGGCGCCGCCGACGTTGATCGCGACGTCCTTGCCGCTCGCCGAGATGAAGGCGCCGCCGACGGTCGTCGCGTGCGCGCCGAGCGTGAACGAGCTCGCGCCGGTCGCGCACGCCGCGATCTCGGCGCCGCCCACCGTGATGCTGGTGACCCCGGCGACGGCCATCCCGACGCCGAGCGCGGCCGCCTCGACGGCGCTGCCGCCGACCGTCTCGCTGAAGGAGGCCGGCGTGCTCGCGCTCACCGACATGGGCGTCATCGTCGTGTGGCTGCCGCCGATCGTGAGCGAGCGCGAGCCCTTGATATCGACCTTCTCGTCGCCGCTCACGGTCTCGGTCCGCGCCGCGCCGACCGAGATCGTCTGCGCCCCGCCGATCTCGATGTCCTCCTGCGCGCCGACGTCCAGCGTGGCGTTCGCGCCCACCGTCTGCTTGTGGTTCGATCCGACGCCGAGCGTCGCGACGTTCGCGACCTTCTCCGTCTTGTTGTTGGCGACGACGACGTTGAGATCCTTCTCCGCGTGGACATGGACGTGCTCGGAGCCCCCGCCGTCCTCCATGCGGATCTCGTTGTGGCCTCCGCCGCCCGGGCTCGCCGACGATTGCAGCGCCGATTGCGTCTTGCTGTCGGGCAGCTTGTAAGGCGGGCCGTATTTACCGTTGTAGACGCGGCCGAGGACGATGGGCCGATCCGGGTCGCCGCCCTCGAAATCGACGACGACCTCCCAGCCGACGCGCGGGATCGCCACCGAGCCGCTCGAGTGCATCTGCGCGACGCGCACCCAGCACGAGCTCTTGTCGTCGCCGTCGCCGCGCCGGTCCCAGGGGAACTGCACCTTGACGCGCCCGAACGCGTCTGTGTGGATCTCCTCGCCCGCGGGGCCCGTCACCGTCGCGAGCTGCGGCCCCGGTACGTCGCACTCCGGCGCCGACGCGGGCGGCCGGAACGGGAGGTCCTTCGGCAGGAGCAGGAAGTGGTTCCTGTAGGAGCCCGTCGCGGGCGCGTCCTCCCACACGTGCTCGATCTCGCGGACGACCCACTCGCCCTCGAGCGCCTGCTCCGGCACGTCGGTTACCTTCACGGTGTGGCCCGGCGTCAGCGACGTGACGGTGCTCGCGCCGCGCGCGCCCTGCGATGCGGCCTCGAACGCCTCGAGGCGGATCCGCGCGCGCCGCGCGCCCTCCGAGGGCTCGACATAGCGGCCGGGGTAATCGTAATGCTCGCGGCCGAGCGGCGCCTCGCCGCTCGCCGTGGCCTCGAGATCGAGCGCGGGCTTCTTGAAGTCGTGATCCCGGAGCGTCACCTTGGCCGGGCGGGCGCGCTCGAACAGGGCGAGGGCGGTGATGGCGTGGCCCGAGGTGAGCCCGCTCTCGTGCCGGAACGCGACCTCGGCGGACGGCTGCGCCTCCGTGTACGCCGAGCTCGAGTCGCCGAAGACGACGATCGCCCCGTCGTCGCCGTGCTCGTGGAAGTAGAAGATGCCGTCCTCCTCGAGGATACGCGAGACGAACGCGAAGGTGTCCTCGCCGAACTGCGTGCACACCTCGCGCTTCGGGTAGCTGCCGGAGAGCCGCCAGCGGACGCGGGACGCGTCGAGGCCTCGCTCCTCGAGCACCGCGGACACGATCTCCTGCGTGGTCTGCTCCTGGAAGATGCGGTGGTCCGTGGTCCACCGGAGGCCCGCGAGCGGCGACTCGAGCGTGACCGCGATCCGGTGCGGCTCGCTGCGGCTCGCGCCCTCGCGCACGCGCGTCACCACGCCGCAGAAGAGCCGCACCGCACCGCCGTCCTGGCTCGCCACGATCGCCGTCGCGCCCGCGCCGATCCAGCCGCTCGGGTCGATCGCGGGCGCGGAGAGCTCGAGCTCGACCTCGACCTGGTACGACAAGCTCAGCCCCTCGTGGGCGACGATGCTCCGCACGCGCGCGAGCTCTGGAGGCAACCCGTCGGTCGCGAAGAACGCCTGGTGGAGCGAGGTCGCGTCGGTCATCCGTTGTGCTCTATCTTCGAGGCCTTCTTCGTGATCGTCGCGCCCGGCGCGCCGATCATGGGCGCCTTGACCTCGATGCTCGACGGCTTGATCGTGAGCGACGCGCCGCCGACGCGGACCGATATCTCGCTCTCGGCCTCGATCTCGATCTTCGGGGCGTTGGCCAGCATCGCCCCGCCGACCGTGAAGGCGAGCCTCGACGTCGCGCTCTCCCCCACGTTCGACCCGGCCGCGATCACGTACGCGCCGCCGACCGTCTCGGCGGCCGCGCCCTTCACGGAGACGGCGCAGCCGGCGGCGCCCGCGTTGATCTTGGCGCCGCCGACCGTCTCGGCGCACGCGCCGCCCGTCAGGTGCGCGAGGCCGGTCGCCGCGGCGCTGACCCACGCGCCGCCCACCGTGACGCTCGCCGTGCCGAGCACGAGGCGGTTCACGCCCAGCGCGGAGATGGCCATCATCGTCCCGCCGATGGTCACCGAGCGGCCCCCCTTGGCGTCGAGGCTCGACCCCATGGTCGCGGTGACGCTGCGCGAGGCGCCGACCGTCGTGGTCTCGGAGCCGCCGACGACCACCGACCGGCTGCCCGACACCGTGAGCGACTCCGCGCCCCCGATGGTCACGCCCTGGTTCGACGTGACGCCGAGCTTGCGGTTCGAGCCGACCTTGGCGTCGAGGTTCGCGCCGATCGTCTCCTCCAGGTCGACGCCGACCTTCTCCATCTTGTTATCGCCGATGGCGACGTTCATGTCCTTCGACGCGTTGATGAAGATCTCCTCGCTGCCCTTCCTGTCCTCGAACCGGATCTCGTTCGACGAGCCGCCGCCCGGCGTCGTCGCGGTCTGCCACGCCGTCCGCGTCTTGTTGCCGGGGAGGCTGTACGGGACGGGGAACTGCCCGTCGTAGAGGTGCGCGCTCACGTAGGGGAAATCGACGTCGCCCTCGACGTGGTGCACGAGCACGTCCCAGCCGACGCGCGGCAGGACCATCGAGCCGCCGAGCGGGAACTGGCCGACGCGCATCCACGTCGAGGCGCTGTCGTCGCGCTTGCCCTCACGATCCCAGTAGAACTGCGCGCGGACGCGGCCGGACCTGTCGGGGTGGATCTCCTCGCCCGGCGCGCCCACGACGACCGCCGTCTCCGGGCCAGCCGGGTCGCGCGTGACCGGCCCGCGGCGCGCAGCGCGGTACGGCGTCGCCTTCGGGAGCGCGACCCACGTCATGCGGAGCGCCTCGCGCCCGCCCGTCGACGGGTCGCGGTGATCCGAGACGATGTACGTGACGCGCTCGACCAGGTAGCTGCCATCGAGCCCCTCCACCGGGTGCTCCGACAGATCGAAGGCGCGGCCGACGCGCAGCCGGGTCGTCGACGTCTCGCCCGCGACGACGACGCGGCGCGCGCGCAGCTCCTCCAGGCGCACCTGGGCGCGGCGCTTGCCATCGCCCGGCGCCGCGAACCGCCCGGGGAAGTCGTAGAGCTCGCGCGCGCCGCTGCCGGCCTTCTCGTCGAGCAGCAGGCGCGGTTTGTCGAAGTTGTAATCGCGGAGGCGAACCGCGTCGTGGGCGAGGCAAGCGCGCTTCGTCACCCGGTAAACGGCGCCCTCCGTCTCGAGCAGCTGCGCGTCGTCCCGGAACGAGAGCTCCGCGCCGCCGTCGATCGGAGCCGCCGCGGTCGAGTCGTCGCCGAGGACCAGCTTCGTCGCGCCGCTCTCGTGCTCGAACCAGTAGTAGATGCCCTCCTCGTCCAGCAATCGCTGGATGAAGTCCCAGTCGCTCTCGCGGTACTGGGCCGTGTAGGGCCGCGTGGCGTACGACGCGCTCGTGCGCCATTCGACGTCGGCCACCTGGCCGCGCTCCAGGACCTTCTTGACGATCTCGACGACCGTCATCTCCTGAAAGACGCGGCTGTCGCGCCCGATCGCGAGCGGCGAGACGGGCGAGCCCAGCGCGAGCTCGATCCGCGCGCCCTCCACGAGGTCGCCGACGTGGCGGACGGCCGAGACGACCACGCCGCGGGTGGGGAGCGCCCCGCCGAAGCCGTCGGAGAGCACGAGCTCGTAGGGCTTTCCCAGGAGCTCGCCAGGAGACGGGGCGCCGTCGCGCGTGAACACCTCGGCCGAGAGCTCGAAGGGGCACGAGAGCGCGACGGTCCCCTGGAGGCGCGCGACCTCGAGCGCGGTGCCGCCGACGGAGAGCTCGACGACGCGCGCCATCAGCCCACCAGGTTGGGGTTGCCGGAGATCTTGATGCTGCCCGACGCGTCGAGCGTGATGAGGCCCGCGAAGCTCGCGGAGCCGGGCGTGAGCGTCAGCACGCCGCCGCCGCCGAGCAGGTTCGCCACCCCGCCGACGAGGATGTTGATCTTCTTCGCGTTGATCGCGACCTTGCCCGCGGCGTTCATCGACGCCAGGCCGCCGACGGTCACCGCCGCGGGGCCCTTCGTGCCCCCGACCCGGTTCGCCGCCGCGGCGTGAACGCACGCGCCGCCGACCGTGGCCGCGTAGGCGCCGACGACCGACTCGGTGACGGAGCTGCCGGACGCGGTGATCTTCGCGCCGCCGACCGTCTCCGACCTGGCGCCCGCCACCGCGACGGAGACGCCCATGCCGGCCGCCGAGAGCATCGAGCCGCCGACCGTGAGCGAGTAGCTCGACGTGGCCGTCTTGTCGATGCCGAGCGCGGCGAGCGTCGTGTGGCTGCCGCCGGTCGTCTCGGTGTCGCTGCCCGCGATGAGCTGGCTGATGTTGCCGCTCACCGAGACGGCCTCCGACGCGCCGATCGACACCGTGCGGTCGCTGGTGACCTGGATGCCCTGGTCGGCCGTCACCGTGGAGGTCTGGTTCGCGCCGATCGACACGGTCTGGCTCGCGCCGATCGTGATCTGCTCGTCGACGCCCACCTCCACCCGCTCGTCGACGCCCACCTTCTCGGTCTTGTTGTTGTTCGTCTGCCCGTCGAAATCCTTCGACGCATTGACGAAGAACTCCTGCCCGCCGCCCCCGTCCTCCATCCGGATCTCGTTGGATTTGCCGCTCGCCGGGCTCGACGCGGTCTGGAGCGCCATCCGCGTCTTCGCGGCCGGATAGGGGTAAGGAGACGCCTTCTCGGCGTTGTACATCCGGCTCACCGCGATGGGCCGATCGGGATCGCCGTCGAAATAGACGATCGACATCTCCCACGTCATCCGCGCGAGGGCCATGGAGCCGCCGATGGGGAGCTGGACGACGCGCATCCAGCGCGAGCTCGTGTCGTCGTCCTTGCCGAGGCGGTCCCAGAAGAACTTGCCCTTCATGCGGCCGAGCTTGTCGGTGTGGATCTCGCCGCCCGGCCCCGTGACGACCGCGGAGTGGGCGCCTCGCAGCCGCGGGCGCGGGGCGGTCCGCGGCACGCGGAACGTGGTCGCGTGCGGGATCGCGGTGAACCGGTTCGTGTACGAGCGCCTGTCGTCGCTGTCGAGCCCGGGGCCGAGGCCGAGGCCGACGATCTCGTGCCGCACGGCGGTGAGCAGGTACTTCTGCGACAGGTGCGCGCCGGCCGTGTTCTCGAGCTCGAACCACGAGCCGGCGCGGAACGTCCAGCGATCGCTGTGGCCAGCGCCGACGCGGGCCCGGGCGAGGATCTCCTCGCAGCGGATCTTCGCCAGCGCCGCGCCCTCGTCCGGCGTCCTGTGGCCGGCGGCGTACTCGAAGCGCTCGCCGCGCGGCGATTCGACGCCGGGGTGGGTGGACGTGAGGTCGAGCTGAGGCGTCTCGAAGTTGTAATCGCCGACGGACGCCGCCTCCGGCGTCGCGATCGTCTCGAGCTCGAAATCGAGCACGCCGACGCCGTGATCGCGCCCGTCGAGGATGGGCCATTGCGTGACCCCCTCGATGGGAGGGAAGCTCGATTGCGCATCGGCGAACGTGACGTGCGTTCCGTCGCCGTCGTCGTGGATGAAGTAATGAATGCCCTCGTGCTCGAGCAGCCGGGAGGCGAAGCTCAGGTCCGTCTCGCGGTACTGGACGCAGTAGGTGCGCTTGCCGAGCGTGCGCTGCACCGACCACGCCACGTCGCCGGGAGGGACGCCGGCGCCCTCGAGCACCTCGGACACGATCGCCCTGGCGTCCTTCTCCTGGAACATGCGCACGTCGCTGCGCAGCGACAGGAGCGAGAGCTCGTGGACCAGCTCGACGAAGTAGCGCCGCCTGTGGCCGTGCTGTACGCCGTCGAACCGCACGGCGGAGACGACGAGGTGGAAATGGCGCACCGGGTCGCCGTCGACGCAGAGGGCGAGATGGGCCTTCTCGCCGATGGGGCGCTCGAGGTCGAGGTCGCCGGGCCCGACGAGCTCGACGGTGGCGTGGGTCGGCTGCGAGATGGCCTCCAGGACGGTCGCGGCCGTCGCGGTGAAGCCCGCCGGGATCGCGCTGCAGTCGAGGGAGAGCGAGAGGAGTTGCTCCACGGTCGACCTCAGTTGAGCCGGATGATGCGGCCGACGATCTTGTGGATGCCGGAGGCCCGCGCGGTGATGTCGTGCGCGACGGTCTCGACGAACCCCTGGGCGCGGACGACGAGGCTCGCCGCGCCGCTCGCGATGGCGAACTCGTGCTCCGCCGCGACGAGCACGCGGCGCGCCTTGATGAGAAACTCGTCGCCCTCGTCGACGCCTGGCGTGGGCGCGGTGCGCAGGGCGCCGAGCACGACCCAGCCTTCTCCCTCGCGCTGGACGACGAGCCGCTCGCCGCGGGCGAGGGCGGTGGCGAGCACGCTCGGCGAGAGCGCCTCGTCGAGCGCCGCCTCGATCTCGGCGCCGCCGAGGGAGAGCCGGGCCGCGCGGCCCTGCGCGTCGAACGCGACGAGCCGCGCGGCCATCAGCCCGCCGGCCGCCGGCTGCGCCTGCGACGCGGGCGGCGGCTCCGCGACCGGAGCGTCCGCCGCCGCGAGCGACGGGCGTGAAGGAACGTCGATCGCCCGCACCGCCGCCGTCCGCTTCCCTCGCCCCGCCATGCGGTCCTCCTGTATGCGTGAAGCCTCGTGCGAGGCTCTATCCGGCCACGATACACGAGGTGCGCCTCCACGCATCTCCAGAATGGCGCGCACGGCGCCGGCAGCTCCAGACTCCGTCCAGAAACATTTCCAGGGAAGCGGTAGGGAGAATGCTTGAGCTTCTCGCCCCCTGTTCCGGTATCCCTGTTCGAATCCGGCCAGCGCCCCATGAACGCTGGCGCGCCTCGTCGCGAGGCGATCGACCTGCAACCAGAGCAGGCGCTACCATCGACGCCTGCCATGGGCCACATCGTCCGCCGCGCGTCGTGGGGAGTCATCGATCTGGATACCCGAACCGGGCACATCTTCGTGCAAGAGGAGTGGCGTTATGTGTGGCAGCTCGATCCAGGGGCCCGGCCGTGGACATTGAGAGAACGGCGGCGGTTCCATGACATCGCCGACAGGCACATCTGGGGCACGTGGAGCCGTCAGCTCCGGGTCCGGCCGACGGGCACGCACCGGCTGGCCAATCCAGCGCGCGATCTGCCCATCGAGTTCGACATCCGGTGGGTGCTCGCCGGAGGCCACTGGACAGTCAACGTGAGAAAGCTCACGCCCGGGACCCCCTCGCCCCGGAGCTGGGTCAACTTCGGCGCGCGCCTGATCCAGCTCGATCACCTCGACGGCATCCCCTACACCGCCGGAAACGCGGCGCATCAATCGAGGAGCAATTTCTACACGATACCGCACGAGTTCGGTCACACGCTGCCGACGGCGGCCGGCAGCGCGCTGCCGGTCGGCGATGAGTACAACACGGGTCACGCGCACCTCGCCGACACCGACAGCCTGATGAACATCGGCCGTCAGGTCCGCAGCCGCCATGTCCAGGCCGTCGTGGACGAGCTCAACGCCATGCTGCCCGACCTGCAGTTCTCGACGGCGCCCTGACGGCGTGGGCGGCGCTGGCGCGGACAGCGGCGCTGGCGCCGGCGAGCTGGGCGAGCTGGACATGCGCGATGAGGGCGGCGACGATGCCCTGGTGCCGGCATCTGGCAGGGACGAGGACGACGAGGCCGCGGCGGAGCGCGGCGCGCCGCACGGCGTGACGCTGATCGATCATGCGCAGATGTCCGCCGAGCTCGCCGAGGGCGATCGCGCGCTCGCGCGTGTGCTGGAGACGCGTGGGCTCACGGAAGCGCAGTGGAACGAGTCCACGCTTTACTGGATGCAGCGAATGGGCGACGACGTGATGGACCACGCCGAGCGCGCGCGCATTCCCATCGTCTACTCGGACTTCTTCGCGAAGGCGCAGGACGCGCTCAAGCCGCTGCCGGCGATGGACGTCGAGGGATACGCGACGCTGGTCGCCGCCATCCAGGCGGCCGGCTCGCCGGCGCAGCCGCTCGCGGCGCGCGGGCTGTCGACCGCCGACTACCTGCGGCTGTCGCGCCATTTCGCGCGCGCCATGGCGGCGGACACAGAGCTGGCCAGGCGATTCTTCGAGGTGCTGCAAGCGCTCGCGCCGCCGGCGGACGAGGTCGAGGTCTGACCGACGCGGCAGGAGGGCGCTGCGCCTGCGACCCCCTGGCCGCAGCGGCGGCTCACCCCGGCGAATCGGGCGCGGGTCGCGCCGCGGCCACCAGCTCGCGGTAGGTCCGGGCGAGCGCCGGGTCGGCGGCGAGGCGCAGCGTCCAGGCGCGCTGCAGGCGGGCATAGGAGGCGAGCGACAGCCTGGCGCGCGCGAGCACGGCGCTCGGGGGCTCGCCCGCCTCGATGTGCGCGGCGAGGCGGGCGTATTCCTCGAGCGGCAACGTGGGCCCGGGCGAGCCAAGCTCCGCCTGCGCGGCGGTGTAGGCGCGATCGAGGTCCTGGCCGAGCGAGAGGTCCGACTGGAGCGCGGCGGTCGCGACGCGGAGGAGCCACGTCATCTCGACGTCCATCCAGCGCATCTCGTCGAGCCCGTGCGAGGCCAGGATGGTGGCTCGATCGGCCGGCGTCTCGGCGAGCTCGGCGGAGATGCGGGCGTAGGTGTCGAGATCGACGCCTTCCACAGGGGAGCGCGGCACCGGCTGCGTCGGGTCGGGGCCGCCGGGGAGCTGCGGGAGGGGGGGTCGGCTTTCGGGCATCGGGCGCCCATCATACCCCCGCGGGAGGCGCGGGCGCCGCGAGCAGCACACGCGTCAGCTCGAGCGACGCGCCGACCAGGCCCGCGTCCCGCTCCATCGCGGAGATCGCACCCGCGCGCGCGGTTGCTGGCGTGATCCCACCGTGGCACCCTCGCCCTGATCCCGGGCGGGCGCGCGCGGCGGACCTCATGAAGCGGATCGCTCGGCGGGTCCCGGCTCGGACGGAGGAACCAGAGATGAACGACACCAGGCCGAAGATCGAGATCGTGGCCTCGCCGCAGCGGCCAGAGGGGCTGCGCAGGCTCCGTGGAAGGGGGGCGCGCCCATGACCGTCCAGCTCAACCACACCATCGTTCCGGCGAAGAACAAGAAGGTGTCCGCCACCTTCATGACCGAGATCCTGGGCCTCCCCGCCCCGCAGCCGTTCGGACATTTCCTGGCGGTGCGGCTCGACAACGACGTCACGCTCGACTTCATGGAGAGCGCCGAGGACTTCCGCCCTCAGCACTTCGCCTTCCTGGTCAGCGAGGCAGAGTTCGACGAGATCTTCGGCCGGATCCGCGAGCGCCAGCTGCCGTACTGGGCGGATCCACAGGCGCAGCACCCCGGCGAGATCAACCACCACGACGGCGGGCGCGGCGTGTATTTCCCCGACCCTGACGGGCACTACCTCGAGATCATCACCCGTCCTTACGGCAGCGGCGGCTGAGCGCCGTTGTCTCGTCCAGCCCTCAGTCCGGCATGCCGCACGTGAAATCGATTCCGTGGCTCCTTTTCCTCAGCCCCCGGCCTGTCTCGCTGGCAGCACGGCGGCCTTGCCCCCGCCGCCCGCGCGCGTGAGCGCATACGCGATGCCGCTCCGGAGCGTCCCGAAGGTGAGCACCGTCCTGAGGTCGATGCCGAGCGCCACCAGCGTCTGCGCCACATCGGCGCGGACCCCCGTGATCACCGCCTGCGCGCCGAGCAGGCGCAGCGCGGCCGTGGTCCTGAGCAGCGTGCCCGCCACCGCTGTGTCGATCGTCCGGATGCCGGTGATGTCCAGGATGACCATCCTCGCGCTCACGTCCTCCGCGCCGCGGAGCGCCGCCTCCTGCATCTGCGCGGCGCGGTCTGCGTCCAGCGTGCCGATGAGCGGCATCACCACGACGCCCTCGGCGATGGGGAGCAGCGGCGTGGACAGCTCCGCGAGCCGCTCCCGCTGCGCGCGGATGACCTCTTCCTGCAAGATCACGCGCGCCTGCTCGGCCCGCCCCCGCTCCGCGAGCTCGATCGTCAGCTGCTCGTTCGCCTGCCGGAGCTCCTCCGTCCGGCGCTGCACGCTGGTCTCCAGGATCTCGTTCGAGCGCCGCAGCTCGTCCGTCACGCTCTGCACGTGCGCGTAGAGCCGCGCGTTCTCGACGGCGATGGCCGCCTGGCACGCGAGCAGCGAGGAGAGCTCCACGCGCGCCGGCGTGAACACCGACGACGCCGCGTTGTTCTCCAGATAGAGCACCCCGATGCGCCTGCCCTGGTGCTTCAGCGCGAGGCAGAGGACCGAGCGGACGCGCTGGCGCGCGACGTGGGGATCGTCCGAGAACGCCGCGCTCGCCGACGCGTCGTCGAGGACGAGGGTGCGGCCGGCGTGCGCGACGCGACCCACGATGGCCCGGCTATAGGCGACCGCGGCGGCGGCGTTCGCCGCGCGGTCGACGGTGACGCCCGCCGGACCGAACGAGATCTCCGCCTCCGGGGCGAGCTCCCCCTCGCGGTCGAGGAGCAGCACGCCGCGCTGCGCCCCTGCGCTCTCGGCGATGATCCGCATCATCCGGTCGAGCACCCGGTCGAGCACGAGCTCGCCGGCGATCGCGTGCGCGGCGTTCATCACCATCTCCAGGTCGAGCACGTCCGGGTGGCCGGTCGTCGACCTGTAGCTCGAGGTGCGGAGCGCGATGGTGACGGTGCTGCTCGTCATCTTCTGGTCGGCGTCGGCCCTGGCCGGCGCTGCCGGGCGGACGAGCAGCCCGGGGTGGTCCGCGGCGATCGACCGCACCTTGGTCGTCGCGCCCCACTGAAAGTAGCCGTAATAGGCGTCCGTCATGTAGCCGCGCGCGATCTTCGGCCTCCCCCGCGCGAGGTGGTACTTCGCGGCGAGCTCGTTCGCGAGCGCCTCGTCGCGGCCGATCCCGCTCTCGCGGGCCGCCGTGATCGCCGCCTCGTACCCGTCCGTCGCCGCCGTGTCGTCGCCCCGGACGCGGGCGAGCTCCGCGTCCACGAGGAGGAGCTTGTGCCGGAAGTTCTCCGGGCAGCCCTCCGCCCAGCGCGCGAGCTTGTCGCGCTGGGCCGCGATCATCGCCTCGTGGCGCGCCCTGTCGGCGGAGGTCGCGTCGTCGCAGAGCGCCGCCAGCGTCAAGCAGGCGAGCAGCGGGAGCTCCGTCATGATGTAGAGGCCCGACGCGTAAGCGGCGACCTCCTCGGCCGCGAGCACGTGATCGAGCGCCGCGCGAGGATCCCCGCGCAGGAACAGCGCCTGTCCGCAGAGGACGTGCTGATAGTAGACGTGCACCTTGACGCCGCTCGACTCCGCCTCGGCCAGGAACTGCGCTTCATCGAACGCGCCGTCGCTCAGCGATCCCTCGTCCCTCGTCAGGCCGAGCAGGCACGCCGCCATCTGGCGGGTGAGCCGGAGCATGCGCTCGGACATGACGTCCCTCGTGCGCTGGGTGAGCGTGATGTCCTCGCCGGCCTGCTTGAGGACCGCCCCGAGATCGTCGCCCATGCCGAGACGGATGGAGAGGGCGTTGTTGACGGCGTAAGAGAGGTACGTCAGGTCGCCCGTCGTGAAGCCCGCCTCGACGGCGCGCCCGAGCCGCGCGAGCGCGGCACGGAGGGGGCGCGAGAAGATGAGCGGGATGCCCGTGTTCAGGTAGAGCTTGCAGAGGAGCTCGGGGCTCGGGAACCGCTCGGCGAGCGCGAGCGCGAGCTCGCCGAACTCGTAGCTCTGCCGGTACCGGCCGTAGGCCCCGGCGAGGAGGAACGAGTAGGTGCCATAGGCGAAGGGGGCGACCTCGGAGTGGCCTCGCTCGAGACAGGTGTTCACGAGCTTCGTCAGGAAGAAGAAGCCGACGGTCGTGCTCACCACCCAGCCGGGCACATAGACGTTCATGAGGAGGCGGAGGAGCGCCTTGTCCTCCGGCGCCGCGAGCTCCGGCGCGTCGACGACGCTCGCGATCGAGCGGCCGGCGAGGTTCTTCTCCACGAGCGCCATCTGCTCGGCGAGCGCCGCTTGCCACCCGGCGTCGTCCTCGGGCGCGGCGACGCCGAAGTGCGCGAGCCCGGCGAGCCCGGCGCGCAGCGCCTCCGCGGGCTTGCCCGCCCCGACGTAGAGCGTGGCGCGCAGCGAGTGGATGTCCGCGCGCTCCGCCAGCGACCGCGCGCGCGCGAGGAGGTCGTCGAACAGGCGCTCCGCCCGCTCCTCCTTGCCGCTCAGCAAGGCGCACTCGGCCCACAGGAGGCGCAGGGCGAAGGCGAGCTCCTCATCGCCCGCGGCGCCGCCGGGCGGGAGGAGCGCGGCGCCGGCCGCGAGGATCTCCTCGGCGGCGGCGCTCGCCATCCGGCCGCGGGCCCGCTTGCCGGCGGCGAGGTCGAGGCGCGCGAGCTCGAGCCGCTCGGCCGGGTCCTCGAGGAGCGCCGCGCCCTGGTTCAGGTGGCGCACGAGCTCGAACAGCTCGCCGTCGCCGAGGCCGCCGTCCGGCGGCGCCTTGTCGCGGAGGTGCCTGCCGATGCGGAGGTGGACCGCGCGCCGCTCCTCCGCGCCGAGGAGCTCGTACGCGGCCTGTTGCCCCCGCTCGTGCGCGAAGCCGAACGAGCCGCCCGGCGCCGCGGGGAGCGCCGTGCCTCCGGCCGGTCCGGTCAGGGAATCCAGGGCGCTGTAGCCCCCGTCGAGGGCGACGAGCAGGCCCTCCGAGAGCGCCTCCCACACGCCGGCGGCGAGCGCGCGGGGGTCGCGGTCGCCGATCGCGACGAGCAGATCGAGCGAGAACTCGACGCCGATGCACGCGGCGAGCGCGAGGAGGCGCTGCGTCTCCGGCGCGAGCCGCTTGATCCTGCGGGTCAGGACGACGAGCACGTCGCCCGTGTCCAGCCGCTCGCGCACCTGATCGAGGTCCCACGCGAGCCGGCCGGCGCGCGGATCGAAGGCGATGAGCCCCTCGGCCTCGAGCGCCACGAGGAGCTGGCCCAGGAAGAAGGGATTGCCCCGCGCCTGGCCGTCGAGGAGGTCCGCGAGCGGCGCCGCCTCCGCCGCGGGGCAGCCGAGGGCGTCGGCGACGAACCGGCCGGCGCCGGCCCGCGACAGCGGGGCGAGCGCGAGCTCCACGACCGCGCCGCCGCGGCGCTCCACCTCGCGCCGCGCGAGCGCGAGCGGGTGGGCGTCATCCACCTCGGCGTCGCGGTAAGCGCCGATGACGAGCAGGTGGCCGCTCTCCGGGTCGGTGAGCTGGGCTTCCAGCAGCCTGAGCGACGCCGCGTCGGCCCACTGGAGGTCGTCGAGGCAGAGCGCCAGCGGGTGATCGGCGGTGGCGACGACCCGGAGCGCGCGCTGGAGGGCGAGCATCAGGCGGTTCTGCGACTCCGCGGGGCCGAGCGGCGGGATGGCCGGCTGCGCGCCGAGGAGCGGCCCGAGCTCGGGGATGATCTCGGTGAGCGCCCGCCCGTTCGGGCTGACCGCGGCGCCGAGATCCCTCGCGATCCGCGCCGACACCTCGCCGCGCTGCGCGAGGATCTGCCGGGCGAGATCGCCGAAGGCGCGCGCGACGGCCGCGTAAGGGGCGCTGCGGCCCTGCGGAGGGTCGAACTTCCCGGCGATGAAGTAGCCTCGTCGCGAGGCGCTCAGCCGGCGGATCTCGTTCGCCAGGGCCGACTTGCCCACGCCCGCGCCGCCCCGGATGAGGACGAGCTCGGCCGCGCCGTCGCTCGAGCGTTCGAAGGCGGCGGCGAGCGACGCGAGCTCCGCCTCGCGCTCGTGGAGCCGCTGGGGGAGCCGGACCCTGTCGCGGAGATCCGCCTCGCCGAGGGGAAACGGCGTGACCGCCCCGGCCTCGTCCCAGCCGCGGAGGCACCTCTCGAGATCTCGCCGGAGCGCCCCGGCGCCCTGATACCGGTCCTCGGCCGCCTTCGACAGGAGCTTCATCACGATGTTCGAGACCGCCTCCGGCACCTCCGGAGCGCGCGCGTTGAGCGGCGAGGGCGTCCGGGCGATGTGGCAGTGCACGAGCTCCAGGGCGTCGCTCGACGAGAAAGGGAGCGCGCCGGAGAGCATCTCGTAGAGGGTGACGCCGATCGAGTAGAGGTCCGTCCGGCTATCGATGACGCGGTTCACCCGCCCGGTCTGCTCCGGGGAGATGTACGCGAGGGTGCCCTCGAGCGCTTGCGGCACGGGGGCCCGCTGGACCTCCTGCGACAGGCGCGTCGCGATCCCGAAGTCGAACAGCGTGATGCGAGAGCGCGCGCCGTCCACGAGCAGGTTGTGCGGCTTGATGTCCTTGTGGACGATGCGCTGGCGGTGCAGCGCGTCGACCGTGCCGGCGAGGGAGATGGCGAGCCGCAGCGCCGTGCCGACGTCGAGGCGCCCTTCCTTCATGACGTCGACGAGCGGGCGACCGCCGTCGTCGGCCAGCACGAGCGCGAGCGCGTTCCTGTGCTTCATCAGGTCGAGCGCCCTCGCGACCCCGGGGACGTCGATGTCCTTCAGGATGGCATATTCGTGCCGGATCCTGGCGACGTCGCTCGGATCCGGGTACTCGCCCGGCGGCAGCTTGACCGTGACGAGCGCTCCGTCGTCATCCCGGTAACCGCGGTAGAGCACCGCGCCCGTGCCCGCGTATATCTGCTCCGTGACGACATAACGGTCGATACGAAACATCTCCGCTCGTGACATCGCGCTCCCCCGAGTCGCGACAGGCGTGTCTGGGCGCTTGTCGCGCGGCGATGATAGTCACGCGCGCGCCACGGGATCAAGCCGAGCAACCTCCATACAACAAGAGGAGAGGCGTGTCCCTCTGTAGGACCGAGAACTACCCCGCGTTGGGACGGCAAAGATGGCTACCGGGCACGCTCGTCAGCCCGTCCGTCGACGCTCTCCGGCAGAGATCGCTTGGCTGCTCTGTTGCCAGAGCGGCGACAGCCGCGTTGTCGACGCGCGACCGGCGCCTTGTTCTTCAGCGCGGCTATCGCCGGGAGCCACGTCTCGAGCCGGGTCACCAGCCACCCGTGAGCCCCCTTCCTTCATCACCTCAGGCGACGAGAGATGGATCCGGGTGATGAAGGTGGACTCGCACTCTCGCGCGCGGGCGTGGAGCTCGCGATGCCTTCCGCGGCGCCCCGGCGCGATGACCCCAGCCACGCCGACAGCGCGCGATCGATGACGAAGAACGTGAGCGCCGCCGCGGCCGCGACGAGGGCGAAGAACGGGTAATACTGCGGGAACATCCCCTCCCAGCCCGCCCAGACGCGCTGAGACAGGTTGACGTTCGCCGCCGGGGACGTGAGCGCGCGCGTCAGCCCCACGAGGGCGAGCAGCGCCCCGGTCGCCTTGAGCCAGGCGCGGTGCGGGAGCCCCATCTCCCGCACCGCGAGCACGGCGACGATCGGGCAGAGCACGTGCGGCAGGAACGTGGTCAGGATGAGCCCGCTCCCCGTCGCGATGTCGAGCAACCAGATGGGCGTCCCGAACGCGAGCCACAGCGCGGCGATCGCGGCGAGGTCCGGCTTCGCGAAGAAGCAGCCGGCCGCGAGGAGCAGCGGCGCGACGTTGCACATCCACAGCAGGTCGTGCGGAGAGCCCCGCCGCACATGGTTGCCGCCGTGGACGACGAACGCCATGGCCGCGAGGCCGCCCATCACCCGAAGCCGCGACGAGGATGGCACCGTCGGCCGACGCTGGTTCCCCGTTGCGCCGATCGCCACGGTCGACATGGCGATCAGAAGTACCCGCGCTCTCCGGCAGGCGCAACGTCTCACCGGCGGTAGCCGGCAGGCGGCGGCGCGCGGCTCGGGATAGAGTGTCCTCGAGGCGCCGGGAGGCGAAAGCACGATGAGCGACGGATCACATGAGTGCGATCTGGTGATGAGAGGCGGGATCACGAGCGGCATCGTGTACCCGCCCGCGGTCCTGCAGCTCCACAAGAATGGCTATCGATTCCGCGGCATCGGCGGCGCGTCCGCGGGGGCGATCGCCGCCGCGGCCACGGCCGCGGCGCAGCACGGCGCGGGCACGCGCGGATTCGAGAAGCTCAGCGCGCTGAGCGACAGCCTCGGCAAGAAAGGGCTCCTCTTGAAGCTCTTCCAGCCGATCGACGAGATGCGCCCGCTCTTCGAGATCGCGGTGGAGATCCAGCGGCGCGCCGCCGCGAGGGCGGCGAAGCCCGGAGGCGGCCGCGCCGGCGCCCCCGCCGGGCCGGCGGCGGGCGCCACGGAGCAGAGCCTCTTCTGGTTCATCGCCCGACGCCTCGTGCGGATGGACGCCATCCTGCGCAAGCGGGGTGTACGCTCCTATGCCGTCGGCCACGCCGCGGGCGGGCGCTGGGGCGCCCTGGTCGGGGCGGTCGTGGGCGCGGTGCTGCTGGTGGTCTCGCTGCCCTGGACCCTGCTCGCGTCCCGGGCCGGCACCGAGCTCGCGGGCGCCACCGCGGTCTCGTGCGCCGTCGCCGCCGGCGTCGGCTGCATCGCGCTCGGCCGGCTGCTCGGCGGATGGCTCGCCGTCGCCTGGGATCTCTTCGCAGGGAAGCTGCCACAGGGAGGCCTCTTCGGGATCTGCACCGGCCACAGCGGCGACGCGCGCAGCACGGCGCTGACGGACTGGCTTCACGAGAACATCAACGACATGGCCGGCAAGGAACCGAGCCAGCCGCTCACGTTCGAGGACCTCGCCCGGGCCACCGACGAGGAGAACGGCGTCGAGCTGAAGATGGTGACGACCGACCTCAGCTCCGCCAGACCTTATGTGCTGCCCTTCACCGACAGGTCGTTCCTGTTCAAGGGCAGCGAGATGCGGAAGCTCTTCCCCGCGCCGGTGGTCGATTACATGATCGCCGAGGGCAAGCGGGGGCGTAGACCAGAGTGGCTGCCCGAGGATCATCACTGGTTGCCCACGGGCAAACGGCTTCCGGTGATCGTCGCCACCCGGATGAGCCTCAGCTTCCCGGTGCTGCTCAGCGCGGTGCCGCTCTACCGCCTCAACGCTGCTGCGATGAAGAGGCTGAAGAAGGAGCGGCGCCGCAGGTGCGACCCCGACGCCGACCTCGAGAAGCACTGGTTCAGCGACGGGGGCATCGCGAGCAATTTCCCCATCCACTTCTTCGATCGATGGCTGCCCGACCGCCCTACGTTCGGCATCTCGCTCGCCTCGAGCGATGACGAGAGCGAGAGGCCGAGCCTCCCGGAGGCGCGGGGCACCTGCGCGACAAGGCCCATGTGGGAGCCCATCGAGAGCCTGCGCGGCTTCCTGTGGTCGATCATCGATACGTCGATGGGGTTCCGGGACGGCATGCAGTCCGAGCTGCCGAGCTACCGGGAGCGCATCGTGCGTATCCCGCTCTCGGCCGGGCAGGGCGGCTTGAACCTCGCGATGGCGCCCGAGGTCATCAGGGACATGCAAGAGAAGGGGAGAGACGCGGGCGAGCGCCTGGCCACCGAGTTCAAGTTCGACCAGCACCGGTGGGTGCGCTTCTGCGTGCTCACCGAGCACCTCGAGCGCGAGCTCGTCCCGCTCAAGCGGGTGTTCCTGGGGACCGAGAGCCACGCGAGCTACGCGGGCGTCTTCACGGCGCAGGAGGAAGCGTACCGGCGCGCCGCGCAGGAGAACGACGCTTCCTTGAGGTGGTATCGTCCGAAGGATGGCCCCTGGTGCGCCGAGGCGACCCGGCGCATGAGCGCGCTCATGACGGTCGTGGACGCCTGGCAACAGGCCACCGAGGTCCCGCTCAAGCTGCCCTTCTTCGGCCGGAACACGCCGTCACCCGACTCGGCGCTGAGGATCACCCCGGAGGTGTAGCCAGCAGCGCCGGTCGTCCGGCCCCGGCGCCCGCGGATCCGTCGCCTGGGCATTCCCTCGCGCGCGTTTCCTGTCTAGCCTCCGCCCATGCTTCGCATCGCCGCCCTCCTCGCCACCCTCGCTCTCGCCGGCTGCGGCGGGGCCCCGAAGCCCCCGCCGGAGCCTCCGCCGCCCGCCCCGATCGCGTCCCAGCCCGAGCCGGAGCCCGAGCCGCCTCTGGACGACGCGCCGATGCTCGACGTCACCTCGGCGCAGGCGACCGAGATCCTGCTGGACGGCAAGCCCATCGGGACGACGCCGATCACGGGCCGCAAGGTCCCGCCCGGGACGCACGAGGTGACCTTCGTGGACCCGGAGCGCGGCAACCGGACCATGATGGTGACGCTCGAGCCGGGCGACGCGAAGACGGTCCAGTCGGACCCGCCGCCGTCGATCCAGGAGAGCGGCGGCGGGGACGCCAAGGGCGAAAAGAAAGACGAGAAGAAGAAGTAGCGCGCAAGTTACCAGCGCTGAACACGAGGCAGTGGGTCACGCTTCCGCGGACTCGTCCCGCCCGATTCGATGTCTCGCTCAGCTGCCAGGCCGCTGACGCCCGCCGGCGCGACGCCGGCGCTGCGCATGATGAGCCAGGCCATGACCATCGCGGCGATCACGCGGCAGGCGAGCTCGACGCGCGGGATGGTCGCCTCCGCGGGCGACAGGGGCAGGCGCGGCATGGCGCGCGAGCCCAGGACGGGCGACAGCAGCGCCAGAGCGGCGGCCCACGGCGGCAGCAAAGACGGGCTCTCTGCACGTCTCCTCGTGCGTCGATTCGTGCGTCGATCGAGCCCGCGCCGCGCGCGGATAGACGCGATGCCCGAGGAGGCGCGGTCAGCGCGCGAGCGCATCGGCCGGAGCAGGGCCCGCGCGCGCCGGCGCGCCCTCCGCTACGCGTGGGGCGCGACGATGCCCTGGCCCAGGCCGCCGTCGACGGGCAGCTCGACGCCGGTGGTGAACGTCGCGTCGAAGGCGAGGAACAGCACCGCGCGGGCCACCTCGTCGGGCGTGCCGATGCGCTTCATGGGGGTGACCTCGTGGCCCTCCTTCTCGAAGGCCGCGAGGACCTCCGCGGGGGCGCCCGTGACGCCCATGGTCGGCGTCTTGATGAACCCCGGGCTCACCGCGTTCACGCGGATCTGCCTGGGCAGGAGCTCCGCGGCGAAGACCTGCGCGAACGAGCGGAGCGCCGCCTTCGACCCGGAGTAGACGCTCATGCCGGGATTGCCGCCCTCGTTGGCGATCGAGGTCGTGAAGACGATGGATCCGCCGTCCCGGATGAGCGGGGCCAGGCGCTGCACCGTGAAGAAAGCGCCCTTCGCGTTGACGCCGAAGGCCCAGTCGTACGAGGCCTCGGTCACCTGATCGAGCCGCTCCAGGCTCGCGACGCCGGCGTTGACGAACAGGAGGTCGATCTGGCCGAGCCGCTCCGCCACGATCGCCCGGAGCGCGTCGATGTCCGCCATGCTCCCCGTGTCGGAGCGCACGGCGTGCGCCCCGGGCCCGAGCTCGCGCCGCGCTGCCTCGACGTTCCGCTCGTTCCGGCCGGTGAGCAGCACCTCGGCCCCTCCGTCGAGGAGCGCCTTGACGGTGGCGAGCCCCATGCCATGGGTCCCGCCGGTGACGACAGCCTTCTTCCCTGCATAGCGCTTCATCGCATGTCCCTCCATGGCGTCAGGCGCCCTCGCGCAGCACCTTGATCAGCGCGCTCGGAGACTCGGCGCCGTGGCCCGCGGTCACTCCCTTCCTGAAGAGCCCCGAGGCGAACAGCGGGAGCTCCGTGTTGAGCCCCGCCTCCTTCGCCTGCCGCACGAGGATCTCGGCGCCCCGCCAGCAGGCGTCCAGCGAGCTCTCCGGGTCACCGAACGCTCCGGACTGGATGACGTGAGCGTCGTGCTTGATCATCGCGCCGACGGCCGGCGCGACGTCGGCCAGCATCGAGCCCAGGTCGGCCACGCTCAGCCCCTCGGCCTCGCAGATGCGCGCGCCGTGGTAGAAGCCGAGGAGCCCCACGAACACGTACGAGAGAAACGCGAGGTCCAGGGCCGACGCCGTGCCCACCTTCTTGCCGAGGTAAGGCACGGCGCCGGCCATGCGCTCGAGGAGCGGCTTGCTCTTGCGGTAGGCCGAGTCCGAGCCCGAGACGAGGATGGTGCTCTCGGGCTTTCCGATCTGGCTCGGGATGGCCAGGATGGCGCCGTCGAGGTAATCGACGCCCCGCTCCTTCGCCCACGCCTCGCCGCGGCGCGCGTCCTCGGGGGTCCCCGTGCTCAGCTGGACGAGCACCTTGCCGGCGAGGGCCGCGGCGGCGTCGCGCGCCTCCAGCAGGCGGTGCGTCGCCTGGTAGTCGGCGACGCAGACGACGACGACGGCGCTCGCCTGCACCGCCTCCGCGACGCTCGCCGCCGGCGCCGCGCCCTGCGCGACGAGCGGCTCGGCCTTCGCGGCCGTCCGGTTCCAGACGGTGACGCGGTCGCCGCGCTCGAGCAGCGCCCGCGCGAGCGCGAGGCCCATGGGACCCAGGCCGATGACAGAGACTTCACTCATACGATGTCCTCCGTTGGCTCACCCGCGTCGATGGCGGGCGCGTTTGCTCGCCATGGTTGGGCCCGCGCGGGGCGCCGTCGCGCACGTTCGGACGCGCGGAGAGCACGTTCGGACGCAATCAGACATTGAGCGCCATCGAGCGCCATCGAGCGCCATCGAGCGCCATCGAGCGCATCCGGGCGCCCCCCGAACGCCGGAGCAGCAGCGCATGGCGCACGGCGCGCCGCCGGTGGATACTCGGGCGGGATGCAAGCCATCGGCACACAGGAGCAGGCCGCGCCCCGCCCGCGCCTCGGGATGCGCGTGGACGTCCTCACGACCCAGGCCGGCGTCATCGCGCTCGAGGCATCGGACGACCACCGGCTGCGGGTCCTCGCGGGGTCGCCGGTACGCGGGATCTGCGGTGTCCAGCGGCTCCTCTACACGCGCGGCGACATCGACATCCTCCCTGCCGGGTTCGCGGACGTCTGGGAGGAGGAGGACGCGAACACGTCGCTCATCCTGCGGCTCTCCCCTTCCCTCCTGCGCCGCGCGGCCATCGACATGGGGCGCGACCCCGACAAGGCGGGCCTCGATCTGCGCCACCAGCTCAGGGATCCTCAGATCCAGCACATCGCCTGGGCCCTCGACGCCGAGCGCATGGCCGGATACCCGAGCGGGCTGCTCTACACCGAGAGCCTGGGCCTCGCCCTCGCGGTGCACCTGCTCGGCCGCTCCCCGGCGCCGAGCAAGCCGCCGCGCGGGCTGTCGAAGCTGCAGCTGCGGCGCCTGACGTCGTACATCGAGGAGCACCTCGATCAGAACCTCTCCCTCGAGCGGCTCGCCGGTGTCGCCGAGGTCAGCGCGTCCCACCTGAAGACGCTGTTCAAGCGGTCGACCGGTGTCCCTGTGCACGAGTACGTCGTCCAGCGCCGGGTGGAGCGCGCGAAGGCGCTGCTCCTGCGCGGCGATCTGCCTGCCAGCCAGGTGGCGATCGAGGCGGGGTTCGCGCACCAGAGCCACATGGCCAGGTGCATGCGCCGCGTCCTCGGCGTGACGCCGACGGCGCTGGCCCGCCGCCCGGCCGCGCGCTGATCTGCGCAAGCAACCGGGCGGAGAGCGCGCCCCTCACGCGCCCGCGCCGTCCCTGGCCAGGCGAGAGAGCTTGTCGGGGTTGCGCACGATGTAGATGTTCGTCGCCGCGCCGTGCTCGTCATAGGCGAAGGAGACGCAGGCCGTGGCCGAGCCGTGCTTCCGCAGCACGACGCCCCGGCCTCCGTTGATGTCCTCCTCGTCCCATTCGTAGCCGCTCCAGTACTCGTGGAGCGCGCGGCGGATGAAGCCGAGGACCTCGGCCTTGCCCCGCAGGACATGGAGGAGGGTGGGGACCTTGCCGCCCCCGTCGGCGCAGAGCTCCACGTCGTCCGAGAGCAGCGCCGCCAGGTGGTCCGTGCCGCCGCTCGCGATGGCGCTCTGGAAGGCGGCGAGCAGCCGCTCCTGCCGGTCCAGGGGGGTCGCGTGCCGCGCCTTCGATTGCGCGATGTTGGCGCGCGCGCGCGAGACGAGCTTGCGGCACGCGCTCTCCTGGATGCCGAGCGCCGCGGCGACCTCCGGGTAGGAGACGTCGAAGACCTCGTGGAGCAGGTACGCCGCCCGCTCCTTCGGGGCGAGCCGCTCGAGCACCAGCAGGAACGCTGTCTGGAGCGACGACGAGAGCGACAGCCGCTCGCCGGGATCGACCTCGGCCGGCGCGTGGATCGGCTCCGGCAGCCACGCGCCCACGTAGTCCACGCGGGCGCTCCGCGCGGAGCGCAGGAGATCGATGCACCGGCGCGTGCAGAGGGTCGTGAGCCACGAGGCCGGGTTCTCGATGGCGCTCCTGTCGGCGCCCTGCCACTTCAGGTACGTGTCCTGCACCGCGTCCTCGGCCTCGGCGCGCGAGCCGAGGATGCGGTAGGCCAGGCCGAGCAGCATGGGCCTGGCCGCCTCGAAGGCCGATGCGTCGTCGCGCTGCGCCATGTCAGTGCTTCGACACCTGGAGGCGGTTCCAGAGGTTGATCATGGCGACAGCGGCGGTCAGGACGCCGATCTCCTCCTCGGAGAAGTGCTCCCGCAGCCGCGCGCGGAGCGGTGCGTAGTCGGTCTTCCGGTCGAGGACGGTCAGCGCCTCGGTCCACGCGAGGGCGGCCCGCTCGCGCTCGTTGAAATCGCTGACGTGCTCCCAGACGACCACGCGGTCGAGGCGGTCGTTCGTCTCGCCGTCCTCCCGCGCCTCCCTGGTGTGCATCTTCACGCAGAAGGCGCACTGGTTGATCTGCGACGCGCGCAGGTGCACGAGGTGGATGATCTTCCGGTCGAAGGCGTGCCCCGCTATCACCCGGTGCACGCCGGTCAGCGCCTGCACCACGTCCGGGATCACCTGCTCGTACTTCACCGAGGATCGCTCGCTCATCGTCGTTCTCCTTGTCATGGGCCCCGCGGGCCCCTCCACCTGACGACGATCCAGCCTTCGCGCCTGTGACGTGGGACCGGCGCGCGCGCTCACCGGGCATAAAATTTCGCTCTCATATGAATTTTACACCAATCCACGGAGAGATCGCTGCGAAGAGCACCGGCCAGAGCGACCTCCGTGAGTTTGGCCGCGCGCTGGACTCTGGTACTTGAGGCGCCGCGCAGGCTTGCCGCGCCAATGACACACCGATTACCCTGGTGAGATGAGCCTGGCAGCTTCCCTGTTGCGGATCGATCCTCGAGACGATGTGGCCGTCGCCGTGCGGGGCCTGGCTGCCGGCGATCCGGTGGCCGAGGCGATCACCGCCCGTGTCGAGATCCCGGCCGGACACAAGGTGGCGCTGCGCGCGGTGGCCGCCGGCGAGCCGGTGCGGAAGTACGGATGGCCGATCGGGCGGGCGACGGCGGACATCCAGCCGGGCGACCACGTGCACACGCACAACCTGGCCACCGCGCTCTCCGGCCTCGACACCTATGCCTACGAGCCCACGACGCCGGAGCCCCTCTCCGCCACCGAGGACCGCACCTTCATGGGTTACCGGCGGAAGGACGGGCGGGTGGGCACCCGCAACGAGATCTGGATCCTGTCGACGGTGGGCTGCGTCTCGCGCACCGCCCAGAAGGTGGCCGCCGAGGCGGACAGACGCTTCAAGGGCCGGGTGGACGGGGTCTACGCTCTCACCCACCCCTTCGGCTGCTCCCAGCTGGGGGGCGACCTCGAGGCCACCCGCCGGATGACCGCGGCCCTGGCCGGCCATCCGAACGCGGGCGGCGTGCTGATCATCGGCCTGGGCTGCGAGAACAACCAGCTCGGCCTGCTCCTCGAGAGCGCCTCGCACCTCGATCGCGAGCGCCTGCGGTCCTTCGCCGCCCAGACGGCCGAAGATGAGATCGAGGCGGGCCTCGAGGCCGTCGAAGAGCTGGTCAGGATCGCCGAGCAGGACCGCCGCGAGCCCTGCCCCGCCTCCGACCTGGTGATCGGCCTCAAATGCGGCGGCTCGGACGGCTTCTCGGGGCTGACCGCCAACCCCCTTGTCGGCCGCATCGCTGACAAGGTATGCGCCGCCGGCGGCTCGGCCATCCTGACCGAGATCCCGGAGATCTTCGGCGCCGAGCGCCTGCTCATGGCCCGCGCCGAGAGCGAGGCGGTTTATGCGGACGTCGTCGGCGTGGTGAACGACTTCAAGAGCTACTTCATCGCCCACGGCGAGCCGGTGTCGGAGAACCCCTCGCCCGGCAACATCGCTGGCGGCATCACCACGCTGGAGGAGAAGTCCCTTGGCGCGGTGCAGAAGGCCGGCCGCGCCCCGGTGACCGAGGTGGTCCGCTACGGCAGGCAGATCCGCGGCAAGCCGGGCGTGGCTCTGCTGGAGGCCCCCGGCAACGACGCTGTCTCGTCCACGGCGCTCGCCGCCTCCGGCGCGACGGTGATCCTCTTCACCACCGGCCGGGGCACGCCGCTTGGCTTCCCCGTGCCGACCCTCAAGCTCGCCACCAACTCCAGCCTCGCCCAGCGCAAGCAGCGCTGGATCGACTTCGACGCCGGCCGCGTCGCCTCGGGCGAATCGATGGACGCGGCCGCCGACGCCCTGATGGACCTGGTGCTGGCCACCGCCTCGGGCCGCCCGACCCGCGCCGAGGAGAACGACGAGCGCGAGATCGCGCTCTGGAAGCGGGGCGTCACCCTCTGAGCCTGGAGCGCCGCTCGGAGCCCGCGCTCGGCCTCGCTCCGCCGCACGTCGAGCGGCCCACCCGGAACCGCTTGGGCAATCAAACAGGTTAAAACCTCGAGAAAATGAACCACAGAGGCACAGAGGACACAGAGTCTCTTTGTTGTTCCTCTGTGTCCTCTGTGCCTCTGTGGTTCAAATCTCTCGATTCCCGGGCGTTTCGAGCTGATCGGCGCTCTATGGCACCTCGCGGCGGTCGATCTCGATCCGGAGCGGCTCGATCTTGCCGACGATGAAGAGGTAGCTGAACGCGCCGAGCAGACAGAAGCCGCCGGCCACGACGAGCGGGATCGTGAACGAGCCTTTGGTCAACGAGACCATCACGCCGGTGAACGTCGTGAGGACGATGCCGGCCAGATTCGACGCGAAGTTCTGGATGCCACCGATCGAAGCCACATGGCGCGGCGTCGGCGCCACGTCGCCGGGGAGGGACCAGACGCTGGCGCCGGCGAACGCAAGGCTCGAGTACGAGATGCCGAAGAAGATGAGCATCAGGGGCACGCTCGACGTCAATGACGACAACGTGATCGCCGACGACACCAGCATGCCGCCCACCATGCAGGTCTTGCGCGCGGCGGTGAGGCTCCAGCCGCGACGGTAGAGCGCGTCGGAGACGAAGCCGCCGATCCAGCCGCCCGGGATCGCCATCAGCGCGGGAACCATGCCGAGCGTGCCGAGCGACTTGAGCGAGAAGCCGCGCGTCTGCACCAGGTAGCTCGGGAACCACGTGATGAAGAAGTAGTTGGTGAAGTTGAGGCAGAAGAAGCCGAGCATCATGCCCCAGAGCGTGCGATGGCGGAAGAGCGACGCCCACGTCACGTCGCTCTGCGCGTCCCTGGCGGGCGCTGCGTGGATGACGTCGGCCGCGCCCGTCATGTCGCCGTGAGAGGGGCCGCGGTAGATGACGACCCAGCCGAGGATCCACACCGCGCCGAGCAAGCCCGTGATGATGAAGGCCGCCCGCCATCCGAACGTGTCGATGATGAGGGCGACGAGGGGGATCGACAGCGCCGAGCCGACGCGCGCGCCGCTATCGAAGATGCCCGTCGCGAGCGCGCGCTCGCGCGGCTTGAACCACTGGCTCACGAGCTTGGCGCAGGCCGGGTAGGCCCCCGCCTCGCCGGCGCCGAGCAGCAACCGGAAGCCGAACATGGACGCGACGCTCGACGCGCCGGCCGTCGCCACGGTGAAGAGCGACCACCAGCCGACGGCGACCGGCAGCGCGACGCGTCCCCCCACACGGTCGATGAACCAGCCGAACGGCATCTGCATGAGCGCGTAGGTCCAGAAGAAGCCGCTCATGATGAGGCCCATCTGGGCCGGGCCGATGCCGAGCGCCTTCTCGATCTCGGGCGCCGCGACCGCCAGATTGGCGCGATCGATGTAGTTGATGGCGACGGCGAGGAAGCACAGGAAGAGCACGACCCAACGCATCTTTCTCATCTACATGTCTCCCTGCGCTCACGCGGGCACGGCCGCGCGAAGCGACGCGCGCAGCCGGGGCTGATCGAGGTTCAAGCCGAGCTCGCGCGCGAGCTCGATCACCGGCCCGAAGCGACGTCGCTTCTTCTCGTCGTGGTTGCGCGCGATATCGGAGAGCCGGTGATCGAGGAACGGGTTCTCGAAGCGCTCGCGCACCTCGTCGAGGTAGGCGCGCGCGTCAGCGCCCTTGCCGAGCGCGTCGAAGACGGGCAGCACCTCGTCCCGCCAGAGCGCCTCGAGCTCGGCGCGCAAGGCCGGATCGCGCATCGCGCGCCGCGTGTTCTCGTCGGCGGGGCGCGCGTCCATCTGCCAGCGCTCGGCGAGGTAGGTGTGCCCGAGGTTCAAGAGCAGCAGCTTCAAGCGCTCGTAGTGGGGCAGGTCGTCGGTCACGATCATCGCTTCGTGCCGGCACGGCAGCACCATGCCCTCGCGCCGCTCGATCGCCCAGAGCGCGTAGGGCTCGGCGATCGCGCCGACCGGGCGGATCGGCTCGGAGACGATCCGGTCGACGAGCGAGTTCACCCAGATGCACGTGTGCTCGACGTAGCGCAGGAAGGCGGCGTCGGCGCCCCACTGGCGCGCGACACCGGCGACGAGCGCGCGCAGCGTGTCGCCGTTGTTCGACACGAGCTCGCAAGGCAGCAGCGTGAGCGGCGCGGCGCCCGCGTCGAAGCGCGCGCGCAGCAGGACGACGAGCTTCGCGGCGAACCCGCGCGGCACGCCCGCGCCAGGCGCGAGCAACGACGCCGTGTCCTCGGGGAAACAGACGTATCCGCTGTCGCTCGTGTTCGAGAGCACGACGCGCGCGTCATGCGCGAAGCGCTCGCGCACGAGCGGCCAGTGGCTGTTCGCGTCGAGCGCTTCCGTGATCGAGCTGCATTCGATCGTCGTGTTGACGACCTCTTCGCGGCGCAGCCCGCGAATCCGCACGGTGTAACGCGGCTGTGCGCGCAGCGCGTCGATGCGCGCGCGGCTCTCGGGGTTCGACGTGGTCTGCACCACGGTGACCGTCCCGAGCGCGTCGCCCGCGCGAAGCGCCTCCGAGATGAAGAAGTCCGCGTGAGCCTGCAGAAACCGGCTCGTGCCGAACTGGAGGATCGGATTGCCCATGTCAGTGCTCCGGCTGCTCGGCAGGCGCGCTCACGACACGCCGACCATGATCTTGGAGGTTCGACCGGGGTTGGCCGCCCAGTCGGCGAGCGCGTCGGGCACGCCTTCGATGGGGATCGATCGCGAAATCAGGATGTTCGGGTCGAACGTGCGCCGCTCGAAGAAGGCGATCACGTCCGAGAACTCGCCCAGGCAGTTGCGCGAGCCGAGGATGTCGAGCTCCTTCATCACGAACAGCTTGGTCTCGTAGCTCACCGGCTCTTTGCCGTACCCGATGTACACGACGCGACCGCAGAACTTCACCCACTCCACCGCGTTGCGGTACGTCGCGGTCGAGCCGACGGCCTCGATCACGACGTCCGGCCCGTCGTCGCTCGTCAGGTCCATCACGCGCTCGCGCGCCTCGGCGTTCGCGAGCACCGCCTCGCGCGCGCCGAGCGCCCTGGCGAGCGCGAGCTTCTCGTCCTGCGTGTCGAGCGCGATCACGCGCGCGCCGCGGCTCACCGCGCCGGCGATGGCCCCGAGCCCGACGCCGCCGCAGCCCATCACCAGGACGGTCTCCTCGGCCTCGACGCGCCCCCGCGCCGCCGCGTGAAAGCCGACCGAGAACGGCTCGACCAGCGCGAGCTCCGTGAGGCTCAACTTCGGCGACGTGAAGAGCTTCTGGTAAGGCACGGTCACGAGCTCGGTCAGCGCGCCGTCGCGCTGCACGCCCATGGTCTTGTTGATCCGGCAGGCGTTGCGCCGTCCCGCGCGGCACGAGGGACACACGCCGCACGCCGTGTACGGCGTGAACGTGACGTCGGTCCCGACGCGCCAGTCCGCCTCGACGCCGGAGCCGAGCTCCACGATCGTGCCGGCCACCTCGTGACCCAGCACCCGAGGGTACGTCACCATCGGGTTCTTGCCCAGGAACGTGTTCAGGTCGGAGCCGCAGAGACCGACCCGTTGCACGCGGATCAGCACCTCGTCGTGCGCCGGCTCAGGCTCGCGGATCTGGGTCACCTGCGCGGCCGACGGACCGGTGATCGTCAGGGCTTTCATGCTGTCATTGCCTCGCTGAGCGACTTCGTTCACTCGCGGCTTTCACGGCGCGCTCCGCAGCCGGGGCCGCTTCGTTCTGCAACAAAGAAAACACCGCGCCACGCCGGCTGGCAGGAGCCGAGGCGACGTGGCGCTGCTTCACGCGCCGCGCGCGGGGCGGCAGGCGCCCTCGCCGCGGCGCTCGGGGCGCCCCTGTTCAGGGATGACGCGCATAGAATTTCTGTGCGTTCTTGAACATCACCTTGTCACGCGCCTCCTGACCGAACTCCTTGAGGTAGAGCTCGGCGATCTCGATCTCCGAAGCGAGGCTGCCGCCCATGTCGACCACGGGCCAGTTGCTGCCCCAGATCAGCCGGTCTTCGCCGAAGGCCTTCATCAGCACGTCGAAGTGCGGCTTGTACGCCGCGACGTCGGTCGGCGCCTTCCAGGGGTCGTCCTCGGTGGCGGCCGGGTTGTACATGTCGAAGAACGACGAGAACTTGATGTAGATGTTTGGGTGCTTGCCCAGCCGCTGCATCGCGTCGACCCAGGCCGGATCCGGCGTCGCCCCCTTCGCGCCCGCCAGGTGGTCGATGATGATACGGAGCCTGGGCACCGCGGTCGCGAGCGCCTCGACCTTGTCCTTCGGGTTCAAGGTGCCGCGGCTGATGATGTCGAGCGTCATGCCCTTGGCCGCGAGCTCCTCCAGCGAGGCGAGCTGCTTCTGGTCGAGCGTCAGCGTCGGGCTCCAGAGGAAGCCGCGGATGCCGACGACGCGCGGGTCCGCGGCGAGGCGCGCGAGATCGGCGCTGAAGCTCGGCGAGCCGATCTCGAGCTGCGCGACCAGGAACTTGAAGAAGCCGTTGCCCTTCATCATCTCGAGGACCTTGACGTTGTCCTCGACGACGGGGCTGGCCTCGACGACGCCGGTGCCGATGATGCCATTCTGCTTCGCGACGGCCTCGTACTCTGCGGGCAGCACGTCGCGGTAAATCGGCTTCTGCTTGGCCTCCGGCCAGACGACGCCGCCCGGCCGCGTGACCTGGTAGAGATGGATGTGCGTGTCGAGGATCGGACCGCGCTGCTCCGCCGGCACGGCCAGCGGGGCCGCCGCCTTGCTCGTGTCTCCCGCCGTCTCCGGCGGCGGCGCGGTGGTCGAGGAAGACGACGCGCACGCCGCGAGGGGCGAGAGCGCCATCGTCAGGCACAGCGTGGCGAAGTTCGCTTTGATGCTCGTGAGCATGTTCAGGTGGAGCCTTTCAGGCGCCAATGTGAACGTTCACAATAACCATGTCAAGAGTGATCGCTTGCACGCGTCTCGACGCGTTCCACGCGCTCCGGCGGTTTGACCAGGAGACGAGCTGACTGGCGCAGGCGCTCGTCACCGGGCCATCGAAGACGCGGCGTGGTGACGCCGTCCGGTCGAACGCCGCCGGCGGCGCGGGCGGGCGATCCTCCCCCGCTTCCGCCTCGGCACTCATCGCAATTTTGCAGCCATTCTCAGCAGATTGTTCCCGACCACGTGGAATCGCCTCCACCGGTCGGAGCGATCCGCTCGAGCCTCGTGTCGACTCCACCTGCTCGACCCCGAGACGTGCCTGAGCGACCTGCTTGACGCGGCGCTCCGGAGGAGCACCGCCAGCCTTTACTCCTCGAGATCGAGGATATTCCCGGTCCGATCGATTGGTGTTGACGGCCATTATGTGAGCGCTCACAATACAGCCCCGGGGTGCGCCGGTCTCGTCTTGTTCGCGTCGTCATGCGCACCGAGGCCTCCGTCATGGGATCGATCTCGGTCGATCCTGGCCGGCTCCGTTCGCTCAACCGTCGCGGGAGCGATTGTTGATCGACGGCGCTCGGCGTTCTGCAGGGTGATCCACCAGAGGACACCGCGCATCTCGCTCGTTCGAGCGTCTTCGGCTCCATCCTTCTTCGGGGGCAGAGGCTCGATTCGCTCCCGGAGATGGTCCGGCACCAGCAGCGTGCGCCCCCTCCGGCGCCTCTCGAGCGAGCGCGATCCGCGGGCCACTGCCAGGTGCTCTTGCGCTGAGTCAGCGGTGCGAAGCGTGGACTGAAACAGCTCCCTGCCCGACCGCACGGAAGCAGCCCGCGCCCTCGTGGTTGGCCCCGATCGTTGGGTTGTCGATAACTGCTGTGAATTCTGTTGCTCGCGAGGAGTCATGCGAAGCTTGATCAATCGTTATGTTTACGCGGCCCTGATCGGCCTCTTGCCGCTCGGCGGCGCGTGCTCGCACGGGTCCGACCCCGGTCCGAGCGCCAGCGGCACTGCGACCAGCGCCGTTGGCGCGACCGGGGTGGGAGGCGGTGGAGCCGGCGCGGCCGGGGTCGGCGGCGGCGGCGGCGGCGGCGGCGGTCCGGGAGGCCAGGGAGGCCAGGGAGGCCAGGGAGGCGGCGACCAGCTGGAGTGCCCTCCTGCGCCCCCAGAGACCGGGCTTCACGCCACAGACGCCACCGGCGTCACCTTCAACCTGGAAACCGGCCTGCTGAGGCTGGAGGTTTGCAACGAGAGCATCATCAGGGTCCAGTACGCCACCGCTCCTTCGCTCCCTGAAAAGACATCTCTGTCTGTCAACAGCAAGTGGGGCACACCGAGCTTCTGCGTCACGGAGAGCTCCGGGACCGTGACCATCACCACCTCACGCTTGAAGGCCCACGTCGACACGACCAGCGGCCTGGTCACCTACGCCGACCTGAACGACAACGTCATCTTGTCGGAAGACAGCAAGGGCTTGACCCCGGTGACCGTCGAGGGGGTCAGCACGAACCGCGTCGAGACGGTCTTCAACTCGCCGGCCGAAGAAGCCTTGTTCGGCCTTGGCCAGCACCAGGACAGCGTGATGAACCGCAAAGGGACGACCCGGCGCATCGTCAACGTCAACACGGAGATCAACGTCCCGCTGCTGGTGTCCAACAGGGGCTACGGGATCTTCTGGGACAACTACTCCGCCTCGGACTTCGACGGGACCGAGTCCAACGACACGAAGTACAGCTACGTGTCCGAGGCCGGCGACATGGTGGACTACTACTTCTTCTACGGCCCGAGCATCGACCAGGTCGTGGCCCGGTACCGCACCGCGACCGGCGCAGCCCCGTTGTTCCCGAAGTGGGCCTACGGGCTCTTCCAGTCGAAGGACAAGTACAGCAGCCAGTCCGAGCTCCTGAGGGTCAAGGACGGCTACCGCAACAACAACATTCCAGTCGACTGCATCGTCCAGGACTGGGATTACTGGACGCCGTACGCGTGGGGCTCCCACTTCATGGATCAAGGCCGCTATCCTGATCCGCCGGCCCTCATCAACGAGATGCACAAAGCCAACGTTCACACGATGATATCGATCTGGCCGCTGTACCAGCGCGTGAACACGGAGAGGAAGGCCGGGGAGATGGACAACTACAAGGCGCTCGACGAGATCGGAGCGTTGTTCGCCAGCGGCGGCACACACCATTTTTACGACACGCTCAACCCCGCCGCCAGAGCTCTGGTGTACCAGCAGATCCACGATCGCCTGCTGGGGCCGCACGGCTGGGACGGCATCTGGGCCGACAATACCGAACCTCAGGGCTATCCGGATCGCGTCGACGTGCGCGCGGCTGACACCGCGCTCGGCAAGGGGGCGCTGTACGTGAACGCTTATCCCCTGGGGCACGCCCAGGGGTTGTACGAGCACTGGCGCATGACCGGCCCGAAAGAGAAGCGAGTCTACGTCCTCACCCGCAGCGCCTTTGCCGGCCAGCAGCGATATGCCACGACGTGCTGGTCGGGGGACATCGACAGCAATTTCCCCACCTATACCAAGCAGATCCCCGCGGGGCTCAACTTCTCGCTCGCGGGGATGCCCTACTGGACCACCGACATCGGCGGGTACTGGGGCCACAACGTGGACTGGACCACCAGCGCGAACAATGAGCTCTTTACCCGCTGGTTCCAGTATGGCGCCTTCTCCCCGATCTTCCGGATCCATGGAGGCGGCTCGAGGGAGCTGTACAGCAACAGCTGGAGCGCTGCCACCAAGGCCAATCTGCTCAAGATCGACAACCTCCGCTACCGGCTGATGCCGTACGTCTACTCGTTGGCTTGGAAGGTGACCAGCGAAGGCTACACCATGATGCGTCACCTGGTCTTCGACTACCCCAGCGACGAGAAGGTGTTCAACATCAAGGATCAGTTCCTGTTCGGCCCTGCCTTCCTGGTCAATCCGGTGACCACCGCGGGCGCTACCAGCCGCTCCGTTTATCTCCCCGCGGGGACCTGGTACGACTTCTGGACAGGCTCGACGACGGACGGCGGGCGTACGGCCTCGGCTCCCGCGCCGCTGAGCGAAATTCCCCTCTTCGTCAAGGCGGGCTCGATCGTTCCCATGGGTCCCAATGTCCAGTATGCGACGCAGAGCATCGATCCGGTGGAGATCCGGATCTACGCAGGTCAGGACGGGTCCTTCACTCTCTACGATGACGAGGGCGACAGCTATAATTACGAGGAAGGCAAGTACTCGACCATCCCACTCACGTGGGACGATTCTGCCAGGAAGCTGACCATCGGCGCAAGGACAGGGAGCTATAGCGGGATGCCGGCCAGCAGGACGTTCAGGATCGTGTGGGTAGGATCCAGTCATGGCGTCGGCGTCGATGTGACGGCTGCTGCCGATCAAGTGGTCACGTATGATGGCTCAGAGGTGATCGTGACCGCAAACTGAGCAACGGCCGCTGGCGCCCTCGTCGACGCGCCCTGGCGCCGCGCCGCGCCGCCCATGCCCTTCCCCGCCCCCGACTCGGTGGTGGCCGGATTTGAACATGAAGGCGGGAAGGCGGGAAGAAAAGATCAATGATCTTCCTGCCTTCCCGCCTTCATGTGAATCACTCCGGGGCAAATTGGGCCACCACCCCCGACTCGGTGGTGGGGAAGGGACGCCGGACGCCGGCTGCCGTGTCCAGAACCACACGAGTAACCTGATTTCCTGTCTCGACTCAATTCCGCTCTTCGTCGATCGTTCGCTGACCCTTGACAGCGCGATCCTCGACGTCGTATCACGATAGATCGAGCATGGACTCCTGGGGCTCTGCATCGCCTCCGTCGGAGGGGGTGTGGCTCACGCACGGCGGACGACGCATCTGCTATTTAGAAACCGAGCTGCGCGTGGGAATCGCGTCCCCGCTCTGGGCATCGTGCACGCCGGCGGCGCCCGATCACCTGGGTCACGTCACATGCGACACCTGGGGATGAGCTCGCGGGAGGAGGGATTCTGTCGCAGGGGTACCGAGCGCGATCGAGCGAACCACGGACAAGGAGGGTTCTCATGACAAGGGTTGGACGATGTTGGACGGCGGCCTTCGGGCTCCTGCTGACGACGGCGGCGTGCGGGTCGAGCGATACCGCCGACGCGGGCACGGATGTCGGACACATCGAGCGGCCGCCGACGCCAGCGAGCGAGTTCACTCCGGTGGTGCTCGAGGCGACGGTCGATAGGCTCATCGCCATGATGAACGAGAGCACGATCGAGCCGATGCAGATGGTGGTCCTGCTGAAGAACCTCGACACCTTCTTCGAGCCGATCGCCACGGGCGCGAGCCGAGCCATGGGTGAGCTCGGTGTCACGGGGAACGTGCTCGGGCCGACCGACCAGTCGTGGGCCGATCCCACGACCTCGCAGAGCCTCCAGAATCAGCAGCTCGAGCAGGCGGTAGCGGATGGCGCCGAAGGGATCGGCGTCTCGCCCTACGGCAACGACAACGCGGCCGCCGTCGACAAGGCTGTCGCGAACGGGATCCCCGTGGTGACGCTCGACACCGACGTGCCGACCTCGAAGCGCTCGCTCTACGTCGGAGCGCTCAACACCTCCGCGGGAGCCACGGCGGCGAACACCCTGCTCCCGATGCTGCCCCCACCGCCAGGTACGGTGGTGATCCACGGCACCACCTCAGCAGACTGGAGCGACGGGTACGCTCGGACACAGGGAGCCCAGGAGGTGGTCGCGGCAGCCGGTTACACGCCCCTGGTGAGCCAGGCCGCCTACTTCACCGATGAGGCCACCGACGTCGGCTGGATGAAGCGCGACATCGAGGCCGCGAACCCGCCCGTCGTCGGCATGGTCGGCCTGTTCAACATCTCGTACCGGTGCGTGATGGGCGCAGACGCCGCGGGCATACCGGACGTCCCCATCGTCGCGTTCGACTTCGATCCCAGGACCGTCGACTACATGCGCCAGGAGCGCATCAAGGCCACACACACACAGCGGCAGTACTACGAGGGGTACCTTGTGCCCTACATCCTCTATGGCATCAGGACCATCGGCCTCGACGCCACCAGGGAGATCCTCGCCCCGCTGATGGACGGCGATAGCCGGGTCAACATCGGCCTCGACGTGGTTCCGGCGGGCAAGATCGACGCTTACAACGCTTTCCTCGACGAGATCGGCGCAGGTCAGTAGCGGGATCGCCGCTCGTGGCAGACCTCGCGCGCCGCCGCCGGGCGCTCGAAGCCCGAGGAGGCTGGATCCGGCCCGGCGGTGCCGGGGAGGCCGCAAGACCGCTTGCAAGACCGAAGACAGACGATGGTCGAACATGCCCGGGGGGAGACCGGCCGAGGGCGGAGGGCGCCTCCGCTTGCCGGCCGTGGGATGTCGAAGAACGACGAGAACTTGATGTAGATGTTCGGGTGCTTGCCCAGCCGCTGCATCGCGTCGACCCAGGCCGGATCCTGCGTCGCCCCTTTCGCGCCCGCCAGGTGGTCAATGATGATACGGAGCCTGGGCACCGCGGTCGCGAGCGCCTCGACCTTGTCCTTCGGGTTCAAGGCGCCGCGGTTGATGATGTCGAGCGTCATGCCCTTGGCCGCGAGCTCCTCCAGCGAGGCGAGCTGCTTCTGGTCGAGCGTCAGCTTCGGGCTCCGGAGGAAGCCGCGGATGCCGATCGCGCGCGGCCTCGGCATTCATCGCAAATTTGCACCCATTCTCAACAGATTGTTCCCGACCACGTGGAACCGCCTCCACCGGTCGGAGCGATCCGCTCTAGCCTCGTGTCGACTCCACCCGCTCGATCCCGAGACGTACCTGCGCGACCTATTGCGCTGCGCTCTCATTGCGCTGCGCTCTCTACGAAGGGGACGCCGGGCGCCGGCTGCCGTGCCCAGAATCACACGAGCAGCTAGATTTCGCCTCGACCCAATCCCGCTCTTCGCCGATCGTTCGCTGACCCTTGACAGCGCGATCCTCGACCTCGTATCACGATGGATCGGGCATGAACTCCTGGCGCTCTGCATCACCTCCGTGGGAGGGGGTATGGCTCACGCACGGCGGACGACGCATCTGCTAGATCGAAACCGAGCTGCGCATGGGAGTCGCGCACCGGGTCTGGGCATCGTGCTCGCCGGCGGCGCCCGGTCACCTGGGTCACGTCACATGCCACACCTGGGGATGAGCTCGCAGGAGGAGGGATCCTGTCGCAGGGGTACCGAGCGCGCTCGAGCGAACCACGGACGAGGAGGGTTCTCATGACAAGGTTTGGACGACGCTGGACGGCGGCCTTCGGGCTCCTGCTGACGACGACGGCGTGCGGGTCGAGCGATACCGCCGACGCGGGCACGGATGTCGGACCCATCGAGCGGCCGCCGACGCCAGCGAGCGAGTTCACTCCGGTGGTGCTCGAGGATACGGTCGATCGTCTGCTCGCCGTGATCAACGAGGGCACGATCGAGCCGATGCACATGGTGGTCCTGCTGAAGAACCTCGACACCTTCTTCGAGCCGATCGCCACGGGCGCGAGCCGAGCCATGGGTGAGCTCGGTGTCACGGGGAACGTGCTCGGGCCGACCGACCAGTCGCCGGACGATTCCACGACATCGCAGGACCTCCAGAATCAGCAGATCGAGCAGGCGGTCGCGGGCGGCGCCGAAGGGATCGGCGTCTCGCCGTACGGCGACGTCAACGCGGCCGCCGTCGACAAGGCTGTCGCGAACGGGGCCCACGTCGTGACGCTCGACACCGACGTGGCGGCGTCGAAGCGCTCGCTCTACGTCGGAGCGCTCAACACGTCCGTGGGAGCCACCGCGGCGAACACCCTGATCGCGATGCTGCCCCCACCGCCAGGTACGGTGATAGTCCACGGCACCAGCGGAGCAGACTGGGTCGACGGGTACGCTCGGACGCAGGGAGCCCGGGAGGTGATCCAGGCAGCCGGTTACGCGCCCGTGGTGAGCGAGGCCGTCTTCTCCGCCGAGGAGGCCGTCGACATCGACTTGATGAAGCAAAACATCGCGGCAGCGAACCCGCCCGTCGTCGGCATGGTCGGCCTGTTCAACATCTCGTACCGGTGCGTGATGGGCGCAGACGCCGCGGGCATACCGGACGTCCCCATCGTCGCGTTCGACTTCGATCCCAGGACCGTCGACTACATGCGCCAGGAGCGCATCAAGGCCACACACACACAGCGGCAGTACTACGAGGGGTACCTCGTGCCCTACATCCTCTATGGCATCAGGACCATCGGCCTCGACGCCACCAGGGAGATCCTCGCCCCGCTGATGGACGGCGATAGCCGGGTCAACATCGGCCTCGACGTGGTTCCGTTCGACAAGATCGACGCTTACAACGCATTCCTCGACGAGATCGGCGCAGGTCAGTAGCGGGACCGCCGCTCGTGGGAGACCTCGCGCGGCGCCGCCGGGCGCTCGAAGCCCGCAGATCCTGCGTCCGACCCGGCGGCGCCGGGGATTCCGCGAGACCGCTTGCAAGACCGAAGACAGACGATGGTCGAACATGCCCGGGGGGAGACCGGTCGAGGGCGGAGGACGCCTCCGCTTGCGCCCGCCCGCCTGGACGTGCGAAGCTGCGCCGCCGTCGGCTAAGGAGGTCTTTGTGGTGAGCTTGTTCGAGCCCTTTCGTTTGAAGGACGTGACGCTGCGCAACCGCGTGGGCGTCGCTCCCATGTGCCAGTACTCCTCGAGGAATGGGTATGCCACCGACTGGCACCTTGTTCACCTGGGCTCGATGGCGCGGGGCGGCGCCGGGCTCGCGATCGCGGAGGCCACGGCGGTGTCCCCGGAGGGGCGCATCAGCCCGCGGGACGCCGGCCTCTGGGAGGACGGGCAGATCGAGCCGCTCCGGCGGATCACCGCGTTCCTCAAGGAGCAGGGCGCGGTCCCCGGAATCCAGCTCGCGCACGCAGGGAGAAAGGCCAGCGCCAACCGGCCGTGGGAGGGCGATAATCACCTGACGAAGCAGGAGGGCGCGTGGGAGATCCTGGCGCCCTCGGCGAAGGCGTACGGCGAGCGGCTCACTCAGGTGCCGAAGGAGATGACGAAGGCCGACATAGCGCGCGTGAAGTCCAGCTTCGCCTCCGCCGCGCGGCGGGCCAGCGAGGCAGGCTACGAGTGGCTCGAGCTGCACTTCGCGCACGGCTACCTGGCGAACAGCTTCTTCTCGCCGCTCTCGAACGCGCGCACCGACGAGTACGGCGGGTCGTTCGAGAACCGGAGCCGCTTCCTCGTCGAGACGCTCGAGGCCGTGCGCGATGCATGGCCGGAGCGCCTGCCGCTGACCATCCGCCTCTCGGTCACGGACTGGTTGGACGGCGGCACCACGATCGAGGAATCGATCGAGCTGACGAAGCGGCTCAAGGCCTCCGGCCTCATCGACCTCCTCGACGTGAGCCACTCGTTCGTCGTCCCCGATTGCACGAAGATCCCGTGGGGTCCTGGCTTCCTGCTCCCGTACGCCGCGCGCATCCGCAAGGAGGCGGGCGTGCCGGTCGGGTGCGGGTGGTTCATCAACAGCCCCGAGCAGGCGGAGGCGGCCCTGAGGGAGGGCCAGGCGGACCTCATCCTCCTGGGGCACCCCCTGCTGGACGACCCGCACTGGGCCTACCACGCGGCGAAGAAGCTCGGCGTGGAGCAGCCGACAAGCGTGCTCCCGTCGCCGTACGCCCACTGGCTCAAGCAGCGCTGAAGGGAGCGGCCCCGCGGGAGCGCCATCAGGCCGAGCGCTCTGCCTCGGGGCGCACCTCCGCTGGCTCGTGACGGCGCGGAGGCCGTGGAGTTTCACCGCGGGCGGCCGGATGTGGCAGCATGCGGGCCGGAGGAAACCCCACCGTGCGCCTCGGGATCGATTTCGGAACCACGCGGACCGTGGTCGCGTGCTGCGACCGCGGAAACTACCCCGTCATCAGCTTCCTGGACGCGGCGGGGGACACCGTGGACTTCTACCCCTCCGTGGCGGCCGAGCGGCGGGGAGAGCTCCGGTTCGGCTTCGACGCCCTCGCGGTCGCCTCGGACCCGGAGTGGACCGTGCTCCGGTCGTTCAAGCGCGTGCTCTCGGGTCCCCGCGCCTCGCCCGACTTCGAGGTCGAGATCGGCGGGACGAAGCTCCGGGTGCTCGACCTCCTGACCCTGTTCCTGAGGTCGCTCCGCGACGCCGTCCTGAACCGGTCGAACCGGCCCAGGAAGAAGGACGACGACGGGCGCCTCATCTGCGTCGTGGCGACCCCGGCGAACGCGCACGGGACGCAGCGCTTCGTGACGCTCGACGCGTTCCGCCGCGCCGGCTTCGAGGTCATCGCGCTCCTGAACGAGCCGTCGGCGGCCGGGTTCGAGTACACCCACCGCCACCGCAGCACCATCACGTCGAAGCGCGAGCACATCGTCGTGTACGACCTCGGGGGCGGGACGTTCGACGCCTCGCTGGTCCACATGACCGGGCGCAGCCACGACGCCGTGACGACCGCGGGGCTGAACCACCTCGGCGGCGACGACTTCGACGAGGTGCTCGCCTCGATGGCGCTCGCCGCGGCCAAGATCGAGCGCGAGGACCTGCCCGCGCGCGCGCTCGCGGCGCTCGCCGACCAGTGCCGCGAGGCCAAGGAGCGCCTCAACCCGAACTCCCGGCGGATCGTGATCGACCTGGAGGCGTGCCTCGGCGACCTGGCGCCCGCCCACGAGGTGACGATCTCGGCCTCCGACTTCTACGACCAGTGCGTGCCGCTCGTGGAGGCGACGATCACCGCGATGCAGCCGGTGACCGCGCGGCTCGACGCGGGCGCGGGCGAGGCGCTCGCCGACATCGCGGGGATCTACGTCGTCGGCGGCGCGAGCTCGCTGCCGATCGTCGCCCGGACGCTGCGCGAGCGCTTCGGGCGGCGCGTCCACCGGTCCCCCTACCCCTCGGCGGCGATCGCGATGGGCCTCGCCATCGCGGTCGACGAGGACGCGGGCTTCGAGCTGTCCGACCGGCTGTCGCGCCACTTCGGGGTGTTCCGGGAGAGCAGCGGCGGGGACGAGGTGGTCTTCGATCCGATCTTCGACCGCGAGGCGCGCATCCCGTCGAGCCAGGAAGCGCCGGTGGTCTCGCGCCGCGTGTACCGGGCGGCGCACAACGTCGGCCGCTACCGGTTCGTCGAGTGCGCCGCGCTCGACCGGCTCGGCGTGCCCCACGGCGACATCACCGCCTTCAACGAGGTCGTGTTCCCGTTCGACCGGCGGCTCCGCGACCGCGCCGCCGAGCTCGCCGCCGTGACCGTGGAGCGCATGAACGACGAAGGGCCGCTGATCGAGGAGCAATACGCGATCACGCCGCACGGGATCGTCGAGGTGACGATCACGGACGTCGAGGCGGGGTACCAGCGCGTCTACCAGGTCGGGGCGTGAGCGCGGGCCGCAGCGCTGGCCTCGTCGCGCCGGGTCCCGCCTGGGCGCGCCACGTCTCCCGGTGAGCTCCAGCGCTCCGGACAGACGCGCGTCGCGGTGGTGGCCGGATTTGAACATGAAGGCGGGAAGGCGGGAAGAAAAGATCAATGATCTTCCTGCCTTCCCGCCTTCATGTGAATCACTCCGGGGCAAATTGGGCCACCACCCGCGTCGCGTGGGCGCGCGGGCGCGCTGGCAGGCAGGCAGATAGACAGACAGACAGAGGGCCTGAGCGCTGGAGGTCGTCGCGCTTGCGACATCCGTCAGGCTGACCATACTCTGCGCTGTTCCGGCGAGCGTGGTTTGCTGCGCTTGTCCTGCTGGGGGGCAGGATCATGCACATTCCTGAAAGGGCGGCGCGGCGCGCCGAAGCGAAGGTGCGCGCGATCGTCGCGCGGCTGGCCAGATCGGAGCACCCCGAGGCGTTGCCTGGGCACGCCGATCTGTTCAAGACGATCGGTATCAGCCTGCCCGCGGCGCTCGATCTGCTCGTCTCGCTGGAAGAAGAGTTCGGCATCTCGATCCCCGACGGCGCCTTCATCGAGGCCCGGACGGTGACCGCGCTCGTGGCGCTCGTGACGGAGATCGCACGGCGAACGCCCCGCGCTCTCGAGGCGGCGCCTCGGGCGGTGATCGCCGGGTGAAGGGGCCTTGCCCGCCGTCCCCCGACGTCACGGGAGCAGGCGGCGCAGCGCCTCGATCACGACCGGCAGGCTCGCCAGCGCCCCGAGCGTCGTCACGACCGCGGTGGCCGCGGCGAACTGGCCGTCGCAGCCGTACCGCGCGGCGATGATCACGGAGACCATCGAGGTCGGCATGGCGGACTGCAGGACCGCCACCTCGGAGGTGGGCCGCTCGAGGCGGAGCGCGAGCGCCGCGCCGAGCGCGACCGCGGGGGCCAGGAGCAGCTTCACCGCGGCGACGGCCACGAGCGGCCGCACCCGGCCGCGCAGCGAGCGCAGGTCGAGGCTCAGGCCGAGCGCGAGGAACACGAGGGTCGGGGTCGCGCTCCCGAGCGCGTCGAGCGCGCGCTCCACCCACGCCGGCAGCGGGATCGGCAGGGCGTGGAGGGCGAGGCCGGCGGCGATCGACAGCACGTTGGGGTGCAGGAGCACCCTGAGCACGCCGCGCGCGTCCACGTCGCCGCCCGCGCCCATGCGCGCGGCGAGCGCGACGCCGAAGGTCCAGAGCATCAGCGTCGTGACGATGCTGTCGACGAGGATCGCCGTCCCCGCCGCGCCGCCCGCCTGCCCGTACAGGGCGAGCACGACGGGGACGCCGAGGAACCCGGTGTTGGAGAAGCTGCCGACGAGGCCCGCGGCGCCCTGCGCGGCGCGCGGGAGGCCGAGCGCGCGCGCGACCGCGATGCCCGCGAGGGCGCACGCGAAGAGCGCGGTCGTCGAGGCGGCGACGGCGCCCCACGCGCCGTGACCGATGCCGGAGCGGCGCAGCACGGAGACGATCAGCGCGGGCGTGGTGACGTCGATGACGAGCCGGTTCAGCACGGCCGCGTCGGCCTGGCCGCTGCGGCCGAGCGCGCGCAGGAGCACGCCGACCCCGAGCACCGCGAACAGAGCAAGGAGCTGCGTGATCAGATCGCCCGACGGCACGGGCGGCTTTTAGCTCGGAGAGGAGGGACGTCCAGCGGTCTCGGCCGTTCCACCGGCCCGCGCGTCACGGGGCGCGGCGTTCAGGGCACGAGGTCCTGCACCGCCTGCACGACGGCCTGAGCGTTCATGCCCAGCCGGTCCATCACGATGTCGCCGGGGGCGCTCGTGCCGTAGCGGTCGATGCCGAGGGCGAGCCCCTTCGAGCCCACCCACTTGTGCCAGCCGAAGGTGACGCCGGCCTCGATGGACACGCGCCGGGCGCACGAGGCCGGCAGCACGGCCTCCTGGTAGACGCGGTCCTGGCGCGCGAACCGCTCGACGCACGGCATCGACACGACGCGGACGCCGGGGCCGATCTTCTTCGCGGCCTCGACCGCGTGCTGCACCTCGCTGCCCGTCGCGATGAGGATCGTCTCGAGCGCCGCCGTCTCCTTGACGAGCACGTAGGCGCCGCGCCGGACGCCCTCGCGCTTCGCCGCCGCGTCGCCCGGCAGGAACGGCACGGCCTGCCGCGTGAGCGCGAGGACGGTCGGCCCGTCGGTGCGCTCCAGCGCCGCGATCCACGCGCCGGCCGTCTCCTCGGCGTCCGCCGGCCGGATGACGTCGAGATCGACGATGGCGCGCAGCCCGGCCACGGTCTCGACCGGCTGGTGCGTCGGCCCGTCCTCGCCCACGCCCACCGAGTCGTGCGTGAAGACGTAGATGACCGGCAGGTGCGACAGCGCGGCCAGGCGGATGCTCGGCCGCAGGTAGTCCGCGAACACGAGGAACGTCGCGCCGCTCGGGCGCAGGCCGCCGTGGTAGGCGATGCCGTTCATGATCGCGCCCATCCCGTGCTCGCGGATGCCGGCGCGGATGTTCCGGCCGCCCCAGTGCTCCGGATCGAAGTCGGTGCTCGACGCGATGTAGTTGAACGTCGAGCCGTAGAGATCGGCGCTCGACCCGATGAGCGCGGGCACCGCCTCGGCGACCGCCTGCAGCACGGTCTCGCCTGCCTTGCGCGTCGCGACCTTGGTGCCGGCGGCGAACGCGGGGACGCGCGCGTCGAGGTCCGCGGGCACCTTCCGCGAGGTGCCCTCCTCGAGCTGCCGGGCGAGCTCCGGGTTCTTCTCGCGCCAGGCCTGGAAGGTCGACTCCCACGCCGCGCGCGCCTTGCCGAGCTCCTCCTTGCGCTTCGCGAAGAACTGCTTGACCTCCTCGCTCACGTAGAAGTGCTCCGGGGGCAGCCCGAGGTTCTTGCGCGCCTGGTCGACGAACTTGGCGCCGCCCTCGCCGTGCGCCTTCTGCGTGCCGGCGACCTCCGGGATCCCCTTGCCGATCAGCGTGTGGACGACGACGAACTTCGGCTTGCCGCTCTTCGACGCGCGCGCCTGGCTGAGCACCTTGTGCACGGCCTCGAGGTCGTTGCCCTTCTCGACGCGGAGCACCTCGAAGCCATAGGCCTCGAAGCGCTTGCCCGTGTCCTCGCTCTGGGTCTTCACGGCCATCGCGTCGAGGGTGACGTCGTTGGCGTCGTAGATGACGATCAGGTTGTCGAGCTTGAAGTGCCCCGCGAATGCGGCCGCCTCGGCGGCGACGCCCTCCTGGAGGCAGCCGTCGCCGGCGAGACAGTAGACGTTGAGATCGAAGATCTTGTGCTCCTGCGTGTTGTAGCGGGCGGCCAGCATCTTCGCGGCCACCGCGTGCCCCACGGCGTTGCCCACGCCCTGACCCAGCGGGCCTGTCGTCGCCTCGACGCCCTCGGTGTAGTGGTACTCCGGGTGGCCGGGCGTCTTCGACTCCCACTGTCGGAAGCGGCGGACGTCGTCGAGCGACACCGGGTATCCCGCGAGGTGCAGCCAGCCGTACAGGAACATGCTGCCGTGGCCGGCCGACAGGATGAACCGGTCGCGGTTCAGCCAGTGCGGCTCGCTCGGGTCGTGGCGGAGGAGGTCGCCATAGAGGGCGGCGCCGATCTCGGCGGCCCCGAGCGGCAGGCCGAGGTGACCGGACGAGCAGGCGTGGACGGCGTCCATGGCGAGGCCGCGGGCGATCGAGGCCGCGGCGGCGAGCTTGGCGAAATCAGGCATGGCGCGCACTCTAACCTACTTCGCCGCGAAGCGCGCCACTTCGCGCACCTTCCCCCTGCGCGCCCCGGCGCGTGGTGCGCCTCGAGGGCTCCTCGGCGGGAGCGCCCGGTCGGTGGATGCCCGCCCGGGTGGAGGCGGAACGCGCTCGGCGCTCGGGCGAAAGCGCGCCCGGGTCGCGCCTTCCGCACGGAGAGCCTGGAGATCGCGCTCGGCGCCCGGCCGACCGCACCTTCGCGGTCGCGCGCCCCGAGAGAGGGCTCCCGCGACCGCGATCCGGGGTCTCGAGGTCGCGCGACAGGGTCGGCGCGGTGGTCGAGACCCCCTCGGCGGACCTCGAGACCCCCCTCGGCGGACCTCCAGACCCCCTCGGCGGACCTCCAGACCCCCTCGGCGGACCTCCAGACCCCCTCGGCGGACCTCCAGACCCCCCGCGGCGATCCCGTGGCGTCCGCCGCCTTCGTCCGCGCCAGGCTGGCGCGCGCTACGCTGCCTGGGCCGCGCTGTGCTGCCAGCCTGGAGCGCCGCCGGGCAGCGCTCAATCACCGGCGCAGGCGGCAGCGTGCCGGTCCACGGCGCGCAGCTCATCCAGCGTCTGATTTCGATGGTGGCTCCGGTGCCGGCCCATGGTGGGTGGAGTCGCCGGGTACCTGATGATTGGTTATTGATCGATCGGTCTGCACTCAGAGCCGGACTCTTCGACGAAGACCCGGTGCTCCTCCGGAGGCTCGACAGCGAACGACGCGAGAGCTCACGACGTGCGAATCGGCTCCGCGAGCCAGCGAATCAGCGCTTCACCTTCGAGATCGAGCAAGGCGTCCTCGACCTCGCCCGAGCCGATCGCGCGGGCTCGCTCGACGATCAGTCGCTCCTCGTCGCTCGTCGGGCGCCTCCCGAGCCGCCGCGCAAAGAGGCGGCCGAGCAAAGCCGCGATCGCCTTCTGCTCCCCGCGTTGCTCTCCTCGTTGCTCGGCCTCGATGATCAGCTCTCCGATGATCGGCGTGCGCCGGAGCAACCCCTCTTCCTTGTCCTCCACCATGATGATCAGCTCCTTCAGCAGATTATGCCCCCAGGGGTCGATCGCCGCCATCACCAGCAGCGCCGTGTACAGCTCGGCCCGCTCCTCGGCGGTCTTCGCGCCCACCTGGATCTCCGAAATGATCTCCCGCAGCGCCGCCGCCGTCGCGTTGCGCGCGAGCGGGGCGAACACCAGCCAGAGCACGCTCCCGCGCGCCCGGAGCTCGCCGACCGTGCGCTGGTACACGGCGTCGATCCGGAAGCGCGCGCCGCTGAACGGCCGCCCCGGCCAGGCGATCGGGCGCTTTCCGGTCGCAGGCAAGCGCCGCCTGCGACCCGACAGGACCACGGCGACGCTCTCGATCGGCGGCACCGGCTCACCGGGGGCTTCGAGCCGGAGCGCGGCGAAGAGGAAGCCGAGGTACTCGAAGATGCGATCCGGAACGTCGTCGCGGAGCGCGAAGCAGAACTCGACGTGCAGCACCCGCGGCTCGCCGCCGACCCGCAGGCGCAGGGCCTTGTCGAGGCGGCGCTCGATGTTCGTGACCTGGCTGTCGACCCAGCCGAGGACCTCGATGGGGCGGGCCTCGGGGACGAGGGCGCGGACCAGGTCCTCGGGGCGCCGTCGGGCGAGGTGGCGCAAGGTGATGTCGGCGTCTCCCATGCGCGGCGCCCATGGCAGATCGTGTACCAGGGGTTCGGGAAGCCCAGATCAGGGCAATCCGGGGGGCGGCGCGCGCACCGGCAGGTGGCGGCGCCATGGCGGTGGCGGTAGCGCCACCCGCGCGGTCGCGCTCAACCTGGGTCGCTGGGTCGCTCGCTCAACCTCGGTCGGGTCGCTCAACCTCGGTCGGGTCGCTCAACCTCGGTCGGTTGGCTATCGATCGACCGGTCTGCATTCAGAGCCGGACTCCTTCACGAAGATCCTGTGCGCCGCCGGCGGCTCCATCGCGAACGACATGAAATCGCTTCGATCGTAGTCCTGCACAAAGTCGTTCTCGCAGATCTGCCCGTCGCTGCCGACGTCGATCGCGAGCGACGAGAAGTAGAACCGCGCGCGCGAGCGCTCGACCGGCCCGAACCCCTGATTGATCAGCGTGTGAGGATCATCCGGGATATCGAGCGCGAGGTCGACCGGCAACGCCTCGACCTCGAATGTGTAGCGCGCGACCGCGGTGGCGCTCGCGTCAGCAACGTATTGATCGTAACCCCAGAGCGTCACGTGCGCCGTGGCAGGTTGCTCCAGCGCCATGGGCTCGTGATCGAGCGTGAGTATCGTGTCCGCCCCGCCGCCCGTACCCGCCGCGCCGCCCGTACCCGCCGCGCCGCCCGTACCCGCCCCGCCGCCCGTACCCGCCGCGCCGCCCGTACCTGCTCCGCCGCCCGTACCTGCTCCGCCGCCCGTGTCCGCCCCGCCGCCCGTACCCGCCGCGCCGCCCGTATCTGCTCCGCCGCCCGTGTCCGCCCCGCCGCCCGTGCTCACCTCACCGCACCCGAACAGCGCCACTGCGACGGCGATCAGCACGCAATGAACTCTCATTCTCATCGTCCTTCCTCGATCTCCTCCGCCTCACCCTGAGCATCAGCCGCCAATGGCGGTGTTGCTGCCCTCGCGCAGGTCCGGCGTCCTGTGCTCGTGCGGGAGCTCACGACGTGCGAATCGGCTCCGCGAGCCAGCCGCGCCATCCTGCTCCACGACGGGCGCGCGAGCGCGGCGTGACGACATGGCACATTGGCGGAGAGCGCCCACCTGGCGCGTACACCGATGGGGATAGCCCGCGCGACGCAGCCCTCCCTCTCCTCCGCTGCCGACAAAACGTGTGCCAAGGCCGACCATCCCGTGGTATCAGAGGAAGAAGCCAGGGGGGAAATTTCCTGTGACAGGGCTGCCACCTCACACTGTACGCGTCTGCTCGCTCGCCGGCCTGTGGAAGTCGCCGACCGGGCGCAGGAGGCTCGTCCAGGCATGTTGAGACCGGCAGAGATCCATGCAAGAGCAAGAAACGCCGCCTTCTGGGCTCGTCCTCATCGTAGACGACAACGCGGACAACCTGGACGTGCTGTCCGGCGCGCTCATCGCTGAGGGCCTGGAGGTCGCCGTCGCGTGCGACGGTGAGGAGGCGATCGAGCTGGCCAGCCGCGCTCAGCCCGATCTCATCTTGCTCGACGCGCTGATGCCCGGCCTCGGCGGCTTCGAGGCATGCCGGCGAATCAAGGCCGATCCAGCGACGCGGAGCATCCCCGTCGTGTTCATGACGGCGCTCGCCGAGGCGAAGTTCAGGGTCGAGGGCTTTCGCGCGGGCGCCGTGGACTACGTGACCAAGCCGTTCGAGAAGACCGAGCTCCTCGCGCGGGTGCACACCCAGGTCTCGCTCCGGCGCGCGACGCGGGCGCTGGAGCAGCAGAACACGAGGCTCTCGGAGGAGATCCGGGAGCGCGCCAGGGCCGAGGAGGCGCTGGCCGAGGCCGTGCGGATGCTGCGCGACACCAACGCGCAGCTCTCGCAGCAGCTGTCGCAGAGCGAGCGCGCCGAGGCCGAAAGGGGCGCGCTCCAGGAGCAGATCATCGCGGCCCAGCGGGAGCGGCTCCTCGAGCTCTCCGCGCCGCTCATCCCGATCATCGACGGTATCCTCGTGATGCCCCTCGTCGGCACGGTGGACGTCGAGCGCGCCAGGCAAGCTATCGAGACGGCGCTGCGCGGCGCGAGCGAGCGCGGCGCGGACCATCTCATCATCGACATCACCGGCGTCAAGACGGTCGATGAGACCGTCGCGCGCATGCTCGTGCAAGCGTCGATGGGGCTCTCTCTGCTCGGCGCGCGGACGGTCGTCACCGGCATCCGCCCCGAGGTGGCGCAGACGCTCGTGGGGCTCGACCTGCACCTCGAACACGTCGCGACGAAGGCCACCCTGCAGTCGGGCGTGGAGCACGCGCTGCGCACCCGCCGTCGCGGCCAGCGCGCGCGCGTGCGCTGATGACCAGGTGAATCCATTGCTCGCCCGGCATCTCCGCCGGACCCGAAAGAGGAGCTGAACCGGGATGCATCCGAGAGACTACGCCGTGGGCGAGGTGCTGCACGAAGGGGCCGAGACGCGCGTGTGCCGCGCCGTCCATCGCCCCTCCGGCGACAGGGTGGTCCTCAAGCTCCCCGTGGCGGACGCGCCGAGCTCGCGCGTGACAGGGCGCATCCTGCACGAGCACCACATCCTGACGCAGCTCGGGGCGGTGTCGGGGATCGCGCGGGCGCGGGAGCTCTTGCAGCAGGACGGCGCGGTCGGGCTGGTGCTCGAGGACCCGGGCTTCCGGTCGCTCGACCGCGTGCTCGCCGAGCGCGGGCGCTTGCCGGTGGAGGCGGGGCTGAGGCTGGGAGCGCTCCTCGCGCGGGTCCTCGAGGCCGTGCACGCCGCGGGCGTGACGCACAAGGACATCAAACCTCAGAACGTGCTCGTCGACGCGGCGTACACGCAGGTCGAGCTGCTCGATTTCGGCATCGCCTCGTCGCTGCCGCTGGAGGCGACGGCGGCGAGCGTCCCTGAAGGGCTCGAGGGGACACTCGCGTACATGTCACCGGAGCAGACGGGCCGCACGGCGCGGGCGCTCGACACGCGCACCGACCTCTACTCGCTCGGCGTGACGCTCTTCGAGGCGCTCTCGGGGCGGCTGCCGTTCACCGAGCGCGACCCGCTGGCGCTGGTACACGCGCACCTGGCCAAGGAGCCCCCTGCCCTCGACGAGGTCGCCCCGGAGGTGCCTCCCGGCGTCGCGGCGATCGTGGAGAGGCTCCTCGCGAAGAACGTCGAGCGGCGCTACCAGACGGCCAGGGGGACAGCGGAGGACCTGGAGCGCGCGCTCCAGGCGTGGCGCGAGCACGGCACGGTGGCGCGGTTCCCGCTCGGGGACAGGGACTTCTCGCGCAGGCTGCGGCTGCCCGACGTCCTCGTCGGGCGAGAGCACGAGCGCGCTCTGCTGGGCGCGTCGTTCGCCCGCGCCGCCGCGGGGGCGGCGGAGCTCGTGCTCATCGGCGGCCCGTCCGGCATCGGCAAGACGGCGCTGGTGCGCACCGTATACAGGGACATCGCGCAGGCGGGGCGCGGGCTCTTGATCTCGGGCAAGCACGACCAGCTCGCGCGATCGACGCCCTACGCGGCGATGGCGCAGGCGTTCGGGGCGGTGATGCAGCAGTGGCTGGCGAGCCCGGAGCCGGTGCTCAGGGCATGGCGGGAGCGCATCAGGGGCGACGTGGGCGACAACGCGCGGCTCATCGCCGACGTGGTGCCGCAGCTCGACCTGATCATGGGCAAGCTCGCGCCCGTGCCGCCGGTGCAGGGCGAGCAGGTGCTGGCCCGCCAGCGGCTCACCTGGCTGAGCTTCGTGCGGGCGGTCACGACCCCGAACGCGCCGCTCGTGATGTTCCTCGACGACATGCAGTGGGCCGACAGCGCCACGCTGGAGATCCTGAAGACGCTGCTGACGGACGCGGAGCGGAGAGCGCTCCTGGTGATCGCGGCGTACCGCGACAACGAGGCGCCCCCCGAGCACCCGCTGTGGCAGCTCGTGGCGTCGGTGGAAGAGAGCGGGGCGAAGGTGTCGAGGATGTCGGTGAGCCCCCTGCCGGAAGAGCACGTGAGAGCGTGGGTGGCGCGGGCGCTGGACAGCGGCGAGCCGCGGGCGGCGCCGCTCGCGCGGGTGCTGTGGCAAAAGACGCGAGGAAACCCGTTCTTCATGGAGCAACTGCTGCTCTCCCTGCACAGGCAGGGCAAGGTGGCCAGGGACCCGGAGAGCGGCGCGTGGCGCTGGGAGCAAAGGGAGCTGGAGCAGGCGCAGGTCACCGACAACGTCGTCGCCCTCCTGACGGACAAGGTGCGCGAGATGCCCGAGGCGACCCAGCAGCTGCTCGGGCTCGCGGCGTGCGCGGGGCACACGTTCCACCTCCACGACCTGGAGCGGCTCAGCGGGTGGGAGCGCGCCCGGGTGACCGGGGCGCTGTGGCCCGCCATGCAGGAGGAGCTGGTGGTGCCGGCCGACGGAGACTACCGGCCCGCGCAGGCGCTGGGGCAGGCAGGAGGCGGAGCGCTGGACGCGGAGTACCGCTTCCTGCACGACCGCGTGCAACAGGCGAGCTACGAGCGGGTCGCGCCGGAGCAGCGCGTCCTCGCGCACCTGGAGATCGGCCGGCGGCTCCGGGCGCGCTACGCGGCCGAGGGGGGCACACCGCAAGAGCTCCTGGTGCTCGTGCGGCACCTGAACCTGGGCTCGGCGCGGATGGACTCCGCGGAGGAGCGCGAGGCGCTGGCGCGGCTGAACCTCGAGGCAGCGCGCGCCGCCAAGGCGGCGAGCTCGCACCGGCTCCTGGCGAGCCTCGCGGAGACGGCCCAGGCGCTCTTGGACGCGGACGACGACGCGTGGAGCGAGCAGCCGGAGCTGTCCGCCGAGCTCGCGCTGGAGCGGCTCGAGGCGGCCTTTCTGCTGCGGGAGTTCGACGACGTCGAGGCGCGGTCCCTGCGGCTGCTCGCGATGCCGCTGCCGGCGCTCGCCCGGCTCTCGGTGCACGAGCTGCGCGTCCGCAGCTGCCAGGCAGCAGGCCAGTTCGCGCGCGGGGTGGAGCTGGGGCTCGCCGCGCTCGCGGAGCAGGACATCGTCTTTCCGGGCACGGACGAGGCGCGCGGCGCCGCGGTCCTCGAGGAGTCCGCCGAGCTGGATCGATGGTTCGAGCGCGACCCGGACGCGTTCGATCGGATGCCCCTCGATCCATCCCCGGAGCACGTGCTCGTCGACGCGCTGACGATGCACCTCATGGTGTGCGCGGCGATCGGCGGTCACCCGATCCTGTCGGGGCTCGTGATCGTGCGCGCCGTGCTGAGGGTGCGGCGGCACGGCGCGCTCACGCCTGTCGCTCCGTTCATCATCGTCTGCTTCGCGAACGTGTGGTCGTTGACCAGGGGCATGTACCGTCGCGCCGCGTGCTGGGTCGGCCCGGGGGTGCGCGCGGCCGAGCGGGTCGCGTCGCCCTTCCTGGCAGAGTGCCTGTCGTTCCAGGGGCAGTACACGGCCTACTCCCGCCCCGCGGACGAGATGGGGCCCATCTTCGAGCGGACCTGCGCGACAGGCCTGAAGGTCGGCTCGTTCCAGGGGACGAGCTGGGGCCTGGAGGGCGATCTGTTCTATTACCGGGTGTGGCGCGGCCAGCCGCTCGGGCAGATCGAGGCGCACCGGGCGGCTCGCTCGGGGCTCGTGCAGCGCGCGGGGACCGCGCTCGGGGCCCACTATTTCGAGGCGATCGCCTCGTGGTGCGACGCCCTGATGACCGCGGGCGGCGCGGGGAGGCTCCGGTCGGAGGAGCCGTTTGCACGAGGGTCGCGCTCCCTGCTGGCCGACGGGGACGGGATGGCCGCCGAGCTGGCGCGCATCCTCGAGGCGCACCTGTTCATCGTGGCCGGCGCGTACCCGATGGCGCTCTCGCGGGCTCGCGAGGCCGAGCAGTTCCGCATGTCCATCTTCGGCTTTCCGCCGGTGACCGACGTGCCGCTCTGGCTCGCGCTCGCGGCCGCGAAGCGCTGGCCGGAGGCGACGGACGCGGAGGAGCGGGCCAGGCTCCGCGAGGAAATCGAGCAAGGCCTCGCGCGGCTCCGGTACTTCGCCGAGGGGAGCGCGCACAACTTCCTGCACAAGCTGCGCCTCCTCGAGGCCGAGGACGCCCGCGTGCAGGGCAGGACCGACGAGGCGATGGCCAGGTACGACGAGGCCATCGAGCTGGCTCGCGCGCAGCGCTTCGTCCACATCGAGGCCCTCGCCGCGCAGCTGTGCGCCGAGTTCCACCTCGCGGCGGGCCGGAGCCGTATCGCCGGGGTGTACCTGCGCGAGGCCAGGGACGCCTACCTCCGCTGGGACGCGCACGCCGTGGTGGCCCACCTGGAGGCGCGGTGGCCCGCCCTGCTCCGCGCGCCGGCGCAGCCGTCGGCGCCCGCGATGCCCGCGGTGGCCGAGCGCCGCCTCACGACGGGGGGCCTCGCCACGCTGACGACCACGGGCGGCACCGGCGGCGCGCAGCTCGACGTGAACACCGCGGTGCGCGCGGCGCAGGCGCTGTCGAGCGAGCTCGACCCGGAGCGGGTCGTCGGCCGGCTGATGGAGCTCGTGCTGGAGAGCGCGGGGGCGCAGCGCGGCGTCCTGATGCTCGTCTCGGGAGAAGAGCTCTCGGTCGTGGCGCGGCTCTCGGTGGAGGGAGGCCGGATCGAGACGGGCCTCTCCGAGCCGCTCTCGCGGAGCCGCGAGGTGGCGAGGACCGTCGCGCACTACGTGGCGCGCACGAGCGAGCCGGTCGTGGTGGACGACGCCAGGGCCGACGCCCGCTTCGCGGCCGATCCGTACCTGGCCTCGCGCCACGTCCTCTCGCTGCTGGCGCTCCCGCTGTCGCACCGAGGGCGCCTCCTCGGCGTGCTCTACCTCGAGCACCGCGAGGCGCCGGCGGCGTTCCCCGAGCGGCGGGTGGAGCTCCTGTCGGTGCTCGCCGCGCAGGCCGCCATCGCCGTGGAGAACGCCCTCCTCTACCGGGACCTGGAGGACAAGATCAAGGAGCGCACCGTCGAGCTCCGCATCGCCAAGGAGGCGGCGGAGCGCGCCAGCCAGGCCAAGAGCGACTTTCTCTCCAGCATGAGCCACGAGCTGCGCACCCCGCTCAACGGGATCATGGGCTATGCCCAGCTCCTGGAGCGATCGCCCGAACTCCAGCCGGCGTGGCGCGACGGGCTGCACGTCATCCAGAAATCGAGCGAGCACCTGCTCTCGCTGATCAATGACCTCTTGCACCTCGCCAAGATCGAGGCGGGCAAGATGGACTCGGTCCTGACGGAGTTCCGGCTGCCCGCGCTCGCGCGCACGGTGGCCGACCTGTGCCGGGTGCGCGCTGAGGCCAAGGGGATCGCGTTCGCCGACGAGGTGCGCGGCCCCGCGCTCCAGGCGGTCCGCGCCGACGAGAAGCGGCTGATGCAGGTGCTCTTGAACCTCCTCGGCAACGCCATCAAGTTCACCGAGCGGGGGGGCGTGTCGCTCCATATCGAGGTGCTGGAGGAGAGCGTCCCTGCGGGGCGGCTCGTGCGCTTCCGCGTCGAGGACACGGGCCCTGGGATCGCGCCGGAGCACCTGTCGCGCATCTTCGAGCCGTTCGAGCAGGTGGGCGCGGCGAGCGCGAGGAGCGAGGGCACGGGGCTCGGCCTCGCGATCACGAAGAAGCTCGTGGACCAGATGGGCGGCGCGATCGAGGTGCGGAGCGAGGTCGGCGCGGGCAGCGCCTTCACGGTGACGCTCCCGCTCGCCGAGGCGCAATCCGAGGCGCAAACCGAGGCGCAATCCGGGGCGCAATCCGACGCTCGATGGACGGCGAGCCCGGGCGAGGCCCGGGGGTGGGACACGATCGTGGGCTATCGCGGGGAGCGCCGCACGATACTGATCGTGGACGACAACGCCGACAACCGCGCCGTCGCGCGCGGGTTCCTCGGCCCGCTTGGCTTCGAGCTCCACGAGGCGGACAGCGGCGAAGCGGCGCTGCGCATGGCCGCCCTGCACGCGCCGGCGCTCATCCTGATGGACGTGTACATGCGGGGGATGGATGGCCACGAGACCACGCGCCGCCTCCGGCTCATGCCCGAGCTGCGGGGGGTCGTCATCCTGGCCTCGTCGGCGAGCGTGTCCGAGGCCGAGCAGCAGCAGTGCGCCCGCGCCGGCTGCGATGGTTTCCTGCCCAAGCCCATCCACGCGAGCGCGCTCCTGGACAGTATATCGCGCTTGCTGGGCATCGAGTGGCTCCGCCGCGAGGAGTCGCCCGCTCGGGGTGCGCCGGCAGAGGGGGCCACGGGGAGCGGGCCCCTGGCGCCGCCTCCGGCCGACGAGCTGGCCCTCCTGTTGGCGCTCGCGAACAAGGGGCTCGTCCACAAGATCCTGGATGAGGCGGAGCGGATACGACAGCACGACCCCCGCTTCAGGCCCTGGCTCGATCAGCTCATGACGCTCGCGCGCGGCTACCAGACCCGGAAGCTGCGGGAGTTTGTCATTGCGTACACGCCGGGCGCCTCGGCCCGGGTCGACGGTCAGGCGGTTCCGCAAAGTTCGACGTAACCCGACCTGGGTCGGGTCGCGCGGGTCCCCCGATCGCGACAGGGCCGCTGGAGGTCCAGAGCCCCCGGCTTGACCTGGGGGGGACGCAGGCATGAATGCATGCAAAGGGCTATTCGGCCGCTGAGCGCCGCGTTCATCGTGACACCGCCAGCCTGGCCTTCGCCCCGCGGTCTCAGCAGATGCGCGGGAGTTGCTCGCCAGAGAGCAGATCGAGCGTGCGCCGGGTCCCGAGCCGGGTCCTCAGGACGACGCTCCCCCTCCCCTCGCCGACGACCCGACCGACGCGCGCGGCGCCACGGCCGAGCGGGTGGTCGCGCAGGCTCGCCAGGGCGCGCTCCGCCTGCGCTTCCGGCAGGAACGCGACGAGCCGGCCCTCGCACGCCACGTAGAGCGGGTCGAGCCCGAGCAGCTCGCACGCCCCGAGGACCGCTGGTTCCACGGGGATCTGCGCTTCCTCCACCTCGACGTGGAGGCCCGCGTCGAGCGCGATCTCGTTGAGCACGGCCGCGAGCCCGCCGCGGGTCGGATCCCGCAGGCAGTGGACGTCGACCCCCGACCCGAGCAGCGCCGCCGTGAGGCCTTCGACCGGCGCGCAGTCGCTCTCCACGGGCTCCTCGAACGCCAGCGCCTCACGCACGGACAGCACCGCGATCCCGTGCCGCCCCACGTCGCCGGACACGAGGACGGCGTCGCCCGGCCGGACCCGGCGGGGCGCGATCGCCACGCCGTCGCGCATCACGCCGATGCCGGCGGTGTTGATGAACAGCCCATCTCCCTTGCCCCGATCGACCACCTTGGTGTCGCCCGTCACGAGCTCGACCCCGCACGCGTCCGCGGCGGCGCGCATCGACAGCGCGATCTGCTGGAGCTCGCCGATGGGCAACCCCTCCTCCACGATGAAGCCGGCGCTCAGGTAAGCGGGCCGGGCGCCCGTCACGGCCAGGTCGTTCACCGTGCCGTAGACGGACAGCTTGCCGATGTCTCCTCCGGGAAAGAACCGCGGATGCACGACGTAGGTGTCGGTCGTGAACGCGAGCGACGCGCCGCCGAGCCGCACCACGGCGCCGTCGTGACGGGCCGAGAGAGGACCGCTGTCGAAGGCGGGCAGGAAGAGTTGCTCGATGAGCTCACGCATGAGCCGCCCGCCGCCCCCGTGGGCGAGCTGGATGGTCCTTCCGCGCAGCGGCGCAGGACAGCTCATCTCGAACCGCACGGTGGGTCCGCCCTCCGGTAACGGTAGTAGGCCGCGCACGCGCCCTCCGCGGAGACCATCGTGGCGCCCAGCGGGGTCTCCGGCGTGCAGCGCACGCCGAACGCGGGGCAGTCCGGCGGCTTGAGGATCCCCTGGAGCACGAGGCCGCTCTTGCAGGTGTTCAACCTGCGGGGCTCCGGGTCGCCCGACGGCGCCCACCGCCGCTCCGCGTCGTGGTCCGCGTACGGCGCCCGGAGCCCGAGCCCGCTCCGGGCGATGGGCCCGATGCCCCGCCAGGTCCGGGGCACGACCTCGAAGACCTCCCCGATCATGCGCTGCGCGGCCTCGTTGCCGGCCTCGCGCACCGAGCGGGCATACTGATTCTCCACCTCGGCGCGGCCCTCCTCGAGCTGCCGGACGCACATGAGAATGCCCTGGAGGATATCCATCGGCTCGAAGCCCGTGACCACGATGGGGACGCGGTGCTCGGCGGCAAGCGGACGGTAGGCGTCGACGCCCATCACCGTGCAGACGTGGCCCGCCGCGAGGAACCCGTCGACGCGCCGATCCGGCGACCGGAGGATCACCTCCATCGCCGGCGGGACGAGCACGTGCGACACGAGGAGCGAGAAGTTCCGGATGCCGCGCCGCCGCGCCTCGAACACCGCCATCGCGTTCGCGGGCGCCGTGGTCTCGAAGCCGACCGCGAAGAAGACGACCTCACGGTCCGGCAGGCGCTCGGCGAGCGCGAGCGCGTCGAGCGGCGAGTAGACGACGCGCACGTCGCCGCCCCTCGACTTCACCGCGAACAGGTCGTCGCTCGAGCCGGGGACACGCAGCATGTCGCCGAACGAGCAGAACGTGACCTCGCGGCGCGAGGCGATCTCGAGCGCGCGATCGATGAGCTCGACCGGCGTGACGCACACCGGGCAGCCGGGGCCGTGCAGGAGCGAGATCTCCGGGGGCAGGAGCTCGTCCAGGCCGAAGCGGACGATGGCGTGCGTCTGACCGCCGCAGACCTCCATGATCGACCAGGGGCGCGAGACCACCCGCCGGATCGCCTCCACGTACGGCCCGATGCGCTGCGCGTCGCGGTACTCGTCGATGAACCTCACCGCGGATCCTCCCCTCCGCGCGCCGCGCCGAGCTCATCGAGGTAGGTGAGCGTCCGCCGCGCCGATGCCTCGTCGATGCGGCTGATGGCGAAGCCCGCGTGCACGATCACGTAGTCGCCGGCCTCCGCCTCCGGCACGTAGGCCAGGCAGATCTCCTTGACGATCCCGCCGAAGGCGACGCGGCCGAGCCGGAGGTCGCCCCCCGTGACGCCGAGGACCTTGCCGGGGACGCCGAGGCACATCGTCACGCCTCCACCAGGTCTGCGCCGCGCCGCGCGGCCACGAAGACCTGGCCGAGCGACAGGCCGCCGTCGCCCGGCGGGTAGAGCCTCGGCGTGTAGACCTCGACGCCCCGCGCGGCGAGGCGCTCGCGGATCCACGCGGCGAGGAGCGCATTCTGGAAGCACCCGCCCGAGAGCACGACGCGCCCGAGGCCGCTCGCGGCGGCGAGCGCCTCGGCGACGTCGACGAGCGCCCCGTGAAAGCGGGCCGCGATGACGCCGGGCGGCGCACCGTCGCGCCGGTCGCCCAGCACCGCGTCGATCAGCGGACCGGAGTCGATCACCGCCGGCTCCCCCGGCGCGCCGGCGCGCACCGGCAGCGGATAGCCCGCCCGCTCGCCGGCCGCCTCGGCCAGGCACTCGAGCTCCATCGCGGCCTGCCCCTCGAAGCTTGCCGCCCCGCGCAGGCCCGCGAGCGCCGCCACCCCGTCGAACAGGCGCCCCACGCTGGTGGTGCGCGGCGAGCCCGTCCCGCGCGCGAGCATACGGAGCAGCGGGCCGAGCTCGGCCTCGCGGAACCAGGCGCGCGCAGGGTCCCGGGCGCCCTCGCCGTGGAGCTCCCAGAGCAGCCCGAGCGCGGAGCGGCGCGGCTCCCTCATGGCGCGCTCGCCGCCCGGCAGCGGGAAGGAGCGAAGATGCGCCGCGCGGCGGAAAGACGCCCCGTCCACGACCAGCGCCTCGCCGCCCCAGAGGGTGCCGTCGAGCCCGTAGCCGGCGCCGTCCCACGCGAGGCCGAGGACCGGTCCGTCGAGGCCGTGCTCGGCCATGCAGGCGGCGACGTGCGCGTGGTGGTGCTGTACCCGGAAGAGCGGCGCACGGAAGGCCGCCGCGAGCTGCTCGGCGATGCGGCTTCCCGCGTAGTCGGGGTGAAGGTCGCAGGCGACGCGCTCCGGCCGCACCCGGAACAGGCGCGCGAGGTCGAGCGCCGTGCGCTCGATGAGCGCGGCGCCCTCCGCGGTGTGCGCGTCGCCGAGGTGCTGGCTGACGACCACCTGGCCGTCGAAGAAGAGCGCCGTCGTGCTCTTCAGGTGGCCGCCGAGGGCCAGGATCGGCGGGGCGGTGACCCGCAGCGGGAGCGGCAGCGGGGTGAACCCGCGCGCGCGGCGGAGGAGCTCGATGCCGGCCGGCCCGACGCGGGCCACCGAGTCGTCGAGGGGGCGAGCGATGGGCCGGTCGTGCACGAGGAACAGGTCGGCGACGCCGCCCAGGCGCTCCAGCGCGTCCGATGTGTCGATGCAGATCGGCTCGTCCGAGAGGTTGCCGCTCGTGCAGACCACGGGGCGCCCGACGAGCTGGAGCACCAGCCGGTGGAGCGGCGTGTAGGGGAGCAGCGCCCCCAGGCGCGCCATGCCCGGCGCGACCGCGCCGGCGATGGCGACCCGCGCAGCGGCGGGCGCGAGCCGCCGCAGCAGCACGATCGGCGCCTCGGGGCCGAGCAGCGCGCCCGCCTCCGCGGGAGACACGCGGCAGGCGTCCCGCACGGCGTCGAGCGAGCCGAACATCACGGCGAACGGCTTGGCGTCGCGGCGCTTCCGCCAGCGCAGGAGCGCGACCGCGTCCGGCGACGTCGCGTCGACCAGCAGGTGGAATCCGCCGAGCCCCTTCACGGCGACCACCCTCCCCGCCCGCACCGCGGCCGCGGCCTCGCGGAGCGCGCCGTCAGGCGACCCGGAGCCCCCGAGGCTCGGCTCCATCGGGTCTCCGGCGGAGGTCACGAGCTCGACGCGCGGGCCGCACGCCGGGCAGGCGATGGGCTCCGCGTGGAAGCGCCTGTCCGACGGGTCCTCGTACTCCGCGGCGCACGCAGGGCACATCGCGAAGCGCTCCATCGTGGTCCTGGCCCGGTCGTACGGGAGCCCCGAGAGGATCGTGTAGCGGGGTCCGCACTGCGCGCAGCTCGTGAAGGGATAGCCGCGGCGGCGGCCGGTCTCGCTGTCCACCTCGCGGGCGCACGCCTCGCAGACGGCGAGATCCCCGGGCACCGACGGGCGCGCCCCGCTCGCCGCCTCGCTGCCGAGGATCTGGAACGGACCGGCTTCCTCCTCGGCCCGCGGCTCGATCTCGATGCGCTCCACGCGCGCGGGGGCGCTGGGCTCGCAGATCAGGCCCGTGACGAAGGCGTGGAGGCTGCGCTCCGGCCCCTGCACCTCGATCTCGACCCCGCCGGGGCGGTTCCGCACCCAGCCGCCCAGGCCGAGCGCGGACGCTCGCCGGTACACGAGGGGCCGGAAGCCCACCCCCTGCACGACGCCCTGCACGCGGAGCGCGAGGCGCGGCATGGCTATTCGACCTCCAGGGCGTCGAGGCCGAGCCCCAGGCGCCCGAGGAGCGTCGCCTGGTCGCCGCCGCAGCGCGGGCAGAGCAGCACGTGATGGTCGGGCGCGTACGTGACGCCGCAGGAGAGGCAGCGCGCCTCGACGCGCAGGAGCCGGAGATCGAGGCGCGCCCCCTCGGCCGGCGTGCCGCGCGCGTGCGCCGCGAAGTGGAGCGAGAGGCTCGCCGGCGAGAGCGCCTCGGCCTCGGCCACCCAGCCGCGCACCGAGAGGACCCGCGTTGCCCCATCGGCCGCGGCGCGGTCCAGCGCGGCGGAGAGCAGCTGCCTGGCGATGGACGACTCGTGCACGGGCTCACCCTCCGAGGAACGAGAGGACGCGGGCGACAGCCCGGGGGACCGCCGCGGTCACCTCGGGCGACAGGTCGAGCTCGGCCAGCGCTCGGGGCTCCGGGCGGCGAGGTCTGCCGATGCTCACGCCGACGATGCGGATGTCCGGCGACAGCCGGTCCGGCGCCGCGATGCGCGCGAGCTCGATGGCCTGCGCCACGCCGAGGCCGTGCGTCGAGACCGGGACGGGCGCGCCGGCGGCGAGGTCCGAGGGCGAGAGATCGAGCACCTCACCGGACGGCGACGCGAGCACGGCGTCGACGACCACGACCGTCGCGGGCGTCTGGAGGAGCGAGACGAGCGCGCTCGCGTCCCTCGCCTCGACGAGCTCCGCGTCGCCGGGCAGCCCCTGGCGACGCAGCGCCTCGAGCACGGCGAGCCCGGCGGCGTCATCCCCGGCAGCCCGTTGACCGAGCCCGATGATCCGCGCGGTCATCGCCGCGCCTCCTCGACGCGCAGGGTGAGGAAGTGCGTCGCGCAGGAGATGCAGGGGTCGTGGTTGCGCACGGCCTGCTCGGCGCGCGCGGTCGCCTCGCGGTGCGGCAGCGACGCGAGCGACGGCGAGAGCGCGCAGAGGTCCTCCTCGATCGAGCGCTGGTTCTGCGACGTGGGCGGGACGATCTTCGCGTCCAGGATCGTCCCGTCGGCGTCGAGCGCGTAGCGGTGGTACAGGAAGCCGCGCGGCGCCTCGGAGCCGCCGTGGCCCGTACCGGCGCGCAGCGCCGGGGGCGGGACGAACGGCGCCGGCGGGGGCGCGTACGCGTCGATGATCCGGATCGACTCCTCGAACGCCTGCAGGATCTCCACGAGGCGCACGAGCAGGCTCCGGAACGGGTTGCGGCACGGGACGGCGAGGCCGGCAGCGCGCGCCGCGTCCTGGACCTCGGGGAGCAGGCGATCGAAGCTCAGGTTGAAGCGCGCGAGCGGGCCGCACAGGTAGCTGCCTCTGCCGCGAATCCGGGACCTCAGCGCGGTCGACCAGGGGGCCTGCTCCTCGACGAAATGCGCGTCGTACGCGCGCACCTCGATGTCGAGCCCGCCCGAGGAGACGAGGCGCCCCTCGGCGATCGCGTACACGTCATCGCTGCGGAGCGCGACGAACTCGTAGGGCCGCTCGAGCTCCGGGCACGGCAGCGTCGCCATCCAGGAGAGGCACGCGCGCGTGTGCTCGCGCCCGGCGCGGAGCTCGGGGAGCAGGCGCTCGAGCTCCGCGCGGGACGGCGCGCTGTAGAAGCCGCCGACGCGGGCGTTGACGGGGTGGATCTCCCGGCCCCCGAGGAGCGCGACGATGGCGTTGCCCGCCTTCTTGATGGCGAGGCCCTTCGCGACCCAGTCGCGGTGGTCGCGCGCCATCGCGACCGCGTCCGGGTAACCGAGGAAATCGGGCGCGTGCAGCAGGAAGACGTGCAGGGCGTGGCTCTCGATCCACTCGCCGCAGTAGAGGAGGCGCCTGAGCGCGCGGAGCTCCGGGCCGAGCTCGACGCCGAGCGCGTCCTCCATCGCGCGGCAGGCGCTCGTGATGTATGCGACCGGGCAGATGCCGCAGATGCGGGACGTGATGTCGGGCGCCTCCGCGTAGCCCCGGCCGCGGAGGAACGCCTCGAAGAACCGCGGGGGCTCGAAGATCGACAGGCGCGCCTCCTTCGCCCGCCCGTCCTCGATCACGAGCGTCAGCGAGCCCTCGCCCTCGACGCGGGCGAGGTAGTCGACCGCTATCGTGCGCACCTCACCGCTCATGCCGCTCGCTCTCCGCGCGGAACGCCGGGGCGTTCGCGTTGAAGGTGCGGTGGAGCCGCACGAGGTCGCGCTCCGGCACGCCCGCCGCCAGGAACGCGCGCGAGAGCGACTCCATGTTCGGCGCCTCCATCGGCCCGAAGCAGCCGTAACAGCCGCGCTGGTAGGTCGGGCAGAGCGCGCCGCAGCCCGCGTGCGTCACCGGGCCGAGGCAAGGCGTCCCGGTCACCATCACGCACACGTTGCCGCGCATCTTGCACTCGACGCAGACGCTGTGGCTCGCGATGCTGGGACGGCGCCCGTGGACAAAGGCGCTGATCACCTCCAGGAGCTGGCGCTTGTTCACCGGGCAGCCGCGCAGCTCGAAGTCGACGGGGACGTGGTCGGCGATCGCCGTGGAGGTGGCGAGGGTCTCGATGTACGCGGGCGAGGCGTACACGACCGACAGAAACTCCCGTACATTCGCGAAGTTGCGCAGCGCCTGGATGCCCCCGGCCGTGGCGCAGGCGCCGATCGTGACGAGCGCCTTCGACAGCCGCCGGACCTCGATGATCCGCTCGGCGTCGGCGGGCGTGGTGATCGACCCCTCGACCAGCGACAGGTCGAACGGCCCCGCGCCCTCGAGGCTCGTGGCCTCCTTGAAGTAGGCGATGTCGATCGCGGCGGCGAGCGACAGGAGCTCGTCCTCGAGGTCGAGGACGCTGAGCTGGCAGCCGTCGCACGAGGCGAACTTCCACACGGCGAGCTTCGGCTTCGCGGGGCGCGCCATGGCGCTCACAGCTCCCGGACCGCGAGCAGCGGTCCCACGCGGTCGTAGCGGAGCACGGGGCCGTCCTTGCAGACGAAGCTCGGCCCGAGCTGGCAGCGACCGCAGATCCCCACCGCGCACTTCATGTTCCGCTCCAGGGAGGCGTAGACGCGCTCGCCGGGGACGCCGCGGCGCTCGAGCTCGCGCGCCGTGAAGCGCATCATCACCTCGGGCCCGCAGACGAACGCGACCGCGCGACCCGGATCGAAGTCGGCGAGCCGCAGGAGGGCCGGTACGACCCCGACGAGCCCGCGCCACCCGGGCCCGGCGCGGTCCACGGTCACGAGCACCTGCAGGTCGGCGCGGCGGCCCCAGCGATCGAGCTCCCTGCGGTAGAGCAGGTCCTCGGGCCCGCGGGCGCCGTAGAGCAGCGCGACGCGGCCATAGGCGGCGCGGTGCCGGAGGATGTGGCAGAGCGCCGGGCGCAGCGGCGCCATCCCGAGCCCGCCGGCGAGGAGCAGCAGGTCGGCGCCGCGCGCCTCGCCGACGGGCCACGGGCTCCCGAACGGGCCGCGCAGCCCGAGCGCCATGCCCGCGCGGAGGCGGCCGAGCGCGCGCGTGACCGAGCCTGCCTCGCGGATCGTGTGCAGGAGCCGATCGGGCCGCGCGGGATCTCCGCTGATCGAGATCGCGACCTCGCCGACCCCGAAGGCGTAGAGCATGTTGAACTGGCCGGGCGCGAACGCGAGGCCGCCCGGGCGGCCCGGCACCTCGATCGTCGCCGTGAAGGTCGTCGCCGTCTCGCGGTGGACACGCCGCACGCGCGCCGGCTCCGGGGCCCAGGGGTTTGGGGCGGAGGGCGCCGCCAGGCGACCCGCAGCCCCAAGCGGCGAGCCGAGGTTTGGGGCGGAGGGCGCCGCCAGGCGACCCGCAGCCCCAAGCGGCGAGCCGAGGTTTGGGGCGGAGGGCGCCGCCAGGCGACCCGCAGCCCCATGCGGCGAGCCGAGGTTTGGGGCGGAGGGCGCCGCCAGGCGACCCGCAGCCCCGAGCGGGGAGCCGGAGCTCCTCGGGAGCGCTGCGTCCGGCGCGAAGGGCAGCGGGGCCTCCCGCGGCACGAAGGTCATGGCTCGGCCCTGTAGACGTCGAGGCGCTGCAGCCGCACGCGCTCCAGGCGCGCGTAGAGCTGCCGCAGCAGGCGAAGGGATACGGCGTATCCGAGCGCAGGATCGGCGTCCGAGCACGCGCGCACGTGCGCTGCGTCGAGCCCGACCGCGCGGACCTGTGTGACCGCCTTCGCGTCGAGCACCCATCGGCGCGGCGGGAAGAGCCAGTGAAGGCCCAGGATGTCCCCGCCTGACAGGCTCTCGACCTGCACCGGGTCGCGGCCGGGGCGGTGGATCTCGAGCGCCACACGCCCCTGCGTGAGCAGGTACAGCGTGTCCGCCTCGCCTCCCTCGCGGAGCAGGAACGCCCCCTCCGAGAAGCTCCGCGCAGACGCGCCCTCGGCCAGGCGCGCCAGGTGCGCGGCCGGGAGCCCCCCGAGAAATGGGTGGGCTCCGAGGACGGGGAGGAGCTCCTCCGCCTTCACCCTCGCCTCCCCTCCCCGGCAGCAACGGCCCCATCTGCAGCGCGGATGGCCGCCGCTTCCTCGGTGATGTCGATGCCGACCGGACACCACGTGATGCACCGGCCGCAGCCGACGCAGCCGGACGTACCGAACTGATCGATCCACGTGGCCAGCTTGTGCGTGAGCCACTGCCGGTAGCGGGCCCGGCGCGAGGCGCGGACGCTGCCGCCGTGCAGGTACGAGTGGTCGATGGAGAAGCACGAGTCCCAGCGCCGGAAGCGCTCGGCCGTCTCGGAGGGACCCGCGAACGCGGAGTCACGACCCATGTCATCGGCGGAGCCCCGACCCACGTTGAAGTCCCGGCCCTCGTCGGCCGCGAGGTCCGTCACGTCCTCGACCGTGCTGCAGAAGCACGTCGGGCACGCGAGCGTGCAATTGGTGCATCCGAGGCAGCGCTCGGCCACGTCGTCCCAGCGGGGGTGCTCGAGGTTTCGATAGAAGAGCTCCTTGATGCCGTCCGTCTCGAGCGTCCTGCCCATCTGGGTCGCCGTGCGGCGCGAGACCTCGAAGGCCGCGCGGGCGTCGTCCTCGCCCGCGCGGGGCGCGCCCACGCGAGCGAGCAAGGAAGCGCCGGCGTCGCTGCCCACCTCGACGAAGAAGCGGTGGCCGTCGTCGAGGAGCTCGGTCAGCGCGAGGTCGAAGCCACGCTCGGCGCGCGGCCCTGTCCGCATCGACACGCAGAAGCACGTCCCGCCTGCCTGCCCGCACTGCACTGCGATGACGAAGAGGCTCCTGCGGCGCGCCGTGTAGTCGGGATCCGGATGCGGGCCGTCGACGAAGACGCGGTCCTGCACGTCGACCGCGGCGAGATCACACGCCCGCGCGCCGAGGAGCGCGAGGCGCGGAGGGGGCTCGGGCTCGTCGGTCCGCGAGATGGTGCCGCCGCGCCGCCTGAGCTGCACCAGGCGCAGCCGCGGCACGAACAGGAGGTGCTTGAGCGACCGCGGCCCGACCGCGTAGCCGAACAGGGCCTCGTCCACGCGCCTGGAGAGCCGGTAGCGGCCGGCCTCCTGCTGCTCGGTCCAGCCGGCCGGGAGCTCCTCCACGCCCTGGATCTCGTCGTACACGATGGCCCCGCCGCGGACGGTGGGACCGATGAGCCGGTACCCGTCCTCGCGCAGGCCCTCGAGGAGCGCCGCGAGCCCCGGCCGGCCGAGCACCGCGCTGTCGCCAGGATGAAAGCCGGTCTCTGCGCCGCGCATGCGGGGCCGGCGAGCACGCTCCGTGCCGCTGGATTCGAGCCGCGGACGACCAGCGCGCGTGCTCCAGGCCGCTTCCCCTTCCGGCGCTCGTCTGGCAACGCGCGCCCGCAGCGTGCCTCGGCGCCGCACAGCGCGCGCGGACGCCGTGCTGCTCCACCCGGCGGCCGGTCCGGTCCTGTTCCTCGGGCTCATGGCGCTCCTGTTCGCCGCCGTGTTCCTCGTGGCCGCCCCGGCCACCGAGGCGCTCGACGCGGCGATCGGCCAGCTCGGGGGCGTCGTGTCCCGCTCCCTCGGCGGCGGGCTCGCCGCGTCGTTCGTGGTCGATGGCCTGCTCGGCGGCGCGGGGACGGTGCTCGCCTTCATGCCGCAGATCGTGTTCCTCACGGTCGCCATGGAGCTGCTCGAGGCGAGCGGTTACCTCGCGCGCGGCGCCTTCCTCGTCGCCCGATCGCTCCAGCTCATGGGACTCAGCGGCCGCGCGTTCCTGCCGCTCCTGATGGGGCACGCGTGCGCGGTGCCGGCCGTGCAGGCCACGCGCATCGACCTGGCGCTGGCCGGCGTTCGTCCTCGCCTACAGCTACGCGGCGGCGTACGTCGCGGCGCTCGTCGTCTATCAAGGGAGCGGACTGCTCGGAATCCCGTGAGCCAGCCCGGGATGGCGGCGCCGGGTCCGGAGTTTGCTCGAGCACCTGAGGCCCGAGATCCGACGCACGCGCGGCTGCTCGAGCGTGCCGCTGGCGCGGCGGCGCGCCGAGCGGATTCATCTCGCCATGACCAGGAGACACGGTGACCGAGCACGTCCTGTGGTTCGATTCGCTGTCCCGCAACGATGTCGCGTCCGCCGGGGGAAAAGGCGGCAACCTCGGAGAGCTCACGCGCGCCGGGCTGCCCGTGCCGCCGGGCTTCGTCATCACCGCCGACGCGTACCTCGCGGCGATGGAGGTCGCGGGGGTGCGAAGGCAGCTCGTCGAGCTCTTCACCGCCGCCGATCCGAACGACCCGGCCGGGCTGCGCGCAGCCTGCGCCGAGCTGCAGCGCCTCGTCCGGGCGGCGCCGCTCCCGGCCGAGCTCCAGACGGAAATCGTCGGCGCCTACCGGAAGCTGGGGCCCGACGCGATCGTGGCCGTCCGGTCGTCCGCCACCTCGGAGGACTCGGCGTCGACCTCGTTCGCCGGCATGCACGAGACCTACACCGACGTGACCGGCGAACAGGCGCTGCTCGATCGCGTGCGCGACTGCTGGGCCTCCGCCTTCGGCGAGCGCGTCGTCAGCTACCGGAAATCCCAGCGCCTGACCGAGGAGCCAGCCCTGGCGGTCGTCGTGCAGCGCATGGTCGGCTCCGAGCGCTCCGGCGTCATCTTCACCGCGGATCCCGCCACGAAGGACTCGTCGCGCCTGGTCGTCGAGGCGGCGTTCGGCCTCGGCGAGGTCGTGGTGGGCGGGCAGGTCGAGCCGGACACGTACACGGTCGCGAAGCGCGGGCCGCGGCTCCTGGAGGCGCGCGTCGGGCACAAGGCGTTCAAGCTGGTGCGCGCGCCGGACGGCGGCGGAGAGCAGCGCGTGGACCTGCCGGAGGACGAGGGCGCGCGGCGCGTGCTCAAGGACGACGAGGTGCTCGATCTCGCGCGCCTCGCGCTGCGGGTCGAGGAGCATTACGGCGCGCCCCAGGACATCGAGTGGGCCGTCGAGGACGGGGCGACGTACCTGGTGCAGACCCGTCCGATCACCACGCTCGGCGCGCCGCACCCCGCCCCCGGGGAGGTCCTTGTCTCGGGCCTCGGCGCGTCCCCAGGCACGGCGTCCGGCGTGGTGCGCGTGCTCCGCTCGCCGGAGGAGGGGCAGCGGCTCAAGGCCGGGGAGGTCCTCGTGGCGCCCATGACGTCACCCGACTGGGTGCCCGCCATCCGCCGCGCGGCGGCCCTCGTGACGGACAGCGGCGGGATGACTTGCCACGCCGCGATCGTCAGCCGCGAGCTCCGCATCCCCTGTGTCGTGGGCACGCGCTCCGCCACGCGGACCCTGCGGGACGGCGAGCTCGTCACCGTCGACGGCGCGCACGGCAAGGTCCTCGAAGGGCAACGGGCCGCCGCGGGTGCGCCCGGCGCCGCTCCGGAAGCGTCGCCCGCGATCGCGGGGGTCGAGCTCGCGGTGATGAGGGCCGATCGCGCGCCCCCGCCGGCCGTCCTCGGCACGCGCCTCTACGTGAACCTGGCCATCGCCGAGCGCGCCGAGGAGGTGGCCGCGCGACCCGTGGACGGCGTGGGGCTGCTCCGGGCCGAGTTCATGCTGCTCGACGCGCTCGGCGGCGCGCATCCGAAGGCCCTGATCGCGTCCGGCGGCCGCGACGAGTTCCTCCAGCGCATGTCGGCCGCGCTGCTCCGCATCACCCGCGCCTTCCAGCCCCGGCCGGTCATCTACCGGACGTACGATTTCCGCACCAACGAGTTCCGCGGGCTGAAGGGGGGTGAGCACTACGAGCCCGCCGAGGACAACCCGATGATCGGGTACCGCGGCTGCTACCGGTATGTCCGCGATCCGGAGCTGTTCGCGCTCGAGCTCGAGGTGCTCGCCCGCGTCCGCGAGGAGACGCCGAACCTGCATGTGATGATCCCGTTCGTCCGCACGCGCTGGGAGCTCGCGGCCTGCCTGGAGCTCATGGACAGGAGCCCGCTCGGCCGCCAGCGCGGGCTGCACCGGTGGGTCATGGCCGAGGTGCCCTCCGTCGCGTTCTGGATCCCGGAGTACGCGCGCATGGGCATCGACGGCGTCTCGATCGGCTCGAACGATCTGACCCAGCTCACGCTCGGGGTGGACCGCGACTCCGCGGTGTGCGCCGAGCTGTTCGACGAGTCCGACGCGGCGGTGCTCGACGCCATCGCGCGGATCATCGGGGCGTGCCGGGCGGCCGGGATCACCTCCTCGCTCTGCGGGCAGGCGCCGTCGAACCGTCCCGAGTTCGCCGAGCACCTCGTGCGGCTCGGCATCACGTCCATCTCGGTGAACCCGGACGCCGAGCCCGCGGCGCGCCAGGTCATCGCGGCGGCCGAGCGGCGGCTGTTGCTCGAGGCGGCGCGGCGGCCGTGAGGGCAGCGACGAGCCCTGCCCGCTACACGCCCGCTGGACACCGCGTCTTCGCCGCGGCGCGCAGGGCCTCGCGCTGCGGCTCGGTCACCTGAGGGAACGAATAGGTGAGCCAGCACAGCGCGGCGATCGCGGTGCCGTGCCTGCTCTGTATCACGCGCGAGGCGATCGCCGGTTCGTCGTACTCCAGGTCGACCTGCGCGGCGTCATAACGGCGCAGCGCTATGCCCTCCAGCTCGCGACGCAAGGTGCGCGCGGCCGTGGCGGCGTCGCCGTGCCCCTCGTACTCGGCGGCGAACCCGCCGAGACAGGCGCCGGTCCGTCGATCGCGGACGCGGACGCGGCCGAGCCCTGCGGTGACGGTCTCGCCAGTCCTCCCGTTGATGGCGGCCATGATCGCCTCCATCACCGCGCCGTGGCGGAAGTGGGGCCGCGCGACGTCGAGGGGGATCTCGTACGACTCCGGCGGGATCACCGAGCTGCAGAGGACGATGTTGAAGTTCTCGATACCGCCCATGGCCAGGGCCAGGTCGAACGACCCTGTGTGCCATGGATCGAGCCCTCCACCGTAGTCGGTGTCTCCGTATCCCGAGGTGACGAAGTAGGCCAGCGGCACGCGGGTGAGGTAATTCGGTTCTTGTTGCATCGGAGCTCGCCCCCGGGATGTCCAGGTTCCGCGCGGCACGTCTCGGCGCTCGCCCTCCAGGATCCGTGGCGCTGGAGCGCACGCCCGGGCTCGCGCACCCGGCAGCATGAGATGCCGGCGCCACCCCCGCGTCTCCGGGGCGCGCGGAGAGCCGCGGTGACGGATGCGCGATGTCTGCGCTGCACGGCCGGATGGTGGGAGCGCTGGCTGGAGCGCGCGGGAGCGGTCAAGATGGCGCGACTCCCCTCATCCCAGGAGCGCCTCATGACCGCATCGGAATCTGGCTTTGGCGCCGAGCTCCAGCCCTTCGCCGGGATAACGTCGTTCATGCGCCGCCCGGTCACACGCGATCTGGCCGGCGTGGACGTGGCCGTCGTCGGCGTACCGTACGACGGCGGCACATCCTACCGCAGCGGCGCGCGCCTCGGTCCGCGACGGATCCGCGAGGCGTCCGTGATGCTGTGGGGCTACAACAACACGCTCGCGGTCAAGCCGCTCGACGTGCTCCAGGTGGTGGATTACGGCGATGTGAGCGTGGTCCCGCCGTCCATCACCGCGTCGATGGCCAACGTCGAGGCCGAGGTCGGCGCTGTCCTGGCAGCGGGCGCGACGGTGCTGGCGCTCGGCGGCGATCACTCGGTCAGCCTGCCGCTCCTGCGCGCCCACGCCAGGAAGCACGGCCCGCTCGGGGTCGTGCACTTCGACGCCCACCCGGACACCTGGCTCCGCGAGTTCGACGAGCAGCCCTACAGCCACGGCACCCCGTTCCGCCGCGCCATCGAGGAGGGGATCCTCGACCCCTCGCGCTACGTCCAGGTCGGGCTGCGCGGCCCGACGGAGGAGGCGGTAGACTGGCAGTGGGCGCGCGAGCGCGGCGTGCGCGCGATCACGATGGATGACGTCGCGAGGCTCGGCCTGCCCGCCGTCGTCCGGATGATGCGAGAGGTCCTCCGCGGCCCGATCTACGTCTCGCTCGACATCGACGCGGCCGATCCAGCGTTCGCGCCAGGGACCGGCACGCCGGAGGTGGGCGGCTTCACCAGCAGAGAGATGCTGCAGCTGGTGCGAGGGCTGCGCGGGATCGAGCTCGTGGGGTGCGACCTCGTGGAGGTGTCCCCGCCTTACGATCATGGCGATATCACGTCGATCCTGGCCGCCAACTTGGCATTCGAGCTGCTGTCGCTGCTCGCCGTCCGGCGGCGCGGCGGGTGACCTTGTGACCGTATGCCGCGCGCGCGGGAAAGGCGGCTCGCAGCGGCACGCACGGAGGAGCTGAGGGCCGAACGAGACCCATCCCCGCGTTCGGCGCGGTCAGCTTCCATCTCCGAGCGCGGGAATGCGGGGGGACGGCGCCCTACTCTCCTTCAGGTTTACTCGCGACGGGGATCGTACAGGAGAACGTCGTTCCCACCCCGAGCGCGCTCTCGACCGATATCTGCCCGCCGTGAGCCTCGATGATGCCCTTGACGATGTATAGCCCGAGCCCCGCGCCCGCGCTGCGCGTCGCCCGCGCCTGCCAGTAGCGATCGAAGAGCCGCGGCAGATCTTCTGGCTTGATCCCCGTGCCCGTGTCGCTGACGGACAGGCAGACATGCGCGCCCTCGACCTCCGCGCTGATCGTGATCTCGCGCCCTTCAGGGGTGAACTTCAGGGCATTGCCCGCGAGGTTCGACAGCACCTGGAGCATGCGGCCACGATCGCACGTGAGCTGCGTCGAGCTCCCCGGCAGGACGGCGTGGAGCCGGATCTGCTTCTGTTCGGCGATGGGCGAGAGCATCTCGACGACCTCGTTGACGAGCGAGCCCACCTCGTACGGCCGCATGTCGAGCTTCAGGCTCTTCGCCTCGATGGTCGCCGCGTCGAGGAGCTCGCGGAGCATCTCGATCGTGCGCTCCGCGGCGCGCTTGATCCGCTGCGCCCGGTCGCGGACCGGCTGTCCCGCCGCGCCCGCCGGGGCGGACCGCTCGAGCAGGGACGCCGCCAGCAGGATCGACGACAGCGGGTTCCGGAGGTCGTGCGCCGCGATGGCCAGCGCCTCCTCGCGCAGCCGCCGCGCCCGCTGCTCGGCTTCGTAGAGGCGCGCGCGCTCCAGGGCCTGCGCGCAGTGCTGGGCGAGCGTGCTCATGAAGCCTCGATCGTCCTCGCTGAGCCGACAGGTGTCGAGGTAGGTGACCCCGAGCACGCCGAGGGTCCGGTCGCCCAGCATCATCGGAACACAGACGCGGGTCCTGGCCCAGTCGCCCATCGGAGAGTCGGGATAGGCAGCCTGAAACGCCTCGGGGGACTCGAAGACCAACATCTGGCCCGTACGGATGCAGTCGGCGGCTGGTAGACGCGCGGACAGGGGGATGCGGCGGTGGCGCTCGAGCACCGCCTGCGGGTACCCGGGCGCGAGGAGGACCTCGATCATGCCGTCTTCCGCCGGGAGCGCGACATAGCCCGCGTCGGCGTACAGCGAGGCGAGCCCCAGCGTGAGCACCACCTCGGCCACCTGTGCAGGCGTCACCGCGCGCGAGAGCTCCGACGTGAGCGCCTGGAGCCGGCCGATGCGCGCCTCCGCCAGCTCGACCTGGATGCGCGCGACGCGCTCGGCGGCAAGGGCCCGCTCCCGCGCCTCCTCGGCCCGCTTGCGGCGCTCGATCTCGTTCACGCCCTCGACGATGTACAGCGGCGCCCCCGCGCGGTCGCGAGCGAGCGAGCGCGTGACCGCGACCCAGAGCACCGAGCCGTCCCGCCGCAGCCAGCGCTCCTCGACGGTGGAGGAGCGGATCACCCCATGGCCCAGCGCCTGGATGTGCCGGAGCGCTCCCTCGGCGTGCTCCGGGTGGCGGAGATCCTGGGCGTGGAGCGCCATCATCTCCTCGAGGGTGTAGCCGAGCAACTCACAGAGCCTCGGGTTCACCCGGAAGAGGCGGTCATCCAGGGAGACATGGGCCATCCCCACCGCCGCCAGATCGAAGGTCGTGCGGAACCGCTCTTCGCTCTCGGCGCCCTCGGCCTTTGCCGCGCGCGCCTCGAGCAGCGCGCGCACGGCCGTGATCAGAAGCCGGCTCTCGAGCGGCCATGCACGCGAGCTGGCACCACAGCCATCGGACATCGGGGACCGACCGACGGCCGCGCGGGACCGACTGGCATGCAGCACCGGGATGGCGGCGGTGTCCGGCGACCCCTGGAGACGCTGGCAGAGCTCGCACCGCTCGCCCGGCGGAAACGGGAGATCGACGTTGAGCAGCACCAGGTCCGGCCGTCCCACGGCTCTCTCGAGGCTCGCCGCGACCGTCGCCACCAGCTCGACCTGCAGCCCTGCGGCCTCGAGCATGCCGCGGAGCTCCTCGCGCTGTGCATCGTCGTGCTCCACGACCAGGACGGTGGGTGCCTGCATGATGCCGTTCGCGCCCTTCCTTGGGAGGACGGGTCCCTGGAACAGCCCCACCCCCGCGTTGCTACTTCTCCCCCGGGAGCTGGCAGAGTACAATGTATACAGGTTCACGGACGAGGGCGAAGGCAATCGCGCGCTCGAATGAGGGGGTAGGCTCATGGTGGCGTGGCTCGATGCAGCGCTCGAGGCGGGACGCCTCTACCGCTCGGTCGGCGCCCTGGATGAGGAGCAGCTGCGTCCTCATGTGCTTCGGGCCTGGGCGCGCTCGCACGCGGGAGGAGCCGATCCGAGCCGTCCTCGGGCCGAGGGTCTGAGCTCGCTCGACACCGAACGCCTGCGCGAGCGGCACCGAGGGCTCCTTCGCGCTGCCGAGCCTTACCTGCGCGCGCTCAGCCGGGCATCGGGCGATGAGCGCCACGCCGTCATGCTGGGGGACGCGCGGGCGATCATCCTTGACGTCCGCGGTGACAAGCAGAGCGTCCACGGTCCCGAGCGGGTGCCCGGCCCTGGTGCGCTGCTCGAGGAGAGCGCCTGTGGCGCGAACGGCGTCGGCACGGCGCTCGCCGAGGGCGGCTATGTCGAGCTCGTGGGTCCAGAGCATTTCATTCAGGGATTCCATGCGTTCACGTGCCAGGGGATCCCGTTCCGGGACGGAGAAGGCGAGGTGGCCGGCGTGCTCAGCATCTCGGTCAGGAGACCGGAGGTCGGCAGGGGGTTCCGCGAGATCCTGCTTTGCGCCGCGCACGCCATCGAGATGGAGCTCCTGGCCGAACGGCTGGAGCAGGACATGGAGCGTGTGCTCGCGGCGCGGGACGTGCCCACGGAGGAGCTGAATCGGCTGCTCCAGGACATCCTCCAGGTGCAGGCCGCGGCGCGCCTCAGGATCGAGATCGCCGCAGATCAGCTTGCCAGGAATCTGCTCACCCATACGCGTGATCTGATCCAGCTCGCGGCCACGGTGCTGTGCCGCTTCCGGCGCCGCGCTGCGCTGTGGCGAGCGCTCGCGCTCGACGAGACCGTCGCGCCGCGCCCGGTGGCGCTCGACGCGACGGTCCGGGATATCGCGGAGCTGCTCGAAGTCGAGTCGGCGGTCCGCGACGTCACGATGACAATCCAGGAGATCGAGCCCGTCGTGGTGGAGGCGGCCCCTCACACCCTGGCGCGCGCGCTCTTTCGCATCTTGCTGGACGCCATCAAGGCGGCTCGCGGCGGCGTCGTGCACCTCGCTCTCCGGTCGAGGCCGACGGGCGGAGAGCTCTGCCTCACGCTCGCCCCCGGCCTGGGCGTTACCATGAAGGCGCCGCTCCCGGTGCGGATCCTGGTGCCGGCCCGCCAGGGAGCTCCGGAGCGCCGGGCGCACGGTCCCGCAGAGCACGATCCCGCGGAAGAGATGGTCTGATCGAACGGGCTCGCGCGGGCCGAGTTCGACGGCGGAAGGTGGGTCCTCGCCGAGGTCAACCCGCGGATGCCCCGCACCCACGGAGACTCGTTCTTGCACGTCGACCGGATCACCCACCTCGTCCCGGTCGACATCGGGATGGCCCGGTACGACGTCGATCCGAAGAACAACCTGGCCGACGTCGCCTTCGTCGTCCGCGACGAGTGGCAGGGCAAGGGGGTCGGCACCCTGCTGATGCGGCGGATGGCGGAGATCGCGAGAGCCCGGGGGATCTCGGGATTCGAGGCGGACGTCCTGCTCACCAACAAGGCGATGATGCGGGTGCAGGCGCTCTCGCGCCCCGCTCGCCGTCATGAGGACGCCGGAGGCGCAGGTACGGCAGATGATACGGCGTTGTCTGCTGTGGAGATCCTACGCACAGAGAAGGGCGGCGCGCGGCGCCTCCCGACGCGCCAAGAGCAGGCGGTGCTGGTGTGCGTCGGCGCGTGCCTCACCGCCGTCCTCCTCGCCTCGGTCCTCCTGACAGGGGTTCCCCCGGGCATCGCTGTCGTGTCCCTCGAGTTCGACGACACCCTGGCGAATCAGTTCTCCGCGCGCTCCATCCTCGCCGAGCACCGGATGCATGCCACGTTCTTCGTGAACAGCGGTCGACTCGACCGCCCCGGCTACCTGACGGTCGCCGAGCTCCGCGCGCTCGCGTCCGACGGCCATGAGATCGGGGGCCACACCATCGCTCACGCGCGGCTGCCCGGGCTCCCCGCCAGAGAGCAGCGCCATCAGATCTGCGATGATCGGCGCGCTCTCCACGCGCTGGGCTTCGACGTGAGCGACTTCGCGTACCCCGCTGGCGAATACGACAGCTCCAGCGCCGAGCAGGTGCGCTCCTGCGGTTATGAAAGCGCCAGAGAGGCTGGCGGGATTGGCTACCCTCCATGCACCTTCTGCACATGGGCGGAGACCATCCCTCCGCGCGACCTGATGGCCACCCGCACCCCCGGCTCCCTCCGCCGAGCTCACAGCCTCCCCAGAATCCAGGCTCTCGTCCGCCGCGCGCAGCGGGTTGGCGGATGGATACAGCTGACCTTCCACCATCTCTGTGACGCCTGCGACGACTACAGCATCTCCACAGAGGACTTCTCCACGCTCCTGGACTGGCTCGCGGAAGAGCGCGAGGCGGGCCGCGTCGCCGTCCTGACGGCGCGGCAGGTCATCCGCGGCGCGACGCCTCCGCCCCGCTGGCTGGCTGCGGAGTGAGGGCGGCCGCTCCGATGCTGGCCGGGGTCGACCTGCGGCCGCCTCGACCCCCGCGGCTCCTGTCGCCGGCTCCTGCTCGCGCCGGGGCTGCCTCTCCCGGATGACCCGCGGGTGCACCACGTTCGAGATGGAAGCTGACGCTCCCGACAGCGGCGGGCCCGGGCTCACCTCGGGCGTCATCACATCACTCGGATGGGGAGGGAACCATGAAGAAACCCGTGGCGATGCTCATGGTGGGAACTTCTGCCGTGGCGTTCCAAGGGCACGTCGCCGCGTAAGTCGACGATCCGGAGATGACGGACGTGGACAGCGAAGCGCTCACGGCGGAAAACCCGGGTCTCGAGCTGTGCATCAAGCGGTGCAGCGAGGTGAATTACTGTCGTTTTCCTCCCCCTCCCCCTCATTCCCCCATCAGCAACCCGGCTGCTCTTGCAGCCTATCGGGTCGCTCTTGCAGCCTACAGGGAGTGCATGAACCGCAGAAATCAATGCGAGGTCCACTGCGACAACATTTTCAGCTGAAGAGCGTCCGGGGATGCGCGGGCCCGCTGGACCGCTGACGAGGCGTATCTCGTTGCCGATCCGATATCCCGGTGGTGTCGTTGCGGAGAACAGCAGCGGAGGCAGCCGGCAGGGCATGGCTCGCTTGATCTCCGCCTGCTCTCCTGCCGCGGTGACGAGCCGAAGCTCCCTGAGCGGACCTGCTGGCCTCACGTCACCCTCACGAACGGAAGGTTGGATGAGCACCATGGCAAAACGTACAGATCTGCAGACGGTGGAGGTCGAAGGGTTCGGCACGGTGTCGCGCCCGCCCGACTCGCTCCGCACGAGCGTGTCCGTGGAGGCGCGCGGCGAGGATCTCAAGGCCGCCCGCGACGAGGCCGCGGCCACGACGAGATCGATCATCGGGGCGCTGGAGAGGCTCCAGATCCCGTCGCTCCGGGTCCGGAACGTGAACATCTCGGTGAGCCCGATCTCGGAACGCGAAAGTGAGCCGGGGAGCACCGCGCCGCCGCGGATCATCGGATACGAGGCGACGAGCTGGATCTCGGTGGTCCTCAAGGGGGTCTCGATCGACGCCCTCCGCGCCGAGAGCTCGCGGATCCTCGAAGCGGCGCTCTCCGCGGGCGCCAACCAGACCGGCGGTATCCGCTTCTTCCTGAGCGCGCCGCAGGAGGCTTACCGCGCGGCGCTCAAGGCGTCGATCGAGGACGCCGAGAAGAGCGCCGGCGCCATCGCCGAAGCGGCCGGGATCAAGCTCGTCGGGTGGCGATCGGTGTCGACCGCGGGTGAGGAGAGGGACGAGCGCGCCTTCAAGACGGCGGCCGATGCGCTCGGCTCGGCTGCGACCACGTTCCCGATCGAGCCCGAAGAGATACGGGTGACAGCCGCCGTGAAGGCCCGCTTCCGGTTCGCGAGGAGGGCAGCGGCGTCGCTGCTGAGGACAATCGGCAGACCTCACGAGCAGCCGACGGCGGACCCGGCCCGAAACACACCGGAGCCGGTGTGAGGTCGCTCATCGTTGCGAGCGGTGGTCAGACGCCACCAAACCCAGCCGGAAGCGGCGGCTTCCGACGGCTCCCGCGCGCCAGCGCGGCTCGCCGCAGCGCATCGACGAGGACCATGGCCGCGGCGCCCCCGGGCAGCCACAGGAGCCACACGGGTCCCACCGGGGCCATCGCGAAGAGCCCGCTCAGCCCGGGCACATAGAGCAGCGCGATCGCCAGCGCGACCTCGAGCGCTAGCCCCGCGGCCACCCAGGGGTTCGACCAGAACGCGAGCCGCTTCCGCAGAGGCCCGTCACGCTGCGCGAACAGACACCCGATCTGACCCGAGACGATCCCGACGAAGGTCATCGTCGCCGCCTCCCGCTCCAGCGCACGGAAGGGCTCAAGGGAGTCGAACGGCCTCCAGCCGTGCGCCCAGTGGAAGCCGAGGTACGCAAGGACGCCGAGCAGCGCCTCGACGGCTCCGTAGAGGAAAAAGGTCCTGAGCCCGAGCTCGCGGGTGAGGATCGGTTTTCGGGGCGGCTCCGGAGGCACGCGCAGCGTCGCGGGCGACGCCGCCTCCACGCCGAGCGCCAGCGCGGGGAGCACGTCGGTCCCCAGGTCGATCGCGAGCACCTGCACGATCGCGAGCGGGAGAGGGATCGGAAAGAAGATGTAGAGAAGGAACGGGACGAGCTCCGCGACGTTGCTCGTGAATACATAACTCACGAAGCGGCGGATGTTCTGCTTGATGGCCCGGCCTTCCTCGATGGCCGCCACGATCGTGGCGAAGTTGTCGTCGGAAAGGATGATGTCCGCCGCCTGCTTCGCCACCTCGGTGCCGCGCAGCCCCATCGCCACGCCCACGTCGGCGGCGCGGAGCGCGGGGGCGTCGTTCACGCCGTCGCCGGTCACCACGACCACCTCGCCGGACCGCCGCAGCACCTGCACGACCCGCAGCTTCTGCTCCGGCGTCGTCCGCGCGAGGGTCGCGCCCGCCTGGAGCAGCTCCAGCAGTTCCCGGTCGTCCATCGCGTCGATCTCGGGCCCTTCGGCCAGGCGGTCGGCCGCGTCCAGCCCGATGGCGGCGGCCACGGATCGCGCGGTCGCGGGGTGATCGCCGGTCAGGATCACGACCCGCACGCCGGCGCGCCTGCAGGCGGCGATCGCCTCCGGGACCTCCGGCCGCGTCGGGTCGTGCATGCAGACCAGGCCCAGGCACTTGAGCGGGCCGCCAGCCTCCCTCACGGCGAGCAGGAGGACGCGCTCGCCGCGCTCGGCCGCGCTCACCACCGCCTCGTCGAGGCCCGCGGGCGCCGGCGCGCCGGTCAGCGCCACGACCGCCTCGGGCGCCCCCTTCACGAAGTCCCGCGTGGCGCCGCCCTCCGCGCACGTCACCGCCATGTAGCGCCGGCGCGCGTCGAACGCTGTGTCGGCGATCCGCGGCCACCGGGCGCGCGCCTCGGCCAGGTCCACCCCGCCGGCCGCGGCCCAGCGCGCGAGGGCCACGTCCACCGGATCGCCCTCGCAATCGCCCCCCGCCGGCGCCGGGCGCGCGTTGCTGCACAGCGCGGCCGCGAGCCGCGCCGCCCGCTCCGCGTCCGGCGGCGCGCCCCGCGCGGGGGTGAAGCCGCGCACCGAGAGCGCGTTCTGCGTGAGGGTCCCCGTCTTGTCCGTGCAGATGGTCGTCACCGACCCGACCACCTCGACCGCGGACAGGCGCCGCACCGGGGCGCCGCGCGCGGCCATGCGCTGCGCGCCGATCGCGAGCGACACGCTGAGCGTCGGGAGCAGCCCCTCGGGGACGAGCGCCACGATCACGCCGATCGCGAACGTGAGCGCGCCGAGCGGGCCGACGCGGTGGAACGCCTGCGCGAGCACCAGCGTGGCCGCGCCGGCGATCACCGCGATCACCGCGGTGACGCGCGAGAGCTGCGCGACCTGGCGCTCGAGCAGCGAGCCCTCGCGCCCGCCCTGCTCGAGGAGCAGGGCGATCTTGCCCGCGGCGCTCTCCGCGCCCGTCGCGAAGACGAGCGCCTCGCCCGCGCCGGTCACCACGGACGCGCCGCTCGGCAGCAGGCTCGGGAGCGCGAGCTCCTCTGCGCCTCGGCCCGGCGGGGCGACCGGCGCCGCGTCGCGATCGACCGGGGCCGTCTCGCCCGTCAGCATCGAGAGGTCGATCGAGAAGCTGTCTGCGCCGAGCAAGATGCAGTCGGCGGGGACGATCTCCCCTGCCGCCAGCCGGACCACATCGCCCGGTACGAGCTCGCGCGCGGGCACACGCCGCTCGACGCTCGCCCGTACGACGCGGGCGCGCACGGCGACACGGCGCATCAGGCTGCTCACGACCTGCTCGGCGCGGTGCTCCTGGAGGAACGCGAACACGCCATTGAGCACCACGACCGCGATGATGGCGAACCCGAGCTCCGGGGCCCCCGCGGCGAAGGCCAGCCCGGCGCCGAGCCAGAGCAGCAGCGCGAGCGTGTGCGTGAGCTGCGCGAGCAGGATCCGGAGCGGACGTGACCGCCTGGGCGGCGCAGGCTCGTTGTCGCCGTGGGCGAGCCGCCTCCTCGCCGCTTCGGCTTCGGTCAGGCCGTTCGGAGCGGACCGCAATGCCTGGATTCGCCCCGCGACGGAGAGCGCGGCGAGCTCCGCGGGATGAACGCATGATTGCGCGCCGGTTTCGTGGAGCGGCTTTGCCTGTCCGGCCGCGCCGACAGGACCGGCCGCGGCGGCACGAGGAGACGAGCGACTCACTTCCGCGGGCCTCGGCCAGCAGGTAGCAAGCCTCGGTCCGCTGCGCGGCAGCGGGCTGCCCCCCTGAACGTGGGGTGAACACGCGGTGACCACAGCGGGCGAGGCGCGCTGCGCACAGCGGTGCACCGGGCCTCCCGCACCGGCCGGCATGAACAGAGCATGAACAGCTCGGCATCGCGGGAAGTCATCCCATGGACCTGGCCGCGTTGAAGCTTCAGGCGACGTGGCTCTCGTGCGACAATCGGCCGATCGAGGCGGGGGGCCATGGTGTGGACAGAAGAAGTCGAGGCGTCGAGCAGCCGCGAAGAGGAGGTCGCCAGCATGGCATCCCCCTGTCGATGTGGGCACCACGAGGCTGGCGCGGCGCCGGCCGAGCTCATTGCGCGCGCTGCGCTCGGAGTCGCGCGCACGACCGATCTGGACGAGCTCGCCGGTCTCCTGCTCGATCAGGTCGTGGAGCTCGGCGCACGCGCTGCCTACCTGCTCCTGGCCTCCGATCGCACCGCCGAGCTCGGGCTTCATTCCCACCGCCACCTGCCGGCCGACGTCCGTCTCGGCCTCGCGCGGGTGGCGCTCGACGCGCCGCTGCTCGACGCCCGGGCGGCGAGCACGGGCCGAGTTCAGGTGATGAGCGACGCGCGCTCGGTCGAGCCGGGCTCGTGCCTGACACGCGAGGTCTGCGCGCGGGTAGACGCGCAGAGCGTCGTCTCGATGCCGCTCTGCGCCCGAGGTCGCTGCCTCGGCGTCCTGTCCTGGTATCTACCCCACCCTCACCCCGATGCCGGTGTCGACCTCGGCGCGCTCGCCGCGATCTTCGCGATGGGCCTGGACAGCGCCCTCGCGCGCCAGGAAAACGCGCGCGTCAATGCCCAGATCGAGCCGGTCCGGCGGTCGACTGCCGACGGCGGCGACAGCCTCGATCGACCCGTGGCGCTCCAGCCCATGGCGGACCGGGCGCGCGCCGTCGCCGGGGCGGAGCACGCCGACCCCGGCGTCCATGCCGGTGACGACGACACCAACGAGCGCAAGCAGGCGGAGAAGGCGCTCCGCGAGAGCGAGGAGCGCTTCCGGCTCAGCTTCGAGAACGCGCCCATCGGCAAGGCCATCATCGGGCTCGACGGGCGCTTCATCCGCGTCAACCATGTCTATTGCGAGATCGTGGGCTACTCGGCCGAAGAGCTCTCGGAGCGCCGGTTCCAGGACATCACCCATCCCGACGACCTGGACACCGACGTGGGCCTGGTCGAGCAGCTGCGCCGCGGCGAGATCCAGCGCTATCAGCTCGCCAAACGCTACATCCGCAAGGACGGCGCGGTCATCGCCGTCATCCTGCACGTGTCCGTGGTGCGCGGCGAGAGAGGCGAGCCCATTCACTACATCGCCCAGGTGGAGGACGTGACCGAGCGCAAGCAGGCGGAGGAGGAGCGGGAGCGCCTGCTCGCGCAGCTGGATGCCGAGCGGAGGACGCTGCAAACGATCTTCGACAGCGCTCCCGTCCCGCTCCTGCTCATCGAGCGGGACGGCGAGGAGCTCGTGATCGCCAATCCGCACGGCGTCGAGATCACCGGGGGCGCCGCGGCGCGGAGTCAGTACGTCGGTCGCATGCGCCGCCCGGACGGCACCCCCATGACGCTCGACGAGCTGCCCTCGAGCCGGGCGATGCGAGGCGAGACGGTCCCCGGCGAGGAGATCGTGATCGCCGAGGCGGACGGCTCGTGCCGGACCTTCCTCGTCGCCGCCGCGCCGCTCCGCGACGGCGCGGGAAAGATCACCGGGGCGGTCGTGGCCGGCGAGGACATCAGCCCGTTGAAGGAGCTCGAGCGAATGCGCGAGGAATGGACCACCATCATCGCCCATGACCTGCGTCAGCCGATCACCAACATCGTCCTCAAGGCCTCCCTGCTCGCAAAGCAGCCGCAGTCCAGCGACAAGGCGCGGCACATCGTGGCCAGCGCGATGCAGCTCAACCGGATGATAAGCGATCTGCTCGACGTCTCCCGCCTCGAGTCGCACCGGCTGGATCTCAGGCCCGCGGAGGTCGATCTCCCGGCGCTCATCCGGGCGACGGTGGAGCGGACGGCGGACGCGACGAAGGGACACGGGGTCGACGTCGAGGTGCTGGACGGGATCCCGCCGCTCCTGGCCGATCCCGGGCGCCTGGAGCAGGTGCTCACCAACCTGCTGTCCAACGCGGCCAAGTACGGCGCGCCCGGGACGCCGATCCGGGTCGCGGTGGAGCGGCGGGGCGGCGAGGTGCTCGTGGCGGTCCAGAACGAGGGGAAGGGCATCGCGCCGGAGGAGCTGCCGAGGCTCTTCGCCCGCTACTACCGGACCCGCGAGGCGAAGGCAGGAGGCGCCGCCGGGCTGGGGCTCGGGCTCTACATCGTGCGAGGGCTCGTCGAGGCCCACGGAGGGCGGGTCTGGGTCGAGAGCGCGCCCGGGAAGACGAGCTTCCAGTTCACGCTGCCGCTGCCGCAGCGCGCCCGGTCTTCAGACAGGGAGCCCTGGTAACACCTCGGCGCCGCGGGCGAGAGCCCGCGCCACAGGAGGAGCCGGAGCGCGCAGAAGGCCCTGGCCGGCTGGACGCGGACGTGCGCACGCCTGGCTGCCGTACGTCGCATCTCCGCGGGCGTCGCCGCGCTGCCGGCACGCATACGCCGGCCCTACGTTCTCCGGCGCGGCTCGGCAGCGTCGGGCGCTGGCTCGGCGGCGACCGGCTCGCGCGACGGTGAGGAATCCATGTACATCAACTATCTCACGCTTGCGCTCGTCACGGCGGCGGCGGCGCTGGCGCTCGGGGCCTTTTACCTCCTCGGCACGCCCGCCGCCGGGGACGCGCAGCCTCGCCGCCGCAGCTTCGCCTGGGCGTTCGGGGCGTCCGGGCTCCTCCTGCTCATCACGGGCCTCCACATCGTGCTGACATGGCCCATCCCGGGCGGGTACAACATCGTCTTCGGAGAGCCGCTCGCCTATTTCGGGACATTGCTCGTGGTCGGGGCACCGGCGCTGTGGCTGGGCGAGCGTCTGGGCCCCCTGCTCCTGCTCGGGGCCTTCGGGGGCGTCACCAACCTGGTGCTCGCGCTGGCCATCGCGCGCCACGGGATGACGCAAAACCCGGCGCTCGCCGCGGCGATGTACGGCGCGAGCGGCCTCGGGCTGCTGCTCGCTCCGGCGATGGACAGGTCCGCGCTGGCGAGGCGCGCAGCAGGCGCGCTGCTCGCGGCCTCGGCGGCGCTGTTCGCGCTGTTCGGCTATGTGGCCTACGTGAAGCACACGGGCCTCGACGCGTTCGGGAAGTGGGTGCCGCTCGAGGCGCGCTCGTGGCGATAGCCCGCGCGTCGCCGGCGCACATCACATCTCCTCGAGCTCCTTGCCCTTCGTCTCGGGGATGAAGGCGACGACGAACGCCAGCGAGGCCGCCGCGGCGGCGGTGTAGAGCCCATAGGCGACGCCCAGGCCGGCCTCCTTGAGCGCGGGGAAGGTCGCGGTCACGAGGAAGTTCGCCAGCCATTGCGCGGCCGCCGCGACCGAGAGGGCGAGGGCGCGGATGCGGTTGTCGAACATCTCGCCGAGCAGCACCCAGGTCACCGGACCCCAGGACGCCCCGAAGCAGAAGACATAGAGGTTGGCCGCGACGAGCGCGACGGGGCCGGCGGCGCCCCTCAGGACGGGGTTGCCCGCGGCGTCCTCGCCCGCGGCGCCGAACACGGCCGCCATGGCGCCGAGCGTCAGCGCCATGCCGATGGAGCCCGCGATCAGCAGCGGCCTTCGCCCGACGCGGTCGACGGTCGCGATGGCGACGAGGGTGGTCACGATGTTGGTGACGCCGGTGATGACCGTGATGGCGAGGGAGCTCCGCTCGGAGAACCCGACCGCCTGCCAGAGGACGCTCGAGTAATAGAAGATGACGTTGATGCCCACGAGCTGCTGGAATGCCGAGAGGCCGATGCCGATCCAGACGATGCGGCGCAGCCCAGCGCGCCCGCGCAGGTCCGCGAGCCTGGGCCGGCGCTCGGACGAGAGCGTCCTCTGGATCTCGACGAGCTTCGCCTCTGCGGCCGCGCCGAGGAGCCGACGGAGCACGACGAGCGCCTCGGCCACGCGCCCCCTCGCCACGAGGTGGCGCGGGGACTCGGGGATCAGCAGCGCGCCCATCCCGTAGAGGAGCGCCGGTGGGATGGCGCTCCAGAACATCCATCGCCAGGCGCTGGCCCCGAGCCAGAACGGGCTCGCCGCCGAGCCCGCGTACGTCACGATGGCGTAATCGCCCAGCAGGGCGACGAAGATGCCGAGCACGATCGCGAGCTGCTGGAGCGATCCGAGGCGGCCGCGCAGGTGAGCCGGCGCGATCTCCGCGATGTACGCGGGCGCGACGACGCTGGCCGCGCCGACGGCGACGCCGCCGAGCACCCTCCACGCGCTGAAGTCCCAGGGCGAGACCGCCGCCCCCGAGCCCGCCGCGCTGACGACGAAGAGCAGAGAGGTCACCAGCATCGTCCGCGTCCGGCCGTGGCGGTCGGCCAGCCTGCCTGCGAGCAACGCGCCGGCGGCCGCGCCGAGCAGCGCCGAGGACACGGACAGGCCCACCGTGACCGCGCGCGCTGTGAACATCCTCTCCAGCGCGCCGACGGCGCCGTTGATCACGGCGGTGTCGAACCCGAACAGGAAGCCGCCCAGCGCGGCGACGGACGCGATCAGGGCGACCCGTACGGTGAAGAGGTGCTCCTCGCCGCGTCCGTCCCCCTGCTGCGCCGCGGGCTCTCGCATGCCGCCGGTGAACCACGAAGCGTGCCGACCGCGACGGCCGTACTCATCGCGTCAGCAGCCCCAGCACCCGGAACGTCCTTCAGGTCAGCCTGCTCTTCGACGAAGCGCGACGCTGCCGGCGTCAGCCCGGCCACGATCGCATCCAGGCGCCGGAGCACGATGTCGAGTCGCTCGATCATCTCCTTCTAAAGTGAGGCACGGAACGGGCGGCCGCGCCCCCGCTCGAATGAACGGCGGGAGGCACGAACTCCACCTCCTGATCCGCGCGACGGCGACGACCGACTCTCTTCGAGGATCAGCGAGAAGACGGCCGATGCCCGCCCATTTCAGCTGCGAGAATGTAGGCAGCATAGTTCATGCTCAGATCGGGAGCTCCTTGCTGACAACCGGTGTATCGATTCATTTGTTCTGACAGCGATCCATCGGGATTGATGTGCTGATGCACTCGTTCCAGGAACGCATCTCCTTTGCGCCGGAGCGCATCGACGACGTCGCCGAAGCGCGGGTCGCCACGGAGGAGCTCCTCGCCTGGGCGGAAGCGCGCGTCTTCCAGCGGCAGCCTCTGGAAGAACGGCAGGTTCGTGGAGGTGAGGACGGCCCTCTCCTGCCTCAGGTAGCGTTCGGCCAGCTTGTAGTAATACGACGCGAAGGCGATCGTGAGACTTGGCCACGGATTGCCGAGCGAATCCGTGCGATATCCATCGTAGCGGTCTTCAGGATAGCGGCCGATGGCGATCCCCGCGATCGGCATGGACGGGTCGTTGATCAGGTACATGGCCTCGAAGGCGCGCTCCACCGCTGCGGCCGTCGCGAGCACCTGCTCCTGGTCCACTGGATAAGGAGAGACCCCTTCGAGGGGGAGATCTTTTTCAGTGGCATATCCGCCCAACGTCGCGACGATGACCGAGCTGTCCAGGCCGCTGCGAGGGCTCGGCCATCCATCTTGATCACGCGTCGCGACGAGGTGATTGCGCCCGGGATCCCAGTGCAAGAGCAATTCATCACCCAGCGCTCGCGACTGCTCGAGGTACCAGCGGGCCGCTCCAGCATCCTCGAGCCTCGCCGCGAGCGCGGCTCCCTCGACCAGCGCCGTTCGCTCCAGGAGTCGCGTGAAGAAATGGTGTCCCCACACCTCTTCCCAGGGATCGAAGCAGGGCTCGCGCCAGTGGTGCGAGACGTATTCCAGGTCCGTCTTGATCACCGAGTCGGTCGGCAGCTTCGCATCATAGAGCTTCTCACGTACCAGCTCCCGTTTGCCCTCGTCCAGAAGGACGAAGGCCAGACGGGTGAGCTCGATGGCTCGAATGGCAGGTCCGTCGTGCTGCGGACGTCCCCATGGCCCCGAGTAGGGCTCTCCGTCGATCGTGAACTTCGGCTCACCCAGCCCGGCAGGGCTGCGGGCGGCAGTCCGCTGAATGTGCCTGGAAAAGTCCAGAAAGTCGATCATCAGGCTCAAATACCGCCTCCGAGCCGCGGGCTGCGCCGCCGACTGGTACAGGGAGAGGATGGCCTTTACCACGATGCCTGCGTCTCGAACCCAATGGAAGTAGTAATCCGGGTTCGATCGAGATGGGGAAGCCACGATGGCTCCGGGGATGGCTCCCGGAGGCGACACGTTCTTCAGCAGGAGCTCCCTGGCGCGCTCGAGGTCCTGATGGATCCATCTTTGCGGGCTCTTTGCTCTCATGTCGATCTCCTACCTACCTCGCGCAGCGGCGATCGCGCTGCGCCCGGCCTCGATCTGGTCGATCCACCACGCGAGCCCTGGGTAGCTGGTCCGGATGATCGCCGCCTGCTCGGCGAGGCGGGCCGCGTCGCCCCGGGCCGCGTAGAGCTCGGCAAGGAGCGCGTGGGACTCCGGCTCATAGACGCCGTGCAGCACCTCGATCAGCGCTGGGTCCACGTCCGAGAGCCTCTCCGGCCCGAACATGAGATACCGCAGCACGCGGTTGAAGCGCAGCGGGTCGAGAGCGCCGCGGGGCGGCTCGATCCGCTCGCCATCGCGGGGCGTCAGGTTGGTCCAGCGGCCCCAGGAGCCGACGCGCGCGAGCTCGGGCTCGAGCCGGTCGAGCTCCTCCCGCTCCGCGGCGCTCGGAGCCGCGAGCTCGATCCGCGCGACCGGGCTCTCGATGACCCCGGACGGGGCGCCGTAAAGGACCACGAGATCGTAACGCCCCGGCGCAAGGTCGGCCGGCAGGAAGCGCGAGACATCCACGAGCATGCGCCGGCACGCGCCCGGCGAGAGGGTGAAGGTCGACGTGCCGAGCTCGGGGAGCACCACGGGAAAGGGCTCCTTGCTCACCACCACGTTGCCTGTCGCCAGGTCGACGAGGCGCATGCCGATCGCGCCAGCGTTGCCGGCCCAGCTCGCGAGCGGCAGCCCTCTCACACATGTACTGGGGGGGTCGGCGCACAGCGTGAGCGCCACATGCACGGGAAAACCCAGCACGTAGCGTCCGTCGTGCTCGAACGCGCGCAGGACGAGGCTGGGCCGATCGTCCGGATCCCTCTCTGTCTCTCGCTCACACTCTGCCATGGCAAAACCTCACTTCCACCACAATCCTCGTTTGTCCTCCAGGTGCACACGGCGGACTTCCTCGAGGTGGCGCCAGCACATGCCATCGCCATCGAACTCACCCCTAGCAAAAGCTGGGCTTGTCCGTCGGCCCCTCCGGGCGGCCGCGGAGACCTGCCAAAACGGTCGACTACGTAAAATGGAGCGAGGCGAGCGTTCCCATGTGCGCGTGCGGCGCGGCTCGCCCGCGCCGGTACGATCGTTGCCCGAGTGAAGCCCGACCGCGGAGGCGTGCTGGATGGAGGCATGGAGGCGAACGCGCCAGCGCTCTCGGGCCTGTCCCTCGCGGAGTTGCTCGCGCGGCTCGGGACCTCACCGCGCGGGCTGACGAGCGAGGAGGCGCGGCAGCGACTCGTGCGGTTCGGGCCCAACGAGCCCGCGGCCACGACGAGGCGCGAGGCGGCCGTCGTCCAGGTGTTGCGCCGCTTCGCGAACCCGCTCGTGAGCATCCTCCTGCTCGCCAGCGCGGTGTCGGCGGCCCTCGGCGACCTGATGAACGCGGCGGTCGTCGTGGTCATCGTGGCGCTGAGCGTCGCGGTCGAGTCGGTGCAGACGCGGCGCTCCCACCGCGCGGTCGAGCGGCTCCGCACCCAGGTCGCGCCCACCGCGACGACGCTGCGCGACGGGGTGTTCCGCGAGATCCCGCGGCGCGAGCTGGTGCCGGGCGACGTCATCCGGCTCGCCGCGGGCGACCTGGTCCCGGCCGATGCTCGCCTGCTCGAGGGCAAGGACCTGCACGTGCACGAGGCCGCGCTCACCGGCGAGTCGCTGCCCGCCGAGAAGAACCCCGACCCGGGGCCCTCGGCGGCGAGGAGCCCGGTCGACATGACCCACGCGGTTTTCCTCGGGTCGTCGGTGGTGAGCGGCGCCGCGACCGCGGTCGTGTTCGCGACCGGCGCTGCCACGGCCTTCGGCGACATCGCCCGCGCCCTCGCGGCCCGCCCGCCGCAGACCGAGTTCGAGCGGGGCGTCGCGCGGTTCGGGGCCTTCATCCTCCGGCTCGTGCTCTTCCTCGTGCTCTTCGTCCTCGCGTTCGCCGCCGTGTTCCGGCGCGATCCGCTCGAGTCGCTCCTCTTCGCCGTGGCCCTGGCCGTGGGGCTCACGCCCGAGTTCCTGCCGATGATCACCACCGTCACGCTCGCCCAGGGCGCGGTGCGGCTCGCGCGCGAGCGGGTGATCGTCACGAACCTCTCGGCCATCCAGAACTTCGGCAGCATCGACGTGCTCTGCAGCGACAAGACGGGGACGCTCACCACCGGCGAGATGGAGCTCGAGGCCCACGTGGACCCGCTCGGCGAGCCCTCGGAGCGGCCGTTCCTCCTCGCCTACGTCAACAGCTACTTCGAGAGCGGCGTGGACAACCCGGTCGACGCGGCCGTGCTCCGCAGGTCCGCGGTGAGCCCGCTCGACGCGGCGGTGCTGCGCCACGAGCACCCCGACATCAACGGCTTCCGCAAGCTCGACGAGCTGCCGTTCGACTTCGAGCGGCGCCGCGTGAGCGTGGTCGCCGAGCGCGACGGCGAGCGGCTGCTCGTGACCAAGGGCGCGCCCGAGGGCGTCTTCGCGGTCGCGACCTCGTACGAGGCCGGCGGCGAGGTGCGGACGCTCGACGAGGCCGCCCGGGCGCGGTGCGAGGCGGCGGCGCATGCGTTCGGCCAGCAGGGCTACCGGGTGCTCGCGGTCGCCTACCGCCGCGCGCCGGTGAGGCCGGCGTACCGGCGCGACGACGAGGTCGACCTCACGCTCGCGGGGCTGCTCGCGTTCGTCGATCCGCCGCTCCCCGACGCCGCCCAGGCCGTGGAGGCGCTCCGCGAGGAGGGGGTCGAGGTGAAGATCCTGACGGGCGACAGCGAGCTCGTCGCCGCCCATGTCTGCAAGCAGGTCCGCCTCGATCCAGGCGAGATCGTCCTCGGCGCCGCGCTCGACCGCCTCGACGATCCGACGCTCTCCCACCTGGCCGAGCGCACGCGTGTCTTCGCGCGGGTCTCGCCGGCGCAGAAGAACCGCGTCATCCGCGCGCTCAAGGCTCGCGGCCACGTGGTCGGCTACATCGGCGACGGCATCAACGACGCGCCGTCGCTGCACGCCGCCGACGTCGGGATCTCCGTTGCCGGCGCCGTCGATGTGGCCAGGGACGCCGCGGAGATCGTGCTGCTCGATCGCAGCCTCGACGTGCTGCGCTCCGGCATCCTCGAGGGGCGGAAGGCCTTCGGCAACGTGATGAAGTACCTGCTCATGGGGACGAGCTCGAACTTCGGCAACATGTTCAGCATGGCCGGGGCGTCGATGCTCCTCCCCTTCCTGCCGATGCTCCCCGCGCAGATCCTGTTGAACAATTTCCTCTACGATCTCGCGCAGATCACGATCCCCACGGACAGCGTCGACGCGGGCTTCGTGAGGAAGCCGCGGCGGTGGGACATCGCGCTGATCCGCCGCTTCATGGTGGTCATCGGGCCGATCAGCTCGGCGTACGATTTCCTCACCTTCTACGCGCTGCTCCGCGTGTTCCACGCGCCGGCCCCGCTCTTTCGCACCGGATGGTTCGTCGAGTCGCTGGCCACGCAGACGCTGGTGATCTTCGTGATCCGCACGATGGGCAGCTCCTTCAGGAGCGCTCCGAGCCGCGCGCTCGCGGCGACCACGCTCGGCGTCGTGGCCGCGGCCCTCGCGCTGCCGTACAGCCCCTTCGCCGCGCTGCTCGGCTTCGTGCCGCTGCCGCCCGGGTTCTTCCTGTTCCTCACGGGCGCGACGCTGACCTACCTCGCCATCGTCGAGGCGGTCAAACGCGCGCTGATGCGGCGCAGCTTCGCGTGAGCGCGGTGGCGGGGTTTCTGACACGCGATACGAGCTGTTCGCTGCGCGTTTCGAAATTCTCGCCCGGGATCCCTGATGCGCGGCACGCGCGTCGTCCAGAGTCATGGCATCGCGTGCAGTCACGGAGGAGCCCATCCCATGAACGCCGAAACCATGCCCTTGCGCCTGGAAACGCCGCCCGGCGCGCCGTTCGCCTTCGAGGTCGTGATCGACCGCCGGGGGCCGCGCCGCTTCCGGGTGACCGAGCCGGGGCGTGACGCCCTGAGCTACGAGCTCGCCCGGGCGGAGCAGCCGGATTACCTCGACCTGTTCGAGGCGCTGGCGCGGGATCTCGGGACCCGCGTGCCGCTCGCCCGCACCCCGCCGCCGCCACGGAAGGGCGGACCGCCGCTGCGGCCGCTGCTGACCGAGGCGGTCGCGCCGGAGATCCTCTACGGCTATGGCGACCCCTGCGTGGTGCGCGTGGGCGAGCGCGAATGGCGCTTGCTGGTGACCTCGAACGACGCGCCGAACGCCTTCCCCATCCTCGCCTCCAGCGACCTGACCACCTGGCAGCTCACCGGCTTCGTCTTCCCGGAGGGGCAGACGCCGGCGTGGGCGCTGACCGGCCTGAACCGGGCGGACTTCTGGGCGCCGGAGATGCACCGGGTCGGCGACGAGTACTGGGTCTGCTTCACGGCCCGCGCGCAGGACCGCTCGCTGGCGATCGGCCTCGCCCGGTCTGGGAGCCCGGATGGCCCGTTCAAGGCGGACGAAGCCCCGATCGTCACCGGCGACGTGATCGACGCGCACATCCTCGTGGACGCTTGCGGCGCGCCCTGGCTGATCTGGAAGAAGGACGACAACGGCGTGTGGCCCGGCAGGCTGGCGGCCTTCCTCCACCGCGAGCCCGCCCGGGTGAGCGAGCTCTTCGCTGCCCGCGAGGACCAGCGCACCGCGGTCCTGGCGCTGACGTTGTGGCCGTGGGTGGAGACGCTCGAGCCCATGGAGCAGTTCTTCGTGCTGCAGCCGCTGATCGAGGCGGCGACCGCGGACTTCACCGGGTTCGCGGCGCGACTTTCGGGCCTCGGGGCGCGGGCGATCGGCGCGGAGGCGGCGGACATCGCCGCGATCTCGCGGGCGCTCAGGACGCGCATCCACGCCCAGCGGCTGTCGGCGGACGGCCGCAGGCTGGAGGGGGAGCCCGCCGTCATCCTCGAGAACGACCAGCCCTGGGAGGCGCACCTCATCGAGGGCGTCTGGATCACCCAGGAGGGCGGGCGGTATTACCTGCTCTACGCCGGCAACGACTTCTCGACCGCCCATTACGGCATCGGCGCGGCCGTGGCGGACGCGCCCACGGGCCCGTACCGCAAGTCGTCGGAGGTGCTCCTCAGTTCCAGCGCCGAATGGTGGGGGCCAGGGCACCCCTCCGTGGCCATCGGCGCCGACGGGCGCCATCACGTCTTCCTGCACGCCTTCCGGGCGGGCGTGGTCGGGTACAAGGCCTTCCGCGCCTTGCTCACCGCGCCGATCCGCTTCGAGGGGGACCGAGCTTGCTGCCCAGGAGCCGCACGCGTTCGAGGAACCGCGCCCCCGGCTCGGCCGGCTCGCGGAGGCGGCGCATGTGCGTGAGGAACCGGCTCATCTTGACGCGCGGGCGCAGCGTCGTGCCCAGCGTGTAGCGCTTGCGGCGGAGCATGCGCGGGCGCCCCCTCGTCCGACGCTCCACGCCGCAATGCATGATGACCACGTGAGCGCGTCGCTTGAGGCTCCGGCGCGGCGGGCCAACGAGGTTCCTATGTCGCCGGCGTCAGCCCGGCCAGGATCGCATCGATGCGCCGGAGCACCACTTCGAGCCGCTCGATCGCCGCCTTCATGTCCGCCCGGTATTCTCGATCGTCGGTGCGGACCAGCTCTTCTCGCATTCCCACGAGCCGGATCGACAGGGCTGTACTCATGTCTTTCGCTTCGCGCTCGTCGAGCTCGAAATGAAGCTTGGCCATGGTTCCTCTCCTCCACGGGGTCACTCGCCCGTGACCGGCTCGGCTCGCTCCTCGCGCGGCAGGCTCGCGAGATCGTCGCGCGTGATGACGCCGACCATCCGCTCGCCCGGATCGAGGGTCGAGCCCGTTGGCGGTCGCCCGGACGGTGATGTCGCGGTCGGTGATGACCCCGATCGGACGCTCGTTCTCGAGGACTGGCAGCATGCCCACGCCCGCCTCTCGCCTCCTTCGCCTTGGCCTCCTTCCCGCGCGGCAGCCCAGCCTCGTGGCACATCGCCTGCTTCAACGGCGCTGCGGGGAGGGTGGGTGATCCTGCGTCGGCGCGTCAACCGACTACGTCGTGCTCGGCGGGGTTCTCGGTCATGAGCTCGGCGGCGCTGATCCTGGGTAACGGCATCTCGCTCCGCGGTCGGTGCAACTCGCGGACCAGCGGCTCCCGCGATGAGCCGCGCCGCCGCATCCGAATGTTCCCTTCGCGCCGAGCCCCGCTGGTCGCTCCCGAGCTGTAGCCGGGCGAGGAGGCCGGGCGCAGCTACGCGGTCGCCTCGAGCTCCCGGGGCGAAAGGTAGCGAACGAGCCACGCGCTGGCCGCGCGCGCGACCTCTTCCAGCGTCCCTGGCTCCTCGAACAGGTGCGTCGCTCCCTCCACGATCGCGAGCTGTCGCGGTCCGCGCAGGAGCTCGAGCGCCTGCCGGTTGAGCGCGAGCACCTCGGTGTCCTCGCTCCCGACGAGGAGCAACGTGGGCGCGCGGACCTGCGCGAGGTGCGCGCCGGCGAGATCGGGGCGCCCGCCCCGCGACACCACGGCGTCCGCGAGGTCCGGGCGCTCCGCCGCGGCGATCAGCGCGGCCGCGGCGCCGGTGCTCGCGCCGAAGTAGCCGAGCCGCAGCGCGCTCGTCTCGGGCACCTCGCGCGTGGCCAGGGCCGCGCCCAGGACCCGCCCTGCGAGGAGCTCGACGTCGAACCGGAGGTGGCCTGTCCGCTCATCCGCCGCCTCTTCCTCGCCGGTGAGGAGGTCGAAGAGCAGCGTGGCGAGCCCGGCGCTCTGGAGCACCTCGGCGACGAACCGGTTGCGCGGGCTATGCCGGCTGCTGCCGCTCCCGTGGGCGAACAGGACCAGGCCCATCGCCCCGGCGGGGATCGTCAGGCTGCCTTCCAGGCGCGCGCCGTCGTCGATCTCGATCGCGACGGGGAGCTCGTCTCCCGGCGGGCCCTCCGGCTGTTCCTCGGCTTCCGCGCCCGCGCCGCCGCTGCGCGCCCGCTCGAGCAGCTCCACGACATCGTCGTCCGTGGTCTGGCTGAAGTCCCGGTAATAGGCGCCTATCGCGAGCAGGTGAGGATCCGCGTCGAGACAGACCACCTCGTCGACCTCGGGGCGCAGCGCGTCGAGCGTCGTCGCCGACGCGACCGGGACCGCGAGGACGAGGCGCCTCGGCCCGCGCCGCCGGACGGCGCGGAGCGCGGCGCGCGCGGTGCCGCCGGTCGCGATGCCGTCGTCGACGACGATGGCGGTGCGGCCCTCCAGGTCGGGCGGCGGCCGACCGCGCCGGAAGCGCTGCACGCGGGCCTCGACCTCGGCGGCCTTGCGGTCCACGATCTCCTCGACCTCCTCCTGAGGGACGCCGAGCTCCGCCAGCACGTCCTCGTTGAGGTACACCTCTCCCCCCTCCGAGATCGCGCCCAGGCCCAGCTCTTCATACCCCGGAGCGCCGATCTTGCGCACCACCCAGACGTCGAGCGGCGCCTTGAGCGCCCGAGCGACCTCGCAGGCGACCGGGACGCCGCCGCGCGGGAGCCCGAGGACGACGGGCGCCTCGTCGCGATAACGCCTCAGCGCGAAGGCCAGGCGGCGCCCTGCATCAACGCGATCTCGAAACAGCATGAAGCCCCTCCTCCGGTCGCGTGCCGACCGTGACCTCCCCGCCCCCGACCCGTCCCTCAGATCCTCTTCTGCGCTCCCCGCCGCTGCTGCCCGGACAGGACATCGACCACGAGCTACGACCGGGGGTGACCCCTTCGCCCGCACCCATGCCGGAGAGCTCGAATGAGCCCGGCCTCTTTTGCTTTGTGCCGGCGGAGCCCGCCGCGCGGTGCCGCGCGGCGGGCCTGGGCGCGCGTCACGTCCGCCTCAGGCGGCCTTCTTGGCCTCGTTCTTCTTCGCCTCGGCTGCCCCCCCGGCGCTCGGCTCCTTGGCGGTGCGGAGCGGGATCTGCTTCGGCTGGACCCCGGCTGCCTTGGGTACGACGATCTCGAGCACGCCGTCCCTCAGCTCGGCCTGGATCTTGTCGAGATCGGCGCCCTCGGGCAGCGCGAACGAGCGGCTGAAGCTGCCGTACGCCCGCTCGTACGTGTAGAGTCGCTCGCCTTCCCGCTCCTCCCGCTCCTCCTCGCGCTTGCCGCTGATCGTCAGCTGACGCCCGCTCACCGAGAGCTCGACGTCACTCTCCTTCACGCCCGGCAGGTCGGCCCGGAGCACGAAGCGGTCCTTCGTCTCTCTGAGATCGATGTCCGGTGAGAACCAGCCCTCCGGCTGGCGCAGCCGGGCGAAGGGATCCATCTCCGCAAAGGGATCCCACTGGAACATCTCGCGCATCATGCGCTCCGGGTCGAGCGCGCGCATCATCGACGCCATTCTACGAGGCTCTCGCCAACGGGACAGCACTGTCATGGGGGACCTCCTTCATTCCAAACGGTCTTTCCTGTAGTCCTGCACGCGCAGAGCCTCACGAGCGTGGACGTGCCGGTGGTGCGCCTTCACCCGAGCCTGAGCCCGGCTCATGCTCGATGATCGGCTCGCACGGCTGTCGCCGAGGGCTCGCGCGGCTGTGGCAGACCTGGGAGTTGCAGGATCCGTGCTCGCGCGCCGTAACCCGGTTCGGCCGGGTCGCCGCGCGGGTCACCCGAGGATGAGCCCGTGCGCCGTGGCGCCCCTCCCGGTGCTCCGCTTCCTCGTGACGAACAGCGTCGCCGCGCCGCATGCCCAGCGCGGCCGCGAGCCCTCCGCGCCGAGCCGGCGCCCGAGCGGGAGGACCCATGAGCGGCCTCACGGGCCGCAACTCGCGCGCCGGTACGATCGTTGCCCGAGCCACGCCTTGTCGCGGAGGTGTGCTGGATGGAGGCGCCCGGGCCGATCAAGGAGCTGCGTTGTTCGAGTAGGCCCTTGAGCCCGCCCGGGATCGCTCCTGCCGAGGCGCTCGTCGTCCTCCGGGGGATGGTGCTCATCCGCCGCTTCGAGGAGCGTTGCGCCGAGCTGTACACGCTCCAGAAGATCCGCGGCTTCCTCCACCTGTACATCGGTGAGGAGGCGATCGTGGTCGGGGCGATGCGGGCGCTCGAGGACGACGACGCCGTGGTCGCCGCCTACCGCGAGCACGGCCATGCGCTGCTGCGCGGGGTCTCGCCCGCCGCGGTGATGGCCGAGATGTACGGCAAGGCGACCGGCTGCGCCCGCGGGCGCGGCGGGTCGATGCACCTGTTCTGCGCGGAGCGGCGCTTCTACGGCGGCTACGCCATCGTGGCCGGCGGCCTGCCCATCGCGGTGGGGCTCGCGCTCGCGGACAAGCTCGCCGGCCGGCGGCGGGTCACGGCGGTGTTCTTCGGCGACGGCGCGACCGACGAGGGGGAGTTCCACGAGTCGCTGAACCTCGCCGCGCTCTGGAGCCTGCCGGTGCTCTTCCTCTGCGAGAACAACCAGTACGCCATGGGGACGGCGCTCGCGCGCCACGCCGCGAACCCGCGGCTCACCGACATTCCCGCGGCCCATCACGTGCTCGCCGAGCAGGTCGACGGCATGGATGTGCTCGCGGTGGAGCAGGCCACGCGTCGAGCGGCCTCGGCCGTCAGGGAGGCGGCCGGCCCCCGCTTCCTCGAGCTCCTGACGTACCGCTTCCGCGCGCACTCGATGTACGACGCCGAGCGATACAGGGACAGGAGCGAGGTGGCCGCCTGGCGGAAGCGCGACCCCATCGACCTGTTCGTCGCGCGGCTGCGCGCCGAGGGGCTCGTCGACGACGGCGCGCTCGCCCGGATCGAGGGCGAGGTCGCGGCCGAGGTCGCGGCGGCCGTCACGGCCGCGGAGGAGGCGCCGCTCGAGCCGGTGGAGGACCTGACCCGCTTCGTCCACGCCCGGGAGGTGCCGTGAGGGCGTGAAGTGAAGACGGATGTCACCGGCGCATGGACGCGAACGCGCAAGGGCTCGCGGACCTGTCCCTCGCGGAGCTGCTCGAGCGGCTCGGGACCTCACCGCGCGCTGACGAGCGAGGAAGCGCGGCAGCGGCCGAGCCGCGCTCGGCCAGCGGAGGGCGTGCTCGATCAACTGGAGCGCACGAGGGGTAGCGCATCGACGTACGCGTCCAGGTCCTTGCGGTAGGGGTCCTCTAGCTCGTCGCGATGGGACCGCAGCTCGTCCATGCAGCGCGCAAGGAACTCCCGGGCAGTCGCCACCAGCGGGACGTCGAGGCCGAACCGCGCGAGGAACTTCTCGGCACGGGCGAAATGTTCCCAGCCAATCCGTAGCGGGTCGCGCTCTTTCACGAGCGGCAGCGCAAGCTGGTCGGTGGGGAGGTATTGGCGCACAAACACCAGATCGTAGGCGGGAGCGAGCCGCGCGCCACGCCGGTCAGGATAGACGAGCGACCAGTTCTTGAGGTGCATGTCGGTGTTGCCCGACACGATGGTGAACACCACGCGCCGCACGAACTCGAGCAGATCGTCCTGCCCGCAGAGATCACCGATGAAGCGGGCCAGCGCTTCGTAGCTCGCTCCGCCATACTTCTGCTCGGGGAGGATGCCGCGCACCTGGGCGAAGTCCTCCTGGTGGATCCGGAGGTCGTCACCGAGGCGGTCATAGCGCTCGATCGCGAAAACATAGCTGCCGAGGTCGGCGAACATGGGGTCCAGGCCGCCGATGGACGCGACCTCGATGAGCTCGTTGCGCGGGACGACAAGCCCGCACCGGGCTGCCCATTGCATCGTCCAGTGTTCGTTCTCGGGTAGCCCTGGGTAGGTGGGCGATCCGAATTTGAGGATCCAGCGTCCCCCTTGACCGCGAAAGGGTAGCGTGAATCGACTGCTGGGCTCGCGGACCGCCGAGAACTTGAGCTGTACACCCGCCAGCGAGAAGCGCAATCCGTCGGGCCCGATGGACGAGGTGGCGACGGGCGGCTCGTCGAAGGTCCGGTCGCCTTCGGTCGCCCTGGCCGATCCGGCTCCGGCGGGCCGGACGACGACGGCTCCCGGGAGATCCTCGCCTACCAGAGCCAGGGTGGAGGCTTCGTCGTCCGTCAGGTGCCGCGACGCCACGATGGCCAGCAGGGCCCCCTCCGGCAGCAAGTTCGCGAAGAACGTGGGGAGCCTGCCGGGGCGTGCGGCTTGCCGGAAGACGCGGTGGTCACGGCGATCCTCGAATTGCTGTCCGAGGACAGGGCGGTTCGCGTCATCCATGTAGGCATCGTCGAGGACGAGCGAGATGATCTGGGTCGATGGTTCGCGAACCAGCGTGCCGACGCGTCGATCATGTAGAAAGACGTCGAGCATCAGGCCTCCCCGTCCATGAAATACGCGTCGAGCGGCGGCCGGTCGCGGTCAGCCGCTCCGATACCCGCCTGCTCCCTGAGGAACGCGCGCAGGTGCCGGAGCAAGCTGCTGGCGCGACGCTGCTGAAATTCTGCGACGTCTCCGGCCAGGAGCGCCCGGAACCCCGCGGGGTCGATCGCGTGCGTCGACAGGAGCTCGTCAGACGGATCGATTTCATGCAAACCCCTCTGATCGATGGGGGCATGCAGCAGGAAAAGGGCGCTCGTCTTCTCCACGCTGGGCGCGGGCTCGGCGACCGGCCACGGGAAATCCGGGTTGCCGAGCAGCGACGGGATCGCGATCTCGACGCCTCGGTCGTCGCCGCTCAGCACCCGCGGCCCCAGCGCGAACATCGCGAGCAGCTCGACGTCGACCCGCGCCGTCCCGCGCCGGAACGGCGCCAGCGCACCAGGCAGGCTGTCTTCCGTCACCGGCGGGAGCAGCTTGAGGAGGGCCTGCACCGAGGCGTGCTCGTCCGCGACGATGGCTCTCCACCTCGGCCGATCGGTCTTGTTGTCGGTGCGATGGTGCCCGGTGAGCGTGCCGCGCCAGAACCAGCGCCGGAGGAGATCACGATTGCGAACATGAGGCGCCGGGTGCTCTGCAAAGAGCCGCGCCAAGAGCGGCAGGGTCCCTCCGTACGGCAGCAGGTCGATGTGGAGCACGCCGGCGTCGTTCGCGAGGAAGTCGATGGCAGCGGCGAGGCTCTTCAAGACCCGGTCGAACAGCGCCGGAACATCCGCCTCGGGAACGTCCCTCTCGAGCGAGCCCCCCGGATCGCCGCCGGCGACGGCCAAGGCCGCGCGCTCCACCTGGCGCGGATCGATCGATCCGAAGCCGAGCTGCGCGAGGTCGTCGCGCACACGATCGATCGGGCCCTTCGCGCCGAGCACGCTCGCGTGCAGGGCCTGGAAGACCTCGTGGCTCTCGAGGGCCCTGCCGCGGCGATTGATGCGGGCGAAGATCTGCTTGAGCAGCGCGTCATTGCGCCCGTCGTACGGAACGAGGTACGCAGGGATTGTGTACTCGCGGATTCGCCTCGATATCTCGTCAGCGCGGTCCGAGATCCTGTCCGACATCGCTTGTTCGCGGAGCCATTTGTTGAGGATCGACGAGCTCGATAGCATGTTTACGGGCACCCAGTGCGGCGGAGGAGCGCGGCGCCGGGCGCCGATCTCGAAGCGCTCCGCTTCAAGATCGAAGTAGATGGAGCGGTAGGCGCCCGAGTGATCCTCGAGGAGCGCCGTCGCCAGGGTGCTCAGGCGCTGCTGCCCGTCAACGACCCACAGCGCGTCGGATGTGGCGGGCACATCGATCGAGTACCCGCCGAGGGTGACCCGGTCGGCCGGGGCCTCGCCACGGGCGAGCAGGAGTGTGCCAATCGGGTAGCCCGCCTGGAGGCTGTCGAAGAGCAGCCGGCGATCTTCGTCGCTCCACCGAAAGCCGCGCTGAAACCGCGGGATCCTCATACGCCCCGTGCGGATCGCGTCGAGAAGCTTGGCCACGCTGAACGTCTTCGTCTCGAGCTCGATCGCGCCCGTGGCGTTGGAGGCTTGGGCCATGAGGGCGAGCATACCAGCCGCCTCGGGTGGGTGCAGGCGGGACACGGGTCACCTCCGGCAAGAGATGCCCCGGCAGCTGCGCTCGCTCACCGGCGCGCATCCGGCGGCACGCATGCGGCGGGGCAAGCCCGTGCGCCGCTGGCCCGCATCGGCTGACGGCCGGCCGCCCACCGCACCAGGAGATCACGGCCCCCGCCGTCGAGCTCGGAGCGCCGAGCAGGCCAGCCCCGAGCGTCTCGACGCCGGTACGCTCGTTGCTCGACCCGGGTTCGCGGAGCCTGGATGTGATGCGGAGAGGCACCAAGCCAGAGCAGGAAGACGCGCAGCAGAGCGGGGCCCGTCCGGCGGGAGGAGGCCCTGAGCCGTCTCGTGGAGGTGCCGTGACGTGAAGCGGATGGCGACGTACCGCGAGGCGGTCCGCGCCGGGCTGCGCGAGGCGCTCCGGCGCGAGCCGCGGGCCTTCCTGATGGGCGAGGACGTGGGCCGCTACGGCGGCGCCTATGCGTGCAGCGCCGGCCTGCTCGAGGAGTTCGGACCGGAGCGGGTCCGCGACACGCCGCTCGCCGAGTCGACCTTCGTCGGCGCCGGCATCGGGGCCGCCCTCGGCGGGGCCCGCCCGATCGTCGAGGTGATGACGGTCAACTTCAGCCTGCTCGCGCTCGACCAGATCGTGAACAACGCGGCGGCGCTCCGGCACATGTCCGGCGGCCAGCTCTCGATCCCGCTCGTCGTGCGCATGGCCACGGGGGGCGGACGCCAGCTCGCCGCGCAGCACTCGCACAGCCTCGAGAACTGGTACGCGCACGTGCCCGGGCTCAAGGCCCTCGCGCCCGCGACGGTGCAGGACGCGCGCGACATGCTGCTCGCCGGGATCGAGGATCCGGACCCGGTGGTCGTCTTCGAGCACCAGTTCCTGTACCCGATGGAGGGCGAGCTCGACGACGAGGCGCCCCCCGCGGCCCCGTGGCGCGCGGAGGTGCGGCGCGCGGGCCGCCACGTGAGCCTGATCGCGCACGGGGGCTCGGTCCCGAAGGCGCTCGCCGCGGCCGAGCAGCTCGCGGAGCGCGGGATCGAGGCCGAGGCGCTGGACCTCCGGTGCCTGCGGCCGCTCGACGAGGAGGCGATCCTCGCCACCGTACGGCGTACGCACCGCGCCGTGCTCATCGACGAGGGGTGGCGGAGCGGGAGCCTCGCCGCCGAGGTGAGCGCGCGCATCATGGAGGGCGCGTTCTACGAGCTCGACGCCCCGGTCGCGCGGGTGTGCAGCGCCGAGGTGCCGATCCCCTACGCGCGTCACCTCGAGGAGGCGGCGCTGCCGCAGGTCCCGCGCATCGTCGCCGCCGTGGAGAGGACGGTGAGGCGCGATGGCTGAGTTCCTGATGCCCTCGCTCGGCGCGGACATGGAGGCCGGGACGCTGGTGAAGTGGCGCCGCGCGGTGGGGGACCGCGTCGCGCGCGACGATGTCATCGCCGAGGTCGAGACCGAGAAAGGGATCGTGGAGGTCGAGGTGTTCACGAGCGGCCTCATCGAGCGGCTCCTCGTGGAGCCCGGGCAGAAGGTGCCCGTCGGGACGCCGCTGGCCGTGATCCGCGCTGAGCGCGAGGCTGCGGCCAGCGCGCCCCCACCCGTCGCGCCCGCCGCGCCTGCGCCGCCGCCCCCGCCCCCGGCGGCCGCCGGGGCGCCGCACGAGGCCGCGCCGCCGCCCGCGGCGCTCGCGCAGGGACCCCGCGTGTCGCCCCGCGCGAGGCGGCGGGCGCAGGAGCTCGGGGTCGATCTTGCGCGGGTCCAGGGGACAGGACCGGACGGCGCCGTCGAGGCCGTGGACGTCGAGCGGGCGGCCGCCTCGGCCGCGCAGGAGGAGCAGGAGGCCGCCGCTGCCGCCACGAAGAAGGCGGCGATGGCCGATGCCATCAAGAAAGAGGCGGCCGCGCGCATGCGCCGGGCGATCGCGGCGTCGATGGCCCGCTCGAAGCGCGAAGCGCCGCACTTCTACCTCGGCACGACCATCGACGTCGGCGCGGCGATGTCCTGGATCGAGCGGGAGAACGCGGCGCGCAGCGTGGCCGAGCGGCTCCTGCCGGGCGCGCTGCTCCTCAAGGCGGCGGCGCTCGCCCTGCGCGACGTCCCCGAGCTGAACGCCCGCTGGGAGGGGGACGAGGCGCCGCCCGCCCCGCGGATCCACCTCGGCGTGGCGGTGTCGCTCCGGGGCGGCGGGCTCGTGGCGCCGGCGCTGCACGACGCGGACCGGCTGCCGCTCGCCGAGCTGATGGCCGCCTTGAAGGGCCTGGTCCAGCGCGCCCGGGCCGGGACGCTGCGGAGCTCCGAGATGAGCGACCCCACGATCACCGTCACGAGCCTCGGGGAGCGCGGCGTGGAGACGGTGTTTCCCGTCATCTTTCCGCCGCAGGTGGCGATCGTCGGGTTCGGCAAGATCGCCGAGCGGCCGTGGGTCGTCGAGGGCCGTGTGGCTCCGCGGCCGCTCGTCAGCGCGACGCTCGCCGCGGACCACCGGGTGACGGACGGCCACCGGGCCGCCGCCTACCTCGCGTCGCTCGACGCGCTCCTGCAACGACCGGAGGGGCTCTGACCGATGGACAAGGAGGAGATCGAGGCCGTCGTGCGCCGGGAGCTCCAGCGCATCGCGCCGGAGGCGGACGTCGGGGCGCTGGATCCGGACGGCGACGTCCGCGAGGAGCTCGACATCGACTCGATGGATCTCCTGCGCTTCGTGACGGCCCTCGACGCGGAGCTCGGCGTGAGCGTGCCCGAGTCGGACTACCGGCGCATCGCGACGGTCCGCGGGTGCACCGGTTACCTGGCGGAGAAGCTCGCGCAGCGGGCGGCGTAGCGTCAGCCGTGCCCGCGGTCGCCGCGCCGGAGCTGGCGCGCGACGTACCGCCACGCGCTCGCGCAGCCGAGCGAGAGCCCGAGCAGGCCGAGGCCGGCCCGGAGCACGAGGCCTGTCCGGAAGCGCGCGTCGAGCCAGCTCCCCACGAGGAGCCCGAGCAGCGCCGGCAGCACCACGAGCCAGCCGAGGCCGACCAGGGACAGCGCGAGCCCCAGCGATCGCCCCCGCTCCCACGCCCAGCGCCGGCGCCGCGCGCCGAACCGGACGACGCCCTCGTGCAAGGCGTCGCGCTCCCCCGGCGGGTGCCCCGGCCCCTCGCTTCCAGGGGAGGTCACCGCGGCTCCAGCGGAGGGATCCCATGGCGCGGCCGTGCGATCCGCAGGTGGTCGGCCACCCTGCACAGCAGCGCTCCCTCGAGGCGGCGCAGGCCGCGGGCGGCCTCCTCCTCGGCGGCGGCCGCGCGGCGATAGCGGACGAGCACGTCGCGCTCGAGCTGGTCCAGGTCGTCGCTCGCGACCGCCTCGCGGGTGAGGACCTCGACCGCGCGCCGCTCGCGGACGGTCAGCACGCCGCCCCGCACCGCCACGAAGCGCTCGCGCCCTGCCTCGTCCCGGTACACGAGCACCGAGACGACGAGCACGGTGAGCAGGTCCGCGTGCCCCGGCAGGATCCCGAAGGAGCCCGTCGGGTCCTCGGCGCGGACGTGGCGGACCGGCTCCACGTCCGCGATCAGCGCGGTCGGCGTCACGATCGTGAGCCTCACGATCCCCTCACCCGCGCGCGCGCCTCGTCGAGCGTGCCCACCATGTACAGCGCGCTCTCCGGCCAGTCGTCGCACTCTCCGGCGAGGATCGCGTCGCACCCCCGGATGCACTCGGCGACCTCGACCGTCGCGCCCGCGCGCCCCGTGAACGGCTGGGTCACGACGAACGGCTGCGTGAGGAACCGCTGGAGCCGCCGCGCCCGCGCGACCGTGCGCCGGTCCTCCGGCGAGAGCTCCTCGATCCCGAGCATCGCGATGATGTCGGCGAGCTCCCGGTACTCCGCGAGCGTGCGGCGGACCAGCGCGCCGGTCCGGTAATGGCCCGCGCCGACGACGAGCGGATCCATCAAGATCGAGCTCGAGGCCAGGGGGTCGATCGCGGGATAGATCCCCTCGCTCGACAGCTTGCGCGAGAGCACGATCGCCGCGTCGAGGTGCGTGAGGATCTGCGCGACCGCCGGATCGGTCATGTCGTCGGCGGGGACGTACACGGCCTGGATCGACGTCATGGTGGCGCCCGCGGTGGAGGCGATCCGCTCCTCGATCTCGGCGATCTCCGTCGCGAGCGTGGGCTGGTAGCCCACGCGGGAGGGCAGGCGCCCGAGGAGACCGGAGACCTCGCAGCCGGCCTGGACGAAGCGGAAGATGTTGTCGATGAGCAGCAGCACGTCCTGCCCGCGCTCGTCGCGGAAGAACTCGGCGTGCGCGAGCGCCGTCATCCCGGCGCGGAAGCGCGCCCCCGGCGGCTCGTTCATCTGGCCGAAGACCAGCACCGTCCGGTCGAGCACCCCCGAGGAGCGCATCTCGAGCCAGAGCTCGTTCCCCTCGCGCGATCGCTCGCCGATGCCCGCGAAGACCGCGACGCCCCGCTGCCCCGAGATCGTGCTCCGGATGAGCTCCATCAGGAGCACCGTCTTGCCGACCCCGGCCCCGCCGAAGAGCCCTGCCTTGCCCCCGCGCGCCAGCGGCGCGAGCAGATCGATCACCTTGATGCCCGTGGGGTACGCCTCGCGCGCCCGCACCTCGGCCGCGAGCGGCGGCGCCGGGCGGGAGATCGGGCGGCGCGGGGTGTCCGGCGGAAAGGGGCCGCGCCGATCGAGCGGGTCGCCGAGGACGTCGACCAGCCGGCCCAGCGCGGCGTCTCCCACGGGCACCGTGATCGGCGCCCCGGCGGCCGTGACGCGCGCCCCGCGCCCGAGGCCCCCGGTGAACGCGAGGGCCACCGTCCGCACGTGCTCGGGATCGAGCTGCTGCTGCACCTCGAGCACGAGGCGGCGGCCGCCGAGCTCGAGCGTCAGCGCCTCGCCCGTGCGCGGGAGCGCCCCGCCAGGGAACGCGACGTCGACGACCGATCCCCGCACCCTGCACACCGTGCCCTCGGCCCGCCCCGCGCCCGACCCGCCGTCGCCCGCCATCGTCACCCCTCCGCCTCGCGCAGCGGCTCCGCGCCGGCGGCGATCTCGAGGATCTCGCTCGTGATCGCCTCCTGCCGCGCGGTGCGCTCCGCGCTCACGAGCTCGTCGAGCTCGTCCCGCAGGCTGCGCGCCGACGCCTCCATGGCCGCGAGGCGTGCCGCGTGCTCGCACGCGAACGCCTCGCCGAGCGCCCAGGCCGCCTGGGCCAGGCAGTGCTCCTCGATGATCCGCGCGACGAGCGCCGCCGCCGGCAGCGTGCGCAGCGGGGGCTCGCCCGGCGCCGCCTCCGCGCCGGGCCCGCGCTCCGGCGGGAACAGCCGGAGCGCCTGAGGCCCCCACCCGAGCATGCCGGCGCGCCGCGCGAACACCAGATCGACGCCGGCGATCGCGCCGCCCGCGATCGCGCCGAACAGATCCCGCGTGAGCCGATCCGCGGCCGGACCGACGCCCGAGACCGTCGACGGCAGCGGGCCCCCAGGAAGCGCGACGACGCCGCGGTCGCGGCAGAGCCGGAGCCCCCGCGTGCCCAGCGCAGCGAGCTCGACCGGCCCCGGAGCGTCGCGGGCGACGCGGAGCGCCGCGTCGAGCAGCCGCTCGTTGAGCGCGCCGACGAACCCGTGCTCCGAGAAGAGGACCACGATCCGTCGGGCGCTGGCGGCGCCGGCGGCCTTCTCGAGGGGCGCGCTCCCCTCCTCCGCGGCGAGCAGCGCGATCGCCTCGCCGAGCGCCGCCCGCGTCGCCGCGGCGTAACGCTCGAACCCCGTGCAGGCGTCGCTGGCCTGCCGCCTGCGAGACGCCGCGACCGAGCGCATCGCGTCGACCACCTTCGCCGCCTGCGAGAGGGTGCGGATCCGCGCCGCGAGCTCAGCCGCGTCCATCACCTCGCCCCTCGCCCCCCCGGGCGCCGACCTCGGCCACCATCGCGGCGAGCTCGGCGCAGAGCGCGCGGCGCTCCTCCGGCGTGGGCTCGATGCCGGCCTCGAGCCGCGAGAGCGTCGCGGGACACCGGGCCGCGAGCCCGCGGTCGAGCGCGTCGCGGAGCGCGTCGATCGCCGGAACCGGGAGCGGGTCGAGCAAGCCCTCCTGGAGCGCCGTCAGCAAGGCGATCTGCCGCCCCGCCGAGAGGGGGCGGTGCAGCGGCTGCGCCATCGCCGCGCGCGCCCGCAGGCCGCGCTCGATCGCTCGCCTCGTGGCTTCCTCCGCGCCCCCGCCGACGCGGGCGAACAGCTCGAGCTCCAGGAACTGGGCGTACTCGAGCCGCAGGCTCTCCGCGACCGCGCGCATCGCGGGCGTCTGCGTCTTGCCGCCGACGCGGGACACGCTCCTGCCGACGTCGATCGCGGGCTTCCACCCCTCGTTGTAGAGGCGCGGGTCGAGGAAGATCTGCCCGTCGGTGATCGAGATGAGGTTGGTCGGGATGTAGGCGCTCAGGTTGCTGGCCTGTGTCTCGGCGATGGGCAGCATGGTCAGGGAGCCGCCGCCGAGCGCCGCGGTCAGCCTCGCGGCCCGCTCGAGCAGCCGCGAGTGCAGGTAGAACACGTCGCCCGGGAACGCCTCGCGCCCCGCGGGCTGGCGCAGCAAGAGCGAGATCTGCCGGTGCACGAGGGCGTGGCTCGTGAGGTCGTCGAGGACGAGCAGCGCGTGCCCGCCGCGCTCGACGAAGTGCTCCGCCATGGCGCAGGCCGCATAGGGGGTGAGCCACTGGAGCCCGGCGGTGGCGTCCGGCGCGGCGACGACGCAGGTGGTGCGGTCCCTCGGCCCGTAGCGGCGGACGGCGTCGATCACCGCGCCGACCGAGGACGAGGTCTGGCCGATCGCCGCATAGACACAGACGACGTCGGTCTCCCGCTGGCTCAGGATCACGTCGACCGCGATCGAGGTCTTCCCGGTGCCGCGGTCGCCGATGATGAGCTCGCGCTGGCCGCGCCCGAGCGGGAGCATCGCGTCGATGAGGAGGATCCCCGTGAAGAGCGGCTCGGCGACCGGGGCGCGATCGACGATGGAGGGCGCCCGGCGCTCGATCGGCCGGCGCGCGCGCGCGCGGGAGACCGCCGCCCCGCCGAGCGGGCCGCCCCCGTCGATCGGCTCCCCGAGCGGGTCGACGACGCGCCCGAGCAGCGCCTCGCCGACCGGCACCTCGATCACCGTGCCCGTCCCCCGGACGGCGGAGCCCGCGGTGATGCCCCTGTCCGGACCGAGCAGCACGCAGCCGATGGCGCCGGGATCGAGCGCCACCGCGAGGCCGCGCGTGCCGCCGTCGAAGACGAGGACCTCGTCGAGCTGCGCGTACGGCAATCCGCTGACGGTCGCGATGCCGTCGGCCACGCGGAGCACGCGCCCGACCTCCCGGGACTCCGGCCCGAGGGGAAGGGCGCGCGCGCGCTCCCTCGCTCGCCCCACCCAGTCGCCGAGGTCCTCAGCAAGCCCCATCGCGCACCTCGAGGGCGGCGGCGATCCGCCTGAGCCACGCCCGGTAGCTGAGCTGCCACACCCCGTGGGGGAAGCGCAGCTCGAGGCCCGCGACCATCGACGGATCGACCTGGAACACCGGCGCCACCGGGCACGCCGCGAGCCCCGAGAGCCACGTGCGGACCCGCTGCTCCGCGTCCTTCTCGAGCGGGCTCGCCGAGACCACCTCCACGCGCGCCTCGTCGAGCTGGTCGAGCTGCCGGGCGACGAGCCGCCGCTGCTCCGGCTCGTCCAGGGTCTGCATGGCCCGGGCGACCAGGAGGGCGTCCTGCCCCGCCGACGCCTCGCGGAGCAGCCTCTCCGCGATCGTGATCGCGAGCTCGGTCGCCTGCGCCTCGAGGTCGTGGAGCGCCCGCGCCCGCTCTTCCGCGAGCTCGGTCCGGGCCTGCTCGATGAGGCCGCGCGCCTTCTGCTCCGCCTCCTCCCGGATGCGCTGCGCCTCCGCGTCGGCGCGGCGCCGCGACGCCTCGAGCTCGCGGCGCCCCTCGTCGGCGAGCGCCGCGAGCCTCGTCTGCGCCTCCAGCTCGGCCCGCTGCGCCCGCGCCCGCTCCTCGCGCGCGTCGCCGAGGAGCGCCGCGACGTCCCTCTGCCGCGCCTCGACGACCCTGGCCACCGGCCTCCACAGAAAGCGCTGGAGGAGCCAGGCGAGGACGAGGAAGTTGACCGTCTGCAGCGCGATGTTCCAGGCGGAGACGTGCATGGCTCAGCGCACGAACGGGTTGGCGAAGAGCAGGACGAGCGCGACCACGAGGCAGTAGATCGCCGTGGCCTCGATCATCGCGAGGCCGACGAACAGGGTCCGCGCGATCGTCGCGCTGGCCTCGGGCTGGCGGGCGATCGCCTCCATGGCCGCGACGATCGCGCGGCCCTCGGCGAACGCCGGCCCGACGGCGCCGGCGCTGACCGCGAGCACGGCGCCGAGGATGCTCAGGCCCTCCGCGCTCACGCGGCCCTCCCGTCGACCTGCTCCTCGATCGCCGCGCCGACGTAGACGGCCGCGAGCACGGTGAAGATGTACGACTGCACGATCCCCACGAACAGCGCGAACGCCATGAGGGGAACGGGGACGAGGAAGCCCGCCACCGAGACGACCACGGCGAGCACGAGCCCGTGGCTCATGATGTTCCCAAGCAGGCGCATCATCAGGGAGAAGGTCCGGGTCGCCTGCGAGAGGAGGTGGATCGGCGCGAGCAGCGGGCTCGGCTCGAGGAAGTGCTTGAGATAGCCGAGCAGGCCGTGTGCCCGGACGCCGTAGCCCGCGACGGAGAAGAAGACGATGAGCGCGAGCGCGAGCGGCGTCTCGATGCGCTCGGTCGGCGCATGGACCATGGGGAGCACGCCGGCGCAGTTGGCGGCGACGAGGAAGAGGAAGAGCGTGCCGAGGAGCGGCAGGTAGGGCGCAGGGTCCCGCCGGACGATGGCGCGGACCTGATCCCCGATGGCGGCGACGACGACCTCGGTGGCGGCCTGGAGCCTGCCTGGCGTCACGGACAGCCGCCGCCCGAGCAGGGCGCTCGCGCCCCCGAGCGCCGCCGTGATGGCGAAGCTCGTGAGCGTGGTCCCCGTGACGGGCACCGGACCGAGGTGGAAGAGGGCGGGATCGGCGAGGGGCGAGCTCATGTGCCCCTGTTCCCCATCGATCGCCGGCACGCGAGCGCGACCGCGCAGGCCGCGGCCTGGACGAGCGCGAACCCCGCCGCGACGGGCAGGAGGGCGCGGCCATCCAGGCGCGCGATCGCGGTGAGCGCCGAGAGCAGCAGGATCCACCGCCCGGCGTGCAGCAGCAGCGCCCGCGCGGCGGCGCCCTCGGCCAGGTGCCGGCGGACGGAGCAGGCGAGGGCGCCGAAGAACGCTGCCGCGAGCGACGCGCCGACCAGGGACCAGATGAGAGGCGACATGCCGTTCTCCTTGCGCTCCGGGCCGCCCGCTCCGCGCGCCGGCGGCGTGTCGGATCAATTCGGATCAATAAGAGAGCGGCGCCCGATCGAAAGGCATGATCCCGCGTGTGCGTCCGCTGCGCGAGCAGCGCGCGGAGCGGCCGTGACCGCCTGGGCCGCGTGGGCTCTTTGTCGCCACTTCAGCGCCGAGACGAGAGCCCGCGCCGGTACGGTCGTTGCGTGCTGGTCGGGGGAGGCGATGATGCAGGCGCCCGGGCAGATCAAGAAGCTTCGCGGCGCGGGGGAGCCGCCGCCGAACCTCGCCGACTACACGGAGGCGCGCCGCCGCTTCTCGTGGGCAGAGGCGCGCGCCGAGCTGACCGGGCTGCCAGGCGGACAGGGGCTCAACATGGCCTACGAGGCCGTGGACCGCCACGCCGCGGGCGACCGCAGGGATCGCGTCGCGATCCGCTGGCTGGGCAAGGACGGAGAGCGGGTGGACGTCCGCTACGGCGAGCTGGCCATGCTCACGGCCCGCTTCGCCGGCGCGCTCGCCGGCCTGGGGGTCCGGCCGGGAGATCGCGTGTACACGTTGCTCGGCAGGACGCCGGAGCTCTACGTCGCCGCGCTCGGCGCGCTCAGGCACCGGGCGATCTTCTGCCCCCTGTTCTCGGCCTTCGGCCCCGAGCCGCTGCGCGCGCGGATGAGCATCGGCGGGGCGCGCGTGCTCGTGACCACGTCGCGGCTCTACGCGCGCAAGGTCGCGCCGATCCGCGGCGAGATGCCGTGGCTCGAGCACGTGATCCTCGTGGACGGCGAGGCGCCGGGGACGCTCTCGTATCCAAGGTTGCTCGACGAGGCGCCCGCCGCGACGCAGATCCCGCCGACCGATCCGGAGGAGCCGGCCCTGCTGCACTTCACGAGCGGGACGACAGGCACGCCGAAGGGCGCGCTCCACGTCCACGCCGCGGTCGTGATGCATCACGTGACCGGAAGGCTCGCGCTCGACCTCCACCCGGACGACATCTTCTGGTGCACGGCGGACCCGGGATGGGTGACAGGGACGTCCTACGGCATCCTCGCGCCGCTGACGAACGGCGTGACCATGGTCGTCGACGAGGCCGACTTCGACGCCGAGCGCTGGTACGAGATCCTCGAGCGAGAGCGCGTCACGGTCTGGTACACCGCGCCCACCGCGATCCGGATGCTCATGAAAGCCGGCGTGGAGCCGCTTCGCGCCCGAGATCTCGGCGCGCTGCGCTTCATGGCCAGCGTGGGCGAGCCATTGAACCCGGACGCGGTGCTCTGGAGCGACGAGGTGCTCGGCCGCCCCTTCCACGACGGCTGGTGGCAGACAGAGACGGGGGGAATCATGATCGCCAACCTCGCCTGCACGGATATCCGCCCTGGATCCATGGGGCGCCCGCTGCCAGGCGTGGAGGCGGCGATCGTCCGCCGCAGCCCCGACGGCGGCGTCGAGGTGATCGAGGAGCCCGACGTGGAGGGGGAGATCGCGCTGCGGCCCGGCTGGCCGTCGATGTTTCGCGCCTACTGGAACGACCCCGAGCGTTACGCGAAGTGCTTCGCGGGCGGCTGGTACCTGAGCGGCGATATCGCCCGGCGGGACGAGGACGGGTATTACTGGTTCGTCGGGCGCGACGACGACGTCATCAAGAGCGCCGGGCACCTCATCGGTCCCTTCGAGGTGGAGAGCACGCTGCTCATGCACCCCGCCGTGGCCGAGGCCGCCGTGATCGGGCGGCCGGATCCGATCGCCGGCGAGATCGTCAAGGCGTTCGTCGCGCTGAGGCCCGGGCATGCGCCGTCGCCGGACATCGAGCGGGAGCTCCTCGGCTTCGCGCGCAAGCACCTCGGGCCAGCGGTCGCGCCGCGCGAGATCGCCTTCGCCGGCTCGGTGCCGCGGACGCGCAGCGGCAAGATCATGCGGCGTCTGCTCCGGGCGCGCGAGCTCGGCCTGCCCGAGGGCGACCTGTCCACGCTCGAAGCGGGCCCGGCGCCGGACAGGACCGGGGAGGCGGAGCCGTGAGCGTCGCGCGGACACCCTCGATGACGTACGTTCCGGGCGCGACGAAGCAATAGGCGCTCTCGAGATCGCGCAGCCCCGGCGGTTTCATCACGGAGTTGACCCGCTTCTCGCGGACGGGAATGCCGGGATCGGCTGCGTTCCTCTTGTATCGGTACTCGCGCGCCTGCTCGAACCTCCGGAACGGCTCGTCGAGCACCGTGATGGCGCGCAGCCACTTCACGCTCGCCATCCTGTACCAGCCCGGCACGATGGGAGAGCGCGACGAGGCATGGTCCTACCCCCCAGCTGCGGGGACTGCCCCGGATTGGCAGATCACCTTTTTATGAGGCCCGCGGTTTCCTGAAAACGAAATGCTACATCAACACCCCTTGTGAGGCCCGCGGTCTCCTGAAAACGAAACGCCATATCAACAACGTGTCCCCGCATTGCAGAGCCAGCCTTCTCCACATCGGCGGGGCGGTCCTCCTCAACGCGTCGGGCAACTTCCTCTTCGATACCTTCCAAGATCGCACGCCCATCAACTTCCCGATCACCGCACGGGTGGTGAAGGGCGACAAGGAGCGCAAGATGCTCACCGCCCAGATGAGCGGCGATTGCAACAGTTGCCACTCCCAGAGCGGCGCCGAGGGGGCGCCGGGGCGGATCGTCGCGCCCTGACGCTTGCGCTGACGCCCGCCGGGCGGAGCTCCTCGGACGCATACGCGAGGTTCGTGAGGCGCCCGGCGCGATGCTCCGGCGCGCCACACGTGGTCCGGGTGTCGCCGAACTGATTCACGTTCGAGACGAGCAGTTGGTTGTGCGGGAGGCTCGCGTACCGGACCCAGCGCCCGGTACGCAGGCCCCCGCCGCCGGCCAGCAAGAACGGCGTGTTCGTCTTCTCGTGGCTCCCCTCCTCGGTTGACGGCCGGCCGCGCTCCGCACGGACAGCCACGGCGAGCCCGTCCGCCGAGCTCGAGCGATCGGCAAGGGCACCCTGCACGCCTCGGCGCCGGTACGGTCGTTGCTCGACCCGGTGTCCTCGGAGCCGGATGTGATCCCTGGAGGCGTTCGGTCCGTTTGCGCTGCGCTCTGCCTCTGGGTCTCCGCGCTGGCGCTCGGCCATGCGTGCGGCCGCGAGAGGACGTCAGGGCTCACGCTGGCCGGCTCGACGTCGGTCCAGCCCTTTGCCGAGAGATGGGCCGAGGCCTACGGCGCGAGGCACGCCGGCGCGACGATTCACGTTCAAGGCGGAGGCTCCACGGCGGGCATCCAGGCGGTCGAGAGCGGGACAGCGCAGCTCGGGATGAGCTCGCGCGATCTCTTGCCGGACGAAGCCCAAAGGCTGCGCGGCATCGTCGTGGCCCGCGATGGAATCGCCGTCGTCGTGAACCCGGAGAACCGCATCGGCGACATGGCGCTCGACGAGGTGCGCAGGATCTACGCAGGGGAAATCACCCGCTGGGCCGACCATGGTGGCCAGCGCCGGAAGATCACCGTCATCACGCGTGAAGAGGGCTCGGGGACGCGGGGCGCTTTCGAGGGACTGGTCATGAGCGGTAGGAGAATCACGAGCGCTGCGCTCGTGCAGGACTCGACAGGAGCGGTGCGGCAGATGGTGGCGAGCGACCCGGCGTCGATCGGCTACATCTCGCTCGACCTCGTCGACGCCTCCGTGAAGCCGCTCCGGATCGATGGAGTCGACCCCACCGAGGCGGCGATCGACGCCGGGAGATACCGCCTCGTGCGTCCGTTTCTCTTCGTGGTCAAGGGCGAGCCGACCGGCGAGGCCAGGGCCTTCATCGACTGGATCAGGGGCCCGGAGGGACAGGCGCTGACGCGCAAGGAAGGCCTCTTGCCGCCGGCGCCATGAGCTCGGACATGCTCGCCCGGCGGATCCTGATGCTGATCGCGACGAGCAGCGTCGGGTTTCTCGCACTCATGACCGTGTTCATCTTCCGCGAGGGGGCGCCGTTCATCGCCCGGATCGGCCTCTCTGGCTTCCTGTCGACCGACTGGCACCCCACGGCCGGTCTCTACGGCATCGCGCTCATGATCGTCGGCTCGGCAGCGGTCACGCTCGGCGCGCTGCTCCTCGGCGTGCCGCTCGGGCTCGCCTGCGCGATCGTGCTCGCGGAGATGGCGCGCCCGCGCCTGCGTGCCGTCCTCAAGCCCGCGATCGAGGTCCTGGCTGGCATCCCGTCGGTGGTTTACGGCTTCATGGGAATCGTCGCGCTGCTACCCTGGATCCGGGTCCACCTCGGCGGCCCGGGCGCATCCGCCCTCGCCGGCGCGGTGATCCTCGGCATCATGATCCTGCCGACGATCATCGGCATCTCGGTGGACGTCCTCTGCGCGGTGCCGCGCGCTTACCGCGAGGGGGCGCTCGCGCTCGGCGCGACGGAGTGGCAGACGATCGTGCGTGTCGTCCTGCCGGCGGCGCGCTCCGGCCTCGTGGCCGCGGTGATCCTCGGGATGGGGCGCGCCGTCGGGGAGACCATGGCGGTCATCATGGTCGCGGGCAACTCCGTGCAGATGCCGCGCTCGCCGCTCGACTCGGTGCGCACGCTGACGGCCAACATCGCCCTCGAGATGGGCTATGCGGCCGGCGAGCACCGCGCCGCGCTGTTCGCGACCGGCGTCGTGCTCTTCCTCATCATCATGGCCCTCAACGCCGCCGCCAACGTGGCGCGAGGGCGCAAGAGGGCGCGCTCGCCCCGGCGCGCGATGAGCGCGATGCTGGAGCGCTTCACTGCCTTTCGCGCGGCGCGCACGGCAGCGACCAGAGGACCGAACAGCGCGAAAGCCGGCGTGAGGCCACGGAGGGTACACCCTCGAACCGTCCAGGCGGCCGTGCGCGTGCTCCTCTGGTCGATGATGGCCGCGACCCTCCTTGTCCTGCTCGTCATCGTCGGGTTCGTCCTCGAGCGCGGGGTCCCCCACCTCTCCTGGACGTTCCTGTCGACCGCGCCGAGCGACAGCGGCCGCAGCGGCGGCATCTTCCCCATGTTCGTCGGCACGCTGGCCGTCACCAGTCTCGCCGTGCTGCTCGCGACGCCCCTCGGCCTCGGCACCGCGATCTTCCTGACCGAGTACACCCGGGAAGGACGCCTCACGCGCCTCCTCCGCTTCGGTGCGGAGTGCCTGGCCGGCGTGCCGTCCATCCTCTTCGGCCTCTTTGGATTCGTGTTCTTCGTCGTCACGCTAGGTCTCGGCTGGTCGATCCTGGCGGCCGGCCTCACGCTGACGTTCATGATCCTCCCGACCGTGATCCGGACGTCGGAGGAGGCGATCAAGGCGGTGCCGCGCGTCCAACGCGAGGTCTCGCTCTCGCTCGGCGCGAGCAAGTGGCAGACGATCGTGCGGGTCGTCCTTCCATCGGCCATCCCGGGCATCGTGACGGGCGTCATCCTCGGCGTCGGGAGGTCGATCAGCGAGACAGCGGCCGTGATCTTCACGGCAGGATCGAGCCTGCCGCGCGCCGTTCCCACGTCGCTCTTCGACGGGACACGCACGCTCTCGGTTCACTTCTACCAGCTCGCGCGCGAGGCCATCTCGGCGCAAAACGCGTACGCGACGGCCGCGCTGCTCGTCCTTTCGATCCTGGCGATCAACGTGGCCGCGTATGCGCTCATGGACCGCTTCATGAGGCGCTACCGATGACAGCCCCGGAGAGGCCGGCGGCTCTGCGCCGCGACGCCGGTACAGGCCCGAAGATCGAGCTCCGCGACCTCAGCGTCGGCTTCGGCGGTCCTCTCGTGGTGCGCGGGGTCAACGTGGCGGTCCCGGCGAACACGATTTACGCCTTCATCGGACCGTCGGGCAGCGGCAAGACGACGATCTTGCGCACCATCAACCTGCTCTCGATCGAGCTCGACGGCGCGCGGGTCCAGGGCGAGATCCTCCTCGACGGCACCGACGTGCTCGGCCGGGGCGTGAGCCCGGGGGCCATCCGCCGCAGGGTCGGGATGGTGTTCGCCACACCGCAGCCGCTCCCCCGGTCGATCCACGAGAACCTCGCCTTCGGTCCGCGGCTCGCCGGCGTCCGGCGGCGCGCCGAGCTCGACGAGATCGCCGAGACGAGCCTCCGGGCGGCGCAGCTCTGGGACGAGGTGAAGGATCGCCTGCACGGGTCCGCGCTCGCCCTGTCCGGCGGGCAACAGCAGCGCCTGTGCATCGCGCGGACGCTCGCCCTCGAGCCCGAGGTGGTCCTCCTCGACGAGCCGTGCTCCGGGCTCGATCCGGTGTCCACCCTGAAGATCGAGCAGGCGCTGGAGTCGCTGAGGTCGCGCATCACCTGGATCGTGGTCACCAACAACACGAAGCAGGCGGCGCGCATCAGCGAGAGGACGGCCTTCTTCTTGCTCGGTGAGCTCGTGGAGGACGGGCCGACGGCGCGCATCTTCACGGCTCCGACCGATCGACGGACGGCCGACTACATCGAAGGGCGCTTCGGCTAGGACAGGGCATGGCTGCACCCGCGAAGCTCCGCGCCGAGGGACTGAGCGTTTATTACGGCGCATTCCTGGCGCTGAAGGACATTCACCTGGCCATCACCGAGCGGCGAGTCACCGCCCTCATCGGGCCGTCCGGTTGCGGGAAGTCCACGCTGCTCAGGGCTTTTAACCGGATGAACGATCTCATCCCCGGCCATCGCGCGCTGGGCACCATCGAGGTCGACGGCCGGCCGCTCGACGCCTTTGACCTCGGCTCCCTGCGAAAGCGCGTTGGAATGGTCTTCCAGCGGCCGAATCCATTCCCGCTCTCGGTGCACGACAACATCGCGTTCGGCCCGCGGATCCACGCCCTCGCCTCGGGCGCCGGCCTCTCGGCGCTCGTCGAGAGGAGCCTCGCGGCGGTGGGCCTCTGGGAGGCCTTGAAGGACCGGCTGGGCGAGCCCGCCCTCGCGCTGACGAGCGAGCAGCAGCAGCGGCTCTGCCTCGCGCGGGTCCTCGCGGTCGAGCCCGAGGTGCTGCTCATGGACGAGCCGTGCTCGGCGCTCGATCCCATCGCCACCCTGCACATCGAGGGCCTCATGCGAGAGCTCGCGCAGCGCTACACGATCGTCCTCGTGACCCACAACATGCAGCAGGCGGCCCGCGTCTCGGACGAGACCGGCTTCATGCTGCTCGGAGAGCTCGTCGAGGTGGCGCCGACGCGAGAGATCTTCACGCGGCCCCGGGACCCGCGCACCGACGACTACATCTCGGGGCGTTATGGCTGAATCGAGGAGCGCCCCGGTCCGTGGGCGCGCCCATATCTACCGGGCGTTCGATCGCGAGCTCGCGGCGCTCAAGCGCCACCTCCGGGAGATGGGCGAGCTGGTCGAGGCGCAGATCGCCGAGGCCACGAGGGCGCTCGTGGAGCTCGACCCCGCCGCGGCGGCGCGGGTCATCGAGGCGGACCGCCTCGTCAACGCCCGCGAGCTCGCCATCGACGACGAGTGCATCAAGATGATCGCCCTCCGGCAGCCGGCGGGCTCCGATCTGCGCTTCATCGCGGCGTCGCTCAAGATCGTGACGGACCTCGAGCGCATCGGGGATCTCGCGGTGAACATGGCGGAGCGCGTGGAGGCGCTCTGCAGCGAGCCCCCGACGCGGGCGGTCGCCGCGCTACCGCGCATGTCGGCCAGGGCGCAGCGGATGCTGCGCGACGCGCTGGAGGCGCTCCTCACCCAGGACATCGCGAAGGCCGAGGGCGTGCTCGCCGCGGACGCGGACGTGGATCGGATGCTCGTGGACGTGTTCGACGAGCTCCGCAGAGAGGCGCGGCGACAGCCGGGCATCGTCGATCAGTGCGTGTCGATGATGTTCTTCGCAAAGCACGTGGAGAGGCTCGCTGACCACGCGACCAATCTGGCCGAGATGGTGGTGTTCCTCGTCCGGGGCGAGGACGTCCGGCACGCGACGCGGCGATGAGCCCGGAGCGGCCCTCTCGAAGCAGGCCGGCAGGACCGCGGATGAAGGCGTCGCCGTCACGTGGACCTGCACCCGATGACAACCGGAGGTTGACAGTGACAACCGGGGGTCGACACACCGGACCGTCGGCCGTTGTCCATCCGGAGGCCGCGTACGGAACCCGTCCACAGAGTGACATTCACGTGATACCCTGCGCGCTTCAAGGAGGCTTATCATGCAATTCTACTTCCAACGGCTTCTCGCTCCCGCGCTCCTCTCGTGCGCGGTGATCGCCGCCTGCTCCGGCGACGACGGCAACAGCGCCGGCTCGGGTGGCACGGGCGCGGCGGCCGGCTCCGGCGCCGGCGCCGGCGGCTCGGTCACGAGCGGCGTCGGCGGTTCGGGGGGCTCTTCCGTGGATCCATCGGCGCAGCCGAGCGAGTTCATCGTGGTGGACCAGTTCGGCTACCTGCCGGACGCGGAGAAGATCGCTGTCCTGCGAGATCCCCAGACGGGCTTCGACGCCGACGCGTCCTTCACGCCCGGCGCGACGATCGCGCTCGTGAGCTCCGCGACGGGAGAGCGCGTCCTCACGGCAGCGCCGGCGTCCTGGAGCGATGGCGCCACCGACGAGTCCTCCGGCGACAAGGCGTGGTGGTTCGACTTCTCGTCGGTCACCGCGCCTGGCCGCTACTACGTGCTCGACGTGGAGAACAACGTGCGCTCTGCCGAGTTCGAGATCGGAGATGCGGTCTATCGCGAGGTGCTGAAGCAGGCGGTGCGCACCTTCTTCTACCAGCGCGCCGGGCAGAAGAAGGACGCCGTCTTCGCGGGCGAAGGGTGGGCCGACGAGGCGAGCCACCTGGGCCCGCTGCAGGACAGGAACGCCCGCGTGTACAGCGCGCCGGACGACGCCTCGACCGAGCGAGACGTCTCCGGCGGGTGGTACGACGCCGGCGACTACAACAAGTACACGAGCTGGACCGCGGGTTATGTGGTCACGCTGCTCCGCGCCTACGCCGAGAACCCCTCCATCTGGACCGACGACTACGAGATCCCCGAGTCGGGCAACGGCGTCCCCGACATCCTCGACGAGGCCAAGTGGGGCATGGACTGGCTCGTACGCATGCAGGACGCGGACGGCTCCGTGCTCAGCATCGTGGGGCTGTCGTCCGCGAGCCCGCCGTCCGCCGCCGCGGGGCCGAGCCTCTACGGCAGCGCGAGCACGAGCGCCACGCTCGCCACCGCGGCGGCCTTCGCGTACGGCGCCAAGGTGCTGAAGAGCGCCGGCGGCGGCGCGCTCGCGAGCTACGCGGACTCGCTGCTCCCGCGCGCCGAGAGCGCCTGGGCGTGGGCGGACGCGAACCCCGCCGTGCTCTTCAGGAACAACGACGCCGAGGCCGGCACCTCCGGGCTGGGCGCGGGACAGCAGGAGACGGACGACTACGGGCGCCTCAGCCTGAAGGTCGAGGCCGCCTGTTACCTCTTCGACGCGACCGGCGACGTGGCGTACCGGACCTTCTTCGACGGGAACTACCAGGCGATCCACCTGATCGAGTGGTCCTACGCGTACCCCTTCGAGGTGCAGCAGCAGGCAGCGCTGCTCCATTACACCAGGGTGCCTGACGCGACCGCGGCGGTGGCCGACGCGATCCGGAGCACCTACCGCGCGGCCATGGATGGCGACGACAACCTCACGGCGTTCCGCGCCGGCGTCGATCCCTATCTCGCCTACCTCAAGGACTACACGTGGGGGAGCAACGCCATCAAGTCGCACCAGGGCAACATGTTCTACGACCTGGTGACCTACGAGCTCGACGCCGCCGTGAGCGCGGACGCCGCGCGGGCCGCCGCGCGCTACGTGCACTACCTGCACGGCGTGAACCCGCTCGGGCTCGTGTACCTGTCGAACATGGGCGCCTACGGCGCCGAGCGGTCGGCGAGCGAGTTCTACCATACCTGGTTTCAGGACGGCAGCGAGCGCTGGGATCGCGTCGGCGTCTCGACCTACGGCCCGGCTCCCGGCTTCCTCACCGGCGGCCCGAACCCGAGCTATGACAAGGACGGCTGCTGCCCCGACGGCTGCGGCAGCCCCGAGAACAACGCCATCTGCGACTCCGAGCCGGTCTCGCCTCCGAAGGATCAGCCGGCGCAGAAGTCCTACAAGGACTTCAACACGAGCTGGCCGCTGAACTCCTGGGCGGTGACGGAGAACAGCAACGGTTACCAGGTCTCGTACATCCGGCTGCTCTCGAAGCTCGTCCGGTAGCGCGGGTCCCGGCGGGCGCCGCTCGGCCCCTCCAGGAGAGGTGTCGTATCGCCGCTCCTGGGGGCGGCAGCGGCGCGCAGACGCAGATCCCGCAGGCCGTGGAGTGAGGGCGCCCCCCCTGCGCGGACACACGCGCGACATCCTCGAGGCCATCTGTCGTGGAGAGACGTAGCCCGGGCGGCTCCGGACCTCACCGCGCCGGCTGACGAGGAGGCATGACGCGGCGCGACGCGCCGTGGATGGCCTCCGCGGCCTCGCGAGCGATTACGGCGGTGACGCAGCCGAGCGGTCCAGGTCGTGCACCGAGCCAGCAGAGCAGCGCAGGGGGAGCGCGGCGCGAGGCCGTCGCGCCGGCACACGCGCTGGACGATGCGAGGCCATGGACATGAAGGCGATACTCGACGCAATAGGAAACACTCCCCTGCTGACGCTCGACGGCGTTCGCGTGAAATGCGAATACCTCAACCCCTCCGGCTCCGTCAAAGACAGGCTCGCCAGGTACGTCATCGAGAAGGCGGAGAAGACAGGGCTCCTGAAGAAGGGCGCCACGATCGTGGAGGCCTCGTCCGGAAACACGGGGACTGCCGTCTCGCTGGTCGGCGCCGTGAAAGGGTACAAGGTGACGATCTTCATCGCCGAGGGCCTCTCCCAGGAGCGCTACAAGATGATGAAGGCGTTCGGCGCTGACGTGCGCACCGTCCCGCGGGACCGGATGGATCTCGCCGTGCAAGGCGCGATCGCCCTGGGGAGCGAGAAGGATCACTTCCACGTGAACCAGTTCGCGAGCCCCTGGAACGCGGAGGACCACGAGAAGCACCTCGGCGGGGAGATCCTCCGCGCCTTCGGGCGCCGGCGGATCGACGCGGTCGTTGCGGCGATCGGCTCCGGAGGGACCCTGATTGGCCTCGCGAGGGCGTTCAGGCGGGTCAACCCGGCGGTCAAGGTCCTCGGCGTCGAGCCTGCCCGGTGCGCCCTCGTCCACGGGCGGCTGCACGGCCAGTCCGAGGTGTGCCGGTCCCACCGGATCGAGGGTATCGCCGAGGGGTTCGTGCCCCCGCTCATCCAGGACAACATCCAGCTCCTCGACGATGTCCTCCTGGTCGAGGACGGAGAGGCGATCGAGGAGGCGAGGCGGATCGCAAGGGTGCACGGCTGCTTCGTCGGGGTCTCCTCCGGAGCGAACCTCCTGGCCGCGCGGCGGGTCAAGGAGAAGAGTCCGGAGCTGAAGAAAGTGGTCACTTTGTTCCCGGACGAAGGGGAGAAATACCTGAGCGAGCCGTGGTTCTCGCGCTGAGCGAGCGCTCGACCTGATCGAGGTCGTGGAGAGCCCGACGAACGGCTGGCGCTCCGGCAGGGTGTAGTAAAGGCTCTCGTCGGGCTTGCCAGGCGTGACGTCCGTGACGTCATGGAGCCCGCGGGCCATGCCATGAACCGGTCGCACGCGCCCAAGCGATGACGGAGCGGAGCGGATACCCCGCGCCCGAGGCCTCTGACGAGCTCGGCCGATCTGCGTTCGGATTCTCGGCTTTTCTCTGGACGTCAGGCAGGGGTGACCGTCGAATGCCGCCTTGCGGTTGCGCATGCGCGATGGCATCTGTCCCCGCGCACCCGTGATGAAGGCGACGCGCATCGACGAGGTGGTCGCTTGAGAAGTCTCCTGGAACAGCCGAGCCGTTTCCTCTTCTTCACGGGGAAGGGAGGCGTCGGCAAGACAGCGCTCGCGTGCGCGGCTGCGATCCGGCTCGCCGACGCCGGGAAGCGCATCCTCCTCGTCAGCACCGACCCTGCGTCGAACCTGGACGAGATGCTCGGCGTCGCGCTCTCTCGTCGACCCACGCCGATCCCCGGCGTCGACGGGCTCTCCGCGCTCAACATCGATCCCGAGAGAGCGGCCGACGCGTATCGAGAGCGCGTGATCGCGCCGTACCGCGCCATGTGGAGCGAGGCCCAGCTCGCCGAGCTGCGCGAGCAGCTCGCCGGCGCATGCACCGTGGAGATCGCGGCCTTCGACGAGTTCGCCGGCCTCCTCGCCGGCGACGAGCAGAGCGCGCCGTTCGATCACGTGCTGTTCGACACGGCGCCGACCGGACACACGCTGAGGCTGCTCAGCTTGCCGCGCGCCTGATCCACCTTCCTCGGGTCGGCCACGCACGGCGCCTCGTGCCTGGGCCCGCACTCGGGGTTGAAGATGCAAGCGACGCGGTTCGCCGCCGCGGTCGAGGCGCTGGCTGACGGTGAACGTACGACCATCGTCCTCGTGACGCGGCCCGATCGCGCTGCGCTGCGCGAGGTGGAGCGGACATCGGGCGAGCTCGAGGCGCTGGGCCTCCAGAACCAGCACCTCGTCGTCAACGCGGTGTTCGAGGCCAGAGACCCCGCCGACCCGATCGCCCTCGCGCTCGAGCAGCGGGGGCGAGCAGCGCTCCGCGAGCTGCCCCCTCGGCTGCGCCGACTGCCCATGACGCAGATCCCTCTGCGCGCCTTCAACATGGTCGGTTTGCCGGCTCTCCGCGCGCTCCTGGACGAGCGCGCGTCCGCAGAGCTCACGCGCGCCGCCCCTCCGCTCGTGACGCCATCGCTGCCACCCCTTCGGTCGCTCATCGACGAGATCGCGACGCCTGGCCGCGGGCTGGTGATGGTGATGGGCAAGGGCGGCGTGGGGAAGACGACGATCGCCGCGTCGATCGCCGCGGAGCTCGCGTCGCGCGGTCACAAGGTTCATCTCAGCACCACCGATCCCGCTGCTCACGTCGCCGCGACGCTCGACGGCCAGCTCGAAAATTTGACGGTCAGCCGCATCGATCCGGTCGCCGAGACGAAGGCGTACGTGGAGCGCGTGATGGCGAGCCGCGGGGCCAACCTCGACGAGGCGGGACGAGCCCTGCTGGCCGAGGATCTCCGCTCGCCCTGCTACGAAGAGGTGGCTGTCTTCACGGCCTTTTCCCGGATCGTCTCCCAGGCGCGCTCGAGCTTCGTCGTCCTCGATACGGCGCCCACCGGGCACACGCTCCTCCTCCTCGACGCGACGGGCTCGTATCACCGGCAGACGATGGCCGTCGACGCTGACGCGAAGCACGCGTCAGCCCGGCTCGTCACCCCGCTCATGAGGCTGCGTGATCCGCAGTACACCAAGGTCCTGCTGGTGACGCTCGCGGAGGCGACGCCCGTCTCGGAAGCAGCGCGGCTACAGGCGGATCTGCGTCGCGCTCAGATCGAGCCCTTCGCCTGGGTCATCAACAGCAGCCTGGCAGCCGCGGGTGTCACGGACCCTTGCCTCGAGCAGCGCGTCGCAGCCGAGCTCGACCAGATCGCGGCGGTGCGCGAGCGGCATGCCCGAAGGCTCGCGATCGTCCCCTGGATAACCGAACAGCCGGTCGGCCCTGCTCGCCTGCTCGCCTTGGCACGCGGCCTGGGAGCGGCGGAGCACCCGAGCGCGGCGAGCACGTGAGGAAGAAGATCAAAGGTGGCGGTGAGTCGCGGTGCATGAGCGCCAGGGGGCGAGCAGGCGCTCCACGCGAACAGAGCGCCCCGGCGGCGTCAGGCGCGGCGCCTGGCGAGACAATTGCACGCTCCGCCGAACGCTGTTGGTGAACTCAGCGACGCCGGACGGAGGGGGAGACATGCCATTTCGAGATCGGGCCGACGCGGGCCGCCAGCTCGCGTCGCGGCTGACCGCCTACGCAGGGCGGGAGGACGTGACCCTCCTGGCGCTGCCGCGAGGCGGGGTGCTGGTGGGCTTCGAGGTAGCGAAGCTCCTGCGGGTGCCGCTCGACGTGCTGATCGCGCGCCGGATCGTGGCGCCGGTCAACAACTACATGACGATCGGCGCCGTCGCGAGCGGCGGCATCCGGTTCGTGGATGAAGAGCTCTGTCGAGCGCTGGGCCTCTCGGACAGGACGGTCCAGTGGATCGCCGAGACAGAAGCGGGAGAGGTGGATCGTCTGGAGCGCGTCTACTACGGCTGCCACAGGGCGCCCGACATCCGGGATCGAACGATCCTCCTCGTCGACGATGGCGTGGCGACCGGAGCGAGCATGCGCGCCGCCGTGACGGCCGTCGAGCAAGGCCGCCCGGCGGGCATCGTCATCGCGGTCCCCGTCGCGTCGTACGCCGCATACGCGGAGCTCTCCCGGCGCGTGCGTGAGTTCGTGTACTGCTACATCCGGGATCCGGTCTACTCGGCCGGGCTCTGGTACGAGGACTATGCACCGGTGTCCGAGCAGGAGGTCTGCCGGTTGCTCGGAGAGACGCTCGATCGGACCGCAGCACGCCACGACGCCGGTCAGGAGAGTTCCCGGGAGCTTCCTCCGCGCGCGGCCGGATCACCCCGGTAGCCGCTCCGAGCGGCGCGAATTCACCTCGGCCGGCCAGGGCTGGGCGAGCGCCCGTGCCTGAGCGGATCCAGCAAGCGCAGCACGCGGCGTGCAGTCCCTCGCGCCGGAGCCGGCTGGAGGGGTGGCTCCCGGGAGCTCACAGCCGGCTGGCCGGGAGCATCCGCATGGTAGCGCTCGCTCAGCGACGCGTAGAGCTCCTCCTCCTGCGCGAAATGGAGCCGTAGCACCGCATGGAGACCGTAGAGGATCCGCTGGAAATCCTGCACGTCCGCGGCCGTGGGTCCGCCCGGGCCGAGCTCTTCGAGGAGCTGCTCGTACAGCCGGACCAGATGGAAGATCTCTCGATGTGTCGCGCTCATGGATGCCAGAGGATCATCGCCGCCGAGCAGTCGGCAGATGACCGGGTAGACCTCGGCATCGTCAGCACGCTCGTGCGGGAGGAGCCGGTCGCGGAGGAAGCGGTCGAGCGCGTCGAGCTCTACGCGCGCCGCATCTCTCGCCAGGTGGTCGATGCGCTCCGCGACGACCCGCACCCGATCGAGCATCGGGATGAGCTGATCGTGCTCGAGCTCCAGCCTGCGGCTCATGGCCTCTCCGAGGGCTGGCCTCCCCGCGCCGCGCCCGCAGCGCTGCGCCCGCAGCGCGCTCAGGATCGCGGCCACGTCGATCGCCTCCTGCAGGAGCGCCCCGGCGGCCGGCGGCAGGAAGCCGATCGCCGCCGCGCCCATCGCGAAGAGCGACAGCCCCATGCCGAGCAGCGCGCTCTGCACCGCGATCGTGCGAGCGCGGCGCGCGATGTTCACGGCCTCGGCAAAGCGATCGAGCCTGTCCACCACGAGCACCACGTCGGCCGCCTCCGCCGACGAGGTGGCCCCGCGCGCGCCCATCGCGACGCCGACGTCTGCGGCGGCGAGCGCTGGAGCATCGTTGATCCCGTCGCCGATCATCACCGTGAGCCCCTCGGCGCGGGCCTCGTGTACGGCCACGACCTTCTCCTCCGGCGATCGCTGGGCGAGCACGCGATCGACGCCGAGCGTCGCGCCGACCGCCTCGGCGACCAGGGGATGGTCGCCTGTCACCATCACCACGCGGCGAATGCCGACCCGCCGCAACGCCCGCAAGGTCCGCGGCGCATCGGGGCGGATCGGGTCGTCGAGCGTCAGCGCGCCGGTGACGTCTCCGTCCACGGCCACGAACACGGTCATCGCACCGGCGCGCGACGCGCGACGCCGGAAGGCGCGGGCCTCCTCCGGGAGCGGCATTCCCTGCGCTGCCCATTCGGCGCTCCCCACGCGAACGGCGCGCCCGTCCACCCGGCCATCCATTCCGGCCCCCGGCGCCTCGTGGACGTCCTCCGGGAAGGACAGCCCGAGTCGGCGCTCGCGGGCGGCGCGCACCAGGGCTGCGGAGAGCGGGTGCGATGAGGTCTGCTCGAGGGACGCCGCCAGGCGGAGCACCTCCGTGTCGTCGTCTATCGAGCGGAAGCACGTCACGCCGGTCACGCGCGGGCCGCCGAACGTGAGCGTGCCTGTCTTGTCGAGGAGCAGGATCTCGGCCCGGGCGAGGGCCTCGAGCGCGGCGCCGCCCTTCACCACGATGCCGCGCCGGGCCGAGCGCGAGATGCCGCCCACGATCGCGATGGGCACCGCGAGGAGCAACGGGCAGGGCGTCGCGACGACGAGCACGGCGAGCCCGCGGCCGGCGTCGCCGGAGAGGCCCCACGCCGCGGCCGAAAGGGCGAGCGAGAGCGCGGCGAACGCCAAAGCATGGCGATCTGCGAGGCGGGCGAGCGGGGCCTTCGAGGCGGACGCCTGCTGCACGAGGCGGACGATGCCTGCGTAGGTGCTCTCGTCCGCGCTCGCGACGGCGCGGAGCTCGAAGGCGGCGCTGGCGTTCGTGGTCCCGCTGCCCACGCGGTCGCCGGGTGCCTTTTCCACCGGCCGCGGCTCGCCGGTCAGCGCCGACTCATCGAGGAGCGCCCGCGCGCCCACGACGATCCCGTCGACCGGCACGATCTCGCCCGGCTTGACCAGCAGGCGGTCGCCGGGGGCGACGGCGCCGATCGGGATGGTCGTGACGTCGGTCCCGTCCCGCCGGTGCGCGACGCGGGGGGCGCGTGCGAGGAGGGCGGAGAGCTCGCGGCGGGCGCGCGCGGACGCGTACCCTTCCAGGGCGCTGCCGGTCGCCATCATCGCTCCGATCACCGCTCCCGCCAGGTACTCCCGGAGCAGGAGCGCGCCGCCGATGGCGAGGAGCGCGATGATGTCCACGCCGGCCCGCTTTTTCAACACGTCCATCAGGATGCGCGCGCCCACCAGGGCGAGCGCGATCACCGCGCCGGCCGCCCAGAGCATGTCTCCCAGCCGCGCGCGTCCTTCGAGGTGCGCCGCGGCTCCGCCCAGCAAGCCGGAGAGCGTCGACACGACGAGCGCGCCGCTCCTCGGGGACGGCCGCTCGGGTCCAGGTGCGTCGCGCTGTGACACCATGGAACATGCCTGCGGGATCGATGCGCTCCCGATCACGCCGGAAGCTCACCGCATCTGATAGCGCCCTGTCTTCTCCACCGGCTTGATGCATCCGACGACCGCGCCGCGGCCGCCTTCGTAAGCCCGATGGCCGAGGCTGTCGTCGGAGGGAGCCTCGGACGGGCGGAGCCAGACATCGTCCTCGGCGGCGAGGGACACCAGCCGGTCGTGGATGCGTTGCATCGCCTTGACCGCGTCTGTCCCCTGGAGCTCGCGAAAGAAGCCGAACACGATGACGCTCTCCCAGTCGGCGAGGCTCTGGATGCGGTCGACCTGGAAGCAGACATCCGGGTTTTCGCGCATCATCCGGACCTTGGATCCCTCCGCCGAGCGCAGGTAAAGAACGCCGCCCTCGTAGGCGTAGCTCATCGGCACGACGTACGTTCGTCCCTGGGCGTGGCAGCCGAGCCGACCGAAGGCGCTGCGCTCGAGGAGCGCCTCGATCCGCTCCTCGCTGAGGACGCCGACCGCCGGAGCCTCCGGAGGCCAACCTGCTGCTGGCACATCGAACATGCGGAGATGGGTGCGGCAAGCAACGCAGAACTGGTACTCCGAGGGCGCGCCGCAGCGCAGGCAGTGATGCCGCGCGGCGCGCGGCGGTGGCCCCATGATCGTCCCGGTCGCGCGGGTGTCGGTCTCCGGGGGCACGATCAGCACGGGGCGGCTCGAGGTCCGCGCGACGCGCTCGGCGACGCTGCCCAGGAGCACGCCCGTCGTCCCTGAGTGCCCGTGGCGGCCCATCACGATGAGCTGGGCGTCGTCCTCCTCCGCACACCTGACGATCTCTTCCGCCGCGGACCCCACCCGGATGATCGGCGCGATGTGAACCCCTCCGCCGAGCTCTGCCACGGAAGTGAGCAGCGCGTCCGCCAGCTTCGGCTGTGCTTGCGCGGACGCAGCGACGTAGAGGATCCGGAGCTCAGCGTCCCAGGAGCGCGCTTGTCCCAGGGCGACTCTCACCGCCGCGGCTGACAGCTCCGAGAGGTCCGTGGCGACCAGGATCCGCTGAACAGGCTGCATGCTGCCCCCCCGATCTGGTCCAAGTCCCATGGTTGTGAGGGACCGACCTGGCGCGTAACTACCGTGCCCACCAGCCCAGCAATCGTCGTGCCCCGCCAACGTCGCCCCGCCATGCATCGCGAGCCACGTACGAGGCCGCTCGCTGCGCTCGTGGCTCACGGCGCTCGTGGACTGATCACGTGATCCGCTGAGCACGCATCGTGCGACAGCCACGCCGCATGCGACCTGCCGTCGTCGTCCGAGCTCTCGTGACGTGCGTGCTCGCCTCCTCGCTGCTCTGGAGCGTCTCCGGGCGAGCTGCGCCGATCGAGCCGCGCGCCGACGTGGAGCTGTTCACGCGCGAGGGATGCCCTCGCTGCGACGAGGCCAAGCGCTTCCTGACCGAGCTCGAGGGCCGGCGGTCCGGCCTGCGCACGCTCGTCGCGGATGTCGTCGAGGACCGCGCGGCGCTCGACCGGCTGAGGGCGATCGCCGAGGGGCAGTCGACCGCTGCCTTGAGTGTCCCGGCGTTCTATGTGCGCGGGGTGCTCGTCGTCGGGTACGCAGGACGCGACGTGACGGGCCGGCGCATCGAGGCGTTGCTGGACAGCGCGTCGCCGCCGTCCGCCGAGGCCGGCGAGCCTGCCGCGTCGTGCCCTCTCGCGCCTCTCGCGCCGGAGCAGCCGCCCTGCCCGGCCGACGGCGCCGCGCCGCGGCCGGGGGTCGTCGACGTGCCCGTCCTCGGGCGGCTGGACGCCCGCGATCTCGGCCTACCGGCGTTCACCATTCTCCTGGGGCTCGTGGACGGCTTCAACCCGTGCGCCACGTGGGTGCTGCTCTTTCTCCTCTCCTTCCTCGCCACCCTGCGGAGCCGGGCGAAGATGCTGCTCATCGCCGGCGTGTTCGTGCTCGTGAGCGGTCTCGCCTATTTCGCCTTCATGGCTGCCTGGCTGAACTTCTTTCTCCTGGTCGGCGCCTCGCGGGCCGTGCAGCTCGCGCTGGGAGCCATCGCCGTGCTCGCCGGTTCGATCCACATCAAGGACTTCTTCGCGTGGAAGCGGGGCGTGTCGCTCAGCATCCCCGAGTCGGTGAAGCCGGGGATCTACGCGAGGATGCGGGGAGTCGTCAGGGCGGAGAGCCTGCCCTCCGCGCTCGCCGCCGCGGTCGTCCTCGCCGTCATGGTCAACGTCGTCGAGCTCCTCTGCACCGCGGGCCTGCCCGCGCTCTACACCCAGCTCCTCGCCGAGGAGCGCTTCCCTGCGTGGAAGCACTATGCCTATCTCGGGCTCTACAACGTGGCCTATATGGCGGATGACATGGTCATGGTCGGCGTCGCGGTGGCGACGCTGAGCCGCCGCAAGCTCAGGGAGAAGGAGGGACGGTGGCTCAAGCTGCTGAGCGGCGCGATCATGGTGCTGCTCGGCCTCCTCCTGCTGCTCAAGCCCGACTGGCTGGCCACTTGATCGTCGCGTCAGGTGCGTCTGACATTTCGCCACGGGGCCAAGTGGTTGATTTCACTTGATATTATCGCTTCAGCGCCTCGCTGCCCGTGGTCAGAGGTCGGCCGGCGGCCTTGCGCTGCACGGCGGGCGAGAAATCGTCCTCAGGGTTTAAAGGAACACGGGGCGGCGCGTAACAGGGCCAGAGACGAGCCGGCTCATGACGTGCCGGCCCGACGGGAGACGCCTCTTTCCTGGAGACCCTGACATGAGAAAAGCCATTCTCTTCGCCTTTGCCCCGCTGCTCGCGGCGTGTGACGTGGAACCGACGACAAGCGCTGGGATCGGGCTCCGAGATCGCGAGGAGGCAACGCTGCAGTCGGCGGCCCTCGTCGAGCCGATCGTCGCGCGCGGGGCGTTTGCCACGGAGGCCGATCGCGAGCGCTTCGAGGCCGACGTGCTGCCCTCGGCGCGAGCTTTCCTCGCGTACTGGGCGGATGCAGGGCTGAGCCTACCGCACGCGCCAGCGCGGCTGTTCATCTCTCCGCCGCGCGGGACGAGCGCGACGGAGGCCCTGCCGCAGCTCTACGGCGAGAGCATCTTCGACGATCTGCGCGCGCTCGAGGCGGAGGTCGCGAGCGCGCCCTCGAACCGGGCGGCGATCGAGCGGATCGATGCGTTCACGTGCGCGCGGCCCCCCCTGCACCGCAGCTTCCTCGATGAAGTGGAGGAGCACGCGGACAACCCCGACGTCGGCCCGGCAGACATCGCGCGGGCGCTGCGCCGGGAGCACGAGGAGCTCCTGGGACCCGATGGAACCTTCTCGTTTCGCACCGACAACGGCGAGTTCGAGCTGCCGCTGCGCAGGAACTGCTCCTATACCCTGCTCGGACACTCCACGCAGCCCACGCGCGCACACCCCTACCTGGAGAGGGACGTCGTGAATCACGAGCTGGGCCATGCGCTGCACTACGGCCTCTGGCTCGCCTCCGGCCCGCTCGGCGAGCGCCTCAGCACCGCCGCGAATGAGGCCATCGCCGACATTCTCGCGCACGTGTTCGACGGTGATCCCTGCCATGGCAAGGTGCTGGGCGAAGGGGGCACGCCCGTCGACTGCCGCCGGAGGATGGATACATACGAGCAGTCCGTCTCCGACGCCTTCTGGCGCTTCGGTCGCGCCGATCACGAGACAGGCCAGTCGCTCCGGCAGCTGATCTGGACCCTGCGGGAAGAGGTGCCGGCGGACGTGCTCCGAGTCGCCATCGTCGATGGGATCGCCGCGGTGCAGGTCGCGCTGAATCGGATCGGTGCGGAGCCGCTCGCCAACGTTCCGATGTTCGACGACGAGATCCTGGCCACGCGCTACCGCTTCGTGCGCGAGTACGAGGCGGCGAGCGCGCTCTTCCACGGGGTGTGCGCGCGCCTGGGGGATGCGCCGCCGGCCTGCGGCGAGCACGACCAGCGCATCGGCGATCCGCGCGTCGCGATGCGCGAAACGTGGCTGGCGAACGCGCCGACATCGATCGGTCGTGGCGGCGTCACCCTGGCGGATGGCCGCCGCGTGACGTTCGAGCTGGAGGGCGCGCTCATCAGGCAGATGACGGTCACGCTGGCGGACGGCGAGCAGCGGAGCTACCCGGGCGATCCCGATCTCGGGCTCCCCGAAGCGGAGCGTGAGCCCACGAGCGGTCGCATCACGCTGTGGTTCTCGGAGCCGGGCTCCACGGCGCCCGGCGCGCAGGTGGGGTGGACCTCCGACGGGGAGCTGATCGCGCGCTGAAGCACGACGAGGCCGCACGTGGGACAAGTCCGAGGGTTCTAGCGCGATAGCAAATATCGCGCTTCAACGGATCAAAACTCCGCGACGACACCCCTCCAGGTGTCCAGGCGAGCGAGTCAAGGACGCCACGGCAAATCATCTGAAGGCTCGCGCCCCCTGGCGGCATCAATACCGGTGTACGGCCCACAAGCGGCGCGCAGAGGTCCTCCTCGTCACGGCGATGGCCACGAGCGCAATCATGGGGTGCTCGAGCCCCTGCGGCAGCGCTGGAGAGGATCCGGATGGGCATGAGGGGCCGGCCATCGACGATGTAACTGCACAGGAGTGAAAGCATTGTCGTCATCAATGTTTGGGTATTCCACCCGCAGCGTCGATGCTTCCTCTCGCGGTACCACACATTACTAATGGCTGAATATTCTATGAACCAAGCACACTCGATTACCCTTGCGGCCCTGCTCTTGCCTGGACTCGCGCTGAGCGGGGCATGCTCCAGTGAGCCACCCAACAACCCGAAGGAGTCCATCCTGGCTCCCGATGGCGACGAGACGCCCGACGACGATGGCGTTCAGACGCCAGCCGACAACGGCGATCAGACGCCAGCCGACAACGGCGATCAGACGCCCGCCGACACGGCGCCGGACTCGCAGATGTTCACCTGTGACGCTTCAAAGTCGCCCATGTTCAAGAGCCGCGACGTGTTGAACATGCGGATCTCTGCCGATTTCACGAAGCTGAACAGCGCACCCACAAAAGAGGAGTCGGGCTCACAGGCCGTGATCGAGCTGAGCGACCAGAGCGGCGCGGCGCCGATCACCGCGAACATCATCGCCCGGGGGGTTTCGCGCTTCCATTGCGGCTTTCGCCCGTTCTCGCTGAAATTCGAGGACAAGCAGAAAGATAACATCTTCGCGCACCTCGGCAAGTCGGTGAAGTTCGTCACGCATTGCGGAGACAGGGAAGGCCTGTCACCCACGCTCAAGGCGGATTCCATCGAGACCTACGAACAGCGCGTGCTGATGGAGGACACTGTCTACCAGGTGCTCGATCAGCTGCAGGTGCCCTCGCTCAAGACCCGGCTCGTACGGCTCACCTACCACGACGCGCCGACCGGCAAGGAGGAGACGCACCTCGCGTTCGTGCGCGAGCCCGAGGACGAGATGGCCGAGCGCTGCGGCATGGTGGAACTGGAAGAGCTGTCCGGGGTCGACACCTCGCAGCTCGAGGTGGACCAGCATGGTCTATTGCTGCTGAACCTGCTGCACGATTTCGTGATTCAGTACGACGGGATCGAAGGGAAGAACCTGGTCACCATGGTCGACCTCGATCGCAAGGCGATACGTTACGCTCCCTACGATTTCGACCTGGTCGGCGTGTCCCGGCCAGATTACGTGGCCAACATGGGGCGCACGCTCGAACAGAACCGAGACGCGTTCGCGGACTGGCTGCGGCGCAACCAGAGCCCCGCGATGTTCGACCAGATCGAGTTGATGCTGGCTCGCGCGGACCAGATGCAACGCGCCGTCGATCAGTCGAACATGAACGAGGAGAACCACGAGGTCTTCTCCCGCTGGCTCTCGCTTTACCTGGGTCTCCTCCAGGACTTTCGCGCGTGCGAGGGTCACACGGACGACCCGTCGCGGCCCCTCTGTCACGTGGAAGACGACCACGGCAATCGCCCCGATTCGGCCAGCGTGGTCGATCCCGGCGAGTGGAGCGCGCGCATCGAGCCGCCCGGCGACGTGGACATGTTCGCCGTCGACCTGCAGGCGAACGCGCTTTACTCCCTCGGTGGCCGCGTGCCTCTCGAGCTCTTCGATGCCCAGCAGCACCTCGTGGCATCGGCCTCGGACCGGGCCGTCTCGTTCAAGCCGAGCCAGACGGGCACATACTACCTCCGAGCTTCGCTGGGGGAACAGCTGGTCTCGTCGCCGCTGCTCCCGGGTCCTGAAGAGATCGAACGTTACATCTCCTTCTACGCGGACGATCACGGAGCGTCCCTGGAAACGGCGACCACGCTGGAGGCCGGCCAGGCCGTCGAGGGCAAGTGGGAGCTGGCCAAGGGAGAAGACGAGGATTGGTTCTTGCTGAGCGCAGGCGCGTCGACCAACCTCCACATCGCGCTGCGGGATACGGACACTGGCCGCGTCGAGGTGAGCCGGCGCGATGCGCCGGCCGAAGAGCTCCCCCTCGAGGAATACCTTCTGGAAGGGGACAATGACGTCTCGTCGCTCTTCGAGCAACCTGGCGAGTACGTCGTCCGGGTCGTCCAGGTGCTCGGCCTCCGAGCCAATGGTTCCTACACCGTGACGCTGCAATAGCCCTCGCGAGCCGGGCCCCGCGACGTGCGTCAGGCCGCCTACCCTTGCAACGCCGCGTCACCAGCCGGCGCCGCTGCTGCCCCGACGCGCCGCTCCCGGACGCGGCGCCGCCGGAGCCGCCAGCCCTGGCGCGCTCGATCCGTCACGCCGTCACCCCGGCGCTCGCCGCCGCCTCAGCCCACCGCAGCGCCGGCGTCGAGTAGACTGCACAATTGCCAGAGGAGCAGAAGTCGACGCATCGTTGCACGCTCCTGCTGTACCGATACGCCATCTCCAGTCTCGGCGATCGGGGCGAAATGCATTAGGGTCGATCGGCAGGTCGACGTGCGGAGGGGCGCCGAGCTCCGGCGCCGGGTGGGAGCAGCGCGTGAACGAGATCAATTTCTACAAGCTTCCGCGTGCCATTCAGGACGGCCTGCTCGAGGCGTTCCGCGGGCAGTTCGCGCCGGCGCCGATCGTCAGCCGCCGCGGGACTCGGCGCACCATCGTGGCCTGGCTCGCGGTCAGCGCCGCGGCGGGCCTCCTGCTGGCGGCGCTCTGCGCGGCCGGCTTCGGCGACGTCAACAGCCCCCTCGCGCGCCATCCGACGGCGGCGGCCGCCGCGTACGTGCTGCTCGCCGCGACCGCCGTCATCGGCGTGCTCCAGGCGCTCGCCTACAACGCCGACCTCATCACGCTGCCGTTCGCGCCCGGCCTGTTCGTCTTCCCCGCGAACCTGATCGACGCGCGCGACCACAGGCTCCGGGTCTTCTCGCTCGCGGAGCTCTCGCGCGTCTCGGCGACCCCTCGGGGCGCCGTGGTCCTCACGTTCGGCGGCACGCAGCACGCGTTTCCCCTCGAGGACCCGTCGTGCTCGGACGGCGTGATCCGGGAGATCGAAGCGGCGTGGAGCCGCATGAGAGCGAAGCCCGACGCCGCGGAGCTGCGCCAGCTCGATCCATTCGCGCCGCCTGCCATCGAGAGCCCGTTCGCGTCGCCGATCCCGCTCTCGCGCGACGTCCCCGGGTGGCGAAGCTATGGGTGGCTCGTCGCGGCCGCGGTCGGCGTGGCCCTCGGCCTGGGGCTCTTCTTCCTCCGCAACCAGATGAGCGACGCGCGGATGTACGCCGCGGCGCGGGCGCGCGACGACGTGGCCGCGTACCGGAGCTACATCGCGCGCGGCCGCGGCCACGGGGAGGTCGTCTCGCAGGTGCTGCTGCCACGGGCCGAGCTGCGCCTCGCGGTGGCGAAGGGCTCGGTGGAGGCCATCGACGACTTCGTGCGCGCCTACCCCAGGACGGGCATCCAGGCCGAGGTGGCCGCGGCCCGCCGCGCCGCGCTCGCCGCGGAGCTCGATCGGGCGCGGGCGGCGGGCACGCTCGCGGCGCTGCTGGCGTTCGCGGAGCGCTACCCGAAGCACGGCCTGGAGAAGGCGTTCAACGACGCCAGGCACGCGCTCTATGCGCGCGCGCTCGATCGGTACAAGAGCGAGATGCCCGAGGGGAGCGAGCAGAACGCGGAGTTCGTGCGGCGGCTCCTCGCCTACGCGGAGCGCGTGGGGCCGAGGAGCACGCCGCAGGGCCTCCGCGGCCCGGCCGTCCAGGTCCGCTTCCGGCGGCTTCCGTCGCAGGACCTGAAGCGCGCCGACGAGCTCGTGATGAAGAGCCCGATGTTCCGCGGCGTCACGTCCCTGCCGACGCGCTACGTGGATGCCACCCGCCTCGATCCTCAGGAGAAGCGGACCGCGTCGGCGCTGGCGGAGGGGCTCGCGCGGGGGTTCGAGCCGGAGCTCGTCACCTTCGAGCCGGGCCCGCCCTTCGAGGGGTTGGCCGAGGAGCAGCCCTCGGTGACCTCCCCGTCCCTGGTGGTGAGCTATCGCGTCGAGTCGTCCGGGATCGCCTATGCCAGCAAGAAGCCGCAGATCATCATCATGGGGCTCAAGTTCTTCGTCAAAACGGAGTTCATCTTGCCCGGAGACGCGGAGCCGCTGATCACGAGCCACAAGATCGCGCGGCGGGTCCCGGCCGGGCTCATCCAACAGACCGCCTCCCCGCCCCCTGGGACCCTCGAGGCCACCGTTTACGAGGGCATGATGCGCGAAGCCTTCATCGACCTCGGGGAGCGCTACCTCTCCACCTGGTTCCGGAAGCGCGACGAGCCCCAGTGAGGGTGGACGAGCTCCTCAGCGCTCCCGGTACGGTACACGACCTGCCGGAACGGGCTCCGGGGCCCGCGGAGCTTCATGAATACTTCGCTCCCATCGTGCTTCAGCGCGCCTTCGGAGACGCGCTCGGCGCGAGCTACAACGTGGGTCGCTGAGCGGCGCCTCACCGCTGCTCGCCGGCCCAGGCGCGCAGGACGGCGCGGTAGCGGGCGGGGTCGCTGCGCTGCAGGTGTCCGTGGTCCGCCCCGGGGAAGCGCTCCAGGCGGGCCGGGCCCGGCACCGCCTCCGCGATGTCGCGCGCCTCCACGAGCGTGGCGTGCGCGTCCGCGTCCCCCGCGAGCACGAGCACGGGCGTGGAGGACGGCAGGTCGCGCGCGGCGTCCACCGGCCGCAGCCGCGCCGGATCGACGGGGAGCGCGACGACCCCCCACGGCCACAGGACGGCGAACGCCGCCGGCGCGATGGGTCCCAGCCGCATGTCCAGCCGGTTGCGCACGGCGGTCTCGAGGTCGCGGTAGGGCGACTCGAGCAGGTACCCGTCCACGCGCCCGGCGACCTCCTTCGCAGCGTAGAGCGCCGCGGCCGCGCCGAGCGACGTGCCGAAGACGCGGCGGCGGTGGTCCGGCAGCTCGCGCTCCAGGAACGCGACGCCCGCGCGCACGTCCCTGGCCGCGCTCCAGCCGATGTCGTTGACGTCCCCGTCCGAGTCGCCGTGCGCGCGCAGGCTCAGCGCGAGGACGCAGGTGCCGTCCTCCGCGAGCACATCGAGCGCGTCGCGCAGGCCCGTGCGGCTCGACCCGTTGCCGTGCAGGGCGAGGACGCACGCGCTCCCCGCGTCGCCGCGGCGGAGCCAGCCGCCGAGGCGCAGGCCGTCCTCGGCCGTCAGGGACACGGCCTCCCACCCCGCCGGCGGGGGCTCGGCGAAGGGCGGGGCCGCGCGGCGGGTGAGCCCGCGCGCCACCAGCGCGCCGCCTGCACCCCAGGCGAGGGTCAGGGCGGCAAGGGACAGGAGCGCGAGGCGGACGGGGCGGCGCACGGTGGTCCATGGGTAACCCATCTCCAGGAGCAAAGGGAGCCAGAACACTGCTTCACGTTCGCTCCCGGGCGCAGGTCGGGTATCACCGCCTCATCAACCGGTGACGGACACGTCCATCGGGGCTGAAGCTGGGCTGCCTTTCGCAGGGCCGCTCCGGCGCCTCCCGGGGTGCGCCGGAAGATCGCCCGGAGGCTCGATGAGCCCTGCCGTGCAGATCCCCATACCGATTGCAAACGAATTCCTTTCGCGACGCGCGATCGACAAACCGACGCGCACCCTGTGTCTTCCATAGAGAGGAGCGATTCACATGAACAAGAACACAAGCTCGCGCATCCAATGGAGCGCGGCCATCGTCCTTGGAGCTGCCCTGGGGATACCCGGCACCAGCCACGGTGCGGCGGGCCCCGTCCACGCTCCCGACATCGACGTTGCCGAGCTGACGGTCTCGAAGGTCATGAAGGCCTACAGGCACAGGCGCTACACCGCAGAGGCCTTGACCCAGGCCTACCTCGACAGGATCGACCAGTACGAGGAGTCCTACAACGCCTTCACGTTCCTGAACCCGAGCGCGCTCGAGCAAGCGCGTGAGATCGACAGGAGGCGAAGGAATGGAGAGGCGCTCGGTCCCCTGGCGGGCATCCCCGTGGTCATCAAGGAGTCCATGGACTTCGTCGGCTCGCCGTCGACGGCAGGCTGGGCTCCCCTCAGCTCCCAGGCGGGCGGCGTCGATCTGTTCCCGCTCAAGAACGCCGTCGTCGTCGATCGGCTCATCGCCGCGGGCGCCATCATCCTCGGGAAGACCAACATCCCGGCGTTCAGCGACGACGGGACCCGCGCCAACAGCAGCTGGGCTGGCCCCACGTACAACGCCGTGGACAGGGACCTGGCGCCGGGCGCGAGCAGCAGCGGGACGGCGACGGCGGTGGCCGCCAACTTCGCGGTGCTCGGCCTCGCGGAAGAGACGGGCGGCTCCATCCAGAACCCCGCGGCCGCTCAGAGCCTCGTCGGGGTCAAGCCGACGTTCGCCCTGGTCCCCACGACGGGCATCGTGCCGCTGGCGGGCAGCACGAGGGACGTGGCAGGGCCCATCGCGAGGACCGTCCTCGACGCCGCCCTGGTCATGGACGTCCTCGCCGGCTACAGCCCGGCTGATCCCAAGACCAGCGCCTCCAATGGGCACCTGCCCGCGCACGGCTACACGAGCCACCTGAGCAAGACCGCCCTCTGCGGGAAGCGGATCGGCCTGTATGGCCCGGGGTGGCGCCTCAGCGATCTGTCGCCGGAGACGCAGGACCTGTACGAGCGCGCCGTCGAGGAGCTCGAGATCCAGGGCGCGACCGTCGTGGAAGATCCCTTCGCCGGGAGCGGCTTCGCCGAGCTGGCCTTGCCCGGCGAGCCCTACGACTTCCGAGGAACGGAGTCCGCCGCCCACGACTTCCAGAACTACCTCGCAGGGCTGACGTTCAACGGAGACGTGGTGGGCACGATCGACGACCTGACGCTCATCACCGGGATCTCCCCGTTCCAGCCGGCCGGCGGCCCGCTGTCCTGGTACGTCGACGCGCTCCCTGCGCTGGCGGACTCGCTGCTCCACCCCGAGGCGCTGCCCGACCTGTCCGGCTTCTGGGCGCTGCGGGGCCAGTACCTGAGCGTCTTCGACGCCGTGATGGCGGCGCACGATCTGGATGCCCTCGTGTTTCCCCAGACCTACGAGGCGGTACCAGAGCTGTTCAGCGTCGAGACGTATGCCGCGACCACGGAGTCGGCGATCAACATCGCCGGCTTACCCGGGGTCGTCGTGCCTGCCGGCCAGTACGATAGCGGGGCCCCCTTCGGCCTGATCTTCGTCGGCCCGCTCTGGAGCGAGCCCCGCCTGCTGGGGTACGCTTACGACTACGAGCGGGCGACCCGGCACAGGATCGAGGCGGACCTGACCCTGTAGCGAGCCCGCCGGCGCCTCAGTGCCCGGCGCCTTCGCGCGCGGCGCTCGCCGCCGGCGCCTCCCCTGCCCTCCTGCCGAGGAAGAGCAGCGCGACGTACGTGAGCGCGCAGGCCACCATGCTGCCGAAGACCAGCAGCGGCAGCGAGTAGGCCAGCCTGTCCAGGCCCACCCCCTCGATCAGCTTCCCGGTCATGGCCGGGAGGACCATGCCGCCGAGGCTGTCGCCGACGAGCACCAGCCCGGTCACGAACGCCGTCATGGGGACGATCTGCCCCGTGAGCGTGAAGCCGCTCGGCCAGAGCGGCGCCATGAAGAGCCCGAGCCCGACCGAGACCGCCCACAGCAGCGCGCTCGAGGGCGGCAGGAACAGCATCAGCGCGGACAGCACGAGGCAGCCGGCCAGCGCGCCGGGGATGACCTGCCGCGGCGTGAAGCGGATCGCCACCGGGATCGAGATCAGCCTCCCGATCGTGAACGAGAACCAGAACGCCGAGGTGAGATAGGCCGCCCCCACGGCCGAGACGACGCCCAGCGTGAGGGAATAGGTGTAGATCCAGCTCCCGAACGAGATCTCCCCGCCGACGTAGGCGAACAGGTACAGCACCGCGACGAGCACCGGCAGGACGGGCAGCGAGCGACCCTGCGCTCCGGCGTCCTTTCCGGCCTTCTCCCGGGGCTTGGGACAGTGTCGCATCAGGAGCACGCTCACGGCGACGAGGACCGAGAAGGCGGCCACGGCCCAGTACACCGCGCGGTACCCGCCCCAGGCGCCCGGGACGCGCGCGACCAGGAGCGGCGACACGAACGCGCCCAGCCCGAAGCAGAAGTGCAGCGCGTTCATGTACGGGCTGACCTTCTCCCCGTGCGTCCACAGGAGCAGCGCGTTCGCGCCCGTGTTGACCAGCCCCTCCAGGACCCCCCGGCAGAACGCCAGGACCACGAGGAGCCATAGCCACGGGACGGCCGGGATGGCCGCGAGGCACGCGGCAGCGGCCAGGTGCGCTCCCCCGAGCAGGGTGTGCCCGTGCACGCGATCGAACAGCTTGCCTCCCCAGAGCGTACCGAGCGTGTAGCCGACCCCGCCGCCGAGGAAGATCGAGCCCATGTCGCCGACGCTGGAGCCCGTCTGCCGCGCGAGGTCCGGCAGGGTCGGCCCGGTGATCGCCGTGATGAGACCGAGACAGATGAAGAGCGCGAAGTAGCCGGCGGTCTGGCGCAGCGCCTTGTCGCTCCACCGGCTCGGGAGCGAACGCTCCTCCAGGGTTGCAGTGCTCATCGTTTCACTCCCTCGCCCCACCCAGGGGCTCGTGCGCGAGGCCCGGCGCGGCCGGGCACCCGGTGGAATCGTCCGCGCGCGGGGCGACCGGCCCACGCGGCTGCGCCTGCTGCGCGCGCTCCTGCTCGTGCTGGTGCTGAGCGCGCCACGACTCGAAGACCAGCGCCTGGACCGCCGAGAGGACCAGGACCGAGACATCGGTGTTCACGTAGAGCCAGATGAACCCCAGCCCGAGGCCGCGCACGAGCAGGGCCACCCCCGCCCCGACCGCGATGTTGCCGCCCCAGAACAGGAGGCACGCGCCGACGAGGCGGATCGCGCGCCGGAGCGCGGCCGGGACGAGGCCGGCGCGCATCCCCAGGCGGCGCCCCGCGGCGTAGGCGGCGCCGGACGTGGCCGCGACGACGGCCAGGATGTAGAGCGAGTCCGGCATCGCTACACCTGCCCGCGGAGCCGGTAGAGGGCGCGCGCCGCGAGCTCCTGGAGCAGCCCGCCGATCGCCGAGAGGCGCTCCCCCGGGATGTTCGAGGTAGGCGCCCCCTCCGGGACGGGCGCGGCGAGGACCTCGAAGCCCGCGCGCTCGAAGTGCCGGCGCGCCCGCCAGACGCGGTGCTCGCCGGTGACGAGCAGGATCCTCCTCGCGCCCCTCGGCAGCAGGAGCTCGGCGCTGCGCTGCGCCTCCACCGCGGTCGTCAGCCCCCGCGGCTCGGTGAGGACGGCCGACGCGGGGACGCCGAGGCCCTCGGCGAGGCGCGCGCGCGACTCGGCCTCGCTGGCCGCCCCGTTGCGGCTGCCGAGCATCAGCACGAGCGGCGCGCGCCCCTGCCGGTACAGCGCGACCGCCTCGGTGGCGCGCCGGAGGGAGTCCTCCGGGAGCCGCCCGTTCGGATCGACGTCCGATCCCAGGACGACCACGGCGTCGGCCTGGCCGGCGTCGGGCGCCGACGCCAGCCAGCGATCGAGCGGCGCGGCCACCGGGGTGAACGCGGCCACGGCGAAGGCCGCCAGCCCGGCCACACCGGCGGCCGTGCTCAGGCGGTCCCACGCTCTTGCCATGCGCATGCTGTCGGATCTCGGAAGCAGCCCCCGCGTCTTACCCTAGGTGGCGCCCTGCAGGGACGGCTGCAGGAGACGCGCGGCGATGAGCCGCGGCGCCTCCAGCTCCTCGGCGACGCCGTGGATGGCGTCCTCGAGGCGCTCGAGCGTCTCCTCGCCCATCCGGCCGTGCAGGGGCAGGCAGACCTGGCCCGCGCAGAGCCTGTCCGTGTGCGGCAGGGCGACGCCGGCCTCGAGGCAGGTCAGCTCGTGCAGCGGCGGGTAGAAGTACCGGCGCGCCTCGATGCCCCGGCGCGCGAAGGCGGCGACGGCGTCCTCGATCGGGACGTCGACGAGCCTGACCCCGAGGTTCTGTCCGTTCGGGCTCACGCCCGGCGGGATGCGCTGGGCGCGGTACACCTGCGGGTGCCGGGCCAGGGCCGCGCGCAGCCGGTCGAGGTAAGTCCGCCTGCGGGCCAGCGCCTCGGGGAGCCGGCGGAGCGACGCGAGCGCCAGGGCGGCGCGCAGCTCGTCGATCTTGGCGTTCATGCCCGGGACCGACGCCTTCAGCGGCTGCGCGAGGCCGTGATTGCGCAGCCGGCGCATCGCCGCGCTCACGTCCCGGTCGGGCGCGACGACCACGCCGCCCTCCGCGCCCACGAGGACCTTGGTCGCGTGCAGCGAGTAGGTCGTCGCGGTGAGGAGCGGCTCGGCCTCGCGGCTCGCCGTCTCGGTGCCCATGCCGTGCGCGTTGTCGTAGATCACGGCCGCGCCAGCGGCCCGGGACTGCCGCGCGATGCTGGCCAGGTCGGGAGGCACGCCGAACACGTTGACCGGGAGGACCAGCGTCGCTTCGTGCTTCGCGAGCAGGCGGCGCAGGTGCTCCGGATCCATCGTCCAGGTCTCCGGGTCGATGTCGCAGAAGACCGGCTCGAAGCCCGCGTGCACCGCGGCGTTCAGCGTCGCGATGAAGGTGAACGCGGGCAGGATCGCCTTGCCCCGCCGCACCGCCGCTGCCTCGATGGCGAGGCTGATCGCGACGGCGCCGTTCGAGACGACCACGGCGTCGTCGACGCCGAGGAACGTCGCGATCTCGCGCTCGAAGCCCTCCGAGTACGGGCCGCCGTTGGTCAGGCGCCCCGAGCGCAAGATGTCGGCGAGCTGCGCCGCGATCGCGTCGGGCTCGTCCACCTGCGGCAGGACCATGGGGATGAAGGGTCGCTGATCACTCATGCTTGTCTCTCCAGACCAAGGCGTTGCAGCGCGACGCGGCCGATGAACTCCGGGATGCCGAGCAGGTACCGCCGCCAGAGCCGCCTCGGCTCGGTCATCAGGCGGTACAGCCACTGGACGTGGTTCCGGCGGACCCACTCGGGCGGATAAGCGACGGCCCCGGCCACCTGATCCAGCAGCCCGCCCATGCACCACGCGGCGTGCACATGGAGCGCGGCGAGGTGCCGGTTCACCCAGATCTCCTGCTTGGGCGGGCCGAGGCCGAGGATGAGCAACGCGGCGCCCGAGTCGTTGATCCTCTGGACCACCGCCGCCTCCTCCTCGGGGGCGAAGTACCCGTGGTGAACACCGGCGATCTGCAGGCCCGGACGCTCGGCGACGAGGCGCCGGGCGACCTCGTCGGCGATCCCGGGCGCGCCGCCGAGCAGGAAGACCGAGGCCCCGCGCTCGGCGCACAGGTCCACGATCCTCGCGAGCTCGACCGGGCCCACGTTGATCCGCTCCGGGCACGGGCCGCCCAGCAGGCGAGTTGCCCAGACCACCCCGATGCCGTCGGCGTACACGACGTCGGCGCCGGCGACCGCGGCGCGGTACGGCGCCTCGCGCGCCGCCAGGATGGCGCCGTAGGCGTTCACATAGGTGTAGTACTCCGGCCTGCCGCCGGCCTTCCGCAAGGCGTCGTCCAGCTGAGCCAGCAGCTCTTCGAAGGTGAGCCGCGCGACGGGGACACCGAGCACGTCGATCCGGGGCGGCGCGGGCGACGCGGACGGGGCGTCCACGGTCATGGTGCACCTCGTGACGGCGTCACCTTGGCCTGCGTGCTGATGAACGCGCGCGGATCGGTGACCGGGGCGCGATCGAGGACGGGCCGCGCCTCGTCGGTGCCGAACATGGCGACGTAGTCCCCGTGGAACCCGTCGCAGATGTCGCGGAGCGCGCAGCTCCGGCACGCGGCGCCCTTCTCGTAGCCGTTGTGCTCGACGCGGTTCAGGGCGTCATTGCGGTAGGCGGCGTCTCGATCCCCGCGGCGGCGGAGGAACCGGTAGGAGAGCCCTTCCAGCTTCCTCATCGCGGGGCCGAGCCGCGGGTCCGTGTCGGCGCGGAGCATCCGGCCGCGGAGGTCGAGCGCGTCGGCGAGGCGGAGGAGCGGCTGCCGGAGCCGACCGAGGCGCGGCCGCGCGCCGAGCGGGACGGGCGGCGACACGGGACCGGGTCGCATCCGCTGCGGCCCCTTGTTGGTCCAGGTCCAGCTCGCGAAATCCCACTCGTGCGGGTCGTACGGGAGCTGCTGGTAATCGTACACCGAGGGCCAGTGGCGCTCGGAGACGACGCAGTGGGGCAGGTAGCGGACGTTCGCCTCGATGCCGGCGCGCGCGAGGATGTCGAGGGCCTCGTCGAGCGGCTCCCGCAGCTCGGCGTAGCGAGGCACGTTCTCGGCGGTGCGGGCCCCCGCCTTGCGCTGATCCGCGAAGGGGTTGAAGGCGAGGAAGTTGACGTTGCGCGCGCCCACCTCCACCGAGAGCTTCGCGATCGCCGGGAGCTGCGGCACCGCGCGCTTGGACATCACGCAGTTGACCCGGAACGGCACCGAGAGCGCGATGAGGTGATTCAGGGCCTGCATCTGGCGCACGTGCGCGCGCTCCGCGCCCACGGTGATGTCGTGCGCCTTCCCGAGCCCCTGGACGCTGACCAGGAAGTCCGCGACGCCGGAGTCCTTGAACTGCTGCACCTTGTCGCGCTTGTCGAGCACCAGCGCGTTGGTGATGAGCGTCGGCGCCAGGCCGATCTCGACGCAGTACCGGATCAGCGCGTGGATGTCGCGCCAGATGGTCGGCTCGCCGCCCTGGATGTCGATCGCGTTGTTCCCGTAGAAGTCGACCAGGGTCCGGCAGATCTCCTTCGCCTTCTCCAGCGACATGAACGGGTGCTCGGGGTGCTCCTTGTCCTCGATCCGATCGAGGAAGTAGCAGAAATGGCAGCGGAGATTGCACGTCTGCCCGAGCCACAGCACGCCGCGGCGCGTGATCTCGCGGCTCTTGCCGTGCGAATGCGGCGCCGCGGGCGGGCGCGTGGCCGGCAGGGCCAGGGCGAGGGCCCGCTCGAGCAGGACCTCCGGCGGCTCGATCTCCTCGGGGGCCTGCGGCGCCCCCTTCCGCTTGAGCTGCACCAACGAACCATTAGCATCCGTGCTGGTCTTCACTTGTGCCTCTCCTGGGTTCGAACACTCGCGGCAACCCGCCGCGCCCTGCGAAGGCGCCGACACGGTTTCGAAACGTTTCGATCTCGACGGCGGTAACGTGGCGCTGCGCGCGGCGCGGCCGCGCGCCCTGCCGCTCGTCGAGATTCGCTGACATAGAGTTGAACTGCGCAGCGATCGTTGCAATAGAGGAGCGCCATGCTCACACGACGCCCCTCGGCGAAGGCTCTCCTCCACGCATGACGTCGACGGCCATCCGCGAGGACAGCCCGGCTCCGGCGCGGAGGAGCGTCTCCGGCAACATCGCGCTGAAGACCGTGAGCGATCTCGTCTCGCGCGGCGTCCGCATGGTCCTCGCCGTCGTCGCCGCGCGGCTGCTCGGGCCAGCGGGCTTCGGCGATTACAGCTACGCGTTCGCGGTGGGCTTCCTGCTCGGCGAGCTCGCGGACCTCGGCCTGCACATGTTCATCGCGCGGGAAGTGGCCCGGGATCCGGGCGCTGCCATCGGCCCGCTCGTGCGCCTCAAGCTCGCCGTGACGCTGGCCGCCGGCGCGGTCGGGCTCCTGGTCGGCCTCCTCGCGGGCGCGGCCTCGCCGCGCCGCACGCTCGTCTGGCTGCTGACCGCCGCGTGGCTCATGGCCTCGTTCGTCGAGATGCTGAACCAGGTGTTCCGCGGCCACCAGCGGATGGAGCGCGAGGTGCTGGTGGCGGTCACCATGGCGGTCGCTTCCTTCGGCCTCGGGACGGCGGCGCTGCTCTCCGGTCTGGGCGCGCTCGGCCTCGCGTGGGGCCTCGTCGCAGGCCACCTGATCGCCCTCGCGCTGGCCGTGGCCCTCGCCGCTCAGCTCCTCGAGCGCCGGCAGTGGTCCAGCGAGGGCGCGACGCTCCCGCGGAGCTTCCTCAGCGAGGCCGGGCCGCTCGCGGTGGCGATGATCGCCAGCCCCCTCTACTTCCAGATCGACCTCCTGATGCTGGGCTGGATGAGCACCCCCCAGGCGGTCGGCGACATGAGCGCGGTCCAGCGCGTGATCGGCGGCGCCATGATGCTGCCGGGCGTCGTGCGCGCGGCGGTCTTCCCCGCCTTCGTCGCGAGCCGCTCCGCGAGCACCCGCAGGCGGCTCGCCGCGCTCACCTTCCTCGGCTTGATGACCGCGGGCGCGCTCATGAGCGCCGGCGTGTGGTGGCTCGGCGGGCCGATCGTGCGGCTCCTGTTCGGCCCACAGTACGCGAGCGCCGTGCTGCCGCTGCAGCTCCTCACGACGGCGCTCGTGTGGATGGTGCCGGAGTGCGCCATCGGGCCGCTGCTCTTCGCGACGGGCCAGCAGCGCTCGCACGCGGCCCTCTGGGTGACGAGCGTGCTCCTCATCGCGGCCGGGAACGTGTGGGCGGTGCCGGCGCACGGCGCCGCCGGCGCCGCGATGGTGAAGCTCGTCGTCACGCTCGGCCTGGTGGCCGGCGAGGTGATCGTCCTCTGGCGCGTCAGGGACCACCTCGGGGTCCAGTGAGCGGCCGCGGAGCGGGCGTGCGTCGATCGCGTCGATCGCGTCCATTGCGTCGGTCGCGCAGCGCACGGGGTCAGTAGCTCCCCACGCCGAAGAGCATGCGCAGCGGCGTGATCGCGATGATCTTGAGGTCGAGCCAGAAGCTGGCGTTGGCCAGGTAGTAGATGTCGAGGATGACGCTCTGGTCGAAGGTGACCTGGTTGCGCGCCGCGACCTGCCACAGGCCGGTGATCCCGGGCCGGCCGTCGCTGCGGAGGCGGTGCCACTCCTTGAGCGCGTTGTGCTCCGCGACCGGATAGGGCCTGGGTCCGACCAGGGCCATGTCGCCGGTGAGCACGTGGATGAGCTGGGGGACCTCGTCGAGGCACAGCCAGCGGAGCAAGCCGCCCAGCCGCGTGATGCGCGGATCCCTGGGGTGCTTGGGGATGACGGACCCGTCCTCGCGCCGGAAGCCGGGGATGTCGCCGCGGATGACCGCCAGCCGCTCGGCGTCGCTCCGGTCCTCGCCGTCCCGGCGCCGCGCCCGCATCGTCCTGTATTTGAAGAACGAGAACGGCTCCCCGCCCATCCCTGCTCGCGGGGCGACGTGGAACGGGCCGCCCGGGGACTCGAGGGAGATCAGCAGCGCGATCGTCAGCCACAGCGGCGCCCCCCCGAGCAGCACCGACAGCGCCACGAGCTTCTCGATGGCCTGGGTGGCCATGGCGTCGAGCCCGCCCCGCTGGCCCGAGCCGAACCGGACGATCGGGACCCCCTCCGCGGTCCGCTCGGTGAGGCCGAGCCGCGCCGCGAGCCACTCGAGGTCCCGCGACGCGATCGCGACGCCCTGCTCCCGTCCGCGCGCCCGCTTCAGCACCTCCCCGATGGCGTCGAGACCCTCGACGGCGATGGGAGCGCTCGAATCCAGCGGAGGAGGCGGCGCGGTCTCGTCACGAGCGAAGGACGTCGGTGCACAGGTCAAGAAAACCTCCTGGTAGTGTCCGGTCCGGCGTCGCGACGGTCCTCCCCCGCGCCACCGGCAGCCATCTCGTCTCAACCCTCTCTCATCTGCTCCCCGAACGCCCGGCGTGTTCGCCACCGCGCCCACGCCGGAAACAGCTCTCCCACCACGCTGCGGAGGCGAAGCCGCAGCGAGGCGCTCGTGTGTGCCCGCGGCTCGCGCCAGAGCGCGGCCACGCTGGCGGCGACCCGGTCCACCGGGACTCCGCCGTCCTGCGGTCGAGACACCGAGCCGCGGCGCCGCCGCTCGTCCTCGTGCAGGCCCGTGTCCACCCAGCCGGGGTGCACCTGAGAGACCTGGATCCCCCGGGGCGCGAGCTCGAGCTCGAGCGCCTCGCTGAGGCCGCGAACCGCGAACTTCGTCGCGCAGTAGACGCTCTTCAGCGGCACGGCGCGGAACGACACCTCGGATCCGACGTTGATGATGTGGCCTCCACCGGGCCCCATCGCCTGCACCGCGTGCCGGCAACCGAGGATGACGCCGACCAGGTTGGTGCGGACGATCGACTCGATGTCCTCGAGGGCCATCTCGTCGAGGCGCCCGTAGCCCTCGCGGGCAGCGTTGTTGACGACGACGTCGATCCCGCCGAGGAACGCGCGCGCCGCGCCGAAAAAGGCGCGCTGGGACGCGTCGTCGCCGACGTCCACCGCCCCCGTGCCGAGCCGGCGGCCCGCGTGCTCCGACGCGAAAGCCTGCTGCAACGCGAGGAGCGCCTTCTCGTCCCGCGCGCCGGCGAACACCCGATGCCCGTCCGCCAGGGCGCGCGCCACGACAGCCCGCCCGATCCCGCGCGAGCCGCCGAGCACGACAATCGCGAGGGCTCGCTCAGGCACGCGCGACCCGCGCCATCAGATCTCGGCCCAGGCTGCGCACGAGGAGCCTCTCGCTGCTCACGAGGTGCTGCTGGTTGAGCCACGGCGCCGCGCAGGCGAAACAGCCGTGATCGTGCAGGTGCTCCCACGCGGCCCGGAGCCCGACCTCCAGCACGTTCTTGGCCGGGAAGTCCGCGAGTCGCTGGTTGCACGGATACATGCGCCCATCTCCGTCGATGAAGCCATAGTACCGACCCGCGCTGCACGGGAGGTACGGGAAGCGCTGTTTCTTCTCCTCGTAGGTGACGCGGTCCCCGCCGTGCTGCTGCCACCAGAGCGCCATGTTCTCCCAGACACGCTCGCGAAACACCAGGGGCGCTCCCTTGCGCTTGAGGGCGAGCAGGGCGTCCGCCAGCACCTGGCGCTCGCCCGAGTCGAGGGAGTTGTCGCCGTGTATCCGCAACTGTCGGTCGGACTGCGGGGAATAGCTCATGACGACCTCGATCCGCGCGTCGAAGCGAGCCGCCAGGTCGAGGAGCCAGGGGACCTGGTCCTTGTTCCGGCGGTTCAGCACCGCCTTGACGATGCGCGGGATGCCGCGCGCCTGGCACACCTCCAGCGCGCCCATGGAGACGGCGAAGGTCCCCTCGCCACGGTTGAGATCGTTGATCGCCTCCGGACCGTCGACGCTCAAGACGATCGAGCTCAGGCGCACGAGCTCATCCACGCGCTCCTTGACGCGAAACCCGCTCGTCACCATTCCCACCGAGATCCCCAGGCCCACCGCCCGGTCGATGATCCGGCCGATGGACTTGTGCAGCATCGGCTCGCCGCCCGTCAGCGTCATGACCGCGGTCCCGAGCGAAGCCGCCTCGTCCACAATGGAGCACAGCTGCTCATAGTGGAACTGTCCAATACCGTCGCGGCGGTGGTGATAGTCGCCGTAGCAGTACTCGCAACTCAGGTGACATCGGTTTGTCACACAAACGTCCACCCAGACGGGACGGGCCTCGCGGGCGAGCTTGGCGCGGACGAGTGAGCCCAGGTAGCGAGGGGAGCGGTGCACTGTGTCCAGTATAGAGAACTCGCCTCCAATTGTCATCTGCCTTTGTAAATAGAATTTCTTATGATAAGGTATGACCCAGATCAAAGCGGGTCCGAGCTCTTACTGAACAGCCGTTAAGGAGGCAATTTTCCGATGAGCGCGAGCAAGCGAATCCTGGTCACGGGTGGAGCTGGTTTTCTCGGGTCGAACCTCTGCGCTCGGCTGCTGGCCGAGGGCCACACCGTGATCTGTGTCGACAGCATGGTCACGGGGCTCGAGGAGAACCTGGCGCCGCTGGTCAAGAACCCGCGTTTCCAGTGGCACCGCTGCGACGTCAGCGAGCCGTTCCACTTCGAGGTCGACCAGATCTACAACATGGCCTGCGCGGCATCCCCGCCGAAGTACCGGGCCAACCCGGTGCACACGCTCAACACGAACGTGTTCGGCGCGATCAACGTCCTCAAGCTGGCGGAGAAGCTGGGGGCCCGGGTCCTGCAGGCCTCCACCTCCGAGATCTACGGGGACGCGCTGGTCCACCCGCAGCACGAGGACTACTGGGGCAACGTCAACCCCATCGGGCCGCGCGCCTGCTATGACGAGAGCAAGCGGGTGGCGGAGACCTACTTCTGGGAATACCGCCAGACCCGTAATGTCGACACCGTCATTGTGCGCATCTTCAACACCTACGGGCCGAACATGGCGCGGGACGACGGCCGGGTCATCTCGAACTTCGTGGTCAAGGCGCTGCGCGGCGAGGCGCTCGAGCTGTACGGCGGCGGCCACCGCACGCGCTCCTTCTGCTTCGTCAGCGATCTCATCGAGGGGCTGGTGCGCGTGATGAACGCCAAGGACCTGACCGGTCCCGTCAACCTCGGGAACCCGGCCGAGACGACGATGAAGGATCTCGCCGAGCTCATCATTCGCAAGACAGGCGGCCGCGCGCAGCTCACGGTGGGCGACGCGGTGATCGACGACCCCCAGCGGCGCAAGCCCGACATCTCCAGGGCCCTCGAGCTCCTCGGCTGGCGCCCGGTCGTGGATCTCGAGTCGGGCCTCGACCGCACGATCGACTGGTTCCGCCCGCGCGTCTGACGTGTGGACCGCGCGGGCGAGGTCCGTCAGGCACCTCGCCCGCCGTGCGCGTCGCCGGGTCCGCGTCCGGGCCGCCGCGCTCAGCCGCCCTTCGACGGGAGGCGGCCAGACGTGGCCATGACGCGACCGCCACGACCAGCATAGACGTCGGCCAGGATCCGGTCGCGCCGCGCCCCGATCTGCCGTCCGAGCACGCGGTGGAGCGCTGCCCTCAAGGCCATCCCTCCCAGCCCGCGCACGACCGCCCCCGGCCCTGGAGCCGAGCTGAGCCGATTCATGAGGATCCGCGGCGCCGTCCGCACCGAGAGCACGCGGGCGTCGTCGCGCCGATAGAGCTCCGGATAGCTCGAGCGGATCTGCTCTCTCGCGGCGGCGTTGCGCGCGAGCGCGCGGACCACATCGGCCATGCTGTCCACCTCGAAGTGAATGGGCGCCTCGGGGACCACGACCAGCGCGTCGCCGGCGACGAGCGCCGTGAGCCATGAGTCCTCGGTCACGAGGTCGACGGGCAGCTGAGGGAGCGTCCCCTCGCGCAGCAGCCCTCGCTTCGCCATCACCGCGCCCAGGCGGTCGCGGTCGATGGCGTAGAGACGACCGGAGATGTAGTCCTGGCCGAGGCTCGTCGTCAGCAGGCGGATGACGGTGCCGAGCGGCGGAGGTGGCGCCCCGCGCGGCTGCTCGAACGCCGCGGCGACGGCGGCGTGAGGAGCGCGCTCCAGGGCGCGCAGCAGGGCCGATATCGAGCCGGCGGCCGGGCGCACGTCCGCGTCCGTGAACACGAGTCGGCTGTTGCGCGCCCGGGTCACCAGGGCGTTCCAGGCGTTGTTCTTGCCAAGCTCGCTCTCGATGACGGTGAGCCGCGGCTCCCGATCCCGGAACGCCTCGACGACGGCCTCGGTGCCGTCCGTGCACCCGTTCAGGCAGACGAGGATCTCGTCCACCTCGGGGCCGAGCCGCGACAGCTCGGTGAGGGTCGCCTCGATGGTGCGGACTTCGTTGTACGCTGGCAGGCAAATGCTGGCTGACATCGCCCTCGACGCATAGCACCACGCCGGCTCGGATGTCACGCGCGGCAGCGGGCCGCGCCGTCGGGGGCCACCTGCCGCGAGCCCGCTCCGGGTCTTCCGGCGCGGCAGGTCGATCAGCCATCGGTCACCATCGCACCATCGAGCGGGATTGTCCCGGGCGCCGGGACGCGCGACGCCAGGACGCCACGAGCGCCAGGAGATGGTGTCTCCTGGCGCCCGCGGCGTCTCGCTTCTGCTAGCTCGGGGCCCTTGTACCAGGCGGGGCCTGGGTTCGCGTCAGTTCGAGCGGGTCGGCGCGTACTTGTAGAAGCTCTGCGCCCACTCGATGGTCCAGATCGTCGGCTCCACGTACACGTTCTTGTCCGAGCCGAGGATCATGCCCTGCTTCATCTTCGCCATCGCCGCCAGGAAGACGCGGCGGTCGTCCTCCATGCGCGACCGCATCACGGTCGAGGGCGGGTACAGCTCCTTGACCTGATTCACGACGGTGGTGTCGCTGATCCACCCGTCGACCCCGTGCACGCCCTTCGGGAGGCGCTCGCCGCCGGCGTCCAGCCAGTCGCGCAGATCGTTGTTGCCACGGTTCATGCCGTCCGCGTGGCAGCCGATGCACGAGCTGCCGGTGTTCAGGCGGCGGTCCGGGCTGGCGAAGCCCACGAGGCTGTTGATCTGCGCGTCCGTCGCGGTCCGGGCGATGCGCGGATCACGCACGATGTTGACGAAGGCGTCGACGCGGCGCTGGTTGAAGCCGCCCCACAGCGAGTACCCCTGCAGGCCGTTCGGCAGATCCCAGATGACCTCCTCTGCCGACTGCTGGAGCCCGTCGGTCCCGGTGTAATAGCGGCAGTTCAAGAACCCGCTGCCGCCGTAGCTCGGCTGCCCCTCGCACCCTGCCGGCTCCGTGCCCTGCGGCTGAGCCAGGGTCGCGATGAAGCTGAAGTTGCTCGCCGAGGTGCCGCCGCCGGTCCCGCTGATGAACTTCGGGATCGGGTGCGCCCAGAAGGGGAACCGGATCTGGCCAGTCTCGTACGCCTGCTCGATCGTCGTCACGCCGCCGTCGAGCTGCCCGGTGAAGACGTCCCACGTCTTCCAGTAGTACCCGCCGCGCCTCGTCCTGGCCCGGAAGTACATGCGGGAGTCGACGGTGATCGCCTGCTTCGTGAGCATGTACTCGTACGACTTCATCCCCTGGTCCTTGATGACGCCGAGCTCGGTCTCGAGATCCTGCGCATACCAGGGGATCGCCATGATCGCGTTGTACACGTCGGGTCGGGTCAGCGTGTAAACGAGCTGGCTCGCCTCGATGTAGTCCGTCTTGAAGCCGTCGACGTACGGCGGCAGCACCCCGCCGTCCGTGGCGCCCTCCACGTTGCCGGCGAGGACGCGGCCCCAGACGAGCCTCGCGAAGCTCGGATCCCGCTGGACCTCCGCCGTGTACCTGTATCGCTCCCTGAAGGTGACGTCGGAGCCGACCGGCTCGCCGAGGTAGTTGACGCTGGTCCTCCCGAAGAAGACGTCGTCGTCCGACCCGCCGAAGTGGAGCTTCGTGACGCCCTTGTTGTAGCCCCAGTAATCGCGGGTATCGAAGCGGTAGACGATGCCCTTGCCGTTGATGTCCACCGGGTTGACGATCGTGGGAGCCCAGCGCGCGGTCGAGTTCAGGGCCTTGGACAGCCCCACGCGGGCCACGTTCATCTCCTCCGCGGTGACGCCCTTGTTGTGGATCTCGTGCAGCGAGGCGTACTTGATGAACTCCGCGTCGGCCGCGGCGACCGTGGCCTTGTTGGTCGCGATCCACGACCTGACCTGCTCCTCGGTGACCTTCTCGCTCGCAGCGACGGGGCGCGGGGTCGCCGGCAGGGTCGGCGCGACGGCGTTCGCCCAGGCCGTGACGGCATTGAGCATCTGCGTGTTCGCGTCCTTGCAGTCGCGCCCGAAGCAGTTGTGCCTGTCGATGCCCATCCGGACGACGAGCTTGGAGTCCGCCGGCTTCTTGAAGTTCACGCGCGTGAGCGCGTACTCGTGGGCCAGCGCCGGATCGACGTCGGAGTGCATGGGCGCCTGGGCCTTGCCCGTCGAGCTGTGGCAGCCCGAGCAGTTGGCCGTCAACAGCGGGTAGACCGTCGTCTTGAAAGCATCCAGTGACGTCGTCATGTTGAAGTCGCTCGGGAGGCAGACGGGCTCGACGTTGTAGCCGCCCTTGCCGTTCGGGAGCTGGCTATAGCCGAGCCCGCACCCTGCCGCCGGCTTGACCCCCACGTCGCCAGAGCCGACGGGGCCGCCGCCGGTGCCGCCGGTGCCGCCGGTGCCGCCCGTCCCGCCGGTGCCGCCGGTGCCGCCCGTCCCGCCAGCGCCACCCGCGCCGCCGGCGCCGCCAGCGCCGCCAGCGCCGGTGGTCGAGCTCGACGTCGAGCTCGAGGTGGAGGTCGACGTGGACGTCGAGCTCGAGCTCGACGTACCCCCCACGGCCCTGAGCGAGAACTTCTGATTATCGCCGTTCGCCCAGCTGTACTGCTGGAGGCCGGCGCCGTCCGCCGTCGACCGGCCCGTGACGTCGAGCACCTTGCCGCTGCTGCGGATGTTGATCCGCTGAACGTCGGAGGCGACATCGGCGAACTGGAATTGCTGGTTCGTGCCAGTGCCGCAGGTGGACTGGACGATGGTGGCGCCGTTCGCTGTCGACGACCCGTTGACCCCGAGACAGAGGCCGCTGTTCACGTTCTTCAGCCGGAAGTATCCGCCTCCGGCGGACTCCGCCCGGAACTGCTGTCTCGTCGCGCCGGTGACGCAGCTGGCGATCTGCGCGGCCGCCGAGCCCGCCGTGCTCCCGCCCCGGATCTCCACGCACTTGTTGCTCTGTCGGCCGACGATCGTATAGACCGCGCTCGGGTCGATGGTGATGGCGCCGTCGAGCGCGTCTCCATCCTCGCTGTCGGAAATCTCACCGGCGACGCATGAGACGGCGAGAAGACCCGTCGCGGCGGCAAGCAAGACACGCCTGGATGCGAATCTCATAGGACTCCCCTCATTACAATGAGTAAGTAAAAAACCGATCTGTTTACAGCTCGACGCTGCCCTTGCGATGATCGGGGCGCTCGCCGCGCGCGGAAGGCCTCCGAGGGATGACCGCGACGGCCATCATCCTGGAGTGAATCTCGATCACGCGGTGCGCGGAGCGGGTCGGCTCGTTCCGTGTGGGTCAGGCACTGCGAAGAGGATGATTCTTGTTCGATATCAGGTTGTGAGTCAAGACGATCGTTTGTTTTGCGAGTTTTTGCGAGACGACCTGACTATTCCGGAGTCACGACAATGGCAGTTGCGGCGGCGACGGTGGGCAGCGCGGCATCCGACATGATCCGGTTCCCGGCCGGCTCCCGACCGGGCCTTGTCGCGACAGCGGCTAAACTGGTTAAGGTTGGCCTGAATTAATACACGCTTGCACTCGATGGATCAATTGATGACCAGGTCTCTGCCAGGTCCCCACGCGCGCCCATTCGTGCGGGAATTCGGGCTCCTATGCCTGGATCGATACGCGCAGGCACTCGCTGGATCAACCGATGACCAGGCACTCGCTGGATCAACCGATGACCAGGCACTCGCTGGATCAACCGATGACCAGGTACTCAATTTCGCCGATGCCTGCAGATATCCAGGGCTGCCAGAGCTCTTGGCGCCCTCCCCATCATTGTCGGACTTTCTCGAGCCGGGCTCCTGCTCTGCGTCGGCCCGGCCATCCGGATGGGCCGGGCCGCTTGAAGCTCGCGCTGGCGTCTGCAGCTCGCGCTGATCGACCGTCGATCCCGTCCAGGTGAACGGAGCCGTTCGAGATCCAAGGGTCATTAGTGGTAATTCCCGAGAGAGGGCGATCTGATCACGCGATCAACGTTTGATCGCACGGCCGCGAAGCTGGGCGCGGGCGGCATCGATCCGGGGCAAGACAAGAGACGGTGTATGATGGGGTGCGCAGATGCGCGCCCCTCGAGGTCGCCGATCCACCCGACGCCCGCCTCGTTCAGGGCACGCCGGCGTCGGCCACCTTGCCCTTGCGTCGGACAGCAGCTCGTCGGGTCGTGGACGCAGCAGCCTGGCTGTGGCTGTCGAGCACGCCCGCTGCCCGGGCGAGCGCGTCGACTGCGGCGCATTCGAGAGGAGCCGAAGACCGTATGTCCGGTGGTGAGGCGTTCAGCAGCCTTGTCCGGAAGACCGAGCAAGTCGCTCTTTCTCCTGGAGCCACGCGTCGTGGACGGCGCCAGGATTCCCTCGCTGTCGAGCTCGAAGCGTCAAGAGCCACGTGCGCCGGAGAGCTCCGGGAGAGCGGCGGAGCGCGATGGTTCAGCCCCTGCCCTTCGTCCGCCAGGGGCCGACGAGGAACAGGAGCCCAGCCCGCATGCGCTCGGCTTACTGGACGGAAGGTCGCGGAGGCCGCGCGGGCGGCGCTCGCGCTCTCGAGGGCTCGTGGTACGCTCCGCCCGCACGTGCTCCGGCGTCGAAGGCAGCGCTCCCCGTCCAGATGGGCCCGGCAGGTCGTCCGTCTGCTCTCGGCGCTGGTGCTCGCCTTCGTCGCGAGCCAGTCGGCGGCGGCGTACGCGTTCGTGGTCCTGGACGGCTGCGAGGAGTCGTGCCCGGACGACGAGGACGGCTGCGATTGTCCCCTGCACTGCGCCTCGGGGTGCTGCGCCGCGCGGGTCGCCGGAATCCCCGTCTCCCGCAGCGTGCCTGTCCTGTCCCGGCCCTCCGCCATGGAGCGCCTGCTGCTGCTCGCCGAGCGCTCATCTTGCTCGCCCTCTGCGCTCTCGCCCTCGGCGGCGCGGCGTGCTCCAGGGAAGCGCCGAGCGCGGAGAAGGCCGCGCCCGAGCCGCAGTGCCTGAAGTGCAGCCCCGACCTGAAGATCGTGAGACCGCTGAAGGGCAGCTGACATGGCCGGCCGCACCCACGCCGCCCACGCCGGCGTCGCGTTCGCCGCGGTCGGCGGGATCGTCGCGCTCTGGCTGCGCGGCCTGCCGTTCAGCATCTCCGCCGGGGCCCCGCCGCGCGCAGCTGCGGCGCTGCCGCCGGCCGCGGAGTAGGCCGTGCGCGTGAACGCTCGCCTCCGCGCGTTCGGCGGCGCCGCCGGCGTCCTGATGCTCCTCCAGGCGCTCGCCGTCGGCCTCTACTGGGCCGTGGAGCACCGCCGCCAGGCGGAGCGGCCCGGGCTTCCCTTCGCGCACGAGCAGCTCTCCGGCGCCGAGCCCGCGCCGGACGAGGTCCTCGCGCGGCAAGACGGGAGCGAGCTGCGCCTGAGCGCGCTGCGCGGCCAGGTCGTGCTGCTCCACGTCTGGGCGACCTGGTGCGGGCCGTGCCGCGCCGAGCTCCCCGCCCTGCTCGATCTCGGCCGGGAGCTCCAGCGCGACGGAAAGCTGAAGCTCGTGGCCGTCAGCGTCGACGAGAGCTGGGACGTCGTGCGCGCCTTCTTCGACGGCGAGGTGCCGCCCGAGGTCGTGCGGGCCGGCTCGCCCGCGCTCGCGCGGCGGCTCGGGGTGTCGGCGCTGCCCGACACGTTCCTCGTGCGCCCGGACGGCAGCATGGCGCTCCGGTTCACGGGCGCGCGCGACTGGAGCGCGCCCGAAGCGAGGCTGCTCTTGACTGCACGGGCGTGGTCGGGTCCCGGCGAGCCGGGCGCGCCGCCGCCGCGCTGAACGGCGCTGCGGGGCGGCGAGAGGCGGCGTGCGGCGTGCGGCGTGCGGTGTGCGGTGTCGACAAACGCCGCGTTAGCGAGGCCGGACGCACGCCGGGCGCCTGGCCGGCTCGCTGGATCTCGAAATGAACGCTGCCGGGATCCGTAAGCCTTGTCGGAGCTGTCCAGGTGCGCCACGGACCTTGCTGAGCTCTACATCCTCAGGCAGGCTGGAGGCATGACGTCCCTCGCCTTCGCGATGCCGGCGGAGATCGTCGACCCGAGCGTCGTCGCGCCGCCGGGCGATCTGTACAGCAACGAGCCCCCCATGGAGAGCTACCAGCACCTCGTCCAGCTGCTCCTGCTGCTCGAGAGCCTGGAGCTCTTCTGGAAGGACCGGACTGACTTCTTCGCGGCGGGCAATCTGACGATCTACTTCAGCCCTCGTCAGCTCAAGTCCGAGCATTTCCGGGGTCCCGATTTCTTCGTCGTCCTCGGCACCGAGCGGAGGCCGCGCAAGAGCTGGGCCGTCTGGGAGGAGGACGGCCGGTACCCGAACGTGATCGTGGAGGTGCTCTCGGAGAGCACCGAGGACAAAGATCGCGGCATCAAGAAGCAGGTCTATCAGGACGTCTTCCGGACGCCGGACTACTTCTGGTTCCATCCAGAGACGCTCGAGCTCTCGGGCTTTCACCTGGTCGACGGGCAGTATGAGCCGCTCACCCCCGACGCCTCCGGCCGCCTCTGGAGCGCGCAGCTCGAGCTCTTCCTGGGCGTCGAGGGGGGGCAGCTCCGCTTCTTCACCCCCGAGGGAGAGCTCGTTCCGGCCGGCAAGGAGCTCGCCCAGCGGGCCGAGTCCGCCGAGCAGCGGGCCGAGTCCGCCGAGCAGCGGGCCGAGTCCGCCGAGCAGCGGGCAAGGCGGCTGGCGGAGAGGCTCCGGGAGCTCGGCGTCGATCCCGAAACGCTGAAGTAGCGCTCCGCTCCCCGCTGGTCAGGAGGACCCATGGCCGACATGCTCGTCAACCTGCTCAACCTCCCGCCGCTCGCCCCCGTGATCGAGCAGATGCGGCGGGCCTCCGTCGTGGTGCGGCGCGCGGCGCCGTACGAGATCACGCCTGTCCGGCGGTTCGTCGAGCGGCACTTCACGACGGCGTGGGCCGACGAGATCAGCGTGGGATACGCGAACAAGCCTGTCAGCGTCCACCTGGCGATCCGCGGAGGCGAGGTGATCGGCTTCTCCGCCCACGAGTGTACCCGCCGCGGCTTCTTCGGTCCGACCGGCGTCGCCGACAGCGAGCGCGGCAAGGGGGTCGGCAAGGCGCTGCTCCTCGCCTCGCTGCACGGCCTCGCGGAGCTGGGGTATGCATATGGCATCATCGGCGGCGTCGGGCCGGTCGAGTTCTATGCGCGCACGGTCGGCGCGACGCTCATCCCCGGCTCCACGCCAGGGGTCTACGCCGACCCGCTGAGCGACGCTTGACGGACGCCCGGCGCTCGGAGAAGGTGTGTCCCCGAAAGCCCTGGAGATCACGATGAAGCTCTATTTCAGCCCCGGTGCCTGTTCGCTCTCCCCTCACATCGTGCTGCGGGAGGCGGGCCTCGAGTTCGACCTCGAGCAGGTCCACCTCGGCACGAAGAAGACGAAGTCGGGCGCCGATTTCACCCAGATCAACCCCAAGGGCTATGTCCCCGCGCTCGAGATCGAGGGCGGCGAGGTGCTCACCGAGGGTCCGGCGATCGTCCAGTACATCGCCGACAAGAAGCCTGAATCCGGGCTCGCGCCCCCGGCCGGCACGCTCGGCCGCTACCGGCTGCAGGAGTGGCTGAACTTCATCAGCACCGAGCTGCACAAGCAGTTCACCCCCCTGTTCAAGCCGAGGACCCCGGAGGAGCAGAAGACCGCCGCCAGGGAGTACGTGGGCCGCCGCTTCGATCACGTGGCGCCGCGCCTCGAGGGCGCGCCGTACCTGATGGGCGAGCAGTTCACGGTGGCGGACGCCTACCTCTTCACCGTGCTCACCTGGACCAAGTTCGCGGGGATCGATCTCGGCCCCTGGCCTGCCCTCGCCCGGTACAAGGAGCGCGTCGGCGCCCGCCCTGCCGTCCAGGCCGCCCTGGCGGCAGAGCAGGGCAAATAGGCCGCCAGGCCCTCGCATCAGGCGGGGAGCTCAGGGGATCGAGATCACGAGCTTGCCCACGTGCTCGCCCCGCCGCTGCGCCTCGATCGCCTCCGGCGCGGCCTCGAACGGGTAGACGCGGTGGATCACCGGCCTGATGCGGTGGTGCGCCACCGCGCGCAGCATGTCCTCGAACATGTCGCGGCTGCCCACGCTGATGCCCTGGACGCGGGCGCGCTTCACCAGCATCGGCACCACGTCGAGCGCCGCCGAGGCGCCGGCGAGCAGGCCGACGAGGCTCACCTGACCGCCGTTGCGCAGCGCGCGGACCGAGCGCCGCAGATCGCCGCCCGCGATGTCCACGACGAGATCGACGCCCACGCCGCCCGTCAGCTCGAGCGCGCGCGCGTCCCAGTCCGGGGTCGACCGGTAGTTGATGAGGTCGGTCGCGCCGAGCTCGCGGGCCCGGGCGAGCTTCTCGTCGCTGCTCGACGCGACGATCACGCGCGCGCCGGACGCCCGCGCCAGCTGCACGGCGAACACGGCGACCCCGCCGGTCCCGAGGACGAGGACCGTATCGCCCGGCCGCACCGGGGCGTCGACCTGGAGCGCCTGCCACGCGGTCACCGCGGCGATCGGCAGCGTCGAGCCCTCGTCGTAGGTGAGCGACGGCGGGAGGACGACCAGGCCGTCCTCGTCGAGCACGATGTACTCGGCCAGCACCCCCGGCCTCGGATGACCCAGGGCTGACTCGATCGTCGTCCGGGGCGTCGGGCGCCCGCCGAGCCACTTCTGCTGGAACAACGTGGCCACCCGATCGCCGACGCGCAGCCGGCGCGCCTCCTCGCCGGCGGCGACCACCTCCCCCGCCCCGTCAGAGAGCGGCACCAGCGGCATCGCGAGGGAGGGATCGAACTTGCCATCGATGACCATCAGGTCCCGGTAATTGACGGACGCCGCGCGGACCCGGACGAGGACCTGTCCGCGCTTCGGCTCCGGGACGGGCAGCTCGACCGGGCGCAGGTGAGAGGTCCCGAACCCGCCCTGCAGGACCCACGCTTTCATTCGCTTTTCCATCGCACGCTCCTTTGCTCTCCCCCGCCGCGGCGCCGGGGGCGTCGCGGGGGAACTGGCCGTCTTGCCGGCGCGCTCCGCGCCTCGCGGCCTTCCTTCGGTGCGCTCGCGGCTCCGGCGAGCACCTGAGAGGAGGTTAATTCATTCCAGACCGTGCGTTAGAGGCGCCTGCGACACTTCTCTCGTTCCAGAGTAGAATGAATCGCGATGGACACGCTGACGAGCATCGAGTTCTTCGTGACGACGGTGCAGGCGGGCAGCTTCGCCGCCGGGGCCAAGCGCCTCGGCGTCACGGCGTCGGCGGTCAGCCGCCGCATCGCGCGCCTCGAGGACGAGCTCGGCGTGCAGCTGCTCGCGCGCACGACGCGCTCGCTCCGGCTGACCGAGGACGGCGCCGCGTTCCTCGACCGGGGCGCGCGCATCGTCGAGGAGTACCGGGCCGCGACGGAGACGCTCAAGGGCACGCGCACGGCCCCGGCGGGCGCGCTCCGCGTCGACGCCGCCGTCGTGCTGGGCCGGACCCTGCTCGGGCCGAGGATCGCGGACTTCCTCCGCCGCTACCCGAAGATCCGCCTCGAGCTGACGCTGCGCGACCAGTTCATCGACCCTGTCGCGGAGGGCGTCGACGTCGCGGTGCGGCTCGGTCCGCTCCGCGACTCGACGCTCGTCGCGCGGCGCGTCGGCGAGATCCGCACCATGATCTGCGGCTCACCGGCGTACTTCCGCCGGCACGGCCGGCCCAGGAGCCTCGAGGATCTCGCGCGCCACGCGTGCCTCGGCTTCCTCCAGGACGGGCGCCCGACGCCGTACCGCTTCGTCGACGGCCAGCTGCTGCCAGCCGCCGCCGTCGAGGCGCGCTTCCACACGAACGACGCGGATCTCCTGCTGACCGGCGCGACCGCCGGGCTCGGGCTCGTCTACTCGTTCGACTTCCACGTCGAGGAGGCGCTCGCCCGCGGCGAGCTCGAGGCCGTGCAGCTGCGCGAGCCGAGCGTGACGTACCCGGTTCACGCGCTCTACCCGAGGAGCCGCCACCTCCTGCCGCGCGCGCGCGTCTTCGTCGACTTCCTCGCCGAGCTCTTCGAGGCCCGCCGCAAGAAGGCGCGGCGGGCCCCATGACGACGGCGCCGCGTCGATCAGGCGGCCGCCCGCGCCCGGCGCAGCCCGAGCGCCTGCGCCTCGGCGAAGAGCGCGACGACGAGCGCCTGCGCCAGGACGAAGGCGTAGCCGAGCGCCGTCGGCTCGACCCAGCCGAGCGCCAGGAGGAGCACGCTGTCGATCACCCAGAGCGCGTTCGCGACGACGACGCCGACGACGGCGGCCCGCGCCGGCCGCTCGCGCGCGCCGAGCCACGCCACGATCGCCGCGAACGGGAGCAGGCTCGCCCCGGACCACCGGAGCAGCGCCTCCGGCAGGCCGACGAAGCCCGCGAGGTGCGCCGCGCCCGCGAGCATCAGCAGGCCAGTCGCGCCGCTGACGATCGCGTCGGCGAGGAGGGCACGGCGAAGGAAATGGGGAGAGGTCATGAACGACATGATGGGCTCCTTTCGTTGCAATCCCGGGCTCATCGCCCCTGGGTGGACGGGACCAGATCGAGAGAGCCGACGCGCGCACCGCGCCGGCTCTCCGCAGCGCCCCTGACGCATGCCCACCATGGGTGGCCCCGCGCATGGAGGCGATTACCTCCCAGGTAATGGGGCGTCTTTCCTGGCGTGCTACGGTCGGCTCGCGATGATGAGCTCACACCCACCGATCGGCGGCCTCCTGCGCGAGTGGCGCCAGCGCCGCCGCCTGAGCCAGCTCGATCTCGCCTGCGAGGCAGACATCTCGACGCGCCACCTGAGCTTCCTGGAGACGGGCCGCGCGCAGCCGAGCCGCGACATGGTGCTCCACCTGGCGGAGCGCCTCGACGTGCCTTTGCGCGACCGCAACCAGCTCCTCGTGGCGGCGGGGTATGCGCCGCTCTACCCCGAGCGCAGCCTCGACGATCCCGCGCTCGCGGCGGCGCGCAAGGCGGTGGACCTCGTGCTCGCCGGGCACGAGCCGTATCCGGCGCTCGCCGTCGACCGGCACTGGACCCTCGTCGCCGCGAACAGCGCCGTCGGCCCCCTCCTGGCCGGCGCCGACCCCGCCCTCCTCCGCCCGCCGGTCAACGTGCTGCGCCTGAGCCTGCACCCCCAGGGCCTGGCGCCGCGCATCGAGAACGCCCCCGAGTGGCGCGCGCACCTGCTCGCGCGCCTCCGCCGCCAGATCGAGGTGAGCGCCGATCCAGTCCTCGTGAAGCTCCTCGAGGAGCTCGGAAGCTACCCGGTGCCGGAAGGCTCGCGGCGCCCGGAGCCCGCACGCGGGCCGAGCCCCGCCGCCATCGCCGTGCCGCTCAGGCTCCGGCTCCAGGACCGCACCCTGAGCTTCCTCAGCACGACGATGGTCTTCGGCACGCCGGTCGACGTCACCCTGTCCGAGCTCGCCGTCGAGTCGTTCTTCCCCGCGGATCAGCCGACCGCCGAGGCGCTGCGCGCGACGGCGCAGCGCTGAGGAAATGGTCTTTCCAATCGTGGATCATTCTTGATCCAGCATTGACGCGCGCCGCGCGGGTAGACGACGCCGGGCCCTGCTCCGCCTGGGCGCGCGAGCTACCTGTGCATGGCGATGTCGTTGCGGGGGAACGGCTTGATGCGCCGGGTGAGCCGCCCGGCCGACGGCGTCGGCTTGCCGCGCGCGGGGGACCGCGACGGGCGCGCGGCCGGCTTCTTCTTCGACACCGGCCGCGCCGTCTCGCTCGTCTTCGCGGGCTCCTCGGGCGGCGCCGCCGCGGCCCGGACAGGCTCCGGCGGCTCCGGCGCGAGCAGCGGCCGCGGCGCCTCCACGACGCTGGCGAGGAGCGTCGCCTCGGTCGTGCCCGGCAGCGCGGCGCCGCGGGCGGCGACGGCCGCGAGCGCGGCGCCGTCGGCCGTCGTCGCTGTGTACCGGACGCCGAGGAAGATGCCCGCGCCGGCGAGCGCGGCGCCGAGGAGAGCGACCGTGGCGAGCCGCGCCGAAGGCCGCTTCTTGCGGCTCGACATCGTCATCATCACCGTCGTCGTGCGCTCGGCCGTGGCGTCGCCCTCGCAGGGATCCGTGTCGGCCAGCGCCATCGACGCGGGCGCGGGCGCGGGGTGGCGCCGGGTGATCACGCCGTCCTGCGAGCTCGCGCCCCGCTCCTCGACCAGGCTCTCCGCGCCCGTGACCTGGGCGGCGGCCAGGCCCGGCGCCTGGGTGGTGTCCAGGGCCGGCGCGCCCCCGCTCCGCCGGCGCGGCGACAGCGCCCGATCCAGCGCGTCGGCCATCTCCCTGGCGGACCCGAAGCGCGCGCTCGGGTCCAGCTGGAGGGCCCGGCGCATCCAGTCGTCGAGGGCGGGCGGCGCGTCGGGCCGGAGCGCGCTCGGCGGCTTGAACCGGCCGGCGTGCACGACGAGCGTGAGCGCCACGATCGACTCGGCGAAGAACGGGACCTGCCCGGTGATCGCGTGGTAGGCGACGACGCCGAGCGACCAGAGATCCGCCCGGAAATCGAGGTCCTTCGCGCTGATGAGCTGCTCCGGGCTCATGTAGAGCGGCGTCCCGACGACGTTCCCCGTCGTGGTGACGCGGAGGTCCCGGGCTCGCTTGGCGATGCCGAAGTCGAGCACCTTGACGAAGGTCTCCCCGTCCACCTCGGTCAGGAACAGGTTGTCCGGCTTGATATCGCGGTGGACGATGCCGAGCCGGTGCGCCTGCCCGAGCGCCTTGGCCGTCTGCGTCACGATGCGGGCCACCTCGGGGAGCGGCAGCGGGCCGAGGCGGCGGATGCGCGCCCTGAGGTCCTCGCCGCGGAGCAGCTCCATCGCGATGTACGGCATGCCCTCCGACGTCAGCCCATGATCGAGGACCTGCGCGACGTGCGGGCTCGTGATCTGCGCCGCCGCGACCGCCTCGCGCCGGAACCGCTCCACGTACCCCGGGTCCTCCGCGAGCTCGGGCGACATGAACTTCACGGCCACCTGCGCCTTGAGCGAGAGGCGATCCGCGACCCAGATGCTCCCCATCCCGCCCCGCCGGAGAATGCGGACGAGCCTCAGCGCCGGGGTCACCATCTGGCCGGTGTGCAGGGGCATACCTCTGCTACTCCTTCTTGAAGAGGCCCGAGCCGGTGTGTCTGTCAGCTCCAGCCGAACACTCGCGTCAATAGATCACTACGCCGCCTCCATTGTCTCCGCAAGAGAAACACGCGTTGTTCCGCGCGAGTCTCCATCGCCACGACCGCGCAGGACCGCGTCGATTTCAAGCCATTTCAACCGGGGTCATCGCCACGGACGGACGTCGAGGAGGCGCTGGTGTCGGCAAATGAGCGCACAGGGAGCGCGCCGAACAAGCACACAGGCGCGCACCGGTGGACTGCCGAGGCCACATTGCGCCCCGCGGTCGCGGCGCGCGAGGCCAGACAGCATGAGCATTGGAGTCGCCGCGCCGCGCCCGGTGGCAGGACGAGTACACCCGGTCGAACTACCGCACTCTGTGAGGGGGCCGCGGCGCCGCCGGCGAGGCCGCGGCGCGGGACAGCGCCTGTCGCGGCTTTGGCGGCGCGCGGGCAGGCTGACGTCAGCCCTTCGAGTTCTTCGGCCCGAGCGGGCCGCCGTCGCCGGGCATCCGCGCGTAGACGCCGGGGTGCGAGGCCGCGAGCCACTGGTTCACGTGGCTCATCACGTGCGGGCGCTCGGTCCGGAGCTGCAGGTAGCGCTGGCCGCGCGGGACGAGCACCTGCTCGGTCACGTTGCCGCCGAACTGCTCGGCGAGCACGCGCACGACCGGCTCCACGTCGAAGAACTTGCAGCTGAAGAGATCGAAGAACGCCTCGTCGCTGTCGGGGAAGATGTGCAGCGTGATGTGCGACTCCGCGATCATCACCATGGCGCTGATCACCGGCGCGCCCTCCTTCGTCGCCGTCTTCACCACGAACGGGCGCATGATCGGGGTCATCCCGATCTTCGCGGGCAGGTGATCGAAGATGTCGAACAGCGCGTCGAGCGAGGTGGGCCCGCGGTACGGGCTGAACTGCAGGAAGAGGTGAGGCCCGAAGTCCGCCTCCGGGCTCACCACCTCGTGCCCCCGGCGCTCCTGGAGATCTCCGCCCTCGCCCCGATCGACCGTCTGCGTGAACACGCTGCGGCACGGGAGCGTCGTCTGGAGCATCATCTGGACCTTCTGGGGATCGAAAGCCCCCGGGTACACGAGATCGGCGAAGAAGCACTCGCGGAAGCTGAAGGTGTGGATGGTGAGGTGCCCGCCGAGCAGCAGCACGAACGCGCTGATGCCGCAGTCCTCGGCCACCACGCCGTTGTAGTAGGGGAGGATGAACGGAGGCATCACCGGCTTGAGCCGGAGCACGCCAGGCACCTCCTCCAGGAGCTCCTGAGCCAGCTTCACGTCATCAAAACGGCTCCTGAAGCCGTGGAAGCCGTCCATCGTGAAATGGGTGAGGTTCTTGCGTGCCTTATGCATGTTGCCCCTTCGTCGACGAGTTGAGCGATGCTACTCCACACGGGGCGGGCGCGATCGGAGAAATTTGGCGAGCTGCCTCTCCTTCGCGTCACGCATGTGCGTCCCCCGATGATCAGGTGGGGAAGCCGGGGACAAGCATGTCTATCGCCCGACCAGGGCCCGCGATCCGCTGCCGCTACACCCGCCGCGTCGACGCGTCACGTGGGATGAGCTCGCCGGACCGGCGCTCGACTGCCACTGCCGCGCTCGACCGGCGCGCCGGAGGAGGTCGACCAGCCAGCGGCGGCGTCTGGCCGCTGACAGGCCTCCATCCCGTCGCCGCGAGGCGCTCTCGGAGGGGACCCGCGGGCGGCGAGACGCGCTTGACTTCAAAAAAAGTCTTTCATTTGCCCCGATACTCGCCGTCCAGACAGCGTGACGGCCGGCGCTCATGGCGGGTGGCCGACGCGATGCGACAAGCGGGTTGGTGGGCGAGAGATTAGAGAGATATCGTCTCTCATCCGGGATGCCGGCTCACTGAAAGAGTCCACCAGGGCGACCTGGACGCTCTCTGGACGCTCTCCGGGCGCGCGGGAACGCTGGCGCAGGAAATCCACGTGCGTGGATCTGGCGTCAGGGTGCGATAAAAAATGAAGCAGCGGTGTCATCCGTCATCGCCCCGACGCGCGGAGGCGTAGAATCGCCGGAGCTATGACCCGATCCCCCTCCGACAAGGACGCGCACAAGAAGGCACCGACCAGCCCCGTGCCGTCGCGAGGGACCCCGCAGGATCCGAGCCCGTCGCGCAGCAACAACAGCGGCAGCTACGTGCCGCCCGCGCCGCACCCGCAGCGCAACAACAGCAGCTGCCTGCCGCCGGCGCCGCCGTCGAACCGCGGGGGCAGCACCCTCCCGCCTCCGCAGCACGTGCCGGCCCCGGCCCGCGGCAGCCACTTCCCGAACGACGCCCGCGTCATCCGGCGAGAGCGGCCGAGCGCCCCGAACGCGCCCGGCGGCGCTCCCCCGCCGGAAGCGCGCGGCTGGCGAGAGCGCCCGCCCGCGGCGGCCGCGGCGGCGGTCGCCGCGCGCAGCGGCTTCGCCTCGCAGGACCCGTTCGCCACCTGGGACGCGGAGTCGCCCGCCACGCTGCCCGCCCAGACGCCCGAGCCGCCGAGCTCGCGCGTGCCGGAGGCCCCGCGCCTCGACGATGGGGGCCGCGGTCACGCGCCGGCGTCGTCGCCCGGCAGGCGCATCGCGCCCGGCGGGCCGGCCTCCGCGCCGCAGCCCCGCTTGCCGTCGGCGCGCGAGCCGCAGCGGCTGCACGAGCCGCACGGCGGGGGCCACGACCCGTACACGCCCATCAACCAGATCCTCGGCTACACGCGCCTGCTCGTGGCGTCGCTGCAGGGCAAGGTCGCGCCGCAGCACATCGAGGACATCCGCAACATCGAGCTCGCCTCGCGCAAGCTGCTCGGCATCGTCCAGGCGATGGAGAGCGGCGAGGAGGACGCGCCCTCGAGCGTGAACGTCAAGGTCCCCTCCCCGTACGAGGAGCCCGCGCTCCACGCGGAGGTCGAGGGCGGCGCGCGCGGCTCGATCCTCGTGGTCGACGACAGCCGCGGCAACCGCGACGTGCTCTGCCGGGTGCTGCAGAACAACGGATTCCGCGCCGTGGCGGCCGAGGACGGCCCGCGCGCGCTCGGCCTGGCCGCGCGCGAGCGCTTCGACGCCGTGCTGCTCGACGTGAACATGCCCGGCATCAGCGGCCTCGGCGTGCTCTCCGCGATACGGCAGAGCCGGTCGCAGGCGGAGCTGCCCGTGATCATGGTGACCACGCGGGGCGCGAGCGAGGACGTGGTGGAGTCGCTCAAGCTCGGCGCCAACGACCACGTGACGAAGCCGATCGACTTCGACATCCTGCTCGGGCGCCTGGACACGCAGCTCACGCTCAAGCGCTCGCGCGAGCAGCTCTCGCAGCTCGCCGCCGAGCTGTCGATCAAGAGCGAGTTCATCCGCAAGACGTTCGGCCGCTACCTGAGCGACGAGGTCGTGAGCCGCCTGCTCTCCTCGCCCGAGGCCCAGCTCCTCGGCGGCGAGGAGCGCGAGGTGACCATCATGATGACGGACCTCCGGAGCTTCACCACGATGACCGAGAACATGCCGCCCGAGGTCGTCATGCGCCTCCTGAACGGCTACCTCGGCGAGATGGCGCGCATCATCATCGCGCGCGGCGGCACGATCATCGAGTTCATCGGCGACGCGATCCTCGCGCTCTTCGGCGCCCCGTTCGCCACGGGCGACGACGCGCGCCGCGCGGTCGCCTGCGCGCTCGAGATGCAGATCGCGATGGACGCGGTGAACGACAGGAACAGCGCGGAGGGCCTGCCGACGCTGCAGATGGGCATCGCGCTCAACACCGGCCCGGTCGTCGTCGGCAACATCGGCTCCGAGGCGCGCACGAAATACGGCGTGGTCGGCGCCCAGGTCAACCTGACGTCCCGCATCGAGTCGTGCACCGTGGGCCGCCAGATCCTCATCGCGGACACGACGCGCCGCTCCGCCGGCATCGGCCTCCTGCTCGGCCAGAGCCACGCGCTCGCCGTCAAGGGGTTCTCGACCCGCGTGCTGGTCCACGAGGTGCTGGGCCTCGACAACCCCGAGCGGCTCTACCTGCCCGAGCGGCGCGTCGAGATCCTCCCGCTCTCGTCGCCGCTGCCGGTCGTCTGCGCGCGCCTCGCCGGCAAGCGGGTGGAGGGCGAGCCGCAGTCCGCCTTCATCCTCGGGCTCTCGCCGTTCGGCGCCGTGCTGCGCCTGCACCCGCGCCCCGCGCCCTTCACCAACCTCCAGCTCCACCCGTCCGTCGCGCTCGCCGAGCAGCTCGGCGGCGAGCTGCACGCGAAGGTAATCGAGCTCGACCCGCGCGCCGAGGACGTGGTGCGCATCCATTTCACTTCCTCGCCGCCTGGCCTCGCCGCGCTCGTGCAGGAGCTCCACCGCGCCGAGGCGTAGGGGCGGCGCGCGGCGGCGCGGACTCCCGCGTTGACGGCCCCCTCTCGCCAGGGAGAGGGCCTTTCGCTGGAAGATGGCAGTCGAGCCCACCCTCCGTCCCGGCTGGCCGCCGCCGGCGGCCGCGGCGCGGCTCGACCCAGGGCCATGGCAGGACTAAGCACCACGCATGTCCGTGGCCTCCCGCCTGCGCCTCGCGAGCGTGACCACCAGCAAGCGCTCCGCTCCAGTGCGTTACGGCGGCGCCCTGCTCATCGCGGGCTGCGCGATCGCGCTGAAGCTCTCCTTTCACTGGCTGCTGGGGGACGAGGCGCCCTTCATCCTCTATTTTCCAGCGGTGGTGGCGGGCGCCTGGTTCGGGGGCCTCGACGGCGGCCTCGTCGTGACCGCGGCTTGCTCGGCCTTTGTCTGGTATTTCTACTTCACGCCCCATCGCTCGTTCGCGCCTCCCCCCCTCCACAGCACGGTCCAGCTCGGCACATTCATCGCCTCCTCCTTGATGTGCTCGCTCATGGCCGAGCATCTGCACCGGGCCAGGCGGCTCGCCGTGCGCAGCGCGGAGCGGCTCCGGATCGCGCAGGACCACTCGCTCGACGGGTTCGTGACGCTCTGGGCCGTCCGCGACGCGCCGGGGAGGATCGTGGACTTCCGGTGGGATTACGTGAACCCGGCCGCGGCCAGGATGCTCGAGCGCGCGTCGGAGGGCCTGCTGGGGAAGGGTCTTCTCCAGACGCTGCCGGGCGACAGCACCAAGCACGAGGTCTTCGAGCGGTGCGCGCGCGTGGTCGAGACGGGCGAGCCCGTCGACGTCGAGCTGCCCTGGGGGGAGGCGGATCGCCGCCGCTGGTTCCGGATCATGATCGTGAAGCTCCATGACGGGATCGCCGTCCACTTCAGCGACATCACGGGGCGCAAGCGGGCGGACGAGGAGCGCGCGGCGCTCTTCGCGAGCGAGCGCCGCGCGCGCGCCCAGGCCGAGGAGGCCAATCGGCTGAAGGACGAGTTCCTGGCGACGGTCTCCCACGAGCTGCGGACTCCGCTCAACGCGATCCTCGGCTGGTCGCACCTCCTCCAGGCGAGGAGCGCCGCGGCCGAGGCGGCCGAGCAGCGCGCGCGCGGGCTCGCGGCCATCGAGCGCAACGCCCGGTGTCAGGCGCGGCTCATCGAGGATATCCTCGACGTGTCCCGGATCATCACAGGGAAGGTGCGGCTCGAGCGCCAGCTCGTCGACCTCGACGCGGTCATCGGGGCCGCGGTCGAGTCGCTGCGCCCCGCGGCCGACGCCAAGGGGGTGGCGCTCGAGCTCGCCGTCGCCGCGGGCGGCGCCCGGGTCGTCGGCGACGCCACGCGCCTCCAGCAGGTGTGCTGGAACCTCGTCTCCAACGCCATCAAGTTCACGCCGGCAGGCGGGGTCGTCGGCGTCTCGATCGCGCAGCGGGGCGCGGATCTCCGCGTCGAGGTCAGCGACACCGGGCAAGGCATCCGCCCCGAATTCCTGCCGTTCGTCTTCGATCGTTTCAGCCAGGCCGACAGCTCCACGACGCGCCGCCACGGCGGGCTCGGGCTCGGGCTCGCCATCGTGCGCCACCTGGTCGAGCTGCACGGCGGGAGCGTCTCGGCCCGCAGCGAGGGCGAGGGAAAGGGCGCGACGTTCGAGGTCGCGCTGCCGGTCGCCGGCCCGGCGCAGCTGGAGCGCCACGGCCTGCGCGACGGCGAAGGCGGTGCCGACGTCGCGCGCGCGTCGCCAGGAGCGCTGGAGAGGCCGCTCGACGGGCTCCGCGTCCTCGTTGTCGACGACGAGGCCGACGCCGGCGAGGTCGCCGGCGCGATGCTCCGGGAGCTCGGCGTCGAGCCGCGGGTGGCGCGCTCGGCCGAGGAGGCGCTCCGCGCGCTCGTGGAGTTCTGTCCCGACATCCTCGTCTCGGACCTCGGGATGCCCTTCGAGGACGGCTTCTCCCTGATGCGCAAGGTGCGGGCGCTCCCGCCGGACGCGGGCGGAGGCATTCCGGCGGTCGCGGTCACGGCCTACGCGCGGAGCGAGGACCGCCAGCGGGCGCTCGCGGCCGGCTTCCAGGCATACCTCGCGAAGCCGATCAGCGCGGCGGATCTCGCCGATGTCGTGAGGGACCTCGCCGTGCGCTTGCCCTCCATGCCTGCCCGGGCGCGCCCTCTTGCGCCGTGAGGCGGCGGGGCGGCCTCGCCCTCGAGGTCTCCGGAACATCGACGCAGGGTGACGTCCAGCAAGACAGAAGGCTTGAGGAGCTTCATGGGCGCTCCTCCAAGTGCATGAGCTCCTTTCCGCCGGGGCGCATCCGGCCCACACTGCCGCCATGCGCGACGACGACACAGCTCGGCTCACCGCCAGGACCCTGGCTCACTACGACGATCACGCGCTGTCGTTCTGGGAGGGCACCCGGGATCACGACGTCTCCCAGAACCGCGCCGCGCTGCTCGCGGCGCTGGAGGGGGCGGGCCCGTTCACGATCCTCGATCTCGGCTGCGGCCCGGGGCGCGACCTCGCGGCGTTCCGCGCCGCGGGGCACACGCCGGTAGGGCTCGACGGGTCCGCGCGGTTCGTCGAGATGGCGCGGCGGCACGCGGGCTGCGAGGTGCTCCACCAGGACTTCCTGCGCCTCGATCTCGGGGCCGAGCGCTTCGACGGGATCTTCGCCAACGCGTCGCTGTTCCACGTGCCGAGCGGCGAGCTGCCGCGCGTGCTCCGCGAGCTCCACGCCGCGCTCCGCCCGCGCGGCGTCCTCTTCACGTCCAACCCGCGCGGCGACGACCGCGAGGGGTGGTCGGGCGATCGCTACGGCTGCTACTGGTCGCTCGAGCGGTGGCGAGAGCACCTGACCGCGGCGGGGTTCGAGGAGGTCGACCATTACTACCGGCCGGCAGGCCTGCCCCGCGCACAGCAGCCCTGGCTCGCGACGGTGTGGCGCAAGCGCTGAGCCCCCTCCCCGCGGTCCAGTGACGCTGCAGGCGGCGCCGAGCTCCGCAATGCGCTTGACTTCCAACAAGGCACCTGAATGCCCTTCCCTCGCCACCGCAGGTCCGGTCAAACCGCTGGAGATTACGGCGCTTGACGGCGGCCGCCAGCAACTGTCGCGCTCGCTTGCCCGCGCTGATAACGTGTCAGATGCGTAAGGAAGCAGGGTGCCAGCTCACGACGACCTGGGACCAACTACACGGTACAAGGTGCCTGGATCTGCCCCCGAGGCGCACCATGTAGTTTCCGTACGCGCCACTCGAACGACACGGAGGCGCGATGAACACAAGAATCCCTGTCATCGACATCGGTCCCTTTGACGGCGGCGAGGGGGACAGGCGCCAGGTGGCGCAGGCCGTTGAGCGGGCTTGCCGCGATCTCGGCTTCCTCGTGGTCGTCGGGCACGGGGTTCCGCAGCAGCTCATCGACAGCGGTCACGCGGCGGCTCGGGCGTTCTTCGATCTGGAGCTCGAGACGAAGCGCAGGTACGAGCCCGCGCCGGGGACGTTCCTCGGCTACCGGGGCATCGGGTCGGAGGGGCTCTCGTACTCTCGCGACGACGAGGCGCCTGTCGATCTGAAGGAGTCGTTCACCATCGGGCGCATCGACACGTCGGACGACCCGTATTTCACGTCGCCGCAGGGCCGGATGTGGTTCCAGTCCAACGTGTGGCCGGCCGAGGTGGCGGCGCTCCGTGAGCTGTGGCCGGCGCTCTACCGCGCGCTCGACGGCGTCTCGGTCCGCCTGATGCGCATCTTCGCGGCGGCGCTCGGTCTGCCGCTCCACTTCTTCGACGACAAGATCGACAAGAGCGTCAGCGCCCTGCGCGCGCTCAACTACCCGGAGCTCACGAGGGCACCCCTCCCGGGCCAGCTCCGCGCGGGCGCGCACACGGACTACGGCAGCCTCACGCTGGTCAGCATGCAGGACGCGCCCGGCGGGCTGGAGGTGCACCGCGGCGGCGACGAGTGGGAGGCCGTCACGGCGCCTCCCAGCGCCTTCGTGGTGAACCTCGGGGATCTCATGGAGCAGTGGACCAACGACACCTGGCGCTCGACGCTCCACCGGGTCGCCGCGCCGCCGCCGGACGCGACGGGCACGCGCCGGCAATCCCTCGTCTTCTTCCACCAGCCCAACTACGACGCGGAGATCGTGCCGATCCCGGCCTGCTGCAGCGCCGACCGGCCCCCCCGGTACGCGCGCACCACGTCGGGCGAGCACTTCATCATGAAGCTCACGAAGGCCGGGACCGTCACGTCGAGCTGACCCGCCTGCCGCGGCGCCCGCGCTCCGGCGGCGATCACACCGGGCGCGGCTGCGCCTTCTGCGCGCCGTCCCTCATGCACGCCACGAGCGCCTGCCGCAGGTTGCCGAGGGTCCGGATGCCGCGGAGATCGATGCCGAGCGACACGATCGTGTGGGCGACATCGGACCTCAGCCCGACCACGAAGCTCTGCGCGCCGAGCAGCTGAACGGCGCGGACGATCTGGATGACATGGCTGGCCGTCATCGAGTCGACCACCTCGACCCCGGTGAGATCGAGGATCGCGTACCGGCAGCCGCGGCGCACGACGGCCTCCAGCAGCGCATCCATCATCTGCGCCGCACGCTGGCTGTCCACGATCCCGAACACCGGCATCGTCAGCACGCCGTCCCACACCTCGATGATCGGCGTCGACAGGAGCCGTATCGCCTCCTGCTGCCGCCCGACGAGCTCGAGCTGCTGGCGCAGCGCCTCCTCGGCCCGCTTGCGCTCGGCGTTCTCGCGCTGGAGCCCGTCATAGAGCATCGCGTTCTCGACCGAGATGGCCGCCTGCTTCGCCAGCAGATCGAGGATCGCGAGCCGGTCCGCCGTGAAGGCCCCCTTCGCGAGGTCGTTCTCCAGGTAGAGGACGCCGACGAGCGACGTGGACCTCATGATGGGCATGCAGAGCACGGATCTCGCCTGCCGGCGCGCGAAGTACTCGTCCGAGGAATAGGTGCTGTCGGCGGACGCGTCGTCCAGGATCACGTGCTCTCGCGCGCGCCTGACATAGGCGATAAGGGACATCGGGAGCGCGGAGGCCGGCAGCGCCTCGCCCTCCTCGAGCTCCTCGATCTCGACCGTGCCTTGCTCTCCCTCGGTGCGCGCGACCAGCGTGATCCGGTCCTCCTGGACGAGCAGGAACCTGCAGCGCTGGGCCGCCGCGTGCTCGACGACCACCCGGAGGAGGTTCGTGAGGAGCCGGTCGAGGACGATCTCGCCCGAGATCGACTGGAGCGCCCTCACGACGACCACGGCGTCGATGAGCCGGCTGCGGCTCTCGGAGGCCGGCAGGATCGAGATGGGCACGCTCTGCCCCAGCAGATCCGGGTAGCGCTCCTCGAGCCGGCTCACGAGCAGGGCCGCTCCCCAGCGCGCGTAGCAGTCCCGCGCCCCCTTGAGGTGCGCGCCGAACGCGGCGGTCATGCCGCGATCGAGGTAGAACCGCGCGGCGACCTCGGAGCAGACGCCCTCGTCCTGCGCGAACCCGCTGTCCCTGGCCGAGCAGATGGCGCGGTCGTAGAGCCGCATGGCCTCGAGATCGCGGCCCTCGATCCGCGCGATCTCGGCGAGCACGAGCGCGTGCTTCTGGGCGAAGTTCTCCGGGCAGTTCTCCGCGAACCGCCGGAGCCTCTCCTCGTGGCCCGCCAGCGCCTCGCGCTGCTCCCTGCGCGCCTGCTCGCCGTCGCCGCCGGAGCACGCCGCCGCGACGGTCAGGGCCGCGTAGAAGTGGTGATCGGGGCCGGTCGGCTGGAGATCCTCCGCCCACTCGAGCTCCTTCGCCGCCGCGGCGGACCGGGACGCCCCGTCGAGGTCGCCGAGGAGGAAGTGCGCGGCGAGCCGCAGCACGTGGTACCAGAGGGCCGCGAGCGGCGAGCGCCCGTCGGCGAGCTTCGCCTCGAACTCCGCCTGATCGAAGGCGGCGCCGTCCCAGGTCGAGGGCGTCTCCGCGCGGCCCCGCAGGACCTCGATGAAGCGCCGGATGGCCACGAGGCAGTGCTCGACCATGACGAACCTCGAGATCCGCGCCGCCTCGATCCGCGCCTCGTTCGTGCGGTAGACGTCCTCCAGGGGCTCTCCCCGGAGGAGCGACCACGCGACGACCTGCAGGCTGTTGAAGGCCATGAAGATCAGGTTCCCGGACTCGGCGCTCGCGTCGAGCGCGCCGCGCAGGACCTCGAGGCTCTTGCGGGCGCTCTGCGTCCAGGGCGAGACCATGCCCCCGAAGATGTTGCCCGCGACGCCCCGCCAGTACGCCGAGCCGCGCCGCTCGGCGAGCTCATGGCCGAGCTTGCTGAAGCGGTGGGCGCCCCGGTAATCGCCGAACCGCTGCGCGAGCGCCATGCCCGACGCGCAGTACGCCAGCGCCGAGGCGTCGGCGTTGCCGTGCGCGATGCTGAGCAGGACCATCCAGGCGGTCGTCAGGTGAGCGACGTTCGGGTCCATGAACCAGGACGCGACGTAGGTCACGGCGAGCGTGCTCATCGTGGCCTGCCGCTCCGGGTCGGTCATCGGCGGCAGCTCGAGCAGCGCCTCGACGGGCCTGTCGCCGAGCGCGCGCCAGATCTGCTCGAAGGCGGCAGAGACGGCCGCGTCCTCGGGGCGGGCGGGCACGTCGATGCCCAGCACGTTCAGGGTCTCGAGGATGCACGGCATCGTGTCGGGGCTGAACCGGCTCGTGCGGATCTCGATCTTCAGGCGATGGACGGGCGCCTTGTGGAGCAGCGTCGTCGCGTGCTCGAGCAGCACGTCCGAGAGCCGCTCCGCCTCGTCGAGGTCGCCGTTCTGCTGCTCGCACTCGGCGCGCTCGAAGTGGAGCGCGTACGCCAGCTCGTGCTGCGTCGCCCAGGCGTCGTCGGCGAGCATCGCGATGCCGGCCGCCAGGTAGTCGGAGGCCGACCTGTGCGCGGCGGAGGCCTTCGCCTTCCGCCCTGCCTCGAGGTTCAGGCGGGCGACGCGCTCGCGCTCATCCCGGGAGCGGATCAGGGGCGCGCCGAGGTTCAGGTGGCCCACGACGTCGAACACGTCGCGCTGCGCCCTGCCGGCCGCGGCGAGGCGCCGCCCGATCTCGAGGTGGACCGCCGGGCGCTCGCTCTCCTGGAGGAGCGAGTAGGCGACCTCGCGCACGCGGTCGTGCAGGAACCGGCAGGTGCTCGCCCCGAGCGCGACGAACCCCTCTCTCGCGGCCTCCCGGAGGCGCTCGCGGACCTCGCCCGGGGGCGTGTCGGCGGCCAGCGCCAGGGCGTCGATGTCGAGCTCGGCGCCGAGGCACGCGCCGAGCTTCAGCGCCGCCTGGACCTCGCCGGGCAGCCGCTTGAGCTTCCCGAGCAAGAGGTCGGCCGAGTCGTCGGCGAGCCCGCGCTGATCGATCTCGCGGAGGTCCCATCGCCACGCGCCCGCCTCGCGGTCGAGGCGCAGGAGGCCGTCGTTCTGCAGCGAGGAGAGCAGCTGCGTCGCGAAGAACGGGTTGCCGCCGGTCTTGTCGTGCACCCTGTCGGCGAGCGGAGCGGACCGCTGCGCGTCGCAGCGGAGCGCGTCGGCCACCAGCGCCCGCGTGTCCTCGCGCGAGAGCGGCCCGAGCGGGAGCGGGTGGATCTCCACGCCCGCGGCCACGATCTCGTCGAGCGCCGCGGCGAGGGGGTGGGAGCGGCCGACCTCGCCGTCGCGGTAAGCGCCGACGACGAGGAGGTAGCGCGTGTGCGGGTGCGTGAGCAACTGCTGGAGCAGCCTGATGCTGCCGGTGTCCGCCCACTGCAGGTCGTCCAGGAACAGCACGAGGGGGTGCTCGCGCCTCGCCAGCACGCTGATGAACTGCTGAAACGTCCTGATGAAGCGGTTCTGCCCCACGCCGACCGGCAAAGGCTCGACGGGGGGTTGCTTGCCGATGATGAGCTCGACCTGCGGGATGACGTCGATGATGAGCTGACCGTGGCTGCCGAGCGCCTCCTGCATGAGCTTGCGCCAGGCGTCGAGCCGCGCCTCGCTCTCCGTCAGCAGCCGCCGGACGAGCCCGCCGAGCTGCTGGGCGAGCGTGGCGTAGGGGATGCTCCGCTTGTACTGCTCGAACTTCCCCGCGACGAACGCGCCGCGGGCCTGGAGGGCGGGGCGCTCGAGCTCCTTGACCAGCGAGGACTTCCCGATCCCGGAGCTCCCCGTCACCAGCGCGAGCGCCGGAGTCCCGGTCGATGCCGTCTGCTCGAAGCGCTGGAGCAGCGCCGCGACCTCGCCGTCACGGCCGTAGATCTTCCGCGGGATCTGGAGCCGCTCGCCGATGTCCCTGGCGCCGAGCTGGAACGGGTCGATCGGGCGATCGCGGCTCACCGCGTCGAGGCACCGCCCGAGATCGTACGCCAGCCCGCGGGCGGTCTGATACCGCTCCTCCGGGGTCTTGGCGAGGAGCTTCAAGACGATCTCCGACACCATCGCGGGGACCGCCGGCGCCGCCTCGGTGAGCGGGCGCGGCCGCCTGGCGACGTGGCAGTGGATCCACTCGAGCAGATCGTCGGCCCTGAACGGCGGGGCGCCGGTGAGCATCTCGTGGAAGATCGCGCCGAGCGAGTAGAGATCGGAGCGGTGATCGACTGGCCGGTTCGTGCGCCCGGTCATCTCCGGAGAGATGTAAGGGAGGAGATCAGGCTGCGAGAGCGCCTGGGCGGCGATCTGCTCCAGCTCCTGATCGCTGTCCGGAGGGGCGATGAGGCAGACGCCCTCGTCGCCTTCCTCGGCGCGGATGCTCAGGGGAGAGAGCTGCGCGTGGACGATCCCGGCGTCGTGAAGGTCCGCGAGAGAGAGCGAGAGGCGCACGCCAAGCCCCAGGAAGCGCTCCGTGTCCATGGGGATCTCGAGCGGCGCCCCGGGCTGGGGGGCGCCGGCGTCGCGCGAGAGCGGGTGCACCTTCGACAAGACCAACGGAGGCTCCTTTCTGGATGCCTGCCACGAGCGGAGGAGGGCCTCTGGCCGGCTGCAGACACGCCAGCGCGGCGCGGCAGCAACGTAGCTCGATCCACATCTCGTTGAACATCAATTGCGTTCTGCTGGACGGAGGGTGCGGTGATCGGGTGGGCGCGAGCGGCGGTGTCCGCGGTCAGCGCGCCGTGATCGCGTGCGGACGGGCGGCGGGCAGGCGAGCGGCCGGGCCGCGCGCGACCACCGGGGCCAGGGCGACGATCACGAGGACCAGGGCCACGACGAGGACGAGCCCGCCGCGCAGGGTGAGGCCGTCGGAGAGGAGGCCGATGGCCGGCGGCCCCACGAGGAAGCCGCCGTAGGACATGGTGGCGAGCGTGGCGAGCGCCTTGCCGGGCGCCACGTCGGGGGCGCTCGCGCCAGCGCGGAAGACCAGCGGCACCACGACCGACAGGCCGGCGCCCACGCACCCGAAGCCCAGCATCATGGCGAGCGGGACGTTCACGAGCAGCGCCGCGCCCAGCCCGCCGGCCACCAGGAGCCCGGCCCCGCGCACGAGCCGCTGGGCGCCGAAGCGCTGGGTCAGCCCGTCGCCGGAGAACCGCCCGAGGAGCATCGCGAGCGAGAACACGGCGTAGCCTGTCGCCGCCACGGCCGCGGTGGTGTGGAGCTCGTCGCGGAGGTAGACGGCCGACCAGTTGGCCATGGCGCCCTCGCCCACGGACGAGCAGAACGCGACGAGGCCGAGCAGGACGAGCTGGGTCGAGCGGCTCGGCCCGGCGGCGCCCGCGGCCGCGGGGGTCGGGCGCGCGTCGGCGGAGAGCGCCCCGCCCGCGGCGGTGACGGCCGCGGCGAGGACGGCGGCGACCGCGACGAGGTGCGCCGCGGGCGACAGCGCCCGGTCGGCCGCGAGCGCCCCGACGCCCGCCCCGATCAGGCCGCCGAGGCTGAACATGCCGTGGAACGAGGCGAGGATGGGCCGGCGGTAGCGCCGCTCGACCTCGACGGACTGGGCGTTCATCGCGACGTCCATGAGGCCGTTGCAGACGCCGAGCAGCAGGAGGGCCGCGACGAGCGCGCCGAAGGACGGCGCGAGCGCGGGCAGGGGCAGCGCGGCGCACAGGAGCACGGCCGAGACGCGGGTGACGCGCCGGCTCCCGAAGCGGACGATGAGCGGCCCGGCGGCGCGGAAGGCCAGCATCGCGCCGCAGGCGAGGCCGAGCAGGGCCAGGCCGAGCACGCCGTCGCGCAGCGCGAGCCGCTCGCGGACCGCGGGGACGCGCGCGGCCCAGGATGCGAAGGCGACGCCGTTCGCCACGAACATGACCGAGACGGCGCGCCGCGCGCGCGCGGCGTCCGCGTCGGGCGTGGCGTCGGGCGCGAGGTCGCAGGCGAGCGCAGGAGCGTGCATCACGGCACCCCCCGCGCCGGCCCGGACGAGGCGCCGGCGCCGGCGCGCCGCTCGAGGAGGGCCGTCCGGAAGACGGGACGGAACGAGAGGAAGGCGCGGAGGGCAGAGAGCTCCCCCGAATTTTCGTGCATAATCGTGAACATCAAGGAAGAATCTTGCAGCTGAACTCGGCCCACGCAAGCGAATTCGTGCATAAACAGGAACGAACGTGCAAAACAACGCAGACAACTCCGGACTGATGGTCGCCGAGCGGCGCCGGCATATTCTCGCGGTGCTGGAACGCGAAGGGAAGGTGGTCGCGGCCGAGCTGAGCCGCTCCTTCGGCGTCTCGGAGGACACGATCCGGCGCGACCTGCGCGAGATGGCGAACGAGGGGCTCCTCCAGCGCGTGCACGGCGGCGGCCTGCCGCTCGCCCGGGTGAACCCGAGCTTCCCCGCGCGCGAGCGGCAGCAGCCGCGCGCGAAGGAGGAGCTCGCGCGGGCGGCGGCCACCTTGATCAAGCGGGGTCAGGTCGTGTTCATCGACAGCGGCACGACCAACGTGGCTGTCGCGCGCCACCTCCCGCGCGATCTCGAGGCGACGATCGCGACCAACAGCCCTCCTGTCGCGATCGCGCTCTCCGAGCACCCGCGCGTCGAGGTGGTGCTGCTCGGCGGGCGCGTGCGCAAGGATCCGCTGGCCGCCGCCGACGCCGTGACCATCGCGGCCGTGCGCCAGATCCGGGCGGATCTCTGCTACCTCGGCGTGTGCACCCTCGACCCGACGTTCGGTATCACCACGGTGGATCTCGACGAGTCGTACGTGAAGCGGGCGATGGTCGAGGCCTCGGCCGAGGTCGTCGCGCTGGCCACCGCGGACAAGCTCGGCACGGCGTCACCGTACGTGGTCGCCCCGCTGAGCGAGCTCACGTGGCTCTTCACGGAGCGCGGCGTGTCGAAGGAGGCGCTCGCGCCCTACCGGGCGGCGGGCGTCACCGTCACGCAGGACATCGAGACGGAGCCGGCCTGAGCTCGCTCTTGCCTGGAGATCGTTTCGCGCGGGTTTGATGAAGACGTCTCTCGTCCTTCGTCTCTCGTCTTCCGTCTTCCGTCTTCCGTCTGTCTTCCCCGTGCGCGTGCGCGCTGACTCCAGGGAATCGCGCACACGCACGCGCACGCGCACGAAGGACGAGCACGGAAGACGGAGTACCAATGTCGGCTGAACACCGCTCTAGCTAGAGCGCCAATCCGATCGAAAATCGTCTCGTTCCAACAGGTCAAGCCGCCTCCCTCAGCCGTCGCGCGATGAGGGCTGAGGCCTTCCGACTACCCACGCTGCAATTCGAGCTCAAACGTGGTCGGGAGCACCCTGCGTGGGCGGCGCTCGCTCGCGATCTACGCCCGGTACACCCACCAGATCCGGAGCACGTGCTCCCGGACGTCACGCGTCATCCGCACGCGGTACGGTCCGACGCGCAGGCGCGCCGTCACGATCAAGTCGTCGGGCATGACGTAGAGCGCGCCCTCACCAGTCTCGGCGAGGCGATAAACGGCAGTGGCGACGCGGTCGGCGTCACGCCATGGGATGCGCTGGAGCGAGTCGATCGCGGTCGGCGTCCAGTCGACGCTCCACTTCATCGTCATCGAGGTCGTCGCGCTTCAAGCATCGCGACGACGTCTTCGTGCGGGATCCAGGGACCGTCGGCGCCAGCTGCCATGGCTGCGCGCTCCTCCTCGGTCTCGGGCTCGTCATCGATGGGCGCAAGGCGGAACGCGCGCATCACGGGGTCCTCCTCCTCGTCAACGGAGGGGGACACGGCGGACGCGGCGCTATCTCGTCGGGGGCTCACACCGGCAGGTTACTACGGCACCCTCGTCGGATCGACGACGTCCGGCATGGAAAATGCGCACGGCGAGCCGGAATGATGGCCCCCAGCCGAGCCGCTCTCGCTCCCACCGCTCCTGCTCGGCGATCGCCTGCTCGGCGGTCGCGAGCCAGCGCGGACCGTAGGACGACCTCGCGTTCTACCGGCTGGAGGAGGCCCGTTCGTTCCCTGCCTGCGCGGTGACCGCATCGCAGAGAAGCTGGAAATCAAGGTACCTCCCGGCGGGCGAGTGCGGCCCATCCTGAAGCGTCTCCTCACCGGAAGAACGGCGACTACAACAACCCTGTGATGAACCCCAGGGCGTCGCAGGGGAGGCCGCCCGTGGAGAGCGCGACATGGGGCTCCAGGCTCGACGCGATCGACTCCGGGTAAACGCCGCTCCCGGGCGCGCGGCAGGTCGGCGCGCCCGCGCTGTCCCGGGAGCAGACCGCGTCGCAATGGCCGAGGAGCGTGAGCCGGCACGTGGGCGACTGCCCGCAGATGCGCTCGAGGGTCTTCACGCTCAGCGCCACGCCGCACTCGTCGATCAGCGCGTTGTCGGCGCAGGCGAACGCGGCCGGCCGGACCGGGTCGAAGAGATCGCCGAACATGATCGCGTCACGGACCGAGTAATCCCGCGCGTCGCTGCCGGGCGCGTCCGCGAGGCCCGGGTGACCGCCGGTCAGGCGGACATCGACGTGCGCGTCCAGCGCGTTCAGCGATTGCAGCAGGCACGCCGTCACCCAGCGCCGCGACGCGGCGTCCGAGAGCGGCGCGGAGGCCCACCGCGGCGCGAGCCCGATCGATCCGTCGAAGGACCGCCGGGAGCCCGCCTCCAGCGTCGCCCCCTCGGGCAGGGCGCAGGCGACCACGCGCGCGGCGAGCTCCCTGCCCTCCTCGCTCGAGAGGAGCACCGAGCCCCCAGCGCCGGTCAACGCCCCCTCCAGCGGCGCCCGCGACAGCGCGCGCAGCGCCTGCTGCGTCGAGGACCTCCAGAAGAAGTCGGGATCCAGGCCGTTCATCACGATGATCCCCTGCTCGGCGACCTGCATCGACTCACCCTCGTCGGCCGGCGCCGCCCCGCACCCGCCCGCAAGCAAGCAGAAACCGATCACCCCAGCAGCATTGACCCGTACGCGAAGCATGACCTGTCCTCCAATTCAGGCGCATCTGCGTGCGCCTCGCACCAGGACCAGGCAAATCACGCGCCGCGCCGGATCGCGCAGCCCACGGCAGGCTCAGCAGGCGCTGTTCTTCGCGCTGGAGCGCGAGGGAACGGCCGCGCCGCGCCACGGCAAGCTCAGCATCAGGCCGCTCCGCCAGGCGGCGCGTCGAGCCGGCGCGCCAGCGCGTCGAACCGCGCGCGCCAGGCCGGATGATCCACCAGCAGGCCGCTGGCCCTGCCCAGGCTCGCGGCGGCGACCTCGGTCGCGCCGAGGTGCAGGGCGGCACGGCCACGCCAGTAGAGGACCTCAAGGAGCTCGTCGGCGAAGAGGAACGGGCCGGCCTCGAGCTCCGCCTCGTCCAGGCCGCCGAGCAGCGCGCGCGGCGCGGCGTCGGCGGCGTCGTCCGACAGGAGGCAGCGCAGCATCAGGAAGCACCCGTGCGCCGCCTTCGCGGACGGCTCCGGAGGGCACGACCCGGCGATCCACGCCAGCAGGCGCCGCGCCTCGCCGAGCTCCCCCCTCGCCGCGAGGATGCGCGCGAGCAGCAGCGAGCACTCCGGCACGGGGCGATCCACGAACCGCTGCTCCAGCGTGTGCGCGCGGCGCGCGAGCGAGAGCGCCTCGTCCTGCTGGTCGCTCCAGTACAGGAGCTCGGCCACGTTGTACGTGGCGACGCGCTCCAGCCACGGGTTGCCGATCTCCCGCGCGAGCGCGATCGCGCGCCGGAGATCCCCGGCGGCGCGCGCGAGATCCTTCTTCAGCGTCCAGAGCACGACGCGGTTCATGATCGCGACGCAGAGGTGCGGCAGGTCCTCGGCGCGCTCGCAGAGGGCGATCGCCTCCTCGGCCCGCTGCTCCGCCTCGGCGAAGCGCCCCGCGTGCGCGAGCTCGGTCGACAGCAGCACCAGCGCGATGATCCGGCTCTCCTCGTCCCCGGCCGACTCCGAGAGCGACGCCCCCTCCGAGAGGAGCGCGATCGCCTCCGCGACCTCGGCCCGCCGCAGGCGCGTGCGCCCCTCGGCCACACGCAGGCGCGCCGAGAGCCGCGGCGAGCCCGCGCGCTCCACGAGCGGCCGCGCCAGCTCGACGCGCGCCGACGACGCCTCGTAGGCGCCCGTCCAGTCGAGCGCCGTGGCCTCCTCGAGCAGGATGTCCGCGCGGAGCTCGCCGTCGGCGAGCTCGAGCGCGGCGGAGAGATCGGCCATGGCCTCCTCGATGAGGTGGAGCCGGTAGCGGATCCTCCCGCGCCCGGCCAGCGCGAGCGCGCGCCGGCGGCGATCCTCCTCGCCGGCGAGCTTGAGCGCGGCGGTGTAGCAGCGCTCCGCCTCGACGTGCCGGTGCCGCGCGGACGCGAGATCCCCGAGCCGGAGGTGCGCGTCGGCCGCCTCCTCCCCCGCCCCGCACGCGCCCGCGTGCCGGGCCAGCGGCTCGAGCTCCTCGGGCCCCGGCCCCGCCGCGAGGTCGCCGGACGGCGCGGCAGGCCCTGCCCGCGGCGCCCCGGACGGCGCGGGAGGGCGCTCGCCCTCGACCCGCGCCCGCCAGAAAGCGAGCGCGTGCCGGTGGATCTGCGCGCGGTGCTCGGGATCGAGCGTCTCGTACACAGCGTCGCGGAAGAGCCCGCTCTGGAACCACCACCGCTCGGCGACGGCCCCGCGCGCGCCGCCGCCGTGCGCCCCGCCGTCGCCCGGCGCCCCGCCGTCGCCCGGCGCCCCGCCGTGCGCCCCGCCGTCGCCCGGCGCGCCACGCCCGATGATGCCCTGCTCGACGAGCACGCCGAGCCCGTAGCCCGCGTCCACCGGCGTGCCGGCGCCGCCGGCCCGATCGACGGCGTCCTGCACCCACTCGAGCTCGGCCCGCGTGAACGACTCGCCGAGCACGGCGCAGAGCCGGGCAAGCGCGGCGATCTCCTGCGGCAGCGCCCCGAGCTGACGCATCGCCAGCCACTGCCACGCCGGGGAGACCGGCAGGCCCTCGAGCGCCCCCGCCTCGACGCAGTAGCCGCCGCCCCCGGGGCTGCGGCGCACGAGCCCGGCCTGCTTGAGCGACCGGATGATCGCGGCGAGGCAACCCGGGTTGCCGCCGGCCCAGCGCGCGAGCCCCCGGAGCACGTCGGCAGGCGGGTACGCCGCCGGGAGGAGCAGCTGCGCCGCGAGCTCCGCAGCGGCGGCCTCATCCAGAGGGGCGAGCGCCACCCGGTCGGCCTGCTGTGTCCGGGCGCCCCACGTGGGGCGAAAACGCTCGAAGCGCGGGTGCGCGACGACCGCAGCCCAGAGCGCCACCCCGGCGCCGTCGAGCGTCGCCACCTCGAGCGCGTCCAGCACGGTGACGTCCGCCCACTGCGCGTCGTCCACGATCACGGCCACGGGCGCGCGGCGCGCGCGGCGGCGCAGCCCCTCGGCGATCGCCCGCGCCACATGGTGGGGCGTCGCGGCGCGCGCGGCACGCTCGGCGCGCGCGACACCGGGGAGCGCCCACCCGAGCGCCGCGGCGACGGACGCGAAGGTCGACGCGCCGATCTCCGGGCCGAGCCGCGCCTCGCAGAACGCCCGCGGGTCGGCCGGCGCGTCGGCGGGCGCGGCGAGGGCGAAGCGCAGGATCTCCCCCGTGTCCCGGCTCGCCTCGCCTGGCAGCGGCTGCGCCGCCCGCACGACGAGCGCCTCGGCGTCCGGGCGCAGGCGCCGCGCCACGGCGGCCGCCTCGGCCGCGACGCGGCTCTTGCCGAGGCCGGCGTCGCCGAGCACGGTGACCAGCGCCGGGCACGCGCCGCTGAACGCCGCGGCGGCGCTCGCCTCGAGCGCCGCGATCGCCTCGCCCCGGCCGACCATCGGCGGCGGCGGGCCGGTCTCCGCCGCCCGCGCGACCCGGGGCGAGGTCGGGGGCGTGGCGGGCTCGCCCTCGGCGAAGGCGCGCTCGAGCTCCTCGGTGAGGGTGACGCCGGACCACGGGGACGCGGGCATCCAGGTCTCCGGGCGATCCACCGCCGCGCCGTACACGGCCGGCGCGCCGCGGTCGCGCGGGCGGATGATCACGCCCGCGAGGTGGAGCGCGGCCCGGGCGCCGTGCCGCTCGACGAGCTCGCGCGCGGCGGAGAGCGCGAGCCGGACCGGGTGCTCGGCGTCGCGGGCCGAGAAGACGGCGACGTAGCGGCGCCCGCGCTGCCGGACGCAGACGCCGCTGCGGCTCGCCAGCGCGGCGATCACGAGCGGCGTGGCGGCGCCTGTCTCCGCGACGAGCACGACCGCCGGCTGGAGCCCCTCGGCGATGAGCCGGCCGCTGGCGCTGGAGGGCGGGCCCGACGCGAGGGTCGCCGAGGACCGGGGGGTCGGCTCGGCGGCCGCTGTCGGCGCGGCGGCGGCGGCCATCGCCGGGACCGGGGCGGCGGCGAGCGGGCACGCCTCCGCGAGCGCGCGCCGGAGCCAGGCCGCGCTCGCGGGCCGGCGGTCGGGCTCCTTGGCGAGGCACGAGAGCACGAGCTCCTCGAGGGCGCCGGGGACCGGCGCGAGCTCGCCCGGCCGCGGCGGTCGGAGCGCGAGGTGCCCGTGCTCGACCGCGCCCGTGTCCCCCACGAACGGCGGCCGCAGCGTGAGCAGCTCGAACAGGATCGCGCCGAAGGCGTAGAGGTCCGTGCGCGCGTCGACGGCGTCCCCGGCGCGGAGCTGCTCGGGGGCCATGTACTCGGGCGTGCCGACGATCGTGCCCCCGCGCGTGATCTCGGCCTCGTCGTCCTGGCGCGACGCGCCGGCGGGCCGCGCCAGGCCGAGGTCGAGCAGCACCGCGCGCGCCGCGCCATCCACGAGGCCCGCGGCGGGCGCGCGAGGCGGCGCGTCGCCCGCTGCGGTCGGCGCGGTCGTTCGGCGCGGCGCGAGCATCACGTTCTCCGGCTTGAGATCGCGGTGGACGACGCCGCGCGCGTGCGCCGCCGCGAGCGCGTCGAGCAGCGCGGCGGCGCGCGCGGCCGCCCAGGCCGGCTCCGGCGGCCCGGGCAGCGCCGCGAGCGTCTCGGCGAGCGTCGCGCCCGGGACCTGGTCCATGGCGAACCAGGGGCGGCCGTCGTCGAGCCGCCCCTCGCCGTGGACCCGCGGGACGTGCGGCGGACCGACGCGCCGGAGCGCGCCCGCCTCGCGCTGGAACCGCGCCTGCACCGCCCCGCCGGAGGAGCGCCCGACCTTGAGGGCCACCTCGAGGCCGTCCGCCTCGCGCCGCGCGGCCCACACGGCGGAGAAGCCGCCCTGGCCGAGCAGGCCGCCCACCCGGAAGCCCGCGACGCGCGGCGGCCCCGGCGCGGGCGCGCGCTCTCCCGCTGACGGCCGCGACGCGCCGTCGCGGGGACAGACGCCCGCCGGTGGGAGCCGGCGGTGGCACAGGGGGCAGCGGGGCACGGGTGGCTCTCTGGAGGGGGCGGTGGGAGATCAGCGCGCCGCCCCATGGTACCGTCGGTCGGTCCGTTCATGGCGAGCGAAGACCCCGACACCCCGAGCGCAGACGCCGACACCCTTCCCGGCGCCCCCGGCACCGACGTCACGGTGCGCACGGTGCTGTCGACGATGGCCGCTCCGTCCCCGCCCGCCGTGATCGTCGGCGGGTTCGCGGTGGCGTCCCTGCCGCCCGGCGCGCGCGCGGGCGAGTACGAGCTCGAGGCGCCGCTCGGCGCGGGCGGCTTCAGCGTGATCTACCGCGCGAGGCACGCGGTCCACGGCACGCTGGCCGCGGTGAAGGTGCTGCACCCCGAGCTCAGCGCGCAGCCGGACGTGGTGGTCCGCTTCCAGCGCGAGGTGGAGACCGTCCGTCGGCTGCGGCACCCCGGCATCGTCGAGGTCTTCGAGCAGGGGCAGCTCGACGACGGGCGGCCCTACTACGCGATGGAGCTGCTCGCCGGGATCAGCCTGGATCAGCACCTCCGGGCCCGCGGCCGCCTGTCGCCCGAGGAGGCGCTCGCGATCCTGGAGCCGCTCTGCGACGCCCTGGAGGCCGCGCACGCCCAGGCCGTCGTGCACCGCGACCTCAAGGCCTCGAACGTGTTCCTGGTGGAGGAAGGGCCGCGCCGGGTCGTGCTGCTCGATTTCGGCGTGGCCAAGCTGCTCGACGCGCCCGGGCCGGAGCTGACCTCCTCGCGGGAGGTCCTCGGGAGCCTCTCGTGCGTGGCCCCCGAGCAGCTCCTCGGCCGCCGCGTGGACGCGCGGGCCGACGTCTACGCGCTCGGCATCCTCGCCTACCGCATGCTCGTCGGCGAGCCGCTCTTCGCCGGGGACCTCGGCGCGCTCGTGCGGCAGCTGCACCTCTTCGCGAGCCCGCCGCGCCCGAGCGCGAAGGCGCGGCTCTCTCCGGCGTTCGACGATGTCCTCCTCCGGGCGGTCGCCAAGGAGCCGGCGGCGCGCCACCCGACGGCCCGCGCGTTCCTCGAGGATTTCCGCTGGTCCCTCGAGGCCTCGCGCGGCGCGGTCGAGGCGCCGCCCGGCGCGCGCGCCCGCCCCGGGGTGGCGGTGCACGCCGAGGTCGGCGCCGCCCCCGAGGCGCTCGACCTGCCGGAAGATCGCCTGCTCGCGGACCTGGAGGCGATCTTGCCGTTCGTGGCCGCCGAGCTCTCGGAGGCCGGGCTGTCCTCCGCGGCCGAGACGGGCAACAGCCTGCTCTTCACGGCCGAGCGCCCCGCCGACGCGGCCGCCGACGCGGTGGCGCGCCGCCGCGTCGTGGACGCGGCGCTCGGGATCTTCCGGCGGCTCGCGGGCCGCCCCGGGCGCGACCCCAGGGTGTACGTGCGCCTGTGCGTCCACGCGGGGGAGATGCTCGTCGGCCCCGCGGGCGAGCTCCTCGGCGGCGCGCTCGCCGAGGTCGCCGGCTGGGCGCCCGAGGGGACCGACGCGGGCGTCTTCGCCTCGCCCGAGGCGATCGCGGGCCTCGAGGTAGCCGCCGGCTCGCCCGCGCACGAGGGGCAGATGCTCGTGCTGGCCAGCGGCGCTACAAGAATGCGCTGACATTGCTGCCTGCGGGGGTCATCAGCAGCTGCCTGCCCGGACCAGCAGCCCGCGCCGAGGTGTCCGGGACGCCGCTCGCCGCGCTCCGCACATGGTAATGTCGTGCAAGTGAACAGCCCCCAGGTCCCCACATCAGGCGCCGATGCGACCACCGTGCTGAAGGTCCGGCCGCGCGAGGTGGCGTTCGGCAAGTTCAGCGTGCAGGTGGTGCGCGGCCCGGATCAGGGCGCCATGACGGTGGCCGAAGCGCCCGAGCTCGCGATCGGCACCGCGGCGGGCAACCACCTGGTCCTGACCGACCCGTCGGTGTCGCGCCATCACTGCATCATCGCCGCGACCCCGAAGGGCTACCTGCTGCGCGACCTCGACAGCACGAACGGCATCACGCTGGGCGGCTTCCGCGTGGAGACGGCGTACCTGACCCCGGGCGCCACGTTCGGCGTGGGCGAGACGCTGCTGCACTTCGACCACCTGGCCGAGGAGGTCCGCGAGCCGCTCGGGGACGCGGTGCTCTCCGGCCGGGTGCTGGGGCAGAGCACGGCGATGCGCCGGCTCTTCGCGATGATCCCGCGGATCGCCGCCTCGGACGCGACGGTGCTCCTCGAGGGCGAGACCGGGGCCGGCAAGGGGCTGCTCGCCGAGGTGCTGCACCAGCAGAGCCCGCGCGCGGGCGGGCCTTTCGTCGTCATCGATTGCGCCTCGATCCCGCCCACGCTCATCGAGGCCGAGCTGTTCGGGCACATGCGGGGCGCCTTCACGGGGGCGCAGCAGGCGCGCGCTGGCGCCTTCGAGGCGGCGCGCGGCGGCACGGTGCTGCTCGACGAGATCGGCGAGCTGCGGCTCGACCTCCAGCCGAAGCTGCTGCGCGCCCTGGAAGAGCGCTCGATCCGCCGCATCGGGAGCCTCGACACCGTCCCGCTCGACGTGCGGATCATCGCGGCCACGAACCGCGACCTCCGGCAGGAGGTCAACCGCGGCACCTTCCGCTCGGATCTCTTCTATCGCCTCAACGTGGTTCGGCTCCGGATGCCTCCGCTGCGCGAGCGGCGGGAGGACATCCCGCTGCTCGTCGCGCACTACTACCGGCAGTTCGCGGACCGGGCGGATCCGCCGGCGGAGCTCGTGGAGCGGCTGGCGCACCACGACTGGCCGGGCAACGTGCGCGAGCTGCGCAGCGCGGTGGAGCGCGCCGTGCTGACCGGCGATCCGGCGGTCGGCGAGGGCGGCGCCGCGCCCCGGGAGGGCGGCGGTGGCGACGAGGAGCCGGCGCTTTGCCCGGAGGACCTCGAGCTCTCGTTCCGCCAGGCCAAGGAGCGCACGGTCGCGCGCTGGGAGCGGGCCTATGTGAAGGCGCTGATCCGGGCGAACGGGGGGAACCTGTCGCACGCCGCGCGCGCCGGCCGGATGGACCGCAACCACCTGCGGGAGCTGCTGCGCCGGCACGGGGTGACGGTGAGCGAGCCGTAGCTCGCCTGCTCCATCCCGTCCGGGGAGCTTGCTAGGGTGTGCGGACCCCCATGACCCCTGACGAACGCGCTCCTCTCCCGCTGCCGGCCCCCGCTCCGCTCACGCCTCCGGAGGGCTTCGCGGATCGCCTCGCGGCGATCGGCGTCACCCTCGACGCCGCGGTGATCGCCAAGCTCGGCGATTACCTCGCGCGCCTGCTCGCGATGAACGAGCTGATGAACCTCACCGCGATCACGGATCCGGTCGAGGTCTGGGAGAAGCACATCCTCGATTCGCTCACGCTCGTGCCCCTCCTGGAGGAGCTGAGCGCGGGGGCGCGGATCGCCGACATCGGCTCCGGCGGGGGCCTCCCCGGCCTTCCGCTCGCCATCGCTCGGCCCGATCTGGAGGTGACCCTGGTGGAGGCGACGCAGAAGAAGGCTTCGTTCCTCGTCGCGGTGGCCGCGGGCCTCGGGCTCACCAACGTGTCGGTGCGCGCCGAGCGCGCCGAGCAGCTCGGCAAGGGGGATCTCCGCGGCGCGTTCGACGCGGTGACGGCGCGCGCGGTGGGGCGCCTGGTCATGCTGATCCCCCTGACCGTGCCTTTCGTGCGGCCCAACGGGATGGTGCTGCTGGTGAAGGGGCAGCGCGCCGAGGAGGAGCTCGCCGAGGCGAGCTGGGTCCTCGGGCGACAGCGGGCCGCCTTCGTGAAGACCGTGGGGACGCCGACGGGGAAGATCGTGATGCTGCGGAAGTCGGGGGAGGAGCCGAAGCGCCATTTCGGGCGGTGATCCCCGGCGGTGTTCCTTTGGACGAGCTCCCGCAGGCCATGGAGTGAGCGCGGCCCCTTCGATGCATCCAATAAGTTGTTGATACAGAGTCACTTTTTCAGGAGGATGTGGATCGCGCAAGGTTTTCTATGTCGACCAGCGCGTGCAGCGTGACTGTACGGTGGGACGGCCGCTACGAGGAGCTCGACTTTCGGATTGCGTTTGGATTTCCTACCCCCCACTCGCAGCCCTGCGCAGTGGGCGAGTCCCATGCGCGGGGCTCATGGCGTGTCGAGACGCATCATCCTACGCCGTCGACCCCTGATACCGTGGGTTCTCCATGAATGTCACCTCCTGTTGTCCGCTTCGCGTGTCCAGCTTGCTGTGGCAGCCGCGCCCTGGCGCACACGCGCTCACGGTGGTCTGCAAGGCGACCTTCGAGCTCCGTCCAGGATCATCGCCGCTCGCCGTGGAGCAGGAGGCACCGTGGGAGAGCGACATCCACCGAGACGACGATCCCGGGCGGAGCCTGTGCGCGGCGAGCGATCTGGCCCCGTTCAAGCGGCGCGCCGACGTGCTGGTGCTCGGGCACGCGCGGCCACCGCGAGGCTCGCAGCCGGCGACGCTCGTGGCGCGCATCGCGGTGGGGACGCTGGACAAGGCGATCGAGGTGCGCGCGGACCGAGGGTGGGCCGCCCTGGGCCTCGGGCCAATCGCGCGGACGTGGCCCGCGCGGACGGAGATGCTCAGGCGGCACGCGCCGACATGGGATCACCACGCGTGGAACTCGAGGCCGTTGCCCGAGGACGTGGATGGTGCGTTCTTCAACGATGCGCCGGTGGATCAGCAGATAACGGAGCTGACGGGCGATGAATGGATCGTGCTCGAGCACCTGCACCCGCGTCATACGCGGATCGAGACGCGGCTCGCGCGGGTCTCCCCGAGCGCCTCGGTGCAGCGGGAGAACGCTGCGCCGCAGGACGTGCGGCTGCGTTGCGACACACTGACCATCGATGCCGACCGAGGCCTCGCGATGCTGGTGTGGCGCGGCGTGGTGGTGCTGTCGCACCCGGCCGAGCAGGGCGTCGTCGCGGTGACGGCGCAGGGGGTGGAGATCGCGGGCGCGCAGGGCGCGACGGCAGAGGTGCCTCCTCGTGAGCGTCCGAGCGCGTCACCGGGCGAGGACCACGAGGACGGCACGGGGACGGTCTGGCTCCAGGCAGACGCAGCAGCCAGGCCGGCGCTGCCGTTCCTGCAAGGCGGGGCGAGCGACGGGGCGCATGACGCTGAGGAGGCGCCCACGACGCTGCCGCGGCAACGGGGCGACGGCGACGAACCGGGCACCGGGACCGTCGTAAACTGGCATATCGAGACCGCGACGGGGCTGACGCCCGTGATGCCGTTCCAGCGTGAGATCCAGGCGCTCGTGGAGCCGGACCCAGAGTCGATCCCGGCGCCTGACGCAGCAGCGGCTGCGGCTCGGGGGCCGAGCGCGTACGCGCCCCTTGGCATCCCGCCGCCGGCGATGCTGCCGCGGATCGCGCCCTGGCCCGAGGGTGAGCGGTCTCCGGTCCATGTGACGCCGGTCGTCGAGAAGCCGGGGTCGATCGGGTCGCCGGCGCGGGCGCCGACGGCGGTCCTCGAGGAGACGCCACCCGAGGCGGGCAGACCGCCGGCCGAGGGCGAGCTTCCGGCGGCACAGCAGGAGCCGGCGCCGGCGAACGTCGAGCTGACGGTCGAGCAATGCGCGACGATCGCGGCGGAGATCGCTGAAGGGAGCGTGGCGCGCGCGAAGGTGCTCGAGCTGCACGGGCTTGATGAGCGGATCTGGCGCGCCAACGAGGCGCGCTGGAACGAGGCTATCAAGGAGGAGAGGGCAAAGGGGCGGCAGGTGCTGCGCGGGGCGTATGACGCGGCGTATGTGGCGAGGGTGGAGGGGTTCCGCGGGGAGATCATGCTGGAGGAGTATGCGCGGATCGTGGTGGGGATCGAGCGGGGGAAGGCGCGGGCGGCGCTGGACGAGCTGCGCATTCAGAGGGAGGCGCTGATGCCGATCGTGCGGCTGTGGACGAAGAGAGCGGCCACGGACATGAGGATGGCAGACAGAGCGGCCGGCGCGCTGCGCGGCGCGAGGAGAACGTGAGCGCTGCGACGCGGCTGGATTGCGAGGCTCAGGCGTCGATGTTCCAGTAGAGCGCGTGGATGACATTCTCCTCATCGAAATCGACATGAAACCTTGGCGGCTCCGTCGACCCGATCTCGATGACCTCGGAGCCGTAAAGATGAACGGTGCGGTGCGGGATGTTCCGCCGCACCAGCTCCTGCTCCAGATCGCCACGTGTGCTCGCGGGATCGAGGAACCATCGAGTGAACCGGAGCCCGGTGAAATCCGCCACCCCCCCGTCGATCTCGAGGAGCAGCAAGCCCTCGAGGTCGAAATGAAGCTGGACCGATCCGTAGAGCCAGCAGACACGATCTTCCGCCAGCACCGTGACCGCGTCGGGCGGTCCGAGCCGCTCCGTCACCTCGTCGCGCGGCATGCGTGGGTATAGCGGGTCGAGGCGTCCACTCCGCAGCACCACCTCGAAGTCCACCTCCACGGTGTGCTCCTGGCGGGGGTCGACGAACGCCTCGGTAGGCAACCCCCATCGGCTCGCGGTGAAGCTGAACGCTTCGTCCAGCGAGGCGAATTGCTCCGGAATCCCTTCCTGCGGCACGATTTCGGGATTCATCGACAGATAGCCGCGCGCCTCCTCGATCTCGTAGAAGGGAGCCCCGCTCGGGTCGACATACCGGCGGATGAACACGAACGTCCCGGAGGCTCTCTTCGCGAGCAGGAGCCTGGCATCGCCATGTCGGCCCGTGGTCGGGTCCATCAGAAGCAGTCCAGCACGGCCTGGATCCTCGCCACTAGCCCAGGGTTGTCCTTGAAGTGCGTGAGTCCCTTGGTCGCCTCGTCGACGACCGCCTGAGCTCCTTTCGCGCTGCTCACGAAGTCCATGACCTCCCGGAGGGCGGCTTTGGCCGCGTTTTTCGCCGGTTTGCCGAACACGTCGAAAGCAAGAGTGCCATTGACTCCTCGCAAGAGGATCTCTACCCCGTTACTTGCCTCGACGTGCACTCCCTTCGAGAGCCAGTCGGGCTGGGGAGGATGCACCTTGCAGGCGAGACCGAACGGATCCACCTGAGTGAACGGATCGGGGACGTAGCCGTACAGCGAGAGGCCCCCTTTGATGCGGATCGGGTCTTGGGAGATATATCGGCCAAGCTCCGGGTCGTAGTATCGGAACCGGCTGTAATGTAGACCTGTCTCCTCGTCCTCGTACTGCCCTGGCCAGCGCCATTGGCAGCGCGTCTTCATGACGTCGATTCGGGGCGCGCCGTATAAATCCAGCTGCGCCTTCCAGGCGAGCTCGCCCATTTCGTCGAAGAGCGCCACTGGTACGCCGAGGCGGTCGGTCACCACGCCATAGCGACGATCCCCTTCCACCTTCGCCACCGGAGCGAACGTTCCCGGGTCGAAGACCCAGGTCACCGTCTCCCCGGCATCCTCGGATGGCACCTCGTGGACCAAATCGTTACGGTCCCACACGTACGTGATCGTTCGTCCATCGCCCGTCTTCCGGATCCGCCGACCGAGCGCATCGTAAGCAAACGAGACGCGACGCCCGTCAGGACGGACGACCTCTCGGAGCTGGCCAGCGCCATCCCACGCGTACCGCCAGTGCCTGCCGTCCGGCAAGATCTTCTCCAGCAGCTGCCCGTCGGTATCGTGCACATACCGGCTACCATCCTCCGTCGCCTGCAGGACGCCGCCTGGGCCGTATACCCGATCGATGCGGTCACCGCTGCGGTAGACGTTCCCCGCTGCGTCCGTCGAGCGATGGATCTCCGAGCCGTCAGGGCCCACCTCGGCCACTAGGTGATTTAGGTCGTCATGGTGAAAGCTCGTCGAGCCGCGCTGAGCGTCGACGAGCCCTGACAGTCTATCACCGTTTCGCCAGAGGTAACTTGTGTCGAGCACCAGTGTATCGCCGCTCCAGGCGCGGGTGCGCCGAGGACGCCTCATCGTGTCGCGTTCCCATTGCACCAGAACTCCGCCGGGCAGCCTGCGCTCGCGCTCCTGACAGTCGCTGTCGCGCGCCAGCGTGGCACGCCAAAGCGTGGGCCTTGCACCTCCAGAGCCAAGCTGCGCCGTATCGATCGAGCTCAGCGTCACCTCGAGGAGCGCGCCGTTTCCATCGAACGAGTACGCTGTCTCGTGTCCCAGGCTGGTCCGCCGCCCGACGCGCTGGCCCGCCGAATCGTACCGGCTCTCCACCCAGAGATCCCCCGCCCGCTCCTCGACCACCCGGCCCATCACGTCGCGCCGAAGGCGAAGATCACAAGCGCTATTCTTCGCCCGAACCATGCGCCCGTTAGGATCGTATTCGTAGATGACCGTCTCGCCGTCGCGAGCCTCCCGCACGATACGCCCCAAGGCGTCACGCTCGATCCGGGTGCGCTTGCGCTTGCCGTCGGTGACCTCGGCGCAACGTCCGGCCAGATCGTAGCGTAGCTCCGTTGTCCGGCCGTCGAAGCCGCGCTCACGCACGACTCGGCCGCCGAGGTCGACGTCGATGTGGTAGTGCTCGCCGAGCTGGTTGACCACGCCAATCAGGTTTTCTTCAGTGTCATATATATACCGGATTTTCTGCCCGTTCGGATCGACCTGCTCGACGCGTTTATTGAGCCCGCCGTAGCGGTACATTGTCTTGTGGCCGAGTGCATCCGTCAACTGAACGACGTTTCCCTCGGCATCGTAGGCCAGCCGCTGGATCGATCCGTCCGGGGTCGCGATGCAGCGCAGGCGGCCTCGTTCGTCCCATTCCAGCGTCGTCTGCGCTCCGAACGAGCTGCGCCGCTCGATGAGCCGTCCCAAGGGATCGTACGCATAGCGCGAGCTGTGGCCCTCCCAGTCCAGCACCTCCACGATGTTCCCTGCCGCGTCGCGGCCGAACGAGAACCGTCGACCCCCCGGGTCGGACACGGCGATCAAAAGCCCGCGTCTATCATGCCAGTAGCGGTGCGAGTCGCCCAGAGGATCGGTGACCCGCGTCGGCTTGCCCCTCTCGTCATACTCACGTCTCCAGGTGTTCCCTGCCTGATCGATCAGCACGACCGACAGGTCGAGCTTGTTGTACTGGTAGCGCACCTCGTACCCCAGCGCATCCCGCTCTACCACCTTGTTCCCGCGCTCGTCGTACTCCCACTCCGTCCTGTTCCCCAGCCCGTCTGTCTCCGCGGTCTTCCTGTAAAACCTGTCCCACTCGTATCGCTTCTCCCTGCCCGTGGGATCGATCTCCCGGTCGACGAGCCCCGCAGGATTCCCGAAGTAATGCGTGCGTCCCCCGCGCGAGTCATCGACCAGCGTCACATTCCGGAGTTTGTCGTACGTGATCTTGTGGTCGTAAATCCCGCCGTCGCCCCATGTCCTGACGCACCAACCGTCCGGATGGTACCAGTCGTACTCGAAGTGGAAGCTGAGCTCGTTCCTGTTCGTCTCCTTCACGAGAACCCCGCCCCGATATTCATACCGGAGCGCATGCCCCTTCGGATCGATCGCCGCCGCGAGCCGCCCCTCCGCGTCGTATGCGAACCGCACGAGGTCGAGCCCCATCGCGTCGAACCGGATCCCTGCGAGCCGCCCCTCGGGCGTACTCGAGAACCGCAACTCGCGCCCGGCGCTGTCCACGGCCGCCGCCAGCAGGCCGCCCTCGTACCGCAGGACCAGCTGGTTCTCGCACCTGTCCGAGATCCGGACGAGCGGGTGCGACCGCACCGCCCGCCTCACCGGCTCGAAGTGGTAGCTCAGCCCCTCCCACGTGGTGAGGCGGTACCCGCATTCAGTCCGCTCGAGCGAATATCGGTCGATGGGATCCCAGAGAGACTCCCCGGCCGCGAGCCTCGGGTGAGCACGCTCTCGCCCGTCCGGCAGGGTCACCAGGATCTCATCGCCCTGCTCATCCACGGATGCATCCAGCGGGTGGTGCCACCCCGGCCCGAGCGGAGCGTCGCGCCGGCTCCTGCTGTAGTAGCTTCGCTCAAACTTGAGGGGGATGGGCCCGGGCAGTTCGAAGTCCACCGCGTCCGTCAGCACCTCCCCCGTCATGACGTCGACCGGGTGCCCTGTCAGGAAGCAGATCAGCTTCGACAGCCGCGGTCCGGCCTTCAGCTTCGTGATCAGGAAGTTGGAGAACCACTTCGTCCTGATCGCCTGCGTCAGCGCGGCCAGGATATCGAACGAGTCCGGCCCCCCGATCAGCACCGGCCCGCCCAGAGGGATCGCCAGGCAGATCGACGTCGGTAGATTGATCGGGAAGCTGCAGCTCATCACGATCGACAGAAGGCGCCCCTCCGACGAGCCCGCGAAGGTCACCGTCTTGCTGCCCGTGACGATCACGCCCTCGTTGCCCGGGATGTCGATCGGCGCGAAGGAGATCCCCGGCGGCATTGGGAAGTGCGGGATCGCCTTCACCTCGGTCCCCGTGTTCCCGGCCGGCAGGACGCGATAGAGCAGCACCGGCCCGCCGCCACCGAGCGCGAGGCCCAGCGCCGCGCCGAGGAGCGCGCCCAGCGGATCGAACACGATGCCGATAAACGGGTGCGGCAGCGGGATCGGCACCGGCACCGGCGCCGGAGGCGCCGGGACGAGCACCAGATGGATGTCGATGCCGAGCACCGGGTCAAGCCACTTGGCTGCTTGCGACATGCGTCAACCCCCCTTGGCCGTCTCTTCGATCAACGAGCGCACGTGCTCTGCCTGGGGAAGCAGCCCGTTGCGCTCGAGCCACGCCGCGAGCTCTCCCGCGACCTCGCGGAACGTCGTCATCCTGCGTATCTGCGGGTCGAGCGCCGCGCCCTCCGCGACCGCCTTCTGCCAGACCGGCACCGCATCGTCCCGGGCCCCCCGCAGCACATGGCAGGTGCCCGCCAGCCGCAGCGCCTCGATCCGCAGCGTCGGCACGCCCGCCGTCCTCGCCGCGTCGCCCGCCGCCTCGTAGGCCTGCGCCGCGCGCACGTACTCCTTCTGCATCATGAAGACCGCCCCCGTGCCCAGCCACGCCTGCGCAACGAGCTGGAAGCTCTCCTTTTCCCGCCCGATCGCGACTGCGCGTCGGTAGCATTCGAGCGCCTGATCCGGGGCCCTCACCGCGAGCGCGAGCCCGGCCAGGGCGACCAGGATCGTCGCTTCCTCGAGGAGCATCCCGTGCGCCTGACAGATGTGCCGAGCGCTGCGGTAGGCCTCGGCCGCTTCCGCGTGGCGGCCCCTGCTCATGTGCTGCGCGGCGTCCATCAAGACGGTTCTCAGCGCCCGGCCCTCATCCGGTGACATGAGCTTCTGCCCGGTCCGCCGCTCGTACTCCTCCCGCTGCGCCTCCGTGGGCACAGGTGGCGGAGGGCCGGCTGGCCCCGCGCTCTTGTTCGTGGCGAGCTGCCTCAAGTAATCGAAGAGCTCGTCGCGATTCACCGAGAACCGTGCCCCCTCCGCGCCGAGGACGGACTCGAGCGGCCCCCCGGGCGGATCGAAGAACGAGAGCAGCACGCGCGTCGACCAAGGCGCTCTGGCGAGCGCCGCGACGCTCTGACGCCAGGCGGCCGCGTCCCGGACCTGGCGCGGAAGGAGCCCGAGCAGCACGCCGTCGAGGCGCTCACCGAGGAGCGCCCCGGCCCGCTCCACGTGCACCACCGCACGCTCCAGCGGCGGCATGCCCGCCACCCGCTGCGGGTCCTGCGGCGTGAAGGGTGAGAGCTCGACGCCGTCCTGCGCGGCCTGCTTGCGCAGGAGCTCGTAGTCGTCACCGAGCCTCTTGCATAACCCCTCGAAGTAGCCCGCCTTGTCGATGAACGGCTCCTCGTAGAGGAAAAATGGGCGCCTGTTCTCGCGCTCCATCTCCCAGACTCGCAGCGATTTCAACATGTCGGAGCGATCCTCGTGATCGCCCACGAGGCGCAGGACGCGCTTCTTTCCTGCTCCGAACAGGGCCTTCGCTTCCCGGAGAAAGGCTTCGTGTGCACGCGTGACCGGATCCATCGACGCCGCCTCAGTTGATCTTCACGATGCCGCCGGTGATATCCACCGAGCCGCCCGCCGCCTTGATCGTGGCTCCGTTGATCTCGACCCCTGCCCCGCTGATCTTGATCGAGGATCCGCCCGCCGAGAGCACGATCTCCCCCTGGGCGTTCACCGAGATGTTCGCGCCCTGCAGCACCCCGTCCGCGCCGGCGAGCAGATCGAGCTTGCCAGACGCGTCGATCTTCCCGTCGCCGCTCACGCCCACCGTGAAGTTCGCGGCGACGGTCTGCGTCAGCGCCGCGTTGGCCGTGAGGGTCACGTCCCCGTCCACGGTATGCGCCATCGTGCCGTGCACGGTGACGACGCGAGCTCCGTTGACGGTCTCGTCGCTCGCGCCGAGGACGCCGACCGTCTTGTTCCCCTCGATGGTCTGCTCTCCGTTGCCGGCCACCCTCTCCGTGCGGTTCCCTTGCACCGTCTCGCCGCGGTTACCGCTCACGGTCACCGTACGGTTCCCCTGCACAGCGAGGGTCTGCTCCGCGCCCACGGTGGTCTTCTGGCTGGCACCCACATCGATGGTCTGATGCGCGCCGATCGTGATGTTCTGACTGCCGCCGACCTCGATACCCTGATCGACGCCGACGTTCGTGCGCTGGTGGGCCCCGATCGTGACGTTCTGGTCGGCCCCGATCGTGATCGCATCGTTCTCTCCCACGATCTCCGAGTTGTTCGAGCCGACCATCGTGCTCCGGTTGGCCCCCGTGCTCTCGTTCCGATCCACCCCGACGCTCGACGCGCTGTTGTTTCCGACCTTCTCCGATCGGTCGTTCCCCGCATCCGAGTTCCAATTGTACGGCGTGTGCATCTTGATCTGCTCGTTGCCCGCCGTATCATCGAACGTGAGCTCGTTGAAGGCGCCCGACGCCGGGCTCGACATCGTCTTGAACGTGCTCACCGTCGGCGCCCCGCCCGGCGGCCGGTTCTTCCCGTTGTAGACGCGCCCCACGACGATCGGACGATCCGGATCCCCCTCCTCGTAGTCGACGATCACCTCGACACCCACGCGCGGATGGAACACGGCGCCCTCCCCGACGCCCGCGAACACCTGGTTCACGCGCACCCAGCACGACGTCGGCTCCTTGCCGTGGCGCGCGGTGTCTTGGTCCCAGTGGAACTTCACGCGCACGCAGCCGATCTCTGTGCCCGGAGGGCCTCCCACGTGGATCTCCGCGCCTCTCGCGCCGGGCTCCGCGGTGATGAACGCCGTCTGCGAGCCCTGGATCCTCGGCTTCGGCGTCACCCGCGCCGGGCGATACCGCGACTCTCCCACCGATCCATTCTTCCCGCGACGCGCGCACTCCATCGTCACGGCGTACGGCGCGCCCGTGCTCGGCAGGCCCGCAGCAGCATTCGGAGGCAATACCCCGAGCTGCTCGCCGCGCACCTCGAGCTTCGTGGCCAGATACTCGCCCTCGTAGCGCGGCTGCGGGTGCTCCAGCGCGAAGATGCTGCCCGCGGAGAGCGCGCGACAGGTCCCTTCGCCGACCGCGTAGCTCGCCTCCACCTCCAGCCTGTCGAGCTTCGCTGCGGCGAGCGGCTTGCCCATGGCGGGCGTCTCGGTGTAGCGGCCCGGATACTCGTGATCGACGAGGTCCGCGCCGACCGGCCGCGCCGGCTCGACGACGGCCATGTCGAGCGCGGGTTGCTTCCAGTTGTAGTCGACGAGCGACACCTTGCGCGGCCGCAGGCGGGCGCCGAGCTTCATTGCAGCGACGGAGCGACCGGCGATCCCGGGCCCGAGCGGCGCGAAGGGGTCGAGACGCGCGCGCCCGGCGTCCTTGTCTGCGAGCACGAGGAGGCACGTGCCCTCGCCGTTCTCAAAATGGTACGATATGCCCTCCTCCTCGAGGAGGCGGCACACGAAGGCGAAGTCGCTCTCGTTGTACTGCACGCAGTAGGGGCGCGTCGCGACGTTGTCGACCCGTGAGGGATCCGTGAGCCGCCAGGTGAACACCTCGCGGGCCGGCGCGAAGCTCACCTCGTCGCCGCTGTCCGGGGAGACGATCCCGCCCGTTTCGAGGCGGAGCGCCGGGTCGTCCTGGAGGACCGCCTCGATGATCTGCCGCGTCGTCTTCTCCAGGAAGATACGGCAACGCGTCCGGTGCATCGCGCGCGCGAGTGGGGGCATGAGCACGAGGCGATAAAGCATGCCGCCCGGCACCGGCCCGAGCTCCTCCGCCTCCACGACGATGCCGTGCACCACGCGGAACGACGGTTGTGTGAGCGTCGCGAGGCGCAACGTCGCGCTCCTCTGAATCAGCTCGTCCGGATCGACCTCGGGCGCAGGCTCCCGGGCCAGCGCGGTGATCTCATACCGATACAGGCTGGCGATGGCCTCGGCACCGCGGAAGGCGACCACTCGCAGGTGAGTCCAAGGCCCGCCGACGCCCGCAGCGCTCTCCCAGGCGAACGTAAAATCAAGGCTATCGTTCACGGCGGCAGTCGCTCCCAGCTCGTGCGCGCCTGAGCGGCTCCGCCTGCGGCGAGTCCCTCCCTGGCGCAAGGTCAGATGGCCGTCTCCCAGGGAAACGCAGCTTCATGCCAGGGTCAACGTTTTTCAAAAGCGCCTTCTCCATCGCCCTCGGTCTCTGTCCGCGAGGCGCCGCGCCAGAACGGAGTCGAACTGTCGACCCCTCCGCGTCCGATGAGCGCCGCTCCTCGACGTGGCGGAGCGGTTCCGGGGCGATCCGGCCGTGAGCGCGACGATCGCCTGCGCAAATTCGTTCCGACGGATCGAGACGGTTGGCCCGCGCAGAACCGTCCTGCCAGGGTTCCCTGCGGCGCGCCGCTGGGCGGCCGAGCTACGCCGCGTGATGCCTCGGGCGACGGCCCCTGGGACCGTGAAGGAGCGCCGGGCCGTCGCGGTCCGCTGGCGGCGAGCGCCGCGCCTGGCGCCCTGCGCGTCCGTCCTGTCGCCGGGGGAACGGTCTCTGGAAGAGGGCGGCGTCGGCGCGGGCGAGGACGTCCGCGAGGTAGTCGCTGCGCCCGGCGTTCGCGCGGAGGGTGTCCTGGATGCCGCGCCGGTGGATCTCCCAGCCGCGGCCGGGGACGAAGCGGAGCGTCGTCGTGGAAGCGTGTGGCCGCGCGCGGTCGCGCAGGGCGTCTCCGTCGAGCACCCACACCTCGGGCCCGAAGCCCGCAAGGGCCTGCCGCAGGTCGATCGCCGGCAACGCGCCGGCGCCGTTGGCGCTGCTCACGAACAGCGGCGCGTGGCGCTCGAGCAGCCAGGCGATGGGCTCCCACGTGACGCCGAAGAGGAGCGCCATGCCGTAGCGCGCGGCGGGCGCGAGCCAGCTCGGCGTGGCGGCGTCGCGGGCCTGTGGCACGAGGGCGGTCACCCGCTCGACCCCGAGCAACCAGCCGAGGCGGCGGCGCTCCACCTCGTCGAGCGCGAGGTGCGGCGCGAGCTGCTCGAAGCGCGGCTCCCACGCGGCGACGGGGTGATTGTCAGGTCGCCCCTTGGCCTGGTTCACGGCCCTGGCCGTCTTCGCGGCGACCACGTAGGCCAGCGGTGACGGGGCGGGCAGGACGACCGCCTCGCCCCGCTCGAGCGCCGCGTCGATGGCGAGCCGACCGGCTGCATCACATCGGGCGACGGGCACCTTCGCCTCCTGTACGCCCGCGCTCGTGCGCGTGCTCGAGCGCCACAGGCCCCGCGGCGTCCGGGAGCGTCATGGCCTGAGCACCGTCGCAGGACGACCCACCCGGCACAAAGACGCGACCGGCGAGCGCCGTTTCACGGATCGCGCCGTGGACGACGGTCAGAGGCGAATGTTCTCTTGATTGAAACATTTCATGCACGCTCGGAGAGCGGCGAGGCCCGCGGGAACGCACGGCCGCCGTCGCGAACGCTCAAGCAGACATCGCGCCATGTGCCTCGATCCGCTCGATCTCCACGGGAATGCGGCGGCGCTACCGCGACACGCCCGGCGGCCGATACCCCATCGACCCCCGGGTGCCTGCCAGAGCAGGCAGCAGATGCTGGCTGGAGCAGGCAGCGAGCACATGTTCCAGTCAGCCGGATTCGTCGAAGAAAATTCCACTCTCCCTGCCACCCTGGACCGGTAAACCCTGCTCGTGATGCCTGGACCGACAGCGGTACGACCGACGTGGCTCGAGGACAGGCCGGCACGGGAGCACTGAATGGCGGCAAGGAGAGGAAAGGAGAGGAGAAGAGAGGTGAGGAGTCGGACGGGCTTTGGCCTGGCCGCTCACCCGAGCGCGGTGGCTCCATCGACGCTCGCTCGCGGCGAGCCGTCCGCGCTCTCCGGTCGGACGAGCACCATGGCGTCCGACAGGATCCAGAGCCCCAGGCCGATCAGGACGAACGGCAGCGCCACGCGGCCATGACGCCGGATGCGGCTGCCCAGGACCGGGTGGTTGACGAGGTGGTGGCCGAGCGCGCACAGGGCGCCGGTCATGACCGCGAACACCGCCGCGTGCAGCGGGATGAGCCCGGGGGAGCTGGAGAACAGCGGGATGTAAACGCCGAGGTTGTCCCCGCCGTTGGCGACGGTCACGGTCGCCACCGCGAGCGATCGGAAGCGCGCCGCGCGGCCACGCGGTCTGTCGTCGGCGTCGTCGGCGTCGTCGCCCTCTTCGGCTTCCTGGCCTCGCCAGAGCGCCCACAGGCCCCGGAGGCCGAGCGCGAGGGGCGCCAGGCCGAGCAGGCCGATCCACCCCTCCGGCACGCGGACGGCGAGCAGCGCGCACGCGACGCTCGCCAGCACGAGCGCCGCCATGCCGAGGAACTGACCGGCGACGACCTGGCGCGGGGTGAAGTCCGGATCCGAGAAGAAGGCCGTGAGCAGGAGGATGTCGTCGATGTTCGTGGAGATGAACACGACAGCGCTCACCCCGAGCGCGGGAAGGATTTGCTGCATGTGCGCCCGCGGACGTAGCACCGCACGCTCGCCCGCGCCCAGCCGGCGAGGCGCCGGCGCCGGCGCCGCGGGGGCGCTTCGAAACGACGCCGCTGCTCGCGCGGGCCTCCTGGGGTAGATCGTCATGGCCGGAGGGGCCGCGCGCCCGGCGAGCGGAGGCAGGGCGACCGGAGGCGAGCCGCGCGCTCGCGCAGCGCGCAAGGAGAAGCATGGCAACCATCCCCCAGCCCGTGGAGCCGACCGGAGCGACGGCCTCGCCCGCCGCGCCGCGCGCGCGGGCCGACCTCCCGGTGCAGGGCATGACCTGCGCGGCGTGCGTGCGCCGCGTCGAGAAGGCGCTGCGCGCGGCGCCCGGCGTCCAGGAGGCAGCAGTCAACCTGGTGACGCAGCGGGCGACCGTCGCCTACGACGCGCGGGCGACAACGCCCGCCGCGCTCGCCCGCGCGATCGTGGACGCAGGGTACGAGGTGCCCGACATCCCCGAGGCGCCCGAGGTGGCCGCGCCGGCCGGCTCCCCTGCCCTCCCCGCGATCGCGGGCGCCCTCGCGCCCGCCGCGTCGCCCGGGGTCCCGGCAGCCGCTTCGCCCGAGGTCCCCGCCGCCGCGGTCGCCGCGTCGCGCCCGGCGGCCTCGGCGCGCGCCGCCGCCCTCGACGCGGCCGAGCAGAAGGAGCAACGGTCGCTCCGGCGCGACGTCGCGATCGCCGCCCTGCTCACCGCGCCGCTGCTCGTCGTGGCCATGTCCCACGGCGCCGTCCCGGCGCTCGACGGCCCCGCCGGGCGCTGGCTCTCGCTCGCGCTCGCGACCGTCGTCGTCCTCGGCCCGGGGCGCCGGTTCTTCCGCCTCGCCGCGAGCGCGCTCCGGCACCGCGCCGCGGACATGAACACGCTCGTCAGCCTCGGGACCGGCGCCGCGTGGCTCTACTCCACCGCCGCCGTCGTGGCGCCCGGCCTGTTCCCGCACGCGGCGCACGGCCACCTGCCGCCCGTCTATTTCGAGGCAGCGGCCGCGATCGTGACCTTCGTGCTGATCGGCAAGCTCCTCGAGGCGCGCGCGCGGAAGCGGCTCGCCGACGCGGTGCGCGGGCTCGTCGCCCTGCAGCCGAAGACGGCGCGGCGCGTCCGCGGCGACGCCGAGGAGGAGGTGCCCGCCGCGGCGCTCGCGCCCGGCGACCTCGTGCTGGCGCGGCCAGGCGAGCGCATCGCGACCGACGGCGAGGTGGTCCGCGGCGCGTCCGCCGTCGACGAGTCGATGCTCACCGGCGAGAGCATGCCCGTCGACAAGACCGCCGGCTCGGCCGTGTTCGGCGGGACGCTCAACCAGAGCGGCGCCCTCACCTTCCGCGTCACGAAGACCGGCGCGGACACCGCGCTCGCGCGCATCGTCGAGGCCGTCGAGGAGGCGCAGGGGTCGCGCGCGCCGATCGCGCGGCTGGCCGACGTGGTGAGCGGCGTCTTCGTCCCCGTCGTGCTCGGCGTCGCGTCGGTGACCTTCGTCGCGTGGCTCGCGGTCGACCCCACGACCGGCGGCCTCGCCACGGCGGTGGAGCGGTTCGTCGCGGTGCTCGTGATCGCGTGCCCGTGCGCGCTCGGCCTCGCCACGCCGGCGGCCGTCGCCGTGGGGACGGGGCGCGGCGCGGAGCTCGGCGTGCTCGTGAAGGGCGGCGCGGCGCTCGAGGCGGCGAGCCGCGTCGACACGGTGCTGCTCGACAAGACCGGGACGCTCACCTCGGGGCGGCCGGCGCTGACGGACGTCGTCGCCCTCGGGGGCCACGGCGAGGCCGAGCTGCTCGGCCTCGTCGCGGCCGCGGAGCACGAGAGCGAGCACCCCGTCGCGCGCGCGATCGTCGAGGGCGCGCGCGGCCGCGGCGTCGGCCTCGCGCCGGCCTCCGGGTTCCGCGCCGAGATCGGCCACGGCGTCGAGGCGCGCGTCTCGGGCCGCCTCGTGCGCGCCGGCACCGGGGCGTGGCTGGGGCGCGCGGGCGTCGCGACCGACGCGCTGGAGGCCGAGGCCGAGCGCCTGGCCGCGCACGGCCGCACGCCGTCGTTCGTGGCGATCGACGGGCGGCTCGCGGGGCTCGTCGCGGTCGCCGACCGGCCGACCGAGGAGGCGCGGCGCGCCATCGCGGCCCTGGAGCAGCTCGGCGTCGAGGTGGCCATGGTGACCGGCGACAGGGCGGGCGCCGCGCGCGCCGTCGCCGAGGAGCTCGGCATCCGCGCTGTGTTCGCGGAGGTGAAGCCGGAGGACAAGGCGCGGATCGTCCGCGAGCAGCAGGCCGCCGGCCGCCGGGTGGCGATGGTCGGCGACGGCATCAACGACGCGCCCGCGCTCGCCGGCGCCGACGTGGGTGTCGCCCTCGGCGGCGGCACGGACATCGCCGTCGCCTCCGCCGACGTGGCGCTGCTCCGCGGCGGCATCGCCGGCCTGCCGACGGCGCTCGCGCTCGCGCGCGCCACGCTGCGCACGATCCGGCAGAACCTGTTCTGGGCCTTCGTCTACAACGTGATCGGGATCCCGATCGCCGCGGGCCTGCTGTACCCGCTGACCGGCTGGCTCCTGTCGCCGGTCCTCGCGAGCGCGGCGATGTCGCTGTCGAGCGTGTCGGTGCTCGGCAACTCGCTCCGGCTCCGCGCCTTCGGCCGCGATGAGTATCGTGGGCGCCATGGCAGGGCCGGTCGATTGGAATTGACGTCGCTTATGTGAACGCTCACAATCGACCCGTTCGGTATCCTTTTGCTTCGCCATGCACGGGTCGTCGTGACCACGGGGGCCTTCGTCCTCCGATCGATCTCGGCGCCGACTCCGCCCGGATGGTCTGCTTCGCCATCGTCAGCAGGAGGAAGGCGGATCGCGCAAGGAACCTTCTGTCATCCGAGGTGACGTGGCGATTCGCCATTGGCATCGCCGGCGCCATGCTGCCGCAGCCTTGGTTGGTTCGAGAGAGCAAATTCACACACAGGAGAGAACTGCATCATGAGCCGAAATCGGACTGCCTGGGGCGCCTTGCTGGCCGCCATGCTGGGGTCGGTGCCCTCCGCGGAAGCGGCGACGTTGCAGCAGGTCAACGACTGGGGAGTGAGCGGTCTGCCTGGTGACGTGACCATGCACGTCTATGTCCCGGACCACGTGGCGCCGAATCCTCCGATCCTGACGCTGGTGCACTACTGCGGCGGGACCGCCAGCGCTGTGTTCGGTCAGGCGCGCGGCGGGGGCATCGTCGACGCGGCGGACGAGCATGGCTTCATCATGGTCGTCCCCAGCAGCGGAAGGTGCTGGGACGTCGTGTCGAACAAGACGCGCACGCGCGAGGGCGGCGGCGACAGTCACGCCATCCGGCAGATGGTGAAGTACGCGATCGACACGTACGGAGGCAACGCGGATCGCGTCTATGCGACGGGAGATTCGTCCGGCGGCATGATGACCGAGCTGCTGCTCGCCCTCTACCCGGACGTCTTCAAGGCAGGCGCCGCGTTCGCGGGCATGCCGGCCGGGTGCCGCGCCGCCAACGAGTCGGGCAACAACGGCGGATATAGCGGCGCGTGCGCGGGGGGCTCGGTGACCCACACAGCGCAAGAATGGGGGGACATCGCCCGATCGCTGGCCCCGGGGTACACGGGACATCGCCCGCGGCTGCAGCTCTTCCACGGCGATGCCGACACGATCATCAGGTACCCGAACCATACAGAGGCCATCAAGCAATGGACCGATGTTCTGGGCGTGAACACGAGACCGACGTCGACCGACACGGGAGTCCGGCTCGGCAACCACGATGCGACGCGGCAGCGCTGGGAGAATGAGTGCGGCTACGTGGTCCTCGACGCGTTCACCTCGATGGGCGGCGATCACGGCCCATCCGACGCGCTATTTCCCGCCGAGCACGTCATCCCCTTTCTGGGTCTCGACAAGGCCGGGCCGGTCGATCCCGAGATAGAGGAGTGCAGCGGTGGGGCGGGGGGAAGCGGAGGCGCCGGCGGAGCCGGAGGAGCCGGAGGAGCCGGCGGGGGTGGCGGACAGGGCCAGGGTGGCATGGGCGGCGGCACCGCTGGGAGCACGGCGGCGAGCGGCACCGCAGCAAGCGGAAGCGGCGGCGCAGGCGGGGGCGGCGCAGGCGGGAGCGGCGGGAGCGGTGGAACGGGCGGCGCCGTCACGGCGGGCGGCCCGACGGACAGCGCTGATTCTGGATCGTGCGCGGTCGGCAGGGCCCATTCGGGGGAGTCCGTCGGAACTTCCCTGGTCGCTCTCGCAGCCGCGCTGTCGACCTTGATCCGCCGTCGTCGTCGGAGGACGGCGGTGGCGTCCACCTGAACCGGGACACAAGCTGGGCGCCACTGCTGTAGCGCCCAGCGCGGCATGTCAGCGCACCCGCAGCTGCGCCGCCGATTCACCGAGCTTTTTGCCCTGCGCATCGAGGACATACAGCTTGTACGTTCCGGCGCTGGCCGGCACGGCGATGGACGTCGCGTCCCCCGCCGCCTTCGTCATCGTCGCGCCCTCCGTGAACGTGCCGGTGCCGGCCGGCGCGAGCCAGACGGCGCTGGCCGCCGCGCCGGCGCTCCTGATCTTGATCGCCGTGGTGCCGGATGCCACCGAGGCGCTCGCCGGGAACACGTAGTCTGGAACCGCGAGCAGGCTGCTGGGGATGATGCCCCGGTGCTCTTCCTGGACGCCGGAGCTCAGGCAGATATCGTATTGCGCTGCCGGCCACATGTTGTCCGGCACCGCGACCGGAGGGTCGATCCTGCTGTCGGGCGGGTTGACGCCCATCTTGTTCACGGTCGCGTACGTCCTCAGGATGGTGAGGTGGTGCTTGGCCCCGAAATCCTCGCAGTTGATCGTGTATTTCACGCCGGGATCGATGTCGAGCACGTTGTCGTTCTGCGTGATGTACGCGCTGCCCTCGTCGTTGTGCAAGCCGTACGTGGGGCCGCTCGTCGCGGGCGGAATGCCCTTGACGTAGTTCTCGTTGATGGTCGTGCCCGGCATCTGGCCTAGCGTGTAGACCGCGCCGCTGTCGTGCAGCCTGCTCAAGGTATCGATGAATCGATTGTTGTTGATCGCGTTGTCTTTGCAGGTGGTCGAGTCAGGGAAGTTCCGCCAGCCCCAGCCCAGGTTGATGCCGTTGTAGGCCGTCTTCTGGATCTGGTTGTAGGTGATCTTCAGGCCATCGACGAAGAACGCGGTGATGCCCGAATGGCCACCGAAACCCGGCAGTGAGCTCACGTCGTACAGCAGGTTGTTGCTGATGGTGTCGTTTTTACAGATGCCTTCGGTACCCGAGCCGAACTTCTGGTGCGGGCCGGTGTCGCCCACGTACAGGTGCTGCGGGTGGCCGACCGTGATGCCGCTGCCGGCGATGTCGGTGATGTAGTTGCCGATGATGCTGGAATTCACGACGTCGTTGACAAAGGAGATGCCCTCATTGCCGCTGTGCTTCACCACGTTGCCGATGAAGTCGATCGAGTCGGCGTTGTTGACCGTGATCATCCCGGGCAGCGTATCGGTAATCTCGTACTTGCTGTTGTGCCAGTTGCCGTCGCCGTAAGCGACATAGATGGTGGCGCCCTGTACCGTCGCTTTGCCGTGCGACATGTCCACGCTGTACAGGTTGTAGTCGGTGTTGGCGAAGGTGATGCCCTGGAAGGTGAGGTTCTTGACGCGGCTGGCCGTGGAGGCGCCGGCGATGTCGATCAGCTTCTCTGCGATCGGCGCCTGCACGTCGGCCTGTTCGATGTCCTCGCCCTGCCGCGGGTAGTAGTAGAGGGTGCCGGTCGTCTTGTCGAAATAGAACTGCCCCGGTGAGCTCAAGAACTCGCGCGCGTTGTAGATCGTGTGGGTACCAGAGACGCTGAAGCCCGAGTTCCAGCCGGGGGTTTGCGCGATGGCGCCGTAGGGCTGTTGAAAGAGCAGCGCGCGGAAGTTGTCTGGCGTGGTGGTGACATCGCGAACGCAGACGATATTCTCGTTCCAGGTGGTGCCGTTCACGATCTCGAGGTCGTCCTTGTTGCTGGCGATGGCAGGTACCGCGTCGAGGTCGTACTTGGCGCCGTCGCTGCCGCGGCCGCTCGCCCAGGCCCAGCTGTGCTGCCCGGCCGTCACGCTGTACGTCCCGACGCCTCCGCGCGACGTGACCCGCTTGCTCGTCATCAGGGCACGAGCATCGTTCACGTACAGGTTGCGCAGCTTCGTCGTCCGGTCCAGCCTGGCCTTGTAGATGTTGCCTGTGTCCGGGGCCCATCCGGTCACCTTCGTCGCGCCGCTCAAGACGGGCCTCTCCCCGGGGTAAGCCTGATAGTAGATGCGATGGCCATTCGTGCCCGAATCCGACGGCGCGAAGGCGATGGCGTCGGTGAGGCTGTACGTGCCAGCTCGGAGGTAAACGTAGATGTCGCCGGTCATGTCGGCGTTGACGGTGCGGACGACGTCGCGCGCCTTGGTGACCGTCTTGAACGGCGCGCTGGCCGTGCCTGGATTGTCGTCGCTGCCGGAAGGCGACACGTAGTACGCCGCTTGCCGCGTCCCGGTCTCGTCTGGCACCTCGCCGCCGCCGCCGCCTCCGCCGTCGCCCGCTCCGCCACCGGCCATCGCGCCGGCGCTGCCGCTTCCCCCCTCCGCTGCCGCTCCTCCGGCTCCTGCAGCGGCGTCGGCGCCGCCGGTTGCGCTGCCGCTGGCCGCGCTGTCGCCGCCAGCCAGGTCGGGGCTCGTCCCGTCGGACGAACAGGCAGCCAACCCCGCGAACGCCGTGATCGACGCCGCAACCAGCAGCTTGACGTGATGAACGGTGGAATCGTGACTCTCACGCATGATTTTTGCCTCGATCGCAAGGTGAGCCAGCCGCCCGCGCGGAGCACCGCGCCGCTTCCAGATCACGTCAATTCGGTGAGGAACCGACCCGCAGCGATGCCGCCGCGAGCCCTGCCAGAGCTTCGCGAGCGGCGGTACGTCGCGGAGCAGAGAGGCCGATCGAGCACGTGCGCCGGCGCGGTCCTCCCCCTGCGCGCGCCTCACCTGGAGCCAGCAGCCCGACCGCCACGGTGAAAGCGCACGAGGAGAAAGGCCCGGTGCGCATGACGCACCTGTCCAGCGCAACGCCGAAGGATACCTGGCGCCAAATGTGAACGTTCACATGACAGGCGTCAATCGAAATGGACCGGCGCGCGGATGTCCTCGATCCGGAGGGCGGAGGAGTGCGCAGCGGCGGCCGGCCGAGGCGCCCGCATGAACGGTCCGACGAGCCCGGCTCTCGCGAGATCGTCCTGTCCGGGGGACCTGGGCGGCGCTCGTACGCAGGACCAGCTCGGCCCCGACGGCGGCTCAGCTGTCGCGGCGCTGATCGGCGCCGAGCTCGCCGGGCGGGCCGGCGCGGCGGCATGATGGGGACGAGGGGTGGATCGGGCGGCTGAGCCCCCGGGTCAATTCGCGACGACGAGCTCCCAGCGCTGCTCCTCGCCGCCGCTGCTCGACCGCTGCTCGACGGCCGCGGCGTCGTCGGTGGAGCCCTGGACCACCCCGATGAGCTTGCCGCTCTTCTTGTTCCTGATCTGGTGATCGCCGCCGCCCACGTCGATGAGCAGCCACGCCTGGTTGTCGCCGTCGTGGTTGGCCCATTGCTTCAGCGCGATCCCGTCGCTGGTCGACTCGTCAGGGACGTCCAGCACCTTGCCGCTCTTGACGTTGGTGAGCCGGAAGTAGCCCGATCCATTGTAGTTCAGGCTCCACTTCTGGTTGTCTCCGCCGCTGTCCGGGTTCTGGACCACCGCCGCCCCGTCCTCGGACGACGCGCCCGCGACCTCCATCACCTTGCCGCTGTGCCTGTTGACGAGCTTGAAGTTGTTCGTCGCCCCGGTGACGGCGCCGGCCGCCGTGTCGATGGTCAGCGTGTTGTTCCAGCTCATGCTCATGGTGGTGTCCGAGGGGAACGAGATCGGCTGCCATACATACGTCGAGTCGTTGACCCGCCCGCTCCAGGCGCCGGCCCAGCGATCGCCCATGTAGAGGTAGGCCGTCCCCGCGCTGCCCTGGACCGGGAGCACATACGTCGACTGGGAGTGGTAGGTCGTGCCGTCGGCGACGTTGGTCATCGCCGACCAGCCGGCGCCGAGCGCGCGCGAGGTCGCGTACTTGGCCTGGTTGGGCGACCAGCCCGTGGCCCCGGAGGTCAGCAGGAAGTAGGTGCCGTTCCGCTTGAACAGCGCCGGCGCCTCCCGGTGTCCGCCGGGGAAGAGCACGGCGGTCAGGCGTCCGATGGCCAGGTAATCAGGGGTCAGCTCGTACAGGTTGAGATCGTAGTTCTCGTTCGAGGCAGAGATGAAGTACGCCTTCCTGTCGTCATCGACGAAGAGCCCGCAGTCCCGGGACATGTACCCGCGCTTGCCGTGATCGGTCACCCCGCTGTCGACGAGCGGCCGGAAGCTGCCGTGGTACGTGTAATCGCCGTCCACGGTGCTCGAGCTCGCGACCGCGGCCCGCGCCTCGCCGTAGTTCACCCCGTTCTCCCAGTGCATCCACATCACGAACTTGCCCGTGGACTCGTTGTAGACCACCTTCGGGCGCTCGATGTTCGCCGGGTCGAGGTCCTGGTCCGAGTCCATGGTCAGGACATGGTTCCTGAACTCCCAGCGCCGCAGGTCCGCCGAGCGGTAGCAGGACACGGCATAAAAGGTCCCGTCCGGGTTCCGGTTCTCGCCGAACCAGTAATAGTACGAGCCCACCTTGATCACCCCGCCCCCGTGCGCCTGGATGGGCTTGCCCGAGGTGTCGGCCCACTGGATCCCGTTGACCATGGGGCCGACAGGCGGCGTCTGCTCCGGCCCCCCGCCCTCGCCCTCCCCGGCCCCCGAGCCGACCGAGGCGCTCACGCCGGGAGCCCCGCCGTCGCCGGAGGACGAGCTGACGTCGCCTGGCGGCGAGCCGCCGTGGCCGGGCGGAGAGCCGGAAGAGGCGGAGGCCCCCGCGGCCCCGCCGCCGCCGGCGCTCGACCCGTCGGAGGGCGCGGGCTGGCCAGCGTCGCAGGACGCGAGGCCGAGCGTGACGACCAGCAGGCAAGGTACCGGAGTAAGGGAAGAACGACGCATGGTGCCCTCCAGACAGAGCGCCATCTCCCCGCCTTCAACCGTGCCTGTCAAGGCCCTCGCTGGGGCTGTGGCCCGGCTGGCATGTTCCGCTCCGGTGCGATCCGAGAGCCTCGCGGCGCTCGGCGCTCGTTCGTGCGCCGATCAGGCTAAGCAGCGGATGTCGCCCGCCCGGCGCGCGGGGCGGCGAGCTTGTACCGGTTCCGGGCCCAGGCCGCGACCTCCGCCACCTGCCGGTCCACCGGAGTCGCCGACCAGCCGAAGGCCTCGCGGAAGCGCGTGTCGTCGATGGCATAGGGCACGTCCCACTGGTAGGCCATCTCGGCGACCTCGCGCATGAAGGGCGAGAAGAGGCCGATCGCGCGCAGCACGAAGCGCGGGAGTCGCGCCACCTTCGCCTCGAGCCCGAGGGCGCGGCCCAGCCGCTCTGCGAGCGCGCGCGTGCTCTCCGCAGGCGCCGTCGGCAGGTGCCATATGTGGCCCATCGCCTCCTCGCGCTCGCCCAGGGTCACGAGGCCTCGCGCCACGTCTTCCACGTACGTGTACGCGTGGGGCATGTCGGGATCGCCCATGCACTCGACGGCCTTCCCGGCGAGCGCGCGCGCGTAGAAGCGGTCGCTCCAGAAGGAGAACGGGAGGTCGGCGCCGAAGAAGTCGCTGGCGCGGCCGATGGCCACGCGCACGTCGCCGCGGCGCTGGGCCGCGAGGCGCATCTCCTCGACCTCGACGCGCAGCGCGCCCTTCTTGCTGCAAGGGCGGCGCGGCGAATCCTCGCGCATGGCCCCGTCGGGAATGCCGTACATGTACAAGCAGTCGAGGGCGACGAGCTTCGCGCCCGCCTTGCTCGCGCCGTGCACCGCGCCCCGGGCGATGGGCAAGAGCTGCGTTGCCCAGAGGTGGTAGGGCGGGTTCATGCAGTCGTAGACCACGCTGGCCCCGCGCGTGGCCTCCTCGGCGAACGCGAGGTCGGTGATGTCGCCGCCCATCGACGTGAGCCCCGGCCGCTCCGGGGCGCGGCGGGTGCGCTGCACAAGGCGGACGCGGTGGCCCTGCGCGAGCAGGCGCTCCGCGACGCGCGGGCCGATCTGGCCGGCGCCGAGCACGACGTGGAGCTTGGAGGAGGAGCTGGGAGCGGGCGCTGCGTTGTTCATGAGGCGAGGATGGATCTTGCAATGGCGCAAGACAACGCCCAGGAAAGCAAGCTACCGCGGCAAAAATGCAAGACCTCTGGGGGACACAAAGCGGGCGTCGCGCGGGCGCGGCGCGGCCGCCGGGAGCTCCGGCGGCGCGGCGGAGCGCGGGCGCGGCGGCGGCGCGACGCAGGGCGAGCGCGGCAGAGGCGCGGCGCAGGGCGGGCGCGCGTGCAGCGGCGCCGTGGAGCGGGGCGCCGCGACGTCGAGGACGGCGACGCCGGATATGCCCGCCAAGAACGTGCTGGAACGCCGCGCCCCGCCGCGCGCCCATGGATCGAACTTGCAGGCTCCGCACGTTGGTGAGAGGCTCGGTGCAGACTTACCGTGTTCGGGTAAGGGGCCGATTCCACCGCAGGTCCCTCCGGCGCGCGGAGCTTGGCCGGAACAACGGAGTGAACATGAAGGTGAGTGGCATCTGGGCCGCGATCATCCAGGACATCGATCCGTCTCTCACGCGGCACCGGGACGCCCGCCCGCCCGGCGGCGCGACGCGCCGAGCGAGGCTGCGTGCGGCGGCCGCCGTGGCAGCCCTCCTCGGGCTCGTTGCGCTCACCGCGGGGTGTCCGGTGTGCGACGGGAACGAGATCGGCTGCGGGGATGGGGTCAGTATCTCGGGGCCGATCGGGCTCACCGCGGACGCGCCGGCGCATGTGACGGTCGAGGCGTGCTGGAAACAGCGCTGCGCAACGCTGACGCTCAGCTCGGACGCGCCCCGACCGCCGAACGTGCCGCTCAGCGCGGACGCTGCGATCGAGGGCGGGAGGGTCGTCTGCGAGCTCGCGGACCTGGACCCGACCAACACGCACTGGGAGATCAGGATCGGTTTCTTGCCCGACGTGAACACGGACCTCGAGGATGGAGAGGTCTATGCGGTCAAGGTCGTCGACGACGACACGCAGCGCGAGCTGGTGAGCCTCGAGCGCAGCGTCGACTATGAAGCGTTCTATCCCGGCAACAAGAGCGTCTTCTGCACGTCGTGCGCCACGGCGCACATCGAGATCCCTCCGCCCGCCGCCGAGTGAGCGGCGTACCGCGACGGAGCGAGCTCGCCCTCCGTTCGCCCTCACCGGGCAGGCGTGGAGACCGAGCGCGCGGGAGCTGAGCCGCCCTCAGGCGCCGCGGCCCCAGCTCACTCGCGGATCCGCGTGGTGGTGTTGTAGCCGCGCGGGGCGAGGGGCGACAGCTTCTCCAGCCAGATCTGCTCGAGCAGGGTGAGCTCGTCCGCGAGCGAGAAGCCCGGCTCGTCCTTCTGCGGCACGACCTCGAGCACCTCGAACGTGAAGGCGTCGGCGCCGTGCTGCTTCCAGTCCTTCTGGAGCTCCTGGTTCGAGTGCCCGCCGATCGACAGCATGAAACGGTGCTTGTTGAGCGGCCCGTGGAGGTTCGTGCTGCTGCCGAGCAGCACCTTGCCGTTCACCGTGTTCTTGACCTGGAAGATGCCCGCCTGCTTCGGGGTCTCGAGATACTGCCGCTTCAGCTCCTTGCGCGTTTCCATCGTGCTCTCTCCCGCTTTCCTCTTCGTCGCCTCGGGCGTCCCTGTCGCCGCCTCGGGCGTCTCGGTCGCCGCCCCGGCCCCTGGGGTCCCCCCCTCGATCACCTCGTAAAACTGGCCGTCGCGCGCCATGTAGCCCTCGTCCACCAGCATCCGCCGGATCGTGCAGTGGTCGGGGTACAGCGCCTGGATGATCGCGTTCACCTCCTGCTCGCGGTAGCGCCGCCCCGCCTCGAACCTGGCGAGGAACTGCTCGAGCACGATGCGCCGCTTGCGCCACTGCTTCGGCATCTGCACCAGCACGCCGCCGCGGAAGAACGAGCGCATCACCTGGCTCCGGGCCCGCTCGACGCGCCGCCGCGCCGGGCCGCCGCCGGCCGACGGCACCGTGACGAGCTCCCTCAGCGAGAGGCGGAGCACGTCGTCGCGCAGCGCGTAGACGAGGTAGTACTGGGTCTTGCGCTTCGTCACGAGGCCGGCCTCGTCGAGCTTCCGGAGGTGGAAGGAGACCGTGGACGGCGCGCGCCCCAGCCGCTCGGCCAGCTCCTCGGCGCAGTGAGGCCGCTCCAGCAGGGCGTTCACCACCTGCAGCCGCGACGCGTCCGCGAGCGCCTTGAGCACGCCGATGCGCGCGTCGAGGCCCAGCTCGGGCGCCGGAGGATCTGCTTCGATGGCCATCGAAACGAATATAGCGGGCGCGCGGCGGCCGTCAATCTGGTTCGACGGCCGTCGAATCGGATCGCGCCCGGCGCGCCGGTGCAGGCGCGCGCGCGGTCGACCGGACGCGCGCGCGGCTGTCAATCTACTTCGACGATGATCGAATCAGAACGGCGCGGGCGCGCGGGAGGCCGGCAGCCACCCGTACGCGGCGAGGAAGCGGAGCAGCGCCGGGTCGTCGACCGACAGCGGCGGCAGGTACTCCGCGACGCGGACGCGGCGCCACCACGCGCCGCTCCCGTCGCCGACGCGGGTGAAGCTGTAGCGGTAGAGCTCGGCGCGGATGTACCGGGGCGGCGCGCCAGGGAAAGGGTTGCCGGCGAGGAGGCGCTGCGCGCCCGCGTCGCCCGAGAGGAGCTTGTAGATGAAATGAACGAGCCACGGCTCGCTCTCGTAACTGCCGAACGCCGCGAACCAGATCTGCCAGTCGAGGCGGTAGTGGTACGGCGTGATGAAGCACGGGCGCCGGCGCACGTCGCCGGGCTTGCACGGCAGGTCGTACTCGAGCCACCGCGTCCCCTCCCCCAGCGCCTCGTCGCTCGTGCCCTGCAGGATGACCTCGTAGCGCTCCCGGCCGACGCTGCCGAACGCGCCGTAGGTGTTCACCAGACCGAAGCTGTCGAAGGTGGCGTTCATCGACTGCCGCGGCGAGAGCAGGTTCATGACCGGGTTCACGCTGAGGCAGAGCACGAGGATCGCGAGCAGGGCGGCGGCGGCGCGGTGCGCCCGCGACGGGGAGAGCTGCGCCGCGAGCGCCGCGGCGCGCTCCCGGAGCCGCGCCGGGAAGAGCCGGCCGAGCGCGCCGTCGTCGAAGCAGGCGATCGCCGGCACGATGGTGAGCCAGTTGAGGAAGGAGAGGTTGCCGCTCGCGATCAAGATGCACTGGAAGAGCACCAGGAAGACGCCGGCGACGTGGCGCGCGCGCCGGGGGCCGAAGGCGAACCAGGGGACGACGAGCTCCACGAGGTGATTGAAGAGCACGCCGACCGTGTGCGCCGGCGCCGGGAGCTGGTGGAGGTAATAGCTCAGCGGGCTCGGGACCGGCTGCGTCTCGTAGTGATAGACAAGGCAGGTCAGGTCGCGCCAGCACGGGTCGCCGCGGAGCTTGATGAGGCCGGCGCCGAGCATGATCCGGAAGATGAGCCAGCGAAAGAGCCAGATCACGACCACGGGCGGCGGCGGCGACCGGAACGGCCGGAAGCCGCGCACCGGACAGAGGAAGACGGCGAGAAAGCCAGTCTCGGCGAGCTGGTGCTCCCAGCCGTAACCGTAGAAGACCTGGCCGATGTGCACGAACGAGAGGTAGAGCGCCCAGAGCGCGAGCTGCACGACAGCGTTGGTGACGCCGGCGCACACCGCGAGCGACAGCGCCACGCCGAGCCACGCGGCGGCCTGGAGGACGCCCTCGGAGGCGCCGAGCCACAGGAACAGCGTGGGGAGCCGGCGGAACGCCGCGCCCTCGGAGCCGGTCACGGCGAGGAGGCGCTCGAGGAAGCGGTCGGCGGGCAAGAGGCCTTGCGGGCCGAGGAGCGGGCCGAGCTGCCGGGCGAGCGAGAAAAAAGCGATGAAGTAGACGAAGCCGAGGAGGCGGAGCAGGACGAAGCGCGTGAGCAGGTACGTCCGCGGGGGGCCGAGGAAGCGGCGGAGCGGGTGGCTCCGGATGCGATCGAGGAGCGCGCCGTCCTCGTCAGCCTGATCTCGGGGCGGTGCTTCGCGGGCCATCGGGCGCGAGAGGATAGCCCTCCCGCGCGCCGGTCAGCCACCGCGCTTCATCGTGGCGTGGATGAGCCCGTGGGGCTCGTCCACCGGGACGAAGATCTCGTTGTCATTGCTGAGCCCGAAGCGCGAGAGATCGACGAGCAGGCAATGCTTGTTGGGCAGCGAGAGGCTCAGCTCGTCGACGGCCGGGCACGCCGCGAGCACCGCCTCGCCGAGCGCGTGGATCGTGTGCTGCACCGAGAGGCTGTGCTGCCCGGCGAACGTCTCGAGCAGGGCGCGGCGGGCGCTCTCCCACGTCGCCGTGGGGGCCTCGTCGCGGCGCCCCGCCGGAGCGCGCCAGCGCGCCACCATGAGGGTCGAGAGGATGCGGTCGTCGGTCTCCTTGAGCGTCGTGTACTGGTCGCGCGGGAAGCCGGAGAAGGCAGAGCCGGTGGTCTTGAGCACGAGCAGGTCCTCGATGCCGGACACGATCGCGACGTCGCCAGGGACCGCCGTGATCTCCGCGGTCCGGCGCTCGCCCGCGGCGCGGAGGAAGGCGTGCGGGTGCGGCGCGCCGCCCGCGTCGATGCGCGACCAGACCTTCTCCGCGATCGCGACCCTCGCCCGCCGGGCGTGGGGCTTGCCGAGGAAGTGCTCGGCCAGGAGGACGCCGAAATCCTCGATCGGCTCGACCGGGTGGGACTTGGCGAGCGCGTACACGGTGTTCTTCATCGTGTCCGTGGGGAGCACCTTGCTGTTGTCGCCCTGCGTGTAGGCGTCGTCGAAGTCGCCCTCGAGCTCGATGTCGACGTCGATGTCGGTGAGCTCGTGCCGCTCCGCCGCGCGGCGCACCTTGACCAGCCGCACCCTCGACTTGCCGTAGCTGTTCCGCACCAAGGAGATCGACATCGTTCTTCAGCTCCCGCGCCTGGCAATGACGCTTCCCCGCGACGCTGGAGAGACGGTACCTCGAAGGAGGATGTCCGCCAAGCGCGGCGGACGGCCGGGGCCGGCGGCGCCGCGCCCTCTTCCTCTCCCTTCCCTCCCTTCCCTCCCGCGCGCGGCGCGCGCGCCCGCGGGGCATCCCGAGCGAGTCCGTGCGATATCGGACGTGCGCCGGCGATCGCTCCTCACAAGATACACTTGCATGGTCATCACAGAACGCGACAGGACGGCCGATGAGCTCCTCGATCGCCGTGAGTCCCTGACGGACGCGGCGATCGGCCGGCTGGCGGCCGCGGCGCGGGGGGCTCCGGGCGAGCGGGGTGATCTCGAGCGCTGCCGCGAGGACATCGGGGCGCACCTCGACGCGCTGTCGGCGGCGCTGCGCGCCTCGGGCGCCGAGCAGTTCGGCGAGTACTGCGCCTTCACCGCGGTGTTCCTCGAGGGGATCGGCGTGCCGCGGAGCACGCTCGGCGCCGCGCTGGACGCGCTGAGCGAGGCCATCGGGGAGCAGCTCGCCCCGGCGCGCTCCGCGCTCGCGCAGGAGGCCCTGGCGGCCGGCCGGCGGCGCCTCGACGCCTCGCCGCTCGTGACGCCGGCCGCGCTCGCGGCCATCCCCGCCGCCATGGCCGCGCCGGGCGAGGCCGCCTCGGCGGCGGAGGCGCTCGCGCTCTCGACGCCGCGCGTCGCCCCGCTGAGCGTCGCGCTCAGCTACATGCGGCGCCCCGGGGACGCTGTCGCCCACGGCGGGCGGCGCGCCCACAGCCTGGAGGACGCCCGGCGCCACCTCGCCCAGCTCGCCGCGGCGGTCGACCTGGAGGCGCCCGCGCTGTTCAGCGACTACGCGGAATGGGCCCAGACGCTGCTCACGAGCGTCGGCCTCGACCCCGCCGAGCTCGTGAGCCACCTCGGCGCGCTCGGCGACGCCATCGCGATCGCGCTCCCCGAGCACCTCGCCGAGGCGCCGCGCCGGTACCTCGCGGCGGCGCTCGAGCGGCTCACCTCGGGCCCCGTCGAGCTCCCCAGCTTCGTGCAGCTCGAGGCCCCGCTCGGCCCCCTGGCGTGCGGCTACCTCGACGCCTTGCTCCAGGGGAACCGGGGGCGCGCGCTGCGGCTCATCCGGGAGGCGGTCGAGGCGGACACGCCGGTCAAGGACCTCTACGCGCACGTCTTCCAGCCGTGCCAGTACGAGATCGGCAGGCTCTGGCAGCTCAATCAGCTCAGCGTCGCCGAGGAGCACTACTGCACGGCGGTCACCCAGACGGTCCTGAGCCAGCTTTACCCGCTCGTCTTCAACGCCCACCGCGCCGATCGCCGGCTCGTGGCCACCTCCGTGGACGGGAACCTCCACGAGATCGGCGCGCGCTTCGTCGCCGATTTCTTCGAGATGGAGGGGTGGGACACGTTCTACCTCGGGGCCAGCACGCCGGCGGACGACGTGCTCGGCGAGGTCGCCCGCAGGAAGGCCGACGTCCTCGCGGTCTCGGCCACGCTCGGCGAGCACCTCGTCAGCGTCCACGAGCTGATCGCCGCCGCGCGCGACGACGGCCGGTGCAGGGACGTCCTCGTCCTGGTGGGCGGCCAGCCGTTCCGCGTCGTCCACGACCTCTGGAGGCAGCTCGGCGCCGACGGCTCGGCGCCGACCGCGGAGGGGGCCGTGCACCTGGCGCAGGAGCTCCTCGCGGCGCGCGGCGCGTGACCGCGCCCGCGCCGGCGAGGGCGGCGCGCGCTCACGCCACGCGGAAGAGGTGCTCGCGCAGGTAGCGATCCGCGAAGGCGCGGCCGAACATCGCCGCGAGGACGTCCGCCTCCTTGCGGTTCGAGAGCTCCGCGCGGCGCAGCGCGAGGTTCCGGCGAAAGGCGGCCTCGCCTCGCTCGCCGGGGCGCGCCGGGTCGAGCGCCGGCAGGCCGCGCAGGGCGTCGAGCAGGCCGGCGGCGGCGTCGAACGCGGCGCGCTCGGCGCCGGGCCTCACGCCCGCGATCAGCGCGAGCGGCGACAGGGCGCCCGCGGCGAAGGCGGGCGGCCTCCGCGGCGCGAGCTTCGCCGCGGCCCGGGCGTGGACGGCCTCGAGGAGCGGGCGCGCGTGCTCCTGCCAGAACGCGGCGTCGGTCGGCGACAGGTCGAGCGCGACGAGGGACAGCCGCCCGCCGAAGGCGACGAGATCGACGCCCAGCAGCGGCCGGAGCGCGCCCCGCGCCGGCAGGCCGCACACGGTCGCGACGCGCAGCGCGCCCGCGCCGTCCTCGAGGGCGGCGATCAGGAGCGACTCCCACCCTGCCCCGGCGAAGGCGTGAGACCTCATCTCCACCGGCTCCCCCCGGAGCTGGCCGCTCGCCACGGCCACGCAGCCGGGCATGGGCAGCCGCGCGAGCCCCCACGCGCCGGCGAGGCGGAAGGCGGCCGCGAGGACCCCGCGCATCCCGCGGTCGATCGGATCGGTCAGGGCCTCTCGCGCCGGCGCTCGCTCCATCTCTCCCTTTCCTCCTCTCTCTTCCTCCGTGCTCCTCCGCGCTCCGGCCCCCGACGAGGACATCGATGGATGAGCTGCGGAGACGGCGCGTGGTGCGTTTGGTGTAGCGAGCCTCACGCCGGCCTGCCAAGACACATGGACTCCACCGCGAGCGAAGGTGGGCCTGAATTCCGATGGATCCGCGCGAGCCGCGAAGAACAGGAGAAGACGAGACAGCGTCGCTCGCGGACGCTCCGCCGGGGCAGGAGCTCAGCGGCCCGCTCGCGCGGCTCGCCGGCTCTTTCCTCATGGAGGCCGTCGCGCTCGCGATCGGCGTGTTCGCGCCGGACGGCGCGCCGCGGCTCGCGAACCGCGGCATGCGCCGGCTGCTCGGCGGGGCGGGCGAGCCGGGGGGCGCCCTGGCTCGCCTCCTCAGCCCGGGCTTCGCGCGGCTCGCCGCGGCGGGGCAGCGCGGCGACGCGCCGATCTACCGGGGGATCCTGCACTTCGGGGATCTCCGCTCGATCGCACACAGCCTCAGGGGCGAGGTCTGGCGGCCGGGGGAGGATCTGGTGATCCTCGCCGAGTTCGACGTCGTCGAGCTCGAGCGCGTGCTCGGCGAGGTGTCCGCGCTCAACTCGAAGATAACGAACCTCCAGCGCCGGCTCGTCTCCGAGCAGCGGGCGCTCGAGAGGTCGCTCGAGCAGCTGCGGGACACGCAATCGATGCTCGTCCACTCGGAGAAGATGAACGCGCTCGGCAAGCTGGCCGCCGGCATGGCCCACGAGATCAACAACCCGCTCGCGTTCGTCCGCAGCAACGTGCACACGCTGGGAGAGTCGTTCGCGCGGCTGCTCGCCGCCTACGAGTCGCTCGAGGGAGCCGTCCTCCGCGGGGGCCCGGGCGACGTGACGGGCCTCGCCGGGGCGCTGCGCGAGGAGATCGATCTCGAGTTCCTGCGCGAGGACGCGGGCGATCTCGTGAAAGGCACCCTCGGCGGCCTCGCGCGCGTGCAGAAGATCGTCGAGGACCTGAGGACCTTCGCGCGGCTCGACCAGACGGAGGTGGAGGTATCCGACCTGCGGGAGAGCCTGGAGAGCACGCTGGCGATCGCCGGCCCCGCGCTGAAGAGCGACGGCGTCCAGGTGACGGTGGAGTGGGGCGAGCTGCCGCGGCTGCGCTGCAAGCCGGCGGAGCTCAGCCAGGTGTTCCTGAACCTCCTCATCAACGCGGCCCAGGCGGTCGCGTGCCGCGGCCGGGGGAACGGCCGCATCGCGATCCGCGCGCGGGACGGGGCGCGCGCCGTCACCCTGGACTTCGAGGACAACGGCGCCGGGATGCCCGCCGACGTCCTCGGCAGGATCTTCGATCCGTTCTTCACGACGAAGCCTGTCGGGCAGGGCACCGGGCTCGGCCTGACCATCTCGCACAAGATCATCGTCGATCAGCACGGCGGGACGCTCTCCGCCCGGTCGACGCCGGGGGTGGGCAGCACCTTGACGATCACGCTGCCGAAGGAGCTCGACCGATGACGGGCGCGTCGCGCGTGCCGGGCGCGCGGGGCGCGCTGCTCATCGTGGACGACGAGCGCGAGACGTTGAAGGCGCTCCGCCGCGAGCTCCGGCGCGACTACGACGTCGTCGTCGCGGAGAGCGCCGAGCAGGGGTACGCGCTCCTGCGCGAGCGCCCCATCCAGGTCGTCCTCAGCGACCAGCGGATGCCCGGCATGACCGGAACGGAGTTCTACGCGCGGGTGAAGGCCGACTTCCCGGATACCGTCCGGCTGCTCATGACCGCGTACGCGGACACGAACGCGGCGATCCAGGCCATCAACGAAGGGGGGGTGTACCGGTTCATCCCCAAGCCGTGGGACCCGCCGGGGCTCGCCGGCGTCCTGAAGGACGCGTTCTCTCAGCACGGGCGCCTCAGCGAGCGAAAGCGGCTCCTCTCGGATCTCGAGGCGAGGGTCGACGCGCTCGAGCGGGCGAACCAGCAGCTCGACGAGCTGAACCAGAGGAGCCATGAGCTCGTGGGGACCGCCGCGCACGACCTGCGCAATCCGATCGCGGCGATCCAGTGGTTCTCGACGATGCTGCTCGCCGGGGCTGGCGCGGGGCGCGAGGAAGCGCGGCGCCATCTCCTGAAGATCCAGGCCAACGCCGGGTTCACGCTGCAGCTGCTCGAGGACCTGCTCGACATCACGACGCTGGAGCACGGGAACGTCGCGCTCCGGACGCAGGAAGCCGATCTGCGAGGGCTCATCGCCGCCGCCGCCTCCCAGAACGAGCACAGCGCGGGCCGGAAGGGGATCGCCGTGGCCGTCGACGTGCCGTCCGAGCTCCCGCGCGTCCGCTGCGACGTCGAGCGGATCGAGCAGGTCCTGAGCAACCTGCTCAGCAATGCGTTCAAGTTCTCCCACCCGGGCACGACGGTGACCGTGCGCGCGCGGCGCGCCGGCGACGCTGTCGAGGTGACGATCGAGGATCAGGGGCTGGGCATTCGCCCGGAGGAGATCAGCGGCCTGTTCTCCAAGTTCCGGAGGACGAGCACCCGGTCGACCGCCGGCGAGAAGAGCACGGGCCTCGGCCTGTCGATCTGCAAGAACCTCGTCGAGCGCCACGGCGGCACGATCCGCGTGGAGAGCGAGCTCGGCCGGGGGACGAGGGTGTGCTTCACGCTCCCGCTGCCGGCGGCGGTCCCCGCCTGAGCGCGAGGGACCTACGGCGCCGCGACCGCGTGCGCTTGCTCCCGCGCCGCTCTCCAGAACAGTCGGGCCGACGCGAGCCACAGCGCGACGAAGAACCCCGTCAGCACGAAGTTATGGCCCAGTCCGGCGGCCAGGGCGATCACGGCGACCAGGGCCTGAGCGAGCGCCGTCGCGACCATCGCGCGTCCCATTCCGTGGGGCTGGAAGCGCGCGATGACGGCCCCGATGATCCCGACGGCGAGCGCTCCGCCAACCATCAGGTTGGCGGGGTTCTCCTCATTCCCGATGATGCCAACGGCGAGGTTCATCCAGACGAGGACGAACGCTGCCGCGAGCGCGACGCCCACGGCGGCTCGGTATGCTCTGTTGCCCGTCGCCCTCGCCGCCAGCTCGTAGGCGCCGCAAGCGCAGACCAGCATGGCGCCGAAGATGGCGAAATCCGCGAGGTCCCATGCCACCTCTCCGGTGAACTGCATCGCGACCAAGGGCAGCAGCAGGACGAGCGCTGCAGCGCCCCAGACCGCCATCCTCCAGGGGCTCCCGCGCCGTCCGCCGCCGCTGTCCGTCGTTCCTGCCATCGCCTTGCCTCCCTGCGTCAGTGAGGCCTTCAACGTAGCTCACACGACGGGTGAGCGGCATGAGCAGCTCGTGGAGTTTGGTGGAGCAGCTGGTGGAACCGGGCGGAGCAGCTCGTGGAGCTTCGGTGGAGAGAGCGTGGATCGGGGAGGGTCTGCCCGCACGGCGAAGGCGGAGATGGTAAGAACAGCCATGATGGCTCCGAAGACAGCGAGCCCCATGAAGACCGCTATGCCGACGTGGAGCGCCACGGTGGCCGCCACCCAGAGCCGCCGGGTGCGGCGCGGCCAGGTCATGAAGGGGTAGCCGATCTCGATGAGCAGCACCATCCAGCCTGCGCCCACCGCGAGCCATGGATGGTAGGCCAGCCAGGTGAAGTCGTACTGGCGATAGTCGGGCATGTTGAGCGTCCGCCAGATGGCATCGCCGTTCCACCATTGCTCGCCAAGCGCCTTTCCCAGCCCGCTCGTGAGGTAGACGATGCAGAGGTGTACCTGCACCACGCGCAGGGCGAGCCGCGCCGTGCTCGTGGGCCCGCCGGGCGTGCGGCCGAGCCATCGGTCGAGCGACAGCGCCGCTCCCGCGGGCATCCACATGAGATAGAACAGGAAGATGTTGGCGAACTGGTCTACACCGTAATTCGTGCTATCCGCCGTCATCATCAGCGCCAGGTGGGAGAACCAGGCGCCTGCCGCGGCCATCCTCGTGTGCCATCCCGCGAGCAGCGCGACGAGGGCGAGCACATAGAAGACGCCCACGGCGACGATGACGGGCACCTCTCCGATCCCGAGCGGGGCGAGGCGGTCTATCAGCCAGCTGAGCCGGACGGACCCAGGACTCCCGAGCGCGTCGAGGAGTGGTGCCTGCAGGATCCCCGATCGCCCATAGAGCTCGAACAGCGCAGGAGCGACCATCCCCGCCTGGATGAGCAGAACCGAGGCGAGCCCGACCCGGAGCGCGGCGAGCGGCGCTGCGGACGCAGGAGCGAAGGCGAAGCGCTCGACGGCCGCCCACGCTCGCGCGAACCCACGCCCGATCGCGGCCCGGGGATCAGCCATCGACCGCGCGTTCACGGCGCCCTCCCGTCGCTTCGCTGCGCGCGCATGAGCTTCGCGTGATGCACGAATTTGGCTCGATAATTCATCTCCCATCCCGTGGTCTTCCCCTCGCGGTATTCCGCCATCGAGGGGAGCTCGAGCGTATCGAGCTGGACGACGACGCTGTCGGCGTCTGGGTGCCTGGCGAGCACCTTGCCAGCCCAGGAAGCCACGAGCGAGCGCCTCACCATCGCCTCCTCCTCCAACCAGAACATCCCGATGATGTTCCTGACCCGGATATCTGCTTCACGGCTCACCCCCGTCTCCAGGACATCGGTCGCGATCTTCCCGCTCGCGCCGTTCACCTGAAAGCTCGCCGAGAGCGACGTCCCGACCCCCGGAGCGAAGAATGAGTAACCGCTGTCAGCTCCGGAGAGCAGGCCGTAATACTTCACCGCCCGGCGCGCCCAGCCCTCGTCTCCGACGTTGACGTGCAGAGCGCCCAGGCAGACCGCCACGAGGTGCGCCGCCGCGGCGGCGAGCAGAATGATGGCGCGTCTCTGGCCCATGGCTGTTCCGTTCATGCAGCTCACCCCCAGGGCGCCCGCGGTGCCGGCGCCTTGCCCGACCGGACGACCCTCCTCGCCGGCGCGGCGCCGCTGGGGCCGAGCGTCCGCTCGGCCTGCCAGCGGCGCCATGAACCGTCAGGACATCAGCGCTGACCATCCGTCAGGCTCACGACCGGAGTCGGGAGACCTGCCCGCGGAGAAACGTCGGCCCTGGAACCCCAATAGCCGTGGTGGCCGTGATGCCCGTGGTGGCCGTGATGCCCGTGGTGGCCGTGATACCCGTGGTACCCGTGATACCCGTGATGATGGCTGGACCAGCGGTCGCTCGCGTCCGCCGAGCTGGGTGCGCTCGTCTCCTCGACGAGCTCAAGATCCTGGATCGGCGTGGTGCTGGCCGCACGAGCGAGCGGAGCGACAGCGAGCGTCGCGGTGGTCACCAGAGCGCCGAACAATCTCAACTGGTTCATCTTCGGTCCCTACCCCTCTACCCGAGCATGCCGACTGGTGGATGCCGGGTGATGCACGGTGCCCATGCACGCTGCGCGCCGGGGTGCATCTCGAGCGTGAGTCGGCAGCGAATGCCAGCCGCGTGAGGGGCAAAAGAGACAAGACACAGCGAGACGGCTGGGCTCGTGTGGTGGATCCGGCATCAAGCCGTCGGCGGGCGATTGCGCGACTGAGCGAGGACTTGCTCGAACGCGCAACGGGCACCGACGCTGCTGAGCCCACCGGACTGGTAGGTCTCGAAGGGCGACCTCGTTCATCCCCTCTTGTCGCGTCCGCTCGTTTCTGTTGATTCCTCTCTCTCTCCTCGGTAATAGAGACAGGAGCATGGTGAAGCGATCTGCGCGATGGCTGTGGGCGGCGCTGTGCCTGCCGGTTGTCGGGTGTACGACGGTCGTCGGGCTGGACAAGCCCTATCATCCGATAGACGAGCAGGGCGGCGCTGGTGGCGGTGGCGGCGGCGTGGAGACTGGCAGTCGCTGCGTTGGCCTGCCTGCGACGTGCGGGCCGGCGGGGGACGAGAGCTGCTGCGCGAGCGAGCCGGTGACCGGTGGCACGTTCAACCGGGGTAACGACCCGGCTTTCCCGGCCACGGTGAGCGACTTCGGGCTGGACCGGTTCGAGGTCACGCTGGGGCGGTTCCGGGCGTTCGTGGACGCGTATCCCGGGAGTCGGCCGGCGGCGGGCGCCGGCGCGCACCCGCTGGTCGCGGACAGCGGGTGGGACGCGGCGTGGGACGAACGGCTGCCGCCGGACCGCGCGGAGCTCGTGAACGGGCTGTTCTGCGATGCGGAGGGCACGGCGTGGGTGTGGACGGATGAGCCCGGCGCGAACGAGCGCCTGCCGATGAACTGCGTGAGCTGGTACATGGCGTTTGCGTTCTGCGCGTGGGACGGCGGCCGGCTGCCGACGGAGGCGGAGCTGGGGTACGCCGCGGCCGGCGGCGCCGAGCAGCGCCCGTATCCGTGGTCGGCCTCGGCGGACGATGAGACCCTCGATCACGACCACGCGCTGTATGCCTGCAATGGCAGCGACGTGGAGGGATGCGTGATCGAGGACGTCCTGCCGGTCGGGTCGAAGTCACCGCAGGGAGACGGGCTGTTCAAGCAAGCGGATCTGTCGGGGGGCGTCTGGGAATGGACGCTGGATTGGTTCGGAGATTACCCGCCCGAGTGCGTGGACTGCGCCGTCACGACCGGCGGCACGGACCGGGTGATGCGAGGCGGCGGCTGGCGCAGCGCCGCGGAGGCGCTGCACCTCTCCACGCGCGACTACCGTGTCCCGACGAACCGCGCGGCTGGCATCGGGGTCCGGTGCGCGCGGGAGCCGTAGCGACCGCGTGACCGCGGGTCGAGCCGCCGTGGGCCCTGGGAGAGCAGGGCGCGACTCCGCGAGAAAGCGAGGGCCTCAGCGCAGCTTTCTTCGAGCGCGGTCCGACATCGCCTACGCTGCGCCTCCCTCTTGCAGGAGCGAACGTATGCGACGCACCACCCTCTGGTTATCGATCTTGACCTCGGCGACCCTGGCGACGGTGGCCTGCGGCGATGACGACGGCACGGGCAGCGGCGGCGCCGGCGCGACCAGCAGCTCGAGCTCCGCGGGCGGCTCGGGCGGTGATGGGGGCTCAGGCGTGACCAGCAGCTCGAGCTCCGCGGGCGACGGCGCCGGCGGCTCGGGCGGCGACGGCGCCGGCGGCTCGGGCGGCGATGGCACCGGCGGCGACGGCACCGGCGGCACCGGCGGCTCGGGCGGCGATGGCACCGGCGGCGACGGCACCGGCGGCAGCGGCGGCTCGGGCGGCGACGGCACCGGCGGCTCGGGCGGCGGGCACACGACGCCGCCGGCCGGCGAGGACTGGACGCGCGACATCCTCTCGACCGCGCTCGAGCTCGACCTCGCCAGCCTCACCGGCAGGGCGACGATCGTGCTCGCCGCGTCGGACAGCACGGCCGCGTCGTTCGAGATTGGCGACCTCGACATCGCGTCGGTCGCGGATGGCTCGGGCGCCCTCGATCACGAGGTGAGCTCCGGCAGGCTCGACGTCGGTGTGCCGTCGACCGGGAGCGACGCCACGATCATCATCGATTACACCTTCAAGCCACACGAGGACTTCGACGGGTGGATGCCCGACTCGGGGGTCTCGTTTCTCTGGCCTCATTTCTGCGGCAACCTCTTCCCGTGCAAGTCCGATCCCGCGGACGGCTCGCGGTTCACGATGCGCGTGACCGGGGTGCCGGAGGGCATGACCGCGGTCTACCCCGAGAGCATCCCCACCGACGCGCCTTCCTACATGCCCGCGATCGCGGTCGCCGAGCTCACGCGGCTGGAGCTCGGCACCACCTCCGGCGGCACCCGCGTGAGCGTATGGCACCTTCCCGGCCAGGAGGCCGACGCGGCGGCGGGCACCGAGCACCTCGTCGAGGTGTTCGATTTCCTGGAGACCACGTACGGCCCCTACCCCTTCGGCGACAGTGTCGGGACGGTCTCGGCCAACTGGGGCGGCGGAGACTATGGCGGCATGGAGCACCACCCGTTCTGGCACCTCTCGAGCGGCTCTCTCTACAACGAGGAGGTCAACGCGCACGAGGCCGCGCACGGCTGGTTCGGCAACGGCGTGCGCATCGCCTGCTGGGAGGACTTCATCCTCTCCGAGGGCACCGCCTCATACCTGGCGGCCCGCGCGCTCGAGGAGGTCGGGGTGGACGTGTGGGCCTCGTATGAGTGCTCGCTCAGGTCGGTCTGCGATCCGGCGGCCGGCCGCAATACCATCGCGCTGCCGGACACCTGCAATGAGATCGACATCCTGAGCGACCCGCTCTGGTCGCAAGTGCCCTACATGAAGGGGGCTTTCTTCTTCCGCGAGGTCGCGGAGGCGCTCGGCGTCGACCTGCTCGACCGGGCGCTCGGCGCCTTTCACGCCGCCAACGTGGGGAAGGCCGCGCGCATGCAGGACCTCCTCGACGCCATCAAGGCAGCCACCGACAGCGACGGGGCCGATGCGGTCGATGCGCTGACCACGGAGTGGCTGCGCACCCTGGAGTGCCCGGTCGACCTCGCGTCCATCTGCCCTCCCTGATACAGCGTTTCCCGACGACGAACCTGGCCGTGGTCACGCAGGACCACGGTAAGCTCTGGAGCAGCCGCCCCGCGCTCGTCCCACGACGACGACGGTGAACGATCCGCCCTCGGCATACTTGTTCGTCTTGCGTTTCCTCCCTCCCGAAAGCGCGGGCCGTCGCTAGGATGCGGTGACACCAGGTCTCCCACGCGCGGATCCCGTGAGCCCATCCTCATGACCTTGCCCGATTATCACGGCGGCAGCATCGTCAACCTCATGGCGTCGGTCGCGCGCGCGTTCGGCGCGGAGAGCGGGCCGTATCCGCCCCTGCGCAGCCTGCCCCCCACGCGGCTGGCGAGCCGCAACGTCGTCCTCCTCGTCATCGACGGTCTCGGTCATTCAGCGCTGATGGAGCGCTGCGGAGCGGGCGTGCTCGCGCGGCACACCCTGGGTCGAATCACGTCCGTGTTTCCCACGACGACGGCCAGCGCGATCACCACCTTCCTGACCGGAACGGCGCCTCAGCAACACGGCGTCACGGGCTGGTTCACGTACTTCCGCGAGCTCGGAGAGGTGCTCACGGTGCTGCCTTATCACACGCGCCGGGGCGGCGCGCCCCCGGAGGCCCCCGCAGGCGCGCTGTTCGACGTCCCCCCCGTGTTCGATCGCCTGGACGCGCTCTCCCACATCGTCACGCCGGCTCACATCGCGCACTCTGCGTTCAACACCGCGCACCGGGGCAAGGCGCAGGTGCATGGGTACGAGGAGCTCGGCCACATGCTCGGCACGATCGCGCGCATCGTGCGTCAGCCCGGGCCTCGCAACTACATCTACGCGTACTGGCCGGAGTACGACAAGCTGGCGCATGAGCACGGCGTGGCGAGCCGCGAAGCCGCGGCCCACATCGCGGAGCTCGACGCGGCGATCGCCGATCTCCTCGCTCGCATTCGCGGGACCGGCACCACGGTCGTCGTGACGGCCGACCACGGCTTCATCGACATGAAGGCGGAGCGGGCGATCCAGCTCGACGCCCATCCGGAGCTCGCCCGGACGCTTTCCTTGCCCCTCTGCGGCGAGCGACGCGCGGCGTACTGCTATGTCGACGCGAGCCGTCGGTCGCAGTTCGTCGAGTACGTCACCACGCACCTCGCCGAACATGCGGACCTGAAGGCCAGCGCAGACCTCGTGCAGGAGGGCTACTTTGGCCTGGGGCCACCCCACGCGAGGCTGCACGATCGCATCGGCGATTACACCCTGCTCATGAAGGAAGCCGCGCTCATGATAGACTGGCTGCCAGGCGAGCAGCGCTACTCGCACATCGGCGTCCATGGCGGGCTGTGCGAGCAGGAGATGTATGTGCCGTTGATCGTCGCCGAGGCCTGATCCGGGGCCATGGCGCGCGCCCCGCGAGGACGCGCCTCCGCGCTGAGCCGCGCACCGGCGCCGTGCGTCTCCGCACGTCCGCGCGTCCACGCGACGGCTGTCGCGAGCGGGCCTGTTTCAGGAGCGCGGCGCAGCCCCGGCCAGCATCCCGAGGCGCCGGCGGACATGGTAGGCGAACGTCCGGCGAATGAACTGGAGGAGCGAGGGGATGGAAGGATAAAGATACACGTCGGGATGGACGAGCGACAGCACGTTATGCTTGTTCTTCTCGTATTCCGCCAGCAAGGCCGGCGTCGCGCGCAGGTGCTCTTCTTTCACATACAGCAGCAGGTTCTGGCGGTACCAGCGCTCGACCTTCTGGTCGCTCCAGAACCGCGGGCGCAAGCAGTCGACGAGCCGGTAACCCCGGGCCTCGAACAGCGCCCTCCAGTACTCCGGCCATTGCTCGTTGACGTGATTCTCACCGCCCTGCAGCGGGATCGCCGCGGAGAACACGATGGTGTCGCTGAGCCGCGTCAGGCTGTCGATGAACGTGCCCGCGGCCGAGGCGTCGATGTGCTCGGCGACCTCCAGGGAGACAGCCAGGTCGAAACGCCGGTCCAGGGTCAGCTGTCGACCGAGGTCGCGGGCGGTGAACCGGTCCTCGGGTATCAGCAGGGCTTTGCGGTCGACATGATCCCCGTCGATGCCCTGGATATCGGCGACGCCATTCTCCTTGAACACCGTCAGCCAGGTGCCGATCCCGCAGCCCAGGTCCACGACGTTCCGGGGCTTCAGCAGCGAGATCAAGACCGGCACCACCTGGCGCGCGGAGTTCAGGGAGCCGTTCTGTAGTTTGGAATAGAACGCAGCGTCGTACGGTACAGGGCCAGCCATAAATCTCTCCTCCAGAGTACAAGATCACGTGAATGTTCTGTGAATTTTGTGCAATTACGCACTTCGCGCCCGCTGCGTCGCGCCGGCCGGCGGCTTCCGCTCCGCCACGGGGCGCGCGCCCGTCGTCGGCGTCGCCGGCGGCGGCGCGGCCGTCGCACCTCGGCGCGGGCTCGCCCTGGCCGTGCCGGCGCCTCGGCCATCCTCCGCGGGCGCGCCGTACCTCGCCGGCGTCCATTTCGTTCGGGTTCGATGTATCCTCCGCGACGCATGAAGAAAGCCGAGATCCTCCCACACCATGCCACGACCCTGCGCCGCACGGTCGAGCACTTCGAGCAAGCCCCCGGGGTGACTGGCCTCATCCTGGGCGGGTCCATCGCTCACGGGTTCTGCTCGCCTGAGTCGGACGTCGATGTGATGATCGTGGTCTCGGACGAGGAGCATCGCGACCGGCTCCGCACCGGTCGCGCGTGTTTTTTCAGCCGCGAGCTCTGTACCTACGAGGGCGGGTACGTCGACGGCAAGTACGTGTCGGCAGGCTTCCTGGGCGACGTGGCGGCCAGGGGCAGCGAGCCCGCGCGCTACGCGTTCAAGGACGCTCAGGTGCTCTTCTCCGGCGACCCCTCGCTCTCCGCCCTGCTCGAGCGCGCCGCGCGCTACCCGCTCGAGGACAAGGCGTCCCGCATCGTGCGGTTCCAGGCGCAGTTCGAGGCCTGGCGCTGGTACTCGGAGGAGGCGCTGAAGCGACGCGACACGCCCCTGCTCCGGACCGCCGTCTCCAGGCTCACCCTGTTCGGCGGCCGCATCGTGCTCGCCCACAACGAGCTCCTCTACCCCTACCACAAGTGGTTCCTGCGCGTGCTCGAGGCCGCGCCCGACAGGCCCGCGGGCGTCATACCGCTGATCCAGGCGCTGGCCGCGGAGCCCACGACCAAAGGCGTCGAGCAATTCGTGCGCATGATTCGCGAGTACAAGACCTGGGACATCACCGAGGCCACGTGGTCCGCCCAGTTCATGCAAGACAGCGAGCTGAACTGGCTGAACGCGCCGCCCCCGATCGACGACCTCTGAGGGGCGAGCCGAGACGGACAGGGACGACGAGCGCGCCGGGGCCACCGCCGTCAGCCGCGGCGACCAGGCCCAGATTCTCCCGTTGGCGCCCCTTCCCTGCCTGGCGTCCCCTGGCGGTTCTACCCTTCTCTCCGGAACACCGCTATAGAGCTCCCCCATGTGGACCGACACGCGCCTCACACGACAGCTCGGACTGCGTCTCCCCATCGTCCAGGGCCCCTTCGGTGGCGGCCTCTCCACCACCGCGCTCGCGGCCGCCGTCTCGAACGCCGGTGGGCTCGGCTCCTTCGGGGCTCACTTCCTGACGCCGGCGCAGATCGGCGAGCTCGTCGCCGAGCTGCGGCGGCTCACGCCGCACCCCTTCGCGGTGAACCTGTGGGTCCCTCAGGCCGGTGAGCCGTCCACCATCGAGCCGGCGGAGCTCGAGCGGCACGTGGCGCGCCTGCGGCCCGTCCTGCGGCAGCTCGGCCTGCCCGACCCGGAGGTGCCCAGCGCGTTCACCCCGCGCTTCGAGGAGCAGGTCGAGGCCGCCCTGGAGGCGCGGCCGCAGGTCCTCAGCTTCGTCATGGGGGTCCCGCCCGGCTGGGTCGTCGAGGGCGCGAAGGCGCGGGGGATCGCGCTCGTCGGCACCGCGACGACGGTCGATGAGGCGATCGCGCTCGACCAGGCCGGCGTCGACGTCATCGTGGCCTCGGGCAGCGACGCGGGGGGGCACCGGGGCGCGTTCCTGCGGCCGGTGCGCGAGTCGCTGGTGGGCACGCTGTCGCTCGTGCCGCAGGTCGTGGACGCGGTGCGGACCCCGGTGGTCGCCGCCGGCGGGATCGCGGACGGCCGCGGGGTGGCGGCGGCGCTCGCGCTCGGCGCCGACGGGGTGCAGATCGGGACGGCCTTCCTCGCCTGCGAGGAGTCGGGGGCGAGCGCCGGCCACCGCCGCGCGCTGGCGTCGCCGGGCGCCCGGACCACCGTGCTCACGCGGGTGTTCTCCGGCCGCGTCGCGCGGGGGATCGTCAACGCGTTCGTCGAGGCCATGACGCCGCACGAGGCCGACGTGCCGGCGTATCCGGTCCAGAACTGGCTCACGCAGCCCATCCGCCGGGCAGCGGCCGCCGCGGACCGCGAGGACTACCTGTCCCTCTGGGCAGGCCAGAGCGCCGCCCTCGCCAGGCCGCGGCCCGCGGCCGACCTCGTGGCGGCGCTCGTCGAGCAGACCGAGCAGGTGATCCTCGGGCTCATGAAGCGCTGAGTCGAGCGGCGCGCCTGGCAGCCTGCGGACTCATGAAGCGCTGAGTCGAGCGGCGCCCCAGGCGGCCTGCGGGCCCCGGGCGCGCCGTTCGACTCCCGCGCTCTTCGCGCCTCCCCTCCCCCGCGCGCCCGCGGGTCTTACCAGGTCACCGTGTCGTTGAGCGTGAGCGTCCCGCCGGCCGCAGGGGTGCTCAGCGAGCGATTGCCGCCGCCCGGCCAGCTCTCCCAGGTCACGCTGCCGTCGGCGTTCTTGCGGTAGTACTTGTACTGCAACGCGCTGCTGGCCGGCAGGTTGACGCGGTTCTTCCACACGGGATACGTGGCCGGATCGACCGGGATGCCGAGATCGGTGTTCCAGTTGCCCAGCGACGCGGTGTTGCCGGTGACATACACCTGCTGGCCGACCACGGTCGTGGCGGTGACGTTCACCGACACGGCGGCCTCGTTGCTCGCGGGCGCGACCACGCACGTGCTGTAACGGCCGCAGACCACCGGCGGGATGTCGACGACCTTGCCCGCGCGGATCGACGCGAGGAGGCTGATGTACTCGCCCATGGCCCAGTTCAGCGGGCTCATCGACCGGGTCGGCGTGCCCGCCGTGGCGGAGGCCGGCTTGGTGACCTGCCAGCCCGTGATGGTCGCCGTGTTGTTCCACACCTGCTCGGGGATGAAGCCCTGCGGCGTGGAGAACGCCTTCACCGCGGTCAGGAAGGGGCTGCCAGCCGTGCCGGCGCCGCTCGTGGCGATCTCGACCATCCCGCGCTCGGCGGTGAATATCGGCCACAGCCGGCCGCGGCCGTTCAGCCCGTCGTAGTTCGCGCCGTCGTTCCGCTCGCCGTACCCGTCGTAGTTGTAGCGGAACCAGGCCTGGCCCTTGCCACTGATGGTCTGCCGGAGGGTGGCGTCGTACTCCTCGATCGTATCCACGATGGAAGGATCGTTGGCCCGCTTGACCCCCATCCGCACGAGCTCGAGGAACCCGCCGTCGATGATGTACCGCTGGTCGTGCGTGCCGCCGCCGTTGCCGTGCGTGAAGGAGATCGCCGCGTCAGGGCCGGACACGGGGTTATACACCTGCGGCCCGGCGCCGGAGTTGCCCCGCGCCGAGGGGTTGATGCGGATGTAATACCTGCCGTCGCCGTGGAAGCCGGTGGTGGTGAACGTCCAGCGGTCGATGCTCTGCTGCCAGTAGTCCGCGGCGGCCATGTAGCGGGCGGCGCTGGTCGTGTCGCCGTTCGCGCGGGCGATGGTGGCCGCGCAGACGAGGCCGGCGATCTCCGCGGCGATGGTCGACGGCGAGTACCCGGCGTTCTCCTCCCAGCGCTCCTGCTGGGTCCACGGCCCGACGTTGACGATGTAATCGGCGGTCTTCTTGATCTTCGGCCAGAGCGGGTTGTACACCGCCGCGCCGAGCCGCCAGGCGAGGATGATCGGCATCGCCTGCTCATCCATCTGCGTGCCCTGCCAGTACTGCCAGCCGCTGACCCAGGCGTTCTGCGGGAAGCGGCCGACACGGCTGTAGCCCTGCGGGCAGCCGGGGGCGTTGTACTCGCTGATGCCGCAGTCGCTCGTCTGCTGCAGGGTGTTGAACAGGTAGTTGACCACCCGGGGCGGGGTCGACGTGTCCCCGGCCGTCACCAGCGCGTTTGCGAACTTGAACAGATCGCGCGGCCAGATGAGGTGGTAGCCGCCGTTGTTGCTGTCGCCGCTCGTCTCGCCCCACGGCGTGCCCATGCCGGCGATCATGGCGCCGTTCGACTTGTCCTCGATCGACTTGAGCGCCATCGCCGCGAGGTAGTACTGGTCGTCGGCGGTGCCGCCCTGGCTGTTGAGCCCGGTCGTGTAGCTGTTCCACCCGCTGTCGTAGGTGGTCTGCAGCGTGGCCAGGTTGCTGCCGAGGGTCGCGTTCGCGGTGGTCGTCGCCTCGGTCTCGGTGGCGCCGAAGCCGAGCACAACGTCGAACGAGAGGGTGGTGACGGCGCTCGTGCCGAGGTCGACCCAGCCCATCTGCGCCACGTTGCCGCCGGCCGCGAGGTCGTTGCGCCAGCTCATCGTCTTGTCGCTGGTGCCGCCGAGCAGGTCGGTCCAGCCGTCCGTCTCGCCGACGAAGCCGCTCGACACCATCGGCAGGCCGCCCTTGGTCAGCACCTTCCACGGCCGCGAGATCGCCAGCGCCGACGCGCGGCTGTTCTCGGAGGCGACGAGCATCGTGCGCCCCCCCGAGAGCGTTATCGTCTTCGACGTGTCGCCGGCCCCGGAGTTGTCCATCGCCGGGTTGTGGAGCAGGTAGAGGTTGAACTGGGTGACGTTCTTGCCGCCCAGCGCGTCGAACTTGACGCGCTGGATCAGCGTGTTGCGCCCTGGATCGGTGAAGATCGTCTTGGTGATCCGCCAGTTGTGACCGCTGTTGGTGGTCGTCGCCTGCCACCGCATGGAGCGCTTGTCCGGCTGGGTGACCGTGTAGGTCTGCGACTGGTCCGACTTCTCCTCGTCGACGAACGTCTTGGCCGTATCCCCGACCATGAACTGCAAGTCGACGGTGTTGACGGTGTCGAGCACCGGATAGAACACCTCGGAAACGATGCCGCGGTAGCCGGTGAAGTAGACCCTCGATGCCGCCGTCGTCGAGGTGCCGAGGAATGATTTGTCCGCCGGCCCCCACACCGAGGGTACCCCTGTGCCCGCAGCGAGAGCCCTCACCTCGTTCACCGGGGACGAGCTATCCGGGCCGAAAGGGACAGCGGACTCCCCGAGCGTGTCCTCCTCCGCTTCGAGCGCGCAGCCCGCGAGCCCCAGCGCCAGATGAAAAATTATGGTTCCACAAGAAATCCACTTCCGCATCACGCCATCCCCTTTCGACCGGGCAGCCGCCGCGTGGAGGCCGCTCCACGGCTGCCGTAAGCCAGCGATCTCGTTGATGTTTCTACATGGCAGGAGAGCGCGGCCGTGCCCCCTGCGATCGGCTCGCTCCTGCTCCGCGTGCAACGCCGGCGCATTTTCAGCTTAGCACGCGATCGGGTCGCTCTCGCGCGCCGCTATGCTGAGCTCCTGGCGACGAGCGCGCCGGTACGCCTTACGCACCGTGTCGAGACGGGCGCGTCCCCTGCCCGGCCGCGCGACGTACGCCGCCGAGGCGCTTGCCGGAACCTTCACCGGGACACGCCGGGGCGGTCGCGTGAGGGAGAGAAGAAGAAGGGCGACGAAGGAGCACGGGATGCAACGAGAGATGTGGAGAGCGTTCGGGGTGGTCGTGCTGGGGCTGGTCGCGTGCTCCGAGACGATCGTGGATCCGAGCGGAGGCGGAGCGGGCGCCGAACCGCCCGCCACCGGCGGCGGGGGTGCCGCGGCGACCGCTACGGGCGGCGGGGGACTCGCCGAAGGCGGAGGGGGACGCGACGGCGACGGCGGCGCGGAGCTCCCGGTGGGCCAGTGCAGCCCGCCGGTCGAGGCTCGGCCTTTCGACAAGGGAATCTTGCCCTTGGACCTCTACTCCGTCGCGTTCGACCGCTCTGGCAACCTCGGCATGACGGGGATAGCGCAAACGCGCATCGATCTCGGCGGCGGCGAGCTGCCCCCTGGAGGGGGCATGGATGTCGTCGTGGCGAAGTTCGATGCCGCCGGGAACCACGTCTTCAGCAAGGTCTTCGGCAACCAGAGCGACCAGCGCGGCGACAGCATCGCGTTCGATTCCAGGTGCAACCTGATCCTCGGAGGGACGTTCGCCGGCGCGATGGACCTCGGCGGCGCGACGCTCAAGGGGAACAGATCCCTCTTCGTGGCCAAGCTCGACGGCGCCGGCAACCATGTCTGGAGCAAGCGGCTCGGCGGCGCATCCGCGCTGGACCCGCTCTTCCTCCACATCGCCGTCGACCCGAAGACGGATGATGTGGTGCTCGCAGGGGATTTCAAGGGGACCATCGACTTTGGTGGAGCGTCGTTGACGAACACGAGCGACGGCCGGCGGCCCGCCTTCGTGGCCAGGCTGAACGCCGCGGGGCAGCACCTCTGGAGCAAGCAGTTCGTCGGCACCCTCAGCGTCGAAGGGCTTGGTGTTGACGCTTCTGGCGATGTGACCATCTCGGGCCGTCAAGGCGGCTCCATCGATTTCGGAGGCGGTCCGCTCGGACCGGACGATCGCCTCGCTCTCGGGCTGTTCCTCGTGCGGCTCGACGCATCGGGAAACCACCGCTCGAGCAAGCGATGGGAAGCCACCAACACCGGCACCAACATCAAGGGTATGGCGGTCGATCCGAGCGGCGCCACGCTCATCGCAGGCTCGACTGAGTGCGGTATCGACCTCGGCGGCGGCCTGCTGGAGAACGCCGAATGTCGGCGCAGCGCGTACGTGGCCAGATTCGATGCCCAGGGCGCCCACCAGTTCAGCCGGCTCCTCGACAGCAGCGAGGGCTCCGTCGCGCAGAGCCTCGGGATCGATCCCAGCGGAAACGCTTTGATTGCTGGGCTGTTCGGCGGGACGATGGACATCGAGGGCGCAGAGCTCACCACGGATGCTGAGGGTGGAGCCGGCTTCGTCGTGCAACTCTCCGAGGATGGATCTGTCTCGCGGAGCAGGACCGTCATTGGCCACCTCGAACACATCGATCGGCTCGCCGTTGGTCCCGAGGGGCATGTCGCCGTGCTGGGAAGAACATGGGACGCCGTCGAGCTGGACGGCGGACCCCAGCTCGGTCGCGGCGACTTCGTGACGAAGTTCGACATCGCAGCGCCATGATCCGGTAGCCGCGTCGCTGCTGGGCCACCCATTCCAGCGCCCTCGTCCAATCCATGCTCGCTTTGAGAAGACAGTTACATTGACACGTAAGCCGTGTCGCTCACCACCTTCGGTGGGGTTTGGTCAGCGGGCACAGTAGAATGATGAAGTGGAGTCATGGTAATACAACGAAAGATGTGGGTAATGTTCGGAGTGGCCGCGCTCGGACTGGGCGCGTGCTCCGAGACGGTCGTCGACCCAGGCGGAGGCGGAGCGGGCGCCGACCCACCAGCCACCGGCGGTGACGGCGCCGCGGCGCCCGCCGCAGGTGGAGGGGGGCACGGCGACGGGGGCGGCGACGGCGGCGCGGAACTCCCGGCCGACCAGTGCAGCCCGCCGGTCGAGGCACGGCCTTTCGACAAGGGCATCTTGCTCCTGGAGCTGAACTCCATCGCATTCGACCGTTCTGGCAACCTCGGCATGACGGGGATAGCGCAACCGCGCATCGATCTCGGCGGCGGCGAGCTGACCCCCGGAGGGGGCATGGATGTCGTCGTCGCAAAGTTCGATGCCGCTGGGAACCACGTCTTCAGTAAGGTCTTCGGCAACAGGAGCGACCAGCGCGGCGACAGCATCGCGTTCGATTCCCGGTGCAACATGATCCTCGGCGGATCATACGAGGGTGCCATGGATCTCGGCGGCGCGACGCTCACCGGAGACAGGTCCCTCTTCGTGGCAAAGCTCGATGGCGCTGGCAATCACATCTGGAGCAAGCGGCTCGGCGGCGCGTCCGGGATGGAACCGCTCTTCCTCTTCGTCGACGTTGATCCGACGACCGATGATGTGGTGCTCGCAGGATACTTCAAGGGGACGATCGATTTCGGCGGAGGATCCCTCATGAGCGCGAGCGACGGTCTACGGACCGCCTTCGTGGCCAAGCTGAACGCGGCGGGCCAGCATCTATGGAGCAAGGAGTTCCCGGGTGTCAACGTCGACGGCGTTCATCTTGGTGCTTCCGGAGATGTGTTCATCACCGGTGGGCAGGGCGGCTCCGTCGACTTCGGAGGAGGTCCGCTCGGACCTGACGACAGTCTCGCGTACGGCTTGTTCCTCGTCCGGCTCGACACAGCGGGACGCCACCTGTGGAGCAGACGATGGGAGGCGACCAACAGCGACGCCGCTGTCAGAGGCGTGGTGGTCGACGGGAGCGACGCCGCTCTCATCGCGGGCTGGACGGAGTGCGGCCTCGATCTCGGCGGCGGCCTGCTGGACACCCCTGAATGTAGGCGAAGGGCGTTCGTGGCAAGGTTCGATGCCGAGGGCAACCACGAGTTCAGCCGGCTCCTCGACAGCAGCGGGGGTTCCATTGCGCAGAGCCTCGCCATGGACTCCCGCGGAAACGCTTTGGTCGGTGGATTGTTCGGCGGAACGATGCCCGTCGAAGGAGGAGAGCTCACCACCGATGCTGAGGGCGGCGCCGGGTTCGTCGTGCAGCTTTCGGCGGATGGATCTATGTCGCAGGGCAGGACCGTCGTGGGCAGCCTCAAGATGCTCCACCGGCTCGACGTCGATTCCAACGGGCATGTCGCCGTGCTGGGAAGGACGTTCGACGACGTCGAGCTGGAGAGCGGCCCGCAGCTCGGTCGCGGCGACTTCGTGACGAAGTTCGACATCGCAGCGCCATGATCCTGTAGCCGCGCGCTCTGTGACACAACCTCATGAGCCCACCACCCTGCGCCGCGCCCCCGCGTAGCGCTTGACCAGCTCGTCCGCCATGACGCCGCTCAGGATGACGGCGCCGATGACCGCGAACTCGATCTGGGTCGGGACGCCGAGCATGTTGATGGCGTTGCGCAGGACCTGCATCAGCGCGGTGCCGAGGACGACGCCCAGCACCGCGCCCTCGCCGCCGCGCAGGCTGAAGCCGCCGAGCACGGCGGCGGCGATCGCATAGAGCTCGTAGAAATTGCCGAAGTCCACCGGCTGGGCCGAGTTGACCTCGAGCGCGAACAGCATGCCTCCGAAGCACGACAGCAGCGCGCAGATCACATACGCGAGGATCGTCATCCGGTCGGTGTCGACCCCGCTGTAGCGCGCCGCCTGCTCGTTGCGGCCGAGCGCCATCAGGTAGCGACCGTAGATGGTCCGGTTCAGGAAGACCGACGCCGCCACAGCGACCGCGAGGAACAGGAGGAACGGCATCGGGACGTCGATCCACGTGACCCACGCAAGGCGCGTCTTCACGCCGGTGAACGGGTGCACCGCATACGGGCTGAAGCGCCCCTCGGAGATCCACGACAGGAACGGCACGGGCACGGAGAACGGGGTGCCGACCGACAGGTAACGGAACGACTCGAACCCGACGCCGAACCCCTGCGTCTGGTCGCCCGCGATGCCGCGCGCGGTGCCCCGGTAGAGCAGGAGCCCGCACAGCGTGACGACGAACGGCTGGAGCCGGAGCTTCGTGATCAGCAGCCCGTGCGCGAGCCCGATGCAGAGGGCGATGCCGAGCAGCAAGGGCACGGCCAGGGAAGGCGACCAGCCGTGGACCGTGAGGAGCCACGGCAGCATGCAGCCGGCGAGCGCCACCACGGAGCCGATCGACAGGTCGATACCGCCCGTGATGATCACGAAGCCGGCCCCGATGCTGAGGATCCCGAACAGCGCGGTCCGCCGGATCAGGTTCTCGATGTTCTCCGCCAGGAGGAACCTGCCGTTCAGGAGCGCGGTGCCGAGCGAGACGGCGAGGAGCAGCCAGAAGACGCCGAGCACCTTCCGCCGCGTGCTGGACGCGGGCAGCGCGGGCGGCGCGGGATCGCGCGCCCCAACATCACGTGTCGTCGTCACAGGCATGCTCCTCTGGCCTCGAACGCGCCCCGCCGGCCCCAGCTCAGGCCGCGGCGCCGCAGCCGGTCGCGAGCTGCATGATCGCTTCCTCGCTCAGCTCGGCGCGGCCGAGCTCCCCGGCGATGCGCCCCTCGTGCATCACCAGCGCCCGGTCGGACATGCCCATCACCTCTTCCATGTCGCTCGACACGAACAGGGTGGCCATGCCGCTCGCGGCCAGCCGCTCCATCAGCTGGTATATCTCGTGCTTCGCGCCGACGTCGATGCCGCGCGTCGGCTCGTCCAGCAAGAGCACGCGCGGCGATGTGGACAGCCACTTTCCGATGACCACCTTCTGTTGATTGCCGCCGGAGAGGTGCTGCGCCGGCTGCACGTCGCTCGGCGTCTTCACGTCGAGCTCACGGACGATCTGCGCCGACATCCGGCGCTCGCCCGCGCGGTCGAGGACCCCGTGGCGCTGCGCCCGGCGCAGGCTCGGGAGGCTCACGTTCGCCCGGATGGCCATCTCCAGGATGATGCCCTGCTGCTGGCGGTCCTCGGGGACGAGGCCGATCCCCGCGGCGATGGCGTCGCGCGGGGTGCGCGGGGTGAGCTCACGCCCGGCCACGCGCACCGCGCCCGCCGCCGCCGGCGTGACCCCGAACAGCGTGCTCAAGAGCGACGTGCGCCCCGCGCCGAGGAGCCCCGCCACGCCGACGATCTCCCCGGCGCGGACCGTGAACGAGAGCGCGTGCTCCGGGTGCCGCGCCGTCCGCAGGCCGGAGACCTCGAGCACCGGCGCGCCCGGAGGGTGCGGGACGTGCGGATAGAACTGGGAGAGGTCGCGGCCCACCATCAGCCGCACGATGCGATCGTGGCTCATCTCCTCGCGCGGCAGCTCGCCGGCGTTCTCGCCGTCGCGCAGCACGAGCACGCGGTCGCAGAGCGCCTTCACCTCGCCGAGGCGATGAGAGATGTACACGACGCTGATGCCGTCCGCGCGGAGCTCCCGCACGACCTGGAAGAGGGCCTCTGCCTCGCGCGGGCACAGGCACGACGTCGGCTCATCCATGATGAGCACCCGCGCGTTCGCCGAGAGCGCCTTCGCGATCTCCACGAGGTGCCGCTGCCCGAGCGACAGGCTGCCCACGAGCGCGCGCGGCGACTCTGCGAGGCCGACCCGCGCGAGGATCGCCCGCGCCTCGCGCTCCATCCTGCCCTCGTCGATGAAGCCGCCCCGCCGCCGCTCGCGGCCGAGGAAGATGTTGGCCGCGATATCGAGGTTCTCCGCCAGGTTGAGCTCCTGGTGGATGAGCGCGATCCCCCGGGAGAGCGCCTCTCTCACCGAGCCGAGCGCGACGGGCCGCCCGTCGAAGAGCATCTCGCCCGCGTCAGGCGCCTCGACGCCGGCGAGGATCTTCATGAGCGTGCTCTTGCCGGCCCCGTTCTCGCCGACGATGCCGAGCACTTCGCCGCGGCCGAGCGAGAGGTGGACGTCGCGGAGCGCGAGCACGCCGGGGAAGCGCTTGGTGAGCCCGCGCGCTTCGAGCAGCGGGGCTGCGCCTGGGTCGGGCGAGGAGGGCGTCATGCGCGTCAGGGGCCTTCGGCCAGGGCGGCGCGCCGCGCGGGCTCCGCGGCGCAAGCCCGCGGTTTCACTGGGATTTTTGCGTCTTCTGCTTCAGGTCCGCCCAGAACTCGGGCAGGTTGGCCTTGCGGATCTGCCGGGCCGGCAGGGAGATGAACTTGCCCGGCGGCACCACGGCGTCGTCCCCGCGCACGAGCGCCGCGAGCACGCGCACCGACTCCTTGCCGTACATGTACGGGTTCTGGACCACCGTGCCGACCACCTCGCCGTCCTGGATCGCGCGCAGCGTCGCCTCCTGCTCGTCGAAGCCGACGACCTGGATCGAGCTCATCTTCCCTGCCTGCTTGACCGCCTCGAGCAAGGCCGGCGTGTGGTACGCGTTCAGGCCGATCAGCCCCACGAGGTCCGGGTGCGCAGACATCATGTCTTCGGCGTTGCTCTTCGCCTTGGCGGCGTCGATCTGGTCGGTCAGCGTCGCGACGACGGTGTACTTCGCCCCCTTCAGCACCTCGCCCAGCGGGTCGCTGCCGGCGCTGGTGTCCGCGCGGTCGAGGAGCTCGTCGAGGACGCCCTGCCGCCGCTTGCGCGCGTTGTCGCCCTCGAGGCGCCCGACCAGGATAGCCACCTTGCCGCCGCCGGGGATCGCCTCCTTCACGAGCTGCCCCGCCATCCGGCCAGCGACGTAGTTGTCGATGCCGATGTACACGATCCGGTCGCTCTTCGGCGCGTCCGAGTCCTGCGTGATGAGCTTGGTCTTGGCGGCCGCCTTGTTGATCAGCGGGACCTGGTTCTCCGCGTCGATCGGGCTGATCGCGATGCCGTCGACGCCGCGGATGAGCAGGTCCTCGACCCGCTGCATCTGGTCGTTGACGTCGCTCGGCATCACCACGCTCACGTCGGCGTTGTACTCCTTCGCCCCGTCGATGACGCCCTTCTCGGCGATGGTCCAGAACGGCGCGACGCCGTTGGTGATGTAGGCGAGCTTCGGCTTGCCGCCCGGCGCCGCCGCCTGGCCCCCGCCGCCCTCGCACCCGAGGGCCGCGAGCGCCGCCGCCACGCAGACCCCGACGATGAACCGACCGATCCCCTTCACCATGCGCCTCACCCCTCCGCCCGCGAGGAGCCGCCCTGCCCCGGCACGACCCGCGCGCATCATGTGTGTGCGCGCGCCGTGCGACGGAGCTCGGCCCCCCGGCCGACTCGCGCGCTCATCATGCGCGATCCGTTGAGGACGTGTCCACACGTTTCGACGCGGCGACGTCCGCTCGAGACCAGTATCCCATGGCTCGAGGGCGAACCCGCGGTGGCGGACCGGAGCGATCCGCGGGCTCCGAGGGCATTTCGCGTAGGCACGACGACGATCGCAGCCCCTCGAAAGGCATGGGCCCAACCGGCGAGCCCCGCGGCTGGGGAGATCGCGACGGCCGACCCGTCGCTTCGGGCTGCCGTGGTTGCCGAGCTTGCCGCTCCCCTGAGCGGCGCCGTCGGGGATGAGGTGGCAGCCCGGGTTGTTTGCGAAGCGACCGGTCAGCCGCTCGGGTTGCCGGTGGCACCGGCGGGGCGCGCGAGGATCGCAGACTAGCGAGGCTCGGTTCGCGGGCGGAACGCCAGCGCGAACGCCGCCGCGCAGGCGCGCCGGCGCGCCGTATCCGCCCAGCCAAGGGCATCGTGACCGTCCGGGCGGCGCCCTCGTCCATCAGGGTCACCTGCATGATCTGGGTGGCGGTTCGACAGACGGATGTTCACCGCGCCGCTGCTGCCGGTCGACGAGACCGTCTAAGCCCGAACTCCAGCCGGAACGCCTGGGTGCATACCGGTCCGGGAGACGCCGCGAGGACCGCTGCGCTCGGAGGCTCACGCGCGGTGCGGCCGTGGAGCTCCGCGAACTCGACGCCTGTTCTGCGGCCGGGGTGCCGTCTTCCGGAGCCCTCGCGTTGCGTGCTGCTGACAGAGCGCGCGGACGTGCACGCAGAGTCGCGCCTATTGTCCGCGGAGCTCGGTCGCTGTGTTTGCGCGCAAGATTCCAGAATGGAACTAAAGTAAACAACTGGTCCATGCTAGCGTCTACCGCATCGGACGCTGGTGCGCTTGGGTATCGATACCCAACCTCTTCCAACACGCGCGAGGAGATTCGCATGAAGAAGATGGCCCTGATGGCAGCTGTGTTCGTCACGGCGTGTGGCGCTATCGATGACAACACAAGTTCGGGCGAAGACGGTATTTCCCAGGTCGGCACAGACGTCGGCGACGATGGCATTCCAGCGGACAGTGTCGGACTGGTCAGCGAGGAACCCGTAGGCGAAGCGCAGCAAGCGTTGAAGCTAACCTGCGACGACGTCTGTGGCGTTGTGGACGTTGGGGTCCAAGCTGCGCCCATGGTGGCGGCAGGATGCTTGGCCTTCGGCGCCTGGGGCCCCCTCGCATGTGGGCTGGGAGGATTTGCGGCTTGCAAGCTGGCGTGCGCCCCAGATGTCGGGCGCCGATGCGTCAAGCACGGTAAAAATGGCAAGGCTTGCGTCAATCGCACGAATTTCTGGTGGTGCGACAACCAGGTCGACGGCAATAGGGTCCGCGTCTGGTACGAGCTGCGGAATAAGCCTGGACTGGTGAAAACGGTATGGGCACCGAGCAACGGGTGCTGGTTCGTCGGTTATCCTAGGATTCAGAATATGAAGCGCTTCGAGGTGTGCACCGAGCGAGAAGGATGCAGCGGATGGGCCAATCCAACAGGCGCCGTCGCGAGCGCGTCGGTATTCGATGACGAGCAGATGCCCGACATTAGCCTCACGCCGCTCTGGAGGTACTGGAACGATTCGGCTCTCGATCACTACTACACTGTCACTCGAAATGATTTTGGTTATGCTACTTTCGGATACGGTTTCGAAAAATCGGAAGGATCAATCTTTCGCAATGCCGAAACTGGGACCGTTCCAATTTATCAGTACTGGAACGAGACTATTGGTGACCATTTCTTTACCACGAATTGGAGCGAGCTGGGAGGGGGTGCGATAAACTATAGCTACGAAGGCGTCACTGGGCACATTCTTCCCCAGCAATATGCTGGCACGGTTCCGATCCACCGATATTGGTCTGATAGCGCCGGCGATCACTACTACACGAAGGACTATTATCCGAGCGGTTTCTGCTATGGGCATTGTTATGTGTATGAGGGCGTTCTCGGGTACGTCTACCCGTGATGGGCAGGCCACGTATTCGGCGGGATGCTCCCGGTCATCGCCATGGGCGCGACCCATTGCGGCTCTTGCCAAGGTCGAGGCGCAGCGGCCACAAGGTCGTGGTGGGCGCCGGCGAGATCGGACCGCCGCCAGCGTTGGCGTCCATCTCTTGTCCACGTCGGCGCGGCTGAGGCCTCGCCGACACCAGGCCGCTCCGCACCTGTCGCTCGCACGGGCCCGGTACCCCGCGCCCCGCTCGGGCCGGCTCTCGCTCGACGAGGTCCCGGAGCCGTTCCGGCGCGCCGGCGCGCCCACCGGGACCGATGGCTGCCGCCAAAGACGGGCGGCTCCGGATCCACCCTTTCCTGGACGAGAAGCAACGCGCGATCTTCTCAGTCGTCGATCCGCAGGCGCTACCGTTCGATCCGGACGCCATGGAAGACGAGGAGGACGACCGGTCGATCTTCACCCATGGGATCGGCGCCTGTGGCGGCGGCTCGTGAGCGGCAGCTACGATAGTAAGTAGTCCTCGGTAGAACGCACGCGCCGAGCGGCGCGTTAACGGGCGCTCGGTCACGCCGGGACATTCCGACGTTGAACGCTCTCAATCCTTGCGCTGAGCCTGCGTCTACTCCGGGTGCGTGGAGATCTGCCGGCAGCGGCGGCAAGATGTCTCGGCGGCGACGCTAAGACGCTTCGAACAGCGGAAGAAAGTTAGGTTGCGTCTTACGGAATGTAGCGTCCGTATTGCACAAGCACATCGGCCGCATATGACAGATATGATTCGTCCGTAACAACGCTCACGCCGGGCAACAAAGATGACAGCGATGGGATCCGCGACGCTGCCTGAGCATACCTTGCCGTCGCGATCCCGTGGTGATGAATTATGACATTTCGCCGTTCGCGCACTTCATCAAACGACTCAATAAATTTCCGAGGAACGACTGCCATCGATTCGCACAATCGTTGCAAGCGACCAAGTGTTGCATCACTGGGGAGCCGCCCCAGCGCCGCCAGCCGATCGGAAAAATACAATTCGATCCGTGATATCATTGCCAGAAGAACGTCGTTTCGCATACGCGATTGCTCAAACGAAGCAATGCCCGAGAGCGTCGTATCAAGCGTCTCCCCATGCAAAAAATCCGGAGCAACGCTACAGTTCGGGACATTGTCGAATCGAACCGTGAGCCTTCCCAAGGCGGTTACTTTACTCTCTGCTTCTTGACGCAGAAAAATCAGCGCTGCCCGCATGCGCCAGAAGTTGCGAAGGACATCCAGTACTTCGCGCTCCAAATCGAGCGGCGTCATGAGCGTTCTCGAATGAGTCGGACATATCCTCTCATAAGCGGGTTGGAAAACCCGTAAAACGACGGATCTCTACTCGTCAATATTTCTTTGCGCTCGGGTTCGCAAAGGCGTCGAATGGCCTGGCCAATCGACTGAACTGTAACTGTTTTTCGCCCCTCCTTTCGCGCAAGCGCATTTACCCGCTCCGCGATCGGGCCAACTGTGGCACTGGTGCCCATCTCGGCCATTGCCCAAACGGTCAACCGATATATTTCCGATTGCTTAACGGAGAGCACCGCGGTTTCATAGACGCTGCGGAGCGTCTCATCACAATCACTGGCAGCTGACTCGACTCCGGAGAGGTAGTCCTGCAGAGTGACTTCAGAGCTACCTCGGCGCAGCGCGCTCTTTGCCGAGTTCATGGCCAAGAGGTGAAGATAGTAGGGGAATAGATCGCAGGCTTCGATGATACGCGTCTCAACTTCCCGATTGAACGCAAGAGACAGGATCGCTTCTCCGTGCCGCAGGATAGATTTCAGCTCATCGGCCGTCATACGGCCAAGATGAACCTGTTTTAAATTTCGAACGTTTGAAGCATGCCCACGCAACAGCTCGTCGGCGGTGTCCGCTACACCAACCATGATAATGGTAACGTTGGTTTGATAGGTTGACAGGTTCTTGCATAGCTCAGCCAGCTGCCCAAGAGTCTCAGGACTGGCAAGCCTGTCCACCTCGTCAAGAACAATGCAAATGTCCTCGCCCGTTGGGAGAATCGATCGAAGACTGTTGCCGTTCAAAGCATCAAGCCGAAAGACCTGGTTTACTACGCGGATCGAATTACTCGTTGCGTCAAATATTAGCTGAGGTGGCTGCAGCTTAACGTACTCCAAAACAATACTTGCACAGAGATCAGAAAATGAGGCGCGTTTCTCGCAGAATAGCCTAACGCTCTTGTTTCCGGATACGGACACATTGGCGAGAGACGTTTTTCCGGCGCCTCGTTCGCCATAGATGATAACGTGCAGCCCTGGAGAAGCAATGGCGGCTTCCACACGTTCGCGCTCGACTACTCTTCCTTGAAACGCGTCGCGATCCTCTATAGGTGCGTGCGGCCTGAAAGCGAGTCCAAGTCGTCGATCGATATCGGCGGAGAGTGACATTGGTGCGCTCCTTGCTGAATGAGCGATAATGCCAGCGGAAGGCGAAGCTACGCCCTCCAAGGGTAGCGAGAGCTGCGACAATTTCTTTTCTGTTGATGGAGGCGCTAGGATCTGGCGCCTCCAGGCGAGTAGAGTTTTTGCGCGACGCGCTGCTGTACTGGTTGACAGCCCAGACCACTGCTTGATCCGTTTCGTCAGCGCGGCGTGATCCGGTGGATCGGCGCTAAACAGATCTGCGGCAATGGGCAACAATATATCGCTGCCCTCGATTGCGCGCTTGAATACATGGCGCTCGTCGAACGATCGCGCCGGCGTCGCGAGGAGTTTCGCGCCGAAGTCAGTGATCGTAGTTCCGGTAGCGAATTTGAGGACTCTTGCGCTCTGCAAGTAGTACTGAACGTGGCGATGGCTGATTTTAGTTCGTTTTGCGATCTGCTGCAGAGTTCGTTCGCCTTCTGCTAGCGCATTAAGAACGAGCCGCACCCGCGCCAGATTGTCCGCCTGCGGAACGTCGATTGGACGCATGCGGAGTCGCGCCTCAATGGGGGAATTTTGTGCGACGTTTTGCTTGACTGTCACGTTGCTCTGCCACTGTTCCAATGCCTACAGTGGCATGATCCGACAACTTTGGTCGATCGTCAACAATTCCATGACAATCCCGTGTTGTGTCCGCCCGGCGACGCGCATCGCGTCGCGGAGCGGCTGCGACCGGACGCTTGCCATGCGATGCGAGAGCGACGCAGCGCGCCAACACCAACGGCGAGATCTGACTGAGGGGGCTCGAACCGACGATCAAACAGCGCGCCGCCACGGACACCGGCATGTGGAGACGGCGAACCGGTACGTAGGGCGCACCCGCAGCACAACCTGACGCAGCGGCGGCCGGCCGAGGCGCCCGCGTGACCTGTGCTACTCTAGCCCTACTTTCGCAACGCGCGTTCCTGAGGTTTAGGAAGGCGCTTGCTTTCCAGATGCTGCGCTCTGTCGGCGTCTAGATGAAGAAAGACCTGGAAGCCAACGGTCGAGCTCGAAGATGCGCGCAGCGCGGCGCTGTTCTGCATTCAGTTCGGGCGCGAGCGGGATCGTGGGGCGCCGTCCCTGGGCGCCCGTTGCGGTCCGGACCAGCGTGGCGCGGATGTCGCCGAGGCTGTCCATCATGGCGCGGGCGGAGGCGTCGGTGCCAAGGGCGATGCGTGCCAGGCTGACGAGCATCAGCCCGAGCACCGTCGCGAAGGTGTGAAGCCGCAGCGAGCCGTCGGCCCACTGATGGGAGGGACCCCAGGGCACAACGCCTCCTTTCTTCGAGCGACGGAAGAGCTCTTCGACGTTCCACTGGCCGCGAAAGGCATGGACGATGCGTTCGGTGCTCCAGGTGTGGTGGTCGGTGCAGAGCACACGCTTGCCCAGGCGCGTTGCCTCGAGCTCTCGCCGGCGAGCGGCGTCGACCCGCCAGCTCAGTGTCGGGGCCTGCTCCTGACCGTCGATCTCGACCAAGACGAAGCTGGCCAAGTGCTCGCGCGCGAGCGCCTTGCGTACGCGCTGCTCGAGGGACGCGCGTCGAATGCGGCCGGCCTCCACCAGTGCCTCAAGCCTGCCCAGTTCCTCCTTGGCCTTGGTCAGCCGCGCTTCGATGCCGCGCTTCTGCCCCTCGAGCAGCGTGAGGCTCTCAATGACGACGAGCGTGCGGTCAAGATCGCCGACCTGGGTCCGCACGCGGGCAGCGCGTACGTCCTCGTACTGTCCGGTCAGGTGCCGCATCGCGCCTTTCTGCGCAGCTTGCTGCAGCGCCCATTCGGCCGCGCTGTGTCCCAGGGGCAACGAGATGAGGCTGTAGTAGCCGGTGACTTCCAGATGAAGCTCCAGCTGAGGGCTCCAGAAGCCACCGTCGCGTACGAGTGTCCGATGACCGGGGCTGGTTCGCTGCTCCCCGGCGTCGAGCGCGCTGTGCAGCTCGCTCAGCCCTTGCAAGCATTCCTCGAGCACGGCCTGATCCGAGCTGTTGCCGCCGAAGGCGCGGTACAAGAGCGGCACGTGCCCGGTCTCGCTCACGAGCAGGCCGAGTCCCACCACCCGCAGGTCGCTTCGTTTGCTCTTGGCGTGTCCGCGACGCGCCAGCTCGCCGGGGGTCGTTGTGGCGATGTGCGTGTCGAAGTTGGTCGTGTCGAACGCCAGCACGTCGGCTGACAGAGCAAACCGACCGATCGCCGCCCGAGCGATCGCCACCTGGGCGGCCTCCAGCTCCTGATCGGTGACCTGCTGCGCGATGCGGTGGAACGCCTGCCCCGTGAATGCTGACCCGGGCAGGCACGAGACCCGCGGCAATGCGCCGTCTAGGAAATCCCCCAGGTCACACGTCGGGCCCGGCGCGCATGCGCGCTGAAGCGCGACGGCGACAGCCATCTCGCCCACGGACGGCCCGTTCTTCGAGCCGTAGTCACCGCACGCCTCGTTGATCAGCCTCACCAAGTCGAGCTGCTCGGCAACCCAAACGAGCGCGCCGACGTCCCCCACCGCCCTCGTTCCGACCGTCCGAGTTCGCCCGAGGTCGACCGTCGGCGGCGGGTCCGCCGGCCCGAGGACAACCTGCCTCGCGACCGAGCGCCCCGCTACCGCGTCCCACACCGACTGCGCCGCGATCCGGTAGCGGCGACCGTCCACCTCCCGCTCGAAGATGTGCATTTTTCGTTCATGTAGCGACGACAGGTCGCCGCATCCAGGGGACGTGCACGATTTTCGGTGCGCGCCGTGCGTCTACACATCCAACCCCTGTCGGCTTCGCGAAAGTAGGGCTAGGGGCCGTCGTCGCAGTGGCCCGGGCTGATGCCGACGCGCTCGGCTTGCTCCGGCCTTCCGCTTCGTCCTCGAGCTGCGCGAGCAGCACGCCGACGTCGACCTCGAGCTCCTCTCGGCCGCCGCACCTGCACGATAACGGGGCGGATTTCGCAGCTCGGCTCTCCTTGGCGCCGCTAAGGCTCGACGGCGTCCATGACGGCCTGCCACTCCGACGAGAACGAGCCGTCGGTGCGCTTGATCTCCGACCCCGTGTCCCACAGCACGGGAACGATGCCCCGAGACTGCGCCGCCTCCACCACCGACTGCATCCACAGCCGCCGCGACGCCGGCTCACGGGGGTAGTTCTCGCCCAGCGTGACGCCGAACTCGCCGAGGATGACCGGGACGCTACGCTCGGCGCTGAACGCGCCGAGCTTGTCGAACAGGCTCTTCAGCTCCGCCTTCTCGGGCTCCGTGCCCCACGTCGTCTTGGGAGAGCCCCAGCTCTCCACCGTGTCGAGGCCGCAGAAGGTGTAGGGCGTGTAGTAGTGGATCGAGAGGAAGAGGCTCTTCGTGCCGGCCGGATCCGCAGGCACCTTGAAATCGCTCACACAGGTCCTGTCGATGTCCGTCACGAAGCCGGAGATGAGCAGGGCGCGGCTCGCGTTGTAGCCGCCCTGCTCGCGCACGGTGCTGACGAAGATCTGGTTCATCTCGTTCAGGGCGGCGTAGTCCGGAGTCCCCCCCTGAACGCCGTTGACCCAGTAGTTTCCCTCCTCGTTCATCCCCTCGAGGATCAGCTTGTGGCCAACGCCGCTGAAGGCCGTGGCGATCTGGGTCCAGTAGGAGGCGTACTTGGCTTTGACGTCGTCGGTGAGCTTGTACTTGTTGTCGTTGTCCTCGTTGAAGATCCAGCCCCCGTCCCAGTGGATGTTCACGATCGAGTACATGCCGGCGGCCTCGATCCAGCCCACCACCTCCTTGACTCGGGCCATCTTGGCAGCGTCGATCGTGCCGTTGGCGGCGTAGGTGTCCCAGGCGACGGGCACGCGCACCGTCTTGATGCCATGGCTGGCCATGCCGTCGATGAACGTCTTCGTGATCAGCGGCTGGCCCCAGCCCGTCTCCCACGTGGTGGTGTTCTCCAGCGTGTTGCCGATGTTGGTCCCGACGCCCATGTCGGGGACCATGGCCGCGGCGTCCGCCGCCGTCGCTGAGCCGCCGGTCCCGCCGGAACCCCCGGTTCCCCCCGCGCCGGCGCCGCCCGTGCCGGCCTCGCCCGTGCTGGCGCTGCCCGTGCTGGCGCTGCCCGTCGCGGCGTCGCCCGTGCCGGCGCTGCCCGTCGAGGCGTCGCCCGTGGCCGTGCCTCCGCCGCTGCCTCCCGCGTTCCCGCTCGTGTTGCTCTCCGAGGAGCACCCCAGCGCAACGAGCATCACCAGGGGGGCCGTGAGATTGAACCACGATGTGGCGGCGGAGCGGCAGACTTGTACAGAAGGCATGAAGGTCACGGTATCCCAGCCATCCGCGAGATCCAGGCTTGACTTCGGAGTTCCTGTTCCCGTCCGACAGGGGCGAATCCGGCTGACCAGGCGCTATGCGAACGCGGCGCGCGAGCGCCCGACGGCGTAGGCGATCCCGCTCTGCAAGGTCCCGCGGATCACGATGCGCGTCAGGTCGACGTCGAGCGCGACGAGCGCCCGCGCTACCTCGCCGCGGATGCCGGTCAGCACGGCCTGGGCCCCGAGCAGCCGGAGCGCGTTCGCCGCGTTGATCAGCGCGTTCGCGACGCGCTGGTCGACCTCCTTGATCCCCGTCACGTCGATGATGACGACCCGGGCGCGGCTCCGCGTCGCGCCGTCGAGCAGCGTCTGGAGCACCTCCTGCGCCCGCTCCTCGTCCAGCGTGCCGATGAGCGGCATGACCATGACGTCGTTGGTGATCGGCACGAGCGGGGTCGAGAGCTCCGCGATCTTCGCCCGCTGGAACTGGATCACCGCCTCGTGCAGCTCGGCGCGGGCTCGCTCGGCGCGCTCGCGCTCGCCGAGCTCGTGCAGGAGGCGCAGGTTGGTCTCCTTCAGCTCCTCGCTCTGCTCCGACAGGCGCGCGTTCGCCTGCGAGAGCTCCTCGGTGCGCTGCTTGACCTCCTGCTCCAGCCGCTCGTTGGCCTGCCGGAGCTCGGCGCTCACGGCCTCCAGGTTCGCGTAGAGCAGGGCGTTCTCCACCGCCACCGCGGCCTGCGACGAGAGCAGCCGCAAGAGCTCGATACGATCCGCGGTGAAGGCGTGCTCGGCGAGGTGGTTCTCCAGGTAGAGGACGCCGCTCAGCCTGCCCTGGTGGAGCAGCGGCAAGCCCAGGATCGACCGCGGCCGGCGCGAGATCACGTGAGGATCGTCGGCGAGGCGCGGGTCGTCCTCGGCCCGCCCGATCACGACCGCCTCGCGCGAGCGCGCGACGTAGTGGACCACCGGGCGGGCGAGATCGAGGCGCTCCTCCATGGGCGTCGAGAGCCCGAGTCGCACCGTGTCCGGGTCGACCGAGATCATCGCCTCGACCGTCAGCGCGTCGCCGCGCGCGAGGATCAGGAAGCCCCGGCTCGCCCCGGCGCTCTTGATCACGCTGCGCAGCACCTGATCGAGCACCTTGTCGAGCACGATCTCGCTCGAGATGGCCTGCGCCGTCTTCAGGACCGTGGCGAGATCGCAGAGGTCGCCCACGGCGAGCCCGCCGAGGGCGGTGTCGGTCGTCGCGGCCAGCGGCGAGATGGCCGCGGGCCCGCCGGCGGCCGGGGCGAAGAGCGGCGCGAGCTCCTCGCGCAGCGCCTTCACCTTGGCGCTCGCCCCCCAGCGCTCGTACAGGTTGAGCGCCCGGCGCAGGAACATGCCCGCGAACTCGAGCCTGCCCTGGGTGAGCCAGAACCTGCCGTAAAGCTCGTTCCCGAGCGCCTGGTTGTTGATGTAATCCGCCTGCCGCGCGGCCTCGATGCCCCGCTCGTAGAGCTCCATGGCCTCCGCCGTCCGCCCCTCGACGCGGGCCTTCTCGGCGAGCACGAGGAGGTGCTTGTGAAGCACGTTGTCCGGCCCGGCGTCGGCCCAGCGCTTCAGCCGCGCGAGCAGCCTCTCGAGGTGCGCCTCGTGCTCCCGCCGCTCGGCGCCGCCGGCGCCCTCCCAGGCGGCGAGCCGCATGAGCGCTGTATAGAACGTCGCCTCGGGCACCTTGGCGTGCGTGGGCAAGGCGCTCTCGACGACGGCGAGCTGCGGCATGAGCTCGGCGAAGCTCGCCCGGTCGCCGAAGAGATAGGCATTCCGGATCTTCGCGTAATAGAGCCACCCCATGTGGTAGGGCGAGCCGCCGTGCTTCGCCGTGTACGACGCCTCGCTGAAGCCGTCGTCGTCGAAGCTGAGCTGGCTCCTCGTGAGCCCTTGCAGGCAGCGGATGGGCTGGATCACGCCGGCGAGCAGGATATCGATGATATCGTGGCTCCTGGCGCGCTTCAGGAAGGCGAGGTGCGTCTCGGTCAGCTGCGAGAGCTCCGGCAAGGCCATCCCGTAGGTGAGCCTGTCCGAGCCGCTCTGGCTGATCATGTACCCCATCGCCGTCCAGTCGCCGGCCTCCAGCCCGAGCTCGTGGACCCTGTCGTAATAAGGGTCTGCCCACCGCAGGTGCTGCGTCCAGCTGTGCACGTCCGCGGAGAAGATGTGGTACGTCTTGGCCCGCAGGACGAGGTTGTCGAGCTGGTCGGCCAGCTCGATGGCCATCCTACCGAAGCGGTAGGCCGTCGCGTACTCGCCGAGCAGCGGGCCCACCACCATCCCGTACGCGACGTATCCGAACGCGGACATGTCGCTGTTCCCGTGCTGCAGGGAGAGGGTCACCATCTTCACGATGGCGAGGTTGGCGAGCGTCTGATCGCTGGAGTTGTACGCGCCGAAGAACAGGTTCACGAGCAGCTCGAGCATCACCGGGTGCTCGGGGCTCGTCGCCCGCGGGGCGCGCGCGAGCTCCTCGATGCTCCGCCCGCCGAGGAGGACGGGCACCGCCGCGAGCTCCTGCTCGAGCAGCGCGGCGACCTCCGCCTGCCCTTCGGGGATCGGGCACCCGAGGAGCGCGAGGCCGGCCTTCTGCACCACGGTCGCCTCGTGGTTGCGCCACTGGAGCAGGTACTGATTCGCCTGCACGATGTGGATCGACACCTTGTCCATCGCCGTCCGGGCGCGCGCGAGCGCCGCGGCGCAGAGCCGCTCCGCCTCCTCGAACGCGCCGCACAGCGACTCGACCTCGGCGCGCTCCTTGTGCAGCGCGAGGGCGAGGTCGTACTGCTCCTCGAAGCCGCCGCCGGGCAAGAACCCCATGCCCGCGCGGAAATAGCCCGCGGCCGCCTCGTAGGCGGTGGCCGCCTTGGCCCTCCGGCCGGCGGCGAGGTTCAGCTCGGCGGCCGCGGCGCGCTCCTCGGGGGAGCTCACGAGGGGCGAGGCGATGTTGAAGTGATTGACGATGTCGAAGAGCGCCTCGTCCCGCGCCGGGCCGTAGCTGCTGGCGAGCATGAGGCGCCCGATCCGCAGGTGCACCTCTCGCCGCTGGTCCTCGCTGATGAGCGAGTAGGCCGCCTGCTGGACGCGATCGTGCAAGAAGCGGTAGTTGACGTGCCAGTCGATCCCGCTCCGCCCGTCGCCGTCGGTCGCGTGGGCGAGGCGGTAGTCGGCGTCCACGGGCGAGATCAGGCCCTCTTGCAGGATCTTCCACAGCGCGGCCACCGTCTCGTGCGGCGGCCGCTCGCCGATGATCGCGAGCGTGCGCAGGTCGAACTCGTGCCCGATGCACGCCGCGAGCTTGAGGACGCGCTGGAGGTCGGGCTCGAGCTCGGCGAGCTTGCGCGCCATGAACTCCACGACGTTGTCGGTCACGGTGCGCCGCCGGATGCGCTCCATGTCCCACGTCCACGCGCCCGCCTCGAAGCGGAGCATGCCCTCGGCGTGGAGCGCGCCCAGGAACTGCCGCACGAAGAACGGGTTGCTCTGGGTCCGGTCGAACACGACGCGGGCGAGCGGCTCGACCTCCTCGCGGGCAGCGGAGAGCGTGTCCGAGAGGAGCTCGACGACGTCAGAGAGGGCGAGCGGCTTGAGCTCGAGCTCGCGCAGCGGCGCGCCCGCCTTCGCGATCTCGCCGAGCGCGAGGCGCAGCGGGTGGCCCGCGTAGACCTCGTTGTCCCGGAAGGCGCCGATGAGGAGCAGGTGCGCGCGCTCCGGATCCGCGGCCAGGACCTGGAGCAGCTTGAGCGAGGCCGGGTCGGCCCACTGCAGGTCGTCGAGGAAGAGGACGAGCGGGTGCTCGGCCGTCGCGAAGACGTGGAGGAACGCCTTGAAGACCGCGTGGAAGCGGCCCTGCGACTCCGCCGGGCCGAGCGGCTGGACGGCCGGCTGCGGGCCGATGATCCACTGGAGCTCCGGGACGAGGTCGACGAGGAGCTGGCCGCTGCCCCCGAGGGCCCGCTCGAGCTCCGCGCTCCACCGCGCGAGCTGCTCCGGCCGCTCGGTCAGGATGTGCCGGATGAGCTCGCGGAACGCCCGCGCGGTCGAGGCGTAGGGGACGCTGCGGTTGAGGTGGTCGAACTTGCCCGCGGCGAAGTAGCCGCCCCGCTGGGCGATCGCCTTCTGGATCTCGCTCACCAGGGCCGATTTGCCCATGCCCGAGTACCCCGACACGAGGAGGAGCTCGCGCTCGCCCCCGGCGGCGCGCTCGAAGGCGGCGAGCACCGCGCGCGCCTCCTCGTCGCGGCCGTAGAGCTTCTGCGGGATGCGCAGCGTATCGGGCACGTCGCGCTGGCCGAGCGGGAACGGCGCGACGGCGCCGGAGGTCGAGAGCTGGCGCAGGCACGCGTCGAGGTCGGCGACGAGCCCGAAGGCGCTCTGATAGCGGTCCTCCGCGTTCTTGGAGAGGAGCTTCATGACGATCCGGGAGACCGCCTCGGGCACGCCCGGGACCCGCTCGGACGGGGGCACGGGCGTCCTCGCGATGTGCCCATGGATCATGTCCATCGGCTCGCCCTCGGCGAACGGCAGGACGCCGGTGAGCATCTGGTAGAGCGTCACGCCGAGCGAGTAGAGGTCGGTGCGCCGGTCGATGACGCGGTTCATGCGGCCGGTCTGCTCGGGCGACATGTACGCGAGCGTCCCCTCGAGCGCCTCGGGGCTCACCGCCTGCTGGGTCTCCTGCGGCAGGAGCGTGGCGATGCTGAACCCCACGAGATGGACCTCGCGCGTGTCCGGGTCGACGAGGAGGTTCTGCGGCTTGATGTCCTTGTGAATCACCTTGCGGCGGTGGATCTCGTCGAGGACCCGGGCGGCCGAGCGGGCGATCTTCAGCGCCGCCTCGAGCTCCAGCCGGCCAGCGCGGAGGATGTCGTGGAGCGTCGTTTCGCCGGGCCGCTCCAGCACGAGGGCGACGCCGTTCTTGTGCTTCTCCAGGCCGTAGGCCTTGACGACGCCCTCGACGTCGAGCTCGCGGAGGACGTTGTACTCGTGCCGGAGCGACGCCAGCGCGCGCTGGCTCGGGAACTCGCTCTTCAGGACCTTGACCGCGACCGGCTCTTGCTCGTCACCCCAGGTCCCACGGAACACCTCGACGCTCGAGTCGCTGTAAATTTGCTGACCCACGGTACAAGTTACGGAGAGCATCTTACCTCGTCACGTGCTTCGAGTGTCCGGCGCAGCGCAGCTGCGCACGGCAGCCTCGCAGAATCGCACTCAGGGCGGATTCTGTCTAGGGCGCTGGCTCGCAGATCACCACGATCGGGGAGCGTTGGCTCGTCCACCTGGACTGTCGAGCGCGTGGTGAGCCCTAGTGTTCCAGCTCTCTGGAGCTGGACTGAGCCCCGGCGACTCGCGCGTCTCCAGCGGCCAGCGCGCCGGTGGCGAGCGCGACAGCCGCGCCGGCCGGCGCGTCTCTGCCGCGGCGCGTGGTGCGCCTCGTGAGCGCCGCGCACACAGGCGCGCTGCGCTGCGGGCCAGCTCGGCCCTGGGTGAAGGGAGGCTGACCTCTGGCCGGAGCGACGCTCGCCGCGGAGCCGTGGGCGGAGGAGATGTTCTATCGGACTCGCAGCCTGTTGCTGTTGTGGTCAATCCATACACCGTCGGTGCGGCGGCTCGACGTGGAGGGCCGCCCGTCCCTGCCACGCCGCGCGTCGTCACCCCGCCGGCGCTGTTGCTCGCCAGCGTCTCGACGCGGGTGGCTGGGTGGCTGGATTGCCGGCCGTCCACTCCCGAACCCGCGAGGCTCGGGCTGAGCGGCCTCACCGCCGCCCGGTCCCTTGCCAGGCCGGGGGTGAGGCGGTAGCGTCCGCGCAGCGCGGGTCATCGCCATGCAGGGCCGGATGGGGTGATGCGTTCGGGAGAGAAACGGAGATGAGGAGCGAGTCCGCAGCATGGGTGTGGGCGACGGCGTGCCTCCTGGCCTGCGGCTGCACGGCGATCGCCGGGCTCGACCGGCCGTATCACCTGGAGGCGGGCGGCGGCGCGGGCGGTGACGGAGCCGGCGGCGGCGGCCAGCCCGCGGATTGCAGCGAGGAGGCGAGCTCAGGGTGCATCTACGCGCGGTGTGGCGACGTGCCCGCGAGCGCCCCGGGCGGCGTCTACACGCTCGACCTCGACGGGGACGGCCCGGAGGAGCCGCTGCAGGTCCACTGCGGTGAGCCGACGGACGGCGACAGGTGGGCGCTCGTCTACAACAGCGTCGGCGCGACGGACGGCGCGACGCTCCCGTTCTGGAAGATCCTGTATGACGACCGGCTCACCGCCAAGGGGGAGCCGTCGATCGACGGCAACCATTACCAGCCCTCCCTGTATGTCGCCGGCCGGGAATACCGCGATGAGGTCGAGGACATCGCGGGCACCGTCGCCGAGGTGATGCGCGCGACCGCCGAGGGCATCGAGACCGAGGACATGCACCTGCTCACGCCGATCCGCGTGGCCGGGGACGGCAATCTCTTCGACTGGCAGTTCGGCACCGGGTGGGCGTCGGCGGACTACGACAGGGACACCAAGGGCGACGGCAACTGCTCGAGCGCCTACGCGGGCGTCACGCAGCACTACGGGAACTGCTTCGTCTACAACCTCGGCGCGGACGACGACGAGCCGATCGCCGACGAAGGCTGGGGCCCGCACATGGAGACCACCGTCGCGACGTCGTACGGGCTCTCGGACGACGGCAGCGTGTACACGCGCGTCCAGCGGATCTCCCGCTGGACGCGCTGGTGAGCGCGCCCCGCGCGCGCAGGCCGGGTGCGCCGCGCGTTCGCCCGCACCATGCCCGGGGGCGGGCGCGTCCTGCGGTGGGCGGGACGAGCCGGTCAGAGCTGCTCGGCGTGCTCGGAGAGATACGCGGCCACACCCGCGGTCGAGGCCGTCATGCCACGCTCGCCCTTCTGCCATCCGGCCGGGCAGACCTCGCCGTGCTGCTCGTGAAACTGGAGCGCATCGACCAGCCGGATCAGCTCGTCCATGTTGCGCCCGAGCGGCAGGTCATTGACGATCGCGGAGCGCACGACGCCGTCCCGGTCGACGAGGAACGCCGCGCGAAGGGCCACGCCGTCGTCGTTCTCGACGCCGTAGGCGCGGCAGATCTCGTGCTTCACGTCGGCCGCCAGGGTGAAGCGCACCGGCCCGATGCCGCCGCGCTCCACGGGGGTCTCGCGCCAGGCGTGGTGGGTGTACTCAGAGTCGATCGAGACCCCGATGACCTCGACGTTGCGCTCGCGGAACGCCGCGACCCGATGATCGAGCGCGATCAGCTCCGAGGGGCAGACGAAGGTGAAGTCGAGGGGATAGAACACAAGGAGGCCATATTTCGACTCGATGGCCTTCGAGAAGCGGAACGCGGCGGTGATCGAGCCGTCCGGCAGGACAGCGGCGCAGGAGAAGTCAGGGGCTTTTTTCCCCACGAGCACGGTCATATCCATTCCTTTCACCGAAGAGCGGCGACAGACGACAGCATCGGAGCGCGGGCGGCCGGCGCGCTGTCCGCGCCGAGGCCCAGGGCGAGCTCGTCCACCGTCTCGCGCGGGAGCGCGACGGTCTCGATCTCGCCCGCGTAGTGGACGCCCAGGTGGACATCCACGCTCCGCTCGAGCAGCGCGCGGGCAGCGTCGCGGTCGAGCGGGAACCGCAGGTATTGCACGGGGCAAGAGGGGTCGTTCACGGGGGAGAGCAGCTCGGCGGCGACCCTCCGCTCGCCGAGCATCAGCAGCACCACGGCTCGCCCCGCGACGAGGCCGTCGATCAGGGCCTGACCCGCGAGCCAGGGGCCGCCCTGGATCATGAGCGTGGCGGTGAGCTCACCGGCCCTCGGGATGAGGCGGTCGTACTCCGCGACCTCCTCCGCGACGCGCTCGGGCCTGACGGGGCGCTCGAGCCAGAGCAGCTCCTGGACGTGGTAGAGGACCGTCTCGCGCGACTCGAACAGGACCGAGACGTGGAGCCCGACGGTCACGCGGCGCCGGCGCTTCAGCTCGATGATGCGGCCGCGGTACCTGGCGCGCACGAGGCCGTAAGCGTCGGTGGAGAGGAGATCTTCGGCGGCGAAGGCAGGGGTCATCGAATGCCTCAACCCTGGGTGTCCCGGCGAGCGAGGTGCGACGGGACATCCGAAGTAGCACTGGCCCTTCAGGATGTAAATGAAATTCACTTTCATTTTCAAAACGATGCACCACGTGGGGCGGGGGCACCCGGATACACCTACATTGTCACACATCAGAGTGCCCGCCCGGATCACCACACAGTCGTGCGTGTGAAGCGCCTCGGGTCAATGGACCTGCCGCTGCCGAAGCACGTCACGGTGTGCGTTGAGGACTCGATCTGAGGCCGATGTGCATGCCATCGACTCGCCTGGCGGCCACGAGAGGATCGCACCTCTCTCCTCGGGGCTCTCACACGTTGACGATCTGCCCAGGAATATGGGAAAGGCATCGATGAGGGGGAAGTAAGCGATGCCGAAGTCGAGCGGGGTGGCACGCGCCGATGGCGCCGCTCACGAGCATCAGGCTGCTCAGCTTGAGGTCGCGGTGGATGACTCATTCGGGCACAAACGTGGAGGATAGGGTCATGATCACATCTCGCTCCGACATCGAGAGTGTCCCTGGATTCATGGGCTGGCTCGTCGACGAGGACGCCGCGTCGCGCGAGGCAGCGGTCGAGGTCGTCGATGTCGATGGCATGGGTTGCGTGTTCTCTCGATCGATCACCGAAGGACAGCGGGCCGAGATCTCTGGGTTTCTTCGATCTCGCTGCGCCGGCCCCAGAAGGTACGCATTGATCGGAAGCTTCACGATGCCTCTGGCGGAGGTATCAGGAGCGCATATCGACGCGGTCTGCGACGCCGCTCACAGCGTCAAGCTCGAGGAGACGCTGCACAGATCGTCGCTGGAGACCGAGGTGGTCCTGACCTTCGGCGCACGACATGACGCTGCGCTGAGTCAACACGAGCTGAATCAGCACGAGGACCCCGATTTCCCGTTCTATCGATGGGAGATCCTGGACGGCGACGGCGGATGCCTTCTGGTCCAGCGTTTCACGCATTTCATCGATACCGGAACGGCCACGAGCGTCCAGTGGCACCTCGATACAGCGCTCAAGGCGCTCGGTAGCCATGAATTCAGCCACGCACCGAGGTTTCGTGCGAAGCCGACGCTGGTCTTCCATGAGCGCGCTGCCGCGGAGGCCAGGCGCGCGCAGCTCCAAGCCGCCAGGCTCACCACCGAGATCCTCGAGCTCGCCGAAGTAGCCGCCGCGAGTGAAAGACGCGCGGAGATCGAACGGTGGCAAAAACAATGGCTGAGCAGGACAGGGCATATCCACGTCGAGGGCGTCATGCGACCCGGCGCGCTGTCCGAGGCTGGATTCCTGGGCCCGACGGAGCGTCTTGACGCGGTATTGCGGGAGGATGCGAGCACCCTATCGTCGCTGGGGATCACGGCTTCCCAGCTCGCCGACCGTCTTCGCGAGATCGTGGGCGAGGCGATCCGCCGCGACCGGAGCGGGAGCGACCTCTGCTACCACACGATCGCTAACTTTCGCGTTCGAATCCATCAGTATCGCGGTTTTCAAGGATGTCCATGGAGCTGCGACGACGAACCCGAGTGGTCCTCGATAGATTTCTCGATCGAGAACATCCGCACGGGCGCGAGGCTCGGGGGACCTGGGCTCATCGTGCACTTGATTGCCGAACATGGATTTTTCGAAGGCGCTGGCACGCCCTACCGCATGGACCCGAGGCAGGCGGCGAACGTCTTGGAGCTCCCGGGGAGTCGCTGACCGTCGAGTGCCGATCCCGATCGTCGCCGGGCTTTGCTCGGACTATCCTCTCCTCTTCTGGCTCGCCTTCGGCCCGCTGGCGCTGGTTCTCACCCGCTCCGGTCCTGTGCCACCTCGGCCGCCATCCACGACAGCGCCGACCAGGGCCAGGACGGCGCTGTCGCTGCCGCCGCCCGACCGCTGCCAGATCGCCGCGGAGCTGCGGAAGCTCGTCCCCACGCTTCTGGACAAGGGCAGGCTCGACAACCCGATGGTCCTTGGCCTCCGTGCCCTCTGCATCCCCGTCCCTCCATTTTTGGTGGTGCTGTCATTTGCCCAGAGAGGGTTCACATGAAGGCGGTAAGGCGGGAAGATCATTGAGATTTTCTTCCCGCCTTACCGCCTTCATGTTCAAATGACAGCACCACCCCATTTTTCATCACGGATCAGGACGGCTCCGGTCACCAGGCCCCTCGAGCCATGCATCGAGCCCCCAGATCCCTCCTCTGCGGCATCCTCCCCCTGATCGGGCCCCTCCTGTCCGCCGCCTGCGTGGAGGGAGCGTTCCACCCGAGCACGACCGGGGACGGTGGCGCTGGAAACGTCCACGAGACCACCAGCTCGGGCGACGGCGGCGCGGGCCTCGTGGGTCCCGGCGGCACGGGGGGCGAGGCCGGGCACAGCGCCGGCACGGGCGACGGCGGCGGCAGCACCGGCAACGGCGGCAGCACCGGCGACGGCGGCAGCACCGGCGACGGCGGCGGAGCGGACGCGGGGCGCCCGTGCAAGCGCGGGGTCGCGTACGGCTACCACTCGGTCGCCGACCTCTCGGCCCTCTCGGCCAGCGTCGGCTGGTGGTACAACTGGGCGACCGTCCCCGACGAGGAGCTCCGGGGGGGCGACCACGTCCGCCTGGGCGTCGAGTTCGTACCGATGGTCTGGGGCGGCAACTTCGACGCCGACCAGGTCAAGGCGGCGATCCCGAGCGGGGCGAAGTACCTGCTCGCTTTCAATGAGCCGAACTTCTTCTCTCAGGCCAACCTCACCGCCGCCGAGGCCGCGGCGCTGTGGCCGCGCATCGAGGAGATCGCGGACGAGAAGGGACTCCAGATCGTCTCGCCGGCCGTGAACTTCTGCGGGGGCGGCTGCAACGAGACGGATCCGTTCGCGTACCTCGACGCCTTCCTCGCCGCGTGCGAAGGCTGCCGCGTCGATTTCATCGCGGCGCACTGGTACGCTTGCGACAGGCCAGCGCTCGAGTGGTACCTCGGCGAGCTCAAACGCTACGAGCGCCCCATCTGGCTGACCGAGTTCTCGTGCGGAGACGGCGCGGATCGGTCGGCCGAGGCGCAGGCAGCGTACATGCGAGAAGCGGTCCCCCTCCTCGAATCGGATCCCGATGTCTTCCGGTACGCCTGGTTCTCCGGGCGAACGGAGGCGATCCCGAACGTGGACCTGCTCGGCGCGAGCGGCGAGCTCACCGCCCTCGGCGAGCTCTACGTCTCGCTGCCCCACGCGGAGGGGTGCAGCCCGTGACCGCCCGCGCGGCGGTCGCCCCGTCGACGCCTCCGCCCGCCGGCCCGGTCCCGGCCGCGGTCCCCGCCGCGACCGCGCCCGGCGTCCAGGCCGCGCCGCTCGACTTCGCCGCGGTGTACGAGGAGACCTTCCCCTTCGTCTGGCGGACGGTGCGCCGCCTCGGCGTGGACGCCTCGGCGCACGAGGACGTGTGCCAGGAGGTGTTCGTCGTCGTGCACCGGCGGCTCCCGGAGTTCCGGGGCCGCTCGTCGCTGAAGACATGGGTCTTCGGGATCGTGGTCAACGTGGTGCAGGCGCACCGGAGGTCGCTGCGCCGCAAGAGCCCGACCCACCGCGGGACGGGAGAGACCTTGGATCCGGAGCTGATCGAGGGGCCGAGCAGCCTCAGCCCCTACGAGGCGATGACGAGGGCGGAGGCCGCGCGCGTGGCGCACGACCTCCTGGCGTCGCTCGACGAGGAGAAGCGCGTGGTGCTCGTCCTCGCCGAGCTGGAAGAGATGCCGGCGACGGAGATCGCGCAGGGTATCGGGGTGAACATCAACACCGTTTATGCGCGGCTCAGGGCCGCTCGACAGGCATTTTCCGACGCGGTGCAGCGGCACCACGCCAGGATCCGGGGAGGCCGGCATGGGTGAGCTGGGGGCTGGCGAGCAGGCGCTCCTGGACGCCCTGCGCGACGAGGACGAGCCGACGGACGACGACCGGAGGCGGATGCGCGCGGCCGTGTGGGCGAGGCTCGGCATCGCCGGAGCGACCGCGGCGGCCGTGGCGACGGGCGCCGGGAGCAGCGCCGCGGCCGGCACCGCGGGGGCCGGGGCCATCGGGGCCGCAGGCGCCGGGGCGGCGGTGGGGATGGCAGCTCCCGCCGCCGCGAGCGTGGCCGCGAAGGCGAGCACGGCGGCCGCGAAAGGGGCGGGCCTCACGCTGCTCGGCGCGCCGCTGAAGATCGGGCTCGCGACGCTGGTCGTGGGCCTGGCGACGGGCGCTGCGCTCTACTTCCCGGCCCGGGGCGACGCGCCGAGCGCGCCGGAGGCGGCGAGGATCGCGGCCACGGCGCCCGGAGGCCCGCTGGCCGCCGCGCTCGCCGACGGGACGCCTGCGCCCGCCGGGGCGAGCGCGCCCGCCGAGGCCAGCGCGCCCGCCGAGGCCAGCGCGCCCGCGGGGGCCAACACGCCCGCGGGGGCCACCGCGCCCGCCAACGCGACGCCTGCGCCCGCCGGGAACAGAGCGGCCGCCAATGAGACGCCTGCGCCCGCCGGGGCCACCGCTCCCGCCGGGGCCCGCGCCGCGCCCCCAGCAGCGGACAGCGCCGCGCCCCCAGCGGCGGACGGCGCCGCGCGCAAGCCCGCACCGCGCACGCCCGCGGCGGCGGCCGCCGGGAAGCCCGGCCCCGAGGGGCTCGACGCGGAGATCGCGTTGCTCCGCGACGCGCAGCAGGCGCTGCAGGCGGGCCAGTTCGCGCAAGCGCTCTCGAAGCTCGACGAGCACGCCAGCCGGTTCCCGCGGGGGGTCCTCTCGACCGAGCGCGAGGCCTCGCGCGCGATCGCGCTCTGCCGCTCCGGTCGCGCGGCGCCCGGAAGGGCGATCGCGGCCAAGCTGCTCGCGCAGAGCCCGGGCTCGCCGCTCGCGACCCGCGTGCGCGCCGCGTGCGGACAGGAGGAGTAGAGTGCGCGGGTGCACGCCTCGAGGTGGGCCCCGTCGGCCCTGCAAGCGCTGATCGTCACGGCGGCGCTCCTGCCCACGCGCGCGATCGCGGCGCCCACCGGGCCGCGTGCCGTCGACCTGCGATGGGAAGCGCCGGACGGGTGCCCGGCGGGCGACGAGGTCCGGAACGAGATCGTCCGCCTGCTGGGAGCGTCAGAGGAGCGCCAGCCGATCGAGGTCGACATCGCCGTCGCTCGCGAGGGCGACGCGCGCCTCCGGCTCGCCCTGCGCATCCGCAGGCCGACGCCCGGCGAGCGGGTGCTCCACGGCGACGACTGCGCGTCCATGTCGCGGGCGGCGGCGCTCATCGTCGCCATGTCGATCGATCCCGACGCTGTCGCGCGGAGCGCCGCCGCGCCGCCCCAGGAGGCCGACGCCCCCATCGCGCGCGCGCCGCGTCCACCGCCGGCCGCATCCGAGCGACCTCCCGCGGCCGAGCGACCTCCCGCGGCCGGCCGCCCTCCCGCGGCCGACCGCCCTCCCGCGGCGGAGCGCGACGTCGACGGCGCGCTCTGGCTGAGCGCGCACGTCGAGCAGGCGCTCGTCCCGGCGCTCGGCGCCGGGCTCGCCGCGGGAGGCGCGGTCCGCAGCGGCTGGTTCCGCGCCGACGCGGCGGGCGGCGTGGTGCCGTCGAGCTCGGGCCGCATCGCCGGCCAGGCGGCTGGCGCCGAGTTCCGGCTCTGGTTCCTCGAGGTCGACACCTGCGCGCGCGCCCTCGGGCACCCCGTCGTCCGCGTGTACCTCTGCGCGCTCGGCCGCCAGCACTGGCTCATGGCCACGGGACGGCAGGTCGATGAGCCTTTCCACCGCGCCGCGCCGATCTTCGCGATCGGGCTCGGATCGCTGGTCGAGGTGGACATCGCCGCTCCCCTGAGGCTCGAGGGAGCGCTGCACGCCGTCGCCCCGCTGCAGCGGCCCCGCTTCATCGTCGAGAACCTCGAGGGGACCGTGTATCGCCCCCCGGCCGCAGGCGTCAGCGCTCGCCTCGGCCTCGCGCTGGTCTTCTGAAGCCTCAGGGTCGATCCGGGCCGGCGTTCCAGGCGGCCTCCACCGCGCAGCCGGCCAGCGCCTCATCGTAGATGCGCAGCTCGTCGTAGCGTCCGTGGAAGTACGGATCCTGATCGAACTGGGACCGCCCGAGCCAGTTGTTCACGTCCTGGATCGCCGAGAGCGGAAACCCGACCGCCGCGCGGCCGAGCAGCGCGCCATCCACATAAAGGGCCATGTCCGCCGCCTCGCCATCGACGACGAGGGCGACCTGATGGGTCTCGCCATCGTCGAGGCTCAGCGCGGTGGGGATCTCCACCTCGCCCGCGGCGCCGCTGTCGCTCGCGAGCGCGGCGACCCCCCGCACGTCGAAGCCCGTCGAGGGGGTGATGGCAAGGTATGAACGTCCGACGCTCCCATCACCTTCGACGGGATCTCCGTCGCTGCTGCCGACGCCGAGGTCGACGATCCGCATGTACGCCCCCCCGCTGCCGCGGGCGACCCACGCCATGACCGTGACGTCGCGCAAGCCTGCCAGGAGCCCCGCGGGCAGGTCGACGTAATCGTCGTCGCCGTCGAGCGCGAGCCCCCCTCCCCCATCGAGGCTCGCTCCCCCGAGGATCTCGCCGTCAGCGTCGCCGACCGCATCGGCGACGACCGTCCCCTCACCGTCGAACGTGTACCGGTGCGCCGCCGACGGCAGCTCATCACAAGGCACGACACCGGTGCCCCCGTCGCCGCCGTCGCCGCCGCCTCCGCTGCCGCCGCCTCCGCTGCCGCCACCCCCGCTGCCGCCGCCCGCCGCTGCCGCCGGATTCATGCGACCTACCGCGATCTCCACGTCCGCCCCGCAGCAGGAAAGCCCGAGGAGCAACACCATCGCTGCAGTCTTCCGCGTACACGACATGGAATGATCGTAGCGCAGCCATGCCGTCGATTTGATCACGAAAACCACACGCGCCGGACACGAGGGGAAAACTGCCTCCTTGTGAATCTTCCGAAGAGTTCGAGGGGATGCCTCAGGTACCCCGTGTGATCACGGTCTTGATGGATAAGCCCACGTCGGAGGTCGATGCGCGATGATCGAAAGCCGCTCACGTCGATTTGTGTCTCGGGGTCTCCGTGTCGCGCTCGGGCTGCTCGCGAGCTGCGCGGCGGGGCTCGGGTGCTCGGGCGATCCGGCGCTGTCTCCCCCGCCGGGGTCGCCCCCGCCTGGGTCGCCCCCGCCGGGGTCGGGGTCCGGGGGCGATCCCCCCGGCGATCCGTGCGTGGAGGCGGGCGAAGCGCCGGCGCTGCCGCGGGCGTTCGCGCAGAGCTGCGGCGGGTGCCATGACGCGTATGGCAAGTCGACCGGCGGTTTTCCCGATCTGTTCGCCTTCGACGGCTCGCTGGAGGAGTTCACGGATCAGGTGCGCACAGGCTCGGACCGCATGCCGGCCTTCGACGCGCAGAAGATCGCGGCGGAGGACGTCGAGGCCATCTACGCCTACTTCTCGTCGGGCGCGCCGCCCGCCGCGACCTGCAACAGCAACGGAGTCTCTCCCGGCGAATGCTCCGGCGTGACCGGCGAGGTCTCTCCCCTGTTCCCCGCGGCGACCGGAGGCCGGCCGATCGCCACGAGGGCCGCGGACGGCACGATCGCGCTCGAAGCGGCGGGGCGCGTGCGCGGCCGCCACGAGAAAGAGGAGGAGTTCAGCCCGTTCCAGCCGCGCTATTTCGAGAACCGCAGCTACAAGTTCATCATCGAGGACACGATCCCGGCGGGCGGCAGCACGGTCAAGTTCACCTGGCTCCCCAACGCGAAGACCTCGGACAACAACGTCATCAACTTCCGTTGCTGGTACTCGGGCGAAGGCAACGTGTTCGACTCGAACAACGGTATGGACCGCATCACGAGCACCCACTGGGAGTTCGTCGTCGACCGCAACGCCAGGGAGAGCAGGGAGATCCGCGAGGGCGATCTGCTGGAGTTCGAGTTCGGGGTGTTCCTCGATCCGGCCACCGTCGAGGGGAGGACCAGCTATTACAGCGATACGTTCCGCTACCGCGTCGGCAGCGGCGAGCTGACGCCCTTCGACGAGCCGAACGACGCCGCCCTGTCGGGCGGAGACGGGACGATCCCGTACATCCACGAGGAGCCTCACCTCTACTACGAGCAGATGGCGCTCAACATCCAGGAGGGCTCGATCCAGCGCTTTCTGGAGGGGCGCCGCCTGTTCCACACGGATTTCACCACCGGTGAGCACAGCGAGAGCGGCAATCCCGCCCTCGACGAGCAGGCTGGCAAGGCGGGCCCCCTCTCGAACCAGGCCGCGTGCGCGGGCTGCCACATCAACAACGGCCGTGGCGCGCCGCCCGAGCCCGGCGAGGCGATGGCCACCTCCGTCGTGAAGCTGTTCGGCGCCGGGTCGGGCGCGAACGGGGGGCCTTCCGTGGACCCCAGCTACGGCCGGCAGCTGCAGGACAAGGGGCTCGACGGGAGCCCCGGCGAGGGCACGGCCACCCTGGCCTATACCGACAGGCCCGGGCAGTTCCCCGACGGAACACCGTATGTCCTGCGGCAGCCCACGTTCAGCTTCAGCGGGCTCTCCGCGGGGCCGATCTCGAGCTATTCGGTCCGCGTCGCCCGCCCGGTCGTGGGCATGGGCCTCCTCGAGGCGATCGCCGAGGCGTCGCTGCTCGAGCGCGCGGACGGGATGGACTGCAACCAGGACGGCATCTCGGGTCGTCCGAACCTGATCCCGGATCCCGCCTCGGGGGTCTTGCGGATCGGGCGTTTCGGCTGGAAGGCGGGCAAGGTGAGCGTGCCGCACCAGGTCGCCGACGCGCTCGTGGCCGACATGGGCGTGACGACGAGCCTCTTCCCGGTGGAGGAGTGCGGCGAGCGGCAGGCGGGCTGCGAAGCCGGCACGCGCGGGGAGCCGGAGCTCTCGGACGAGGATCTCGACAGGATGTCGGCGTACATGCGCATGCTCGGCGTGCCGCCGCGCCGCGACACCGCGGATCCGGCGGTCCAGCGCGGTGAGGTGCTGTTCAGCCAGGCAGGGTGCGCGAGCTGCCATGTCCCCACGATGAAGACGGGCAGCGATCACCCGTTCGTCGAGCTGCGCGAGCAGATCATCCACCCCTTCAGCGATCTGCTCCTCCACGACATGGGAGAAGAGCTCGCGGACACGTCGACAGGCGATCACCTGGCGGGGCCGCGCGAGTGGCGGACGCCGCCGCTCTGGGGCATCGGGCTGCTCGAGGCTGTGAACGGCCACACGCAGCTCCTGCACGACGGCCGCGCGCGGGACGTCGTGGAGGCGATCCTGTGGCACGGCGGCGAGGCGGACGCGGCGAGGCAGCGCTTCATGGCGCTCCCCAGGGAAGATCGCGACGCCCTCGTCGTCTTCCTGGGCTCGCTCTGAGCGCGCTCAGGCCGGGTGCGCCACGAGCGGGAGCGTGGTCACGCCGCGCACGGAGATCGACCGCCGCCACGCGACCGGCCCCGCCTGGGTGAAGCGGCGGACGCGCGGCAGGAGCGCCGCGAGGACGAGCCGGGCCTCCAGCCGGGCGAGCGGCGCGCCCAGGCAGAAATGGACGCCGTGCCCGAACGGCACGTTCGTGACCCCGGCGCGGTCGATGTCGAACCGGTGCGCGTCCGGGAAGTGCGATTCGTCGCGCGCGGCGGAGCCGATCACCACCAGCACCTTGGCGCCCCGGGGGATGCGCACGCCGCTCAGCTCGGCGTCGCGCGTGGCGACCCGGTACACCGACCGCACCGGCGGCTCGTAACGCAGGACCTCGTCCACGAGCCGCGGGATCAGCGCGGGATCCGCGCGCACGCGATCGAGCACCTCCGGGTGCGCGATGAGCTGCAGCGCGGTGTGGCTCAGGAGGTGCACCGTGGTCTCCAGGCCGCCGACGAGCAGCAGGAACATGAAGCTCATGAGCTCCGCGTCGGTGAGCGACTCGCCGTCCACCCGGGCGCGCAGTAGGTCTGTCACCATGTCGTCGGCGGGCTCGCGGCGGCGTCGGGCCAGCACCTCGGTCATGTACTGCTCGGCCTCGCGCACCGTGGTGCGGATCTCCTCCATGCGCGCGGTCATGTCCGGCGTGACCGGGCTGATGCTGGTGAGGTCGTCCGTCCAGCGCTTGAAGCGCGGGTGCAGCGAGGAATCCAGGCCGAGGAGCTCGCCGATGACGCTCGCGGGCAGCGGCATGGCGAGCGCCTCGACCCAGTCGACCGGCTCGCCGAGCGGCAGGCGCGCCGTGAGGTCGCCGGCGAAGGAGCGCACGCGCGCCTCGAGCCGGGCCATGGCCGCGGGCGTGAAGGCGCGGCTCACGAGGGAGCGCAGGCGGCCGTGCGCCGGCGGGTCGAGGACGATCATGGAGTCGCCGAACGGGTTGTGCCCGAGCCACGCGGGCTTGGTCGCGGCGCGGAAGCCCTCCGAGGAGAACAGCTCGGTGTCCTTGAGGACGGCGATGACGTCGTCGTGGCGGGTCACCGCCCAGAAGCCGCCCGGGTCCACCTGGCACACGGGCGCGTCGCGCCGCAGCTCGGCGTAGGTGGGGTACGGGTCGGCGAGCATCGCGGGGGACATCAGGTTCAGCCGTTCGCTCATGGATCGAGGACCTCCTCGGCGGGCAAAGGGATGGAGAGGAGAGAGGTTACATGAGTCCCCGGGTCGATCACCAGGGCCCCGACCACATCAGCGTCGCACGCTCGCGCTCTCGCGCTCTCGCGCTCTCGCGCTCTCGCGCGGGCGCGCGGGCGCGCGGGCGCGCATTGACATGGTTGAGCCGTCTTGCTTCTCTTTGTCGCCCGCGGCGCCCGCAGCATTGCCCTGATGAGGAGACGAGAGATGGCCATCACGTTTGAGGTATCGCCGGTCCAGCGAGCGCATCGACGTCTGGCTGACGTGTCCGACGAGAAGGGTGAGAACGCGAGGCCCGTCTTCCTGCTCGGCCGCCCCGTCGAGGCGTTTGGGAGCAACCCGCCGCGGTGCCTCCGCGCGCGGCAGCACGGGCTGCTGGCGGCCGTCGGCACGGCTTTCCGGCAGCACTATCCGCTCGCGCTCACGCCGGATGCCGTCTGGCTGGCGATCGCGCAGGGCTTCGCCGCGCACGTGAAGGCGAACGCCGAGCGCCTTCGGGGCAAGTTCGTCCGCCACGAGGGTCAGGCCGAGCTCCGCGTCCGGCGTGACGATTTCGTCAAGGGCTCGCCTGAGAATCCCTGGCCCGAGGTTTTCTCGTCGTTCTCCGAGCAAGTCGCCGCGCACATCGGCCGCCAGCGCGACCTCGTGGTCTGTGACTTCTCCACCACCGGGCCGTGCGAGCGCGCCGCCTCCGAGATCGTCCTCCTGGACGCCATGAGGAGCTACTTCAAGTACAGTTTCGAGACGGCTTGCGGCATCCCGTCGATCACCCTCGAGGGCACGGTGGAGGACTACCGGCGCATCCGGAGGCGGGTCCAGGCGCTCTCGGAGTACGACCTCTCCTGGTGGACGGAGGCGCTCCTGCCGATCGTCGACCGGTTCATCGACGCCTTCGAGGGTCGCATCGACGTCGCATTCTGGAGATCGCTCTTCAAGCTCCATGACGAATCCGGCGGGCCGTTCATCACGGGCTGGATCAACGCTTTTTTCCCTTACCTCGACATCTACGGCGACCTGGCGCGGAACCGCGCCATCCACAAGGACCTCGCGTTCATGCACCTGAAGGCTGGTGAACGCGAGGGGGGCCGCGAGAAGGGCTTCGATCCGGCGCCGGTCGGGCATTCCACGGGGGACGAAGGTTTCGACGACCTGAACGAACATTTCGATTACCTCGATAGAAACAGCATGAACGAGGGCCACGCTCCGAGCGGGCTCTCGGCCGTCTCGTTCACGTGGGATTATCTGCTGCAGCAGCTTCCCATGGAGTTCCTCGGTGGTTTCGTGGGGATCGCGCAGGACGAAGACACGCTCGCGTTGCGCCCCGCGATCGGCTGGGCCGTGAGGGAGGCGTGGGACTTCTCCGGAGCTGGTGAGACGTCCGGCCACGTCGAGAGCACCTGGACCGAGAGTGAGTACGTGGAGTTCGGCGGCTTTACGGACGCCTGCTTCATCGCGGGACGTGCCTCGCTCGCGCCGATGCTGCCGAACCAGAGCGTTTATGACATCCGACAGATGCTGCGTTTGGTGCGACGGCAGACCGGCATCGCGCTCGCTTGTTTTGCGCTGGAGGAGCAAGTATCAGCTTCCCTACCCGGCGGAAGCGAACGTTTCCCTGAGAGGCTCTTCGTGGGCATCCGGCTGGCCTCCCGATACCCGTACGACGCCACGATCGCCCTGAGCTCCTTCGCCGAGGCGTACGAGCAGCTCGAGCGCGTGCCGGCGTCCATCTGGCGCGACCTGTCTGCGCTTTCTCCTGGCGGCCTCTCGGAGAAGAACGAGGCAACCCTCTTCAGCTTCAGGTGCAAACCACCTCACAGCGCGCAGGTGCTTCTCGTGTTCGGCGAGAAGATTGTATGGCGCCCCAGCCGACCGCTGGCGGTAGACGAGGCGGAGCACGTGTACCCGGGGGCGAGGCATGAGCGGTGCGCCATCCGCGGCGTCAAGGTGGCCGAGCTCCAGCCTTCGGGGCGCACGTCCACCGTGGTGGATATGTCGGCAGCCGCGGAGGCAGAGCGCCGCGCGATGGTCGAGGCCATCGGTGTGCCGGCGGAGGCCGCCACTTACCACGTCGTCGTCCGACCTATCCGTTGATCGGGGCCAAGGCGCCAAGCGGGCGCGCCGGGCCACCGCCGAGAGCGCGGCGACTTGCAGAGCTCCTGTCACGAGGACGACAGGCCCCTCGCCAGCGCGCCGGCGAAGTCCGAGCGATCGCCGTGGCCAGACGTCTGGCCGCGGAGAGCCAGACGTCTGACCACTGACGCCGCCATCCAAAAAAGATCCGCCACTGCTGAAATCGATCCCGGCGTTGAGCAGAACCGGGCCGAGCGGGAACACACCGTATCGCGCGCGACAACGACACCTTCGGGGGCGCCACCGGCGTCCTGGTCATCACACCGCGACGATCGCGCAGCTCGACCTGCTGCCCTTGCGGCGATCACGAGGTTCACGGACATGAACATGCAAAACATCTTTCGGCGGGGGCGCCTCCTCGCGGCGCTCGGGCTCACGGCGCTCGCTGCGGGCTGCGCTGACCGCGAAGACAAGGCCAGCACCGATACGAGCGGCGCTGGCGGCTCGGGCGGCTCGGGCGGCAGCACGGCAATCGCGTGGGGGAGCTGCCCAGGCGACTTCCTCTCCGAGTGCGCCACGGTCCCCTTGCCGCTCGACCCCTCGAGGCCTGACGGCGAAGCGCTCCCCATCTTCGTATCGCGCCACCTCGCGCCGGGCGGGGCGGCGAAGGCGCAGGTCTGGCTCCTGCAAGGCGGCCCCGGCGGCTCCGGCTACTTGTTCAAGGACGTTGTCGAGCAGCTGTGGCAGGGCGCCATGCCCGACGTCGACTGGTACGTGCTCGAGCACCGCGGCGTCGGGCCCTCGAGCCGCCTCGAATGCCCGGCCCAGGAGGACCCGAGCTCGGACGGCGGCGCGGAGATCACCGCGCTCGAGTGGCCCGCCTGCATCCAGGCGGTGAAGGCGACGTGGGGCGGCGATCTCGCGCGCTTCACGACGTCGGCCGACGCCGAGGATCTCGCGCGGCTCATCGACTTGACGCGCGAGCCCGGCAAGAAGGTGATCCTGTATGGCGCCTCCTACGGGACGACGCGCGCGATGCGCTTCCTGCAGGCGCACCCCGACGGGGCAGACGCCGTGATCCTCGACTCGATCATGTCGCCGGGCGCGCAGTACCTGTCCTGGTACGATACGCAATTCGATCCGGTGGTGCGGGATCTGTCCGACATCTGCGCCGCCGATCCGGTCTGCGGGGCGAAGCTCGGCGCCGACCCGTGGGCGAAGCTCGACGCGCTCCTCGGCAAGCTCTCGAGCGGTCACTGCTCGCAGCTCGGCACCGACGTCGCCCTCTTCACATCCATCGTGCCGATCTTCGCGCAGGCACGCGCCCTGCGGACGCACATCTTCCCGCTCGCTTACCGCATCGACCGCTGCGAGGACGGCGACGTGCAGGTGGTCGACCACTACATGCAAACGCTGCTCGACCTCTTCTCGCAGACCGACGGAGGCGAGCCGCGGGACTCGAGCGTCCTCGGGACGCACGTGGCCCTCTCCGAGCTGTGGGAAGAGCCCGCCCCGACCCTGGCCGAGATCCAGGAGCGCTGCGATTCGCAGCGCTTCTGCCCGGAGGATGCGCTGGAGCTCGGCGAGCTTCACGAACTCTGGCCGCGCTATCCGCACGACCAGTTCTGGGACGGGTGGCCGAGCTTCACCGTGCCCGTCCTGGCGATGAACGGCCTGCTCGACCCGCAGACGCCCATCGGCCGGGCGGAGCTCGTGGCGGACAGGCTCACCGCGCCCCATCAGACGTTCGTGGCGGTGCCCTGGAGCCCGCACTGGGTCGCGTACGAATCCCCGGTGAGGACCGCCGGCGCGGCGCCCTGCGGTACGCAGATGATGGCGCAGTTCATCGAGGACCCCGAGGCCGCCGTCGATACGACGTGCCTCGACGACCTCGTGCCCGTCGCGTGGGACGAGGACCCGGCCGTGGTCGAGCTGCTCTTCGGCACGAAGGACATGTGGGAAAACATGGCCTCGCCCGGCCCCTCTCAGAGGATGGCGGCACGGATCGACTGGGCGGCCGCCGCGCGCCTCGCGCGTGAGGAGGCGCGGTGGCTCGGGCGGCGAGCGACGCGAAGAGGGAGCGCCCCGCCGGGGGGCCAGGCCGCGCCGGCGCCGCTCAGCGTTCCTTGATGCGGCTCAGCACCGCGGCGCAGAACGCGCCCGCGTCCTCCTCGGGCCACATGTGCGTGGCCCCGGGGATCACCAGGTGCTGCCCGGGAATGCAGCGGGCGGCAGCGCGGGAGACAACGCCGAACGTCGGCCGGGAGAGCTCGCCATGGGCGATGGTGACAGGCACCTTCAGGCTGGCCAGCTGGCCGCAGGTGATCTCCGGCGGCCGGGGCTGCGACAGGAGGAGCGGCATGGTCCGCGCGTTGTCCAGGTTGACTGCCTGTCTCTCCGCGGACTGAGCATCGAAATACCCCTCGCGCTGGCCCGACCGGTCGAGCAGGAGCCTCACGGCCTCCTCGCTGTCACCGCGCTGGACCGCCCCGAAGATGGGGCCGAACATGGCGTTCATGTCGTCCCTCAGCGCGCTCAGCTCGGCGGGATCGGTCACGTACGAGGGAACCCCCGGCTCGTAGATGAAAGCGCTGCGGATCAGCTCGGGATGGGTCAGCGCGGCGCTCAGGACCACATGGCCGGCGTACGACCACGCGACCACGTGCGCGGGGCCCGCGCCGAGGCCGCGAAGGAACGCGACGAGGTCGTCCGTGTGCGTCTGCACGCCGAACGGGGGCCAGCTGGAGCCCCACTCGCCGGTCCCGAAATAGCGCTGGCTGTAGGCGATGGCCCGGTGCCGCTCTCCCACGATGGCGCGATGCCGATCCCACATGCGGTGGTCCGAGACCGCCCCGTGCAGGAACACCACCGGGGTGCCCTGTCCTTGCTCCACACAGGCGAGGCGGGCTCCGTTCACCTCCATGAACCGAGGTGTCTGCGCGCCGCCCGGGCCGCCGTGGCCCGCCAGGGATGCTGTCGTCATGAACACGCCGAGATAGTTCGTTCGCGCGCACGGATCAAACGGCGCGTGGCGGCCCCTCCGCGCCCGTTGACCTGGGGCGCGGGGGCGCGCGAAGATCCGGCGATCCCTTTGCTCCACGCCGCGACACGCTCTCTCGCCGCACTCCTCGCGCTCGCTGCGAGCGCCTGCTCCAGCGGCCCGGCGCCCGGCGCGGACGCGGGCGCTGGCCCCGCCGGCAGCGCGGCCGCCTCGGATGGCGGCGCGGGCGCGCCGGCCGCTCCCCTGCCCCCGGCCGCGGCCGCGGCCCTGCGCGCGCCGGTCCGCGAGGGCGGCGCCCTCGCCCGCGCGGCGCGCGAAGAAGCGCTCTACGTGGCCGACGAGGATCACGGCGTGCTGCGCGTCGTGCCGCTGCCGCTCGACCCCGCGCGGCCCGGCGCAGGCGTGCCCACGCCGGGCAGGCCCGCGCAGGTGCTGGCGCTGGACGGGCGGGTGCTCGCCACGGTGCGCGACCCGGGGCTCCTGCTCATCCTGCGGCCGGACGCGGCGGCCGGCCTCGTCGAGCTCGGCCGCGTCCCGCTGCCCGCGGACGCGTGGGGCATCGCGGTCACGCCCGACGAGAAGACGGCGATCGTGACCTCGGCGTGGACGCACAAGGTCTCGGCCGTGGACCTCGAGGCCGGGAAGACGAGGTGGACCGTGGATGTGGCGCGCGAGCCGCGGGGCGTCGCCGTGCTGCCCGACGGCAGCGCCGCGTACGTGAGCCACCTCGTCGGCGCGGACGTCACCCGGATCGACGATCTCGGCGGGGCGCCGCGGGTCCGGCGCGTCGCGCTGCCCGCCGCGCCGCTGCGCGCCCCGTCCGGTGAGCGGCTCGCCGCGTCGCTGGGCTACGCGCTGGCGCTGTCGGAGGACGGGCGGCGCCTGTTCGCGGCGCGGCACGCGCTCGGCGCCATGGGCCACGCCGCGTGGTTCGGCGCCGCGACGGTGGACGTGCTGCTCACCGGCCGCGACGAGCCGCTCGCCCCGCCGCACCACGGCAACCTGCCGGTGCTCAGGTCGGCGTTCGCGGAGCAGGTGATCACGCCGGAGAGCGTCATCACCCTGCCGGGCGCGAGCGTCACGCCCGTCACCCAGCCGCGCGCCGTGGCCTACCGCAAGCGCGCGCGCACGCTGCTCGTCGCGGGCGAGGGCGACGACCTCGTGCTCGAGGTGGACGCGACCGCCGTGGATCCGACGCTCGCGATCGTGAAGAGCTACCCGGTCGGCGGCCGCTACGACCCGCACATCCGCGTGGCGGGCACGTGCGGCGCGCCGACGGGCCTGGCGCTGTCCGCGGACGAGGCAACGGCGTGGGTGTTCTGCCGCGCGACGGGGGACGTGGCGGCGATCCGGCTGCAGGATCCGGTCGCGGGCCCGGCGGCGGCGCTCCCGGCGGGCGCCGCGCCCGCGGAGGGGCCGGCGGCGCTCGTACACCTCGCGGACGACCCGCTCGGCCCCGAGGTCGCGAAGGGGCGCCGGCTCTTTTACAGCGCGCTCGACGCCACGGTGAGCGGCAACCTCGGCTGCGCGGGGTGCCACCCCGAGGGGCGGGACGACGGGCACGTCTGGCGCGAGGCGACCTTCAGCACCGCCGACGGCGAGCACGCGAACTTCGTCGGCAGGCCGGAGAACATCCCCGAGGTAGCGAAGCGGAAGGGCTACCCGCGGCGCACCCCGATGCTCGCCGGCAACGTGGGCGCGGCCGGGCCCTACGGCTGGCACGGCGAGAACGAGGATCTGCTCGAGAGGCTCCAGGCGGGCATGGGGCTGCACCGCTGGGGTGGGCTGCCGATCGACCACACGCCGGCCGGGCTCGCGGCCCGGGCCACCTACCTCACGATGTTCATCCGGCGCGGCCTGGTGACGCCGCCGCGCGCCGAGGGGGCGGCCGACGAGCGGGTGAAGCGCGGCCAGGAGATCTTCCACAGCGACGAGGCGAAGTGCTCCCGCTGCCACGTGCCCGCGAGCGATTACACGGATCGCACGGCGTACCCGATGCCGAAGCGGCCGCCGCCTCCGGGCTACGACGCGGATCCGCGCCCCGAGTACAAGACGCCCTCGCTGCGCTTCGTGGGAGGGCGGCCGCCGTACCTTCACGACGGGCGCGCCGGCACGCTGGCGGAGCTCATCGAGCAGAACGCCGACTGGATGGGCAAGACGAGCCACCTGTCGCCCGAGGACCGGGCGGCGCTCGTGGCCTTCCTGGAGACGCTATGAGGCCGCGCGTCGCGCTGTTCGCCCTGATGGCCGCCGGTACGGTCGGCGCCCTGGCCGCGGCGCCCGGCGCGCAGCCCAAGGATGCGCCCGGGGCCGCCGCCACCGGCGCGCCCGGCGCGCAGGCCAAGGCCGCCGCCACCGGCGCGCCCGGCAAGCCTCCGGCCACCGCGCCCGAGGCCGTCGAGGAGCGGCCCCTCGACGCCGAGCCCTTCCCGGCCGAGCCGTCGAAGCAGCCCACGGCCGCCGAGTGGAAGGCCGCGCCGCGCGTCCGCCTCTCCCGCACCGGCCCCGCGGCCGCGGGCTGCCGCGCGTACCGGACGAGGGAGTGGCTGCGCATCCGCTGCCCCGAGCTCACCGTCTCGGCCATCTCGCTGCTCGGCGGGAAGACCGAGGGCGTGGCCTTCTGGATCGATCCGCCCCGCGGCGGCAGCGAGCTCCCCCGCGGGGGCGAGGTGATGTTCCCGATCCGCCGCGGCGACCGGCGGGTGATCCAGATCCTGACCTTCGGCCCGGGCTACGACGGGCCGTTCACCCTGTTACCGGCGATCGTCGTCCAGGAGCAATGGCTCGACGACGAGCCGGCGCCGACCGTGACCGCCTCCTAGACACCATGCGATCCCACACCCCGCCCTTCGCCACCTCCTCGCTGTTCCTCGCTGCCGCCGCGTGCGGCGCCCTCGCCGCCGCGTGCGGCGCCTCTCCCGCGGCGCCCGACGGCTCCCCGCCCGCCGGGCCGGCGCCCGCGCCGCAGGCCGCGCCGGGGGACACCGCTGGCGGCGCGCCGACCGCCCCGGCGCCGCCTCAGCCAGCGGCGGCCGCGACGCCAGGGCCGGCCGGCGCGGATCCGAGCGCCGCGCAGGCCGGCGTGGAGCCGGCCGCCGCCTCCGCCGCGCCGGCGAAGCCCTCGGCTGGCTGTCCCGACGGCATGGCGCGGGTGCCCGGCGGCAGCTTCGTGATGGGCCCGCTCAAGGTGAAGGCCACCGTGGGCGACCTCTGCATGGACACGACCGAGGTCACCGCCGAGGCCTACGCCGCGTGCGTCAAGACAGGTAAGTGTACGGATACATTGGCGAATTGCGCCAAGGAGGCGTCGACCTACGGCGTGGCCGGCAAGGAGAAGCAGCCGATGGTCTGCGTCGACTTCGCGCAGGCGGAGGCCTACTGCGCCGCGCAGGGCAAGCGGCTGCCGCGCGACGACGAGTGGGAGTGGGCGGCCCGCGGCGGCGAGGAGGCGCGGCCGTACCCGTGGGGCGCCGAGGCCCCGAAGGATCAGCTCTGCTGGTCGGGCGGCGGCGCCGTGCGCAAGACCGCGTGCGACGTGGGGAGCTTCCCCGCGGGCGCGAACCCGCAGGGCATCCAGGACATGGCCGGCAACGTCTTCGAGTGGACGACCAGCGCCAACGACGGCAATGGCAAGATGCGTGTCGCCCGCGGCGGCAGCTGGCGCGACGGCATCCCGCCGCTCGTCAGGACGGCGCGGCCGGGGGGGTTCGAGGTGACGTACCGCTGCGGCTTCCTCGGGATCCGCTGCGTTGCGGAGCCCGCGGCGACGGCCGCGCCGTAGGCCGCGAACGCCGGGATCTCCTGTCCTGGCGGGGCACCGCCGCGTTACGTCGCGTTCGGATCGGCGAGCCAGCCCCCCAGCGCTTCAACCGAGAACGAGAGGACCACTTCACTTACTCGGTCCTCGTGCAGCCGCTCGAGCCGCTCCGCCAGCGCGGCGGTCTCCGCCTCGGTCAGCGGCCGGCCGAGCCGGTTCGCGCAGATCCGGGACGCCATCTGCAGCCGCCCGCGCTCATGCCCGCGCTGTTGGGCACGCTCCTCCGCCTCTTTTGCCTCTTGCATCCTCCGTGCGTTCCACTGCTCATACCATTCGCGGGTTTCCATGATGAAATCCCTCTCCTCGGACGGCAGCCCTGGAAGGAGCTCCTCGGGCACCTCGAAGCTTAACCGAACCAGCCACGGCAGCGCCACCCGGCGCTCCCACGCTTCCTCGGGGAGCGCCGCCAGATCCCGCAGCGCCGCGCGCCGCACGCGAGGCGAGCCCAGCAACCGCAGCAGCACCGTGCTCCTGACGCGCGGCAGCTCCGCGATCACCACGGCATGGATCCGCCACCCCGGCGCCGGCGCCGCGTAGAGCCCCTCCGGACCAGCAGCGTCCTGCACGAACCCGAAGTCGCGGAGCACCCCGTCCGGGCGCCCGGCGCTCAAGAGCCACGCCGACGGCAGATCGAGCCGGCGCTCCGTGCGCAGCTCGAGCGTGTGGTGCCACTGGTAGCGCTTGCGCAGGCAATCGTGGAACTCGGCTGTATCGGGCGCGGCGCTGAAGACCTCCACCATCCCCGCCTCCGCCGCCATGGAGCGGAGCAAGCCAGGCTCTATCTCGGGGTGGGCACGCAACAGCTCCGGATCGGGCACGTGCCAGACGTCGATCCGCTGTGCATCCCCGGCCGGCACCTCCACCTCGGTCTCGGCTGCTCCCACGAGCACGAAGAAGTCCCGGAGGATGTTCTTGCTGAGCTGATCGAGGCGGAACTGCATGCCGACCGCCGATACCACACCACGGCGCCAAGGGACACATCGACACATCGCGCGCACGTCGTCATCTGGAGTCCTCGTGCATTACCAGGACACCCCCAATTCATTCACACAATCGTTCATGAGCAGACTCGCCACATGCCCCGTTACAGCCCCTCCGCGCGCTTCGTGTGTCGGAGTCGAAGGGGCGATGACAACAGAGCACGCCAGACACGCAGCTCTCGTCGATCCCCCCACGACGGCCGCGAGTTCTTCATGACCAGTGACGGTGCAGCGGGACGGGCTCTGGCTCACCGAGGACCTGAAGGACGAGACGGCGCCGTCCCCGCCCGGCGCTGGCGGCTTGCCTTCCGGCCCCGCGCGCAGCACACCTTGGCGCCCAGGGACCATGCACAGCGACGAACCCTACCTGATGCCCGCCTACGTCAAGCTCCTCGTGGCCGACGCGGCGCGCTCGGCATCGTTCTACGAGCTCCTCGGCTTCGCCCGCGTCCACCAGGATCCGGTGTTCGTCCACCTGCGGTGGGCGCGCTACGCCGATCTCTTCCTCGTCGCCACGCCGCCCGGGGTCTCGCTCGCCGGCCAGCGCGGCCTCGGGGTGATCCTGTGCTTCAGCGCCGCCGGCGACCTCGGCATCGAGACCATCGCCGCGCGCGCCGCGGCGGCCGGCGCCGCCGTCGACGGGCCGCGCGACCAGCCGTGGCACACACGGGAGGTCCTCGTCACCGACCCCGACGGGTACCGCGCCTGCTTCGTCGAGCCGAGCGCGGCCCACCCCGCCTGACAGTCCGGCCGCGCCCGGACCGCGGGCTCATCAAGGGCCTGGCGCCGGCTCCTCGGCCGCCCGCTCCGTCGTGATCGTCATCTTGCCCCCCTTGCCAGCGAGCTGCTTGCCCGCGGCGAGGCCGACGATCGAGGCCTCGTGCCCGGCGCCGCGCGGGCTCGTGTATCATCGCCCCGGCATGACGTCGGAGCCGTCACCGCCCAGGCGAATCGGCCGGTATCTGATCTACAGCCCGATCGCCTCCGGCGGGATGGCGTCGGTGCACCTCGGCCGGCTGGTCGGCGAGGCGGGGTTCTCGCGCACCGTGGCCATCAAGCGGCTGCACCCCCAGCTCGCCGAGTCCCCCGAGATCGCCGAGAGCCTGCGCGACGAGGCCCGCATCGTCGCGCGCATCCAGCACCCCAACGTGGTCGCCACGGTCGACCTCCTCATCGCCGCGGACGAGGCGTTCCTGGTCATGGACTACGTGCGGGGCGAGTCGCTGGCGCGGCTGCTCCGGGCGGCGCGCGCGCGCGGCGCGCCGGTGCCGCCGCCCATCGTCGCCAGCGTCGCGTGCGGCGCGCTCCACGGGCTGCACGCGGCCCACGAGGCGCGCAGCGAGTCCGGCGAGCCGCTCGGCATCGTGCACCGCGACATCTCGCCGGAGAACGTGCTCGTCGGCGTCGACGGGACGGCGCGGCTGCTCGACTTCGGCATCGCCAAGGCGCGCGGGCGGCTCAGCATCACCCGCGGCGGGCAGCTCAAGGGCAAGCTCGCCTACATGGCCCCCGAGCAGATCCTGTGCGGCGACGTGACCCGGAGGACCGACGTCTTCGCGGCGGGCGTGGTCCTCTGGGAGGCGCTCGCCGGCAAGCGGCTCTTCGACGGCGGCGACGAGGCCGCCCTGATCGCCGCCGTGCTCGAGCAGCCCATCCCACCGCCGAGCTCGCTTGCGCCGCACGCGCCGGGGGCGCTCGACGCGGTCGTCCTCCGGGCGCTGGAGCGCAACGCGGAGGGCCGCTACCCGACGGCCCGCGAGCTCGCGATCGCCATCGAGGAGGTCGTCCCGCTCGCGTCGCCGCGCGCGGTGGGCGAGTGGGTGGAGGACCTCGCCGGCCACGCGCTGGCGCAGCGGGCGGCCCGCGTCGCGGAGATCGAGAGCGCGTCGGCGGCGGGCCCGAGCGACCGCAGCGACACGTACGGCGACCGCGGCGGACGCGGGCCTGCGCCGCCGAGCCCGGCAGCGCAGGGGCTGGCGGAGACCGCACCGGAGATCCCGGCCGTCGTCCGCGAGCAGGTGGCCACCGCGACGGCGCCGCAGGCGGGGTACGCGACGTCCAGCGACACCTCCGTGGCGCTCGCCTCCAGAGATGAAGCGCCGCGCGCCGCGACGAGGCGCGCGCGCCCGCTCGTCGCGCTGGGCGTGGTGCTCCTCGGCGGCGCGGCCGCGCTCGCGGCGCACTGGTCGCGCCGCGGCCCCTCGGGGCCGGACGAGGCGGCGAGCGCGATCCCCGCGGCCGCGACGCAGGGCCGTGCCGCCGAGGAGACGGCGGCGAGCGCTGCGGCCAGCACGACGGCTGCGGCCAGCACGACGGCCGCCCCTGCCCCGCCGCCCATGACGAGCGCGACGGGTGCGACCAGCGCCACGGGCGCCATCGCCTCGACGGGCGCCACCGCCTCCACCGGCGCCGGCGCGACACCGGCCCCTGCCCCGCCCGCGCCGCGTACCCCCGCGGCGGCTCCCGCGCCGCGCCCGGCGCGCACCGCCGTGGGTGCGCGCGCCCCTGCGCCCGCGCCGCGCGCGACCCGCGCCGACGCCCAGCGCTGCGCCCCACCCTACACCGTGGACAAGGCTGGCATACGCCGGCTCAAGCCGGAGTGCCTGTGAGCCGATGAACGCCTCTCCCGCCCGCGCGCGGCCCGCGCTCGCCCTGTGCCTCGCCGCCGCGCTCTCGCTCGCCGGCATCGACGCCCGCGCCCAGCCCAGCAAGCGGGCGTGTGCTGCCGCCTACGAGCGCGCCCAGGGCCTCCGTCGCGACGGAAAGCTCATCGCGGCGCGCGAGGCGCTCATCGCCTGCTCGCAGCCGACGTGCCCGGCGGCCGCCGTGGCCGACTGCGGGCCATGGCTCGCCGAGGTCGAGAAGAGCCTGCCCTCCGTGGTGATCGCCGCAAGAGAAGCCGGCGGACGAGAGCGGCTCGACGTGCGCGTGCTCGTGGACGGGCGCCTCCTCGCCGCGGCGCTCGACGGCAAGGCGCTGCCGGTCGACCCGGGCCCGCACACCTTCCGGTATGAGCCCGCGGGAGGCCCCGCCGTCGAGGAGCGCGTGCTGATCCGCGAGGGCGAGAAGAACCGGGCGATCACGGTGGTCCTGGGCGCCCCTCCGGCCGGCGCGCCGCCCTCGCCCCGCCCGCCTGCCGCGCCCGGCGCGTCTCCGTCTGCCGCGTCGTCTGCGCCTCCGCCCGCCGCGCCTCCGCCCTCTGCGCCTCCGCCTGCCGCGTCCGGCGCGTCCCCGTCTGCCGCGCCCTCCGCGCCCTCGCCCCGTCCGCCTGCCGCGCCCGCCGCGCCTCCGTCTGCCGCGCCCTCCGCGCCTCCGCCCTCCGCGCCCCCGCGCTTCGCTGCCGCCGCGCCGCCCGCGGTCCCCCCGCTCGCGTGGACCGCCGGCGGCGTCGGCGTCGTGGGGCTCGGCGTGTTCGCCGTCGTGGGCGCGCTCTCGCTGGACGCCGAGGCCGATCTGCGCGCCACGTGCGCCCCGCGCTGCCCGGGCGACGACGTGCGCGCCATCCGGGTCCAGCACGCGGTGGCCGACGTCGGCCTCGGCGTGGGCGTCGTCGCGCTGGGCGCCGCGGCGTGGCTCTACCTGACCCGGCCGGCCGCCGCGACGCCGCCGCCGGCCCGCGCGAGCGCGCTCCGGCCGGCGATCCGTCCGCTCGTCGCCGGCGCCTCCGCGGGCGTCGAGGGGGCCTTCTGATGAGCCGCCGGCTGCCCGCCCACATCGCCGCCGCGGCTGCCCTCGCCGCAGCCCTCGCCCCGGCGTGCACGCTGGTGCGCCCGCTGGACGGCCTCACCTGCGAGCCCGGCGCCGGCGACGCGTCGTGCCTGTACGGCCAGCCCTGCGAGGCCGACGCCGACTGCGCCACCGCCTCGTGCGCGGCGCGCGTCTGCCAGTGCCCCGCCGGCATGGTGACCGTCGAGAGCACGTCCTGCATCGACCAGACCGAGGTCTCGAACGCCGCCTACCGCCGCTTCCTCGCCACGAACCCGGACGTCGAGGCGCAGGAGCCGTTCTGCTCCTTCAACGGCACCTTCGATTTCGACTCCGGCCCCGGCGCCCCCGAGGTGTGCGCGACCCGCCGCGCCGACGACCCGTACCCCGCCACCTGCGTCGACTGGTGCGACGCGCGCGCCTTCTGCAAGAGCCTGGGCAAGCGCCTCTGCGGCAAGCTCCACGGCGGCCCCCTGCCGTACGGCGACGCCGGCGCGGCGCAGGGCGAGTGGTTCGACGCCTGCAGCAAGGGCGGCGCGCTCGCCCACTCCACCGGCGATTTCGACGCCCAGCAGTGCAACGGCGACGGCGACGCGACGGTGCCGGTCGGCGACGAGGCCAGCATGGCGTGCGAGGGCGGCTATCTGGGCCTGCAGCACATGAGCGGCAACGTCCGCGAGTGGGAAGACTCGTGCTCCGGCGACACCGGCTCCGGCGACCTCTGCGCGACGCGCGGCGGGGCGTTCGACAGCGGCGGCTCGCTCGACGAGCTCCGGTGCGACGCGCGCGACGTCCGGCAGCGCGACGACACGGATTACACGATCGGATTCCGCTGCTGCAGCGGGTAGCGCCGGCCGCCCCCCCCGCAGATCCGCCGGGGCTCCCCGGTGCACGCCGGGGCGCCGGGTGCCCGGCGGCCGCCGGGAGGCACGGCGCCAATGCCAAGTCATTTCAAGCACTTGGACGCAACGCAAAAAAAGATCGCCCCCCGTGTCGATCCCGCGCCCCCTCGTTCGTCGTGACCGTAGAACCAGGGCTCGTCCGGCCGGGACCGCCGGACGCGCAGCTCAGAAGGAGACGTGACGATGCGATCCATGAACACCGTGGGACCGGCGACCAACGACGCGACGGCAGAGGCGGGGCAGCCCGATCGCTCGCCTCCCCCGGAGCGCCGGACGAGGAGGACCGCCGCGGTCCTGCGGCGCATCTCGATGGCAGCGTGCCTGTTCGCCGCCGCGTGCGGCGGGGCGGACGACGGCGAGCAGGAGCAGGGGCCAGAGCCGGAGCCGGTCGCATGGCAGGACATGAGCTTCGAGGAGCGCACCGGATACATGACCGACGTGGTCATGCCGCGGATGAAGGAGGTCTTCGTCGCGTACGACCCGAAGTTCGAGAGCATGAGTTGCGAGACGTGCCACGGCGACGGCGTTGCCAGCGGCACCTACGCGATGCCGAGCGCGGGCATCGCCCCGCTCCCCGGCAGCGAGGAGGGCTTCCTCGAGTGGGTGGGAGACCCGGAGCACCCGGAGCGGCAGGAGTGGACCAACTTCATGTTCGACAAGGTCGTGCCCGAGATGGCCGACCTGCTCCAGATCCCGAGGTTCGATCCGACGACGCAGACAGGCGAGTTCTCGTGCCAGTATTGCCACATGCTGGAGGGGGCCGAGCCCTGAGACAGCCGCGCCGCGTCCGGCGCGGCGCGAGCCCGCGCGAGCGGGCCTGTTCACCGGGGCCCGGCTCGACCTCGGGAGACGCGATGACTTCTCCGTCTCGCTGCGCTCCCGCCGGGGCGCGCGGCGGCGCGGCGTCCGGGCAGCGCCCCTGAGCCGGGACGCGGGCAGCGCCCCTGAGCCGGGACGCGGGCAGCGCCGCGCTACCCAGCCATCCGCGGCGCTGCTATGAGGGGCGCACCGGACGGAGGTGCGCGAGCGATGTTGACGATCTACGGGTGCAAGGGGTGCGGCTCGGCCGTGATCGAGGCGGTCTGTGCGCTGCTCGGCGAGGAGTTCAAGCTCACCGAGGTGGCGCCCTGGGAGCCCGGGCCAGCCGTCGAGGAGCTGAGGGCGCTGAACCCGCTGCTCCAGGTGCCGACGGTCGTGCTCGATGACGGCACGGTGATGACCGAGAGCGTGGCCATTCTCCTCTGGCTGCTCGAGCGGCACCCGGACACGGAGCTCGCGCCGCGCCCGGGCGATCCGCGGCGCGCGGCGTTCCTGCGGCGGCTCGTCTACTTCCCCTCGGCGATCTATCCCATGTACACGGTGGGGGACTTCCCCGAGCGCTGGGTGAAGGGCAAGGCGGCGCAGGCCGAGCTCAAGGAGGCGACCGTGCAGCGTACGCTGGGCTGCTGGAGCGCGATCGAGGCGAGCTTCGGGGCGGGCCCGTTCTTCCTCGGCGAGCAGATGACCGTGCTCGACGTCTATGCATCCATGATCTCGCGCTGGCGCCCGGGCCGGGATCGCATCCGCGAGGTGGCGCCGCGCGCCATCGCCGCGGCCGAGCGCGCCGAGGCGCACCCGAGCGTCGCCCCGGTGATCGCGCGCAACTTCGGCGACGCAGCGTGACGCGGACGCCGGCGCCCACCCGAGGGAGCCCGCGCCGGCACAGGCGCGCCCTCGAGCTCACGACGCAGCAGCCGGAGCGGCGCTCGACGGAGGTGGAGGAGCGATGCTGGGTGGTGGCCGGATTTGAACATGAAGGCGGGAAGGCGAGAAGAAAAGATCAATGATCTTCCTGCCTTCCCGCCTTCATGTGAATCACTCCGGGGCAAATTGGGCCACCACCCGATGCTGAACGGGAGTTGCTATTGCGGTGCCGTGCAGTTCCAGGTCGACGACGCGTTCGGCTACGCGTTCTACTGTCATTGCTCGAGGTGCCGGCGGCGCACCGGCGCCGCCTGCGCCGCCATCGGCGGGATCGAGATCGACAAGGTCCGCGTCACGGCGGGCAGCGAGCTGCTCCTGCGGCTCGGGGAGAGCGAGGACGGCTACCGCTGCCTCTGCAAGCAGTGCTGTTCGCCCCTGTACGACGCGGTCCGCGGGCAGGCGTTCGCCCACGTGCAGCTCGGCGCGCTCGACGGCGTGCCGGCGAAGCGGCCTGATCATCACATCCACGTCGCCTCGAAGGCGGCCTGGCATCAGATCACGGACTCGTATCCTCGGTTCGACGAGTTCCCGCCGTAGGCCGGCGCTCCCGGCGCGCCGGGGTCCTCGAGGGCGATGGCCACGGCGGTCGTGAGCGAGAGAGAGCGCGCGTCGAGCCCCGCTTCGAGGCACGCGACGAGGATCGCGGGGCGCAGGGCCAGCGCTCAGCGCCGGATGTTGTACTTGTCCAGCTTGTAGAGCAGCGCGCGCCGGGAGATGCCGAGCCGCTTCGCCGCGCGCGTCTGGTTGTTCCCCTCGGCGGCGAGCGCGTCCTCGATGCTCTTCTTCTCCAGCTCCGCGAGGCGCGCGGGCATCGGCCCGGCCTCCGCCGGCGCGCCCGCGCTGGCCGGCGCGCCCGCGCTGGCCGGCGCGCCCACGCTCGCCGGCGCGCCCACGCTCGCCGGCGCGCCCACGCTCGCCGGCGCGCCCACGCTCGCCGGCGCCGCGCCGCCCTCGACCACGGAGGCCGGCAGGTGCTCGACCTCGACGACGCCGGCGTCGGCCAGCACGACGGCGTGCTCGACCGCGTTGCGCAGCTCGCGCAGGTTGCCGGGCCACGCGTGCGCCTCGAGCACCTGCATCGCGGCTGGCGCGAACCGCGGCGCCCGCTCCCCCATGCGCTCGGCGACCTGGCGCGCGAAGCGGTGCGCGAGCAGCGCGATCTCGGCGCGCCGCTCGCGGAGCGGCGGGACGCGGAGGACGAACGTGCTGATGCGATAATAGAGATCCTGCCGGAACCTCCCGGCCGCCACCTCGGCCTGCAGATCCCTGTGCGTGGCGCACACGACGCGCACGTCGAGCTCGATCTCCTGCGTGCCGCCGATCCGGGCCATGCGCCGGCTCTCGAGCACGCGCAGCAGCTTGGCCTGCATGGCGAGGGGGAGCTCGCCGATCTCGTCGAGCAGCAGCGTGCCGCCCTGCGCCGCCTCGAAGTAGCCGATCTTGCGGCGGTCCGCCCCGGTGAACGCGGCCTTCTCGTGGCCGAAGAGCTCGCTCTCGAGCAGCGTCTCGGGCAGCGCCGCGCAGCTGAGCCGCACGAACGGCCCCCCGGCGCGCGGGCTCGCGCGGTGGATCTGCTCGGAGACGACCTCCTTCCCCGACCCCGTCTCGCCGAGGACGAGCACCGTGGTCTGGGCGCGCGCCAGGCGCTGCACCACCTGGAAGACCTTCACCATCGCCTCGTCCGCGACGACGAAGCCGGCGCCCTGACCGGACGAGGGGCCCTCCAGCTCCACCGCCGCGGCCCCGGGCGGCGCCGCGTTGACGGGCGCCGCCGCGGCGATCGCGACGACGATCTCGGCCGGGCCGACGCGGATCACGTCGCCGCCGGCGAGGGCCCGCTCGGCCCCGCGCACGACGGCGCCGTTCACCGAGGTGCCGTTGCGGCTCCCGAGGTCGGCGAGCTCGAGGGCGTCGCCGCGCCGCGCGACGCGCGCGTGGTTGCGCGACACGCGGGGGTCGTCGACGCACACGGCGGACTCCGGCGCGCGGCCGATCGCGACGACGTCGCCGTCGGCCATGTCGATCACCCGCGCCGCGCCGTCGCCGGCGCGGACGATCAGGGACGCCTGGCCCGGCGCCGCCCGCTCGCCGGGCGCGCCCTCGGCGGCGTCCAGCTCGGTCGCGACCTCGGCCGCGGCGGGCGGCAGCTCGACGCGCGCCGGAGAAGCTGACTGTCGACGAGGATCTCGCTCCGTCATGCCGTCCGAAGGTTGCGCGAGTGTACGACGCCCGCGCAACCCCCGGCAACGGCGCTCACTCCCCGAGGACCTGCAGGGTCTGCGCCCCGGAGAAGCTCTGCTGCTCCGGCTGGTAGTACGGGTGCACCTCGGCGCCGCCGTCCTCGGCCTTCACCGGCATGGTCGCCTGCAGCCGGTACTGGAAGGCGGCCGCGCCGCCCGCGGGGATCTCCGTCACGTAGAGGATGAGCTGCTTGCCGGTGATCTCGAACCTCGAGAGCTGGCCCGCGGCCATGTACGCCTGGAGATCCTCGGTCAGGAGCTGGAAGCCCGGCGGGAGCCCGACGGTCACGAGGACCATGTTCTGCGCCGCGTCGGTCGTGTTCCGGACGTCGAGCGACGCCGTCACGATGTCGTCCACGTAGAGCTGCGTCTTGTCGTAGCTCACGCTGACCTTGAGCGGCCCGCCCCCGTCGCTCGGCACCGCGCTCCACGGCACGTTGTGGCGGCTCACCACGTTGTAGCTGAGCTTCCCCTCCCCCGCGAAGGACAGCGTGACCTCGTGCGCCCCGGTGGTCGCGAGGTGCGTGAGGTCGAGCGTCGTCATGACGTCGGACTGGTCCTCGCGCAGGGAGACGGTGCTCGTCGCCTCGCCGTCGACCTCGACCGTCAGCGACCCCGTGGCGCCCTCGGTCCCCTTGCTCGCGGCGAGGAGCAGGGTGCGCAGGCTCCAGATCGTCGCCTGCGTGGAGCCGAAGTTGCCGTTCGGGTCCTTCGACTGCGTCAGGAACTTCACGCCGCCGTCGGCGCTCGCCCGGTGCGCGCCCGCCGAGAGCAGCGCGTGCGCCGCGAGCGCGGTGGTCGTGACCTTCGCGTCGTCGCCGTACTCGTAGAACGACGTCTGCGTGCCGCCGTCGTCCCAGTAGAACGCGTCCCCTTCCGCCGTCTTCCGGTCGTCGAGGGCGTCGAGCACCCGGTCCGCCAGCGCGCTCGAGGGGTCGGCGACGGCGAGGGCGTTGGCCACGATCGCCAGCGTGTACAGGTCGTCGGTGGCCGGCTGCACCGCCCCGGCCAGGTAGCCGAGCCCCGCCGAGATCTGCGGCCCCGTGTACCCGGCGCTCGCGAGCGCCCAGAGCACGAAGGCGCTGTTGCGGAGCGTGCCCGTGTGGAAGCTGAAGAACTCCGTCTGATCGCCCTCCCACGTGCCGTCCGCCTTCTGCTGCCCGGCGAGCCAGGCGATGGTCCGGGCGAGCATCGCCGGGTCCACGGCGTGCACCTTGATCATGTCGGCGAACTCCATGACGCCGAACGCGGTGACCGACAGGTACGGGTGCCCGTCCTGCTCGCCGAACCAGGAGAAGCCGCCGCCGGGGTGCTCGAACGTGAGCAGGCGCTGGTACCCCGCCGAGATCAGCGACTCGGCCTTCATCTGGATCTCCGGGGTGATCTGGCCCGTCTGCTTCATGTACTGCGTCACGAGCACGTTGGGCCAGGTCGTCGAGGTGGTCTGCTCGAAGCACCCCGAAGGGACCTGGAGCATGCTGTCCATGCCGCTCACGACCTGCGACAGGAACGCGGGGTAGATCTCGACGTAGAGCTGGTTCGAGCCGACGACGGCGCCCTCGGGGAACGAGAGCGCGTGGCTCACGGCGCCCGTCTCGAGCATGCCCGACTGGCTGTCGGCGAACGGCTTGCCGTCCGGGACCACGCGCACGGTGCGGGCCACGGCGTCGGCGCCCTCGGTGCCCCGCGCCGTGACCGTGAGCGAGTTGACGCCCACGGTGTCGACGCGCACCGGGAAGCGGACGCCGCGCACCTCGCCCGGGGCGAGGGACACCTGCGTGGACGTCGCGCCGAGCGGCGTGTACCAGCTCCCCGGATCGAGGGTGAGATCGACCGTCTGCGGCGTCTCCAGGTAGTTGTAGACCGCGATCGGGAACTCGACCTCATCCCCGCGCGTGAGCGTCGCCGGGAAGCTCACGTCGACGAAGAAGTCCTGGAACACCTTGAAGCCGCTCTGCACGCCGCCGAGCTTGCCGTCGGCCGAGTTCGCGAGCGCCGAGAGCCGCCACTCGGTGATGCTGTCCGCGAGCGGGATGCTCAGGGTCGCCGTGCCGTCGGAGCTCGTGATCACGCTCGGGTTGACGTACAGGGTCTCCGGGAACTCGCGCCGGACGCGCGGCCCGCCGTCGCCGCCGCCGCTGCCGGTACCCCCGCCGGAGGCGCCGCCCGCCCCGGCCGTGGCCGCGCCCGTGTCCCAGCCGTTGCCCGCCCCGGTCGCGCCCCAGCCGTCGCCCTCGGCGGGATCGCCTCCCGCCGCCCAGTCCTGCACCGGCACGACGATCCCGAGGTCGTCGAACGAGAACGCGATCGACGCGTCGTCCTGGGTCTGCGCCACCTCGTCGGGCCCCGACGATCGCAGCGAGAACCCGCCCTGGCCGCCGACCACCTCGTACGCGTTGCCCCACACGTCATACGCCTTGAAGCGCTCGGTCGTCCGCTGCGCGAGCAGCTCGGTGTACATGCCCTCCGGCGTGCTGCAGAAGTACTGGGCCGGCTCGCAGCCGAGCGCCTTGAGCTCCTGCGCGGCGCCCGCGGTGGCCTCCGCGAGCCAGGGATTGAGCGCGTCCTTCTGCCGCCCGTGGAACGACGCGAGCTCTGTCTGCACCTTCGCCAGCACGTCAGGCCACGTGCGCGCCTGGAGGCCGGTGACCGAGCCGCCGGCGAGCGCGGCGAGCGAGGCCTGGGTCGTGCGCTGCGCGGCCTCGGCCTGCTCGGGGTCCTCGCTCGCCGTCGCGCTGAACAGCAGGTTCTGGAGGTTCGCTTGCGGGCCGTGGATCTCGTAGCTCGGCTTCGCGAACTCGTCCTCCAGCTCGAAGTAGGTGCGGAGCAGCCCGGGCTGGGCGTCGACCAGCGCGAAGACGGCCTGGTCGACCACCTGGACGCCGACCGCGGCGACCTTCGGGTTGCCGGCGTCGTCCTTGACCGAGAGCCGCAGCGTCGCCGTCTCGCCCGGCGCGTACAGCGGCTTGTCGGCGTCGACCTTGATGCTGAGCGCGCTGTCCCCGCGCGCGAAGACGGTGCGGCCCGAGCGGACCAGGTTGCCGTCGTCGTCGACGATGTACGCCTCGACCCGGTTGTTGCCGAGCAGGCCGGCGTCGACGGGCATGCTGAAGCGCGCGCGCCCGCCCTCGAGCTCGAGCGATCGCATGTCGACGGCCTGACCGTCGTTCAGCCAGTCGACGTAGACGCTGCCCGCCTCCTCGCTCGACTCGATGGAGACCTCGATCGTCTCGCCCGTCTCGTACACGGCGCGGTCGGTGCGCACGATCAGGTGCTCGCCGCCCGCCTGGGCCGCGAACGAGAACGACTGCGTCACGGTCCGGTCGCCCACCTTGGCCCGGACCTTGAAAGTACCGTCCGACGAGCCGGCCGGCTCGCCGGAGGGTTCGTCGACCGCCGGGCCGGCCGGCGGGGTGAACGTCACCGCCGCCTGGCCGAAGGCGTCGGTGCGCGCGGTGAGCCGCGAGCCGTCCGGCGCCTCGATGACCGCCTCCGTGTCGGGGATGGGCGCCCCGAGCGGGTCGGTGACGAAGAGAAGCAGGGTGTTGGGCACCCCGGGGACGAGCTCGCGCGCCTCGGGCACGAGCACGATGGAGGCCACGTCCGCGGCGACCTTCACCGGGATGGCCTTGGTGACCTGCTGGCCTGCCGTGTCCGCGACGGTGACCGTGAGCGTCACGGCCGCGTCGCCCTGCTCCAGCGGCAGGCCCGCGAGGCTCGGCGGCAGCGCCACGCTGAACCCGTAGTGCCCCTCGGCGTTGAGCTCGCCCACGATGCGCTGGAACGTCGTCTGGCCGACGTCCAGCGACGCGGCCTCGATGGTCACGCTGCCGCGGGCGACCGTCTTGCCGAAGAAGTAGCGCGCGTCGATGGTGCCCACCACCGTGTCGCCCGCGCTGTACCAGGGCCTGTCGGTCTTCACGGCGACCTCGAACCGCGGCAGCGCGTACTGACCCACGCTGACCGTCTTCTCCGTCGTCACCTCGCCGCTGACGAGGCGCACCTTGAACTCGCCGACGTTCACGATGGAGCCGATCTGGAACGTCGTCGCGGCGACGCCGAACGCGTCGGTCACGACGGGCTTCTTGAAGATCTTGTTGCCCTTGCCGTCCTCCACCTCGAACGTGATCGACTCGCGGACGAGCGGCGCGTTGTTGCCCCGCTCGAGCGCGAGCGCGCGGAGGTGGATTGTCTGACCGGGCTTGTACAGGGGCTTGTCGGTGGTGAGGAGCAGCTTCGGTCCTGGCCCCTCGACGGTGACGTGCTCGTCGATGACCGCCCTCACCCCGAAGCCGTCTGCCTGCGCCGAGACCGGGTGCTCGCCGAGCGCGCCGGGCTCCACCTCGAACACCGCCGCTCCCAGCGCGTCCGTCGTCCCGCGGAGCTGCCGCGCCGCGTCCCCCTCGCCCACCGAGAGCTCGACGTCCACGCCGGCCATCCCCTGGTAGGTGAAGGGGTCGGTCGCGCGCACGCGGTAGCTCGCGGGGCGCCCGCGCACGACGCGCGCCGGCCCCTCGAGCTGCACGTCGTAGGGCGGGATCACCCGGAGCAGGCTCCGCGTCACGACCAGCCCCTCCTCAGACCCGTCGTCGATGCGGACGAGGTACCGCGCGAGGTTCGGCTGCGCGCTCACGGACGGCGCCTTCAGGCGGGCCTCCGCGGTCGCCCCGGCCGCGCTCGGGACCTCGATGTCGACCTCGGTCGTGCCTTGTTCCTTGTCCGCGTCGATATCGACGAGCGTGACGCGCAGGTGGCCGCGGGTCGCCCCGGCGGTCAGGTTGCGCACCGGGATCTGGAGGCGCAGGTCGCCCTCCTCGATCACGCCCCGCAGCTTGGCTTCGTCGACCTCGATCATGCCGTTCTTCGGCTGATCGGGGCGGCCAAACGTCTTCGGCGGTGCCTCATCGGAAGAGCAAGCCCCCGAGAACGCGCCCGCGAGCGCCAGCGCGGCCAGCACGTGAGGGGAGCTCCAGCGTCGGCGGAGAGCATCGAAGCGTACGCGCATAAGTCCAGTCCTCCCGAAGGCCCTGGCACACATCCAGCGGCCGGCGCGTAGGTTGCATCAGGCGTACCAGCGACCGATAGCAGCAAATCCGCGGGAATATCGCGCGCAGGGTACGGGAGTGTGCCACGGTGTGCCCGGGATCTGGCTCACCTGGCGGTCCGGCGCGGTTCTCCGGGGGCACGGCGCGCCGGGGCGGAGCTCGTTCCGGAGCTGTCCCGGGTCCGCGGGGCGAGGAGGATCGCCCTCCCCGGCTGCGCCCGTGACATCGAGCCGTCCCAGCTCACGTGAAGCTGATCGCAGGCCCCCGGCAGATGGAAAGAGAGTGCCCCTCAGGCACGGCAGCGGGCGGTCCAGCACTGACACCCAACACTCCCGGACGATCTGTCGCCATCAGCGACGATACCGTCAGCGTGCGGGCCAAGCATTCGAAGAGAGATTTTAACCACAGAGGCACAGAGGACACAGAGGAGAGAGAAAGAAAAGAGCCATTTCTCCTCTTCTTCTCTGTGCCTCTGTGCCCTCTGTGGTTGTCTCCTTCCACTGTCGGGCGTTCCAGGCTGACAATGGAAGCCTCTGGTGAATGCAAGAGGCACCGCGCGTGGGTTTGTGGGTTTGACGCCAACACATCCACGCCGACTCGCGGTCATGGGCTCACGCCGACTCGCATCACCGGTGAGTCTTCGCGCACCGGCGAGCTTCGATGACCGAGGAGCGCGCGGCAAGGTCGCGCGGCGCCTCGTCTCCAGGATGAGGTCGCCAGGCTCGCGCATCCGCGCTCACCGGCGCCCCGTTCGAGGCGCGTTGGGGACGCATCTGCCAGGCAGACGGCGTGCCGCCCCGCGCCGACGACGCGCGCTGCGCCGGGCCATGAAGTTCGCCGGCCCTCCACTGGACATCGACGCCTGCCCGTCTCAGGCTCTCGATCGAGCACGAGGCTCTTGGTCTGAGGAGGAATCATGCAGATCGACTTCGAGATGCCCGTGACCGCCGAGGGCGGCCTCGATGCGGGCGTGCTCGACCGGGTCCTGGTCGACCGGGAGCGCGGCGTGGTGACCCACGTGGTGCTCCGTTCACCGCTGGCGAGCGAAGAGCTGCTTGTCTCGATGGACCTCGTGCAGGGCACGGCCGGGGGGCGCCTCCAGCTGCGGCAGGGGCGAGACGAGCTCCTGGCGATGCCCCGGTATTACGAGGGGCGGACGACGGCGCAGCCGGCGGGGCGCGTCGACACCTCGCTGGTGCCGCAGCCGCCCGAGCGCAGGCAGGAGCTGGAGGAGGCGCTGGGGGTCACCGACGATACGGTCGAGCTCGGCCCCGAGACGCGGGTGATGACCGCCGACGAGGCCGAGGCGCAGCTCATCGGCGTGGGCGCGAACGACCCCGGCAACGACATCTCGCGGCTCCGGGTGCGCGGCCCCGCGGGCGCCGAGGCCGACTTCCCCGCCTCCTGGATCAGCGTCATGCGCGAGGACGTCGTGGCGCTGACGGTGACGCGGGACGACGTGCTGCAGGCGCGCCCCCTGCCGAGGCGCCGTGACGGGAACCTCGCCGACCTCGAGGGGCTCTCGGGCATGGGCGGGCTCGACGGCGACACGCCCGAGGAGGTGTTCGGCGCGGACTTCGTCGACGAGCTGCGCGACAAGGGGGGCATGGTCCTCAACGTGCCCGGCACCAGCGGCCCCGCCGGCGAGGCGACCGACAACCGCGCTGCAGAGCCCGTCGCCGCGGGCGCGGCGGCCGGCGCGGAGCGGCGGCACCCGTCACGCTGAGTCAGATGGCGAGTCGCGACACGGCGCTCCGGTGAACTCCGCGCCATGGAACGTCCGAGTCGTCGCGCGTGGACTCTACCGATGACGCGATGACGCGATGGCGCGGCGCGAGGTGGGCGAGGTGACGCAGCGTGACGCGCGCGCGGCGGCCGGAAACTTGACAGCGATGCTGGCGCGTGCTCGTCTCCGCCCCCAGGATGGACCCGCACCACAAGCCGCCGAGCCCGGATGCTCGCACGGCCAGCGTCATCGATCCAAATGTCGTGGCGGAGCAGTTCCGCCGCGAGGTCCGGGAGGAGCTCGCCGCCCTGCCTGAGCCCCTGTTCCTCGTCGGCGTGCTCGCGGCGGATCACGGCCCCTCGTACACGTACGCGGAGTACACGCGCAAGGCGTGCGAGGACGTGGGGGTCCGCTTCGAGATCCGCCACGCCACGCGGCTCAGCGCCGAGGCCGCCATCGGCTCGGCGAACGCGGATCCGGGCGTGCACGGGATCATGGTGTATTACCCGATCTTCGGCACGGAGCAGGACGTGTACCTGCGGGACAGCGTCGATCCGTCCAAGGACATCGAGGGGCTCCACACGTTCTGGGCACGTTGCCTGTATGGCAACCAGCGCTTCCTGGACGAGGCGAGGACGAAGAAGGCGATCCTGCCCTGCACGCCGCTCGCGATCCTCAAGCTGGTCGAGGCGGCCGGCTTCTTCGGCGGGGGCGAGCGGCCGCTCGCGGGCCGGAGCGTTTGCATCTTCAACCGCAGCGAGGTGGTCGGGAGGCCGCTCGCGAGCATGATGGCGCACGACGGAGCCCACGTGACCTCGTTCGACATCGACGGACCGCTGCTCTTCGTCCCCAGCCCGTCCGGCGACACGCACGAGGTGCACGAGACGACGGTGGACCGGGCGAGCGCGCTGCGGCAGGCGGACATCGTGGTGACCGGCGTGCCCTCGCGGAGCTTTCCTCACGTGCAGGCCTCCGAGATCCGCGAGGGCGCCCTCTGCATCAACTTCTCGACCTTCAAGAACTTCAGCGACGATATCCAGAGCAAGGCCAAGGTGTTCGTGCCGCGCGTGGGGCCCATGACGGTGACCATGGCCATCCGCAACAGCCTTCGGCTCTACAAGAACGCCCACCAGGGCTGAGCCCGGACCGCAAGAACGCCCAGCGGGGCTGAGCCCGGCCCGCCCGCGGCGGCGTCAGTCCCCCGTCCACGCCCGCGCGTGCTCGCGCGCCCAGGCCTCGAAGGTCGCCGGCTTGCGCCCGGTCACGCGCTCGACCGTGTCGGTCTGCGCGGCGCCGTTCCCCGCGCGGATGCGCTCGATCAGCTCGCCGAGGGCGGCGGCGAACGGCGGGGGCATGCCGGCCTCGATCATCCGCCGCTTGGCTGCCTCGACCGAGACGTCCACGCGCCGGAGCGGCGTGTCGAGGACGCGCGCGAGGATCTCCACCTGGTCCGGCGTGCTGAGGAGCTCGGGGCCGGTCACCTCGAGCGCCTGTCCCAGGAAGTCTCCCGTGACCATCGCGCGCGCGGCCACAGCGGCGATGTCGCGCGGGGCGACGGGCGCTGTCTTGCCGTCCCCGTGAGGGTTATAGACGACGCGATCCGCCTTGATCGACCGGGCCCACTGGAAGGTGTTGGACATGAAGGTGCCGGGCCGGACGAACGTCCACGGGAGCCCGGATGCCCTGACGAGGTGCTCCCGCTCGGCGTGGTGCTTTGCGAGCTGCACCGTCGGCGCGCCGGCGCTGAAGCTCGACAGGAGGACGACGCGGGGCGCGCCGCTCGCCTGCGCCGCCGCGAGGAAGTGGCGGACGTGATCGATGCCCTCCGCGCCGCCCACCGGCAGCAGGAACGCCGCCCGGACGCCCTGGAGCGCCGGCGCGATCGTGTCCTGTCGCGCGAGGTCTCCGACGGCCTTCTCGACCTTGTCGCCCCAGCGGGCCACTTTGCGCTCATCGCGCGTGAAGACGCGGACCGCCTCGCCCGCGTCGAGGAGCTCCTCGACGACTTCCTTGCCGACGTTCCCTGTGGCACCCGTGACCAAATACATGTGTGTCTCCTTCCGGGTGGCTCCCTCCCGAGCGCGCCGCGCGGCCCGGCGCGGCACGACTGACTCGATCGCTCCCGCGCTCACGGGACAGCGTTCGAGTCGTGCCGCGCGCGCCCTCGCATTGCGTGCGTGACGCGTGCACGACGCGTGCGTGATGCGTGAACGATGCGTGCGTGATGCGTGCACGACGCGTGCGTGACTGGGGCGAGCCACCCTCTCTGGACAGAGCTTATGGCTGTTCCATACGCCTGATTAGTCTTGACCGGCAGGAAGAATAGTTCCATGGGTGGAACAATCCGATGCTCCCCGACCTCAACGAGATCGCTGTCTTCACCAGGGTGGTCCAGGCGGGCAGCTTCACGCGGGCGGCGCGCGAGCTGGGGATGCCGAAATCGACGGTGAGCCGGAAGGTGTCCGAGCTCGAGGCGCGGCTCGGCGCGCAGCTGCTCCGGCGGACGACGCGCAAGCTCAGCCTGACGGACGTCGGCACGGCGTACTACGAGCGCTGCGCGCGCATCGTGGCCGAGCTCGACGACGCGGACCGGACCGTGACGCAGATGCAGGACGGGCCGCGCGGGCTCCTGCGGGTCACGGCCCCGCTGCACTTCGGGTGGGTGGGCGGCGTCGTGGCCGAGTACCTGCGGGTCCACCCCGAGGTGAGCGTGGAGGTGGTCTGCACCGATCGCGTCGTCGACCTCGTCGCGGAGGGGTTCGACGTGGCGCTGCGGTTCGGCGCGCCCAGCGACACCTCGCTCGTCGCGCGGCGCCTCGGGGCCTTGCCGCGCTACCTGGTGGCGGCGCCCGCGTACCTCGCGCGGCGCGGCGCCCCGCGCGCGCCGGCGGATCTCGCGGGCCACGATGTCGTCGCGTCGGCCGGGGCGCGCGCGGGGGAGCCGCCCGGCGCGCGGTGGGTGCTGCACCGCGGGGCGCGGCGCGCGGAGGTGCGGGTCGCGCCGCGGGCGACGGCGAACAACCTCGAGGTGCTGCACCGGGTCGTGCTCGCGGGCGTGGGCATCGGGATGCTGCCCGCGATGCGCTGCGAGCAGGACGTCCGCGAGGGGCGCCTCGCGCGCGTGCTCGACGAGTGGAGCCCGGTCGAGGTGCCGCTGCACGTCGTCTACCCGGGCACGCGGCACCTGTCGCCGAAGGTGAAGGTGTTCCTCGACCTCGTGCGCGACCGCATCGCCCCCGCGCTGCGCGACCGGCGGGAGGCGCGGGCGGGCGCCGGGCGGAGCAGCGCCTGAGGCGGCGCCGTGGCCCTACCAGGGGGCTTCCGCGGCGCCGCCGCGCGCGGGAGCGTCCTGGCGAGGCCGGGCGGCTTCGCACGGGGTCGGCGGGGTCGTCCTGGCGAGGGCCGGACAGGGTCACATGGGGTCGGTGGGGTCGTCCTGGCGAGGGCCGGACAGGGTCACATGTGGTCGGTGGGGTCGTCCCGGGGGATCCTCGGCCGGGTGGGCTGCGGCGTGCCCTTCGTGGAGGACGGCGACGGCCGCCGAGGCGCATCCACGGACGCGGGCGCGGCGGCCGGCGCCGCGGGGGCCGAGGAGGCGCCTGGCGCGGCGGAAGCGCTGTGGGAGGCCGCTGGCAGGGGCTCCGTCGCCGTGACGACGGGCGCGGCCGCCGGGGGCGCGGCGGCGGGCGGCTCGGAGGCCGCCTGGTCGAGGCGCGGCGCCGGCGCGTCGCCAGGCGCCGGGGCGCGGAGCACCGCGTACGTGCCGAGCCCGAGCGCGAGCGCGAGCGCCCCGAGGGCGAGCGGGACCCAGCGCCGGCGGGCGCCGGCCGGCGGCACGATGAGGGTCTCTCCGGAGGGGGCCAGCGTGCTGGCGGTCGCCTCGAAGGGCGGCGCGCCACCCTCCGCGCCGCCGCTGCCGGGGGAGCGGTGCGGGACGGAAGCGGCCCCGCCCCGCAGCGTGGACGCGAACGCGTCGGGGCTCGCGGCCATCGCCCCTGGGCCTGCGGCCACCATCGCCCCTGGAGCCATCCCGATCGCCCCTGGAGCCATCCCGATCGTTCCTGGAGCCATCCCGATCGCTCCCGGAGCCACCCCGATCGCTCCCGGAGCCACCCCGATCGCTCCCGGAGCCACCCCGATCGCTCCCGGAGCCATCCGTATCGTTTCTGGGCTCGCGACCGCCGTCCCCGACGCGCCGTCGTGGCCTGCGAGCGGGTGCAGCGCTCCCTCTGCCGGCGCCGACGGCTGGGGGGCTCTGATCTCCGCGCCGGGCAGGTGGATCGCCGCATGAAAGGCCTCGGCGAGCTCGCTCGCGCTCTGGAAGCGGTGCTCCGGGTCGCGCATGAGCGCGCGCGCGAAGAACCTGTCCACCTCGGGCCCGAGCTCCGGCGCGAGGCTCGACGGGAGGGGGAAGTCCTCCGTGCAGATCGCCACGAACACCTCGCCGATCTCCTCGCCCGGAAAGGGGAGACGGCCCGTGAGGCAGCGGTAGATGATCACCCCGACCGACCAGAGATCGCTCCGCCGGTCGAGGGACTTGCTCCGGCGCACCTGCTCGGGGCTCATGTAATAGGGAGAGCCCACGAGCGTGCCCGTCTTCGTCTCCTTGCCGGCCAGCAGCATGCCCTCCGCCTTCGCGATCCCGAAGTCGAGGATCTTGACGAGCTCGTCCTCGTCCTGGCGCGAGAGGAAGAGGTTCGCGGGCTTGAGGTCGCGGTGGATGATCCCCGTCTCGTGCGCGCGGCGCAGGGCCTTGCACACCTGCGTGACGATGGTCAGCGTGGCCGCCCCGGTGAGCCGCCCCTCGCGCGCGAGCCGCGTCTCCAGGTCCTCGCCCTCGAGGAGCTCCATCACGAGGAACGGCGTATCGTCCTCGATCCCATAGTCGTGCACGTGGACGACGTTCGGGATCTTGAGCTGCGCCGCGGCCCTCGCCTCGCGCTCGAAGCGCGCGCGCGCGGTGGTCGAGGCGGCGTACTCGGACGCCATGAGCTTGACCGCGACGCCGACGTCGAGCTGGAGGTGCCGTGCCACCCAGATCGACCCCATGCCGCCCCGCGCGAGCATGCGCTCGAGGCGGTATCGACCCGCGATGACGCTGCCTTCTGCGAGTGAAGTCATGAGCCTCGGCCTCTCGCTGGGAGTACGCATCCAGGGGCCTGGGAGTCAACTCTCCGGGGCGCCTCGCGATCAACGAAGCAGGCGGATGCGCCGCCCGCAACAGGATCCGGGCCAGCGCGAGATCGCGCGAGCGCGCCGCCTACCTGCCCCTCGGACGCCTCGTCGCGCTCGCGGCGTCGGGCGGCGCCGCCGCGGCGGAGCCTCGCCCCGCGCCCTGCGGCGCCCGGAGCTCGCTCGCGCGCGTCCGCCGCGCGGGAGGGCTGCCCTGCGACGTGAGCTTCTCCAGCGACGCCTGCACGTCGGCGCGCACGTGCGGCCCGAGGAGCTTCTCCGCCATGGCGATCAGGCGCCCGGCGAAGGTGGCCATGATGCAGCCCGCGCGCTGGTCGTCGCGATCCGGCGACCCGGAGCGCCGGTAGTGCCGCCCGTAGTCGCGCGTGATGGCCCCGAGGTCGCCGCCGACGTGCACCGCCTGCCTCATGAAGAGCCTCGCCGCGCGCTCGTTGGCGATCGGCGGCATCTGCGCGAGCGTCAGCGCGACGTCGGTCCTGCCCACGGCGAGCAGCATGGAGGTCACGCGCTGGCGCGCGATCTCGACGAGCCTCGGCGCGAGGGCGTGCTCGTCGAAGACGTGGACGCCCGCCGGGACGAGCGCTCTTCCTCCGTCACCGAGCTCGTTCAGGAACGCGTTCAGCACCGGCGAGCGCGTCGGCTCCGCGTGCAGGTACTCCCGCGCGCTGCCCGCCGCGGGCGCGCTGCCCGCCGCGGCCGCGCCGGCTGGCGCCGGATCCGGGCTGGCACCGGGCCTCGCGGCCGCGTGGGGCCGCGCCGCCCGCGCCCGCCGCGCCCGCTCGAAGTGCCGCTCCGCGCTCCCGGCGCGCTCCTTCTCCGCGGCGGGATCGGCCGCGTCGAGCAGCGCGGCCAGCCCGGCGGCTCGCGCGGCGGTGACGTGCGGGAGGGGTTTCTGGCTGGACATTCGCGCAGGGGTTTTCTCGGCCGGGAGCCTTTTCGGGCGTGTACCACGCCGTGCGAACAGTTGTACAGCACTGAACCCCGGTTCCAGAGCTCACGCACGCTGGGGTGCCGCCATGGCGAGGCGGCCCATCGAACGGAGCGCAGCGCCAATTCCGCGCGTCAGAAATCCCTGCCAGCGGTCTGCCTCGCGCGCGAAGTAGCGAAGAGAGAACTCGACCCCTACTCCTGTGAGATGTACGCGACCAGAAAGCACATCTCCTGGGTCGTGCCCTCGCCCCAGGCGACATCGCGCGGAGGGTCGTTGTACTGATCGGGGCTCGCGGCCGAGTTGTCCCACGTGCACTCGGTCACGAGCCGCTGTCCGGGCAAGAGCGTCACCGGCTCGTCGAACATGTAGAGCGCCTGGTGGTGGAACTCGAACGCGCCGCGCGCCAGGCACGATGGGGCGCCGGCCTCGTCCTCGATCCACGCGTTGTACGAGCGCCCGAGCAGGTGCATGTGCGGCAGCAGGCCGTAGATCTTCGTCGGCGCCCCGACGCTCTCGAAGCTGGATCGCTCGGTGTGCGCCGCGGCGCCCGCGGGGATCGTGAACGGCACCGGGCCGAAGACGTCCATCGTGACCTCCGTGTCGAGCTCCCCGGGCGCCGTGCGCAGGTGGTAGCTCGACCGGTCGACCGCGCCGAGCTTGCGCGGAGAATAGTAATGGATCTGGAGGACGAGCTGGTCGTCGGGCGCGATCCGGAGGCCGGTGCCCGCCGGGAACTCGGTCCGCCCTCCCCCCGGCGCCCAGGCGTGGAGGAGCTGCCAGTCGAGCTCGAGGACGGGCTCGCGGCACGCGAAGCCCTTCGCCCCCGGCGGAGCGCCGTAGCCCGCGCCCGCGTCGTGCCCCTGGTCCCGGTAGAGCCCCATGTGGTGCACCACCTCCGGATCGCCAGGCAGCGCCTCGAGGCTCGTGATCCAGGCCGGCGCGTCGAGGGGGTTGTCGAGGATCATGCAGTAATACTCGTTGCCGTCGGCGTCGGGCGCGACCTCGTGCGCCTCGGGCATCTCGAGCACGACGTCGGGATCGCCGAGGTGGGGAGCCGGAGGGCCCGGCGGCGGCGCCTCCGACGGATCGCCGAGCGGGGCGCCCGCGCTCGCCCACGCGGCGAAGCGCTCGCGCTCCGCGGCGTCGAGGTTCATCCGATCCGCGCCCGTATAGGGACGGCACGAGGGGTCGAGCGCCGGCGGCGGCATCTCGCCGCTCGCCACGCGCGCGGCCATTCGCCCGGAGAGAGCGCGCGCCGTCGCCGCGTCCGTGAGGGTCACCCCGCCGACGCCGCCGCTGTCATGGCATGACGCGCACGCGCGCTGCACGAGCGGCTCGATGTCCCCGTGCCACGTCACCTGCGCCTCCGGCTCCGGCTCCGGCTCCGGCTCCGGCTCCGAACCTGTTCCGCACCCCGCCACGGCCAGCGCCAGGAGCGCCACCGCCGCGAAGCCCACCGCATACCGCCCCCGCTCGCACCTCGAAGAAGCCATCTGACCACCTCCTCCCGCGCCGCAGCGCGAAGCCCGTCGAGCGCCTCGCCGGCCGACCCAACAGACGACTTAATCCAATGTTTAAAACATATGTTTTAAATCGTCAAGGAGGCGAACTCCACTTCGGCGCGTGGCGCGAACAGGAGCGGCGTCCGCGGGCGGCTCATCGCGGCCGCACCGCGCGCGCACGCGGGGCGCGTATCGGGCGCGCCTCCGGGGGTAGCTCTCCGCGGCGAGGCTCTCGGCAGGGGCTCAGCGGCAGGCGGTGCGCACCACGCCGGGCCGCCTGCACGCGCGCGCCTCCGGGGGCAGCTCTCCGCGGCGAGGCTCTCGGCAGGGGCTCAGCGGCAGGCCGCGCGCGCCACGCCGGGCCGCCTGCTCACGGGCTCACTTCCGGATCTGTGCGCCGTCGTGCCTGCCCTGCTTGCCCTGGATCAGGCCCAGCGCCTTCTGGACGTCCGCGAGCACCGACTGGAGCATCGCGAGCACCGGCGCGTTGGCGCCGCGCATCTGCGCCATGGTCGCGGCGTTCTCGACGGCCTGCACGGCCTGCGCCGGCGACGGGGCGCTCCCGGCGAGCGCCGCGATCCGCTCCCGCGCCGCGCCGAGCGAGAGCTCGTGCACCGGCTGGCCGCGCGGCCCTGACACAGCCATCGCCTGCTGCAGGATCTCCTCGGTGATCCGGCGCGTCTGGAACTGATCGGGCCGCGGCGGCCTCGCCATCGCCTCGGGCGAGGCCCGCAGCAGGTGCCCGAGCTCGGTGAGCCGGGCGGCGAGCGCCTCGCGCGACGCGACGTCCCCGGGCCCGAGCGCGCCGTCGCCGGCGCCGGCGCCGGTCAGCCGCGCACCGCCGCCCTGGCGCGGCCCGCCGCCGCGACCCGCGCCGAGGAGCTGCCGCAGCCGCCCGCCGAGCTGCTGCCACCGCGCCGCGAGCTGCTCGACCCCCTCGGAGAGCTGCACGACGGGGTTGGCCTGCTCCGGGGGCACCGGGCGCGCCGGGGACTGTCCGACGATGCGTCCGATCGTGTTGCCCGTCGCCATCGATCACCTCACCGCGCGTGGACGACCGGGACGATCGGCTCCTCGCCGCGCTGCCGCATGCGCTCGCGCTCCACCTCGGGCGGCGCGGGCGGCCACGCTACCCCCGCCCGCGCGATCCTGTCGCGGAGCGCCGCCATCCTCAGGAGCGCGGGCGAACCCGGGAGCTGCCGCGCCATGAGCTCCGAGAGGACGTGCGCGAACGACTGGCCGAGGCGGTTGACCGCGCCGGGATCGGCGCCGCGGTCGAGCAGCTGATCCACCTGGTCGAGCTGCAGGGCGCGCAGCGCGTAGGTGATCGCGGGCGTCCCGAGCGAGTCGCGGGCGTTCACGTCGGCGCCGCGGTCGAGGAGCAGGCGCATGTTCGCGGCCGTGGGCTCGGCGGCGGCGCGGAACAGCGCCGGCGTGTGGCCGCGGCCGACCCGCGCGTCGGGGGAGACGCCGCCGTCGAGCATCGCCCGCAGGAGCTCGGGGCTCTTCGCGAGCAGCGCCAGATCGAGGGCGCTCGAGAGGCCCGGCACCACGCGGTGCACGTCGGCGCCCGCGCGCACGAGCTCGGTCACGATCTGCAGGCGCTCGGGCTCGAGCCCCGACGCCCGGTGCATCGCGAAGGCGAGCAGCGTCATGTCCTCCGCGCCGGGCATGTCGAGGTCGGTCGCCGGCGCGAGCGCGCGGACGGCCGCGAGGTCGGCGGCCGCGACGGCGCGCGCGAGCTCGCGCTGCGGGCCGAGGAAGAAGCGGTCAGGGTCGGGCGGGCGCACGGCCATGGATCAGCACACCTTTCCGGTCTTCTCGGCGATCTTCCTCTGGTCTTCCTGCTTCTGCCGCTCGATACCCTTGAGGACGTCGGGCATCAGGTGACGGTTGTACGGGTCGAGGCTCGACGCGGGCAGCTGGTGCCGCGTGCCCACGGCGTCGGGCGCCAGCGCGCTCAGGCCGATCTTGGCGAGGGCGCCCCACAGGCCGCCCGCCGCGAACGCGGCCGCGGTGCCCTTCCACCCCTGCTCCTGCATGCCCGTGAGCGCCTCGTCCTGGACCTGGTAGGCGGCGATGTCCGTCGGGCGCTCCGTGCCGCCGTAGCGCGTCACCGTGCCCGCGTTGAGCCCCGCCGCGTTGAACGTCCAGCCCTGCGCGCCGGCCGCGGTCGCCGCGGCCGACGCGAGGCCGCCGCCGAGCGAGTGCCCCGTGTAGTCCACGCTGCTCCCGAGCGTGTTCCCCACGCGGACCGCGTCGCGGTAGTACGGCGAGTCCATGTTGAGCCCCTGCGCGAAGTTGTTCTGCCAGTCCGCGCCGCCCTGCGTCCCCCGGAAGGCCACCGTCGGCCGCTGATCGCCGCCGAAGACGTAGGGATCGGGCTCGTAGAGCCGGGTGGCGTCGGGGCGGCTGCCGTCGAGGTCGCCGGGCGTGAGCCCGTAGCGCGCGAGCGCCTCGGGGTCGTCGCTGATGTCGCGCCAGCCCGTGGGCGCCGGCCTCGACGGGTCGTACACGTGCTCCGAGAGGGCGGCCTTCTCCGCGGCGATGTTGTTGCGCTCGAAGCGCTCCGCGGCCTCGCGCGTCGCCGGATCCTGGCTCTTCTTGCCCTCGGCGATCTGCTCCTTGCGGCACCTGTAGCGCGCGGCCTTGTCGGCCCTGTCCTGCGCCGCCTTGTCGCCGTTCATCTGCGCCATGTCGCCGTGGCGCACGACCGGCTGCGCGTTGACCCGGACGCTCGGGCTGTGCTCCTGCGACCAGCTCTGCTGCCCGACGGTGCCGCTCACGACCCCCGTCGCGGTGCCCGGCTCGTCGCCCTCGGTGGTGGGCATCACGGTCCGGTCGTGCTTCTGCACGGGGCCGAAGTTGGCGTGGACGTTCTCGCTGGCGTCGAGGGCGGGCGCCAGCCTGGAGACCACGTTGTAGGGCACGGGCGGCGTGCTCGACCCCATCGGGGTCTTGCAGACGTCGGGCGCGCACGACACGGCCATCCACGGCTCCTGCTTGCGCGAGAGGACGTTCTCAGCCACGCGCCGCCTCCAGCTTCAAGAGCGGCGCGCGCGGGTCGAGCTCGAAGCGCGCCTCCATGCGCTCCACGCCGAGCGCGCGCGCCACGAGCGCCCGCCACACGCACGTCACGACCATCGCCTCGGCGTCCACCGTGAGCGTGTCGAGCGCCGCGGGCACCGGCACGGGGAGCCCGCCGATCCACGCGAGCGCGAAGGCCCGGTGCGGCGGCAGCTCGAACGCGACGCGCCCGTCGCGGGCGAGCTCGGGGCGCGCGAGGTTCCAGAGCTCGACGCGCAGGCCGGGGCCGGGGTGCGGGATCTGCTGGTCGTCGGGCGCCGCGTTCCAGTAGTCGAAGGAGAAGTCGTCGGGGAGGAACGGGTGCCGGCCCTGCACCCACGCGTCGTTGTAGGTGCCAGCCCGCTGGAGCCGCGGCGTCCACGCGCGCCCCACGCACCCGAGGCCCGCCGGGCGCACGCCGTAGCCCTCCGCGAGCTCCGCCATCGCGGGCGCCTCCACGGCGTGCGGCGGGTGCGACGCGACGACGAGGCGCGTCACCCTGCCGTCAGGCCGCTCGATCTGCGGCGCGGGCACGCGGTCGGGCGCCGGCGCGCCGGCGTCGCTCAGCGCGCCGAGGTGGCGCGACTCCATCCACCCGCAGCCGACCGGGTTCGTGAAGCACACCTCGTCGAGGAGCGGGCCCCGCCCGGGCTCCGGGGCCGGCACGAGGCTGCGCCCGCCGAAGGCGTGCTCCCAGCGCACCGGGACGCTCGCGGCCGGCTCGGGCTGCGTGAGGCGAAAGCCCTCCGCCGTGCGCTCGAACCACCGCGGCCCGCACACCTCCACGGCCTTGTCCACGAGCGCGCGCCTCGCGGGCGCGGGCGCGGGCGCGCCGGCGTCGCCCCCGCCCCCGGGCGGCGGCTCGCCCGGCGCCGTCACGCGCAGCCGGGCCGTCCAGCGCTCGGCGGGCTGGCCCCCGGGCGCCCACGCCGTCGCGCGCACGAGCACGTCGCAGCGCGGCTTGAACGGGGCGAGATCGCTCTCGGCGCGGACGCTCGACGCGTTCGTCTCGCCCTCGAACACGTCGCGCAGGTGGAGCTTGCCCGCGTCGTCGCCCGGGAGGAGCTCGCAGCGGTGGGTCGTCGCCTCCCCGTCGCCCCCGGCGGCGGCGAGCCGGTAGGCCGCCTTGAGCACGAAGACGTGGTGCTCCTCGTCGCTGGCGTCGAGCGCGCCGTAGGCCAGGGCGTCGAACGGCGTGAGGTTCCGGCACTCCATCGTCGCCCGTTGACGCTATCGAAGCGCACACCGGCCTTCAACGGCGACGCGCCGCGGCGACGGGGCCTGCGGGGCGCGAGGCGGGGAAGCGCGCCCGCCCGCGTCCGGCGCCGCACGGCGGGGTGTCCAGCGCGTGACCAGGGAGCGACGGGGGCGCTCGCTTCGCCGGAAGGCTCGCGGCTCGGGTATCCTCGCCACGCGATGGACGTCGTCTGCCAGGGGTTCCTGCGCGCGAGCACGCTGGTGTGGCGGCTGAGACCGGACGCATGGGCGCTCACCGTCGCGTGCCGGGCGCACTTCGAGCTCGCGCCCGGCGAGTCGCCGCTGACCGGCGCGCCCATGGCCCCGCCGGAGGGCGAGGACGACGAGCGGCGGTACGTCGAGCCGTGGGGACCGGTCGCGCCGCTCAAGCGGTGGGGAGAGGTCGTCGTCGTGGGCCACGCGCACGCGCCCGAGGGCACCCCGGTGCGATCGCTCGTCGCGCGCCTCGCGGTGGGCGATGTGGACAAGGCGGTCCAGATCCGCGCGGACGCGGGCTTCACGCGCGGGCCCGCCGGGTTCGGCCCGATCCGGCCGGAGTGGCCCGGCCGCGCGCAGCGCCTGCGCCGGCACGCGGCAGGCTGGGATCACGCGCGCTGGGTCGAGCGCCCGCTCCCCGAGGACATCGACACCGCGTATTTCAACGTCGCGCCTCCGGACCAGGTGACCGACGAGCTCACGGGCGCGGAGCGGATCGTGCTCGAGCACCTGCACCCGCGCTTCGCGCGGCTGATCACGCGCCTTCGCGCGCCGGCGCTGCGCGCGTTCACGACGACCTACGGGCTCGAGCAGCGGGTGCCGCTCCGGTGCGACACGCTCGTCATCGACGCGGATCGCGGCGTCGCGGCGCTCGTCTGGCGCGGGCAGCTGCTGCTCGATCACCCGCAGCGCGAGGGGGTCGTGGTCGTGACCCACGACGAGGCCGCGCCGAGCAGCACGGGCACGATGGCGCCCCCGCTCTCGTCGAGATCCGCCGCGGCGCTCCCGTTCCAGCGGACCTCGGCGCCGGCCGCCAGCGCGGCGCCGGCCGCGGACTGGGCGCCGGACGCGAACGGGGTGTGCGTGCCGGCGTCGCCCGCGGCCTCGCGCCCCGTCGAGGAGGAGGACCCCGCGCAGACCCAGGCGCCAGCGCTCGAGCCCGCGAAGAAGGCTGCGCTCCCGTTCCACGCCGGAGGGCCCTCGCCGCTCGATGACGCGCCGGAAGGAGGGCCCTTCACGCTGCGCCGCGCGGCGGACCTGCTCGGACCGCCGCCGTCTCCGCCGCGCGCGGGGGACACGGCGCCGCCGCCGTCGCTCGCCGGGGACACGGCGTCGCCGTCGCTCACGGCGAGCGACGCGCTTCACCCCGACGCGCCGCCCGCCTGGCGCTTCTCGACAGCGCCGCCGCCGCCCGCGCCGTCCGCACCGCCGCCACGCGCGACGCCCGCGCCGCCCTGGCCTTCCGCACCGCCGCCGCCCGCGACGCCCGCGCCGCCCTGGCCTTCCGCACCGCCGCCGCCCGCGCCGCCCGCGCCGCCCTGGCCTTCCGCACCGCCGCCGCCTGCGCCGCCGCCGCCCGCGCAGCGCCGCGTCGCGGAGCCCGCTCCGGCGGAGGAGCCCTCCCCCGCTGCGGTCGCCCCCGAGCAGCTCCCGGCCGGGCCGAGCGTGGCGCCGGCGCTGCCGGTCGACGAGTACCCCCTCGCACGCTGCGCGGCGATCGCGGCGCAGCTCGCGCGCCGGCCGGAGTCGCGCGACGCGATCCTCGAGGCGGAGGCGCTCGCGCCGGACACCTGGGAGGCGCTGCACGCGCACTGGCTCGACGCGATCCGCGCCGGCGCGGCGCGCGGGAGCAAGGCGCTGCTCTCGGCATACGACGCGGCCTATGTCGGGGCGCTCGAGGCCGAGCGAGGGCCGATCACGGCGGGCGAGTACGCGCGGCTGATGATCGCGGTCGAGCGCGGGACCGACAGAGAGGCGCTCGCAGACCTGAGGCTGCCGGAGGGGGTGACGATCCGGCTCCGGCGCGTGTGGCTGGAGCGGATCGTGAGAGATCCACAGGCGGCCCAGGAGGTGCGCAAGGCGATGCGCGAGGCGGGGCAGGCCTCGTAGTCGGGCAGGCCGGCGGGTCGCGGCGTCGATCCGCGCGCGCACGCAGGCGACCTGAGCTCCGGCGGCGTCGGGATCTCCCGCACCGGAGGTCGAGGCGGCGCCAGGGTCTCAGCGCTCGCCGTCGCCAATTGACCACATTCCGGTGTGCCGGACATCCGCGCGTGAAGACGGCATTGCTCACCGCGCTTCGGGCAGCGTACCTCGTCCGGTACCATGAACGACATGCCACGTCGGACGAGGCCAATCGACGTGAGCTGGTCCGGCGGCTTCGGTTGACCGATCGACCGACAGTTGGGCCGGCGTGGCATGGAGCGGAGAGCGGTGGCGGTCACCCTCCGCCATGGCGCCGCCACCCCTGAGCTGGAGCTCTCCTCGCGTTCTCCCGTCCTTTTGTGCCGGCATGGGGTGTGCTCAAGGCAGAGCGTCATGCCGACGCTCGAGCACAACGCCCTCGTCGAGATGTTCCGCGAGCACCCGGAGCTTGCGCCGCGCTTGCTCGAGACGCTCTTCCACATCGCGGTGCCGCCGCACGCCTCCATCGCTGTGGTCGAGTCGTCGCTCGACCAGCTCATCCCGGTGGAGTTCCGCGCCGATCTGGTGCTCGAACTCCGAGACGCGAGCGGCGCGCTCGTGCTGGCGATCGTCTTCGAGGTCCAGCGCGACGTGGACCCAGACAAGAAGTTCTCGTGGCCGACGTACGTCACGGTCGTGCGCGCCAGGAAGCGCTGCGACACGATCGTCCTCGTTGTCGCGCCGGACGCCGGCGTGGCCGCCTGGGCGGCGGAGAACATCGACCTCGGCCTGGGCCTCGGCAACGTCGAGCCGCTGGTGCTCGGTCCGGCCGTCGTGCCCGAGATCACCGACCCAGCCGACGCGGAGGGCGAGCCGGAGCTCGCCGTGCTCTCGGCGGTGGCGCACGGCAACGGGCCGAACGGGCTCACCGTGGTCCGGACGGCGCTCGTTGCCCTCGGCCGGCTCGACCAGGAGCACGCGCTGGTCTACTTTCAGCTCATCTGGAACGGGTTGCGTGAGCCCATGCGGCAGGCTCTGGAGGCGTTGGTCATGGAACGGCAGATCGAAGGCGAGGCGACCATTCCCCCATTCGTGCAGAAGCTCATCGATCGCGGCAAGCTCGAGGGAATGCGTGAGGGCAAGCTCGAGGGAATGCGTGAGGGCGAGCTCAAGGGCAAGAGGGACACGCTGCTGCGGCTGCTTGCGCGCGCAGGGATCGCGCTCACCGAGAACGAGAGCGCGCGCGTCCGGGCATGCACGGATGTTGCGACCCTCGACCGCTGGATCGACAACGCCCTTGGGTCGAAGACTGCCACCGAAGTGCTCTCCTGATGGTCGATGGACGCAGCCCAACAAGGCGATGAACCAGACGGGCCTGGCCCGCTGATTATCGCCATGGCGCTGGGCAGACAGAGAGCAGCGACGGTAGGACGATTGGTCGCTCAACCTTGCGTTCGAAGAAGGAGTGAGCTGTGCACAGCGGATCATGTCTTTGCGGGGCTGTGAGGTTCGAGGTTGCCGGCGCTCTGCCCCCGCCCGATGCCTGCCATTGCTCGCAGTGCCGCAAGCACTCCGGTCATTTCTTCGCGTCCACGGACGTTCCTCGCGCCGCCTTGACGATCCACGGCGCCGACAAGATCACCTGGTTCCGCTCTTCCGAGAAGGCGCGACGGGGCTTCTGTTCTGCGTGCGGCTCTTCGCTCTTCTGGGACCCGATCGACCAGAAGAAGCACGACTGGATCGGCGTCGCCATGGGCGCGTTCGACATGCCCACGGGCACCAGACTGAGGATTCACATCCACGCGGCCGACAAGGGCGACTACTACGAGATCGCGGACGATCTACCGCAAAACCAGCATTGAGCAGCCCATCGCCTGCCATGCGAGCTCAGCGAGCGGTTCGATGATGTCAGATGGCCCCGTCCATCCGAGCACGCCGGAGCTCCGCCCCATTCGGGAGCTGTCCCCGGACGCGGTCGCGCCGTTGCTCGAGGCGAGCGCCGGCGAGGGGTTCCGGTTCGTGGCACGGCTCGTGGCCGAGTGAACGGCGAGACGCCCGAGCCAGCGCCTAGTTGAGGTCGATCGGATCGCCGTCGATCTGCGTGTGGCCGCTCGAATGGACCGTGATGTCGGTGCCCGAGATCGTGATCTTGCCCGACTTCTCGAGCACGATCACCGACTTGCCGCAGACGATCTCGAGCCTGTCCCCGACCCGGATGCTCTGCGTGCTGCCGATCTCCACCGTCTCGTTGTTGCCCACCGCGCGCGCCCGGTTCATCCCGACCACCTCGCGCGCGTTGTTCACCACCTGCTTCATGAAGTCGTTGCCGACGATCTGCTCCTCGTCGTGGCCGATCGCGCTCACGCGGTCGTTGCCGATGTTCACGCTCTCGTCGTTCTTGACCTTCTTGTGCAGGTCGCGCTCGGCCTGCATCCGGACGAGCTCCTTGCCGGCCGCGTCCTCGAACATGATCTCGTTGTAGCCGCCGGTCTCGGGCGACGAGCTGCTCTTCCAGCCGCTCTGCGTCTTGTTGTCGGGCAGCTTGTACGGGGTCTTCTGGAGGCTCGTGTACACCCGGCCGACGATGATCGGGCGGTCGGGATCGCCGCCGAGGAAGTCGACGATCACCTCCTGACCGACGCGCGGCAGGTTGGTGCCGCCGAAGCCGGCGCCGCCCCAGGGCTGGCTCACGTGGATCCAGCACGACGAGGCGTCGTTCATGCGGCCCTCGCGATCCCAGTGGAACTGGACGCGCACGCGGCCGTGCTCGTCGACGTGGATCTCGTCGCCGGGCGCGCCGACGACGGTGGCGCTCTCGACCCCCTGGGCGCGCGGCTTGCGCGCGCGGAGCGGCGGGCGGTAGGGCACCTCCGCGCTCACGGCCTTGCACGCGTGCTGCCAGGGGCCCGGGACGTCGCCGACGAGGGTCGACTCGAGCACGAGGAGCCCCGCGTCCGGGCCGAGCTCGCTCTTCGGGTGATCGAGGAAGCTGACGACGGTGCCCGGCGCGAGGTCGAGAGCGTTGGTCTTGAACGCGATCTCGCGGGCGGACGCGCGCTTGGCCTCGAGCCGCCGCTGCGCGAGCGCGGCGCCCTCGGACTCGTCCGCGCGGTACTTGCCCCTGTCGTCCGCGACCGGCGTGCTCTCGCCCTTGTCGCTCTCGTACAGGAACGCCCCGGGCACGTAGTGGAAGCGCTCGAGCCGCTCCTCCACGCCGCCCGCGCCGGCCCCGCCGCCCGCGCCGGCCCCGCCGCCCGCGCCGCCCGCGCTCGCGAGGAGCCGGTACGACGCCGGCCGCCGGTGGTCGTGATCGCGCACCGTGTACTTGCCCGGGCGCAGGCGGCGACCGACCTCGACCTCGGTGACGTGATCCTGATCCGTGTCGGTCGGGTGGTCGCGGAACGCGATCGGGGCGCGGCGGGTGTTGCGGTGCGGGCCGTCGTCGAGGACGAGCCGGCCCTCGCCGGCGCTCTCGAAGTAGAAGCTCACCCCGGCGTCCTCGAGCATGCGGCAGAGGAACGTGTAGTCGCTCTCGCCGTACTGGACGCGGTACTTGCGCTTCTTGTAGGTCCCGGCGAGGCGCAGCGCCGGGGAGACCCCCCATTCCTTGAGGATCTGGAGCGCGATGTCGAGCTCCGACGTGTGCTGGAACATGCGGTAGTTGCGCCGCTGGGTGGCGAGCCACAGCGCGGGGACGAGCGTGAGCTCGTAGGTGGAGAGGTTGCGCTCCTCGACCGCGAGCTGCCGGAGGCGGCTGCAGATGCCGGTCCACGTGCGGGTCTGGTCGCTGTGCGCGACCAGGGTCATCGGCTGGCCGATGACGGCCTCGAAGTCGATGTCGGGGTTGTCCGACACCGCGACGACGCGCGCCTCGAAGAGCGCCGACATGCGGTCGGAGACCTCGACGCGGCGCACGTCGATCAGATCGCCGGAGGCGATGCGCGCCTCCGCCCGGACCTCCCGGCGCGCCCCCAGCGCCCCGGAGCTCCCGTCTCCCCTCGCCAGATGGATCGGCTTCGTGTCGGCCATGGTCGCTCCGGTGCCCGCGCCTGCTCGAACGCGCGCGGCGGGACCGGCGGATGGTAACCGGCCCGACGAGCGCCCCACAAGCAGCCGAGGAGGGAGCTCGGCGGGCGCCACGGCGACGCGCGTCGCCGACGATTCCTCAATGAAACCATAATGTTGAACTGTCGACAGCGGCGTGCTGATAAGCTGTCGGCGCCGCGAGGCCTCCCTCGCCAGCGCGCACAAGGAGTCGATCCGATGAGCTCTACCTCGCGCGCATGGCAGTTCTGGATCGACCGCGGCGGCACGTTCACGGACGTCGTGGCCAGGCGGCCCGACGGCTCGCTCGCCACCGCCAAGCTGCTCTCCGAGAACCCCGAGCAGTACGCCGACGCGGCGGTCGAGGGCATCCGCCGGCTGCTCGGCCTCTCGCCCGGCCAGGTGATCTCCGCGGCCGAGGTCGATTGCGTGAAGATGGGCACCACGGTGGCCACCAACGCGCTGCTCGAGCGCAAGGGGGACCGCACGGCGCTGGTCACCACGCGCGGCTTCCGCGACGCGCTGCGCATCGGCTACCAGAACCGCCCCCGCCTCTTCGATCGCCACATCGTGCTGCACGACCTGCTGTACGAGCGCGTGATCGAGGCCCGCGAGCGCGTCGGCGCGCAGGGCGAGGTCGTCGAGCCGCTGGACGCCGCGGCGCTGCGCCGCGCGCTGGAGGAGGCGTTCCGGGACGGCATCCGCGCCTGCGCCGTCGTGTTCATGCACGGCTACCGCCACGCCGCGCACGAGCGGCAGGCGGCGGCCATCGCGCGCGAGGTCGGCTTCACCCAGGTGTCGGCCTCGCACGAGGTCAGCCCGCTCATGAAATTCGTCTCGCGCGGCGACACGACGGTGGTCGACGCGTACCTCTCGCCGATCCTGCGCCGCTACGTCGAGCAGGTGGCCCGCCAGATGCCCGGCGTGCCGCTCTACTTCATGCAGTCGAGCGGCGGGCTGACCCTGGCCCACCGCTTCCAGGGCAAGGACGCGATCCTGAGCGGGCCGGCCGGCGGCATCGTCGGCATGGTGCGCACCGCGCTCGCGGGCGGGCACGAGCGGGTGATCGGCTTCGACATGGGCGGGACCTCGACCGACGTGTCGCACTACGCCGGCGAGCTCGAGCGCGCCTTCGAGACGCAGGTGGCCGGCGTGCGCATGCGCGCGCCGATGATGAGCATCCACACGGTGGCCGCCGGGGGCGGCTCGCTGCTCGGCTTCGACGGCGCGCGGCTGCGCGTCGGGCCCGAGTCGGCCGGCGCGAACCCCGGGCCGGCCTGCTACCGCCGCGGCGGGCGGCTGGCGATCACCGACGCGAACGTGATGCTCGGCAAGATCCAGCCGGAGTTCTTCCCGCGCGTCTTCGGCCCCGGCGCCGACGAGCCGCTCGACCGGGAGGTCGTCGCGCGGCGCTTCGAGGCCCTGGCGGACGAGGTGCGCCGCGAGACGTCGCGGCCGATCACGCCCGAGCAGCTGGCCGAGGGGTTCCTGCAGATCGCCGTCGCCAACATGGCGAACGCGGTGAAGAAGATCTCCGTGGCGCGCGGCTACGACGTCACCCGGTACACCCTGCAGTGCTTCGGGGGCGCCGGCGGCCAGCACGCCTGCGCGGTGGCCGACGCCCTCGGCATGCGCCGCGTCTTCGTGCACCCGCTCGCGGGGGTCCTGTCCGCGTACGGCATGGGCCTCTCGGACCAGAACGCCATGCGCGAGGCCGCCGTGGAGCGGCGCCTCGACGAGGCGGGCCTCGGCGCGGCGCGCGAGGCGCTCGCGCGCATCGCCGGCGAGGCGGAGGCCGAGCTCGTCGCGCAAGGCTTCGCCCCGGGGCGCGTGCGGACGCTCCGGCGCGCGCACGTGCGCTACGAAGGCACCGATACCGCCCTGGTCGTGCCGTACGGCAGCGCGAAGGCGATCCGCGCGGCGTTCGAGGCGGCTTACCGCAAGCGGTTCGCCTTCCTGATGCCCGACAAGGCGCTGGTCCTGGAGAGCGTCTCCGTCGAGGCGATCGGGCCTGGCGAGGCCGCCGACGAGCAGCCCGCCGAGGCGCGCCCCCACCGCCCCGAGGCCGACGCGCGGGCGCGGATGTTCTGCGAGGGCGCCTTCCGCGACGCGGCGCTGTACCGGCGCGAGCGGCTCGAGCGCGGCGCGGTGATCGACGGCCCGGCCATCGTCGCGGAGGCGAGCGCCACGACCGTCGTCGAGCCCGGGTGGCAGGCCGAGCTCACGGCGCTCGGCCACCTGGTGCTCACCCGCGTGGCGCCCCGGCCCGAGCGCCGCGCCGTCGGCACCGAGGTCGACCCGGTGATGCTGGAGGTGTTCAATAACCTGTTCATGAACATCGCCGAGCAGATGGGCCTGCGCCTGCAGAACACCGCCCACTCGGTCAACATCAAGGAGCGGCTCGACTTCTCCTGCGCGCTGTTCGACGCCGAGGGCAACCTGATCGCGAACGCCCCGCACATGCCGGTGCACCTCGGCTCGATGGGCGAGTCGATCAGGACCGTGATCGCGCGGAACCCCGGGATGAGGCCGGGGGACGTCTACGTGCTCAACGACCCCTACCACGGCGGCACGCACCTGCCCGACGTGACGGTGGTGACGCCGGTCTGGGACGAGGACGGCGGCCGCGTGCTGTTCCACGTGGCCTCGCGCGGGCACCACGCCGACATCGGCGGCATCACCCCGGGCTCGATGCCGCCCTTCTCGAGGACCATCGACGAGGAGGGCGTGCTGCTCGACAACGTGAAGCTGGTCGAGGCAGGGCAGCTGCGGGAGGCCGAGATCCTCGCGCTGCTCGGCGGCGGGCCGCACCCGGCGCGCAACCCGCGGCAGAACCTGGCCGACCTGCGCGCGCAGATCGCGGCGAACGAGAAGGGCGCGCAGGAGCTGCGCGCGATGGTGGCCCAGTTCGGGCTCGCCACCGTGCAGGCCTACATGAAGCACGTGCAGGACAACGCCGAGGAGAGCGTGCGCCTCGCGATCGCGCGGCTCGACCCGGCGCTCCTCCGCGACGGCCGGTTCACGGTGCCGCTCGACAACGGCTCGACCATCGAGGTGGCCGTCCGGATCGACCGCGAGCGCCGCGCGGCGGTGGTGGACTTCACCGGCACGTCCGGCCAGATGACCAACAACTTCAACGCTCCGCGCGCGGTGACGATGGCGGCGGTGCTCTACGTGTTCCGCACGCTGGTGGACGACGACATCCCGCTGAACGCCGGGTGCCTGAAGCCGATCGAGGTCATCGTCCCCGAGGGCTCGATGCTCAACCCGCGCCCGCCGGCCGCTGTCGTGGCGGGCAACGTGGAGGTGTCGACCTGCGTCACGAACGCGCTCTACGGCGCGCTCGGCGTGCTGGCCAGCAGCCAGCCGACGATGAACAACTTCACGTTTGGCGACGAGAGGGTCCAGTACTACGAGACGATCTCCGGCGGTTCGGGCGCGGGCATCGAGATCCGCGCGGGCGGCGCGGGCGACGCGCGCGGCTTCGCGGGCACGAGCGTCGTGCAGACGCACATGACGAACTCGCGCCTGACCGACCCGGAGGTGCTGGAGCACCGCTTCCCGGTCCGGCTGGAGCGCTACGAGATCCGCGAGGGCTCCGGCGGAGCCGGGCGCTTCCCGGGCGGCAACGGCGGCACGCGCGCGGTGCGCTTCCTCGAGCCGATGAAGGCGTCGATCCTGTCGAACGGCCGCTCGACGGCCGCGTTCGGCCTGGCGGGGGGCAGCGCGGGCGAGCCCGGGCGCAACCTCGTCGTGCGCGCGGACGGCTCGACCGAGGTGCTGTCGCACATCGGGTCGGTCGAGATGGGCAGAGGCGATGTGTTCGTGATCGAGACGCCGGGGGGCGGCGGCTACGGCGCGCCGGTCCCCGGCTGAACCGCGCGGGCGCGGCGCGGCGTGCCCGTCGCTGCCCGCCCGCGGGCGAGGAGCCCGGTCAGCTCGAGGCCTGACTCGCGCTTCCCGTCACGCCTCGCATCACTCCTCGCACCCGATCCGCTCGTCGTCCAGCGCGACGTCGTCGATCCACGCCGTGAACCCGGGCGGCGCGCTCTGGTAGTTGTTCCACCCGATCCGGACCTCGCTGAACACGTCCGGGATCTCCGAACCAGTGTAGTTGCCCGCCCCGTTCGCGATGCTGATCTGCTCGAGGAGCACGCCGTCCACGTAGAAGTCGTAGCTCTGCGTCGGCGCATCGATGTGCCACTCGACGCAGTGCCACGCATCCTCGTAGGACCAGTTGTAATCGCTCCCCTTGCCGAACTCCGCCCCTTGGGGCTGCACGTTGTAGAGGTACTGGATGTGCGACCCGTTGCCGTCGTTGTCCCAGCCGTCCTTGTCTTCCTTCACCGTATCGACGACGCGGACCTCCTGGGGGCCCGTCGTGGGGCCGACGCCCTGGAGCGCGACGAGGGTCGAGTGAACGAAGGCGTCGGGCACCGGGAGCTGCACCCGGTAGCGGATCCGGCCCCAGTGCCCGCTCCCGAGCTGCGAGGCGTCGTGGTAGATGCGCCGCTCCCCGTTCGCGACGGCGCCCATCTTCAGCGAGCGATCGCCGCTGGCCGCCTGATCGTCGGCCACCGCGACCGGATCACCGTGCTTGGTCCACCCCTGCGGGACGCCGCCCACGTCGGTGTCCTCGAAGTCCTCGCAGAGGGTGTATCGGCCGGACGCGCAGCCAACCAGGGCGGAGCCGCCCGCGCCGCCTTGCCCGCCGGCGCTCGAGGAGCTGCTCGTGGCGCCGCCGCCGGTGCCGCTGGTGCTCCCCGTGCTGCTGGTGCTCCCCGTGCTGCTGGTGGTCCCCGTGCTGCCGGTGCTGCCGGTGCTCCCCGTGGTGGCTCCACCACCGCTGCCGTCGCCTCCACCGGAGCTCGAGTCCGAGGACGATGAGCTGCAGGCTGCGTTGAGCGAAGCGAAGGCGAGCACGACGCCCAGAGCGTGAACACGATGCATGGTTGACCTTGACCTCCAGCGCTCCGAGCGCTGGTCCTAGTTCAAGTTGGATGGTCCTGTTAGGCCTTGTGGCGAGTCGGCGTCAAGCCTCCGCTGCTCACCTCGCCGGGCTCTCGCTCTCCCCCTCCCTCTCGCTCTCCCCCTCCCTCTCGCTCTCCCCCTCCCTCTCGCTCTCCCTCAAACCCGAGCGGCGCCGCGCTCCGCGATGAGGAGCGAGACGGCGTCGAGGATGCGCTCCAGGCCGAAGCGGAAGGCGTGCTCGGGGCTCGACACCCCCTGATACGCCTGCCCGGCCGACTGCCCCACGCGGGTCGCGACGGGGAACCGCTTCGCGTCGATCACCTTGTCGAGCAGCGGGGCGGTGGCGACCCACCACTCCACGTCCGTCATGCCGCTCTCCTGCCGCGTGCGCCGCGCGTTGGCCTGGACCCTCGCCGTGCCCTCGATGTGCGTGAGGAGGAGGGTGAGCACCGAATCCATCTCGACGTCGGTGAGGCCGAGTCCGTCGAGCGGCCGCAGCTCGGCCTCGTACTTGAGCGAGGCGTTCGGGCCGAGCACGGGGCGCGCCGACACGATCTCGAGCAGCCACGGGTGCGCCTGGTAAAGCTCCCAGTTCCGCGCCGCGATGTACCCGAGCGACGCGCGCCACCCCCCGGGCTGCCGCGACGGCGCGTCCACGTCGTCGTAGAGCTGGCCACAGACCGTGTCGACCATGAGATCGGTCAGCTCGGCCTTGCCGGGAACATGGGTGTAGAGCGACATGGTCCCGACGTTCAGCTGGTCGGCGAGGTGACGCATGGAGACCGCCTCCAGCCCCTTCGCGTCGGCGATCTCGATCGCCGCCGACACGATGGCGCGCACCGTCAGCCCCGAGCGCCCCGGCTTGCCGTGAGAGCCCCAGAGCAGCGCCAGGCTCCGCGCCGGGTCGGCCGCCCTCCCCTCCCCCTCGCGCGGAGAGCGCTTCCCGGCCGGCTTCGCGGGGCCCTTCGTCATCGAGCCGCCCTCCGGCCCTCGAGCCCGACAGCGACCAGCCGCTCCGTACGATGCACGGTATAGATCACGGAACACCGCACCGGAGCAGTATCGGCAGGATCGAAGCGGCGCGTCAACGACCTGGACCGACGCGCTCGGCGCGCGCTGCGGACCCGGCGTCGCTCGTTGCATCCGCGCTCCGCGCTCCGCGGCAGATCGGCGCCTGGTCCGCTGGTGAGCTGCGGCACGGCCAGCGAAGGCCCGCTTCACATCTCGAGCAGCCTCGAAGAAACCGGCGTCATCCTTCCGCTCATCAGCGCGGACTACCTCGCCGGCGCGCGCTCCGCGACCGCCGTGCTCCGCTGCGCCGCCCCGCGGCGCCCGGAGAGGGCCCGGGTCAGCCCTTCGGCGAGCGTGGAGGCGGTGTCGAGGCCGCCGAGGTCGATGCCGAGCTCGACCAGCGTCCGCGCCAGCGAGGGCGAGACGCCCACGAGCGTGCAGGAGGCGCCGAGGAGCCGCGCCGCGGAGGCCGCCTTGATGAGCTGCGCGGCGGCCCGCGCGTCGAGCGCCGGCACGCCCGTGATGTCGAGCAGCACCTGCGCCGCCTGCTGCGCGGCGATCGCCTCGAGCAGGCGCTCCAGGAGCGCGGCGGCCCGTACGTCGTCGATCATGCCCACGATCGGAAGGCAGAGCACGCCGTCCCCGACGCGGATCACCGGGACGCTCATCGCCTGGATCGCGTCCCGCTGCGCCGCGATCAGCCGCACCGTCTCCTCGAGCTCCCGGTTCCGCGCCTCCAAAGACGCCTGGAGGGCCCGCTGCTCCTCGATCAGAGCCTCGTATTTGTGCTGGATCTCGGCCGCCTCAGGGACGGCGAACTGGAACAGCACGCCCTCGAAGCCGTCCGCCGCACCGCGCACCGGTACGCCGAAGCTGCAGACCCACACCGACCCGCCGGCCCTGCCCGTGAGCTCCTCGACAGCGTCGGTGTCGTAGCTGATCGGCGGGATCGCGACCTCCTCGCCCCGGAAGAACCGCTCGACGTGCGGCATGATGCCGTTGTCGATGAGCTGCGGATCCTCCAGCATGTTGTATTTTATCTGCAAGAACTCCTCGGCCGGAGCTCGCCAGAGCGCTTCCCATCCGGCATTGACGCTGTGGGTCTGGCCGACCGGACGGTGGATCGACACGCTGATGCAGCGCGCCGCCATGAGCGCGCGCCACCTGCACGCGTCCACCCGCAGCGACTCCACTTCCCGTTCCATCGCCTCCAGGCTGCGAACAAGCTGAGCGCGATCCTCATCCCCCTCGTGGCCCATACGACGGAGTGTCGCCCGAACGGCGCCGCGCTGTCCAGCGCCGCACGGGACGTGCGCCGGGCCACTGAACGCGACGAGACGCCGCGGCGAAGACCTCTCGTGCTCTCCTGACGTCCTGGCGGTCGTCGTGATCCGGGTCGCCCTGCCAGGCGCGGCCGAGCTCCGTCCTGGCGCGGGTATTCTATCGAGACCGGCGTTCAGGCGCCGAGGCGGAGCTTGAACGAATCCATCTTGCGGATCGCGGGGTGCGGGCCGAACGTCGGCTGCGACTCGATCTTCAGGCCGGGGAACCTGCGGAGGAGCGAGCTCACCGCGACTTGCCCCTCGAGGCGCGCCAGGTTCGCGCCAATGCAATAGTGGGCGCCGCCGCCGAACGCGAGGCTCCCGGCCGCCTCGCGCCGCGGATCGAACTTGTCGGGGTCCGGGTACGCGGCCTCGTCGCGCAGCGCCGCCGAGAAGAAGAGGACGACCATCTCCCCCTTCGCGATGCGCGCGCCGCCGAGCTCGACGTCCTCTGTCGCGTAACGGAACGTGCCGAACTTGCCGAAGCTGTCGAAGCGGAGCACCTCGTCGACGACTCCCTTCATGAGCTCCGGGTCCCGCTGGGCCTCGGCCAGCACCTCTGGGCGCTTCAGGAGGTTCAGCACCATGAACGCGATGAGGTGCACCGTTGTCTCGGAGCCGCCCACGAGCAGCGCCGCGACGAGCGAGACGAGCTCCGGCTTGCTCAGGCGATCGCCCTGCTCCTCGGACTGGATGAGGCTCGTCAGCATGTCACCCTCGATCGGGTTCCGGCGCCGCTCCTCGATCACCTCGCCGAGCATCGCCATCCCCTCGCGGATGCCGACGACCATGCGCTGGATCTCCTCGGGCGTCATGAGCATCATGAAGAGCTGCTTCACCGCGGAGTCGGCGAAGCGATGGAACGCCGCGTCGTGCTGCTGCGGGATGTGCAGCATGCTGCTGATCACGCGGACCGGGATGTGCTCGGAGAAGTCGTGGACCAGGTCGATGACGCCCTTGCCCGCGATGGCGTCGAGCCGCTCGTCGACGATGGCCTGGACCATCGGGCGCAAGCGCTCCACCGCGCGCGGCGTGAGCGCCGGGCTCACCAGCTTGCGCACCCGCGCGTGATCCCTGTCCGGCAGCGAGAAGAGCCCGTGCCGGTTCAGCTCCTCGACCTCGGGGATGCTGCCCACGCCGAACGCCGACGCGTGCGCCCACGCCGCCCGGTCGGCCGTGAAGCGGCTGTCGCGCAGGATGGCCTGGATCTCGTTGTGGCGGCTGATGATCCACCCGTGCCCCTCTTCCCAGTACCGGACGGGCGCCTCGCGCAGGCGAGCATAGACGGGGTACGGATCCTCCGTGTACCCGGGCGCGAACGGATTGAACTCAACCGTGGGACGTGAACTCTGCTGCAACATGCGAATACCTCCCTCTGCGTTCGGTCCGACCTTCTCTTGCCCGCGTCATCGCTCCGTCAGCGACAGCGCGCCGCGCGGGCAGTCGCGCACCGCCCTCTCCACCTTCTCGCGGAGCTCGGGCGGCACATCCGTGACGAGCAGGTGCAGGCGGTCGTCGTCGTCGACGCGAAACGCCTCGGGCGCCGCCCGCATGCAGACGCCGTTGGCCTCACAGCGCTCCTCATCCACAACGATCTTCATGCGTCCCTCCCTTGTCCTCTGCTCATGATTTCAGGATGCGCAGCACCACGTCGAGCGGCGGCAGCGGGGCGTCGGGCTCGACAAGGCGGTTGATGGCGAGCCCCTGGACGATGGCGACCAGGGCGCGCGAGAGCTCCGCGGCGGCGCGCTGCTCGACCTGCCCCGCGCGCTGGCCCTCCTGGATCAGCTCCTCGAGATCGCCGATGACCCGCAGCCGGAAGCGCCTCAGCACGTCGCGCAGGCCGGGCGACGCGTCCTCGGCGTACACGTGCACCGTCATCAGGAGGTGCTCCGGCTCCTCGCGCAGGCCGGCGATCATCTGCCCGCACGCGTAAACAAGCCGATCCCAGGGTGTACCCGCCTGCGCCCGCGTCAGATCCATGAGCGTGTCCCAGCCCTCGACCGAGGCCTCGATCGTGGCCGAGAACAGCGACTCTTTCTCGGGGTAGTAGTGGTAGACGAGCCCGTGGCTGATCCCCGCCTGCGCCGCGATGTCGGCGATCTTCGCCGCCGCGAACCCCTTGCGGCCGAAGACGACGCGCGCCGCACGGAGCAGCGCGCGGCGCCGCTCGTCCTTGATCTGCTCGAAACGCTCCGCGCTGCGAGGACACATGGACGCTCCCCCGAGACGTTGATTGACTTGTCTATCAACCAGGATGCAGGCCGTCAAGCGAAGCATGCGGGCTCTGCCGCAAACGGGGCTGGCACGGGTGACGCCGCCGTGAAGCAGCGGGGCCGGGTGACCTTCGCCGCGGGCGGCGGCGCTCGCCTCGGGTGGCCCGGGCGACGCACCCCGCAGCGTGGCAAAGAGCCATTGCCGTCTGCGGACGACGGACGTCTGCGGACGACGGACCCAGACGCACTCACCGAACCACCCTCCAAGGAGCGCCATGGCTGACTCGCTTCCCACCACGGACCGTGCCCACGACGTGCTTCGCCAGGAGTTTCAGAGCCTCGACCCGATCTTCAAGCCGCGGAACGTCGCCGTCATCGGCGCGACCGAGAACAGCGGGGCCGTGGGGCGCACGCTCCTCTGGAACCTGATCAGCAATCCGTTCGGGGGCACCGTCTTTCCGGTGAACCCCAGGCGCTCCAGCGTCCTCGGCATCAAGGCGTACCCGAACATCGCGGCCGTGCCGGCCAGGGTGGACCTGGCGGTGATCGTCACCCCCGCCGCGAGCGTGCCAGGCCTCCTCGGCGAGTGCGTGGACGCCGGGGTCCCGGGCGCGATCATCATCTCGGCCGGCTTCAAGGAGATGGGCCCTCCGGGCGTCCAGCTCGAGCAGCAGATCATGGAGCGCGCCCGAGGGAAGATGCGCATCATCGGGCCCAATTGCCTCGGCGTCATGAACCCGATCGGCGGGCTCAACGCCACGTTCGCCAAGGGGCAGGCGCGGCCTGGCCACGTGGCGTTCATCAGCCAGTCCGGCGCGCTCTGCACGGCGGTGCTCGACTGGAGCCTGGAGGAGCAGGTCGGCTTCAGCGCGTTCGTGAGCGTCGGCTCGATGCTCGACGTCGGCTGGGGCGACCTCATCGACTATCTCGGCAACGACCCCAAGACGAGCAGCATCCTCATCTACATGGAGTCGATCGGCGACGCGCGGGCGTTCCTGTCGGCCGCCCGCGAGGTGGCGCTGAACAAGCCGATCATCGTGATCAAGCCCGGCCGCAGCGAGGCGGCGGCGAAGGCGGCGGCGTCGCACACGGGCTCGCTCACCGGCTCGGACGAGGTGCTCGAGGCGGCGTTCCGGCGCGTGGGCGTGCTGCGCGTGAACGATATAGCGGACCTCTTCTCGATGGCCGAGACGCTGGCCAAGCAGCCGCGGCCGCGCGGTAACCGGCTGTGCATCGTCACCAACGCCGGCGGCCCGGGCGTGCTGGCCACGGACGCGCTCATCGCGAACGGCGGCGACCTGGCGCCGATCTCGCCGGAGAGCATGAGCGAGCTGAGCGCCTTCCTCCCCGCGGCGTGGAGCCGCAATAACCCCGTGGACGTGCTCGGCGACGCCGGCGCCGACCGCTACGCGAGGGCCCTCGAGACCTGCGCCAAGGACCCGCACAACGACGGCGTGCTCGTCATCCTCACCCCGCAGGACATGACCGAATCGACCCAGACCGCCGAGGCGCTGCGCAAGCACGCGCACGTCGACGGCAAGCCGGTCCTGGCCAGCTGGATGGGCGGCGTGGAGGTGGAGGCCGGCAGATCGATCCTGAACCGCGCCGGGGTCCCGACGTTCGACTACCCCGACATCGCCGCGCGCGCGTTCTGCTCCATGGTCCGCTATTCGTACAACCTGCGGGCGCTCTACGAGACGCCGAGCATGGATGAGCGGGCGCGGAACGTCGATCGCGAGGGGGCCAGGGCGCTCGTCGACGGAGTCCGCGCGTCCGGCCGGACGCTCATGGATGAGTTCGAGTCCAAGCAGCTCATGGCGGCATACGGCATCCCGACGGTGCGGACGGCCATCGCCCGCAGCGTGGACGAGGCCTCGGCCCTCGCCAGAGAGATGGGGTATCCGGCGGTCCTCAAGCTGTACAGCGCGACGATCACGCACAAGACCGACGTCGGCGGCGTGAAGCTCGACCTGCTCGACGACGGCGCCGTCCGCCGGGCGTTCGCGGAGATCCAGGAGAGCGTCGCGCAGAAGGCGGGCGCGGAGCACTTCCAGGGCGTGACGGTCCAGCCGATGATCGCGCTGAAGGACGCTTACGAGATCATCCTCGGCAGCTCGATCGATCCGCAGTTCGGCCCGGTGCTCCTGTTCGGGGCCGGCGGGCAGCTCGTGGAGGTCTTCAAGGACCGCTCGCTCGCCCTGCCGCCGCTCAACGCGACGCTCGCGCTCCGCATGATGGAGCAGACGAAGATCTTCCGCGCCCTCAAGGGCGTGCGCGGCAGGAAGCCGGTCGACCTCGAGGCGCTCGGGCACCTGCTCGTGCGGTTCTCGCAGATGGTGATCGAGCAGCGATGGATCAGCGAGATCGACATCAACCCGCTGGCCGTGAGCGCCGAGCGGATCATCGCCCTCGACGCCCGCGTCGTCCTGCACCCGCCGGAGACGCCGGAGTCGGCGCTCCCCCGGTCGGCGATCCGCGAATATCCGACGCAGTACGTGACCGAGCTGAAGGGCAAGGACGGGCAGGTGTTCACGATCCGGCCGATCCGCCCCGAGGACGAGCCGCTGATGGTCAAGTTCCACCAGAAGCTCTCGGAGCGGACGGTGCGGCTGCGGTATTTCTACCCGATGCAGCTCGACCTGCGCACCGCGCACGAGCGGCTGACGCGCGTCTGCTTCGCGGACTACGACCGCGAGATGGCGCTCGTCGTCGAGGCGCCGCCGGCGGGCGGCGAAGGCCGCGAGATCATCGGCGTCGGCCGGCTGAGCAAGCTGCCGGGCACCAACGACTCGGAGTTCGCCCTGCTGATCAGCGACGAGCACCAGAGAAAGGGGCTCGGCTCGAGGCTCCTGAGCCTCCTTGTCCAGATCGCCCGGGACGAGAGGCTCTCGCGCATCAGCGCCGACATCATGGGCGAGAACGTGGAGATGCAGCGCGTGGCGCAGAAGCTCGGGTTCCGGCTGACCCGGGATCTGGAGGAGTCGACCGTCAGGGCGGAGCTCGCGCTCTGAGCGCCGCGCGGCGCGGCCGGCCAGGTCGCCGCCGCGCCGCGCGCCGCCGTCCGCGTCACTGGCCGAGGTACGCGGCCACGTCCGTCGCACGCTTCTTCGTGTGGGCGATCAGCGCGGCGAGGCCGGCGTCGAAGTCGGCCGGCGACGCGAGGTGCGTGTGCCCCTCGATCTCGCCCTCCGGCCCCACGACGTACGGCGCGATCAGGTCGTGCGCCGCCTGGAACCACGCCTCGGTGGCGGCCGGCTCGTACTCCTCCGCGGCGGCCTGCGCCACGTAATCGCGGTACACCTCGAGATACACCGGATCATCGAGCAGGAAGCGGATCAGCGGCCATTGCTCGCTCACCCCGTCCATCGAGAGGGGCAGCGCCGGCATCGGGGTCGATCCCGGCGTCTCGGTATCCGTGAACGCGAACGTGTGGTCCCACGGGATCCACGTGATTTGCCCGTTCTTGTCCGGGTCCGAGTAGAGGTAGTAGTTGTGCGGCATGCGGCCGTACACGTCCCAGTCCTCGATCACCGTGTTCAGCGCCAGCCAGTGCAGGAAGCCGTCGACGTCGAGGCGCGCCTCGAGCCCCGCGCGCCAGGCGGCGGCGTCGGTCCGGTCGGCGTGCAGCGCGTCGAACAGCGCGCGCGCGTCCGAGAAGTCGGCCTCTTCCTCGTTGTTCTCCTTGACGAGGGTGTCGGGGTCCCAGGTCTCCCATCGCGCGCCGGTGCCGTCGGGCTTGTAGACATTGCCCTTGTGGCCGCCGAAATGCGTGTCGAGGAACGAGTCGTCCGACGGCACCTCGATCCCGGTGTACAGCCCGAAGTAGATCGGCCCCTCCCCGTGATCGATGAAGACCCGATAGAACGCGGTCGCGGGCGCGGGGAGCCCCGCCTTGGCGAAGATGTCGGTGCCGAGCTTCTCGCGCAGGAGCGACGGATCCAGGTAGCTGCTGGTGAACGCCAGCCCGTCGAACCCGTAGAAGCGCTGGTCCTTGGTCTCGGGGTAGGTGTCCTCGAAGCGGTCGAAATTGAGGCGCAGCGGCAGCTTCCAGTTACCCGCCCCCCAGGGCAGGAGCAGGCTCGCATTGCCCCGGAAGCGGACGCCGACGTGCTGCCACATCCGGTCCTCGGTGGCGACGTCGCACTCGACGTAGACCGGCGAGCGCGGGATGAGGTCGACGCTGCTGATCAGCCCGAGATCGCCGCCCGGCCCCGGTCCGGCGGGCATGCAGGCCAGGCCGACCTCTTGTTCGGTACACGTCCCCGGCGTCTCGGTCCCGAAGATGTCGATCGTGCAGGGGTCGGACGCCGCGAGATCGTTGCAGGCGTCGATCCAGTCCTGCGGCGGCTCGAACTCGCCGGGATCCGGGGGCTTCGGCTGGCAGGTAAGGCCGCCGGGGAGCTCCCCGCACGTCCCCTCGGCGGGGGACCCGAAGAGATCGACCGTGCAGGCGTCGCCGGCCGCGAGCCCGTTGCAGGCGTCGACCCACTCCTGCGGCGGGACGAAGCCGCCGGGGCCCTGCGCCCCGAACTCGCCGATCATGGACGTGATGTCGTCGACCATCTCCTGCCATTTCTCGGGCGCGATGGTGATGTCGATGCGGGGGACCCGGTCCTGCGGGAACGCGAGGGCGTAGTCAGGCTGTTCTTTCACGGTGCTGTCACCGCCGACCCCGCCCGAACCGCCGCCGCCCGTGTCGCTGCCGCCTGTGCCGCCGCCCGAGCCGCCCCCGCCCGAGCCGCCCGGGCCCGTGTGGCCGGCGCCCGTGCCGTCGCTCGCGCCGGCGCCGCCCGTCCCCGAGGTCGAGCTGGGATCGGATGAGCCGCAGCCCACGAGGGGCGAGGCAGCCAGCGCTGCGAGCGGTAAGAGACAGTGCAGGATTCGTACTTTCATCGATCGCTCCTAAGCTCGGCTGTCCGGCGGCGATCCTATGACGATCGTGCGACGTTTGTGTCACAAAATGCGCACGCCGGGGACGAATGCGGCGCCGCGCGCCGCTGTGTTCAAGGCGCGGGTCGCGCTCTCCTCCACCGGCGTGGCGGACGGCCGCGAGGCGCTCCCTCACGAGGGCGCAGGGCACGCGCCGAGCGACGCCACGGACACGCTCGCCGCGTTCGCGGAGCACGCGTTGCCGTACGTCTTGCCGTCACAGCCGCAGACCGGCTTGTACTCGAACGTGCACGCCTGCGGGATGGGCGCGCAAATGCCGCCGTAATCGGCCGCGCCGCACCTGGCCTCGATGTCGTGCTTGCAGAAGAGTCCGCGCTGGCAGCCGCGGCCGGCGAGGCCGCCGCAGGCGGAGCCCTCGCGGCCGCTGTCTCCCCTCACCTCCTGAGCGTCGGAGACGATCGGATCGGCGGCGCCGTCGGTCGCGTCCACCTGACAGCCCATGACCTGAAAGCCCATGATCGGCGGGATCATCGAGAGGGCGAGCCAGAGAACGGACGCACGATGGGTGTTCTTGATGGGATCCTGATTCTTCATGATGCTCCTCCAATGTCGCCTCGCCGCTCCGGCGGCGCGGCGGCCGTGCACGAGCTCCCTCCCCCGCGGCGGCCGACGCGGCGAGCGCCGGGTCGAGGACGCCTCGTCGATGAGCGATGAGATCGCAAGGCGGCTGTCGCGGCGCTGCGGAGGAGGGGTGTCACGCTGGCGGGGCTTGGCAGGAGTCGGGCCACGCGAGACTTGCGGCTTTCGAGCTCGTCCGCGGTGTCCGGGCCGTCCGGCTCGGGCAGAGGGGCGCTCCTGTGAGCGAGGGCTCGCGCGATCTGCGCGGGACTCCAGCGATTCGATCGTGGTAGGGGAGCGCTGATGCACCGCCGCCTCCACTGCGCCACCCTCGCGGCCCTCGCCGCCCTCCTCGGCAGCTGCAGCGCCACGCCCGACGCTGCCGCGCCTGCCAGCGGCGGACCGCGCCAGCCCGCGAGCCACGCGCAGGCCCCCCACGCGGTAGGCGCCAGCCCTGCGGATCACGCGAGTCACGCCGGACATGCGGGCGAACCCGGGCACGCCGGCCACCACGCAGAGCACGCCGGGCACGACGCAGAGCACGCCGGCCACCACGCAGAGCACGCTGGCCACCACGCGGAGCACGCCGGGCATGGGGACGGCGCAGGGCCGCTCGTGCACCGCTTCGAGCGGGCCGAGGACTGGGTAGCCCGGTTCGAGGGCCCCGAGCGCGACGCCTGGCAGAAGCCCGCGTCGGTCGTCGCCGCCATGCGGATCGCCCCCGGCATGCGGGTCGCGGACCTCGGGGCCGGCACGGGCTACTTCCTGCCGCACCTCTCCCGCGCCGTAGGGCCGACCGGCACGGTCGTCGGCCTGGACATCGAGCAGGACATGGTCCGCTACATGGCGGAGCGCGCCACCCGCGAGCGCCTGGCCAACGTCACCGCGCGCCAGGTAAAGCCCGACGATCCCGGGCTCGAGCCCGGCTCGGTCGACCGCATCCTCGTGGTCGACACATGGCACCACATCCCCGACCGCCCGGCCTACGCGGCGAAGCTGAAGGCCGCGCTCCGCCCGGACGGGGCGGTCGTCGTCGTCGACTTCACGGACGCGGCGCGCCAGGGCCCCCCGAAGGAGCACCGCATCCCCGCCGAGGCGGTCGCCGCCGAGCTCCGCGCCGGGGGCCTCTCGCCCCAGATCGTCGCGGAGGACCTGCCCGAGCAGTACATCGTCGTGGGCAAGCGCGCCGGCGCGAGCGCGCCGCGCTGACGCGAGCAGGGCGCCGGCGCGAGCGCGCCGCGCTGACGCGAGCAGGGCGCGCCGGCAGCTCGCTCCCGAGCCGCTCCGCGACGAGCGCCGTCGACGCCCGCGCCGCGCGCCAGAGAGCACGCGCGCGCCTCGTCCAGGATCTTCGCGTCGGAAGTGTTACAGGTTCTTGCCATTTGTAAGTCTCGCGATACGTACTCGCAGACGCGGCAACGACCGGGGGTGGGCGCTCGTCGTCCGGGACGCTCGTCGTCCGGGCGCGGCGCCACGGCCGCCGTCGGCGCCAGCTCGGCCTGCAACCTCTCTTGGCCGAAGGAGACGCACGATGCTTGTCCATCGCTTGAGCCAGCTTTCCCGGGCCGATCTCTCCACGGCAGGCGGCAAGGGCGCAAACCTCGGCGAGCTGACCCGGCTCGGGCTCGCCGTGCCGCCCGGGTTCGTGGTGAGCGCCGACGCGTACGCAGAGCAAGCGCGCGCCTTGGGGCTCGCCGTGCGGCTCTCGGCGCACCTCGCCTCGAGCGGCTGGCACGCCGCGGCCTCGGAGGTGGCGGAGCTCTTCGAGGACGGCGCGCTGCTGCCCGAGATCGAGGGCGCGGTCCGCGACGCCTACCGGGAGCTCGGCGCGCCGCGGGTCGCGGTCCGGTCCTCGGCGACGGCCGAGGACCTCGCCGACGCCTCGTTCGCGGGACAGCACGAGACGTACCTCGACGTGGCGGGAGAGGACGACCTCCTGCGCGCGCTGCGGCGGTGCTGGGCGTCCCTCTGGAGCTCGAGAGCCCTCCAGTACCGGGCGGCGCGCGGCATCGACCACCTCGGGGTCAACATCGCCGTCGTCGTGCAGCGCATGGTGCCGGCCGATTTCGCCGGTGTCCTGTTCACGGTCGACCCGGTGGCCCAGCGCGCCGACCGCATGCTCCTGGAGGTCGCGCCGGGCCTCGGCGAGGCCGTCGTGTCTGGGCACACGACCGGCGACGTGTACCGCCTGCGGCGCGCGCCGTTCGCCGGGCCCGCGGAGCCCCGCCCGGACCGGCCGAACGGCGCCCCGGGCCCCGGCGCGGACGAGCTCGCGATCGAGGAGCGCGACCGGCGACAGGCAGGCCGCCCCGCGCCGAGCGACGCCCTGGTGCTCGAGCTGGCGCGCATCGGGCTCCGCCTCGAGGCCCATTTCGGCTGCCCTCAGGACGTGGAGTTCGCCTTCGCGGGGGGCTCCGTTCACCTCCTCCAGTCACGCCCCATCACCACGCTCGGCGCGGCCGAGATCGAGCCCCTCCCGCCGCCCCCGAAGCTCACCCGCATGCAGCGGAAGATGGTCGAGGCGAACGACAACGACCGGTTCCCCGTCGCCCCGAAGCCGCTCGATCAATGGGGCTTCCGGATCACCATCCCCGCGCTCGTCCGCGCGGTGCGCTTCCTCGGGGCCGACGTGGACGAGGCCGACGAGCGCGCGCTGATCGACCAGGTGTGGCGGGAGTTCTTCGTCCTGCCGCCGGTGCGACCCACCCTCCGGCTGCTCCAGCTGCCAGGGAAGGTCGCGGCCAGCCTGCGCGAGGACGGGATGGCGTGGTGGGAAGGCGAGGCCTTCAAGCGGCTCCAGGAGGTCTGCGCGCCGGTCGACCTCCGCGCGCTGGACGACGCCGCGCTCCTCCGCCGCGCCGACAGGATCGGGGCGACCACGACGGAGGTCCTGGGCGAGCGGTTCGAGAAGAGCGCCAGCCAGATGGCCGCTGTCGCGCTGCGGGCTCCGGTGACCGTCGCCGTGGGGGCGAAGCGGGCCGACGCCATCATGGGCGACCTCGTCTCGGGCCTCCGCACGCGCACGTCCGACGTCAACCTCGCGCTCTTCCACCTCGCGCGGAAGGCGGTGAGCGCTGGGCGGGAGGTATCTGGACCGATCCGCGCGGGGCGCCCGGAGGATCTGCGCGCGTCGGAGGCAGGCCGGGCCTTTCTCGCCGAGGTCGAGGCCTTCCTGGACGAGCACGGCCACCGCGAAAGCAAAGGGTTCTACCTCTCCGCGCCGACCTGGCAGCAGGATCCCGCGCCCATGTGGGGGCTCCTCCGCGGCCTGCTCGACGTCGCCGCGCCGCCGTCCGAGGACGCCGGGCTCGCGCGCTACAGGGCGGCGCTCGAGGAGGTCACGCGCAAGCTCCGCTTCGTGCCGGGTCTGGCCGACGCGTTCCGCGTCACCCTCGAGCGGCTGAGGCGCGCGATCGTCTTCCGGGAGCGCTCGCACTTCGACCTGATGCGGGCCTTCTCGGCGCTCCAGGCGATCCTGGCCGAGGTCGCGCGCCGCCTGCACGAGCGCGGGCGCCTGCCGAGCCCCGACGACATCTTCTACCTGACGGAGGCCGAGGTCCGGGCGTGGCTCCTCGGGGAGGCGCCGCCGCTCGACGAGGCGAAGCGGCTCGTTCGACGGAGGCGCACGACGTACGGGGTCGTCAACGGCAGGTGGCAGAAGCGGGCGTTCCAGGCGCGCGCGGGCGGCGCCTCGGGCAACGAGCTCCGCGGCAGCGGGGCGTCGTCCGGGGTGGTCCGCGGGAGGGCGCGCATCGTGCGCGACGAGCGCGAGTTCGAGCGGTTCAAGGCGGGGGAAATCCTCGTCTGCCGGTACACGAACCCCTCGTGGACGCCGCTCTTCAACCTCGCCGCGGGCGTGGTGACCGACACCGGCGGCGCGGTCTCTCACGCGGCCATCGTCGCGCGCGAGTACGGGATCCCCGCGGTGCTGGGGGCCGCCGGGGCGACCGAGCGGATCGCGGACGGCCAGGAGATCCTCGTGGACGGCACGGAAGGCCGGGTGGTGCTCCTCGGTCAGACGGTGGCGGCCGAGGGCGTCGCGGCCGAGGGCGCCGCGGCCGGGGGCGCCGCGGCCGGGGGCGCCGCGGCTGAGGCCGTCGCTGGCTGAGGTGGTCAATGGTCAGACGTCAGGGCGGTGCGCGAGGAGCCTCCCCTCGCCCGGCGCCGAGGTCCTCGTCCCGTGATCCGCGCTGGGGCGAGGGATCCGGGCGCTACGGCGATCTGCGCCAGATCACCGGAAACAGCCCGTCGTCGGCGGGAAACTCGCCAGGCGAGATCCCGCTCGGTTTGCCCAGCGGGATCGTGTAGGGGCGCGGGTCCCATTGCACATCGGAGCCGAGATAGCGGATCGAGACGCCGGCGCGGAGCTGAGTCGCCGACGTATTGCCGCCGGCGCCGTGCACGATCAGCGGGTGATGGCAAACCACGTCACCCGGCTTCAGATCCCACGACTGGAAGCGCAGCCCCGGCTCACCGCGGCGCAACGAGAAATCCGGGCAAGGCTCGAAGTCCGGATTGGCGAAGGCCGGGTCCTCATCGATCGTGACCGGACGGTAAAACTTCGGCCACCGGTGCGAGCCGAGCAGGTACTCGACTCCGCTCGACGCCCGCGTCACCGGCGTGAGCGCGATCCACAAGGAGATCAGGTGATTGCCGCGGAAGGGCCAGTACGGCAGGTCGTGGTGCCAGTGAGTCGGCGCCTCAGCACCGGGTTCCTTGACGAAGAGCTGATCATAGAAGAAGCGGACGGCGTCGACGCGCATCAGCGTGGCGGCGATCTCGGGCGCCGGTGACTCGCTCCGTAGCGAGAGGAACGTGTCGTCGAATTTGCTCATGTACACGTTCCCGTAGAACCGCGCCGGATTGCCCGGTTTCGTCACGACGCGCGGGCGGCCCTGGCCGCTCGCCATGAGGCGCAGCGTGACCGCAAGCGAGCGCTCGCACCATTCCTCGTCGAACATGCCCTCCAGGCGGACGACGCCGTCCTCCTCGTACGTGCGAATCTCTTCCTCGGTAATCGGGCGCGGCGGGCGGCGGTTCATTGCACCCATCCTATCAGCAGCCGTTCGATGTTGCATCCAGCCTGGGCCGCGTCGAGCCCACTCGGCGGGCGGGAAAGGACGCTCAGGAGCCGGGAGGACGCAGCTCCGCATCGAGGAGCGCGGCGAGCTCGGTGATGCGCCGGTCGATCTCCTCCTCCGGCGTCGCCAGCAGCCATCCCTCGAAGTCGTCGAACGAGCCCTTGAACCGCGTGATCAGCTCGCCGAGGGCCTTCCCCTCCAGCCCCGGCACGAGCCGCATCACCCGCTTCCCGCTGAACTTCGCGTCGACCTGCGCCCGCCGCGCCTCGGCCGCGCGCTCGCGCTCGATCTGCCCGCCGAGATCGGCCTCCGGGAACGCGGCGAGGATCATCGGCAGGTACGACCGCCGGTCCGCGAGGGTGGGCCGCTTGTCGATCCCGCGGGCGCCCAGGTACTCGATGAACCGCGCGACGGTCGACCGCACGCCGGCGCGCTCCCGCAGCGGGCTCTCGCCCTCATCGAGGTAGGGCGCCACCGAGAAATAGGGGCTCGCGATCACCCAGTCGAACACCGCCGGCAGCGACGCGAACCCCGCCCGCCACGCCGCGTGTTCGAGCCCGAGGAAGCCGCAGATCCGCTCGAAATCCCGCGTCACCTCCAGGTCTGCCCGGTAATTGCCCCCCTCGCGCCTGTACACGTAGGCGAGCCCGCGCTCGCCGTACTTCAGGTCGAAGCGCCGGCAGATCCGCCCGATGAAGTTCCCCACGTCGTTGAAGCACATGAAGCTGTACGCGCTCTCGAGGTAGCGCTCCGGCACCGGGAAGAAATCGGTCTGCAGCCCGCGGTACACCGTCGAGAACACGTGACCCACGGCCCTGGTCTGCGTGACCCCGAGGTCGCGCGCGATCTCGGCGCGCACCTCGCCCCAGTCCGGCCGCGACGCGACGATCACATCCATATCCCCGAAGTCCGGCTTGTCGCCGTAGTAGCGCGGGACGCGGTACTGCCCCGGCAGCTTGACGTCGAGGTAGCGCCGCACCTCGGCCTCGATCGCCAGGTACTCGCCTCGGGGCATCCTCGGTAGGTTGAACAGCTTGCCGCCCATCGCCCGGCTCCGGCCTCGCAGTCTACACCGATCCCCGAGCGGGACATCCGCAGGCGGCGGAGCGCCTGCTGCCGGGCGCTCCCTTGACGTGACGCTCGCGGCGCCATATGTAACCCAAAGGTTTACGAATGACGTCTCGCTTCGCCATGGCGATCCATGTGCTCGGTAAGCTGGCGTTCGTGCAGCGCGAGCGGCAGGCGACGCTCACGTCGGAGGAGCTGGCGAAGAGCGTCCAGGCACACCCGGTCGTCGTGCGCCGCCTGCTGGGCGGCCTCCGGCGCGCAGGGCTGGTCGACACGAAGCGCGGCGTGGGCGGCGGCATCTCGCTGGCCAGGCCGCCGGAGCGGATCACGCTGCGCGACGTCTACGAGGCGGTCGAGCAGGATGAGGAGATCATCGCCAGGAACCCTCATGGTCCAAGCCTCTCCTGCGACATTGCCCCTCTGATCACCGAATACCTCGACGAGGTGTTCGGCGTGGCCGAGCAGGCCCTGAAAGACAGCCTGGTGCGGGTCACGATCGCGGACCTGGAGCGCGAGCTCCGCGCTCGCCTCAAGGGCTGCGCGAAGCGCACCGCCTCGTAAAACCGAGGGCATTTCCCTGAGAGCCGCGCCACGGCGCGGCTCGTCGTGACCAGAATTGTAACTTCATCGATTTCAAATAGGAGTTCTCATGAAGGCCATCCAGATCGTGTCCCCTGGTTCTGTCGAGCAGCTCCGCCTCATCGACGTCCCCACGCCGAAGCCCGGTCCGGGCGAGGTGCTCGTTCGCGTTCACGCCGCGGGCGTCAACTACATGGACCTCCTCCAGCGCGCCGGCGTGTACCCCGCGCCGGTCACGTATCCGTTCGTTCCTGGCGTGGAGGTCGCCGGTGTGGTCGAGGCGGTCGGTGCCGGCGTGGACGACCTGGCGAAAGGCGCGCGCGTCGCCGGCCTGCGCGTGAGTGGCGGCGGCTACGCCGAGTACGCGACGCTCCCGGTCCAGCAGGCGGCGCGTCTCCCCGACGGCATCGGCTATGCCGAGGCCACCGCGCTGCTCGTGCAAGGCCTCACGGCGCAAGGACTGGTCGAGAGCGCGCCCGAGGTCCAGCGCGGCGCGTCCGTGCTCATCACCGCCGCGGCGGGAGGCGTCGGCGCGCTCCTCATCCAGCTCGCCAAGCGGGCCGGCGCGGGGAAGGTCATCGCGGCTGCCAGCAGCGAGGACAAGCTCGCCCTGGCGCGCTCGCTCGGCGCGGACGTGGGGGTGAACTACGCTGAAGCCGGCTGGGTCGATCGCGTGCGCGAGGCGACTGGCGGCCGCGGCGCCGACGTCGTCTTCGACGCGGTGGGCGGCGAGCTCCGCGCGGCCAGCCTTGAGGGCCTCGCCCCGCGCGGCCGGCTCGTCATCTACGGCGCCGCGAGCGGCAGCCTCGGAATCACCGAGGCCGTGGTCAGCGGGCTCCCGCGGAAGAGCCACTCCATCAGCGGGTTCTCCCTGTATGTGCCGCTCGCCGAGGAGCCAGCCTGGGTGTCGAGCACCCTCGCCACGCTGTTCGAGCTCGCCCGCTCAGGCAGCCTGCGCACGCCCGTCCACGCCCCGTTCGCGCTGGCGCACGCCGCGGAGGCGCACACGGCGATGGGCGGGCGCAACACCACGGGGAAGGTCGTGCTCACCGTGGCGTGACGCGGACGAAAGGCGGTGGCGGCGCGGACCCGCTCCTGCTGCGCCCGGTCATGACGCGGAGGATAGACGAGCCGCCCCCCTCGGCGTGCAGGCTGTGTAGGATGCCCCCTTGAACCAGCCGACGCTCCCCCGCCCGGACCTGCTCGACGTGCTCGAGGCGCGGTTCGGGTTCCGCGATCTCCGCCCAGGCCAGCGCGCGGTCATGGACGCCCTGCTCTCGGGCCACAGCGCGCTCGCGGTCTTCCCGACAGGCGGCGGCAAATCGCTCTGCTACCAGCTCCCCGCGCTGCTCCTCGACGGGGTCACGATCGTCATCTCTCCGCTGATCGCGCTGATGAAGGATCAGATCGATTTTCTCACGGCGCGCGGCATCGCCGCGGTCCGGCTCGACTCGTCGCTGTCGGCCGACGACGCGGCGGAGGCGCACAGGGACCTGCGCTCGGGCAAGACGAAGCTGCTCTATGTCGCCCCCGAGCGGTTCGTGAGCGAGCGGTTCATGGCGCTGCTGAAGGAGCTCAAGATCGCCCTGTTCGCGGTGGACGAGGCCCACTGCATCTCGGAATGGGGGCACAACTTCCGCCCCGACTACTTGAGGCTCGCCGACACCGCCCGGGCGCTCGGCGTGCCGCGCGTGCTCGCGCTGACGGCCACCGCGACGCCCGGGGTCGTGCGCGACGTCTGCGCCACGTTCGGGATCCGCGAGGAGCACGCGGTCGTCACCGGCTTTTACCGGCCGAACCTCGAGATCCGCGCGACGGCGGTGAGCGCGCCCGCGCGCGACCGGATCCTGATCGAGCGCCTGAGATCCCGGCCGCCCGGCTCGACCATCGTCTACGTCACGCTCCAGAAGACCGCCGAGCACGTGGCCCAGCAGCTCGCTTCGGCGGGGCTGCCGGCGCGCGCCTACCACGCCGGGATGGACGCGGCGGAGCGCGCGCGCGTGCAGGACGACTGGATGCAGAGCGACAGCGGCGTCGTGGTCGCCACCATTGCGTTCGGGATGGGGATCGACAAGGCCGACGTGCGTTATGTCGACCATTACAATCTCCCGAAGAGCCTGGAGAGCTATAGCCAGGAGATCGGCCGTGCGGGCAGGGATCAGGCGCCCTCGGCGGTCGAGCTCTTCGTGTGCGCCGACGACCTGCCGGTCCTCGAGAACTTCGCCTATGGCGATACGCCGACCGCGGAGGCGCTCCACGGGGTGGTCGGCGCCGTGCTCGACGCGCCCCAGGTGGAGATCGGCCTGCAGGCGGTGTCGACGCGCCACGACGTCCGGCCGCTCGTGCTCCGCACCGCGCTGACCTACCTCGAGCTGATGGGCGCGGTCCGGCAGCTCACGCCGTTCTACGCCGGCTACGAGGTGCGGCTCCACCGCAAGCTCGAGGAGGTCGTCGCGACGGTGAAGGGGGAGCCGGCGCGGTTCCTCGAAGCGCTCTTCGGCCATGCGAAGAAGGGGCGCGTCCTGTACGCGATCGACCCGGCCGCCGCGGCCGCGGCGCTGGACCAGCCGCGCGAGCGGGTGGTGCGCGCGCTCGAGTACCTCGAGCGGCAGGGGCTCGCGGAGCTCAAGGCGTCGGACCTGCGGCACCGCTTCGTGCGCGTCGCGCCGCCGGACGACGCGCCCGCCCTCGTCGGCGAGCTCCTCGCGCGGTTCGCGCGGCGCGAGGACGCGGAGATCGCGCGCGTGCGGCAGGTGCTCGAGCTGATCACCGCGGAGCGCTGTCACGCCGCCGCGCTCGCCGAGTACTTCGGCGAGCGCCTCGACGCCGCCTGCGGGCGTTGCACCTTCTGCCGCACCCGGGTCGCCCTGAGGCTGCCGGAGCCGCCGCGCGCGCCGCCGATGCCGACGGGGCTCGACGTCGCCGCGTTCACGGCGCTGCGCGCGGCGCACGGGGGCGCCCTGGGTCACCCTCGCCAGGCGGCGCGCTTCCTCTGCGGCCTCTCGAGCCCGGCGACCACCCAGGCCAAGCTCGCGCGCGATCCGCTCTTCGGCGTCCTTGTCGCTCGCCGGTTCTCCGAGGTGCTCGACTGGTGCGCCGGGCTCCCCCTCCTCGCCGGCGCTGCCCGCGGCGTCACGCCTGCTTGATCAGCTGCGCCGCACCTGCCGGCGGGCGCGCAGGAGCGGCGCGACGCCCGCGAGCGCGAGCCACGCCGCGCCCTGGAGCCGGGCGGGTCGCCCCGCGGGCAGACGGCAGGAGCAGCCGCCGGCGCTGTCCTCGTCGGCCGGCCTCGGCGCGCGGATCTCCGCCGCGAGGCGCTTCGTCTCCTCGAACGCGGCGCTGGCGCGGTCATCGGTGAAGCCGTTGAGCAGCGCGTCGGCCTCGGCGGCCTTGCCGGCCGCGTACAGCGCCGAGGCGTCGGCCTCGAGGGAGGTCACCCGGCCCAGGATGTCCGATTCGAAGGCATCGAAAGCCGCCCGCACCCCCGGATGCCGGCCCGGGTAGTCCTGATCGACCGCGCTGACCAGGGCGGCGTGGGCCCACCAGGCGTTGATGTCGGGTCGGGGCGTGCCATCCACGGCGGCGTTGGTATAGCTGGCCGGGAACGGCTGGCCGAGGTGCGCCAGGTAGATCGGGAAGTAACCGCCGGTGCAGGGCGCCGGGAGCGCGGTCCACCATCTGGCCATCATCCCTGCGGGGAGGGTGTCGTCCTCCTCGGCCACGAGCGAGATCACCGTCCGCGCGGTGCAGACAGTGCGCCGCGCCGTCTCGCCGGTGTAGTCGACGTCCTCCGCGCGGTCGTGCGGCGGCTCGGCGTGGTGGCTCGTCCCCTCGAAGTGGCTGCGCAGCAGCGGGAGGAGCTCCTCGGCCGACACCTTCCCCCCGCCGGCCGTCAGCCCGGCGAGGTGGTCCTGCACCGCTTCCTCACGCGGCTTGTTGTAGTCGACGTAGGGACCGCTGTTCCACTCGGGATCGCCATACACGTCCCGGAAGCTGAACCCGTCCTCGGGGTTACCGGGATCGGCCGGCGCGTACCATCCTCTGTCGATGGCGTCGGAGAGGAGGGTGGGCGACCGGCGGTCTCCGGCGGTGGTGATGCCGTATCGGTTGGCTCGCGCCAGGTAGCCGTCGTCAGGGCACCTCACGGCCGCCCAGTGACGCGGGGTCGCCTCGACCAGCCAGCCCTCTTGCGGATCGGAGATGAAGAACATCAACCCCGGGTCGCCGCTGATGCCGTGATCCTCGACCGCGGCGCCGATCAGATCGACCGCCTCGGAGGCCGTCTGGGCTCGCTCGAGCGCGTACCGGATGAAGTCGCTATAGACGAACGGGGCCGGCGGCTCCCCGAGCTCCTCCGGCCGGGCATGCCCGGTATTGGTCGTGATCATCACGCCGTTCTCGTTGATGCCGAGCCCGATGTCCCCTGGCACGTTGTCGATATTGAAGTTGTACGAGCCCATGAGCGCGAGCGTGCTCGTGACGCCGTAAGGCACGGAGACGCGGTAGAAGCGCTCGTCGCTCGCAGGATCGACCGACCTGGCCGGCTCGGAGAGCAGGTTCTGTGCGGTATCGAACCAGAGGTCCTCGTTGTGCGCGTGGAGGAGGTTGCCTTTCTCGGTGAGCCCCTTTCCCACGAGGACGGTGGTGCACGTCTCGGTGGTCCGCTCTTTGACGGTCTTCCCGTCACGACGGCCGGGGGCGTCCAGGTCGGAGGAGGGCGCGGCGCGCTGGAGCGTGGCGCGCGCGGCGGAGCCCCGATCGGCGCTCTCCGGCAGGACGACACCGGAGAGGGCGAGGAACGCCAGGCAAACGAGCCCGATTCGACGCTCGCGGCGCATGGAGACCTCCAGCGTTTGAATGCTGCCATGGCGAGGGCAAGCCTGGCCACGCGGCCAATGTACCAGCGCGGCCAACCCGTCGCCAGCGCAGCGCCCCCCGGGCGCGCGCAGCCCCGCAGGGTGTGGAGCGGAGGCTGCCGCCTCGGTGCATGAATATGCCTCGATGATGCTCCGGAGCACGCCGCCGAAGGACGACCGTATCTACCAGGGCCGGCGCGGTCACGCGGCCGTCCTCCTGCCGAACGGCCAGGTCCTCGTGGCGGGCGGCAGGATCAGGAGAGCGCAGAGCGGGACAGAGCTCGGCTCGGCGGAGCTCTATGACCCGACGAGCAGCACCTGGACCAAGATCCTCTTCGAGACCTTCCAGGTGCCCGCGATGTACCTCGCGCCGACGGGCACGCTCGCGCTCTACGCGGCCGGGCGCACGACCGGGCTCGCGATCGACGTCGGAGAGTCCGTCTCGCAGATCGTCGCCGTCCACGAGGGCTTCGTGCTCTCAGACGCGGGCTGCGGAGGCGGCGTCCCGCTGCAAGCGCGCGATCAGCGTCACCAGCACATCGAACGACATCACGGCATTCGAGTGCATGGCGTGGAACACCCCGCCATCCACATCCAGGATCTGCGACCGCTCTGCCCAGAGGTTGGATGCGACGTCGGCAATGCGTCCGATCGCGATGGACTTCCCCTCGATCGTGAGGTGGCCGCGCGTGAGTTCGATCATCCGCATCGGGTGGTCCATGTTGCGGGAGGCGAACAGGGTTTTGGACAACGCCACGCTGTCGGGCAGAGCCCGGAAGCGGACCGTTCCACCAGCCTGGAGCTCGTGGTAGAGCCGCTCCCCGCGCTGCTCTACATGGCGCATCCGCAACGTCTGGCTCAGCTCGGCGTAGCGCGAGGTGCGTGCTCCAATGAAGACCCACGGCGCCTGTGGTGTCGCCCGATAGCCGATACCGCCGAAGTAAAACGTGTAGAGATCCTCGATGTCGGCGTAGAAGTCGGTCCGGGCGCCTCTTCGCTCCCGGGCCTGGATCGCGTTCTGGTACAGCACGAACACGGGCTGCGAGCCCACGACCCACCACGTGCCCAGCGCGATCACGACGCCCAGAGCGATCGCCCCGTAGCCAGCGCGATACAGCACCGACACGTCCCCATCGAACCGCACCGTGCTGCCCGGCCCTGGTACCAGGGACAGCACCAGGGCGCCCGCACCGGCGAACAGCGCTGCCAGAAACCATCCGGTAAAAAGAAGCGAACGGCTCTTGCCGTAGGTGCCGATCACATCGCCTGGATTGTGCATGCTTCCATCCCTGTCATCTCCACCCGTGGGTCTCCCCGCTGGCGCCTCGGGCCTCGTCCAGAGGTGAGGCATCGAGCGAGCCCCGCGCCGCCATCACGGCCCGTCATCACGGCTTGCAGGTGGGTAGCTCGATCACGCAGGTGTCGACGGTATCACCGTTGCCCCGGTCGCTCCCGAGCAAGGCGCGCGTGCCGCTGGGGCTGGGCACGGTGTGCGGCCGTGGTAACGGATGAGGTCCTTGCCGTCAACGTAGAACGGGACCTCGGGATCGGATGTGTGCCAGTACACCTGCTCGATGTCCGCCGGCGAGATGTCCGGCTGTCGCACCCCATGGCGGCCCCGGTCGCGGCTGCGCCAGGCCCTTCCCAGGGCGCCGCGCCCACGCGCCCGGCGCCGCACCGGTGCCGATCAGCGCGATGAATCGGCAGGATTTCTGATGCGCGGAGCCAGGCTAGCGATACCCCGTGACGTCGGCGGGCTTGCCGGCGTCCTGGACCTCGACGAGGTACCGCCACGCGTCCGGCTGGGAGCCGTCGAGGTCGGTGAAGCCGTAGACCCTCGCGAGCTGGCCGCTCGACAGGGACTTTCCGGACCAGCGGGCAACGTCGGGGTCAGCGGCGAGCGCCGCCACGGCGCGGCCGACGTAAGCGGGGGTCTCCGAGATCGCGAAATGAGGCTGCTTCGCGAGCGCGTCGCGCCACCGCTCCTCGGTGACCTCGTAGTGCCCCAGCATGATCTCCGACCGAAGCCAGCCCGGCGTCAGGGCGACGGCCGTGCCGCCGTGGGCCCGCAGCTCCTCCGCCTGGGCGAACGCCATGCGGAGGACCGCTGTCTTGGCGAGATCGTAGAAGAAGGACACGCGGTAATGGCCGGCGTTGTAATCGGCCGTGCCGTCCGTGATCTCGACGACGAGCCCGCCCGGCCTCCTGATGAGCAGCGGCAGGGCGTGGTAGCTCGTGATGATGTGGGTATCGATGGCCAGCCGCAGCAGCCGCATCCCGTTGTCCAGCGAGTGCTCCCACAGCGGCTTGTCCCACGCGAACAGGTGCTCGCCGCCCCACACGTCGTTGACCAGCACGTCGAGCCGGCCCTGGTCCCGCTCGATGCGCGCCACGAGCGCCCGGACCTGCTCGCGCTCCAGGTGATCCACCTGCACCGCGATCCCCTCGCCCCCCGCCCGGGTGACCAGCTCCGCGGTCTCCTCGATGGTCTCGGGCCGATCCATCTCCGAGCGCTGCGCGCGCGTCGTGCGCCCCGTGACGTACACGGTCGCGCCCGCCGCGCCCAGCTGGACCGCGATCCCCCTGCCCGCGCCGCGCGTCGCGCCCGCCACGAGGGCCACCTTGCCGTGAAGTGCTCTGCTCATGCTCCATCCTCCTCTGCCAGTTCCGGTGCGCGCGCGAGGGTGGCATGGAGATCCTGACATCTCCTGTCAGGTATTCCGCGGCGAAGATCGAGGCCGTCTGGGGCAGCGCGGTGAGCAGGCGCTTCTTCCCGCTGCGGGGCCCCTGCGAAACCACGGTCCCCTCCGCGCGTAGGTCTAGGCGTCACCCAACCGGACTGGCCAGAGAGGAACGTCCAGTCCCATCCCTGTCCGCCGAGGATCCGCACGACGGTTGCTCGAGGGCGCGACGACGCTCTTGGATGAGCCAAGGAGAAGACCCATGACGATGACGAAGATGATGCTCACGCTCGGTGCCCTGCTGGCCTCGTCCAGCGCCCTCGGCTGCGCGGTGAACACGGACGATGAAGAGGCAGCGGAGCTCACTGGCGAGTCGGAGGACGCCATCATCAACGGCACCACCGACCCGAGCGACGCGTATCGCGCGTGAGCATGCTCATCAACATCACGCCGAACCCCACCACGCACTTCATCCCGACACGCTGCACCGGGACGCTGATCGCGAGCGCCTGGGTCCTCACCGCGGCGCACTGCGTCTCGGATGTCACCGACGGCATCCCGCTCGACCCGAGTCGCTTCTCCGTGTCAGGCGCCGGCGCCGTCTCCAGCGTACACGTGATGCCAGGCTGGACCGGCAAGCCGATCTGGGCCTCGTCGAGCGCCGCGGACGTGGCGCTGTTGCACCTCGCCTCCCCGGTGCCCAACCAGGTGAACGAACTGAACCTGCCGTGCCCCTGGGTCGACGCCACGCACGGCTGCGTGGTGACCTCGATCGCGTATGCTTTCCCGCAAGGGTGGCCGCCGGCCGACAGGAACATCCATTGCGTCAGCAACGGCCCGCGGACGGCAGGAGGCAGCTTCCGCCCCTCCGGGAACGCAGACGGCGTCAACTTCATCGAAGACGACGCCGACCTCATCGCTGGTACACCGTGGTACGCGTACCGAGCCAACGCCGCCGGGCAAAGCCTGATCCAGACCGACGAAGGGGGTGGGTGCTTCTGGCAGCCCTCGGGCAGCAGCGCCATCCGTGGTCCGCTCATCAGCGTGAACAGCTTTGACATCGCTGAGCTCACCATCCCCCGCTCCTCCACGCACGTCGAGTACGCGACGACCTCGAACACCTTCTTCAACTGGGTGAAGAGCGTCATCCCACCGCAGCAGTTCGTGCATGTGAGGCCTTTCGGGGGCCTGCTGTAGCGCGCCCTCCCCCGGCACGGGATCGCGTCCACGCCCCGCGCCCCGGCGCACCGAGCGATGAGCCCGCGGCGGCTCGCGCTCGAGCCGGAGCGCGGTGGAGGGACATACGGCGAGCGCGGCATCCTTTGGCCGGCATCGGCCGGATTGATGGTCCGCGGGGCGATCATCGCTCTCCCATGGTGGTGTTTGCACGGCGCTCGGGGCGCGCTGGCGGCCCGGGCGCGGCTCGCCCCAATGCCGGCTAGCCCCAATGCCGGTCAGTTAAGCTCCTCGCGGCCCGATGGCTCCCAGTGATTTCGGGCACTTACACGATCGCTGGTGGCCAGCGGCCGCCTTAACTGACCGGCATTGGGGCTAGGCGGACGACGCCATCCTCCTCGTAAGTGCGAATCTCTTCCTCGGTGATCGGGCGCGGCGGTCGGCGGTTCATTGCACCCATCCTAGCACGCACTCCTACACGCTGGACCCCGGCGTGATGCCGAGCACCTGGCTCGCGCGCGAGGCGCCCCTGAGGCGCTCGAGGCGACGCCCTGGCGGTCAGATTCTTGCCGCGCCCCACGAGACGGTTGACATGCACGAATTCACTTTGTATTGGGTACTACACAAGTTGCAGATTATACATGCTTGAGTGTCGCAGAGACATGCCTGTCATATAAGGCGTGCTGCGCCACCGTTCGCGCGATACGCCTTCGTTTCGCGAGGTGCCGGGGAGTGCACCCGCTCGGCAGACCGCGGATCTCGTGAACGCAACGCACCCGCTCGCTGGCCTCCGTCGTCGAGCCTTGCCTCGCGACGCGCTCATCACGGTCGGGTCGCTTGCCGTCGATTCCCCCGATTGCATTGGAAGGAGTTCTATGATCATGGTTCGAATGAAGCGACTGATCACGGTCGGCCTCTGCGCAGCGTCCTCGGCCACCGCTTGCAACGGCATGCCGTCGGGCGAGGATGAGCTCGGCCCCTTGGAGAGCATCGCGACCACGGAGCAGCCGCTGACCCACAACTGGAGCGCATCCTTCGGCGACTCTGCGTACCAGACCGGGGACGACGTCGTCGTCGATGGCTCCGATAATATCATCACCATCGGACATCTTGGATACGCCGGGTCCGTGGACTTCGACGGCGCGGGCGGAGCAGCGGCCCTGAGCACGTCCACCCTGGCCGACTATGTCGCGAAGTTCACCGAGTACGGCGTTCACGTCTGGGGCAAGAGCTTCGATGACGTCGATCTGAGCAAAGTCGCGGTGGACAGCAGCGGCAACATCTACGTCACCGGCACCACCTGGGCGGAGTACGTCGACCTGGGTGGAGGAGCCCTCTATGCCGGCGACGGCGCAGGCGTGGCCGTCTTGAAGCTCGACAGCAGCGGGAATCACGTCTGGAGCAGGGTGTTCAGCGGCCATGGCTCAGAGGATTTCGCAAGTGGTTGGGGCATCGCAGTCGACTCGGCGGGAGACGTGCTCGTCACCGGCTCCACTTTCGGTTACGTCGAGTTCGACACTGCCACCAATTTTACATACAATGCCGATGGCTACGTGACGAAGCTCGACGGCAGCGATGGAAGCCTGATCTTCGTCGATTTCTTCGCCAGCGATGGCATCGTGGGCCCCCGTAGCATCGCGGTGGATCCCGACGATGACAGCTACGCGATCACGGGGCGGTTCGGCGGCAGCGTGGATTTCGGCGGCGGCGTGCTGACAAGCAACAGCGCATGGGCGTCCATCTACTGGGAGACCGGCTATGACGCGTTCGTGGCGAAGTTCGAGTCCGACGGCGATCACCTCTGGAGCGATAGGTTCGGCGACGACTATTCCGCGAGCGGCACCGATATCGTCATCGACAACTCCGGAAACATCGATGTGATCGGCGAATTCGACGGCGACATCGATTTCGGAAGCAACACGGCAACGCTCACCCACCCGGGAAACGCTACGCGCGACATGTTCCTGGTGCAGTTCAGCGCCGCGGGCGCCGATCTGTGGAGCAAGCAGTTCGGCGACACGGGCTTCGATAACGACGATATAGCCACGGGCGTGGCGGTCGACAGCGCAGGAAACGTGAGCATCGTCGGGCACTTCAGGACCAGCATCGACTTCGGAGGCGGGACGCTGACCAGCGTGGGAAGTGTCGATGTCGCCGTCGCCCAGTTCGATGACACCGGCGCCCACATCTGGAGCGCCAATTATGGCGGCGACAACACCCAGCTGGGCGGCGACAGCGGCCAGCTGGGCAAGGGCATCGCGGTGGACAGCTCCGGGAAGGTGACGATCACGGGCGAATTCTACCGCAGCGCGGACTTCGGCGGCAGCACCCTGATCGACTCGCCCTCGTACTGGCTCGGAAACGGCAATATCTTCCTCGCCCAGTTCGACCCCTGAAGCTGGGTGACGGCCGGCGTGGGTTGCTCTCAGCTCAGCGCGCGCAGAAGAACCCGCCGGACGCGCGCCCGCACACCTCCTGCTTCCCGTCGCGGTCGAGGTCCGGGTAACCAAGAGTCCCCCAGTAGAACTCCGCCGAGCCCCAGCCGCCCGGGTCGCCGTAGTCGCTCGTCCAGAAGCTGTACGGGTTGCAGGTGCTCCCGTTCGACAGCGCGCAGGAGAGCCCTCCGGCCGAGCGGCCGCACACGTCTTGCTTGCCGTCTCCGTTGACGTCCGGGAACTCGATGGTCCCCCACGCCGACTCGGCCCAGAACCACCCCAGCGCATCGCTGAACCCCGTGGTCCAACGAGGCCGGCGGTTCTTCGAGCTGCTCCGACCGGCCCGCCGGCCCAGCTCAGGACCTGCGCGAGGCGCTCGCGCGCACCGCGCCCATGCTCCGGTTTCTGCCGGCCCATACGAGCGCGCCCAGGCGCCGGTACTCGGCCAGCGCGCGCTCGCGGCCGGACACGAAGATCCAGCTGGAATTCAGCCGGACACGTGCTCAATGAGGTACCCCATTTCGTTCGTCTCTTCATCCGCGCCAGCCAGCGCATCTGGACTCGACACTGACGGGCCGATCCGTTCGGCGAACCAACGCAGCACATCTCCGAACGAGGCGCCGGCTCGGGATGCATACGGAGCGCAGCAGCGATGGCAGCGGGGTCGACGAGCGCGTGGAGTCCGTCTGTGCAGCGGACCAGCCTGTCGCCGCGACACAGCGCGACCCAGGCTAGATCGACCACGGGCGCATCCGCCGTACCCAGCGCGCGCGTGATGACGTTCCGAGGAAGTTCGGCCAGCTGCTCGGCCATTTCCCGCAAAAAGCGTGTCCCCTCCGGGAGCGAGTCGGCCTCATCAGGAGAGAGCGCGAGCGCCCTGCGGACGTCCTCGTCCAGCGTGTGATCGCGCGTCAGCTGGACGAGCCGCTCGTCCCGGAAGAGGTACACACGCGTATCGCCGACGTGCGCCAGGACCAGGCCTCGGGCAGCACCTGCCCTTCCTGCACCGCGAGGCGGCCATTGACCAGCACCGCCCGCACCGCGCGATCGTTCCTGCGCACCAGCCGCACGATGCCATCGAAGCCCTCGACCGGCGCCTCCGCGACCCGATCCACCTCGCCGTCGATGCCCGCGGGATCGAGCACCACCACGTCCGCCCGCCCGCCGACCTCCAGCCTGCCCGCGTCGATCCCGAGCCAGTCGCCGATCTCCGCGGTGAGGCGCTGGATCGCGCGCTCGACCGGCATGATCGCGCGGCCCTCACGGGCGGCGTCCTTGACCATCCGGAGCAGGCGCAGCGGGAAATCCAGGATCTGCGACCGCTCTACCCAGAGGTTGGATGCGACGTCGGCAATGCGCTCGTTCGCGATGGACTTCCCCTCGATCGTGAGGTGGCCGCGCGTGAGCTCGATCATCCGCATTGGATGGTCCATGTTGCGGGAGGCGAACAGGGTCTTGGACAGCGCCACGCAGTCGGGCAGAGCCCGGAAGCGGACCGATCCGCCGGCCTGAAGCTCGCGGTAGAGCCGCTCCCCGCGCTGCTCTACATGGCGCATCCGTAACGTCCGACTCAGCTCGGCGTAGCGCGAGGTGCGTGCTCCAATGAAGACCCACGGCGCCTGTGGTGTCGCCCGGTAGCCGATGCCGCCGAAGTAAAACGTGTAGAGATCCTCGATGTCGGCGTAGAAGTCGGTCCGGGTGCCTTTGCGCTCCCGGGCCTGGATCGCGTTCTGGTACAGCACGAACACGGGCTGCGAGCCCACGACCCACCACGTGCCCAGCGCGATCACGACGCCCAGAGCGATCGCCCCGTAGCCGACGCGATACAGCACCGACACGTCCCCATCGAACCGCACCGTGCTGCCCGGCCCTGGTACCAGGGACAGCACCAGGGCGCCCGCACCGGCGAACAGCGCTGCCAGAAACCACCCGGTAAAAAGAAGCGAACGGCTCTTGCCGTAGGGATCAGATGTGTGCCAGTACACCTGCTCGATGTCCGCCGGCGAGATGTCGAGCGCCTTGATGAGCCGGTACGTCTTGCCGTCGTAGAGCTGGTGCTCGCCGGCTGCGACCGAGGCCGCGGCAGCATCCCCCGAAGCAACGTCAGGCGTACGCGACGGTTCGCGGGCCGCGCCGGCTGTCGCACCCCATGGCGGCCCCGGTCGCGGCTGCGCCAGGCCCTTCCCAGGGCGCCGCACCGATGCGCCCGGCGCCGCACCGGTGACGATCAGCGCGATGAATCGGCAGGATTTCTGACGCGCGGAGCCAGGTTAGCGATACCCCGTGACGTCGGCGGGCTTGCCGGCGTCCTGGACCTCGACGAGGTACCGCCACGCGTCCGGCTGGGAGCCGTCGAGGTCGGTGAAGCCGTAGACCCTCGCGAGCTGGCCGCTCGACAGGGACTTTCCGGACCAGCGGGCAACGTCGGGGTCAGCGGCGAGCGCCGCCACGGCGCGGCCGACGTAAGCGGGGGTCTCCGAGATCGCGAAATGAGGCTGCTTCGCGAGCGCGTCGCGCCACCGCTCCTCGGTGACCTCGTAGTGCCCCAGCATGATCTCCGACCGAAGCCAGCCCGGCGTCAGGGCGACGGCCGTGCCGCCGTGGGCCCGCAGCTCCTCCGCCTGGGCGAACGCCATGCGGAGGACCGCTGTCTTGGCGAGATCGTAGAAGAAGGACACGCGGTAATGGCCGGCGTTGTAATCGGCCGTGCCGTCCGTGATCTCGACGACAAGCCCGCCAGGCCTCCTGATGAGCAGCGGCAGGGCGTGGTAGCTCGTGATGATGTGGGTATCGATGGCCAGCCGCAGCAGCCGCATTCCGTTGTCCAGCGAGTGCTCCCACAGCGGCTTGTCCCACGCGAACAGGTGCTCGCCGCCCCACACGTCGTTGACCAGCACGTCGAGCCGGCCCTGCTCCCGCTCGATGCGCGCCACGAGCGCCCGGACCTGCTCGCTCTCCAGGTGATCCACCTGCACCGCGATCCCCTCGCCCCCCGCCCGGGTGACCAGCTCGGCGGTCTCCTCGATGGTCTCGGGCCGATCCATCTCCGAGCGCTGCGCGCGCGTCGTGCGGCCCGTGACGTACACGGTCGCGCCCGCCGCGCCCAGCTGGACCGCGATCCCCCTGCCCGCGCCGCGCGTCGCGCCCGCCACGAGGGCCACCTTGCCGTGAAGTGCTCTGCTCATGCTCCATCCTCCTCTGCCAGTGCGCGAGCGAGGGTGGCATGGAGATCCTGACATCTCCTGTCAGGTATTCCGCGGCGAAGATCGAGGCCGTGGTGCCCTGCACGAACGGTCTCGACATCCCGCGGTCGGCCTCGGCGAGCCGCTCGAGCGACAGCACATCGATAACGATCTGAATGTCCGGCAGGTGTTGCTTCAGATCGCCCGCGACAAAGGGATCCCCTTCATCGACCTGATGGCCTCCAGCGCCGCGTGGCTGGACAGCATCGAGCGAGCACAGGCCAGGGCCTTCTACGTGGACGGCGACGCCACGCGCTCGTCGAGGTGGATGGGCCCCAGGGGAACGGTGGCCGTGAGCTCGTCGCCGGGCCATTTTCGATTGACGCCGCCGTTGTGAGCGTTCACAATCGCTTTCGAACGACACTTTCGCTTTGTTCAAGACAACCGACAAGGCCCTCGACGTCAACCTCGCGCTCACGGCGAACAACTCTCCGCCGAGCATCCGGACCTGCGACGGCGAGCCGAACCAGCGGTGGACCAGGATGTGAACGCCTCGCCCGCTCGAGCGCCGGAGCACCTCACGCCGGCGTCCATCGGAGCAGCAACTACGCACGAGACCGAGGAGCGAGATGGCACGTCTGGGAAGCAGCTCGAGAGCACGATTCTTGGTGGCGCTCTTGTCGACGTCCGGGTGCAGCGACCCGGTGACGACGACCGGCGGAGACGCAGGACCCGATGCCGAGCCCCCCGCTTGCTCCGAGGGCACCTGGGATCACGACGGCGATAGCGCGACGAGCTGCGTCGCATGGTCAAACTGCGCCGCGGGCACCTTCGCGAGCGCCGAGGGCTCGCCTGCGGCGGACCGGCGGTGCGCGGCGTGCCCGCAGGACACGTTCAGCGACACGATGAACGCGCCGAGCTGCAGGATGCACGCGCCCTGCGCGCCGGGGACGAGGCAGACCGCGCCGGGGACGAGCACCACGCCCGCGCAGTGTGACGCCTGCTCGCCGGGCACGTACTGCGCAGGCGGGACCGCCGCGCTCGTGGATTGCGCGGACGGCACCTGGGACGACGACGCCGATCCCACGACGACATGCGTCGCGTGGACCGACTGCGTGCCAGGGGAGCACGTCGGCACGGAGGGGAGCAGCACCGCGGACCGCAGCTGCCTCGAGTGTACGAACGGCGAGCACACGGCCACGATGAACGCGACCAGCTGCTCCCCGGGCGCCTGGGTGCTGAGCTACTTCGGGCCGGCTCAGGACGTACCGAGCGATTCGCTGCACCTCGCCTACAGCACCGACGGGCTTCAGTGGTCGACCCTCGCCGATGGACGGCCTGCGTACCAGCTCACCGGGATGGGAACGAATCACATCCGGGATCCGTTCCTGTTCCGCAAGAATGATGGAACGTACGTCTATATCGCCACGGACTGGACGCTCGCGAACAACGACTCCAACTACTGGAACCGTCCGAGCTCCAAGATCTTCGTGGCGGACTCGACCGATCTCATCACCTTCAAGAATCCGCGGCTGATCACGCTCACGAACCTTCCGGGCCCCAGCGCCACCCCGATGCACGCCTGGGCCCCGGAGGCTTACTACGACCCCGATCGCAAGCTCTATGCGATCATCTGGTCCGGAAACGACACCACGGGCGCGAACCGCATCTACGTCAGCTACACCGAGGACTTCGTCACCATCGTCAACCCGACGCCCGACGTGCTCTTCGATCCGGGCTACAGCGTCATCGACGCGACGATCACGCAATGGAATGACCGCAACTACCTCTTCTTCAAGGACGAGACGGACAGCAGCGGGGGTGCGCTCACCGGATCGGGCAAGGACATCCAGATCGCGCGCTCCTCGACGCTCGCGCTCGATCCGGGGACGTTCACGCGATGGAGCCCGGACTACATCACGCGCGGGTCGACCCAGAGCAGGAGACGAGCGACGGAGGGACCGTTTGTCATCAAGGATCCGCGGCAGAGCCGATGGTACGTGTTCGCCGACTACTACCTGAACGGCGGTGTTTTCGGGTGCTGGAGCACGACGGATCTCGACGCGGATCCGGGCTCCTGGACGGAGCTCCCGAGCGCGCAGTACCGCTTTCCGTCCGGCGTGCGCCACGCGAACGCGGTCCGGGTCACGCAGGCGGAGCTCGACGCGATCATCGCCCACTACTGAACATTCTACCGGATCCGCAGCACCTGAGCTTCCCCTTATCATGCGCGCACCGATATCTCTCCACCCAGAGTGTACTTCCCTCTCTGCGCCGCGCGTCGCGCTGACGGCGGCGGCTTGCGCCTTCTCCACGCTGCTCGTGGTGGTCGGGTGCTCGGATGGGCACTCGACCCAGGCGCAGGACGCGTCGCCCGGATCACCGAGCAGTTCATTGCGGATCACGACGGCGGGCACAGCGCTCAGCACCTCGGAGTCCGGCGCGCGGGTGACCGTGAGCGTGGCGCTCGACGCCCCGCCGAGCGGGCCTGTCACGGTGCCGGTCTCGAGCTCGGACGCGACCGAAGGCTCCGTCTCAGCGACGACCGTCTCCTTCACGGCGGAGGACTGGAGCGTCCCTCGAGAGATCACGGTCACGGGCGTGGACGATGCGGAGAGCGACGGGGATCAGATCTTCCGCGTCCGCTTCGGTCCCTCGGCCTCCGTGGACCCAGCGTGGGACGGCCTCGTCGCGGAGTCCGCGGACATCACGAACACGGACGACGACGGTCCACGGACGGCGGCGATCGTCGTCAGCGACCCGTCGGGGACCCTCGCCGAGCGCGGCGCGCCCGTGACGTTCACCGTGCTCCTCGCATCGCAGCCGAGCGCGCCCGTGACGATCGCTCTCAGCGTCAGCGACACGACCGAGGCGACGCTGAACCATGCGGACCTGACGTTCACGGATGCGAACTGGAGCACGGCGCAGACCGTGACCTTGAGCAGCGTCGACGACTGGCAGGCCGACGGAGCTCAGCCCGTACGCGTCGTCTTCGGCTCACCGGCCAGCGAGGACCCCGGGTATGCCGCCCTCGCCGCCCCCGCTGATCTCGAGCTCTCCAATCTCGACGACGACGTCGGAGGGGGCTACCAGATTCGCACGACGGACATGGAGGGCGCCCCGCTCTACGTCGCGCACTCCTATTATCATGCGATGATCACCGAGCTCGACGACAGGGCAAACAACCAGGTCCCTGCCGACTTCCAGTGGAGAGTGGTGCCCGGCCTCGCGAACCCGGATGATCCGACGCTGGTGTCATTCGAGTCTGTGGGCTTCGGCGGTCGCTACCTGCACGTCGACAGCGTGAATTCGACCCGGTACCCGCCGCAGAATGAGACGTCCAACCGGGCTGACGGGCTCTGGCAGACCCCATCCGAAGAGAGGAGTCACCTTCTGTGGATCGACGTGTTCACGGATACCACCACGTTCCGGAGGGACGCCACGTTCCGGATCGTGCCCGCGCTGAACGGGGATCCGACGATGGTCTCGCTGCAGTGGTACTCGGACGCGACACGTTATCTCCGGAGCCTGAACGACCAGATCTATGCGCACGCGCTCGACGGCACGGCGATCGAGAGCTCGGAGGCGTCGTTCGCGCTCGAACCGCTCGGCTATTTGATCTCGCAGCGCGCTGACCCCCACATCAAGCGGCACACGGACGGTTACTATTACTTCACCGCGAGCGTGCCGACGTACGATCGCATCGAGATCAGGCGCGCGACCACGATACGAGGCCTGGCCAGCGCGCCCCCGAAGGTCGTCTGGACGAAGCACGCGACCGGCCCGATGGCGGCGCACATCTGGGCGCCCGAGCTACATTTCATCGACGGCAAGTGGTACATCTACTTCGCCGCCGGAAGCTCGACCGACATCTGGGCCATCCGCATGTATGCGCTCGAAAGCTCATCGGCCAACCCGATGGATGGCACGTGGACCGAGCGAGGGCAGATCGTGACGGACTCGGACACCTTCGCGCTCGACGCGACGACGTTCGAGCACGACGGCAAGCGGTACCTCGTGTGGGCGCAGGAGGACCCCGGCGTCGGGGGCGACAACAGCAGCTTGTTCATCGCGGCCATGGTGAACCCGTGGACGCTGGCCAGCCCCAACGTGCGGATCGCCAGACCCGAGCACGCCTGGGAGACGGCGGGGTTCGCGGTCAACGAAGGTGCCGCCGTGCTCGAGCGGAATGGGCGGGTCTTCATCAGCTACTCGGCGAGCGCGACGGACGCCCGCTACTGCCTCGGCCTGCTCACGGCGAGCGCGACGGGCGACCTGCTGAGCGCCACCTCGTGGACGAAGAACGAGAATCCAGTGTTCGTCAGCGCAAACGGGCTTTATGGCCCGGGCCACAACTCGTTCACGACCTCGGCGGACGGATCGATCGACGTGCTCGTGTACCACGCGCGAAACTACGAGAAGATCACGGGGGACCCGCTCTACGACCCGAACCGTCACACGCGCGTCCAGCGGCTCGAATGGAACGCAGACGGAACGCCGAACTTCGGCGTACCGCTCCTGAACGGCGCGAACACGATCGGCGACTGACCGTTCCGTGGAGGAGTCGAGCACGAGGAGCGAGGAGCGAGGAGCGAGGAGCGAGGAGCGGAGCGCAGCACGAGGCGGTGAATTTGACGATGGCGTTCCCGCTCGATCGTGATCGTGAACGAAGCGTCAGCGCCGGCGAGCGGCGAGGCTCCGGCGGCGAGTCGACCGCTGCCTGCGCGGCCACGGCGCCGAGCTCAGCGCAGCGCCGCCTCCCAGACCTTGATCGTCCCGTCATCGCTGGCGGAGGCGAGCCGGCGCCCGTCGGGGCTGAAGACCACGTTGTTGACGGCCTGGGTGTGCCCGCGAAAGGTGCGCAGCTCCCGGCAGGCAGCGACGTCCCAGACCCTCACCGTCTGGTCCTCGCTCGCCGAGGCGAGGCAGCGGCCATCCGGGCTGAAAGCGACCTTGTACACGCGCTCCGTGTGCCCGCGCAGGGCGCAGACCTCGGCGCCGGTCTCCGCCTCCCAGACCCTCACCGTCTGGTCCGCGCTCGCCGAGGCGACACGCCGCCCGTCGGGGCTGAAGGTCACCCTGAGGACCTTCAGCGTGTGTCCACGCAGGGCACGCAGCTCCTCCCCGGTGGCCAGGCTCCACAAGCGCACGCTCCAGTCCGTGCTCGCGGACGCGAGGAGCCGCCCGTCGGCGCTGATGGCGACGCTCCAGATCCAGTTGGTGTGCCCGCGGAGCACCCGCCTCGTCTCGCCGGAGGCCACGTCCCACACGCGGACGGTCCGGTCCCAGCCGCACGAGACGATGGCGCGGCCGTCGGGGCTGAACGCCACGCCATAGACCCGATCGGTGTGCCCCCGGAGCGTGGAGAGGGGCAGTCCGCTCATCTCCTCCGTGTCCCAGAGGGAGATCGTCTTGTCGGCGCTCGCGGACGCCAGGACCCGGCCGTCAGGGCTGAACGCCACGCTGGTCACCAGCGCGGCGTGCCTGGACACGCTCCAGACGCACTCCCCCTGATCGGCGTCCCACAGCCGCACCGCCCGATCCTCGCCGGCCGACGCGATCTGCCGCCCATCCGGGCTGAACGCCACGGCGTGGACGCTCGCGTCGTGGCCGTGCAGCGTCATCGGCACGGCGTCGTTCGACGCGTCGGACGTCGCCGCGCTCCACACGCGCACCGTGCGATCGTCGCTCGCCGACGCGAGCAGCGAGCTGTCGCGGTTGAAGGCCACGCAGTTCACCGTGTCGGCGTGCGCGCGCAACGTCAGCGCCTCCTGGCCCGTGGCCGTGTCCCAGATACGCACCGTCTTGTCCCCGCTGCCGGAGACGAGGCGCGCCCCGTCCGAGCTGAAGGCGAGGCTGAAGACGCCGCCGCTGTGCCCGCGCAGGGCGCGCACCTCTTGCCCCGTCGTTGCGTCCCAGATCCGGACGATCTTGTCTCCGCCGCCGGAGGCCAGATGTCGCCCATCCGGGCTGAAGGCGAGCGCCCACACGAACGCGGAGTGACCGCACAGGCGATACCGCTCCTGGCCAGTCGCGACGTCCCAGACCCTCACCGTCTGGTCGTAGCTGGCCGAGGCGACGAGCTGCCCATCCGCGCTGAAGACAGCGCTGTTCACCATGTCCGTGTGGCCGTGCAAGGTGCGGATCTCGCTCCCCGTGCCGGCGTCCCAGAGCTTCACCGTGTGATCGTCGCTCGCCGACGCGATGAGGCGACCATCGGGGCTGTAGCTGACGCTCACGACGACGTCCGTGTGGCCCTGGAAGAGGTGCACCGTCGAGCCGGCGCGGACGTCCCAGACGCGGACGATGCCCTCCTGGCTGGCGGCGGCCAGGCGCTCGCCGTCCGGGCTGAAGCGCATGGCATAGACCTGATCGGTGTGACCGCGGAAGATCCGGACCGGCGAGCCCGTCGCCGCGTCCCAGATGCGGACCGTCTGATCGTCGCTCGACGTGGCGAATTGACGGCCATCCGGGCTGAACGTGACGCAGTAGATCACGTCCTCGTGGCCGCGCACGGTGAGCAGCTTGCCCTGGCGGAGCCCGAGGAGGCAGTGCCACTCCCAGCCGCGCAGCGACGCGGGGCACGCGTTGAGCAGATCGTCGAGGCGCTGCATCTGGCCGCCGGCCCACTCGCGCTCGGCAAGGGCGATGTTCTTGAAGTAGAGCTCTGACTCCAGACGCTCCCACGTCGAGCGCGGGCGCCCGCGGACCGGCGCGCCCCTGAGGAAGCGCTCGAGATCCTCGGCGACCGCGGCCGCGCTGGGGTAGCGCTGGTGCGGCTCCTTCTCGAGGCACTTGAGGCAGATCCCCTCGATGTCGAGCGGGAGGCCGCTCTGCACGCGGCTCGGGGGCACCGGCGGCTCGAGGAGCACCTTGTGGAGGAGGTCGACAAGGCCGTTCCCGACGAAGGGCGGGCGGCCGGCGAGCAGCTCATACAGGATGGCCCCCAGCGAGTAGACGTCGGCCGCGGGGCCGATGTCCGCGCTGCGGCCCTGGGCCTGCTCCGGAGCCATGTAGAGGGGCGTGCCGATCAGGTCTCCTGTCTGCGTCTCCCCAGCGCCGCCCTCCAGCCGCTTGGCCACCCCGAAATCGCTGATCTTGGGCGAGCCGTCGCGCGCGAGCAGGACGTTGCTGGGCTTGAGATCGCGGTGGACGATGCCCCGCTGGTGGGCGGCGGCCATCGCCTCCGCCAGCGTCCGCACCAGCCGCGCCGCCTCGCGCACCGACCACGCCCCGCGATCGAGCCTCCGCTCCAGCGTCTCTCCCTCCACGAGCTCGAGCGCGAAATAGGGGACCCCTTCGGCCTCGCCGACATCGTAGATCTGCACGATGTTCGGGTGGCTCAGCGACGCCAGCGCCCTGGCCTCGACACGAAACCGCGTGAGCTGCCGCTTGCCGGCGTGCTTCCCGGCGAGGATCACCTTCAGCGCGACGAACCGATCCAGCGAGAGCTGCCGGGCCCGGTAGACGACGCCCATCGCTCCCCGGCCCAGCTCTTCCACGAGCTCATAGCCAGGGATGGCCGGAGAGCGGCTGGAGTGCAGCAGTGTGGCCGGCGGCCCATCCCAGCCGAGCGTCGTGCCGTTCGGCGCCGGAGCGGCCTCTGGTCCCGCCGCGACCTCCGCGACCGCGCAGATGTTGTCGGAAGGCTGCATAGGCGCGCACCGCACGCAGCGGACAGAGGCTCCGGCTGTGTGCCTCGACCCTACGCGGCCCCCTCACTGCCTGTCAAGAGCGGCGCAGGGCTCGAGCGCGCGGCGCCGCGCTCCGCGAGCTCGAGCGTTCAGGGCGCTCGCTGCTCTGTCTGGTCGCCATGACTGGATGAACATCGGCGCTCACGGCGTCCAGCGCGGCCGTGGTATGGCTGTCACCGAGAATCACCCGATCGAGCGACGGGCGCGCCGGAGAGCCGCTCTCGCGAGGCGCATCCGACGACGGCGCGCTTCACCGTGGGTGATCGAGATCCTTGAAGGGGAGATGATGGACACGAGCTTGATCGCTTATTGCAGGATATACCCGGGGCTCGGCGTCGCCCGGGTCGGCAACAGCCCGGATGCCTTCTTCATCGGCCCGGAGAACCCGGGCGCGCCCGCCGCGGTCCCGGGCGGCTACAAGGACGCCCAGGGCCGGGTCAAGCGCCAGGCTGCCCGCTTCCGCGTCTATGCCTACGACGCAGAGGGCCGCGCCCTCGGCGAGCTGACCGCCGCCCACGCGACGATCACGTGGCGTGTCGAGCTCGCCAACAAGAAGGCGTCTTTCACCTACTTTGCCGGCAAGTACAAGGATCCGGAGAAGGGAGAGCGCAATCCCGATGTCAAGGGCGAGGATCGCGCGGGCCTCGAGATCCGGCCGGGGCCGCGCGAGATCACCGGCAGGAGCGTGCGCGGCGCGGCGCACCGCTTCGACAGCGGCGCCTTCCGCTACCCGCTCGGACAGGGCACGTACGAGACGCGGAACGTCCCCCTCGGCGAGCTGCAGACGGACGCCGAGGGCCGCCTGCTCGTCCTCGGCGGCTTCGGCAAGTCGGCCTCGGCGCTCCCGGACAACCCCGTCGGCAATCCGGCGACGACACGGACCGGGCAGCCACCCAACAACTACGCCAACAACGTGGGCTGGTACGACGACACCTCCGACGGACCGGTGAGCGCCACCGTCGTGGCGGGCAACCGTCGGATCGAGGTGCGCGGCGACGCCCACGTCATCGTCGCTCCGCCGGACTTCGCGCCCGACCTCACCAACATCGTGACGCTCCACGACGTCGCGCGCGAGGTATGGTTCCCCGCCCCGCCGGCGGAGGTCTCCTTTCATCGAGACGTCGCGCCGATCCTCCAGCGCATCGCCGCGCTGCGCTGGGTCAACGCGAACGCGCTGCGCGGCCACGGCCCCGGGCGCCGCGGCGATTTCCTCGACCCCAAGGTCGAGGAGCAGCTCGCCAGCCCGGGCGCCGGGTCGGCGCCGCTCCGCCAGGAGGTCTTCAAGCGAATCCGCGCCCCGGCCGGGGTCCCTTTCCACCCGGAGGACCTCACGGCGCGCGCCCTTCCAGCCAGCGGCGACGTCGCCCTCTTCGCCACCGGGCAGGCCGATGCGGCGCCGGCGTTGGCGCGCGTCAAGACGCCGCTCGCCACCGGGGAGCAGGCCCAGGCACAGGCCTACGCGCAGTTCATGCCCATCCTGGCCGGCGATGGCGGCGATCCCGAGCAGGGCGACCCGACGAAGTGGATGACCCTGCTCCCCAGCCAGTACGAGATCCTCCGCCGCTGGGCGGAAGGGGACTTCACGCCGGGTGAGCGCCATGCGCCGAGGGCCCGGCTCGAGAGCTACCCTGTCCACGAGCAGCCGGAGGCCCTCGACCGCGCGGCGCTCGAGCGGTGTGTCGGCGCGCCCTTCTACCCGGGCATCGAGATGACGTACATCGCCGCGGATCTGCGCTCGTGGGGCGAGCGGTTCCGGCTGTCGCCCTCCTTCGGGCCCGGCGACGTCACGAAGTACATGGCCCTCCCGTGGCAGGCAGACTTCTACGACTGCAACACGCACTGGTGGCCCGCGCAGCGGCCCGATGACGTCGCGACCGAGGCCGAGTTCGAGCGCATCTCGGCGCGCATCGGCGACAACGACACACCGGGCACCTTGCTGGAGCTGCTCGACGGCCGCGTTCGCTGGGATCGCGGCCTCCGGCCGAACGCAGAAGAGAAAGAGGAAGAGGACCAGAGCCAGAGCGAAGGCAGGAGCAAGGACAAGGAGCAGCCCGACTACGTCGGCGACAACGATATGGTCGAGCTCTGGCACCAGCTCGGCTTCGTGGTGCGAAAGCAGGGCCGGAACGGCGACGAGGTCTTCGTCGAGACCGAGCGCGCTCCCTTCGTGGGCCGCAACGTCGCGGAGAACCACCGGGCGTGGTTCAACATCCTGCTGAACATCGAGCAGAACCAGGATTTCTTGCCCAAGGCGCGGGAGCTCGCGCTCGACTTCCTCGCCCAGGCCGAGGCGCTGCAGCGGTCGCCGGGGTGCTTGTCGTTCCACCTGCCCTTCAGGTACAGCAAGGAGGCGCTCGCCGCCCGGCTCGAGGCCATTTACGACGAGCACGTCGACAACGGCGCGAGCTACGACCCGACCACCGACGAGCTGATCCAGTCGTACGAGGACATGCTCGATCGGCTCTACCAGTTCGCGCCGTTCAACCAGCTCGACGGCGCCTGGCTGCGCAACGTGACGCGCGCCGGCCCGATCGACGAGGTCCACGCCCTCCTCTTCTCCATCTGGTCCGACGAGGTGGGCAACGGCGATCCGGCGAAGAACCATTGCAACATCTACACCTCGCTGCTCCAGAGCGTCGGATTCTACCTGCCGCCCGTCGAGTCCGAGGCCTACGCGCAGAACCCGAAGATGCTCGACTCCGCCTACACGGCGGGGGTCTTCCAGCTCGCCATCTCCCAGTTCTCGGAGGACTTTCTCCCCGAGATCCTGGGCATGACGCTCCAGCTCGAGTGGGAGGCTCCCTCGCTCGTCATGACGCGGAAGCAGCTCCGTAGCTACGGGATCGACCCGCACTTCTACGAGCTGCACATCGCCATCGACAACGCCGTCTCCGGCCACGGCGGTCAGGCCAGGACCGCGGTGGAGCTCCACCTCGACAACGTGCGGGTCCAGGGCGGCGAGGAGGCGGTGCAGGAGACCTGGCGGCGGATCTGGAACGGCTACGTGGCCTTCGCGACCACGGGCACGCTGTACCAGGACATCCAGGAGAAGATCGAGATGAGGAGGCGCAAGACCAGGCTCAAGTCGCTGGAGGAGCAGGTCGTCGCGATCATCGAGCAGAAGAGGCCTTATGCGAGCCGCAACCACGGGACCAAGCGCCTCGGCCCGAACCTGCTGAACAACTGGTTCGACGACCCCGAGGGACTCCTCGGGGAGCTGCGGCGCTCGGGCATGATCGTCGAAGGCGAGCCGGAGCTGAGCCCGTTCTTCCAGCTCACGAGCTTCGAAGGGCCCATGTACAAGGTCTTCACCGACGAGCAGATCGAGGTGTGGAAGGACTGGACGCGCGCGCTCGGGGGCGAGGAGCGGCCCGTGGAGAAGTACGACGCGGGCCTCGCCATGGCCCGGCTGCTCGACACCTTCCGCGAGCGGCAGGCCGGCGCGGGAGGCCACGGCGTGCTCCTCGCCGACCCGGACGCGAAGCCGGGCGAGTGCCCGGTGAAATCGCTGTCGTCCTGGTTCGAGCGCCCCCGCTTTCCGGCCAAGGAGCCGCCCGAGGAGCAGCGCAGAGCGCGGAACGAGCAGCTGCCCGGCCAGCTGCCCGAGAAGCCCGAGGAGGTCGACACGAGCACGCTGACGCTCATGCGGGTGCTCGCAGATCCGGGCAACGGCTGGGTGGTGCCCTGGTCGGCCGGCCGGAGCGCGCTGGTCATGCAGATGCTCTCGGGGAACGGCCCGATGTCGAGGGCGTTCCAGGCGATGTCGCCCGACAGGAAGGACAGGAGCTACCGCGACGTGGTCGTCACATGGATCAACCGCGGCTGCCCGATGCCAGGCGAGACGCTGGTGCAGCTGGAAGGCGCCCCACCCGAGGAGGCCGCGCCCCTGGCCGCGGCCGCTGGCGAGCTCCGGGCCGCGGCCGCTGGCGAGCTCCGGGCCGCAGCGGTGGACACGCCCCGCCGGGCCGCGACAGCTGACGTGCTCCGGGCCGCGGCCGCTGACACGCCCCGCCGGACAGCTGACGTGCTCCGGGCCGCGGCCGCTGACACGCCCCGCCGGACAGCTGACGTGCTCCGGGCCGCGGCCGCTGACACGCCCCGACCCGCGACGGCTGAGGCGCGCATCGCCAGAGAGGCCAAGGTCGGGAGGAGGGTCCGCGGCAAGGGCTTCCTGCACTGAGCACCGCGGGGGTCGGTTCGCTCGACCCCCGCCCGCCCGCGCGCGGTCCCCTCCGGGCCCCCCCCTACCCGACCGACTCGAAGATCCCGCGCGCGAGCAGCGCCTGCACGGCCACGATCACGGCGCGATCGGACGCGCCGGCCGGGTGGGCTGCCCGGTACGCCGCGACGATGGCGTGCGCCGGCGCGCCGCGCTCGGCCGCGCTGCAGAGCGCCTCGACGTCCACGCCCGCCGGCAGCTCCGGGGAGGCGCCGCGCGCCCGCTGCAAGCCGCGGGGCGCGAGGCGGAGGCGAGCGCGCGGATCGAGCGAGACCGGCGCCTCCTCCGGGCTGGACCACCACCGGCTTCGCCAGAAGGGTGAGCCCGGGAAGCGCTGCTCCAGCCGGTAGTATCGAGCCCGCGTCGACAGGTAGTCGTCGAACGCGCGGCGGCGGGCCGCAGCGTACCGGGAGAGGGACTGCGCGTCGCCGCCGAGGTGGGCTTCGATGGCGGCGGCGGCGTCGATCGCGTCTTCCAGGGCGTGCGCGATGCCCGACGAGGAGAGCGGATCGCGCGCGGTGGCGGCGTCGCCCACGGCGAGCCAGCCCGGCCCCGCGATCGGGTCGGACACCTCGCTGCACGCCGGGCGCACGTGCCACTCGCGCGCGGGGCTGAACGGCGCGATGCGCGCGGCCGTGTGCGTGCTCTGCGCGAGGAGCGCGCCGGCGAGCGCCGCCGGGCCGCACGCCGCCAGGGCGTCGGCGTCCGCGAAGAGCGTCACGACCAGCCGATCGCCCGCGAGGGGGGCCGAGTACAGCCAGCCGCCCTCGACCGCCTCGATCCACAGCGCGTCATCGAGCGCGACGGCGTCGCGCGGGGCGAGGAAGGCGGCGACGCCGACGAGCCGATCGAAGGCGCGCCGCCGCGCCCCCTGCGCTCGGGCGAAGGACGCTGTCCGCCCTGTCGCATCGACGACCACGGAGAACGTGAGCTCGTCGCCGCCGATGCGGGCGACCCAGCCCGAAGGCCCGCGCCTCACGAGGGGCGGCGGGTGAGCCCCCCGGATCACGCGCGCGCCGGCCGCCTCGGCGGCGTCGAGGAGCATGGCGTCGAACGAGGCGCGGCTCAGGTGGAAGCCCTCGCCCTCGGCGCAGGCGATGTAGTCGCGGTCCCGGAGCTCGGGCTCGCCCCACGCGGACCGGACGCCGGCCGAGCGCCGGTGCCCTCCAGCCAGGACCCCGTCGAGGACGCCGAGGCGCGAGAGGAGCGGGAGCGTGGGCGGGGCGATGTGCTCACCGAGCCGCGCGCCCGGCCCCTCGGCGCGCTCGACGACGAGCGCCGAGAGGCCACGGCGACGCAGCGCGATCGCCGCGGAAGCGCCGGCAGGGCCGCCGCCGAGCACCAGGACGTCGGCGCGCGGCGGCAGCTCTCCGTGCGCTCGCCCCGGGCGCGGGGCTCCTCTCGGCATGGGGCACGCTCGCTCCATCGCGCAGGGACAGCAAGCCGCGCGGGGCAGCAGCGCCGCGGGAATACACCTCGCTTCGCGGGCGTACGTCAGCCCGCATGAAAGAACTTCCGCCCTCGTCACGCCGCGGTTTCCTCGGTGGAGCCGCGTCTATCCTCCTCATCGGCTGCGGAGGGGCACAGCCGCCGCGGCCCACCGGCGCCACGGCGTCGAGCGCGAGCTCGGCGAGCGCCTCCCCGGCGGCCGCGACCGCTCCGACCACCTCGTCGCAAACAGCGTCACCCGGGCCGCAAGCGCAGGCCGCGGCGGCCCTCGCGCGCGTCGAGGCGCAGCTCGGCGGCCGCCTCGGCGTGGCCGCGCTCGACACGGCGACCGGCGCCCGCGTCGGTCACCGCGCCGCCGAGCGCTTCGCCATGTGCTCCACCTTCAAGGCGCTGCTCGCGGCGAGCATCCTCGCGCGGGTCGACCAGGGCCAGCTCACGCTGGACCGCCGCGTCACCTACCGCGCGTCCGATCTCCTCGAGCACGCGCCGGTCACGCGCGCTCGCCTCGCGGAGGGCGGCCTGACCGTCGAGGAGCTCTGCGCCGCGGCCGTCGAGGTCAGCGACAACACGGCCGCCAACCTCCTCCTCGCGCAGATCGGCGGCCCCGCCGGCCTCACCGCCTACCTCCGCGGCCTCGGCGACCAGGTGACGCGCCTCGATCGCAACGAGCCGGCCCTCAACACGGACATCCCCGACGATCCCCGCGACACGACGACCCCCGACGCCATGGTCGATACGAGTCGCGTCCTCCTGGTCGGCGATCGCGCCCTCCGGGAGGCTTCGCGGGCGCGCCTCGTGGGGTGGATGGTCCGGTCGACCACCGGCCTCGCCCGTCTCCGGGCGGGCCTGCCGAAAGACTGGGTCGTCGGCGACAAGACCGGGACGGGCGAGAACGGCGCCGCGAACGACGTCGCCGTCGCGTGGCCTCCGTCGCGCGCGCCGATCGTCATCGCGAGCTTCATCAAGGCGCCGTCGGCGAGCGCCGACGCGCGCAACGCCGCGCACGCCGAGGTCGGCCGGATCGTCGCCGAGGCCTTCGGCTGAGAGCCGGCGGTCCTCCGCAGGCGCGAAACGTCTCCGGTCTGAAGTCGAGGCTTTCGCGCCACACGATCAGAATGCGATCGATTCGTCATGTTGCCTCGAACGAGGTCGTCGATCATCACGTTCGTCATGAGCCCTCACGCGAAGTAGTGAGGCCCGTCGAGATCCGCGATCAGGCCCGGTAGCGTCGGTCGCCACTGCAGCTGTTCCTGCGTCTGCTTGCTCGACGCCGCCACGTTCATCGCCACGAAATGCGCGAAGAACGAGGTGAAGTGAGCGGCGGCCTCCTCCTGGCTCCTGGAGACGACGGGCACCTTCAAGCGTCGGCCGATGACCTCCGCGATCTGTCGGAACGGCACGCCCTCCTCCGCGACCGCGTGGTAGTAGCCCCCCCGCGTCGCCCGCTCGACCGCGAGGCGATAGACCTTCGCCGCGTCGAACCGATGCACGGCCGGCCATCGATTGAGCCCCTCGCCGACGTAGGCTGAGGCCCCTTGGTCGCGGGCGATCTTGATCAACATCGGAACGAAGCCGTGGTCACCTTCGCCGTGCGTCGACGGCGGGAGGCGGACGACGGAGACGTTCACCCCACGGTCGATCAGCGCGCGCACCGCCTCTTCGGTCGCTGCGCGCGGATTGGGGCTCGGCGAGAGTGGCATCGTCTGTTCGGTGACGACGCTTCCAGGGGGAAGCACGCCGATCGCCGACGTGACGATCAGCGGTCGCTCCGAGCGGGCGAGCGCCGAGCCGAGCGCATCGATCAGCTTCCGATCGTCCTCGCAGCTCGCCTTGAACTTCGAGAAGTCATGATTGAAGCCGGTGTGAATGACGGCGTCGGCCTCGGAGACGCCGCGCTCCAGGCTCTCCGCCCTCTCGAGGTCCCCGCGGTACACGACGGCGCCGGCGTCGGCGATGACCTTCGCCGCCGAGTCCGAACGAGCAAGCCCCACGACGTCGTGGCCAGCCGAGATGAGCTCGCGAACGACCGCGGACCCGACGAACCCAGAGGCTCCTGTAATGAAGATACGCACGATTCCTTCTCCTTGTCTGGTTGTCTGTGCTTCAGTTTCCCGGTTCATCCGAGTTCGACGGCGCCCCGCGTGTCCACGCCGGGCGCGGGCTTCGCGACGCGAATTGCAGTGGGTGGCACGTCGGGTACGGCGGCGGCATCGCGCTCGATGTCGTCGGCGCGAAGGCGCCGGAGCGCAGCATCGATCGCAGGGGCGCGAGCGGGGTGGTAGTCGGGTGGTCCTGTAGGTCTCCGGCTGGGGTCAGCGCGTCCTTGCGCCTGAGTAGGAATACGACTAATTCGTCAGGTTCGCGATTCGCATTGGGTCCGCCCGCCATGCCCGACCGACGAAGTCCCCAGATTTCCTCAAGAAAACAGCCCAAGCAGGCTCGCTCGACCGGACTCGTCGCCGCGGTTCTGGAGGCCGCAGTTCAGGTTCTGGCGAAGGAAGGAGCGCAGCGCTTCACCATGGCGCGGGTGGCCGAGAAGGCTGGCGTCAGCGTCGGGTCGCTCTATCAGTACTTCCCGAACAAGGCGGCGCTCCTGTTCCGGCTCCAGAGCGACGAATGGCGGGACACGACCGAGTTGCTGCGCGTCATCCTCGAGGACGTCGAGAGACCTCCGCTTGAACGACTGCGCACCCTGGTCCACGCCTTCATCCGCTCCGAATGTGAGGAGGCCGAGGCGCGCGTGGCCCTCAATGACGCCGCCCCGCTCTATCGCGATGCGCCCGAGGCACAGGAGGCGAGGGCGTCGGGAGACCGCACGATCCAGTTCTTCATGCAGGAGGCGCTACCCAACGTATCCGAGGAGACGCGTGCTCTGGCCGGCGACATGATCACATCGACGCTGAGCACGGTGGGGAAGCACTTCTCGGAGAGTCCTCGAACCCCCGAAGAGATCGAGGCCTACGCCAACGCCATGGCCGACATGTTTTGCGCCTACCTGAGAGACATCGAGGCTGGCTGAGGTCGCCGCCCTCGTCGGCTCGAGGAGCTCCGGGAGGGAGCGCTCACTCACGTCGTCGTCCAGACCTTGGCACGCTCGAGGCGGATAGGTGGGGCGAAGTGAGCGCGCTCGACCGCCGCTGCGCCCGACGCCCACCTCGGCGCGTCGCGATCCTGCCGTGACCACCGCCTCGCGCCTCGCCCGGGCCGACCGGGACCTCGCGGCCGGCGAAGCGGCGGCGGTTTCGAGGTAAGCTTCCGCGGTCGGCAGCGTATTCGTGAAGCAGACGCGTTCTTCCTCGCTGAACCTCATGAACACCACGCCTTCTTCTCTTCGGCGCCTCCGCGCCAGGCTCTGCGCTGCCGCCGCCGTGGCGGCGCTCCTCGCGGCTGCGCCCGAAGCCCGCGCGCAGCTCTGCTGGGGCACCAACTGCCCTCCACCCAGGCCCGCGCAGGGCAGCGCCGGGGGCAACGCGGGTGGCAACGCCGGCGCCGGCGCTCAGGGCGGCACACGGGGCACGGTGGTGTGGGATCCCTGGACGGGTAAATGGATCCCCCAGGTGGTCATCCAGGGCCAGGCCGGCGCCGGCGCCCAGGGCCAGGCGAGCGGCCACGCCCAGGGTCAGATCCCGCCGCCCCCGCCGCCGCCGTCCCCCCCGCCGCCGCCTCCCATCCAGCCCGCGCCGACCCCGGCCCCGACTCCGCGTTACTCCGGCGGCGGCGGCGAAATCTGGACTTACCGGTTCCGCCCGTACCTCGGCGTGGGCGGGTGCATCGGCTTCCAGCTGGGCATTGCCGATGAAGAGGTCCGCTTCCTCCAGTGCGCGCGCGTGCGCCTCCAGCCCTGGCCCTACGTCGGCTTCGGCGTGGATGGCACCTATACCCTCGGCGCCGACGACGAAATGAGCTCCGGGCAGCCGTTACCGCCGGAGCTCGAGGCGTACCGCCACGAGTTTTACGCGTGGCCCTACCTCTCGATCCACCCGTTCGGCTCGCGGATGTCGCCCTACGTGCGCCTCGGCGCGAACATCGGCACCGCCATCCTGCTCGGCGAGGGCTGGAGCGAAGACCGCTCGTACCTCGGCGGCCACGCGGGGCTCGGCTTCGACGCGACCATGACGAAGCACGGGATCGTCACCATGGACATCCTCGGTTTCCGCGTGACGCGCCTCGACGACCTGCCCCGCCCGGACGGCCGCGAGGGCCGCGGCGGCTGGGGGATGCAGATGCGCCTGACGGTCAGCTACGCGTTTCTACTGTGATCGGCGCTCCCGGTCGCGGGAGCACGAGGGCGCCACGCTTCACGACTCCATCGACCGCCGAACGCGTGCGCGCCGCCGCGCGGCATGACCGAGGGCGGCGCGCATCCATTCCCTGACCTCGTCAGCCCGGCATTTGAGCCTGGTTGACTGCTGCTACCGCCACCGGAACAGGGTCCACCAGCTTCGCTTGGGCTTTGCGGCGGCGCGTGGAGCGCCGCCATCACCACCGCTCCCGGCGCCCTCCCCGTGGAGCGAATAGCCCCGCTCCACGATGGCGCCGCTCACCATCGTCATGAAGAGCATCCGCAGGGACTCCTCCTGTTCGAGCGGCGCGACGAAGCCGAAACCGAACAGAAGCAGGTCGCCGTAGGCCTCGCAAAGGAACAGCTCGTACACCGCCCCGGGGGCGAGCTTCGTGCACTCCTCCAATCGGTGCTGCTCGAACGCCATGCCCTGCCAGCTCGTGCTCTCGCGGAGGTGACGCAACGGTGCCTTACCCTTCACGAACCCGTCGACGTGCCGCCGTCGCTCCTCCTCGTCCCGCCCCCGCCCGACGATGACGTAGAAGTCGAAGCTCACCCCGACGATGGCGACGGCGTTGTACCCGAAGAAGCCGGGCTTCTCGCGGACGTCACCCTGCTCGTACCAGAACTCGGGCAGCCGAAGGCGGTAGGATCCAACGTGAACGACCTCCGGCTCAATCAGGGTCATGCGCTCCAATCAGGGGAAGCTCAGGATCTCCACCCAGTGGGGGCCGCGGCCAACCGGGCACGCCTTCAAGGGCGTGAGCCGGCCACTCGCGCGGTCGATCGCGTGCACGCGCACCGCATGCGAGAGCTGCCCGGCGGCGACGAGCCAGCGGCCGCTGGGGTCGATCCGGAAGCCGCGCGGCTGCTGCTCCGTGGGCGCGTGCGAGACCAGGCTGAGGCGGCCGGTCTGCGCATCGACGCTGAAGCCGGCCAGCGTGCTGGACGTGCGCTCCGAGGTGTAGAGAAAGCGGCCGTCGGGCGTGAGGTGCACGTCGGCCGCCCAGGGCTTGCCAGAGAAGCCCTCGGGCAGCGTGGAGAGGCGCTGCGCCGGCGCCAGCGTCCCGCGCTCGGCGTCGAAGGCCAGGACGTCGACGCTCGCGTCCAGCTCGTTGAGCAGGTAGACGAAGCGCCCGTCGGGAGCGAACACGAGGTGGCGCGGGCCGGCCTGAGGACGCACCGGCAGCGTCGGCGGATCGTTGGGCGTGAGCCGGCCGGTGGCCGCGTCGAAGCGCCACTGCACCACCACATCCGAGCCGAGGGCGCTGACGAAGACGTAGCGGTTCGACGGATCCACCAGCGTGGCATGCGCGTGGCGGCCGGGGAGCAACACCACCGCTGGCTCGCCCACCGCGCCGTCGCTGCCGAGCGGGCTGATGCTTGTCTTGTGACCGCCGTAGGAGGCGCCGAAGAGGTGGCGACCGCTGCGATCGGTGATGAGGTGCGACATCCTGTCGGGCAGCGGCGCCGTCGACAGCGGCTTCAGCCGCCCGCTCGCCGCGTCGAGCGCGAAGCTCTGCGCCGCGTGGGGCTCGGTGCGCAGCGCGACGTAGAGGAAGCGCCGGTCCGGCGAGACCGCCAGCGGGCCGGCCTGGCCTTCGACGCTGACGGTCTGTACGGGCGCCAGCGACCCGTCGGCGGGGTCCAGGCGCAGCACCGAGATCTCGCAGCTCTCGGCGTTGGAGACGTAGACGTAGGTGGCAGCTTGGGTCATCGCGGCGAAGAGGGTGGAGGCCAGCGCCAGTATCCACCATCGGGCCGGCATCGCGCCACAGATCCCGCGCCGCGCCCGAACGCTCGCGGTCCCGAGCTGAAGGGCAACGAGAATCCTCTACTCGCAGTCGACGAACACGACGTCGTAGGCGATGGTCGCCGAGATCCCCGAGACGCTCACGGAGTAGGTTTGGCCAGCCTCAGGGTCCCAACCGTTCGGCACGATGCGGATGCCGTTCGTGGAGCCGTAGCGCCCCTGGAGCGGCCCCACGTCGACGGCCAGAGGGGCTCCGCCGTTCGTGATCGTGACCTCGGCGTCCTCGAGCTCGATGTCCTCGCTCTGGATCGACCAGCCGGTCTCGCCGAGTGAGCTCCAGCGGTCGCCATACGCCTGCATCGGGAACACCCCGGGCGGAGGCCAGGCCGTCCACTCCTTCCCGGCGCGCCCCGTCCCTCCGGTGTTCTGCATGCAGGAGGCGCCGTTCTTCCCGGTAGAGCCGAGGCCGATCGGACCGAGATCGTTCGAAAGGATGATGCGACGGTGGCCGAAGGTCGACTCGTTCCCGGGGTCGATCAAATAGCCCAGGACGCTCTCGACGCCGGGGCCACTCGAGATGTTGCTCGTTCTCGCGCCGTCCGCGCCTGTCTTCGAGTAGCACTTCCAGCTCTCCGGCGGCTCGTGCGACAGCGAATCGTTCGCGGCCATCATGAGCGCGCAGGCCTGGGCCTGAGCGTCGCGGGTGGGCTCGGTCACGACCGGGGGCAAGTCCGCCAGCCAGCGGTACAGGTTGAAGAGCCGGAGCGCATTCGCTCGACCGTCGGCAGAGATGTCTCCCGGGTCGCACTCGGGATCCAACGAGCCGCTCCACGTGCCTTCGCTCATGTCGGCGGTGTCGGCGTTGAAGCGCGCGCAGGTGCCTTCCACCGAGCGATCGCCCGTCTCGGGCTCCGACCCTCCCGACCCCCCCGATGCCGTGCCTGCCGATCCGCCGCCCCCTGCTCCGGTGCTGACGGCTGACGACCCTCCCGTAGAAACGCCGCCAGCTCCTCCGGCGCTCGAGGCGCCCGAGCCTGCATCCGCACCACCGCCGCTCGCGGCCGCTCCACCCGTCCCTCCCGGACCGCCGGCTGGCGGCGAGCCGCCCGACGACCCTGGCGTGCCAGGATCGGCATCTTCGCTGCTGCAGGCCGCGGCGGCCGCGACGAGGAGCGCCGTCGCTGCGACGAGTCGAAAGCGAGGGAAAGCCGTCTCCATGGTGGAGAAAGGAAATCCAAACATCTCGGAGACGTCAAGCCCCAATCGGCGCCCCCCGCTTCCACGGCAGATCGGCGACGGCAGCGGACCAGGGTGACACGCGTCGCAATGGAGACGGAGGAATCCGTGGGCGAACACGCCGCACGTGAGGTAGTCACGAAAGGCTTGCTCGACGTAGCGAGGCAGAGCGCGCTCGTAGCTCTCACGGGCGTGGGCGCGGAATGCTTCGAGGTGCTCGCGCACGATCGCGTGGAGGACCGTCTCCGTCGGCCGGCGCGGAGCGTGGTCGTGCTCGGGCGAGCCCGTTCCCGGCGCCGCGTTGCTCCCTGCCATGGGGCGGGCGACTTGGCGATCACCGTGCCACAAGCCGCCTTCGTGATTTCGAATGGCTACAGCGCGGCCCGGACCGCGCTCACGGCGCGGCCAGGGCTGCGATCTCGTCGGCCGAGAGGGCGCGATCGTAGATCCGGAAGTCGTCGATGGTGCCCTTGAGCAACGCATCCGGGAACTGCGACTTGCCGATGTAGTTGCTCGCCGTGGGCGCGAGCTGGGACGGCTTCACGTCGTGTGGAGGAGCCGGAGTGGTCGACGCGACGGAGATACCATCGACCCAGATCCGGTACGTGCCGCTCGCGATCGTCACGGCCACATGCTTCCAGACGTCGACGGGCAGCGGGTTCGGGACCGTCACGATCGCCTCGTGCATGTTCTCGTACACCGAGAAGCGCAGGGCCCCGGTGGCGTCGGACGGCGTGAGATACATGAACCCGTTGCCACCGAAATCGAAGATGCGAGACCAGATGTCGATGCTGCTCAGCCTGACCCAGGTCGCGATGGTGAGATCGTCGAGGGAGTCCGTGAGCCCGTCGGGGAGATCGACGTACGGGTCAGCGCCCTGCAGGCTGAGCGCGCCGCCGTTTCGCCCGGTGGTCGTCCATCCGGCGCTCCCGACGAGCGTGGCGTCATGCCCGTTCCCCGACGCGTCGTGGGCCACGAGGCCGGCCTCCTCGTCGAACGTATAGTGAACGACGAGCGTCGAATCCGGCCCGGCGCCGCCAGTGCCGCCCGCGCCGCCGCTGCCGGTCGCGCCGCCGCTGCCGGTCGCGCCGCCGCTGCCGCCCTCGCCGCCGCTGCCGGTCGCGCCGCCGCTGCCGCCTGCACCGCCGCTGCCGCCGGCACCACCGCTACCGCCGCTGCCGGTCGCGCCGCCGCTGCCGCCTGCACCACCGCTACCGCCGCTGCCGGTCGCGCCGCCGCTGCCGCCTGCACCACCGCTACCACCGCTGCCGGTCGCGCCGCCGCTACCGCCCTCCCCGCCGCCACCGGTCGCGCCGCCGCTACCGCCCTCCCCGCCGCCGCCGGTCGCGCCGCCGCTGCCGCCCTCCCCGCCGCTGCCGCTGCCGCTGCTCGTCGCGCTGCCGCTGCCGCTCGTGGATGACCCCTCACCCGACGTCGCCGCGCTGCCGCCGCTCCCCGGGTTCTCCTCGGTGTCCGAGCCGCATCCGCTGCCGACTGTTCCGAGCACGAGTGCCGCGAGCAGCGCAGCCCCGAGACTACCCGACAAGATCGATGCCTCTCTCATAGCATCCTCCAATGAACGCGGATTCGTCGAGCATCGGGGAACGGTCCGACGATGCTCGATCTGGTTGTGGAGCTGAGCAGGTCGCGCCGGCGAGGGCGACCATCGAATCAAAAGAAATCCAGCGCCGGTTCCGGAGATGAAACCAGCTCACATGCCGCGGAACAAGACGGTTCCATACACACCGGTCCGGCTCGGCTCCACGGACACGACGACCGGCCTCTCCTTCGTGGGGCGGAGCAGGTACGTGAGCGCGGCGCCCACGAACGCCGCGGCGCCTACACCCAGAGAGATGTCGGCTATCAGGTACTTCGTGCGCACACCGGCCAGATCGCTGTCGCTGCACCTCGGCCTGCACGTTTGCTCCAGGTCGTCCTGCTCGGACCGGCCCACCATCCCCCACACAGCAAAGCTCGCCGCGCCCGCGACCCCCACGCCCGCCAGCACATAGGTCAGCGCCGGCACCGGACGGTAGGTCTCCGTGGCGGGGGGAGCCTGAGGCTTCGGGTCCGGGGCGTCCGCGAGGGGCTCGAGCGCGACGCTCAGCTGCAAGAAGCGCTGCCCCTCGAAGAGGATGAGCTCTCGGGACACGGGCCTGTACCCGTCGTGCTCGACACGGTACGTGTGCTTCCCTGGATCGAGCCTGAGCGGCGCGCCGCTCGATGAGAGCTCGACCGGCTGGCCGTCGACCAGGATTCGCGAGTCGACGACCTGCTCGCCGCCGCTCGTCACGTTGAAGACGACCGACGGCGTCACCTGCTCGAGCTCGTCGAGCCACGCGCCGCAATCGCGGAGGACCGGCGCCGGGCACTCCGACCGCGCGCAGCCCTTCAGCGCGCGGCCCGCCTCGATCAGCTGGTGGTTCTTCCGGAGCTTCTGCACCTCGGCGTGGGCCGCGACACACTGCGCTACCGCCGACTCCGCCCCCTGCTCCGGCGCCGCGGGCTCGTCCGCCAGGGCCGCGCTCGACCAGAGCGACGTCGCCACGAGCGCGAGCACCGCGCCCACGCCACGCCCCGCCCCGGAAGGCCTCCCCCATCGCAGCATGTCAGTCTCCCCAGCCATCACGACGAGCTCCTCTCGTGTCCTGCAGACTCGCACCAGACAGCCTGTCGAGCAAGATTCCGGCGGTCCGCCGGGCGCAGCGAGCGCGGCCCGCTGCCCCGCTCACATCGCCGCGAGGGCCGCCACCTCGGCCGCCGAGAGCGCGCGGTCGTAGATCCTGAAGTCGTCCACGCTCCCCTTGAGATAGGGATCCGACGGGAACTGAGAGCGACCGATGAAGTTCTGGGTGGTGTTCCCCAGCTCCGAGGGCCGGGTGCTTATGCCGTCGCTGCTCGCCACCTCCACTCCGTCGACGTAAATCGAAGAGCGGCTCGGGTTGAAGCCCACCGTCACCGCGACGTGCTTCCACACCTGGATCGGCATGGTCCAGTTCTGGGTATACTCCTCGACGCCCGCGGGGGAGTTCACCGAGAAGCGCAGGCCCGGCGGCTCCGCCGCCTTCGGGCACAGGTAGATCCACGCGACTTCTCCGGATCCGAAATCGAAAATCCGCTGCCACAGCAGCTGCCGGTCGAGCGAGATCCACAGGGACACCGTGATCTCGTTGAGCGTCTGCAAGATCCCAGGCGGGAGATCCACGTATTGCGCGTCCCCCGAGAGGGACAGCGCATTTCCGATGTGCCCCGGCCCCCACGTTCCACCGAGAACGCTCGCCTCATGCGACGCGTCGCCGGTGGCGTCCGCCGCGGTGTCTCCCTCGGTCTCGTCGAACGTGTAGTGCAGGAAGAGCCCCCTCTCGAGCTCGACCAGGGGGCCGCCTCCCGCGCCTCCGGCGCCCCCCGCGCCTCCAGCACCGCCGTCACCGCCGGCACCGCCAGCGCCGTTCTCGCCTCCGGCACCCCCGGCGCCCCCGACACCGCCCTCGCCTCCGATACCTCCGGTGCCCCCGCCGCCATCGCCCCCCGCACCCCCGGCGCCAGCGCCGCCTCCCGAGCTGCTGGTGCTCTCGCTGGAGCTCTGCGTCGCCGAGCCGCCTCCGCCGCCCGTGTTCTCTTCCTGGAGATAGGAGAGGCTTTCGAGCGAGCATGCCCCGAGGAAAAGGGGAGCGAGCGTCAGGAGCGCGCGCGCCGCCGGACGAAGTGCCGCAGGGCCGGCCAGCATCCTTCCATGACCTGGCATGTTCATGTCACCTCTCACCAAGATTGACGTGTCTCCCGACCGAGAGCGATGCAGCCGTCGTGACTCGAGGACCACGGCCGCCACCGGAGTAGTATAGGGGAAAGAGCCGGGTTCCCGCATCGAACCGGCGCATGGGCCACCTCCGCATGCTGGCTCACGGCCCGCCGGACTCCGGCCAGCCGCCGGTGTCCCAGCTCAGCTCGGCGATGCGCAGGACCGACATGCCGTCCGCGTCGGCGTCGTAGGAATGGTAGATGTTGTACCAGGACTCACCAGCTCGGATCAAGCCGTTGCTCCCGGGCCCACGCCACCTCGCGCTGCTGGTCAGCACGCGCGAGCCGCCGCCGTCGAGCATGCGGTTTCCCAGCCTGTCCACGTAAGGGCCGGCGAGCGCCTGGGACCGACCGACCATGATCTTGTACGTGCTGCTCGCGCCGGTGCAGCAGGTGTCGAACGAGGCAAACAGGTAATAATGTTCGCCTCGCCTCACGATGAACGGCGCCTCGATCGCCGTGCTCGGCCGTGAGGCGATCGACGTGAGCGTCCCGGCGACGGGAGCGCCTGCGAGGGTGAGCTGCATGAGCTTGAGCCCCGACCAGAAGCTCCCGAAGACGAGCCAGGGCGTGCCCCGCTCGTCGATCACGACGTTCGGGTCGATGGCATTGTAATCGGTGCCCTCGCTGCAGACGACGGCGCCGTGATCCAGCCAGCGGCTCTCCGGGGCCTGGAGCGAGTCCCTTGTCGCGTGACCGATGCAGGAGCGGTTCGTCCCGAAGAACGACGCCGCGTAATACAGATGATAGAGCCCGCCCCAGAAGGAGATGTCCGGCGCCCAGAGCGCGTCGACGTCCCCCACCGCGCTCGCGACCCATTCGGGTGTGGCGCTGAACACGGAGCCGGCGAGGCTCCAGTGCACGAGGTCCGCCGAGGTCCGGATCGCGATGCCGGGGCCGGTGGAGAAGACGTGATACAGCTCCCCCGCCCGGACGATCGACGGGTCGTGCACGCCCTGGATGTCTCCGCTGAGGGCGAGCGCGGCCGGAAGTCGGTCCGTCTCGATAGAGGGACCGCCGCCGCTCCCTGCTCCGCCGGTGCCCGCAGCGGCCCCCATTCCGCCGGTGCCCTCAGCGGCCCCCGTTCCGCCGGTGCCCGCAGCGCTCTCCATTCCGCCGGTGCCCGCAGCGCTCCCCATTCCGCCGGTGCCCGCAGCGCTCCCCATTCCGCCGGTGCCCGCAGCGCTCCCCATTCCGCCGGTGCCCGCGCCCCCGGCACCCGCGGAGGTCCCCGCTCCTCCGGAGCCCGCGGCAGCGCCCTCGCCCCCACCGCCCTTACCGCCCTCCCAGGGACCGCTCGACACGCTCGCCGCCACCGGCCTGCCGTCGCCGCCCTGCGCCCCGGTGTCTCCGCCTGTCCCGCAACCGCTCATCACGGTCAGGGCCAGCGCGGAGAGCGCCCCCGTGCTCGAGGCCGTGTCGACTCGCGATCTCACATGCACTCGACCTTGAAGCGCTTGATGCCCTCGGCGTCGATGGTGTACGGCGGGTCGCATCGCGCGCTCGGCGGGCTCGCCGGCGCGGCGGGCGTGGGCTCGGGCGCCGGGGCCGGCGCCGAGGGCACGGCCGCCCCGCCCCCGGCCGCCGCGCCCGGCTTCGCCGCCGCCGCGCCCGGCTTCGCCGCCGCCGCTCCCGGCTTCGCCGCCGCCGTGCCCGGCCTCGCCGCCGGCGCGCCCGGCTTCGCCGGCGGCTCGGCCTGCCCCGCCGATGGCGGCTCGGCCTGCCCCGCCGATGGCGGAGCGGCCGCCGCGACGACCACGGAGCCCGGCGGCGGAACCGCCCCCTCGCCCGGCGGTGGCGCCGCACTCTCGGGCGCAGGCGCAGCGGCGGGCGCCGCCGGCAGGGGCGACGGCTGCGCCACCGCAGCCGAGGCAGCAGCGACCTCGGACGAGCGCTCGGAGCGCGACGAACGGGCGATGGCGCCCAGCACGAGGCCGCAGCCGATCGCCAGCACGGCCACGATGACGAGCGAGCGGAAAGCCCCCTTCACCCACGGGCGCGGCGCCGGCCCTTGCACGCCCGTGCTCCGCGACGCCGAGTCCGTCGTCGTGGTGTAGCCGGCGGGCGCGAGCGATTGCGGCATCTGCGGCGGCGGCGGCAACACAGCGTCGGCCGGCACGGACGAGCGCGCCATGGACGCCCGGCGCTTCATCTCACGGCCGATGATGCGCCTCGTCTCCGCGCGGACCTCCTCGAACTCGCGCGCGACGAACCTGCCGATGTCGCGGCTCGTCACGGGCGTCATCCCGCCGATGAACGCCTCGAGCTCGGCCTCGAGCTCGAGCGCCGTGGCGTGGCGAGCCTCCGGCGCGAACGACAGGGCCTTCAGGATGATGCGCTCGAGCTCCTCGGGCACGTCGGGGTTGGCCTCGCGCGGCCTCCGGATGTTCCCGTTCAAGACGTGGTTCATGATGGCGACGTCGGCCATCCCCTTCCACATCCGCTCGCCGGTCGCGGCCTCCCAGAGCATGACCCCCACCGCATAGAGATCCGCGCGCCGATCGATGCGGTTGCCCTCGATCTGCTCGGCCGGCATGTATCCGATCTTGCCCTTGATCACCCCCGTCGCCGTCTCGACCCCACCGCCCAGGAGCTTGGCGATCCCGAAATCGATGAGCTTGACGTGGCCATCGTAGGTCACGAACACGTTGTGCGGCGAGACGTCGCGGTGCACGACGTCGAGCGGCTCGCCATCGAAGCCGGTGAGCTCGTGCGCGTAATGGAGGGCGCGGAGCACGTCGACGATGATCCGGAGGTGCATCTCCAGCGGGAGCTTCGTGCGCGCCCGCGACCGGATCGCCGAGAGCGGCTGGCCCTCGAGGTACTCCAGCACGATGGCGGCCCCCCGGGGCGTCTGGACGATCGCGCTCGTCTGGACGATGTTCGCGTGGTTCAAGCGCGCGGAGAACCGCGCCTCGTTGATGAACATCTCCCGCATCTCGGGGTTGTCCAGCAGGTCGGGCCTGAGAAACTTCAGGACGACGAGCTTGTCCACGCCCTCCGCGCCGCTCTGCACGGCGAGGAAGACCTGCGCGGTCCCTCCCCGCCCGAGCTCGAGCAGGAGGTGGTGCCCCGCCTCGGGCGCGGCGCTGGACCTATCCACGTTCATCTCCCCGATGATGGCACGAAGAAAACGGCCGAGACCAGACGGATTCAGCGGGATCGCGCGCCGTGCGAGCCGTCGACCGTGCGCTGCTGCTTCATTCCACCTCCCCAGTGGAAGCGCGGGTGCGATGGTGTCGCAGCGACGTCCCGCCAGCAGGGCATACGCCCGAGCCCCGGCGTGCCCCGCATCGCGCGCACGCCGGGGCACGCGCGATCCGCGGCGTGAATTGACTTACAAAAGACAGTTTACAAAGCGACGCCGCGATCGATCCCCTCGCTCGCGGCCGCCGAGCGCGCGGCGCCTCCCGGATCCGGGCTGCGCCCGGGTCCTACTTCAGCTGGCAGACATCGAGGACGTTCATGTCGGTATAGTCGACGTTCTCCCCGCCCATGGTCCAGATGAAGCCGTAGTTCGAGGTGCCCGCGCCCATGTGGATGGACCACGGCGGCGAGATCACCGCCTCGCCGTCGCCGACCACGATGTGGCGCATGGAGTCGGGCTGGCCCATGAAGTGGAACACGCGGTTGTCGCCCGCCAGGTCGAAGTAGAGGTAGACCTCCGAGCGGCGATCGTGCAGGTGCGGCGGCATGGTGTTCCAGACGCTGCCCGGCTTCAGGAACGTCACGCCCAGGAGCAGCTGCGCCGACTGGCAGACGCCCGGGATGATGTACTGGTAAATGGTCCGCTCGTTGGACTGCTCGGGCGAGCCGCGCTCCAGCGGATTGGCCTGGTCGATGGAGATCTTCTTCAACGGGAAGGCCGTGTGGGCCGGCAGGCTGGCCAGGTAGAACCTCGCCGGCGACGCGGCGTCGGCGCTGTCGAACGCCACGTCCGTCGCGCCCATGGGCACGTAGAGGCCGTCGCGGGGCTTCAGGTCGTGGGCCTGGCCGTCGACGGTCACGCGGCCGGCGCCGCCGACGTTGACGATGCCGAGCTCGCGGCGCTCGAGGAACGGGCGGCCCTTGGAGCCCTTCGGCTCGGTCTGGACCGGCAGCTTCAGGGTCTCCTTCGCGGGCGTCGCGCCGCCGATGACGAACCGCTCGTTGTGGCTGTAGTTCAGGTTGATCTGGCCGGGAACGAAGAGGCCCTGCACCAGATAGCGGTCGCGGAGCGCCTGGTTGTCCGCGCCCTTCATCATGTCCGGATGCGTGGCCTGGTAGGTCTTGTTGAACATGCTGTGTCGTTCCGTCGTCAAGGGGAGTGCTCTCGGGCGCCGGGGGCTGGCCTCCCGGGCTGGCTGCGATCCAGCCGGTAAGCCTGCCTGGGCAGGTTGTACGTGAGATCGACGAGGAGGTCTCTGGCGTCTTCCTCGTCCAGGCGGTGCTCGACGACGAGCCGGGCGAGGAAGCCCGCGTCCACCCGGCGGGCGACGTCATGGCGGGCCGGGATGGACAGGAAGGCCCGCGTGTCGTCGTTGAAGCCCACCGTGTTGTAGAAGCCGGCGGTCTCGGTGGTCTGCTCGCGGAAGCGGCGCATGCCCTCGGGGCTGTCGTGGAACCACCAGGCCGGGCCCAGCTTCAGGATCGGGTAATGGCCGGCGAGCGGGGCGAGCTCGCGCGCGTACGCGCTCTCGTCGAGCGTGAACACGATGAGGCCGAGGTCGCGCTCGTTGCCGTACCTGTCCAGGAGCGGCTTGAGCGCCCGCACGTAATCGGTGGGCGTGGGGATGTCGGCGCCCTTGTCGCGGCCGAAGCGCGCGTGGAGCCAGGCGTTGTGGTTGCGGAACGAGCCCGGGTGGAGCTGCATGACGAGGCCGTCGTCGAGGCTCATCCTCGCCATCTCGGTGAGCATCTGGGCGCGGAAGAGCTCGGCCTGCTCGGGCGTGGCCTTGCCGGAGACGACGACCTGGAACAGCGCCTCTGCCTCGGCGGCCGTCAGGTCGGCGGTCCGGGCCGTGGGGTGGCCGTGGTCGGTGGAGGTGGCGCCCGCTTCCTTGAAGGCCGCGCGCCGGACGCGGTGCGCCTCCAGGTAGCCGCGCCAGGTGGTCACGTCCTCGCCCGACAGCGTGGCGAAGCGCTCCAGGGCGCCGGCGAAGTCCTCGTGCTCGGCGTCGATCACGGGGTCCGGGCGGTAGGCGGTGATCACCCGGCCGCCCCAGCCGCTGGCGCGGATGGCGCGGTGGTGCTCGAGCGTGTCCGACGGGCTCTCGGTGGTGGCGAGCGCCTCGATATTGAACCGCTCGAAGAGCGCCCTCGGCCGGAACGCGTCCGTCGCGAGCTTCGCGTTGATCGTGTCGAAGTAGAGGTCCGCTGTCGCGGGCGAGAGCGCCACGTCGAGGCCGAACACGTTCACGAAGACGTGGGTCAGCCACAGGGACGACGGCGTGCCGCGGAAGAGCTTCCCGTGGGCGGCGAAGGTGCGCCACGCCTGCCGCGGGTCGGCGCTCGATCGCCCCGAGCGAGACGGCACGCCGAGGCTCTCCAGGCGCACGCCCTGCGAGTAGAGCATCCGGTAGAGGTAGTGGTCGGGCGCGAGCAGCAGCTCGGTGGCGTTGGGGAACGGCGCGTCGCCGGCGAACCACGCCGGATCGGTGTGGCCGTGCGGGCTGATGATCGGCAGCCCCTTCACCTCGGCGTACAGGCGGCGCGCGATGGCGCGCGTCCCGGCGTCGGCCGGGAAAAGCCGGTCCTCGTGCAGCGTCAGCGGCCTGGGCATCTGTCTTCCGCGTCCTGCCTGCACGCCGCGAGCCAGCGCCATGCGGCGCGCCGGACCCGCGAGGCGAGGCGCCTCACGGAACCGGAGCACTGGAAATCTCTGCTCCCGGCATATGAAATCCGGGGTGATCTGTCAACCGCGGTGAGCGCGGGTTGACAGTCGCGGTTGACAGACCCGGACCCGGGGGCACGGGAGACCCTTGAAATGGCGAGGATGGCGGGGGCCGCGGGCGACCTCCTCACGGACGCGTCACGCCGTCGCGCGCTGGTGGAGCGAACTGGCCTCGACGTAGATGTGCTTCACGTCGGGTCGCTCGCTCCGTATCCGGGTCTCGATGCGCTCGATCGCCTCCGCCACCCCGGAGGCCGTGAGCGCGGGGTCGAACTCGATGCGCAGCACCACCAGGACCTCGTGCGGACCGAAGTGCATCGTCAGGGGCCGCCCCACCGCCGACACGCCAGGATCTGCCCTGGCGAGCGCGCGGATCGCGGCGAGGAGCTCCCTGTCCGCGCTCTCCCCCACGAGGAGTCCGCGGCTCTGGCTGGCGAGGAAGACCGCGACCGCGACGAGCACGAGGCCGATACCGATCGACGCCGCGCCGTCGAGGTAGGGGTTTCCCAGGCGGTGCCCGAGCCAGACGCCGAGGAAGGCGATGGCGAGCCCGGCGAGCGCCGCGGAGTCCTCCAGGACGATCGTGAACGTCGTCGGGTCCTTGCTGGACCGCATCGCCGCGAGGTAGCCCTGTCCGTCCTTCTTCTTGAACTCGTGGATCGAGATGGCGAGCGAAGTCCCCTCGAAGACGGCCGCGGCGCCGAGGACAACGAAGTTCCACGTCGGATCCTCGATCGGGCGCGGGTGCAAGAGGTGCAAGATCCCTTCGTAGATCGAGACGCCGCCGCCCGCGGCGAAGATCATGATGGCGACGATCAGCGTCCAGAAATAGAGCTCCTTGCCGTGGCCGAACGGATGATCGGCGTCGGGCGGGCGGGCGCTCCGGTGCTTGCCGAGCAGCAGGAGGAGCCCGTCTGCGGTGTCGACGAGGGAGTGCACGCCCTCGGAGAGCATCGCCGAGCTGCCGGTCACGGCGGCGGCGATGAACTTGACCGCCGCGATCGCCACGTTGGCGCCGATGGCGCCGTAGATCGCGATCCTCGATTCTTTCTCCATGCTCCGCCGATCCTTCCAGGGATGCGCAGGTCGCGCCAGGGGACGCCCTGCCGTCGTGCAGGAGAGCCGCGCCGGCACGGCGGTTGCGTGGACGCGGCCGTCGCCGGAGGAGTGCGCAGGGATGATGGGGAGCCGGGATGGAGGGCGCATGAACAAGCTGATCGGGCGGACGCGCTGGGCAATCGCAGAGGGCTACATCCCAGGCCGGAGCAACGGACCTGAGCCGCAGATGACGAGCCATGAGACGGCTTGCCTGTTGAATGCATCGGACCGGGACGCGCAGGTCGCCATCACCGTCTACTTCAGCGACCGCGCCCCCGCCGGGCCTTACCGGGTGACCGTTCCAGCGAGGCGCACCCGGCACGTGCGGTTCAACGATCTGACCGACCCCGAGCCGATCCCGCGCGATACGGACTATGCCAGCGTGATCGAATCGGACGTCCCCATCGTCGTGCAGCACACCCGGCTCGACTCGCGTCAGGCGGAGAACGCGCTGATCAGCACGATCGCCTACACGGACCGGGAGTGACGATCGCCGGCAGAGGCGAGCATTGCTGTGGATGCATGGCGTGTCTCTCCCTGTGCAGATTCTCAGCCCCGGCTGTGCCCTCTGTGCCTCTCTGTGGTTCATTGCGTCTCGAGGTCTCCGATTGCGAGCGCGGGCCCGTGGCCTCCCCTGCTTCCGGCGGCCCCCTCCTCCGCCGCTCGCCTCCCCGCCTCCGGCGCTGTCGTCCCCGGCTCGCCGCGCTCATTCCCCGCCTCGCTCCGCCTCGTCCCCGCCTCCGCCGTCTCGCTCCCCACCTCGCCGGCCTCATCCCCCGGCTCGCTCGTCGCACCCCCCGCCTCGCCCCACGCACCCCCCGCGGGGCACGCGCCTGCCGAGCCGGGGACGGCCCCCGCCGCCCCGGGGCTCTCGGCCGCCGCCCGGGGCTGGCCGCCGCCGTCTCCCGGCGACCTGGCGCCCGTGCCGGGGCCTCCTCGCCACGACCGCGGTGCCCTTCCCCAGGACCCCGGCGCGCGCGCTGCGCCCTGCATGCGCTGCACCAGCGGCCCGGCGCGCGCTCGGCCGCGAGGCTCCTCACCGGATGTGCTGGACGGCCACGAGGGACGCGCGCCTGCTGGGCGCGGACATGGCGACGTGACGGGTCCGTCAGGGCTGTGTGCTCAGCGTGCACCGGACTGCCTCAGCCCCGTTGCGCCCGCACCCGGACGCGATCATGACGAGCGCCATGTCGGAACCAGTTCCAGCAGCTCGCGCCGGCGTGGTGCGACGGCGGCGCCCGTTCTCCGCGTTCATGTCGGAGATCGCACCCCTCGATCTCCGCCTCGTCGGGCGCACGATCCTGCATGCCGTGCTCGTCGGGGCCATCGCGGGCCTGGTGGCGGTGCTCTTCTTCGGCGCCCTCGAGCTCGTCGAGGAGCTGCTCCTCGGCCGCCTCGCCGGCTACGCGCGGCTTCGGGCCCACGGCGAGGCGATCTTCGGCGGCGACAGCGCCGAGCACCGGAGCGTCCGGCTCTGGCTGCTGCTGGTGATCCCGGCGCTCGGAGCGCTGGCCGGGGGCATCCTCACCTGGCGCCTCGCCCCCGAGGCCGCGGGCGGCGGCGGAGACGCGATGATCCAGGCCTTCCACCACCACGGCGGCCGGATGCGCAAGCGGGTCGCATGGGTCAAGGCGCTCGCGTCGGTCCTCACGCTCGGCTCGGGCGGCGCCGGCGGTCGCGAGGGGCCGACCATGCAGGTCGGCGGAGCGCTCGGCTCGCTCGTCGGGCGCGGGCTCTCGGTCGGCCGGCGCGAGCATCGCATCCTGATGCTCGCCGGGGTCGCGGCCGGCATGGCCGCCATCTTCCGCACGCCGCTCGGCGCCGCCCTGTTCGCCACCGAGGTGCTCTACCGCGACGACTTCGAGGCGGAGGCGCTGATCCCGGCGCTGCTCGCCAGCGTGGTCTCCTACTCGGTCTTCATCTCGTTCTACGGCGAGTCGACGCTCTTCGCGCACGCGCCCAAGTATGCGTTCATCCCGTCGCACCTCCCGCTCTACGCGCTGCTCGCGCTGCTCCTGGCCTTCGTCGCGATCGGCTTCCTGAAGTGCCTCGGCGGCGTGAAGGCGCTCGCGGCGCGCCTGCCGGTCCCCCCCTGGGCGCGCCCGGGGCTCGGCGGGCTCGCGCTGGGCCTCTTCTGCGTGCCCGTCCTCTGGTTCGTCGGCCGCAGGATCGAGAGCCCCGGGCAAGGGCTCGGGCTGCTCGGCGGCGGGTACGGCGCCGTCCAGGTCGCCATCACCGGCGCGCCGTGGCTCCACCCAGGCTGGCGCGGCGTGGAGCTGCTGCTCCTGCTCTGCGCCGCCAAGATCGTCGCCTCGTCGCTCACGCTCGGCAGCGGCGGGTGCGCCGGCGACTTCGCGCCGTCGCTCGTCATCGGCGGGCTCTTCGGCGGCGCGTTCGGGCGCGCGGCGGCGCTCCTCCTCGACGATCCGCGGATCGATCCGGGCGCCTTCGCGCTGGTGGGCATGGGCACCTTCTACGGCGGCATCGCGCACGTGCCGGTGAGCTCCCTCGTGATGGTCTGCGAGCTCGCCGGCAGCTACGACCTCCTGGTGCCGCTGATGCTCGCCGAGGGCGTCGCCTTCGTCGCGCTGCGGAAGCACTCGCTCTACCACGCGCAGCTCCCCACGCAGCGCGAGTCTCCCGCGCACCCGGTGCCGACGCTCGACGTGCTCAAGACGATCGGCGTGCGGCGGATCATGAACGAGGGGCGCGCGCTCGTGACGTTCGTGCCGGGGACGCCGGCCCGCGAGATGCTCCGGCAAGCGGCCGACGCGAGCTGGCAGGAGGTGTTCCCGGTGCTCGATACGTCGCGCAAGATGGTCGGCATGATCACGGCCGAGTCGCTCCGGATCATCGCGGTGGAGCATGACCTCGAGCGGGTGACCGTGGCCGCCGACGCGATGCAGCCGCCGGTGGCCGTGACGGCCGCCGACGATCTGCGGACGGCGACCGAGGCGATGGTGGCGCACGGCGTCCGCGAGCTCCCCGTCGTCGACGGCGAGGGCGCGATCGTCGGGTTCGTGGACGAGGCCGACATCGGAAAGGCCTACCTGGAGGCGACGACGAGGCGCGCTCGCGCAGACGAGACACCGGTCGTGCTCGGCTGAGCTTCGGGTGCAGGAGCCGCCGCGCCCGCCCAGACGCCGGGCGAGAGCGCGCCCGCGTCGCTGGCAGTCCTCACGGGCTGTGTCTCGGCGGCCCATGACAGGGACGCGGACGGCTCGGGGCGCGCGCCGCGAGGACGCGCACGGACTCATGATCAAGGACGCGAGCTCCGCTGCGACGACCGCGCCGAGCACCGCCATGAACGCCCCCCTCGACAACCTGTGGGCGCCCGTGCCCAGGGACTCCGGCGCGCACGGCCCGTTCGACCGGCGCGCCGAGGCCTCGAGCCTGGAGCTCTGGCTCGACATCCACCGCTGGTCGCTCGGTGCCGCTGCGCTGTGCGCGGCGGCCCTTGCCGGGGCCGCCGCGCACAGCGCAGCGGCCCAGCGCGGCACCCCCTGGCGGCGCCTCCTCGCGTGAGCCCGGCGCAGCACGTGCAAGTCGGCACGTGCAAGTCGGAGCGCGCGTGAGCCCGACGAGGCCTCACCGCAGGACGGGGGAATCATGCAGATGCAGACACCAGGACCCGAGGAACGTGAACGGTTTGCACAGCCGGAGAGCCCGACATCGCCGCTGTCGGGCGCGCGACGCAGACCAGAGGAGGAGAAGGTGACGCCAAAGGTCGTGCTCGGCGGCTCGCTCGCCGAGGTGCTGTGCGGCGCGGCGACGATCGTCCTCGCCATCATCGGGCTGACGGGGATCATGGCCGGAGAGCTCACCTCGGTCGCCACGATCGTCTTCGGCGCCGCGCTGATCGCGCAGGGCGGCGCGATCGCCTCGCGCTTCGGCGCGCTGACCCGCGCCGCGCCGGCCGTCGAGTGGGACACGCGCACCGAGCTCGGCGGCGGTATGGGCGCGGAGCTCGTCTGCGGCGCGGCCGGGGTCGTGCTCGGCATCCTCGCGCTCCTCGGCATCGCCCCCGTGACGCTGACCTCGATCGCGGTGATCGTCTTCGGCGGCGCGCTGCTGCTCGGCGGCGGCGCGACGGCGGACCTCGGCGCGCTCGACACGCACGGCGCGCACCAGCACCTCGCCCACCTCGCCCGTCAGGCGTCGATGGCCGCCGCCGGCCTGCAGTCGCTCGTCGGCGCCGGCGCGGTCGTGCTCGGCATCCTCGCGCTGGTCGGCATCTATACGATGGTGCTCACGTTCGTCGCCCTCCTCGCGCTGGGGTCGGTCGTCGTCGTGAGCGGAAGCGCCGTCTCGGGACGGGCGGCCGCGGCGCTCCGGCGCTGAGCCGGGCAGCGCTCGCCTCACCAGGCACCTCACCCCACCACGCGCTGGGCGACATCCTCGATGTCCGACGCGATGCGCGCGGCGATCGGCAGCGGGCTGCGGGGCAGCGCCGACCGCCCGCGCGCGCAGCGGCCGCTCGCACGCGCAGCCGTGGCACGTACCGCGCACGCAGCGCGCGGCGCGGCGAGGCGGCACGGATGTCGCACGCCGCGCGGGGCGAGCTCACGTTCCGAAGCTCGCGGGGGGGAAGACTCATGGCCCAGACCGTCGGCGAGTTCCTGCTGAGGCGCCTGGTCGCGTGGGGCGTCCGGCGCGTCTATGCCTATCCGGGCGACGGCATCAACGGCATCGTGGGCGCGTTCCACCGTGTTCCGGACCTCCGGTTCATCCAGGTGCGGCACGAGGAGATGGGCGCGTTCATGGCGTGCGCCCACGCGAAGTTCACCGGCGAGGTCGGCGTGTGCCTGGCGACCTCGGGCCCCGGCGCGATCCACCTGCTGAACGGGCTCTACGACGCGAAGCTGGACCACCAGCCGGTCGTGGCCATCGTCGGCCAGCAGGACCGCGCCGCGCTCGGCGGGCACTATCAGCAGGAGGTCGATCTCGTCACGCTCTTCAAGGACGTCGCGCACGAATATGTGCAGATGGCGTCCTCGCCCGCGCAGATCCGGCACCTCATCGACCGCGCGATGCGCATCGCGCGGGCGGAGCGCACGGTCACGTGCGTGATCGTCCCGAAGGACGTCCAGGAGCTGGACGCTGTCGAGGAGCCCCCGCACAAGCACGGCACCGTGCACAGCGGCCTCGGGTACTCCTCGCCGCGCGTGGTGCCCAGAGAGGAGGACCTGAGGCGTGCGGCCGACGTGCTCAACGCCGGCAAGCGGGTCGCCATGCTCATCGGCCAGGGCGCCCTCCGCGCCGCGCCGGAGGTCGCGCGCGTGGCCGAGCTCCTCGGGTGCGGCGTCGCCAAGGCGCTGCTCGGCAAGGCGGCGCTCCCGGACGACCTGCCCTGGGTCACCGGCGCGATCGGCCTGCTCGGCACCAAGCCGAGCTGGGAGATGATGGTCAACTGCGACACCCTCTTCATGGTCGGCTCGAGCTTCCCCTACCCGGAGTTCCTGCCGGAAGAGGGCCAGGCGCGCGGCGTCCAGATCGACATCGACGGCCGGATGCTCGGCCTGCGTTACCCGATGGAGGTCAACCTGATCGGCGACAGCGCCGAGACGCTGCGGGCGCTCATCCCCTACCTCAAGCTCAAGACCGACCGCTCGTGGCGGCGCAAGCTCGAGGAGAGCGTGGCCGACTGGTGGAAGGTGCTCGAGGCGCGGGCGATGAACGACGCCGACCCGCTCAACCCGCAGCGGGTCTACTGGGAGCTGTCGCCGCGGCTGCCCGACCGGTGCATCCTGACCGCCGACTCCGGCTCGTCGGCGAACTGGTACGCGCGCGACATCAAGATCCGCGAGGGGATGATGGCGTCGCTCTCGGGGACGCTGGCGACGATGGGCCCTGGGATGCCGTACGCGGTCGCGGCCAAGTTCGCCTACCCCGACCGCCCGGTCGTCGCGCTGGTCGGCGACGGCGCGATGCAGATGAACGGCATCAACGTGCTCGTCACCGTGGCCAAGTACTGGCGCGAGTGGAAGGACCCGCGCCTCGTGGTGCTCGTGCTCAACAACCGCGACCTGAACCAGGTCACCTGGGAGCTGCGCGTGATGAGCGGCGACCCCAAGCTCGAGGCCTCCCAGACGCTGCCGGACTTCCCGTACGCGGCCTACGCCGAGGCGCTCGGCCTCTCGGGCGTGCGGATCGACCGCCCGGACCAGGTCGCGCGCACCTGGGACGAGGCCTTCCGGGTCGACCGGCCGGTCGTGGTCGAGGCGGTCACCGACCCGGAGGTCCCGCCGCTGCCGCCCCACATCACGGTGAAGCAGGCGCGGATGCTCACGACGGCGCTGCTCCGGGGGGACCCGGGCGGGCGCGGGATCGTCCGCCAGGCGTACCGCGACATGATCGAGAGCTGGATCCCGCACCGGGGCTGACGATGGTCGACGAGGCGCTCCGCGCGGCGGTCCCGATCGAGCGCATCGAGGCGGCCGCGTACACCATCCCGACCGATCGGCCGGAGTCGGACGGCACGCTCGAGTGGCGCGAGACGACGCTCGTCGTCGTGCACGCGTCCGCCGGAGGGGAGCGCGGGCTCGGCTATACCTACGCCGACGTCGCGACGGCGCGGGTCGTGGCCGACAGGCTCGCCGGCGTCGTGCGCGGGCGCGACGCGATGGCGGTCCCCGGCGCCTGGGCCGCGATGGTGCGCAGCATCCGCAACCTCGGCCGGCCCGGGATCGCGCAGATGGCGATCGCCGCGGTGGACGCGGCGCTGTGGGACCTGAAGGCCCGCCTGCTCGCCTTGCCGCTCGCCGCGCTGCTCGGCATGGCGCGCGACCGCGCGCCCATCTACGGCAGCGGCGGGTTCACGTCGTACACCGAGGCCGAGCTCGCCGAGCAGCTCGGCGGCTGGGTCGCCGCGGGCATCCCGCGCGTGAAGATGAAGGTGGGGCGCGACCCCGCGGCGGACCTCGCGCGCGTGCGCGCGGCGCGCCGCGCCGTCGGCCCGGACGCCGCGCTGTTCGTCGACGCCAACGGCGCCTACGCGCGCAAGCAGGCGCTCGCCTTGGCCGAGCGGTTCGCCGGCGAGGGCGTCCGCTGGTTCGAGGAGCCCGTGAGCTCGGACGATCTCGACGGGCTGCGGCTCCTGCGCGACCGGGCGCCCGCCGGCATGGACGTCGCGGCGGGCGAGTACGGCTACGATCTCTTCTACTTCCGCCGCATGCTCGACGCCGGCGCCGTCGACGTCCTGCAGGCGGACGCGAGCCGCTGCGGGATCACCGGGTTCCTGGCCGCCGCGGCGCTGTGCGAGGCGCGCTCGCTCGACCTGTCGGGCCACTGCGCGCCGTCGCTGCACCTGCACCCCGCGTGCGCGGCGCAGCGGCTCGCGCACCTCGAGTTCTTCCACGACCACGTCCGCATCGAGCGGATGCTCTTCGACGGCGCGGCGGCGCCGGCCGGCGGCGCGCTCGCCCCGGACCTGTCGCGCCCCGGGATGGGCCTTGAGCTCCGGCGCGCGGACGCCGAGCGCTTCGCGGTGTGAGGGGGGAATCATGCAGCACATCGAGCAGGACAGGGTGAGATCGCCGGCGGAGGACGGGCCCTCCGAGCCCGTGCAGCGCGAGATCGATCGGGGCGTGATCCGCCTGCCCGGCGAGCGGCGCGTGCGGCTCGCGCCCGCGGCCGGCCCCGAGGTGGAGGCGCTCGCGGGCGAGCTCGCGCGGGTGGTCGAGGGCGAGGTCCGCTTCACCGCGGGCGACCGCGCGCTCTACGCGACCGACGGGTCGAACTACCGGCAGCTGCCGATCGGCGTCGTCGTGCCGCGCCACAAGGACGACGTGATCGCCGCCGTCGCCGCGTGCCGCCGCCACGGCGCGCCCATCCTCGCGCGCGGGGGCGGCACGAGCCTCGCCGGGCAGACCTGCAACGTCGCGGTCGTCCTCGATTTCTCGAAGTACATGCGCGGCGTCCTCGAGCTCGACCGCGCGGGCAAGCGCGCCCGGGTGCTGCCGGGCACGGTGCTCGACACCCTGCGCGGCGCCGCCAACGAGCTCGACCTCACCTTCGCGCCGGACCCATCGACGCACGAGTACTGCACGCTCGGCGGGATGATCGGCAACAACTCGTGCGGCACGCACTCGGTGCTCGGCGGGCGCACCGCCGACAACGTGCACGAGCTCGAGGTGCTGACCTACGACGGCCTGCGGGTGCGCGTTGGGCCGACGAGCGAGGCGGAGCTCGACGCCATCGTCCGCGCGGGCGGCCGGCGCGGGCGCGTCTACGCCGAGCTGCGCGCGATCCGCGACCGGTACGCGGACCTCATCCGCGCGCGCTACCCGCGCATCCCGCGCCGCGTCTCGGGCTACAACCTCGACGAGCTCTTGCCGGAGAACGGCTTCCACGTGGCGCGCGCCCTGGTCGGCACCGAGGGGACGTGCGTGACGGTGCTCGAGGCCACCCTGCGCCTCGTCGACTGGCCGAGGCGCCGGACGCTGCTCGTGATCGGCTACCCGGACGTGTTCTCGGCGGGCGATCACGTCCCCGAGGTGATGCGCTTCGGGCCGATCGCGCTCGAGGGGATCGACGACCGGCTCATCGACGACATGCACAAGAAGGGGCTGCACGAGCGCTACCTGCGCTACCTCCCGGAGGGCCGCGGCTTCCTGCTCGCCGAGTTCGGGGGCGACACGCAGGAGGAGGCCGACGCGCGGGCGCGCGGCGCCATGCAGGCCCTCGCGCGCGGGCCGAACCCGCCGTCGATGAAGCTGTACGACGACCCCGACCAGGAGCGGGCGCTCTGGGAGGTGCGCAAATCGGGGCTCGGCGCGACCGCGCGCGTCCCGGGCGAGCCCGACACGTGGCCCGGCTGGGAGGACTCGGCCGTGCACCCGGACAACCTGGGCGGCTACCTCCGCGAGTTGCGCGCGCTCTTCGATCGCCACGGCTACCAGCCCGCGCTCTACGGCCACTTCGGGCAGGCGTGCGTGCACTGCCGCGTGGACTTCGACGTGGTGACGGCGGAGGGGATCCGCAACTGGAAGCGCTTCCTCGACGAGGCGACCGACCTCGTCGTCCGGTACGGCGGGTCGTTCTCCGGCGAGCACGGCGACGGCCAGGCGCGCGCGCAGTTCCTGCCGAAGATGTACGGCGAGGAGCTCATCGAGGCGTTCCGCCGCTTCAAGGCGGCCTGGGACCCGGACTTCCGCATGAACCCCGGCAAGGTCGTCGACCCGTACCGCGTCGACGAGAACCTCCGCCTCGGCGCCGGCTTCCGCTCCGCCGCCGTGGAGACGCACTTCCGCTTCCCGGACGACGACGGCGACTTCACGCGCGCGACCCAGCGCTGCGTCGGCGTCGGCGCGTGCCGGCGCCGCGACGGCGGCACGATGTGCCCGAGCTACATGGTGACGCACGAGGAGGAGCACACGACGCGCGGGCGGGCGCGCCTGCTCTTCGAGATGCTGGAGGGGAGCGAGCTCCGGGGCTTCCGCGACGACGAGGTGCGCGAGTCGCTCGACCTGTGCCTGGCGTGCAAGGGGTGCAAGGGCGAGTGCCCGGTCCACGTCGACATGGCCACCTACAAGGCGGAGTTCCTGTCGCACCACTACGCGGGGCGCCTCAGGCCGCGGGCCGCGTACTCGATGGGGCTCATCCACTGGTGGGCGCGCCTCGGGCAGCGCGCGCCCGGGCTCGCCAACCTCGTGACGCAGACGCCGGCCCTCGCCGCGATCGCCAAGAAGCTCGCCGGCATCGCGCCCGAGCGGAGCATCCCGCCTTTCGCGCGGACGTCGTTCAGGCAGTGGTTCCACGGCCGGCCGCGGCGCAACGCCGGCGCGCCGCAGGTGCTGCTGTGGCCGGACACGTTCAACGATCACTTCTTCCCGGACACGGCGATCGCCGCGACCGAGGTGCTCGAGTGGGCGGGCTACGAGGTGATCGTCCCGGAGCGGCAGCTCTGCTGCGGCCGGCCGCTCTACGACTTCGGCTTCCTGAAGACGGCCAGGCGCCTCTTGCGCGACGTGATGGGCGCGCTGCGCGACCCGATCGAGCGCGGCGTGCCGGTGGTCGGCCTCGAGCCGAGCTGCGTCTCGGTCTTCCGCGACGAGCTGCGCGGGCTCTTCCCCGACGATCCGGTGGCGTCGCGGCTCCGGGAGCTGACGCACATGTTCGGCGACTTCCTGAAGGGGGCGCCGGACGGCGACCCCGGCCGGCTGCTGCTCGGCCCGCGCGCAATCGAGCTGCCGCGGCTCGACCGGCGCGCCGTCGTGCACGGCCACTGCCACCACAAGGCGATCCTGGGGATGGACGGCGAGCGCGACGTGCTCCGCGGCATGGGGCTCGACGCCGAGCTCCTCGACTCGGGCTGCTGCGGGATGGCGGGCGCCTTCGGCTTCGAGGAGGGCGACAAGTACGACGTCTCGATCCAGTGCGGCGAGCGCGTGCTGCTGCCCGCGGTCCGGTCGGCGCCGAAGGACGCGCTCGTCGTGGCCGACGGCTTCAGCTGCCGCGAGCAGATCCAGCAGACGACCGAGCGGCAGGCGCTGCACCTGGCGCAGGTCGTGCGCATGGCGGCGCTGCACGGCCCCGAGGGGCCTGCGGGCGACTACCCCGAGCGCGCGTACCTGCCGGGGCCCGGGGAGGTCTACGTGACGCCGCGCGCGCAGGCCGCGGCGCTCGCGGCGGCGCCGGCCGGCGCGGCGCTCCTCTGGGCGGGCGGCCGGCGGCTCGCGGCCGCGCGGCGGCGGGCGCGGCAGGCGCGGCGGGCGCGACGGAGCGGATGGCTCGCGGCGGCGGGCGCGGCCGCCGTGGCGCTCGCGGCGGTGGGGCTGCTCGGGAGGATCGCGCGCGCCCGATGAGGCGCCGCGATGGGAGCGCTATCCGCCTCCGCCGATGTGGACCGGCAGGCGGTAGAGCCGCGCGTCTTCGTACGCACGCAGGGCCGTGACGAACTCGGCGTGAGCCCACCCGAGGGGCGCCGCCGAGCCGGTCGGCTTGCCGGCGCGGGGCCCGCCATCGAAGACCTGCTCCGGCAGCATCCGGGACGCTGTCGCGAAGCGCGCCATCGCGTCGAGGTAGGGGCGCATCTTGCGCCGCGCCGCCGCCGGCGAGCCGGACACCTCGAGCGCCCTCGCGAGCTCGTACTGGGCTCTCTCGCCCGTGAGCATCGGCCACAACATGCCTCGTGTCCGCTCGCCCGTGCGCGGGTCGAAGCCATACACGTCGCCCACATAGCGATGGAATCCCGGGCCGAGCCCCGGGACGTCGACGCGCAGCGCGGCGTCGCAGGCCGCCACCGAGTCGGCGATGTTCGCCGCGAGCGCCGGGCGCACGCCGAGGACGACGAGCCTGAGGAAGCCGCAATCGACGACGTCGCGCTCCAGCCAGGAGCGCCCGTGCAAGACGTAGCGTCGCCTGTCGTTGGGGTCCCGCGGAGCGTCCGGGCTGCCGGACCCGTCGACGCGCTCGAAATACCGACCCTTGCCGATGCTCCCTCGGGTGGTGAACGTCCAGCGGTCAACCTGCCTGGCCCAGCGCTCGGCCGTCTCCCGGTACCGGGCCTGGCGGTCGGGATGACCCGTCGTGCCCGCGAGCTCCGCCGCATGGGCGAGCGCGGCGCACAGGAAGGCCATGGTCGACGGCGAGACGCCCGAGATCTCCTCCCATCGATCGAGCGGGGTCCAGGGACCGAAGGCAACGAGGAAGTCGGCGGCGGCGCGCACGAGGTCCCAGCACGCGTCGGCCGTGACGATCTGCTCCTCGTGCAGCTGGTAACAGAGGTCGATCGGCTGCGCCACCTGATCGAGCTCCAGGCCTTTCCAGTACGGCTCGCCGTCGGACCAGGTGTTCTGGTAAAACGAGCCTTCCTTCGAGACATGGATGGAGTCGAAATCCCAGGTTCCGTCGGAATCGGAGAGCTGGACGCTCTTCATGAACCGCGCCGCGGCCACGGGTGAGCGCGTATCGCCGGCGGCGAGCAGCGCCAGCGCGATCTGGACGAGGTCGCGCGGCCACACGAGGTGATAGCCGCCCGTGATCGTCGCCGAGCTCCTCGGCGAGATCGCGCTCGCCCTGTCGAGCCTGACGTCGCCCCAGGGCACGGAGGGCGACGCGATGAAGGCGCCTGGGTGGGTCCTGTCCTCCAGGGACTTCATGACCGCCGCGGAGCTGCGGTAAAGGCGCGCGAGGTCGGGCGAGGCGCTCCCGAGCGGGCGGAGGGACGCCTGGTAGGCGCGCCACTGGGCGCGGTACCTGTCGAGGAGGGCGCCGGGGTCGTCGCGGAGCGACGCCTGGGCGGCGCGGTGGGCCTCGCCGACGTCGCGCCCGAAGCCGAGCGCCAGCGTGAGCTCGTCGGTCCCGGGCGAGAGCGGGAGGTCCAGCTCCCCGGTGAGCACGACGTCGCCGTCCCTCGCGTCGCGGTAGCGCGCGGTCAGCGTGCGGTGGTTCGTCAGGTCCCGATAGCCATCGCTCGCGGTCCCCGAGAAGCCGGCCGTGGCGTCGCGCCAGGGGACCGAGGCCAGGAGAGCCTGGGCAAAGGGGCCTTGCCAGGCGAACAGCCCGGCCCCCGGCGCACCTCCGGTGCTGGCCATGGCGCTGTCGCCGAGCGGCGTGTTCCCCACGCCGGGGTTGTGAAGGACGAAGAACCTGAGTCCCGGTACGCGCCGCGTGATCTTCAGCCGCTGCAGGACCACGTCGCGATCGGGATCCGCGAAGATGGTCTTCTCGATCGTGAACCTGCCGCCCGGATCGTCGGTGACGACCCGGAAAGCCGGCACGCCGTCCTCGATCCAGGAGACGCTCCGCCGCGCGTCTCGCCGCTCCTCGAAGAGGCCTTTGCCTCCGCCCGTGACCAGGAGCTGGCTGTCACGCGTCTGCGCGGTGTCGTTCGTCGGCCAGTAGACCTCGGTCAGGACGCCGCTCGCTCCCGTGAACCAGACCTTGCTGATCGGGGCCGTGCCGGAGCGCGCCGAATACCCGAGGTCCGCGTCGTAGCTCTCGTATGCGGCGCCGAAGAACTCCTTGGAGCCGTGAGACCAGCTCCCGGCGGATGAGGATCCGGGCGCCGCGCCGGAGGGCGCCGCGCCGGAGGGCGCCGCGGCCCTGGCCGCGCCGGCGATGGGGAGCGAGAGGCCCAGGGCCGCGATCAGCGCCGTTCTTCCGAGAATTCGCATGGGCGGGCTTCGATCTGGGGTGGCTGCACAGCTCGTCGGATTCGAGGTTTGCAACGCCCGGGCCACCGACGCCTGGCGCGCTGCCCTCGCGGCGCGAGCGGCGCGCCGCCGGGGCAATTGGACGGGGCGCGGCGCCGTGTGTGCGGCTCCTGCCAGCGATGAGCACGCCGGCGCACGGGCGGGGAACAACGATTGCAACCGCAGGACATATGGAACGATCCAACGCAATCCGGTTCGACGTCGACAGGGTCGCCCGTCCCCTCAGCGAACGAGGGCACGTCAGCGCCTCGACGGTTCTGGCGGAGCCGGTGGGACCTGCCGCGCAGATCGAGCACGGCAAGGAGCGGCTCGCGCGCGACCTGGCCGGGACGAGGGCGCGGTGGCGCGGCGTCAAGGGCGAGGCAGAGCACATGGCTCGGAGCATCGCCGTCGCGGCGACCGCCGCGTTCGCCATCGGGGCCCTGGCGGCGGCGGTGGCGACACGCTCACGCCGCAGACACCGGCGCGTCTGGTGGTGACGCCGCGTCGCTCCCGGGGAGCTCGCGCTCCAGCTCCGGCAGCCGCGCGGCGAGCTCGACCGAGGTGTCGCTCGCCTACCGCGATCGCGCGGTGAAGAGGGAGGTGACCGCGTCGATGAGGCCCTGGATCGACAGGGCCGGAGGCGGATCATCCGGGTTGTCGAGGGCGCTCTCCACGTAGCGCCCGACATACTCGGTCGTGGCGAACGCCGTGATCGCGTTCGTGAACGCGCCAGCCAGCGGGATCAGCCCCAGGGTCACGTCGAGCACGAGCCGGAGGGCGCCGCCGCCCCAGATGAGCTGGTGGACCTGGGCCCACGCTGCCTTCGAGAGGGACGCGCCCCGCTCCTTCGCGAGCGACGCGGCGAGCAGGTACTGGATCGGAATGACGAACAGCTGGTCCGAGCCCGGGAGCACCTGGACGACGAAGCTGATGCCGGCGGCGCCAGCCGAGAACGCGTGCGTGGTGAGCCGTGCCGCGAGCCTCATGGGGGAAGCTTAACGCGCGAGAGCCCGTCGAGAAGCGGCTCGGGCCGCTCGTCCTGACGAGCGGGCGATCTCCGGTGTCTCCTGTATCGCGCGGAGCGCCGCGCGCTCCATGCTCACCAGGCGCGCCCTGTCGCGACGAGCTCACGCCCCCGGCGAGGATCGCCGAGCTGCCGGTCACCGCGGCGGCGGTGAACTACCCGACAGACGCCGGCCCGATGACGGCGGCGGACGATGGGAATTGAGGATTCATCTGCTGCTCGACGGTGATGAGCAGCTCGAAGCTCGCATACGGCACGGTGGTCTCGACCAGCTTGCCGCCCCGGTTTCCTGCATCGTAGTCGAGCACTCCGACCCGCCGCCAGGGGCTCTCGGCGCTCGGGCGCTGCCAGACGACGAAGTGCTTGCTGCCTGCCTGGATCCGCTCGGGCGGCGCGAGGTGAACGACGTCCACCGCCAGCCGTGTCGTCGCGGCGTCGGAGTTGATGTCGGCGGTGATGTGCGCATCGGTGCCGGGCGCGAGCTGCGTGCCCTGGACGACGCGCTCGCTCGGGCCGCCGCAGCCTGCGAGCGCCATGCTCGCGAGAAGACAGAGCAGGAGCCCTGTCCGGCGGCCGGAGGGGCGTCCCGCGTCAACGTGCTTCATATCGTCACCTCGCTCGCCTTTCTGCTCCACGGCGGACCTGTGGCCCACATCGACATCGACGCCATCGACGCCAAGCTGGCCGGCACCGCGGCCGCCCGGCCGTTTCATGGTGGTTCCTCGCCGTGTTCGTTCATGCGGTTTCAGCAATCGTTGTGCCGAGATGGGATGTGAACCGGGTGGCGGCGAGACGAGCGGTTGTACGGCCGGGCAACGTTGGCGGGCGGGCCGCGCGAGGGGAGCGCGGGCGGGAGCATCGGAGGGAGCGAGGGCGGCCGGCGCCCTCGACGTGACAAGGGGCATGAGACGCCGCCGACCTGATGCAGGGGCCGGAAGAGCCCGGTCGGAGGTGCATGATGGTGACACATCGCCGCGGCCCGAGGGCGGGCGCGCGAGGCCGGCGCCGCGATCGGCGAGGGCGCGGAGATCCGCGTGCCGCTCGCGGAAGAGGAGATCGTGGTCGAGGAAGCGCCGCCGGAACGGGCGATCGGGACAGGCGGCAGGAGGCGCTGAGCGCCCACCTCACCCGCCGTCCTTCGTCTCCATCGTCTCGAGCCGGATCGTCCCTTCCGAGATGGTGATCACCTGCTGATCCCTGTCCGTCGATCGCGTGATCGTCAGGGTGGGCCCGCCCTCAAGTACATTTGCAGACCGGGTCGCCGCCCGGATCACAGTAACAGATACACCCGTGTCCACCAGGGCACGAGAGGTCCTTGTCACCGTTGGGGCAGCTGACGACGCATGAAGCAGCCGTGCTCCCCTCGTCGCCGTCCGTGGTGTCAGCTCCGCTGAACTCCGAACGACCACGCTCGTTTGCTTCGCTCGACGCCCCCTCTCCGCCCTCCGCGGCCCCCATGCACGCGCTCGCCTGGAGCGCTGCAGGCGCAGGCAGGAGCGACATCACGAACACCGATAACTGCATAGCGCGCATCTTCATCCTCCTGGTCAGCGACGCCGGAATAGACTGGCATCGTCGATTACCCGTCAATCAGGGCGACAAGCATCCGGCGTGCCGTGGCGCGGCCGGCGAGCTCCTGGCGTCGCGCCGCGACGGGCCGAGCAGCTCGTTGCGCGCAGCGGCTTGCTCGAACACGCAGGCCTCTTGCGGGCGGGCCGCGCCGCCGAGCGGCCGCGGCCCGCGACTCGGCGCGAGGAGCGCGACGGAGCGCGACGGAGCGCGCGCTGGGCCCGTCGAACGAGGGGCCGGCACGACGCGTGCTCTTGCTCGGACAGTCCTCACATCCACTGCGAATTGGCTTGATGCGCGGGGCCCCGCAGGGCCCCTCGGTCGTGGGGGGACCGCGCTCGACGACCGCGGCAGGCGCCGCCGGCCGCTCCAACCATCACATGTTCGAAGGAAAGGGAATAGCATGTCTCGCAAGATCATCACGGCTATCACGGGTATGTCATTGTTCGTCGGCGCGGGGATGGCGCACGCGTCGGCGCCCGCGGCCTCGAGCCTGAAGGCCCTCTCGGGTCTTCACGCCGAGGCGAGCTCCGCGACCCCCGGGAGGTTGGCGTTCTATGGGATGCCTGGGGCCAACGTGGCCACCACGACCAACGTGGGCATCTCGGGCGTCGCGCTCGGGACCTCGGGCGCCGTCGCCAACGCCGGGGTGGCCAACGCCGGAGGCCTCGACAACCTCGGTGTCGCGACCGCCAATGCGGGCATGTTCGGCCGCGGCTTCGGAGGCCACCGGCGCGTCGCGCTGAACGACGTGCCGGTGTCCAGTCGAGCGGACATCCTCTTCGACAACTAGGCTGACGCGAGCGGGCCCAGCCGGGTCCCGCCGCCATCCACGGGCCGCGCGCGGCGCTCCGGTCGCGCGCGGCCTTTTCCCGATGGATCTGAACCCAGGATGGACCGACCATGGGCCGTATACTCCGCCTGCTCTCGACGTCCGCGCCCGCGTTGCTCGCCGCGGCGCTCTGCTTCCACTTCGCGATGACGCTGGCCTACCTGACGCCGCAGAACCCGCTGAAGCTCCGCTTCGCGCGGCTCATCGACGGGTACATGAGCCCGCTCCTGCAGCAGAACTGGCATCTCTTCGCGCCCGATCCCATCAACGACACGCGCGTCCTGATGGTGGCCTGCCGCCTGCGCCAGCCGGACGGGGGCACGCTGGAGACCGGGTGGACCGACATCACGACTCCCTACTGGGAAGCTCACCTGAAGAACCGGCTGGGCCCCGCGACGCGCATCGCGCGATCGGTGACGGGCGCGGCACGCCTGACCTACAGCGCCGATCCGACGTCATTGCAGATCGCGAAGAAGCTCGACGAGCGTCGCGCCCGCGCGCAGGCGGGCGGAGGCGGCTCGGAGGCCTCGGAGGAGCAGGTCGCCGACATGCTCCGGAAGGACGTGAAGAAGGAGCAAGACGAGGGGTTTCAGCTGGGCAGCAGCGTCCTGGCTCGGGCCGGCTCCGCGCACTGCGACAGCCTCTACGGCCCGACCCGCACCACCGCCGTGCGGATGCGCATGGCTGTGCTGAAGTTCCCGCGCTTCTCCCGGCGCGACCTGCCCGACGCGAAGGGCGAGGTGACGTACTACGATTTTGACTGGGCTCCTTACCAGCCGGTAGCGCCGCTGAAGGTGGCGACGGAGGACGGCCTTCAGCGGTCCGTGGCCTCCCGGCTGGCAGCCCAGGAGGAGAGATAACGCCATGCTGGGCAAGCTGAACGCGCGCTGGCAGCGCGTCGTGGAGCTCGCGAGCCGCGAGCGCTTCCTGATCGGAGCCAGCCTCTTCCGGATCGTCGCCGGGCTGACGATCCTCCACCTCTACCTGGCGAACTACTTCCAGCGCCACTACCTCTACGGCCCCGACGGGGTGTGGCCCTTCGCGCGGTCGCTCGAGGAGGCGCGCGGCGCCGGCGCGTTCTCGATCTACGTGCTCAGCGGGGCGCCGCTCTACTTCGAGGTCGTCTTCCACCTCGGCATCCTGTTCACGATGCTCTGGGTGGTCGGCTTCCGCACGCGGCTCATGTCGCTGCTCACGTACGTCTGGCTCTGGTCCCTGCATCAGCGGAACCCGGTCCTGCTCGACGGCGGTGACAACATCATCCGGCTCGCGCTGCTGTACGGCGTCTTCGCCGAGCTCGGCGCCTTCTTCTCGCTCGACGCGGACCGGCTCCGCGCGCAGCGGGCGCGCGGCGGGGACCTCGAGCGGATCAAGATGATGACGCACAGCGCGGCGATCCTCGCCTGTGCCGTCCAGGTGTGTCTTGTCTACGGGATCGCCGGGCTGTACAAGGTGCAGGGCGAGCTGTGGCAGAACGGGACTGCCCTTTACTACATCACCCGGGTGGGCGAGTTCACGTGGCCCGGCCACAGCGAGGGCCTTTACGGAAGCGTGGCGCTGGTGACGGCGCTGACCTACGCGGCCGTCGCCTTCCAGCTCAGCTTCCCTTTCCTGTTCGTCCTGGACCGGCGCACACGGCGGCTCGCGCTCGCCGGCGCGTTCACGTTCCACCTCGGGATCGCGGTGATGATGGGCCTCGTGACGTTCGCTGCGTTCATGATCAGCGTCGAGCTGGCGCTCATCTCCGACGCGGAGTACCGGGCCGTCGGCGCCTTTTCCAGGCGGCTGCTGTCGTTCCAGCCGCCGTCGCTCTGGCGCCTCCTGCCCGGGCGCCGCGTCCGGGTGAAGTAGGCGAGCCCTGCTGCCGCCCAGGCGCTCGGCCAGCGTGAGGGGCCCGCCGGGCGTCGAGGCGTCGCCGCCTGCGAGCGCCGGGCACCGCGTGGTCCGGCGCGAGCCGCTCCAGCCGGCTGCGGACGTCCCCGTCTGGATCGAGGCTAGCTCGTGCGGATGCGGATCTGCCGCACGGTCCAGTCGGAGCCCGGGCTGGACTCGACGCGCGCCGAGCGCGCCGTGTTCTGGTCCGCGTCGAGCGCCTCGCGCAGCCGGAAGAGCGCGTCGCGCGCAGCCGTGCCCCGCGCCATCGCCGACCGGGTGATCGGCCTGTCGATCGACGGGTGCAGGAGCCACCAGAAGTCGGCGTCGTCGGTGGTCGCGAAGATCTTGATCACGTCGAGGGCCGAAGTGCGCCCGCCGCTCAGAGAGGTCCGGAGCGCGAACCAAACATCCTTCCTGGCGTCCACGGGGGTGTAGCTCCCGAAGGAAGGGCCAGGAGGCTCGATGGCGGCGATGCTCCAGTCGTCTCCGAGGTCGATGGCCGCGATGTTGACCTTGCGGTCGCTGCCGTTCAGCACGTGGACGAACACGTGGGTGTCGGGCTTCACGACGTACGCGTCGCCGCTCGGCTCGATCAAGGTTCCGCCTCCGATCCAGTCGCCCGGCGACCACGCTGGCGGGGGAGCGCGGAGCTCGACGCGGAGCGCCTCCTCGATCCCCGACGACGGGTTGTTGAGCTTCATGACGGTCTGGTACCGGAGGATGTGCATCAGGCGATCGACCACCAGCTCGGCGGCCTCCGGAGCGCCGACGTCCACCGCTCCCACGTTGGGCATCGGCGTTCCACTCGGGTCCCAGATCTCGTACTGGGCACCGCTGTTGATGGCGACCTGGTAATCCGGCGTCCCGCTACCATGGATCTCGAGAAAGCCACGCCCTCTCGTCTCGATCGCGGCCCGCACGGCGGTGAGCGCCCGATCCTGATCGAGCCCGGGCGGCAGGTCATCCCGGCGGACGAGGTTGACCGTGTGCTGCAGCGCGAGGGACCCCACGTCCTCGAGGCGCGCGGGGGCGCCCAGCTCGACCGCGTCGATCTTGGTGCCCCCGTCGAGGGCGGCCCAGCTCTGCGTGGCCATCACCTCGGTGACGGTGGCGGCGCCGACGCGCTTGTCGGCCTCCGTGAAGTCGGTCGTTCCGGCGCGGTAGAGGCCGAATCTGCTGCCCAGGGCGGTCCCCGTCGCGTGGCCGGCGCGGAGCTTCACCCGCTGTTTCGGGGCGTCGATGTCGCTGACCGTCACCGTGTGCGCGACGGGCCGGAGCTCGACGCCGAGGACCTGCCGCTCGCCCCTGCCGAGGAGCTGGGGGGTCTGCTGCGGGTAACGGCTGTGTACCCAGGCGAGCACGCGCTCGTGGACCGTCTTCCAGGTCTGGTCGGCGCGGAGCTGTGCCAGCGCGTCGAGGAAGGCCGCCGTCATCACGCCGCCCCGCGGAGCGCCCTCGACGCTGGCTTCCAGCGCCGACTCGATGTCGCGGCACGCCGCGAGGAGCACGTAGTCGCTGGACGCGGGGAGCCAGCTCGTGGCGGCGGCTGCGCGCGCCGTGACGCCGGTCCCCGCGAGCCGCCTCCACGCTGCGCGGAGCTCGTCCTCGGAGGCCACGCCGTCCGTCGGGCGCTCCGTTGTGTCGAGCGTGGGATCGACCCCGGCGCGGGCGCCCGTCGCGCACCGCGGCGCGACGTCGATCCCGCGCGTCGCGCCGCCGGAATGGCAGCTGTCGAGCACCACCGTCACGATCGCCTGGTTCTTCGTCGCGAGCGCGTCGAGGTAATATGCGAGATGGACATCGCGCAGGTTGCGCGTCGAGACCTCCCCGATGTCGGTGGGCACGAGCGTCTCGTCGTACCCGTCGGGCCCCTTCAGGTCGGGGAACTTCGTGCGGACGCGGCCCCCGTGGCCGGAGTAGTGGATGTACACCTGGTCGCCCGGCCGGGTCCGGGCGAGGAGCCCATCGAGCGCCGCCTGCACGTTGGCGTACGTGGGCCAGGCGCTCCCCGGCCCGGCGGGCCTGCCGGCCCCGGTGTCGGGCGCGACGAGCTTCGTGATCTCGAGCGGCCCGGTGATCCGGGCTTTCAGCATCTCCTCGACGCGGCGGATGTCGTTCACGCAGCCTCTCAGCGTCTCGTAGCTGGCGCCGTTCGGGAGGCGGTTCGGGAAGTAGAAGTCGACGCCGATGAGCAGCGCCCGGAAGGTCGGGCTCGTGTCCGGAGCGCTGCTCGCCGCAACGTCGTGTTCGTGGTCCGGTTGGCTCTCCATCGTTCCCTCCAGGAACAGCGGACGTGAGGCCGGCCCCTCGTGGCGCCCCGGCCCTTCATGTGCTCGTCATGGGTGCTCGCCGCGGATCGCGCGCGGCACGCGTTCGGTGCGCGCGCGACCGCGCCGAGGTCACCTGGGATAGGCGACCTTGATGAAGTCGATGTCCATCTGCGACAGCCTGGTGTTCGATCGCCCCGTCAGCCGCATGGGGCCGCGCGTGAGCGAGGGGGGCAGGTTGTAGAGCATGATCGATTCGGGATCGAACGTGGTGCCCAGGAGGATGTCCTGCGAGTACTTATCGAGGACGTTGAATCGGATCTGCTCCGGGGTCCAGTAGTTCGGGGGACCGGAGAAATACCTGTAGACGGCCTCCTCGTTCCACACGATGCCGCCCTGCGGGTTCTGGTGCTCGTGGATGGCGCCGAGGGCGTGACCGAACTCGTGGAGGACGACGCGCGAGGACTCTTCTTCGCTGGTGTTGTCGCGGAGCCAGCCGAAGTTCATCGTGGGCTGGTTGAGCGGGAAGGCGCGTTGCAGCAGGGCGTCGGTGCCGAGCGCCGACCACGAGCCCCGATCGGCGTAGAACGAGATGCGGATCTCCGCGTACGTCGAGTTATCGAACTGGAACTGGATGTTGGCGTACTGGGTCCATTCCGTGGCGTGCTGGACGACCTTCGACTGCATCGTGGCGGAGCCGTCGAGGAAGCGGATCTTCAGGATCTTGCCGGGGCGCCACCGCTTGTTCGCGATGAGCGCGATGCGCTCCGAGGGGTCGATGTTCGGGTCGCTGAGGCTGACGCTCGGATCCACGTAGTTCGCCGGATTTTCCTGCACGGCGACCCGTTTTGCCTCGTCTTCCAGCTCGAGCGGCAGTGTCCGATCGTAGCAGATGGCTTCGGCGGTTCCTGTCATATCCATGTTCCTTCCCCTCCTCCACGGCCGGGGCGCGCTCGCTCGCGCACACAGCCGATGATGGATCGATAAAGAGCAGGACCCACAGGTCAAGTTTCGGGCAGACGCCGGACCGTTTTGTGCCAGTTTCCAGGCTGGAGAAGCCGGCCGCGGGAGGAGCAAGGAGTGCCCACTTGACGCCCCGGCTATCTTGCACACGGTTACCAGCATGCGGCGCACATACGGAGCGTTCAGAGCATTCTGAGCTCAAGCTGATTACCGAACGGCATCAACGGGGGTTCACTCGCAGTGGATTCGGGCATTTCGGCATCCGCCACGACGTGAAGGAAGTGGCCAAGCAGAGAGAGTGGGACGCAGGGAGGATCACATTCAAGGAGCGAAGCTACGTGGCGCCGCACCGGAGCGGGTGCGACGCGGCGGCCGGCGCCGGTGCCATGGCGCTCGCCCGGCTCGACGCTGAGGGATGAGGAGCGGTGAGATGACGGCGTTCTCGAGGGCACGTACAACACGCTTCGCAGCGCCGGTGGCCGCGCATCCGCGGGTCGAGGGGCGGGCGCAGACGCCGATGCAGGACGCGGCGGCGCAGGGGCCGCTCGAAGAGGCAGAGCAGCTGAATCGCCGCGTCGTCGAGCTCGAGCAGGCCGGCCGATACGACGAGGCCATACCCCTCGCCCGGAGGGCGCTCGGGCTGCGAGAAAGGGCGCTCGGATCCGAGCATCCCCACGTGGCCCAGAGCCTCAACAACCTGGCCTGGCTGCTCCAGACGAAAGGCGACTACGCGGCGGCCGAGCCGCTCTACCGCCGCGCTCTCGCCATCCGGGAGAAGGCGCTCGGGCCAGAGCATCCCGACGTTGCCACCACCCTCAATAGCCTTACCTTATTGCTCAAGGCCAAAGGCGACTACGCGGCGGCCGAACAGCTCTGCCGCCGGGCTCTGGCCATCCGGGAGAAGGCGCTCGGGCCCGAGCATCCCCATGTGGCTTACAGTCTCCACAACCTGGCAGGGCTGCTCCAGGCGAAAGGCGACTACGCGGCGGCCGAGCCGCTCTTCCGCCGCGCTCTGGCCATCCTGGAGAAGGCGTTCGGGCGCGACCATCCCGCCGTGGCCCAGAGCCTCGACAGCCTGGCCTCCTTGCTCGAGGCGAAAGGCGACTATGCGGCGGCCGAACAGCTCTTCCGCGGGGCTCTGGCCATCGGGGAGAAGGCGCTCGGCCATGAGCATCCCCGCGTGGCCAACACACTCAACAATCTGGCAGGGCTGCTCGCGGTGAAAGGCGACTATGCGGCGGCCGAACAGCTCTTCCGCCGGGCTCTGGCCATCGAGGAGAAGGCGCTCGGCAACGAGCATCCCTACGTGGCCACCACCCTCAGTAACCTGGCAGAGTTACTCGAAATAAAAGGCGACTATGCGGCGGCCGAACAGCTCTTACGTCGCGCTCTGGCCATCCGGGGAAAGGCGCTCGGCCACGAGCATCCCTACGTGGCAGAAAGCCTCGACAACCTGGCTCTCTTGCTCCGGGAGAAAGGCGATTATGCAGCGGCTGAGTCGCTCCACCGCCGCGCTCTGGCCATCAGGGAGAAGGCGCTCGGGCCCGACCATCATGACGTAGCGGCCACCCTCGACAACCTGGCAGGGGTGCTCGAGATGAAAGGCGACTATGCGGCGGCCGAGCCGCTCTTCCGTCGCGCTCTGGCCATCCGGGAGAAGTCCCTCGGACCCGAGCATCCCGACGTGGCCACCACCCTCAACAACCTGGCCTTATTGCTCGATGCGAAGGGCGATTATGTGGCCGGCGAGCCGCTCTTCCGCCGCGCTCTGGCCATCGGAGAGAAGGCGCTCGGGGCCGACCATCCCGATGTAGCCACCACAATTAACAATCTGGCAGGGTTGCTCGAGATGAAAGGCGACTATTCGGCGGCCGAGCCGCTCTTCCGTCGCGCTCTGGCCATCCGGGAGAAGTCCCTCGGACCCGAGCATCCCGACGTGGCCTTCAGCCTCGACGGGCTGGCCCGATTGCTCGATACGAAGGGCGACCCTTCAACGGCCGAGCCGCTCTTCCGTCGCGCTCTGGCCATCCGAGAAAAGTCCCTCGGCCCCGACCATCATGACGTGGCGATCAGCCTCAACAGCCTGGCCTTGTTGCTCTTATACAATGGCGACTATGCGGCGGCCGAGCCGCTCTTCCGTCGCACTCTGGCCATCCAAGAGAAGGCGCTCGGGCCCGAGCATCCCAACGTGGCCTTATCGCTTAACAACCTGGCGTTATTGCTCCGTGCAAAAGGTGACTACACGGCAGCCGAGCCGCTTCACCGTCGCGCTCTGGCCATCCAAGAGAAGGCGCTCGGGCCTGAGCATCCTGACGTCGCCATCGGCCTCAACAACCTGGCCGGGTTGCTCTGGGCGAGCGCCGCGCCGACGCGGGCACTCCCCCTGATGAAGCAGGCGACAGCGATCCACGAGCGGGTCCTAGCCGCGGTTCTTGCCGCCGGCAGCGAGCGACAGAAGCACGCCGTTGTGTGGGCAGTAAGCCACGAGACCGACATGACCGTTTCCCTTCACGTCCGCGCGCTGCCCACCCGCGCCGACGCCGCCCGGCTCGCGCTCACCGTCCTATTGCAGCGCAAGGGCCGCGTCCTCGACGCCATGACCGACATGCTCGCGCAGCTCCGCGCGCGCGGCCGGCCGGAGGACCAGGCGAAGCTGGCCGAGGTCGTAGGCCTCAGGGGAGAGCTGGCAACGCGCTCGCTGCGCGGACCTGCGCCCGGCGAGGACGTGAGCCATCACGGCGACGCGCTCGCCAAGCTGCGGGCGGACATCGAGGTGCTCGAGCGAGACCTGGCGACACGGTACACGGCGCTGGCCGCCGAGCGCCGCGCCGTTACCCTCGAGGCCGTGCAAGCGGCGCTCGGTCCGGACGCCGCGCTCGCCGAGCTCGCGCTGTTTCATCAAGACGATCCGCACGCGAAGCCGGGCCGCACGTTTGGCGCCCCGCACTATGTCGCCTATGTGCTGCACCGGAGCGGCGATCCGAGCTGGGTGGAGCTCGGCCCGTCCGCCCCCATCGATGCGCTCGTCGCTCAAGCGCGCGCGGCGCTGAGCGCGGCCGATCCGCGGTACGCCGAGGCGGCGCGCGCGCTCGACGAGAAGGTCATGCGGCCGGTAAGGCAGCTCCTTGGCGACGCGCGCGAGGTGTACCTGGCGCCGGACGGAGCGCTCAACCTCGTGCCCTTCGCGGCGCTCGTCGACGAGCGCGGGCAGTTCCTGCTCGCGCGCTATCGCTTCACCTACCTCACCAGCGGCCGCGACCTGCTCCGCCTCGAGGTCACCCGGGCCGAGAGCCCGCGCTCGTCGCCGCTGGTCATCGGCAATCCCGCCTACGACGACGAGGGCAGCGGCGCGCCGGCCGGCGCGACCTCGGGACGCCGCTCGGACGCCATGGGCGCCGTGCGCTTCGGCCCACTCCGATGGACCGAGCCAGAGGCGCGCGCCGTCAAAGAGCTCTTGCCAGACGCTCGCCTGCTGCTCGAAAAGGACGCCACCGAGGCCGCCGTCAAGGCGCTCGCCGGCCCCGCCATCGTGCACATGGCCACCCACGGCTTCTTCCTGGCGCAGGACCCCGCGGCACCGCCCGCGTCCCGCGAGGCCCGGCCTTTCCTGATACTCCTCCAGCCCGGAGCGCTGCCGCCCTTGCCAGAGAACCCGCTCTTGCGCTCGGGTATCGCGCTCGCAGGCGCAAACCAGCGACACAGCGGCGGCGACGACGGCGTGCTCACCGCACTCGAGGTCGCGGGCCTCGACCTGTGGGGCACCAGGCTCGTCGTGCTCTCGGCGTGCGACACGGGCATCGGCGCGCTCTCCCGGGGCGAGGGCGTCTACGGCCTGCGGCGCGCGCTCGTGCTCGCCGGGGCCGACAGCCAGATCATGAGTCTGTGGAAGGTCGCCGACAGGGAGACCCAGGCGCTCATGAAGGCCTACTACGGTCGGCTCTCCGCCGGCGACGGGCGCAGCGACGCCCTGCGCGAAGTGCAGCTCGCCATGGCGCGCCAGCACCTGCATCCCTACTACTGGGCCGCCTTCATCGTGGGCGGCAGCGGCAGGTCCCTCTCCGGAAAGGAGCCGCCCTCCGTGCGAGAGGCCGACTTGCCGACGGCAGTGGACATCGTGGGGCGGGCCGCGCCGGAGTAGACGCCAGCCCGTCGCGACGGGGCCGCACCCGGGCAGCGCTGTTCGCCAACGTGACAGCGCTCGCCCGGCTCGAAGCTGAGGGAGGAGAGCGGTGAGATGAAGTGGTTGTCGAAAACACGCGCAACGCGATCTTCAGCGCCGATCGTCGCGGCGCATCCACTGGTCGAGGCGCGGGAGCAGACGCCGAATCTGGACGCAGCCACGGCGCCGAACGGGCCGCTCGAAGAGGCAGCACGGCTGAATGCCCGCATCGTCGAGCTCGAGCGGGCCGGCCGATACGACGAGGCTCTCCCCCTCGCACGGCGGGCGCTCGAGCTCCGAGAGCAGGCCCTCGGGCCGGAGCATCCCGACGTGGCTCAGAGCCTCAACAGCCTCGCCGGGTTGCTCCAAGCGAAGGGCGACTACGCTGCGGCCGAGCCGCTCTACCACCGCGCTCTGGCCATCCGCGAGAAGGCACTCGGGGCCGAGCATCCCGACGTGGCTCAGAGCCTCAACGACCTGGCCGCGTTGTTCTATGCGAAGGGCGACTACGCTGCGGCCGAGCCGCTCTTCCGCCGGGCTCTGACTATCTGGGAGAAGGCGCTCGGGCCCGAGCACCCCGACGTGGCCGCCAGCCTCAGCAACCTGGCTGAGTTGCTCGAAGCGAAAGGCGACTACGCGGCGGCCGAGCCGCTCTGCCGTCGCGCTCTGGCCATCTGGGAGAAGGCGCTCGGGCCCGAGCATCCCAACGTGGCCATCAGCCTCGACAACCTGGCCGGGTTGCTCGAAGCGAAAGGCGACTACGCGGCGGCCGAGCCGCTCTACCGTCGCTCTCTGGCGATCCGGGAGAAGGCGCTCGGGCCCGAGCATCCCCACGTGGCCGCCAGCCTCAACAACCTGGCCGGGTTGCTCGAGGCGAAAGGCGACTACGCGGCGGCCGAGCCGCTCTACCGTCGCTCTCTGGCCATCTGGGAGAAGGTGCTCGGACCTGACCATCCTGAGGTGGCCAGGAGCCTCGGCAACCTGGCCGGGTTGCTCAATAAGAAAGGCGACTACGCGGCGGCCGAGCCGCTCTACCGTCGCTCTCTGGCCATCGTGGAGAAGGCGCTCGGACCTGACCATCCTGAGGTGGCCAGGAGCCTCAACAACCTCGCCGGGTTGCTCAATGACAAAGGCGACTACGCGGCGGCCGAGCCGCTCTACCGTCGCGCTCTGGCCATCCGGGAGAAGGCGCTCGGGCCCGAGCATCCCGACGTGGCCGCCAGCCTCAACAACCTGGCTGTGTTGCTCAGTGAGAAAGGCGACTACGCGGCGGCCGAGCCGCTCTACCGTCGCTATCTGGCCATCTGGGAGAAGGCGCTCGGACCTGACCATCCTGAGGTGGCCAGGAGCCTCAACAACCTCGCCGGGTTGCTCCGAGCGAAGGGCGACTACGCGGCGGCCGAGCCGCTCTACCGTCGCTCTCTGGCCATCTGGGAGAAGGCGCTCGGGCCCGAGCATCCTGAGGTGGCCATCAGCCTCAACAACCTGGCCGGGTTGCTCAGTGAGAAAGGCGACTACGCGGCGGCCGAGCCGCTCTGCCGTCGCGCTCTGGCCATCCGGGAGAAGGCGCTCGGGCCCGAGCATCCCGACGTGGCCCAGAGCCTCGACAACCTGGCCGTGTTGCTCAGTGAGGAAGGCGACTACGCGGCGGCCGAGCCGCTCTACCGTCGCGCTCTGGCCATCCGCGAGAAGGCGCTCGGGCCCGAGCATCCCAACGTGGCCACCAGCCTCAACAACCTGGCCGGGTTGCTCAGTGAGGAAGGCGACTACGCGGCGGCCGAGCCGCTCTACCGCCGCGCGCTGGCCATCCGCGAGAAGGCGCTCGGGCCGGAGCATCGCGACGTGGCTGAGAGCCTCAACAGCCTGGCTTTTTTGCTCCAAGTGAAAGGCGACTACACGGCGGCCGAGCCGCTCTACCGTCGCGCGCTGGCCACCTGGGAGAAGGCCCTCGGGCCGGAGCACCCCGACCTGGCCCGCAGCCTCAACAACCTGGCCGATTTGCATTGGGCGAGCGCAGCACCCACACGGTCGCTTCCGTTGATGCAGCGCGCCACTGAAATCCACGAGAGGGTCCTGACCTCGGTCCTTGCCACCAGCAACGAGCGGCAAAAGCACGCGTTCGTGCGGACGGTGGAAGACGAGACCGACGCGACCGTCTCCCTTCACGTCCGCGCCCTGCCCGACCGCGCCGACGCCGCCCGGCTCGCGCTCACCGTCCTATTGCAGCGCAAGGGCCGCGTCCTCGACGCCATGACCGACATGCTCGCGCAGCTCCGCGCGCGCGGCCGGCCCGAGGACCAGGCGAAGCTGGCCGAGCTGACAAGGCTCGCGAGCGAGCTGGCGACGCGCACGCTGCGCGGACCCGCGCCCGGCGAGGACGTGAGTCATCACAGCGACGCGCTCACCAAGCTGCGGGTGGACACCGAGGTGCTCGAGCAGGACCTCGCGATACGGTACAAGGCCCTGGCCGCGGAGCGCCGGAGCGTCACCATCGAGGGCATACAAGCCGCGCTCGGTCCGGACGCCGCGCTCGTCGAGATCGCGCTGTTTCAGCCCTTTGATCCGCACGCGAAACCCGGCCACCGGTCTGGCGCCTCGCACTACGTCGCTTATGTGCTGCACCGGACCGGCGAGCCACGCTGGGTGGAGCTGGGCCCCACCGCGCCCATCGATGCGCTGGTCGATCGAGCGCGCGCGGCGCTGAGCGCGGCCGATCCACGCTACGTCGAGGTGGCGCGCGAGCTCGACGAGAAGGTCATGCAGCCGGTAAGGCAGCTCCTGGGCGAGGCGCGAGAGGTGTACCTATCGCCGGATGGAGAGCTCAATCTCCTTCCCTTCGCGGCGCTGGTCGACGAGCGCGGGCAGTTCCTGCTCGCGCGTTATCGCTTCACTTACCTGACCAGCGGCCGAGACCTTCTCCGCCTCGAAGTCACCCAGACCGAGAGCCCGCGCTCGTCGCCGCTGGTCATCGGCAGCCCGGCCTACGACGAGGGTGGCGCCGCGCCGGCCGGCGCGACCCCGGGGCGTCGCTCGGACGCCATGGGTGCAATGAAGTTCGGCCCACTTCGGTGGACCGAGCCAGAGGCGCGCGCGGTGAAGGAACTCTTGCCCGACGCACGCCTGCTGCTCGAAAAAGACGCGACCGAGGACGCCGTCAAGGCGCTCGCGGGCCCCTCCATCGTGCACCTGGCCACCCACGGCTTCTTCCTGGCCGGGGCAGGCGCGGCACCGCACGCGTCCCGCAGTGCTGCTGCACTCCGGTCTGCAACCGATCGAAATCGTTGGTCCGGGAAGAGCAAAGTGCAGCACCCCCCGCCCCGCGAGGTCCGGCCGTTCCTGACCCTGCTGCAACCCGGAGTGCTGCCGCCCTTGCCAGAGAACCCGCTGCTGCGCTCGGGCCTGGCGCTCGCAGGCGCCAACCTGCGACACAGCGGCAACGAGGACGGCGTGCTCACCGCTCTCGAGGTCGCGGGCCTGGACCTGTGGGGGACCAGGCTCGTCGTGCTGTCGGCGTGCGACACGGGGCTCGGCGCGCTCTCCCGGGGCGAGGGCGTCTACGGCCTGCGGCGCGCGCTCGTGCTCGCCGGGGCCGACAGTCAGATCATGAGTCTGTGGAAGGTCGCCGATCAGGAGACCCAGGCGCTCATGAAGGCCTACTACGGTCGGCTCTCCGCCGGCGAGGGGCGCAGCGACGCGCTGCGCGAAGTGCAGCTCGCCATGGCGCGCCAGCACCTGCACCCCTACTACTGGGCGGCATTCATCGTGGGCGGCAGCGGCCGGTCCCTCTCCGGAAAGGAGCCGCCCGCGGCGCGAGAGGCCGACTTGCCGAGCGCAGCGGACATCGTAGGCAGGGCCGCGCCCGAGTAGACCCGAGCCCCTGGCGAGCGGGGCCGCGCTCGGGCTGCGCTGTTCGCCGAGGCGACGGCGCTCGCCCGGCCGGAAGCTGAGGGATGAGGAGCGGTGAGATGAAGCGGTTCTCGAGGGCACGTGCGACACGACTTCCAGCGCCGGTCGTGGACGCGCATCCACGGGTCGAGGCGCCCGCGCAAGCGCCGAAGCCGGACGCGGCCGCGGCGCCGAAGGGGCCGCTGGAAGAGGTAATTCGGCTGAATGGCCGCGTCGCTGAGCTCAAGAAGGCCGGCCGATACGACGAGGCCATCTCCCTCGCACAGAGGGCGCTCGAGCTGCGAGAAGCGGTGCTCGGACCCGACCATCCCGACGTGGCCCAGAGCCTCAACAGCCTGGCCGCGCTGCTCTGGGCGAAAGGCGGCTACGCGGCGGCCGAGCCGCTCCTCCGTCGCGCTCTGGCCATCCGGGAGAAGGCCCTCGGGCCAGACCATCTCGACGTGGCCCAGAGCCTCAACAACCTGGCCGCGCTGCTCTACGCGAAAGGCGGCTACGCGGCGGCCGAGCCGCTCTACCGTCGCGCTCTGGCCATCCGGGAGAAGGCCCTCGGGCCAGACCATCCCGACGTGGCCACCACCCTCAACAACCTGGCCGCGCTGCTCTACGCGAAAGGCGACTACACGGCGGCCGAGCCGCTCTACCGTCGCGCGCTGGACATCCGGGAGAAGGCCCTCGGGCCAGACCATCCCCAGGTCGCCAATGGCCTCAGCAACCTGGCCTCGTTGCTCCAGGCGAAAGGCGACTACGCGGCGGCCGAGCCGCTCTACCGTCGCGCGCTGGACATCCGGGAAAAGGCGCTCGGACCAGACCATCCCAACGTGGCGCAGAGCCTCAATAACCTTGCATCGTTGCTCGAGGCGAAAGGTGACTACGCGGCGGCCGAGCCGCTCTACCGCCGCGCGCTGGACATCCGGGAAAAGGCGCTCGGACCAGACCACCCCGACACGGCCACCCCCCTCAACAACCTGGCCGGGCTGCTCCGGGCGAAAGGCGACTACGCGGCGGCCGAGCCGCTCTACCGCCGCGCGCTGGACATCCGGGAAAAGGCGCTCGGGCCAGACCATCCCGACGTGGCCGCCGCCCTCAACAACCTGGCCAGGTTGCTCGATCTGAGGGGCGGAGACGCGGAGGCCGAGCCGCTTTACCGTCGCGCTCTGGCAATCCAGGAGAGAGCGCTCGGGCCAGACCATCCCGACGTGGCCGCCGCCCTCAACAACCTGGCCTTGTTGCTCTGGGAGAAGGGCGATCTCGCGGCAGCGGAGCCGCTTCTCCGTCGTGCGCTGGCCGTCCGGGAAAAGGCGCTCGGGCCAGACCACCCCCATCTGGTCGTCACCCTGAACAACCTGGCCGCGCTGCTCCAGGCGGAAGGCGATATCGCGGCGGCCGAGCCGCTCTACCTCCGCGCTCTGGGCATCGCGGAGAAGGCGCTCGGGGCCGAGCATCCCGGCGCGGCCACCACCCTCGACAGCCTGGCCGCGTTGTACTGGGCGAGCGCGGCGCCCGCGCGGGCGCTTCCGCTGATGCACCGGGCGGCGGCGATTCACGAGCAGGTCCTGGCCGCTGTCCTTGCCGCCGGCAGCGAGCAGCAAAAGCACGCGCTCGCGTGGACGGTGGAAGGCGAGACCGACATGGTTGTTTCTCTTCACGTCCGAGCGCTGCCGACCCACGCCGACGCCGCCCGGCTCGCGCTCACCGTCCTGCTGCAGCGCAAGGGCCGCGTCCTCGACGCCATGACCGACATGCTGGCGCAGCTCCGTGCCCGCGGCCGGCCGGAGGACCAGGCGAAGCTGGACCAGCTCGCACGCCTCTGGGGCGAGCTGGCGACGCGCGCGCTGCGCGGGCCTGCGCCTGGCGAGAACGTGAGCCATCACGGCGACGCGCTCTCCAGGCTGCGCGCGGACATCGAGGCGCTCGAGCGAGACCTGGCGGCACAGTACACGGCGCTTGCCGCGGAGCGCCGCGCCGTCACCCTCGAGACCGTCCAAGCCGCGCTCGGTCCGGGCGCCGCGCTCGTCGAGATGGCGCTGTTTCGGTCTTTCGATCCGCGCCCGAAGCCCGGCCGCAGCTTCGGCGATCCGCGCTACGTCGCCTATGTGCTGCACCGGAGCGGCGAGCCACGTTGGGTGGAGCTGGGCCCCGCCGCGCCCATCGATGCGCTCGTCGCTCAGGCACGCGCGTCGTTGAGCGCGGCTGATCCGCGCTACGCCGAGGCGGCGCGCGCGCTCGACGAGAAGGTCATGCAGCCGGTGAGGCAGCTCCTCGGCGACGCGCGCGAGGTGTACCTGTCGCCCGACGGAGCGCTCAACCTCGTGCCCTTCGCGGCGCTCGTCGACGAGCGCGGGCAGTTCCTGCTCGCGCGTTATCGCTTCACCTATCTCACCAGCGGCCGCGACCTCCTCCGCCTTGAGGTCACCCGGACCGAGAGCCCGCGCTCGTCTCCGCTGGTCCTCGGCAACCCAGCCTACGACGAGGCCGGCGCCGCACGGGCCGGTGCGACGTCGGGGCGCCGCTCGGGTGCCATGGGTGCCCTGCGCTTCGGCGCACTCCGGTGGACCGAGCCAGAGGCGCGTGCGGTCAAGGAGGTCTTGCCAGACGCACGTCTGCTGCTCGAAGCGGACGCCACCGAGGCCGCCGTCAAGGCGCTCGCCGGCCCCGCCATCGTGCACCTGGCCACCCACGGCTTCTTCCTGGCGCAGGGCCCCGCGGCTCCGCTCGCGCCCCGCGAGGCCCGCCCTTTCCTGATCCTCCTCCAGCCCGGCGCGCTGCCGCCCTTGCCCGAGAACCCGCTCTTGCGCTCGGGTCTGGCGCTCGCAGGCGCAAACCAGCGACGCAGCGGCGGCGACGACGGCGTGCTCACCGCGCTTGAGGTCGCGGGGCTCGACCTGTGGGGGACCAAGCTCGTCGTGCTCTCGGCGTGCGACACGGGCATCGGAACGCTCTCCCGGGGCGAGGGCGTCTACGGCCTGCGGCGCGCCCTCGTGCTCGCCGGGGCCGACAGCCAGATCATGAGTCTGTGGAAGGTCGCCGACCAGGAGACCCAGGCGCTCATGAAGGCCTACTACGGTCGGCTCTCCGCCGGCGAGGGGCGCAGCGACGCCCTGCGCGAAGTGCAGCTCGCCATGGCGCGCCAGCACCTGCATCCCTACTACTGGGCCGCCTTCATCGTGGGCGGCAGCGGCCGCTCGCTCTCCGGAAAGGAGCCGCCCCCCGTGCGAGAGGCCGACGTGCCGAGGGCAGTGGACACCGTGGGGAGGCCCGCGCCCGAGTCGACGCGAGCCCGTGGTGAGGACGGTTGCGCCCGGATTGCACTGCTCGCCGACGCGGCGGCGCTCGCCCGGCTCGACGCTGAGGGATGAGGAGCGGTGAGATGAAACGGTTCTCGAAGGCACGAGCAACACGGTTCACGGTGGCGGTCGGTGCCGAGCGTCCGCCGGTCGACGCGCCGGCGGAGATGCCGAATCTGGACGCAGCCACGGCGCCGAACGGGCCGCTCGAAGAGGCAGCGCGGCTGAGTGCCCGCATCGTCGAGCTCGAGCGGGCCGGCCGATACGACGAGGCCCTCCCCCTCGCACGGCGGGCGCTCGAGCTCCGAGAGCAGGCCCTCGGGCCTGAGCATCCCGACGTGGCCACCAGCCTCGACAGCCTGGCCGCGTTGCTCTGGGCGAAAGGCGACTACGCGGCGGCCGAGCCGCTCTACCGGCGCGCTCTGGCCATCTTGGAGAAGGCGCTCGGGCCCGAGCATCCCGACGTGGCCGAGAGCCTCAACAACCTCGCCGGGTTGCTCCAGGTGCGAGGCGACTACACCGCGGCCGAGCCGCTCTACCGGCGCGCTCTGGCCATCCGGGAGAAGGCGCTCGGGCCCGAGCATCCCGACGTGGCCGAGAGCCTCAACAACCTCGCCGGGTTGCTCCAGGTGCGAGGCGACTACGCGGCGGCCGAGCCGCTCTACCGGCGCGCTCTGGCCATCCGGGAGAAGGCGCTCGGGCCCGAGCATCCCGACGTGGCCGAGAGCCTCAACAACCTCGCCGGGTTGCTCCAGGTGCGAGGCGACTACGCGGCGGCCGAGCCGCTCTACCGGCGCGCTCTGGCCATCCGGGAGAAGGCGCTCGGGCCCGAGCATCCCGACGTGGCCGAGAGCCTCGACAACCTCGCCGGGTTGCTCGACGAGAAAGGCGACTACGCGGCGGCCGAGCCGCTCTACCGTCGCGCTCTGGCCATCTTGGAGAAGGCGCTCGGGCCCGAGCATCCCGACGTGGCCACCAGCCTCAACAGCCTGGCCGTGTTGCTCTGGGCGAAAGGCGACTACACGGCGGCCGAGCCCCTCTTCCGTCGCGCTCTGGCCATCCGGGAGAAGGCGCTCGGGCCCGAGCATCCCGACGTGGCCGAGAGCCTCGACAACCTCGCCGGGTTGCTCTGGACGAAAGGCGACTACGCGGCGGCCGAGCCCCTCTACCGTCGCGCTCTGGCCATCCGGGAGAAGGCGCTCGGACCCGAGCATCCCGACGTGGCTACCAGCCTCAACAGCCTGGCCGCGTTGCTCTACGCGAAAGGCGACTACACGGCGGCCGAGCCCCTCTACCGTCGCGCTCTGGCCATCCGGGAGAAGGCGCTCGGGCCCGAGCATCCCGACGTGGCCACCAGCCTCAACAACCTGGCCGCGTTGCTCTACGAGGAAGGCGACTACGCGGCGGCCGAGCCCCTCTACCGTCGCGCTCTGGCCATCCGGGAGAAGGCGCTCGGGCCCGAGCATCCCGACGTGGCCGAGAGCCTCAACAACCTGGCCGCGTTGCTCTACGAGGAAGGCGACTACGCGGCGGCCGAGCCCCTCTACCGTCGCGCTCTGGCCATCCGGGAGAAGGCGCTCGGCCCCGAGCATCCCGACGTGGCCGAGAGCCTCAACAACCTGGCCGATTTGCATTGGGCGAGCGGAGCACCCACGCGGGCGCTTCCGTTGATGCAGCGCGCCACTGAGATCCGCGAGAGGGTCCTGACCTCCGTTCTCGCCGGCAGCAGCGAGCGGCAAAAGCACGCGTTCGTGCGGACGGTGGAAGACGAGACCGACGCGACCGTCTCCCTTCACGTCCGCGCCCTGCCCGACCGCGCCGACGCCGCCCGGCTCGCGCTCACCGTCCTATTGCAGCGCAAGGGCCGCGTCCTCGACGCCATGACCGACATGCTCGCGCAGCTCCGCGCGCGCGGCCGGCCCGAGGACCAGGCGAAGCTGGCCGAGCTGACAAGGCTCGCGAGCGAGCTGGCGACGCGCACGCTGCGCGGACCCGCGCCCGGCGAGGACGTGAGTCATCACAGCGACGCGCTCACCAAGCTGCGGGTGGACACCGAGGTGCTCGAGCAGGACCTGGCGGCACGGTACAAGGCCCTGGCCGCAGAGCGACGCGCTGTCACCCTCGAGGCCGTGCAAGCCGCGCTCCGTCCGGGCGCAGCGCTCGTTGAGATTGCGCTGTTTCAGTCTTTCGATACGCGAGCGAAGCCCGGCCGCTGGGATGGCGACCCGCACTACGTTGCCTATGTGCTGCACCGGACCGGCGATCCACGCTGGGTGGAGCTGGGCCCCACCGCGCCTATCGATGCGCTGGTCGATCGAGCGCGCGCGGCGCTGAGCGCGGCCGATCCACGCTACGTCGAGGTGGCGCGCAAGCTCGACGAGAAGCTCATGCAGCCGGTAAGGCAGCTCCTGGGCAAGGCGCGAGAGGTGTACCTGTCGCCAGATGGAGAGCTCAACCTCCTTCCCTTCGCGGCGCTGGTCGACGAGCGCGGGCAGTTCCTGCTCGCGCGTTATCGCTTCACCTACCTGACCAGCGGCCGAGACCTGCTCCGCCTCGAAGGCACCCAGACCGAGAGCCCGCGCTCGTCGCCGCTGGTCATCGGCGACCCCGCCTACGACGACGAGGGCGGCGCCGCGCCGGCCGGTGAGACCTCGGGGCGTCGCTCGGACGCCATGGGCGCAATGAAGTTCGGCCCACTTCGGTGGACCGAGCCAGAGGCGCGCGCGGTGAAGGAGCTCTTGCCCGACGCACGCCTGCTGCTCGACAAGGACGCCACCGAGGCCGCGGTCAAGGCACTGGCGGGCCCCTCCATCGTGCACCTGGCCACGCACGGCTTCTTCCTGGCCGGGGCAGGCGCGGCACCGCGCGCGTCCCGCGGCGCTGCTGCACTCCGGTCTGCAACCGATCGACATCGTTGGTCCGGGAAGACCAAAGCGCAGCACCCCCGGCCCCCCGAGGTCCGGCCGTTCCTGACCCTGCTGCAACCCGGAGTGCTGCCGCCCTTGCCAGAGAACCCGCTGCTGCGCTCGGGCCTGGCGCTCGCAGGCGCCAACCTGCGACACAGCGGCAACGAGGACGGCGTGCTGACCGCTCTCGAGGTCGCGGGCCTGGACCTGTGGGGGACCAAGCTCGTCGTGCTGTCGGCGTGCGACACGGGGCTCGGCGCGCTCTCCCGGGGCGAGGGCGTCTACGGCCTGCGGCGCGCGCTCGTGCTCGCCGGGGCCGACAGTCAGATCATGAGTCTGTGGAAGGTCGCCGATAAGGAGACACAGGAGCTCATGATGGCCTACTACGCTCGGCTCTCGGCCGGCGACGGGCGCAGCGATGCGCTGCGCGAAGTGCAGATCGCCATGGCTCGCGAGGGCTCGCACCCCTATTACTGGGCCGCCTTCATCGCAGGCGGCAGCGGACGCTCGCTCTCCGGAAAGGAGCCGCCCGCCGTGCGAGAAGCCGATCTGCCGAGCGCAGCGGACACCGTGGGGACCTGATCGAATCGTCGAGGCTACTCTGTGTCGACGATGATCTGCTGCACGGTCCAGTCGAACCCCGGCTGGGACACGACGCGCATCCTGCTCTCCTCGTTCTTGTCGGCGTCGAGCGCCTCGCGCAGCCGAAAGAGCGTGTCTCGCGCAGCGCTGGCTCTCCTCCTCTCCGACCGGGTGATGGGCCGATCGATCGGCGGGTGCAGGAGCCACCAGAAATCGGAGTCGTCGACGGTCACCAGTATCTTGATGATATTCTTGGCCGAGGCCCGCCCGGCGCGCAGGACGGCCCCGAGCGCGAACCAGGCGTGTTGATGGGCCTCGACGGTGGTGTAGTACTCGCGCGACGGGTCAGGAGGCATGACGGGGCCGATGCTCCAATCATCTTCGAGGTCGATGGCCACGATGTTGACTCGACGATCGCTCTCGTTCACGACACGGACGAACGAGTAGGAGCCGGGCTTCACGACATATCTGCCGCCTTTCGGCTCTATCACCGTCCCCCCTTCGATCCAATCGCCCGGCGACCACCCTGGCGGGGGAGCGCGGAGCTCGACGCGAAGCGCGTCCTTGAGCCCCGAGAACGGGTCGTAAATCTCCTCGATCGTCTTGTACCGGAAGATGTGTATCAGCCGATCGACCACGAGCTCGGCGGCCTTCGGCGCGACGACGCTCACCGCTGGCACGTTGGGCATCGGCTTTCCGCTCGGATCCCAGATCTCGTATTGACCGCGGTCGTCGATGGCGACCTGGTAGTGCGGCGTCCCGCTCGTGTGGAGCACGAGAAAGCCGCGCCCTCTCGTCTCGATTGCTGCCCGCAGGGCGGCAAATGCCCGCTCCTGATCGATCCCGGGCGGCAGGTCATCCCGGTGGAAGAGGTTGACGGCGCGCTTCAGCGCGACCGATCCCACGTCCTCGAGGAGCGCCGGGGCGCCCGGCTCGACCGCCTCGACCGGGGTGCCCTCGTCCAGCTTCGCCCAGCTCTCCGTGCCTGTCACCTCGTCGACGGTGGCGCCGCCCACACGCCTCTTGTCCTGCGTGAAGTCCGTCGTCCCGGGAAGATAGAGGCCGAATTTGCTGCCCATCTTCATCCCCGTCACGCGGCCGGCGCTGAGCCTCACCCTCCGGCTCGTTTCATCGATTCCGATGATCCTCACCTCGTATGCGACGGGCCGGAGCGCGACGCCGAGCACCTGGCGCTCGCCCTTGCCGAGGAACTGGGGTGTCTGCGTCGGGTGCTGGCTATGCACCAGCGTGAACACGCGCTCGTAGAGCGTCTTCCAGCTCTGGTCCTTGCCGAGCCGCGTCAGCGCGTTCAGGAAGGCTGCCGTCATCACGCCGCCCCGCTGGGCACCGTCGACGCTGGCCTCCAGCGCAGACTGGTCGTCGCGGCACGCCGCAAGGAGCACGTAGTCGTTGGACTCGGGGAGCCAGGTCGTGCCGACGGTCCCTCCCGGCGCGGCGCCGGTCACCACGAGCCGCTTCCACGCGGCGCGCAGTTCCTCAGGGGGAGCAACGCCCCCCGCCGGCCGCTCCGTCGTGTCGAGCGTCGGATCGACCCCCTCGCGGGCGCCTGTCGCGCACCGCGGCGCGACGTCGATCCCGCGCGTCGCGCCGCCCGAATGGCAGCTGTCGAGCACCACCGTCACGATCGCCTGGCTCTTCCTCGTGAGCGCGTCCAGGTAATACACGAGATCGACATCGCTCAGGTATGGCGAGGCCTTGCCGATGTCCATGGGCACCAGCGTCTCGTCGTGTCTGCCGGACCCCTTCAGATCTCCGAACATCGTGGGGATGCGGCCGCCGTGGCCGGAGTAGTGGATGTACACCTGGTCGCCTGGCTGCGCCCGGGTGATCAGCGCGTCGAACGCCGCCTTCATGTTGGCGTACGTAGGCCAGTCGGAGCTCGGCCCACCGGGCTGGCCAGCCCCGCTGTCGTACGCGACGAGCTTCGTTATGTCGAGCGGTCCGGTGACGTGGGCGCGCAGCGCCGCCTCGACGAGGCCGACGTCGTTCACACAGCCGCTCAAGCTCGCGTAGGTGGCGCCGCTCTCGATCCGGTTCGGGAAATAGAAGTCGATGCCGATGAGCAGCGCCCGGAAGGTCGAGCCCGTGTCCTCAGCGCTGCTCGTCTCCGCCTCGTCGTGTTCGTCGTCCGGTTGGCCGTCCATCGTGCTCCTCCAGATGATAGCGGCCGCGAGGCCTACCCCTCCAGTAACTCCCCAGATCGTCATGCGCCCGGCGTTGCCATATTCCTTTCCCTCCTCAAAGTTCGGCGCACGCGCGCACGCGCGGACAATCCATGACGGATCGATAAAGAACAGCGCGCGAACGTCAAGCTGGGCGGAGGAAGCGAACACGAATCGTCTCGCGCCGGTTTTCAGGCTGGGGGAGCCAGTTGCGGCATCTTCAGCTTCATCCAACCGACGCGCGATCGAGGAGATCGCCCCCCGCGCCGCGGGGGTGGTACAAGCACACCAGGGAGCCGCGGCTCGCGTCGGCGCGCACGGCGACCCCGAACGAGGGAGCGGTGTCCACTTGACGTCCCAGCGAGTGCACGCACGATTACCAGTGTGCGGTGCGCACGAGAAAACTTCGGCATCGGCGAGGGGTGCTTCGTCGGGCAGTTGGCGCCGGAGCACGATGACGCGTTTTCAGACGAGCGCTCCGAGTATCGACACCTGAACTGTCACCGGGTTGCGCTGTTTGCCGGCGTGACGGCGATCGCCCAGCTGAAGCTGAGGGGTCAGGAGCGGCGAGATGAGGTGGTTTTCGAGAGCACGTGCAACGAGCTTCGCGGCGCCGATCGGGGCTGAACGTATGCGGGTCGAGGCGCCAGCGGAGACGCCGAAACAGGACACGGACGCGGCGGCGAAAGGGCCGCTCGAAGAGGCAGAGCGGCTGAATGCCCGCGTCGTCGAGCTTCAGCAGGCCGGCCGATACGACGAAGCCATCCCGCTCGCCCGGAGCGCGCTCGAACTGCGTGAAGAAGCGCTCGGGCCTGAGCATCCCGACGTCGCCCAGAGCCTCAACAACCTGGCCTTGTTGCTCCTGGCGAAAGGCGACCACGCGACGGCCGAGCCGCTCTTCCGTCGCGCTCTCGCCATCCTGGAGAAAGCGCTCGGGCCAGATCACCCCGGTGTGGCCACCACCCTCAACAACCTGGCCTTGTTGCTCCAGGCGAAAGGCGACCACGCGACGGCCGAGCCGCTCTTTCGTCGCGCTCTCGCCATCCGGGAGAAGACGCTCGGGCCTGACTACCCCGACGTGGCCGCCAGCCTCAACAACCTCGCCGGGTTGCTCCTTGCGAGAGGCGACTACGCGGCGGCCGAGCCGCTCTTCCGTCGCGCTCTCGCCATCCTGGAGAAGGCGCTCGGGCCAGATCACCCCGATGTGGCCACCACCCTCAACAACCTGGCCTTGTTGCTCCTGGCGAAAGGCGACCACGCGGCGGCCGAGCCGCTCTTCCGTCGCGCTCTGGCCATCCGGGAGAAGACGCTCAGGCCTGACCACCCCGACGTGGCCGCCAGCCTCAGCAACCTGGCCTTGTTGCTCCTTGCGAAAGGCGACCACGCGGCGGCCGAGCCGCTCTTCCGTCGCGCTCTGGCCATCCTGGAGCAAGCGCTCGGGCCTGGGCATCCCGACGTGGCCACCTCCCTCAGCAACCTGGCAGGGTTGCTCGAGGCAAAAGGCGACTACGCGGCGGCCGAGCCGCTCTACCGTCGCTCGCTGGCCATCCGAGAGCAAGCGCTCGGGCCTGAGCATCCCGACGTGGCCACCTCCCTCAACAACCTGGCCTTGTTGCTCCATGCGAAAAGCGACTACGCGGCGGCCGAGCCGCTCTTCCGCCGAGCTCTGGCCATCCTGGAGAAGGCGCTCGGGCCTGAGCATCCCAACGTGATCACCAGCCTCAACAACCTGGCCTTGTTGCTCCATGCGCGAGGCGACGACGCGGCGGCCGAGCCGCTCTACCGTCGCGCTCTGGCCAGGCGGGAGAAGGCGCTTGGGCCTGAGCATCCCGACGTGGCCGCCAGCCTCAACAATCTGGCCGGGTTGCTCTGGGCGAAAGGTGACTATGCCGCGGCCGAGCCGCTCTTGCGTCGCGCTCTGGCCATCCGGGTGAAAACGCTCGGTCCCGAGCATTCCGACGTGGCGCAGAGTGTCAACAATCTGGCCTCGTTGCTCCAGGAGAAAGGCGACTACGCATTGGCCGAACTTCTCTTCCGTCGCGCTCTGGCCATCGTGGAGAAGGCGCTCGGGCCTCAGCATCCCGACGTGGCCACCAGCCTGAACAACCTGGCCTCGTCGCTCCATGTGAAAGGCGACTACGCGGCGGCCGAGCCGCTCTACCGTCGCGCTCTGGCCATCCGGGAGAAGGCGCTCGGGCCTCAGCATCCCGACGTGGCCCAGAGCCTCAACAATCTAGGTACATTGCTCCATGCGAAAGGCGACGACGCGGCGGCCGAGCCGCTCTACCGTCGCGCTCTGACTATCCGGGAGAAGGTGCTCGGACCTGAGCATCCCGACGTGGCCCAAAGCCTCAACAACCTTGCCGGCTTGCTCGTGGAGAAAGGCGAATACGCGGCGACCGAGCCGCTCTTGCGTCGCGCGTTGGCAGTCCTGGAGAAGGCACTCGGGCCTCAGCATCCCAACGTGGCTCGGAGCCTAAACAACCTGGCCAGGTTGCTCTGGGCGAGCGAAGCGCCCACGCGCGCGCTCTCGCTGATGCAGCGGGCTGTTGCGATTCACGAGCGAATCCTGATGTCAGTCCTTGCCACCAGCAACGAGCGGCAAAAGCACGCATTCGCGTGGACGGTGCAAGACGAGACCGACGCGACCGTTTCTCTTCACGTCCGGGCGCTGCCCGACGACGCCGACGCCGCCCGGCTCGCGCTTACCGTCCTGCTCCAGCGCAAGGGCCGCGTCCTCGACGCCATGACCGACATGCTCGCGCAGCTCCATGCGCGCGGCCGACAGGAGGACCAGGCGAAGCTGGACGAGCTCGCGAGCCTCAGGGGCGAGCTGGCCACGCGTACGCTGCGCGGGCCTGCGCCCGGCGAAGACGTGAGCCATCACAGCGACACGCTCGCCGAGCTGCTGGCGGATATCGAGGTGCTCGAGCAGGACCTGGCGGCACGGTACAAAGCGCTGGCCGCGGAGCGCCGGGCCGTCACCGTCGAGGCCGTGCAAGCCGCGCTCGGTCCGGGCTCCGCGCTCGTCGAGGTCGCGCTGTTTCAGCCTTTTGATCTGCACGCCAAGCCCGACCGCCGGGTTGGCGACCCGCACTACGTCGCCTATGTGCTGCACCGAACCGGCGAGCCGAGCTGGGTGGAGCTGGGCCCCGCCGCCCCCATCGACGCGCTCGTCGCTGCTGGACGCGCGTTGCTGAGCGCCACCGATCCGCGCCACGCCGAAGCGGCGCGCGCGCTCGACGAGAAGGTCATGCTGCCGGTCAGGCAGCTCCTCGGCGACGCGCGCGAGGTGTACCTGTCGCCGGACGGAGCGCTCAACCTCGTGCCGTTCGCCGCACTTGTCGACGAGCGCGGGCAGTTCCTGCTCGCGCGTTATCGCTTCACCTACCTCACCAGCGGACGGGACCTGCTCCGCCTCGAAGTCACCCAGACCGAGAGCCCCCGCTCGTCGCCGCTGGTCATCGGCAACCCCGCCTACGACGAGGCCGGCGCCGCGCCGGCCGGTGCGGCCTCGGGACGCCGCTCGGACGCCATGGGCGCCATGCGCTTCGGCCCACTCCGGTGGACCGAGCCAGAGGCGCGCGCCGTCAAGGACCTCTTGCCAGATGCACGCCTGCTGCTCGACAAGGATGCCACCGAGGCCGCCGTCAAGGCGCTCGCCGGCCCCGCCATCGTGCACCTGGCCACCCACGGCTTCTTCCTGGCGCAGGCACCCGCGGCACCGCTCGCGCCCCGCGAGGACCGGCCGTTCCTGATCCTGCTCCAGCCCGGAGCGCTGCCGCCCTTGCCAGAGAACCCGCTCTTGCGCTCGGGTCTCGCGCTGGCAGGGGCCAACCAGCGACACAGCGGCGGCGAGGACGGCGTGCTTACCGCGCTCGAGGTCGCGGGCCTCGACCTGTGGGGGACCAAGCTCGTCGTGCTCTCGGCGTGCGACACGGGCATCGGCGCGCTCTCCCGGGGCGAGGGCGTCTACGGCCTGCGGCGCGCGCTCGTGCTCGCCGGAGCCGACAGCCAGATCATCAGTCTGTGGAAGGTCGCCGATGAGGAGACCCAGGCGCTCATGAAGGCCTACTACGGCCGGCTCTCCGCCGGCGAGGGGCGCAGCGACGCCCTGCGCGAAGTGCAGCTCGCCATGGCGCGCCAGCACCTGCATCCCTATTACTGGGCCGCCTTCATCGTAGGCGGCAGCGGGCTGTCGCTTGCCGGAAAGGAGCCGCCCGCCGTACGAGAAGTCGACGTGCCGAGGGCAGTGGACATCGTGGGGAGGGCCGCGCCCGAGTGACCGCGCGCCCGTGGCGCGCGAGCCGCGCTGCCAGGCCTCGCCCGGCACGAATCTGAAGGACAAGGAGCAGTGAGATGAAGGGGCGTTCGAGGGCACGCGCAACACGGATCGCGGCGCAGATCGTGGCCGCGCATCCGCAAGTCGAGGGGCGGGCGCAGATGCCGAAGCAGGAAGCGGCCGGGGCGGCGCAGGGACCGCTCGAAGAGGCAGAGCAGCTGAATCGCCGCGTCGTCGAGCTTGAGCAGGCCGGCCGATACGACGAGGCCATACCCCTGGCGCGGAGGGCGCTCGGGCTGCGAGAAAGGGCACTCGGATCCGAGCATCCCCACGTGGCCCAGAGCCTCAACAACCTGGCCTGGCTGCTCCAGACGAAAGGCGACTACGCGGCGGCTGAGCCGCTCTACCGCCGCGCTATGGCCATCTGGGAGAGGGCGCTCGGCCCCGAGCATCCCAGCGTGGCTATCGCCCTCAGCAACCTGGCCTTGTTGTTCAAGGCAAAGGGCGACTACGCGGCGGCCGAGCCGCTCCACCGTCGCGCTCTGGCCATCCGGGAGAAGGCCCTCGGGCCCGAGCATCCCCACGTGGCTACGAGCCTCAACAACCTGGCCGGGTTGCTCTACGCGAAAGGCGAGTACGCCGCGGCCGAGCCGCTCCACCGTCGCGCTCTGGCCATCCGGGAGAAGGCCCTCGGGCCAGACCATCCCGACGTGGCTCAGAGCCTCAACAACCTGGCCCAGTTGCTCGAGGTAAAAGGCGACTACACAGCGGCTGAGCCGCTCTACCGCCGCGCTCTCGCCATCGTGGAGAAGGCGCTTGGCCCAGAGCATCCCCACGTGGCCACGAGCCTTATCAACCTGGCCGGGCTGCTCGAGGCGAAAGGCGATTATGCAGCGGCCGAGCCGCTCCTGCGCCGTGCCCTGGGTATCCGGGAGAAGGCGCTCGGCACCGAGCATCCCCACGTGGCCATCAGCCTCAACAGCCTGGCCGGGTTGCTCGAGGCGAAAGGCGATTACGCAGCGGCTGAGCCGCTCTACCGTCGCGCTCTGGCCATCGTGGAGAAGGCGCTCGGCGCCGGGCATCCCGAAGTGGCCGCAAGCCTCAACAACCTGGCCGGGCTACTCGCGGCGAAAGGCGACTACGCGGCGGCCGAGCCGCTCTACCGTCGCGCTCTGGCCATCGTGGAGGAGGCGCTCGGCCCCGAGCATCCCAGCGTGGCCAACAGCCTCGACAACCTGGCTTTGTTGCTCCAGACCAAAGGCGACCACGCGGCGGCCGAACCGCTCTACCGCCGGGCCCTGGCCCTTTGGGAGAAGGCGCTCGGGCCTGAGCATCCCGAAGTGGCCACGAGCCTCAATAACCTGGCCGGGTTACTCCATACGAAAGGGGACTACGCGGCGGCAGAGCCGCTCTACCGTCGCGTTCTGGTCATCCGGGAGAATGCGCTCGGGGCCGAGCATCCCAGCGTGGCCGCCCCCCTCAACAACCTGGCCGGGTTGCTCTGGGCCAAAGGCGACTACGCGGCGGCAGAGCCGCCCTTCCGCCGCGCTCTCGCCCTCTGGGAGAAGGCGCTCGGGCCTGAGCATCCCAGCGTGGCCATCGCCTTCAATAACCTGGCCGGCTTGCATTGGGCGAGCGCGGCGCCCACGCGGGCACTTCCGCTCATGCAGCGGGCGGCTGCGATCCACGAGCGGGTCCTGGCCGCTGTCCTCGCCGCAAGCAGCGAGCGGCAAAGACACGCCTTCGCGTGGACGGTGCAAAGCGAGACCGACACGACCGTTTCTCTCCACGTCCGCGCGCTGCCCGACCGCGCAGACGCCGCCCGGCTCGCGCTCGCCGTCCTGCTCCAGCGCAAGGGCCGCGTCCTCGATTCGATGGCTGACATGCTCGCGCAGCTCCGTGCACGCGGCCGGCCAGAGGACCAGGCGAAGCTGACCCACCTGGCGAGCCTCGCGGGCGAGCTGGCGACGCGCACGCTGCGCGGGCCTGCGCCCGGAGAAGACCTGAACCATCACAAGGGCGCGCTCGCCAGGCTGCGCGCCGACACCGAGGAGTTCGAGCGGGACCTGGCGGCACGGTATAAGGCGCTGGCCGCGGAGCGCCGGGCCGTCACCCTCGAGGCCGTACAAGCTACGCTCGATCCGGGCGCCGCGCTCGTCGAGATCGCGCTGTTTCAGCCCTTTGATCCACGCGCGAAGTCCAACCGCTGGTATGGCGACCCGCACTACGTCGCCTATGTGCTGCACCGGACCAGTGATCCAAGCTGGGTGGAGCTCGGCCCGGCCGCGCCCATCGATGCGCTCGTCGCTCGAGCGCGCGCGTTGCTGAGCGCCACCGATCCGCGCTACGCCGACGCGGCGCGCGCGCTCGACGAGAAGGTCATGCAGCCGGTCAGGCAACTCCTTGGCGAGGCGCGCGAGGTGTACCTGTCACCGGACGGAGCGCTCAACCTGGTGCCCTTCGCGGCGCTGGTCGACGAGCGCGGGCAGTTCCTGCTCGCGCGCTATCGCTTCACCTACCTCACCAGCGGCCGCGACCTGCTGCGCCTCGAAGTCACCCGGACCGAGAGCCCGCGCTCGTCGCCGCTCGTCCTCGGGAACCCAGCCTACGACGACGAGGGCGGCGGCGCGCCGGCCGGTGCGGCCTCGGGGCGCCGCTCGGACGCCATGGGCGCCATGCGCTTCGGCCCACTCCGGTGGACCGAGCCAGAGGCGCGCGCCGTCAAGGACCTCTTGCCAGATGCACGCCTGCTGCTCGACAAGGATGCCACCGAGGCCGCCGTCAAGGCGCTCGCCGGCCCCGCCATCGTGCACCTGGCCACCCACGGCTTCTTCCTGGCGCAGGCACCCGCGGCACCGCTCGCGCCCCGCGAGGACCGGCCGTTCCTGATCCTGCTCCAGCCCGGAGCGCTGCCGCCCTTGCCAGAGAACCCGCTCTTGCGCTCGGGTCTCGCGCTGGCAGGGGCCAACCAGCGACACAGCGGCGGCGAGGACGGCGTGCTTACCGCGCTCGAGGTAGCGGGCCTGGACCTGTGGGGCACCAAGCTCGTCGTGCTCTCGGCGTGCGACACGGGCATCGGCGCGCTCTCCCGGGGCGAGGGCGTCTACGGCCTGCGGCGCGCGCTCGTGCTCGCCGGGGCCGATAGCCAGATCATCAGTCTGTGGAAGGTCGCCGATGAGGAGACCCAGGCGCTCATGAAGGCCTACTACGGCCGGCTCTCCGCCGGCGAGGGGCGCAGCGACGCCCTGCGCGAAGTGCAGCTCGCCATGGCGCGCCAGCACCTGCATCCCTATTACTGGGCCGCCTTCATCGCAGGCGGCAGCGGCCGGTCGCTCTCCGGAAAGGAGCCGCCCCCGGTGCGAGAAGCCGATTTGCCGAGGGCAGTGGACACCGCGGGGCGGGCCGCGCCCGAGTGACCGCGAGCTCGCAGCGAGGGGGGCCGCGCCGGCAAGCCACGGCGCGCGAGCCGCGGCCTGCTGTAGTCGATCCTGTCGCACAGCAGGATCAGGCCACGCTCCCCTGCCTTCCGGACACGCATCTACAGACGGGGACCCCGCGCAAGGCGCAACCCGGAGCACGAGCGCGCTCTGCTCGAATCGTCGAGGCTACTCTGTGTCCACGATGATCTGCTGCACGGTCCAGTCGAAGCCCGGCTGGGACACGACGCGCATCCTGCTCTCCTCGTTCTTGTCGGCGTCGAGCGCCTCGCGCAGCCGAAAGAGCGTGTCTCGCGCGGCGCTGGCTCTCCTCCTCTCCGACCGGGTGATGGGCCGATCGATCGGCGGGTGCAGGAGCCACCAGAAATCGGAGTCGTCGACGGTCACCAGTATCTTGATGATATTCTTGGCCGAGGCCCGCCCGGCGCGCAGGACGGCCCCGAGCGCGAACCAGGCGTGTTGATGGGCCTCGACGGTGGTGTAGTACTCGCGCGACGGGTCAGGAGGCATGACGGGGCCGATGCTCCAATCATCTTCGAGGTCGATGGCCACGATGTTGACTCGACGATCGCTCTCGTTCACGACACGGACGAACGAGTAGGAGCCGGGCTTCACGACATATCTGCCGCCTTTCGGCTCTATCACCGTCCCCCCTTCGATCCAATCGCCCGGCGACCACCCTGGCGGGGGAGCGCGGAGCTCGACGCGAAGCGCGTCCTTGAGCCCCGAGAACGGGTCGTAGATTTCCTCGATGGTCTTGTACCGGAAGATATGTATCAGCCGATCGACCACGAGCTCGGCGGCCTTCGGCGCGGCGACGCTCACCGCTGGCACGTTGGGCATCGGCTTTCCGCTCGGATCCCAGATCTCGTATTGACCGCCGTCGTCGATGGCGACCTGGTAGTGCGGCGTCCCGCTCGTATGGAGCACGAGAAAGCCGCGCCCTCTCGTCTCGATCGCTGCCCGCAGGGCGGCAAATGCCCGCTCCTGATCGATCCCGGGCGGCAGGTCATTCCGGCGGAAGAGGTTGACTGAGCGCTTCAGCGCGACCGATCCCACGTCCTCGAGGATCGCCGGGGCGCCCGGCTCGACCTTGTCGACCGGGGTGCCCTCGTCCAGCTTCGCCCAGCTCTCCGTGCCTGTCACCTCGTCGACGGTGGCGCCGCCCACGCGCTTGTCGCCCTGCGTGAAGTCCATCGTCCCGGGAACATAGAAGCCGAATTTGCTGCCCATCTTCATCCCCGTCGCGCGGCCGGCGCTGAGCCTCACCCTCCGGCTCGTTTCATCGATTCCGATGACCCTCACCTTGTATTCGACGGGCCGGAGCGTGACGCCGAGCACCTGGCGCTCGCCCTTGCCGAGGAACTGGGGTGTCTGCGTCGGGTGCTGGCTATGCACCAGGGTGAACAAGCGCTCGTAGAGCGTCTTCCAGGTCTGGTCCTTGCCGAGCCGCGTCAGCGCGTTCAGGAAGGCCGCCGTCATCACGCCGCCCCGCTGGGCGCCGTCGACGCTGGCCTCCAGCGCAGACTGGTCGTCGCGGCACGCCGCAAGGAGCACGTAGTCGTTGGACTCGGGGAGCCAGGTCGTGCCGACGGCCCCTCCCGGCGCGGCGCCGGTCACCACGAGCCGCTTCCACGCGGCGCGCAGCTCCTCAGGGGGAGCAACGCCCCCCGCCGGCCGCTCCGTCGTGTCGAGCGTGGGATCGACCCCCTCGCGGGCGCCTGTCGCGCACCGCGGCGCGACGTCGATCCCGCGCGTCGCGCCGCCGGAATGGCAGCTGTCGAGCACCACCGTCACGATCGCCTGGCTCTTCCTCGTGAGCGCGTCCAGGTAATACACGAGATCTACATCGTTCAGGTAAGGCGAGGCCTTGCCGATGTCCATCGGCACCAGCGTCTCGTCGTACCTGCCGGACCCCTTCAGGTCTCCGAACATCGTGGGGATGCGGCCGCCGTGGCCGGAGTAGTGGATGTACACCTGGTCGCCTGGCTGCGCCCGGGTGATCAGCGCCTCGAACGCCGCCTTCATGTTGGCGTACGTAGGCCATTCGGAGCTCGGCCCACCGGGCTGGCCAGCCCCGTCGTCGTACGCGACGAGCTTCGTTAATTCGAGCGGTCCGGTGACGTGGGCGCGCAGCGCCGACTCGACGAGGCCGACGTCGTTCACACAGCCGCTCAAGCTCGCGTAGGTGGCGCCGCTCTCGAGCCGGTTCGGGAAATAGAAGTCGATGCCGATGAGCAGCGCCCGGAAGGTCGAGCCCGTGTCCCGAGCGCTGCTCGTCTCCGCCTCGTCGTGCTCGTCGTCCGGTTGCCCCGCCATCATGGGATCCGCTGGCTCAAGGTTCGGATCGCGGCTCGGATCGGCATCTTGCGCCTCGCTTTCCTGCACTGCGGCCCGTCTTCCATCCTCTTCCAGATCGAGCGGCAGCATCCGATCGTGGCAAACCCCGACGTTGGCTTCTGAAATTGACATGGCCATTTCCCTCCTCAAAGGCTAACGCTCGCTCGCGCGCGCCGACAGCCCATGACGGTTCGATGAAGAACAGGGCCAAGAGGTCAAGCTGGAGCGGAGGGGACAAAGGGCGAATCGCCTCGCGTCGCTTTTCAGACCAAGGGAGCCAGTTACGGCATTTTCAGTCTCTTTGAGCCGACGCGTGCTCGAGGAGATGGGGGCCCCGCGCCGCGTCATTGGACAACTACCGTCACGCTCTGGCCGTCTTCGATAGGGCGCTGGGGCACGAGCATCCCACCACGGCCATCCACCTCACCAACGTGGCCAGGTTATTGCATCGAGCCAGCGCGGCGCCCGCACGTGCGCCGCCGCTGATGGAGCGGGCTGGTGCGATCCAGGAGCGGGTCCTGGCCGCTGCTCACTCCGGCGAGGTGGCGGCCTCGTGTGCCCCTCCCGGGTGAACGACGGCGGCCTCCGCCCGCCTCAGCCCGAGGCGCGAGAGCCGGGCCGGGGCGTCCCCGGGCGCGGGGTGCCGGATCGTCCCTCGCGGCTCGAGCGGCGGCGCGGCCGGCTCGTTGCCGGTGACCTGCTTCAGGCCGTAAAAGCCGTTCATCGTCGCCGAGAGCATCATGGCGCCGCGGCTCAAGGACCGCGCGCCCCGCGCGAGGCGCTCGAGCACCGCCGCGGGGGAAAAGGCGCGATTCCACATCTGCCGGTGGGCGGCGAGGAGCTGCTCGGGGCTCATGCGCGCCGGCCGGAAGGCCACGCCGTAGCCGCTGTAATGGGGCCAGTCGCGCTCTTCCAGGATCCGCCCGTCCCGCCGGTGCTCGTCGTACAGCGGCGTGCCCCGGAACGGCGTGAGGATGCTCAGGAACGGGACGTCGACGCCGATGTCGTTCAGCCGATCGGCCGTGGAGGCGATGACCTCCGGCGTCTGATCGTCGAAGCCCGAGATGAACCCCGCCATCACGCAGATCCCGCGATCGTGCAGCTTGCGGATGGCGTCGCGGTACTCGCGCGCGCGGTTCTGGCGCTTGTCGACGCTCTTCAGGTCGGCCTCGTCGAGGCTCTCGATGCCGAGGAAGATGCCGATACACCCCGACCGCTCCATCGCGTCGAGGAGCTCCCGATCCTTGACGATATCGATGGAGGCCTGCGTGAGCCACCAGCGATCGAGCCCGGCGAGCTCGCGCAGGAGCTCCTTGGCCCAGCGGCGCTGGACGAGCAGGTTGTCGTCCCAGAACCAGGCGACCTTCTCCTGCCAGAAGCGGGGGAAATGCGTGGTGGCGATGTCGCGGATCACCTCGCCCACGGGGCGCACGCGGAAGCCGGGGTTGAGGTCGGGCACCGTGCAGAAGCTGCACGTGAACGGGCAGCCGCGCGTCGCCTGGAGCACGCGGGGGACGAGGAAGCGGCCTTCGAGCAGATCGTAGCGAGGGGTCGGCAGCCCGGCGAGCGAGGCCGGCTCGCCGTGATAGACGCGGCGCTGCGTGCCTCGCTCGAGATCGCGCAGGACCGCGGGCCAGACCGCCTCGGCCTCCCCGGTGACCACCACGTCCACGTGCTGGAGCGCCTCCTCGACCCAGTACGAGACATGCGGCCCGCCAGCGACGACGCGCACGCCGAGGGCGCGGTAGCGATCGGCGAGCGTGTAGGCGCGGCGCGCGAAGCCGGAGAAGAAAGAGAGCGCGACGACGTCCGGCGCGGCGTCCACGGGGACAGGGCGCACCTGCTCGTGGAAGAGCTCGACCTCGTGCTCCGGCGGGGTGATCGCCGCGAGGTGGATCCCGGTGACCGGCGGGACGAAGTGGAAATGGTGCCCCCTGCGATAGCGGGGGACGTAACTCACGACAATCCTCACCTTCATGAGCGCCTCCTCGGGATCATGCGCCTCATCGGGCTGGATCCGCGATGACGACGCGGATCCGCGGGCGGACGGAGACTCGATGAGACGCGCTCAGAATAACGGAAGCCGGCCAGTGTCGATTCCAGAAGCGGGAGGAGCTACCGTGGAAGGACGGTGGTGGGCGCGTGCGGGAGCGGAGGAAGCGAGTTCCAACGAGAGCGTCAATGCGGAACCTCTCCTTCGGCTTCGCCCATCCTCTTGCGACCAGGCTGATCTGAAGGCGCTGGTCCGCGAGCCCGCCGCGGGCGCCGCGACCGCGCCGCGGGCCGGCGTGGCCGCGGGCCGCGGGCCGCTCGGCGTTCATCCGCCGCGGCAACGGGCGCGTCCACGGATCCGCGGCGGCCCCCGCCCTCGATCCAGCCGCAGATCAGCGCCGGCGGGTGGCTCCACGGTTGCGGCCCCCCGGCGCGGGGCGTATCACGCCGTGCTGCCATGTCGTCGATCGCCACCATCCCTGCTGGGACCCCCGTCGTCGTTGGTCAGAACGTCGTGCCGATGCCGGCCGTGAAGCCGACCGACCGCGTGGTGCCGGTCGTGCGGACCGGCGAGCTCGTGGTCATCTCGGAGGAGGCCCACGAGGCCGCGCGCGCCGCCGTCGACGAGGCGGCCGCCGCGGTGGAGGCCCTCGCCGGGGTGCCGAGCAGCGCCGTCGACGCCTTCTTCCTGGGCTTCGCGGAGCGCCTGGCCGACGACGCCGTGTGGGCGCACGTGGCGCGGGCCAACGCGGAGGACGTGGCGAGCGCCGAGGCGCGCGGCCGCAGCACCGCGCGGCTCGTGGCCACGCCGAAGATGCGCGCCGACATGATCGCTGGGCTGCGCAACTGGGCGAGCACGCCGAGCCGCGTCGGCGAGGTGATCGAGCGCCGCGAGCGGCAGGGCTACGTGATCGAGCGCCGGCGCGCGCCCCTCGGCGTCGTCGCGTTCGTCTTCGAGGGGCGGCCGAACGTGTTCGCCGACGGCGCCGGCGTGGTGCGCAACGGCAACGCCGCGGTGATGCGCATCGGCGCCGACGCGCTCGGGACGGCGCTCGCCATCGAGGCCCACGCGCTCCGCCCCGCCCTGCTGGCGGCCGGCCTGCCCGAGGGCGCGGTGCGCCTGGTCCGGCACAAGGCGCACGGCGCCGGGCAGGCGCTCTTCACCTTGCCCAGGGTGCGCCTCGCCGTCGCGCGCGGCTCGGGCGCCACGGTCGCGCTGCTCGGCGCGATCGCGGAGCAGCACGGCATCCCCGCGTCCCTGCACGGGACGGGCGGGGCGTGGATGTTCGTCGAGCAGAGCGCCGATCCCGAGGCGCTCGAGAGCGCGATCGTGAACAGCCTCGATCGCAAGGTCTGCAACACCCTGAACGTGCTCCTGCTCGAGCGCGCGGCGAGGGGCTCGCTCGGTCCGGTCGTGGAGCGCGCGCTGCGCAAGGCGGGCGCAAAGGTGCACGTGGTGGCGGGGTCCGAGGGCGTCGTCACCGGCGAGGAGGGCTTCCCGGAGGGCTCGCTCGGGACGGAGTGGGAGTGGGAGCGCGTGCCGGAGGTCTCGTTCCTGCTCGTGGACGACCTGCAGGAGGCCGCGCGCCGCTTCAACAGGTCGAGCCCGCGCTTCGTCGCGTCGATCCTCTCCACGCGCCCGGGCGCCTTCGAGGAGCTCTACGCCGCCGTCGACGCCCCGTACGTCAGCAACGGCTTCACGCGGTGGGTCGACGGGCAGTGGGCCTACGATCGCCCGGAGCTCGGCCTGACCAACTGGGAGCGCGGGCGGCTCCTCGGGCGCAGCGGCTTCCTGTCGGGGGACGACATCGTGAGCGTGCGCGACGTGTTCCTCGATCGCACGGGCAAGGCGGTGCAGCGAAGGTAGGCTGCGCGCGGGCGCGCGCGGCGAGGACGCGCGCCCGCGGGCAGCGCCCTGGCTCGACCCGCGAGGCGCTGAGGCAATGAGCGAGCGGAGCGCGGCGAGCGGAGCGCCCTTGCCCCCGGGTCAGCCGAGGAGCCCGCGCTCGGCCAGCCACAGCGTCGCGCCGGCGCGGCTGTAGATGCCGAGCTTGTCGTAGGCGTGGGCGACGTGGTGCTGCACGGTCTTCTCCGAGATGCGCAGGACGAAGGCGATCTCGCGGTTGGTCTTGCCGGCCCCGACGAGCCGCAGCACCTCCAGCTCGCGGGCCGTGAGCACCTTTCGCGGCCGGAGGAGCCGGCCGTGCCCGGTGCCCGGGCGCTTGCTGCTCGGAGGCGCGACCGGCGCAGGATCGGTGGCGAACAGATAGCCGTACGTCGTCCCGCGCTCCCCGGTGAGGCGATGCGTCCAGATCGGGTTCGCGCAATAGAGCTCCAGGATCTCCTTCGTGTACCCGATCACGAACTGCTCGAGATACGGGTGCCAGGCGGGGAGGTCACGGACTCGAAACTCGACGCCGGAGTCGCTCAGGTTCGCCTCGGAGCGGCTGTCCGTCTCGGTGAAGTAACGGTGCCAGAGGTCCGCGATCGCCGCGACCAGCGAGGTGATCTCCGGATCCTGGACGAAGCGATTCAGCGGACCGTCGACGTGCGCCCAGCGCGCCGACTCGGCCCCGAGCTCGAACAGCACGTCCTTGCCGTCCGGATAGAACCGACGCACGAGCTCGTCGTGGAACGCGAGGAACTCGGACAGCGGGACCAGGCTGCTGCCCGTGATCGGCCGTCGGAACCATGGATTGCCCAGCGCCACGTCACGAAAGAAGACGCGCCACGCTTCCGAGCCGAACCTCCGGCTGATCAGCGTCTTCCGCGTCAGGATTGTGGTTCCGCTGACCTTCATAAAAAAGGCGAGTGAGGACGAGGCCGCGCAGGAGCACGGCTCGCAAAGGATCACTCGCCAGTATGGACGATCAGGGCGCCCGCGGTCAATGCGCGAGCTCGCTGGTCATGGGAAGCCGCAAGCACGGTGAGAGGGATGAATCAGCAGCAGATTCTTCCGATGGCGCTGCAGGCCCGGTTGCTGTTCGAAGCCCTCGTCGATGGCCGGGACGAGGGGTCATTGCTGATAGGTCCCATCCTGCCGAGCGAATCGCGTGAGCACCTTCTCCCCTGAGCGCGGTGGACGTGGTCTACGGCATGGTGTGCCGCTTCAGGACGGGCCAGCCGACCGCGGCATTGCCGGGCTCGTGGCTACCGCCCTGCTTCGTGCAAAGGGCGACCTCGACGCCGCCCTCGCACGTCGAGTAGGTCGAGCAGCCCTGGCCGTCCTCGGCCGAGGGCGAGCCGGTGCATCCATTGATATCGGCCCACTTCGCGAACGTCGCCTTCGCGCCAAGGAAGTTGACGGGCATGCCGCGCACCACCGACGAAGATCCGCCGGCATAGGGCACGATGGGATCCCCGGTGCCCCGGAACGAGACCACGGTGATGGGGCGCGACGGCTCGCAGTCGCCGACGTTCTCCTGCAGGAGGTCGAAGGCGGCGGGCGCGACCGCCGCGAACACGTCGGCGGCGTGGCAGGCGAGGTAGTGGGACATACCGCCGCCCATGGAGAAGCCGACGGCATAGATGCGCTTGGGGTCGATGCAGGCGGTCTCCTGGACCTGGGCCACCAGGGCCTTGGCGAAGGCCACGTCGTCGGTGCCTGCCACGCAGCAGGGCCCGACGTTCCAGGCGCCGCCCGAGGGTCCGGAAAGCCCGCTCGGGAACGCCATGATCACCCCCTCCGGGTCGGTCTGCGCCGGGTACGGCGAGCCCGTTCGCTCCGACGGGCCGGAGCCGCCGAGAGGGTGGAAGTCCACGACGAGAGGCACGGGCTTGCTGCCGTCGTACGCGGCGGGGACATGCAAGACATAGCTGCGGCTCGCGGAGCCCACCGTCACCGTCTGGTTCGTGTCGCCAGCCCTCAGCGCGGGCGACGGGCAGGTAACGCTTCCGCCCCCGCCGGTGCCGCCGCCCCCGGCGCCCGCGCCCGTGGTCGCGCTGCCGCCGGTACCCCCGCCGCCGGTGCCGGTGCCGGTGCCACCGGTGCCGCTCCCACCGGTGCCGCTCCCACCGGTGCCGCTCCCCGTGGTGCTGTCACCGCCTGACGAGGCCGTCGTGCTCCCGGACGCGGAGCTGGTGCCGCTGCCCGAGGTGACACTCGTACTGGTATCATCGCCGCCGCCGTCGCCGCCGGCGCTGGTGGTCCCGTCGCCGCCGCTGCTGCAGCCCCACAAGGCAATGCCGAGCGCTCCTGACAGCAGGATCTGCTTTGGCAAACTCGTTCGTCCGATCACCATGGGTCGCCACCTTTTTTCTGGTATGGGTAGAGATCGTTAGCCCGCGGTCTGGCGTCACGCGCTCGCATCACGCGATGCGGGTGACTGTGATACCCGAGGTCGCCCTCTCCAGGCATAGGCATACTGGCCTATGCTGCCGCGGCGACCTCACCTGCGCAGTTCGCCTCGACCGCTGAGCCTGGCCGCACCCCTGGCGGCAGCACGCCGCAGCGCTCTCGGCGAGGCGAGATGCCGCTTGTCGCCGAGATGCCGCTTGTCGCTCGTGAGGGCAGTCCAGCTTGACAGGCTACTTGGCCGAGGACTAGCGTGGCGCGGCCATGGGTAGCTCCGGCTCCGCGCTGGAGGTCCCTGTGGGCGTGGCGGGAGGGAGAGGGACAATGACCAGCAGCACCAGGGCACCCGGCGGCACGGGAACGGCCGAGCTCGCCGCCTCACAGCAGGGCACGGGCGAGCCGGAGCGGTCGCCGGTCGCGGCTTCCGGGGCGGAAGCCGAGCGCGCGCGAGAGATCGAGGCGCTCAGGGAGCGCGTGGAGCTGCTCGACGTGGCGCACGACGCCATCCTCGTCCGGCGCCTCGATGGGATGATCACGTACTGGAACGAGGGCGCAGAGCGGATGTACGGCATCCGCAAGGAGGACGCGGTGGGGCGCGCCTCCCATGAGCTCCTCCGCACCGTCTTCCCCGCGCCGCTGCCCGCTATCGAGCGGTCCTTGCTGGAGGACGGCCACTGGGAAGGAGACCTCGAGCACTCGACGCCTCGCGGCGTCGTCATCGTCTCGAGCAGATGGGTGCTCCGGCGGGGCCCGAGCGGCAGCCCTGAGACGGTGTTCGAGATCAACAACGATATCACCGCGCGCAAGGCGGCCGAGAAGGAGCGAGATCGGCAAACCGCCTTGCTCAGGCGGCAAGCGCAGCTGCTCGATCTCGCGCACGACGCGATCGTCCTCCGGCGGTTCGACGGCACGATCACGTACTGGAACCGGGGAGCAGAGCGGATGTACGGCTACGCCGCCGCCGAGGCGATCGGCGCGCGATCCCACGAGCTCCTGCGCACGCGGTTCCCTGCAGCGCTCTCCGAGATCGACGCGGCGCTGCGCGCGGACGCCCACTGGCAGGGGGAGCTCGAGCACACCCGGCGCGACGGCGGGACCGTCGTCGTCGAGAGCCGGTGGGTCGCTCAGCCGGACCCGGGCGAAGCGCAGGCCCTGGTCATGGAGATCAACACCGATGTCACGGCGCGCAAGGAGGCGGAGCTGCTGCGCTCGGAGCAGCAGCAGGAGCTCATCCGCCTTCAGGCCGCCGCGATCGCCGAGCTGTCGACGCCGCTCATCCCGATCACCGATCAGGTGGTGGTGATGCCGCTCATCGGCGTGCTGGACACGAGGCGCGCGGGGCAGGTGATGGACACCCTGCTGGGAGGGCTCTCGTCGTCGGGCGCGACGGTCGCGATCATCGACGTCACGGGGGTGAAGGTCGTCGACACGAAGGTGGCGGACGCTCTCCTCCGCGTGGCGCAAGGAGCGCGGCTGCTCGGCGCCGAGGTGGTGCTCACCGGGATCCGCGCGGAGGTCGCCCAGACCATGGTCAGCCTCGGCGTGGATCTGCAAGGCATCGCCACGCGGGGCACGCTGCAGGGCGGGATCGCTTACGCGCTCGCCCGGGCGGGCGCGCGCGGGATCTTCGCGACGTCGAAGGTGGAGGGGGGTGGGCTCACCCGAGAGGACGCACCTCGTACCGCGGCACGCTGATGATCCCCTCGTCGCTCAGCAGGCCGCACAGCGCCTGATCGAGCAGGACGGCGACAGCGCAGCGCTGCTCCGGCCCGAGGCACATCAGGCCGCCGATCAGCCGCACCCCGTGGCTGTCGTCAGCGTAGGTGTCCTCGTGCGGTAGCCGCCGCCGGAGCGAGGTGTCGAGCGGCTGCCACGGCTTGCTGTCCGCCTTGTGGAAGCCATGGCGCGCCAGCCGGCGCGCATCGTGGTGCAGCCGGTTCGTCACCGCGATGTGAGCTGGGCGCAGCCCCACTCGATGAGCTCGGAGCCATCGAACGGGAGGGGTTGGGATCAGTCAGGCGCACCTCGTGGCCGTGGATGTATCTGTCGTCCGTCAGCCGCCGGTGTGACGCGGGTTCGGGTGCCGCGCAGCGGTGAGCGCTGTGCACCGCTGGCGAGCGGCGTATGCTGCGCGAGGCCCGGCAGCGGGCCAGAAGCGCGGCCAGGACAACGCATGCAGATGCGCTTACATGATGCAGGGTAATGGTGAAGAAGCAGGCATGCCGACGGGAAGATCAGTTCCTTTCCCACGATGGCATGCACACCTCCCGCTGTGCACTCGCTCGACCGCGATACTCAGGGGCGCAAGGGTCGCCCGACGTGCTCATGGGAAGCGCTCCGCTCGGTGCGAGGACGCGTCGAGTGACGCCTACAACCTAGCCCAGTAGCCCAGCGCGCTGGCGCTGACAGAAGGGCTGCGGTTCCGTCCGCGTCCTCCGCCACGAGGTGACACGCTGGTAGAGCATGCGCCGCGCCGGCCACGATGACATCGCAACGACCATGGGCTACGTGCGCGAGGCCGAGAACCTCATGCATCCCGTGGGGGAGCCCTTCCCGCCGCTTCCTGCCGCGCTCCTGGTTCGTCCGAGGGACCGGCCACCTGGGGCCTACTGCGCGGAAATGCTTACAGAAAGCGGAGCGTCCCCAGCGGGATTCGAACCCTGGAAACGCGTCGAGATCCGCAGGAATCACGTAGGGGTCCGCATGCTGGCGGCGAGGTGATGGGTGCGGACGCCGCCGGCGTCATCGACCTCGCCGCCGAGCGCACCCGGGTGCTGAGACGAGCACATTGCTTCTTTACGGCTTCAACACTTCGGCGATGCGGTTCCCCATGTCGTAGAGAAGCGAAAGCACATCAGGAACGTACAGGTATTCGCCTATCACCTTCCGCCCGTTCAGCTCGGCACCATGCTCATCGACGATCTGGTCGGTCCCGGACGAGTCGTCGATCATGATGATATGGTTGCGCCACTCCGGAACGTTAGAGCGAGGCCATCCCGTGTGTGGCGGCGGATTGCGCGCAACCTGATGTTTCCAGATCTGAAATCTGTTGCCATGAAAGCACCCGTTCCTGATATGGCGAAAGAACTGGAGATCTTTATCCCAGCTTTGAAGGTCGTCCTTGCCATCAGGTTTCTTGGGCTGCTTATTCTTGATCGATGCGTGGTGACGCTCGAAAGCATAGCCTAGCCCTACTTTCGCAAAACAGGCCCCGGATCGAGCTATTCGTCGCTCTTTTTGAGCCTAAAACGGCGCCAACTAGCTACAGGAACGAAATCCGGCTTGGAACAGAGGCTGGATGGAGCGTGCTGCGTCAAGCGGGCGGCCATCCGACGGCGTTTCAGTGATAGTGAAATTCGGAGTTCGTTCATGCGAATGACCTCGTGCAGAACTGGGCCGAATTGACGATGGATGCGGTGGCAAAGCCTGCTTTTTTGCGAAAGTCCCGCTAGCAGGTAAACGCAAAGAGTGGGCCCAATCCTGTTGGCTGGCAACTCACCCGTTCTCTCTGGAGGATCACCCGGAAGATGGATCGGCGTCGGGGCAAGAGAGTAAGCCAGGGATGTCGGCTGCGGACTGTTCCCCGTTAAAAAGCCGATCATCTCTGCGGCCCCGTGCAGCGTGACTACCTGGTCGCATCCGGGTGTCTTGATAATGATCCCGTCCTCTTCGATCGGAAAACGGCAGAGGGTGACGGAGCCGAAGTAGCTGGCAAAGAACTGTAGTGCCTCATGGAAGCAGAGGTGCTCCGGATTGAACGTGCGCCTCTCGAACCACATGCGAATCTCACTGTGTATAACCGAACACAATACTCCTCACTCGCTGACGGCCAGCAAGCGCTTAGCTCCGGGATGGCGTTGACAACAAGACGACCGTCTCGTTGTCAAACAAATACCAGACGGTGCGATTCTGGCCGTCGCCGAGCGGGGGTCTCTATCAAGCTTCTTGCGCTGACACACAAGCTCACTGAACAGAAAACGTACCGGGCGCGGATGCAGCAACACCCCGGGTAGCATGTATCCTCAGGCGCCTCGACGGGTCAAGGAACCGCTCCGCCTTGAAGGTGGCGACTCGCCCGCCTGCTTCCTGCCCCGCAGCCGAGCCTGTCAGCGTGCAGTTTCCCCTCGAGCATTCCAGGACGTGCAGGTGAAACGCCCGCGGGAGGAAGCCCGCAGGCCGCCTGCCGCGACACATCCGCCGAGCTCCCCACCGATGGGCGCGCTCACCGCAGAGCGCTCGCTCATGGCGATGCTCATCGCGAGGGCAGCCCGCTGATCACAGCGCCAGGCGCGGCAGCGGACGCGAGGGCGAGCCTGGAACACCTCGAGGAACCCGCACAGCACGACGACACGCGGCAACGTCGTGCTATCATGCTGATGTGATCAGCGACAGCGCACGCACCGAGGCCGCGGTCGAGCGGAGGGTCACTTTCGCCCACTGGATCAGTTTGCCGGAAGATGAGCCGGGCGAGCTCGTCGATGGACGGATCGTGGAGGAAGAGGTGCCGGACGCCATTCACGAAGTCATCGTGGCCTGGGTGGTCAGGGTCCTCGGGGCCTGGCTCATCCCGCAGGGCGGGCTCGTGCTGGGGTCCGAAGCGAAGTACGCGGTGAGCGCTGTCTCTGGCCGGAAGCCCGACGCCTCTGCGTACATGCCCGGGAGTCGGAAGCCGCCTCGGCGCGGAACAATCAGCGCTCCGCCCGACGTCATGGTCGAGGTGGTCTCTCCTACCCCGCGTGATGCACGCCGCGATCGTGTCGACAAACTGCACGAGTACGCGTCTTTCGGGGTGCGCTGGTATTGGATCATCGACCCGCAGGAAAGAACGCTCGAGTTCCTCGAACTCGGGACCGATCGCCGCTACGTGCATGCGCGCTCGGCGGCGGACGGGATCGTCGACGGCGTGCCCGGCCTCGAGGGGCTCACGCTCGATCTCGATGCGCTCTGGAGCGAGGTAGAACGACTCGGTCCTGAATCCGGAGAAGGAGCGCTCGGCGATCCTGAGGCCCAGTAGGGTTGCCGCCATCAGGATGGCATCCACCCACGCTGCTGGCCGGCGCTTGAAGCATCGCCAACTAGTGGGAATTACTCAAGAATTGCGTCCCCAGCGGGATTCGAACCCGCGTAGCAGCCTTGAAAGGGCTGAGTCCTGGGCCGGGCTAGACGATGGGGACCGGCGATGCGGCGCGGGAACCTACCCGCCGTCGTCGAGCAATGCAAGCCCTACCAGCTCCGTCCGCTCCATCATCCGCTCCCTCCGCGTCGCCCGCGAGGCCCGCCGAGCGGAGCCGCGCCCGGTTCGGCGGCTCGTCGCGGCGGGCTTCGGGGGGTAGCGACCCTCGCTGCCTGTCGTCGCCTCGATCTCGGCGGGCCTAGTCGGCCTCGCCGCTCTTGGCCGGCGTCCAGGCGGGGGCGTCGCTCGCGGGGAACGAGTCTTCCACGGTCTCGTCCACCTTCTCTTCCGGCTCCTTGTCCGACCTGGCCTCGTGGCCCTCGACCGGATCCCCTGGGACGTGCCGGTGTTGCTCGCCGCCGCCCTGCCGATCCTGCGGGGACGCGCTCTTGGGCGCCGCTGCCCCTTGTTCCTCCGTCGCCTTCTCGTCCTTCTTCATGAGCACCTCCTCGGGCTGTTCCGGCTTCTCCAGACCACCTGGAGCCGTCGAGGCGCACCGCAAGGGGCGCAAGGGGGCCGACCAGGTGCTCGTGAGCTCGTCGTCGGCCGTTCGCCCGGCACGGAGCTCCCTCCTCCGGGCCCTCCTCCGCACCTCTCGAGGTCCTGCGCTGCCTTTCGCGGGCCCTTGCTCCCCGCCCCTTCGCGTGCCCCACCCTGCCCTCCGAGCGCCCCGTGCCCCGCTACCGCGGGCGCGCACCATCGATGTGATCGCTCGCCCCGAACCGCTGGACGGCCGCCGTGAACCGGGCGACCATGCACCCGCGCCACCTACCTTGCGCCACACGGGCCTGAGCTCTCCCCATGCTCCTTCTTCCGCGCTCCGAGCCTGCTGTTCTCATGTCCCCGGGAGGACCGTGCACCGAAGCCGGCGCCTGACACGCGCCGCGCAGCTCGCCTTCTGCCTTCTCCCGGCGCTCCTCTCGGCCGCCCCTTGGCACCCTGCGCTCGCGCAGCCCGCGCAGCCTCAGCCCCCACAGCCTGCGCCGCCGGCGGAGCCGGAGCCTGCGCGATCCGCGCCGCCCCACCCCACGCCGCCCGCGCCGCCCACCCCCTCCCACGCCGCGCCGCCCCCCTCTCCCTCCCCGCCCCCTCCGCTCGAGGTCGTCGTCACCGGCACCCGCACCCCCGAGAGCAGCCAGCGCGCCACGGTGCGCACGCGCGTCATCACCCGCGAGGAGGCCGAGCGCCGCGGCGCCACCAACGTCGGCGAGGCCCTCGACGGCGAGCTCGGCGTCCAGGTGAACCCGAGCGCCTACGGCTCGCTCGGCAGCCCGAGCGCCATCCAGATCCAGGGCTTCGACCTCGACCGCGTCCTCGTCCTCGAGGACGGCGAGCGCGTCATCGGCGACGCCGGCGGCGCCATCGACCTCTCCTCCCTCCCGCTCAGCGATGTCTCCCGCATCGAGCTCGTCACCGGACCGACGAGCTCGCTCTACGGCGCGAGCGCCATCGGCGGCGTCGTCAACGTCCTCTCCGCGCCCCCCGCCCACCCGGGCTTCAGCGGCCGCGGCCGCCTCGAGGGCCGCAGCCGCGCCGGCCTCCTCGTCCAGGGAGCCGGCGCCTACCGCGGCGAGGCCGCCTGGGCCAGCGCGGACGCCTCGTTCCAGCGGGAGGACAGCCTCTCCCTCGTCGACGACAGCGCCGCCACCACGCTCCCCGAGCGCGCGCAGCACCTCGTCGGCCTGCGCGCCGGCGCCGCGCTCGGCCGCGGCATCGACGTGCGCCTCCGCGCCCGCTGGATCCACGACGAGCAGGACGGCATCGAGCAGCCACCAACGCTGCCAGGCCTCCGCCCCTACATCTACGACGTCCCCGAGGTCACCGACCGCGTCACCCTGCACCTCACCGAGACGCTCGACCTCGGCGGAGGCTCCAACCTGCGCCTCGCCGCCGGCCGACAATGGGCCTTCCGCACGAGCGGCCGCGATCTGCGCGGCTCGGACGCCGCGGAGCTGCGCGAGCGCTCGGGGACCCTGCAGAGCTACGAGGCGATCGCCACCATCGCCCAGGGCCAGCTCACCTGGGTCGCCGGCGCGCGCGCCGAGGTCGAGTCGCTCACCCAGGAGCACAAGACCACCGCGATCTCCACCTCGGGCACCTCCGACAGCGCCGTCGACGAGGTGCCCGACACCGAGCTCGGCAGCGCCGCGCTCTACGGCCAGCTCGCGTGGAAGCTCACCGACCGCCTCACCCTCATGCCCGGCGTCCGCGGCGAGTACTTGCCGCGCTACAGCGGCGGCGTCATCGCCCCGCGCCTCGCCCTCGCCTACCGGCCCGCGCCGTCGCTCACCCTGCGCATCTCCGGCGGGCGGGGCTTCCGCGCGCCCAGCGCGAAGGAGCTCGGCTTCTCGTTCGACCACTCGAGCCTCGGCTACATCCTCAAGGGCAACCCCCATCTCGCCCCGGAGAAGTCCTGGGGCGTGAACGGCGACGTCACGTGGATCCCGACAGAGGGCCTCACCCTGCGGGGAGGCGCCTTCTCGAACTGGGTCGATGGCCTCATCGATATCAACCCGACGCCCATCCGCTCCTCCGCCGACGACGACACGCAACCCGACGACGATACGCAACCTGACCCGCAACCCGACGTCGACACGTATACCTACATGAACATCGCCAGGGCGCGGACCGCGGGGATCGAGCTCTCGGCGACGTTCCAGGCGACAGCGTGGCTCCGCGCCGAGGCCGGCTATGCCTACCTGTGGACGAGCGACGACACGACCGAGCCCGGGAAGCCGCTCTCCAGCAAGCCGCCGCACACGGCGCAGGCGGCGCTCCGCGCCGACCTGCCCTTCCAGCTCGAGCTCGTCACCAGGCTCCGGACCATCAGCGGCGCCTTCATCCAGGAGGGCCTGCGCGCGCCCGGCTTCACCACGCTCGACGCGCGGCTCGCGCGCCCGCTCTGGCCTTCCTCGCAGGCCTACGTGGGCGTCCGCAACCTGCTCGGCGCGCAGAAGGATCCTGACCGCCACGGCGATCACCGGCCCCTCGAGGGGCGCACCGTTTACCTCGGCGTCGCCGCCGAGCTACCGTGGGAGGACTCATGACAAGATGGTCAATCACCGCAGCGCTTCTCCTGCTCACCCCGGGGTGCAGCGATGACGTTGGCAAAGAGAGCTCGAGCGGGGGCGATCCGACCACCGAGGACGGCGCGCTCCTCGAGGTCGATGTGCCGGCCTCCGGCCGCGTCTTCCTCCGGCTCGCCACGCCCGAGATCGTCACCCCGGCCGACGACGGCTCGGCGTCCACGGACTGGGATCTCGCGCTCTCCGGATATGATGTCCTCACCAACAGCGGACTCAGCGGCCCCGGCGACGGCGGCGCGCTGCCGATCAGCCTCGAGGACTACCGGGCGGGCCAGCTGCCGAACACGCCCTTCCTCCTCAAGGACGAGGCCGGCGGCGCCTTCACGCAGTGGTACGCCTACGACGGCGAGCAGCACGTCGCCTTCAGCCGCTATCACGTCCACGCCATCGAGCACGAGGGCCGCTACTGGAAGCTCCAGATCCTCTCCTTCTACGGAGAGGTGGAGGGGGCGCCGGTCACGGGGCTCTACCAGCTCCGGGTCGCCGAGGTGCTCCCCGACGGCCCCGGTGAGACCGTCGACATCGAGAACCTCGACGCCACCGCGGGCGGCCTCGACGCCGACGAGAGCGCGCCGAGCGCCTGCCTCGACCTCGCGGGCAACCGACAGCTGATGCTCACGCCCGCCGAGGCGAGCGAGTCGACCGAGTGGCACGTCTGCTTCCGCAGATCGCTCGTCAGCGTCAACGGCGAGCTGGGCGGCCCCGGGACCACGCGCGGCGCCGACCTCCAGGAAGCCGAGACAAGGTCCGAGTCGCTCGCCGACGTCAAGGAGCGCACCGCCGAGTCGGAGGCAGCGCGGTTCGACGCGGCCGAGCACGCGGACCTCACCGATCCCGCCGTCCGCTACCGCGGCGATCACGTCGCGACCGCCTTCACCGGGCGCTGGATCGAGCCTGGATCGAGCCCCCCCGCGCCAGCGAAGGACTCCGCGTGGCTCATCCAGAGCGCTGACGGCCAGTCGCGCTTCGTGGTCCTATTCGAGCGCTTCGAGGGCGCGACGGACGCGTCCCCGGGACGGGTGGTAATGCGCGTCAAGCAGGTGGAATGAGCGTCACTCCCGCGTCACTCCCGCCCTCGCGCGCGACGGGGCGGTGAAGAGCGTGCGCGGCGCGTGACTTCGCGCAGGGACGCGATCATACTGCGCGCGCGGTGAGGGGTAGCCCTCACCTCCTGTAAGGAGCATGCTTATGACAGAGCCGCTTGCACCCGCACCGAGCGCCGCACGCCCGTCCCGCCGCGACGGGACACCCGAGGGTGAACGCAGGGCGACGCCGGCGCGCCGCGGGGGGCTGCTCGCCGCGGGCGTGCTCGCCGCGCTCGCCGCGCTCGACGCCAGCGCCTGCGGCGGCAAGGTGGTGATCGACGGGTTCGAGCCGCGCGACGGCGCCGGGGGCTTCGACGAGACCGGCGGGAGCACGAGCTCCGCCCCACGGGACGCGTCGAGCTCCGGTCAAGGCGGCGAGATCGGCGAGGGCGGCGCGCCGCCGATTCCGCCCCTCGTCGAGGAGGATCTCGGCGAGGTCGCCATCGGCGTCCCCATCCCGGTGGATATCCCGCCAGGCACCCTCGGCTTCACGGCGATCGCGCAGCTCATGACCTCGCGGCCGAGCTTCGATCCGATCGGGATCGCGGAGATCTCTGGCCCCGGCGGCAGGACGTTCGCGACGGACTACTCGATCCCCGGCACCATGGGCACCTTCTACAACCAGGGTATCGGCGCAGCGGCCGTCCCCCAGACGGGCGCGGCAGCAGCCGTGCCATTTGTGCCAGGCACGTACTGGATCACGGTGGGTGACGGCGGCTTCGGCGTCCCGGCGGGGCCGGCGCGCCTCTCGGTGTGGCGCCGCCAGACGCTCGACGGGCGCTTTCACGGCGGGAAGATCGATATCAACGCCTTCATCGCCGGACGCGCGCTCTCCGAGGAGTACATGAAGAGCGCGCTGCGCACGGCGTACCAGGGGTTCGTGGGCCTCAGCGTCGGCAACATCACGGTCCATCACCTCGGACCGGAGTGGGACGTCATCGACGAGGAGCTGCTGCCCATCGTGCTCGAGCAGACGGCTGGCGCCGCCGGCAGGCCCGCGCTCAACGTGATCGCTGTGTCACAGCTCGGCGGCAGGCTCGAGCTCGCTGCCGGCGTGACGCCGGCCGTGCCCTCCGTCGCCGTGGAGCACGGCACTCATCTCAGCGGCATCGTGGTCGCGCTCTACGAGCAACCCGACGCCGACACGGTCATCCTGCGCCACGAGCTGGGCCATCTGGCCGGGCTGTTCCACACCACCGAGCTCGAGCCCGGCTTCGCCGACCCGCTCGACGACACAGCGCGGTGCGACGACGTGCTGGCGCTGGAGGCGCGCTGCCCCGATTACAGCAACGTCATGTTCCCGACCGGGGGAGATCTCTCGGGCAAGATGACGCCGCAGCAGACGACGATCGTGCAGGCGAGCGCGTTCTACCGCGGGATCGTCGAGGACGGCGGCGGCGCTGCGGACCCGCTCCCCGACGACCCGGGCACGCCGGCGGGCGGCGCGCGCGCCCCGGCCCCGGCTGGCCGCGACATGGCCCAGGCCGGCCGCGATCTGGCCGGCCGCGGCGCGGCGCCGGGCGATCGCGCCTGGACGGTAGCGCTCCCGCCGCGCGCCGCGACCCTGCTCGAGGGGCACTTCTGTGGGCAGAGCGCGGCGGCCGGCGCGGACTTCTTCGCGTTGCTCCGCGCGGCCGGCGTCGCGGATGCCGACCAGCTGCTCGCCGTCGGCCGCGATCCGGCGGCGCCCGTGCAGGCGAGGGCGCGCGCCCTCGCCGCGGCCGGCCGCGCCGCCACGCCCTCCGCGCCGGCGCTCGCGGAGCTCCAGGCGCTCGCCGCGGACCCGCGCCTGCCCCGGCGCGCGCGGCTCGGCGCGATCCAGGGGCTCGCCTCCGCCTCGCCGGCCGCCGCCCGCGCGCTCGCCGCGCGGCTGGCCGCCGACCCCGACGCGGTGGTCGGGCGCATGGCGACCCGCGCCGCGCGGTGAGCCGCGCTGGCGCTACCCGGCCTTGGACCTCGCGGCCACGGGGATCACGCCCGTCCCGGCGACGGCGCGCGCGAAGTCGAGGCCGGTCAGCACGCCGCGGAGCCGTCGCCCCTGCACCACGAGCACGCGCCGCGCCTGCGCCGCGTGCGCCGCGGCCGCGGCCCGGTGGAGCGGCGTGCGGACATCGAGACAGACCATGGCGGGGCTCATCACGTCCTCGACCGGCGAATCGGAGAGCACGCCGTGCGCGAGCAGCGCCTCTGTCTGGGTGAACATCCCCACCGGCCAGCCGTCCGGGTCCACCACCACGAGCCCGCTCACCTGCGCTGTCGTCAGCCGATCGGCGGCGAGCGCGAGCGGCGCGTCGAGCGGGATCGTGTACGCGGGGGCCGACATGAGCTCGGCGATCGGGGTCGCGTCCCGCGCCTCGACGAGGGCGAGGAGGAGATCCTTCGTGCTGAAGACCCCGGTCAAGCTGTCGCCCTCGCGGACGAACACCCGGTGGATGCGGTGCTTCAGCAGCACGCTCGCCGCCTGCACGACCAGCGTCGTGCGCCCCACCGTGATGATCCCCGGGCGCAGCACGTCGCGCGCCGGGACGTCGGGCAAGGTCAGCAGCATCCCGCGGCTGTTCGTCTTCGTCTCGAACCGACCGAGCCGCAGCAGGTCGGTGCGGGAGAGCACGCCGATCGCGCGCGACGCCGCGTCGACGATGGGAACGCAGGAGATCGCGTGCTCGCCGAGCGAGCGATGCACCTCGGGCAGCGGCGTCGTGTCGGGCGCCGTGATGACTTCGCAGGTCATGTAACGCGAGACGGGGGTCGCAAAGCGCATCATGGGGGGAATTCCTCGAAGACGCCTGCCGGGGTCTCGGGCAGGCGGCGCATCAGCGCGCAACGCGGTAAAAGCAAGAAGCGATCCGTAATGTGAGCGGGCGCTATCGGGCGCCAATCCACGAGGCGCTCGGCCTGGCGCGGCGCCGCGCGGGGGGTGCGCCTTACCGCCGTTGACGCGGCGCAGACGCGGCGCAGCGGCGCTCAATCTGCGCCAAGGTGTGTGGCGAGCTGGGCAGCTCTCGGGCGACCGGACCGATGTAGGTTTTCCAGGCAGGGGTTGTCCCAAAATGCATCACGTGGGGAGCCCTGGAACGTAGCGTCAGGGCGGCCGAGGCGAGCCGGAGCTGGCCCCGGGTCGCCCGGCCGCCAGGAGCCGTGCTTCTGCCACGAGCTCCTGGCGACCAGGTCCCGAGAGGCGTCTCAGGCGCGCCGCGGGTCAGCTACCGAGCGCGCCGCGGCTCTGCCTCGTCGTCCCGAGATCTCGTCGCGCCGTCCGGGGCCGCTTCTCTCCTTCGCGCTCCGGACGGGCGACGGGCTAGTACCTGTTGTTGCAGCCGTAGCTGGGGGCGAAGCTGCCGGGGCGATAGCCGTTGAAGAGACCACCGCCGCTGTAAGGACCATAGCCGCTGTAAGGGCCATAGCCGCTCGGGGGATACCCATAGTTGTAAGGATTGCCGTAGTTGCCGTACGAGTTGCCGTACGAGTTGCCGCACGGCTTCCAGCTGTTGCCGCCCCAGGGGTTCCCGCCGCAGAACGGCTTCGAGCCCCACCCGCCCGGGTAGTTGCCGCCGCCGGACCAGCCCCAGCCCGGGCCGTTGTTCCACGAGTTGCCGCAGTCCCGATTGCCGAAGAGCGCCTGGGAGGTCTCCTCGACCTCCACGGCCTGGGCCTCGTCCGCGTCGATCTCGTCGGCGTCGGCCTCTCCCGCCGCGCACCCGGTCGTCAAGGCCGCCATCGCCATCGCAACATGCATCCACCTGCTATTCACCAGCTCAACCATTTCTCCTCCTTCCACGGCCTGCGACATCCGCAGGACCGTCGCGCGAGTCGGATGTCGCAGAGAGCAGCGCTCATGCCCGAGAGCTGGTGTGCAGAGGCTGCCGCCCGAGCGCGCTCGCGGCGGGCGCGAGGCACCGACAAACCGACATTCCTAAACAGCGTCCGGCCCCGGAGCGACGGCCAGTTCACCCGCGCCGGATCACTGGGCAGATAAGGCGCTTCCAGGCGCGCTCACCGCGCAGCGGAGCCCCGCTGGCGACTCGCAAGACGCCGCGGCTCCGGCAAAAACACGCCTTTCCCGAGCTATCGACTTCTCTTCGCGGGGCGCCTCGACAGGGCGTCTCCGACGATCCGGCGCCGCCTCGCGCACATGGTGATCCAGGCGACGACAATCGCGCAGGTGCGCGCACCGCTCTCGGTCTATTGGAGCCGCCGCTGTCGCGGCGCTCAGCCCATCTCTCTTGCGTCTGTGCACGCGAGAGCGCCCGGGAGCAGCGCTCTTCCATCCTGCGATGCCTGCGGTCTGAGTGCCTGTCGCCTCTGGCCTCGCCGCGCCAGGCCGGGCCGCTCAGGGCGCGGCGATCCAGGTCTGCCAGGCGCCCGTGAAGTCGTCGGCGCGGATCTCGTGGCCGCGCCCGGGGTGCACCACGAGCTCGTGCTCCCAGCCGTGCTGGGTGAGCACGTCGGCGAGGTTCTCGGCGCTCGCGACCGTGGAGGCGAGCTCCTGCTCGCCGACGGCGATGTAGATCGGCGGCCTCTCCTGCGAGAAGAGGTGCTCTTCGATGACCATGCGCCCCGCGCCGACGAGCCCGGCGCCGTCGACGTCGACGAGCCCCTCCAGCGCCACGTAGCTCGCGAAATAGCCCCCGTTGGAGAAGCCCATGACATAGCGCCTGCCGAACGTCCCGCCGAGGATCCGCGCCAGCAGCGCCTCGGCGCGCATCCACTCCTCGATGAGGGCGGGCGCCGCGGCGTCGACGGTCTCGCGGCGCGTCGGCCAGCAGAGGTGGGTCTCCACGGACGGATCCCAGGTGCAGAGTCCCGGCCTTCCGCGCGGGAACACGGCGACGACCCCGAGCGCCCTGGCGGCCTCCGCGGCGATCGCCTGCAGTCCCCCGGGCAGCGAGTCGGGCGCCATGGCCCCGTGCAGCACGAGGAGGATCGGCGCGCCGCGCGCGGCCGTCTCCGGCACATGGAAGCAGGTGTGATCGTCCAGGCCGCTCCACCCTGCCGAGCACCACTCCGTCTCGACCGGCTCCCAGGTCAGCGCGCCGCCGGCGCCTCCGTCGCCGCCTTGCCCTCCGGCGCCGCCCCCGCCGGAAGCGCCGCTGCCCGTCGGGGCGCCGCTGCTCGTCGGGGCGCCGCTGCCCGTCGGGGCGCTGCTGCCCGTCGGGGCGTCGACGGAAGCGTCACCGCCTCCCTCGCCGGCGTCCGCCTCCTCGCCCGCGCCCGCGCCTGCGCCTGCGCCGCCTGCGCCGCCGGTTTGGCCCGCGCGCGGCGCCCCGCTGGTCGCGCCTTCGCATGCGGCCAGCGCGAGCGCGAGCGCCGCGAGCGGCGCCGCGCGGCCCTCGAGGATCCACCCGCCATGTGCCCTGTCCATCCCTCCGTCACGGTGCCCTGTCGGGCGCGGCGCCGCAACGCTCGCGCCCGCGAGGTGCTTGCGCCCGCGGGACGGGCGGTTCGCCCGAAGGTAAGCTCGCGCCATGTCCCGCCTCGTCGCGCGCCCTGCCGTTCCAGACGACTACGAGCACTTCGCCCGGCTCTTCGTGGAGCTCGACACGGGCAATCCCGTCCTGCCTCGCGACCGCTGGGAGGGCGCCATGGCCAGGGACACGCTCTTCCTCGAGGAGGCGCGCGGCGCGGCGCGCGGCGAGGTGGTGGCCTACGCCTATGTCCAGCCGCTGCGCGGGATCGGCTACGTGCGCCACGTCGTTGTCGCGCCGCCCCACCGCGGCCGGGGCGTCGGGGGTGCGGTCATGCAAGCGATCGCCGCGCACCTCCACGGCCGCGGCTGCACGCGCTGGTGCCTCAACGTGAAGCCGGACAACACCGCTGCCGTGCGGCTCTACCGGAGCGTCGGCATGGAGCACGCCTACACGATGACCACGTTCCAGCTCGCCTGGGATGCCGTGGCTCGCCTCCCGCGCCCATCCCGCCCGGTGGTCGCCCGCCCGGCGCAGCCGTCCGACGACGCCGCGCTGGAGGCGGCGTTCGCCCTGCTGCCGGGCCAGGTCGCCGAGGCCCGCGGCCGCGGCGGCCTCGTGCTCCTCTGCCTGGTCGACCCAGCGGCGCCGGACGCGCCGCCGCTAGGGTTTGCCAGCTTCGACGCTTTCCTCCCCGGCGCGTTTCCGTTCCGCGTCGCCGCGCCCGGGCTCGCCGCTCCCCTCCTCGACGCCCTTCGCCCGCACGCCCCGCGCGAGCCCGGGGCGCTCCTCGTCACCGTCGAGGACGACGACGCGCTCGTCTCCGCCCTGCGCGGGGTCGGCGCGGCCGTGCAGCTGGTCGGCGCGCACTTCCGCGGCGAGATCCCGCGCGACGGCTGACCCGCGCAGGCCGCTTGCCCTCGCCGCGACGCCGCAGTACCGAGCCGGCCATGAGCCCACTTCCCGGCCTCCCCGGCGACTTCCTCGCGGCCCTCGCGCGCGAGCTCCCCGCGGATCTCCTCTCGACCGACGCCGCCGATCTCGCGACGTTCGGCCGCGACTGGACCAAGGTCCACGAGCCGAGGCCCTCGGCGATCGCGCTCCCGCGCTCGACGGACGAGGTCTCCCGCCTCCTCCGCCTCTGCTCCGAGCACCGCGTCCCGGTCGTGCCCTCGGGCGGGCGCACCGGGCTCGCTGCCGGCGCCGTGGCGGCGAAGGGCGAGCTCGTCGTCTCGCTCGAGCGGATGCGCAAGATGGGCCCCGTCGACGTGCTCGGCGCGACCGTGCGCGTCGAGGCAGGCGCGGTGACCGAGGCGGTGCACCAGCACGTCGCGCCGCTCGGCCTCACGTGGCCGGTCGACTTCGCCTCGAAGGGGTCGAGCCAGGTGGGCGGCAACATCGCCACGAACGCCGGCGGCGTGAAGGTCATCCGCTACGGCCTCACGCGGCAGTGGGTGCTCGGCCTCACGGTCGTGACCGCGAGCGGCGCGGTGCTCGACCTGAACGGCGCCCTCGAGAAGAACAACACGGGGATCGACCTGCGCCAGCTCTTCATCGGCAGCGAGGGCACGCTCGGGATCATCACCGAGGCGACGCTCAAGCTCACGCGCGTGCCCGAGGAGCTCAACGTGTTCCTCTTCGCGGTGCCGGACCTCGCCGGCGTGCTCGCGCTGTTCCGCGAGGCCCGCATGGGGCCGTTCGTGGTGATGGCCTACGAGTTCTTCACGGAGAAGTGCCAGGCGCGCCTGCGCCGGCACCGGAACGTGCGCATGCCGCTCTCCGCGCCGTCGGACTACTACGTGCTCATCGAGGTCGAGCGCGGCGAACCCGAGGCGCTCGACGCCTGGATCACCTCGCTGTTCGAGCGCGGGCTGGTCACCGACGGCACGCTCGCGCAGCACTCGACGCAGGCCGCCGAGCTCTGGACCCTGCGCGAGGGGATCAGCGAGAGCCTGTCGGCGACCGGGCTGCCGCACAAGAACGACGTGTCGCTCCCCATCCAGGAGCTCGAGGGCTTCTGCTCCGAGCTGGAGAGCCTCTTCGAGGCCCGCTATCCAGGGTGGGAGATCGCCCTCTTCGGTCACATCGGCGACGGCAACCTCCATATCAACGTGATGAAGCCCGACAGCCTCACCCGGGAGGAGTTCCTGCAGCGCACCCACGATGCGGATCACGCCATCTTCTCGCTCGTGAAGAAGTACCGCGGCAGCATCTCCGCCGAGCACGGGATCGGCCTGCTCAAGAAGGATTACCTGCCCTACTCGCGCTCGGCCGAGGAGCTCGCGATCATGCGGTCGATCAAGCGCGCGCTCGACCCGCTGAACATCATGAACCCAGGCAAGATCATCGACGTCTGAGCGCGCCCCGGGCTGCCCCTCGGCAAAGGCACCTCGCCGCCCGCCGCTGAAAGGGCAAACGGCGCGCTCCGACCCGGACACAAGCCGTCCTTCTCCGGATCTCTCGAAGTCCCCTCCTCGTGGTTGCGTGCGCGGCCGCGCTGGCGCGCTCCGCGTCGCCCCGGGGTGGCCTCGCGGTCATACTCCCTCGCGAGGCGTATGGGGCTGCTCGACTGGCTCAGGCGAAGGCGTGGTCCTCAGGCCCCGACGGAAGCGACGCTCCCGCGCGGCGACGCGGCGGAGCCGCCCGTGCCCCCCTCTGCGGCAGCGACGGATGCCCCGAGCCGCCCCGAGGCGACAGCGCCGTTCGCGCCTTCGAGGACGCGCACCTGGAGGGTCCAGGGGTACCGGGTCGAGGCGGATCTCTCGTGTCAGGCGCTCTGCCTCTCCGTCCCGGCCGAGTACGAGGCCGAGGAAGGCGAGCCCGAGATCTTCCCCACGCTCCGGGCGGCGCGGCCCCCGTCGAGGATGGTCTCGACCGCGATGCTCGCCCAGAAGGCCAAGCAGTTCGACGATGGCCTGATCGCGGCGGTCGAGCTCGCCGCCCAGCACGGCGCCGGGCGGCTGCGCGGCAAGGCGTACCTGCTCGAGACATGGCTCGCGTCGCTGGCCCACGGCTCGCCCGCGGTCCCGGCCGCGCTGCTGCTCTCCGCGGCGCGGCTCGGCGGGGTCGCCAGGGCGGCGCCGCCCGCGCTCGCGGCCGACGTCGCGCGCCTCACCGACGAGTTCCTCGCCGACGAGCTCCGCTCGAAGCCGCTCGGGATCTACACGTGGAGCGAGCCGCTCCGGCGCGTCTTCCAGCAGGACCGGCTGCTCCAGGCGCCGCTGCGCGATCCCGGCCAGATCGAGGCGCTCGCCCGCGTCCTCCGCGAAGAGGCCGCCGCGCGGACCACGTACGAGGCGGTGCTCGCCCTCGCGTCGCGGCTCACGGGGGCGCTGGCGACCCCCGATCTGACGTCCGTGCTGCGCTCGCTCGATCGCGGCCAGGTCGAGGTGGGGCGCGCGCACGCGATCTTCCCGCCGTCGCGCTCCGTCGAGGCCGATCTGACGGTGAGGCTCCTCGGCGACAGGTCCATCCCCGAGGGGTTCGACCTGATCGGCGAGCTCGCGGCGCGCATCCGCGACGGCAGCGTGGACCTCCGCCCCACCGCGGCCTCGGGCTGGTACGACATCCAGACCTGGGCGCTCGAGCCGCTCGTCGCGCCCGGGCGCTCGCCGGAAGCGTCGCGGCTGTCGTTCGAGCGGAGGTACGGCGAGCTCCTGCTGGAGCTGTTCAAGGGCGTCCTCGCGCTCACGCGCGAGACGCACGTCAAGCAGCTCGCGGTCCCGCTCCTCGGCTGCGCCCCGCCGGCGCTGCGCCGCCGGCCGAGCGTCGTCATCGACGTCCTGCCGGAGCTCTCCGCCGAGCCCACGGCGTCGTATTTCCTTCGCCGCACGCTCGGATACCGCTTCGTGCGCCGGACCCTCGAGGGCACGTTCGGCGAGGAAGCGCTCGCCCGCATCATGCGCCTCACCCCCGAAGGGCCGGTCGAGCTCCCGCTCTCGGACGAGCTCGCGCAGGTCGAGGGGCTGTTCTTCGGCGCGGCCGCCGCGGTCGCGGGCGATCTCGGGATGTCGCTCGACGAGGCCATGGATCCGGCGTTCCGCGACGCCTGCGCGGTCGTGGGCGTCCTGCCGGACCGGGACGGGTCGCTCGGATCCGGGCGCGGGCGCGAGCACGACGCGCAGGCGTTCCGGCGCTGGATCGCGCGGGACGACCGCGACGTCGGGCGGGACGCGCGGAGGATGGTGCCCGTCTTCCACGACCTCGAGCGCCAGAAGACGAAGGCCTGGGTCTTCCTGGGATGGAGCGCGCAGCGCGTGCTCGTGTCGTTCCGGACGCCGCCCGTGGTGAAGGTCTTCGCGCCGGACGGCCGCGAAGCGTCGACGCCCGAGGTGGACGTGCGGTTCGGCGCCCTCACGCACGACCTGGCCTACCCCGTGATGGCCGAGGTCTACGTGGACCGGCTGCTCGACCGGGACGAACTCCGGGCGCTCTGCGACGAGCACCGCACCCGGAGCGCGATCCTGGCGGCGCTCGGGGGCCGCGGCGGCAGGAGCGCGCAGCGCGGCGACGCCCACCCCGAGACGCCGCGCCGGCGGGCCTGATCCTCGGTCGAGGGGGCCGGCCGGAGCGCCGCCGCTCGCGCGCCCGCGGCGCCCGCCGCCGCAGCGCTGGTCGATCCGCTTCGTGGTAGAACCGCGGCGCCGCTCGGCAGGAGGCGCTCGCCGTGGCCTCCTGGAGCCTCCAGCGGCCTGAAGCACCGCGTGAACACCCACATACCCAGCGCCTGACCGGCCCGGACGACGGTGGCCGATCAGCGGAAGGAAGAGACGATGACCCTCGACGAATCCAGGCTATCGCACCGGTTCACCGAACGAGGCGGAGTCCGCCTTCACTATGTCGAGGCTGGCGAGGGGCCGCTCGTCGTGCTCCTGCACGGCTTTCCCGAGCTCTGGTACTCGTGGCGGCACCAGATCCCGGCGCTCGTCGAGGCGGGCTACCGCGTGATCGCGCCGGACATGCGCGGCTACAACCTCTCGGACAAGCCCGCGGGCGTCGCGGCGTACGCGATCGACGAGCTGACCGCCGACGTGGCGGCGCTCATCCAGGCTGCGGGCGCGGAGCGCGCCGCGGCCGTGGTCGGCCACGACTGGGGCGGCGGCGTCGCCTGGGCGTTCGCCATGCGGTATCCCGCGCTCCTCGAGCGGCTTGTCATCCTCAACTGCCCGCACCCCGCGCGGCTCCTCGCCGCGTTCCGCACGGCGCGGCAGCTCCGCAAGAGCTGGTACATGTTCTTCTTCCAGCTCCCGAAGCTGCCCGAGCTGCTCGCGCAGCGAAACGATTACGCCCTGTTCCGCGCGTCGGTGCAGGAGGATCCGCGGCGGCCGGGCGCGGTGACCGACGAGGATCTCGCCCGTTATCTCGAGGCGTGGTCGCGGCCCGGCGCGCTCACGGCCACGATCAACTACTACCGCGCCGCCTTCCGCCCGAGCAGCATGCGCGACCTGGGCAAGTCGCCCCGCATCGACACCCCCGTGCTGGTGATCTGGGGCGAGCACGACCGCTACCTCGGCTCCGAGCTCGCCGCGCCGGATCCGGAGCTGGTCCCGAACGCTCGAGTCACCCGTATCCCCGACGCGAGCCACTTCGTGCACTACGACCGGCCCGAGAGGGTCAATCAGCTCCTCCTCGAGTTCCTCCGGTGATGCCGGCCTGATCGCGCCCCGCCGCGCCTCGGCGCGGCGCAGCGCGGCCTACACGCGCAGCGGGAGCGGCGGCAGAGCGCTTTTCCGGCGCCACGGACCCGTTTGACACGGCGTGGCTGCCGATCGAACCTCGCGCTCGATCATGCTCCGCCGCATCCCTGATCGGAACATCTGGCTCATCTACGGCGCGATCTTCCTGCTCGGGCTCGCGTACGGCATCGCCATCTCGCTCACGGCGGTGTTCCTCGACGCGCGCGGGTTCAACAAGCGCGACATCGGGCTGCTCGCGTCGTGCTTCGCGCTCGGCATCGTCCTGCTCTCGCTGCCGATGGGCGCGCTCATCCGCCGGTTCTCGGCGAAGGCCACGCTGGTCATCTCGCTGGCCGGGTACGCGGGCGCGGTGGGCGTCTTCCCCTTTCTGCCGGGCTTCGCCTCGATCGCGGCGGTGCGCTTCCTCGACGGCGCCTGCTCGGTCGGCATCTGGGTGAGCTGCGAGACGATCCTGCTCGCCCGGTCGGACAAGGACAACAAGGCGTTCGTCACGAGCCTCTACGCCGTCGCGATGGCGCTCGGCTATGTCCTCGGCCCGCTCTGCGCGAAGGGCATCGTCGCGCTCGCCTCGATGCCGTCGGCGTTCGTCATCTCCTGCGTGATCTCGGCGCTCTCCTCGCTGCTCGTGCTCGCGCGCCTCGACCGCGACCCGCCCGAGGCGCTGGCGCACGGGGAGGCCGGCGCGCCCGAGGGCGCCGAGCCCGCGGCGTCCTCCGCGTCGATCCTCTGGCGCATCAAGACCGCGTGCTTCGCGACCTTCGCTTACGGCTATTTCCAGGCGTCGGTCGTGCTGTTCCTCCCGCTCTATCTCATGGCCTCGAAGGGCGTCACGCTGGATCAGACGATCCTCATCCCTGCCTTCTTCGCGGTGGGGATGCTCTCGTTCACCAACGTCTTCGGCCGGATCGGCGATCGCCGCGGGCACCTGGCCCTCATGCGCGTGCTCGGCGCGATCGGCACGCTGATGATCCTCGGCTTCGTGTACCTCGACCAGTACACGGCGATGTGCGTGGCGGTGTTCATCGCGGGCGCGACGCTCGCGTCGATCTCGCCGCTGAGCCTCGCGCTCCAGGGCGTCGTGACCGCGCCGCGCGACTACAGCCGCGCCAACTCGATTTACAACGTCTTTTACGCCGCGGGGATGCTCCTCGGCCCCCCCGCGTCGAGCGCCCTGTACGAGGCCGCGGGCGGGGTCGCGATGCTCTACCACCTGGCGGCGCTGTGGGCCGCGTTCGTCGTGTTCACGATCGTCTTCTCGGGCGACGACCCGGCGTCGCGGCGGGGCGAGCGGGGCCGGCTCGAGCTCGCCGCGTGAGGCGCTGACTCGAGGCGCTCCCGTGGCCGAAGACCACGAGTCCGACCTCGAACGTCAGCTCCGGGAGCTCGCCGGCGCCCACCGCCGGGCCGCCGCGGATCAGTAGAGCACGCGTGTCCGGATGCTCGTCTCGAGCGCCCCGATCCGCCGGCTCACCTCCGCCGACACGTCCTGCGACAGGTCCATGATGAGGTAACCGATGTTGGCGTCCGTCGAGAGGACCTGGCTGTCGATGTTGGCGTTCACGTCCGACACGATGCGGTTCACGTCGCGGAGCACGCCCGGCACGTTGCGGTGGACGTTGAGGATGCGGTGCGTGCCCTTGAGCGGCGGGAGCTCCACGTTCGGGAAGTTCACCGCGCTCGTCGTCGCCCCGGTGGTCACGAGCTGCGTCAGCGCCCGCGACACTTCCCGGCCGATGGACTCCTGCGCCTCCTCGGTCGAGCCGCCGATGTGCGGCGTCAGGAGCACGTTCGGCAGCTTCTGCAGCTCCGTGTGGAACCCGTCCGAGTTCGACTCCGGCTCCTCCGGGTACACGTCGATCGCCGCGCCCGCGAGGTGCCCGCTCCGCAGCGCCTCGGCCAGCGCCGGGATCACCACGACCGTGCCGCGGCTCGCGTTGAGCAGGTACGAGCCCTTGCGCATGTGCGCGAGCTCGGCGGCGCCGATCATGTTGTGCGTGTCCGGCGTGGCCGGCACGTGGAGCGAGACGTAATCCGACTCCGCGAGCAGCGCCTGCAGCGTCGGCAGGGGGCGGTTGTTGCCCATCGGGAGCTTCTGCGCGATGTCGTAGTAGACCACGCGCATCCCCATCGCCTCGGCGAGCACGCCGAGCTGCTGGCCGATGTGGCCGTAGCCGATCAGGCCGATCGTCTTGCCGCGGACCTCGTAGCAGGCCTTCGAGACCTTCTTCCACGTGCCGGCGTGCACCTCGCGCGACCGGTCGCCGATCTGCCGGGCGAGCACGATGCACTCGGCGATGATCATCTCGGCGACGCTGCGCGTGTTGCTGAACGGCGCGTTGAACACCGGCACCCCGCGCCGGTTCGCCGCGTCCAGGTCGACCTGGTTCGTGCCGATGCAGAAGCAGCCGATGGAGAGCAGCTTGTCAGCCTTCTCCAGCACGCGCGCCGTGACGTGCGTCTTGCTGCGAATGCCGAGCATGTCGACCCCCGCGAGCGCGGCGATGAGCTCGTCCTCCTTCAGCGCAGAGCTGCGCGTCTCGATCTCGAACGACCGCGATCGAAACAGCTCGTGCGCGCTCTGGTGGATGTTCTCCAGCAGGAGCACCTTCACGGGCTCCTTCACGGCAGGGGGTGTGGTCTGAAACTTGGTCGAAGAGTGCGTCATGGGCTTCATCCGTCAGGGCCACCTCTACTACCGCAACTTGGCCCGTTTGCATCTCGGATCCGATCCGGCGCGACCGCAATGGGTCGCCGTCCGCGCGCCGTCCGCGCGTCGTCCGCGCGTCGTCCGCGCATCCGTTGCGCGCGGCAAAGCGCCGCGCCTCCCGCCGAGCGCGCCGCAAAGGAGACGCCTCGCCCGCCGCAGGCTAGATTGCGACCCATGCGCCACCGCAGCCACGCTCGACTCTGTGCCTTCATCGCCGTCGCCGCGCTCGCCGCTGCCTCCGGATGCAAGGAGAGGCCCAGCCCCGGCGGCCCCCCGCCGCCGAGCGCGACGAAGGTCCCCGATGCGCCCCCGACGGCCTCGACGATCGAGACCATGCCGCCCCCCGTCCCGCCGCCCTCGAAGGGCGCGCTGATCGAGGACGAGCGCAACACCATCTCGGTGTTCCGCGAGGTCGCGCCCGCGACGGTCTTCGTGACCCAGAAGCGCCTCGTGGTGGACCGCTTCTGGGGCACCGCGGTCGAGGTGCCCGCCGGCTCGGGCTCGGGCTTCGTCTGGGACGCCGACGGGCACATCGTCACGAACTTCCACGTCGTGGACAACGCGCAGTCCCTCGTGGTCCGGCTCCAGGGGGAGAAGACGTTCCCGGCGAAGCTCGTCGGCGTCGAGCCGCGCAAGGACATCGCCGTGCTCAAGATCGAGGCGCCGAAGGAGATGCTCAAGCCGATCCAGGTCGCGCCCCTGCGCGAGCCGCTGGAGGTCGGGCAGAAGGCGATCGCGATCGGCAATCCCTTCGGCCTCGACCACACGCTGACGACCGGCATCATCAGCGCGGTCGGGCGCCCGGTCGAGGGCGTCGGCGGCGTGACCATCCGCGACATGATCCAGACCGACGCCGCCATCAACCCCGGCAACTCCGGCGGTCCGCTGCTCGACTCGAGCGGGCACCTCATCGGGATGAACACGATGATCTTCTCGAAGACCGGCTCGTCCGCCGGCATCGGCTTCGCCGTGCCCTCGACGACGATCGCGCGGATCGTCCCGCAGATCATCAAGACCGGGAAGGCCGAGACGGTCGGCCTGGGCATCCAGCTCGACCCGGCCCACCGCCTGGAGCGGCGCAACGGCATCCGCGGCGTCATCGTGATGGGCGTCATCCCGGGCGGCCCCGCCGACAAGGCCGGCCTGCGCGGCCTCTCCGAGGGCGACCGCGGGCTCGTGCTGGGCGACGTGATCGTCGGGGTCGACGGCACGGCGGTCGACGACTACGACGCGCTCTACAACGCGCTCGACACCAAGAAGCCGGGGGACAAGGTGAAGGTCGACCTGCTCCGGAACGGCCAGAAGACCACGGTCGAGGTCGCGGTCGAGCTCCTCACCTGAGCGGCGGCTCCCGCGGGGGCGTCGGTCGAGCGCGACCCGCCCCCGCGCGAGCATTCCCGCGCGCGGGCGGGCAGCGCGATCAGGCGAGGAGCTCGTCGATGAGGCCGCCTTCCAGGCTCTCGTCGCCGAAGTCGTCGAGCGGGCCGCCCTGGCCGTTGGTGCAGCCGACGGCCGCGCCGATGGTGTTGAGCAGCTTGTTGTTGGTGACCTTCATGTCGACGAACTGGCCGGTCCTCAGGTAGCCGGCGGCGCCGCCGGCGAGGATGTACGGGACCCTCGAGTAGGAGTGGTACTTGTCGGCGTTGTCGTTGAGCCACACGGCCACGCCGTGATCGAGGAGCGTCCCCGAGCCGAGCTTGTAGGACGAGAGCCGGTCGAGCAGGTGCTTGAACATCCGAGCGTGGATCCGGTCGATCTGGTGGTGCAGCTCCTGGGCGCCCTCGATGGGCGGGCCCTCCGAGCCGTCGCTGTCGATGCGGTGCGAGATCTTGTGGTAGCTCTTCTGCCGGACGCCGTTGATCGTGTACTCGGTCCCGTCGTTGCCGTCGCCCACCTGGAGCGTCGCCGCGCGCGTCACGCCGCACGCCATCGCGAGCGCGATGATGTCCATCTGCATGCGCGCGACGGCCTCCACGTTCTCGTTGGCGCCGGCCCGCGGGGAGAGCGCCTCCATCTCCGCGACCTGCTCCGGCGGGAGCCCGCAGGCGAGCGTGACCTCGAGGTCGCGGATGCTGTCGAAGTGGAGCTCCAGCCGCTCGCGGTCGCTCTTGCTCAGGTCCTTCCGGCGCATGAGCGCCTGCATGTCCGCGCGGACCAGGTCGTTCACGCTGGCGCGGCGGTCGGCCAGCGCCTGCTTGACCCCGTCGTCGACGCCGCCGAGCCCGAAGAGCTTCTGGTACGCGTTGAACGGGTTGCGCTCCGCGGCGCGCAGCTGCTTCGGCCCGCGGTACGAGAGCACCTCGTTGATGTAGCCGGCCATCCTGCCCGCGTAGAGCGTCAGCGGCTCGACGCCTGGTGCGTTGAGCTGGGTCGCGATGCGGTTGTCGATCGACTCGCCCATCGCGAGCGACTCGTTGCCCGACGGGTCGTCCGACACGCGCGCCGCCGTGAGGCACTGGTTGCCGCCGCCGGAGTGGCCGCACCCGTTGCCCTGGAACGCGAAGCGGACGCCGCGCACCATGATGAGCTTGCTCGCGTGGTCCTTGAGCTCGCTCACCGCCCGGTCGCTGTCCTGCGCCATCGACTCGGCGGTCAGCGCGCCGGTCTTGCTGGGCCAGAACATCTCGGGCTCCTCGTCGCCGACCGCCTGCGCCACGCCGTTGGCCTGGCGCATGAAGATCGCGAAGGGCGGCACGTCGCCCGCGCCGGCCGCCGCGCGCCGCGGCGCGAAGGTCTCCAGGAACGGGAGCGCGACCGTGACGCCAAACAGGCCTCGAAGCACACGTCGTCGGGTGATCATTGCGCCTCCGCGGGAACGCGAGCGAGGAAGGAAGCGGACGAGACGATCTGGAGGATGAGGTCCTTGGTCGAGGCGCCGCCGCGGGACGCCTCGGCGAGCTCGCTGATGAACGCCTGGTCCTTCACGCCGACGTCGCGGCCCTCGGCGAACGTGACCCAGCGCTTCGCGTAGCAAGCATGCGCCTCGCTGCTCTCGGCGAGGAGCTGGCTGAACTCGATCGCGTCCGCGTAGCTCCTCGGCTGGCCGCCGAGCGTGTAGACGTCCGCGGAGTTGACCTCCGCCCCGTTGTCGGTCGTGCGGTACTTGCCGATCGCGTCGTAGCGCTCGAAGGCGAACCCGGCAGGGTTGATGAGCGCGCCGTGGCACGACGCGCCGCACGTCCCCTTCCCCGTGTGCGCCTCGACGCGCTCGCGGTTGGTCGCCTTCTCGCCCGGCGGCAGCGCTGTCGCGTTGTCCGGCGGCGCCGGCAGCGCGGCGCAGAGGATCCTCAGGTTCACGAAGACGCCCCGGTGGATCGAGTCGGGCTGCCGCGCCGTCGCCTTCGCCGCGAGGAAGCCGAGGCGCGTGAGCAGCCCGGAGCGCTCCGCGTCCTTGAGCTCTACCTTGGTGAATTCGTTGGAGAAGTCGCCATCGACCCCGTAGACCGCCGCGAGGTGGTCGTTCACGAACGCGGTGCGCGAGGTGAGCAGGTCGGTGAGCCCGCCGCCCTCGTCGAACACGACGTGCTCGACGAAGAGCTCCGCCTCGCGCTGCATGTCGTCGCCCATCTCGGGGACGAACTCGGGGTAGAGCGCGGTGTCCTTGTTGAGGTCGTGGTACATCTTGTAGTCGTAGAGCTGGCGGTGGAACGCGCCGACGACCTCGCGCGCCCGCGGGTCCTCCAGCATGCGCTCGGCGTAGGCGCGGACGGCCTCCGGGGTCGAGAGCTCGCCCGCCTTCGCCGCGGCCAGGAGCTCGTCGGAGGGCATCGTGTTCCACAGCAGATACGCGAGCTTCGTCGCGATCTCGTGGCCGCTCAGCGGGATGAGCCCTCCCTTCGCCGGCCCGGCGCCGACCTCGACGCGGTAGACGAAATGGGGTGACTGTAGAAACGCCTCGAGCGCCGCGCGCACGCCCGCGGCGAACGGGTCCTCGCCTTCGAAGAGCTCGGCGCCGCGTTGGAACAGGGCGAGGTACGCGGCCCGCTCCTCGGCCGTGAGCGGGCGCCGGAACGCGCGCTCGCCGAACCGCTCGACGAACGCCTGCGCCCGCGCCTCCGGCTCGGCCGGCAGGTCCGCGGTCAGGAGCCGGCCGAGCTTCCCCTCGTCGGCGGCCACCATCGCCGCGAGCTCCTCGGCGGCGCGCTGGTAATCGCCCCAGAGCCCCGGGGTCACCAGGAGCGCGGCCTCGTTGTTGTCGAACACACCGCCGAGCGGATCGGACGTGAACGAAGCCGAGAGACCGGGCCTGTCGTCGAGGCGCAGGAGATCGCGCACGGTGTTCTCCCACTGCGCGTGGCTCAGCCGCGGGAACATGCTGCGCTCGGCGACCTGCGCCTCTGCCGCGCCGCCCGGCCCGACCGCGCCGCCCGGCTCGACGCCGTCGTCCGGCAGCGGGTCGCCCACGGCGCCCGTGCACCCCGCGAGCAGCAGCGCCGCGGCGCCCACCCCCGCGCCGAGCCGCCGCCACCGCGGGAAGCTGGTCAATCGACAAGCCAATGAGAACATCGAATTCTCCTGATAAGCAATCTGATCATGTTATGAAGGAAGGACACTTTACTAACAAACCAAAAAGACATCGGTTCGCCGGATTCCGCGCCGCGACCGGCGTTCGCCTCAAGCACATAAATCCAACAGCACCGGGCTCACGATCTGGCGTGTACGGCCTCCGATGAACGCCGGATACGGCAGGAGCTCTCGATGGCTCGCCGCTCCTGTCGGGGCGGGCGCGGTGTCGCCGGGGTAAGTTCGCTGTTGCTGCCGAGCAGCGGTTTCAGCAGGCTCCCCTCCATGCGCCCCCCTCGCCTCCACCGCTCCGCCTGGTCCGCGCTCGCGCTCGCGTCGCTCGTCTCGCTCGCCGCGTGCGAGCGGCGGGCGGCGCCGCCCGGGGGCGGCGCGGCGGACACCGGGCTGCAGGCGCCGGGGGCCGCGCCGGCCGCGAGCACGGCGGTCTCCACCGCGCCGGCCGCGCCGGTCGCGGTCGAGTACCTCGAAGAGGTCACCGGCGGCGCCGACAGGGGGGAGGCGCTCCCCCTCGTCGTCGCCATTCACGGGCTCGGCGATCGGCCCGAGTCGTTCGCGGGCCTGCTCTCGGGCGCCGACTTCAAGGCGCGCCTCATCGTGCCGCGCGGGCTCACGCCGTACCACGACGGCTATTCGTGGTTTGCGCTTCAGCAGGCGCTCGGGAGCGACGACGTGGGACAGGGCATCTTGCGCGCGGCCGGCGCGCTCGCGGCGGCGCTCGAGCGGCTCGCGGCCGAGCGGCCGACGCGGGGCAAGGCCGTCGTCACCGGCTTCTCCCAGGGCGGCGCGCTCAGCTTCGCGCTCGCCCTGCACCACCCGCGCGTCGTCGGCGCGGCGTTCCCCGTCGGCGGCTGGGTCCCCCCCGCGGTGCTGCCCGGCGCGGGCGCGGTGGATCCGGCGACTCCCGCCCTGGTGGCGCTGCACGGAGAGGCCGACCGGCGCGTGCCGATCGGACCGACCCGTGACGCGATCGCGACGCTCAGCAGGCTCGGTGTCAAGGCGAGCCTGGAGGCCTATCCGGACGTCGGCCACACCGTGAGCGCCGAGATGCGGCGCGATCTCGTGCGGCTCATCCGCGGCGCCATCGGCGAGATGCGCTGACGGCCGTCTACCACCCACCCGGAGGGAATCGAGACCTGCGGGCGCCGCGGCCACTCTTCGCCAGCGGCGCGCTGTCCCTCCATGCGTGGCCCATGCGCGTCCGCATTGCCCGCGCGCGGAGCCTACCCTACCTCACGAGGCGGAATGACCCCCGACCATCCGGCTCGCCTGGAGCGCTGGCTCTGCCACCCTTATTTCTTCAGGGCTGTCCTGCTCCTCACCGCCGTCCTGGCGGCTCCGTCCATCGCAGTCGGCTTCTACGCCGATGATTACCACTTCTTCGCCTTCCTCTCGAAGAAGTACCCGGGCTCGCCGCCCTGGTACGACCTCTATCGCTTCCTCACCGGCGACGCGCGCACCACGCAGGCGCTCATCGAGATATCGGGGGTGCCCTGGTGGACCGATCCCGAGCTCAAGATCCACCTCGTCCGGCCGCTGGCGAGCGCGCTCCTGGCGCTCCAGCACGCCCTCTTCGGCGACGCGCCGCTCCCCTATCACCTCGTCTCCATCGCGCTGTACCTCGCCCTCGTCGCGGCCGCCGGCAAGCTGTTCCAGCGCGCGCTGCCCGGGGCGACCGGGGCGCTCGCGCTGCTGATCTTCGCGATCAGCGCGGCGCACGCGAGCCCGGTCGGCTGGATCTCCTGTCAGCACCTGCTGCTCGGCGCGCTCTCCGTGGTGCTCGGGCTGCTCGCGTGGCTCCGTTACCGCGAGGAGGGATGGCGCCCCGGGCGGTACCTGGGTCCGCTCGGCCTCGGCGTCGGGCTGCTCAGCGGCGAGGTGGCGCTCGGCGGGGCAGGCTTCTGGGTCGCGTACCAGCTCGCCGGACCGGCGCCGCGCGGCAGCGCGGGCGGGTGGCGCGCCCGGCTCGTCAGCGCGCTCCCGGTGCTGGGCCTGCTCGCGTACTTCGCCGTCTACAAGGCGGTCGGCGGCGGGGCCGCGAGGACCGCCGCGTACATCGAGCCCCTCTCCAACCCGCTCGGGTTCGCGGCCGCGGCGGCCGAGCGCCTCCCCATCCTGCTCGGCCACGCGCTCGCGACCATCCCCAGCGAGCTCGGCACCGCGCTCCCGAGCGGCCCCTTCATCGCCGCCGGGCTCGCGGCGGTCGCCGGCGCCGCGCTCCTCTACCGCGCCTGCCTGCCCTCGATCCCCGAGGCGGAGCGGGTGGCGCTGCGCTGGCTCGCCCCCGGCGCGGTGCTCGCGCTCCTCGTCACGGCCGGCGGCTTCCCCGGGTCGCGGCTGCTCCTGCTGCCGAACGTCGGGTTCGCGCCGCTGCTCGCGGCGCTGGTCGTGCACGGGCTCCGGCGCGGGCCGGCGCGCGGCGCCGCGTCCCACGCTCGCCGCGCCGGCGCGGGCCTGCTCGGCTTCGCGCACGTCGCGCTCGCGCCGCTCCTGTTCCTCGTCGGCACCCGCACGAGCGCGGGCATCGCGCGCAGCGTCGAGGAGATCGCCCGCACCGCGGAGCTCGACGCGCCGCCGCGCAAGCGCGTCTTCATCGCCGCTTCCTCGGATCCCATGGCATCGACGTACCCGGCGGCGATCCTCGTCATGACCTCTCCCGAGGCGCTCTCCTGCTGGTCGGTCCTCTCGATGACCAAGGCCACGCACCGGCTCACGCGCACCGGCGCGTCGTCGCTCGCCCTCGCGCCCGTCGAGCGGACCATGCTCACAGGGATGTTCGAGACCCTGTACCGATCGCCGGAGGCGCCGCTCCGCGTGGGCGACGCGATCCGCCAGTGCGACGCCACGATCCGGGTCGCGGCCGTCGAGGGCGGGAGGCCGACGCGGATCGAGGTCGAGTTGGGGACGCCGCTCGAGGATCCGGAGCTCGTGCTGCTGACGTGGCGCGACGGGCGGCTCCGCCGCGTGGCGCCGCCGGCGGTCGGCGAGGAGCTGGAGCTCCCGTGGTCCATCGGGCCGACCGGGTTCTTCTGAGCGGCAGGTTATCGCGAGCCCGCGTGCGGCGCGTCAAGGCAGCTTGCACACGTAGGGTAGCTCGGCGTCGCAGGGCATGTCGTTCCAGAGACCGTCGGCCCAGCTCGCCAGCTCCACGCAGTGCTCTCCGTCACCAGCGTTGTTCGGCTCGCCGCCGGCCCAGCGTTCGTGGTCGGTCGGCGTGCCGTCGATCCACGCGAAGTCCCCCTCGGAGGCCGCATCGGTGAGGCCGATCCACCAGTCGCCCGGCTGGATCGCGTCGGCGCCCGAGACCACGAGATCCTGCGCCTCCCCGTCATGGATGGACACGAGGTGCCCGCCCTGCGCGATGCAGTCGAGCTCGGCGGCCTCCCACGAAGCCGGCACGAAACAGAACGCAAGGGAGCCGCCGTCCGGAAGCGGCTGCGGAGCGCAGTGCGGACACGAGCGATCGTTATCGTTGTCCACGCGCCCGTCGCAGTCGTTGTCGATTAGATCGCACAGCTCGGGGGCGCCCGGGTACACGGAGGGATCGCTGTCGTCGCAGTCGTCCCCGCAGCCGGACGAGAGGTCGCCGTCCGCGTCGAGCCCCGAAGGATCGACGCAGACGAGCGCGGTCCGCACGCTGGCGGGACGGTCGTTCAGGAAAGCGACGATCGCGTCGATGTGCGCGCCGACGTCATCGGGACCCACCTCCCTGCGCGGATCCTCGAGCACATCGGCCCAGACCTGGGCGCGCACCTCCTCGACGGCGCTCACCAGGCCGAGCTCCGAGACGCGCTCGATCACGCGCTCGAACGCAGCCGCGAGCGCCTGCCGGCACGGCGGCGAGGCGGTACACATGCGCTGGAGGCGCGCGTCGCCGCCGAAGGGGTACAGATCGTCGTCGAAGGTCTGGTCGAGGCCCCAGGGCAGGAAGGTCCACCGGCCATCGTCGGGGCGCCGCGCGATGAAGTAGTTGTTGAGCTTCCAGGCATAACCGTCCCAGTGGCCGAGGAAGGTCTCGGTGGCCGCGAACGCGAGGTAGCGATCCATGTCGATGACCTGCGACGCCTCCGTGAGGAACGTGTCCGGGTCCGTCATGCCATCGAGCGCCTCCGCGAGCTCGGCCAGGTCGGCGAACGCGATGTCGTCGCCGTTGTCCTGGTCGAAGGTCTCGATGAGCCAGGGATCGAGATCGCTCCCGTAAGCCCCCTCGTAGAGGTTGCCCTTGTGGCCGCCGAGCCATCGATCCAGAAAGCGTGGGTTATCCGGTGACTCCACGGTGGTATACAGGCCGTAGAGCGAGCCGTTCACCCAGACCGTCGCGTGGGCCGAGCGCGACGCGGGCACGTCCATCGCGCGGAACACCGCGTAGGCCAGGCGCTCGTGGATCATGCTCGGGTCCTGGACCATGTTGTTGAGCGCGAGCTTCTCCACCCCGAACAGGGTCTGGTCGTCGGTGAACTCGCCGAATTTCAGCAGGAATGCAGCCTTCTGCTCCAGGGTCCGGGCCGAGCCGTGAACCCCCTTGAGCCGCACGCCGATGTCGGAGAGCTCTACCACCTCGCCGTCCATCGTCACCTTGAGCTGCCCCGGGACATACTCGTCGGGCGTGGCGTCGAGCTGCTCGATCGACGCCCGCGACAATGTGATCTCGAACCGTGGGATGCTCGCGCCGGCGAAGAGCGGCTCTGCCGGATCGGGAGGCGGCGGCTCCTCCCCGCCAGAGCCGGCTCCTCCGCCCGCGCCGCCGAGGCCGCCGGCGCCGCCGCCGAGGCCGCCGAGGCCGCCGAGGCCGCCGGTGCCGCCGGCTGAGCCCCCGACACCGCTGCCGCTCGGCAGGGGCTCCTCCGCCGCATCGCCGCACGCTGCGAGCAGCGCAAAGGACATCGCTATCAGACCGGTCCAGCTCCAGAAACTTGCCGATGACTTTCTCACGCTCCTCCCCTTTTACAGTGGGTTCACGCTCCTTGCACGCATTCCCGGATTCACCGCGCGCATTGTCAGGCCGAGAGGCCGAGAGGCCGAGAGGCCGAGAGGCCGAGAGGCCGAGAGGCCGAGAGGCCGAGAGACCGCGCGGCCGCCGTCAGGCGCAGATTGCGGTATACCGGGTACAAGGTGCGCGCGCGGGGCCGCGATGATCGCATTCCGTGCCTCGGTCAATGGAACCAAGGGTTGCGCCGCCGGCTGGCTCTGGTGCTCCGCGAGGCGCCGGACAGGGACGAAATGGACAGGTCAGCGACGCCCCGCGATCACGGGACAAAGGCGATGTCGTCGACAGACATATCGAACACGGTCGACTTCGCCGTGTGGAACTCCACCGAATAGGCGTGCGCAGCATCGAACGCGGCAGGCGCCGGCACGCCCCAGCCGTCCGTGCTGAGGGCCGCGAACATGACCGTGTACTGGGCCCACTCGGTCGTGATGTCGAGTCCCTCGCCGAAGTGGTCGCCGCAGCCGGAGCCGGCGCACACGCCGCCCTCCAGATCGGTGTTGCGATCGGGGAAGTTCACGTAGATGTGCGTCGGGGCCGTTGCCTTGGCCCAGAACGTCAGGCCCGAGTACGCGGACGCGTCGTAGCTCAACTTCGCGCCCCCCGGGGCGAGGTTCAGGTCAAACCCCATCCCGGCCCCCCTCGTGACGAAGCCGCTCCCCGCGACGTGGGCGGCGTACATGCTCGGCTCGTGCCCGGGCGAGACAGGCACGAACGGCCGGCCTGGCAGAGGAGATTGCGTGCCGCCCCGGGTGCCGTCGTTGTACGTGTACCAGTTGCCGACACGGTCCTTGCACCGGACGATCGCGCCGTCGCCGTCCTCGAGGTCGTCCAGGAGCGCCGTGCAGGGAGGCGGCTCGGCCCCCGCGTCCGGTTCACCAGCGCCCCCGGCACCCCCGGCGCCCCCGGCGCCACCATCGAGGCCGAACGGATCGGGGTCGTACTCGCCGGATGAGATCCCGAGGACGAGGCCACATCCGCTCGCGAGCGCCGACGCGCAGAGGCCGAGAAAGAGCGTCTGGAGACGCATCAGAAGCTGCCTCGCACGAGCGCGCCGCCCACCACGGGCGCCAGCCCGATCGACGCGCCCGTCGCCGAGCTCTTCGCCGTGAGCCACAGCACGCCACCGCCGGCGATGGCCGCGAGGCCGACGCCGAAGACCACCGTCGCGACGTTCGCGCGCGCCACGGCGCCGTCGCGGATATCCATGCCGCGCCGATCGCAGCGGTCGCCGTTGCAGAAGGCGCTCGACTCGTCGAACCTCGACTTCGCCGCGAAGGCGAGCGCCGTCCCGACGCCCACGGCCACGACCCCCGCGCCTCCCGTGACGAGCGCGAGCGTGCGGCGCCCGTCGCCCGCGCTGGCCGCCTCCCTCGACGCGGGGTCGTCCTCGAGCGCGCGCACGACCAGGGTCGAGGTCGCGCCGCCCGGCCCGACCTCGACCCGCGCCGTCCACGCCCGCTTGCCCGGCGCGCTCGCCGCGACGACATGGGTCCCCGGATCGACCGGCATGGGCACGCCCCACTGGCCAGGGCCGACCGGCGTGCCGTCGCGCTTCACCTCGAGGCCCGACGTGCTCGCGGCCTCGACGACCACCGTGAGGTGGGAGACCTTCGGCCGGACGGCCGCGGCGCGCTCGCGCGCCTTCGCTTCCTTCGCCCGATCGCCGCTCGCGTGCACCCGGGCGGCGACCTCGAGGAATTGCGCCCACGCGGAGGCCGTCTTGCCGACCCGCTCGTAGCAATCGGCGAGGAAGTAACGGGTGTTCACGCTGTCATACAGGCGAAGGCTCTCCTCGTACCTGGGGCAGGCGCGCGAGGGCTGGCCAGCGTCGATGAGCGCTCCCGCCTCCCTGAACAGCGCCACGGCGCCCGCCTTGTCCTCGGCCCTCGCCGCGCGTCCCCCGGCGATCGCCGTCGTGAGGCCGACGCCGAGCGCGCAGAGGCGCGCGCCCCACCGGCGTCCACCCTTGACTCGGCCCCTCGTCTGCAGCGGCACCATCGCCCCCGCGAGGGTATCAGAAGACATCGCGCGAGAAGGGGTCGGCGCTCGGGGCGCGCTTCACGGGCGGCGGGGCGCGCTTCGCAGGCTGAGCCGAGCCGCTCGGCTTCGCGGCCGCCGGCGCGGCGGAGGCCGTCGCGCGCGCCTCCGGCTGCGGCACCTCGGCCGACGCCGCGGGCGCGGCGCTCGGCGGCGGCACGGCGCTCGCCGAGTGCTCGATGGCGACCCCGACGGCGACGGGCGGAGCGGCGCTCGGCTGCGCGGCGCGAGGCTCCGCCAGAGCGGCCTGATCGCCCTCCGCCGGCGCGATCTCCCGCTCGGCGTGGCGCGGCCGGCTCCAGAGGAAGAGGCCGGTGCTCACGACCGCAAGGCCGAGCCCGATGGCGATGGGGAGGGCGCGCCGCTCGCGGGACGCGTGCTTGCGGGTCGTCGTGCCGACCGGCGCGATCGTGAGCGCTCCCCCCTCGAGGGGCACGGCCGCGGCGGGGACGGCGGCCACGGCCGACGAGGCCAAGGGAAGAACGCCAGGCTGCACGGCCGCGGCCGGCAGCGAGCCGCGCAGCGCGACGAAGAGGCGCTCCGCGGCCGACCGCACGTGCGGCGGCGCGAAGGGCACGAGCGCGAGCGCGAGATCCGCGATCGTGGGGAAGCGACGGTCGCGATCCCGCGCGATCGCCGCGAGGAGCACCTGCTCCAGCGGCTCCGGGATGTCCGGGCGCAGCGCGCGCGGCCGCAGCGGCTCGCCCTGAGTGACCATGTAGACGAGCTGCGCGAGCTCCTGCGCGACGAACGGCGTCCGCCCCGTGAGCAGCTGGAAGAGCACGACGCCCAGCGAATAGACGTCCGCGCGGCCGTCGACGTCGCTCGCGGAGCGGAGCTGCTCGGGGGACATGTAAAGAGGCGAGCCGAGCATTCCCCCGACCCGCGTCAGCGCGTGGTCCTCCGCGTGCGTCATCTTCGAGATCCCGAAATCGAGCACCTTGATGCACGGCGAGCCGTCCGCGTTCCGCGTGAGGAACAGATTGCTCGGCTTCACGTCCCTGTGGATGATGCCTTGCGCGTGCGCCTCCGCGAGCGCCTCGCAGACCTGGAGCACGAGCTCGATGGCGACAGGCACCGGGAGGACCCCGCTCTCGGCGAGCACGGCGGCGAGGTCCTTCCCCTCCAGGTGGTCCATCACCAGGTACGGCGCGCCGTTCTCCAGCGTGCCGACGTCGGCGACACGGACGACGTGCCGGCTGCGAATGCGCACGGCGGCGCGCCCCTCTCTCAGGAAGCGCTGGAGGATCTCCGGGTCCCGCACGTACCTCGGCAGGAGCACCTTGATCGCGACGCGATCGTCGAGCGCGAGGTGGCGCGCAGCGACGACGAGCCCCATGGCGCCCCTGCCGAGGACGCTCTCCACGCGGTACTTGCCGAGGAGGACGTCTCCAGGGGCAATCGTGTACTCATCGGGGCTCGACATGGGCAGCGCAGGGTGACAGACGGGCATCCAATATGCCACGATGAGCGGTTTTTGCAATTCCACCGGATCGGTCTGTCGACCTCTCGATCGAACCGCTGTTTGGATCGCTGTCAATCGGCGCGCGCGCTCTCGACGAGGGCGAGCGTGAACAGGGCAGCGGCCGCGAGGGCCGCGAGCGCCCGGACGGTGTTCCACGCCGTCCACGCGGGGACGTAGCGAGCCCACGTCTCCGCGGCCACCGCGGCCTCCGGCGAGACGCTCGCCAGCGCGTCGTTGAGCGGGACGTTGCGCGCCATCGTGACCAGGAACGTGCCGATGACATACAGCGCGCCCCCGGCGACGCGGAGCCGCGAGCCGGCCTCTGACCAGCTGAACAACGAGGCGACGGCCACGATCAGGCACGCCCCCGCCGTCCCCACGAACACCCCGAGGAACGATCGGTTCAGGACAACCACGTTGATCGACTGCATCGCCGCGACGCCCTGCGCCGGCGGGAGCTTCGCCAGCGCCGGCGCCACGAAGCTCGAGAAAGCGAAGAACACCCCCGCGATCAGCCCACACCCGAGCGTCGACCCGAGGGTCAGGAGGAACAGCGCCCGCGCGCTCATCGGCTCCACCCCCACGCCGCCGCGGCGTCGCGACCCGCGGCGCGGCAGGCGACGCGCGCCGGCAGCCCCCGCGCGGTCAGCCGCTCGGCAACGCGGCGCACGCGGCGCCCCGCCTCGCCCGTGCGCCCGATGTTCGACGTCCTCCCCTTCTGAACGGTCATGGCCATCTCCTTGACTCGCTGACTCGCTGGCTCGCTGGCTCGCGCTGACAGGGAGAGGATGGGCCGTGCACGGACGCATCGCCACAGGCAACGATGCAGACTATCATTGCACCCATGCAACGAACGTCCGCGGCCCGCAGAGCGCTCCAGTGGGACGACGTGCGCTTGTTCCTGGCGCTGTGCCGCGCCCGGACCGTCGGCAGCGCGGCGGCCACGCTGGGCATCGACGCCTCGACCGTGTCGCGCCGCCTCGCGGCGATCGAGGAGGCGATGGACGCGTCCCTCTTCGATCGCGGGCGCGACGGCGTCGCGCCCACCAGGGCCGCGGAGGACCTCCTGCCCATCGCCGAGGAGATCGAGCAGGCGATGATGCGGTTCGCCAGCGCCGCCGAGGGGATCGAGCGCGAGGTCGCGGGGCCCGTGCGGGTGACGTGCCCCGCGGACGTGGCCGAGGCGGTCGTCGTGCCGCTCCTGCGCGAGCTGCTCGAGCGGCACCCGGCGCTCCGCATCACGCTCGATCCCGGGGAAGCGCTCCTGGACCTCACGCGCCGCGAGGCCGACCTCGCGCTCCGGACGGCGCGGCCGACCCGGGGCGATCTCCTGGTGACGCGCCTCCGGTCGGTGCGCTGGGTGGCCGCCGCCTCGCCCGAGGTCGCGCGCGAGCTCGGGACGCTGCGGGCGTGGCCGGACGCGCCGTGGGTCGGCTGGGGGGAACGGCTGTCGACCATCGGGCCGGCGCGCTGGCTCGAGACGTTCGCCCGCGGGGCCGAGCCGGTGGTGCGGTCGGACAGCCTCAGGGTGCAGCTCTCGGTGCTGTCGAGCGGCGTGGGTGTGGGGCTCGTGCCGGAGCCCAGCGTCGCGCACTACGGGCTGGTCCCGGTGAAGATCGGCGCCTCGTTGCGCGAATCCGCGGCAGAGTGGCCGTCGGACGAGCTCTTCCTCGTCGCGCACCGCGCGCTCCGCGACGTGCCCCGCGTGCGCGTCCTGTGGGATCTCCTGGTCGAGCGCCTGGGGGAGCGCGCGCCGACCCGCAAGAAAACGTGAGGATGGCCGTCAGGAGAGCCCGAGGAGCGCGCTCCGGCGCTCTCCCCGGGCTCTCAGCCGCTCTCGCTCGCGGCCTGCGGCTCGACGTCCGAACAGCAGCGGAAGCCGACCTCGTAGCCGTAGTCGTCTTCCTTGTGAAAGGTCGTCATCGGACGGCACTGGCTCCGGATCGGCCCCCACCATCCACCCTTGAGCCCGCTGCGGTAGGGTGCCTTCTGATCAGTGCGCACCACCCACTCGTTGACGTTGCCGTTCAGATCGAAGACGCCCGCCCACGAGGCGCACGCCGCGCGCGCGCCGGCCGGCTCGCGGCCGTCCAGGCGCGCAACCTCGGCGGCGCACCGCTCGTTCTGCTGGCACGCCTCGTAGTGGAGCAGCCGCTGCGCGTGGTCGGGAAAGACGTAGTCCCGGTCCTGATTGCACGTCTCGGCGTCCCGCTCGTAGCCGTAAGCGTAAGGCAGCGCCTCGGGGCCCTCGCAGGCGAAGTTGAACTCGGCCTCGGTGCACAGCCGCTTGCCCTGCGCCTCACAGAGACCGGCGGCCTGCTCCCACGAGGTCAGCGTGCGCGGCAGCTCACCCGGGACGTTCGGGTACTCGTACCTGTCCATACAGAACGAGAGACTCTCGTTCTTCTTGGCGACGCACCGCGACGGCTCGCGGAAACGCAAGCACCGGGCGGCCACGCCCGGCTCACCGTGGCGCTTCGTCCACTCGGGGTGGTATTCGAGGCATTCTTGCACCACGGCGGGGCAATACTCACCCTCCACCCGCACCATCCCGCCGGGGCAGCCCTCGGTCGATCCGGGGAGGGTGACGGGCGCCTCCGTCGTCGTGGGATCGTCCGTCGGCAGCTCGTCGGTCTCCATCTGCCAGGACGCGACCTGCGCAGGCTCGGACACCTGCGCCGGAACCTCATGAATCTCGACGGTTCGGGCGCTGGCCCTCTCCGTGTCCAGATGACTGCCGCAGCTCAAAGCCGCGACGCCGAGGAGTGTCGTTACCGTGAAGCCCAGGATTCGCACGTTAACCTTCTTCCCACGTCTGACTACATCAGCGTACACACGCGGGCCAAGTTGGAAGCTGAACCGAGCTCGTCGCGATCTTCCTTCTCGCGAGCGTCGGGAGCTGGCTGCTGAGGTTGCAAAATCTCGGCCTGCTGCCGTGCCCGACGATGCCGGGCAACGCGGCTGCTCGACCCGCCGTCGTGCCGTGGCGTGGCCGCCCGGTCGGCCACGATGGCCGGCCAGCGCGGCCACCCCGGCACGCGCTGTCACACGCGACAGGCGCGCCAGACGTCCTCTCGCGCGACTTCTTTCACAGAGCCGATCCTCGACAACGATGGATCGGAGGAGATCTCGTGAAGTGAGCGACGTCCCAGGGCACGGCGCCGGGAGCCGTCAGAAGCGCGCCTCCAGGGAGAGGGAGACGGCGAGGAGAGGTCGGCCGTAGCGGGTGGCGTCGGCGGCGGGGCTCGAGCCGACGTTGCGCTCCGGGTGCGGGATGTCGACGGCCGGAAACGCGGCGCCGGCGAGGCCGCCGAGGCGGAAGCCGGCGTGATCGTGGACGAACCAGCGCAGGGCCGCATCGAGGTGCGGGACGGCAGCCCACGCGGCGCCGGAGCCGCCGTCGAACACCGGTGACGCGAGGAGCGTCTGGTAGCGCAGGCGCAGCACGCTCGCGCCCGCCCCGAGCGTCGCGAGGCCGCGGCCGCTCGCGAAGGAGAGCGCGCCGCCCGCCGTGGCGCCGACGAGCCAGACGCCGTGCTCGAGGCGCCCGCCGGGGATGCTCCACGAGGTGTCGCCGAGCGTCGCGGTCCCGCCCGCCGCGACGTAGCCGCCGCGGAAGAGCGCGGACGCGCCGATCGAGAGCGCCGGCGTCGCCGGGACATCGCCTCCGGTGATGAGCAGCGCGGGGCCGACCGAGGCGACGAAGCGCGTGCGTCGCCGCGCGTCGTCGCCAGTGTGCGGGGAGGGCTGAGGGGAGGGCTGAGGGGAGGGCTGAGGAGCGGGCTGAGGAGCGGGTGGGGTGGAGCTCGCAGCGGGCGCGTGATCGGCGGAGAGCGCGGGGGGCGCGGGGGATGGGGGATTCGCGGAGGCCGCCGGGCTCGCGGAGGGGACGCCGGCAGGGCTGGCCGCGGGCGGGTGGGGCTGGCCGCTCGCGGCGGCGCCGTCGATCGGGTGAGGGCTGGGGGCATCGCGGTGAGGGCTCGGGGCATCGCGGTGGAGGAGGCGAGCGCGGAGCAGCTCGACGGCGGCCAGGGCGAGGATCTCGGGCCCCTCGCCGCCGCGCACCGCGACCTCGAGCTCGCCACCTCCGTGCCGCGCGGCGAGGGCGATCGTCACGCGCTTGCGGGCCACGACGACGCGCGCGTCCGCGTCCTCGGCGCCGCCCGTGGTGACGCGCACCTCGAGCGCGCGGAGCTCGGCGCGGATCCGCTGGAACGTCGCTTCCGCCGGGTCCCCGGCGAGGGCCACCGTGGCCCGCGCGGGCGCGTCGGCGCTGGCCGGGGCCTGCGCCGCCTCGGGCGGCGGCGCCGCGCCGAGGAGGCCCGGGAGGGCGCCGAGCATCGCGAGGACGCGGAGGCCGGCGCGGGCGGCGCGGGCGGCGCGGCGCGCGGAGGCGAGCTCAGCGCGCATCCGTGAGGGAGCGCGCGAGGGGCGCGTAGGCGCCGTTGGGGTACTCGGCGAGGTAACGGCGCGCAGCGCGGCGCGCGACCTCCCGGTCCCGCCGCTGCTCCAGCTCGAGGCTCCGCCCGAGCGCTTGCTCGCGCAGCGCGCCCCCAGGCGCCTCGCGGAGGTAGGTGTCGAACCAGGCGAGCGCGTCGCCAGGATCGCCGAGCTGATCGGCGGCGAGCTTGCCGAGGAGGAACGCCGAGTCGCCGCGCGCGCCGTGCCGGTTGCGCAGGGCGAGGAGCGCGGCGCGCGCGGCGCGCGGGCGCCCCGCGTAGCGCGCGGCGTCGGCGAGGAGCCGGAGCTCCTCGGGCGTGGCCCGCGCGAGCACGGCGTCGAGCCCCAGCCGCTCGACGGCCGCGAGCGCCTCCTCGTGGCGCCCCGCGCTCGCCAGAGACTGCCAGCGCGGCGCGGCGTCCGTCGCGCCGGCCGCCGGCGGGCGGGGGTCGCGGTCGCGGTCCGCGGGCGGCGGCCCCGCGGCCACCGCGGGCGCGTCCGCCGAGGGGGCGGCGGCGGCGCTGCTCGCCGGGGGCTCGCTCGGCGCGGTGATGTCGAGCCGATCGCCCGCCGAGAGCCGCGCCGTCCCGAGATCCGGGCCCGTCACCTCGACGCTGCCCTCGGCGAGCGCGAGCGTGAAGCGCCGCGCCTCGGGGGCCCAGCGCGCCTCGAAGCGCGTCCCTGTCACGCGCACCGCGTAGGGCCCGGCGTGGACGACCCAGCGCGTGTCGCTCCGGTGGACGACGTGGAAGTCCGCGCCGCCCCGCTCCACGCGCAGCTCCGCGCCGCGCGCGTCGGTCGCGAGGACCTGGAGCGCGGACGCCGCGTCGAGCCGCACGGAGGTCCCCTCGGCGAAGGTGAAGGCGAGCGGCGCGTCGCGCGCCTCGACCCGCGCGCCCGCGCCTGGCGCAGGCGCGCCCGCGCTCGGCGCGACGGCGGCGAACTCGCTCCCGCCCGCGGGCGGCCAGGCCGTGCGGAAGAGCGCGGCGCCGCCCGCAGCGAGCAGGAGCGCGGCAGCCGCGGCGGCCCAGACGGCGGGGCGCGCCCGGCGGGGCGGGGCCTCGACCTCGGCGGCGAAGAGCCGCGCGCGGGCCGCGGCGAGCGTCTCGCCCGGCCTGGCGCGCTGGTCGGAGGTGCGGGCCACCTCGGCCCCGAGGGTCTCGATGCGTCGTGTCACGGGTTCCATCGCGTGCCCTCCTCGATCCATGTCGCGAGCACGGGGTCTCGCTGGGCAGCGCTGACGAAGCGCGCCTCGGCCCGGGCGATCCGCCGCTTGATCGTCGCCAGCGACACGTCGCAGGCGGCCGCGGCCTCGGTGAGCTCCATCCCTTCGATGTAGCGCAGCGCGAAGGCGACGCGCTCTTCGAGCGGGAACGACTCGAGCAGCCGGTAGGTCCGATCGTGGGCCTCCCGGAGCTCCGCGTCGGCGCCGCGCGCCAGGGGCTCGGGCATGTCCTCGGGCGAAAAGAAGCGCAGCCAGCTCCGGGCCTTGTGGTGGCGGATGCTCTTGCACGACGTGTGCACGGCGACGGACCTCATCCACGACGTCAGCGCCGCCGCGTCGCTCACCTGGTGCACGGTCGCATAGGCCGACACGAAGGCGTCGTGGACGACGTCCACGAAGGTCGTGTGCCGCTCGGTCCCGAGGATGCGGCGGGCGACGCGCTCGACGAGGGCGCCGTAGCGCTCGAAGAGGACCGCCTTGGCCCAGGGATCCCCGCGCTGGAGGCGACGGAGGAGCTCGGCGTCGTCGCGCTCGACCGGCAGCGCGACGAGCTGCCCGCCGCCCGGCGGGGCGCTGGCGCGGCTCGCGGCGTGCGGCATCGGCGAGCGCGATCCGTCAGGCACGGGGTCTCCTCGGCGGGTCGCGGCGGTGTCGCCGAGCCGAGGCTCGGCGCTGCGGGGCGGAGAGGGTTCGATGCGGGAGGGCACAGCTCTCCATCAAAGGACCGGCAGGAGCCCGAGACGGCTCACGCATCTTTTCTGCGCGCCCCGGTGAGCCGTCCCCGGGCGGAGGCGGTCCCTTGGGGTCGACCGGGACGAGATGTCCCCCTCCCCTTGCCATGCGCCTCGCTTCCTCCGTCCCCTGCCTCATCGCCACCGCCGCCCTCGCGGGCGCCGCCGGCGCCGCGCCGCGCCCGCTTCCCGGGGAGTGGCGCCACGTCGCCGAGGCGCAGGAGCGGCTCGCGATCGCCGATTACGCGGCGGCGGAGGCCCTCCTCGCGCAGGTCCCCGCGCAGAGCGAGGCGGCGCGCGACGCCGGGATCCTCCGCGGCCAGCTCGACGCGGCGCTCGCCCCGCGCCTCGAGCTCGAGACCCGCGCCTTCTTCGACACGCAGCCGCTCGATCGCTGGTCGCAGAGCGCCGGGCTGTCGTTCTGGCCGACGGCGAGCCTGGAGCTGCGCGCGCGCGCGCTCGGCCTCTGGTACCCGCGCGCCTCCCACGAGCGCGGCGAGACGACGGAGCCCCGCAGCGGCGCGACGCCGGCCCACGCGGTGGGCGGGCTCGTGGGGCTCCTCTTCCGCCCGGCCCGGGCGGACCTCGACGTCAGCGCGACGGGAACAGCGCGGGTCTGGGCGGACGGCAGCGCGCAGGTGTCGGGGAGCGGCGAGATCGAGGGGCGGTGGCTCTCGCCGCTGCGGCTCCGCGCGTCGGCGCGGCGCGAGGAGCTCCTCGACGCCCACGCGGCGACCCGCGAGCACGTGTTCGTCAGCGCGGCGGGCGGCGCGCTCGCCGTCGCCGACTGGAACGGCTGGAGCGGAGAGCTCCGCGGCGAGGGGCGCTGGTACTCCGACGGGAACGACGGCCTCACCGCCTACGGCTGGGCCGTGGCGCCGCTCCTGCGCGGCGCGCTGAGCCTGAAGGCCGGGTGGGGCGCGGCCTGGGCCGACACCTCGCGCTCGCGCTGGTCCCTCACGGCGCAGACCTACTCGCCGTATTTCACCCCCCTCGGCGTGCGCCGCCACGGACCCATCCTCGTCGCGGCGCTCTCGCTCGGCAAGCTCCGCCTCGACGCGAGCGGCGACTTCGCCGTGCAGGGGAGCGAGATCGATCCGACCGCGCTCGCCTGGAGCGTCACGTCGCGCGTCGACAGCACCCACGTCGACGTCCGCGCGGGGGCGTCGCTCGACCTCGGCGTCGTCCGCCTCGGGGTCACCTACCACCACAACCACCAGCTCTACTACCGGTTCCATGACACGACGCTTCGCCTCGATCTCCCGCTTTGACCCGGGGCTATTCCGGTGGTCGTCGGCCGCGCCCGTGCGGCTCGTCGATCGCTTGATCGTCCGGGCGCTCGTGGCCTTCGGGCTCGTGGGCGTCGCGGGCTTCGCGAGCTTCTGGTTCCAGGAGCGCCACGTCGCCCACCTCGCGACCTTCGTCGCGCTGTCGATCGCGGTCTGGTACGGCATCAGCCGCATCGTCCTCGCCTGGATCGGGTACCTCGCGGCGGGCCCTGTCGAGCATCGCCCGGCGCCCGCGGGCCTCTCCGTCGCGGTCTTCACCACGGCCGCGCCGGGCGAGCCGCTCGCCATGTTCGAGGCGACCCTCGCGGCGCTCGCCCGCGTCCGCTACCCGCACCGCACGTACCTCCTCGACGGCACGGCCGACCCGCGCTTCCGCGCGCTCGCCGAGCGGCACGGCGCGGTGTGGCTCGACTCGAGCGGCGTCCCGGGCGCCAAGGCCGGCAAGATCAACATGGCCCTCGCGCGGACCGCGGAGGACTTCGTCCTGGTCCTCGATCCGGATCACCTGCCCTTCCCGGAGTTCTTCGACCGCGTGCTCGGGCACTTCGACGACCCGCGCGTGGGCTTCGTGCAGGTCTCGCAGGGCTACTACAACCAGGCCGACTCCCCGATCGCCCGCGGCGCGGCCGAGCAGACCTACGGGTTCTACGGGCCGATGCAGCTCGGGCTCCACGGGCTCGGCAGCGCGGTCGCCATCGGCGCCAACTGCACCTTCCGCCGCGCCGCGCTCGCGTCCATCGGCGGGCACGCCGTGGGGCTCGCGGAGGACCTCATGACCTCCATCCGGCTGCACTCGACTGGATGGACGTCGGTCTACGTCCCGGAGATCGTCAGCCGCGGGCTCGTGCCCGACGACCTCGGCGGGTACTTCTCCCAGCAGCTCAAGTGGGCGACCGGCGCGGTCGACGCGCTCTTCGCCGAGGTGGTGCCGCGCTTCTTCCGGCTCAGCGCGCGCCAGCGGCTCTCGTACGTGGCCATCGGCACGTACTACCTCACCGGCCCCGCCACGCTGACGTACCTCGTCCTGCCGCTCGTCGCGCTCTGGGGCGGCTCCTGGCCCATGCACGTGGATCCGGCGGGGTTCGTCGCGGCGGGCGCCCCCATCGTCGTGGCGGCGGTCGCGCTCCACTTCCACGGGCAGCGGTGGTTCTGCGACCGCGCCACGGAGAGCGGCCTCCACTGGCGCGCCCTCCTCCTCAAGCTCGCCGCCTTCCCCGTCTACACGCTCGGGGTGGCGCTGGCGATCGTCAAGCGCCTCGTCCGCTACGTGCCCACGCCGAAGCGCGGGCTCGGCGGCCGGCTCCTGCCGCTCGCGTGGCCGCACCTGCTCGTCGTCCTTTCGTTCCTCGTCACGATGGGCGCGAGCCTCTGGCTCCGGACCTCCGCGCACCGGCTCGCCGAGCGCTGGAGCGACGCAGAGTCCTACTGGGCGATGCTCCTCTTCGGCGCGCTCGGGGCCGCGTCGATGAGCGGAGCGATCGCCTGGGCCGCGCGGCGCGGCGGGGGCGCGGCCCAGGTGATCGACCCCTGGGAGCGCCTACCCGCGCGCGGAGCCGCGACCGCCACGACGACCACGACCCCCATGACCACCCTCGGAGGATCACGATGAAGCGCTCACACCGCGTCGCGCTGACAGCCGCCACCGCGACAGGCGCCGCCCTCGCGGTGCTCTTCTCGACCTACGGGCGCGAGCCCGCCGAGGCCTGGCTCTCGTCGGCCTTCAGCACGGCGAGCGCCGCCGTGGCCACGGCGGATCTCGCCTGGACCGCCGGCCCCGAGCGCGACGCCCGGCTCGCGCGCCTGTCCGCGGAGCTCGCGCCGCGCAAGCTGGAGGATCTCCGCGCCCCGAAGCGCCTCCTCTACGGCGCGCACGACGGGGGGCTGCCGCGCGAGGTCGGCGGGTACCTCGCGCTCGAGGAAGCGGTCGGCCAGACGCTCCTCCTCACGCAGATCTACGCGGCCTGGGGCGACGGCGCGGACCAGGGCTTCCCGAGCCGGGCCGCGCGGGCCATCTGGGCCGTGGGCTCGGTGCCGGTCATCACGTGGGAGCCCTGGCTCAGCGCGTTCCAGCGCGCGGACTTCTCGCTCCGCCCGGCGGCGACGCGGGACCACGGCGGCCTCACCGACATCGCCGACGGCAAGTACGACGCCTACGTCGACGGCTGGGCGAAGGCGGCGGCGGAGCACGGGCACCCGATCCTCCTCCGCTTCGCGCACGAGATGAACGACGGCTATCGCTACCCCTGGGGGCCGGTGAACAACCCGCGACCGCAGGAGTTCATCCGCGCGTGGCGGCACGTCGTCGGGCGCTTCCGCGCCGCCGGGGCGTCGAACGTCCTCTGGGTCTGGGCGCCGAGCGTCTCGTACGAGAACTACTGGGAGTACTACCCGGGCAACGAGTGGGTCGACTGGGTCGCGACGGGCGTCCTCAACTACGGGACCGCCGTCCGCTGGTCCAAATGGTACTCGTTCCAGGAGCTCTTCGCGCGCCACTACGAGCGCCTCGCCCCGCTCGGCAAGCCGATGATGGTCGCCGAGCTCGGCACGCTGGCCGCCGGCGGGGACCGCGCGCGCTGGTACGAGGAGGCCCTGACGGGCTTCGCGGCGCGCCACCCCGCGGTGAAGGCGCTCTTGTTCTTCCACGTCGCGAGCGACGCGACGGTGACCCACGAGCCGCTCTCGTGGGCCTTCGCCGACGACCCCGCGGTCGCCGGCGCGGTGCGCCGCGCGCTCGCGGCACAGACCAACCATGCACAGGAGGCTCAGCGATGAAGATCGTGGTGCTCGCCGGCGGGCTCGGGACCCGCCTCAGTGAAGAGACAGTCGACAGGCCGAAGCCGATGGTCGAGATCGGGGGCCAGCCCATCCTCTGGCACATCATGCAGATGTACGCCGCGCACGGCTTCGACGACTTCGTCGTGGCCTGCGGCTACAAGGGCGACTTCATCAAGGACTGGTTTGCGGGGCTGAGGACGCGCCGCGCGGACTTCACGGTCGACCTGCGGAGCGGCGAGGTCGACGCGCTCGGCGTCCACTGCCCGAGCTGGCGCGTGACGCTCATCGACACGGGGCTGCACACCCAGACGGGCGGGCGCATCCGCCGCCTGAGCCGCGTGCTCGGACGGGAGCCGTTCATGGTCACCTACGGCGACGGGGTCGGGGACATCGACATCGCGAAGCTCGTCGCCTTCCACCGCTCCCACGGCAAGCTCGCGACGATCACCGCGGTCCGCCCGCCGGCCCGGTTCGGCGTCCTCGATCTCCGGGGCAGCGAGGTCGCGGCGTTCGCCGAGAAGCCGCAGGCCGAGGGGGGGTGGATCAACGGGGGCTTCTTCGTCTTCGAGCCAGGCGCCCTCGACTACCTCGACTGCGACGACGCGATGCCGCTCGAGCGCGAGCCCCTCGAGCGGCTCGCCGCCCTCGGGCAGCTCATGGCCTATCAGCACGAGGGCTTCTGGCAGCCGATGGATACCCTGCGCGACAAGCGCCTCCTCGAGCGGCTCTGGGACGAGGGGCGCGCGCCCTGGAGGACCTGGTCATGAGCGAGCACCTCGACTTCTACGCCGGCCGCCGCGTGTTCGTCACCGGGCACACGGGGTTCAAGGGCTCCTGGCTCACCGCCTGGCTGCGGCTCTTGGGCGCGCAGGTCACCGGGTACTCTCTGCCGCCGGAGGGCGCGCCGAGCCTCTTCGCCGACGCGCGCATCGACGACGGGGTCACCTCGATCCTCGGTGACCTCTGCGACGAGGGGCGCCTCGCGCGGGCGATGACCGAGGCCGAGCCGGAGATCGTGCTGCACCTCGCGGCGCAGGCGCTCGTCCGGAGGTCGTACGCGCGGCCGGTGGAGACCTTCGCGACCAACGTCCTCGGGACGGCGCACGTGCTCGAGGCGGCGCGGCGCCTCCCGTCGGTGCGGGTCGTCCTCGTGGTGACGACGGACAAGTGTTACGAGAACAACGAGTGGGTCTGGGGTTATCGCGAGACCGACGCCCTCGGCGGCCACGACACGTACAGCGCGAGCAAGGCCTGCGCGGAGCTCGTCGCGGCGGCCTACCGGCAGTCGTTCTACGGGCGCGACATCGCGCTCGCGACCGCGCGCGCCGGGAACGTCATCGGCGGCGGAGACTGGGCGGAGGACCGCATCGTGCCGGACATCGTCCGGAGCGTCGTCGCGGGGAAGGCCGTGCACATCCGGCACCCGCGCGCCGTGCGCCCCTGGCAGCACGTCCTCGATCCGCTCTCGGGGTACCTCCTCCTCGCGCGGCGGCTCTGGGACGATCCGGCGCGGTACAGCGGCGCCTGGAACTTCGGCCCTGACGACGCCGAGCCGCGGACGGTGCACCGCCTCGCGGAGGCCATCGTCCGCGAGCTCGGGCGGGGCTCGCTCGAGCTCGCCGAGCCCTCGGAAGGCGAGCAGCTCCACGAGGCGACCACGCTGCGGCTCGACTGCAGCAAGGCGCGGTCCCGGCTCGGCTGGCGCCCGCTCCTCGACACCGACGGCGCCATCGAGCTCACGAGCGCGTGGTACGCGGGGTACCTCGCGGATCGCGGGCGCGCGCGGCCTCTCGTCGAGGAGCAGCTCCGGCTCGCCACGGGGTTCGCGTGAGGCTCGGCGCGGCGGTCGTCACGGGCGCGACCGGGTTCATCGGCTCGGCGCTCGTCCGGCGGCTCCTTGCGGACGGGTGCGACGTCGTCGCGACGGCGCCCGCGGGGTCGGCGGGCTGGGCGCGCCTCTCGCGCCTCTCGCCGGGCCAGCGCGTCCGGCGGCTCCCGCTCGATCGCCTGACGCGGGACGCGCTCCTGGATGGGGTCGGCGACGAGCCTCCGGACGTGGTCTTCCACCTGGCGTCGGCCGGGGTGAACCCGAGAGAGCGAGCGCCGGGCACGCTGCTCGAGGGCAACGTCGGGGCCCTCGTCGCGACCCTGGAGGCCGCCGCCCGCTGGGGCGGGACGCGGGTCGTCTTCACGGGCTCGTGCTCGGAGTACAGCGCGGTCCGCGAGGGGCAGCTCGTCGACGAGGGCGCGCCGCGCGTCCCCTCGGACCTCTACGGCGCGGCCAAGGCCGCCGCGCACGACTACGGGCGCGCCGTGGCGCGGGCCCTGTCGGTGCCGCTCGTGACGCTCCGCCTCTTCGGCGTCTACGGCCCCGGCGAGGCGCCCCATCGCCTCATCCCGCACCTCGCGGCCCGGCTCCGCGCGCGGGAGCGCGTCGACCTCACCCCCGGCACGCAGCGCCGCGATCTCACCTTCGTGGACGACGTCGTGGAGGCGCTGCTCCTCGGCGCGACGACCGCGGGGCTCGAGCCCGGCGCGGCCTACAACGTCTGCTCGGGTCGCCCCACGAGCGTGCGCGAGGTCTGCCTCGAGGTCGCGCGGCAGCTCGGCGCGCCGGAGTCGCTCCTCGACTTCGGCGGCCGGCCGTCGCGCCCTGACGAACCCCCGTGGCTCGTCGGCGACCCCCGCCGCTTCCGCGCCGCCACCAGCTGGCGCCCTCGCACGCCCCTCTCCCTCGGCGTCGCCGCCTCGCTCGCCCCCTCGTGAAGCCCCAGGGGACGGGGAGCTGGCGACGCCCCACGGCGTGACCGATACCGTCTCGTCAGCAGCCGTGACACGCGATCTCGCGCAGCCCACATCACCCATGCACGAACGAGCCGTCCATTCGCAGCCTGGGCCACGCGCCTCAGGCGATCACCTGTAGAAGCCGACGTCGTCGATGAAGACGTCGAAATCCTCGCCCTGCGCGAACCCGAAGTCGATCGTGTAGAGCCCTGCCACGTCGACGGCCTGGGCGGTGGGCTCGGCGCCCGAGCCAGCGCGCGTGAGCTCCGCGAAGGGGATCACGATCAGGGCCCACTCCGCGCCGAGGGGCGCGATATAGGACCAGTGGTCGAAGCACCGATCGGGCTCACCCTCGCCCGCCGATTCATCGCAGATCCCGCCCGCGGGCTCCGAGGACTTGTCCGAGACGTTGACCTTGACGGTCGCCGCCGCGCCCGCGTCGCCGAGCCTGGCCCAGAACACGATACCTGCGTACGCCGACGCGTCGTAGGGGAACAGCCCCATGTCGGGGCCGTTCAGCGCGAAGCCGACCCCGGCGCCCCACTCCGTGAAGCCGGACCCGAACGTGTGTACCGCCATCGTGCTCTGGCCGCGCGGCGGCGTGAGCGCCTCCGGGACGAACCCGACGGGCGGCTCCTCCGAGGAATCCGGGGGAGTCTGCGTGCCCGTCCCATCATTGTAGCTGTACCAGTAGCCGACCCTGCCACTCGCCTCATCGATGGCGTTGTCGCCGTCTTCCATGTCGTCGATCAGGTCGACGTCTTCGGGGACGCTCCCCTCGTCCCCGCCCGTCCCGGGGCTGGCCGTGCCGCCCATCGCCGAGGCCGACGACAGGCCGCCGCCCGTCTCGCCGGACGCGCCGCCCGCTCCTTCCACCAGGTGGTAGCCGTCGTCCAGCCCCACGAGCGTGGTGCACCCGCTGGCTGCGAGCGTCCACGCCGCCCACATCCATGCTACGCGCCGCTTCGCCATATCTTCTCCTACCACCGCCGCGCGGGCGCGGTCCACCGCCGCGCGGGACCGCCCGCGGCGCGACGTCAGGCGATCGGGCCGTCACGAGGGAGCGCGGCCGAGCGTGGATGAGCGCCCCGTCGCCGAGAACCCCGCAGCTGTGGAGTGAAGGCGGATCCGAAGAGGAGGATGAGTTCAGCGGTTCGTCGACACGGCGCGCAGGAGCCGGCTCGCCCTGTACCAGACCGCGACGGGCACGAAGAAGGTCGCGAAGCTCCGGGAGATCTTCACAGCTGTCTGGCGCTCGTGCGGCGCTTGCCAGGGAGAGAGACGGGGATCGCTACTCCAGCACCGTCTCCATATCCCAGTCGACCCACATGTCTTTCCATTCGCTGACCGGCTGCTGAACGCCGTTGTCCAGGATATTCAGCACGTCCGTGTTTGCGCTGGTATTGCCCTCGAATGCTCGCTTGAACATTTCGCCAGCAAGGGCGGTCTGAGAGCCCGACGCGCCGCAGTGGTTCGCGCTGTACATCTGAAAACCCATGCGCTCCGGGACACCGAGCGCCTTCCATACCGGCTTTGCTGCCCATGCGGAGAGCGCTTCGCAGGTTCCACCCAGGTGACACCATGAGTTCCTGCCATTGGAATTCGTGAAGTGCACCAGATGCCGTGGAGCGATGGTCGCCAGGATCATGTGCGTATCAAAGGGGAGGTTGTATACCTTCGAGGGGTCGCTTCGGAGCCAGCGGGCCGCGCCGGTCACCCAGGGTCCGCAGATACCGCTGTCCTCGAGGTTATCGATGCTCTGAGGCTTGGAATCCGAGCACTGCCAAACAGAACCACCTTCACCGTGCCTGAACCACTCTGCCTGGCGCAGGTTGGCTACACCACCACCGCCCGATTCCACGATGACGACCACCGGCGCACGACTGAAGACACCCGCCAGGTAAGCGCCTTTTCCACATCCGGAACATCCCGACACCATCACCTTCGTGGGGTCGTGTCCGCTGCCAGGGTTCTGTTCCAACACGTCCATCACCCGGTCGATCATCCATCCGTTGGCGATGTTGGTGTTGAGCTCGGACAGGCCGAAGAGGTTTCTTATCTTGCCTTCGAAGCCGCTTCCAAACGACAGCGTCTTACTGCCCGACGGGAAAATCCCACCCGACAACTTGAGAGCGATCACATCGCCGGATCCGCTGATGCTCGCCGAGAAGCTCTCTGTTTTTTCACCCACCTTGGCGGTGATTGAAACGGTACCTCCGGATACGGTTCCGGTCACCTCATCCGGCTCGGAGGGGACTGGGCCGTAGAGGTACTTGGCCGCCATTGCCAGGATTTCCTTGCGGCGGCACTCCCACTGTTCCTTGGTGGTGACCTTCGTTCCGTCAAAGAAGGTGAACGGATCCGGGAGTTTCAGGTTCACCTCGGTCAGACCACTCGGCTCGGGCAACGTGGGCAGGGTACACGTGAAGGCGCCGCCGCCAGTCCCGCTGGTCCCGGTGGTCCCGCCAGTCCCGCTAGCCCCGCCGGTCGAGGAGCCGCCCGTGCCGGATCCACCCGTCGGAGCACCGCCGCCCGTACTGGCGACTCCGCTGGTCGCGGAAGCACCGCTGGAGGGGGAGCCTCCGCCCGTGGTGACTCCCCCGCTCGCGCCGGGTGTCCCGCCGCCTGCGCCCGAAGCATCTCCCCCGGTACCGCCGGATCCTACTTCTGAAGAACAGCCAGGGAAGCTCAAGAGGGCGAGTACGGGAATCGCGAGAGCGGCTAATTTGCGCGAGGCACGAGAGCGGACAGACATGAAGTCCTCCATGTTTCGAGTACAGTGGCGGAATGCGACACGCGTGCATGACACGTATACGTGACACGCGAAAACCGACGTATCTATGGTAGACGATAGGGAAGTCTAGGCGTTATTCGCGCTGGTGACGCTGGACGAACAAGGGGAGGAGGGCCGTCACGGGGAGCGGTCTGGAGAAGGCTGGCCGGAACGACACCATCAGACGACCATTCCCAGCGGAGGGCGGATCGATCACGCTTATCACTGGGAATCGTACGACCGGCGGGCAGCGTTCGGTCAGAACGCAGATGTTCAGCAATTTTGTAGTCGATGTGATCCATCCGGATCGTCTACGGGACCACCTTGGCGTTGCCGCATCGCGCTTCACAGTCCCACTCCGGCTCGCCGGAAGGTCGTGAGCGTTCACAACGCCCGGCGGCTTGGGCACCACCGCGCTGCGCCGCGTGGCGTGTGGCGCGAGCAAGCCGTGGTAGATCACGAGCGGATATCGGGGCGGCGGCGCCAGCGCAGCGAGCCGCGCCAGCAGCTCGACCGGCGTCATCACGCGGTGCCATTTCTGAGCTTGACCCGACCAGCCGCAGGCCTCCTTGGCTCTTGGACCAGGCCGCCACTACCTCCTTTTCATGGACCGGAGCGGCAGCTGCGTCCTCAGGCGTGGGAAGGCGAATCAGCGACTGTCCACCTTCGCGCGCGCTGAGCCATTCGGTACCGCCGCCAGCTCGAGCAACCGACCGGGTGACGTGACGGGTGGCGACGGTTCGCCCTCGCGGAATCGTTCCGCCAGGATTCTCGGAGAGCCTGACGACCGAGCGCCCTCAGCGGGGTCGCGCCGTAAGCAAGAACACATGGTATTCGTCGTAGAATTATCGTACAGATGAAGAGAGCACAGGCGACGAGCACCGCATAGAGCGCCAGCATGCACCGACCTTCTCTGGCTCGACACCTCGCACGGCAGGTGCGCCATGACGCGGCGCAGCCAGACCCACTCCCGTTACCGATCGCAACGCGTCGGGGTGCGCGTGTTACCGATCGTAGCGCAACGTCGTTTGCGTGTTACCGATGGTAACGCGACGTCGCCGAGCGAGGTCACGCGCGCGCTCTGCCAGCCGTGAAACGTGTATTCTCTCGGCCCCCGGTGTGGTACCCGGATCGAGGAGAGCAGCAGGCGGCACGTGCGCTGCGCAGCGGGCATCTCGACGTGTGGCGGCGCGCCGCCTCCAGACCGCATCCGATCGTCCGGATGCGGCCTGTCGCGCCCACGATTTTCGTCGCTTCGTCCCCAACCACCAGCGCAAGCAGACAGCACGAGTCACGTACGTTGCGCAGCGTCGCCAGGTAAGCAGAAGAAGCATCGCCATCCGACCGGCCGCAGGGCGGCTCAGGGACGGCGCTCAGCGCGCCGAAGGCACGGGAGCCGACGGGTCGTTCCGGCGGAGGCCTTCGCTCGTGCGGGTCGCACTGCGTTCGACGCAAGCATCGTGTGAACGGTGATTGCGATGACAAGGAATCTGATCGAATTGCCTTCCGCCGGGAATGTACATGCGGTCACGCTCGGCCGTGTTTCCGCCGGAAGAGAACGCAGCACGACCGCTTCGAGCATGACCATGCCGAGCCCCTTAGACTCAGCGAGGCCCACCATGTCGTTTCGATCGAGATACGCCCAATTCCTCACTGGAACCGTCCTCCTCCCCCTGCTCATCGCGTGCGGCTCGAGCGATGATGGGGAAGACACCAGCGGCACCGGCGGAGCAACCGGCAGCACCGTGTCGGGCGGCACCACGTCGTCCGGGAGCGGCGCGAGCAGCGGTGGAACCGGCGGCACAGGCCCCGGGGCGAGCGGCTCCACGACGAGCGCTTCGAGCGCCGGCGGCTCGGACGCGACGACAGGCACCGGCAGCGGTGCTGGCGGTGCCCCGGCGGGCGGGGACACGGAGCTGACCGGGATCGAGACCCCGGGCGCGGACTGCACCGTCCCCAGCCTGCCCGCCTTCGGCGAGCTGAGGGCGAACGACAAGCTGCCCGACCCGTTCACCATGATGGACGGGACGAAGGTGACGACCCGAGCGCAGTGGGTCTGCCGGCATCGGGAAATCTCCGAGATGGTTCAGCACTACGAGACCGGCCCGAAGCAGGTGAAGGAGGCCACCGTCACGGGCAGCGTGGCTGGCGGCAAGCTGACGATCAACGTGAGCGGTGGGGCGCAGGATGTCTCCTTCAGCGTCGACATCTCCCTGCCCAGCACCGGCACGCCGCCCTACCCCGCGCTCATCGGGCTCAGCGGCGGCTCTCTCAACAACAACCGCCTGAAGCAGATGGGCGTCGCGATCATCAACTACAACCACAACGGCGTGCAGCCCGAGGGGGACCGAAGCGGCGGCATCTTCTCCAAGTTCCACGGGAACGCGAACAGCGGCGCGCTGATCGCCTGGGCCTGGGGCGCGAGCCGCATCATCGACGCCCTCGAGTCCACGCCGGACGCGCAGATCGATCCGAAGCGGCTCGCCATCACGGGCTGCTCGCGGAACGGCAAGGGGGCGCTGATGATCGGCGCCATGGACTCGCGCATCGCGCTGACCATTCCGCAGGAGTCTGGCTCGGGTGGCGTGGCGGCGTGGAGGGTCTCGGAGGTCGACAACATGGGCAGGACCGGCAGCTCCGGCGTCCAGAACCTCAGCAGGACCTATGGCGAGCAGCAGTGGTTCAGCAAGACCATCGAGCAATTCGGCAACGCGGTGACCAAGCTCCCGCTCGACCACCACGAGCTGGTCGGCATGGTGGCGCCGCGCGGCCTCCTGATCCTCGGCAACCTCAACTACGAGTGGCTGAGCACGAACAACGCAGACCAGGCCGGCGGAGCCGCCAGGATGATCTACGAGGCCCTCGGCGCGAAGCAGAACATCGGGTACGTCGACAGCGGGCACACCCACTGCGGGACGGACTACGCGGGCGGCGAGCAGGAGGCGATCGAGGCCTTCGTCAAGAAGTTCTTGCTCGAAGACGCCAGCGCGAGCACCGACATCTGGAAGCCGAAGAACGCGCTCGATCAGGCCAAGTGGGTGGACTGGACGGCCCCGACGCTCCCGTGACAGCAAGCCTGCAGGGGTGAGGCGTAGCCCGGTCACCAGAGAGAAGGTGCCGGGCCCGTTCCGCGGCCCGGTCACGTGAAGGCGTGGCCGGGCCGTTCTGCGTTCTGCGTGGAGCTTCGCTGCGTTTTCAGGCCGGAGACGCCGGTCGCACAGGAGCCGAGAGGATCCGCTCCGTGAAGCCGCGACCAGCGCCGGCGAGCCGCGACCAGCGCCGGTCGCGGCTCGCGGGAGGTGCTAACGGCCCAGGAGGGCGTCCATCACCTTGTTGTAGGTCTCCTTCTTCTGATACTGGTCATTGAAGAGGAGAGACTGAGAGCTCTGCCCGTTGCACAGCGCCCCGCTCCAGCTGTTGAGCCACGACCTGCCGTCGTTGATCCCCCAGAAGGTGATGCCGACGCACTTGGGCAGCTGGAAGCAGGCCGCGACGATGTCGTGGTAGTAAGCGAGCTGCTCCTCCGCGGTGACCTGATTGCTGCAACGGTTGATGTCCATCTCGGAGATCAGCACCTCCAGGCCCAGCTCGGAGAAGCGCCGCAGGTTCGCCTCCACGTCCGCTCCGCCTGCCTCGTTGTTCGGCGGCCCGATGTGCATCTGGAACCCGACGCCGTCGATCGGGACGCCCCGCTCGACCATCCCCTTCACCATCTCGTAGACGTAGTCGGCCTTGTCGTTGAGCGCGTCGATGCTGTAATCGTTGTAGTAGAGCTTCGCGGTCGGGTCCTGCTCTCTCGCGATCTCGAAGGCGAGGTCGAGGAACCTGTCCCCCAGCGCGTTGAAGAACACCGAGGGCCTCATGCGGGGGTTGCCGACGCCTGTATCGCTATCGGTGATGACCGCCTCGTTGACCACGTCCCAGCTGTGGATCCGGTCCTTGAAGTGCCCCATCACGCCTTCGATGTGCCTGCGCATGGCTTGCTCCACCTGCGTGGCGCCGCTCAGGGAGTTCGCCCATCCCGGCAGCTGATTGTGCCACACCAGGGTGTGGCCCTTGACCTGCATCCGGTTCGACACGGCCCAGTTCACGATGTTGTCCGCGGCGCCCCAGCTGAACTGCCCCGCGTTCGGCTCCACCGAGTCCCACTTCATCTCGTTCTCTGCCGTCACGTAGTTGTGCTCGGCAGCAGCGACCCTCTTGTAATCATTGTTATTGAGACCACCGCCAGAGATGGCCGCGCCGATCAGGATCGGGGGGTTCGCCTTCTCACCGGCCTCCCTCAGCGTGCTGGCGCTCGCGGCAGGGACCCTGGCCTCCTCGCCGCCAGCGCCGCCCGTGCCGCCGCCGGCGCCGCCCGTGCCGCTCGTGACGGCCGTCGCGCCGCCCGTGCCGCTCGCCACGCTGCTCGTGACGCCCGTCGCGCCGCCCGTGCCGCTCGCCACGCTGCTCGTGACGCCCGCGCCGCCCGTGCCGGCGGTCGTGCCCGCCGTGCTGCTCGTCGCGCCCGCGCCGCCGGTTTCCCCTTCCCCGCCGCTGTCCGAGCAGCCGGTGGCACACAGGAACGCCGAGAGTAGAAGGGTAAGGGGTACTGACCTCATGTTGGAATCCTCCGAAGGGAAAATCTCGAACCAATTCCCGCGTAGTGGTGCCTTGATCATCGCCGGGTACACACCGCACACGGGCGGCACCCGAGGTGGTGCCGCGGCGACAGTAGACCGGACGCCATCCGCAAGCCACAGCTTCACGGTGCGTGGCCATAGGCATAGATCCCTAGGAGAAAATCCAGGATCATTCAACAATTATGTTTTTGGTAACAATGTGTGTCCGAGGCCGAATCTGTTGGGCACCCCACAGCTGACTCGCCGTGCTCCTGGAGCGCCCTGCGATCCGCAGTTCTCTGCCCGCGAATGGGCGAGCTCAGGCGTGGCTCAGAAGCCGACCTTGGCCAGGAAGGCGTCGTCTGGTGCCGCAGCGACGAGCGTGCTCTCTCCCAGGGTGATCGCGCCCGCGAAGGTGCCGGCGATGACCGCCGCGCCGTCCGCGGAGACGGCGAGATGCATCAGGCTTTGGTCGCCCGCGTCGCCGTAGCTCTCGCTGAAGACGACGTTGCCGTCGGGGTCCAGCCTGGCGAGGTACATGTCCGTTGCGCCGGCGCTCGTGAGCCCGCTGCCGCCGAGGCCGAGCGTACCGGTGAACGAGCCCGCGACGACGACGTTCCCGAGCCCGTCGACGCCCAGATACAGGTGATGCACCGGCGAGACATCCCGGCTCCAGAGGGCCGTCGCCGCGCCGTCGAGCTGGCTGACTCGACCCCTTCTGGGGTCGGCGATGCTGTGCCGGACGGTGCTGCCGAGCACGGCATTCCCCGACGGGTCGAGGGCGAGCTGCCAGGCCTCCTCTCCAGTGCCAACGCAGGTCCGGTCGAGCTCCTCGCCAGCGGGGCTGAGCGTCATCAGCTCCGCGCAGCCCTCGCGGAGGATATCCGTGGGGAGGTACTGAATGAAGATCGCTCTCCCGACGGTCACGATCTCGCCGTTCTCACGCGTGGCCACGTCGTCGAGGCGGACTTCATCGAGGCGGCGATCGCCGACTGTCTTCTGCCATGCGAGGGCCCCTGTCGCGCCGTCGAGCTTGCGGACGAAGCCATCGCCCGACCCCATGACGGGCTCCCGGCTCGCGCCCACCACGAACACGTCTCCTGCGGCGTTCATCGCGACCGCGTTGTTGAACTCCTGGTACTCAGTCCCGCGGGAGTCGCGGACCTCCACCTTGAAATCGCTCTTCCAGAGGAACCCGCCTGACGGGTCGAGCTTCACGATGCGGTGATAATCCTCGTAGACCACGACACCCAGGTGGACGGCCACGGGCTTGGAGAACCTCCCGAGCAGGACGATGTTCCCCGAAGCGTCCGTGGCGATATCGTGGGCCGCAGTGTCATCGCCATCGAACGTGAACGCGAAGAGGGCCTCTCCGCTGGGATCGAACTTCGCGACGAACGCCTCGAGACCGATGTCCCGGGGCGCGAGGGGGCCGGTGCCGAGGTCCACGGGGCTCCTGAACGAGCCGGCGATGATGGTGTTGTCGAAGGCGTCCACGGCGACGGCCGAGATCGAGATACCGGAGAGCTGCTTCACCCACTGGGCGGTGATCCCGGGAGCGCAGTCGCTGCCGCCCTCGTTCACCTCGCCATCGCAGTCGTCATCGACCGGGGTGGCGCACGACTCCGGCTGCGGGAGCGCCTCGCCCTCGCACGGCCCGAGACTCGTGCCCTGCGCGTCGCAGAGCGCCGTGCCGGAGGCGCACTCCCCGACGTCCGCGGTGCCCGGCGGGCCGGAGTAACACGAGACGCGCTGGCCCGGCGGGCAGACGCAGCTCGCGCCCTCCTCGTTCACCTGGCCGTCGCAGTCGTCGTCGATAGGGGTGAGGCACGTCTCCGTCGCGGGCAGCACCTCGCCCACGCAGGGGCCGAGCTGCGTGCCGTCCGACCGGCAGCGCGCCGTGCCCCCGGCGCAGCGCCCGACGCCCTCGGTGCCGGCAGGGCCGGAGTAACAGGGGACGACCGCATCGGGGAGGCAGGCGCAGCCGGCGCCCTCCTCGTTCGTCTGGCCATCGCAGTCGTCGTCCACCGGCGTGGCGCACGTCTCCGGGGCCGGCACCACCTCGCCCTCGCACGGCCCGAAGCCCGTGCCCTGGGCGTCGCAGCGCGCCGTGCCGCCGGCGCAGCGGCCGGCGCCCTCGGTGCCGGGAGGACCGGAGTAGCAAGGGATGACCTCGCCGGGGAGGCAGGCGCAGCCGGCGCCCTCCTCGTTGGCCTGGCCGTCGCAGTCGTCGTCCGCCGGCGTGAGGCAGGTCTCCGCGGCCGGCAGGACCTCGCCGAGGCAGGGGCCAAAGCCGCTGCCGTCCTCCCTGCACCGCGCCCTGCCGGCCTCGCAGGCGCCGACGCCGAGAGTATCGAGGTCGCCGGAGTAGCAGATCACCTCGGTTCCCGGGACGCAGACGCAGTCGGCGTCCTCTCCGTCCGACAGCCCATCGCAGTCCTCGTCCGCTGCCGCCGAGCAGTCCTCCGGCGACGGCAGCACCTCGCCCTCGCACGGGCCGTAGGCGGTCCCCGACTCGTCGCACGTCCGCAGCCCGGCCGTGCAGCGTCCGACGCCCTGCGTGCCCGGTGGGCCCGAGTACGGGCAGGCGATCTGGGAGCCGGGGGTACAGACGACGCCGCCGCCACCCTGACCGCCATCACCGCCGCCGCCGTCACTGCCGTCACCGCCGTCACCGCCCGAGCCCGAGCTGCTGACGCTTGTGTCGCCGCCCGACCCGCCGGAGCCGCCCGACCCGCCGGAGCCACCATCCGATCCGCCCGAGCCCGAGCTGCTGACGCTTGTGTCGCCGCCAGAGCCGCCGACGCCCCCGTCGCCGTCTACGCTCGGTGTACACCCGGCCACCACGCCGAGCAGGATCGCCGCCCACCGTCCTCCCGGTCCGGGCGATGCAAGCCCATTGTTGAAGGAAACCGACCGCCCTGTGCTTTTCCGCATGCGCGCTGTGATGCGCGCCTGCGCGGAGCCGTTCATGGGCCGGCGTCCCGAGCTCGCTGCTCACTCCTCCCGAGAAGGACGCTGGCCGGCTCGGATTGACTCGCACGCGCCGCGCTGCGATCGTCTCGCGAGGGAACGTCGCCGTGCTCTCTCGCCTGCTTTCGCTGCCCCTCGCCGCGCTTGCCCTCGCGTGCGCCTCCCCGGAGCCCGCGGCCGCGCCGGCGGGGCCCGCCGCGCCGGCGGCGCCTCCGGGGAGCGCCGCGCTCACGTCGGGCGGTGACCCGGGCTTCGACCACGATGTGTCGGGCGTCGTCGGGGAGCCCCCGCCGCCGTGGGACGTGGGGCCCTGGTACAACTCACCGCCGCTCACCCCGGCGGAGCTGCGCGGCAAGGTCGTGCTCGTCCGCTGGTTCATGTCGCCGAGCTGCCCGTTCTGCAGCGCCACCGCCCCGGCGCTCAAGGCGCTGGACGAGCGCTATCGAGAACGAGGGCTCGTCGTCGTCGGGATGTATCACCACAAGGATCCCGAGCCCCTCGATCCCGGGGCCGTCAAAGGCTACCTGGCGCATTTCGGGTACAGCTTCCCGGTCGCGATCGACCCGGACTGGCGCACGCTCAAGCGGTGGTGGATGGATGGCCACCCGAAGCGAGAATACACGAGCGTCAGCTTCCTCCTCGATCGAGCGGGGCTGGTGCGGCACGTGCACCTCGGGGGCAAGCTGGAGCCCGATACCCCCGAGTTCGCGGTCGTGGAGGGGCGCGTCCGCGCATTGCTCGACGAGCCCGCGCGCTGACACCCCACCGCACCCTGCCCCGGCGGTGCCGCGGCCCCGCGCCCTGCCACGTCACGCGCCGATCGTGGATGGCTCGTAGCGCGTCACCCAGGCCTTGATCTGCAGCTCGCCGAAGATGAAGCGAGGCGACATGAACCCTGCCTGGGCCAGGAGCGCGAAGACCTCGGCATCCGAGGCGGGGACCCGCAACGACGCCAGGGCCTTGTGCCGTTGCTCCGCCGCCTCGGGCGGCCGCCCCTCCGCGAGGGCCCGCCGGTCCTCGACGGCCCTCAGCAGCGGATCGTCTCCAGTCCGACAGGCGATCACGAAGGGCGCCCCCGGCGTGAGCCGCCCGGCGATCTCCCGCAAGAGCTCGAGGCGCGCCTCGTCCCCCGGGACGTGGTGCAGGACGCCGATCATCTGGGCGCCGTCGAACAAGGGCCCGCGCGCGAGATCGCGTAGCTCGCAGGCGTGCAGGCTCGCGCGCTCGAGGAGGCCTTCCGCCGCGAGCTTCTCCCTCGCGACGGCGAGCATCTCCAGCGACGGATCGACGCCGGTGAAGCGGACGCCAGCCCCCGCGTAGCGCGCGAACGGCTTCACCTCGCTCCCGGTCCCGATCCCGACCATCAGCAGCGACGCGGCCTCCTTGTCGGCGAGCGCTGCGGCCATCACCTCGGCAATGACCTGGTGCATGGCGCCATAGCCCGCCCACATGCGGTGCACACTGGCGTCGTAGCTCAAGGCGCGCTCGCGCCCGAACGTCGCTGCGTGGTTTCCGTGCTCGTGCGTCTTCATCACGCCTTCTCCCTGGCTGACGGTCGGCTGACGGTCGACGGATCGCCTGTTGTGAAGGAGTAGCGCCGATCGTGCGGCCTCGACAGGGCGGGGCTTTCGATCCGATCGGCGGGGGTTTCGGTCGCGGCCCCGCGCCGGGCAAGGCGTCTGGCGCCGCGTCAGCCCGATGAAGATGATCCCAGCTCCCGCCGTTTCGGTTCAGCGCGGTAGACCTTGCGTTCGTGCGACCGGGGGTGTCCAATCTCCCACCTTGCCGAGCGCCGTGCCGCCCGCGAGACCCCTCCAGCCCTCCCCGCGTGGCGAGCCGACACGACCGGAACCTCTCTCACCCCAGGAGAAGCAGCATGCGAATCACCATGTCGCCCCAGGACTACGCCACGGCGTTCCGCCTCCTCTCCGAGACCTCCAGGCACCCGGAGAACATCGCGGAGGCGATCCGGCAGCGCATCGTCCCCGAGCTGCCCGATAGCCCGTCTTTGCTGGACGTCGGCGCCGGTCCAGGCGCCGTCGCCGAGCGGCTCGCGCCCTGCTTCGGCGCCATGACCCTGATCGAGCCGAACGCGGCGCAGCTGGGCTCTTTCGCGCCGGCCGGCGCGGAGATAATCCGCGACGTGTTCGAGCGATTCGAGTCGTCCAGGCGGTACGACCTGGTCCTGTGCTCGCACGTGCTGTATCACGTACCCGTCGCGCAGTGGGGCGGATTCATCGACAGGCTGCTCGCGTTCGTGCGCCCGGCGGGGTACTGCGCCGTCGTCCTCGGCGCCGACCGGGGACAGAACTACGAGATGCACCGAGACTTCACGTCGACCGTGATCGACAGCTCCTTGCTCATCAAGACGTTGCGCGGCAAACAGCTCGCCTTCGACGTGATCGGGAGCCACAACGCGTACACAGCGGCAACCTTCGAGGACATGGTCACGCTGTGTCGCTTCTTCGTGCTCGCGGATTGCGTCTCCGCCGAGCAGCTCGCCGCGATGACGGAGACCGAGGCGCGCGAGCTCGATGCGAAGATCCGCGAGCACGCCGCGCGGTGTCGGACCGACGACGGGACGTATCGGCTGAGCCAGGAAGATGACATGATCATCCTCCGCCAGGGGGCGTCGCTCTCCGCCGCTGCCCCGTCTACCGCGAGCTGACATCCGATCAGGCGGCCCGGGCGTGGAACCGGGCCGATCAGGCGGCCTCACCCGCGCCCCCGAGGCCGCCCGGACGCGCTCACCTGCGGCCGTAGAGCACCACCTCGGTCATCCCCATGTACGGCACCTGGTTCGTGATCCGGACATAGCAGCTGGGTGAAACTCCTCGAATAGGATGTCGTGTCCAGCGATGCAACTTAGCCACAGGCCGTGAGAGTCCCTCGATGTGGACGTGAGTGCCCACGGAGGGCGCGCGTCCCGCCCGTATAACACCTCGAAGAAGCGCAGCCCCTCTTTCGTGGCGCTGCCCCGGTCGATCGCGCTCGTGAGGATGCGCCCCGCCTCGTCGACGTCGTTGACGAGGTAGTTCGCGCCAGCGTGCCCTATGCACGACGGCTCCTCGCGGTCATGCCCTCGGAGCTACGGTCCGGGCTGACGCGCGTCGATCAGCGCCCACGCGCTCCAGTGCGCGTAGCGCCTCCAGCGCGCGTAGCGCGTCCAGCGCGCGTGGCGCCCCGACGCGCACGCGCGGCGCCACCCGCGCTCGACGAGCGCCGCCGCCAGCACCTCGCGGAACCACGCGTGGGTGACCGCGAGCACGTCGCCGCGCTCCGCCGCGAGCTCGATCAGCCACCCGGCCGCCTCGCCCGCCCGGCGCAGCGCCGCGGCGGGCAGCGCCTCGCCGCGGAGCGCTCCGAGCGCCTTCCTCAGCCCGATCGCGAGCGCCCACACGGCGAGCGGCACCCGCGCGTCGCCGAGCGGCGGGATCGGCTGCTCCATCTCGCGCAGCAGCGCCGACGTGGGGATCTCCGCACCGGGGACGAGCAGCTCGGCCGAGGCGCGGGCGCGCGGCAGATCGCTCGCGACGACCACGCCCGCCTGCCTCGCCAGGGCCTCGAGCGCGGGCGGCGGCCGCTCCCCCGGCAAGAGGCCCGCGGCGTCGTACGCGTCGCGCCACCGCTGGAACCCGGCGGCGTCGATCCAGCCGGTGTGGACGTGCCCCGAGCGGCCGTGTCGCACCAGGATGATGCGCGCGCTCACCGTCGGCCCTCGCGAGCCGCGCGCAACGGCATGGCGGCCCCTCGCCCGCCTCTCAGCGCGCGGCTCGCGAGCGCGGCGCCGCCGTGCAATTCGACGTCGCGGACGTCGCGGACGTCGCGGACGTCGCGGACGTCGCGCTCGCTCCGATCAGCGACGGCCTGCTCCACGCTGCCGACGAGGGCCCGAGCAGCTCAGCGCCCGATCGCCTGCGCGATGGTCTCGATCATCCGCGGGATGGCCACGGAGATGAGGATCCCGAGGTTCGCCCGCTTGTTGTCAACCAGCATGCCCTGGAGCAGCTTGCCGTGGTTGAGAACCACGACGGTGTGGTTGCCCGCCATGTCCATCAGGTAATACCGCCCGAGCGGCGGGAAATTCGAGTCGCGCAGCGAGCTGTCCAGCTCCTCGGTGATGCGCGTGAAGAGGGCCACCGCCACCGGCTGCTGGTTGAAGCCGGCGAGCGACAGGCCCGCCGCGCGCTCCCAGATGTCGGTGGCCAGCAGCCCGTCGCGAAGGATGCTGCGGAGATCATGGACTGCGGCCTCGAGGACTTTGGTATCGATCATCGTGCTTCCGTGGCTCCTGGGCGCGCGCGCCCGCGTTGAGAAACCGGATTCTTTACAGCCCGCGCACGGTCGTCTCGAGCGCCTCCTTGAGCTGCTCGAACGCCCGCGTGGTAAGGGCCTCGTCGCCCACGGTCCCGAGGCAGAAGCCGCCCCGCGTCGTGCGCGCCTCGACCCAGGACATCATCTGCGCGCCCAGCCAGAGCGCGCCCGCCGTGGCGTCGACGCCGGGGATGCTGCGGACGCCGACCAGCGCCGAGAGCAGCGGACCCACGAGGGACACGTGCGCCTCGGAGATGCCGTGCGCCGCCAGCGTGAGGCCGTTGTCGTCGGCGACGAAGGCGCCCGCGCACGCGTGATGATCGAGCGTCCAGGCGACGAGCGTGTCGAGCCGGTCGGCCGGGTTGTCGGAGGTCTGCACGAGGCGCGGCACCTCCTTCGGCGCCTTGGGCGCGGCCTTCACCGGCGCGGGCGCGGGCGCCGCCACCGCCGGCGCGCGCACCGCCCCCATCGCGCTCACGAGCCCCGCGGGCTCGCGCGGCCGCGTCGGAGCCACCCGCGCGAGCAGCGAGCTCACCCGCTGCGCGTCAGTCCACGAGACGGATCGGACCGTCATTCTCCCCTCCTGCCGTGGTGCCCATGCGCTCCTCGATCTCGGCCACCAGCTTGTCGAACACTGCGGAGACCGCCGGCGGGCGGCGGCTGAGCAGGCCGAGCGGCACGCCCGCGCGGCTCGCCTGGAGGAACGTGCTGTCGCGCGGGACCGCGGTGTCGAAGACCTGATCGCGGTAGAGGGACCACAGCTCCTCCAGCGAGGCCAGCATCACCGGATCGCGGAACGAGCTCATGGTGCCGACCACGCCGAGGAGGGAGCAGTCGGAGCCCCCCTCGCGGAGCCGCGCCAGGAGCTCGAGCATCCGGGGCAGCGCCCGCAGCGCGAGCGGCTCGCACTGCACCACGGCGATGACGCTGTCCACGGCCTCCAGCGCGAGGCGCGACATCCCGCCGAGCCCGGCCGGCGTGTCGAAGATGACGAGGTCGAAGTCGCGCTCGCTGCTCTGCAGGATGCGCCGGACGATGTCGGCCTCGCGCGCGTTGACGGCGAAGCGATCCTCGTCGAGCGCGTCGACGGGCCCCATGGGCAGGAGACAGAGCTCCGCGACCCGCGTCTTCACGAGGCCCTCGAGCGGAGGGCCGCCGCGCGCGAGGTTCGCGGCCAGGCCGGCGCGGTCGCCGACGCCATCGAGCGACATGCCGATGGCGCCTTGCAGATCCGTGTCGACGAGGAGGGTCCGCGCGCCTCGGCGCGCGAAGGCGAAGGCGCAGTTGAGCGCCACGGTCGTCTTTCCGACTCCGCCCTTGAGGCTGGCGTATGCGATGGATCGTGTCATCTTGGGTATCCGAGCTTGCGTAGCTGTTCCAGGTTAGCGCGCACGAGGCTGGAGGCGGGGTCGAGCGCCGAGAGGTCGTTGAGCACGCGGGCCGCCTCGCTGTAGCTGCGCTCCATCAAGAGGCGCCGCGCGTCGTTGTTGAGCTGCTTGATGCGGATCGCGACCTGCTCCGGCGAGGCGAGCGCGACCTCGAGCCGCCTCGACGAGATCGGCGGCGGCATCTCGACGCTGCCCTCGTCGAGGCGGCGCAGCGAGTCGAGCACCAGCTCCGCGAGGCTCTTGAAGATGGTGCGCTCCTTCGTCGAGCCCAGGGCCGGGGTGACGCGCACCCGCATCTCCGGGCGGACGAGCCGCGCGAACGCCTCCTCGCCCACGCCGAGACCGTCGAACGCCGTCCATACCTGGCCGCGCCGCACCTCGATCAGCCCCACGTCGGCGCTCTCGTTGCTGACCACGAGCACGTGCGAGTCGCCGGACATGCATATCATCTGCAAGAAGTCGACGGTGACGAAGTTCATCCCGACCGGCGCCGACTGCGCGCCCGCGGCGTGCGCCATCAGGATGAGCGTCTCCTCGGCGATGGGCCACGCCACGCGCGTGGTGCTCACCGCGCCCGGGACCTCCACGCCCTCGTTCGCGGCGAGCACCAGCCGCGCCGTGCGGCGGAGCAGCTGCGCGACGGCGTCCTCCGGCGCGCCCGGGAGCGACGGCGCGTAGATGATGAGCTCCACGTGCTGCGCGCCGTCGAGGGCCTGCTCGAGCTCCTCCCAGGTGGCGGCGCCGAGGGCGCTCACCGCCGTCTGCCCGGCGATGACGCGAATGCACCGCATGCGCTCGCGCAGATCGGGCTCAGCGACCACGACGATGGGCATCCCGTCAGCCCCCGAGGTCGCGGTCGCGCAGCGCTCGGCGCAGCATGACGGCCACCGCGTTGTCGCCCGGGCGCATGCGCGCGCAGGCCTCGAACGCATCGACCGCGTCGTTGAATCGGCGCTGCACGAACGCGGCGGTGCCGCGGGCGAACGCCTCGCGGTAGCGCCGATCCTCCTCCGACTCGACGACCTGCAGCTTGAAGGGCGCGCTGTCGGGAGGAGGCTCATGCGATCGCCGCTCCAGCCCGCGCTCTGGCACGGTCGGCGGAGGCGGCTCCATTACCCCCTCGGACGGCATCGTGTCCAGCGTTCGCCGCCAGGACGCGGGCGTCCGCTCGCTGAAAGGCGACGCCACCTCCCTCCCCGTGTAGAGGCCGACCAGCACCTGCAGCGTGCGGAGCCGCCCGAGCGGGCACATCTGCACGATATCGTCAAATGTCGAGGCGCCATCGATGTACCGCGCCACGAGGAGCGCGTCGGGCGAGCGGCCCGCGGACACCGGGATGGGCCCCGCCACCTGATCCAGGCCGCCGAGCCGCTTGGCATAGGCGCCGGCGAGAAACTCTTTGATCCGCTCGATGCTCGTCTGCAGCTCGCGATCGCCCGGTGATTCCGAGCGCGCCCGGTACAGCACCGCCAGCGCCTCCTCGTAGCGCTTCTCACGGACAAGCCGCACGACCTCCTCCCGCACCGGTAAGCTCTTCGGGATCGCGCGGCTCTCAGGTTCCGTCACCAAGGCAGGGTCGTATTGGTCTTTCACGGCACAACTCGGCAAGTTACATGCCTCACCTGCCGGCATTCAAGCTGTTTGGTTGCGCATTCGTGGCCGCGCTCGTCGGCGCCGTCCATCCGCTGCCATCGTTCAGGTGCGAGCGTGTGGGGTCGGCCAGACCCGACCTCGCAATCATGCGTGCTGCGACATGGGCCCACGTGAGGTCCATGGAGACGCGAACGGGGCGACGACAGCGGTCCACATCCACGACCGGCGGGTCGAGGCGCCGGGCGCTCGCGGGCCCCTCATTAGAATGAGGCGCCAGCCGACACCGGTGCCGAGCATCGATGTCACACATCGGCGCCCATTCGCCCACCAAGGCCGATGTTTTCAACTCCGCAATGGAGATCTGTGAAGATAGCGGATGCAGCTTACGCCGAACTTGCGCTAGAGTGGCTTCACCGAGTGAGAACACCCCCCAAGGTTGCGAAACATCTGGGGTGGTTCGATAGAAACTTTCAGAAATGCAAGCTCGGAATGCAGTAGGGGAATGCACGGCGGGCAGCGTTGCTGCACGATTTCAGCCCGGGTGAGATCTAGCAGCATCCATTTCACCACGCCGTGGTCCTGGCTCGAGACCTCACGGGGCGCTTACGGAGCGCCCGGGTCATTGCAGATAGAGGGATAGCTCGATCAACCGACACCACTAGCCGAAAAAGGAGATCGCTTATGCGGCAGGTCTTGCGGCACATCTTCGAGAAGAAGCAGGCGTACGCTCGTCTACCCCTGTTCGAGCACATGCGTGACGAACGGCTGGATCCGATGGAGCGGCTCGCCTTCTATCCGTGCATGGCTTTCTTCATCCTGAGCTTCGGTGATCTGAACAGGTTCGTGCTGCGGGAGGAGCCCCCGGCGGACAAGTACCAGGAGATGGTGAACGTCCACAGCCACGAGGACGACCACCACTGGCCGTGGTACCTGGAGGATCTCGAGAAGCTCGGCTTCGACGCCGAGGCGCGGGGCACGGAATGGCTGCGGTTCCTCTGGGGCGAGGAGACGCTGCAGAACCGGATCCTCACCGCGCGGCTCACCGCCCTCCTCAAGGGCACGACGGGCCTGGAGCGGCTCGTCATCATCGAGGCGATCGAGGAGACGGGCAACGTCCTCTTCACCGCGATGCTCCCGCTGGCCGAGGAGATGGAGAAGCGCCTCGGCACGCAGCTGCGCTACTGCGGCACGTTCCATTTCGAGCGCGAGTCGGGCCACACCGTGGACGCCGACCACGCCGCGCTCGCGCGCATCCCGCTCGACGAGGAGACGAGCGCGCGATACAAGGCGCTCGCGGACGAGGTGTTCGCGCTGTTCGAGCCGTGGACGCACGAGCTCTTGCAGTACGCCCTCGCGCACGCCGTGAGCGTCCCCGTGTCGGACACCGACTCGGACGGCGAGAGCTGCGTGATGGTCCGGTCGTCGGTGCTCGCCGCGGAAGCACCGCGGTTGAGCCTCGTCGGGTAGCGACTGCGCGCCTCCCTCCACGCCTCCCCCTCCACGCCTCCCCCTCCACGCCTCCCCCTCCACGCCTCCCCTTCCAGCACGCATCCCGCGCCGAGCTCGCCTCGAGGCGCGGATGCAAACCTTTCACGAATACCGGTCGCTGAGCGCGACGCGCCGGATCACGACGCCCGTGGAGCCGCTGCGCCCCGGCGATCTGTGGTAGGGCGGCGCCCCTCGGTCGTTCACGCCACCAGCACGGCGCGGAACCGCGCCTTGCCCTGGCGGGTGTGGTCGAGCGCCTCGTTCGCCTCGGCCATGGGGAACAGCTCGACGACGGGTTTGATCGCGTGCCGCGCCGTGAAGGCCAGCATCTGCGCCGTCTCGACGACGGCCCCCGGGATCCCGCCGGCGACCACCTTCTCGGAGGTGAGCAGGGAGAACGGGGCGAGCGCGATCGGCTTCTCGGGGACGCCCACGATGCAGAGCTTCCCCTGGGGTCGCAGGATCCCGAGAACGTCGTCCCAGGGCAGGTCGGCGGAGACGGTGCTCAGGACGAAGTCGAAGGACTGGGCCGCCTTCCTCAGCTCGCCGGTGCCCTTCGTGGCGATGAAATTCGTCGCCCCGAGCCCGCGCGCGAGCTCCTCCTTGTCGCGCGACGAGGAGATCGCCGTCACCTCGCAGCCCCATTTCGCCAGGTATTGCAGCGCGAGGTGGCCGAGGCCTCCGATGCCGACCACCGCCACCCGGCCTGGACGGGCACACGCTCTCCCCGGCGGTGCTGCCTGGCCACGCGCCTCGACCGCGCCGGCGCCATCGCCGTCGTCCACGTCGTCCACGTCATGTTACTTCAGGGAACGGACGCGCGGCGGGACAGGCGCCCTGGCTCTGGCCCCTCGGGCTCCTCGGGCGCCGGGCGGAAGACCGCCCGCCCGCCGAAGAAAACGAGCAGGCCGAGCCCGATCCAGACGATCTCCTTGGCGCGCTTGAGGAGGACGAAGGCGGCGCCCACCGTCATGGCGCCCGGCACGCCGAGCGCGCCGAGGAAAGCGACATAGCCGGCGTCCTGGACGCCGAGCCCGGCCGGGACCATGAAGGCGGCGGCGCGGAGGAACGCGAGGACGACCTCGAACGACAGGACCTCGGCGAGCGAGACGTCGACCCCCAGCAGCCGGAGGATGAAGAGCGTCTCCAGCCCCTCGGCGAGCCACATCCCGACGAGGAGGAGCGCCGCCGCGGCGAGCGCGCCGCGCCGCTCGCCGAGCGCGGCCGCGTGCCGGTCGGTCGCGGCGAAGGCCGCGGCCCTCGCCTCGACGTAGTCCCTCACGCGCCGGCCCGGCAGCCGCCTGAGCTGCGCGAACACCCGCGACGCGACCGTGCCCGAGAAGAGCGCGCCCGCGAGCGCGAGCGCCGAGGCGAGCAGGCCGAGCCCCGACAGGACCACGAGCCAGGGGAGCCCCGGCGCGCCGAGCAGCGGGATCGAGGCGCGCTCCAGGTGCCCGAAGCCGAGCGCGAGGGCGATCCCCACGTAAACCGCGTTCGCCAGCAGGATCAGCGACCGCCGCGCCGCGATGCCGGCGATACCCTGCGGGCCCGGGACACCGCACCACCGCTGGAGCAGGTAGAACGTGACCGACTCGGAGAGGGCAGCCCCGGCGGGGACGCTCATGTTCAGCGCCTCCGTCGCCAGCGTGAGCGAGAGGTACCGCGTGAACCGCGCGGGCGCGGCGGTCGGGCGGCCCGCGCCCGTGTTGTTGAAGATGCGACGGCTCGCCTCCGCCTGGAACAGCCGCGCGGCGAGGTTGGGGAGCAGCGCGAGCGCCATCATCGGCGCGCCCACCGACGCGATGAGCGCCGCCACGCCAGGGAAGTCCGCGCCCCGGAGCGTGCTCCACATCGCCGCCGCGGCCACGGCGACGCCGAGCCACTTCAGCGCGACGGCGCCCGCGCGGGAGCGCTGCGTCGCGCCCGCGCCGGAGCGCTCGTTCGCCCCGGAAGGCGGCTTGTCGCTGGCAAGGACGGTCATCGCACGATGGCGCCCGGTCCGTTGCCCGGGCGGGCGCTCGTATCGCGCATTTCCGTCGCGCCCCCATGACATGCGCGCAACTCCGCCGCGACACATCCACCGTGTCGCGACGGCGCGCGCGCGGTCAACAGGGTAGCGCCGGAGTGACCGGGCAGCCGCGCGCAGGTCGCGCGACTGCCACGCTCGAGCCATGGCGCCATCGCGTGAATCGCGTGAATCGCGTGGATCGCGTGATGAGATATCGAGTCATGACGGCGCCGCGCGCGTCCGCGGCGCGGCGCCGCGGGCCGCCGCGCCCTCACGTCGCCGCGCCGCCGGGCGCGCTCGCGTCCTGCGTCACCCGGATGCGGGCGATGAACTCGCCCGCCTCGCCGAGCGGCGACCCGAGCGGGGTCAGCGTGACGCTGGCCTCGAGCGCGCGGCTGTGGGGGCTGACCAGGCGGCTCCGCGCGACAGCGCGCGCGCTCGGGAGCGGGGGCTGGACGTCGACGAGCACCGACGCGACGTCGCGCCCGTAGAGGAGCTTCTCGTCCACGCCGAACAGGTCGTGGGCGCTCGGGTTGGCGCCGAGGATCTCGCCCTCGCGGTCGAGCAGGAGGCAGGGATCGGCGATCTCGGCGAGCAGCGCCCTCGACCGCTCTTCCAGCTGCGACACGCTCTCCATCGCGATCACGAGCTCTTCCTCCAGCTGGTTCACCGACGTCTTCACGCCAGAGAGCGAGTCGTACATCCGCGCGACCGTGGCGGCGATCTGCCGGACCTCGATGGCCTCGAACGGCTTGCGGAGGATGAGCAGGTTGGGCGCCCACCCGAGCTCGCTCGCGATCGCGTCCCAGCTATAGTCGGAGTACGCGGTGCAGATCACCGTGTAGATGTCCGGCGCGACGCTCCAGATGCCCTTGATCGTCTGGATCCCGTCGATGCCCGGCGGCATGCGCATATCGACGAAGGCGAGGAAGTACCTGCTCGGGTTCGCCTGGACGAGGGCGATTCCATCCCTGCCCGAGTGGGCCGAGTCGATGGAGAACCTGAGCCCGTGGAGGACGTCCGGGGGCTCCTCGGGCAGCTCGGCGCCGAACAGGCGAGACTCGAGCGCCTGCAGCCCGCGGGTCATCTCCGCATCGTGGATCGACCTGGGCACGAGCATCCGCTCCATCAGCACATGGATGTCCGGATTGTCGTCCACGACGAGGATGGGTCGACTCACTGGTTCCGAAAGCATGAAGTTCCTCTCACGTCGCTCCGGCCCGGCCGCGGGCCCCCCGGGGTCTACCGCCGATTCCGCTGCTCGAGACGACGCCGGACCGCCGCGACGCGCAGCTCGGTCCGCGCGACGCTGGCCGCGGTGCCGATGACGCCGGGCATCGCCGCCAGCGAGTCGAGGACCTCGTACGCGGCCTCGAGCGGCATGCTCGCGTCTTTCAGCCCGAGCCGCTCCCCCTCGCGCTCGACGATCTCCGCCGCCGCGGCGCTGCCGAGCGTCCGACCGAGGAGCTCCACCAGCTCGGCGCGCTCACATCGAGGGGTGCTGTCAGGGGATCCCATGCCTCGCGTTCCTTGAGCCTCGCGACGTCACAACGCCGCAACGTCGCGTTCCGCGGAAAACATTGGACTCCCTGTCACGGGAGGTGTCAACAACCAGCGTGATCGCAGCCACATCCACGCAGTTGACTCAAACTCAATAGGCGTAATCCAGACCACAGGAACTGGGGAGCCCCGGGCCTCTCGGGGCGATGGCGTCGAGGAGCCCGGGGCCAGTTCGTCCGCGCGGCGCGCCGGCGGCGCGCTCCGCCCCGGCCCCTCGCCGTCCTCCGGCGGCGCGCGGGCAGAGGTGCGCCCGTACCTGGGGCCGCATTGGCGCGCCGCGCCGGCAGGGTGTGGGCGAGCTCTCCGGGGAGGCGGCGCTGGCGCAGGTTTCCTCCGATCAGCAGAGGTTGTCCGCCGCGCCCGCGCGGCCGAAAAGGCGCGCTCGCGCCGACGCGCGCTCGGCCCGCTGCCAGGATCGGCTATCGTCCGGAGTCGCCGCGGCGCACGACGGGAGAGCGTCCCGGGGGGCGTCCGGGCGAGCGCGGCAAGGACGGCGGAAGGAAGAGCGAAGGTGGCGACAGATCAGGACAGCATCGAGCGGCTCCGCGCGGAGAACGCCGGACTGCGCAAGGAGATCGAGAGACTGCATGAGCAGCTCGGGCGCCGCGAGGAGCGGACGCGGCTCATCCTGCAGGCGGCCATCGAGGGATTCCATGTCGTCGGGCCGAACGGCGAGATCATCGACTGCAATCCGTCCTTCGCCAGCATCGTGGGTTACTCGCGGAGCGAGCTCCTGACGATGAACATCGGCCAGATCGACGCGCGGCCGCCGGAAGAAGTCGCCCCGGCCATCGCCGAGATCAAGGCCAAGGGCGCGCACCGCTTCGTCGCCAGGCACATCCACAAGGACGGTCACGCCATCGATGTGGAGGTCAGCTCTCATCTCATCCGCATCGGTGATGAGGAGTTCTTCTCCGCCTTCTCGCGCCCGATCACGGAGCAGCTGAGGCGCGAGCGGGCGCTGCGCGAGAGCGAGCAGAAGTTCCGGGCGATCTTCGATGAGACATCGATGTTCATCAGCCTGCTCACGCCGGAGGGGCGCCTGCTCGAGCGCAACCGGACGATGGCCGATTTCACGGGCGCTCGTCAGGGCGAGGGGCTCGGCGAGCCGCTCTGGGAGGCGCCGTTCTGGGGCGGCGCGGACCGGCACGTAAAAGCGTGTGTCCAGAAGGCCGCGTCGGGCGTGCCCTCCGCGTGCGAGGCGCAGATCCACGGGCCGGGCGGGCGCGTGGCCACGCTCGAGCTCAAGATCAAGCCGATCCTCGACGCGTCGGGCGAGAGCGTCCTCGTGATCATCGCCGAGGGGTACGACGTGAGCGAGCTCCGGCGGGCCGAGGCGGAGCGGGCCACCCTTCAGGAGCAGATGATCCACGCGCAGGAGGCGACGATCCGGGAGCTCTCGACGCCGCTCATCCCGCTCGACGCGGGGATCCTGGTCATGCCCCTCGTCGGGCGGCTCGACCGGGTGCGCATCGAGCAGCTCCTCGAGCGGCTCCTGCAAGGGGTGGTGGCGCAGCGCGCGACCACGGTGATCCTCGACATCACCGGCGTGCCGCTGGTGGACGCCGAGATCGCTGACTCGCTGATCAGGGCGGCGCAGGCGGTGAAGCTGCTCGGCGCCGAGGTCATCCTCACCGGCGTCGGGCCCGAGGTCGCGCAGACGATGGTGGGCATCGGCATCGACCTCCAGGAGCTCGTCACGCTGCGCTCGCTCCAGAGCGGGCTCCACCACGCGCTCGGGCGCTCGCGCCGCGACCGGAGGCCGGTCAGCGCGCGGCGCCGCGAGGTGTGACGGGCGCCGGAGCGCTTGCCTGTCACGGGCAGCCGGGCGCGGCCCCTCGACCGCCGCGCCTCCCGGAGCTCGTCAGCGGCGCGTCGGCTGGGCGAGCCAGCGCAGCAGCGCATCGCCCTCGAGATCGAGCAGGGCGTCCTCCACCTGGACCGGCCCGATCGCCTGTGCGCGCTCCACGATCGAGCGCTCCTCCTCGACCGTGGGCACGCGCCCGACCCGCCGCGCGAAGAGACGGCCGAGCAGCTCGGCGATGGCCTTCGCGGTCTGCTGCGCGGCCTGCTGCGCGGCCTGCTGCGCGGCTTGCCGCTCGGCCTCGGCGATCATCGCTCCGATGGCCGGTATGCTCCTGAGCAGCTTCTTCTCCGTCTCCACGTCCTCCGCGTCCTCTACCAGCATGACGAGCTCCCTCCGTAGATCATGTCCCCAAGGATCGATGGCTGCCATCACCAGGAGCGCAATGTATAGCTCGATCCTCTCTTCGCCGGTCGCCCGCGCCTGGATCTCCTCGACGATTCCCCGCATTGCCGCCGCGGTCGCGTCCCGAGCAAGCGGGGCGAACGCCAGCCAGAACACGCTGCCCCGCGCCTGCAGCTCAGCGATCGTGCGCTGGTAGACCGCGTCGATGTGGAAGTGCGTGCCGCTGAACCGCCGCTCCGGCCAGGCGGTGCGACGCTTGCCCGTCGCGGGCAGGCGCTGCCTGGGGCCCGAGAGGACGACGGCGACGCTCTCGATGGGCGGGACCGGGTCTCCTGGGGCTTCGGTGCGGAGCGCGGCAAAGAGGAAGCCGAGGTACTCGAAGATCCGATCGGGCACGTCGTCGCGCCACGCGAAGCAGAACTCGACGTGCAACACGCGCAGCTCGCCGCCGACGCGCAGGCGCAGCGCCTTGTCGAGGCGTCGCTCGAGCTTCGTTACCTGGGTGTCGATCCAGCCGAGTACCTCGACCGAGCGGTCCTCGGGGGCAAAGACGCGCGCCAGGTCTCCGGGGCGCCTCCGGGCGATGTGGCGCAAGGTGATGTCGGCGTTTCCCATGCGGCGCGCCATCGGCAGATCGCATGCCATGGGCCGGAGAGGCGGAATCCAGCGTGATTCCAGCGAGCGATGCGTACTGCGAGACTGGCGGCGCCATGGCGGGCGGCGGCCCGTCCTCATCGCCGCGGGAGCGTCGACGCGGCGGCCGCTACGCGCTGCGCCCGCGCGCCTCGCGCACCAGCGTCACCATCGCCTTCCGCACCTCGTCCGTCGTCGATACGGGCGCGTCGAACCCGAGCCGCGCCGCCTTCGGCCCCGCCGGCGTGATGACGTCCAGCTCGAAGCCGTAGCGATCGACCGAGGTCATCTTGGCGCCAGTGGCGTCCTTGATCCCGGCGAGCGCCTTCGCGTACGCGAGGATGGCGTCGGCGTGATCGGTGTTCATGTGCTCGAGGATGCGCGCGGCGTCGGGCGCGAGCGGATCGGGCTCGGCGGCCGCGTAGTCGGCGGCATCAACCCACGACATCCGGCCGAACCCGCCGACATAGCGGATCGACAACGGGTCGAGCCGATAGAAGGAAAAGTCAGTGAAATCAACGTAGTACGATGCACGCGGGTGCGCCGCGAGGAACCTCGTCCGGGCGGCGGCCGCCTCGGCGCCCTCGAGCGGACGACACGCGCCGATCAGCGTCATCCGCCCGAGCGCGAGCGGATCCACCCCGCCCCCCGCGGCCTCGGCGAGGAGCAGCGACGCCTCGGGATGGATCTTGAGGTTGCCGGTGTGCTCGGCGAGCGCCGAGAGCAGCAGCAGCGGGCGCCCGTGCGCGTCCACGGCGACGGTGACGAGCGAGCCGTAAGGGTAGCCAGCCGGGTCCCGCGCGAGGGTGCACAGCGTGGCGGCGCGGGCCCGCTCCGCGAGGGTGCGGCAGCGCTCGGCGTGGCTCGGCGCGCGCGCGCTCTGGACAGGGTGCTCCGCCTCGCGCTCCGGACCGGCGCCAGGCCGGCCGTGATCTGTGCTCATACGGGGGCGGGTAGCACGCTCTGGAGATCGCCGGAACCGGGCGCCGCGCTCGCTGCGCTCGCCGCGCTCGCCTCCACGGCCGCGCTCGCCGCGCTCGCCTCCCCGGATCCGGCTACGACGGCACCACCCGGAGCCGCCCGCGCTGCGGCGCCGCCTCGCGCCCGCCGGCCTCGGCCGCGCGCGCCGGCGCAGGCCGGGCCGCGACGGCCGGCGGCCACGCAGCGAAGTCCTCCGGCAGCGGCCCCGGGAGCGACGGCTGTGCGGTCCGCTCCAGGAGCTGGAAGTCGCAGCGCGCGACGAGGTCGAGCGGCAGGCCCCTGTCCGGCCCGCCCTTCGCGTACCACGCCCGCGCCGCCTGCACGTTGCGGATCAGCACCGCGTGCTGCGGGTCGCGCTTCGCGGCCGCCGTGAAGTGATCCTGCATCGCCTGCCAGTCGCGCCGCGCCGCCGCGACGCACGCGAGCGCGTTGTACACGAGCCCCGGCAGCGGATGGCCGAGCTCCAGCGCGCGCGCGGCGTGGCGCTCCGCGAGATCGAGCTGCCCCGCGTCGAGGTAGGCGACGCCGAGCTCCAGGTGCGCCGCGTGGTGATCGCCGAGCCGCGCGAGGATCGCCCGGCGCTCCTCCACCCCCTCGCGGTAGAGCTCGCGCAAGCCCTTGTTCTGCTCGAACCAGGCGCTCATCAGCGCCGTGTCCTCCTGGGACGCGTCGAACGGCGTCTTGAGCTCCTGGAAATCGCCGCGGAAATAGACGTCGCGCTCGAGCCAGCCGGCCGCCTCGGCGTCGTCGAAGTCGCGCGTCCCGGGGTAGATCGACAGGCACGAGAAGATGTACTGGTGCGGCTTCGCCGCCTCCAGGAACGCGAGCGTCTCGCGGAACGTCTCCGCCGTCTCGCCGCGGTTGCCCAGCATCATGTAGTAGCGGACCTGGATCCCGTACTTCTTCGCGAGCTCCGTCGACTCGATGATCTTCTTGACCGTGATCTTCTTGTCGATGTTCTTCAGGATCGACGGCGAGCCCGACTCGACCCCGAGGCTCAGGCGCTGGCAGCCGGCGAGGCGCATCTCCCGGAGCAGGTCCTCGCCGAGCACGTCGACGCGCGTGTCGCAGCTCCACAGGAACGAGATCTTGCGCTCGCGGATGCCGCGGCAGATCTCGATGACCCGCTTCCTGTTCGTCGTGAAGGTGTCGTCCTTGACCTGGACCATCTTCACGGGGAGCTTGTTCACGGCCGCCTCGAGCGCGTCGAGCACGTAGGGCACCGACTGGCCGCGGAAGCCGCGGCCCCAGGTCGCCTCGGCGCCGCAAAAGGTGCAGGCCCACGCGCAGCCGCGCGAGGTCATCACGATGTGCGTGGCGAAGTGGTCGTGCGGCGACTCGAGCGCGTCGAGGTCCTCGATCGCGGCCCGGGGCGGGCCGAGCTCGACGCGGCCGTCGACCCGGTAGGCGGTGCCGGCGATGCCGAGCGCGGGCCCGCCGGCCTCGAGGCGGTCGAGGAGCTCCAGGAACGAGTGCTCGCTCTCGCCGAGCGTCACCGTGTCGATCTCGGGGTGGTGCCGCAGCATCTCGGCCGCGAGCGGGGTCGCGTGCGGCCCGCCGACGACGATGTGCGCCGCGGGGTGGAGCCGCCGGACGCACCGCGCGGTGAGCGCCACGCCGCGCCGGTTCGCGGTCCAGCACGACAGGCCGAAGACGTCGGCGTCGAGCTCGCGCACGATCCGCTCGACCTGCGAGAACGGGTACGACGAGAGGTTGAGCACCTTCACCTGGTGGCCCGCGCGGATGGCCTGCGCGCCCAGGGAGAAGAGCCCGTACGGGGTCTGGTGGAAGTCCGGGTCGAGGTCTCCCTCCCGGTAGTCGGCCGGCGGGCCGTCCCCGCCCGTGTCGGGCGCCTCCCCGGGCGCGGGGATCTTCCAGGGCGGTGGGTAGAGCAGCGCGATGCGCATGGTTCCTGCCTCTCGGTGGTGTCGGTCAGGCGGGCGCGGCGCTGCCCTCGGTCGACGTGCCGCGCGGCGCATCGACGAAGGCGGCGCCGTCGGCGTCGATGCGGCGCGCGCGCGCGATCCGCGCGTAGAGCTCGGCGCTCGGCCGCGGGCTGCGCTCCTGGGTCACGTGGTCGACCTCGACCAGGCCGAAGCGCGGGGCGTACCCCTCGGCCCATTCGAAGCTGTCGAGCAGCGACCAGTGCATGTACCCGCGGACGTCGATGCCGCGCTCGATCGCCCGCGCGACCTCCGCGAGGTGCCGCACGAGGAACCGGGGGCGCTGGTCGTCGTCCGCGTCGGCGATCCCGTTCTCGGTGATGTAGATGGGGACCCGGGCGCGGGGCCACCAGGCGTCGAGCACGTAGCCGAGCCCCTCCGGGTAGATCTCCCAGCCGAGGTCGCTGACCTCGGCCCCCTCGGGGACGAGCCGCCGGAAGAACCCGGCGCGCGCGTGCGCCGGCGAGAAGCGGACCAGATCGCGGCTGTAGTAGTTCACCCCGAAGAAGTCGTGCAGGCCGCTGTCGCAGACGGCGCGCGCGAACGCGTCGTTGAACAGCCGCTCGAAGAGCGCCGCCCACATGCGGTCGGCGAGGCGCCCGAACCGCTCCGGCTCGATGACGCGCAGGTGGTGCGCCACGCCGACGGCGATGGAGTGCCCGCGGCGGCCCGCGGCCTCGTGCATGGCGCGGTACATGGCGGCGTGGGCGCGGAAGAGGTTCTGGTGGGCGCGCACCGCCTCGACAGGCGAGCTGCGCGCCGGCGGCCAGACGCCGAGCAGGTGCGCCTGGAGGGCGAGCATGTTGGGCTCGTTGATGGTGACCCAGAGCTCGCAGAGGTCGCCGAGCGCCTCGACGGCGCGCTCGGCGAAGCGCGAGAGGAGCGCCGGCAGCTCCTGCGAGAGGAGCCCGCCGCGCAGCGCGACCCAGCGCGGCAGGGTGACGTGGTGGACGGTGACCATCGGGGTGATCCCCGCCTCGCGGTGCGCCCCGAGCACGTCCCGGTAGTGGTCCCACCCCGCCGGATCGAACTCGCCCGGCTCCCGCTCGATGCGGGCCCACTCGATGGAGAGCCGGTGGGCCCCCATGCACAGCCGCGCCTGGAGCGCGACGTCCTCGCGGAAGCGGTGCAGCTGGTCGCACGCCTGATCCGGGGTGTCCCCGCCGCGGACACGCCCCGGCTCGCGCGCGAAAGCGGCCCAGTCGCTCTGCGCGCAGTGCCCCTCGACCTGCGTGGCGGAGGCGGCAGTGCCGAACAGGAACGCGTCCGGGAAGCGCAGGTCCTCACCCATGGGCGCGCATCCTACGCGAACTCGCGCCCGGCGGCTGCCTTCCGGACACGAGCGCGGCGTCCGCGGGGCCCGCCCGCGGCGTCCGCGGCGCGCTGCGGCGTGGCACGCGGGCGCGCCGCGAGCGGGCGGAGCGCGCGCCGCGAGCGGGCGGAGCGTGGCACGTGGGCGCGCCGCGCGGGGCGGCGATTGCTCGACCGGTCAGCCGCCACTACGATCGGGGCAGTGCGCGCGGGGCGGTCCGGAGGTGCAGCGAGCGCGAGGCGGCGAGCGCGCGCCCGCGCTCTCGCCCTCACGCTCGCGCTCGCCGGTTCGCTGCTGCACGGGGCGGCGATGGCCCGCGCGGAAGCGGTCGGCTGGGCCACGGCGCAGGCCGCCGAGCTGACGCGGCAGGCCGAGGCCCGCGCCGCGGCCGGCGAGCCCGACGTGGCGCTGGCGCGGTACCTGGAGGCGGTACGGTTCGACGCCACCTACGGCCCGGCGTACCTCGGGCTCGGCGCGCTGTATGAACGGACGGGCGATCTGCGCGAGGCGGAGCGCACGTACACCGTCGGGCTGGACCACGTGAGCGGCTTCGTCGAGGGCCACCGCGCCCGGGCGGCGCTCCGGTCGCGCCAGGGGCGGCGCGATGAGGCGATCGCCGACCTGGAAGCCGCGGTGGCGCTCCGGGGCGACGACGCCGCGCTGCTGCAGGAGCTCGCGGCCGCGTACGTGGCCGCGGGCGCGCTGCCGGCGGCGCTCGGCGTGGCGCGGCGGCTCTCGGCGCTCGCCGCGCAGGCCGACGATGCCGCCCTCGCGGCCGCGGCGAGGACGCAGGCGCGCGCGCTGTCGGTCCTGGTCGGCGAAGCCGATCCCGTGCGGGCGGGCGGCAGCGACCGCGGCCCGGTCCGGCGCGCGCTCGCGGTCCACGCCGCGGGGCCCGCGCGGGGACAGACAGCGAATCAGCGGCGCGAAGGGCGCTGATCGGGTCCCCCGAGACACTGCATGATCGGGTCCGCCCAGGACACCGCACCATCGCCGCGGCGCACGCCGGCCGAGGTGCTCACGGCGGCCGGGCCGTGGGTGCGAGCGCAGGGCGAGGGAGCCGCCGCGGCAACCGGGCGCTGAGGGCCGTGGCGCTCGCTTGACCTCCCGCCGGGCGGGCCGCATACGGCTGGGACCCCATGGCCCTCCGCGTCCCGCTCGGCATCGACGACTTCCGCCAGCTCCGCGAGTCCGGGCTGGAGTACGTCGACAAGTCCCACCTCATCCGCGAGCTCATCGACAAGGAGGGAGTCCAGGTCGTCCTCCTCCCCCGCCCCCGGCGGTTCGGGAAGACGTTGAACCTGTCCATGCTGCGGTGGTTCTTCGAGAAGCGGCAGGAGGACCTGTCGCACCTCTTCGAAGATCTCTCGATCTGGCGGGCCGGAGAGCGCTATCGCGCGCACTTCCAGCGATATCCCGTCATCCACCTGACGCTGAAGGGAGCGAAGCAGGAGACGTTCGAGCGCTGCTGGGCGGCCTTGCGGGAGAAGATCATCGAGCTCTTCAACCAGCACCGCCATGTGCTCGACAGCGGCCAGCTCGGGGAGGTCGAGCAGCGCCGGTACAGGGAAGTGCTCGACGGCACCGCTTCCGAGGCGGTGTATGGCCGGGCGCTCCTCGATCTGTCCGGCCATCTCCACCGCCTCCATGGAGAGCGCGTCGTGATGCTCATCGACGAGTACGACGAGCCCATCCACGCCGGGTATCTCCACGGCTACGCGCCAAGGATCCTCGACTTCGTGCGCACGTTCCTGACCGAGGGGCTCAAGGGCAATCCGCACCTCCACCGGGCCGTCCTCACCGGCATCCTGCGGGTGGCGCGCGAGAGCATCTTCTCCGGGCTGAACAACGTGGTGGCCTATTCCCTGCTCCGCTCGGACTTCAGCACCTGCTTCGGGTTCACCGAGGCCGAGGTGGAGGCCCTGCTCGACAAGGCAGGGCGGCGCGGCCTGCTGGAGGTGATCCGCGGCTGGTACAACGGGTACGACTTCGGCGGCGCGGTGATCTACAACCCCTGGTCGATCCTCTGCTTCCTGGAGGGGGAGGACAAGGACCCGCTCCCGTTCTGGCTCGGCACGAGCTCCAACGACCTCATCCAGAAGGTGATCGAGGAGCACGCCGTGACGCTGCAGCCCGCGCTGGAGGTCCTGATGGAAGGAGGCGAGATCGAGCGCGTGCTCGAGGAGAACGTGGCTGTCGGCGACCTCGCCCAGAACGAGGACGCGCTGTTCGGTCTGCTGGTCTTCTCGGGATACCTGCGCGCCGAGAAGCGCTCGCGCGGCCCCGGGGAGCAGCCAGCGCACGCCTTGAAGATCCCGAACCGCGAGGTGCGGCTGCTCTATACAGGCACGTTCCGCCGCTGGGCGGAGGCGCGGCTCAGGCGCCAGGGCGGCAGCATGCAGCGGCTCCTCGCCGCGCTCCTCTCGGGCGACGCGGCCGGGTTCGAGGTCGAGCTCCAGGCCTTCGTCACCGACGTACTCTCGTACCACGACGCGGCGAGGGTCGACCCGGAAGCCGTCTATCACGGTTTCGTCGCCGGGCTGCTCGCGGCCCTCGAGCCGACGTATCAGGTGCGCTCGAACCGCGAGTCCGGGCAAGGGCGGCCCGACGTGATGATCCGGCCGGCGCAGCCCGGCCGGCCCGGCGTCGTGCTCGAGCTCAAGGTCGCCCGCATGCCGCGCGCGAGCCTGGACCAGGCGCTCGACGAGGGGCTGGCGCAGATCCGCGCGCGCGACTACGCCGCCGAGCTGCGCGCTGGCGGCGCTGCGCCGGTCCATGCGATGGCCGTAGCGTTCGATGGGAAGGTGGTCCGCGTGCGCGCGGGCGACCCGGGATAGGCAGAGATCCAGCGGGCCCGGGGCGCCCTGCCCTCGACGGCGATCCGGTGAAAGGCCGCCGTCCTGGCCGGAGATCGTCGATGTCACGATCCACCGACGCTCGTGACCCGAGAGGCGCGCTGATCGATCCCGGAAAGCTAGGCCAGCCGCTCCTCGACGATCATGCGCACGCCGTGCGCCGGCCCGACGTTGGCGGCGCGCACCTTCCCCGGATCGGGTCGCAGCGACGCGAGGCGCAGCCGGTAGCGCCGCAGGATCGTGCCGAGCACCAGCCGCATCTCGTAAGAGGCCATGGCCGCGCCGAGGCAGCGCCGCGCTCCGCCGCCGAAAGGCAAGAACTCGAACGGCGTGAATCCACGCTCGAGGAAGCGCTCGGGCTGGAAGCGCAGCGGCTCGGGATAGACGTCCTCACGGAAGTGCGCGACCCCGATCGCCGCCGCCACGCCGACGCCGGCCGGCAGGGTGTAGCCCATCAGCTCGAGCGGGCGCAGCAGCTTGCGCGGGCCAGGCGCCGGCGCGAGCGGGTAGCGGCGCAGGGTCTCCTGGCAGACGGCCTCGAGGTACGGCTGCCTGTCCAGCGCCTCCACCTCCGGCTCGCGCCCCAGGGCTGCCAGCTCGGCGCGCAGCCGCTCGAGCGCCGCGGCGTTCTCGGGCCGGTGCAGCGCGTAAAACGCCCACGCGATCGAGATGGCCGTGGTCTCGTGCCCGGCGACCACCAGCAAGATCAGCTGGTCCCGGAGCTCCTCGTCGGTCATGGGCTGGCCCTCCTCGTCGCGGGCATGGACCAGGAGGCTCAGGATGTCGTCGCGCGGCCCGGCCCCGCGCGCCGCCGTGATCAGCGCGTCGAGGTGCTCGTGCAGGCGGCGCTGCCGCCGCAGGAACGCGGCGAAGGGACCGACCCCGCCGAGCTCGCGCCGCAGCGACGGGAACAGCGCGATGAGCGGTGAAATCCCGTCGATGAGATCCAGGAGCAGCCTGGCCAGCTCTGCCATGCGCGCGGGCTCGCTCACGCCAAAGGCGGCTTGCAGGATGATGTCGAGCGAGATCTGCTGCGCGACCTCGTGGACGGTCACCTGCTGGTCACGCCGGAAGTCCGCCGCGCGCTGCTCGGCCAGGCGGCACATCGCCTCGCCGTACGCGCGCATGCGCGCCCCTTGGAACGGCGGCATCGTGAGCCTGCGCAGCCGGCGGTGCCCGGCGCCGCCGAGCAGGATCAGCGAGCGCTGGCCCAGGAACACGGACAGGTCCCCCGACAGCGGAGCAAACGTGTCGGGCTCTGCCGTGTAGATGGCCTTGATGCCAGCAGGGTCGCCGGTGCACACCAGCGGGGGATCGCCGGGAAACGAGAAGGGATCGCCGTACCTCTGCGCGAGCGGCACCATGCAACCGATGGGATCGCGGAGGTACCGGATCAGCGTCCCGAGCTTGCTGCTCGGCCCCGGCGGGAGGTTGGGCATGGCCGAGACTACCAGGCGAGCGACCAGACACTTCACCGAAGAAGCGCCACCTGGCCACAACCGGGACAATTCGCCACAAACGCCCCTCTCGGAAGGGCAGCCCACACAACCGGGCTCGGCAGAGCGCCATTGCCGCGTCCACCCCCGCGCTCCACCGCCTCGCCTCTCGAGCGCTCTTCAGTCCGCGGCGCTCCGCGCGCCTCTCCCGCGCTGGCACGGGACCAGCACAGACAGCGCCGTCCAGGCGCCCAGACGTTCGTGCGCCACGCCTCGTGCCGCGCCCTCGGCGAGCGGCCTGGCGCACCGGTCCAACCCCGAAGGGAGAAAGCGAGGACTCATGAAGGCGGTAGTCTTTCACGGCATCGGCGATATCCGGATGGACGACATCAAGGAGCCGAAGATCAAGGAATCGACCGACGCGATCATCCGGATCACGGCGAGCGCCATCTGCGGCACCGACCTCCACTTCATCCGCGGGACGATGCCCGGCATGGAGCCGGGCACGGTGCTCGGCCACGAGGCGGTCGGGGTCATCGAGGAGCTCGGCGACGACGTACGGAACCTGAAGAAGGGCGACAGGGTCGTCGTGCCGTCGACGATCGCGTGCGGCTATTGCTCGTACTGTCGCGCGGCGTACTACGCCCAGTGCGACAATGCGAACCCGAACGGCAAGCACGCGGGCACGGCGTTCTTCGGCGGCCCCAAGATGTCAGGCCCCTTCGACGGTCTGCAGGCGGAGTTCGCGCGCATCCCCTTCGCCAACGTCGGCCTCGTCAAGCTGCCGAACGGCGTCAGCGATGATCAGGCCATCCTGCTCTCCGATATCTTCCCCACCGCGTACTTCGGCGCCGAGCTCGCCGAGATCAAACCCGGCGACACGGTCGCCGTCTTCGGGTGCGGCCCCGTCGGCCTGTTCACGATCGCGAGCGCCAAGCTCATGGGCGCGGGGCGCATCATCGCCATCGATCAGGTGCCCGACCGCCTCGCGATGGCGCGCGAGCAGGGCGCCGAGACGGTCGACTTCTCCGCCGAGGATCCGCTGGTGGCGATCATGCGCCTCACCGGCGGCATCGGCGTGGACCGCGCGATCGACGCGGTGGGCGTCGACGCCGAGCGCCCGCACGACGGCCCCGCCCACAAGCAGGCGAAGCAGGACGCCAAGGCGTTCGACCTCGAGGTCAAGCAGATCTCCCCCGACGCGCGGACCAAGGGCGACACGTTCCGCGCCGGCGACGGGCCGTCCCAGGTGCTGCAGTGGGCCGTCCGGTGCGTGGCCAAGGCGGGGACGATCGCGGTGATCGGCGTCTACCCGCAGACGTCGCGCACGTTCCCCATCGGAGAGGCCATGAACAAGAACCTCACCCTCCAGATGGGCAACTGCAACCACAGGAAGTACATCCCGAAGCTCGTGGACCTCGTGCAGACCGGCCAGGTGGACCCCACCACGATCATCACCAAGCAGGCACCCCTCGAGTCCGCGATCGACGCCTACAAGGCCTTCGACCGACGAGAGGCCGGGTGGGTCAAGGTCGAGCTCCGCCCGTCGGCGGCGGGGACACCTGCGCAGCTGAACCGCGCCGTCGCGTAGCCCGCTGCGCGCCGTGGCGCGCGTCCAGCGCCGCGGGCCGGGCTCGTCCGTCGGCGTCATCGCGAGGCGGGGGCCGTTCCCGCTCGAACCCGGGATTTCCCGCTCGAACCGGGCGCGCAGCGGCCGCTAGCCTCGGAGCCCACCATGCACCTCGAACCGCGTCGAGCCCCGCTCCGGGGCGGCCGTCACTGCACCATCCGGCAGATCTCGCGCGAGGACGCCGCCGCCCAGCTCGACCTCGAGCGGGCGATCGTCCGCGCGCGGAAGGGCATCGTGAAGCACGAGGACGAGCTGCCCGCGGACGCGGCCGCCTACGCCGAGCAGCGGGATCGCGCGGGGCTCACGGCGACGGACGGCTCGGCGATGTGCCTGGCCGCCGAGCTGGAAGGGGGCGGCCTCGTCGGCGAGGCGACGCTCCTCCGGCTCAAGCTCCGGATGGTGCGCCACGTGGGCATCCTCGGGCTCGGCGTTCACCCCGAGGCGCAGGGGCTCGGGGTGGGCCGGGCGCTGCTCTCGCGGCTGCTCGAGTGGGCGCGCGCGCACCGCGACGCGGACGGAGGGCGGGTGCTCCGGGTGGAGCTCTACGTGCGGGCCGACAACGCCCGGGCGATCGCGCTCTACCGATCGGTCGGGTTCGCGCACGAGGGCACGCGCCGCGGCTTCGTGCGCGGCGACGACGGCGCGTTCGTGGACGACCTGGTCATGGGCCTGTCGCTGGCGCCGGCCGACGAGGCGCCCGCCCCCCGCCGGTGAGGCGCGTCCCGCCGCGGCGGGCATGACGCGCGCGGGCGCCGCGGTTAGCCTCCCGCGATGAGCGGATCGCTCCCCGCCGCCCGCGACGCCGACCCTGGCGCCCTCCCCGATCCAGGCGCCAGCCTGGATCCCCACGCCGGCCGCCGTGGCCCCGAAACCCGCCCCGCCCCGGAAGACCGCGCCCGCGCCGCGCTGCGCGCCGGGCGCATCGCCGCGCTGACCGCCGCTGGCCTCGCCCTGGGCAAGCTCGTCGCCGGCCAGCTCGGCCACTCCATGGCCGTCACCGCGAGCGCCGTCGACTCGCTCACGGACCTCTTCGCCTCCTCGGCGAACGCGCTCGCCATCCAGCTCGCCCACGCCGCGCCCGACCGCTCGCACCCGTTCGGCCACGCGAAGATCGAGACGCTCGCGACCGCCGGTCAGGGCCTGCTGATCGGCGGCTCGGGCGTCTACCTGCTCGTCGAGGGCGTCCGGAGGCTGCTCTCGCCCGAGCCGCTCCGCCTCGCCGCCGTCACGCTCGGCGCGATGGCCGCGTCCGCGCTGATCACCGCGACGCTCGTGGCCTACCTCGGCCGCGTCGCCGCGCGCACCGGGTCGAGCGCCATCCAGGCCGACGCCGTCCACTACCGCACCGACATCGCCGCGAACCTCGCGATCTTCGCCGGCGTCGCCCTCACCTACGCGACCGGCCTCGCCCGGGTCGACGGCATCCTGTCGATCGCGGTCGCCATCTACGTCCTCGCCTCGGCGGGCTCCCTCCTCCGCCTCGGCGTGCGCGACCTCATCGACACGAGCGCCCCCGAGGAGCGCGTCGGCGCGATCGAGGCCGCGCTCGACGCCATGCGCGGGCGCGGCGAGATCCTCGGCCACCACGCGCTGCGCACGCGGCTCGCCGGGCGCACGCTGTTCGTCGACGTGCACATCGAGCTCCCGGGCGACCTCCCGCTCGCCCGCGCGCACGCGACGAGCGACCGCGCGCGCGACGCGATCCTCGCCGTCGAGCCCGACGCCGAGGTGCTCGTGCACATCGACCCCGGGCGCGACGAGGCGGCGTGAAGGGGGCGCCCGCGCCGCGCGCGGCCGCTCACGCGGGCGGCGCGCTCGACTCGCCGAGGCGCGGCGGCCCGGCGCACGGCAGCTCGACGAGGAACGTGGCGCCGGCGCCGAGCGCGCTCCGGACGCGGATCGAGCCGCCGTGCGCGTCCACGATCCTGCGGCTGATGTAGAGGCCGAGCCCCAGCCCGCCGTAGTGCCATTCGGACACGGCGCGCCCGAATCGCTCGAAGATCTGCTCCTGCCGCGCCGGGTCGATCCCGATCCCGTGATCCTTGACCGCAAGCCGCGCCGTCCCGGCCTCCTCGCTGACGAAGATCTCGACGGGCTTGCCCGCGCCGAACTTCATCGCGTTGGCGAGGAGGTTCGTGACGATCTGGTCGATGCGCGCGCGATCCCAGAAGCCCACGATCCGGCCGGAGTCCCACAGGGAGACCGAGCACCCGGCGCGCTCCAGATCCAGGCTGAGCCGCGCGATCACGTCACGGACGACCGCCCCGAGGTCGACCTCCGCGACCTCGAGCGAGAGCCGGTGCGCGTGGATCCGCGAGACGTCGAGGAGCTCGTTGTTCAGGCGGGTCAGGCGCGCCGCCTGCCGCAGCGCGCGGTCGACCTGCCTGGCGATGGCCTGCGGCTCCCACGCTCGGCCCGGTTGGAGCACCCGCGCGATGGCCTCGAGCGAGAGCGTCAGTGACGTCATCGGCGTGTTGAGCTCGTGCGTCGCCACGGTGAGGAACTCGTCCCGCGCGCGGATGGCCTCCTGGGCAGCGCGGTAGAGCCGCGCATTGTCGATCGAGATCGCCGCCCGGCGCGCTACCTCCTGCACCAGCTCGAGATCGGCATCCCCATAGCGGCGCTCCGGCACGGACGAGACGACGGTCAGCGTCCCGATCGGTTGTCCCCGCGCCACGAGCGGCACGATGATGGCACTATGGGTCCCGAGCTCGCGGAGGAGCCTCACGTGCCCGTCGTCCTCGCAATATTCCCGGAGCAGGGCCTCCGAGATCTCGGGGAGCAGGAGCGGCTCGCGGCTGCGCAGGACCCTGGCCGCGGGGTGGGGCGAGTCCCGGCCAGGGGGATACCGCCGCTCCAGCTCCTGGATCGACGACTCCCGCGTGGGATCTCGGTGCGCCCAGGAAAGTCGCTGGATCTCTCCACCTTCCACGACATCGATGACGCACCAGCTGCAAAGCGACCGTACCGAGAGCTGCGCGATACGCGACAGCGTCTCGCCATAATCGAGCGACCTGGAGAGGATGTCCCCGGCCTCGGCCAGGAAGGCCGCGCGCCGCCCCGCCGCCTCGGCCGCGGTCCGCGCGGTCTGCTCGTTCACGAGCAGCCGCGCGTTCTCCAGGGAGATCGCTGCTTGTGTGGCGAGCAGCGAGAGGGCGGTCAGCCGCTCCGGCGTGAACGCGCCCTCGACGAGGTTGTTCTCGAGGTAGAGCAGGCCCACCACCTCGCCCTGCCTCAGGATGGGCACGCAGAGCAGCGACTTGGGCCTGTACCGCGCGAAGTAGCCGTCGCCGGAGAACTTGCCCGCGTCCGCGGCGGCGTCGCTCAGGATGACGCGCTCCTTCGTCCGCTGCACGTAGCGGACGAGCGACACGGGGACGCACCGCGAGCAATCCTCCGTCGAATCCGTCGAAGGCGAGAGGATCGTCGTCGCCGCCCCTCTCTCTTCGAGGGTGGCCTCCGCCTCGATGGAGAGGCGCTCGTCCTGGTACAGGAGGAGGCAAACCCTCTGCGCGCCGCCCTGCTCGAGGACGACTGCGAGCAGCGTACGCAACAGCTTGTCGAGGACGAGCTCGCTCGACAGGGTCTGCGATGCCTTGGTCACCGAGAGCAGGTCGAGCTGCTCGGACCGCACCGCGATGGAAGCGGCTGGAGCGAGCGGCGTCTTGTCCCAGAGGTGCGGGTGCTGCTGGTCGATCTGCTTGACCTTGCCGTCCGCCCCCCAGCGGTCGTAACAGGCGCGGGCCTCGCAGAGGTACGTGTCGGCGATCAGGTCGAAGCCTCGCGTCCGGTAGAACTTCGACGCGGTCTCGTAGGCGAGCGCCTCGTTGTGGACAAAGCCGCTTTCGCGCGCGGAGCGGATGGCCTGCTCGTACAGATGCTGTGCTTTGTCCCATTCGCCGCCGATGCGCGCAATCTCGGCGCCGACCAGCGCCGCGCGATTGCGGAAGTTCTCCGGGCAGCTCGAGGCCCAGACCTCGAGCTGCTGGTGATGGGTGACGAGCGCCGTGAGGTGCTGCGACCGCTCGTCGGCGGATGCAGGTGCCGCGTCGTGGCGCGCCGCCAGCGCGAGCGCACCATAGAAATGGTATTCGGTGAGCGCGAGGAACACCGGCGACGTCCGGAGGAGCCGCTGCGCCTTCGCCCCGGCCTCGAGGGCAGAGGCGTAATCCCCCGCGTAGCAGCGCGCTTGCAGCTTGTGGAGCCAGTACCAGCCCGCGGCGATCGAGAGGCGCGGATCGCCCTCTAGGCGCCGCTCGAACCGGCGCTCGTCGAAGCAGTCATCGTTGAAGGAGCCGAAATCGGGCAAGAGCCCCCGGAGCGTCCGGATGAACCTGAGCTGCCCGGTGACGAGGTCGACGACGAGGCCGAACTTCGCCTTCCGCGTGAACTCGAGGGCCCCCTCGGCCTCTCGTTGCACCTCGTCGAGCGGATCTCCCTTCGTGAGGAGGAGCGTCACCAGGACGGCGGACAGATAGGACGAATACGTGAGATCGCCGATCTCCTGCGCCGCGTGAAAGCCGCGTCGTAACGGATCGAAGCTGGTGCGCGCGTGCCTCGTCCAGGGATTGATGGTGTACCAGAAGACAAAATAGACGCGGGCCTTGAAGCGGAGCGTCGCGCGCTTCTCCATCAGATCGAGGCCGAGCTTGCCGAAGCGAAACCCCGCCTGGTAATCGCCGAAGTGCGATCCGAGGAGCGAGCCGAGCCGGACGTAGGCGAGGCATGATGCGTCGCTGTTTCCGTGCTCGAGGCTGAGGTTCACGATGCGAGCGACCAGGAGGCTCAGCAGGTTCTTGTCGGAGAACAAGGCCGGCACATCGCACGACGAGAGGACGTCGATGGTCGCGCGGCAGTCCGGGTCGGTCATCGGGGGCAAGTCGAGGAGCTCCTCGATCGGGCGGTCCCCGAGCGTTCGCCACATCCGCTCGTATTCCTGCCGGACCTCGGCGTCCGTCGGGTGCGGCGACCATGCGACGCCGACGCGCCGGAGGTACTCGAGGCACGCCTCCACGCTGCGGTCGCTCTGGTCCAGGGTCATGTAAAGGGCCATGCGCACGCACGTGACGGCGGCGAAGTCGACGACGTTCCGGGCATGGCGCGAGAGCACGGCCAGCCGCTCCTCCGCTGTCGACAGCTCGCCGGTCAGGTACTCGCACTCGGCGCGGTGGAGCTCGAGCGCGAAGGTGAGCTCGGAACGAAGCGACCAGCTCTCCTCGGTGAGGAGCGCCGCGCCCGCGGCGAGGTACGCCAGCGCCGAGGCGTACGCGGTCGACCCCTTGGCGCGCTTGCCCGCGATGAGGTTGAGCTCCGCGACCCGCTCTCGCTCGCCCCGCGACGTGATGAGCCGGGCGCCGCGGTTCAGCTGGTTCACGATCTCGAAGATCTTCTCCTCGAGCGCTTCGGGCGGCGTATGCGACGCGAGCAGCCGGCCGATCCCGAGATGGACTGCCGCCCGCTCGCCTTCGGGGATGAGCGAATAGGCCGCCTCCTGGACGCGGTCGTGGAGGAACTTGTACGCGCCGTTCAAGCGAAAGACGAGCCCCTCATGAACTGCGTCCCAGAGATCCGCGTGCACGTCCTCCTCCGAGCCGCCGTGGACGATCGTCAGGAGGGTGACCTCCACGGTGCCTCCCAGACAGGCGAGCTGCGTCAGCGCTCCCTGAGTGCGCCGAACGAGCCGCGCGAGCTTGCCGAGCATCAGGTCGACCACGTTGTCGGTGAACCCCTTCTCGCGGATCTTCGCCACATCCCACCGGAAGGCCTCGGCGCGCGCGTCGAACTCGATCAGCCGCTCTTCGTGCAGCGCGGAGAGGAACTGGATCGCGAAGAACGGGTTGCCGGCCGTCTTCTCATAAACGAGGTTCGAGAGCGGCGCGGCGTCCTCGCGGCGGCAGCGCAGCGCGTCGCTGACGAGCGCGGCGAGGTGATCCCGGGACAACGAGCCGAGCAGGATGTCCGTGACGCGCGCCCCACCCTTCCGCGCCTGATCGAGCGCCCGCAGGAGCGGATGCGAGGAGGTCACCTCGTTGTCGCGGTACGCGCCAATGACGAGGAGATACCGCGTTTCGGGGTGCGTCACCAGATCATGAAGGAGCCCGAGGCTCGCAGAATCGGTCCACTGGAGATCGTCGAGGAAGAGCGCGAGGGGGTGCTCCTTCCGGGCGAACACCCCGATGAAGTGCTGGAATACGATGCGGAACCGGTTCTGCGCCTCCGTCGGCGGGAGCTCAGGAACCGGCGGTTGCCGGCCGATGACGAGCTCGAGATGAGGGATGACCTCCACGATGAGCTGTCCGTTGGTCCCGAGGGCGCCGAGCAGCCGCTGCCGGAAGGCCGCGATCCGGTCCTCGTCCTCGGCGAGGATCTCCAGCACGAGCTCCCTGAAGGCCTGGACGAGCGTGAAGTAAGGGATGTCGCGCTTGTATCGATCGAACTTCCCCGAAAGAAAGAACGCTCGCTCCTGGACGATCGGCTTGTACAGCTCGTGGACCAGCGCCGACTTGCCGATGCCCGAATAGCCGGAGACCAGGACGAGCTCCGGGACTCCCGTGCCCATCACGCGCTGGAACGCGCGCAGCAGCGCGATCTCCTCCTCTTCACGGCCATAGAGCTTCTGAGGGATCTCGAAGCGATCGGAGACGTCGTGCTCGGCCAAGGGGAACGGCTCGATCCGGCCGGTGGCTCGCCACGCCGAAAGGCACCGCTCGAGGTCGTGCTTGAGGCCGCGCGCGGTCTGGTACCGATCCTCCGCCATCTTCGCCAGGAGCTTCAGGACGAGCGCCGAGACGACCTCGGGCAGCTCCGGGACGAGCGCGGAGGGCGGCGGCGGGACGCGGGCCATGTGGCAGTGCACCCACTCGAGCGGGTCCCGCGCCTCGAACGGCAGCCGCCCGGCGAGCATCTCGTAGAACGTGACCCCGAGCGCATAGAGATCGGTGCGGCTGTCGATCGCTCGGTTCATCCGCCCCGTCTGCTCCGGAGCCAGGTACGGCAAGGAGCCCTCGATGAGCCGGGGAGGCCCTGCCGGCGACTGCTCGCGGGAGAGGCGGGACGCGAGGCCGAAGTCGGCGAGCTTGACCTGCCCGGTAGCTGCGTTGACGAGGATGTTCTGGGGCTTGAGATCCTTGTGGATGATGTCCCGCTGGTGGAGCTCCGCCACGTCGGTCACGATACGAACTGCGAGGTCGAGGAAACGCTCGATGTTCATGGGCGCGTCCATGAAGTGGTCGAGCGACTCGCCGCCGAAATCCTCCAGGACGAGCGCCGGCAGCCCGTCGTACGTCTCGAGGGCGAGCGGCGCCACGATGGCCTCGTGGCTCAGCGCCTTGCCGATCGCATACTCGTGCTTCAGGCGCTCGACGTCCTTCGGGCGGCTGCGCCTCGGGTCGAGGACCTTCAAGATCACCGGGCAGCTATCGGCGCTCCGGATCGCGCGCAGCAGGCTGGTCTTCTGGCCCTCGTGGAGAGTCTCGGTGATCGCGTAGGGGAAGTCCAGGCTCACCTCCATGGGGAGCATCTCCCTGGGGAGGACACGCGGTGGAGCGCCGGCGCCCAGCGGCTCCGTGGGACATGAGAGCTGTCGACGCCGGAACGGTCGAGTCCGCGCGCCTCGTCGAGTCCGCGCGCCTCGCCGAGACGACGCAGCCGCACGGCCGGCGTGAGCGCACGGCGCAGACCGGGCACCGCATTCCCTGTCACGGTCCCCCGCGGTCGCGCCATCCGAGGCCCCCTCTATCGATAGATACCACGGCAGGGGCCCGACAGCGCTGCGGTGAACCCCTCAGGCGCCGACGAGCAAGGATCCCTGGCTCATGTGCGAGCCCGTCCGCGCCCACCCGGCGCTGCGGCGCGGCCGCGGAGGTCGAGGCATCGCCAGCGTGCGCCTGCTCGATCAGTCCAGGACGTGGCCCGGCTGAGCGGACCGGCGCTGGCAGGTTCGTACCGCCGCAAGGGAGCGCGTCGCCGCCATCGAGGCGGCGCTCGGCGTCGTGCGCGCGCGCGGAGAGCTCCTCGGCCACGTGCCGCACGACAAGGCGCCAGCGCGGCGTCTGGGTGCCCCGATCAAGCCGCCTCGACCGGAAACGGAATTGCCCGTCGCTAGGCTTGCGCGCGCCCCGTGCCGGCGCCATAGCGCGCCGCGTGGGGGTGCCAACGGGCTCATGGAATCAGCGAACGTCGACAGCGGCATCCCGGGAGTCGGCTTTCTCCCATGGGGTTCGCACATCTGCCAGTTCTACGCGTCGCGGCAGGATCTCGCCGACACGCTCGTCCCGTATTTCCTCGCGGGGATCCGCGGAAATGCGCAGTGCACGTGGGTCACGGCAGCGCCGCTCCACGCGGCGCAGGCGCGCGACCTGCTCAGGGCGGCCATGCTCGACGTCGACGCGCTCGAGCGAAGCGGGCAGCTCGAGATCATCGATTATCGCGACTGGTACCTGAAGACGGGCGGGCTCACCACAGAGACCCTTCACCGGATGTGGATCGAGCGGCAAGATCTCGCGCTCCAGCGCGGCTATTCGGGGCTGCGGGCGAGCGGGAACACGTCCTTCGTCGAGGTGTGCGACTGGAAGAGCTTCGCCAGTTACGAGGCGAGGCTGAACGGGGCGTTCGAGGGGCGCCGGATCGTCGGCCTCTGCGCCTACTGCCTCGGCCAGTGCCGCCCCGAGAGCGTCCTCGACGCCGTGCGGAGCCATCAGTTCGCGATCATCCGGCGCGACCGGAAGTGGGAGCTCATCGAGAGCTCGTCGCTCAGGGCCGCCAAACAGGAGCTCCGCAGGCTCAACGAGGAGCTCGAGGAGCGCGTCCGCCAGCGCACGGCGGAGCTCGAGGAGGCGCTGCGGATCCGCGAAGACTTCATCTCGATCGCGTCCCACGAGCTGAAGACGCCGCTCACCTCGCTCAAGCTCTACGTCGAGAGCCTGCTGCGGGCCAGCGCGAGAGGATCCTCGGCCGCCGGGCAGCTCGTCGAGCGGCTGGCGAAGGCCAAGACGGAGTGCGACAGGCTGGAGAGGCTCGTGGACTACCTGCTCGACTTCTCCCGCGCCTCGTCCGGCCAGCTCGCGTTCTCCTGCGAGGAAATGGACCTCTCTGAGCTCGCGCGGGCGACCGCGCAGCGGTTCACCGAGAGCTTGCGCCAGGCAGGCTGCACGCTGTCGCTGCGCGCGGACGCGCCGATCGTCGGCACCTGGGACCGGATGCGGGTCGAACAGGTGCTCGTGAACCTCCTCGCCAATGCTGTCAAGCACGCGCCCGGGGCGCCGATCGAGGTCAGCGTGGCCGAACGGGACGGGCAGGCCGTACTCTCGGTCCGCGATCATGGGCCCGGCATCGCGCCCGCGGATCAGGGCCGGATCTTCGAGCAATTCGTCCAGCTCTCACCGACCGCGCGCCACCGCGGCGGGTTCGGCCTCGGGCTCTGGCTGGTGCGTAAAATCGTGGTAGCGCTCCGCGGCACGCTCGACCTCGAGAGCGCGCCCGGGGAAGGCTCGACGTTTCGTGTGGCGCTGCCGCGCGCTCCGGCGCCGTCGCGCTGACCCGCGCGACCGCCCGCCGTCGAGGGGGATCGCGTGAGCGACGAGCAGCAGGACGCCGGCGGAGCGCCGGGAAGGCCTCGTCCCGGCACGGTCCTCATCGTCGATGACGATCCAGGGGTGGTCGATGCCCTCACGACGCTGCTCTCGGACGAGGGGTATCGCGTGGTGACTGCCCCCCACGGGGGCGCGGCGCTCGCGTACCTCGCCCAGCACGAGGCGCCCAGCATCATCTTGCTCGACATGATGATGCCCGTCATGGACGGCTACGCGTTCCGCATGGAACAACGCCGGGATCCCGTGCTCTCGGTGATCCCGGTCGTCGTCATGACGGCAGGAGCGAAGAGCGCTCGGATCGGCGAGATGGGCCCGATCGCCCTTCTGAGCAAGCCGATCGACGTCGACGCGCTGCTCGCGTTGCTGGAGGATCATTGCTGATCCGGCCGCGCCCGCTGGCAGCGCCGCTCAGCCCGGCGGCGCGCTCGGCTCGCCGAGAAGTGAGGAGGGGCAGTTTTGCTTCACCCCTCACCGGCGCCGGCGCGGGGGGCTCGCCTGGCGCGATGTCTAGGCGATCGGCTCGCTGTCGTTGTCGTGCTCGTCGTCGTGCTCGTCGAGGTAGCGCTCGGGCGCGAGCTCCCACCGCTCCGGCGAGCGCCACAGCTGCGACAGGAGCAGCTCGCGCATCAGCAAGAACTCCTTGGGCAGCCGGTCATACAGCCGCTCGAAGAGCTCCCCGTGCGAGCCGAACTCGACCTTCCACGCCTCCCGATCGACGGCCATGAGCTGATAGAACTTCTCCTTCGAGAAGCGATCCATCCCGCGCCACTCGATGTCCTCGTAGCGCGGCATCCAGCCGAGCGGGCTCTCCTCGGCGAAGCCGCGGCCGTGCACGCGATCGACGATCCACTTCAGCACCCGCATGTTCTCGCCGAAGCCCGGCCAGAGGAAGTTGCCCTGGTCGTCCTTGCGGAACCAGTTCACCGAGAAGATGCGGGGCGGATTGACGATCTGGCGCCCCATCTGCAGCCAGTGGTTGAAGTAATCGCCCATGTGGTAGCCGCAGAAGGGCAGCATCGCCATCGGGTCGCGGCGGACCTGGCCGATGGTGCCGGCGGCGGCCGCCGTCATCTCCGAGCCGATCGTCGCCGCCGTGTAGACGCCGAAGCTCCAGTTGAAGGACTGGACCACGAGCGGCACCGTCGTCGCCCTCCGCCCGCCAAAGACGATGGCGCTGATCGGCACCCCGTTCGGGTCGTCCCAGCGCGGATCGAGCGACGGGCACTGCGACGCAGGCGCCGTGAAGCGCGCGTTCGGGTGGGCCGCCTTGCGCCCGCAGTCCGGAGTCCACGGCTTGCCCTGCCAGTCGATGAGCTCCGGCGGCGGGTCGTCGGTCATCCCCTCCCACCAGACGTCGCCGTCCGGCGTGAGCCCCACGTTCGTGAAGATCGTCCCCTTCCGGATGGCCGCCATCGCGTTCGCGTTCGACTTGTCCGACGTCCCGGGGGCCACGCCGAAATAGCCCGCCTCCGGGTTGATCGCGTAGAGCTGCCCGTCGCGCCCGGGCTTCATCCAGGCGATGTCGTCGCCCACCGTCGTGACCTTCCAGCCCGCGAAGGCCTTCGGCGGGATGAGCATGGCGAAGTTCGTCTTGCCGCACGCGCTCGGGAACGCCGCGGCGACGTACGTCTTCTCGCCCTTCGGCGACTCGACGCCCAGGATCAGCATGTGCTCGGCGAGCCACCCCTGCTCGCGCCCGAGCACCGAGGCGATGCGCAGCGCGAAGCACTTCTTGCCGAGCAGCGCGTTGCCGCCATAGCCGCTCCCGAACGACCAGATCGCCCGCTCTCCCGGGAAGTGGACGATGTACTTATGCTCCGCGTTGCACGGCCACGGCACGTCGCTCTGCCCGGGCGCGAGGGGCATGCCGACCGAGTGCAGGCACGGGACGAAGTCGCCGTCCCCGAGCACCTCGAGCACCTTGCTCCCCATGCGCGTCATGATGCGCATGCTCGCGGCGACGTAGGGCGAGTCGCTGAGCTCCACGCCGATGTGCGCGTAGGGCGAGCCGACCGGGCCCATGCTGAAGGGGATGACGTAGAGCGTCCGGCCCCGCATCGACCCGGCGAAGAGCCGGCGCAACGTCGCCTTCATCTCCTGCGGGTCGGCCCAGTTGTTCGTGGGGCCGGCGTCCTGCTTGCGCCGGCTACAGATGAACGTGCGGTCCTCGACGCGGGCCACGTCGCTCGGGTCGGAGCGCGCGAGGTAGCTGTCCGGGCGCTTCTCCGGGTTCAGGCGGATCAGCGTGCCCGCCTTGACCATCTGCTCGCAGAGCGCGTCGTACTCCTCCTTCGAGCCGTCGCACACGTGCACGTTGTCCGGCTGGCACAGCGCGACGACCTCCGCGATCCACTGCCTGAGCTTCTCGTTGGCGATCGTCGACCGGAGACCGGGGATCGAGACCGGCGGAGGCGGCTCCGAATGGACCGAGTTCTGGCTGATATGGCTCGCTGCTACGGACACTGGCGTACCCTCCTCGCTCTCTGGGGCAAGTGCGCATTGCAAGGCGCAGGCCCTGCCCGCCCTGGCGGTAATTCTGGCCGAACTGCGCCCGGTTGGCTGCACCGATTCTCCCTGAGCCCGGCCGCCTCGCCGTGGTCGCGCGCACCAGGTGCGCCCCGGAGCAATCCCTGCGCCGACCACGCGCCGACCACGCGCCCGCGTGACGCCCACCGCCGTCGCGGCCGTACCGCGTGGACGATGCTGGTCGCGGCGCGGGCAAGGTCGAGCGAGCGCGCCCGAGACAGCGGCGCGCGCAGGCCGGTCCGAGCGCGCCCCTGCGCCACCGGGGTCAACGCAGGTTCGATTGATCCGGGGCCGACGTCACGTTAAAGGGAAATGTGAAGCCATGGGGTCGGGGGGAACGGCGATCGATCGCCCCTGCGGCCGACGCGTGGACGCCGGCACGGGGCAGAGCGCATGTCAACCAATGGATCTCTCGTCGTCGTGGGCATCGGCATCCAGTGGGCCGGCCAGACGACCCTCGCAGCCCAGCGCGCCATCCAGCGCGCGGATCGCGTGCTCTTCGCGGTGGCCGACGCGTGGGCCGCGCGCTGGGTGCGCAGCCTGAACCCGGCGGCCGAGTCGCTGCCCTACGGGCAGGGCAAGACGCCGCGGCGGTCGATCTACGCGGAGATGGTCAAGCGCATCCTGGGAGAGGTGCGCAAAGGGCTCAAGGTCTGCGCGGTGTTCTACGGGCACCCGGGCGTGCTCGCGAGCGCGGCGCACGAGGCGGTCCGGCAGGCGCGCGACGAGGGGTTCTCGGCCCGGATGCTGCCCGGCGTCTCGTCCATCGACTGCCTCTTCGCCGATCTCGGGCTGGATCCTGGCCGCGACGGGCTCCAGCTCTTCGAGGCGACCGACTTTCTCATCCGGGGGCGGGAGGTCGACGCCCGCACGCCGCTCGTGCTCTGCCAGATCGGCGGGGTCGGCTGCGCCGGCGTGTTCGACCCCTCGGACGCCGCGCGCATCCGCCGCGGGCTCGGCGCCCTCGGCGAGCGCCTGTGCCGGACCTACCCGGCCGCGCACGAGGTGGTGATCTACGAGGCGGCCGCGCACCCGCTCGCCTCGCCTCGCCTGGACCGGGTGGCGCTCTCGGCGCTCTCGGCGGCGCCGGTGGACGACATCTCGACGCTGTACGTGCCGCCGGTCGCGCGGGCGCGGGTCGACCCGGAGGTGCTGGAGGGCATCGGCTGGGACGGCGGCGGAGCCGGGGTGGATTCACCGCTTGTGCACTGACGAGGTGACCTCATGGCGGATGAAGGCGAAGACAGGAACGAGAAGCGCAAGCAAAGCAAGCGCCTCGCCCAGGAGGGCGAGGCGCGCCGCAAGAACGGCCAGCACACGGACGCGATCCGGCTGTTCACCGAGGCGCTCGAGCTCGACGGCGAGTACGCGTGGGCCTACGCCCACCGGGGCGCCGCCCGTGCGGCGCTCGATGACTGGGAGCCCTGCTGCGCGGATTTCAAGAAGGCGGTGGAGCTGAAGCCCGACTATGGATGGGCGTACGCGCGCTGGGGGGAGGCCCATCGGACGCATGCGAGCCACAGGCTGGGCAGGACCGACACACCCCCGGACTGGCTCGAGCAGCACGCGATCATCGATCGCGGGATCGAGCTCCTCGAGCGAGCGGCCGAGCTGTCGCCGGGGAGCGCCTGGACCTTCGCCCACCGGGGCGCGGCGTACACGTACAAGTACTGGCTCGAGGTGATGCCCAGGCTGCTGCCGGCCCTGGAGCTGGACAACGGCCCCACGCCGGCGCCGGTGGCGCGGAGTTCCAGGGGCAGCCACGCCGCTGCGCGGGCGCTGCAGGACCTCGACAAGGCTCGCGCGCTGAATCCAAGGTACGCGTGGGTCTGCGCGTTCAAGGCGTGCGTCCTCGCCCTCATCGCGCGCGAGCAGCCCGACATGACGCCCGGGCTCCTCGAGGCGCGCGACTGCATGCTCGACGCGCTCGCGCTCGACGCCGACAAGCGGCTGCCGATCCACGCCGCCGCCGCAAAGCTCCTGAGCTGCGCCGGGACTTTCCGTGAGTCCATCGCCTCGGCGTTCCGCGCCACGGAGAAGAACCCTGCGGATGTCTTCTCGCGTTATTTCATCGCTGTCGGGCTCAAGCACCTGAATGACCCCCTCGCGCCGGTGGTCATCGACCACACCCGGAAGGTGCTCGAGTCCACAAGGAGCGAGATCGACACGATGCTTCGCGGCCTGGACGTGCTCGAAGGCCGGGAGGTCGGCAGGTCTATTGCGAGCATGCGAAACAACCTGTCGGTCGAGGCCATCGCGCTCGTCGCCTTCGATCCCACGTGGCGTGATCTCCGCACGAGGCCGCTCTCGCCGCGCGAACGTCGAGAGCCTTAATCCAGGAACGACTGAACCACAGGAGGATTCATGAATCGTCTCTTCGACCTGCTCACCGAGCTGAGCATCGACCCCTTCAAGCAGGCCGCGGCGGAGGCTGACTGGCAGGACGAGCTGCTCACCGATGAGGAGCGGACCGCGCTGGAGCAGCCGGGCTCGCCCGAGGTGCAGGTCGCGATCGCCGGCGGCGCGTGGACCCAATGCGCTCTGCTCGCCGATCCCGGCCCTGATCCGGAGTCCGAAGAGGACGAGGATCCCGACTCGACCGACCTCCGGGACCAGCGCCCGCACGCTTTCCAAGCAGACCGGCACCACGCGCCGCGGTGATCCGGCCGCCAGGGACGCGCCGACGACGCGCCCTGAGACGCCGGCGAGGCGCCCGCGTGACACCGACAGCGGTCGCGCCCGTACCGCGCGGACGATGCGGGTCGGGGGGGGGCGAGCCCGGCGCGGTCGCGCGCTGGGCAGCGGCGGGCGCTGGCCAGCGCGAGCGCGCTCACGGCGCCCGCGGGACCGACGCACGCTCGATTGATCCTGGAGCGACGCCACGTTAAGGGAAACATGGAGCCATGGGGTCCGGGGGAGCCGCGATAGATCGCCCGTGCGGCCGACGCGTGAACGCCGGCACAGGGCACAGCGCATGTCAACCGATGGATCTCTCGTCGTCGTGGGAATCCGCGTTCAGGAGGCCGCATCCTGGGGGACGTGCGCACCGGACGCGATGGAGCGCATCGGGTGCGATGGCGACGCCGCGCCCTGGGCGGTTCCAGCGCTTGTGAACTGAAAGGGAGCTCATGACAAACAACGAACGCACGAAGCTCATTGGCCTCGCCCAGCAAGGCGAGGTGCACCGCACGAACGGCGAATACAGCACGGCGATCCAGTGCTTCACCGACGCGCTCGCGATCGACGGCAAGTACGCTTGGGCCTACGCTCATCGGGGCGCCGCCCGCGCAGCCATCGACGACTGGGAGCGCTGCTGCGAGGATTTCGAGGCCGCGGTGAATCTGCAACCAGGATACGGTTGGGCCGTCGGGCACTGGGCAGAGGCCTTCAGGACCCACGCCATCTACAACATGTCCAGCCAGAGCTGGGACGAGCTGCACGGCCTCGTCGACCGATCGATCGAGCTCTTCGATACGGCGATCACGCTCTCGCCGGGGAGCGCCTGGACCTTCGCCCATCGCGGCGCAGCGTACACGTTCAGATACTGGCTCGACATGATGCCGAAGCTCGCGCCGAGGCTCGACCTGAGCGCCGCGCACGCGGCGCCGAACACGACGGGCTCCGGCAACATCACCGCGGAGCGGGCGAGAGAGAGCTTCGATAGGGCGTTCGAGCTCAACCGGCGCTATGCCTGGGCGCACGCCTTCAAGGCGATCCTCCTCGGCCTCGTCGCCACCGCGAACCAGGGGACGCCCAAGGATTTCGAAGAGGCGCGCAATACCTTGCTCCAGGCGCTCCTGTTCGACGTCAACCGGCGGCTCGTGCTCGATCGCCCGCTCGCGACGCTCCTGCACAGCGCCGGACACTTCGAGCAGTCTGTCGCCATCGGGACGTCCGGCCTCCAGAAGGATCCGGAGGATGTCGTCTCCCGCTACCTCGTCGCCGTCGGGCTCAAGTGGCTGGGCGACCCGCACGCGCCGGCGCTCATCCGGCAGACGCGAAGGGTGCTCGAATTTGCCAGGTCCGAGATCCAGGTGATGCTCCTCGGGCTCGATCTGCTCGACAAGCCCGGCAGCGACGGCACGGTGCTCGAGACGCTGTCGCGCGAGCGCCTGTCCGTCGAGGCCATCGGGCTCGTCGCCTTTGACCCGACGTGGAGCGCTGTCCGCTCCCTGTCCCCGCAGGCCGGCAGCAACACGGCAGGCCCCGCCAAGCCCACCAAGAAATGAGAGAGAGAGAAAGAGGAGGACTCATGGATCATGTTTTCAAGCTGCTCACCGAGCTGAGCGTCGACCCCTTCGAGCATGCCGCGTTCACGGCCGGCGGGCAGGACCTGGCGCTCACGGAAGAGGAGCGCGCGGCGCTCGCGCGATCGCGCTCGCCCGATGCGCAGGCGGAGATCGCGGGCGGGGCGTGGAGCCGGTGCGCCTGGATCGGTGACCCGGGCCCCGATCCCGACGAGGATCCCGACCCCCCGGGTCGAGAGGCGCAGGGGCCGCGGGCCGGCTCTCGCCTCCCCGACGGCGGTCGCGCAGGGATCTGAGCAGGACGAGGGTCGCCTGACCCGTCGTGGTGGAGAAGGACGATGGAAATCTGCGGCTGTGAGATCATCGAGCGGCTCCGGGAGGGTGCCCGCTCGACCGCCTACCGTGCGAGGCGGCGTTCGGACGGCCTCCCTCTGGTGCTCAAGGTCCTGAAGGAGCAGCACCCGTCGCAGGCGCAGATCGCGTCGCTCCGTCACGAGCACGCTATCCTGAGCGATCTCAAGGACGTGGACGGCGTCGTGCGCAGCCACGGCGTCGAGGAGGACGGCGGGCGATATGCCCTCTTGATCGAGGACTTCGGCGGCACCTCGCTCAAGGCCATGAACGCCGCCGGGACACTCTCGCTCGAGCGGACCCTCGCGCTGGCCATCGACGTGGTGTGTGTCCTGGAGGCGATCCACCAGCGCCGCGTCGTCCACCGCGATCTCAACCTCTCCAACATCGTGATGAACCCGGCCGACGGGCGGGTGAAGGTGATCGATTTCGGCCTCGCCTCCATGCTCCCGCAGGAGTCGACCTCGTTCACGAGCCCCGGCGGCCTCAAAGGCACGCTGGCGTACATGTCCCCGGAGCAGACCGGCCGGATGAACCGGTCCGTCGACTACCGGACAGACTACTACTCGCTCGGGGTGAGCCTTTACGAGTTGCTCACCGGGCGTCTCCCCTTCACGGCGGACGACGTGCTCGAGCTGGTGCACGCGCACATCGCGCGGCAGCCTCCCTCGCCGCGGGCGTCGAACCCGGCGATCCCCGAGGTCCTCGCGCAGATCGTGCTCAAGCTGATGGCGAAGAGCGCCGACGATCGCTACCAGTCTGCGCGCGGCATCCGCGCCGACCTCGCGGGCTGCCTCGAGAAGCTCCGCCAGCACGGCGCCGTCGCTCCGTTCCCGCTCGGGCGACACGACCGCTCCGAGCGGTTCCAGCTGCCGCGGAAGCTGTACGGCCGTGACGCCGAGGTCCAGGCGCTCATGGCAGCGTTCGAGCGGGTCGATCAGGGCGCGGTGCTCATGCTCGTGTCCGGCTACTCCGGCGTCGGAAAATCAGCGCTCATCCACGAGGTGTATCGCCCGCTCACCGCGCGGCGCGGCGCCTTCATCGCGGGCAAGTTCGACCAGTACCGCGACGACGCCCCGCACGCCGCGCTGGCGCAGGCCCTCCACGCGCTGGTCGAGCAGGTCCTCACCGAGAGCGAGGATCGCCTCGCGGCGTTCCGCGCGCGGGTGCGCGAGGCGCTGGGAACAGGAGCGCGGGTCCTCATCGACGCGTGCCCGAGCCTCGAGCTCGTGCTCGGGCCGCAGTCCGACGTGCCGGTTCTGCCGCCCACCGAGGCGCGCCAGCGCTTCAACCAGGCCGTGCGCGATCTGGTCGCGGCCATCGCCACGCCGGAGCACCCGCTCTGCATCTTCTTCGACGATCTCCAGTGGGCCAACCTCGACGCCTTGAAGCTGCTGGAGGAGCTGTTCAACGCCGCGCAGGATCTGCCGCTCTTTTTGATCGGCTCCTACCGGGACAACGAGGTCACCGACGTCCATCCCCTCTCGCTGACGGTCCGGGAGATCGCGGCGCGCGGCGCGCGCGTCGAGCGGCTCTCGCTCGCGCCGCTCGGGCTCGACCACATGAAAGAGATGGTCGGCGACGCACTCGGCATCTCCACCGAGGAAGCCGCCCCGCTCGCCGATCTCCTGCTCTCGCGCACCGCGGGCAATCCGTTCTTCGTGCGCGCATTCCTGACCTCGCTGTACGCCGACGGGCTGATCGAGCGCAGCGCCGACGGCTTCCGGTTGGACCTGGATCGCATCCGGCAGCGCGGGATCACCGACAACGTCGTCGAGCTGATGGTGGCCCGGGTGCAGAAGCTCTCGCCGGCTGCGCAGGACCTGCTCAAGGTGGCGGGCTGCCTCGGCGGCATGTTCGACCTCGGCACGCTCGCGATCGCGGCGGAGCGGCCGGTGGAGGAGGTTGGAGGCGACCTGTGGAGCGCGGCCACAGAGGGGCTCTTGATCCCGATGGATCAGGTCAGCTCCGCCGTGCAGATGGCGGCGGCGGGGCCCTCCCTCCGCTGTAGATTCGCGCACGATCGCATCCAGCAGGCCGTCGTCTCGATGCTGGACGAGGAGGCGCAGCCGCGCCTCCGCCGGGATGTCGGCAGGCGGCTGCTCGAGCGCTCGAGCGCGGAGGAGTCGGCCGGCCGGCTGTTCGACATCGTGGGGCTGCTCAACCAGGGGCGGGCGGCGATCGAGCAGCCCGAGGAGATCATCGATCTCGCTCGCCTCAACCTGCAGGCGGCGCGAAGGGCGCTCCAGGCCGGCGCGGGGCAGCAGGCGCAGGTCTACGGTCAGGCGGGCATCGCGCTCCTCGGCGCCGCCGAGGACTGGAGCGCGCACTACGAGCTCGCCCGCGACATCCACCTCGCCGCGGCAGAGGCCGCGTTCTCCCAGGGCGACTTCGACGCGACGCAGACCCTGTGCGAGGTCGTCCGGCCGAGGGTCACCAGCGCGCTCGATGAGGTGAAGCTCCTCGACCTGGAGGGGCACGCCCTCTACTCGCAGCAGCGGCTCGCCGACGCGATGCGGGTATACCTTGACGCGCTCGGGCGGCTCGACGTCGAGATGCCGGAGAACGCGGCTGCCGAGGACGTCGAGCGGGAGCTCGCCCTCACGGCGGAGGCCCTCGGCGACCGGCCGGTCGAGGAGCTCGCCGATCTGCCGGAGTGCAGCGATCCGGCGGACCGGGCGAGGATGGCCCTCCTCAACCACGTGATCAACATCGCCGTGATCACGGGGGCGAGGCTGCTCTCGATCGCGGTCGGCCGGCTCGTCCGGATGTCGCTGCGCTGCGGGGTCGCGCCACAATCCCCCTTCGGGTACGCCTACTACGGCTTCCTCCTCCTCTCCCGGGACGATCTCGATCAGGCCTACCGCTTCGGTCGGCTGGCGCTGCGGCTCGCAGATCGGTTGAGCGACAAGGGGTCTCGCGCGCACACCTATCTCTATAGCGGCTTCATGGTCATTCACGTGAAGACACCGCTCCACGAGCTCTCGCCGCTGTTCTCGGATGCCTATCGCTTCGCGCTCGAGGCCGGCACGCCGTTCCAGGCCGCCAACGCGGGGGTGACGGTCTGCATGACGCGGCTGCTCGCCGGCGTCGACCTCGGGACGCTCGCCGCCGACATGGAGCAGTACGCGCACGGGATCGCGAAGCTCCGCCAGACCATGGTCCTCGGCTGGATGCAGATCTACCAGCAGACCGTGCACAACCTGCGCGGCAAGACCGCCGACCAGGTCGTGCTCGCCGGCCCCGCGTACGTCGAGGCCGAGCGGGTCCCGCAGCAGCGCGCGGCCGGCGACATGGGGGCGATGTTCAACTACCATTTCTGCAAGACGCTGCTCTGCTACGTGTTCGGCGAGCACGAGCAGGCCGCGGCGACCGCAGAGGCCGCCGCTCCCTACGCCGCCATCGTCGAGAGGTCGACGTCGGCCGCCCCGTGGATGCTGCTCGAGTCGCTCGCCCACCTCGCGGTGTACGATCACGCGGACAGCGCCGCGCGCGAGCGGACCTTCGCGCTCATGGAGCGGAACATCGCCAAGCTCGAGAAGTGGCGCGAGCACTGCCCGGCCACCTACGAGCACAAGCTGCTCCTCATCCGGGCCGAGCGCGCGCGCGTGCTCGGCCAGGACGACGCGGCCCGCGACGCCTTCGAGCGCGGCGCGGAGCTCGCGGAGAAGAGCGGCTACCAGCACGAGGCCGCCATCGCCCACGAGGTCGCCGGGCGGTTCTACCTCGCGCGGGGCGACCAGAAGCTCGCGCGGCAGCACCTGCGCGACGCGCACGAGGCCTACCTGCGCTGGGGCGCGGTCGCCAAGGCCAAGGCGCTGGAGAAGCAGCACCCCGGGCTCGTGCCGCACGTCGCCTCGGGCATCCTCGCGGCGTCGAAGTTCTCGGAGACGGCCGGCCGCGAGCTCGATTTCAGCGTCCTCGACCTGATCAGCGTCCTCAACGCCTCGCAGGACCTCTCGCGCGAGATCGAGCTCGACCGCCTCCTCGCCCGGCTGATGCAGATCCTCCTGGAGACGAGCGGCGCCGAGGTCGGGTACCTGCTCCTCGAGCAGGGCGGCGAGTGGGCGGTGGAGGGCGAGAAGGCCGTCGATGAGGAAGCCAAGGTCCTCCGGTCGATCCCGATCGCCGATCTCGCGCCCCGGGGGCGCCGGGGTCTGCCCACCTCGATCGTCTATTACGTCGCCCGCACGCAGGAGAGCGTCGTGCTCGACGACGCCGCCGCGAACCCCCGCTTCGGGCGCGACCCGCACATCGCCGCGCACGGGGTCGGCTCGGTGCTCTGCTTCCCGCTCGGCCGCCCGGGAGGCCGGCGCGGCATCGTCTACCTCGAGAACAGCCTGGTCAAAGGTGCCTTCACCCCGGCCCGCATGCGCATCCTGCAGATGCTCTCGACGCAGGCGGTCATCTCGCTCGAGAACGCCGCGCTCTACAACACCCTGGAGCAGCGGGTCCAGGCGCGCACCCGGGAGCTGCAGGCGAAGAACGAGGAGCTCGCGGCCACCTTGAAGCGCCTGCGCGAGGCCCAGGACCGCATGATCGTGCAAGACCGGCTCGCCTCGCTCGGCTCGCTCACGGCCGGCATCGCCCACGAGCTCCGGAATCCGCTCAACTTCGTCAACAACTTCGCCGAGCTCTCGGCCCGCCTCATCGACGACATCGGCGGTGACATATCGACCCTCGCGCGGGGGCTCGACGACGACCGCGAAGAGTACCTCACCGACGCGCTCGGCGACCTGACGAGCAACGTGAAGAAGATCGGCGAGCACGGGCGCCGCATGGAGGGCATCATCCGCTCGATGCTCGACCACTCGCGGGGAGAGCGCGGGGAGCCCCAGGAGGTCGACTTCAACACGCTCGTGGCGACCTACGTCAGCATCGGTTATCACGGCGCCCGCGCGCGCGCCTCGTCGGCCGAGATCGCGATAGACCTGGATCTCTCCCCTTCCATCGGCCTGGTGAGCCTCGTCCCGCAGGAGATCAGCCGCGTGGTGATCAACCTCGTCGACAACGCTTGCTACGCCGTGCGCAGGAGAGGCGCGGCGCCCGGACAGGGGCCCTCACCGCGTATCCGGGTCATGACACGCGATCTCGGAGGGCATGTCGAGCTCCGTGTCCATGACAACGGCGTGGGCATCCCGGCGGGGATCCGTGACAAGATCATGAACCCCTTCTTCACGACGAAGCCGCCGGGCGAGGGCACGGGGCTCGGGCTCTCGATCTGTCATAACATCGTCGTCGAGGGCAACGGGGGCTCGCTGACCTTTGAGACGGAAGAAGGGGAGTTCACCGAGTTCATCGTGACGCTCCCGAAGCGCGTGCGAGGCCCGGAGCTCGGGGCCGCGTAGGCGCCTCGGTCGAGCCAGCCGCCCGGAGCCCACAGGGACGCTCCCGCGCGCTGATTGTTGCGGTGTATTGAGGATGATGGATGTCGAGCAGAGCGCGCGCGCGAGAGCGAGCACGAGCGCACGCTGCTCCGTTGACTCCCGTATTCCACCGCTGTAACATTGGGCCGCCATGGCAGAACCTACCATCGCCGGGAAGTACGTGCTGATACGGCATATCGGCGGTGGCGGTATGGGGCAGATCTGGGAGTCGCAGGATCTGCGCCTTCAGCGGCGTGTCGCGCTCAAGCTGATGAGCGCCGAGCAGGTGGAGTCGCCGGAGTCCTGCGCCCGTTTCGATCGCGAGGCCAAGTCGATTGCGCAGCTCCGCAATCAGCACGTCGTGCACATCTACGATTACGGGATCGACCGCGGGCTCGACGAGGAGCGGCCCTACATCGCGATGGAGCTGCTCGAGGGCGAGGATCTCCAGCGCCGCCTCGATCGCGTGAGGCGGCTCCCGCTCCCGGCGGTCGCGTCGATCGTGACGCAGGCGGCGCGGGGCCTCGCGGCCGCGCACGCCGCGGGCATCGTGCACCGCGACCTGAAGCCCGGGAACGTGTTCCTCGCTCGGACCGAGGCCGAGGAGGTCGTGAAGCTCCTCGACTTCGGCGTCGTCACCATGCTGTCGAAGAGCGACGATCTGCGCCTCACCGGCGGCGGCGGACTCATCGGCACGCCGACGTACATGAGCCCAGAGCAGATGCGCGGCTCCGTCGTCGACCACCGGAGCGACCTCTGGTCGCTGGGCGTCCTCGCCTACTGCGCGCTCACCGGCGAGCTGCCGTTCGCCGCGAAGACGCTCGGCGGGCTGGTCGTGGGCATCTGCACGGAGCCTTTCCCTCACGCGTCGAGCCTCGTCCCCGGGCTGTCGCCCGAGCTCGATCGTTTCTTCGAGCGCGCGCTGGCCAAGGACCCGACACTGCGCTTCCGGTCGGCGCGCGAGATGGCTGCCGCGTTCGCCGCGCTGGCCGCCGGGAACGAGCGGCGCCCGGCCAAGATCCTGATCGCCGACGACGAGCCCGACGTCTCCGCCCTGATCAAGCAGTGCTTTCGCCGCCAGATCCGCGAAGGCATCTACAACTTCGTCTTCGCCGCGGACGGCGAGAGCGCCCTCGCCGAGCTCCGCAATCACCCCGATATCGATGTTGTCCTCACCGACATCAACATGCCCCGCATGGATGGCCTCACGCTGCTGCCCCACATCAGCGACGTGACCCCGCACGCCCGGGCGGTGGTCGTTTCCGCCTATGGCGACATGCAGAACATCCGTACGGCGATGAACCGGGGTGCGTTCGACTTCCTGGTGAAGCCCATCGATTTCAAGGATCTCGAGCTCACGATCGAGAAGACGCTGAAGCAGGTGCGCGAGCTGCGCGACAACAGCCGCTCCAGCCAGGAGAACGACCTCCTGCGCACGTTCGCGAGCCCGCTCGCCCTCGAGCGGCTCCGCTGCCCCGACGGCTTCGGGGGGTGCGAGGCGACGGAGGGCACCGTCGCCTTCCTCGATCTGGCCGGCTTCCACGACGCGGCCCGGGGCAAGCGCTCTGACGAGACGGTGCGGATGCTGAACGCGAACCTCGATGTCATCGCGCTCGAGCTCTCGATGCGCGGCGGGATGATCGACAGGTTCCTCGGCGACTGCGTCGTGGCCGTCTTCCGCGGCACGGGCCACGTCGCGAGCGCGCTGGACGCCTGCCTGGCCGTGCGCGCGCAGCTCGAGACGCTGGCGCGCCGCGCCGGGGAGACATCGGCCTTCGTCCCCGGCATCTCCATCGGCGTGGCGACAGGCGAGCTCATCATCGCCGAGGTCGGATCGAGGTCCTGCCGCCGGCTCGACTGCACGGTGCTCGGCGAGGTCGTGAGCGTCGCCGCCCAGCTGGAGGCCGCGGCCGAGCGGAACGAGATCCTCGTGAGCGGAGACGTCCACACCAAGGCCGCCGGCTTCCAGTGCGCGCCGCACGGGCAGCGCACCTTCGTGGGCGCCAAGGGGCCCGTGCAGGTCTTCGAGGTCCTCGGCCGTGCGCCCGCGGCGCAGGAGGCCGTCGCGGGCGCTCAGGGCGATGTCGCCACGCTCGAGGTTCGCTCCAGCCGGGCGACGTCGCCCTCCTGAGCGCGGGGCCCGAGGACCCGCTGGACCACCGGCTCGTGCAGCGCGAGCAGCCGCGAGGGCGCGATGCCCAGGGCCACGGTCAGCACCAGCAGCGAGAGCAGGGCCGCTCGCTCGCGGAACAGGAGCGCCTCCATCTTGCCGGCGCTCCGCGCGCCGGGCGGGATCGGCCCCAGGAAGGTGCGCTGGAACGCGCGGAACATCGTGATCCCGTTGAGCGCCGTCGCCCCCAGCATCAGGATCGACAGCACGGGGTGGACGTGCAGGATCCCGTGCAGGAGCAGGTCCTCGCTCACGAACGAGAGCGCCCCCGGGAAGCCGATCGCCGCGCACACGAGCAGGAAGAAGAAGGCCGCCATGCGCGGCGTCCTCGCCACGAGCCCGCCGAGCTCCCGCATGTCCGCCGTCCCCGTGCGCGCCTCGAGCGCCCAGACGACCATGGCGACCCCCGTGATCGCGATCGACGAGGCGAAGCTCTGGAGCAGCGCGCCGCTCAGGCTCTGGGCGTTCATCGAGGCGACCCCCAGGAGCACGAGCCCCTTCTGGCTCGCCACGAGGTAGCCGATCATCCGGCGTAGGTCCGTCTGCGTGAGCGCGAGGATCGAGCCGTGCAGGGCGCTGAAGAGCCCCAGGGCCGCGAGGATCGGCATCTGCTCCGCGCACGCCGCGGGCAGGAGCGGCACCGCCACGTGCACGAGCACGCAGACGCCCACCTGCATCTCGGCGAGCAGCACGGTCACCCCGAGCGGCCCCCGCTCGAGCAGCACGGGCAGCCAGCCGTGGAACGGCACGGCGGCCATGCGCATCAGCACGGCGATGCCGACGAGCGCGAAGAGCGGCGACTGCCACGCCTCGGGCACGCCGACGCGGGCGAGCTCCTCGACGTCGAACGGCAGCGCCGCGCCGCGCCGCGCGCCGAGCCAGGCCATGACGCCGATCGCGAGGACGAGCGGCGCCGTGCCGCCGACCAGGAAGATGCGGTAGGTGCGCCGGAGGAGCTGGTCGCCCGGGCTCTTCCGGGCGATCAGGCGCTGGCCCGGCAGGAGCGCCGCGGTCCACGCGACGGCGAGGACCGCGAGGTCGGCGGCGCAGTAGACGCCGAGGATGGCGCTGCACGTCGCGAGCAGCGCCGCGACCGTGCCGCGATCGAGCGCCGTGCGCGGCCCCGCGCCGATCAGGGCGACGAGCATGAAGCCGAGCAGCGGGAGCAGGGCGACGCTGTAGCCGTCGAGGCCGAGGCCGAGGCGCAGGCGCACGCCGAGCAGCGGCACCGCGGGGCCGATCGCGTCGGCGGCGACGCCGGCGCCGCCGAGCAACGCGAGCGGCGCGAGCGAGAGCAGCGCGGTCAGGGCCGCGCCCGCGAGCGCCACGCGGCGCGCGGCCTCGTCGCTCCGCGACCGGGCGGCGATCAGCGCGGCGAGCGCCGGCGTGAGGATGATGGCCGAGAGGAGCAGGAAAAGCGTCACGATCGCACCCTCTTCGTGTCGGGCGGGGGGAGGTTCGAGACCCTCGGCGCGGCGCGCTCGTCGCCGGCGCCGGCGCGCTCGGGCAGGCCGCTCAGCGCCGACACCCAGCGGCGCTCGAAGCGGTCGACGAGCTGCCCGAGGCGCATGAGCGGCGCCGCGACGAGCCGCTGCTGCAGCGCCTCCAGGTGGAAGCGCTCGAGGGCGAGCCAGTACGCGCGCCGCACGAGCCGCGCCGGCAGCACGCGGGCGGCGATCCCGAGGGGCGGCAGCGGGGCGCCGGCGTGCGCGGCCCGGATCTCCTGCGCGTCGCGGAGCGCCGAGGGGGCGCGCAGCATCTGCAGGCACCGGAGGCACGCGTGCGCGCAGAGGTGCACGAGCGCGAGCCAGTAGTACCCGAGCCCGATCTCGACGAACATGATGCCGACCTGCGACATCGTCGCGTGCGCGAGCGCGCTCTTCACGTCCGCCTGCGCCCGGCCCACCATCGTCCCGTAGACGGCCGTGAGCGCCCCGACGCAGGCCACCACCGCGCTCGCGACGGGCGCGCGCTCGAGCAGCGGGGCCGCGCGCAGCATCAGGTAAACGCCCGCGTGGATCGAGATCGCGCCGTAGAAGAGCGCGCTCGAGGGCGTCGGCCCCTCCATCGCCCGGGGCAGCCAGCTGCCCACGGGGAACTGCGCGCTCTTGCCCATCGAGGCGAGGAACAGGCACAGCGCGATCGCCGTCGCGCCGGACGAGCCGAGCGCGGCGGCGTGCCCGGGCCAGGCGGAGCCGCCGAACGCCTGGCTGAAGTGGGCGGACCCGGCGAGCTCGTGCATCAGCACCGCGCCGACGAGCAGCCCCACGTCGCAGAGCCGGTAGGTGACGTAGACCCGCAGCGCGGCCCGCGCCGGCGCCGCGCGCTCGTGGAAGAAGGCCACGAGGAGCACGCTCGTCGCGCCGACGAGCTCCCAGCCGGCGAAGAGCAGGTCGATGCTCCCCGCGGACACGAGCGCCAGCATGCCGGTCGAGAACAGCGCGAGGAGCAGGAAGAACCGCGCGAACCCCGCCTCGCGGTGCAGGTACGCGACCGAGAACCTGCCGGCCATGATCGCGATGAGCGACACGAGCACCATCATCGTCGACGACAGCCGATCGACGAGCAGGACCACGTCGAACTCGTAGCCCGAGACCTCGAACCAGGGGCCGAGATCCACCGGGATGAAGGCGTAGGGCGCCACCACGGAGGAGGCCCAGACGACGGCCGAGGCGACGAGCGAGAGCGAGAGCGACGACAGCACGACGCCGGAGACGACGCGCTCGCTCGGCGTCCGCAAGAGGAGCAGGTAGGCCCCGAGCGCGGCGAACGCGACGGCCGGCGAGAGCACGGCGAGCGCGGCGAGCTTGCCGAGCAGGACGTCAGGCAGCATGGGTGACCTCGGGCGACCGCGTGGACGCGGCGCGGATGATGGCGGGCGGGACGAAGCCGGACTTGCCCGCGTACCAGTCGGCGGAGCGCTGGACGGCGGGCAGCGGCTCGTCCGGGGGCGTGAACGGGGCGAAGCCGCCCCGGGCGAGGTGCGCGATCTCGCCCGTCGCCGGATCCACGCACGCGAACTGGATCCAGCCGTTGAAGACGAGCTCGCGGATCGACGGCTGCCGCGCGCAGATCGCCGCGGCGGTCTCCGTGCTCGCCTCCACGACGACGAGCAGGCGCACCGGCTCGTGGATCTCGATCATCTGCTTCGGCAGGCCGGTGCGCAGGTCGCTCAGCGAGCCGTCCATGACGCCGAGCAGCGAGACGAGGTTGTGCGGCAGCTTCGTCCCGGCGCCGTAGCGGAGGTTGTCGACGCGGGAGAAGTAGTACTCGAGGTTGATCCCCGCCCCGACCGGGCCGACGGCGAGGAGGATGCGCTCGAGGATCGCGCCCGCGGGGTCCTGGGTCGGGTCGTACGAGACGAGGAAGGCCCGGCGGTCGAGGAACAGCCCGCGCGTGAGCTCGCGGCGGCCGACGACGCAGACGGCGTTGGTGACGTGGCCGAGCTCGGGCCGCGCCTGGCTGATGTCCGCCGCGCGCGCCTCGACGTGCGCGAGCGCCTGGCCTTCGTCGCGGCCCTTCGGGGCCGACGCGAAGCGGCGGCAGCGCTCGTGCGCGTGCCGCCTGCGCGCCTCGACCAGGGCTGACGAGAGCGCCGCGAGCTCGCCGCGGTGCGACGCCGGCACGAGGTGCTCGTCATAGAAGACGATCTCCTCGGTCGTCGTGTTGTTCATCCCGCCGAGGAAGAAGGTCCCTTCCGGGATGTCGATGCCGCGGCCGCGGAGCAGCGCGCGCACCTCCGGATCGTTGGCCATGGCGGCGAACAGCCGCGCGTTCGGCCCGCCGTGCCGGCCGCCGCACGCGCCGCAGTCGTACGCCGACTGGTGCGGGTTGTTGGTGCTGGTCGAGCCGTGCCCGAGCACCGCCACGAGCGGGGCGAACCGCCGGGTGAGGCCCATGTTCTCGAGCGTCGTCGCCACCCTGGCCGCCCGCTCCGCGGCCGTGAAGGGGCGCCCTCCGCCGCCGGCCGGGGCGCCCTCCTCCGCGTGCGGGCTGTGGAGGTGGGTCGGCACGGCCGGCAAGAGGCGGCGCTCGAGCGCGCGGCGCAGCCGCGCGGACGCCCGCGGGAAGAGGACGCGCCCGACGAGCGGGATGGTCGCGAGCAGGCCGAGGGTCGGCGTGAGCAGCAGGCCGCGCGACAGGCTCCGGGTCCCGTGCCCGATCGCGTGGAGGACACGCGCCCAGCGCTTGCGGCGCGCCTGGCGGAGCAGCCAGGCCTCCTCCTCGTGCGCCCGCTCGACGATCTCGTGCGCCGGCTCGACGCCGACGGGGCAGAGGCTCACGTGGTCGGCGTCGTCGAGCCCGCGGTACCGGATCGGCACGCCGAAGAACCCGGCGACCCCGAAGGTCTCGTGCCGCGGCGAGAGCTCCTCGAAGTGCCGCCGGAGCCCCTCGCAGCGGTCGTCGATGCAGAACGCGAGCTGGAAGCGGGGATCCTGGGCGGCGCGCTCGTCCGCCGGGCGGCGCAGGTTCGCGGCGACGGCGTGCAGCACCTCGACCCGGTGGCCGTGCTCGTAGGCCTCGTGCAGCACCCGCCGGCGGGTCACCTCATCGAACGCCTCGAGCGCCTCGAGCGCGGCGACGCGGTCCGCCACCTCGAGCGGCTCGACCTCGGCGACCGAGAGCCCGGCGAGCTGCGCGAGCTGGTACAGCCGGAAAGGCCGCTCGTGATCGGGCGAGCGCCGCGGCGCCTCGGCGGGCCTCGCGGCGCGCCGGGCGTGCTCGGCGAGCCCGGACAGGGGCCCCTCGAACCCGAGCTTCCGGCGCGCGACGTCGCGCAGCGCATACCGGGAGAGCGTCAGGCGCACGGCGAGGTACTCGAGCAGCGACGCGGGCGGCGCGCCCGGCGGCCTGTCGCTCGGGGTGTGCTCGAGGCGGTGGACCATGCCGGCCCAGCCAGGCAGCTCGAGCAGCGCGCGCGTCACGTACCGCTCCCACCGGTCCTCCGCGACCCCGAGCTCCCTCAGGGCGCCGGCGACGACCGCCGCCGGGCGCGCCCCGCGCGCCTCCAGCCGGCGCAGCTCCTCGGCGAGCCCGGCGAAGGGCGCGTCGGCCGGGCTGGACCCCTCCAGCACGAGGCTCGAGAAAGCGCGCCAGAGCCCGCGCCCGCGATCCGGCATCGCCCAGTGGGAGACGCCCTCGTCGAGGTACGCGCTGAGGAGCCGGATCAGGAGCGGGTTGATGAGCTCGGCCGGGTCCTCGCCGGTGAGCGCGAGCAGCAGATCGCGGTGCGTCCGCTCGGCGCCCGCGCGACCGGCGGGCGGCGTCTCCTTCGGCCTCGCGGGCGGCAGCGGCGCGCTGCGGCACGCGTCCCACAGGGCGAGCGCGGCGCGGGGCTCCGGGTCGAGGCTGCCCAGCTCGCGGAGGCGCTCGGCGGCGTCCGCCGAGGCGCCCGCGAGCCGGCGGCCCGCGAGCCAGCGCTCGGTGCTGTCGATGATGCGGCGCCGCTGCTCCGCGGGCAGGTCGGGCCGCAGCCTGCGCGTCTCCCCCACCTCGGCGATGCGCCACTGGAGCCCCGCCTCGGTCACGGCGTCGATGGGGAAGCGCAGCGCGAGGCGCTCGATCTCGAGCCGCGACAGCGGCCCCTGGCGCTCGTGGGGGCGCGCGCCCGGGTCGCCGGCGCGCTCGGCGAGCGCCGCCTCGATGTCCTCGTCGCGGATCCGGCCCGAGGCGATCTGCGCGCGGTACTCCGCCTCGGAGAGGTACGGCTCCGCCTCGAAGACGGCGCTCGCCTCGTCGAGCGCCTCGTGAAACGAGAGGTGCTGGAACGCGTGCAGGGTGTTGTGGTGGACGAACACGCCGATGGGCCCCTGCGCTGGCAGGAGGTGACCGGCGTGCTGGACGATGTCGCGCAGGCGCTCTTCCACAGTCTCGCCAGTCTCGCCCGCGCCGTGATTCGAACCTGGCACGCTGCTCATGGTTGCTCGCAGAGTAGAGAGGATGGTTCGCGAGCCCAAGGCGCGCGTCGAGGATTCGACGCGCGCGCGGGCTGACTCAGCGGTTGGCGAGGGGCGCCAGGACGATCTTCTTCCGTGCGGAGAGCGGGTGCGACGACATCGGACCGTGGTTGTCGAGCCCGGCGACCGTCAACGTCCGTCCCTCCCGCTCCAGGATGCCCTTGAGATCGTGCAGGTTCGCCATGACCGTATGGTCGACGAGGAGGGCGTCGGCGAAATCGATCTCGATCGTGCGAGTCTTCACATAATGCGCGATTCTCCCTTTGAGGGAGAGGTAGTTGCTGAACACTGCCGCGTGCTTGACGCGCAGCACGAGCCGCTCGCCCTCGACGCGCTCCTCGATATCCGGGCGGAAGAGCCCGCGGATCGGCGCGCCGTGGAGCAGGTGAATCACCATCTCCACCGCGATGCCGGCCGCGACCCCCACGAGCAGGTCGGTCGCGATGGTGACGAGGGTCGTGGCGACGAAGACCACGAGCTGCTCCTTGCCGATCCGGAACGTCTTCACGAACTCCTTCGGCGACGCGAGGCGGGTCCCCGTGAAGGTGAGCATCGCGGCGAGCGCGGCGAGGGGGATCCGGTGGATGAGCCCCGGCGCGAAGGCGACGAAGAGCAGGAGGAAGGTCCCGTGGAAGAAGTTCGACAGCCGGCTCTTCGCGCCGTAACCGATGTTGGCGGAGCTGCGGACGATCTCCGAGATCATGGGCAGGCCGCCGAGCAGGCCCGCGATCAGGTTGCCCACGCCGGTGGCGAGCAGGTCCTTGTCGAGGTCCGAGCGGCGCTTCGCCGGGTCCAGCGAGTCCACGGCCTTGGTCGACAACAGCGACTCGATGCTCCCGACCAGGGAGAACATCACGATGTACTTGATGGACGCGGCCGAGGCGACGTGGCTGAAGTCCGGGAAGGCGATCGCCTGCGCGAGGTTGCCCGGCAGGTTCACGAGGAACTTCGGGCCGATCGGGTACGTCGCGTGCGTCATCGACAGGCTGTACGTGTGCTCGTGCTCGAGGTCGAAGACATAAGCGAGCGGCATCGAGGCCGCGAGCACGAGCAGCGGCGCCGGGATCTTCTGCGCCCAGCGCGACCCCTTCGCGACCACCGGGTACCCGAACAGGATGACGAGCGACAGGACGCCGATCACGGCGATCTCGGGGTTCATCCGCAGGATGCTCTGCGGGATCTCGAGGAGCAGGTGGAGCGGCTCCTTGGCCGCCGGGGTGACGCCGAGGAGAATGTGGATCTGCTTCGAGCAGATGATGATGCCGATCGCGGCGAGCATCCCGTGCACCACCGCGGAGGGGAAGAAGTCGCCGAGGGTGCCGGCGCGCACGAGCGCGAAGGCGATCTGCGTCACCGCGGCCACGACGATGCAGGCGAGCGCGCGGCGGTACCCTGTCGCGTTGTCCCCGCCGCCGAGCTCCTGGACGGCGCCGAGCGCGATGACGATGAGCCCCGCGGCGGGGCCCTTGATCGTGAGCGGCGCGCTCCCCAGCCACGTGGCGATCATGCCGCCCACGACCGCGGTGAGCACGCCGGCGATGGGGGGGAACCCGCTCGCCATGGCGATGCCGAGGCAGAGCGGGAGCGCGATCAGGAAGACGAGGAACCCCGAGACGAGGTCGTCTTTCCACGTGGACGGCGCCGGCGTCGCTGCCGGCTGGCCCGAGATTTTCGGCTTGGACATGGTGATGGGGATCCTCGCGTGGGCGGGCGCGCTGTGGGCCCGCTGCTCCGTCAAGACGCGAGGGAGACGGGACGACTCCTTTGTAGGTTCCCGGACCTGATGAAGAATTTCTGCCATCGAGCGGGAACCTCCGCGCGCAGTGATTCCGTCCTGTTTCAGGTAGGCGCGGCTCGGCCCCCGAGGCGGCGGTCCTCGGGGCTCCGGGCGGTACGGAGCGCCGCGCGCGCGGTCGGCTCGAGCGAGCGCGCCTGCGCGGCGGCTACGTGCGCCTTTCGGCGCTATGGCGGGAGGAATCGACGTGAGCGGAGACGACCACAGCTTGCCCCCGCTTCCACGGAAGCTCGCGGAGCGCTTGAGGTCGTTGCGCCGGCTCCGGCCCTCCGAGGCGCTCGTCGACCGCGTGCTGAGCGAGCTGCCCGAGCGCGCGCCGCGCCGCGCGGCGGGCGACGGCGAGCGGACGCCCTCAGAGCAGCCGCACCAGCAGCTGCGCGGCGACGATCTTCACGAGCGTCGCCACCGGGTAGACCGACGCGTACCCCGTGTTCGGCGCGTCGCTGCGGGCCTGCTCCAGGCTGAACGCGAGCACCGCCGGCTGCGTCTGGATGCCGGCGAGCATGCCGGTGAGGGTCCCCATCGGGATCCGGAGCAGCCGGCGGCCGACGAGGAGCGTCCCGAAGGCGACGACCGCGGTGATGACCACGCCGCTCCCGATCAGCGCCGCGGCGCCGCCCTGCTGGAGCGTGCGCGCGAATGAGTAGCCGGACCGGGTGCCGACGCCGGCCAGGAACATCACCACGCCGAGCTGCCGGAGCGTGAGGTTGGCGCTGTAAGGCAAGGTCCACACGAGCGGCCCCGTGCGCCCCACCCGACCGAGGACGAGGCCCGCGAGGAGCGGCCCGCCGGCGAACCCGAGCTTGATCGGGGCGCCGCCCGGCAGCGGGATCGGCGCGCTGCCGAGGAGCAGCCCGAGGGCGATCCCGAGGCTGAACGTGATGACGTCGATCTCCGAGATCGCCTTGAACGAGTCGCCGAGGTAGCGCGCGACCGCCTCCATGCGCTCGCGGGGCGCGACGACGCGCACGCGGTCGCCGAGCTCGAGCTCGGTCCTGTCGTCGGGCAGGAGGTCGACGTCGCCGCGGCGCACGCGCGTGATGATGGCCCCGAAGCGCTCCGGCAGCCTGAGCGCCCGGAGCGGCCGCTCGGTGACCCCGGGGCGGGAGACGAACATCCGGCGGTAGTCGATGAGCGACCTGTCGAACTCCAGGTGCTCGGTCGTCGCCTCGCCGAGCAGGAGCGCGGCGGCGCTCACGTCGTCCTCGCCCCCGATCACGCCCACGAGATCGCCGCGCTCGAACACCGTCGCGTCGGTGGCGATGGCGAGCTCTTGGTCGCGGCGCATGCGCCCGAAGAGCACGTGCAGCCCGTGCCGCTGCCGGATCTCGCCGGCCGGCACGCCGAGCGCCTCGTCGCGGGTGACGCGCACGGTGACGTTGGTGAGGCGCTGCTCGAGCGCCCCGGCGTCGCGGCGGCTCCGCGGCTCGGCGTCGTGGTCGACCCGGAAGAGCCGCTGCATGAGGCCGATCGCCCCGAGCGTGCCGAGCACCCCCGCCGGGTAGGTCACCGAGTAGCCGACCACGGCGCCGCTCGAGAGCGCCTCGCGCGCGGCCTCGGGCGCCGACTTGATCACCTCGAGCGCGCTGGCGAGGGCCGGGGTGCTGGTCGTGGCGCCCGCGAACACCCCGGCCGCGGCGGCGCCGCGCAGGCCGGCGAGGCGCGCGGCGAGCGCGGCGAGCGCGGCGGCCACGAGGAGCGCGAAGGCGGCGAGGGCCGCGTCCCGGAGGCCGCGGCGGCGGAGCGAGGCGAAGAACCCCGGACCGCTGGTGAGCCCCACCGTGTAGACGAAGAGGGCGAGGCCGAAGACGGTCACGAACTCGGGCAGCTGCAGCGCAGGGTCGACGGCGCCGGCGCCGAGCCCGACGAAGAGCACCGCCGCGACGCCGAGGTGGAAGCCGCCGATCCGGACGCGCCCCACGAGGAAGCCGACGGCGGAGACGATGAACAGGAGGAGGAGCGGGCTGTCCGCGAGGAGGCGAATCATGGACTCGGGACGGAGGTGGCGTGCGGGCGGCTCGGAGCGGTGAGATCGGGAGAGATCTTCAACCACGGAGCGCGCTGCGAGGGGCGATAAAAATGGAGCGCTGCGCGCCCGGAGGGCCGCTGCTAGGCTGCGCGCGCTGAGCGGCCCATGTCGAGAAGCCCCCTCGAGCGCGCGCTGTCCTATCACACGCGCACGAAGCACCACCTGCAGCGCTACGCGCGCGCCCTGGGCTACCTCGACTGGAGCACCCAGCCCGATCCCTTCCGCACGTTCGAGGGCGCCCCGCGGGTCCTCTTGCCGCTCCGCGCCGGCGAGCTGACCGCGGCGTACCGGGAGCTCTACCGCCCTGGCGCGGTGCCGCCCGCCGCGGTCGAGCTCGGGCCGATCGCGGCCCTCTTCGAGCTCTCCCTCGGCCTGTCCGCCTGGAAGGAATACCGCGGCTCGCGCTGGGCGCTCCGGTGCAACCCCTCGAGCGGGAACCTCCACCCGACCGAGGGGTACCTGCTCTCGGCCGGCGCGCCCGGGGTGCCTGCCGGCCTCTATCACTACGTGAGCCGCGACCACGCGCTCGAGCGCCGGTCCACGCTGGACGCCGGCGCCGCCCGCGGGCTCGCGGGCCTCCTCCCCGCGGGCGGCTTCGTCGTGGGGCTGAGCTCCGTCCACTGGCGCGAGGCGTGGAAGTACGGTGAGCGGGCGTTCCGCTACTGCCAGCACGACGTCGGGCACGCCGTCGCCGCGGTCCGCTATGCCGCGGCGGCGCTCGGCTGGTCTGCCCTGCTGCTCGACGACCTCGGCGACGCCGAGCTCTCCGCGCTGCTCGGCCTCGATCGCGACGCGGACTTCGCCGGGGTCGCGTCGGCCGATCGCGAGCACCCGGACGCCGCGCTGCTCGTGGTGCCCGCCGCGCCGCTCGGCCGCGACGAGGCGCTCGCCGCCGCGCGCGCGGTCGGCTCGAGCGCGGCCGAGGTGATCCGCTTCGTCGGCGGGGGCGCCTGGGCCGGGCGGGCCAACCCGCTGAGCTCGAGCCACGTCGACTGGGACGTCATCGAGGACGCCGCCCAGGCCACCTGGAAGCCTCACACGGAGGAGCCGGCCGCCGCCCCGCAGGGCGAGCTCCCGCCGCTCGGCGGGGGCAGACCGGGTGGAGGCGCGCTGGCGTCGGACGTCATCCGCGCGCGGCGGAGCGCGACCGCGTACGACGGCGGCACCTCGATCGGCGCGGAGACGTTCTATTCGATGCTCGACCACCTCCTCCCCCGCCCCGGCGTGCCCCCGTGGGACGCGCTCCCGTGGTCGCCGCTGGTGCACGCCGTCCTCTTCGTGCACCGCGTCCGCGGCGTCCCGCAGGGGCTCTATGTGCTCGAGCGATCCGAGGCGGCGCACGCGCGGCTGGAGGCCGCGCTCGCCCACCCCTTCGCCTGGGAGAAGCCAGACGGGTGCCCCGAGCACCTGCGGCTCTATTGCCTCTCCGAGGCCGACCTCCGGAGCCCCGCGCAGATCGTGAGCTGCCATCAGGAGATCGCCTCCGACGGCGCGTTCAGCCTCGGGATGGTCGCCGAGCTCGGCTCGACCCTCCGGGAGCGCGGCGCCCCCTGGTATCGCCGGCTCTTCTGGGAGGCCGGCGTCCTCGGCCACGCGCTGTACCTCGAGGCGGAGGCCGCGCGGGACAGCGGCGGACGCGTGCGCGCGACCGGCATCGGCTGCTACTTCGATGATGCCTTTCACGAGCTGTGCGGCATCACCGGCGACGAGGTCCAGAGCCTCTATCACTTCACCGTCGGGGGCCCTGTCGAGGATACGCGCCTGATGACGCTCGCGCCCTACGAGCACCTCGACCGGGCGCGGCACGCGTCATCCCCTCCCCCGTCATCCCCTCCCCCGTCGTCCCCTCGCCCGAGCGCGGAGCCGACGCCGAGGCGGTCACCCGGGAGCTGACGCGGACTGCTCCCTTCGCCCCGAGATCCCCCCGCTGGCAGCGGCCACGCCCGGCGCAGCGGTGCGGGGACACCTGGTCACCTGGCCGGCGCGGCGCCCCTGCCCGGCTCCGGGGAACAGCGTCCCCCTGAGCTGCGTAGACAGGTCGTAGCGCTCCGACCTGGACACGAATGCGTCCACAATGCGTCACCAGAAGAAAATTCCGTCCTGTCGGCTCATCGCACATCTTCGTGCTGGTGGCGAAGGATCGCAGCGCGCTCTCGGTTGGAAGCACGTCAACGGCCCACCACCGTGGCTCCGCACAGCAGCCGTGCCGCCACAAAATGACAGTCCTGCGACAAAATTTCGAACCGGCTTCAGATCCGTGATGCCAACTCGGTCGCATCACCACATGAACCCATCGATGCCACGACCTCGACCATGCGACCGCAAGCGCACGCACCGCGCGCAGCGCGCCGCGATCACGCGACGAATACGACCAGCACGCCCAGCACGCTCACATGGAACCGTCGGGCCCGCCGCGGGGGTCGCGGGCGTTGACAGCGATAGACGCCTTTGTTCCTATAGCCAATCCACTCGGAGCGGCGCGCGCCTCTGAGGGCGGCCGGGGACATGGTGGGCACGGGTCAAGACATCTCGGACGCGGAGCCGACCCAGACGGCGATCATGGGCAAATACCGCCTGATCGCCAAGCTTGGCCGCGGCGGGATGGGCGACGTGTTCCTGGCGATCGCGCGGGGGCCCGGGTCCTTCAACAAGCTCGTGGTTGTCAAGCGCCACCGCGACATGGCCGCAGACGGCGAGAAGGTCGTCACCATGTTCCTGGACGAGGCGAAGCTCTCGGCCCGCCTCAACCATCCCAACATCGTCCAGACCTATGAGGTCAGCGCGGACGAGGCCGGCTACTTCACCGTGATGGAGTATCTGGAGGGCCAGCCGCTCAACGCGATGATGCGGTCGGTGGCCCAGGGGGACGCGGGCGCGGAGGGCTTCACGCGCGGCTTCTGGATCCGGATCGTGGCCGACATGCTGAGCGGCCTCCACTACGCACATGAGCTCTGCGATTACGACGGTTCGCCGCTCGGCATCGTCCACCGCGACGTCTCTCCTCACAACATCTTCGTCACCTACGACGGCGCGGTGAAGCTCCTCGACTTCGGCATCGCCAAGGCGTCGATCAACACGAACCTCACCGAGACAGGGAAGCTGAAGGGCAAGACGTCCTACATGGCGCCCGAGCAGGCGGTCGACAGCGCGTCGATCGATCGGCGCGCCGACATCTTCGTGGCGGGGATCGTGCTCTGGGAGCTCCTCACGCGCGAGCGGCTCTTCGGGGGCGACGCCGTGAGCGCGCTCTGGAAGCTCGCGGCCGTGGACGAGATCCAGCGGCCCTCGTTCGTGCACCCGGACATCCCGCCGGCCCTGGACGCCATCGTGGGCAGGGCGCTCGAGCGCGACCCGACGAAGCGCTTCGCGACCGCGCAGGAGATGCGCGCGGCGCTCGAGGACTACCTGCGCGAGGCGGGCGAGGACGTCCGGGCGGACGAGGTCGGCGCCAGGATGCGGAGCGCGTTCGCGGAGCGCCGGGCCAGCATGCAGCGGCAGGTCAGGGCGTACATCGATCAGGGCTCGGCCGCTCCGGGCCCGCTCCTGGAGCAACGCCTCTCTCGCGTGAGCCAGATCGAGGGGGTCGACGTCCGGCGCGTGCAGACCGTGAGCACCGTCGACGAGGACCTCGGGCGGAAGACCCCGGGCGCCGAGCGCCGGACGTCCGAGTCCACGGGCCTGAAGTCGACGCTGCGCGCGGCGGGCACGCCCCAGCAGCGCAGCTACCTGATCGGGGGGATCGGCGTGGCCGCCCTCGTCGCGGCGGTGGCGATCTCGGCGCGCCGCCCGGACGGGAAGGCGCCCGCGACCGGCTCCGCGGCGGCCGCGCTCGCCGGGCCTGCCGCGGCGGTGGGCTCTCGCTGCACAGGGGTGCTCCGCGTGCGGATCACGACCGACGACACGGGGACGACCACCGATATCGCGCCGCCGTACAGCTACGGAGTCTACGACTACCTGCGTCACCTCAACGACAGCCACGGAGGGATCCGGGGCTGTCCCATCGACGTCGAGGTGAAGGACGCGCAATACGACCCGGCCAGGACGGAAGAGATCATCGAGGGGTGGCGGCGGGGGCCCGCGTGGGGCGAGGTCTCGACGCTGTTCATCTTCGGCACCGGGCCGACCACGCGGGTGGCGCCGAAGCTCACGCAGGAGAAGAAGCTCATCATCCCTGGCTCGTATGCCGGCTCGCTGGCCACGCCGGTGCCGATCTCGGCGGACGTCCACTACGACGAGTTCAACGCCCTCGGCCATAGCGTCGCCGCGACCGAGCACAAGACGAGCCCAGGCTATCCTTACATCTTCTTCCCGGCGACGGACTACTCGACGGGGATCCGCATCGGCCTCAAGGCTGCGTGGAAGATCGCGCCGGGGCGCATCGCGATGGCGCACGACACCATCGACCAGTGCCTTTACTGCGTCGATCCGCTCGCGGCTGGCAAATCGTACGTGGAGCAGCTGCCCGGCATGCTGCTCGGCGAGGATCTCATCGTCCCCCAGACGTCGTCCCTCGAGGACGAGCGGGTCATCGTCGACACGGTGATCGGCTACGTGAAGCGGGAGATCGAGAAGAAGAAGGCGGACCCCTCCTACGTTCCGACGAACTGGTTCTGGGCTGGCAACAGCGTCGTCTCGTCGTCGTTCGTCGGGAAGGGCGCCGCCGCCGCGCAGAAGCTCATTCACCAGGCGTTCCCGGACAGGGATCGCTGGCAGCTGCGCGTGATGGCGAACAACTGGGGTATCGGCGAGCAGACCCTGGCGCTCTGCGGGGCCGACTGCGCCGGGATCTTCTATGGCCTGTTCCCTGTGCCCGTGTACGGCGACACCCAGCATTCGAGCGGCATGGCGGAGATGCTCCGGATCCACCGGGCGTACCGGGAGAAGGACGGCCACCCGCTCGACCGGTATCAGGACCAGTTCTATGTCCAGGGCCACGCGACGGCGCTCATGTGGCGCGCGGCTGTCGAGCGCGCCGTCGACGCCGGCCACGCGAGCCCGGACGGCGAGGATCTCAAGGCGGCCCTCGAGACGTTCCAGAACGTGGTGCTCGACGGGATGACGGCCGGGCCCATCTCGTTCAGCCCGACCGATCACCGACCTCAGGCGAACGAGTCCGTCTACAAGATCAGCGCGAACGCGGACGCGGGCGGCGTCGTCTTCAGGTTCGTCGATCAGTATTCGATCGAGCTCGATCCCAGGTGGCTCGGCTACTGAGCCGAGCCCCTGCTCAACGCGGCAGGGCGCCGCGCTACGTAGGTCCAGAGATCCGCCAGAAGCCGAGCCTCTGGGCGCCCCACAGGTCCGGGCCGACCGGGCCCTTGCCCCAGAAGTGATCGTCGTAGTTGGGGAGCGTCCACCCCTGGCCGTACGCCCCCATCACCGCGTAGATCACCTCGTCGTCCGGCTGGACCTCTATCGCCGTCGTCGACCACGCCTGCCGCAGCGACGTCGGGCTCGCGTCGTCGAGCAGGTAGCCCGCGAACATGGATCCCTCGGTCGTGTCGTCGAACGACTCGGTCGCATAGCCGAGCAGGAGGTGCAGGCCGTCGAACGCGCTCGACCACCGGAAGCGCCACGCGCCCGCGTCGTCCTGGAGCGGGCCGCAGGCCGCCACCACCATCCACTCCAGGTTGGAGTTGCCCCAGTGAGCGTCGCTGAAGTGGAGGAACCGATCGCTCATGGCGCTGCAGAACATGAACCCGACGCCGTTCGCGTGGCCCGTGTAGAACGTGAGATCGACCGAGTCCGCGAACGACGCGTCCTGGCCGCCCAGCGTCGGATCCTTGAAGTCGATCTCCCATGCGCGCTGGTCGCCCCAGTTGAACCGCTGCTCGACGCCCCCCGCCTCGAAGCTCTTCAGCAGCCCGTCGACGTTCGCGGCCGAGTGATCCAGGCCGCCGCACAGGCCGACCCACTCGGCGCCGACCGCGGCGCGGCCCTCGCTCCCCGGCGACGCGACCGGCGCGCTCGGCGCCTCGCCCGCAGGCGCCGCGCCCGCCAGCGGGACGCGCCGCGCCGCGGTCGCGACGAGGCCATCGGCGTCCGTGACGTAGAGCGAGAGCGTCTCCGTCTGGCCGCGAAGGCCCGGGACGCCCGGCGAGAGCCGCACCGTCGAGCCGCCGGCGGCCGCAGGATCGAGCGAGCGCGCCGACGATACCCACCTGTACGCGGCTGGCGCAGCCCCCCCCGTGACGCGCGCCTCCGCCAGGACGCCCCCGCCGTCGGCGCGCAGGGAGATCTCGGCCCTCGGCGCGTCCACGACGGCCGGCACGATCGCCCTGCGGACGTCCACCACCTGATCGCCGACAACGCGCCTCCCGCGGCACACATAATGAGGCAGGATCCGCCGCACCTCGCGGGAGAGCGGCGGCGCGTAGTAGACGAGCTCCGGCTCGGCCGCGAGCGCCGCGCCGCTGCCGAGCGCGCGAGCGCACAGCGCGAGGGCCTCGGAGGCCGGGACGATCGCGACGTCCTCACCGCGCTCGAGCTCGCGCCGCGCGTAGAGCAGGTGGGTCACGGCGCCCTCGGCGTCGAACGTCACCCTCACCTTGGCCCCGGGGCCGATCAGCCGGAGCCCCTCCAGCGCTTCGCGGAAGCTCACCTGCGTGTCGAGCTCGGCCCCCGCCACCTGGCGCCCCTCGGCGTCGATCGACTCGAAGAGCGAGTGCCCCACCGCGACGTCGCGCCCGACCGGGAGGCGCGCGAGGTCCAGCGCGGCCCGGGCGCGCGCCGCCGCGTCGGGCTCGGGGAGGACGCGGAGCGCCTCGAGGGCCCCGAAATCCAGGGCGTCGTCGCCGCTCGTGGTGGCGAAGCCGCGCTCGTCGCGGAACCCGGGGGCCGGCGGGTCGGCCTTCCTCGTGGGCAAGCGCTGGAAGCGCGCGCGATCGAGGTAGCGAACCGCGCCGTCGGCCGCGAGGAAGGCGCCGCCCCTGAACCCCTCCTCGGCGAGCCCGAGCGCGCCGGCGAGCGCGGCCGCGCGCTCCCTGTCGGCGCTCGGGCCGATCACCCGGTAGGCGGGCAGGAAGATCGCCGTCCTCGGAGAGGGCGCCGAGCCAGGCGCCGTGCCGGACGCACCGCGACCAGCGCTCTCCGGGAGATCCTCGCGGGCGTCGTGGCCGCTGCACGCGGCGACGCCGGCGGTCATGAGGAGAAAGATACGCAGCATCCCTTCCGGTGGTCTCTTCATGAAAGTCCCCCCTTTCCTCCGGTCGCGACGTGGCCCCGCGCGCAACTCCGGAGGAGCGATCTCGCAGGAAGCCTGAGCGCGGCGCTCCCGGCCCGCGGCGCGCGCCCACGCGTTGCAGGACCCAAGCCACCTCGGCCGCCGAAGATCGCCGATCGGGATGAAACCGCGTGAACAGCCGGGATTTCACAGCGAAGCGGAGAGGCGGGGAATCATTCGTAGACCGCTCGTAGATCGGTCGCAGATCGCTCCTGCGCCGCTCGCACATCGCGCGTCTCGCTGCCTCCCTCCCGACTCCCCTCCTCCCGCGGACTCGCTGTCTCGCGCTCAGGCGCCCGGCCGCGGAGCGCTCGCCCGCGCGCGGACCGTCCCGCAGATCGGCCGGAGTCGGTCTCCTGGCGCCGAATCGGCGGCTCGCGCGCCGGGCTCGGCGGCGCGCGGAGCGCGGCGCGCCGCGTCGCGCAGGCCCGCGACGAGGGTCCTCGCCGGGCCGCGCCACGGTGCCAGCGAGCGCGCGGCGCGCGCGGGCGGCGCGGATTGACCGGCTCGCACCGCGCTCCTAGGCTGCCGCGCACTCCATGACAGCAAACACGAAGGACGGCGAGAGCGCGCCTCCGGCCGGCGATCGGACGCTCGAAGGGACGACGGATCCCGGCGCGCGGCTGTTCCTCGACTTCCTCTCCTCGATCCGCCCCCACATCGAGGCCTCGCTCGAGCGGCGCTGGCGCGACAAGGTGGGCGACGTGGAGCGCTACGGCCGCGAGGTCGCGGCGATGGCCATGGAGGCCAGGAGCCTCACCCTGCGCGGCGGCAAGCGGTTCCGCGCGGGGCTGCTCGTCGCCGCCTACCAGGGCGTCGCGCCGGACGCGCCGCTCGGGCCCGCGATCGACGCCGGCGTCGCGCTCGAGCTGCTCCAGACCTACCTGCTCATCCAGGATGACTGGATCGACGGCGACACGATCCGGCGCGGAGCCCGCACCGTGCACGTCGGGCTGGCCGAGGTGCTGGGCGATCCGCACCTCGGCGCCTCGTCGGCGATCCTCGCGGGCGATCTCACGTGGGGCTTCGCGCTGAGCGCGCTCGCGGGCGCCGAGGCGCCCCCGGCGACGACGCTCGCGGCCGTGCGGCTGTTCTGCAAGATGCACGAGGACGTCGTGATCGGGCAGCACCTCGACGTCGTCGGGCGGGCCGAGGACGTCGAGCAGATGCACGCGCTCAAGACCGGCAGCTACACGGTGCGCGGCCCGCTCGCGCTCGGCGCCACGCTGGCGGGCGCGAGCGTCGAGACGGTGGCGGCGCTCGAGCGGTTCGCGGCGCCGGTGGGCGTCGCCTTCCAGCTGCGCGACGACCTGCTCGGCACCTTCGGGAGCGCCGCCGCGACAGGCAAGCCGGTCGGCAACGACCTGCGCGCGGGCAAGCGCACCGCGGTGCTCGCGGCGGCCGAGGGGCGCCTCGACGCCGCGGGGCGGGGCGCCGTCGAGCGCGCGCTCGGCCGCAAGGACGCGAGCGACGACGTGGTGGCCGCCGCGACCCAGGCGCTCGAGGCGTGCGGCGCGCGGCGCGCGGTCGAGGAGCGGCTCTCCGCGCTGTGCGACGAGGCCCAGGCCCTCGGCGGCTCGCTGCCGGTCAGCGCGTCCGCCCGGCAGATCCTGTGCGGCGCGGCGAGCGCGCTCCGGTGGACGGGCGCATGACCGAGGCGCTCGGCCAGGCCTCCGGCAAGGTGATCCTGCTCGGCGAGCACGCCGTCGTGTACGGCGCGCCGGCGCTCGCCGCCGGCATCGAGCGCGGCGCCCGGGCGCGCGCGGCGCGCTCCTCCGGCGCGAGCGCGCTGTGGCTGGGCGGGCGCGAGCACAGCGCGCAGACGGCCGGGGGCGAGGCGCATGGCGACGTCGCGCAGGCGTTCGCGGCCCTGCTCGCGGCGCTCCCCGGCGCCGGACCGGTGCGCGTCGCGGCGGAGAGCGACCTGCCCCCCGGCGGAGGCCTCGGGAGCTCGGCGGCGCTCGGGGTCGCGATCGCCCGGGCGGTCGCCGCGCTCGGGCGCGGGCCGGCCGAGTCGCGCGTGGAGACCGAGACCGACACCGCGGAGGCGGCGCTCACCGCGGAGGCCACGGTCGCCGCGGCGGCCGCCTGGGAGCGGGTGTTCCACGGCAACCCGTCGGGCATCGACACGGCGGCGGCCGCGCGCGGCGGGTGCTTCCGGTTCGACAAAGCGCACGGGGCGACCTCCCTCGCCCCGCGCGACGATCTCTGGCTCTGCGTCGGCTCGACGGGGGTGTCGTCGTCCACGCGCAGCATGGTCGACCTCGTGGCGCGGCTCTTCGAGCGCAAGCCCACGCTGGCCGAGAGCTCCATCGCCGGCATCGCCGCGCTCGTCGAGAACGCGGCCCTCGCCATCGAGGCGGGGGACGCGATCGGGCTCGGCCGGCTCATGGACCTGAACCAGATGCTCCTCGCCGGCATGTTCGTCTCGACCGAGGCGATCGAGGCGCTCTGCAAGCTCGCGCGCGAGGCCGGCGCGCTCGGCGCCAAGCTCACCGGCGCCGGCGGCGGCGGCTCGGTCATCGCGCTGCTCCCGCCCCCGCCGCCGGGCGACGGCGGCGCGGCGCGCGGTGCGCCCGAAGCCGCAGACCGCGTGCTCGCCGCCTGGCGCGACGCGGGGTACAGCGGCTTCGTGACAAGGGTCATGGCCGGCGTGACGAGGACGGAGCCAGAGGAGCAAGCATGAGCGCCGTGAGCCGGGCGACCGCGATCGCCCATCCGAACATCGCCCTCGCGAAGTACTGGGGCAAGCGCGCCGACGGGCACAACCTGCCCGCGGTCCCGAGCCTGTCGGTGACGCTCGCCGGCATGGCCACGACGACGGAGGTCGCGTTCGACGCAGCGCTCGAGCGCGACGAGCTCCACCTCGGCGGCGCGGCGCTCCCGCCCGACGCGGAGGCGACGCGCCGGGTCGCCGGGCTCCTCGACCGGGTCCGCGCCGCCTCGGGCCGGCGCGAGCGCGCCCGCGTCGTCAGCCGCAACGACTTCCCCACCGCGGCGGGGCTCGCGTCGAGCGCGTCGGCGTTCGCCGCGCTCGCGCTCGCGGCGAGCGCCGCCGCGGGCCTGCCCACCGCGCCCGCGCTGGTGAGCGATCTCGCGAGGAAGACCTCGGTCTCCGCCGCGCGCTCGGCGTTCGGCGGCTTCGTCGAGCTCCGCGCCGGGCGCCCCGGCGACGAGGCGCTCGCGGCGACGCCGCTCGCGCCGGAGGACCACTGGCCGCTCGCGGTCGTGATCGCGGTGACGCGCGAGGGGCCGAAGGACGTGGGCTCCAGCGACGGCATGCGGCACACGGCGACGACGAGCCCGTACTTCCCCGCCTGGGTCGACGCCGCGCCGCCGCTCTTCGAGGCGGTCCGCGCGGCGGTCCTCGCCCGCGACCTCGCGGCCCTCGGCGTGGCGGCCGAGGCGAGCGCCCTGCGCATGCACGCCTCGAGCATCGCCGCCTCGCCCGGCCTGCTCTACTGGACCGGCGCCACCGTCGAGGTGATCGCCGCGGTCCGGCGGCTCCGCGGCCAGGGCACGCCGGCGTTCTTCACCATCGACGCCGGCCCGCACGTGAAGGTCTTCACCACGCCCGAGGCGCGCGGCGCCGTGGAGGAGGCGCTGCTCGCCGTCCCCGGCGTCCTCCGCACCATCTCGGCCTCGCCTGGCGGCGGCGCGCACCTCGCGCCCTCGCCCGCTCCCGGGAGCGGGCGCTCGTGATCGTCCGCGCGCCTGGCAAGCTGGTCCTCTCGGGCGCGTACGCCGTCCTCGAGGGCGCGCCCGCGCTCGTGGCCGCCGTCGATCGGTACGTCATCGCCGACGCGGCGCGCCCTGCCGACCTCGTCACGGAGGAGGTCCAGGCGGCGATCGACGCGGGCGCGCTCGACCACGCGGTGTGGTTCGACGCCGCCGCGCTTCGATCGGCGGCGCCGGTGGCGCCGGCTGCTCCGGGGGCCGGGCCGTCCGCGCCCGCCGCACCGCCGCTCGGGGCGAGCCGCAAGCTCGGCCTCGGCTCGAGCGCGGCCATCCTCGTCGCGACCCTCGCGGCGCGCGCGGCCGCGGGGGCGTCGACGATGGCCACAGCCGCGGCCGCGGCGGCCGCGGTGGGCGCGGTGGGTGATCCGATGCCGGCGTGGGACACCCGCGCGCTCTTCCTCGACGCGCTCGCGGCGCACCGGCGGGCGCAGCGCGGGGGCAGCGGCGTCGACGTCGCGGCCAGCGTCTACGGCGGCGTCCTCTGCTGCCAGCTCGGGCCGGGCGGCGAGCTCGCGGTGACGCCGCACGCGCTGCCGGGCAGGCTCTCGGTCGAGGTCTTCGCCAGCGACGCCTCGGCGCGCACGAGCGACATGCTCGAGCGCGTGCGCGCGCTCGCCGCCAGCGCGCCGGAGGCGCACCGCGCGCTGCTCGGCGCGGCCGCCGAGGGGGCGCGCGCCGCCGTCGCGGCCGCGGACGTCCCCGCGCTCGTGGCCGCGCTGGATCGCCAGGTCGACGCGCTCGCCGAGCTCGGCGATCGCTCCGGCGCGCCGATCGTCACCCCCGCGCTCAGGCGCCTGCGCCCCGCCGCGGCCGCCGAGGGCGCATCGCTCGCGCCGAGCGGCGCCGGCGGCGGCGACGTCTCGATCTTCGTCGGCGCCGCGCCGCCGTCGGCGGCGTTCCTCGAGGCGGCGCGTGCGTCCGGCCTCGAGCGCGTGCCGATGTCGCTCGGCGCGCCTGGCGTCCACGTGCTGGACGCAGCCCGTCCGCCCCGCGCGCCCCACGTCTGAGCGCGCCGCGCGCCTGAACGCGCCCCCTCGCCGACCGTGCGCCGCGCGGTGCCGCGGCGCTTGGCACGGACCCCGCTCTGCTCGCTCCGGGATCCACCGCGGCGCTGCGCTTCGGCGACGCACCGCCGGCCTCCACGGGGCTTTCGAGATGCGAAGAGCGGGAAAAGCATGAACTTCGTGGAGCTCGCGAGGCCGCAGCGCCGCCAGAAAAGCTTCACTTTTCGTGGTGATACCGCCGGGGCGGCCGATGAGCGCGGTGGGCTCCGGGTCCTCCGAGGCGGGCTCCGCGGGCTGGCCGCCGCCGGCGCGAGCTCCGCGAGCGTGACCTGCGTTCACAGCGCGCCGGCGGACCGGCGCGGGGGCGCGCGCGCCGGCGCGACGCTCGGCCGGCCGGCAGTTCCGGCCGCGGGGGGTGGTGGACGGGGCGAGGTGGCACGAGGACCAGCGGACCAGGTGAGAAGGGGGAGTCCATGACGACGTGCGATCGAGAGCTTTGCCGATTGGAGGATGTGCTTGGCGCGAGCATGGCCGAGTCGCGGGCGACGCTGGCGGCATTCGGCGTCCAGGTCGCACCGCTGCGGCGGCGCACCGCGCGCACGTACCTGGGCCGGGTGCTGGTCCACCCGTACAACCTCCTCGTCGTGGGAAGCGCGCTCCTCCTGAGCTTCATCGGCTGGAGCCCGCTGCTCCTGCTGATCGGCCTCGGGGCCGAGCTGCTCATCCTGTGCCTCGTCCCCTGGCGCGGCTACTTCCGCCGCAGCATCGACGCGCAGCTCGACGAGGCCGATCGGGCGGCCTGGTCGAGGGCGCGCGAGTCGTTGATCCGGCAGATGGACATCCGTCACCAGCAGGAGCTCGCGCGGCTCGACCGGCTGATCGATCGCACCCGCGAGAACATCCGGCGGCGCGGCGGCGCCGTCCCGCTCCTGCTCGACGACGGCTTCGGCCTGAGCCGCCTCATCATGAGCTACATCCGCCTCGCGATCGCGCACAAGGCCGGCCAGGAGTCGCTCGCGATGACGAACCACGGCGAGCTCATGGAGACGATCCGCTCGCTCGAGGCGGTCCGGAGCACGTCCGCGGGGCGCACGCGCGGCCTGTCGGAGCGGCGGCTCTCGATCGCGTACCGGCGGGCCGAGTGCTGGAGCCAGACCCGCGAGGGGCTGGAGGTCGTCTCGCAGAAGCTCGCGGCGATCCTGGAGCTCATCCAGCTCATGCACGAGCAGTCGATGACGCCGGTCGACTCGCCGTCCACCTGCGCGGAGATCGACCGGTTCATGCGCGAGCTCGACGACCTCGACAACGGCGAGAGCACGCAGCGCGAGCTCGAGGAGCTCGACATGGACATGGACAGGGCGTTCGAGCTCGAGGAGCTCGAGGCGGAGCACAGCCAGCACAGCCGCCCCGCGATGCGCCTGGTCGCGCGCTGAGGGCCTGCGCCCCGCACGTTGCGGTGTTCCTGGTCGGGCCAGGGTAGTATACCGCTCTCCTGACCCTTCCCCCCGCGGCCGCGACGGCCGTGGACCGAGCTGATGCCGCCGCCCGACTTCCTCCCAGCGCTACTCCGTCCGGAGCTCGCCGAGCTCCACGCCTACACCCCGATCGCGGGCGACTTCCCTGTGCGCCTCGACGCCAACGAGAGCCCGCCGCTCCTCTCGGCCGGGGCGCGGGCCGCCCTCGAGCGCGCCGCGGCGCCCGAGGACTGGGGCCGTTACCCTGACGCGCGCATGGTCGAGCTCCGCGAGGCGATCGCGGCCCGCTGCGGCGCCGAGCCCGGCGAGATCCTGGCCGGCGTCGGCTCCGACGAGGTGATCTCGATGGTGCTCACCGCGCTCAGCCGCCCGCGCCAGGGCGCGAACGCGGCGAGCATCGTCACGGTCAGCCCCACCTTCGTCATGTACAAGCTGAGCGCGCGCGCGCGGGGCATGCGCGCCGTCGAGGTCCCGCTCGACGCGGGCTGGGACCTCGACGTCGCCGCCCTCGGGCGCGCCGTCGAGTTCGCGCGCCCCAACGTCGTCTTCATCGCCTCGCCGAACAACCCGACCGGCGCGCTCATGTCGGAGGACCGGATCGAGGCGGTCATCGCCGCGGCGAAGGACGCCCTGGTGATCGTCGACGAGGCGTACATCGACTTCTCGCCGCGCGACCAGCTCGCGCTGCGGCGCCGGCACCCGAACGTCGCCGTGCTGCGGACGCTCTCGAAGATCGGCCTCGCGTCGCTGCGCGTCGGCTGGCTCATCGGCGCGCCGGAGCTCGTGGCCGAGCTCGACAAGGTCCGCCAGCCCTACAACCTCCCTGTCCCGTCGCAGCGCGCGGCCACCTTCGCCCTGCGGGAGCTCGACGGCGAGCTCCGCCGCGTGGCCGCGACGGTGACGGGCGAGCGCGAGCGGGTCGCGCGCGGGCTGACCGAGCTCGGCCTCTCGGTCGCGCCGAGCCACGCGAACTTCCTCTGGGTCGGCACGCGCCGCCCTGCCGGCGACGTCTTCGACGCGCTCGCGGCGCGCGGCGTCCTCGTGCGCAGCTTCCACGCGGCGGGCGGGCGCCTCGCGCACCGGCTCCGGATCACCATCGGCCTCCGGGAGGAAAACGATCGCCTCCTCGCCGAGATCGCCGCGTGCGCGTAGCCCTCCCTCGCCGTTCTCACCCCGCGCGCGCGGTCCTCCCTCGCCGAGCCGGCCCCGAGCGCGCGGCCCTGCGCTGCTCCGCCGCGCGGCTCTCGTGGCTCGCGCTGCTCGCGGCCGCTGCCGGCTGCGCGGCGCCCCGGGTCGCGCGCTCGGTGGACGGCCAGGTGATCGAGGGCCGCTACATCGAGGCGCGCGCGTACGCGCTCTACGCCATCGCCGCCGAGGCCGAGGCGCACGGCGATCTCGCGACGGCGCTCCAGGCGTACGAGCTGGCGGAGGACAGCGACCCTGACAGCGCGGACATCTGGACCCGCATCGGCTCCATCCGCTGCCGTCTCGGCCAGCGGGGGGCGGCGGACGACGCGTTCCAGCGCGCCCGCGCCATCGAGCTCGACTACGCGCCGGCGCACCGCGAGCAGGCGCGCTGCGACCTCGCGGCGGGCCGGCTGGAGCCGGCGCTCGCGCGCGTCGAGCGGGCGATCCTGCTCGATCCGGATCGCGACGAAGGCGTCCTGCTCCGGGCCGAGATCCTGCGCCGGCTCGGCCGGATCGACGACGCGCGCCTCGCGTTGCGGGCGCTGCTCGTGCGCCGCCCCTGGTCGGTGGACGCGTGGCGTGCGCTCCACGCGGTCGCCCTGGCGGCGGGCGATCGCGCGTCGGCCGAGCAGGCGGAGCGGCGCCTGCGCGAGCTCGTCCCGCGGGGGGACGCCGCCGGGCGGCCGGCGCCGTCCCGGGGGCCGCTGGCCGAGCTCGACGAGGCGCTGGTCCTGGGGCAGCTGCGCCGCGCCCGCCGCCTGGCGCGCGACGCGGACCTGCCGCCCGCCGAGGTCGCGGTGCGCGCGGCCGCCCTGGGCCGCGTCGGCGAGGCCCGCGAGCAGGCCGAGCTCGTCGCGGGGGCCGATCCGGCGAGCGCCTCGGCGCTCGTCGCGCTCGCCGTGGCGGCGGATCTGAGCGGCGACGTCGAGACGCTCACCCGCGCCTGCGACGCGCTCCACGCCGCCGCCGCGGGCGGCGGCCTCGTGGTTTCTCCCTCGCCGCTTGCCCGGCTCCTGTTCGCCGAGCTGCTCTTCCGTCGCGTCGGCCGTGACGCCGCCCTCACCTGGCTCGGCCCGCGCCCCCTGCCTGCGCCCGGCGCCCGGGATCCGCTGTCCCGGGAGGTCGAGCGGCGGGTCGAGCGGGAGCTCGCGGGGGGCGCGCCCGCCGCGCGCTGACCGGCGCCGCCGCGCCCCCTTTCCAAGGCTTCAAGGCGAGGGCGTCGCGCCCTTCTTCTCTTTGTGCTTCTCGAGATCGAAATTGAGCTCGAAATCGAGCGTGTTGTCGCCTTCCTTGATCTCGATCTCCTTCTTCACGTCCTGATCGATGGCTGGCAGGAGGGCGGCCGTGAGCACCTTGCCCACGGGGATGTTCTTGATCTCGAACTGGCCGTCGAGGCCGGTCACGTCGTGCGTCGCGAACTTGAGCACGAACACCTGTGACTTGAGGAACGGCTTCGGCATCTTGTCCACGAGCTCGTAGTAGCCTGGCTGCGGCGGGTGGAACCTCACCGCTTCGCCCTGCGGCATGGCGACGAGGACGGCCATGAAGGGGGCGCCCTCGAGGTTCGGCATGTACGCCTCCAGAGGATCGAGGTTCGCTACCTCGAGGCGTTGTCCGAAGGTCATGGCGACGGTCCGGCTCGAGAAGGCGCATCCGTGGATGGTGACCTTCTCGGCCTCCTCGTTTTCGGGCACGTAGCCGCCGTAGTTGACGACGGTGACGAGCGCGTCCGCGAGCGCGTTCTGTTGTCCCACGCGGAACAGCCTCCCGTAGGTGGCTGCGGCCTCGCCGCACTTGCCGGCTGGGAAGCTGAGTCGTGTATCGGGCGGCGGGTCTCCCTTGATGGTGACCCGACCTCGCAGCGTCCCTGTGGGCCCGCTGTACGGCTCGCGCCGCTTCGGGTTCATCACCTTCAGAACGCTCTCCGACGTCAGCGAGATATCCGCCACCGCCGCGCTCGCCGCCGCCGCCGCGCTCGCCGCTGGCGCCGCGCTCGCCGCTGGCGCCGCGCTCGCCGCTGGCGCCGTGCTCGCCGCGGGCGCCGTGCTCCCTGCTGGCGAGCTTCCGGTCGTGTTACCGCCCTGGCACCCGAGCGCCCCGAGCAGCGCGACGCTTGCCGCCTGCATTCGTCTCTTGCCCGCAGTCTTCTGCATCTTCTCGCCGGTTCGCATCGGCGCCGACTTTAGCAACTTGCGCGCCCTGCGCAGCAGCGCCTGATCTCCGCGAACGCTCGCGCCCCGCCGCAAGCGCCGTTGCCTGCGTTGCCAGATCAGTTGGCGGCCCCGCATCGCGGCGCCTCCCCCGCCACGCTCGTGACGCGCCGCGGTCCCGGCGAGCTCTGAGCGGCTCTTGAAGGATGGAAACGGTAGGCCCTCGGGGGCCGTGCTCGTCACGCGGCGCACGGAGGGCTGATGTTTGAGCGTGAGCCCTCGCTCCTCCGGCGGAGCCGGGGGAGCGAGGCCTCACGCGAGTTCGGCCCTCCGTGCGCCGCGTGACGAGCACGGCCTCCGAGGGCCGGGCAACGAGCACGGCCTCCGAGGGCCGGGCGGCTCGCCGAGGCGCTCCCCCGCGGAACCGCCGATAGGGGCCGTAGCTTACGGATTCGCAGCGAGGACCGCGCGGACCGCGATCCCGAGGGAGGTCGTCGGGAAGATGCCGAGGACCATGACGAGCACGGCGGAGACGACCAGCGCCGCGTTGACGTAGCCCGAGCGCATCGGCCGGGCGATCGGCGCGCCCGGCGCCGGCTCGCGCATGTACATGAACACGAGCACCCGCAGGTAGTAGTACGCCGAGAGCACGCTGTTCAGCAGCAGCGCCACGGACAGCGTGTACAGCTCGGCGCCCATCGCCGCCTTGACGATGTAGAGCTTGCCGAAGAAGCCCGCGGTCGGCGGCACGCCCGCCAGCGACAGCAGGAACAGCGAGAACGCGAGCGCCGCCACGGGGTGCCGCTTGCCGATGCCAGCGAGATCCTCGTAGCTCACCGCCTCGGCGCCGCGGCTGCCGCAGAGGATGAGCGTGCCGAAGGCGCCGACCGTCGAGACCGTGTAGGCGAGCAGGTAGAACATCACGCTCGCCTGCGCGTCCTCGCTCGCGCGCGCCGCCGCCGCCACGCCGACGAGCAGGTAGCCGGCGTGCGCGATGCTCGAGTACGCGAGCATCCGCTTCACCGACTCCTGCCGGCCCGCGATGAGGTTCGCCACCGTCATCGTGAGCAGCGCCATCGCCGTCACCGCCGGCGGCCAGCCGGCCGCCCACGACGAGAGCGCCGGGCCGCCGAACGCGCCGAGCAGCACGCGCAGCAGCGTCGCGAACGCCGCGCTCTTCACCGCCACCGCCATGAACGTGGTGGCCGGCGTCGGGGCGCCCTCGTACGCGTCGGGCGTCCACATGTGGAACGGCACCGCGCTCACCTTGAACGCGAGCCCGACCAGCATCAGCGCCGCCCCGAGGAGCAGCAGCGCCGGGTTCGGCGCCCTGTCCCCCGTCGCGCTCGCGATCGTGTCGCGGATCCCGGCGAGGTCCGTGTGCCCCGTCGCCCCGTAGATCAGCGCGCCGCCGTAGAGCAGCAGCGCCGCCGCGAACGAGCCGAGCAGGAAGTACTTGATCGCCGCCTCGCTGCTCCGCGGCGAGGTCCGGCGGAAGCCGGTCAGCGCGTAGGCCCCGAGCGACATCGTCTCCAGGCCGAGGAAGAGCGTCAGCAGATCCCCCGCGCCGGCGAGGATGATCGCGCCCACGGTCGAGAAGGTCAGCAGCGGGTAGAACTCCCCGCGGTCGAGCCGGTGCTCCGGGAGGTACCCGCCCGCGAGCAGCGACGCGAGCGCGCCGCCGAGGCAGAGCACGAACGAGAAGAACAGCGTGAAGCGGTCGACGATCAGGTAGGGGGCGAGCGCCTCGACCCCCTCCAGCGTCTCGGGGCCGACGAACCCGACCGCGCCCGAGAACACCGCCCCGGCGAGGAGCGTGATCGCGGTCCCGAGCGCTATATCGGACGACGGGCCCGACTGGCGCTCGTGCGACTCCTCGCGGCGGTGCGAGAACGCCTCCGCGATCATCAGCAGCGCCCCGCCGAGCGAGACGACGAGCAGCGGCGAGACGGCGAGGAAGATCCCGTAGCTCATCGCGCCGCCTCCTCGCCGCGCGCGGCGAGCTTGCCGCCCGCCGGCGCCTGCCGGTCGCTCCGGGCCTGCTCGTCCCCGCCCGCCGGCGCGCCCTCACCGGAGCGCGGCGCGGGCGCCCCCTTGAGGAACGCGGGGGAGAACGTGTCCTCGGGCAGGAGCTTCGCGTTGCGTTCGTCCGCGAAGAGGATCGCCTGCCCGGAGACGACCTTGAACTGGTTGTAAGTAAACAGGACCGACTCCTTCATCCGATCGAGGAAGATCGCAGGGAACAGGCCGATCACGAAGATCATCAGGATCAGGGGCGAGAGCGCGAGCGCCTCGCGGGGCGTGACGTCGGGCAGGTGCTTGTTCTTCGGGTTCGTGAGCGGCCCGAAGAACATCTTCTGCACGACGCTCAGCATGTAGACGGCGGCGAGGATGACGCCCGCCGCGGCGCCCACGGTGTGGATCCCGCTGAACACCCCGAGGCGCTCGGAGGCGTACGTCCCCATGATGATCATGAACTCGCCGATGAACCCGTTGGTGCCGGGCACGCCGACCGAGGCGAACGTCACGATCAGGAAGAGCGTCGCGTAGACCGGCATCACCTTGGCGAGGCCGCCGAACTCGGCGACCTGGCGGGTGTGGCGGCGGTCGTAGATCACGCCGACCAGGAGGAAGAGCGCGCCGGTGGAGACGCCGTGGTTCACCATCTGGAGCACCGCGCCCTGGATCCCGCTCGGCGTGACGCCGAAGAGCCCCAGCATCACGTAGCCGAGGTGGGCGACCGACGAGTACGCCACGAGGCGCTTCACGTCCGACTGCTTCCAGGCGACGAGCGCGCCGTAGATCACCCCGCCGAGGATCGCGATCCCCGCCAGGTTGGCCGCCAGGCTGGAGGCCGGGCCGGGGAAGAGGCCCATCGAGAAGCGCAGGTACGCGTACGTCCCGATCTTCAGCATGACCGCGGCGAGGATGACCGAGCCGCCGGTCGGCGCCTGCACGTGCGCGTCCGGCAGCCACGTGTGCACCGGCCACATCGGCACCTTGATGAAGAACGCGATCGAGAACGCCCAGAAGCAGAGCATCTGGGTGCTGCGCGGCAGCACCACGCGCGAGAGCGCGAGGTAGTCGAAGGTGTAGGCCCCCGTGAGCTTCTGGTTCGCCCACACGAGGTACACGATGCCCGCGAGCATCAGCATCGAGCCCGCCATCGTGTAGATGAAGAGCTTGACCGCGGCCTTGATCTTCTCGACGCCGCCCCAGATGCCGATCATCACGAACATCGGCACCAGCATCAGCTCCCAGAAGAGGAAGAACAGGAACAGGTCGAGCGCGACGAAGGCGCCGAGCATCGCCCCCTGCAGGAACAGGAGGCAGAAGCAGAGCTCCTTGATCCGGCTCTTGATCGAGCCGAACGACGCGTACGCCGCGATGGGCGCGATGAACGTCGTGAGCAGGACCAGCCAGAGGCTGATGCCGTCGATCGCGACGTGCCACCGGATGCCCAGCGACGGGATCCACTCCTTGATCGACTGGAAGTGCCAGCCCGCCGTCATCGGCACGCTGAGGAGCCAGAGCGACGCCACGAAGCCCACGCCGAGCACGGCCAGCGTGAAGCCGCGGAGCAGCGAGAGCAGCTGCCGCGGCATGAACAGCACCGCCGCGGCCCCCACGAAGGGCAGGCCGATGAGCACGTTGAGGAGCGACGACCACTCGCCGGACGCCGACGCGTCCGCCGCGGCCGCCCCCGTCGTTGCGTCGGACGGCCAGAGCCACTGCACGCTGAGGGTGATGAGCGCCGCGACGAGCCCGAGGGCGACCCGCTGCCACGTGGTGTACCCGGCGCTGCCGTGGGCCTCGCCGTGCGCGTGGTCGCCCGCGTGATGGTCGCCTCCGCCGTGGTGATCGTCGCCGTGGTGATCGTCGCCGCCGTGGTGGTCGTCGTCGCTCGCGTGGGCGCCGTCCGCGTCTCGCCCGCGCCGCGGGAGGAGCCCTCCGGCGACGCCGGCGGCGAGCGCCGGCCAGTGATGGGTTACGAGGTCGAGCGCGCTCATTGCAGGCCTTCCGGCTTGATCTGGTCCTGGATCTGCTCCGCCGGGGCCGTCCCCGGCAGGAGCGTGGGCACGTTCGGGACCCTCATGGTGGTCGGGTCCGTCGGGGTCTTGCGGCCGGGCGGCCTGGTGAACGAGAAGGTCTCGGTCGCCTCGCGATCGAAGGCGTTGCGCACGCGGAGCACGACGTCCTTCTTCTCGCCGGGCTCGAGCTTCACGGTGACGTCCGTGGCCTCGGAGAAGTCGCGCTGCGGCAGGCCGGGCGCCTCCCAGCGGTACCGGTAGCCGAGCCCCGGCGCCGCCGAGAGCCGCACCTCACCCGACCGGCGCAGCTCCGCGTCGTCGACGTTCGCGTCCGCGTGCGGCTTGACCATGAACCAGCCGACGCCGGCGAGGCCGACCACCATCGACGCGGCGTAGACCTGCACGCGGCCCGTCTGGAGCGCGCGCAGCACCGTGCCGAAGAACCCGACCAGCGCGGCGGAGAGCTTCGCGATGACCCCGTCGATGATCCACTTGTCCGCCATCGTGAAGATGTCGGCCAGCGCGTCGACCATGCCCACGACCGTGGCGTTGTACAGCTCGTCGATCCGCCACTTGTCGTAGATGAGCCCGTGGAGCCGCGGGAACTGCTGGGCGAAGCGCCGCTCGGGCTCGCCGCGCCGGTTCCAGTACACGAGCATCGCCAGGCCGATGCCGGTGAAGCACGCGGCGACGCCGGGCAGCATCATCGGCCACATCAGCCCCTTCGCCGCCTCGCGCTCCGTCACCGCGCGCTCCGTCAGCGAGAACACCGGCTCGAGCAGGTGCGCGAGCGGCGCGAACGCGTGGGAGTGCGTGAGGTGCACGAGCGGCTCCGCCATGAGGAAGCCGGCGAAGACCGACAGCGCCCCGAGCACGATGAGCGGGATCGTCATCGGCAGCGGCGACTCGTGCGGCACCGGGCCCTCGAGCTTCTCGCCCGGCGCGTGCGCGTGGTGGTCGTCGTGGTGGCCGTGCGGGTGCGGATCCTTCCAGCCGCGCACGATCGTCCATCCGCGGAACTCGCCGTGGAACGTCAGGAAGTAGGCGCGGAACATGTAGAAGGCGGTCATCGTCGCGGCCACGATGCCGACGACGTAGATCGCCGGGCCGAGCCAGTCGGGCCACTGCCACACCGGCTGCCCGCGCGTCGCCACCGACTCGATCCGGCTGGAGAAGGCGCGCCACAGGATCTCGTCCTTCGACCAGAACCCGGCGAACCCGGGGAAGCCCGCGATCGAGAGGCACGCGAGGAGGAAGGTCCAGCGCGTCAGGGGCATGTGCTCCCTGAGGCCGCCCATGTTCCGCATGTCCTGGGACTGGTCGGTGTCGTGGATGCGCGCGTGCATCGCGTGGATCACCGAGCCGGCGCCGAGGAAGAGGCAGGCCTTGAAGAAGGCGTGCGTGAGGACGTGGAAGAAGCCGGCGGCGAACGCGCCGACGCCCACGCCGATGAACATGAAGCCGAGCTGGCTCACCGTGGAGTAGGCGAGCACCTTCTTCAGGTCGTTCTGGAAGAGCCCGATCGAGGCCGCGAAGATCGCCGTGAGCACGCCGGTCACCGCGACCACCGCCATGGCGAACGGCGACAGCACGAACACCGCCGAGAGCCGGGCCACGAGGTAGACGCCCGCGGTCACCATCGTCGCGGCGTGGATCAGCGCGGAGACCGGGGTCGGGCCGGCCATCGCGTCCGGCAGCCAGACGTAGAGCGGGATCTGCGCGCTCTTGCCGGCGCAGCCGAGGAACAGCGCGAGCCCGATCAGCGTCGAGGCGTACATGAGCACGGGCTGCGCCGGGACGATGAAGCTCAGGAAGCCCGGCACCGTCTCGGCCGACATGTTGCCGATCGGCCAGACCTTCACCGCGGCGAGCAGGTTGCCCGCGTTCGCGGCGATGCCGTCGAAGTTCAGCGTGCCCGAGTAGTAGGCGAGCATGGCCATCGCGACGAGGAGGCCGAAGTCGCCGATGCGGTTCACGACGAACGCCTTCTTGCCGGCGCTCGCGTTCTTGTCGTCCTTGAACCAGAAGCCGATGAGCAGGTAGCTGCACATGCCGACGCCCTCCCACCCCACGAAGAGGACGGCGAGGTTGTCGGCCATGATCAGCACGAGCATCGAGAAGCAGAACAGGTTCAGGTACGCGAAGAACCGGTAGTAGCCCGGGTCCTCGCGCATGTACGCGGACGAGTAGAGGTGGATGAGGAAGCCGACGCCGGTGACGACGAGGATCATCGTCCCGCTCAGGCCGTCGACGCTGAAGGCGACGTCGATCGGGATCGACTGGCCCATCCGGCCGGTGATCGAGAACCAGCGCCAGGCGGTCCAGGTGAGCTTGCCGCCCTCGTGCGGCAGCAGCAGGAACGTGGTGACGGCCGCCAGGAAGGCGCCGCCGAGCGCGGCGAGCGCCATCAGCCGGACCGCGTCCTTGCCGAGCCGCTTGCCGAAGAGGCCGTTCACGAACGCGCCGAGCGCCGGCAGGCCGAGCACGACCGCGAGCAGCGCGAACTCGGACGCGGGGAATAACGTTCTCAGGGCTTCCACGCTAACTCCTCAGGAGATCGGCGTCGTCCGAGCGCATCGTCTTCCGGATGCGGTAGAACGCGAGCACGATCGCGAGACCCACGGCGGCTTCCGCCGCCGCGATGGCGATGACGAAGAAAGTGAAGATCTGCCCGGCGTGGTCCTGCGGGTGCACCCGGTTGTACGCGACGAGCGTGAGGTTCACGGCGTTGAGCATCAGCTCGATGCTCATCAGGAGGACCAGCAGGTTCCTGCGCAGCAGGAAGCCCACCGACCCGATCACGAACAGCACCGCCGCGACAACGAGGTAGTACTCGATGGGGACGGAGATCATGACTTCGACTCCTTCGTCGACATGGTGAAGTGACCCGTGAGGGCGCCCGGCTGCGCGTCCGGCCTGGCGGCGTCGCGCACCGGGACCTGATCGCCCGGGTCCGGCGAGCCGGCGGCGGCCGGCGCGGCCGGCAGCAGCGTCGGGTCGACCTGCTTGCCGCGGGCGACGGCGACGGCGCCGACCACCGCGACGAGGAGCAGCGCGCCCGAGAGCTCGAACGGCACGATCCCCTTCGTGAAGAGCTCGTGCCCGAGCGCGTCGATGGTCCCGAGCGACTCGGGGGCCGCCGGCAGGGCGGTCACCCCGGGCTTGCCGGCGCTCGCCGCGAGGAGCAGCGCGCCGATGCTGCCCGCCGCGAAGACGCCGGCGCCGATGTAGCGCGGCACCGCGGTGCGGGCGTCGCGCGGCGACGTCGCCGACGGGCCGAGGAGCATGATCACGAAGAGGAAGAGGATGACGACCGCGCCCGCGTACACGAGGATCTGGATCGCGGCGAGGAACTCCGCGGCCAGCATCAGGTAGAGGCCCGCGATGCCGACGATCGACGTGAGCAGGCCCATCGCGCCGCGGATCGGGTTCCTGGCCGCGACCGTGGCCAGGCCCCCGAGGAGGACCAGCAGCGACGCCAGCCCGAAGAAGGCGAATTCGAAGATTTTCACGGCGAGAGCACCCCTGTCGACGAGCGGCCCTTGGTCTGTATGTACGCCTCGAACTCCTTGCGGAACTTCCGCAGGAACCCGAGCGCGGGCATCGCCGTGCCCTCGCCGAAGGCGCAGATGGTGTTGCCCATGATGTTGTCGGCGATCTCGTGCAGCCGATCGAGCTCCTCGATCGTCCCCTCCCCGTGCACGATGCGGTCGAGGATCCGGTGGATCCACGCGCTGCCCTCGCGGCACGGGGTGCACTGGCCGCACGACTCGTGGCGGTAGAAGCGCATCAGGTTGTGCATCGCGAGGACCGGGCACGCCTTGTCGCTGAGGACGATGGCGCAGCAGGTCCCGAGCATCGTCCCGAGCGCGCGGAACGTGTCCACGCCGAGCGGCACGTCGAGCACGCTCTGCCCGTGCCAGGGGTGGAGCGGCGACTTCTCGTTCGGCGCGTTGACGACCTCGTCGGCGCGCAGGATCGGGCACGAGGAGCCGCCCGGGATGACCGCGAGGAGCTTGCCGTGCTTCACGCCGCCGCCGAAGTCGTAGATGAGATCGCGCAGCGTGACGCCGACGCACGCCTCGAAGATGCCCGGGTTGTTCACGTGGCCGCTCACGCCGAAGAGCCGGCAGCCGCCGTCCTTCAGGTGGTGCAGGGAGGAGAGCTTCGAGAAGTTGTCGCCCCCGAGCTCGAGCGCCGTGGGCACCGCCGCGATCGTCTCCAGGTTGTTCACGGTGGTCGGCATCCCGAACGCGCCGAACTGGGCGGGGAACGGCGGCTTGAGCCGCGGCTCGCCGCGCTTGCCCTCGAGCGAGTTGAGGAGCGACGTCTCCTCGCCGCAGATGTAGGCGCCGGCGCCGGTGTGGACGTAGACCTCGACGGGGTAGTCGATCCCGAACGGGCGCTTGCCGAGGTAGCCCTTGGCGCGCGCCTCCTCGATGGCCTCCCAGAGCCGCGCCTTCGACAGGTGCAGCTCGTCGCGCACGTAGATGTACGCGGCGTGGGCGCCGATCCCGAAGCAGCCGATGATGCACCCCTCGACGACCGAGTGAGGGTTCTTCTCCATCAGCGTCCGGTCCTTGAAGGTGCCGGGCTCGCCCTCGTCCGCGTTGATGACGAGGTAGTGCGGCTTCTCGGGCTTCGGGGGCCAGGGCATGAAGCTCCACTTCACGCCCATGGCGAAGCCGGCGCCGCCGCGGCCGCGGATGTTGGCCGCCTTCATCTCCTCGACGAGCGCCTCGCGCGTCATCCCGAGGGCGCGCTTCGCCTGCTGGTAGCCGCCGCCCTTCTCGTACACCGACAGCTTGTGGCCGTCGGGCGTGTCGTAGTTCTTGGTCAGATAGCGCGTCAGCCGGAGCATCTCGTCACCTCGTCAACCGATCGAGGATCGCGTCCACCTTCTCGAGCGTGAGGCCCTCGTGGTAGTCGCGATCGACCTGCATCATCGGGGCGGTGCCGCACGACGCGAGGCACTCTGCGGTGCGCAGCGTGACCTTGCCGTCCTGGGTCGTCTCGCCCACCCGGATCCCGAGCCGCTTCTCGCAGTGGTGCAGCACCGCGTCCGCGCCGTTGAGCGCACAGCTCAGCGTCCGGCAGACCCAGACCTGGTGCTTGCCCACGGGTTCCTTGTTGAAGAGCGTGTAGAAGGTCGCGACGCCCTGCACGTGCGCCGCCGGGAGGCCGAGCTGCTCGGCGACCCAGCGGAGCACCCGCTCGGAGACCCACCCCTCCTGGCTCTGGCAGAGGTGGAGCACCGGGATGCACGCGGCCTGGCGGTTCGGGTAGCGCGCGAGGATCTTGTCAAACTCGATCTTCCGCTCGGCGCTGAGGGCAAACTGTTCGGTCATGGCGGCTGTTGGCACGGTCCGCTGGCTCCCTGGGCGCGCCGCGCTCGCGGCGTGCCCGCTTCGACATGCAGTGGGGACCCCGCAACGCGGGTCCCTTCCAAGCGAGGGTCCGCCCGGCGTGGCCGGGCGCTACCTCGTGCGCCCCCTGTGTAGAGGCGCCCGCCGGAGGCGGACAGCCCCGCGCACCGGCGGCCGGGCATTCGGTTATCCGTCGCACGGAGCCGTTCCCGAGGCGCGGGCACGCTAGTGAGCGACGGTGGTCACTGTCAAGGCGCGCCAGGGGGAAACCTACAGCGGATAACAGAAAGCCTCTCGGTGCCCAAGAAAGGTGGTGCCTGGGCGCACGGCGAGCCGGCCGGGCTGCCGCAGCCAGGGCGCGGCGCGGCGGGGTGGCGCGGCGAATCCTCCGAGTGAATCCGGGGGGTTCCATGCTCACCTTTCGAGGAGCAGGTGGTCGCCGGCCGCGGCGAGCGGCGGTCGCCGCATGCGACGAGCGGGTGATCTTGCGGCTGCGCCCAGCGGCGATCGCCGATGTCGCCCGGAGCGGCTCAACGCGCTGGGTTTTCTGGCGGAGAACGCGTAGCCTCGGCGGACGTTCGCAGCGTTCTTCGTCTTTCACTTGAGAACGGGAACGCGCTTCAACTACCCTTCGCGCCCATTCACGCGCGCAGGGCGCGGACATGCGGTGCAGCGAACCCCCCTCCGGAGGTGGTGCGTGTTCTGTCCGAATTGTGGGACGCAAAACTCGGAAACGGCGTCCACGTGCACGAAGTGCGGCTTCAACCTGAAGGGGGCGGCCGCGCCGAAGTTCAAGGGCACCATGCTGATGAGTCAGCCCTCCGGGGGCGCGGGCCCGCGGGCCCCCGGGGCGCCTCCGCCTCCGGCGCCGCCCGCTGGCGCTCCGCCGGGCATGCCCGCCGGGATCCCGGCCCCGCCGCAGGGCCTCGCCGGCACGGTGGTCGGCGTCCCCCCGGCGGGGCTCGGCGCCTCGGCGGGTCCGCCGCCTGCTCCGCCTCCTCCCGGGATGGGCTACGGCTCGCCCTCCCCCGGGGCACAGCAGCCTTCTGGCCCGGCCTTCGGCGGCGCGGCCGCGAGCCCGTCCGGCGGCTACGCGCCGTTCGGCCAGCAGCCCAACCAGGGCGTGAACCCGCTCGGCGGGACGATGGCCATCGACCAGCTGCCCGGGTACAGCGGTCCGGGCGGCCAGCAGCCGCAGGCGCCGCCCGGCGCGTTCCCGCCGCCCGGCGGTAGCTACGGCCAGCCGCCGCAGGGCGGCGCCGGCGGGAATCCCTTCGGCTCGCCCCCTGGGCAGGACCCGCTGGGCGGCCCCGGCGGCGCGCCCCCTGGCTACGGCCAGCCGCCCGGCGGTTACGGTCAGCCCGGCGGTTACGGTCAACCCGGCGGTTACGGTCAGCCGCCGCAGCACAGCGCCAGCGGCTACGGCCCGCCTCCGGGCCAGGACCCGCAGGGCGGTTACGGTAGCCCGCCGGGCGGCGGCTACGGCAGCCCCCCGGGCGGCGGCTACGGCAGCCCCCCGGGTGGCGGCTACGGCAGCCCCCCGGGCGGCGGTTACGGCAGCCCGCCGGGTGGCGACTACGGCAGCCCGCCGGGCGGCGGTTACGGTAGCCCGCCGGGTGGCGGCTACGGCAGCCCGCCGGGCGGCGGCTACGGCAGCCCGCCGGGCGGCGGCTACGGCAGCCCGCCGGGCGGCGGCTACGGCGGCGCCCCGGGCGGCGGCTACGGCTCCCCCGCCCAGGGGACGAGCGATCCGGGCGCCTACGGCGGATCACCCGCCGGCGGCCAGCTGGCGGCGCCCGGCCACCAGTTCGGCCAGGCGGGCAGCAACCTGGGCGCGTACGGCGGCAGCGGCTCGCTGGCCCCGGGCGGCGGGCGGGGCGAGACGCGCAATCCGATCACGGTCTGCGTGATCGGGATGGTCTGCTTCGTCTACGCCATCTGGCAGCTCTGGGCGATGCTGAACGAGCTGCAGGCGACGACCAAGGACCCCGAGTTCAAGCCCTGGTACGTCTTCATCCCGCTGCTCAACTACTACTTCCTCTGGGTGAAGGTCCCGGAGCAGGTGACCAAGGCCAAGCAGATGGCCGGCTCGCGCAACCCGCAGGCCGAGGGCATCGTGCTCTACATCTTCTTCCCGCTCTACGCCCTCGCGAAGGACCTCAACGAGGTCTGGGACCCGAACGCCGCGTAGCGCGCTCCGCCGTTCCCCGCCGTTGTCCCTCCCGACCGCCGCCCCCCCGCCCGCTCCGCCGGCCCCGTCCCGGTGGAGCGCGGCGACCCCGCGCGGTCGCGCGGCGCGCCTCGGCGCGGTGGCGGCGCTGCTCGGGCTGCTCGTCGCGTGCGGCGTCCCGATCTGCCCGTTCGCGATCGTCACCCGCCACCCCTGCCCCGGCTGCGGGCTCACGCGCGCGACGCTCGCCCTCGCGCACGGCCGCGTGGCCGAGGCGCTGCACTTCCACCCGCTCTCCCCGATCATGGCGCCCCTCGTGATCGCCGCGCTCGCGTACAACGCGGCGATCTACGTGAAGGACGGCCGCGTCGCCGCGACCGAGTCGGTGCAGGGCGCGTGGGTGACGCGGCTCGGCGTCGCGCTGGCGGTCCTGATGGTCACCGTCTGGGTGGCGCGCTTCTTCGGCGCCTTCGGCGGCCCCGTCCCGGTCTGACCGCTCGCACCCCGGCGCCCGCGCGGCTCAGTCGCCGCGGGCGCGGAGCGCCTCGCCGCGGCGGCGCGGCGCCGGGCGGAGCAAGCGCCCGGCGTGGGCGCCGCGCCTCGGCCAACCGCGCTGGGGCCGAGGGAGCGGGACGCCCCCGGAGACGCCGACGCGCAGCAGCACCTCGTAGGCGCGCTCGAGGTCGCAGCCGATGACGTCGAGCTGCTCGTCCGTGAGGCCGCGCTTCGCCTTCGGGAAGAGGAAGCCCTCCTCCTCGTCCGCGTGGTCGGTGAACACGTCCCGCAGGAGCTTGAGGCGCGCCTCGAAGCGCACGTCGGTCGCGCGCGTGCGCAGCAGGTTGTCCGCCGCGAAGCGCGCCAGGCCGTGCTTCTCGTACGCCTCGTGGAGCGGCTTCTTGTCGTCGCCCATCCGCTCGGCACACACCGGGTAGAGGTACGTCTGCTCGATGCGGACGTGCGCGTCGATCATCCGGGAGAGCTGCGCGACCATCGAGGTCCGGAGGCCCGGGCTGGGCTCGGCGGCGATGCGCGCCATCAGGGCGCCGAGTTCGAGATGCTGCTGCTCCAAGAGATCGAGTGCGTCCATGGGGTTCCCCTCGCGTGAAGCTCACCGCGCCGCGTCGCGGCCCTTGAGCAGCGCTTGCACAGCCCGGATCGCGGTGCTGCGCGGCGCGGTGCAGGCGGCACCGTCGTGGCAAGGAGCGGGCCGGCGCGCGGCGCGGCGGACTCCAGGGTGCGGAGCGGGGCGGAGCCCCGAGGGAGCTATGCCCGCGCGGCCGAGAGCGCGGCGCGCATCGCCGCGGCGCCGGGGAAGCGGTTGTCGGGGTGCTTCGACAGGGCGCGGGCGAGCACCTCGTCGAGCACGCGCGGGACATCCCGGCGCTCCCGCCGGAGGGGCACGGGCGCGGAGCGCACGATCGCGACGAGCACGTCGAGGTCGCCCCGCCCCCGGAAGGGGAGCTTGCCCGAGAGCGCGTAGTAGATGAGCAGCGCGGCGGCGAACAGGTCGCTCCGCTCGGTGATGGCGCGGCTGCGCATCGCCTGCTCCGGCGACATGAACAGCAGGGTGCCCACGAGCGACCCCGGGCTGTCCGGCGTCACGCCGTCGCCCGTGTCCACGCCGGGCTCGTGCGCGAAGCCGAGGTCGATGAGCTTGACCGCCGGCACGCCCTCGCCCGCCCCGGCGCCCGGCGCCTGGGGGACGAGCAGGATGTTGCCCGGCTGGAGGTCGCGGTGGACGACCTTCGCCGCGTGCATGGCCGCGAGGCCGGCGAGGATCTGGTCCGCGACCGCGAGCGCGCGGCCGAGCGGCAGGGGGCCGTTGCGCCGCACCTCCTCGGCCAGGGTGACGCCCTCGAAGAGCGGCATGAGGAAGAACGGGCGCCCGTCGTCGAGGCGCCCCTCCCCGAGCACAGGGCAGACGTTCGGGTGATCGATGCGCCGGGCGAGCCGCACCTCCCGGGCGAACCGCCCCTCGAGGCCGGAGTCCCCCGCGTGCACCCGCCGGAGCACCTTGAGGGCGACGGGCTCCCCGGTCGCGACGCGGCGGGCCGCGTACACAGCGCCCATCCCCCCCTCGGCGATCAGCCGCTCGATGTGCAGTCCCTGCTCTGTACGGCCGACGAGCGGATCGGCCGCGGCGCTCCCACACGACTGCAGTCCTGCTGCAGCGCCCGCCGCCGCCGCGGCGGCGCGCCCCGCCGGGTGCGCCCCCGCCGCCGCCTCGCGGTCGCGGCCCGCGTGGCGGATGCCGGAGCGGGGAGGCCGCTCCGACGCCGGCTCGCGGTCGTCGGCGATCGGGTCAGGAAGTACCTCAGCAACAGCGGACCGGTCCCTGGCTGAACCGGGTGAGCGATGGAACTGGCTGCCAGGATTCACGCGAAGAACCTCGTCAGAAATTACCTGACGAGTGTCCATGGTCCACGCCCTCCAGGCAAGCGGATTGGCGACCGAAACGACCATCCCGGGTCGGATGACCCTCGCTCTTATGTCCCGTTTCTACTCAGTTTTTGCCCGGACAAAGCGAACCGCCCGAGGCGTTTCGGGCCTGTCGGGAAAATCCTGAAAGAATTTGCGTCCCGATCCTCGTTACGATGGCAGCGTACTCATCACCACATGACGGGGGCGGTGATCGATGGCGAAGCGCCTTGACCTCATCCTCGTGATCGACGTCGAATCGACCTGCTGGGACGGCGACCCGCCGCGGGGCGAGGAGAACGAGATCATCGAGATCGGCGTGTGCACGCTGGAGGTCGCCTCGGGCCGGCGGCGCGACCGGCGGTCGCTCCTGGTGCGCCCCGAGCGCTCGCGCGTGAGCCCGTTCTGCACGTCGCTCACGACGCTGACGCAGGCGGACGTCGACGCGGGGGTCTCGTTCAAGGAGGCGTGCGCGATCCTGCGGAGCGAGCTCAAGGCGCAGGACCGCCTCTGGGCGAGCTACGGCGACTATGACCGGCGCATGTTCGAGCGGCAGTGCCAGGCCCGGGGCGTGCCTTTCCCGTTCGGGCCGAGCCACCTCAACGTGAAGAGCCTGTTCGCGGTGACGCACGCGCTGTCGCGCGAGATCGGGATGGCCGAGGCGCTCGAGCGCGTGGGCCTGCCGCTCGCGGGCACGCACCACCGGGGCGGCGACGACGCCTACAACATCGCGGGCCTGCTCGCGCACCTCCTGCTGGCCGCGCGGCGGTGAGGCTCCCGCTGGCCGCGCGGCGCGCTCACGCGACCGGCGCTGCCTCGGGCACCTCGGGCTGCGCCCCCGCGACCTGCCCGGTGGCCTCGCCGGGGGGCGGATCGCCAGCCGCCGCGGCGCCCGCGCGCGCAGGCGCTCGCTCCGCGTCGCCGAGGGCGGGCGCCCCGGCCACGGCGGGCGGCACGGTGGCGGCGGCGAGGAGGTACGCGAGGCCCGCGCCGAACAGCAGGGCGCTGTAGCCGAGGTTCATCGCGCAGAGGGCGCCGAGGGCCATGGCCGCCGCGCCGGCGAGGGCGCCGAGCGCCCAGCACAGGGGGAGCAGCGCCGGCGAGACCGCCGAGACGAGCTTGACCCCGAGGGGCGCGAGCGAGCCCGCGAGCAGGCCGAACGGCACGAGAAGGGCCAGGGCGAGGACCGCGCGCGGGAAGGACCCGAGCCCGAGGCTCCACCGCGCGAGCGGGACGAGCCCCACCGCCGCGAGCGCCGCGGCCACGACGAGCGCCTCGGCCACCCGCGCGGAGACCCCGGCCGCGGCGCTCGGCGCCACGCGGGCGGTGAGCAGGCCGCCGAGGCCGGCCGAGACGAGGAGGATCACGAGGGCGGCCGGGAGTTCGTGCGACGGCAGGTCGAGCAGGAGGAGCGCGTGCCGGAAGACGGCGAGCTCGACCAGCGCGAACCCCGCGCCGATCGCGGCGAAGAACGCGAGCGCGCGCCGGCCGCCGCCGCCGGCCCGACCGGGCGGCGGGGGCGCGGCGGCGGCCGCCGCGTCGCCGCGCCGGAGGAGGCTGCCGGCGCGCTCCACGAGCGCCGGGAGCAGCGCCGGGAGCAGCGCCGCGAGCGCGAAGAGGCCCGAGGCGACGGCGAGCAGCGCCGCGAGCGCGAAGACGGCCGTGTGCTCGGCGCGGAGCGCCTTCCAGTCGCCGAGCACCGCGGGCAGGCGGCGCGCCGGGACGGCGTAGGAGAAGAACGGCCTGTCGTCGGTCGGCGGCGAGAGGTCGGTCAGCGCGTCGGGCGCGGCGGCGCGCGCGTCGGCCACGGCGACGAGCCGGTCGCGGACCGGGGTCTGCGGGCGGTCGGGGGCGAAGGCCTCCGAGAACTTGTGCCGGCGGCAGTGGCGGCGCAGCGCCTCGATGTCCGCGCGCGCGAGCGGGGTGCGCCGGGCGAGGAGCGCGGTCCGCTGCGCGGCGCTGCACGCGAAGAGGTGGTCCTTCGGCGCGGCCGCGCCGGCGCGGCGCAGCGCCGCGGCCGTGAGGGCGAGCAGGCGATCGAAGTCGCCGTCCGCGCGGCTCACGACCAGCGTCCCCTCGGGCAGGAGGCGCGCCAGGAAGTCGCCGATCCCCTCGACCGTGGCGAGCCGGCTCTCCGACAGCGCGAGCGCGCCGGTCGAGGACGCCTCGGCGGTGTCGGCCGACGGGATCACGATGTTCCTGAAGAGCAGCGGCGCGCGCCGGGCGAAGCTCCGCCCGTCGCCCATCACGAGGTGGACCTCGGGCTTGTCGAGCAGGTGGCCGTTGAACTCGGCGTACCGCCCGCGCATCACCTCGACGACGCCGCGGTCGCTCTCGACGGCGTACACGTCCTTCTGCCCGGCCTTGAGCGCGGCGCGCAGGTCGCGCCCGCCCCCGGCGCCGACGACGAGCGCGGGGCCCTGGTCGCGGTGGAGCGCGTAGGCCATGTCCTCGGGCTGCGGCGGCGGCGGCGTCTTCGCGTCGAGCATGGGGCTCGCGGCGACGCTGTCGATCCGCACCATCGCCGTGCCGGCCCGCGGGCGGTCGACGGTGATCAGGGAACGCTCGCTCCAGGCCTCGTGCTCGGTCCGGTCGGGGGACGCCCGGCGGAGCCCGGCGAGCTTGAGCCACGGGGCGCCGACGTCGCCGGCGAGGAGCACGAAGCTGCCGAGCACGAACGTGGCGACGAGGCCGCCCTGGGCGCGCTGCTCGCCCTCGCGGCCGCGCGACGCGAGGAAGAAGAAGACGCCCGCCACGGCGAAGAAGATCGCCGCCGCGAGCGCGGCGCGCGGCGCGCCGGCGCGGAGGGCGGCCGCCGCCGCGAGCCCGCCGAGGGCGCCGCCGACGAGGTCGAGCAGGTAGAGGCGGGGCATCTCGGCGGCGGCGTGGCGGATCGCGGCCGCGAGCGCGAGGCCCGCGAGCGCGAACGGGACGGTGCACGCGGCGTAGACGAGCGCGAGCCACGGGAGCGACCCCGGCGCGGGCCCGCGCTGCGCGAGCAGGATGACCGCGGCGAGCGTGGCGCCCGACGAGAGCGAGGACAGCGCCGCCATGCGGGCGAAGAGCGCGGGCGGGCAGACGAGCGACGGGGCGAGGTAGAGCAGCGCGCCGCCCACGCCCGCGCCGACGAGCGACAGCGCGAGCGTGACGAAGGCGTGGGGCTCGCCGAACATCGCCGCGTGGATCCGCGCGAGCGAGATCTCGAGCAGGACCGTGGCGCACGCGAGGGCGGCGACGCCGCTGAAGAGGCCGCTCCGCTGGGAGACCCGCATGGGCCCGCTCCTACCACAGCGCGAAGCGGTCGCTCACCTCTCTCGACCGAGCGGGGCGAGCGGCCAGGGCGCGAGCAGGGGCACCGGGCCGCTCGGCCGGAAGCCGGGCGCGCCGCCCGGGCGCGGCGTCGCGGCCTCCGCGGCGCCGCGCGGCGCGGGATCGGCCGGGCGGGGCGCCGGGGCGCCGCTCTCGGCCGCGGCGCTCTGTCGGCCCAGGCGCGGCTCGGCCGCGGCGCTCTGTCGGCCCAGGCGCGGCTCGGCCGCGGCGCTCTGTCGGCCCAGGCGCGGCTCGGCCGCGGCGCTCTGTCGGCCCAGGCGCGGCTCGGCCGCGCCGCTCTGTCGAATCGCGCGCGCGCACTCGTCGACCGTGAGGCGGCGCGGGCCGTAGGCCGAGGCGTTGGCCGCGTCGGCGTCCATCAGCCGGGTCGGGGTGTCGATCCCGAAGTCGTCCGGGTGCCCCGGCTCGTCGAGGAGCACGTGCCCGAGCTCGTGCGACAGCGCGAACGAGGCGCGGTCGGCGCGCAGGCCGGCGCGGTCCTCGATGATCGTGTTCCGGATCGCCCCGCCGTCGGCGAAGATGAACGACTCGCCGATGCGCCCGCCGCCGGCGAAGCTCGGGACCATCACGACGTCGACGGTCGCGGGGTCGCCGTCGTCGAACGCCTTGAGCAGCGCGCGCTCCTCCACGGTCCCGGCGATCGCGTCCGTGTCGCTGAAGTGCTGGAGGCCGTCCTCGAGCTCGACGCCGCCGATGCACGCCGTGAGCGTGGCGTCGGTGCTCACCGCGCCGGACGCCGGCGGCTCGATCGTCGCGAGCGCGCCGCCCGGGCGCCGCACGAGCACGTCGGTGGTCCCGTGGGCGCCCGCGCCGATGACGGGGTTGTCGGAGAGGCGCACCGAGAAGCCCGCGGCGCCGATCGCCGCGGCGACGGCCCGGGCCGCGGCGTCGGGGCGCATGCGGGGCGCGATGGCCGCGGTCACCTCGTGGCCGTCGACGCGCACCCGGATCGCGCCGCCGCTCGCCGGCAGGCCGTGGTCACAGCCGATCGCGAGCAGGTGCGGGCGCGGCGGATCGACGAAGGTGATGTCGAGCTCCTCCAGCGGGCCGAAGCTCACGCCGCACGCGCCCCAGAGGGCGTTCGCGCGCTCGACCTCCGCGCGCGCGATGGCGATCGCGCCGGCGTCGTCCCCGCCCATCGGCGGCGGCCCGCCCGCGCGCGGGCGCACCATGAGGATGCGGAGGCGCGCGCGCGTGCGCCCGAGGGGGCCGAGCGGCGAGCTGCGCGGGCCGGCGATGCGGATCATCTGGAGCTTCGGCCCGCCGGGCAGGGCGACGACGAGCGCCCCGCCGACCTCGCCCTTCAAGGAGCGATCGGCGATCATCGGGTGGTTGCGATCGATGTCGTCCGCGACCGCGCGGATGGGCCGCGTCGAGCCGCACACGAGGCCGGGCGCGACGTCCGGGGGGCACGCGACGTGGCCGAGCGGCACGCTGGACAGGCGGTCGATCACCTTGCCGGACGGCGCCGCGGAGTGGACGTCGAGGGTCAGCGGCAGGTCGTCCGCCGCGCCGATCACGAGCAGCCGGATCGCGTCGGGGTCGTCGAGGTTGCCGAAGGGGTCGTCGCCGAGCCGGTCCGGGGGCGTGCGCTGCAGCGAGGCGTGGGAGCGCGCCATGTCGATGCGCCGCCCGGCGCCGTCGATGGCGCGGACCTCGAACGCGCTGACGGGCAGCGTCTTGCCGCCGAGCGCGACCTCGCTGCGCCCTGCCCGGACCGCCTGGAGCTCGACGCGGCGGGCGCCCGCGGGGATCGCGCCGCCGGGCGGGACGGGGCTGCCGTCGGCCAGGAGCCGCACGCCGGCCGGGACCGACGCGGGCCGCTGGTCCGGGCCGCCCGCGCCGCGCGGCGCGCGCAGCGGGAGGAGCTCCGGGGACGGCGGCACGCGCGGCTGCTCGCCGTCGGGCACGCCGTCGGCGTCGTCGTCGTCGAGGTCGACGACCAGCACCGCGGGCCCGGCCTCCGCGGCGGAGCTCGGGCGGACGGCGAGCGCGCCGAGGAGGACCGAGAGTGCAGCCAGCCGCCGGTTCATGATCTGTTCCCCCTGCCCGCTCGTGCTCGCCCGGGCAGCCTCCTCCGCGGCAGTCTATCGCGCCCTCGGTCGAGCGCCGCTCGCGCCCGCGCGGACGGCGCGGGCCGTCGGGAGCCCTCCGATGGCGGTGCGTCCGGCCCTGCACCACGTGACGCGTCATGGTCAGCGTCAGCGCGGTCATCTTCGACGTCGACGGGACGATCGTCGACTCGGTCGATCTGCACGCGGCCGCCTGGCAGCAGGCCTTCCGGCGGTTCGGCCGCGAGGTCTCCCGGGAGCGGCTGCGCGCCCATGCAGGCGCGGGCGCGGACCAGCTGTTGCCGGTGTTCCTCACGCCCGAGGAGATCGGCTGGATCGGCGCCGGGGTCTCGTCGCTGCACGACGAGATCTACGCGCGCGAGCTCCTCCCGGGCGCGCGCGCCTTCCCGAAGGTGCGCGAGCTGTTCGAGCGCATCGCGCGCGACGGGCGCCGGATCGTCCTCGCCTCTTCGGCGCCCCGCGGCGCGCTCGACGCGACCGTCGAGCGCGCGCGGGTGGGCGATCTGGTCTCGTGGACCGTGTCGGCCGACGACGTGGACCGGTCGAGGCTGCACCGCGACGTCTTCGAGGCGGCGCTCGACCGGCTGGGCAGCGTCGATCCGCGCGAGGTCGCGGTCGTCGGCGACGCGCCGTCCGACGCCGAGGCCGCGTCGAAGCTCGGCCTGCTGACGGTGGGGCTGCTCTGCGGGGGCTTCCCCGAGATGGAGCTCCTCGAGGGGGGGTGCGCGGCGATCTACCGCGACCCGGAGGACCTGCTCGCGCGGTACGACGCGTCGCCGCTCGCGCCGCGCCGGGAGCGGCTCGCGTCGTAGCGGCGCCGCCCGGCTGCGCGGCGGCGCGGGCGGACGCGCGAGGCGGGGGCTCAGGAGGCACCGGGGGCGCGGTCGGAGCGGGCGACCCGGGCGCGCTGGCTCTCCGGCGCGGCGAGTTGCTCCCGGAGGGCTCGCCGTTGCGGGTCGTCGACGGGCGACGCGGTGGTCGAGCCGTCGCGGAGCTCCACCGAGTAGACGGCGTCGAGCGGCAGGAGGTCGAGGAGCGCGGGGCTCTCCGTCGTGAGCAGGATGTGGCGCTGGGCCGAGGCGCCGCGCAGGTACTCGAGCAGCGCCGGCAGCGCGCCGCGGTCGACGCCCGCGTCGGGGCGCTCGAAGCCGGCGAGCACGAGCGGGGGCTCCTGCGAGAGGGCCGTGACCATCGCGGCGAGCCGCAGCGTGGCGTCCGGCTCGTCCGAGGCGGCCCGCCAGCGCTCGCGCCCGTCGGCGTCGGCGCCGTGGCGCAGCTCCGGGACGAGGAACCCGCCGGACGAGACCGCGCGGGTGCCGTCGACGTCGCCGGTCACCTGGGACAGCCCGGCGAGGAAGCTGTCCTTCCAGCGCTCTTTCTCGAGCGCGCGGAGCACGGAGCCCCAGTTCTCGCCGCCCGCGCGGAGGCGCCGGGAGGCGCTGATCTTCTGGGGAGCGCGGAGGGGGCGCGGCGCGAGGGAGTAGAGGACCGCCCGGCGCAGCTCGTCGAGCATGGGGGTGAGCGGTCCATCGGAGAGCAGCGGCAGGACGAGCCTGGCGCCGCTCACGGCGATGGGCGCGACCCCGCGGTAGGCGAGCGTGCCGCTGCGCCCCTTGTCCTTGCGCGAGAACCCCTTCGGGCTGCCTTTCAGCCGGTCGAAGGAGACCTCGGGCGGGTCGCTGCCGGCGTCGAAGACGTCGCGCACGCCCGGCTTGACGAGCCGCGTGAGCGCGCTGCGCTGCCACCACGCGGCCGTCTCGCTCTTGACGCGCGTCTCGCCGTCCCGGTCCCCCGGCGCGAGCTGCACGAGCCAGAACCCGTGGCCCTCGGTCCTGGAGACCGCGACGCCGAGGGTGGTGAGCGCGCCGTCGCGGCGGGGCCGCTGGAGCGCGCCGTCGCGACGGCTGGCCGCCGCCTGGTCGAGCGCTCCGTTGGCGCACTCGGCGAGGAACCGCACGGCGTCGAGCAGGCAGCCCTTCCCGGCGCCGGGCGGTCCGACGAGCGCGGTCAGCGCCCCGAGCGTCAGCTCGAGGCCGGCCCCGACGGTGCCGTAGTTGCTGACGTAGATGTGGGTGATCATCGCGGCACGGAGCCTCGGGTCGAGGACATCCATCCCCCTCTCGGCGCTGCGCGATCGCTGGCCGAGCCGACTGGATCGTGCTCACGGAATGCCGGAACGGCCGCCAGGGTCACCGGAGCGACGTCCCGGGACAGCCGAACGCCCTTCCGGGACAGCCGAGCACCCTTCCGGGACAGCCGAGCACCCTTCCGGGACAGCCGAGCACCCTTCCGGGACATGGCGCTGCGCTCCTGGCATGCACCGCGCTGCGCGCCAGGGACACCGCGCGACCTGCCAGGGACCTCCGGCGGGCCCGGGCGAGGTGCTGTGGAGGCCGCGCTCTCGCCACCACGGAAACAGACCGGCGTCAGGGCCGCGAGCCGCCCGTCTCGGGGCGGCTCGACGCGGCCTTGGTTACCGTCCTGAGGATCTCCGATGCACCCCACCCGACGACGATCATCGAACGCCTCGTCGGAGATGTCCGCAACAAGATCCTTGCAGAAGAAGCGCTGCCCCCGCGCTGCAAGGTGGCCGCGCTCGGAGGATGGTAAGGCCCGGTACGGAATCGCGACCGAGCGCCGGGGACCGAGCGCTAAGGTCGCGGAGGCGGGTAGACCCTGAGAGGTCCGTGCGACGCGAGAAACCGCAGCGCGTTCTCGAGCGTGCGGAACGACCTCGCCTGCGACACGCGCAGCACGCTGAAGTCGACCCATTGGGTGAGCTTGAGCTGGTCGAGCGTAGGCTTGTAGGCCTTACCCGGTGGGAAGCGCTTCGAGAGCCACCCCTTCACGTCGCGGATCCCCTCGGGGTCTTCCGGGCACGTCGTGCCTTCCGCGATGCGCACGCCGGGCCGGATCTCTCGGCCCGCCATGAGGTGGATGCAGGGCAGGAACCACGCCTCGAACTCGCGGTGCGCCAGTACCACAGCGGCGGGAAACGGCAGGCTAGCAGCAGCAACCCACGCCGCAGTTTCGGGTCCCGCCGCGGCCGGGCATCCGTCGTCCTCATCACGGAGCAGCAACGCGAACGTGCAGTCGCGTTCGCTACGCAGAAGTTCGCAGGCTTGCATCACGCCGGCGCGGGTGTTGAGCGCCTTGCCACGCTTCGGTGCTCCCCAGACCGCGTGAGGCAGCCCAAGGTCCGCCCAGAGCCGGATGACCAGGTTCCTCGCCGCCTCGACCTCGCCGTGGCCCTCGACGACAAGATAGGCCTTAGCCATCGCTCGTGGAGCCTTCGGGGCGGAGGCCTTCAGCGTGGAGAAGATCGCTCGTCGACATCAGGCGCTTGCGCACGATCTCGCGCTGCCGCTCCTCGACCCGCGCGACCGTCGTCGCACCGCTGCGCCGTTCCACGACGCGAATGTCGTCGATGGGCACCAGGTCCAGGAGGTCGGGGCTATGCGTCGTGAGCAGGATCTGGCTGCGCGTCGACGCTTCCTTCAAGAAGTCGAAGAGCAGCGGGATCGCGCCGGGATGCACGCCCAGTTCGGGCTCCTCGAAACCGAGGAGCGCGGGCGCAGGATCCTGGAAGAGCGCTGTGAGAAGGGCCGCGACGCGCAGCGTGCCGTCCGACTCCTGCGCGGCGCCGTGCCAGCGCTCTCGACCCTGCGCGTCGAGGCCGTGCCGGAACTCGGGGATGAGAAAGCCACCTGCCTGGGTGACGCGGTACTCATCGATATCGGCCGCGATGCGCCCGAGGGCGGCGACCAGCTCGGTCCCCCAGGCTGAGCGATCGAGCGCCCGTAAGATCGACGCCCAGTTGCTCCCCTTCGAGCTCATCGGCTTGGAAGGATCCGGGAGCTGCGGAGCACGGAGCACGTCGGGGAACAAGGAATAGATCGCGATCCTACGCAGCTCGTCTATCACCACGCCGAAGGGATCGAGCTCCTCTGATCCGGCCGCGGACGCCACAAGCGCGTCTCGTTGATGAACGAGCGGCAGCCTCAGGCTGTCGAATGCTCTTTGCGTCGAGAAAGAGGGGGGACCAAGGTCGACGAGGACCCCCCCGGCCGCGCCGGGCTGTTTGATGCCGTAAAGAGTCCGCTCCTCCTCGGTCCACGTCGAGCTGGTCCGCTTGATCAGCTCAAAGATGCGCGCGCGAATCGCGGCATCGGGCGCCGGGCCGGGAAACCAAACGGCACGCTCTTGCTCCACGTGAACGCCATCCTCGTCCCCGTTAGAGGCGAGCGAGAATCCCCAGATGCCCGCCCCTTGCTCGCGCTCGATGTGGACCTCGAGGACCACATCGGACGGCGTCCAGACGCCTCCGTGTCGCAGAGCGCGCAACCCGTGCCGAGCAGCGACAGCGCTGGCGAGCGACGTCGTCACGCATTCGGACAGAAACCGCAGCACGTCGGCGACGTTGCTCTTGCCCGAGGCGTTCGGCCCCACGAGGACCGTCATGGCCCCGAGCTCGAGCTCGATCCGCTCCCCGATGCTGCGAAAGTTACGGGCACAGACCTTCGTGATCATCGCAGCTGGGCCTCCCCCCCGGCGCCCTCACGCCGACCGCGCGAGCGCGATCGCGAGCGCCTCGCCGTCGAGGTTGACCTCGCGCTTCTCGGCCTGCCCCCACGCGGCGGGCGCGCCGCCGAGCACGAGCTCGGCCGCGAGCGCCTCCTGCATGAGCATCTCGCGCGTCGCCTCGGCGACCTTGCGGGCCCGCTCGCTGCCGTCGAGCGCGAGCCGGATCCGCTCGGTGAAGCCGAGGTCGAGCTCCTTGCGCAGGCCCTGCACGCGCGAGAGGATCTCCCGGCCGAGCCCCTCGTCGCGGAGCGCGTCCGTGAGCGCCGTGTGCAGCACGACCACGCCCGCGCGGCCGCCGGCCGCCGCGAACCCCTCGCCCGCCTCGACGGCGACGTCGATCTCCTCGGGGCCGAGCTCGACCTGCTCGCCGTCGAGCGCGATCGCGATCTTGCCCTCGGTCGCGAGCGACGCGCGGAGCGCCGCCGCGTCGGCCTTCGCGAGGACCTGCTTCGCGAGCTGCACCTTCTTGCCGAGCTTCGGCCCGAGCGCGCGGAAGTTCGGCTTGAGCACGTAGCGGACCGCGCTCCCCTCCTCTCCCGGCTTCAGGAAGCGCACCTCGTGGACGTTGAGCTCCTCGGCGATGAGCGGCACGTGCTCCGCGAGCGCCGCCGCGAGCCCCTGCTGCGACAGCACGATGTCCGCGCGCGAGAGCGGCTGCCGCACCTTGAGCTTGTTCGCCGTGCGCACCTGCAGGCCCAGCGAGACGAGCTCGCGCACGGCGCGCATCTCGACCGCGAGCGGCTCGTCCACCGCGGCGGCGTCCGCCTCGGGGAAGGCCACGAGGTGCACGCTCTCCGGCTGCGACGCGGGCCACGGCCGCCGCACCAGGTTCTGGTACATGGCCTCGGCGAGGAACGGCGTGAACGGCGCGCTCAGCTTGGCGATCGCGACGAGCACCTCGTACAGCGTGAAGTACGCGTCGCGCTTGTCCTGCGCCGCGCGCACCGCGCCGGCCGAGATCTCCAGCGGATCGGCCGCCGTGGGGGCCCAGAAGCGCGCGCGGCTCCGGCGGACGTACCAGTTCGAGAGCGCGTCCACGAGGTCGACCAGCCGCTGCGCGGCCTCGTACAGGTGGTACTCGTCGAGGTGCGCCGTCACCTCCCGCGTCGAGAGCGCGAGCTCCGAGAGGATCCACCGGTCGAGGAGCGAGCGCTCCTTCGCCGGCCGGTAGCCGGCGCTCGCCGCGAGCGCCGCGGGGGACGTGTCCGTCGCGCCCGGGTTGCCCTCGGCGGGCGAGAAGCCGTCGATGTTCGCGTAGATGGTGAAGAACGAGTAGACGTTCCGGAGCTTGACCGCGAACTCCTTCTGGTACGCGCGCACGTTCGTGAGCGAGTGGCGCGTGTTCGTCCACGGCGGGGAGGACGCGTAGAAGAACCAGCGGAACGCGTCGGCCCCGGGCGCCGGGGTCGCCGGGTCCTCGATGAAGACGCGCTCGGGCTGCGCGAGCCGGGGCACGTCGTTCGGCATCACGGAGAGCGCCTTGTCGCCCGGCGACAGGCCGAGGCGATCGAGGTCCGCGTCCGAGAGCGCGACGATCCGCCGCGGCATCCCCTTCTGCGGCCGGAGCTCCATCGCGAGCGGCTGCGCCTCGCGATCGGCGCGGTACATCCGCACCTTCGCGGCGTCGCCGGTCAGGTCGAGCCCCTCGTAGTCCTCGCGCGCGATGAGCGCGACCCCGTCCTTCGGCTGGGCGCCCTTCACGTCCGTCGCCCGCGCCGCCGCGAACTCCATCCGGACGCGCTCCAGGATGACCTCGGGCGGCGTGTAGTTGCCCTTCGACTTGCTCTCCTTCTTGCCCTCGCGGTCGCAGACGTGCCCCAGCACGACGCACGTCTGGTACGGGTGCGGGTAGCTCCGGACCCGCGACAGCCCGAGCTTCTCCTGCGTCGCCTCGTCGAAGACCAGCGTCGAGACCATCAGCAGCGAGTAGAACCAGCCGCGCGTCTGATCGATCGCCTCGCTGATGAAGTCCGCCGGGAACGCGCGGTCGAAGAGCTCCTTCGAGCCCGGCGCGTGCGGGTAGCCCCACTGCGCGAACGGCATGCTCCCGCTGTCGAACCAGGCGTCGATGACCTCGGTCACGCGGCGCATCTCGCCGCCGCACGTCGGACAGGGGAAGGTGACCTTGTCGATCCACGGCTTGTGGACGATGAGGTGGTCGTTCAGGCCCGGGTCGGCCTTCTTCGCCGCGTGGAAGTGGTCGAAGGCGCGCGGGTTCAGCGCCTCGATCTCGGCGACCGACGCCGGGGCGAGCTGGTGCTCCTCGTCGTCCTTGCAGATCCAGACGTTGAGCGGCGTCCCCCAGTACCGCTCGCGCGAGAGCGCCCAGTCGACGTTGTTGGCGAGGAAGTCGCCGAACCGGCCCTCCTGGATGTGGGACGGCAGCCAGTGGATCGCGCGGTTGTTGGCGATCGCCTTCTCGATGTTGTCCCGCGTCCGGATGTACCAGGCGGGCCGCGCGAGCTGGATCAGCGGGTCGTCGTCCGCGCGCCAGCAGAACGGGTAGTCGTGGCGGTACTTCTCGTCGTGCACGAGCAGCCCGCGGGCCGCGAGATCCTTGATGATCAGCGGGTCGGCGTCCTTCACCCAGAGGCCCGAGAAGGGCGTGAGCCCAGGCTCGAACGTGCCGTCCGGCCGCACCGCGCAGAGCATCGGGACCTCGCCCCCGGGCTCGAACTCCGCGACGCGCCGCTTGTGCGCGTTGAAGTCGTCCTCGCCGAACGCGGGCGCGATGTGGACGATGCCCGTGCCGGAGTCGAGCGTGACGAAGTCCGCGCCGAGGACCAGCCAGTAGAGCGGCTCTTCCTTGCCGTCCTTCCTGCGGGCGACGGCGCCCTCGAGCGACCTCGAGTAGCTGTCGAACGGCGGGCGGTAGCGCTTGCCGATGAGCTCGCTGCCCTTGAGCTCGCGGAGCACGGGCAGGTCGCGCTTGAACTTCTTCGCGAGCTCCTCGCGCAGCGCCGCGGCGACGATGAGCTTCCCGGTCGCCGGCGCCGCCCCGCCGCCCGCGACGCCGGCACCCGCCGGCGCCCCGGCGTCCACGACGACGTAGTCGAACTCGGGCCGGACCGCGGCGTAGCCGTTCGAGGGCAAGGTCCACGGGGTCGTCGTCCACGCGCAGAGGGCGGTGTCGGGCTCGTCCACGAGCGGGAACGCCACGAACACGCTCGGGTCGTCGACCGTCTTGTAGTTCGACCCGACCTCGGCCGCGCTGAGCGCCGTCCCGCCCTGCGGCCACCACCAGCAGACGCGGTGCCCGCGGTAGAGCAGCCCCTTCCTGTGCAGCTGCGAGAGCGCCCACCAGACGCTCTCGACGTAGCTCCTGTGGTAGGTGACGTACGCGCTGTCGAGGTCGACCCAGAAGCCGATCTTGTCGGTCAGGCTCTCCCACGCCTCGGTGTACCGGAAGACCGAGTCGACGCAGCGCGAGATGAACGGCTCGACGCCGTACCGCTCGATGTCGGCCTTGCCGTGGATGCGCAGCTCCTTCTCGACCTCCACCTCGACCGGCAGCCCGTGCGTGTCCCAGCCCGCCTTCCGCGGGACGTCATAGCCGCGCATCGTCTTGTAGCGGGGGAAGACGTCCTTCACGGCGCGCGTGAGCACGTGGCCGTTGTGCGGCATGCCGTTGGCGGTCGGCGGCCCCTCGTAGAAGACGAACGTGCCCCTGGAGGGGCCGGTCGCGCGGGTCTCGGCGCGGAGGGTCTTCTCGAAGATGCGGCGCTGCTTCCAGAGGGCGAGGATCTTCGCCTCGTCGGCGGGGAAGTTCAGCTCGGCCGCCACCTTGTCGAACAGGGGCTCGAGCGGGCCGTCGGTCGGTTTCTTCGAGGAGGCTTCGGACATGGCCCGGCCTAGTAGCAAGGCGGATTGCTAGCGTCGAGGGAGGCGCTGGGACGCGCGGCGCGCGGGATGGGTGTAAGATCCGGGGATGAGCGCGCAGCCCCCGCTGTTTCCAGGCAATGCGCCCGAGGTGGAGGCCGCGTTCCAGGCGGCGCCCGAGGAGATGGTCGCCGAGATCCTCGACGGCGAGCTCCACACGTTCCCGCGGCCAGGTCGGCCGCACACGCGCACGGCGTCGCGGCTCGGCGTGAGCCTCGGGGGGCCCTTCGACCTGGGTTCAGGCGGACCAGGGGGCTGGGTCATCCTCGATGAGCCCGAGCTCCACCTCGGGCCGAGGCCGGACAAGGTCGTCCCCGATCTCGCCGGCTGGCGCCGCGAGCGTATGCCCGATGCGGTCGGGTCCGAGGACGCGCCCGCGCACCACGACGTCGCGCCCGACTGGATCTGCGAGGTGATCTCCACGCGCACCGAGCGCGTCGATCGCGGCAAGAAGATGCGGATCTACCGGCGCGAAGGGGTCCGCCACGCCTGGCTGATCAACCCGGTCGCGCAGACGCTCGAGGTGTACCGGCTCGAGGACGGCCGGTGGTACCTGCTCGACACCCACGAGGGCGATGAGGTCGTGCGGCCCGAGCCGTTCGAGGCCGTCGAGCTGCCGCTCCCCGCCCTCTGGGCGCGGTAGGGACGCCTGCCGCACGGCCGGGCGCCTGGGCGCGGCAGCGGGCGGCCCAGGGCCGCGCGCGGCCTCACCCCCCGCGCGCCTCACCCCCCGCGCGGCGCCGGCAGCGCGCCGCCGAAGTCGCCGCGGATGGCGGCCACCCCGTCCGCGCCCGCCGCCAGGCAGGCCGGCGCCGAGGCCGCGTCCACGCCGCCGAGGGCGAGGAGCGCGACGCCGCGCGGCGCGGCCGCGAGGCGAGCCCGCGCCTCGCGCAGCGCCTCCGGGCCGAGCGGCGGGCCCTTGCCGGGCGTCGCGAAGATCGGCGAGAGCACGGCGGCGTCCGCCCCGGCCTCGGCCGCGCGGAGCACCTCGTCCACGCTGTGGCACGCGACCGAGACGAAGACGCCGTCGCCCAGCAGGGCGCGCGCCTCGGCCACCCCGACCGAGCGGCGGCCGAGGTGCACGCCGTCCGCGCCCAGCACGAGCGCGAGGTCGAGCCGGTCGTTGACGACGAGCGAGGCGCCGAGCGCGGCGGTCGCGTCGCGCAGGCGCCGGCCGAGCGCGTGCAGCGCCGCGCCGGAGAGCTCGGGGTCGCGGAGCTGCACCGCCACGCGCGCGCGGCCCTCGGGCGGCAGGGCGCCGAAGGCCGACAGGCGCGCGAGCAGGACCGGCTCCGGGACGTCCGCCGTCTGGGTGATCAGGGTCAACCTCGGGGTGAGCATGGCCGTCCTCTCGCCAGCTGGGGACATCGAAGCGGCGGGAGCGCCGCGCAAGAGAGCTTCTCGAGCCGGGTCGCGACGCTCGACGCGGGGAGCACCGGGCAAGGACACCGAGCAGGCTGAAACCCCGAGAAAATGAACCACAGAGGCACAGAGGGCACAGAGAACACAGAGTTTTTGTCGTTCCTCTGTGTCCTCTGTGCCTCTGTGGTTCAAATCTCTTCATTCCCGGGCGTTTCAAGCGGATCGGTGCTCTAGCGGCCTGGAGTGCCAGCGTCGCCGAGCGCCTCGAGGTCCCTCCGGGCCATCTCGGCGAACCGGCTGGATGGATAGCGCTCGACCAGGAAGCGCAGCGTATCGGCGTGGGCGCCGCGATCGCCGCGCGCCTTGAAGCGCTCGGCGAGGTCGTAGAGCGCCTCGCTCGGATCCTCGTAGATGCGACGATCCGGGTCGACCTCGCTCGCGCACTGGTAGGGAGCCCGCGCGACGGCGGCGAGGAGCACGAGCGGGCCCAAGGCCGCGCGGAACCCGGTGAGCACGGGCGACATTCGCCGATGAACGGGCGCGAGCGTCAAGAGGACGCGGCGCCCCGGGAGGACACGCCCGCTGGCTCCCGCCACCGCGCCCCGCTGGCCCGCCGGCAGGGCGACTAGCCCGGGGGAGGGCCCGTCCGGGCAGCGCCGTTCTCGAGCCCGGTCTTCGCGGCCGGCGCGCCGACGGCGCCGTTGCCGACCTCCTGCACGTCCGCGCTCGCCTTGCCCGCGCCGCGGACCGCGCTCACGAGCGCGTCGTGGAGGGCGCGCGCGCTGTCGTCCCAGTCGCGCCCGCCGGCGAGCTCGACGATCCGCGCCGGATCGTACTCGTGCCGCGCGGCGCGCAGCAGCGCCTCGGCCAGCGCGTCCCTGTTCCCCGGCGGGACGAGCTCGCCGAGCTCGGGGCTGTGCAGGATGTCGGGGATGCCGCCCACGTTCGTCCCCACCACGCGGCGCCCCGAGGCGAGCGCCTCCAGCACGACGTTGGGCGTCCCCTCGTGCAGGCTCGGGAGCACGAGCGCGTCGCACGCCCCGAGCCACAGCGACACCTGGTCGTGCGGCAGGTAGCCGGTCACCGTCAGCCTGCCGCCCAGCCGGGCCGCGGCCGCGCGGCACGCCTGCTCCTCGGCGCCGCTGCCCACCAGCGCGAGCTCGATGTCCGGGTGCACGCGCGCGAGCCGCTCGAACGCCTGGACCAGATCGAGCACCCCCTTGTCGCGGTTCAGGTGGCCGACGAACACGAACAGCCTCGACCTGGGTGACCGGCCGAGCTCCGCGCGCGCCTGGGCGCGGTCGCGCGGCTGGAACAGCTTCGCGTCGACGCCGTTCATGACGACGTCGATGCGATCGCGCGGCACGCCGAGCGCCGCGACGCCCTCGGCGAGCTTGCGGCTCACCGCGACCACCCGGGCCGCGCGGGTGAGCCCCCAGCTCAGCGGTCGCCGCAGCCGCCGGTCGCGCGGGATCACGTCGATGTCCGAGCCATGGCACTTGATCACCGCCGGCACCCCGAGCAGCCGCCCGAGGCACACGGCCGCGAAGCCATCCGGGTAGGCGAACGCCCCGACGATCACGTCGGGCGACGGGCCGCGCCCGACGAGCTCCGGGAGCACGGACGCCGCGTAGAGCGGGCCGTTCAGCGCCGGCACGACCCTCGGCACGTAGAGGGTGCGCGGGTGCCGGACCGGCAGCCCATCGATGACCTCATCACGCGGGGCGCCCGCGCCGACAGGCCACTTCGAGAGCCGCGCCATGCCAGGGAACCACGGGATCGTCGCGAGCACCCGGACATCGCAGTAACGCGACAGCGCGGCGAACTGCCGGCGATTGTACGGCGCCTCGTCCGGGTGGACCGCGTTCGGGAAAATCTTCGTGATAAGCAAAACACGCATCCGCCGCAATTGCTCCTCCTGTCTGCTCGTCCTAGGCGCCCAGCCCGGTCCGGTCGTCGAGCCGCCCGTCGCGATCGCCGCCCCGTACGGCGGCCGGCGCGCTCGCTGGAGGGCGCGCGGGCTCGGCGGAGGCCGCCTGCGCGCGCGACCGGGGCTGGGCCACCCCCCCGCGCCGCCGGGCGATGAGCTCGTCGAAGAGGCGCACGTGCGCGTCGACCATCGCCTCCAGGCTGAACTGCTCGGCGAACTTCGCAGGGCTCCGCGTGCGCGCGCGCTCGCGGAGCTCGCCGTCGCGCGCGACCCGCGAGAGGTGCTCGACGAGCGCGCCCGGGTCCTTCGGCGGGACCAGGAAGCCGTCCACGCCGTGCTCGATGATCTCGGGGACGCCGCCGACGCGGCTCGCCACGATCGGCTTGCCGAGCGCGAGCGCCTCGAGCAGGGCCAGCGGCAGCCCCTCCCAGAGCGACGGGAGCACGTAGGCGTCGAACGAGGAGACGAGCTCGGGGACGTCCGAGCGATAGCCGGGGAAGATCATCCGGTCGCCGAGCCCCGCGGCCCGGGCGCGCTGCTCCAGCTCCCCCCGCAGCGGGCCGTCGCCCGCGACGACGAAGCGCGCCTCCGGCGCGCGCCGCAGCACCTCGGGCGCCGCCTCGATGAGGTAGCGGAGCCCCTTCTGCTCGATGTGCACCACGGCGCAGCCGAACACGAAATCCCGCTCGCCGATGCCGAGCTCCGCGCGGATGCGCCCCTGCTCGCCGCTCTGCAGGGCCCGGGAGAAGCGCGTGCCGTCGATGCCGTTGTGGATGACGCGGACCGGCGCGCGGACCTTCACGTCGTCGACGAGGATGCGCCTGAGATCGTGCGAGACCGCGACCATCTCGTCGGCGAGGTAGGCGTAGTAGCCGAACTTGCGCCGATCGAAGCCCTTCGCCCGGTTGATCTGGTTGTGCTCCGAGTAGAGGACCGCCGGCCGATTCCGGAGCATGCGCGCCGCGATGCCGGCGAAGATGAGCGGAGCCCGGTTGTGGACGTGAACGATATCCACCGAGCGCTGGTGAAAGAAGCGCCGGATCCAGAGGAGCGCCTCGGGATCGCTTTTGATGCCGGGCAAGACCGGCCGGAGATCCTTGGTGATCACGAGGCACTTCGAGCGCGGGAGCTTGACCTCCGGGAAGAGCCGCCCCTCGCCGTCGAGGCAGATCAGCGAGAGATCGAACCCCTGGTCGCCGAGCCGGTCGAGGAGGCTCAGCACGACCTTCTCGAGCCCGCCGACCTCGAGGTTGTTCACGACCATGCAGACGTTGGGCTTGCTCATGTTCTCCTGAGCGGACCGTCAGGTCGCCGCGGCCGCTGCCAGCGCGCGATGCGCGCCACGACAGAGGTGTCCGCTGTGCGATGAGCGTTCCGTGTCATCTTGGCTCAGGTAGGTGAGCGTATCATGGCATGGGCGTGCTGTTCGTTTGACTTCGGACGTCGGCTCGCCGCGGGACGGTGAATGTCGATGTCCCACAGCGCGCCACGCTGCGCGCTGGACCCGCGATCCCGACCGCCGCTCGGCCGCTGTTCTGCCGCTGTTCTGCCGCTGTTCGTCCACCGTTCGGGCGCGACCCTGCCCGCCTCGGACGAACGGCGGACGAACGGCGCGCGCCCTCACAATCCGGAGATCTTGCCCTGCTCCGGCGACGACGCCGTCGCATAGAGCTTCTTCGGCATCCGCCCCGCGAGATACGCCATCCGTCCGGCGCTCACAGCATCCCTCATCGCGCGCGCCATCAGGATCGGGTCCCGCGCGCCCGCGATGGCCGTGTTCATCAACACCCCATCACACCCGAGCTCCATCGCCACCGCGGCGTCGCTCGCTGTCCCGACCCCGGCATCCACGATCACCGGGACCTTCGCTGTCTCGCGGATGATCATCAGGTTGTAGGGATTCCGGATCCCGAGCCCGCTGCCGATCGGCGCCGCCAGCGGCATCACGGCGGCGCAACCGATGTCTTCCAGCTTACGGCACACGATCGGGTCATCCATGCAGTAGGGGAGCACGGTGAAGCCCTCCTTCACGAGGATCCGCGCCGCCTCCAGCGTCGCCTCGTTGTCCGGGAACAACGTCCGTTCGTCGCCGATGACTTCGAGCTTCACGAGGTCGGACAGCCCGAGCTCGCGCGCCAGCCGGCAGGTGCGGACCGCATCCTCGACCGTGTAGCAACCCGCCGTGTTCGGCAGGATCATGAAGCGCCCCTGCTGGAGCAGCGACATCATCGACCCCTCGCCCCGCTCCTTCAGATTCACCCGGCGGAGGGCCACGGTGACCACCTCCGCGCCGGACGCCTCGAGCGCGCGACGGGTCTCGTCCAGGTCCTTGTACTTGCCCGTCCCCACGAAGAGGCGGGAAGTGAACGTGTGTCTGCCGATCGTCAACGCATCGCTCGTCATCGCTGGCTCCTCGGGTCTCGACCCAGACGATCTGCTAGTCGGACCGGGACACAGGGTCCAGGACATCGACAGCATCCTGCGCTTCGGGCGCGCCTCGCGCGGCAGCATGGTATCTTCGGGCCCATGTCTCCCAGAGCTTCTTGCATAGCCCTCCTGCTGGCGCTGCCTCCGGCGCTCACCCTGACCCCGGGCGTCGGCTCCGCCCCGGCGGACGGGCTGAGCCCCGGCGCGCTCCTCTCCGGTCCGCGCGAGGCACAGGCGGCCGTCTCCGTGCAGCTCTCGCTGGAAGAGCTCGTGTCCCGCGCCGCGTACGTCGTCGTCGCCACCGCGACCGAGCAGCGCAGCCAGTGGGAGGAGCTCGGCGGGTCGAGGAGGATCGTCACCTATACCCGCCTGTCCGTCGACCGCCCCGTGGCCGGCCAGCCGGACGGCGAGATCTGGGTGAGGACGCTCGGGGGCGTGGTCGGGGACATCGGACAGCAGGTGTCGGGCGACGCGCAGCTCAAGATCGGCGGCCAGGCGATGGTCTTCCTCTCCAGGGCGGGCTCCGCCCTGGTCGTGGCCGGGATGGCCCAGGGCCACTACCCCGTCGTCGACGGCGAGGAAGGGCGCCGGGTGGCCGGCGCGCCGCGGGTGGCCGTGCGGCGGCTGGCCGCGAGCCCCGACGGCGGGACGGTCCTGCCCCGGCCAGGCCCCGCGATCTCGGCGCGCGAGCAGCTCGTGGGCGCGACGCTCGACGCGGCGATCGACGCGGTGAGCCGCGCCTGGAAGGCGAACCATGCGCAGCAATAGCCCCGCGCGCTCCGTAAGAAGGGCAAGAACGGCGCGGAGCGGCGCCCGGGCCATCGCCGCGGCCTGCGCCGCGCTCGCCGGCGCGGCGCTCGCCGCCCCCTCGCCCGCCCTGGCCTACTGTCGCACCAGCGTCTGTCCCGAGACCAAGGCGACCGCGGCCGTCTGTACGCCGGCCCAGCCGAACGACTGCGGCATCCCCCTCGCCTGGCCGTCGCCGTGCGTCGGCTACTCCATCCAGGAAGACGCCTCGAAGCAGGTCTCGCTCGCCGAGACCGAGGCGATCTTCGAGAAGGCGTTCGCCACGTGGACCCAGGCCGACTGCGGCGACGGGAAGACCCCGCGCATGGAGGTCACCTACATGGGCCCGATCGCCTGCGACGCGCACGAGTACAACCAGAAGAAGGGGAACGCGAACATCATCACGTTCCGGGACGACGGGTGGCCTTACGCCGGCGGGGGGAACACCCTCGCGCTCACGACCGTCACCTACAACCTCAACACGGGCGACATCTACGACGCCGACATGGAGATCAACTCGTGGGACGTGGAGCTCTCGCTCGGCGACGACGACGTGTCGTTCGACCTGCTGAGCATCGCCACCCACGAGGCCGGCCACTTCCTCGGGCTCTCGCACTCGAGCGACAGCGCCGCGACGATGTTCGCCGACTACCGGCCGGAGACCACCATGCTCCGCGACCTCGACGAGGACGACCTCGACGGGATCTGCGAGGTGTATCCGCCGGGGGCGCCGGTCGAGGCGTGCGATCCGACCCCGCGCCACGGGTTCTCCGAGCTGTGCGCGGCCGATCAGCCCGACCGCGAGGAGGAGGGCGGCTGCGCGGCGGCCCCCTTGCAAGGCGGGCCCGGCGGGCGCGGCGGCGGGCTCGCCCTGGCGGCGCTCGCGTTGGTGGGCGCGGCCGCCCGGGCGCGGCGCGGCGCGGCGGCCCGCTCGGGCCGGGAGAGGCCCCGCTGAGCCAGAGCCCGCCCGTCCTCGTCGAGCGCGACGACGATCTCGCCCGGCTGATCGAGCGCGCCGCGCGCGCGGACGCGCTCGCGGTCGACGTGGAGGCCAACGGGCTGTTCGCCTACCGCGCGCGGCTCTGCACGGTCCAGCTCGCCTTCCGCGAGGGGGACGGCATCGCGGTCGGGATCGTGGACGCGCTCCGCGTGCCCGTCGCGCCGCTCGCGCCGCTGCTCGGGGCCGCCGGGCCGCCCAAGGTGCTGCACGACCTCACGTTCGACGCGCGCATGCTCGCCGAGGCGGGGGCGCCCCTCGCCGCGGCGCGCGACACCTCGGTCGCCGCCCGCATGCTCGGGTGCGCCGCGACCGGGCTCGCCGCGCTCCTCCAGTCGGAGCTCGGCGTGAAGGTCGACAAGCAGCTCCAGCAGCACGACTGGGCGCGCAGGCCGCTCGCGAGCGCCGAGCTGCGCTACCTGGCCGACGACGTGCTCCACCTGCTCGCGCTCGACGCGCGGCTGGCCGAGCGCAGCCGCGCGCTCGAGATCGAGGACGAGATCGCGGAGGAGTGCGCGTACAAGCTCGCGACCGCCCTCGGGCCGCCGCGCGATCCGCGGCCCGCCTACGCGCGCATCAAGGGCGCCCAGGCGCTCGACCCCGAGGGCCGGGCGATCCTGCGGCGCCTCGCAGCGGCGCGCGAGGCCGCCGCCGAGGCGGAGGACCAGCCCGCCTTCAAGATCGTGGGCAGCGAGGTGCTGCTCGAGCTCGCGCAGCGAAGGCCGGCCCGCGCCGACGACGTGCGCGCCGTGCGCGGGGCCGCCGCGGGCCGGGCCGGGAGCTGGGTCGCCGCGTGGCTCCGCGCCATCGAGCAGGGGCGCCGCGACGGCGACGTGCCGGAAGAGGAGCGCGAGCTCTTCGTGCAAGCCCGCCCACCGCGCAAGGAGGTCGCCGTCCGGCGCGCGATGGAGACCCGGATCACCGCGTGGCGCAGGGCCGAGGCGAAGGCGCGGAAGGTGGACGAGCAGGTCGTGCTGCCAGGGCACTGCGCGCAGGATCTCGTGGAGATCGCGCTCGCGGGGGCTCACGCCGACGGGGTCGCGGCCGCCGCCGCGATCGCGCGCATCCCGGGGCTCGGCGCGCGCCGGTTCGCGCGCTACGGCGGCGCGCTCGCGGCGCTCGTGACCGCCGCGCCGCCGGGCGAGCCGCCCGCCGCAGCAACGTAGCCGCGCGCGAGCGTTCGCGCCTCCGTTCGCGCCGCGCGCGCAGGCCGCGCGCTAGCGTTCGCGCCTCCGTTCGCGCCGCGCGCGCAGGCCGCGCGCTAGCGTTCGCGCCTCCGTTCGCGCCGCGCGCGCAGGCCGCGCGCGAGCGTTCGCGCCTCCGTTCGCGCCGCGCGCGCAGGCCGCGAGCGCAGCCGCGCGCGAGCGTTCGCGCCTCCGTTCGCGCCGCGCGCGCAGGCCGCGAGCGCAGCCGCGCGCGAGCGTTCGCGCCGCGCGCGCAGGCCTCGATCGCGGCGCGCCGCCCGGTCGACAGAGGCGCCGGGCGGTGGAATAGCAGGGCCCATGCCCTGGACAGATCAACCCACAACGCCGAGGCGGCCTCGCCTCTGGCCGGCGGTGATGTGGTGGCTCCGCACCGCATTCGCCTTCGCGCTCGTCTCCGGGTGCGTCCTCCTGGGAGCGAACGCCGGAGAGCTGTCCCCTCCCCCGCCGCCGTCGGCGCCGCCCCTGGCGAACGCCGAAGGCGGCGTGGACCCCGAGACGATCCCGGTCGCCCCCGACTCGCCGCGCGCCTCCGTGAGCCGGTACTTCGAGCTGTGCCGCGCGGGCGACTACGCCGAGGCCGCGCGCTACCTCGACCTGCCGCCGAGGGCCGACGGCGCGCAGCTCGCGCAGCGGCTCAAGGCGGTGCTCGACCGGCACCTCTGGCTCGACCTGGAGTCGCTCTCGCCGCACCCGCTAGGGGACCCGCAGGACAACCTCGGGGCCGGGGTGGAGCAGCTCGGCAAGATCCCGACCCGGACGGGGACCCAGCCGGTGCGGCTCGTGCGGCGCACGACGCCCGACGGGGTGCGGTGGATCTTCTCGCGCGCCACCGTGGAGCGCGTCGACGAGTGGTACGCGCGGCTCGAGGACCGCTGGCTCCGCGATCACCTGCCGCCGGCGCTGCTGCGCCCTGGCCCGCGCGAGCTGCTCTGGTGGCAGTGGCTCGCCCTGCCGGTCGTCGCGCTCGCCGGCTGGCTCGTCGGCATGGTGCTGAGCTACTTCATCCGCGCCGCGCTCCGCCGCCTCGTCGCCCGGACGGACTCCACGCTCGACGACGTGCTCCTCGGGGGCGCGCGCGGCCCGCTCACGTTCGCGCTGGCGCTCGTCGGCGTCGAGGTCGCGCTCCCGTGGCTCGGGCTCTACCCGCCGGCCGAGCAGTTCCTCGACAAGGTGGTGCGCGCCGGCCTCTTCATCGCCGTGTTCTGGTTCGCCCTCCGCGCCATCGACGCCGTGAGCGACCGCCTGCTCGCCGCCCCGGCGACGCGCGACAACCCCGCGGCGCGCTCGCTCGTGCCGCTCATGGGGCGGATCGCGAAGGTCGCGATCCTGATCATCGGCGTCATCGCCGTGCTGTCGGAGCTCGGTTACCCGGTGGCGAGCCTCATCGCCGGCCTCGGCATCGGCGGCGTCGCGCTCGCCCTCGCCGCGCAGAAGACGGTGGAGAACCTCTTCGGCTCGGTCTCGATCGGCGTCGATCGGGCGCTCCAGGTCGGCGACTTCGTGAAGGTCGACGCGCTCCTCGGCACGGTCGAGACCATCGGGCTCCGCTCGACGCGGATCCGCACGCTCGACCGGACGCTGGTCACGATCCCGAACGGCAAGCTGGCCGACCTCCAGATCGAGTCGTACACGGCGCGCGACAGGATGCGCCTCTCGTGCGTGCTGAGCCTCGTGTACGAGACGACGCCCGCGCAGCTCCGGGCGGTGATCGAGGGGTGCGAGCGCGCGCTGCGGGCGCACCCGCTCATCTGGCCCGACGACGTCGTCGTGCGCTTCATCGGCATCGGCCCCGCGTCGTTCGACGTCGAGATCATGGCCTGGTTCCAGACGGCCGACTTCGGCGAGTTCCGGACGATCCGGCAGGAGATCCTGATCACCTTCCTGGAGATCATCGGCGCGGCCGGGACGAGGCTCGCGTACCCGACGCGGACGGTGCACGTCGCGCCGGGCGGCGCCGAGCGCGCGCTGCTCGACGCGACGCTCGACGCGGCCGCTGACGGGAGCTCGTCTAGCGGGCGGCGGGAGCCGCGGCTGGCGCCATCGGCTGGAGCCCCGCCTTCTCGATGAGCGCGCGGTCCTCGTCCGGGCCCGGGTTCGGCGTGGTGAGCAGCTTGTCTCCGTAGAAGATCGAGTTCGCCCCGGCGTACATGCAGAGCAGCTGGGCCTCGCGCGAGAGCTCCGTCCGGCCGGCGGACAGGCGCACCATCGCGCGGGGCATCATGAGCCGGGCGACCGCGATCATCCGGACGAACTCGATCGGGTCGACCGGCGGCAGGCTCTCGAGCGGCGTGCCCGCGGCGCGCACGAGGGCGTTGATCGGCACGCTCTCCGGGTGCGGGTCGAGGCGCGCGAGCTCGACGAGCATCTCGCAGCGGTCGGCGATCGACTCGCCCATGCCGATGATCCCGCCCGAGCAGACCGTGATGCCCGCCCGCCGGACGTTGCGCAGGGTGACGAGCCGCTCGTCGTACGTGCGCGTCGAGATGATGGATTTGTAGGCCTTCCGCGACGTGTCGAGGTTGTGGTTGTACGCGTCGAGGCCGGCCTCCTTCAGGCGGAGCGCCTGGTCGTCGGTGAGCATGCCGAGCGTGCAGCACGCCTCCAGGCCGAGCGCCTTCACGCCGCGCACCATGTCGAGGACGCGCTCGAAGGCGGGGCCCTCCTTCACCTCGCGCCACGCGGCGCCCATGCAGAACCGCGTCGACCCGCTGGCGCGCGCGCGCTCGGCCGCCGCGAGGACCGCGCCGACGTCGAGCATGCGCTCCGGCCCGACCTCCGTCTCGTAGTGGCTCGACTGCGGGCAGTAGGCGCAGTCCTCCGGGCACCCGCCCGTCTTGACGCTGAGCAGGGTGCAGAGCTGCACCTCGTGCTCGCCGTGGAACGCGCGGTGGACCGAGCGCGCCCGGTCGATCAGCTCGAAGAGCGGCAGATCGTGCAAGGCGACCGCCTGCTCGACGGTCCAGTCGTGGCGGACCGCGCCCGCCGCCGGCGCGCGGCCGTTCGGCTCGCCGCGCCCACCCTTGTGCTCCGCCGTCTCCCTTTCGATGCCTTCGAGCATGGGCTCGCTCCATACCCAGGCTTGGGCCGCCGCCGCAAGCGACCCGCGCGGCCGACCCGCGACCGCGCCTCCGCCCGGCGCCGTCCCCCTGTTTCCTGGGCCCGCCCGCTACAGCGCCGTCACCGCCTTGGCCGTCTCCTTCGCGATCGCGCCCTGGCCGACGAGCTGCCGCAGGTGGGCCTCGAACGTCTGCATCCCGTACGGCGTGACCCCCTTCTCCATCAGCTCGCGCAGGGACGGGCTCCCCTCCGGGCGGCGGATCGCCTCGCGCACCGCGGCCGTCGCGACGAGCACCTCGGACGCCAGGACCTCGCCCGCGCCGTCGCGGCGCGGGAGCAGGCGCTGCGCGACGACGCCCTGGAGGCAGTCGGCCAGCCGGTCGCGCGCCTCGGTCGGGCTCCTGCCGAGCGCGACGAGCCGCCCGAGCGTGCGCGTGACGTCCGGCGTGTGCACGGCCGCGAGCACGAGGTGCCCCGTCTCGGCGGCGTGCAGGGCGAGATCGAGCGACTCGCCGTCGCGGAGCGCGCTGAGCAGCACGACGTCCGGGTCCTGCCGCAGCGCCGACCGCAGCGCGGTCGGGAAATCCGCCGTGTCGACGCCGATCTCGCGCTGGCTCACGCTGGAGCGGCCGTCCTCGTGCACGTGCTCGATCGGGTCCTCGAGCGTGACGATGTGGCGCGGCAAGGTCGCGTTGATCTGACCGATGAAGGCCGCGAGCGTCGTGCTCTTGCCGCTGCCGGCCGTGCCGGCGACGACGATCAGGCCGTGGTCGTGCTCCACCATCGCCCGCACCGCCGAGGGCACGCCGAGCTCCTCGAAGGTGGGGATCTTGAGCGGGATGCTGCGCAGGATGATCGCGAGCGAGCCGCGCTGGCGGTAGATGTTGACCCGGAACCGGCCGAGGCCCGGGACGACGTACGAGGTGTCGAGCTCCTGGAGCGTGGCGAGCAGCTCGCGCGAGGGACGCCCGGCGAGGAGCACGCGCGCCGCGGCCTCGCTGTCCTCGGGCCGGATCCTGTCGACCCGGAAGTAGACCATGTCGCCGCGCACGCGCGCCCCCGGCGGCTGACCGACCTTGAGGTGGATGTCGCTGGCGTGGGCGGCAAGCGCTTTGCCGAGGAGCTGATGGATGAAGGCCTCGGAGGTGTACGGCGTCGTCACGGGGGGCAAGGTACCAAAATGGAACCCAACGGGCCCAAAGCCCGACGGGATGAAGCGGAAGCCCACGGCGCCGCGCGGGACGGCCGCCGGCGCGCGACGGCAGCGCTGGACGTCAGGGGCGCGGCGCCTGACCTCCGCCGGCGCCCGCGCCAGGGATCTCCGGATCCAGATCCCCGGGAATAAGGCGAGGATCGACGAGCCCCTTGTCCGCCAGCGCGCGCGCCGCCGAGATCGCGACCGCGCGCTGCTCCGCGGGGACGTCGCGCCGGCCGGACAGCTCGACCAGGGCCGCAGCCGCGGCGCGCGCGCCGTCCGGGTCGAGCGGCTCGCGCTGGCGCGGGGGGCGCCCGGCGATCCCGAGGAGCGCGTCGAGCAGGGGCGGGAGCGACGAGGGCGGCGCGGCGCGGGCGCGCGCGGCGAGCGGCCCGAGCGCCAGGTCGGCGTCGTCGGCGTACGGCAGCGCGCGCAGGGCGGCGGCGGCGATGTCGCCGCCGTCCTCCAGGCCGGCCAGGAGGCCGGAGGCGCCCTCGGCCTCGGCGAGCCGGGCCTGCTCCAGCGGGTCGTCGCCGGCCGCGCGACGCCAGCGCGGATCGGTCAGGCGAGGGCTGGGGGGGCGCGGCGCCGCGGACGCAGGGGCGGCGGCCGACGACGAGGGCGGCGCCGAGGCGTCGGGGGCGCGCTCGCGTCGGCACGCGAGGGGGGCGGCGAGGACGAGCGCGAGGGGCGCAATCACGGCGAGGCGAGCGAGGCAGGCGAGGCGCCCGAGCCGCGCCGGGACGGGCGCCCCGCGCCGCGCGCGGCGGACGCCCCCGCCGCGTACCTTCCGGCTCACGGCTGCTTCCGGCTCACGGCTGCTTCCGGCTCACGGCTGTTCCCGGCTCACGGCTGATCGATGAGCGAGAGCGAGCGCTTCGTCGGCGCGTTCTCGCCCTCCTGGCGCGCGTTGTACTCGTCGACGACGCGGTTGATGTGCATCGAGCAGAACTTCGGCCCGCACATCGAGCAGAACTCCGAGGTCTTGAAGTACTCCTGCGGGAGCGTCTCGTCGTGCATCGCCTGCGCCGTCTCCGGGTCGAGCGAGAGCGCGAACTGCTGCTTCCAGTCGAACGCGTAGCGGGCGCGGCTCAGCGCGTCGTCGCGATCCCGCGCGCCCGGGCGCTTCCGCGCCACGTCCGCCGCGTGGGCGGCGATCTTGTAGGCGATGAGCCCCTGCTTGACGTCCTCGGGGTTCGGCAGGCCGAGGTGCTCCTTCGGCGTCACGTAGCAGAGCATCGCGGCGCCCGCGAAGCCGGCCATCGTCGCGCCGATGCAGCTCGTGATGTGGTCGTACCCGGGCGCGAAGTCGGTGACGAGCGGGCCGAGCACGTAGAACGGCGCCTCGTGGCAGAGCTCCATCTCCTTCTGCACGTTCATCGCGATCTGGTCGAACGGCACGTGGCCGGGGCCCTCGATCATGACCTGCACGTCCTTCTCCCACGCGCGCTTCGTGAGCTCGCCGAGCGTCTTCAGCTCCGCGAACTGAGCCGCGTCGCTGGCGTCGTGGAGGCAGCCGGGGCGGAGGCCGTCGCCCGCCGAGATCGTGACGTCGTACTTGGCGCAGACCTCGAGCACCTTGTCCCAGTGCGTGTAGAACGGGTTCTGCCGGTGGTGCTCGATCATCCACTGCGCCATGATCGAGCCGCCGCGCGAGACGATGCCCGTGAGCCGGCCCTTCACGAGCGGCAGGTGCTCGAGCAGCACGCCCGCGTGGATCGTGAAGTAGTCGACGCCCTGCTTCGCCTGGTGCTCGAGCATGTCGATGAGGTCCGCGGCCGTCATCTTGTCCGTGCCCTTGCAGGCCTCGAGCGCCTGGTAGATGGGCACCGTCCCGATCGGCACCGGGGAGTCCGCGATGATCGCGCGGCGGATGCCGTCGATGTCGCCGCCGGTCGACAGGTCCATCACGGTGTCGGCGCCGTACTTGATGGCGTAGCGCAGCTTCTCGAGCTCGCCGCTCACGTCGCTCGTCGTCTGGCTGTTGCCGATGTTCGCGTTCACCTTGCAGAGCGACGCGATGCCGATGCACATCGGCTCGAGGTTGAGGTGGTTCTTGTTGGCCGGGATGATCATCCGGCCGCGCGCGACCTCGCTGCGGATGAGCTCGGGCGCGAGCTTCTCACGGCGGGCGACGTACTCCATCTCCTCCGTGATGACGCCCTTCCTCGCGAAGTGCATCTGGCTCTGGTTCGGGCTCCCGGCGCGCTTGCTCACCCATTCGGTCCGCAACATCGACAACCTCGCTTTCGAGGTGGGCGGTGTAGGTCGCGCCTGCGCGCGACGCAAGCCTCGCGTCGCGCCGGGCGGACGCGCCTTCGAGACGCCGGAAAGGCGCGCGCGGCGGGCCTCTCCGCGCGCAGTCCACGCTCAGGGCGGCGGCGCTTCGGGGAGCTCCGTCATCATGCCGAGCGTCTGCGCGCCGGCCGCCTTCGCGCCGTCGAGCACCTCCACGACCGTGCCGTAGACGGCGCCGTCGTCCGCGACGACGAAGACGATCCGGTCCTGCGGCCTGCTCTGGCGCTCGAGGAGCGGCCTGAGCTTGCCGACGAGATCGGCCCGCTCGACCTTCTCGTCGTTGACCAGGAGCTCGCCCTGCGCGCTCACCCGGACGACGAGCTGGTCGGGGGGCGGCGGGGTGTCCTCCTTGACCTGCTCGGTGTCGGGGACGCGCACGCCGATGTCCTTCTCGAGCAGCGGCGTCACGACCATGAAGATGATGAGGAGCACCAGCACGACGTCGACGAGCGGCGTCACGTTGATGTCGGAGTTCAGCGGCACCGCCGGCTTGACGACGAACTTCTTCTTCGCTCGCGCGCTCATCGCCGCTATCTCCCCTTCAGCTCCTCGACCGCCAGCGAGACGCTCTTCGCGCCCGCCTTGCGCGCCGTCTCCATCACCTTGCGGACGTCGCCGAACGTGAGGCGCTGGTCCCCCTTGACCAGCACCTTGCGCCCCGGCTGCGCGGCGAACTCGCGCGTGAGGCGCTCGGCGAGCCCGGCGTCGTCGTACTGGTCGCTCTCGACCCACACCGTCTTCTCCAGCGTGATGGAGAGGATCAGCGGGTCCACTTCCTTCTTCTCCTCGTCCACCTTCGCGGCCTGCGGCAGCTTCACGTCCTTGCCGCGCTGGAGCATCGGCGTGACGACCATGAAGATGATGAGCAGGACGAGGACGACGTCGACGAGCGGCGTGACGTTGATCTCGCTCTTGGGGCCCTTCTGCGGGCCAGCAGCCATCCCCATTACGAACGCTCGCTTCCGGCCGAGGGCCGGGGCTCAAGCGGCCTCTGCCGAGGCGCGGCCTGGCGACCTCTCCCCGGATCGGGGCAGGTGGCCTCTCTCGAGGCCAGGTCAGGCGGCCACTGGCGGGACCAGATCAAGCGGCCTCTTCCGAGGCCGGCGCGAGGCGGCCGTCGAGGCGCTTCGCCACGATGTCGAGGAACTCGTTCGACGACTCCGAGATGTCGATCGCCCGGGCGTCGACCCAGCCCTGGAGATAGTTGTACCCCATGACGGCCGGGATCGCGACGAGCAGGCCGAAGGCGGTTGTGATGAGCGCCTCCGCGATACCCGCCGAGACGGTGCCGAGGCCGCCTGAGCCGGAGGCCGCCATCTGCTGGAATGCAGTCACAATACCCATGACCGTCCCCAGCAGACCGACGAACGGCGCCGTGGAGCCGACCGTGGCGAGGAGCCCGTAACCGCGCTTCAGGCTGAGCACCTCGCGCTGCGCCTGCCGCTCGAGCGCCCGCGAGACCGACTCGAAGACGCCGTCGCGCTCGTGTCCGTGCGCCGGGAGCCGGGCGGGGGCGCTCGACGTGTAGGCTGCGATCCCGGCGCCGATCACGCGCCCGAGGTAGCCGATCTCCTCCTTGGGCTTGGCCGCGGTCCGGGCGCCCTCGAACTCGCCCCGCGCGAGCAGCGGGCCCACCCGCTGCGCGAACTCGCGGGAGGCGGCGCGCGATTTGAGCGACACGACGAGGCGCTCGCCGAAGACGACCAACGACGAGACCGACATGACGGCCAGCGCGAAGACAATCAGCTTCGCGAAGATGCCCATGTGGCCCCAGAGCTCAATCAACGTGAATTGCATCGTCTCGCTCGCGCCTCCTGGCGCTCCATGGTGTCGTGATGGTTTTAGCTATGCTGGAACAGCGCCTCTGGACGCCGCAGCGAACTCGACAATACCGCAGAGCGAACCTACCCCGTGCCCTTCTCTACTACGTGCCCCGCCCGTTCAACAACACCCCCGGCGGTCAAGGGAGCTTGAGCCGGATGTTGAACACGTAGTCCACCGAGACCGGGCGCCCCTGGAACATCACGGGGGTGTAGCGGCGCCCCGAGAGCGCATCGAGGATCGCCCGATCCATGTGGGGGAGTGACTTGACCATCCGGCAGTTGGTCAGGGTGCCGTCGACCTTGATGACGCACTTGACAATCGCGAGCCCCTCCACCCGCGCGGCGAGCGCCTCGCGCGTGTACTGCGGATCTCGCCCCGAGAGCATGGTCGGCCGGTTCATCCCGGCGCCGAACGGCAGCACCACGTTTTGCGGCGGCGCCGTGCTGCCCAGCTGACCGCCGAGCTGGCCGCCCAGCTTCCCCCCGATCTCCCCGCCGACCGTGCCGCCGACGGTCCCCCCTTGAACGCCGCCCTCGACTCCCCCCTCCACGCCGCCAGGCTGCTCCGGCGCCTCCGCCTGGGTCGGCTCGGGCTCAGGCGCCTTGGCCTTGGGCTTCTCCGGCATGTCGTAGATGGTGTCAGGCGTCTTGACAGGCTTCGGCTGCTCGATCCGCTGCTCCACCTTCGGGCGCTTCGCGCCGCCGCCCGGCGGGGGCGGCGGCGGGGGCGGCGGCGGCGGAGGCGGCGCCGGCGCGAAGAAGGTGACCTCCACGTCCTTCGGCTTCTCGTCTCGAGGGCGCGTGGCCTGCCAGATCAGCGCGCCGGCGATCGCCGCGTGCGCGACGAAGGAGAGCACTGCGCCCGTCCCGAGACGCCCCTGCGTTGCGGTGGCACGACCTAGTACCGAGTCGAACATAAGGGGTCGTAACTCCTAGACCTCGAGCCGATCAACGTCATGAGCCGCGACGTATGGAAGCGCGCCGCGCCTACCCGGAGTGTACAAGCGAGCGAGTACTACAAAAAAGTCTATTGTCTCGCGCGATTCCTGTCTAGGGTGAGGAGGGACTCGAGGGCCCTACACTCCTGGAGGGAATTCCGTGAAGTTTCTCGAAAAGAGGATGAAACACGGAGCGCGCTTACTACGTGCGCCGTTAAGGCTGTGGGCGGCGGCGCTGCTGCTCGCCATGACTTTGTTGACCGCGGGCCCAGCGCTCGCGCAGACGGGCAACAGCGTTCTGCTCGGGCGGGTGACCGACGCGTCGAGCAAGGCGCCGGTGGCCGATGTGGTCGTGACGGCGACCTCGCCGGCGCTCCAAGGAGAGCAGCTGGTCGTCACCGACGGCACCGGGCAGTACCGTATCCCGAACCTGCCGCCGGGCGACTACACACTGAGGCTGGAAAAGGAATCGTATAAGCCGTACGGACGAGGCGGGATCACGATCCGCAGCGGGACGACCATCCGCGTCAACGTCGAGCTCCTCCCCGAGGCGCTCAAGGCGGAGGAGATCGTCGTCGTCGGCCGCGCGCCGACGGTCGACGTCGGGTCGAGCACCGTGGGGCAGAACATCACACAGGACTTCACGCGGCGCATCGCCGTGGCCCCGCCCGGCGGAAAGGGCACGGCGTCGCGCTCGTTCGAGTCGATCGCCGCGGTCACCCCCGGCGCGAAGAGCGATGAGTTCGGCACGTCGATCGCGGGCACATCCTCGCCCGAGAATCAGTACGTGATCGACGGACTATCCGTGAACGATCCCGCGTACGGGATCGTCGGCACGCCGCTCACCATGGAGTTCATCAAAGAGGTGAACGTGGTCACCGGCGGGTACATGCCCGAGTTCGGCCGCGCGACCGGCGGCGTGCTCGACGTCGTGACCAAGAGCGGCGGCAACGAGTTCCACGGCTCGGTCTTCTTCAACGTCGTCCCCGGCTTCCTCGAGGCCGAGGGCACGAAGGTGCGGCGGCAGGGCGAGACCGTCCAGACCGACGACCGTATCCTCGCGATCCGCGACTACGGCTTCGAGGTCGGCGGCCCGGTCCTGAAGGACAAGCTCTGGTTCTACGGCGGCCTCGATCTCGCGTTCTCGAGCCTGGAGCGGGAGCGCACCCTGTTCGCGACGCGGTACGAGGGCGACAGCCCGCGTCCGGTCGTGGACCCCGAGACGGGGTTCAACATCGCCGACCCCCTCCCGGGCTCGACGCGCTACTTCCGCGGCGAGGAGCGGACGATCCAGTACCTGGGCAAGCTGACCTACCAGGTCAGCCCGGACCACAACCTCGTGCTGTCGGTCTACGGCGCGCCGTCCAGCTCGGGCGGCCAGGGCACGTACTCGTACGACCCGCAGGTAGGCATCATGGATATCCCCAACCTCGTCGGCACGTACAACGGGCTCGCGCTCAAGTTCGTGTCGTCGTCGACCGACGTCGCCCTGAAGTGGGCGTCGGCGTTCAACAACAAGACCCTGCTGCTCGACGCGACGCTCGGCTGGCACCACCAGCGCAACGCACGGCTGCCGCCGGACGACTCGGAGATCGGCTCGAGCCGCGGCCTCGCGGGCGTGTCCAATTTGATCTGGACGAGGACCAGGCCGCGGCGGCACTCGATCGAGGAGTTCGAGGCGATCTCGCCCGCGGCGATGGAGATGTGCCGCCAGAGCGACGTGCAGGACCTCGACGCTGAAGGGCGGCCGCGCGTCGACGCGGATGGCAACCCCATCATGGTCCACCGCGTCCCGTGCCAGGTGCGCACGTACACCGAGGGCGGCCCCAACTTCGTCGAGGACTCGCTGCAGGATCGGCTGCAGCTCAAGGCGATGGTGACGAGCATCTTCGAGGGCCTCGGCCACCACGTCGTCAAGGGCGGGATCGACGGCGAGGTCATGTTGTACAATCACGAGAAGGCGTACCCGGGCCTCGTCTCCTACACGGAGAGCCCGAGCGGCCTGTACTTCGAGGACGGCCGGCAGCTCGGCTTCCTGACGGGCCCCGAGGTCGGCGACTACGTGCTCCAGCCCAGCACGTCGGTGTCGTCGGTCTCGACGACGCTCGGCGCGTTCGTCCAGGATAGCTGGAGCATCCTCGACAAGGTGACGCTGAACGTGGGCGTCCGCTACGACGGCCAGTACCTGTTCGACGACAACGGCAAGCTCGGCATGGCGCTGCCGAACCAGTGGTCGCCGCGCGTGGGCGCCGTCTACGACGTCACGCAGCAGGGCAAGTCCAAGATCTTCGCGAACTACGCGCGCTACTACGAGAGCGTGCCGCTCGACCTCGTCGATCGCGCCTTCGGCGACGAGCGGCAGGTCCGTGCGTTCCACCGGGCGGCGCTCAACGGCGACGCGACGGGGTGCGACCCGACCGACCTGGAGGACGCGACGGGCAGCGGGCCGGGCCAGTGCCAGAACGACGAGAACCGGATCGAGGGCACCCAGCTCGCGCAGGCGGAAGGACAGGGGCCCGCGAGCTACGATCCGAACACGGTCTGGACGCCGACCGGCACCGGCAAGACGCCGGTGGATCCGGACATTAGCCCGCAGTCCTCGGACGAGCTGGTGCTCGGCGGCGAGTACGAGATCATCGAGAACGGGCGGGTCGGGGCGATGTACACGAAGCGCTGGCTGAGCAACGTCATCGAGGACATGAGCCGCGACGAGGGCAGCACGTACTTCCTCGGCAACCCCGGCAAGGGCATCGCCAAGGACTTCCCCGAGGCGACGCGCAACTACGACGCCGTGACGCTCTATTTCCAGAAGGCGTTCGCCGATCTGTGGCTCGCCCAGGTGAGCTACACGCTCTCGTTCCTGCGCGGCAACTACGCGGGCCTCTTCCGCCCGGAGACCGACCAGCTCGACCCGAACATCACCTCGGAGTTCGATCTGAGCTCGCTGCTCGACAACCGCGAGGGCTATCTGCCGGGCGACAGCCGGCACGAGATCAAGGTCTACGGGGCGAAGTCGTTCCCGATCCGGAACGACATGATCATCGACGCCGGCCTCACCTACCGGTCCCGCTCCGGCGGCCCCACGGACTTCTGGGGCGCGCACGCCCTCTACGGCGCCGACGAGGCCTTCATCCTGCCCCGCGGCTCCGGGGAGCGGCTGCCCTGGGTCCACAACGTCGACGGCCGCGTCGGCTACTCGGTGAAGCTCTCGAAGGACAGCGATCTCACCGTCACGATGGACATCTTCAACCTCTTCAACTTCCAGGCGGTGACGCAGGTGGATCAGCGCTACACGCGGCAGTACGTGGACGTGCGCGGGTGCCGCAACAAGGAGCTCAGCGACCTCGAGGGGCCCGACGGCGCGACCTGCCTGAAGACGCTGGATGGCGAGGACTTCGACGGGAGCGTCGACAAGAACCCGAACTTCGGCAAGCCGACGAAGTACCAGGCGCCCCGGCAGTTCCGCTTCGGCGCGCGGGTCACGTTCTAGGCGCGGCGCGCTCGCGAAAGGAAACAAGCGATGAAGATCCGATTGCTTGGTTGGTTGGCGGGGCTCGCCGCGGTCGCGGCGGCCGCGTCTCCCGGCTGCTCGCAACCCAAGCCCGAATGCACCGTCGGCAACGCCGCCGTCTACCCGTTCGCCACGAAGTTCTTCCTGCAAGACGGGGACGCCGATAGCCCCTGCGGCCAGGTGGAGGGGTTGACCGTCGGGCTGCAGGTGTACAACCCGAACGCGGGAGGCTATCCCGACAGGAGCACGAAGCTCGTCGGCCTCCAGGTGGATCGCGAGGTGTGGACCGCCGGAGGCGAGACGATCGCGGAGAGCCCTGATCGAAAGACGTACGCCATCGGAACGTTCGAGTCGATCGAGCCGGACGACAGCGACATCTGCAGGGCCTCGACCCTCTCGCCTGCCGAGGTGCTGCTCGTCCCGCCCGAGGGCGAAGGCGGCGGCGGCCAAGGCGGGGCCGGCGGAGCGGGCGGCGAGGCCGGCGGCGCTGGTGGAGCCGGCGGCGAAGGCGGCGCTGGCGGCGAGGCCGGTGGCGCTGGCGGAGCTGGCGGCGGCGAAGGCGGCGCTGGCGGCGAGGCCGGTGGCGCTGGCGGAGCTGGCGGCGAGGCCGGCGGCGCTGGCGGAGCTGGCGGCGGCGAAGGCGGAGCTGGCGGCGGCGAGGCCGGCGGCGGCGGAGCGGGCGGTGGCGAGCCGGCTGAGGGGCGCTCTCTCAGGTACGAGTGGAGCAACCTGCAGGTGTATGTGACGGCCGCGAACCTGGGGAATACGTTCCAGGCCGACCTCACCTACACCGAGGGGACCTGCACCGCGAAGTACAGGGTCGTCGGGCTCTGGCCCCAGGTCGGCTGCGAGAAGTACGTCGAGCAGGACGTGATCGATCCTGAGACCGAAGAGCCGGTGCTGGATGAGGAAGGAAACGTGGTGAAGGAGATCGTCCCGACCGGCGAGCCCGAGGACAAGCTCTGCGACAACACCCCGGATCCGGAGTCGCCTTACTTCATCCCGGTAGCCTCCGGCATCTCCGAGGATCTCAAGGTGAAGTGCGATCCCACGATGCTCGTCTGCGTGCTCGACTCGCAGACGGTCCCCGCGCTCAAGTAGTCACCCCCACGGCCTCCCGGGCGCGGCGCGGCGCGCGGCGCCCGGGGTAGGCCCTCTCCGGCGATCGATCGCGCGGCCCGGGCCGCGGGCCGATCTCGCTCGAACCACCCCACCACAGACCCTTCGTTCCAGCGGGTCCCCGGGCTCGCGCCGCGCGCGCGACGTCCGTCGCCGCGCGCACGGCGCCGCGCGACGGCAACCCCGTCGGGGAGCGCTCTCGTGCGGCCCTGGTATCGATCTGGGCACGGCTGCGTGACATCGGGCAGCCGTGTCCACGTCGAGCTCAGGGCGACGGCTTGGCGGCCAGCCTCGCCAAGGCCGCGCACGCGGAGCCGCTCGGGATCTCGAGCGCGGCCGTGAGCGCGCACAGGCGCGAGGCCCGCCCGAGCGCGGCCGGATCGCCCGAGACGATGGCCCGCTTGGACTCGTGCACGGCGCGGCCAGAGAGCATCGTCCGCGCGCGCTCGGGCAGCTCCGCGCGTCGCGCGGAGAGCAGCTCGCCGAGCCGCGGGCCGGGATCGGCGGCCGGCGCCCACGTCCACGCCGAGGCGACGAGCGCGTCGACGAACGCCGCGCGCAGCGCGTCGCCGCCGCGCGCGCCCTCGCACGGCAAGGCAGGGCCGGTCGGCCCGACGTCGGCGGCGGTGAGCCTCCGCTGCGCGATCCGCCGGATCAGACCGCCTTGCACGCCGGCGAGCGCGCCGTCGTCGTCCGAGAACGCCCCCGCCTTGAACCGCACGGCGAGCGCGGCGCACCGCTCGTCGCGCTCCGCGCGCCGCCGCTCCTCCTCGCGGGCCTTCTCCTCGGCGCGCAGCCGCTCCTCGCGCTCGGCCGCCTCGCGCGCCTGCGCCGCGGCGCACTCCTCGATCCGCGCGGCGACGCGCCGCTGCTGCTCGCTCGTCGCCCGCGCGACGTCGTCGGGCGCGATGTCGCGGACAGCGCACACCTCCGCGCGCGCGAGGAGCGCGTCGACCCGCGCGCGGGCGGTTCGGACCCGCACGATCACCGACAGCGCGGCGACGATGACGAGCGCCGACGCCACGATCGTGGCCAGCTTGCGGACCTGGCGGCGGCGGTATGCCCTGGCCAGCGCGCCGCCGCCGCTCTCGTCGAGCAGCTTGCGGCAGCGGCCGATCATCTTCTGCCAGTACGCGATGTCCTCGGCGAGCGCCTGGAGCGGCTCCGAGAAAGGGGGATCGCGCCGGACCTTGTTCGCGAGCCGCTCGAGGCAGAGGCTCGCGTCGGGGGCGTGCCCGTGGTCCGTCACCTCGGCGACCCCCTGGAGCAGCCCGCCGATGCGCCCCGCGTAGACGTCCCAGGCGATCAGGGCTTCGGGCTGGCTCTCCGCGAGCCGCTCGACCGCCTCGCGCACCTCGCCCATGGGGAGCAGGCGCTCGACGTCTTCCCTGCGGACGCCGGCGAGCTTCGCCGCCTGGTCGACGCCGCGCTGGAAGCCGCCGAGGAGCCCCTCCGGAGCGAGCTCGCGGAGCCCCTCGGGCACCCTGCTGGCCTGGATGCACGTACCCGCGTGGTGCAGCGGCCCCATCGCGCAGGTCAGGAAGGTGCCCCCGAGCTTCACTTCCATGGAACCGTCGCTCTCCTCTACCCCGGACGGCGGGGCGCGGAAAGACTCGCGCGACGTCCCTGCCGCATCATCGGCTGCTTCGCGGGGTCTCGAGATCCCAGAGCGCGTAGAGCACGTCGACGTCGTACTCGGTGTGCCGCCAGCCCGGGTGGAGCCGGTAGCTGCGCGGGAGCAGGCCCGCGCGCAGGATGGCGTCGGTCTGCTCGGCGAAGGTGTAAAGATACATGCTCACGCCCGACAGCTCGACGTCGGAGAGCGGGCGCGCGGCGCGCTCGTGCATCCGGAGGTGGGGCCTCCGCTCGACGATGCTCACCAGCATGCGCCCGCCGGCTCGCAGCGCGCCGGCGAGGTTCTTCAGGACGAGCGGGAGATCGTCGCAGAACTCGAGCGTGCCGAGCGCGAGGGCGACGTCGAACCGCCCCCACGAGCGCGGGATCGGCAGGTGGTAATCGTGCCGGTGGTAGGCGCCCTGGGGCCGCTTCTTGCGCGCGATCTCGAGCATGCCCTCGGCGATGTCGAAGCCCACGACGTCGACGGACGGCGGGAGATCGCGGGTGAGGTGGCCCGGCCCGCAGCCCGCGTCGAGCACGCGGGCCCCCTCGGCGACCGTCTCGCGCAGGAACGCGCGGACGGGCTTCTCGTAGTGCTGGATGTCCTTCCACGTGGAGACGTAGTCGGGCGCGAAGTCCTCGTAGTAGTCGACGAGCCGCTCGATCCGGGTCGATCGCTTCATGGACGCCTTCAGGTGATGTCGTCGACCGCCTGGACGGTCTCCTGGATGTCGTGCTGGTGCTCGTGGCCGAGGATGTCGCGCGCCCGCCGGTCGTCGACCATGCACACGTACCGGATGTGATCGAGCTCGGGGGCCGGGAACGAGGTCGCCCTGAAGCGCCACAGCCGCGGGATGATCGTCTGCATGACGAAGTGGGGGATCGCCGCGCGCGTGCGCCCCGTCAGCTCGATGATGCGCGAGAGCGGCAGCGGCGCCGGCCCCGCGAGGTTGAAGATCCCGCGCACGCCGGGCCGGAGCGCCGCGACGATCGCGGAGACCACGTCGTCCTGGTGGATGACCTGCACCATCGGATCGAAACCGAGGAGCGTCGGGATCACGTTGAGCCGGAGGTAGTTCGACGGCGCGTTCCGCACCGAGCCGAGGATGTGGACGGGCCTGAGGATGACCGTCTCGGTCTGCGGGTGCTTCCAGAAGAACGACTGCGCGAGCATGTCGACCTCGATGAGGTCGCGGATCTCGCTGAACGACGCGCCGCCGAGCAGCGGGGCGTCCTCGGTGATGAACTGCGGGTTGTCGGGGCGCGGGCCGTAGGCGTTCGCGCTCGACAGCACGATGAGCTTGGGCACGTCGTACTGCGCGACGAACTCGAGCAGCCGCTGGAACCCCGCGAGGTTCCAGCTGTGGTGCTCCATCTGGCTCACGCGCGGATCGTGCATGACCCCGAGGTGGACGACCGCGGCGAGCTGCTCCTGGCGGAAGATGTCCTGGGTCTTCTTGCGGCGGATGTCGATCTGGTGGTGCTCGATGTCCTTGGGGCGCCCCTCGAAGGCGCGCCTGTCCACGCCGATCACGCGCTGGTCGCGGTGCAGGCGCCGCGCGAGACGCCGTCCGAGACGCCCGCAGATGCCGGTGATGAGGACGGGCCGGAGGGACGGATCGGCGTCCGAGCCGGGGCGGCGGGCTCGACCGAGCATTCGTTCGCTCATCGGCTCGACGGTCGCTTTCGAGGGCCCGGTGGTCAAGCCCTTCCTGCCTGTGCAGGCGCACGGGAGTTTTGGTATGGTCCTGCGCCCATGCGCGGCAGAACGACGCTCGCCAGGCTGAGCCACTTCGCCACGCGCAGCGCGCTGCCGCTCGCGCGGCTCGGGGTCGACAGCGTTCGCGGCACGCTCGACGACGCCACGATCCGGCTGCTCGGTCAGGACTTCGAGGACCGGCTGCGCCGGGTCGCGCTGCCGCACGCCGCGGACGGCGTCGACCCGTTCGGGCTCGACCGGGCGTGGGCGAAGTACGCGATCGGCGTCGCCGCGTTCTTCCACCGCTTCTACTTCCGGACCGAGGTGTTCGGCATCGATCGCGTCCCGACCGGCCGGGTGCTGCTGGTCGCCAACCACTCCGGCCAGCTCCCGTTCGACGGCCTGCTCATCGCGGCCTCGATGTTCCTCGACGCGGAGCCGCCGCGCGTGATGCGGAGCATGGTCGAGAAGTGGACGCAGACCCTTCCGTTCGTGGCGACGTTCTTCTCGCGCGTGGGCCAGGTGGTCGGCGTGCCCGAGAACGCGCGGCGGCTGCTCGACATGGGCGCGGCGATCCTGGTGTTCCCGGAGGGGACGCGCGGGATCTCGAAGGGGTTCTCCAGCCGCTACCAGCTGCTCGACTTCGGGCTCGGGTTCATGCGGCTCGCGCTCGAGACCGACACGCCGATCGTGCCGATCGCGGTCATCGGGGGCGAGGAGCAGTACATCTCGCTCGGCAACCTCGAGTCGGTCTCGAAGGCGCTCGGGATGCCGACGTTCCCGGTCATCCCCCAGCTGCTGCTCCCCGGCGGGCAGCTGCCGCTGCCGACCAAGTACCGGATCTACTTCGGCGAGCCGATGACGTTCCGCGGCGACCCCGACGACGACGACGCGGTGATCCAGGAGAAGGTGTCCCTCGTGAAGGGGCGGATCCAGTCGATGCTGAACCGCGGGCTGAAGGAGCGGAAGAGCGTCTTCTGGTGAGCGCGCGGTGAGCGCGCGGTGAGCGCGCGGTGAGCGCGCGGCCGGGGGATGGCCACGCGGCGCCGGGTCCTCAGGCGCCAGCGAGCGTGACCACGGCCTCGGGGCCGGGCGAGAGGACGCGCGCGTGGCCGCCGAGGATGGCAGGCTCGTTGCGGAGGCCGTGGCCGATCGGCAAACCGGCGACGACGGGGACGCCCAGCGGGAGCAGCCGGTCGCGGAGGACCTCGCCCACCGTGACGCCGTCAGGGCCGGGGTCGCATTGGTCGAAGTCGCCGAGGACCACCGCCGCGGCTTGCGCGAGGTGGCCGCCGACCTCCAGCGTCGCGAGCATGCGATCGATGCGGTAGGGCCGCTCGGTGACGTCCTCGAGCAGGAGGACGCACCCCTCCGGCACCCGGAGGCGGCCGGCCGCGGCGCAGGCGTGGAGCAGGGCCAGGTTGCCGCCGAAGAGCGGCCCCTCGGCGGCGCCGGCGCGCAGCGCGGTCAGGCCGCCGAAGCGGCGCTCGCCCGCCGGGTCCTCGAGGGCGCGGAGCAGCGCGGCGCGGGCGTGGGCGTCGCCCCGCCCGAGGGCGGCGACGTGGGCGCCGTGGAGCGACGCGACGCCTGCGCGCGCGGCCTCGACGTGGAGCGCGGTGATGTCGGAGAAGCCGACGATCCAGCGAGGCTCCTTCGCGAGGGTGGTCCAGTCGAGCCGGTGGACGAACCGGTTCGCGCCGTAGCCGCCGCGGGCCGCGAAGATCGCGCGCACGTCGGGGTGCGAGAGCGCGTGGACGAGCTCGTCCCTCCGCCGCGCGTCGCTGCCGGCGAGGTAGCCGGTCCGCGCGAACAGCCCACGGCTGGAAGGCGCCGAGAGCGATGGCGCCCCGCCTCCGCGGCTGTCGCCGGCGAGCGGCGGGCCGCCTCCCGTGTCGAAGAGCACGCGGTAGCGCTGGGCGAGCCAGCCGATGCCGACCCACGCGAGGACGCGCTCGAACGGGCTGGAGGGGGCGATCACGGCGATCGTGTCGCCCGGCCGGAGCGCCGGGGGGAGGATCACCCGAGGAGGCATGCCTCCGCTGCGCCTCCGCGGCTCACGATCTCGCTGGTGCGCGGCGCCTCCGCGCGTTCGATGCGCTGTCGCTGGCGGGCGGGGCTAGGGAGCACCGGAGTCGTCGTCGAGAAACTCCACGTCTTCATCGGCGTTGACGTCGACCTCGTCGGAGACAGGCAGCGGCGGCGGCGCGGGCGGGATGACCGAGCGGGGAGCGAACCCCCCAGCCGGCGGCGGCACGGGACGAGGCGGCGCGATGGTGGGAGGACGGGGAGGCGTCGCGAGCGGCTGCTGCGGCGCCACGGACTGCGGATACCCGCCGGAAGAGACGGGCGGCGCGGCGGCATAACGTGGATTGACAGCCACCACCGGGTGGGTCTCCCCTTCATCTTCATCGAGCCCGTCGCGCGCCGGCGGCGTCGCGAGGCCATCGACCTCGGGCAGCTGCGTTGGCGCGGCCTCCGCCCCTGCAGGCTCAGCCGGTTCAACGTGGCCGGAGTCCTCCGGATGGAGCTCCTGCCCGGCATCCAGCGCCACATCGACTGCGTCGCTCCCCTCGTCCGTCAGGGCGCCAAGCGACGCGTCGCCGTACGCCTCGACGTGCGGCGGCTCCGCCTCGACCTGCGGCAGCCCCGCCTCGACCTGCAGCGGCTCCGCGCCGGCCTGCGGCGACCCCGCCTCGACCTGCGGCGGCTCCGCCTCGATGTGCAGCGGCCCCGCCTCGACCTGCGGCAGCCCCGCCTCGATGTGCAGCAGCCCCGCCTCGACCTGCAGCAGCCCCGCCTCGACCTGCGGCAGCCCCGCCTCGATGTGCAGCGGCCCCGCCTCGACCTGCGGCGGCTCCGCTCCGGCCTGCGGCGCCTCCTCGACGAGCCCGGCGAGCTCGTCCTGCGGCGCCTCGGCGCCGGCGTGCGTCCCCGCGCCTGCATGGCCATTGGCGAGCGCGGCCTCCGCGCCGAGCGCCTCGAAGGTCGGCACCCGCGGCGCGAGCGGCGGCTCGGTCAGCGGCGGGCCCGGCGGCCTGGTCGGCAGCATGGGCGGCGGCGGGGTGCGCTTGAGATTCCCGGACTTCGCGCGCTCGAGGCCCGCGGTCGCGTCCGGATCTCCCGCCTTCATGCGGAGGACGCGGCGCCAGGCGTCCGCCGCCTCCCGCGCCTCGCCGAGCTCCTCCTCCCAGACGCGCGCCACCTTGCGCGCGAGCTCCGCCCGCTGCGCCGGATCGCGGCCGCGGAGGATCTGGTCCTCGTACAGCTGGATCATGCCCCGGTGGTCGCCGAGATCCTGCAGGAGGCCCGAGAGCTCGTTCATCACGTCCTGATCCGAGGGCGACAGGTCGTGGAGCTTCTTCAGGTCCGCCGCGGCGCCCTGCCGGTCGCCGAGCACGTCGCGCCGCAGCCTGGCCCGCCGCTGGAGGAGCTTGCGCACGAGCGGGCCGTCGAACACCTCGTCGAGCGCGCGGTTCAGCGTCGCGCCCACGCGGTGCGGGTCGCCCACCTCGCGCCCGAGGGCCTCGAGCGCGTCGAGCGACGCGTCGTCGACGTGCGCGAGCACGGCGTCGCCAAGCCAGCCGAAGGCGCGGTCTACGTCGCCGAGATCCTGGTGGACGATCGCGGCCGCGCGGCGCAGCAGCGCCGCCCGGGTGCGGCCGCCGTCGCGGGAGCCCTGGCCGCCGGCCGCGAGCGCCTCCGCGAGGATGGTGCGCAGCGCGGTCGACCCGGAGCGCTCGTCGCCGTCCCGCGCCACCCGCTCGAGGGAGGCGATCGCCTCCTCCTGGACGCCGCCGCCGAGCGCCAGCTCGAAGAAGCTCCTCGCCCGATCGATGGCGCCACGCTCGCAGGCGATCTCGGCGGCGCGGGCGAGCGCCGCGAAGCGATCGGCCGGGGTGCGGCACCGGCTCACCTGGCGCTCGAACAGATCGATGATGAGGCCGGGCGCCCCGGCCAGCGCCGCGAGCCGCACGAGCAGCGGCTCGACCTCGGCGGTCGGCACGCTCGCCAGCGCGCCCTCGCCGTGGTGGATGGCCTCCAGCGGGTCGAAGCCCACCGACACCCGGACCTCGGCCTGCCGCACGAGCTCGACCGCGCGAGCCGGGCCCGTGACATCCCGCGCGCGGAGCTCGTGCGCGACCGTGAGGGCCTCGCGATCCTGGAGCTCGACCGCGATCGCCTCGAGCTTCTCCGCGAGGTCGGCGTCGGCGTTGCGCGAGCGCGCGAGCTCCATCCCCACGCGCGCGGCGTCGCGGGGGCGGCCGACCTCCACGAAACGCTCGAAGGCGCCGCGCAGCGCGACATCGCGCCCGGCGCGCGCGAGCGACTCGTTCCAGGCGACCAGCTTGGTCGCGACGACCCCCTTCCACCCGAGCCGATCGCCGAGCGCGACGTACGCTTCCCGGCACGCCTCGTCGCCCTGGTCGGCGAGCCGCTCCAGGAGGGACAGCGCCTCGTCGCTCCGGCCGAGCGCCTGATCCAGGACCTCGGCGAGGCGGCGGGTCATCTTCGACGCCTCGTCCTCGTCCCCCTCCACCTCGATCAGCGTCGCCATGAGGCGCGCGACCTTCGGCCAGTCGTTCAGCCGCTCGGCGAGCCGCTGGAGCCGCGCGACAGCGTCGAGGTCGTCCGGCTCGGCGGCGTGGACGATCTCGAGCGCCCTGACGGCGCCGTGCGGGTCGTCGAGCGGCCCCTCGTACAGCGCCGCGAGCCGCTGCGCGAGGTCGAGCTGCTCGGGGCCGTGCACGAGCGCGAGCTCGCGCTCGAGCGCGCCGGCGACGCCCCTCAGGTTGCCGCGCTGCTCCTCCAGCTCGGCGATCGCCCGGAGCGCGATCCGGTTCTCCGGATCGAGCGTCGCCACGATCGACTCGTAGCGCGCGATCGCCCCCTCCACGTCGCCAGAGCCCTCCGCGAGCATGCGCGCCTGGCGCAGGGCGAGCGAGATCTTGCCGGGGTGGCTGTCCGTGACCTCGCTGAGCCTGCGGAGCAGCTCCGCGCCCTGCTGGTGATCGCCGCGCTCGCTGGCGTCCTCGGCGAGCCGCGCGAGCGCCTCGGCGTCGTCGCCGTCGGTGAGCAGGAGCGCGAGCGTCGCGCGCTCCCCGTCGCGGTCGCCGAGCTCGCGCTGCGCTGCCGCCGCGGCCCGCCGCGACGCGACGCGCTGCGCCCTGTCGCCGAGCAGCTCGGCCCGGCTCAGCAAGAACCGCACGAGCTCGGGCAGCCGGTTCGTGCGCCGGTAGAGGTCCTCGATCGCGGGGGCGGCGGCGTCGCTCACCGGATCGATCTCGATCGCGCGCTCGACCCGGTCGAGCGCGCCCTCGACGTCGCCCGCGCTGAGGAGCAGCTCCGCGGCCTGGACGAAGAGCGCCGGCCGCGCCTTGCGGTCCGCGAGCAGCGCCCGCTCGCAGAGCGCCCTGGCCGCCTCGACGAGCCGGCCCGCGGCGACGTACGCCTTCTCCGCGAGCTCCCACAGCTTCGGCTGCCGCAAGAGCTCGGCCGCCTGGCTGAACGCGTCGCCCGCGGCGCCCGGCTCGCCGAGCCTCATCCTGAGCTCGCCGAGCTTCTGGAGGAGCGGGACGCGGGTCAGCTTGTCCTGGAAGCGAGAGGCCGCGTCCGTGAGGACGCGCGCCGCCAGGTCGAACCGCTCGCCCCGCTCGAAGAGCTTGACGGCGGCCTGGATCGCCGTGTTGTCCTCGGGCGACAGGCCCGCGACGCGCACCCACGCTTCAGCTGCCGCGATCGGGTCGCGGCGCTTCTGCTCGTGGAGCGAGACGAGCTTCTTCTCGATCTCGATCTTCTGCGCGACGTCGGGCGTCGCCGCGGCCTCCAGCTCCAGGAGCGCGGCGAGGTCGTCCCAGCGGGAGCTCCGCTCGAGCAGCCGCCGCAGCTCGGCCTGCGCCTGCGCGTCGCCGGGATCGAGCTCGGAGAGCAGCTTCCAGGCCTGCACCGCCGTGTCGACGTCGCGCAGCTGCGACTCGCACAGCCCCGCGACGTCGCGCAGCTGCGCCTTTCTGCGCTCGACGGGCGCCGTGGGCACGCGCGCCGCCGCGAGCAGGACATCCCGCAGCTCGGCGAAGCTCCGCTTCTGACGGAGCTGCTCCTCCGCCTGCGCGAGCGCGTCCGGGTTGGCCGGATCGGCCTTGAGCACCTCGCGGAGCCTGGCGAGCGGCTGCGGCCTGCGGAGCTCGGCCTGCTCCTCGCTCGGGGGCTGCGGCGCCTCCGGCAGGGCAGAGCCGCCGCCGGCCTCGGGCGGCGCCGCGGAGCTGGGCGCGGACGGCGCCGAGGCGGCGTCCGCGTGCGAGGCCGGCGCGTCGGGCGGGGCAGCGAGCGAGGAGGCCGGCGCGAACGCGGCCACCGCGGGCTCACCCCGCTCCGCCGGGATCGCCGCGACGGCCGGAGACGCGGCGATGCCGGAGGGCGGCGCCGACGGTCGGCGCGGAGGCACGGCGCCCGAGCCCGGCGGGACCGACGGCGCGCTCGAGGAGGCGACGGCCGCGCCCGCGGGCGGCGGCACCGACGGGAGCCGCGGCGGGGGCGGCAGCACCGAGACCCGCTTGCGCGCCTCGGCGGCCATGAACCCGGCCGGGTTCACCTGGAGGTAGGCGAGGTAGCGCGGGCGGAGCTCGGCGGTGCGGCCGAGCTGCTTCGCGTAGTGATCGGCGAGCTGCATCGCGCGGTCGTGCCCCGGCGCCGCGCGGAGCGCGTACACCGAGTACGAGTAGCCGTAGTCCCCGTCGTACATCTCCGCGAGCGCCACGAAGAGCTCCGCTGCCTCGTCGCGCTCCGGCTGCGGCACCGGCTCGCCGGCCTCGATGCGATCGACGATGGCGACGCCGAGCGCCTGGATCAGCCCCACGTCGTGCGGCAGGAACGCGCGCGCGTTCCGCAGCGCGACCGTGGAGCCCGCGAGATCGCCGGCGCGGCGCCGGATGTCGGCCTCGTCGCGCAGGAGGGCGAGCCGCCGGTCCGGATCGTCGATGAGCGCCTGCTCCATCGCGAAGTACGGGATCGCCTCGGTGTACTGCTGCTGGGCCTTCAGCATCTCGCGCGCGGCGTAGATGGCGTACACGTTGTGCGGGTCGAGCTCCGCGAGGCGGCGCCAGTTCTCGAGGGCGCGCTCCGGCCGCGAGAGCGGCGGCTCGCTCCAGAGCCTCCCGAGCTCCTCGTGCAGGGTCGAGACCTGCGCGCGCACCTCGGGCCGCTCGAAGAGCAGCGGCGTGAGCGCCTTGACGAGCCGCTCCAGCAGCGCGACGAGCGCCTTCTGATCGCCCTTGTCGCGGTAGAGCTGCGCGAGCCGCTCCGCCGCCGTCCGCTGCGTCGGGTCCTTGTCGATGGCGATCATGAGCGTGCGCGCGGCGTGGTGCGCGTCGCCGATCGTGGTGGACCACACGTTCGCGGCCTCGCTGAGCCAGTGCGCGGCGTACGACGGATCCGCGGTGGAGCTGCCGACGCGCTCGAGCAGCATCGCGTACGATCGCGGGTCCTGCTCCCCGGCTCGGTGCGCATACGCCAGGGCTTCCGCGTCATGTGGATTCGTGACGAGGCGCTGGATGAGCGTGTCCATCTCCCGGGGATCCATCGGTGCGCGGCGAAGTTACACGTTAGCCTCCGCCTCGTACAGCGACTCTCGGCGCAATTCGCGTTCGGACGCCGCTGTCTATCCACGTGGGCTGCGTGGGCTGCGTGGGCCGTGCGGGGGGCGGTGCGAAGAGTCGGCCCAGGGCGACCGCGTCTGCGGCGCGCAGCGAGGCTGCGCGCGTGCCGCCATCAGTCGAATTTGACGTACGGCTTGCGCGAATGCGGGTGTCGCCGCCTCGGCGGCGACGCAGAGGGAACGCCGGCGGGCTCGGGACCAACGGCGGCCGCGTCGGCGGGGCGCGGCGCCGTCGCGGTGGGCGCCGCGAGTGGCGCCGCCGTCGCGGCTGGCGCCGCGGCGCGCGACGGGATCGCGCTCGCGACCGCCTCCGCGAGCGTCCTCGCCTCGAGCGCCACGCCCTTCTCGAGCCTGCGCACGCCGTCGCCCGCGGGGCGACGGAGCTCGCGCACGGCGAGCGCCGTCACGATCATGGACACGGCGACCGCCCCGACGGCCACGCGCGAGGTGCGCCGCCGCGGCGCGGGGCGCAGCGTGCTCGGCACGTGCGAGGCGTCCACGCCGTCGCCCACGACGGCGAGGAGCTCGCTGGTCGCGCCGACCTCGGCGGGCGGCGGCTGGCTGAGGCGCTCGCGGACCAGGCTCGGCCTGGCCTCCTCCATCGCGCGGTCGAGCTCCGCGATGAACTCCTGCGCGCTCCGCGGCCGCTCCTCGGGCCGCTTGGCGAGCGCGCGCTGCAGGAGCTGGGAGAGCGACGGCGGGATCCCGGCGTCCGGCGCCGCCTCGATCGCCGGCACGGGAGACGACTTGATGTGCCTCGCCATGACGACGACGGCGTCGTCATCGATGAACGGCGGCCGCCCGACGAGCATCTGATAGAGCAGCACGCCGAGCGAGTAGAGGTCGCTCCGCGCGTCGAGGGCCCTGCCTTGCGCCTGCTCCGGCGACATGTACCGCGGCGTTCCGAAGACGGTGCCGGCCTGCGTCTCGAGGGCGTCGACCGGCCGCTCGGCGCCGGTCATCAGCTTCGCGATGCCGAAATCGAGCACCTTGCAGATCTCCTCGTGCTCGCCTGCCGGGGGCTTCGCGAGGAACAGGTTGTCCGGCTTGAGGTCGCGGTGGATGATCCCCTTGTCGTGCGCCTCGGCCAGCGACAGGAGCGCGTGGCGCGCGAAGCGGGCGGCGTCGCCGACGCGCAGCCGCCGCATCCGCTTGAGGCGCTGCCCGAGCGACTCGCCCTCCAGGAGCTCCATCGCGAGGTACAGCGAGCCGCTGCCCCACGGCGCGCCGTCGCCGGGCGAGCTCTGCTCTGCCGAGCGGCCTCGGCCGAAGGTCGGGTCGGCCGAGTCGTCCACGATCTCGCCGAAGTCGAAGACGGTGACCGTGTGCGGCGAGCGGAGCAGGCTCATCGCGCGCGCTTCGCGCGTGAACCGCACCTTGGCCTGCGCATCGAAGGCGCGGTCCGAGCGCAGGATCTTGATGGCAACGTCGCGGCCCATCGTCTCCTGACGAGCGCGGTACACCGTGCCCATCGAGCCGGCGCCGAGCTTGCCGACGATGACGAACCGGTCCGCGATCGTGAGCCCCAGGAAGGGATCCCCCTCGGCCTCGGCCAGCGCCTCGCGGCTCACGAGCGCCAGCCCGTCCTGCGGGCAGCGCGGCAGCTTCGCGCCGACGCCGGCCTGAGCGCCGCGCTCACCAGCGGGGGGCGGGGGCACGCTGGACGCGCCCCTCGCGTCCATGGCGATCGTCGCAACGTGGTGACATCGCGGGCAAATTAGCGCCAACGCCCGGCTGGGCTCGCCGGTGGACCCGGGTGCGCTGGCTGGGAACTGGCCGTCCATTGTAGGAGCTACCACCGCGATGGGGGTGATCGTCCGTCACTTGGGCTCACACCGCAAGGCCCACGACGGACCGGCCGAGGAAGGGCGGCAACCGAAGCGCGATGCGTCGCCGCACGACGCATCGCCGCAGCAGACATCGCTACAGAATTCCTGTTCTTGTCCAGGGACCTTGGCGCACATACCGCTCCGACACGACCTGTCCGTGGTGCACGGAACACCGATGGCGTCGAGGCTGGTCTCGCGGAGCAGCTTCACGCAGGCCCGGACGGTCGCGCGCCCGCGGGTGGTGACCTCGGCGCAGCCGACGCTGCCCATCACGTCGTCGCCGGGCGCAGGTGGACACATCTCGGATCCGCAGCACGGGATCGTGCACCGGTCGACCCCGTCGACCTCGGCGCAGAGCCCGGAGGTGCAGTCCGCGTCCTCCGCACACTCAGCGAAGTAGCCGAGCCCGCCTGCGGGGTCCGGCTGGCACGCCCAGGCAGGCGGCCCCGAGGCGACGAGGGCTGTCGTGAGCCGGCACGCGGGCCTGTCCGCCGCGCAGTTGGTGTCGGAGCAGCACGCGTCGACGCAGGTGCCCTCGCTGCAAATGCCAGAACGGCAGTCGCGGGGCGCATCGCAGCGGTCGCCGGAGAGCCCCGTGCCCACCTCGGGCCGGCCCACGTCCCGGCCGATGCGACAGAGCCCGCCTCCACCCCGGTCGGGGATCCAGCAGACGGCGTCGCGGACCGGCTCGCAGTCGCTGGAGCTGCAGCAGGCGCGCGCGCAGACGCTCGGCCCCTCGCCGTCGAACAGCGTCGGATCGAGGCAGAAATCGAGCGCGCCGCAGTCGGCGTGCTCCACGCAGGGCGCGCCCAGCGCGCGCTCCGGGAGCTGCATGTCGACGCAGGCGCCGTCCCTGCAAAGGGCGCCCTCGGGGCACGCCGGGGGCCCGATCGCGCCCTCCGCGGCGCAGAGCACCGGGCCGAGCTCGCCGTCGACGAGGACCTCGCACCCGGCGCCGAGGGCCGCGAGCGCCGTGAGCGCGCGGAGGAGCCTCCGCCCCGCGGCGCCGAGGTCCATCAGAACTGCACCCGGAGCCGGGCGCCCTCGGCGCCCAGCGACAGGCTGACCGCCGGCGCCCCCTCCCCTGCCCCGGCGCCGCGCGGCGGCAGAGCGCCGTCGCGAGCCGGCCACGGCGCGAGAGCGCGCGCGGACGAGATCGTGCGAGCGGCCCTCGCGCTCGCGGGAGCGCGCGGCGACAGGTAGAGATAGAGCGCCGCTGCCCCGGAGAGCCCGGCGATCACCAGGGCGACATCCGCGACGACGGCGCACCGGTGGGCGACGCGCGCGTCGGCCTGCAGATCGGCGATGGTGACGCCGCCGCCGGTGCGCTCGCCGGGGCCGGGATCCCGCGCCACGGCGAGCGCGGCGAACACGCCGCCGACCACGAGGGACCCGGCGGCGATGCCCCCGCTGACGAAGAGCCAGGGCGTCGGCGGCCTCGGGTTGCCCGCGACGACGGAGCGGCGCGGCAGGAGCCGCACCCGCGGCAGGAGCGGCAGCGGCGCGGCGGTCGGGGCGGCGATCGGGGGCGCCGCGGCCTGCGCCTTCGCGCCGGCGAGCTCCCGCTTCGCGCCCTGCAGCCGCTTGAGGACCGCCGTGACCTGCTCGCGCTCCTTCGGCAGCGCCTCCATCTCGAGGTAACGAAGGTAGTAGCGCTCTGCCCTGTCGATCTCGCCGAGCCGCTCGTGGATCACCGCCAGGTTGTAGACGAGCTCTTTCCCCTCGGGATCGAGGTCCACCGCGGCCTCCAGCTTCGCGATCGCGGCGCGGTACTCGCCGTTCTGGTAGAGCCCCTGCGCCTCATCGTGCAGCGCGGTGGCCCGCTCGATGCGGCGCTGCTTCTCCGACGCCTCCGGCGGCGATGGCTGGGCGGGTGGAGCCGGCGCCTTGCCCTGCGATGGCGGCGCGGCGCCGGGCGACGCGGGCGCGACGCCCGGCGAGACGAGCGGCTCCTCCGAGGGCGCCTGCCCTGCCAGCGCCGGCGACGCCCAGAGCGCGGCCGCCGCGAGCACGCAGGCGAAGGCAACGAAGGCGCGCCGGGCCTCGGGAATGCTCGAGGAAGGCAGGCGCGCGGCGCGGTTCGTCACGGCCGCCCACCATAGCGTAACTTCCGCGCCGACAAGGGCCTGTCGCGCCGCGCGTTCCGGCGCGCCGCGCCTCGCGTAACCGCCGCAACCGCGGTCTTCGCCACGCCGGCCGCCGTTTGCTCCGCGCCGGTTATGGCCTGCCCCGCTCCGCCGCCGCGCCGCGCGGATCCATGAGGCGCTCGGTCAAGGCGCGCGCCCCGACCGCCGCCGCGCCGCTCACCGCAGCTTGCAGCCGTACTCGCCGGCGAGCACGAGCGCCCGCTCGCACCGGACGTCCACGGTTCGCTTCGCCGTGGTGAACTCGAACGTCTGACCGAACGGCGTCCGCTCCAGCCGGGTCACCTGCGCTCTGCAGGCCTCGCTCGCGCGGCGCCCGTCGGGCGCGCCCGGGGCAGCTTCCTCGCCGCACGCCACGAGGGCGGCCCGGCGCTCGACGTCGGCGTTGTCGGAGAAGACGTTGTAGGCCGCCGAGAAGCTGAACGCGACACAGAGGACGAAGATGGCGAGCTGGACGAAGCGCTTCACCGCCCGAGCTTACCCTGTCCGGCGCGCGGAAGGCTGGGCGCCGCGCGCGAGGCGCCGATCAGAGCCGCATGCCCGAGCCGGGCAGCGGGTGCCACGGCTGGCGGCGGGTCGTGTACTGGCCTCGCACAAACGCCCCGAGCACGGGCGCCATGTTGCGCGCGATGTCGTCGTCCCACTCGCCGCCGTTGATCCCGTCCTGCGGCGTGAGATCTGGCGAGAGCAGGAAAAAGCCGGGGTAGAGCCGCCGCGGCATCTTGATCTGGTCGAGGTCCTCCTTGAAGACGTCGATGTCCACGCGCACGAGCCGCACGCTCCGGAGCGCGGTCTGCATCAGCGGATCGCTGAGCGAGCGGTCGACCCCGCGGCACGGCTCGCAGGGATCGCTCGTCGTCATCACGAGGACCTTCTCGCCGTGGGCGTACGCCTCCGCGCGCTGCTTCGCGAGCTCCTCGCTGAGCGCGGAGACGTCGACGCCGATGTCGACGATCGACAGCCCACCGACGCGCCGGTGCGTCGTGTGCTGAGGGACGCTGCCGCCGGGCTGCGCCGCCGGAGGAGGCACGTCTGGCAGCGGCGCCGCCGGGCTCGCGGTGCTCGCCGGCTCCGGCGAGGGCTCGCCCTCCCCCATGGAGGAGGCGGTCTCCCCGCCGTTGTGCGTCCTCCACATCCACACGCCGAAGCCGATCGCCGAGCTCCAGCAGAGCGTGAGGAGCACGCCGAGCGAGAGACCCACGCTCGCGAGCGCATACCCCTTGCGCTCCCCCGGGGCGCGCTCGATCTCGCGGCGCGCGGTCCAGCCGAAGACGATGGCGGCGATGGCCCCGAGCGGCCCGAAGAGCGCCGCCACGACCGAGCTGACGGCCAGCGTGGAGAGCTGCCTCCGCTCCGGCGGGAGCGGCGGGGTGAGGTAGGGATCCTGGATGAAGGGCAGCTGCGGGGAGGCGCCGCCCGGCGACGCCGCGGCGGGCGCGGCAGCAGCGCGCGCCGCCTGGTCGCAGGAGGGCGCGCCGACAGGCAGCTCGCCTTCGCAGGGCGTGACGCCTGCCCGCGCATCTCGGAGCGCCTCTGCCGGCTCGTTCGCATCGCGGTTCGGCGTTGGCTGACTCGGGCCGAATGCGTGGCTCACGTCCCTCATCCTAGCGCCATAGCCAGCGCTACGCCCGCCGTACGGGGCCCTCTGTCGCGTACGGGCTCAGGGGATGCAGGCGCGCTCGAGCACCCGCAGGACTGCGCGCTTCGTGCTCACACCGGGGCTCATCACCTCCGTCCATGCGACGCCCACGCGCTCGCCGGCGACGGCCAGGCTGGGAGAATCCTTTACGGGATTCACCCCATCCGACACCCGGAGCCCTCGGGCAGAAGGCGCTCCGTCGGCGGCCAGCTTGACGAGCAACGGCTGCCCCTCCGCCTTGCCATCGTGGCCGACCCACGCGACGAGCGCCCCGTCCCCGCTCGGCGCGACCGCGCGCCACTTGCCCTTGCCGATCACCCAGGGCGCCCCGCGCGGCCGCGCCTCGGCGTCCAGCGCGCGGGCGATCAGCGTGGTCCCCTCGTTCCAGAGCAGCAACGCCCCGGCGCTGCCGGTGGCCACGAGCCCGAGCCGGCGGTCCTTGTCCGGCGCTTCCTGAGTCGCGACGGCCGAGCGGTCGCCGCTCTGGGGCCTGGCCACCAGGTGGGCGTTTCCTTCCCTGCCGGACGCGTCGAACCGCGAGGCTCGGATGCTCCCATCGTCCTCGTCGTGCCACGCGACGAGGTAGCCGCCGGAGGCGTCGGCGGCGACCGCCGGCCATCGCGGCTTCTTTGTGTGGCGGGTGACCCCGACCGCCTTGAGCTGCGGCTGCGCTGGATCGACCGGCGCGAACTGGAACACCCCCAGCTGATTGCGCTCCGCCCCGAAGGGCGCCGCTGCCACCAGGGCGCCGCCCGGAGCGGGCGCGAGGGCGACGTGCTCGCTGACGTCCTTCCCTATGGCGCCGACGCGCAAGATCTCCGCCGGCGGGTTCGTCTCCCAGCGGGGCCGGGCGTACGCGAGGCCCTCCGCGTCGAACCACGTGACGGTCCACGCGTCCCCCGTGGAGAAGATCCGGAGCCCGGGCTCGCGCGTGATCGAGATCGCCCTCGCCCGGGCGATCTGCCGGGCGTCGCTGTCGAAGCCCGCGAACGCGATCTGCGCGTCCCCTCCCTTGAGATCCACGAGCCACACGGCGCCGAACGAGCCGTCGGCCCGCCCGGCGATCCCCATCCCCTCGCGCAGGATGTAGGTCGCGATATCCCCCGACTTCGCCTTGCACGCGGCGAGGGTCGAGAGGGGAACGAACTCCTGGACGCCGGTCCCTCGCGGTGGCTCGAGCTCCGCTGGCGCGGTCGCCGCGGCGGGCTCGGCAGGGACGCTCGAAGCGGGAACCTCTGCGTGGGCCTTGGGTTCGCTCGAACCGGGCGCCGCGGTTGCAGCGCCTCCCGAGCGGGAGGCGCTGCGGTCGCAGGAGATGCCGAAGAAGACGAGCAGAGAAAGAGCCACTACAGTGGCTGAAGAAGAATAAGGGAATCGCCTGGTGCGAAGCAGAGGACTTGAACCTCCACGGGAGTTACCCCACTGGAACCTGAATCCAGCGCGTCTGCCAATTCCGCCAGCTTCGCGAGCGGGACGGCATCACTACCTCACCCCCTCGCCGTTCGTCAAGCCCCGCATCACGCCCGGAGCGTTTTTCTTCCCTCCGCGCTGCTCCTTGCTTCTTCCCGCTCGCCCGCAGCGGTGCACGGCGTGAAGCGTATGTGCTAGGGGAGCGCGCTCCCATGGCGGCCATCGGCTCACCTCCCCCTCTCCTTCTTCTTGTCGGCGTGCGCGCCGTCGACCCGGCCCAGCAGCTCGACGATGTGGTCGACATCGTCGTGGAGGACGGCGTCATCCGCCGCGTGGGTCGCGGCGCAGCGACCGACGACCTGCGCCGCGCGGCCACCGCCGAGATCATCCAGGGCGAGGGGCTCCTGCTCCTCCCCGCGTTCGTCGATCTCCACGCCCACCTGCGCGAGCCAGGGCAGGAGTACAAGGAAGACATCGCCTCCGGGCTGGCCGCCGCGGCCGCGGGCGGGTTCGCGCACGTGTGCGCGATGCCGAACACGCGGCCCGTCAACGACAACCGGTCCATCACCGAGGCCATGATCGCGCGCGCCCGCGCGCTCTCGGGGCCCGCGCTCCACCCCATCGGCGCGATCACGATGGGACAGAAGGGCACGGAGCTCACCGAGATGGCCGACCTCAAGGACGCCGGCGCCGTCGCCGTCTCGGACGACGGGCGCTGCGTGACGTCGAGCGCCGTGATGCGCCGCGCGCTCGAGTACGCGAAGACCTTTGACATGCCGGTCATCCAGCACGCCGAGGACCACGCGCTCACCGAGGGGGCGCAGATGCACGAGGGCGCGATCGCGACGCGGCTCGGTCTCCGGGGCTGGCCCCGCGTGGCGGAGGACATCATCGTCGCGCGCGACGTGCTGCTCACGGAGGCCACCGGGGCGCGCTACCACGTGGCGCACGTCTCGTCGCTCGGCGCGGTCCGCATCCTCCGAGAGGCGAAGGCCCGCGGCATCGCCGTGACCGCCGAGGTGACGCCGCACCACCTCACGCTCACCGACGCCGCGGTGCTCGGCTACGACACGGCGTGCAAGGTCAACCCGCCCCTGCGCGAGCAGGCGGACGTCGACGCGCTCCGCGAGGCGCTCGCGGACGGCACCATCGACGTCGTCGCGACCGACCACGCGCCCCACTCGACGCTCGAGAAGGACTGCGAGTTCGCCGAGGCGTCGCCCGGCCTCATCGGTCTCGAGCTCGTCGTGCCGGTCCTGCTCGATCTGGTGCGCCAGGGTGCCCTCCCCCTCGGGAGGCTCGTCGACGCGCTCACCCGCGCCCCGGCCCGCGTCGCGCGGCTCGAGGCGCCCACGATCAAGGTCGGCGCCCGCGCCGAGCTCTGCCTCGTGGATCCGAACCTGAGCTTCGTGCTCGACCCGGCGCGCCTCCGCTCGAAGAGCAAGAACACGCCGCTCCTCGGCCGGCAGCTCACGGGCCGCGTCAAGATGACGCTCGCCGGGGGCCGCGTCGTCTTCGTCGACAGCGAGAGCGAGGGAGCAGCCACATGAGCTCGCGCAAGGTCCATTTCGTCAGCCTCGGGTGCCCCAAGAACCGCGTCGACTCCGAGGTGATGCTCGGCGTCGCGCGCGCGGCCGGCTACGCGCACGTCGACGACGCCGCCGACGCCGAGGTGATCGTCGTCAACACCTGCGGCTTCATCGGCGAGGCGAAGAAGGAGTCGATCGACGCGATCTTCGAGATGGCGCAGCACAAGGAGCGCGGCAGCTGCAAGCGGCTGGTGGTCGCCGGCTGCCTCTCGCAGCGCCACCCCGAGGAGCTCGCCCGCGAGATGCCCGAGGTCGATCACTTCCTCGGGTCGAGCGACATGCTCAAGCTCGGCCAGGTGCTCGCGGGCGACGCGGAGCGGATGCTCGTCGGCAACCCGGCGGAGTGGCTGATCCGCGCGGCCGACCCGCGCACGCTCTCGACCCCCGGCGGCAGCGCCTACGTCAAGATCGCCGAGGGCTGCAACCGCACCTGCTCGTTCTGCGTGATCCCGGACCTGCGCGGCGCGCAGCGCTCGCGGCCCATCCCGGACGTGGTGCGCGAGGTGGAGCAGCTCGCGGCGGCGGGCGTCCGCGAGATCAACCTCATCTCGCAGGACACGATCGCCTACGGCCGCGACGCCGCGGGCCGCGGGCCCGGCGACGCGCGCGCGACGCTCGCGGAGCTCGTCGAGCGCGTCGCCGACGTGCCCGGCGTGCGCTGGGTGCGGCTCTTCTACCTGTACCCCGAGACGATGACCGACGACCTCGTCGAGCTGCTCGCCGGCCACCCGCGGGTCGTGCCCTACGTGGACATGCCGCTCCAGCACGCCGCCGACGCGATGCTGCGCCGGATGCGGCGCGGCCACGGCGGCGATCGTCTGCGCCGGGTCGTCTCCACGCTGCGCGAGCGCGTCCCCGACCTCACGTTCCGCACCGCGTTCATCGTCGGCCACCCGGGCGAGACCGACGCCGAGTTCGAGGAGCTCTGCGACTTCGTGCGCTGGGCCGAGTTCGAGCGGGTCGGGGTCTTCCGCTACTCCGACGAGGAGACGAGCCGCAGCCACGCGCTCGACGGCAAGGTCCCCGCGCGCACGGCCGCGAGCCGCTACCGCCGCCTCATGGCGCTGCAGCGCCGCATCTCCCACCGGAAGAGCGCCGCGATGATCGGCCGCGAGCTCGAGGTGCTCGTCGAGGGGACGAGCGACGAGCACGAGTACGTCCTCATGGGCCGCCACGCCGGCCAGGCACCCGAGATCGACGGGCAGGTCTACCTCTCCGGCGGCGAGGTCCGTCCGGGAGAGATATGTCGCGTCCGGATCACGCAGGCGAGCGACTACGACCTGGTCGGCGAGCTGCTCGATGAAGGGGAGGCCGCGCTCGGCGCCGCGGCGTCTCCCCTGGTCGCGGAGCTCGGCGCGGCGACGGCGAAGCGGCGCGTCGCCCTGCGCGTGCTGCAAACCGATGGACGCGAGCGCCAACAGAATTGACAGCCCGGCCGGCGGGCCGCGGCGAGAGGGCTGAAGATCCCCGTTCCTCGCTGCGATCCGCGGCCCCATGAGCGCGGCACACCGTGTGCTACCACGTCGGCCCGTGCCGATGCTCCGCCGCGCTTCGCTTCACCTCGCCATCGCCCTCGCGACCTCGCTGCTCGCCGGTGCGGCGTGCCTGAGCCCGACGTTGCCCCTCCCGCCGCCCGAGCCGGCCGACACCATCAGGCCGTCGGGCGTGGAGGGGATGTGGCAGGTTTCGGGCAATTGCACCCCCGGGGCGCGCGTCAGCGTCTTCAACGAGCGGACACAGCGCGGGGTGATCGAGGACGACACCGACAACAACGGCCGGTACCACGTCGAGATCGAGGCCGAGCTCTGCGATACCCTCCTCGTCTGGCAGGAGCAGAAGGGAGAGGGCAGCGGTGATGAGATCAGCGATGCGCAGCGCTTCGTCGTCGAGGAGCGCACGCCGCTCGGCGTCGTGAACGACACCTGCCCCTGAAGGCCCGAGGGCGCGGCGCGCCTCGTGAGCTCGAGGGCCGCAGCGCCGAGCGCGCCGCGACGACGCAGCGCGCCGCGCGCGGGGCCGCCGTCGACGCGGGCGCGGGGCGTCGTGGTACTGTGCTGGCGTGATGGCGTCGATCCCGCCGAGCATCTCGCCGAACGCCACCCGGGTGCTGGTCGTCGATGACGAACCGGGCCTCCGTCAGGTGCTCACCATCGCGTTCCGCCGGCAGGGCTACGAGGTCGCGATCGCGCCCGGCGCGCGCGCTGCCCTCGAGGCCATTCGCCAGAACCCGCAGCCGTTCCCGCTGATCCTCACCGACCTCGTGATGCCCGACGGCTCGGGCATCGAGGTGCTGAGGGCCGCGAAGGCGCGGAGCGGCGCGACCGAGGTGATCGTGATGACCGCGCACTCCACCGTGGAGAGCGCGCTCGACGCCATGCGCCACGGCGCCTACGACTTCGTGACCAAGCCGTTCTCGCCGGCGGAGCTCACCGCGCTCGCGGCCAAGGCGCTCGAGAAGAGCTCGATCGTCGCCGAGAACCAGCGGCTGCGCGCCCAGCTCGAGCGGCTCGACGCGCCGTCGCGCGAGCCGCTGGGGACGAGTCCGGCGATGCAGCGGATCTCCGAGCTCATCGCCAAGATCGCGCCGACGCGCACGACCGTGCTGATCACGGGCGAGAGCGGGACCGGCAAGGAGCGCATCGCCCGCGCGATCCACGATCAGAGCGATCGCGCCGCGCGGCCGTTCCTGGTCGTCAACTGCGGGGCGCTGCCCGAGGCGCTCATGGAGAGCGAGCTGTTCGGCCACGAGAAGGGCTCGTTCACGGGCGCCGGCGCGCGCTCCATGGGCCTGTTCCGCGAGGCCGACGGCGGGACGCTGCTGCTCGACGAGATCGGAGAGCTCCCGGCCGCGCTGCAGGTGAAGCTCCTCCGCGTGCTCCAGGAGCGGAAGGTGCGCCCGGTCGGCGCCGCCGCGGAGATCGCCGTCGACGTCCGGGTGCTCGCCGCGACGAACCGGAACGTGGAGACCGAGGTTCGCGAGGGCCGGTTCCGGCAGGACCTCTACTATCGGCTCAACGTCATCCGCATCGAGCTGCCGCCGCTGCGCGAGCGCCCGGAGGACATCTCGCGGCTCGCCGACCGCTTCCTGCGCCGCTTCGCTGCCGAGCTCGGCAAGGACGTCCGCGGCCTGACGACGGACGCCGTGCGCGCGCTCGACGCCTATGCCTTCCCGGGCAACGTGCGCGAGCTCGAGAACATGATGGAGCGCGCGGTGGCGCTGGCCGGAGGGCCCTCGATCGGCCTCGGCGACCTCCCGAGCGCCGTCGCCGGGCTCAGCGCGAGCCCGGCCCCGCTGCTGGCGGAGCTGCCGCCGGGCGGGTGCATGCTCGACGAGGTGATCGGCGAGGTCGAGCGCCGGCTCATCCTCCAGGCGCTCGAGCGCACCGGCGGCGTCCGCAAGGCGGCCGCGAAGCTCCTCGGCGTCTCGTTCCGGTCGCTGCGCTACCGCCTCGCCAAGCACGCCCTCGCCGCCGACGGGGAGACCGACGACGAGCCGGAGGGATCCTGACGAGAATCGTCACCGCCCGGCGCCCCGCAGTGACGGTTTTCGTCACCGCCGGAAGCGAACACAACCACGCACATCCAGCAGCCCGACCTCCTCCCTCAAGAAAAACCGAGTCAACTCATGAGCTTCTCGCGCAAGTCGAAGATGACGTCGGGCCGCGCTCTCTCTGGCACGTCGCCTGCTGAGAGGTCCTGGCGAATGCGGAGCACGCGACGGCAGCGGAGCGCAGCGCGACGAGGGTTTACCCTCGTCGAGCTCCTCGTCGTCGTGGGGATGGTGGGCATCCTCGCGGCGCTCGCGCTGGTCGGCTACCGCCGGTACATGGCCGCGGCGGGCATCGCCGAGCCGAAGGCGGTCATGCAGGGCATCCGCGGTGGGCAGGAGTCCTACCGAGCGGAGATGCTCGAGTACCTGAACGTATCTCAGGGGTCGCTCGACAGGTGGTATCCCAGCGGAACGCTCAACGACCAGAAGCGCGCCTGGGACGACACCTCCCACACCGATTACACGCGCTGGCGGATGCTCAACGTGACCACCGACGGCGCGGTCCGCTTCGGATACGCGTCGGTGGCGGGTATTGGAACCTCCTTCGCGGCGACCCCCCACGCGGGCTTCACCTGGCACGGGCTGCCGCAGGCCCCGCTGTCGGATCCGCAGTTTGCGCCCAGGGGCCCCTGGTATGTCATCCAGGCGGCCGGCGATCGCGATCAAGATGGGACTTACGCGTTGCTCCTGACGGCATCCACGATGTCCGGGATCTACTGGGAGAACGACACGGAGTAGAGGATGGTTTGCCCCGGCGCAGGCGCGAGAGCGCCTGTTCCGCGGGAGAGGTTATCGCGCTGCGGGCTGGCCGGGCCCCGCAAACGGCGTCGTGACGGTCAGTTCTCGGCAAAGAATCGCAATTAAATAAAGCATCACGGAGGATCGACACTCATGCGTGCACTGAAGCGATACGACAGAAGAGGCTTCACCCTCGTCGAGCTCATGATCGTGGTCGCCATCATCGGCGTCCTCGCCGCGCTGGCGATCTTCGGCGTCCGCCGGTACCTCGCGAGCGCGAAGACCTCCGAGGCCAAGAACTCCGTGGGCGCGATCACCCGCGGCGCCGCCGCCGCGTTCGAACGCGAGACGGCCGCTTCCCAGATCCTCGGAGGCGGTACCAGCTCGGCGGCTGCGAGCCACAGCCTGTGCGGCAACGCCACCCCGGTGCCGGATACCGTGCCGGCCGGCGTCAAGTATCAGCCCAACGCGACCGAGGGCGAGGACTTCGAGACGGGCAGCGCGACCGACGGCTGGAAGTGCCTGAGGTTCTCGGTAAACCAGCCGATCTACTACCAGTATCACTATTACCAGGGCACTCAGGTCCCGGGCGCCACAGGTGCGCCTAACCCCGGCCCCACCGGCTTCGAGGCCGGCGCCGTCGGCAACCTCGACAACGACACGCTCAATAGCTACTTCATCCGCGGCGGCGCCGTGGAGGCCGCGACGGGGCAGCTCACCCTGGCCACGCAGGTGTACATCGAGAACGAGTACGAGTGATGTGCTCGCTGGTCGCCCGGCTCGCCACGGGCAGGGCGACCAGCCTTCGTCGACCATATCCAGCACGAGGGCATCCCCGGCTCACGCCGGTTCGGGCGAGCAAGCTGCACAGACCACATCCAGCATGAGGGCGTACCGTGCGACAGAAGGAAGTATCTCGCAGTCGCGGGTTCACGCTCATCGAGCTCATGATCGTGGTTGCCATCATCGGCGTGCTCGCCGCCCTGGCGGTCGTCGGGGTGCGCAGCTACCTCGCCACGGCGAAGACGGCTGAAGCCAAGCAGGCCGTCGGCGCCATCACCCGCAGCGCCATCACCCAGTACGAGCGCGACCGCGCCATCTCGCAGCTCCTGCCCGCGACGGGCGTCTCCGCGGCGAACACGCACGTCCTGTGCGATTCGGCCGTGCCGGTCCCTCTCAACTTCACCGACGTCCAGGGGAAGAAGTACCAGCCGAGCGCGGCGCCCGGCGCCGACTTCATGTCAGGCTCGACGCTCGCAGGCTGGCAGTGCCTCGGCTTCGCGACCGGCTCGCCCATCTACTTCCAGTACTCGTACCGGGTCGGCGGCGGCTACCTCAGCCAGAACCTGAACCTGCCCGGCGCCCCCGTCCCCAGCGGCCCTGAAGGGTTCGAAGCGGCAGCGCACGGCGACCTGGACGGCGACGGCCTGACGTGCACGATGGTCCGCACCGGCGAGGTGCGCGACGGCGAGCTCGTGACCAGCACCGTGCTCTACACGAACAACGACCCGGATTGACGCCGGCGGCCCCCCCCTCGCTCGCGCTTGTTCGCGGGTGGAGGGGTGAGGTAGAGAGAGCCCATGACCTGGCGCTCCTGGAGCGCGCTGGAGCTCAGCGCGGCCTTCGCGGTCGGCGGCAGCGTCCTCGCCGTCGCTGTTCCGGCGTTCTTCCGAAACCTCAGCGCGTCCAAGCTGAGCGAGCCGATCGACGGGCTCGACCGGCTGGTGACCAGCGCGGTCGCCTACGCCGAAGCGCGGCCGCAGGAGATCAGCTTCCCCCCGTCGGCCCCGCTGACCCCGGCCCAGGTGCCGCGCGGTGTGCGCGCCGTCGATCCGCCGGAGTCGTGGGAGCACCTCACGTGGAAGTCGCTCGACTTCCGGTTCGAGGGGCCGCACGCGTTCGCCTTCCAGTTCACGAGCGAGCTCGACGCGTCGAAGACCATGCGCTTCGTCGCGACGGCGCACGGCGACCTCGACGGCGACGGCGCCGTGTCCACGTTCGAGGTGCGCGGCGAGCGCGTCCCCGGCGAGGCGGCCCGCGTGCTCCCGGGCATGTTCGTGGATCGCGAGGTGGAATGATGGCGGCTCGTCCGGCGCCCGGGGCGGCGGTGGGTCCGGCAGCCCGCCCTCCCCTTCCCCGCGCGGGGGGCGCGCGCGACGCGCTCGTCACGATCGCGCTCTCGGCCGTCGCCGCCGTCGCGATCGGGAGCGTGCGCGCGCCGGCCGCGGACCTGGAGCAGCGCGTGGCCGAGACGTCGGACGTGTACGTCCTGCCGCCGCCGGACGAGGTGGTCACCCTGTCGCTCGGCTACCGCTCCGCGCTGGCCGATCTGCTCTGGTCGCACGTGCTCGTGTCCCAGGGGCTGCACACCATCGAGCGCCGGCGGTTCGAGAACCTCACGCTGCTGCTCGACGCGATCAACGCGCTGGACCCGACCTTTCGCGAGCCCTACCTGTTCGCGGACGCGCTCATCACGTTCCAGACGAGCACGACCCCGCGCGACGAGGTCATCAAGGCGCGCGAGATCATGGAGCGCGGGGTGGAGCACCGCCCCCTCGACGGCGAGCTCTGGCTAGCGCTCGGCCAGTTCGTCGCCTTCATCGCGCCGGCCTCGTACCTCACCGACCCCGCGGAGAAGGCGCAGTGGCGCCTCGACGGGGCGCGGATGCTCGCGCGCGCCGCGGAGCTCGGCGGCGGCGACGCGAGCATCAGCTGGCAGGCCCTCGGCGGGGCGGGCATCCTGGGGCGCGCCGGGGAGCGCGAGGCGCAGATCCGGTTCCTCCAGCGCACCCTCGCCGTCACGGACGACGAGGAGCTGAGGCAGCAGGTCCGCGCGCAGCTCGACAAGCTCCTCGGCGAGCGCGCCGCCGAGGGGTACCGCCGGCGCCTCGACGGCTTCAGCCAGCTCTGGCGGCGCGACCTGCCGTTCGTCAGCAAGACGGCGATCCTCGTACTGGGCCCCCCGCGCGACGCGGCGTACTGCGCAGGGGGCGCGCACGCCGACGAGCCTCGCTGCGCGACGACCTGGCGCGCGTGGGCGGAGCGGATCGAAGGCGAGGAGTGAGTCTCTCCGACGCTGCTGGGGCGTGGACCTTCCCCTCAGGACAGCGGTGCTCGAGACGAGCTACACGAGAGGCCTGTCAGCTGGGAAAGTACGAGATGTTGTTGGTCTCGTCCGACTCCGCGAGATAGTTCATCAGGTCCGCCTCCACCTTCCAGGTCCCGTCGCACGCCGTGACGTCCCAGTTGTGCGTCGACGTGAACGTCTGAGAGTTACCGGCCGCAATGATGGACGAATTACAAAATTCAATAACTCGCGAGAATCTGCTCTCGAGCGGATGCTTTCAACGTGCCGCTAAGGGCACCAGCGCCGGAGCCTGATCGCTCCGCGAGCATGACCCTCCTGGCGGGGTAGAACCCGCCAGCATGGCGCCGGGGTCGACGTGCAGAGGTGTGAAGAGGAGCTTCGCCCGGTGAGCTGAGCGCCGCGGACGACGGCGTCGCGTCACTCGAACTTGACGGCCGCGGTCTTGGTCTCGCCGGCCTTGACCGAGACGGTGACCGACTTCTTCCCGAGATCCGGATGGATGAAGGTCACCGTGTGCGACCCCGCCGGGACGCTGACGCCGACCTTGGGCGTGCTCCCCAGCGGCCGGCCGTCGAGCACCACCTTCGAGACAGGGATCGAGTTGATGTTCAGCGTCGCCGCGCCAGCCGCAGCCGCGGGCGCCGCAGGCGCGTCCGCCTTCGGCGCGGCAGGCGCCGGATCCGCCTTCGGCGCGGCAGGCGCCGGATCCGCCTTCGGCGCGGCGGGCGCAGGAGCCGGGTCCGCAGCGGGCGCGGCGGCGGCGGCCGGCTCGGGCTTGCTCACCTCGTCGAGCGCGATCCGGATCGTCTTCTCGGCCTGCCCGTCCTCGAACGAGACTGCCTGGGAGAAGTCCTGGTATCCCTTCTTCGTCGCGACGACCTTCCAGCCCTCCGACGGATTCACATCCACCTTCACGGGCGGCTTCTTCCAGGCCGAATCGGGCAGCTTCTTCTCCGTGCCCTTCGCGTTCACCAGCTTGACCGAGGCCCCCGAGGTGGAGAGATCGAGCGTGAGCTGCCCCTTCAGCACCTTGAGCGCGACGGCGCCGAGGTCCTTCGTCTGGCCCTGACCGACCTCCACCGTCTGCTCCACAGGCTCGTAGCGCTCGCCGCCGTCAAACCGGATCTTGTGCTCTCCCGGCGCGACGCTGAACTCGACAGGCAGCGTGCCTTTCTCCACGCCGTCGACCAGGACCTTCACGCCAGGCTGCGAGCCCGACGCCTTGAGGCCGGTCGTCGTCGACGCGGCGGCCGGAGACCCCGCCGCGCCCGCGCCCGCGCCGTCGAGCGTGATCACGACGACCTTCTCCTTGCCGCCCTCGACGATCTCGACGGCGTCGCGCGGCGGGAAGTCGGGGGCGAGGATCTTGACGGCCTTCGAGCCGGGCTCGAGCTCGCGCACGATGCAAGGCACGGTGTCGCAGCGCTTCTGGCCGTCGATGAAGACCTCGGCCCGCGCGACCGAGGCGCCGCCCGCGGTCTTCAGGTCGATGGTGAGCGCGCCCTTCTTCGGCACCAGCATCACCACGGCCAGGATCAGCACCGCGACGAGCGCGAGCCCGCCGAGGACCACGCCCGCCTTGCCAGCGCCCTGCTGCGGCACGGCGCGCGGGCGGATCGCCGTCGGCTCGTCGTTGCGCGACAGCGGGCGATGCCCGATGTCCGACAGCGCCGGCGCGGGCGGGGCGCTCGGGATCGGCGGCGGCGTCGGGATCGGCGTGCGCGTCCTCGCGGCCGGCGCCGCGCCGCCGGAGGTCGCGAGCAGCGCCGCGGCAGCCTTCGGGATCGTGGACGAGCTCACCGTCGGCAGCGGGCTCGCCCGCCCCGGCGTGCTGTGGTTCCCTTCCCTGTCGTAGACGTGGGTCGACTCCTCGTCGTCGTCCCAGTCCATGTCGACCGCAGCGCCCTTGGCCCGGCGGGGCTTCGCCTCGTCAGCCGCCTTCTGCGGCGGCTTGACCGACGGCAACCGCACCGGCGGAGGGACCACCGGAGGCAGCGAGCCGGGGGAACCGCTCGTCGGCGCCGGCGGCAGCGGGCTCGCCGAGGGGACCGGCGGGGCGGCGATCGCGGGCAGCGACGGCTGCTGTCGCGAGGGGGGCGGCACGACGGGCGGCAGCGAGCCCGGCTTGGCCGAAGGAGGCATGGGCGGCGGCAGCGAGCCGGGACTGGTCCCCTTCGTCGTCGCCGGCGGCGGCAGCGAGCCGGGACTGGTCCCCTTCGTCGTCGCCGGCGGCGGCAGCGAGCCGGGACTGGTCCCCTTCGCCGTCGCCGGCGGCGCCAGCGAGCCCGGCTTGACCGAAGGGGGCATGGGCGGCGGCAGCGAGCCGGGACTGGTCCCCTTCGTCGTCACGGGCGGCGGCAGCGGAGAGGTCACCCCGCTGGGGAGCGTCGTCGCATGGTTGGGAGGAGGCGGCACCGCGCCGACCCCTCCGACGAGGGTGCGCTGCCGGGTCGGCGGCGAGGGGGGCACGAGGGCGGGGCTCGTTGTGCGTGACGACTTTTTCGCGAGCCCCTCGAAGACATCTAGATCGCTGCCGCCCTTGTTATCGGCCATGTTCGGGAACTCCTCAGGACATGCGGCGCCGTTCGCCGCGGCTTCCGGGAAAGGATCGCGCATGTTCCGCGCGACGAGCGTGAGGTGGACGAGCAGGCCCTCGTCGCGGGCAAGCTCGGAGTGCGCTGCGTGAACCTGAGCCGCTGCAGCGTACCGCTGGTCCGGTAATTTCGCGAGCGCCATCGGGGCGAGCGCGGTGAGGGCACGGCGACGCGCGCGCCGTGATCTCACGCGGATCCAGCGCGCCGCCCGCGGCGCTCCGCCGCGCGACATCCGCGGCGCGCGCGCCCGCGGACACGCGATCGCGCGCCGTCATCTCCGGGAAACACGCGCTCGCGGCGACGCGACCGGATCGCGCGTCGGGCGCACCCCGCTCACCGGGACCGATCCGCGCCGAGATGTCGCAAGCTCCGAAGTACTGCAAACGGTGCACCGGCCACCTTTTTGTAATCCCTCGGGCCGCCGGCGCACAAGCGCCTACTGCACCCGAAGCGGGGACCCAGGCGGCGCCACGCTCAGTGATCGCCGTCCACCGTTTCCTCTTTCTTCGGCTTTTTGAAGTACCGAACGCGCTTCTGCTGCAGCGGATACCAGACGCTGTGCGGGACGATCGGCGTGGATTCGAACATCCGGCCTGCGCCCGGCGCCTCGGCGCGCGTGAGCCGGACAGCGCGCGGGCCCGAGGGCGGGTGGACCGCGGCGCCGGAAAGGTCGGTATCGCCGCCGAGGGCCACGGAGAGCGGCCGGTGGAGGTAGATCCGCGAGGAGCAGCCGAGCCCCGCGAGGAAGTCCTGGAGCAGCCTCGCGTCGCGCGGGTCCACGGGCGTCGGGGGCGGCGCCGAGGCGTCCGGCGCCAGCGCGGCGTCCGGCGCGCTGGACGCGCCGACGCCGCCCGCGACCCGCTCGACGTAGATCAGCATCCCGTCCTCGTCGTTGACGCCCAGCGCGGCCACGGCCCGCGCGCTGCTGCCATGGCCGGTCGCGACCCGGACCGCGCCGCGCACCGGGGACGTCGGCGAGGCGGAGAACGCCCCGGCCGAGTGCCAGATGCTCGAGGCCTCGCCCTGGCCGGCGCCAGGCGCCGCGGCGCCGTCGCTGAGCACCGCCACGGTCGCGCCCGTCCCGGCCGGCGGGGCCACCCCGGGCTCGCCCATCGGCGCGGCCGCGACGGTCCGCGGGTCCACCTTGAGCACCCGCAGCCGCACGTCGGGCCGCGCCGGATCGGGGCGGATCTCGGTGGTCGCGAGCGCGTACGGGAAGCCGTGCTGCGGCAGGCCCTGCGTGCGCCAGATGCCCTCTCCGGCCTCGGGCGGCGCGGCGCGCGGGGCGAGCGCCGGCCCCGGCAAGAGGTGCCGCAGCGTCATGTAGAAGAAGTCGCGCGCCTCCCGCCGGATGTAGCGGGGGAAGTTCATCAGGCCCATGCCGCGGATGAGCCGGCGGCCGCGGAAGCGGTAGCCCGAGAGCCCCGAGACCTCGCCCTCGGCCTCCCACTCCCCCTGGAGCGGCCGCCCCAGCGCCGGCAGCTCGCCGCCCGGCGCCACGTGGTAGAACTCGAGCCCGCTGTGGCCCGCGTTCATGTCGAGCGCGATCCCGAAGGCGCAGCGGGCCTGGATCATCGACTGGGCGAGGGCCTCGGGGCTGACGTCGGCGCCGTAGAAATACGCGACGAAGCGCTCCCTCGTCAGGCAGATGCCGGTCCGGACCGTGTGCGTCTTGTCGGCCCACCCGGGCGGCGTGCCCCCCCACCACGTCCGCCCGAACGGGTTCCACTTCTCGTCCTGGACCATGACCGTCATGTTCTGGCGGTACGAGAGCATCCAGTCGGGGATCGTCTCGTCCTCCGACCACGTCCCGAACACGGTGCTGCCGTCGCGCCGGACGGCCACCGTCGCGGCGTAGGGCTTCGGCGGCAGGTACACCACGCCGTCGGCCATCATGCCGAACTCGCCGTGCATCGCCTGGAAGCCCGCGTTCGACGCGGCGACCACGCGCTTCATCACCTCGGGCGTGCGCGGGATGAGCCCCGGCCCCGCCTCGCCCGTCGCGCCCTTGGGCTCCACCGTGCCCGCCATCATGTGGAGCTCCACCTGGCGCGGGTCCCAGAGCGCGATGTAGACGCGCGTCGCCTTGCGCGAGCGATCCGCCCGGATGAACGTGGTCATGAACGCCGGCGGGAGCCCCTCGAGCTTGCGCACGAAGGCGTCGCCGCCCTGCGGCTTCCACTGCCCCTCCCCGGGCAGCGCCGGCGTCACCCACGGCTCGAGCGGCGACGGCGGCCAGCCGATCTCGGGATCGATCGGGGCCTGGCGGACGGGCGGATCCAGCGTGCTCTGGCCGAGATCCGCGGCGATGTCCTCGGCGCCCGTGTCGCCGGTCACCGCCTCCTTGTTGCGGAGGACGAAGTCGAGCGCCGTGAACGCCACGGCCTTGACCGTCTGCATCGCGGCGTCGCCGATCACGAGCCGCACCCGGTCGACCGCCCACGTGACGAGGTTCCCCGGCCGCGCTACCTCGAACGCCTCGGCGCGGATCCACGGGGGCAGGGGCGCGTCCACGCCGTGCAGGGGCAGGCGCGCCTCGCGGCCGCTCGCGCGCACGACGACCGCGCTGTCGTCCTCCAGCGCGATCGCGACGTCGCCCGCGTTCGAGGGGCGGCGGCCGCCCCCGTCCAGCTCCTCGGCGCCGGGGTCGCTGTCGCCGGGCTGGCCGTGCTCGTCGGCGCCGGGCTCCTCGCTGCGGGCGGGGTCGATCGCGAACGTCCGCCGGCCGATCCCGCGCATCCGTCCCGTCGCCTGCCAGTTCGTGAGGGCGTGCTGGAGCCGCTCGGTGAGCGTCCACTCGGCGCCGCTCGGGAGCTGCTGCCCGTCGAGGTCGAGCACGTGCACGGTCGGCGACGCGGCCTCGATCAGCGGGCGCGAGATGTACGCGAGCGCGTCGCGGCGGAGCACGGGCTTCGACTCGTCCGCGCCGCTCGTCTCGGTGAGGTTGTGGACCCCCGAGACGTCGAGCAGGACGCCCTCCGGCGAGAGCCGCGTGTCGACGAGGTACAGGTCGGTGGGCTCGCCCCGGACCGCGCCGCGCGCGACCGCGCGCGACCGCACGCCGAACGGGCTGAGCTCGCCACGCGGCGGGTCGACCCACACCACGTCGCCGGGCGCCGCCACGATGCCCCGCTCCGCGAGCTCCGCGGCGAGGGCGGTCGATCGGTCGCGAGCACCGCCGCCCACGCCAGGCGACATCGCCACGGCCACGGAAGCGCAGAGGACGATGAGGCCGGTGCGCTCGCGGCGCAGGGAGGGCGGTTTCGGGGACTGCATTCGCCAGCAACGCGCAAGAGGTCGGGATTGCTGCCCGAGGGGCCGAGGACGGCCGGACGCGTGGGAGCCCGGCGTTACCACCGTTCTTGCACCGCGGCCAGATTCGGGGGGCGCGCGCGGCGGGCCCACCGCGCTCTGGCGTCCGCGGAACCGGCGGTGCTACATCGGGCGCTCGCCATGTCGAACGCTGACTCGCCCCCCCTCCGCCGCGACGAGGCGCTGACGATAGCGCGCCTCGCCCACCTCGACCTCTCCGCTGAGGAAATGGAGCGCCTCACCGGTGATCTCGGCAACATCCTCAGCTACGTCCGGCAGCTGGAGGAGCTCGACGTCTCGGCGGTGCCGCCGACGGCGCACGTCCAGATCGAGCGGCTGCCGCTCCGCGCCGACGAGGAGGCGCCGAGCCTGCCGCGGGAGGTGGCGCTGCGGGAGGCGCCGCGGGTCGAGGACGACGGGTTCGCCGTGCCGGCGTTCGTGGACGAGGGGTGAGGCCGATGGACACCGCGATCCTCGATCGATCCATCCCGGAGCTCGCGGCGCTCGTGCAGCGCGGCGAGGTGAGCGCCGAGGAGGTGGCCCGGGCGGCGCTCGCGCGCATCGAGCAGCGCGACGGCGCGCTCGGCGCCTTCCTCACGGTGCAGGGCGAGCAGGCGCTGGAGGCGGCGCGCGCGCTCGACGCGCGGCGCGCGCGCGGCGAGGCGCTCGGCCCGCTCGCCGGCGTCCCGATCGGGCTCAAGGACGCGCTCTGCACCGAGGGCGCACCGACGACCGCCGGCTCGAAGATCCTCACGCGCGCGGCGGCGGGCGGGGGCGGGTCGTCGAAGACGCCCGACCCGTCGCGCGGGTTCCGCCCGCAGTACGACGCCACGGTCGTCGCCCGCCTGCGCGCGGCCGGCGCGCTCCTGCCGGGCAAGTGCAACATGGACGAGTTCGCGATGGGCTCGTCCAACGAGAACAGCGCGTTCGGCCCGGTGAAGAACCCGTGGGACCTGACGCGCATCCCCGGCGGGTCGTCCGGCGGCAGCGCGGTCGCGGTGGCGGCCGGCATGACGCCCGGCTCGCTCGGCTCGGACACGGGGGGCTCCATCCGGCAGCCGGCGAGCCTCACCGGCGTCGTCGGCATCAAGCCGACGTACGGCCGGGTCTCTCGCTATGGCCTCATCGCGTTCGCCTCGAGCCTCGACCAGATCGGGCCCTTCGCGCAGGACGTGAAGGGCGCGGCGCGCCTGCTCGAGGTGATCTCGGGCCGCGATCCGCGCGACGCCACGAGCCTCGACGCGCCCGTGGGCGAGGTGGAGGCCGCGTGCGGCCGCGACGTCGCGGGCCTGCGCATCGGCGTGCCCGAGGAGTACTTCGCGAAGGGCATCGACAAGCAGGTCGAGGCCAAGGTGCGGGAGGCCATCGAGGGCCTGCGCGGGCTCGGCTGCGAGATCAGGCCCGTGCACCTGCCGCACACGCGGTACGCCGTGGCGGCCTACTACATCGTCGCGACCGCGGAGGCGTCGTCCAACCTGGCGCGCTTCGACGGCGTGCGCTTCGGGCTCCGCGTGGAGGGCGAGCGCGGCGGGAAGTCAGACCTCCAGGGCCTCTACGGCGCCACGCGCGGCGAGGGGTTCGGCCGGGAGGTGAAGCGGCGCATCCTGCTCGGCACGTACGTGCTCTCCGCGGGCTACTACGACGCGTACTACCTGCGCGCGCAGAAGGTCAGGACGCTGATCCGGCGCGACTTCGACGAGGCGTTCCGCGAGGTCGACCTCATCGCGGCGCCGGTCTCGCCGACGGTCGCGTTCCGGCTGGGCGAGCGGGTGGACGACCCGCTCTCGATGTACCTCGCCGACGTCTACACGCTGCCCGCCAGCATGGCGGGGCTGCCCGCGATCAGCGTCCCGTGCGCCACCGCTCCGGCGCCGGACGGCGGGCCGGCGCTGCCCGTCGGCCTGCAGCTCATCGGCCCCGCGCTGGAAGAGGCGCGGCTCTGCCAGGCCGCTTACGCATGGGAGCAGATCTCACCGGTGCGCGGGCTGCGCGCGCCGGTCGGGTGACGGAGACGGAAACGGAAGGCAACGGGAGGAGCGCGCCGGTGAGCGCATCGATCAAGGTGGCGCCGGCGGGCGCGGAGCACCTGGCCGGGCTGGAGGCGCTGTTCGAGGCGGCCGGCACGCCCTGCTATTGCCGGTACTACCACTTCGGGGGCACCAACAACGAGTGGCTCGCGCGGTGCTCGGACGGCCAGGGGGAGAACCGCCGGGAGTTCGCCGAGGCGCTCGCCGCGGGGAGCGACGAGGCGCGCGGCGTCGTGGCGCTCGCGCCGGACGTGCCGCACGTCGTCGGCTGGCTCAAGGTCGCGCCCGCGGCGGCCGTGGCGAAGGCCTACGAGCGCCGGCTCTACCGGGGTTTGCCGTGCTTCGCGGGCGATCGCGCCGGCGTCTTCCTGATCGGCTGCGCCGTCGTGCACCCGGGCCACCGCCGGCGCGGCGTCGCGACGGCGCTCGTCGCGGGCGCGGTGGAGCTCGCGCCCGCCTGGGGCGCGCGCGCCCTGGAGGCCCTCCCCCGCCGCCCGAGGGAGCCGGTGAGCGACGAGGAGCTGTGGACCGGCCCGGTCTCGGTGTTCACGAGGAACGGATTCGTCGAGGTGCACGCGTTCGAGCCGTACCCGGTCCTTCGCCGCGCGCTGTGACGCCGCCGGCGCGCGCTGCGCTTGCGTGCGCCGGCCGACCAGCTAGTGTCGCGGCCGCGCGCATGGCTCCCCCGTCCGAGCACCCCGACGCTCCGACCCACCACGCTGCCGAGCAGCGCTCCGCCGCCGGCGGGGACCGCGCGGCGCCCGCGTCCGATGCAGGCGCCGCGACGAGCAGCCCGGGCGAGCCCGGGAGCAGCCCGGGGGCGCCCGCGTCCGCGGGGGCCTCGCCGGCCAGCCGGCACGCGTCCTCCGCCCCGCGCGGCCGCGTCGTCGCGCTCACCGGCGCCGCCTCGTTCCTCGGGCGCAACCTCATCGGGATCCTCGAGGAGGACCCGCGCATCGCCCGCGTGGTGGCCATCGACATCAAGCCGCCGGACACGGGCGGCGCCAAGCTGCGGCTCCACACCGTCGACCTGACGGCGCCCGCGTCCGAGGAGCGGGTCGCCGAGGTGCTCGCGGCCGAGCAGGTCGACACGCTGGTCCACCTCTGCTTCCTCTCGTCGCCGACCCCGGCGACCGCCTGGGCCCACGAGCTCGAGTCGGTGGGCACGATGCACCTGCTCCACGGCGCGCGCCAGGCGAGCCTGCGCAAGCTGATCCTCTGGAGCCAGACGATCCTCTACGGCGCGCACCCGACCAACCCCAACTTCCTCACGGAGAAGCACCCGCTCCGCGCCGACCCCGAGGAGCGCTTCTTCGCGGACAAGATGGCCGCCGAGCGCGAGTTCAACGCGTTCGGCGCGCGGGCCAAGGGCACGACCGTCACCATCCTCCGGACCGCGCCGATCCTCGGCCCGACGGTGCAGAACTACCTCACCCGGTTCCTGGCGCGCCGGCTGGTGATGACGATGCTCGGGTTCGACCCGCTGTGGCAGTTCATCCACGAGGTCGACGCGATCGCGGCCTTCAAGCTCGCCATCGACAGCGATTTCCCCGGGACGTTCAACATCGTGGGCGACGGCGTGCTGCCGCTCTCCACGATCGTGCGCCTCGCGGGGCGCACGCCCTTGCCGGTGCTGCACAGCGCGGCCGGCCCCCTCGTCTCCGCGCTCTGGGCGGCGCACGCGGCCATCGCGCCGCCGAGCTTCCTCCGGTACCTGCGCTATCTCTGCGTGGCGGACGGCGAGAAGGCGGCGCGGGTCATGGGGTTCCGGCCCGTCTACACCACGCGCGAAGCGTTGCTCGACTACACCAGCGCGCAGCGGCTGCGGGACGTGCGGCTCCTGCAGGAGACACCCGCGTGAGGTGTCCGGGGGGATAGAGGCATGGGCACGGAACACGATCGAGAGCGCAAGAGAGCAGTCGCGGTGAACGGCCCGCCGGCGTCGACGCGGGCGAGGACCGATCGGCCGGGGTCCACGCAGGTCGTGCCGAGCATCGACATCGAGGAGGAGGAGACGCGCTATCTGGCGCCGATCGGCCCGACAGAGCCCTCGGATGGGCGGACGCAGTCCGCGGAGCCGCACGCGCCCTTGCCGGTGACGGCCGAGGAGCTGCAGCGTCAGATCAGGGAGCTCGAGGCGCGGCTCAAGGGCATGCTCGCCGGGGGCCCGGCGCCGGAAGCTGGCAGCGCGGCGCCCGGCGGGCCCGAGACGGAGCGGAGCCCCCGCGAGGAGGGCGCCCCGGCCGCCTCCCCCGACGAGCCGCCGCCGTCCGAGCCCGGGGCGGCGCAGGACGTCCTGTCGACCGACTTCTACCTGCGGCAGTGGGGCCGCGCCGGCCTGCGCAGCCGCTCGGAGGAGGTCGACGAGTTCGGCTTCGATCCCAAGTCCGAGGCCCGGTACAGGCCGCTCTTCGACTTCCTGTACAGGCACTACTTCAGGATCGACCTCGAGGGCATCGAGCACATCCCCGGCGAGGGGAGGTGCGTCGTCGTGTCCAACCATTCGGGCGGGCCCATCCCCTACGACGGGCTCATGCTGCGGGCCGCGGTGCGGCGGGAGCACCCAGCGCAGCGCGAGCTCCGCTGGCTGGCCGACGACTTCGTGTACTACCTGCCGTTCGCCGGCACGCTGATGAACCGGCTCGGGGCCGTGCGGGCCTGCCAGGAGAACGCCGAACGGCTGCTCGCGGCCGAGCGGCTCATCGCGGTGTTCCCGGAGGGGGCGAAGGGCAGCGGGAAGCTCTACAAGGACCGCTACCAGCTCCAGCGGTTCGGCCGCGGCGGGTTCATCCGGCTGTGCCTGCGCACGCGCACGCCGCTCGTCCCCTGCGCCATCGTGGGCGCCGAGGAGACGAACCCGCTCCTCTACCGGGTCGAGCACCTCACGCGCGCGCTCGGCATCCCCTACCTGCCGATCACGCCGACGTTCCCCGCGCTCGGGCCGCTGGGCCTCGTGCCGGCGCCCACGAAGTGGAAGATCCGCCTGGCCGAGCCGGTGCGGTTCGACGCCTACGGCCCCGAGGCGGCGGACGACGAGATCCTGGTGCGGCGCCTGGCCGAGCGGGTGCGCGCCACGATCCAGGGGCTCATCGACGACACCCTCGCCACCCGGAAGTCGGTCTGGTTCGGATGAAACGGGCGGCGCCGGCGGAACCTCCACACATGACCGAGCACACAACGGAATCCGCGCCGCCCCAGAGGCCTGAGCGGGCAGCTGGCGGCGGGGCGCGGCCCGAGGGCGTGCTCGTGATCGACAAGCCGCGCGGCCCGACGAGCCACGACGTCGTGGCCCGGCTGCGGCGCGCCCTCGGCGTGAAGCGCATCGGGCACGCCGGGACGCTCGATCCGATGGCGTCCGGCGTCCTCGTGGTGCTCGTCGGCGAGGCCACCAAGCTGGCGCCCTACCTCACCGCACAGGACAAGCGCTACACGGCGCGCGTGGCCCTCGGGGTGGGGACCGACACCCTCGACGCGGACGGGGACGTCACGGCGGCCGCGCCCCTGCCGGCGTGGCTCGACGCGGAGCTCGCCGCGCTCGCCGCGGCCAGCGGGCCTCCCGGGGACGCGGCGCTCGCCGCCCTCGCGCCGCGCATCGCGGCGGCGCTCGACGCGGAGCGGGCGCGCCGAGCCCAGACGCCGCCGGCGTATTCGGCCATCAAGGTCGCGGGGCAGCGCAGCTACGCCCTGGCGCGCGCCGGCCAGGCCGTGGACCTGTCGGCCCGGGCCGTCGAGGTCCGGTCGCTCGCGCTCGCGGGCGCCTCGCGCGGCGGCCCCGGCGCGCCGGCCGAGGGCGTGGCGCCCGCCACCCTCGAGCTCGAGCTCGACGTCAGCAAGGGCTACTACGTGCGCTCGCTGGCGCACGACCTCGGCGCTCACCTCGACGTGCCCGCGCACCTGTCCGCGCTCCGCCGCACCGCGAGCGGCGCCTTCACGGTGGAGCAGGCGGTGCCCCTCGACGCCGGCGCCGAGGCGCTGCGCGCCGCGCTGCGCCCGCTCGCCGAGGCGGCGGCCTCCAGCCTCCCCGTCGCCCGCCTGACCGAGCACGGCGCGCGGCGCGCGCGCCTCGGACAGCCGCTCACCGAGGCCGACTTTTCAGTAGCTCCTGCGCAGCCTGGCGCCGCTGTATGGCTGGATCCGGATGGGCGCGTCGTGGCGCTGGGCGCCCCCGAGGTCGCCGACGACACCGCCTCCGAGGGCGATTCCATGCCGCCTGCGGCCCGTTTTTCCGTCCTGCGTGGTTTTGCCGCATCCGCCGATGTCCGTGAAAATCCTGCTGGGTGACGGAAAAACCACAGGAGACGGCAAATCCCTGGACTTCAGCAGATCCACGGAGCATGTCATTGGCTGGGCTCGGCTTCACCGGTCGAGCCTGAGAATCCGCCCGCGGAAAGTCCGGCGAGAACGCGCGGATCCATGATCTCCTGAGATTTCGCGCCCCGGTCCGGTTGCGCTCCCCTCGCCTGTTCCGTTACGATTCGTCCGTTAGGAGCCTCGGTTTGAGTCCCGATCTCGTTCCATTGCCAGCGCTCGCCGCTGCAGTTCTCTCCGCTGTACTTGGCTCGCTGTTCGTCGGCGCCGACACCGCACTGACGACCTTGAGCGCCACCCGGCTCGGCGCGCTGATTGAGCAGTCGACGGGCCCCACGAAGGCCGCCTACGAGCGGATTCGTCAAGAAGACGCCAAGCTTCGCTCCCGTTACCTGCTCGGCTGGGTCGTCTCGACCAGCCTGACCGCCGCCTGCTTCGACCTCTTCTTCCGGCGGAGCGTCCCCGGCGCTGCCCTGTATCTCGGGCTGGCGACGACCATCGTCGTGAGCGGCGCCCTTTACGAGGTCAGCTCCACGCTGGGCCGCAAGCACGCCGATCGCGCCGCGTCGATGGCGGTCCGCTTCCTGCGCCCCCTCGAGATCGCGATGCTGCCGCTCGCCGTACCGCTCGGCTGGATCGGCTCCAGGCTGGGGGCGAAGGACGGTGAGCAGCCGTCGGATCCCCGCGTCGCCGAGGCCGAGGTCGAGATCCTTGTCGATGAGGTCGAGCGCTCTGGCCTCTTCGGGCGAGAACCGGCGGAGATGATCCGGAATGTGCTCGAGTTCGCCGACCTCACGGCGCGCGACGTCATGGTGCCGCGGTCCAAGGTCGAGGCGATCGAGATCTCCACTCCGCTCGAGAAGGTGCTGGAGATCGTCACGGAGGGCGGGCACTCCCGGTATCCGGTCTACAAGGACCAGATCGACAACATCGCTGGTCTCCTCTACGCGAAGGACCTGTTCAAGGTCCTGGAGGAGCGCCGGCTCAAGAACACGACGCTCCGGGAGATCACGCGCAGCCCTGCCAACTTCGTCGCCGAGTCGCAGCCGCTGTCGTCGCTGCTCCGGGAGATGAAGAGCCGGAGACAGCACCTCGCCATCGTGGTCGACGAGTTTGGTGGGATGTCGGGGATTGTCACCCTCGAGGACGTGCTCGAGGAGATCGTCGGCGATATCCGGGACGAGCACGACGAGACGGACGACGCGGCGGCCATCCAGGACCTCGGCGACGGGCGGCTGGTCGCCGACGCTGCCGTGTCGATGAGCGACCTCTCGGCCTACCTCGGCGCGGAGCTCGACCGAGAGGGGAAGTACGACTCGCTCGGCGGCATGCTCACCCAGCACGTGGGCAAGGTCCCCGAGGTGGGCACGGCCGTGAGCAAGTTCGGCCTGCGCTTCATCGTGCGGGACAGCGACGAGCGCCATATCGGCAAGGTGGAGATCGTCCGCCCCCGGGCCATGGGCGCCGGCGGCGCCGCCTGAACGACAGCGCCGGGGCTGCGCTCCGGGTCGTCCTGGTCGCGCACGCGTGAGGTCTCGCCGAGCTGCACGGCCCGAGGAGGGGGTGTCCGTCGCGCGGGGCGGGCACGGGCCGAACTCGCCTGGGACGTCCTGAGCCCGACGTGCTGCGCACGCCGGACTCAGGACGTCAATTGGGCTCAAACATCAGCCCGTGCCCGCCCCGCGCGACGGACACCCCCTCCCCGGGCCTACGCGATATGGACGAGCGAGGGCAGCGATCGCCGCCTCTTCTCGTTCTGATCTGCGGTGGCCGAGCGGCGTTCACCCGCACAGGAGACGGGCCCAGATCGGCGTTTTCGGCGCGGAGGCGTACTCCAGTACGCCGAGCACCGAAAACGTCGAGGTGGGCCCGTATCCGAAGCGGGTGAACGCCGCTCAGGGTGAACGTCGCTCAGCGGGCGAGGGAGATCTTGTGGAGCTCGTTCGCGAGATCGTCGCCCTCTTTGATGAGGCCGGGCGTCTCGCTGGTGGGGTCGTCCTTCTTGCCCTCGAGCAGCTGGCGGACGTCGATCAGCGCGCCGCGCAGCTTGAAGACGATCTGCTCGCTCGTGAAGGCAGCCACCGACTGGGGGTCGATCGGGAGCGCTTGCAGATCGCCGCCGGCGATGTCGCCCTTGGTCCAGCGCGTGGCCTCCTTGTCGGCCGGCTTCACGCCCTGCTGCGTGCGCTCGAGGCGGCTCACCGTGTACTTGGCCGGCCAGTCCTTGCCGAACGGGAACGGCGCCTTGTTGGGAACGAGCTCGGCCAGCGTCTTGTCGCCGTCGCGGCGGAAGACGACCGAGAAGTTCACCACCGGCTCCTCCTGCTCCTTCCACGACTTCTCGACGGGGCCCTGCGCCGCCGCGAGCAGGTTCTTGAGGCTGTCCTTGGTCTTGTTGAGGTCCTGGACCGAGGTGGTGAAGCCGAGCACCTGGCGCATCACCCGCCCGGGGAGGCTGCCGATCTGCTTGCCCTCCAGGTTGGTCGCGTCGAACGGGACGTTGATGGCGCCGAGATCCGTCGTGAGCTGCGTGGGGAAGCTCTTCCGCGAGAGCTGCTCCGCCGCAGCGCCGAGCTTCTCGTTCAGCTCCTGCATCTTCTCGTTCGCGGCCCGCACGTCCTTCTCGAGCGCCGCAGCCCCCTCGACGGCGGCCTTGCCGCGGTCGCCGCGCTCCTTCGCGCCGCCTGCAGCGAAGCCGACGCCGATGCCGACGAGCGCGGCGAGGGCCGCGTAGAGCGCCGTCTTCTTCGAGGCCTTCCGGCGCTCTTGCTCGACCTCCTCGCCTACCTCGACCTTGATGGTCTGCGCGGCGGCCGTCGGCTTGGGCGGCGGCGTCTGGATCACAGGACGCGCGGGGGGCGCGAACGGCGGCAGCGGGATGCCTGGAGAGATGCCGGGCGGGGGCGCGATGCCTCCCACGGAAGGCATCGGCGGACGCGCGCTCGGATGAGGCGAAGGCCCACCGCCCGGGATCGGGCTCCCGTCGGGAGGCGGCCCCGATCCGGGCTGCTGGCCGGGCACGGGGAGGGGGACGGCCGCTCCCGGTGCCCCGCCTATCGTCGTTTTGCCCAGCCGAGCCTTCAGATCGATTTTGCTCTTCTTCTTTTCTTCAGCCATCGGCTCCTCGGGGACGGGATCGCAGCACCACTTCGCCCAGAAAGTCCCAGCCCGCCCAAGGGAATCGACCCACCACGGCCCGATCCGGAGCTGCTCCTGCACGAGCGGCGACAGGAGACGACATGGGCCGGCGTCCAGCGGACCGATTCGGGGGCGGGCAGAAAAAGATCAGCAACACAACGGGAGCGTCGGGCGAGCGGACGACCCGCCGGGCACGTTAGCGGCGCGCCGCCTGGAATGTCAACGCGATGGCGATGGCAGCGCGGGATGTGTTTCGGCAGGGGATCGCGACGCCGTGCGGCCATCGGGACCCGCGGTCGCGTCATGGTCGGGGTGTGAGCCCGCCCCCGGCCTCCGCGCAGGCCCTCGCCGGCAGCATGGCCGTCCGCAGAGGGACCGGGTAGGAAGCAGGGGCTCATGGTCTGGTTCAAGTTCGGCGGAGGTCGGGATCGACCGCCGCCGCCTTCTGCATCCGGTTCATCCGGCGGGGGCCGCCAGGCGCCGCCCTCCGCTCCATCCAACAGGCAAGCCAACGGGGGCCGGCAGGCGCCGCCCGCTTCTTCCGGCGGGGGCCGGCAGGCGCCGCCCGCTTCTTCCGGCGGGGGTCGGCGACCGCCGCCCGCTTCTTCCGGCGGGGGTCGGCGACCGCCGCCCGCTTCTTCCGGCGGGGGTCGGCGACCGCCGCCCCCGCGGCGACCATCGCTCCGGATGGAAACCCGTCGGGTGACGAGCTTTGATGGAACCGACATCGCGTACCACGTGACGCCGCCGCCATTCTCGGGGGCGAAGACGGTCATCCTGGTCAACGGCCTGGGCTGGCCGTACCTCGCCTGGCGGGCGCAGGTCGAGTACCTGTCCGACCAGTACCGCTTCATCACGTGGGACTACCGCGGGATGTACGAGTCGAAGCGCCCGTCGCCGGACGTCCCGGGCGCCTATGCGGTCGCGAACCACGTCCGCGACCTGGAGGCGATCCTCGCGGCCGAAGGGGTCCGCCACGGCGCGCTCATGGCATGGAGCATGGGCGTCCAGGTCGCGCTGGAAGCGTTCCGCAAGCTCACAGGGCTCGCCGCGAACCTGGTCCTGCTGAACGGGACCTGCCGACGGCCGCTGGAGACGATCGGGCCGCTGCCCGGCCTCGGAAGGCTATTCCCGCCGCTCGTGGAGCTCGCGGCGCACGCTCACACGGCAGCACCCAGGATAACGCAGCGCTTTATAGGAAAGCCCGACCCCGTGCTCTGGATGAAGCGCATGGGGTTGCTCGGGAAGGCGCTCGACCCCGCGATGCTCGCCGACCTCGCGCCGCCGTCCGGTCAGCTCGACATGGAGGCGCTCTTCAGGAACCTCCGCGCGCTGAGCACCCACGACGCCGAGGCGGTGCTCGAGCAGATCGACGTCCCGACGCTGCTCATCACCGGCGACCGCGACACGTTCGCCCCTCGCGCGCTGGCGCAGTCGATGGCGCGCCGCATCGCGACGGCCGAGATCCTCGTGGTCCGCGGCGGGACCCACTCCACCGCCGTCGAGTTCCCGGAGCTCGTCTCGCTCCGGATCGAGCGCTTCTTCGCGGACCACGGCTTCTAGCGCCGCCCGGCGGAAGCCCGGCGCCTGTCACCGTGGCCGGACCTCCGCGCCGCTCCCCGGCGGGATCGCGCGGGCGGCGGCCTTCACGGAGCCGGCCGCCCGCGCTCGGGGGCTCACTTCCGCAGCAGATCCGCGAACGGGTTGTTGCGGAAGCCGCCGCCCGAGCTGCCCTGCCCCTGCCCCTTCCCTTGCTGCCCCTGGCCCGGCCGGCGGCCGTCGTTGCGATCGTTGCGAGAGCGGCCGTCGCCGCCCGCAGCGGGGCCGCCCGCCTGGGGGCGCGCGCCGGCGGGGGCGCCGCCCTTCTTCGCGGTGAGCGAGATGCGCTTGCGCACGAGATCGACCTCGAGCACGCGCACCTTGATCTTCTCGCCGACCTTCGCGACATCGTTCGGATCCTTCACGAACCGGTCCGCGAGCTGCGAGACGTGCACGAGGCCGTCCTGGTGGACGCCGATGTCGACGAAGGCGCCGAACGCCGTCACGTTCGTCACCACGCCCTCGAGCTCCATGCCCGGCTTGAGATCCTCCATGGTGCGCACGTCGTCGCGGAACTTCGGCGGCTCGAAGGTGGCGCGCGGGTCGCGGCCGGGCTTCTTGAGCTCGCTCAGGATGTCGTTCAGCGTGAACGAGCCGACGTCGCCGGCCTCGTATTTCTTCGGATCGATCCGCGCGATCGCCGCCGTGTCGCCGATGAGCGACCCGACCGGCACGCCGAGATCCGTCGCGATGCGCTCGACGAGGCCGTAGCGCTCCGGGTGCACGGCGCTCGCGTCGAGCGGGTGCTCGCCCCCGCGGACGCGCAAGAAGCCCGCCGCCTGCTCGAACGTCCGCGGGCCGATGCCGGCCACGTCGAGCAGCCCCTTGCGGCTCTTGAACGCGCCGTTCAGGTCGCGGTGCGCGACGATCTTCTTCGCGAGGCTCGGACCGATGCCGGCGACGCGGGCGAGCAGCGGGGCGCTCGCCGTGTTGAGCTCGACGCCGACGAGGTTCACGCAGCTCTCGACCACCTCGTCGAGCTTCCGCGCCAGCAGGCCCTGGTAGACGTCGTGCTGGTACTGGCCGACGCCGATGCTCTTCGGGTCGACCTTCACGAGCTCCGCGAGCGGGTCCTGCAGCCGGCGGGCGATGCTGATCGCGCCGCGCACCGTGAGGTCGAGGTCGGGGAACTCCTCGCGCGCGACGTCGCTCGCCGAGTAGACGCTCGCGCCCGCTTCACTGACCGGCACGCAGTACATCTCCTTCAGGCCCTCCGACGCGAGCACGTCCTTCACGAACGCCTCGGTCTCGCGGCCGTGCGTGCCGTTGCCCACCGCGACCGCGCGCAGCGGGTACTTGCGGCAGATGCGGCGCAGGTCCTGCCGCGCGCGCTCGAGGGCGTCGCTGCTCCCGACCAGGTAGATCGTCGTGTGCTCGAGGAGCTTGCCGGTCTCGTCGACGACGGCGCACTTGCAGCCGGTGCGCTGGCCCGGGTCGATGCCGAGCACCGCCTTCGTGCCGAACGGCGCGGCGAGCAGGAGCTCGCGGAGGTTCTGGGCGAAGACCTCGACCGCGGCGCGGTCGGCCTGCATCTTGAGGTCGACGCGCACGTCGCTCTGCACCGCCGGCAGCAGGAGCCGCTTCACCGCGTCGTCCGCGGCCTTCGTGAGCTCGCCGGCCCACGGCGACCTCGGCTTCAGCCCGATCGCGGCGTGGATCGGCGGGACGAGCGGCTCGGGCGCGAGCTCGATCGCGGCGCGGAGCACGCCCTCGGCCTCGCCGCGGCGGATCGCGAGGTAGCGGTGCGACGGGATGTTCGCGACGGCCTCCTCGAAGCTCGCGTACATGTCGAACTTCGTCTGCTTGCCCTCGTGCTCCTCGTTCTTCTGGACCTTGATGACGCCTTCCTTGGCGTAGGCCTCGCGGACGAGCTTGCGCACGTCGGCGTGCTCGGCGATGCGCTCGGCGCAGATGTCGCGCGCGCCGGCGAGGGCGGCCGCCGCGTCGGGGACCTCCTTCTCGGCGCTGACGAAGGCGCGGGCCTCCTCGTCGGGGCTGCCGTCCTCCGGCTGCGACCAGACGCGATCCGCGAGCGGCTCCAGGCCGCGCTCCTTCGCGATGATCGCGCGCGTGCGGCGCTTCGGCTTGAACGGGAGGTAGAGGTCCTCGAGCTCGGCCTTGGTGCGGCAGGCGCGGATCTTCGAGGCGAGCGCGTCGGTGAGCTTGCCCTGCTTCTGGATCTCGCCGAGCACGGTGGCGCGGCGCTCCTCGAGCTCGAGGATGTAGGCGCGGCGCTCCTCGATCGCGCGGATCTGCACCTCGTCGAGCCCGCCGGTCGCCTCCTTGCGGTAGCGGGCGATGAACGGCACCGTCGCCCCCTCGGCCAGCAGCTTGGCCACCGCCGAGACCCCCTGGCGGGGGAGGCTCAGCTCCTCGGCGAGGAGCGGGACCGGATCAAACGAGCTGTCCGTGCGGCCCGGGACAGCGACAGGGCTCTGCGTCTCACTCATGCGCGCGGCATACGCGCAGGGTGCACGCGCGTCCAGGCTTGACTTGCGCGCAGCCTCAGCCGGCCGCCGCGATCAAGGCGCCGTCGCGCAGCACGGCCCGCGCGCGCGGCGCGCCCCAGGGCTGCACGATCGCGTTCTCGTGCGGCAGGTCCCAGACGACCAGATCGGCGCGGAGCCCCGGCCGCACGGCGCCGCACACGCCGCCGAGGCCGAGCGCGCGCGCGGCCTCGCGCGTCGCGCCGAGGACCGCCTCGGCGACCGTGAGCCCGTAGAGCCGCACCGCGAGCGCGAGGGCGAGCGGCAGGCTCTCGGTCGGCGCCGTCCCGGGGTTGGCGTCGCTGCCAACGATCAGCGGGACGCCGGCGGCCCGGAGCGCGGCGACGGGCGGCGGCTCCTGCCGGAGCGTGAAGCTCGCCACGGGCAGGAGCGCGGCGGCGACGCCGGCCCGGGCGAGCGCCGCGATGCCCTCCGGCGCGACGTGCTCGAGGTGATCGGCCGACGCGGCGCCGAGCGCGGCCGCGAGCTCGGCGCCGCCCACGTCCGCGAACTGCCCGACGTGCACGCGCACGCCGAGCCCGAGCGCGCGCGCCCGCTCGAGCACCGGCCGCGCCTCGTCCACGGAGAACGCGCTCCGGTCGATGTACGCGTCGACGTAGCGCGCGAGGCCGGCCGCGGCGATCGCGGGCAGCCAGGAGCGCGCGACGGTCCCGGCGTACGCCGCGCGGTCGCCGCCGGCCTCCGGGGGCAGCGCGTGCAGCGCGAGGTACGTCGGCACGACGCGGGGCAGGCGCGCGTCCCTCCCCGCCTCCGCGACCGCCTCGAGCTGCTTACGCTCCGCGGCCTCGTCGAGGCCGTAGCCGCTCTTCGCCTCCACGGCGGTGACGCCCAGCGCGGCCATGCGGCGGAGGCGGGCGCGGAGCGCGCCCGCGAGCTCGTCGGTCGTCGCGGCGCGCACCGCGCGCATGCTCGCGACGATGCCGCCGCCGGCGGCGGCGATCGCCTCGTAGTCGCCCCCGGCCATGCGGACCGCGTACTCCGCGTCGCGCGAGCCCACCCAGGGCGCGTGCGTGTGGCAGTCGACGAGCCCGGGCGTGACGACCCCCGCGGCCTCGATCGCGACCTCGAGATCCGAGCCGGGCCGCAGGATCTCTCCCCTGCGCCCGACCGCCTCGATCGCGCCGCCCCGCACGACGATCGCCGCGTCCTCGACGACGCCGAGCGGATCGGCGGCCGAGGCGCGGGACGGGTCGCACGTGACGAGCCGGCGCGCGGCGACGACGAAGGGACGGTCGGGGTCCTCCGCGAGCGCGGCCCCCGGCGGCGCGGTCACGTCGCCGCCCCCGCCGCGAGCGCGGCGCGCGCCCGCTCGATCTCCGCGAGCACCTCCCTCGACGCCGGCCCGCCGACGACCTCGGCGAGCGCCGCCGGCGAGGAGACAGGCCGCGGCGGGCACGCGCGGCGCAGCCGGAGGCAGCGCGCGGCCGCCTCGACGCAGCGCTCGCGGAAGCGCGGGTCGCGCTCGGCCTTGCGCACGAGCGCCTCGTGCGCGCGGTCCTGCGCATCCTCGTCCTTGCAGATGAGCAGCGCGTCGCAGCCCGCCGAGATCGCCGCGGCGGCGGCCTCCTCGACGGGGTGGTGCGCCGCGATGGCGGCCATCTCGAGGTCGTCCGAGAAGAGCACCCCCTCGAAGCCGATCTCGTCGCGCAGGAGGCAAGTGCAGATGGCGCGGGAGAGCGTCGCCGGGACGCCGGGATCGAGCGCCTCGACGACGATGTGCGCCGTCATCAGCGACGCGACGCCGGCGCGGGAGGCGGCGCGGAACGGCGGCAGCTCGATCGCGTCGAGGCGGCCGCGGCCATGGACGATGGTCGGGAGCGCGAGGTGGCTGTCGAGCGCCGTGTCGCCGTGCCCCGGGAAGTGCTTGCCGCAGGCGAGCACGCGCTCCTCCTGGAGCCCCTCCAGGAACGCGACCGCGCCCTCGGCGGCCGTGCGGGGGTCGCGGCCGAACGCGCGGTCGCCGATGATCGGGTTCGCGGGGTTCGAGTCGACGTCGAGCACCGGGGCGAAGTTCAGGTTGATGCCGACGGCCCGCAGCTCGGACGCGACCGCGCGCGCCGCGCGGCGCAGCAGCGGGAGATCCCGGAGCTCCCCGAGCGAGCGCATCGGCGGCAGCGTCAGGAACGGCGCGGGCAGGCGCATCACGCGGCCGCCTTCCTGGTCGATGCCGATGAAGGGCGGCCGCTCGGGGTCACCCGCGGCGGCGAGCGCCTCGCAGAGCCGCGCCGTGGAGGCCACGTCGGGGACGTTGCGCCGGAAGAGGATCGCGCCGCCCCGCCGCCCCTCGGCGAGCGCCCGGAGGTACCGGGCAGGCGGCTCCGCGCCGCTGAAGCCGCCCACGATGAGCTGACCACACAGGACCTCGAGCGCCAGATCGAGCTGCACCGTCCACCACCTCTCGCGCGGCGCGGGCGAGCTGCCGGCCGCGGGACCCGTTCGTGAGCGACTCGTAGACGACTTGGGCCGGCGAGGCCACTTCTCGGAATGCGCCGGGGCGCCGCGCCGCGCCGCCGGCTCGAATCAGAACCGGATCGCGATCTTCCCGAAGTGGCCGCCGCTCGCCATGTGGTCGAGCGCCTGGCGGATCTCGGCGAAGGGGAACACGCGGTCGATCACCGGGCGGAGCCCGCTCGCCGCGATCGCGCGGTTCATGTCCTCGAACATCGCCCGCGAGCCCACGAAGATGCCATGCGCGCTGATCTGCTTCATCAGGAAGGGGAACAGGTTGAGCTCCGTCGCGCCGCCCGAGAGCACGCCGATGAGGCTCACGCGCCCGCCGGGCCGCACCGCGCGGAGCGAGCGGGCGATCGTGCCCGCGCCGCCCACCTCGATGACGTGCTCCACCCCCGCGCCGCCGGTGAACGAGAGCGCGGGCCGGTCCCACTCGGGCGTCGTGCGGTAGTTGATGGTCTCCGAGGCCCCGAGCGACCGCGCGCGCTCGAGCTTCTCGTCGCTGCTCGACGTGACGATGACGCGGGCGCCCGCGAGCCGGGCGAACTGGAGCGCGAAGATCGAGACGCCGCCCGTGCCCTGCACGAGCACCGTGTCGCCCGCCTTGAGGTGGCTCGCCGCGAAGAGCGCGTTCCAGGCCGTCACCGCGGCGCACGGCAGCGCCGCGGCCTCCTCGTCCGTGAGGTGCGGCGGGACCGCGACGACCCCCTCCTGGCCGAGGAGCACCTGCTCGGAGAGCACGCCGGGAAGCTCGCCGCCGAGCGCCGTCCTCGTCTTGGCGGCGGTCAGCTCCCCGTCGAGCCAGCGCTGGTGGAAGATCGGGCTCACGCGATCGCCGACCTTCACCCGCGTCACCCCCTCCCCGACGCCGATCACTTCGCCGACCCCGTCCGAGAGCGGGACGAGCGGCAGCGAGAACTTCGGGTTGTAGAGGCCCTTCACGACGAGAAGATCGCGGAAGTTCAGCGACGCGGCCTTCATCCTGAGGACGATCTGCCCGGGCCCCGGCTCCGGATCGGGGAGCTCGATCGGACGGAGCGCGTCGAGGCCGAACGAACCCTGAACAGCGAACGCTTTCATGCAGATCCTCCTTGATCGGAGGTGCGCTATCTCATGTGGGATGGACCCGGTCAACGCGCCGAGCGTTCAACGCGCCGATCGATCGACGCGCCGCCGCGCGTCGCGCAGCGCCTGAGAGGCGAGCCAGAGGCCGGCCGCCATCACGAGCGCCGTCCCGAGCAGCTGGCGCGCCGAGGGGATCTCGCCGAGCCAGGCGGCGGCGAGCACGTGCGACAGGACGACCCCGACGTAACCGATCGCGCCGATGCGCGCCGCGCTGTCGAGCGCGTAGGCGCGCGTCATCGCGAGCTGCGCGAGGCCGCCGGCGAGGCCCGTCCCGATCAGCAGGACGAGGCCGAGGGCGTCGGGCGTCCGCCAGACCGGGATCGACAGCGCGATCATCGCGGCGCTCGCCACGAGCGAGAAGTGCAGCGCGATCGACTCGGGGCTCGCGCGCGTCCCGCCGGCGCCGATCCGGCGCAGCCAGATCATGGCGAACGCCGAGAAGACGGCGCCGAGCGTGGCGATGAGCGCGATCTCGCCCGCGATCGCGAGCTTCGGCGCGGCGACCAGCGCGACGCCCGCGAAGGCGAGCAGGGTCGCGAGCCAGAGGCGCGGGCTGCTCCGCTCGGCGAGCATCCGCGGCGCGAGGATCGCGACGAAGATCGGGCTCGTCGCCCCGAGCGTGACCGCGTCGCCGAGCGCGATCTGCGGCGTGCCCAGCGTGTAGAAGCCGCAGAGCATCGCGCCGGTGCCGCAGAGCGAGCGCGCCCACGTGAGGCGCCGGTCGCTGCGGCCCATCGAGAGCGGCGCGCGGCGGACGAGCGCGACGCCGAGCGCGGTGGCCGCGCCCACCAGCGTGCGCGACGCCGCCACCTCGGGCCACGGGGCATGCTCCGACGAGACCCGCACGAGGACGTTCATCACGGCGAAGAGCGCCTGGGCCAGGATCATCCACAGGACGCCCGCGGTCGGGTGCGACGCGCGCCCCTCGTGCTCCGCGGCGAGGACGATCGCGGAGGCCCCGGCCGGGTGCGCGGCGACCGCGCCCTGTGACGACGATGACGTGCTCACGTGGCGCATCGCTTACCACCTCGCCGCCGCGCGCGCCGCAGCGCGCCACGCGGCGACGGTCACGCGGCGCTCCCGGGTGCGCGCGCGACACCGAGGCGCTACGGTCGCGGCGATGCGCGCGATCCATCGAGGCACACGGGAAAGGACGGGAGCCATGAACGACGTGCGGAGGCGCTGGCCCGGGGCGCCGTGGCTCGGGCTCATCGCCGCGAGCGCCGTCGCGCTCGGCTGCGGCGCGAGCGCCGGAAAGGAGCCGGCGGAGGCGCCGCCGGGCGCGTGGGGCGCCGAGGGCGCGGCGGAGGAGCGCGATGGCGCGCGCGCCCCGGAGGGCGAGGCCCGGGACGAGGAGCCCGCCGGCGGCGAGGCGCAGGCCGCCGCGGGGCCGCCCGCGCCGGGCAAGCTGATGACGCGCGCGGAGGCAGGGCGGTACGTGCTCGCGCTCGTGAACCGCGACAGGGCGGCGCACAAGCTGCCACAGGTCCGGTGGGACGAGACCGCGGCGCGCGCGGGGCGGCGGCACACCGAGGACATGGTGCGCGCCGGCTTCACCGGCCACTGGGGCAGCGACGGCTCGGTCCCGGAGGAGCGCTACACGGCGGCGGGCGGCGACGGGTTCCCGATGGAGAACGCCGGCTGCTTCGCCGACGCGATCCCGCGCGAGCTCGATCCGGAGCCGCGCTTCTCGGCGGAGAGCCTCGAGCGGGTGCACCACGCGTTCATGAACGAGAAGCCCCCGGCCGACGGGCACCGGCGCAACGTGCTCACAGCGTCGCACACCTCGCTCGGGGTCGGCCTGGCCAAGGCGAAGGGGCTCGACATCGCGTGCATGGCGCAGGAGTTCGTCGACGACTACGGGAAGTACCAGCCGCTCCCCCGGCGGGCGCGGGTCGGCGAGGTGGTCCGGGTGACCGGCGAGCTGAGGGCGCCGGCGAAGATCGCGGGCGTCGGGATCTCGCGGGTCGACCCGGCCAGTCCGATCGCGCCGGAGAAGCTGCTCAAGATGGGCGGGTATCCGATCCCGCCTCCCTACGCGACCTTCTTCCCGAAGGGCTTCAAGACGCCTATTCCTCTGGAGGTGAGCGGCAATCGATTCGACATCCAGGTCCCGCTGGACGACGGCAAGCGGCCCGGCCGCTACGGCGTCAGCGTCTGGGCGACGTTCCCCCCCTCGAACGAGCTCAAGATGGTCTCGCTCCGCGTCGTCGACGTGGGCGGCAAGGGAGGAGCGCGGTGAGCCACAGCCGCCCCCCTGCTTCATCCTCCGAGGACCTCGACGCCGTCAAGGTGCTCGATCACCTGGTCCGCCGCGCTGTCTCGATGGGCGCGAGCGACATCCACGTCGAGCCGAAGCGCGACAGCATCCGCGTGCGGTACCGCGTCGACGGCGTGATGGTGGCGCAGGGGCAGATCCCGATCAACATCGGGCCTTCGCTCGCCTCGCGCGTGAAGGTGCTCGCGCGGATGGACATGACCGAGCGGCGGCTGCCGCAGGACGGCCAGTTCAGCCTGGAGCTGCACGGCCACCCGCTCATCCACCTGCGCGCCTCGACGTTCCCCGCGATCCACGGCGAGACGGTCGTGCTGCGCGTGCTGCTCAGCCACCAGCTGATCGCGCTCGAGAAGCTCGGGCTGCCCGAGGGCGACCTGCCGCGGGTCGAGCGGCTCGCGGACCGCCCGGCGGGGCTCATCGTCGTGTGCGGGCCGACAGGGTCGGGGAAGACCTCGACGCTCTACTCGCTGCTCAAGGTGATGAAGACCGGCGAGCTCAGCATCGTGACGCTGGAAGATCCCATCGAGGTCGAGTTCGCGGACATCACGCAGGGGCAGACCAACCCGAGGCAGGGCTTCACCTTCGCGACCGGCCTGCGCGCGATCCTGCGGCAGGACCCGGACGTGATCATGGTGGGCGAGATGCGCGACCCCGAGACGGCGCAGATCGCGCTGCAGGCGAGCCTCACGGGGCACCTCGTGCTGTCGACGCTGCACACCTCGGACGCCGTCGACACGGTGGCGCGCCTCGTGGACCTCGGCGCGGAGTCGTGGATCGTGGCGAACGCCCTGCTCGCGGTGATCGCGCAGCGGCTGGTGCGGAAGCTCTGCGACGAGTGCGCCGAGACGTACGAGCTCGAGAGCGACGTGACGGGCGAGGAGGACAAGGTCCTCATCGAGAAGGGCACCGAGCTGAAGCGCGCCGTCGGGTGCCAGACGTGCCACCTGACGGGCTACCGGGGCCGGATCGGGCTCTTCGAGATGCTGGAGCTCGACGACGACCTGCGGGAGCTCGTGAAGGCGCGGGCGGGGAAGCGCGCGTACCGGGACGCCGCGCGCAAGGTGGGGCTCGTGCCGCTCCGCGAGGCCGGGCTCACCCGGGTGAAGGAGGGCGTCACGTCCCTCGACGAGGTGCTCCGCGTGACGTGATGCGCCGCGCGGCCCACGCCGCACGGCGCGGCGCCGGTCAGGTCGCCTGCGAGGTGCCGTCGTCGACGGCGTTGGCGGCGATGACGCCCTTGTACCAGAGCGCGCTGTCCTTCGGGGTGCGCTTCTGCGTCTCGTAGTCGACCCAGACGATGCCGAACCGCTGGGAGTAGCCGCGATCCCACTCGTAGTTGTCCATCAGCGACCACACGAAGTAGCCGGCGAGCGGCGCGCCGGCGTCCATCGCGCGCCGCGCCGCGATGAAGTGATCGCGCAGGTACTGGAGCCGCCGCTGGTCCGGGATGCGCCCGCTCTTGTCGGGCCCCTCCGAGTACGCCGCGCCGTTCTCCGTCACGTAGAGCTTCGGCACCCCGTACTCCACGTGCAGCCGGATGAGCAGCCGACGCAGGCCTTCCGGGTACACCTCCCACTCCATCTCGGTCTGCTCGGATACCGGCGCGATGTGCTCCGTCCGCGGCCGGTTCTGCTCCTCGGGCACCTTCGTGCTCCGCAGGACCGCCCGGGAGTAGTAGTTGAGGCCGAGGAAGTCGCACTGCGTGGCGATGATGTCGAGATCGCCGGGCTTGCAGACGGTCAGCCCCTCCGGCGGGAGGTAGCCCAGCGCGATGTAGTCCGCGATCATGTCCGCCGGGTAGTGCCGGCCGTACAGCGGATCGAGGAACCAGCGGGTGAAATACCCGTCGTAGTGGCGGGCCGCGTCGTAGTCCGCGGCGCTCGGCGACGCGGGCATCGCGTAGTTCGAGTTCAGCGTGATGCCGACCTCGGCGCCGGGGCAGTTCCTGCGCACCACGGGCACCGCCATCCCGTGCGAGAGCAGCAGGTGGTGGCTCACCGTCAGCGCCTTGCTGAAGTCGCGCATGCCCGGCGCGTGGATGCCCTTCTCGTAGCTGAGGAACGCGGTGCACCACGGCTCGTTGTGGGTGATCCACTTCTTCACGCGATCGCCGAGCTTCCGGGTCACCACGTCGGTGAACTCCACGAACGCTTCCGCCGTGGAGCGATGCTGCCAGCCCCCGACCTCGTCCTGGAGCACCTGCGGCAGGTCCCAGTGAAAGAGCGTCGCGTACGGCTCGATCCCGGCCTCGAGCAGCCCGTCCACCAGCCGGCTGTAGAAATCGAGCCCCTTCTGGTTCACCGCGCCCCGACCGTTCGGGAGGATGCGCGGCCACGCGAGCGAGAACCTGTAGGCCATCATGCCCAGGCTCTTCATCAGCGCGATGTCTTCAGGCCACCGGTGGTAGTGGTCGCACGCGACGTCGCCGTTGGTCCCGTCGGTGATCTGACCGGGGGTCTTCGCGAAGCGATCCCAGATCGACTCGCTGCGGCCATCCTCGCTCGTGGCGCCCTCGATCTGATACGAGGACGTCGCCACACCCCAAACGAACTTGTCGGGAAATCTCAGAGCCGGCATGTTGCTTCGTGGTTCTCCTCAGATGGGCGCAGCCCCGACGGGGGCAGGCACCTGCCGCTCGTAGTGCGGGGACGGCGCGACCGAGCCGGGAGCGTAGAGGTGGCAGCGGACCCAGTGCCCCGCGCCGATGTCGGTGGCGGCGGGCATCTGCTCGCGGCACGTGTTCATCACGCTCGGGCAGCGGTCGGCGAACGGGCAGCCCGGCGGCGGGTTGATGAGCTTCGGCGCGCCGGAGCGGGCCGGGAGCTCGCCGCGGATCGAGCCGTTCGGGTCCGGCACCGCCGAGAGCAGGAGCTTCGTGTACGGGTGCGCGGGCTGCTGCATCAGCTCCTCGCTGGGCGCGCCCTCCACGATGTGGCCGGCGTACATCACCATCGTGCGATCGGCGACGTAGCGCGCGCTCGCGATGTCGTGCGTGATGTAGAGGTACGAGATGCCGCGCTCTTCCTTGAGGCGCTCCATCAAGTTGAGGACGCCCATGCGGATCGAGACGTCGAGCATCGAGATCGGCTCGTCCGCGAGGATCACGGTGGGATCCACGGCGAGGGCGCGCGCGATCGCCACGCGCTGCCGCTGGCCGCCCGAGAGCTGGTAAGGGAACTTGGCCGCGACCTCCGCCGGGGGGTTGAGATCGACCGTCTTGAGCAGCTCGTGCACCTTCTCCCGGAGGATCGCGGCGTTCGGCGCCTTGTTGTGGAGCAGCAGCGGCCGCTCCAGGTGGTAGCCGATCGTGTGCACCGGGTTCAGCGAGCCGAACGGATCCTGGAAGATCATCTGCACCTGCCCGCGGTACGCGAGCGAGGCGCGGTTCGGCTCCTCCTTCAGCACGTCGCGACCCTTGAACAGGATCTGCCCGCTGCTCGGCGGCATCAGCCGCGCGAGCAGCCGCGCGATCGTGCTCTTGCCGCTGCCCGACTCCCCGACCAGCGCGATGACCTCACGCTCCGCGAGCGAGAACGAAGCGTCGTGCAGCGCCCGGAGCTGCTGCGCGCGGAGCCCGCCGCCCACAGGGAAGAACTTGGCGAGGCGCACCACGTCGAGGACAGGCGAGACAGAAGGTTGCGTCATCGTCATGGTCAGTAGAGGTGGCAGGCGCCGCGGTGCTCGGGCGCGATTTCACGGAGGAGCGGCAGCTCGTGTTGGCAGGTCGCGAACGCCTGGGGGCACCGGGGGTGGAAGCGGCAGCCGGGCGGCGGGTTGCGCATGTCGGGCGGCGAGCCGGGGATGCCCTGCAGCCTGCGGCGGGGCCCCCGGACCGAGGGGAACGACCCGAGGAGCCCCTGCGTGTACGGGTGCTTCGGATCGCTGAACAGGTCCTTGGCGCGGGCGGTCTCCGCGAGCTTGCCCGCGTAGAGGATCGCGATGCGCGTCGAGAACTCGGCGATCAGCGAGAGATCGTGCGTGATGAAGAGGATCGAGAAGCCCAGCCGCTCCTTGAGCTCGGCGATCTGCTGGAGGATCTCCCGCTGCACGACGACGTCGAGCGCCGTCGTGGGCTCGTCCATGATGAGGAACGGCGGCTTGAGCGCCATGGCGATCGCGATGACGACGCGCTGGCGCATGCCGCCCGACAGCTGGTGCGGGTAGCTGCTCAGGCGCGACGAGTCGATGTTCACGAGCTTGAGCAGCGCGGCCGCGCGCTCCATCGCCTGCGCGTTCGTCACCCCGTCGTGCGCGATGATCGGGTCGGCGATCTGCTCGCCGATCGTCAGCACCGGGTTGAGCGCGGTCATCGCGCTCTGGAACACCAGCGCCATCTTCCGCCAGCGGAACGCGCGGAGCTGCTCCTCGTTCATGGCCAGGACGTCCTGCCCGGCGAAGTACACGTGCCCGCCCGTGATGACCGCCGGCGGGCGCAGCAGCCGCATGATGGCCATCGCCACCGTCGACTTGCCGCTGCCCGACTCGCCCGCGAGGCCGAGCACCTCCCCCGGGGCGATGTCGAAGGAGACGTTGTCGACCGCGCACACCGGGCCGGTCGGGGTCATGAACTCGACCCGGAGATCCTGAACTGAGAGAAGCGGACTAGGCGCCATGGGTCCTCACTACCGGCGTCGACTGACCAGCCACGACCTTGTGGCTCTTGAGCATACGCGACCAGGCCCCCTCCGCGCGAAGCCGCGGATTCGAGATCTCGTCGATCGCATAGTTGATCAGCGTGAGCGCGAACCCGACGAGCGCGACGCACACGCCGGTGGGCACGATCGTCCACCAGGCGCCCGTGAGGAGCGCGGCGTTGTTGCTCGCCCAGTAGAGGTTCGTCCCCCAGGTCACGGCGCTCAGGTCGCCGAGCCCGAGGAACTCGAGGCCGACCTGCGCGCCGATCGCGTAGATCGTCGCGCCGATGAAGCCGGACATGAGGAGCGACGTCATGTTCGGCAGGATCTCGCGGAAGATGATGCGCGCGCTGCCCTCGCCGCTGACGAGGGCCGCGGACACGAAGTCCTTGTCGCGCAGCGCGAGCACCTGCGACCGGAGCACGCGCGCGTTCCACGCCCACCCCGTGAGCACGAGGACGAACAGGATCGTCATCGGCCCCGCGGGCAGGTAGGCCGCGATGACGACGGCCATCGGCAGGCCCGGGATGATCAGGAAGACGTTCGTGAGCAGCGACAGCACGTTGTCGATCCAGCCGCCGAAGTAGCCGCCGGCCATGCCGATCACCGCGCCGATCGCCATCACGGCGAAGCCCGTGGCGAACCCGACGGCCAGCGAGGTGCGCGCGCCGACGATCGTCTGCGCGAGCACGTCCTGCCCCTGTCCCGTGGTGCCGAAGAGGTGCTCGGCCGAGGGCGCCTCGTGCGGCATCCCCACGAACGCGTGCGGATCCTGGCCGACGAACGTGGGGCCGAGCACCGAGAGGAGGAGGAAGAAGAGCACGATGAGCGTGCCCACCATCGCCTTGCGGTTCGAGAGGAGGCGGAGGATCCACCCCGCCGCGCGGGGCGCACTGCCCCCGCTGTTGCTTTGTTGCGCAGCCATCGCTTCTCCTGGACCCGGTCCTCAGCGCCCGCGGGCGCGGGGATCAAGAAACACGTAGATGACGTCGACCAGGAAGTTCGCCCCCAGCACGGCCAGCGTGATGGTGAGGAAGATGCCCTGCATGAGCGGGTAGTCCTGGTTACGAACAGCCTGAATGAGCAAGTAGCCCTGACCCGGGTACGAGAAGACGATCTCGGTGAGCAGCGACCCGGCGAGCACGAACCCGAGCGCCATGCCGAAGCCGGTGATGTTGGGCAGGAGCGCGTTCCGCGCGGCGTAGCTGAACATGACCCGCCACCGGGAGAGCCCCTTGGCCTGGGCCATGGTGATGTACTCCTCGGACAGCACGGTGACCATCGCGCTGCGCATGCCGAGCATCCAGCCCCCGATGGTGGCGATGACGATCGACAGGGCGGGAAGGACCATGTGCGACAGCACGCTCCCGATGAACTCCGCGCTCCACTCGGGCGAGAGGGTGTCGCTGTAGGCGTGGCGCAGCGGGAAAGCCCCGAGGACGAACCCGAGGATGTAGAGCGCCACCATCGCGAGCCAGAAGTACGGGAACGCGCCCATGAACATGAGGACGGGCGGCATGACCGAGTCGAGCAAGCCGCCGCGCTTCCATGTCGCGATGATCCCGAGCAGCGTCCCCAGCCCGAAGCTGACGATCACCGCGCCACCCGACAGGAGCAGCGTCCAGCCGAGCCCTGTCGCGATGACGTCCGTCACCTTCGCAGGGAAGTGAGCGACCGACGTGCCGAGATCGCCCGTCAACGTGTGGCTCAGGTAAGTGATGTACTGCTTGGGGAGCGGTTCACCCGTGAACCCGAACGCCTTCCGCAGCGCGTCGATCGCCTCCGGCTGGAGCTGACCGCGGAAGCGCGCGAACATCGCCGAGGCGGGGTCGCCCGGCATCGCTCGCGGAATGAGGAAGTTCAGGGTGAGCGACGCCCACGCCGCGATGAAGTACAAGCCCAGCTGTCGCAGAAGGTAACGCACAGAAGCTCTCTCTTCTAACCTGCTCTCCGGATCAGGTCACGCCCAACTTCACTTCGGCTTGAGCTCGGTGAGGACGAGCAGGTACTCGGGCGGGTTGTTTGGTGACAGCTTCGCGTACGGGTTCTCCTTGCTCGGGAACCCGGTGAAGCGGCGGGTGCTGTACTCGCCCCACGACGGCCCAGGGAACAGCGGGACCGAGGGCGCCGTCTCGGAGAAGATCTCCTGGAGCTGCTCGAGCAGCTTCTTCTGCTCTGCCTGCTCCGTCGCGGCCTCGAACTGCTCGAACAGGGCGTCCGCCTGCTTGGCGCCGAAGCGGTGCCAGTTGCGCGACGACGCCTCCCCGACCGGCTTCACGGTCGCGGTGCCGAGCAGGTCGCGGTAGAAGTTGTACGGCGTCGGCTCCTCGTTCGACCAGCCCATCGACAGGTCGAAGGTGCCCTTCTGGAGCGCCTCGAAGAACGCGCTGAAGTCGTACGTCTTCAGCGTGGCCTCCACGCCGACCTGCTTCACCTGCTGCGTCACGATCTGCGCCGCGCGCACCCAGTCGGACCAGCCCGTGACGACGTTGATGTCGAAGCGCAGCGGCTTGCCGTCCTTCGTGCGGATGCCGTCCGCGCCCTTCGCGTAGCCCGCCTCGTCGAGGATCTGGTTCGCCTTGGCCACGTCGAACTTCACCCAGTCGCCGCCCTCGACGACCTTCTGGCTGCGCCAGCGCTCGTGCGCGTCGCTGAGCGCCGTCGCGTCCGACGGCCGCGTGTAGTTGTTCATGGCGACCTTGACGATCTGCTCGCGGTCGAGCGACATGCTGATCGCCTTGCGCACCCGGACGTCGTCGAGCGGCTTCTTCGTCGTGTTCGTGTAGACGAACACCGTGCTGCCGACGAGCGGGAACCAGTAGTGGTGATTCGTGGGGTCCTTGCCGACGTAGACCTTCTCGATCTCCGGGACGAAGTTGCCTGCCCAGTCGACCTCACCGTTCAGGAGCGCCAGGTTCGCCTGGTCGTTGCCGGGGTAAGCCGGGAAACGAAGCCCCTTGACCGCGGGCTTGCCCTGCTGCCAGTAGTTCGGGTTCCGGCCGAGCTCGTAGATCTGGTTCTGGAAGGTCTTCACCTCGGTGAAGGGCCCCGTCGCGACCGGGTTCTCGTTCGTGAACGTGACCGGATCCGACACGTCCTTCCACTTGTGCTCCGGCACGATGGGCTGGTGCCCGAGGAACACGAGCCCAGGGACGTACGGCCGCGTCAGCGTGAACTCGACCGCCGAGTCGCTCTTGGCCTCAACCGCGGTCAGCCACTTCCAGACGCCCTGGAGGTCGAGGGCGGCGTGCTTCTTCAGCAGGCCGAAGGTGAAGGCGACGTCCTTCGCCGTGAAGGGCTGGCCGTCGGACCACTTCACGCCAGGACGCGTCGTGAAGGTGAGCGTCTTGTTCCCGTTGCTCCACTCGTACTTCGACGCGAGCCACGGGGTGAACTCGCCCTTCATCGTGTTGTAGACGAGGAGCGGCTCGTAGATGCCAGCGACGGTTGGCCAGCGAACGTTGCCTGGTGCCAGCAGAGGATTGAAGTTGCGCACCCACGACGCCTGCTGCTCGATCGAGACGGTGAGGAACGTATCAACCGTGGGGTTCTTGCCCGGAGCGATCGGGGAGGGGCCCTGGCCTTTCGGAGGCTCCTGCGTGACCTCGGATTTCTTGCAACCCGCCGACGCGCCAACCGAAAGAAGCAACGCCGACAGAACGAATGTTCGACGCGGCAAGAACCGGTTCCTCATGAGAATGCTCCTCGCGGGGGCCCCATGGGCACACCCGGGCGCCCACCGTCCCTCTCCCACTTCATTGATCTTCCTGGGAGCCGCCACGCGGCAGAGCGGCCCGCCGGAGTTTCGGCGCGCGCAACGCAGCGCACCATACCGGCATCCAGACGTCGGCACTGTAGCCGTCTTCTCACACCAGTGTCAACGGGGATTCGAGGTCGATACCAAGTTCTCACGCCGCTCACTCAGGCGCGTTTTCAGCGGAGATGTCGTGACGCGTCATGCCTCGCAGCGGCGAGTCCATCTCGCCCTGTCATCACGCGTCATGATGGGACGATCAGCCCCGATACTCGCACTGTTATTTTCTTGGGTCACAGCAAGAAAGAGAGCGTGTCTCCGACGCGGCATTTCAGGTCCGGCCGGGAGACGTCTATAACAGAGACCCGCGAGCGGTGACAAGACCAGAAATTTCCATTTTGCACCGGCGGCTCTCGAGCCTGGACCCTCTCGAGGTGCGAGGCCCGGACACGCCCCGTGCGGGTGGCGGAGATCGCCCCCGGAAGGCGCGGGGCGATGGGCTCAGGCGCGACTCGCGGGCTGGCGACTGGGGGACTGGCCCGGTGGCTCCCGCGGCCGGCTGTAAGTACCACGTTCCGGGGAGATTCCCCTCGATGTCCTCGCCGCTTCGCGCGAGGGCGGGAGCGGCCAGGCGGGCCGCAGGCGCGCGTCACTGGAGCGGGGGCGCGGCCACGGACACAGGCAGCTCGGCGCCGAAGAGCTCGTCCGCCGCGCTGTTGTCGATGAACACGCTGTCCTTGTCCGGCGCGAGCGCCGACGAGCCTTGCACGACCAGCCCGAAGAGGTTGTCCGAGGCGCGAACCCTGGAGAGGCGACCCGAGCTCCCGTCGTAGAGGATCCCCGCCCGCGCGCAGCCGGCCACGCGCACCTCCGCGAGGGTGGCAGTGGACCCGGCGAGCGCCAGGACACCATCGGCGACGAGCGCCTCACGACGCGCGCCCTCCCCCGCCCCGCCCGCGCCGGTCACCCCGTCGATGACCGTCGAGGAGATGTCCGCGTCGGCGCCGAACAGCGCCACGCCGGCCGTGCGGCTCGCCCGGACGAGAGACGAGGCGAGCTGGAGCTCGTAGCGCGCGGCCGCGACGCCGATGCCGGCGCCGGCGTCGTCGCCCGAGGTGCCCTGGATGAGGTCGCCCGTCATCTCGACCCTGCCGCCCGGGATCTCCGCGCCGGCGAGGACGCCGACGGAGCGGTTGCCGCTGACGAGGTTGCCCGCGAGCACCGCGTTGGCGCCGCGGTGGATGACGATCCCCTGCCCCGCCGGCGCGCGGCCGTCCGGCGCGACATGCCCCTCGACGAGGTTGCCAGTCACGGTCGCCTCGGACCCGAGATACCCCACCGACAGGCCGCTCCCCTCGTTGTCGCGGATCGCGTTCGACGCGAGCGTCGCGCGGCCCTCCATCACGATGACCCCGGCGCCGTCCCCCCAGCCCTCGGCGAGGGTGCCCTCGATGAGGTTGCCCTCGGCGACGATCTCGGCGGGCAGGTCGCCCACGTGCACGCCGGTCCCGCGGTTCTGGAAGATTGCGCTGTCGTGGAGGCGCATCGCCGCGCCGCGGGCGACGGCCACGCCGAAGCCCCCGAGCCGGGACTCCGGCTCGGCCGCCACCGTGCCCATCACGAGGCTCCGCGCCATCGTCGCCGCGGCGCCCTCGCCGATGACGGCGACGCCGAGCTCCGCGTTGCCGAGGATCGCGCTCGCGTCGATCGCGACGCGCGATCGCGCCGCCGCGTACACGCCGACGCCGTAGCTGAGATCGTGGAGCCCGGCGCGCGTCCCCTCGACGAGCACGCCGGAGAGCGTCGCCGAAGCGCCCGTCACCGCGAAGATCCCCGACAGATGGTTGCCGACGACGGCTGTGTCCTCGATCGACGCCTCGGCGCCGTCGGCAGCGACGATCCCCTGACCGTCTCGGATGTACTCCGACGGCAGCGTCCCCTCGACGAGGCTGCCCACCACGGCCGCCGTGGCGCCCGTCTGGCGCGCCGCCACGCCGGCCGCGCGGTTGCCCGTGACGGCGCTCTCCTTCACGGTCAGCGCGCCGCCGGCCTGCGCGAGGGCGCCCGTGCCGCCGCCTTCCTCGCCGGAGCGCGTCCCCTCGATCCAGCTCTGCGCCGCGGAGAGCCGCGCGCCGCCGCTCGCCAGGACGCCGACGTGGGCTGCGCCCTTGACGTGGACGCGCTCGAGCGCCACCGCGCTCGCGCCGATCGCCACGACGCCGGCGCCGTCCCCGCCGATCTCGACGCCCCGGAGCGTCACCTCCCCTGCGTCGAGCACGGCCACGATCGCAGGGGGACGGCTGAGCGGGCTCACCCCGCGGATCCGCACGCGCGAGGCGCACCGTCCGGCGATCGCGAGCGGCCTCGTGATGACGAGCGGCTCGTCGTAGGTGCCCTCCGCGAGCGCGATCGTCCCGCCCTCGGCGGCGAGCTCCAGCGCCGCCGCGAGCGTCGTGACGGGCCGCTCCTCGGAGCCGTCGCCGTCCGCGCCGGAGTAGCTCGGGTCCACATAGAGATTCCCGGGCGCGCGCGCGATGTTCCCCCAGCGCCCGGCCCCGCAGCCGCCGGGGCCGTCGACGGGCACGCACCCCGCTTCGGGGGTGGCGAACGTGCCAGTCGGGCACTTCGCCATGGCCGGCCTGCAGAGCCCGTCGTCGCCCGCGAGCTCCCTGGCGCAGCGCGGGATACCGACGGGAATGCAGCCCTCATCGAACTTCGGGATCGTCCCCGGAGGGCATCTGGCCATCGCGGGGTGGCAGAGATCGTCGTCCCCCACGAACAGCTCGGCGCACCCCTGGATGCCCACCGGCATGCACGCGCCGCCGGGGCCGAGCGCGTGCCCGCGCGGGCAGGGCGGGCGCGGCGGGACGAGCTCGCCGTCGAGCGTCGCGTCGGAGCCGTGCACCGGTTCGCTGCACGCCCCGGTGAGCAACGACAGGAGAGCGATGCAGACGGCCATCCAAGATGAACGCGGACGCGTCGCGCCGAGGCGCATTCGATACCCTCCTCAGAAAGCGCGCCGCCTCGAGTCGCGCGTGGCGCTGGCTCCCGGCCTCCCGGGCGGACAACCCCACCAGCGCTCCCGCGACGGCGCGGAGACCGCGCGTGTCCTGCATGGACCGGCGCTTCGAGCACCTGAGCTCTTCGAGCCCGCGGCAGGGAGATGAGATCAGCGCCTGAGCGGCGCCGCGCGAGCTCCTTTGGCGTGATGATTCTTACAACAGGAGGCAGGCTCCTGCCAGGCAGCAGAGTCGCGATCGCGCCGGCTTTCCGTGCGACGCCGCGGACGGCTGTGTCGCGCTGGGCGCCCCGCGGCGGAGCACGCGGGAGCGGCCTCGCGGGGCCGCCGTCCGCGACTGACGGGAGCGGCGCCGTCGTTCTGGACGACGGGGGCGCGGCGCGCCGCGGGGAGAACCGCGCTCGGGCGCGCCGCGATACCGAGGCTGCCGCACGAGGAGCGCCGCCCGGGGACCTTATCGGCTGGAGTGGGCTGCGCAGGGCGTGACCAGAGCGCCGCGGGGCTCGCGGACGTCGCCGCGGGAGGAGCGTTGATGGCGAGTCTTCACAGCCATCGATTGCAGAGATCGACCAGCTCTTCGGAAATGCGGTCTGCAGGCCACGATAAAGCAGCAAGTCGGGTCGCTCTCACGCCGTCCGGCCCCGCGCCGCGCGCCGCGCGCCGCGCCGACATTTGCCTTTCTCCAGCGCTCCGGCGCATCCCACATCGGCGCTGCGAGGCGGTATCCAGACGCGCCGGCGCGGCGGCGGTCGGGCGCGATGAAACGGGGCAGAACGCTCACCCGGCGCGGATTCAGACAATGCACTTTCGCCGTCGCCGTCCGACAGACACAGAAGGCCCGAGCGGCAGGCTCTGCACACGCGCTGTCAGGCACGCAGCCTGCTCTTCAGTCGGCCCAGCATGCCACCGCGGGCCTGATGGCCATCGCGGGGCATGGAAGGAGGACGGATGGTTAGCTCGATCGATATGAAGATGGCGCAAGCGGCGATGCTCTTTTCTGTGCTGATGACCGGGTGCGCGGTCGGCGCGGGGACACCGGAAGAGGCCGACTTGGAGCAGGCCGACGTCGACGTGGCGTCGAGCGAGCAGGCGCTGGAGGGAGAGCAGGACGAGACGCGGGGCGGCGTGATCCCGGGCAAGACCGATATCGGTGCTCCGATCGGCAAGGGCGGTCCGATCCAGGGCCCCATCGGCAAGGGCGCTCCGCTGGTCCCGGGCGTCGGCGGGCCGATCCAGGGCCCCGTGGACAAGGGCGCTCCGCTCATCCCGAGCCCCGGCGCGCAGGTCGGCCAGGCGCCCTTCCCCGTGGGGCAGGCCGGGGGCATCCCCGGCGGGCCGTTCGGCGGCAGCCCCTTCGGCGGCTACCCCGGCCTCGGCGGCTTCCCGGGCGCGACGCCGGGCGGCTTCGGGTGGTCCCCGTACGGCGGCCTCGGCGGGCTCGGCGGCCTCGGCGGCTACCCCGGCCTCGGCGGCTACCCCGGCGGCCTCGGCGGCTACCCCGGCGGCCTCGGCGGCCTCGGCGGCCTCGGTGGCCTCGGCGGCCTCGGCGGTGTTCCCGGCGGCCTCGGCGGATTCGGCGGCCCCGGCGGCCTCGGCGGCCTCGGCGGTCTCGGTGGTCTCGGCGGCGCTCCGATCGGCGCCTTCGCCCCTGGGACGTTCCCCTGACGCTCCCTGAGCACGCCGGCCACGCTGCCGGACTGGCACTGCGGTGACCGACGCGACGGGTCGCCGGATCCTCCTGCGGAGAGCCGCACCAGCTCCCCTCGAGGCCGTCGGCCCGTCCGTCGACCTGCCCGTCGAGACGCGCGCAGCCCCACCGGCGCGCTCGCGCCGCACGCGCGGCGATCGCCTCGTTTCCTCGTGTTTTCACCTCGATCCACGCATCCGCGGGCGGCCTCCGGCGCGGCCGCGCTGCGCGCCAACTGCGCTCGCGCTGGCTCGCGCGGGGCGCTCGACCCGCGGGAAACGTTGGACCCCCACCGCGCGGTCGAGGCAGCATACGGAGATGGAAGACATCCCCCTCCTAGAGCGCGAGCCGGAGACCAACATCTTCGGCGAATCCATGGTGGTGTTCCACACGGCCGCCGATCTCATCGGCCTGGCTCCCCGCATCCGGCTGGAGCTCGAGCAGCCGGACTACGAGCACATCTTCTACGTCACCACGCAGCTCCAGGACCGCCTCGTCCCCTTCCGCGGGGAGGCGGCCGCGGCTTACGAGCGGCTCCCTGCGTCGGTGATCCCGAACCGCGCCGCCATCACCCCGCTCTTCAACGGCAAGCTCATCCTCCGTCCCGAGGCGCTCCGCAGCGGCTCGATCCACGTGCAGGACGGCGTGATCCGCCTCGGCGACCAGGGGCTTTACCGGATCCAGGCCGGCGAGTTCGCCCGCTTCAAGGCATATCGAGTCCAGCACAACCAGGCGAGAGGGCCTTACAAGGGCGGGCTGCGCTTTCACAAGGCCGTGTCGCTCGACCTGTTCAACGCGCTCGCCGCCGAGATGACGTGGAAGACAGCGATCGCCGACGTCCCGTTCGGCGGCGGCAAGGGCGGCATTCGCATCGATCCGCGCGAGTACAGCAAGGAAGAGCTCGAGTCGATCTCGCTCCGGTACATGTACCGGCTCAAGCAGCTCATCGGTCCCAACGTGGACATCCCGGCGCCCGACGTGGGCACGAACGCCGAGGTGATGGCGTGGCTCCTCCGCCAGTACAGCGACGGCGAGCGCGAGCGGCACAACCACCGCGGCGTCGTCACGGGCAAGGACGTGCGCATCGGCGGCTCCGAGGGGCGCGTCAAGGCGACCGGGCAGGGGCTCGCCTACTGCATCGAGGAGTGGTACGCGCAGCGCGGCCTCTCCCTCGCCGGGGTGCGCTTCATCGTGCAGGGCTTCGGCAACGTCGGCTCCGCCGCGGCCGAGATCCTGTGCCGCATGGGCGCGCTGTGCGTCGCGGTGCAGGACGCCGACGGCGCGATCTACGACCCGAGCGGCATCGAGGTCGGCGCGCTCATGACCTACGTGAACGAGAACCCGGCCAACCTCCGGCGCTCGGTCGCCGGCTACGGCGGGGCCCAGGCGATCGCGCGCGACGATTTCTGGAGCGTCGACGCGGACATCTGTATCCCGGCCGCGCTCGGCGACGCGATCACCGGCGAGGTGGCCGAGCGGCTCAAGGCGAAGCTCGTGGCCGAGGGCGCCAACCGCCCGACGACGACCGAGGCGGACAAGGTGCTCGCGGAGCGGGGCATCAGCGTCATCCCCGACATCATCGGCAACGCGGGCGGCGTGACCGTCTCCTATTACGAGTGGATACAGAACAAGCGCATGGAGCACTGGACCGAGGGCGAGGTGAACACGCGGCTCGAGCGCGCCATCAAGAGCAACTACCGCCTGATCTGCGATATCGCGGAGAACCGGCCGCGCCGCACGGAGGACCACGACTCGACCAGGCTCGTCGTCGGCAAGCGCCTGCCGATGCGGCTCGCCGCGATGGTGCTCGCGCTCAAGCGGATCGAGGCGCACTACATGCTGGAAGGGTTCTCCCAGTAGCGGCGCGCGGCAGGCGTCGCGCGGCCCCTACCGCGCGACGCCGTAGCCGAGCTTCTTGATGCCGTAGACCTTGATCTTGTGCTGCAGCGTGCGGAGCGGCAGCTCGAGGCGCCGCGCCGCCTCCGTCTGGTTCCAGTCGGACGCGCGCAGCGCCTCGAGCAGGAGATCGGCCTCGATCTGCTCCAGGCGGGTCTTCAGGCCGCCCGCCATCGGGGTCGCCGACGACGCCGGCTCCAGCCCGCGCAGGGGCTCGGACGGGCGCTGGGACGCGGCCGGCACGCCGGGATCGGACGCGCGCGAGACGTCGGCGGCGCGGACGGGCGCGGGCAGCACGCTGGAGGCGGTCACCGCCGCGCGGACGCGCTCCGGGAGATCGCGCGCCATGATCGCCTCGCCCTCCGCGATCACCACCGCCCGCTCGATCGCGTTGCGGAGCTCGCGCACGTTGCCGGGCCACGAGTAGCTCTTCAGCAGGGCCAGCGCCTCGGCCGCGATCGACTGGACCCGGCTCGGGTGCGCGACGTTCGTCTGCTTCAGGAAGCCCGCCGCGAGCGCCGCGATGTCGTCGCGGCGCGCGCGGAGCGGCGGGATGCTCAGCGTCATCGCGTTCAGCCGGTAGAGCAGATCGAGCCGGAACGTGCCCGCGTCGCACATCGCGTCGAGGTCGCGGTGCGTCGCCGCGATCACGCGGACGTCGACCTCGATCTCCTTGGTCGCGCCGACGCGCGTCACCCGCTTCGTCTCGAGCACGCGCAGGAGCGCGGCCTGCGCGGCCGCGGGCAGCTCGCCGATCTCGTCGAGCAGCACCGTGCCGCCGGCGGCCGCCTCGAAGACGCCCTTCTGCTGCTGGCTCGCCCCGGTGAAGGCGCCGCGCTCGTGGCCGAAGAGGGTGCTCTCGATGAGCAGCGCGGGGATCGCCCCGCAGTTCACGCAGATGAGCGGCTCGCCGCGGCGCGGGCTGCGGTCGTGGATGAACCGCGCGAGCACCTCCTTGCCGGTCCCGGTCTCGCCGCGCAGGAGCACGGGGATCGAGGAGCGCGCCGCCCGCAGCGCCACCTCGACGAGCGAGCGCATGAGCGGGCTCTTGGTCGCGAGGACGTGGCCGTCGGCCTCCCACTCGCCCTCCGGCGACGCGCCCGGGGAGCCCTCCTCCTCGGGCGGCCGGGCGCCTTCAACCTTCGGCGCGACGAAGAGCAGCGCCCCCTCCGGGGCCGCGAGGTACACGGGCTCCTCCGGGCTCGCGCTCCGCGAGGCCTCGTGGCTGACCTCGATCAGCTTGTCGATGGTGGTCGCGGCGTCGGGGAACACGGCGACCCCCGCCACGAGCACGGGCTCGCCCTCGCGGCGCGCGACGATCGCCCGCGCGAGCTCCTCCGCGAGCTCGGGCGTCACCTCGGGGAGCAGGATCTCGAGGGTGTCGGCGCTGTAGAAGGCGACGCGATCGACGGGCCTCAGCGCCTCGCGCACGCGCAGCCCCCAGTGGCGGAGGTGGCTCGCCTGCACGCCGAGCGAGCGGACCACGACGAGCGCGAACTTGCGGCTGAAGAACCTGGACCGCACGATCTCGGCCTGCAGGGCGACGCGGATCGCGTCGGACCCCTCCAGGCCGAACGGCGGCAGCTCGCTGCCGGCGAGCACGTGCACCGAGGCGACGATGCCGCCGAGGAGCACCTCGTCCCCGGCCTTGATCACGCCGGTCTCGACGCGCTGCCCGGAGATGCGCGTGCCGTTGCGCGAGTTGAGGTCCTCGACCACGACCTCGCCGCCGATGAGCGTGAAGCGCGCGTGCCTGCGCGAGATGCTCCTGTCCCGGATCACCACGTCGGCCGGCGGCTCCCTGCCGACGACCACGCCGACGCCGGGGCTCATCGGGGCCATCTCGACGCCATCATGATGATAGACGAGCAGGAGCACACGCCGCTTCTCCGAGCGCGCTCCCTGGATGAGCTCCCCTGTCTTGAATGACAGCGGTGCCGTCGTCGCCATGGGGCCGGTGCTGTGACCGCTCACACTGCCCAACTACGCCTCATTCCTTCCAACGGCAATCAGGAAGCAGCGTCGCCGGCCCTCGCGGTCTGCGCGCGCGCGATCCACGACGGACGCGAGCCCACGCCGCGCGCGGCGGCAGCGCGCGGCGGCAGCGCGCGCCGCGCGGCAACATGGTAAGGTGGCCGCATGCTCCGCCTCAACGCCGAATGGACACAGGTGCTCCGCCGGTACAAGGAAGACCACCAGGACCCACGCAACCAGGCGTGTCACCAGATCGGCATACCGCTGATCGTGGCGAGCTTCCCCGTGGGCGCGACCCTCATCGGCCTCCCGCTCGCGGCTGCGATGTTCGCGACGGGCTGGGGCTTCCAGTTCGCAGGTCACTACTTCGAGGGGAAGAAGCCGTCGTTCGTCGACGACAAACGGAGCTTGATCATCGGCGTGCTCTGGTGTCTCGACAAATACGGGATGCGCGTCTTCGAGGAGGCGCCCGAGGCCTGACGCGCCGCAGCAAGGCCTCGTTCACGCTGCCACCCCGCTGCCGCCAATGCCCACGACGGTTCTGCGGAGGCGCTGACAGCCCGATTCTGGAAAGACTGGATCCTCGTATTTCCAGTTATTGTGCTGCGATGCGCAATGCTTGCTTGACGTGATGCGCGCACGGTCGTACCTGTGTCGTGGGCGGGGGGGCGACGACTCTTCTTCTTTCTGGGGGTTCCCGGCGGGCACCGCGTCATTCGGCGCTTCGTGTGCCCGCCGCCTGCTCCCATCGACGACAGGCTCCCGGAGCGTTGTGACCGGCCCGCCGCCGCAGGCGACGAGATGGACGAGGACGGCCAGACGAGGAGACGGGAGATGGGGTGTGCGCAAAGCATGAGGGGGAAAGTCGCGGTGATCACCGGGGGCACCTCGGGGATCGGGCTCGCGACGGCATCCGCGCTGGTGCGGCAGGGCGCCCGGGTCGCCGTGCTCTGCCGCAGGACCAGCTCCGAGGGCGCGAGGAAGCTCGCCGCCCTGAAGGCGCTCGGCGAGATCGATCTCGTCGAGTGCGACCTCGGCCGGCTCGCGTCGGTGCGCGCGGCCGCCAGGCAGGTGGCTGACCGGCACCGGGCCGTTCACCTGCTCGTGAACAACGCGGGGGTCTTCCTGCGCGAGCGCGCCGAGTCGGCCGACGGCCTCGAGATGACGTTCCAGGTGAACTACCTGTCGCATTTCCTGCTGTCGAACCTGCTGCTCGACCGGCTCGAGGCCGCGCGCGGCGCGCGCGTGGTCAACATGGTCGCGCCGGTGGACAGCATCCGGCTCGACTTCGACGACCTCATGTCGAAGCGCTCTTATTCGTTCCTCTCCGCCTCCGCGCGGTCGAAGCTCGCGCTCGTGCTCGCCGCGCGCCGCCTCTCGGAGCGGCTCTCGCGCACGGAGGCCCAGGTGCTCTGTTACTACCCCGGGCTCGTTCGATCCGGGCTGTTCGAGGGGACCTCGCGCGTCCTCAAGACGCTGATCGACGTCGTGGGCGCGACCCCGGCGCAGGCCGCGGCGAACCTCCTCGCGATCCTGGCCGACAGCGCGCCCGCCGAGAGCCCCGCCTTCTTCGAGCGCACCAGGGTGAGGCCCCTCAAGGGCATGGCCACCGACGGGGAGGCGGCCGCGCGGCTCTGGGACATGAGCACGAGGCTCGCCGGCCTCACCTGCTGATCGCGCGCGCCGCTGGACGCCCGCGACGCCCGCCGCGCGCGACGACCGGCGCGAGCGCACGATGACCGGTGCGAGCGCGCGCGGTGACGTTCAGGCGGGCGCCTCCGCGGCCCGCTACCGGGGCCCCCGCCGCTTGGGGTCCGCGGCGAGCGAGGACTGGACGCGCTCCACCTCGCGCGCGATCGCCTGCACCGCCTCGGTCGCGCTCTCGATCGTCCCGGCGCGCGCCTCCCGGTCGAGCCGCGCGCAGAGCTCCTTCAGGTTGAGCGCCGCGAGCTTGTCGGCGCTCTCGTAGAGCGCCCAGGCGAGCCGCTCGAGCTCGCCGAGCGCGCCCCGCGCCGCGGCCTCGCGCATCGCGGCCACCCGGGTCGGGGCCTCCGTCAGGAAGAGCTCGATCACCTCGGCGACGACGTCGGGCTCGACCGCGCGCAGGCCGCCCCGCGGCCTCGCAGGAGCGGCGGGCTGCGCGCGCCGCTGGACCGGCGGGGGCGAGGGCGTGACCAGGGTCGGCGGGGCGAGCTCCACGCTCGGCGGGGCGGCGTCGTGCGGCACGGCCTCGTACGACCCGGATCGCGACGACGCGCCGAAGGTCCGGAGGACGCGATCGACCTCGTCCTGCTTCAGCGGCTTCGCCAGGGCGTCGTCCATCCCCGCCGCGAGGCACCGCTCGCGCGCGTCGCGGCGGGAATGGACCACGTCCTCCGCCATCGCGATGATCGGCGTCCGCCGGTCGGGGCGCTCGGCGCGGCGGAGCTCCGCGACCGCCGCGCGGACGTCGTGGCCCGGCGAGCGGCAGCCCACCAGCACCGCGGCGTAGCCCCCGCGGCGCACCGCCTCGGCGGCGGCGCGGCCGCTGCCCGCCACCTCGACGCGGTAGCCGCGCTTCTCGACCATGAAGGCCGCGACCTTCTGGCTCACCGGGTCGTCGTCGACCACGAGGACCCTGGGGCGCGGCGAGCTCCGCGCGTCGGCCGACGGCGGCCCCCGGCGCGACCTCGGCGCGGGCGCGCGCGCCCCCGCGGCGACGTGCTCCGGGGGGAGCCCCACGAGCAGCCGCAGGCTCGAGTGCAGCTGCGCACGCCGGATCGGCTTGATGAGGACCGAGTCGATCTCGGCGCGGCTCGGCGCTTCCCTGCCGGGGTACGTCATGAGGACGCTGCGCACGGGCGCGATCGCGGCGTCCGCCTTGATGCGCTGGAGCAGCCTCAGGCCGTCGAGGTCGGCGAGCTCGAGGTCGATCAGCACCATGTCGTAGGGCGCCCCGGCGTCCGCCGCCTGGCGCAGCGCGGCGAGGGCCTCGGCGCCGTTGGCCGAGGCGCTGCACGCGAGGCCGAGCTCCTCGACCAGCCGCCGCACGACCCGGCGCACCGAGCCGCTGTCGTCGACCACGAGCACCCGCTTGCCGGGCAGATCGATGCGCGGGATGGGCGCGCGCTCCGAGCCGCGCCCGCGCCGCTCGAACGGCAGCACGACCGAGATCCGGCGGCGACGCGCGCCGGGCTCCTCGGGGGCGCGGAGCTCGCCTCCCATCGCGCCGACGAGGCGCCGCGCGACAGCGAGCCCGGGCATCGCGCTCGCGTCCAGCTCGGGCGCGGGCCTCGGTCCCCCGCCCGGCGTGTCCCCTGCCCCCGGCTCCCTCACAGACGCGTCGAGCCCTGCCCCGCCCGCGAAGCGCACGTCGAAGCGCACCCGCACGCCCGCGCCGCGAGGCGCCCCCGGCGCCTCACTGTCGACGCGGGCGCCCGGCCCATCGCCCTCATCGCCTTCATCGCCCGCGTCGAGCGCGGCGCGCACCAGCACCTCGCCGCGGGGCGCCGCGCGGATCGCGAAGGTCCCGACGCTCAGCAGGATCTGCTGCAGCCGCGCGGCGTCGCCGCGCACCGCGCCTGGCACGTCGGGCTCGATGTCGAGCACGAGCTCGGTCCTGTCGTCGTGCGCGCGATCGCCGAGCACCTCCGCCGCGTCCTCCACGGCCCGGCGAAGGTCGAAATCGACGCGGGCGACAGGGAGCGCGCGGCCGCCCGGCTGCACGAGGTCGATGAGGTCGTCGATCATCGAGAGCGCCGTGTCGCCGCTGGTCCGGACGCGCCGGGCCCAGGCGCGCTGCTCAGGGTCGAGCTCGGTGTCGAGCAGCAGGCCGCTGACGCCGATGATCCCGCTGAGCAGCGTCCGGATCTCGTGCCGCATCTGCGCGAGGACGCCGGCGTCGCCCTCGTCCTCGGCGCGCCTCCCCGGGCGCGCAGCGCGCTCCTCTGGTGTGAGCGCGCGCTCCGCCGATTCGCTGCTCCTCGTCCCGGAGCCGCTCTCTGGGCTGCTCCGGCGCTGCTCCTTACCTGCCATCCACGCCCCGACACGATCTGGCGCCCGCCCCGCTGGAGCCCATGACGCCGGAGCTTCAAGTGTACTCCTTACAATGTGCAGGAGAAAAATTTAACGTGGGTGCTCGAACGACGGGTCGGCGCCGGGCTCACCGCCTGGCGGCGCCGGCGTCCGGGGCGGCGGCAGATGCTCGAGCGCTGCGCCCGCCGCCGAGCGCCGTCACGACGACGCGCTCGCGGTCGACCGCGGCCTCCGCCGAGAGCACGCTGACGGCGGAGGGGTCCTCGGACATCGCCAGCGAGCGCCGGCTGTGCCCGAACAGCCGGAGGAGCAGCTCCGGCGGGGCGAAGTCGAGGTCGCGCTCGTGGACGAACAGCCGCCCGAGGTGCTCGGCGTAGGCGCCCGCGAGCGCGCGGAACGGGATCCTGTCGAAGGCGAACGCGCGCCGGCGGCTCGCGGCCGCGGAGGCGAGCAGCGCCGCGAAGAGCGCCGTGTGGATGGCGCGCAGCCTGGCGCGCATGGAGGGCGGGCTGCGCTTCAGCGCCTCGCGCAGGAAGTGGACGTTGAGCGGGACGTGGAACGACTCGTCCCGCGTGAGGATCGTGAGCATCTGCCGCACGGCCGGGTACCGGGCCTCACGCAGCGCGAGGCGGTACGTCGTCGAGCCGATCGTCTCGAACATGAGGTTCGTGAGCACGATCGTCTCGACCCGCTTCGCGCGGCCGTACAGGCGATAGAAGGCGCCGGTGACGCGGCCCATGGGCCGGACCTCGCCGCCGAGGTGCGCGAGGAACTTCGTGAGCAGCTCGCGGTGCCACCCCTCCTCGTCGCCGTAGAGCCGCAGGCACTCGCCGAGCTCCGGATCCCAGCCGCTCACCTCGTCCGCCAGGGCGTGGGCCTGCGTCAGGCCGGACTCCTCGGCGCGGAACGCGGCGTTGAAGAAGGCGATCGCCGCCTGGCGCTCTTCCTCGCTCTCCCACGGGATCGGCCGGGAGAGGTCGAGCTGTTCGTCGTACATCCGCGCGGCGCGGCGGCGCAGCATGCTGAGCCACCACGAGGTGGGGCGCTGGACGGGGGATTTACGGGAGACCGGCTGGGGCGCTGCGAAGAGCATCGAACAAGGGTGCCCGTCGTTGACGGATGCGGATCTCGACCGCTCGAGACGGCACGGGAGCGCACGCGAGCACATGATAGCGCAGTTTCTCCGCGCCGCGCACGGCGGGAGCGCGTCACCGCGCCCGCCCGCGGCAGGAGCGCGTCACCGCGCCCGCCCGCGGCATGCGCGGTGACGCGCGTTCGTCGAGGTGGCGCCCTTTGTACGCCCCCCCGGCTGGGATACGATAGTCGACCCACCGTGTTCTTCGAGCAGCTCGAGCTCCCTCTCGGAGGGCTCTATCCCCAGACCGAGCCCACGCGCATCCCGCGGACCCGACGCGTCTTCGTCAACCGCAACCTCAAGCTCGCGGGGATCGACTGGGTGGGCTTCGACATGGATTACACCCTGGCGATCTACAACCAGACCGAGATGGACAACCTCTCGATCCAGGGGACCGTCACGAAGCTCGCCGCCCGCGGCTACCCCGAGGAGCTCCTGCGGCGCCTCCGCTACCCGATCCACTTCCCCATCCGTGGCTTGCTGATCGACAAGCGCTTCGGCCACGTGCTCAAGATGGACCGGTTCAAGGTGGTCCAGCGCGGGTACCACGGCCTCCGGGAGCTCACGAAGGAAGAGCTCAGGTCGCTCTACCAGCACCGCAAGATCCGGCCGAACACCGCCCGTTACCACTGGATCGACACGCTCTACGCGCTGAGCGAGGCCACGCTCTACGCCGGCATCGTCGACGCCCTTGAGGAGCGCGGCGTCCCCCTCGACTACGCGCGGCTGTTCACCGACATCCGGGAGTGCATCGACGAGGCCCACCGTGATGGCACCATCCTCGACGTCGTCCTCTCGGACCTGCCGCGCTTCGTGCAGCGCGACCCCAACCTGGCGCAGACGCTCCACAAGTTCCGCTCCGCGGGCAAGAAGCTGTTCCTGCTCACGAACTCGCGCTGGCCGTTCACCGAGAAGATGATGACGTACCTGCTCGGGGACGCGATGCCCGAGTACCCGAGCTTCCGGCACTACTTCGACGTCATCGTCGTCGCCGCGCAGAAGCCGGCGTTCTTCCAGGAGCGCCGGCCGCTCCTCATCCGCGACGGCGCCGAGACCCGCCCCGCCACGGCGCCGCTCGAGCGCGGCGCCATCTACGAGGGGGGCAACCTGCTCGACTTCGAGAAGTTCCTGAACATCTCCGGCGACCGGGTCCTCTACGTGGGCGATCACATCTACGGCGACATCCTCCGCTCCAAGAAGGAGAGCGCGTGGCGCACGGCGATGATCATCCAGGAGATGGAGGCGGAGGTCGCCGCCCACGAGTCGTGCCGCCGCGAGCACATGGAGAGCGCGATGCTCGAGGGGCGCCGCGAGGAGCTCGAGGACCAGCTCCGCTTCTACCAGCAGCGCTACAAGGACCTCACCCGCAAGATCGAGGAGGAGCAGCACAGGAAGAACGGCGCCGCCAACGGGGGCGGCGCCCCGCTGCTCGCGGAGGCGAACGGCGGCCCGGTCCAGATCGACTACGCGACGTCGTTCTACGAGGCCGAGCGGGGCCGGACGAAGCGCGCGGTGGAGCGCATCCGCGGCCAGCTCCGGGCCGTCGACGCCGAGGTCGGCAAGCTGGAGCGCGAGATCGCCCGCCGCTTCCACCCTTACTGGGGCTCGCTGCTCAAGGAGGCGAACGAGACGTCGAGCTTCGGCGATCAGGTCGAGGAGTACGCCTGCATCTACACCTCGCGCGTCTCCAACCTGCTCGCCTACTCTCCGCTGCAGTACTTCCGGAGCCCGCGCGACCTGATGCCGCACGAGCTCTGATCGTCAGGGCCCCTGCCCCGCGCCAGCGCGCGGGCGCCGCTTCAGGAGATCGACATGAGCATCGCCCACCTCCGCCCGCTGGTCCTCGCGCTCGCCGCTCCGGCCCTCCTCTCCTCGGGCTGCAGCAAGCGGGCCTGCTTTCAATGGACCGAGCTCGAAGGCGCGTGCCCCTCCAGCGAGGAGGCGCGCGTGTTCTTCGACAACCCTGGCTGCCTGAGCGCGATCGAGTCCATCGACAGCGAGGGGGACTTCGACGGCGAGCTCTGCTGCTACGACGTCACCACGATCGACACCGGCGACGAGCCGTGCGCGACCGTGCCGCAGACGAAGCCGCCGAGGCCCACGCCCGTGCCCGGCGGCGGCGGCGTCGGCGGGTTCTCCGGCCCCAGGTAGCCGCCGCGCCGCGCGCCCCGGCGCCGAGCGCTGCCCGCGCGAGGCGCGACCACGTCACTTGCAGCAGCGGAAGCCGGTCGAGTAGTCGTGGTACCCGGTCGAGTGCGCGGTGGTCTTGTAGTCGCAGCCGTCGCCGTGCCGGGCGCTGTCGAGGTAGTAGCCGCCGCGGAAGGTCCCGCGCGCCGCGCTCGTCCACTCGTGGAGGTTGCCGACCATGTCGTGCACGCCGAAGCTGCTCTTGCAGCGGCGGAACGAGCCCGTCGGCGCCAGCGTGCCCTCCAGCTGGTTCAGGCGGGCGTCGTTCATGTTGGCCCACGTGAACGCCGACAGCGGGGCCTCGCCCCCCTGCCCGAAGTAGCGGTTGAACGACGAGACGCCGCTGTCGTTGCAGGCCCCGCGCTCCCGCTCGCGCCCGTAGGGGAACACCGTGGCGCGCTTGCCCTTGCAGGCGGTGACCCACTCCTCGTCCGTGCAGAGCCGCTTGCCGGCGTTCTGGCAAGCCGCCTCGGCCTGGTTCCGGCTGATGTACGCCTGCGGCTTCACGCCGCGCCGGCTCAGCGCCTTCACCTTCAGCTTGCCGACCGGCTCGAACGGCGAGTGCCGGCGCTTGCCGCCGTCGGGGAGCAGCTCGACGGTGCTCGCCTCGAAGCGATCGACGCAGAACTCCCCGCGGACCGAGGCCATTCCCGCGGGGCACCCCTTGCGCGCGGCGGCAGCCGGCCGGGGGCTCGGCAGCCCGAGGACCGCGAGGCCGAGCGCCGCGACGCCCGCGGCGGCGGCCGTCGGGCGCGCGAGCGACAGGGTCCGGAGCGCGCGGGGGTGAGGCGGGTGAGGCGGTCGCATCGCGGGGAGGCCGAGGCCCGGGCGGGCCGTGTCCCATAGCCGATCTCCGCCGATGCGGGCAAATCGCCGCGGGCCGCGCGCGCGTTCGCCGCTGGACGCCGGGGCGATTTCGGTCACCCTCCCGCTCCCATGGCAACCACCGCCCCGCCCGTCGCGGCGCCCGCGGCCGCGGGCTCGCCCGGCGACCTCCCCGCGGCCGTGCTCCGGAGCTCGCCCGCGGACTTCGTCGTCGAAGAGCTCCCCGCCTACGCGCCGAGCGGCCGCGGCGAGCACGTGTTCGTGACCTTCCGCAAGACGGGGCGCACGACGCCCGACGCGGTGCGCGCCCTCGCGCTCGCGCTCGGGGCCGACCCGAACAGCACCGGCTTCGCCGGCATGAAGGACCGGCACGCGATCACGACGCAGACCGCCTCGATCCAGCTCCCGCTCGCGCGCGATCCCGCGCCCCTGCTCGCGCAGGCCGAGCTGCCGGGGATCGAGATCCTCGCCGTCGCTCGCCACGACAACAAGCTCAAGCCCGGGCACCTCGTCGGCAACCGGTTCCGGATCACGCTCCGGGGCATCGACCCCGCCGCGCTGCCGCTCGCCGAGCGCCGCCTCGCCGAGATCGGCCGCGTCGGCGTGCCGAACGCCTTCGGGCCGCAGCGGTTCGGTCGGAACGGCGAGAACCCCGACCGCGCGCTCGCGTGGATCTCGGGCCGGGAGCGCGGGCCGCGCGACAGGCGCGAGCAGCGGCTGCTCTTCTCGGCGCTGCAGTCGCTCTGGTTCAACGAGGTGCTCGCGCGCCGCGAGGCAGACGGCACCTGGAGCGCCGTGCTCCCCGGCGATCTCGCCAAGAAGCGCGACAGCGGCGGGCTGTTCCTCGTGCCGCTCGAGGGCCCGGAGCTCGCGGACGCCGAGGCGCGCGCCGCCGCGCTTGCGATCTCGGCCACAGGTCCGATGTTCGGCCGCAAGATGCGCTGGCCCGAGGGCGCTCCCTTCGCGCTGGAGCGCGAGGTGCTCACGGCGGCGATCGGCGATCCCCGCAGGCTCGACGCGTTCGCCCACGCCGGCGAAGGCACGCGGCGCCCGCTCCGGCTGGAGGTCGACGACCTCCAGGTGTCCGCCGCGGGGCCGGGCGCCGAGGAGGCCGCGGCGATCTCGGGGGCGCCGCGCGCGGCGGTCGATCCGGGCGCAGGGCAAGGAATCGTCGTCTCGTTTGTGCTACCGAAGGGCGGCTACGCGACGACCGTCCTTGGGCGAGCCTTCCGGCTCGTCGACGCCTCCGCTCCCCCGCCCTCCATCAGCAGGCCGGGGGCGGCCGGCGCCCCCGCTCCGGAGGAGGACGACGCAGTCGAGGAAGGGCAGCCCGGCGCCGACCCGTAGGACCTCTCGAAGCGCGGCTCCCACCCACCACACCATCGGGAAAGGCACCAAGGAAGAAGATGAACCTCGTCGAGTGGCTTCAGCGCATCATGGTCGGATTCGGGGCCGCCTGGGTCATGTGGCTGATGATCGGCCTCAGCGTCATCTCGGTCGCGATCATCCTGGAGCGCGCCTGGTTCTTCTGGTCACTCCGCGACGATCTCGCCGTCCTCGCGCGGGATCTCCGGACGTCGCTCGACGACTCGATCGAGGCGGCGCGGCGGCGGATGGAGGCCTCGCCCTCCGCCGAGGCCGCGGTCGTCTCGGCCGGGCTCGCGGTGGCGCACCAGGGGCCCGAGGCGGCCGAGGAGGCCATGGCCGGCGCCGCGGCGCTCCAGCGCATGAAGCTGGAGCGGCGCCTCGCCTACCTGGGCACGCTGGGCAACAACGCGCCGTTCATCGGGCTGTTCGGCACCGTCATCGGCGTCGTCGGCGCCTTCGACGCGCTCGGCCAGGCGGCGAAGACGCCGGTCGCGCAGGCCACGTCGCAGGCCATGGCGCCGCAGGCGGTCATGTCGAGCATCGCCGAGGCGCTCGTCGCGACCGCCGTCGGCCTCGCGGTCGCCATCCCGGCGGTCGCGGCGAACAACTTCTTCCAGCGCATGATCAAGTCGACGCTGGCCAACACCGAGGCGCTGACGCGGGTCCTGCTCGCGCACCTCAAGATCGACCCGGCGTTCGCCGGGGCGGCGCCCGCCGTCGCCGCCGAGCCGCGCGCCAAGGTCGCGAGGGCGGCGCGGCAGGAGGAGCACAAGAAGGGCGGCGCGGGCGAGGAGGAGCGCTGATGGCCGCCACGAGCCGCAACGACGACGACGAGATGATCAGCGGCATCAACGTGACGCCGCTCGTCGACATCACCCTCGTGCTCCTCATCATCTTCATGGTGACCGCGAAGATCATCGTCTCGCAGTCGCTCCCCCTCGACCTGCCGAAGGCGGCGCAGGGGCAAGAGGTGCAGCTCATCTTCGGGCTCGAGCTGCACGCGAACGGCGACACGTTCGCCGACGGCAAGAAGCTCGCGGGCGAGGACGCCATCCTGCCCATCGCGCGCGAGGCCCAGGCGAAGAACCCGGAGCTCCGCGCCGTGATCCGCGCCGACACGACGGTCCCGCACGGGCGGGTGATCCGCGCGCTCGATCTGCTGAAGCAGGCGGGCGTCTCCAAGATCGCGTTCGGCGTGACGCCGATCGCGCCCGAGCCCGGCGCCGCCCCGGGCGCCGCGCCGGGCGCCCCGGCCGCGCCTCCCCCGGCCGCGCCCGCGCCGGCAACACCGAGCCCCGCGCCCTGAGCGCGCCGAGCGAGAGCTTATGAGCCAGGCCACGAGCGATCGCGCCGCGGGGGCGATCCACGACGGGCGCCGCCGCCGAGACGGGCGCGGCGGCGCTGACCCTGGGGGAGCCCCGGAGCCCCCGCCATCACTCGCCGCCCCGGCCGCGGGCCGCGCCGGGGACCGGCGTCGCGCCGCGGATCCGCTCGCCGCGGTGCTGACGCTCGGCGACCGCGCGTCGCGGGTCGGCGCCTTCCTCGGGGTGACGCTGGCGCTCACCAGCCACAGCGCGGCCTCGGCCAGGGCCATCGTCTCGGGCTCGCTGCACGACATGCGGCAGATGGTCGAGGAGATGCGCGTCGGCATCCACGACTACCTCTGGGCGATGTACGAGGTCGACGTCACGCCGCCGAAGGTCGAGGAGCCCAAGCCGCCGGAGCCCGAGCCGCCGGCGCCCGAGCCCGAGCCCGTCCCCAAGGTCGCGCCGCCTCCCCAGGCGAACACGCCGCCGCCCAAGGACGACCCGTACGAGCCGCCCCCCGCCGCCGCCGAGGCGGCGAAGGTCCTCACGCGCGAGCCGGATCCCGAGGAGGTCCTCGACATGACCGATCGCGGCATCGCGAGCGGCGAGGGGCAGGGCGTCGGGTACGGCCAGGTCGCCGGCGCGGGCACGGCGAAGGCCCCCACGTTCAACCCGAACGCGAAGGTCGGGGGCGTCGTCGGGGGCAAGGGCACGGGCGACCCGGTCCCGCCGCCGGTCCCCGCGGGGCCGGACCGCTCGGCCCCGGCCGGCCTGGTCGGCAGCAGCCAGTGGAACTGCCCTTTCCCGCCGGAGTCCGACGTCGACCAGATCGACCAGGCGAAGGTCGTCCTCATGATCACCGTGCGCCCCGACGGCAGCCCGCTGTCGGTCAAGGTCGTCAGTGATCCCGGACACGGTTTCGGCCGCGCTGCGCGCATGTGCGCGCTCAGCCGACGCTACACGCCCCAGAAGGATCGCGCGGGCTCCCCGATCACCGGCACGACGCCGCCCCTCACGGTGAACTTCACGCGCTAGGTTCGCGTCGCGAGAGCTCCCTTAAAATTCGCTCCGCGGCCGGCGCCTCGGCTATTCTCCGCGGCAGCTTGTGATCGTCCCCGAACGGATCGAGCAGCTCTCGAAGGTCCCCCTGTTCAAGGGCCTCACCCCGGCCGCGCTCGAGCTCATCTCGCGCGTCGCGAGCGAGGAGACGCACGCCCTCGGCACCAAGATCTTCCAGCACGGGGATCCGGGCGACAAGCTCTACATCCTGCTCGAAGGCAAGGTCCGGATCAGCCGCGAGATCGCCGGCATCGGCGAGGAGGCGCTCGCGGTGCTCGGCCCCGGCGCGGTGTTCGGCGAGATGGCGCTGCTCGACGAGGCTCCCCGCTCCGCCGACGCGCGCGTCCACGAGCGGTGCCGGCTGCTCACCGTGTCGAAGGACGCGTTCGAGGACCTGCTCTTCCTGCACAAGGAGCTCGCGTACGAGGTCCTCTGGAACGTCGTCCGGATGCTCGTCCAGCGGCTCCGCGAGACGAACAACAAGCTCACGTTCCTCTCTGTCTCAGGCAAATTCGAGTAAAGTGCGGGCCCGATCGCCCGGCGACCGTGGTGGGCGCGCCCCAGGCGGCGCGGCCCTGTGCACGGGGCGCGACGGTCTGCTCACGCATCGACGATCCTTTGGAGGACTATGGCAGCCAGGATGAAGCACGCAGCGCTCGCCCTCGCGCTCTTGATGGGCGCCTTCGCAGGAGCATGTGGATCCGCCACGCCGCCGCCCGAGACGGCGGCCGACAAGGACGACTTCGACGGCGAGTCGAGCCCGGGCGACGAAAGCGCGACGGCCGGTTCGGAGAGCGCGAAGCCGGCGAAGTCGGACAAGACCGCGGACAAGGACGCGGAGGCCGACGAGGGTGACAAGGACGAGGCGCCCGCCAAGTCGACGCCGCTCCAGGCGACCAAGTTCGAGGCCGATCTGAAGAAGATCGGGATCAACCTCAAGAAGATCCCCGAGCTCGAGAAGCTCCCGTCGGCGCAGAAGAAGAAGGTGATGCCGCTGCTCCAGAAGGCGCTCGGCTACGACACCTGCCAGGGCTGCCACGCCGAGGGCGACTTCAAGAAAGAGACGCGCGACATGAAGGTCGCGCGCGAGATGTGGCGTCACTTCGTGGTGCCGCTCCGCAGCGAGAGCGGCGGCACGCTCTTCTGCGACAGCTGCCACGCAGGGAACGAGCACGTCCTGAACCGCAAGGACAAGAAGGCCCTGCAGGCGTTCATGGAGGAGGAGTACCAGAACAAGCTCGCGCGGGCGAACAAGGAGGACATGGAGTGCGGCACGTGCCACGGCGACGCCATGGAAACCAAGATCATCGAGAAGCTCTGGAATATCCCGGAATAGCGGGACTATCCCGGGCCGCCTCGCTCGCGTTCGTCATCCAGCAGCGCGAACTCCCGGGCTCCGGCGAGCGCAGAGCGCCTCGCCCGCCCGTTATTCGTTAATTATCTCACATTATTGGCGGAGCTGCCCTGGAGGTCTGCCCCGCGCTCCGACGTCGCACCGGCGTCCACCTCCCGCCCGCGCCGGCGCTCGGCCGCCTCATCATTGACGAGAGATCGCCATGACGGTGGGTCATGCCCCGTTTTCGTACTAGATAGGCGGCATGTGCGGTGTGTTCGGAATCTTTGGCCACCCCGAGGCGGCCAACATGGCCTACCTCGGGTTGCACGCGCTCCAGCATCGAGGGCAGGAATCTGCCGGTATCGTCAGCAGCGACGGGGAGCGCCTCTTCGGCCACCGCGCCATGGGGCGGGTGCAGTCCGGCTTCTCTCCGTCCGATCTCGCGACGCTGCCCGGTGATCGCGCGATCGGCCACGTGCGCTACTCCACGGCGGGCGGCTCGCACCTGAAGAACGCGCAGCCGCTCGGCGTCGACTACGCGCGCGGCTCGCTCGCGGTCGCGCACAACGGCAACCTCACGAACCACGAGGCCCTGCGCGATCAGCTCGAGGCGCGCGGCTCGATCTACCAGACCGCGAGCGACACCGAGTCGATCGTCCACCTCATCGCGATGAGCAGGAAGGAAGAGCTCCGCGATCGCATCGCCGAGGCGCTGAAGCAGGTGGAGGGCGCCTACTCGCTGCTGTTCTTGACGGAGCGCGAGATCATCGCCGTGCGCGATCCGCGCGCGATCCGGCCGCTCTGCCTCGGCGAGATGCCGAGCGGGAGCGGCGTCGCTCACGTGGTCGCGAGCGAGTCGACGGCGTTCGACCTCATCGGTGCGCGCAAGGTGCGCGACGTCGCCCCGGGCGAGATGCTGATCATCAGCGCGGACGGGGTCCGCTCCGAGTTCCCCTTCGCGCCGGAGCAGCGCAAGCTCTGCATCTTCGAGCACGTCTACTTCGCCCGCCCCGACTCGACGATCCAGGGCGTGAGCGTCTACGAGGTCCGCAAGGCGTTCGGCCGGCGCCTGGCCGCCGAGCAGCCCGTCGAGCCCGGCGACGACCTCGTCGTGATCCCCGTGCCCGACTCGGGCGTGCCGGCGGCGATCGGCTTCGCCGACCGCGCCCGCGCGCCGTTCGAGATGGGGCTCATCCGCAGCCACTACGTCGGCCGCACGTTCATCGAGCCGCAGCAGTCGATCCGGCACTTCGGCGTCCGGCTCAAGCTCAACCCGAACCGGGCGGTCATCGAGGGCAAGCGGGTCGTCGTCGTCGACGACTCGATCGTCCGCGGCACGACGAGCCGGAAGATCGTGAAGATGATCCGCGACGCCGGCGCCCGCGAGGTGCACGTCCGCATCTCGAGCCCGCCGACGCGCTGGCCCTGCTACTACGGCGTCGACACGCCGACGCGCTCGGAGCTCATCGCCGCGAGCCACTCCGTGGACGAGATCACGAGCTACCTGACGGCCGACAGCGTGGGCTACCTGTCGCTGGAGGGCCTTGTCGAGAGCGTGCGGTCGGTCGAGGTGCGCGAGGGCAACGCCTCGATCCCGCGGCCGACGGCGGACAGCTATTGCCACGCTTGCTTCTCGGGGAGCTACCCGATCCCCTTCACGCCGGCCGCGCCGAACAGGCAGCTCCGGATGGTGAGCGGTTGACGCTGCCTCGCTCTGACGCCGAGGGTCTGCCGATGAGCGAAGGCACCGCCAAGCACGCCAGCGCGGACCGCGCCGCCGCCGCGCCCCTCTTCGCGCGCGTCGCCGACGAGGTCTCGATCTACGAGGTGAGCCCCCGGGACGGGCTCCAGAACGAGTCGGCGATGATCTCGCTCGAGGGCAAGCGGCGGCTCATCGCGGCGCTCGTCGCCGCCGGCCTCCGGCGGATCGAGATCACGAGCTTCGTCTCGCCGAAGTGGGTCCCGCAGCTCTCCGACGCCGAGGAGCTCGCGAGGACGCTCGCGCCCGAGGAGGGCGTGACCTTCAGCGCCCTGTGCCCCAACGCGCGCGGCCTCGAGCGCGCGCTCGCGGTGGGCCTGCGCGAGATCGCCGTCTTCCTGAGCGCGAGCGAGGCGCACAACCGCGCCAACATCAACAAGTCGATCGACGACACGCTCTCCGTGTTCTCGGAGATCGTCCCTCCGGCGCGCGAGGCGGGCCTCGCCGTGCGCGCCTACGTGTCGACGGTGTGGGGTTGCCCCTACGAGGGCGACGTCGATCCCGCCCGCGTGGTGCGCATCGCGGAGCGGCTCATCGAGCTCGGGTGCTACCAGGTCTCGCTCGGCGACACGATCGGCATCGGCACCCCTCGGCAGACGCACGACATCGTGCGCCGCTTCCTCGATGCGATGCCGCCCGAGCGGTTCGCGCTCCACCTGCACGACACGCGGGGCACGGCGCTCGCCAACATCCTGATCGGCCTGGAGCTCGGCGTGCGCGACTTCGACGCGTCCGTGGCCGGCGTGGGCGGCTGTCCCTACGCGCCCGGTGCGGCAGGCAACATGGCGACCGAGGACCTCGTGTTCATGCTCCACGGGATGGGGGTCCGGACCGGCATCGATCTCGACAAGCTCATCGAGGCGGGCAACATCGCCGAGCAGGTCATCGGCCGCCCGCTCCCGGGCAAGGTCCACCGCGCCGGCCCCTTCCGGGTGCGGCGCCAGCCAACCCGGAGCTGAGCCGGCCCGCGGCCGAGCGCGAGGCCAGCCCCGCGGCCGAGCGCGGCGTGTCGACCCGCGGGCTGGCCTCGCGCTCGGCCGCGGGGCCGTCAGTTGCCCGCGACGCAGCCGAGCCGGGTGAAGAAGACGTGGTGCTCGCCGCCCTCGCGATCGTCGCGGAAGAGGATGCCGACGTCGCCCTCCGGCCCGAACGTCGCGATCGGGCTGATGCTGTCGCGGGGCGCGAAGGTGAGCCGCTGCTCGTCGCTGAGCGGCACGAGGTCCGCGCTCACGGTGACCGCGTAGAGCTCGTAGCCGTCGTTCTGATCGCGATCGTCCGAGTAGATCGCGAGCACCCGGTCGCCGAGCGCGCGCAGGTAGGGGTACCGCGAGCGGAACGGGCCAGGGTTCGAGATGGCCGTGGGCGGCGTGAGGAGCTCGCCGTCCTCCGAGATCGTGGCCGCATAGATGGCCTTGGGGCTCGCCGACTTGTCGAACCACGCGACCACGTAGCGATCGCGGTTCCAGACCACCGTCGGATAGACAGCGTCGGTCTCGCCGTCCGTCAGCCGCACGATCGGCGAGATCGGGTCGAGCTCGGCGGAGAACGTCTGGAACTGGATGACGTGCGTGATCGCGTCGCCCGTCGACCAGGCCACGCCGATGCCGCTCTGGCCCGCGGCCGCGGCCGGCGCCTCGTTGCCGAAGCCGTTCGACGAGTCGGTGAGCTGGACGTTCTCGCCGATCAGGTTGCCGTCGATGTCGATGCGCTGGGCGAACAGATCGAAGAGGCCGTTGCGCTCGTCCTGCCAGACGGGGATGAACTCCGAGCCGTTCCACGTGAGCGCCACGTTGACCGAGAAGCCGAACGCCTCGGAGAGCCGCCGATCGCCGCCCTCCACCTTCTGGCCGTTCTCGTCGAGCAGCGAGAAGTACACCTCGTAGTCGCCGTCGCGCCGGTCCTGCCACGCGGCGCCGTACCGGTCGCCGACCCACACGATGGGCCCGCCCGAGGCGTCGCCGTTCTTCGGCGTGATGATCTCCTCGCCGGGCGCGAGCGGCTCGCCCTCCACGCTGATCATCGATCGGTACAGGTTGAAGCCCTGCGTGGTCCCCGTGTAGAGCGCCGCGTAGGACGTCCCGCTCCAGGCGAGCCCGCCGGCGCCGGCCGGCGCGATGTCGCCCGAGATGCGGGTCGCGTCCGCGTCGAGCGGCACGAAGCGCGCGCCGTTGTCGACCGTGCCGTCGCAGTCGTTGTCGACGCCGTCGCAGATCTCGCGCCCGCCGGGGAAGGCGGCGGCGCTCGCGTCGTCGCAGTCGTCGCCGCACGCGAGCGGCTCGCCGGGGACCGTGCCGGGCAGCGACGCGCGGAAGCCGTCGCCGTCGGTGTCGAGCGTCGACGGCCCGTAGGTGCACGTCCCTGTCGCGCTCTCGCAGGTGTCGCGGGTGCAGGGGTCGCCGTCGTCGCAATCGACGGGCACGAGCTCGACGCACGTCCCGCCGCGCCGCTGCGGCGCGCCGCCCGCCGCGCCCTCAGGGGGAGGCGCCGCGCCGCCGTCGGGCTGCTCCGCCGCGAAGAGCTGGCAGAACACCGGCTTGCAAAGATTGTCGGCGCCGGGGCAGTCGGCGTCGACCATGCACTCCGGCGCGGGCGGCGGGATGTTCAGCCCGGTCCGCGCGCCGCACCCCCCCGAGAGCGCGGCGCCGCCGAGGGGGACCCCGAGCAGGACCAGGGTCAGGGCCGTCGTTCGATGCGCGCGCCGAGCGCGCTGATCCACCGAGCTCCTCGTCACAAGCATCCGCCGATCCCCGCCACGTCGATCGGCTCGCACACGAGCCCCGGACTGCAATGGTCGTCTCCGCTGAGCTCGCAGAGCTCGACGCACTGCGTGCCCGACCCGGTCACGACGCAGGCGAACCCGGCGCCGCACTCGCCGCCGCCGCTGCACGGATCGCCCTGCCCCCCGGGGCCGGCCGGCGCGCAGAAGGCGCCGTAGATCTCCTGCCCGCACGGCTCACTCGGATACTGCACGAAGATGAAGCACCCCTCGCCGGGCGCGCAAAAGCCGCTCGACTGATCGTAGGGATCGCACTGGAAGTCGGTGATCGGCTCCACGTCGGGGCAGCCGGGATCGACGTACTCGTCGAGCGGGTCCCTTCCCGCGTCAGCGCCTCCCTCGCCGTTGGGGACGGGAGGCGCGCCGGCCTCGCCGCCCCCTCCACCTGCAGACGGTTCGTCCACGATGACTGTATGGCCGCAACCGACCGCCAGACCCAGCCCGGGGAGCGGTGCGCAGAGAAGTGTCAGGAAGAGCGAGAAGCGCCGTCGCATGGCGCCATGCTATCGATTCCTCGCGCGCCCGCCATGCATTTGGCGGCGAGGGCAGCGTCCTGACGCTACCGCGAGAGGTGGATCCTTTCCCCCAGGCTGCAATCCCACTTGCCTGTTGGCCGGCTCTCTGATGTATCTCTCAACAATGCACAAGCGCAACCTGCTCAGTATCGCACTCCTCGCTGCTTCCCCCTTGGCGCTCGCCCACCTCATGGCCTGCGGCGGTGACGACGCGACCGGAGGAGGCGGGGCGAGCTCCTCCAGCACCACGTCGAGCACCACCGGCGAAGGCGGCGGCGGCGGCGGCGGCGGTGAGACCGGCGGCGGCGGCGCAGGCGGCGAGGGCGGCGCGGGCGGCGGCGATGGCGGCGCGGGCGGCGAGGTCAGCGGTGAGGCCGCCGACCACCTGCTGATCTCGGAGGTCGTCGTGGCGCCTGGAGCGGCCGAGTTCATCGAGATCTGGAACCCGACCGATGCCGAGATCGACCTGACCAACTACTACCTTTCGGACAACACCGTTTATTATCTCATCGCAGCGGGCGAAGCCTGGAACCCGAACGGCAGCGCGGGGACGGACTTCCTCGTCCAGTTCCCTGCCGGCACCGTGATTCCGGCGGGGGCGCACCTCGTGCTCGCGAGCCACGACGGCTTCGAGCTCGAGTACGATCGGTGCGCCGACTTCGCGCTTGACGAGGTGCCCATCCCCTGCGGGGGGGATGACGTTCCGCCCATGCTCGCGCCCGCGAACGGCGCGCTCGGCGCGCAGTCCGGCGGGCTCCTCACGGGCGATGGGGAGATGGTGATCCTCTTCGAGTGGGACGGGACGGAGGACAGCCCGGTCAGGGACGTCGACTACGTGATCTGGGGCGAGGAGCTCGGGAACTCCGAGATGGCGTACAAGACCGGAAAGACCGGCTATGCCGATGACACGTCGCGCAGCAGCCAGCGGGCGGCCGCGGTCGCCGGCGACAGGCAGAGCATCACGCGCTGTGGCAATCTCGAGTATGGCGAGCTGTTGACCGAGGGCAACGGCATCACCGGGCATGACGAGACCAGCGAGTGGCTCGACATCAGCTTCAAGGTGTCGGACACGCCGTCGCCCGGCGAGGCGAGCGACTGCGAGTAGCCGTCCTCCGTCGGAATACCGAGCTCGGGCCCTCGCCGCGCGTCACCGCGCGGCCGGGCTCGGCGGCGGCGCTCGACGTCGAGCGCCGGGACGTACCTACTGCCGCGTGATCGTCACCTTCTTGATGACGGGCGGGGTGACCGGGCGCTCGCCCTTGACGTCGACGCCGGCCAGCTTGTGGACGAGCTCCTCGGGCCCGCACTCGCCGAAGATGGTGTAGCCGTTGTCGAGGTGGAACGCGGCCGCGTCGGTGATGAAGAACTGGGCGGAGTTCGTGTTCTTGCCGCGGTTCGCCATGCACAGAAGGCCCGCCCGGTCGTGGCTGCCGTCCTCCCACACCTCGTCGGGGATCACGTAGCCGGCCTCGCCGGTGCCGTTCTTCTTCGCGTCGCCGCCCTGGATCATGAATCCCTTGATGATCCTGTGGAAGATCGTCCCGTCGTAGGCGGGCTTCTTCTCCCAGGCCCCCTCCGGCGTCTTCCAGGGCCGGATGCCGCGCGCGAGGCCGACGAAGTTGGCGACCGTGATCGGCGCCTTGTCGTCGAACAGCTTGCAGGACAGCGTGCCGAGATCGGTCTCGATCGAGGCGGTCAGCGTCTTGCCCGCCGGGAGCCCCTTGGTGGCGTCCTCGAGCGTCCACTTGCCCTTCACCGGGTCGTCCTCGCTGGGCTTGACCTCGGCGACCGGGCGCGCGGTGACCTTGCGTCGCTGCGGCTGAGGGCGCTCCTTTTCCGCCTCCGACTTGCCCCCGGCCGGCGTCGACGCGGGCGCGCCCGTCGACGCGGGCGTCGTCTTCGGCTTCGGCGCCTCTTCGGCCATGGGCTCCGGGGTCTTCGAGCATCCTGCGAGGACCGCCAGCGCGGCGAGGGTGGCGATGGACTGAGTGGAGAAGGCTCGGACAATCATCGGGCAACGATTTCGCGCGTCGCGGTCCGGCGGTCAAGGACGAGCCTCGCCGTGGTAGGAAGCGGCATGAGCTCGCGCCGCGCCCTGGCGACCCGTCTGTCCTTGCTCGCCCCGCTCGCCCCCGCCCTGGGCGCGCTGCTGCTCGGGAGCGCCCTCGGGGCGTGCGAGCGCCGGGTCGATGAGCCGGTGCCGGTCACCCCCCGCAGCGCCGCGGTCAGCGGCCCCGCCCCCGACGTCGCGCCGCCCGTGTCGACCGGGACGCCGGACGAGGGCCGCTGCATCCACGCGACCCCGTCGACGCCGGAGCGGCCGCTCCCGACGCGCGCCGGCCCGGACCCGGCGTGCCCCGAGGACCCGACCGGCCCGTTCCAGCTCGCGACCGGCAAGGTGATCTTCCTCGAGGCGAAGGCGCCCGACGTCGTGGTCGAGGTCGCGAGGAGGGAGAAGGAGCGCGCCCGCGGCCTCATGTACAGGAAGAGCATGCCGGAGAGCCGCGGGATGATCTTCGTCTTCGAGCAGCGGAACAACCACGCGTTCTGGATGCACAACACGTGCATCCCGCTCGACATGCTGTTCATCGACAGCGATGGAACGATCGTCGGTATCGAGGAGAACACTCCGACGCTCAACGACTCGTCCTTCGAGGTCGGCTGCCCCTCGGCGTACGTCCTCGAGCTGAACGCCGGCTGGGCGCGGCGCCACGGCGTCGTCGCGGGCCAGAAGGTCCGGCTCGAGGGGATCTGACGCTCGCGCGGCGCGCGATCCGGCGCGCGCCTCGGGCAGGGCGGTCCACGGCGCGCCGGGGCGGCGCTACATGCCCGGGAACAGGCCGAGCTGCCGCGCGGCGAGCGGAGCGCGCGCCGCGCCGGGCGGCGGCGCCGTGTCGAGCACGAGCGGCCCGCGCGGCGGCGCCGCGAGCAGGCGCGCGCGCTTGCCGAGGAGCGCGTCGCGGGCCGCCGCGAGCGCGAGATCCGGGCGGTTGTTGTTCTCCGAGAGGTGCATCAGCGCGACCGTGTGCGTGCCGCCCGGCAGCGCCGCGAGCAGCGCGCACGCCTGCGCGTTCGACAGGTGGCCCCGCGCCGAGAGGATCCTGCGCTTGAGGTGCTGCGGGTACGGGCCGGCGTCGAGCATGTCCTCGTCGTAGTTCGACTCGAGCATCAGGACATCGCAGCCGGCGACGTGCTCGAGGAGCCCCGGCGGGACCTCCCCGAGATCGGTCACGAGCGCAGCCCGGCGAGCGCCGTCGTCGACGACGAGCGCGACCTGCGCCGCGTCGTGCGGCAGCGGCCTCGGCGAGAAGGTGAGCGCGCCGATCGCGAACGGCTCGCGCGGCGAGAAGAGCCGGACGCGCTCCGGATCGCCGAGGAGCGCGGCGCGCGCCGTCGCCTCCGAGGCGTAGATCGGGATCTTGTGCTTCTTGTTGTACCTGGCCGCCACGCCGACATGGTCGGCGTGCGCGTGCGTGATGACGATCGCGTCGGGCGTCCACGCCGACGTCGAACCTGACGTGCGATCCGACGTGGAATCCGACGTGGAATCCGACGTGGAACCGAGCGCGCCGGCCGTGGCGGCCGCCGCGAGGCACTGCGCGAGCACCCGGGGCCCGACGCCCGCGTCCACGAGGACGCGCGTGCCGCGGGAGGCGAACAGCGTGGCGTTGCCTCCGCTCCCGCTCGCGATGATGGTGATCTGCATGCCGGGCTCCGCGGAACGGGTGCTCCTGTGAGCCGTAGCGCAGGCGAGGGCCTGGCTGCAAGCGCGCTGAGCCGCGCGAAGCGCTCGCGACGGCGCTCGAACGACGCTACAGGAATTCCACTCCGTCGTGCCCTCGTCCCGCCCCGCCTCCCTCCCCTCCCCTGACCCCGCGCCGGAGGCCCCGCGCGGCGGTGTCCCTGGCGACGGCAGCCTCCGCAGCGGCGACGGCGGCAGCGGCGACGGTGGTAGCGGCGACGGTGGTAGCGGCGACGGTGGTAGCGGCGACGGCGACGGCGGCGCGCGGCGCGGCAAGCGGCGATGGCGCGCGGTGATCGCGGCGCTCGTCGTCCTCGCCGTCCTCGCCGCCGCCGTTGCCGCGCTCCTCGTGCTCGGTCCGCCCGCGATCCGCCGGCGCATCATCGCCGAAGCGCGCGCGCGCGGCGTCGCGCTGGAGCCGGGCGTCGTCGACCTCGGCCTCGGCGCCGTCCGCCTGCGGGGTGCGCGCTTCTCGCTGCTCGGGGTGCGCGGGCTCTCGGGCACTGTGGCGCGCACCACGATCGAGCTGCGCGGGCTCTCACCGGCCCGGATCGCGGCCGACGGCGTCGACCTCACCCTCGTGGGGACCGACGCCCTGGAGGGCCTGCCGGCGTGGGTCGCCCAGCACGGCCCGCGCGCGGCGGCGCTGCCGCTCACGACGAGCCGCGTGCGCCTCGGCCTCCGGGATCGCGACGGCGGGCCCGAGGTCCTCGCGCTGGCGGACGGCTCCCTCCAGCGGCGCGCGACCGCCTCTGGCCAGGGCGCCGCTGCGCCGTCGCCCGGCGCGCCGTCGCCCGGCGCGCCGCCGCCCGAGGCCGGTGTCCTGAAGCAGGCGCGCGTGCTCGTCGACGGCAAGGAGATCGCGCGCACCGACGTCGCCTGGTCGATCGGCGCGGCGTCCATCGCCCTCGGCTTCGGCGGCGAGGACGTCGCCGCGGCGCCGCTCCGGGCCGAGCTCCGGCCGCTGCCCTCCCCGAGCGCCTCGATCGCGCTCGCGCCGGTGCCCCTCACCGCCGTCGGCGCGCTCCTCGGCGTCGACGTCGGCGCCGCGAAGATGATCGTCTCCGGCACGCTCGATCTGCGGCTCGCGGAGGGCGCGGATCGGACCGCCCTGTCCCAGGCGCCGCTCGAGGGCCCGATCGCGCTCACGGTGAAGGGCTTCACCCTGCCCCATCCGAAGGAGCTCGACGGGCTCCTCTTCGGCGACACCACGACCCTCAAGGCAGACGCGCGCATCTCGGGGGATCGCCAGCGCGTCGCGCTCGGCGGCGTCGAGGTCGCCGCCGGCGCGCTGAAGCTCACCGGCACGGGCACGATCGAGCGCGCCGGCGCGGACGCCTCGATCGGGATGGATCTCTCCGGATCCATCCCGTGCTCGCTCCTGGCCGGCTCCGCCGCGATGTCGCACCTGACCGGCGCCGTGGGCCTGCTCGCGCGCGACCTGATGAGCCGCACGCTGGCGGGCTCGGTGGCGGTGCGCGCGCGCGTCGACGCGCGCGCGAGCCGGCTGACCGCCGCGCGCGTCACCCCGAGCGCGATCCTCCGCTGCAAGCTCCGCCTCTAGCGCGGCGCTCGGCCGCGTCCGGGACAGCGAACCGGATCAGGAACCGCCAAGGGCGCCAAGGACGCCGAGGGCGCCAAGAGAGGTAGAATTTTCTTCCCTTGGCGTCCTTGGCGTCCTTGGCGGTTCAATTCGTCTCGTCCGCGCACCGCGCTCGTCAACGTCCGCCGTCAACGAGCGCGGCGAGGAGATCGGCCCCGATTCACGACCTGGCGGGGGTCCGCCCGAGCACAGCGAGGGCCAATGTAAGGAAGAAACGCGGAGAGCCAGGGCAGAGGATGAAGGTCGATGTTGGTGACGAATTGACGCGATGAACAACGACTCGACGCGCGTCGAGCGCAGCGCGCCCGCTCGACGAGAGAGCGCCGCTCTGGCACCCTGATCGATGAGGAGCCCGCAATGCGCCCTGGAGCTCTCGCGCTCGCCGTCCGGATCACGTCGCTTCTCGGGGTCATGTCGCTCTTCAGCGCTGCCTGCAACGGAGGTCTCGGCTCCGGCATGACGGACGACGCCTCGGGCGGCGGAGGGGCATCCGCGACGTCCTCGGCCTCGGTCGCCCCCGCGACGTCGGCCGGAAGCGGCAGCGCGGGCGGCGCGGGCGGCGCGGGTGGCGGAGACAGCGCGGGCGGCGCGGGCGGCGGGACCGCCGGGGCCGGAGAGGGGGGCGCGATCAGCGAAGAGGACTTCCCGCTCGATACGCACCCCGAGGGGCCGTGCCCGCCCGACATGGTGGAGGTCGAGGGATACTGCATCGATCGCTTCGAGGCGCCCAACGTGGAAGGCGCCCTGCCGCTCGTGATGGAGAGCGCTGTCTCGGCGCACGCCTGGTGCGAGGAGCACGGCAAACGCCTCTGCACCGAGGACGAGTGGGACACGGCGTGCGAGGGCCCCGAGGGGTTCGTCTATCCGTACGGGAACACCCACGAACCGGACCGCTGCAACGACGGCAAGACGTGGAGAGCCCCCGACGAGGGCGCGCTCAACACATGGCCTTCCGACGAGGCGGCGGCGGCGGTCGAGGCGCTCTACCAGGCCGAGCCGAGCGGCGCGCGCCCCGGGTGCGTGAGCGCCTTCGGGGTCCACGACATGACGGGGAACGTCGAGGAGTGGGTGGTGCGCACCAAGTACCACGTCAACGAGTATCCCCACGTCCTCAAGGGCTGTTACTGGTCCGGCTGCTTTGGCGGCGCCAAGCCGCGGTGCGGCTCGACGAACCCGGCGCACGCGGACGGGTTCCGCTACTACGAGACGAGCTTCCGGTGCTGCCGCGACGTCCAGTGATCGGCGCCGCGGCCCCGCGCCGCCCCACGCCGGGGAGGATCGTCGAAGAGGCGGCGCGCCGGGGGTGACGGGCGAGGGCGAGCCCGCGCGCGGAGGGCGCGCCGGTCGTGGAAGGACGGCGGGCGAGCCCCACGATCCGCTTCCCCTCGGTCGCGCCGCGGGCTAGGGCACCGGGATACGGTGCTGACCCTAGCAAGAGAGCCACGCCCCGGCCTCGACCTCTTGAAGGACGCGATCGCCGCGTTCGGCGCCAAAGGGCGCGAGCGCGCCCGCCCGGACGACCTCGACGCGCGCGACCCGGCGTTCATCGCCCGCGTGCTCCCGCTGCTCGGCCTCCTCTACGACGACTACTTCCGGTGCGAGACCGAGTTCGAAGCGGACCTGCCCGACGGCCCCTTCCTCGCCGTCAGCAACCACAACGCGATGACGGGAATGCCGGACATGTACTGCCACATGACGGCGTTCTGGCGCCGCTATGGGCACTCGCGCCCGGCCTATGGGCTCATGCACGACCTCCCGTTCAACGTCCCGAAGGCCGGCCCCTGGCTCAACGCCTGCGGCGCCATCGCCGCGAGCCCGGAGAACGCGCGGCGGGCGCTCGCCCGCGGCGCGGCGGTGCTGGTCTTCCCCGGCGGCGATCTCGACGCGTGCAAGCCCACGTCGGAGCAGTACACGATCCGCTTCGGCCGGCGCCGCGGCTTCGTCCGGCTCGCCATCCGCGAGGGCGTGCCGATCGTGCCGATCGTGAGCGTGGGCGCGCACCAGTCGCTCTACATCGCCACGGACGGGCGCAGGCTCGCCGAGTGGCTCCGCCTGCCCCAGCTCGCGCGCTCGAACGTGGCGCCGCTCGGCCTCGCGCTGCCGTGGGGGCTCATCGTCGGCGTCCCGATCCCCCATGTGCCCCTCCCGGTGAAGATCCATACGCGCATGCTCCGCCCTGTGCACCTCGGGCTCCCGAGGGAAGCCGCCAGCGACCCGGACGAAGTCGAGCGCGCGTTCACGCGGATCGTCGCGCGCATGCAGGCCGGGCTGGACGAGCTCCGGGCGGCGGGCAGGCACGGCCTCTTCCCGCGCGGCAGCCGGCGAACCGCTGCTGGTTGACGGGCAATCCACGGAAGGATAGCAACGTGATGGCGGCCCGAGAGCGCCCGTCGCGCCGGAGGCGGTGATCGCGCCGTTCACGCCTGCTTTCGCGCGGCTGGCTCGCGCTCGCGCTCCAGCGGTGACACTCGGTCACGCCGCGCCGGAGCCCGCCGGCGGACGATAAAGGACGATGGGCCTCGCGCGGCTCTCGGAAAACCGAGTCCGTTCATGTAGGCTTGGGCGCCAGCCGTGAACCCCGACCGCACCGCGCAGCTGCTCGCACCGGTGGCCCAGCCCGGAGAGCTCATCGCGGCCAAATACCGCGTCGAGCGGGTCGTGGCGATCGGCGGAATGGGGGTCGTGCTCGCCGCGCGCAACGAGGATCTCGACCAGAAGGTCGCCATCAAGATCCTGCGCCAGGACGCCCTCGCGAACCAGGAGGCCGTGGCGCGCTTCCTGCGGGAGGCGCGGACGGCGGCGCGCCTGCAGGGCGAGCACGTCGCGCGCGTGTTCGACGTCGGCACGACGGAGAGCGGCGTGCCGTTCATGGTGATGGAGTTCCTGAGCGGGCTCGATCTCCAGCAGGTCATCGACACCCACGGCCCGCTGCCCATCCAGGATGCGGTCGACTACGTGTTGCAGGCGCTCGAGGCGGTGGCCGAGGCGCACGCGGCCGGCGTCGTGCACCGGGATATCAAGCCTTCGAATCTGTTCCTGGCCGAGCACGCGGACGGGACAAGGCACATCAAGGTGCTCGATTTCGGCATCTCGAAGGGCCAAGGCCTCGACTCGCCCGCGGAGCCGGGGCTCACGTCGACGAAGCAGGTGATGGGGTCGCCCGGGTACATGTCGCCCGAGCAGATGATGGCGCCGAGGACCGTCGACGGGCGCGCCGACGTGTGGTCGTTCGGTGTGCTGCTGTACACGCTCGTCACGGGCGAGCCGCCGTTCCAGGGCGAGACGGTCGCCGCGGTGATGGCGAACATCCTGCACCAGCCCGTGCCGCGGCTGCGCGACAGGCGGAGCGACGCGCCCGCCATGCTGGAGCGCATCGTCGCGCGCTGCCTGGAGCGCGACGTGAGCGCGCGCTACGCCAACGTCGCCAAGCTGGCGCAGGCCCTCGAGCCGCTCGGGTCGAGCTTCGCGAAGCTCTCGACCTCGCGCATCCAGAGCGCGATCGGCGCGGCGTCGCCGGCCGGACAGACGCTGCTCAACTCCAAGGCGGCCGAGGACAGCGACCGGCTGTCCGGCGCGTCGTGGTCGCACACGAGCTATCGCCGCAGGTCGAGGCGCCGGCTGCTCGTGGCCGCCGGCGTGGCCGCGCTGGTCGCCGGCGTGGCCGGCGCGGGCGTGTGGCTCGTCGGGGCCGGGCGCGTGGCGCCGCCAGCGCCGAGCGCCGCGGCGGCGCGCGAGCCCGATCGCGCGGCCAGCGCCGGCGGCGACGCGCTCGCCCCCGCGCCGAGCGCGCCTCTCGCGCCGAGCGCGGCGCCCGTGGTCACCGCCGCCACGGCCGCAGCGAGCCCGGCGGCGCCGCTGGCCCCGGCGCCGAGCGCGGCGCACGCGGGCAGCACCGCGCCCGGCGCGCGGCCGCGGGCCACCGCGTCCGCAGCGCCCCTCAGGCCAGGAGCCCAGCCGAAGCCGACGATGTCGACCAGCGAGGACGATATGTTGAGGAGCCGCCATTGAGACCGTCACGAGCGCGACACGCGGGCGCATGGCTCGCATTGCTCTCCGGAATGTGCCTGATCTCGCCCCTGCGAGCCCAGCCGACCCCGTCGGACAAGGCCCTCGCCGAGGGGCTGTTCCAGGACGGCAAGAAGCTCATGGACGAGGGCAAGCTCCAGGAGGCGTGCCCCAAGCTGGCCGAGAGCCAGCGCGTGGATCCCACGGTCGGGACGCTGCTCAACCTCGCTGTCTGCCACGAGAAGGAGGGCAAGACGGCGAGCGCGTGGGCCGAGTTCAAGGAGGCGTCCGCGCTCGCCGCGAGCGCCGGGCAGCAGGATCGCTCCCAGTTCGCGGCCAAGCGCGGGTCCGAGCTGGAAGCCCGGCTGACGCGCCTCGTGCTGGAGGTGGCGCAGCCGGCGCCGGGCATGGTGATCACGCTGAACGGCAAGGAGCTCAGCGCGACGGCGGCCACGGGCTCGGGCATCCCCGTCGATCCGGGCACGGCCACGGTCGAGGCCAGGGCGCCGGGCAAGCGGCCCTGGGCGCAGCAGGTGACGCTCGATCCCGGGCCGAGCACGGCGCGGGTGACCATCCCGCCGCTCGCGGGCGTCGCCGCGCCGGAGCCGCCCAGGGCTGCTCCCCCTGCCCCGCCGCGCCCCGCGCCGCAGGCTCGGCCCGGGGCGCCGGCGCCCGGGGGGGCCGGCAGCCCGATGCGCACGCTCGGCTTCGTCGCCGGGGGCGTCGGGCTCGCCGGGATCGGCGTGGGCGCGGTGTTCGGCGTCCTGACGGTGCAGAAGGCCGGGGACGTCGAGGAGGGCTGCAGCGGCAACTTCCGCTGCAGCCGGGCGGACGTCGAGGCGAACGAGAGCGCTCGGACGACCGCGATGGTCTCGAACATCGCGGTCGGGGCCGGGCTCTTGTGCCTCGGGGCCGGCGTCGCGATGGTGCTGCTCTCCCCGTCGCCGGAGAAGGCTGTCGCGGGCGAGCGGGTCTGGGTCGCGCCGAGCGTCGCTTCGGACGGAGGGCGCGTGGTGCTCGGAGGCCAGTGGTGATGCGAAGCTCGAAGAGTTCTGCCATGACGGTCGCGCTCGCGGCGCTCGCGCCGGCCCTCCACGGCTGCGCGCAGATCGCGGGGCTCGAGGATCGCGAGGTGATCCCGGTCCTCACGATCGCGAGCAACCAGGCGGAGCCGCGGGGCATCGCGCTCGACGAGGAGGTGATCTACTGGACCAACGGGAGCAGCGACGGGGCCCAGGGGAGCTCGACGGGCGGCGCGCTCCGGATGCAGATCAAGGATGACCCGGCGGTCATCGACCTGCTCGCTCCTTCCAGCGAGGCGCCTGCGGTAATCGCGCTGGACGCGACGCACATCTACTGGTCGAGCACCGACACCGGGTTCGAGGGCGAGTGCGAGGGCGGCTCAGGGCAGCGCGACAAGCTGTGGAGGATGCCGAAGGAAGGGCAGTTTCCGGCGGCTGGCGGCGAATTGCTGTGGGGTAGCTGCGGCGCCGTCGAGGAGCTCGCGCTGAACGCCGACAACGTCTACAGCGCTCGGCCCAGCGCGGAGCGCATCACCTGGATTCCCAAGGCGGGCGGCAACCGGAAGGATCTCACCGAAGGCGGCGAGCCCTTCGGCGTGGCGGCCGACGGCGCCCGCGTCTACTGGACCGACCGCGGGCGCAACGAGATCTTCTTCGACGACACGAGCGACAGCGCCCCCGGAGAGCCGCTGCTCACCGACCTCGAGGACGCGCCGGGCCTGCTCGCGCTGGATGAAGCCAACCTCTACTGGCTCACCCCGAGCGGCGTCATGGGGTATCCGCGGAGCGGAGGAGACGCCCCGGTGCGCCTCCTCGAAGGGCTGTCGAGCCCTCCGACCGGGATCGCCGCCCACGGAGACTACCTCTATGTCACCGTCAGGTCGGCGGGGAGCGTCCACCGGGTCCGCAAGGACGGCACCGGCGATCCGCAGGTGATCGCGTCGGGCCAGGGGGGCCCGACGAGCATCGCCGCGGACAGGACGGGCGCTTACTGGACGAACAGCGACTCAGGAGAGATCGTCCGGTTCACCGACGAGTGACGCGCAGCCGCGGTCAGGCGGCCGGGAGGCTCGGCGTCCCGGGCTCAATCGATCTGCAGGTGATAGTGGGGCGGCCGCGACTCCTCGAGCGCGAGCACACCGCCGACCTCCTCGACGCCATCGAGAAAGGCGCGCTTCTCCGCCGGCGTCATGTCCCGGTTCCGGATGTCGACCGCGCCCTCCCGGAGGTGCGCCGAGATGAACACGCCGCGGTCGATCTGGGCGTGGATCACCTGCTCGAGGGCCGCGATCAGCGCCTCCGGGGGCTGCTCGGTCGAGAGCCCCTCCTCGTAGGCGCTCATGATCTCGCGCGCCGCCGCCTTGTCCTTGTAGAGGCCGAGGACGTCGGCGCCGTGCCGGAACAGCTCGTGCATCGCCTCGGCCTGCCGCGCCGGGTCCCGCGTGCCGCTCGTGACGACGAGCTCCTTTCCGGTCCGCCGGAAGTAAGCGCTGGCGATCTCCGCGACCTTCTCCTCCACCGCGGGCGCGAGGGCGATGCCGGGCAGGAGCACATAACGGCGCTCCTCTTCCGGATCCGCCGACGCCGCGCGCCGCGACGGCGCGAGCGCCGTCGCGGCGGCCCCGGGCGGCTCGTCCTCATCGCTCTCCGGAACCTGCAGCGAGAGCACCCTGGCCGCGGGGCCATCGGGGACCCAGAAGTTGAGCCCCACCTGCTCGATGGGAGCGCGCGAGGCCACCGGCGAGCGCCCGGGGAGCTCTGGCGGTGCCGCGGCGCGGGAGACGCAACCTCCCGCGGCGAGAGCGAGGACGAGGACGGCGGCGCGGCGGGCGCGCGGGAGGAGAGACGGGCGCGAGCGCAACATGCGATCCACGGGGCGCCTCCTACTTCGTGATCGTGAACGAGGCGCGCGCGAGCTCCTTGCCCGTCGCGTCGCTGACCACCACCGCCCAGAGCCCCGCTGCGCGGGCCTTCCGCGTGGCCGCCCACGTACGAAACCGCCGCTGCGCGCCGACCGCGAGGGGAATGCGCAGCGGCGCGCTCCCGTCGGGCGGCGTGAAGGCGACGGTGATCTCCGAGGCGGCCCGGTCCTTGTTCGCCAGCTCGACGAAGGCATAGATGCGATCGATCTCCGCGCTCGCGAACGAGGTCGCCGGCTCGAGCGGCTCGCGGCCGGCGATGCCCCTCGAGACGACGAGCCGCACCACCTGGAGCTCGGGCGCCGCGGCGGCGCGCTCTTCAGCGACGCCGCCCTGCCCCGCGCGCCCCGAGCCCTCCGCGGCCGACCCCGACCTGCGGCGCCGCTCTCGCCCCGCGCCGCGGGTCGACGCGGTCGCCCCGTCGCGGCGATCGGCGTCGCTGCGGCCCACGTCCGCGGCGGCGCCGCCGGTGAGCTCCGGCGCGTCGCCTTCGCGCCTCTGGTCGGCCGGCGCGGCCGCGCTCGCCTCCCTCTCAACGTCGCCGCCTGGGCTCCCCTGGGCCGCGCGGCTCAGCGCCGGAGGCTCCTCGCGGGCGATCCGGGCGACGGCATCGCTCGGGTCGCTGCAACCGAGCCACGCGGGCGCCCCGCCGAGAGCAGCGGCCGCGAGCGCCAGGACCATGGTTTTCCGCTTCGTTCCCCGGGTGTTCACACCGACGAGGTGCCACGATTCAGCGGAGGGGGCGAAAAAACTACAACCCCCGCAGCAGCCAGGAGGCCCGTCGCCCATGCCCGTCGAAGGGCGTAGAGCCGGTGCCGGGCAGCGCGAAATGAGCTCGGGAGCGGCGCCGCCAGGCCGCGGCGGCGCTGGTCAACGCTTCGGACGGGAGCGACGCGGAATGTTGGTCAACTCACCATCTTGGGAGGGACCGAAGTTCGTGATGGCGCTGTCTTCGATCATCAGGATGAGCAGCCCTCCGCTCGCGCCTCGTGCCGTCGTCGCCCGGGACCCCTGCGTTGTCTCCCGTGGCGCGTGGTACGAGCTGTCCGCTGCGATCTGCTTCATCTCCAACTCCTTGCAACACTTCAGTCTGGCTGTCACGCCCCGGCTGGCTGAGCCGTCCTGCACTTCCGTGCACGGTGTCCGAGGCTGAAAACTGACCTGGGCGCGAAAACGCCAATGTTCGCAGGATAGTCACGGCTTCGACTGAAAATCATCAGGAAAGAAGTCTCTCTCGACGATTTCTGTCCGGTGCTGCTCCAGTTTGCTTGGCTTGCTTGGCTTGCTTGGGTCCGCTGTGCGCGAGGGCGGCGTGCGCGAGGGCTCTTCTGCCTCCCTCTGGCGCCTCCCTGGCGTCTCTCTGGTGCCTCCCTGGCCCACTGGCCAGGCGCTGTGGCGGGCGCCCGTGGCGACGTGAAGCGCGGCGAAGCGTAAAACGTGCTGGCCGGAGCTTCAATGGGACGCCCTGAACAACTGAACGCCGGTTCCGTGCTTTATTCAGCGGCTCCGGGTTACGACGGCTGAGCGACGCCCCCAACGCCCCGGGGGCGGCGCTCGCCCCGGGAGCGCTTCAGCGGCGGCCGAAGCCAGCCAGCTGACGGGCTGCGGCCACCACCTCGTCGCAATCGACGCAGCGCAGGACCCCGTCGACCAGCTCCATGCTGCCCAGGCTGCCGCACTCGGGACAGCGGTTGGCGAGCTGGTGCTTGCTCTCCTCGCAGAGCCGGTTCGTCTCCGCCTCGGCCTCCGCCTCGGTGCGGAAGATCTCGGCCGGCGTGCGGGCGTCGCGCTTTCGGTCATCCATGGCGCGCAAACTACCACGGGCGCGAAGCCCGCCGCGAGCGCCGCGCCGCCCGGCGCGCCGCTGCTCGCGGCGAACAAGGACGCGCTCAACCACGCAGCGCTCGCCGTATCAAGCCGAGCTCACGCCATCGAGCTCACCGCACCGAGCTCACCGCACCGACTCGAGCAGGCCCCGGAACGCCGGGCGCGCTTGTAGAGGGCCTTGCGCGGGCCGGCGCGCGGCACCTCGAGCGCCGCCCAGCTCCCCGGGACATCCCACGCGAGCGGCGCGGCGGCGGGCGCGCCGGACGCGGCCGGCGGCGAGGATGGCTCGGGCTCCGGCGCGCTCCGCGAGCACGCCGGGACCACGAGCGCCACGACCACCACGAGCGCTGCTCGAGCGAGCGACGCCTTATGTGGGAGCATGGGGCCAGATCTACCACTACGTCCTCCATCGAGGCGCAGGAATTCGATACCCCGCCGGGCGAGAAACCGCGATCCTCTCGGCGAGCCACGATCTCCGCGGGGGCCGCGATCCTGAAGCAGCGCGGAGAGGCAGAGGGCGAAGGGGCCAAGAGGAGCCGTGTCCTCAGCGGCGCCGCGGCGGTGCGGAGGGGCGCCGGAGCGGACCGGCGGCGAGCCGGACGCGGGATCGGGTGTAAGCCCTCGGCCCTGCTCGCACGTAGAAGAGACGCCCCGGCCAGGGAGAGGAGACGGCGCATGGACCAGATCGGCGAGTACCTCGTTCGACGCCTCGTCGGCGAGGGGGGGATGGGCAAGGTCTACGAGGGCGAGGAGCGCCTGTCGCGCCGGCGCGTCGCGCTGAAGGTGCTGCGCCCGGAGCTCGCCCGGAGCGAGCAAGGACGGCGCCTCTTCCTGAACGAGATGCAGATCCTCGCGCACCTGGAGCACCCGAACATCGTCCGGAGCCTCGCCAGCATCGAGGCCTCCGGCGAGCTCGTGATGGTGCTCGAGTACCTGGACGGCCAGACGCTGCGCGCCGTCCTCGGCGCCGCCGGCCGCCTCCCCTGGCCGGAAGCGGTGCGGATCACGGCCGGCGTGGCGAGCGCGCTCGCGGCGGCCCACGGGCAAGCGCCGCCCGTGATCCACCGCGATCTCAAGCCCGAGAACATCATGGTGCAGAAGGACGGCGGCGTGAAGGTGATGGACTTCGGCATCGCCAAGGTCGTCGAGGCGATGAACCAGACCAACACGCAGAGCGTCGGCACCCTGCAGTACATGAGCCCGGAGCAGATCGACGCGCGCTCCATCGATCACCGGTCGGACCTCTACTGCCTCGGGCTCATCCTCTACGAGGCGCTCACGGGGCGCCCGCCGTTCCAGTCGGCCTCGCCGCGCGAGCTGCTCAACCTGCAGTGCACGGCGGAGCCGCCGCCGCTCGATGACGACGTGCGGAGCGGGCTGCCCCGCGGCGTCGAGCAGCTCCTCTTCCAGCTGCTCGAGAAGGCCCCCGAGGATCGACCGTACCTCGCGCAGGACATCGTGGACCGCCTGGAGCCGTTCCAGACAGCAGGGAGCGCGCCGCAGCGCGCCGCCAGCGGGGAGCGCGCGTCGACGGCGAGCGCCCCGCACCGCGCGCGCGATCAGGAACGGGTGAGCACGCCGCACCGCGCCGGCGATCAGGAACGAGTGAGCACGCCGCACCGCGCCGGCGATCAGGAACGGGTGAGCACGCCGCACCGCGCCGGCGATCAGGAGCGGGTGAGCGGGCCCGGAGGGGCGCGCGTCACCGGCGCGTCGGGCGCGCCGCGCACCGACACGATCGCGCTCGTCGAGCAGATCGACCGGACACGCGACGTCCCGGGCCGGCTCGCGATCGCGATCATCGTGACGCTGTCGGCGCTCGCCGGGCTCGGGACCTACGCGCTGCGCTCTTCGGACGGCGCGCCGGAGCCGCCCGCCAGCGCCGCGACGCCAGCGCCGCCGGTGAGGGCGCGGTGAGGCGAGCGTCGCCAGAGCAGGCTGGCTACACGGAAGGCGCGCCCCTGCCGGCCGTGGGGTGCGCCGCGCGGTGGCGCTGCGGCGCCGCGGAGGAGCTGTGGCGGCTCGGCGAGGCCGACCAGGGTGGCCCGGCAGGGCCGGAGCACGAGGCCGTCGCGACGCGCCTCCTGTCGCTCGGAAGCGCGGGCGTCGGCGGCTTCATCGACGGCGGCATCGCCGCGCCGGCCGAGGGGGAGCGCGGCGACGCGCCGGCCGACGGCGAGCCTGGTGACGCGCCGCGTCCTCGCTCGGCGCGCGTCTGGCTCGTGCGGAGGCTCGCTGGCGCCTCCCTGTCGGACCGGGTGCGCGCGCGGCGCGGGCCGCTTCCGTTCGAGGAGGCGCTCCGGCTCACCGTCCCGCTGGCCCGCGCGCTCGCGGCGTGCGAGCGGGCCAGCCTGTTCCCCGGTCCGCTCTCGCCCGACGCGGTGCTCGTGGACGACGCTGGCGGGGTGACGCTGCCCGCGAGCGCGCTCGTCGCGGCGCTCGTCGGGGCACGGGCGGGCCGCGGGGCTGCCTCGGAGCCGCGCGCCGAGGGGGCGCGCGCGTCCTCGGCGGTCCCGCCGCTCTGGACGCCCCCCGCGCAGGCCGATGGCGCGCTCTGGGACAGCGCCGCGAACCGCTACGCGCTCGGCCTCGTGCTCTACCGCCTGCTCGCGGGAGAGCACCCGTTCGCGGGCGCCGGCCTGCGGCACGCGCTCGGCGAGGCCGCACACCGCGAGCCGCCGCCGTTCATCGAGGGCGTCGCGACCTCGCTCCCCGCCGGCCTCCAGGGCTACACCCTGCGGCTGCTCCATCCGGACCCCGCGCGGCGGCCGCCGCGCGCCGAGGCGATCGCGGACGCGCTGAGCGGGTTCCTCGACGAGCCCCCGGCGGCGCGGAACGGCGCCGCGACGGCAGAGGCCACGACCGCCGCCGCGACGCGCGGGCGCGAGCCCGGAGGCCGCGCGCAGGCCGCGCGCCCGCCGCGCCGGCGCGATGAGCGCGTCGGCGCGGCGGCGCGGCTGCGGCAGCTCGCGCCGCTCGGCGCCGGCGCGCTCGTCGCGTCGGCCGCGCTGGCCGCGCTGGCGCTGCCGCGGGCCGCGCCCGAGCAGGCGGCGCCGCGGGCGGTCGCCGTGGCGCCGGTCGCGCCGCTCGCAGCGCCGCAGACGGCGGCGGAGGACTGCGCCGCGTGCCACGGCCGCCAGGCGTCGGAGTGGCGCCGCTCCGTGATGGCGCACTCGGTGAAGAGCCCGCTCTTCAATGCGCTGGAGAGCCTCATCGAGGAGCAGGCCGGGCGCACCGCCGATTGCCCGAACGGCGCGGGGATCCTCCGCAAGGCCGACCCCGCGCGCGCGTGCCGCGACGGGCGCAGCGGCGTCGCCGTGACCGGCTCGGGCGGCGAGCACTGGTGCGTCAACTGCCACAGCCCGGCGGAGAACCTCGACGCGGCCATGCCGGCGTGGGACGGCCGCCCCGGCGGCGATCCCCGCACGCGCCTGCCCGTCCGCGACCTGCTCACCCGCCGCGGGATGGAGGGGATCTCCTGCGCCTTCTGCCACCAGGTGCACGGTCCGGTCGGCCCGCGCGGGCGCGCTGGCTACCAGGGCAACCCGACGTGGACGTCCTTCACGTCCGGCGCCGTCTTCGCGGCGCGCCCCGAGGACGCGCGGGGTCTCTTCGGGATCGCGAACAGCGGTTACGACCTTCGCCCCGAGGAGCTCCTGCTCGCCGCAGGCCAGCGCGGGGACAGGCCCGCCGTGGCCTCGGCGGACCGGCCGGCGAGCGCCGACGCCCCCGTCGTGCACGGCCGACCGTCGGCGGCCGCCAGGGCCTACCTGCGTTCGAGCGAGTTCTGCGGGGCCTGCCACGACGTGCGCCTCTTCGGCACCGACAGCCTCGCTGCGGCGCGGGGCGAGCACTTCAAGCGCCTGCGCAACGCCTACACCGAGTGGTCGGACTGGGCGCGGTCCGAGGAGCGCGCGGGCCGCCGCGCGGCCAGCTGCCAGGACTGCCACATGAGCACCTACCCCGGCGTCTGCGAGGCGGCGCCGCCGACGGGCGCCGCGCAGGCGTCGGCGGGAGATCCGGAGTGCCCGCCCGGCACGCGCTTCGCTCCCCGCCCGCCCGGCACGCGGCCGCGGGGCCGGGTCGCCGATCACTCCACCGCTCCGGCCGACGTCGTGACCCACTACTTCTCCGGCGTGGATGTGCCGCTGTCCGACGAGTTCCCCGAGGCGCTCATCGACGAGCCCTCGCTCGACGTGCACGGCATCCCCGCGGGCGCGCGCCGCCGCCGCGACCTGCTCCTCCGCCACACGTTCCGCTTCGAGCTCGGCGCCGCGCGGCGCGCCGGCGCGGACCGCATCGAGATCCCGATCGAGATCGAGAACACCGGCGCCGGGCACAAGGTGCCGGCCGGCTTCAGCCAGGAGCGCGAGTTCTGGGTCCACCTCGTGGTGAGGGACGGAGATGGGCGGGTGATCTACGAGGTTGGCCGCGTCGACCGCGCCGAGGAGGACCTCAAAGACAAGGTGTTCGCCCGGGTGAACACCGACCCGGACGCGAATCACCCCTTCAGGGCGGCGGGCGCATCAGGGGGCTTGTTCGGCGCCGACGTGCGCGACGGGCCGGATGTCCCTCTCTGGAATCCACCGCCACGGCTCGGCGGCACGTCGTTCCGGGGGCGAGGACTCATCAACTTCCAGAACGGATTTTTACGCTGTGTCCGCTGCATCGGCGTGGTGGACGCGGCCGGCGTCTGCCAGCCCGGTCCCGGCCAGGGGCTGCACCACGCCGATCGGTTCGCGGACGGCGACTACGACGCAGACACCGGGGCATGCGGCTCGAACCTCACGGGGCCAAACGCCTTTCTGGAGACCTATTTCCCTGTCGGCGCGCTGGACGCGAGCCGCGGAGTCGTCAAGGGGCCGGACGCGATCATCGACACGCGCTCCGTGCCGCCCGGCGTGCCGATCCGGTACACGTACGATCTCGCGGCCGGCAATCGGCGCGGCCCGCTCCGGGCCGAGGCGAGGCTGCTCTTCCGGGCGTTCCCCCCGTTCCTGATCCGCGCCTTCGCGGCCTACGAGCGGGAGCAGGCGCGGCGCGGCCTCAGGCCGAGCGGCCCGCTGGTCACCGAGTCGATGCTCGAGCGGCTCGAGATCGTCGAGCTCGCGCGGGCCGAGGCCGAGATCCGCTGAGCCGAGGCCCGTGATGGAGCGCTTGGGTAGACAGGCCGCGCGACGCGCCGGCGGACAAAAAGGGGCGAGCCCCTACCCCGGCCCGCGGGGTAAGGGCTTCGCTGGTCAGGAGCTGAAGAGCTCAGCTCACCGTGATCGAGAAGAGCTTCCCCGGCGATCAGGGAGGGGGCGGGGGCGGCTCGGTCGGGAGCGGCGCGGGCAGCTTGAACAGCCTGCCGATGCGGAACGGCCGGGTCGACGGCGAGTAGTAGCTCGTCGTCGAGGAGGTGACGCTCCACGTGTAGCCGAGCAGGATGCCCGTGAGCGAGTCGGTGTACACCCGCATGTAGCCCGTCCCGGCGCCGGAGCTCATGTAGCCGCCGGTGCACGGCCCGCTCCACCGGCTGTCCGGGTACGACTCGTTGCACCCGTGCGCCGTCTCCGTCGAGTCCGCGATCGGCACCGCGTACTGCTTCGTCCCCGAGTAACGCGGGTTGATCTGCGGCAAGATCTCCGTCGGCGTGCCCGTGATGACGACCGTGTGACCGGCGTACGTGGCCGTCGCGCCGACGACGAGGACATCGCCCTTCTGGACGTCAATCGCCCGCGTGACGCGGCGGAAGTACGTCTCGATCCCGGGAGGGGCCGCGCCGACCGCGGGACTCGCGTTGATGACATCGAAGTACTGGTCCGACGTGGGGCTGTTCTTGCGCCACAGCCGCTTGATGTCGTCCTGGGTGTACCCCATCGACTTCTGGAGCGTCAGCGTGAAGAAACACGCGCCCTTGGTCATGGCGCTCCAGGCCGGCATGCCTTCCCCGGGCACGAAGGAGCCGTCCTCCGCCGGTCCCGGCGCCGTCTCCCAGTTGATGTAGCACGCGGGGTCGTTCCCCCACGTATTGTTGTCCGCGATCGTCTTGTCGAGGAACTCGAGGGCCCAGTCCGCGTGATCCTTGGCGCTCGCGGACGCCGAACCGAGCGTGATCAGGGACGCGGCAGCCAGGGATGCAACAGCCAAACTCGTCGTGCGCCTACTCATACATCTACCTCGTTGGTTTGGAATGACATTGCATGTGCACTCTGGAACAGATGCTAGTCATTTCATGCTGAACCATCAAACGAACCCTGGCGCCGAAGATGCCGAGTCTAGCAGGATGGATATTCCCTATAATCGGCCTGGGTGTCAAGGCTTTTTCGGGACGTTCATCCTTTTTTTTACGCTTCTTCAGCGTCGAACATGAAGTAAGACCATGTCGTCCCTTAAGATATCTGATGCGCGATGGTATGAAGCGACGGTGTCCCGCCCGATGACGCCGCTCCCTCCTGCCGCTCCTGCTGACGTCGCCTCGCCGCGCGGCGGCTCGCGCCTCGACGGGGCGGCGGGGCGATGCCTGCTCGCGCGGCCGCCCGCGCCCGACCACCGAGCGCGCCGGGAGCAGCGCTGATGCCCTCATCCGACCACACGCGCGGCGACGGGCGCGACGCGGCGTCGGACCGCGCCCGCGCGTGGCCGCCGGGCGTGTTCGACGCGCCCGTGCTGCGAGGGCTCGACGAACGGGCCCGGCGCGAGATCGCCGAGGCAGGGAGGCTCCGCGCGCTCTCGCCGGACGAGGTCGCCTATCGCGCCGGCGACGCCGGCGACGCCTTCTTCGTCGTGGCGTCCGGCCGCGTCGCCCTGAGGGCAACGCGCCGCGGAGATGATCGCGAAACGGAGGTGCGCACCGCCGCTGTGGGCGATGTCCTCGGCGAGGAGGCGGTCGTGGGGATGTCGCGCAGGACCACCGCAGTCGCGCTCGCCGAGAGCGTCCTCGCCGAGGTCCCCGTCCACCTGTTCCGCCGCGCCGCCGGGCGCTCCGGAAAGACCGATATCGCCGAGAAGCTCGAGCGCGCGCTGCGGAGGAGCGCGACGCGCGACCTCCTCGGCACCCTCGCCTTCACGCGCGATCTCGACCCGGACGATATCGAGATCCTCCTCGACGCGGTGAGTCATCGGCGCTTCGAGCGCGGTCAGGCCGTCTATCGCGCCGGCGATCCGGCGGCAGAGCTGTGGCTCATCGCCGAGGGGATGGTGCAGGTCCAGACCGAGGACGGAGATCGGATTCATGTGCGCGCGTACCTCACCCGGGGTGATTTCTTCGGAGACGTCGAGCTCGGCGAGGGCCGGAGTCGGGCGGCGAGCGCGGTGGCGAGCGGCGCCGCGACGCTCCTGTCCGTGCCCGCGAAGACGTTCGCCTCCCTCGCGCGAAAGCACCCAGATCTGATCCCCCGACTCCGGCGCATCACCGGCGAGCAGAGCGCCGCACAGGAGGCGATCGTCGCCGGCCACGCGCGCAATCACACAGCGCACGTCTTCAGGGACCTGTATCGCCTTCAGGTCGCGCGGTCCCTCCTCGTCATCGACCTCGATACGTGCGCCCGTTGCGGGCACTGCGCGTGGTCGTGCGCCGATGTGCACGGGGTCTCTCGGCTCGCGCGCCGCGGGGACAAGGTGCTCGCGCGCGTGGACGACGACGACGACGACGACGCGGCGCAGGCCGCGCGGCACGGCGCGCCGCGGAGCCTCCTCTTGCCGAACTCCTGCCAGCACTGCGAGAGCCCGGCGTGCATGATCGAGTGCCCCACCGGCGCCATCGGCAAGGACACCGGAGGCGAGGTGTTCATCCGGGACGCGCTCTGCACGGGCTGCGGCGCCTGCGCCAAGGCGTGCCCCTGGGATAACATCGCCATGGCGCCGCGGCCCCCGGACGCGCCGCGCCCGGGAGGCGCGGGCTTCCCGGACCTCGCCGTCAAGTGTGATCTCTGCCGCGATCACGACGGCCCAGCGTGCGTGAAGGCGTGCCCCACGGGCTCGATCTTCCGCGTCAACCCGGCGGAGGAGATCGCCGACGTGCGCGACCTGCTCGGCGGGGCGCGGCGCGAGCAGGAGCGCGCCGGCGCCCCGCGGAGCGACGCGGCGCTGCTCGCCGGGAGCGCGATCGCGGCGGCGGGGCTCGGCGCGGCGGGGCTCGCGGCGCACGCGCGCGGCGACGCGCGGCCCGGCGAGGGCGCCGCGTGGTCGGCCGGCGTCGCCGCCGCGGTGGGCATGGCGCTGCTCCTGCTGTACGCGATCCCGAAGCGCGCCGGACGATGGGCGTGGATGCGGCCCCGGCGTCGCGACGGCGCGGCTGCCCAGCACCGCGGCGACGCCGCGACGGCCAAGGACCGCCGCGACGGAGCGCCGGAGGACCGCGGCGACGCCGCGACGGAGGAGCGCGGCGACGGCGGGCCCGTGAGGAGCCGGCTGCGCCCGCAGCTGTCCGGGCACCTCGCGATCGGCCTCGTCACGGCCGGCCTCGCGCTCGCACACGCGCCGTGGCCCCGGTCCGGCCGCCCGACCCTCGGCGCGGCGCTGCACCTCGCCTTCTGGGCCACCGCGGCGGCCGGCGCGCTCACGGCGGTCGCCTACCGGCTCGCGCCGCGGCGCCTCGCCCGGATCGAGCGCACCGCGGCGCTGCCGGAGGATTTCGCCGCCGCTCGCCGGGAGCTCCTCGACCGCTTCTACCGCGGGGTGAGCGGGCGCAGCGATCTGGTCAAGAAGATCGTCGAGAAGATCCTCGTGCCCTACGTGCAGAGCCCCGTCGGCCCGCTCGCGCTCCTCGCCTCGGGGCGCGGCCTGCGCGACGAGGAGCGCGCGCTGCGCGCCCGCATCGACGTCGTGCTCGAAGGGCGCGGCGCGGAGCGCCTCGCCGGCCTGTCCGAGCTCATCCGCCTCGCCGTGGAGCTGCGCGCGCTCCCGGCCCAGCGCGCGCTCCTCGCCGCGCTCCGCGCCGGGCTGCCGGCGCACATCATCACCTTCGGCGTCGCCGCCGCGCTGCTCTTGCTTCACGCGATCACGGCGACCAGCGTGCCCCGATGAGCACGCGCACGCCGCCCCACACGGCCACAGCCGCGGCGCGTGGCGCAACACCTGCGGCGCGCCGGACTCGCTATGAAATCGTTGCGAGGCACAGCATTTCTTTGTGCGTCGCACGCCTTGCCGCCCGCGCGGGGGAACCGCGCCCGTGCGCTCCGACCGCTTTTCGCGCCACGCTCCGCGCACGGGCGAGAGGCCTGGACTTTGCCTTCTGCGCCCGGGTACAATTTTCCCGTCAGCACCCCAGTGGAAGGTAGAGAAGCCGATGGCTGGTCCCTTGACCAAGTGGATGGGAGCGCTCTCCCGATCAGGCTCCGCCGAGGCGTGGGCGCCGAGAGCGCTGTTGCTCGTCACGCTGCTCACGGCGTCCGCGTTGATCGCCGGAGCGTGCAGCGGAGAGAACAGCAGCGCCCCGGGGCCGCAGGACGGGACGGGTGGTCCCGACGGCGGGACGAGCACGGGCACGGGCGCGGGGGACCCGTGCGTCGACGGCGCAGAGCTGGAGTGTCACATCACCGTCGGTGAGCACGAAGGCGTGCTGACGTGCATGGACGGGGTCCGGCGCTGCGTGGACGGACGTTACGGGAGCTGCGAAGGGTCAATGACGATGCGGCGGTCTCCGTTCGGGGCGGCGCCGCAGGGGAGCGGCGAGAGCGGGTATCGGCCGCTCGCCAACTCCGAGGCTTCCGACGGGGGCCTCTGCGCGACCAACCCGTGCGACCCGACGTGCCAGTCGTTCGAGGAGGTGCCGGACGGCGGCCCCATCGACCTCTCGGGGGCCGGGACGACGTACTCGTGGTCGGTCGGGGACATCAACGAGCTGCCCGAGTCCATCGCGCGGCAGGGCACGCACCAGCCGTGCACGACCGCCGAAGACTGCCAGTTCGACCAGCACTGCGACAACCCCGCGCGGGGCGCGTGCGCTCACAACATCTGCGCGACCGGCACCTCGCTGCTGTCGACGTGCAGCGGCTGCGTCACGAAGGTCTGCGACGCCAACCCGAACTGCTGCACGCAGACGACGATCCCGGCGGACTGCGGGCATGACGCCTGTCAGCAGTTCCCCGGCGCGGCGACCAACATGACCCCGACCTGCGGGGACCCGTGCATCGCGAACATCTGCGCCGCCAACCCCCGCTGCTGCGAGATCCACTGCACGTCGGACACGCTGTGCCAGACCCTCGTCGCACCGGGCAGCACCTGCGTCTACCCGGGCGTCTGCCTCCCGCCACCGCCCGGCACCACCTGTCCCACGGGAACCGCCAGGGACCTGGACGGGTCCTGCACGGGGACTTGGAGTGCGACGTGCGTCAACCTCGTCGCGACCCAGTGCGGTGGCAAGACGTGCAGCACGTCGACCCCGATGTGGAATGCCTCCTGCGTGTCCCTGGCCGAGTCGCTGTGCGACGCCGACTGCGAGGCCGCGCCCGCTGGGTGCGCGCACGACAAGTGTTACGTCGGGCAGCCGCTGAGCGCTACAACCTGCGGCGACCCGTGCATCAGCCAGGTCTGCACGAACATGCCGAGCTGCTGCTCGAGCACGGGTCAGTGGACCGACCAGTGCGTCAACCTCGTCGAGAGCCTCTGCGGCGAGGACTGCCCGCAACAGGGCCTCTGCAAGGCCTACCTGCCAAACGAGACGAACCCTGAGTGCCCCGGCGTGGATCTGACGCTCGGCGTGCCCTGCGGCGGGACGATCCCGGTCTGCAACCGCGGCAACACGGCGGCGCCCGCGGGGATCCAGATCCACCGCTATCCGGCCGGCGCGGGCAAGCTCCCCTCCTCGGCCCCCGGCCGCGTCCTGAACTCGTGCAGCCCGACCGGCGGCACCCTGGCCTGCACGACGGCGCAGCCGATCGCGCCGGGCGAGTGCATCAGCGTGGCCGGCTGCACCGGCGTCGCTGACGGGATGGAGCTCATCGTCAACCCCGGCGGCCTGGTCGCCGAGTGCCAGTGCGCCAACAACGGGAGCATCTACCAATCGGCCACGTGCGAGTCTCCCGGCTGCATCGCGACGGCCAGCGTGTCGCTGGTCAGGCCGGTCACCATGTTCATCGCGCTCGATCGATCCACCTCGATGCGCCTGCAGGGGACGACCAACGTGAGCGCCCAGCGCTGGATACCGGCGACCGAGGCGCTCAAGGCGTTCTTCAGGGATCCAGCGTCGGCCGGGCTCGGCATCGCCTTCAGGTTCTGGCCGCTCGACAACCCCGGACCGTGCAACTCCAACCCTTCGTGCCCGCTCCCGGGTACGGGCGGCGGCGGCTGCGCTCTGCCGCTCGTCCCGTTCGATGGCAACCCGGCCAACCGGTTGATGGAGGAGTCCGCGGCGATGGGGGATCAGCAAGAGCTCAAGCTCGATCAGGCGTTCATCAACTTCCCGACCCCCACCGGCGAGACACCGATGCACCCGGCGCTCGAGGGCGCCACGACCTGGGCGATCAACTACAAGAACGCCCATCCCGAGGAGGAGGTCGCGGTCGTGCTCGTCACCGACGGCATCCCGTCGGAGTGCGACACCGTCCCCAACCACATCGGGGAGCTGGCGCGCCATGCCTTCCAGGACCGCGGCGTCCGCGTGCACGCGGTGGGGTTCGGCAACTCGAACGCGGAGATCATCAACCTCATCGCGGCCCAGGGCGGCGGACAGGCGTACAACCTCCTCACCGGCGCGGCGCTCCAGGGCGGCCTCCTCAATGCGCTCGTCTCGATCCGCGGGGAGGCGCTGCCGTGCGACGTCACGGTTCCCGTCGCGGGGGCCGCGGACCCCGGGTCGGTGTCCGTCGTTCACGTGAACGGCGCCGGCGCCGAGACAACGCTCACGCGCCGGACCGGGGCGGGGAACTGCGCCGGCGGCGGCTGGTACTTCGCCGACGCGACGAACACGAGCGTGAAGCTCTGCCCCACCACCTGCTCCGCGATCCGCGAGAACCCGGGCGGGAAGGTGCGGGCCATCGTGCCGTGCGTGACGACGAGCCTCACGCCCATCACCACGGCCTGGGAGCGGTACCAGGGCGTCTGCCCGCCGGGGACCAAGACCCAGTGGGGATACCTCAGGTACAGGACGGTGACCCCAGGCGACTCGAGCGTGGAGTTCTTCGTGCGGGCGGCGGATGACGCCGCGGACCTCGGCGCAGCGACGGTGACGCTCGCCGCGACCGCCCACGCCGCGCCGACGAACACCCAGGTGTGCGACGAGACGTCCACGCCGGTGTGCACGGTCGACCTGTTCGACATTCTCGGAGAGCTGCCGGAGGCGCAGCAGGAGTTCCTCGAGCTCCAGATGAGGCTCAATCCCACGAGCACCGGCGGCGGGGGAGTTCAAGTGCAGGACTGGGAGATCACCTATTCATGTCCGGATACCGAGTGAAGCGCAGCATCACGGCGGCCGCGCTGCTCTGCGCCGCGGCGGGGGTGGTCGCGGCGTGCGGCGGGGGCGATGACTCGCCGCGGCCGAGGCCCTCGTCGCCCACGGGCGGCGCCGGGGCAGGCAGCGCCGGCGGCGGCGGCGAGGGCGGAGGCGGGGGCGCCACCCCGGGCACGTGCGGGGACGGCGTCGCCGACCCGGAGGAGGCGTGCGACGGGGACGACCTCAAGAGCGCGAGCTGCCAGAGCCTCGGGTTCGAGGGCGGCGAGCTCCGGTGCAGCCCCTCCTGCACCGCCGATGCGTCGAGCTGCTCGAGCCCCGAGGCGTGCCAGGACGGCCAGGACAACGACCTCGACGGCAGCGCCGACTGCGGGGATCCGGAGTGCGCGGACGCCTGCGCCGACATGTGCGCGGAGCCGGTGCCGCTCGCGGATCCGGCGACCGCGACCGGCGACACGAGCGGCCACGCGGTCGTCAGCAGCGGCTGCATGACGAGCAGCCCGGGCGTCGCCTACACCTTCACCGCAGCCAGCACGGGGCTGCTCGACGTCGTGCTGACCCCGCAGACGGACGCCAGGCTCGTGGCCACGCTGCGCGGCGCCTGCGCCGACGCGTCGACGATGATCGCCTGCGGCAGCGTGAGCGCCGGCGCCGGGATCGACAACCGGCTCACTTTGCCCGTCAACGAAGGCGACGCTTTCCACATCGTCGTCACCGGAACGGACGAGGGCCAGACCGGGGCGTTCACCCTCAGCGTGACGAGCCGCCAGACCGTCTGCGGGGACTCCATCCAGGATTCGACGGAGGAGTGCGACAACCCCGTCGACGAGACGGACGACGGCTGTGACGAGGAATGCCGGCTCGAGGCGACCGAGGTCGAGCCCAACGACACCCTGGCCGCGGCCAACACCTACGCCGCGCCTTTCTTCGCCGCCATCGATCCCCGGGCCGACCAGGATCTCGTGCGCGTCACGGTGCCGAGCGGCCCGACGGTCCTCATCGCGGAGACCACCGACGTCACGAGCGACGACTGCCTCAACAACCGGCTCGACAGCGTCATCGAGATCCTGGACGACAGCGGCGCGACCATCGTCCGGCGCGACCGCGGAGAGACAGGCCTGTGCGCCCGCGCGGTGGCGCCGTCGCTCGCGGCGGGCGACTACTACGTGCGCGTCACCGCGGCCACGGGCGCCGCGCGCACGACGTTCCCGTACCGGCTCGACGTGACGCTCGTCGAGGAGGCGTGCGGGGACGGCAACCTCACCGAAGGCGAGCAGTGCGATGACGGCAACACGGATGCCCTCGACGGGTGCAGCCCTACCTGCCGGTTCGAGCTCGACGAGACGGAGCCGAACAGCACCCCCGCGCAGGCCAACGCGTATACATCGCCGTGGCTCGCGGAGATCGCCCCCGCGGGCGACGTCGACGTGATCGCCGTGCAGGTGCCAGGGTCGAGCTCGACGCTCCACGTGAACGTGGCCGACAACGGCACCGACGCGTGCGCGAACGGGCTGCTCGACAGCTACATCGAGATCCTGGGGGACGACGGGGCCACCGTCCTCGCCTCCGACGACGACGGGGGGATCGGCTATTGCTCCTACGCCTCGGTGACCGACCTCGCCGCGGGCACCTACCACGTGAGGGTCCGGGCCGCGGACCTCGTCCCGAACGCGACCTTCTTCTATCGACTGAATGTCACGGTCCTCTAGCCCCGCAGGCGGGAGCGGCCCGACACGCGCGCCGCCCGCCGGCCCCAGGGAGACATCGGGAGCGCCGCGCTCTCCCGACGCCTCGAGGACGCTCTACCGCGCCGACCTGTCCGACCCGCGCCAGCGCGCCGCCCAGCCGCGGGAGATCGTGCGAGGGCGCGCCGCGCGCCGCGCCGAGTCGACCTCCGACGTCACCCGCTTCCGGGGCGTGCTGCCCGCCACGCTCGCGGGCGCCGTGGCGACCGGCGCGGCGGCGCTGCTGTTCCCACCGCCGGGGGGACACGCGTCGCCGGGGCCGCTCTCGCTGCCCCACGCGCGCGCGCAGCTCGCGTGCGCCTCGTGCCACGCGGAGCAGGCGCCCGCCGCGGGACGGGAGTTCGCCGCGGGACGAGAGGGCCGGCCGGCCGCGCGCGCGGTGGACCAGGCCTGCACGGGGTGCCACGGCGGCCACGGCTCGACCCGCAGGGGCCACGGGGAGCTGCTCGCGAGCGGCGCGCTGCGCTGCGCCACGTGCCACCCCATCCATGATGCCGACCAGGGCGTCGTCTTCGACCCCGCGGGGCCGCCGGTGCGGTTCGCGCCGGGCGCCGAGGTGGAGCTCCCGAGGACGGCCTTCCGCCCGAGCCAGCCGGCCACGGTCGCGATCGTCGCCGCCGGGAGCTGCAGGCCGTGCCACGACCTCGGCGCGCCGCGCGATCCGATCGCGCGCTGCCTCGTCGCGGCGCAGGCGCCGCTCGGCGACGCGCGCCCGGTGACCTGCTTCGACGAGCACCGCCCTGCCCTCCCCGAGGCCGCCGCGGCGGGCCTCGGCGGCGCGCGCGGCGGCGTCTGCAGCGGCCAGCACACCGAGGACCGCGCGCTCGCGTGGGACGCGGCGCGCGACGCCGCCGCGGCGCTGCCGATCATGACGGGCGCGGCCGGCGCCGCGGGCGGGGACGCGCACGCCACGCGCGCGCTGCTCTGGATGGGCGCGGGCCTCGCCGCCGCCGCGGCGGCGTTCGCCGTCGCCCGCGGCGGCCACGCCCTGCGCGAGCGGCACGCGCGGCGCTCGGCGCGCGATCTGGAGCCGGCCGAGGCGATGCTGCGCCCCGCGGCGCACGTGCTCCTGCCCCGGATCGACACGACCACCTGCCTCGGCTGCTATGCGTGCGTCGATGCGTGCCCCTACGACGTGCTCGCCGTCGAGCGATACGTGGCCGTCGTGGCCCGCCCCGAGGCGTGCTGCGGCCTCACGCTGTGCGAGCAGCGCTGCCCCAACGGGTCGCTCACCATCGAGGGCGGCGCGCCCATCGCCGATCGGCCGCGCCTCGACGACGACCTCGGGAGCCTCGACGTGCCGGGCCTGTACCTCGCCGGCGACATCACCGGGCTCCCGCTCATCAAGAACGCCATCCACCAGGGCGCGCACGCGGCGACGCGCATCGCGGAGGAGCTAAGACAGGCCGGCGCGAGCGCCGCGGGAGGCGAGCTGCTCGACCTGATCATCGTGGGCGCAGGCCCCGCCGGGATCAGCGCCGCGCTCCGCGCCAAGGAGCTCGGTCTCTCGTTCGAGGTGATCGAGCAGGGCAGCGTGGCGCAGAGCATCCAGAGCTTCCCGCGCGGCAAGCTGGTCTTCGATCAGCCGCTCGACCTGCCCGTGACCGGGAAGCTGTGGCTGAAGGAGTCGACCAAGGAAGAGCTGCTCTCCCACTGGCTCCGCATCGTGCGCAAGGAGCGGCTCCCCATCCTGCAAGATACCCGGATGGTATCCATCGCGCGCGCGGGCGACACGGGCGCGCGCGCAGGCAGGCAGGCTCCGACCGGCGCCGCCGCGGAGGCCGCGGCCGGCTTCGTCGTCGTGACCGAGCCGCGCGAGGGCGGGCCGCGCGCCGAGCGCCGGGCGCGACGCGTGCTGCTCGCCCTCGGCCAGCGCGGCTCGCCGCGCCGGCTCCCGTTCGACCTGTCCGCCGAGGTGGAAAGCCGCGTGTACTACCACCTCGCCGACGCCAGGAGCCTCGCCGGCAGCCGGGTGCTGATCGTCGGGCTCGGCGACGTCGCCATGGAGGCGGCCATCGCGCTGTCCCGCCAGCCGGCCACCGCGGTCACCGTCGTCTACCGAGGCAGCGGATTCCGCCGCGGCAAGACGAGAAATATCGAGGAATTACGAAGGCTTGCAGCCGCATCTCGCCTCTCGCTCCGCTTCGAGACCGACGTGACCGCGCTCGCCAGCGATCCGGGCGGCGCGCTGGTGGCGACCCTCGCCTCGCCGTCGGGGACGCAGGCGCACCCCTGCGACGCCGTGCTCGTCCTGATCGGGAGCATCCCGCCCTGGAGCGCCCTTCGCGCCGCCGGCGTGCGGCCGATCGCGGAGCCGTCAGATCGATCCAGGCCCGACGACGTACAAGGGACCACGCCCGCGGGCCCCGCGCCGTGAGCACGTCGTGAGGCGCGTAAGATGGAGGGGCCCAGGCCGTTCTCTGGAGGAGCCATGAAGCCGACCCATGTCGCCCTGTTCTCCGCCCTCGGCATGATGCTCACGAGCATCTCCGTGTACTCGCTGACGCCGTCCGGGAGCGGGGGCTCCACGGAGCCGGTCAGCGAGGTGGTCGCCGAGCCGCCCCGCGTCGTCCCCGAGGTGACGGGCGGCGCCGTGGCGGCGGTCGACCCGAGCCGCTTCACCACCGGCTCCAGGCTGATGCTGGAGGGGCGCGTCGGTCACGCGCGACTCACGCGCGCGGCGCGCGAGACGTTCCTGATGTTCGAGGTCCGCGGCGACGGGACGCCCGCGAGGGCCCAGGCGCAGGCGAACCTCTCGCTGGTCATCGATCGCTCCGGCTCGATGAAGGGCACCCGCCTCGCCAACGCCGTCCAGGCGGCGACGACCGCGGTGAGCCGCCTCAACGACGGCGACGTCGTGTCGGTCGTCACCTTCGACACGAGGACGAGCGTGGTCGTGCCGCCCACGACCGTCGCGCCCCACACGCGCGGCCTCATCCTCGAGGGCATCCGCCGCATCTCGCTCGGCGGCGACACGTGCATCTCCTGCGGCATCGAGGAGGGCCTCGTGCAGCTCGGCCAGGGGAACGGCGGGGTGAGCCGGATGGTCGTCCTCAGCGACGGCGACGCCAACCACGGGGTCCGCGACGTCCCGGGCTTCCGCGCGATGGCGCAGCGGGCGCGCGATCGCGGGGTGAGCATCACGACCATCGGGGTCGACGTCGACTACAACGAGAAGATCCTGTCGGCGATCGCGCTCGACTCGAACGGCCGGCACTACTTCGTCGAGAACGACGCCGCGCTCGCGCGCATCTTCGAGGCGGAGGCGGCGCAGCTCACCGCGTCCGTGGCGAGCGGCGCGGAGCTCGCGATCGACCTCGCGCCGGGCGTGGAGCTCGATCGGGTCTTCGATCGCGCGTTCCGGCGGGCCGGCGGGCAGGTCGTCGTGCCGCTCGGCGCCTTCGCGCCGGGGGAGGTGAAGACGGTGCTGCTCAAGGTGCGGCTCGACGCCCTCGGCGGCGGCCGCGACGGCGCCTCCCCGATCGCCGACGTCGGCCTCGCGTACCGCGACCTCGTCGCGGGGACCGACGCCCGCTGCCAGGGCAAGCTCGGCGTCGCGCTCGCGGAGAGGGACGCCGACGCGAGCGAGCTCGACGCGCTCGTCGCGGGCCGCGTGCAGCGCAGCGAGACGGCGGCGACGCTGAAGCAGGCGAACTTCCTGTTCGAGCAGGGGCGCCTCGACGAGGCGCGCAGCAAGCTCGACGCGCAGCAGCGGTCGCTGCGGAGCGCCGCCGACAAGGCGAAGCGCGCCGCCCCGGCGAGCCGCGCGAAGGACGTGGCGTTCGACTTCGAGAGCCAGCTCGCCGCGCTGGAGCGGGCCGACTCGGAGTTCGCCGCGCCGCCGGCGTTCGCCACGCCGCCGACGTCCGCCGCCCCCGCGAAGCCGGGCAACTTCGCGCAGGCGCCGGCGGCGCCGGCGGCGAGGCCGGCCCCGGCCCAGTCCCGCGAGGGCAAGGCCGCGGTCCGACGCAACGAGGTGGACGCCTTCGAGTTGGCCCGCTGACGCGCGCGGGCCGCGGCGCGCACCGCGGGCACGGCAGGGACCGCGGCGCGCACGGCGCTGGCCGCGGCGCGCGCGGGGCGTTGACACGGGCAGGGCTTTGGGGTTTTGACTCCCGGCGGTGGGCGTTCGACCGAGGGCGAGCCGGCCGGGAAACCGCCGGACGGGTGGCGACGGCGCGCAGGGATCGCCCCCGCGCGAGCCCCCGTCGTCGACCCGGAAGACCCCCCCGGCGCGGCGCGCGCGCGGCGGCTCCGGGCAGCGCGCGCCGACGTCGCGGCGCCCCGCGCCGGCCCGGCTGAAGCGCGGGCGGGCGATCGTCCTCGTGCTCGCGGGCGCGCTCGCGGCCGCGGCCGCGGCGCTCGTCGCGCTGGTGGTCGGCTACGGGCGCATGAGGACCCCGGACCGCGGGCGCGTCGTCGAGATCAACTGGCCGGACGGGCTCGACACGGACGACGCGGCGGCGCTGCTCGCGGCCGAGGGGCTCGTGGAGAGCGAGCGCGCCATGGCGCTCTACCTGCGCGCGACGGGCGGCACCGAGGCGTTCGTGCCGGGCCCGCACCTGCTCTTCGAGGGGGCGACGCCGCGGGAGCTCCGGCAGCTGCTCACGCGCGCGGAGGGGCGGCCGACCGCGCGCATCACGATCCCCGAGGGCTTCAGCCGCTTCGACATCGCGACCCGGCTGGAGAAGCTGCGCATCGCCGGCAGGAAGACGTTCCTGGCCGCGACCGCCGACGGCGCGCTCCTCGACGCGCTCGGCATCGAGCGCGGCGGCGCGGTGGGCGCGGAGAGCGCCGAGGGGTACCTCTTCCCGGCGACGTATGATTTCCCGCTGGACTCGGACGCGCGCGACGTCGCGAAGCGCCTCGTCGCCGAGGCCGACCGGCGCTGGAGCACCCTCGCGGCGCAGGGCAAGGACGGGCTCGCCGCGCTCCAGGCGACGCTCGGGTGGGGGCGCCGCGAGGTGCTCACGCTCGCCTCCATCGTGGAGAAGGAAGCGGTGGTCGAGGAGGAGCGGCCGCTCATCGCGAGCGTCTTCCTGAACCGGCTGCTCGATCCGACGTTCCGCTCGCGGCGGCTGCAGTCCGACCCGACGGCGCTCTACGGCTGCGTCGCCTGGCCCGAGGAGGCGCCGTCGTGCGCCGACTGGGACGGCAAGCCGACGCCCGCCGTGGTGCGGGATCCGAGCAACCGCTACAGCACCTACGCGCACCCCGGGCTGCCGCCGGGGCCGATCGCGAACCCGGGGGCGCCGTCGATCGCGGCCGTGCTCGCGCCCGCGGCGACGAAGTACCTCTATTTCGTGGCGGCAGGCGGGGGCCGCCACCGGTTCAGCGAGAGCCTGGACGATCACAACGATGCGGTGCGGAAGCGGCGGGAGGCGACGGCGCCGTAGGCGAACGCTTCCTTGAGCGGCGTGAGGCGCAGTAGATTCGCGCGCCACCATGCTCCGTCCCGCTTCGTTCCTCGTCGCGCTCTCTGCTCCCCTCGCCTTCGCCGCCGCGGCGGCAGGTTGCTCGTCCCGTGCCACCCCCCCGACGGAGCGCAGCGCCGCGCCGCAGGCGGAGGCGTTCCCGAGCGCGCCCGCGAGCGCCGCGCCGCCAGCGCCCGACGCGCCCACGGCCGCCGCTTCCGCGAGCGCCGCCAGTCCCTCCCCCGCGGCTTCCGCCGCGCCCGCCGCGAGCGCCGCTCCCACGGCCAGCGCCGCGACCGAGCCGACGGCGCCCAGCGCGGCCCCGGCCGACGCCGGACCGCTGCCCAAGGTGAAGGTCGCGAACATCGGGATGCACATCGGCGGCGGCCCGCACGACGACTACACGAAGGAGCCGATCAAGCGATCGGTCGCGCCCCACTTCGACGAGTTCCGCCGCTGCTTCGCGCTCGCAGAGGACCCGACGAAGGGCGGCGACTTCGGGATCGACCTGCGGATCGAGAAGGACGGCGGCAAGGCGGAGGTGCGCAAGCCCCGGACCGCGCTCAAGGGCGAGGCGTTCAGGAAGTGCGTGGTCGGCGTCTTCGAGCAGATCGACTTCCTGAAGCCGCGGCGAGGCCCCACCGTGGTGAGCTACTCGCTGCGGTTCACGCCGTGAGCAGGCCGCAGCTCACCCGTGGTGGCCGATGTTCGGCAGCGAGCCGCGCGAGGCCTCGACCGCCGTCTCGCCGGAGCGGTCGAGCGCGTACTTGAAGAGGATCGGGCCGAACACCTCGTTCAGCGCGACGCAGCCGACCACGAGCGCGCGGAAGCCGGCGCCGAGGGCCGGGAACGCGCGCTCGATGGTCAGGCTGATGCCGAGGGTGAGGCCCGCCTGCGAGACGAGGCCGCACCAGGCATACTTCCGCAGCACCGGCGGGTCGTCGGCGAGGCGATTGCCGATGCGGCTCGCGACCCAGGTCACGAGCGCCCGCGACGCGCCGAACAGCAGCGCGACCGGCCACATCATCCGGAGCAGCGGCAGGTCAAGGTGCGCGCCGGCGGTCGCGAAGAAGAGCACGAACACCACGCTCGCCGCGTCCTCGACGGCGTGCACCAGCTTCTCGCCCTGCTTCGAGAGGTTCGTCACGACGAACCCGGCGACCACGAAGACGAGCAACGCGTCGAAGCGGAGATAGCGGAGCACCTCGGTGGCGCCGAAGCCGAGCGCCACGAACACCAGGATGAGCTGCCGGCCGATGAGCCGCATGTAGGCCGCGAGCGCGAGGCCGAGCGTCGTGCCGATCGAGATGCTCCCGAGGATCTCGCGGCCGAGGAGCTCGATCTCGTGCATCGACATCGTCGTGCCCGGCTCGATGAGCGGCCGCACCGTGGAGAGCGCGATCGCCGTCACGACGATGACGATGATGTCCGACGTCATCACGAACGCGAGCGTGTTCAGCGCGACGGGCCCGGTCGCGCGCGTCTGGGAGAGGATGCCCAGCACGGCCGAGGGGCTGCGGGTGACCGCGATGACGCCCCAGAGGATGGCCACGCCGAACGCCGCGGTGGTCGAGAGGTCGGCCGCGAACGGGACGAGCGAGCGCGCCGAGTAGAAGACGCCCGTCATCACCACGAAGACGAGCACCGTCTGGACGAGGTTGTGCAAGAGGAGGCTCCTCAGGCTCTTCTTGACGATGTCGATACGGAGCTCGGCGCCGCCGGCGAGCGCGATGAGCGCCAGCGCCAGCGCGTTGACCCGCGAGATCTCCTCGACGGCGTGGTGATCGACGAGCTTGAGCACGTGCGGCCCGGCGATGATGCCCGCGAGGATGTAGCCCGAGAGGTGCGGCAGGCGGAGCGGCTCGACCAGCTCGCTCGCGAGCGTCCCCGCGAGCAGGAGGAAGCCGATCGAGGCGATGGTGCCCGCGGGCCCGTGATCGTTCGGGACCGAGCGCGTCGTCGCGTAGAGCACCCCGAACAGGATCACCAGCGCGACCGCGTGCGTGAGGTGGTTCAGCGGCCCCTTGGGCGCGGACCCGTGGTGGCGGACAGCGGGCGCGCCGTCCGGCGCGGCGGGCGCGACGGGCGCGGCGGGCGCGACGGGCGCAGCCGGCGCGGCGGGCCCGGCTTCGGGGAGCGCTGCGGTGCTCACGGCGGCACCTCCCCCCGCTCTGCCGCGGGCGAGGGCGGGCTGTCGCCCTCGATCGGCGTGGCGTCGCGCGAGGCGCGGGCCAGCGCGCGGCCGAAGAAGAGCGACTCGCGCTCGGGCGCGGCGAGCTCGCCGGCCTTGCGGAGCGTGGCGCGCAGCGCCTGCGGCCCGACGAACTCGCCGAACACCGCCGCCGCGGCCGCGGTGAAGAGGACGGTGTGCCCGACCGGGCCCGGGAAGCGCAGTGCGAAGGCGAGGCCGACGCTCATGGCCATCGCGCCGGACGAGAGCAGCCCCAGGCCGAGCCAGGGCGAGGTCTCGCGCGCGTCGGGCGACGCGACGCGGAAGACGAGGCCGGTCGCGAGCTTGCCGGCCACGCGCGCCACGAGCGCGATCGCCACGATCCACGGCAGGAACGGCGCCGCCTTCGGGCTCACGTTCGCGCCGGCGAGCAGCAGCGCCGGCAGGATCACCGGCCGCTCGGTCGGCGCGACCATGGCGACGATCTCCTCGCGGTGCCTCGACACGGCGGCGATGGTCACGCCCATCGCGAACGTCGCGAGGAGCGGCGACAGGCCGACCCGGGCGCTCGTGCCCATCGTCAGCAGCGAGGTGCCGAGGAGCACGCCCCAGCTCTGGATCAGGCGGAAATCGCTGCCGAGGAGCACGACCGCGATGAGCCCGAGCACCACGCCGATGAGCGTCGTCACGATCGTCCAGCCCCAGAACGGGATCGGCCAGTGGGCCGTCGCCTGCGGGGCGAGCGCGAAGGCGGCGCCCATCATGAGCAGCGGGCCGAGGTCGTCGCAGTCGGCGATGTCGGCGACGAGGTCCGAGAGCTTGCCGCTCGCGCTGTAGCGCTGCGTGACCCAGAGCACGGCGTGCCGCGTCGTCTCGGCGGACACGGCGCCCACGCCCGCCGCGAGCAGCGCCCGCTCGCCCCGGTCGAGCGACGGCACGGCGCGCTCCGCCGCGAGCCAGACCGCGGCCGCCACGGCGCAGCCGGTCGCGAGGCTCATCAGCACGCCGAGCGCCATGCGGGACGGGCGGACGCGGCGGTTGCCGACGAAGCCGAAGTCGAGGCCGACGACCAGCGCGAGCCAGCCGAGCGCGACCCCCGCGATGGGCTCGAACGCGGCGAGCGAGGAGGGCTCGAGCAGCCCGAGCGCCGAGGGCCCGAGCACGAAGCCGAGCACCACGTACTCGGCGCCGGAGGGGAGGCCGATGCCCCGGAGCACGCGGCCGCTGACGAGCGAGCTGCCGAGGTACGACAGGACGAGCAGCCCCATCAGGAGCCAGACGGCGTTCACGAGGCGGCGCCCCGGTCCACAGGCGCCGCCGCGCCGCGCCGCGCGCGCTCGATCGGCGGCGACGCCGGCGCGCGCCCGAGCGGGATGCCGGCGGCGACGAGCGCCTGCGCCACGGCGGTGAGCCAGCGGCTGCGCACGTCGTCGCCGTCGCAGGCCATCGTGGCGCGGAAGTGCGCGCCCCCCTCGTCGATCGCGACGAGCGCGGCGCGCGCGCGGCTGCCGAGGCCCGAGCCCGTCCTGAGCAGGAGCTCCCGCACCCGCTCGAGGTCGGCGGCGGGGTCGACGCTGATCTCGACCGCAACGAGCGGAGGCCGGCCGCGGATGCGCGTCGGGTGGAACAGGCTGAGCAGGTGCGGCACGCGCACGACGCACCCGTCCTCGTCCTCGAGGCGCGCCTCGATCAGCGTCAGCTCGCGGACGCGCCCGGACCGGCCGCCCACGTCGGCGATGTCGCCGATGCGCAGGCGCCGGCCGTAGATGACCGAGAGGCCGACGGCCGCCGAGGCGACGAGCGGCGTGCTGGCGAGCCCGGCCGCCGTGAGCACCACGAAGCCGACCCGCGTGAGCGCCCCCTCGTCGGTGCCGGTGACGAGCGGCGCCGCGAGGAGCAGCGCGGCCACGAGGATGCCGAAGCGGACGAGGACCCCGGTGACGACCGCGAGGTCGGAGGGGAGCCACCCGAGCGACGTCTCGCCCCGGCTGACGCTCCCGAAGAACAGCCCCACGAAGCGGATGAGGACGATGACCGCGAGCGTCGCGACGATCGCGAGCAGGAGCACCGGGACGCTCCGCGCGATGCGCCCCATGAGCTCCGACACCGGCGCGAGCACGAAGCCGGTGAGCTTCTCGCTGTAGTCGCGCGTGGAGGCGAACAGGGAGAGCGCAAAGAGGATCCAGATGTAGGCGATGCCCACCCGGACGAGGACGCCGGCGGCGCCGAGCGCGACCGAGAGCGCGCCCTGGGAAGCGGCGGGCCGGAGCATCTCGATGCCGCGGACGCGGAGGGCCGGGAGCCGCTCCGGGTGCTCGGCGACCCAGCCGCGCGCGCGCGCGACGAGCTCGCCGACCTTGCGGAGCAGGAGCAGCGCGATGAGCCCCGAGAAGACGAGCAGCGAGAACGAGAAGACGCTCGTCGCGATGCGGCTCCGGCTCTGCTCCTTGGCGAGGACGTCGCGGACCGTGGCGGCGATCGCGGCGGCGTGCACCGTGACCGTCGTGGCGCCGGCCGCGGCGGCGTCCTCGGGCCCGAGGTGGATGAGCGGGCTCTCGCCGACGTAGACGACCGCCACGCCCGCCTGCTCGTCGATGCGGACCTCGGGGATCTTCTTCTCCTGGGCGGCGCGCTCCAGCACCTTCGCGGCCTCGCGCGCGCGCTCCGGCGGGGAGAGGTTGCCCCGGTGCACGCGGACGGCGAAGACCGTGCGGCCGAGCAGCTCGACGCGCGCCTCGGGCTGCTCGGCCAGCGGAGGCGACGGCTGAGGGTCGGGAGCGCGCGGCTCGGCCTGGTCAGCGGCCGGGGCCGGCGGCGCGGGCGCAGGCTCGGCCTGCGCGGGCGCAAGGACGACCCGCGCCGGCGCCGACGCGACCGGCGTGGGCGACGGCGCGACCTGCACGAGCGGCGGCTCCACGGGCGGAGGTGCCGCGGGCGCGGGCTGCACGGGCGGCTCCGCGGCGTGCGCGGACGGCGGCGCGGGCGCAGGCTGCTCAGGCACGGCCGTGGACGACAGCGGCGCGGCCGGCGCGGCCGTGGACGACAGCGGCGCGGCCGGCGCGGCCGTGGACGACAGCGGCGCGGCCGGCGCGGCCGTGGACGACAGCGGCGCGGGCGCGGCTTGCGCGGACGGCTTCGCGGGCGCTGCCTGCGTGGACGACGCGGCCGGCGCGGCCGTGGACGACAGCGGCGCGGCCTGCGCGGAGCGCGGGACGCCCTGCGCGGCGGGCGGCCGCGCAGGAGCGCCGCGCGCGGGGGGCTGCGCAGCGAGCGGCTGCGCGGAGGCGCGCGGCGGCGGTCCCGCGGGCGCGCCCGGCGCCGGCTCGGCGAACGCGGGCCCGGCGGGCGACGTGACGCCAGCGAGCGCTACTACAAGCGCGGGGAATAGCCGCTGCACGCCGGCACTGTCGACCGGACGCAGGGCGGCGGTCAAGCGATGGGGAGCCAGTTCGACGGCCAGCGAGCGCCCGCGCGGCGCGACGGCGCGCCTCGGCGCGATCGAGGCGCGGCGCGAGGGCTCCTCGGAACGTTCATGTCTGCCGCGCTCGCCCGATGACGGATCGCCTTGCCGCCGAGGCGGGGCGCTGGCAGGGCGGCCGCGTGGCAAGGACCAAGAAATCCGCGGCGCCGTCGCTGCTCGTCGGCGACATCGGAGGCACGAACACCCGGCTCGCGCTCTACGACGCTTCCGGCGACCGGCCGCTCTCAGAGGCCGTCTTCCGCAGCCGCGAGCACGCGAGCTTCGAGGAGATCGCCCTACCCTTCCTCGTGCGCAGCGACGCTCCCCACCCCGCCGTCGCCGTGCTCGGCGTCGCCGGCCCCATCCAGGACCACGTCGCCACGGTCACGAACCTGCCCTGGCGCCTCGCCGAGCGCGAGCTGTCGCGCCGCCTCAAGATCGCGCACATCCGGCTCGCGAACGACCTCGTGGTCGGCGCCCGGGGCTGCCTGCACATCGCGCGCGGGTCGATCACGCCGCTCACCGAGCGCAGGCCGCGGCCGAAGGGGAGCAACCTGGCCGTCATCGCCGCCGGCACCGGGCTCGGCGAGGCCCGGCTCATCTGGGACGGCGCCCGCCACCTCACGCTCCCGACCGAGGGGGGCCACGCCGACTTCGCCCCGCGCTCGGCCATCGAGGCAGAGCTGTGGCAGTTCCTCGCCGAGCGCCACCCGGATCACGTGAGCTACGAGCGCGTCCTCTCGGGCGACGGGCTCGGCGCCGTCTTCGACTTCTTCGCCGGCCGCGCCGCCCGCGTGCCGCGCGCGATCGAGCGCCGCCTCGCCGAGGGGGACCGCAACGCGGCGATCGCCGAGCTCGGGCTCGCCCGCGAGTTCCGGCCCGCCGCGCGCGCGGTCGACCTCTTCGTCGAGATCTACGGCGCCGAGGCCGGCAACCTCGCCCTGCGCGAGCTCGCGCTCGGCGGCGTCTTCGTCCTCGGCAACATCGCCCGGCACCTCGTCACCGCCCGGCGCGAGCTGTTCATGAAGTCGTTCCTGAAGAAGGGGCGCCTCGCGCCGCTCCTCCAGGACGTGCCCGTCGCGGTCGTCACCGATCCCCTGGTCGGCGTGCGGGGCGCGCTCGCCTTCGCGAGGGAGCTCGCCGCCGCGGCGGAGCCCTCGGCCCGCTCGACCTCCCGGAGGTCCTGAGCGCAGGCGAGGCGGGCCCCGCGCCGGAGCGGGGCCCGCTCAACGAGCGCCCGCGTCCCCGGCCACGCCCGCGCCGTCGGGCGAAGGGATCTCGAAGACGAACCGCGCGCCGCCGCGCGCGCCGGCCTCGACCCAGATCGAGCCCCCGTGCAGCGCGACGATCCGCTGCGCGATGTAAAGCCCGAGCCCGGCGCGGCCCGCGTGCGCGCCTTGCCGCCGGAAGCGGTCGAACACCGCCGCGCGCTCATCGGGCGCGATGCCGGCCCCCGCGTCCTCGACGGCGCAGCGCGCGCAGCCGTCGCGCGCGGCGAGCTCGATGAGCACCTCGGTCCCCCGCGGCGAGTGCCTGATCGCGTTCTCCACGAGGTTCAAGAGGACCTGGTAGAGCCGCCGCGCGTCGCCGCTCACGAACCCGGCGCCCGCGGCCTCGCGGCGGATCTGCACGCCCACCTCGGCCGCGATGGGGGCCACTGTGTCGACCACCTCGGCGACCACCTCGTCGAGGGAGAAGCGCCGCGACGCGATCTGCAGCTCCCCCGCGTCGACGAGCGCCGCGTCCAGGATGTCCGAGATGAGCGACGTCATCCTGTCGACGTTGCGCAGGAGCAGCCCCGCGACCTTCGCGCAGTGCGCGGCGGACAGGGGGCTCTCCACGTGCTCGATGAGCGTCCCCTGGAGCCGGATGGCTTGGAGCGAGGACTTGAGGTCGTGCGACACGATCGACATGAACTCCTCGCGCTGCCGCCCGAGCTCCTCGAGCCGGACGCGCGCCGCCTCGAGCTCGGCCCCCTTCGTCGCGAGCTCGCGGGTGATGTCCGCGAGCTCGTTCGCCAGCGCGATCGCGGCGTCCTCCCTCCGCCGCGCCTCGTCGCGCGCGGAGGCCCGCCCGAGGAGGATGCGCGCCCCGCCGGCGGCGGGGACCACGAGGAACTTCACCGGCTCCTGGCGCCCGTCCTCGCGGCACACCTGGAGCTCCCAGGTGGCGGCCGCCGCGTGAGCCAGGGCCGCCGAGACCTTCTCGCGGCTCGTCTCGTGGAACAGCGCCGCGACGGGCCTGCCCGGCGCCGCGGCGCCTCCGAACAACCGGCTCGCCGCGGCGCTGGCGTGGGTGATCTCGCCGCGATGCATCACGAGCAGGAGATCGTCCTGGCTCGCGAGGAGGGCGCCGAAGAGCGCCGCGGCGTCGGGCTCCGTCACCTCCATGTCCGCGCGAGCCTCACGGCCGTCGAGAGCGACGCCACGACCGCATCGGCCCCGAGCAGCTGCGCCGCGTCGGGCAGCGCCGCGACGGCGCGGCCGCCCGCGAGGACCTTCGCCCCGGGCGCCTGCTCGCGCACGCGATGGATCAGCGCCTGCGCCGAGGGCATGTGCGCCTCGAGCGTGATCGACACGGCGATGAGCCTCATCTCGCGCAGCCTGAGGTCCGCGAGCCCGCCCAGCGTCGAGATCCGCCCGCCCATGAACGTCGTCTGCCAGCCGTCGAGGGCGAGGACATCGGCGAGCATGCGCGCGCCGAACGTGTGGAGCTCGGGGTCGGCGCAGCCGACCACCGCCCTCGGGCCTCCTGCCGGCCACCGGATCAGCGGGTACAGGGAGGCGACGGCGGTCTGCGCGACCGCGGAGGCGAGGTGCTCGTCCGCCACCGTGATCCGGTTCTCGTACCAGAGGATCCCGACCTCCTCGAGGGCGGGCACGACGATGCGCTCGTAGATGTGGCCGAGCCCGTCCCCGAGCGCGGCGTGGAGCACGCTCCGCGCGGCGACGTAGTTGCCCGTCAGGAGCGCGGCCGTGAACAGACGCGCCGCAGCGCCTTCCCCCTCGACCGCCTCTGGCAGCGTCTGGTCCGACCCCATGCGTGCTACCTGCACATCGAGTCCGGAGAAGTACAGATCGCGGTGAGTTTCAGCTTCTCTCTCGCCGGCAGGCATGAATGCCTGCCGTGCCATTTCGGGCCAGGGGCGGCGGCGTCAATCCGTGCTCCGCGCGGATCTCCACCGCGCTGTCGGCCAGCACACGTCGACGACGCGCGACGCACGAGCCCGGGCGCTCGCCAGGATGCGCTCGCCACGCCCCGCTCATCCGGCCGCCGCGCTGTCGAGCAGCCAGACGAGCCGTCCCGCGCCGCCGCGCACGACGCGCGCCGGCACCTCGTCGGCCGGACCGGTCCGCTTCGCCTGCTCCAGGACCCCGCGCTTGCCCGAGCCGCGCGCGAGGAGCAGCTTCATCCGCGCCTCGCGGATCACCGGGGCCGTCAGCGTGAGCCGCGCCTCCAGCCCCTTGTCCGGCTGCGCCGGGATCGCGGCGACCAGGCGGTCCTCGATGCCCACCGCCCCTGTCCCGGGGAAGAGCGACGCCGTGTGCCCGTCGTCGCCGATCCCCAGCGTCATCAGGTCGAACGCCACCGGCGACGCGACCCCGAAGCGGGCGCGCAGGAGCCGCTCGTGGCGCGCCGCGGCCTCGGCGAGGTCGGGCGACTCCCCCTCCATGCGGAAGAAGTGCCCCTCCGGGACGCGGGCCACCGCGAGATCCCGGCGCGCGGCGCCGTAGTTCGAGCGGGGGTGGTCGGGCGCGACCGCGCGCTCGTCCACCCAGAACCACTCGGTCTGCTCCCACGGGAGCGCGAGCGCCGCGAGCCGCTGGTACGCCTCCGACGGCGTGCTCCCGCCCGAGAGCGCGATCCGCGCGACGCCGCGCGCCTCGATCGCCGCCGCGATGGCGCGCGCCATGAGCTCCGCGCCGAGGCGCGCGAGCTCCGCCGCGTCCTTCGCGACGCACGTCTCCTCTCCACCGTTCATCTCGGTCCTCCTCTCGGCCCTCAGAGGGCGCTCCAGTCCGCCGCGGCGAGCACCGCGTCGCGCAGCAGCCGATCGCCCTCCAGCGAGTCGATCGTCTTGGTCAGCACCCACGTCTCGTCCCGGTAGCCGAGCGGGTGGAGGTGCTCGGCCGACCGCGCCCCCTCCATCGTCCACCGCACCGTGGCCGGCGCCTTGTCGAGCCGCACGCACCCGAGCGTGAGCGGCTCGCCGCGGAGCGACGTCCAGAGGCGCACGCCGTCGAGCCGCCGCCACGCCTGCCCTTCGGACGGCGCCGGCGGCCCGTCGACCAGCGCGATCTCGATCGGCGCGCCGTCCGCCCCCCGCGCGCGGCCCACAACGCCCGCGGCGCCGCCCTGCCCGGGCCCCCGCGACTCGAACTTCCAGCCGAGCCGCGAGCCCATCCAGCCGAGGAACAGCGCCGCCGGATCCGGCTTCGACCCCGCGCTGCGCGCGATCTCCACCCGCCGGATCGCGCGGCACGCCTCCGGCATGTCGTCGAAGAACCGGGCCACGAGCTCGCGGAACGAGAACGTCCGCACGAACGCGCGGTCCGCGAGCGGCGCCCTCGTCCCGCGCGCGACCTCGGCGATGCGCTCGATGCACGTCTCGGCCGAGTCGAACACCAGCCGGTCGCAGATCGGCGCGAGCGCGTCGCCGAGCACGTTCGGCGCGCCCGGCGCGAGCTCGACGATCACGGCCACGTCGGAGATCGTCAGCGCGCTCACGACCGACGCCACGCGCTCGGCCGCGGCCACGCCGAACGTGAGCTCCACGCGGTCGTAGCAGATCGGCACCTCCCCGGCGCGGCGGCACGTGGCCGACCAGTCGCCCTGCACGCTCAGCGGGTCGAGCCGGTCGTCGAGCGTGATGAGCAGCGTCCGGCCCGCGTGCGTCTCCGCGAGCTCCTCGGCCTGCTCCCTCAGGCGCTCGACCTCGGCGCGGCTCCCCACCGCGACGAAGTTCATCGTCGACGCGCGCGTCTTCGGCGCCGGCTCGGCGCGCGACTCGTCGGGCGAGGACCAGAACTCGGCGAGCTCCGACTCGACCCGCTTGATCACCTCGGCGATGCCGCCCTTGCTCACGGCCGCCTCCACGCCCGCTCCGGGGCCTTGCCCTCGGCGCACGCGTTGCGCGCGTCCGCCGACGGCTCGATCAGGTCATCCGCCTCCGAGGGACCCCAGCTGCCCGCGGCATAGCGCGCGATCGGGGCGTCCTGCGTCCGCCACCCCTCGAAGATCGGATCGACGAAGCCCCACTGCGCCTCGACCTCGTCGGCGCGCGTGAACAGCGTCGCCTCGCCGCGCAGCGCGTCGAGCAGGAGCCGCTCGTACGCCTCGGGCGTGCTGGAGCCGAACGCGGCGCCGTACCGGAAGTCCATCGTCACGCCGCGGATGGCGATGCCGCTGCCCGGGATCTTCGCCGCGAACCGGAGCGAGATCCCCTCGTCGGGCTGGATGCGCATCACGAGCGCGTTCGGCTCCTCGGTGGCGCCGGGGGCGCCCTTGAACAGGCCGTGGGGGAGCGGCTTGAAGTGCAGCACCACCTCGGCCACCCGCTTCGCCAGCCGCTTGCCGGCGCGCAGGTAGAACGGCACCCCGCCCCAGCGCCAGCTGTCCACGTGGAGGCGCATCGCGACGTAGGTCTCGGTGTGCGAGTCCTTCGCGACGTCCGGCTCCTCGGTGTAGCCGGGCACCTTCTCGCCGCGCACGATGCCGGGCGCGTACTGCCCGCGCACCGTCGACTTCAGCACGTCCGGGCCCGCGATCGGCCGGAGGGTCCGGAGCACCTTCACCTTCTCGTCGCGCACCGCGTCGGCGTCCCACGACGACGGCGGCTCCATCGCGACCAGCGTGAGGAGCTGGAGCGCGTGGTTCTGCACGATGTCGCGGGTGATGCCGACCTTCTCGTAGAACTTGCCGCGGCCCTCGACGCCGATGTCCTCGGCCACGGTGATCTGCACGTGATCGACGTGCTGGCGCGACCAGAGCGGCTCGAAGATGGTGTTGCCGAAGCGGAGGACGAGGAGGTTCTGGACCGTCTCCTTCCCGAGGTAGTGGTCGATCCGGTAGATCTGCGACTCGGCCAGGTGGGCGAGCAGGTCCCGGTTGAGGGCGCGGGCGCTCTCGAGGTCCTCGCCGAACGGCTTCTCGACGACCACGTGCTGGAACGGCGCGTCCTTCGCGTGCGACGGCGGCTTGATGAGGTTCGCCTCGCGCAGGCCGCGCACGATGGGCGCGAACTGGTCGGGCGCGACCGCCAGGTAGAAGACCCGGTTCTTGCGGGTGCCGCGCTCGGCGTCGAGCCGCTCGAGCTCCGCGCCGAGGCGCGTGTACGTCTCGGCCTCGTCGAACGACCCCTGGACATAGCTGATGCCCTTCTCGAGCTCGCTCCAGGACGACTCCTCGAGCGGGCGCCGCGAGTACTTCCCGACGGCCTCGCGCATCTCCTGGGCGAAATCCGGCTTCGGGCGCCGCGCCACGCCGACCACGGCGAAGCCGCCGGTCAGGAGTCGGCTGAGCGCGAGGTTGTAGACCGCGGGCAGCAGCTTGCGCCGGGTCAGGTCGCCCGAGGCGCCAAAGATGACGAGCGCTGCCGGCGAGGCGGTGCGCTCCTCGGGCATTCCTTCGCGAAGCGGGTTCTTCTCGGCTTGAGTCATTGGATGGGCTCCGGTCGGTGACAACGTCGGGCGTGATGCTCGCGCGCCTCCGCGGCGTAGGGTAGCCCGGATCGCGCCGGCGCAACGCGGAGCAACGGGGGTGCGCGGGCGTGCGGCCCGAGCGCGCGCGCCTTCCCGCGCGTCGAGCCCGCGCGTCGAGCGCGCTCGCCTTCCCACGACCGGTGCGCGTCGCGCGAGCCCGTCGGCTCGCGGCGCCCTTCCATCCGATCGCGACCGGTACTAGGCTCCACCGCGCGATGGCCGCGCCGGTGCTCCCGCGAATCCGTGTCCCCCACCCTCACGTGCGGTGCGACATCCAGGTGCTCGCGGGCAGCCCGCACGTGCTCGGGTCGCGCGTCCCGGTCCGGCGGCTCTGGGCGTGGCACCGCGGCGGCGCGTCGGTGGAGACGCTCCTCAAGCGCTACCCGAACCTCGGGCCGGCGCGCGTGCTCGACGCGCTCGCGTTCGCCTACGACAACCAGGATCTCATCGAGGCCGACATCGCGCGCGAGCAGGCGCTCTTCGAGAAGAAGGGCGGGCCCTCGGTCGGCGCGCGCCCCCTCGCGCAGCTCAACCTGCCGTTCGACGAAGACGAAGACTGAGCGACACGGCCTGAGCGCGCGCGGCGCCGCGCCGCATCCCGGTCTCCACGGGCTCAGCTTGTTTCTTTACAGCCATCGTGACTTAAGGCAATAGGGCGCTCTATCGCTGGGGCCCGGAGTGCGGGGCTGCTCGGCATCCGCGAGCGACAGCCGCGCGGGATCGCGGCTGTCTCAGCTTTCAAGGTCGCGGCGACCGGTGTAAGGTCCGCGCCCCATGGGGTACCCGTCGAGGTGCCGGAGGGTTCTTATATGAGCGTCAATCGATGGAAGTTGTTCGCGATGCCGGTGGCCCTGCTCGGGCTGGCTTCGCCTCTCCTCGTGAACTGTGGCGGCAAGGGGATCCCGGGCGCCGACAGCCTGCCCGGCCCCGCCGGTGACCTGGCGTCCGCCGCGAGCGGCTGTGAGGAGCTGAAGAACGGCGGGATCGCCAACCTCAAGTTCGAGGGCGGCGCCGATGTCGAGGGCAAGATCAAGGGCTTCCTCGAAGCCGCGGCCTCGCTCGACAAGCTCACGGCGGACATGGAGGCGGATCTCATCGCCTCGTGCGGCAAGCTCGGCAAGGAGCTCGGCATGAGCGACGCGGACCTCAAGGCCGAGCCGGGCGGCGGCAAGGGCGCCGAGAAGGTCTGCAACGCGGTCTCGGCCAAGGTGAGCGCCGCCGTCAAGGCGAACGCCGAGGCGAAGCTCACGGTCCAGATCGAGCCCCCGAAGTGCTACGCCGACATCACCGCGATGCAGAAGTGCCTCGGCGACTGCGGCTCGCCGGTGCAGCCCGGCAAGCTCGAGGCCTCCTGCGAGGGCGGCGAGATCAGCGGCAAGTGCGACGCCGAGTGCAAGGGCAAGTGCAGCGTCGAGGCGGGCGCGGCGTGCTCCGGCACCTGCCAGGCGAGCTGCTCGGGCAAGTGCGACGCCGGCTTCAAGGGCACCTGCGGCGGCAAGTGCGACGGCAAGTGCGACGGCAAGGAGTCGAAGGGCGCGGCGTGCGCGGGCTCCTGCGAGGGCAAGTGCGACGCGAAGGCCGAGGGGTCGTGCACGGGCACCTGTGACGGCTCCTGCTCGGGCTCCTGCGAGCTCAAGGCGGGCGCGAAGTGCTCGGGCTCCTGCTCCGGCGGCTGCAGCGCCGAGATCAAGGAGCCGAAGTGCTCGGGCGAGTTCAAGCCCCCGAGCGTCGACCCGAGCTGCCAGATCCAGTGCACGGCGAAGACCGCCGGCGAGGCGAAGTGCGACCCGCCGAACGTCCGTATCGTGGCGAACGGCAAGGTGAACGCGGACGCGCAGAAGCTCGTCGCCGCGCTCCGGACGTCGCTCCCGGCGATCGCGAAGGTCCAGCTCGGGACCGGCAAGAAGCTGGCGGCGGCGGTGTCCGGCGTCGGCAAGGCGGGCGCCGAGGTCAAGGACGCGGCGCTCAAGGCCGGCGGCAAGGCTGTCGCCTGCGTCGCGGCCGCCGTCGACGCGTCGGCGAGCGCGACCGCCTCGATCGACGTGAACGTCAAGGCGAGCGCGAGCGTCAGCGGCTCGGCCAGCGGCTCGGCCAGCGGCGGGACCTGATCCCCGCAGCGGCTTGAGCCCGGACGCGGCGGCGGTCCCCTCCCGGAGGGGGCTGCCGCCGTTGTCTTTTGTGACGCCGCGGTCCGGGGGTGAAGCCTCTCTGACGTCGCCGGCCCGTCCCGGGGTGAAGCCTCTCTGACGCCCCCATCCCGGGGTGAAGCGCGATTCTGGATGCGAGCTCACGTTTTCTTCGCGGCGTCGCAGCGTGACGGTGCACGGGTCGAACTCGCGCCAGGCTCGCCCCCGATGTGACAGCCACGTTTCGTGTCCCGACAGGCCAGATGCGACGAGGGCCCTTGAAGGGCTCCGCGCGCGCCGGAGCCCGCGCCGCAGCGGTGCGCACGGCGAAAGATACCGCCCGGGTGTCCGACAGCCCGAGCCCGCGGCGCTCGCCTGCGCGCCCGCCCTGCGCGCGCCGGCGCCGCGCGGGCAGGCAGCGCGCGTCCCGCGTCCCGCGTCGCGCATCGCGGGGCCATTGCGCCCGGCACGGCGCCGCGTCCGGGGTATCATGGTGCCTCTTCGGGCGATGACGGGGAACTCGGAAGGGCAGGAGCGATGGTCGGCGGTCCCTTGATCGAGCGAGGCGCCAGGATCGGCGAGTACACGGTCGACGGGCCGCTCGGCGAGGGCGGCTTCGGCGCCGTGTTCCGCGGCCACGACGAGGCCGGGAACGAAGCCGCCATCAAGATCTTCAAGGACGTGAGCGCCCAGAACGTCGGGCAGCTCTTCGCCCAGCAGAACGAGATCGAGGCGCTGCTCCGGCTGCGCCACCCGTCGCTCGTGAAGCTCTGCTCGTATGGCGTCCTCGACGGCGTCGGCCTCTACCTGGCGATGGAGCTCGTGCGCGGCGAGACGCTCGACAGGTACCTCGCACGGATGGGCCCGCTCGACACGATCGAGGCCCTGCGCATCGCGCGCCGCGTGGCCGAGGCGCTCGCCCATTGCCACGCGCTCAACGTGCTGCACCTCGACCTCAAGCCGAGCAACATCGTCCTCACCGATCCGTACGAGCCGCGGCTCAAGATCCTCGATTTCGGCCTGGCGACGCTGACGGTGAGCTTCCAGCCCGAGCACGTCCGGGTGAACGCCGGCACCATCGCCTACCTGGCGCCCGAGTGCCTGAAGCGGGGCGCGTTCGCGCGGCCGAGCCCCCGGATGGACCTCTACGCGGTCGGCGTCGTGCTCTACGAGCTGCTCTCGGGCCGGCTCCCGTTCAAGGACGGCACGGTCGACAGCGTCATCAGCCAGAAGGTCTACGGCAACCTCGTGCCGCTCTCGCAGGTGGCCCCGGAGACGCCGGCGCCGGTCATCGCGCTCGTGGACGAGCTCATGGAGCGCGACCCCGCGCGGCGCTTCTCGAGCGCGGCGCGGCTCTGCGCGCGGCTCAAGGAGCTCTATTACGTCACGCTCCACGGCGCCTCGCCCTCGCAGCCCGCGGCGGAAGAGCCCGCGCCCGAGCGCGACGGCTCCTCGTCCGAGGCGCTCGACGACGCGCCGTTCATCGGCCGCGAGCAGGAGCTCGGGCGGCTCACGGAGCTCCTCCAGGCCGCCGTGTGGGGCCAGCCGCGGCCGGCCGTGGTGGTCGGCGACACGGGCGTCGGCAAGAGCCGCCTCGTCGCCGAGCTGCTCCGGAACGTCGAGCAGGCGGGAACGGCGATCGTCGCGTACGGCCGGTGCAGGGAGCTCTCGGGGCTCGTCCCCTACTCGGCGCTCCGCGAGGCGCTGACGCAGGTCGCGCTCTGGCTGGAGCGGCACGGCGACAACCGCGCCGCGCGCATCCGCCGGCTGGTGAGCCTCGTGGTCGCCGAGGACACCGGCCTGCTCCAGGGGCTCGTCCCCGAGCTCATCCGCGCGGTCGGGCTCGCCGACGAGGGCGGCGCGATCGGCCCGGGCGGCACGCGCTGGATCGCCGATCTGATCCTGCGCCTGCTCGGCGCGATCTCCGAGGAGATCCCCGTCGTCTTCGCCATCGAGGACGTGCACTGGGCCGACGAGGCGACGCAGGAGGTGCTCCTGCGGCTCTCGGACCAGCTCGGCGACATGCCGGTCCTGCTGCTGGCCACGGCCCGCCCGCCGTTCCCGGGCGCGCGCACCTCGTCGTTGCCCCCGCCGGGCTCGTCCGGGCTGCGCGCGGCGCCTGGCTCGCCCGGCTCGTCGCCGATGACGCCCCGCTCGGCGGGGTGGCTCGCGTGGAAGGACGTCGAGCGCCTCGACCTCGGCCCGCTCCCGCCCGACGCGAACCGGGCGCTCCTCTCCACGCTGAGCCGCGGCGCGGGCGACGAGCTCGTGCAGGAGCTCGTGCGCCGCGTCCCGCTGCTCGGCGCCGGCAACCCGCTCTTCAACATCCAGGTCGTCCGCAACATGGAGACCGAGGGCTTCCTGCAGCGCGGCCGGGGCGGCGCGCTCGAGCTCTCGCGCGCCGACGCGCACTACCGCGCGCCGGCCTCGGTCTCGGACGTCCTCGCCCGCAGCATCGAGGCGCTCGATCCCACGGCGGTCCAGGTCCTCGCGGTCGCGGCGCTCATCGGCCGCCAGTTCCAGCGCGACGACCTCGTCGCGCTCGGCCTGTTCGACCCGGAGGAGGTCGACCGCGCCCTGCGCGACGCGGCCGCGCACCACGTCTGCCTGAGCGAGGACGGGCGCCTCACGTCGTTCTCCCACGACGCGGCGCGCGAGCAGCTCGCCGCCCGCGTGCCGCCCGAGGATCGCGGCGAGGTCCACCGGCGCATCGCGCGGCGCATCGAGCTGCGCGGCGGCGATCCGGGGACGCTCGCGCACCACGTCGAGCGCGCCGGCGAGCTCGACCGCGCCGCCTCGACGTACCTGCTCGCGGCGAGCGAGGCCGATCGCCTCCAGGACCCGCACGGCGCGATCCGGCGGCTCAAGCAGGCGCTCGCGCTGCTCGAGCGGCTGCCGCTCGACCCCGCGCGCATCGAGCTCCGGGCCCGCTGCGCCCACGAGCTCGCGCGCGTCGCGTGCCTGCTCGGCAGCACGGCGGAGCCGCTCGATCTGCTCCGCCGCACGCAGGGCGCGCTGCCGGAGACCCCGCTCGTGACGGCGGCGCTCTCCAGCGCGCTGTCGCGCGTACACTACGTGCGGGGCGAGTTCGCGGACGCGGTGGCGCACAGCCGCAAGGCGCTCCAGGCGATCGGCGCGAGCCCCGAGCTCCGCCCGTACCAGTGCCTGCCCGCGAACATCCTCGGGCGCGCGCTGTGCGCGGCCGGCAAGGTCGGCCCCGCGACCGAGCCGCTCCGCCGCGGCTGCGAGCTGGCCGAGGCGGCGGGCGAGTACATCGAGCTGTGCCACTCGCGCGGCATCCTGTGCGTCGCGCTGAGCCAGTCGGGCCACTACGCCGAGGCCGAGCAGAGCGCCGCGGACGCCGCGCGCCTCGCCGAGCGCCTGCGCGACCCGGTGCGGCTGCTCGGCACGTGGTTTTACTACGCGGTGCTCGCCGAGGGCCGGTTCGACTGGGATCTCGGCGTCCGGTCGACCGCGCAGCTGCTCTCGTACGCCGAGGAGCACGGCCTGAGCGGGCTCTACCTGTACGTCGGCACGATGTACGCGGGCCGGCACCAGTTCCACGTGGGCCACCTGGCGCGGGCCCGCGTGCTCATCTCGAACGCGTGCAACCTCAGCGGCGTGCTGGGCATCGGCATGGGGCGCGGCTGGGCCGAGGGGTACCTCGGCGACGTGTTCTTCGTGCAGGGCTCCCTCCCGGAGGCGCTCGCGGCCTACGAGCGGGCGATCGAGATCGGCTCGGCCGGGACGGGCGACGCCTACGCGGTGGGCCTCGGCCGGGTCGGCTGGCTGCACACGTCGGCGCTGCAGGGCCGCGACGCCGGGGAGCTCAGGGCGTACGCGCGGGAGACGCTCGAGTTCATCCGCGCCTCGGGCAACCGGACGCAGCTGGTCACGGCGCTGGAGCGGTGCGCCGAGGCGTTCGACGTGCTCGGCGACGAGGTCGAGGCGCGCGACGTGCGGGCCGAGCGCACGGTGCTCGTGGAGGAGCTCGGGCTGGAGGAGCCGACGTTCTGGCCGCGTCCCCCGGCCGAGGCGGGGTTCCAGGGCTCGGCGCGGGAGTACTGGACCGGGCTGCCCCGCGAGCTCCGGGCTTCCTACGGGCCGAGCAGCCTCGGGACGACGCAGATCGTGGCCAAGACCGTGGCGGGGCTCGCGGAGGCGGCGACGCTCGCCGTGCCGGAGGAGGAGATCGGCGCGCCGACGATCGTGGCGATCCCGCGCCTCCGCCACGTGACGCTGCTGGAGACGCTCGCCTCGGTGGAGGGCTTCATCCCGCGCTTCGATCCGGAGGCCCCGCCGGTCGCGAAGTGACGGCGGTCGGCGGCCCGCGCGGCCCGCGCGGGCTGCGCTCAGCCGTCGCCGGTGGGGCGCGCCTTGCGCCGGTCGGCGGCCCGGGGGCGCGCGAGCGCCTCGCGCACGCGGGCGTGGTCGAGCGGGTCGCGGTCGTCGAGGGCGAGCTCGACGTGGTCCATGCGGTCGCTCCCCCAGAAGAGCTCGTCGCCCACGAAGGTCGTCGGCACCCCGAACACGCCCCGGCCGACCGCGCGCTCGGTGCCCTGCCGGAGCGCCTCCTTGGCGGCCGGCGCCGACGCCCGCTCGATGAGCGCGCGGCTGTCGAGCCCCTCGCGCTCGAGCGCGCCCGCGAGCTCGTCGCGCGAGCCGAGGTCGATGCCCTGCCCCCAGCCGGCCCGGAAGATGGCGGCGACGACCCGGCGCTGCTCCGCGCCGGCGACCTCGGGCAGCGACAGCCGCAGGGCGAGCAGCGGGTTGAACGGGTGGTACTTCGGACAGGAGAGCTCGATGTTGTGGAGCCGCGCGACGCGGAACGCGTCCTTGTAGGCCCACTCGCGCTTCGGCGGGATCTCGGCGGGCCCGAGCTGGCCCCAGTGGTCGAGCAGGCCGGCGAAGAGCACCGGGTGCACGCCGAGCTCCGCGCCGCGGCGGTCGCAGATCTCCTGGATGCGCAGCCAGGCGAAATAGGCGTAGCCAGAGATGTAATCGAAGTAGAAATCGACGCGGCCGGGCATCGCGGGCCTCCGTGGGGTGCTCATTGCGCTGCGCCGCGCCGGCCTCCTGGCGGGCCCTGGCGCGCCGCCCGGGATCGTACCATGGTGATCGGTGCTATCCCTCGTTCAGCGCGGCGCGCGCGGTGAACGTGGCGCGGGCGGCGCGGCGCCGGCCGGTCCGGTCGAGGTCGTGCGCACGGCGCTCGCCCACGTCTGGGCGATGCTGTTCCTGGTCGTGCTGCTCCCGGTCGGCCTGCTCTGCTTCCCCTTCGATCCACGGCAGCGGATGCACGATCGGCTCTCGGTCGTGTGGGCGCGCGGGGCGCTCTGGCTGGTCGGCGTGCGCGTCGAGGCCGAGGGTGTCCAGCACGCGCGGCCGGGCGAGCGCTACGTGATCGCGGCGAACCACCAGAGCGCGCTCGACATCCTCGCGCTCCTGGTGGTGCTGCAGGGGCGCACGCCGCTCCGTTTCCTGGCGAAGCGCGCGCTGTTCCGCGTGCCGGTGCTCGGCTGGGGCATGCGCCTGTACGGCCACACGCCGGTCGACCGGCGGGCGCGCGGCGCGCTCGCGGATCTCGGCGAGGCGCGGCGGAACGTGATGCAGCGGTGGTCGACGGTGTTCTTCCCCGAGGGGACGCGGAGCGCGACGGGGGCGCTGCTGCCCTTCCGGCTGGGCGCCTTCCGGACCGCCTCGGCCGCGGGCGCGCGCGTCCTGCCGGTGACCGTCGATGGCGCGGGCGCGCTCCAGCCGAAGGGCCGCTATGCGGCCGCGCCCGGCGTGGTGCGGGTGGTGGTCCACCCGCCGCTCGATCCGCCGGGGGCGTCGCTCGACGAGCTGCGCGCCACGATGGAGGCGTGCAGGGCCGCCGTGGCGTCGGCGCTGCCGGAGGGGCTGCGCGAGGCGTCCGGGCGGGCCGAGGGGGCGCCGCGAGGGCCAGGCTGAAGCCGGCGAGGGCGTGAGGGGGAGCGGCTGGTCAAGCGCGTCCGCGCCAGCAGCGATGTTCACCCGTCCTGCCCACTCACGCCTTCAACCATCGTACGTTCTTCGTCTTGCCGTAATCGATGATGGCGCGATCACGCGTCACGAGCGTCGCGCCGCGGCATCGAGCCGTGGCGACGATCATCCGATCTGCCGGATCACCATGGAACTCCCCGGGTAGCTCCACGCTATCCACCGCGACGCTCGGATCGAGCGGCGCGACGCGGACCCCCGAGCGAGCGATGGCCGTGTCGACCCACTCGCGGGTAGGCATGCTCAATCGAATGCGCCCCTTGCTCGCGAGCATGGCGATTTCCCAGACCGTGATCGCCGCGATCCAGAGCTCACCAGCCTCCGCGGCGCGCCCGATGCGCCTCGTGGCCTCTGCGGAGAGCTTGACGCCGTCCATGGCGTGGACCCATACGTGGGTATCGAGGATCACCGCATCAGGTGCGCTCTGCATCCCAAGCCTCCCCGGTCGAGAAGAGGTCGTCTCCCCGGTGAAGGATCGTGCCCCGCATACAACCAAAGATGGCCGGTGGACTCTCTGTGTCGACCGGAACGAGCTTGACGAGCGGGCGCCCGCCCTTCGTCACGACGATTGGAGTGCGCTTGGTCGCGACCTCCTCCATCAGCTTCAAGCAGTGGGCCTTGAACTCGCCTGCGGGGACCTCGACCTTCGGCTTCATGATCGCAGTCACCGTGGCATGTTCGCTGGTGCCTGTCGACGCCCGTCGCCGGCATTCGCGCGCATCAGCCTGTCCGTGCCCGGCGGATACTCCTCCGCTGCGCAGCAAGCTCTAGCCCGACGGCTCCGGCGCGACGGCGGGGCGGCGACGGTCGCTCGCGAGCAACACCGCGAGGCCGGCGACGGCCACCGCCGCGGCGGCGGCGAACATCGCCAGGTAGCCGAGACCGCGGATGATCAGGCCGAGCAGCGGTGCGCCGAGCAGCGTCCTGGCGTCGAACAGCGCGGAGAAGACGCCGCGCTCCGCTCGGCCGGGCGCGCCCGCGCCCCGCGGCGATCGCGCCATGATAGCGTGTGGCCTTCCCCTGGGCGTGTACGGAGGTATCCCTGTGAGTCAGAACACCGTGAGCCTTCCTCCTGACGTGAAGAGCGCGCCTGCGCCGTGGACGCTGACCGGCGACGCCTACATCGCGATGCTCGAGCTCCCGGAGCGGGTGCTCCGCGAGCAGAGCTTCATCCCGGAGGCGCTCCGTTCGCGCTTCGAGGGCCGATACAGCTTGCTGATGGCGATCGACTACACGTCCTCGAACGTGGGGCCCTATCGCGAGCTCCTGTTCATCCCCGGGCGCTTCCGCACGCGCCGCGGCCTGCTCTGGTCGATCAGCAAGATCTACGTCGATTCGTGGGACAGCGTGGTCAACGGGCAGCGCAACTGGGGTATCCCCAAGGAGCACGCCGACTTCGAGCTCGTGCGCGAGGGCGACGGCAGCGAGCGACTGCGGGCCTCGCAGGGGGGCGAGGTGTTCGCCGACGTGCGCTTCGCGCCCGCGGGGCCGAGCCTGCCCGCCGGGACCGCGCTTGTGCCCGCGCACTGGCGCGGGCTGGTGCACCACCGCGAGGGGCAGGACCTCTTCTGCTGGCCGACCGCGCGCGGGAGCGTCCGCCTCGCGCGGCTGCTCGAAGCGCGCGTCGACCCCGCGCGCATGCCGCCCCTCGACGAGCGCCGGGTCGTGTTCGCCGCCCGGCTCTCCGGGTTCAGGGCCGAGTTCCCCGTGGCCGACGTCGAGCCCCCGGGCGCGGGCTGAGCCGGCACACCGCGGCGGATCGCCAGGCGCCGGCAGAGATCGAAGCTGGTGGAGGTGAGCGCAGGCCTGGCCGCGGCGGCGCGCCTCGGATCCGTCGCGGCGGCATGAACCGACCCATTCCGGGATTGGCCTGCTCTTTCTCATCCACATGTCATGTGACGGAAACCCCCTGAGGGTTGACGCCGCGAGGGAGGCGCAGGTACCGTCCCTCACCTGCGTTGCGCTCCACGTTCGCTGTGGATCTGTAGATGCTCGGTGCCGCGACCCGCCTTGTGAGCCCGGCTGACGCCCGGAGCATCGCCGGGACGCCGCGACGAAGCGGTGTTTCGACGGTGAATAGAGAGGTCGGCGTGATGATCGAGGGGCTGTGGTGACGACACCGGGGGCCGAGCAGATGCGTTCGAAGGAAGGCCGGCGCGCGGCGAGGTACGTCGTCGCCGTCGCGATCTACTCGTGCGGAGCGAGCACACTGACAGGGTGCCCGTACGCCGACACTTGCTGGGAGGTGGCGGCGTGCGCCCCTGATCCGGAGCCGCCGCCCGGTCCTTGCGCGGGAGAGCCCGGCACGGCGCCGGCGCTCGACGAGTGCGGGGTGTTCGTCAGCGAGCAGGGCAACGACAACAGCCCTGGCACGAAGGGCGCGCCGGTGAGGACCTTGCAGCGCGCCATCGGGCTCGCCGCGAGCGGGCGAAGCAACGGCGAGGCGCCGACCCGGCGCGTGTACGCGTGCGGCGAGGCGTTCGAGGAGGCGATCTCGCTCCCGCAGGGCGTCGACCTCTGGGGCGGCCGTCTGTGTGCCGGCGATTGGTCCTACGGAGGGCCGCTCGACGGGCAGAGCGCGTCGACCGTCATCGCGCCGCCCGTGGGGATCCCGGTGCGGGTCCTCGGGGCGGACGACGCGGCCGTCGAGGGGGACGACGTGACGTCGGTGATCTTCGGCGTCCGCGTCGTGGCGGCCGACGCCTCCGCGAGCGACGGCCAGTCGTCGATCGCGATGCTCCTGAGCCCCGGGGCCAGGGCGATCGTGCGGGCGAGCGAGATCTTCGCAGGCGACGCGAAGGACGGGGAGCCGGGCGAGGACGCGCCGAGCTCCCGCGCGAGCGCCGGCGCGCTGGGGAACAACGGCGTGGACGCGTGCACCGCGGACGAGCCGCCGGGCGCCCTTCCGGCCGTGACCGTGTGCGACGACGGCATCGAGTCGGCGGGTGGCCAGGGGGGCCAGGGAGGCCTCGATACGGGCGGCGACGGGACGTCAGGACTGCCGGAACCGGTCGGGACCCCGGACCATCGCGGCCTGGCTGGCGATGGCGCGTCCAGCATGCCGTGCAGGGATGGGGGGCGGGGAGCAGACGGCGCCGATGCGGAGCGCGCTGCCGGGGCGGTTGGCCCTGGCCGTCTGGGCCTCGACGGATGGGTCGGCGTCCGCGGGGAGGACGGGAAGCCGGGCGGCGTCGGCCAGGGCGGCGGCGGGGGTGGCGGCGGCAAGGGGCGCGACTCCACCAGGAACGCGTGCCCGGCGGATCGCCCCCAGGGCGGTGCGGCCGGCGGATCGGGCGGCAGCGGCGGCTGTGGTGGCAAGGGGGGCACGGGGGGCGGCTACGGCGGCGCGAGCATCGGGATCGTGGCCCTGCAGGGGAGCGAGCTCACGGTCGGTGACGACAGCACGGTCCTCGGGGCCAAGGGCGGCGATGGCGGCGTCGGCGGAACGGGCCAGTGGGGAGGCTTTGGCGTCGGCGGCGGCCGAGGCGGACGCCTTCTTGTGACCGACACGTCGCAAGGGTGCGACGGCGGCCGCGGCGGCAATGGCGGCCGCGGGGGCGATGCGGGCGGCGGTCTCGGGGGCCACTCGCTCGGCATCGGCTCCATGGGCGCCTCCGTGACCCTGCTGCCGCATGCGACGGTCTCGCCCGGCCAAGCTGGCACCGGGGGGCTCGGCGCCAACGCAGCCCCGGGAAGCAACCTCGGCCAGGGGCGAGACGGGACTTCGCTGTTCTGGTACCGGTTCGATGCGCCAACCCCGGAGCCGCCTCGATGAACCGCCCTGTGCTGGTGGCGCACGTCAGGAGACGCCCATGAGGAAGACCACCGCTGCTACTCTCGTCCTCCTGTTGTCGCCGTGGGCCGCCGGCTGCGGAACTGCTCCCGGCGTGAACGACCCTGGTGTGACGCCTTGCGAAGGCACCTCGTGCGAGGACGAGCCGCCCCCGGAGTCGGTCTGCGCCGAGCATGTCGCCGCCGATATCCTCGACGACGGCTGCGGCGTGTTCCTCGCCGGAAACTACGGTTTTGGCGACGACAGGAACCCGGGCACGAAGGCAAAGCCGGTGTACACCGTCGCGCGCGCCATCGAGCTCGCGCGCGCTGGACGAGGGCGCGTGTTCCTCTGCAATGATGGCTTCGTGGTGGGTCAGATCAGGGTGCCCTCCGGCGTGGATCTCCTCGGGGGCTTCCACTGCCGGAGATGGGACCGCGACCCCTTGCGCCCGCAGACCACGTTCTCTCACGATATGATCTCCGGCCCCATGGTGATCGTCGAGCCCGCGGGCCCCGAGGACAGCGGGGCAGCGGACGGGGTGTCGACGCTCGCCGATCTCTACGTCCGCTCGGCGGGCGAGGTCGGCGTGCTCGTTCAGTCCAACACCGCGGTGGAGATCCTGCGGAGCGATATCTCCGCCCGCCGAGGAGAGGGTGGCAGCGAAGGCGAGCCGTGGCCGACGATCCAACCGGACGGACCGGATGGCATGTTCGCTGAAAAGGCGTGCTCGGCGGCCGTCGTCGCCGGCGGGCCTGCGGCCGTGAACCGGTGCGAGAGCGGGCTCACGAGCGTTGGCGGCAAGGGGGGAGACGGGCTGCCCGACAGCGCCGAGGATGGAGGCGACGGTGAACCGTCCGACTTCTGGCCGCCCGCATATGGCGGCATCGGGGAGCGGGACGACCGCAGCTGCGACAGAGGAGCCGATGGCGGCCCGGGCGCTCCGGGGACGCAGGGCGCCCCCGGCAAGGGCATCGGGCGACTCACCGAGACAGGGTGGGAGGGCGACGCGGGGGCCGAGGGGACCTGGGGCACGCCGGGCCAGGGCGGCGGCGGCGGCGGCGGTCGTCGGGGCGGGCTCGCCGCATGCGGCGTGGCCTCCAGGGGAGGCGCGGGAGGAGGCTCGGGCGGGGCCGGCGGTTGCGGAGGCCGCGGGGGCCGCGGGGGCGCGAACGGACAGCCGTCCATCGGCCTCCTCGCGCTGCACGCCCGGGTGACGGTGCGCGACACCAGGATCACCTCGGACTTTGCGGGCTGGGGCGGCGATGGCGGGGAACCCCAGGACGGCGGCCGAGGCGGCCGAGGCGCACCGGGCGCCGCCCAGGCGGACATCTTGGTGGGCTGCAGTGGCGGCAGGGGCGGCGAGGGAGGGCCCGGCGGGTACGGCGGCCCTGGGCGCGGCGGCGACTCGATCGGCATCGCCTACGTCGACGAGGACCAGCTCACGCTCGACGGCGTCACGATCGAGACCGGACAGCCGGGCAAGGGCGGCACGAGCTGGAACCACGATGGCAGCACGACGGTGGGAGAGAGCGGCGAGGCCCACGAGACGCTCCGCTTTCCGGAATAATCGCAATCACGTCACGGGAGGAGGGCGCGGATCTCGGCGACGGCTACGAGGAGGCTTTGGGGTCCGAGTCCACGAGCCAACTCGCCAGGAAGCTGGAGGCCCAAGCGACCATGGCGGCTGGCGGCTCGCCCTCACCATCCCACGCAGAGACCAGCGCTTCGAGCTCGCGCTTGGCAGCCATGGCGCGGAGAGTGTCCGGCGATTCGTCGTGCGGGCGCATCCGCGCAAGCTCCTCTAGCATCTTGTCCTTGTGCAGGTAGCCAGCCGTCGATATTGAAGCAAAAACCCCCACGGACTGTCGATACGGCTCTGGCAGCTGTAGAACCGCTTCGGGCAACGTGAGGGTCAATCCAATCTGGTGATGCGCCCGGAGCACGGTAAGCACCGCGACGAACCGCTCCGTGAGGCTGGTCACCTCGACTCTTACGCCGGGCGCCGGCACGTCGGACGACGCGGGCTTCACCCATTCGTGTTCTGAGAACAGACAATCATATACCCTGACCTCCCCATGCGGGATAGTGAGCCGCCTGCATTCAGGTTGGCCCTGGCCTCTTGCCACCCTTCGCCTGCATCCGTGCCTTCGTCATCGACGATGGCGACGAACGTGAAGTTCGATGGATCGAAATCTATGTACACCCATGGAGCCATTTCAGGCGGCGATGAGGACCCAACTATGCGCGGTGGACCAGGCGGTCGAGGAGCACCCGCCCCTCCTGCACAGCTCCGCCGCCCCTCCTGCACAGCTCCGCCGCCCTCCTGCGCAGCCTCGCCACCCCTCCTGCGCAGTTCCGCCGCCCTCCTGCGCAGCCTCGCCACCCCTCCTGCGCGCCCCGTTCGGTGAACTACATCACAGTCGTTCGGCTCCTGCGCAGCCCCCGTCGCCCTCCTGCGCCCCCCTTTCCGTGTCCTGCACAACCAGACCGCGACGCCTGCACCGCCCCCGTCGCCCTCCTGCGCCGCCCCGCCACCCTCCTGCGCCGCCCCGCCACCCTCCTGCGCCCCCCTTTCTGTGTCCTGCGCAACACTTCCCCCCTCCTGCGCGTCCCTCGCCCCCGCCAGCCCCACGGCTCGCCGCTCCCCTCGACTCCGCGGCACACCGCCTCTCGCGAGCGTTCGACCCGGCACTCCCCTCCCGACGTGAACGAAGTGTGCTCTCCCGTGGCCTATGCCGTGAGTCGCCAATACCCTCGCCGATCCTCCGGCCCCTCATTCCGAGGGGCGCTGGCCCCGACAAGGAGGCGTATCTTTACCATGGCACCGAAGGCATCGACCACCACCTCATCCGGCACCAACAGGGCCCCAAAGAAGCTCGCTTCGCGCGACGCGCAGGCCGCGCCTCGCTCCTCTACCCGAACAGCGGCGTACACGCTCGGCGCCGCCCGGGAGGCCGAGCTCCTCCGAGAGGCCGAGTCGCTCGGCGATGACACCCTGTTCTTTCCCGGCAAGCTCGCCCGGCGCGTCATCTGGGCGAGCCGCATCCAGCTCGCCGCCGAGCGCGACGCCGCGGACCTCGTCCGCACCCCCTTCCCCGAGGACGAGCCGCCGCTCACCCTCGAGGAGATCCACGGGCTCCGCGACAAGATCGAGCTCCTGCGCGTCACGCAATCGCGCTGGCAGGCCGCGCAGCAGCGCCAGGAGCGGGCCGCCGCGACCTTCGCGAAGCCCGCCGCCGAGGCCGCCCTGCACCGGCAGACGCTCCTCCGCTTCTTCGACCTCCGCTTCAAGAAGAGCCCTGAAGGCCAGAAGCGGCTCATGGCCATCCGCGCGGGCAACGGCGACGCGGATCTGGTCCAGGACGTCTCCGACCTCCTCTTGCTCTGCTCCGAGCACGCCGAGGCCCTCGACAGGGCACCTCGCGGCGAGGCCGCCGCCGTGGCCCGCCTCCGCGAGCTCTCGCCGCTGCTCGCGCGCATGCTCGCCGACAAGACGCTCTCCCCCGAGGCGCTGCGCTCGCGCAAGCTCCGCGACGCCGCGTACACGCTCGTCGTGAACGCCGAGCGAAGGCTGCGCGCCGCCGCGGAGTACTGGTACGCCGGCACCGACAAGACCAAAGACTACGCGCCTTTCCCCGTCTCCCGCGGCGCTGCGTCCACCGGAGAAGACGAAGGCGAGGCCGGCGCGGCGGACGACAGCGCGCTGGACGAGGGCGAAATGGAGGGTGGCGTGCCGGACGAGGGCGACCAGGAAGACGAGGCGCCGGAAGAGGTCGCTCCGAGCGAGGACGAAGACGAGCGATGAGCGCGCTGAACCATCGCCGCACGGCCGAGGGCTGCGGCGCGACCGAACGCCGCCCGCCACGCGCCACGCGCCACGCCGACGGGACGCTGAACGGGCCGCACGCGGGTAAACTGGAGAGCCGCGACCATCGAAGCTCGCGCTCGGCGCCGGCCCGATGGTCGCGGGTGCGTCAACGGACCTCCTCCGCAGAGCCCCCCCGGGTCATTCCACCAGGAATTCCATCCACGCCTCGCCAGATATGGCGATGTCCGCCAGGAGCCCGGCGAACGCGGCGCTCTCGACCCTTCGTCGCCTCTCTTCGCCCTTCGCCGCCCCTGTAAGGGCTCGCCGCTACCCCCCGTCCGGGATCTCCCCGACCGCAAAACGCCGGCCGCACAGCTCGCCTGTCGCTCGCGAGACCGACCTCGCTTTCGGTTGAGCGGCTGTCCTCCACGGCACATACCCAGCATCGCGCCCCGCCCGGCGTGTATAAGCCACGAGAACTTCCATGACCGAAGCCCACGCCAGATCTCAGCTCGTCGTGGTCGGCTGCTCCGCCGGCGGCATCGAGGCCCTCTGCACGCTCGTCTCCAGCTTGCGGGCCCCGTTCCCGGCCCCGGTCGTCATCGCCCAGCACCTCGACCCGAGGCGGGAGAGCCACCTCGCCGACCTCCTGCGCCGCCGCAGCGAGCTGCCCATCCGCACCGTCGCCTCGGTCTCCCCCATCGAGGAGGGCGTCGTCTACGTCGTGCCCGCGGGCCGCGACGTCGAGATCACCGACCACGAGCTCCGGCTTTCGCCGAAGAACGACGCGCGGCCCAAGCCGTCCATCGACACGCTCTTCCGCAGCGCGGCCGAGGTCTTCGGCGAGAACCTCATCGCCGTCGTCCTGACCGGGAACGGCTCCGACGGCAGCGCCGGCGCCCGCCACGTGAAGAAATGCGGCGGCACGGTGATCGTCGAGAACCCCGACACCGCGAGATTCCGGGGCATGCCCGACTCGCTCGCCCCGACCACCGTCGATATCGTGGCCGATCTCGACCGCATCGGGAGCATCCTGAGCGATCTCCTGTCGGGGTCCTACGTCGAGCCCGCCGCGGACGAGGACAGGCCACTTCACACGCTCCTCGATCTCGTGCGCGAGCGGAGCGGGATCGACTTCAAGAAATACAAGCAAGCGACCATCCTGCGCAGGCTCCGGCGCCGGATGGCGGCCACGAACACCGACACCCTCGACGAGTACATGCACCACCTCGCCGAGCACCCCGAGGAGCACCAGCGGCTGGTCAACAGCTTCCTCATCAAGGTCACCGAGTTCATGCGCGATCCGGAGCTCTTCGCGCACCTCCGGGACGTGATCCTGCCCTCGCTCATCGCCCACGCCCGGAACGACAACAAGGCGCTGCGGATCTGGTCGGCCGGGTGCGCCACCGGCGAGGAGGCATACTCGCTCGCCATCCTGGTCAGCGAGCTGCTCGGCGACGAGCTCGACAGCTTCAACGTCCGCATCTTCTCGACCGACGTCGACAGCGAGGCGGTCGCCTTCGCCCGCCGCGGGATCTACGGGCCGGCCGCCGTCGAGGACCTGCCGCACGAGCTCGTCGACCGCTACTTCGTCGCGCTCGACGGCCGCTACCAGGTGAAGAAGCGCATCCGCAACCTCACCGTCTTCGGCGAGCACGACCTCGGCCAGCGCGCCCCGTTCCCGCACCTCGACCTCGTGCTGTGCCGCAACGTCCTCATCTACTTCACGAGCGACCTCCAGCGCCGTACCCTCCACCTCTTCGCCTTCTCGCTGCGGGAAGGCGGCTACCTCGTGCTCGGCAAGGCCGAGACCACGAGCCCGCTCAGCGAGTACTTCGTCCCCAACGACGTCCACCAGAAGGTCTACGTGCGCCGCGGCGAGCGCATCCTCGTGCCCCCCTCGGCCGTGCTCGCCGCCCCGGCGCGCTTCCCGCGGCAAGAGCCCCCTGCTGCCCCTGCGCGGCGTCTCCAAGGAGCTCCCGCGCACCCGCATGTCCATCGACGTGCTGCTCTCCAGCTTCCGCGTGGGCATCGTGCTCGTCGACAGCCGCTACGACATCCTCGAGATCAACTTCGCGGCGCGGCGCCAGCTCGGCATCCACGGCACGGCGCTCGGGCAGGACCTCGTGCACCTGGCGCAGTCCGTCCCCCACCGGCCGCTGCTCGAGGCGATCGACGCCGCCTTCCGGGGCGAGTCGCCGGCGCCGATCGAGGTCGCCATCGAGCCGATGCCCGAGGACGAGCCCTCGTACATCCAGATCAGCTGCCACGGTCCCCGCCCCGACGTCGAGCCCGGCAAGACCGACGCCGCGCTGATCGTGGTCGAGGACGTCACCGAGGCCGTGCGGCGCCGGAAGCAGGTCGAACAGATCATCAGCCGGGAGGCGCAGCTCCAGGCCGAGCTCGCCGCGGCGAGGACCGAGCGCGAGCGCGCCGAGCAGCGCTTCGCCGCCGAGCGCGAGCAGCTCCGCCGCGAGAACGAGGCGCTGGCCGCCGCGCTCTCGCGGCTGGAGACGACGCGCGGGCAGGACCAGACGGCGATCCAGCGGCTGGCCGAGCAGAACCGGCAGCTGCTCCGGGCCAACGAGGAGCTCGCGGCGGCGCACGAGCAGCTCCGCGGCATGAACGAGGAGCTGATGGTCTCCACCGAGGAGGCGCAGGCCGCCATGGAGGAGGTCGAGACGCTGAACGAGGAGTTCCAGGCGACCAACGAGGAGCTGGAGACCGTCAACGAGGAGCTCCAGGCGACGATCGAGGAGCTCAACACGACGAACGCCGACCTGGAGTCGCGGAGCCGCGAGATCCAGGAGCTCGCCGCGCCGATCGAGGCGGAGCGGGCGCGGCTCTCCGCGACCCTGCGCAGCATGGCCGACGCGCTCCTCGTGGTGGACGGCGCGGGGCGGCCGGTGGTCATGAACGACGCGTACCAGGCGATGTTCGGCGCGGGCCGGCTCACGGTGAACGACGACAAGGGCCGGCCGGTGCTCTACCAGGACACGCCGGAGCAGCGGGCCGCGCGCGGCGAGCGCTTCCAGATGGAGTTCACGGCCCCCGGCCCCGGCGGCGCGATGCGGCACTTCGAGGCCACGGGCCACCCCATCGGCGGCGGCGACGCGGCCGCCAAGGACGCCGTGGAGCGGGGCGTGATCGTCATCCGCGACATCACGGAGCGGAGCATCCGCAAGCTGCAGGACCGCTTCATGGCGATGGCGAGCCACGAGCTGCGCACGCCGCTCGTGCCCCTGCGCGGCTACCTCGACATGCTGGTCAGCCTCCTCCCCGCCGACGGCGACCCGCGCCTGCAACGCTTCGCGTCGCTCGCCCGCGGCCAGACCGAGCGGCTCGATCGGCTCGTCGGCGACCTCGTGAGCGCGACCCGCATCCAGAGCGGGAAATTCGAGCTCAAGCTCGCGAACGTGGAGCTCGCGCCGCTGGTCGCGCACGCCGCGGAGAGCGCCCAGGCCTTCGCCCCCACCCCGAAGATCCACCTCGACCTGCCCTCCGTGGCCAAGGACCGGATGGTGGTGAAGGGCGACCCCGCGCGCCTCGAGCAGGTGCTCATGAACCTGCTGAGCAACGCCTTCCGGCACGCAGACGGCACGCCCAGGATCGATCTGCGCCTGCGTCACGCCGGCGGCGCCGCCGAGATCGACGTCGAGGACGAGGGGCCGGGGATCCCCGCGGCCGACTTGCCGCACGTCTTCTCGAGCTTCTACCAGATAGAGCGACCCAGGGACGCATCGTCCGGCGGCATGGGCCTCGGGCTCTTCATCTGCAGGGAGATCGTCAAAGCGCACGGCGGACAGATCTTCGTGCGCAGCGCGGAGGGTAAGGGTGCCACCTTCACCATCAGGCTACCCCTGACCTCGAATCGAGACGTGCACGATTGATGCACGGGCCCCACGCTGGTGTGCTGCGGGCGGCTTCGGAGAGGAATTCATGAGCGCAAGGGTGAAGATCCTCGTGATCGAGGATGATCGTGATTCGAGCGATATGCTCCTGGAGATGCTCCGGATCGCCGACTATGACGTCGAGGCGGCCCGCACGGCGGACCAGGCGATCGCGGCGCTGACGTCGCGGTGTTGCGGGGCGGCCCTGCTCGACCTGACGGTGAAGGGGGCGACGACGCCGGAGCTCGTCGAGCGGATCCAGGAGATCCCGGAGAGGCCGCCCATCGTGATCTTCTCGGCGCGCATGCCGGACGACCTCCGCGATGCGGCGGAGAAGCTAGCGGCGGCGGCGGTCATCCAGAAGCCGGCGAGCATGGCCACGCTGCTCACGACGCTGGAGCGCGTCGTCCGCACGGCCGCGTGATCGAGGCTGTCAGAAGGCGTCTTCCTCTCTCAACTGCATCATCACCTTCCGGCGAGGCGAGCTGTGCCAGGACACGACATCATCACGATCGGGGCATCAGCGGGGGGCGTGGAGACGCTGATCGCGCTCATCGGGGGCCTGCCCTCGGATCTGCCGGCATCGCTGTTCGTGGTCCTGCACTTTCCGCCGACGGCCCGGAGCATGCTCCCGCAGATCCTCGAGCGGACCACCCGGATGCCGGTGGGGACGGCGGTCGACGGCGAGCCGATCGAGCGGGGGCGCATCTACATCGCGCCGGTGGACGACCACCTGATGCTCGGCGACGGCTTCGTGCGCGTGGTGCGCACCGCGAAGGAGAACGGCCACAGGCCGGCGGTGGATCCGCTGTTCCGGACCGCGGCCGAGGCGTACGGCTCCCGGGTGGTCGGCGTGGTGCTCTCCGGGACGCGCGACTGTGGCACCGCCGGCCTGCTCGAGATCAAGCGCCGCGGCGGGATCGCCGTGGTGCAGGATCCGGAGGACGCCCTGTTCTCGGAGATGCCGCAGAGCGCGCTCGACAACGTGCCCGTGGACCACTGCGTCCCCCTGGCGCGCCTCCCACCGCTGCTCGCCGATCTGGTGCAGCAAAGGGCAGGCGTTGCGCCCGCGGCGGCGGAGTCGCCGCACGGGCTGGTGGGGGAAAAGGTGGAAGCACCCGAGATCGAATTCACGTGTCCTGACTGCGGTGGCAACCTGGTTCGCAACGGCGACGGCGCGATGCTCAGCTTCCGGTGCAAGGTCGGCCATCGGTACACCCCGGAGGGGCTGGAGAACGAGCAGGCGGAGGCGCTCGAGGCGGCGCTGTGGGTCGCGCTGCGCACGATCGAGGACACCGCGGCGCTGGCGCGCCGGATGGCGGAGCGGGCGGCGCAGCGGAACCAGGTCTACATGGTGGCGCACTTCGAGGAGAAGGTCCGGGCGGCCGAGGATCGGGGCGCCCTGGTGCGCCGGGCGCTGCTCGGGGTGACCGAGGGGAACGGGGTGACCGGGGGCTCGCGCTCGAGGCGCTCCTCGCCGCGGCTGAAGGGGTGAGCGCCGGCGGGGCCGGGGCGGGCCGGCGCGGCTAACGCGACTCGCCGCCGGGCAGCTTGCCGAAGCGCGCCTCGTACGCGGCGAGCCGCTGCGCGAGCAGCTTCGCCTCGTCCTGCGCCGCGCTCGCCCGATCCTCGGCGGCGCGGGCCTGCTCCTCCGCCGAGCGGGCCTGCTCCTCCGCCGAGCGGGCCTGCTCCTCCGCCGCGCGGGCCTGCTCCTCCGCCGAGCGGGCTTGCTCCTCCGCCGAGCGGGCTTGCTCCTTCGCCGCGCGGGCCAGCTCGTCGCCCGTGGGCAGCGCGCGACCTTCCGCGTCGAGCCAGCGCAGCCAGTCGGCCTCAAGGCCATTGTACGTTCCACGGCGAACGCCGAGCCCGAGGTTCAGCCGTGGGCTCGCCACGTCGCCGTTCGCGTTGGGCGCGACGGGCACATAGGACATCGTGGCGAGATCGAGCGCGTAGGCCTCGAGGACGCCCGTGAACGGGTCGAAGAGGTAGTACTCGGGTACGTGGAGGAGCTTGGCGTAGATCCGCATCTTGTCGGTGCGGTCGACCTTCTCGGTGCTCTCGGAGAGCAGCTCGATCACCACGTCGGGCGTCCTGCCGTCCTCCTGCCAGACCACCCAGGACTTGCGCTCGCGCCTCACCGTGTCGAGCACCACGAAGACGTCCGGCCCACGAAAGTCGTTCTTCTTCGCCTGGAGCTCGCTGAAGTAGATGGCCATGTTGCCGCCGACGTACACGTCGTCGCGGTCGTCCCAGAGGAGCTCGAGCACCTCGATGAGGAGGTACATCTGCTTGCGGTGCCGCTGAGACTCCATCGGCTCTCCGTCGTCGTACGGCAGCTCGTCCTCACCCGGCGGCGGGATCGGGACGAACGAGGTGTCGCTCTGAAAGGCCATGCGTCGCTCCTCCGGGGAGAGTACTGCTCCTCGTCATCGCGGTCGAACGCGTCGCGGAGCGCACCGGTAGCATGGCGCGACGCCGGTCGCGACGGCGCCCCGCCTCGACGCCCGCGATCCCCTTCCGCCCGGCGCCCGACCCGCGTGTTCGCGTGAGAGGCACCACCTGGTCCACGCCTCGCCGGCCGTCCCGGCTCCTCGCGGGTTCCCTTGTCGGCTCGACAGAGGCCGCCCGACGGGCGCCCAGGGTGGGGTTACCCCGGCCAGGCGCTCGACGCGGGGGGTCAACGCCGCGGGCCTGAGGCTCGACGCCGCGTCACCAGGCCCGGCGCCGGCCAACTCCGCACGAAAAAATCCGGGGCGAGCGCGTAATGGCCAGGATGGTTAGGTGAGGGCCATGGATTTCACCGAGGTGATGAGCGAGCTCGAGCGGCTCGGCACCGAGCAGAACCGGAGGGTGTACCGGCGACACGGCGCGACCGACCCGCTCTTCGGCGTGAGCTTCGCCCACATGAACGCGCTCACGAAGCGGATCAAGCGCGATCACGAGCTCGCCGAGGCGCTCTGGGCCACGGGCAACTCCGACGCGAGGACGCTGGCGGCGGCGGTCGCCGATCCGGCGCGCTTCACCCGGGACCGGCTCGAGGCGTGGCTCGACGGGCTGCGCTCTCCGCTCCTCGTCGACCTCTTCGTGAAGCACATCGCGGTGAACACGCCGTTCGCCCGCGACGCCATGGAGCGCTGGACCGCCTCGGACGACGAGTGGATCGGCCGCGCGGGCTGGACCCTGCTCGGCGCGATCGCGGTCGAGGACCCGTCGCTGCCCGACAGCCTGTTCGAGGAGCGGCTCTCGGTGATCGAGGCGTCGATCCACAGGGCGAGGAACCGCGCCCGCGAGGCGATGAACGGCGCGCTCATCAGCATCGGCCTGCGGAACGAGCCGCTGCGCGGAAAGGCGCTCACGGCGGCGCGGCGCATCGGCAGGGTCGACGTCGACCACGGCGAGACGAGCTGCAAGACGCCCGACGCGATCGAGCAGATCCACAAGACGTGGGTCACCCGGAGGCCGGCCGTCGCGCCCGCGGCGAGAGCCGGCAAGGCGCCCGCCGCGAGGCCCGGCAAGGCCGCCGCGAAGCCCCGCAAAGCGACCGCAGAAGCGCCCGCCAAGGCCGCCGCGACCCCCGGCAAGGCGCCCGCCGCGAAGCCAGCCAAGGCCGCCGCGACCCCCGGCAAGGCGCCCGCCGCGAAGCCCGTCAAGGCTGCGCGCCGCGGCTGACCGGCGACGCGCGCCCCGCCCGCCGGCGCCGGCTCACGTCGGGTGCGCCGTCGCGACGGCCTCGTCCCGCGCGCCGAGGAGCTCCGTGCGCGTGAGCCGCTCGACGACCTGGCGCGTCAAGATCAGGTGATCCTCCTCCTCGTGCAGGCGCTTCCGGAACGACTCCCGCGCCTCGTCGTCGTCCGCCTCGTCGGCCAGCTCGAGCAGGAGCTGCCAGCCGGCGTTGTCGACGAGCTCCGCGGTGAGCAGCGCGTGGAAGAGGTGGGCCGGGTTCTGGTCGCCGTCCAGCACCACCTGCCCGATCCCCTGCGATTCGATCGTGATCAGCCGCGACCCGTCGGTCTCGGCGTGCGCGTCCCCGCCGAGCGCGCGGATCTGCGCCTCGAGCCACTCCTCGTGCTCCTTCTCCTGGTCCCGGTACTCCCTGAGCTGGCCGAGCAGGTTCAACAGCCCGGCATCGGCCGCGCGGCCTACCTTCTCCACGATGGAGTCGTAGAGCCGGACGCTCGCGCGCTCGTACGTCAGCCGCTCGTTGAGCAGGTCGATGGCCTTGTCCTTGTTCCCCTGTGCAAGCTTCTGCATGGATGCCCTCCGGCCAGGGCAGATGCGATTCGCAGGCCGCCGCGCATGCGCGCAAGCCGCGGGGGGCGGCCTGGCGCGCGCGCCCGGCCGCCGGGCGCGGCGGTCAGAGGTGCTCGGCGAGGTACTCCACGACAGCGCGGTTCGCGAACTGGCTCGCCACAGGCGACCGGTAGCCGTGCCGCTCGCCCGGGAACACGATCATGTCGAACCGCTTGTCCGCGGCCATGAGCGCCTCGATCATCTTCGCTGTGTGCGCGAAGTGCACGTTCTCATCCATGAGCCCGTGCAAGAGGAGCAGCTTGCCGCGCAGGTTGCCCGCGTGCTTCGAGAGATCGGTCGCCTCGTACCGCGCGGCCTCCCTGTCGAGGAGCCCCATGTACCGCTCCGTGTAGCCCGTGTCATAGAGCCGATCGTCGGTCGCCGGCGAGCCCGCGACGCCCACGTGGAAGCGGTCCGGCGCCTTGAGGAGCGCCGTCAGCGCCATCCGCCCGCCGTAGCTGTGGCCGTAGATGCCGACGCGGCCCGCGTCGACGTACGGCAGCGCCTTCAGGTAATCGAGCCCCGCGATCTGGTCGGCGAGCTCGACCTCGCCGAGGCGCCCGTAGATGGGCGCCTCGAACGCGCGCCCGCGGTTCGCCGAGCCGCGGTTGTCGAGCTGGAAGACGACCACCCCGCGGTCCGCCAGGTGGTTCCAGAGCAGGAGCGGCGACCACGAGTTGAAGACCGTCTGGACGCCGGGCCCACCGTACACGCTCACGAGGACCGGGTAGCGGCGGCCAGGCTCGATCGTCCGCGGCGCGAGCAGCGCGCCGTACAGCGTGTCGCCGCTCTCGGCGCGCACCTTCACGATCTCGGGGGCGCGCAGCCCGAGGCCGGCGAGCTCCGGATCCACGGGCGCCGGCAGCGCGCCGAGCTCGGCGTTGCCGGCGCCCCGCACCGCGCCCTTCCACGGGACCCCGAGCGCCGAGTGGATGTCCACGTAGCCCGGCCCCCTCGGGTCCACCGTGACGAAGTGCACCCCGGGCTCCGACGTGAGCCGCTTCACCTCGCCGCCCGCGAGGGGCACCGTGTAGAGGTGCCGCTCGGTCGGGCCGTCCTTCGTGGCCACGAAGCGCGCCTCGCCGCGCTCCTCGTCCGGCGGCGCGAGGTCGGTGACGTCCCAGTCCCCCGCGGTGAGCTTCGCGAGCTCCGCGCCCGAGTCCGCGTCGCGCAGCGCGATGTGCGTGTGCCCGCTGGCCGCGGTCGCCCAGAGGAACCGCGGCGAGCGCTCGAGCAGCCGCATCTCCGCGAAGTCCACCCAGGTAGGCGACGTCTCGGTCACGACCTCGGCGGCCTCGCCGGTGCGCGGGCTCGCGCGGAGCAGCGCGAGGCGCTTCTGGTCGCGCGATAGCGTCTGGAACCAGAGCGCCTTGCCGCCCTCGGCCCACGCGAACCGGCCGAGGTACCGCTCCTCCTCGCCGCCCTTCCACCGCACCCAGGTCGTCTTCCTCGTCGCGAGATCGAGGATCCCCGCCCTGACGCGGGGGTTCTTCCCGCCGACGCGCGGGTAGCGCAGCATCATCAGGTCTTCCTGGCCGCCGCGGACGCCGAGGACAGGCACCTTCGCGACCTCGCGCTCGTCGACCTCGAGGTAGGCCACCCTGTCGCAGGCGGGCGAGATCCAGAAGCCGCTCGGCTCGTTGAACTCCTCCTGGCCGTTGAAGTCGCTCTGGCCGCGCGACACGCCCTCGGGCGCCCCCCGGGTCAGCGCCGTCTCGCGGCGCGAGGCGACGTCGATCATGAACAGCTCGCGCCCGCGGACGAACACGACGCGCTCGCCGCCGTCGCACACCTTCGGGTCGATCTCCGGCTCCGGCGTGTCGGTGAGCCGCGCGATCGCGCCCGCCTGGTCGCGCAGGAACAGGTCGCCGCCGAACGGGATGAGCATGACCCCCGCCCGCTTGGCCCACGCGTAGGCCGTGATCCCCCTCGAGAACATGCGCTGTCGCTCGCGGCGGAGCTCCTCCTCCCGCGAGAGCGGCCTCGACTCCTTCAGCAGATCGCCCGACGCGACGAGCTGCCGCACGCCGCGCGACGCGACGTCGAAGGCGAAGAGCGCCTGCTCCGGCCCGTCCGGCTGCCGCTGGAGGTAGGTGACCAGCTTGCCGTCCGGCGAGTGCTGGATCCCCCTGGGCAGCTTCGCGCCGAGCGGCGGCTGCCGGCCGAGGTGCGCGTACGTGACCCGGCTCGCCTCCGGCCCGGCAATACGTGTCTTTTCCGGCGAGGCGCCTGCCTTCGGCGCGGCGGCTGCCGCGGCGGTGGAGGGATTGGCGGGCGGGGCGGCCTTCAACGGATGCGAGCCCGCGGGCGGGGCGCAGCCGATCGCCGAGGCGACGGCGAGCGACGCGAGCGACGCGAGCGATGGCCTGCTTGCAGCGCGCGGACTTCGCATGACCGCAATCTCGCCCGCCTCCACGGCGATTGTCAAACGCCAGCTAGCGGTCCTGCGTCGAGCCTGGAGGAGCGCGCGACGGGAGAGCGGCCGGCGCTAAAGGCCCGTAGACGCTGATCTATTCTTGTACACAAAAGAGATCTGTTGACGAGCATACATTCTACCTGATACCGAATCTGGCAGACAATTCGCAGAAATCGCGAATGGCGCAAGAAGCGCCAAAAGGGGGATCATGGTCGCGATTGTCGAAATATTCTTGCTGCCGCCGCTCGCCATCGGGAGGCTAGGAGCAGGCAAGACGCCTCTCGAGAACTTCACGTGGCGGGAAGACCCGACGGTGCATGGAGCCGCGCGCAATGTCATTGAACCAGCGCCCACCCTGGAGGTATTGCCGGACGGCTCGATCACGCCTTATCTCCCCGGGGTCATCCGGTTCCGCGACGGGGATGATCTCCGCCCTGTAGCGCCCTTCTTCGAGGTGTGGGCGAACGTCCAGGCCGACAGCGGAGGCGTGCACCCCGAGCCGCTCACCGCGAAGCTCCTCCGCGCCCTGGGCAGCTCTCTTGACGCTGTGTCCTTCTCGATCCGCCTCGCCAACCGCAAAGCCTCGCGGAGGACGGGCAATGAAGCGGACGCGTTCGAGGCCTACCTCGAGGTGCCGGCCATCGATCACCGGCGTCACGCGCTGCTCGCCTTCACGCCCCCAGAGGCCGGGGCCGCTCCGCTCGTGCTCCCCGAGAGACCGATCCCCCTGGGTCATTTCCAGGTCATCCGTCCGGCCGCCCGGACGAGCGCCGGGATCAACCTGGACGTGGTGCGCGTGCGCGTGACGCCCGCGGCAGGGCTCTCGTACGGTCCGCCCGCCGCCGTGCGCGGAAGGGCGCCTTCCAGCGGACGCGTCTACGAGATCGTCCGCCCCGAGAACCGCATCCTGAATCCGCAGGCCAGCTGGATGCGATACAACGCCGATTACTCGACATACAATAACCCCGAGCCGTTCGACACCTACGATGGAGCCGACGAGGGCTCGAACCTCTCGTGGGGAGTCGTTGATGACACGTGCGACGGCATCGTCCAGGCGATGGTCGTCGTCGGCGGCGTGAGGCATGTGGCGCAGGCCCGCGTCTGCATCGGGCCACCGGATTTCGCGCCGGACAGGAGGCCTTTCTTCTCGCTGGCGGACGACCTCACGGATCGCGACATCCCGTTCGACGCGACCGCCGACAGCGACCCCCGACAGATCGCGACGCCCGACGGCCCCTCGGCGCCCGTCCCGCAGGAGGCGATCGCGGACCTGTTCGCGCGCGTCTTCGAGACGGTGAGCCTGCTCAACCTGGACGCCATCCGGGCCAGGGGTCTCAGCGACAATCAGGGCTTTCTCCTCGCGGACCCGACGCAGCGCGTGGGCGATCTGCCGCTCACCGATCAGGGCAGCATGACCTCCGCCGAGAACACGGTCGACGGCAGGCCGGGGAAGCAGTACGCGAGCGCGAAGATCGTTGACCTCATCGGCGACGGCAAGTCCGTGGCGAGAGGAGGGCAGAACCCGCTGGCCTATACAGATCTCGTCGCGCTGGCCCACGCGCCCCTCGCCGAGCTGGAAGCCCTCACCGATCTCCTGCGCACCTTCGGCCCGCGCGTCGGCTACCTGGTCCGCCCCCCGTACGCCCGGTTCCGCGAGCTGGGCGAGCAGCCGGCGGAGACCCCTGACCCGCGGTTCCGCGATCCGCGCGTCCGCCGCGATACAGCGCACGACATGCGGATGCCCCCCTATATGCGCGACTCCGATGCGACAGCGCTCTCGCTCACGCACCGGCAGTACGCGGAGCTCATGAGCTACGTCGAGGCGCTCCAGTCGCTCCAGCCGCTCGTGACGAAACAAGTGACTGGAGCGGCTGAGCCCCCCGACGACGGGGTGAGGGGACCGCAGGCGGCCCCGGCGGCTGACGCGGCGCCCGTGCCGGCGGCGAGCCCGCCGGTGATGACGCCGCTACGGAACCGCATCCATGCGCTCATGGCCGAGAGGACGCGCCGGGGCACGAGCGGCCCCTCCGGGAGCGGAGGGTGATCGCGCTGCCCATCTTCCGCGAGGGCGCCGCCCCGAGCGCCGTCGCTCCCGGCGACGCATCGCTCCCGGGGCCCTCCGGGCCGGCGCCCTCGTGGCACCTGATCCCCGGGGACCCGCCGCTCGTGTTCGTCGTCGAAGGCGCGCAGATCTACGAGATCAGCGAGGAGATGCGCGCGCGTCTCGAGCGGGGCGACGAGGGCGCCGGCACGGAGCTCCGCGCCGCCGCGGCGCTCGCGCGGCGCTCGCTGCGCCTCGACGAGGTGCCGGCGACCGGAGCGCCCAACGCCGTCACGCTCAACGTCGCCCAGGCATGCAACCTCGCTTGCGGTTACTGTTACGCCGACGAGGGGAAGTTCGGGGGCGACGCGCGCCTCATGTCCGAGGAGGTGGCGTTCCGCACCATCGACCGGCTCATCGATGAGGCGAGCAGCCCGCGCGTGACCGTGGGTTTCATGGGCGGCGAGCCGTTCCTTCACCGGCGCCTCGTGCACCGGAGCGTGGAGCACGCGAGGCGCCGCGCCGCGACGCGGGGCATCGCCGTGGCGTTCTCGATCACGACGAACGGCACCCTGATCGAGCCGGCGGACGTCGAGCTGCTCCGCGACAACGCGTTCTCTGTCTCGGTCAGCATCGACGGCGCTGCCTCGGTGAACGATGTTCAACGGCCTCGCCGCGGGGGCGAGGGCGGCAGCTCCGAGCGAGCCCTCCAGCGGATCACACCGCTGCTGCGCGATCCAGGAGCCGCCCGCGTCGTGGCGCGCAGCACCGTCACGCGGCTCGATCTCGGGGTGGCCGAGCGCGTCCGGAGCCTCACCGAGCGCGGCTTCCTCGAGGTAGGCGTGAGCCCGGCGCGCACGTCGCGCGACCCCGGACTCGCGCTGCGCGGCGACGACTGGCCGGTGCTCCTCCGCGAGCTGATCCGCGCCGCCGAGGAGGATCTCGCGCGGCTCCGCGCGGGCCGGGGGCCGCGGCACCTCCAGCTGTCGAACCTCGGCATCGCGCTCAAGGAAATCCACGCGGGCGCGTGCAAGGCTCTGCCATGCGGCTCGGCGCTCAACTACGTCTCGGTCAACGCGAAGGGCGCCTATTACACGTGCCACCGCACGATCGACGACGATCGATTCGCGCTCGGCGACGCCGGGACCGGGCCGAGCGCGGCTGCGCGCCGGCGGTTCATCGAGGAGCGGCTCGTGGATCGGCAGGAGCCCTGTCGCTCTTGCTGGGCGCGCTACCTCTGCGGCGGCGGCTGCCACGCCGAGGTCGTCGACCATGGACGCGCAGGCTGCGATTACATTCGCGGCTGGCTCTCGTACTGCATTCGTACCTACGACAACGTGCTCTCATCGCTCCCGAGCGCGCTCGGTCGAGCGGAGGACGGTGCCCATGACCAACAAGATCATCCCGCGTAACCTCACCGCGCTCGCGGCGTACTCGGTCCCTGGCAACCCGCCCGTGACGCGCCCGGAGAGCGGCGTCGGCAACTGCTATCCGGGCCTCGAGTACGATCACAGGAACCTCGATCGCCGCTTCTTCCCCGGTCTCGTCTTCGATTTCGTCTCGCAGGAAGTGGCCCCGAACATCCCCCGCAGGGGCGCGCTGCTCGTCGCGGTGGACACGACCGACCCGGAGCTCCGGACGAGCGACCCGCGCTACGCCGAGCGAGCGCGCGCGCTGGCGGCGAAGCTCGGATCGCTGGACAGCGCGGGGAGCGGCCCCTTCTATCTCTCGAAGATTGTCCAGGGTGGACGTCGCATCCGGCTCAGCGACGAGGACGGCGTGCCCCTTGATGGGATGGTTGTGTGGCGCCTCGTACGGGGGCTCGAGCCCGCGGAGGTGGACATCGTGCTCGAGCGGCGCGCCGCGCCGCCGGCGGGAGCCGCACCCGGGCGCGAGGAGCTCGCCGGATGGCGCAGGCGCTTCACGAGCCCCGGCACGGGCGTCATCAGCCTCGCCCTCCAGCCCGGGGAGCTGACGCAGAGCCTCTGTTCCCCTTGGAGCCACGACTTTCGTGACTGCGCGTGCACGTACTGGGCATCCAACCACCCGGACATCGTGCTCGGCGAGTCGCCGCGGACCGAGGTGCCCCTGCCGAGCGGCTATCCGGACGACCCTGCGCGCGCCGGGACGCGCGTCGACTGGCAGCGAGCGGACCGCGCGTTCGCCCGCTCCGCCGTGGCGTCGCCGACCCAGCGCGCAGACAGGCCGTTTCAGATCTCTCACTACGAGATCAACGAGCGCTGGCAGGAGCTCGCCGTCGTGCTCGAGGGGCGCGAGATCGGGAGCGTCTACGACCCGCGCATCCACGACACAGCGAACCCGTACAGGAGCCCAGAAGAGCTCGCGGATGAGCTCGAGAAGCTCGCGCAGCTCGAGCACGTGCTCGCCCTGATGTACCTCTACGCACGCTACAGCGTCCTCCAGCCCGAGGAGGTGACGGTCGCGGACTCCTGGCCGACGCTCAAGGAGGATGTCTACTTCGTGCGCCGCGAGATCCTCATCATCGCCGTGAGCGAGATGCAGCACATGCGCTGGGTGAACCAGCTCCTCTGGGAGCTCGCGGAGGCAGGCCTCATCAAGCGGCGCCCGCCGGTCGTCGAGCCCGGCCGCGAGATCCCTGGGGCCGGCCCCCTCTCGACGCGGCCGGCGGAGCTCATGCCGCTCCTGCCGGCCGTGCTCAAGACCTTCGTCGACGTCGAGCTCCCGAGCGGCTACATCGACGGCCGCTATGCGCGCGTGGTCGCCACCTTGCGATCAGGTTACCCGAGCTCCCTCTACCAGCTCGCCTCACGCATCGTCACGGATGGAGAGGAGCATTACAGCCGGTTCCGGCGCGTGCAGCAGACGCTCAACCGCTACGGGAAGTACACGCCCTACCTGCGCGACATCGAGCTTGGCTCCCCGGCGGACCCCAACGTAGCGACGGCGCTCGAGATCTACGCAAAGATCAAATCGAGCCTTCAAGCCGCCTACGAGAGCGGCGACCTCGAGCAGGCCGCGGACGTCGTGAGGGCGCGCGAGCTCATGCACAAGCTCGATGAGGCCGCCGAGGCGCTCGCGCGAAAGGGAGTGGGCGTCCCCTTCTTCCCGCAGAAATGAGCCGCGCGGGGCACGTCGTCGTCGTCGGCGCGGGCGCGAGCGGGTGTCTGCTCGCGATCCTGCTCCGCACGCGCGGCATGGCGGTCACCCTCGTTGACCTCCCGGTCAGGCCACGGGGAGACTCGGTGGAGGCCATCCCGGAGCCGGCGATACGGCTGCTCTCCGAGCTTGGTCTGCTCGAGGCGACGCGGCGCGCGGGCGCGGTGCCGGTGCGCGGGTTCGACAACGCCTGGGACGAGCGGGCGGTGCGCGTCGCGGAAGGCTGGTTCCTGCACGTGGAGCGCGAGGCGCTCGCCGCCTCGCTCCGCGCTGAGGCCATGTCACGGGGGGCGGCGCTCCGGCAAGGTCGAGCCGGTCCACTCCGCGAGGAGACGCACGGCGTACGCGCCGACGTGGCGGGCGAGATCATCAAGGGCGACGCGGCGGTCGACGCGACGGGCCGCGCGGCCTTCTTCGGGAGGCCGGTGCGCCACGCCACGCCGTTCACGGCATGCCTCTTCGACGCGCCCGGGTCGGCGGTCCCCGGGCGCGGCCGTGTGGTGCGGGTCGGCGAGGGCGCAGCCTACCGGCTCGACCACCCTGGCCGGTGCACCGCGGCGGCCGTCTACCCTTCCGCGGCCGAGCCGCCGGGGGTACGGGTCGTGGCGCGCGCGCTCGGGCTGGAGGGCGCCGAGCTGGTGCAGAGCGGCTACCGCGCTGCGTCTGTGCAGTGGTCGTCCGCGCCGGTCCGGGGTCGAACGATCGCGGTAGGCGACGCCGCCCTGGCGTATGATCCTGTGGCCGGTCAGGGCATCCGCTTCGCGCTGCAGAGCGCCTTGGCGGCCGCCGCGGTCCTCGACACATGGAGGCGCGACTCGGGCTTCGCGGGGCCCATGCCATCCATTGCCGCCGAGTATTACCGGGACCTGATCGACGGAGCGCGCGCGCGTCACGAACGGTCGCTTGCGCGGCTCCGAGGCGGCCCCGACCTGGACGAGCGCTCTCCCGAGATCGACATTGCTCCGGGCGACTGGGTGGAGTTCTGCGGCTCGTCACGCCGCGCTGGCCTCGTGGAGGCGGGGTTCGTGGTGGAGCGGGAGGCCTGGGTCCTCGCGGACGGCGGTCTCGTGCGCTACCTGGGCTCCCTCGATCTGGCGCTCCTCCGCGACCTCGCCACCAGGCCACGCCGCGCCTCGGATCTCTGTGCAGAGCTCTGCGCGCTCGGGGTGAGCGACGCAGCGGCGCGCTCCGCGATCCGGTTCTGCGCCTCGCGTGGGCTGATGGCGCGGGTGGGAGGCGACGAGCTGCCGCGCGCCGCGCGCCGCGGGCCCGCCCCTCACCTTCCGAGGTAAAGCTCGACCGGAGTTCCCCGATATCCGCACGTTCGACAGACCATGGATGGTGCGTGGACGGTTCAAAGCCTCCCGCCGCGGCTCACGCGCCCCGCTCCGACTCCAGCGCTGCGTGGGCGCGCGCGCACGCGGACTCCAGCGCGGCGAGGCGCTCGGGGGCCTGCCCCGCGAGATCCGCGCGCGCGGCGCGCGCGAGCGCGTCGCAGCGCGCCGACACGGCGAACGCGCCGAACTGGGCGCTGCTCCCCTTGAGCTGGTGGGCGGCGGCGGCCAGCGCGTCCGCGTCCCCGCGCTCGAGCGCCGCGCGCATGGCGACGAGGAGCTCGCGCGCGGTCCCGAGGTGCAGGTCGATCAGCCCCGCGAGCTCGCCGGGGCCGTCGATGATGCTGCGCAGCGCCGCCAGCGTCTCGGGGTCGACCGGAGGCGCGGGCGCCGGCTCGGGGGCGGCCTCGGCCGCGGCGCGCCCCGCCGCCTTCGCCGCGTCGGCCGCGCGGCGGAGCACCGCCACGAGGTGGTCGATCTGGATCGGCTTCGCGAGGAAGTCGTCCATGCCCGCCTCCCGGCAGCGATCGCGGTCGTCGGCCATCACGTTCGCCGTGAACGCGACCACGCGCGGCCGGCCGTGGGCGTCCGCCGGCAGGGCGCGGATCCTCCGGGTCGCCTCGAGCCCGTCGAGCTCCGGCATCTGCACGTCCATCAGGATCACGTCGTAGCGCCGCCGCTCGAGCGCCCGCAGCACCTCGAGCCCGCTCGCGACGACGTCGGCCCGGTACCCGAGGCGCTCGAGCAGGAGGCAGGCGACCTTCTGGTTCACGACGTTGTCGTCCGCGACGAGGATCGCGAGCGGCGCCTCCCGGCCGAGCGCCGGGTCGAGCCCTGACGGCCTCGCGGACCGCGGGGAAGGCGGATCCGGGGCGGGCTGCGCGGCGATGACCGCGTGGAACGTCGAGCCGACGCCCGGGGTGCTCTCGGCCCACACCCGGCCGCCCATGAGCTCGACGAGCCGCTTCGTGATCGCGAGGCCGAGGCCCGTGCCGCCGTGGCTGCGCGCGACCGACGCGTCGGCCTGGCTGAAGGCGCGGAACAGCCGGTCCATCCGGTCGGCCGGGATCCCGATCCCCGTGTCGCGCACCTGGAGGTGGATCGCGCGCGCCGGCCCGCGCGACGGGTCCGCGGCCGCGCCGGCGAGCGCGGCCGCGTCGAGCAGCGACACCTCGACCGTCACCTCGCCCCGCTGCGTGAACTTGACCGCGTTCCCCACGAGGTTCACGAGGATCTGCCGCAGCCGCGTCGCGTCGCCGTACACGGCGGCGGGGACGTCGGGCGCGACCGCGATCCCGAGCTCGATCCCCTTGCTGGCGGCCCTCGGGGCGAGCAGATCGAGCGCCTCCTCGACGCACGCGCGCAGCTCGAGCGGCCGGCTCTCCAGCTCGAGCAGCCCCGCCTCGATCTTCGAGAAATCGAGGATATCGTCGACGATCGCGAGCAGCGCGTCGCCGCTCGTCCGGAGCGTCTCGACGAGGTCGCGCTGCTCGGCCGTGAGCGGCGTGTCGAGGAGCAGCCCGGTCATGCCGAGCACGCCGTTCATGGGCGTCCTGATCTCGTGGCTCATGCTCGCGAGGAAGCGCGACTTGGACTCGTTCGCCGCGTCGGCGGCCTCGCGCGCCGCCGAGAGGGCGGCGTTCTTCTCGCGGAGCTCCGCCTGCGCGAAGTGCTCGGCGGTCACGTCCATGAACAGCCACAGGCGCCCCCGCTCGCCGCGCACGCTGGTCGGCGTGATGGCGACGCTGAGCGCCCGGCGCGGCGGCCCCGAGAAGATCCACCGCCAGTCCCTGAGCTCCGCGTCGGACCGCGAGAAGGCGGCGGCGGCCTCGCGCTGGATCTGCGCGTGGTTGTCGGCCCGCGCGCGCAGGTTCGCCATCGCGCGCGCGACCTCGGGGAGGCGCACGACCCCGGTGGGCACGCCGAGCAGCGCCGCGGCCGCGCTGTTCACCCACGCCTCCGAGCCCCACTCGTCGAGGAACACGAGCCCGTGCGGGACCGTCTGCACGATCGCCTCGAAGCGCGCGTGCAGCGCGTCGGCGCGCAGCGCCTGCCCGTGCAGGTGGACGAGCGCGTGCAGGAGGCCCGGCAGCGCCTCGAGGAAGCCCCGCTCCTCGCCGGTGAACGGCGCGTCCGCGCGGCGCACGAGCACCAGCGCCCCGTCGATGCCGCCGACGCGCGACCAGGGCAGGACCGCCGTCGCGCCGCGCAGCGGCCGCGGGATCGCGCCGAGCGCGCTCGTATCCCGGTACACGGCCTGGCCGAGCTCGATCGCGCCCGCGAAGAGCGCCGGCGTCGTGATGCCGTCCGGGAGGACGCCGCGCGGATCGCCCGCGATCACCTCCGCGGTGACCTCGTCGACCCGCCGCAGCGCGAGCGCCGCGTCCGCGCCCGCCGCGTCGCGCACGACGGGGATCACGCGCCGCAGCGCCGCGTCCGCGTCCCCCTCGGCCGAGGCCCGCGTGAGGGCCGCGAGCACCCGCTGGATCGCCAGGGTGAAGTCCACCGCCGCCGGCTCAGCCGAGGAACCGGCGCAGCGCCTCGTTGACGGCGGCGGGCGCGCTCATGTGGGGGACGTGCCCGTAGCCGTCGATCAAGGCGAGCCTCGCGCCGGGGATGTTGTCGGCCAGGTGCTGGCCCACGGAGACCGGCACCGCGATGTCGTCCTGCGCCTGGACGATGAGCGTGGGCACGGTCAGCGCGGCGAGGTCCCCCCGGTGATCCGCGTTCCAGATCAGGCGGGCCACCGACAGCGCGATGTCCGGCCGGATCGCGGCGAGGCCCCGCGCGAACTCCTCGGCGAGCTCCGGCCGCTCGGGGTTCCGCACCGCGAGCCCGGCGAACCCGCTCACCCACGCGTGGTAGTTCGACGCCATCGCCTCGAGGAACCCGTCGATGCCCGCCTTGGAGAAGCCGCCGACGTACCCGTCGCCGTCGACGTAGCAGGGCGAGGCGTCGATGAAGGCCATCGACCGGAAGCGCGCGGGCTCCGCGATCCCGGCGAGCAGGCCGATCATGCCGCTCATCGAGTGGCCGACGTAATCCACGGGCGCGTCCGGGGAGACCTCGGCGAGCAGCTCCAGCAGGTCGGCGCTGTAGCTGTGCAGGCTCCGGTACCGCTGCGGGCTGTAGGCCGACAGGTCCGACCCGCCCGCGCCGACGTGATCGAACAGGACCACGCGGTGCGTCCTCGCGAGCGCCGCCTCCTGGTGCCGCCACGCGCTCTGGTCGGTGCCGAAGCCGTGCGCGAGCACCACCGTCCGATCCCCCTGCCCCACGACGCGAACGTTGTTGCGCCGGAACGCCTCCGAGACGCTCATCGGATCACCCCTCTGCTGCGCATCGTATCCGCCGCGTCTCGCGGCGTCTCGCGGCGTCTCGCGGCGTCTCCCGCGCTCGCGCCGCTCAGCTCGCGATGCGCCGCAGCACGATGACCGGCCGGCCGGCGTCGCGGGAGCGCTCGAGATCCACCTTACAGTCGAGCATCCAGTCGTTGTCGTCCTCCGGATCGGCGATGATCTGCTCCACCGTCCAGGAGCCGCCGTCCTCGGCGGGGTGGATGATCGTGTTGCTCGGGCTCCGGGCCGCCGGGTCGGTGCGGATCGCCGCGTGCTCCGCGTAATAGGGGCGCAGCGCCTCGTCGAGCCGCTCCGCGGTCCAGGGCGCCTCCTCCCCCTCCACCATCTCGACGGCGACCTCGTAGTCGCGGCGGGACAGCGCGCGCAGGAAGAAGAACAGCTCGTTCCTGACGAGCACGGTGAAGTCCTTGGCGTTGCGGGTGATGTCGAACGCGCCCGGCTCGACGGCGCCGCCCGGGGCCCCGGCGCGCGGCTGGTACGACGGGTCGCGCAGCTTCTCCCACTCGTCGAGCAGGCTCGAGTCCACGCCGCGGATGAGCGCCCGGAAATAGGCGATCATGTCGTTCGTGTCGCTGTCCTTCGCGTAGTCGGGGACCGTCTGGACGAGCGCCTTGTACACCTCCGAGACGTACCGGAGCAGCAGCCCCTCCGCCCGCTCCAGGTTGTACTCGCGGATGAACTCGCTGAACGACAGGTACTGCTCGTACATCTCGCGCGCGACGCCCTTCGGCCGGATGTTCTCCTGCCCGACCCACGGGTGCCGCCGCGCGTAGTCGTTGAACGTGCCGTAGATGAACTCCGCGTTCGGCTTCGGATAATCGAGCTTCTCGAGCTCCTCCATCCGTTGCTCGTACTCCACGCCAGCCGCCTTGAGCTCCCCGAGCTTCTCGGTCTTCAGTCGATCGAGCTGCTTTTGCAGGATGAGGTCGGGGTTCTCGAGGATCGACTCGACCAGGGTCAGGAGGTCGAGCGGATACGTGCCGCTCTCGGGATCCAGCTTGCCCACGGTCTCGAGGACGTAGAGCGAGAGCGCGTGGTTGAGGGAGAAATCCTCCTGGAGATCCGCGTTGATGCGGATGCGCTTGCCCGGACCATCTTCCTTCGGGACGAACTCGATGATGCGCGCCTCCACGAGGGAGCGGAAGAGGAGCATCGCTGTCCTGCCGTGCTGGCGCCGGACCGCGGGCCGGTCATGGGTGCTGCGAATCAGCCGCTTCAGCGCCAGACACCCGCCCTCCTCGCGCCCGAGCACGTTGACCAGCATCCCGTGCGTGACCTGGAACCGCGACACGAGCGGCTCGGGCGGCGACTGGATCAGGCGCTCGAACGTCGGCCGGTCCCAGTGCACATACCCCTTCTCCGGCGGCTTCTTCCTGACGATCTTCCGCTTCTTGGCCGGGTCGTTCCCCGCCTTCGCGTCGAGCCGCATGTTCTCGATGACGTGCTCCGGCGCCTGCGCCACGACGCTCCCCTGCGTGTCGTACCCCTTCCGCCCGGCGCGCCCGCTGATCTGCTGGAAGTCGCGCATGCTCAGGATCGCCGTCTTCTCGCCGTCGAACTTGCAGAGCTTCGTGAAGAGCACCGTGCGGATCGGGATGTTGACGCCGACGCCGAGCGTGTCCGTCCCGCAGATGATCTTGAGGTGCCCCTGCTGGGCCAGCTTCTCGACGAGGAGCCGGTACTTCGGCAGGAGCCCGGCGTGGTGCAGCCCGATGCCGTGCTTGAGGAAGCGCTGCACCTCGCGGCCGTAGGGGCTCGAGAACTTCACCCCGGCGAGGGCGGCGGTGATCGCGCGTTTCTCCTCCTTGGTGCAGTAGTCCTGGCTCATCAGGTTCTGCGCCTCCTCGGCGCAGGCCCGCTGCGTGAAGCTCACGATGTAGATCGGCGCCTTGCCGGTCTTCACGAGGGTCGCCACGGTCTCGTGGAGCGGCGTCTCGCGGTACTCGTAGTCGAGCGGCACCGGGCGCACGGTCGACTTGATCACCGCGGTCTGCTCCCCGGTGAGCCTCGTGATCTCCTCCTGGAAGAACTCGGTGCCTCCGAGCGTGGCGCTCATGAGCAAGAACCTCGCCTGCGGCAGCGTGAGCAGCGGGATCTGCCACGCCGCGCCGCGATCGCGGTCCGAGTAGTAGTGGAACTCGTCCATGATCACGTAGTCGCAGAGCGCTTTATCGCCCTCGCGGAGCGCGATGTTCGAGAGGATCTCCGCGGTGCAGCAGATGATCGGCGCGTCGCGGTTCACCGACGCGTCGCCCGTCAACATGCCCACGTTCTCCGGGCCGAAGTCGTTGCACAGGGAGAAGAACTTCTCGCTGACGAGCGCCTTGATCGGGCACGTGTAGTAGGACTTCATCCCCTCGGCCATCGCCTTGAAGTGCATGGCCGACGCGACGAGCGACTTGCCCGAGCCGGTCGGGGTGTTGAGGATCACGTTCTTGCCGCCGAAGATCTCGAGGATCGCCTCCTCCTGCGCCGGGTAGAGCTCGAGTCCCCGCTCGGCGACGTAGTCGAGGAAGCCGTTCAGGAGGTCGTCGGCGGTGAAGTCGTGGGGCGACGGCGGGAGGCGAGCGAAGAGCGGTGCGGCGGCGAGGTCCATGGCGGCTGGCGGACGCCCTCCGGGGGCGCCCCTTGCAGAAGCCTGGTTCCTGGGAAAAATGCAAGCAAACTCCGCGATGTCCCGGCCGGATGGCCGCGGCCCGGCGCGGCTCCGGACGGAACCGACTCCGGGGGACCACAGACGCGGGGAAGGAGACAGCGAGCCGAGCTGCGCACGGAGCGAGGGCCCGATCCGGCCGCCATGCGATCCGCACCGTCACGCGATCGTGATAGCGTGACCGGACGAAACAGGGGGCACCGCGCGCACACGTCCGTGGGGGGCACGTGGGCGGCTGGCGGCCGGAAACTCGGGACGGGCGGGCATGGGGGAGTTCGCGGAAGAGCCAACCTGGGCGACGCGCGCACCGGGCAGGGGGAGCGCGCAGATCGACGCGTCGAGCGGGCGGCTCGTGCGCGCCAGCGGCGCCCTCTGCCGGCTGCTGGGCTACGCCGAGGGCGAGCTGCTGCAAAGGAGGCTGCCGGACCTGGCGCTGCCGGAGGACCGGCCTTCCGCGATGGCCGCGTGGCGCGCGCAGATCGAGGCCGGCGCGGAGGAGCTCACGCTCGCGATGCGCTGTCGCTGCAAGGACGGCGGCGTCCGCCGGCTCCGGATGACGGGCGTCTTCGTCCGCGATGCCTCCGAGCGGCCTTATCGGGCGGTGGTGTTCGTCGAGGAGGTCACCGTACCTGGCCGCGGCGATGGGCAGACGGGGCCGGCGGAGCGGGCGTCGCCGGAGGCGGAGGGGGCATTGCCGGCGAGCGAGGCCAGGCTGCGGGGCGTCTTCTACAGCAACCTGGCCCCGATGGCGTTCTGGATGCCAGACGGCCGCATCATCGAGGCGAACGACGCCTATCTGCGGCTCGTGGGCCAGACGCGGGAGGAGCTCGCGGCCGGCCTGGTCCGCTGGGATTCCGAGATGCTGGCAGAGGAGCGCCCCGACGACGCCCGCGCCCTCGCGGAGCTGATGGCGAGCGGGTGGACGTTCACGCCCTTCGAAAGGACGTATGCGCTGCCCGACGGCACCCGGATCAAGATGCTTGTGAGCGGCTGTCTGCTGCCCGGGGGGCGGTTCGAGGACGGCGGCTTCGTGCTGGCGCTCGACATGACGGCGCTCCGGCGAACCGAGGAGGCGTTCCGGCAGAGCGAGCGGATCTTCCGCACCATCGGGGAATCCATCGATTACGGCATCTGGGTCGGCGACACCGAGGGCCGGAACCTCTATGCGAGCCAGGCGTTCCTCCGGATGGCCGGGATCACCGAGGAGCAGTGCTCGGGGTACGGGTGGGTCGACACGCTCCACCCCGACGACCGGCACAAGGTGGCGGGCCTCGAGCAGCGCTGGCGGGCGGGTGAGCCGTTCGAGGAAGAGCTCCGCTATCTCGGCGCCGATGGCGCCGCCCACCCCACCCTCAACCGGTGTGTGCCGGTCCGCGACGCGCGGGGCGAGATCACCTCCTGGATCGGCCTCTGCCTGGACATCAGCCGCCAGAAGCGCACGGAGGAGGCGCTGCGCGAGAGCGAGCGCCAGCTCAGCGCCGCGCTCTCGGACGCCCAGCGGGTGCTCGCCGAGCGCGAGCGCCTCGAGGACGAGCTCCGCCGGCGCGAGCGGCAGCTCGCGTCGCTGATGGCGAACCTGCCCGACGTGATCTTCCGGCTCGACAGGGAGATGCGCTGCCTGTTCGTGACCGCCTCCGTCGAGGCGATGACGGGGATGCCGCCCGAGCACTACCTCGGCAGGACGGGCGCCGAGACCGGGCTCCCGGAGGACATGTGCGACGCCAGCGAGGCCGCGTGCCGCGAGGCGAGGGCGACGGGGAAGCAGCAGCGGATCGAGTTCGCCATGGGCGAGCGGCGGTACCGGACGCGCTACATCCCCGAGCTCGAGCCGGACGGCTCGGTGGAGTCGTTCCTGGGGATCTGCGAGGAAGTCACCGCGGAGCGCGAGGCCGAGGAGGAGCGCCAGAAGCTGCTCGAGAGCGAGCGCGCCGCCCGCGACGAGGCGGAGCGCGTGAGCCGGGTCAAGGACGACTTCGTCGCGACGCTCTCGCACGAGCTGCGCTCGCCGATCAACGCCATCCTGGGCTGGGCGCGCATCCTGCGGAGCCGGACGCAGGAGCCGCAGACGCTCGCGCGGGGGCTCGAGGTCATCGAGCGCAACGCGCGGCTCCAGTCCGACATGGTCTCCGAGCTGCTCGACATGAGCCGGATCGTCTCGGGGAAGCTGCGGCTCGACGTCCTGCCGGTCGACCTGCCGGTGGTCATCCAGAGCGCGATCGAGTCGATCAAGCTCGCGGCCGAGGCCAAGGGGATCGCGCTCGCCTCCAGCGTCGATCCCGAGGCGAGCGCGCTGCGGGGCGATCCCGCCCGGATCCAGCAGGTCGTCTGGAACCTCCTGTCGAACGCCGTGAAGTTCACGCCGGCGGGCGGGCGGATCGACATCGCGCTGCGGCGCGCGGGCGCGTTCGCCGAGGTGTCGGTGACCGACACGGGCGCCGGCATCGCCCCGCAGTTCCTCCCGCACCTGTTCGAGCGCTTCCGGCAGGCGGACGCGTCCTCGACGAGGAAGTACGGCGGGCTCGGCATCGGGCTCTCGATCGTGAAGCACCTGGTCGAGCTGCACGGCGGCACGGTGGAGGTCGCGAGCGGGGGCGAGGGCCAGGGGGCCACGTTCACGGTGCGGCTGCCGCTCGCCGGCGTCTCGACGGAGGCGCGCAGCGCGACGGAGCCGCCCGGCGAGGAGCGCGCCGAGGCGCTGTCCGACTACCCGGGCGCGGATCTCACGGGCGTGCGGGTGCTCGTGGTCGACGACCAGCCCGACGCGCGCGAGGTGGCGCAGCGCGTGCTCGAGGAGTGCGGGGCCAAGGTCACGACGGTGGAGTCGGCGGCCGAGGCGCTGGCGGCCCTGGCGCGGGAGCGGCCCGACGTCCTCGTGAGCGACCTCGGGATGCCGGGCGAGGACGGGTTCCAGCTCATCCGCAAGGTGCGGGCCCTCGGCGCCGAGCGCGGCGGGGCGACGCCGGCCGTCGCGCTGAGCGCGCTGGCGCGGGCCGAGGACAAGGCGCGGGCGCTCGGCGCAGGGTACCAGGCGCACGTGGCCAAGCCGCTGGACCCGGCGGTGCTCGTCGGGGTGATCGCGGCGCTCGTCAGGGGGCGTACGGGGGGATGAGAGGCGGTTGTTCCGGGGAAGATCTTTGGATAGGTAAAGGCCTTTACATCCATCGCCGACAGCGCCGTTGCGGGCGAGATCGCGAGCAGTCCATGGTCCAGCAGATTTCGGTGAAAGAGCTCTTCCTGAAGCTGAAGGCGGGTGAGCCCGTGTACCTCCTCGACGTGCGCACGCCCGCCGAGCACGACGCCGCGGCGCTGCCCGGCAGCACGCTGATCCCGCTGAACGAGCTCACGGAGCGCGCGGACGAGGTCGCGCCCGGGGAGGGCGCGCTGATCGTCGCGTACTGCCATCACGGCGTCCGGAGCCTGTCGGCGGCCGCGATCCTCGAGAAGCTCGGCCACGAGCGCGTCGCCTCGCTCCAGGGCGGCATCGACGCGTGGTCGATCCACATCGACGAGAGCGTCCCGCGGTACTGAGGGGTGACGGGAGAGCGCCTCAGTTGAGGACGGCGCCGCCGAGCCGGAAGTAGAGCCGCCGGCCCGCGCCGCACGCGACGCAGACGACCTGCGCGACGCGGAGGCGCGCCCCTTCGAGCGTCTCGGCCGTGTGGTCCTGGACGCGGAGGGCGCCGCGGCAGCGCGGGCACGGGACGGATCGCGCGGCCACCTCGACCTGCGACGGGGAGTCGAGCGCGATGGCTCGCCCCGGGGTGTGGCCCGGCTCGAGGAGCGCGAGCCGCTCGAGGTCGCGGGTGAGCTTCTCCGCGTCGCGATCGCCTGCGCGCCGGGCGGCGCGGGCCGAGAGCTTCTTCTTCGCCATGCGCCGGTCTGTCTACCTGTCGTCGCGGAGCGGGGGCATGGGATCTTGGGAGGGCGCCGGCGCCTTGAGCGGGCGGGCGGCGCCGTGCGGCGCGGCGGCCGGACGCGCTGGGGCTACCGGCGTGACCGGCACGGGCTGCGACGCCTCGCGCGCCGACCCGCTCGGCCGGGAGCCGTGGGGCGCCTCGGGCGCGGCGGGCGCCGCGTGCTCGCCGCCCGGCTCCGCGGTCACCGGGCCGGTGGGGGCGGGCTCGGCCGGCAGCGCCGACGCCTCCGGGCCCGCCGCGACGCCGGGCGCCGGGGAGCCCGGCGGCGCGGCGGGGGTGAGCGAGGAGGCCTGGGCGGAGGCCTGCGGGGGCTGGCCGGACCTCAGGACGACCTCCGGGGACCTCGCGGCGCTCCGGGACCAGAGCGTCGCCCCGACCGCGACCACCGCGGTCAGGACGGCGCCCGCCGCGATCCGCGCGGCCGTGCGGCGGCGCTTGCGCAGCATGAGGGAGCTCTGCTGGCCGAGGCCGCGCTCGGTGACGACCGGCACGCTCCCGGCGGTCTCCTCGACCTCGGAGCGCTGCTGCAACAGCCGGTACGCCAGCGGCAGCCTGGGGCCGTCTCCGCGCGCCATCTTCAGCGTGGGGCCGTCCTCGCGCGCCATCTTCAGCGTCGGGCCGTCCTCGCGCGCCATCGTCAGCGTCGGGCCCTCGTCGCTGGCCATCGTCAGCGTCGGGCCCTCGTCGCTGGAGACCGGGACCGAGCTGCGCGCGAAGGCCGGGACCGAGCTGTGCTCGACCGGCGCAGAGCCGGGGCCGTGGAGGGGCTCGACGACCGTGCCCGGGCTGGGCAGGGTCATCACGAGATCACCGCTGTGAGGGGCGGCCACGGTGGCGCGGCGGCTCTGCCTTCCCTCGGGCTCGTCGTCGGCGTCCAGGTGCGGCCAGGTCGACGAGGCGCCCTTCCGGACCATCCTGTCGGCCGGGACGGTGATCGCGGCGGGGTCGTACGGGGGCGTCGCGGGCGTCGCGGGCGACGACGGGGGCGGCAGCGACGGGAAGGCCTTGCCCGCGGCGATCGCCTCGATCTGGTCGAGGGCGCGCGCGGAGTGCTCCGTGCCGTACGGGGCGAGCGCGCGCGACAGCTCCACGACGCTCTGGATGCGCCGCTGCACGTCCTTCTCCAGGCAGCGCAGGATGACTTCCTCCAGGTGGACGGGCAGCTCCCACCGGTGCACCCGCGGGGGCGTGGCCGGCTCGGTGACGATGGCCACGAAGAGCGCCGAGATGGAGGGCGCGTCGAAGGGGAAGCGCGCGGTGAGGAGCTGGTAGAGGATGATCCCGAGCGACCAGACGTCGGTGCGGGCATCGACGTCCTTCGTGCTGCGCACCTGCTCGGGCGACATGTAGCAAGGGGAGCCGAGCATCATCTCGGACGCCGTGAGCTTGCCGGTCTCCTCGACGCTGTCGTCGGCCGCCTTGGAGAGGCCGAAGTCGAGCACCTTGACGAGGGGGACGCCGCTCTGGCCGGTCGTGAGGAAGAGGTTCCCCGGCTTCAGGTCGCGGTGGACGATGCCGCGCGCGTGCGCCTCGGCGACCGCCTCGCAGCTCTGGAGCACGTAGTCGACCGCCTCGGAGACGGGCAGCGGGCCGCGCGCGTCGAGCACCTGCTGGAGGTCGCGGCCGCGCAGGTATTCCATGACCAGGTACGGGAGGCCCAGCTCGGCGGTGCCCACGTCGATGACGCGGGCGACGTGCTCGCTCCGGATCGCCGCGGCGGCGCGCGCCTCGCGGAGGAAGCGGGCGCTCGCGCCCGGGAAGTCCTTCGCCCTGGGGAGGAGGAACTTGACCGCGACGCGCTGCCGGAGCGAGACGTGCTCCGCGGCGAAGACGGCGCCCATGGACCCGTGACCCAGGCTGCGCTCGAGGCGATACCTCTGCGCGAAGACCTCGCCTATTCCCGGGATGCCCGCGGCCGCTGCGGGCGCATCCGGCTTCATGGCCCGACCTCCATCCGCCGCACTATAGCCGTAACCGCATCAATTTTGATGCCAAGATGCGGGCGCCGGCGCCCCGCGGCGGAAGCCGCGAATTGCGGGGGGAGCGGAATGCAGTCGCTGCGGCGAGGGGCGCACCTTCTGCGCCTCGGCGCGGGGCGCGCTCGCGCCGCCGGTCGGTTGCAGCGCTTGGCGAGGGCGCACTTTCTACTTCAGAGGGCCGCCGTGTTGGCAGAGGGAGGCGCGCCCACCTCGCCCTGCTCGCCGCCCTGTTCACAGATGGGGATAAGCTCTTTTTGCGCGGCCTCCCGCTCGTCGGCGGCGCACGTAGACTCCGCGTACGCCGCGAGCGCTTTCCGGGCGAGGCTCGAGGCGTCAGGATCGCGCCGGCGTGCCTTGAGCCGCGCGAGCTCTCGCAGCGCGCGCGCCGCCTCGACGTGCCGCTCGCCGAAGGCCGCCTGCGCGAGGTGCGCCGCCTGCTGTAGCGCCTTCTCCGCCGCCTCGTCCCTGCGCTGGAGCGAAAGGACCTGTCCGAGGACGGCCAGCGAGCGCCACCGCTCCGGGTGCGACGCGGGAAGGCCTTGGGCGGCGTGCTCCAGCGCGATCTCCAGGGTGCTCTCAGCCTCGTCGTACCGGCCCTGCGCAGACAACGCCTCGGCGAGGTGGCGCAAGGCGCGGCTCTTGATCTCCGGCGCGACCTCGGGAGGCGGCCCCGGTCGGGCCAGGAAGATCTGCACGCGCTCGCGCGACGCGCGAGCGGCGAGGCTCGAGAGCGCGCTCGCCGACGACGACGTCGAGCGCTCTTCCTGGGAGGAGACCCCCTCCATGCTGAGCAGCTTGCGCAGGAGCGCCTCGGCCTCCGCAGGGCTCCCTTGGCGCGTGAGCACACCGGCCAGCTCCGCGATGAGCGCCGCGAACGATGGCTGGGCGACCCAGGCGGCTTGGTCCTCGAGGCCGAGGGTCTCTTCCAGGAAGTAGAGGGCCACGCCATACTCGCCAGCATCCACCGCGTTCATGACCAGATGCGTCAGCGCCGTCAGGTACAGAGGATGTTTCTCGCCGAATTCGCCCCGGATCGCTGCGCGCGCCTCCGTCAGCGCGGGCATCGCCAGCGCAGGCTGGCCCTTGGCACCGAGGTCGATCGCAGCCTGCAGGCGCCGGGTCATCGCGGTCGCTGCGCCACTCGAACGCTCCCGGAGCGCGCGGACGAGGAGGCGGCGTTTGACGAGGTAATAGAGCGACGTGCATAAACCGCCCGCCCCCAACGCAAGGAACCAGAACCGATCCACGAGCGCTAGCCCGCCTGACAGCGCCATGTAGATGGGGAAGATGGACAAGCCTGCAACGACCCCCATGATGGCATCGAGCTGTGGTCTGGAATGGCTGGCGAGCCTCGCACTGATGAACACGCCGTACCCGTCGTGGAGCGCCACGAGCCGGGCTGCGACATCGACGAGCGCGCGATCCGGGAACACGGATTTGTTGGCGGAGCGCAGCGCCCACAGGCCCGCCGCCCCCGTCTCGCCGAGGTCGAGCGCCTTGCTGGCGAGCTCCGTCCATCCCGTCGCGCTCTGGCGGCGGCGCAGCTGGGACTCGATCAAGAAGCCGAGCGTGGCGGTGTCGGCCCGAGCCTGCGCGATCCTGACGCGCGGTGGCGCGGCGGAGACCGAGGCCCAGAGGCCGACCGCCTCGACGGAGACATCTGCCCCCTTCACGACCGCCTTGCGTACCGACTCGAGCAGCTCGGAGCGCCTCTTTCGCACGTCGGGAGTCTGCGAGAGCGCGCGGAGCGCCGGCGCGGGCGCGTCGCCTTGGACTGCCCGGTCGAGATCGAGCAGGCCGGCGTCGAACGCCCGCGCCGCGAGGGCGGCGCCGGGGTCGGAAGCGTCCGCAAGGAGCATGACGAAGTCGCGGTGAGTCAGCCCGAGCGCCGCGAGCGCCCGCGCGAGCTCCACAGCTTCGGGCTCCAGGTTCGACAGCGCGGCGAGACAGCCGGGGTGCGTCGCCCGCGCGTCCGTCAGCGTTTGGCGCGCATCGTCGAGCGACATGAGCTGATCGTGGATGGCCCACCATCCAGGGCAAGAAACAGGCGGCGCCAGCGCGATCACCTTTGATCTCCTGCCCGCTTCCGCCAGCGCCCAGCGGAGGCGACGAAGCTCGGCGCTCCCGTCGGCATGGCAGGCGATCCACGCCGAGCCGGCAGCCCGGATGTCATCGAGGAGCTTTTCATAGCCACGCGGGTGCTCCGCCGACACCCAGCGCAGCGTCTCTCCCGGGAACGCCGCCGAGAACGCTCCCCACATGCGCCCTGTATCGGCCAGCTCGCCCGCGGTGCGCCACAGGACTCCTGGCGCCTCTGCTTCCGCTGCGCAGCGCAGCCCCGAGACCGCGTGCGGCACAGGCCCCGGCGGACACTCATGGTGCTGCGAGACCCAGTCGAAGAAGTCCACGGCCCGCTGGGCGAGCGCGACGGTGGTCTCGCGATCGCAGAAGAGGACCACCTTGAGCGCACGCCGCGCGAACAGGGGTCTCCTCAGGTTCAGCCAGTCCGCATCTTCCGGCCTCGGCACGAGCACCATGACGCTTCCCTCCGGGGCGGTCTCGGCGTCACGGACGTCCGTGTGCACATCCATCTCGGGGTGATCGGCGACGAGGGCGCGGGTGAGCTCTCCGAGCCGCTCCATCCGGGCGTCGTCCACATGGAGGAGGATCCCTGCCCGGCTGAGCCGCAGGCCACGCTTTACCTGCTCGATCCAGTCGGCTTGACGCGGGCGAGGTTGATCGTCAGGAGCGGATGCGGGTAGTACCATTCGGACCCATCCGGGTAGGGCAACAGCGCCCCGTAGGTCAGGAGCTTGTAGGCGAGCTCGTCCTCTGGCAGCCGGTGATCGGGGTCGGCCGCGACAGCCTCGAGGAGGCGGATGTGGCCGCGGTGTAACCCTGTCTCGCGCCGGCGGCGCCGCTCGTCGAGCACCCGGTCGACCAGCGCGGCGGAGGCGACCTCGGCGCCCTCGTCCCAGGCGAACTCCGACAGCCGACGGATGAAAACGACGAACTCCCTGGCACGACCTCCCGAGTAATACGCCATCCGCTCGAGGAGAGGCTGCGGGACCAGCCCTGCAGCGCCGAGATCTGCGACGCGGCGTGCGTACAGGTCGCAAAGGAAGGAAACGCCCGGTCCCGGCTTTGACGGGTCGGCCTGGGAGAGCACGGGGACGTTCACGAGCGGTGGGACGTCCGAGAAGCCGCGCACGTTGGCGATGGCGCCGTCGCGGCGGAGCGCGAACGGCCCGCACACCACGGTGCGACAGGCGAGCTGCCCGATGAGCTGCGAGTCGAGGAACAGCGATTTTGCCCGGTCGAAGGCCTCGATCCTGTCGAGACCATCGATGATGAGCAGCACCTTGCTGGCGCGCTGCTGCACGAGGCCGACGAGCACGTTGACGCACCGGAGCAGGCTCTGAACCTGGCTGTCCTGATCCGGCAAGGCGCGCTTCTCCAGGCCGAACGGGAGCGACCACTTGCCCGCATCGGCGACCGACGCGAGGACGCTCAGGCCGGTTCCGACCGCCGGTCCCACCGGTCCACTCGCAGCCGACGCTGTGCTCGACGCCAGGAGCACCATGGATTTGGCGAGCTTCGCCACGTCGAGCTCGGGCTCTTTCTCGACCTCGCCGGACGCCTTGGCGAGCGCGGCCCACGCCTTCCCGAGATCGCGCAGGTGGTTCTCCGGGAATGCGAAGGCCAGTCGCTCCTCGGCGCTGCGGAGGAGCGCGAGGCCGGCGAGGAAGCAGACCTCCCAGGGGCTCACCTGCTGGAGGGCGGCCGGATCCCCGACGACCTCGTGGAAGTGCCGCTCCAGGTTCAGGAAGACGACGAACTCCTTGTGCGCGCGCGCCTGCGCGATGCGGAGGAGCTCCGTGGTCTTGCCCGTTCCGACCGTGCCCGTCAGGAGGACGCGCGGGACGCCGAACGGGCGATCGAGCGCCTTGCCGATGGCCTCGGCAGGGCTGAGCGGCCGGTGGGCGCGCCACTCGGGCAGCTCCGCAGGCTGCTCGGGGTCGAAGCGCTGGAAGAGCAGCTCCCACAGGGGGCGGCGCGACATGCGGCGACGATAGCATGGGGAGCTGGCGCCAGCCTTCGCGGGGGGAGGACCAACGGCCTGCCCTCCGTTCTCGGCAGAGCCGAACACGCGGGCGCACTCCCGGTCGCTGCCGCTACAGCCGATGGGGAAACGCCCCCTGACGGGCACCCGCGCCGCCTCACTCCCCGACCATTGCGACGTCGCGCCCGCCATGTCACGAGCCGCCGCCATGCCGACCCGCCCCTTCACGCTGGGCCGCTCCCGACCGCTCCAGGGCGACCCAGGCGCCGCCGCCGCGCGCCCGTTCGAGCTCCCGGCGCACCACCTCGTGACCCACGGCGTCGTCGTCGGCATGACCGGCAGCGGCAAGACCGGGCTCGTCATGGTCCTCGTCGAGGAGGCGCTGCGCTCGGGCGTCCCCGTGCTCATGGTCGACGTGAAGGGCGACCTGCCCAACCTGCTCTTCACGTTCCCGGAGCTCTCCCCGGCCGAGTTCGAGCCGTGGCTCGACCCCTCCGCCGCCGCGCGCGACGGCCGCTCGACCGCCGACGTCGCCGGCGAGCTCGCGGCGCGGTGGCGCGCCGGGCTCGCCTCCTCGGGCCTCGGGCCGGCCGACGTCGCCGCGCTCCGCGCCCGCATGGCGCCGCGCCTGCTCACGCCGGGAACCACGGCGGGCGAGCCGATCCACGTGCTGTCGGCGCTCGAGGCGCCCTCGTCGCTCTGGGACGAGGACGAGGAGGCCGCGCGCGAGGCGCTCTCGGCCTCGCTGTCGCTCCTGCTCCGGCTCGTCGGGCGCGACCCGGATCCGGCGCGGAGCCGCGAGCACGTGCTGCTCGCGCACCTCGCCGAGCGGCGGCTGCGCGGCGGCCGGGCGGCGGGGCTCGAGGAGCTGCTCGCCGACCTCGCCGAGCCGCCGATCGCCGCCGTGGGCGCCCTCGACGTCGACGAGTTCTTCGCCCCGAAGGAACGGCAGGCGCTCGCGCGCGAGCTCAACACCCTGCTCGCCTCCCCCACGTTCGCCACCTGGCGCAAGGGCGCGCCGCTCGACGTCGCGGGGTGGCTCGCCCCGCGGGAGGGCAAGACCCCCGCGGTCATCGTCAGCGTCGCGCACCTCGAGGACGACGAGCGGCTCCTCGTGCTCGGGCTCCTGTTCGAGCAGCTGCTCTCGTGGGTGCGCGGCCTCTCCGGCACGAGCGACCTGCGCGCGCTCGTCGTCTTCGACGAGGTCTTCGGCTTCCTGCCCCCGCACCCCGCGAACCCGCCCACGAAGCGGCCGCTGCTCGCGCTCCTGAAGCAGGCGCGCGCCTTCGGGGTCGGCGTCGTCCTCGCCACGCAGAACCCGATGGATCTCGACTACAAGGCGCTCTCCAACGCCGGCGCGTGGTTCGTGGGCCGGCTGCAGACCGACGCCGACCGCGAGCGCGTGGTCGAGGGGCTCTCGGGCGCGGACGGGGGCGCCGGCGGCCTCGAGGCCGCGGCGCTCTCGGCGGCCCTGAAGGCGCTGCCCCCGCGCACGTTCTTCGTGCGCAACGTCCACATGCAGCCGCCGTCGTTCCTGGCCGAGACGCGGTTCAGCCTGTCGTGGCTGCGCGGCCCGGTCACCCGGCGCGAGCTCGGCCGCCTCGTCCGGGGCATGTCCCCTCCCCCGCCCGCCCCGGCCGCGCCGTCGAGCCCGGCGGCGCCCCTGCCAGCGGCAGGAGCGGCGGCCGCCCCCGGCCCGGCGGCGGTGAGATCCTCGACGCCCGCGGCCCCGCCAGGCCGCGCGCCCGCTTCATCGTCGCCACCGGCGCCGATGAAGCCGGCCCCGCACGCCGCCGTGGGCCCCGGCGGCACGGTCGTCCTCGACCCGCGCCGCGCGACCCCTGCGCCTGCCGCGCACGCCGCGAAGGCCGCGCGCCGCGGCGAGGCCGCTCGCGAGGGCGCCGGCGCTGGCGAGCCGACGGCCCCGCCGCCGCCGGAGGGGTGGCGGAGCCTCTACGCGCACGCCCCCGCGGCCGCCCCGGAGGGCTTCCGCTACATCCCCTGGGTGGCCGTCTCTGTCGTCGCCCACCTGCGCGACGCGAAGCTCGGCGTCACCCTCAACCAGAGCCAGCTCCTCGCCGCCCCGCTCCTGCCCGACGGCAGGCCGGACCTGTCGCGCGTCGCCCGGCTCGACCCGTCGCTGCTCTCGGCGTCCCCTGCGCCGGGCGCGCGCTTCGCCGAGCTGCCCGCCCCGCTCGCGAAGCGCGCGCCGGCGCAGGCCGCGGCGCGCGCGCTGCGGGAGCACGCCTACCGCACGGCCGAGGCGACCGTGGCCGTCCACAAGGAGCTCGGGCTCGCGCAGGCCGAGGGCGAGCCGCTCGAGGCGTTCGCCGCCCGGTGCCGCGCCGCGGCGGCCCGGCTCGCCGCCGCCGAGCAGCAGCAGGTGATCGGCCGCTTCGCCCCGCGGATCGCGCGCCTCGGCGAGCGCATCGCGGCCGCGAAGGCGCGGTACGACCAGGCCGAGGCCGAGGTGGCCGCGCTCCCCGGCGCGGTGGGCGCCGCGCTCCTCGGGCTCGTCGCCGGCCGGGACACCGCCCGGCGCGCCGGGACCCAGCGCGACAGGGCCACCGCGAAGCTCGAGCGCGCGCGCCAGGAATGGACGGAGGCGGACGCCGCCCTCCGGGACCTCCAGGCCGCGCAGGCCGCCGAGCTTTCCACGCTGGAGCAGCTCCCCCTCCGCGCCGGCGAGGGCATCGAGACGAAGCGCCTCGTGCCCAGGAAGAACGACGTCGAGGTCGCGTTCGTCGCGCTCGCCTGGGCCGCGACGCTCGCCGGCCCCGCGTGACCCTCTGGCGGCGGGTGGTGGTCGGATTTGACCATGAAGGCGGGAGGGCGGGAAGAAAAGCTCAATGATCTTCCCGCCTTCATGTGAATTCTCTCTGGGCAAATGAGACCACTACCCTGGCGGCGCGACGGCAAGCCCGCCTGGCGCGAGCCGCCCGGAGGCCAGCTTCGCGCGAGCCGCCCGGAGGCCAGCTTCGCGCGAGCCGCCCCGAGGCCAGCTTCGCGTGAGCCGCGCCGCCCGGAGGCCAGCTCGCTGCAGCGCAGGCGCAGCCGGCTGCAAAGCGCCCCCACGCCGCCGGCGCCTGTGCTCTGATCCAGGGAGAGCGCCCGCGGCCCGCCTCCTGCTGGCCGGCGCGCCAGCGCGCCAGCGCGCGCCACGAGCCGAGCCATGCAGACCTCGCGGCAGCTCAACCCCTCGGGTGAACCGTGAACGGCAGCGCCGGAGCGACGCGCGTCGCGCTCTCGCCCCCCGCCGCCTCCTCGGCGCGGGCCCCGGCTTCCCCCGGCGCGCTCGCCGGCCCGAGGTGGGCGGGCTTCTGGCTCGCGGCGGGGCTGTGGCTGATCCCGGTGCTCATCTCGAGCACGCAGACCTACCTCTTCCTCCAGCACAAGCAGGACCGTCACCTGTCGTTCCTCGCCGCGTTCTTGTGGCAGGGGCTGCCCTGGCTCTTCTGGGCGCTCATGACGCCCGCGATCGTCTGGCTCGGCCGCAGGTACCCGCTGGAGCGCAAGGGCTTCCCGAGGAACGTCGCGGTGCACCTGCTCGCGAACCTCGCCATGGCCCCGGGCCACGTCGCGCTCAACGCGCTCACGGGGCGGCTCATCGGCCAGGAATCCTACGTGAAGGCGCCGTTCTTCGAGGTCTTCCACAAGATCCTCGGCATGTACCTCGACATCGAGCTGCTCATCTACTGGGGGCTCCTCGCGATGGTCCACGCGGCCGACTACCACCGCAAGTACCGGGAGCGCGCGGTCGCGGCGGCGCAGCTCGAGACGAAGCTCGTGCAGGCGGAGCTCCAGGCGCTCAAGATGCAGCTCCACCCGCACTTCCTCTTCAACACGCTCCACGCCATCGCGGTGCTCGTGCGAAAGCAGGAGACGCAGGCCTCGGTGCGGATGATCACCGGCCTGAGCGAGCTGCTCCGGATGGCGCTCGAGAGCGCGGGCAAGCAGATCGTGCCGCTCAAGCAGGAGCTCGACTTCCTCGATCGCTACCTCGAGATCGAGAAGACCCGCTTCCAGGACCGCCTGACCGTGCGCACGGACGTGGCCTCCGAGGCGCTCGACGCCGAGATCCCGAACCTCATCCTGCAGCCGATCGTCGAGAACGCGATCCGCCACGGCATCGCGCCGCGGGCGTCGTCGGGGAGCGTGGCGATCGCGGCCCGGCGGGAGGATCACCGCCTCGTCGTGGAGGTGACCGACGACGGCCGCGGGCTCAAGGAGGGCTGGGCCGGCGAGGCGAGCGAGGGGACGGGGCTCGGCAACGTGCGCGCGCGGCTCCGGCAGCTCTACCCGGGCGATCACCGGCTCACCATCGCGCGGCGCCCGGAGGGGGGCGTCCTCGTCACGGTCGCCGTCCCGTTCCGGCCCGCGCACCCGCTCGCGCACCAGGAGCAGCGGCGCGCGCATGGATAGCCCCGGCGCGCTCCGCGCTGTCATCGTGGACGACGAGCCGCTCGCCCGGGACGGCATCCGCCTGCTGCTCGCTGGCGATCCCGAGATCGCGGTCGCCGCCGAGTCGGGCGACGGGCCGGACGCGCTCGAGGTCATCCGGCGGCTGCGGCCCGATCTCGTGTTCCTCGACGTGCAGATGCCCGAGATGAACGGCTTCGAGGTGATGGCGTCGCTCCCGCCCGACGAGCTCCCCGCCGTGATCTTCGTGACGGCGTTCGACCGCTACGCGCTGCGCGCGTTCGAGGTCCACGCGCTCGACTACCTGCTGAAGCCGTTCGACGACGACCGCTTCTACGACGCCCTCCGCCGCGCGAAGGCCCACGTCCGGCTCTCGCGGATGAGCGACCTGAGCCAGCGCCTCCTGTCGCTGCTGCAGAGCTACGGCGACCCCGCGGCGGCGGCGGCCGCGGGGTCGCCGCCACCGCCGCGGGGTGGCGCCGGCTCGGAGCCGCCCCCCGCGGGCGCCCGGTACCTGCGGCGGCTCGCGATCAAGGACGGGTGCCGCGTCGTGTTCCTCGGCGTCGACGAGATCGACTGGATCGAGGCGGCCGACTACTACGTCCAGGTCCACGCCGGCGGGAAGAGCTACCTCCACCGCGAGACGATGAACAGCGTCGAGGGCAAGCTCGATCCGGCGCGCTTCGTGCGGATCCACCGCTCGGCGATCGTGAACCGCGACCGGATCAAGGAGCTACGCACGCAGGGGCGCCGGGACACGGTCGTCGTCCTGGCCGGGGGCGCGGAGCTCAAGGTGGCGCGGAGCCACCGGGAGAAGCTGTCGGCGCTGCGCTGAAGCGGATGCGCCGGCGCCGCCGGGAGGAGCTCTCGGCGGTGCGCTGGAGCGGCGCCAGCGCTCGGGCGCCTCGCTCGCCCGTCCGAGGCGCTAAGCTCTCCCGCATGCAGCCGTTCGACTCCCTGGATCGTCCCCTCGACGTGGAGCCCTCGCGGCTCCCTGGCGGCGGGTAAGTCCATGCCCCCGAGCCGCTTCCGCCCTGGCCTCAGCCGGCCGAACGCGCCGCCTGGCGAGGTCGCCTGGTTCGCGTTCCACGGCGACGAGCTCTTCGTCCGCGCTGTCGGCGGCGGCGACAGCTTCGATGTCCCGGTCGCGGTCGATCTCGCCGACCTCGGCCTCCGCGTCGTGCGCGCGCAGCCGCTCGGCGAGCTCGACGGGCGCCCGTGCCGCTCCGCCGAGCTCGCGCCGGGCTCTCCGGCGCCCGAGGGGCACGCGTACGTCTCGCTGCGGCGCCTGCACGGGCGCATCGATCCGGAGCTGTTCGACCTCGCGGGCACGGCGTACCAGGTGCAGCACTGGGACAGGGCTCACCAGTACTGCGCGGCGTGCGGCGCCGAGCTCGAGACGGGGCTGGACGAGCGCGTGAAGCGCTGCGCCCGCTGCGCGAGCAGCTATTTCCCCCGGATCACGCCGGCGACCATCGTGCTGGTCGAGGACGGCCCGCGCATCCTCATGACGCGGCAAGCGCGGTTCCCCGCGGGCATGTACGGCCTCGTCGCCGGCTTCGTCGAGCCGGGCGAGGCGCTGGAGGGGTGCGTCGCGCGCGAGGTCCACGAGGAGACGGGCGTCGACATCGCCGACATCGCCTATTTCGGCAGCCAGCCGTGGCCCTTCCCGCACCAGATCATGGTCGGCTTCACCGCGCGCTACGCGGGCGGCGAGCTCCGCGTCGACACGCGCGAGCTCGAGGACGCGCGCTGGTTCCACCGCGACGCGCTGCCGACGCTGCCGCCGCCGCTCAGCATCGCCCGGAAGCTCATCGACGCCTGGCTGGCGCGGCCAGCGCGGTAGCGGCGCCCGCGCGGCAGCGCTGCGGAACGGCCCTCCCCCGCGCCGTGCTACTGTCACCCCATGCAGGCGCACCGAGCGCTCCTCGAGACCGACGAGCAAGGCCGGCTGAAGGACATGCCGGTCCTCCCCCCTCGCGCGAGGGTCGAAGCCATCTTTCTGGTTCTTGAAGAACCACCCCCTTCGCTGACCGCAGTGCGCCGCCCCCCCGCAGAGCTATCTGGGCTCCAGATTCAGGGGGACGTGATCAGCCCGGCCATCGATGAGCCTGACTGGAGCATGGACGACGAATGATCGTCCTCGACACGCATACCTGGCTCTGGTGGATCCAAGGCACCGCCACCGAGCTTCCGCCGAAGACGAAGGCGCTCATCGATCAAGAGCCCGGACCCGTCGGCATCGCATCGGTCTCCTGCCTGGAGGTTGCCTGGCTCGCGAAGAAGGGACGTATCGTGCTCCCGGTATCCATCGAGGACTTCTTCACGATGGCCATTGATCGGGCGGGCCTCGTCCTGCTTCCCCTGACTCCGTTGATCGCGGCCCGGTCGGCAGCTCTGCCCGATGTGCACCGCGACCCGATCGACCGGGTGATCATCGCTACCGCCATCGAGCACGACGCCGAGCTGGTGAGCAAGGACGAGCTCGTCTCCCGCTATCCTGGCGTCCGCGTTCGCTGGGACTCGTGACCGAGGGATGCCGACAGCCCGCGTGTGTCACGCACGGGTCCAAGACGACGGTGCAGGCATAACTCATCCGCCCCGGACCGTGGCCTCAATGCGCCGCGCTTCCATGGCTCAGGATAGCGCCGCGCCGACCCGACGGTCCCTCAGCCGCCCGCGGTACCCCCCCTCAGACGCGGCGCTGCTTCCAGGCGCCGCGGCGGAACATGAGCCCGCCCGCGACAGCGAGCGTCGAGAACGCCACCGCGATCGCGAGGAACACGCCCAGCGGACCGAGCCCCGCGACGCTCGCCAGGCCCCAGCCGAGCGGGATCTCCCACAGCCAGAAGCACGCGATGTTCAGCATCGTGGGCGTCCATGTGTCGCCGGCGCCGTTGAACGCCTGCATGAACACGATGCCGAAGCCGTAGAAAAGGAACCCGCCCGCCACGACCCGCAGCGCCTGCGTACCGTGGCGAAGCACCTCGGCGTCGTCCGTGAACGCGCCCACGATCGCGCCGGCCCCCACCGCGAAGACCACGCCGATCGCGCCGAGCATGACCGTGGTCCAGATGCCCGCGCGGTAGACGGCGGCCTCCGCCCGCTCGGGGCGCCCGGCCCCGAGGTTCTGCCCCACCATCGTCGCGGCGGCGTTCGCGAGCCCCCACGCCGGCAGGATCGCGAACGTGATGACCCGCATGCCGATCGTGTAGCCGGCGAGCGCCGCGCTCCCGAAGGGGGCGAGGATGCGGACCATGCCGATCCAGCTCGCCGTGCCGACGACCGCCTGGAAGGCGCCGTTCGCGAAGAGGCGGAGCAGCGCCGCGAGCGCCCGCGGATCCGGGACGAGGTGCCGCGCCTGCACCTTCACCCGGCCGCCGCCGCGCGCGAGCAGGAACACCTGCAGCGCGACGCCGGTCCCGCGGCCGAGCGTCGTCCCCACCGCCGCGCCGGTGACGCCGAGCTCCGGGAACGGCCCGAGGCCGAAGATGAAGCACGGGCCGAGCGCCATGTTCAGCGCGTTCGAGAGCCAGAGCACCCGCATCGACAGCGCCGCGTCGCCCGCCCCGCGGAAGACCGCGTTGATGACGAACAGCATCAGGATCGTCGCGTTGCCGATCAGCATGGTCGCGGCGAACGGCGTCCCGGTCGCGACCACGCCGGGCGCCGCCCCCATGGCCGCGAGCAGCCGCGACGCGAGCAGCGCGCCGACCGCCGAGATCGGCAGCGAGACGAGCAGCCCGAGCACGATCGCCTGCCCCGCCATGGCGGCCGCCTCCTCGGGCCGCCCCTCGCCGATCCGCCGCGAGACGGTCGCGGACGCGGCGACGGACAGGCCCAGGCCCAAGGCGTACACGAGCGCGAGGAAGGACTCCGTGAGCCCGACGGCGGCGACCGCGTCGGCGCCGAGGCGCGACACCCAGAAGACGTCGACCACGACGAAGAGCGACTCCATGAGCATTTCCATGACCATCGGGATCGCGAGCAGGGTGATCGCCCGGTCGATGGATCCCGCGGTGAAGTCGTGCTCGCCGCCGCGGACCGCGTCGCGGAGCGTCGACCAGACGCCGGCGCCGCGGCGCGGGCTAGACGGGGGCGGCGCGGGCGCGAGGGCGTCAGCGCGCAGCTCGCGGGCAGGTGGCGTGGCGTCGTCGCGCATGGGGGCGAGCAAGCTGATCGCGGCAGGCCGTTTCGTCCAGCTCCTTCACACACCTTTGCAGGCGGCGCGGGCGCGCAGCTCTCCCTCCGGGTCGAACGCCGCGCCGTCAGCGAATCGAGAACGGATCCCGGTCGCGCGCGCTGATGTCGACGCGGAGCGACGGCACCGCGGCGCGGAGGCGCTCGGCGACGCGCTTCAGCGCCGCGCGCTCGCTGTTCGAGTGCAGCGCGCAGACCACGGTGACGCCCGCGCTCGCCGCGCGCATGGCGTCGTGGTGGCGCAGCTCGCCGGTCAGGTAGAGCTCCGCCCCTTGCGCGATGGCGTCCTCGAGCAGCGCGCCGCCCGCCCCGGCGCACGTCGCCGCGCGGGAGATGGCGCGCTGCTCGGGGCCGGCGACGAGCAAGGCGCCGACGCCGAGGTGCTCCTTGATGCGGCCGAGCAGCTCGCCGACCGGCGCGGCGCCACCGAGCGGCCCGATCCGGCCGATGCCGGCCCGCAGCGGCTCGGCGGCGAGCGGGACGAGATCGAACGCCACCTCCTCGTAGGGGTGCGCGGCGCGCATGGCCCGCAGGACGGCCTCGGTCCGATCGCGGGGGAAGACCATCTCCAGGCGCACCTCGGTCACGCGCTCGAGCCGGCCCTTCTCGCCGACGGTGGGACTCGTGCCCTCCTCGCCGAAGAACGTGCCCGTCCCGACCGTGCGGAAGCTGCAGCGCGAGTACCGGCCGATCTGGCCCGCGCCCGCCCCGGCGAGGGCGTCGGCCACCGCGTCGGCGTGATCCTCCGGGACGAAGACGACGAGCTTGTCCTGCCACGCCTTCGGCGTCGCCCGCCTGAGCGGCGCGCGCTCCCCGGACATCCCGAGCGCGTCGGCGAGGACGTCGTTGGTGCCGCCCTCGGCGACGTCGAGCGCGGTGTGGGGCGAGTAGAGCGCGATGCCATCGCGGATCGCCGCGAAGATCGGGCTCGGCGCCACGACGCGCTTCACGGCTTCGAAGAGGGGCGGATGGTAGGCGACGACGAGATCGCAGCCGAGATCGCGCGCTTCCCGGGCGACCTCGGGGGTGTAGTCGATCGCGAGGAGCGCCGCGGACGAGGGCCGCGCCGGGTCGCCCGCGAGCAAGCCCACGTTGTCCCACGGCTCGGCGAACCGGAGCGGGGCGATCGACTCCAGCGCGGCGAGGACGTCTCGGAGGAGGGTCATGCGCGCCTCTATACCACCAGGACCGATGAAGGAGCGGAGCGCAGCCGGAGACGCCGCGCCGCGAGCCCATGGCGGCTCGCCCGGCGGCGGCCGTCGGGCGGCCTCGTGGCGACTCGATCGGACCGACAGGGCATCTCCTGATACGCCGCCTGGCGGCGCGGCCCGGGCGCGATCCCCGGCGAAGATCGAGCAAGAAAGGGCCCCTGACCCCTGAACGGCCCCGCGCCGGCTCCCGCGAGCTCCGCCCCCCCTTGCTCAGGTCATGCCCCGCAGGAGCACCGGAGGAGGCAATGACCGACAGGGCATGACGATCATCGCCAGTGGACCCACATGACCTCCTCGGTCCTCACTCGTGGTCTCACGTCGTCACCAGCGACCACCGATCTTCACCATCTCGGCCGAAATTGAGCGAAAATCTCCGGTCGAGATCGCCTGAGCGGCGTCAGCTCCAGCGGACGATCACAAGGCCTCTCGTGGTCACCGCATCTCGTAGGATGGGTGGTGTTTTCATGTCCATTCAGGATCTCTCACGATCCATCCAGAGCACGCAAACATAACGCATCACTGGATCACTGGCCGCCCCAGGGCGATTGTTTCAGTGACAGAGGCGAGAGTCGCGCTGCACGGCAGTGGCAGCGCTCTTGCTTTGATGGGAAAGCCTCGCTCGCGAGCGTGCTTGAACGGTGACGGAGCGTGACGGCCGCGAGCGAAGGTCGAGCGGTCGACGAGCAGTCGGACCGTCAAGTTGTATCAGCAGCGGAGAGGCTGGCCGCGCTTGCGGCCTCTCCTTGGCAGCGCCCCGTCGCGCCGCGCCCACGCTCCTGAGGGGGGAAGGCGCGGCGCTCTCCCACGCGGGGGACGGGCAGATCAGACAGAGCTTGGAAAGGAAGACACCATGCAGCGCTTCAAGTCACACCTGTCCGCGGTTGTCCTCACAGCGAGCGCTCTCGCGTCCGGCTGCTTGAGCCCCACCGGTGACGTGGAAGCGGGGGCGACCCCCACCGCCTCGGGAACGCTGACCGTCGCCGTCGCCAACGGCGAGGCGCGGTACATGCTGGAGCGGGAGGACGGGACACTCGTGCGCCTGAACCTCGGCGCGATGACCGAGGAGGCGTCGCCGGGCGGCGAGGCGCCGACCGACTGGCGCACGGCCAGCGGCTCGCCGGTGGACGTGTTCGGCGTCGAGGGCGACGACGGCAGCATCGACGTCGACACGATGCGTCCTGCCGAGGGCATCGGCTCGCTGACGAGCGCGGTCGTCACGACCGGGACCAAGCGCGTCCTGGCGCTGCGCGTGCAGTTCGACGGCGGCCAGACGCTCGGCACCGAGCAGGACATCCGCAACACCCTCGACGGCGCGGCCACCCACCTGGCGGGCTCTTCCTTTGGAAAGATGAAGCTCGAGTACGACGTCGCCGGCCCGTTCAACATCAGCTTCGGGAAGTGCGACGACTACAACAGGTGGCAGAACGAGGCGAAGACCGCGGCGAAGAACGCTGGCTTCGACCTCAACGCGTACCAGCACTTCATGATCATGGGGAAGATGGATTGCGGGTATGCCGGCATGGGCATGCAGCCCGGCAACGCCACCTGGATCGCCGGCCTCTGGCCCGAGGTCGTCGTGCACGAGCTCGGCCACAACTTCGGCCTCTGGCACGCCTCCTCGCGCACCTGTCGGAACGCGGGGGCGACGGTGACCATGAGCAACGACTGCACCTTCGACGAGTACGGCGACGTGTTCGACCCGATGGGCAACGGCGGGAAGCAGCACTACAACGCCAACTACAAGGTGAACCTGGGGTGGATCCCGGCCGCGCAGGCCGTGACGATCAGCGCCGATGGGACCTACACGCTCGCCCCCATGACCGAGGCGAGCACCGGGACCCAGCTCTACCGCGTCAAGGGGCCGAACGACATCATGTACCAGATCGAGTTCCGCCAGCCCGCGGCGACGAACGTCATCGATTCGCGCAATCTCTCCGGGAAAGGCGTCCTCGTCCACGCGTTCTTCACGCAGTCGCGCGAGAGCGGCCGGGCGCACCTCCTCGACATGATCCCGGGCGGCAACTTCAGGGACGCGCCGCTCGTCGTCGGCGCCTCGCACCAGCTCTTCGGGACGACCGCGACGCTGACCGTCCTCTCGGTGTCGGCCACGGGCGCGCAGATCAAGATCACCGGCCTGGGCGGCACCGGCGGCACCGACCCTGGTACCGGCACCGGCACCGGAACCGGCACGGGCACCGGAACCGGCACCGGCACCGGCCAGAGCCTGACGGCCGTCCATTCCGGCAAGTGCGTCGCCGTCAGCGGGGCGAGCACCGCCGCCGGCGCCACGCTGGTCCAGCGGCCGTGCACCGGCGCGAGCGACCAGCAGTGGCAGATCCAGGTCATCAGCGGCACCACGGCGGTCGTGAAGAACGCGAACAGCGGAAAGTGCCTCGACGTGCAGGGGTCGAGCACCGCCAACATGGCGAACATCATCCAGTCGGACTGCGCCGACAAGAACAGCCAGAAGTGGGATCTCGTCGATCGCGGCAGCGGCGTGGTCTCGCTGCGCTCGGTCGGCAGCGGCAAGTGCGTGGATGTCTCCGGGGCCAGCACCGCCGATGACGGCAGGTTCATCCAGTACACCTGCCACACCGGCACGAACCAGCAGTTCCGCCGGCAATAGCGCGCGGACCCAGCGCGCGGACCCAGCGCGCGGACCCAGCGCGCGGACCCAGCGCGCGGACCCAGCGCGCGGCCGGGGGCGTCGCTCCCGGCCCGCGCGCGGCGCCGCTGCGGGTCGTGGCCCGATCCGAACAGGGGCTCTCCCTGCCTTGACCGCGCCGCGCTCCTCCTGTCGAGGCGTTGCGCCGCGCAGGAGGATGGATGTACCTCCGTTCGATGAACCGCACCGCTCTGGGGCTCGGGGCCGCCGCGGCCTGTCTCGCCCTCTCCGCCTCGACGCCTGCCTCCGCCAACGGCCGTTATCCCGCCGCCGGGCAGATCCTCGTCGACCCTTCCGACCCGGACCACATCGCCCTGCGCGCCACGTATGGCCTCCTCGTCACGCGCGACGGCGGCGAGCGCTGGTCGTGGATCTGTGAAGGCGCCATCGGCTACAGCGGCTTCGAGGACCCGATGATGGTCATCACCGGCGGCGGCTCGATCCTCGCCGGGCTCTTCGACGGGCTGAGCGCGACGCACGACGGCGGCTGCCAGTGGGAGATGGCCGAGGGCGGGCTCGCGCAGCGCAACATCGTCGACCTGTCGATCGACCGCGCGGACCCCGCGAGCGCCATCCTGCTCGGATCGAGCGTCCTGGCCAGCGACGCGATCGTGACCCAGGTCTGGGAGTCGAAGGACGACGGGAGGACCTGGACGCAGGCTGGCGCCGACCTGCCGAGCACGTTCCTCGGCGTGACCCTGGACAGCGCGCCGAGCGATCCCCGGCGCATCTACGTGAGCGGGCGCTGGAACGGCCCCACCTTCCAGGGGATCGTGAAGCGCTCCAGCGATCGCGGGGCGACCTGGGAGGACTTCGAGGTGCCCGGCAGCGACGATCGCAACCTGCCGTACCTCGGCGCCGTGGATCCGGTCGACCCCGACATCGTTTATGTGCGCCGCGACGGCGACGGCGCGGACGCCCTCCTCGTCTCGAACGACGGGGGCGCCACGTGGCGGGAGGTGTTCCAGGCGACGAGCCTCCTCGGACTCGCCCTCTCGCCCGACGGGACGATGATCGCGGCCGGCAGCGACGAGGACGGCCTGTGGGTCGCGCCGACGGCGACGCTGGAGTTCACCCGGGTAGGGCAGCTCGGCGTCCGCTGCCTGACCTGGACCGAGCGGGGCCTCTTCGCCTGCGCCGACGAGCCTGTGGACGGCTTCACCGCGGGCGTCTCCACGGACGGGGGCAGGACGTTCTCGCCGCTCATGACGCTCGACCGCCTCTGCGGCCCGCCGCCTGCCTGCGCGAGCGAGAGCTCGACGGGCCAGACCTGCCCTCCGCTCTGGTCGTCGACCGCGAGCTTCATCGGCGCGACGGGCTCTTGCGGCGCCGACTCCGGATCGAACGCGGCCTCGAGCGGGGCCGGGGCGAGCTCCGGCGGGAGCGAGGCGACCGCGGGCGGGACCGGGGCGAGCGACGGCGGCGGCAGCTCCTGCGGGGCCTCGGCTGGAGGGCGCTCCGGCGCGCTCCTGCTCGGCATGGTCGCCGCCGGCGGCGCGCTCCTGCGGGCGCGGCGCCGGCAGATCCGGCTCAGCCGCCGCGGGGCGCGCCGAACCACGTGGTGAGCGCGCGGCGCAGCCGGCGGTGGGCGCCCCCGTCGGGCTCGCCCGCGCCCGCCACCCAGGCCACGTAGCCGTCGGGCCGGATCAGCATCGCCTCCGCGGGGCGCGTCGGCCCTGCGCTGCGCGCGACGACGGTGTCCACGCGGTCGTCCCAGGGCGCGACCACGGCGCCGAGCGGGGCGCCGCCCGTCAGGTCGAGCAGCACGCCCCTGGCCCCGCGCATGAGCTCCGCGACCCGGGTCTCGCCTCGCCTGGTGATCAGCCGGAGATCCGGCGCCCACCGCCCGAGCAGCGGATGCGGCTCGCCGGGCTCGCCTCGCATGTCGTAGCGGACGTCGACCGCGTCCAGCATGTCGACCACGTAACGCAAGCTCTGCTCGTGCTTGAGCAGCTCCCCGAGCAGCTCCCGCAGCGCGGCGACGCGCTCGTCGCGCGCCATCAGCGCGCCTTGCGCCCGCGTGTGCATGATCACGCGCCGTCCCTCGGGGTGCCGCTCTGCATGGTAGGTGTCCAGGAGCTCCGGCGGCGCCCAGCCGTGGATCTCCGCGGCCAGCTTCCAGCCGAGGTTGACCGCATCCTGCAAGCCGGTATTGAGGCCTGGCCCGCCCGCCGGAAGATGGATGTGCGCCGCGTCGCCCGCGAGCAGCACGCGGCCAGCGCGGTACCTGTCGGCCTGGCGGCTGGCGTCGGTGAACCGGGACAGCCACCGCACCTCCCGGACCGGGAGGTCCTCGCCGAGCGCCTGGCGAACGCTGGCCTGCAGCTCGTCGAGCGTCATTGGCGCGTCGCGGTCGAAGTCCGGCGGATAAGGCTCCGACGTGACCACGCGAAAGACGCCCGCGCCGAGCGGGACGATCGCGACCCCGCCGAGCCCGAAGCGGACGCGGCGACCGCTGGAGAGCACGAGCTGGCCCTGCTCCGTCGCGTCCTCGGGCAGCACGACGTCGGCGAGGCGCAGGAGCCGAGAGGGAGGCAGACCAGGAAAGCCGATCCCGGCCAGCTTGCGCACGGCGCTGCGTCCGCCGTCACATCCCACGACGAAGCGCGTGCGAAGCCTGGTTTCGCCTTCCGGCCCTCGCGCCACGACCGTCGCGCCCTCTCCGTCCTGCTCCAGCCCGGTGAGCTCGTGCCCTCGGCGGATCTCCGCGCGGAGCTCGCGCGCCCGCTCCTCCAGCAGCGCCTCGATGCGCGCCTGGTGGATGGCCAGGAAGCGCCCGGGAGCGCTCCCGCGGTCGTCGTCGAGCCCGCGGAGGTCCAGCGGGATCCCGCCGAAGTGCCTGAACATCGACATGTCGAGGGCGCCCTGCTCCGCGCGAAAGCGCTCGAGCAGGCCCCTGTGATCGAGGATCTCCACCGCGCGCCCGCCGAGGCCCAGCGCCTTGGATAGCCCCGTGGGCTCGGGCAGGCGCTCCAGCACGACGGGGCGCACGCCGGCCAGGCGCAGCTCGCAAGCCAGCATCACGCCTGTCGGACCGCCGCCCACGATGACGACATCGACGCTCATACGCGCTCTCCTTCTTTGACTGCTCGACGACAACGATGGATTGTGAGGAACGACGACGGAGGGTGAACGAGGCTCACTTCACGCGGTCTTGCCGGTGTCCACGCGCCCGCCTCGTCCAGGCGCGGTCACGCCGTCGAGCACCAGGCTCACGGTCTGCTCGCCGAGGCGCGCGGCGAGCTCGGGGTCTCGCTCCAGCCGTTCCCTGACGTCCGAGAACCGCGGCCCGAAGATGCCTATCGCGGTCAGCGCGCCGAGGACGGTGCAGTAGAGGAGCTCGAAGTCGCAGTCGCTCCGGAACACCCCGCCGCGCTGCCCTCGCTCGTAGAGTTCGCGCAGCTGCGACGGGAGCATCGACAGGGTCGCCGGGGGCGCGGACCGCCAGCCGCTCATCGCCTCGTGCAGCGCGAGCGGCATGATCCGCGGGTTCGCCAGGAGCAGCCGGAAGAACGCCGTGAACGAGCGCCAGAGCCCCTCGCGCGGATCGAGCGTCGCCGACTCCTCCAGGATCGGCCGCCACGCCGTCATGAGGCCAGACCACTGCTCCTCGAGCACCGCGCGGTAGAGCCCATCCTTGCTCCCGAAGTGGTGGTAGATCATGCGCTCGTTGACCCCGGCGCGCCCCACGATGGCCTGCACGCGGGCGCCCTGCGGCCCGTGCCGCGCGAACTCCTCGGCCGCCGCGTCGAGCAGGGCTCGCCGCGTCTCCTTCTTCGCCTCGCCCTCCATCTGGTAAACGATCATTTACCCATGACCGAGCGCCGGTCAAGGGTCTCCAGTAAATGATTATTTACCCATGTTCTGGCGGCGACCGGGGCGTGAGCTGACCGGCGCGTCTCCCCCTCTGTCCGAGGGCGATGCGCCGCGAGGACGCCGGCCTGTCCGTCGCTCGACGGTCGACCGCGGCGTCAGCGCATCAGCAGCGCGAGCACGTCGTGGATGCCCGCGCTGGGCACCCGCACGCGGGCGCCGAGGCGCGCCGCGCCGGAGGCGAGCACCTCGGAGGTCATCGCGAACGGCATCGTGATCTCGCCGCGCGAGGGCAGCCTCGCGAGCCCGGCGAGCGCCTTGGCGGCGTCGTCGAGCGCTTCCGGCGTGTCCCCGTTCGCCGCGAGCATCGTCCAGCTGGCCAGCGAGAACAGCCCGCCGGCCAGCGACCCGGGCTGCCGCAGCGCCTCCACGCCTGGCGCCGCGCCGAGCGTGCGCTCGTCGCGCCCCGGGTCCGCCGCCACGCGCAGCCGCTCCACCACGGCGGCGTCGTCCTCGCCGACCCCGATCCACGTCCGCTGGCCGGCGGGGACGACGTAGAGATGGCTCGTGTGCGCGGGCGGCGCGTCCTTCGTGAGCGGCCTGGAGCGCAGCTCGACGTGCAGCGTCCCGGCGGGCAGCGCGGCCGGCGCGCGGACGATCACGGGATCGGTGATCTCCTTGTCCTGCTCGCCGCCCCTGGGCGCCTGCCCCTTCGGCGCGCCGCCGTTCGCGTCCGCCCCCCGCGCGGCGTCGCCTGCAGCTGGCGCGGCGCTGCCCGCGGCCGGCGCGGCGCTGCCCGCGGCCGGCTCGCTCGCCTTCTTCTTCTTGTCCAGCTGCTCGCCGAGCTGGATGAGCTCCTTCACGCCCGAGATCCAGGCCTGCGCCGGCTCCTCGACGGCGACGAGGAACCAGCTCTGCAGCGCGCCGCGCGCCGCCTTGCGCGCGCGCGGCGCGCCCTTGCCGCCCTGGTAGGCGGCGAGGGCCTTCTCCGCCGCCGCGCGATCGCCGCCCGAGCCGATGACGAAGGGGCCCCCCGTGAACGCCAGGGTGCCGAGGCGATCCATGAACCGATCGAGCCCCGACGCGTCGTAGCCCTCGTCGGCCATGTCGTCGCGGATCCCCCGGAAGAACGCCTCGCGCAGCGGCGTGAGCTCCGCGCGCGACGCGCCCTGGGTGTAGAAGGCGATCGCCGTGTCGCGCGGGAGCCGGAAGAAGGCCGGCGGGGTGGCGGCGTCCCGCGCCGCGGCTGGCGCGGCGGCCAGCGCGAGGGGCGAACGCCGGCTCGCGAAGCGCATGCCGAAGCCGACCTCGATGTCCGGGCGAACCCACGTGAGGTCGACGCTGACGCCCTCGAGATCGCGTGCGAACGCGTCGACGAGCTCCAGGCCCATCTTCCCGGCGTGGCTGTCGTCGTCCTCGTCGGGCCTGCTCTCCACGCCCTCGACGATGATCCGCCCCGGGACCTCGATGCGCGCGTCGGCCTCGAGCGGCTCCCGGCCCACGACCTGGACGAGGTAGGGCGCGGCGGCCTCGAGATCCTGGACGTCGTCGGCGCAGACCAGGCGCGCGCTGCCGCTGCGCTCGCCGGGCTCGAGGGCGCACACCCTGGGCAGCGCCCGATCGTCGGGATCCGCCTCGCGTACGCCCTCGACGCGCAGCATGCCCCGATGCCCCTTCAGCTCCTTCATCTCCCGGAGGACGAAGCGCTCCTGCAGCCGCGGCATCTCGCGCTCCGGCACCGACAGGGAGGCCACGAGGCGCGGGCGCTCGGTGCCGAGCACCGCGACGTCGATCGGCTTGCCCAGATCGACCACCTCGGCGAGCGCCGGGCCGAGCGCCTCCTCGAGCAGCACCTCGGGCGCCATCTGGCCCGGGCCGAGCAGCATCATCCCGAACGGCGTGCCCGCGAGGAGCTGCGCGACGTTGCCCCAGGTCCGGCGCACGTCGGCGACCCGCAGCACCGAGGAGAGCTCTCTCGGCGCGGCCAGGGGACGCGCTTCCGCCAGCTGCGCCGCGCGGGCGGGCTCGGCGTCCGCAGGGCGCGCCGCCGGAGGCAGCGGCGCGGCGCGGCCGGGCGGAGACGCCGGCGCGCCAGCGCACGCGGCCGTGAGGACGAGCGGGAGGAGGACGGCGCGCTTCATGGCGCGCCGATCGTCGCGCCTGAACAGCGCCGCTGGCAAGCGGCCTGCACGATCGGGCGGCCGGAGGGCGCTGCACCCCCATGGCCCTCGGGGCGTCGTGCGCCGCTCGAACCAGGCTCGCGGGCGACATGAGCGCTGATCTCGCGCCCCTGAGCCGGTGTCCGGGTGAGCCCCGTTGTCGCCCGCGGGCGGCTGGCGCCCGCCTTGTACGGCGACATCGCCTTGCTAGAGTCGCCGCGCATGAGCTCCCGATATGACTTGATCGGTGAAGACTATCCTGCCGTCAAAGAGTTGCCCGTCGCGAGGTATGCTGAGCTCCCCGCGGTGCGCGCCATGCTCGGGGACCTGCGGGGGCGTCGCGTGCTGGATCTGGCCTGCGGGACGGGCTTCTATTCACGCCTCGTGAAGGGCCTCGGCGCGGCGGAGGTGGTGGGCGTCGACGTGTCCGACGCGATGGTGGCGGCGGCGCGGGCCGAGGAGGCGAGGGCTCCGCTGGGGATCGGGTATCGTCAGGGGGATGTGAGCGCTCTCGGCGGTATCGGTGAGTTCGATGTGGCCCTAGGCGTGCTCCTCCTGACCTACGCGACTCACCCGGAGCAGCTGCTGCGCATGGCCAGGTCGATCCGCGCGAACCTGGTGCATGGCGGCAGTCTGGTCGCGGTCACGATGCACCCCGAGTGCGCCTTTGGCCCGGCGAACTACACGAAATATGGTTTCACCGTCACGGAGGTGGATCCGCTGGCCACGGGCGGCGACCGGGTCAGGCTGCGGGCGGAGATCGACGCGGGGTTCGAGATCGACAACTGGCGGTGGAGCCGTGACGTGTACGAGGACGCGCTGACGCGAGCCGGCTTCGGCGAGATCGCCTGGCGGCCGGTCCTGCCGAGCCAGGAGGGACGCGCGGCGTTCGGACTGGGCTTCTGGCAGGATTACCTGAGCGACCCAGTGCTCGTCGGCCTTCGCGCGATCGCGCGAGCGTGAGCGCGGGCGCGGGCGCGGGCGCCGCCGTGTGAGCCAGCGGGGCGGCGCCACGCAAACTCCGTGTTCGCACGTCGACAGCCTGTGAGCGCCCCCCCACAGGCGTCCCCGGTTTGTTGGCCGCTCCGGCTGCCCCGATGGACACTGGCGAGACGGTCGCGATGAAGAAGTGGAGCTTCCTGGCCCTGGGCCGCACGTACGAGATCACGGATTATGGCCCAAGGTTCGGGATCGAGGTCACACGAGACGGCTACACGGTGTGGACCGGTTACTGTGACGGGGCGCGGCTCGTGACGGACACGAGCACCCTGCCCGCGCGCGAGCTGCTGGCGATCCGCGAGGAGCTCCTCCGGCGAGCGGTACCGCGGAGCGCCGCCCCGCTGGCGGAGGCGGGCCCGCGTGCGCGCCGGCCGTCGCGCGCGGTCGAGCAGCTCGACCTGCTCGGGGCGCCCGCGCTCGGCGGCTGCCCGCGCTGAGCCGGAGCGAGCCGCTCGTCCGACAGGGACGCCAGGGAGACGCTGGGTTCTCCAGGCGTCCCTGGCGTCCTGGCGGCTCGCTCAAGCCGGGCCGCTGTGGCCGATGGCCACGTCAGTTGTAGCAGCGTCCGGCGTTGCCGGTCCCCACATTATAACAGTAGTAGCAGCCCGGCGTGCCAGGGTAGGTCACGCGCGCGTCGCAGATCTCCGTGCATGTACCGTAGTAGCACTGGTAGCCGGCTCCGCAGGTCTCCCCGGAGCAGGCGCCACCCGGAGGCGTCGTGCCCGGGATGCCGCAGCTCGGGAAGCTACCGCCGGGGTACTGACACGCTTCCCCCTCGGCGCACCCCGTCTGGGTCAGCAGGTCACAGGTCCCCTCTGGCGCCGGTCCCACGAAGCCGACGCTGCTGTCGTCGAGGCCGAGGCTCAGGCAGTTCACGCCGAACGTCGTGTCGTTCACGTTGCAGAACTGGGTGCAGACGCCCTGCTCCGGGTTGTCCTGATCCACCTTGAGACACTGCGCCCCCGCGACGCACTGGTCCGAGGTACACGGAGAGCCCACCGGCAGCGTTCCTGGTGACGCACAGAACGTCCTGCCGCTCGCGTCGGCGAGCAGGCAGGTCTGACCCGACGGACAGTAGTAGTTGTAGAGCAGGTTGCACTGCGCGAGCCCGTCGTTCGGCGTGACGTCGAACTGGATGTCGACCGCGCCGTCGCCGAGGACGATCGTGCCTTGCCCCGTGGTGAACGTGAACGAGACGTCGGTCGTCGCCGAGGCGTCGACGTCGATGATCTGGGGGTTCTGCGAGACGAGGGCCGCCGCGACGGGAGACTCCGTGCCGTCCGCCTCGATCCTGTCGAGCTGCCAGCCGTCCAGCAGCCGCACCCGGTAGGGCCCCTGGAAGAGGGTCGCCGTCAGCGTCTCGGCGTCCGGATCGCTCTCGGAGTCGAGGGTGGCGACGTGGGCCCCGTTCATCGCGTCGATGGAGAACGTGGCGTTATGGAGACGGAAGTTGCCGCCCGTCGACGTCACGAGCGGCAGGCTGACCGTTCCGGCCCCCTGCTCGCTCTGCGGGTCCACAGGCGACGTGCAGGCGATCGTGGTCAGCGTTCCAGCGGAGAGAAGCAGCGCCAATCCGAGACGAAAACCCCTGAGCTTCATCAATGACTCCATCCTTCTGCCTGTCGGGCGCGGTGGATCCAGCCTGACGTCGACCTCTATCGCGCCGAGGGCGAGGTGCCGTGGGCACCGTCGCTCTCGGATCTGCGTGCATCGACCAAGGCCCGTCGTCACGCGCGGGATTCCACCTGTGTTGCCGAGGCGCGTGTGCGTCGCGCTTCAACGTCCGGGAAGAAGAGCAACGGCTGTGCCAGAACGTCCGCGACGCGATCCAGGCAGGATCTCGCTGCGGCGCGGTCCCGGGAGCAACGGCTTGCGCCGCCGTCTTGCAGGATCACGCAACAAACGGCGCGAGCTGACGCGCATCGCTGCGCCGCGGCGTCGCCGGCAGGTGGAACGTCGTGTGCTGCACTGTAAGCCCCGAGCTCGGCCTCTCCAGCCGCCGACCGCATCACAGCCACACTTCACCTCATCGAGCGCGTCGATCGCGGGCGGCCGTGCTGTCGGCGCGTACTGATTCGCGGCACGACGTTTAAGATCAGGCTAGGTTCAATCCTTGTCCACACAGCATACTGTGCAACTCGGGCCGCTGCTCATGGGAGTCAGAAGCGCCAAGCAGCGCCGAACGATGCCCCAGCACATCAGACTTCACCAACTTCAGACCAATCAGGAGCGTGTATCCCAAACTCAACTCTGCTTGCGCTTTGGCCTCATCGACGGTCTGGTGCCAGGTGTCTGCCACGCACACGCCTTCCGAACTGTATCGATATAGCTGCACTCCCCCGTCAAACTCCTCAATTTCTACCCAAACGACTGGTGGACCCTGGAAGACAGTCGTTGGTACCTGTGCAATCAGCCTTGCTCGAGGCACTCATCCACCCTCGCCTCACCGCCATTGTCGTACGTGATCCGCTTACAGACCTACCTCGTCGGCTCGACGAGGGCTACCCCCTCTCCTGAAGGACCTCCGTCGGGATGACCAACTGGTCTGCAAATCGCACTTGACGCAGCTTCAGACGTTCGACGATGTCATTCACGCGCCTGGGCAGGTCGACGACTCGAATGGGATCAACTGGCGCTGCGACCATGCGGCAAGGCCCGCCATGGGGGTCTGAGTCAAATGCGAAGAGCCCTCGCTCCGCCACCATACGCCACGTGTTCTTCAATCCCGGGGCTAGCTCTGGCGCGAACCTCGCCACGGTAGACGCGGGTGAAGCAAGGACAACGTCGATCGCCGCATCATGCGCATCCGTATCTCGCAGGAACTCATCCGGGGCGTAGCCGCCGCCCGCGGTACTGAACAGGGCGACGTACCCATCAGAGTCGCTGGCTAACCAATCGAACTCCATACCGAGAATCTCGTCGGCGAACATTTCTTCTGTCGTAGACATGACTACCCTGATACCGAAGCCGCTTCCATGGATAGGAACGTTGAGCGGCAGGTCCTTGTCACGTCATGGATCGTCTAGCTCTTTCCGACCTATGCAAACGAACTCATCCTCCAAGAGCCAGATGCGTGCATCCTCGTACTTCTCCGCTTGGAAGACCTGACGATTTGCCTCGGCCGGGTCAAGAATTTCGTAACCACCGTTTGATGGTCTCAAGAGTAGAACGTAGGGTACGGCGTGCCCCTCGTCCGCCCAGATCTCATACCAAGTGTTCATGGTCCTGCTGGTCCGGTTCGTGGAATGACATGATAAAGTCCGTTTGCACCAACTTTCGCCTCACCATAGAACAGCGCGAAGCGGCTGCCATCAGCCGCGATGCGGTAGCCAATCGGGCTCTCGAACATCAGCCCGAACCGCTCGGTGCCGCGTACCGCACTGGTGAATTGACCGCCCTCAAACAGGGCGTTTTCGACGCGAGCGAGGGTCGTCAGGTCCGGAAAGACGTGGGCAGCGCCATCGCGAGCGATCAGCCGCTGAGCAGCGGCTGTTCCTTCGATGTGCTTTGGGATGTGTTTCAGCTCGTATGCGACGCCCGAGAAGGCTTTGCCTTCTCCTCCCGCCGTTCCCGTCGCCGCTCCTCCCCCCAGCTTCTGCAGCACGGCGCCGAGGACCATCGCGGGCCCGATGCCGCTCTCGACGGCGACCGTGACGCCCAGCGCCAGCACATCCATCGCCGCCCGGAGGTCCTGGGCGAGCGCCTCCCCGTCATTGCCCGCTTGCCACGCCAGCCCGCCGAGCTCGAGCGCCTCGTGCAGGTCCCTCGCCACGGCCGCCGACCAGTTGAACCTCGGCACGATGAACGGGTCCCCCATCACCGACCCGCTCACGATGCCGGCCGTCGGTCTCTCCGCGGTGACGTCCGACAGCCGCACGCCGCGCTCGAGCACCGCAGCCAGCGTGCCCCCGGTCCCCGAGTAGTCGTCGCCCACCGACGAGCCCCCGCCCTGCTCGAAGTACTCGTCGCCGGCATGCACGAACAACGCCCAGTCGCTCTCGAACTCCGGACGCCCTCGCTCGTCCCACTCATCGACGGGCGGCTTACCGCCACCGGATGACGGTGCCTCGGCTGGCGCCTCCACATTGATGATCTCAACCCACGGCGTGAGGACCGCTCCGGTTGTATCGTCGAACTCCGCCCAGCCCTCACCGCCATCCTCGGACTTGACCCGCTTCCAGATCCACCCCGTCGGGTCAACCAGGTTCACCGGGTCATTCATTACATAGCTGTACCGGTTATAGCTCTCCCCCCACAGCGGGGCGGTCACGAACGGATCCGGCGTCAGAAACCGCCGCAGGCTCGGGTCGTACAGCCGCCCGTGCATGTCGATGAGCCCGAGTTCCTCGTCGTGCCGGTGCCCCGTGAACCCGTGCCTCACCTCGTTCTTTGCGCTCCTCGACGCTCCCAGCGCCTTGCCGTCAGCGTCGATCCGCCCCCCGAACGGCTCGTAGTGCAGCCGCTCCACTTCATCACCAGCCTCGTCCGTCACCAGCCCCACGCTCCCCAGCGGGTCGCTGTGCACATACAGCGTCCGCTCGTCCCCGGGGCCGGCGAACACCACCTGCGCCACCTCTCCCTCGGGCGACGCCACCCGGAACACGTGCCGTGTCCCGCTCGCGTCCTCGCGCCGCTCGTACACCCCACCGACGTAGATCGTCTCCTCCCCGTCCTGGGTCTTCTTCACCCGCGTTCCGAACGCGTCGTACAGAAATTCCCAGCCTTTTCCCTCTTTGTCCACCCACCTCGGCAGATCGAACGCCGTGTACTGCACCGCGAGCCCCGCGCTCGACCTCTCCAGCCGCCCGGCCGCGTCGTAGCCAAACGTCACCCCATCGCGCGCCGCGACCGCGTGCGGCCTCCCCGTCGGCTCGTACTTGTTCTCCTCCGCCAGCACGCCGTCCACCTTGACCGTGCCCAGGTTGCCGAGCTCGTCATACCCATACTTCGTCCCCCGCGCACCGCCCGGCGCGGCCAGCTCCCACCTCTCCAGCCGCCCCACGTCGTCGTATTGGAACGTCTCCACCCGCAAGGCGACGCCGTCGCGCCGCTCGCGCACCCGGCCGTCATCGTGGTACCCGTAGGTCAGCGCCTGCAGCGGCCCGCTCTTCTTCGCCTGCACCGTCTCTAGCCGCCCCGTCACCGGCTCGTACGTCCGCTCCGCGATCACCTGGTTGCCCAGCGTCGCCTTCAGCAGCGCCCCGTCCACGTTCCTCGCGTTCACCTTCCACAGCGACCGCAGCGTCCCGTCCTCCCGGCTCGCGCGCAGCTCCGACAGCGACCCGTCCTCGTACACGTGCTTCACGCGGAACCGGTCCCGCCCCGGCACCTTCGGGTACAGCAGCTCGTCGCGCAGCCCGTCGGGCGTGTACGTCACCCCCACCGCGAACTCCTCGCCCTCGACCGTCGTCCGCACCTCGGAGACCCGACCCCTGTCGTCATACGCATACGACACGGCCGTCCCATCCGGGCTCACCGCAGCGGCGAGCTGACCCATCCCGTGCGGCGCCGTGTCCCACGTGAACGTCGTCACCCCATCAGCGTTCGTGACATGGCGCCTCCGCCCCATCGCGTCCCGCTCGACCGCCGTCGTCTGCCCCAGCGCATTCACCTCACCACGGATCTCCCCGTACCCGTTGTACCTCGTCGTCCGCGTCCCCGCGTCCGGATCGCGCACGCTCGTGCGCCGCCCGCGCACGTCGTGAGCCATCTCCGTCACGTTGTCCTTCGGGTCGGTCACCTTCCACGGCTTGCTGTTCGGTCCATACGCGAGCTTCGTCGACTGCCACTCGCCGTGCACCTCCACCGCCGTCTCGCTCGGCCGCCCCTCCACATCCACGACCAGCCGGCTGCGCCGGCCTTCAGGATCGATCGTGACCGTCTGGAAGAGCTCGTGCTCGTACTGCTGCCGCGCCCCGTCCGGTCCCGTCTCCGAGAGCACCCGGCCCAGGCTGTCGTACTTCCACTCGCTCTTCTCCTCGGCTGCCGCCTCGAACCCGGGCCGGCTCACCGACAGCGGCCGGCCAAACACGTCGTACGACCGCTTGCGCACCCTCATCCGCCCGTCGAACGCCCGCTCCGCCTGCTCCACCACGAGCCCGCGCTCGTCCAGCGTCGCCGTCGCGCGCCCTCCGCTCGCCAGCGTCGTTTCCACGATCACCCCGGCGGTCTTCCCCGCATCCACCCACGCCGCCATCGCCGTCTCGCTCACCGCGCCCGTGCCGGAGCTCGCCTTCCTCAGGCGGCCGAGGTCGTCATGGATTCGCGTCGACCGCGCGCCGTTCGCGTCGATCTCCCCCATCAGCACCCCGTAGCCCGGGTGCGTGACCATCCATTGCGACACCCCCAGCCCGTTCCACACCTGGCTCACGAAGATCCCTTCGCCCGACACATCGTCGTACTCGTAATTCCAGATCCGCGGCGACTCCCCGGCCGCCTCCCGCTTCTCCTGCCGCAGCCGCCCGGCCTCGTCGTGGACGAGCGAGATCGTCTCCCGGACGTCGGCGTTCGTGCTGTCCGGCTCGATCTTCACCTCGTCGAGCAGCCCGCGCTCGTCATGGTGGTAGTCGGTGTGCAGCTTCGCCGGCGGGGCCGAGCCAGCCTCGTACGTGCGCTCCGCCTGCGTGTCGATCAGCCCGACGAGCCACTCGTCGGGCCGCACGTCGAACGTCCTCGTCACCTCGCGGCGCGTGCCCCCCTCGGTCTCGACCGTCTCGTTCCGCAGGTTGCCATGGTCGTCCACCTCGTACGTCGCGCTCTGCCGGATCGGCGCTGTGTCGCCAGGTTCATCCACGTCCATGCAGTGCGTGCGCGCCCCCTCGGCCCAGTCGATGCCCACGTCGGAATCTTCGTACTCGCGCCGCACCATCGAGCGCGCAGAAACGAAGTAGCTGCGGTCGCCGTTCAGCTTTCTGATCCGGTAATTGAGCTCCTGATGGACCACCCGCGCTCTTGCCCTCGCCGGGCCCTCCTCGAGCGTGCACGATCCGTCAATTTCCGCGTAGCAATCGCGGGCGCCCAGCGCGCCGTGGGGCAGGATCGGCGTGACCTCCTGGATCGACCGAGGGCGGCCCGCGTACGGATAGCTCGTCCCCACCCGCGTCGCATGATCGAAGGTCGTGACCCGCTCCACCGGCCACGCGCGGCTCCACTCCATCATCCGCCCGAACCCGAGCGAGCCGCGCCCGAGCAGGTCCGTCCGCAGGTCCTCGAACCGGTAATGCGTCCCGCCAGGCCACTCGAGCCCGCCCACCCGCGCCACCACCGGCACCCCGCGGCGCACGCACCGCTGCGGATACGCGCACGAGGCCGGAGGCGACGAGGCCGGATCCGTCCGGCCATACCGGACCTGCACGCGGCTCGATCGTGGCTCATCGCCGTCGGACACGCTGCTCAGGAGCTCCACGTCATTTCCTGTCGCGAGCGTGACCTGGAGCGATGTCCCCTTCAGCGTGAGCACGTCGGCGCGGCCGTCGCCGTCGAAGTCACCGCGCCACATCGCGTCCCCCGCAGGGATCGGCGAGTAATGCGTCCCCGTCTCCGGCTCCTCCCAGCTGATGTCCTCGCGCAGAAACGTGCCGTCGCCCATCGAGAGGAGGGCTATCACCCTGTCCGTCGTGTGAGGCTCCGGCGGCCCTGGGTGGAGCCAGTCGGAGATCGACACGACGAGGTCATCGCGGCCGTCGCGGTCGAGGTCGAACGGCTCGATCACCTTCCTCCCCGACTCGGCCGTGTTCAGATCCAGCACCTCCGCGAGCCTCGGATCCGAGAGCGTCACGGCAGGGCCGATCCCGTTGCCCGTGTTCACGCTGAGCTCCACCGAGTTCCGGCGGACCCAGAGCGCGTCGCTCAGCCCGTCGCCGTTCACATCGGCGAGCTTCACCCGGGAGCCCCCTCGCTTCAGCGGAAACGCGGGCGCCTTCGTCACCTCTCCGGCGTCGTCGAGCCCGATCGCCACCCCCGTCGCGCAGTCGAAGTCCTCGCCGACGACGAGCTCGCCCCGGCCGTCGCCGTCAAGATCACCGCCGACCGCCTCCGGACACCGGGCCGGCGCGGCGCGCACGCCGGTCTTGCGGCGCTTGCCGAACGTACCGCCATTGTTCATCTGGACGTGCCAGAAGGAATCGTGGATGCCCCGCTCGACCTCGATGAAGACATCGAGCAGCGCATCGCCGTTCAGGTCGACCAGCTCGAGACCGGGCGGCGTCCCGGAGAACTCGCCCGAGCAGGAAAAACGAAGGCCCCCCGCCAGCGTCACGCCGGTGGCGACGAACGCCTGGTCCTCGTCGCTCCATTCAACCAGCCGATAGCTGCACGTCGTCGTGTCGTAGGCGAGCAGATCCACCTTGCCGTCCCCGTTGGCGTCCACCGGGCGGCTGTGCTTCAGGTTGGTGTCCTTCAGCGGAGAGCGCTTGGCATCGACGCGCAGAGTCCGGAACGCGACCTCGCTGCCGGGCTCGGAGAGGCTCAGGAAGAGCTCATCCGGCGGCTCGGGAGGGATGTGTACCGGCCCAGGCGGCAGCGGCTCCTCACGGGGCGGGATCGGCGGCCTCGGCACGTCGATGGCGCGGAGGATGTCGTCCCGCCCGTCCCCGTTGGCGTCGAAGACGCGCAGCGAGGTGACCGCTTCGGAGGTGGGGAGCACGGGACCGCTGGCGAACATCAAAGGGTCTTCGTGCACCCAGTGCAGCCGCTTCGGCCAGAGGCAAGTCCCCCGGTACCCGCACTTCTGGACGGAGGAGAGCAGGCTCCGGCCGAGCCGGCCCCTCTCGTAGCCGAGCGTGTACTCCCAGAGCTTCTGCGTGGCTCCGGGATTCGGTGCCCACATGGCGATCTTCTTGAGCCGCCTCGTCGATCGCCACCGGACCCCGGCCGAGTACGAGACGCTCGGGTCAGGGCGGTCCTCGTACTCGAACACGATCTTCCGTCGAGCGGATGAGCCAGGCCCGTACGCGATCGTCTCGATCAGGAACTCGTGCGAGTAGGGCGGCGACGATGCCGCGTGCTTCTCGTAGAGGTACTCGACCTCGTTCCCCGAGCGGTCCAGCTCGCGCGAGAGCAGCCAGAGCGGCGTCACGACGCCCGCCGGCTGCTCGGCATCGCCGCTGGCCACGACCCGCGTCGCGTACGTCTCCTCGTAGATTCGGATCCGGCCGTCCCTGGTGCGCACCTCGAAGGCACCCGGGCCGCCCCCGCTGGCCCCGTCGAGCGCGAGGATCATCGACATCTCGTCGTCCTCGGTGCGGTACTCGCTGCGCCCCTCGAATCCCTTCACGGAGACGAGCTTCTTCCCGTCGAGGCAATAGCTGTCCGACGCATCGTGGTCGGGACCGTCGGTGCGCCCCTCCGTGGCGATCGTCGCGTCGCAGCGCGCGATCGCCGACGAGCTGCCGGCGACGCTCCACCCGCGCCCCACCGGACCGTTGCCCCCGCGGCTGGAATAGCGCAGCGCGAGGCTCGGCGTCACCCCGAGCCCCGGCGGGACGTCGAGCGGAATGGTGTAGGTGAACGCGCCGTCCGCGGTGACCTCGCCCCCGCCAGGCAGGTAGCCAGCATCATCACCGCGGACGATCGCGGACTGCGGGATTTCCAGAGGCTCGAGCAGGACAGGCGGCTCATCGATCGTCGCCGCGGAGGTGGCGAGGCCGCGCCCCCCGGCCTCCGGTCGCTCGTGCGTGCCGCAGGCGACGAGGACGAGCACGATCATGGCCAGAAACCAGCGCAGAGACGATGCCCACGAGGGCGCCGGCGCCAGCGCATGCATCGCCAATCGTCGATGATGCTGCGAGGCCGTCCGGGCAGCCTCGCGCCGCGTTTTGATCTTCATATAGTCCACCCATGGAGCGGTGCTTCCCCCGAAGCAGTCCCGCCGTATCAGACACAGTCAGCTGCCATGAAGAGCAGCTCACCGGGGAGCGTGGCAAAGACCATGACCCTTGTTGCGAGTCAATGCGCTTCTCGCGATCGACTCTCCGTCGAGACCGCTCCCCGTCTCCCGGCAAGACCCACCCTTCCCTCCGAGACCACCTCCGGTCTCGTGGCGAAGGGTACCCTCTCCCCCCGCGACCATCTCCCGTCTCCCGGCGAGACCCCACCTTCCCTTCGAGACCACCTCCGGCCTCGAGGCAGAGGGCCCGGTCTCCCCCCACCACGCTCTCCCGTCTCCCCGCGAGACCCCACCCTGCCTTCAAGCCCCCTCCTTATAGCCCCCTCCCTTCACCTGCCCTCCCCTTCCGCCGTCGAGAACTTGCCTTCTCCCTCTCGGCATTCGAATCCCCGATGACACGCGCGCTCGCAGCGCATAGCTTGCGAAAATGGCCAAGACCAAGACCACATCGAAACGGAAGAACCCCCAGCCGTCTGTGTCTGCACGCCAGCTCTTCACCACCTCTGACGCGAACGAGGCTTACCGCCACTTCCTGCCGCTGGTGCAGGCGGAGGTCCCGGCCGAGCGCGCCGAGATCTGCCGGCTCTCGGTCGAACTCGTCCGCGCCAACGTCGATCGCGGCGTGAGGGCGATCCGCCCGCGGCTCGACCTCGTCCGCGAGAAGCTGCCGCTATGCCCGATCGACGACGTGCTCGAGCTCCCGAGCCTCGCGCTCGGGCTCGTCGCGGCCGCGGGGCGCATCGTGACGGCGGCGAGCGAGCGCGAGATCGACGCGCGCCTGGAGAAGTTCCGCCCGATGCGCGACCTCACGCTGCGACAACTCGAGATCTTCGCGGAGCTCAAGCTCGTGCCCAGACAGCGTGTCGCCGCCATCCGCCGCGGCTCGGGGCCGGTCGACAGCGCCCGCGACGGCGTCGATATCGCCGGGATGTTCCACGAATTCGCGGAGCCCCTCGACGGCAAACACCCGTTCTCGCCAGACTACCTCTCTGCCATGGCCGAGCACGCCAGCTGGCTCCTCGTCCAGCTCAGGCCCCGCGGCGCCCAGCAAAGGCCCTCCGAGCGCTCGCCCGAGGCCGTCGCCCGCGACCAGTTCTGGACCGTCATCCACCAGCGCCACGATCACCTGCGGGAAGCGGGCGTCGCGGTGTTCGGCCTGCGCCAGCTCGACGCCCACGTTCCGCCGATCGGCGCCCGCATCCCGCCCTCGGCCGCGCCGCCGACCGGCACGGCGAAGCCGGGCAGCGCCGGCCCCGCCCCCGCCGCCGCGCCCGAGCTCACCACCGGTCCCTGACCGGCGCTACCCCGCGCGCCGCCGTCTCATCGCCCCGCGCCACCTCACCGCCCCGTAGCAGCAGCCCCCCCGCCATCCGGCTTTCCGCCCGAACGCTCGGAGGCCTTGACCTCCGGGCCGGGCGTGGCCGCCGCGCCCGGCTTCACCTCGCCAGGGAGGCACATCGACATCCCCTCGCTGTCCGAGACCCGCTCGCACGCGGACAGGCTCGCCGGGCAGTCCGCCGCGCTCCCGCAGCGAACCGAGCAGAACCCCGGCCTGTCCGTCTGCCCGGCCCGGTGCAGACACCGGCCGTGCTGGCACTGGGCCGCCGTCATGCACTCCGCGCCGAGGGCCAACCCCATCGGCTTGCTGCACTCGCTGCCCGGACGATCCTGGCGCGCTCGACACACGTAGCCCGCCCCACATTCCCTGTCGGCCTGGCACGTCTTCGAACAGACGCCCCCGATGGCAGCGCACACCGCCGACGCGCACTCCTCGTCGCGCGCGCACGCCTCGCCGAACGCCTTCGTCGCTGCCCCGCCACCCCTCGCGGGGTCGTCGCAGCCCGCCGCGGCGCCGAGCAACCCGAGCGCCCCCGCGAGCGCGATCGCGAGCGCCCCGCCGTGCACGCCGTCCCGCCTCGCCCCCCGCTCGCCCTCGACCATCGACGCCCCTCTCCCAGCTCCGCGCGCCGCAGGCCGCGCTCTTCCCAGCTCCGCGCGCCGCAGGCCGCGCTCTTCCCAGCTCCGCGCGCCGCAGGCCGCGCTCTTCCCAGCTCCGCGCGCCGCAGGCCGCGCTCTCGCCCGGCGACGCCGCCGCGCTCTCGCCCAGCGACGCCCCTCCCGCCGCGCCCTCCGAAGCCGCAACGCCAGCGCCGCTCGTAGCACAGCCGCGGCAGGACGCGAGGCGCGCTACCGTCATCGGCGGAGTACGCCGACCTCTCGGAAACCTCCCCGACACGTCGCGCAGCCCACCAGCGAGCGCCGGATCCGACTAGAGTGCGCCGCCATGGCCAACCCGATCGACGTCGATCCTACCCGTCAGAGAGAAACCCCCGCGCCGCGAGAAACGTCCGCCCAGCGAGAAGCCCCCGCCGCGTTCTTCCGCGGCAACCCGGCGCCCGACGCCCGCACCGGCATGCACCCGGTCGCCCTGCGCCGCGCCTTCGCCGACCACCTCCACTACTCGCGCGCACGGGAGTCGCTGACCGCCACGCCGTTCGACAGGTACGTCGCCCTCGCCCTCTCGGTGCGCGACCGCCTCGTCGACCGGTGGACCAAGACGCAGCACACGTACTACGAAAAAGACGTCAAGCGCGGCTACTACCTGTCGGCGGAGTTCCTCCTCGGCCGGGCCCTCGTCGCCAACCTGCAGGCGCTCGACATCTACGACAGCTACAAGGCCGTGCTCGGCGAGCTCGGCCTCGACCTCGACGACCTCGTCGAGCAGGAGCCCGACGCCGGGCTCGGCAACGGCGGCCTCGGGCGGCTCGCCGCCTGCTTCCTCGACTCCATGGCCACCATCGGCCTGCCCACCTACGGCTACGGCATCCGCTACGAGTTCGGCATCTTCGAGCAGGTCATCCGCGACGGCTACCAGGTCGAGCGCGCCGACGAGTGGCTCCGCTTCGGCAACCCCTGGGAGATCGAGCGCCCCGAGCACGCCGTCCCGGTCTCGTTCGGCGGCTACACCGAGCGCATCCCCGACAAGCGCGGCGGCTTCCGCGTCATCTGGCGCCCGTCCGAGCAGGTCGTCGGCGTCCCCTTCGACACGCCCATCGCGGGCTACCAGTCGAACACCGTGAACACCCTCCGGCTGTGGTCCGCCCGCGCGGGCGAGGAGTTCGACTTCGAGCTCTTCAACGCCGGCGACTACGTGCACGCCGTCCACGAGAAGAACCAGTCGGAGGTCATCTCGAAGGTCCTCTACCCCAACGACAACTTCGACAAGGGCAAGGAGCTGCGTCTCCGCCAGGAGTACTTCTTCGTCGCCTGCTCCATCGCCGACATCGTGAACCGCTACAACCGGGTCCACCCGGACTTCTCGCGCTTCGCCGAGAAGAACGCGATCCAGCTGAACGACACGCACCCCGCCATCGCCATCGCCGAGCTGATGCGCGTCCTCATCGACGAGCACCTCGTCAACTGGGAAGACGCGTGGAAGCAGACGGTCGGGGCCTTCGGGTACACGAACCACACGCTGCTGCCCGAGGCGCTCGAGCGCTGGCCCGTCGCGCTCTTCGAGCGGCTCCTGCCGCGCCACCTCGAGATCATCTACGAGATCAACCGGCGGTTCCTGCGCGAGGTCATGGACGCCCACCCGCAGGACCACGACCGCGTGGCGCGGATGTCGCTCATCGAGGAGGGGCACGAGCGCCACGTGCGCATGGCCCACCTCGCGGTCGTCGGCTCGCACTCCGTGAACGGCGTGGCCAAGCTCCACTCCGAGCTCGTGAAGCGCGACCTGCTCCGCGACTTCCACGACCTCTGGCCCGAGCGGTTCAACAACAAGACGAACGGCGTGACGTTCCGGCGGTGGCTGCTCGCGTGCAACCCGGCGCTCGCCGCGCTCGTCACCGAGAAGGTCGGGCCGAGCTGGGTGACGGAGTTCGAGCGGCTGCGCGAGCTCGAGCGCCACATCGACGACCCGGAGTTCATCGAGCGGGTCGCCCAGGTCAAGCGCGAGAACAAGGCGGCGCTCGCGAAGATCATCGGGCAGGAGCTCGACATCACCGTCGACCCCGCCTCGATCTTCGACGTCCAGATCAAGCGCCTCCACGAGTACAAGCGCCAGCTCCTCAACGCGCTCCACATCGTCGCGCTCTACCTGCGCCAGAAGCGCGGCGAGCACGTCGCGCCGCGGACGTTCATCTTCGGCGCCAAGGCGGCCCCCGGCTACCGGCAGGCGAAGCTCATCATCAAGTTCATCCACGCCGTCGCGTACGTGGTGAACGGCGACCGGCGCCACACCGGGCTGCGCGTCGTGTTCATGCCGAACTACCGCGTCTCGCTGGCCGAGCGCATCATCCCGGCGGCGGACGTCTCCGAGCAGATCTCGACCGCGGGCATGGAGGCGTCGGGCACCGGCAACATGAAGCTCGCGCTGAACGGCGCCCTCACCGTCGGCACGCTCGACGGCGCCAACATCGAGATCCGCGACGCGGTGGGCCCGGAGAACTTCTTCCTCTTCGGCCTGACCGCCGACGAGGTGATCGCCCGCCGCCACCAGCACTTCGAGGGGCGCGACGCCGTCGCGGCCGATCCGGAGCTCCGCGAGGTGATCGACCTCATCTCGTCGGGCTTCTTCTCCCCGGAGTACCGGGAGCTCTTCCAGCCCCTGCTCGACCGGCTGCTCGGCCGGGACGAGTACATGATGCTCGCGGACTTCAAGGCCTACGCGGCCTGCCAGCGCGAGGTCGAGGCGGCCTACGCCGACCGGAAGAGCTGGCTGCGCAAGTCGACGCTCAACATCGCCCGCGTGGGCGAGTTCTCCTCCGACCGCACGGTGCGCGAGTACGCGCGCGACATCTGGGGCCTCACGCCCGTCGAGATCGACGTCGGCGGCGCCATGTCGCTGGTGTGACCGCGCCCGCGCCGTCCCCCCCGGCGGCCTGCCCGCCGGGGGACGGCCGCGCCCGCGCGCATGCGCGCACGTCACGAGGACGTCGCATGCCGGGCGAACCCGACCGTCGCCCCCGGGCGGGCACGCCCTGCCTCCCCCCGTCTCCCTGACCTGACCGTCAAAACGCGGACGGAAAATCCCGCCCCCCACGCGTGCAGAACCCACTCCGGCGGAGCATGCTTCCGGGGTGGGAGAGTTTCTCGTCGGCCGCTCGCCGGGGCGGGGCTCTTGCTATCCTTCCCGACGGATTTATGCCGAACGATCCTGAGGAAAGAGAAGACAAGCAGGGCGACCTCGCGACCGAGCGTGAGCGGAAGGTCGAGAAGCCCCGCCGCTACAAGGTCGTGTTCCACAACGACGACTACACGACGATGGAGTTCGTCGTGCTCGTCCTCATGAAGTTCTTCCACCGCACCGAGACGGAGGCCACGCACATCATGCTGAGCGTGCACCACCGCGGCCACGGGGTCGCGGGCGTGTACACGAAGGATGTCGCGGAGACCAAGGTCGCCCAAGTCCAGGACTTCGCCAAGGAGCACGGAATGCCCCTTCGGTTGACCGCCGAGCCGGAATGACCATGCGCATCAGCCCCGAAGTTGAGATCGCCTTTTCGCTCGCCACCCGGGAGGCCTCGCGCCGCCGGCACGAGTTCGTCACCATCGAGCACCTGCTCTACGCGCTGCTCTTCGACGAGGAGACGGCCGAGGTGCTGCGGCACGCGGGGGGCGACACCCCGCTGCTGAAGAAGAAGCTGGAGCGCTTCCTCGACGAGGAGATCGAGGCGCTGCCGGAGGACGCGGACACCAGCCCGACGCTCTCGCTCGGGTTCCAGCGCGTGGTCGGCCGCGCCGCCATGCACGTGCAGTCCTCGGGCAAGAAGGAGCTCAAGGGGGCGAACGTGCTCGTCGCGCTGTTCGCCGAACGCGACTGCCCGGCCGTGACGATCCTCGGCGAGCAGGGCGTCAGCCGCTTCGACGTCGTGAACTACATCTCGCACGGCATCTCGAAGACGGGCCAGGACGACAGCCTCCGCGAGGAGGCGTCGGACGAGGGCGGCGAGCCCGGCAACGCGCAGTCGATCAAGGATCCGCTCGCCGCGTTCACGATGAACCTCAACAAGGAGGCGGCCGAGGGCCGCATCGATCCGCTCGTCGGCCGCGAGAACGAGGTCGCCCGCACGATCCAGGTGCTCGCGCGGCGGCGGAAGAACAACCCGCTGCTCATCGGCGACGCCGGCGTGGGCAAGACGGCGATCGTCGAGGGGCTCGCGCAGCGGATCGAGAAGAAGGACGTGCCCGCGCCGCTCAAGGACGCGACCGTCTACGCGCTCGACATGGGCGCGCTCCTCGCCGGCACAAAGTACCGCGGCGATTTCGAGAACCGGCTCAAGGCCGTGCTGCGCGCGCTCGAGAAGCAGCCGGGCTCGGTGCTCTTCATCGACGAGATCCACACGATCATCGGCGCGGGCGCCGCGAGCGGCGGGACGATGGACGCCTCGAACCTGCTCAAGCCCGCGCTCGCGTCGGGCCGCCTGCGCTGCATCGGCGCGACGACGTTCCAGGAGTACCGCGGCCACCTCGAGCGCGACAGCGCGCTCGCGCGGCGCTTCCAGCGCATCGAGGTGACGGAGCCCTCGGTCGACGAGACGACGCAGATCCTGCGGGGCCTGCAGAAGCGCTACGAGGAGTTCCACAAGATCACGTACACGGCCGACGCGGTCGAAGCCGCGGCCAAGCTGTCCGCGCGCTACCTCCAGGACCGCCGGCTGCCCGACAAGGCGATCGACCTGCTCGACGAGGCGGGCGCGGCGGCGCGCCTGCGCCACGGCGACGGGTACACGGTCGAGACAGCGGACATCGAGCTCGTCATCGCGAAGATGGCGCAGATCCCGCCGCGCCAGGTGTCGACGTCGGACAAGGCGCAGCTCAAGGATCTCGAGCAGTCGCTGCGCTCGGTGATCTTCGGGCAGGACGAGGCGGTGAAGCAGCTCTCGTCCGCGATCAAGCTGTCGCGCGCGGGGCTCCGGGCGCCGGAGAAGCCGATCGGCTCGTTCCTGTTCTCGGGCCCGACCGGCGTCGGCAAGACCGAGCTCGCCAAGCAGCTCGCGAAGGCGCTCGGCATCGGCTTCCTGCGGTTCGACATGAGCGAGTACCAGGAGCGGCACACCGTCTCCCGGCTCATCGGCGCGCCGCCCGGCTACGTCGGGTTCGACCGCGGCGGCCTGCTCACGGAGGCCGCGGCGAAGACGCCGCACGCGGTGCTCCTGCTCGACGAGATCGAGAAGGCGCACCCGGACGTGTTCCAGGTGCTGCTCCAGGTGATGGACCACGGCACGCTGACCGACAACAACGGCAAGAAGAGCGACTTCCGCCACATGGTGCTGATCATGACGAGCAACGTGGGCGCGCGGGAGCTCGCGCAGGCGCGGGTCGGCTTCGGCGAGCGGGGCACGGCGGGCGACGACGACAAGGCCTACAAGAACACGTTCAGCCCGGAGTTCAGGAACCGGCTGGACGCGCGCATCATGTTCCGGCCGCTCGATCCGTCGGTGATGGGGAGCATCGTCGACAAGTTCATCGGCGAGCTCGCGGCGATGCTCGCGGACCGGGCGGTCACGGTGGAGGTGACCGATCGGGCGCGGGCCGAGCTCGCGACGCGCGGGTACGATCCGGCGAACGGGGCGCGGCCGCTCGGGCGCGTCATCGAGAACGAGATCAAGCGGCGGCTCGGGGATGAGCTGCTCTTCGGGGCCCTCGAGAACGGAGGGAACGTCGCCATCGACTTCGAAGGGGACGACTTCACGTTCAAGTTCTCGGCGGCCTCGGCGGCTAGCGGCGGGGACGCGGAGAAGGCGAAGACCAACGGGGCGGCGGTGGAGCCGGCGCCCGCCGGCTGACCCACGGGCAACGGAGCCAGGGAGGAGGGGGTGCCCGTGCGCGTGGGCGGCGGGGCCCCCTCCCACGAACTCGCGCCTTGTAGAAGGCTATTGCCGCACGTACGGGAGAGTCGGTCCGGCAGGGATCGCTGCGATGCGGGCCGGCGCTCGGGTTCGTGGGGCCCTACCCCGCCGCCCACGCGCACGGGCACCCCCTCCTCCCTGGCTCTTTCCATGGGAAGAGCGGGCTTTCGGAGGGGTTGGGGGTCAGTTCAGCGAGTGGGGCATCGCGAGGGTGAAGGACGCGATCTCGGCGTCGAAGACGCGGCCGTCAGGGCGGTGCATCTGGTAGGTGCCGCGCATCGTGCCGCGAGGGGTCTCGAGGACACAGCCGCTCGTGTACTCGAAGTGCTCGCCAGGCTTCAGCGAAGGCTGCTGGCCGACCACCCCAGGCCCTCGCACCTCCTCCACCTTCCCGCTCCCGTGCGTGATGATCCAGTGGCGGGTCCGCAACTGCGCGGGCTCGGTGCCCTCGTTCGCAATCCGCACCGTGTAGGCGAAGACGTAGCGATGCTCCGTCGGGGAGGACTGCGTGGGGACGTACACCGTCGAGACGGTGACCCGGATGCCCTGCGTGATGGCCGTCGACACAACCACGCACTGCCACCGCTGCGCCGCGCGCACAAGGGCCCGGCCGCAACGGGGACGCCGGGAAGAGGCGGCCAGGTCGGCGGAGAGCCGGCGTTGACAGCCTCCAGGCTCATCCGCAGGTTTCGAGGAACCTTGGGTCAACGAACCGTGGAGGAACCCGCCGTGGGCGAACAAGACAGTATGGGTGTCCGATGTGCTGAAGGCGAACGGTTCGTCCCGATCGCGATCCTGCCGCCGACCCGCGGCGAGAGGGCGGCGATGATCCAGAACAGCGATGCCCCCGGCGGAGAGGGAGAAGGTCACGGGCTCGGGATCACGGCGATCGGGCCCGTCATGCCGGAACGCAAGGTCCGCGAGTGGGCCCTCGTCCTGCAATCGAGCGAGCTTTGGCACGCCGTGCGGTACACCCAGGCAGGCTGGGTGCTCCTCGTGCGCGACGAGGACTACGCCTTCGCCGCAAGCTCGATCGATCGGTACGAGGCGGAGAACCGCGACTGGCCCCCGCGCCGCCCGCGCGAACGCCCGCGCCACCCGCCGTCCATGGTCGCAGGCGTCGCGTTCGCCGCGCTCGCCCTCTTCTTCTTCCTCGTCACCGGCCCCGCGAGCGGCGGCGGGCGCCTGTTCCAGCGCGGCGCCTCCGTCGCCGACCTCGTCATCGGGCCCGAACCGTGGCGCGCGATCACCGCGCTCACGCTGCACGCCGACTCGGCCCACGTGCTCGGCAACATGATCTCCGGGACGGTGTTCGCCTCCGCCGTGCAACGCCGCCTCGGGCCGGGCGGCGCGGCGCTCGCCGTGGTCGCCTCGGGCGCGATCGGCAACTTCGCGAACGCGCTCTGGCACCACAGCCTGGGCCACCACCACGCGTCGATCGGCGCCTCCACCGCGGTGTTCGGCGCGATCGGCCTGCTCGCCGCCACGCAGCTCATGCTCGACCGCGCGCACGACAAGGACAGCGGCGAGAAACGCCACCTCCTCCAGCTCGTCGCGCCGCTCGTGGGAGGCGTCTCCCTGCTCGGCGCCCTCGGCGCGAGCCCGCGCGCCGACCTCGGCGCGCACGTCTTCGGCCTGATCAGCGGCGCCGCGATCGGCGTCGTCGCCGGCCTGTCGCTGCGCAAGCACGCCACGACGAGCCGCACGAGCCGCCCCCTCGTCCAGGTCGCGCTCGGCGCCACCGCGGCAGGGCTCGTCCTCGGCGCGTGGCAGCTCGCGCTCCGCGCCTGACCGCGCGCCCTCAGCCGGCCGGCCAGATCCCCACCGTGCCGCCCACCCACGTCAGATCCCGGTTCTGATCGACCCCGAGCATCCTCCCGCGCGAGAGCCGGGCCAGGTTGAGCACGAGCGAGAGCTCGGGCTCGCCCGGCGCGCGCAGGAACATCATCCGGACCTCGGCCTTCACCCCGCTCCCGTCCGGCATCAGGAGCGCCGGCTCGTACGCGATCTTCTCCTGGAGCAGCCACCGCGAGCGCTCGGCCTCCGGGATCGCGGCGATGTGCTCGGGCGTGACGTCGACCTTCACCCCGGAGCCCGCGAAGGAGAACAGCGGCTTCAGCACGTAACGCTCGAGATCCGCGGGCACGCGCTCGATCGCGTCCAGGGTCCGCGCGCGCGGGACAGCGGGGTGATCGATGTAGGGCAGCGTGTACTTCGACCAGGTCCAGTACCAGTTCGGGTGCGAGCACCACGTGACGTCGAGCGGCTCGTCGTACCGGAACGGGAGCTCGACCCGCTTCGACTCGAGCTCGTCGAAGACGACGCGGTTGTACAGGCGGCGGACCTGCACGAGCCGGCCGCCCACGCGGCGGAACAGCCGGTCCTTCTCGCGGACGAGCGCCGTCGGGCAGACGGCGTCGACGCCGACGAGCTGCTTCGTCGCCACGAAGTCCGGGTAGGTCTTCTGCCGCTCGGGGTGGAGGTCGAGCAGCACCACCGACTCCTCGGGCTCGCCCGCGAGGATCGCGCGGCGCAGGTGCGCGACGACGTCGTCGCGGCTCCGCCCGCCGAAGCAGCACGTCCAGCGCCGGTCGAGCCCCGGCACCCCGGCCAGCACCTCGGCCACGATCTCGGTCTGCACGAGCATGAGCGCGTAGAGCGACGGGAACGCCTGCAGCTCGACCACCTTGCCCTCGAGCGCGCCGTCCGGGCCGCGCACGATCGCGAAGTCCACCTGCGCGCAGCTGGGCAGCGCGTCCATCCCGGGGACGTCGAGGTGCGCAGGGATCGCGCGCTTCATCTGCTCGATCAGCGCGGGGCTCGAGATCTGCCGCACGATCTCCGTCGCGGAGCGCTCGAGATCCGCGCGCAGCCCGGCCGGCAGGAACAGCGGCGTCTCGGCGACGCGGAACGGGATCGAGCACCCGAGCCGCCGCTCGAGGCGGCCCAGATAGTCCGCGTAGGTCGCCGGCCCGAAGGCAGCGTTGAAGGCGCGCCGGAAGGTGGGTTCCATGAATTTTGGTGGTATCACGGCGACGGGCGCGGCTGCACGACCCGACCGCGCGCCCACGCGACCACCCGCCGCGAGGGAAGCGCCAGCGCCGGTCCGATCCGGCTTGAGGCGCCGGGCGCGGAGACTAAAGTCGCCGCGAACCCCCGCCGAGGCCCGCCACGATGACGATGACAAAGCTCCGCTCCGCCATGGTCCTGCCGCTCGTCGCCGCGCTCGCCGCGGCGTGCTCGAAGACCCCCGAGCCGACGGCCACGTCGGCGCCCGAGCCGCAGGCGGCGAGCAAGCCCGCCGCGCCCGCCCAGACGACGCCCGCCGCCCCGAAGGCGCCGGCCGCCGGTCAGCAGGCAGCCGGGGCCGAGCTCGCCTGGGACGCGCCCGCGAGCTTCGAGAGCGCGCCGAACCCCAACTCGATGCGCAAGGCCACGTACAAGATCAAGCGCGCGGCGGGCGACGCCGAGGACGCCGAGCTCAGCGTGAGCCAGGCCGGCGGCAGCGTCGACGCGAACATCACGCGCTGGGTCGGCCAGTTCTCCGAGAAGAGCGACGACGCGCCCAAGCGCAGCGAGCTCAAGGTGAACGACATCAAGGTCACCGTCGTCGAGGTGAAGGGGACGTTCGCCGGCTCCGGGATGCCCGGGATGCCCGCCGGCTCTCCGAAGCCGAACCAGGCGCTGCTCGGCGCGATCGCGGAGACGCCCTCCGGCGAGCTCTGGTTCTTCAAGCTGACCGGCCCCGAGAAGACGGTGACCGGGGCGCGCGCCGACTTCGACAAGCTCCTGAACAGCCTGCGCGTGAAGTGACCCGGCCGCGGGGCGCGTCCCTCAGCGCGCGCAGGCTCCCGAGCAGCCCGCGCGCGAAGTGACCCGGCCGCGGGGCGCGCCCCTCAGCACGCGACTTCGCCCTCGAAGCACCGCGCGAAAGCGGCCGGGAGCGCCGCGGCGCCGCCCGGCGCGAGCGGCGGGCGCGCGCTCGAGAGCGTCTGCCAGAGGAGGATCGTCTCCCCCGGGCGCTCCCGCCCGATCTCGCGCAGCGCGGCGAGCGCCTTGGCGCTGTACGTGACCTCCCCGGGCACGCCGATCAGCCGCTCGACCTCGGGGATCGCCTCGACCGACGCCGGGGTCGGGGCGCCGTAGCCGGGGCCGATCGCGCGGTGATCGATCGCAAAGCGGGCGGCCGGGAGCCGACGCCGGGTGAAGCGCGGCGCGCGCCGGGCGAGCAGGCGCTTCATGCTCGCGATCTCGTACCGCACGACGGCGCGGTTCGAGGCGATGCGCTCGGTGATGCGGACGCCGACGACCGTCGTCGGCCAGCCGAGCATCGCCGCGCCGAGCGCGAGCCCCGCCAGCGTCCCGCCCGTCCCCGAGGCGACCACGATGCGATCGGGCCGCGGCGCCTCGCCCCGCCGGACCTGCTCGGCGAGCTCCAGCATCGCGTCGACGTAGCCGAGGCACGGGAGCGCGGCCGACGCGCCGGGCAGGATGAAGTAGGGCCGCTCGGCCCGGCGCAGCGCCCGGAGCGCCCGGACCGCGGTGGTCGCGTAGCCGCCCCCGTGGACGAGCTCCGCGCCGCTGGCCGCGCCAGCGAGCAGCGCCCGCTGGCCGAAGCGGGTGAGCGGCTGATCGAAGAGCACGGCGGTGACGGCGAAGCCGAGCGCCCGGCCGAAGAGGGCCGTGGCGGTGACCTGCGTCGACGCGAGGCCGCCGACCGTGACGAGCGTCCTCGCCCCGCGCCGCTCCGCGTCCGCGAGCAGGAACTCGAAGCGCCGCACCTTGTTGCCGCCGTAGAGCGGCGAGATCAGATCGTCGCGCTTGACCCAGACACCGCCGCGGCCGAGGTAGCCCTCGATCGCAGCGCAGGGGACGACCGGCGTCGGCGCGTGCGCGAGGGGGCGCCACGGGACCTGCCCCGCGAGCTCGGGCAGCTCGGCGAAGAGCGGCAGCTCCCTGGAGGCGGGCAAGAAGCCAGGCGCCGCGCCGGAGGAGCCCGCCGCGCCGAGCGCCCCGGCGCGGGCCCCTCGCTCCTCGCCGCCTTCAGGCACGCGCCGCCGCCCCGTGCCCCGGCGGGGAGCCGCCGGGGCCAGCCTGCTCGCCGGCGTCGCCCGGGTCGTCCTCCGTGCCGTTTTCGGTGCCGGCGCCGAGCCGGCCGCCGCGCGCGATGAGCGGGTCGCTGAGGTACGTGTCCGTCAGCCGCTTCGGCCCGGCGAGGCCGACCAGCCGGAGCGGGAAGAGGAGCACCGCGAGCACCCACGACGCGAGGCCGAGCGCGAGCTTGCCCGCGTACGCCTCGGCGACGAGCGCGAGCTTGCGGCCAGCGGACATCGACGAGATCGGCACCTCGGTCAGGCCGATCCGCATGAGGCGGAGCTCCGCGACCCGCACCGAGTGGCGGACCAGCGCGGGCAGGCGCTGCAGCGCCGGGTGGTCCATCGGCAGGCGCTTTTTCATGAACGCCTCGAGCCGCGACACGCCCCAGAGCGACACGAGCGCGAGCCCGAGCAGCCGGCGCCGGAGCGCGGGCCTGCCGGCGATGGCCTTGCGCGTCCGCTGCTCGCCGAAGTCGACGTGGCGCTCCTCCTGCCGCACCCCGCGCTTCAGGATCGCGACGATCTCGGGCTCGTCCACGGTGTCGATCATCGCGTAGAAGGCCTGGAGGACGAGGCCCTCGCCGAGCGCCATCTCGAGCGCGACGTGCTCGGCCCAGTCCCCGCCCATCAGCCCGGTCGCGAGGAAGCGCACGCTCCAGGTCGCCTTGTCCGGCGGCGCGCCGAGGATCTCGAGGATGCGGAGGAAGTTGCCGACGTGCTGGAACTCCTCGACCGCCTGGCGCGCGAGGAAGCGCGCGGACTCCAGGTCGGGGGCGTTGTAGAGCCAGTGCCCGATCTGGACGCCGGTGATCTCGCCGTAGAGGAACTGCTGGACGGCCCAGACGATGACGTCCTTGTCCTTGACGGGATCGAGCCTGGCGCCCTGGAAATCGAACGCCATCTCTTCGCGGGTCACCAGCATCGCTCGCCCTCCGGAGCGATGAATCTAGCCCAGGTCGCAGCCCCGGGCAGGCCCGAGGTGATGAGCCCGGCGCGGCGGCCCGCGCCCGCCGCGGCCCGCAGCTCGGCTCGCCCGGGCGGAGGCGGCGCCCCTCGTGGTATACGGCCGCGGCGGCGGCATCAGGAGCCGCCGACTCGAACTTCAGGAGAAGCACCATGGCGCGCGTCCACAACTTCAACGCCGGCCCTGCCGGGCTCCCCCTCCCTGCCCTGGAGCGCGCGCAGCGCGAGCTCCTCGACTTCGAGGGTACGGGCATGTCCATCATGGAGCACAGCCACCGCGGCAAGGCGTTCGAGGCGGTGCACAACGAGGCGATCTCGCTCTTGCGGCAGCTGCTCGGCGTGTCGGACGACTACCACGTGCTGTTCATGCAGGGCGGCGCGGCCATGCAGTTCGCCCTCGTGCCGATGAACCTCCTGCCGCCCGGCAGGAGCGCCGACTACCTCATGACCGGCGGCTGGTCGGAGAAGGCCCTCGAGGAGGCGAAGCGCGTCGGGACCGTCCGCGTCGCCGCGAGCACCGCGGTCGACAAGCGGTACACCCGCATCCCGCGCCAGAGCGAGCTCTCGCTCGACCCGGAGGCCGCCTATGTCCACATGACAACGAACAACACGCTGTTCGGCACGCAGTGGCACTGGCTGCCCGACACGGGCGACGTGCCGCTCGTCGCAGACATGTCGTCGGACATCCTGTGGCGGAAGATGGATATCTCCAGGTTTGCCCTGATTTACGCAGGTGCCCAGAAGAACATCGGGCCGAGCGGAATCACGGTCGTGCTCGCCCGCAAGAACCTCGTTGACAGCGCGCGAAAGGACATTCCCGTCATTTTCCGTTATGCCACTTACGCTGCCAACAACTCGCTCTACAACACACCTCCAACATTCGCAATCTACCTCATGCGCAACGTGCTCGCGTATACGCTTGAGATCGGTGGGCTCGAGGAGGTCGAGCGACGCAATCGCAAGAAGGGTGAGCTGCTCTACGAAACCCTGGACGCAAATCCGGAGGTTTTCCTGGCTCCGGTCGAGAAGGAGAGCCGCTCGTACATGAACGTGGTGTTCCGGCTGGCCAGCGAGGAGATGGAAAAACGCTTCGTCGCCGAGGCCGCAAAGGAGGGTATGGTGGGGCTCGCCGGACACAGGTCGACCGGAGGAATCCGGGTCTCGATCTACAACGCAGTACCCGTGGAGTCAGTGGAGCGCCTCACGGCGTTCATGCGGGACTTCGCCAAGAGGGCTTGACCGCTCGGGAAGCACGACGTTCTCTGTATTTCCAGGCTCGCCTCGGTTTCCACAACCACCCTCGGCGAGCCTCCCCCTAATTCGTCGCATCCCAACCTTCAGCCCGCTTGACGTTGTTCCGCCCGGCACAACAGGCCCTCGCGGAAAGGGTCTGTCGGCCTTTCCGCAGCTTGGAAGGGGTCGGTGAACGCCGCCCCCGACCAGCACCGGGAGGGGATGGCAAACGCTGATCCCTGACCGATACCGGGAAGGGGCGGCCGTCGCCGTTCCTTTCCGGCCCGGGAGGGGACGGCCGTCGCTGTCTCTTCCCGGCCCGGGAGGGGGCGGCCGTCGCCGTCCCTGACCGGCTCGCAGGCCCCCGGTCGGAGACCTGAATCGAGCGAGCCAACCGTAAGGAGAGGATGATGGCGAGCATGGATGATCGTGGGATGATTTCGAGGAGTGAGGAGGACCAGGAGGAGCGAGGGGCCTCGCCGAGCGAGCCCCCGCCGTCGTCAGCGGCGCAGAGGGCAGCCAACGAGCGGCAGCAGCGTGGCTTCGCCGCCATGGACGAGGAGCGCCAGCGCAAGATCGCCAGCAAGGGTGGGAAGGCAGCCCACGAGAAGGGCACGGCCCACGAGTTCACGCGCGATGAGGCACGCGCCGCCGGCAAGAAGGGCGGCGAGGTCGTCAGCCAGAACCGGAAGCACATGGCCGAGATCGGCAGGCGGGGAGGCGAGCGCGTCAGCCAGGACCGGGCCCACATGGCCGAGATCGGCCGCAAGGGCGGCGAGGCCGTGAGCGGCGACCGCCAGCACATGGCCGAGATCGGCCGCCGTGGCGGCGAGTCGCGGGGGGATCAGCCGCGGGAGAACCCGACGCGCTGACCGGGGGAGGCGACGGCCCGGTGCCGAGGCGCCGGGCCAGCTCCCTGCATGCTTGCGAGATCCACGGCCCGGGGCTCCCGGTCGTGGCCGCAAGGTGCCATTTCGTCAGGCTGGTTTGTCAGCTGGGCGCGATCGCGCCCAGCGAGACGTCGCCCGGCGTCTCCTTCGGGCCGGGGATCCACTCCTCGTCGGGCTCCTCCTGCGGGAGCACGACCGGGGCGCCGTCGTAGCGCAGGCGCTTTCCGGGCCAGACGAAGCTGCGGAACAGGTAGGCGAGGAGCGACGGCTGGTCCAGGTTCGGGTGGATGAACGGCGCCACGCGCCGCGCGTGCTCGGCCGGCAAGAGGCTCCAGTGCAGGCCGGGCTCCATGTGATGGATGGAGTGGAAGCCGTTGTTGTACGTCCACCAGTTGACCCAGCGGCCGACGAAGTTGCGCGAGTGATTGTACTCGCTGTCCTCGTCGCAGCCGTCGTGCTGGAGGTAGTTCATGGTCACGATCCCCCACGCGGCGTACTGGTGCGGGATCAGGACGTAGAGGATGAACTTCTTCCAGTCGAGCGCGAGCAGGACGCCCATCGCGCCGAGGAACACCGCCGACTCGAGGAGCATCTGGCGGAACCAGGGCGGGTTCCGCCGGTGCATCGCCTTGAAGTAGCGCATGTCGGCGGGCAGGATGTCCCGCACGACGCGGCTCATGAAGAGGAGCCCGTTCAGCAGGTTCCACCGGTAGCGCACCTTCGTCGTCCGCATGACGTCGCGCCGCGACTGCGTGTACTTGTGGTGGCTGAGGTTATGACCCGGCACGTACGCGCTGACCGGGTGCCCGTACGTGAGCGTGAGCGCGACCTGGAAGGCGCGGTTCATCCATCGCCGCCGGAACACGGGGCAATGGACCGAGTTGTGGGTCGCGACCGCGCCGAGGAACGAGAACGCGCAGGTCGTGGCGAGGAGCGGAATCGCGAGCCAGAGCGCGCGCGGCGCGAAGGCCCACTGCGCAGCGACAAGGGCGAAATACGTCGCTACGAAGAGGAGCGTCTTGATATCGGCGCGGTACCGGAGCATGGCTGTTCTTCACTGTGGAGAGGGCCCCGCGCGCCGGACGGACGGCCGCGCGCCGCCGCGCTGGCTGGTCCGGACGGGCGCGGCGGCCCGTCGTCGTCTCGGCACCCTTCGTACCGCATTTCGACACAGCGGGAAGCGCCAAGTTGCATTCCGACGCGCGCTCCACACGAGCGCGTCTCTCGCCGGTGTTTCACGCCGATGTCGCGCGCACTCGGTGCGATCGCCTCTACGCACCGCGCGTGCCGACCTCGCGCGCCCATGCCGACCTCGCGCGCCCATGCCGACCTCGCGCGCCCATGCCGACCTCGCGCGCCCATGCCGGGCGTGGTGGTCGCTGCTCGGGTGCTCTGCGGCGCTCGCGGCGGAGCGCTCTGCTGCGCTCCGCCGCGCGCTGCTGCGCTCCGCCGCGCCCCGCCGCGCGGCTGCGCTCCGCCGCGCTGCTGGCGCGCTCCGCCGCGCTTCTGGCGCGCTTCTGGCGCGCTTCTGGCGGGAGCGGCTCGCGCTTGACGACATGGTCGCGAACCGCCAACGTGGCCGCGTGAGCTCATCCCCTCTCGGCTTCGATCCGAACGGTCCTTCGCTCGGTCACGGGGTCTACGGTCTGCCGCACACCCCCGAGGACGCTCGGGTGGTCCTGATCCCGGTGCCCTGGGAGCCGACGGTGTCCTACCGGCGCGGCGCGGCCAAGGGCCCGGCGGCGATCCTGCGGGCCAGCCGGCAGGTCGACCTCTTCGACCTGCACACGGGCAGGCCGTACGAGCAGGGCATCGCGATGCTCGACGTCGATCCCGACATCGTCCGCTGGAACGCCGAGGCGTGCGCGGCGGCCGAGCCGGTGATCGCGGCGCTGGGAGAGGTCGCCGGCGACCGGGACCTCGAGGCGCGCCTCGCGGCGGTGAACGCGCTGTCGCGCCAGCTGAACGAGCGCGTCGGCGAGCTCGCGGCGCGGTGGATGGAGCGGGGCAAGCTCGTCGGGGTCGTCGGCGGCGACCACTCCGCGCCTTACGGCACGATCGCGGCGCACGCCGAGCGCTACCCCGGGATGGGCATCCTCCACGTCGACGCGCACGCCGATCTCCGCGACGCGTACGAGGGGTTCACCGACTCCCACGCTTCGATCATGCACAACGTCGCGACCCGCCACCCGAAGATCTCGCGGATCGTCCAGGTGGGGCTGCGCGACATGAGCGAGGACGAGCTGCGCTTCATCCGCGCGTCGAACGGGCGCATCGTCGCCCACGTCGACGCCGCGATCGCCGATCGCCTCTTCGAGGGGGAGCCGTTCCACCTGATCGCCGACTCGATCGTCGAGGAGCTCCCCGAGGACGTCTACGTGACCTTCGATATCGACGGGCTCGATCCGACGCTGTGCCCGAGCACCGGCACGCCGGTGCCTGGAGGGCTCTCGTTCCAGCAGGCCGTCGCGCTCATCGGCCGCATCCAGAAGAGCGGCCGCCGCATCGTGGGCTTCGACCTGAACGAGGTCGCGCCCAGGGACGACCACGACGACTGGGACGGCAACGTCGGCGCGCGCATGCTCTACAAGCTGATCGGCTTCGCGCTCCTCTCGCAGGACAAGCGTTAGGCAAGAGCGCGGCGATACGTCTCGATGGCGAGGTGCACGTCGAGCGTGCCGGCCATCTCGCGGCAGGAGTGCATGCTCAGCATCGGCGCGCCGACGTCGACCGTCGCGATCCCGAGCGCGGCCGCGGTGATGGGGCCGATCGTGCTGCCGCACGGGAGGTCGCTGCGCACGACGAAGCGCTGGGGCGCATAGCCGACGTCGTGGCAGTGCGCCTCGAGCGCGGCGGAGGTCGCGCCGTCCGTCGCGTAGCTCTGGTTCACGTTCGACTTGATCACGAGCCCGCGGTTGACCTGCGGGGCGTGCCGCGGCTCGTGCTGGTCGGCGTAGTTCGGGTGCACCGCGTGCGCCATGTCCGCGGAGATGAGCAGCGAGCCCGCCATCGCCCGGGCGAACGCCTGCGGCTCGCGCGCCGGGTACGTGTCGACGATCCGCGCGAGCACGTCGCGGAGCACGCTGCCCGCCGCCCCCACGGCGCTCCGGCTGCCGCACTCCTCGTGGTCGTAGAGCGCGACGACCCGCGTCGCCGCGCCGGGATCGCCCGCGCCGATCAGCGCCGCCGTCGCGGCGTGGCAGCTCGCCAGGTTGTCCAGGCGGGATGCAAAGATGAACTCGTCCGAGAGCCCGCCGAGCGACGCCTTCAGGGTGTCATACAGGCAAAGGTCGAAGCCGAGGACAGCGTCGCGCGGGGCGTCGACGGCGCACGCGAGCAGCGCCTGGAGGTCCGCCTCCCTGCCGAGGCCGATCACGGGGACGAGGTGCTTCTGCGCGTTGAGCACGAGCCCCTCGGAGTTGACCCCGCGGTTCAGGTGGATCGCGAGGTTCGGCACGCGCGCGACGGGGCGGCCCAGGTCGACGAGGTGGCGCTCGACCCGTCCCTCCCTGCGGACGTGCACCCGGCCGGCGACGCTGAGGTCGCGGTCGAGCCAGGTCGAGTACAGCACGCCGCCGTAGACCTCGACCCCGAGCTGCTGGTAGCCGCTCCGCGAGAGCTCGGCGTTCGGCTTCACCCGGAGGTTCGGCGAGTCGGTGTGGGCGCCGAGGACGCGGAAGCCGCCGCGCGCCGGGTGCTCGGCCCCGGCGACGAACGCGACGATCGTCGAGCCGCCCCGGATGACGAAGCGGCGGTCGCCCGGCGCGAGCGTCCACGCGTCGCGCTCGCCGATCTCGGAGAAGCCGGCGGCCGCGAGCCGCGAGGCGACCTCGCGGACGGCGTGGTAGGGCGTCGGCGCGCGATCGATGAAGGCGCAGAGGTCGCGGGCGGCCGCGACGCCGCGCTCGCGCAGCGTCGTCATCTCGTCCGCGCTCCGCGCGAAGCGCTCGCCAAGGTCGGTCGACAGCCTGGGATCGCCTGCGCGATCGGGGATCTCGGGGGACGTCATGGGGGGCGCCGAGTCTAGCAGAGCGGGCGCGCACCTCGCGCGCGGGCGCGCTCGCCAGGGCCGCGACACGCGCGGCCCTTCATGATATCGCCCACCGCCGCGCCGCGCGCCGGACCTCCCTCCGGCGCCGCGCGCGCCACGGAGACGCGCCTCGATGTACCGCCTCGTCCGACCGCTCCTCTTCGCGCTGCCACCCCGCCTGGCGCACGAGCTCGGCATGCTCGCGCTCGCCCCGCTCGAGCACGCCGCGCCGCTCCGCGCCCTCGTGCGCGCCCGCCTCGCGCCCCGGGACGGGCGCATCGCGGTGCGCGCCATGGGGCTCGACTTCCCCTCCCCGCTCGGCGTGGCGGGCGGCTTCGACAAGGACGCCCGCCGGGCCCGCGCGCTCGCCGCGCTCGGCTTCGGCTTCGTCGAGCTGGGGACCGTCACGGCGCAGGCCCAGGCCGAGAACCCGCCGCCGAACCTCTTCCGGCTGCCGGCCGACAGGGCGCTCATCAACCGGCTCGGCTTCCCGAACCAGGGCGCCGCGCGCGTCACCGAGCGGCTCCTCGGCCGCGGCGGCGCGGCGTCGGTCGGCGTGCCCGTGGGCATCTCGATCGGCAAGTCCCGGGTCGCGCCGCTCGATCCCATCGAGCCCGCGATCGAGGACTACCTGGCGAGCTTCCGCGAGGTGCGGCGCGCGGCCGACTTCGTGGTGATCAACGTGTCGTCGCCGAACACGAAGGACCTCCGGGCGATGCAGGGGCCGGCGATCGCGCGGGCGCTCCTCTCGGCGGTCGCGCAGGAGAACCGCGGCGGCGGCAGGCCGGTGCCGCTGCTCATCAAGGTCGCCCCGGACCTCGGCGACGAGGAGCTCGAGGCGCTGCTCGCCGTCGTGGAGGAGGTCGGCCTCGCCGGCGTCATCGCGACGAACACGACCGTGCGGCGCGACGGGCTCGCGACGAGCCCGGCGGAGGTCGAGGCGATGGGCGCCGGCGGGCTGAGCGGGCCGCCGCTCCGGCAGCGCTCGCTGGCGATGGTGCGGCGGATCCGCGCGCGCCTCGGGGGCGGCGTCACGGTGATCGGCGCCGGGGGGATCGAGTCGGCGGAGCACGCCATGGACCAGCTGGAGGCGGGCGCCGACCTCGTGCAGCTCTACACGGGCTTCATCTACGGGGGGCCCTTCCTGCCCGCCGCGATCGCGCGCGGGCTGTCGGAGCTCGTGGCGCGCTCGGGCGCGCGGTCGATCCAGGACATCGCGCGCCCGCCGGGCAGCGCGGCGCGCGCTGCTATGATCGGCCATGGAGCTTGAAGCGCACGTCCACGGCACCATCCGCGAGATCCCGGAGAGCGAGTGGGACGCGCTCCACGGCGTCAGCGAGGCGCCGTTCCTCTCCTGGGCGTGGTTCGACGCGCTGGAGCGGACGGGGTGCGTGGGCGAGGAGGCGGGCTGGCTGCCCCACCACATCACGTTCCGGGCCGAGGGCGCGCTGCTCGCCGCGGCGCCCGCGTACCTCAAGGACAACAGCGAGGGCGAGTTCGTCTTCGATCACGGCTGGGCCTCGGCGTCGCACCAGATCGGCGCGCCGTACTACCCGAAGCTCGTCGTCGCGGTGCCGTTCACGCCCGCCACGTCGCCGCGCCTCTTCGTGCGGCGGCCGGAGGACCGGCCGGCGCTCCTGCCGGTCCTGGCCGAGACGCTCCGCAAGCTGGTCGCGCGGAGCCGCATCTCGAGCGCCCACGTCCTGTTCCCGACCGAGGACGAGGCCACGGCGCTCGCCGGGGCGGAGATGGCGCACCGCTGCGGCATCCAGTTCCAGTTCGAGAACGAGGGGTACCAGAAGCTCGACGACTTCCTCGCGCGCTTCAACGCGAAGCGGCGGCACCAGATCCGGCGCGAGATGCGCGAGAGCTCGAAGCAAGGCATCTCGATCGACACGCTCCGCGGCGCGGAGATCACGCCGGAGATCGTGGACGTGATGTTCGGCTTCTACGTCTCCACCGTGGAGAAGTTCGCGTGGGGCCGGCAATACCTGAACCGCGCCTTCTTCGAGGAGATCGCGGCCCGGCTCCGCAGCGACGGGGAGCGCGCCGGGTCCCGTGGAGGCGTCGAGGTCGTCCTCGCCCGCGAGGGCAAGCGGCCCATCGCGGGCGCGCTCAACCTCGCGGGGCCGACGACGCTCTACGGCCGCTACTGGGGCGCCTCGGAGGAACGCCCGTTCCTGCACTTCAACGTCTGCTACTACCACCCGGTCGAGGACTGCATCGCGCGGGGGCTGCGCCGCTTCGAGCCGGGCGCGGGCGGGTCGCACAAGCTCGTACGGGGCTTTGCTCCGAGCGTCACCCACAGCGCCCACCACCTCGCTCATCCGCGCCTCGACGCCGCCGTGCGCGAGTTCCTGGTCCGCGAGCGCTCCGTGGTCCGCGCGAGGACCGCGGACAGGAGCGTGGCATTCCGCTGAGCGCTGCGCCCGACGCGCGCTGGCGCGCGGTGTTGGGTCGCCCCGCGCGCGTCGACGCGCGCGCGTCCACGCGGTGTTGACGTGACGCGCTCGTGAGAGGGATGCTGTCGGGCATGCGCGCCTTTCTTGCCCTCCTCGCCTCCTCCATGACCATCGGTATCGCGATCAGCGGCGGCTGCTCGAGCGACCCGGCGGCCGACGCGACAACGACGACGACGGCGGCGACCGTCGCCGGGGCGGGCGGCTCGCTCGGCTTCGGCTGCTTCGGCGGCAGCCCGGACGGGCGGTGCACGATCCTCGCCCAGGTGCCCGAGAGCTGCGGCTGCCCCGATTGCGCGGATTCGGCGAGCTGTCTCGGCCACTGCAAGGACGACGGCGCCTGCGACCTGCGGCCGGACGCGGCCGACAGCGAGGACTGCACCTGCCAGGACTGCGCCGGCAACGTCGCCGCCTGCAGCCCGGCGCGCGGGTGCAACAACGACATGGCGTGCGGCGCCAACGAGGATTGCACCTGCCCCGATTGCACGGACACCCCGCGGTGCACGGACCATTGCACCGACAACGGCTCCTGCGCCGAGTACTTCGAGGGCTGCTCCTGCGCCGACTGCCGCGGCGTCGAGCGCTGCGGCGGCAACCCGGCCACGACGACCTCCGCCGCCACGACGACCTCCGCCGCGACCACCTCCGCGGCGACGACCACCTCCGCCGCGACGACCACGTCCGCGGCCACGACCACCAGCGCGGCCACGACGGGCGGCGGCGAGGGGGGCGGAGGCGGCGCGGGCGGCGCCAGCGGCGGAGCGGGCGGCGCCTAGCAGGTCGTCAATCCTGCAATAAAGAAATATAAACCACAGAGACACAGAGGGCACAGAGGAGAGAGAAGAAGAAACTATCGCTTCTCTCTGTTCTCTCCCCTCTGTGCCCTCTGCGCCTCTGTGGTTCCAATCTCTCTCTCTCTCTCCGGGCGCATCACGAGCGAGGAGCGCCAGAGTCCGCGTCGCGCCCGCCGCCTCACTGCTTCGCGGTGAGCCCGTGCTTTCGCAGGAACATGCGCACGTGGTGGCGCTCCATGCCGGCGCGGCGCGCCATCTCGCTGATGTTGCCGCCCGTCGCGCGGATCAGCTCGCTGAAGTAGCGCTGCTCGAACGCCGCGACGGCGCTGCGCTTCGCCTCGCCGAAGGCCGACGTCGGGGCGACGACGTCGCCGCCGCCCTCGAGCGGGAGGATCGCCGCGATCGCCTCGGCCCCGGGCGGCAGGCTCGTGGCCACGCTGGTGACATTGATGAGCTCGCGGATGTTGCCCGGGAAATCGTGCTGACCGAGCGTCGTGGTGATGAGATTGACCATCTCCACCGCGCGCTCCGGGCACCCCATCCGCTCGCAGACGCTCGCGACGAGCAGCGGAATGTCCTCGCGCCGCTCGCGCAGCGGCGGCAGCTCGATGCGCATCTGGGCAATCCGGAAGAACAGATCGCTCCGGAAGCGCCCGGTGTTCATGCTGCGGCCGAGGTCGCGGCGCGTCGCGGCGATGATCCGCACGTCGACCGGCTCGTAGACCCGCGACCCTACCCGCTTCAGCTTGTGCTCGGAGAGCACGCGCAGGAGCTTCGGCTGGAGATCGGGCGGCAGCTCGCCGATCTCGTCGAGGAAGATCGTCCCGCGGTTCGCCTCGTGGAAGGCGCCGCCCTTGCGGTCGCTCGCGCCGGGGAAGGCGCCCCGCTCGTGCCCGAACAGGAAGCTCTCGGCGAGCGCGCCGGGCAGCGACGCGCAGTCCACGACGATGAACGGCCCGCCGCGCCGGCTCGAGCTGTCGTGGATCGCCTGCGCCGTGAGCTCCTTGCCCGTGCCGGTCTCCCCCGTGATGAGCAGCGACAGCTCGGTCGCCGCCACCTCGCGCAGCAGGCGGAACAGGTGGCGCATCCGCGGCGAGCCGCCGATCAGCGGGCCGAAGCTCTCGTCGAAGCCGACGTCGACGCGCTCCTTCTCGAGCGGCTCGAAGCTCAGCACCGTCCCGCCGACCTGGATGGCGCAAGCGGCCGTCAGGATCGCGTCGCGGATGCGGACCGTCGAGACGAACGTGCCATTCTTGCTGCCGAGATCGCGCACGAGCACGCCCGGCCCCTCGGCGCGCAGCTCGCAATGCGTCGAGCTGACCTCGGGGTCGTCGACGACCACACCGCAGCTCGGATCCCGCCCCACCACGATCGGCGCGATGCCGATCTTGACGGGATCCCGGCCGGCCGCCCGCAGCGTACCCCCGCGAACGAACCACTGGACCGCGCGAGCGCGGGTCGCATCCCTCGTCGAGCTCATATCCAACGGTTATTCGATTTCCCCGGCCTTGACCACATCCACGCACGCCCCCTCATGGCGAGAGCCCCCACCTCGGCGCACCGGGTACGCGGCTTCACGATGAACCGCGGCCTCTCGTCGAAAAACTTCACAATCACGAGAGGTATCGAGGACAAATTCAGATCAACCGATGTGAAGAGCGCGTAGCGGGGACGGCCCTCGAGAGGTTAGACTACGAGGCTACGCAGGAGATGGAGCAGGGCGATGTAGAGCTCGCTTCATCGGGCGTCGTTGACCGACAGCCCACGATGGGTTGTCGGTGTGTGGTTCCTTCAACGCGATTCGGGGCTCCGCTCTCCCGGTCCCCTCAACGCGGGGGCACGCGCAGGCGCTCCCGACGAGGATGCTTATGCCGAGAACAGGATGGTTACTCCGGAAGCGCGCCGTGACGGCCCTGGGAATCCTGGGGCTGTCCGCGGGGGCGAGCGCGCTCGCCTCGGTGTCCACCGGTTGCAGCAGCGAGGCCGACGGCCCGTGCATCTCCGACGAGCAGTTCTTCGCCGAGAAGGTGTGGGTCCCCATCCTCTCGACCAAGTGCATCGGTTGCCATAACCCGCAGGGGCAGGCCGCGGAGTCCAAGCTGGTCCTCGCCGGGAGCAGCGAGGCCGGCTTCCTCGACAAGAACCTCGCGACGTTCAAGTCGCTCGCGGGTCTCGAGCTCAGCGGTGAGTCCTACGTCCTCCTCAAGCCGACGAAGAGCATCGACCACGGCGGCGGCCACGTCATCGACGTCGATGGCCCCGAGTACGAGTCGCTGAAGGCGATGGTGGACCGCACGAAGGAGCCGTCGTCGTGCGAGACGGACGTCAACGCGTCCTTCGCCGACGTGCTGATGAGCGGGCCGGAGGAGACGCTCCGCACGGCGAGCCTGGAGATCGCCGGGCGCCTGCCCACCGAGGCCGAGCAGCAGGCCGTGGCCCAGAGCGGCATGGACGCGCTGGACCCGATCCTCGACCAGCTGCTCACGGAGGACGCGTTCTACGTGCGGCTGATGGAGATCTACAACGATCTCTTCCTCACCGACCGCTACCTGAACGGCGAGCAGGCCGTCGATCTGCTGAAGAGCGACGCGTACGACCCGAAGTGGTACAACAGCCTCCCGCAGGACCCCGCGCTCGTCGAGAAATACGGCGCGCGGGACCTGGAGGACGTGACGAACAAGCTGAAGAGCTGGACGAACCGCGCCATCGGCAGGGAGCCGCTCGAGCTCATCGCGTACATCGTGCGGAACGACAGGTCCTTCAAGGAGGTCCTCACCGCCGACTACACGGTCGTGAGCCCGTTCTCCGCCAAGGCCTACGGCGTGACGGCCGAGTTCCAGAACGACGCGGATCCGGAGGAGTTCGTCCCGGCGAAGCGCGACCCGGTCCCGCTCGCGGGCGTGCTCACCTCGCCCGTCTTCCTGAACAGACACCCGACGACGAGCACCAACAGGAACCGTCACCGGGCGAGGATGGTCTATCAGTTCTTCCTCGGCACCGACATCCTGAAGACGGCCGAGCAGCCGCTCGATCAGACGAAGATCACCGACTTCAATCCGACGATGAACAACGCGGCGTGCACCGTCTGCCACGCCGCGCTGGACCCGCTGTCCGGCGGATTCCACAGCTTCGACTCGGCGGGCCGGTACAAGGCGGACGACACCTGGTACGAGGACATGCGGCCGCCGGGCTTCGGGGCCGAGTCGGTGCCGTTCGGCGAGTTCCCGAGCGCGCTCTCGTGGGTCGCGAAGCGCGTCGCGGACGACCCCCGCTTCGCCCTCTCGGCGGTGTACACGATGTACACCGGCCTCACCGGGCAAAAGCCGCTCACCGCGCCGGCGAACGACGACCCGGAGTTCAGCGCCAGGTTCCGGGCGTACCTCGCGCAGTACCACGCGTTCAATGCGATGGCGCACGACTTCGCCGAGAGCGACTACAACCTGAAGACGGTCGTCAAGGCCATCGTCAAGAGCCCTTACTTCCGCGCGCGCAACGTCGCGCAGCCGTCGTCGCGGGGCGACGCGCTGACGCAGCTCGGCGGCACGCGCTTCCTCGGGCCCGAGCAGCTGCACCGGAAGATCTGGGCGGTGACCGGGTATCCGTGGCGCCCGCGGGCGTTCGAGGACAACGGCGACCGCTACGACTTCCTGCTCCGGCGCGACGCCTACCGGCTGCTCTACGGCGGCATCGACTCGGAGGAGGTGATCCAGCGGATCACGGAGCCGAACGGGATCATGGCCAACGTCGCCGACCGGATGGCGAACGAGATGGCGTGCATCTCGGTGCCGCGCGACATGCACCTCCCGCAGGAGGAGCGGCTGCTCTTCCCGTTCGTCGAGACGACGTTCGAGCCGCGGGACACGAACGAATTCGACGTGCTGCCGGCCGTCGAGGCGATCAAGAAGAACATCCAGTACCTGCACAAGCGGGTGCTGGGCGAGTCCCTGGAGCTCGGCGACCCCGAGCTCGACCGGACGTACAAGCTCTTCCTCGAGACGTGGGAAGAGGGCAAGGCGGGCATGAAGAAGGCGGAGGGCGAGGAGGGCCGGCTCTCGCAGTGGCTGCCCGGCGCCTGCCAGGTGCACAACGACTACTGGACCCGAGAGGGGCTGCCCGAGGAGCAGAAGCTCACGCGGGACGACAACTACACGGTCCGCGCGTGGATGAGCGTCATGACCTATCTCCTTTCGGACTTCAGGTTTCTTTACCAGTAGGAGCAGCCATGGAACGTCGAGATTTCCTCAAACTGGCATCGATGGCGGGCCTCGGCGTCGTCGCAGCGGGCTCGCTGTCGAGGGACGCCGCGGCGGCTGGCCCCTACTCGGGCCCCCTCTGGGTCCATATCCACGCGAGCGGCGGCTGGGACCCGACGAGCCTCTGCGACCCGAAGGGCGCGATGAGCGCCGACGAGCAGAAGACGCGGGAAGCGATGAACCGCAGCTACCTGAACGAAGAGATCGGGACCGCCGGGAACATCCGGTACGCGCCCGTCGGCGGCAACGCCGAGTTCTTCAAGAAGCACTACAGCAGGCTGCTCATCATCAACGGCGTCGACACAGGGACGAACAGCCACGACGCCGGCGTCCGCAACACGTGGTGCGGGACGCTCCGCGAGGGCAAGCCCGGCTTCGCCGCGCTCGTGGCGGGCGTCCACGGCGGCTCGCTGCCGATGGGGTTCATCAGCAACGGCGGCTACGACACGACGGCGAACGTCGTGCCCGTCACCCGCGTGCCCGACACAGGCCTGCTCCAGCGGCTCGCGTACCCGAACAGGATCGATCCGTCGAACAGCGAGAACCGCGAGCAGTACCACACCGACGCCACGATGACGCGGATCATGGAGGCCCGGCAGGCGCGGCACGCGGCGAGGCTCGAGCAGCAGCGGCTGCCCCACGTGAAGCAGGCGATGAGCACGCTCTTCACCTCGCGCGTCGGGCAGAACGAGCTGAAGCAGCTGATCCAGTTCCTGCCCGCGGAGTTCGAGAAGGCCTCGCTGCGGCGGCAGGCGCAGGTCGCGCTCGCGGCTTACCGCGCCGGCATCTGCGTCAGCGCGAACCTGTCGGTGGGCGGGTTCGACACCCACGGGAACCACGACGACAACCACATCCCGCGGCTCAGCGACATCTGCGACGGCGTCGACTTCCTCCTGACCGCCGCCGAGGAGCAGGGCCTCGCCGACCGGATCGTCATCGTCGTGGGCTCGGATTTCGGGCGGACGCCGGGCTACAACGAGGGCAACGGCAAGGACCACTGGAACATCACCAGCATGATGCTGGCCGGCGCCGGCATTCAGGGGAACAGGGTGATCGGCGCGACGGACGAGCGGCACAACCCGCTCGACGTCGATCCGGTCACGCTCGAGCCGAAGGAGGGCGGCGTCCGGATCAAGCCGGGGCACGTCCACAAGGCGCTGCGCAAGCTCGCGGGGATCGCGGAAGACCCGCTCGTGCAGCGATTCCCGCTCTCCGAGGAAGAAGACCTGCCGATCTTCGGGTGAGCACGGTAGCTCCCGCCGCAGCGTGAAGGCGGGGATGGGGCGCTCCCCTCGCCCCGCCGCTCACTCCACCGAGAACGCGATCTCCTCGCCGGCCGGAGCGCCGTCCGCCTCGACGCGGAGCCGGTGCGCGCCGGCGACGAGCGGCCAGTCGAGCGCGAACGGCGGGCCTACCTCGATCGGGCGGCCGTCGAGGACGAAGCGCGCGCGGCGCACGCCCGGGGGGACGTCGGCGCGGAGCCGGATGGCCTGCAGCGAGTTGACCGAGGGGTCAAGGACGAACCGGGCGCCGTCGGGCGGGTACGCGACGCGGACGGGTGCGCCGGGCGCCCCTGCGCCGGATGCGCCGTCGCGCTCGGGGAGCGCGCCGCAGAGGGGCGACGCCTCGTCGGGCGCGACAGGGCGGCCGGACGCGCGCGCCCAGGCGGTGAGCTCGGCGTCGTAACGCTCGAAGACGCGCTCCTCGACCGCCGCGTCGGGACACGCGCCGGCGCGCAGGCCGTTGCGGCGATCGACGCGCACGGCCTCGTGCATGTCGCACGGCGCGATCGCCGCGGCGTCGCCGCGCGGGAGGAGCTCCCGGCGGCGGTGCGGGCACGCCGCCGTGGGCCGCATGCCGGAGAGGCTGCAGACCTCGACCTCGGCGAGCTGATCGGGATCGGGCGGGTCGAAGGGGCGCGGCGGCCGGACGCGCGCGGCGGCGAGCATCGCGTCGCGGAACAGCGGGCCCGCGCCGGTGATGCCGCTGATGCCGCCCATCGGCGAGCCGTCGAAGTTGCCGACCCAGACGGCGACGGTGACGTCGGGCGTGAAGCCGACCGCGATGTTGTCGCGGAACCCCTTGGACGTGCCCGTCTTGGCGGCCACAGGGAACGGCAGGTCGAGCGCGCTGCCCTCGCCGAACGACGCGAGCCGCGCCTTGTCGTCGGCGAGGATGTCGACGATCACCCGGGCGCGCGCGGCGTCGAGGACGCGCGGCGTCGAGGACGCGCGCGGCGCGTCGGTCCACGCGCGCACCGCGCGCACCGGCAGGTAGAGCCCGCCGCGCGCGAGCGTGGCGTAGGCGTTCGCGAGATCGAGGAGGCGGACCTCGCCGTCGCCGAGCGCGATCGCGACGCCGTAGCGCGACGGCGCGCCGTCGAGCGAGCGGAGGCCGAGCTCCCGGAGGCGCTCGAGGACGCGCTCGGGGCCGAGCGCGGCCGCCGTCCAGACGGCCGGCACGTTGTACGAGCTGGCGAGCGCGTCCCGGAGGCGAACCGGGCCGTGGAAGCGCCCGTCGTAGTTCCGCGGCGCGTAGCTGCCGTCCGGGGTCGGGAACGAGAGCTCGACGTCGGGCAGGACGGTCGCGGCGGTGAACCCGAGGCGCTCCATGGCGAGCTCGTAGACGAACGGCTTCAAGGCGGAGCCGGGCTGGCGCAGCGCGAGGACGCCGTCGTTGTGGCCGAGCCCGGCGGCGTCGTCGATGTCGTGCGAGCCGACGTACGCGAGGATCTCGCCGGTCGCGTTCTCGAGGACCACCACCGCCGCGGCGCCGACGTCGCGGTCCGAGAGGCCGCGGACGGTCTGCTGCGCGAGGACCTCGATCTCGCGCTGGAGGCCGCGATCGATCGTCAGGGTGATCGCGCTCGCCCGGCCGCGCGACGGCGCCGCGCCGGGGCGCTCGGCGCCCGGCTCAGCGCCGCCGTCCAGCGCCCCGCCGAGCACGGCGCGGACGAGGTGCGGCGCGCCGAGGCCGCTCCCCTTCGGGGCGAGCGCGATCGGCTCCGCGCGGGCGCGGGCCACCTCGGCCTCGCCGGCGAGGCCGGCCGCGAGCATGCGATCGAGCACGCGGTTCCTGCGGCGCTCGAGCGGCCCCGTGCCGCGGCGCGGGTCGTACAGCGCAGGGCCGCGCGGCATGCTGGCGAGCGCGGCGGCCTCGGCGAGCGAGAGATCCGCGGTGGGCTTGTCGAAGTAGAAGCGGCTCGCCGCCTCGACGCCGCGCAGGCCCGGGCCGAACGCGACGCGGTTCAGGTACTGCTCGAGGATCTCGCGCTTCGAGAGCGACGCCTCGATGCGCAGCGCGAGCGCCATCTCGCCGAGCTTGCCGCGCACGGTGCGGGGGCGCGGCACGAGCGTGCGCGCGAGCTGCTGCGTGATCGTCGAGGCGCCCGAGACGACGCGCCGCTCCGCCGCGAGCTGGCCGAGGGCGCGCGCGATCGCGACCGGATCGACGCCGGGATGGAGCGAGAACCGCCGGTCCTCCGCGGCCAGGAGCGCGCGCTGGATGCGATCGCCGGCCTCGGCGAGCGGCAGCCAGCGCGCGCGTGCGCCGTCCCCGGCGCGGAGCTCGCGCAGCACCGTGCCGTGGCGGTCGTACAGCACCGTGGACACGGCGTGCTCCTCGGTCGCCCGGAGCTCCGTCGGGAGCGGTGTGAGGGCCGCGATGAAGGCGAGCAGGAGCCACGGGGCGACGGCGGCCGCGAGCGCGAGCCGCGCCGCGCCGCGCAGGGAGCGCGGCGAGCGCGGGCGGAGGCGGGCGAGCCACCGCGCGATCCACCGCACGACGCGGCCAGCCCACGGCGGAGAGGGCGCGCGCACGGGTCAGCGCGGACGCGGGGCCGCGTCCGTCCTTCGGCTCGAGACCTTCACCGCGATGGCGCCCGTCCGGCCGAAGACCTCGGGGGTGTACATCTCCTCCGCGCGGGCAGGCGGGACGACGAACGAGCCGAGCGTCGTGGCGCGCGCGAGGTACCGGTACCGGTACATGCCGGCGGCCATGTGATCGACGAAGAACAGGACCCTGTCGTCGCGGATCTCGCGGACGAAGCGGCTCGGCTCGTACGCGCGGCCGGTCGCGCGGAGGTCGTCCTGGTCGACGTCCGCGTCGGCGTCGTCCGCCGCGGCCTCCGCGGCGTCGACGTCGAGCGAGCGCGCCGACGTCGCGAGGCGCGCGTCGACCGCCTCGAGGCCGGCCGGGAGCGGATCGTCGATGACCACGAAGTCGCGCGGCGAGGGCGTCACCACGACGATCTCGCCGAGCACGAGGTCGCCGCCGGCGAAGCCGAGCGACGAGGGCGCCGCGCCCGCCGCGCCGCCGGAAGGCGCCGCGCCGCCGAGCGCCGCGGCGAGGTCCTCGGGCGCGAGCGCGCGCAGCGACTTCTCGATGTAGAACCCGCGGTCGAGCGCCGCCGTCGGGAGCTGCTTGCGCGCGTAGCGGAGCCGCGCCTCGTAGAACAGGCGGCCGCGCCCGTCGACCGCGAACGAGAGCGGCGCGCCGCCGGCGCTCGCGAGCCTCGCCGCGGGGATCGACGTCCTGGCCTGCTCGGTCGTCGCGCCGTGGAACGGGGCGGAGAACAGCTCCGCCTGCCCGAGGAACACGCGCGCGTCGAAGTCGGGGGGCGTCTTCTCCTGCGCCTTCCGGTACTGATCGAGCGCGAGCAGCGCCCACGCCGTCTCCTGGGTGCTGCGCCACGTGCCCCCGCGGCGATCCGCGAGCAGGCCCGCCGCGAGCCGCGGCGCGAGCGGGTGAGACGGCCGCGCGGCGAGTAGCGCGCGCAGCACGAGCGCCGAGGTGCGGGCCTCGGAGTCCATGAGGACCGCGTACGCGTCGCCGTGGTTGTGGACGGCGCGCGCGAGCGGGCCGTCGAGCCGCAGCGCGCCCTCGAGCTCGCGCACCAGCTCATCCACGGCCGCCCTGTCGCTCTTGCCGATCACCATCGCGTGCGCGAGGAGCGCCTTCGAGAAGAGCGGCAGCTTCTCGCGCTCGTCGAACAGCCGGCTCGCGCGCCCGGGGTCCGGCGCGCCGTTCGCCGCGAGCACGTCGACGATGAAGGGCGCCGTCGCCTGCAGGAGCGGATCGTCGCCGGCCTCGTTGAGCTTCGCGCGCAGGAAGGATATCGCGCGCTCCATCGCGTCCGCGGGCACCGCGACGCCGTAACGCCTGGCCTCGCCGAGGCCCCACAGGGCGTACGCGGTGGTCCAGAGATCCGCGCGGTCCGACTCGGCGAAGAAGCCGAAGCTCCCTTCCCCGCGCTGGTGCGAGAGGATCTCCCGCACGGTCTTGCCGATCACCGCCGCGAGGTTCTGCGGCAAGGCGATGCCGTAGGCCTTCGCGAGGTCGCGCAGCGACAGGAGCGGCACCATGCGGCTCGTCAGCTGCTCGGTGCACCCGTACGGGTACTCGAGGAGCTGCTCCACGCCGCCGGCGAGGCCGACCAGCGCGGTCGACGAGAGGCTCACCGTGAGCCCTCCGGTGTCGTCTCGGATCGCCGACAGGTCGCCGAGCCGCTCCGCGCTCGCGGTGGTCGTGTCGCCGTACAGCGCGACGGCTTCCGGCGAGATGGGCGTCTTGATCTCGCGGGTCACCTCGACGACGTCCTCCGCGCCGCCGCCGGAAGCGCGGAAGCGCAGCGTCGCCGGTCCGGCCCGCGGCGCCGAGAGCGCGAAGCGGACCTCGGCCGACCCGCCCGGCGCGAGCTCGACGGCGCGCTTCGCGCCGCCCGTGAGCGTTAGCCCCGACGCCGTGACCTCCACCTCGACCGTCGTCGGCTTCCCGAGCCCCTTCGACGTCACGACGACGCCCGCGTCGATCGCGTCGCCGGCGCGGAGGAAGCGCGGCAGCGCCGGCCGGGCCATGAGCGGGCGGCTCGCCGTGACGCGGGACTCGCCGTAGCCGAACCGATCGTCCTCCGCGGCGACGACCGCCATGATCCGGTAGGTCGTGAGCGAGTCGGGCAGCTTGAAGCTCGCGTGCACCTGCCCGGAGGCGTCGGTGACGAGCGCGGGGTGGTAATAAGCGCTCTGGCGGAAGTCGCGGCGCACGCCCGTGCTGCCGCTGGCGCCGCCGCCGCCCGCGCGCCCCTTGTCGGCGCCGAGGTCCGCGAACGGGTTGCGCACGCGGGCGAGCGCCTCGCGCGTCTCGATCGTCGCCACCTTCAAGCTGCGCGGCGCGCCGAACACCGGGATCGGATCCGGCGTCTCGTAGCCGGTCAGCGACAGCACGCCCTCGTCCACGGCGTAGAGCGTGACCTCCGCGCGGGCGGGCCGGCCGCCGCGGTCGCGGACGTCGACGTCCACGCGGATCGGGTCGCCGGGGCGGGCGTCCGCCTTGTCCGGGCGGACGCGCACCGCGAGCCGCTGCGCCTCGGGGTTCACGCGGAGCGGCGCGTAGCCGAGGCGGAACGCCGGCGCGCCGACGTCGGGGCCCGCCGCCCCGCCCTTGCCCGGCGCCGGCGGCGGCCTGGTCCGCCCGCGGAGGAGCAGCACGGACACGAACGCGTTCGGCCGGAGGTCGTCCGTGATCGGGACGTCGATCACCGGCATGGCGCCCGCGAGCTTGACCCTCCGGCGCGAGGAGATCCCCGCGCGCTCGACCGTGACCAGCGCGTCGGCGGCGGCGAACGGCGACTTCACGATCACGCGCGCCGTCTGCCCGACCTCGTAGCTGTCGCGGTCGGGCACGAGCTCGACCTTGAGCTCGTCGCTGTCGCCGAAGCCGCCGCCGCCCTCGCCGAGCGCGTAGACGCCGGCCGCGGCGCCCACGGGGTTGCCGCGGCGATCCCTGGCCGTCGCGTGCAGGAGGTAATAGCCCCCGGACGGGATCGTGAGCCCGCAGCTCCGCGGCGCCGCCGCCGTCGTGACGCCGCAGCGCGCGACGACCTTGTCGACCGGCACGGTCACGCTGCGGTACGCGCTGCCGCTCCCCTCGCGCGCGAGCGTCCACGTCCGCTGGACGAGCTCCACCCCGACGGCGACCTGCGCCACCCGCGCCCCCTTCGGATCGACGGCGAGGATCTCGGGCCGGAGCACGTCGCCCGCCTTCGCGAAGCGCTCGGGCTCCTTGAGGGCGACGTAGAACTCGGCCGGGTGCACGAGCGCCGTCGAGCTCCCGGCGATCGCCTGCCGCGACACGTCCGTGATCTCCGCCTCGCACGTCACGAGCTCGGTGCCGCGCTGCCCGGGCATCGCGAGCGTCGCGCCGATCGCCGCCTGCCCTGTCGCGTCGAGCTTGTCGCGCGCGCTCTGCACCTCGTGCTCGCGCGGGGCCCGGTCCGGCAGCGCGTCCGTGAGCTCGTCCTCGCTGACCGTGAAGCCCTCGATCCCTGGCGGAGAGAAGGCCGCCGGCCCGCGCGTCACCGAGAGCCTGGCCTCGGCGTTCGTCATCGGCGCCCCGAACAGGTAGTCGCCGCGCGCGATCCAGCGCGCCTTGTCGCCGCGGACGTAGCTCGGCCTGTCGCTCTCGACGCCGACCTTGAACTCGGCGGGCCTGTACTCGGCCACCTCGACGCTGCCCGTCACGTGCGGCCACCCTGCGTCGCCGCCCTGGACCGTGGCGGAGAGGCTGTACGTGCCGAGGCGCGCCGTCTCCGGGATCTTCACGTCGACCGAGAACGTCCCGAAGGCGCCGAGCGACGGCGACTGGGTGACGATCGCCTCGCCGTCGGGCCCCTCGACCTTGAACGCGACGCTCTTGCCGGCCGGCGTCTTCGTCCCGCGCGCCGCCTCCTCGCGGAGGATCCCCTTCACGCGCACGGTGTCGCCCGGCCGGTAGATGCCGCGATCGGAGAACACCATCCCGAACGGGCGCGCCTCGCTGAAGTCGGACGGCGCGCCGAAGCGCCACCCGCTCAGCGAGTCGGCCACGCGGCGGTACGTCCAGTCGTCGCCCGCGCGCGCGAAGATCACGCCGCGCTCCGCCCCGGAGGTCTCGGGCCGGAACGCCTCCGCGGGGACGGTCGCGAACCCGTCTGCGTCGGTGAGCACCGCCGAGGGCGCGCGCATGTCCGGGGTCCGGATCCACACGCTCGCGCCGGGCACCGGCGCGCCCGTCGACAGGCGCGTCACCCACACGAGCGAGCCGTGCGGCGACACCTTCGCGCTGATCCCGAGGTCGGTCACCTGCGCGATCACCGCCTCGGAGGTCGTGCGCGCGTGCCGCGTCCCGGGCCGCGCCGTGTAGCTGATCCCGATCGCCAGCGGCCCGCGCTTGCCCTCGCCGCCCAGCACCTCGCTGGCGCGCACGAGGTGCGTCGCCGGCGCGTTCGTCGCGGCGGCCGGGCGGAGGACGGACTGCTTGCCGGAGGGCAGCGCCGCGATCTCGCTCATCTTCGGGCTCCGCCCCGGGCTGTTCGGGTCGGCCTCCAGGGCGAGCACCGCCTCCTCGGTCATCGCGCCGACGGCGAGCGACAGCTCGCGCACGTTCATGGACACGACCGGGATCTCGCGCCGCTGGGCCGGCTCGAAGACGCTCCCGGTGAGCCCGATCTGCGCCTCGGGCCAGCGGTCGCCGAACGCGACCTGCAGGGTGCCGGCGCCCGCGAGCGCCTGCCCGTGCCCGTCGCGCAGGCCGGCGGCCACGCGCACCTGATAGCTGCGCCCCGGGACGAACGCGCCGCCGAGGGGGATGTGGCTCGTGAGCTCGTCGTCCTCCAGCCACGACGGCCACCTCAGCTTCACGGCGGGCTCCACCGAGATCGCCCGCTTCGCGTCCGCGAGCCGGACGGGGTTCGAGAAGGCCAGCGTGAACCCGCCCTCGGCCGCGCAGCGCCCCTGCGGCGTGTCGCGATCGCACTCGGCGTTCAGGAGCCGGAGCGGCCCGTAGGTGCGGTACGAGAACCGCTGCTCCTCGCCGGCCGGCAGCGGCCCCTCGCGGCCACGGAGGCCCTCGGACACGACGAGCTCGATCTCGCTGTCGCGCGGCAGCGGGGCGCGCGGGACGAGCTCGGCGAGCATCTCGTTCTTCGGGTCGGGGCGGCGGACCTCGAACGCGACCTTGGCCGAGCGGCCGCCGGCCCTGAGGGACACGCTGCGGGAGATCTCGGCGGCGTCGACGGGCTGGTTGAACCGGAGCTCGAACCGCGTCTCCGGCTCGAGGTCGTCCTTGCCCGACCAGGGCTCGACGCGCGCGACCCTGGGCAGCTCGGTGCGGAAGGCGAGCGCGTAGGGCGCGGCGAGCGCGCTGCCGTCGAGCGCGCGGGTGCCCGCCGGGACCTCGACGGTGAACGCGGTGCCGCGCGGCAGGTGGCCCTCGGGGACGAACGTGAGGCCGCTGGTGCCGACCCAGCGCCAGCGCCCGGGCGCAGCCGGCTTCAGGACCGCGGGGGCGGCGGCCTCGCCGCCGGCGAGGTCGAGCGGCCGCATCGGCCGGTTGAACACGAGGCTGATCTCGGCGGGGCTCGTCGTCTGCCCGCGGGGGGTGCCGAACACCACCGCGAACGGCCCCTCCGGGGATTTGCCGCCCGCGTCGAGCGCGCCGGGGGCGAGCGTGCCGCGGGGCGGCACATTGGGGGCGCGCGCGCCCTGGACGCACGCGAGGCAGAGGGCGATGGCGGCCAGGGCGGCGGGCGCGGACCGGAGGCGCGGAGAGGCGGACATGTGCCGCGACTCAGCAACGGTGGTGCCGCGGGCGCAAGAGGCCTGTCGGCAGCGGAAGCGGGGAGCGCGATGTGGCAGGCGGGACACACCCGACGAGCGGCGGTGACGCGCGGCCCCCCGCCCTGGCGTCCTCGGCCGTGCCCTTCATCCGGGCTGCGCGGCCGAGCGGCGGTGGAGGTCGAGGCCCGCGTTGGCCAGCTCGGCGCATGTCTCTCAGTCGTCGCCGGCGAGGGGGATCGTCAATCTCCACATGTCGTTGAGCAGCACCGGCGCGAACTCCGCGGTCGCTCCCCCGAAGATGTAGAGCTCGTAGGCCGTGGCGGTCCTGCGAGAGAAGGAGAACTGGCCGAACCTCGGCGCCGGCGCCGGCCCCGCCATCGCCGTGTCCACGCGCGTCCAATCCTCGGTGTCGAGATCGAAGTACCAGACATCGGACAGGGTGGTACCGTCGAACTGGCTGCCTCCGAAGAGCCAGATTCGATTGGCGCGCTCGTCGGCGAGCAGCTTCGCGTTGTCGCGGTGGCCCGGTCCGCTGTCCTCGTCGAAGGCGATCTGCTCCCACGTCTCCGTGTCGACGTCGAGCATCCAGAGATCGCCGAGGTAGTTCTCCGGCGTGAACAGGCCGGTCCCGTTCACGGCGTCGTTCGTGTATCCGCCGTAGACCAGGAGGGCGTTCCAGCCCTCGGCGTACGCGAGCGGATGATGGGCTCGAGCGCGCGGGACAGGCGAGCCGGTCGCGACCTGCTTCCAGCCGTTCTTGTAGCGAACCAGGCTGTGCTGGAGGCCGTCCGGGCGGTTGATGAAGCCCGATAACGTCGACGACGAGCCTGAGAAGGCGTACGCGACGGTCTTGTGCTTCCCCTTCCCTCGCACGGCGACCGCCTCCGTGGAGCGATTCGCGAGCCCGACTTCGGCCGGATTCTGCGCGATCTGCGTCCACCCGTGCACCGGATCGAACCGGAACGTGTCCTGGTGCGTGAGATCGAGCCCGCGCCGGAAAGGGCCTCTCCCGCCGGAGACGATCAGGGCGTCGTCCTCGGCGACGCTCCACATCATCGCCTCGGCCCGGGCGGAGGGCCCGCCTGTGTACTCGCCGAGATCGTGCCAGGTCCGCGTGTCGACGTCGAAGACGCTGAAATCGGCCACGGCCTCGTCGTCCGGGTACGTCCCGTTCAACCCGCCGAAGATGTAGAAGCGGCCGTCCTGATACGCGCTCGAACCGTCCCAGAGGGCGTCGGGGATGGCTCCGTTCTGCGCGATCGCGGTCCAGTAGGGCAAGCTCGACGGGGCGGTGCTCGGGTGGTCGCCGCAGCTCGTCGTCGAGTGAACGCGGCCTCTCCCTCGATGCGCGGAGAGGCGCTGCGCATCGGTCAGCGCGGCCTCGTCCCCGCCGAGGCGCTCGTGGATCTCCGCCGGCGCTTGCGAGCAGCCGCCGGCGAGGAGCGCGGAGACGATCGGGACAAGGATACGGAGGAGGGAGGCGATCGGGACAGGCGTACCTTCAAGGGTCATGAGTGTTCTCCGGCTCCAGTGAGGGCGCCCGCGGCAGGGTCGGGCCGCAGGCGACGCGACGAGGACGCGATGGGGACGCGACGAGGACGCGATGGGGAGCGACGAGGACGCTACGACGGCGCGCGCACCGGCGACAGGTGCACGTTCGTCGTATTGCGGAGCGAGGGCGAGGTACGGTAAAATGCTCCGTTTTGTGCGCGTGCCGTCAGGCTCCTCGCGGAGGGCCGGTCCCGTTCACCGCGTCGTCGTGGTTCCGGCCCCATGAGGGATAGACGCGACGCGGCTCCATGTCATCGGACAATGGATGTGCGCTGGCCGGATATGCAGTCAAACATCGTGCCCGCAGCGCCCTTCCGGCGTCGCGTGAGGCACGCCTTCAGCGGCGCGTCAGCGGCTCGGCCGATGATCCCGCCGTACCAGATGGCGCCCAGCGCGGGGCTCAGGGCCAGGTGGCCATCACCGCGGCGATCCACCTCTCCGGATCGCGCATCCCCGGGTGCTGCTCGATGTGCACGAACCGCCGCGGAGCGGGCGCCACAGCAGCCATTCCAAAGCTGAAGGTCACCGGCGCGCGGTTGAGGAACACCCCCTGGACGTTGCTCGTCGCGTTCAACGAGCACACGCGGCTTCCGGGGACGCCGATCCGCCATGTCGGATCGAGGGCGAGCAGATTGTTCCTGAGCTCCAGGATCTTGTCGCCCGCCACGGGGGCTGTATCGACGCCGTGAGAGAGGTGCACATCCACCCTCTCGCAGGTGTCTTCCGCCATGCCGTGCCACTGGATGGCCCACCATGGCCTCCCTCCGTAATAGGCCGCGATCTCCACGTGGGCGGCGTGGAACATGGTCGCCGCGTTGTGGGCGACGTCCGAGCCCATCGAGAACCCCTGGAACGCGCGCTCGTCCGGGCGCGCGTCGCGGTGCGCGCCGGCCATCAGGAAGGTGCGGGATCTCGTCCGCTTGAAGATGGTGACGGCCTGCGTCTCCGTCCCCTCGTCCGCGATCGGATGCGACACCTGGTGACTGAGCTCCCGCTCCGCGAACGCGTCCACGATGAACGCGCCGAACCCCCGATCGACGACGCCGTCCCCGTTCCGGTCGGCGGTCTCCATGAGCAGGCAGTAGGTGCGGCCGTTGTCCGCGTCGCGGAACGACCGGATCTGCACGAACGGCGACAGGGTGGACGGCAGCGGGAAGCCGCACGCGCCGTTCATCATCGCGCTGACGACGCTCCGCCAGGCGCTCATCTCCAGGAAGACCGGGGCGACGAACCTCCCCGAGCTCCTGCCGGGCATCTGGTCGCGGATGCACGCGACGAGCGCCTCGAGGGTCGCGCTCGATGAACAGGTGAGCTCGGCGGCGCCCGTCGCGCGAGGCGCCATGAGGACGCTGGCGCCCACGAGGAGCAGAGACAATCGGCCGAACCGCATACCAACGACACCTCCGGACCGGGGCTCACACGACCGCGCTGCGCCGGTTGCAAGGCCGGGACCGGCAGGGAGCAGGGCCATCTGTGCGGATCGTTCGCGGTCGCCGCGGCCACCACATCGCACCATCGCCCGGCCCGATCGGCGACCTGGTGACGCCCCGCAAGATCCCCGAAAAAACGTGGAAATATTGAAGGCCTTATCCTCGGCGCCGTGAAGCTCATCCAGCGCGGGCTGCTCGGACGCGACGCAGCCGAGTCGATCGCCATCCCCGTCGGGGCCGTCACGGCCTCGCTCCTCGTGTTCGGCGCCTTCGTGGCCGCCCAGGGGGCGAACCCCTTGAACGTCTATTACGAGATGTACCGCGGCGCCTTCGGCACGTGGTTCTCGTTCCAGAACACCCTGCTGCGCGCCGCGCCGCTCATGCTGACCGCGCTCTGCACCGCGCTGCCGGCGCGCCTCGGCCTGATCGTCATCGGCGGCGAGGGCGCGGTCGTCATGGGCGGGCTCGCGGCCGCCTCGGCGGCGCTCGCCGCGCAGGCGTGGCGCGCGCCGCCGCTCGCGGCGCTCGCCGCGATGGTCGTCTCGGGGCTCCTGGCCGGGGCGCTCTGGGTCGGCCTCGCCGGCGCCCTGCGCGCGTACCGCGGCGTCAGCGAGACGATCAGCAGCCTGCTCCTCAACTACGTCGGCATCGCGATCCTGAACCACCTCGTCGAGGGCGCGCTGCGCGACCCTGCGAGCCTGAACAAGCCGTCGACGGCGCCCATCGGCGGCGAGAACGCGCTCGGGAACCTGCCCGGCGTCGAGGTCCACTGGGGCCTCGCCTACGGCGTGCTCGCCTGCGCGCTCTGCTACGTGCTCATGCACCGCACGACCTTCGGCTTCGCCGCGGCGATGAGCGGCGGCAACGTCCGCGCCGCGCTGCTCGCCGGCCTGCCGGTCAGGCGGCTGCTCGTGATCACCTGCATGCTCGCCGGGGCGTGCGCGGGGCTCGCCGGCATGGTCGAGGTCGCCGCCGTCCACGGCCGCGCCAACGCGTCGCTGGTCAGCGGCTACGGCTACACCGGGATCCTCGTCGCGTTCATCGCGCGCCACAACCCGCTCGCGATCGTGCCGGTCGCCCTCCTGCTCGGGGGCATCGGCGCGAGCGGCGGCCTCGTGCAGCGCGCCGCGCAGCTCCCCGACGCGACCGTGAGCGTGCTCCAGGGCATCCTGTTCCTCGCGATCCTCGCCAGCGAGGCGCTCTACGGCCGCATCCGCCTCACCCGCGCGCCCAGGGTCCCGCAGGCCGAGCCCGCCTCGGCGGTGGCGTGATGAGCGACGCAGCGGCGCTGGGCCTCTGGGGCATTCCCCTCGCGGTCGCCGCCGGGGCGATCCGCATCAGCACGCCGTTCCTCTTCGTGAGCCTCGGCGAGTGCCTCACGGAGAAGAGCGGCCGCGTGAACCTCGGCCTGGAGGGCACGCTCGTGATGGGCGCGATGGGCGGCTACGGCGTCTCGTACCTCACCGGCTCCGCCTGGCTCGGCGTCCTCGCCGCCGGCGGCCTCGGCGCGGCGCTCGGCGCGCTCCACGCGTGGCTCTGCTCGAAGCCGCGCGTGAACGACATCGCCGTCGGCATCGCGCTCATGCTCTTCGGCGTCGGCCTCGCCTTCTTCCTCGGCAAGCCGCTCATCAAGCCGACGGCGCCCCGCCTGCCGGCGATCCCGCTCGGCTTCTTCAGCGATCTCCCGCAGGTCCGCTCCGCGCTCCAGGTGAACGCGCTCTTCCTCATCGGGGCCGCGCTCGCCCCGCTCCTGCTCTGGATGCTCGACCGCACGCGGCTCGGGCTCGTGCTGCGCACGGTCGGCGAGAGCGCCGACAGCGCCCGCGCGATGGGGGTCGACGTGAACCTGGTCCGGCGGCGCGCGACGATGGCCGGCGGCTTCCTCGCCGGCGTCGGCGGCTCGTTCCTCTCGCTCTTCTACCCTGGCAGCTGGAACGAGGGCCTCTCGAGCGGACAGGGGCTCATGGCGGTCGCCCTGGTCATCTTCGCGCGCTGGAACCCAGTGCGCTGCCTCTGGGCCTCGCTCCTCTTCGGCGGCGCGAGCGCGCTCGGCCCGGCGCTCCAGTCCGTCGGCGTCACCTGGGGGTACCACCTCTTCAACGCCGCGCCGTACATCGTCACGCTGGCCCTCATGGTCGCCACGAGCTCCGCGACCCGGACCCTTCCCGATCAGCCCGCCGAGCTCACGCTCGCGCGATGAGCGCGCGAGCCGACACGTTGCCCACACGTTGCCCACACGTTGAACGACAGGAGGATATCGACGCATGACCCACGTGGCCGCTGACCCTTACGCCTGGCCGTACGACGGCGATCTCCGCCCCGAGGCGACGGCCCTCCTCGTCATCGACATGCAGACCGACTTCTGCGGCAAGGGCGGGTACATCGATCTGCTCGGTTACGACATCTCGCTGACGCGGGCCTGCATCGCGCCGATCCAGCGCGTGCTCGCGGAGGCGCGCCGCCGCGGCCACCACGTCCTGCACACGCGCGAGGGGCACCGGCCGGACCTCTCGGATCTGCCGGCGAACAAGCGGTGGCGCTCGCGCCGGACCGACGGCGGGCGCGGCACCGGCGTCGGCATCGGCGACCCGGGGCCGCGCGGGCGGGTGCTCGTCCGCGGGGAGCCGGGCTGGGAGATCATCCCGGAGCTCGCGCCCCTGCCCAGCGAGCCGATCATCGACAAGCCGGGCAAGGGCTCCTTCTGCGCGACCGACCTCGATCTCATCCTCCGCCAGCGCCGCATCCAGAACCTGATCCTCACCGGGATCACGACGGACGTCTGCGTGCACACGACCATGCGCGAGGCGAACGACCGCGGCTACGAGTGCCTGCTGCTCTCCGACTGCTGCGCGGCCACCGACGCTGGCAACCACGCCGCCGCGCTGAAGATGATCACCATGCAGAACGGCGTGTTCGGCGCGGTCTCGACCTCCGCGGCGCTCCTGGAGGCGCTCGCTTCGTGATGGACCCGCGCGTCCTCTCGAGCCCGGCGGTGAGGCCGGCCCGCGCCGCCGGCTGCCAGCCAACGCAGCCGGCGCAGCCCGCGCCGCCGCCCGCGCTCTCCGCCGCCGGGATCACGAAGCGGTTCGGGCCGCTGCTCGCGCTCGACGACGTCTCGCTGCGCCTCGCCCCCGGGAGCTTCCACGCGCTCCTCGGCGAGAACGGCGCGGGCAAGAGCACGCTGGTCAAGTGCATCATGGGCTATCACCAGGCCGACGCCGGCGAGATCAAGGTCGGCGACGCCGCCCTGTCGATCAGGAGCCCGCGCGAGGCGCAGTCGCTGGGGATCGGCATGGTCTACCAGCACTTCACCCTGGTGATGAACATGACGGTCGCCGAGAACCTCGTGCTCGCGCGCCCGTCGCTCCCCTTCGTGATCGACTGGCGCGAGGAGCGCGAGCAGATCCGCGCGTTCATGGCGCGCATGCCGTTCCGCGTCGATCCGGAGCGGACCGTGCGCGCCCTGGCCGCCGGCGAGAAGCAGAAGCTCGAGATCCTGAAGCAGCTCTACCTCGGCAGTCGGATCATCATCCTCGACGAGCCGACCTCGGTGCTCACGCCCGCGGAGGCCGACGAGGTGCTCGGGATGCTCCGGCGCATGGCCGAGGAGCGGCGGATCAGCGTGCTCATGATCTCGCACAAGTTCCGCGAGGTGATGGCCTTCGCCGACGAGGTCACCGTGCTGCGGCGCGGCCGGGTCGCCGGCCGCGGCAAGGTCCGGGACCTCACGCCGGCGGCCATGGCCGAGATGATGGTCGGCGCGCAGCCGGCGCGCGCCTCCGCGGCGCGCAGCGACGCGCCCGCCGGCGAGCCGGTCCTGCGCGTCGAGGGGCTCGCGGCGAGCGACGATCGCGGCCGCCCGGCGCTCGACGGCGTGACGCTCACGGTCCGTCGCGGGGAGATCGTCGGGATCGCTGGCGTCTCGGGCAACGGGCAGGAGGAGCTCGTCGAGGTGCTCGCGGGCCAGCGCCCCGCGCGGGCAGGCCGCGTGCTCGTCCACGACGAGCCGTACGGCGCCGGCCGCGAGCAGACGCGGGAGCACCGGGTGCGGTGCCTGCCCGAGGAGCCGCTGCGCAACGCCTGTGTCCCCGCGATGAGCGTCGCGGAGAACATGGGCTTCCGCGTCTTCGACACGCCGCCGTTCACCGCGCTCCGCTGGGGCGTGAGCCGCGCCGCGCTGCGGCGGTCGGCCGAGCGCCTCTCCTCGGAGTACGCCGTCAAGGCGCCCTCTGTCGACGCGCCGATCGGCAAGCTCTCCGGCGGCAACGTGCAGCGCGCGGTCCTCGCGCGCGAGCTCGGCCTCCAGCGCGACGAGCGCATCGAGCTGCTCGTCGCCGCGAACCCGTGCTTCGGCCTCGATTTCGCGGCCGTGGCCGAGATCCGCGCCCGCATCCTCGAGGCGCGCAACCGCGGCACCGCCGTCCTCCTCGTGAGCGCGGATCTCGATGAGATCTTCGCCATGGCCGACCGCGTGCTCGTGATGAGCGAGGGGCGCATCGTCCACGAGTCGCCGATCTCGTCGGCCGACGTCGCCGAGATCGGCCGCGCGATGGCGGGGCACCCATGACGGCGCCGGGCATCGAGATCGCGGCGAGGCCGTACCCGTTCCGCCTCGCCGGGCGCGAGTCGGTGGCGTTGCTCGTCATCGACATGCAGCGCGACTTCCTGGAGCCGGGCGGCTTCGGCGCGGCGCTCGGCAACGACGTCCGGCGCCTCCAGCGCGCCGTGCCGACGGTCCGCCGCCTCCTCGACGCGTTCCGCGAGCGCGGCCTGACGGTCATCCACACGAAGGAGGGCCACAGGCCGGACCTCTCCGACTGCCCGGCCGCGAAGCGGGACCGAGGCGCGCCGGGCCTGCGCATCGGCGATCGCGGGCCGATGGGGCGCATCCTCGTCCTGGGCGAGCCGGGCAACGACTTCGTGCCGGAGCTCGCGCCGGCGCCCGGGGAGCTCGTCGTGCCGAAGCCGGGGAAGGGCGCTTTCTACCGGACGGGGCTCGACGCCAGGCTCGCGGCGCTCGGCGTCTCCCAGCTGCTCATCGCCGGGGTGACGACCGAGGTCTGCGTGCAGACCACGATGCGCGAGGCGAACGATCGCGGTTACGAGTGCCTGCTGATCGAGGACGCCACCGAGAGTTATTTCCCGGAGTTCAAGGCGGCGACCCTGGAGATGGTCCGCGCCCAGGGGGCGATCGTCGGCTGGACCGCCCCGGCCAGCGCGGTCCTCGCGGTGCTTTGAATCGAGAAGAAGAAAACCGCCAAGACGCCAAGGACGCCAAGAGAGAGAAAATTAGTGAGCTCTCTTGGCGTCCTTGGCGTCCTTGGCGGTTACTCCGCCTCTCGTGCGGGCGCCGCTTTGCTATTGAACGGAGCCGAGCACGCCGTCCACGAGGTAGCTCATGTTCTCGAGCACGATGTCGGTCTGCTTCTGCTCGACGGCCTCGGCGACCACCACCTTGCCTTCATTGTCCTTGATCGGCCCCTTGAAGATGGTGAGCGTGCCCTCCGTGAGCCCCTCCTTCGCCTCCTCGGCCTTCTTCTTCGCCTCCTCGGAGACGGCGGGCCCGTAGGGCGAGAGCTTGACGAATCCTTCCTTGAAGCCGCCGCGCAGGAGGTGCGGATAGGGCTTGCCCTCGCGGATCGACGCCATGTAGTCCGTGTACACCTTGGCCCAGTTCCACTCGGCTCCGGTGAGGTACCCCTTCGGTGCGAGCGTTGCCTGGTTGGTGTGGTAGCCGGTGCTGAAGGCGCCGCGGCGCTCCGCGAGCTCGATGATCACCCTGGGCGAGTCGACGTGGGCGGTGAGGACGTCGACGCCCTGGTCGATGAGGCTGTTCGCCGCCTCGGCCTCCTTGACCGGCATCGACCAGTCGCCGGTGAAGATCACGGAGGTCGTCGCCTTCGGGTTCACGCTGCGGACGCCCAGCGTGAAGGCGTTGATGTTGCGCAGCACCTGGGGGATCGGCTTGGCCGCGATGAACCCGAGCTTGCCGCTCCTCGTCGTCATGCCGGCGACGATGCCGGCCACGTACTCCGCCTCGTCGATGTAGCCGAAGTAGCTGCCGACGTTGCCCGGGTGCTTCGACGCATCGTAAAGACCACCGCAGTGCAGGAACGTCTTGTCCGGAAACTTCTCTGCCACCTTGAGGATGTGCGGGTCGAAGTAGCCGAATGACGTCGGGAAGATCACCGCCGCGCCGTCGAGGTTGATCATGCTCTCGATCGTCTTCTGAACGGCGACCGTCTCGGGGACGTTCTCCTCCTCGCGGGTCTTCACGCCTGCCAGCCCGGCGACCGCGGCGGCGCCTTCCGCGTGCGCCTGGTTGTAACCGTAGTCGTCCCGGGCGCCGACATAGATGAAGCCCACCGTGAGCGGCTGCTCGCCGGGCGCCTCCTTGCTGCATCCGGCCGCCGGCAGCAGCGCGAGCGAGACGAGCAGCGGCCGGAAAAGGGCGGGCAAACGCGGTCCGCGCGGCGCATCCGCCCCGGGGAAGAGAGGAGTTCTCAGGGTGCTCTTCACACCTCGGATCTGTACGCCCCTCTTCATTTCTGGAACTTTTCCCGTACATGAATTTTCGCGCGCTGCTGAATAGTCGTTGAGCGCTCGCCGCCCGCCGTGGCATGTTCGATCAACACGGGAGATTCGCGATGACGTCCATCAATCCAGCAACAACGCGGGAGTCCGCACCTGTGCAGTTGCCGTTCATCATTGCGAATGTGGCGGCGCTCACCGCACATCCGGAGTCCGTCCCCTGGCGGCGATTCCGGGAAGGCGTCGAGATTCACCGGCTTTACGGGAGCGGCGACGCGGGCGCCTCGGCGGCGCTCCTGCGCTATGCGCCGGGCGCGTCGGTGCCGCAGCACGTCCATCGCGGCCACGAGCACATCTTCGTGCTCGCGGGTTCCCAGTCGGACGAGCGCGGGCACCACCGGGTGGGGACGCTCGTGGTGAACACGCCGGGCACCCGGCACAGCGTCTCGAGCGCAGAGGGCTGCATCGTCCTCGCGATCTGGGAGCAGCCCGTCGTCTTCATCTGAATCGCCGAAGAGACCGCATCCCTCTCCCTCACCTCGGATTGGTGGGGTGCCCCCGGCGATGGTCTCCCGCGTCATCGAGGCGGGAATTCAGCTCTTCCGCGCTCGCGTCACAGGGTCACACCTGCCAGCGCGACGCGCCCGGGCTGCCGGTCCATGTGGGACATCGCCTCCGTTGCGTCCGGTATGTATCCCGGCCTCCGTCGCTTTCTCGGGCGCAGAGGTTCAGGTAGGCCGAGCTTTGCCGTAGGCTGGACATCCATGGATCCACGCGGGAAGTCGCTCCCCCCGGGGCCGCTCGTCACGGACGAGGACATCCGGGAAGAGCTCCGGCGGCTGTTCGACGCCGGCCCCGACTCGGGGCTCGTCATCCGGGTCTACGGCGAGTCGGGCGAGGGGGCGGCCGCGGCGGACGCGTTCCGCGAGATGTTCGCGTCGCTGCGGATGTACGAGGGGATGCAGCAGGACCAGCCGCTGGAGATCCTCGTCGACGCGCCGAGCAAGGCGCACATCGCGCGCGCGCTGTCCGTGCTCGGCCACGAGCAGCACCAGAAGCGGATCCTCGATCACATCCTCACCACCTTCGGGCGTCGCCTCATCGACCCGCTCGCCGAGATCCTCGACACGACCCCGGCCGGCTCGGTCACGGCGCGGCTCACCATGCTGCGGGACATCTTCCTCGCGCACATCGCGGAGCTGCGGATGACGCCGGAGTCGCAGCAGATCCTGACGAGCGACCTGCGCCGGCTCATGAGCGACGACTACCTCGCGATGGTGGCGGAGAACGAGGAGCGGGTGCAGCGCCCGCGCGTGGCGAAGCTCGCGCAGCAGATCCTGCGGCTCGTCGGCTCGACGTTCCACCGCGCGCTCAGGCGGTGGCCGGCGCACGCCGAGCAGATCGCTTCCTCGATCGCCCGGCGCAGCCCGAAGAAGGTGCGGCTGAGCGAGGTGCCGAGGCTCATCCGTGGCCAGATCACCGACGGGATCGAGGAGTTCCTGTGGATCGAGACGAGCGCGGACATCGAGGGCGCGCTGCGCCCGATGCTCGCGGAGCACCAGGACGTGATGCCGGTGACGCAGACGACGCTCGACCGCTCCACCTACAGGGAGTTCGCGGACGCCTGCTGGGCGATCATCGCCGAGCACTGCTGACAGCCGGGCGAGCGTTCCTCGCGACCACCGCCCCTCCCGACCACCGCCGCTCCCCTCACCCCTTCCCCGCCCGCCCGCGCCCGACGCTGAGATCCTTCACGTCCTGGTCGCTTCGCTCACCGCGCGTCCTGGTCGATCGCGTTCGCAGAGGGGGTTCTCCGCCCGGACCCCACCGGCGCGCGCCGGGTCGGGAATGATTTCCGCCACCCGCTGTTGTAAGGGGCCGCTGGCGCCTGGACCGCCGCCCTGCGCGGCGTCCGATTCGCCGGCGCGAGAGCTTCTTCCCTTCGCGGAGGGGTGCACGGCCGTGATCGAAATCAGCGACCTATACAAGTACTACGGTGACCGGAAGGCCATCGGGCCCCTGTCGTTCTCGATCGAAGCGGGGGAGATCGTCGGCCTGCTCGGCCTGAACGGCGCGGGCAAGACGACGACGCTCCGGATCCTCGCCTGCGATCTCCTCCCGTCCGCGGGTCGGGTCCTCGTGGACGGGCTGGATGTCGTAGACCACCCGCACGAGGTGCGGTCCCGCATCGGGTACCTCCCGGACAGGCCGCCGCTCTACGACGAGATGAGCGTGCGCGCCTTCCTCCACTTCGCCGCGCGCCTGCGCGGCGTCGACGCTGGCGCGGCCGACAAGCGCGTCGCCGAGGCGCTCGCGGTGACGCAGCTCGAGGACGTCGCCGCCGACCCGATCAGCGCGCTGTCGCACGGCTACAAGCAGCGCGTCGGCATCGCCCAGGCGATCGTCCACAAGCCGCGGCTGCTCGTCCTCGACGAGCCGATCAGCGGCCTCGACCCGGTGCAGATCGTCGAGATGCGCGCCCTGCTCCGCAGCCTGCGCGGCGAGCACACCATCCTGCTCTCGAGCCACATCCTCTCCGAGATCAGCGAGACGTGCGATCGCATCCTCGTGATCCGGGACGGCGAGATCGGAGCGCAGGGCACCGAGCAGGAGCTCTCGGCGAAGCTCCTGCACGGCGTCCGGGTCGAGCTCACCGTGCGCGGCCCCGCGGCGGAGGGCGCCGGCTACCGCGTGACGCGCGGCGAGGCGGCGCGCGCGCTCGAGATCGCGCGCGAGGTCGAGGGGGTCACGTCGGTCGAGCCGATCGCCACGGCCGAGCCGGGGAGCGACGTCGTGAGCTTCGCGGTGGAGGCCGATCGCGACGTGCGCGCGGCGCTCTGCGCCGAGCTCGTGCAGGCGGGGATCGGCATCCTCGAGGTGAAGCGGAGCGAGCGCGAGCTCGAGTCGGTGTTCCTGCGGCTCGCGACGCACGCGACGAAGGACAAGCCAGCCGCGGCCGACAAGGCGAGGTCCGGCGGCGAGGCGAAGAAGGCCCCTGCGGGAGAGCAGGCGGAGGAAGGCGAGGGCGAAGCATGAGAGGGACATTGCTCGTCGCGCGGCGGGAGCTGTCCGCGTACCTGAGGTCACCGCTCGGGTACGTCGTCGCCGCCGCGGCGTTGCTCATCGACGGCATCTACTTCCAGGTCGCGGCGCTCGGCTCGGGCGCGCGGCTGTCGGCGGAGGTGCTGCTCAAGTTCCTGGACGGCACGGCGTTCATCACGATGGTCGCGGCGCTCATCCTGTCGATGCGCCTCATCGCCGGCGAGCGCGAGAGCGGGACGCTCATCCTGCTCAAGACGGCGCCCGTGCGCGACGGCGAGATCATCGTCGGCAAGTTCCTCGCCGCGCTGGCGCTGGTCACCCTGATGACGGCGATCACGATCTACATGCCGCTGCTCATCTTCGTGAACGGCAAGGTCTCCGTCGGGCACATCCTGGTCGGCTACTCCGGGGTGCTGCTGCTCGGCGCCGCGTCGCTCGCGATCGGGCTCTTCGCCTCGACGCTCGCGGCGAGCCAGGTCATCGCGGTCATCCTCGGGGCGGCGATCCTCGGGACGCTCGGCTTCCTGTTCCTCGTCGCCCGCGTGACGGAGCCGCCGCTCAACGACTTCGTGAGCGCGCTGAACCTCTACCCGCTCAACCAGAAGCCGTTCCTGAACGGCGTGCTCCGGCTGGAGAACGTCCTGTACTACGTCGCGGTGGCGTACTTCTTCCTGCTCGCCGCGACCCACACCCTGAGGGCACGGCGATGGCGGTGAACGACAAGAACGCTCATGCCGACGAGGCCGAGCTGGACGGCAAGCAAGCGGAGGCCGCGCAGCGCGCGGCCGATCCTGCGCCGGGCGTGGAGCCCCAGGCCGCGCCGGCGCCCACCAGGCCGCCCGCGTACGCCGGCGGCTGGATGGCGCCGGCGTACGCGGGCGCGCTCCTCGCGATCTTCCTGGGCGAGCGGGTGGTCCCGACGATCGAGGGGCTCCGCTACGCGCTGTCGGGTCTCGGGTTCCTGACCCTGGTCCTCGTCACCGCGCTGCGCTTCGCGACCGCGGTGCGCGAGACGGGCGAGCGCCGCGCGGTCGAGCGCGCGCTCGCGATCCTGTCGGCGCTCGGCCTCGTCGCGGTGGCGGCCTACTTCACGACGACCGACGCGGGGCGGTCCCTGCTCGGCGTCTCCCAGGCCGCGCCCGACGTGCGCGCGCGCATCGAGTCGGCCACGACGGTCGGGTGGATCGCGCTGCTCGTCATCGCGACGGTGCCGCTGCTGTTCGGCGAGGCGGCGCTCGCGCCGATGCGGCGCGCCGAGCGCATCGAGGGCCGGCGGGTGCGCGCCGCGACGCTCTCGGGCGTGACGCTCGCGTTCGCGGCGGTCTACTCCGCGCTCTTCGTGTACGGCGCGAGCCAGCTCGAGCTCAAGGCGGACTTCTCGTACTACCGCACGGCCCGCCCGGGCGACTCCACGAAGCGCGTCGCCGAGAGCCTGACCGAGCCGCTCAAGATCACGGCCTTCTTCCCGCAGCTCAACGAGGTCGGCGCCGAGGTGGAGGGCTACCTGCGCGAGGTGAAGGCGGCGTCGCCGCAGGTCACCGTGGAGATGCAGGATCGCCTGCTCGTCCCCGCGCTCGCCAAGGAGGCGAAGGTCACGCAGGACGGCGTCGTCGTGCTCTCGCGCGGCACCTCGCGCGAGACGCTGACCATCGGCTCCGACATGAAGGCCGCCGGCGCGAAGCTGAAGAGCCTCGACGCGGACTTCCAGAAGGCGCTGCTCAAGGTGATCCGCTCGCAGCGCACCGCGTACCTGACGGTCGGCCACGGCGAGATGAACGAGGCGGCCGGCGCGGCCGCGGCCGAGGGGCGGACGACCAAGAACCTCCGCAAGCTGCTCGAGTCCCAGAACTACGTCGTCAAGGACCTCGGGCTCGCCCAGGGGCTCGGCAGCGAGATCCCGAAGGACGCGAGCGTGGTCATCGTGCTCGGCCCGCAGAAGGAGTTCCTGCCCGAGGAGGTCGCGACCCTCAAGCGGTACGCCGACGACGGCGGGCACCTCCTGCTCGCGCTCGATCCGGAGGCCAAGGTCGACCTCGCTCCGCTCGCGGGCGCCGTGGGCCTCGCGTGGAAGCCCGAGGTCCTCGCGAACGATCGGGTCTACGTGCGGCGGCGCTTCAACGACTCCGACCAGGCGATGCTGGTCACGACGCGTTACTCCTCGCACGCCTCGGTCTCGACGCTGAGCCGCCACGCGCAGCAGGCGCCGACGATCTTCCCGGGCGCGTCCTCGCTCGACAAGCCTGAGGGCGGCGACCTGAAGGTCGATTTCGTCGTCCGTGCGCTGGGCGAGACGTACGCCGACGCGAACGGCAACTTCAAGTTCGACGAGGGGAGCGAGAAGCGGAACGCCTACAACCTCGCCGCGGCGGTCTCGAAGGAGCTCGCGCCTGGCGGCGCGGACGGCAAGGACAAGAAGGAGCTCCGCGCGTTCGTGGTCGCCGACGCCGACGCGTTCAGCGACGCGGCGTTCAGGAACGAACCCAACATCGTGCTCGCGCTGGACGCGCTCCGGTGGCTCGGCGGCGAGGAGAGCTTCGCCGGCGAGATCACCACGAACGAGGACGTCCGGATCGAGCACACGAAGGAGAAGGACCAGGTCTGGTTCTGGGCCACGATCCTCGTGGCGCCGGCCATGGTGCTGGGGCTCGGGCTCTTCATCACGCGCCGCGGGCGGCGCGCGAGCGGGAGGCGCGCATGAGGTTGGATCGCAGCTTTTTCGTGCACCTCGGCCTTCTTGTGGTCGCGGCCTTGTTCGCGATCCTCGTCTGGACCCGCGACAAGGCGGCGGCCGCGCTGTCGACCGCGGACGTGACGGTCTGGGCCGGCCGCGCCGAGGACGTCGAGCGCATCGCCTTCGAGGGCAAGTCGAAGACGGTCGTCATGGAGGCGAAGAAGGACAAGGAGGGCCGTTACTTCGTCGGCACGACGGAGCGCAGGCCGGCGTCCCCGGCCGACAAGCCGAAGGACGACGCGCACGGCGACGAGGGCGACGCCGAGCACAACGATCCGCCCGCGGAGCCGGAGCCGACGGTCACGACGAAGACGTTCATCTCGGTGGGCGCTGGCAACAAGCTCGCCGAGGCGATCGCGCCGCTCAAGGCGCTGCGCTCGATCGGCCGCATCGCGGACGATCGCGCCAGCGAGTTCGGGCTCGCCGAGCCGGAGGGCACGCTCACCGTCAAGCTGCGCGGCGCCGAGCGCAAGCTGGTCATCGGCGGCGCCACGCCGGGCGGCGCGGACCGCTACGCGCGCGACGAGGGCACGGGCGAGGTGTACGCCATCAAGGGCGACATCTACCGCGACCTCGACACCGCGGAGTCGCGCCTCTTCGAGCGGGACCTGCACGAGTGGAAGGACGTCGATCTCACCCGGGCGCGGGTCATCGCCGCGGACAAGCGCCGCGAGCTCGTGCGCAGCGGCGACGAGGGCAAGAAGTTCTGGGCCGACGCGGCGAGCCCCGAGCAGAACGACGAGACCGTCGGCAACTGGATGAGCAAGCTCGATCGGCTTCGTCCCTCCGAGTACACGGCCGCCGCCCCGGAGCCGAAGGAGGTGGTGGTGCGGGTCGAGTACACCGGCCGCTCGGGCGACATGGGCTTCCTCGAGCTCGTGAAGGGGCCTCCCGGGGCGAGCGGCAAGCCCGACTACTTCCTCATCACGGAGCGCACCCGCCTCTACGGCAAGGTGCCTGCGGGCCTCGCGGAGCAGGTCGAGCAGGACGTCGGCGCCCTCGTCAAGTAGCCCCTGCGCCTCGCGGGCGCGCCGGAGCATCCCCCCCCGGCGCGCTCGGCGTTTCACGCGGCCTCCGCCGCTTTCCGCGGCGTGAGCCGCCACCCCGATCGCTCTTTACTTGCCGTACCGGGTCCGGTCCTGCAACGCTCGGGCGCAATGTTCTTCCGACGATGGCCCACCCTGGCGCTGAGCGCTGCGGCGGCGCTCGCCGCGGCGTGCAGCTCGCCGCCTCCACCCCAACCTGTGGCGCCCGAGCCCCCCGTGACCGCGGCGCCCGAACCTCCGCCCCCTCCGGCGCCGAAGCCTTGCAAGGCGCTCGACGAGCAGTGCCAGGCCGACGAGTCCACCCGGGCGAAGATCGCCCGGAGCTCGTTCGTCCTCACGCCCGTGAAGGGCTGGACCTACGCCCAGGCAGAGAGCGCGACGGTCGCGCACGCAGCGGCCGAGGGCCCGGCCCTCGCGACGGCGCAGGTCGACGTGGGCGAGGGCAAGCAGGCGGCCGAGAAGCGCGACGCCGCGCTCGACGCGCTCGCGCACGAGATCAACGTGACGCTGCCCAAGAAGAAGGTGAACTGGAAGAAGCCCCTCGAGACCAAGGAGATCGCCGGAAGGAAGATCGGCCTGTGGCAGGCCGAGGGCGCGGCGCGCGGGACCAAGAAGGGCCCGCTGCTGATCTTCGCCGACACCGGCAAGGAGGGCGAGGTCCTGCTCGGGCTCGGCTTCGTGCCTGACGACGACAGCTCCGGCGCCGACGCGACCATCCTGCAATCGATCGAGTCGATCTCGGTCGCGGGGGAGTGATCTCGTGACGGCACCGAACGTCGCGCCGGGGAGCGTCGTCGCGGGGAGGTTCTCCGTCCGCGCGCTCCTCGGTTACGGAGGCGTGACGGCCACCTTCCGCGCGGCGACGGCGCAGGCGCGCGACGTCGCCCTCAAGCTGTACTCGCCCGTGATCGGCCAGCGCCCGGACGCGATGCAGCACCTGCAGCGGTACGTGGCCGAGACGAACAGGCTGCCGCCCGAGCTCGCCGCGCACATCCTCGAGGCTGGCTACGATCCGGCGACGGCCGCGCCCTTCACGGTGACGGACATGATCCACGTCCCGTCGCTTGCGGAGCTCGCCGTCCGCCGTCCGCTGGGCTTCGAGGAGGTCGGGGCGATGCTCCGCTCGCTCGCGGCGGTGCTCGACGCGGCGCACGCCCGCGAGGTCCCGCACCACGGCCTCAAGCCGACGAACCTGTTCATCGACCCGAGCGCTCCGGGCAGCGTGAAGATCACCGATTTCGGGCCGTCGGTCGCGCGGACCCTGCTGCCGACGCCGGAGGGCTATGTCCTCTCCGCGCCGTGGCTCGCGCCCGAGCAGCTGCAGCCGGGCGTCCCCGCCGGAGCCGCCGCCGACATCTTCTCGGCGGCGCTGGTCGCGTTCTTCGCGCTCACGGGCCGCTCGTACTGGCGCTCCTGCCAGGGGCAGATGGACGTACCCGCGTGGCAGCGCGAGATCATGGGCCCGCGCACCTCCGCGTCCGCGCGCGCCGCGGAGCTCGGCGTCCCCCTGAGCCCGGTGCTCGACGCCGCCTTCGCGCGCGCGCTGGCGCACGACCCGCGCGAGCGCTTCCGCTCCGCGAGCGAGCTCGCGGCCATGCTCAGCGGCTTCTCGGCGGCCGCCATCGAGGTGGGCTCGACGCTCGCCCTGTCCCCTTCGGCGAACGAGGCGGTCGTGCCTGCGGCGCCGGCTCCCGCGGTGCACGCGGCGCCCGCGCCCGCGCCGCTGCCGCCGGGCGACGCCACGCAGCTCGCGCCGTCGCCCTTCGCGCAGTTCTCCGCGTCGCCGCCGCACGCGCCGTCGCCTCCGCTCGGGCCCTCGCCACACATGCTCGCGTCAGCGCAGCCGCAGCCTCCTGCCGACGCGAGCACAGCGCAGGCGCCGTCGCCCGAGACGCAGGGCCCCGCGCCGTCCCCGCGGGTCGCCGGCACGGCGCTGACCGCGGTCAGCACCCCGGGGCGGTCGCCCTGGGGCAAGGCCGCTTCCCTGGCGGTGGGCGTCGCCGCGGTGCTGCTCGTCGGGGGCACGGCCGCCGCGTGGTACGTCCTCGACCACAAGGACACGCCGCAGCCGGTCCCCAGCGCCTCGACCACCGCGTCCGCCGTGGCCGCGCTGCCGTCCGCCGAGCCCGCGCTCCCGCAGCCGACCGCCGCCGCGCAGCCGCCCGACGCCGGCGCGTCGGTCGCCGAGCCCGCGATCGACGCTGGCGCCGCGCCCGACGCCGGCGCCGCGACCGCCACGCTGGTGCAGGTGAAGATCTCCTGCAAGCCCGTCACCTGCGAGGAGATCACGGTCGACGGCAAGGCGACCCAGGCCCCGGAGCTCGAGCTCGATCTGCCCCCGGGGGTCCACCAGGTGAGCGTGAAGCGCGCCGGCTATTTCCCGCGGAGCCTGAAGGTCATCGCCAAGGCCGGCACGCCGCTCGTGCAGGAGTTCCAGCTGAACGAGATCCCCCCGGCGCCGGCCCAGCCCGCGGGGCAGGGCGCGAGCAAGCCCTGCGGCAAGTTCCTCAAGCGCTGCAAGTAGCCGAGGTGGCCGCGGAGCGCGCGCTCATGCCCGCGGGTGCGCCCGCCGGTACGCGGCGCGCACGTGATCGTCGGCAAGGTGCGTGTAGATCTCGGTCGTCACGACGTTCGCGTGGCCGAGGAGCGCCTGGACGCTCCGGAGATCGGCGCCGCCCTCGAGCAGGTGCGTGGCGAACGAGTGGCGGAGCTTGTGCGGCGAGCTCGGCTTGCCGATGCCCACGGCGCGGGCGTATCCCCCGAGGAGCTTCCATACCGCCTGCCGGGTGAGCGGCCCGCCGCGTGGGGAGAGGAACAGCACCTGGGTCGCCGCGCTGCGCGGGTGCGTGGCGCGCGCCTCCAGGTAGGCGTCGATGGCGGCGAGCGCCGGCTCGCCGAGCGGCACGAGCCGCCGCTTCCCGCCCTTGCCGAGCGCCATCACGATCCCCTTGCGCCGCTCGATGTCCGCGACCTTGAGGCGCACGACCTCGCTGACGCGCAGGCCGGCTGCGTACATCACGTGGAGCATCGCGCGATCGCGCAGCCCCCTGAAGGTCCCCTGCTCGGGCGCCTCGATGAGGAGCGCGATCTCGTCGAACGAGAGCACCTTGGGCAGCCGCCGCCCGACGCGCGGCCGCTCGACGAGCGCGCACGGATCGCGCTCGATGCGGCGCTCGCGCAGCAGGAAGCGGATGAACCCGCGGACCGCCGAGAGGTGACGAGCGGCCGAGCTGGCGCTGATGCCCGCCTGGCCGAGCGCGACCAGGTACGTGCCGATCAGCGCCTGGTCGAGGCCGTCGACGCTCGTGACCCCGCTCGCCTCCGCGTGGGCGACGAGCTTGGCGAGATCGTGGCCGTACGCTTCGAGCGTCAGAGGCGCCAGAGCCCGCTCGACGCGGAGGTGGTCCAGGTACGCGTCTACCCAGGTCGCGAGATCCACACCCAACGCTACTGCGAAAGCGGCAAAGTGCGCCAGAAAGCCGGGCTGGAGCAGGTGCACCCAGGACGCCCCGGACGGCCGCACCTCTTTGAACCCGGTGCCTGCCGTGTGCCTGCCGTCCCGGTTCCAGCCGGGCGCGGAATGCGTCACAGTGGGGTCGTGCTGTCACCCTTCGAGGTCGTCGAGCCCCGCGGAGCGGAAAGCCCGGTCCTCGTCGAGGTACCGCACGCGGGTGTCCACATGGATCCCGAGTCGCTGTCCTGGACCATCGCGCCTGCGCGCAGCATCGGGCGCGACGCCGATCTGTACGTTGACGCGCTCTTCCAGGACGCGCCGGCCGAGGGCGCGACGCTCCTGTTTTCCCGGATGAGCCGCCTGGTGATCGATCTCAACCGGAGCGAGGCCGACTGCGACGGCGAGGCGGTCGAGGGGGGCGGCCGGGCGCCCTACCCGAGGGGGCTCATCTGGCGTGTGACCACGGATGGCGAGCCCATCCTTATCTCGCGCCTGCCGCGGCGCGAGGTGGAGCGCCGGCTCGACCGCTTCTATCGCCCCTACCACCGCAGCCTCAGCGCCATCCTCGCCCGCAAGCGGGAGCGCTTTGGCTTCGCGATCCTCCTCTGCGCGCACTCGATGCCGAGCCAGAGCCGCCGTGGCCATGCGGAGGGCGCCATCGGCCGGGCCGACATCGTCCCCGGGACGCGCGGGCGGACGACCGCCGCGAGCGCGGTGATCGACGTGGTCGATCAGCACGCGCGCGCCTGCAGGTTCTCCGTGCGCCACGACGACCCCTACAAGGGTGGTTTCAGCACCGCGCACTACGGCCAACCGCACCGTGCCGTCCACGCCGTGCAGATCGAGATTGCACGCCGGCTGTACATGGACGAGCAATCCCTCGCCATGGATGGGCAAGGATTCACTGCCGTGCGAGACTTCGGGCGCACCCTGGTCGCGCGGCTCACCTCGGCCGAGCTGCTCGGGCAGCTCCGCAGCACCCCCCTCGACGCCCGTGAGATCTGATCCAGCTCCATCGATGGAAAAGCCTTACGGAGAGGCGAACCGCGACCGCCCGCCATCGAGCCGTCGCGCGACGGCCGAACGGGAAAAGGCAGCATCAGCCCAGCCGGAGGGCGCCTTATCGGGCGATGGTCCGACCGCTCGGCCCGCGGAGGAAGCGGCCCCTGCAGCGCCAAACGCCGCGGCCTCGGTCGAGCGTCAGTTCGTGTCTAGCCCGGTCATCACGATCGAGGAGGCGCCGCCGCCGAGCGTGCGCGAGAACGTCACCAAGCCGCTGCTCGCGTCCGAAGCGCTCATGGAGGATCTCGCGCCGATGCGTCCGGCGCAGGACGCGGCGCGGATCTGGTGCGCCGCCGTGGGCGTGGGCTTTCTCCTTCTCGGCGGCCTGTCGCTCGCGGGCCTCCGCCCTGACGGCGTGGTCGCGGGGCCGCCCGCGTTCGTCTTGGGCATCGTCGCGCTGTTCACCGCGCTCACCTCGGTGAGCTACCGGCAGCGCGCCGTCGCGATGGTGGTGCTCGGGGCGATCGCGACCGTCATCGGCCTGCAGAGCTCCGGGACTGCGTTCGGCTGGGGAGCCGCCCGGGCCGTGGCTGCGATCGCGCTCCCGGCGGCGCTCGTCTTCCGGTCTCGCTACAGGGCGTACAGCGGCGCGCGCTGGCTGCTCGTCGCCGCGTTCCTCGTCGCGCTCCCCTCTTTCGGCCAGGCCGTCGCGCAGCTCGCCTTGCTCGATCCTCACCTGGCCCAGCTGGGCGCCGCGATGGTGATCCTGGCGGTGCTGTCCAGCCTCACCGGCTTCATGGGGGCAGAGACGACGGGCGCCGGGACGTTCCTTGCCGTCGCCGTGGTGCTCTCCTTCACGGTCGACCTGATCATCGGCAGGGTCGCCCAGCTCAGCGTCTTCTCGCCTCGGGAGCTCGTCAGCGTGCTCTCCGCGGGTCTGGCGTTCGCCGCGACGTCCGCCCTCACGAGCCTCGGCCTGTTCCAGATCCTGGCCTGGCGCCTGGCCGCCGACGCCCGGCGCATCGACCTGCACTCGCGCCCCACCGACAAGGATGGGCCGGACCGGCGGCCGCCCTCGGGCGGCGAGTGGCTGACGTAGCGCCCGCGGGCCAGAGCGCTTGCCGGGTCGCGGGCGCCGTTTTGCGGCGAAAGGCAAAAGGTTGGGCGCGTGGCCCGTGGTCACTTCCGTGGAGGGATCCCGCGTCCGCCAGGCTGCCGCCTGGCGCTGGGCGCGCGTCGCGCCGCTCGCCCGCCGAGCTTTCCGCGGGTCTTGCCGGTGCGCCTCGGGGGTGCAGCCGCAAAGATCCCCCGGTGGACGCTTGACATGTCCCCCGGCTTCCTTCACTTTCCCGCGCTCCCGAGCCCCCCTGCTCCCCCGCGCAGGGCGTGCGCTCGCCGGTTTCATCGATAAAGGTCGGGGTACCGACCGCGGCCCCCTTCCAACCGAGGACGTCATGGCGAAGAGCGACATCACTGGGAAGCGGAAGCTTCTGGCGCAGAATGTCTCCCACTCCAACATCAAGACGAAGCGCTGGCAGCTCGTGAACATCCAGACCCGGCGCGTCTGGGTCCCCGAGCTCAACCGCTTCGTGAAGCTCAACCTCACGACGCGCGACATCCGCACGATCGACAAGATCGGCGTCGTCGCGTACGCGAAGCGCCACGGCGTCGCGCTCTAGCCCCTCGCGCCGACGCGCCAGACAGGTGTCTGGCGGCCGCTTCGTCGCTGAACGCGCAGGGCGATCCCCCTGCATCTCTCCCGGGGCTCTTGCTCCACTTCCGATGTATCCGATGCCCGGTGTGCCCGGCGGCAGGCGCTTGCTATCCGCGGCGCGACCCGCCGGTTTTCGGTCCGCGCACACCGCTGACAGCCGGCGCGCGGCGCCTGGCAGCGGTCCCTGCGGTCCCCCTGGTGGCCCGCATTCCGGCTCCGGGCAGCGCCGCTCGGCCGGCTTACGGCAGGTTGCGCCACGCCGGGCCGCTCGACGAGCGCGCGCTGGCCGCGAGTCGCTCGACGCGCCAGCCCCTGGGGCCTGCCCCGGCTTCAGCCGAGCCGCTCGACGAGCCAGCTCCGGCTTCTGGGGCCCGTCCCGGCTCCAGCGCCAAGCGAGCCGCTCGACGAGCCAGCGCTGGCCTCGGTGGCCCGCGCGCCGGCTTCGCCTCAATCGCCTGTTGACCGCGTCCCTGCGCCAGCCATGAAGCCCGGCGCGAGGTTGATCGCGCGCGCGTCTCGGTCGTCGCGCAGGACGGCGAGGGCGCCGTCGGCGCTCATCTGCGTGCGGACCTCGTGCAGGGCGGCCTCGAGCGCGGTCCCGTGGAGGAGCGCGCCGAGGGCGTTCACCTCGAGCTTGGGCCTGCCGGTCAGCGCGATCGCCGCCGCGAAGGTGCTGCGCTGGAGGATCGCGATCGGCGCTGCCGCTGGGAGGGGCGTGCCGGGCGCGAGGCGCGTGATGCCGCGGCGCACCGGGACGGCGTCGCGCCCGAGCACGATGTCGAGCTCGGGCACGGCGATCCCGTCGTCGCTGCGCGTGTAGGCCAGCGCGGCGACGGTCCCCCAGCCGTCGCAAGCGACGATCGCGTCCGCGGGCCGCGCCTGCTCCCCTGTCGGCCACGGCGTCTGGAGCGCCGTCGCGCCCTCCGCGATCGTCGTGGACGAGGCCTCCACCTCGGCCGGGACCGCCTCGGCGATGTCCTCGGCGGTCAGGGTCCCACCGGCGACCGGCCCGCCCACGGCGAGCAGCGCCCGTTCCACGTCGCGCGCCCGGAGCGCCACCGCGCCGAGGGAGCCGACCTCGCGGAGCAGCGCCGCGCGCCCGCTCGCGCCAGCGCGCTCGGCCGCGGCCACGCCGGCGCGCACCAGCTCGCGCAGCCGCGCGCGCCCGAGGTAGCCGTGCAGCAGGACCAGCATGCCGAGCGAGCGCGGGACCGCGACGTGCGCGGCCTCCGGCACGCTCTGCCCGTCGACGAACCCGCGCGGCCGCGGCGCGCCGCGCCCAGGCTGGATTGCCCGGCCATCGAAGGCCCTCGCGCCCACGCCGACGCCGGCCGCGAGCGCCACGGCGGGCGCCAGCAGCACGTCAGGCTGCGCGCCAGCCGCGGCAAAGAAGCCAGCGACGATCGCGTCGATCGCGCTGCCCGACGACTCGAGCGCAGCCCGAGCAGCCGAGGCCGCAGAGGCGTCGCTCGCCGTGGCCGCCGCGCCGCGGATCACTGCTCCTCGTCCTCGGCGACGAGGGTGTTCGGCATGGGCATGCTAGGCCTTACCACGGCCGAAGCTGTCGAGCGATCGGGCTTGCGCGCGAGCGACGCGGCGAGCAGCGACTTGATCTGGTGCGCGCGATCGCCCTCCACGACCAGGAACACCTCACGCCGTCCGCGCAGGCGGTCGGCGACGCGCTCGAGCGCGGCCGCTCCCAGCGACGAGGACTTTCCGAGCGCGCGCAGCCGTGAGTAGACGATCGGCCCGGGCGGCGGCGCGTCCCGGGCGACGTCGAGCACCGGGATCACCTTCGCGGCGCGGGCTGTCGCGACGATGTCGTCGCGCTCCCAGATCCCGGACGGCTCCCAGCAGCGCACGACCCCTTCCGGGGGCAAGCGCTCGAAGAGCGCCGCGAGCTTCTTGCGGTTGCTCGCCGTCGGTCGAAGCGACGGCGGCGTCTGGAGCAGGACGCACCTGGCCTCCAGCACGGCCGCCACCTCGAGCGAGGTCGAGAGCGCCTCATCGAGCTCGCTCCCGGCCGCGAGCTCACCGACCACGCGCGGCAGCACCACGCTGAAGACGAAGCCTGGCGGCACCGCCTTGCGCCATTTGCGCAGCGTGGTCGCGCGAGGCAGCGACGTGTCGACCGGGCGGAGCTCGACCAGATCGAAGCGCTCTTTGTACTTCTGGATATCCCCCTTGAGCGAGGGCAGTCCGACGAGGAGGCGGGCCATCAGCGCGGACTCTTAACCCAGCTTGCGCGCCGATGCAGCGCATGGGCGACCGCGGCGCGATTTCTCATTTGAGGCTCAAAATCCTTGATTTATTCGAAGTGGAACCACTGTGTCAGGTTCTCCCGGAGAAACCGTTCCATCTCCGCCGTGATCTGCCGCGCCGCGACGTCGAGCTCGGACGGTCCCGGCCTGCGGGGCAGCGAGATGGGCGGCGCGATGCAGATCTCGTACTCCATGAAGCCGGTCCGTCGGGTGAACACCGGGACGATCGGCGCGCCGCTCACGGCGGCGAGCTGGAGCGGGCCCTCCGGGACGCGCCACGGCATGCCGAAGAGCTCGACCTCGCGGCCGCGCATCCCGGACGGGAGCCGATCGATCTGGATGGCCACGACACCCTGTCGCCGCAGGTGAGCGAGCAGCGGGAGCACCGCGAGCGGATCGTCGTCGACGTGCTGCATCCGCACGCCGACCCGATCGCGCGTGCCGTCCTGGATGGCCTGCGCGCGGCTGTCGCGCTCGCGCTGCATCACGATGAGCACGTCGGCCGCGTGCACCGAGCGCAGCAGGGGCGCGGCGGCCTGCCAGCCGCCGGTGTGCGCCGTGACGACGATCACCCCGAGGCCGCGGCGGAAGGCGCTCGTGAAATGCTCGTCATTCACGCACAGGCCGGTGAGCCGCTCGGGTCGGCTGCTGCCCGCGATGAACGCGTCGGTGAGGCAGCTGGCGAAGTTGATGAACACGCGGGCGACGTCGCGGTACTCGTCCAGGGCGCCTCGCTCGCCGAGCGCCAGCCGCAGGTTCCGGAGCACGGCCCGCCGCTGCTCCGGCAACACCGCCCCGAAGAGGAGACCGAACAGCGCGGGGCTGTGACGGACGAGGAGGTCTGGGCCGTAGGTCACCCCAGCGTCGACCGCGCGCCGCCAGAGCACGGAGTCGTGGTGGCGCAGATCGTCGAGGAGCGCTCGGAGCCTGGAAGGGAGATCCACGTTTTTGCTCGTGCGCGCGGCGTCTTGCCGGCGGACACCGTAGCGGATCATCGGGCGCCCGCGAAGGGCGCCCGAGCACCGCCGCGCCGCGGCGCCTCGACCCGTCGTGGCGTGCCGCGCGCCTCAGCGCGCATCGGGATCCTCGGGCGGCCCGATGGGGAGAGGTGCGGCCGGGCTCGCCGGTTCGCCGAACCCTGAGCGGCTCATCCCCCATGCGGCGACGGCGCGCACCGACGCGTCGTCGTGGGTGAGCGCGGCGGCCAGCGCGCGCCTCGCGCTCGCCGCGGCCGCGCCCTCTGCGCCGCGCGCGAGACGGTTCGCAGCGACGATGGTCGCGTTCCTGGCGAGCCCGCCGCGCCGCGCCCGCCGGAGCGGCGTCCCGACGGTGAGCGCGTCGAACTCTTGCTCGTCCAGCGACGCGAGGTCGTCGACGTCCCTCGCTTCCCATCGCGCCAGCGGATGAAACGGCGCGGTGCGCTCGAGGGGCGGCGGCGCGGTCCTGTTGAACGGGCAGACCTCCTGGCAGACGTCGCAGCCGAAGAGGTGCTCTCCCATGCTGGGCCTCAGCTCCTCGGCGGGCGCGCTTCGCTGCTCGATCGTCAGGTACGCGACGCAGCGCCGCGGATCGAGCACGAACGGCGCGTCGAACGCCTGCGTGGGGCACGCGTCGAGGCAGCGCGTGCACGATCCGCAGCGCTCCGCGATGGGCACGTCGGGGACGAGCGGCAGCGTGGTCACCACCTCGCCGAGCAGCTGGTAGCTCCCCTGCCCCGGCGTGATGAGCAGCCCGTTCTTGCCGACGAAGCCGATGCCAGCGCGCGCCGCCCAGACGCGCTCCATCACCGGCTCGACGTCGCAGAGCGGCCGCGCGAGGACGGACGGCGCGAGCGACCGGATGAACGACGCGAGCCGCCGCAGCCGGCGCTTCAGGTGGTTGTGGTAGTCCTGCCCGCGCGCGTACCGCGCGACGCTCTGCGCGAGGGACGGGTCGCGCCCCTCGCTCTCCCTGGGCCGGGCGTACCTGCGGCCGACGCACACGACCGAGCGGGCCCCCTCGAGGATCGCGCTGGTGTCCAGCCGCCGCCGCTGCTCCGCGTACTCCGCGAGGTAGCCCATCTCCCCGTGCATGCCGCGCTCGATGAACTCGAGGTATCGCGCGTGCTCGACGCCGAGCGGCTCGTCCGCGCGCGCGACCCCGACGACGTCGAACCCGAGCGCGAACGCCTGCTCGCGCACCAGCCGGTCGTGCGTCGGTCGCTCCGTGCTCGTCTCCCCTGCGGGACGATGGGCCTCGCGCTTGCTCATGTTGGAGACAGATGGAGACAGATGGAGACAGATGGAGACAGCTGGAGACTGACGGTGATGGGACGGTCGTGACGGTAGTACGGAAGGCGGCGCTGGTCTCGCGCTCAGCGGGCGCGCGGCCTCACCCGGCGCTCTGCTCGCCCAGCAGCCGATCGAGCGTGATCGCGCACGCCGCGCGCACGCTGAGGTGATTGTAGCCGGTGCTCGCTGCAGCCCGGATCGGCTCGATCCTGACGTCGGCGTCGGCGATGAGCTCCGGCGCGAGACCCCAGCCCGTGCCGAACAGGATCAGCACCGGGCGGCTCGCCTGCGCGAGGCGCGCGCGGCTCGCTGCATAGCTCGTCACCGGGAGCCCTCGCGAGGCCGCCGCGGTCGTCCAGATCTCGACGCCTTCCCGCCCCTCGCTGCTCATCGCGCCGTACGCTTCCTCCAGGCTGGCGACCACGGTCAGCACATCCAGGGCGACGGCACGATCCGGTATCCGGCGTTTGCCGGATCCGACCACCCAGTGCTCCCTGATCCGCTCCGCCAGCGCGCGCTGAGCCTCGACCGGGTGCACGACGAAGAGCCGCTCGGCCCCGTACGTACGCGCGCTCCGCGCCATGTCGTGCAGGTCGAGGTTGGTGATCGCGGTGGTCACCGTCTCGCCGGAGCGGTCGAGCACCGGGTAGTGTACAAGCGCGAGCGAGAGCCTCATCGTCGCGCCTCGCCGCCGTCGTCCGGCGCAGCGTCTCCGCCTCGCGCCTTGCGCCACAGGTCGGGCCGGCGCTCGGCGGTGCGCTGCTCCGCTTGCGCCTGTCGCCAGCGCGCGATGGCGGCGTGGTTCCCCTGCTGCAGGACGTCGGGCACCTTGTGCCCGCGGAACTCCACGGGGCGCGTGTACTGCGGGTACTCCAGGAGCCCGGCCAGGGCGGGGCTGTGCGACTCGTGCTCCGCCGAGCCAGCGTTGCCAAGCACCCCTGGCAGCAGGCGCACGCACGCGTCGATCACCGCCATCGCCGCCACCTCGCCGCCGGTCATCACGAAGTCGCCGAGCGAGATCTCCTCGTCGACGAAGGCGCGGACCCGCTCGTCGAACCCTTCGTACCGGCCGCACACGAGCGCGATGGCTGGGCGCGCCGCGAGCTCGATCGCCTTCGCTTGCCGGAAAGGCTGTCCCTGCGGCGTGAGCAGGACCCGGTGCGCTCGCTGGGCGGGGCCAGATGCCTCCGCCGCCGCCGGGACAGATGCCTCCGCCACCGCCGGGACAGATGCCTCCGCCGACGCAGCCCCCGGAGGCGCGCTCCCGGGTTCACCTGCAGCGGCGGCCTCATCGAGCGCTTCCATGCAGCGGACGATGCAGTCGACGCGCATCACCATGCCCGAGCCGCCGCCGTAGGGCGTGTCGTCCACGCTGCGGTGGCGGCCGAGGCCGAACTCGCGCGGGCTGCGCATCTGCACGGAGGCTGCGCCCGAAGCGAGCGCGCGCCCGACCATGCCGATCGCCAGAAACCCGTGGAAGAGCTCTGGAAACAGGGTGACTACAGCGATGCGCATGGAGCTTGTTGCCGCGAGCGACCTCGCGCCGAGCGGCGGATCAGACGAGGCCTTCCAGCGTGACCAGCTGGATGATGTGCTGCTCCACGTCCACGCTGCCGACGAAGCCCTCGGTCAGCGGGATCTCGATCGACTCCGCGCCGTGCCTCTCCACGACGAGGACGTCGCAGGTCGGGTACGACTGGAGCGACTTGACGTGCCCGAGCACCTTGCCCTCGGGGGTCATCACGCGAGCCCCCTCGATGTCGCACGCGTAAAACTCGCCCTCGTCGAGCGGCGCGAACGCGTCTCGCGGCACGCACACCTGCGCGCCGCGCAGGGCCTCCGCCGCGTCCCGATCGTCGACCCCCGCGAGCCGCACGAGCAACGCCTTGTCGGCAGGCCGCGTCGCGGCGATCTTCGCGTCCCGCTCAGCGCCGTCCGGGAAGCGCAGCTTGACCGCGAGCCGCGCGACGAGCAGGTCGGAGGCCTCGTTGTAGAGGCGCAGCCGCAGCTCCCCCTGCACGCCGTGCGGACGGGCGACCTCCGCGACGGGAACGTAGCGTCGCTCCACGTCGGATCCGTCTCAGTCGAGGATGTCGAGGTGCGCGCGCCGCCCCGACTTGCTCGCGGCGGCGCTCAGCAGCGTCCTGATCGACTGCGCGGTGCGGCCGTCCTTGCCGATCACCTTGCCGATGTCCTCGCGCGCTACCGTCAGCTCGATCCGCGGGAAGCGGTCGCCCACGACCTCGCGCACGACGACCCGGTCCGGGTGATCGACGAGCGCCCGGGCGACGAGCGCGACGAGATCGACCAGCGGAGACGTCGAGGAGGCCATGCTACTTCGCGGCGTCCGCCGGGGCGGCCGCCTGGGCGAGCCCAGGATGCTTCAGGAGCAGCGCCACCGTGTGTGTCGGCTGGGCGCCGTTCGAGATCCAGTGCCTCACGCGGGGCACATCCAGGCGGATCTCCGTCCTGCGCGGGTCGTACGTGCCCAGCCGCTCGATGAACCTGCCGCCGCGCGGGCTGCGCTGGTCGGCGACGACGATGCGGTAGAAGGGCGTCTTCTTGGTGCCCGCGCGGGCGAGGCGAATATGAACGGCCATCTGTAGAACCTCGATCGAATGGAAGAGCCCGTGCGCATGTTGTGCACGGCCTGCTCTGAGGCGCCGGAGCGTAGCTCGTTCAGTGCTCGGCGCCAGAAGTGGGGGCGCAACCTAGGCGAAGATCCCGCTCGTGGTCAACCCCGCACGGCATGGCGAGCCCCGCAAACGGCAACTTTCTGGGCGACCGCCTGGCCTCCCCTCGTCCGTTCCCGCCAGACAAGCCTCGCCAGAGCTCGGTTCACGCGAGAAACCGAGCTCCTCGTCGGCGCATCGGGAGGATGCGTCGCGCTCGTTACCTCAGAACTTCAGAATGTGGGGGTGAAAGCGGAGAGCGTCTCGGGGGACGTCTTGCAGGGGTCGCCGTTCAGCTGGCGTTCCTGCCGGAATCGCGGAGGGGGCGTGCTACACCGTGGCGTCAACCCAGATCGAGGATGATGACGCCCCGGTTGGGATCGTCCTCTTCCGCGTCCGGAAGACGACGAGGTGCGGGGTAGCGTTCGATCGGCAGCTCGAGGCGCGGTCGAATTTCTTCTCTTCGGGACCGATCCTTCTCTTCTTCGCGCTGCCGTATTTGCTCGATGATGAACGGAGGAAGCATCGACTAACCCCTCCACCTCGTAGAGTGCTCGGCTGAATTGGTGGAACGAGGTCTGGGAGAAAGCACCCCGCTCTTAGAAGCGAATCTAGCAATGTGGGATGGCGGGTCAAGGTTATCGCTCGGGCCGACAGTGGTATGTTCGCGGCGCTCATGACGCGGTACGGCGCGTGGCTTGCGCACGCATCCTTCGAATTTCACTGGGATGATCGGCGCCCGCATGTGCGCCGGCGGGTGACATGCCGCTCCTTCTCGGTCGCGCTGGTCGCGCTGGTCGCGGTGGGCGCGCTGCTCGCGCCCGCCCGAACAGCGAGCGCGGCCTTCGACGTCAACGACCCGAGCTGGGAAGGTTGCTCGGAGTTTCTCGAGATCGCGCGCGCGGAGCTCGGCGTCGCCAGGGTCCACGCCGTCGCTGTGCTCGACTGGAGCGAGGTCGGCCCCGAGGACGGCATCCTCGTGCTCCATCCGCTGCAGGCGCTCGACGGGGACGACACCACCTCGTTCATGAAGGCCGGCGGGCGGCTCGCGATCGTCGATGATTTCGGCCGCGGCGACGACACGCTCCGGCGGTTCCAGATCGAGCGCATCCCGACGCCAGCCCGGCCGGTCGCCGCGCTCCGGAACCGTCCCTCCCTCGCCATCGCGGAGCCGGTCGTCGACATCGTCGGGGGCCACGCGATCGGTCCCCACCCCGTCGTCAGCCACGTGCAGCGGCTCGTCACGAACCACGCGACCGGCCTCCGGCACCCGAACCTCTCGCCCGTGCTGCGGATCCGCGCCGTCAGCGAGCCAGACGTGATCGTCGCCGTCGCCGGGCAGGTCGGCAAGGGCCGGCTCTTCGCGATGGGCGACCCGTCCGCGCTGATGAACATGATGCTCAGGTACCCGGGCAACCGCGCCTTCGCCTCGGGCCTGGCCCGCTACCTGGTCGACGAGGATGGCGCTCAGCCGCGCCGGGGGCGACTCTTCGTCGTCGCGAACCGGTTCGACGAGGAGAGCTCGTTCGGCGGCGACACGTCGCTCCGCAAGGACTTCGACGAGCAGCTCAAGGCGCTCGCGAGCGCGGTCGAGGACGCCCGCCGCGACGGGCTCCCCGGCGGCGCCCTCCTCGCCCTCGCGGCGCTCGCCGGCCTCGGCCTCGCGATCTGGACCGCGCGCGCCTCGGCGAGGCCCTACAGGAGCCCGCTCCCTCGGTACGCCCGCCCGACGCCGCTCGTCGCGCAGGGAGGCGCCGCCGGGCGCTTCGCGGTCCTCGCCGCCCCCTCGTCCCCGCGCGGGCTTGCTTTCCTGGAGCTGAAGAACGCGCTGTTCGAGGCGCTGTCCGTGCGGTTCGGCCTCGAGCCCAACCCCGGGCAGGAAGCGGTCGCGCGGCTCGTGGCCCGAGAGGGAGCTCTTGACGAGCGAGCCCTCTCGGCCTTCAAGGAGGTTCTGGGCACCATGTACCGAGTCGAAGCGTCCGTCGTCGCCGGCAAGCCGGCGAACGTGTCCAGGACCGCGCTCTTGCACGCCGCCGATGTCGTGCGGAAGGTCCTCGCCGCCTGCGGCGCCGACGGCCGGAAGCCGCCTCGTGGACCTCACCCCGGCGCGCCCGAAGGTCGCCCGACCGCGCCTCCTTCGCAGACCGACGCGAAGCTCGCAACACCACCCTCTGACAAAGGCGCTCGATGAACCAGGTTCAAGCCGTCGCCGTCGACGAAATCTCCGCTGCCAAGGAGCGGATCGAGGCGGTCCGGCGGGAGATCACGCGCGTTTACATCGGATCGCCGCGCGCGATCGATCTGATGCTCACCGCCCTGCTCGCGCAGGGGCACGTGCTGCTGGAAGGTGTGCCCGGCGTCGCGAAGACCACGCTGGTCAAGGCGTTCGCGGCCGCGCTGGGCGCGTCCGTGCGGCGGATCCAGTTCACGCCCGACCTCCTGCCCGCCGACATCACGGGGACCTACGTCCTGTCGCCCAAGGAGGGGACCTTCACGCTGCGCCCCGGGCCGATCTTCGCGAACCTCGTGCTCGCGGACGAGATCAACCGCGCCCCGGCGAAGACCCAGTCCGCCCTCCTCGAGGCGATGCAGGAGCGGCAGGTGACGATCGAGGGCGATCGCTTCGAGCTGCCGTCGCCCTTCATGGTGCTCGCGACGCAGAACCCGATCGATCTCGAGGGGACCTACCCGCTGCCCGAGGCGCAGATCGACAGGTTCCTCATCCGGGTGAGCCTCGGCTACCCGCAGCACAAGGACGAGGTCGCGATGCTCCGCGCGCACAACGTCGAGCCGCCGCGGGCGCGCGCGACGCTCGCCGTCCAGGACCTCCTCATGCTGCAGGGCGTCGCGCGGCGGATCCACGTGGAGGACGATCTGTACGAGTACGCGGTGAACCTCACGGCGTTCACGCGGACGCACCCTCGCGTGCTGCTCGGCGCGTCGCCGCGGGCCACGCTCGCGCTCATCCAGGCAGCGAAGGCGGCGGCGGTGATCGGCGGGCGTCCGTTCGTGACGCCGGACGACGTGCGCGGCATGGCGCCCGCGGCGCTCGCGCACCGCCTGGTGCTCGTGCCCGAGGCCGACGTGGACATGAAGGCGCGCGACACGATCATCGAGGAAGCGGTCCAGCGCGTGGGTTACCGGCGCGCGGCGCGGCCGGCGTAGATCGCCCATGCAGCTCTACCCCACGCGCACCGCAGCCCACCTGGCCATCGCCGGCGTCGCGGTCATGGGCGCCGGGCTGATCGCGCGAGAGCCGGCGATCGTCGGCTGGGGCGGGGCGATCCTGGTCGCCATCGCGCTCGCCCGCGGCGTGACGCTGGTGTCGGTCGCGCGCATCCGCGCGGCCGGGTTCGAGATGCTCTGGGGCGGCTCGAAGCGGGTCCTCCGGTCCGCGCGGGGCGGCACCGTGGAGATCGAGGCCGAGGTGCGCAACCGCGACACGCTCGCGGCTCGCTACGTGAAGCTGCGCGCGATCGCTTCGTCGCAGCTCGACGTCCGCATCGAGCCGAACCGCGGGGAGGTCTCCGCCTCGGGGCGGCTCAAGGTGAAGGTCGTCGTGCGGACGCCGCGCGTCGGCCAGCACGGGCTCCACGGGCTCGCGCTCGAGGTGCACGGCGCCCCCGGCCTCTTCGAGGTGCCGCTGACCTTCGCGAACCCTTACGGGATCGAGGTCCTCCCGCGGCCCTTCATGGCGTACCTGACGCAGCCGCGCGGAGGACGCAGTCATCTCCTCGCCGCCTCCGGCAGGCCCGGGCGCGTGCGCGGCGAGGGAGACGATCTGCGCGAGCTTCGAGAGCACCAGCCGGGGGACCCGTTCCGGAAGATCGCGTGGAAGGCGAGCGCGCGCCGGGGCACGCTGCTCGTTCGGGAGTTCGAGCGCGAGGAGCGGGACGTGGTCTGGATCCTGGTCGACGCGGCCGTGGAGCTCTGGGCGGGCCCGCTCGGCCGCGCTCCGCTCGATCTCATGATCGACGAAGCCTCGGCGATCGCCACGAGGCACCTCGGGCGCGGCGATCGCGTCGGGCTCATCATCCTCGCCCCCGGCCCGCGCGTGACGATCGCGCCCGACCATGGCCCCGGGCACGGCCAGAAGATCGCGCACGCGCTCACCGTCGGGTGCGGCACGTACGACGCGGATCGGAGCGAGCTCGACGAGGCCGACGTCGCGGCGCGCGTCCTCGAGCACCTCAGGCCGCTCGACGCGCGGGGCCTCGACGACCTGCGCCGCGGCGACCTCGACCGGCTCGCCGCCCGCGCCGAGTCGATGCGCGCGCGGGCGCCGTTCTCGGCGCCGGCGCCGCTCGGGCGCTCGCAGCGCGAACGCACGCTGCGCCGCTACCTCGCCAGCTACGGCATCGAATCGCCCGCGCGGACCGAGCCGGACCGGCGCGATCCGGCCGTGACCGTCGCGGAGTCGCTCACGCACGTCGCGCGCACCAAGCCGCGCGCGAGCATGGTCTACGTCCTCGCGCCGCCGCCCGCCGACGCGCAGCTGAGCCGGCTCTCGGAGGCGGTGCGACGGCTCTCGCGCAAGGCCGTGCAGGTGATGTGGACGCTCCCCGATCTCGAGCCGGGCCTCGGTCCGCCCTGGGAAGCCCCGCGGCTGCCGGAGGGCGACGTGGACGAGGAGCAGAAGAGCCTCGCGCCGCCCAACAGGGCCTTCCAGGAGCTCGCGCCGATCGCGGCCGAGGCCGTGCTCATCCGTGCGCGGGTGGCGCAGACCCGCCGTGAAGCCGTGCTGCGCAAGGTCGGCGTTCGCGTGGTACGCCTCCGCGCGACGACCTCGGCCGCGCCGAGCGCAGCCGCGCCCGCGCCCCCCCATGGCGGGGCGCACCCACCTCAGGCCTGAGGACGAGCGATGTCCATCTCCGAGCTCCTGCGCGCGCGCGGGCTCTCTCCAAAGAAAGGGTTCGGGCAGAATTTCCTCGTCGACGTCGAGGCGGCGCGCCGGATCGCCGAGGCGGCCACCACGCCGGCGGGCGGCGCGGTCCTCGAGATCGGGGCGGGGCTCGGCGCGCTCACGCGGCCGCTCCTCGATCGCGCCGCGCACGTCGTCGCGATCGAGCGCGATCGCGACCTCGTCCCCATCCTCCGCGAGCAGCTCGCTGGCCCGATCGAGGAAGGCCGGCTGACCTTGATGGAGGCCGACGCCGCGCAGGTCGACTGGGTAGCCGCGCTCGCCGGCAAGCCGCCCCCGCGCGCGGTGGCCGGCAACCTCCCGTACCAGCTCACGGGCCGGCTCCTCGAGCAGGCGACCACGATCGCGCACGAGATCGACCGCGCGGTGTTCATGGTGCAGCTCGAGGTCGCGGAGCGCCTGACCGCCGCCCCCGGCACCGGTGACTACGGCGCGCTCTCGGTCTTCGTGCAGGCCGCGTTCGAGGTGCGCCGCCTCCTGACCGCGCGCGCGGGCGCCTTCTATCCGAGGCCGGAGGTCGACTCCGCCGTCGTCGTCCTGACGCCGTGGCGGCCGCGCCGCGCCGAGGAGACGGACGCCTTCCGAGCTGCCGTGCGCGCCGCCTTCTCTGCCCGCCGCAAGACGCTCCGGAATGCCTGGAAGAACCTCTACGGCTGGTCGCCCGAGGAGCTCGATCGCCGCGCGAAGGACGCCGGGATCTCGCTCGACGCGCGCGGCGAGACGCTCAGCGTCGAAGCGTTCGCGCGGATCGCCGCTTCCAGCGGCCGCTGACCGCTGTCGCGCGCCGGCGTCTTCTCACGGGAGAGCGCCCGGAACCCCTAGTCGGACGCGCAGGTCCGTGCTAGTGGGCCGCGCGACTCGTCAAAGCTCGTACGAGGAGGGCTCCCGCTCCATGGTTGTTGGAAAGATCACCCAGGTCATCGGACCGGTCGTCGACGTCGATTTCCCGTCGGGCCAGCTGCCCAAGATTCTGAACGCGCTCAAGTTGAGCAACCCGAGCATCTCGGCCGAGCCTGACAACCTCGTGCTCGAGGTCGCCCAGCACCTCGGCGAGTCGACGGTGCGCGCCATCGCGATGGACTCCACCGACGGCCTCGTGCGCGGGATGGAAGTCCGCGACACCGGCAAGCCCATCATGGTGCCGGTCGGCAACGAGTGCCTCGGCCGCATCCTGAACGTCGTCGGCGTGCCGATCGACGAAGCCGGCCCCGTGCACGCCAAGAAGATGGCGCCGATCCACAGGGAGCCGCCCCCGTTCATCGAGCAGTCGACCAAGGTCGAGGTCTTCGAGACGGGCATCAAGGTCATCGACCTGATCGCCCCCTACCGCAAGGGCGGCAAGATCGGCCTCTTCGGCGGCGCTGGCGTCGGCAAGACGGTGCTCATCCTGGAGCTCATCAACAACGTCGCGAAGGCGCACGGCGGCGTGTCCGTCTTCGCCGGCGTCGGCGAGCGGACGCGCGAGGGCAACGACCTCTTCCTCGAGATGAGCGAGTCGAAGCTCGCGGACGGCAGCCCCGTCATCTCGAAGGCCGCGCTGATCTACGGCCAGATGAACGAGCCCCCGGGGGCCCGCGCCCGCGTCGCGCTCTCGGCGCTCGCCGTGGCCGAGCACTTCCGCGACGAGGAGGGCCAGGACGTGCTCCTGTTCGTCGACAACATCTTCCGGTTCACCCAGGCGGGCTCCGAGGTGAGCGCGCTCCTCGGGCGCATCCCGAGCGCCGTCGGTTACCAGCCGACGCTCTCGACGGAGATGGGCGCCTTCCAGGAGCGCATCACCTCGACGACGAAGGGCTCCGTCACCAGCGTCCAGGCGATCTACGTCCCTGCCGACGACCTGACCGATCCCGCCCCGGCGACCGCCTTCGCGCACCTCGACGCCACGACCGTGCTGTCGCGCGCCATCTCGGAGCTCGGCATCTACCCGGCCGTCGATCCGCTCGACTCGAACTCGACGATGCTCGATCCCCAGATCGTCGGCGAGAAGCACTACTCGGTCGCGCGGCGCGTGCAGCAGACGCTGCAGCGCTACAAGGACCTCCAGGACATCATCGCGATCCTCGGCATGGACGAGCTCAGCGAGGACGACAAGCTCGTCGTGTCGCGCGCCCGCAAGATGCAGAAGTTCCTGTCGCAGCCGTTCTTCGTCGCGGCCCAGTTCACCGGGCTCGAGGGCAAGCTCGTGGCGCTGAAGGACACGATCGTGGGCTTCGAGGAGATCCTCGACGGCAAGCTCGACCACGTGGCGGAGCAGGACTTCTACATGGTAGGCGGCATCGACGAGGTGAAGGCTCGAGCTTCGCAGAAGGCGGCCTGACGCAGCCATGGCCGACACAATCCTCCTCGAGATCGTGACGCCGACCGGCGTCGCGCTGCGCGAGCAGGTCACGGACGTGACCGCGCCGAGCGTCGCCGGCGAGTTCGGCGTGCTCCCGGGTCACCTCCCCCTGCTCGCCGCGCTCCGGACCGGCCTCGTGACCTACCACCAGAACGGCCAGGAGCACCGCCTGGCCGTTCACCACGGCTTCGTCGAGGTCGCCCACGACACCGCGCTGCTGCTCACCGAGCGCTTCGCGAAGAAGGATGACGTCGACGTCGTGAGGGTGCGCCTCCGGCTCAAGGAGGTCGATGCTGAGCTCGACCACTGGCAGGGCGACCTGACTGATCCGCGCCGCCGCGAGCTCATCGAAGAGGAGCAGTGGCTCGCCACCGAGCTCGAGCTCATCGGCGATCCGCCTCCGCCGATGGTCCGCGAGGACACGCGGTTCCTCGCCGAGCACGCCGAGGCGCCGTCGGTCGAAGAGATGGTCGAGGCCTCCCAGCCCGACGAGAGCCTCACAGATCACAAGAGGCCCGGGTCTCCGTTCCCCGATCCGAAGTGACGTACCAGGCGGCTACCGCCTTGCGCGTGCGGCCGCCGCACAGGACACTGTTCTCCACACAGGCCGCGAGGGGCTGGGGGATCTCCCGCTTCGCGAGCTGCCCGCACCGCCCGGGCGCTGGCGCGAACGCCGCCACGCCGTCCGGGTTCACCTGTGACGATCTGCGGGCCCCGCGCGCACGGGGTCCTCAAGGCAGCCCATGATCTCTCCGGAGACGATCGCGCTCGTGAAAGAGCGCACGGATCTCGTAGCGCTCATCGGCGAAAGCGTGCGCCTCACGCGCCGCGGGCACTCCTTCACCGGGCTCTGCCCCTTTCACAAGGAAAAGACGCCGAGCTTCCACGTGAACCCGAACCGCGGGTTCTACCACTGCTTCGGCTGCAAGGAGACCGGCAGCGCGATCGACTTCGTGATGAAGCTCGAGGGCCGGACGTTCGCCGAGGCGGTGCGCGAGCTCGCCGAGCGCGCCGGCATCGAGGTGGCGGAGGCGCTGACCGACGCCGAGCGGCGCGAGGCGCAGGCCGCGCGCAGGTCGAAGGACGACCTCTACGCCGTGAACCACCTCGCCGCGACGTTCTTCGAGCACAGCCTCCGCGGGGGCCCCGGCAGCAGCCCCCACCCGCTCGCGCGCTACGCGCACGAGGAGCTCGAGCGCCGCGGCTTGCCCCTCCGCGACGGCGATGGAGCCGTCGACCCCATCGCCGACGCCCTGCAGGCGTTCCGGATCGGCTACGCCCCGTTCGGCTGGGACGGGCTCACCGCGTACCTGCGGCAACAAGGGATCTCGCCGGTGCTCGGGGAGCGCGTCGGGCTCCTCGTCCCGCGCTCGTCGGGGAGCGGCCACTACGACCGCTTCCGGCACCGGCTCATGTTCGCCGTGACCGACGTGATGGGCCGCGTGATCGCGTTCAGCGGGCGCGCGCTACCAGATCCGAGCCCTGCGGAGCTCTCGTCGCTCGGCCTCACCGGCCCTGCGCCGCAGGCCGACAGCGCTCCGGCGAAGTACATCAACAGCCCCGAGTCGCCGATCTACACGAAGGGCGAGCACCTCTTCGGGCTGTACCAGGCGCGCCAGGCGGTCCGGCAGCGCGGCGAGGCGATCCTCGTGGAGGGCAACTTCGACGTCGTCGCCCTCCACGCGCGCGGCATCGGACACGCGATCGCCCCGCTCGGGACCGCGTTCACGCCGGGGCAGGCGAAGCTCATCAAGCGCTTCGCGCCCGCGGTCGTCCTGCTCTTCGACGGCGACGCGGCCGGCAAGAAGGCCACGCGGGCGGCGCGCGCCCCGTGCCGTGAGGCGGGGCTCAGCGCGCGCGTCGCCTCGCTGCCAGCCGGCCTCGATCCTGACGATCTCGCGCGCAAGCACGGCCCGGACGCGGTGGCCCGCATCGTCAAGGGCGCGCGCGGCCTGCTCGAGCACCTCATCGACGAGGCGCTCGACGGCGACAGCTTCGGCGGCTCGTCGCTACCCGAGCAGCTCGCCCGCGTGCGCGCCGTGGCCGCGCTGCTCGCCGAGGAGGACGACCCCAACCTCCGGATGATGGCGAAGCTCTACGCCGATCGCGTCTCCTCGAAGCTCGTGATCGGCGGCCGCTCGCCCGATGACCTGCGGCAGCTCGAGCGCGTCGTCGAGGAGTCCCTCTCCCGGCCACGAAGCCAGCCCACCCGCGAGGTGACCCCCTCCGGTCAGAGCACCGATACCTGGGAGCACGCCCGGTCGCGCGCGCAGCTCCAGGAGATCAGCCTCGAGATCCTGGGCTCTCTCCTCGATTTCCCGGAGCTCCTGGCTGACGACGAGGTGCAGGGGGCGCTGGAATGCCTCGAGGGCGACGTCGCCCTTGCAATTGTCGCAGCGCGTCAAAATTTCAGTTTTGAAATGGGTCTTGCCGCCGGCGAATTTCTTGCGCAAGTCCCGGCTCCGATCCATTCATTCGCGGCTGGACGGCTGGTCTCGCCTGTCTTCGAAGCGGCCTCGACGGCCAAGGCGACGCTCTTGGAAAATTCAAACAAGTTGAGCAGGCAAGCCCTGGCGCGACAGAAGGCCGCCGTGATGAGCCAGCTTCAGAAGAGCGCGGTCGACGCCGATGCTGAAAACGCTTTGCTGCGTGAACTATTCCAGCGAAGAGCGGGGGGGCTCGGTCTTCCTTGATGCGTTCCGGGTCGCCCCGACGTGGCGCCCCGACGTGCGTGATCCCTAAAGTTTGTCGGAATCATTTGGTGTCTTGTCGGTCGCGGCGAGCTGGTCGCCGTAAGTGGAGCATGAGGTAATGGCGAGCAAGGCCAAGCAATCTTCCGGTCGGGCAGGCGGGGTCGCGAGGGCGGCGGGGGGCGGCGCGCTGAACGGCGCGCGGCACGCTTCGACACGCGGGCACGCCGAGGCAGGGGCACGCCCAAGCAACAAAGGAGACGCGGGCATCCGAGCCGAGCGGTCCGAGAAGGACCGGAAGACGCTGGAAAAACTCGTCGAGACCGGCAAGAGCAAAGGCTTCCTCACCTATGATGAGGTGAACGACGCGCTCCCCGCGGACGTCGCGCCCGATCAGCTCGACGACGTGGTGGGCGCCCTCGGCGACGAGGACATCGAGATCGTCGACGGCGCGACCCAGGTGAAGATCGCGCCGAAGCGCATCGCCGACGAGGAGGCGGGCGAGAAGAAGCTCGTCGTCACGCCCGACCGCGAGGAAGAGGACGTCGACTACTACTCCAAGTCGAACGATCCCGTCCGCATGTACCTCCGCAAGATGGGCAGCGTCTCGCTGCTCACCCGCGAGGGCGAGGTCGAGATCGCGAAGCGGATCGAGATCGGCGAGCAGAAGGTCAACGCCGCCATCCTCGACTCCCCCATCGCCGTCCGCGAGATCATCGATCTCGGCGAGAAGCTCCGGAAGCACAAGATCCGGGTGAAGGAGCTCATCAAGGACGCCGAGAACGACGACCAGGAGTTCGACGAGGAGGAGGCCGACCGGCGCATCATCCGCCTCATCGACAAGGTGAAGCGCGTCGACAAGAAGAAGGCGGAGCTCCTCGAAGAGCGCAAGGACGTGAAGACCGAGGTCCGCCGCAAGCAGATCGACGTCGAGGTGACGCAGGCGACGGCCGAGCTCGTGACGACGCTCGAGGAGATGCGCCTGAACAAGCGGACGATCGACAAGATCGTCCAGAAGCTGAAGAGCCTCATCTCGAAGGTCGAGAAGGCCGAGGCCGGCGCGACGGAGCTGGAGCGGCGCACGGGGCTCTCGAAGGGCGAGCTCAAGCGCGAGCTCATCAAGGTGAAGGGCAACCGCGCCCTCGAGGGGCGGCTCGCCAAGAAGCTCAACGTCCAACGCGAGGAGCTCAACGACTTCGAGTCGACCATCAAGAACGCCCAGAAGGGCCTGAAGAAGGTCGAGGAAGAGCTCAACATCGACGTCGCGGCGATCCGCGAGACCTACGAGAACATCCGTGAAGGCGAGCGGATGGCGGAGCGCGCGAAGGCCGAGCTGGTCGAGGCGAACCTCCGCCTCGTCGTCTCGATCGCGAAGAAGTACACGAACCGCGGCCTCCAGTTCCTCGACCTCATCCAGGAGGGGAACATCGGCCTCATGAAGGCCGTCGACAAGTTCGAGTACAAGCGCGGCTACAAGTTCTCGACGTACGCGACGTGGTGGATCCGGCAGGCGATCACCCGCGCGATCGCGGACCAGGCGCGGACGATCCGCATCCCGGTCCACATGATCGAGACGATCAACAAGCTGATCCGCACCTCGCGCTACCTCGTGCAGGAGTACGGCCGCGAGCCGACCCCCGAGGAGATCGCCGAGAAGATGGAGCTCCCGCTCGACAAGGTGCGGAAGGTCCTGAAGATCGCGAAGGAGCCGATCTCGCTCGAGACCCCCATCGGCGAGGAGGAAGACTCGCACCTCGGCGACTTCATCGAGGACAAGAGCGTGATCTCGCCTGCGGAGGCCGTGATCAACATGAACCTCGCCGAGCAGACCCGGAAGGTCCTGAAGACGCTGACGCCGCGCGAGGAGAAGGTGCTCCGGATGCGCTTCGGCATCGGCGAGAAGAGCGACCACACCCTCGAAGAGGTCGGTCAGGACTTCGAGGTCACCCGCGAGCGCATCCGCCAGATCGAGGCGAAGGCGCTCCGCAAGCTCCGGCACCCCAGCCGGTCGAAGCAGCTCAAGAGCTTCATCGACAGCTAGCCCGTGCGCTGGCCTGCTCGGCAACCGAAGGCAGCCCCCGCGCGCAGGCCGGGCTGCCAGCTCCTCCCCGGCGCGCCCCGCGCTGCTCGCGGGGGGAGCGCGCTCGCCGAGCAGCGCGCCGTGGCCCTCCTCGTGGTCGCGGGCGCGCTCCTCGTCGCCGGGTGCGGCAAGAAGACGATGTCCGAGGAGGACTGCCGCCGTGTCGGCGAGGCCATGCGCGCCGCGTGGGCGGCAGAGGTGAAGCGGGTCGGGCCGGCGGCTCCACGGGGCTCGGGGAAGGCCTCGGTGGTGCTCGAGAGCGAGGGCGAGCGGCTCTCGTCCGAGTGGACGTCCGACTGCAAGCGGGAGCTCGCTGGGCGGGAGATGAGCCCGGGCGAGATCGAGTGCCTCACCCGCGCGAAGACGCTCGAAGAGCTCCGCCGCTGCGCCGCGCCGTGAGCGCCCGCGAGCGCGCCTGAGACCCGCGAGAGGCGCTCTCCGGCGACCTCAGTTCAGGTAGCGCTTGTCCTTCGGCGGGTCCTTCTGGCCGCCGGGGATGACCCGGAGCGGGGTGCCGCCGGAGCGGCCGCGCGCCGCGGGGACGCGGCGGAGCGCTGCGGACTGCGCCTGCAGCTGGCGGAAGCGCACCCGCAGGTAGAAGCGGCGGAGCGGGGAGAAGTCGCCGAAGAGATAGCCGGCGAGCATGCCGCCGAACGGCGTGATCAGCCCCTCGGGGGGCGCGCGCATGGCGATGACGTTGAGCACCGACAGGCCGAAGATGAAGACGAGCAGCATGGTGCCCGTCACGGGGACGACGAAGAACAGGCGGACCGTGGCGTGGCGGTGCGCAAGCGCCCACGCGACGGCGACCGCCTCGATCATCCCGAGGCCGCCATAGAACAGGGGCTGCGCCACCTTCGGGAAGAGCGCGCCGACCGCCACCTGGAGCGCGAAAGCGAACGCCGCAGAGCCGAAGAGGAACGCCACCATGCGGCCGGCGCCCCAGCGCTCCTCGAGCGAGGTGCCGAGGAAGTACAGCCCGAGCAGCGTCGTGATGAAGTGCCACGGGTCGCTCGGGCTGTGGATGAGCGGCGCGGTGAGCAGCCGCCACAGCTGACCATGGAGCACCCGCTCGCTGCTGCCGACGAACGGCTGGAGCACGCCTTCCCCGGCGCCTCCCCAGTTCAGCCCCAGGGTGAACATCACCCAGATACAGCCGATCGCGATCATCATCCCCAGCAAGGCCTTGCCTGGTCTGGGGAACCCCATTGAGCCGTGCTCCGGGCGCATGCTTTCCACCTAACAGCCGCGCCCCCACCCGGCAACCGCTGCCCCCGCGGTTCACCGCGATTCGGCCCCCGACCAGCGCCCGCGCGCTCCGCGCTGCGCGCGCGCCATGTCAGCCAGGACGCTCCTCGGCAGGGGCCGCCCGGCGGCGCGCGAGCCGCGAGGCCGCGCGCCAGGGGAGCTCCCTCATCCCCGCCGTCTCCCGGACCAGCGGCTCAGAAGAAGTTTCCGATGTTGAACTCGAACTTGTACGTCTCTTCGTAGGGCAGTCGCTTGAAGGGGAAGCCCCACTCGAAGCGCAGCGGCCCGAGCGGGGAGAACCACCGGAGCCCGAACCCCCATGAGGTGCGGACGTCGAGGAGACGCTCGAGCGAGAAGCACGGGTTCGTGACGTCGTGCGGCGAGGCGGGCGCGGCGTTGCAGTAGAGCTTCTCGAGGTTCCAGGCGTTGCCCAGGTCCGTGAAGACGACGCCCTTGATCTGCACCGCCTCGATGAGCGGGAACTCCAGCTCGAGGTTCTGGTAGTACATCAGGTTGCCGCCGATGTTCGCGCCGTTCGCGATGGGCGGTGAGTTCGGATCGAGCGAGTCGCGGAGCGGCAGGCGCGGACCGATGTCCCGGATCTCGAAGCCGCGCACGTCGAGGATGCCGCCGAGGAAGAAGCGGGCGAAGATCGGCACCCCTTCCGGGTTGGGGCTCGTCACCATGCCGGCCTCGGTGTTCAGCTTGAGGACCAGGCTGTCCGTGATCGGGTAGTAGAACCTCCCCGTGGCGCGGTACCGCAGGAACTCGTTCTGGCTGCCGAACGCGCTGTGGGCGAGCTCCACCGAGCCTTGCAGGTAGATGCCGGACGTCGGGAAGAGCTGGTTGTTGCGCGTGTCGAAGGTGAGCGCAGGGCGGATGCTGGACGTGATGCCGTCGTTGAAGAGGTTGTAGAGCGGGAGCCGCTGGAACGTGGACCGCGCGTCGGCCGTGCCGAGGCCGGTCGTCGTCGAGGACGAGATCTCGTCGTTCTCCAGCGTGTAGGTCAGCTGGGCGCGGAGCTCCGGCTCGATGAGCGGGTAGCCGATCGTGAGCGAGCCGCCCGTGGAGGTCTGCGAGAACTCCTTGTAGGCCCGCAGCTGGTTGTAGACGCTCACCGCCGCGGAGAACGGGCTGTCGAACAGGTACGGCTCGAAGAACCGCAGGTCGATGAGGCGGCGCAGCCCCGAGATCTGCGCCTGGAGCGAGAGAGACTGGCCGCTTCCGAGCAGGTTCGCCTGCTGGACCTGCGCCGTCGCGATGAAGCTCTCGACGCTCGAGAAGCCGGCGCCGATCTGGAAGGTGCCCGTCGGCTTCTCGCCGATGTCGACGTTGACGTTGATGTGCTGGGCGTCCTCGCCCTGCTCGGTGGAGATGTCGACCCGCTCGAAATAGCCGAGCGCGGTGATCCGCTGCTTCGACCGCTCCAGCTTCGTCTCGCTGAAGAGCTTCCGCTCCTCGACCTCCATCTCGCGGCGGATCACCTTGTCCCGCGTCTTCGTGTTGCCGCGGATCTCGATGCGCCCGAAATAGACGAGCTGGTTTCTGCGGATGCCGACGGTGATGTCGACCTCCCGCCGGTCCGGGTCGAGCTGGGTGTCGGGCGAGGCCTCGACGTTGGCGTAGCCGGCGTCCCGGTACAGCGTCTGGATGGCGCTGAGATCCTTCGCCAGCTCGGCGCGGTTGAACCAGTCGCCCGGCTTGGCCCGGACCATCTCGCGCAGCGCCCGGCGCCCGCCGATCGGCTCGACCTCGCGGCCGTCAGCGTCCCGCTCGTAGACGCGGAGCGAGCGGATCCGGAACCGCGGCCCCTCGTTGATCGTCAGCGTGACCTCGATGCCCGTGCGGTCGGGCGTGAGCATCACCCTCGGCGTCGCGACCTGCGCCGCGAGGAAGCCTCGGTCGTAGTAGAGCGCGTTGATCACGAGCACGTCGCGCTCGAACGCGTCCTGACGGAAAGGGCCGCCCGTGCCGAAGGCGAAGAAGCCCCCCTGCCCCGTGATCATCACCTCCCGGAGCTCCTCGTCCGGGATGTTGTGGTTGCCGATGAAGGTGATGCGCCGGACGGTGACCGGCGCGTGCTCCTTGATCGTGAACTTGAGGGTGACCTGGTTCTCCCGCTCCGGGACGATCTCGTAGCTGACCTCGGCGAGGAAGTAGCCCTCCTCGGCGTACTTGTCGCGGAGCTTCTGCACGCCGCGCCGGATCGCCGCGTAGCTCAGGATCGTGCCGGTCTTGACCTCGACCGAGAGCGCCTCGGTCAGGTCCTCGCTGCTGATCTCGTTGTTGCCGGAGAACTCGATGCCCTTGATGCTCGGGCGCTCGCGGACGAGCACCCGCAGGCTCACGCCGTCGTCGCGGCGCGTGAGGTCGACCTCGACATCGTCGAACAGGCCGGACTCCCAGAGCTCCCGCACGTCGCGCGCCAGCCCCTCAGGGGTGAACGGCCGGCCGACCCGCGTCTGCCCCAGATAGACGAGCACGTCCTCGGTCGAGACCCGCCGGTTGCCGGCGACGACGACCTGGGCGACCGGCTGCCCGCGGGCGAGCTCGGCCTCCGTGGGCGCCAGGTCGAGCGTCGGCTCGGCCGCAGCGGCGGCGCCCTGCACAGGTGTACCGCCGGCGCCGGGCTGCGCTCCCCCGGCCGCAGCGGCCGGGGCGGCTGGCGCAGCGGCACCGGCCGGAGCGGGAGGCGGCGTGGCGTCACCCCCGGGCTGCTGGGGGTCCGGAGCACCTCCGGGCACCTGCGCTGCAGCGAGCCGGGGCCGAGCCACTGCCGCAACGAACACCAGGAAGAGGCCGAGCCAGACGAGCCGCAGCCAGCGGCCGGGGAGGCGAAGCATTGAGCGGGTGCCTGTCGCGTACAAGGCGCCACCCCGTAGCCCAGTGCGCCGTGAGTCTCAAGGGCGGACGCCGAAAACGGGGCGTCACCGACGGGTCACGCTGCGATCCCGGCGTTCGGGTCGATCCCGGAGCCAACTGACGCTATGCCAGGGCCCGAACGAGCGCAGGCGAGCCCTCGCCGCCAGAAATTCCCGCGAGGTAGCCTTGACCGAGCGCGAGGCCCTGGGTAATTGCCGAGGCTCGCCAGCGCTCACCTGAACATCGGAGCACCTGTTCAACCGGTGCCCCGCGCACTGCCTGGAGTAACGCGTGTCTCGAACCCCCTCCCTTCCGCCCGACGGTGAGGCGCCTCGCAGGGGCCGCCGTGGTGGCCGGCCCGGTGACAGCGAGCCGCCGCCGCCCCCGGCGCCCGACACCTCGCTCGCCGACGAGGCGCAGCGCCGGTACCTGAACTACGCGCTCAGCGTCATCACGTCGCGCGCGCTCCCCGACGTGCGCGACGGGCTGAAGCCGGTGCAGCGCCGCATCCTCTACGCGATGCTGCACGACCTGCACCTCGGGCCGGACGCGAAGTACCGGAAGAGCGCCGCGGTCGTCGGTGACGTGATGGGCAAGTACCACCCGCACGGCGACGTCGCGATCTACGACGCGATGGTCCGGCTCGCGCAGGACTTCGTGATGCGGGCGCCGCTCATCGCCGGCCACGGGAACTTCGGGTCCGTGGACGGCGATGCGCCGGCGGCGATGCGCTACACGGAGGCGAAGCTCCGCCCCCTCGCGCTGGAGCTGCTGAGCGAGCTCGGCCAGCGCACCGTGGATTTTCGTCCCAACTACGACGGGACGCGCTTCGAGCCGATCGTCCTCCCCTCGCGCTTCCCCAACCTGCTCGTGAACGGCTCGCAGGGGATCGCGGTCGGGATGGCGACGAGCATCCCGCCGCACAACCTCGGCGAGGTGATCGACGCGTGCGTCGCGCTGATCGAGAACCGCGAGATCACGACGCAGCGGCTCCTGTCGTACGTGAAGGGGCCCGACTTCCCGACCGGCGGCCAGCTGCACGCGACGAAGAAAGAGCTCGAGGCCGTCTACACGTCCGGCCAGGGCTCGCTGAAGCTCCGCGGCGAGTGGCGGCTGGAGGAGGGCGACGGCAAGCGCGGCGCCGCGCCCCAGATCGTGATCACCTCCATCCCGTACGGGATCGAGCGGAAGGCGATCGTCGAGAAGATCGCCGAGGTGATCGTCTCGAAGAAGCTGCCGACGCTCGTGGACATACGCGACGAGTCGACCGCCGAGGTGCGCATCGTGATGGAGCTGAAGCGCGGCGCGGACGCGCAGCTCGTGATGGCGTACCTCTACAAACAGACGCCGCTCGCGACCAACGTGCAGGTGAACCTCACCTGCCTCGTGCCCACCGACAACGTGGACGTCGCCGCGCCGCGGCGGCTCGGCCTGCACGAGATCCTGACGAAGTTCCTCGACTTCCGCTACGGGACGGTGACGCGGCGGCTCGAGTTCCAGCTCGGTGAGCTGCGGCGGCGGATCACGATCCTCGAGGGCTTCGAGAAGATCTTCGACGCGCTCGACGAGGTGATCCGGATCATCCGCAAGAGCGAGGGCAAGGCGGACGCGGCCGAGAAGCTGATGAAGCGCTTCGCCCTGAACGACGAGCAGACCGACGCGATCCTGGAGCTCAAGCTCTACCGGCTGGCGCGGCTCGAGATCCTGCTCGTGCAGAAGGACCTCGCCGAGAAGCGCGCGGAGGCGAAGCGGATCGAGGGGCTGCTCAAGAGCGACGCGAAGCGCTGGGGGATCGTTCGCGACGAGCTCGTCGAGATCAAGGGTTCTTACGGCGACAAGCGTCGCACCAAGGTGCTCGGCTCGATCGACGAGCCCGAGTACCAGGCCGAGGACTTCATCGTGGCCGAGGACGCGAACGTCATCCTCTCGGCGCAGGGCTGGGTGAAGCGCGTGCGCGAGGTCAGGGATCTCTCCTCGACGCGCGTCCGCGAGGGCGACAGCGTGCTCGCGGTCGTCGCGGGCTCGACGCGATCGACGGTCGCGTTCTTCTCGAACCTCGGCGCTTGCTACGTGTGCCGCATCCACGAGGTGCCGCAGTCGACCGGCTACGGCGATCCCGTGCAGAAGCTGTTCAAGCTGGCCGACGGCGAGCGGCTGATCGCGATGCTCTCGTTCGATCCGCGGGCGCTCGACGTCCCGGCGCCGACCCCGGACGCCGCCGAGCCGGAGCCCCCCTTCGCGCTCGCGATCACGCGCGGGGGGCTGGGCTTCCGGTTCTCGCTGCGCCCGCACCGCGACCCCTCGACGCGCTCCGGGCGCCGCTTCGCGAAGCTGAACGAGGGCGACGAGGTGCTCTTCGTCCACGCCGTGGACGGCGCCGACCGGGTGCTCTGCGCCTCGAGCGACGCCTGGGCGCTGAGCGTGGCCGTGGAGGAGCTCGCGCTGCTCTCCGGCCCGGGTAAGGGCTCGGTCGTGATGCGGGTCGCCGAGGGCGAGCGCCTCGTCGGCGCCGCGCTCGCCCTCGGCCCGAGCGACGCGATCACGGTCGAGACGGAGAAGGGCAAGACGCTCGAGATCGCCGCGAGCAAGATCGCCGGTCCGCGCGGCACGCAGGGCGAGCCGGTCGCACGACGCGACCGCTTCGCCCGCGTGGTGCCGCCGGCCGTCGTCGTACCGACGCTGGAGGTGAGCTGACATGGCCGCCACGAATCCCCCGGTCCGCGCCGCGTCCGGCGCACGTTACACGGCTGCTGACATCGAGGTGCTCGAGGGGCTGGAGCCCGTCCGCAAGCGCCCCGCCATGTACATCGGCGGCACCGACGCCAGGGGCTACCACCACCTGCTCTGGGAGATCGTCGACAACGCCGTCGACGAGGCGATCAACGGGCACGCGAAGCGGATCGAGGTGACGCTCGACGCCGACCTCCAGGGCGTGACCGTGACCGACGACGGCCGCGGCTTCCCTGTCGACGTGCACCCCCGGTACAAGCGCCCCGCGCTCGAGCTCATCCTGTGCACGCTGCACGCGGGCGGGAAGTTCGGGAGCGACAACTACAAGGTCTCCGGCGGCCTCCACGGCGTCGGCTCGAGCGTCGTCAACGCGCTCTCGGAGCTCGTCGAGGTCCGGGTGCTGCGCGACGGGTTCGAGCACCAGCAGACGTTCTCGCGCGGCGCGCCGACCAGCAAGCTCAGGAAGGGCGCGCCCACCCGCAAGCACGGCACGAGCATCCATTTCCGGCCAGATCCGGAGATCTTCGGGCAGGGCCGGCGCTTCGACTCGGAGACAATCCGCGAGCGCCTGGAGGCCAAGGCCTATCTTCACGGAGGGCTGGCGATCGCGTTCCGCGATCTCTCGTCCGGGGAGTCGATCGAGCTCCTCCACCCGAACGGCATCGCGGACTTCCTGCCGAAGCTGGTCGCCCAGCGCGGCAAGGCGGTGACCCACCCGTCCATCTTCCACGTCGCGCGCGAGGGCGAGATCCGGCTGGAGACCGCGCTCCAGTGGACGGAGTCGACCGACGAGTACGTGAAGTCGTACGTCAACGGCATCCCCACGCACGCGGGCGGCTCGCACGAGTCCGGCTTCGGTGCCGCGATCGTGAAGGCGGTCCGTGCCTTCATGGAAGCGAAGAAGATCCAGCCGAAGGGGGTGACGCTGACGGCAGACGACATCCGCGAGGGGATCGTGGGTCTACTGTCGATCTACATCCAGGAACCCCAGTTCCAGGGGCAGACGAAGGATCGGCTCAACAATCCAGAGGCAGGACCGGCGGTCGAGGGCATGGTCCGGCCGGCGCTCGAGCAGTGGCTGCTGCACAACGGCACGGCCGGCGAGTCGATCGTGGCGCGCGCCATCCTGGCGGCGCGCGCCCGGGAAGCGCGGCGCGAGGCGACGCAGCAGGTCCTGCGCAAGACACCCGTCTCCCACCGGCTCAACCTGCCAGGCAAGCTCGCGGACTGCGCCTCGACCGATCCGAGCGAGAGCGAGCTCTTCATCGTCGAGGGAGACAGCGCCGGAGGCTCCGCCAAGCAGGGCCGGGACCGCCGTACCCAGGCGATCCTCCCGCTGCGCGGCAAGGTGCTCAATGCGGAGCAGGCCTCCACTTCGAAGGTGCTCGGCAACAAGGAGCTCCAGGACATCGTGAGCGCGCTCGGCTGCGGCTTCGGAAAGGACTTCGACGCTTCCAAGTTGCGCTACGGCAGGATTTTTCTGCTGATGGACGCCGACAGCGACGGACAGCACATCGCGACGCTGCTGCTGACCTTCTTCTACCGACATTTGCCCGGCCTGCTCCGCGGCGGGCACGTGTTCCTGGCGCAGCCGCCGCTCTACCGGATTGATGTCGGCAAGGAGACTCACTGGGCGCTCGACGATGCAGAGCGCGACCGGGTCCTCGCGAAGCTCCCCAAGACGGCCAAGGCGGACATCTCGCGGTTCAAGGGTCTCGGCGAGATGCCCGCGGAGGACCTCAAGGCGACGACGCTCGACATCCGCCGACGGCGCGCGCTGCGCATCGTGATCGAGGGAGAGATCGAGACCGATCGCATCCTCAACGAGCTGATGGGCAAGGACGCCCAGGCGCGATTCCGCTTCATCATGGAGCGCGCGCCGAACGCCGAGATCGACGTCTGAGCATCGACGGCCCGCTCCCGAGATCGCGGTGACTCCGCGCCTCGCGCGGCGTTCGTTAGATGCCGAGACGCCCGCGAATATTCATCACCTGACAACCACAAAAGCGCCGCGGCGATGTCGCGTGCCACGCCTTCGCGACGGCGTTCTCGCCGCGAAGGCACGTTGTGCCAGGCACAAGTGATCCCGGGCGCGTGTGTCACGTGAACGGCAGGCCACACCCCGTATGACATCGCGCGCAGGTTGACGAGAAATCCCTGCCTTTTGCGCTGAGGGGCGCCGACTCGGCTGAGCCACGAGCGCTGCGTCCGCTTGCGGCCTACCGGTTGCAGTACGCCACACCGGTGGCCGCGATGACCGCGGCACATCGCCCTTTCACCGCTGGAGAGGTACTCGTGACGACTGCGCTTCCCATCTCGACTCCGCTCGCACCCTCCTCGTCTCACAGCACGCCGGCCGCACGCTCCCTGTCGGTCCCGGCCACTCCGGTCGCAGCCCCGAACGGCGCTGCGGCCTCGCGGCCCACGTCGCTCGCTGCGCCTCGCGCCGCAGCGCCGATCTACGGCGCGCAGCTGCCGCGTGAGCGCCCCGCGACCACGGCTGTCTCGCGCTCCTCGCCCCCGCCGCGTCCGGCAGCTCCGCTGCCGCGCAGCACCTCGGAGCGGCTCCTGCTCGGCCGCGATCGCATCCGCAGCGCCGCGGAAGCAGGCCAGAGGATCCGCTCGTACGAGGTCGCGCTGGACCTCGATCTGTCCGAGTTTCACTTCGCGCGGCTCTTCCGTGCCGCCTTCGGCTTATCGCCGCACGTCTACTACGATGAGGTGCGCGCGGAGCGTGCCCGCGCGCTCCTGCGTGAAGGGCTGACCGAGGGGGAGGTCGCCCGCCGTATCGGCTTCCGCAGGCCCGCGGAGCTACGGGCGCTCCTTTCCAAGCGCGGGGGCGTGCTGCCCCCGGCTGGCGAGGCTGAGATGAGCGACGCCTCGGCCGAGTGAGCTCACGGCAGAGGCCGGTCGCACCAGCGGCCGACGGCGCAAGCACCCCCACGGATGTGGGACAAATTCCCTACCACCATGACATCAAGATCAGAGTCGCCTGTGCTTGAGCGAGGGTAGATTCGCCCTGACCCGATCCAGATAGGCGGGATCGAGCGTCGCCATCGCGATCCCCTCCCCTTCCGACGCCTGGGCGATCACCTCGCCCCACGGGTCGATTACACACGATTTCCCGAATGTCGCTCGCCCGCCGGGGTGCTTGCCCCACTGCGCGGCGGCCACCACGTACGCCTGGGCCTCGATGGCGCGCGCGCGGAGCAGGACCAGCCAGTGGTCCTTGCCGGTGAGCAGCGTGAACGCCGCGGGGACGACGATGGCCTCCGCGCCTGCCGATGAGAGCGCGCGGTAGAGCTCGGGGAACCGGACGTCGTAGCAGATGGACAGCCCGAGCTTCACGCCGTCGACCTCGGTGACGACGGGGCGCTCGCCGGCGGTCGTCGACGCGGACTCGCGGTACTTCGTTCCGTCGGCGATCTCGACGTCGAACAGGTGGATCTTCCTGTAGCGGGCGGTGAGCCGGCCGTCGGGACCGAAGACCGCGCAGGTGTTGTACGGCCGCGCCGGGTCGTGCGCGCGCTCGGGGAAGCCGCCGGCCACGATCGTCACGCGGGAAGAGTGCGCCGCGCCGGCGAGGCGGCGCGCGATCGGACCGCCGTCGGCATCGAGATCCTCGGCGATGTTGCGCTTCCCCTCCTCGCTGCCCATGTAGGCGAAGTTCTCGGGGAGCACGACCGTGGTTGCCCCGCGGCTCGACGCCTCCGCGATGCGCGCCTCCACCTGTGCCAGGTTCGCGCTCACGTCCTCCTGGCTGGAAAGCTGGAGGGCCGCCCAGATGACCGGTTTCTGCATGCGGCAAGCCTACCGCACGCCGCACCGGCGTGGGCCGCGCGCCGAGAAACGCGCGGAGCTCACCGGATTCCTCGATCTCCGGACGCGCTCGCAGCGTCACCAGGGCCCGCGGCACCGCCGGCTCCCGCGGCACCGCCGGCTCCCGCGGCACCGCCGGCTCCCGCAGCACCGCCGGCTCCCGCAGCACCGCCGGCTCCCGCAGCACCACCGGCTCCCGCGGCACCGCCGGCTCCCGCGGCACCGCCGCCATCCGCGGTCTCCTCACCGCCATCCACCGCGACGGCGGGCTCCGCGCACTCGAGCGGCCCGCCGTGGTAGGCGCACCGCGCGCCGCACGCGTCGCACACGCAGGCGAGCACCTGCTGGAAGGCTCCCTGCGCGGCGCTCGCATCGTCAGGGAACACGCACGCCGTCTGGCAACCCTTGTCGCGACCGCAGTCCTTCAGGCACAGGCTGATCTGCCTGCACCCGGGCTCCCCGTCGCACGCGGAGAGCTGCGCCTCGCAGCGCCCGCCGCGGGACGCGTGCTCGTTGAAGCAATCGCCACATCGGCCGGCCTCGCCTCCGTACGCCGCGACGCACTCGCAGAGGTTCGCCGGTCCAGGCGCATCGTCGATGCCCGCGTCCGGCGGCGCGCCCACCGAGCCGCCCGCGCCTGTCGACGTGCCGGCCTGAGGGCGCGGCGGCGGGAGCCGGTCCTCGGTGCAGCTAGAGAGCGACGCGATCGCGATCGCCGCGCCCCACGCCGCAACGCCGCAGAAGGCGGCGCGGCCGTACGAACCGACAGCAGCGCGCATCGCCCGCCAGACGAGTGACATGATGGACGAGCGTAGCCTGCCCATCCCCCGGGGCCGAGCGCCGAGCCGCGAAGCTCCTCGCCACCGGCAAGAACGGCCAGGCTCGCGCGGAACCCTCTCCCGGCGGTCCCCGATCGCTTCTATGCTTTACAGACAGATCGCGAAAATTCTCATGGAAATCGCTCCCCTCACGATGTTGCCGCGCTCCGTGCTCGCCCTGGCCAAGGAGGTCGCGCGCGCGTTGCTCCGACGGCCCGTCGTCGGGATCGCCGCCGCCGCGCAGACAGCAGATGGCCGGTGGCTGCTGGTCCGACGCAGCGACACGGGGACGTGGGCGCTCCCGGGGGGGACCCTGGAGTGGGGCGAGACGCTCCGCGACACAATGGTCCGGGAGCTCGCCGAGGAGGCGGGCGTCACCGAGGTCGAGGTCGGGCGGGTCGTGGGCGTGTACTCGCGCCCCGATCGCGACATCCGCTTCCACGCGGTGACCGTCGTCGTCGCAGCGCGGATCGGCGCGCCGACGCGCCCACCCCAGAACCCGCTCGAGATCCGGGAGGCGAGGCTCTTCCGGGATGACGAGCTCCCGGCCGAGCTCGCGATGGGCATGGGGGACCTCCTCGCCGCCGCCCGGCGCGACGGCGACACGGAGCTGGAGTGAGCCGAGGAGTGAGCCGAGGCAAACGATGACGCAGGGACACCACGACGAGGCTGGAGCGCGCAGCGCGCTGCAGGGCGGGCTGGCCACGGATCCGAAGCACAAGGCGAGGATCGATGAGCTCGCCGATCGCATCGAGAAGTACAGGGCGAGCTACTACGCAGGGCACCCCGAGATCTCGGACGCGGCGTTCGACGCGCTCGAGGACGAGCTCCGCGCCCTCGATCCCGCGCATCCGGTGCTCGCCCGGGTCGGCTCGGCCTCCCTGATCACGGAGTGGGAGAAGGCGCGCCACGAGATCCCGATGGGCTCGCTCAACAAGGTCGTCTCCGAGGACGAGCTCCGGGCCTGGGTCGCGCGCTGCGACGAGATCCTCGCGAAGGACGCCGACGGCGAGGGCGACGCGCGGCCGTCGGGGCACGACGGCGCGAGCGTCGCGGAGGACCTCTTCGTCGCGGAGAAGCTCGACGGCATCTCCATCGAGGTCATCTACAAGGGCGGCAAGCTCGTCGACGCCATCACCCGAGGCGACGGAGAGTGGGGCGAGCGGATCACCGCGAACGTCGCGAGGATGAAGGGGGTCCCCGCGAGGATCCGGGAGCGGGGCCGGCTGTCCGTGCGCGGCGAGATCATCCTCCGCCTCTCGGACATGAAGCGCTACTTCCCCGGCGTGACGAGCCCGCGCAACATGGCCGCGGGCGCGGCCAAGCGGTTCGACGGGCAAGGGGCGGAGCACTGCACCGTGCTCTTCTACGACGTCGCCGAGCACCTCGAGATCCCGACGTGCCGCGCGCGGTTCGCCTGGCTGCGCGAGCTCGGCTTCGCGACGCCGCAGACCGCCCACGGCAGCGTCGAGGACGTCGTGACGCTCTACCGCCGCTACTCGAGCGAGCTCCGCGCGGGCCTGGATTACGAGATCGACGGGCTCGTCGTGTACGTGGACTCGCTCCACGTGCAGGGCCTGCTCGGCGACGTCAACCGCCGGCCGCGCGGCGCGGTCGCCTTCAAGTTCGCGTCGCCCGCCAAGGTGACGACGGTCGTGGCGATCCAGTGGGACACGGGGCCGAGCGGCCGCGTCACCCCGGTGGCGATCGTGGAGCCGGTGGAGCTCGCCGGCGCCAACGTGCGGCGCGCCTCGCTGCACAACGCGGCGAACGTGCGGAGCCTCGGCATCGGCGTGGGCGACGAGGTGCTCGTCTCGCGGCGCAACGACGTGATCCCCTATGTGGAGGAGGTCGTCGAGAAGCGCGGCCCCGTCGCGGTCCCGCCATCGCTCTGCCCGGTCTGCAGCGCGCCGCTCGTCGTCGAGGGGGAGTACCTCCTCTGCCGGAACGCCGCGTGCCGCGCCCTCATCGAAGGGCGCATCCACAACTGGATCGACGCCATCGGCGCGCTCGAGTGGGGCGACAAGCTGATCGAGCAGGTGGTGGCCGCGGGCCTCGCGCGAGAGCCGCTCGACCTCTACAAGCTCACGGTGAAGGACATCGCCGAGCTCGATCGGCGCGGCGAGAAGAGCGCCACGAAGTGCCTCGAGCAGCTGAAGAGCCGGCTCCCGCTAACGCTGCCGGTCTTCCTCGCGGCGCTCGGCATCGAGGGGTTCGCGATCCAGACCGCGCGGCTGCTCGTGTCGGCCGGGTACACGACGATCGAGAAGCTGCTCGCCGCCGGCGAGGACGAGCTCGCCGGCATCCCGGGGCTCGGCGCGATCAAGGCCGCGAGCATCGTCCGCGGGCTGCGCGCCCGCAGCGAGGAGATCGCGCGGCTGCTCGCGGGCGGCATCGTGCCGGTCGCGCCCGAGGCGGAGGGGCCGCTCGCGGGCCTCACGTTCTGCTTCACCGGCGCGGCGGCGCGCCCGCGCGGCGAGCTCACCCACCTCGTCGAGTCGAACGGCGGCCGGGTGCTGAACAGCGTCACGAAGGAGCTCAACTACCTCGTCCTCGCCGACGTGGCGTCCGCGTCGAGCAAGGCGGTGAAGGCGCGCAAGTACGGCACGAAGCTCATCACCGAGGACGACCTCGACAAGCTCATCGCCGAGCGCCGCGGCGGCTGACCGGCGCGACCGGCGCGATCGGCGCGATCGTCCAGCGCTACCAGGTGATGACCTGGTCCTCCGCCACGCCGAGGACGTCCCGGAGCTCGAGGACCCGCCCGTCCGGGACGCGGACCGTGCCCGAGCTGAGGCCGATCGGCTGCAGGAACTCGGACGCGAGCACGCCGAGGTTCGTGTGGTTCGAGTGCGCCGCGCCGGGGATGAACCGGAGATCCACGGAGCCGTCCGCGGTCCGCACGTGCCACGGGTCGAGCGGCCGCGCGGCATCGAAGGTGAACCGGCCCTCGGCGAGCGGGAAGAGATCGCCGTCGACCCAGAGCGCACACTCGGCGTCGCCGACGAACCCTTCGCCCACGTTCAGGCCGACGCGCTCGCCGCTCTGCGCGCGCCCCAGCGCGATGGCCCAGCGCCAGGTCGTGCGCCGCGGCATGAGGCCGCTCGTGTAGTCGTAGCTGGCGAGCGCTCCGTCGAGCGCAATCCGGCGGCCGAGCACCGACGCCTCCCCCTCGACGCCGAGGAGCTGCCGCTTCTCGGTCGCGATCAGGACGCCGCCTGGCGCCTCCGAGATCACCGAGATCGCCGGCGGGGCGACGCGGCTGTCCAGCCGCGCGTGGAGCTCGAGGCCGCGGAACGCGGCGGCGACCGTGACGCTCGCCTGCCCGCGCGGGCGCTCGATCCGCACGCGCCCGCGGGGCAGCCAGGCGCGCGCGGAGCTGCCCTCGCCGCCCACGTCGCCCACGCTCGCCGCGAAGGGAGGTCCGATCGTCGAGCGGTCCACGAGCAGCCGCCGGCCCGCCTTGTCGAAGACGACGCCGAACGTGTTCGCGAGGTAGCCGAGGTGTACGACCGCGGCGGCGATGAAGACCTCGTCCGACGCGATCGCCACGTAGGTCCACCGCTTGTGCTTGAGCACCCGGTCGAGCGCCCGCGGCGCGATCTGCGCGAGATCCACCCGGGGGAGCTCGCCGCGGTAGGAGCCGACGCGCGCCGCTCCCGTGATCGGATCGAAGATCGCATCGGGCGGCGTGGTGAGCTCGCGCATCCCGCGATCGTAGCGGCGGCGCGGGCGACGCCCAAGGTGGGGGACTCCTGAAACCTGGCATCCATGAAATGCGACGCGCGCTGCCCGGCGCGGCCGTCTGGCTCACGCCGCCACCGCAAAGGGCGACGCGCGGCGGCGCCGGAGCGCTGCGCGCCCTCGGCTCCGCCGCTAGACTCGCTTCATGATCGACGCCATCGCCACGCCACCGAGCCCCCAGAACGAGCCCGTCCTCGCGTACGCCCCTGGCAGCCCGGAACGCGCGGCGCTCAAGGCGGAGCTGGAGCGCCGGGCGCGGGAGACGATCGACATCCCGATGGTGATCGACGGCGAGGCGGTCCGGACCGGCGAGCTCGACGAGGTCCGAGCGCCGCACCGGCGCGACCTCCTGCTCGCCCGCGCTCACCAGGGCGGCGCCGAGCACGTGGCACGCGCGATCGATGCCGCCCGGCGGGCGCACCCCGCCTGGTCGAGGACGCCGTGGACGGCACGCGCCGCCGTGTTCCTCAAGGCGGCCGAGCTGCTCGCGACCCGGTATCGCCCCGTGCTCAACGCGGCGACGATGCTCGGGCAGAGCAAGACGGCGTACCAGGCGGAGATCGACTCCGCTTGCGAGCTCATCGATTTCTTCCGCTACAACGTCCACTTCGCCCACCGGATCGCGGCGGAGCAGCCGACGAGCGCGCCCGGCATCTGGAACTTCGCCGAGCCTCGCCCGCTGGAGGGCTTCGTCTTCGCGGCGACGCCGTTCAACTTCACCGCCATCGCGGGCAACCTGTCCGCGGCCCCGGCGCTGATGGGCAACACCGTGGTCTGGAAGCCGTCGGCGAACGCGCTGTACTCCGCGCACTTCGTGATGGAGCTCCTGATCGAGGCGGGCCTCCCGCCCGGCGTCATCAACCTCGTGATGGGCCCGCCCGAGCTCGTCTCGAACGCCTGCCTCGATCACCAGGACTTCGCCGGCATCCACTTCACCGGGTCGACCGCGGTCTTCCAGTCGATCTGGCGGCGCATCGGGGAGAACATCGGGCGCTACCGCAGCTACCCGCGCATCGTGGGCGAGACCGGCGGCAAGGACTTCGTCTTCGCGCACGCGAGCGCCGACGTCGACGCGCTCGCGGTGGCGCTCGTCCGCGGAGCGTACGAGTACCAGGGACAGAAGTGCTCGGCCGCGTCGCGCGCGTACATCCCCCGCTCCCTGTGGCCGGCCCTCAAGGACCGGCTCGTCGGCCACATCCAGGCGATCCGCGTGGGGGACGTCGCCGACTTCCGCAACTTCATGGGCGCGGTGATCGACGGGCGCGCGCACGCTCGGCTCACGGAGCGGATCGCCGCGGCGAAGAAGGACCCGGCTTGCTCGCTCGTGTGCGGCGGCGGCGGGCGCGCGCACGACGGGAGCGAGGGCTGGTTCGTCGAGCCGACGCTGATCGAGACGACGGACCCGCGCCACCCCCTGATGACGGAAGAGCTGTTCGGCCCGGTGCTCACGGTCTGGGTCTACCCCGACGGCGAGGAGGCGAGGGCGCTCGCGCTCTGCGACGAGACGTCGCCGTACGGCCTCACGGGCGCGGTGTTCGCGCGGGACCGGGCGTTCATCGAGACGGCGAGCGACGCGCTCCGCTTCGCCGCGGGCAACTTCTACATCAACGACAAGCCGACGGGCGCCGTCGTCGGGCAGCAGCCGTTCGGCGGCGCGCGCGCGTCCGGCACGAACGACAAGGCGGGCAGCCTGTTCAACCTGCTGCGGTGGGTCTCGCCGCGGGTCGTGAAGGAGACGTTCGCCCCGCCGCGCGCGGTCCCCTACCCGTTCATGGCGGCGGAGTAGTCGCGCTGCGCGCGTCGATGAGGCGGAGGGCCCCCGCGTTCAATCCTCCGGCGAGTAGTCGCACGCGCCGGTCGCGAGCTGGTCGCAGGACCAGTCCTCCTCCTCGTAGCATTCGGCCTGGTGCTCGATCGCGTCGGCATAGGAAGCGCGATCGGACAGGTCGAGGCACAGGGTGACGCAGGTCTCCTTTCCGGGTCCGTCGGGCTGGCACTCGGCGTTCTTGGCGCAGACGACCTCGCAGGGCTCGCTGCCCGAACAACCGAGCGCGAACGACGCGAGAGCGAAGAGGAGGGCGAAGTTGAGCGCGGGACGGGGCATGGCGGAGGCTCCAGCGACCATCGGAACACGCGGCGGGGCCGGCGGCGAGAGGCGAGCAGGGCGACGACCCCGGAGCGGCGAGAGGGGCGACGACCGCGCCGCGGATCGTCCTCCTCCGCTTCCGCAGGCGGCTCCCCGCCGGGGCCCCCCGGACGGCCCGTGATATAGCCGAACCTCCATGAAGGTCCGCAACTCGCACGCACGCGGTGGGCTCCTCTCGCTCCTCCTGCTCGTCGCCTGCAGCGCTGGCCCCCAGCGCGGCGCGGTCGCGTCGCCGCCGGGGCCCGCCAGCGCGGCCTCGGGGACGACCTCACCCACGGCGACGGCTCCGCCGCCCGATGCCCCCGCGCGCGCCGAGTTCGATCCCGTGGCGCAGGGGATCACCGTGGACGGGGTGAAGCAGCTCTGCGACGACCACCTGCGCGCGGCGGAGGTGCACCTCGACGCGATCAGGGCGCTCAAGGAGGCGCCGCCGGAGAAGCTCACCTACGCCGCGACCCTCGGGCGGTTCGACGACGCGGTGCTCGAGGTCAACAGCGCGGGCGAGTTCCCGTACCTCATGGGGGTCGCGCACCCGGACGCCGCGGTGCGAGAGGCCGCCAGGCTCTGCGAGCCGAAGGTCGACAGGTTCACGACCGCGATGTGGCTGGACGCCGATCTCGCCGCCGTCATCAAGGCGTACGCCGAGAAGGGCGAGCCACCGAAGGGAGAGCGAGCGCGGCTCCTCTCCGACGTCCTCCGCGACCTCCGCCGCAACGGGCTGTCGCTGCCGCCAGACCGGCAGCAGCGCCTCCGCGACGTGAACGAGCAGATCACCCGCATCGGACAGGAGTTCATGTCGAACCTGTCCGCGTCGATCGGATCGATCGAGATCGCGCCGGCCTCCCTCGACGGATTGCCCAAGGAGTACGTGGCGAAGCACCCACCCAAGGCGAACGGCAAGGTCGAGATCAGCACCGACTACCCCGACTTCTTCCCGTTCGTCACGTACGCGAAGGATCGCAAGGCCGCGCTCGATCTCTACGTGCTCTTCACCAACCGAGGCGGCGACAGGAACGTGAAGCTGCTCGAGCGGCTCCTCGCGCTCCGCTCAGAGAAGGCCAAGATGCTCGGCTACAAGAGCTGGGCCGACTACGCCATCGAGCCGCGGATGGCCAAGACGAGCGGCGCGGTGCGCGCCTTCCTCGACCAGGTCCGGACCGCGCTGAAGGCGCCCGCCAAGGCCGAGTTCGCCGAGCTGGTGAAGGAGCACGTGCGGCTCGGAGGCAAGCCGACCGACAAGCTCCCGCCCTCGGAGCGCTACTTCCTCGAAGACCGGGTGCGCGCATCCAGGTACCAGTTCAACTCGCAGGCGCTCTCGGACTACCTCGAGATTGGCGCGGTGAAGCAGGGGCTCATGGACATCACCGCGCAGATGTACGGGGTCGAGTACAAGGAGATCCCCGCCAAAGCCTGGCACCCGGACGTGACCGCGTACGAGGTGCGCTCCGAGGGCAAGGTGGTCGGAAAGTTCTACCTCGACCTCTACAGCAGGCCTGACAAGTACAAGCACGCGGCGATGTTCGCCGTGCGCACGGCGAAGCTGCTCGACGATGGGTCGTGGCAGACCCCGATCGCGGCGCTCGAGTGCAACTTCCCGAAGCCGGGAGCGCAGCCCGCGCTCATGTCCCACGAGGACGTGGTGACGTTCTTCCACGAGTTCGGGCACGTGCTGCACCACCTCCTGACGCGCTCGGAGCTCGCCTCCTACTCGGGGACCGCGACGGTGCGCGACTTCGTCGAGGCGCCGAGCCAGATGTTCGAGGAGTGGGCGTGGTCGCGCGAGGTGCTCGATCGGTTCGCGAAGCACCACGCGACCGGCGAGAAGATCCCGGACGATCTCTTCCAGGCGATGACCCGCGCGCGCGGCTTCGGGCGGGCGCTGGCGACGCAGCGGCAGCTCACCCTCGCGTCGATCGATCTGGAGCTCCACACCCGCGACCCGGGCCTCGACACGACCCTGGTCGTGGAGCAGGCGCAGCGCGCGAACGAGTCGTTCTCCTTCGTGAAGGGGACGCACCTCCAGTCGAGCTTCGGGCACCTCATCACCTACGACGCGGGCTACTACGGCTACCAGTGGGCGCTGTCGCTCTCGCGCGACGTGCTCACCCGCTTCAAGCGGGAAGGCCTGATGAACCCCGCGGTCGCGCGCGCCTTCCGCGACGAGGTGCTCGCGAAGGGCGGCGGGGTCGAGGCAGGAGAGCTCGTCGCCCGCTTCCTCGGCCGCCCGCCGAGCCACGACGCGTACCTCGCCTACCTCCAGGGCAAAGACTGAGCGCGCGAGGACGAGCCGGCGCGCCGGCGCCGATCGCGCGCGCCACCAGCGCTGATCTCGACCTGGGCACAGCTGCCCAGGTCGAGACTAGGGCTGGATCGCCACGCCGAGCTCGTCGCGCAGGGCGTGGTAGGCGTCCGAGACGCTGAACGAGAGGAGATCGCCGATCTTCTCCTCCGCCGTCAGCACGCCCGGCGCGTCCGCGCGCGAAAGCGACGACGCCGCGATCGCGAGCTCGCCGGTCAGGAGATAGCCGACCCGGGCCGCGCAGCGCTCCACCGAGCCCGCCCAGTGGGCGAGATCGAGCGGCGCGCGGATCTCGTACAGCTCGAACACCGCGGCCTCCAGCGCATCGCGCTCGGCCTCCGTCAGCTGCTCGTCGACCAGGGGCATCAGCCCCAGCACCGCGCCCTCGAGCTCGGCTGGGACAGGCTCCGAGGGGCGCGCCAGCCTGACGGCCGCGGCCAGGCAGATGCCGAGCTCCTCGAGCGAGGGGAAATAGAGGAGCAGCCGGTGCGGGCCGACGTGGTACGCGACGTGGCTGCCCACCAGGAACGCGAGCTCGGCGGCCGTCCGACCGCGGAGCGCCTCGCCGCCGACGAGGACGCTCGGATCCTCGACCGGCACCGCGGCGAGCGCGATCGGCGCGTCCTTCCGGAGGTAGACCGCCGGCGTGGTGAGCCCGAGGCACCGGCTCGCCCACGCGAACAGGCGCACCACGCCCGCCGCGTTCCGCTCGGCGTCCGCGCGCGCGGCCGGATCGAGCCTGGGGAGCTTCTTCTCCCGCGCTCGCTGCGCGAGCCGCGCGCGGATCGCCGCGTCGGCGACCGACGCGAGCACCTCCTCGAGCGCGCGATCGCGATCGGCCGCGCGCAGGAGATCCCACGCCGAAGGGCTCAGGCCGCGCTCCGGCTGGACGAGGCCCGCCGGCCGGTGCTCCTCGAAGAGGAAGCGCTCCCGCGCCTCGGCGGCGCCGAGGTACACGGCCACGCTCGCGGCGGACCAGGCCTGGTCGGTGCGCCGCAGCTTCTGGAACGTGTCGAACAGGTCGTGGAACACCTGGACGTTGCCCGGCTCGAGCACCGCCGCGGCCTGGAGGTGCGCGGCCGCGCGCTCGAACCGGCCCGCGCTGCGCGCGAGCGACGCCGCGCTGAGCCGCCCCGCGACGTCGTCGGGCCGCTCGGCCACCGCCCCCTCGAACGCATCCAGCGCCGAGCCGGGATCCTCGAGGTGGTCGCGGAAGAGCAGGCCGAGGCGGCGGCACAGCTCCCAGGTGACGTCGCTCCGGACGCGCGGATCGACGATGCGCTGCGCCCGATCGAGCATGCGCCGGTACGCGAGCTCCAGCTCGCCCCACTCCTGGCGCGCCGACAGGAGGACCGCGATGAGCGCGAGCGGATCGAGCAGCGTCGGGTCGGCGTCCAGCGCGCGCTCGAGCAGCTCGATGCCGGCCTGCTCGCGCGTCACCTCCGTCAAGGTCGCGCGGGCCTCGCCCTGGATCGCCGTGCGCGCGAGCTCCAGGAGCGCGGCCGCGCGCTGCCGCGGGTCCTCCACGAGCTCGATCAGGCGGCGGCGCGCGTCGAGCGAGGCGTCGAGGTCGCCAGCCTCCTCGTAGAGCCGGCCCAGGCTGCGCAGGACAGCGGCGTCGTCGGCGCGGAGCTCCCGCGCCCGCTCCAGGAGCTCCCGCGCCCGGTCGGCGTCCCCGGCGATGATCTCCCAGCGCTCGGCGAACTGGACGAGGAGCCCGAACTGGTCGGCGTCGCCCTCGACACGCGAGAGGAGCCGCTCCTCCGCGGTGCGCAGCGCGTCGAAATCGCGCTCGGCGAGGTGGAGCTCGGCCAGCGCCTCGAGCGCGGGGCGGTGCTCGGGCGCGAGCGCGAGCGCCTTCTCGAAGCCCTCGATCGCCTCGCGGTGCTTCTCCTGGCGCCACCTCGCGTGCGCGATGCGCAGGTACACCTCCGCCCGCGCGTCGCGCGCGGCCCCGACGAGCACGAGCGCCTTCTTGTACGCCGTGAGCGCCCCCTCCAGGTCCCACGCGGCGGCGAGCGTGTCGCCGGCCGTGAGGTACTGCGCGGCCGGGTCGTCCGGCGCGGGCGCGGGCGTGGTGGCGATGTCGCATTCAACTGCGACATCGAGCCGCGAGCCCGCGGGCTCCTCCGCCGAGGTCCCTCCCGGGACGCCGCCGCGCGGGACGAGCACGTAGAAGGAGCCCCGCCCGCGCGCGCGCACGAAGCACGGGATGGCGCCGGCCAGGTCGGGGCTCTCCTGCACGCGGCCGGCGATCGCCCCCGCGGTGAGCCCGCGCTCCGGCTCCGCCTCGTCGAGGTGCTCGACGAAGGCGCGGGTGAGCACGGACGGCAGATCGGCGTCGAGGGACCCGATCGGGTGGGCCGCGACGAGCAGCTCGATCCCCGTCGCCGTGGACGCGACCGCCTGCTCCGCGGCGGCGACGACGTCGCGGGAGGCCGCCCCGGGTGCGTGGTGGCACTCCAGGACGAAGAGCACCTCCCCGCGCGCGCGATCGCGGAACACCGCGGCGATGTCGCTCAGCGCGTCGCCCATGCCGGGGTTCTCGGGGTCGAGGCAGAGGAAGAGCTCCCCGTCCGGCGACAGCGCGACCGCGCTGGAGGCGTAGAAGAGGAGCAGGGTGGAGGCCTCGTCGCGCGCAGCTTCGTCCGCGTCGACCAGGGTCTGCCTCGTCGCCACGAGCTCGTCGAACATCGTGTCGAGCTGCTCGGCGAGATCCCGGGCAGGATCGACGTCGATCACCCGGAAGCCGGCGTCGTCCAGCGAGAGGCGGGCCCGGATGAGATCACCGTCGAGCGAGCCGGGGGCCGGCCGCTGATCGCGGTGCAAGCTCGGCGTGGCGACGATCGCCAGGCGCATCAGATCGCCCCCTCCTCGGTGCATGCCCGCATGTAGGCGAGCAATCTACCCAGGGCTGCGCCCGAAGCGAAGCGAGTTGCATCCTGCGCGCAACTCCGCCGCAGTAAGGTCCCCCGGACGAGACATCACTCCGGGAGAGAAGACCCATGAGCAAAGGCAGGAGTCGTTGGTGGACGGAAGCGCCCGGCAGCTCCGGAAGAGCTCGCGCCGCGGCGATCGCGATCGCGGTCGCCCTCGCGCCGGGCTGCGGCAGCGTGTGCGACGAGGCCGCGGAGCACACGGAAGAGTGCGGCTACGAGGGCAGCGACGCCGAGGAGGCGTCGTGCGAGGGCGACGTCCGCTGCGCCTCGGAGTGCGCCGCGGGGGCGCCCTGCGGCGCGTTCGACGGGACGGACGCGGCCGCGTTCGAGCGGTACATGAGCTGCCTCGACGCGTGCTGAGCCGGCGCGGTGCTCAGCAGGCGGCCCGGACGAGCGCCGCGCCGTCCGGCGGCCGCTCGTCGTCCGGGCCGAGGCACCGCAGCGACAGCTCCTTCCAGGCAGCCAGCCCCTCGCACCCGAGCGGCTCGAGGCGCACGAGGACGTCCTCGAGCACGCGGCCGTAGCCGTAGACATCGTCGCGCGGGTCGCTCGGGCGGCCGGCGAGCCGCTCCGGGGAGACGTACCCCGGGCTGCCGCCGGCCGACGGCGCGCCGCGCGGCCTGGCCAGCCCGAAGTCGCTGAGCACGGGCTCGCCGAGGTTGCGCAGCAGCACGTTGGCCGGCTTGACGTCGGCGTGGACGTAGCCGCGCTCGTGGATGCGGGCGAGCGCGCGCGCGAGCGGGCGCGCCCACCGCGCGACCGGCGCGAGCGACGCCGCGTCGCCGGCGCGGAGCACGTCCCGCACCGAGCCGCGCGCGATCCACTCGAGCGCGATCCACCCCTCGTCGGGGTCCGCGTCGAACACCCGCACGACGCCGGGGCCCGCGAGCGCCGCGGCGAGCCGCACCTCGCGGGTGACGTGCGCCCGGTCGCCGCCGCGCCCGTGGTAGACCTTGAACCCGACGCGCCGGCCGAGCACCTCGTCCTCGGCCTCGTAGACCGCGCCGGCGCCGCCGCGCGCCACCTCGCGGAGCAGGCGGAACGGGGTCTTGCTCGCCGAGGGCGCGACGAACGTGACGTCCTCCACCCGGGCCGCGGCGGGCCGCTCCGCGCCGAGCGCGGCGCGCCAGCGCTGGTGGCGCTCGCGCGCGCCGGGCGCGCCGATCTCCCGGACGAGCACCCGCTCGATCGCGCCGATCGCGCGCGGGAGCTGCCCCAGCGAGGCGTACAGGTCGGCCGCGAGGACGAGCCCTTCGGTCGAGGACACCGGCCGCGCGCGCGCCGCGCTCCCGCGCTCCCGCGACGTCGCGGCGCCCTCGAGCACCGAGAGCGCGCCCTGCTCGTCGCCCCGGGCCGCGAGGAGATCCGCGCACGCCACGCGGACCGGGTCCGGGAGCGCCCGCTCCTCCATCGCCGCGACGAGGTGCGCCACGGCCTCGGCCTCCTGCAGCGTGCCGCGCGCGCGCCGGAGGATCGCGATCACCTCTTCCGTCGACGGCCCCTGCCGGGCGCCGGCGCTCCGCAGGCGCGCGACATCGTCGCCGCCCTCCTCGGGCGTCGGGCGACCGCGCGCGATCGGAGCCGCGGGCGAGCGCGGCGCGCGCGGCTCGCTCGCCCCGCGCCCGCCCGGGTCCGCGCCCGGCGCAGCGCCGCCGCCTGCGCCTGCCGGCGCGTCAGGCGCCGCGCCGCCGAGCCGCTCCTTGAGCCGCTGCCACAGGCTCACGCCGGCCCGCCCTCCCCGCCGCCGTCGTGCCGCGCCGGAGGCGCCTGGCCAGGGGCGGGCAGCCGGAAGACCGCCGTCCCCCCGCGCGCGGCGGCGATCGCGTCGCCGGCGCAGAGCTCGACGGACGGCGCGAGCTGGTAGTCGCCCAGGAACGGCGGCGGCGCCCCCGGCGGCGTCTTCAGCACGACGAACGCCGCCGCGCCCGCCCGATCGAGGCGGACCCGCCACGGCCCGACCGGCAGGTCGCCGAGGGGCGCCACGAAGCGCTCGCCCGCGAGCTCCACCACGCAGCCCTGCCCGGTCCCGGGCGCGATCGCGCACGGCACCTCCCCGCCGAGCAGCAGCTGCACGCCGCGGCCCACCGGCAGCGCCGCCGTGAGCCGCGCGCCGGCCAGGGTCGTGCCGTTGCGCGTCCCGAGATCCTCCACCTCGATGCCGGACCGGCCGCGCCGGATCCGCACGTGCGTCCTGCTCACGGCGCGGCTCGCGACGACGAGGGTCGCCTCGCCGCGGCCGATCGTGACCTCGTCGCCGAGCGCGCAGCGCAGGGCGGCGCCGCCGAGATCCAGCGTGAGGAGCGGCCCCGTGAGGAGCCGCGCGCGGATCGCGCGCAGCGCCTCCGCCACCCGCTCGCCGTCGCGGCCCCCCCCGAGCCACGCCTCGGCCACCGCGATCGCCTCGCGCCGCTCGGCCACCCGGTCCAGGTCCGCGATCTTCCGCAGCGCCGCGGCGAGCTCGCGCTGGTCCCGCTCGGCGGTCATCGAGGCGCGGAGGCGCTCCTCGAGCCGGTCGATCGCGCCCGCCGCCGCGAGGACGCGCGTCTCCGCCTCGGTGTCGCCGACCAGGGCGAAGGCGTCCGCCGCACGCTCGAGCTCGCCCGCCGCCTCGAGGTCGCGCGCGACCGCCAGCACCTCGCTCCGCATCGCGCTGGCGCCCCGCGCGCGGACCAGATCGAACGCCAGCAGCGCCTTGCGCCCGAGCGCCGCCCGCTTGAGCTCGGGGCTCTCCGCCGTGCGGGACGCCGTGGCGCAGAACGCGATCCGCTTCTCGACGCTCCGCTCGGCGTCCGCGCGGAGCAGGAGGACCCGGGCCGCGTCGTCCGGCATCCCGGCCTCGACATAGAGCTCGACCGCCCCCGCGAGATCGCCGGCGAGCTCCCTGGCCTCTGCCGCCCTGCGTCGGCTGTCCCCCCGCCTGAGCCCGAACCACTCAAAGAGACTCACGCAGCCGCCATCCTCACCATCCGACATCCTACCCTTGATGCGCGCCCGCCCCAACCGCCAGCGTTGACTCCCTTCCTCGCCGCCCGCAGGATTTGCGGCCTCGATGTCGACCACCAACCGCCTCGGCGAACTGCTCGTCCGCGAAAAGCTCATCAGCCTCCAGCAGCTCAGGCAAGCCCAGGAGGAGCAGCGCAAGACAGGCCAGAACCTCGGCTACGCGCTCGCCAAGCTCGGGTACATCTCCGACGGAGAGATCACGAGCTTCCTCTCCACGCAGTACCGCGTCCCGGCCGTCGCCCTCGACGAGTACGAGATCGACGCGGAGGTCTCGCGGCTCGTCTCGCGGGAGGTCTGCGAGAAGCACAAGATCATCCCGATCTCCCGCTCGGGCACGGCGCTCGTCGTCGCGATGGCCGACCCGACGAACCTCCACGCGATCGACGACATCAAGTTCCTCACGGGCTTCAACGTCGAGCCCGTCGTCGCGTCCGAGACGGGCATCACCGAGGCGATCGAGCGCGCCTACAACGTCGGCCCCTCCTACGACGAGGTGCTGAGCGAGTTCGGGGAGGAGGAGGTCGGCTTCCAGGTCGAGGCCGACGACGTGAACGTCCTCGAGCTGGAGAAGGCCGCCGAGGGCGCGCCCGTGGTCCGGCTCGTCAACGCGATCCTCCTGAACGCCATCAAGAAGGGCGCGAGCGACATCCACGTCGAGCCGTACGAGAAGAAGCTCCGGGTGCGCTACCGCGTCGACGGCGTGCTGATGGAGGAGATGCAGCCGCCGATCAAGCTGAAGAACGCGATCGCGAGCCGCCTCAAGATCATGAGCTCGCTCGACATCGCCGAGCGCCGGCTCCCGCAGGACGGCCGCATCAAGCTGAAGATGGGCAGGGGCCGGGAGATGGACTTCCGCGTCTCGGTGCTGCCCACGATCTGGGGCGAGAAGATCGTCCTCCGCCTGCTCGACAAGTCGAACCTCCAGCTCGACATGGCGAAGCTCGGCTTCGACCCGAAGCCGCTCGCGGACTTCAAGTGGGCGATCGGCCAGCCGTGGGGCATGGTCCTCGTCACCGGCCCGACCGGCTCGGGCAAGACGACGACGCTCTACTCTGCGCTCTCGGAGCTCAACCAGATCGGCTCGAACATCAGCACCGCCGAGGACCCGGTCGAGTACAACCTGCACGGCATCAACCAGGTGCAGATGCACGACGAGATCGGGCTGAACTTCGCGATGTCGCTGCGCTCCTTCCTCCGGCAGGACCCGGACATCATCATGGTCGGCGAGATCCGCGACTTCGAGACGGCCGAGATCGCCGTGAAGGCGGCGCTCACCGGCCACCTCGTGCTCTCGACGCTGCACACGAACGACGCGCCGGCGACGATCTCGCGCCTCCTCAACATGGGCGTCGAGCCGTTCCTCATCACCGCCAGCGTCAACCTCGTCCTCGCCCAGCGCCTCGCGCGCAAGGTCTGCCCCGACTGCCGCGTCCCGATGCGCGTCGAGGCGCGGGTGCTCCTCGACTTCGGCTTCACCGAGCAGCAGGCCGCGCGCGCGGAGCTCGTGAAGGGCGCGGGCTGCAAGACGTGCAACGGCTCGGGCTACAAGGGCCGCGTCGCGCTCTACGAGGTCATGCGCTTCACCGACGCGCTGAAGGAGATGGTCCTCCAGGGCGCGTCCACGGCCGAGCTCAAGGCCGCGGCCATCAAGGGCGGGATGCTGACCCTCCGGATGAGCGGGATCGAGAAGGTGCTCGCGGGCGTCACCACGACCGAGGAGGTCGGCCGCGTGACGATGGGGGATTGAGCGCATGACCACCGAGATCGTCGGACAGCAGGAGGGCCTCCGGTACACGCTCCAGCAGCTCCTCCGCGCGATGGTGGAGAAGGGCGCGAGCGACATGCACATCACGAGCGGCACGCCGCCGCTCCTGCGCATCGACGGCACGGTGGTGCCGCTCAAGCTCCCGCCGCTCATGCCGAGCGACACGAAGCAGCTCTGCTACTCGGTGCTGAGCGAGGAGCAGGTGGCGACGTTCGAGCAGCGCAACGAGCTCGACCTGTCGTTCGGCATGAAGGGGCTCGCCCGCTTCCGCGCGAACATCTACATGCAGCGCGGCGCCGTCGCGGCCGCCTTCCGGCAGATCCCGTTCCGGATCATGAACTTCGACGAGCTCGGCCTGCCGCCGGTCGTGCTCGACATCACCGCCAAGCCCCGCGGCCTCGTGCTCGTCACCGGCCCGACAGGCTCGGGCAAGACGACCACGCTCGCGAGCATCATCGACAAGATCAACGCCGAGCAGCGGCTCCACATCCTCACCATCGAGGACCCGATCGAGTACCTGCACCCGCACAAGCTCTCGCTCGTGAACCAGCGCGAGATCGGCTCCGACACCGCGTCGTTCAAGGACGCCCTGCGCTATGCCCTGCGTCAGGACCCGGACGTGGTGCTCGTCGGCGAGATGCGCGACCTGGAGACCGTCGAGTCGGCGCTGACGATCGCCGAGACGGGCCACCTCGTGTTCGCCACGCTCCACACGAACTCGGCGATCTCGACGATCAACCGCATCATCGACGTCTTCCCGCCGCACCAGCAGTCGCAGGTGCGCCAGCAGCTCTCGTTCACGCTCGTCGCCGTGATGACGCAGCTGCTCCTGCCGCGCGCGAACGGCCCGGGGCGCGTCATGGCGATGGAGGTGATGATCCCGAACGCGGCGATCCGGAACCTCATCCGCGAGGACAAGCTGCACCAGATCTACTCGCAGATGCAGATGGGCCAGGCCGGCAGCGGGATGCAGACGATGGCCCAGTCGCTCGTCTCGCTCTACCAGCGCCGGATGATCACGCTGGAGGAGGCGTTCGCCGCCGCCGCCGACCCCGACGAGATCCGGGCGATGCTCGAGCCCCGCCAGGCCATGAGCTCGCGGAACAACCTCGCGAAGCAGCCCTGATCGGGCTCCCCTGCCCTTCGGTTCACCCTGCACGCTCGACGCGCCCGTCAGCTCACCGCGCCGCCGGCGGGGGCGCGCCGAGCTGGCAGGCCCGTCCGTCGGGGGCGCGAAAATCGCCGCAAATTCCGCCCTGTGGAGAGAGGGCTCCACACTTTTTTGACATCTACCCAACCGTTCAGTAGGTTCCGCCCGATGCAGGGGCTCACCGAGCGACAACAGCAGGTGCTTCACTATATCCGGCAGTCGATCAGCGAGCGCGGGTACCCGCCGACGCTGCGCGAGATCGGCGCGCACATGGGGATCCGGTCGACGAACGGGGTGAACGATCACCTCCGGGCGCTCGAGCGCAAGGGGTACCTCACGCGCGAGGACATGAAGTCGCGCGCCCTCCGCCCGCGCGACCTCGACGGCGGCGGCGCGAGCGGCGGCGCCGAGCTGCGCGGCGCGCTCGTGGGCGGCGGCAACGACGCCCCTGCGAACGACCACGAGGACGACCTCGTCGAGATCGCCGTCGTCGGCCGGATCGCCGCGGGCCTGCCGATCCTCGCCGAGGAGCACGTGCTCGATACGGTCCGGATCGAGCGGACGCTCGTGCGCGGCGGGCGCGAGGTGTTCGGCCTGCGCGTCACGGGCGACTCGATGATCGAGGCCGGCATCTTCAGCGGCGACTACATCTTCGTGCGCCGGCAGCTCACCGCGCAGCGCGGCGACATCGTGGTGGCGCTGATCGGCGACGAGGCGACCGTGAAGTATTTCTTCCCGGAAAAGGACTACGTCCGCTTCCAGCCGGCGAACGCCGCGATGGCGCCCATCCTGGTCCGGGCGAGCGACTTCAAGCCCGCGATGCTCCTCGGCGTGGTCGTGGGCGTCTACCGGAAGCTCTAACCTTCCTTTCCCTTCCCCGAGCCGGTTGACGCGCGCCGAGCGCCCTTGATAGCGTCGCGACGACCGGGCAGACGGTCTAAGGGGCCCGCTCCAGAAAGAACGCGATCGTGACGACGCACGGGCGGCGATTCGGGACTTGGATTTCAGGCGCGGGCATGGTGCTCGCGGCCGCTCTCACCAGCGGCTGCGGCGGTGCCATCTACGCATTCACCGCGAACTCGGCCTCGAGCAAGCTCGAGACAGCCGAGGCGCTCGGCGCGGCGAAGTACGCGCCGTACGAGTACTACACCGCGAGAGAGCACCTCTGGAAGGCTCGGGAAGAGGCCGCGGCCGCCGACTACGGCGACGCGATCGACTTCGCCGACGTCGCGGAGGAGTACGCGGACAAGGCGATCACCCTGGCGAAGCAGGCGCACGAGGGCGCTGGTCGATGAGCATTCGAAGAACGCGCCGCCCCTCGCGACGCCGCGCTGGCATGGTCGCTGTCGTGGCGTTCGCAGGGTCCGCCCTCTCGTGCGCGCAGGTGCCGGTGATGCGCGGCGACATCGAGGCGCTGAGCACGATCGCGAAGCAGGCGGAGCGCAACGGCGCGCTCCGCTGCGCGCCGCGCGAGCTGGCGATGGCGAAGTCGCACCTCTCGTTCGCCGCGGTCGAGCTCGATCAGGGCTTCTTCGCCCGCGCGAAGGAGCACCTCGACATCGCGAAGGCGAACACGCACGCCGCCTACGATCTCTCGCCGCCGCAGAAGTGCGCCGAGCGCGGGTTCATCGAGGAGGCGCCGCCGCCCAAGCCCGGCGACTGCGACGGCGACGGGCTGCTCGATCCGCAGGACAAGAAGTGCCCCTGCGACGCCGAGACCTGGAACGGCTTCCAGGACGACGACGGCTGCCCGGACGATCCGGACACCGACGGCGACGGGCTCACCGACAGCAAGGACAGCTGCGTGCTCCTGCCCGAGGACAAGGACGGCTACCTCGACGAGGACGGCTGCCCCGAGCTCGACAACGACCTCGACACCATCCTTGACACGAACGACAAGGACAGCGCGGGGAAGAACTGCGCGAACGACCCGGAGGATCCGGACGGCTACGAGGACGCCGACGGCTGCCCCGAGCCGGACAACGATCAGGACACGGTGGTCGATCTCGAGGACCAGTGCCCGAACGAGCCGGGCGTGGTCGGCGGGGACAAGCCGGGCTGCCCGAAGAAGCCGAGCCTTGTCATCGTCACCGAGAAGGAGATCAAGATCACCCAGCAGATCCACTTCGAGTTCGACAAGGACAAGATCCGGCCCGAGAGCTTCCCGATCCTCGACGCCGTGGTGGAGGTCCTCCAGCAGAACCCGAAGATCAAGATCGAGATCCAGGGGCACACGGACAACAAGGGCGCCGCGGCGTACAACAAGAAGCTGTCGGACCGGCGCGCTGCCTCCGTGAAGAAGTACCTGGTGGCCAAGGGGATCGACGAGACCCGCCTGACGTCGAAGGGGTACGGGATGGAGCAACCGATCGTGCCGAACACGTCCGATCAGAACCGCGCCCTGAACCGGCGCGTGCAGTTCGTCCGCACCGAGGCCGCGCCGCAGCAGTAGCCAGGCCGTCGCGAGGGCTCCGCCCCGCGCGTCCTGGCCACGCGCGACGTCGGCCGCGCAACCCCGGAGCCGGGTGCGGCTCCTCTCCTGAAAGCAAGCGCCCGTCCCCAGCACTTCCTGGAGGTTTGAACCCGTGTTTTTTCGCCGTTCACGCCGCGTTCGTCTCGCCTTCGCTCTGACTTCGCTGTTCGTCCTCGGCGCGCCGGCGGCGGCCGGCGCCGCCGGCGAAAAGGACGCGGAGGCGATGAAGCTGCACAACCAGGCGATGGACGACGACTACCTCTCTGTCGAGTTCGACAAGGCCGAGAAGAAGCTCCGGGACGCCCTGAAGCGGTGCGAGAAGAACGCGTGCACGAAGCCGGTCGTCGGCAAGCTGCACATCGCGCTCGGCACGGTCTACGGCGGCGGCAACAAGCTCGACCAGGCCCGGGCGGAGTTCGTGCTGGCGCTCCAGGCCGACCCCAAGGCGGCGCTCATCGACGCGCTGACGACGCCGGAGCTGGCCCAGGCGTTCAAGGAGGCCCAGAAGGAGGCGCAGGCCGCCGGGAAGCCTGGCGCCGACGAGACGTCGGGCGAGGCCGGCGGCAAGAAGGCGGCCGCGGGCGACGTCCCGCACACGCCGGTGGCCGAGCAGGCGGTGAACACGCCGGTGCCCGTCTACATCGAGATCCCCGAGGAGATCGACGCGTCCAAGGCGACCCTGCGTTACAAGCCCTTCGGCTCGCCGAAGTGGAAGTCGCTGGAGATGACGCGCATGGGGGACGGCTTCGGCGCCGAGATCCCGTGCGAGGATGTCACGACGACCGGCGACATCCGGTATTTCGTGATCGTGAGGGACGACGCGGGCGACCCGGTGGGCACGGCTGGCTCGATGCAGGCGCCGCACCGGGTGCCCATCAAGAACGAGATCGAGCAGGCGCCCTCGCTGCCCGGCCAGGAGCCGCCGAAGCGGTGCGCCGCGAAGGAGGACTGCCCGCCTGGCCTGCCGGGCTGCCCCGACGCCGAGGGCAAGCGCGGGGACAAGGCCTGGGGAGCGACCTGCGAGGAGACCGTGGAGTGCCAGTCCGGGCTCGTCTGCCTGAACGGAACCTGCGAGCAGGGGGCCGACGAGGGCGGGGGTGGCGGGGCTGCGGGGCGCAAGGGCAACCGCAATGTGATCGGCCTCTGGGGGGAGCTCGACCTGCTCCTCGTGCGCGGCACGGATTACGTCTGCTCGGGCAGCGACGCTGCCTACGCCTGCTTCTATGCGGGCGGCGACGGCCGGCAGTTCTACGGTGAGCCGGCGGATCTCCCGGGAACGAACGGGGTCAAGGGCGGCCTGAGCCCGGCGGGCGGTCGCGTGATGCTGTCGTACGACCGCCAGATCTTCTCGGACCTGCCGTTGCTGCTGGGAGCGCGGGTCGGGTTCGCCTTCGGCGGCTCGCCATCGTCCGAGGAAAAGCCACCGGCGTGGACGGGTGACGAGAAGCAGAACCCTCACCTCCAGGCGCTCAGCTTCCTGCCGTTGCACGGGGAGATCCGCGCCACGTACTTCTTCCTGGGAGATCGGATTGTGGAGAAGGGCGGCTTCCGCCCGTACGCGTTCCTGTCGCCCATCGGCCTCGCCCAGGTGAACGCCTCGGTCCCGGTGGACGTATGCGATCGCCGCCAGACGGACGGGTCGCTGCAGAACGGCATCGCCAGCAACCGGTGCCCGTCGGACACGCGCTTCGTCGAGAATCTCGACGCTTTCCAGATCACCGGCCGGAACTTCTCGGGGTTTGGCGGAGGTGTGGTCTACGGCATCACGCCGAACCTGGGTGTGTCTGCCGAGCTGAAGGTGATGCTGATGTGGCCGACGCTCGGCCTCGTCTTCGCACCCACCATCGGCCCGGTGTTCGCTCTCTAGCGCTCCCCGCCGGCACGCTCCCGCCCGCCAGCCCGCTCGTCCAGCCCGCCCTCTTTCCTTTGCTCTGTCTGACGACAGCGCGAGGTGCGCCCGCACAGGAGACGGGCCCATCTCGGCGTTTTCGGCGCGCTGACGCCTCCCAGCGCTCCCGCTCATCCAGCCCGCCCTCTTTCCTTTGCTCTGTCTGACGACAGCGCGAGGCGCGCCCGCACAGGAGACGGGTCCAGCTCGGCGTTTTCGGCGCGGAGGCGTACTCACGTACGCCGAGCACCGAAAACGCCGAGATGGGCCCGTATCCGAAGCGGGCGCGTCTCGCGCTAGAGTTCGAAGCGTTCGGTGCCGAGCAACTGGTAGAGGGCGTAGAGCGCGCCAGCGTCGTGGTGCTCGAACCGGACGCCCGCGCGCGCCGGCCTACCCGCCGCCCCGCGGCGGATCCAGGCGATCCGGCCGCGGAGGCTCAGCGGATCCCACAGGTTCGGGGTGGCGACCTCAAGCGTCACGGGCGCCTCGGGATCCAGCAGCTCCGACGCGAGCTGGGCCTCGGACAGCTCGATGCCGGCGCCGCCCAGACCCAAGTCGCGGATACGTACCCCGTGCTCCTCGCTCGACTGTCGATCGCGCAGCGTCGCCCCAAGATCGACGCGTCGCCTCGCGTGAACGCGAAAGTGGTCCCGGACAGCCATCCCGGCGCATTCTCCAGTCGGCGCGAACATATCACGAGAGGCGAGCGCGGAAGCTCGTATCGCCGAGCCCCGCTGCGCAGGGGCGCGGGCGCGAGCACGCGCTGCGCGCGGACGCACGAAGACGAACAGCGTGCTCGCCCGGTGGAGCCCATGGCCGCGTTCGGTAAAGCGACCGTCACGTGTTAGCCTTTGGGCTTCGCGGCGAACCTTGGGTAACATGCGGACCACATCCGCAGGAGCGAGTCGCGAAGTAGACCGGAGTTCTACCCTGATGGCCCAGGACACACGCAAAGATCCGCGAGCGAGAGTGCTGCAAATGACCGTGCGCTACAAGAGCGCCACGGTCGACGAGTTCATCGAGCACCACTCGCATGACGTGAGCCGTGGCGGCATCTTCATCAAGACGCCGTCGCCCTTCCCCGCTGGCACGCTGCTCAAGTTCGAGATCCGGCTGCAGGACGAGCAGGCCGTCATCGCCGGCGTCGGCCGCGTCGTGTGGAAGCGCGAGCCCGCGCAGGCGAGCGACGCGCATCCGTCCGGCATGGGCGTGAAGTTCATCAAGATCGATGAGAAGTCCAAGGCCGTGATCACCCGGCTGGTCGACGCGCAGGCGGGCGCCGGGTCGGCCTTCGAGGCCGGCATCACCGACCGCAGCGATCTTGGCGATGAGGTCCACGAAGCCGCCCCCGCCCCCGCCCCCGCCCCCGCCCCCGCTGCCGCGGCCGCGAGCGCGCCGCAGGCGGAGCCCGCGGGCTCCAAGGCCGCGCAGGTGAAGCGGGCATCGACGATGCTCGGGCTCGGCGCGATCGGGGCGAAGGGCGACGCGGGCAAGGGCGACGCGATGAAGAAGACCGACCTCGTGGAGGCAGGCAGCTTCTTCCCGCAGACGAACCCCGAAAAGGAGATGCCGCCGCCCGACGAGCGGACGATGATGAAGCAGGCGGCCGAGCTGCTGAAGCAGGCGCTCGCGGAGGCCGGCGGATCGCTGGAGGAGATCGGCGCGTCCAAGGAGCCGCTCATCGCCACCCCGCCGAAGAAGGCCGAGCCCGAGCCGGCGCCGGTGGAGGAGCGGGTGAAGCCGCTGGCCGAGCCGGCGGCCATGCCGGTCGTCGCGGTCGCGCAGCTGGCGAACGAGCGCGAAGCGCGGGACGATGTGCCCGCCGCCGAGGCGAAGCCGGCCAGGGCCGCCGCGACCAGGCGCCCGGCGGAGGCAGCGGACAGGACACCGGCCGAGGAGCTGCCCGCCAGGCCTGCGCGCCAGGAAGCGAAGGCGGTCGAGGAGCAGCCCAAGGCGAAGCCGGCGGCAGCCGCCAAGCCGAAAGAAGAGAAGGCGGTCGCCGCCAAGGCCGCGACCGCCGGCAAGGCGCCGCTCGCGCAGGAGGAGGAGAGCAGCGGCACCGGGCGGCTGCTCACCATCCTGCTGGTCGCGGCGGCGCTTTGCGGCGCGCTCTGGCTCGTCTTCGGGCAGAGCGACCCCAAGCCGGCCGCGCCCGCGCCGGTCGCGCCGACCACGCCGGAGCAGCCCGCGGCGGTGCCCACGGTTCCGCAGGAGAAGCCTGAGCCGACGCCGACCGCGCCGGCGGCGACGGATACCGCGCCGCCTGCGACGGCGGCGCCCACGGCGACGGGCGCCACCGCGGCGCCCACGGCCAGCGCCACCGCGCCCGTCGCGGAGCCCAAGGCCACGGCGGAGCCCGCGGCGCCCACGGCGACGGCGGAGCCCGCGGCCCCTGCGGCCACGGCGGAGCCCGCGGCCACGGCGGAGCCGGCAGCGCCGAAGGCCACGGCGGCGCCGGCGGCGCCCAAGCCGAGGCCGAGGCCGGCGGCGCCCAAGCCGCCCAAGTCGGACGATCCCTACGGTTGATGACCAGGCCGTGGGTCCACCGCGGGAGAGGCAGCTGCCATGAGCGGCTCGGGAAGTCAGGTCGATGAGTCAGGGCTGAACCGCCCGAAGGCGGCTGCATCACTGGCCGCGCTGGGCTTGCTGGCCGCGATGGGCCTCGTCTGCGGCGCGGTCGCCCTCCGCGACCCGGCGGCGGTGACCGCGCTCGAGCGGGGCGCCAGCATGACGCGGAGGCCCGCAGCGCCCACGACGATGAGCAGCGGCGGCAGCGGCGATCGCGCCAGGGCGCCGGCCCCCGAGCCCACGACCGCGCCCGCGGAGCCCGACGTCCCTGCCAAGACAGAGCCGGCCCGGGCTCAGCCTGCGGAGCTCGAGAGCGCCCAGGCCGCGGGCAGCGCTGCGCTGGGCGCGCTCGCGCAGCGGTATCCGGAGGACCCTGCGGTCCTCAGGGCGCTCGCGCTCGCGCAGGCGCGCGAGAAGGCGGTGGCTGCCGCGCTGCTCACGACGAAGCGGCTGTTCGAGCTCGCTCCCGAGGAGGCCGGGAACGACGAGCTCAGGCAGTTCCTCCTGAGGACCGCCAACGGCGTCCCGGAGGTCGCCCTCACGGCGCTCGATGTGATGGCCAAGCACATGGGAAGCCGCGGTCCCGATCTGCTCTACGAGGTGGTGACCGCGCCGAAGTTCGGCGACTGGATCAGGGACAACGCGAGCAGGCTGCTGCTCGAGAGCAGCGTGCGGCAGCTCGCGACGCCCGCGCTGCTGATCGCCGACGACCTGCGCCGGACCACGGAGTGCCCCACCAAGGCGCTGATCGCCAGGGCGCGCGAAGAGGGAGATGTCCGCTCGCTGCACTACATCAAGTCCCTGCTCACCCCGCAGCGCTGCGGGCGGTTCCGTCGCTGCCTCAAGTGCGGCCCCGTCACCAAGGAGCTGCGCGCGGCGGCCAGCGTCATCGAGAAGCGCAAGAACGAGAAGGCGGCAGCAGCCCCGCCCGCGTCGAGCGCCGCGCCCTGACGCGCCTCGCCCCGGCGCGAGCCCACATCACCGCTGGCGCGCCTCGCGCGGCTCGGGAGCCGAGCTGCCAGGCCAGGAGCGGTTCGCCACGCGAGCAACGCCGGCGCTGTGTCCCCGGCGCGCACCGGCACGGCCGCGCAGGCGACTCGCCGCATCGTCTCGACTCGCAGTCGCCTGGAGGCACCGGCACGGTCGCGCGGGCGACTCGATGCATCGGATCAGCTCGTCAGGGGGGCGAATCGGGGTGGGCGCAGCAGGACTTGAACCTGCGACTTCGTCCGTGTGAAGGACGCACTCTACCGCTGAGTTATGCGCCCGATTCCAGCCGGTTGTCACCCGGCCGTTTCGGAAAGACGTGGCGCTTTTAACCCAGACATCGGCGTTCGACAAGAACAACTCGCTGCCGAGCCGAACTTATTCGAAATGCCCGGGCAACCCAGGCGCTCGCAGCGCCCGGAGGCGGGTCCGGCGCGGCGCCGGCCGTGGCGCGACCCGGATCCTCGTGCGCCGGCCGCCAGAGCCGTGGACCCAGACAAGCAGCCCCATCCTGGCGACTCGCGAGCACGCGACCGAGCCAGGGCGGGGCTGTCGGCGCGCTCCGTCAGTCCAGCGTCGCGACGGCGCGCCGGAGCGCGGCGAGGCCTGCCTCGATGTGGTCCTCGTCGCAGGCATACGAGAACCGGAGGTAGCCCGGCGCTCCGAAGGGCGTGCCGGCCACCGAGGCCACGTGCGCCTGCTCCAGCATCCACGTCGCCACGTCCTCGTCGCCGGCGAGCTCCTTGCCCTGGAACGAGCGCCCGCAGAGCCCGCGCACATCGGCGAAGGCGTAGAAGGCGCCCTCCGGCATCCGGCAACGCACCCCCGGGATCGCATTGAGGCCCTCGACCATGAGCGAGCGCCGCCGGGCGAAGGCGGCGCGCATCGCGAAGACCGCATCGCGCGGCCCGTTCAGGGCGGCGACGGCGGCGGCCTGGGAGACGGCCGCCGCGTTCGTGGTGCTCTGGCCCTGGATCACGTCGAGCGCCCGCGCGACCTCGGTGGGCGCGATGCTCCAGCCGATGCGCCATCCCGTCATCGCGAACGTCTTGCTGACCCCGTCGACCACGATGACGCGCGGCGCGAGGTCCTCCGCGAGCGCGGGGAGCGACACGTGCCGGAACCCGTCGTAGGTGAGATCGGCGTAGATCTCGTCCACGATGATCCAGCAGTCGTGGCGCCGCAGCGCGCCGACCAGCGCGAGCAGGTGCTCCTCCGCGTACGCCGAGCCGGTCGGGTTCGAGGGCGTGCACAGGAGGACCGCCTTCACCCGGGGCGACAGCGCGGCCTGGAGCGCCTCCGCCGTGAGGCGGAACCCCGTCTCCTCGGTGGTCCCGACGATGACGGGCGTGGCGCCGACCAGGCGCACCTGCTCCGGGTAGCTCACCCAGTAGGGCGCCGGGATGAGGACCTCGTCCCCCGGCTCGAAGAGCGCGGCGGCGAGGTTGAACAGCGCGTGCTTCGCGCCGCAGCTCACGGTCACCTGGCTCGGCAGCGGCCGCCAGCCGCGGTGCTGCTCCGTGGCGGCGCAGATCGCCGACTTCAGCTCGGGAGTCCCCGACACGGCCGTGTAATGGGTGGCGCCCGCGTCGAGCGCCGCCTTCGCCGCGCTGCGGATATGCTCGGGCGTGTCGAAGTCGGGCTCGCCCACGCTGAAGGAGTAGACCCTGTGCCCCTCGGCGCGCAGACGCGCAGCCCTGGCCGCCATGGCGAGCGTTGCACTGGGCGCGACGGCCGACAGACGGTCAGCGAGCTTCCTCGGCATCGAGACAATGAGGAATAAAGGGGGGCCCGGGATAACGCAAGGCGCTCGCGCGCCGCAGTTGCGCGCACGGCGCGGATGTGCGTTGTGCCGCGCCGGCCCTTGCTGCCGCTGCCGTGCGCCTCCGTCGTCAGGCGTCGTCAGGCGTCACGCAGCTCCGGCAGAGGGCGGCGCTCGGCGCGGCCCGCTGTGCTCTCTGTGCTCTAGGGAGACGTGGACGGCGTCGTGCCGCCGACCTGGACCGCGGGCTTCTGCTCGTCCTGCTTGATCGAGTAGCGCACGAGCGCGCGGAGCACGTCGTTGCGCTGCACGTTGCCGAGGACGCTCTTCATGTCCTCGTAGATCGACGGATCGACGAGGAGCCCGCCGAGCGTCCCCTTGCCCGCCCTCATGTCGTGCACGATGGCCCGCAGGTCGCCCGTCATCGCCGTCACGTTGGCGAGCGCCTCGGCGCCGTCGCCGTCGCCGCCGTAGAGCGCGTCGTGCGCGAGGCTGTCGCTCTCGCGGATCCCGCGCAGCGTCATGGCGACCTCATCCGCGGCGTTCCCGAACTGCTGGATCTGCTTCTGCGGGCCGTCGCCGTAGATGACGTCGTGCGCGAACCCCGGGCCCTCCTTGACGCGCGAGACGACCCCCCTCACCTCGCGCAGCGTGCCCGCGAGCTCCGTGCTCACGCGGTCGAGGCTCGCCAGGGTGCGCGAGATGCGCTCGGCCTCCTCCGGGTCGGTCAGGAAGCGGTGCGGATAGCCCTCCCCCTCCGTCACCTGCTTCATCAGCGTGTTCGTCGAGGCGACCGTCTCGCGGAGATCCTTGTGCAGCTTCTCGTCGGCGATGCTCTCCGTGACCTTCTGGATGTTGTCGAGCGTCGCCTCGGCCTTCTCGGCCATGCCGGTGACCTTCCCCATCACGTCGGTCGGCACCTCGCCCGGGATGTATCCCCCCGGCGGGACCGACTCCGCGCTCTGCCCCTTCGTGATCTCCAGCATCTTGTCGCCGAGCAGGCCCTTGTTCGCGATCTGGGCCTTGCTGTCGGTCCGGATCCGGCTCGCCTCGCTCTCGACGATCTCGAGCTTCACGTAGATCTTCGTGTCCTTCGGGTCAGGGCCGTAGCCGACCTCGGCGACATGACCGATGTCGATGCCCCCCATGCGGATGGGCGCGCCCGGCTTGAGCCCCTGCACGTCGGCGAAGTTCGTCGCGAACTCGACGGAGGAGTCGAAGAGCCGCCGCTCGTCGCCTATCAGGAAAATGACTACGGCGGAAAGTACAAGCCCCGCCAGCACAAAGAGTCCGACCTTCAGATCGCGCGCTCTGCCCATGCGGAAGGGCATCTTGCGCTATCTCGGGGGGATCGTCACGCGCCGAGAAGCGTCTGGACGTCTTCGTTCACCGGGGCGGTCCCGGTAATGAAATCGGCGACACGAGGATCTCGCGAGGCCCGGAACTCGTCCGGCGTGCCCCAGGCGATGACCTCGCCGCGGTAGATCATCGCCATCCGATCCGAGATCGAGAACGCGCTCTTCATGTCGTGCGTCACCACGATGCTCGTGACGTTGAGGGCCTGCTTGAGCCCCTTGATGAGGTGGTTGATCCGCTCGGTGTTGATCGGATCGAGGCCGGTCGTCGGCTCGTCATAGAGCAGCACCTCGGGCTGCACCGCGATGGCGCGGGCGAGGCCGACGCGCTTCTTCATGCCGCCGGAGAGGTCTCCCGGGCGCATCTGCTCGATCCCGGGCAGACCGACGAGCGACAGCGCCCAGTTCACCCGCTCGGCGATCTGCGCCTCGGTCATCTCCTTGCGGTAGTGCTCGTGCAGGCCGTAGGCGACGTTCTCGCCGACCGAGGTCGAGTCGAACAGGGCGCCGCCCTGGAAGAGCATGGCGATGCGCTGGCGCACCCCCGCGATGCGCGCCTCGCTCAGGTGCGTGATCTCCTCGCCGTGAAACTGGATAGTTCCAGCGTCAGCGTCGAGCAGTCGGATGAGCAGCTTGAGCATGACGCTCTTGCCGACACCCGAGCCGCCCATGACCGTGAGCGTCTCGCCCGGGTACACGTCGAGGTTCAGGTCGCGGTAGATGACCTTCGGCCCGAAGGCCTTGCGCACATGCGAGAACCGGATCAGCGGCTCAGCCACGCGCGAACGCTAGCACGCCGCGCGGGCCCGCCGCGAACGCTCAGTCGGTCGCCGCGATGTGCTCGATCCGGATCTCGACCGCGTCCCCGCCGCGCCACGCGTCGCGCCGGAGGCGGCCCACCACGTCGACGCGCCCGCCGGCGAACCGGGGCGCGAGCTCGCCCAGCTCGAACCCGAAGCACGAGATCTCCCGCCGGGCGAAGGTGAGCTCCAGCTTGAGGTGACCCTTCAGGTTCCTCGCCGAGCGCACGGCCGCGCCCGGCAAGAGGACGTGGGCCGCGCGGTTCCCCTCGCCGCACGGCTCGAGGCGCTCGAGGTCGCGCGCCACGGCCGCCGGATCGTCGCGATCGTCGAGCCGGACGTGGGCCACCGCGAGCGCCGCGGCCGCCGGGAGGTCCTGCTCGCGGAAGGCGTCGCACCACGCCGCCCGGAGCGCCTCGACGCGGTCGGCGCGCACCTCGACGCCGGCCGCCGCCTGGTGGCCGCCGAAGCCGACGAGCTCGGCGCGGCAGAGGGAGAGCGCGTCGTGGAGCCGCGCGCCAGCCGGGCCGCGCACCGAGCCGCGCCCCTTGGCGCCCTCGAGGGCGATGACGATCGTCGGCTTGCCGTAACGCGACGTGATCCGGCCCGCGACGATGCCGACCACGCCAGGGTGAAAGCCCTGCCGCGCGATGACGATCGCCGGATCCCGGTCGAAGCCGGCGCGCTCGATCTCGGCGAGCGCGGAAGCGAGCATCTCGTCCTGGATGGCGCGCCGCTTCATCTGCGCCTGCTCGACCGTCGCGGCGAGCGCGGAGGCGGTCACGCCGTCCTGCGCGAGCAGGAGCTCCAGCGAGACGTCGGGATCCCCGAGCCGGCCCGGCGCGTTGAGGCGCGGCGCGATCCGGAAGGCCACGTCCTCGGCCGACGCGCCGCGCCCGAGGTCGAGGTTCGCGAGCGCCGCGAGCGCGCGCAGCCCGGGCCGAGGCCCGGTCTGGAGCACGCCGAGGCCGGCGCGGACGAGCGCGCGGTTGTCGCCGGTGAGCGGCGCGACGTCGGCGACCGTGCCGATGGCCACGAGGTCGAGGTAGGGGCGCAGGTCGAGCGACGAGCCGAGCTTCTTGCGCACGGCGGCCAGGAGCGAGAGGGCGAGCCCGCAGGAAGCGAGCCCCTTGTACGGGAAGCCGCAGTCGGCGCGGTGTGGGTTCAGGAACGCGATCGCGGGGAGCGGATCGGCCGGCACGAGGTGGTGGTCGATGACGACGCAGTCGACGCCGGCCGCGCGCGCGGCGGCGAGCCGCTCGTGGTCGCTGGAGCCGCAGTCGCACGTGATGAGCAGCGTGGGGCAGGCGCGCAGCACGCGCTCGAGCGCGGGCGACGAGAGGCCGTAGCTGCCCTCGGCGCGCGTCGCGAGGAGCGGCACCACCTGGCCGGAGAGGGCGCGCAGCGCGCCGGTCATGATCGCGGTCGCGGTGATCCCGTCGCAGTCGTAGTCGCCGAAGACGGCGATCCGCTCGCCGGCGCGCACGGCGCGCGCGATCCGCTCGGCGCTCGCCTCGCGGTCGGCCATGGCGTCGGGCGAGGTGAGGTGCGAGAGCCGCGGGTCGAGGAAGCGCCGGGTCGCCTCGTCCGGAGCCCGGCCGGCCCGGTGCAGGATGTCTGCGACCGTGATCGACAGCCCCAGCTCGCGGGCCATCGCGAGCGCATCGGGCGACGCCTCGCCTGGATCCGCGATGCGCTCGGCGCAGGGCGCGCCCGCGCCGCCTCGCCCCGGGTGCGAGGCGGCGGGCGGCGCCTCGCGCTCGGCGAGCTCCTTCCAGGCCTCGGTGGCCGTGCTCGTCATCGCAGGAGCGGGTACACCGGCGTGGCGGGGGTGTCTACGGGCTGGGCCTCGGGCCCCACGAGCGACCGCGGCCGCGGCGCGTCGATCACACGAGCGACCGCGGCCGCGGCGGTCACGCGAGCGACCGCGGCTGCGTCGCGTCGATCAGACGACCGCGTCGGCGCGCTTCTGCGCGCGCACGCGGCTGACCTTCTTGCGCTTGGCGGAGCCCGAGCCGAAGAACCGGCGGTCGATCCACTCGGTGAGCGGCGCGGCGACGTAGATGGAGGAGTACGTGCCGACGACGATGCCGACGACGAGCGTGAACGCGAAGTCCCGGAGGACACCCGTCCCGTAGAAGAGGAACATGATGAGCGACAGCAGCGTCGTCGCGGACACGAGGATCGTTCGGCCGAGCATCTCGGAGAGCGAGAAGTTGATGACCGCGGCGAAGCTCATGTCGCGGTGCTTCGCCAGGTTCTCGCGGATGCGGTCGTAGACGACGACCGTGTCCGTGATCGAGTAGCCGACGATCGTGAGCAGCGCGGCGACGGTGGAGAGGGTGATCTCGCGCTGCGTGATCACCATGGCGCCGAGCGCGATGCCGACGTCGTGGACGAGCGCGAGGATGCCGCCCGGCGCGAACCGGATGTCGAACCGGAACGCGATGTACGCCATGATGAAGAAGATCGTGATGAGGATGCTCTTGATGGCGGCGTCGCGCAGCTGCGCGCCGGCCTTGGGCCCGATCCACTCGACCCGCAGCGCCTGCTCCGGCACCTTGTCCGCGCCGAGGTGCTGCCGGAGGCCGTCCATCAGCTGGTCGCCCTTGGACTTCAGGTGGAGCTCGACCTTGTGGTCGCGCTCGCTGACGATCACCGGATTGTTCCCGCCGGGCCGGAGGTCGACGCCCTCGATGCCCTCGATCTGCTTCTTGATCCCCTCCAGGTCAGGCGGGGCGTCGTAGCGGGTGGAGATCTTGTCGCCGCCGGGGCTGAACTTGACCTCGGTCGCGCGCACCGCCGGCGGGCAGCGGTCCTCGGGGACGGGGACGTTCTCGGGCGGCAGGCACAGGTGATCGCGCACCGTCGCCTTCTGCTGCTCGGAGAGCGCGGAGACCTCGTGCACCCGGATGAGGTAGCGGTTCGGGTTGGCCTGGTCCGCAACGGACACGATGTCCGGCGAGTCGAAGCCCGAATTGGTGACGGCCTCGCGGACCTCGGCGCTGGAGACCGCGCTCTTGAAGGCCACCTCGATCTCGGTGCCTCCCTTGAAATCCGTCCCGAGCTTCGGCCCCGGCACGATGAACGAGATGATCGACAGGATGAGCAGCACCCCGCTGAGCCCGATGAAGAGCCAGCGCTTGCTCATGAAGTCGAACTGGCGGCCAGGTTTGATGAGTTCCATCGTCGTGTCCCACTCTCGGAGCTCCGCACCCGCGGTCTCCTTCAGAATGCCGGAGATCCGCGCTCGCGGCCTCCCTCAGAACGCGGAGCCCCGCGTCCGCGTCTACCTCAGCCGAGCGAGAGCGTCTTGATCTTCCGGCCGCGGACCGCCCAGTCGAACATCAGGCGGGTACACACGACCCCTGTGAACAGGCTGATGGCGATCCCGACGATCAGCGTGATCGCGAAGCCCTTGATGGGGCCCGTGCCGTACTGCGCGAGGATGAGCCCCGAGATCAGCGTCGTCACGTGGCCGTCGAGGATGGCGCTGAACGCCTTGTCGTAGCCCACGTCGACAGCCGCGCGCGGGCTCTTCCCGCTCCGGAGCTCCTCCCGGATGCGCTCGTTGATCAGCACGTTGGCGTCGACCGCGATGCCCATGGTGAGCACGAGGCCGGCGATGCCGGGCAGCGTCATCGACGCGCCGAACATCGCGAGCACGGCGATCTGCAGGATGAGGTTGAAGATGACGGCGACGTCCGCGATGAGCCCGGCGCGGCTGTAGATCACCACCATGAACACGACCACGAGCACCCCGCTCGCGATCGCGCCCTTCATGCTCTGCTGGATCGCGTCCTTGCCGAGCGACGGGCCGATGCGCTGCTCGTTCGACGGGGAGATCGGGGCCGGCAGCGCGCCCGACCGGAGCACCAGCTCGAGCTTGCGCGCGTCCTGGAGCTGCTGGTCAGGGTTCTGCGAGCCCATCGTGATCTGCGCGCGGCCGCCGCCGATCTTCGTCTGGATGACCGGCGCGCTCTCGACCTTCTCGTCGAGGATGATCGCGAACCGGCGCTTGATGTTCCTGCCCGTGATGTCCTCGAACCGGCTGGCGCCGGTCGGGGTGAACTCCATCGACACGTACCAGCCGCCGAGGCCGCCGTCGCTCTGGTCGGGGAGCGCCTGCGCGTCGCGCACCATGTCGCCCGTGATCTCGGCCTTGCTGAAGAGGAAGTACGTCCGCCAGCCGATCTCCTCGATGGCGTCCTTCTCCTCGTTGTACTCGAACAGCTTGCCGTAGCCGACCTCGTTGTCGGGCGGGACCTGGAGCGTCCCGACCCACTCGCGCAGCCGCTTCAGGGTGTCGCGCGTCTCCTCGTGCTCCGCGCGCACCATCCGGGCGAAGTGGACCGGCTTGGTCTTCCCGGGGCCGACGGGCGCGTTCTCGATCGAGAACGTCAGCCCCTTCGGGAGGTCCTCCTCCTTGGCGCTCTTGGCGATCGGCTCGAAGAAGTCGTGGTCGTCGTCGACCATCTTGAACTCGAGCCGCGCCGTCTGGCTGATGATCTCGCGGATCGTGTTGAAGGCGCGGTCGTCGTCGCCGGGGACCTCGATGATGACGTCCTCGTCGCGCGTCGAGACGCTCGCCTCCTTGAGGCCGAGGCCGTCGACGCGGCGGAGCACCGTCTCCTTGGCCTGCGACACCGCCCGCTCGCGGATGCCGCTCGAGACGTCATCGCGGATCCGGAACCGCGCGACCTTGCGGTCCGCCGAGCGCTGGAGCTGCATCTCGTGCAGGAACTTCGCGAGGAACTCGTCGTTGATCTTCTCGGAGTCCGCCGGGTCGTTGAAGGTGACGACGATCGTGTCGGTCTGCTCGCGCGACTTCTCGATGCGGAGCTTCGTCTGCAGCTTCTGCATCTCGTCGATCGTCGGCGGCTTGTCGCCCTGGTGGAACCCGAACGACGTCGCGAGCGCCGCGCGCAGGTCGTCGTAGTACCGGTCGCGCTTGTCGCTGATCGCCTCGTCGACGTCGACCGTGTAGACCAGGCGGAGGCCGCCCTTGAGGTCGAGCCCGCGCACCAGGCGGAACGGGATGTTCGACGTCAGGAAGCGGCTGAAACCGAGCTCGCCCCGCCGCGCCTGGGTCTCCTGCTCCGACAGCTCCTCGGACGACAGGCCCGACTGGTCGGAGCGGCCGTACCGCTCGTCGTGGTACGTCGGGTAGATGCAGAGCGCCGAGCCGAGCGCCAGAAACAGCACGAAGCCCGTCTTCGCCCGCCACGCGAAGTCGATCCACGGCCCGGCGCACAGCAGCGCCCACGGCACCATCAGCCCGAACGTCGCGAGCGCCCAGAACACGTGGTAGTGGGCCGCGATCGCGGCGGCGCCGGCCGAGAGCGCGGCCCAGGCGAAGACGCTGCGCCGCGAGCGGCTGAGCCACGCGCCGAGGAGGCACAGGCCGGCGACGCCGGCGAACCCGTACTGAAAGATGTTTAGGAGCATGGGATGTGGCGCCGCGGGGGGCGGTAAAGAGCTTCCTCTGGGGCCGAGCGCCCGCCTACGACTTCTTGTCCTTCGCCTTGTCGTCTGCCGCTGCGACCTCGCCCGGGTCGGGGCCCTGGATCGCGCTCTTCAGGATCTGCACGTTCACGCCGGGGGCGATCTCCAGCTTGACCCTGGGTGAGTTCGGGTTGATGTCGGTGATCTTGCCGAGGATCCCGGCCTGGGTGAAGACCCGGTCGCCCACCTTGAGGTTCGACTCGAGCTGCTTTTGCTTCTTGGTCTGGCTCCGCGTCATCACGAAGATGAGCAGCAGCGGCAGCGCCAGGATGAGGAACGAGAAGCCCATCCCGCCGAACGGCGCGGGCTGCGCCTCCTGCCCCGAGGCCGGCGGCGATGATTGACCTTCGACCGGCGCCGCGGGCGCGTTGCCCGCGCGCCCGGGGGCGGCGTTCGGCTGATACCAGTTTGAGCTTGCCAAGGTGACGCGTGTCTCCGGGCCCCGACGGGGCTCGCCCGCAAATTGCGGGCCTCTCCCAACCCCCCGGGGCTCGCCTCCATACCCAGGATCCAAGGGTCGCGCAAGGAGCTAGGCGGGCAGCCTCACCCTCACCCCCTCGGAACTCCAGCCTTGCTGGCTTTTCCGCGCGTGCCCCCCCTGCCGCGCGGCCTTGCCACGCGCGCCCGCTCGACGCGGCGTCAGCCGTCGCTGCCGAACACCATGTGCCGGCGGGCCCGCTCGCCGCTCGCGATCTCCGCGAGCGACAGGCGCACGTCGCGCTCGGTGATGGTGCCGTCGATGGTCGCGAACGTCGCCGAGATGATCGGCGGGATGCGCCCGACCGCCGGGAAGCCCGGGGCCCACGTGAGCGCGTCCGCGAACGCGGCCTTCACCCCGGCGGCGAGGGGCCCGCACGGGGCGAGGGGCACGTCGAGCGGCTCGAGCACCACGATGGCCTTGGCCCGCCCGAGCGTCTTCACCACCTCCGCGCCGAAGAAGGGGCGGAGCGCGCGCACGCCGACGAGACCGACGCGCCGGCCCTGCGCTCGCAGGCTGCGCACGACCTCGCGGGCTGCAGGGAAGGCGCAGCCCATGACGACCATGATCTCCTCCGCGTCGGCGGTGTCGACGCGCTCGATCGCGCCGAGCGACCGCCCGGTCAGCTCGCAGAGCTCCCGCATCGCGCTGGTGAGCGCGAACGGCACGCGCGCGCAGAAGCTCCGCTCGGCCCGCTTGCGGACCACGCCGCGGCCCTGCGGGCGCGGGCCCCCGTCGCCGTCGCTCTCGCCGGGCGATATGTCGGTGAAGGTCGGCGGGGTCCGCTCCGAGCCGAGGAAGCGCGCGGCGAGATCGCGCGCCCCGCCGAGGGCGGCCACGTCCGACGGCAGCGCGTCGACGAGGTGCAGGAACGGCGTCTCGCTGTCCTCGGCGGCGCGCCGCGCCACGAGCGCCATGTCGGCCGCCTCCTGGTTGCTCCAGGTCACGAGCACCCCCGCGCCGATGTCGAGGGCCGGCGCGAGCTCGTCGCGCCCCACGGCGAGCCCGCCGCGCCGCTCGATGACGTGCACGGTGACCGGCGTCCGCACCGCGGCCGCCTCGCCCAGCGCGGCGAGGGCCCCGACGAGCTCGTGGGCGCCCAGCACGACGCTCGCCCGTTGCCCGGCGCGCGCGCGCGCCGCGGCGCCGCGGATGGCGTCGACGGCGCTCGCGGCGCGCTCGATCGGCAGATCGCCCGGCACCGCCGCGTGGGCCGCGAAGAGCGCGCACCCCGCGGCCACCTCGACATACGCGATCACCGCCGCCGGATCCGGCGGTGAGCCCAGACCGTCAGGTCCTGCCATCCAGCCGTTCGTCGCCCGAGCCGCACGCGAGGTCAAGCGCGAGCGCGATCGGATCCGCGCAGCGACCGGCCTGAAGCGACGCAGCGATCGAGGCGCCCGTTTCTGGACGTAAGACGTACGTTGGAGAAGTGGACCGCCGTGGCGGCGCGGCGCAGCGCGCTCGCCTGGCGTGGCGCGCGATGGGCGGCGCGTGACGTCCGTCGGGGAGCGACCCTGCGCCGGGCGCCGTCTGGCGTCGCCGCCTGTCAGGCCGCACCGGCGCGATCGCGAGTTCCGGTCACGGGCGCCCGATCTCGCGGTGACTCGCGGTGAAAAGCGATCGCGAAGAACGAATCGCTTGACGGACTCTTACCCCCTTGCTAGGAGGCGCTCTCCGTTTCGTCGGCCCCCGCGCCGAGCGAGCGGGACATAGGCGCGTAGCTCAGTGGTAGAGCACTACCTTGACACGGTAGGGGTCGCCGGTTCGAAACCGGCCGCGCCTACAAATCAGCAGGAGACCTAGCCTGCGAGGTTTCATGGCCCTCGATCAGACAGCCCAGGCCGCCTCGGCGGCCCGCACCACGGTGCGCGAGGCTCTCGCCGACGACATCGCCAAGGACCGCACTGTCATCGGCGCCCGCGTCAACGGGCGCCTCCTCGATCTTCACACGCCCTTCCAGCGCGACGGCTCGACCCGCATCGAGCCGGTGCGAACGAGCGATCCGGACGGCCTTCGCATCATCCGGCACTCGACGGCGCACATCATGGCCGACGCCGTGCAGCGCCTCTTCCCGGGCACGAAGGTCACGATCGGCCCCGCCATCGACGCGGGGTTCTATTACGACTTCGACAAGCCGACCGGCCCCTTCACGGACGAGGATCTCGCCAAGATCGAGGCGAAGATGCGCGAGATCATCGCCGCGGGCCGCCCGTTCCGGCGCGACGTGGTGAACCGCGAGGCGGCGCACGAGCTCTTCGCGCAGATGGGCGAGACGTACAAGCGCGAGCTCATCGACGCGATCCCGCCGGGCGAGGACGTCTCGCTGTACCGCCACAGCGACGGCGAGCGCGAGTGGGTCGACCTCTGCGAGGGCCCGCACGTGCCGGACGCCTCGGTGCTCCAGGCCCTCAAGCTGGTCAGCGTGGCGGGCGCGTACTGGCGCGGCGACGAGCGCAACCCGATGCTCCAGCGCATCTACGGCACGGCGTTCCCGAGCCAGGCGGCGCTCGACGAGCACCTGAAGCTCCTCGCCGAGGCCAAGGAGCGCGACCACCGGAAGCTCGGGAAAGAGCTCGAGCTCTTCATGTTCCACGAGTACGCGCCGGCGATGCCGTTCCTCCTGCCGCGCGGCGCTCAGGTCTACAACGCGCTCGTCCAGTACATGCGCGACCTCTACGTCGACTACGGCTACGAGGAGGTCATCACCCCGCAGATCTTCGACAAGCGGCTGTTCGACACGAGCGGTCACCTGCCGAACTACCGCGAGAACATGTACCTGCCCGTCACGGCGGAGCACCTCGACGCGGCGCGGCTCGCGCTCCGGCTCGGCGTCTCCCCCGGCGAGGCGGACGCGGCGGTCTACAAGGAAGCGGACAAGAAGCGCGACGCCGCGGTCCTGGAGCAGCTCGCGGAGCTCGAGCGGCTCGCGCAGAAGCCGATGAACTGCCCGAGCCATTGCCTCATCTTCGGGCAGCGGCGGCGCAGCTACCGCGAGCTGCCGTGGCGGCTCGCCGATTTCGGGCGGCTCCACCGGTACGAGCGCGGCGGCGTCGTCCACGGGCTCGCCCGGGTGCGGAGCTTCTGCCAGGACGACGCCCACATCTTCTGCGCCCCGGAGCAGATGCAGGGCGAGATCCAGGCGTTCCTGCGCCTCCTGCTGGAGGTGTACGCGGCGTTCCGCTTCGCCAAGATCGACATCAAGCTCGCGACCCGGCCCAAGAAGCGCATCGGCACCGACGCGCAATGGGACGCCGCGGAGGGGGCGCTCGCGGACGCGCTGAAGCAGGCCAGCCTCCCCTTCGAGATCGCGCCCGAGGAGGGCGCGTTCTACGGCCCGAAGCTCGAGTTCCACGTCGAGGACGCGCTGCGCCGGAGCTGGCAGCTCGGCACCATCCAGGTGGACTACGCGCTGCCCGACCGCTTCGAGCTCGAGTACACCGGCGCCGACGGCGGCGCCCACCGCCCCGTGATGCTGCACCGGGCGATCCTCGGCTCGCTCGAGCGGTTCTTCTCGGTGTACCTCGAGCACATCGGGGGCGCGTTCCCGTCCTGGCTCGCCCCGGAGCAGGCGGTCGTCGTCACGGTCAGCGAGAAGCAGGCCGCCTACGCGCAGGAGGTCGTCGCTCACCTCCGGAGCCGCGGGCTCCGGGCGAGGGCCGACCTCAGCTCCGACAAGCTCGGCGCCAAGATCCGGGCCGCGCGGCTGACGCGCGTCCCGTACGTGGTCGTGGTCGGCGACAAGGAGGCCGAGGGCCGCAAGGTCGCCCCCCGGTCGCGCGATCTGAACAAGGACCTCGGGGCGATGCCGCTCGAGGAGTTCGCCGACCGGCTCGCCGCAGAGGCGAAGCCCCCTCGCCTCGCTGTGCGCGAATCGACTTCGTGACCTGCCGTTCCGGCCGGATCCTCTCGCCGGCAGGCCCCTTCCCCGCCCCCCTGTCGAGCCCGGTGGTCCCGGGCTCCGGCGCGCCCGTTCGACGCAGCGGCTGTCGTGCTTGCTGCCGTTGCCTGCGGCGCGGAGTCGGGCGACATTGGCACCGTGATGGTCGCCGCGACCGGGATCGGTCGCGCAGCGGCGGTCCGTCGCTTTCAGAATCACAGAACACAAGGAGGCAGCGAAATATCACATGGCGATGAGACGCTTCGACCCTCGGCAGGCCCAGCGGGGGCCGCAGATCCGCATCAACCAGCGCATCCGCGTCCCGGAGATCCGCGTCATCGGCGATGATGGCGAGATGCTCGGCATCATGCAGACCCACGAGGCGCTGCGCCGGGCACAGGAGAAGGGGCTCGACCTCGTCGAGGTCAACCCGAAGGCGGATCCTCCGGTCTGCAAGATCCTCGACTTCGGCAAGTACAAGTACGACGAGAAGAAGAAGGCCCGCGAGGCGAAGCGCAAGCAGAGTGTGGTGGAGATCAAGGAGATCAAGCTCCGTCCCAAGACGGATGACCACGATCTCGAGTTCAAGACCAGGGCTGCGCACCGGTTCCTCGGCGCAGGTCACAAGGTGAAGTTCACCGTGCGCTTCCGCGGCCGCGAGATCACGCACCCGGAGAAGGCGCAGGAGCAGCTCGACTGGATCGTCCAGCACTGCGAGGAGATCGCGAACGTCGAGGTGCGCCCGATGATGGAGCAGCGCACGATGACGCTGATGATGGCGCCCAAGCCCGCCATCCTCCAGAAGGTCGCCCAGGCCCGCGCCGCCGCCGAAAAGGCCCGCCAGAAGGCGCTCCAGGAAGGGCGCGCCGCGCCTTCCACGGCCGACGACGAGGACGAGGAGATCGAGAAGCTCGAGCGGCAGCTCGAGGAGCAGGACGACGACGACGACGACGAGGCGGAGGGGAACGCGTAGGGCGCCGGGCGCGCGACGACGCCGGCCGCGCCTGCAGTGCGTGCAGCGCGGCCGTCGAGCGGGCGCCTCGGAGGCCGCCCGGCTGTCGCCGGGTCGGCGGGGGTCAGTGCGGGATCAGGCCGCCGAGCCACGCGCCCGCGGCGAGGACCGCCAGCGCGGCGACGAGCAGCACCGCCTTCACGGCGCCGCCGCCTGACCGGAACGCAGGCGCCGGCTCCAGGTCCAGGTCGCGCGGCGGGGCCACGGCGAGCGGCGCCGCCGCGGGCGGGGGCGGCGCAGGGCGCTGCGGCGCGGGCGCGTGCTGCGGGGAAGCCAGGGTCGGCTCGGCCCTCCTCTCGACCGGCCCGAGCGGCGGCTCCGCGGGCGCGAACGGCGCGTGCGGCGGCTCCGCGGCCGGGAACGGCGCGCGCGGCGGCTCCGCGGCCTGGAACGGCGCGCGCGGCACGGCGGGCGCGAACGGCGCGCGCGGCGGCTCTGCAGTCGTGGACGGCGCGCGCGGCGGAGCGGCCGGCAACGTCGCGGGGGGAGCGATCAGCTCCGGCTCCTCGAGCGCCGCCAGGTTGCCCGCCTCGACCGACACCGCGGCGAGGGACCGCCGCATGAGGTCCTCCCCAGGCGCCGAGACCTTGATCTCGTCGGCCCACTTGCCGATGTCCTCGAAGGCGGAGATCTTGAGCGGCTCGTTCAGCCGAGCGGTGCTCGGCGCCGCCTTGTCGTCCGGGAGCGACGTGAACTCGAGCAGGGTCTCCTCGATGAGCCTGTCGATGAACGACGCCTTCTCCGACGCGGGAGCGCGCCTGCGGAGCGCCATGGCGCTGCGGACGTGCTCGGCGATGTCGTAGGCGCTGACCGGCCGGCCGAACCTGTACAGGAAGGTCGTGAGATCCCGGCCGAACTCGCGCGCCGAGCTGTAGCGATCGCCCGGCTCGCGCGCCAGCGAGCGGGCGATGAGGCGATCGAGCTCGGGGGGGACCCCCTTGTGGATCTCGGAGAGCGGCGGGATCTGCGCCTGCTGCACGAGCTTGACGGTCTGGTAGTCGGTGTCGCCGAGGAAGAGCCGCTTCCCGGCGAGCATCTCCCAGAGGATGGCGCCGACGGCGAAGATGTCGGTGCGGTGATCGACCTCCAAGCCCTGGGCGGCCTCGGGCGAGAGGTAGCTGAACTTGCCCTTGATGATGCCCGCCTCGCTCTTCTCGAGCTGGCTCGTCGCCTTGGCGAGGCCGAAGTCGACGATCTTCACCTCACCGTACTTGGTGATGAGCACGTTCGGGGGCGACATGTCCCGGTGCACGATCTTGAGCGGGTGCCCGTCGGCCGCCTTGAGCTCGTGGGCGTACGTGAGCCCCTCGCAGAGCTTCGCCGTGATGAACACGGCGGATTCGACAGGGAGGGTCCGGCCCGCCTTGCGCATCGACTCGAGGACTGCCTTCAGGTCGGCGCCGTCCACGTACTCCATCACGATGAAGTACGCGTTGTCGCCGACGCCGATGTCGAACACCTGCGCGACGTTCGAGTGGGAGAGGTGCGCAGACAGCCGCGCCTCGTCGAGGAACATGGCGATGAAGCGCTTCTTCTCGCTGAGGTGCGGGAGCACGCGCTTGATCGCGACCTGCTTCTTGAACCCCTCGATCCCCGCGCTCTCCGCGAGGAAGACCTCGGCCATGCCGCCCGAAGCGAGGCGCTCGACGACCCGGTAGCGCTGCTGCTGGTGGGCTTCCGTCATGCTCCGCCTAGTACATCACGTCCCACGCCACGCGCGGAAACAACCGGCTGCTCAGCCCGTGAGCGCGCTCCTCGCGAGCGAGCGAGGCGCAGGCGTGAGCGGCACCGCCACCGCGCGCGGGCGGCTCCTCGGCGCGACCGCGGCGCGCAGGCGCGGCGTCAGATCGAGCTGCGCGGCGGCCCGCTGGCGGCGGTCGTCGAGCTCCGCGGCGAGCATGTCCTTCACCATGTCGAGCAGCTCGGGGAAGCCCGAGAGGCGCAGCCCGACGTCGTTCGTCCAGAGGATGACCTCGAGCTCGCCGTCAGGCCCCGTCGCCTCCGGATCCCAGGCGAAGACGGTCTCGGCCGCCGCGTCGATGCCGAACGGCACGAGGGCGCTCCGCGCGCCGTGGCGGCGGCGCACCGTCGCCGGCGCGAGATCGCGCTCGCCAGCGCCGCGCGTCCCCTCGCCCTCGCAGTGCTCGAGCACCATCCGCCCGACATCCATGTACGAGCCGCGCGCGAGCGCGCGCACGCCGAGCAAGCTCGCTCCCTCGAACAGCTGCGGCCAGCCGTCGTGCCGCGAGAGCAGCTCCCGGTAGCTCCGCGGCAGCGGCATCCCGAGGCGACGCTCGACGCCGGCGATCGCTGCCTCGGACGCTCCCGCCGGGGGCGCGATCGGCATCCCCCGCCGCGGATCCATCCGCGCGAGCTCCAGCTTGAGCGCGCGGATGCGGTGCATCGACTCGAGCCACTCCATGCGCGCGACCCTACGCGCGGCGCGCCAGGAAAAGCAAAAAACGCGCGAAGCCACGCGCCGCGACGCCGACGCCGCGCGCGCGACACGCGCGCTTGACAGTCATTTGCGTCAGCGGCACGGTGCTTGCGTGGCCGGCTTGGGCTCCTGGGCATCGCTCCGCACCGCCTTCGTGGTGACGGGCATCACGTTCGTGTTCGTCTCGCTCGCGACCGCGTGCCTCGACTACGCGGGCGAGGAGCTGTTCGATCAGTGCGACACCCCCGCGGCGCCGCTGCCCGGCTCGGGATCCGGCTCGGGCGCGATCGTCGACGCGGGCACCGGCGCGGAGCAGCCGGACTGCGGCGCGCCGACGCACGCGCCCGGATCGGGTTCCGGCTCGGGGTCGTGAGGGGGGAGCGGCGCGACGTCCTCGCGCTCGCCGCGCTGGCCGCCGCCGCGCTCGCCTCCCGCCTGCTGTTCCGCGTCGATCACGACGAGGACATCGACGCGCTCCGGTTCGCGCTCGGCGTCGAGCGCTTCGACGTGAGCGAGCTCCGCCCGCACGCGCCCTACTACCCCGTGTTCATCGCCGCGGCGAAGGCGCTCGCGCTGCTCGGCGCGGCGCCGCGCGAGGCGCTCGCCCTCGTCAGCGCCGCGTCGGGCGCGGCCACCGTCGCCTTCACCGCCCTGCTCGCGCACGCCGTCGCCGGGCGGCGCGCCGCCGTGTTCGCCGGGGTCCTCGCGCTCGCGTCGCCGTTCCTGTGGCTGTCGTCCGAGAAGCTCCTCAGCGACATGGCCGGCACCGCCGTGACCACCGCGGCGCTCTGGCTCTGCGCGCGCGCTCGGCGCCTCCACCCCGCGGCCGGAGCCGACTCCCCAGCGCCGCCCGGAGCGGCGTCGCCCGAGACGCGCGTCGCGCGCACGCGCACGTGCGCGCTCGTGCTGCTCGGCGTCGGGCTAGGCGTCCGGCTCTCGTACTTCCCGTTCGCGCTCGCCTGCCTCGCGGTCATCGCCCGCGGCGAGGGCGGCCGCCTCGCGTGGCTCGCGCGCGGCCGCGACCTCGCGACCGGCGTGCTCGCGTGGCTCGTGCCGCTCGTGCTGATCGCGACGCCGCGCGAGCTCGTCGCGACGACGTGGGTCCAGGGGATCGGGCACTTCACCCGCTGGGGAGGGACGGCGATCACCGTCTCGTCGCCGCTCGATCGCCTCCACGGCGTCGTCTGGGGCCTCTGGGCCAACGGCCTCGGGGGGGCCTGGCCGGACGCGCCCGCGGCGCGGTGGCTCGGCGCGCCGCCCTTGCTCGCGCTCCTCGGCGCCGCGGCGCTCCTCGCCGTGCCCCTCCAGCGCGCGGCGCGCGCCGCGCGCGAGCAGCCCGAGCTCTGGGCCTCCGCGCTCGCCTATTTCCTCTGGGCGCTCCTCGGGCAGAACATCGCCTACAAGCCGCGGCACTGGCTCCCGCTCGTCCCGCTCCTCGTCGTCGCCCTCGCCGCCGGCGCCGCGTCGCTCTCGCCTGCGATCCCGGCGGCCGCGGCGCGCGTGCCGCGCCTGCGCGCGCTCCTGGCCGCGGCGCCCGCCTTCCTCGTCGCGGCGCTCGCGGCAGAGTGGCTCACCGACGCGCTCTCCCTCGCGCGCCAGCACCGGGCGCCCTCGCCGGCGGCCGCGATCGTGAGCTTCCTCCGCGACGAAGGCGCCGAGCAGCGCCCGGTGCTCACGCGCGACCTCGACCGGATGATCCAGGAGGGCGCGCCCGGCCGCCAGCCGGTGCGCGTCCGCAGCGACGAAGGCCTCGTCCGCGCCGTCGAGCAGGCCGGCCCCGGCGGCGCGCTCCTCACCAGCGAGGCGCTCTCGCGGGAGGCGCGCGACGCGCTCGCCGGCCGGGGCTATGCGATCTCGATCCGCTTCGCGCGCCCTCGCTCCCGCTACGTCGACGCGCTCTGGAGCGACCTCGCCCTGCTCGAAGCGGTGCCCGCTGCGCCGCCGGCCGGCCTTGTGCCGTCGCGCTCGCCGGGCGGCGCGCCCGCTCGCTGAAGCGGCGCGCCCGCTCGCTGAAGCGGCGCGCCCGCTCGCCGGGCGGCGTGCCCTCCCGCTGAAAACGATGTTGACCTCCCTTTTCAAGGGCGCGAAGACTCCCGCCCTGCCGAGCGCCTCGCCGGGCGCTCGGTCCCCCTCGATGAAAGCGATCTCGTCCCCGTGGCCTCGCTCTGCGGGCGCCGCCCTCAGCGCGTCGCTGCTGCTGTCCCTCGCCGCCGCCACCCCGGCGGCCGCGCAGCCTGCGGTGCCGCCCCCGCCAGCGGCGGCGCCGCAGCCCGCGGCGCCCCCTCCGCCCGCGGCGCCGCCTCCGCCCGCGGTGCCGCCTCCACCTGCGCCGGCCCCTCCGCCCGCGGATCCGCCTCCGCCAGCTCCTCAGCCGGCGGCGCCGCCCGCGCCAGCGGCGGCCGCGCAGCCCACGGCGGCCCCTGCGCCCGCGGCCGACGGCCCGGTCCTCGATCTCCCCCCCGAGCACGCCGAGCCGCCGCGCGAGGCGCAGGAGCCCGCCGTCAGCCTGGGCGCCGGCGAGGCCCCCGAGCACGAGCTCGCGCGCGGCCTGACCGAGCAGCGGTTCCGGAGCGCCGGGGCGAGCGCCAGCAACACCTCCATCGGCGGCTACGGCGAGGTGCAGGTCCGCGGCACCACGACGGGCCGCGAGGGCGAGCGCGCGTGGGTCGCCGACATCCCCCGGCTCGTGCTCTTCGTGGCGCACGAGTTCACGAGCGACATCCGCTCCTACGTCGAGCTCGAGGTGGAGCACTCGCTCTCCTGCGCGAGCTGCCCCGGCGCCGCGGAGCTCGAGCAGGCCTACCTCGAGTGGAACGTCTCGGGCCGCGCGCTCGGCCTGCGCGCCGGCCTCGTGCTCGTCCCGATGGGGATCATCAACCAGTGGCACGAGCCGCCGGTGTTCCACGGCGTCGTCCGGCCCAAGGTGGACACCGTCGTCATCCCCTCCACGTGGCGCGAGATCGCGATCGGCGCCTTCGGCCAGCCGCTCGACTGGCTGCGCTTCGAGGCCTACGCGATGACCGGCCTCGATCCGCTCGGCTTCCGCGCGGGCGGGCTCGCCGGCGGGCGCCAGAACGGCGCGCTCGCCCGCGCCAACGCGTGGGCTCTCGTCGCGCGCGTCGAGGCGGAGCCGCTGCTCGGCGTCATCGCCGGCGCCTCGGTGTACGCGAGCGACGCAGGCCCAAACGGCGACGGCGAGTTCTTCCTCCGCGACGGCACCCCGGTGGACCTCACGATCCCGGTGATCGGCTGGTCGCTCGACGCGCGCTGGCGCAGGAGCGGCCTCGAGGCGCGGGCGCTCTTCGCCGAGTGGCACCTCCCCGAGGCGCGCGCCCTCATGGTCTCGTTCAACGAGAGCGGCGCGCCCAACTTCATCGACCCCACGAGCCCCGTCGGCGCCCGGATCCGCGGCGGCTATGTCGAGGCCGCCTTCGACGTGCTCCGCCCGCTCGGCCTCGGCCACGAGCTCCTGCCTTTCGCGCGCCTCGAGGCGTACGACACGCAGTCCGCGGTGCCCGAGGGCTACGCGGCGAACGCCTCGTACGACGTCCGCGAGCTCACGCTCGGCGCCTCGTACCGCCCGACCCAGGGCGTCGTGGTGAAGGCCGACTACCAGCTGCGCGATCGCGCGCTCGGCTTCGACCAGACGCAGCTCAACCTCGGTCTCGGGTTCATGTACTGAGCGCGGACCGACGGCTCACCATGTCACTCCGCCCAGACGCCGCGGGGCCCGAGCGCCTCGTCGTCGGCGCCGGCATCTCCGGCCTGTACGCCGCCCTGCTGCTCGCGCGGGCCGGCCGGCGCGTGCGCCTCCTGGAGCGCGCGGCGCGCCCCGGCGGGCTCGCGGGCGCCGAGGTGTTCCGCGGGCTGCCGTGCGATCTCGGGTCGCACCGGCTCCACCCGGCCGCCCTGGAGCAGCCGCTCTTCCGCGAGGTGCACGCCCGCTCCCCGTTCCTCACGCGCCCGCGGCGCGGGGTGCTCGTGCTCGGCGGGCGCCACGTCCCCTACCCTCCGAGCGCGCCCTCGCTCCTGCGCGCGCTCGGCCTCCGCGCCGGCGCCGCGATGAGCCTCGGCTTCGCGGCGCAGCGCGGCCGCCGCGCGGCCTTCGCCCGCTGGGAGCACGACCGCGCGATCGCGGGCGAGGACGTCGGCTTCGAGCGGTTCGTGCGCGACCGCGTCGGGGCAGCGGCGTACGCGTCGTTCTACCGGCCGTACGCCGAGAAGGTCTGGGGCATCCCGCCGTCCGAGCTGTCCCAGACCGTGGCGAAGAAGCGGATCAGCACGACGAGCCCCCTCGCGCTCTTCAAGGGGCTCGCCCGCGCGCGCGGCGGCGCGGCCGCGGACCTCGCGCGGTTCGTCTACCCGCCGGGCGGCATCTCGTCGATCATCGCGTACCTGGAGGCGCGGCTCGCCGAGTCCGGCGTCAGGGCCGAGTGCGGGACCGCCTTCGACCTCGCCGCGGCGAGCGCGAGCGCGCGCGCCGGCGCGGCGCCCGCCCTGTTCGCGGGCGACCTCGTGGACCTCGTGCCCGACGCGCGCCTCGAGCACCGCGGCCTCTACCTCGTCTACCTCGCCTACCCGCGCGAGCGGCTCGGCGCGCCGGAGACGTACTACTGCCCCGACCCGCGCTTCTGGTTCGGCCGCGTCTCCGAGCTCCAGAACTACGCGCCCGATCTCCGCCGCCCGGGCGAGACGGTGCTCTGCGTCGAGATCCCCGAGGGCGCCTGGGGCCGCGGGCGCGACTTCGCCGCGGGCCAGCCGCTGGAGGCGCTGCTCGACCAGCTCGTGCGCGCGGGCATCGCCCCGCCCGGCGTCGCGCCGATCGAGGCCCGGCAGCGCTTCGTGCCGGGCGTGTACCCGCTCTACCGGCGCGGCTGGCTGCGCGACTGGCGCGCGGCCATGCGCCGCGCCGCCGCGCTCGGCGTGCTCCCCTTCGGGCGCCAGGCGCTCTTCCTGCACTGCAACCTGGACCACTGCGCCGCGATCGCGGCCGACGCGGTGGCGCACGTCGAGGCCGGCCGCAGCCCGGAGGCGTGGGTGCTCGACGCCGAGCGCTACCTCGACGTGCAGGTGCGCGACTGAGGCGCGCGCGCGCGCGCCTCAGTCGCCTCAGTCGCCTCAGTCGCCTCAGTCGCCTCAGTCGCCTCAGTCGCCACGGGCGCCACGAACGCCGACAGCCGCGATCCGCGGCGCGAACCGTGTTGACTTTGACTTTCATGAGTGACAGTTTCGTCGGAGCTTTGATGCGTTCTTCCTGTTTCCGCACTGCCCACTTCACCGCCGCCGGGGCGCTCGCGTTCCTGCTCGCGGCGCTCCCTGCCCACGGCGCGACGTACTGGACGGTCCCGGCGGTCCTGAAGAGCTTCTTCGCGAGCTCGAAGAAGGTCGGGTACCGCAAGGTCGTCCTGAGCGACGCGGAGGCGCAGGACATCGGCAAGCGCCTCGGCGCGCCGATCAAGCGCGAGTGGGTGGTGTACGTCGCGGAGTCCGACGGCAAGACCGACGGCTACGCGATCAAGGACGAGGAGAAGGGGATGCACGAGCCGATCGACTTCGCCGTGAAGTTCTCGACGGCCGGCGCGGTGGAGCGGATCGAGATCCTGGAGTACCGCGAGGCGTACGGCGACGAGGTCCGCGGCGATCGCTTCCGCGCCCAGTTCCAGGGCAAGACGGCGAGCGACCCGATCACCGCGGGCAAGGACATCGACATCGTGTCGGGCGCGTCCATCTCGTCCCGCTCCGTGGCGCTCGGCGTGAAGCGCGACGCGCTCGTCCTCCAGCTGGCGCTGAAGCGCGGCGGGCTGTGAGGGACTTCTCCGCGGCGGCGGGGCGGCTGCGGTCGCTCTCGCTGGGCGCGAAGCTCCTGTACACGGCGTTCACCGTCGCGTCGCTCGTCGGGCTGCTCGTGTCGTGGCGCCTCTACGGGGCGATGGTCCAGGACGCGGGCTCCGCGGGGTACTACGCAGGCGCGCCCGCGGTCGCGCCGCCGCCTGCCCCGACGCAGGCGCCCGCCGCGGCCGCCGCAGCTGACGAACCGGCGCTCGACCTCGGCCCGGAGCTCGAGCTCCCCGCGACGCAGGAGGCGCCGCGGGTCCTCGTCGAGCAGATCTCCGAGCGGAAGCTGCTCGAGGTGACGCACTTCCACCTCTTCTCGGTGCCGGTTTACGTGCTGATCCTCGCGCACCTCTGGCTGCTGGCGCGGCTGCCGTCGTGGCTGCACACCGCGGGCGTCGTGGCGGCGGTCGCCGCGAGCGGGCTGCACATCGCGGCGCCGTGGCTCATCCGGGGCGCGCCCGGCGCCGCGGCGCTGATGCCGATCTCCGGCGTGGCCATGCTGCTGTCGCTCGGCGCCATGGCGGTCGTCTCCACCGTGGACATGTGGCTGCCGAGGCGGTCGCGGCGGGGCGAGGCGGCGCCGCCCGCGGAGGCGGACTAGGACGCCGCCGCGGCGGCGCGGCGCCGAGGCCGCGGTCCCATCGGCTTTGAGCGTCTGACGAGGTTTCCTCCTGGTGCTCCTCGTGAGCGGGTCCGGAGGGGCCCTGAGCCAGAGGACGCCAGATCAGGAGTTACCGGCGGACAGAGGAGCTCCGCCGGAGCCAGCGGGACGTGAGCGACCAGGCGAGCTCGAGCACGTCCTTGCTCTCGAACGGCTTGCTCAGGAGCCGCAGCTCGGGCCGCTTCAGGCGCCGGATCACGTCGTGCCACGAGTAGTCCGAGTAGGCGCTGCAGATCACCGCCTCGATGTCCGGACACTCGCACCAGATCCGCTCGATCGTCTCGATGCCGTCCCAGCCCGGCGGCATCCGCATGTCGACGAACATCAGGGCGTAGGGTTGGCCGCTCCGCTGCATCCGCCGGACCTTGTCGAAGCCCTCCTGGCCCTGGCAGGCGCCGTCCACCTGGAACGTGGTCCTCGCGGTCGCCGCGGGCGCCCCGAAGATCGCCGCGTCGAGCGCGTCGAGGTCCGACGCTGCCCCGGAGTCGGGACAGAGGAGCTTCTGGAAGTCGCGGTGGATGGCGGGGTTGTCGTCGATGACAAGGACCCTGCGGACCTCCCCCCCTCGCGCGGACTCAGGTCCCGTCCAGGAGGCGGGGGGCGGCTGCGACAGGAAGCGCGACGAGCCCCCTTGGGTGGCCGTCGCCTTCACCTGACCGAGGAGCTTGTCGTTGCTGTTCACCATTCAAGAACCCCGCCTTTGCTCGATGCAAGCCAGTCAATCCAAGCGAACGTAAGACCCCAGAGACCAGCGGACAGCGCACCACGATCGACCGCGATGCGGCGGAGGCAGCTCGACGGGACGCGCGTGCCCGAGCCCCGGACAGAGAAACGGCGCCGCCTGGACAAGCCTCACCCCCCACCTCCGTGCATTCGCTGCGACAAGCAAAGCGCCGCTACCGCTATGCGGAATTTCCTTAATAAAGAATCTGGGATCTTGACGCAAGGACGTTTCGAACGTGACACCCGGCCGCGGATCACCGCGGTGGCCTGCCCCGGTCGAGCAATCCAGCGGGCAAGCTCGCTCAGGGGAGCGGCCCGCCTCCGCGTCAATCACACGGAGACCGAGACAGGAGCGTTCCGACCCGAACGGAGGGGACGCACCTCATCGCTCCAGGGGCGAGCACGTCAGAGAGGGTGAGATGGGCCGGCGCCCCCGCGTGCGGGCTGGCGGCGGGGGCGCGGCGAGGCGCTCGGGCCGCGCCGCGTCACAGGGGAGCCTCGGGGCTACGCGTGGCGCTCGGGGACGAGCCAGAGCACCGCGAGCGGCGGGAGCGTCAGCACGATGGATTGTGGGAAGCCGTGGCAGGGGACGTCCTCGACCTGGACACGGCCCATGTTGCCCACGCCGCTGCCGCCGTACTCGGCCGCGTCGGTGTTGAGCACCTCCAGGTAGGCATCGGCCGGCGGGACGCCGATGCGGTACTGGTGGCGCGGGACCGGCGTGAAGTTGCCGACGAACACGACGTGCACGCCCGAGGGCGACATCTGGTCTCCGGCGCCGTCCCCGTAGCGGATGAACGAGATCACGGTCTGCATCGTGTCGGTGCAGTCGATCCACCGGAAGCCGTGGTGCTCGTCGTCGAGCTCGTACATGGCCGGGTACTTCTTGTAGAGCGCGTTGATGTCCGTGAGCAGCCGCTTCAGCCCGGCGTGCGCAGGGACGGACAGGAGGCCCCAGTCGAGCTCCGTCTTCTCGCTCCACTCGGCGAACTGGCCGATCTCGCCGCCCATGAAGAGCAGCTTCTTGCCCGGGTGCGCCCACATGTAGCCGTAGAGCACGCGCAGGTTCGCCAGCATCTGCCAGTAGTCGCCGGGCATCTTCGAGAGCAGCGCTCGCTTGAGGTGAACGACCTCGTCGTGGCTCAGCGGCAGCAGGAACTTCTCGGAGAAGGCGTAGATGAGCCCGAACGTGAGCTGGTGGTAGTGGAAGGCGCGGTGGATGGGCTCGTGCTTGAAGAAGTCGAGCGTGTCGTGCATCCACCCCATGTTCCACTTGAAGTCGAAGCCGAGCCCGCCGACGTACGTCGCGTGGGTCACCGACGGCCACGCGGTGGACTCCTCCGCGCACAGCACCGCGCCCGGGAAGCGCTCGTGCACCCGGTTCGACAGCTCCCGGATGAAGTCGATCGCCTCGATGTTCTCGCGGCCGCCGTACCGGTTCGGCACCCAGTCCCCGCCCTCCGCGGCGTAGTCGAGGTAGAGCATCGAGGCGACAGCGTCGACGCGCAGGCCGTCGACGTGGAACTCGTCGAGCCAGTAGAGGGCGTTGGCGACGAGGAAGTTGCGGACCTCGTGCCGGCCGTAGTTGAAGATGTAGGTGTTCCACTCGCGGTGCTCGCCGAGCCGCGGATCGAGGTGCTCGTAGAGCGCCGTGCCGTCGAACCGGCCGAGCGCCCACGCGTCCTTCGGGAAGTGCGCCGGGGTCCAGTCGAGGATCACGCCGATCCCCTTCTGGTGACACCGGTCGACGAAGTAGCGGAAGTCGTCGGGATCGCCGTAGCGGCTGGTCGGGGCGTAGTAGCCCGCCACCTGGTAGCCCCACGAGCCGTCGAAGGGGTGCTCCATGACCGGCATCAGCTCGATGTGCGTGAAGCCGAGCTCGGCCACGTACTCGACGAGGTGGTCGGCGAGCTCGCGGTAGGTCATCCAGCGCGTCCCGTGCTCGTACGGCGGGCCCTCGCCCTGCACGCGGCGCCAGGAGCCGGGGTGGACCTCGTAGATCGCGATCGGCTTCTTGCGGGAGTCGAGCTGGCCGCGATCGCGCATCCACGCGCCGTCCTGGAACGTGTAGCGGCTCGTGGTGACCCGCGACGCGGTGGCCGGCCTGAGCTCCATCGCCTGGCCGAGCGGATCGCTCTTCACGGTGATGTGACCCGCCGGGGTCTTGATCTCGTACTTGTAGAGCGCGCCCTCGCCGACGCCGGGGATGAAGAGCTCCCAGAAGCCCTCGCCCATCCGGCGCATGGCGTGGCGGCGGCCGTCCCAGTGGTTGAAGTCGCCGACGACGCTCACGCGCCGCGCGTTCGGGGCCCAGACCGCGAACGCCGTGCCGGCGACGCCGTCCACCTCGCGCACGTGCGCGCCGAGGACGCGGTAGAGCTCCCAGTGCCTCCCCTCGGCGAGGAGGTGAAGGTCGATGTCGCCGAGCGTGGGCGGCATGCCGTACGGATCCAGCTCGACCGAGGCGTTCCCGTCCGGATAGCGCAGGTCGAGCTGGTACTTGAAGCGGCCTTCCTTCGGGTAGGACACGCCGGGGAAGCGCGCCTCGAAGAGGCCCGCGGGGTCCACGCGCTCCATCGGCAGCTTCGGGAGCGACCGGTCGCCCGGGAGCACCGTGATCTCGGTGGCGTCCGGACGAAAGACGCGGACCACCAGGTCGTCTTCCTCTTCGTGGGGGCCGAGCACGTGGTGCGGATCCGGATGCTCGACGGCCGTGATGAGATCGACTTCTCGTTGTTCCAACATGTCGGGGTCTGCCTATACCGGCTCCTCTCGCCGACGTCATGCCGAGAGTCCGCCCGAGACGCCAACCAGGCTCACCCCGACGTACCGGCGCAGCCCTCTCGCCGATCACCCTGGCGCCGCTGCGAGCGCAGGTCCCCCTGGCGCCGCCGCGGTGTGCTCACCATTTGTCCGCAGCGCAACAGCGGACGATGGGGGCCGATCCCGCGCGCATTTGCCGTGAAACAGGGCAAATGCTCATTTGCTGTACCTGCGCGGGAGGGGTAGGGTCCCGGCGCCGAGCAGCGAGCCGCGGGGCCGTCCGGCCACGACGCGGGGCTCGGCAGCGGAGGGATCGAACATGGGTCAGGTGGTGAGCGAACGCTCGAGCGGGGGCAACGGCAGCGGTCCTGGCGTGAACGGGCACGGGGGCGAGACGATCCGCAGCTACGCGCCTGCGACCGGGGAGCTCCTCGGGGAGGTCCCGAACACGAGCGCCGAGGAGGTGCGGGCCGCGGTCGCCCGGGCGCGGCGCGCGCAGGAAGCGTGGGGCGCGCTGCCCGTCGAGGAGCGCAGCCAGCGGATCCTCCGCTTCCGCGACGCCATCGTCGATCGGGCCGACGAGATCGTCGATCTGCTGTCGCGCGAGTGCGGCAAGCCGCGGCAGGAGGCGCTCCTCCACGAGGTCCTGGTCGCGGCGGACATGGCGACGTACTTCGCGGACATCGCGCCGAAGGCGCTCGAGACGCGCGAGATCAAGCTCCACCTCTTCAAGCACCGGCGCAGCTGGGTCCACTACGCCCCGCGCGGCGTCATCGGCGTGATCTCGCCGTGGAACTTCCCGTTCCAGCTGGCGCTGCGCGACGTGCTCGCGGCGGTCATCACGGGCAACGCCGCCGTGCTCAAGCCGAGCGAGGTGACGCCGCTCATCGCCCTCAAGCAGAAGGAGATCTGGGACGGCGCGGGCATGCCGGAGGATCTCTTCCAGGTCGTCACCGGCTACGGGCCGACCGGCGCGGCGCTCATCGACAGCGGCATCCAGATGCTCGTCTTCACGGGCAGCGTCAGCACGGGCAGGCGGGTCGCCGCCGCGTGCGGGGAGCGCCTCATCCCGTGCGTGATGGAGCTCGGCGGCAAGGCGCCGCTCATCGCGTGCGCGGACGCGGACGTCGAGCGCACGGCGCAGGCGATCGTGTTCGGCGGCTTCGCGAACGCGGGGCAGGTCTGCGTCGCGGTGGAGCGGGTCTACGCGCACCGCGAGATCCACGACCGCCTGCTCGAGCGCACGGTCGAGATCACGAGGGGGCTGAACCAGGGCGATCCGGGCAGGGAGTTCGTGGACGTCGGGGCGATCATCTTCCCGCCGCAGATCGACGTGGCCGAGCGGCACATCAAGGATGCGGTCGAGAAGGGCGCGAGCGTGAAGGCGGGCGGCAAGCGCGTGCCCGGGCAGGGCCAGTTCTTCGAGCCGACGATCCTCGCCGGGTGCGATCACGCGATGACGGTGATGAACGAGGAGATCTTCGGGCCGGTCGTGCCGTTCATGCAGGTCGCCACCGAGGAGGAGGCGATCCGCCTCGCGAACGAGTCGCACCTCGGGCTGAACGCGTACGTCTTCTCGGAGGACACGGATCACGCCCGCCGGCTGGCCGAGCGCCTGCAGGTGGGCAGCGTGCTGGTCAACGACGTGCTCCTGAACGGCGCCCTCCCCGACGCGCCGTTCGGCGGCATCAAGCAGAGCGGCTTCGGCCGGGTGATGGGCGAGGACGGGCTCCGGCAGATGTGCGACGTGAAGCACATCAACGCGGATCGCGTCGCGCTCGGGTCGAAGGACCCGACGTGGTTCCCCTACACCGAGGCGTCGTACGGCTGGTTCAAGAAGGGCATGCGCGTGCTCTACTCGAGCGGGAGCTTCCTCCGCCGCATCGGCGAGCTGTTCTAGAGCGGCGGGCAGCCGCTTCGGATCCGGGCCCATCTCGACGTTTTCGGTGCTCAGCGCACCGGAGTGCGCTTCCGCGCCGAAAACGCCGATCTGGGCCCGTCTCCTGTGCGGGTGACCGCCGCTCTGGGTCGCATGTCCCAGACGCGCGCCCCCTTGCTCCCCTGCCCCCTTCCGATCCACGCTGCATCCATGGCTACCCGCCCCGATGCCTCGCCGAGCGACCCCATCCTCGCGGCCATCGACCGCGCGCCGCGAGTGCAGAGGCTCACGCCGGAGCAGCGCGCCGAGCTCGAGCAAGACCTGGCCGACATCGCGGCAGGCCGAGCGCGCCTCGTCGCTCACGAGCGTCTGCCGCAGGCGCTGGAGGAGCTGGCCCGCGAGCAGGACGGATGAGCTTCCGCGTCGTCTGGAACTTCCCCGCCCTGGCGACGTTCTACAGCCTGCCGATACACTCGGCCTTCATGATCGACCGGGCGGTCGTTCGGTCGCTTCAGACCGGCGCGGGCTCGACCGGCCTGGGCTCGACCGGCTTCGACTCGACGGGAGCGGGCTCGGCCGGCGCCGTCTCCTCCGGCGCGACGGCGCTGCCGCGGCGCTTCGGGCGGAGCCTCCGCAGGGCGTTGCGGAACGAGGCGGCGCTGAAGCGGCGCTTCGCCTCGGGCATGTCCCAGCAGGCGTTGACGCCGGCGGCGCGCGCCTCGTACCCGAGCAGCGTGGCGTAGGTGACGATGGAGTTGCGGAGCGCCATCGCCTCTTCGCGGTTCCGCAGGCCGAGGATGCCGAGCAGATCGCGGCCGCTCACCTCGTCGAGCAGGACGCTCCCCTCGCGCAAGAAGTCGTCGGTGAGGCCGACCGGAGCCAGGCGGGCCTGGTGCTGCCTGGCGAGCCGGAGGAGCATGCCGAGGTCGCTGACCTCCTCGTCGAGGGTGCCGCTCGTGTTCACGTCGGCGAACTGCTCCGCGACGTCCGGCTCGAAGACGAACGCCTGGTCGGCGAACGCCTTGAGCCGCGCGCGCCAGGGCCGGCTCGCCTTGAGCACCTGCTCGATCGATCGCACCTGATAGGCGCCGGTGCGCTTGCCCTCGCCGAACCAGAGGTTCGCCGTGTCGAGGAGCTGGATGGCGCCGCGGAGCAGCGCGCGGCGCTCGGGGCCGTACGCCTTGCTGGCGAGCGGCGCCTCGTACTGGACGACCGACAGGTAGAGATCCCGGAGCTCCGTGAGCGTGGTCGAGATGGGCTGGCTCGGCTCCATGACCTCACGAACGATGCGGTCCAGCTCGGGGCGCGCCTGCTCGAGGAGGGCCTGAAACTCCGCGGGGGTCCCGACCGCGCGGGTCTCCTTCAGAACTGCGTGCTGCTCTTGTGAGAGTTCGATTCCCATAACCTACCTCCTGGTGGGGTGGTGGCCAGTGTGGACGTCGTGGCCAGCGGGCGGTCGTAGCACGACAGCAGAGCTCGGAGCGGCCCAGCGGGCCCTGGATCTCTGGAAAGCATGGTTGCGTCGCCGGGGAGCTGCACCAGCGCTTCGGGGGCGCGGCCCGGCGGAGCTGGAGAGCGGGATCAGCGGGTCGGCGAACGCGGCCAGCGCGGCGGGGGAGCTGCACCAGCAGCGCGGAGGAGCCATGTCAGCGCGGTCGGGGAGCGGCACCAGCAGCGCGGAGGAGCGGCACCAGCAGCGCGGGGAGCGCGGCCAGCAGCTCGGGGGAGCTGCACCAGCGGGTGCTGACAACGGCTCCGGACGTGCTGGCGAGCGTCCACGACCTGCTGGCGAGGGGCGGATGAGCCGGCCGGAGGCCCTGCTCGGAGCCGGAAGGGTGCGAAGGGGGCGCCATCACGGCCTCAGCGGCCTGAGCTGGCCCTCGTCGACGCGCTCCGGCGGTGAACGCTGGTCGGCGCATCAAGGCGCCGCGCGCTCCTCGAAACCAGGCGCCGCGCGCTCGACACACAGCGCGGAGGTCCTGTAGCCTCTCCCGTAAGAAAGGGGCAGTCCATGAGGGAGGCGCTCGCATCGCATGTCAACCGCGTCCGTGAGTTGGCAGAGCACGTCAAGGGCAACGAACAGGCCACGAAGCAAAGCTTGATCGGGCCGTTATTCACTCTTCTTGGTTACGATCTGACCGACCCTCGCCAGTGCCTTCCCGAGTATCGCGTCGACTTCGGAAAGGACCGGTCGGTCAAGCCGATCGACTGGGCATTCCTTCAGAACGGACGCCCCATCTTCTTCGTAGAAGCCAAAGAAGCGGGACGGAAGCTCGCCGGCTTCGATGAGCAGCTGGCGGATTATTTCGCGAAGGCCCCCGAGGCGAAGCTCGGAATCCTGACGAATGGTATCCAGTGGCGCTTTTTCACCGACGTTGTGAACGAAAACGTGATGGATAAGGAGCCGTTCGTGCAGTGGGACGTTCTGGCCGACGACCAGCCACCGCTCGACTTCCTCACAGTGCTCCAGAAATCCGAGTACAATGCTGGCCTTATTCGGGCGTTCGCCCAGCGGACCCGTCAGCAGAACCTTCTTGTTCAGGAGCTGGCCAGGCTGCTCGAGCCGGCGCCGGAGTTCACGAAGCTCGCCGTCGCAAGGATCGAAACGAGGAATCTGACCGCTGCGGTGGTCGAGAACTGGAAGCCGATCGTGGCGAATGCCATCAGCGAATGGGCGAAGCAGCGCGCGCTGGCGTCGGTTCTGGAAGCCCAGGCGCGCATCAGCGCTCCTCCCGAAGAGCCACAGGCGCCCAAGGTGGAAACGACGCAGGAAGAGCTCAATGCCTTCGCAAACGCTCAGCGCCTGCTCGGGCCCGAACGGCCGATCGCTTATGAAGACACCGTCTCCTATCTGAAGATGCATCTTCTGGAGAGGCGGACGGCGGTGTTCTGCAGGCTGCTGGCCGGGCGCAAGAAGCCGTGCATCTGGGTACCTCTGCCGAGCGAAAGGGTGGTCCCGCTTGCTGCGTCGCTTCCGGTCACCATCCCGCAGCTCGGCTGGTCGTGCGTGACGATGGAGTCGATCGATGACCTCGACAAGCTGGGCGAGCTGCTGCGCACCTCTCACGAGCACGTGAGATCGGCGCTGAGAGGCAAGGCTGCCGAGCCCAGCGACGGCGGCGGGACAGCCGTGTAGACCCGCGCTCGCGCTCCTTCGGCATCGGCCTCCACCGGCTTCGGGCCGCGCCCTCCCGGCCGATCGCCGCTGCGAGGCGCGAGCGCTGCGCCCGGCCTTGCTGCTACAGTCGCGGCGTGGCGCGCTGGTTCAACATCGCGGGGCCTTGCAAGCCGGAGCTCCACTACATGCTGCCGGCGCTGCGCCGGCTGCCCACGGTGCGACGGCTCATCGACCAGATGACCTACTTCGTCGTGCACGCGCCGCGGCAGGTCGGCAAGACGACCGCGCTGCTCGCGCTGGCGGAAGAGCTGCTCCGCGAGGGCCGCCACGTGGCGGTGGTCGTCTCGGCGGAGGTCGGCGCCCCGCTCTCCCGAGATCTCGAGGCCGCCGAGCCAGCCATCCTGGACGCATGGCGGGGCGCGGCGGAGCGGCGGCTGCCGCGGGAACTGTGGCCGCCGCCCTGGCCGGAAGCCGCGCCCGGCCGGCGGATCGGGGCAGCGTTGCAGGCGTGGGCGAGCGCAGCGCCGCGGCCGCTCGTCGTGTTGATCGACGAGATCGACGCGCTGGAAGACGTCACCCTGGTCTCGGTGCTGCGGCAGATCCGCGACGGCTACCCGGACCGCCCGCGCTCGTTCCCGTGGTCGCTGGCGCTCGTGGGGATGCGGGACGTGCGCGACTACAAGGTTGCGTCGGGAGGAGGCGCGCGGCTCGGGACAGCGAGCCCCTTCAACATCAAGGTGCAGTCCCTCACGTTGCGAGGCTTCACGCGCGAGGAGGTGGCGGAGCTCTACGCGCAGCACACGGCCGAGACCGGACAGGCGTTCTTGCCCGAGGCCGTGGAGCGGGTGTTCTCGCTTACTCAGGGGCAGCCGTGGCTCGTGAACGCGATCGCCCGGCAGCTCGTCGAGGTGGTGGTGCCGGACGCCGCGCGGTCGATCACCGCAGCGGACGTGGAGCGGGCGAAGGCTCTCCTGATCGAGCAGCAGGAGACCCACCTGGACAGCCTGGCGGAGCGGCTGCGGGAGCCGCGGGTGCGCGCCGTCATCGAGCCGATGCTGGCGGGGGAGGCGCCGGGCGAGCTCCCGCGCGACGACATCCGGTTCCTGGAGGACCTCGGCCTGGCGCGTATGGGCGAAAGCGGTGGCCTGGAGATCGCAAACCCGATCTACCGCGAGATCATCGTGCGCGAGCTCGCGACCCCCTCGCGATGGAACTGACGGACAAGAGACGGCGACGGCGGGGCTTGCGGCGCGGACGGGGGCAATGGTACCGACCGGCGATGCGCTCCGCCTCCGTTCTCCTGGTTGCATGCTGCCTTTCCGCGAGCGCCTGCGCGCAAAGGGCGCCGCGAAGCGCGGGGCAGGAAGCGCGCGGGCCCACGGTGGAGGTGCTCGCGAAAGGCGGTGCGTCGTGGGACGGCGCGGCCCTGCCGGCCTACCCGACGACAGCACCGGAAGTCACGATCGCCCGTGTCACGATCCCCCCGCACAGCGCGCTCCACGTCCACAAGCACCCGATCATCAACGCGGCCTACATGGTCTCGGGCGCCATCACGGTCGTGGCGGAGTCGGGCAAGGAGCTCAAGGTGCACGCAGGGGATGGATTCCTCGAGCTCGTCGACACCTGGCACCACGGGCGAAACGACGGCGATGAGCCAGCGGTGATCGTGGTCGTTTACGTCGGTTCACCGGGAGTGCCGCTCACCGTGGAGAAGTAGGGACTGGCGAGCACGCCGTCGTCCAGGGACGAACTGCCCCGCCGGCCGGAGCCACCGCCTCGATCGGCGCCTCCTCCAGCGAGGCCAAGAAGACCTGATTCATCTCCTCGAAGAAGTCAGGCGCGCCCGCGGACCCGGTCCCAGAACACCTTGGCGGCGCCCGCGGCAGCCGCCAGGCCGGCGACGACGAGCTTCTTGCTGGCGAGCAACACGGCGAGCAGCCCCTTGAACAGCCCCGCCTTGGCCGCCACCTTGCCCGCGACCAGGGCGCCGATGCCGTACGCGGCCACGTGGTCGATGTCCTCGTTGAAGTCCTCGTAACGGTTGCCGGGCTTGAACTCGACGAACTTCAGCACGCTCTGCATCTCGCTCCGCACCGTCGCGAGCTGCTTCATGCTGGAGACGGCGTTCAGCTCGAGCACGCCTTTGCGCCCGAGCACGCGGATCGCGTAGTTGAGCGTGCCGTCCTTGTTGCCGTCGAACTCGAGCGCCTTGGCCCAGTACAGCTTCTTCGACGCTGGATCGTAGTGAGGTGGCTCGGCCCAGCCGGTCAGGCGCACGGCGGGGAAGCCCGCCTTCTGGCGCTCCTGGTTCCTCTCGCTGGTGTCCTTCTGCATCTCGGCCAGGAGCTCGCCGAAATCGATGTCCTTCGCGTCGTCGTCGTCGACGTGGCCCTCCTCCACGTAGCTGATCACGACACCCCACGAGTCGTCCGCGATCGGGCTCAGGCCGGCCGGGAACACCATGCCGAGCGCGTCGGACCCCGGGGGATTGCCCCAGGCCTGGAGCACCTTCCTCGCGCCTTCCGGGCCCGTGAAGCGGAACGACTCCGGCACGTCGAGCTCGGCCAGGTTGTCACCGACCGTGACCTTCCCGCTCTGGAGCTTCAGCTCGGCGTCGAACTGCTGCATCGCCGCGGCGATCTCCTCGGCCGTCGGCTCCCGCTCTGCGTCGCCGGACGGCGCCGCCGCAGCCGGCTGCGCGGCCCCCGCGGGCGCGGCGCCAGCCGCTCGGGCTGCGGGTTCCACGGGCGCGGCAGGGCTCGGGTCCCCGGCCGCGGCGAGCGCGCTCGCGCCGAGCACAAGGGCCACCGAAGCGATCGAAGCGAGTCGACGATGTGACATATCCCCTCCTGACGGAACACCCTGCCGAAAAAATTCCGAGCATTCAACAAGAATGTCCCGTGGCGCACAACCACGACGGGGCGCCCCGCAGGCTGTGGAGGAGGCGGCCCCTCCGATGCACGGCGGTCCTGTCCCCTCCCGTCCCTCCACCTCCTGCTCCCCCTGATCGCGGAGGCTGTCGGAACACGCGTGGTCCTGGCTCAACCCCTGTCCCGGGCGTCTCCTTGCCAGGGAGTCTGACCGCTATCGCCGCCGCCGACGACGCCGCCGCCCCCGCCTCCACCGCCCCCGCCGCATTCCGGCGTCTCGCTGCACGAGCACGAGCTCCCGCACTCCCGATGGATGGAGGGATGGGTGGGGCCGTCACCGAGGCCTCTGCAATCGACGCTGCAAGAGTTCGCCTTGCATGTGACCTTCACGTTGCCCGAACACCCTGAGCCGTTGCACTTGAGCGAGCATCGGCCGGTGTCACTGCACCGTAGATCCAGGTTCTCGCAGCTGTTGTCATTGCAGACGACCTCGCACGGAAACGGCCCCCTGCACGTCACCAGAGCGCCGTTGCACTGATCGTTGTTGCACATGAGCACCACGGGGTGCTCCGACGCATCGAGCGTCACGGACTGGTTTGCCGTGTCGATCCCGAATTCGTTGCACGTGCCGCTGCCCTGGGGAGCGCACTGCTTGATGAGCTCGGGCAGCGATTCATCGGGGGTCCACTCGCATGCCTGGCACGTCCCGGAGGACGTGTCGCAGACCGCGTCGCTGCAGTCGCGTGACGTCGAGCAGCTCGTGGCGCACTCCGTCCCGCTCGCGTCGCAGGTGTAGGGCGCGCAGCTCCTCGGCTTGGCCGAGCACGTGCCGTCTTCGCCGCAGGTGCCGAGAGGCGTCTCCTCCCCGCTCGCGCACGTCCCGCCGCACGGCGTCCCCGCCGGCCCGCATCCGGAGTCGTCGACGCGCATGTCATGGAGGCCCGTAACGAACTGGCAGCTCACCGCCGCGACGCTCACGGCCAGCGTCAGCGCGGCGTGGGCGGCGAGTCTGGTCAAGTTAAGTTCATTCATCCTGTGGAGAGTTCAACCCAGAGCGGCGCCTCGGACAAGCCCACAGATCGGCGCCCGGGAAGCGAGATCGAACCAGGCGTAATTTTCTTCTCCGGATCCGTCCCCGCGCGGCCGCGCAGGCCGGCGGCAGCGCCGCGGCCCCTCGGATCTCACGATCCTGAGGCGTGCAGTCGCCGTGACGGGGCACGCCTCGCCACGCGGGCAAGCTCAGCGCTCTCGTTGTCACGCGGATGGGCCACGCGCTCAGAGCGTGTCCTAGGTCGCGCTGGTCGAGGCGCGCCTTGTGTGACGCGCAACGCGACGTGTCGTTGGACGGCGCCCACAAGACAGTGTGAGCGCCGGCGGGGGGCTGTGCGCGGCGGCGCGCGGGTGGGCGCGACCAGCACCGAACGAGGTACCATGAGCTCTCAGGGGGCTTTACGTCTCAGGCGCGCCTTGTGTGGCGCGCGACGGGACGTCTCAGGAGGCGTGGCCCGAAGTGAGACATGCCGGGCGGTGTTCTCGGCGCAAGCTCCCCGGCCCCGGTCTTGGCGGATGGCCGAGCGCCCACCCGCGCGCCGCCGCGCACAGCCCCCCGCCGGCGCGTGCGGCTCGGCACAGCCGCGCGCGGCTCGGCCCCCTCCCCTCCCCTACCCTACGCGGCTACGCGGCAGCCGCCGGCTCGCCCGCCGTCACGTTCGCCGCCGAGCCCGCCGCCGGAGCCACCGCCTCGATCGGCGCCTCCTCCAGCGCCGCCGCGATGACCTGGCTCATGTCCTCGACGAAGATGAGCTCCAGCTCGGCCCGCACCTCCTTCGGGATCTCCTCGGCGTCGCGCGCGTTCTTCTGCGGCAGGACGATCCGCGTGATCCCGGCGCGGTGCGCCGCGAGCACCTTGGACTTGATCCCGCCGACCGGCAGCACCCGCCCGCGCAGCGTGCACTCGCCCGTCATCGCCGTGTCCGACCGCACGCGCCTCCCGGAGAGCAGCGACGTGAGCGCCGTGAACATCGTCACGCCCGCCGACGGCCCGTCCTTGGGCACGCCGCCCGCGGGGACGTGGATGTGCAGGTCCTCCGTCTCGAGCTTCGCCGTGTCGACGCCGAGCTCGCCAGCGTGGCTGCGCACATACGAGAGCGCCGCCCTCGCCGACTCCTTCATGACGTCGCCGAGCTGGCCCGTGATCTCCACCCTGCCCTTCCCCGGCATCCGCGAGGTCTCGATGAACAGGATGTCCCCGCCCACCGGCGTCCAGGCGAGCCCGGTCGCGACGCCAGGCACGCTCGTCCGCTCCGCCACGTCGCTGAAGAACCGGACCTTGCCAAGGTACTTCCCGAGATCGTGCGCCTCGACCACCACGCGCGGGGCCTTGCCGTCCGCGGCGCGCGCGACCTCCAGCGCGATCGCCCGGCACAGCTTCTTGATCTCGCGGCCGAGCTGCCGCACGCCGGCCTCGCGCGTGTAGTCGCGCACGATGGCCGCGAGCGCCTCGTCCGTGATCGTCAGCGACGACGGCTCGATCGCGTGCTCCTTGAGCTGCTTCGGGACGAGGTGCGACCGCGCGATCGCGGTCTTCTCGTCCGGCGTGTAGCCGGACAGCTCGATGATCTCGAGCCGGTCCCGGAGCGGCGCGGAGAGCGCGCCGAGATCGTTCACCGTGCAGAGGAAGACGACCTCCGACAGATCGAACGGGAGCTCCATGTAGTGGTCGACGAACGTCCGGTTCTGCTCGGGATCGAGCACCTCCAGGAGCGCCGCCTCGGGCGAGCCGCGCCAGCCGGCGCCGAGCTTGTCGACCTCGTCGAGGAGCACGACCGGGTTCTTCACCTTCGCCTTCTTCAGCGCGTGCACGATCCGGCCGGGCAGCGCGCCGACGTACGTCCGCCGGTGGCCGCGCAGCTCCGCCTCGTCGTGCACGCCGCCGAGCGAGATGCGCACGAACGGGCGGCCGGTGGCGTCGGCGATCGACTGGCCCAGCGAGGTCTTGCCCACGCCGGGCGGGCCCGCCAGGCAGAGGATCGTCGCGCGCGACTGCCCCGTCAGCTTGAGCACGGCCATGTGCTCGAGGATGCGGCGCTTCACGTCGTCGAGGCCGCGGTGGTCCTCGTCGAGCTTCGCCTGGACCGCGTCGAGGTCGTCCTTCACGGTCGCCCGCGCGCTCCACGGCAGGTCGGCGATCCACTCGAGGTAGGTGCGGATCACGTTGTGCTCCGCGCTCTGCGGCCCGATCGCCTCGAGCCGGCGGAGCTCCCGATCGGCGACGGCGCGCGCCTCCTCGGGGAGCCCGGCCTCGTCGAGCCGGCGGCGCAGGATCGACAGCTCGTCCTCGCCCTGCTCGCCGCCCGCGAGCTCCTTCTGGATGGCCCGGAGCTGCTCGCGGAGGATCGCCTCGCGCTGCCCCTTGCCGAGCTCGCGCCGCACGTCGCTGTCGATCTTCTTCTTGAGGTCCGCGAGGGTGGCCGCCTCCGCGAGCAGGCTCGCGACCTTCTGGAGCCGCGGCACGACGCGGAGCTCGGCGAGCACCTCCATCTCCTTCTCGGTCGGGAGGCCGAGCGCGCCGGCGATCTGGTCGGCGAAGAGGCCCGGCTCGGCCCGGCTCGCGGCGGCGATCTCGGCGAGGTTGGTCGAGGTCCGCGGGCCGATCTCGCGGGCGCGGTCGCGCAGCGAGGCGGCGAGCAGGCGCGCCTCCTCGCCGTCGCCGAGGAACTCGGGCGCGACGGCGCCCTCGGCCCGCCAGTAGGGCTCGGTGTCGACGAGGCCGGTGAGCGCGAAGCGATCGAGCCCCTCGATCACCAGGCGGAAGCCGTTCGAGACGCGCGTGACGTCGACGACCCGCGCGAACGTGCCGATGTCGTGGAGATCCTCGCGCTGAGGATCCTCGCGCTTGGGATCGCGCTGGGCGATGACGCCGATCACGTCGCCGGCGTGCACCGCGTTGAGCAGCGCCACCGAGCGGGCGCGGCCCACCGGGAGGGTGAGCACGGTGCCGGGGAAGAGCACGCCCGTGCGGAGAGGGAGCAGGGGAAACGGAGAGCGAGGCGCGCTGGCGCCGCTTCGAAGCTGGCTCATACAGACTCCTGTGGCAGCGGTCGGCTCGCGCCATCCCTGCCGGAATCGGTGGACGGGTTGTCGATGAGGTGCGCCGCGCCTCCGCCGGTCAGGGCGGCGCGCGGCGCGCGGATGGGACGCTCACGTAGACCGCCTCGAGCGACCGCTCGGGCGAGCTCCATGAACCGATGAACGGAAAGTAAATTCGTTCACGCGCCCGTCAACCCGCTGCCGATGAGCACGGCGAGCCGGTCAGAGCACCTCGGGCCAGACGCTCGGGTCAGAGCACCTCGGGCCAGACGCTCGGGTCAGAGCACCTCGACGCCGAGCACGACGCCGGGCCAGGCGCGCTGGGCGTCCGAGTCGCCGAGGCGGAGCGGGATGCTGCCGTACGGGCTCAGCCTCGCGTCCTCGGGGGTGTCGCCGAAGGCGACGTTGTAGCTGGGCCCCCCGAAGATCGCGAACTCCGGGGCGAGGCGGAGGCCGAGGAGCGCGCGCGCCTGCGCCAGCACGGCCCCTGGCTCGAATGAAGACGAGGGGTCGTGGAGCGAGTACCCGAGCGCGTCGAGGTCGAGGAAGGCGCGCTCGCCGAAGGTGATGCGGCCGCCCAGGCCGAGCGCGTACGTCACGAGGGGGCGGTCGCCGAGGAGGCGGACGCCGACCCCGTAGATGTTGTGGAAGTGCTCGCTCCCGTGCTTGAGGCCGGCCATCACGATGCCGGACTCGAGGGCCCAGACGTCCACGTCGAGGCGGCCATTGCGGACGATGTTGAGGAGCCCGAGCGAGAGGGGCGACTCGTCGGCGTAGTTGACGAGGCCGATCTGCGCGCCCCTCACCTTGCCGGTGGCCACGTTCACGAGGCCGATCTGCGTGCCCGTCGACTCGCCGGCGGCGACGTTGGCCAGGCTGATCTGCGCGTCGGTCGACTTGCTCACGGCCGCGTTGAGCAGGCTGACCTGCACGTCCGTCGACTCGCCCACGGCGACGTTGACGAGGCCGAGCTGCGCCCCGGCCACGGAGCCGGCCGCGACGTTCACCGCGCCGCCCTGCACGCCGTCGACAGGGCCAGCGACGTTCAGCACGCCGCCCTGCACGCCGTCGACAGGGCCCGTGACGACGTTGATCGGGCCTACCTGCGCGCCGCGGAGCGACATGGCGAGGTTGAGCCCAGCGGTGAGCTGCGCGCCGCGCGCCGGGCCGAGCGCGAGGTTGGCGCCGCCGGAGAGCTGCGCGCCGCACATGAACGACGAGGAGATGTTGACGCCGGCGCCGAGCTCCAAGCCCGTGACGCCCGCCGTGTAGCCGCCGACGAGGTTCAGCGAGTAACGGCGGACGACGTTCGTGCCGGTGAAGCTCGAGGAGCCGACGAAGGGGACGACGTCGGCGCCGAAGCGGACGGTCGTCGCGCCGGGGAGCGCGCACGGAGGAGGCTCGGGGGGCGCGGCCTTCGCGGAGCGCGCAGCGCTCGCGGAGCGCGCAGCCCTCGCGGAGCGCGCAGACCACGCGGAGCCCGCGGCCTGGCCGGGCGGCTTCGGCTCGCCCGCGGCGGGCGGCGTGGGGCTCGCGGCGGGATCCTCGGGCGGGCGCTTGCCCAGCGCCGCGGCGAGCTCCGCCGCCTCGTCGCGGACGAGGTTGCCCGCGAGCAGGGAGATCGCCTCGGCGGCGCGGTCGGGATCCTCGGGGACGTCGATCGTGCGGCCGATGTGGCGGCCGTCCGTGGAGCTGTACGTCAGCGTGACGCGGCCGTCAGGCTCGCCGCGGAGGACGAGCGTGGGGCGGCCGGCGGTCGCCGAGGGCGAGAGCGTGACGGGGCCGCCGAGCTCGCGCCCGACCGCCGCGCGCACGGCTTCGGGATCGAGCGTCCACGAGGCGCCGTCGACGACGAGGTCGATCCCGGCGGCGCTCGGCGCGGCGGCGAGCGCGCTCGCGAAGGGCGCGGAGACCGCCGCGACGACGCTCGCGGCGGCGAGGGCGCGCAGCACCAGGGCGCGCGCGCGGAGGCCTGCGCCGCGCGCGGAGGGCTTCCGGACGGAGCGCGGCGGACCGCTCGGAGGAGCGGAGACAGGAGCGGTATCGTGTGTGTTCATCGACCGTGGAGTGCCCGCTCGCGGCGCGTTCGTTCACGCGCCGTCGCTCACCGCTCCGCGCTGCTCATCGCCTCGAGCAGCGAGCGCGACTCGGTCTGCCGGTAGCCGCCGTGGGCGCCCTGCGCGAACGGCTCGAGCGCGCGGCGCGCCTCGTCCGTGCGGCCGAGGCGCACCAGGCAGAGGGCGCGGTTGTACTGCGCCTCCACGGCGAAGCGGCCGCGAGGCGCGGCGGCGAGGTAGGCGTCCCAGGCGCCGAGCGCGGCGGACGGGTTGCGCTCGACGAAGTGCGCGCGGTGCGCCGTCTGGTAGAGCGCGTCGGTGTCGGGACCGGCGGGCGGGCGCTGGGCGGCCTGCGGATCGTTCGCCTGCGGGCGGGCGGCGGGCGAGGGGCTCGCCGCGCTCGCCGAGGCGGCCCCGCGCGCGGCCTGCGGCGCCGGCGCGACCGCCACGGTCGGCGTGCGCCGCGGCGCCGGCGCGCTCTCGGAGGGCGCGGTGGGCAGCGCGGGCGCCGTGAGCGGCGCGACGCCGGACGCGAGCGGCGGCGGCGCGGGCGGCGCGAGCTCCGCGACGCTGGGCTCAGCCTCCGGCGGCGCGGGCGCGTCCGCCTCGGCCGCGCGCCGTGGCGCGAGCCGCGCGCGGGAGGGCGGCGGCCCGGGCGGCGCGTCCGGCGGATCTGCCGCGGTGAGGCCGAGCTGGGATGCGATGTCGTTCCACGCGTCCGGGAACCAGCGCGCGGCGGAGGCCCACGCGGCAGAGCCGACGAGGACGGCGGCCAGCGGGACCACCAGGCGGACGGTCGTGAGCCGGCGGGCGCGCTGCGCCTTCAGGCTCCTCATCACGCGGGCGCGCGTCTCGTCGCGACGGCCGCGCGAGGCGTCGGCCTCGTCGCGCAGCGCGCGGGCGGCGTCGCGGAGCACGTCGTCCTTCATGGGGTCCTCTCTTCCAGCAGCGTCCGGAGCTTCTGTTTGGCGTGGAAAAGCCGCGTGCGCACGGTCGCCTCGGGCACGCCCAGGATCTCGGACACCTCGCGCGCGCTGCGCTCCTCGACCTCGCACAGCACGAACGTCGCGCGCTGCGCGTCCGGCAGCTCGTCGAGGGCGCGGTTCAGGGCCCTGGCGAGGGCGGCGCGGCCGACCTCCCGCTCGGGGTTCGTCGGTTTCTCTTCGTCCGGCTCCAGGGCGAGCCGCTCCATGGCCGAGCGGCGGCGCGCCGCGGAGCGGAGGTGGTGGCGGGCGTGGTTGACCGCGATGCCGATGAGGAACGTCTTCAGCGACGAGCCGCCGCGGAACCGCTGCGCGGCCTGCGGCAGGCTGACGAAGACGTCGTGCGTCAGATCCTCGGCGGACGCGTCGTCGCCGGTGAGGCGCCGGGCGAACGCGCGCACCGCCTCGTAGTGCTTGTCGTAGGCCTCGCCGATCGCCGCGGGGTCGCCTTGCCGCAGCCGCTCGACGAGGGCCTCCTCCGCGTCCTGCGTGCGCTCCGCGCCGCGGGTGAAGAGGAACGGCATGAGGAGCGCGATGGTCCTCATCGGCCCCTTCCTCTCCTCGGCGCGCCGGTGAGGAGCGGCGCCCGCCGGCTGTCCCTGCGGAAAGCCCGGGGCCTGCTCTGTCCCGTCTCGATCCATTCGTGGGTCGTCATGATTACATCCGAAAGCGCTCCGTGGCGCTGCCCGTTTGCCGTCGACCGGCGCCGGAGGACCAGGGAGGACGTGAGCCACCCTGCTCCGTGCCCGGCATGGAGGAGGTCGTTCATGGCCGCGCGTCCATTTCGTGCCCGGGCGGGTCGGGATCGTTCAACCTCGGGGGGCGAAATCGGACGAGACCGACAGGCGGGGGTCGACCCCACCCCGGGCCGGGGGGGACGGCGGGGGGACCGCCGGGGGAACGGTAGGTGGCGGAGGGGCGGGCGTCGGAATCGTGCGAGACGCGCGAGCGGTTGAACGGGGCGCGGGGCGGCGGGCACGCAGCATCGGGTGGGCAGAGGGCGCCGCGTTGCTGGGCGGCGCCGCTGTCATGAGTCCATCTCCCGGATCAGGAGCGATGAACATGAATATGCGCACGGCCTCCGAGTGGGCCCTCGGCCTTTCTTTGTGCCTCTTCTCGACGACGGTCGGTTGCTACATCGAGACCGACCGTGACTGCGATTGGGACGACGACGAGGAGTGTTTCTGGGATGACTCGCATGACGCGCCTGACGCGCCTGACGCGCCTGATGCGCCTGACGCGCCTGACGCGCCTGACGCGCCTGACGCGCCTGACGCGCCTGACGCGCCTGACGCGCCTGACGGGCCCAGCGTCGGGCGCCCGGACGGCAACGGCGGTGACAGCGGGGGGGAGTCGGCCGCGTGCGATGCGGACTGTGACTGCCCGAGCGGCAACGAGTGCGTGGAGGGGGCCTGCAAGACGCCGTGCGCGGCGTCGTGCGATTGCGCCGAGGGCGAGTCGTGCGAGGCCGGTTACTGCGAGCCCCCGCCCGAGCCGGCCATCTCCTGCGAGGTGGACTGCGATTGTCCGGGCGGCAGCGCGTGCGTGGAAGGCGTCTGCAGCTGAGCTGCGCGGCGCTCCCGGGCGCCGCGACGCCTCGTGCCAGCCCCACGCCGTGCGGCTGGCCGGGAGAGGGGCTCGACCTGTGATGCAGTGATGCGTCGCATCTTCTGATGTGGTGATCAGAAGAGAAGAATACAAACCGCCAAGACGCCAAGTACGCCAAGAGAAGACAGAGAGAGATAATAAATTCTATCTTCTCTCTTGGCGTTCTTGGCGCTCTTGGCGGTTTTCTCTTCTCCGGCTCTCTGGGCAGTGAGCGCGCGTGCACGGAGACCCCCGACAGGATCCCGCGCTAGACACCGAACAGGTTGAAACCCAGAGAAAATGAACCACAGAGGCACAGAGGGCACAGAGGCACAGAGCTTTTTTGTTGTTCCTCTGTGTCCTCTGTGCCTCTGTGGTTCAAACCTCTTCATTCCCGCGCGTTTCAAGCTGCTCGGTACTCTAGGACCTGCGGCCGCGGAGGGCGAACGCCACGCCCTCCTGCAGCGTGAGAAACGTCCTGAGGCCCGCCAGCGAGATGCCGAGCGCGACGAGCTGCTGCGCCGCCTCCGGGCCGAGGCCGGTCAGCACCGGCTCGGCGCCGAGCAGCTGGACCGCGCCCGCCGTCCGCTCGAGCTCCGTGGCCATCTGCTCATCCATCCTGGGCACGCCCGTGACGTCGATGATCGCCGTGCGGGTGCCCCGCGCGACGATTCCCGCCAGCAGCGCCGACCGCATGCTCTCGCCGCGGCGCGCGTCGAAGTCCCCGACCAGCGGGACCACGACCACGCGCCGCGAGATCGGCACGATCGGCGTCGACAGCGCGCCGAGCGCCTCGACCTGCGCCGTGAGCGCGATCTCCCGCTCGCGCAGCAGGCTCTCCTCCTCCTGGCGCTGCCTGAGCTCGGTGACGTCCGACAGCGAGACGATCGCCTCGGCACGGTCGCCGCCCAGGGCCGTGATGCGCACGTCGACGTGCCGGCGCCCCTCGGCGCCGTCCACGGAGAGCTCCATCCGCTGGCTCGCCGCCTGATCGATCGCGCGCCGCACAAGATCGAGCACCCGCGCCGCGTCGCCCGCCGGCACGAGCTCCTCGAGCGAGGAAGGGACGGCGCCGGCGCCGCTCCCCTGCGGCGGCCGGTACTCCAGGCACCGCCCGCGCCGGTCGACCCGCACGATCCCCTGCGGCAGCGCGTCGACGAGCGCCCGGAGGTGCGCCTCGCGCTCGAGCAGCGCGGCGTGCGCCCTCGCGCGCTCCCGCTCGTGCCGCCACTTCGCGCTCAGCGCCGCCGCCATCTGGCGCACCTCCATCGGCTCGAACGGCTTCTTCAGGATCAGGTACCGGTCCACCTGCGAGAGCCGGTTCGCGATCTCCTTCCAGGAAAGGTCGGTGTACGCCGTGCAGAACACGGCCTGGATGTCCGGATCCTCGCGGAATATCCGCTGGATCGTCTCCACCCCGTCGATCCCGGGGGGCATCCGGAAGTCCACGAAGGCCACGGCGTAGGGCTCCCCGACCGCCCGCGCCTGCCGCACGAGCTCGACCCCCTCCTCCCCCTGGTGCGCCAGCGTGAGCTCGACGTCGAGCTCGACCGCCGGGAGGGTCCTCGGCGCGTCGAGGTCGCCGAAGAGCTCGGCCTCGTGCTCCTCGAGCGAGGACCTGGAGGGAGCCGCCTTCAGGATCCTCTGGAAATCATTATGGATCGAGGCGTTGTCGTCGACGACGAGGATCCTCGTCCGGGAGAGCGCGCTCGCTTTGTTCATGTCCAACCTCGGCCAGCGCCGGTGCCTCGATCTGAGCGGGCCGGGGCTGCCGCGCACGGCAGATCGCTGCTCGCCTGGGCCGGATCCTCTTCAGCTGACGGCATCCGCATGGATCCTCCCGCTCCGGGGCGCCGTGGCCGGGAGGTCCAGCGTGAACTTCGCGCCCCGGCCCGGGCCCTCGCTCTCCGCGCGGAGCGCCGCGCCGAGCAGGCGGGCCTCCAGCACGCTCGCGTGCAGGCCGAGCCCCGTGCCCTCGGGCCAGGTGGTGAACCCCTGCTGGAACAGCCGCGCCAGGTGCTCGGACGCGATGCCCACGCCGGTGTCCTCGACCTCGACCGAGCACCCGCCGCCCGCGAGCGGCGCGCACCGGACGACGACGCGGCGGTCCGGGCCCACCGCGTGGCACACGGCGCGCCGCGCGTTGGTGATGAGGTTCGTGACGATCTGGAGCAGCCGGTGCCGGTCGGTCTCGACCCGCGCCTCGTCCGAGAGCTCGCAGAGCACCTCGATGCCGTGGTGCGCGCGCTCGGCGCGGTTCAGCCCGACGCGCAGGGCGTCCTCGACCACCGACGAGACGGTGACCGGCTCGACGATGATCTTCATCCCGGCGTTGCGGAGCTGATCGGACACGATGTCGCGGATGCGGCTCACGCACTCGCCGAGCTCCGCGAGCTCGGAGGCCGAGCTCTCCTGCTCGGACGCGAGGTGCCGGGCGAGCTCCTCGATGTACTCGATCAGCCGCTGGCCGCGCGGGTCCTCGGCGAGGAACGCGGCGAGGTCGCCCTGGTTCTCCCGGAGGAGCTGCGCCACCTGGGCGAGCCGCGGGACGCGCGAGCCGGCGATCCGCTCCGAGAGCTGCATCCGCAGGACCATGACGCTGTTCAGCGCGTTGCCCACGTTGTGCATGGCGCTGTCCGCGACCTCGGCCATCCCCGCCTTGCGCGCGGCGTCGACGAGCTTCTGCTGCGTGCTCGTGAGCTCGCGCGTGCGCTCCTCGACCATGCGCTCGAGGTCCTCGTAGACGAGCGCGTTGTTGAACGAGACGGCCGCCTGCGCGGCGAGCAGGTGGAGGATCTCGAGCCGCTCGGGCCCGAACAGCCCCTCGAGGAGGTTGTTCTCCAGGTAGACCGCGCCGAGCACCCGCCCCTTGAGCAGGAGCGGCGTGCAGAGCATCGACCGCACCTTGCGGGAGCTCACGTAGGGGTCGTCGCGCAGGGCAGGATCGCGGGACGCGTCCGCGTAGATCACGCTCTCGCGCGTGCGCACGGCGAGCCGCACGACGGAGGCGCAGACCTCGTCGCTCTCGTCCTCGAGCGGGATCGAGGGCAGCACCCTCGACTCGGGCGGGTGCGCCACGCCCTGGGCGACGAGCACGAGCCCGTCGCCGCGGACGAGGAGCAAGGTCCCCCGCTCGGCGCCGGCGTTCTCGACGAGCACCTGCACCATGCTGCCGAGCAGCCGCTCGACGACGAGCTCCTGGGAGAGGACGCGCGCCGCCTTGAGCAGCGTCTCGACGTCGAAGGCGTCCGCCCGCACGCCCCCCGGCGCGGCCGTGGCGCGCCCCGGCCGGATCAGCGGGAACTCCTCGGTCAGGCGCGCGATCTTGCGGTCGACGCCCCAGCGGCTGTAGGCCTGGAGCGCGTCCGCGAGGAAGTCGAGCGCGACGCGGGTCCTGTCGCGCGACATCCAGAAGCGGCCGGCGAGCTCGCACGCGATGGCCTCGATGTTCGGGAAGTCGTGCTGGCGCGCGAGCGCGATCGCCTCCTCGTAGGACCTGGCCGCGTCGTCGAGGCGCCCGTCGAGGCGCGCCGCCTCGGCCTCGACGAGCCGGTGCTTGTGCGAGAAGTTCGCCGGGCAGCTCGCCGTCCAGCCGCGCAGCCGCTCGCGGCACGCGTCGAGATCGGCCCGCAGCCGCGCCCGCTCCCCCTCCTCCGCCGCGGGCAGGACCGCCGCGATCGCGAGCGCGCGGTAGAACCTGAGCGCCGCGGTCTGGAACTTCCCGGCGAGGAAGCCGAGGTTCTCCTCCGCCTCGTCGGCGACCCGCAGCGCTTCCGCCGGTCGGCCGTGCAGGGTGAGGCACATCGTCTTCAGGATCTGGTAGTGACAGAGCGCGTAGCGCGTCTGGTGCGCCTCGCACTCCTTGAGGAACTGCTCCTCCGTCAGCGCCTCCTCGGCCGCCGCGGCGTCGTCGCCGGTGAGGTCCCGGAGCGCGAGCAAGAGGCCGAGGATGCTGTTCGTGGCGACCGTGTGCCGGGTCCGCTTCGCGAAGCGGAGCGAGTCGGGCAGCTCGTCGAGCAGCCCGCGCGCGCTGGCGCCGCGGAAGAGCGGGTTGAGGAGCAGGTAGATGAGGAAGTAGCCAGCGAACTGCAGGTCGCCCGCGTCGAGGCCGGCGCGGTAGCCGTCCCGGAACAGCGCGTCCGTCTCCGAGAGCGGCCGCACCCACGACTGGATGTTGTTGCCGAGGATGTAACAGGCGCGGCAGAAATCGCCCTGCATGCGGAACCGGAGGCCGATATCGGCGGCCAGCCGCCCGAACGCGTAGCCCTGGTGGTAGTCGCCGTGAAAATGGCCGATCAGGCCGCCGTACATGGCGAAGCCGTAGGACGCCTCGGGGGTGAGCCCGTGCTCGAGCGAGATCCGCACGATGCTGCAGCAAGCGAAGAAGTTCAGCTTCTCGAGCTTGAGCATGTAGAGCGGCGCCATCAGCTCGTTGAGCACGCCGACGGCGAGCCGCTGGCCCTCGTCGGCGATCTCCTCCGCGTCGATCAGGGACGCGGGCGGCCGGCCGGCGAGCAGCTCCTTCACCCGCGCGGCCTCGGCGTCGACGAGCGCCGCGAGCTCCGCCTCGCCCGCGCGGGAAGGCAGCGCGACGCCGATCAGCGCGAGCGCCTCGCGCCCGGCCTCCACCGTGTCGGTGAAGCGCCCGCGCATCGTGTACTGCACCATCCGGAGCTTCAGGAGATCGGCCTTCTCGACCGGCGTCCGCGCGTAGCCGAGCGCCTCGGTGACGAGCGACTCGGCGGCGTCCATGGCGCCGAGCAGGTACTCCACCTCGGCCAGCTGCCGGAGCAAGGGGAAGGCGAGCGCGTAGTGCGACGCGAAGGCGCCGTCCGGGAGCAGGCGGCGGCCCGCCTCGAGGTAGCGCCGGGCGGCCGCGTAGGCGGTCGCCTGCTTCGCCCGGACGGCGGCCTCCAGGTTGAGCTCGGCGATCGCGAGCCGCTCCGCGCCGTCGCGCACGAGGGCGAGGCCCTGATCGAGCTGCTCGACGATCTCGAAGACGCGCTCGGCGCGCTCGTCCGGCGCCGCGCCCTCGAGGAGCCGGCGGCCGATCCGGAGGTGGACCGCCTCGCGCTGCTGCTGGTCGATGAGCCCGTAGACCGCCTGGTGCACGCGGTCGTGGAGGAAGCGGAACCGGCTCGAGGCGGCCGCCTCGCCGGGCGCGCTCGCGAGATCGCCCCCGCTGCCGAGGATGTACTCGTCGCGGATCGCCGGCTCGAGGCGGCGCGCGACCTCCGCCCTGTCGAGGCCGGCGATCACCGCGAGCGTCTCCAGATCGAAGGTGTTCCCGATGCACGCGGCCAGCGTCAGGAGGTCGACCGTGGCGGCCGCGAGGGTGCGCACGCGCCCGCTCATCAGCTCGACGACGTTCTCGGTGAACCCGCGCGCCTCGATCTTCTCGATGTCCCAGCGGAAGCGGCGCTCGTCCGGGGAGAAGTAGACGAGCCCGTCGGCGTCGAGCGCCTGGAGGAACTGCCGCGCGAAGAACGGGTTCCCCTCCGTCTTGTGCATGACCAGCCGCGCGAGCGGCTCCACCGCGTACGGGTCCTGCCGCAGGGTGTCGGCCACGAGCCGGATCAGCGACAGGAAAGCGAGCGGGAAGAGCTGGATCGTGTTCACCCGCACGGCGCTCGCCTGCACGGACCTCAGCGTCATGAGCAGCGGGTGGCTCTCGTTCACCTCGTTGTCGCGGTAGGCCCCGACGAGGAGGAAGGGCCCGAGCTCCTCGCCGCCGAGGAGCCCCTCGAGGAGCCAGAGCGTGCCGGCGTCGGCCCACTGCAGGTCGTCGAGGAAGAGGACGAGCGGCCGCTCGCTGCCGCAGAACGCCTTGAGGACCCCCCGGAACGCGAGCAGGAGGCGGTGCTGGGCCTCCGCCGGGCCGAGCTCCGTGGGCGCGGGCGGGATGTCCCCGGCGCCAAGGACGATCCCGACCTCGGGCAGCACGTCGAGGAGCAACGAAGCGTTCCTCCCGAGGCACTTCTGCAGCGATCGCCGCGCCTCCTCGACGCGCTCCGCGCTCTCCGCCAGGACCTGCTGGAGCAGGCTCCGGAGCGCCTGGATCACCGCGGAATACGGGATCCCGCGGTGCAGCCGGTCGAACTTGCCCGAGATGAAATAGCCGTGCTCGCGGGTGAGCGGCTTGTAGATCTCGTGCACGAGCGACGTCTTGCCGATCCCGGAGTAGCCCGTGATCATGATCGCCTCGCGGCTGCCGCCGAGCACGCGCTCGAAGATCGACAGGTAGTACTGCGCCTCCCCCTCGCGCCCGTAGAGGCGGTGCGGGATGCGGAACTGGCCGGAGACGTCGTGCTCGCCGAGCGGGAACAGGTCGATTCGCCCGGTCTCGCGGAGCGCGCCCTCGCACCGCTCCAGGTCCTTCGACAGGCCCTCTGCGCTCTGGTACCGCTCCTCGGCGTCCTTCGCGAGGAGCTTCATGATGATGGCGGACACGGCCGGAGGCACGGAGTCCTCCGGGAGCGGCGCGGGGGGGCGGGCGAGGTGGGAGTGCATCCACTCGAGCGGCCCGGAGGCGTCGAAAGGCAGGCGCCCCGCGACCATCGCGTAGAAGACGACCCCGAGCGAGTAGAGGTCCGTGCGCGAGTCGAGGGACCGGTTCATCCGGCCCGTCTGCTCGGGCGACATGTAAGGCAGTCTGCCCTCCTCGACCGTGCTCTGCGCCTGGGGGTGCTCCTTCCGGAGCCGCGTCGAGAACATGAAGTGGGTCAGCCGGACCGCGCCAGTCGCCGCGTCGACGAAGAAGCTCTGCGGCTGGATGTGCTTGTGAATGACGCCGCTCCTGTGCACCTCGGCGAGCGCGTCGGCCATGCTCGCGGCCCGCGGGAGGAACTGCTCGATCGGGAGCGGAGAGCGCGCGAGGAGCCCGTCGAGGGGCACGAGGTCCTGGTCCTCGAAGACGAGGACCGGCGCCTCCCCGGAGAGCTCCATGAGCGTGGGGCTCAGCACCTGCGAGGCGCCGAGAGAGCGGGTGATCTCGAATTCGTTGAGGAGCGCGCCCGCGGCCGGAGCAGCCGTGTGACGAGGTGAGTCGAGGTGAGCTTTGAGCAGGACGCGCCGCTCATCGCTCTCGCGCACAGCACGTACGATGCTCCACCGCTCGTTCGTCGTCTGCAACACCTCTTCGCTTCGATAGCCCACAGTCGCGTGCAAAGCTCTGCTCCGTTCTGAAGATGCGCCGACTGACCGCCGGCAAGAGCCGCATCGTAGGCGAGCGACCGGCCGCTGTCACAGAAATTATCGGGAATCCCGGCGCGCCGGCGCTCGTGAGCCGGAGATCATCGGGAGCCGTCCCGCGCGCGAGCAGGCCTGTCGGCGAGCGCCCCGGCGGCGGCTCAAGCGCGTTGGTGTCGAGGCGAGATGAGCTGGATCGTGCCGTGTGGGTGCTCAACGCAGGTCGGCCAAAGCCTCGCTGGTCCGGTCGAACGCCGGCGGCGAAGGGGGATGTCCGACGCGGGGCAGCCCCGCCGCGGCCACAGGCGAGCTGGCCGCGCAAGCGGGGATAGGCCGGCGAGGGTCAGCGAGCTGGCCCGCGGGCGGCGAGGCCGTAAAGGACGACCCGGTGGACCGCGGACAGCATCGCCTCCACCTCGTCGCGGGAGCTCTGGAACAGCCACGGGGGAGAGAAGCTCGCGTAGGCCCTGAGGAGCGCGCGCGCGGCGAGCTCGGGGTCGGCCGCGTCGAGCTCCCCCGCGCCGGCGCCGCGCGCGATGAGGTCGCGGAGCAGCGCGCGCTCCTCGTCGAGGAAGCGGGCGTGGGCCGCCTTCACGGCGCGGCTCTGGCAGTGCACGAGGTCGCACGCGTGCGCGCCCGAGCCGGCGAGCTCCAGGAAGGCGCGCGCGCGGGCGTCGAACACGGCGCGCAGCCGGTCGCAGAAGGGCAGGCCGTCCGCGGCCGCCGCGGCGCGCATGGCGGCCATGACGGCGCGGTGCTGGCCCTGGGAGAGCTCCTCGACGATCGCGTCCTTCGAGGCGAACTCGAGGTACACGGCGCCGACCGCGATCTCGGCCTCGCGCGCGATGTCGGCCACGGTGGTCTTGGCGGGCCCATACCGGCGCAGGAGCCGCTCCGTCGTCTCGAGGATCCGCTGGCGCCGCTCGCTCGCGCTGCCGGGGGGATCGTGCTCCATGACGCGCGCGAGTTTCTCCCGGATCCACGCCCGGGGGAAGCGCCCAGGCCGCGTCCGGAGCGGCCGGGCAGCGCCGGGGCGGCGGGAGGCGGGCGCGGAGGAGGCGGCGGGCGCCGCGCGAGGGGGAGAGGAAGGAAGGAGCACGAAAGCAGCACGGAAGGAGCTCGGGCGAGGATCGGGACGGCGCGCGCAGGGAGGCGGCGGCGCGCGTGCGCCGGCGCGCGTGCGCCGGCGCACGCGCGCCCTTCGGCGCACGCGCGGGAGCCCAGCCCCACGATTGATCGCCGTCCGTCAGGCGGCTATCGTGGGCTGGCTTTGCGCCGGGTTTTCCTCGAAGTTCGCGCGTTCACGCGATCGGCGACCCGGGGCGTCGAAGGGACCGAGCCATGACGAGCACCGCGCCGACACACGACGAAGCCGACGGGCTGGTTCGAGAGGGGCAGGTGCTCGCCGGGAAATACCGCGTCGAGCGGGTGATCGGCGCCGGCGGGATGGGCGTGGTCGTGGCGGCGACGCACCTCCAGCTCGAGGAGCGGGTCGCGATCAAGCTGCTGCTGCCCGCGGCGGCGCACTCGCGCACGCTCGCGGAGCGCTTCGTGCGCGAGGCGCGCGCCGCGGTGAAGGTGAAGAGCGAGCACGTGGCGCGCGTGACCGACGTCGGGACGCTCGAGTCGGGCACGCCGTACATGGTGATGGAATACCTGTCGGGCAGCGACCTCGCCGAGGCGCTCCGCGCGGGCGGGCCGGTGCCGGCGCAGGCCGCGGTGGAGTACGTGCTCCAGGCGTGCGAGGCGCTCGCCGAGGCGCACGCCGCGGGCATCGTCCACCGCGACCTCAAGCCGGCGAACCTGTTCCTCACGCGGCGCGCGGACGGCTCCCCGTGCGTGAAGGTGCTCGACTTCGGGATCTCGAAGGTGGCGACCGGCGGCGCCGACCCGCGGATCACCGACACCAAGGCCGTGATGGGCTCGCCGCTCTACATGTCGCCAGAGCAGCTGAAGTCCTCGCGCGACGTCGACGCGCGCACCGACATCTGGTCGCTCGGCGTCATCCTGTTCGAGCTGCTCGCCGGCGAGCCGCCGTTCGACGGCGCGACCATGCCGCAGCTCTGCGTGGCGATCATGCAGGGCGTCCCCCGCCCGCTCGCCGCGTTCCGCGCCGACGTGCACCCGGCGCTGGAGGCCGTGGTGCTGAGGTGCCTGGAGAAGACGCCCGAGCGGCGCTTCCGCGACATCGGGGAGCTGGCCGAGGCGCTCGCGCCCTTCGCGGCCGGGCGGGCGCGGATCTCCATCGATCGGATCAGCGGGATCTCGCGGAGCTCGGGGCCCCCGCGGCCGGCGCTCGCGTCGGGGAGCGGGACGACCGCCCCGACCCTGGTGGGCACCTCGCCGTCGTGGAGCGGGACGGTCGTGCGGCGGAAGCGGCCCACGGGGCTCGCCGTCGCGCTGGCGGGCATCGGCCTGTCGCTGGTCGCCGCGATCGCGGTCTTCGCCTTCCTCAACGCTCGCGCGCGCGGCGTCGACGACGCCGCGACCGAGCCGTCCGCCGCCGCCTCGGCGGATCCGCCGCTGTCCGCCGGCGTGGGCGCCGCGACGCTGCCGGCCGCCTCCGCGGCGCTCACGCCGGCCGTCACGCCCGGCGCCGTCGAGGCGCCCGCGCCGGCGGACGGCGCGGCGGGCGGCGTGGCGCCGGCCGCCTCCGCTGCCGCGTCCGCAGCGCCCGCCAGCGGCAAGCCCGCGCCGGCGCGACCGGCGAGCGCCGCGCCGCGGGCCGCGGGCGCCGCGCCCGCGCCGCCGCCCCGGGCCGCCCGGCCGCCTGCCGCGGCGCCCGCGGCGCCGGCCAACGGCAACCTGTTCGACGATCGCAAGTGAGGACACCACCATGACGAGCCTGCCGATGCAGCACCTCGGGCGCCTGCTGGCGCTCGCGATGTTCCTTGCCGCCCTCGTGGGCGGCGGCCGCGACGCCAGGGCCGACACAGCGGCGGCGCAGGCGCTGTTCGACGCGGCCAGGCAGCTGATGGCCCAGGGCAAGTACGCCGACGCCTGCCCCAAGCTCGAGGAGAGCCAGCGCCTCGACCCGGGGATCGGCACGCAGTTCAACCTCGCTGCCTGCTACGAGCAGCTCGGCCGGACGGCGAGCGCGTGGTCGACGTTCCTCGAGGTGGCCGGCTCGGCGAAGGCCGCCGGCCAGCTGGAGCGGGAGAAGGTCGCGCGGCAGCGCGCCACGGCGCTGGAGCCGAAGCTCATCCGGCTGACGATCACGGCGCCGGCCGACGCCCCGGCCGACCTGCAGGTGAAGCGCGACGGCGCCCTCGTCGGGCGCGCGCAGTGGGGCACGCCGGTGCCCGTCGATCCCGGGAAGCACACGATCGAGGCCTCCGCCGCGGGCAAGGCGCCGTTCGCGAGGACCGTCGACCTCGCCCGGGCGGGCGTCACGGAGACGGTGGCCGTCCCGCCGCTGCCCGCGGGCGCGCCGGTCCGCGCCGCCGCGCCGCCGCCGGCGAGCGGCGCGGCGCGGCCGACCAGCGGCGCGGCGCAGCCGGCCAGCGGCGCCGCCGCGCAGCCGACCAGCGGCGCTGCCGCCGCGCGGCCGACGACCGGCGGCGCCGCCCTCGCGCCGGTCGCTGGACGCGCGCCGGCGCCCCCGGCCCAGCCGCTGACCCGGCGCCGCAGCAAGGGGATGATGGTCACGGGCATCGTCCTGACGAGCATCGGCGCCGTCGCCCTCCTCGGCGGGGGCCTGGCGCTCGCGTCGACGTGCTCGGGCTCCGACTGCGACGCAGGCTCGTTCGACGACTCGCTCGACGACGAGTCCCTCGACTACCTCGATGAGGAGGACAGCGGCGCGGAGGCCGGGTACGCGCTCATCATCGGCGGGCTCGTCTTCGCCGGCGTCGGCATCCCGCTCGCCATCATCGGCGGCCGCCGGGTGCCCGTCCAGCCGGAGAAGAACGCCGCCTCCGCGCCTGCGCGCTCACCCGAGCTCGTGCTCGGCCCGCGCTACGCCGGGCTCCGCTGGTCGATGTGAGCGCCGGCGTGCGCGCCGCGGCGCGCACGCCGCGGCCGCCGGCGCTCACTCCGGGTCGACGCGGTACACGGTCCCGCTGAAATCGACGACGTACACCTCGCCGGTGCCGTCCTGCCCGAAGCTCGAGATGCTGAACCCGAACGACCCGAGATCGTCTGTCCGGTCGACCGGCGTGGAAGCCGCCCCGCCCTCGTACCTCAGTGTCCATACCCTGCCGCTGCAGAAGTCACCGTAGAAGTAGCTCCCCCGGAGCCACGGGATCCGGCTGCCCCGGTAGACGTAGCCGCCGGTGACCGAGCAATCCTCGATGACGCTCCCGGCATGGGCGTACTCGGCGGCGGGCAGCGTGGTGAGGCCCTGGGGATCGCAGTCCTTGGCCGGCGTGAAGCAGTGCGCGCCCTCCATGAGGCGCCAGCCGTAGTTCTTCCGGCCCTGCCCCGCCGGCTCGATGTCGATCTCCTCCCACAGCTTCTGGCCCACGTCGGCGATGTAGAGATCGCCCGTGCACGCGTCGAAGCTGAAGCGGTAGGGGTTCCGCAGGCCATGGTCCCAGATCTCGGGCCGGACGCCCTCGCCCGTCATGTTGCCTTCCGGGATGCTGTAGGGGTGCGTCGAGACATCGAAGCGGAGGACTTTCCCGAGCAGGGTCGTGAGATCCTGGCCATTGCCGATGTCCGAGTGGCCGGGGCCCTGATCGTTGCCGCTCCCGCCGTCGCCCAGCCCGAGATAGAGGAAGCCGTCCACCGGGCTGAACTCGAGCGAGCCGCCGTTATGGTTGCGCTGCGGCTGCGCCTGCTCGAGGTACGTGGCCACCGGGGTGGGATCGGCCACGTCCGGGCGCTCGCCCCGCTTGAACTCGACGACGCGCGTGTCGCCGCCCGTCACCTTGTCCGAGTAGTGGACGAAGAAGCGGCCGTTGTCCTGGTAATCCGGGTGGAAGGCGAGCCCGAGGAGGCCGCGCTCGCCGTTGCCGCCCGTGAACATGACCAGCTCGTGGATGTCGAGGAACGTCGTCGGCTCGGCGGCGCCCTCGTCGAGGACGAGGATCCGGCCTGGCTGCGTCACGATGAAGAGCCGCGCCGGGTCGCCCGGCGCGGATTTCGCGAGCAGCGGGAACTGGAGGCCTGAGACGACCGGGGTGAGCTTGAGCGGGCCCTCCTCCTCGTCGTCGCTCGCCGGCGAGCAGCTCAACCCCGCAGCGGGCGCGCCGCCGCTGCCGCCGCCGCCGCCGTCACCGCTGCTCGCGCTGGCGTCGCTCCCGCCACCGCCGCCGCTGCTCGCGCTGGCGTCGCTCCCGCCGCCGCCGCCGCTCGCGCTCGCGGCGCCGCGGCCGCCCGCCCCGCTGCTGGCCGCGGGGCCCCCGCCGGTCGCGCTCGCCGGCACCGGCGATATCGATTCCTGCCGCGAACACGCCACGAGGGCAATCCCGGCCGCCACGGGAAGGGCGATGACAAGCAGGGGCGACACGGTCGAGCTCGATGGCCTCATGAGGGGAAGATATCGCAGATCTCCGCCCCAACAGGCGAAGATCGCGTGATCGCCGGCACGCGAGCGCGCAGGTCGCACGCAGTCGGGCGCGAGCAGTAGAGGCGCACGCCGGACGGCGCCGCTCCGGGATCACCCGAGCTCGCGACCCCCGGCGCGCGAGAGGCGGCGAGATCGCGAAACGAGGCCGCCGATCCCCGCATCGATGGAGACGGCCGCGTTGCCGCAGGGTGGGCGAGGCTGGCCACACGAGCTCATGGCATCCGTTTTTCCGCGCTGGAGCAACACCGCCTTTCGACTCGCCATCGCCGCCGTCTTCCTCGGCGGCGCGGCGGCCGTGGCAGCGCCGATGATCTATGTGCGCTCCGACTGGAACACCGGGAAGAACGTGCCCGTGCAGCAGCCGGTGCAGTTCGACCACAGGCACCATGTGCAGGACGACGCCATCGACTGCCGGTTCTGCCATTACACGGTCGAGCGGGCGGGCAACGCGGGGATGCCGTCGACGGCGCTCTGCATGGGGTGCCACAGCCAGATCTGGAACCAGAGCCCCAAGCTCGAGCTCGTCCGGACCAGCTATTTCTCGGGCACGCCGATCCCCTGGAGCCGCGTCACCGACATCCCCGACTTCGTCTACTTCAACCACGCGATCCACGTGAGCAAGGGCGTCGGCTGCGTCACCTGCCACGGCCGCGTGGACCAGATGCCCGACGTCCACAAGGCGTCTCCGATGACGATGGGCTGGTGCCTCGACTGCCACAGGGCGCCGGAGCGGCACCTCCGCCCGCCCTCGGCGATCACCGACATGGACTGGGACGCCGGCCCCGACGCGGAGCGGATCGGCCGGCAGATCGCGCAGGAGCGCGGCGTGCGGCGGCTCGTGCACTGCTCGACCTGCCACAGGTGAACCCCAGGTGAACCCGAGAGACGGACGCGCGGCGAGCAGGGGAGAGCAGCACCGGCGGCGGCGCCGATCCACCGATGATCTGAAGAGGGATGATGGCTGACCGAACACAGACCCCATGGAGCCCCGCGCTCGACGGCAAGACCGGCAAGGCCTACTGGCGCAGCCTCGCGGAGCTCCTCGAGACACCGGAGCTCCGCGACGCCGCGGCGCGGGCGCTCCCCGGCGCGCTCCTCGCCGCGCCCCTCGTCGATGGCGACAGCCCCGGCGCGCTGACCCGGCGGAGCTGGCTCAAGCTCCTCGGCGCGAGCATGGCCCTCGCCGGCGTGTCCGGGTGCAACGCCAAGCCCGCGGACAGGATCGTCCCGTACGTGAGCACGCCGCCGGAGGTGACCCCGGGGCTCCTCCGTTACTACGCGACCAGCCTGGAGCTCGACGGGTTCGCCACCGGCGTCCTCGTCGAGAACCACGAGGGGCGGCCGACGAAGGTCGAGGGCAACCCGGAGCACCCGGCGAGCCTCGGCGCGACCGGCGTCCACGAGCAGGCGTCGGTGCTCGGCCTCTACGATCAGCACCGGGCGCGCGCGGCGCGGCGCGGCGCCGGGCCGGCGGCGTGGGAGGCGTTCGTCGAGCAGTTCGCGGGCGCGCGGGACGACCGCGGCGCCGGGCTCCGCTTCGTCCTCAGGCCCACCGGCTCGCCGCTCTTGCTCGACCTCATCGGCCGCATCCAGGAGCGCCATCCGGCGGCCCGGTTCACGTTCCACGCGCCCGCCCGGTCGCCGCACGCGGCGCGCGGGGCCGAGCTCGCCTTCGGCGCGCCGCTCCAGGCGCAGTACGACTTCCGGACAGCGGACGTCATCCTCTCGCTCGACGCGGACTTCCTCGCGTCGATGCCGTTCAGCTTGCGGTACGCGCGCCAGTTCGCGGAGCGCAGGCGCATCGGCTCGCCGACGGGCACGATGAGCCGGCTCTACGTCGTCGAGCCCGGGCTGACCCCGACCGGGAGCATGGCCGATCACCGCCTGCGCCGGCGCCCGAGCGAGGTGCCGGCGATCGCCGCGGCGATCGCGGCGGAGCTGCTCCTCGCGGAGGGCGCGCGCCCCGGGGGGGCCGTCCCTGCGGAGGCGCTCGGCGCGCTCCAGCCGCTCGGGCTGCTCCAGCCGCGGGTGCGCGCGGAGGACCGGCCGTTCATCCAGGCGCTCGCGCGCGACCTCGCGCGCGGCGGCGCGGCGAGCGTCGTCGTCGCCGGGGAGCGGCAGCCGCCGCCGGTCCACGCGCTCGCGCACGTCATGAACGCGGCGCTCCGCAACGACCGCGCGGCGTGGGCCACCCCGGGGACGCTGATCGCGGCCGGCGCCGCGGAGCAGGACCTCGCCGCGCTCGCCGACGAGATCCGGAGGGGCGGCGTCGACACCCTCGTGATCCTCGAAGACAACGTGGCGTACACCGCGCCGGCAGATCTCGAGCTCTCCGCGCTGCTGCGCGCCGTCCGGAGCCGGGTCTACCTCGGGCTCTACGAGGACGAGACGGCGGCCGGCTGCGACTGGTTCGTGCCCGCCGCGCACGAGCTCGAGGCCTGGGGCGACGCGCGCGCCTACGACGGCACGATCTCGCTGGTCCAGCCGCTCATCGAGCCGCTCTTCCAGGGCAGGACGGCCGCCGAGGTGCTCACGGTGTTCGCGGGAGAGCCGCGCCGGAGCGCGCGCGAGCTGCTCCGCGACGCCTGGCGGGCGCGCCGGGGCGGCGACGATTTCGACGCGTTCTGGGAGGACGCGCTCCGGCGCGGGCTCGTCGAGGGCACCGCGGCCCCGCGCGAGGCCACCGCGCTGCGGCCGGACGGCATCGCCGCGGCGCTCGGGCAGCTCGCCGCGACGGCCCCGGCGCCGGCGGACACCATCGAGGTCGCCTTCTCGACCGACGCGACCGTCTATGACGGCCGGTTCGCCAACAACCCGTGGCTGCTCGAGCTGCCCGATCCCACGACCAAGCTCACCTGGGACAACGCCGCGCTGCTCAGCCCGGAGACGGCCAAGGCGCTCGGCGTCGAGAGCGAGGACATGGTCGACATAGAGCTCCGCGGGCGAAGTCTCTCGATACCGGTGCTCGTCGCGCCGGGCCACGCCGACGGGACCGTGTCGCTGAAGCTCGGCTACGGGCGCAGCGGCGCCGAGTCGATCGCCGCCGGCGTGGGGTTCGACGCGTACCGGCTCCGGACCGCGGACGCGCCGTTCTTCGCGGCGGGCGCGTCGGTGAAGAAGCGGCCGGGCCAGAAGCACCCGCTCGCCCTGACGCAGCGGCACTTCAGCCTGCAAGGGCGCCCCATCGCGCTCTCGGTTCCCCTCGCCGTCTACCGCGAGCACCCCGACTTCACGGAAGCGCTCAAGGGGCCGCAGCCGTCCTTGATGCCCGTGGCGCCTGCCCCCGGGGTGCCGCTCGCGCAGTGGGCGATGACGATCGATCTCACGATCTGCACCGGGTGCAGCTCGTGCATGGTCGCGTGTCAGGCCGAGAACAACGTCCTCGTGGTGGGGAGAGAGGAGGTCCTGAAGAGCCGCGAGATGCACTGGCTCCGGATCGACACCTACTACTCCGGCGACCCGCGCGACCCGCGCGTCGTGCACCAGCCCATGCTGTGCCAGCACTGCGAGAAGGCGCCGTGTGAGTACGTGTGCCCCGTCAACGCGACGACGCACAGCCCCGACGGCCTCAACGAGATGACCTACAACCGCTGCGTCGGGACGCGGTTCTGCTCGAACAACTGTCCTTACAAAGTCCGCCGGTTCAACTGGTTCGACTTCACCGAGCTCCACGCCTACAACGACGGGCTCGCGCGGCTCCAGCGCAACCCCGACGTGACCGTGCGGGAGCGCGGCGTCATGGAGAAGTGCACGTACTGCGTGCAGCGGATCCGCCGCGCGGAGATCGCCGCGCGCGTCGAGCAGCGCGCGATCCGGCCGGGAGAGGTCGTCACCGCCTGCCAGCAGGCGTGTCCGACGCGGGCGATCCAGTTCGGCTCGCTCGAGCACAAGGAGACGGAGATGGTCGCGTGGCGGGGCGAGCCGCGGAGCTTCGAGGTGCTCCACGACCAGGGCACCCGGCCGAGGAACATCTACCTCGCGCGCATCGACAACACGAACCCGGAGCTCGACGAGCCGTGACCGAGCCCCTCCTCCTCGGCCGGCCCACCGACGCGGCGCTCTCGGACGATCTCCTGTCGGTCGTGTGGAAGCCGCGATCCAGGCTGTGGTCGGCGGCGTTCGCCCTCGCCGGGGCCGGGACCGCCCTGCTCGCGGTGACCGTCACCTACACCGTCGTCACCGGGATCGGGGTCTGGGGCAACAACATCCCTGTCGGCTGGGCGTTCGGGATCATCAACTTCGTTTTCTGGGTCGGAATCGGCCACGCGGGGACGTTCATCTCCGCGATCCTGCTCCTGCTCGAGCAGCGCTGGCGCACGAGCATCAACCGGTTCGCCGAGGCGATGACGCTCTTCGCCGTCATCCAGGCGGGCCTCTATCCGCTCCTGCACCTCGGCCGGCCGTGGTTCGCCTACTGGCTCGTCCCCTACCCCTCGACGCTCCGGGTCTGGCCCCAGTTCAAGAGCGCGCTGCCGTGGGACGCCGCGGCCGTCTTCACGTACTTCACGGTCTCTCTCGTCTTCTGGTACCTCGGGCTCGTCCCCGACTTCGCGGCGCTCCGCGACCGCGCCCCCGACCGCCGCCGGCGGGTCATCTACGGCGTCCTGTCGCTCGGCTGGCGCGGCTCCGCGCGCGACTTCCGCCACTACCGGCTCCTCTACGGGCTGCTCGCCGGGCTCGCGACGCCGCTCGTGCTCTCGGTCCACTCGATCGTGAGCACCGATTTCGCGATGGCGCTCGTGCCGGGCTGGCACTCGACCATCTTCCCCCCGTTCTTCGTCGCCGGGGCCATCTTCTCCGGCTTCGCGATGGTGCTGACGCTGCTCATCCCGGCGCGCCGGGTCTTCCACCTCGGGAACATCGTCACCCAGCGGCACATCGACAACCTGAGCCACCTGACGCTCGTCACCGCGTGGATCGTCATCTACTCGTACATCATCGAGTTCTTCGCCGCCTGGTACAGCGCCTCGGAGTACGAGATCTATCAGTACTTCGTGGCGCGCCCGAGCGGGCCGAACGCCGCCGTCTTCTGGGCGCAGATGATCTGCAACGTGCTCGTCCCGCAGCTGCTCTGGTCCTCGCGGGTCCGGAGGAACATGGCCCTGCTCTGGATCATCTCGATCCTCGTGAACGTCGGGATGTGGTCCGAGCGGTTCGTGATCATCGTCATGTCGCTGCAGCGCGAGTTCATCCCGTCGGCGTGGCACGCCTACCGCCCGACGTGGGTCGATCTCTCGATGTTCGCCGGGACGATCAGCTTCTTCCTGCTGCTCTTCCTGATCTTCCTGCGCCTCTTCCCGTTCATCCCCGTGGCCGAGGTCAAGGAGCTGAACCACGAGCTCAGCAAGGAGGAGCACTGAGATGAAGAGAGGACTGCTCGCCGAGTTCGAGACGCCCGAGGCGATGCTCCGGGCGCTCGCGGAGCTCCGCAGCCGCGGATACCGGCGGCTCGACGCGTTCACGCCGTACCCGGTGCACGGCGCCGAGGCGGCGCTCGGCCTCCGCCGATCGCCGCTCAACTGGATCGTCCTGCCCTTCGCGCTCGCGGGTGGCGCCGGAGGCTACCTCGTGCAGTGGTACAACAACGCGTACGACTACCCGCTCAACGTCGGCGGGCGGCCGCAGCACGCGGCGCCGGCCTTCGTGCCGATCACCTTCGAGATGACGGTGCTCACGGCCGCCCTCATGGGGTTCGTGGCGCTGCTCTTCCTCACGCGGCTGCCCGAGCTCTGGAATCCGGTGTTCGACGTCCCGGGGTTCGAGCGCGCCTCGATCGATCGGTTCTGGATCGGCATCGACGCCCGCGATCCGGCGCTCATCAGGCCCATCGCCGAGCGCGATCTCACCGATCTCGGCGCGACCACCGTCGCCTGGGCCGGGAGGGAGCGCTCGTGAGGCGCGGCCTGCTCGCGACGCTCTCCTGCCTCGCTTCGACGATCTGCACGCTCTGCACGCTCTGCGCGCTCTGCCTCTCGTGCGCCCCGGCGACCCCGAGCGACCCCGAGCCCGGCGAGGCCAACGCGCTGGATCTCGAGCGCATGATCCGCCAGAAGCGCTACGCCCCCTACGAGCCGTCGGAGCTCTTCGACGACGGCGCCGTCATGCGCCACCCGCCCGAGGGCACGGTGCCGAACGACCGGGTGACCGGCGATCCCGGGCTCACGCGGGGCGTCGCGGGCGGCGCGCACGTCGCGCGCATCCCCGTCCCGGTCACGCTGGAGCTGATCCGGTACGGCCAGGGGCGCTTCGAGATCTTCTGCGCCGCCTGCCACGGGGTCGCCGGAGATGGCGAGTCGGAGGTCGCGCGGAACATGACGCAGCGGCGCCCGCCGTCGCTCGTCGACTCGCGCGTGCAGGCGTTCCCGCCCGGCCGCATCTACCAGACCATCGTCGAGGGCTACGGGCTCATGCGCTCGTACGAGCCGCAGATCCCCCTCCGGGAGCGCTGGGCCATCGTGGCCTACGTCAAGGCGCTCGGGAGGAGCCGCGCCGCCGCGCTCGACGCGCTCCCCCAACCTCTCCAGGAGCGCGCCAGGAAGGAGCTCCCGTGAACCGGCGCATTCCCATCTTCCGCGGGGGCCGCGCGCTCATCTCGCGGTCCCTCGGCCTCGCGCTCCTCGGCGCCCTCCTGCTCGTCGCCGGCGGGTTCGTCGACCGTGAGCGCGTCTTCTACGCGTACCTCGCGGCCTACGCCTACGCCGTGACCACCGCGGTGGGCGCGCTCATCTTCCTCATGATCTGCCACGCGATGAGCGCGACGTGGCCAGTCGCCGTCCGCCGCCTCACGGAGGCGATCGTCTCGGCGCTGCCGGTCCTCGCCCTGCTGTTCCTCCCGCTCCTGTTCGGGCTCGACGCCCTCTACGGCGACTGGCTCCACCCCGAGTCGGTCCATGACGAGCACGTCCGAGCGGCCCTGATCCACAAGACGCCTTACCTGAACCTCCCCTTCTTCCTCGTGAGGACGGGCGTCTATTTCGTCGTGTGGCTCGCCCTCGGCGCCCTGCTCCGCCGCGGCTCGCTCCGCGGCGACGCGAGCCCGGCGCTCGCGGGCGGCGGGCGGCTCCGCGCGCTCAGCATCGGCGGCCTGCCGCCCGTCGCGCTCGCGCTCTCGTTCGCCTCGTTCGACTGGCTCATGTCCCTCGCGCCGACGTGGGTCTCGACGATGTTCCCCGTGTACGTCTTCGCCGGCGGCTTCGTCGCGGCGATAGCGCTGCTCACGGCCCTCGCGTTCACCGCGGATCGCGCCGGGCTCCTGCCCGGGCTCAGCGCGTCGCACTACTACGCGCTGGGCCGGCTGCTCCTCGCGTTCACCATCTTCTGGGCCTACGCCGCGTTCTTCCAGTTCATGCTGATGTGGATCGCGGACAAGCCGGAAGAGGTCGAGTTCTACCTCCGCCGCTACCACGGCCCGTGGGGGACAGCGACCCTCGTCATGGTCCTCGCGCGCTTCGTCATCCCCTTCGTGATCCTGCTCAACTACGGGATCAAGCGGAGGCCAGCCTGGCTGTCGGCCGTCGCCGCCTGGGTCCTCGCCGCGCACTACCTCGACATGCACTGGCTCGTCGTGCCCGAGGCCTCCGGCGCCCGCGCGCCGTACCACTGGCTCGATCTCGCGGCGCTCCTCGCCGTCGTCGGCCCGTGCGTCGCGTTCGCCGCGCTCCGGCAGCGCGGCAAGCCGCTCGTCCCCGTCAACGACCCGGCGCTGCCGGCCGCACTCCGTTACGAGAGCGTATGACCTCCCATTACCGACGTCCCGACGTGCGCCAGGAAGACGATCTCGTCCCCTGGCGGCGCATCCTGGCCATCTCGTTCGCCGTGAACGTGATCTTCCTCGTCCTGGCCATCTGGTCGTGGACGATCCTGCGCGACCGCGAGGCGGAGCTCCGCCCGGCGGGGAGGAGCGCGGAGGCCATGCGCGCGGGCTTCCAGCCGCGCGGCGTGGTGGCCGGGGTGGATCAGCGGATCTTCCAGCGCAAGGCCAGCGGCGAGGAGGGCCTCGGCGAGGTGCTCAATCGCCGGAAGCACGAGGAGCTCAGCCGCTTCGGCTGGGTCGACCGGGAGCGCGGGCTCGTGCAGATCCCGATCGAGGAAGCGATGCGACTCGTCGCGGAGGAGAGCCGCTGATGCGGCCGCTCCCGCTGTCCGCCGCGGCGCTGCTCGCGCTGGCGCTCTCGCGCGCGCCGCTCGCGGCCGCCGCGGATCCGCCCGCGCTCCCGCCCGCCGCGCGCGAGGCCGGCATCGACGAGCGCCCCGGGAGCGCCATCGACACGTCGCTCCCGTTCACGGACATGGATGGCCGGAGCGCGCCGCTCGCCGAGCACTTCGACGGCGTGCGGCCGGTCCTCCTCGTCCTCGCCTATTACCGCTGCCCGACGCTCTGCGGCCTCGTGCTGCGCGGCCTCGTCTCGGGCATGGCGAAGCTCGATTACCGGCTCGGCGAGCACTACCGCGCGCTCACGGTGAGCTTCGATCCCCGGGACACGCCGGACGCCGCGGCGCGGAAGCGCAAAGCCACGCTGTCTTCCCTGAGCGCCCTTGTCAAGACGGGCGCGCCGGCGCCGGACGCCTGGCCGTTCCTCACCGGCGAGCCGCCCGAGCTCCGCGCGCTCGCCGGAGATCTCGGCTTCCGCGCCGCGTACGACGCGCAGACGGACCAGTACGCGCACCCGGCGGCCGTCTTCGTGCTCACGCCGGACGGCCGCATCTCCCGCTACCTCTATGGCATCGAGTTCTCCGCCCTCGATCTCCGGCTCGCGCTCCTCGAGGCGAGCCGCGGGCAGGTGGGCACCACGCTCGATCGCGTCCTCATGACGTGTTATCGCTACGACCCCGCGAGCCGCCGCTACGGCCCTCATGTGGCCGGCTTCCTGCGGCTCGGCGCGGCTGGCATCCTGACCTGGGTCGTCGCGCTGCTCGCCTTCTTCGGGTGGCGCGGGTGGCGGCACCGCAAGCAGGAGGGCGCGCGATGAACGAGCTCCTGCGCCAGCTGCTCTTCCTGCCCGAGCAGCGCTCCTCGCTCGCCCGCGAGATCGACGGGCTGCACTACTTCGTCATCGGGGTGACGATGGGCGGCGCCATGCTGATCACGCTGATCGGCGGGTATTTCCTCATCCATTATCGCCGGCGGATCCAGGACACGGCGCGTCCTCACGCCGGGACGCTCGTCAGGCCGGCGCTCTTCCTGGAGACGGTGTCGCTCTTCGGCCTCGGCTTCCTGTTCCTCACCTTCTGGAACATCGGCACGCGCCAGTTCGTCGACCTGCGCACGGCGCCGGACGACGCGCTCGACGTCTACGTCACCGGCAAGCAGTGGATGTGGAAGTTCGGCTATCCGGAGGGAGAGAGCGAGATCTCGGTGCTCTACGTCCCGGTGCGGAGGCCGGTCAGGCTCATCATGACGTCTCGCGACGTCATCCACAGCTTCTTCGTGCCCGAGTTTCGCATCAAGCAGGACGTCCTCCCGGGCCGGTACACGACGGCCTGGTTCGAGGCGACCCAGCCCGGCGCGTACCCCATCCTCTGCACGGAGTACTGCGGCACGAGCCACTCGGGAATGCGCGGCCAGGTGATCGCGCTCGACCCGGCCGATTACGAGCGCTGGCTCGCGGGCGGCGCGGCGAGCACCCCGGCGTTCGCGCGGGCGGCCGCCGCCCGGGCCGAGGAGGAGCTCGCCGCGGCGCCGCCGACGATGCCGGCCCGCGGCGAGCACGCCGCCGCCCGCCACGGCTGCCTCCGGTGCCACACCCTCGACGGCACGCAGCACGTCGGCCCGACCTGGGCCGGCCTTTACCGCTCGGTCGTGCCGCTCGAGGACGGCGGCGAGCGCGTCGCCGACGAGGTCTACCTCACGGAGTCGATCATGGATCCGCTCGCCGCGCTGCACCGCGGGTTCCCGCCGGTCATGCCGTCGTATCTGGGGCAGATCACGCCGCCCGACATCGCCGCGATCATCGAGCTCATGAAATCGATCCGCGACGTGCCCCACGGCCCCGTGGTGCCGTGGGACGGCGGGGTCAGCGGAGGAGGCGCTCCGGCGCCGGGAGGGGTGACGCCATGATCGCACACGAGATCGAGGGGACAGCGCCAGCGCACGGCGCGCACGAGCGCGACTATCTGCGGGCCGACGCGGGCGTGCGCTCGTGGCTGCTCACGACCGATCACAAGCGGATCGGGCTCATGTTCTACGCGATCATCGTGCCGATGCTCCTGCTCGGCGGCGCCTTCGCGCTCGTCCTCCGGACAGAGCTGCTGACCCCCGGGCCCACCGTGATCGACGCGTCGACCTACAACCGCATGTTCACGCTCCACGGCGTGGTCATGGTGTGGCTCTTCATGATCCCGTCGATCCCGAACATCTTCGGGAACTTCGTCCTCCCGATCATGATCGGGGCCAAGGATCTCGCCTTCCCGCGGCTCAACCTGGCGAGCCTCTACGTGTACGCGATCGGCGCCGTCGTCACGCTGGCGGCGGCGATCGCCGGGGGCGCGGACACCGGGTGGACGTTCTACCCGCCGTACAGCACGGTCACCCCCGCGGCCGTCATGCCGGTCGTGATCGGCATCTTCATCCTCGGCGTCTCGTCGATCATGACGGCGGTGAACTTCATCGCCACGACGCACACGATGCGCGCCCGCGGGCTCGGCTGGGGCAGGCTGCCGCTCTTCACGTGGTCCATCTACAGCACGAGCATCATCATGCTGCTCGCGACCCCCGTCCTCGGCCTCACGATCCTGCTCGTGGGGCTCGACAACGTCTATCATTTCGGCGTCTTCGACCCGGCGCTGGGCGGAGATCCCGTGCTGTTCCAGCACCTGTTCTGGTTCTACTCTCACCCTGCCGTCTACATCATGGTGCTCCCGGCCCTCGGGGTCATCAGCGAGGTGGTCTGCACCTTCTCGCAGCGGCAGCCGGCGTCCTACTGGGCGATCGCCCTCTCGTCGCTCGGCATCGCGCTCATCGGCTTCGCCGGGTGGGGCCACCACATGTTCGTGGCCGGGATGAGCGAGCTCGACGCCGGCATCTTCGGCGCGTTCTCGATGTTCGTCGCGATGTTCTCCGCCATCAAGGTCTTCACCTGGGTGGCGACGCTGCAGAGGGGGGCCATCCACTTCAACACCCCGATGCTCTACTTCTTCTGGTTCCTGTTCCTCTTCGTCTTCGGGGGCATGACGGGCGTCGCCGTCGCGACCCAGTCGCTCGACGTGCACTGGCACGACACGTACTTCGTCGTCGCCCACTTCCACTTCATCATGGTCGGCGGTACGGTCACCGCGTTCCTCGCGGCCGCGCACTACTGGTTCCCCAAGATGTTCGGCCGCATGTACTCCGAGTCCATGGGGCTGCTCACGTCCTTCGGCGTGTTCGCGGGCTTCATCCTGACGTTCCTCCCGCAGTTCCTGCTGGGCAACGCCGGGATGCCGCGCCGTTATTACAGCTATCCGGAGCAATACCAGTGGCTGAACGTCCTCTCGACCGGCGGCGCCTACCTGCTCTCCGGCGCGCTGCTGCTCACGCTGGTGAACCTCCTCATCTCCCTGCGCTGGGGGGCGCGCGCCCCGGCCAACCCGTGGCGGTCCCGGAGCTACGAGTGGCTGACGGCGCCCATCCCGACGAAGCACAACTTCGCGGAGACCCCGATCATCGAGCGCGGCCCGTACGACTACCACCTGACCGACGAGGAGGCCCATGCCCGAATCTCAGCCACCGCTGATTGAGCCGCAGCCGCAGCCGCTCGCCCCGGCGCGGCTCGTCATGCAGTTCGAGGATCTCGAGAAGCAGACCCACGCCGCGCACTTCGGCATGTGGATCTTCCTCGCCAGCGAGGTCCTCCTGTTCGGCGGGCTCTTCGGCCTGTATGCCGCCTACCGCGCGATGTTCGGCGCCGAGTTCGCCGCCGGCATCGCGCACAACAACGCCGTCATCGGCACGGCGAACACGGCGATCCTCCTGACGAGCAGCCTGCTCGTCGCGCTGAGCGTCTACGCCGTGCGCCTCGATCGGCCGGCGCGGGCTGGCCGCCTCCTGCTCGGCGCCATCGCGCTCGGGGCCGCCTTCCTGACGCTGAAGGGGATCGAGTACACCGAGCACTTCCACGAGGGGATCTTCCCCGGCGCCGCCTACCGCTTCGGGGAGCTCCCGCAGGCCGGCGCGCGGGTGTTCTTCACGCTGTACTTCGTGACCACCGGGCTCCACGCCATCCACGTCACGGCGGGGCTCGTGGTCCTCGGCTGGCTCGCGTGGGGGTGCTTCCGGCGCCGGTACGGCGCGGGCAACGAGACGCACGTCGAGCTCGGCGGGCTCTACTGGCACCTCGTCGACGTGGTCTGGATCTTCCTCTGGCCGATGCTCTACCTGATGCACCGCTAAGGGCACGTTGCTCCCATGATCGTCAAGCACCTCTCCTCGCGGACCTACGTGATCGTCTGGCTCGTCCTGATGGCGCTCACGCTGGCCTCGTACCTCCTCTCGCTGGCCCACCTCGGCGGGGCCGACGTCGTCGCGGCGCTGCTCATCGCCACGGCGAAGACGGTGCTGGTGCTGCTCTTCTTCATGCACCTCATCGAGCAGCGCTTCGCGAACGCCCTCCCGATGATCGTCGCGGCCCTCCTCCTCGGCCTCTTGCTCACGCTGATGATCTCCGACGTGCTGTCGCGCGAGACGATCTCGCGCGGGCCCGTCCCGCCGGCTCCGCCCGAGGCCGCGGCCGGTCCGCGGTGATCCGTCCACCGCCGTGTCGCCCGGGCTGGAGCAGGTGCGCGTCGAGGCCAATGATGGCCCGGTGCCGGGGTCTCCACGGCGCTGGACGGGCACGGGCGCGCCGCGCCGTCCCCTCGCCGTGCGCTCGAGCTCGGCAAGGCCGCCGAGGATTGGCCCTGTCAGAGGGCACATGACGCCGATCTCACGGCATCGGGCGCCGCTCACATGGGCTATCCACCGCCCCGTTTCGGTCCTACAAACACGTGCTCTCGGCGCTGCGCGACCGCCCCGGCGGAATGGTGCCTGCGCCAGGGGCATTGCACGTTCGTAGGAGCGACCATGAAGAGGTGGATTGTGCGGGCCGCTGTCTCGTGCGGTCTCGCCGCGGCGGGGTGCACCTCCGGCCCGGCGGACGAGCCGTGGCTGGCGGAGCGGGACGTTTACCCGGTGGTGGACTGGGCGGCGCGCGCCCCGGCGGCGCTCCGCGGCGCCCGCGGGAACGACGGCCCGGTCGCGCCGTGCTCCGCAGAGGTCCTCTTCGCCGACGGCTTCGCCGACAACGCCGCCAGGTGGAGCCTCGCGTCCGGCTGGGAGATCGGCCCGGCGCGGGCGTCCAGCGACCAGCGCGCGGGGTCCCCCGATCCGGCGATCGATCACACGCTCACCGGCGACAACGGCGTCGCGGGCGTGCTCCTCGGCCGCAGCCCGAGCGTCACCGCGCCGCACCCGCAGCGCTACCTGACAAGCCCCGCCGTCGACGCGGCCGTCCGCGGGCGGGTCACGCTCTCCTTCTGGCGCTGGCTGAACGCGACGTACCGCAACAAGGCCCGTGTCGAGGTCTTCGACGGCTCGCGCTGGAGGATCGTCTACGAGTCTCCCCACGACGATGTCGTCGAGTCCGCGTGGAGGCGCGTCACGTACGATCTCACCCCCTACAAGAGCCGGAGTCTGCGGGTGCGGTTCGGCTACAGCGCCGTCATCGCCTTCGGGGGCGCGCCCATGTCGGGCTGGAACATCGACGACGTGCAGATCGGCGCCTGCCGGTAGGCGGTGGCCGGGGGTGGACCGGAAAGGCGCGGGGCGGGAGCGCGGCAGAAAAGATCGATACCCGTGACATTTTACCGCCTCATGGGAGCTCGCTCATGGCTCTTGCGATCACCGCCCGCCCGTCGACCTGGCACCTCATTACCGCCTGCAGATCTACCTGGCATCTCGCTTGCTCAGTCCAGTCGCAGGACGCGCAAGGACCAGACTTGCGCCATGTTGTGCCGCAGAAAGGACAGAGCAAATCATGGCCATGCAGAAGAAGCGAAAGGTGCTCCGGGCTCCCTTCATCGTGACCGTCGCGGCGGCGTCGCTCGCGGGCGCCGTGGCGCTGCCGGGGTGCGACCCCACCGTGGAGGGCGGCAGCTGTCCCGAGGAGATCCCGGAGAGGGGCTCGAGCTGCGAGGCGGACGACCTTTCCTGCGAGTACATCGACAGTTGCGACAACCCCATCGGTTACGGGTGCGTGGACGGGGCGTGGCAGGTAGAGGCCGAGATGTCCTGCAACCCGCCACCGCCCCCGGAGTGCCCCGCCGAGATGCCGGCGACCGGCAGCGCGTGCTGGCAGCTCGGGGCGGGCTGCGCCTACAACGGTCCTCCCGATTGCCCGGATCCGACCATCGTGACCTGCGGCGAGGACGGCACGTGGTCCGTGACGGTCGCTGTCTCCTGCAACCCGCCGCCGCCGGCGTGCCCGGAGGAGCTGCCGGCCGACGGGGATCCCTGCGAGGCAGGGATCGGGACATGCGGCTTCATGATGCCCACCGGCTGCGGTCCGATGCCCGTCGACGGGGAGTGCGTCCTGCAAGGCGACGCCTGGCGGTGGCAGGTGCACGAGGCCTTCTGCAACCCGCCGCCGCCGGAAGAGTGCCTCAGGGCCGCCACCGCGGGCGCGTGCGCGAGCCTCGGGCCTGCATGTCAGTGGCTTGTGCCAGGCTGCGCCGATGAGCCGGGGCCCCCGGCGCTGGCCGCGGCGGGCTGCTTCCCGAGCCTGCCTTGCGAGACCGACAAGGCGTGTCCGGCCGGGACGCTCTGCCAGGAGGTCGTCGTCAACCCCTGCGGCGCCTCGTCGGGCGGCGAGGCGACCTGCGCCGCGTGCGGAGCGTACAAGAACGTCTGCGTGCCGCCTTCCGCGGCGACGACCGCGGGGTGAGCGCCGCCGCGGCAGGCGCGCTCGTGCCTCCCGCCTGTCGCGGCGGGCGGGCGCCTTCGGCGGGCGCGCGCCGCCTCCCGTCTTGCCGCACCCATACCCAGCGCATAGCGTGACCCCATGACGGACGCCCCCGACGCAGAGCAGGACAGCACCGCGGCCGCGGAGCAGGCGCCGCGCGCGCAGCCATCGCCCCTCCCGCCCGCGAGCGACGCGGTGCGCGCGGAGTGGGGACGCCGCATCGAGGCCGAGTACCGCTCGGCGGCGATCACGCAGCACCTCACGCTCTGGCTCATCCAGATCGGCGCGTCGCCGGATCTCATCGACGACGGCCTGCGCATCGTCAAGGACGAGCTCGCGCACGCGCGGCTCAGCCACCGCGTCCACGTCCTCGCGGGCGGCGGCGCCTTGTCGGCGCTCCGCCGCGAGACCCTCGGCCTCAGGAGCGGCGGAGACGAGCCGCTCGAGCTGGCGGTCGCGCGGGCGGGCGTGGAGATCTTCTGTCTTGGCGAGACGGTCGCGGTCCCGCTCTTCAAGGTGCTCCGCGAGGGGTGCACCGTCCCTGTCGCGCGGCGGGCGCTCGATCGCATCCTGCGCGACGAGGTGCGGCACCGCGACTTCGGCTGGACGCTGCTCCGCTACCTGCTCGAGCTGCCGTGCGCGCCGGCCGTGCGCGCGCTGGTCGAGCGGGAGCTCCACGCCATGTTCTCGCGGCTTCGCCGGAGCTACATGCCCGCGGGCGGCGCGCGTCGCGCGGCGATCTCCGACGACGACCGCGCCTGGGGCCTCATGCCTGTCGCCCGTTACGGCGAGATCCTCGAGCGCGCTGTGGAGCGGGACTACGTGCCCCGCTTCGGCGAGCACGGCATCGACGCGCTCTCCGCGTGGCGGCGCTCGGCGACCCCGCCCGACCGGACGGCCACCCCAGCCTGATCCAGCCCCGAGGACGGCCGCTAGAACATCGATCACGTTGAGACCCGGAGAAATTTCACAGGGAGGCGGGGAGGCGGGGAGGAAGAAAAAAAATAAAATTCTTTCTCTTGCCGTCTCTCGCTCCCCGCCTCCCCGCCTCCCTGTGAAATTTCGGCTTTTTCTCGTGGTTTCAAACCGTTTGTCGCTCTAGGACATCACCCGGACGACCCGCCGCTCTGGCAGGCTCGCGCGCTTCTTCTCCCATTCTCCCTGCGCCGCCCACGCGACGATGCGGCGCAGCATCAGCGTGGGCGCGTCCGCCTCGACGTGGTGCTCGCGGAGCTCGCCCTGGCCCGCGGCGGCCTGCTCCGCGCTCTCGAGGAGGAGCCGGTCCTGCCGGAGGATCGCCGGCTCCTCCTGGCGAAAGCGCACGCGGGCGCCGAAGGGCAGCGCCCGCGCGACGAGCCACTCCATGCGGCACCGATGGGGCGCGGTCGGGACGAAGTGCAGGACGATCCGGCGCGACGGCCCTCCCAGCGAGCGGACCTCGACGCGGTCGGGGAGCTTGAACGAGAGCAGCGTCTGCGATGACCGCTGGTCGGACGCCGCGCCGTCCCCGCGGATAGGCCCCCTCAGCGTCATCCCATCCGCCGTGGGCCGCACCTCCAGGAGCTGCTCGCGCAGGCCACGGAGCAGCGCGATGTAGAACTGCCCGTGGGTCCACGGGTGCGCGAACACCGGATGGCACCAGTCGAGGTTGTTCTCGAGGCCCCTGAGCGAGGCGCACCCGAGCTCGACGGAGCCCTGATCCCAGCGGTGCGCCGCGAACCCGTCGATCCGGGGCGCGGCGGGCGGCGCGCCGGCTCCGTCGCCGCCGAGCCAGACCCACACATACCCGTCCTGCTCCGCGCACGGGAACGAGGGGACACCGCACCTCTCCGGGATGCGCCGGCCGCGCGCGAGCGACGGGATATGCACGCACTCGCCGCCGCCGCCGAACCTCCAGCCGTGGTATCCGCACGCGAGCGATCCCCCGGTCACGCGCCCGAGCGACAGCCTGACGCCGCGGTGGCAGCAGCGATCGACGAGCGCCCGGGGACGGCCGCCGCCTTCGCGGAACACGACGATGTCCTGATCGAGGACCCGGACCGCGCGGGGCGCCGCCCCGAGCTGCGAGGACGCACAGGCAACATACCAGTACTGCCTGAGAAACATGGCTTCACCTCCGGCAAACATTCACGAATGTATGTAAATTGACGGACGAAACGGATGAAACGGACGAAGCGGACGAAGACGGCTGCCGGAGGCGGCCGCGGAGAAGACTGGCTGTCTCAGCGCCGGAGGCCGCGGACGAACGTGGCGACCATGCGGCGCACGGCGGCCCTGGACTCCAGCACCTTCGGGTCCATGAGGTGCAGCGCCGTCGCGCCGTTCACGAGGCTGACGGCCGCGAGCGCCGCGGCCCTCGGGTCGGTGGCGCGGTCGATCTCGCCGGCCGCGATCCCCTTGCGGACGAGGTCGGCGACCGCGTCGACGAGGCGGCGCATGCTCGCGATCTTCTGCTGGAACCCCGGCTCGAGCTCGGGCGTGAGCTCGGTCTTGAACAGCGAGATCGAGAGGACCGCGCGGTACTCCGGATCTTCCTCCAGGTACTCGAGCGATCGCGTGAGCAGGCGCTCGATCGACTCGAGCGGCGAGTACCGGGGTGACAGCGCCTCGGCGAAGACCTCGTTCGCCCGGGCGAAGCGCTCGCCGACGAGCGCCGAGTAAAGCTCCACCTTGCCCTTGAAGTGCCAGTAGACAGCGCCCCGCGTCAGCCCGGCCTCGGCGGCGACGTCCTGCAGCGTCGCCGCCGAGTACCCCTTGCGGCTGAACACGCGCAGCGCCGCGTCGAGGATCTGCTCGCGGGTCGCCGCCGCTTCCTCCTTGGTCCGTCGCACCCCTTGTATATACATTCACGCATGTATGTATGCAAGCCCGTTCGTCGAGGCCGCGCCGGGTGCCCGCGTGGCGGGCGTGGTTCCCGGCTGTCCTCGGTGAGAGATCATTCCTTGAAGACGCCGAACTCCGGGCTGTAGGTCGCGACGCCTCGAGCGGCGTCGAGCGACCCCTGGGCGAGCTCCAGGGCCATGAACGCCTCGTCCGCCGCGTACTCGTTGCCCAGGCCGAACAGACTGGCCTTCTTGAACCCGAACCGGGCGTAGTACTCCGGCGACCCGAGGACGACGGCGAAGGCGAAGCCGGCCGCCCTGCACGCCTCGATCCCTGCTCGGGCCAGCCCGGAGCCCACGCCGCGGCCCTGGAGCTCCGGGACGACCGCGAGCGGCGCGAGGCCGAGCCCTCCGTCGACCGCGCCGGGGCCGGCGATCGCCACAGGGCTGAACAGGACATGTCCGGCGACGACGCCGTCGCGCTCCGCGACGAGGGAGACGGCCGCGCGCCCCGCGTCCCGCAGCCGGTCGACCAGGTCGGCCTCGCTCGCCGAGGGGAACGCCGCGAGGTGGACAGCGCGGATCGCTGCCTCGTCGCCCGCGCGCTCAGGTCTGATGTTCATTGTTCACGCTCCTCTCCGAGCCAATGTGCCTCTGCTGCTCGCCCATTCGCCCGCGCCGGGGCGGGCGCCTTCGCCCGTGCGGGGCGCGTCAAGCGCTGTCGCGCGCCTGGCTGTGACAGACCGCGTCCGACCTCGTCGACGCATCGAGTCGTCCTGGTCTCTCCGTTTCTCCACAGGAAAACCACCGCATAACAGCTGGATACTGTCGATTACCATCGCGCATCGCGCCCCGCTCCTGTCAGGGCCTTGCGGAGCCTACTCGAACCCGGCGCGGCCGGGCGCGAAGGACTTTTCCGACCGACGTAAGTACATGAAATAAAACGTGTTTTCACGAGCGACGCCCCCGCCGTCCGCCCCTGACAGGTTGGGACAATGTCCGTCCGATCGATCCCTTTTCGGACGGGTCCAAGATGGCTATCCATGGTAGACATCAAGAACGCGGCGCGACGGCGTGTCTATCGCACGACGCGTGTAAATGGCGCGCCAGAATGCTTCGTTTTGGAGGAGACTTCATGGAAAAGATCTCGCTCACGTACTTTGTCGACTTCGTTCTCAAGGCCGGGACGCCCAAGCTGACCGGCGTCAGGGAGTTCAAGGAGCGGAAGGACGAGCTCCACACGGACTTTTACAGGCAGGTGCGAGAGGCGATCGTCGACATGCACAGGAGCGGAAAGCCCACAAGCGTGCTCGACGGCTTCCTCGCCGCGCAGCACGACGAGCGGCGCCGCCGGATCTACCCGTCGGTGGTGAATGGTTACCGAAAGTTCCTCGCGTCGTCGAAGATGACGTGGTTCGAGCCGCCCTCGTCGACGTACCGCCTCGGCGATCTCGAGATCAACGTGAATCCGGAGCTCGGGCTCGTCATCGACGGGACGCCTCACGTGATCAAGATGTATTTCCGCGGCGAGCCCCTGTCGTCCAAGCGCGTCTCGGTCGTGCTGAACCTGCTCATGAACGGCCTCGCGGAGAGCACGCCGGGCGGCGCCTTCGCGGTGCTCGACGTGAGGAACGCAAAAATCCACACCTTCAAGGTCCCGAACCCGCGGCTCAACCTGCTGCTCCGCGGCGAGGCGGCCTCCTTCGCCACCATCTACACCGGGCTGTGATCCTCGATCCGCCGAGGGAAGCAGCCCGGCGCGGCGCGGACGTCGCACCACGTCATCTCTCGGCGCTCACCGGGGACACGACGCCCACCGCGACACCGGCGTTGCCGCGCCGCGCGTCCTCCGCCGCTCATCCCGGCGGAGGGCGCGCGGCGCTCGCGCCTCACCTGGCGCGCCACCTCGCACCGGGCGGACGCGAGAGCCGGGAGGGCGCGCGGCGCGCGGCGCGCAGCGCGCGGCGCGCAGCGCGCGGGCAGGAACGCGCAGCAGGGACACGCAGCAGGAACGCGCGGCAGAGAAACGCGCGGTGGAAACGAACAGCAGGAGCAGCAGGAACGCGCGGCGCACAGACAATGAAGCTGTAGGAGATCTACGCCGCTGTCCTCATCGCAGCACGCACAGCTGCACGCACAGCTGCACGCATAGCTGCACGTATAAGCAGAGTGAAAATGACCGATTCAGAGAAAGAGAACTACGATCTACCCGGCAGTTTCAGTTATCCTCGATCTGCCATGGACCGCCGCGCGCAGATCACTGCAACCCCGCTTCATGTACCGAGCATTCTTGTGGTCCTTGATCCGGCGTGGCCGGCGCTCTTCAGCCTGTGCCTCACGGTGGCGCCTGGCTGCGGGGTGCTCCTGCACCGCTGCGATGCCGCCACCGCTGCGACGATCGCCGCCGAGCGGCGACCGCTCGCGATCGTCATGTCCAACAGCGTCTACGCGATGGACCCGGCCGAGTTCGACGCGCTCGCCCGGGACGTACGCTCGACGCTGGTGCGGCTTGACGAGGAGGTCAGCGAGCGGGAGCTCGAGGCGATGCTGAACGGCGCGCTGCGCGACACCCGCGAGATGAGCGCGCAGCGCGACGCCGTGCGGCGCGACGAGGGAAGCGGTCGCTACACGCTGATCGGCACGCAGCGCAGCGAGACCGTGGGGGCCGCGGGCGCGGACCCGCGCGCCGCGCAGAAGCAGGGCGCGAGCGCCGACCCGCGGCTCGCCCCGCGGCGCGGCGACCCGTCGTCGAGCCAGAGCACCATGCCGCCGCCGTCGTCGCGCTCCGGGTCCCCCCCTTCCTTCCGGACGCCGCTGATGACGGGCCGCTCGCCCACGCCGGTGCCTCCGTCGAGCGCGCCGCCGTCGTTCCGGTCCCCGCCGTCGCTGCGCTCCACGGCGCCGGCGTCGTCGCGCCTGCCGGCGGGCCCGGGCCTGCACGCCGCGCCGGGCGCGCCTCGCTCGGTGCCCCCGCCGTCCGGGCGCGCGCTCTCGGGCCTCCCGGCACAGCCGGCGGTCGCCGCGAGCGGTCCCCTGTCGAGCCCGCCCCCCTCGACGCGCGCGGCGCCCTCCTCGACGCGCGCGGAGCACCTGTCGAGCCCTCCCCCCTCCTTCCGCGCGCAGCCGAGCACGCCGCCGCCGTCGTCGCGCTCGCTGGTGGGGGGCCCGCTGCGCCGGACGACGCCGATGCCGGCGTCGACCACGCAGATCCCTCCGCCGCCCTCGGCGCGGAGCCTGCCGAGCCCGCCTTCCGTGCGCACGCTGTCGAGCCCGCCCCCCTCGGCGCGCGCCGTCCCGCGAGGCACGCTCTCGGGCACCGAGCCCCCGCCCTCGATCCGGACGATGCCGCCGATGTCAGCGCGCCTCGCCCCGCCTTCCTCGGTGCGCCCCGAGCTGTCGCCGCGCTCGGGCGTGCGCGAGCGGAGCAGCGAGGAGCTCGACGCCGTGTTCGAGGATCAGAACCTGCCGCTCGACGCGCTCGCGCGCGGCAACCGGGGCTCGACGCCGCGCTGAAGCGCCCCCGCGGCGCAGCGCGCGCGGCGCCTCGCCGTCGGCCGGTCGCCTCTAGCCTAGCCGCGCGGGCGCGCGGCCCACGTCACGGTCGAGGCCGCCGCGCGCCCGAGCAGATCGCCGGCGATGTCGATCAGCGCGGGGGGCGCGGGCGCGCCGAGATCGCGGCCCATGTCGACGAGGATGCGATCGACGCACTCGATCGCGCTCGAGGCGGCGAGCTCCATCCCCGCGCCGCGCCCGCCGGCGCCGCGCCCCGCGAGGTACAGCCCTCGGACCGGCGTGTACACCGCCGGGCGCGCGCGGCCGACCTGGCCGGGCGTCTGCGCCGTCGCCGCCGCGAGCTCGCCCGCCTGAGCGAGAGCTTCGCCGCGCCCGTCCGCGGGCGCGCCGTCGACGAAGATCGCCTCGGAGAGGAGCCCGGGGACCGCGCCGGCGAGCGCGCGCAAGAGCCCGTCGACCGACGCGGCGGGAGCGCCGCGCGACGCGCCGCCGCGCCCGCCGGACACGGCGCACGCGCAGAGGAGCTCGTGACCGGGCGGCGCGAGCGACGGGTCGAAGCGCGTCGGCACGAGGCAGTAGAACGGCAGGGCCGGCGCGCCGTCGCCGTCGCTGCCGCCGCCGAGGCCGGCGAGCGCGCCCGCCGCGGCGAGCCGCCTGCGCAGCCCGATCTTCACCTGGACCTGCCTCGGCTGCGGCGCGAGCGCGCGGGCGCGCGCCACGTACGCCTCGGGGAAGTGCGCCTCGCCCACGAGACCCGAGACGGTGGGCAGGAGGCCGACCGTGCTCACCACGATGCGCGCGGGCAGCGCGGTCCCGTCCTCGAGCTCCACGCCGCGCACGCGCCGATCGCTCACCAGCACGCGCCGCACGCCCGCGCCCGTCCACACGGCGGCGCCGAGCTCCCGGGCGAGGCGGCAGAACACCTCGGGGACGCGGGCCGCGCCGCCCTCGGGGTAGCGCTGCTGTCCGGAGCGGGCGATCCGGCGCCACGAGAAGAGCGCCTCGCCCGCCGAGGCCTCGGCGCCGGGCAGCAGCAGCGGCAAGCCGAGCAGGCCGCCGAGCCGGGCAGCGGCGGCGGCGCGCGGGACGAAGCGGGCGGCGTAGGCCTCGGCCGTCGCGTCGTCGCACGCGGCCATGTCCACGTCGCGCATCGCCGCCGCGTGCGCGAGGAGGCGCGCGGCGCGCGCGGCCTCCAGGGCCGTGAGATCGAGGCCGCGCGCGAGCTCCCGCGCGGCGCCGGCGAGCCGCCAGAGCTCGGCCTGAAGGACGACGCGGCCCGCGCGCGGCGCGGCGCCGGCGCGAACCCCGCGCGCGCCGCCCGCGACGCAGAGCGCGGGGGGCTCGCTGCTCTGCCGGAAGGTGATCGCGCCGCCCTGGCCGACGCGACGGAGCACGTCGCCGAGCGGGCCCTCCTCGCCGCGGCAGAGCATGTGCGTGCCTGTATCGACACGGAAGCCATCCCTCTCGTACGCCGCGGCGGCGCCGCCCAGGCGACGCTCCTTCTCCGCGAGCAGGGTGGGGACGCCGGCGTGCGAAAGGAGCAGCGCCGCGGCGGCGCCGCCGACGCCCGAGCCGATCACCACCGCGCGCAAGGGGAGCTCGTCCATGACGTCGCGAGAACATAACGCGGCGAGCTCGGATGTGACGCCGCGTCGCGCTGACGAGCGCGGCGCGAGCGGCACGAACAAAGCGCCGCGGCGCGCGCCGAGCGTTGACCCTCGAGAGCGGCCCCCCGTAGAGTGTAGCCTTGCAGCCGACGTGCCCGCCATGAAGACCTGCCCGCAGTGCCATCAGCGTTATCCGGCCGAGAGCGCCTTCTGCTTCATCGACGGCTCGTCGCTTGTCTCCGAGAAGGACCCCCGCATCGGGATGTCGATCGCGGGCCGCTACGTCATCGAGCAGGCGCTCGGCATCGGCGGGATGGCCACGGTCTACAGGGCGTACAACAAGCTCATCGGCACCCCGTGCGCCATCAAGATCCTGAACCGCGAGTTCGCGCAGGACACGACGACCCGCGAGCGCTTCCGGCGCGAGGCGCGGCACGCGCAGCGGCTCGCGCACCCGAACATCATCGAGATCTTCGATCAGGGCGACACCGACGACGGGCTCCCCTTCCTCGTGATGGAGCTGCTGCAGGGGACGAGCCTCGCCGACCTGGTGGAGCGCAGCCGCGTGCCGCTCGCGCGGGCGCTGCCCATCTGGGTGCAGATGACGCGCGCCCTCGGCCGAGCGCACGACTTCGACGTCGTGCACCGCGATCTCAAGCCCGAGAACGTGTTCCTGCTGAAGGGCGACTGGGTGAAGCTGCTCGACTTCGGCATCGCCCGGTGCGCGCAGGACGCGCGGCTCACGAACCTCGGCGAGATCTTCGGCACGCCGCAGTACATGGCGCCCGAGCGCAGCACGACCATCGACGCGGGCCCGCCGGCCGACCTCTACTCGCTCGGGGTCATCATGTTCGAGATGATCACCCAGCGGCTGCCGTTCGACGCGCCCGATCCGGCGAGCTGGATCCTGAAGCACATGAACGAGCAGCCGCCGCGCCTCCAGGAGCTCGCCCCGGAGATGCCCGACGCGCTCGACCGGCTGGTCAGCGCGCTGATGGCGAAGGAGCCCTCGGAGCGCCCGGTCGACGCCTACCGCGTGCTCGCGGAGCTCGAGGAGATCGCGGCCGCGAACATGATCGCGCTCCCGCCGCCGCCGGAGGCGATGCCGCGCGACTCGGCGGTGCGGTCGAGGGGCGCCGGGCGCGACCCCTGGATCAGCCGGCTCGACCTGTTCGAGCGGATGACGGCCCGCGCGTTCGGCGCCTCGACGCCGGCGGAGATCCAGCGGCAGCTCGAGGGGCTGCGCGGCCTCGTGCGGGAGCACGCCGAGCTCCGCTCGCGGGCCCTCGACGAGCAGCGGCGCCTCGAGGGCGTCGCCGAGGAGTGGCGCGACGGCCGGCTGCAGATCGGGCGCGCCATGGATGCGCTCACGGTGGACGCCTCGCTCACGCGCGACGAGGCCCGCTCGTTCCGCGCCAGGGTGGCGCCGCTGACCGCGACGACGCAGGCGTTCATCCCCGCGGTGCTGAGCGCGCACAAGGAGGCCGTGCGCTGGGAAGGCCGGAGCGGGTTCGCCGAGCCCTACCTCGAGCTCGCCGCCAGCTACCGGAGGCTCGCCGAGCTCGTCGAGGGCTGGTACGCGTCGCGGAAGGCGGACTACGAGGCGGAGAGCGAGGCGATCGCCCGCGAGCACGAGGTGGCCGAGGTGGACGCGCAGATCAAGAAGCTGCGCGAGCGGCTCGAGGAGCTCGATCGGCAGCTCGAGGCGCGGCGCCGGGAGTCCCAGGAGCGCATCGCCGAGATGGGGCGCCGGGCCGATCAGCTCGACGCGGAGCTGCTGCACCTGGCCAGCCGCTTCTGCGCGCCGCTCCGGTCGAAGCCGGAGCTCGGGACGCTCTTCGTGGAGCTCGAGCGGCTCGCCGGCTGAGCTCACACCTCCACCGCCTGCATTCCAGATCGCGGCAGCACGGTCGCCGCGCCTCGTGCGTATTAAGCTACCCGCTGTGACGGCCGACCCCGCACCAGAGCCAAGGCGCTCGCCGCCGCGCGCGCCGGGACGCATGCGCCGCGCCGCGTCGGCCGCCGCGGCCGCGATCGGGCTCGCGCTGACGTTCGCCGGCGCCGCGGCCGTCGGCGTCGCGCTCCACCTCGACACGCCCGCCGCGCGCCGCGTCGCCCGCGACGCCACGAACCGGCTGCTCGGCTCCCTCTTCCAGGGGCGGATCGTCGCCGACGAGATCGACGCGCTGGGCCTGGACGGCGTCCGGATCCGCGCCGCTGTCGCGCTCGATCCGTGGGGGAACCCGGTGATCCGCGCGAGCGGCCTCGAGGCGCGGGCCGACGTGCTCCCGATGCTCGGCGGCGCCCTCTTCGGGACGGGCGCGCTGCGCATCGAGGTCCCGTACGTCCGGGTCGAGCAGATGGAGGTGCTGGTCCAGAGCAGCGGCGCGGGGGGCGTCACGCTGGGCGACACGTTCATGCCGCTGCCGCCGAGCCGCCCGCCCTCGGCGGCGCCCGAGGGGCCGCCGCGCGACGTCCTCGTGGCCCTGTCGCACATCGAGATCGGGCGCGGCTGGGTCCACGGCCAGCTCGCGCCGCCGCGCGCGCTGGACGCCGACGTCACCCGGCTCGTCGGGTCGGTGCACGTCGGCCCGGAGGGCGTCGCGGTCGACGTCGACCAGACCGGCCTCGTGGACCGCGCCTTCTTGCCGGCCAGGACCGCGGGCACCGCGAACTACCACCTCCGCGCCGGCGACAAGGTCCGGATGTGGAGCAGCTTCGCCGGTCGGCTCGCTGACGTCGAGATCACCGCCCGGGCCGTGCTGGACGAGGAGCACGTCGAGGCGCAAGCGAGCGTCCCGCGCGCCACGCCGGAGCAGCTGCGCAGCCTCCTGCCGGATCACCCCCTCACCGAGCCGGTCTCCGTGCGGGTGGCCCTCGACGGCCATCTCCCGCAGCTCGACGTGGTGGCCTCTGTGTCGGCAGACCCTCCTGGCCCGGCCGGGGGCAACATCGCGCTCGCGGGGCGGCTCGACGTGACGGGCCCCGTTCGCCTCGACGCCGACGTGCGGGTGCGCGACGTCGATCCGCGGCTCTTCGGCGTGAACCTCACGCCCGCCGATGCAGGCGGCGACCTCGGCGCCGCTGCGGGCCAGACCGGCGCCGTGCCCACCCGGACAGGCGCCGTGCCCACCCGGACAGGCGCCGTGCCCACCCGGACAGGCGCCGTGCCCACCCGGACAGGCGCCGCGCCCACCCGGACAGGCGCCGCGCCCGCCCGGACAGGCGCCGCGCCCGCCCGGACAGGCGCCGCCGGAGCGAAGGCCCCGTCGGAGCACCGCCGCGGGGCGGCGGAGGAGCCCTTGATCACGGCCGAGGGCCGGGCGCACGTCGAGCTCGGCGACGAGCTACGGCTCGTCGCCGAGGCGCGGACCGAGCCCACCGCGCTGCTCGGCCAGCCGGTGCCGGCCGCGGACGTCCACCTCGTGCTCGACCGCGGCGAGCTCCACGCGCGCGCGCACCTCCACGAGCCGGGCGCGCCGATCGACGCCGAGATCTCGCTCCTGCCGGGCGGCCAGGGCGTCCGCTTCGCGGCCACGGCCGACGTCGCGGCGATCGCCGCGGCGCCGCGCCTCGCCGGGCCCGTCGACGGCGCCGGCCGCGTGCGCGTCGCGGGGACCTGGCGCGACGGAGCGCTCGACGCGCGGGTCGAGGGCGCGTTCGCCGGGCTCCGGGTCGGCCCCGACGTCGGCCTCGCCAGCGCGCACCTCGCCGGGCGGGTCTCCGGGCCGCTCGACGCGCTCGCGCTCGACGCCTCGCTCTCCGGCCAGGAGGCGCTCGCCGGCGGCCAGACGTTCGACGAGGTCACCGCGCGCGTCACCGGCCCGCTGGCCTCGCCGCAGCTGCGCGCGACGGTCACCGACGGCGACGACGCGCTGAGCGCCTCGGCCCGGCTGAGCTCCGCCACCGGCGGCCTCCGCGACATCGATCTCCAGCTGAAGCGCGAGGGCGCCGAGATCGCGGGGAAGATCGCGGCGATCACCCCCTCGGCCGGCGGGCTCGCCGTCGAGGGCCTCGAGCTCACCTCGGCGCAGCTCGGCTCCCTGAAGGGCCAGCTCGCGGTGCGCGGCGACGACGTCACCGGGCGCCTCCAGGGCGAGGACATCGACGTCGGCCGCGTCGCGCGGCTGCTCGGGGTCCCGCTCCGCGTGCGCGGGCGCGCGAAGGTCGACGTCGCCCTCGCTCACGACCGCAAGGCCGGGCGCTCGGGCCACGTGCGCCTCGATCTCGCGGGCGGCGAGGTCGCGTTCCTCTCCGGGGTCTCGGCGCAGCTCGCGGCGACGTTCGACCGCGATCAGGTCAAGGCCGACGCGCTCGTGCGCATCGACGGCAAGGCGCCGCCGGCGACCGGCGGACAGGCGCGGGGAGGCGTGGCGCCGCGGTGCGCTGGCCCCCTCGCGAGCGTGCGCGTGTCGGGCGCCGAGGGCACGCTGAAGGGGCCGCTCCTGCGCGCGGACACGTGGACCGCCCTGATCGGGAAGGCCGAGGTCGCCGCGGACGACTGGGACCTCGGGTGCCTCGCGCAGCTCATGCCGATCGGGCACATCGTGAGCGAGGTGCGCGGCAAGCTCACGACCCGCTTCCATGTGTCGCGCGCGGCCGGCGAGCCGTTCCCCTCGCTGCACGACGCGCTCGTGCGCACGCAGGGCCTCGCGCTCGCCGGGCCGCACCGCCTCGGCGCCGAGCGCCCGGCCTGGGAGTCGCGCTTCATCGACGCGCAGCTCAAGGGCTCGCTCAGCGGCACGACCGGCAGGGCCGAGGCCGCGCTGACCCTGTACGACGGCGGGCTGCTCGCCGACGCGTCCGGCACGATCGACCTCGATCTCGCCGCGCTCACCGGGCCGCCCGCGGGCCGGTGGGCGTCGCTCCTGCGCTCGCCCGTCGCCGCGACGGCCTCCATCCCGCGGCGCTCGATGGAGGAGCTCTCCACCCTGCCCTCGTTCGTGCGCGAGGCGATCCCGCCGCTCGGCGGCGAGCTGCGCATCGACGCGTACGCGAGCGGCACCGTCGCGCGCCCGGTCCTCACGGCGCGCACCCTCCTCTGGAACTTCGTGTACGCGCCAGAGGGCGCCCCGGAGACGAGGGATCTCCTGTTCCCCACCGACCTGGACGCGTGGCTCACGTACGACAGCGAGAAGGCGACGCTGGACGCGCACGTCGCGCGCGGCGCGGCCGAGATCGCGACCGTGCGCGCCGAGGTGGTCGCGCCGCTCGGCCGCCTGCTCGCGGACCCGTCCCCGCGCGCGCTGAAGGGCGCGCGCCCGCTCCCCGCGTGGACCGGCTCCCTCCGCGCGACGCTGCGCGAGGTGCCGCTCGGCGACGTCCCGCTGCTCGGCGACAACGGCATCGACGGGCACGTGAGCGGCGAGATCGAGATGCGCGACCTCAACGTCGCGCCGAAGCTCACGGCGCACCTCACGCTCCCCGACCTCTCGCTCGGGGGCGACGTCGCCTTCAAGCGCGGCGTGCTCTCGCTGCGGGTCGACCCCAGGCCCGGCGGCGCGCGCGGGGACCTGCGCGTCACCGAGCTCGCGCTCGAGGGCCCGAGCGGCGGCAAGCTCCGGGCGAACGCCTACGCCAGCGTGCGCTTCGAGGGCGGGCTCATCCCGGTCCCCGACGGCGAGCGCACCGACGTCGCCGTCTCCGCGGAGCGCTTCCGGCTCGCGGCGCTGCAGCCGCTTGTCGGCCGGCTGCTCAGCAAGGTCGACGGCTACCTGGACGGCGACCTCCGCGTCGAGCTCGGCGGCGAGCCCGGCGCCGGCGCGGGCAGCCTGCGCGCCCAGCTCGAGGTCAGCGACGGCGTCGTGCACATCCCGGAGTTCGGCCAGGAGCTGCGCGGCGTGAGCGCCCGCATCACGGCCGACGACGGCGTCGTCCGGATCGAGGGCTTCCGCGCGGCGGGCATGACCGGGCTGGCGCAGGGCTGGGCGCTGCTCCGCCTCGACGGGCTCGCGCTGCGCGACGGGGCCGGGGCGCTGACCATCGCCGACGACCAGGCGCTGCCGCTCACGCTCGAGGGGGTGCCGCTCGGGACGGCCTCCGGGGCGCTGTCGTTCATCGCGGAGAAGAAGCCGGGCGAGCTCGCGCTCTACGCGACGGTGCCGAGGCTGCGCCTGTCGCTGCCGGCGACGAGCAGCCGGAACGTGCAGCCGCTCGACGACAACCCCGACATCGCCGTCTCCCAGCCGCTCGGCCCGGAGAAGCAGCGGCGCGCGTCGGACGCGCTCCGCTACGCGATGACGTTCTACGTGGACGACGCGCAGGTCACCGGCGGAGGGCTACGGCTCCGCCTGACGAGCGCCAGCGACGCGCCGCCCCGGGTCGTGATCGCCGAGGACGTGCGGGTGTCGGGCGGCATCGTGATCCAGCGCGGTGAGCTCGAGATCTACGGCAAGACGTTCGAGATCGACGGCGGCCGCGTGCGCCTGCGCGAGGAGGAGCCGTCGAACCCGCACCTGAACGTCACCGCGCGCTGGGACGCCCCCGACGGCACGCGCATCTACGCCGCCTACAACGGCACGCTCCGGCCGATCACGAACACGAAGCTCCGCTTCACCTCGAACCCGCCGAGCTCGCAGCAGGACATCCTCGCGCGGCTCCTCTTCGGCGCCGATTTCTCCGAGGGGGCGCAGGCGGCGGGCGCCCAGACGCCCGCTCGGCAGGCGGCGGGCAACGTCGCCGCGTCGGTCGGCAGCGAGCTCGCGGCGGCGCAGTTCAACGCGCTGCTGAGCGGCATCGCGCCGCTGCGCGGGCTGTCGACGCGGTTCGGGACGACGGCGGAGGGCTCGCTGCGGACGAGCCTGATCTACCGGCTGAACGACGACCTCACGGCGCAGGCCACCTTCCAGGAAGGCGCGGCGCCGAGCGCCACGACCAGCGCGGGCGGGGCGACCCCCGGGGGCACGGCGAACGAGCGCGGCACGCGGACCGAGGTCACCGTCGACTGGCGCTTCGACGAGCACTGGACGCTCCGGGGCACGGTGGGCGTCGACGAGCGCCAGACGACCTCGGGCGTGCTCGATCTGCTCTGGCAGTACCGCTACTGAGCGGCGGCGGCCTGCGCCGGCGCCAGGGGCGGACTGCCTTCCCCGGGCTACGGGGCGCCCCGCGGGGGCAGCCGGACCTCGCGCCCGCCGATCCGGAGCGTGGGCGGCTCGGCCTCGACGAGCAGCGGGGCGAGCTGCGACTGCGCGTGCCGCGAGAAGCGGGCCTCGAGGGCGCCGCCCCGGGCGCGGGCGTACACGACGCCGTCGTCGCCGACCGAGAGCGTCGCCGGGTCGAGCGGCTCCTCCGCGCCGTCGAACAGGACCAGCACGACCGCGCCGTCGTCCCCGATCCGGAGCGCGTCGACGAAGAGCGGGGCGGCGTCGACCTGGAAGTAGCACCAGTCGTAGCCGTTCGTGAGGATCGGACGGCCGTCGTCCGGGTGCCGCGCGATCCACGACCGGAGCCCGCGCTCGAGCGCCGGATGGTCGACGCGCGCGCCGTCGTGCCAGAAGCGGCCCTCGCGATCGAGCCGGATCGAGCTCTCGCGGGAGGTTCCGGGGGGCGGCGCGAACCGGAAGAAATCAGGATGGTCGCCGGGCTTCATGGGTCACCTCGCAGGAGAGATGCAGCCCGGCGCGGCGCCGCGCAAGCCGCGCGGCCCGGGGAGTACTATAGCGAGCCCATGGGAGCCCACACGGCAGAGGCCAAGGCGGACGAGCACCTGCGCGCGACGCGGGCGTACTACGACGAGTTCTCGGCGCGCTACGAGGCCCGGCGCGACGGGCGGGACCGCGGGGGTTACCACGACCTCGTCGACGCGCTCGAGGTCGACTTCGTGCGGCGCTTCGGCGAGGGCCGCGACGTGCTGGAGGTCGGGTGCGGGACCGGGCTCCTGCTCGCGCGCATCCGCGAGTTCGCGCGCGCCTCGCGCGGCGTCGATCTCTCGCCCGGCATGCTCGAGCGCGCCCGCGAGCGCGGCCTCGACGTCGTGGAGGGCAGCGCCACCGCGCTGCCGTTCGCCGACGAGAGCTTCGACGTGGCCTGCTCGTTCAAGGTGCTCGCCCACGTCGAGGACGTGCGCCGCGCCCTGTCGGAGATGGCGCGCGTGGTGCGGCCCGGCGGGCACGTGATCGCCGAGTTCTACAACCCCTACAGCCTGCGCGGGCTCGTGAAGAAGCTCGGCCCGGCGGGCGCCATCAGCGACAGGACCCGGGAGAGCGCCGTCTTCACGCGCTTCGACGCGCCGCGCGCCGCCGCCGCCTTGATGCCGGCGAGCGTGCGCGTCGTCGCCTCGCGGGGCGTGCGCATCGTGACGCCGTTCGCGGCCGCGATGCGCGTGCCGGGGCTCGGCCGGCTCCTGCACAGGGCGGAGTGGGCGCTGTGCGACTCGCTGCTCGCGCAGCTCGGCGGGTTCTGGATCGCCGCCGCGCAGAAGGCGTGAGCCGCGCGAGGCCCTCGGGTCAGAACCGGCCGACGAGCCCCGCGTAGAAGCCGCCGGGGAGCGCGGAGATCGCCGGCGCGGCGGTGAAGCTCGGGGGCGGCCGCGGGACGGGGCGCGCGCGGAAGGCGACCGTCTGCGGGACAAACGTGATCTGCGCGTGGGCGATCCCGGCCGCGACGAGCGTCGCGAACGCCCCGAAGGCCACGCGGTTCACCGCGGCCGCGGTGCCGATCCGGCGGTTCAGCGCCGCGATGTCGACGCTCTGCGCGGGGGGGCCGCCGTCCACCGGCGACGCCGGCGTGACGTCGACGTTCTCGTAGCTCGACAGCGCCAGCGCCGAGACGATCGAGGTCCCGCCCGCGACCGCCTGGCTGACCAGGAAGAACCAGCCGAGCCCGTCGTCACCGTTCTGGAACTGCCCGACCCCGAACGGCAGCATCGCGATCCAGCGGGAGTTCCGCTCCACGACCCGCTCGCGCCCGGCGAGCCGCCGGAGCTCGGCGATCCAGCGGCGCTCGTCCTCGCGGCTCCGCTCGATCCGCAGCCGCTCCGCGCGCTGCGCCTCGGCCTTCTGCCGCGTCATCTCCTCGATCCGCGCCCGCATGCGCGCCCGCACCGCCGAGAACCGATCGATGACCTCGGGCTGGAACACCGCCGGGTTCGGCGCGTACGCCGGGTTGTCGAGGAGGATCTGCTCGATGTACGCGTCCGCTTCGCTCGTGCGCCGCAGCGCCACGAGCGCCGCGGCGGCGAGGCCGCGCGCCCGCTCGACCAGGTCGGGCTCGGAGAGCCTGCACGGCTTGCTCGCGGCGTCGGTCGGGCCGCGCTCGCAGGGCGCGTTCGCGGGGTCGAGCATCGCCGCGAAGCGGGTCACGGCCTCCTCGTAGTGCCCGGCGTCGAAGCGCGTCTTGGCCACCTCGAACTGCTGCATGTCGTCGGCCCGCGCGGGGCCGCCCGCGGCGCAGAGCGCGAGGGCGCTCGCCGCCGCCGCGACGAGGCGCCGCGGCGCGAGCAGGGCGCGGCTGCTCCCGACCGATGGGAAGCGAGCGCCGGGAGATTTCCCGCCTGGAGTTCGCGCAGCCATGCGGAGGGGTGCGCCGTTGTGTAGCGGAGTTTCGACGGGGATGCTGAGATTTCACGAGCGGGCGCCGGAATGAAGGCGATGCCTTCACCCCGACGGCCAGGAAACGGTGTTCGACTCGCCGGCCACGAGCGTCACGTTGCCGAAGCGCGGCGCCGCGTCCGGCGTCGCGGGCGTGAACGTGCAGCGCCCGCTCCAGAACACGTCGCTCAAGGTCACTGTCTGCGGGCTGCCCGCATAGCCGATGAGCCCGATCTGCGAGCACGCGTACTGCGCGCCCGGCGGCGCGCCGCTCAGGACCACCGTGCTGGGCAGGATCTCCAGCTTGTGGACGATCCGCTGCGGCGCGGCGGCGCCCGGCTTGGGCGCGACGACCGAGATGACGCCCGAGTACGCCTTGCAGCACCGCGAGCTCGGCACGCTGATGTGGACGCTGTGGGCGCCAACCTTGAGCGGCGTGACCTTGTTCGCGCCGAACCAGTTGATCTCGACGCCGTCGATCAGCAGCTTGGCGCCGCTCGGGACGATCTGGAAGGCGACATCGCGGACGGCCGAGGCCTCGGCCTGCGGCGCGATGGCGGGCGCGCTCGGGGGCGGCTGGGGCCGCGAGCGCGGGCGCGGCGCGACGGCCGCGTCCGTGGCGCTGGGCGCGACCGCGCGCAGGTTCGGCAGCGGGATCAGCGCGTCGAGCGGCGCCGGCGACGGCTCGACCGCCGCGGGCGCGTCCACCTGCGGCGGCGGCTCGCGGAGCGCGCGGGCGATCGCGAACGCGGCGACGCCGAGCGCCACCGACCCGAGCGCCACGCCGAGCGCGCGCCGCGCGAGCGCCCGCCGGCTGCGGCTCGCGTTGAGCTTCGCGAGCCGCTTGAGGATCGTGAGGTCGTTCGGCGCGAGGGCGAGGGCGCGGTTGTAGTCGGCGGCCGCGCCCGGCACGTCGCCGCGCTTGCGCCCGGCCTCCGCGCGCGCCACGAGCCGCGGGACGAGCCGCGCCACGTGCCGCGCGGTGTAGCCCGCCGGGTCGGCGAAGTAGGCGGCGAGCTCGACGCGCGGCTCCACGACGCCGAGCTCCGTGAGCTCGGCCCGGATCAGCTCGGCGAGCGCCCTCGGGCTCGCGGTGCGGGCCGCGATGTCGTGCGCGAGGGCCCCCGCGACGATCCGGCTCCACCGCGCGCCCACGGCGGGCCGCTCGCGGTCGGCCTCCGGGTAGGCCCCCTCGAGCACCTTGCGGAGCACCTGCGCCGGGTTCTTGCCCTCGAACGGCAGGTGCCCGACGAGACACTCGTAGAACAGCACCCCGAGCGCGAAGACGTCGGTGCGCGGGTCGACCTCGCCCCCCTCGATCTGCTCCGGGGCCATATGCGCCGGCGACCCGAGCACCTGCCCGGTCGAGGTGACGCCCTGGGCGTCGAGGAGCTTGGCGATGCCGAAGTCGGTCAGCTTGATGACCACGCCGGCGCCGTCCCAGCTGGCGCCCGCGCGATCGCACGGCAGCTCGACCAGCACGTTCTCGGGCTTCACGTCGCGGTGGATGATTCCCGACGCGTGCGCGTGCTCCAGCGCGTCGCAGAGCTCGAGCACCACGGCGGCGCCGATCTCGGCCGGCATGTCGCGGTGGTCGCTCAGGATCTTGCGCAGCGTGGCGCCGCGGAGCAGCTCGACGACGAGGTAGCGCTCGCGGTCCTGCTCGCTGGAGACGTCGTAGACCTCGACGATGCCGGGGTGGCGCAGCTTCGCCGCCGCGCGCGCCTCGGCGACGAAGCGGGTGCCGACCTCCGCGTTTTCCCGGAGGTGTCTGTGGATGATCTTGACCGCGACCTCGCGTCGAAGCCGCGGATCGCGGGCGCGGTAGACCGTGGCCATTCCGCCATGGCCGAGCTCCTCGATCAGCTCGTACTTGTCGAGCTTCGGGAGGCCTTCTGCGCCCGCGTGCCTGGAGGTGGGTTCCTGCTCGCCCGCCGAGCCCCTATCGCGGGCGGGCAGGCTCATTCAACAACCTTCACCCGAATCGTGTTGGTCGACCCCGAGACGCCGACAGGAGCGCCGAAGATGGTGACGAGCTTGTCGCCCGGCGAGACGAGGCCGCTCGCGAGCAGCTGACCGGTGGCCCGCTCGACCATCTCGTCCGAGTTCCGGAGCGCGTCGACGGGGAACGGCACCACGCCCCAGAGCAGCGCGAGCCGCCGGCGGGTCGTGTCGTTCGGCGAGAAGGCGACGATCGGCACCACGGGGCGCGCCTTCGACGCGTACCGCGCGGTGAGGCCGCTCTCGGTGAACGCGATGATGAGCTTCGCTCCGATGTCCTTCGCGATGTCGCAGGCGGCGCGCGCGGTCGCCTCGGGGACGTTGGCGCGCTGACCGGGCTGCTCGCTCGAGAGGTAGCGGTAGAACGAGCTCTGCTCCGCCTCGGTGACGATGCGCGCCATCATCCGCACGACGAGCGGCGGGTGCGCGCCGGTCGCGGTCTCCTGCGAGAGCATCACCGCGTCGGTGCCGTCGAAGACGGCCGTCGCCACGTCGCTCGCCTCGGCGCGCGTCGGGCGCGTCGCGGTCACCATCGACTGGAGCATCTCGGTCGCGACGATGACCGGCTTCTGGTGCACGCGGGCGAGGCCGAGGATCTCGCGCTGGATGATCGGCACGCGCTCGGGGTTGAACTCCACGCCGAGATCGCCGCGCGCCACCATGACCCCGTCCGAGGCGAGGATGATCGCCTCGAGGTTGTCGATGGCGCCTGGCGTCTCGATCTTCGAGACGATCGGCGTCGGCCTGCCCCACGCCTCGCAGATGTCGCGCACGTGCCGGACCTCGTCCGCGTTGCGCACGAACGAGAGGGCGACGTAATCGACCCCCTGCGCGAGGCCAAAGCTCAGGTCGGCCTTGTCCTTCTCGGTGAGGGAGGAGATGCGCACGCGCCTGGCGGGCAGGTGGACACCGACGCGATCGCGCAGGCGTCCGCCCTGCGTCACGCCGGCCTGGACGCGGTCCCCGTCGACCTTGGTGACGGTGACGACGACGCGGCCGTCGTCGAGCAGGACGACGTCGCCCGGCTGCAGGTCGGAGGCGAGACCCTCGTAGAGGATCGGGATCTCGCCCGGCGTGGCGACAGGGCTGTCCCTGTTCGCCTCTACCAGCCAAACGGAAGCCCCGTCAGCGACCTCGAAGGTGTTGCCGGGGAAGCGACCGGCTCGGATCTTCGGGCCACAGAGGTCCTGCAGGATCGCCACAGGCTTTCCGCAGGCCTCCGCGGCCGCGCGGACCGTGGCGATTGCTTTGCCATGATCCTCATGCGAGCCGTGAGAGAAGTTGAGTCGAGCGACATCCATACCGGCGCGGATAAGCTGCTCCAGCGTCGTTTGAGAGTCACACGAAGGGCCAATGGTACAGACGATTTTCGCTCTGCGTACGAGCACGGGCGGAGCATGCCACGAGCAGGGGTCGCGACACTACCCTGATTGTGAACGAGCCATGCGGACTTCATCGGATTCCAACAAAGCGGCTGGATGGAGGGTCCAGGCGCGACGCGCAGCGCGCCCGCGCGCGTCAACGCAGCGGCCGGGCGCGCAGGTCTGCGCGCGGGCAGCGATCGCCGCGCATGGCCGCAGATCGCTGCGGATCAGGTGATCTTCGTGACGGGGGTGAGCGAAGGGGAGGCCCAGCGGCGCGCCGCAGCGCGGCATCGCCTCCCCTGCCTGGAGAGCCTGTGACTAGGACCGGCGCTCGCGGCGCTCCCGCGGCGGTCCGCCTCGGTCGCGCTCCATGCCGGGCCGCGATCCGCGGTCGCGGTCGCCGCCGCGCCCTCCGCCGGGCCCATCGCGCCGCGGCGGCGGGCCGGCGTCGCGCGCCTGCGCCATGCGCTCGCGCGCCCGATCGCCCTCCTCGCCCTCGGGGAGCGGGAGCAGCTCGCGCCGGCTCAGCCGGATCTTCCCGTCGCGATCGACGCTCAGCACCTTCACGTCGAGCGCGTCGCCCTCCTTGAGGACGTCCTCCACGCGCTCGACGCGGGTGTGCGCCATCTCGGAGATGTGCAGCAGACCGTCGGTGTTCGGCAGGATCTCGACGAACGCGCCGAAGTCGGTGATGCGCTTGACGGTCCCCTTGTACGTCGTCCCGACCTCGGGCTCCGCCGTCAGGCCCTTGATGATGTCGAGCGCCTTCCTCACCGCCTCCGAGTCGGCCGACGCGACGTTCACCGTGCCGTCGTCCTCGACGTCGATCGCGACGCCGGTCTGGTCGACGATGCCCTTGATGGTCTTGCCGCCGGGGCCGATGATGAGCCGGATCTGGTCGGGCTTCACGCGCACCGTGGTGATCCGCGGCGCGTACTGGCTGAGCTCGGGCCGCGTGGTCGGCAGCGTCTCGAGCATCTTGTTCAGGATGTGGATGCGCCCCTCGCGCGCCTGATCCAGCGCCTGCATCAGGATCTGCCGGCTCAGGCCGGCGATCTTGATATCCATCTGGATCGCGGTCACGCCGCGCGCCGTGCCGCAGACCTTGAAGTCCATGTCCCCGAGGTGATCCTCGTCGCCGAGGATGTCCGAGAGCACGGCGTAGCGCTGGCCCTCCATGATGAGCCCCATCGCGATGCCGGCGACGGGCGACTTGATCGGCACGCCCCCGTCCATGAGCGACAGGCACCCGCCGCACACCGCCGCCATCGACGACGAGCCGTTCGACTCCAGCGTCTCCGACACGATGCGGATCGTGTAGGGGAACTGATCCGGCGGCGGGATCATCCGGGAGAGCGCGCGCTCGGCGAGCGCGCCATGGCCGATCTCGCGGCGGCCGGGGCCGCGCATCGGCTTCGTCTCGCCGGTCGAGAAGGGGGGGAAGTTGTAGTGGAGGTAGAAGCGCTTCCACGTCTCCCCCATCAGGCCGTCGATCTTCTGCTCGTCGGTCGAGGTGCCGAGCGTCGTCGTGACGATCGCCTGCGTCTCGCCGCGCTGGAACAGCGCGCTGCCGTGGACGCGCGGGAGCAGGCCCACCTCGCACATGATCGGCCGGATGCTCTTGCCGTCGCGGCCGTCGATGCGCCGGCCCTCCTCGATCACGTAGGTGCGGACGACGTGCGCCTTGCGCTCCTCGAACTCGGCCTTCACGAGCCCCTGGAGCGGCAGGAACCTCTCGGCGCCGAGCTCGGCGCTCAGGGTCTCGGTCAGCTTCTTCTTGAGCGTGCTGTAGCCGTCGTAGCGCGCCTTCTTGTCGGTCACCTTCGTCGCGGCCTTGAGGTCCTGGTCGACGATCTGGGCGACGCGCTGCTTCACGTCGTCCGGCAGCGCCGGGGCGACGAACTCGCGCTTCTGCTTGCCCACCGCGGCGCGCATCTTCTCGATGAGGTCGATGACCGGCTGCGCCGTCTCGTGCGCGAACATCAGCGCGTCGATGATCTCCGCCTCGGTCGCCTCGGCGGCGCCGCCCTCGACCATCACGATCGCGTCGCGCGAGCAGGCGACGACGAGATCGATGTCGCAGCGCTCGATGTCGGCGACCGTCGGGTACGCGACGAACTCGCCGTCGAGCCGGCCGACGCGCACGCCCACGACGGGGCCGTGCCAGGGGATCTCCGAGATGTGCAGCGCGGCGCTCGCGCCCGTGAGGGCGAGGACGTCCGCCTTGTTCTGCTTGTCGCTGGAGAGGACGGTCGCGATGATCTGCGTGTCGCGCTTGAAGCCCTCGGGGAAGAGCGGGCGGAGCGGGCGGTCCATGAGGCGGCACGTGAGGATCTCCTCCTCGCGCTGGCGCGCCTCGCGCTTGAAGAAGCCGCCGGGGATCTTGCCGGCGGCGTACGTCTTCTCGACGAACTCGCAGGTGAGCGGGAAGAAGTCGAGGCCCGGCCGCTCGTCCTGCGAGACGACGGTGACGAGCACCATGGTATCGCCGTAGGTGACGAGCACGGCCCCGTGCGCCTGCTTGGCCAGGCGGCCGGTCTCGAGGGTGAGGGCACGGCCGCCCACCATGACGGATTCACGAACAAACATTGGATTTCAGCTCTCTCTCGCGATCGCAAGGGCCGCTGCGTGCGGCGCTACGCCGAGCGCGAGGGGCTGCTCTTCTTCCTCGGTCCCTGCGCAGGAGCCGGGCTGCTGCGCACGAAGCGAAGACGAAGACGCGCGGAGCCCGCGCTCGGGAACCACGAGGCCGGTCGCCCCGCCGTTCCATGGTCAGTGAACGACCTCCTTAAAGCGTCCGCTCCGCTCTCGCCAGCGCAAAAAGCAGACGTTCAGGGGAGCGCGCCGCGAAACCTCCCGAACGGAAGGGCTCGGAGGAGCCCAGACGAACCGAGCGACGCGGCGCGAATGACGGCGGAGGAAGGGATCCAGGAGCGACCTGGAACGGACTGCCGCAGCGCGTTGCAACAGGGCAGCGCGGCAGGGCGGACGGGAAGCTGGCGGGGGTGAGGCACAGGGCGCAGCGACCGCTGCGCGGCCTGTCCGGGAGCCATCCGGGAGACTTTCCGGAGGCCCGCCAGGAGGCTTGGCCTGGGAGGCGCCGTCGAGGCGCGGCGCGCCGGGGGGACCGGCGCGCGGGGCCCGGACGACGGCTACTTGCGGAGGTTGAGGCGGTTGATGAGGTTGCGGTAGCGTTCGATGTCGACGCGCTTCAGGTAGTCCAGCTGCCGGCGGCGCTGGCTCACCAGCTTCAGCAGGCCCCGGCGGGAGTGGTGGTCCTTCTGGTGCGTGCGGAAGTGCTCCTGCAGCTGGTTGATCCGCTCGCTGAGGAGGGCGATCTGGACCTCGGGCGACCCGGTGTCCCCCTCGTGGATCGCGTACTTCGTGATGATGTCCGTCTTCTGAACAGAATGCAGCATGGCTGGCTCTCCATGGCCTTGTCCGGTGCGCTGCCGAGCGTCCGGGCCGGCGCGTCCGACGCGCCAGCGACTGGCCAAGCGACGCCTGAAGGCGAGCCCCACGCCCGGAGCGGCGGGAGCCCACGAAGTTCAGGCCAGTGAGCAGAGGAGCGCGCGAGTATACGCAGGCGCGCCCGTCCGTCAACGCGTCCGTCAACGCGGTCGACATGACCGCGCGATTTGTCACCCCCAGAACGGCCGATTGGCTACCCTCGGTCAGCGATGCCCGGCACCATCCGGCCCCCTGAAGAAGCTTCCCGACCGCAGTCGGACGCGCGCGGCTCGCAGTCGGACCTGCATATCGCGACCGCGATGACGAGCCTTTCCACCTCGGCCACCTCGCTCCCGACCCCCGCGAGCGACAAGGCGACCCCCAAGGTATGCCCCACGTGCGGGGTCCGGTACCCGGCCGAGTTCAGGGTGTGTCCACGCGACGCAACGACGCTCGACGAGTCGGAGGACGACGCGCTCCGCGACGATCTCGTCGGCAAGACGCTGAACGAGACGTACACGGTCGTGCGCGTCGTCGGCGAGGGCGGCATGGGGCGCGTCTACGAGGCGCGCCACACCCGGATCTCGAGCAAGCGCTTCGCCATCAAGATGCTGCACCCGGAGTTCGCGCGGCAGCCGCAGGTGATCTCGCGGTTCCAGCGCGAGGCCGAGGCCGCGGCTGCAGTGCAGAGCCCGTACGTGGTCACCGTCTTCGACGTGCACCGCACCGCGGAGGGGCGGCCGTTCCTCGTCAACGAGTTCCTCGAGGGCAAGGAGCTCGCCGACTACCTCAACGACGTCGGCAAGATGAAGATCGGGCCCGCCGTGCGCATCGTGCGGCAGATCTGCAAGGCGCTCGCCGCGGCGCACGCCAAGGGCGTGGTGCACCGCGACATGAAGCCGGAGAACGTCTTCCTCACCGGCGACCTCGCGATGCCCACGGCCAAGGTGATCGACTTCGGCATCTCCAAGGTCGACGACGCGCCGGGCGCCGCGCTCACGCAGACCGGCATGATCATGGGCACGCCGTCGTACATGGCGCCGGAGCAGGCCCGCGGCGAGCGCGTCGATCACCGCGCGGACATCTACGCCGTCGGCGCGATCCTCTACTGCGCGCTCACCGGCAGCCGCCCGTTCGATCGCAACGATCCGACCGCGACGCTGACCGCGGTGCTCACCGAGGACCCGCCGCGCCCGCGCTCGCTCGAGCCGAGCATCCCCGAGCCGCTGGAGATGATCATCCAGCGCGCCATGGCGAAGGAGCCCCACCACCGCTACCAGACGATGGAGGAGTTCGACGCGGAGCTCGCGCTCTACGACTCGAACGAGCCCGAGCCGAGGGAGCCGACCTCCCCCGGCCTGCTGCCCGGGCCGCGCACGTCGCTGCCGTCGGCGCCGCGCGCCGCGCCGACGATGCAGCTCCGCCAGGCGCAGCAGGTGAGCATGGCGAGGCCGCTCATCCTGCTGCTCTCGCTGCTCGGCCTGTTCTGGGTCGCCGGCAGCCTGATCACGCTGGTGACCGCGATCATCCGCCTCTCGCGCGGCGGCGGCGTCACCGACAACCTGACGGGCCTCGAGGCGGTCCTGCTCGCGTCCGGCATCGGCTTCGCGCTGATCACCCCCGCGCTGATCGGCGCGCGCCACGTGCGCCGGAGCGTGTGGAACAACAGCATGAAGGCCGTCGATCTCTCCGACAACCTTCGCCGGCCGATCGTCGTCGGGCTGTGCGCGTACGGCTTCGCGTCGCTGCTCGTGCGGGTCGTCGAGGCCGTCGTCCTCCGGCGCGCGGCCGGCGTCGCGTGGCCCATGTGGGACGTCGTGCTGTTCGGGATCGGCGCGGTCGGCGCCGCCGGCGCGTACCTGCTGCTCCGCAGCGAGCAGCGCTGAGCCGCGACGTCAAGGGGAAACTCGCCAGCTCGACGCCGCGACGCGCGGCGCGAATGTCACGCGGACGGGCGCGGGCGCGCGAAAAGCCGGACGAGCCGGGCTCCCCGGGCCAGGAGCGCCGCGCGGCGCTCCCGCCAGATCAGCGGGTACCTGTAGAACGGCACCGACGGGTAGAGGTGGTGCACCAGGTGGTAGTTCTGGCAGAGCATCAGCACGGTCATCGCGCGTCCACCGACGACGAACGAGGCGCGATAAGGGCTCTCGTTCCGCGACCGGCAGTGGGGTCGCTGGTGGGGCACGTAGTCGAAGCTGTAGGCGAGCCAGAACAGCATGACCCGCGCCGGAAGGAGCCAGAAGAGGAAGAAGTCGAGGGCGTGCCCTGACAGGCAGAGGCCGAGCGCGATCCCCGCGACGACCGCGAGCGAGAGCCATGTCTCGCGGGCGTCGCGCTTCGACATGCCGCCTTCGGGCGCCTCGTAGGCGAGGGCGTAGTGCACGTCCGCCGTCGCCCAGCGGAGGGGCAGCATCCACGAGGGCCCCTCGCCGGTGAAGCGGTCCGGGTCCCGCTCCGGATCGCCCGTGAAGCGGTGGTGGCGCAGGTGAACGTTCTTGAAGTGGACGAACGTCAGGAACAGGAGGCTCGCGCTCGCGTGGCCGAGCAGAGAGTTCAGCCAGCGGACGCGGGACACCGCGTTGTGCGAGGCGTCGTGCATCACCGTGAACGCGGAGAAGACGCTCGCGCCCGAGAGCGCCATGGCCGCGGGCGGGGGCAGCCACCCCAGCGCCCCTCCAATCAGCGCCACGCTCCACCCCGTGAACAGGCCGCTGAACAGCGCGACCGTGCCCCAGGCGACGCGAGGCACCTTGAAGAGCGAGGCCTCGCCGGGTCCGTCGCCGGGGGTCGAGGGCTCACCGGCTTCCCGGGAGAGGGACTGCGCCGGTGCGAAGGACGTTTTTGCCGTGGTCACAACCCTCCGAGCGTCGCTCCTGGTCTCACTGCTCCGGAACGTCGCGACGAACCTGGAGCGCTCACGGTGCACGACACGGGCGCGACGCTCAGGAGGAGCTGGCGCTGTCGGGCTGCTGCTTCGCGGCCAGCGCGCCGGGCGCGCCGCGCGGGTTCGACGCGATGGCGAAGTAGGCCAGGAACATGGCGCAGGTCGGCACGATGGTCAGCACAATGAGCAGCCAGATCCGGCTCGTGTCGCCGAGCTCCACCAGGTAGTAGTGCCCCACCTTCGTGATCGGCCCGATGAAGAGGCCGAAGGCGCCGAAGAACAGGAAGCTGTACGCGATGACCGTCTTGACGGTGCCCACGCCCAGGGCCGCCACGCGGCTGTGCACCGTCAGGAGGCGCTCATCCATGCTGATCGTGTCGATCACGGTCCCGGTCACCGCGCTGATGAACCCCGTCAGGAGGCTCATCTTCACGACGCCCATCGCGCTGAACGGCATGGAGATCGTGTCGTTGAGGACCAGGGGGCCCAGCGTCGTGTAGGACGCCCAGAGGAAGCACACGTGCGGCATCGGGATCGTCCAGGACCACAGGTGCCAGATCCGCACGGCGGTCCCCACCATGAGCAGCCCGAACAGGAACGGGATGACGGCGACGAACAAGGGGAACGCGATGCTCGTCCCTCGCACGAGCGGCCAGTACAGGAAGTGGACGGCCATCAACAGCGACGGGACCACCCAGAGGAGTCGCTGCTGGACAGGGTTCATGGCGTTCTTTTTCACTCGGGGAGCTCCTGCCTTCAGGGTATCTGACGTTACTGACGTCACGCTGCCGCCATCGCCGCGTCCGGTTCGCCTTCCAGCATCAACGTGATCGCCGTCGAGGCGACCATCCCGAGCGCCACCGCGTTCCCGCTGCGCGCGACCGCGGCCGCGGCTGCGCGCTCGAGGCGGGGCGGGAGGCCGAGCGGCCTGACGAGCATCCGGCTCGCCATCGGGAACGGATAAAAGGAGCGGTACATCGACCGCATCTGGTCGTTGAACCGGATGTAGTGCGCGTTCGTGAACGGGGTCTCCGGAAAGCGGACCTTGAACACGTGGCGGAACGCGATGTAACCGTCGTCCTTGCGGATCATCGCGAGCCGGCGGAAGATCGTCCTCAGGATGGCCGTCCGGCTGTTCTTCTCGCGCTCATCGAGCCCTCGGAAGAAGTTGTAGAAGTGGCTGTAGTGACGGGCCTCGTCGCGGCTGATGTTGCCGGCGATCTGCCGCAGCACCGGCTCGCCCACGTACTCGTGGACCGCGCGGTAGTAGGTCGAGGTGCCGGTCTCCACCACGCAGCGAGCGACCATCTCCAGGGCGCGCGTCGGCTGCAGCCCATCCATGCTGCAATGCCGTGAATATTCGGCGAAGAACGCGGCGTAGGCCCGCTCCCAATCGAAGTCGGGCCATACGGTCTGGACATACGACCGGAGCGCGCGCCCGTGCTGCAGCTCCTCCGGCTCCCATTCTTCCTTGAGCCAGCGCACGATCTCCGACTCGCCCTCGTAGTACTCGACCAGGTTCCGCGTGTAGACGTGGGACGTCGTCTCCGTGAACGAGGCCGTCGCGAGCAGGGAGAAAAGGAGAGGGTCCCGCGAGACCTGCGCAGCATCGACGGCACCGAAATCGATGCTCTTCAGCCAGGCGCGCTCGGGCATCACCAGAGGCGTTTCCACTTGATCCATCATGTTCTCCTTCAACGATCCGCGTGAGGAAACGGTGACTGCCGCGTTGACCCGTGCGATGCTGCGCTCTTGATGGGGTGTCGCACCACCCCCTGGTGCGCTCTTATACACGATTGCCCAATTTTTCGCCATCTATCTGAGCGCACCGCGACGGCGTCGCCCTTCGCCGCGGCACCGGCGGTGCCGGGATGGACAACCGCAGGGGAACGCGCCCGGGTGCTAACGTCACGGCGACCATGGGCCCTGTTCACTGGATTGATCACGTACACGCCCTGACCTCGATGCGGCGCCGGCTCTTCGCTGGCGGCTTCGGCGACGCGGCGCACATCGCGTCGCGCGTGTCCGACGCCTGGCTGGCAACGCCGCCCCAGCCCATCGCCGTGTCCTGGGCCGGGTTGCCGCGCATCGCGGGGAGTCTCACGGTCCGCGACGGCACGTTCTCGTCGCCTGTCGCCGAGCTCCCCGGGGCGGTGCGCACTGCCCACGTGCGCGAGCTCCTCCCGCGCGCCCGGCGCCCCGCGGCCGATCAGCCGATGTACGTGGTGCTCGCGGCGTCAGGCCAGGAAGGGTTCGCCTCGCGCACGCGCCTCCTCCGGCCCATGGTGGAGTCCACGGGGATCGGGGTCCTCCTGCTGGAGAACCCGTTTTACGGCCTCCGCCGCCCCCCGTGGCAGCAGGGCACGGCGCTCCGGACGGTGGGTGATCTCGTGCTCATGAACATGGGCATGCTGCAGGAAGGCCGGTCCCTGCTCGCGTGGCTCGCCGCGACCGGCCACACCCAGCTCGGGATCACCGGCTTCAGCATGGGCGCGGCCCAGGCGGCGCTCGTGGCGGCCCGCTGGCCGGAGCCGCTCGCCGTGGCGGTCTGCTGCGCCGGCGTCACGTCGGCGCCGGCGTTCACGCGGGACCTCCTGTCCCGGTCGATCGATTTCGAGCGCCTCGGCCGCGGCGAAGGCGGCGCCGAGGTGGCCCGGCGAAAGCTCGGGGAGTACATCGCGATCGCCGACGTCGATCGACACCCGCTGCCCCGGTGCCCCGAGGCCGCGGTGATCGTCGGCGCGAGGTACGATGGCTATGTCCTCGCGCGCGATGTGGAGAGGCTCCACGAGCTCTGGAAGGGCAGCGAGCTCAGGTGGCTTCCCACCGGCCATGCCGGGGCGCTGATTCAGCACGGGGCGGCGCTGCGGTGGGCCGCGGTGGAGGCGATGGCGCGGCTGCGCCGGGCGATCGCCGCGCCGCGGCCAGAGCTGCGCCCGCTATCGACGACGGAGGCGACGACGGAGGCGACGACGGAGGCGACGACGGAGGCGACGACGGAGGCGACGACAGAGGCGACGACGGCGGCGGCGAAGGAGGGCGCGCCGCAAGGGCTCTGGTCCTTCATCGACATCGCACGTCGGGCGAGGCGCCTCATCGAGCGCCGGAACGGCGCCTCCAGAGGACGCTGATCAGGCGCCCTGCGCAGCGCCGGCGAGGACGGCCGGGCGCACCAGCACGGGCTTGGTGCTCCGCTGGGAGAGCGCCGCGGGCGCCTCGTCCCAGGGGAACACGGCGCTCGTGACGCGCTCCGGGTGCAGCTTGCCCTCGGCGACCAGCTGCAGCACCGACGGGATGAAGGGGCGCGTGCTGCAGCGGCCGATGCGGAAGGTGATGTCCTTCATGAACATGTCGAGGAGCGGCATCGGCACGTCGCCGAAGAAGATCGAGCTGGAGTGGCAGGTGCCCCCCGGCGCCGTCGCGCGGAGCGCTCGCTGCAGCTCGTCGGGGTTGCCGCTGGACTCGATCACCACGGGGTATTCACCGAGGTCCGCCGCCTCGGCGCGCCGGATCGGCCGAGCGCCCACGGAGGCGGCCAGCGCCAGCCGTCCCGGGTCGCGATCCACGTAATCGACCGCCGACGCGCCAGCGCACAGCGCCGCCTGCACCGCGTAGAGCGCGAGGCCGCCCGAGCCGCCGACGACGAGCGCGCTGGCGCCCGGCCATGCAGCGAGCGCCCGGCTGGCCGCGGCCCACGCGTCGGTGAGGTTGTCGCCGGCGCTGACGACCGCCTCGGGCGAGACGCCGGCAGGCAGGGGAACCAGCATCGCGTCCGCGAACGGCACACGCACGAGATCGGAGAAGAGGCCCCCGAAATCTCCGCCGATCGGCGAGCCGAACATCGCGCCCCTCGGCACCGCGCGGCACTGGGCCGTCAACCCCGCCGCGCAGCGATCGCAAGCGCCGCAGCAGATCTGCCACGCCACGACGACGAGCTGCCCCACGGCGACCCGGGTCACGCCGTCGCCGATCGCCACGACCTCCGCGACAGCCTCGTGCCCGAGCGCGAAAGGACCGGGCAGCGGCGTCCTGCCCGCCACGATCGCCCAGTCCGCGTCACAGGTGCTGGCCGCCACCGGGCGGACGATCGCGACACCATCGCCGTCGACGCGGGGCTCGGGCGCCTCGCGCCACTCCAGCAATCCCGCCTCGACGTAGCTCAGTACACGCATAGCCCTCCTCGGTGCCCGCGCGCTCGGGCGATGGGTCGTCGGTTTCTCTCGGGCCGTCGCGGGCGGCCAGGGGATGGCCCCGCGTCCCCTGCTCAGCCAGACGGCTTCAGGAGCTTGGAGAGACGCACCAGGCCGCGATCCGCTGCCTCTCGATCGAGCGTGCGCTGCACGGTCTCTCGGATGCTCGCGGCGAGGTCCCGGAGGCGCCGCTTCTGTGTCTCGGGGTCGTCGCTCTCGAAGCCGGGCAGCGCGCCCTGGACGTCCACGGGCTCATGGAAGATGAACTTCCACCGCGACGGGAGCGGGACCAGGGAGAGCGGCAGCGGCAGGATCGTCCCCACGATGGGCTTCAGGAAGCGGATCGGCGCGATGGACGGCAAGCACTCCTCGCTGCCGAGGACCGACACCGGCAGGACCTTCGCGCCGCGCGCCAGGGCGAGGCGGAGAAAGCCCGTCTTCCATTCTCGCATCTGGTACGCGTGCACGAACGATTTGCAGTTGCCCTCGGTGCCCTCGGGGAAGACGCAGAGGACGTCCATCCCGGGGGGCAGCGCCTCGGGCTTCCTCAGCCACGACGACGGGAACACACCTGAATCCGCGAAGAAGGGGCCGAGCTCCGGGATCATGAGCATCTGATCCTGGCCGGCGACCCAGGGGATGCGATCGAAGCTGACGTGATCCGCCACGGCCAGCGCCGCGAAGAACGAGTCAATCGTGAACCACCCAGCGTGGTTTCCTGCGTACACCACCGGGCCACTCCGCGGGACGTGCTCTGCACCCTCCACGCTGAGCGAGAAATACCCCAGGTCGATGAGCGATCGCAGCGCGGGGAACACCGTCTTCTTCAACGCCTTGAAGTTCCGCTGCCGCAGGGGGAACATCGTGGATTCTTGTCCCGTGTGATCCATTCTACAGAGACTCCTTGAAGTCAGCGCTCGCGCTGCGGAATGTGGGTAGTGTCCCTACCAGTATCGTTGCGAGAGAACCAAGTCAATCGCATTCACGCTCGGTTTGAAGGCGCCGGCGCGACAGGAGCTCTCGGATGTGACCTCCCCTTCCCCGACTCGCCGTCCATGCGGCGGCCATGCGACGTTCGGTTACCGTTGCCGTCCAGCTCGCCAGGATGTCACCGCCGTGATCCGCGCGATGATCCACGCTGGCGCCTGGGTGTCCGCGAGACGCCGAGCCCGCGGCGAGGCTCGTTGACAGGCCCGGCGGCGTCGCGGCGGGACGTGTAGCGCCGCGCGACGCGCTGCGGTAGCATGCGCCCGTGACGACGCTGGCTGAGCACTTGAGAAGCGAGCCGTTCGAGCTCATCCTCTCATCGGGCTTCTTCGGCTTCTTCGCCCACGTGGGCGTCGTGGCCGCGCTGGAGGAGGCGGGGCTGTCGCCCTCGCTCGCGGGGGGATCGAGCGCCGGCGCGATGGTCGCCGCGATGTGGGGCGCCGGCCTCTCGGCCGACGACATGCGCGCTCGCCTGTTCGCGCTGCGACGAGAGGACTTCTGGGATCCGGATCCGACCTTCGGCATCTTCTCCCGCCGCGGCACCGGCCCGGGCCTGCTGCGCGGACGGCTGCTGGAGCGGCTCCTCGACGACGCGCTCTCGTCGAGAGGCGTGCGCTCCTTCGCTGATTGCCGCTTTCCCGTGCGGCTCGTGGCCTGGGACGTGGCGCACAGGCGCAGCGTGGTGCTCGACGGCGGCGATCTGATGCCCGCGGTCCGCGCCTCGTGCGCCGTGCCCGGCCTGTTTCAGCCCGTCGCGATCGGCGGGCGCCGCTACCTCGACGGCGGCATCGCCGACCGCCCCGGCATCCTCGCGGCCAGCGCCGACGCGCGCGTCCTCTTCCACCACCTGCCGGTCCGCCCTCCGTGGACGGTCATCGACGGCGCGCAGAGCAAGCCGCCGTCCCGCGCCGGCCTCCACGTGCTGACCGAGCCGGCGCTGCCGCCTGTATCGCCGTTCCGGCTGGAGCAGGGGCCGCGCGCCTACGAGCTCGCCCGCGCGATGGCCCGGCGAGCGCTCGAGTCGCCGGTCTGAGGCCATCGCCCTCCGTACACCTCAGCTTATCCAGGACCCTTAACAAACCGTCTCAGCAAGTGGAAGGCGAAAGCCGACCGGGGGTACCCATGTCTGATTCCACGTCCGTCGCCGAGAGCTACATCACGCGCGAAGCGCGCGGCCCGCTCTATCTCATGGGCATCGATCGCGCGAAGAAGAAGAACGCGTTCAACCGGGAGATGATCGTCGCGCTCTCCGACGCGTTCACCGAGCTGGAGCGGAACCCGGCGCTGCGCTGTGGCGTCGTGTTCACGCACGGCCCCGATTTCACCGCAGGCCTCGACCTGCTCAGCGTCGCGCAGGATCTCGCGCAAGCCCAGCACATCCTCTCCGAGGAGGCGGTCGACCCGTGGGGCACCCACGGCCAGGGCCGATTGAAGCCCGTGGTGGTGGCCGTGCGCGGCCTGTGCCTCACGCTCGGCATCGAGCTGATGCTCGCCTGCGACATCCGCGTGGCCAGCTCGGACACCCGGTTCGCCCAGATCGAGGTGAAGCGCGGCATCCTGCCGTTCGGCGGCGCCACCGTGCGCTTCGTCGCCGAGGCCGGCTGGGGAAACGCGATGCGCTGGCTGCTCACGGGCGACGAGTTCGACGCCCGGGAGGCGCTCCGCCTCGGGCTCGTGCAGGAGGTCGTGGAGCCGGACCAGGCGCTGCCGAGGGCCATCGAGCTGGCGGAGCGCGTGGCGGCGCAAGCGCCGCTCGCGGTGGCGGCGACGATGCGCTCGGCGCGCACGGCCGTCGTCGAGGGCGAGAACGCCGCCATGAGCGCGCTGCTGCCGGAGCTGCGGCAGCTGATGGCCACCGAGGACGCGCAGGAGGGGCTCGCGTCCTTCATCGAGCGCCGCGCCGGCAACTTCAAAGGACGTTGATCGGGAGCCCCCCGCGCGGGGGGCGTCCATGCCGCCGATCCGGTGCGCTGACCCCGGTGATCCGTCATCGATCCTCGGCCATCCATCATCTATCATCCGTCATCGGCGCATGAGAACAGGCCTGGTGCGCCAGGTCCGTCCACGGCGGGGACGCTCACGCGGGGCGCCATCTCCGCAGACGCGAAACGCGCGACGAGCGCCTGTGACCAGCCAGCGCGCGCACGCGACGTCCGCGTCGGCTCATCTGCTCATTTTCCTTGAGGATATCGGCCGCGCCACGTTAGTGTGAATCACGCGATGCAGTATCGTTTGGTGAGACGGGATCTCGTGCGGTCCCCTCCCCTGTGATCGGCCCGCATGAGGTTGCTGCAATGACGCTTCGGACCACGACAGTGAATGGTGGACAGACCGGCGCTCGAGCGACGCCGATGGATGCGAAGGAGCAGACCGAGCTCCAGGAGGTCCTCGCGATCTCTCCGACGTTCCGAGCGCTGAGCGAGCAGCACATCGACGCGCTGCTCCGCACGGCGCACGTCGAGCGGATCGCCGCCGACACCATCATCGGACGGGAAGGCGAGAGGTCCCAGCGCCTCTTCCTCATCCTGAGAGGAGACGTGGACGCCTTCTGGGGCGAGAAGCTGCGCGAGGTCCTGCTCAACTACAACCGCGGCGGCGTCTTCGGCGGCGGCGCGCTCCTCGACGAGGAGAACGCGTACTCGTACGCCACGAGCCGCGAGACGCTCGTCGCGAGCTGGGACAAGGACGCGCTCCGCCGCGCCGAGGCCAGGGCGCCCGGGCTCCACGCTCAGCTCCTCAAGCGCCTCTCGATCGGCGTGCGGCTGGCCGAGTTCGCCGAGATCCTGCAGCACGCTCCCCTGTTCCGCAACTCGAGCTCCGTCCTCCGTCACCGGCTCCTCCAGGAAATGACGTTGATGGAGTTCCCCTCCGGGACACCGATCTACCAGGCGGGCGAGCCGGCGAACACCTGCTACCTCGTCGTCGACGGCGAGGTGGAGGCGAAGCACCAGGCGCCGGAGGACCAGGTGGAGAAGATCACGGTCGTCGGGCGAGGTGCCGTGTTCGGCGACACGGATCTCCTCACCTCGGGCATACGCACGGAGACGGCCGTGGCGCAGAGCGACACCGAGGTGCTCGCCATCGATCGCATCGACATCGAGGCCCTCCGGCGCGCCTGCGGCTCGTTCCGCCGCGCCGTCGGCGCGCGGGCGGGGTCGTCCGCCATCGCGGAGAGGCCGCAGGACCTGATCCTCGTGGTCAATCGCACGCCGTACCCCACCCGCTCGGTCGCGTCCCTGATACAGTCCGCGTTCGCGGACGCCGCGGAGAAGGACGTCGCCCTCCTGGAGGTCGCCCCCGAGAAGGCCGACTCCACCGCGGACGACGTGCTCAGGCTCCCGAGCGATGCGACGCGCGCCATCCAGGCGCTGGACGATGCCGCGCGGCGCATGGGCCACCGGTACCTGGTCCTTTACACCACCACCCCGGGCGCGCTCACATGGCTGGGGGATCCCGTCTGGGACAAGATCATCGACAACCGCATCTCGTCGGCCGTCTATTTCACGAAGGACCTCCGGCAGCCGTTCCCCATCGAGACGCCCCAGCTCGCCCCGGTGCAATACATCGAGGTGCGCTCGCCGGGCAGCGAGAAGGACGCTCCCATGGTGCGGAGCGGCTCGATCCGGCTCGTCGTCGACGGCAAGCCCGGCTCGGATCTGCTGTACACGTCGCTGCCAGCGCAGAACCGCACCGCGCTGCAGCGCCTCGCGCGGACGCTCGCGCGCCAGGTCGTGGGCGTGGCCCTCGGCGGCGGCGCCGCCTGGGGCTACGCGCACGTGGCGCTCCTGCGCGCCCTCCACGAAGCGGGGATCCCGATCGACGTGGTCGCGGGCACCAGCATCGGGGCCGTGGTCGCCTGCGCCTACGGGAGCCGAGGGCTCGACGGGCTGGACGCGATGATCAAGCTCGGGGTCGATTTCGCGCTGTGGCACGCGATCGCGCCGATCACACGCAAGCCCCTGGAGGGGTTGATCGAGAAGAAGCTCATCGCGCACAACTACCTTCAGGACATGCCGTTGCCGACGCTCCCCGTCGCGGTCGACATCCAGCGGGGCAGGGCGCGGGTCTTCCGTCATGGCCGGGCGGTCCACGCGATGTTCGCCAGCACCGCGATACCGACGTTGTTCATCCCCGAGATCCAGGACGGAGCCCGGTACGTGGACGGGGGCATCGCCAACAACGTGCCGGTCAGCGCGCTCGTCGAGGAAGGGGCCGACTTCATCATCGCGTCCAACGTGATCCCGCCGCCGAGCCGGCTGGCGCGCGAGCTCCACAAATCCAACTTCACGCGCATCCTGTCGCAGCTCTCGCCGCTCGGACGGACGAAGGACGGCCTGCGCGCCATGTTCCTGTTGATGCACGAGGCGGGCAATCGCCAGGCCACCGCCGCCCAGATCACATGGGCTCCCTCGATGGGGAATTTCGGCATGCTGGACAGCCACCTCGCGGCCAAGATCGTGGAGCACGTGCAGCCGACGCTGCCGCGCTTCATCGACTCCGTGAAGCGCAAGTACACGGCGTTCTGCCGGAACCGTGATTACTGAGGCCTGACGCCAACGTCGACAGCCTTGAGCTCGTGCGAGGCGTCGAGGGCGCGCCCGGGAGGCGCGCCGAGCTCACCCTCCCCCGCCCGGCCGTGAGGCACGGGGGCCGCCCTGGCGGAGCAGGCCAGGCTTGTCGAATTGCCTGAAGGTCTGGCATTCTATGCCGGCGAGGTCGCCCCGATGAAGGAAGAGCGAATCAAGACGTTCGATGATTTCTGGCCGTTCTACGTGCGGCAACACGCACACAAGACGACACGCACCCTGCACTTCGTCGGGTCGACGGTCGCGATGGCGTGCCTGGCCGGCGGGCTGCTCTTCCGGAGGCGCTCGCTCCTCCCCCTCGTCCCCCTCGCTGCTTACGGACCCGCGTGGGCCGCTCACTTCTTCATCGAGAAGAACCGGCCGGCGACCTTCAAGTACCCGCTCTGGTCGCTCCGGGCGGATTTCATCATGTGCATGAAGATGCTCGGCGGAACCATGGACGCCGAGGTCGAGCGGGCGATGGCCAGCGACGGCGATCGACCGGAGCACGCGAACGGGAGCTCCGTCGCGGCGGAGCCGTATCGCGACCAGGCGAGCGTCAACTGACGCTGAGCCCTGCCCGCGTGAACTGGATGTGATTTGATGTGAACGGCCAGGGACCCATGGGGGCATAGCTCCATTGCCCTCTGGCGGTCTTCTCCGGCTGAGCTATCTCTTGTCGTCGCACGAAATGGGTCCTCCCATCCACTGGATCGACCGGGTGTGCGCCGTGGCCTCGAGCCGGCGCCGGATCTTCATCGAGGGCTTCGGCGAGGCGGCGCGGATCCATCTGCGCATGTCCGACGAATGGTTCGCAGCGCCCCCCCAGCCCGTCGAGATCACCTGGGCTGCGCCGCCGCGCGTGGTCGGGCGCCTCGCGGTGCGCGACGGCACGTTCCGCTCGCCGGTCGCAGATCTCCCGGGGGCGGCGCGCGTCGCCCATGTGCGCGAGCTCCTGCCGCGCGTCGCTCGCACCGCGGCCGAGCAGCCGATGTACGTGGTGTTCGGTGCGACGGGCGAGGCAGGGTTCGCCGCGCGCACGCACCTCCTCCGGCCCGTGGTGGAGTCCACGGGGATCGGGGCCCTCCTTCTCGAAAATCCGCTGTACGGCCTCCGTCGACCTCCGGGCCAGAGGGGCACGGTGGTCCGGACGGTGGGCGAACAGATGCTCATGACGATCGGGATGATTGACGAGGGCCGAGCCCTGCTCGCGTGGCTCGCCGCGAGGGGGCACACCCAGCTCGGGACCACGGGCTTCAGCATGGGCGCGACGATCGCGGCGCTCGTGGCCGCGCGCTGGCCCGGCCCGCTCGCCGCGGCGATCCTCGGCGCCGGCCTTTCGTCGGTGCCGGTGTTCGTCCGGGGGCTCCTGTCCCGCTGGGTCGATTTCGAGCAGCTCGGCCGCGGCCTGGGCGGCGCCGAGGAGGCCCGGCAGTTGCTTGCCCGGTACATCGAGGTGATCGATCTCGATCGTCACCCGCTGCCCCGGTGCCCCGCCGCTGCCGTGATCGTCGGGGCGAGGCACGATGGATATGTCTCCGCGGACGAGGTGCAGAGGCTCCACGAGCTCTGGACGGGCAGCGAGGTCCGGTGGCTCTCGACGGGCCACGCCGGGGCGGTGGTGCGGCACACGGAGGCGCTGCGGCGGGCCACGGTGGAGGCGATGGAGCGCCTCGGCCGAGCGATGGCGCGAGAGCGGCCGGCGGGGCGGTGACAGGAGGCGACCGACGCCCCGCAGGAGAGGCGATCCCCTGTCGAGCGCTGGTGGACACGCTCCACCAGAGGTCGAGGGGACGGAACGTGGAACGCTTGTTTTTTGATCGATCCCACGATGATGCCAACCTTGTTTGCCACGAACATGGGCTCTGTTCACTGGATTGACCACTTCCACGCGTTGACCTCGATCCGGCGCCGGCTCTTCACTGAAGGGTTCGGCGACGCGGCGCAGATCGCGTCGCGCGTGTCGGATGCCTGGTTCGCAGCGCAACCGCAGCCCATCGCCGTCTCCTGGGCTGCGCCGCCGCGGGTCGTGGGAGCTCTCTCGGTCCGTGACGGTACCTTTCGCTCGCCGCTCGCCGAGCTCCCTGAGGCGTCGCGCGTCGCTCATGTGCGCGAGCTCTCCCCGCGCTTCCGGCGCCCCGCGCCCGAACAGCCGATGTACGTGATGCTCGCCGCGTCCGGCGATGAAGGGTTCGCCACGCGCACGCGCCTCCTCGGGCGGATGGTGGAGGCCACGGGGATCGGGGTCCTCCTGCTCGAGAGCCCGTTCTACGGCCTCCGTCGCCCTCCAGGCCAGCAGGGCACCGCTCTCCGGACGTTCGGCGAGCTCATGCTCATGAGCATGGGGATGATGCAGGAAGGCCGGGCCCTGCTCGCGTGGCTCGCCGCGAACGGTCACACCCAGCTCGGGATCACCGGCTTCAGCATGGGCGCGACCGTGGCGGCGCTCGTGGCCGCCCGCTGGCCGAAGCCGCTCGCCGCGGCGATCCTCTGCGCTGGTCGATCGGCGGTGCCGGTGTTCACGCGAGATCTCCTGTCCCGCTCGGTCGAGTTCGAGCGCCTCGGGCGCGGCGAGGGCGGCGCGGACGAGGCCCGACAGAAGATCGGCGAGTACGTCGCGATGCTGGACATCGATCGACACCCGGTGCCCCGGTGCCCCGAGGCCGCGGTGATCGTCGGGGCGCGACACGATGGCTATGTCGTCCCGGACGAGGTGCAGAGGCTCCACGAGCTCTGGAAGGGCAGCGAGCTCAGGTGGCTGCTCACCGGGCACGCCGGGGCGCTGATACAGCACAGCCCGGCGCTACGGTGGGCCGCGGTGGAGGCGATGGTGCGGTTGCGCCGGGCGATCGCTGCACCGCAGCCGGCTCTGCCCGCCCGCACGGCGACGGAGGGCGCGCTGCGGGGATTTTGATCCTTCATGGCACGTCGGAAGACGCCCGGATCTGCGAAGGAAGAAGGGCCGATCTTCCGCACGAACGTACCTGCGGATGCCGCGTTCGTCCATGACGGTCATTCTCGAACGCGCGTCACTCTCCACGATCTCGCACACCTGCCCGGGCGTCGAACACACGCGATGATCACGTCGGCTCACGCGCTCATTTTCCTTGAGGCTGTCGGCCGCGCCACGGTAGCGTGCAGCACGCAGCCCAGCATCGGATGGCCACACGAGATCGCCTGTGATCTCCTCGTCTGAATTGCCCCCCCATGAGGTTACTGTAATGACGCTTCAGACCACGACAGCGAATGGTGGACAGGCCGGCGGCCGAGCGACACAGGTGGACGCGAAGGACCAGGCCGAGCTGCAGGAGGTCATCTCGATCTCTCCGTCCTTTCGAGCGCTGAGCGAGCAGCACGTCGACGCGCTGCTCCGCGCGGCGCGCGTCGAGCGGATCGCCGCCGACACCCTCATCGGGCGGGAAGGCGAGAGGTCCGAGCGCCTCTTCCTCATCCTGAAAGGAGACGTGGACGCCTTCTGGGGCGAGGCGCTGCGCGAGGTCCTGCTCAACTACAACCGCGGCGGCGTCTTCGGCGGCGGCGCGCTCCTCGACGAGGAGAACGCGTACTCGTACGCCACGAGCCGCGAGACGCTCGTCGCGAGCTGGGACAAGGACGCGCTCCGCCGCGCCGAGGCCAGGGCGCCCGGGCTCCACGCTCAGCTCCTCAAGCGCCTCTCGATCGGCGTGCGGCTGGCCGAGCTCGCCGAGCTCCTGCAGCACGCTCCCCTGTTCCGCAACTCGAGCTCCGTCCTCCGTCACCGGCTCCTCCAGGAGATGACGCTGCTCGATTTCCGCTCCGGGACGACGATCTATCAGGCGGGCGAGCCGGCGAACACCTGCTACCTCGTCGTCAACGGCGAGGTGGAGGCGAAGCACCAGGTGCCGGAAGATCAGGTGGAGAAGATCACGGTCATCGGGCGAGGTGCCGTGTTCGGCGACACGGATCTCCTCGCCTCGGGCAAGCGCACGGAGACGGCCGTGGCGCAGAGCGACACCGAGGTGCTCGCCATCGATCGCATCGACATCGAGGCCCTCCGGCGCGCCTGCGGCTCGTTCCGCCGCGCCGTCGTGGCGCGGGCGGGGTCGTCCGCCGTCGCGGCGAGGCCGCAGGATCTGGTGCTCGTGGTCAACCGCACGCCGTACCCCACCCGCTCCGTCGCCTCCCTGATACCCGCCGCGTTCGGGGACGCCGGGGAGAAGAACGTCGCCATCCTGGAGGTCGCCCCCGAGACGGCCGGTGCCGCGGCGGACAACGTGCTCAGGATCCCGAGCGACCCGACGCGCGCCCTGCAGGTGCTGGACGCCGTCGCGCAGCGGATGGGCCACAGGTATCTGGTCCTGTACACGACGATTCCGGGCGCGCTCGACTGGCTGGCGGAGCCCGTCTGGGACAAGATCATCGACAACCGCGTCTCTTCGGCCGTCTACTTCACGGACGACCTGCGGCAGCCCTTCCCCATCGAGACGCCCCAGCTCTCCCCGGTGCAATACATCGAGGTGCGCTCGCCGGGCAGCGAGAAGGAAGTGCACATGGTGCGGAGCGGCTCGATCCGGCTCGTCGTCGACGGCAAGCCCGGCTCGGATCTGCTGTACACGTCGCTGCCAGCGCAGAACCGCGCCGCGCTGCAGCGCCTCGCGCGGACGCTCGCGCGCCAGGTCGTGGGCGTGGCCCTCGGCGGCGGCGCCGCCTGGGGCTACGCGCACGTGGCGCTCCTGCGCGCCCTCCACGACGCAGGGATCCCGATCGACATGGTCGCGGGGACCAGCATCGGGGCCGTGGTCGCCTGCGCCTACGCGAGCCGAGGGCTCGATGGGCTGGACTCGATGGTCAAGCTCGGGAAAGATTTCGCGATCTGGCACGCGATCGCGCCGATCACGCGAAAGCCCCTTGAAGGCCTGGTCGAGAAGAAGCTCATCGCGCACAAGTACCTTCAGGACATGCCGTTGCCGACGCTCCCCGTCGCGGTGGATATCCAGCGGGGCAGGGCGCGGGTCTTCCGTCACGGCCGGGCGGTCCACGCGATGTTCGCCAGCACCGCGATACCGACGTTCATCATCCCCGAGATCCAGGACGGGGCCCGGTACGTGGACGGAGGCATCGCCAACAACGTGCCGGTCAGCGCGCTCGTCGAGGAAGGGGCCGACTTCATCATCGCGTCCAACGTGATCCCTCCGCCGAACCGCCTGGCGCGCGAGCTCCACAAGTCAGGCATCACGCGGATCCTGTCGCAGCTCTCGCCGCTCGGGCGGACGAAGGACGGCCTGCGCGCCATGTTCCTGTTGATGCACGAGGCGGGCAATCGCCAGGCCACCGCCGCCCAGATCACGTGGGCTCCCTCGATGGGAAAGTTCACCATGGTGGACAGCCACCTCGCGGCCAAGATCGTGGAGCACGTGCAGCCGACGCTGCCGCCCTTCATCGAGTCCGTGAAGAACAAGTACACGGCGTTCTGCCGGAACCGCGACTTCTGAGGCTCGCCCCGGCGTCGAGGGGCTCGCCCTCGACGAGGAGAGCTATGGAGCCTCTCGTGCAGGCACGCTCAGCCTGCGCCACCGCCGGGTGACGCGCGCCCGGATGCCGTTGCGAGGGGCCATCGTGCCCGCCGTCACCTTGGTCGCGTACTCGGCCGGCGGGAGCAGCTCGATGTCGTAGCTCGCGAGGATGCTCGCGGAGATCATCTTCGAGCAGATCAGGGTGAAGGCGTCGCCGACGCACGTGCGCGGGCCGAACCCGAACGGGATGTAGTGGCCCGGCGGCGGCTCCACGAGGAAGCGATCGGGGTCGAAGCGCAGCGGATCCGGCCACACCCTCGGGTTCCGGTGCACCGTGAAGGGGAGGATGAAGATCTGCGTCGACGCCGGCAGGCGGTGGCCCCCGAGCATCACCGTCCGGTCCGGCTTCACCTCGCGAACGAAGCCGGGGACGACCGAGTAGAGCCGCATGGCCTCCTTGACCACGCGATCCAGCAACGTGAGCCCGCGGAGCCGGGCCAGATCGATCCTGGAGCCGACCTCGGCCGTGAGCGCGTCGATCTCGCTCCGCAGGCGCTGCCCGACGTCCGGATACTTGCACGAGGAGAAGAGGAACAGCGAGGCAGAGATGCCGACGTTCCGCATGCCCGCGAAGAAGACGTTGGAGACCTCGTCCCGGATGTTCTTGAAAGGCATCCGGAACATCCGGTGCTTCGCCATGTAGGAGAGGAGATCCGGCCCGTCGCCTCCGAAGCGCATGGCGTCGCGGACGCGCTGCGCCACGAACGAGAGCCAGCGGTGGCGGTGGTACCAGAAGACCGGATCAGGAGAGAACGGGACAGGCAACCCGCCGCGCCGGGAGATCTCCTTCAACATGGCCTGGTGATGCACATACTGGCGGGAGGTGAGGCCGGTCCCGAGCACCGCGCGGCCGAAGACCTGGAAGGCCATCTGGACGCAGTCCTCGAACAGATCCGTCTCCACGGAGTCCGAGCCGCAGAGCAGCGCCTCCATGTGCGCGGCGACCACATCGCCGATCATCGGCAGGATGCCCTCGTACCATTGATTGATATCGGGCCCCTCGAACGGGTGGTGCGCGCGCTTGCGCTGCCAGTCCGCGCCGCCGATAGCGCGGAACACCGAGCGGCCCATGATGGGCGCCGTCGCGCCGCGCGGGACGTTCTTGTGGTAGTCGTCGGCGTTCGAGACGAGGATCTCGCGGATCAAGGCCGGGTCGTTGACGAGGAGGCTCGGCTTGCCGAAGAACCACCAGACGAGGTAGTCGCCGTACTCGCGGTGCCACCGGGCGAACACGTGATGAGGCTCCCCCCGGGCCAGCTCCAGGGTGTTGCCGAAGGGGAACGTCGGCGGCGGCCCCGGGAGCCCGTCGAGCATCGACGCCTTGCGCGCGAAGAAGAACCGGAAGAGCCGCGCGGTCAGGCCGGGCGCGGCGGGAGGTACGGTGGTCAACATGGGCGGTCCTCGCGGCGATGTCAGATATCGACGCTCTGCGGGATCTTCGACGGCAGGAGGAACTCGTAGGGCACGTCGCGCATCGCGTTTCGCTCGCCGATCGCGGACTCGACGTCCCGGAGGCGGGCCTGGAACTCGCTCAGGAGCGGCGCCACGCGCGGGTCGCGGAAGTGCCGGCGCGGGTAGTACCCGAGCCGCGTGTGGCCGACGGCGGCCAGCCGATAGCCGAGCTCTAGCTGCTGCTCCGCGCGCTCGAACGGCGGCAGCATCGCGAGCCACTCCGCCTCGGTGACGTCCTCCTTCGTCGTGGGCGCGGGGAGGTACGCCGCCATCGGGGACGCGGGCACGAAGCTCATGATCGGGCCCTGCGGGTAATTGAGCGCCGCGTGCTGAGCGCTGCTGTTGAAGATGATCAACGTGACGAGGTCGCAGAGGTCCTCGACGGTCGCGAGGCTCTCGGCCTCGTAGCGCAGCCGGCCCCCTTCCCACGAGGTCGCGTCGGCGAGCCATGCGCGGAGCTCGCCGTCGAGGAGCACGTCCGCCGCGCTCCGGTAATAGAGCGCGAGGTACGAGCACACCCAGTGCCGGATGGCCCCCCAGACGAGGAGCGCGTCGTCGCGGTACGGGTAATCCGGGAGGGCGGCGGCGTCGTCCACGCCGCGCAGCGCGAAGGCGCGCGGGAGCATGAGATCGCGGAGCGATGTCCCGTGCACCGTCTCGGCGGCGATCCGTCGCGTGGCCCGGATCGACCCCGACATGATGTCGTCGACGAGCGTCCCCGGCGCGAGCAGGCCGTCGACCGCCATGTCGTTGATATAGAGGGTCCCGGCGAAGTGCGGGTCGAGCAGGACGTACAGGGGATGTCGCTCGGACATGTTCCGGTACATCGCGACGTTGAAGGCCCCTGCGACGAGGTGCGTGATGCCATGGTAAGCCGGCTGGTGGTGCGCCACGTCCGCGACCTCCACGATGGTCCGCGCCATCATCCAGGCGTACCCGTCCGCCGGCGTGAAGATGGGCGCGTCGGGGCCGCTCTGCTGCTCGCACTGGATGGCGATGGCGCGGAGCGAGCCCGCCCCCCTGGGGACCGCGAAGAGGGCCAGCGGGGCGTGCGAGAACTTGCCCGGATCGGGCCAGTCCTCCGGATTCTTCGGCGCCACCATGCTGTAGTCGGCGAGGTAGAGGCGCCCTTCCGTGCGGGCTGCCTCGAGGCTGTCGCCCTCGAAGCCGGGCACCGCGCGGAGGTGCGCGTCGGTCACCGGGAAGCTCGGGTTCGGCGCGGTCATGCGCCGGATGATCATGGGATTGAGCCCGGCGACGCGCAGGCGCGAGAAGGTCGCGTCATCCCGGAACGTCCGGGCGATAGGAGGCACCGGCAGACACACGAACATCCGCTCGTAATCGCGGATCGACGAGGCCTGGCCGACCCGCGGGGCACCGACGAGCCAGCCGAGGAGCTGATTGAGCTTCGTCAGGTAGAAGTGGAATACGTGCGCGAGGATCCAGCGCAGGCGCGGCCGGTTCCGGGGAGGGACGACCGTGGACAGCGCGACGCCCGGCAGGAAGTCGTGGGTCCATTCGTAGGTCTTCCGGGCCGCTTGAATCGCGGCGATGCGCTGGGCGGGAGCGTTATCCGCTCGCGGAAGGCAGGGTACGGAAACCATGACGATTGGATGCGAAGCCTACATTTCGGCCGCTCGGACCGTCAAGCACCCATTGCATCGCCGGACGCGAGCGGACGCTGCCGCGCGCGGAGCGCTGCTGTCGAAACCCTCGTGTCACAAATCAGCAGTGGTCGTGCTTGACCCATTGACGCGCTCAGCCACCCAGGGTTGGCGCGGCGCGAAGGCCTTCCTAGATCGACAAACGGGTTGAAACCACGAGAAAAAGCAGAATTTTCACAGGGAGGCGGGGAGGCGGGGAGCGAGAGACGGCAGGAGAAAGAACTTCATTTTTTTCTTCCTCCCCGCCTCCCCGCCTCCCTGTGAAAATTCTTCGGGTTTCAACGTGATCGGTGTTCTAGGATGAGGCCACGCGAGCTTCGTCGCTGACGAGCGCCTCGCCTTCCTCTCGCCATATACCGTCCTCACCGAAAACCATGCGCGGGAGGCGGAGCTGCGGCGCGAGGCGCGCCTCTTCGCCCCATCCGGTGATGAGGCGGAGCTCCGGGTGATGCGCAAGCTCGCGCGCCAGGGAGAAGACGGGCGGGATGATGCCGAGGTTCGGCGGGTCGACCACCTTCGGAAACGAGAAGAGCACGTGGAAGCGGTTGGCGTGGCGCGCGACCACGCCGTAGTTGACGGCGCCCTCGAGGAAGAGCCCGTTCTCCAGCGTCAGGTCCTGGGCGATCCGGCGCAGCACGGCGATGTCGAGGCCGACCTCCTCCGCCGCCGCGGCCATCGAGCGCCGCCCGCGCCGGGAGAGCGCGAAGCGCGTCGGGATCGGCGCGCCGGGCACGAAGCTCCCCGCCGTCATGCGCTCCCACGCCTCGCGGCCCTCGATCAGCATGAGCCGGTGCACCGCGAGGCCGAGCTGGAACGGCGACCGCAGCGGGCCGCGCGGGAAGGCCGCGAGCGCCTGGAGCACCGTCTCGGGGTCGGCGCCTCCGGGGAGCGAGCGAGGATCGGGCGCCGGGTCGGAGGTCGATCCGACGCCGATGACGTCGCGCAGGAAGTGGCTCGCCGGCCGCTCGAACACCGCCTCCCAGCGGGCGAGGAGGTGCACGGTGAGGCGCGCGAGCGTGAGCTGGAAGCCGCGGACCTCATCGCGGCTGAACCGGCGCCGGACCGCCAGCGCCACCTCCGGCAGGTACTTCCATTGATGGGGATCGCCGCCGCGATCGCCCGTGGCCGCGGCCGCCGCGGCAGCGTCGCGGACGAAGGGGAGGAAGGTCTCCCAGAGCTGCTCGTACTCCTCGCTGGAGACGCCGGTGCAGCGGCGGGCGGCGCGCCGGAACACCGTCGCGTCGAAATGGAAGAGCTCCGGCGTGGGGAGCCACTCGGTCCACACGCTGTCGTCCCGGCCGGTCGCCGGGATGTGATACCCGACGTGCTGGCGGCGCCACCAGTTCCCGGTGCGCACCTTCTCCTCGATCGTCGTGGAGGAGACGCGGTAGAGCGCGACGCGGATCTGGCGCGGCGGCTCGTCGGGGAACGGGTTGTTCTTGAGGAGCGGCAGCACCGCCGAGTCCCGCTCGAGGAGCCGCTGCGCCATGCGGTCGAGCATCATCGAGGACGGCGTGAACCAGTAGGGGTTGTTGAAGTTGACGCTGGAGAGGTAGCCGCACGCCTCGACGCCGAACACCTCGTAGAACGACAGGCCCTCGAGGCGCGGGTGGTGCGGCGCGACGAACTGCGGCGCGTCGTCCTCCGTGGTCATCTGGAACCGGAAGCGGTACGTGCGCCACTCCTGTCCGTCGAGGCTCCCCTCGATCACCGGGAGCCAGCGCAGCGGCGGCGCCGGGTGCGCGCCGAACACGCCGTAGGAGCTCAGCACGCGCGCCGGAGCGATGGTCCGGAGCAGCGCGAGCAGCGCGCGGAGCGGCCGCCACGGGACCCGGCGGAACGCCGGCCAGTACAGGTAGCCGGCCGAGATCCAGCTGTCGAAGGGGATGTAAATGAACGCCCCGAAGAACAGGATCGGGAAGACGAGCGTGAAGGGGAGGTTCTCGGGGCTGAGGAGGTCCGGCCGCGCGAGCGCCGCGGACAGGCTCGACGAGTGATCGAACGCGGCGACGCAGAGGACGATCGTGAGCATGTTGAAGAAGCCGAAGCTGCTCGTGATCTGGATCGCGAGCATCTGCCCGATGATGCCCGCCGCGCCCACGAGGCGCGTCGGCCCAGGCACCAGCACGAGCAGCGGGCAGAGCAGCTCCGCGAACGCGACGAACGCGATCATCGAGCGGTGAAAGAGATTCGGCAGCTTGCTGGCCCACCACCCGATCGGGCTCGTGCTCGGAAGGCTGATCAGGAAGAAGCGGGTATACAGCGTCATCCGGAGGTTGAACCGGGCGAACTTCTCCTTCCCGAAGCCGAAGACGATGCGGAAGAGCAGGAAGTGGAACGCGAACCTGAGCAGCGGGTGCGGCACCGCCGCGGCCGAGACGTCCGGCAGCAGCGAGAGCGGCGGGAGGAACAGGGCGAGGAAGCCCAGCTCCAGGATCGAGGCGTCCCAGGGGTAATGCAGCCGCAGCGCGAACTGGAACGATAGCTGGACAGCCCAGCACACGAGGAGGGCGAACGGCGTGGCCGGGCCGCCGATCATCACCGCGACCGACGCCGCCATCCCGGAGAGCACGACGGCGCGGATCGCCGTGTCGCTGCGCGCGAGCCAGAGGAGGCTGGGGTTGAGCTGGAGGCAGCGATACCAGGGGAGATCGCGCCGCATCCGATCGAGCTGCGCCGTGATCGGCGCGATCCCGCGAGACCCCACGAAGGGGATCGCCTGCATGTACATCGACACGAAGCAAGCGAGATAGACGAGCCCGACGCCGCGCGTGACGCAGCCCCACAGCACGCGCAGCCCGTCGTCGGATGTCAGGTGCTCATACACCATCATGTTTCCCTCACGTATCCACGGGAGCCACGGGCCCCGAGACGATCCGAAGGGCCGGCAATCGCCACCGGCCAGCGGCGAGACATTACAGGATTTTGCGGAAAATCACGCCTGTGATGATTCAGCCCGCGATCATCGCCCGCCGGCACGCCGCGCAGCGAGGCAGGTATCGACGCTCTCGACGCGCGGGCGCGGGTGTGCTGCGCGTCGCTCCAGGATCCGGGATATCGCTCTCCACCTCTCCGGAACTGCCCGACGGGCGGCGCTGCCCAGGGCGGTCTCTCGGGGGGGGGCGGACATCACCCACCGCGCAAAATTAACGTCCTGAATATAATAATTCCAACCAGAGCGCCATCGAAAATGTAAATTATGTTACAACAAGCTACTGTATGTCATAATTTTGTAAGCCTCTGAAGGATCTCATTGTCGTGGGCAGAATGGTTGGATAACCGACGAGGGCGTGCTCTTTACAAGCCCAGGCCACGTCCCTGCCGCTGCGTGTCGCCACGGTGTCGCAAGGCTGCCTGATGGCGGAGTCAATGGCAGGCCAGAGCAATCCTGGGCTGCCGGCGTGAGGCTCCGCGCCCCGGTGGGCGCGGGCTGCGCGCGGGCACCGAGGTCGAGCGCGCAGGGCGCGCGCCATGGGCCAAATACGCCGTCATCGAGGCGGCTCGGGCGGGCGCGGGGACAGCCACGCTCTCCCGACGCGCTCCGCGACGATCTCGAGCCTCGTTTTTCCTCATAAACCGCTCGTTGGGTACCACATGCCGCACACTCCCGTTGCCATCGTGGGCGCAAGCGCCCTTTTCCCCGGCTCCACGGACTCCCTGGGGTTCTGGCGAGACATCCTCGCAGGGCGCGACCTCATCACCGATGTGCCGCCCTCGCACTGGCTCGTGGAGGACTACTACGATCCCGATCCCTCGGCGCCCGACAAGACCTACGCGAAGCGCGGTGCGTTCCTGTCGAGCGTGCCGTTCGATCCGATGGAGTTCGGCGTCCCGCCGAGCATCCTGCCGGCCACGGACACGTCGCAGCTGCTCGCGCTGATCGTCGCCCAGCGGGTGCTCGACGACGCGACGCAGGGGCAGTTCGCGGCGATGAACAGGGAGCGCGCGAGCGTGATCCTCGGCGTGACCTCGGGGCAGGAGCTGCTCAGCACGATGGTGAGCCGGCTGCAGCGGCCGATATGGCTGAAGGCGCTGCGCGAGTCGGGCATCCCCGAGGACGAGGCGAAGGGCATCTGCGACCGGATCGCCCGCGAGTACGTGCCCTGGCAGGAGTCGACGTTCCCCGGCCTCCTCGGCAACGTGGTCGCCGGCAGGATCGCCAACCGCTTCGACCTGCGCGGCACGAACTGCGTGACCGACGCGGCCTGCGCGAGCACGCTGTCCGCGCTCTCGATGGGGCTCGCGGAGCTCGCCACGGGGCAGTCGGATCTGGTGATCGCCGGCGGCGTCGACACCATGAACGACATCTTCATGTACATGTGCTTCAGCAAGACGCCCGCGCTCTCGAAGTCGGGCGACTGCCGCCCGTTCGCCGACGCGGCCGACGGGACGCTGCTCGGCGAGGGGATGGCGATGGTGGCGCTCAAGCGCCTCGAGGACGCCGAGCGCGACGGGGATCGCGTCTATGCCGTGATCCGCGGGATCGGGTCGTCGTCGGACGGCAGGAGCAAGAGCGTCTACGCGCCGCTGCCGGAAGGCCAGGCGCGCGCGCTCCGGCGCGCCTACGAGGCCGCGGGTTACGGGCCGGACACGGTGGAGCTCGTCGAGGCGCACGGCACGGCCACGAAGGCCGGCGACGTGGCGGAGTTCGAGGGGCTCCAGATCGCGTTCGGCGAGAGCGGCCGGGCGGACCGCCAGTGGTGCGCGCTCGGGTCGGTGAAATCGCAGATCGGACACACGAAGTCCGCCGCGGGCGCGGCGGGGCTCTTCAAGGCGGTCATGGCGCTGCACCACAAGGTGCTGCCGCCGACCATCAAGGTGGATCGCCCGAACCCGAAGCTCGATATCGAGAAGAGCCCGTTCTACCTCAACACGCAGTCGCGGCCGTGGATCCGCGGCGCGTCGCACCCGCGGCGCGCGTCGGTGTCGAGCTTCGGGTTCGGCGGGAGCAACTTCCACGTGACGCTGGAGGAGTACACGGGGCCGGGCGCGCGCGCGTTCCGCCTCCGGACGAGCCCGACGGAGCTCGTGGTGCTCTCGGCCGAGAGCGCGGCGGGCCTCGCGGCGAGGTGCGAAGAGGCCGCCCGGAAGGCGGCGGACGCCGGGCTCGCCGCGGCCGCGCGCGCGTCACAGGCGGCGTTCAGCGCCTCGGATGCGGCGCGCCTCGCCGTGGTGGCGAGCGACGCCGACGACCTCCGCGTGAAGCTCGAGCAGGCGCGCGCCCGCGCCGCCGCGCAGCCGGAGGTCGCGTTCTCGACGCCGACGGGGATCCACTACGGCGCGGGCGCGCCGGCGGGCTCCGTCGCGTTCCTCTTCCCGGGGCAGGGCAGCCAGTACGTCGGCATGAGCGCGGACGTGGCCATGGGCTTCGACGCGGCGCGCGCCGTGTGGGACGAGGCCGCCGCGACGCGCTTCGAGGGCGCGGGCGTCCACGACGTCGTCTTCCCGCGCCCCGGCTTCACGGACGCGGACCGGCAGGCGCAGGCGCAGCGGCTGACGTCGACCGAGTGGGCGCAGCCCTCGATCGGCCTGACCAGCCTCGCGCTGCTCGCCGTCCTGCGCGGGGCGGGCGTGAGCCCCGAGCACGTGGGCGGCCACAGCTTCGGGGAGATCACGGCGCTCTGCGCGGCGGGCGCGCTCGCCGCGTCGGACCTGGTCGCGATCGCGCGGCGGCGCGGCGAGCTCATGCGCGACGCGTCGACGACGCCCGGCGCGATGACCGCCGTCGCGCGGCCGATCGACGAGGTGCGCGCGCTGCTCGTCGAGCTCGAGAGCCCCGTCGTCGTGGCGAACCACAACCACCCCGCGCAGGTCGTGCTCTCCGGCGCCGAGGAGGAGATCGCGCGCGTCGAGCGGCACCTCGCCGCGAAGGGCGTGACCGCGAAGCGGCTGCCGGTGGCGACCGCGTTCCACAGCCCGCTGGTCGCGCCGTCGAGCGGGCGCTTCGCGGAGTTCCTCGCGGGGATCCCCTTCGCCACGCCTTCCACGCCGGTCTGGTCGAACGCCGAGGCGGCGCCCTATCCGACGGACGCCGCGTCGATGCGCGCGCTGCTCGCCGAGCAGATCGCGCGGCCGGTGCGCTTCGTCGAGGAGATCGAGGGGATGTGGGCCCGCGGCGCGCGGACGTTCGTGGAGGTCGGCCCGGGCTCGGTGCTCACCGAGCTCGTCGGCCGCATCCTGCAGGACCGCCCGCACGCGGCCATCGCGCTCGACCGCAAGGGCAAGCACGGGGTCACGAGCTTGCAGGAGGGCCTCGGGCGGCTCGCCGTGGCGGGCGTCGCGGTCGACTTCGCGCCGCTGTGGGACGGCTACGCGCCCGAGGCGGCGCCGAAGAAGAAGCCCGCCATGACCGTCCCCATCAACGGGGCGAACTACGCCAAGCCGTATCCGCCTCCCGGCGGCGCCGCGGCGCTGCCGAGACCGAACCCGCCCCGCCCGAAGGAGGCGCCCGCCGCGCCGCCGGCCGCGACGAGCTCGGCGCAGGGGATCGCGCCCGCGGCGGCGCCCGCCGTTGCGTATACGGCCGCGCCCGCGGCGGCGCCCGCCGTGGCGTATACGGCCGCGCCCGCGGCGGCACCCGCAGCTGCGTACACGGCCGAGCCCACCGCCGCGCACGCGGTCGCGCACACGCAGGCCGCTGCGAGCGACGCGCTCCCTCCGTGGGTGCGCGCCTACGAGGAGTACCAGCGCCACGCCGCGGAGTCGCACGCGGCCTACCTCAAGTCGGTGGCCGACACCCACGCGACCTTCCTGCGAACGGTCGAGACGTCGTTCTCGGATCTGAGCGCGCTGGTCGGCGGACAGCCGCTGCTCGGCGCGCCATCGTTCGCGCCGCCGGCGACCTCCCTCGCGCCCCGGGCCGCTCCCGCGTCGCTCGCAGCTCCCGCGCCGCTCGCAGCTCCCGCGCCGCTCGCAGCTCCCGCGTCGCTCGCAGCGCCCGCGCTGCACCCGGCCGCCGCGGCGCCCGCGCCGCTCCAGCTCCTCGCGGCGCCCGCGCCCCCTCCCCCCGCCGCTGCCGCCGCAGCGACGCCTGCTCCCGCGGCGACGGCGCAGCTCGAGGCGCTGATGCTCGCCGTCGTCGCCGAGAAGACCGGATACCCCGCCGAGATGCTCGCCCTGCACATGGAGCTCGAGGCAGACCTCGGCGTCGACTCCATCAAGCGCGTCGAGATCCTCTCCGCCGTCCGCGAGCGCGCTCCAGGCCTGCCCGAGGTCAACCCCGCCGAGATGGCCGCCCTGCGCACCCTCGGACAGACCGTCGACTACCTCCGCGCCCGCGCCCCGCAGGCCCCCGCAGCGGCTGCGGCGCCAGCCCCCTCCGCCGCAGCAACGGCAACCCCCGCCGCGCCCGCCGCGGCAGCCCCCGCGCTCGCCCCGGCCCAGCTCGAGGCGCTGATGCTCGCCGTCGTCGCCGAGAAGACCGGATACCCCGCCGAGATGCTCGCCCTGCACATGGAGCTCGAGGCAGACCTCGGCGTCGACTCCATCAAGCGCGTCGAGATCCTCTCCGCCGTCCGCGAGCGCGCTCCCGGCCTGCCCGAGGTCAACCCCGCCGAGATGGCCGCCCTGCGCACCCTCGGACAGACCGTCGACTACCTCCGCGCCCGCGCCCCGCAGGCCCCCGCAGCGGCTGCGGCGCCCGCGCCCTCCGCCGCAGCAACGGCAGCCCCCGCCGCGGCAGCCCCCGCGCTCGCCCCGGCCCAGCTCGAGGCGCTGATGCTCGCCGTCGTCGCCGAGAAGACCGGATACCCCGCCGAGATGCTCGCCCTGCACATGGAGCTCGAGGCAGACCTCGGCGTCGACTCCATCAAGCGCGTCGAGATCCTCTCCGCCGTCCGCGAGCGCGCCCCAGGCCTGCCCGAGGTCAACCCCGCCGAGATGGCCGCCCTGCGCACCCTCGGACAGACCGTCGACTACCTGCGGAGGCGCTCGGGCGCTCCCCCCGCGCCCCGGGCCGAGGCGCCCGCGGCACCGAAGCACGGGAGGATCCTGCGCTCCGTGGTGCTCGAGGAGCCCGCGCCGGCCCCGGGGCTCACCATGTCCGGGCTCCTCGGCGCGCGCCGCGTCGTCATCACGGACGACGGCGGGGGCGTCGCGCCGCACGTCGCGCTCGCGCTCTCCGAGCGCGGCGTCGCCGCCGACGTCGTGGCGTCGGTCTCCGGCGAGCCGGACGCCGTGATCTTCCTCGGCGGGCTGCGCCAGGCGCCCACCGTCGACGACGCCGTGGCCGTGAACCGCGAGGCCTTCATGGCCGCCCGCGCGATCGCGCCGCGCTTCACGGCGGCGGGGGGCGTCTTCGTCACCGTGCAGGACACGGGCGGCGACTTCGGCCTGTCGGGGCGCGACGCGCCGCGCGCGTGGCTCGCAGGCGTCTCGGCGCTGGCGCGCACGGCGGCGCTCGAGTGGCCGAGCGCCTCGGTGAAATCGATCGACGTCGAGCGCGGCGAGCGCGGGCCGGAGGAGATCGCGCGCGCGATCGTCGACGAGCTCTTCACCGGCGGCGCGACGCGCGAGGTAGGCCTCCACGCCGACGGGTCGCGCACCACGCTGCGCTGCGCCCCGCGGGAGGTCGCCCCCGGCGGCGCCGTCGCGGCGCCCGGCGACGTCGTCGTCGTCTCCGGCGGCGGCCGCGGCGTGACGGCCGCCTCGATCGTCGCGCTGGCGCGCCGCGCGCCCCAGCGCATCGTCCTGCTCGGCCGCTCGCGCCTCGAGGACGAGCCGCCCGCGTGCCGCGGCGTCGAGGGCGACGCGGGCCTGAAGCGGGCGCTGCTCGCCGAGGCCAGGGCGCGAGGGAGCGCGCCGTCCCCCGCGGAGCTCGGCGCCACGGTCGCGCGCGTCCTCGCGAACCGCGAGATCCGCGCGACGCTCCACGCGATCCGCGCCGCGGGCTCCGAGGCGCGCTACGTGCCGGTCGACGTCAAGGACGCGGGCCGCCTGCGCGAGGCGCTCGACGAGGTGCGAGAGAGCTGGGGCCCGATCACCGGGATCGTCCACGGCGCCGGGGTCCTCGCGGACAAGCTCATCGCGGAGAAGACGCCCGAGCAGTTCGATCGCGTGTTCGACACCAAGGTCGCGGGCCTCCGCGCGCTGCTCGACGCCACGGAGGGCGACCCGCTGCGGTGGATCGCGCTGTTCTCGTCGATCGCCGCGCGCGCCGGCAACCTCGGCCAGTGCGACTACGCCATGGCCAACGAGGTGCTCAACAAGGTGGCCGCGGCGGCGCGGCGCGCGCGCGGCGGGCAGCTCGTCGCCAAGGCGATCGGGTGGGGACCGTGGGAGGGCGGGATGGTGACGCCCGAGCTCAAGGCGCGCTTCGACCAGATGAACGTCGCGCTGCTCCCGATCGAGGAGGGCGCGCGGCGCTTCGTCGAGGAGCTCGAGGGCTCGCCGGACGAGGTGGAGACCGTCGTCGGCGGGGCGCTGGAAGGCGGCCCGCTCGGCGCCGCCTCCGCGGCCGCGATGTCCGTCGAGGTCGCCGTGCACGGGCGGTCGCACCCGTACCTCGGCGACCACCGCGTGGGCGGCAGGCCCGTCGTGCCGGTGGCGATGGCCATCGAGTGGTTCGCCCGCGCGACGCGGTCGTTCCGCCACGACGCCGGCCCGATCGTGCTGCGCGATCTGAAGGTGCTGCGCGGGATCAAGCTGGAGCACTTCGAGAACGGCGGCGACCGGCTCACGGTGCTGTGCACGCCGCGCGCGAGCGACGGCGGGGAGGAGCTCTCGGTCGAGCTGCGCGGGCGCGACGGGGCGCTGCACTACAGCGCCACCGCCGACGTCTCCTCGCGCCCGCGGCGCCTGCCCGAGCGCGCGCCCGACCCCTCGCTCGGCGCGTGGCGCCACGAGCATGTGTACGACGGCCACGTGCTCTTCCACGGCCCGAGCTTCCAGGTGGTCCGGCGCGTCGATGGCGTCTCGCGGGAGGGGATCGTCGGGAGCCTCACGGGCACGCGCGAGCGGGGCTGGTCGCCCGAGGCGTGGCGCGTCGACGCGGCGGCGCTCGACGGCGCGCTGCAGCTCGCGCTCCTGTGGTCGCGGGACGTCCTCGGCGGGGCCTCGCTGCCCATGTCGATCGCGGCGCTCGAGAGCTTCGTGGACGTGCTCCCCGAGGGCCCGATCCGCTGCGTCGTGCACGGGCGGCAGGTGCTCGAGGCGCGCGCCGTGTGCGACATGACGCTCGAGGACGCCTCGGGCCGCCCCATCGCGGCGCTCCGCGGCGTCGAGACGATCCTCCGCCCGGGCGAGGCAGCCGCCCGGAACGGCGCGCAGGCGGGTGTCGCGTCGTGAGGTTCGAGCCGATCGCGATCGTCGGGCAAGGCTGCGTCCTGCCGGGCGCGCTCTCGCCCCGGGCGCTCCACGAGGCCGTGCGCGCGCGTCGATGCGCGGTGACGGGCGCGCCGGAGGGCCGCCTCCGGCTCTCGGCCGCGCACGCGATGGGCCCGGCCGATCAGGCCGGCGATCGCATGTGGAGCGACGCGGGCGGCTACGTCGAGGGCTTCGAGCCCGCGTTCGACGCGGCCGGGTTCCGGCTCGACGAAGGCGCCGGGCGCGCGCTGGATCCGTCGCTGAAGTGGGTGCTGCACGCAGGGCGCGAGGCGCTGCGTCCGCTGGGCCACGAGCGGACGTCGGCGCGCGCGGGCCTCGCGCTCGGCAACCTCTCTTTCCCGACGCCGGCGATGGCGCGCTACGCCGAGAGCGTCTGGCTCGACGCCCAGGGCGCGGCGTTCCTCGACGGCGCCGCGCGCGGGCTCGCGGCGTCCGAGCGGCCGGATCCGCGGAGCCGCTTCATGTCGGGGCTCCCCGCGTCGCTCGCGGCCGAGGCGCTCGGCCTCGGCGGGGGCGGCTTCGCGCTCGACGCGGCGTGCGCTTCCTCCCTGTACGCGATCAAGCTCGCCTGCGACAGGCTCCACGATCGCACGGCCGACCTGATGCTCGCGGGCGCCGTGAACGCCGCGGATCCGCTCTTCTTGCACATGGGGTTCTGCGCGCTCGCCGCGATGAGCCGCTCCGGGACGAGCCGCCCGTTCCACCGGGACGCGGACGGGCTCGTCCCGGCCGAGGGCGCGGCGATCGTCGCGCTCAAGCGCCTCGCGGACGCGCGCGCGGCGGGCGATCGCGTCCTCGGCGTGATCCGGGGGATCGGGCTCTCGAACGACGGCCGCGGGCGGGGGCTCCTCTCGCCCTCGGAGGAGGGCCAGATCCGCGCGATGCGCCTCGCGTACGCGGGGGCGGGCCTGACGCCGGCGGACGTGTCGCTGATCGAGTGCCACGCGACGGGCACGCTCGTGGGGGACGCCACCGAGGTGCGCTCGACGGCGGCGGTCTTCGAGGGGCAGCGCGACGTCCCGATCGGCTCGCTGAAGTCCAACCTGGGGCACCTGATCACCGCCGCCGGCGCCGCGGGCCTGATGAAGGTCCTCGGCGCGCTCGAGGCCGGCGTGCGCCCCGCCACGCTGCACGCGGAAGCGCCGATCGAGGCGCTCCGGGGCTCTCCTTTCCGCCTGCTCGCCGAGGAGGAGCCCTGGCCCTCGGACCGCCCGCGCGTCGCGGCCGTCAGCGCGTTCGGGTTCGGCGGCAACAACGCCCACCTCCTCGTCTCGCAGGACGACCCGGGGACCGCGCCGGCGTCGTTCGTGCCGGCGCGCCCGAGGCCGGCCGTCGCGATCGTCGGGATCGGCGCGAGGCTCGGCGACACGACGGGCGCGCCCGAGGCGGCGCGCGCCGTGCTCGGCGGCGAGTCCTGGAACCCCCGGCGCGCGGAGGTGGCCGTCGCGCAGGACGGGCTGCGCTTCCCGCCGCGCGACCTCGAGCAGACGCTGCCGCAGCAGCTCCTCGTGTTCGAGGCCGCGCGCGAGGCCACGGCGGGGATCAGCGTGCCGCGCGAGCGGACCGGCGTGCTCGTCGGCATGGGGTGCGACCCCGAGGTGGCGCGCTACGGGCTGCGCTGGCGGCTCGCGGACCTCGCGGACGCGTGGTCGTCGCGCGGGGGCCACGAGGCGCCGCCGGACTGGCTCGGGCGGGCGCGCGACGCGGTGCTGCCGAAGCTCACGGCGGTCGGCGTCCTCGGGACGATGCCGAACATCCCCGCGAACCGGATCAGCAGCCAGCTGGATCTCGGGGGGCCGGGGTACACGGTCTCCGCCGAGCAGGCGTCCGGCGTGGTGGCGCTCGAGATCGCGGCGCGGGCGCTGCGCGAGGGCGAGCTCGACGCGGCCGTCGTGGCGGCCGTGGACCTGTCGGACGAGCCCGTGCACCGCGCGGCGCTCTCGGCGCTCGGGATCGAGACGCCGACGGGCGACGCGGCCGTGGCGCTCGTGCTGAAGCGCCTCGACGACGCCCGGCGCGACGGCGACCACGTGCTCGCCGAGCTCGACGAGGAGGGCGCGCCGGCGCTGCGCGTCGGCGACGGCGACGGCGCCGTCGACCCCCTCGCGCGCGGCGCGGCGCACGCGGCCGCGGGTCTCCTTCACGTCGCCGCGGCCGCCTGGAGCGTGCACCACGGCGCGCGTCCCGCGCCCCACAGCGACGCGCGCGGGGCCGCGCCTTGGTTCGGCGCCCGCACCGCGGAGACCCGGACGCGGGTGCTCGGGGGCGCGGACGCGTCGGTGCGGCTCTCGGCGCGGGGGCCGGCGGCGCCGCTCGGCTTCGAGCCGCCGCCGCGCCTCTTCGTGTACGGCGGCGCGGATCGCGCGTCCGTGCTGCGCGCGCTCGCGGAGGGGCGCCCGTCGGAGGCAGGCCCGGCCCGGCTCGTGCTCGTCGCCGCGGACGAGGAGCAGCGCGCGGCGCGCGCAGCGCAGGCGCGGCTGCACCTCGAGAAGGGCGGCCCGGCGCCCGAGGGCGTGGCGTACCGGGACGCGCCGGCCGGCGGCCAGCTCGCGTTCGTGTTCACGGGGGCCGCGGCGTCGTACGCGGGCATGGGACGCGAGCTCGCGCTGGCGCTGCCGGACGTGACGGCGCGCCTCGGCGAGCGGTTCGCTTCCATGGACCAGGCGGCGAGGTGGATCTTCGAGCCGCCCGTGGCGCCGGGCCACCCGCTCGATCAGCTCTGGGCGAGCGCGTTCCTGTGCCAGCTCCACGCCGAGGTGTCGCGCGGGGTGCTCGGGCTCACGCCCGACGCGACGGTCGGCTACTCGTCGGGCGAGAGCAACGCGCTCTTCGCGACGGGCGCGTGGCGGGACCTCGACGCGATGATCCGGGACTGCTCGGAGAGCCCGGTGTTCACCACCGAGCTCGTCGGCGAGTTCGCGGCCGCGCGCCGCGCCTGGCGCAAGCTCGGTGGCGGGGCGCTGGAGGCGTGGAGGGCGTGGAGCGTCGCGGCCCCCGTCGAGGCGGTGCGCGAGGCGCTTTGCGGCGAGCCGCTCGCGCACCTCACGATCGTGAACACGCCGGAGGACTGCGTGATCGGCGGCGAGGCGTCCGCGTGCGAGCGGGTCGTCGAGCGGCTCGGGCGCGGGCGCGCGATGCCGCTCGGCTACGAGATGGCGGCGCACTGCCCGGAGATCGAGGAGATCCGGCAGGCGTGGTACGACCTGCACCACCGCGCGACGTGGGAGGTGCCGGGCGTGCGCCACTACTCGGCGGGGCGCGCGACGGCGTTCCAGGCGACCTCCGACGCGGCCGCCGAGGCGATCACGGCGCAGGCGCTGGGGACGCTGGATTTCCCGCGCATGATCGAGCGAGCGTGGGCGGACGGCGTGCGCGTGTTCCTGGAGCACGGGCCGCGCGGGCTGTGCAGCGGGTGGATCAGGCGCATCCTGGGGGATCGCGAGCACGTGGCCGTGCCGCTCGACGTGGCGGGCCGGAGCGGCGTGCAGCAGCTCGCGAACGCGGCGGCGTGGCTCATCGCGGCCGGCGTGCCCGTGAACCGCGGCGCCCTCGAGCGATCGCTCGGCGCGGCCAGCGTGCCCCCGGCGCCGCAGCGCGCGACGCTGAAGATCCCGGCGCATCCGCCGGCGATCCGCCTGCCGCCCCTCGAGCAATGGATGGCGCCCGCGCCGCGCCTCGTGCCGGTGCTCGACGACGCCACGGCGGCGCCGGTGAAGGCGCCGGCGCCCTCGCCGGTGCACTTCGCGGCGCCCGCACAGGCACGGGCCGCGGTGCCCTCGCTCGCGCAGGCCGCGGTGCCCTCGCTCGCGCAGGCCGCGCCGCCCTCGTTCGCGCAGGCCGCGCCGCCCTCGCTCGTGCAGGCCGCGCCGCCCGCACCGGCGCGGCTCTCCACGAGATCGCCGGCGACCTCGATCGGCTCGCCCGCGGGCGAGATCGTCGCGCGCGCCACGGAGCAGCAGGCGCGCCTCGGCGCGCTGCACCGCGAGTTCCTGGCGTCGCAGGCCACCGCGCACGCGCAGTTCCTCGCGCTCCAGCAGGGCCTGCTGGGGCGCTTCTTGCGCGCGTACGGGCCCGCGGTGAGCCCCCCTCCCCCGCCGCCCCTTCCCTCGCTGCCGCCGGTCGCGCCGCCCCTTCCCTCGCTCCCGCGCGCCGGCGAAGACACAGGTCTCCCGGCGCCCGCGCCGGTCTCTCCCGAGGCCTCGGCGGATGCGTCGGCGGTCGACGGCCCGGCGGCAGGCCGACCCCTCCTGCCCGGCCCGAAGCTCGATCGCGCGCAGCTGGAGGTCCTCGCCTCGGGGAAGATCTCCTCGGTGTTCGGGCCGGCGTTCGCCGAGCAGGACGGGTTCCACCGTCAGGTCCGCATGCCGATGCCGCCGCTCCTGCTCGCGGATCGCGTCACCGGGATCGACGCCACGCCGGGCTCGATGGGCACCGGCACCCTCTGGACGGAGACCGACGTCACGGAGGAGAGCTGGTACCTGCACGTGGGCCGCATGCCCGCCGGGATCATGATCGAGGCGGGCCAGGCCGATCTCCTGCTCATCTCGTGGCTCGGGGCCGACCGGCTGAACCGCGGCGAGCGCGTCTACCGGTTGCTCGGCTGCGAGCTCACCTACCACGGCGAGCTCCCGGAGCCCGGCGATACCCTCGCGTACGACATCCACGTCGACGGCCACGCGAAGCAGGAGAACATCCGGCTCTTCTTCTTCCACTACGACTGCCGCATCGGCGGGGCGCTGCGGCTCTCGGTGCGGAGCGGCCAGGCCGGCTTCTTCACGGACGCGGAGCTCGCGGCCTCGGGCGGCGTCCTGTGGGACGCCGCGACGGCGGAGCACGACGCCACGGCCCGGCTCGATCCGCCCGCGGTCGCGTGCACGAAGCGCTCGTTCACCGCAGACGACGTCCGCGCGTTCGCCGACGGCCGCGCCGCCGACTGCTTCGGGCCGGGGTACGAGCGGGCCCGCACGCACGTGCGCTCGCCGCGGATCCAGTCCGGGCCGATGCTCCTCCTGCGCGAGGTCACGGAGCTCGACCCGCGCGGGGGCCCGTGGGGCCGCGGCTACCTTCGCGCCGAGGCGCCGATCTCGCCCGACGACTGGTACTTCACCGGCCACTTCCTGAACGACCCCTGCATGCCCGGCACCCTCATGTTCGAGGGCTGCTTGCAGGCCATGGCCTTCTACCTCGCGGGCATGGGCTTCGCGGTCGACCGCGACGGCTGGCGGTTCGAGCCGGTCACCGGGCACAAGATCGCGATGCGCTGCCGGGGCCAGGCGATCCCCTCGTCGCGGCGGCTCGTCTACGAGGTCTTCGTCGAGGAGGTCGTCGCCGGGCCCGTGCCCACCGTCTACGCCGACCTCCTCTGCACGGTGGACGGCCTGAAGGCGTTCCACGCGCGCCGCGCCGGGCTCAAGCTCGTCCCCGGCTGGCCGCTCGACGAGTGGAGCCGGCTCCCGCTCGCCTCGGCGGCGGATCCAGCGCACCACGCGGCCGCGCTGGACCTGCGCCGCCTCGGGGGCCTCCGCGGCTTCGCCGCGAGCAAGCCTCCGGCGTCGCACGAGGGGTTCCCCTTCGACTACCCCTCGCTCCTCGCGTGCGCGTGGGGGCGCCCCTCCGCCGCGTTCGGCCCCATGTACGCGCCGTTCGACGGGCCGCGCAAGGTCGCGCGCCTCCCCGGCCCGCCGTATCACTTCATGTCCCGGATCACGCGCGCGGACGCGCCGCCAGGGCAGTTCCGCGTCGGCGTCACGATCGAGGCGGAGTACGACATCCCCGCGGAGGCCTGGTACTTCGACGAGAGCGGGCACCCCGCCATGCCTTGCTGCGTGCTCATGGAGGCCACGCTCCAGCCGTGCGGGTGGCTGGCGAGCTACGTCGGCAGCGCGCTCACGACCGACACGGAGCTCCTGTTCCGCAACCTCGACGGGACGGCGACGATGCCGGCCGAGATCCTCCCCACCGCGGGCACGCTGCGCACGCGCGTGAAGATCGTCGACATCTCGCGCTCGGCCGGGATGATCATCCAGTCGTTCGAGGTCGAGAGCTTCATCGGCGACACGGTCGTGTTCCGGATGAACACCGTCTTCGGGTTCTTCCCCAAGGAGGCCTTCGACAACCAGGTCGGCCTGCCCGTGAGCGCCGAGGACCGCGCGCGCATCGACGGCGCCTCTTCGTACCTGCTCGATCTCCGGCGCCGGCCCGCGCGCTACTTCGACGGCGCGCCCAGGCTGCCCGCGCCCATGCTCTGCATGCTCGACCGGATCACGGCCTGGGCGCCGGACGGCGGCAAGAAGGGGCTCGGCTGGGCGCGCGGCGAGAAGGACGTCGACCCCGCCGAGTGGTTCTTCAAGGCGCACTTCTTCCAGGACCCCGTGCAGCCCGGCTCGCTCGGCATCGAGGCGCTCGTCCAGCTGCTCCAGTTCGCGATGATCGAGCGGAACATGGGCGACGGCGTGCCGGGCGCCCGGTTCGAGCCCATCGCCATCGACCGCCCGCTGGTCTGGAAGTACCGCGGCCAGGTCGTCCCGGCGAACCGCCGCATCACCACCGAGATCGACATCCTCGAGGTGGGCGAGGACGCGCGCGGCCGCTTCGCCGTGGCCGAGGGCTCGCTGTGGGTGGACGGGAAGCGCATCTACCACGCCCGCCAGCTCGCGATGCGCATCGTGCCTGGCGGCGAGCCGGCCGCGCGGTCGCCGCGCGAGGAGGTCCTCGATCCAGCGATCGACACGTGGCTCGGCGACCATCGACCGACGTGGACGCTCCCCGCGCTGCCGATGATGTCGATGCTCGACCGCCTCGCGGCCGCCGCGACGCGCGACGCCGCGCGCGGGACAGCGCAGCGCGTCCTCGAGATCGCCGACGTCCAGGTGCAGCGATGGCTGCCGTTCCCGGGCGGCCCCGAGCGCCTCCGCGCCGAGGTGAGCGAGCGCGACGGCGCCCGGCACGTCACCCTGCTCGCCTTCCGGGAGGCGCGCGACGCCGCGCTGTCGCGCTTCGAGCCGGTCGCGACGGGGCTCGTGCGCCTCGGCGCGCAGTTCCCCTCCCCGCCCGCGCCGTTCCCGCCGCTCCGCGACGCGGTAGAGACGGAAGACCCGTACGCGTCGGGCGCGCTGTTCCACGGCCCGTCCTTCCAGATGGTGCGGTCGCTGCGCCTCGGCGCGGGCGGGGCGTCCGCGCTCCTCGACGCGGCGGAGCGCGGCGTCCCGCGCGGCGCGCTGCACCAGGGGCTCCTCGACGCGCTCACCCACGCGATCCCGCACGACGATCTCGCGCGCTGGTCTCCGGACATCCCGGACGATCACGTCGGATACCCCTACCGCATCCCGTCGATCCGCTTCTTCGGGGAGCTGCCCGTGTCGGGGGAGGCTCAGGTGGAGGTCCGCTTCGCCGGCTTCGACGGCGAGCCTCGGTTCCCCAGGTTCGATGTCCAGCTCCTCGTCGGCGGCGCCGTCCGCGCGGCGCTCACGCTCGTCGACGTGCTCCTCCCGAAGGGGCCAATCGGCCGCGCGAGCCGCGCCGAGCGGCGCGCGTTCCTCCGCGACCGCCGGTTCGTCCCGGGGGTGCGCCTCGCGCGTGTGCGTGTCGAAGACGACGCCACCGTGGCCGCGCTCGAGGACGTGAAGCCGAGCGACTGGCTCCCTGGCAACGTGGCGCGGATCTACGGCGCCGCGCCCGGCGGGGACCTCGTCGCCGAGGTGGCCGTGCGGGACCACGTCGCGCGGCGCGCCTTCGTCCACCCGAGCGCGGTGCGCCCGAGCGCCGACCTCACGAGCGCCACGGCGACCATGCGCCCGCTGCGCCGTCACGCCCTGCGCGTCGCGCGCGACGGGCACGCGGTCCGCGTCACGGAGCCGCGCCCGCCGGCGATGGATCTCTCGCCCGTCGAGGCGCACTGGCGCGCCTGGTTCGGCATCGGCGCATGGCCCGTCGAGGATCTCTACTACGGCCTCATCGAGCGCTTCGTCGGCGACGTGGTGATCGCGGATCCCGAGGCGTGGGGCCGAGCGCGCGGGCGGAGCTGCCTCTACCTCGCCAACCACCAGGTGGCGGTCGAGTCCCTCCTCTTCTCGGTGCTCGTCTCGGCGCTCTCGGGCGTCTCGACGGTCACGCTCGCGAAGGCGGAGCACCGGGGCACCTGGGTGGGCGAGCTCATCCGGCAGAGCTTCACGTACCCGGGGATCACTGACCCGGGCCTCATCACGTTCTTCGACCGGGAGGACCGCGACTCGCTGATGCGGATCATCGGCGACCTCGCGATCGACATGGCGCAGCGAGGGAAGAACGTGATGGTGCACGTCGAGGGCACGCGCGCGCTCTCGTGCCGGAAGCCCGTCGTGAAGATGAGCTCGTCGTTCATCGACATGGCATTGGCGGTCGGCGCCCCGATCGTGCCCGTCCGGTTCGTCGGCGGGCTCCCGGTCGAGGAGCTCCCGCGCCGGCTCGAGTTCCCCCTGGGCTGCGGGCGCCAGGATTTCTGGATCGGCCGCCCCTTGCTCCCGGAAGAGCTATCCGCGCTGCCCTTGAAGGAGCGGAAGCAGGTCGTGATCGACGCGATCAACGGCCTCGGCCCCGCGCCCCTCCACGAGGAGCCGACCCCGCCGGATCCCGCCTTCGCGGACCGCGTGGACGCGTGGGTGGCGCGCACCGGGGCGAGCCCCGAGCGCGCGACGCTGCTCGCCACCCTGGACGCGCAGGCCGACTACCGCTCCGAGGCGACGCGTCAGCTCGTCGAGGGCGCGCGTGCGGGGCAGGTCCCGCGCGACGCGTCCCCCGAGGGGCGCTGGCTCGCAGGCCTCGCGCGGTGGCTGCTCGGCGCCGGCGGCGCGCCGGAGGCTCCGCCCGCGCCGTGAACGGCGCGCGCCCTCTGCCCGGTGCCCGAGGGCAGCGGGGCGCGCGCCAGCAGAAGACCGGTGAGCGACGGGTGAGGCTGCCCATCTCGCGCCGGCCGCACCTCGTGTGACCGGCGCGGGACCTCAGTAATCCCGATTCCGGCAGAACGCCTTGTACTTCTCCTTCACGAGCTCGATGAAGGCCGGGATCTCCGGCTCCACCGACTCGGCGATCTTCCTTCCGGCCTGGATCTCGACGAGGTTGTACTGCCTCACCGAGGGCGCGAACGTGACCTGGGCGGAAGCGGCCTGACGCGTGCCCGCGTCGCGCATCATGAGGAACATCGAGCGGAGGGCGTCCTGGAAGCGCCCGAGCGGCGAGATCTGGGACAGGATCTCGGTGACCGGCCACTTGTGCTTCTCCCGAGCGAGCCGCGCCGGCGCGGGGATCACGTTCGACGCGATGATGAAATCAGCCCCTTCCTCGACGAGGCAGCTCACCGGCACGTTGTTCATGATGCCGCCGTCCACGTAGCGGATCCCGTCCACGATCTCCGGGACGATCGCCACGGGCACCGCGGTGCTCGCCTTCAGCGCGCGGAGCACAGCGCCGTGACGGAAGACGCACGCCCGGCCGGTCTGGATGTCCACCGCCACGGGGAACGCCGGGATCGGCAGGTCCTGGAGGCGCCGGTGGGGGACCAGGCGATTGCACAACGAGTCCAGGGGCTTCCGTGTGATCGGCGAGAACGCGAGCCGCCACGCGAACTCCGGCGCGCTCTGGATGAGATCGTCCAGCGCCTCCACGCCTCGGCTCGCATAGCCGACGGCGACCACGCTCCCCATGCTGGTCCCCGAGAGCATGTCGATCGGGATGCCCGCCTCAACGAGCGCGCGCACGAGCGGCACGTGCGCGAAGCCCCACGCGGATCCTCCCCCGAGGGCGATCCCGACCGACTGGTGCGTGAGCGTCCGCGCGAGCCGGTGGAGCGCCGTCCGGTTCGCCTGCGTGAGCGACTCGAAGCGCATCTCCGGGGAGATCTGGTCGATCCTCAGACGGATCGCTCCGCTCCGCACGGTCTGCTCCTCCTCGTTGCTGCCCGCCGGTCGCAGCTCGACGTATTGCACCGACGTCAGCTGGGGGGTCTCGATCGGGAACGAGCGCTTCAGGTCCTCCGTGAAATAGACGGTCGACGAGACGCGGTTGTCGATGATCGTGTCCCACACCGGCTCGGCGAGCCACCTGAGCGAGTCGTCGATCCTCGAGTACAGGATCACATACCTGGCCCCGAGCGACCGCACGCGCTCGTCCAGCGCTTCCATGCCGCGCGCCGGGTCTCTCGGGACCTGCAGGCGCAGATCGTCCCCGGCATCGCCGCCGGCCCCTTCGGGCGCGACCTCCAGGGCGACCACCCGCTTCTCGCCGATCGAGGCGAGCGAAGCCTGGATCAGCGACGCCGCGGCGCGCGCGTCGTAGCGCGTGCCGTTCACCAGGAGGATGATGTCCTGCGGCTTCGACAGGGGCTTGTTCGACCCGAGCCGCGCGGCGACCGCGAGGCGGAACGCGCCATCGGCGCGCTTCAGCGCCTCGAGGTCGATGCGAGCGATGGCCAGGACCTCCGTCTCGAGCTTCGCTTCGGCCGACTCGGAGCGCGGCGCCGACGCGAGGAGGTCGGTGTCGCCGAACATGCCGCCTCGCCCGAGCACGACCGTCGTCTCCCGCTCGCCCGACGGCGTCGCGCGGGTCAGCTCCACCTCGCCGCTGACGACGATGTAACACGTCGTCGACGATTCTCCGTCTCGATAGAGGAAAGATCCCGCGGAGAACCGCATCAGCGTCGTCTCCTGCAGGAGCCGGTAACGGAGCACCGAGCTCGTGTTCCGCAGCAGAGGAACGTGCTGCATGATGTCGGCCAGCTCGACGATCCGCCGGTCCTTCGACAGCCGGACGGAGAGCTGCTTGCGCAGCCCGGGCGCCTCGGCGTCCGCGCGGCGGAGCGCCTCGTCGCTCCAGCTCGCGGCCAGGGTGTCCCGCTCGGCGCTGTAGGAGAACAGGTTCGGCTCTCCGGCCAGCAAATTGCCGCCGAAGACCCCTCCGCGCGAGAGCATCCCGGAGACCTCCCGCATCGAGCTCCCCAGATAGGCGCACACCTCGCCCTTGAGAACGAGGTAGAGGTTCTCGGCCTTCGCCCCCTCGGTCCCGATCGTGTGCTCGGCGGGGAAGCGCTCGATCCGGGCCGCTCGAAGCAACGCATCGACGTGCTGCCCGCTCAGCGCGCGGAGGCTCGGCGCAATGGCGATCACCTCCTGGAGTTCGGCTCTCTCGTCCGGGCTCGTCGATGACGTGGAGGCGTTGCCCTTCGAATTATCCGTCCTTGCTGTATTGAGCGTCATCGTCTGTCTTTCCGAGGCTGCTCCGGCCGAGAGCCCACGAGAAGCCGAACGAGCCCCCCGAGCCGGCGCAGATGGTTGGTTGTCCTTGACGTGGCCTCGCCGAACACCAGGGCCCACGACCTACCCCATGTACAAAAGTGCTGGCACTTTAACTGGGATACACCGGCCTGGGGAAGAGCGTTGTTCAGGTCACGCGTCTGTCGCGCTTTACCCTCTCAACCCTCCCCAGCGCTCGACCTCCGCTCCTTCCGTCCGAAACGGCGCACCGTGATGTCGCAGGACCTCCGGCGGCGTGCGCCGCTCAGCGCGCTCTCTGATCGGAGAAGTGCTCGATGACGAGATCCCTCGCGTAGCGCGCGGCGTCCTCGAGGGTCTCGAAGTTCATCGTGCTTCCGGCGAGGTAGATCCCGTCTTTGCCCTGCAAGGCTTCCAGCCGTTCGTAGACCCCCTTGTCCAGGAGCTCCCTCGGGAAATGGGGGAAGTAGGCCCACGTCTTCTTCGTGATCACCTGGAGGATCTTGCCGCCGTGCCGGGCGATGTCCTCCTCGAGCAGCCGGTCCAGCTCTTCCTGCCGCAGCGACCCGTCGGAGATCTGGAAGGTGAGAAACGTGTTGGCGTCGGCGTAGCCGGACCCGATCGAGAGCACGCGCCCCATGTTCCTCCGCCACGTGTTCTCGTAGAGGAGGAGGAGGGTCTGCCTCTCGAGCCCTTCGACCTCGAGCAAGGAGACGACGAATCGATAGGTCCTGAGCTCCTTGATCATCCCCGCCACGTCGGCCGGGAACTCCATGAAGGTCGCGGCCTGGTCCAGGAGGGTGGTGACGATGACGCGGTCGAACGTCTGGACCTCTCCGTTCACCGTCAGCTCGACCCCCTGCGCTGTCCTGGCGAGGCGAGTCACCTCCGAGCGCAGGCGCACGTCGAGCGTGTCCGCGAGCTTGATCCATAGCCGCTGCATTCCCTCCGTGGGGAACAGGAACCCGGGGGAGATGCGAGGGCTCACGGCCTCGCGGGCGGCGTCCCTGAGGACGCCCGTCACGAACCGGTTGAACACCTTGAGGATGTACTGCGCCGGGATCTCCTCGTAGTAGCCGTACCCGCACGCGGCCGTGAACGACCGCAGCAGGTCGGCCAGCGGGGCGAAGCCGTGCGCCTCCGCGAACTCGCTGAAGCTGACGCGCAGCGCGGGCTCCGCCCCGGAATATCCGGGCCGGAACAGCGCCGCGTAGCGGACGCGGACCTTCGCGTAGTTGAGCAGCGAGCGCGCGAGCGCGCCGGCGCCGTATTTCACCTTCGCCACGTCGCGTAACGGTAGGCTCCTCCCGTCCGCCTCGACCTGCATCTTCTTCATCCTGGATGCCTGCAGGGAGATCCCCAGCTCCACGGCGAGCTGATTGAGAATCTCATAGTCGCGGAGGATCCAGATCGCGCCGAGGGCGTAGGAGCGCCCCCCGTGCTCGAAGGCCAGCGTCTTCCCGCCCGCGGAGTCGCCCTGCTCGAACACCGTGACGTCGCGATACCCCAGCTTCTTGAGCGTGTGGGCCGCCGTCAGCCCTGCGGCGCCCGCGCCGACGACGGCGACGCGCAGGTGCTCCAGGCCGGCCCGCGCGCGCGCGCCCCTCGACGATCGCGTCAACCTCATGGCCTCACCTCTGCCAGGGTCTCAGACCGTCGCCTCGCGGGCGATGCCACCGAGGAGGCCGCCCGATCGGAGAAATGTTCGATGACGAGATCCCTCGCGTAGCGCGCCGAGTCCTCGAGGGACTCGAAGCTCATCGTGCCACCGACGAGGAAGATCCCGTCCTTGCCCTGCAAGGCCTCGAGCCGCTCGTAGACCCCCGCGTCCAGGATCTCCCGCGGGAAGTGCGGGAAATAGACCCACGATCGCTTCGCCACGACGCGGACGACCTTCCCGCCGAACCGGGCGACGTCGCCCTCGAGCAGCCGCTCCAGCTCGTCTTCCGACATCGCCCCGTCGGAGAGCTGGTTGGTGGTGAACAGGTTCGTGTCGGCGTAGCGGGTCCCGATCACGAGCATGCGCCCCATGTTCTTCCGGAACATGTTCTCGTAGAAGAACGTCGTATTCTGCCGCTCGACGCCCTCCACCTCGACAAGGGAGATGTGGCATCGATAGGTCCTGAGCCCCTTGATCATGTCCGCCACGTCGGCGGGGAACTCCATGAAGGTCGAGGCCTGGTCCAGGGCGGCGGACACGATGACGCGATCGAACGTCTGCGGCTCTCCGTTTCCGTCGATGGTCAGCTCGATCCCCCGGTCCGTCCGGGCGAGGCGGGTCACCGCCGAGCGCGGGCGCACGTCGAGCTTCTTCGCGAGCTCGGTCCAGATCCGCTGCGACCCGCCCTCCGGGACCACGAGCCCGGGGAGGCTGAGCCCCAGGGCCTCGTTGGCGGCGTCCCTGAGCGCGATCGGCACGATCCAGTGGAACAGCTTGAGGAGGTACTGCGCCGGGACCTCTTCATAATAGCCGTATCCGCACGCCACAGTGAACGCCCGCAGCATGTCGGCCAGCGGGGCGAACCCGTGCGCCTCCGCGAACTCGCTGAAGCTGGCGCGCACAGCGGGCGGCGCGCCGGCGAACCCAGGCTCGAAGGCCCTCGCGTACCGGACTCGGACCTTCGCGTAGTTGAGCAGCGCGCGCGCGACCGCCGGGGCGCCATATTTCTTCCTGGCCACCGCGGCGAACGTCCTCCTGCTCCCGTCCGCCTCGACCTGGTTCTTCTTGATCCGGTAGGCCTTCGTGGCGATGCCGAGCTCCGCGGCGAGCTGATTGACGACCTCGTAATCGCTCGAGAGCCAGATCGCTCCCATCTCGTAGGTGTGCCCGTCGTGCTCCAGGGTGCACGCCTTCCCGCCCACGGCCTCGCCCCGCTCGAACACCGTGACATGGCGGTATCCGAGCTTCTTGAGCGAGTGGGCTGCCGTCAGCCCCGCAGGGCCCGCGCCGATGACGGCGATGCGCAGGCCCTCCAGGCCGACCCGCGCGCGAGCGCCTCCAGGTGTCCGTGTCGCGTTCATGAGTTCCCCTCTGCAATCGTCCGAGGCTGCACTGCCTGGACCGCTCCCTCGATGAGAACGGCCGGAGCTCGCCCAGGTAGCCGAAACCTGGAGGCGCGTCATCCAGGTCACATCGCGCCTCGCGCGCTCAGGTCCCCCCGGCGAGCGCGCGGCGGCGCGCGCGGCCGGCGAGCGCTCGGCGAGCGCTTGCCGACGCGGTCCGGCGAGCGCGCGGCGGCGCTCGCGCCCGGCGAGCGCTCGGCGAGCGCTCGCCGACGCGGTCCGGCGGCGCCCCCGGCGCGACCGCTCAGCCGCCGCGCCGCCCGTCCAGCCACGCCTGGAGCAGCAGCGCCGCCGCCGCCCCGTCGACGCGCTCCTTGCTCTTGCGCCCCGAGACGCCGCCGTCGCGCAGCCGCCGTGCCGCCTCGACCGTGGTCAGCCGCTCGTCGACGAGCTCCACCTCCACGCCGGCCGCGTCGGCCAGCGCCTGGGCGAAGGCGATCGCCCGCCGCGCGGCCGGCCCCTCGTCCCCGTTCATCTCGAGCGGCAGCCCCACCAGGAACCGCGTGATGCCTTCGTCCCGGGCGAGCGCCGCGAGCGCGTCGAGCAGCGCCCTCCGGTTCCGCCCGTCGAGCAGCGGCCGCGGGTGGGCGTAGAGCCCGAGCTCGTCGGTCACGGCCACGCCGACGCGGGCCTTCCCAAGATCGATCGCCGCTGCGCGTGTCTTCTTCATGCCTCTGGAACCAGCACATAGCCCCCGGACGGTGAGCCGGCGAGACCCGAGCGCACCGGGGAGGCATGCGAGCCGCTTGACCCGCTCGCCAGCACCGACCATAAGCGCCGCGCGATGGAACTGCGCGCGGTCAGGGGGATGAACGACATCCTCCCCGAAGAGGTGGAGCGCTGGCACAAGCTCGAGGCGGCCTTCCGCCTCAACGCGGAGCTCCACGGCTACGCCGAGGTGCGCACGCCGCTGCTCGAGCCGACGGAGCTCTTCCGCCACCAGATGGGGGAGACCACGGACGTCGTCGAGAAGGAGATGTACTCCTTCGAGCGTCACGGCGACGCGCTCACGGTGCGGCCCGAGGGCACCGCGGGCGCCGCGCGCGCGTACGTCGAGCACGCGGTCCACGCGAAGGAGCCGGTGACCCGCTGGTACTACATCGGGCCGATGTTCCGCGGCGAGCGGCCGGCGAAGGGGCGCTACCGCCAGTTCTACCAGGCCGGCTGCGAGCTCTTCGGCGATCCGGGGCCGCTCTGCGACGCCGAGACGATCGACCTCATCGCGGGCTTCCTGGAGCGCATCGGCATCACCGACTTCGTCGTCCACGTGAACTCGCTCGGCAGCGCGGGCACGCGCGAGCGCTACCGCGAGGCGCTGCTCGCCCACTACACCCCGCGCAAGGCCAACCTCAGCGAGGACTCGCAGCGCCGCCTCGAGAAGAACCCGCTGCGCATCCTCGACTCGAAGGACCCGCGCGACCACGACGTGTCGCGCGACGCGCCGTCGATCCTCGACCTGCTCGACGACGCGGACCGGGCGCACTGGGACGGCGTGCTCCGCTGCCTCGACGTGCTCGGCGTGAACTACGTCATCGACCGGTCGCTCGTGCGCGGCCTCGACTACTACACGCGCACGCTCTTCGAGGTGAAGGCGACCTCGGGCGATCTCGGCTCGCAGAGCACGCTCGGGGGCGGCGGCCGCTACGACAACATGGTCGCGGGGCTCGGCGGGCCGAGCGTGCCGGCGATCGGCTTCGCGATGGGGATGGAGCGGCTGCTCACGCTGATGCCCGGCGACACGGCGCGCCGGAGGCCCGGCTGCTTCCTCGCCCCGCTCGGCCAGGTGGGCGCGGACCGGGCGCTCGTCCTGGCGAAGCAGCTGCGCGCGCTCGGCGTCTCGGTCGAGCTCGACGGGCGCGGCGGGCGGCTCAAGTCGATGCTCCGGCGCGCGGACGCCGTGGGCGCGCGGCTCTGCGTGATCCTGGGCGACTCGGAGATCGAGCGCGGCGTGCTCCAGATCAAGGATCTCGCGGCGCACGTACAGGACGAGATCCCGCTCGAGGGCGCGGCGCGCGTGCTCGCGGACCGGGCGCTCGAGTCATCACCCGGCGGCGGCCAGCGGGGAGCGCGTTGACCTACAAGGCGAAGGGAGAGCAGGGCTGCTGGCAGGGCGCGCGCGGCGCGCCGGCGCGCGAGGCGAGGGGCGGCGTGCGGGGCGCAATGCTCGCGGCCGCGCTCGCGGCGCTCGCCGCGCCGTCCGTCGCGGCGGCGCAGGTCGGCTTCGGCCAGCCCGGCATGGGGCCGCCCCCCACGAGCTCGAGCCCGCCGAAGCCGCCGCCCGGCACGCCGGAGACGCACGCCGCGCCGACGTCCGAGGAGAGCCCGATCCAGACCCAGGAGCCGACGCTGCCGCAGGACCCGCTGGCGGTGCCGCCGTCGGTCAAGAAGCAGATCGGCACGAACGACACCGGCGAGTGGGAGCGCGGGCGCGCCGAGGAGATCCAGCGCGACTGGTACGGGCTCTACTACGGCGAGCGCAGCGGCAAGTACCAGTTCCGGACGCTCTTCCCCCTCTGGGCGGAGCGCAAGATGCCGGGCGATCGCGCCACGATGGTGACGCCGCTCTACTACAACCGGCGGAGCAAGGACGTCGATGCCGACGTGCTCTTCCCGTTCTTCTGGAAGCTCCGGGACGAGAACACCTACACGACGATCGTCGGCCCGTTCATGCACCGCGAGTCCGAGGGGCGCCCCGCGAGCCCCGGGCGCAAGGCGGAGCCGGGCCGGCACGACAACTGGCTCGCGCCGCTCTTCTTCGAGGGCAAGAGCGACGACGGGAGCGGCTACTTCCACATCCCTCCCCTGCTGACGTTCACGCACCACACGGCGCGGAGCGGCTTCAACCTCGTCGGCCCCCTCTTCTGCAGCTGGAAGGGCGGCCCCGCGTGCGACGCGCGCACGGCCGACAAGATCGATCTCGGCCTGGCCCCGCTCTACTTCTACGGCCGCGACGAGAGCAGCGAGTACGAGGTGATCCCGCCGCTCCTGCACTACTACCATTACAGCGACGTCGGCGACCGCTCGACGAACCTGTGGGGGCCGCTGCTGTGGCAGCACTCGCGCCAGGGTGACGTGTTCAACGTCATGCCGTTCTACTGGCACAGCTGGGGCAAGAACCACGACCGGACGACGCTGTTCCCGTTCTTCCACTACGGGGTCGAGGGCAACTCGAACCTGCTCATCACGCCGCTCTTCGTGAAGGCGCGCGGCGAGGAGGGGGAGAGCACCTTCGCGACCTGGGGCTACGCTCGCTACCGAGGGCGGACGGAGCTCGACATGATCACGCCGCTCTTCTGGCAGTACCGCGATCCGGACATCGACCTCGAGCGGACGATGCTGCTGCCGTTCTATTACCGGAACACCTCGCCGCGCAGCGACGACCTCGCCCTGTTCCCGCTCTACGGCCGCTTCAAGCGCCACGGGCTGAGCGACACGACGTGGCTCACGCCGCTCATCCGCCACACGCGGGATCTCACCGGCTGGGAGACGGACATCTATCCGTTCTTCTACGCGGGGCGCGAGCGCGACGCGACGCACCTCGTCGTCGCGCCGTTCCTCTGGGACTTCGCGTCGCCGACGTCGCGCACCACGGTGGTGCTGCCGCTCTTCTTCCGGTTCGCGGACCAGAACTCGGTCACGCAGCTCGCGCTCAACACGTTCTACAAGGAGCAGCGCGGGCGGCGAGGCAAGGAGTGGGAGTTCCACTTCTTCCCCGTGTTCTCGTACGGCGAGACGCCGGAGGGGCACTGGTGGAACGTCCTGTACGGGCTCGCCGGGTACACGCGCCAGGGCACGATGTCGAAGATGCGCGCCCTCTACGTCCCGATCCAGCTGAGCGACTGAGCGCGGCGGCGGCGGCGGCGGCGATGTCATCGTCGTGCGCGCGCGTGACGATGGACATCGACGCGGAGCTCGGCGAGTGTTGCGCGGGTGTTGACGAGGTCGCGATGAGCACGCCGGCGCACGAGGCGCCCTCCCCTCGCGCCGGGCTCCGCAGCCTGGGCGGGCAGCCGCCGCCCCCGGAGCTCGCCGCCGACCTGCGCCGGCTCCTGGAGCTGCCCGAGGCCGCGCGGCGGCGCCTCTGGGAGGCGCTCGGGCCCAGCCTCGGCGAGCCGGTCCCCGCCGCCGTGGAGCGGCACCTCGACGAGTTCTGCCGCCGCCACGAGATCGCGTCCGAGCCGCTCGCCCGCGTGCTCAAGGCGTGCCGCTTCCTGGTCCGCGAGGCGAGCAAGCTCGACCTCGACCCCGCCGCGCTCGCGACCGACCTCGCGGTGCTCGTGCCCGTGGAGGAGGCCGAGGAGATCCAGGCGATCCTGCTCGCCGGCTACGACCAGGCCCGCGCGCTCGTGCGGCGCGAGATCGTGCGCGGCGCGCTGCTCGACCACGGCAAGCTGCTCACCGGCGTCGACTGGCGCGTCGACGCGATCACGGCCGCGAGCCGCGGGGCGAAGATCGCGGCGCCCGTCGTCCTGCTCACGCTGAGCTACCAGGAGGGCGAGGCCCGCTCTCGCATCACGCTCCAGGCCACCCCCGATCTCCTGCGGGAGCTCCAGCGGGTCTGCGCGCAGATCCTCGGCTGAGCGAGCCCCCCTCGCGCGCTACCTGCCGCCGCTGCCGCCGCCGCCGCTGCTCGGCGCCCCGGCGCGGTTCGTCGAGACGACCTCGGCGATCGCGGACAGCGCGTCCTCGGCGGAGAACGGCTTGTCCAGGAGCGGGCGGCCGGACGAGGCGAGGAACCGCTCGACGTCCGCGCCGAAGCCCACGCCGGTCATGAAGATGAACCCCTGCGCGAGCGCCGGGTCGCTCTCGCGCACCCGCGTGTAGAACACGTCGCCCGACATGCCGGGCATCCGCAGGTCGCAGAGCACGACGTCGAAGCGCTGGCCGGCGGCGAGCATCCCCATCGCCGCGTCCGCGCTCGGCGCGAGCGCCACCTGGTGCACGCGGCCGAGCTGCTCGGACAGCGCGCGCGCGAGCGACGGCTCGTCCTCCACCACGAGCACCCGCGCCCGCTTCGAGACGAGCCGCGGCACCGGCGACACGCTCGGCGTGTCCTCCTCCGTGCGACCCGCCGCGGGGAGCGAGATGACGAAGCGCGCGCCGCCCGGCGGCTCGCTCCCCGGGACCGGGCTCTCGGCCGTGATCTGGCCGCCCGCGCGCTCGATGATCTCGCGGCTGATCGACAGGCCGAGCCCGGTGCCGACCTCGGGCCCCTTCGTCGTGAAGAACGGCGCCCAGATGCGCGGCAGGTTCTCCTCCGCGATGCCGGCGCCCGTGTCGCTCACCACGATCTCGACCGTCTCGCCGTCGCTCCGCGTCTCGACGGTCACCGTCTGATCGCGCGCCTCGAGCTTCGAGCTCGGCTTCGGGATCGCCTGCGCCGCGTTGACGAGGAGGTTCACGATGACCTGCCCGAGCCGCCCGTCCTCCATGAGGACCGGCGGCACCTCGGACAGGTTCTTCACGATCTGCGCCCGCTCGATGATCTGGCCGCGCGTGAGGCTCAGCGCCGACTCCACGGTGCGGTTCGCGTCCGTCAGCGCGCGCCGCGAGCCCTCGGGCTGCGGCGGGCTCGCGAACAGCTTGAGGTCGCGGACGATGTCGACGATGCGCTTGATGGAGTCGCGCAGCTCCTGGAGCAGCTCGGACGCGCTCGAGGCGGCGGGGCCCTCCATGCGCACGTTCGGCCCGCGCAGGAGGCGATCGAGCATGTCGAGGCCGAGCAGGATGAACGCCGCGGGGTTGTTGATCTCGTGGGCGACGCCGGCCGAGAGCGTGCCGAGCGTCGACAGCCGATCGACCTGGATGAGCCGGGTGCGGGCCGCGTGCTCGGTGCTCACGTCCGCGAGCACGCCCTCGATCGCCACCACGCGGCCGCGGTCGGACACGAGCGGGTACACCGTGCCGCGCGCCGTGATCGCGTCGCCGCCCCGCCGGCGGAGGCGCGCCTCGTACGAAGCCGACGGCGCGCCGAGCTTGGCCCGCGCGACGGCGTCCTCGAAGCACATCACCCCCTCCGGGTCGGCGTGCGCCTCCCCGAGGAAGCCCGGCGTCTTCAGCGCCTCGGCCACCGGCACGCCGAGGAGCCGCTCGGCGTGGCGGTTCAGGAACGAGAGCTCGCCCGTCTCGGGGTCGAGGCGGAAGATGATGAGCGGCGCGTTGTCGAGCAGGTTCCGGTGCTGCTCCTCGAGCTCGCGGATGCGCAGGAGCCGCTCGGCGGCCTCGCGCTCGCCGGCGACCACGCGCAGCGAGCGGTCGAGGCCGGCGCCGAGCGCCTCGGCGAGCTCCTCGAGGAGCGCGGCCGGCGCGGCGGCCGCGGCGGCGGCCTCGCCGTAGCCGAGCACGAGCGCCGCGACGACGGCGCTGCCCGGCCCTGAGGAGCGCGCGCCGGGCTGGCCGGGCTCGGCGCCGGGCGGCGCGCTCCGCACCGGGAGCGCGACGTACGACAGGCACCCCTCGGCGGCCCCCATCTTGTCGAGCGCGTCGCCCGCGCGGGTGTCGTCGCAGGAGAACGCCTTCCCCTCGCCGAACACCCGCCGGAAGAGGGCCGCGGGCGCGGGCAGCCGCGCGCCGAACGGCGCGGCGGCGAGCGTGTCGGCGCGGAAGACGGCGTAGGCGCGGAGCTCCCCCTCGGGCTCCGGGAACAACACCGCGAAGAGCTGGAACGGGGCGAACCGGCCCACGGCGCCGGCGAGCTCCTCGAGCGGCCTCGGCAGCAGCAGGTTCGAGTGGCGGGCCACGACGGTGAGGACGGCGTTCAGCGCGACGAGGCGACTGGACCTCTCGCTCGCGGGCGCATCGTGCATTTCCACGACATCTCACCACGGCAGCGCGCAGGAACGAGAGGCATTCTTCACTTTTGTCCGCCCGGCGGCTCCGGGGCGCCTGCCGGGGACGCCGCCCGGGACGCCGCCCGGTCGCAGCGCTCGAGCAGGCGCAGGGCCGCGTCCCGGCGCTCCTCGCTCACGGCGGGCCCGGCGCCCGCCGCCCCGTCGTGGGCCGCGTACTGGGCGAACATGCGGCGCGCCGTCTCGACGTCGTCGAGCCCGCACGCCACCACCAGCCTCAGCCGCTCGGCCTCGATCCAGACGCGCTGGACGGGCAGGTGGGCCGCGAGCGCCCGGTCCAGGCGATCGGCGGCTTCATCGAAGCGGCCGTCGTTCAGGTACTGGCGGCCGAGCAGGTAGCTCGGCAGGCCGTCGCCGGGCGCCTGCGCGGCCCAGGCGCCGAGGAGCTCGGCCGCGCGGAGCCGGTCCGGGGCGCCGCCGCGGGTCCCGATCAAGAGCTCGACCACGGCCGCGCGCGCGCGGTCGTCGTGCGCGGCGGCGATCTTGACGTCCAGCGTCCGGAGCCGGTCCTCGTCGACGAGCCGCCCGGCGACCTCGCCGTACCACCTCGCCGCGCGCTCCCGCTCGCCCGCGGCGAGCGCTACATCGCCGAGCCGCTCCGCGGCGCGGTCGCGCAGGTGCCGAGGGATCGCCGCGTCCCCGGCGATGCCCTCCAGCTCGCGGACGCCCTCGCTCCGGCTCGCGGGCGCGTCGCTCGCGAGCCGCGTCTCGGCGATCGCGACCCGGGCCGCGGGGCTCTGGTCGAGCGCGAGCACGCGCCGGTACTCGGCGATGGCGCCCTCGTGATCGCCGCGCGCGCGCAGCTGCTCTGCCTTCTGCGTGCACGCGTCGACCACGTGCGGGCAGCGCCGCTCGAAGACGGCGGGCCTGTCGAAGCGGGCCTTCGCCTGCGCCCTGGCGGCGTCGGGCAGCGACAGCGCGTCGAGGTCGGCGTGCCACGCGCGCTCCATGTCCCCCCACGACGCGCCGGTGATCTCCGGCAGCGGCTTCCCGCCGTACCACGCGCGCACCGCGGCGGGGCCGTAGGTCTCGCGCACGTGGCCGACGAAGGCGCCGCTCACCGTGTAGGCGGTCGACGAGTTCTCGGCGAGGAAGCCGAGCGCGAAGAGGCGCGAGAGCGGCGGCAGGATCCCGAGGTCTTTCATGGCCTTGGCCCACCCGCGCGGGCTCAGGTCCTCGGCTTCCCTTGGCGAGCCGGCGACGGCGATCCCCTCGATGAGCCCCGGGTCGGGCAGCCACCCGCCGAGCCGCCCGGCGATCTTGAACGGGCCGCGGGCGAAGGCGCCGGCGAGCACGTGCATGATCTCGTGCCCGAGCGTCGGGTGCGGGTAGCCGGCGGCCTGCAGGTACACCTCGCGGCGCCACGGCTTCGCGACGTACGTGCGCGACGCGCCCATGAGCGCGCCCTTCTGCGCCGCGCTCTCGAACAGGTAGGCGCGGACCCGGAGCGGCTGGCCCGCCACCTCCGCGGGCGCTCCGAGCCAGCGCTCGCCGGCCTCGATGTGGGCGTCGCACTCGCGCACGAAGCGCTGGACGTCGGCCTCGCGCATCCCGCGCGGGTAGACGACCTCGCAGCGCTGGCCTCGCGAGAGCGCGCCGAGCTCGGCCGCGATGCTCTCGGAGGTCTGGAAGTGGCCGAGGCGCGCGCCCTCCGCGAGCGTGCCGGCGCTCAGCGCGGCGCTCGCGGCGCCGAGCAGGAGCAGCCCGGGGCGGCCTTGCGGCTGGAACGACACCCGGCCGCTCGCGTCGTGGACGAGGTGCTGCGCGAGGACGGACGCGGCGAACAGGGTGGCGAGGGTCCCGGCGCGGTAGGTGAGCAGCCCGGAGGCGTCGACGATCGTGTCGTAGAGGGTGCCGCTGAAGAAGCCGACGAAGGGGTCGTAGGCGAAGACGATCGGGCTGGTGTAGAACCGGACGGCGCTCACGCCGGCGGAGGCGAGCGGGGCGGCGAGCGCGGCGAGGACGGCGACGAGCCGGCGGCGCCACGGCGGCCACGGCGAGCGCGGGGGCGCGCCCTCGTCGCGGCGGATGCCGGCGGCGAGCTCGCCCGCGACGGCGCCCCAGGCGCCGCCGAGCGCGGCGCCGAGCCCGGGCCCGAGGGCGAAGTGGGCGGAGCCGCCGAGCGCGTCGCAGAAGCCGGCGCGGAGGCCGTGCGCCAGCGTGGTGGCGAACGCGACGAGGGCGAGGAGGGCGCCGTTCGCGATGCCGCGGCGGAACGCCTCGACCGGCGGGGGCCTGTGGGCGGCGACGTCGAGCGCGGTCGCGATCGCCGCGGCGCCTGGCACGAGGAGGCCCGCGGCGAGCGCGCTCTCGTAGCCGGGTCCGTCGAAGAGGGGCAGGAAGCCGACGAGCGCCATCGCGATCGCGACGAGCGCTGCGCCGATCCTGGTGGCCGGTGAACGCAGCAGCGTGGGCATGGGCGCGTGGGGCTCCGGGGCTGCCTAGTAGCCGCGGTGGAGCTCCGAGGCGAGCGGGATGCGGCGGCTCTTCACTTCGTCTGGCGGAGAGCGTCCAGGGCTGCACGGAGCACCGCGGCGTCGGCCCGGTCCTTGTCGCGCATACCCTCCTTCGTCTTCAGCAATCCTTCGAGCCCGAGCACCCGTAGGCGCACACCGTCGACGAGCCGCTCCTCCACGTAGGGCTCGAGCTCGGCCCATGCGTGGCCGCAGGCCGACGGCATGACGTCGATGGTGAACTCGTCGTTGACCCGGATGGCGTACGGACCTTCGCGCTCAAATACATCCTCCTCGCCGACGAGCTCGCGCGTCGCACCGTCGGGCAGCCGGGCGAGCGCCGCGATCCAGCGCTTTGCGTTCTCGGTGGACGGATCCACGAGGATATCGACGTCCTCCGAAAATCTGACGAACCCGTGCGCGGCGATCGCATAGCCACCGATCAACGCCCAGCGTACCCCTGCCTCATCGAGGTAGCGGGCAAGCAATTTGACGTCCTCCCAGGTGGCTGGGCGCGTGTACTCAGCCATGGCGCGCGCGCTCGATCATGGCGTCAACGGTCCAGCGCAGCCTGTCGGCCTCCATCTCGGCGTGGCTCCGGTACATGAAGATTCCCTTGGGCGCCCGTGTTCGATACTGCGCCATGGCGGCGAGAGCGTCGCGCGATTCGGGCGGCGGGGGCTGGCCGAGCGGCGGAGCCGTGCGTCGACCCACGACACGGAGGAAGACCTCACCTGTACGATCGTCACGATCCATGGTTGTCGTGTAGCACGCCTTCACGGGCCAGCCGGGCGCTCCCCGCTCGAGGCATGCGATCCTGGTGTAGACTCCGCTCCCCTCCCCCTTTCCTTTCTGCTCTGCTGCGCCCCCATGTCTTCCCCTCCCCGCGAAGGCCTCTCTCGCAACCCCGATTTCCTGCGCCTCTGGGCGGCGCAGGCGGTGAGCGCCCTGGGCAGCCGCGTCAGCCGGACGGCGCTGCCCGTGATCGCCATCCTGAGCCTCGGGGCCGACGCGGCGGCCCTCTCGGTCCTCTCGGCCCTGTCCACCGCGCCCGGCGTCCTCGTGGGGCTCTTCGCCGGCGGGCTCGTCGATCGCTCGCGCAAGCGGCCGCTCCTCATCGGCGCGGATCTCGTGCGCGCGGCGCTCATCCTCTCGGTCCCGATCGCGTCCTGGGCCGGCGGGCTCGGCATGCTCCAGCTCTGTGCGGTGGCCGCGCTGGTCGGCATGGCCACGTCGCTGTTCCAGATCGCCGACAACGCCTATCTGCCGGCGCTCGTCGGGCAGGACCACCTGGTCGAGGCGAACGCCAGGCTGGAGGGGACCGAGGCGGCGGCGGAGATCGCCGGCCCCGGGGCGGCGGGCCTCCTGATCCAGCTGCTCACCGCGCCGGTGACGATGGTGGCGGACGCGCTTTCCTATCTCTGGTCGGCGGCGCTCCTCGGGCGCATCCGGTCGGTGGAGGCGCCGGCGCTCCCCGACCCCGGCGCGGGCGCGGCGGGCCCCTCGCTGCTCGAGGATCTGCGGGTGGGGCTGCGCCACGGCCTCGGCCACCCCGTGGTCGGGGCGACGTTCCTGGCGCTCGGCGTTCAGGCCTTCTTCGTCGGCGGGGTCTTCCTCGCGCTGTACATGCTCTACCTCCTGGAGCACCTGCGGCTCTCGCCCGCCGCCGTCGGGCTGATCATCAGCATGGGCGGCGTGGGCGCGCTCGGCGGCAGCGTGATCGCGGGCTGGCTCGGCCGCCGCCTCGGCGCGGGGCCGGCCATGATCCTGAGCCTCGCCGCGGCGCAGGGCGGCTGCGTGCTCATCCCGCTGGCCGCGCGGCTCGGACAGCTCGCCGTCCCGGCCCTCGTCGTCCACCAGCTCGTCGGCGACGGGTTCATGATGGCGTTCATGATCCACGCGGTGAGCGCCCGTCAATCGATGCTGCCCTTGAACGTGCTCGGCCGGGTGAACGCCACGCTTCACGTGCTCACGGGCGCGCTGCTGCCGGCGGGCGCGCTGGCGGCGGGCTGGCTCGCCGGCCGCATCGGCGTCGAGGCGGCGGTGTGGGTCGGCGTGCTCGGCGGCCTCGCCGCGCCGCTCCTGCTGCTGCGCCCCGCCGTCTGGCGGCTGCGGGCGGCCTGAGGGCGCTCGCTCGATCCTGCCATCGGGATGCCGCTCCGGAGCCCGCCGCGTGAAGTGGCACCATCGAGTCGACCCAACGTCATGACGACGATCAGCGGGCCAGGCCCGTCTGACTCATCGCCTTGCTGGGCTGCATACGTCAACCATCAGGAGAGCACTTCGGTGGCAGTCTTCGCCTCGAGGACGTTATCGATCCAGCGGTCGAGGGTCGCAACATCCGTGCATGTCTGGATGCGCGCGCTCTCGACATCGGCGAGCACGATCCCTGCGCGCGCAAGCAGCCGCAGCAGCGTGTCCCGCTTGCCCTTGAGCTCGCCCTCACGTAACCCCTTCAGCTCGCCCTCACGTATCCCCTCGAGCTTGCCCTCACGTATCCCCTCGAGCTTGCCCTCACGTATCCCCTCGAGCTTGCCGCGATCGATGAGCTTCTGCACGAATGGGGGAATGGTCGCCTCGCCTTCGATCTGCCGTTCCATGACCAATGCCTCCAGAGCCTGCCGCATGGGCTCACGCAACCCGTTCCAGATGAGCTGAAAGTAGACCAGCGCGTGCTCCTGGTCGAGCCGGCCGAGGGCAACGAGCGCCGTCCGGATCACGGTGAGCCCGTTCGGCCCGTTGCCGTGCGCCACCGCCGAGAGCACGGCGAGCTCCGGCTCGCCCTCCGCGTCGGCTGGGTCGGTGATCTCGGGCACGACGGCCGGACCGAGCACCAGCGGCTCGACGTTGCCGAGGCCCAGGCCGAGGTCGATGTTCTCCGCCGCCCAGGCCGCCACGCCGGCGTCCGGCGCGACAACGAGGACGATCGTGTCGCAGCGCTTCCTGGCGCGCACGACCGTGACGTACGTCGGCCACGAGAACTTCTTGTCCGGGTCCACGTCGCGCTGGACCTCGAAGACGATTGCCAGCACGAGCGCGCCGCTCGCGTCTCGGAGTTCGAGCACCAGATCGGCGCGGAACTCCACCGGGATGAGCTGGTCGAGCGACGACTCGACCACCGCGATCGAGGCGTGCGGCGGCACCGCGATGTGGAAGAGCGTCTCGAGCAAGCGCGGCGCAAGCTCCGGGTGCTCGCGGAACATCTCGACGAGGGCGTTGTGCTCGAGCGTCGGCATGACGCTCTGCCTTGAGCACACCCCATGCCGGCACAAAAGGACGGGAGAACGCGAGGAGAGCTCCAGCTCAGGGGTGGCGGCGCCATGGCGGAGGGTGACCGCCACCGCTCCCCGCTCCGCATGCCACGCCAGCCCGACGTCCTGCCGGTCCGCCGCGGCGCGCAGCACCGCCGGCAGCAGCGGATCGTTGGGCGGGAGACAGAGAAAAAGAGAGAGTACGCAGGGAGGCGGGGAGGAGAGAGCGTCGATCATATGCTGCCAGTCCATGAAGCTCAGGTGCTCACGTACCTGAAGTTGACGGACCTGGACGTCGGACTGCTCGTCAACTTCAACACACCGGTGCTCCGCCGCGGGGTCCGCCGCCTGGTACGCTGCGGCGCGGAGGCTGTCCGGCTCGCCCGGTTTCGCCGCGAAGACGACCACTCCGGGACCACCAGCCACCCTGCATCGACCCAACCCGAAGCAGCCGGCTCTGAGACTGCTGGTTCGAACGACTGATCCCGGCTCTCGCCTCCCCGCCTCCCCCCCTCCCCGCCTCCCTGTGAATCTCTCCCTCTCTCTCTCTCTCTCTTCCTCTCCGTCCAGCTATCAGTCGATCGGCCAACCGATCCCGCCGGACCAGGTCTGGTGCGATCCGGGCCCGGTCCGGCGGTTTCGAGATCGACCGAGCCCGCCAAATCGCCGGCCAGCTGCGCCGCAGAACGGTTCGTGATGCCTCGAGCGTGGTTGCCTCCGCGCGGCAGCGTGACGCCGCGCGTGAGGTGGATGGCCGTCGTTCGGGTGTGCCTCCGCGCAAACAGCATCGCACGGGCGGCGGTATCGACCATTGCCTCGCTGATTGGAATCACCAGGAGTCCGCTCGTACAGCTGCACGGTCCTGCGTCAGCGCCGTACCGGACGTACCGCTGGAGCCCCCCGTGGCGCAATAACTTGTCGGATGACGCAAACCATTGCGGCAGTGGGCAAGCGGTTGCGGCCCCCCGCTGCGCGTTGGCGCCGCGGGGGGGATCCGTCGCTCACCCGCTGTCTGTGCGCCTGGACGCGAGATCTGCGTTGGCGGCGCGGTGTCCTGAGCTACATCGGCGGCCCCCTCGGCCGACCTCCAGACCCCCTCCGCCGCTCTCGAGACCCCCCTCGGCCGACCTCCGGCCCCCCTGCCCCGCCCCCCGGATCGGTTTTCCGCTCCCCCGCGCCGTCTCTCCGGCGTCCTGCGCCCGCCCCCCGGCAGCGCGACCGCCCCCGCGCGCCTCAGCCGAGCAGCGGCTCCGCGCCGGCGACGTCGCCCTCGGCGTCCTCGTCGGCCTCGTCGAGCGACGCGTCCTCCTCGACCACCTCGCCCGGGGCGGCCGCCGTGCGCTTCACGGTCGTGAGGCCGAGCTGGATCTGCGCCTTGACCGGGAAGACTTGCCGGAGCGTCGTCGCCCAGTCGTTGAACCAGTCGCGCAGGCCCTCGATCCCCTCCCGCTGCTCCTTCCGGGCCCTCGCCAGCTCGGCCGCCGACACCCGGGGCGACTGCGCCGGCGCGCCGGCGCCCACCTCCAGCTTGCCGAGCAGCTCGCGCACCTGCTGCACCCGCGCCTCGGTCAACCCGCGGGTGGCGAGCGTCTTGTGGACCTTCTTCGCGTCGCCGTCGCTGTTCCTCGCGAGCCCCTCGACCCGGCGGAGGAACGTCGCGACCGACATGACCACCGCCGGCCCGAGCGGCTGCTGCTCCAGGTTCTTGAAGAACGCGGCCTCGAAGGCGTCGCGGCGCTCGCGCGGCACGACGCGGCGGATGATCGCGCGGGTGCGCGGGAACCACGTGTTCTCGAAGGTATCGACCTCCTGGAGCAACCGCAGCCGCTCGGCGCCCTCGACGTTCCCGCCGGTCGACGCCTCCACGAACAGGTGCTCGAGCGGGCGCTGCTCGCCCGAGGCGAGCTTGAGCAGCCGCCACCCCTCGCGGTGCTCGTCGGGCGCGTAACCCTCGCGACGCGCGCGCGCGCCGAACGGCGCGGCCTGGACGTTGACCAGGAACCTGAGCGCGCGACCCAGGAGGTCGTGCTCGGCCGCGGTGAGCACCAGCGGCAAGGACACCTCGGACGGCTCGGAGGTCGCGGCCTGCGCTCCCGGATTCTTCGGGGCGCTCGCCGACTTTGCTTTCGCCATGTCGTTCTCCTCGCCGGCGCGTGCTGGCAGAGCCGCGCTCGGCGGCCGCCGCCGACTGCAAGCTGCGCGCCAGGGGGAGTGGATTGTCACCGCGCGTTCGCTACGTTACCCGGCCCGACCAGACCCCCGCCACGCTCCGCTCGGCTCGCTCGTGAGCAAGGAGCCTGATGCTCGATCCGCTGCTCATCTTCGGTCGGCTGGGGCTGCCGAAGCTCGGCCTGAACGGGACGGCCTGGGCCACGCTCGTCTCTCAGATCCTCCTGCTCGTCGCGCTCAACATGCACCTCCACGCCCGGAAATCTCCGATCGCGCCGAGGTGGCCGCGCTTCAGCCAGCTCGGTCCGACGATCCGGAAGACCTGCCGTATCGGCGTGCCAGCGTCCGTTCAGCAATCGGTCGTCTCGCTGGGCATGGTGGTGGTGACCGGGCTCGTGAACGGGTTCGGAGAGGTCGCGACAGCGGCGTTCGGCGCGGCCTCGCGCATCGACCAGATCGCCGTCATCCCCGCGGTCACCCTGGGAATGGCGATATCGACGCTCGCCGGGCAGAACCTCGGCGCCGGGCACCACGGCCGCGTGCGCGAGATCTTCACGTGGGGCTGCGTGCTCAGCGGCGGGATGACGCTCGTGATCTCGGCGGTGACCCTCCTGTTCCCCGAGGCGCTCCTCCGGCTGTTCATCAGCGATCCGGTCGTCGTCGGGCTCGGCGTCTCGTACCTGCACGTCGTGGGCGCGTGTTACGTCTTCTTCGGCCTCTCCTTCGTGAGCAACGGCATCATCAACGGCGCTGGCGCGACGGTCGTCACGACCGTGATCTCCGTGCTGAGCCTCTGGGTGATCCGGGCCCCCCTCGCCTACTGGCTCTCTCGCGAGCTGAACAGCGTGCAGGGCGTCTGGTACGCGATCGCGGCGAGCTTCGTCGTGTCGCTGATCGCCAGCATGGCGTACGACTTCTCGGGGCGCTGGAAGCGGGCCCTCGTCCACAAGGCCGCTCCGGCCGCCCCCGGCGCCGCCCCGGCCGACGCGACGCGAGGCGCCGACCCCGCCAGGGCCTTCGCGAACGAGGTCGGCGAGGCCTGAGCCGCGGCGCCCCGGCGACAGCGGCGACCGGGAACGCCGGCAGCCGGCGGCTTGCCTCGTCAGCCGGCGGCTTGCCTCGCCGCACTCCCCCAGGCAGGCTGCGCTCATGGGCCAGCCTGCCGTGAAGCCCCGCCGCGCCACGTACGCCGATCTCGAGGCCGTTCCGCCGAACAAGGTGGCGGAGCTCATCCGAGGCGTGCTGCACGTCTTCCCCCGGCCGGCGCCACGGCATGCGCGCGCCGCGTCGAGCCTGGGCATCGAGCTCGGCGGCCCCTTCGATCACGGCAAGAACGGCCCAGGCGGCTGGTGGATCCTGGACGAGCCTGAGCTCCACTTCCCCGACCCGGCCTCACCCGGCGATGTGGAGGCCGTCGTCCCGGACATCGCCGGCTGGCGCCGCGAGCGGATGCCCGATCTCCCCGACACGGCCTACTTCTCGCTCGCTCCGGACTGGATCTGCGAGGTCCCGAGCCCGTCGACCGAGCAGCACGATCGCAAGGAGAAGATGCCGCTCTACGCGCGCGAAGGCGTGCAGCACGCCTGGCTGGTCGACCCGCTGCAGCGAACCCTGGAGATCTTCTCGCTCGCGCCGGGCCGCGACTGGGCCCCGGTCGCCACCCACCGCGGCGCCGCGCGCGTGCGTGTCGCGCCGTTCCAGGCCGTCGAGCTCGACCTCGCCGTCCTCTGGACCCGGTGAAGTCCCCTCGCGCCGCCCGCTCCGGGCGAGCGGGGTGAGCCCTGCGCCCGCGGGCCGCTGACGGGCACCGTCGTACGGCGCCGTCCGCTCGCCTCGCGCCGCCCTGCGTCGCCGCGGGATCGGCCTGTCACCAGGAGATGAGAGACGCGCGGGCTCGGGGAACCGGAAGCGCGCTCGTTCCGACTCCTCCCCGAGGACCGCGCCCGGTCCGGGGAGGACGACCGATGCAGCGTTCGCACAGCACCTCAGCGCAAGGCCCGGCCTCGACCCGGCGTCGGCGCGCCGGCGCCGCGCTGGATCCGCAGCGCACGCTGCTGATCTCGTGCTTCGACGCCGCGCTGCCCCTCGAGCGGATGGGGCTCTCGGCGCGAGGTATCCCCTGCGCGCAGATGCGATCGCCGGCGCACCTCGTGGCGCCCTGGAGCGAGGCGACGACCGGCGAGCACGCGGCGCTCCAGCTCTCGCTCTCGATGCGGGAGACGCACGACGTCGTGATCTGCGGCCACGTCCGGTGCACGGCGCTCGAGGTGCTCCTCGACGAGGCGCGCGGCCGGCAGGCCTTCCAGCTCCTGTCGCAGATGCCCGCGGCGCTGGCGACGATCGAGCTCGTGCGCCGCAACTACGGCCGCCTCCGCGGCGACGCGCTCCGCGAGGTCATGGCGCAGGAGAACGTGCTCACGCAGCTCGATCACCTGCTCACCTACCCGCTCCTTTCGGGGGGCGGCGGGCCGCGCGTGCACGCCTGGCTCTACGACGATCGCGACATGTCACTCTGGGCCTACGACCCCGAGGACTCGCAGTTCGCGCGCCAGGTTCAGCTCCGGTAAGGCCGCGAGATGTCGGCATGCACCCGCTCATCGCCTGACTCGTAAGCTCCCCACAGGCTGTGGAGTGAACGCGGCCCCGCCGATGCGTGCATGGAATGTGGCTGGGACGGCTGAGCATCGCGGGGCCTGCCCCACCTCGGGCTCCTGCGAAGCGCGCCGCCTACATCGGGTACAATTTTGCTCCTGACCGCGCAGGGGGAAGGCCGTGGTAGACACTGGCCATGGTGCGACAACACACAACCACGCTCTTTCGCGCAGGCGGCATGCTCTCGGCGATGGCGTTCGCGCTGGTCCTCAACGCGTCCGCGTGCGGCTCCGACCCGCCGCAGCCGCCGAGCGGGACCCCCGACGCCTCCTCCGGCGGCGGCGGTCCCTCCGGCGACGGCGGCGCTCCCAATCTGCCCGATCCCGACCCGAGCGACGCCATGTTCGATCCCGACCACGTGATCGAGGTGGGAATCACCATGGCGCCCGAGGACTGGGACACGCTCCGTCGCCAGTCCCGCAAGGTCTCGGAGCTGTTCGGCGACGTCTGCATGGACGGCCCCAAGGAGAGCCCCTACACCCAGTTCCCCGCGAGCGTCACCGTCGACGGCACCACGCTCGAGATGTCCGCCGTTCGCAAGAAGGGCTTCCTCGGATCCGCCAGCCTGTCGAAGCCGTCGCTCAAGGTGAGCTTCGACGAATACGTGGACGGGCGCGAGCACGCCGGCCTCGAAGGGCTGACCCTCAACAACGCCCGCCAGGATCCCTCGCTGTTGAAGACGTGCCTCGCGTTCAAGGTCTTCCGCGACGCAGGCCTGCCCGCCTCGCGCTGTAACTTCGCCCACGTGACCGTCAACGGGGAGGACCTCGGCATCTACGCGCACGTGGAGCCGGTCGGGAAGCGCCTCCTCGAGCGCCATTTCACGGACGCGAGCGGCGACCTCTACGAGGGCCAGATCAGCGACTTCCGCGACGGCTGGACCACCACGTACGAAAAGAAGACCAACGAGGACGACTCCGACCGAAGTGAGCTCGACGCCGTCGCGGCCGCGCTCCTGGCCAGCGACGCCGAGCTCGACGCGACGCTCGGCGCGGTCCTTGATATCGGCACCTTCCGGAGGTACTGGGCCACCGAGACGCTGGTTGCCGCGTGGGACGGCTACGCGAACAACATGAACAACCACCTCGCCTATTTCGACCCGGCGTCCGGAAAGATGTTCTTCTTGCCGTGGGGCCCGGATATGTCGTTCGATCCGGTCGACCCGTTCAACCCGCCAGAGCGGCCGCAGTCGGTCTCGGTGAGGGGGGCCATCGCGAGCCGGCTCTACCAGACGCCGGAGCTCCGCGCCGCCTATGCCGAGGCGATGAAGGACCTCCTCGAGACGGCCTGGAAGGAGGACGCGCTGCTCCTCGAGATCGAACGGATGGAGAAGCTCCTTTCGCCGTACGTCCGAGAGAACGCGGAGGCCATGAGGGTGGCGACCGACGCGATACGGGGCTTCGTGAGCGGGCGCCGCGCCGCGGTCACCGCCGAGATCGCGCCCACGCCTCCCGAGTGGATGTTCCCGCCCCCCGCCACGGCGTGCATGGCGACGGCGGGGACAGTGGCGGGCACGTTCTCGACGACGTGGGGGTCGCTCGCCCAGATGGACCCCTTCGCCGCGGGGACGGGTACGTTCGACGTCGCGATCCCCGAGGACAACCCGCAATCGGCCGAGACCGTGGGCGCCGCGGCGGGCCAGGACGAGGCCGGCCTGCCTGGGCTCGAGTTCTTCGCGAACGGGCGCGCCCAGCTTTCGATCGTCGGGAGCTTCCCCGATGGGACGGTGCGCGCCCTCGTGTTCTATGTGGACGCGGAGGTCTTCGCCGACGGAGGGGAGGGCCCGTACGACTGGCAATCGGTCTTCGCGCTCGCGTTTGATTTGACCGAGCCCGAGCCCGTGGTCGCGGGCATCTTCGCCGACGGCAAGCTCCACTTCGACAAGGCCTCGATGGAGCCCGGAGCGCCGGTGACCGGCTCGTTCGAGGCGACCGTCCTCGAAGGCGGCTTTTTTTGATCCGCTCGCCGGGCGCGCTCCCGCCAGCGAACGACTCCCAGCGCACGTGATCTGAGTCGAGCTCCTTCGGGACGCTGGCCTCGGGGGACGCGCCCGAAGGCCTGCTGCTTCCGGACCTCAGCGAGCAGGCGCCATGGTCAGGACGATCTTGCCACGCGGGCGGGGGCGGGCGCCGTCGAGCATCTCGTGCGCGCCCCGGACCTCGGCGAGCGGCAGCACGGCGCCGATGTCGGTCGAGAGCTCGCCCGCGTCGAGCAGGGCGGCGATGCGGTCGAGGCGGGCCGTCGTGACGTCGACGAGGAAGAAGCTGGCCCGCACGCCGCGACGGGCGGCCTCCTCCTGGTCAGGGTTCGACACCGCCGAGACCAGGGTGCCACCCGGCTTGAGCACGGCGAAGGACCGCGCCTGAGCGTCGCCGCCGACGAGGTCGATCACCGCATCGACGTCCTTCGCGGCGTCCTCGAAGCGCTCGCTCCGGTAGTCCACGACGACGTCCGCGCGGAGGCCGCGGACAAAGTCGTGATCCTTGGCCGAGGCCGCCGGCGATGACGCGGGCGCGGGCCCGGCGCGCGAGCTGCACCGCGTACGCGCCGACGCCGCCGGCCGCGCCGTGCACCAGCACGGTCTGTCCGGCCTCGAGCTGGGCCTGCTCGAACAGCGCCTGCCACGCCGTGACAGCGACGACCGGCACGGAGGCGGCCTGAACGTCGTCGAGCCGGAGGGGCGCGCGCGCCACCATGCCCGCCTGCGCCACGGCATAGGCGGCGTGTGCGCCGGTGAAGCGCTCGTTGGTGACGCCGAAGACCCGTGCGCCCGGCGCGAGGTCCGTCACCTCGGGGCCGACCGCGGCCACGACGCCAGCGAGGTCCGAGCCGAGCGTCAGCGTCAGCGGCAGCGGCTGGGGCAGCACGCTCTTGCCGGCGCGGATCCAGCCGTCCCACGGCCCGACCCCGGCCGCCGCGACGCGGACCAGCACCTCGCCCGGGCCGGGCAGCGGGACCGGCACCTTGTCGATCGCGATGACCTCGGGGCCGCCGAACCGGTGGACCCGGGCGGCGTCGGTGGAGCTGGGAAGCACCGTCGCGAACATGGCGAGCTCTCAGGGCGTGATCCGCGTGATGGTCCGGCTGGTCCTTTGCCAGACATCGCCGGCGAGGGTCGCATTGATGGTTGCCGTCGCGGTCCCCTGCCAGGCCAGCGGGGCGTCGATCGTCATGGTCCCAGCGTCCCAGGTCGAGATCGACACTGGGCCGGAGCACCCGGGGCACGCATTGACGCCGGTCACTCCGGCGAGCGGAAAATCGAAGCTAGAGCCGCTGCCGTTGCTGACGCCGAAGACCCAGGTCGGCGCGCTCCCGGCGTAGGCCTGGAGGTAGCCGACGTGGGTGCTCCCTTGCGAGAGCAGGCCGAGCCCCCAGCCGGACTCGGTGGCATCGTACCAGAGCCCGCCGAGCTCTGGTGAGCCGCCAGCACCCCAGATCCACGCCACGCTGTCGCGCCCCGAGCTGCCGTCGAGCTGCCAGACCAGCTCACCGCGATCCGAGGACGTGAGCTCCAGGCTCGCAGCGCCGACCACGGTCGCGGTGATCCCGGTGCCCGTCCAGCGCGTGCGATACAGCTCGCCGGTCCAGGCGCTCGGGCCGTGAGACAGGATGCCCTGGTACCAGATCGGCGCGCCGCCCAGATCGAAAGTGTACCACGTCATGACCACGCCAGCGCTGTTGCCCAGGAAGCGAACATCGAGACCGTTGTTCGGACGGCTGAGGTCGTCCCAGAGCCCTCCCTGGGGCGTCGGCGCGAGCGGCGGGTTCTCGCCGATCACCGTGACCTCGCTGAGGGTCGGGCTCGTGGCGGTGGTGCCATACACGACGGTATAGAGATACCGATGGCCAGGCGAGATGGTCTCGACGCGCTGACCGGCGACGCGCGTGTCGATGATCTGCGGCGCGCCGCCGTCGATCCGGCGCACCAGACGGGCAGAGCTGACGTCCGACGTCGTCCAGACCAGGTTGGTCGTGCTGGCGGGCGCGACCACGCGGTCGGGTGTCGCCGTGATCGTCGCGGTGGGGCCCCGGCCGACGACACCGTAGTTGTAGAGGAGCATCCCGTCGCCCCAGAGCTGGATTCCATGGGACTCGCCCCCGGCGATGGGGCCATAGCTGAGCGAGCCGTCGTGGTCCGTGGAGAGCTCGATCTCCGGTCGATTGGGCGGTCGCGCGACCACGCGGATGTTCGTGGCCCCGCCGCCGTGCCAGGTCAAGGTCGTGTAGAACGTCTCCCGCGGCCCCAGCCGCCTTTCCCAGGGCGAAGCGCCGAAGCTGGCGCCGATATGGCACTGGTACTGCGAGGGCATGACGCCGCTCCAGAGGGTGCCTGGAGCGAGCGGGTGACAAGGCATCAGAGGACCGGCCTGCGGGGTCACGCTGACCGCTGTGTACGGAGGCGGACAGGGTTCGCACGAGTTGAAGCTCAGCCCCGTCGTGTCGCGGCACGTCACCGCGTTGTCCCATCCGAGCCCGTAGTTGGGCACGCTGGAGCTGAAGTAGTACTCGATCGGGTGCCGCCCCGGGGGACACGCGAGCCATGGTTGCGGCGCGGCGCCCTTGCGGGACCCCGAAATCGAGGCGTCCTCGAGCACGATCACCTCTTCATAAGGCGTCGTGGCGGGCGTATCGACATCCGAAGAGCTCTTCCCCTCCGCGCCGACATCGAGCGCGTGCGCCGTGTCGGCAGGGTCGAAGTCAGCATGGGGCCCGCTCGAGCACGCCACGACAGGCGCCGAGCCGGCGATGACGACGAGGAGAGCGATCACCGGGGGACGATACGCGCTCGTAGGCGCCCGGGGATCCCGGCGTGGGGAGGTCGGAACCAAGGGGACGGAACTCAAACGAGAAGATACCATCGAGTCCTCCTGATCGGGACGGTGGCTCATCACGGCTCTTCGGCTGCCAGCCGAGGAGCATGGGGTCGATCCAGCGGGGTCGGAGCGGACGCGGGCGGGCGCGCCCGGGGGGCGATCCGGGCTCGCCTGCTGCGTCCGTCACGACGTCTGGAACCCTAGGACGGGGCTGGGAGGCCCGCTCGGACGACAGCGCACCACGATTCGACTGAGAGTGCAGCCGTGGGGCTGTCGGCGTGGTAGCGTTGAGGCGCATGTTCGCTTCTTTCACTACAGATGCTGTTCCGGAGAAGGAGCGCGCGGAGTACTGGCAGGAGATGGCGGGCCGGGCGTTCCTGGGCCTGCGCACCGAGCGGCGCGGGCGTGGTCCGTTCTTCGGCATGCTCGAGGGGCGCGGGGCCGGGTCGCTGTCGGTCACCCGGCTTCATTCGTCAGCGCAGGGAGTCTTCCGCGGGGAGCCGGAGATCGCACGCGCGTCGCGTGAGTGCTTCTTCGTCGCGATGCAGCTCGCCGGGATATGCACGCTGCGCCAAGGGCGCGAGGTCCGCCGGGCCGAGCCGGGCGACATCGAGCTGCTCGACGGCACTCGTCCGGGCGAGCTGTCGTTCGAGACCGACTACGAGCGGATCGTCGTCTCAGTCCCCTACGACCTTTTGCGACCGAGGCTGACCGATATAGACCGGGCGGTCGGCCATGTTGTCGGTTGCCGACAAGGGATCGGAGCGCTGGTGTCGAGCTACATGCGCGCCTTCGCGCAGAACGTCCTCCCCGAGCCTGTCACGGGGTCGGCCTCCGACATCCTCATCGAGCTGCTGGCGCTCGCGTGCAACGCGCCGGAGGCCGGCGCGAGCTCCGATGGCGCGTCCGTGCGTGAAGCCCGGCGCCACGCGGTGAAGCGGTACGTGGAGCGCAACCTCGCCGACCCGTCGCTGAGCCCGGCGACCGTGGCCGCCCGCTGCGGCATCTCGACGCGCTACCTTCACGGGCTGTTCAGCGAGAACGGCGAGACGTTCATGCGCTGGGTCCTGTCGCGGCGGCTCTCGCGATGCCGCGACGCCCTCGTCGATCCGGCGCTGCGAGCGCGCGGCATCACCGATATCGCCTTCGCCTGGGGCTTCCACGACGTGTCGCATTTCGGGCGCGCCTTCAAGGCGGCCTTCGGGATGACTCCGCGCGACTGGCGGCGCGTCGGGCGAGCGTCCGGCTGATCCGGCGCCCGCCTCGTGCGCTGCATGGCCAAGGGAGCGATGCGCGCGGGAGCGCCCGGTCCTCGCGACCGGGGCTCGAGCGACCCCCGGCGCACACCTTGGTTGATCCAGATTCCGCGCGTGACGCCGGTCATCCGGCGCGCCGCGCTCGCCGCGTGATCCCGTCAGGTCACCTGGTGGGCACGAACCGCACGGAGGAGAGGCGGATCAGCTCGCCCTCGCCGCCCGTCACCTTCAGGTAGACCTCGTGCGTCCCCGCGGTGGGCGCCACGTTGCACCGGGTCGTCTCCCACTTGTCCCAGCCGCCCGTGCCGGGGATGGTGCAGGTGCCGATGGCCGAGCCGCCGGCCAGCGGATCGAGCCAGACCTCCACGACGCCGCCTTGCCCGTCACTCGCGGCGCTCAGCTCGATGGCGTCCGCGTGCACGCGGTTGTTGCCCAGGTAGACGCTGCCATACATGGCCCAGTCGCCGTTCTCCAGCCCGCCCAGCGCCGGGGCCTCCCCATCGTTCGACAGGACGTCGGCGCCCGACTGCTGGTTCGCCTCGGCGGCCGGGATCGGGGTGAATCCGTCGCGGTACGCGAACAGGTCGAAGTCGGCGCGCTTGCCCGTCGCGAACATGCCAGCCTGGTTGCCGATCCAGGTGTGGGCCATGGCATAGAAGCTGTCGAGCGCGGAGATGTCGATCTCGGAGCCCACCTGGGTCCACTGGACGCCATCCTTGCTGAACCAGCCCGTGGCCTTGTGATCGGTGCGGACCAGCTTCAGCCACACGCTCTCGCCGGAGGGGGCGGGCACCGACTCGCTCACCACCACCGGCTCGTCGAGCTCCGTGTACGCGGCGTCCCCCTCCTTCAGCGGCTTCACCGAGCGCGAGCGGAAGGAGAACCGGATCTTGTCGGCGTCGCCCTCCATGACCCGCGCCACCGAGACCTCCATGATGGCGGGGAGCATGAAGTTCTCGCCGCTGGTCATCCACGTCGGGGCAGAGATCACTTGCTCGTCCTGCCAGTAGCCGTTGCCCACCCGGACGCCCGCCGCGTCGCCGTCGCGCCCGGGCGTGAACTCCAGCTTCACGACCATGCTGCTCGAGTGCAGCGCGTCCTTCTGCACCACCCACGTCGTGTCGTCGGGGTCCGGCGCGATCCGCAGCCACCCCGGGCGGTCCTTCACCGAATATTTGTTCTCCGACGGGCCGTAGGTGGTCCAGGCAGGGCCGATCTCGTCCGACGAGAACTCGTCGTTCACGGGCAGCAGGAAGGGCACGCCGCTCTGCGGCAGCTCGGGCGCCGGCAGGTCGCGCACCGCGCTCGGGTACCGCGGCACCGGGATGGTCTCCCCGTCCACCTCCTCGTCCTCCCAGGTCACGCCGAGGAGCAGCCCCTCGCGGGCCAACCCCTGCCATTCACCGTTCTTCCAGTCCTGGGTGCCCACGTTCGTGCAGTCGTACGAATGGGCGAAGACCCACCAGGTGCCGTCGTCGAGCTCGAACGGCGCCGTGCCGTGCTGCACGCCAGCATACGGCTCCTCGCCGGTCAGCACGTAGCCGAGCCAGTGCCAGTCCTCCTGGGTGCTGCCGACCAGCTTCTTCGAGGCCCACGCGTGCATCTGGCCGCCACAGGCGGTGTGGGTCGACACGAAGTAATAGTACCAGTCGCCGCGCTTGGCCATGGTCGGCCCCTCGGCCCACTTGCTCCAGTCGGGGTTGCTGAAGTCCCCGCAGCCGCCGGTCTCCTGGTCCCAGTTGATGAAGCTGAGGTCGATCGTCGACTCCGGGATCAGCATCCCGGTCTCGGGGTCGATCTCCGTGGCCAGGTTGATGCCGAAGTCGTTGGGATGCTCCGCGTCCCACTTGCACAGGCCGTTCTTGATGATCATGTAGGCCTTGCCGCTGTCCGGATCGACGAACACCGAGTTGTCGGAGCCGGTCCCTCGCATGTAAGAGACGTCGGCGCCGGGCGGCGTGTAAGGGAAGATGTCGACCTTCTTGGGCTCGGACCACGGCCCCTCGAGGCTGGGCGCCGAGGAAAAGTGCTGCGTGGCGCCGATGGAGTAGTAGACCCGGTACACATCGTCCGCCTTGACGATGAAGCCGCCCCAGGTGCCCTGGCCCGGGCCGAGCTGCCCCTTCAGCGCGGCCGCGGTGGAGTGGACCACCCGGGGCAGGCGCTCCCAGTGCACGAGATCCGTCGAGCGCAGGATCTCGAAGGCGGGCATCATGTGGAAGTTCGACCCGACCACATAGAAGGTGTCGCCTTCCCGGTAGATGTTCATGTCCGGGTGATCACCGGGCAGGACCGGGTTCTGGTAGGTGGTCGGGCTGAAAGCCGTACCGAACGTGGCCTTGAGCGTCTTGCTCGCGTCCAGCGTGATGGTCAGCGGGTTGTCCAGCCCGGCGCTGGCCCCGCTCCATCCCAGGAAGTTGTAGCCCGCGGCCGGCGTCGCGGTCACGGTGATCCAGCTACCCGCCTTCTGCGTATAAGTCCCGGGCGCGGGATCGGTCGTGCCCTCGCCGCTGGTCTCGATTGTGAGCGCATACTCCGCCTCTTCGCCATCTCCGCAGGCCGCGATCAGGGACCCGACCAGGAGGACCGCCATGACAGGCGCGCTGTGTCGTCTCATCGTCTGCTCCTCGCTGGCGTCACGCCAGCGCTCTCGTGGTGCTGTCGGCGATCTGCAGCGAACGCCTCGAGCCCCGGAGGCTCGGCGTGCTGCAAGAATCCGCCCGGCTCGGAAGGCGAGCACGCTCGCCGGCCGACGCGGCTCTCTTTATCTCGAGTGAGGTTTCAAGTGAACCCCTGAATTCCAGCGTGGGACGAGCGTGTTCGCCGGATCGCGACCTGCCGGGAGGGTCGGAGCGAATTGGAATTGACATCGGCGATGTGAGCGCTCACAATGGATTCCTCTTTCGGCTTTTCCATGGGTGGGTCGTCATGCGGACCAGGACCGCCATCGGGATAGATCTCGGCGCCGGCCACGCTCGCTCGGTCGTCGTGGACGCGTGGGAGGGCGCGCCCGCCGGATCCCGGTCGATACCACCGCCAGCTCCACGCCGGTCCTCGCTGACGCCCTCGCTGACACGAGGAGAGGCCGCTCTCGCTCTGCCCCTGCCCGATCGCGCCTCGGAGCGATCGAGGGTTGTCGTCCCATGCCGAGCAGATCTGCCGGCCATCGCCATCCCTCGACGGTCAGTACGATGAAGCAAAAAACGTTCGCTCTCTTGCGACCCCCTTGAATCGTGGATGACCCCGATCGCTGACGATCGCTGACGAGCACGGGAGCCACCGCTGCGCGCTGCCCGGAGCTGCGCGCGCGGGGCCGAGACGGTGGCGAGGCAGAGGGGTAGCACAGGCCGCCACGACAGGGCCGCCGTGCATTTCGCGCCTGTGCGCTGTGCTTCGATCAGAGCCATTCGCTTCACGTCAGGAGAGGCTTTGTTCGGCCCTGCTGGCGCGCGAAACCTCGTCCATCTCACTCGAGGCTCTTCGAGCGCGCTCGCCCGCTGAGCGCGGCCGGCGCCGCCCGCTGGTCGCAGTCGATCTTCGACGAGATGCGCGGCACATCTGGCGATCGCCAGCTGCGCGATCGCCAGCTGCGCGATCGCCAGCTGCGCCCGAGGACTCGGCCGCATGTCGGCGTCAAACTACCATCGTCACGCCCCATCTGAGAATATCGCACCTTCATCAGAGTCGGGGCCGTTCGAGATGCACAATGGGCTTGACGGACACGCTAGCCAGGAGCAAGAAGTACCCTGAGCGCGCTGCCTGACGCGCACAGATTGAACTTATCCGCTCCGCGCGTATCTCGATGGAGATTCATCCGCAGCGGCAGTGGCAGGCGCGGCGTCCCTGCGGGAGCTTCCGGGCGCGGCGAGTGGCCCCGACCCTCCGCGAGGGCAGCGTCGAGCAGCAGGCAGGTTCGAGCTCTACTTACTTACCAGGACAGGAGAACAAGATGAGACTGGGAACCAAGCAGGCCTTGTTTGCGGCGGCGGCGGGCGTCCTCGCCGTGTCGTGCGTCATCGGCCCCGAGGAGGCGTACGACGCCGAGATGGAGGAGGAAGGCTCGCTCGACGGCGCCATCACGGTCGATACGAGCGCGGTCTACACGCTCGTCGGCACCCAGAGCAACAAGTGCGTGGAGATCCGGGGCGGGAGCACGGGGAGCTCGGCGGCGGCGCAGATCGCCACCTGTAACGGCACGACGCGGCAGCAGTTCCGCGCGGAGTCCATGGGCGGCGGATACTTCCGCCTCAAGAACGTGAACAGCGGCCTTTGCCTCGGGACCAACGGCGGCTCGAACGCGGACGGGGCCACCATCGTCCAGTCCGGCTGCGGCACCGCCGGGAGCCAGCAATTTCAGTTCATCGATGTCGCCTCCAACGTCCAGCGCGTCATGGTCCGCAGCAGCGGCAAGGCGCTCGACGTCATGGGTTTGGCGACGGCGGACGGCACCGGCCTCCAGCAGTGGAACTGGGCGAACGGCGCAAACCAGAAGTTCTCGCTCAGGGCCGTGGGGAGCAGCTCCAGCAGCACCTCCAGCAGCAGCTCCAGCAGCAGCTCGGGCACCGGCGGCACCGGTGGTACCGGCGGCTCCGGCGGCTCCGGCGGCTCCGGCGGCTCCGGCGGCTCCGGCGGCTCCGGTGGCGGCACCGGCACGAAGTTCGTCGGCAACATCACGACCAACGGCGCCGTGCGCGACGGCTTCTCGCGCTACTGGAACCAGATCACGCCAGAGAACGAGGGCAAGTGGGGCTCCGTCGAGAGCTCCCGCGGCTCGAAGAACTGGGCAGCGCTCGACCGGATCTACAACTACGCGAAGTCGAACAACGTCATCTTCAAGCAGCACGTGTTCGTGTGGGGTGCCCAGCAGCCCAGCTGGCTCTCGGGCCTCTCCGCGTCGGACCAGCAGGCGGCCGTCAAGGACTGGATGCGGTCGTTCTGCGCGCGCTACCCCGACACGAAGTACATCGACGTCGTCAACGAGCCGCCGCCCCACACCACGCCTTCCTACAAGAACGCCATCGGCGGCGACGGCGCCAGCGGCTACGACTGGATCGTCAACTCCTTCAAGTGGGCGCGCGAGTACTGCCCGAACTCGGTCCTCATCCTCAACGACTACAACAACATCGAGTACGAGGGCGATCACCAGAACTTCATGAAGATCGCGCGGGCGGTGATCAACGCCGGCGCCCCTGTCGACGCGCTCGGCGCGCAGGCCCATGACGCCTACAAGATCAACACCACCACCGTGAAGGGGTACATCGACAAGCTCGCCTCGCTGGGCAAGCCCGTCTACATCACCGAGTACGACATCGGCATCGCGGACGACAACCAGCAGAAGCGGGTGATGGAGGAGCAGTTCACGATGTTCTGGAACCACCCCTCCGTGAAGGGCATCACGCTCTGGGGTTACATCGTCGGCGCCACCTGGAGGGACAACACGGGCCTCCAGCAGTCGAGCGGCGCCATGCGGCCGGCCATGAGCTGGCTCATGAGCTTCCTCGGACGCTGACGGTCCGGAGGGAGCGGCCGCTGCGCCAGGCAGCGCGTCGAGGCTATCCTCCCGGCCCGTGACACCTCCACCTCGGAAAGTCTCCGCCCCGTCGAGCCATCGTCGTCAGGTGCGCGCGCTGGGCAACGCCGTCCGCCAGGGCGCGCTCGCGGTCGTGGGATGGCTCGGTCCGGTACGAGCGGAGGCCGCCCACGCCGCGAACGTCGGGGTCGCGGTGGAGCTCGACGAGCAGCGCTGCGTGACGCTCGACGAGGTGCGGGCGGCGGCCGCGCTGCGCGGAGGGCGCGTGGACGCCGACTCCGCGGTACGGCTCCGGGTCCATGTGCGCGAAGCGGAGCCGCCGAGCGCGGTGACGCTCGTGATCTCGGGACAAGGCGCTCACGGCGCCATCGAAGCGCGCACGATCGTGGCAGACTCCTGCGCAGAAGCCGCCTCGGCGCTCGGGCTGGTCGTCACGATGGCCGGCGACGACGAGCTGGCCCAGGCCGAAGCCTCCCGCGCCGAGCCTCTCCCCCCGACGCCGCCGGCGAGGCCGTCGCAAGGCGCAGCCCGCGGGAGCAGCCCAACCTCCACAGCGCCGCCGGCGAGGCCGCGGCAAGGCACAGCCCGCGAGAGCAACCCAACCTCCGCCGCGCCGCCGGCGAGACCGTCGCGAGCCACGGCGCGCGAGACAACGCCCGCGACGAAGCTGTATGCGGCGCTCGGTCTCGTGGCCACACCGCCCTACGAAGGGCCGGCAGGAGCGCGGCTCTCGGGCGGGCTCGCATCGGATCGGGCGTTCTTTCCATGGGCCGAGGTCGGCGTGGGGGCGACGTTGCCGCGCACCGTGTCCGGAGGGGGAGCGTGGGTGAGCCTCACCTGGCTCACCGCCCGTGCCTCGCTGGCGCCGGTCGGCGCATCCCTCGGCGATCGCGTCTTCGCGAGCGCTTACATGATGTTCGATGCGGGCGCGTTGCTCGCCTCCGGGGAGGGAGCCCCGAAGGTCTACAGCCGATGGCGCCCGTGGCTCGAGACGGGCGCCGGCGCACGGGTGCGCGCGCTGCTCGGCACATGGTCCTTCGTGGATGGTCAGGTCGGGGCCGCGCTGCCCCTCCTTCGGGACGAGTTCTTCTACGTGAACGGCGGGACGGCCTATCAAGCGCCCGCCGTGCGGCTGGACGCCGCGCTCTCCATCGGGGCGTATTTTCCGTGATCAAACCGGGGACCTCGTGGATCGCCTGGGACGAGCCCCTCGTGATCACCACCACCGACGACGCCCCCGGTCCCACCGCCTTCCGCCTGGCTCGCCCTCGGGGCGGACTCGTCGACGCGCAGGCGCGTTCCCCCTGCAAGTCCACCGCCGACGTCGCCCGTGAGGCGCGGCTCGAGGAGCTCGCGTCGCACCTCGAGTTCCTGTGGCGGTTCGCGTGCCGGATGGGCGTGGGCGAGGCGGCGGCCGAGGACATCGCGCAGGAAGCGTTCGTGGTGGCGGCGTCGCGCCTCGACGCGATCCTTCCCGGCAAAGAGCGCTCGTACCTCGTCTCGGTCGCGGTTCACATGGTCCGACGCGAGCGAACCCGGCGAGCGCGTCACGAAGAGCTCAAGGGAGAGCCGTCCGCGCCGACGGGCGAGCAGCCGGACAGCCGCCTCGACGAGGCGCGCGCGCGCAGGCTGCTGGACGCGTCGCTCGAGGCGCTGGACGACGACCTTCGCGCGGTGTTCGTGCTCCATGAGATCGAAGAAGAGACGATGGCGGACATCGCCCTTCTGCTGGACCTGGCGCCAGGGACCGTGGCGTCACGGCTCCGCCGCGCCCGTGAAGCGTGGAAGCGAGCGACGGAGCGATTGAAGAGGGGTATGCCGGTGAGCGGCGGGAGGCGGCCGTGAGCGACTCGTACGACGACTTCGACCGCGCGCTGCTGCGCGCCGGAAAGACGGCAAAGGCGCCTTCCTCGCTCCGCGCGAAGGCCCTCGCGACCGCCGCGGCGGGGACCGTGACCGCGGCCGCGACGACGAAGCTCGGCGTCGGTGCGGCCAAGGCGAGCGGGGGGATCGCGGCGCAGGCCGCTCACGCGCTCGGCCTGAAGGCGGTGCTCGTCGCGTCCATCGGCGTCACGTCCGTCGCCCTCGTGCTCGGGGGCGCGTACGTGGCGGCGACCCATCACGCGGACGCCGTCGTATCCGCAGCCCCCATGGGCCCGCCTCGCGCGGCGGAGGTCGGTGGGGTGGCGCCGGCAGCCGCGCCACCCACGCAGGAGGCCACGCAGGAGGCCACGCAGGAGGAGCCCGCCCTGCCTGCGAAGGCGGAGCCCGCCGTCGCCCCTGCCGCCGAGCCCGCCCCGCGCGCAGCGGCGTCGCCCGCCCCGCGCGCAGCGGCGTCGCCCGCCCCGCGCGCAGCGGCGTCGATCACGAACGTGGCGCCCGCGCCCCAGGGGACCGGGCTCGCGCGCCAGGGCGCCTCCTCCGTTCCTGCGGCGACGGCCGTCCCCGCCGTCGACCCCCTTCCACGAGAACCCCGCAGTGAAGAGGTCGCGCAGTCCCCTGCGGCACCCACCTCCGTTCTACCCAACTCCATTCTATCGGACGAGCTCCGGCTCATCGATACCGCACGAGCGGCCCTCCAGCGTGGAGACGTGCCGCTCGCCCTTCGCCTCACCGCCGAGCACGCGGCGCGCTTTCCAGGCGGCAGCCTCGCGATCGAGCGCGATGTCCTCCGCGTCGACGCCCTCGTGGCCGGAGGGCGCATCACGGAGGCCGCGTCGCACGCTTGCGCCTTCGTCGCGCGGAGCCCGCGCTCCGCTCAGGCGCCGCGCATGATCAAGGTGGGTCGCTGTTCAAATACGATTCCGTGATCAAAAGCGCGGGGAGAGAGATCGCCGGGCAGTGGAGGATTCTCGATCATGCGATTTTCGCAACTAGCACTCTCCTTGTTGTGGTCCCCGGTCGCTCTCTCAGCCACCACGTTTGGGTGCGACATCGTTCGCGAGCCGATCGGTGATCTCGACCCCGACCAGCCGCCGCTCGACCCCGATGGCTCGGGCGCGGGCGGCGCGAGCGGCTCGTCGGGTTCCGGCAGCGCGGGCGGCTCGTCGGGCAGGTGCAGCGCGCCGGTGGCCTCCCGGCCCTTCAGCCTGGACGGCTCGGCGGCGACGAGCGGCACCTCTCCGCTGGCGATCACTGGCATCGCCTTTGATCCATCCGGCAACCTCGGCATGACAGGATACACGGTGTCGGACGTCGACATGCCCGGGTCCTCGGAATACGACGACGCCCTCTTGGCAAAGTACGATGCCGCGGGCAACCCCACCCTCAGCAAGCTCTTCGGCGATGATTCGAACCGGCAGGCCGGCAGGCAAATCGTCTTCGACGCGGACTGCAACATGTTCCTCGTACGCTCGGTCATGACCTCGTCCCGGTTCGACATGTTCCTGGACAAGCTCGACAGCGCCGGCGACCCCCTCTGGAGCAGGCGCCTCAACGCCGGGCATGAAGCAGATTGGAACATCACATCCATCGCGGTGGATCCGGCGACGGGCGGCGTGGTGTTCATGGGAAGATACGCCGGGGACCTCGATCTCGGTGGAGGTCTTCTACCGTGGGTAGAGGATGACGACAACCCGACGAGAGCCTACGTGGCGAAGTTCGATGCGATGGGACAATTCGTCTGGAGCAAGCCCTCCCCCCGCAGCAGCGGCAGGTACACGCCAGGCGGCTTCATGGCCGTCGACACTTCAGGGCAAATTGTGCTCGCGGCGGACAATTCGACCATCGTCGATGACGGTTCAGGCAAACGGGCGTGGTTCGAACTCTCGCGGTTGGACGCCTCGGGAAACACTGTCTTGCATCAGGAATTTATAGCTCCTCTCCATGATGAATCAGCCTCGGCCTCCCACGAGGGCCTTGTTGGCGTCGCGCTGGACGGAGACGGAAACATGTTCCTCGCCGGGAACGTGCACTGCGACTTTGACCTCGGCGGCGGACCGCTGGTCGGCGCGAATTGTTCATCCGACAATGCCTTCGTGGCGAAATTCGATGTTTATCATGGATGGCCCGTGTGGACCCGCCTCATCGAGGGCAGCCTTGCATCCAGAGCCGTGAGCCTCGTCGTCGACGCTCTCGGGAACACCTTCGTTGCGGGCAGCGTCACCGGTACCCTGGACGCCGACGGCACGGCGCTCGGCGCAGAGGACGGAGCTGAGCGGCAGTTCGTCGTGCGGCTCGACAGGGATGGGCATATCTCGTGGTCCCACATCCTCAGCCCCGAGTTCAGCAGCGTGCAGGGCCTCGCCGTGGATCCTGAAGGAAACGTCGCCATTGTGGGGCATGACGCCAGCGCCGTGACTTCGACCCTCCGAGGCGGAAATATCGTCACGAAGCTCGACGTCGCAGCGCCGTGATTCCATGCAGGGGGCAGCAGCGGCGACGGCCGCGGTGGATGTCTCCTTCCGCCGCTGACCTGAGGTGCCGTCGACGATGACGGCCGCCGCGACTCGTGCGAGGGTCGTTTTGCGAAGATGAAGACCAGGACCGCTCGTGGGACGACCTCCGCATCTTGCTCGCGGTTCATCGGGACAATCGATTGGCATCAACGACTCGCTCGATCGCCTACCTCATCAGCAAGGTGGATCGCTGTTCAAATACGATACCGTGATCAAAAGCGCGGAAAAAGGGATCGCCTGGTCATGGAGGATGTTGTTCATGCGTTTCCTGAAGAGTGTACTCTCGTTGTTGTTCCCACTCGCTCTCTCAACCACCACGTTTGGGTGCGACATCGCTCGCGTGCCGATCGGTGAGCTCGACCCCGACGGCTCGGGCGCGGGCGGCGCGGGCGGCTCGTCGAGTTCCGTCGGCGCGGGCGGCTCGTCGGGTTCCGGCGGCGCGGGCGGCTCGTCGAGCAGGTGCAGCGCGCCGGTGGCCTCCCGTCCCTTCAGCCTGGACGGCTCGGCGGCGACGAGCGGCACCTCTCCGCTGGCGATCACTGGCATCGCCTTTGATCCATCCGGCAACCTCGGCATGATAGGGTACACGGTGTCGGACGTCACCGTGCACGAGTCCTTGGCACTCGATGACGCCCTCTTGGCAAAGTACGATGCCGCGGGCAACCCTACCCTCAGCAAGCTCTTCGGCGATGATTCGAACCGGCAGGCCGGCCATCACATCGTTTTCGATGCGGACTGCAACATGTTCCTCATACGCTCCATGGAACGCTCGTCGGGCTGGCTCGACATATTCCTGGACAAGCTCGACAGCGCCGGCAACCCCCTCTGGAGCACGAGCCTCAACCCCTGGTATGAAGCAGATTGGAACGTCACATCCATCGCGGTGGATCCGACGACGGGCGGCGTGGTGCTCATGGGAAGATACTATGGGGACCTCGATCTCGGGGGAGGTCTGCTTCCGTGGATACAGAGTGACTACGACCCGACGAGAGGCTACGTGGCGAAGTTCGATGCGATGGGAAATTTCGTCTGGAGCAAGTTCTCCCCCCGCGGCAGCGGCAGGTACATGCCAGGCGCCATCATGGCCGTCGACACTTCAGGGCAAATTGTGCTCGCGGCCGACGATTCGGACATCGTCGATGACGGATCAGAGGGAGGCAAACTTGCGCGGTTCGCACTCGCGCGGTTGGACGCCTCGGGAAACAATCTCTGGAGTCAGGAGTTGGCGGCTCCTCTCCATCCTGGATCAGCCTCGGACCACCATGAAGGCCTTGCTGGTGTCGCGGTGGACGGAGACGGAAGCGTGATCCTCGCCGGGAACGCGCGCTGCGACTTTGACTTCGGCGGCGGACCGCTGGTCGGCGCGAATTGTTCATCCGACAATGCCTTCGTGGCGAAATTCGATGCTCATGGAGCCCACCTCTGGAGCCGCCTCATCGAGGGCAGCCTTGCATCCAGAGCCGTGAGCCTCGTCGTCGACGCTCTCGGGAACACCTTCGTTGCGGGCAGCGTCACCGGTACCCTGGACGCCGACGGCACGGCGCTCGGCGCAGAGGACGGAGCTGAGCGGCAGTTCGTCGTGCGGCTCGACAGGGATGGGCATATCTCGTGGTCCCACATCCTCGGCCCCGAGTTCAGCAAAGTGCAGAACCTCGCCGTGGATCCTGAAGGAAACGTCGCCATTGTGGGGCAAGACGCCAGCGCCGTGAATTCGATCAACTGGGGCGGAAATCTCGTCACGAAGCTCGACGTCGCAGCGCCTTGATCCGCGCGAAACCGGCCGCCCCCCCGGGCGTAGCGCCCCCTCAGGCAGGTTCCTGCACCTCGACCTCGCGGCCGCCGTCGAGCGCCAGCTCCCCCTCCCCGCCGTCGGGCCGCCGGAGGCGCTCCGACAGCAGCGACAGGAGGTCGCGCGTCGAGAGCCGGCCCGCCTCGTCCTTGCCGCCAAGGACCTGGGCCACGAGCGAGCGCTTCTCCTCCTGCAACGAGAGCATCTTCTCCTCGATCGTCCCCAGCGCGAGCAGGCGGTAGATGGTGACCGGCCGCCGCTGGCCCAGGCGGTGCGCGCGGTCCGAGGCCTGGTCCTCGACCGCAGGGTTCCACCAGGGGTCGAGGTGGATCACGTTCGTCGCCGCCGTGAGGTTGAGGCCGAAGCCGCCCGCCTTGAGCGAGATCAGAAAGAGCGGCGCCGTGCCCTCCTGGAACTCGCGCACCCGCTCGCCCCGCGCCTTCCGGGGCGTCTCGCCGTCGAGGTAGACATACGCGACGCCCCGCGCGTCGAGCGCCTCGCGCACCAGCGCGAGGTGCGACGTGAACTGGCTGAAGACGAGCGCGCGCTGGCCCTCGGCGCGCAGCTCCTCGACGAGCTCGAGGAAGCGCACGAGCTTGGACGAGACGAGCTCCGAGCCCGCGTCGTACAGGCGCGGGTGCGAGGCGAGGAGCCGCAGGCGCGTGAGCGCCGCGAGGACCTCGACGCGCCGCTCCTGCTCGCGCAGCGCCGCCCGGCGCGACTCGAGGTCGGACAGCGCCGCGAGGCGCGCGTCCTCGTAGAGCTGCCACTCGGCGCTCGAGAGGACGACCGGCACGCGGACCTCGGTGCGCGCCGGCAGCTCGGCCTCCACCTGCGCCTTGGTCCGCCGGAGGAGGAAGGGGGCGAGCACCCGCCCGAGCGCGGGCGCCGCGGCCGGGTCGCTCTGCCGCTCGATCGGCGCGGCGTAGCGGTCGCGGAACGAGTCCCAGCCGCCCAAGAGGCCAGGGAAGACGATGGTGAAGAGGCTCCAGAGCTCGCCGAGGTGGTTCTCCATCGGCGTGCCCGAGAGCGCGAACCTGAAGTCCGCCTGGAGCGCCCGCGCGGCCCGGGCGCGCTGCGTCGTCGCGTTCTTCAGGCTCTGGGCCTCGTCGAAGACGACCGTGGCGAAGCGCCGGGAGGCGAGGCGCGCGGCGTCGCGCGCGAGCAGGCCGTAGCTCACCACGAGCACGTCGCCCGGGGCGAGCCGCGCGAGCGCGTCGGCGCGATCGACGGCGTCCGCGTAGTGCGTGAGGCGCAGGGAGGGCGCGAAGCGCTCCGCCTCGTCCTTCCAGTTGAAGGCGACCGAGGTCGGGGCGACGACGAGCGCCGGCCCGATGTCGCGCCGCTCGAGCAGCAGCGCCAGCGCCTGCACGGTCTTGCCGAGGCCCATGTCGTCGGCGAGGACGCCGCCCGCGCCGAACGACGCGAGCCGCGCGAGCCAGCGGAAGCCGTCGACCTGGTACGGGCGCAGCTCGGCCCGGAGCGCCGCCGGCACCGCCGGGCAGAGCTCGCCGGCCGCCGCGACGCGGTCGAGGAGCTGCCGGAGCGGGCCGTCCGCGTCGAGCGCGGCGCCGGCGGCCTCGAGCTCGCGCAGGACCCAGGCGGCCGAGGGGCCCAGCGTGGGGCCGACGCGGGACGGGTGCACGTGATCGGCGAGGCGCTCGAGGTGCTCGCGCAGCGCCTCGCCGAGCTCCACGTACGTGCGGGGCTCGACCTCCACGTAGCGGTCCTTGCGGCGCACCGCCTCGAGCAGGCGCGCCAGCTCCACCCGCTCGCCCTCGACGCTCAGGCCGCCGAGGACGCCGAACCAGGCGCGCCGCCGCTCGAGGACGACCTTGAGCGCCTGGGGACCGCCGCTCGGCAGCGCGCGCAGGGGCGCGCCCACCCACTCGAGCTCCGGGGGCGGGTCGCGCCGCGCGCACGCGGCGAGCAGGTCGAGCGCCCCGTGCGCGCTGTCGAACCGGTAGTGGAAGGGGCGCCCCTCCTCCAGCAGCTCGGCCCCGGAGAGCGGGAGCTCGGCGCAGAGGGCGCGGGCGAAGTCCTCCTCCTGGCGCAGGTCGCGCACCGCGTGCAGCGCCTTGTCCCCGCGCCGGACGAGCACGTCGCGCGCGCCCGCGCCGGGCGCGAGCGCGGGGCTGTCGACGAGCGGACGCACGCGCAGCTCGACCTCCACCGCGCCGTTCGGCTGGGGCGAGACGCGCAGCACCGGGAGCAGCAGCGCGGGGACCGACTCGCCCATCACGCTGCGCGGCATGGCGACGGGCACGCGCAGCGCCCACCGCGAGAGCGCGGCGAGCAGGGCGGCGTGGCTCTCGGGCGGGAAGAGGTTGCCCTCGCGCAGGAGCACGTCGAGCAGCGTCCGGACCTCGGCCTTGACGTCGAGCAGCGTGAGCCGCCGCGCGCCCTTGTCCCAGTCCCAGAGGAACAGCGCGTCCTCGGGCCGGGCCCGGCGCACGCGCTCGAGCACCGCCGGGGGCAGCGCCGTGCCCTCGACGCCGGCGCTCACCCGCACGACGCCGTGGCGCTCCTCGGCCACGAGGCCCACCGGCGTGCGCTCGACGCGCACGGCGATGTCGGGGGCGTCGTCGAGGAAGAGGCGCGGATGGCCGATGAGCGCCTCGAGCAGCGCGCGCGCGGCGAAGCCGTTGCCCTCGGGCAGGAGCGCCGCGACGCGGGCGTCCTCGGACGCGAGCCGGGCGCCGTGCTCCTGGAGGAGGCGCTTCTTGCCGACCTTCGCGCCGGCGCCGCGCTGGCCCTTCTTGCCCAGCCGGTGGACCCAGGGCGCGACGGCGACGCCGACGTCCTCGACGACCTGGAGCCGCCAGGTGATCTCGACGCCGGCGCGCCCGCCAGGGCCCTCGTCGAGGGCGCGGTCGAGCGCCAGCAAGGTGCGCTCCCAGGTGGGGCGGCCGAGCTCGTCGAGCGCCTGGGAGAAGGCCTCGCTCGGGGGCTGGCGGAGCCAGAGCAGCGCCGCGTCGATGGCCGCGAGCACGTGGACGCAGTCGCCAGCGCCGCAGCTGCACTCGGCCCGGAGCGCCCCCGGCGCGAGGGTGAGCCGCGCCTCCGGCCGGACGAAGCCGGCGCCCGCGCGGTGCGACTCGAAGGGCAGCGGGTCCTCGAAGCGAAAGCCGGGGAGCGCCGCGTCGAAGCGCAGGGCGGCGGCCCGGAGCGCGCGCTCGGGGCGCGGGGCCACGGCGTCCGGCACGCGCGCGCGGAGGGCGCAGAGCCGCTCGTGCGCCGGCAGGGCCCGCGGCTCGCCGGGCGGCCGCAGCAGCGACGGGACCGCGGCGCGCGCCAGGGCCGCGTCGGCGCGCTCGTCCTCGAGGAGGCAAAAGACGAGGGGCGGCAGCGCGGCGCGGAGGCGCGGGGACGGCAGCCACTCGGCGGCGCGGGAGAGCGCGTCGGCGCTCGCGAGGTCGATGAGGCGCCGGCGCGCGCCGAGGACCCGCAGCTCGGGCCAGAGGGCGGGGTCGGCGCGCGGCGCGACCGCCTCGAGGTTCAGCCGGGCGAGGTGCGCGACGCCGTGGCGCGCGAGCCAGGCGAGGAGGGCCTCCCGGGTGTCGAAGGGCGCCGCCGGCGCTGCGGGGGTGGCGGCCTGGGTGTCGTCTGCCATGTCGGGCCGTGCAACGTCGTGGGTGTCCGGGCCTGGTTCAAGCCCGATTTGACCTGCAGCCGATCGGCTCGGAGCAGTAGCGGCGCCGTGACTCGGGGAGACCTCGCGCGGCGCGTCAGCCTCGTCGACGTTCCGGCTGCGGCTCCATCGCACAGGTGGCGCGGAAACCGATGTTCAGCGCCGCTGTGCGATCTTGTGAGCGCAGGTTCCTGACAGGGTCATTGCGAAGGTCGCGCTGTCCAGCGTTCTCAGGATCCCATGTTCGCGATACGCTCTGGGCATGCCCCGGTCCCTGGTCCAGCCGCGTCGCCCGAGAGGCGCGTCGACGCGTCTGGAACACAGAGGCGGCACGGAGGTGTTCCATCGTGTTCCAGCCATCCTCGTTCGATCCCCAGCCCGATTCCCAGAGAAGAGACGGCGCGCGCGCCGCGGCCGCGCTCGCTGATAGACCGGCGGACGCCCGCCCTGCTTCCTCGCGTCGACCGCCGGACTCCCGCCCTGCTTCCTCGCGCCGCGCCGGTCGGATGCGAGGCCGCCTCGTCGGCGGGCGCTACCAGCTCGAGCACCCGCTCGGGCGCGGCGCGATGGGCGAGGTCTGGCGCGCGCGCGATACGGTCCGGCGCGTCGATGTGGCGCTGAAGTTCCTCGTGCTGCCGCGCAACGGGCGGCACCACGAGGCGCTCGATCGGTTCCGGCTCGAGGCCCAGGTCGCGGCGCAGCTCGGGCAGAAGACCGCTGGCGTCGTCGCCGTGCACGACGCCGGCGAGGACCCGGCGGCGGGCGCGTACCTGGTCATGGAGTACGTGCGCGGCCGGTCGCTGCGGCAGGTGCTCCAGGAGCGCGGGACGATGCCGCTGCCCGAGCTCGCGTCGCTCGTCCGAGAGCTCGGAGAGGCGCTCTCGGTGGCGCACGGCCTCGGCATCGTGCACCGCGACATCAAGCCGTCGAACATCCTGCTCGTCGAGGGGAGCGACGGCCAGGCGCGCGCCAAGATCGCCGACTTCGGGATCGCCAAGTGGGTCGGTCAGGGCCGGCCGGCCGACTTCCGCCGGCGGACGGCGGACGGCGTGGTGCTGGGCACGCCGGCCTACCTGAGCCCGGAGCACACGTGCGACGGGCAGGCGGGCCCGCACCTCGACATGTGGTCGCTCGCGGTCGTCGCGCACGAGGCGCTGACCGGGCAGCAGCCGTTCCCGGGCCGCAACCTGGCCGCCGTGCTCGCGTCCATCCTCGTCGGCGCGCGACCGCCGCTGACAACGGTGTGCCCGGGGGCGCCGCCCGCGCTGGAGGCGTGGTTCGCGCGCGCGTTCGCCATCAGCCCTTCAGAGCGGTTCCCGAGCGTGGAGGCGATGGTGTCGGCCTTCGTGGCCGCGGCCGGGGCGCCGCTCAAGGGGCCTGCCGCGGCGCGGGCGCGGCGCGGGCGCCTCGCGGCGGCAGGCGTCGCGGCGGCGATCGGGGTGGCGATCGCGGCATACCTCCTCTGGGGATCGTCCGGGAGCGCCGGCGCGCGCGGGGCGGAGGAGGCCCTCCGCGGCGCGGCGCGCGCGGCCGGTCGCGCCGTGGACGCCGCGCAGGCCTTGCCAGCGCGGTTCCTGGAGCGGTAGGGCGCGGGTCGCCGACGGCCCCCCGCCGTCGGTTTCCCCGTGAATGGCCGTCGCGCCGCGGTCGCGCTGGCGCCTCGGCAGCGACCGCTGTCGCGCTGGCGCCTCGTCAGCCGCGGTCGCGCAGGCGTCCTGTCAGCCGTCGAGGAGCGGCCGGAACTCGTCGGGCAGGACGCCCCGGTCGGCGGCTCGCCGGAGGTTGTCGCGGCAAACGGCGCACGCCGGGGCGTGCTCGCGGTAGCTCTCCGTGAGCCCGTCCAGGCGGAAGATGCCCGCGGCCGCGGCCTCCGTGTCCGGGTGCACGTGGAACTGGACCGCCACGCCGAGCGCATAGAGGGGCTCGCCATCGCGCCGCAGCGCGAAGAGCGAGAACGACGCGTCGTCGCGCGTGCGCCAGCCGTCGATCGAGTAGAGACACGGCGCCTCCCCCTCGGCGCCAGCGTGCCGGCCAAGAAAGAACATGTCGCCCGCGTACGAGACGAGCTCGTCGAGGTCGGTCGCCACCGCGACAGGGATCGGGCGACCGAGCCAGCGCTCGAAGGCGAGCCACACGGCCGCGAGGACCGCCGGATCGGCCGCGGCGTGCTCGTCCACCGCGAACGCGCCGTCAGGGGCGCTCGCCTCCGAGGGACCGCGCACGCCGTAGAGCGACGCCAGCGCCGAGAGCGCGACCTCGGCGTCGAGCGGCGCGCCGGCGCGCTCCTCGTCGCACGCGGCCGCGAACGCCGCGGCGTCGACCTGTGTCGCGAGCCCCGCGCGACGCAGGCTCGCGAGCGCTTCCTCGGGGCGCAGCGGAGTCGTCATGTCCTCATGCCGTCCGGCCCTGTCGTCCGCCCGAAGTCACCGCCGGATCTCGGCTCGCCCCTCATGCACCCTCGCGGCGAGGGTGCACGATCGCACCGCGGAAAGATAGCGGCCGCCGCTCCGGCCCGGCGCCGCCGGAGGCCGAGCCTCCGGCGGACGCGGCGGCCGGCGGGGTCTCTCAGGGCCAGCTCAGCTCTCGGCAGTGGATCTCCAGGAACCGGATCTGCCCCGAGCCCGGGTCGTAGTCGAGGTCCAGCCCCGCCATCACCTGCTTCGCCGGGCAGTTCAGGCTCACGACGTTCCCGGCGTAACCGATCGCCCAGGGCGTGAAGGAAGGCGCGGCGACGTCGAGGGCCATCCCGGTCGCGTCCTTGTGAGCGTACATGATGCGCACGTCTTTCACGTAGGGGCTGGGAATGGGATCCACCCTGAGCTGCAAGCCGATGGGATAGGAGTCGTTCGCGGGGACATGAGTCCAGTGCAGGCCGGGGCGGCTCGGCGCGGCGGAGATGGCCGCGTACGCGTAAGTGCCGGTCCGCGGAAGGGCGATATCCGGGAGGTCGAACTCCCGGCACACGCCGTTCATGCTGGCGATGAACTCGGCAGGATTGGCGAGGGGCTCCTCGTTCACGCTGAGGTCAGTCAACATGTATCCTTCACCGTAGTCGGTGTTGCAGTGAATGTACCCCGAGGCGGTGCCGACCAGGCCCGAGCTCCAGCTCCGGGGGGTCGTGAAGCTACTGACGGTCCAGTTCTCCGAGAGGTTCGGGGCGTCCACCGCGAGATCAGGGTCGGCCGCGTCGACGGCGCAGCCGGCCGCGGACAGGGTGAAGAGCGCGAATGCAAAGCGAACCATGCGCATGGCGATGTCTCCTCGGATATCTTGTTGTCGAGGCAGAGGCGCCGACCGCCCGGCGGGCCAGGACTGGTCCGGTCGCGGCGGCGCCTCGCGCCGGGGCGCCATCGCAAGCGCCTTGCCAGCGCCCAGAGGAATGCGACGCCGCGACATGCGCTGATGGCCATCAGGCAGCATCGCGCGCCGCGCGGACGCGGCCCTCGACGCCGAAAGGCGCGGCCCTCGACGCCGAAAGCCTGCGAGACGACGCGCGGCGCCCCCCGGCGGACCTCGCCGCGCTCTCGGCACGACAGCACCCCGCAGGCGCCCCGCCTGCCACACGCCGGCCGCCCCCCGTCACACCGCCCCCCGTCACACCGCCCCCTGTCACACCCCCTGTGGCAGGGGCAGTGGCAGCGCGCGCCCGTACAGGGCGACACCGCTCACAAGGCGACACCGCTCAGGGTGACACCCGGCGCAGCGCGCCGCCCACGGCCGGACGCGTCGCGGCCTCGGCCTTCCCGGCGAGCCCCTCGGCGAACGCGTCGGTGACGAACACGCCCGCCCCGGTCGGGCCGGGCGCCCAGCGGCGCAGCGCCTCGGGCGTGGCCGCGTGCAGCGCCAGGCGCGGGTGGACCTCGGGGCTCGCGCCGGCCCGCGCGCCGAGCTCCGCCCAGAGCCCGAGCACCCAGCCGAGCGCCCGGTCCGGAGCGCCCTCGTAGGGCGCGGGCAGCGTCGCGAGCAGCGCGTCGGCGCTCTCGACGACGAGCGTCGCCCCGATCCGGGAGAGCGCCGCCCGCGCGGCCTGCAGCAGCCGCTCGACGTCAGCGAGCTCCTCGTCGCCCGCGTCGTCCTGCGCGGCCAGCCCGGCCTCGACGAGCAGCGCGGTGCTCGGCCCGCGCCGCGCGCGCTCGTCCACGCCCGCGCGCGCCGGCGCGCCGACACACGGCGCTTCGACGCGCGCCGCGGAGACCGCCCCGCGCAGCGCCGCGAGCAGCTCGGGCACGCTCGCGTACCGGTCCGCCGGCGCCTTCGCGAGGCAGCGGCGGACCACGGCGTCGAACGTGGCCGACACGGGCGCGCGCTCGCTCGGGAGGGGCGGCGGCGCGCGCAGGTGCATCTCCTCGGTCTCGACCGCGTTGGCGCCCTGGAACGGCAGCTCGGCCGTCACGAGCTGGTAGGCGAGCAGGCCCACCGCGTAGATGTCCGTGCGCTCGTCCACCGCGCCTCCCAGGATCTGCTCGGGCGCCATCGTGAGCGGCGTGCCGAGGATCAGGCTGCTGCTCTTGCCGCCGCGCGCGCCGCCCGGGGGCTGGAGCAGCTTGGCGATGCCGAAATCGACCAGCTTCACGCCCCGCGCGCCGCCCCGGGCGGCGACGCCGTCGAACAGCCCGCCGCGGACCATGACGTTCTGGGCCTTCACGTCGCGGTGCACGACGCCGATCGCGTGCGCGGCCGCGAGCGCGCCGCCGATCTCCTCGAGCAGCGCGACCGCCTCGGCCGGCGAGAAGGCGCCCCGCGCGCGCAGCTCGGCCGCGAGGCTCCGGCCCTCGAGCCACTCCATCGCGATGTAGGGCCGGCCGTCGTCGACGGCGCCGACGCCGCGGATCTCGACGATCGCCGGGTGCCTGAGCCGCGCGAGCACCTCCGCCTCCTGCTGGAAGCGCCGGAGCATCGCCGGCAGGAGCGACAGCTCGCGGCGGAGCACCTTCAGCGCGACCGCCGCGCCGCCCTCGAGCGGCCAGGCGCGGTGCACGACGCCGAAGCCGCCCGCGAGGCGCACCTCGTCGAGCAAATACCCCGCGACCACCGCGCCGGCGGGGAGCGCGTCGGCGGCGGCGATCGTCTCCAGCTCCTGCGGGCGACCCGAGATGACGGCGGTCTCTTCGGGGGTGAGCTCGGCAGTCGGCAGCATGGCAACCCACCCCAGTATACTCGCGCCCCATGCGCTGCTCCGAGTGCCATCGCCGCCTCCCCGCGCAGACCGGCGCCGCGTGCCCGGAGCACGCCCTGACAGCACCGCCGGCGCCGTCGGTGAGCGTCGCAACCGAGGCGAGCGATCCGGATCCGCCCCCGCAGGTCCCGGGGTTCCGCGTCGAACAGATGCTCGGGCAGGGCGGGTTCGCGCGCGTCTACGCGGCGACGCGCGAGGGCGACGGCCGCGCCGTGGCGCTCAAGGTGGCGCGGCGGCAGGACGACGGCCGGATCGCGCGCGAGGCCGCGGCGCTCGGGCGCCTCGCGCCCCCACGGGCGCCCGCGCTGCTCGGCCGCGGTCGCGCCGCCGACCTCCGGCCGTTCCTCGCGCTGGAGCGGCTCCCGGGCAGCTCGCTCGCGTCGCGCCTCGCGGAGCTGCCGGGCGCGGGCGCGATGCCGCTCGACGAGGCCGCGACGCTCGCGCGCGCGATCGCGGCGGCGCTCGACGCGGTGCACGACGCCGGCCTCGTCCACCGCGACCTGAAGCCCGAGAACGTGTGGCTGCGGCCCGGGGGAGAGGTCGCGCTGATCGACTTCGGCCTCGCGGCGCTCTCGCGGGGCGCGCGCGACGCGGACGGCGCGGAGGGCGCGCTCGGGCCCGATCTGACGCGCACCGGCGCCATCCTCGGGACGGCGACGTACATGGCGCCGGAGCAGTGCCTCGGCGCGGGCGGCGTGGACCCGCGGGCGGATATCTACGCGCTCGGCGCGATGATCTTCGAGCTGCTCACCGGCCGGCCGCCGTTCGTGGGGGAGCCGGCCGAGGTGCGGCAGGCCCACGTGGCGCGCCGGCCCGACCCGCCCTCGTCGTTCGCGCCGCTCCCGCCGGCCGCCGATGAGGCCGTCCTGCGCTGCCTGGCGAAGGATCCGGAGGCCCGCCCGGCCCGCGCGAGCGACGTGGCGCGCGCGCTCGCGGCGGCGCTCGGGGCGCGCGTCGCCTCGGCCGGCGGGCGCGCTGTCTCGTCGGAGGCGCGCGCTGTCAGCTCCGACGCGCGCACGGCCAGCTCCGACGCGCGCGCTGCCAGCTCCGACGCGCGCACGGCCAGCTCCGACGCGCGCACGGCCAGCTCCGACGCGCGCTCCCCTCCCCTCGGCCAGCGTCGACCCGTGGCGCTGCTCGCCGTCCGCGCGCGCGAGCGCACCGGTGCGCTCGTCGACATAGCCCGCGCGGAGGGCGGCATCCTGGCGCGCTTTCGCGGGGAAAACACCGTGCTCGCCTTCCCCGCCGCCGAGGCGCCGGCCGACGGGGTGCGCGCGGCGGTGCGGTCGGCCCGGCACCTCGTCGTTGCCGGACTGGCGGAGCCGCCCCTCGTGGTCCACGTGGCGCCGCTCCGCGTGCGCGAGGGCGCGCACGGCGTCACGCTCGCGGGCACCGCGCTGGAGACCGCCGGAACGTGGGGGTCCGGCGCGGCGACCGCGGGCGACGCCGGCGCCGCGCCGCCGGCGGTCCTCACAGCCGAGGCGCAGCGCGCGCTCGCGGAGGGCCCGGACGGCGCGCCGCCCGATCATCTCGACACGCCGCCCGCTCATCACGGCGCGCCCCCGGACGAGCCCGGCGAGGCCGCCCTGCGCGGCCGCGACGCCGCGCTCGCCGCGGCCCTCGCGGCCGTGAGGGAGGCGCTCGACGGCGGCGGGCCGGCGCTCGTGGTCGCGCTCGGCGCCGAGGGGCACGGCAAGACCCGCTTCCTCGACGCCCTCGCGGCGGCGCTCCGCGCCGGCGGCGCGACCGTGCACGCCGCGGCGGCGCTCCGGCCGGAAGCCGCCGAGCGCGGCGCGACCCTCGTCGCCCTCCTGCGGGCCGCCCTGGACCTCCCGGACAGCGGCGCGCTCGACGCCACCGTCGACGCGGCGCTCGCGCGCCGCCTGGGCGCGCTGGAGGCCGCCCGCGCGTGGCCGGCCGTGGGGCTCGCCTTCGGCCGCATGGCCGGCCGCGATCCCGCGGCCGCGCCCCTGCTGGAGGCGGCGGGCGCGCGCCGCCACGCCGAGGCCCGGGCGCTCGCCGCCGCCCTCACGGCCGCCGCGCCGCTCGCGCTGCTGCTCGACGACGCCGACCTCGCGGACGCGGCCGCGCTCGACGCGATCGAGCTGGCCACCGCGGACGGCAGCCCGGCGCGCCTCGCGATCGTGCTCGCGGCCCGGCCGTCGATCGCGTCGCTCCGTCCGGGCCTGGGCGAGCGCGCCGCCCGCCGCCTCGATCTCGACCTCGGCCCGCTCGACGCCGAGGCCGCGGGCGCGCTGCTCCAGGACCACCTTCGCCCGGTGGAGTTCGTCCCGCGCGCCGTGCTCGACCACCTGCGCGCGCTCGGGCGCGGCGTCCCGCGCGATCTCGTGGAGGTCGCCTGCGCCCTGCGGGTCGGCGGCGCCATCCGGCGCGCCCGCGGCGGCGACGGCTGGACCCTCGCGCCGGACGAGCTGCTCTCTCTCTCCGCCGCGCCGCTCGGCGAGCGCCTCGCCGCGCGCGCGCTCGCGGCCCTGCCGCCGCCGCTCGTGGACCTGCTCGAGCGCGCGGCGATTCTCGGCGACGACCTGTCCCCGGCCGAGCTCGAGGCCGCGCTCGACGCCCCGGGCGCGCCGCCGCCGACCGGCGCGCTGGACGCCGGCGTCGGCCTCGCCCGCCTCGCCCGGGCCGGCGTGCTCGTCGCGCTCCCGGCGTCGCCGCCGCGGTACGCCTTCCGGCACCCGCTCCTGCGCGAGGCCGTCGAGGCGTGCATCCCGCCCGCCCGCCGCCGCGCGCTGCACGCCGCCGTCCTCCGGCGCCTCATGCGCGCGCCGCCCGCCGCGGGGTCGCGCGCCCGGATCGCCCACCACGCCGCGGCCGCGGGCGACGCGGCCGCCGCTGCGGAGGCGCACGCTGAGCTCGCGGAGGAGGCGCTCGCCCGGCACGACGTCGTCGAGGCCGAGCAGCGCTTCACCGCGGCCCTGCGCCTGCTCAACGGCGGCGACGGCGGCGACGCCGCGGCCCGCGGCCGGGCGCTCGCCGGCCGCGGCCGGGCGCGCTACCGCCTGCAGCGCCTCCGCGAGTCGCTGGCCGATCTGCGCGCCGCCCGAGCGCTCGCCGAGGCCGCCGGCGACCGGCGCCGCGCGGCCGAGCTCCTCCTCGAGGAGGCGACCGCGCTCGACTGGCTCGAGGACTTCCCCGCCTCCGCGGCGGCCGCCGCGCGCGCGGCGGAGCTCTGCGCCGGCCTCGGCGACGCCCGCCTCGACGCGCGCTGCCTGCTCGCGAGCGGCCGCTCGGACTGCCGCGGCCAGCGCGTCGACGAAGGGATCCCCAAGCTGGAGCAGGCCGCCCGCGGCGCGCTCGCCCTCGGCGACCACGAGGCGCACGTCATCGCGCGGCTGCTGCTGGTCGGCTCGCTCTCTGTGGCCGGCCGCCTCGACGAGGCCGAGCGCCATGGCGAGGCCGTCGTCGACGCCTGCCTGCGCGCCGGCGACGTCTTCCACCTCTGCGCCGCCTACATCAACCGGCTCTTCATGTGGGTGAAGCGGCGCGACGAGGGCCGCGCGCTCGAGGACCAGCGGGAGGCGGTCCGCCTCGCCCGCGAGCTCGGCCACGCCCAGCTCGAGCGCTGGGCCACGCTGAACCTGTCCGAGCTGCGCTACTGGATGGGCGCGCTGGACGAGGCCCTTCCCCTCGCGCGCCGCTGCCTCGACCTCCAGCGGCGCTTCTTCAACCAGCGCCCTTCGCCGGACGACGCCCTCCTCCTCGCCCGCATCCATCTCGCCCGCGGCGAGCACGACGAGGCGGCCCGCCACCTGGCCGAGGCCCGCGCGAGCGTCCCCGACATCGATCTCACCCCCTGTGCCCGGACGCTGGCACGCCTGGTGCACCAAGCCCTGGACGACCGGCCAGCCGGTCGGTTCGACGCTGCGGCGTGGCGCGCGCTCGTACAGGAGGCGCGGCACACCGCGATCCTCCATGAGCACGCCGAGGCGCTCCACGCCGCGGTCCTCTCGGCCCTCCGGGCGGGCGCCGCGGGCGAGGCGCTCGTGTTCCTGGAGGAGGCGAGGGCGGTCTCGGCGGGCTTCTGGGAGCGGCGGTTCGACGAGCTCGAGCGCGCGCTCCTCGCGCCGGGAGCGACCGCCACCGCGTGAACCGGTCAGCCGGCTTGCCGGGACGAAGAAAGGAATCTGACCGCGTGAAGATCTACCGGATCCCTGGGTTGCTTGTGTCCTGTCTCGGGCTCTCGATCGCCGGCGCGGGCTGCGCCGTCGCCGGCGGCGACGCTCCCTCGCTCGACCAGCCGCCGATCTCGGCGCGCGGGGCCGGCACCGGATCGTCCACCGTCGGGCCGGCCACCACCGGGCCGGCCGGCACCGCGTCGGCCGTCGACCTGGTGGCGTCGTGGGCAGAGGCGGTGCAGGGCGTGTATGCCAATGGCCTCTCCGCCGAGGCGCTCACCCGCAACGCGCTGATCACCAACGTGCGCGCCAATCCCGTCATGGTGAGAGTCCCGCTCGCGACCGAGAGCTACGCCGACATCGGCGGTGAGCCCGAGCTCCGCTACCAGCTCCGTCACGAGCCCACGCGCGAGGTGATGCGCTATCTCGTCTCCTGCGCCCTGGAGGAGGGCCAGAGCGTCTCGTACACCGACACGTCGACGGGCGAGGAGTACAGGTTTCCCGGCGAGATCGGGCTCTGCCCACCGTGGGCCACGGGCCCGGTGGGGCCGAAGTGCCGTCAGCTCACCACGGCGTGCCTGCTCTCGCGGGTGAACGCCCTGGGCCGCAACGTCACCCTCTCGCTGCGGGGCCAGGCTTTCCCGGAGCATCGGCCCGGTCTCCTCACGCCGGCGCCGTCCGTGCGCGTGGTGACCGTCACGGAGGACGGCGACGCGATCCCGAGCTTTGCGCGGTGCAAGACCGAGATCTCGGGCGAATCGCGCGACTGCGGCTGGACGCCCGGGCACGTCGGCTCCTGCACCCCGGGCTCGTACGTGTACGTCGGCGCCGGCACCGAGCCCCTGGGCGACTGCGATGCCGACCCGTCGAGCGCCGAGGGGCTTTCCCCCGGCGACACGGTCGTTCGCGTCTGCAGCGGCATCCGCGGCTGCGACAGCGGCTCACCCGACCACATCGAGCCGCGCGCGGTGCGCTGCAGCGGGCGCAGCGAGCCCGCGCTCCACTTCGTCTGCCCCGTCAGCGGCCACTTCAGCGTCATGAGCGGCCCGCGGACGAGCGTCGGCGCCGGCGCCCTGGGTCCGGGGAAGGCGCTCGCCGCGACGCTCCCGCGGCACGCGCGCTTCAGCGTCGCGAGCGAAGTGCAGCCGCTCCCCACGCCGCCGCCCGGCGCCGTCTCGATCCTCGCGGCATCGTTCAAAGCCGCGGAGTATCCGGCGCCGGAGGCGACCGTCTTTCGCTGGCGCGAGGGCGCGTTCTACGGGAGCTTCTGGGGAGATCACCCGCTCAACGATCTGCTCGAGGAGGGCATGAACGAGGTGACCGCAGACGGCGAGTTCCATGGTGCCCGGGCCTCCGGGCAGTCCGTGTTTCGACACGCCTTCGCCTGCACGGGCGAATACTGGACCGATCAGGCAGCCTACGTGGAGCACCGCCTCTGCGCCGGCGCCGGCGAGGAAAAAGACTGCGCCGCGACCTCGGTGGGCGCCTGCGGCGACGCGCACGCCTTCAAGGACTGTCCGCCGCTCGACCAATGCTCCGTCGCCGACGGTGTGCTCGTGGAGGGCGACGGCGATTTCCAGGAGTGCAAAGGCAGCGGCGGGGGCACATGGCACCATCCGATCACGGTCTATCTCAACCACCCGTCGGACGTCATCCGGGACTCCCCGTTTGCGCGGATGGTGTCCGGCGCGGTGTTCGTCGACGCGCCGCTCTGCCCTTGAGCGGCGGCCGCCCTGCCGGCGCCCGGCCGTCCGGCCGGGCGCTCAGCCTCCTTCGCGTTCCCGGTAGTCGGCGGGCTCGATGCCGTAGCGCGCGATCCAGCGGTGGATCTGCGTCCGCCCCTTGCCCATCGCCCGCGCCACGGCGCTGACGTTCCCCCGGTGCTCGCGGAAGAGGCGGATCAGCGCCTCGCGCCGCTCCTCCTCGCGCCGCTCCTGGTCCTCCGCCGCGGGCGCCGCTGGCCGCTGCGGCTCGCCGGGCTGGGCGTCGAGCCTCGGGAGCTCGGTCGGGGTGCGCGTCATCCCGGCGGGCGGCGGCAGGTGATCGAGCTCCACCCTGCCGCTCCCCGCCAGCACGATCGCGGTCGCCAGGCACTTCTCCAGCTCGCGGACGTTGAGCCGCCACTCGCGCAGCAGGAGCGCGCGCGCCGCCTCGCAGCTCATCGCGATGTCCGCGGCGCGGTCCGGGGCGGCGCGGCGGAGCAGGGCGGCGATCAGCAGGCCGAGGTCCTCCCGGCGCTTGCGCAGGGGCGGCAGCTCGAGCACGAAGCCCGACAGGCGCGCGAAGAGATCGCCCCGGAAATCGCCGCCCTCCACCATCGCCGGCAGATCGCGGTGCGTGGCCACCACGACGCGCAGGTCGACCTTCACCGGCCGCGTCGCGCCGACCGCGACGACCTCCGACTCCTGCAGCACGCGCAGGAACGCGGTCTGCGACGTCGCGGGCAGGTCGCCGATCTCGTCGAGGAAGAGCGTGCCCTTGTCCGCGGCGCGGACCAGGCCGGGCCGGTCCTCCGCCGCGCCGGAGAAGGCGCCCTTCCTGTGGCCGAACAGCTCGGACTCGATGAGGCTGTCGGGCAGGGCGCCGCAGTTGATGGCGACGAACGGGCCCGGGCGGCCCGAGAGCGCGTGGAGGGCGCGCGCGATGACCTCCTTGCCGGTGCCGCTCTCGCCCTGGAGGACCACGGGGATGTTGGCGGGCGCGACCGCCCGGAGCGCCGCGAACCGCTCGGCCAGCGCGGGCGAGAAGGTGGCGAGGCCGAGCGGCTGGCCCGGCCCCGGCGCCGCGTCGCCCGGGTCCTCGTCCGGCGCGGCGACCTCGCGGAACAGGAAGAACGTGTGCCCGAGCTCGATCAGGTCCCCCTCGGCGAGCGGCGCGCTCTTCCGGGCCACGCCGTTCACGAAGGTGCCGTTCGTCGAGCCGAGGTCCTCCAGGAGGAGCCGGCCGCCGTCGCGCGTGATCCGCGCGTGCCGGGACGACACCCACCCGTCCTCGAGGCGCACGTCGAGGAGCGCCCGCTCGCCCTCGCTCCGCCGGTGGATCGAGCGCACCGGGCCTCGCCCGAACCGCACCTCGTCGATCCCGTCGAGCGGCAACCGCGCGGGCGGATCCAGCGGCCGCTGGCACTGCAAGACGAGGAACAGGAACGGCCGCGGCTCGGCGCCGGAGCCGGCGCGCCGCTGGGTGCGGACCAGCGTCGTCGGCTCGTCGCGCGCCGCGCTCATGCTGCCCCTCTCCGCCCGCGGGAGGACGCACGCAGCGGAGGCGCCGGGAAATCGACCTGTGCCTGCATACCCCAGGTCGACGATCTACCATGCCCCGCCGGCCTGCAGCGCTCCATGGAGCGCTCGCGCCGGTGTCGCCCGGCGCCGGGCACCTCAGGGCTCGGCGCCCCGCGACACCGGCGCGCCTGTCCGAGGATCACCGGGCGTGGAGCGCCCCCGGGCCCTCAGCGTCGCCTGATAGCGGTTGAGCAGCGGGGTCGCGGTGATGCCGTGCAGCACGATGCTCACCGTGACGATCGAGAGCGTGAGCGAGATGACGTCGCGAGCGGCGCCGCCGGACAGGCCGTGGTTCAGCGCGTAGGCGAGGTAATAGAGGCTCCCGATCCCGCGGATGCCGAACCATCCCATCAGCCAGCGTTGATGAGGGGACGTGGCCGTCCCGGAGAGGAGCCATCGCGTGGCCACGGGGCGCAGCAGGACGAGCAGGAAGGCGGCGACGAGGAGCGAGCGCGCGCTCCAGGAAGGGCCCACGAGGACGCCGACGAGCGTGACGAGGGCGACCTCGAGCAGCCGCTCGGCGGTCGCGCCGAACGAGATCGTCTCCGCGACGAGCACGCCGGCGGCGACGGCCGGCTCGGCGATCGCCTCGGGCTCCACGCGCGCGCGGACCAGGTGCTCCGCCGGCGGGTGCGGGGCGTCCGGGCGCGACGCGCGGGGCGCGGCCTCCGGGTGAGGCGTCTCGGCGACGACCTTGAGCTCCGCCCGCCGCAGCCCCACGCCCGCGGCGAACACCGCGAGGAACCCCCAGGCGCCGAGGAGCTGGGCCGCGACGTACGACAGCGCGATGAGCGCCAGCGCGAGGAAGTCGCTGGGCGCCTCCGTGTCGCGTTGGCGGCTCCGGAGGCGGATCGCCCAGCGCCCGACGCGGACCCCGAGGAGATACCCCCAGCGCGAGCGCCGCCGGCACCGCCCAGGCGAGCTTGACGAGCGCCCAGCGCAGGACCCAGGCGCCGGCGCCGCCCTGGTCCATCCAGCTGAGCGCGAGCACCACGAACGGGAAGGCCATGCCGTCGTTCAGGCCCGCCTCCCCGGAGAGACCGTACCGCATGCGGTCCCTGTCCGCGGCGTGGCCGACCGAGACAGCGCTGGCCAGGACCGGATCCGTGGGCGCGACGATCGCGGCGAGGAGCAGCGCGTGCGGCGGGTCGAGCCCGAGGAGCAGGTGCGCGACGGCGGCGACGCCGGCGATGCACACGAGCATGAGGGGGCCGGCGAGGCGGTAGGCCGCCGACCACGAGGGGTCGCGCGGGGACAGCCGCAGCTTCAGCCCCCCGATGAACAGCGAGATGATGACGGCGACCTCCGTCAGCCGCTCGAACCAGGCGCTGCCTTCCTCGAGATCGATGCGGATCCAGCCGAGCGCCTGCGGGCCCATGAGCCAGCCGAGGCCGACGTAGATGAGCGACGACGAGACCGGCAGCCGCTTCACGTGCGCGGACGCGAGCGCCATGACGAGGAGGATCCCGCCCGCAATCGCCAGCCACTGGAGGAAGCTCAGGGTCGCGAACGTCATGCGGGATCTCCGGTCCGGTGGCCTCCTCGGGCGGCACGGCCGGACGCCGCGCGGGGCGATCAGCGATACGGCCCGTGCGGGCTCGGCGCCGCGAGCGCGGAGACGATCGCGATCGCGCGCTCGAGCCGGTCGCGCCCCGTCTCGATCTGGCCGAAGACGAGCGTGACCGCGGCCTCGTCGCCCACGACCGCCGCCGGTCGGAGCGCGGCGATCTCGCGCCGCAGCTCGTCGCCGAGGCGCTGGGCCACCCGGTCGGGCGCGTCCGCCAGGAGCTCGTAGGCCCGGCGCAGGGCGTCGTCGCCGGACGGCTCTTGCGCCCCCCGGCCCGAGCCGCGTCTCGGCCGGCGCCTGAGGGTGAATCGCTCCGAGGGCGACGCGGCGCGGGCCACGCGGACGCGGGTGCTGAACGCGCCCTTCTTCCCTCCCCGGCCGAACTCCACGGTGAGCAGCCGGCTGCGGTGCTCGACCTCGATGGTCATCTCGCCTTCGGACGAGGCGGGGTTGGCGCCGTAGAGGAGGCGCCCGCCGAGCTCGTGCGAGAGCGCCCGCAGCTCTCTCGTGAGCACCCGGCCGCGGCCGGCGACGAGCGCGGCGGCGCGGATGGCGCGCACGAGCTTCTCCGCGTCGTCCTCCAGCCCGGCGCGCACGGCGGTGAGCCGGTGCGACTCGAGCGTGATCTGGTAGTCGGAGGCCGCGCGGAGCGCCTCGCGCAGCGGCGGAGCGAGCCACCAGCGCGCGAGCGCCGGGATGCTGGCCTTGACGACGAGGGCGCCGTCCAGCGCCGGATCGCCGACGTCCACCTGCTGCGCCCGGAAGGCCCCGCCGCTTGCCCGGCGCAGCCGCTGCTCGTGGACCCGGAGCCAGAGGCCCGACGGGTTCCGCGCCGTGCTGGTGATGCGGGTGTGGTACGGCGCGCCGGACACGTCGTCCTCATCGATGCCGTGGTCGACCAGCAGCGCGACGTTCTCGATCACCGCCGAGATCTGCATCCGGGGAGCTCCCCACTTGTCCGGCCCTGACTTGAACTCGCCGCCGACGAGGGCCGCGGCGCGCTCCCAGATCGGCCGGGCGACCCGCCAGCGGGCCTCGGCTGCCCGCCTTGCCCCGTCGTGCACCTGCCCGACCATCGCGATCCCCGCGTATGCCGAGATGACCAGCAGGACATAGATGGGCTCCATCTTCCCCCATCCTATCCTCCCCGCCGGGATCGCGCCCTGGTGAGAGGAGCTGGTTCGCCAGCGCGGCTGTCGCAATCTCGGGTCCGGCGGGACCCTGGACAGGGCTCAGGATCGCCCGGCGGCCGAGCGCGCGACCGCAGGAGGCTGCGGCGCCGGCGGTCTACCGATCGCCGTGAACCGCGAGGTGGTAGATGTCGCCGGCGGACACACTGGAGATGGTGACCCGGTACCTGTCGTTGTTCAGGGTCTGGTACAGGGTCACGCCCCCTGCCGAGGAGACGGTCTGGTCGAACACCACGATCCAGTTGTCCCAGGTGTTCCGGTAAGACACGGTCATCTGGATCGAGCCCGAGATCGCGTCCGCGTCCGCGTCCGCGTGGGGCCAGTTGACGCTCGAGATCTCGGTGGTGCGGACGACGGAGCTGCCGGTCCAGCAAAAGTCGAAGCCGAGGCCGGCGTTGTTGCAGAAGGACGTCTGGAAGCTGGCCGCGCTCAGGGCCTGCGCGGCGACCCCACCAGGGCGCGCGGTGCAGCTCGCGCTTGTAGGGGGAGAAGGAAGTCCACTGTAGGGGAGACAGGGAAGTCTGATGTGGGAGAAGGAAGTCCGATGTGGAGAGGGAGAGGGCAGCTCAAACGCTTCGGAGACGTCAAGTCTCGACTGCGTGACCTGCCCTGGATTCACAAAAGACTGTCTATGCGATCCGGTCTCCCTGGAAAAGCGACACCGTATCAACAACCTATCTCGACATCGAACGGGCAATCTACGTTCAACAGTCTTCAGGAGTTGACATTCGTGATGTGAGCGTTCACATTGACCCTCGTCGGTATTCTTTTGCTTCGTTTCGGAAGGGCGGTCATGCACCGAGACCTTCGTCAGCCGGTCGATCTCGGCCCTCGGTTGCGCTCGCTCGGTTGTCACGGGCGCGAGCAACGGTGAGCCCGCGAACATCGCGGTCGCGCCTCAGCAGCGCTGGGTGCGAGGTCTCGTCTTCACGGCGACCCGCACGCCCACGGCGCTGCGCCCGGTCGCACGCGGAGCTGACCGAGCCATTCGAACGAGACGCGATGTCAACGAGACGACGTTCGGCCTTCCCAGCTTCCATGCCGGCGCTCTCGCCGGACTGGTCCAGGCACACCTCGACCGGCGCGATGGGGGGAGAAGGAGTTCAAACGCCTCGGAGACGTCAAGCCCCAAATGCGGGAGCTGCCCTGGGTTGACAGAACATGTTGCCACGTGATCCGGCCCCATGAAAAAGCGACGCTGCATCAGCAACTCGTCCATGGGTCGAAGGGGCCGCTTTCACGCTACAGCCTACGACATGCCCGCTTGGGTACAGGAGAACCTTATGAGAATGCGATTTGAACGATGGCCCCTGCTGACCGTGCTCGCGCTCAGCGCGTGCATCTCTGCCGAGCAGGCCGATGAAGACGGCTACGAGCTCGACGAGTCAGCCGAGAGCGTCACCATCGATACAGCGGCGACCTACACGCTCGTCGGCGTCCAGAGCGGAAAGTGCGTCGACGTGGCTGGCGGCAGCACCGCTGACGCAGCGGCCATGCAGATCGCCACCTGCAACGGCTCGACGCGGCAACAGTTCCGCATGGAATCGGCGGGCGGCGGCTACTATCGCATCCGCAACGTCAACAGCAACCGTTGTCTGGACGTCGCGGGCGCCTCCACCAGCGACGGCGCCGCCGTCCAGCAGTACTCCTGCTGGACCGGGGAGAACCAGCAGTGGTCGTTCACGGACGTCGCCACCGGCGTCGTGCGCCTCACCGCACGCAACAGCGGCAAGTCCCTGGACGTCTACGCCCGCGGCACCGCGGACGGCACCGCCTTGGTTCAATGGGCGTCCAACGGCGGGACCAACCAGCAGTTCCGACTCACGCCCGTGACCTCGGGCGGGACCGGCGCCGGCGGCGGCGGCGGCACCGGCGGCGGCGGCACGGGGGGCGGCGGCACCGGCGGCGGCGGCACCGGCGGCGGCACCACCGGCAAGTTCGTCGGCAACATCACCACCGGCGGGACGGTGCGATCGGATCTGGCCCGGTACTGGAACCAGCTCAGCCCGGAGAACGAGGGCAAGTGGGGCTCCGTCGAACCCACGCGAGACGTCATGAACTGGGCCGGCATGGACCGGGTCCGGAACTACGCTCGCGAGAACGGCATCCCCTACAAGGGCCACACCCTGGTCTGGGGTGCCCAGCAGCCGGGCTGGATTGGCGGTCTGTCGCAGAGCGAGCAACGCGCAGAGGTCGAGGAGTGGATCCAGGCGTTCTGCCAGCGCTATCCCGACGTCGCCATCATCGACGTCGTGAACGAGCCGCCCCCGCACACCACCCCGGCGTACATGAACGCCCTCGGCGGCGCCGGCTCGAGCGGCTACGACTGGATCGTGCAAGCGTTCAAATGGGCGCGGCAGTACTGCCCGAACGCCAAGCTGCTGCTCAACGACTACAACAACATCGAGTACAGCGGTGACAATCAGAACACGATCAACATCGTCAATCGGATCCGGGCGGCAGGGGCTCCCATCGACGGCATCGGCGCTCAGGCCCACGCCGCGTTCTCGATGCCGACCAGCACGGTGAAGGGCTTCCTCGACCGGCTCGCCGCCACCGGTCTACCGGTCTACATCACCGAGTACGACATCGCCCTGGCGAACGACACGCAGCAGCTCAACGTGATGCAGAGCCAGTTCCCCATGTTCTACGAGCATCCGAGCGTGAGAGGCGTCACGCTGTGGGGGTACATCACCGGCCAGACGTGGGTGGCCAACACGGGACTCATGAGCAGCAGCGGCCAGATGCGGCCCGCCATGTCCTGGCTGATGAACTACCTGGGGCGCTGACGCCGAGCGCGCCGGCGCGCGCGTCACTGAGATCGCGCGCCCGGAGATCGCTGCGCGGGCTCGTCCGCTCGGCCGCAGGTCGGCGGAGTCTCCCCGTGGAGCCAGAGCTCGCGCAGCCGATCCCGGGCGCCTTCCGATGTGTCTTGGTTCCTGCTTCACATGCCTTTGAACAGAGGGGATAATGATGAGAATCCGATCTAGACGATGGTGGCTGGTCACGACGCTCGCCGCCACGGCTGCGTGCGGCTCCGCCGAGCAGCTCGATGAAGACGGCTACGAGTTCGACGAGCTGGCTGAGAGCGTCACCATCGACACCGGGGCGACCTACACGCTCACCGGCGTCCAGAGTGGAAAGTGCGTCGAGGTGGCTGGCGGCAGCACCGCTGACGCAGCGGCCATGCAGATCGCCACCTGCAACGGCTCGACGCGGCAACAGTTCCGCATGGAATCGGCGGGCGGCGGCTACTATCGCATCCGCAACGTCAACAGCAACCGTTGCCTGGACGTCGCGGGCGCCTCCACCGCCGACGGCGCCCGCATCCAGCAATACTCCTGCTGGACCGGGGAGAACCAGCAGTGGTCGTTCACGGACGTCGCCACCGGCGTCGTGCGCCTCACCGCACGCAACAGCGGCAAGTCCCTGGACGTCTACGCCCGCGGCACCGCGGACGGCACCGCCTTGGTTCAATGGGCGTCCAACGGCGGGACCAACCAGCAGTTCCGACTCACGCCCGTGAGCTCGGGAACCGGCGGCACCGGCGGCACCGGCGGCACCGGCGGCACCGGCGGCACCGGCGGCACCGGTGGGGCCGGCGGGAGCGGCGGCAGCGGCGGCAGCGGCGGCGGCGAAAGTTGCGGCTTGCCCACCAGCTTCCGCTGGCAGTCGAGCGGCATGCTGGTGAGCCCGAAATCCGACTCGACTCACAACATCGTGTCGATCAAAGATCCGACGGTCTCCTTCTTCAACGACAAATGGCACATCTACGCCACCACGGCGAACACCGCCGGGAACTGGCAGATGACCTACCTGAACTTCACCGACTGGTCCCAGGCCGCGGCCGCCCCGCAATACTACATGGATCGCACGGCTGGCTTCAGCGGCTACCGGTGCGCGCCGCAGATGTTCTTCTTCAGGCCTCACAACAAGTGGTACCTCATCTATCAATCGCAGCCGCCGCAGTTCTCCACGACCACCGACCCGAGCCGCCCGGAGACCTGGACCAGACCCCAGAATTTCTTCGCGTCCACGCCCGCCGGCATGCCCAGCCTGCCGATCGATTACTGGGTGATCTGCGACAGCTCCAACTGCTATCTCTTCTTCACCGGCGACGACGGCAAGATGTACCGCAGCCAGACCACCGTGCAGAATTTCCCCAGCGGGTTTGGCCCGATCTCGGTCGCCCTTCAGGACTCGAATCGTAACAACCTCTTCGAGGGGAGCTCCACGTACAAGATCAAGGGCATGAACAAGTACTTGACGATCATCGAGGCCATCGGCCCGACGGGCGCCAGGTTCTATCGCTCATTCACCGCGGATCGCCTCGATGGCGCGTGGACCCCGCTCGCGCATACGTGGAACGCGCCGTTCGCGGGTCAAAACAACGTCACCTACGCGTCGGGCGTGGCGGACTGGACCGACGACGTCAGCCATGGCGAGCTGGTGCGCGACGGCAACGACGAAACGGCGACGCTCGACACCTGCAACCTGAAGTTCCTGTATCAAGGGCGCAATCCGAGCTCGGGCGGCGAATACTCGCAGCTCCCGTATCGCCTCGGCTTGTTGCAGGCCGTTCGCTAGAGCGGCGGGCACCCGCTTCGGATACGGGCCCACCTCGACGTTTTCGGTGCTCAGCGCACTGGAGTGCGCTTCCGCGCCGAAAACGCCGATCTGGGCCCGTCTCCTGTGCGGGTGACCGCCGCTCTGTGTCTCGTGTATCAGACGTGGCCGAGCACCGCTCTAGAGCGGTTTTCGCTTGGGTTTGATGCAGACGTCTCTCGTCTCCGTCTGTCTTCCCCGTGCGCGTGCGCGTGCGCGCTGACTCCGGTGAATCGCGCACGCGCACGCGCACGAAGGACGAGCACGGAAGACGAGCACGGAAGACGGAAGACGGAAGACGAAAGACGTCTGCCTGAAACCCAAGCAAAAAGCGCTCTCGGGCATGTCGGCAAGCCGTCGCGAGCGCCCCGAAGCTAGCGAGCCCGCCCCAGTAATCCTCGGCGGTTCGAGGGAAGGCGAGCGACGGTTCGGGGCGCGCAGCCGGTTTGCCGATACGCCCTACTCGCTCACCGACACAACGTCCAGGCGCAGCATCTGGCCGATGGTCGGCGCCGTGTCGTACGGTGGCAGCCCCTCGAAATAGTCCTTGGTCCAGTTGGCGATCTGGCGTTCGTTGCCGTCGTTCATCACCACCTTGACCATGGCGCCGCCGTTGACCTGGATCGTCGCCTCGTAGTCCTCCTTGTGAATGTCGTGAGCGCGGTACTGGTAATTGTTCAGCCAGTACGTCTGGCGCGGCTCGCTCACCTCGATCGAATATTGCTGGTAATTGATGGCGTCGCCGGGGCCAATGCTGCCGCCGATCATGAACGGCTTCATGGGCATCTCCCCCCCCACGATGTCCGTCGGCTCCCAGATCCCGCGCACCCGCAGCTTGACCGAGTACGTCGTGCCCGGGTCGCCGCCGAAGGTCACCTGCTTCTCGATGCGCTGGGTACCGGGCGGATGATTGCACGTCGCCATGCGGGCCAGCGGCAAGGGCGTCGACGGGTCGCACTGGGCATCGACAAACAGCTTGTCCAACCCGCTCGCATAGCTGGCCAGATCGGGAGCGGCATCGCCGCCGCCACCACCCGCGCCGCCGCCGCCACCCGCGCCGCCGCCGCCACCCGCGCCACCGCCGCCACCCGAGCCGCCGCCGCCACCTGCGCCACCGCCGCCACCCGGGCCCGACGCGGCGGCCTGCGTACCGGTATCGCCCGGCGCTGCTCCCGCGGTTCCCCCGGTCCCCCCCGCGCCGCCCGTCTCGGTGCTGCTGCATCCGGCGACCGCAAGCAGGAGCGCAAGCAGAGCCATCGCCGGCATTGCGCAGCTGCTCCGCGTACCTGCGGTATCGGGACCGGGATGGGGGTGATCGATGACGGTGCGGCTCGCGCAGACGAGCCGCGGTGTAGCGGATGAAGGACTCCAGTTCATAGAGCCAGTATCCTACGTTTGAGACGCGCCTGCAAGAGAACGTAGGACATGATTCAATCGATGGCACGACGACTTGCGAATCAGTCGGAGAGCGCCCAGCCGTCCAGCCCCGCTACGCGGCTGGGCGCAGCGTCGAGCGCAGCCGCTGGTCGGGCCGTCTACTCCAGCACCTTGGTCGCTGAAGCGGCAGCGAAGCATATCCATTCAACTCTTCGAGCGTAGGTGGACGGTCGCCGCCGCTGGCTCGCGGCGCGGTCGGCGTGTGTCGCGGCAGCGGGCCGCTCGATCGCGAGGTAGGTTGTCCTCGATCCGGGGACGATGGGGTGGCGCGTGCAGGTGGGCGAGCGCGCGGGCGCGCGGGCGTTGACAGAGCACCTCTTCCAGGCGCGGCGACGCCGCGCTCAGACCTGGATGCCCGCGAGCGGTGACGTGACCCGCCCCGCGTCGAGGCCGATCTCCGTCGCCTTCGAGCCCATGATCTGGGCGACCGTCAGGAGCGCCTTGCTCAGGTTGTCGCCGGGGAAGTTGTGATGCTCGTCGCCGCGCAGCCGGCCTCCGGCCTTCCCCGCAAGGAGCACCGGCCATTCGGCCTTCGTGTGCACCTTGCCCCAGGCGGTGTCGGACGTGACGAACACGAGCGTGTTGTCGAGCAGGTTCGAGCTGCCGTGTGGCGTGCTCTTGAGCTTCGTCAAGAACTCGTTCAGGCAGCGCATCGTGTAGATCACGCCCTTGTCGACGCGAGGCTGGCTCGATTGATCTCCGGCATCCCCGTGGCAGATGGTGTCGTGGAAGTCGTCGTTCATGTCCTGCGCGAGGTGCCGGTAGTAGACGTGCGCGGCGGGGAGCGAGAACATGAACGAGAGCACGCGGGTCCGCTCGCAGGCGAGCGCGAGCGCCGAGAGCTCGACCATGGCGGAGTTCACCTTCGGGGGCGCTTCGCTCTGCGAGTCCTTGCCGGCGGTGGGGGCCGTGGGGCTGCTGCACGCGGACGGCGTGCCGCCGCCGGAGGTCGTCGTCTCGAGGCGCCGCTCGATGGCGCGGATCGACTCGAGGTGCTGCTCCACGCGCTGCTTGTCGGCCGCCCCGAGCCGCTGCTGCAGGCTCGCGCCGTCTTGCAGGATCGAGTCGAGCACGCTCTTCCGGACGTTCGCGAGCTTCGCGGCCTGGTCCGCCCCGTCGTCGTTGGGCACGGGCGTGCCGCCCATGAACAGCCGATTGAACACGGCCCTCGGATCGAACTCCGGGTTGTTGCGCGAGTTCGGCCCCTTGTGCGAGACCGTGTGCAGCGAGTCCTGAGGGCCGCCCGGCGTCGCCGGCGTCAATCCCACCTCGAGAGAGCGGTACGGCGCCCCCTCGGAGTTGAGGTCCGCGACGACCTGGTCGATGGACGGGGCCCGGACGGCGTTCCCGCTGAGCGGCGCGCCGGTCGTGGCCCCCGCCGACCCCGTGGGGTGCTCGAAGCCGGAGACCACGAGCTTGTTCTCGAGCCCGCTGATCACCGTGAGATACGACTTGTGGTCCGCGAGCGGCTGGAGCTGGGGGCTGAGCTCCCACGCCGAGCCGGAGCCCGTGCGCGCCGGCTTCCAGCGACCGGGCAGCGTGCCGTTCCCGAAGAACCACGTGACGTAGAGCGGCGCAACCGGCGTTCTCGGCTGGGCGAGCGCCGTGCCGCTCTCGTTCAGCATGATCTCCAGCAGCGGCAGCGGGATGGTGACGGCGGCGCCCGTCGCCAGCAGGCCCCGGAGTACGGTTCGTCGGTCCAAAGCTTTCTTGGTCATGGAGGGCACCGTGCGTTCAGGGTTGGGGGGCGACGGTCGAGAAGGCCTTGTTCGTCACGACGTCGAGGACCAGCTCGCGCAGCTTGAACCCCGACGCCTCGAACGAAGTGGCCAGCGTGTTCACCACGCTGCCGTCCACGGCTCGCTCTTCGTGGCCTGCTGCATACGAGTAGTACTTGCGGACGAGGCATCGGGCGACCTTGTCGCTCGCGCTGACGGTCGTGCCGAGCTCGCGCGCGTCGGCCACCGGCGCCCCGTCGAAGTCGCCGCTCGGGTCGATCGGCAGGCCGTGGTCGGTCGTGCGGTAACGGCCGATCGCGTCGAACGTCTCGAGCGGCAGGCCGAGCGGGTCCATGTACGCGTGGCAGGCGGCGCAGGCAGGAGCGGTCCGGTGGTTCTCGAGCCGCTGACGTTTGGTGAGGGGCCTGTCCGCAGGCGGCTCCGGGAGCTCGAGGGCGATGTTCCCAGGCGGCGGCTGGACGGGCTCGCACATGAGGGCCTCCCGCAGGAACTTGCCGCGCAGCGTGGGCGAACCTTCTTTCTGGTTCGCGAACTGCGAGAGGAAGCCGACCTTGCCGAGGATCCCGACGCGCGGGCCGTCCGCGGGCAACGAGCGGACCTCGAAGGTGCTCGAGCTCAGCCCGGCCGTGTCGAGGCCGTAGAGCTCGGCGAGCTCCGAGTTGACGACGGCCTTCGTGGTCGAGAACAGGTCGAGCGCGCTCGCTTGATCATCGAACGCGAGGACCTCCCAGGTGCCTCGCATGTCGCGGACCATCGCCGCTTGCAGCGCGGCGTCGTACTCCGGAAACAGCTCCGCGTCCTTTGCCTGCGTGCCGACTCGATCCAGCCGCATGTACTCTTCGGCGAAGGCGCCGACGGCCTCGCGCCCGGCGGGCGCGTCGAGCAGCCGCGTCGCCGCGGCGCGAACGCCCTCCACCGTCGCGAGCTCCCCGCTCGCGGCCTGGTCGAGCAGCTCCTCGTCCGGCAGGCTGTTCCACACGAGAAACGCGAGCCGGGACGCCATCTCGTAACCCGTCAAGCGAAGCGACCCATCGGCGCTCGGAGCGCCGAGCTCGGGGCGATACAGAAAGTTCGGCGACGTGAAGAGAGCCACCGTCGCCCAGCGGACCCCCTCGACGGCGCTCTCGAGCTCGGTCGCGGCCTTGTTGGCGACCGCCGCGAGCCGGTCGACCTCTGCTGTCTCGAGCGGGCGGCGCCACGCTCGAAGCCCCAGCGACTCGATGAAACCGCGCGCGCAAGCGTCGTCCTGCGCGCCGCTGGGCGTGCAGCCGATGAACTGGTCCCGCTTCGCCGAATCCGCGAACACCGCGTCCACGGCCTTCTCGATGGCCGTGTGGTACTGCTCGACACCTCGCTCCGAGGTCACGACGGTCGCGGCGCCGATGACCGCGAAGTTTCCATTCCAGCTGTCGGAGTCGAGCTGATTGACATCGACTTCCACGCCGAACACGTCGCGCACTGCATTGCGAAATTGCGTTCTCGTCAAACGACGCAGCATCCCGGCCGCGGGCTGGAACGCCGGAGGGGTCGAGCCTGTCGATGGTCCATCGTCGCCGGCGGAGGATCCCCCAGCGTCATCCACCGAATCACCCAGCGCGCCCGTGCACGCGGCCGCGAACGCGAGCGCACAAACGGCGGCGACTTCTGTTGAGGAACGGAGCACGTGCCAGGACGGCTTCTTCATCTTGCTCTCCGATAAGACAAAGGGCGGGAGCGACGCACGGACCCGCACATGGCGACCATGCCTCGAGCAACGGCTCGCGCCGCGAAGCCCATGATACCCCCTGCCGAATGTGAACGATCACATTTCTTGTGTCAAACTCAATCGACCGGGCCCGACGGGGCTCGTCGAGCCCGAAGGTGAGGACAAAGCTGCCGGGTTCCTCTGGAGCGCCGCGTCAGGGGGGCGGACGCAGGATCGCGGTGATCGCCAGCGCAATTCGCTCGACGCCGACCGCCGCACCGACCGGCTGGCGCTCGATGCCGCAGGTGGCTGGCGCCCTGCGTATCGCCTCTTGTGCGCGGCGACCCCGGCGCGCGCTCCGGCCAGGAGCGCGCCCCCCGCACCGGCCGATTTCGATTGACGGACGCAATGTGAACGCTCACATTTGCAGAGCTGCGATGAGGTAGCTGAGCTTTACTTTTACCTGATCAGGAGACGTCATATGTCGATGAGCATGAAGCTGATGGGTGCCGTGGTGATGAGCGTCGGCATCGGCTTTGCAGGCGGCTTTGCGGGCGGCTTCACGGGCGCAGCATGGGCCGCGGAGGGGACGGCGGACGTCCCTGCATCGGTCGCCGAGGGGAAGGATTTCGGCTGCGGCGCAAAAGGACAGAAAGCCTGTCCCATGCAGGGCTGGATGAAGACGGTGATGCAGGCTGCGACCACGAGCGGCGACGGCGCGAAGATCGCGTCGGCGCTGGACTACGTGGCGTCGAAGCCGCCGCCCGGGATGTCGAAGTGGGTCGCGATCTCGAAGGAAGGCGCGGAGAAGGCCAAGAAGGGGGATATCGACGGCGCCAAGGCGAGCTGCAAGACCTGCCACGATCTGTACAAGGCGGAGTACAAAGCCAAGCACCGTGACGCCACCTTCTGAGGCGCCGCGCCCTGCTCTCGCCCTCTCGGCGCCTCGCGCAGGGCGCGCGCTCTCGTTCCAGCCCCTGGCCCCACCCGTCGGATCGATCCACGTCGAGCGTTCACAGACGCGCCGTCGGCCGCCAGCGCCGCGCGCTGCGAGGTGCCCATGTCCACATCTGCCCAAGTTTCGAAGCCGAGCGAACACCTCACCCCCGTGCGCTGGGGCGTCCTCGGGGCGAGCAACTTCGCGTTGAAGGTCAGCCTGCCCGGCATGAGGCGGGGGCCCCTGACCCAGCTCGCCGCGCTGGCATCGCGCGACATCGGCAAGGCGCGCACCGCCGCGCAGTCGCTCGGGATCCCGAAGGCGTACGGCAGCTACGATGAGCTGCTCGACGACCCGGAGATCGACGCCATCTACAACCCGCTGCCCAACCACCTGCACGTGAAGTGGACGGCGCGCGCGGCCCGCGCCGGCAAGCACGTCCTGTGCGAAAAGCCGATCGCGCTCAGCGCCAAGGACGCGGCGGCGCTGGTCGACGTCCAGCACGAGACGGGCAAGCGGATCGCCGAAGCGTTCATGATCCGCTACCACCCGCAGTGGCGGCAGGCCAGGGACTGGGTGCAAAGCGGCCGGATCGGCCACCTTGTCAGCGTCCAGACGGCGTTCTCGTATTTCAACCGCGACGCCGCCAACATCCGCAACAGGAAGGAAGTCGGGGGCGGCGCGCTCTACGACATCGGGTGCTACGCGGTGAACACGTCGCGCTTTCTTTTCGGGCGCGAGCCCGTGCGGGCGATGGCGCTCGTCGAGCGCGATCCCGAGTTCGGCACCGATCGCTTGACCTCGGGCCTGCTCGACTACGGCGGCGCGCACCTGACGTTCACGTGCAGCACGCAGGCCGTGGCCTACCAGCGCGTGAACGCCCTCGGCACGAAGGGGCGCATCGAGATCGAGATCCCGTTCAACGCCCCCGCCTACCAGCCGTGCAAGGTCTTCCTCGACGACGGCTCGACGCTGGACTGCAGCTCGGCCAAGGACACCTCATTCGCCCTCGTCGACCAGTACCACCTCCAGAGCGAGGCGTTCTCGCGCGCCATCCGCACGGGAGGCCCCGTCGAGAACCCGATCGAGGTCGCGGTCGGCAACATGCGGGTCATCGACGCGCTCTTCCGTTCCGCCGAGAGCGGGCGCTGGGAGAAGATCTAGCGCGATGAACGGTTGAAGCTGCCTGAAAGAGCAGAAATCTGAACCGCCAAGACGCCAAGGACGCCAAGATCAGATTGTCTTCTTGGCGTTCTTGGCGTTCTTGGCGTCTTGCCGGTTCATTCCTCGCTTGATCAACGTGCTCGGTCTTCTAGCGGCGCCGCAGCGCCCCGCGCCGCCACGGCCGTGACGGCGAGAGCGCCCCGCGGCGCCTCCGAGCATCCTGCAGGGTCAGCCGCGGGTCCGGCGCCGTCGCATCGCCAGGGCGGAGAGCCCCACGGCGAGCGCCGCGGCCCACGAGCTCGTCGTGGTGCTGGCTCCGGCGGCGACGCACCCGCAATCTGCGTCGGAGATCACCTCGTCCACCGTTGTTCCGCCGGTCCCACCTCCCTCGCCCGGTGCGTCGCCGCCCCCGGCGGCGGTGGTCACCGTCCCCGCCCCGCCCGCGCCGGCTCCGGAGGAGGTCGTCGCCGCCCCCGCCCCGCCCGCGCCGGCCACGGAGGAGGTCGTCGTCGCCCCCTCCCCGCCCGCGCCGGCCCCGGAGGAGGTCGTCGTCGCCCCAGCCCCACCCGCGCCCGCGCCGGTGCCTGGCCCGGTGTCCTCATCGCGGGGCACAGCCCCGGTGAACCCGGTCTGCCCCTCCCGTGTCAGCGACAGCACCAGCGTGCCATCTTTCACCGTCACGTTCTGCGGGTCGAAGTCCACGCGGTTCCCGTCGAACGTCCAGTCCGCCTTCCCCCATCGCGCGCCGTCCAGCGAGTCGAAGTTGTCCTGCCAATCGAGCTCGAAGCCGCCGTTGTTGTAGCGATAGTACTTGATCCAGTTGACGAACTGGTGCTGCGGGAGGACGGAATCGTCGAACGCTCCGACCCATTCGACGGCATCGGAGGACCACATGTTCATGCGCAGGCCTTGGGGGCTCCTCAGGGTGGCCACCTGCGCGCCGGTCGTCCGCCTGACCTCTCTCCCGTCGATGCTCCAGGCGACGTAGTCCGGCGACCACTCCAGCGCGTAGGTGTGATAGCCGTCCGCGAGGGAGCCGTCCGCCGTGTGAACCTGCTCCGACGTCACCCTCGTGCCCATCCCGGTGATGATGTTCGACTGCCAGCTCCGGGCGTTGTCCTTCCCGAAGACCTCGATATCGATCTCCTCCCAGAATGCTCCGGACATCTCGGAGCCATCCTTGTAGGTGAAGAAGGTCGACAGGATGCCGCTCCCGCGCGCCATGCGCATGCGCACTTCGATGCGACCATGAAGATAGCCCGTGGGCGTGTAGACCTCCGCCCCCTTGTAAGGCTTCGCGACAGCGGTCGAGCTGACCGCGAGCACCAGCGAGCCAGCGGCGAGCATCAGACCTGCGCCGAATTTTCTAAGCATAATGGAACCTCCGATGTGAACGTTAACACGAGCGTCGCCCGTGTCATAGCCCATCGTCGGCCCCGCGTGTCCGGGCCTGGCTTGCTGGCTCGCGCTGAGCGTCAGTTCGCGGCGGCCCCGCTCCGCCCGGCTGCTCCTCGCGCACGACGCCGCCGCGCGACGGCCGCGCCCAGCGCGAACAACGCGGCGATGACGCCCGCCGGGGAGCTGGGCCCCGATTCGACCCGGAACGCGCACCCGCCCTCGTCCTCGCTGGCGTCGTCAGGAGGGGTACCGCCAGCGCCGCCCGTGCCGCTGCCCGCCGTGGCTCCGCTGCCGCTCGTCACCGCGCTGCTGCTGCTGCTGCTGCTGGTCCCACCCCCGCCCGAGCCGCCGCTGCCCGTGGCTCCCCCTTCACCCGTGTTGGGAGCACCCCCGGTGCCCGTCGGATCCGGGTCCGGGGCGTCGAGCGGAGTGAATTTCCACCAGTTGACATTGAACAGGAAACCGCTTCCACCGGTGAACTTGAGGTACAGATCGTGTATCCCTGTCGCACCGTCGACAGCGCAGGACGTCGTGACCCACGTCTGGTAGCCGCCGGTCCCCTGAACCATGCAGGTTCCCACCAGCGTGCCGGTCGCGCTGTCGAGGCGCAGCTCGATGTTCCCGCCGCTGGTCGCCGAGGCCACCCTTGCGTCGAAGGACACCGCGCCGGTGCCGAAATCGACGCCCTTCACCTTGATGTGGTCCCCGTTCTCGATCATCGCGACGTTCATCCCGCCTTCGCTGCACGCCTCGGTCTCGACGCCGGAGCTCCAGGCGATGGTCTCGGCCTCCGTCATGACATACGGATTCAGGTTGCCGACGCCAGGCGCTCCCGCCTGGGTCATCCTGATCGTCGGGAATGTACCGTCGGCGTTGAACGTGAACTGCTCGACAGCCGTGGACCGGTGATACCCTCCACCGCCCGGCAAGGCGCCATTGTGATAGAAGAAGTAGGAGTTCCCCTTGAAGTCGATGACGCCCGAGTGATTGGTGAAGCTGGTGCCCTCCGTGGGCATGATGACGCCCCGGTAAGTCCAGGGGCCGGTGGGGCTGCTGCTCGTGGAGTAGGCGATGTACTCGGAGATAGGGCCAGCCGCATACACCAGGTAGTACAGTCCCGCGCGCTTGTAGAGCCACGGCCCTTCTTCGTACTTGGTCGTATGGCGGCCATCATCGTTCCCGGTGCGCTGCCCGAAGCTCGCCGCCGTCATGGGCACGCGCACGACGTCTCCCTGGTAGGAGGTCATGTCCTCGTTCAGCTTCACGTAGCACACGCTGGGGTTTCCCCAGTACAGATAGGCCTGGCCGTCGTCGTCGATGAACACCGTCGGATCGATGTCGCCGCAGTTGGCCGTGATCAACGGCTTTCCCAGGGCGTCCTTGAAGGGACCGGTGGGGCTGTCCGACACGGCCACGCCGATGGTCATCCGGTTGAGCGAGCGGCTCGTCACGGGGACGTAGTAGTAGAACTTACCGTTCCTGTGGATGGCCTGGCCTGCCCACGCGTCTCCCTTCGCCCAGCTGAAATCGCTGTATTTCAGCGGTGAGCCGTGGTCCGTCCAGTTCACCATGTCCTTGGAGGAATACACCCTCCACTCGTTCATCCCGAACCAGTCCGTCGCGCTGTCTTCGTCGTGCCCGGTATAGAGGTATACCGTGTCGTCGTAGACCATCGGAGCAGGATCGGGGGTGTAAACGGTCTGTACGATGGGATTGTCTGCCAGGGCGCCGGACGGCAGCGCGGTCACGCAACCGATCGACAATGCCGCCGTGAGAAGCTTACGTTGGAGGGATGTGCTGATCGTTCCCATTCCTGGATCCTTGCTGCTATCCTGAAACTGCCTCAGGTGTTGTCGATGGTTCGCAGATCGCTCGGCTCATGACTCTCCGGCGCTGCTCGTCGGGGTGCTCCTCCGCGGCGGCGGCCCGCTGGGCGATCTGGCGGTGACTGTCTTTCGCGAGGGAGGAGACGATCGGCGGTAGACGACGTCCGAGCGCTCACGCTCGGATGCTCTCCGACGAAGCGGGCCGGACGCCGTGGCGCTCGACTGCGCGCGTGTGGCCCCATCAAGACCATGGTCATGCGCGTGCTCCGAGACGGGCGAGCGAGACGGTCGCGGAGTCCGGTCGGAACACGATGGTCTCGGTGCGCAGGACGCCCCATCCGGTGCGAAGCAAAAGGATACGCTGAGGCATATTGTGAACGCTCACATAACCGATGTCAACCTCGATCGACAGGCCTGGAGGTTCCTTCAACGTCTCCCCTCCCCTCCTCTCGACGCCGCGCTCCGGAGGAGCCCGCCAGCCTCATCCTCACGCGGACTCGAAGAAATCGCGGGCCGGTCGATCGGGATTGACACCGAAAATAGGATCGTTCACATCGAGCCGGACACCATGTGAACGATCACATTCTGGTGTTCCCAGCTTCCACGCCGGCGTCCTCGCCGTACGGGTGTAAAATGAGAATCTCTCTGCTCGTGGTCCCTGCAATCATGGTCCTTCTTGGCTGCGGCTCCGATGCCGACCCGCCCAGCGATCAGGCTACCTCCAGCACGACCGGCGCTGGAGGCTCGGGCGGGGGAGCCGCGACGGGCGCCAGCACGAGCGCCTCCAGCAGCGCGAGCTCCAGCTCCAGCAGCGTGAGCTCCGTCGGGGTCGGCGGCAGCGGCGGAGCCGGCGGCAGCGGCGGAGCCGGCGGCAGCGGCGGCGAAGACCTGGCCGCGGCGGCCGCCAGCATCGACGGCTTCCGCTGGGAGATCCCGTGCGATCGGGACCCTGGCAACAGTGATGAGTGCGCGACGTCCAAGCGGGTCGACGAGAAGAAGACGTTCGGCGGCTCGCCCGACACAGTCTATCAGGTGACCGTCCGGCTCCGCGGCGTCGTCGAGCCGGAGACGTACCGGGGCGGCACGCCCGATGGCATGCACTTTCGCGTCGGCGGTACACCCGACCACGCGGAGTACAACGTCTACAGCATCACTGTCTCGGATCCGGCCGAGGTCTACTACCTCAACGACAGCCCCAACGTGGGTCACGACACGTTCATCATCGACCACACGAAGACCATTCCAATTCGGGGCGGAGCCACCGTGTCCTTCCTGGGCGAAGATCCCAATCATATCTCGATCGCCAACTTCAAGCACCTGGTCGTGGAGGGCGTCCCCCCGGCGCCAGAGCCGTTCGTCGGTCAGTTCATCCAGCTCGACGTGCAATCCGTCGAGACGGCGCAGCCGTGAGCGGCGACGGGGCGAAGGCCTGTGGCTCGGCGCCGGCCTCCGCCCCCGGATGAGGGGATTGCGCAGGAGCTCGAGCCCTCGGCTCAGAACTGCGTGAAGAAGTCCCAGACCTCGCGGGGATTCCAGGTCGTCGGCTGGCCCTTGTCCTTCGGTGAGGGGGTGTGATCGCCGTCGAACGCACACCAGCGCGTGGGGTGCCCGCTCGAGCAGCCCGTGTACGACAGGGAGTCAACGGCGATCGAGGGTGTCGCCTTCCCTGTTCCCCTCGTGGCGGACAGAAGGTGGGTGGCTTGAAGCTGGCGCTGATCCGACCTGGAGCGGTTTTCAGCCGGAATCGGTACACCGTCTTTCGTCCGTCGTCTTCCGTCCTTCGTGCGCGTGCGCGTGCGCGATTCACCGGCGTCAGCGCGCACGCGCACGCGCACGGAGGACGAGCACGGGGAAGACAGACGGAAGAGGGAAGACGGAAGGCGCCGAAGCAGGCCTGGAGCAAGCGCGGCAGCAGGCGTCCGGGCGGCGAGCGCGCGAGCTCCCTCCGCGGAGGGAGCTCGTCAGGGATCACCGCCTGAGCGTGAGATCAACCGCGATCCAGGAACTCCATCAGCCACTGCATGGCCGGCCGCATGGTGCCGTCCTGCCGCTGGAGGCCGGTGTTGTCCCTCCAGGTGGCGCCGACGATGTAACCCCAGAGGGTGATCCCGGGGACCGCGGGGTGGTTCCAGAACATCGTGAACTGCTCCTCCATCACCCGCTTCTGCTGGTTGTCGTCCGCGATGCCGATGTCGTACTCCGTGATGTAGACGGGCTTGCCCAGAGCGGCCATCTTGTCGATGTAGTCCTTCACGGTGTTGGTGTTGATCTTGTACGCGTCGTGGGCCTGCGCGCCGAGGGCGTCGACCGGGGCGCCCGCGTCGATCACCGCCTTCGCGATCCTCATGAAGTTGTTGTGGTCGTTCGGGTACTCGATGTTGTTGTAGTCGTTGAGGATCAAGGTAGCGCGCGGGCAGAACTCGCGAGCCCACTTGAAGGAGTTGACGATCCAGTCCCAGCCGCTGGCGCCGTCGCCGCCGATGCCGTTCTTGTAGGAGGGCGTGGTGTGGGGCGGCGGCTCGTTGACGACGTCGATGTACTTCGTGTCGGGGTAGCGCTCGCAGAACGCCTTCATCCAGTCCCGCACGGCGGCCTGCTGCTCCGACCCGGAGATGCCCCCGATCCAGTCGGGTTGCTGGGCGCCCCACACGAAGACGTGGTGCTTGAAGATGATGTTGTTGTCCTTCGCGTACTTGTAAATCGCGTCGAGCGGGCCCCAGTTGCGATTGCCGCGGGACCTCTCGACGGAGCCCCACTTGCCCTCGTTCTCGGGCGTGATCTGGTTCCAGTAGTTCGCGAAGCCGTTGCGCACCTGGCCGTTCGTCGTGATGTTGCCGACGAACTTCTCGGAGCTGGGAGAACCGCCGCTTCCGCCGGTTCCGGTGGTCGCGCTGCCCGATCCGCCGCCGCCGTCGCTCGATCCGCCCGTGGTCGAGGAGCTGGTCGCCTCCGAGCCTCCGGTGGCGCTCGTGGTCGCCACGCTGGTCGACGTCGTGCTGGAGCTGGTCGTGGCGGCGGTGGTGGTGGTGCTGCTGCTGCCCGCTCCCCCTGCGCCGCCCGCGCCGCCGTCACCGCCGTCGCCCCCATCCGAGCACCCAAAGAGGGTCGCGACCCCGAGCGCGATCCAGGTCGTGCCGCACAGCCATCGAGAAGAACGATTCTTACTCATGTTGGACTTTCACAAGTTGAGCGATTGAAGTTGATGATTCCTGGAGCGGCGAGCCGACAGGCATCGGCTCGAGCTCCGAAATGATTGGATTACCTGGTCGTCAGGCGATGATCGGGTCGACGAGCCCGCCTTCGAGGCTCTCGTCGCCGAAGTTGTCGAGCGGACCTCCCTGCCCGTTGGTGCAGCCGACCGCCGTGCCGATCGTGTTGAGCAGCTTGTTGTTGTTGACCTTCACGTCGACGAACTGGCCGGTCTTCAGGTAGCCCGCGGCGCCGCCGGCGAGGATGTACGGGACCTTCCGGAAGGAGTGGAACTTGTCGGCGTTGTCGTTGAGCCACACCGCCACGCCGTGGTCGAGGAGCGTCCCCGAGCCGAGCTCGTAGGACGAGAGCCGGTCGAGCAGGTGCTTGAACATCCGGGCGTGGATCCGGTCGATCTGGTGATGCAGCTCCTGAGCGCCCTCGATCGGCGGACCCGAGGTGCCGTCGCTGTCGATGCGGTGCGAGATCTTGTGATAGCTCTTCTGCCGGACGCCGTTGATCGTGTACTCGGTCCCGTCGTTGCCGTCGCCCACCTGGAGCGTCGCCGCGCGCGTCACGCCGCACGCCATCGCGAGCGCGATGATGTCCATCTGCATGCGGGCGACGGCCTCGATGTTGTCGGAGCTGCCGGCCTTCGGCGAGATCGCCTCCATCTCGGCGACCCGCTCCGCCGGCAGCTCGCACGCGAGCGCCACCTCGAGGTCGCGGATGCTGTCGAAGTGGAGCTTCAGCCGCTCGCGATCGCTCTTGCTGAGGTCCCTCCGGCTCATGAGCGCTTGCATGTCCCTGCGCACCAGGTCGTTGACGCTGGTGCGGCGCGCGGTCAGCGCCTGCTGGACCTCGGTGTCCACGTCCGCGAGACCGAAGAGCTTCTGGTACGCGTTGAACGGGTTGCGCTCGGCGGCGCGGAGCTGCTTCGGCCCGCGGTACGAGAGCACCTCGTTGATGTAGCCAGCCATCTTGCCCGCGTAGAGCGTGAGCGGCTCGACGCCCGGCGAGTTGAGCTCGGTCGCGATGCGGTTGTCAATCGACTCGCCCATCGCGAGCGACTCGTTGCCCTTCGGGTTGTCCGACACGCGCGCGGCCGTGAGGCACTGGTTGCCGCCGCCGGAGTGGCCGCACCCGTTCTGCGGGAACGCGAAGTTGATGCCGCGCACCATGATGAGCTTGCTCGCGTGGTCCTTGAGCTCGCTCACCGCCCGATCGCTGTCCCGCTCGAGCGACTCCTTGGACAGCGGGCCCGTCTCGCTGGGCCAGAACATCTCGGGCTCGTCGCCGGCCGCCTGCGCCACGCCGTTCGCCTGGCGCATGAAGATCGCGAAGGGCGGCACGTCGCCCGTGCCGGCCGCCGCGCGCCGGGGCGCGAACGTCTCCAGGAACGGGAGCGCGACCGTGACGCCAAAAAGGCCTCGAAGCACACGTCGTCGGGTGATCATTGCGCCTCCGCGGGAACGCGAGCGAGGAAGGAAGCGGACGAGACGATCTGGAGGATGAGCTCCTTGGTCGAGGCGCCGCCGTGCGACGCCTCGCCGAGCTCGTCGATGAGCTGCCGGTCCTTCGCGCCCACCTCGCGGCCCTGGGCGAACTCGACCCAGCGCCTCGCGTAGCACGCGTGCGCCTCGCTGCTCTCGGCGAGGACCCGGCTGAACTCGATCGCGTCCGCGTAGCTCCTCGGCTCGCCGCCGAGAGTGTAGGTATCCGCGGCGTTGACGGGAACGCCGTTGTCGGTCGTGCGGTACTTGCCGATCGCGTCGTAATGCTCGAAGGCGAACCCGGCAGGGTTGATCATCGTCCCGTGGCACGCCGCGCCGCACGTCCCCTTCCCCGTGTGCGCCTCGACGCGCTCGCGATTGGTCGCCTTCTCGCCCGGCGGCAGCCCGGTCGCGTTGTCCGGCGGCGGCGGCAGCGAGGCGCAGAGGATCCTGAGGTTCACGAAGACGCCCCGGTGGATCGAGTCCGGCTGCCGCGCCGTCGCCTTCGCCGCGAGGAAGCCGAGGCGCGTGAGCAGCCCCGAGCGCTCCGCCTCGTCGAGCTCCACCTGCTTGAAGTCATCGGAGAACTCGCCATCGACGCCGTAGACCGCCGCGAGGTGGTCGTTCACGAACGCGGTGCGCGAGGTGAGCAGGTCAGTGAGCCCTCCCTCCTTGTCGAAGACGATGTGCTCCACGAACAGCTCCGCCTCGCGCTGCATGTCGTCGCCCATCTCGGGGACGAACTCGGGGTAGAGCGCCTGGTCCTTGTTGAGGTCGTGGTACTGCTCGTGGTCGTAGAGCTGCCGGTGGAACGCGCCCACGACCTCGCGGGCGCGCGGGTCCTCGAGCATGCGCTCGGCGTGGGCGCGGACGGCCTCGGACGTGGAGAGCTCGCCCGCCTCCGCCGCCGCGAGGAGCTCGTCCGAGGGCATCGTGTTCCAGAAGAGGTACGCGAGCTTGGTCGCGACCTCGTACCCGCTCAGCGGGATGAGCCCGCCCTTCGCCGGCCCGGCGCCGAGCTCGACCCGGTAGACGAAGTGGGGCGATTGCAAGAACGCTTCGAGCGCCGCGCGCACGCCCGCGACGAACGGGTCCTCGCCGTCGAAGAGCTCCTTGCCGCGGCGGAACAGCGCGAGGTATGTGTCCCGCTCCTCGGCCGTGAGCGGGCGCCGGAAAGCCCGCTCGCCAAACCGCTCGACGAACGCCTCGCCCCGCGCATCCGGCTCCGCCGGCAGGTCGGCGGGCACGAGCCGATCGAGCTTGGCCTCGTCGTCGGTCACCAACGCCGCGAGCTCCTCGGCGGCGCGCTGGTAATCGCCCCAGAGCCCCGGGGTCACCAGGAGCGCCGCCTCGTTGTTGTCGAACACACCGCCGAGCGGATCGGTCGTGAACGACGCCGAGAGACCGGGCCTGTCGTCGAGGCGCAGGAGATCGCGCACCGTGTTCTCCCACTGCGCGTGGCTCAGCCGCGGGAACATGCTGCGCGCGGCGACCTGCGACGCCGCCGCGCCGCCCGGCAAGGGGCCATCGCCCTCATCCGGGGCGCCCAGGGAGCCCGTGCACCCCGCGAGCAGGAGCGCCGCAGCGCAGAGCCCCGCGCCGAGGGCCCGCCTCCGGCGCGGCGAGCCGGTCCTCGAAAAAGACGGTGGTGTCATCGCTCTCTCCTGGTTGAGCGCTGGCGACCGAGCGGCCAGTTCACCGTGGCTATCAGCGCGACTACCATCCAACAGAAACCGTAGCGTTCACTCCGTCATCGAGCGCGGCGCCGGTCTGGCCTGTTACATCTGGCCGCCATCGTTCAACGCTGAACGATTCAAACACGATCGTAACTCGTGAGCTCGCGCACGAACGCGATCGCGAGAGTTCGCGCGGTCTCGAGGGGGCGACCCGATAGCCGGCGACCTGCGTTGCGCCGCTCCGCCGTCCCCGGCGCGCACCGCCGAGCGAACGGCACCGGCGCCGAGATCCATCGGAGGACGACGGACTCGGTACGCATGACGACCCACCCACGATGAAGGAAAAGGATGCTGCTCTGGGACAATGTGAACGATCACATGATCGATGTCAAATCCAATCGACCCGCCCGCGGGTACCCTCTAGTCCGTGGCAGCCCGAAGGAGGACGCTGGCATGGATGCGCGACCGTGAAGACTGGAACTTTCCGGCAGTGACACGCACGTGGAGAGCGCCGCCACGGACGCCGCGCACCGGCGCCGCCGGAGCGCGAGCGTCGCCGCGGCTCGGAGCGACGTGGGGGCGTCGTGACGAGCGCGGAGGCTGCTAACGGTCGAAGAAGTCGAAGACGTCGGGCAGCACGAGCGGAACCATTCCTGGATGGTCCGCATCGACTTCCTTATACGTGATGGTGTAGCCGCCAGCCGTCATCCAGTCGCGCAGCTCCCGGCTGCCGGCCAGGGAAGGCGTGGCGCCGGTCCCTTCCGTCACGAAGATGGGCACGTCGAGCAGCCGGTCCCACGGATAGCCCGACTCCTGGACGAAGGGACCGGACATGGGCGCCAGAGCCTTCCAGTAGTCAGAGTATTTTGCACCGATGTACCAGGTGCCGCCGCTGCCCATCGAGTGCCCCGTGAGGAACATCGCGCTGCGATCGATCGGGTACTCGTTCAACACCAGCTCCAGGACGTTGATGACGTCCTTCTCGCTGAGCTCCTGATCGCGTTCGCGCTCGGGCGTACGCATGGCCAGGAGCCTCTCCGCCTCCTCGGGTTGCCCGAACACGGCCGGCAGCCGCAGGAAGGTGCCGTACGCGCCGTTGTAGCCGAGCGGCGAGACCAGCAGCACGCCATGCTCGTTGGCCAGCTTCACCATCTGCTTGTCGTTCTGATCCAGGTACGAGCTCTCGTCGTTCCCGGCGCCGTGCAAGAACATCACGAGCCGCAACTCCGACGTGCCGTCCCAGCGCTCCGGGACGCAGACGCGGTAAGGAACGTCGACCCCAGCGGCAGGAAAGTGGTAGGTCCTGCGCTGATCGCCCTTGGCGCGCCACTGCGGGGAGCTCGGATCGGCGACGGACTCGGCGAGCGCTCGCGCCTCGAGCACCTGGGCGCGCGGCTCGAGGCTGGTCCCGAACGCGATGGTCACCGGCTCGAACTCGCCCGTACCGCCCGCCCCCGCCGAGCCCCCGGCGCCGGCTTCGCCGCCGGCCCCCGTCGTTCCGCCGCTGGGCCCGCCGCCGCCCGTGGCGCTGCCTGTTTGACCTCCCGCGCCGGCCGAGGCGTCTCCGGGAGACCCGCCGCTGGAGCCGCTGGAGGAGGCGCCCGACGTGCCGGCGGCCCCGCCGCCGCATTGACCGGTGGAGGTGGCGCCGCTGTCGGCGTCATCGCCTCCGCAAGCCGCGAGCGACAACGCGCAGCCGATGCAGGCCAGTGACGAAAGGAATCGATGTCTCTTCATGCTCACTCCGAGGACGTGATCAGCCCGCCCTGAGCGCCGCTGAGCGTTCATGGTTCTCCAACGCCTCCTGGCACGACGCGATGGTCAATCTGCGACATGTAGAAAAATGCGCCGACGCTAGCCAGGAGCACGACCCATCCAGACCAAAGCAGCAGGACCCCTCGAGGGCGCAACGTGAACGCTCACATTCGAGGCGTCAAACAAATTTAACCAGCCCGCAACTATCCTCGATCCCGATGCTCTGGTCGGCTTCGAGCCAGTCGGGCTGCCTCGTGATGTACCAAACCATGAGGCCCACAGCTCGAGGAGATGGCGGCTCTCGGCCGGCGCACCGCTGTGCTCGTCGACGGCGACCAAGTCGACAAAAGTTGACATGAAAGATGTGAACGGTCACAATGTATGCCTCTCGCCGCGATAGCGGCGACCGGAGATCCAGGGGGGCGATGGCCATCTCGGAGCCGGGTCTTCCGGCCGTCAAGCAGCCTGCTCGGCATCGCGCGCCAGCACCCAGCGGCGGAGCGTGCGTGGGTGCGCGTAGTCACTCAATCAACTGAAAACGACCTCACGCGGAGGGCGCGCCTCGTGGAACGCCGCCGGTGAGGAAAAATCGCGCCTGGGTATACCAATGATCAACAAACCTACTATCGCTCGAGCCGCGTTGTTCGCGGCGGTGGCCGGCTCTTGCGCTCTCTCCGCATGCAGTGATGACGGTGGTGGCGGCGCGACCTCGTCGGGCGGCGACCCTCAGCCCGGGACGGGCGGGGCCGCCGTCTCAAGCAGCGTCAGCAGCACGACGACCGGCGCCAGCACGACGACCGGCGACGGCGGCGCGTCCGCGGGTGGAGCGGGCGGTGAGGGGGGAACGAGCGGGAGCGGGGGTTCGCCGGGAACCGGCGGCTCGGGCGGATCGATGGGAGACAAGGTCCCCCCGCGGCCGAGCGCGGGTTGCAACAAGGCCAATCCGCAGACGGGCAGCTCGCAGAGCCCGCTCACCGTGTCGGGTCACCAGTACTACGTGAAGCTGCCGACCGGCTACGACGCCAGCAAGCCGTATCCGGTGATGATCATGTTCAACCCGACGAACAACCCGATCAGCTGGGCAGAGCAGAACGCGGGCTTCGAGGCGACCGGCCCCAAGGAGGCCTGGATCCGCGTCTACCCTCACCCGGCCAACTCCAACTCGGGCTGGGGGGCGAACGACGTCGCTTTCTTTCAGCCGTTCTACGATCAGATCACGGCCAACTTCTGCATCGACGAGGCTCGCGTGTTCGCGGCGGGCGAGAGCTCGGGCGGCGACTTCTCGAGCATCCTCGGCTGCGAGCACGCGGACAAGCTGCGCGCGGTGGGCCCGTGCGCCACCAAGAACGTCCCCCAGTACCCGCTCAACGCCGGCACCCGAGAGTGTACCGGACAGGTCACGGCGGTCGTCATCCACGGAAAGCGCGACTCTGTGGTCGGGACGGAGAACGGCCCGAAGACGCGCGACTTCTACACCGCGCTGAACCACTGCGAGGCGGGCACGACGCCAGTCGAAGGGTACACGGACGATCTCTCGGGCTGCGTCGTGTATCAGGGCTGTGACGAGGACTATCCGGTCTACTGGTGCCAGCACGGAGACCCGAACTACAGCAACACGAATCACGGCTGGCCGGCGTTCGCGCCCAAGCTCCTCTGGAGCCTGTTCTCGACCTACTGAGATTCACGATTGGCCCCGGCGGCGCCCGGCTCGTGATGCCTGCATCAACCGGCCGGGGGAGCGGAGCGGACGACCAGCGATCGCCCGAGCCTCCGACGAGCAGCGGTTAGCGAGGTGGTGTCTCTATGCGTAGATCTGTATCTGGACTGAGCGTTCTTTTCACTGTGGGCGTGGCGGCGGGGCTGGCCGCTTGCTCGTCGGACTCGGGTCCCGCCGACCCCGGCGCGGGTGGTTCTTCTGGCGCGACCACGAGCAGCGGCTCCACCTCGGCGACGACGTCATCAGGCGCCGGAACCGGTGGGGGCGGTGGCGCGGTCACGGTCGCGAGCTCGAGTTCGAGCTCGAGCTCGAGCAGCTCCGGCGGCACGGGCGGCGCGGGCGGCGACCCGTCCGGCACCGGCGGCGACCCGTCCGGCACCGGCGGCTCGACGGGCGCTGGCGACAGCGGCTCGATGGGCTGCGGCGCAGCCGCGACGCGCCCCGACCCTCGCGCGCAGCAGACGCTGACGGTCGGCGGGGTGACGCGCTACTACCTGATGTACGTGCCGGAGAACTACGACCCGAGCAAGCCGCTGCCGCTGGTCTTCGGCATCCACGGCCTGAACATGAACAACGTGTGGGCTGCGCACGACAACAGCGGATTCCAGCTCATCCAGGAGACCGACGACCAGGCGCTGCTCATCTACCCGCAGGGCTTGCCGGCGGACGGGCGATCCAGGCCTCCGAGCACCGAATCGCAGTGGGGCACCGCAGACTCGAACTGGGGCGGCCCGCCGCCCAACGCCAATCGGGAGCGCCTGGCGGCCGACCTGGCGTTCTTCGATGCCATGCTCGAGCACGCCAAGGCGAACTACTGCGTGGATACGAAGCGCGTCTTCGCGGTCGGGTTCAGCCAGGGTGGTTTCATGACGAACACGCTCGGCTGTGAGCGCTCGTCCGTGTTCCGCGGCCTCGCTCCGGTCGCCGGATGGGGCCCCCAGGGCTCCCAGCCCACGTGCAGCGACGCCAGCGCCGCGCACGCGCTGATTCAAACGCAAGGCGACACCGACGGGACCGTGACCCCCGCGCTGGGACAATCCACCCGCGACTTCTGGCGCGGCCGGAACGGCTGCGAGGCGACCACGGTGCCGTCGACGAGCTTCGGCAGCGCGTGCGTCGAGTATCAAGGCTGCAACGAGGGCCTGCCGCTCGTGTACTGCACGCACCCCGGCGGTCACTCCGTGCCGTCCGGCGCGGGCGGGCGAGCCTGGCGCTTCTTCCAGTCGCTTGAGTAAGCTCCCCCCAAGGGCCGGCGCCTCGCACCCCCTCCTCCTGACGCCGCGCTCCGGACGAGCCGTGCCAGCCCGCGGGTAATCCCCCTCGGGCTGGTCGATTCGAATTGACACTATCGATGTGAGCGCTCACATTAGACCCGGCCGGTTTCCTTTGTCTTCGCCCTGGCTGGGTCGTCGCGCCCACCGGGACCTTCGGCATACGCTCGAGCTCGGCACCCACGCCGTTCGCTCGGCGGTGCTCGCCGCCAACGGCGGATCATTGCACCGCAAGTCGCCCGCTGTCGCGCCGCCCCCTCGAGAGCGCGCAACCTCTCGCGGTTTCGCTCCGGTGCGAGCTCAAGAGTTCCGGTTGTGCTCGAACTATCCGGCGTCGAGCAGCCGCGAAGCAAACGTTGTAGGTCAAACCACTGCCGCGCTCGTTCTTGAGATGAGCATGACAGTTTCTGGATGATGGTTGCATTGTAGTTACGCTGAAATAGCTGATCTGTCACCCGAGCTTGGTCAGGAGACAATGATGACCCCACCGTCTTTTTCGATGACCGGCCTGCTGCGCTGTAGGCGGGCGCTCGGCGCAGGGCTCTGCGTCACGGCGCTCCTGCTCGCGGGATGCACGGGCTCCCTGGGCGACCCGGAGGAGAGCGGCGGCACCACGCCGGGCGGCGGCGATCCCCCCGCCGGCGGCGTGGCGCGCGGCATCGACATGCCGGGCGCGCCGCAGTACCACCGGTTCGTGCGCCTCACGAACTCGCAGTGGGCGAGCAGCGTGCAGGTGGTCCTGAACCTCGCCGCGCCCTCGTCGCTGTCCGACGGGTTCGAGAGGCCCGTCGCGGGCACGACGGACTTCACGAACAACGAGCACCTGCTGAGCGTGAACCAGCGCTCGTGGAGCGACTACCAGTCGGCGGCGGAGGAGCTCGCCGAGGAGGTGACGGCTTCGGACGCGGCGCTGGCCAAGGTTTACCCGGGCACGGACGCGACCGGCTTCATCGAGACCGTGGGGCGCCGTGCGTACCGCCGTCCGCTGACGGACGACGAGGTCGCCAAGTACACGACGCTCTTCGAGACCGGAGCGGAGATGTCCGGCACGAAGAGCGCCTTCGCCAAGGGCGCGCAGCTCGTGATCCGGACCATGCTCCAGTCGCCGCACTTCCTCTACCGCACGGAGCTCGGCGACAATCGCAAGCCGCTCGACGGGTACGAGATCGCAGCGAAGCTCTCGCTCTGGCTGCGCGACGCCGCGCCGAGCGACGAGCTGCTCGACAAGGCGCCCACCCTCACGACGCCGGAAGCGATCGCCACGGTCGCCGAGTCGATGCTGGAGGAGCCCACCGCGGTCAAGGGCATGCGGTACTTCCATGGCGAGCTGCTCCACTTCGATCGCTACACAACGATCAGCAAGCTCGGCGTGCCGAACTACGACGAATCGTTGAACGCGGAGTACGAGGAGAGCGCATACCTGTTCTTCGACAACATCTTCACCGAGGGCCTCGGAGTCAAGGAGATCCTCACGTCCACCAAGGGCTTCGTGGGGCCGGGGATGGCGAGCCTCTACGGCCTGGCGCCGAGCGGGAGCCGCGTCGTGGAGCAAGACCTCGGTCCCGATCGCGTCGGCTTCTTCTCGCAGCTCCCTTACCTGACGCTGAACGCCCTGAACGAGGAGTCGGACTCGATCCACCGCGGCGTCAGCATCAACCTCGACGTGCTGTGCGCGCCCCTCGGCGCGCCGGCCCCGAACATTCCGCCGGTCCCGCCGCTCGAACCCGGGCAGACGAACCGTCAGCGCATCACGCAGCTCACCGGCGCCTGCGGTGCCACGTGCCACAACCAGCTCATCAACCCCGTCGGCTTCGCCTTCGAGCACTTCGACGGCATGGGGCAATATCGGGACGAGGAGAACGGCGGCTTGCCGATCGACAGCAGCGGCGTCTACGTCTTCTCCGAGGGGCCCAAGTCGTTCGCGGACGCCGGCGAGCTGATGCACCACATGGCAGAGGGCGAGCAGGCTCACCTCTGCTACGCCAAGAAGCTCGCGAGCTTCGCGCTGCAACGCGACGTCATCCCGTCGGATTTGCCGCTCGTCGAGACGCTCGCCAAGGTGAGCCGTGGCGCCAGCGGCTCGGTGAAGGAGATGATGCTCGATCTCGTGAAAAACGACGCATTCCGGACTCGCGTGGGAGGCCCGCTGTGAACACAAAGATCGTGACGAACCTCGCTCATCCGCACGTAGCTCCCCGGCGTGGCATCAATCGGCGCGCGTTCCTGCGCGCCGGCGGCGTCGCCATCGCCCTTCCGTTCCTCGAGGGTCTGCCGTCGCGCTCCGCCTGGGCCGCGGACAACACGCCCGTGTTCAGCCTCTACATCGTCGCGGCGTGCGGCGTCGTGGGGAAGAAGTTCTTCCCGGACCAGACTGGCCCGCTCACGACCGACGGGCTCGCCGCCATGACGGACAAGGCGACGCACGTGCTCGCGCCTCACGCCAAGGACCTGCTGTTCATCCGCGGGATCAACTTCCCGATGGGGGGCCCCACCAACTGCGGCCACGCGCAGGGCCTGTGTCAGTCGCTCACCGCGCGCCCGGCGCAGGGCGGTGGCAGCACCGCATCCGCGGGCGGCGTGTCCGCGGACGTGCTGATCGCCCAGCTGGTGAACGAGGGCGGCGCCGAGCCGCTCACGCTCTACGCCGGCAACCGCAGGAACGGGTACATCGCCGAGCGCATCTCGTTCAAGGGCGGCGGCGCCGGGCAGGTGCGTTCTGCGGACGACAACCCGTACACGCTCTACTCCAAGCTCGTCGGCCTGGCGGAAAGCGGCGGCAGCAGCAGCGGCGGTAATAGCGGCGCGCAGCTCGCCGAGGAGCTCATCCGCAGCCGCAAGAGCGCGAACGACTTCGTGCGCGAGGAGCTGAATAGCCTGATGCGCATGTCGGCGCTGAGCTCCGCCGACAAGAAGCGCCTCCAGCAGCATTTCGACGCCATCCGCGACGCCGAGGTCACGATGGGCGAGATGGCCAGCACCTGCAGCCAGGCGGGCCTCTCGACGTCGGAGCTCGATGCGCTCAAGAGCGGCTTCGCGTTCAAGACGAACGGCATGATCGAAGACGTCGCGAAGCTCCATCTCGAGCTCGTGGCGCTGGCGTTCGCCTGCAACTTCAACCGCGTGGCGACGCTGCAGCACGGCGACGGCACGGATGGGACGAGGTATTCGGTGCCGGCGAACGCGACGCTCGGGTGGCCCTTCCACCACATCAGCCATCGTGTGCAATCGGACGCCGCTACGGGCAACAACCCGACGGCCGAGCAAGCACACGCCGAGATCGACGTGCTCCGCATGCAGACGCTGCTCCACGGCCTCGATCAGTTCAAAGCCCGCGACCTCTTCGACAAGTCCATCGTCATGTGGACGAACCACGTGTCGGACGGCCCGTCGCACAGCTTCCGCAACGTGCCGACGATCATCGCCGGAAGCGGCGGCGGCTACCTGAAGCAGGGTGCTTTCATCGACGCCGGAGACGTCACGAACAACCGGCTCTTCAACGGCCTCATCGCCGCCGCCGTTCGGGACAAGACCGAATGGACGGAGAACTTCGGTGAGGGCAAGGGCTCCGGGCCCATCGACGACATGCTCGCCTGAGCGGCGCCGCCGGGCGGTGAGCCTCGCTGGAGCTGAACCCGGCGTTGCGAACGCCGCGGGCGGCGCGGGCGCGGTTGGCGCGCCGACCCAGATTTCCTGGGCGACATCGCGTCGCACGGGTACCTGGTGATCTCCGATGGCGAGCCGAATGTCTCCGGCTCGCGACCCATCGTCAACGACTACAAGGCCATGGGGCAGCCCCTGATCGACTCCCTGGATTGGGGCATCGAGCAGAACGGTCGACCGTGCAGCCTGGACTGAGGGTACGGCGCGCGACCGCCGCTTCCGGCGAGCGCGTAGTCTGGCGCGTTCCGGCCTGAGCCGGCCGCCCGTGCCGAGGCCAGCCCGCCAGCGAGGTGGCGATGGTCCCGCTCTCTCCCCCTCCCCCGTTCTCTGTGCTCTCTCTCCTCCCCGCCTCCCGCCTCCCTGCCTCCCTGTGTATTCTCTCTTTCTCTGTCTCCCGCCTAACAAGCCGTTGATGCCGGCGGCGCCGCGCACGAGGTCGATCCAGATGGCGAAGCTCCGGTGCTCATGATGACCCCAGTCATGGGCCAAGCCGCGGCGGTTGCCCAGGAGACTACGGCAGCTCACACATCAAATATCGAGTCCGATCGGCTTCACGCTTCTTGACGCGATCCGGCGGCTCGGCGATAGGCCCAGCGCGGAAGCGCAGGCGCTCGTCACTGCGCTACCGCCACCGCGGGCGACCGCGCGCCCCGCGGTGGCCCTGGCCGACTTTCTGGCGAGACCTCGACTTGCAGAACCGTTACACTGCCGGCGACGCGCTTTTGGAACAGCGCGCGGAGGAGCGAGCATGAGTCGCGACAGGGGCGAGCGGACATCCGGACCGCTCGGAAGCGCGGACGCGGACCGGTCGTCCGGAGGGGACCACGACTCGGAAGCAGGGAGCACGGCGGCGGGGCACGGCCAGCTCGACGGGATCGCGACGCCGGGTGGAGCGGCCGTGCACGCCGATGACGACATCGACTACAAGGCAGAGTGCGGGGCGCTGCGCGCGCGCGTCGAGGAGCTGGAGAATGAGCTGGCCAGTTGGCGCGGCGAGCTCGGGCCCAAGAGAGGGCTGGTCAGCGCCGCGGCGGCGTACCTCGACCCTCCGTTCGCGCGGGGCGCCGCGCAAGTGCCGGCGCTGATCCACTGGCGCCTGGATGGCACCGTGACGCGCTGGAACGACGCCGCCGCGTGCCTCTTCGGCTGGAGCGAGGGCGAGGCCATGGGCCGCCGGCTCGCCGAGCTCGTGGCCGCGGACCCGGTGTCGCCAGAGGAGGTGCAGGCGTTCAACCACGCCCCTGGCGAGAGCCTCTTCGCGACGACGACGAGCGCGGGCAGGACGAGAGAGGGAAACGCGATCTCCTGCCGGTGGACCTACGCGGTGCTGCGCGACGAGCGAGGCGACGTCCGAGAGATCGCGGCCATCGTGGATGAAGGCGACGATCCGCGGCGGAGAGAGCGCCTGCTGCACGAACGCTATCAGATGCTCCTGCAGCTCGTGGACAACTCGCCGAACGTCATGTTCATCAAGGACGCGGAGGGGCGCTACCTGTTCCTCAACCGCCATTATGCGCGGGCGCTCGGGCGGCACGCCATCGAGTTCCTCGGCAAGGACGAGCATGAGTTCGGCGCCACGCCGCCCGGCGTCGCCGACGTGATCGTGGCGAAGGAACGGGAGGTGCTCGCGAGCGGCCAGGCCCTGCGGTACCAGGAGGTGCTGGACTACGGCAGTCAGAACTTTTACTTTTATACCGTCAAATACCCGGTTCGCAACGAGCGCGGCGAGCTGGTCGGCGTCGGCGGCGTCGTGAGAGAGGACACCGACCTGAGGCGCGCGGAGGCGGAGCGCGCCGCGCTCCAGGAGCAGATCATCGCCGCGCAGCAGGAGACGCTCCGGGAGCTGTCGACGCCGCTCATCCCGCTCGCCGACGGCGTCCTGGCGATGCCGCTCGTCGGGACGATGGACGGCGCGCGCGCGGCGCAGATCATGGAGACGCTGCTCGCCGGGATCAGCAGCCAGCGCGCCCACACCGCGATCCTGGACATCACCGGCGTTCGCGCCGTCGACGCGCTCGTCGCCGACGCGCTGACGCGGACCGCGCGCGCCGCCCAGATGCTCGGCGCGCGCGTGGTGCTCACGGGCATCCGCCCCGAGGTGGCGAGGGCCCTGCTCGAGCTCGGCGCGGACCTCACCGGCATCATCACGCTGGGCACCTTGCAGAGCGGCATCGCCCACGCGCTTCGGCCCACGGCGCGCCCGCGCGTCGCCCGGTGAAGCGCGCCCTGGCTGGCTCGTTCTCGCTCCCCCGATTCCCGGCCTCACTTCTGGCCATAGGACGCGCTCTTCCCGTGCTTCCGATAGAAGTGCTTGCGCACGAGCGCGTCAGGCAGGCGCGGGGCTCCCGGGTCGATCGTGCGGGTGATGAACGCCATCCGCGCGATCTCCTCGAGCGCCGCCGCATTGTACACCGCCTTCTCGGCGTCCTCTCCCCACGCGAAGGGGCCGCGCCCCGCCACCAGCACCATCGGCGTGCGCAGCGGGCTCCGTCCCCTGAAGCACTCGACGATCTGCTTCCCGGTCTCCGTCTCGTAGTCGCCCTTCACGGCGTTCGCGCTCATCAGCTCGGTGCACGGCACGTCCTCGGCCAGGTGATCCGCGTGGGTCGTCCCGTAGATCGGGATCGGCGTGCCTGTCTGCGCCCAGCTCGTCGCGTACGTCGAGCGCGTGTGAACGACGCCGCCTATCCCGCGGAACTTCGCGTACAGGACGAGGTGCGTCCGCGTGTCCGAGGAGGGGCGGAGGTCGCCCTCAACGACCTTCCCCTCCAGGTCGACGACCACCATGTCGTCGACCGACAGGCGGTCGTACGGGACGCCGCTCGGCTTGATGGCGAGCACGCCTCGGTCGCGATCGAACGCCGAGGCGTTGCCGAACGTGTAGATGGCGAGCCCCCGGCGCGGGATCTCCAGGTTCGCCAAAAAAGTGCGCTCTCGCAGCTCTCGGTAGGTCGCGCTCACGTCCAGCCCCTCAGTGCATCAGGCGGTAGGCGAGGTAGCCGTTCACCGACATCCCAGCTTGACCTGCGCCCCGACGCGGTCCCCGCCGGCGACGGCCACATCTCTCATGGTCGCACCGCCGAAGCGGGCGATCTCGAGCCGCCGCGGTCTCTCGAAGATCCTGCACGGCGACCCTGCTCATCACGTCAGCTCCTCGTCGCGCACAGGAAGGTCCCGGTGCGCTTGACAGCCCTCTCCTGGCAAAGCAGAAGCATGAATGTGAACGCTCACAGGTTCGACGTCAACTCCGTTCGGCGCGGCCACGGCCAGGCGCCGGCGCCGATGGCCGACAGGTTTCCTCCGGAGCGGCGCGTCACGCGAGGCGGGCGCCGGGCCGCGGTCATGGTCGATGTGGATTCCAATCCGCGCCGCCGCGACTAAGCTCCGGCTTCGATGATAGACAAGCCTCTTCCGGAGCGGCGCGTCAAGCGAGGCGGACGCCGGGCCGCGGTCATGGCCGACGTGGCCAAGCTCGCCGGCGTCTCGTACCAGACGGTCTCGCGCGTCCTGCACGACAGCCCGCATGTGCATCGCGACACGCGGGAGCGCGTGCTCGACGCGATCCGCCAGCTCGACTACCGCCCGAGCTCGGTGGCGCAGGCGCTCGTCACCGGGCGCTCGAGGACGCTGGGCGTGGTCAGCTTCGACACCACGCACTACGGCCCGGCGTCGACGCTCCACGGGCTCGAGGCGGCGGCGCACGACGCCGGGTACGGCGTCAGCGTCTGCAGCCTGAAGTCGCTCAGCCGCGCGCCGGTGGTGGATGCGGTGAAGGGGCTGTGCGATCAGGGCGCCGACGGCATCATGGTCATTGCCCCGCTGCGGTCGGCGGTGGACGCGCTCCGCCACGTCACCTCCGACGTGCCGGTGGTCGCCGTCGAGGGGGGGCCGGACGATTCGGTCCCGGTGGTCGCCGTCGACCAGCACGGCGGCGCGGCGGCCGCGACCCGCCATCTCCTCGACCTGGGTCACCAGACGGTGTGGCACATCGCCGGTTCGCTCGACTCGCTCGAGGCCGAGCAGCGCATCGACGGCTGGCGCTCGACGCTGGAGGCCGCGGGCGCCGAGCCGCCGCCCCTCCTGCGCGGCGACTGGAGCGCACGCTCGGGCTACGAGCTCGCCCCTCAGCTGGCGCGCACGCCAGGCGCCTCCGCCGTGTTCGTGGCCAACGACCAGATGGCGCTCGGCCTGCTCCGCTACCTCCACGAGATCGGGCGCGCGGTGCCGCGGGACATCAGCATCGTCGGCTTCGACGACATCCCGGAGGCGGCCTACTTCACGCCTCCGCTCACCACCGTCCGCCAGGACTTCTCCGAGCTGGGGCGCAGGTGCCTCCACCTGCTGCTCGGGCAAATCGAGAGCGGCCGCCGCTCCTGCTCGCGCGTCGTGGTCGAGGCCGAGCTGGTCCTGCGCAAGAGCACCGCCATGGTCTCCCGGAGCCGATGAGCTCGTAAGCGCCTCCGGCGTGGACCCGCCCTTGTCATCCGTCGGGACCGAGGACAGCCGCGCGCCCGTCCATTTTCGTTGACACCGGCCATTGTGAACGCTCACAATGCCCCTCGGGGATATCCTTTCGCTTTGCGCTGGAGGAGGCCGTCGCGTTGACCCGGGTCGGTCGTCCCTGGGACAGGGAGCGATCTGCGCCGACACCGCTCGTCCCCCCTCGGGCCAGAGAAACCTCATCAGGCGGTCGATCGGGATTGATCTCGAACATGTGATCGTTCACAAGTTCCATGTACCGTGCCCATTTGCTTCGCCCTGGGTGGGTCGTGAGGCGCACCGATACCTTCGTCAGCTGATCGACTCTGATTGATTTTTGCACCTACTCGGTTCGCTCGGTCGGCGCTGAAGCGATCGCTGATGGCTGGTGATTGGCGTTTGCCGAGGCCACGCCGGACGCAATGGGCTTCGTCGTGCGAGCAGTTGCGCTGAGGCATGGTCACCCGATGTGGGTACCCGTCCGTCGTCACCCCTGTGCATCATCGGAGAGCAAGATGAAGAAGCCGTCCTGGCACGTGCTCCGTTCCTCAACAGAAGTCGCCGCCGTTTGTGCGCTCGCGTTCGCGGCCGCGTGCACGGGCGCGCTGGGTGATTCGGTGGATGACGCCGGGGGACCCTCCGGCGGCGACGATGGACCGTCGACGGGCTCGACCCCTCCGGCGTTTCAACCCGCGGCCGGGATGCTGCGTCGTTTGACGAGAACGCAATTTCGCAATGCGGTGCGCGACGTGTTCGGCGTGGAAGTCGATGTCAATCAGCTCGACTCCGACAGCTGGAATGGAAACTTCGCGGTCATCGGCGCCGCGACCGTCGTGACCTCGGAGCGAGGTGTCGAGCAGTACCACACGGCCATCGAGAAGGCCGTGGACGCGGTGTTCGCGGATTCGGCGAAGCGGGACCAGTTCATCGGCTGCACGCCCAGCGGCGCGCAGGACGACGCTTGCGCGCGCGGTTTCATCGAGTCGCTGGGGCTTCGAGCGTGGCGCCGCCCGCTCGAGACAGCAGAGGTCGACCGGCTCGCGGCGGTCGCCAACAAGGCCGCGACCGAGCTCGAGAGCGCCGTCGAGGGGGTCCGCTGGGCGACGGTGGCTCTCTTCACGTCGCCGAACTTTCTGTATCGCCCCGAGCTCGGCGCTCCGAGCGCCGATGGGTCGCTTCGCTTGACGGGTTACGAGATGGCGTCCCGGCTCGCGTTTCTCGTGTGGAACAGCCTGCCGGACGAGGAGCTGCTCGACCAGGCCGCGAGCGGGGAGCTCGCGACGGTGGAGGGCGTTCGCGCCGCGGCGACGCGGCTGCTCGACGCGCCCGCCGGGCGCGAGGCCGTCGGCGCCTTCGCCGAAGAGTACATGCGGCTGGATCGAGTCGGCACGCAGGCAAAGGACGCGGAGCTGTTTCCGGAGTACGACGCCGCGCTGCAAGCGGCGATGGTCCGCGACATGCGAGGCACCTGGGAGGTCCTCGCGTTCGATGATCAGGCGAGCGCGCTCGACCTGTTCTCGACCACGAAGGCCGTCGTCAACTCGGAGCTCGCCGAGCTCTACGGCCTCGACACGGCCGGCCTGAGCTCGAGCACCTTCGAGGTCCGCTCGTTGCCCGCGGACGGCCCGCGCGTCGGGATCCTCGGCAAGGTCGGCTTCCTCTCGCAGTTCGCGAACCAGAAAGAAGGTTCGCCCACGCTGCGCGGCAAGTTCCTGCGGGAGGCCCTCATGTGCGAGCCCGTCCAGCCGCCGCCTGGGAACATCGCCCTCGAGCTCCCGGAGCCGCCTGCGGACAGGCCCCTCACCAAACGTCAGCGGCTCGAGAACCACCGGACCGCTCCTGCCTGCGCCGCCTGCCACGCGTACATGGACCCGCTCGGCCTGCCGCTCGAGACGTTCGACGCGATCGGCCGTTACCGCACGACCGACCACGGCCTGCCGATCGACCCGAGCGGCGACTTCGACGGGGCGCCGGTGGCCGACGCGCGCGAGCTCGGCACGACCGTCAGCGCGAGCGACAAGGTCGCTCGATGCCTCGTCCGCAAGTACTACTCGTATGCAGCAGGCCACGAAGAGCGAGCCGTGGACGGCAGCGTGGTGAACACGCTGGCCACGTCGTTCGAGGCGTCGGGGTTCAAGCTGCGCGAGCTGGTCCTCGACGTCGTGACGAACAAGGCCTTCTCGGCCGTCGCCCCCCAACCCTGAACGCACGGTGCCCTCCATGACCAAGAAAGCTTTGGACCGACGAACCGTACTCCGGGGCCTGCTGGCGACGGGCGCCGCCGTCACCATCCCGCTGCCGCTGCTGGAGATCATGCTGAACGAGAGCGGCACGGCGCTCGCCCAGTCGAACACCCCAGTTTCGCCGCTCTACGTCACGTGGTTCTTCGGCAACGGGACGCTGCCTGGTCGCTGGAAGCCGGCGCGCACGGGCTCCGGCTCGGCGTGGGAGCTCAGCCCCCAGCTCCAGCCGCTCGCGGACCACAAGTCGTATCTCACGGTGATCAGCGGGCTCGAGAACAAGCTCGTGGTCTCCGGTGTCGAGCACCCCTCGGGGTCGGCCGGGGCCACGACCGGCGCGCCGATCAGCGGGAACGCCGTGCGCGCCGCATCCATCGACCAGGTCGTCGCGGACACCATCTCGGCGGGGACGCCGTACCGCTCTCTCGAGGTGGGGGTGACGCCGGCGACACCGAACGGCCCTCAGGACTCGCTGCACACGGTCTCGCACAAGGGGCCGAACTCGCGCAACAACGCGGAGTTCGATCCGAAGGCCGTGTTCAATCGGCTGTTCATGGGCGGCACGCCCGCGCCCAACGACGACGGGGCGGACCAGGCCGCGAAGCTCGCGAACGTCCGGAAGAGCGTGCTCGACTCGATCCTGCAAGACGGCGCGAGCCTGCAGCAGCGGCTCGGGGCGGCCGACAAGCAGCGCGTGGAGCAGCACCTCGAGTCGATCCGCGCCATCGAGCGGCGCCTCGAGACGACGACCTCCGGCGGCGGCACGCCGTCCGCGTGCAGCAGCCCCACGGCCCCCACCGCCGGCAAGGACGCGCAGAGCGAAGCGCCCCCGCAGGTGAACACCGCGATGGTCGAGCTCTCGGCGCTCGCGCTCGCCTGCGAGCGGACCCGCGTGCTCTCGTTCATGTTCTCGCTCCCCGCCGCGCACGTCTACTACCGGCACCTCGCGCAGGACATGAACGACGACTTCCACGACACCATCTGCCACGGGGATGCCGGAGATCAATCGAGCCAGCCTCGCGTCGACAAGGGCGTGATCTACACGATGCGCTGCCTGAACGAGTTCTTGACGAAGCTCAAGAGCACGCCGCACGGCAGCTCGAACCTGCTCGACAACACGCTCGTGTTCGTCACGTCCGACACCGCCTGGGGCAAGGTGCACACGAAGGCCGAATGGCCGGTGCTCCTCGCGGGGAAGGCCGGAGGCCGGCTGCGCGGTGACGAGCATCACAACTTCCCCGGCGACAACCTGAGCAAAGCGCTCCTGACGGTCGCCCAGATCATGGGCTCGAAGGCGACGGAGATCGGCCTCGACGCGGGGCGGGTCACGTCACCGCTCGCGGGCATCCAGGTCTGAGCGCGGCATCGCGGCGCCTGGAAGAGGCGCTCTGTAAACGCCCGCGCGCCCGCGCGCTCGCCCGCCTGCCCGCGCCGCCCCCTCCCCCACCGCGCCGAGCTCCACGGGCCTGGAATTCCCTGGGGCTGGTCAGATCGTCAACGCCACAGTGAAGCGCCATCGCATGCGTCGACAGAGCGAGCGGAACGGAGCCATGTTCCGCCTGATTTCTCGCCTGCCGCCTGCTGCGGATGCTTCAGCTCGATGTAGCGTGTCGAGCTCATCAGGTCACCAACCCGCGCGTCTCCTCGGAGACTCCGGGCTGATCATCACGATAGCGTGGCGGAGCGCGCATGCCGAGCTCCGCGGATCTCCGCTTCGGAGTACGTGACACGGAGGAATGCGATGAGTCTGGTTAGATCGAGATTTTCGCTGTGTGGGTCGGTCGAGCGGAGCGACGCGGAGCTCCGGAGGCCGCGCCGCTCGACGTGGGTCGCGCTCGCGGGGGCTGCCGCGCTGGCGGCGATGCTCGGCGGGTGCTCCGATGAGCCGGGAGGAGCGACGTCGACGAGCTCCGGGTCCGTCGGGGACGCCGCGTCGAGCGCGAGCAGCGGCGGAGCGACGAGCAGCAGCGTGACCAGCGCGAGCAGCGGAAGCGGGGTCACCACGGGCAGCGCGACAGGCTCGGGCGGCGACGGCGGCGGCGCCGCCAGCACCGGTGGCGAGGGCGGCGGTGGCGAGGGCAGCCAGGGCGGCGGCGGCGCGGGTGGCGACGGCGGCGCGGGTGGCGACGGCGGCGGAGACGCGAGCGGCACGGGCGGCGCGGCCGGGTTCAGGCCGTGCCCTACGACCGGGGAGCCTTGCAAGATCCTGCCGCTCGGCGACTCCATCACGGACGGGGTCGGCGTGCAGGGCGGTGGCGGTTATCGCATCGAGCTGTTCAAGAAGGCGCGGGCCGCGGGCCAGAACATCACGTTCGTCGGGTCTCTGGTGAACGGGCCGGCGATGGTCGACGGCGTTGCGTTTCCGCGGGCTCATGAAGGGCACAGCGGCTGGAAGATCAATCAGATCGCCGGGCTGGTGCCGACGCCCGCGCTCGCGGATCACCCGCACATCGTGCTGCTCCACGCGGGGACCAACGATCTGACCCAGAACGATAACATCCCCATGGCGCCGCAGCGCGTGGGAGCAGTCCTGGACAAGATCTTCGCCTCGTCCCCGGAGACGCTCGTGGTCGTGGCGCAGATCATCCCGATCACCTTCGCCGATCCCACGGTGGTCACCTACAACAACGCGCTGGTGGACATCGTGGAGACACGGGCAGCCGCCGGGCAGCACGTGATGCTGGTGGACATGCACACCGGCTTTCCGGCAGCGGAGCTCCCGGACCGGATACACCCGAACGAGGCCGGCTACGCGCGCATGGCGAACTTCTGGTACGCGGCGATCGAGGAGTTTCTGCCCTGAGGCGACGTCCGGGAGGGCACCTGGACGAGCGCCGGCCGGCGTCGATGAACTCGAGCCGGCCGGCGTTCCACCCTCGGATGGCTACGTCAGGTTCGTGAGCGGCCCGGTGCAGTACCGCTGGTCGCCGAACGTCGTCCGGGGGTCGCCGAACAGGTTCAAGATCGAGACGAGCAGGTCGTTGTGCGGGCGGTTCGGGTAACGGAGCCAGCGCCCGCCGCGCAGGCCGCCGCCGCCGCCGGCCAGCAGGAACGGCATGTTCTCCTTCTTGTGACTCGGCGGATCCGAGAGCTCGGACCCGAAGAAGATGACGCTCTCGTCGAGCAGCGAGTGTCCGCCCATGTCGATCTTCGCCATCTCCTCGATGAGGTAGAGGTGCTGCTTCGAATACCAGTTGCAGATGCGCTCGCACTCGTTCGGCTTGAAGCCGCCGTCGTGCTGGTAGAAATGGTGGTGCTCGGTCAGGTTGAGCCAGGGGAAGGTGTGCTTCGCCTCGGTGTCGCTCCACTGCAGCGTGCCGACCGCGGTGATGTCGCAGGCGAGCGACATCACCAGCATGTCCATCATGAGCTTGCCGACCTTGGGGATCGCCGCGTCGGTCGAGGTGTCCTTGATCGAGCCGGTGTCGGAGGAGTTGAGCCCCGTGCGCGGGTTGTAGTCGGACGTGTCGACCCGCTCCGGCGCCTTGCACGCGCTCGTCTCGACCGGCACGTTGTTGATGCTCATCTCGATCTCGCGGATCTTCGTCAGGTGCTGGTCGATCTTCTGCCTGTCGGCGGCGCCGAGCCGCGCGGACAGGGCGGAGTAGCGCCCGTCGAGGAAGTCGAGGATCGACTTCTTTCGCGCGAGGCGACGGGCGGCCTCGTTGCCAGCGCTGGGATCGAGCGAGCCGAAGAGCTCGGTGAAGATCTCCGTCGGGTCGAGGCGCGGCGGGATCGGCTTGAACGGCGCGGCGTTCTCGAAATTCGCGGCGTTCATCGGCGACAGCAGGCCGTGGGACTTGCCCGTCGCCCAGCGCACGGCGATCTGGATGCTCGCCTTCGCCTTGATGCCGGCGGAGATCTGCGAGGCGATCACCTGATCGATGGACGGCCCGTTCCCGTAACCGCCGTTCGTGGAGCCCTCCTGAGCGCTGCCCGTGAGCCAGGCGATGATGCCGGCCTGGTGCTGCTCACCGCGCGCGCTCTTCATGTCGAGGCCGTCGACGACGAGCAGCCGGTCCTGCACCGGCGCGAGCGGCGACAGGATGGGGCCCAGGGTGAAGCTCGTCTCGTTCCCGGTCGGCCGCCAGCGATCGATCACGGTCCCGCCCGGCGTGTAGACGGCGAGGAAACGCTTGGCGGGGGCGGGGGCCGCGCGCGCCGTGCGCTCGGGGCCCATGATCTCCAGCCAGGGGAGCGCGATGGCGATGGCGCCAGCGCCCCGCAGCACGGCACGTCGGCTCAAACGAAAGTTGGACATGACCATCACTCCTGGGCGGCATCCGCGATGTAGTGGAAAGCATCCGTCTGCGTGAGCTCGATGAGGAGCTGCTTCACGTTGTGCCCGGACGCCTTGAAAGCGGTCGTTATCGCCTGCTTGGTGCAAGTGTCCTCGGCGCGCAGGGTGAGACCGTAGCCGTACTCGGCCCAGCGCGTCGCGAAGCAGTCATGCACCTCCTCGGCCTCGGCGAGCTTCTGCACCAGCTCGGTCGCATTGTTCACCGTGCCCGGCGTGCCCGGGAGCGAGCCGCTCGCGTCGATGGTGACGTCGTTCTCTGTTGTGCGGAACAGCCCGACCGCGTCGTAGTTCTCGAACGTGAAGCCGACCGGATCCAGGTACTGATGGCACGTCCGGCAGACCTCGTCCTGGCTGTGCTGGCTGTAGCGTTCGCGCGCCGTCGCGCCGGAGTACGGATCCGGCGGCTTCACCCGCTCCAGGATGTCGCCCATGGGGAGCGGGATCTTCTGGCACATCAGCTTCTGGAGCACGAACGAGCCGCGGACCACGGGGTTCGTGTTGTTCGAGTGCGTCGTCCCGGCCATCAGGCCCGCCTGGGTGAGGAGCCCGAGGCGCTGGGTCGTGTCGAGCTGCACCTGCTGGAACTCGTCGCCCGTCACGCCGGAGACGCCGTAGAACGCCGCGAGAGGTCCATTCATGAACGTGTACGGGGCCGTCAAGACGGACGCCCAGGTGCCGGTCCCCTCGAAGATCTCGTGCTCGAGGAACCGCTGCGTCTCCTCGCGCATGAACGCGCCGATCTGTCGAGAGAAGGTCGGGAACGTCTCCGCTTTCCGCTCGAGATCCGCGAGGTTGCTGATGGGGAGCAGGTTGTCGAAGAAGAACCGGATGGTGGTCCGGGCCCGAGGGTGGTCGAGCATGCGCTCGGCGTGCGCGCGCACGCCTTCCTTCGTCGAGAGCTCACCTGCCTGCGCCGCCATGCGCAGGTCGTCGTCCGGCGTCGTGCCCCAGAACAGGTACGAGAGCCGCGTCGCCATCTCGTCGCCCGTGGGCCGGCGGAGCTTGGGGTGCTCCGGGTCGGAGGTGCCCCACTCGATGCGGTAGAGAAAGTCTGGCGACTGGAGCAGCGCCTCGATCACCGTCGCGATGCCGACGTCGAACGTCGCGTCCGTCCGGCCGACGCTGTAGAGCGCGAGGAGCTCGTCCGCCTCGCCGGCGGCGAGCGGCCTCCGGTAAGCGAGCGGCGCGATCCGCTCGACGATGGTGCGCGCGCACGCCTCCTCGCTCTGCGGGCTCACGTTGCTCGCGCAAGGGGCGAGCTTCGCGAGCGCGTCGGGGGTGGCGGTCGCGCGCCGGGCGACGCCCTCCGCGACGGTGCCCAGCTGCTCGGCCAGCAGGCTCGAGACCGACAGCGTGTCCGCGTCGTTGCCGAAGCCGTTTCCGACATCCTCGCTCGGCAGCGAGAAGGCCGGATCGGTCGTGTCACCGAAGAGATCGCGGACAGTGTTGTTGTACTCGAAGCGGGTCAGCCGCCGCAGCGGCGCTCGCCCGGGGTGCACCGAGCCGTCCGCGCAGGCGCTCGGGTCCACCGTGGTGGGGTTCCCCCCCGTGGGGGGCTCGTCCGTGGAGTCGTTGGTGCGAGTCGTATTATCGCCCAGGCTTCCCGTACAGCCACTGGCCAGGATCAACGCTATCGAGACAGCTGACCGAGAGCCTGTGAGAGGACGCGCCCGCTCGTGAATTGAGGGCCTAGACATGGTTCTCTCTCTTCGCCCGCTGTGGGCACACAAGGTGGAGTGTAGGCGGGACCTGGTGTTTACCCTCGCCCTCGTAGCGGCAGATCGTGGGCACTTCGGCCTGAAACTCCCTCGACTACCTGCCGAGGAACTCCATCAACCACTGCATGGCGGGGCGCGGCTGGCCATTCCTGATTTCAGCGGCCCGGTGATCCGGGAAGGCTCGCAAGGTTCGGTGCTCGTCGCGCCGGTGACACGCTGTGTTGCTCCGCCTCCACCCTGCACTGCTCACCCGGCGCACCGATTCTGGTTCTCATGACCTTTTCGACCCGGAGCGGAACACCATCGTTCGGCATCGCTTTCGCGATGACCGAACGAACGGAGCCGGTGCCGACCCGATGACGAAGGTCGCGGTGCGCCTGACGACCCGTCCAGCAGCGAAGCGAAAGGATACCCCTCACCCAAATGTGAACGATCACATTTTTGGTGTCAACTCCAAATCGGCCAGCCCCCACGTGTCCTCGAGCCCGAGGGAGAACAGGGCCGGCCGGGCTATTCCGGAGCGCTGCGTCAGGAGGGGCGATGAGCGTGTCGACAGCGGGCGCCTCATGTGCGCGTCGCCTGAGCGCGCTCCGGCGACGCGCGGGCAGGACCGGGATCGAGGACAGCCGCAAGCGGTCCACCGGGTCTGACGCCGATTATGTGAGCGCTCACAATACGCTCGTGGGCAACGTCCCCTCCTGCGAGACGATGCCGGTCGGAGGAGGAGGAGAGTCAGGCAGCGCAGCGCGGCAGCCTCCTCGGCGTCGTGGAGGTCGATGACCACGTCCGCGCGAAGCTCCACCGGCACGATCGGATCAAGCGAGGAGCCGGCGACGCGGACGGCGGCGTGCGACGGCCAAGCGGCGCGGCCCCGCCGCTCGCGCTCAACCCCGCGAGGGCCGCCGCGGCGCCAGTATCCCGCTGGGATCCGCCTCGCCCACCACCCCGGACGCGTGCATCGCCCGCAGGGCGGCGACGCTCTCCGGCGTGGCGAGCGGCCCTCCCGGAGCATAGGACGGCGCCAGCAGCTTCAGCGGCTCCGAGAGGATCGCCGCGACCAGCCCGCCGACACGCTCGCGCGACGCCGCATGCCCCTCGCGCTCGGCCGCCTCCCGGAGCGCCCGCGCGAACTCGGCCGCCGTCGGCCAGCGCGCGTCGCGGTCGCGCTCGAGCGCCCGCGCGACGGCGGCGGTGACCGCCTGGCCCACGCCCTCGCGCTCGCTCGAGAGCGGCGGGATCTCCCGCTCGAGCACGGCGTGGAGGATCGAGAGCATGCTGCTGCCCATGAACAGGCGCCTGCCCGCCAGCACCTCCCACGCCACGACCCCGAGGGAGAACACGTCCGAGCGCCGGTCCAGCGCCCGCGCGTGCGCCTGCTCCGGCGAGAGGTAGCTCAGCTTCCCCTTCACCGTCCCGGTCTTCGTCCGCGTCGTGCGGCGCAGGGCGTACGCGAGCCCGAGGTCGCAGATGCTCGCCCGCCCGTCGACGCCGACGAGGATGTTGGAGGGCGAGATGTCCCGATGGATCACCTGGAGCAGCTCCCCCGCGCTGTCGCGCGCCTCGTGCGCGGCGTGCAGCCCCTCGGCCGCCTGCGCGATGAGATCGAGCGCGTCGCCGATCTCGAGCATCTCCGGAGGGCGGGTGAGGTTCTTGAGCGTCACCCCGACGACGAGCTCCATCACGATGTAAGGCGCTCCCCCCTCGTCGAGGCCGTAATCGAGCACCGGCACGAAATTCGGGCTCACGACGCGCGACGCGATGCCCGCCTCGTCGAAGAGCATGGCCGCATAGCCCGACTCGTACCGCAGGTCGGCGCGGATCCGCTTCACCGCGACGAGCGGCTCGCGGCCTGGATCGGCGCCGCCCACCTCGACCGCAGCTGACGAGCCGCCCGCCTCGAGGACGCTTGCCGGCACGCCCGCGACCGCAGCTGCCGAGATGCCCTCGACTGCAGCTGCCGTGACGCCCGCCTCGACCGCCTCCGTGGAACAGCCAGCCTCGGACGGACCGCCCGCGGCCCCGGCGCCTGCCGCGCGGGCGCGCCGGGCGATGAAGACCTCGGCCATGCCGCCCATGGCCAGCTGCAACAGCAGCTCGTATGGACCGACAGCGCCCTGCCCAGACGAATCCATGATCGATACTCTGGGCGGCCAGTTATCACGTCAATGTAAATTCATCAACCTTGCCCATTTTACGCTCTGTCGCGTTTCCGCCGCTTTCCGCGCTTCCCGCGCCCAGCCACGATGATGTCGCCTACGCAGGGCCGCGCGCGCCTGCGTAGGGCCGCGCGGCGGCGCCGCCCGTGCGCTCGGCCTCGACGCTGCGCTCGGCGTGCTCGCCCAGCACCCGCTCGTCGGTCTCGCCCACCGAGCGCAGCCAGCGCGCCGCCGCCCGGTGGCCGGCGGCGCGATCGCCGTCCGTGAGCATCCCGTAGGCGGCGTCGCGCACCAGCGCGTGGCGGAACGTGAGCTCCTCGTGGCCCGGGTAGCGCGACGCGCCGCGCCGGGCGACGAGCTCCTCCGAGAGCAGGCTCTTCAGCCAGCGATCGAGCGACTCGGCCGACGTGCCGGCGCCGAGCAGCTGCCGCACCCCCTCGGTCCAGAAGCTGCCGCCGAACAGGCTCGCCGCCCGCAACGTGCGCCGCGCCTCCGCCGGCAGCGCCTCGATGCGCGCGTGCATCAGGGCCACGACCGTGGGCGGCAGGTCGCTGCGGCCCTCGGCGCGCGCGCGCATGAGCTCCTCCAGGAAGAACGGGTGGCCGTCCGCGTGCTCGACGAGCCTCGCCACCTCGACCGGCGCGAGCTCCTCGCCGAACACGCTGCGGACGAGCCGCTCGGCCGCGCGCGGGCTGAGCGGCCCGAGCTTGATGTGCTGCACCCCGCGCTGCACCCACAGCCCGGGGAACGTCTCCATCACGCTGTGGCGCGCGAAGCCGAGCACGAGCAGCGGGCGGTCGGAGAGCGCCTGGAGCGCCTCGTCCAGCACGGCGACCGAGGCGTGATCGCTCCAGTGCATGTCGTCGAGCACCACCACGACCGGCCCCGCCTCGCAGCGCGCGGTGAGCCAGTCGAGCACGGCGCGGCGGGCCTGATCGCCCATCGCGACGGCGTCCCCGCGCGCGGCGTGGAGCTCCGGATCCGGGTCGTCGAACGGCGTGCCCGCGATCTCGCCGAGCGACCACGCGACGCGCCGCGCGTCGTCGAGCGGCGCCGGCGCGGCGCGCGCCACGAGCTCGCGGATCTTGGCGCGCCGCGCCTCGATCGGCTCGCCGGGCAGGCACCCGGCGGCCGCGAGGACGATCTCGCCGAGCATGCCGAACGGCGCCCCCGCGCCGAGCGGATCGCCGCGCGCGACGTAGACCGACGCGCGCGCGTCGCCCTCGCGCACCGCGCGCACGACCTCGTTGCGCAGGCGGGTCTTGCCGATGCCCGCCTCGCCGAGCACCAGCGCGGCGCGCGCCACGGGCTCGTCCGCGCTCTGCTCGAAGAGGCCGCGCAGCATCGCGATCTCGCGATCGCGCCCGACGAACGCGGTGACGCGCCCGAGCAGCGTGCCCTCCGGCTCCGAGCCCTCGCGCTCGCCCTTCAGCAGGAACGACGGGCCGTCGCCGCTCACCTCGAAGCGCGGGGCCGCGAGCCCCGCCGTCACCTCGTCGATGCGCACGTCGCCCTCGGCCTCGCGCAGCGCGGCGACGGCGCGGTCGATCACGTCGCCCGCGGGCAGGCGCTCGCCCACCTGCGCCCGGCCGGTGGCGAGCGCGACGGGGCGGCCGGGCAGGCGCGCCTTCATCGCGAGCGCGCACTGCGCGGCGCGCGCGGCGAGGTCGAAGGCGACCATCGTGCCGGAGCCGCCGCGGCCGGAGAACACCTCGTCGGTCTGCGAGGAGAGGATCACCATGCGCGTGCCGCCCGGGAGCCGCACGCGGTCGCCGCCGAACGCCTCCGCGATCTCGGCGACGACCCGCTCCACCCCGCGGTCGCTCGCCGGCTCGGGGTCCGCGACCCCCACGTCGACGAGGACGACGCTGATGAGCCGCCGCTCGTCGCCGGTCACCGAGGCCGGCGCGCCGTCCCCGCCCTCGCCGGGGGCGCGCGCGAGCAGGGCGCGGGTCTCCGCGAGCGCGGCCGACGCCGCGCGGCCGTCGGCGGGGCGCGCCGCCGGGTCCTTCGCGAGCAGGCGCGCGACGAGCTCGTCGATCGGGGTCGGCACGTCCGGGCGCCGGTCGGCGAGGCGCGGCGCCTCCTCGAGGAGGATGCGGCACATCTCGGCGAGCGGGTCGTCGGCCGCGAAGGGGCGCTGCCCCGCGACGCACTCGAAGAGCAGCACGCCGAGCGCGAAGACGTCCGCGCGCGCGTCGACCTCGGCGTCGCCGCGCGCCTGCTCGGGCGCGACGTAGCCGAGCGACCCGACGAGCGAGCTGGCCTCGGTGACGAGCGTGGTCGACGCGGCCGCGCGCGCGACGCCGAAGTCGAGCAGCACGACGCCATCGACCCTGCCGTCGCGGAGCAGCACGTTGCTCGGCTTCAGGTCGCGGTGCGTGATCCCGAGCGCGTGCACGGCGGCGAGCGCCTCCGCGATCTGGTGCGCGACGAGCAGCGCGTCGGCCACGGGGAGCGCGCCCTCTTCGAGGCGCTCGCCGAGCGTCACCCCGTCGAGCCACTCCATCGCGAGCCACAGGGCGCCGTCGTCGCTCGTGCCGTGCGCGATGTGCTGGACGATGAGGGGGTGCTGCACGGCCTCGAGCAGGCGCGCCTCGCGCCGGAAGCGGGCCGCGAGCTCCGGGGGTGCGACCTTGAGCGCCACGGGGCGGCCCGTCAGCTGGTCGGTCGCCCGGTAGACCATGCCCATCCCGCCGGAGGCGGCGAGGCGGTGCACCTCGAACCGGCCTGCGACCAGCGTGCCCTCGCGCATGGCGCAAGCTTATCCGAGAGCTCCTGCGACGTCCGCGGTCGGCGCGCTCGGTGGTGACGGTTCGGGGTGATTGTTGTACGCTGTGCGCGCAGACGCCCGGCGGACCACGTTGCGCGCACAGGACGCCTTCTCGGGTCGGCGGCTCGGCTGATGGAGAGGCACCCCCGATGAACCCCGGACAGCAGGTGACGAGCACGCTCAGGCTAGCGCGCCAGCTCGGGAAGGGGGCGATGGGGAGCGTGTGGGTGGCCGATCACCTCACGCTCGGGACGCAGGTCGCGGTGAAGTTCATGTCGCCGGCCTACGCGGAGCAGAGCGGCTTCGTGGAGCGCTTCCGGCGCGAGGCGATGGCGGCCGCGCAGATCAAGAGCCCGCACGTCGCGCAGGTCTTCGATCACGGCGTCACGGCCGACGGCGTGCCGTACATCGTGATGGAGCTGCTCGAGGGCGAGGACATGAAGAGCCGCATGCAGCGGCTCGGCGCGCTCCCGCCGATCGAGGTCACGGGGATCGTGTCGCAGACGGCGAAGGCGCTCGGGCGGGCCCACCAGCTCGGGATCGTCCACCGCGACATCAAGCCGGACAACATCTTCCTGCTCGACGTCGAGGGGGAGCTGTTCGTGAAGGTGGTCGACTTCGGGGTGGCCAAGCGCGTCCAGGGCGCGCCCCAGGGCGATCTCGGGATGACGTCGACCGGGAGCGTCCTGGGCACGCCGCTCTACATGAGCCCCGAGCAGCTGCTCAGCGCGAAGCACGTCGACCTCCGCGCGGATCTCTGGGGGCTCGCGGTGGTCGCGTACCACGCGCTCACGGGGCAGGTCCCGTTCAGGGGCGAGACGCTCGGGGCGCTGTCGGTGGTGCTCCACACCGGGATCTTCACGCCGCCGAGCGCGCTGCGGCCGGAGCTCTCCCCGGCGATCGACGCCTGGATGAAGCGGGCGCTGGCGCTCGATCCCGCGGCGCGCTTCGCGTCGGCGCGGCAGATGGCGGAGGCGCTGGAGCACGCGGTCCTCGGGATCTCGCGCACGGCGTTCACGACCGACCCCGCGTCCGGGGGCGATCGAGCCAGCCACGCGGGCGCGCCCGGGAGCGCGTCGCAGCCGGTGCTGTTCGGGGCGCCGACGCCGGTGCCCGCGGCGTCTGGCGGGCTGCTCGCGCCGGGCGCGCCGTCGTCGGCGCCAGGCGCGCCGGGCGCGCCGGGCGCGCCGCTCTCGACCACCGGCACGCCGTCGTCGGCGCCGGGCGCGCGGCTCTCGATCAGCGGCACGCCGGGACGGACGCTCGCGGGCATGGCGACGTCGGGGTCGGACGGGTCGCGCCGCTGGGCACCGGCGATCCTGGCGGCGGCGCTCGCCCTCGGTGCGCTCGTGTCGGTGGCTGTGTTCTTTGCGACGAGGACCTCGCCCAGCGTCGACGTGACACCTTCATCGGACGACCAGCCGGCCCGGACGTCCGCGCCCGGTGCGGCGCAGCCCGAGGTGACCGCCGCTCAGGGCGCCGCGACGGCGCCGGCCAGCGCCGCCGCGCCGGTGGCGGTGGGGCAGACGGACACGGCGCCGCCCGCGAGCGCGGCGACGGCAGAGCCCGCAAAGGCGACGGCGCCAGCGGCCGTCCAGGCGGGTCCGCAGGCGACCCAGACGGGCGCGCCAGGGGCGAAGCCGGCGGCGCAAGCGGCCAGGCCGGGCGCTTCCGCGGCGCCGCGCGGCACGACGGACGGCCGCGGCGGCGTCACGCGCGCCACGTCGAGAGACGCGGCGCCGGGCCGCGGGACGGCCACGAAGCCGCAGCCGCAGCCGCCCGAGGACACGATCGGCTTCTGAGGCGCGCCTCGCCTCCGGGAGTCCGGCCGCCCCAGGCGCCCGTGAGCGCGAGCACCGCGGTCGCCGTCGAGCCGCCGTCGAATCGCGTGGCCGAGGCACGCCCCTGAACATCGCCCGCGGCGCCGCACGCCTGCAAATCCTGGAACAAACCGCGATCCGTGGGCGAAAGTCAGCATCAGAAAGCGAGGCGCACCGGGCGCAGTGCGACATCCCGCCTCGCCCGCCTCCGGGCGTCGAGCTGATGGAATCGGCGAAATCGCGCCAGCGCGAGAGAATTCTGAATTGGCACAGGTCATGCGGTATCCGCCGCGGGGGCCCGGAGCGAGGGCGCGCTCAAGGCGAAGGAGGTCTCTTCACATGGCGAAGCTCGTAATTGGCCTGGTTCAGACGCGCGATGACGCGATAGCTGCGGCGGAACGCATCATCGACTGCGGCTACGCGCGGCCGGACATCAGCCTGCTGATGACCGACGCGACGCGCCACCGGTGCTTCCGGATCCCGGACGGAACGCCGCCGGCGCACACGTTCGGCGCCGCCATCGCGATGAGCGCGGTGGTCCCCGACCTCGGGTTCGTCGTGGCAGGCCCGCTGGCCGCCGTGGTGGCCAGCGCGGTCGGCGCCGGGATCACGGGCGGACTGCGCGAGATCCTCATCACCGCCGGCGTCCCGAAGCACTGGGCGGAGCGCTACGAGACAGGCGTCAGACAGGGCGGAATACTGGTGAGTGTATTCGCCCACAGCGAACGCGATGTCGGCCTGCTCCACCTGATCCTCGACGATCCCGGCAGGTACGCGGTCCGTCCGGCGACCATCGGGCCCCAGGCGTACGACACGTTCCTGTGATCGACGGCGCGCAGCAGAGCGCCCCGTCTCACGGGCGCCGATGCGTGGTTTCAATCGAATCGCGCGTAGCAGAGCGCCCCAGCGGCAGGGCCCGGGGCGCTCGTGTTGTACTCACTCAATCGAACCTGGGACAGCCCTGTGCGGCCGTTCAATTCTGAGCGCGAACGCTGCCCGTGTCCTGGATCAGCCACCCAGGGACCTGAGCCGCGCGCGCAGCATCAGCGCCCCGATGAGGTCCTCCTCGGCGTCGCTCCGGCGCGACCAGCCGAGCGACAGGTAGCGCAGGAGCTCGCCGAACGTCGGACCGGCCGGCGCCGCGCTCGTGCCGCCGCGCACGAGCCAGAGCTGCTCGCCGTCGGCCCCGAGCGCGACGACGGCCCGCTGCGCCGCGCCGCCGCCGCCGAGCGCCGAGCCCGACAGGCGGGCGAGCGGGTAGAGCCGCCGCGCCGCCGCGGCCTCCCAGCCGGGCTCGCGCTCGTGGCCGCGGAGCTCGTCCTCGCGGAGGAAGCGCAGCGTGCCCTCGATGGCGCCGATCGCCAGCTCCCGGTAGAGATCCTCCGGATCCGCGGGATCGGCCCAGTCGTACGCGCGCGCGAACGCCTCGTACGTCGCCGGCGCGGCGACGCCGCGGACCGGCGGCGGGGACGCGGGGGCGCCGCGGCCGCCCTCGCGCCGGAGCGCCCGGTTGAGGCGGGCCACCTCGGCGGCGATCGACGCCGGCCCGGGCTCGACGAGGCGCACGTCGACACGGCGCTCCGGCGCGAAGAGGCCGCTCATGAGCGCGCCCAGCACCGGGGCGCCCAGCTCGGCCGCGAGGAACGTCGAGCCGCGGTGCGGCCGGATCGCCCGATCCAACGCCTCGCGCTCCTGCTGCTCGGTCGCGCCTTCCGGGAGGTCGATGTCGACCTCGACGACATCGCTGCGGTCGGGCGTCTCCACGCCGGCCTCGACGCCCTCCTCCCCTTCCCTCACGAAGTACCGCACGAACCCGCTCGCCTCGAAGCGCCAGCCGTCGTCGTGGACGACCTCCTCCGAGAAGACGAGCGCGTAGATCGTGGCGCCCGGGTGGCCCAGCTCGGCCGCCGCGTCGAGCACGGCGACCGGCGGCGAGAGCTCGTCGTCGAAGAGCTCGACGAGGTGATCGAGCTCGTCGCCCCCGGCGGCGGCGGGCTCGCCGCTCGCGTAGTACGCGGCGCAGAAGCCGGGCACGCCCGGGAGCGGCGCGACGAACAGGCGCGGCGAGGCGACGGCCCAGCCGCCGAGCGCGACGGCGAAGCCCTGCGACAGCGCGCGGTCCGGGATCTCGGCCGGTCGGAAGATCAGCGCAGCGAACGTGGTGGCCATGGGGCGCTCAGGTTAGCCCGATCGCCGGCCGCGGCGCGCGTTTGCCGCGGCGCGCGCCGCGACTTGATAACCGCTTACTCAAGTTCTCCCGGATCCGAGGCCCGGCGGCGGTCGATCCGCCGCGCGGCGAGCGCGACTCCTGACGCGCCCTGGACGCGCCGCGGCGATCAGGTAAGACGACATCATGTTCGGCCAATCCACCCTGTCCGCCGGCGAGACCGCCCCCGACTTCGACCTTCAATCGCAGAAGGGGGAGTCCGTGAAGCTCTCCGACTTTCGCGGCAAGAAGACCGTCGTCCTCTTTTTCTATCCCAAGGACGACACCCTGATCTGCACCGCGGAGTCGTGCGCTTTCCGCGATCAGTACGACGCGTTCGCGGAGGCCGGCGCCGAGGTGATCGGCGTGAGCGCCGACTCGGAGGGGTCTCACGAGCAGTTCGCGCAGAAGCACCGCCTGCCCATGACGCTGCTCAGCGATCCCGGCCGGCAGACCGCGGCGCGCTACGGCGTCAAGCCGCTCCTCGGGCTGCTGCCAGGGCGCGTGACGTTCGTCATCGATCGGGACGGCGTCATTCGACACGCCTTTTCCTCCCAGCTCCGCGCTTCCAGGCACGTCCAGGAGGCGCTCGCCGTGGTGAAGCGGCTCGAGGCCTCGGGCCGCGAATAACGGCGCGCGGCCAACGCGCCAGCGCTGCGCGAGGTGTTGGCCGACCCCGCGCCGACCCCGCGCCGACCCCGCGTCGTTGACGCCCTCCGGAGGGGCGTTATAGACCGACAAGGCGAGGCCATCGCACGCCTCCGCCGGGGGGAGGCAACGATGGATCACAGGGTCTGGACGACAGCGACGCTGGCGGCCGCCACGATGGATAATGCCCGGCCAGGGGCCGCGAGGGACGCGCTCCCGCTCCGCCGGGTCGTGCTCTCCACGGGCGGGGTCGGGTATTTCGAGCACGAGGCGCGCGTGCGCGGCGACGCCGAGCTCGCGCTCGAGGTGCGGCTCGATCAGGTCGACGACGTGCTGAAGAGCCTCGTCGTCTATGACGATCGCGGCGCCGCCGGGAAGATCACGCTTTCCGGGAGGGAGCCGCTGCGCGACCTCTTCCGCGAGCTCCCGTTCGACGAGGGCGCGCTCGAGTCAGCGGCCGCCCTGCTGAACGCGCTGCGCGGCGCCGAGGTGCGGACCCGCGGGCTGCAGGGCGCGATCGTGGGGCGGATCGTCGCGGTCACGGAGGCGCAGGTAGGCGTGCCTGGCGGCGGCACGGAGGCGCGGCACCGGCTCGCGCTGATGTCGGACGGCGCGCTGAAGCATGTCGTCCTGGAGGAGCTCGAGGGCGTCGAGTTCGTCGAGGAGCGGCTCAGGCAGCAGGTCGGCGCGGCGCTCCTCGGCCTCGCGAGCGGGCGCGAGCGGAACCGCCGCGAGCTCGTCGTGCGCGCGGCCGGCGAGGGCGAGCGCGTCGTCCGGGTGGCCTACGTCGTCGAGGTGCCGCTCTGGAAGACATCGTATCGGCTCACCGTCCCGGAAGATCCGCGCAAGACGACCGGCGCGCTCTCCGGGTGGGCCGTCGTCGAGAACCAGAGCGGCGGCGACTGGGAGAACGTCGATTTCACCCTCGTGTCGGGCAACCCGGTGACGTTCCGCCAGGCGCTTTACGAGATCTACTACGTGTCGCGGCCGGAGGTGCCCGTCGACGTCGCGGAGCGGGTGCTGCCGCGGCTCGACGAGGGCGCCGCGGCGCTCGTGGCCAGGGCCGGGCGGCTCGCGCGCTACCGCGCGGGCGCGGGCGCCGAGGCGGTCGCCGCGCCCGTCGCGCCGGCCGCGCCCGCCGACAAGCGCGAGCCGGAGCCCGAGGAGGCGGCGACGCAGGTCGTGTTCCACTTCCCGGCGCCCCTCACGCTCGCGAGCGGGCAGACGGCGCTCCTGCCGATCGTCCAGCGCGAGATCCCGGCGGAGCGGCTCTGGCTCTATCAGCCCGAGGCGAGCGCGCGCAGCCCGCTCGCCTCGGCGCGGCTGCGGAACGACGGCGACACGAGCCTGCCGCCCGGCGCGATGACGGTCTACGAGCGCTCCGACCAAGGGGTCGTCACCTACGTCGGCGACGCCCGCCTGGCGCCGCTGCCGCCGGGGGAATCGCGGCTCGTGAGCTTCGCCGTGGACCGGAAGGTGCGTATCGACCGCGAGGAGCGGGGCGAGGAGACGCTCTCGCGCGCGCGGATCCAGGGCGGCGTGCTCGAGATGGTGAGGACCGCCCGCAGGGTGACCGACTACACGATCGTGGGCGCCGCGCGCGAGCCGCGCGTCGTGCTCATCGAGCACCCGCGCGTCGCCGGCTGGGAGCTCGCCGAGCCGAGGGAGGGCGTCGAGGCGACCCGCGACCGCTACCGCATCCGGCGCGAGGTAGCGGCGGGCGAGACCGCGCGCGTCACGGTCGCGCTGGAGCAGCCCGTCTCGCACACGGTGGCGCTCACGGGGCTCTCCGGCGAGCAGATCGAGGTGTACCTGTCCTCGCGCGAGATCCCCGAGGCGCTGCGCGCGGTGTTCGTGCGGCTCGCGGAGCTGCGGGCCGCGATCGCCGACCGGCAGCGCGCGCTCTCGGCGCTGGAGGCGGAGATCGCGGGGCTGCGCGACGAGCAGGAGCGCGTGCGCCAGAACCTCAAGGCCGTGCCCGCGGGGAGCGCGCTCCAGGAGCGCTACCTCAAGGCGCTGAGCGAGCAGGAGGACCGGATCGCGGCGGCCTCGGCGAAGCTGCCTCCCGCGCGGGAGGCGGTGGCCAGCGCGGAGCGGGCGCTCTCGGACTACGTGCGCGGGCTGTCGCTCACGACCTAGCTCCGGGCGCGCGGCGGAGGTCTCGCCGGGCCGGCCGGCCGGCGGCCTACCGTCATCGCGAAACAGAGACGACATCGGGCGGCGACGAGGTCGCTGCCTCGAGGTCACCTGATGCGCGCGGGCCGCAAGGCTGATGCCTGGAAACCTCTATCGCGCTCTCGCGTCGCGGAGCTGCGGTGTGATAGAGCTACCCGCCGGGGGGAATCTCGCGACGCGAGGCGCGCACGCGCCTTGCACCGGGCCCCCGCGAGCGGCGCGCACGTCGCCAGGAGGCTTGAGATGGACGAGAGGGTTCAGCGGTACGTCGACATGGGGGTAGCGCTCGGGGTCAACCTCGGCGGGAAGATCGTGGGCGCGATCCTGGTCTGGGTCATCGGCCGCCTGATCATCCGAGGGGCGCTGTCGGTGATGCAGCGGAGCGCCGCGCTGAAGAAGCTCGACGTGACGCTGGCTCACTACCTGGAGTCGGCGACGTCCGTGCTGCTGAACATCCTGCTGATCATCGCGGTGCTCAGCGTCTTCGGCGTCGAGACGACCACCTTCGCCAGCTTGCTCGCGGCGGTCGGCATCGCCATCGGCATGGCGTGGTCGGGCCTCTTGTCGAACCTCGCGGCAGGTATCTTCATGATCCTCCTGCGCCCCTTCAAGGTGGGCGACGCCGTGACGGCCGGCGGCGTGACGGGCAAGGTCCACTCGATCGGCCTCTTCGCGACGACCCTCGACACGGCCGACAACATCCGCACCATCGTGGGCAACAGCAAGATCTTCAGCGACACCATCCAGAATTTCAGCACGAACCCGTTCCGCCGCGTCGACTGCACCGCGCAGCTCGCCCACGGCGCGGATCACGAGGCGGCGATCGAGCGGCTCAAGGCGCGCCTCGCGCTCGTCCCCGAGGTGATGAAGGAGCCCGCGCCCAGCGTCGAGATCCTGGAGTTCAACCTCGCCGGGCCCGTGCTGGCCGTCCGGCCCTTCTGCCATAACGATCACTACGGGACTGTCTTCTTCGCCACCACGAGGATCATCCGCGAGGAGCTCGGCAAGCTGGGGTTGCCGGTCCCGGGCCAGCACGTGCACATCCAGCAGCTCGCGGCGACGCCTCCCCTGCGCAATGGGAACGCCGAGGCGCACCCCGCGGCCTGAGCCCATCGGCCGGAAGTCCAGCCAGCATCGCCGCGCTTCTACGCCGCTGCGCGGGCGGCGCGGGCGGCTGATCGACAGGCCTTGAGGCCGGCGGCCAGATCCTCTACGCCCCGGGAGCCGCGGGCGGCGCACGCGAGGTCATCACCCCATGGACTTCCAGGAACTGGTACCATCGCTCGCCACGCTCAGGGCGATCGCCATCGCGCTCGCCATCCTCATCGTCGGATGGCTGGCGAGCAAGTGGGCGAGCCGGATCGCCTCGAAGGCGCTCTCCAAGACCCACCTGGATCAGGCGCTGGTGCGGTTCCTGGCGTCGATGCTCCGGTACCTCGTGCTCACGGCGACGCTCATCGCGTCGCTGGAGACGGTGGGCATCCACACGACGAGCCTCGTGGCCGTCATCGCCTCGGCCGGGCTGGCGGTAGGGCTCGCGCTGCAAGGCAGCTTGAGCAACTTCGCGAGCGGCGTGCTCATCCTCTTCTTCAAGCACTTCGAGCTCGGGGACAAGGTCGCCATCGGGGACCACAAGGGCATCGTCGAGGACATCGGGCTGTTCACCACCACGCTCGTGTCGACGGACAACGAGAAGATCGTGATCCCGAACGCCTCGGTGACCAACGGCCCGATCTTGAACTACTCCGATCGAGGGCTGCTGCGCGGCGCCGTGACGGTCACCGTGGAGGGCCGGCTGCGCGACCTCGGGCCGGCGATGGAGGCCCTGGTGCGCGCGGGCAAGCGGGCTGGCGGCGTGGCGCAGGAACCGGCGCCCACGGTGTTCTTGACCGACATGGAGGACGGCTCTCTCGACCTCACGCTGACCGCCTGGTACAGCGCGCTGGAAGAGGACGGGAGCATGCACAACCTGCGTGTCGCGGTCCTGGAGGAGCTCGACGCGACGGGCGTCAAGCTGATGAACCGGACGCAGCTCATCCTCCATCAGCGGAGCAAGATGCCGTCCTGACAGTCCATCTTGCGGTCGCACGAGCGTCTCTGATCACGAGGGTCGCCCCATCGGGGGCTTCGGCGTCGGGTTCATGAACAGCCACCCTGGCGGCGCCAGGAGCGCTCGCCACGCGAAGGCGCCGGCAGCTCCTGTCCTCGTTGCGCGAATCCGCGTCCGCGGATAAGAGGCGGGGATGAGAGACTGGGAGGCGCTGTTCGTGAAGAAGCTCGAGGAGACCGACCTCGGCAACGACCCGGCCCACGATCTGGCGCACTTCACGAGGGTGGTCGCCACGGCCAAGGCCCTCGCGGCGGACGAGGGAGCCAGGCTCGATGTCGTCGTCCCCGCGGCCTGGCTGCACGATCTCGTGAATGTCCCCAAGAACGATCCCAGGCGCTCCCAGGCGTCGCGGCTCTCCGCGGAGGAGGCGCTGCGCTTCCTCCGGAGCGTCGACTACCCCGAGGGCTCCCTCGCGGACATCGCCCACGCCATCGAGGCCCACAGCTACAGCGCGGGGATCGCGCCGAGGACCCTCGAGGCCAGGGTCGTCCAGGATGCCGACCGCCTCGATGGGCTGGGGGCGATCGGCATCGCCCGCTGCTTCGCCGTGGGCGGGCTGCTCGGCGTGCGGTTCTACGATCCGCAGGACCCGTTCGCCGAGCGGAGGCCGTGGGACGACCGCGAGAACGCGATCGACCACTTCCACGTGAAGCTGTTCAAGACCGCCGAGGGACTCACGACGGCAGCGGGGCGCCGCGAGGGCGCGCGACGGGCGGAGTTCATGAGACAGTACCTCGCGCGCCTGGCACAGGAGATCGGCGTCGAGATGCCCTGATCAGCCCGCCGCGGCGACGGTCACCGCGGCCGCCACGGCGACCGGGATCGTGAAGTTGTCGTCCAGCCGCGACGAGAACAGCTCGGTGACCGCGCCGGCGAGGCCGGTGTTCCACGCCGCGTGCGTTCCTCAAGCCCGCGCCATGCCGGTGCCCGCGTGCCGTGCTACGTTCGCCTGGTCCCGTAGAGCACGACCCATGGCCGCCATCACCCTCGATCTTCCAGACGAACTCGCCGATCGGCTGCGCTCGCTGTCCGATCGTCTGCCGAATATCCTGGAGCTGGGCCTCCGCGAGCTCGACGCCTCGTCCATGACGTCATTCTCGGGCGCTTCGGACATCCTGGAGTTCCTCGCCAGCCTGCCCACCCCGGAGGAGGTCCTGGCGCTCCGACCCTCGCCGCAACTCCAGGCGCGGACGAGCGAGCTGCTCGAGAAGAACCAGGCCACGGGACTCTCGTCCGCGGAAGAGGAGGAGTGGCAGCGCTATCAGGCCGTAGAGCATCTGGTGCGGCTCGCGAAGGCCAGAGCGGCGCTGAAGCTACAGCAGCGATGAAGCACATTCCGGCGGCGCTGCGACGGCTCGTCCACGAGCGCGCCGGAGGTGCATGCGAGTACTGCCTCTACCCCGAGTCGATGGCGTTCTCGGTGCACGAGATCGATCACATCGTGGCGCAGAAGCACGGCGGCGAGACGACGGAAGACAACCTGGCCCTGTCGTGCGCGCTCTGCAACAAGCACAAGGGCAGCGATCTCGCCTCGATCGACCCGGACACGGGAGGGCTCGCGGCCATCTTCCATCCGCGCCGCCAGCGCTGGCACGATCACTTCCAGCTCGTCGGGAATTCCATCGTTGGTCTGACGCCGGTGGCCCGGGCGACAGTGCGTCTCTTGCAGCTGAATCATCCGGGCCGGCTCGCCGAGCGTGCGCTCCTGGTCACGGCCGGACTCATCGCAGCCCCGCCTGGTTAGCAGGGCACGGCGAGAGCCGCCCAGCGCACAGAACGCCACGCCGCAGCGTGCCCCGGCAGGCTTCGAGCTGGGATGGTTTGTCCAGATCAGGCGACTTGAAATCAGCCCGCCGCGGCGACGGTCACCGCGGCCGCCACGGCGACCGGGATCGTGAAGTTGTCGTCCAGCCGCGACGAGAACAGCTCGGTGACCGCGCCGGCGAGGCCGGCGACGGCGGCCAGGAAGAGCCGCGACGAGAGCGACGCCGGCGGACCGAGCGCCCACATCACCACGAGAGAGCTCAGCGCGCCCGCCACGAAGAACGCGAGCGTCCCCTCCAGCGAGCGGTTGTCGAGCAGCCGCGTGCGGCCGAAGCGGCGGCCGATGAGGGCCGCCGCCGGATCGGCCACCGCGAGCACCACCACCCCCAGCGACTGGCTCAGCCGCGTCCCGAACAGCGCCAGCAGCAGGAGCGCCGTCACGTACCAGGTCGACGAGTTCACCCGGTAACGCTCGTGCGGGTGAGCCACGTGCTTGAAGACCCGCATCAGCCGCTCGTTCACCCGCTCGCTGAGCCGGCGGGCGATCTCCATCGACCACGCCGACGCCGCGAACGCGCCGCTCACGGCCACGAGCCAGCCGCGCTCGGGCAGGAGCTGGACGAGCCCGAGCACCGCGAGCCCCGACCCCACATGCCACAAGCTGCGCGCATGGTTCGTCGGCCTGACGCTCGGCGGCGCGGCCACGACGCCGCGCAGCGTCAGCAGCAGCGACTCGTAGGCGGGCTGCACCTCCCGCTGGAACGCGATCCACGCCGCCTTGGGCGAGGGCGTCCGGGTCGGGGTCGCCCGCTCGACCGCGGCGAGCAGCGCGTGGAGGCGCTCGCGAAGCCGCTCGATCCTGCCCCCCGCTTCATCGCGCTCGGCGGCGACGACGAGCTCCCGGAGCCGCGACGCCACCCGCTCGATCCGGGCGCGGACCTCGGGCTCGTCCCGGAAGACGAAGACCGCGGGGTCAACCTGACGCAGAAGAGCGCAGAGCTCTTCGGAGACGAGCTTGGTCTCGACGTGCAAGGTGGGGATCACGTTCGCTTTTGTGAGGATAGTTCCCGGAAATCGTTCCGCGTGTCAGCCGTTCGTCATACCGCGGCTCGACAGGTGGGCTGGCTCGCGGGCCGACAATGCAGGCGCCCGCGACGCGCTGCGCCGAAAGACCCCCGTACAACGCCGCGGGCGCGACAGCCGCCCCTGCCGCCACGCCGCGGAGACCGCCCTGCCCGCCGGGTCCCGCGACCGCCACGGCCCGCGCCGAGACCGACGCGACCGACGCGACCGCCGCGACGGCTGCGACCGCTGCGACCGCCGCGACCGCCGCGACCGCCGGCGCCCGTCCGCCCGCGCCAGACCTCGACCGGGATGCGATCCGGTGAAGGCGACAAGCTCATCATGGCATTCATGGATTCATGGAGTGCACCGGGACCCTTCATGGTTATTTCCTTTCAGGGCTCGGCCACGCCCCACTTGCATCCTGGCGAGCACCTGACGAGACCGCATGAGAGGCGCCTTACGACGCATGACAGAGCGCGAGACGCCGCGCTTCCCCTGCACGCACGCTGCGGCTAGGGTGCCCGTCGTCGCGGATTCGACGGGTGGGCGCGAGGCGCCCCGGGACGCAGCCTGCGGCTGTCGCGCGCGCGTCCATCAGGCGTCGTTCCCTCGGAGTCGGAGAATCGAGGAACATGAAGGTTTCAGTTCGGTATACCGCGCTTTCGTTCGCGCTGCTCGCCGGCCCCCTCGCCCACGCGCGGGAGCGCCCGAACCACGACGCCTACTTCAAGGAGTCGCCGGCGTTGCCCGCCGGCATGGCGCGCGTCGTCGCGGAGGACGTCCCGGGCGCCGTCGTCGCGTCGACCGATCCGCAGCGCGGCGTGCCCACCTTCGTGTGGGCGACCTCGCCGGATCACCGCCCGCCGGCGGCGACCCACAGCACCGCCGAGTCCGCCGCCCGCTGGTACGTGCAGCGGTACGCGCGCCTCTACAACCTGCCGCAGGCCGCGCTCGACACAGCCGTCGTGCGGCACGTCCACGACACCGGGCGCGGCGGGATCGTCGTGACGCTCGGCCAGGACGTCGACGGGGTCCCCGTCTTCCACAGCGAGCTCAAGGTGCTCATGAAGCGCGACCTCGCGCTCGTCGCCCTCGCGGGCAACCTGCACGCGTCGGCCGTCTCGCTGCCGCCCGGCGCCGGCTCGCTGCAGCCCGGCTCGAAGCGCAGCCGCGCGTTCTCCCGCGCGCCGGCCCAGGCGGTCGTCCGCGCCGTGCGCGACGCGCACCAGGTCGACATCAAGACGGCCGACCTGCGCGAGCGGGCCGAGGTGAAGGGCGGGTATCGCACGTTCGATCTCGCGGACACCGGGCACGCGCGCGCGCGCCTCGGGAGCCTGCGCTTCACGCAGCCAGCGCGGGTGAAGAAGGTGCTCTTCCCGCTGCCGGACCGGCTCGTGCCCGCCTACTTCGTCGAGCTCGTCTCGGGCGACGTGAGCAGCACGAGCTCCGACGCGTATGCCTGGGTATTCGGGGCGAGCGACGGGCGGTATCTCTACCGGGAGAACCTCTCCCACGCCGCCGCGTTCGATTACCGGGTCTGGGCCGAGGAGGGGGGCAAGCACATCCCGCTCGACGGGCCCCTCGCGGATTTCTCGCCGCACCCGACCGGGCGGCCGGACGGCACCATGCCGCGGTTCATCGCGCCGAGCCTCATCTCGATCGAGGGCCTCAACGCGAGCCCGGACGGCGGCGTCGACCCGTGGCTGCCGGACGACGCGACCTCGACCAGCGGCAACAACGTCGACGCCTACGCGGACCACCACGCGCCCGACGGCTTCTCCAGCGGCGACACGCGCGCGACGCTCACGGGGCCGCGCTCGTTCGATCGCGTCTATGACCTGTCCGCCGATCCGCTCGCCGATACCGAGCAGATCATGGCGGCCGTCACCCAGGTCTTCTACGTCACGAACTGGCTCCACGACTGGTATTACGACTCGGGCTTCACCGAGGCGGCCGGCAACGCCCAGCGCGACAACCTCGGCCGGGGCGGCCTCGACGGCGACGCGCTCCTCGCCGAGGCGCAGGACGACGCGCCCGGCGGCAGCCGCGACAACGCGAACATGGATGCGACGTACGACGGCGCGCCGCCGCGGATGCAGATGTTCCTGTGGTCGGGTCTTGACCAGAGGTCGCTGAGCGTCACGCCGCAGAACGCCAGCTACGCGTCGAACACCGCCCTGTTCGGGCCACAGCGCTACGAGGTGACCGGCGAGCTCGCCCTCGGCGAGGACGACACCGAGCCCCGGAGCAACGGGTGCGAGCCGCTCACGAGCGACGTCGCCGGCAAGATCGCCCTCATTGACAGGGGCGGGTGCACCTTCGCGCAGAAGACGCAGAACGCGCAGGAGGCGGGCGCCGTCGGCGTGCTCATCGCCAACAACCGCGAGAGCGACGGCGCCCCGCGGCTGGCCGGCGACGCGCCCGACGTGACGACGCCGGCCCAGAGCATCTCGCTGGAGGACGGCCGCGCGCTCAGGGCGGCGCTCGCCGGCGGGGGCGCGCCGCTCTCGATCACCATGACCCGCGAGCCCAGCGTGGAGCGCGACGGCACGATCGACAACACCATCGTGGCGCACGAGTGGGGCCACTACATCCACCTCCGCCAGGTCGCTTGCGGCACGCAGATGTGCGGCGCGCAGAGCGAGGGGTGGGGGGACTTCATCGCGCTGCACATGGTGCTGCGCGACGGCGACGACCTCGACGGCGCTTACCCGATCTCCGGCTACGGGAGCGCGGCGCTCGGCGATAGCTACTTCGGCATCCGGCGCGCGCCCTACTCCGCCGACTTCACGAAGAACGGGCTGACGTTCAAGCACATCTCCAACGACGCGCGGCTCCCCGACCACCCGCTCAACGTCGCGACGCCCGAGAACGCCGAGGTGCACAACGCCGGCGAGGTCTGGGCGAGCATGCTGTTCGAGGCCTACGCCGCGCTGATCCGGCGCGGCGTAGGCCTGACCCCGCCGCGCCCGTTCGAGCAGACCCGGCGGCGGATGAGCGATTACGTGGTCGCGGGCATGAAGCTCGCCCCGGCCAACCCGACGTTCACCGAGCAGCGCGACGCCATCCTGGCCGCGGCGCTCGCCAGCGATCAGGGCGATTTCCTCGCCCTGGCGGAGGCGTTCGCGCGGCGGGGCGCCGGCACGTGCGCCGAGTCGCCCCGCGCCGACTCGTACGACCTCTCCGGCGTGGTCGAGAGCTTCAAGGTCCAGCCGGAGATGTCGCTGGTCCGCGCCGAGCTCGACGACAGCGCCGGCTCGTGCGACCGCGACGGGCTGCTCGACGCGGAGGAGTCCGGCACCGTGTCGATCGAGATCGTCAACCGGGGCACGGCGCCGCTGACCGGGGCGGTGGCGTCCATCGAGGGGCCGGGCGGCGGGGTGACGTTCCCGGACGGGGGACGCGTGTCGTTCGGCGATATCGCGCCCTTCGCGACCGGGACCGCGAAGGTCGCGGTGAAGCTCGACCGCTCCGTCAAGCCGTCCGAGGACCTGAAGCTCAGCCTGACGCTGAAGAGCGCGGAGGCGTGCACGCCCACGCGGGTCGAGGCGCTGGTGCGGCGCGTGAACTACGACGAGGTGCCGGCCTCCTCGACGGTGGACGGCGTGGAGACGCAGAGCACGACGTGGACCGTCGAGGGGCTCTCCAGCGAGCTCGTCTGGTCGCGCGCCGCAGGGGCGCCGCCGAACCGCGTGTGGCGCGGCGTCGACCTGGGGAGCCTCGCCGACGCGGCGCTCGTGTCGCCGGCCCTGGAGGTGAGCGCGACCGAGCGCTTCGTGCTGACGTTCGCGCACCGGCACCAGTTCGAGGAGAGCGACGGCACGGCGTGGGACGGCGCGGTGATCGAGATCAGCGCGGACGGCGGCGAGACGTGGGAGGACATCGGGAGATACGTGAACCCGGGCTATGGCGGGAGGATCACCGCCGAGTCCGGCAATCCGCTGGCCCGGCGGAGGGCCTATGTCGGCGAGAGCCCCTCGTGGCCCGAGCTCGACCGGGTGGCGGTCGACCTGGGGACCCGGTTCGCCGGGAAGACGGTGCGGGTGCGGTTCCGGGTGGGCACCGACGAGGCCGCGGGCGATACGGGCTGGGAGCTGGACGACATCGGGTTCGAGGGCCTGAAGAACAAGCCTTTCGCGACCGTCGCCGAGGACACCGCCTCCTGCCAGGGGGGGCCGGTGGCGGACGCCGGGGCGGACCAGGCGGTCCCGGTCGGGGAGCTGGTGACGCTCGACGCCTCCGGGAGCTCGGATCCCGAGGAGGACGACCTGACGTTCTCCTGGACGCAGACGGCGGGGCCGGCGGTCGAGCTGGTCGGCGAGGGCGCGCGGGCGACGTTCGTGGCGCCGGAGGTGGCGGAGGCGACGACCTTCGCGTTCGAGGTGAAGGTCAGCGACGGGTTGCTGGCGGCGGCCGACCAGGTGAACGTGGTGGTCGATCCGGCGATGAAGGAGCTGCCGGCGGAGGGGTGCGGGTGCGCGATCCCGGGGAGCGCGCCGCGCGCGCCGCTGGGGGCGCTCGGGGCGATGGCGGCCGTCGCGGCGCTCGCGGTGCGGCGGCGGCGGCGGCAGCGCGGAGCCTGATCGCGGGGCGCGCCAGGGCGGGGCAGCCCGCCCGGCGCGCCCGCGCGGGCGATCGCCCCGGTCTTCGCGAGGTCCGGGGCTCATCCACGCGGCGGAGCGGCTGACCACCCATTGACGCCCGCCGGGTGGTCCACCACGGTGGCCGAGAACCATGAGCATCAGCACCCGCGCGCCCGCCCTCCCCGTCATGTCCGCCGATCAGGCGCTACAGCGCCTGGTCGAGGGCAACCGGCGCTTCGTGGACAACGACCGCAGCGAGCATGTCGCGCTGGGACAGCGGGAGCGCGCCGCGCTCGCGGAAGGACAGCAGCCCTTCGCCATCATCCTGTCCTGCTCGGACTCGCGGGTGCCGTCTGAGCTCATCTTCGACCAGGGGCTCGGCGACCTGTTCGTCATCCGGGTGGCGGGCAACGTGGTGGCCCCCTCGCTGATCGGGAGCGTGGAGTTCGCCGCCGCCGCCTTCGGGACTCGCCTCGCCGTGGTGATGGGCCACTCGCGTTGCGGCGCCATCAAGGCCACGCTGAGCGAGCTGCTCCAGGACGAGCAAGGCGGTCCCCTGACCGACAACATTCGCGATATCGTCGAGCGCTGCCGCTCCCCGGTGGAGACGGTCGTGAGCGTCGCTGGCCGCCATGCCCCGAGAGACCTCCTGATGCGCGAGGCGGTGCGCGCCAATGTGCGCAACTCGTGCGATCACCTCCGGCACGGCAGCCGCCTGCTCGAGCGGCTGTGCGCCGCGGATGGCATGCGGATCGTGGGCGCCGAGTACGCGCTGGAGACCGGCAAGGTGACGTTCCTCCCGAACGCGTGAAGCCCCGCTGGCCCGGCGCGAGGCGCGACGCGTGGCCGAGTCCGCTGCGCCGATGCCCGCTGGCGGCCGCTGACAGGGAGGAATTCAAGCTCCAGTATCGAGGCCACGCGCTGGTTCGGGCTTGGCTGCGGCCGAGCGGTGGTGGAGAGTAGCGCGCCCGCGCCAGCCTGGGAGAAGAACCACCAAGACCCCATGGCTGCGGGCCCGAGACCACCTCCTGACCCAGAGAAAAGCGATGCGAATATCACGAACGAGACGTAATGCGCCGTGGCGCGCGCCCGCGGCGGCCCTGGCGGCGACCGCCATCTCCGCGCTCTATCCGGCCGTGGCGCGCGCCCACTTCACCCTGCTCGAGCCGGCCTGCTATTCGGAGCAGGACAACCTCGGCAACCCGCAGAAGAGCGCGCCCTGCGGCCAGGCGGATCCCGGGTCGCCCGTCGAGCCGACCGGCAAGGTGACCACCTATGTCCAGGGTCAGACGATCACGCTGACCATCGCGGAGGGAATATTTCACCCGGGCCATTATCGCGTGTCGATCGCGCCCGATCAGGAATCCCTCCCCCCGGATCCGGAGGTGACCCCTGGCTCCACGCCGTGCGGCTCCACGGAGATCGAGACCGACCCGCAGCTCCCCCTCCTGGCGGACGGCCTGCTCGCCCACACGGCGGCGTTCTCGGGACAGCAAACTGTCGAGATCAAGCTGCCTGACGATCTGACCTGCACCAACTGCACGCTTCAGGTCAGCGAGTTCATGTCGAACCACGGGATCAACAACCCTGGTGGCTGCTTCTATCATCACTGCGCGATCGTCACGATCGCCCCGCGCGAGGGTGGAGCCGCGGGGTCCGGCGGTGCGGCCGGCGCGGGCGGCGCGGCTGGCGCGGGCGGCGGAGCTGGCGTCGGCGGCGCTGCACCCAGCAGCAGCAGCAGCGGCGCTGGCGACGGCGGCGCCGCGTCGAGCGGCGGCAGCGGTGGCGACGGCGCCGCCGCGTCCACCGGCGACGGCGGGAGCGCCGGGGAAGACGGCTCCGACTCCTCCTCTTCGTCCGGCTGCGGATGCCGTGTCGGCGCCACCGAGACGCCCGCAATCCCGTACATCGCGGGCCTGCTCGCGCTCGGGCTCCTGCGCTGGCGCCGCCGCCGCTGAGCCCGTCCGCGAGCGAGCTCTCGCCGCGCGAGCAACCCCCTCGCGCCACGCCGCGCCCCGTTTCCCCTCGATCCCTCACGATCACCGCTGGCTGACGGCCCCGTCGCGCTCCACGAGGTCGCGGACACCATGGCGGCCACCAGAGCGCCGCCTGCGAAAATCAGGACGTCGATCGGAGCTCTGGCTCCAAGAGGTACGCTATGGCCGTGCGCGCCCTCCACACCTTCGCCCTCGTTCCCCTGCTCCTGGCCGCGTGCGCCCGCGACGCGGCGCCCCCCGCCGCCGCGCCGGCTCCCCTGCCCGCGCCCGCGGCTGCCGCGAGCGCCGCGCCAGCCGCGCGCGCCACGCCTGCCGCGCGCGCGGCGGCCCAGCAGCGGCTTCCGGCGTGGGTGGAGCGCAGCAACGAGCACGCGCAGGTCCTCCTCGACGTGCTCGCCAGGTTCTCGCCGGAGCGCGCCGGCTCGCTGGGCGTCGAGCGCGCGGACACGGAGGTCACCGATCTCTCGCCGGGGGTCGATGCGCGCGAGCGCGCGGCCTACCGCGCGGCGAGCGCGGAGCTAGAGAAGCGGCGAGCGTCAGAGAAGGATCCGGCTGTCGCCGAGGATCTGCAGATCCTGCTGGACGCCGCGGACCGGGCCGTGCGCGGCTCCGAGCTCGACGAGAAGCACAGGGTCAGGTACGTGCACGCCACGGGGCTCGTCTTCGAGGGCATACTGAGCCTGCTCGACGACCGGGTGGCGCCGTCGCGACGGGCCGCGGCCCTCACGCGGCTCCGGCGCTACGCCGGCATGGAGCCGGGCCGTGCGCCCATCGCCGAGCAGGCCAGGGCAAGGCTCGCTCAGGATCTCGGGAAGCCCGGGTTGCTCGCCCCCTCCAGGATGGAGATCGAGCGGCACCTCGCCACGAACGCCAGCGTGCGGGAGGGCATCGGCGAGCTCTTCCGCAAATACGGCATCAGCGGCCATGAAGAGCCGCTCGCGGCGCTGAACCGCCAGCTCGAGGCGTACGACGCGGCGCTGCGCAAGGAGGTGCTCCCGCGGGCGCGGACCGACTTCGCGCTGCCGCCGCCGCTCTACGCGTTCGCGCTCGAGTCGTATGGCGTCGAGCTCCCGCCCGCCGAGCTCGTGCCCCTGGCCCACGCCGCGTTCGACGATCTGAAGGGGCAGATGCAGAGGCTCGCGGTCTCGGTCGCCGGGGCGCGCAAGCTGCCGAGCGCGGACTACCGCGACGTCATTCGCGCCCTGAAGAAGGAGCAGCTCGTGGGCGAGGCGATCTTGCCGCACTACAAGGAGCGGCTCGCCCAGATCGAGCAGATCATCAAGAGGGAGCGCCTCGTCTCCTTGCCCGAGAGGCCGGCGCGCATCCGGCTCGGCACGGCCGCCGAGAGCGCCGAGTCGCCGGCGCCGCACATGCGTCCGCCGCGGCTGCTCGGCAACCAGGGGGAAGAGGGGGAGTTCGTGCTGCCGCTCAGCCTCCCGGGCCCCCCCGGCACCAGGGACGAGCTGCGGAAGATCGACGACTTCACCCATGCAGCGGCGTCGTGGACGCTCACCGCCCACGAGGCGCGCCCCGGACACGAGCTCCAGTTCGCGTCGCTCGTCGAGCGCGGCGTCTCGATCGCCCGGGCCGTCTTCGCGATGAACAGCGCCAATGCGGAGGGGTGGGGCCTCTACTCCGAGGCCATCGTGCTCCCGTTCATGCCGCCTGACGGCCAGCTCGTCTCTCTGCAATACCGCCTGCTGCGGGCCGCGCGCGCCTTCCTGGACCCGGAGCTCCAGGCCGGCAAGATCACGCCGGCGGCGGCGCGCGCCTTCCTGGAGAGCGAGGTGGTGCTCTCGGCGCCTTTCGCGCAGTCCGAGGTGGAGCGCTACACGTTCCGCGCGCCAGGACAGGCGACGTCCTATTTCTACGGGTTCACCCGGCTGATGGAGCTCCGGGCAGAGGTCGAGTCGAGGATGGGCGCTCGCTTCGACGCGCAGCGGTTCCACGACTTCGTGCTCGCCCAGGGGATCCTGCCGCCGAAGCTGCTGCGCAAGGCGGTGCTCGAGCGGTTCGTGGGGGCGCAGCCGGCGCCCTGAGCGAGGGCCAGGAGACGACGGAGGTCCGGCGCGATCGAGCGCGGGAGCCCCCTTGCGGCCCCCCTCGCCGGCTCCAGTTGCCGTGGAGGGCACGAGGACGCTGGAGGAGGACCCATGGAGACGAACGACAAGGCGGCGGAGGAGCGACGGCCGGAAGCGCCCGGGGGCGCGGCCGCCGGGCCCGACGAGGCCGAGGAGCGCACCCCGGAGACGCCGCTCGACCGCGGGGGCGCGCTCTCGCCCCGCGAGGCGGCGGACGTGCCTGCAGAGCCGGTGGACGAGGCGTCGGACGAGTCGTTCCCGGCGAGCGACCCCCCGGCGTGGACGCCGGGTCACTCCGGCTGAGCGCCGGTCACAGCTCGGGGGCGTTCCCTTCGATCCAGCGGCGCGCGCTCTCGGCGGTGAGCTTGAAGTCCGGGGGCACCCTGGCCTGCGTCACGGTCTCTCCCGCCGCGTCGCGCACGGTGAGGATGGCGTGGGGGTCGTCCTCGTCGGGCACCACGTCGAGGTCCACGCGCATCCGCGCGCCGCCCTCGACCACCGTCGTCACGCTCCGGTGCAGCTGCGCCCGGCGCTGCTGGGCGTGCCGCGCCATCACCTCGTTCGCGGTCTTCACCAGGGTGGCGAACGCGCTCGCGTCGAGGGGCTTCGGGTTCTTCTTGTCGCGCCCCATCGTCCACGGCCCGACCAGCGAAGGCTCGCTCTGGCCGTCGCACGTCATCTCGACGGCCCACCCGTCGTCGTCCTCGTTCTTGATGACCCGCGCCGTCCACCCGCTGCCCTTCCACAGCTTCGGGTCCTGGTCTTCCGGGCGGAGCCGGCGCTCCTGCCCCGCCTCGTCCTGCGTCTCGTCCGTGTCGTCGTGCGTCGTGTCCATGGGCGCCCCGGTGTACCCGCTGGGCGCGCGGCGCGTCCACCCCGTCCAGCGCGCCTCGGGCATTTCCTGTCAGCCCGCGGCGCCTCCCACGCCCGCGCCGCCGCCGCCGCCGCCGCCGCCGCTCGGCGCGGGCGCGACAGGAAGAAGGGTCTGCCGTCGTGCCGCCTTGCTCAAAGCGTCTTCATGTACTCGATGAGGGCCATCTTGTCGTCGCGCGAGAGCTCGGCGCCATAGATGTGCCCCTGGTTGCCGTTCCCCGGCTCCGTGGTGTCGTAGCGGGAGAGGAGACCCCTGCGCGCAAGCTCCGGCGCACCCGCTGTGTCGTGGCGGAACCCCACGCGCTCGCGGTCCACCTCGGTCATACCGCGGTAAAACACCTGGGGCCGCTCCGCCGGCGTCAGGAGGTGCCACAGCGTCGGCACCGACCCGTTGTGCAGATAAGGCCCGGTGGCCCAGATGCCATGGAGCGGGACCGCGATGTACCCCGTCGTACTCCTGAAACGATCGAAATCGATCCGTGTCCCCTCTGCATGCTGGTTGTAGGCCGCCGCCGCCTCGGCCGTCCACGCCTCCATGCGGGACCTATCCGTGCGGAGCTCCTTCTCGTCCAGCGGGATGACCGAACGATAGCGGGCCCCGCCGGTGTCATGGCAGTCGGCGCAGCCGGCCCTCACGTAGACGCGACGGCCCTCCGCGGCGAGCGCGTGGTCGACGGCATAGGGATAACGCGGCGCCGGCGCGCGGGTCATCCAGCGCTCGATCCGGCCGATCTGGTCGGTCTCGATCGACGACAGCGTCGCGCCATCGGCGAGCGCGGAGCTGCGGGCGACCTCGACCAGCGAATCGTTGAGGCCGTCCCAGAAATACCCGTAGTTGCCGCGCACCGACGGGGGCACCTGCCAGATCGGCATCATGTCCGATACCCCGATGGTCTCGTCGGGCGGCAGGTTCAGCACATGGAACTTGATCTGATTGACCAGGTCGACCCTCCCCCGGCCCGCGCGCGGCCGGCGGTGGCCCACGGAGGAAAGCGACGCGTCCATCCAGGCCGCCCCCCGGTCGCGCTGCTCGAGCAGCGCCTCCCGCGTCCGAGGCACGAGGACGTGTCGGTAGATCTGTTCGTCTACCCACGACAGCTCGCCGGCACGGCGGATCACCTCGAGCACGCCGTCGGGGGTGAAGCGGGGATCGGCGGCGCAGGCCCAGAGAAAGCGGGTGTAGCCCTCGACGTCGAGCTGAGCCGCGCTCGAGCCGAGCAGGGGGCGAGGCGCGCCGCCCTCCTCGTCGCGGACCGCCGACACGTGGCAGAAGGCGCAGTTGGTCGCTGCCCGCGGGAACCCGATCGTCCGCACCGAGATGCCGATCGGCGCCTCGCGGCCCTCGTAGATCATCCCGAGCGACGCATAGCCGCCCGGGCCCGGCAGGTGCTGCGGGCAGAGCTCGGGGAGCGCCTTCCAGATGAGGTACGGGATACCCGTGCTCTCCTCGTTGCCGATCGATCCATACTTGAAATTCTCGTCATCGTCCGCGTAACCGACCCGTACGTCGCGATAGAACTTGTACCAGACGAAGACCCCGATGATCCCGGCCACGAGGAGCATCCCCCCGACCGTCCGCCGAACCGTCGCACGATGGATCCTGCGCATACCGTACCTCCGCTGACACCGACTTGACCGCCTGCTGCACAGACCGGAGCGCCAGGCCCAGCCGCGCGGCGCGCTCCGGGCACCGGCGCAGGGCCGCTACGCGCGGCGGTGCTCGCGCCGCAGGATCGCGACGTAGAGGGCTGCCTGGGCGGCGCCGAGCGCGCCCTCGAGGTAGGCGAACAGGAGGTAGCCCCTCGGATAATCGGCGAACTCCACCGCCCAGAACCAGAAGAGGCCGAGGAGCAGCCGCGAGGTGACCGCGGCCGCGGAGACGTAGCGGTCCCGGAGCGGGCTCACCAGCGCCGGCACGTACATGCTGGAGAGGAGGAGCCGCAGCACCCCGACCCCACGCTGCCAGATGTCCGCCTTGAACGACAGGACAGGCGGCAGGTAGAGCGCAGACTCGATCCAATCCGGTGAGAGCACCGCTGGCAAGGCCAGCGCGACGTCGGCGACGATCCCGAGCGCCACGAGGACCCGGAACGCGCTCGCGTGGAGGTTATCGGCTCGTGCTAGCATGATGAATTCCCCCTCTTGCATGGCATACGCCTAGAGCGTCTTGAGATACTCGATGAGCGCCCACTTATCGCTGTCGCTCAGCTCCGTCCCGTAGCGCGCCCCCGTGTGTCCCTTGTTGCTGTTGCCAGGGAGCGTCGCGTCGAACAGGAACGCCTTTCGCCCCTCGACCTCGCGGACATCGACCCGGAAGCCGACCCGATCGGCGTCGTACACGTCGTGGCCCCGGTAGAATCGCGCTGGCCGGCGCTCGGCCGGCGTGAGCAGGTCCCACAGCGTCGGAACCGAGCCGTTGTGCAGGTAAGGCGCCCTCGCCCAGATGCCGTCGAGCGGCTGGTTCGTGTAGCCGTGGGTCTTCTGGAAGTGCCTGAACTCCCAGTCGTAGCCCCGCCCGTAGAAGACCTGAAGCTGCCTGAAAAACTGCGTGTAGGAGTTCAATCGATGCTCGTCCGTCCCGATCTCCTCGATCGGCACGACCCGACCCACGCTGGCGCCGCCCACGGCATGGCAGCTCGCGCAGTACTCGGCGTGGAGCGCCTGCCCCCGCTGGAGCCTCGCGAGGTCGGCGCCCCGCTCGAACGGGAACGCCGGCGGCGGGAGCTCGTCCAGCCACTCCTTGATCGAGGTGATCCTCGGCAGATCGACGTCCTCGCGGGTGGCGCCGGCGCCGAAGGCGGCGCTCACGTTGCGCTCGTTGACCGACGTGTTGTTCCCGTCCCAGTGCAGGTGCATCCCCTCGCGCGGCCCCTGGTTCCAGATGGACGGGAAATCGGCGGTGCCGATCCGCTCCTCGTCGGGGATATGACCCTGGTAGTAGGCCGCAAATTGCCTGGTCTTGTACGGGTTGAAGGTGTCCACCCGCCCCGGGCCCGGGGGAGGGTTCTCGCGCAGGAACGGGCCGAGGCTGTCCCGCTGGCTGAGCAGGCCCGTCTTCATCCGCTCGATCGCGGCGCGGTAGATCAGCCGATCGAGCGGGAAGAGGGCGCCGTCGCGCTCGATCTCGTCGATCACGAGATCCGGCGTGAACCTGGCGTCGGACGCGCAGCGGAAGAGGAACTCGAAATACGCTTCAAGGTCGACCGTGTTGGCGGGCATCCCCAGGTAGTAGGTCGGGGCGCTTTGCTCGGATGCGCGCACCGAGCCGACGTGGCACACGGCGCAGTTCTGGCCGACCAGATCGATGACCCGGCGGCGGATCGAGAACCCGACGGGCATCGGGTGGCCTGGCTCCTGGATGAAGCCGAACGCGGTGTAATCACGCCGCCCCCCCGCGGGAAGGTACTCGGGGAACATGCGCGGGAGGACCTGCATCACGCGCAGCGGGAGGCCGCTGTCGGTGTCGGCGCCGATCGTGCCGTACCTGAAGCGGTCCTCGATGTGCTCGTAGGTCACCGGCTGGTTTGGCGCATACCGGGAGGAGACGAGGAAGAACACAGCGAGCGCGGAGAGCGCGCCCGCGATCCCGTTCCTGAGCCTGCGCCACCGCCGGGCCCCTTCGTCCATGGGCTCTCTCACGTAGTGCGTGTTCATGGTCCTCACCGTTTCCCCCCGTGCTGTCCTGTCACTTCCCCGGCTGACCGTGCCCGGCGGCCGGCGCGTCGATGCGCGTCCACGGGGCAAAGGCGTTCTGGACGCCGCGGAGCGCCGGCGCGAGCTCGGGGTAATGCCGCCGGAGCACGCTCCTCATGTCGTTGGTGTTGATCCAGTCGAGCCCCTCCCGGGTGTACACGTTCTCGTTGAAGTCCGTCGTGAGGAACCGGTCGCTCTTCAGCCGCCGCGAGGCCATGAGGATGAAGATGCGGAACGCCGTGTCGCTGAACCCGAAGCCCTTCGGCAGGTCCTCCGAGAACATGCCGACCATCGGATCGACCCGCTCGACGTCGCCGTACACCTCGCGGAGCTCGCGCGCCCACTCCTGGTTGCTCGTGATCTCCTCGAACGAGCTGACCGGCTTGCGGTGCAGGAGCCGGCGGAACTCATTGTAGCGCGGCACGCCGCGCTCGCGATCGCGCATGACGTCGATGGAAGCCAGATCGATCTTCGTACCGTCGTCGCGCGGGAGGTCGCGGAGGAAGCTCGGGTAGTTGTGCAAGATCACCGCGCCCGGGTGGGAGACTCCGAAGGAGTAGAAGAGATCGGCCATGGACACGGGCGCGTCGCCCTCGAAGAGCTTGAGCAGGTCGCGTCCCGAGACGTCGGGGAGCGCGACGTGGCGCACCGGGTTGCCGTCGCTGCTGCGGTAGATCTGGATCCCGTCCGGCATGAGCGGGTGCATCCGGTAGACCGAGACGAACTCCTCGGTCATCGCGAAGGGCGCCGCGTGGTGGGCCGTCGGAGAGCCGGGGATGCCGCTCAGCACCTCGTTCGTGCCGAAGCGACCGAAGCCGCGCGTGATCTCCTCGCCGAGCAGCCCCCACCAGTTGGCGTTCATGGCGATCTGCAACGTCGGGTGTCCGAGGATCGCCGTCGTCCACTCGACCGTGTGGATCTTGGCCATCAGCGCCGACACGATGAGCCGCGAGGTGTGGAAGACGCGATCGGGGCTCCACGCCGGGTAACGCCGGTGGAGGAGATCCGCGATGGTGTTGTGCTCCTTCACGAAGGCGGTGTGGAGCATCGAGAGGCCGATCCACCACTGTCTGGACACGTCGGCCAGCCTCTGCATCTCCGGGGGGATCATGCCGAGGAGCTCGCTCCCCGCCTGCGTCAGCCGGAGCTTGGAGCCCGGGCTGTTCTCGAGATCGATCAGCTGAGCGAGCTCCTTCCCATGGTTGCCGTAGAACACGGAGGCGTCCCACCAGTGCGAGCTGTAGTTGAGGAACGTCGGCGGGTGATGCCCCTTGCCGGGTCGCCGCGTCCGGTCCGACGGGGTCCGCCGGATCAACATCGGATCTTCGTACCAGGTGTCGCCCCGCTCCTTGTCGAGGGGGACGCAGAACTCGTTGCCCTCCTTCGGCCTGCCGTGGTTGAACCAGTCGCGCGTCATCAGCTGGATCCAGGCGGCCGCGAGCAGGTTCAGGGTCGTCGCCGGGATGAACTCCCGCCTGGCCAGGAGGCGCTCGCTGATCACCCTCGGGCTCGGGCTCAGGAGGCGATCCTCCGGCTCCGGCCACGCGTGCTCGAGGGGCACGTTTCGTCCGAAGCGCGTCTCGACCCGCCCCATGTTGGGGTATTCCAGGTCGTTGAAGGAGCCGTCGGCCGTCCGCCGGACCGCGACCTCAGGCCGATACGCCGGGTGCGGCGCCGCCGTCTCTGCCTCCGGGAGCTGGCTCGTGTCGTGGAGGTTCTCCCTCCTGAGCCTCATGCGGAAAGCCAGGAGGTTGGCGACCCCGATCAACGGCGGCAGGCGGTGCCACGGCACGAACGTGTTGACGAGGTCGAACGTGGCGATCAGCAGGCGTTGAGGGAGCGTATGCGAGCGCTTCATCGATGGATCCTTTGCAGAGTGTCACGGTTCTCGTCGGCCTCGATCGGCGAAGCCTCGAAGCGGGCGCGCAGGTAGTTGAACGCGTAGGGGATGGGGCGGGCCGGGCTCAGCGCCGGCCGGACGAGGGTGTAGCGGCGGCGGCTGAGCAGCGCGGCGAGCACCGCCTTGGCCAAGAACAGGAGGAGGGACCTCCCCGCGCAGACCTGGGCCCCTCCGCCCAGATGATTGAACAGGGGCTCCCGCTCGCCGCTCAGCCACCACGCCGGACAGAAGGCGTCGGCGATCGCGACCCTCTCCCGGTCCCGGTGGTTGAAGCTGTTCGGGATGAGCACGGGAGAACGCGCCGGGACGGCGGCGCCCTCGAGGACGTCGGGGACCGTCGTCTCGCGGAAGAGCAGCGGGGTGGTCGGAAAGAGGCGCATGGCCTCCTGCACGCAGCCGCCGAGGAGCGCCAGCCCGTCGATCCCTTCGCTCGCCGTGGGGCACCCCCCGGCCATCTCGCGCCGGACCTCGCGCTCGACGTCGCGGTGCGCGACGATGAGGGCGAGCGCCCGCGCCGTGTTGATGCCGAGCGTCTGCCACATGGCGAACAGCCAGTGCGGGATCTGCTGCTCGACCGCCGTCAGCTCGGTGGCTGGCACCTGCCTGGCGAGCGCGGCCAGGCTGCACGGCTCCGCGGCGTCGAGGTAACGCCGGACGCGGGCGTAGAACGGGTCGAAGTACCTGGATCGCCTCGGCCTGATGAGCCAGTTGGCCTGCGCCATCATCCTCCGGAGCAGGCCCAGCACCTCGGTGTCGTCGCGCGCGACGTCGCCGAACACGATCCGCCGGGTGATCGTCTCGAACAGGCGATCGAAATCGTCCCAGGACAGGAGCGACGCGCGGCTCGCCAGCTCGACCTCCTCCTGGACGACGGAGAGGAAGCGCGCCGCGTACCGGTGCCGAGACCGGTGGAATTCGAGCACGGCCTCGTTGAAGCGGCGGCGATCTCTCCACGCCTCTCCGCGTGAGATGGTGACCGCCTTCGGCATGAACACCCGCATCCCCTCGCGCTTGAAGCTCCCCGATTGATAGGTGTCCGGAGAGAGCTCGAGGACCCGCCGAACGGCGTCCCGATCGAGGACCACGAGCGAGCTCCTCAGGCCCACGCGCACCCAGAAGCACCCGCTCCCGTACTTCCTCCGCATCCGGCCGAAGAACCTCACCGCGCCCGGATCGGGGTGCAGCCGGAGCCAGACGTGGACCCACAGCCTGCGCTCCGTGAAGATGCCCTGCATCACGTAGGGAACGAGATAGCCGAGGTTATAGACCAGGGCGTCATACGATGACAGAGCGGGAAACATTCGCCCCATGGTGTCTCCGAAGCGCGGCCGATGGCGCGCACCGCCTTGAAGGCATATATCTACCCACCTTGGCGGAGCGCGCAAGGTCGGCCCAAGCGAGTACGACCAAGGCGCGAGTCACAGCCGTTTCCGCCCAGCAGGCACGCTGTGTCCACGCAGGACACCGCACAATCCACAACTCCCCTGGTGCAGCATGAAACAGAACGACGCGAACGAAATCATCTTCAAAGAGCTCAAGTTCCGGAACCTCACGGTCAAGAACCGCGTCTTCCGATCGAGCATCTCCGGGCGCTTTGACAACTACGATGGTTCGGGCACCTATGTCCGGATCAACTGGGAAGAGAAGTTCGCCGCAGGCGGAGTCGGGGCGATCATCTCCTCGTACGTGCCGGTCCACACCCGCGGCCGCATCCTGCCGAACTACGCGATGATCCACCACGACGGGACCATCCCCTTCTGGACGGCCCTGGGCGAGCGGGTCCACCGCCACGACTGCAAGTTCATCCTGCAGCTCAGCCACTCGGGTCGCCAGCAGGACCTCGGGGGCGTCGAGAACCTCCCGTTCAAGGCCCAGAGCTCGACGAGCAAGAGAGAGCCGTTTCACGGCTTTCTCTGCACGTCCATGACCAGGGAGGAGATCAAGTACACCGTACAGTGCTTCGCGGAGGGGGCCAGGCGCGCGAAGGCCGCAGGGCTCGACGGCGTGGAGACGCACAGCTCCAACGGTTACCTGATCAACCAGTTCCTGAGCTCCGGCATCAACGACAGAAAGGACGAATACGGCGGCTCCGTCGAGAACCGCGCGCGCTTCCTGGTGGAGATCATCCGCGCCATCCGCAAGGCGGTGGGCGACGACTTCCATGTGCAGGCCAAGATCAGCGCTCTCGAGTACAACGACGTGGTCCCGTTCGAGAAGCGCGGGAACACCCTCGAGGAGTCGATCGCGATCTGTCAGATGCTCGAGGAGGCGGGGGTCGACGCCATCCACGTCTCCACCGGGAGCATGTTCCCGCACCCGCGGAACCCCGCCGGCGATTTCCCCCTGGACGACGCGCGCCGGTGGTACGACGGGCTCCTGTCGAGCGGCTCGCTGACGATGCGCAATTACCTGATGTTCAGGTACCGGCTCCTGCGCCCGCTGTTCCGCCGCATCTGGTTCCGCCACCTGCCCGAGAAGACCAGGATCGAGGGGCTCAACGCCGAGAACGCCCGCGCGATCAAGGAGCGCGTCAGGGTCCCTGTGATCGTCACCGGCGGCTTCCAGACGGCCTCGGTCATCGCCGAGACCATCCGGAGCGGGGCGAGCGACGCGGTCAGCATCGCGAGGCCGCTCCTCGCCAACAACGATCTCGTCAAGATGTTCGAGCGCGGGCTCGACGCTCCGCCCAACCCTTGCACTTACTGCAACAAGTGCCTGCTCAACGTCCTCGAGAACCCGCTCGCGTGCTATGACCTCGATCGCTACGGCGGCGATTACATCAAGATGATGCAGAACGCGATGTCGGTCTATTACCCGTCGCCGTACGGAGGGGGACCGCCGCCCTTCGCCGGCCTCGTCGCGTCCGAGCCGTCGCAAGGGCAGCCAGCGCCGCTCGAGGTGCCGAGCACTGTGCCCGTGGACGGCGGGTCCCTGCGCTGCACCTACTACCGCGGCGAGCGCCACCGCCGGTAGGCGGCCGTCCTCGGCGCCCGCTCTCGCCCGCCACGGCGAGGAGCGGCCCGCCGGCAACATCGCCGGTCAGGGCTGGGACCCCTGACCGGCGCCTGGTCTCAGACGCGCTCCAGGCGCTGGCTGACGCGGATCGCCTGCTTCAGCGCGCCGGGCCGGCGCCTCGGTCGCACAGCAGCAAATCGGCGATGCGCTCGCTCAGGGCACCAATCGTCATCGAGGGATTGCACCCGATGGCCCCGGGGAGGATCGCGCCATCCACGACGAACAGGTTCTTGTAGCCGAACACCCTCCCCGCATGGTCGACGACGCCCTCGGCGCGGCTGCGGCCCATGCCACAACCTCCCAGCGGGTGCACCGAGATCATGCCCCGGAGGAGTCGCCAGAACAGGGGCACGTGGAGCTGGCCGCCAGTCGCCTCGGACAGTCGTTCTTGCATCTTCAGGATCGTGCTGGCCAGCTCTTCCGACTTGTCGACCCGCCACTTGAGGTCGAGCTCTTGCTCCCACCACTTCGCGAAGCGAGGTCTCAGGCGCAGCTCACCGTCGGCGGCGTCGACACCCTGGCCCAACCAGAACATCACATTTCTGGTCGGATTCCACTCGTCCAGACCGCGCTTGAGCTGTCGCTCGAGCAGCCATGCTACCGGCCGCAACGCGGGCGACGCCAGCTTGGCGCGCACCGCGTTGAGCACCATATTCGGAATTCCGTCGTCCTGGATGTAGAATCGCTCTCCGTTCACGCTGCCGTCCATGAACTCCAGCGCCGACGTGATGGTGGGGCCGATGCCCTGCTTCACCTGGTCGCCGTGCGGATAGAGGGCCGGGGTCAGGAAGTTGGCGTTCGGGCTCCAATGCTTCCCGAGCTGTCGGCTGATGTTCGGCAGGGTGCGGTGCTCATCGCGGCAGCGCAGCAAGAGCTCCGTGGTGCCGAGCGAGCCCGCTGCCAGGACCACCACCTCCGCACGCACGCTGCCAGAAATCAGGCGCTCCCCGTCGACGCGCTCGAAGGATACGCGGTAGCCGCTGCCATCCGGCTCGATGCGGCGCACGACGTGCAACGGTCGCACTTCGGCCCCGTGGCGTTCCGCAAGAGGAATGTAGTTGAGATCGAGCGCATTCTTTGCGCGAACGTCGCAACCGATATCGCAGTTGCCGAGATGAACACATGTGCCCTGCCGCTCGCCCTGCTGATTGACGAACGACCTCGAGTGCTGACGGCCGAGCGGGTCGTCGCGGTCATAATTCCAGTGTTTGTCGAACGTGATCCCGAGCGGCACTCTGGTGAAGCGGTCGCTATAGCCGAGCTTCGTGGCCGCCCTCTGGAGCAGGCGCGCGCGGGCTGTGAGCTGTCGGCTCGGGATCGGCCTCGCGCTGAGCATGCCGCGGACCTTCGCGTAGTACGGTTGCAGCTCCTCGTAGGTGATCTCCGGCGGCCACCCGGCGTCGAACAGCTGGGGTCGAGCCTCCAGGAGTACAGCCGAATAACAGAGGGATCCGCCTCCGACTCCGGCGCCCTGCGCGACGATCATGCGCGGGAAGAAGCGCAGGTCCAGCCAGCCGTTGTGCTTCGCTGGGGAATTTTGCTGATAGAGCCAGGCGTCCGTGGGCCCGCGCGGGTGCTGACTTGCCGTCCAGCGCCTGCCCCGCTCGAGGACGAGAACGCGGGCACCTCCCTCTGCCAACCGAGCAGCCGTGATGGCCCCCCCGAAGCCGCTCCCGATCACGATGACGTCGAACTGATCAACCATGAGGCGCTCTCCTCGCGAAAGGCCCTTCACCTGGACGCTGCGTCAGCTCTCCAGCCGCTCGTCATGCAGAGCGCTCCGTCGGGTCGCTCGCCCTGGAGATGCGAATTACGACTACCTGACCCGTCTCCCGCCCGAGCGGATCGCGGTCTTCGCGTCGTTCCGGTTGTCGCGCCAACCCGGGTGATGGAAATGCACCACATGATCGGCGTTGTACGAGGCGACGGCCTCCGTGAACGTGATCCGGCCGATGCGGCGCCAGTCGGTGACCTTCACACGCCGGAATCCCGGTATACCTACGCTCTCGCCCCTGTCGGACACGCTGATGTCGAACACTATCGAACCAGTGGGCTCGGGAGCCCCCGGCTCGAATATGTGAGCATAAACCTCATCTCGGAAGTCCAGGTCCTCGCCCTGAATCCGGGCCTGTCGAGGCGCCATCTTGAGCAGCATGTGCTCGGGGCACCTCGTGCGCTCGCCCTTGGGCTTGCCGAGCTCGGCGATTTCATGGAGCTGGCGAGCGTCCGGCACCTTGTCCACGAGCGGAAAGATTAAACCAGCGCGAACCATGATGAGGAAATAGATCCCGCGCCGCCATGCGGTCACGTTGGGCGCATTTCGGAGCTCCGCGTCGTTGATGAAGTCGGTGTGCATGCCCCCGAGGTCTTCCTGGGACAGGAAGCTGGCGGGAACGAGCGGAGTCGCGTGGTCCGGGTCCATCGTCGGATAGATCTTTCCGGCGAGGCTCAATGAGCGTCGCTGCCCGCGCCGCGTCTCATTGCCATCCGAGGAGTATCGTCCGATGATCAAGCCCTTGGCGCCCGCCTTGAAGTAGCCGCTATACTGGCTCTCCTCCGTGATCTCCCACACTCCCAGGAGGCAGATGCCGTTGGGCGAGAGCATCCTCCGGAAGCCCTTGCCATCGGGCCCCCAGCGGAGGTCCGCCCTCGAGTCCACCGTGCGCGCCGCGGCTTGCTTCAGCAAATCGGCATGAGCAGAGAACGCGCCCGACCACGCATTTCTGATGGTCGACTTGAACATCGGAAGGAGGCCGGGGGCCTCGCCGCTTCGGCCCCCGCGGTACGGATTCGCGTACAGGGCGTCTCGGACGTCCGCATATCTGGAGCCGCGGTAGGCGAGGTCGTCCTCGCTCATCCCTTGCGGGCCGTGCAAGGAGCTCAGATCAAAATTCCACTTGCTCATCGGACGCTCCACAGCAGCTCGTTTTCAGCGCGTTCCTTGATCCGTTGCATCGCGGCGACCATGTACCGGCGGTAGAGGATCTTGATCGCGGGAGTCAGGAGGAGCGTGGCCAGGGCGGACGTGCCCTCGAACTCGTAGAGCCACTTCACCTTGGTACCGGGGCAGTCGTCCGTGAACCACCATTGCCCTCGTGCCTCCTTCACCAGTCGGCGGAGGATGGGATTCGTGAAGTTGCTTACCATGTACGCGAAATGGTCTGGCGCATCGGCCGCTGTTACCTCTTCGCGCACGGTGCTACCATCCGTCAGGTGGATCGTCCGGTACGAACCAGGCACATCCCAGGGTCCAGTGGTGCCGGAGGTCCACTCCGTGCCGGGAAAACCGTACCCGGCGCGCAGCACGGTGTTCAACTCCGTGTCGAAGACCCCGGGGACGAGCCAGGCGAAGAGGGGTGCCCTCGGCACCGCGATTCGCGACGTTACAACGGCGGAGACTGTTGACATCAGTAGTTCCCTTTCAGGTTGAAGACGGGCGGTCGTGCCGAGGGCCACGCTGGCGTTCGATAACGCGGTACTTCATTGAGGAAGCGCTGCGCGATGTCGAGGGTCTCGTAGGCTCTTTCGAAGTCTGCCGGATCGCCGTACGTGTCGCCCTTCCCACACTTCTCCTCCAGCAGCGCGTCAGCCGCCTCGGACATGTTCTTGTAGTCAGGTGGACAGAAGCCCTCGAGGACATCGTCGAGGCCCACCGGGTTGGCTCGCCAGGCGGGCAGCAGGGTGCAGCAGGCGCTGAAGCAACGGACCTGCCTCGACTTCCATACGCAGAGAGCGAAGGCACCGTGCATGTTGGAGACACACTCGGTGGAGCTGAACAGGCGAATACTCGCGCAGGGCGGCGTCCATGCGCTTGTCGAGCACGCTCATCTTGCTCCGCTCCGCCACCGCGATCAGATGCTCGATGGCCAACTCCGGATTCGTGGGGTGTCCTCGGGACGTAGGCCCCTGAGTCGTCGTTCATGAAGAAGTGCGTCGATTGCGATTTATCCGGGCTGGATGCGGTTCTCCCCCTCGTGCTTTGCATCTATGCGCCGGTGACACCCTCGCCGTCCTCCGCCTTGAACGGTACGTCGTGCATGATGATGGCTGTCATGTCATCACCACGACTTGTCACGCCGGAACCGCTCGGACAGGCCGGCTCGGCGCACGACATCGGCTTCGTCCTCAATGCGACCGAGCACGTCGATCCGCTGGGGCTCATCCTCATCGGCTACACGGCCAATGACGACCACCCCGACGAGCACGGGCGAGGCGAGACGCGCCGTGCCGCCATGGAGCGCGCGGCGGCCAGCGGACAGCGGGTGGTGCGCGCCGACCGCCTCCGCGGTCCGCGCGACCCGAACGGCATCTCAGGCGAAGCGCAGCCGCCTCGTCGTCCCCTCCGGACGCGATCTCCAGCGGTGCCCCTGCCAGGCTGACGGCGGCTGGTCAGGACCGCCGAGCCCGCCGGCGCGGCTGGTCGGCCGCCGCGGAGCTGCGACACTCCGCGGATGCTCCTCCCCCGGCGCCCCTTCCTGGCCCTCTGCGCCGCCGCCCTCGCCCCGCGTGCCGCCCTCGCCGACCCCGCCGGCGCCGCGACGCCGGCGCCGCCGCCCGCCGCCGTTACCCCGCCGTCCTTCGATGTGCGCGACCTGCAGGTCCCCGGCGACCGCGCCCTCGGCCGGCGGTTCACGCTGCTCGTCCCGAGGCACCTCGCCCCCGGCGAGCGCGTGCCGCTGCTCGTGCTCCTCCACGGCCTCGGCGAGACCGGCGACGAGCGCCTCGGCGCCTTCGCGTGGCTCGAGCGCTACGGCCTCGGCTCGGCCTACGAGCGGCTCCGCCGACCGCCGCTCGTCCGCACCGCGCGCCGGAAGGACTGGACCGACGCGCGCCTCGCCGAGGTGAACGCCGCGCTCGCGGCGCAGCCGTTCCGCGGCCTCGCGGTCGCGTGCCCCTTCACGCCCAACGTCCACAGGGCGCCGAACCCCTCCGCGGCGCTCGACGGCTACGCGCGCTGGCTCGCGGACGTCGTCCTGCCGCGCGCCCGCGCCGAGGCGCCCGTGTTCCAGGACGCCGCCCGCACCTCGCTCGACGGCTGCTCCCTCGGCGGCTACGTCGGCGTCGAGGTGTTCCTCCGCAGGCCCGAGCTCTTCGCCGCCTGGGGCGGCGTGCAGTCCGCCATCAGCGCCCACCGCGCCCCCGCCTACGCCGACCGGCTCGCCAGGGCCGTCGCCGCGGCCGGCCCGCGCGACATCCACCTGCTCACCAGCAAGGGCGACCCGTTCCACGACGCGAACGCCGCGCTCGCCGCGCAGCTCGCGAAGCGCTCCGTCCCCCACACGCTTCGCGTCCTGCCGGGGCCGCACGACCAGCCCTGGCTCCGCGAGGCCGGCACGGTCGAGATGCTCCTCTTCCACGACCGCCGCCCGCGCTGACCCGGCGCCGCGCGCCGCCCGCGTGCACGAGGAGCCCGGCTCTCCGCAGGAATGCGCCCCCGCCGACCGAGGCCCGCGGCGCAGGAGCGGGGCGAGCCCGGGCGCCATGCGCCAGGCCGCGCCTCGAGGTTGCAGGCGTGGCGGTCCTTGTGGCACCCCTGCACGCACGGGGGAAACGGCCGCTCCCCACCGGCTGCCGTGGCGACGCCCCGCCGCACAGGCGCTGTTGCGCTGCTGTGCTGCTGCGCTGCGGCTCCTTTCGCGGCTCGTTCGCCGCGAGCGACAGGCGCTCGACCGGTGACCTCCCCGGCGGACGAGCGCCTCCCCTGCGCGTGAGCGTCGAGGGCCCGATCATTCCGAGTGGCACGTCAGTTGCCAACCGGTCCGCTGCGATCGCGTCGCACGGAGACTCTCTGCTGCACGCGTCCAAGGGCCCCCGTGGGGGCGGCTCGAACAACCACCTTCATCTCGGAGAGATACGATGATCAGCCTCACCTGCCGGAGCGCCATTGGTGGCGCGCTTGCTCTTGTGTTCTCGCTCGCCGTCGGCTGCGCCGTGGACGCGGAGGGCGCCGCCTTCGACCCGGAGCTGCGCGCGATCGAGGAGGCCGACGATCCCACGGAGGACGTGGCCGAGGCGCAACAAGAGATCACCGCCTACGCTTCTCAGTACCGTCACTGCGGCAACATCTGGAACCAGCAGAATTACGATATCATCGTAGGCGGCGACTGCGGTTCAGGTTACGTTCGTGATTCCTACGAGGTGTGGAACGCTGGCAACGGAGCCTGCAACGCTGTGGGCTGGGCGTCCCCCGACGCTCGGGACTGCCGTGTCAAAGTGCACATCTTCGACTCCAACGATGTGAATTGTGGGGAGTGCTTCTATCGGATCGAGAAGAAAGACAGCCGGTGCTCGCACGACAAGTGCACGACCGGGGCGCCGCTCGCCAAGGAGTGCAGCCCGGCGATCGCGGCCATCTGCAATGCGGATGCTTACTGCTGCAGCACCAGCTGGGACAACGTCTGCGTCACCGAGACGCGTACGATCGCCGGCAGCCTGGCCTGCGACGATGGTCCCTGCGCGCACGCGCTCTGCACCACCGGCTCGGCGCTGACCGCAGGCTGCGACGCGGCTCAGGCCAACTGCGTCGCGAGCATCTGCGCGGTCGACCCGGAGTGCTGCACGAACACGTGGGACAGCCGCTGCGTCAGCAAGGTCGCCAGCGTCTGCGGCAAGAGCTGCAACTGACGTCGCGCCCGCCGTCGGCCAGGAGCGTGGCTATCTCCGGAACCGCTCCGCGTCGATCCCATACCGCTTGAGCCAGCGCTGGATCTGCATCCGCGCCTTGCCCATCTCGCTCGCCACGGCGGTGATGTTCCCTCTGTGCACCTCGAGCAGCCGGACGAGCTCATCCCGCCGCGCGGCATCCTCGGCCATCGGCCCTTCCAGCGCACGCTGCACCGCAGGGGAGAGGTGCTCCAGATCCACCTGCCCTTGCTCCCCCGCGAGCACGACCGCTGTCCCGAGGCACTTCTCCAGCTCCCGCACGTTCCCCGGCCAATCATGACGGAGCATCGCCCTCGCCGCGCGCGGATGGATCCGCACCTGCGCCGTGTGCTCCGGCGGGAGGCTGGCGAGGATCGCCCCGGTGAGCAGGCCGAGATCCTCGCGGCGCGCGCGCAGCGGGGGAAGCTCGACCTTGTGGCCGGCGAGGCGATTCCACAGATCGGCACGAAACGCGCCGCCTTCGACCATCCGCTCGAGGGGGCGGTGAGTCGCCGCGATGATCCGGAAATCGACCGCGAGCGACCGCGCGCCGCCGATCGGGCGGACCTCGCGCTGCTGCAGGGTCCGGAGCAACGCCGCCTGCGCCGGCGCCGGCAGGTCGCCGATCTCGTCGAGGAACAGCGTGCCCCGGTCGGCGCTGCGGACGAGGCCGAGGCGATCCTCCGTCGCGCCCGAGAATGCTCCCTTCTTGTGGCCAAAGAGCTCGGCTTCCACGAGGTCCTTCGGGAGCGCGCCGCAATTGACGGCGACGAAGTCGCCGGTCCGCCCCGAGAGCGCGTGGAGGGCGCGCGCCATCACCTCCTTGCCGGTGCCGGTCTCGCCTTCGAGGATCACCGAGACCGTCGAGCGCGCGATGGGGACGAGCCGCTCGAACACGCGATGGAGCTGAGGGAGCACGGTCGCGAGGCCCGGGGCTTCCGGACGCGAGGCAGCCAGGTCGAGCACGGGAGGATCGTTCGGTTCGCAAGGAATGGCTTCCCGGTAGAGAAAAAAAGTATGCCCGAGCTCGATCAGGTCCCCATCCTCGAGCTCGGCCCGGGTCGTTCGAACGCCGTCGACCAGCGTGCCGTTCTTGGAGCCGAGATCGTCGAGGACCCAGCGCTGGAGCAGCTTGCCGAGGCGCGCGTGGGTCGAGGACATGCGGCGATCGTCGGTGCGAACCGCGAGCCGGCGAGCGCCGGCCGTCGCCTCGATCTCCCGGGCGGTCCCGCGGCCGATGACGAGCTCGTCGAGCTTCGTGAGCGAGAAACGCACGGGGAGGGCGAGCGGGCGGTGCGCCTCGAGGACGAGGAACAGGTGGGGGCGGAGGTGGGCGTCGCCGATCTCCTTGAGCTCCTCGGTGGAGGAGAGAGTTCTGCTATCCGGGTCGTCGGCCATTGCATCTTCTACATACACCATCTCCGAGCGGGCGTCCCCGAGGCGCGGCGGAGCCCTCCGCGCAACAGGGGTGCAACACTGCAACTGCGCCTCGCGGGCCGAGAGCCCGGAGAGGCGCTCTACCGGGGGCGGCATGGCTCTTGTAAAGACGCGGGGCATGAGCTCTCGACGCGCCATCACCTCGATCGTCCTCGTGCCCGCCGCCATCGCCCTGGGGTGCGGGCCTGAAGAACTGCTGAACGAAGAAGTCACCACCTCGACGCGGGAGCCTCTGAGAGGCCCGCGCTTCGAGATGCCGCAGAACGGGCTGCATCCGGACGCGGCCAGGGTCAATGTGGAGCTCCTGTCGGCGCTGAAGGCCACGACGCTCAGCGACGCAGGGCTCAGCGCGCTGCTGAACCAGCAAAGCCTCGCCGATCTCTTCTACACGGGAGCGGCCACGAGCGCCGAGAACCTGATGGCGGAGGTCGTCTCGTGCGCGCTCGACGCGACGCAGGCCGTGACGCCCGACGGATACGCCAGCACATGGCGGGGTCGATTCGGCCTGTGCCCAGGCTGGTCGGACACCCAGCCCACGCAGGATTGCCTCGATCTCGTCTCGGCCTGCGTGCTCGCGCGGATGAACGCGCTCGACAGGGAGGTGCCGATCTCGATCCACGTCCCTGGCGACCACGAGCCTTCGCCGCGGGTGAAGTTACACAGCTTCCTGCGCGACAGGACGAGGATCCGGAGCCTCGATCGCTGCCCGATCTCTGTGATGTACGTCGCGGACACCTGCAATTGGCAGCCGCATTTCGTGGGGATCTGCAAGCAGGGCACGCCGGTGACGCTGCAGCGGAACGCATGGATGAGCGTGCGCGTGTGCAACGGCATCCACGCGTGTGACGTTGACCAGGAGGACCAGAGCTTCCCCGACTCTCCGCCGTATGCCGGCTTTGTGGACCAGTTCACCGCGGGCGACACCCCGATCACCTTCACGTGCCCCGACGACGAGGGAGCTCACCCGAGGGGGCAGCCCCACCATCGGTACTTCAGCATCATGGTGGGCAAAGTGCCTTATGGCTGGGTTGAAGACGACGACATCGTGGGTTCCGGCCTCGACGTCACCTATCCGGCGGATGAGAGCCAGGTGTTCACCTACCCCGAAGGCTCGTTCTATGGCGACATCTTCACTGGATCGAGCGACGACCTCGGATACGTCTGTCACAGCGACCTCTGGCGGACCGGCGGAACGTACCTCACGGATCGGCTCTGCGCGAACCCGAGCGACCGGGCGAGCTGCGGCGCGATCGGCGGACGCGCCGCCTGCCGCGACGTCTGCGGGGCAGGGCTGAGCGCGCCTCCAGAGGAGGCGTACAGGGACTGCGAGGGGGGTGGTCGCGTGTGGAATGGGGTCACCGTCTATCTCAACGATCATCGCGATCTCTCCAGGGACCCGGCGAGCTCCGCGATCGTGTGCACCCCGCACGACGAGTGCACGCCCGGCGCGCCGCTCCCCGATGGGTGCAGCCCTGTCGTGACGAGCGTCTGCGCCGCGGATCCCTACTGCTGCAGCACGGAGTGGGACGGCCTCTGCGTCAGCGAGGTCCTGAGCGCGGCGAATAGCCTGATGTGCCCCGTCCCGAGCTGCGGCCACGCGCTCTGTACAGAAGGTGATGCGCTCACCCCGGGCTGCGACGTCCCGCCCCTCACTTCCTCGGGCTGCGTGAAGCTCCTCTGCGATCAGGATCCTTATTGCTGCGGGACGGCCTGGGACACGACCTGCGTCAGCGAGGTCCAGTCCGTGTGCGGCAAGACCTGCAACTGACACACGTCCGCGAACCGCCGCTCACCGCGCCGGCGCCTCGATCAGCCGCCGCATCTCCGCCACCGCGGGCACCGTCTCATCCGCCACCGACCACGCGTCCAGCACCCGCTGCGCGAGCTCCCGCGCCTGGCCGTCCTCGCCCCGCCGGGCCGCGCGCCGCGCGGCCCGCACCAGCGCGAGGCTCGCCCCGTTGAGCTCCGAAGAGCGATCGGCGAGCGCGGCCTCCAGCCGCGCGACGAGCTCGGTCTCTCCCATGCGCTCGAACGTCTCCACCATCGGCTCGGCGAGCACCTCGACGAACGGCCCCGGCGTCCGCAGCAGAGGCCGGAAGGCTCGCACCGCGCCCGCGAGGTCTCCCTTCGCGTAACGCTCGGCGCCCTCGGTGAAGGCGTCCGCGTCCGGGAGGGCGCTGTACGACAGGCGCTGCCGGAGCTCCCGGAATCGGGTGAAGCAGCGGCGGGAGACGGCGGGCGAGGCGTGCGCGCAGATCGCCGGGAGCCGGAGCGGGACGTCGAGGTATGCGCCGTCGAGCGGAGGAGGCTCGGGATCGAGGAACCGCTCCACGACGAGATCGGCGATCTCCTGCGCGCGGCCGAGGACGAGCGCGATCTGCAGCGCGCGCCAGGCGATGTCGAGGCGCTGCACGCGCAGCCAGCCGGCGTCGCCCGCGGAGACGACCATGGCCCGCCTTGCGCGCGCGAGCGCGGCGCCGAACCGAGCCTCGCTCGCCTCGATGCGCACCAGGAGCGAGTCGCTCCCCACGCGGTGCACGGGATGCCCCCCGGTCGCGAGCGCGACCGCGATGCCCCGCGCCTCCTCGCGCGCGCCGAGGGCGAGCAGCGCGTCCGCGAGGGTGCCGGCCACGGTCGTGTCGAGGGGCGAGAGGACATAGGCGCGCCGGGCGACCGCGAGCGCAGGCGCCTTGTCGCCCGGGCCCTTCGCCTGAAACAGCCAGCCATAGCTGTTCCAGGGCACCCAGGCCTGCATCGCGCGCAGCGTCGCCCCTGCGCTCGCGGTGCCGTACGTCACCGAGAGGAGCTGGAGCCAGGGCGCGCAGCCCTCGCCGATCGGGTTCCTCGGATCCGCGTGCACCGCGAGCAGGGCCATCTCCGCGGCCCGCTTCGGGTCGGGCGATTGAAGGAGACACGAGAGGGTCGTGGCGAGCGTCGAGCGCCCGAGCGGCGTGGCCTCGCGCGCGAAGCGGCCCTCGAGCTCGGCGATCGTGGCCGGATCGTCCTTGCGCAGGGCCACGTGCTCGACGCGGGCGCGCGCGGCGAGCTCGCCCGAGGAGGCAGGATCGCCGCGCGGAGGCAGCTCCACCGCCGGAAGCGGAAGGCCGAGCGTGTAGGCGCAATGGCGGCCCTCGGCGCGCCCCAGCTCCGCGAGATCGGCGCTCCTCGCCGCGACGCGGGAGCACTCGTCCGCGAGCCCGCCCGCGTTGTTGCTCATGGCCGCGGCGAGGTCGAAGAGCACGAGCGCGCCGCCGACGTCGCGAGCGCGCGAAAAATCGGCCATCGCGGGCTCGAGGGAGGGCGCCGCCGGGAGCGCGCCCCGCTCGGCGAGGCGATTCATCGCGTCCCTCACGGCTTGGTAGAGGGCGCGCCCGGCGCCCACGGCGCGGTCGATCTCGGCCCCGTCGGCGCGGCGGAGGGCGACCGTCATCCGGAAGCCAGAGCCCTCCCGGACGACATCGCCGTCGACGTAGGCGGCCGCTCGCTGGTGTGCTTCTTCGATGGCCTTCGCGCGCGCTCCGGGGGCGGCGTAGGGATCCTCGGGGAACCCGTCCACGGGCTGCGCCGGGAGCGCCAGGAGCTCGGCGGGGATGAGCGTCCGCCCCGAGGACCCCCCCAGCACGACGCGCGCTCGTTCGCAGAAGAGCGACGCCGCAGCGGCGCCCAGCCAACCTGTGGGCGCATCGACGCCCGACGCAGCGAAGGGCGGGCACGCCAGCACCGAGGACGGCAATTGCAGGGGCGAGGCGGGAGAGGGCACCGCGGAGGCGGAAGGAGGCACCGCTCCTGCGGGCATCCGCGGATCGAGGACCGATGCGCCGGCGACCGCGAGGAGCAAGCCGCCCGTCAGGGCCAGCAGCCCGATCCCCACCTTTCGAGGTCGACCGAGCCGCGGCGACGCGCGCGGCGGGGGCGCCGATGTTCCAGGCGCCGCCTGTCCTCCCTCTCCGACGGGAGCCGTGGACTCGAGACCCGACACCGAGCGTGTCGCCGTCGAGCCCCCGGGGAGCGCGGACTCGGTCTCCCCCGAAGCGGTCCGAGCGGATCCGGGGCGCGCTCCGCCCTCCTCGAGGACGTTCCCCTCCGCGGCCGCCGCCGTCCCCGCTTCGAATTCCGCCACGCTGGCGACGGCGGGACGAGGCAGGTCGAGGCGAGCCATGTCGGCGATCCCGAGCGCGTCGCCGAGCGCGCGCACTGCCGCGGTCGCGGTGGCGAATCGCGAGTCCGGATCGACGGCGGTCGCCTGCGCGAACCATGCATCGAAGCCGCCGGGCAGGGAGACGCCTCTCCTGGCCGCGCGCGCGCTCGCCGGCTCCACGGGGCCATACGCCGCGTCGAGCGCGAAGGCGACGAGGTTGTCTTCCTCCTTTTTCTCGTCGGCCCAGTACGCCTCGCCGACGAGGAACGTATAGGCCACCATCCCGAGCGCGTAGATGTCCGTCGCCGCCGAGACGCGCCGGGCCCGGAACTGCTCGGGCGCCATGTAGAGCGGCGTCCCCACGGTCTGGGTCGCGCCCCCGCCGACGGTGCCGTCGGTGATGATCTTTGCCACGCCGAAATCGAGGATCTTGATGAGGCGCTCGCCGTCCTCGCGCACGCTGAGAAAGATATTTGCCGGCTTGAGATCGCGATGGACGATCCCCACCCGGTGCGTCTTGTCGAGCGCGAGCGCCGTCTGGTGCAGGCACGCGAGCGTCTCCTCGGGCGAGAACCGCCCCACGCGCCGCAGACATCGGCCGAGCTCCTCACCGCGGAGCAGCTCCATGACGAGGAACGGCACCCCGGTCGCTTCGTCGACCCCGGCGTCGAAGACCTCCACGATGTAGGGGCTCTCGATGGGCGCGGTTACCCGCGCCTCGAGCTCGAAGCGCCGCCGGAGCTCGGGGCGCTCGATGATGTGGGAGAGCATCACCTTGAGCGCCCACCGGCGACCGGTCCCGAGGTGGAGCGCCTCGTACACCGCGCCCATGGCACCGGCGGCGAGGCGGCGAATCAGCCGATAGCGTCCGGCGAAGATTGCCCCCTCGACCACCTCGACGGACGTCACGCGAGACCTCGGGGGAAGGATATCCTGGCGCTACGACAGCTGCCTACCTGAATTGGAATTCGACCTGGAGCCTTCTCTGGCGGGATCTCTGACGCGCGGAGCTACCCGAGCAGCCCGGCCTCGCTCAGGAACGCGCCCTCCACGGCCGCATAGTCGGCCTCCACGTCGAGCCGCGCGAGGACCGAGTAGAACCCGAACTGGAGCCGGTTCATGAACAGCATCCCCGGCGGCAGCTGCACGAACCCGCTGTCCTTCACCAGGATCTGCTCCTTGATCGCCTTCACGCCCTCGACGAGGCTCGCCACGTAGGCCCGCGAGACGCGGAACGGCGCGCCGAACAGCGGCTCGAAGCACCGCCGCGAGTACGCGAGCGAGAGCTCCTCGAACCGCCCGCCGCGCGTCCCCAGGATGAGCGCCGCGTGCCGCGCGAACGCCGCCTCGTCCCTGCGGAGCGCGGCGACGTGCATCGCGCGCCCGTGCTCGAGCCGCGCGCCGTCGAGCGGCTCCACGCAGCCGAAATCGAGGAAGGTGACCCGGCCGTCCGGGTGAAAGAGGTAGTTGCCCGGGTGCGGATCCGCGTTGAACATCCCGCCGACGAGGTTGCCCTTGAAGACGAAGCGCCAGAGCGCCTCGGCGTACGCGCGCCGGGTGCGCTCGTCGCGCGCCGCGGCCTCCTCCAGGGTCGCGCCGCGCGCGAGCTCGGCGGTGAGCACCCGGCGCGACGAGCGCTCCTCGATGACCTCGGGGATGTGGATGGCCGGGTCCCCCCGGTGCACGCCCGCGAAATAGCGCTGCCGCTCCGCCTCGAGGCCGTAGTCGAGCTCCTCGAGGAAGCGCGCCCGGACCTCCTCGAGCACGCGCTTCGAGTCGAGCTCCCTGGGCGCCACGGCGCCGACCATCGCCTGGACCACGCCGGCGTTCTCGAGGTCGCTCGCCATCGCCCTGTCGATCCCCGGGTGCTGCACCTTCACGGCCACCTCGCGCCCGTCCGCGAGCGCCGCGCGGTGCACCTGGCCGATGGAGGCGCTCGCGAACGGCGCGTCGTCCCAGGCCGCGAAGAGCTCGCCGATCGTCGCCCCGAGGTCCTCCTCGACGACCGCGCGGATGGCCGCGGGCGAGGACGTCGGCGCCGCCGCGCGCAGCGAGCGCAGCGCGGCCTCGTAGGCCTCGCGCTGGGGCTCGGGGACGAAGCCGTCGACGTAGCTCGCCATCTGGCCGACCTTGGCGGCGAGCCCGCGCATCGTGCCCAGCACCTCGGCGACGTGCGCCGCGGCCTCCGCGGCGGCGTCGCCCCGCCGCGAGAGCAGGTGGGCAGTCCCCGCGCGCGCGCCGAGCCCCGCGAGCCGGACGAAGCGGTTCAGCCGGCCCTCGGGGACCTTCTTCTCGGTCGTCATCGGCGCAGCCGGGTCGTATAGCATGCCCCGGCCCATGAAGACGAACGCGGCGCGCATCCTCGACAGCCTCGGCATCCAGTACGAGCTGCGCACCTACGAGGTCGACCCGAGCGACCTCACGGCGAGCACGGTCGCCAGGAAGATCGGCCTGCCGCCGGAGCAGGTGTGGAAGACGCTCGTGGCGCGCGGCGACCGCCACGGCGTCTGCTTCGCGGTCGTGCCGGGCAACGCGCAGCTCGACCTGAAGGCGATGGCGAGGCTCACCGGCGATCGCAAGGTCGACACGGTGTCCCTCAAGGAGGTCCAGCCGCTCACGGGCTACGTGCGCGGCGGGGTCACGGCGCTCGGCGCGAAGAAGGCCTATCCGGTCTACGCCGACGAGACGATCGAGCTCTTCGATGTCGTCTCCGTCTCGGCCGGCGTGCGCGGCACGCAGATCCTCGTGTCCCCGGGCGACTACCTGCGCGCGACGAGGGCCACCGTCGGCGCCATCGCCGCGCCCGGCGGCGAGGCGGATTGAGGGCGCGCGCCGCCGGATCGCGGTATGCTGGCGGGGCTCGCCCGCGGTCCGAGCGCGGCGGCGACGTGCATATGACCAGAGCGGCCAGCGACGTGCGCGACCCCAGCGAGCTGAGCACCGTCGAGCTGCGGCAGCAGTGCCAGAGCAGCCACCCGTGGGAGCTCGGGCTCGGCGCGGTGCAGGTCATCGCGTCGACCGCCGCGGGGGGCGCCGTGCTCGCCGCGGCCGCCGCGTGCATTCCGGGGCTGGTCCAGTGCATCAGCGTGGGCCCGGCGTTCGCGGCGGGGCTCGCCGTCTGGGAGTCGCTCGGGGCGGTCAGGGGGTGGCTGCCGGGCGCGGCGTACCGCGAGGAGCTCGCGTTCCGCGACTGGCACGCGGGGCTCTCGCCGTGGGTGGGCCGCGAGGCGGTGCGGCGCTGGGCAGCGCGCGCCATGGCGCGCCGGCCGGCGGCTCCCGACTGGCTGCTCGTGCTCGAGGGCATCGCGCCGGCCGGCGGAGGGCGCCGCTGGGTCAAGGTCGAGCTCTCGCTGCCGCCGTCCTCGGCGGCCCCGTTCCGCGCGCAGGCCGCGGGGCACGCGCTCGTCCGCGCCGGCGGGGGCTGCCCGGGCGAGCCGCGCGCGCGGCGGCTCGCGCTCGCCCCCGAGCAGCTCGACGACATTCAGCAGGCGCTCGCCGAGCTGCCGGAGGGGCTGTCGCTGGACACGCTCGCCTCGCCCCGGGAGCCGGCGGTGTTCAACGGCCACTGCGAGCTGCTCATCGCGAGGCGGGCGCCGTTCGGGGCGATCCAGCTGACCTGCGCCTTCCCGTCGTCCGCGGCGGGCTCGCGCGCCCCCTCGCTGTCCCTGCTGCGCCGGCTCGTCCAGCTGGCCTGGCCCGAGGGAGAGGGGGGCGTGTCCGGGTGATCGGCCATCGCGGCGACCGACGCGGCCGAGCCGGTCCTGGGCGCCGACACGGCGTCGCTCGACACGGCCTCTCCGCCCGCGGGCAGCCGTGTTCCGTCGGGGAGCACCACGGCGTCGCTCGACGCGACCGCGCCCTAGCGCGCTGACAGCCGAGCCGGCGCGCCGAGGCTCGCCTCGCGCATCAATCGCAGGCCGCCCAGCACGAGCAAGGCGCCGGACGCGAGGAACGCGAGGTCCCAGCCCAGCTGACCCGGCCCCGGGCGGACGTGGTGAATCTGGAGGAGGTGATGGTCGATCACCCCCTCGACGAGGTTGAACACGCCCCAGCCCACGGCGGCGGCGCCCGGGAAGATCCGTCCTGGGAGCCGGACCTCGCCTGTGCGCAGCACGCTCCAGAGCTTGCTGACTCCTGCCACGGTGAGGCTGAATGCGACGACGCTGAACAGCCCGTCGGCGAAGATGTTCCTCCGCACGTCCTCGATGGTCGCGCCCGGATGGCAGCTGAAGCAGATCAGGTGGTGCCACTGGAGGAGCTGATGGAACAGGATCCCATCGATCAATCCGCCGGCGCCCATGCCGAAGAGCACGCCCGCCGTCTTCACGGCGCGTGATGTCCGCATGGGGATATTCCTCTCGAACGGGCGCGCTGTGCTCATCAGCTCCTCCGGCGGCGCAACCATGCGAGGGCCAAACCACGGAGTGCCGGCGCTCGGGACAGATCGCCCGGCTGGTTGAGGCTCGGTGGTTCAGCTACCAGGCGTCGGCGCAACGCGAGAACGGGAGAGGACTGTCCCGGCGCCGTCGCGGCCCTGTCGACTGGCCGGAGCGAGCCTGGCATGGAGTTGGCACATGCCCCGGCTCAACCGTTTCAAAGAAATGCTGAAAGGTGCCAGATGGATAACCGAATGAACCCGGAACACGCTGCAGGCCCGTCGGAGCCGGAGCACCAGGGTCCCAGGCCGGTCCCCTACACGTACCACGATGGGCGCGAGGATTACCTCCACGTCGGCCGCCAGGAGGGCGCGGTTGCAGACCAGCCCGAGGCGCTGGTCCCCCCGTCCGAAGGCATGTCTTCCCCTGCCGCGGCGACGGCCCTGCCGCCCGAGGCGACGGCCCTGCCGCCTGAAGCGACCGCGCTGCCGCCGGCGGCCACGCCCCGGTCTCCCGAGGCGACGCCGCCCGCGCCGGCGCAGCGCGCTCAGCAGGCGACCCCGAAGGCGACGCCGATGAGCGAGATCGTCACGCGCGGGCTGCGGACCGGCGCCGTGATGACGGCGGCGACGATGTGCACGATGATGGCAGCGTCCACGCTCAAGCGCGGGTCGCCCTGGGCCTCCATGAACGCCATGGCGACGGCGGTCGGGATCGGGGGGCGCCGCGTGAGCGACCGGTTCGATCCGGTCGTGACGCCGGCCGGCATCGCGGTGCTCGCCGGGGGGATGCTCGCGTGGGGCATCGGCTACGAGAAGGCGCTCGACGCGTCGGGGCAGCGCAGCGGCGCGCTCACGGGCGCCCTGTCCGCGTTCAGCGGCTTCCTGCTCGACGAGCTGGTCCTGCCCGACCGGCTCATGCAGAACTTCCGCGCCAAGATGGGCGTGGTCGGCACCCTCAGCAAGTACGTCGCCCTCGGCGTCGCGAGCGCCGCGGCCCCGCGGTGAGCGCCTGAGGCGCGCCCCGCCGCGCCCCCGCTAGCGCGGCCCCGCGGCCCCGCGCTCCTCCGTGCTCCGCTCCTCGTGCTGCGGCAGCGCGCCCACCGGCGGCGCCTCCTCGGCCGCGTCGCCGTCCGGCGCCTGCGCCTCCTCGGGCGGAGCCGCCGCGCCCGCGCCCGCGACGCCGGGCTCCCGCGGCTCGAGCGAGCCCGCCGGGCCGCCGCGCCCCGACTCCTCGTAAGGCCCTCCGCCGAGCGTTCCCGGCGCGCGCAGCTCGGCGTCCCTGGGATGCGGCCCGTCGAGCCGGAAGATCCCCCTCGATTGATCGACCTCGTCGATGCGACCCTTGCCCTGCGCCTGCGGCTCGCGCCGCTCCTCGTCATCGCGCCCCATGGTTCCCCTCCCTCGCCAGGACGCGCGCAGTGCACCTCCCGCACACGCGCGCTCCGGCGCTCCGCGTGCAGCACGTGAGGTGCCGGCGCGCGCCGCCGCCGGCGCCCTCCGCCCGCTCCGCCGCCGGGTCGCCGGTCGCACGAGAGCCTGGTTCGCTCGAGCTCCGAGATCACGCGCTCGCGCGGGAATGTCTCGGCCGCTCGGAGGTTCGGCTGGCGACGCGCGCGTGTCCGCGCCCATGACGCATCGCTCCTCGAGCGCATCGAGCCGCGCTGCGGCGAACGCAGAGCGCGACCGGCCGGGGCGGAGTTGGGGTATAGGCGTGCCGGTCATGAACCGAACCCGCCTCCTCACCAGCGCGCTCTTCCTCGCCGGCCACCTCTTCGCGCTTGGTTGCAGCGCTCCCAAGCCGGAACCCGAGATCGCCTCCTCGGCCCCGCAGAGCGGCTATGCGGAGCGTTACCCGGCCGAGCTGCAGGCCACGGCCACGTCCTTCAGCGAGCGCGAGGAGGTCGCGAAGCGCGTCACCGAGCAGTTCCAGGGCTACCCGGACCAGCTCAAGGAGCCGGACTGGAAGGTGGTCCTCGACGTCACCGCGCAGGCGGACGCGGCTGGCCGCAGCTACGACTACGTGGAGCGCGTGCGGGCGGTGGACGGCGCCGTGGCGTTCTTCAACGACAACAAGGAGGACCTCACCCGCAAGGTGAGCGGCGCCGCGCAGTACGTCGCCAAGCAGAAGGGCTGCGACGTCGACGTCACCGGCGCCACCTCGCACGCGCTCGAGGAGGGCGTCGAGCGCCAGCTCGAGAAGTACGTGCGCGACCGCAACGAGGCGCACCGCCGCATCGACCGCTACCGCGCCTCGCTCGGCAAGGAGAACGCCGCGGCGCTCGAGAAGCAGGCCGACGCCGTGAGCTTCGCGAGCTACGTCGTGCACATCGACATGGTCGAGCACAAGCTCCGGCTCCGCCGGATGCTCGAGGAGATCGAGTCGGTGAAGGCGTCGATCGACGCGTCCGTGGAGGCCGAGCGCGCGTTCCAGTCCTCGGGCAAGCGCACCGACGAGGAGACGAAGGCGTCGGAAGCGCGCATCGAGGAGCTCGGCCGCAGCAAGGCGATGCTCGACTCGTCCGCGACCCAGGCGAAGCAGATCGACGAGACGATGGACGAGCGCATCGCCGCGGCCCAGAAGAGCTACCGCGAGGCGATGGACCGGCTGCTCGCGACGATCCGGAAGAACGCCGGCCTCCCGGCCGAGCCCAGCGACGGCTGAGCTCCCGCCGTCCATTCCCCGCAGGGCGCCCGGCGCACCGCCCGCCCTGACGGCCGGAGAAAAAACCACAGAGGCACAGAGGGCACAGAGGAGAGAACCAGAATTTTCTCTTCTCTGTGCCCTCTGTGCCTCTGTGGTTCAAATCTCTCTTCCGCGGCGTCTCGTCCCGCCCCCGGCTCACACCTCGCGCGGCCCCTCAAACCGTCCGGTGCTCCAGCCACCTCTCCGCCATCGCGAGCGTCCGCTGGTTATCCGGCAGCGTGAGAAACCTCTCCCTCCACACCGGATCGCTGATCTTCCCCGCCCTCTCCAGCAACCTCTCCCTCGCCGCCTCGATCGCCGCCGCGCAGTCCGCCTCCATCCCGTTCGCCGCCAGCGCCTCCGCGTAGACGAGCCGCACCGACGACTCTCCCTCCTCGATCGCCCCGATCGCCTCCAGCATCGAGACCGCCTCCCCCGCCGCCGACAGCCCCTCGTCGAACCTCCCCAGCCCGAGCAGCGCCCTCGCGCGCGCCGCCACCGCCGCCGCGCGCAGCGGCGGCGCGCTCTGCAGGATCTCCGCCGCCGTCCGCGCCTCCCGCTCCGCCCCCTCGAAATCCCGCGCGATCAGCGCGATCCGCGCGAGGTACGTCCGCGCGCTCCCCTCCGTCCGCGGATCCCCGAGCCGCTGCGACAGCGCGATCGCCTCCCGCTCGGTGCGCTGCGCCTCCTCGATCTGCCCCCGGTAGCCGAGGACGTGCCCCAGGTTGCTCAGCGTCGATGCCGCCAGCTCGTGCAGCCCCATCCGCTCCGCGCTCGCCAGCGCGCTGCGCAGCACCTCCTCCGCGCCCTCGAAGTCGCCGAGCTCCGCGTGCATGTAGCCCACGTTCATGCGCACCGCGCAGGCGTTGCCGCGGTCGCCGGCGCGCTCGAACGCCGCCAGCGCCGCCGAGAGCCCCACGAGGCAGGCGCCTGGGTCGCCGTTCACGAGCGCCCGGATCGACCGCGCCTCGTGCAGCCGCGCCATCACCTCGGCCTCCCGCTCCGCGAGGTCGGTCCTGTCGCCCTCGATCGCCTCGATCAGCGCGTCGGCGAACGCGTAGCGCCCCCCGAACACGAGGAGCAGCGCGCCCTCGCCGAGGCACATGTGCTTCGCCACGAGCGCGCCCTCCGCCGCCGCCTCGGCGGCCTGCGCCGCGCTCATCCAGCGCTCCACCCGGTCGAAGCCGCCCAGCTTGCCCGCGGCGACGGCGACCTGCTTGATCGCCGAGAACCACGCCGCCGAGCCGGCCGGCAGCCGGTCCACCGCCTCGATCCCCCGCTGCTCCGCGAGCGCGAGCTCCCCGCGCCAGACGTGCGCCTCCGCCTCGACGAGCCGCAGCGCGCCGAACGTGTGCGCGGTGGGGCCGCACGCGATCCCGCGCTCGGCGCGCTCGACCGCGGCGGCGAGGTCCTGCGCCCGCAGCGCCTGCTCGGCCGCGCGGCAGTAGGCGGCCGCCGACCGCGACAGCTCGCCGCCGCGCTCGAAGTGCTCCGCCAGCGCCATCGCGTCCGCCGCGCCCGCGCGCGAGAGCCAGTCGCCGGCGAGCCGGTGCCCGAGCCGCCGGTCGCCCTCCGTCAGCATCCCGTACGCCGCCTCGCGGACGATCGCGTGCTGGAAGCTGTACTCGACCTCGCCGGGCAGGCTCCCCTCGCCGCGCCGGGCGATGACCTCGCGCTGCTCGAGCTCGACCAGCTTCAGCGCCACAGGCGCCCCGCCGACGAGCGCCGAGACGCCGCCCTGCCAGAAGGTCTGGCCGTAGATGCTCGCCGCGCGCAGCACGCGCCGCGCCTCGATGTCGAGCGCCTCGATGCGCGCCTGCACCATCGCCAGCACCGTCTCGGGCAGGTCGGCGCCCTTGCCGTCGGCGACCGCGCGGATCTGCTCCTCCAGGTAGAACGCGTTGCCGTCGGCGCGGTCGACGATCATCGCGAGCAGCTCCGGCGTGACCTCCTCGCCGAGCACCTGCCGCACGAGCCGCTCGCTCGCGCGGCGCGGCAGCCCCGAGAGCTGCACCTCGTGCACGCCGCGCCCCGCCCAGAGCTTCGGGAAGAGCTCGCGCACCTCGGGCCGGCCGAGCGCGAGCACCATGAGCCGCTGGTCGCCGAGGTTGCGGAGCGCCGAGTCGACCAGCATCACGCTCGGCAGGTCGCCCCAGTGCAGGTCCTCGAGCACGAGGAGCACCGGCCGCGCCGAGCACTCGGCCCGGAGCAGCTCCTCCCAGGCGAGGCGGATCTGGTCGCTCATCAGCACCGGGCTGCGCCGCGCCGCCATGAGCTGCACGCTGTCGCCGTCGGGGAACGGCACGCCGATGAGCTCGCCGAGGAACGCCGCCGTGCGCGCGGAGTCGCCCCGGCCGTACCGCTCGACGCGCGCGCGGATCTTGCGCTGCCGCGCCTCGTTCGGCTCGCCGTCGAACAGGCCGATCGCGCGCCGGAGCGCCGGGGCGAGCAGGGCGAACGCCGAGCCGGCGCTGATCGGGTCGCCGCGCCCGATCCACACCTCGACCTCGTCGCCGCGGTCGCGGAGCCGCCGGATCAGCTCGGTGCGGAGGCGCGACTTGCCGGCGCCCGCGGGCGCCGTCACGAGCACGGCGCTCGGCGTCGACTCCTCGACGCAGTGCGAGAACGCGGCGTCGAGCAGCGCCAGCTCGCGGTCGCGCCCGACGCACGGCGTCGGCCTGCCGAGCAGGGGCGGCGTGGTGGCGAGCGCCTCGCGCTCGCCGTGGAGGCGGATGCCGCTCGGGTCGCGGGTGATGTCGAACCGCGAGCCCAGGAGCCCCGCGGTCACCTCGTCCATGCGGACGGCGTCCGCGCCGGCCGGCGCCCGCGCGGGCGGCAGCAGGTGGACCGCGCGGTCGATCAGCTCGCCGACCGGCAGGCGCGCGGAGATCTCCGCGCGGCCGGTGACGAGCGCGACGGGCACGCAGCCGAGCAGCGCGTTCAGCGCGAGGGCGCAGCGCGCGGCCTGCGCCGCGAGATCGGTCGGGGCGCCGCCGGCGTTGAGCACGATGAGCGGCGAGCGGGACTCCAGGATCTCGAGCTCGCCCTGGTAGCGCTCGGCGACGGCGATCAGCGCCTTGCTGCGCTCGAGGTCCTCCTCCTGCGAGCGCGTCGCCTCCGCGTCGCCGGTCACGTCGCGCGCGAGCACGAGGCACATCATCTTGCGCTCGTTCGTGGTGATCTCGCTGCCGCGCACGGTGTTCATGGGGCGGCTGCTCACCGCGCCCGCGCCCAGGTCGTCGAGCGCGCGGAGCTCGGCCGCGACCGCGTCGCCGTCGCGGGGCCGCTCCTGCGGCGGCTTCGCGAGCATGCGCGCGACGAGGTCGTCGAGCGCCTCGGGGATGTCCCCGCGGAGCTCGCGGAGCCGCGGCGGGTCCTCGAGGATCACCTTGATGAGCACCGACAGCCCGTCGGCGCCCTGGAACGCCGAGCGCCCGGTGAGGCACTTGAAGAGCACGCAGCCGAGCGAGAAGACGTCGGCGCGGGCGTCGATGTTGGGCTCGCTGCGGGCCTGCTCGGGCGCCATGTAGCCGGGCGTGCCGACCATCGTGCCGGGCATGGTGAGGTGCCGGTCGATGGCGCCGAGGCGCACCACGCCGAAGTCGAGGAGCGTGACGCCCTCGACCGCGCTGCCGACGAGGAGCAGGTTGCTCGGCTTGAGGTCGCGGTGGACGATGCCGGCGCGGTGGATGGCGCCGAGCGTGGAGGCGATGGTCGTGGCGAGCGCGACGCTCTCGGCGATCGTGAGCGGCTTGCGGGCGAGGCGCTCGGTCAGCGTCTCGCCGGTGAGCCACTGCATCGCGAGGTAGGGCTGCCCCGCGTCGGTCGCGCCGTGCGCGATGTAGCGCACGATCCCCGGGTGCCGCAGCGCGGTGAGCGCCTCGAGCGCCTCCGCCTCGCGCGCGAACCGGACCGCCTCCTGGAGCCCCCGGCGCTGCAGGACCTTGAGCGCCACCGGCTCGTTCGTGGCCAGATCGCGGGCGAGGTACACGTCGCCCATCCCCCCGGAGCTGGCGAGGCGCTCGATCTGGAAGCGACGGTCGATGACATCTCCCACGCGCATCTCGGCTCCCCGTGTTACCTGAGACCTCGCATGAGCTTGCTTACAACGGTGAGTAAACGAACTCGGCGCCGATCGCCAGCGACTCCGCCCGGAGCGGCCGGGCGCGGCGGCGCGGCCGCCTGGCCGCGGCCACGGTCAGTTCTGTGAGTTGACCAACAACATAGCGTCGTGGCGGCGCCGGTCGAGCGGGCCCGCGCGCGGCGCCAGCGCCGGGCTCGCGGCGCCACGTCCGGCTCGCGGCGCCAGCGTCCGACTCGCGCCAGCGCCGCCGGCTCGCCTGGCCTGCCGTGGGCGGGCGCGGGCCGGGGCGCCGCCGGCGGGCCGGTGGGGTCGGTGCACGGCAGCGGCAGCGGCGGCCGCGCACGCGCACGAGCGGGCGGGTTCATGGGCGGCATCGCGCGCGCTCGCCGACCCATGCGCTCCCATGTCGATCAGGACGCCGCGGTGGGAAGGGCATTTTGACCACGGTGAGTCAAAATGCCCCGAACCGCGGGGCGTATGTCACGACGGCTCGTCGTGCCTGTTACGGTCGCCTGGACTCGAATGCCATGGCATGCAGCGTGCTGGACTGAACCGCATGAAGACGAAGCTGTCCAAGAAGCAAAAGAAGAAGCTCAACAAGCTTGGTCGGAAGGTCATCAAGCCTGTGGCGGCGGTGACGAGCCTCGCCGCGGCGTTCACCGCCGGACTCTACGGTTCGAGAGCGAGAGGCTATCTGACCAGCGCCGGGGATACGGTGACCAGCAAGGTGAAGGGCTGGGCGAGCTCGCTGGGCGTGTCCAGGCTGGCCAATGGCATCTCCGGGAGAGCGCACCCGGAGGTCGAGCTCTCGCAGCCGTCATGAAGAAGAAGACCCGCCGTGCCCTTCGAAAGGCGGTCAAGGCGGTGTCGGCCGCGGCGGCGATGCTCGCGGTCGAGACCATCGGCTCCGCCGCCGGGCCCCTGCTGCGAGACGCCGTGAAGAAGACGAGGAAGAAGCGACGCGAGGACTGAACGCGCCTGGTCGACGGTCCCCGCACGAGCGCCTCGCGCCGGGCGTGGTCCTGGGGTAGCGTCCGCCCTCGATGGACACCCGAACTTATTTCCAGGGCAAGAGCGTTCTCGTCACCGGTGGATCGAGCGGCATCGGGCTCTCGTTCGCGCGGCTCGTCGCGGGCTACGGCGCCGCGGTGACGCTCGTCGCGCGGCGCCGCGCCCTCCTCGACGAGGCCGCGGTGGGCATCCGGCGCGAGCACCCGTCCGCGCGCGTCGACGTCCTCGAGCTCGACATCAGCCGGGCGGACGAGGTGGCGCGGGCGATGGAGTCGCGGCTGGCCGAGCGCCCGATCGATCACCTCGTGAACAACGCGGGCGCCGTGATGCCGGGGCGCTTCCTCGAGCTGCCGATCGAGGAGTTCCGGAGCATGATGGACGTGAACTTCTTCGGCGCCGTCCACCTGTGCAAGGCGGTGTTGCCGGCGATGGTGGCGCGCGGCAGCGGCCACGTGCTCAACGTCTCGTCGCTGGCGGGGGTGATCGGCATCTACGGCTACACGCCGTACGCCGCGAGCAAGTTCGCCCTGATCGGCCTCTCGCAGGCGCTCCGCGCGGAGATGTGGCCGCACGGCGTCCGGGTGAGCGTGTGCATGCCGCCCGACACCGACACGCCGCAGCTCGCGTTCGAGAACCAGTACAAGCCCGCGGAGACCAAGGCCATCGCGGGCAACGTGAAGACGCTGGAGCCGGACGCGGTGGCGCGCAGCATGGCCGACGGCATGGCGCGCGGTCGATTCGAGATCTACCCCGACGTCGGCTCGCGCGTGAGCGCGATCGCGCAGGGGGTGATCCCCGGCGTGGTCCGCTGGGTCTGCGACAGCGCGCAGCGGAAGGCAGGCCCGGCGGCGGGCTGAGCGCGGGTGACCGGGCGGCGGGGGCTCGACGGCCGCTCCGGGCGGCCGGCGTGCGGCTCGCCGGCTGAAGCTCCGATTCGACGCCTCGAGACATCCACGCACCGGCTGCGCGGACGCGCGCATCCGGTGCGCTCCTGGCCGCGCTGCCCAGCTTGCTGGCGCTCCAGCGCGGAGGGCGGCGAGAGGCACGGACGTTGCGTGTCCGCGGCGAGGAACATCTCGGGAGGAAACCTATGGAATCGAATACCTCGAGCGGCGCGAGGCCGTTCAACGTCCTGGCGGCGGTCGATCTCTCGCCGGCGAGCCGCGGCGTCCTCTTGCGCGCGCTGTGGCTGGCGAACGCGGAGGAGACGGGCGGCGAGGTCCATGTCGTGGCGGTGGCGGACAGCCGCCGGGAAATGCTGGGCTTGCAGGGCCTCGCCCAGACCTCGAGCGCCTCCGACGCCGCGGCCCGGCTCCAGGAGCTCGCGACCACCGCTGTGAACGAGTTCGCGGTGCCGTCGCGGCCCGCGCACGTCCAGCGCGTGGTCACGCACCTGCTCACGGGCGACCCGGCCCGCGAGATCGTCTGGCTCGCGGCGCACGTCGACGCGGATCTCATCGTGATGGGCACGCACGGGCGCACCGGCGTCGCGCGCGCCCTGCTCGGCTCGGTCGCCGAGCGCGTCATGCGGACCGCGGGGTGTCCTGTCTGCGTCGTCCGGGAGAAGCACCACGATGACTCCTGGCGCGTGCCGGAGATCGAGCCGCCCTGCCCGGATTGCCTCGCGGCGCGCAACCGGAGCGGCGGAGCGGACCTCTGGTGCGAGCGCCACCAGAGCCATATTCACGCCCATGTCTACTCGGGCGCCGCGACCACGAGGACGGTGCGTGGCGCGGTGGTACCCTGGGGGTTCTCGTCCTGACGCCGCGCGCCTGGGCGTGGTGAAGTCGAATGGTTCCGTCACCTTCGAAGTAATCGCGCTCGATGCATCGCGGCTCGCAGTCCTCACTTACACGCCGCCGCCATCGCTCGTGTCGCCGGGGGGGAAGTTCCATGTCCACTGGACCTTTCGCGCCGACCCGACCCAGGCGTGCGCGCGCTGCAACGAGGCGCCCTTCCTGCGCGTAAAGGCCCCTTGACGACTCCCGCACATCGCGTCGCGCGGTAGCGCGCTCCTTCCGGGCCCTTCTCCTCGTGATGCTCGGCGACGTGCGCCTCAGCGCGCCGTCGCTCCCGGCGCCGACAGCGGCAGAGCCTGGCGGCTGCCGGCACAGCCGTCGTGTGCCTCCTTACCACTTGACGCCGCGTTGGAACCGGGAGTACGGACGAGCGCAACCGAAGCGGCTTGGGGGGACACATGGGACATCGGTTGGCGGCGGGGGCGAGCGCCCTCGTGCTGTGGGGCGCGCTCGTGACGGTGCTCGCGCCGGCGTGTGACTTGCAGTATGACTGTGAGACGGTGGAGCCGGGGGGCGCTGGCGCTGGAATTCCAGCAGGGTCAGTAGGAGCTGGGGATTACCTTAGAGGCGGCGAAGGTGGCGAGGGGGAGGACGTCGAGAGCGAGTCGCTCGCGCTGATGGCGGGGTGCTCGCCATCCAAGGACTGCTACGACATGTACGCTGACTGCGAGGACATCGGCGGAAGCTGCATCCGAGGCTTTCCTGGGTGCGACGTGCACGGGAGCAGCGCGTGCAAGAGCTGCTTCACCGCCTGCCTCTCGGACGTACCCTATCCACCGGCGTGCAACTGCAGCTCGTGCGGGTTTCGATGATGAGCCGCTCGACGCAGGGCATGGTCCATGTCGCCATGGGCAGGATCGCCCAATCGGAGCTCCAGAAGCTCGTGTCTCCGGTCGTCGTCGAGGACGACAACCTCCTTCTTGGCCCGTCGAGCGCGACCCTCGGGCGTCATCGTGCCGTACGCGCTCGCTACTGGGGGCGACAGCCCTCCGCGAAGCTCAACCAGGAGCTCGCTCGGCCCGACGGCGCACCGCTCTGCGTGGTGCTGCCGCCGACGGTCAGCGGTCTGCTGAGCTTCTGTAGGATCTGCGCCGCCGGCGCGGAGCGAAGGCGCCTGATCTTTGTCATCGATCTGAGACCGGGCTTCACCGTGCCCTCTCCACAAGGCGCGGATCCCGCGGAGGAGATCTACTTCGACGTCGCGGAGGCGTTGCGAGGCAATCCGCCGATGAAGCAATGTTCGGAGCTCGAGATCGCGCTCGCCGCCACGCTCTGGAGATTGTGGTGTCGCCGCTCCCCCGTCGCCCTCGCCCGGTTCTGTGCCTCGGGCAGCACGCTCCACCCGCAGCTGGCAAACCTCGGCCGCTACCTCGCCGGCCATTTTCCCAGGCAAGCTGGCGGCAAGCTGACGCTGTCGCGCTTTGACGAGCTCCTCCTGAGGCAGGTTTCTCATGAGTGGATCACCTCCACCAGGGTGTTCACCAACGCGCTGAGAGAGAACCTGGGCTTGCACGCCTGGCTCGCACACCTCGGGGACCTGTACGTGCCGAAGCGACTGCTGGAGTGGGCGCGGCACGGCCAGGGACGCATCATCGAGTGCGAGGAGCGCCCGGAGAAGCCCTCCGAGATGAGTCGATGGGCCTTCCGCTGGCATCCTGGGGGCGAGTCGATCCTCGATGCGCTGCCGAGCCTGGGGGACGCTCCGCCTGTGTCCATCGGCGGCGCGGTCGCGTACGACGCTGCTCATCCCTGGGTATGTCGCCTCGAGGCTACGGGCACGCCTTACCTGAGCCGGCTCGGCGCGGCGCCCGCGGCGAGCGACAGGCGCGCGTAGCGCTGCCTCGACATCGCCGTGATCGGCGCGTGCGAGCACCGCATCAGCCGCTCACGCCGCGGTGAGCAGCCGCTCCCCGTCGCGCCGCGCCGCCGTCCAGGTCTCGTCCCAGGCCGAGTCGGCCTGCGCGCGCGGGAGCTGCCCGAAGGCCTGCGTCTCCCTCGGCTCGCCGTCGACCTCCGCGAGGTCCCCGGGCGGCGCGGGCGCCGGCCCGGTCATCGCGTCGCCGACCGCCTCCCGCACCTCGCGCCCGCCCTCGGCCAGGCAATAGGCGAGCACGCGCCACCCGAGCTCGGCGTGCTGCGCCTCGTCGCGCGCGATCTCCGCGAGCGCCGCCCGCACCCCCGCGTCGGACGCCCCCGCGAGCGAGCGCCGCGCCCGCGCCGCCGCCGCGCCCTCGCCGAGACAGCCGTCGTGCCACGCCTCGAGCGCCATCCGCACGAGCGCCGCCCGCCGGTCGGCGTCGCGCGCCGCGGGCGGCGGGAGCAGCGCCGGCGAGAGGCGCCACCCCGCGAGCGAGCTCGCGATCGCGGCGCACCGCGCCGTGTGGCGGACCTCGTCGCCCAGCGCGGCGAGCGCCCGCCCTACCAGCGACGCAGGCGCGCCCGCCGCCGCGAGATCCCGCGCGAGCGCGAGGAACGCAGGGATCGAGCCGCACTCGGCCCGCGCGCTGTCCAGCCACGCGCCCGCGAGCGCTGCCCGCGTCGCGCGGTCGAGCCGCGCCGGGCGCGGGGCAGCGGGGCCCAGCGCGATCGCGGGCGGGAGCACGACCCCCTCGGCCGTGCGCAGCGGCCTGCCATCGATGGCACGGGTCTGTTCCCCGAAGGGCGGAAGGAAGCGGAGGCCCATGCCCAGGGTCCCCTCGGGGACGAACGGCTCGCTGGACAGCGGGATGGCCGCGCGCGCGAAGAGATCCAGGCCTACCGGGCTGAACAGCGTGCTGACGACGCCGACGTGGAGCCCGTGCTGCCCCGGGAGCTCGTCGCTGTAGCGGCTGCGGTACGTCCAGCCGAGCTCCCCGTCGATGGTGCACACGACATCATCGTAGTTCCTGACGATCTCGCTGCCGCCGTGGACGCCGATCGCGAAGCGGCCGGCCTCGAAATTGAGCAACGTCGCCTGAGCGAACGGACCGAGTCCCTTGCTCGCCGGGCTGCCCCAGCTTTCCTCGAAGAGGGCCGTCGCGCGCAGGTCCACGCCAAGGCCGAAGGCGACCTTCTGGCCGAACGAGAGCGACATCGAGAGCCCGCCCGAGAAAGTGACGTTCTCGTCGGCGTGCGCCTCCCGGGGGAGCGAGAGGAGGGCAGCGACGCCGAGCGCGGCGAGCGCGGGCGTGAGCGCGCGTGAACACGAGGACATGGACACCTCCGAAGCCAGAGCACGGTCAAGGATGATCTCGGCTCGAAGCTAGCAGAGAGCCCAGGCCGGCACGACGTCGGCGGATGACGGAATACGGCTTTGGGAGGGAGACAGAGAGAGCCCCCGGAGCGGCCGATAGGCCCTGTCTCCGTCGGACACCAGACCAGCGTGTACGCGCCGGCGGCGACGCGGCGTCCACGCTCGCTGGCGGCGACGCGGCGTCCACGCTCGCCGGCGCGACACGGTGTCTACGCTCGCCGGCGGCCGCGCCGCGCGAAGGCGAGGCCGGCGATCGCCGCGGCGAACGCGGCGAACGCGGCGACGCCGCTCGCCGGCGGGGTCGCGCCGCCAGCGCTGCACCCGAGGGCCGCCGGCACATCGCCGCTCGACGCGTCGCCGGCGAGGTCCGAGGCCGGCTCGTCGCCCGACAGCGCCGGCAGGGCGTCGGGCTCGTGCAGGTCCAGCAGCGCCGCCGGCGCCGGCTCGACCGCCTCTCCGGCGTCGCGCAGCGCCTCGCCGTCGATGGGCAGCGCCTCGACCACGACCGGCGCGCCGGCGAGCTCCTCGTACCCCTCGAGGTCCGCCACCGCTGCAGCCCGCAGCGCCTCGCGCGACGCCGCGGGGGGCGGCGCGCCGGCCTCCGCGCTCGCGACCTGGAACAGCGCGTTGCCGATGGTCACGTAGAAGCTCCCGTCCAGCCAGCGCCCGTGCCCGAGATCGCTGCTGATCTGCTCGGGCTCGGCGCCGGGCCGGCCGATGTACCGCTTCCCTCCGTTGAGGAACAGCACCTCGCCGTCGTCGCTGATGCCGTCGTGGCCGACCCGGAGCCGCTGCTGGTCGAACAGGCTCGATGTAGCGAGATCGCTCAGCTGGTGCTGCTCGCCTTCCGGGGTGCGCACCCACACCTGGTTCACGGCCCCGTCGCTCCGCAGGAAGCCGGCGTATCCCGCGTGCAGGAGCAGCCCCGCGGAGTTGCCGGAGATCGAGTCGCCGAGGAACACCTCCTCTCCGCCCGCCGTGAACAGGTAGCTCGAGCTCACGCGCCCGTTCCACCACCGGCCGGCGACGTTGATCCCGTCGGTGATCGGCCGCTGCAGGTTGCCCGGGTGGTCGCCGAGGCGGCTCACGCCCAGCCTGCGGATCCAGGGCTCCTCGTACGTGCCGTAGTAGACGTCGCCGGAGGCCGAGATGTCGGACTGGAACGGCGACGCGCTCCCCGGCCGGTTCCAGATGCTCGTGTTGGTGTTCGTCGACAGCCGGTGCACATAGCCCCTGTCGTCGCTGTTCGTCGTCCACACCAGCGCGTCGCCGTTCACCGCGTCGAGCCGGCCGTCCGACGCGATCCGGCGCCACGTCCCGTCGTGCCACGCGAACACGCGGCCGGTCGCCGACTGGACCGCGGCGCCGGACGGCGTCAGGACTCCATAGGTCGGGACGCTCCCCGCAGGATCAGGCGGGAGCGTCGCGATCCACGTGATCGCCTGCGTCGCGCGGTCGAGGACGCCGAGCTGCTGGCGATCGATGAACAGGATCCGCGCCGCGTCGAAGTCGAGGATGGCGCCTGGCGCGGTCTGGACCGCGGTGAGCTTCGGGCTCGTCTCGACGTAGAGCGGTCCGAGGGTCTGCGAGAACTCGGAACCGACGTTGAGCCTGCCGTAGAGGCTGACCGTGAGCACCTCACCCGGCTGGACCGGGTAGGAAGGGACCGCCACGAACTGCAACGGCCCTGGCGGTGCGTTCACCGGGCGACCCAGGCACCCGGGTCCTCCCAGATTACGCTTCTGGCTCCGGATATAGACGCAAAACTCCTTGCAGTCATAGGGCCCTGTCCCGATGCACTGCAGGTATATCCTTGGATTCGCGGAGGAGACCACGCTGTTCGGGCGGTGGCTCGCCAGCCGCCAGATCGGAGGCGCGTACCTGTGCACGGTCCTCTCCGCCGTCACCGCGTCGCCCAGCACATCGTACACGCGCACCGTCAGGTCGTGAGGGCCGTAGGCAAGGCCGCTGACGTCGAACGTCCCCTCGAAGATGTTTGCGCTGCTCCCCGGTGTGAGCTCGATCGTCACCCCCTCGAGCTCCGCCTCGACCAGGTAGACTCCGTCGGAAGCGGCAGCGCTGACGCGCAAGGCCAGCGTGTTCCCGGGGTTGGCTAGCTCGGAGCTCGACTGGTAGGTGCCGCCCAGCGCCTGGATTTCGCCGATGGTTATCTCGGCATGAGCGGCAGCGGCCGACAACGACAGGAGCGATCCAAGGGCGATGCCGATGAAGTTACGAAGATCACGCATGTGTCCTCCCACGTGTAGCCGCTTGGATGCGCGCGCCTCCTTCCGCGTTCACGGCGACTGTCGACAGCTCCGCGCTGACCCGCGAGAGCGCCAGGGAGAACAGGCTCAGCAGTGAGCGCCGCTCACGCGGTGCCGGAGAGCGCGCGGGAGAGCTCGCGCAGGAGCGCGGCCCCGTCGCCCTCGTACGCCTGGCCGTGCATGCACGCGAGCAGGCGGGGGGACGTCGCCGCGAGCTTCTCGAGGAGCCGGGGCGCGTCGGGGCCGTGCGCGTAGTAGTCCATCGCCCGGCGCATGGCCTCGCTCGGCCCGAGGATGTCGTCGCGCGTGAGCGCGGGGTGGCCGGCGCCGGGCTGCGTGAACAGGTCGCCGCAGAGCAGCGTCGCGGTGGACTCCTCGAACAGGTAGCCGCACTCCCAGCCGTGCGGCAGGTGGGGCGCGTCGAGCCAGCGCACCCGGCGCTTGCCCAGATCGAGGACCTCGCCTTCCTGGAGCGCCCGCGGCGCGCGATCGAACATGTCCGCGTCGACCATCGCGGCGATGCGCCCGCACACGGGCGCCGCCTCCGGGGCGGCGTCGAGCAGCTCGTTCATCGCGCCGCACTCGTCCGACTCGCAGTGGGAGAACGCCACGTAGCGCAGCCGCTCGACCGGCATCACCCGCGCGATCGCCGCGCGCACCGCCGGAAAGAGGCGACGCGAGCCGGTGTGGAAGAGCAGCGGCGCGTCGTCGACCAGGAGGTACTGGTTGAAGGAGAAGGCGGTCTTGCCGGTCCCCACCGGGGTGTGAAGCTGGTAAATCCCCTCGCCCACCTCGGTGACCCGCGTCTCCATCGACGAATCTGCCATCTGCTCCTCCCTCTGGACAGCGCCAGGCGCCGCCGCCGCAGGCTACCACCGATCGCGCCGCGTCAGGCGTCGTCGAGCGGCAGTGGCCCGCAGCCGCGGCGGCGCCAGCGCAGGAGCGGAAGGGCTACTCGGCCGTGAACCGGAACACGACCGTCTGGGCGTAGCGCTGCCCGGGCTTGAGGATGACCTCGTCCTTCCAGGCCGGGACGTTGATCGAGTTCGGGAACTTCTGCGGCTCGAGGCAGAAGCCGCCATGCTGGTTGTAGACGGCGCCCTTGCCCTTGATCGACCCGTCGAGGTGATTGGCGGTGTAGAACTGCACCCCGGGCTGGTCGGCCTCGACCGTCATCACCCGGCCGCTCTTCGGGTCCTTCGCGCGCGCCACCTCGCGGAGCTTGTGCGGGTCGCCGTTGACGACGAGGTTGTGGTCGTAGCCGAGCGGCTTGCCGCCCAGGGCTTTCATGTCCTTGCCGATCGGCTTCGCCGCGGTGAAGTCGAGCGGCGTCCCCTTCACCGGCTTGATCTGCCCGGAGGGCACGAGCGTGGCGTCGAACGGCGTCTGGCTGTCGGCGTGCAGCGTCAGCTCCTGATCGACGACGGAGCCCGAGCCGTGCCCTCCGAGGTTCCAGTAGCTGTGGTGGGCCATGTTGACGATCGTCGTCTTGTCGGTCGTGGCCGACATCTCGATCCTGAGCTCGTTCTTGTTGGTGAGCGTGTAGATCGTCGTCGCGTTGACGGTGCCGGGGAACCCCTCTTCCCCGTCCTTCGACACGTACGTGAGCTTGAGCGAGGGGCCGTCCGGCGTCTCGGTCGCTTCCCCGTCCCAGACGACCTTGTCCCAGCCCTTCTTGCCGCCGTGCAGCGTATTGGGGCCGTTGTTCGCGGAGAGCTTGTACGTCTTGCCCTCGAGCTGGAACTGCGCGTTCTTGATGCGGTTCGCGACGCGGCCGATCGTCGCCCCGAAGAACGGGCTGTTCTTCAGGTACCCGTCGAGGTTGTCGTAGCCGAGGACGATGTCGTCGAGCTTCCCTGCCTTGTCGGGGACGTGGAGCTCGGTGACCGTCGCGCCGTAGGTCATCACCTTCGCGACGAGGCCGTTCGCGTTCGTGAGCGTGAAGAGGGCGACCTCCTTGCCGTCGGCGTTGCCGAACGGCGCCCTGGAGAACGGAGCGGGCTTTGTGCTCGCGGCCTCGCCGCCGGCGGGCCCGGGCGTGGCCGCCGGGGCCGGCGCGGGGGCGGCCGGCGCGGGCGCCTCCGCCGTCGCTGGCGGCGGCCCTCCCGCAGGAGGCGCATCGACGGCCTGCGCGCCGCCGCAGGCGCACGCGAGCCACGCCGTCATCGTCAACCCGAGCCACGGTCTCATTCGATTCATCGTCATGCTGTTCCCTCCACGAGGATCGCCTCGTCTCGATGGTGAGACGCCTGCCTACCAGATCGATGCGGGCGCAGCCTACACGAAACCGCCGCAGTCTTCGCCCTCGTCGTGCAGGCGCACGAGCTGCTCTGCGAGCGACGTCTGGAGGGCGACCAGAGGTCCGCGGACTCGTCAGGCAACATCCTCTATGCGATCCGACCTCCGTGGAGAGCCACTCTGTTCAACAACGTATCCGTGCATCTAAAAGTTCGACCGCCCTCCACGACCGAGATCGGTCCTCAGGAGGCGGTTCGACCGCCCTCCACGACCGAGATCGGTCCTCAGGAGGCGGTTCGACCGCCCCTCCGCGACCGAGATCGGTCCTCGGGAGGCGGTTCGACGGTAGTGTCTGCAATTGCAGCCTTGAAACGGCGAGTGTCCTAGACCCGAAGATATCGTGTCTGAAATGACGATATCTGTTGAGACCTCGTGATCCGTCCGTAGGCTCTGGCCGAAGTAGTGACCCCCGCGACGCTTGCCGGCGCCCGGGGGTCTTGGCCGAACCCCGAGTCACCGAGGTCCGACATGTTGACCCTAGTCTGCCCGCCGTCCGCGGGCCAAGGGAGCGGTGCGCCTGCGCGCCGCCGCCCCCGATCCACGTCCTTGACCGACGCCGAGGCCATGCGCCTCCGTGCCGCCCTGCGCAACCTGCGCGGCCTGTTCGGAAGCTGGGCATGCCTGGCTGCCGCCATGGCCGTCCCCAAGACGACCATCACCAACTTCGTCTACGGATCGCATCCGAGTACGACGCACGGCCTCGCCGCGAAGGCTGCGCGCGCCGCGGGCACCACGGTAGAGCGCCTGCTGGACCGGCCGGTAGCCGTCGACCCCTGCCCGACGTGCGGGAGGAGCGGGTGAGGCGCCCGCGGAAGGGGGCGAAGAGCCAGCCGACCGCACGACATCCCAGCCAGCGCCCGCCGGTCCAGGCGATCCTTGCCGAGCGGTCGATCGTACTGGCGGTGCTCATCGCCAGCGGCGTGCCCGCGCGCGACCGGCCAGACGTGGAGCAGGACATCACGATCGGCGCGTGGCGCTCGATCGAGCGCGGCATGTACCGGCCGGACCCCGCGGACGAGCCGCGGAAGGCGCTGCGCGGCTGGATCCACGGGATCGCGTGGCGGAAGGTCTCGCACTACTTCGGCAACGCATGGGTCCGCCGCGCCGTGCTCCAGGCGGAGCCCCTGGGCCTGCTCCGGGAGCTCGCCGGGCCAAGCCTGCACGCCCAGGTCGAGGCGCGGGAGACGCTGGAGGCGCTGGCCGATCTGCCCCTCTGGCTGCTCGAGGCGCTGCTCGCGGTGGACGAGCCCGAGCCGCTGACCGAGTACGCGCGGCGTCGCGGCCTGAACCCGCACACCGTGGCGTCCCGCCTGCGCATCGCCCGCGCAGCGCTGGCCGTGCTGCTCCGGAAACGCGGCCAACAAAGCCGTTGACACGAACGTCGCATTGTGCCGCACACCGCGTGTGGTGGATCATATGACCACCCATGGATCCGCGGCGGACCATCACAGCAATCTAATGATTTCGATGGGTTAGCCGGCATCGCCGGCGGCGCAGAACAGCGCGACTCACCGCCATGTGAGTTATGGCCGTTGACGGCGCCGCGGAACCATCGGCACCCTAGATGCCGTTGGGGCGACCTAGTCGGCTCCCACGCAGGCGGAAGCCCTGGAGGTCGCTACAACCTCCAGGGCTCCCTTTCGTCTGCTCCCGTTCAACAGCGCCGCTGAAAGCCGGGCCCAGACCTCGTAGGGGCAGGATCGCTCATGCTTGCGACCCTGTCAAGCCCGAGCCGCCAGCGGCATTCCATGGAGAAGGCCGCTATGACGACGGTTTACATCACGCACATACGCCTGTCCGGTGGGACAGGACACGAGCACATTACTCACGTCAAGTGGTTGAACAAGGCCACCTACAAGACCGGTATTAGCACCACCGAAGAGATGGTGGAATGGATCAACAAGAAGAACGTGGATAACGTGGCCAAGGTGACAGACGGCAAGAACACCGCAATCGTCGGAGTCGTGGACAAGCCGTATCCGCACTTGCGAACCTATGCCGATAGGAAATGGACCAATAATCTACTGTCGCTACCGCGCTGTTAGCTGGCTACTGAGCTCTTGTCGGCGACGTCATCGGAAGCGGTAGGCGGGTCGTCGCCAGGGCGCCCCGCGTACTCCAGGACCCTCACTTCTACGACTCTGTTCGTCAGAAGTTCACCGGTCACCGTAACGGTTATGCCTCCGCAGTTCTCCACGTCGACGAGCCTGATCTCCATAGCTAACTCCTTTCAAACGAGACGAAGGAACCCGCGCCCGCCCGGGAGCTCCCGGGCGGGCTTCTCCTCGGCGCCCGGCCGCACCTGAAGTTTGAGCGGCTGCGGCTCGGGCGGCGCGATCTCGCCTTCCGCGAGCGCAGTGGTCACGAGCTCCGCGAGCGTCCACGGGCTCTGGACGACCCTCGCCGCGACGGCCGGCGTCGTCCCAAGCGAGCCGTGGATCTTGACCAGGTTGTAGTAGCAGATCCCCAGTGCCACCGCGGCGCAGTGCCCGCGCAGCGTCTTGCTGAAGGCGAGGCAGAGCCGGCGCGTGCGGCCGACCGTGTGGCGCGTGGTCAGGTTGAACCGCTCCACGTAGGAAGTCGACAGGAGTTCATCGCGCGGCGCGCCGAAGATCGGTTTCTTCGTGATGAACGGGTCGCGCGGAGGCTCGTACCGATAATCGGGGCGCTGCGACCCGCCTTTAGAGAAGTTCTTGACGCACTGACCGTAATCGACGGAGCCCTTGAAATTCTGGCCAATGGCGGTTGGGTACGATTGCCATCCATCGCTCGTGATGTGCGGAACGACGGACAAGCGCGATCTCAGATCTTCGATGAAGAGGTGGGTGTTCGCGTCGTCTCGTTTGCCGACGTGAAACGAGATCGCGAGCTTCGTATTCGCGTCCAGCGCGACGTACAGGTATGCGTCTCCGCGCTCCTCCGGCTCGTCGGGCTGCACGCGAGACTGCTTCTTCTGGACGAAGCTCCACTGTTCGTCGACCTGGACCACGTGCGCGGCGATCTCGCGCATCATCCGGTTGTGCAGGCGGAGGCAGCCCTCGCCGACGCGGAGCGCCAGCGTCATCGCAGTGTTCTTATCGATCCCGACCATGCGCGCAGTCGCGCGCAGTGAGTTGCCTTCGCAGAGCGCAGAGATGACGCGGACGCGCGTCTCCAGGGAGAGAGGTGCGGGCACGGCTTGCCTTTCCCCCGGCGTTGGCCCATGCTCGCGGTGCGATGCGCGTTCGGCGGGCCCACCGCCGGATGTTTCGCGGCCCCGCTCCCGGTTGCAGCCGAGGGCGGGGCGCTTTGCTTTGTGCCCTGAAAGTAACACGAAACCACTGCGTTTCTCGGGGTTCCAGAGAAGAGTAGGACGTTCTCTGTCACTCTCGAGGGCCGGCGTTGGCGTGGCCGAGCACGATTCGCGTACTTTGTCCACTGAAAACGACGTAGGTGCTCTAGATGTGAGCCAGATTGCCAACTGGATAAAATTGGATCCACCGGCGCTTGCGCGAGCGTCCCAATGGATGGCAGTGAGTTGGCGAAGAAAGAAACGGGGCCGCGCCTGTGTCACCAGGCCGGCCCCGCGGCGCACGGACTCAGACCGCGCGGAAACGCACTGCGGCGTTACGCCCAAGGTGATTTCATACTTTGGTACCCGCGTCAATGGAGAAGTGCGCCTATCAGGAGGCGCCACATGGCAATCAACGCGGAAGAGTTTCTCAGGAACTACAAGGCGCTGGAGCTCGACAGCGTCGCTGGCAGAGCCCAGGCGGCATACCTCAAGTCGGCCGCCGCTCAGTTCGCGGCGCTTCCCAACAAGGCAGTTCTGGATGCAATGATCCGCAACGCCGAGTTGGCGCGACGCGCCATGCCGCCGCGGAAGTAGAGGACGGCGCCCGGCGACGATCTTTCCCAAGCGTCGCCGGGCGCTACCTTCTATCCAATATATCGTAGTGGGTGAGACCGGGCGCACGGAGTGACTTAGACCCGCTAGCACGCCCGGCGTCCAATACACCACCGGTTCGACCGCCCCTCCATCACCGAGATCGGTCCTCAGGAGGCGGTTCGACCGCCCCTCCATCACCGAGATCGGTCCTCAGGAGGCGGTTCGACCGCCCCTCCATCACCGAGATCGGTCCTCAGGAGGCGGTTCGACGGTGGAGCGGCGCCACCATGCCAATCCTGCCTCGTGCGGCATGCGGTGGTGGGGAAGGATGACCGCCCCTCGCGCGGGCTGAGACGGCACCTGAGCTCGTAGCGCCGCCATCTTGCCCGTCCGGTGCCGCGCGCGATTCCCGCCGCGCTGGCAGCACGCCGGCGTTGGACGACGGGCGGGGCGCACCTCATGGATGGGCGGAGCAGCAAAGCTGACTGCCCGAGCATCGGGCTGGCCACATCGCCGAGCCCTCTCGGCAGGCCAATGCGGGCTCGACCTTCAGGGTCCCCGCTTCCCCCCATGATGCAGGACGTTCACCCGAAGCTGCCGCGCGACGCCGCAGCGACCGGAGGGACCGCGATGAACCGGGAGATCCTCGCTCCAGGAACGGTGTTCCAGAGCCGCTACGAAATCCTCTCGTTCCTTCGGGAGGGCAGCATTGCCGACATCTACAAAGGGCGGCAGGTCGAGAGCGGTCAGCCGATTGTCCTGGAAGTCGTGCGCCTGGTTCGGGACGGAGGCCCCGCGGCCCTGGTGCGGCGCAAAGGCGTCCGTTTTTTGCGAGATGTGGGCGTCTGCGCGCGCCTCCAGCATCCGAGCATCGTCCGGCTGATCGAGTCCGGCTGGGCGGACGAGGAGCGTCTGTATGCCGTCTTCGATTTCGTGCCCGGGCAGAGCCTGGCCGAGCTGCTGTCCGAGCAGGGCGCGCTCGAGCCGCCAGAGGCGCGGCACCTGATGCTGCGGATCCTGGATGCGCTGGGCTGCGCGCACCAGCACGGCATCGTCCACGGGGACCTCCGGCCGACCCACGTCATGGTGGTGCCCGCGGGAGCGCCGAGGAACGCGGTGGTGCTCGACTTCGGCTTCGGCGCGCTCGCCGCCAGCGCGCGCGCCGGCCAGCAGGGCGCGCTCGCCCGGGGCAGCGAGGCGTCCCTGGACTTGCAGGATTACGCAGCGCCGGAGCAGCTCCGGGGCTTCCCACCGACGGCGCGCTCGGACCTGTACTCCTGGGGGCTCGTGTTTCTCGAGTGTCTCACGGGCAGGCGTCCGGGCCGCAGCAGCGCGCCGGAGGCAGAAGGAGCTCAGCGGGAGGGCCGCGAGCCTGCGCGGATCCCTGCCGCGCTGCTCGCGCACCCGCTCGGCGCGATCCTGCGGCGCGCGACGACAGAGGACATCGCGGCGCGGGTCGTCACGGCCGGCGGCCTCCTGCGCGAGCTCGATACATGTCAGGTGGATGGACTCCGCCGGGAGGTCCTCATCGAGCCCGACGCGCCCAGCGGCGCAGGGATGACGGGAGCGGAGGTCCGGGAGGTGCGGGATGAGGGCAACCGGGAAGCCGGGGCTCCGGCGCCGCGGCCGCCGGCGTGCCTGGAGTCGGCTGGAGCTTCTGTCGAAGAGCGCACGCGCACGCTCGCGTTCGCCCACCCCCCTTTCGCTGACGGCGCTGCCGCCCCGATGCCTGGCGAGCGAGCGCATGAAGTCACGCCCGCTTCCCCGGAGGCCGAAACGCCGCCAGCGGAGCTCATCGTGAACGCCAAGCCACCGGCCGTGGGCGGCACGATCCATCACTACGAGCTCCTCCGCAAGCTGGGCCAGGGTGGTATGGGGGTCGTGTTCCTGGCCCGCGATCCGAGGCTCGGTCGCCTGGTCGCGATCAAGCTCCTCCTCGAGTACAGCGGGCGCGGGATCGAGCGATTCCTCGCCGAAGCGAGGGCGACGGCGCGCTGCCGGCACGAGAACATCGTGGTCATCTACGAGGTGGGCGAGGTCCGTGGATATCCCTACCTCGTGCTCGAGTACATCAAGGGGCACACGCTGCGCAGATGGATGACCGAGCGCGAGCACCAGAGCGCGGCCGAGGCGCCTGGTCCTCGCGCGCGGCCCGGCCCGCCAGCGCCCAACGCCGTGATCGAGCTCATGATTCCTGTCGCCCGCGCGCTGGTCTGTGCGCATGCGCTTGGGATCGTGCACCGCGATCTCAAGCCCGAGAACATCCTCCTGGATGACGCCGGATGCATCAAGGTGCTGGATTTCGGCATCGCGAAGCAGATGGAGGCCAGGATCACGGGCTCGCGGGCGGCGCACGCCCGGGGCCCTCAGCCCGTGAAGAGCGCGCCCCGCGGCACGCCCCCGTACATGTCGCCCGAACAACTGCTGGGCGAGGGCATCGATCCTCGCGCCGACCTCTGGGCTGTCGGCGTCATGCTGTACGAGCTGCTCACAGGGAAGCACCCGCTGAGCCCATTCTCGTTCGCGCGGCTATCGGACGTCGTGGACCTCGATGCTCCCATGCCCAGCCTGAGCGCGATCTGCCCGGAGCTGGGTGCGCTGGGCGCGCTCGTCGACCGTTGCTTGAAGAAGAGGAACGACGAGCGCATCGGCTCGGCCAGGGAGTTGCTCGCCGAGCTCGAGGCGCTCCTGCCCAGCCGGAAGCCGCTCGAGCTCGGCGAGGACGAGAGCCCGTTCGCCGGCCTGTCCGCCTTCCAGGAGGCGGACGCTGCGCGCTTCTTCGGCCGGGATCGCGATATCGCCGCGATGGCGGCGAGGCTGCGCAACCAGCCGCTCCTGGCCATCGCCGGCCCCTCCGGGGCGGGCAAGTCGTCGCTCGTGCGCGCGGGCGTGATTCCGGCCTTGAAGCACGCATCGGAGGGACGCTGGGAAGCGTTCGTCCTGCGCCCTGGGCGCCGTCCGCTGTGCGCGCTCGCCGACGTGCTCCTGCAGGTCGCAGAGACGGCATCCACGACGTCGGGCGCGACGGGGGGCTCGCCCGAGCTCTCCGATCATCACCGGCTCGTTCCCCCCCTGCGCGCTCAGCCGGGCTGTCTGGGCGCGCGGCTGCGCGCGCGCTGTCGCCGTCAGGGACCGGGGCACCGTATCCTGCTCTTCGTCGATCAGCTCGAGGAGCTTTACACGCTCGGCGCCGCGCCCGAGGAGCGAGCGGCGTTCCTCGCCTGTCTGGAGGGCGCGGCCGACGACGCCTCATCGCCCCTGCGCGTCTTGCTCGCCATCCGCTCCGACTTCCTCGATCGCCTTGCCGAGGACCGCACCTTCAGCAACGACGTGTCCCGCGGGCTCTGGTTCCTTCCGCCGATGGGGCGCGACGGCCTGCGCGAAGCCCTGATGCGGCCGGTCGAGGCGGCCGGAGCTCGCTACGAGACCGCGGAGATCGTCGAGCACATGCTGGGCACGCTGGAGAGCACGCGCAGCCCCTTGCCGCTCTTGCAGTTCACCGCCACGACGCTGTGGGAGGCGCGGGATCGCGAGCGCCGGGTCCTCACGCGGGAGAGCTATGACCAGCTCGGCGGGGTGGCCGGTGCCCTGTCCGCCCACGCGGACGCAGTGCTCTCGGCGCTGCCGACGCGCGAGCAGCGGCTGGCCCGGGCGGTGCTCCTGCGTCTGGTCACGCCCGAGCGTACGCGCGCGGTGGTGAGCCTCGACGAGCTCCGCGAGATCGCGCAGGACGGCGCGGGTAGCGGCGGCGATGCGATAGCGCAGGTCGTCCAGCACCTGGCCGGCGCGCGGCTCCTGCTCATCGAGACCGGCGGCGAGCGCGAGGGCGCGACGGTGGAGCTTGTCCACGAGTCCCTGATCGAGCGATGGGCGAAGCTCGGGCAGTGGCTCGCCGAGAGCGAGCACGACGCGCAGTTCCTGGCCCGGCTGCGCGCCGCGGCCCAGCCATGGGAGGCGAGCGGCAGGGTCGAGGGGCTGCTCTGGCGCGACCGCGCCGCGGAGGACGCCCGGGCGTGGCACGAGCGCCGCCGCGCTGCGCTGGGGGCCGAGTGGCGCGTCGGGCTCGGCAAGCGCGAGGAGGGCTATCTGCTCGCGGTCGCGGCGTTCGCCGAGCGCGCGCGCCGCCTTCGCTGGCGGCTCGCCACGGGTACTATCGCCGCGCTCACGGCGATCGCGGTCATGGTGTTGTAGATGGCCTCGGAGATCCGCAGGAATCTAACCACGGAGATCCGCGTAAACGTGACCCTCGCGTCCGCAGAAAAATGACCGCGGCACCCGCGGAAACCTGACCCCGGGCGCCGCGGGAATCTGACGTGGCGTCGGCCGGGTCAGCGCTTCTTCGCTGCTGCCGGGGCAGACGGCTCGGCGGTCTCCGGTCTCGGCTTGGGTCGCGCCTCGCTCATGGCCAGCGACTCCTTCTGCCGCCACGAGTCGGCGTCGATGTCGAGGATGTGGCAGTGCTGGACGAAGCGGTCGATCAGCGCTGAGACGCACGCTGCGCCCGGAAAGACCGTGCTCCACTGCTTGAACGGCAGATTCGTCGTCAGCACGAGCGATCGGCTCTCGTGCCTGCGGCTGATGATGTTGTAGAGCAGATCGGCGGACTGACGGCTGCACGGCAGATAGCCGATCTCGTCCAGAATGAGCAGCGACGGGGCGGTGTATTTCCGCAGCCGTCGCTCGAGGGCCGGTAGTGACTCCTGCTTGAGCAGATCCGCGAGGGCGGCCGACAGCGTCGTGAAGCGTACGGTGTGGCCGCGCTGGAGCGCGAGCATGCCGAGGTTCTGGGCGAGCATCGTCTTGCCGACGCCGCTCGGACCCCGGAGCAGGACGTTGTGCCCCTTGGCGACGAAGTCGAGGGTCATGAGCTCCTCGACGAGCTCACGCTGGATCGTGCGCGGGTGGTTCCAGTCGAAGCGCTCGAGGGGCTTGAAGGTGCCGATGGTCGCTGCCTTGGCGCGCGCGGCGAGGTTGCGCTCGGCGCGCTCGCGGTGGGCGATGGCGGCGAGCTCCTCGAACGTCTGCACCGGCGACAGGCGCGCCGTGGTGGCATGCGCGATCAGCGCGAGCAGCGCCTCGCGCGACACGCGTACGCCGAGGGAGCGAACCAGCTCAGCGACGTCATCGTTGGGCATCATAAGACTCCAGGTCATGGGGAACCACGTCGCGATCGGGGACATGGGCTCCGAGGTCGATGTCGACGGGGACAGGGGCATCGGCGGCGCGGCGGCGCTCCTCGCAGAGCACGGCGAGGGCACCGGGATCGTGCGTGCCGCGGGCGATAGCCTCGCGCGCCGCAGCGCCGAGGATCTCGACGCCGTACAGGTCGAGAAGGCGCAGGGCCTTGGCGGTCATGAAGCCGACGTTGCGACCGGCCTCCACCCAGCGCTCTTGCAGGATCTCGAAGCCGGGGATCGCGACGCCGAGCCGATCGCGCCCCTTGGCCTCGCGCGCGGCGCGCTTGTGGTCGAGCAGCTCGGCACGGTGCTCGGGCGCCTCGATGCTCTGGTGCCGTCCCCAGCAGCGCACGTGCCGCGCGAGCTCCGTGCCGCCGTCCGAGAGCCGCACGGTGGTGTCATTGGCGACGAGCATCAGCGTCTTGCCGTGGTGGATCGACGGCGCCGAATAGCGGTTTCCGTCGAAGTGCACGAAGGCGGTCTTGTCGACGGGCACGGGCTCGACGAGGTCCGTCTCCGGCAGCGGATCGGGCAGCGCGAGCAGCCGCGTCCTCTCCTCCGCGAGCACCTGGTCGACGCGCCGCTCAGGCCATCGCGGGTGCGGACGCACGTTGGCGATCTCGTCGAGGAAGACGAGCAGCTCGGCGTTGCCACGGTCGAGATCACGAATCGTGCGCGCGGCGAAGAAGCGGTCGCGCAGGAAGCGGATCGCTCGCTCGACCTTGCCCTTTTGCTGCGGTTTGCGCACGGCGCAGAGCCGCGGCGCGACGCGGAGCTGACCGGCGAGCGCGAGCAGGTCCGGGTGGAAGCGCACGGCGTCGCCGTGGCGCTCGAGGACAACGGTCTTGGGGTTGTCGAAGAGCCATTGTCTCGTCGCGCCGCCAAAGTAGCAGCACGCGCGCACGAGCGAGCGGCGGAGCGAGCTCGCTGACAGGTCGAGCACGAGCTCGCCCCAGATCGCGCGCGAGTACGACAGGACCATGACGAAGGCCCAGAGCTGGCGCGTGCCGCCCGCGACGCGCAGCTTGCCGACGTAAGCCCAGTCGACCTGGGCCTGCTCGGCGATGAGCGGCTCGACGCGGAGGAACACCTCGCTCTTCGGCGCCGGGCGCACGAGTCGGACATGCCGTCGCACCGTGCGCACACTGCCCTCGTAGCCGCGCTCCACCAGCATGTCGTACAGGCGCGTGGCGCGGAGCCGAGGATACTGTGTCAGCGTCTCGATGACGAAGGCCTCGTAGCCGCGCAGCGGCAAAGGCACCTCGCTCACCGCGGCCTCCGCGCCGCGAACGACGGGCCGCGAGCGCGCCCCCTTACCCAGGCCGAGCACGCGCTCGACCGCGTCGTGGTGCAGGCCGAGCTGCGTCGCGATGGTGCCGATCTTCCAGTGCTCGGCGAAGTGCAGGCGGCGGATCTCCGCCTCCTTGGCCTCGTCGATCGTCATCGACCGAGGCTCCTGCGAAGGCGATGCTCGCCACGGAAATTACCGAGTCCCGGCAGGCGTTGCCCGCGGCGGGGCGGGGCGTCCATGAAGAGAGGCTCGACGACGTAGTGCAGCGTCGCGCGCGCGACGCCGAGGCCGTCGCACAACCCCAGCGCGAACAAGATGTCCTCGGACTCCGCAGAAACGACAGCACGGACCCTCTGGTCGTGCCAGAGCGCCATCGACTCGCACAGCATTGGCCCGGCAAACCGATGCGCCGGCGTGGCCACCGATCGCAGCCGGGCCTTCATCACCTCGTCGGGCCCCTGCGTCAGCAGCACCCGCGTCTCCTGCGGCGTCGCGGAGATCGTCATCACGAGCTCGTCCATCCATCGACTCCTGCGGGCCGGCGGCGGCCACGTCGTCCTTCGACGTCGGCGCGCCGGTCCGCGGGCACACGCTGGCGGATGCGGGCAAGTTGTCGGAACCCCTATCCATCACGCGCCGGCCCTGTCGGGCGCGGTAGGCCCGCTGGCGATCACGGTGATCGAGGCGCCCCTCGTGGGAGCGCTGGTGCCGCAGCCGAGCCGCGCGTTGCGCCCGGTGGCGAGCCGCGTCGCGGCAGGCGCTGCCGCAGTAGAGCTGCCCTCGATCACACCGGCCGCAGACAAAGAAGATCGCGGCGCAGAGCCCGCAGCGCGCGAGCCGGAAGCTGTCTTGCACGAGTCCCCGGACCAGCGCGCCGGGAAGTTGCCCTCGCTGCCTGGGTCGTGCGAGACAGGCCGAACATCGGTCTGTCGCCGATCCCCGGAAGGCCCTGGTCGCTACCCAGGGCCTTCTTCTTTTCCGGCGCGCCGCTCGGGCGCGATCTCTACCGCCGCGCCTCGCGCTGACGAACTTCCCGGCCGCCCGCGCTCGCCCCCAGGCGTCACGAGGTGAGGGGCAGAAATCTGCGGATCGGGGTGGCTACTAACATGGTGTCGTACCTGGCGATTCTTGCCGGCCGGCAGGCCAAGCGCGCCGACCTGGAGGCCACGCACGCCGCGCAACAGGCGAGGCGTGCGGACCTGGAGGCGGCCAGTGCGATAGCCGGTGCCCGGCGAGCGCGCAACGCCACCCGTATGGCCGCGGCGCGCGAGTTGCAGGCGGATCCGACCAGTGCGCTTGCGCTCCTGCGAGAGATCGAGCCGCCCGACATGCCGCGAGGGTGGGCCAGCCTCACCCGTTCGGCGCTCTACGGCGGGGTCGCTCGCGAGGTGTTCAGCCATCCGGGATCCGTTTGGGATGCCAGCTATAGCCCTGACGGCACGCGCATCATTACCGTTTGTGACGACGGGGCCGTGCGCGTGTGGAACTCGGAGGGCAACGACGAGGCCCTTGTCCTCCGGGGGCACGAGGATCGGATCATTTCGGCGGCGTTCAGCCCTGACGGCAAGCGCATCATCACCGCATCGTTCGACAAGACCGCGCGGGTGTGGAATGCCGACGGCAAGGGCGAGCCCCTGGTCCTTCGGGGTCACAAGGAGGCTGTCGTGTCGGCGGCGTTCAGCCCTGACGGCAAGCGCATCATCACCGCATCGTTCGACAATACCGCACGGGTGTGGAATGTCGACGGCAAGGGCGAGTCCCTGGTCCTTCGGGGGCAGGATAGTTTGTTCCTGTCGGCGGCGTTCAGCCCTGACGGCAAGCGCATCATCACCGCATCGTTGGACAAGACCGCGCGGGTGTGGAATGCCGATGGCAAGGGCGAGCCCCTGGTCCTTCGGGGGCACGAGGATTCGGTCACGTCGGCGGCGTTCAGCCCTGACGGCAAGCGCATCGTCACCGCATCAGACGACAAGACCGCACGGGTGTGGAATGCCGACGGCAAGGGCGAGCCCCTGGTCCTTCGGGGGCACGAGAATCCGGTCACGTCGGCGGCGTTCAGCCCTGACAGCAAGCGCATCGTCACCGCATCAGACGACAAGACCGCACGGGTGTGGAATGCCGACGGCAAGGGCGAGCCCCTGGTCCTTCGGGGGCACGAGAATCCGGTCATGTCGGCGGCGTTCAGCCCTGACGGCAAGCGCATCGTCACCGCATCGTTCGACAATACCGCACGGGTGTGGAACGCGGAGGACAGGAGCGAGCCCCTGGTCCTTCGAGGGTTCGAGGATTCGGTCCGATCGGTGGCTTTCAGCCCTGACGGCAAGCGCATCGTCACCACATCGTTCGACAAGACCGCACGGGTGTGGAATGCCGACGGAAACGGCGAGCCCCTGGTCCTTCGGGGGCACGAGGATTCGGTCACGTCGGCGGCGTTCAGCCCTGACGGCAAGCGCATCGTCACCGTATCGTTCGACAAGACCGTGCGGGTGTGGAATGCCGATGGCAAAGGCGAACCCCTGGTCCTACGGCACGAGGACTCGGTCACGTCGGCGGCGTTCAGCCCTGACGGCAAGCGCATCGTCACCGCATCGTTCGACAATACCGCGCGGTTTTGGAATGCCGACGGCAAGGACGAGCCCCTGGTCCTCCGGGGTTACGAGGAGGATCTGAACTCTTCGGTAGCGTTCAGCCCTGACGGCGAGCGCATCGTCACCACGTTCCTGCTCAAGCTCGACGGTATTGTGGAGGTGAGAAACGCGGACGGTACGGGCGAGCCCTTGAGGCTTCGGGGTCGCAGGTATGCGTTCAGCCGCGACGGCAAGCGGATCGCCACCGTATCCGATTTTTCCGGTGACAGGGCGGTGCGGGTATGGAATGCCGATGGCACGGGCGACCCCCTGGTCCTCCCCGGCAACAGTCCCCCAGGCAACGCCGTGGCATTCAGTCCCGATGGCAAACGCATCGCCACCGTGTCCGATGACAACCGGGTGCGGGTATGGAATGCCGACGGCACCGGCGAGCCCCTGGTCCTGAACGGCTCCGATTCACGGATCACCGACGTGGCGGTCTCTTCCGACGATGACCGCGGCGTCTTTGGAAGTTACAAACACATCGCGTTCAGCTTTGACGGCAAACGCATCTTCACCGCGTCAAACGAAACAGTGCGGGTATGGAACGCCGACGGCTCGGGCGAGCCACTGGTCCTGACCGACGCCGATTCCGGGGTCACCGCCGGGGCGTTCAGCCCCGATGGCAAGCGCATCGCCACCGCGTCCGTCGAAACCGCGTCAGGTAAAGCGGTGGTGAGCGTGTGGAACGACCTCGAGCCGCTCCAGGGCGGCGATGACCCGAGGCTGTGGACCGCGACCGCCTATTGCATGCCAATCGAGCGGAGGATGGCGCTCGTTGGCGCGGATGAGGCAACAGCCCGAACCGACCTGGAAGCCTGCCTGCGCCGCGTGAAAGAGGCACGCGCGACCGCCCCGAAACAGCGGATGGCCCCGACTGGATACGCGAGCGGCTCCGCCGCCCGATAACACACGCCACCTGGCGTCGACGGCGTCGCAATCGCCCTGCGGTCCGCGGCGCGTCACGTGGAGATCAGGTCGTTCCCCGCCGCAGCCTACTTCCTGTCGTCGCGGTGGCTCACGAGCCGCCGCCACAGGGCGCCGAGCCCGTGGGCGAAGTTCGTGCGATCATCCTCCTCGTCCTCGATCGCATCCGGGTCGAACGGCAGCGCCTGCGGGTCGACCACCGCGAGCGCCGCCCGCTGCGTCTCGTCCGGCGACGGGTGGATCCGCAGCCGGCCGTCGCGCCGGGTCGCGCGGTCGTCGAGCTCCGCCACGAGGTCCGCGCCGCAGGAGAGATCGTCGACCCCGAGGTGCTCGGCCATCAGGCCCAGCCGCGCCGCGCAGATCGAGCGGCCGAGCGCGTCGCCAGGGTCGTCCGTCTCGAAGGACGCATTGAGCTCGGTGTCGACAGCGCAGCTCCGGTTCGTGAGGTTGGCCGAGCCCACGGTCAACAAGCGATCGTCGACGATCATCACCTTGGAGTGGATATAGGTGGCGCGCGGGGGGTCGCCCTCGCCCTCGTGCGCCGGCACCGTGTAATAGATGCCGAGCGCGTTGCCGGTCCCCTCCGCCGCCTTGCGGAGGTCGTCGATGACTTTCGCCTGCGCGAGCCCGACCGCGACCTCTTCCTTCAGCGTCTCCGCGCGCATGTTGAGCACGATGACGACCTGGAGCGGCGCCCCGCCGCCCCGGCGCAGGCGCTTCATCAGCGCCTCGCTCACCTCGCGCGAGCTGAAGTACTGCGTCTCGATGTAGATCGATCGCTCCGCGCCGGCGATCGCGTCGATGTAGAGGTCGCAGATCTCGCGGCAGCCCTCCGTCGCGGTGGGCGCGCCGCGCGGGTCGGTCCGGCTCAGCGCGACGCGCCCCGACGCGAGCGGCGCCGCGCTCTCCGGCGCGTAGTCGTCGCCGAACGTCGACCCCTCGGCCGCGGGGAGCTCGATCGGCTCACCGCAGGCGGCGCTCCAGCGCGCCGTGAAGAGCTCCGCCAGGCTCTCGCTGACCTCTCGGCCGTGGAGGTAGGCCTGGACGTCGTGGAACGGCTTGTGCGGCTCGCCGCGGCTGAGGCGGAGCGGGTTCTTCTCCAGGTGCCGCCGCGTGTCCCAGCGGTCGTTGCAGAGGTCGAGCCCCCCGAGGAACGAGAGCTCGCCGTCGATGACGGCGAACTTCTGGTGATGACAGCCCTTGTCGACATGGTTGCTGTCGAAGCGGAAGCGCAGCCGCTCGCTCGTCGTCCACTCGAAGACGATCTTCTGGAGCCACTCGCGCTCGATCGCGAAGACCACGTGGAAGTCCCAGGCGAGGATGTAAATCTGAAGCTCGGGCGTGCGCTCGCACAGGCTGTCCAGGAACTTGAGCAGCGTCACCGGCTCGGGCGCGCCCTCCGCGTCCTCCCCGCGGAGCAGGCAGGCGTCGCTGTCGAACTGCCAGCCCGAGAGCAGGATGTAGCGGCGCGCCCGTCGCGCGGCGTCGTAGAAGGTCCGGTAGTAATCGGAGCCGTCGATGAGCAGCCCGGCGTTTCGCACCGGTCGCTCGCACCAGAAGTTCCGCCCCGGAGAGAGGATGCGCGGCATGCGCCTCCATACCCAGATCCCCGCGCGGACGCCACGCCGGCGAGCGATCCGGCTTCCGGCGCGCCGGGAGCGGCCAGGGCCGCGGCGTCCGGCCTGCCGGACACCGCCCATCCACGCCTCGAACCAGCCCACGCGACCGCGATGGCGGGCAGGAGCGACGCAGCGCCGCGAGAAGGCCTCTTTTGGTTTTCACGAGCCTCCTGTTTCAGGCCGATGATCGGCTCGTCTCCAACGGAATCGAGCGACATGGGACGTACTCACGCCCAAAGCGAGGATCCACGCTCTCGAATCGTGACCGTGCGCTGACCGTGTTCCCGAACACGATCGAAGTATGAAAGGGTCATGGAATTCGTCGTCATCCTGATCGCCCACTCCACACTATCGGTCTTTTTCCAGACCTTCTTCCTGCACCGGTACGCCTCGCATCGCATGTTCACGATGTCGAAGCGCTGGGAACGGATCTTCCATTTCACCACCTACGTCACGCAGGGCTCCTCATACCTTGTGCCCCGGGCGTACGCGATCTTGCACCGCATGCACCACGCGTACAGCGACACGCCGAAGGACCCGCACTCCCCGCGTTACTACGCGGAACCAGCCTCGATGATGCTGTCGACCGCGAAGCGCTACGACGCCATCTGCGACGGCACGGCCGAGGTGGAGCCGCGCTTTCTCGGCGGCTACCCCGAGTGGCCCACGCTCGACCGCATCGGCAACTCGTGGTTCAGCCGCCTCGCCTGGGGGACGGGCTACGCGCTCTTCTACATCGCGTTCGCCACGCAGTGGTGGCAGTTCCTCTTCGTCCCGCTCCACTGGACGATGGGCCCGCTCCACGGCGCCATCGTGAACTGGTGCGGCCACCGCTACGGTTACCGCACGTTCAACAGCGATGACGACTCGCGCAACACCCTGGCCCTCGATCTCGTGACGCTGGGCGAGCTCTTCCAGAACAATCACCACAAGTACGCGCAGAGCCCGAACTTCGCCGTGCGCTGGTTCGAGATCGACCCGGCGTACCAGGTCATCCGCGTGTTCGCCTGGATGGGCATCGTGCAGATGCCCGAGCGGCGCCAGGTCGCCCGCCTGGACACAGGGGCCGCCGGGGTCGAGGGCTGAGCGCCCCTGCCCGAACGCGAGATTTCTCGCGAAGTCCGGGGAGCAACACCGAGGAAAACCGCCGCACCAGCGAAATCGCGCGTTCTTCGCTGATAAACGTGGTGTCGCCGCCCCTTTTTCTGCTATACATTTGCGTACACACAGTGAAGTTGTTGGCGATGCCGCCTGGCGTATCGGTCAGGCGCGGCAACCGTCGCCTTTGAGGCGCTACCGGGCTCGAGCGCCGGTCACGCCGCGCCCGTTGCTCCCGCGCCGCCGGCGCGCGCGCCCGGCGCAGAGAGGTACAGACCATGAAGGAGAGCTTGTCTCGGGTGGTGGACGGCGTGGAGCAGCGGCTCTGCTGGCGGTTCCAGGTCCATGGGAGGAGCGATGTCACGTACGAGCCGGCGAGCGGCCAGCGCGGCCCGTTCGATCGCGACAGGCAGCGGCACCTCAGGACGGGCGAGACGTTTCAGCGGCTGGACCGCTCGGGGTGCCCCCGGAAGTACAACGGGCTCGTCTGGCAGCCGAAGAGCTCGATTTCCGGCCTCGGTCCTTGAGCGCCGTGCTCCACGAGAGCGCGGCCGCCAGGCCGCCCCGGAACGACACATCACCCGGGCCGCACGCAAAGGCCATTCACGGAGTCATTCGTCCCGCCATGTCCATATCCCAGAAGCCAGTCGCCTCCGCCCTGTTGCTCACCACCGCCGCCCTGCTCAGCTTCCGCGCCACGTCGCGCGACCGGAGCGGCTCGACGCTTGGCGTGCTCGTCAACGCGTCCGGCGCTCCGCAGCACCTCGTGATCGAGTCGGCCGGCGACGAGGGCACCTGGACGCTCCGCAGCGAGCTGCCCACCGGCCGTGCCTCCTTCCTCCTGTACGAGAGCGCCGCCAACGTGCTGCGCGGCGGAAACCTGAGTGACGACGGGAGCATCGCCTACCAGGGAGCGTCGTACGTCATCGAATCGTCGCTCGACGGGAGCACCCGTACCGCGAAGGTGAGCGGCAGCGTCTGACCGGCTGCCGGGGGCCCCGCCGCCGGCGAGCCGAGCGCGCAAGCCCAGCGCGGCGCTCTCGAGCGCTGGAGACAGCGGGCGGTCCTGCTCGCCGCTGATCACCGCACCAGCCGCCGGGGGGCCTCGGGCGCGCCTGGCAGAGCGGGCAGAGCACCTGCGACACTTCCCCACGGTACCTGAGGGGGCCGTGACCTGACTGTCGGACTCCACAGCTCGGCGGACGGTTGACGCGGGGGGGAGCGATGCCATCCAATGCGAGGATGCCCTTGCGCCATCGGTGTCTCGCGCTTGTCGCCGTGCCCGCTGCGACTGCCGCGCTGAGCGCGGCGTGCAGCTTCCCGGACGTGGTCTTCACCGATCCGTCGAGCGCTGGAGGTGGCGGCGCGAGCGCCACCGCGTCGTCGGACGCGGCGGGCGGCGGGGGCACGGCGACCTCGGGCGGCGGCGGGAGCGGCGGGAGCGGCGGGAGCGGCGAGGCGACCTCGAGCTCGGGCGGCGGCGGGAGCGGCGGGGCGACCTCGGACTCGGCCTCGGGCACAGGCGGCGGCGGGGGCGTCGACTGCGACGTGGACGGCGACGGCTACCTGTCGACCGAGTGCGAGGACGGCACCGACTGCAACGACGACAACGCGGACGTCCACCCCGACCAGCCCAACACGTTCCACGACAAGCCCATCCGCCCGGGCGGCGGCTTCGACTACGACTGCAGCGGTGAGGAGGAGCCGCAGATCCCCGCTGTCCGCTGCGAGGCCGGCGGGCCATGTCGGGACGCCTCCAACGTGTACCTGCTGGACGTCGCGTGCGGTGAGCCAGGCCCGGTCGGCAGCTGCAATCTCCTCTGCCAGCAAGACGTCATGTACTCCGGGCTCAAGAGGGCCTGTCACTGAGGCCAGCCGCGCCGCGCGGGCGCTGCGGGCCGGTCATCGACGCCGCGGATGGATCCATCCAGAACGTCGATTGGTGATGCGACCCGGCCGCCGTCACAACACTCCTCACGAAGCGCGGCGCGCCCTGCGCCGCCGGAAAAGGAGACTCTCATGACGACCACCCACATCCCTGCCGTGACCCGCTCTCTCCTGGTTCGGATCGAGGCGAAGCCCGGCAAGGAGGACGAGGTCGAGGCCTTCCTCCGCGGCGCCATCGCCCTCGCCGTCGAGGAGCAGCGGACAATCCACTGGTTCGCCCTGCGGCTCGGCCCGTCGACGTTCGGTGTCTTCGACACCTTCGCCGGCGAGGAAGGCCGCAAGGCGCACCTCGAGGGCCCCATCGCCGCCGCGCTGATGGCGAAGGCGCCCGAGCTGCTCGCGGCGGCGCCCGTCATCGAGCGCGTCGACATCATCGCCGCGAAGCCCTGACGCCGCCCCCGGGACGGCGCCTTGGCGGCGGCGCGTCGCCGGCCCGCCCATCAGGGCGGGCAGCGCGCGCGAGCAGCGTGTCCCAGAACAGCTGGAGCGCCGACGTCGGCGTGCGATCCCCCGAGCGGACCAGCGCGATCGTGCGCTGGAGCGCCGGGTCGACGAGCGGCCGCCGGGGGGCGTCGGAGAGCAGCACCGAGTGCTCCGGCATGAAGGCGAAGCCGAGGCCCGCGTGGACGAGGCTCTGGACCCAGTCCTCGCGTTCGGTCCGGTACGCCGCGTACAGCGCTACATCGCGCGCCGCGCACGCGGCCGTCACCGACTCGCGCATCTCGCAGGCGAGCCGGTCGAGGTACGGCTCTCCTCGCAGATCCTCGAGCCGGAGCGCCTCGCGCGCCTCGAGGCGATGGCCTGGCGGGAGGACGACGACGTACCGCTCGTCGTAGATCGGGGTGACGACAAACGACGCAGGGACGGCGCCGCCGAGGCTCGTGATGACGACGTCGACCTCGGCCTCCTCCAGGCGCCGCAGGAGCTCGGCCTGCACGGCCACCGAGATCTCCAGCTCCACCCCCGGCGCCGCGACGCGGAACGCCGCGAGCGCCCGCGCGAGCCGCGCCGGCCCGATGGTGCACAGGACGCCGACGCGGAGCGGGACCTGCTTGAGGCGCCGGTGGTTGTCCGCGATCACCTGCACCGCCTGCGTCTCGTCGTGGAGCCGCTGGAAGCGAGGCAGCACGTGCTGCCCGAGCGCCGTCAGCTTCGCGCCGCCGCGCTCGCGGAGGAGGAGCGCGCCGCCGAGCTCCTCCTCCAGCTTCTTGATCGCCGCGGTGAGCGCCGGCTGCGAGATCGCGCAGCGCTCCGCCGCGCGGGTGAAGCTGCGCGTCTCGGTGACCGCCAGGAAGTAGCGGACCTGGTGCATCTCCATGGCGCGCATCTTCACCCGGCCCCGGCGCCCGCGCTCTGACATCATCGCGTCGCCGGCGTCCCTCCCTCCCACAAGGTGCGCTCACGCGGGCTCCCTGGGCTCGAGCCGCTCGCGGCGCCTGTGGAGCGCGCCTCGAGCCCCGCGCGCGGCGTGGTCGGTCGTCGCGGGCTTGCCACGCGGTCTCCTGGGATTAGGAAGCTGGATATGAGCGCGAAGCAAGACCAGCAGGCGGCCGGCCCCAGCGCCGCGGGTCGGCCGGACGAGCAGCGGCCGTCGAACGCCCAGAAGGACCCGCGGGACTGGAAGACGGGCGACGAGCCGATGACCGGCGCGCAGGCCTCGTACCTGCACACGCTCGCGGAGCAGCAGGGCGAAGAGGTTCCCGACGACCTGACCAAGGCGGAGGCGTCCGAGAAGATCGACGAGCTGCGGGGCGCCACGGGCGTCTCCGGGGGCGCGAAGGGCGCTGCCGGCGTGGAGAACACGCGCAAGGACCCGGAGCACTGGAAGACGGGCGACGAGCCGATGACCGGCGCGCAGGCCTCGTATCTCCAGACGCTCTCTCAGGAGGCAGGCGTGGAGTTCGACCCGGGCCTCACCAAGGCGGAGGCGTCGAAGCGCATCGACGAGCTGCAGGCGAAGACCGGCCGCGGGCAGGCGCAGCGGGAGTGATCGGAGGGGCCCCCTTCAGTCCGGCGGGAGCAGGGCGAGCAGCGCCCTGGCGGCGACCTTCTTGTCGAGGACAAGCACGCTCCGGATCATCCTCGCGCTCCCCGTGAGCTTCTCGCCCAGCGCCTCGCCGGCGATGTCGAGCCGGCAGGCGAGGAGGCGCTGCGGGTAGCGGGAGAGGAGCGCGTCGCAGTCGCGATAGAAGCGGGTGCTGCCGTCGTTGGCCAGAAAGAGGATGCGAGACGCGCGGGCGTTCTGCGGGCTCTCCGGGGCCCTCCTGGCCGCGGCGTCCAGCCCCTTCTGCTCGCCGGCGAGCCTCTCGGCGATGAGCTCGAGGCCGTGACAGGCGTGCTCGGCCGCGAGCGCGCCGCGGAGCTCCGCGGCCAGCGCGTCGGTCATCGGGAGAGTCGCCACCTGGTTCCGACCGCTCTCCCACAGCAGACCTGCGTGTTTCGTGAGGAGGTCGGACACCGCGTCATGGCGCGGATCGGCGACGAGATCTTTCGGCAGCTTGAGCACAGGCACCTCTGCGCGCACTCTACCAGACACACCCGGCCCTCGGCGACGACCGCCGCGCCGGCGGGCCTTCACGAGCCTCGCCGCGCGCGGCGTGCCGGGCGCGTCCTGCGAGCGAGCCGAGGCGGTGGGCCCGGCGCGCTCCAGGCCAGGCGCTCGGCGCGACGCGCTGTCCCGGCGGGCAGCGAGCACGGCAGGCAGCGAACTCACCTGCCGGCGCCGCGCGCGCGTGGCATGCTGGAGCCCCCGAGGGAGCTCCATGCGACAATTCTCCATCTCTTGTTTACTGGCAGCGTGCCTGTCGAGCTGCACGTCCGCGCCGCCGTCCACGCCCGGCGAGGGCTCTGTCGAGGGGCCGCTGCCGTCCGCGGCGTCGTGCCCGGGCGAGAAGCTCGCCTTCACCAGGGAAACGGGGTGCGTGAACGATGGATCCGTGGAGTTCTGCCTGCCGGCGGGCGACGACGCGCTCCTCGCCCGCGTGCGCGACATCGCGCCGACGGTCGAGGCGAGCTCGGGCAGGGGGCGCGCCAGCTGCGATGTGCCGGCGGAGACGCTCTACCTCTTCCCCACCGGAGACGCCGAGTGTACCGAGCGCCATGGCGCGCTCGAGGAAGCGGCGTGGGACAAGGTCTGCCGCATCGCCGCGCTGCCCGAGGTCCGCTCGATCGTGCCGACGTGGTACGAGTGACCGGGGCGGGAGGCAGCTGCGCTCGTTCGATGGATCTCTCGATTGCCGGGCGGCGCGGGCGCGCGGAGCGATGTTGATGTAAAACGTCCGCTCGCACGATGCTGCTGGATCCCCCGCGCCACGAGGTTCACGGATGAATTTCGCTTTCGACAACACCTATGCCCGGCTCCCGGACCGCTTCCACGCGCGCGTCTCCCCCGCCAGGGTCCGCGAGCCGCGCGTCGTGAAGGTCAACCGCGCGCTCGCGGAGCTGCTCGGGCTCGACGCGGATCGGCTCGCCTCGGCGGACGGGGCGCAGGTGCTCGCGGGCAACACGCTGCCCGAGGGCGCGGAGTCGATCGCGCTCGCGTATGCGGGGCACCAGTTCGGCAGCTTCGTGAGCCAGCTCGGGGACGGCCGGGCCATCCTGCTCGGCGAGGTCGTCGGCAAGGACGGCAAGCGGCGCGACATCCAGCTCAAGGGCGCGGGGCGGACGCCCTTCTCCCGCGGCGGCGACGGGCGCGCCGCGCTCGGGCCGGTGCTGCGCGAGTACGTCGTGAGCGAGGCGATGGCGGCGCTCGGCGTGCCGACGACGCGCGCGCTCGCCGCCGTGACGACGGGCGAGCCGGTCTATCGCGAGGAGGTGCTCCCGGGCGCGGTGCTCACGCGCGTGGCCGCGAGCCACATCCGCGTGGGCACGTTCCAGTTCTTCGCCGCGCGGGGCGATCGCGAGGCGCTGGCCACGCTCGCCTCGTACGCGCTCGCGCGGCACTACCCCGAGGCGGTGGGGAGCGGGAACGACGCGCTGGCGCTGCTCGATCGCGTCATCGCGGCGCAGGCGGCCCTCGTCGCGCGCTGGCTCGGCGTCGGCTTCGTGCATGGCGTGATGAACACCGACAACACGTCGATCTCCGGCGAGACCATCGACTATGGGCCTTGCGCGTTCCTCGACGAGTACGATCCCGAGAAGAAGTTCAGCTCGATCGATCGGGGCGGCCGCTATGCGTTCGGGAACCAGCCGGGCATCGCGCAATGGAACATGGCGCGGCTCGCCGAGGCGCTCTTGCCGCTCCTGGCCGGCGACGAGAAGGAGGCTGTCCGCGTGGCGACCGAGCGCGTGCAGAGCTTCACCGGCCTTTTCGTGGAGGCGCACGAGCGCGTCCTCCGCGCCAAGCTGGGGCTCGTGCGCGAGGAGGACGAGGACCTCGCCCTCGCCGCCGATCTGCTGGATCGCCTCGGGTCGAACCGCGTCGATTACACGGTCTTCTTTCGCGGGCTCTGCGCCTCCGCGGCCGACCCCGCGGCGGACGCGCAGGTGGCGTCGCTGTTCGAGGAGCCCGGCGCCTTCCGCGACTGGGCCGAGGCGTGGCGCCGGCGGCTGGCCCGGGAGGACGTCGCGCCCGAGGCGCGCGCGAGCGCGATGCGGGGCGTGAATCCGGCGTTCATCCCGCGCAATCACCGGATTGAAGAGCTCATCCAGGCTGCCGTTCTCCGCGACGACTTCGGGCCGTTCGAGGCGCTCGTGCAGGTGCTCTCGCGGCCGTATGACGATCAGCCGGAGTTCGCTCACCTGAGCGAGCCCCCGCAGCCGGAAGAGCGCGTGCAGTACACGTTCTGCGGGACGTGACGGCGGTCGGTGGCCAGACGTCTGGCTGTCCGTGGCCAGGCGTCTGGCTGTCCGTGGCCAGACGTCTGGCTGTCCGTGGCCAGACGTCTGGCTGTCCGTGGCCAGGCGAAAGCCTCGCCAGACCGATCGAAATCCCCGCCATTCCCCGCCGTCTCGCCCGTCGCCATCCTGAAGGGGTGTCGAGGACGCGTGTAGCGGCGGTCTCCCGCACTCGCCGAGGCCTTCTGGCCTGGAGCGCTCTCTCCGTGGGAGCGCAGCTGGCCACCGGCTGCATGGGGCAGCGGAGGCCGACGGCGGGTGAGCGGGAGCGATGGCCAGAGCGGAGCAATGACCGAATGAACCAGGATGTCGTGATCGTGGGAGGTGGCCCCGCGGGGCTCAGCGCGGCGCTCACCCTCGGACGGGGCCGCAAGCAAGTCCTGCTCTGCGACAGCGGCGCCCCGCGCAACGCGGCCGCCGACCAGGTCCATAACTTCGTGACGCGCGACGGGACGCCTCCGCGCGAGTTCCGGCGCATCGCCCGCGAGCAGCTCGACGCCTATCCCTCCGTGTCGCTGCGCGACGCGGCCGTGGTCGACGTAGCACGGGAAGGAGAGCTCCTGCGCGTCCGGACCGACGACGGCGCCGAGCACCTCACCCGGCGGGTGCTCCTCACCGTCGGCGTCGTCGACGAGGTGCCCGACATCCCTGGCGCCCGCGGCCTGTGGGGACACAGCATCGCCCAGTGCCCCTATTGCCACGGCTGGGAGGTCCGCGGGCTCCCGTGGGGGGTCCTCGCGCCTTCCGCCAAGCTCGCCGAGTGGGCCCTGCTGCTCACGGGCTGGACCGACGATCTCGTCGTCTTCTCCGAGGGCGCGGACCTGCCGCCCGACGTCATCAGTCGCCTCTCGCAGGCCGGGGTCCGCGTCGAGCCGCGCCGCATCCGGCGCCTCCTCGGCGAGACGCAGCTCGAAGCGGTGGAGCTCGAGGATGGCGCTCGGCTCGCGCGGCGCATGCTCTTCATGCACCCGCGGCAGCGGCCCGCGCCCCTGGTCGAGCGGCTCGGGCTCGCCCTCGACGAGCAAGGCTTCGTGCGCGTCGACGACCAGAAGCAGAGCTCGATGCCTGGCGTCCACGTCGCGGGCGACGCGGCGACGCCGCTCCAGGCCGCCATCGTCGCGTCGTCGGCCGGCATGATGGCGGCGGCCCTCCTGAACCACGCCCTGACCGTCGAGGCGGCGCTCCAGGGAGGGCCGCCGACCCGGCCTGGCGCAGCTCGCCCGTGACGATAGCGCGCGGCGGCCGAGCGAGGCTCTCCGCTCAGAGGAGCCTGAGAGATGACGGGGTTCATGCTTCAAACCGTGGCGCCGGCGAATCACTTATCCGGCACCAGCTCCACATCGGTACCGCGTGCGAAACGCTCATCGAACGTCAGCACCGGGAGAGCGCTCGCTTCGCGGGACGACTCACGGATGAAGTAGTCAGAGAAATCGGCTGGCCCCCCCTCGAAGTCGGCGATCGCTCGACGGACGATCGCATCGTGTTCGACCGTCACCCCTGCGGCATGAACGAGCTTGCGAAGCGCTGCCGCGATGGTCGCGCGATCTTGCTTGCAGGCGACCCGAAGGACCCAGGCAACCTCGACCAGGACCGTCGCCGAGAGGAACACGCCCCCCTCCGCAACAGCTTGCCGGAAGGCGCTCCCGGCCCGCTCGCACTGTGCCGGGTCGTCCTCGACGAGGAGGCGAACGACGACGTTCGTGTCAAACGACTTCATCGCCCGAGCGCTCCCTCAGCGATGGCGCGCTCCATATCCTCCAGGGAAAGCGGGCCGACCCCCGGCGGCAGCTTGATGCGCGAGGCCAGGAGCTCGTCGACGGTCAGCTTGTGCTCCGGCGCGGGTGTGGACGCAGCATCGAGCGCGATGAGCTCGACGTGTTTCCCGAGGAGCGGACGTAGGGCGGGGATCGCGCGGGCCACGGCTTCGTCAATCGTGGTTTCGACCTTGATGGCGTTCATGGTTGTCCTCATCATGCTCCTTTTCCCCACGTTCGCCCAGCCCCGGGTGCTATCCCGCGCTCGTGCCCGACCGCTCGGGGTGCCCGGAGCGGACCTCGAGCGGACCTCGATGTGGTGACCAGCTCTGGAACTTCCATCGGTGCCGGCGAGGTGCGGTGGTCGGCCTCGCACCGGCAGCAGCGCAGCGTCGGCCCGCGACCCAGACCCGCGATGGTCGCTCCTCTATCCCGTTGACGCGCTCCTCGATTCCGCGCGATTTATCCTCGGGGCCTCGTGTCGCAGACGCAACGGAGCTGACGTTTCGGGTCGCCGATCGCCGCTGCACTCGATGCCCCAGGAGGATTCATCATGAAGCGCACTTTCTGGGTGCGGTCCGCGATCGCGGCCGCCGCTTGTCTCGCCGCGTTCCACGCCGTCCAGGGCCCCGAGGCCAGGGGCATGGGCGCCGGGCGCTGGACCGTCTACGGCTGGGATCTCGCCAACACGCACCACGCGCGCGGCGAGAACGACATCGGGCCAGCGAACGTCGCGTCGCTGTCCGTGAAGTGGGCCTTCACGACGAGCGGCAACGTCCCCGCGACGCCAGCCGTCGACAGCGGCGCCATCTACTTTCCGGACGGGGGCGGCAACCTCTACAAGCTCGACGCCGACACCGGGCTCCCGCTCTGGACGACAACGATCTCCGGCCTCACGGGCACAGCCGGCGCCGTCTCGCGCACGAGCCCCGCGCTCCACGGACACATGCTGTTCGTCGGCACCCAGGCCGGCGCGCACATGGTCGCAGTGGACAGCCGCACCGGCGCCCTCCTGTGGAAGACGCAGCTCGACCCGCACCCCGCGGCGATCATCACGCAGTCTCCCGTCGTGCACGGCGGCCGCGTGTACGTCGGCGTCTCCTCGCGCGAGGAGCTCTTCGCGGCGGACAACGCGTATCCGTGCTGCTCCTTCCGCGGCAGCGTCGTCGCGCTCGACGCGGTGACCGGGGAGATTCTCTGGCAGCGCTACCTGGTCCCCCAGGGCTACACCGGCGGCGCCGTCTGGGGTGGCGCGCCCGCGCTCGACCTCAAGCGGCGCACGGTGTACGTCACCACCGGCAACAACTACACGGTGCCGCCGGCCGTGAGCGCGTGCGTGGAGGCCGCCGGCGACGACCCCCTCGCCGTCGAGGCCTGCCTCCCGGAGGACAACTACATCGACGCCGTCCTCGCGCTCGACATGGACACAGGCGAGCTGAAGTGGGCGCGGCGGCTCCAGGGCTTCGACGCCTGGACGGGAGCCTGCTACTTCGGCGGCAACTGGTGCCCTGATCCGGCGGGCCCGGACTACGACTTCGGCACGGGCGCCACGCTGTTCACGGCCGGCGCGGGGGCAGGTCGCCGCGATCTGGTCGGCGCCGGCCAGAAGAGCGGTATCTTCTGGGCGCTCGACAGGGACGACGGGAGCGTGGTGTGGAGCACGCTGGTCGGCCCCGGCGGGGAGCTCGGCGGCATCATGTGGGGAGTCGCCGTGGACGACACCCAGATCTATGTGCCGATCGGCAACAACGGTCAGGTCGAGTACACGCTGGAGCCCTCCGGGCAGGTGATCTCGTGGGGATCGTGGAGCGCGCTCGACGCGGCCACGGGCGACATCGTGTGGCAGACGCCCGATCCCACGCCGGGCGCGCAGGCCCGGGGGCCGCTCACGGTCGCGAACGGCGTGCTCTATGCCGGCTCGATGAGCGGCAACGTACACGCGCTGAGCACCGCGACGGGCGCCCTCCTCTGGAGCCATCCGGCCGACGGCTCCGTCAGCGCCGGGCCGGCGGTGGCGCGCGGCACGGTGTACTGGGGGAGCGGCTACGAGAGCTTCGGCATCGGCACGCCGGGCAACACGCTGTTCGCTTTCGGCTTGCCGTAGCGCTGCCCTGGGGGGGGTGCGCCGGCGCGTGGCCGTCAGTCGGCCACGAAGCCTTTCCATCTGCGCAGGTACACGGCGAACGTCTCCGAGATGCCGCGCTCGTACAGCTCGGCGCGCGTGAGCGGCGGCCGCCGCGGCTCCCAGGCGGGGTCGGCGATCCGCTGCGGCCAGTCGGGGTTCGCGATGGCGGCGCGCCCCAGCGCGACCGCGGTGGCGCCCATGTCGAGGAGCGCTTCGGCCTCGGCGCGCGTCCAGACGCCGCCGGCGACGACGAGCGGCAGGCTCGGCCCCACCGCCTCGCGGAACAGCGGCAGCGGGTGCTTGTCCGGGCGCTTCTGCGAGGGCTTGCTCGACCTCCACAGCGAGAGGTGGAGGAAGTCGGCGCCGTCCTCGGCGAGCCAGCGGGCGAGCTCGAGGTTCTCGTCGAGATCGAGCCCCTGGGCCTGGCCGAAGTCCTCGGGCGACAGGCGCACGCCGACGACGAAGGAAGCGGGCACCGCGGCGCGGACGGCCCGCAGGGTCTCGCGCAGGAGGCGCGCCCGGTTCTCCCACGCGCCGCCCCAGCGATCCGTGCGGCGGTTCTGGGTGGCGGAAAGGAACTGGCCGAGGAGGTAGCCGTGGGCGCCGTGCAGCTCGACGCCCGCGAAGCCGGCGGCGAGCGCCCGCGCCGCGGCGTCGCGGAAGCGGTCGATGACGAGGAGAATGTCCTGCTCGGTGGCGGCGCGCGGGACGGGGAGGTCCGGCTCGGCGACGGCGCTGGCGCTCCAGGTGGGCACGCCGGACAGCTTGGGATCGGCCCGGAGGCCGCCGTGGAAGAGCTGGACAAGGCCGAGCGCGCCGGGGGTGGCGAGCTCGACCGCGAGCCGGCGCAGGCCGGGCAAGAGCCGGTCGGCGAAGATGCCGAGCTCGCCCGGCCAGGCCTTGCCTTCCTCGGCGACGTGTGCGGCGCAGGTCTCGACGACGCCGAAGCCGCCTCGCGCGCGGTAGGAGAGCCAGCGCAGCTCGTCCTCGCTCAGGGAGCCGTCGTCGTGGCTCTGCTGGTTCGTGAGCGGGGCGAGCCAGACGCGGTTCCTGGCGGTGAGGCCGTTCGGGAAGGAGAAAGGAGAGAGGAGCGGTGAGGTCACGGGGAGGTGTTTAGCACCCGCCGGCCCGCGTGCGGTGCTCGCATGGCAATTCCCCCTGTCGGCGCGGCCGGGTGGAAGCAAGATCGTCGCCCGGACGCGGCGCGCGACGCGCGACGCGCGACGCGCGACGCGCGACCGGGAGACGTCGAGGACCCGCGATCTCCTCGCGCGCCGATCTTCTGTCGATCGCGGCCTCCCGAGTCGAGCTACCTTTCCCCCGCGATCCGCGGCGGCGCCAGCGCTGGCCGCCATCGCCCTCTGGAGAGGAGACCATGGAGACCGTTAGAGCAGAAGTCGCCCCGGCAGGGGGCGCGCGCGACCTGTCGACGCTGCCAGGGCCGCGGAGGCTGCCATTCCTCGGCAACATCCTCGAGATCCGGCCGACGCAGTTCCACCTCACGCTCGAGGACTGGAGCCGCAAGTATGGTGATCTCTACGCGTTCTGGATAGGCCGCACGCCGGTCGTCGTCGTCAGCAACCTCGAGCTCGTCCAGCGCATCCTCCGCGAGCGGCCGAAGGAGTTCCGGCGCTGGAGCCCGCTTCAGGAGATCGTCGAGGAGCTCGGCTTCGGTGGCGTCTTCTCCGCCGAGGGCGACCAGTGGACACGGCAGCGGCGGCTCGTGATGAGCGCGTTCACCGCCGCGCAGCTGCGCGAGAGCCACGGCACGCTCGCCACGATCACCCGCCGGCTGCGGGAGCGCTGGCGCGCGGCGGCCGCGCGGGGAGAGCCTGTCGACGCGCGGCGAGACCTGGCGCGCTACACGGTGGATGTCACCAGCGCGGTGGCGTTCGGCATGGACATCAACCTCATCGAGCGCGGAGCGGACCCCCTGTCGCGCCAGCTCGAGACGATCTTCGCGGCGGTCAACCGCCGCATCTTCGCGCCGTTTCCTTACTGGCGGCACGTCAAGCTGCCCGCCGACAGGGCCCTCGATCAGGCGCTCTCCGCGGTGCGCCAGCGGATGCTGGACATGCTCCGGACGGCCCGCGCGGAGCTCGACCGGGACCCGGCGCGGGCCGCTGCGCCCCGCTCGCTGCTGGAGGCGATGCTCGTGGCGCGCGACGCGGAGGACCCGAAGGCGCGGCTGTCGGACCAGGAGGTGCTCGGCAACGTGCTCACGGTGCTGCTCGCCGGGGAGGACACGACGGCCGACACGATGGCCTGGATGCTCCACTTCATGGCCCTGCGCCCGGACGTGCAGGCGCGCATGCGGGCCGAGGCCGACGCCGAGCTCGGCGACACGGACCTGCCCGGGACCCCGGAGCACGCGCAGCGGCTGCGGTACATCGGGGCGGTCGCGCACGAGACGCTCCGCCTGAGGTCCGCCGCGCCGCTCCTGTTCATCGAGGCCTGCGCGGAGGCGGCGCTCGGCCCGCTCCGGCTCGGCGCGGGGGCGCGGATGATCCTGCTCACGCGGCAGGTCGGCCTGAAGGACGAGAGCTTCCACGACGCGAGCTCGTTCCTGCCCGAGCGGTGGCTGACCCCGCGGCCGACGAGCGCCGGCAAGCACGACCCGCGCGCGGCGCTCGCCTTCGGCAGCGGCCCGCGCGTCTGCCCCGGGCGCGCGCTCTCGCTGCTCGAGAGCGCCATGGTGGGCGCCATGGTCGCGCGCGATCTCGATGTGTCGCTGGTCGACCCGGCGCAGCCCGTCAAGGAGCTCCTCGGATTCACGATGAAGCCTGAAGGGCTCATGGTCAGGTTCGCGGCCCGCCGCCGCTGACGTCCGGACATCGACTCCCCGGGTGCGCGCGAGTACGCACCCCACCGAGCCTCGCCCGGAGCTCGCTCTCGCCAGAGCGCCAGAGCGCCAGACAGGCTGTCCGGAAGGTGCCTTGGCCAACACGCGTTCTCGCGGAGGCGCGTGGCGGAATGCCGCAGTGGGGCGCGCGTGCAGGTCGCGCATGGAAGGGAATGTCGGTTGATGAGGTGCGCGCATCGCGCGCCAGCGCGTTCACACGCGCCAGCGCGTTCACGCGCGCCAGCGCGTTCACGCGCGCCAGCGCGTTCACGCGCGCCAGCGCGTTCACGCGCGCCAGCGCGTTCACGCGCGCCAGCGCGTTCACGCGCGCCAGCGCGTTCACGCGCGCCAGCGCGTTCACGCGAGCTCCTCGCGCGCGTTTCTCGCAACCGACGCTCAGCTCGCACGCCTGGATCGCGCTTTGCAGTTGTGAAAGACATGCTGCAAGACATGCATCGACACACCGCCTTCGTACTGGGAGTCATGGGGTTCTCGCTGATGCTCGGCTGCGCCGGCGAGCCTGGAACAGGGACAGCCGAGGCGCTCGAAGAGAGCGCCGATGCGTTTTCGACGACGCCGGGCGAGCCGAACCACGAAGAGATCACCGGCACCGCGCTGTCGTTCCTGAAGCCTGAAGTGATCAAAGCCTTGACGATCGGCAACGTGTCGACGGACGCCACGTACCACTTCAACAATGAGGCCCACTTCGATGACTGCAACTTCAGCGGAGGCGCCGCCTTCGTCGCCAGGAAGCAAGCCGAGGCCGTGAAGGCGCTGGACCCGCGCGTCGCGTTGCTGAACGGAGATGCCCTGGCCATGCTGGCGTTCTCCCATTCGATTCATGCGGTGCAGGACTTCTATGCACACTCGAACTGGGTCGAGCTCGGCGGCGACGTCCTCGTGGACCAGTCGCTCACGCCCTTCCCCGCGCTCAGGCCGTACTCCGCGGTGCGGTCGACGGGCTTCATCGTCGTGCAGGGCCCCAAGCCCAGGGAGAAGGCGGTGACTCGGGACGACGACGCGCCGTACCCGGAGTACGCGATCGTGACCGTGCGCGAGCGGCGGACGACCGCCTATGGGCTCGTCTCGGGCACGGTCGACTACGAGTCAGGCGACTTCTGTCCGCCCCCGGTGGCGATGACCCACGACGAGCTCAGCAAGGACAAGACCTCCTTGACCGATCGCGTGGAGCAGCACCTCGCGGCGAAGTCGCTCGCTGTCCGACAGACGCGTCATGAGTGGTGCCGGCTCAACCAGCTCGCGCACGATGCGTGGGGCGACGCCGGAACCGCGCGCCTCGCGGCGTGGGTGGCCGACCCGAGCTCGGCGCCCGACTGCACCACGGAGTGAGGCGGAGGCGCTCTGGCGCGCTTTCGCCCGTCCCCCCCGTCACAAGGCGAGGGCCATGTAGCGACGCATGACGTCACCACGGAAACCATCGCGGGGTCCCCCGCGCCCGTCTACTCGTCCTCCGCTTCCTCGTCGTCCTCGTCGTCCTCGTCGTCCTCGTCGTCCTCGTCTGTGGCGACCGGGGCCTCGCGCTCGAGCTGCTCGGTGATGGTCTTCACCTGGACCTCCGCGGCATGGATCTTCTGGCGGCAGAGCGTCACCAGATCCGCGGCCTCCTTCACGAGCGCCGAGAGCTCATCGATGTCCACCTGACCTTCCTCGATGGCCTGCAAGATCTCCTCGAGGCGCGACGAGGCCTCGCCATAGGAGCGCTCGTTCGTGGCGGGCTGCGGCCTTGCCGTGCCCCCGTCGGACAGCTCCTTCGTCACGCGCTTCGCTTTTGCCATGACCCTATGTCTCCTCCGACCCGTCCGAGCGAAGCCGCAGCACGCCCCGCTTCAGCTCGGCCACGAGCGTCGTCCCCTGGGGTGCGCGTGCCGCGTCGGTGAGCACCGTCCCCTCCTGCGTGCGCAGGATCGCGTATCCACGCTCGACCACGCGGCGCGGGTCGAGGAGGCGCAGGCGCCGCTCGCGCGACGTGACGCGCTCGGATTCGAGCGCGAGCCTCCGGGAGGAGCGCGGGCCGAGGAGCGTGGCCATCTCGTCGACGTGGTGCGAAGCGGCGTCGAGGTCGCGCCTCGCTCCCTGGCGGAGCTGGCGGACCGCTTCCTGGAGCTGGCCCGCTCGGCGCGCGATGAGCAGCGACGCGGTGCGCGGGACCCGGGCCGCCCGGCGGGTGAGGTCCGACGAGGCGGACCGGAGGGCCCGCCGGCTCTGGTCGAGGATGCTCAGGAGGGAGGATTCGACGGTATCCCTCGCTTCCGAGACCCGCTGGACGAGGGATGCCGCCGCGGCGGTCGGGGTCTTCTCGCGCCAGCCCACGAAGTCGAGCGCGGAGAGGTCTCGCTCGTGGCCGATCCCGACCACCACGGGGAGCGGGAACGTGGCGACGGCCCGGGCGATCGGCTCCGAGTCGAACCAGGCGAGGTCGGTGCGCGAGCCGCCGCCGCGGCAGATCAGCACCACGTCGAAATCCGCGGCGTGCGCCCGGAACCAGTCGAGGGCGTTCAGGACCGAGGGCTCCGTCTGCCGTCCCTGGACCCGCACCCCGTGCGCCACGACGCGGAACGCGAAGCCTGACTCCTTGAACGTGCCGAGCACGTCGTTGTAGGCGTCCGAGCCCAGGCTGGTCACGAGGCCCACGCGGAGGGGCAGCGCGGGGAACGGCAGCGAGCGGTTCCGCTCGAGGAGCCCTTCCTCGGCGAGCCGGCGGCGGATCTCCTCCCTCCGCCGGGCGGCCTCCCCGAGCGTGTAGTCCACGTCGAGCTCCTCGATCATGAACCTGTACGAGCCCCACGGGACGTACAGCTCCACGCGCCCGCGCACGCGGATCTGGATCTCGTCCTCGAGCTGGAACGGATTGCCCGCCGCGGCGAGCCGCCGCTCGATCTCGCCGCGCGCGCGCTCGAAGAGGGTCGCCTTGATCTCGGCGATCGGCTTTCCGTGAGCGTCGCGCTCGACGAGCTCGAAGCCGACGGTGCTCTTGTGGGCGGACCGGTTGTAGCTGCAGACCTCCCCGACCAGCCAGATCGGGGCCGGGAACGCTGCCTCGAGCGCGGCGCGGACCTTTCCGTTGAGCTGCGAGACGGTGAAGTCGGACGCGGGCGCTGCTGAGCGCGGCCGGGCATCCATGTCGCGCGGCCCGTCGGCTCGGATGGGCTCGGCGGCGCGGAGCGACGTGACGCGCGCTTCGGCGACGGCGAGGACGTCGAGCGCGAGGGCGCCGCCGCGTTCCCGGTAGAGGCGCAGCGTCACCTCGCAGAAGGCGAACCCCTCGAGGTGCAGCCTGTCCACCACCGCGACCACGTGCGCCTCCGGGACCCCCCAGGATTTCTGTCCGGGATTCCAGCGGCGGGCGGGGAGCAACTTCACGACCTCCACCAGCCTGCGGTCGAAGGCGAAGTGGATCTGGAGGGTCCCGGTACCTTCGCTGGTGACCCGGCGGCTCATCGCGCCGGTATATCATCCATCGCGGGTGGGCATCGCGGGCGCGCGACAGAAGCCGCGACGTGGCCCCCAGGAGCCCCGGCGGGGTCGGTGCCTGCGCCGCGAGCCGGCCGAGCGCGCGCTGCGCCGCGGTCCGCCGGACGCCATCGCGACGAGACCGTCGGGCTTCCACTGAGGATCGAGGCCATGATCGTGCTCCTCGAGCTCATCCGGTTTCGCTGTCCGGGTTCGCGATCCGTCGTTCCATCTCCGTCGGCAGATAAACCCAGAAGCCCCCGTACGTGGCGACGTCGGCCTCTTCGGCCGAGTGTACGCGTTCCAGGAAGGTGCGCTCGGGCAAAGGGACGAGCCGAAATTCACCCAGATGGGTGAACCGACACCCCTTCAGCAGTCCTCCGAGAAGCTCGGAGCGCAGCTCGTCCAGGACTTCGGCGCGAAGCAGCACGGCGGTAGACTCTTGAAGCTTGGCCAGAAACTCCGTTCCGTCGACCAGCGGCGCCCAGGTCCACATGCTGCCGCCGGGGACCATCCGAACGCGGAACGCCACGCCCGCCCTGCGGAGCAGCTTCGAGAGCTTCACCCGCTTTCCTTGGGGCTTGAGGGCGAGATAATAAAACCCAGGTCGCCACCCTTCCGCGAAGCGACGAAGCCAATACTTGATGCCCCGGAATGACTGATGTCCGGAACCAAACTGGCAGATCTCTCCACCGGCTCGGCTCACGAAAAATCCACCATCGCCGAACGAGTCTTTGGGCGCAACATCGAAATAGATGCCGTCCGGCACGGTGAGCGTCCAAATCGGCAGCGGGAAGTGGGAAAGACCATACTGGCAACGAACATGGTCAGCCGCGATGGCGCAAATCTCTTCATCGGATAGCTTATCAGACATGAGCTCACTTTCCCGACAAGCGCGCACGGCTTGTTGTAGTCAGGGGCCGCTGCCCTTCGTTCGCGAAGCTCCGTAGCACACTATATGTGCTCGAGGATGAACGAGGTGTGAATAGCGCTGACTTTGTTCTCGAGACAGCCGAGCGTACTGCCGGTCTGCCGCGGCGCGCAGCACCGCCGCGAGCAGCGGCTTGTTGGGCGGGAGACATGGAAAGAGAGAGTACGCAGGGAGGCGGGGAGGCGGGCGGACCGCCGTCGAACCGCGGCGAGGCCTCTCCGGCCGACGCACCTCTCATCGCCGGACTTCGATCCCTTTTTCTCTCAGGCGCCGAACGATGTCCTCACCGTTCATCTCCCAGAGGTCGCCAGGGTCGATCTCTCGCGTTTCGCCGTTCTTCATCTTCACGATCCACACCTCAACCACGCGGTTCTTTCTACCACGGGCGGTGCCAATCGCGACGAACGCGACATCAGCGAGACGAAATCCCTTCACGGTCGGCGCGAACCAGAAGCCTGTGGTCTGCTCCAGCTTCTGGTCGTCGAGAACGACTCGATCCATCGCGAGCATCGGCGCGAAGATGCCACCCGCTATCGCAGCAACCAAGAATGCGATCAAGGCGAATCTCAGCGGCTTGCGCCCCCACAGCAGGAGCGCACCGACCAACACGGCAATCACCGCGATGGCAACCGCAATACCGGGAATGTAGCTCGGGAGTGTGTAGATCATGCTGTCTTACCTGAGGCATCTGGCGTTCTGCAGCGAGACCCGCGCGAATGGGCCCCGTCCGAAGCGGCGCCGAGCTGGACTGCGGCTCCTTGCGTCCGCTGACCGGTCCGCCGCGGGTCTGCCGCCGCGGAGCCCGTCGTCTGAAGGGATCGTGTCACCTCGCAGGCAGGTCTGTAAACGAATGAGCACACATCGCGTCGCCCCGCGGGCTGATCTCGCCGCGCCTGGAGGCCCGCGGTTCACCTGTGCGCAAGCGCCGCCAGCTCGACGGTCAGCCCTGGCCGGTGCGCCGGGCGTTCACCCGCCCCGCCCCGCCGCGCCGTCGACCACCTCCGGCACGGACTCCCGCATCGCCTCGACGAAGCGCCGCAGCCGGGCCGGATAGAAGCGGGCGTGCGGATAGACCAGGTGGACCGGCAGCGGATCCGCCTGCCACGCCGGCGCGAGCTGCAGCAGCCGCCCCTGCGCCAGGTCGTCGGCCACCAGCCAGGACGAGGACACGCAGACGCCGAGGCCCATCAGCGCGGCGCTGCGCAGGGCATACAGGCTGTCGGTGCTCATGCGCGGGCGGATCGCGAGCTCGATCCGTTCACCGCCCGACGAATGCGTCAGCGTGATCGTGTCGCGGTAGTACGTGCGCAGCGCCAGCCAGGGCAAGTCGGCCAGGTCCGATGGATGAACCGGCGGCGCGGCCCGGCCCAGCACCGAGGGCGCGGCGGCCACGATGCGCGGCACCTCGGTCAGGCGGATCGCCACCACGGCCGGATCGGCCACCGCGCCGACCAGGATCGCGCAGTCGACGCCGTCGGCGATGAAGTTCGGCTGCCTGTCGTGCAGCAGCCACTCGACGGAGACACGCGGGTAGCGGCGCAGGTAGTCGGCCAGCGGCCCGACCAGCTGGTGCTGGCCGAAGGCGTGCGGCACGACGACGCGCAGCGTCCCGTCGGGCTGGTCGCGGTCGCCTCGCATGTCCGCGTCGAACGCCTCCAGGCTGGCCAGCAGCGCCTTGGCCCGCTCGAAGCAGCGTTCGCCGTCCTCGGTCAGCTTCATCGTGTGCGTGGACCGCTGCAGCAGCGGCAGCCCCAGCGAGCGCTCCAGCGCCTGCAGGCGACGGCTCACGGTGGGCTGCGTCGTCCCCAGCAGGGTCGCCGCGGCCGACAGGCTGCCGGCCTCGACGATCTTCACGAAGGTCTGCATCAAGGCGATGCGGTCCAGCGACGAAGGCAAGGGCGTGGGCGGCGCCGGCACAGTCATACGCCAAACGTATAACCATCGTGCGTCTCACGCTACTACAACGTCACGGAGAGGCTCCGCATACTCGCTTCACGATGCTCACCATTCAGTCGACGCATACAGCCGCCGCCTCCCCGTCGCCGTCCGCCCTGCCCGCCGCTTCCGCGCCGCCCCTGCCCGGCGCCCTGGTGCTGCTGCTGGCCACCGGAGCGGGCCTGGCCGTGGCCTCGCTCTACTACAGCCAGCCCATGCTCGGCGTGCTGGGGGTCGACATCGGCGCCTCGGACAGCGCGCTCGGCCTCGTGCCCACGCTGACCCAGCTGGGCTATGCGCTGGGCATCCTGCTGCTCGCGCCGCTCGGCGACCGCTACGACCGGCGGCGCATCATCCTGGCCAAGGCGGCCGTGCTGGCGGCCGCGCTGCTGCTCGGCGGCGCCGCGCACGGCATCGGCGCGCTGCTGGTCGCCAGCCTCGTCACCGGCCTGGCCGCGACCCTGGCGCAGGACATCGTGCCCGCCGCCGCGACGCTCGCCCCCGAGGCGAACCGCGGCAAGGTGGTCGGCACCGTGATGACCGGCCTGCTGCTGGGCATCCTGCTGTCCCGCGTGGTCAGTGGCTTCGTGGCGGAGCACCTCGGCTGGCGCACCGTGTTCGTCGCCGCCGCGGCCAGCATCGCGCTCCTCGGCGCGGCGATGTGGCGCAGCCTGCCGCGCTTCGAGCCGACCACGCAGCTGAGCTACGCCGCGCTGCTCGGCTCGCTGGCCGGGCTGTGGAAGCGCCATGGAGCCCTGCGCCGCGCGGCGCTGGCCCAGGGGCTGCTGTCGGTGGGGTTCAGCGCGTTCTGGTCCACGCTCGCCGTGATGTTGCACGGCGCGCCGTTCCACCTCGGCAGCTCGGTGGCGGGCGCCTTCGGCCTGGCCGGCGCGGCCGGCGCGGTGGCGGCGCCCCTGGCCGGCCGCATCGCCGACCGCAGCGGGCCCGAACGGGTGACGCGCATGGGCGCCGGGCTGGCGCTCGTGGCCTTCGCCGCCATGGCGCTGTCGCCCATGCTGTCGGCCCACGGAAGGCTGTGGCTGCTCGGCGCCAGCGCCGTCGCCTTCGACCTCGGCATCCAGGCCGCGCTCGTCGCGCACCAGACCATCGTCTACGGCATCGAGCCGGGCGCGCGCAGCCGCCTCAACGCCGTGCTCTTCGTCGGCATGTTCGTCGGCATGGCCCTCGGCGCCGCGCTGGGCAGCGTGCTGCTCGCCCAGTGGGGCTGGGTGGCGGTGACGGCCCTCGCCTCGTCGACGGCGGCCGGCGCGCTCATCGTGCGACTCTGGCGGGCTCGTCCGGCGCTGGCCGTCGCCGCGCCCGTCGCCGCGCGCGCGACCGCTCACGTCAGCCAACACCCATGATGTCGATCACGGACCGAGTGAAGCCCTTGCGACTTGCTCGCTCCTGTTATCGCAAAGGAAAGGCCACGCGCGTCGATCGGCTTCCCAGGAAGCTGGGTCGCGCGCCGCGCGGGTAGCGGGTCAATCCGGCTCACCGGGGCACAATCTGTTTCTCACTCCGCGCCTCCGCATGGCAATACCTCTTGATAAATGCTCGTTTCCAAGCGGAAGCTCTCTGGCATACGGCCTGCACAGGGCCAGTGGCATGCGAACGACAATGAGCTTTCGTGCTCGTCAACGCGATCTCCTTCGACGCCGCGTGGAGCGAGCCGTTCAAGGAGGCAGCGACGAAGCCCGGGCCCTTCCGGCGCGGCGACAGCACGAGCGTCACCGCCGAGATGATGCATGGCCACCGGGAGCGGGGGAGGAGAGCCCGCCGAAGCGCCGCTCGTCCTCGATCACCCGTTCTTCTTCTTCATCCGCGACGTACCGACAGGGGCGCTCCTCTTCGCGGGGCGCATCAACGATCCGACAGCGCACTGACAGCGAGGCGCGGACAGCGCACCGGCAGGGAGCTCCCCCTGCCAGGAAGACCCGAGGAAGCCTCGCTCCTCGTGGCGCCCCGTCAGCTCCCTCGATCCGGCCGGGCGGGGGAGCTCCCCCACCCGCCCCTGGACCCCGCGGCTACGCCTTCGGGGTCCGGGGCGTGAACTCCCAGACGAACTTCCCCTTGCCCTTGTTCTGATCCGCCGGCGTCAGGACGAGCCCGTCGATCGACTGAACGACGCAGCTCGTCACCTCCTTCGAGGCGGTGGTGCCCTCCTCGTCGACGACGATGTCCGTGAGGCGGCCGGTGTCCTCGAGCACGAGGAAGGTGAGGGTGACCTTGCCCTCGGCGCCGGGATTCCGGGCGAGCTCCGCGTCGTAGCACGACCGGATCTGCTCCTCTCTCGTCGAGAGCAGCGCGGTCGTGTCGTCTCGGTACATCTCCGGGCTGCGCAGGGCGAAGGAGCACCCTGCGGACGCGCTCGACGAAGTCACCAGGACAATACCGAAGAGCCATTGCTTCATGCGCGCCTCCTTGCCGGGAGCAGCGTTCGTGGATCGACCCCGGACCAGCATCTACTCCCCTTTCTCCGCGGCCTTCGCGGTGTCCTGCTCGACGATGTTGAACTCGACCCGGCGGTTCTTCTCGCGCCCCTCCTCCGAGTCGTTGTCCGCGATGGGCTTGGTCTCGCCGAAGCCCTTCGCGGTGAGCATGCCCTGCGCGATCCCGTGCTTGACGAGGTACTCCATCACGGCCTTCGCGCGGCGATCCGAGAGCTTGAGGTTGTGGTCGTCCGCCCCATCGGAGCTCGCGTGCCCCTCGATGGCGATCTTCTTGATGTGCGGGTGCTTCTTGATCGTGTCGACGACCTCGTTCAACAGGCTGTGCGACTCCGTCCGGATCGCCGCCTTGTCGTGCTCGAACTGGATCTTCTCGTTGATGACGATCTGTTTCTCCGTCACCTCCACGCGCTTCTTCTCGGGCGGCGGGGGCGGCGGGGGCGGCGGGGGCGGCTGGCCCACGATGGCGAACGCCCTTCCCCCTTCGAACGCGGTGACGCCGCCGCAGGCCGCAGAGCCAAGGCTCACGCCGACGAGCAAGGTGAGGGCGATTCGAGGCCCGAGGCCCGTGGGTCGCCGCGACGCGCGATGGGCGCCGGGCCAGGAGCGAGGGCCCGGACGGCGCCTCGCGCTTCGGTTGTCGGAAATATCGTTCATGGTCGAGACTCCATGGGCCGCGGTCACGGGCCCAGGTCGCTGGGTGGCACGCTCAGCGCGAGCACGACGAATACCCTGGATACGGGTAAGGTCGGCTCGCGGGCGAGCTCCGTGGCGCGCACCCTAGCCCAGATCGGGCGCGGCGAGCTAGCCTGGATTTCACCAAAATGGCCCCACTCCGGCGCGCTCGCGACACCATCCTGCCCCCTGGTCCGCGGGTGAGAGGAGCTTCGCTCCAGGTCGTGTTCCCCTGATCGTGCCAGAGCGGCGCTGCGCAGGCCGTTCGCGCCCGGTGGAAATCCAGCGTTGACCGCGGAACCGCCGCAGGATGCAGCATGTTGCATTCTGCGACACGACGGCGCGGCATGTCACGGCGGAAGCGTGCCAGTCGGCCGTGCGATGCCCGAGCCGCTCAAGCGGCGTGGGCACGCCTGGACACCGCTCACCGCGCCCCGAACCTCACGTCCAGGTCCGGGTACTTGCGGGCGAAGTACTCCAGAGCCAGCCACGTGTGACAGCGCCGAACGTCGGGTTGACGAGCCGTGGGGCAATTGCAGCCGAGGAAGACGTCCCCTTGCCGGGCCTCCTCGGCGAGCGCGTCGAAGCGCCCCGCTTGCTCCGCAAACCGCTCATCGAGCACAGCGATGTAGGCGGCGCGAAACCGCTGGAAGCCCGCTTGCGAGGGGTCGGACAGGAACTCTTCGACGATCTCCGGGGTGGGCCTCAGGACGTGTTGCGTGTGTTTGCGCGTGTCGTACCGTTTGCCTTCCGGCAGCGGATCGCCGTCCCGACGGCGCCCGCGGACGATCTGGTAGCGTGCGAGCATGCGATCCTTCCTGCTTTCATTGCGTCGGCCGTGACATCGGATGGCGGTCCGGACGAAGCGCCGGGGCGCCGGCGCGCGCCACGCGGCCGCCCACGACCACCATGTCGATCGGCGTATCGACGAGCGAGCGATCGGGCGAGAGATCGCGGCCGAGGACCGTCAGATCGGCCACGTAGCCAGGCGCGATCCGGCCCCTCTGCCCCTCGGCCCAGGACGCGTACGCGGGCGCCGCGGTGAAGGCCAGGAGCGCCTCGTCGAGGTCGAGCCGCTCCTCGGGCATCCACCCGCCCGGGGGCTGGCCCGAGAGGTCCTGCCGGGTCACGGCCGCGTACATGCCGAGCAGCGGCGAGGCGTCCTCCACCGGGAAATCCGAGCCGAACACGAGGCGCGCGCCCGACGAGCGCAGCGACCTCCAGGCGTACGCGCCCTTCAGGCGATGGGCGCCGAGCCGCGCGGGCGCCCACGGCATGTCGCTCGTCGCGTGCGTCGGCTGCATCGAGGCGATCACGCCGAGCGCCGAGAAGCGCGGCAGATCGTCGGGCGAGACGATCTGCGCGTGCTCCACCCGGAACCGCAGCGCCGCCGCCCGCCCCGGGCCGAGCGCCTCGAACGCGTCGAGCGCGGCGCGGTTGGCGCGGTCGCCGATCGCGTGCACCGCGAGCTGGAAGCCCGCGTCCGCGACGAGCCGCGCCGCGCGCGCGAGCGCGTCGGGCTCCATCAGCAAGAGCCCGCTCGTCGAGGGCTCGTCCGCGTACGGCTCGAGGAGCGCCGCGCCGCGCGAGCCGAGCGCGCCGTCGGCGAAGAGCTTGACCCCGCGCAGCACGAACATCGCCGTGCCCGTCGCGTCCACGTCGGGCGCGCGCCCCCTCAGCCCCTCGAGCCTCCCCTCGCCCGCGAGGTACGCGTGGACGCGGATCGGCAGCCGCCCGGCGGCGGCGAGCGCGCGGTAGGCCGTCACGGTCTCGTCGTCGATGCCCATCTCGTGCACGCCCGTGAGCCCGCACGAGAGCGCCTCCTCGGCCGCGCGCAGGATGCGCCGCTCGCGCACGGCGGGCGGGTCGGCCGGGATCCTGGCCTCGACGAGGTCCATCGCCTTGTCGATGAAGACGCCCGTCGGCTCGCCCGCCGCGTCGCGCAGGACGCGCCCGCCCGGCGGATCCTGCGTGCCCCTGCCGACCCCGGCCGCGCGCATCGCCGCGGCGTTCGCCCAGAGCGCGTGCCCGTCGACGCGGCGCAGCGCCACCGGATGCTCCGGCGCCGCCGCGTCGAGCGGGCCGTGCGTGGGGAACGCGGCGCCTGGCCAGAGGTTCTGGTCCCAGCCGCGCCCGGTGATCCACTCGCCCCTCGGGCGGGCCTTCGCCGCCTCGGCCACGACCGCCGCCGCCTCCTCGACGCTCTTCGCGCCGCGCACGCTCGGCGTCTCCAGCGCGATCCCGAGCCCGTAGAGGTGGCCATGACCGTCGACGAGCCCGGGCACGACCGCGCGCCCCGGCAGTTCCACGACGCGCGTCCCCGGCCCGACGAAGGCCTTCGTGTCGGCCGCGCTGCCCACGTAGACGATCCGCTCGCCGCGCACGGCGACCGCCTCGGCGCGCGGCTTCGCGGGGTCCATGGTCCGGACGACGCCGGCCTTGATCACGAGATCTGCGGGCGCCCCGGGCGCCTCGGGCGTCGCCGTCGCGGCGGGCGGGCCCGGGGAGGCGCAGCCGGGGGCGAGGCTGCCGAAGAGGCTCAGGAGCGTCGCTCGGAGCACGTTCGACATGAGCGCCACCCTAGCACCCGCGCGGGGCGCGCAACGGCGGCCGAGCAGGAGGGCGCTCTCGGCCTTCTCGCCCTGCAACGAGCAGATGCCTCTCCTCCTGCGGGGCCGCTCCGCATCAAGCAGGTCGCCGTCTACCGGCCTGTCGGAGGCGGCGGCGGCGATCGCCGGGAGCGTCGCTCCTTCCGGGATCGTCGCACGCCGGAGGCGCTCGTGGATCTCGAGCTCACCGGCCCGGATGGGGCGGGAGCGTTCACCGACGATCCGGGCAACGCGCTCATTCCTCACCGGCCCACGAAAAATATCACGCCCCCTCAACGATTCCCACACGACTGACTGCCCATGCCGGCAAGTGCCTGTCCTGTCATGATCGATTACGGGTGTAGCTTGATGGTCGCATCATGAATCGCACATTCTTGAATTCGCATCTCCGCTCAAACACCGCTGGCTCACGCCCCGGCCATGGATTAGAGTCGCACTCCGATGCACAACCGCTCTGACCACTTCGCCAAGAGCTTGCTGCGCGACGGACTGAGCCTCGTCTCGGCGGCGGAGACCGAGGTAGAGGTCCTGGCGGCGACACAGAAGATCGATGTCTACAGCGTGCCTGACCCCGCACGCGAGGCCGAGCGCGCCGGGATGGGCCTGCTCGGCGAGCTCGCGGCAGAGCCGAGCCTATTCGAGCCGTTCCGCGGCACGCCGAGCCTGCGTCTGGTGCGACGGTGCCTGCGCAAGCAGCTGACGTGGCACCACGAGCTGGAACGCCGCGCCCGCGCTGCAGCCGGCTCCGCCGCGCCGGACCCGGACGCCGACGCGCCGCCGCAGCCGGCGGTGGACTTCCCGGCGCTGGTCGTCATCAGCCCCGGGCGTCCTGAGACGGTGCTCGACGCCTACCGGTGCGAGCCGGTGCAGGCAGGCGTCTACCACGCCGTGCCGGGCCTGGTGATGCGCGTCGTGGTGCTCGCGGAGCTGCCCCGGACGCGCGCGACGCTGCTCTTGCGGCTGCTCGGCTCAGGCCGCCTCCTGCGCGAGGCGCTGGCCGACCTGGCGGCGCTGCCGGACGATGCCTGGGAGAAGAGCATCGCCAAGCCGCTGCTGGTACACTTCCGGCTCGGAACCCAGGAGCCGACGATCGAGAAGGAGGACGAGGTGAGCGCAGAGATCCGGGCGTGGTTCGAGGAGTACGAGCGGAAGCTTCGGGCCGAGGAGCGAAAGGAAGGCCGCAGGGAAGGCCTCAACGAGGGGCGCAACGAGGGGCGCGCCGAGGAGGCAGCGCGTGCGGTGCTGACCGCGCTCCGGGTTCGCGGCATCGCCGTGCCGGACGCCGCGCGGGAGCGCATCCTGGCCGAGAAGGATCCGGAGACGCTGGAACGGTGGCTTGAACGCGCCATCGTCGCCGGGTCGCTCGCCGAGGTGCTCGACACGCTGAGCTGAGCGAGGCCGGCGCCGGCCGGCGACCGGCTCCCCAGGCCTCGACCGAGCTCGCGCTGGAAAGGGCAGCGGTGTTCACGGAGGCGTCGCATCGCCGGCGCGACGTCCTTCATCCGCGGCGCGCCGCGCCGTCCGGAGGACCTGATCGCGGAACTGACTGGGGGTGAGGCCCGTATGCTTCTTGAAGTTGGCGTTGAGCGTCGACTTGGAGCTGAAGCCGCAGTCCATCCCCAGGGCGAGGATCTTCTCCGCCGACAGGTCTCGATCGAGCAGCCGCCGCTTGAGCTCCTCGACGCGGGCCAGGTTCACCACATCGTGGAAGCTCTTGCCGAAACGGTCGTTCAGGACCTGCGACAGGTGGTGTGACGGCACGCCGAGGCGCCGCGCCAGCCCCGAGAGCGTGAGGTCGGGGTCTCTATACGGCTTTTCGCGATCGAGCAGGGCGGTGAGCTGCAATTCGATCTGCGCCACCTGGCTCTCCTTGAGCCGCGTCTTCTGGTACTTGACCGCCGCCGGCCGCACCTCGGCGCTCCCCGCGACAGCCGACCCGTGCTCCGCCGCGCCCGCCGCGCCCGCCCCGCCCAGCGCCCCCGGCGCGATGAGCGGCGCCCCCGGCGCGATGAGCAGCGCCTCCGGCGGGCCGCCCGGGCTCGACGCGGGCCCGGGCTCCTCGAGCCTCGCGGCCCCGCTCGCCTCCCCCGCCCTCGCCAGCGGGGCCGGCTCCCTCGCCTCGGCGCCGCCGCCCGGCGCCGGGACGACCTGCGGCTCGGACGCGTTCCTGTAGGCGATGATGTAGATGAGGACCATCAGCCCGGTGTGCAGATAGCCCAGCACGGGAACGGGGCTGATCCGCGCGAACATCGACCCGAGCCAGAGGACGAGCAACGCGCCCAGGAGCCACTGCAGCCAGCGGAGGTTGATCCGGTCGACGTTCGAGACCTCACCGGCGACCGCAGCGCGGTAGCGGCGCACCGTCAGGAACGCCGCCAGCAGGTAGCCAAGCCCCTGGAGCTCGACCCCCCACTGCCAGAGCGCCTGATCCCAGGCGAGCACCCCGCGCCCCTCGCGCATCGCCAGCGCGAGCTTCTCCTCGCCCGGCAAGACGGACCCGCGCGGGCAAGAGCCCGCTGGCGAGCCGCTCGATCCGCCTGCCGGCGGCACCGCCTGGGTGATTCGCGAGGCCACGCCCATCACGACGACGGATCCCGTCGAGGACGACGCCGACATGGAGGCCTTCGGCGACCTCCTCGGATCGGCGAAGGTCGCGGGGCTCGGGGAGAGCGCCCATGTCCTGCACGAGCTGAACCAGATGCGGATCAGGCTGCTCAAGTACCTGGTCGAGAGGAAGGGCTTCCGCGCGATCGTCCTGGAGTCCGGGATCATCGAGGGGCGGTTGGCCGAGAGGTACGTCCAGGGAGACCCGGACGTCACCGTCGAGGACGCGATGCTCGGCGGCTTCACCCACGGAGCCGGCCTGTACGAGGAAGTCCGCGGCATGCTCGAATGGATGAGGACGTACAACGCGAGCCAGCGAGACGCGGACGACAACGTCCACTACTACGGGATGGACCTGACCGTCCGCGGAGACGCTCCGGTGACCGCGCTGGAGCTCCTCGCGCCTTATCTCGCGAAGGTGGACCCCGCGTACGCGGAGGCAGAGCTCAGCGAGCTCCTTTCGCTCGCCGGGAGGGCGAACGAGGTGACCGAGGAGGTTCAACGGTACTATGAGCGCCTCGGCGAGGATCACATCCCGGGCAACTACCTGGACGGCTTCACCTCGGTCAGCTTCGAGCAGCTCAGCGAGGACGATCAGGCCGCGCTGGAGGACGGCGTCGAGCGGCTGAACGAGCGCCTCGCGGCGAACGAGGCAGCCTACACGAGCGCAAGCTCGAGCGAGGAGCACGCGTGGGCCTCTCACGCGGGCCTCTTGGCCAGCCAGATGCTCCGGGACCTCCGGTCGAGGCAGGCGCACCCGGCGATCGTCTACTTCGACGAGAACATGAGGGTGCTCGAGGTGATCTACAAGGACCGCCTGCCGGAGCTCACGATCGACCGGCGCCACCTCATGCGGCTGGATGACGTCGAGGCCTACAAGGTGTACTTCAAAGGGAGGGAGACTCGAGAGCTCGCGCTCGCCGAGAACCTCGCCTGGGTGCAGTCCCGTCACGGGAAGACGATGGTCTACGCCCACAACTTCCACCTGCTGAAGACGGAGGTCGATGTCACCGTGGGAGACCTCGCCCTCGGAAAGCTGGGAACCAAGGGCGCGGGCCAGTTCATCGCGGAGCGCTTCGGGGACGACTATGTCCTCATCGCGGGGACGATGGATACGATCCTGGGCCCGACGGGAGCCCCGCTTCCTCCGGAGCAATGGCCCCCCGACTTCATCCCCACGAGCCAGTGTGATCGGTGCCTGGAAAAGGCGCTGGCGGAGGCCGCGGAGGCGCGCTCCTCGAGCGCGCTGCTGCTCGACCTGCGCACCGCGTCCGGCGAGGCGCGCGCGTGGCTGGAGGACGACATCGACAGCCGCTGGCAGGGCAGCTTCCAGAAATTGAGCCCGCTCCGTGCCTTCGATGGCGTCTTCTTCGTCAGCGGGGTCACCCCGTCGCGCCCCTACCAGCCCGGGAGCCCGGCGGGCGAGTGAGCGCGCGCGTCCTCGGCGTGCACGGCTCGTGGTGGCCCGGGCGCCTGGCGAGGTGTGCTCGCCCGGCGGACAGGCCGCCGGGCCTCCTTTGAAGGACGCGACCCGCCCCCTCCTGGACAGACGACGTTCACCTCGAGAGGCTACGCTGGCTTTCGCGCCCACGCGCCGAAGACCATCTCGCCAACATAGGTGGCGTTCGCCTTCTGGAGCTCCTCCGCGAGGCGCTGTTCGAGGGTGTCGACCTCGATCTCCTCTGCGGAGGCGACGCCTTGTTGCACGATGCGAGCGAGCATCGCGCGGACGATGAGCCCGGTGGGGAAGAGCGTCCTTGGCGTCTGCACGATCGCCTCGGCGCGGACGTGCTCCACGGTGAGCCCGGCCCGCTCGAGGACCGACGCGAGGTCGAAGCCCATGTGGATGTTGGCCCCCTCGCGCTCGACGGTGCGCCAGATCCAGCCGCGCACACGGTCGTGCAGCGGCAGCGGCTTCGAGGACGCCGGCCCCATCGACGCGTCGTTCTCCTGGAACACCACGAGCCCACCGGGCCGTACGGCGCGGGCGAGCCCGCGGAGGGCGACGACGGGATCGCGCTGGTACATGAGCACCCGCCGCCCGACGGCGGCGTCGAACAGGCCGTGCTCGGGCAAGGGTTCGCCGAGATCGCCCTCCGCGAACGCGACATTCGAGAGGCCGAGCTCGCGCGCTCGCTCGCGCGCAGCCGCGACCGGGCTCACGTCTCGGTCCAGGCCCAGGACCTGCCCCTGTTCCCCCACCAGCCGCGAGATCATCAGCGAGACGTCCCCGCGGCCGCAGCCGACGTCGAGCACGCGCATCCCTGCGCTGATGCCCGCGTCGCTCAGCAATCGCCTCGTCATGTCATCGACGATGTTGGCCATCGTTTTCCGTCTCCAGGTGAGTGACGTGCCGTGACGTCAAGTGAGCAGACCGCTCCCGCCAGCTCCACGGTGAGCGTGCCGAAGAGCGCGCTCGCTTGGCGTGACGCGCGTGAGGCGCACCACGCGCGCGCCGGGTGAGCAGCGGAACCACGATCTCGTTCGCCACCTCCGATCCCTAGCGCCGGCGCCGCGACCGCTGCAGGTCAAGGCTTTCGCCCGGATTGGCGATGTTTTGGATCGGGGGTTGGGGAGAGGGATCCCGGAGGCACGCCTCGTTACCCACCCTGGCTTCCGCGGCTCCCCCACGGTATGCCCGGGGGCCATGGAACACGAGCGCAGGAAGATCCGCTACGCCGTCATCGGCCTCGGCAACATCGCGCAGGTCGCGATCCTCCCGGCGTTCGCGAGCGCCGCCGAGAGCTCGGAGCTCGTCGCCCTCGTCTCGGGTAGCCCCGAGAAGCTCGAGGTGCTCGGCGAGCGCTACGGCGTCGCGGAGCGAGGCGGCTACGCCGAGCTCGAGGCCGTCCTGAAGCGCGCCCGGGTCGACGCCGTGTTCATCGCGCTCCCCAACTCCCTGCACCGCGAGTTCACCGAGCGCGCCGCGCGCGCGGGCGCGCACGTGCTCTGCGAGAAGCCGCTCGCGATGACGGAGGAGGACTGCACGGCGATGATCGAGGCCACCCGGCTCGCCGGCGTGAAGCTGATGACCGCCTACCGGCTCCACTTCGAGGAGGCGAACCTCAGGGCGATCGACATCGTCCGCTCTGGCAAGCTCGGTCAGGTCCGGGCATTCACCTCGTCATTCTCGCACACGGTGCTCCCCGGCGACATCCGCACCAGCCGCGAGCTCGGCGGAGGGGCGCTCTTCGATCTCGGCTGCTACTGCATCAACGCCGCCCGCCACCTCTTCCGAGAAGAGCCGATCGAGGTGGTCGGCGCCAGCCAGCAGCTCGGCGAGGGGCCCGCCCAGGGCGTCGACGAGTCGACCACGGCCACCCTGCGCTTTCCGAGCGGCGGCGTCGCCACGTTCACCGTGAGCCAGGGGCTCGCGACCGTGGCGTCGTACCGCATCACGGGCACCAGGGGCGACCTCCGCGTCGAGCAGGCCTATTTCTACGCAGGCCCGATAAGGCATCATCTCACGATCGACGGCAAGACCCAGGAGCAGACCTTCGAGGATCGCGACCAGTTCGCCGCCCAGCTGGTCTACTTCTCGCGCTGCATCCAGGAGGACACGGAGCCCGAGCCGTCGGGCGTCGAGGGCCTCGCGGACGTCCGCGTCATGCAGGCCATCCAGCGCTCCGCCGCGAGCGGCAAAGCCGAGGCGCTGCCGCCGTTCGCTCGGGACCGCCGGCCCGATCTGAGCCTGCAGATCCACAGGCCTCGGCTCGGGAGCCCGACTCCCGTGCACACCGCCTCCCGCGACAAGGGTTGACCACAGGGGTGGATCCAGGGGGGCCAGCGCCGAGCGTCGCTCGGCGCGCGGCACCTCGCCGCCGCGAGCGCGACATCGCCGCCCGGGCGCGGACGAGAGCTCTCGGCCTCCTCCGTGTCCGCTCGATCCCGACATAACCCCCGGTTGCGCCTGTCGCGCACCACGTCGCCGCCTCGCGGTCACATCCTCAACTGCGACCCCACAAGCAGGAGATTCGCACCGACCATTCCATGTGCCTCGCGCCGCTCGCCGTCGAGATCTGGTGAGCTCGCGCACCCCGCGCCTGCCGAGAGTGGCGACCCGGCGCGTCGCCGCGATGATCCGCCTGGGTCGCTCACAAGAGGCGCGACATCGTCGAGGTGAGTCGTTAGCATCGCTCCGGGGCATCACCGATGTCGCGGAGCCGCGACGTCGTCATCGACGCACGCTGGGTGTGGACGAACCGAGGAGGACTGCCGTGAATCATCAGAAGAGCTTCTGGGAGCTCGCCAGCCAGGGCCGCGACGCCGTCGGCGTGAGCGTCCTGGCGCCTCGCTCGAGCGCTCGCTCCTCTGGATGACGCTCCCCCCCGAACTCCCCACCGGCCCCGATCCCGCCCCCCTGCTCGCGATGCGGGGGATCGTCAAGCGGTTCCCGGGCGTCACCGCGCTGGCCGGCGTCTCGCTCTCGCTGCGCGCCGGCGAGGTGCTCGCCGTCATGGGAGAGAACGGCGCGGGCAAGAGCACGCTCATGAAGATCCTCGGCGGGGCGTACCCACCCGACGAGGGGCAGATCGTCATCGACGGAGCGCCTGTCGCGCTGCACGGGGTGCGCGAGGCCAAGCGCCTCGGCATCGCGCTGGTCCACCAGGAGCTGATGCTCGCGTCGAACCTCGATATCGCCGCGAACATCTTCCTTGGCAACGAGGGGTCGAACGGCCGCCTGCTGGTCCGGCTGAGGCGTGATGAGCTGAACACGAGGGCGGCGGCGCTCATGAGGCGCGTCGGACTCTCGCTGACGCCGACGACGCCCGTCTCGGCACTCACCGCGGGGCAGATGCAGATGGTCGAGATCGCCAAGGCGCTCTCGGTGAACGCCCGCATCATCATCATGGATGAGCCGACGTCGTCGCTCACCGCGGGTGAGTCGGCGGAGCTCTTCGGCATCGTCCGCAAGCTCCGCGCGGAGGGGATCGGCATCATCTACATCTCCCACCGCATGGACGAGGTGCTGAGCCTGTCCGACCGGATCGCCGTGCTGCGCGACGGCAAGCACGTGGGCGACCTCCCGCGGGCCGAGGCGACGCACGACCGGATCGTCGCGATGATGGTCGGGCGCGAGCTCAGCGGCCACTACTTCCCGGAGAAGCGCGAGCGTCCGCCGCGCGAGCCGGTGCTCGTGGTGAGCGACCTCATCGCGCCCGGCGCGCCCGCGGGCGTGAGCTTCACCGCGCTGCGCGGGGAGATCCTCGGGTTCGCGGGGCTCGTCGGCTCGGGGCGCACCGAGCTGATGCAGGCGATCTTCGGGGCGACCCGGGCGCTCGGCGGCGCGATGACGCTCGAGGGCAAGCCCTACCTGCCGCGCACGACGCGCGACGCCATCGACCGCGGCGTGTACCTCGCGCCCGAGGACCGCAAGCGCCACGGGCTCGTGCTGCCGATGACGCTCGTCGAGAACACGTCGCTGCCGAACCTCGCCAGCTACAGCCGGTGGGGCTGGCTCCGCCGCGACGCCGAGCGCCGCGTCGCGCGCGCCGAGGTCGACCGGCTCCGCATCAAGACGCCGACGCTCGACCAGCGCGCGGTGAACCTCTCCGGGGGCAACCAGCAGAAGATCGTCCTCGGGAAATGGCTGTCGATGAGCCCGCGCGTCCTCATCCTGGACGAGCCGACCCGCGGCATCGACGTGGGCACCAAGGCCGAGATCTACCGGCACATGGCCGCGCTGGCCGACGCGGGCATCACGCTGCTGATGGTCAGCTCCGACATGGAGGAGGTGCTCGGCATGAGCGATCGCGTGGTCGTCATGCACGAGCGGCGGATCAAGGGCGTGCTCCAGCGCGAGGGGCTGACCCAGGAGCGCATTGCCACGCTGATGACGGGGAAAGCGGAAGGCACGGAAGGTGAGGTGACGGCATGAGACGTGAGCTGGGCATGAGCCTCGTGCTCGTCCTGATGTGCGCGGGGCTCTACATCTCCAACCCCGATTTTCTCGGGCAGTCCAACGTTATCAACACCACGCGGCAGATCGCGATGCTCGGCATCTATGCCATGGGCATGGGGCTCGTCATCATCACCGGCGGCATCGACCTGTCGATCGGCTCGGTCGTCGGCCTCACCGGCGTCCTGATCGCCAAGATCTCGTCGCCCGGGATGGGGTGCCTGGGCTACCCGCTCTGGTTTGGCGTGACGGTGGCGCTCGCCGCCGCGGTGCTCGTGGGGCTCGCGCAGGGGCTGCTGATCACGCGGCTCAAGCTGCAGCCGTTCGTCGTCACGCTGGGCGGCATGCTCCTCATCCGCGGCGTCTCGCAGACGGTGGCGGAGGGCGGGACGCTGAGCTTCGGCAGCTCTCCGTTCCTCCGCCTCGCCAACGACGGCCTCCTGCACTACCGAGGCAACGCGCTGATCCCGTACCCGGTCGTCATCTTTCTCGGGGTCCTCGCCGTGGGCGCCTACGTGCTGCACTTCACGGTGCTCGGCCGCTACATGTACGCGCTCGGCGGCAACCGCGAGGCCGCCGAGTACTCGGGCATCGACGTGACCCGGGTGGAGGTCGCGACGTACGTGATCTCGTCCGCGACGGGGGGCATCGCCGGCGTCTGCTACGCGTCGTACATCGGCCAGATGTCGCAGCAGGTCGGGATCGGCTACGAGCTCTACGCGATCGCCGCCGCCGTGCTCGGTGGCTGCTCGCTGCGCGGCGGCGAGGGCGGCGCGCTCGGGATCCTCGTCGGCTCGGCGATCATGCGGGTCATCGACAACGGCATCAACATGTTCCAGGTCCTGTACAACGACGGCGGCGTGCGGCGGATCTGGCGCCTCGACCCGAACTGGACGTTCGTCATCATCGGCAGCGTCATCCTCGTCGCCGTGGTCTTCGACCAGGTGGTTCACATCGTCCAGGAGCAGCGGCGAGCGCGGCGCGCGGGCGACGCGCGGCTCGCGGCGCCGCGCCCGGCCGAGTCGCCGCCCGCCGCCGGGGCGGGGTAGCGCGGCCGCGATCAGCCGCGCGCCGCGCCGCGGCCGCGCGCCGCGGCGCGGCCGCGCGTCCGTGCGAGCGCGTACCTGAAGCCTTGCGCCAGGTTGCTGCGCGTCACCATCGCGCCGAGGTCCAGGCCTTGCTCGACCATCATCTGCGCGGCGCCGGGCCGCACGCCGACGAGCACCGCCTCGGCGCCGAGCAGCGCGGCCGCCCGCGCCGCCTGGACGAGCTGCGACGCCGCCGCCGCGTCGACGATCGCCATTCCGGTGACGTCGATCAGCACCACCTGCGCCCGCCGCGCGTCGATCTCCCGGAGCATCGACTCGATGAAGTGGCCGGAGCGCTCGGCGTCCATGACGCCGATCACGGGCATCACCAGGATGCCCTCCGCGATCGGCACGACGGGGCTCGAGAGCTCGCGGATCGTCTCTAACAGCGCCGCCTGCTGCCGGTTGGCGCGCTCGAGCGCCGCGCTGCGCTCGGAGATCCGGCGGAACAGCCGGGCGTTCTCGACGCCGACCGCGACCGTGCCGGCGACGCGGACCAGGAACGACACGTCGTCCTCGCCGCACGCCGCGCTGCGCTCGCTGCTCAGGACGAGGGCGCCGAGGACGCTGCCCCGGGCCTGCAAGGGCAGGGCGACGAGCGTGCGCGCGCCGGCGTGCGCCGCGGAGACGGCGGCGTCCGCGCGCGCGTCGCCCTCGTCCGGGTCGATCACGAGCGGGCTGCCCGCGCCGAGCGCGCGGCCCACGAGCGAGCGCGCCGGGATCGAGACCTGGTCCTCGACGACGGTGCGCGAGGGGGGCGGGAACCCGATCAGCATGATCTCGGTCGGGTGGGCGGCGGAGGGGTCCCGGCCGCCCCGCTCGTTCGCGACGCGGCGGGCCGCGTCGCGCGTGAGGTAGTCGCTCAGCGTCGTGGACCACGGCGTCCGCTCGAGGGTGACGCAATCGACGCCCGTGTGGAGGACGCGCGAGGGCGGCAGCTCGGCGAGCGTCGGCGCGATGCCCTGCGCGTTCATCCGGTGGAGCACCTCGACGCCGCGGAAGCCCATGTCGTACTCGCGCTGCACGATCGTCGCGTGGATCGCGCCCTGCCGGAGCAGGGCGACGGTGCTGGAGATGAGGTCGAACCCGACGACCTTGAGATCGCCGCCCCTGCCCGCGGCCCTCGCGGAGAAGCCCCAGGAGGGCCCGTTGTCCGCGGCGGCCCCGAAGGCGCCGGCGATGTCGGGCCGCTCCGCGAGCGCCGCCGCAGCGAGCCTCATCCCGTTCGCGAGATCCCAGTCGCACGCGATCGTCGGCAGCACCGTGAGGTTCGACAGGGGCGGCCCGAGCGCCGCCGCGCGGAAGCCGTCGACGCGCTCGCCGACGTTCCGCGCGAGGTCCACGGCGCCGAGGGCCGCGACCGCGCCGCCGCCCGGGAGCAGCCGCATCATCATCTCGGCCGCGAGCCTGCCCGACGCGACGTTGTCCGTCCCGATGTAGAGCTGCGCCCGGCTTCCCGCGATCGGCGGCGCGTCGATCACGACGACCGGGATGCCCGCGTCCGCTGCCTGTCGAAACGCCTCCTCCGCGCTCTCGGGGTTGCCCGGCGCGATGAGGATGCCGGACATGCGCCGGCGGATCGCCTCGTCGAGCAGGGCGCGCTGGGAGCCCTCGCCGTCGCCGCCGTGCCCGGTCCGGAAGTCCACGGCGACGCCCAGGGGGCGCCCGGCGCTGACGGCGCCGGCGCGGATGTTCTGCCAGTAGGTCGTCGGCTCCGACGACGGGGCCCGGTACACGCGGGCGCGGAGCTCGCCCCGGTCCGGCGCGGGGCTGTCCTCCTCGAGGACCCAGAGCTCCACCTCCTTCCAGTCCGGATCGAGCTGCACGCTCTTGATGCCATGGGCGATGGTCTCGATGAGGTCGTGCAGCTCGACCGTCGTGCCCGCCGCGTTCAGCAGCTTCTCGAACAGGCGGATCTCCTGCGCTGATCTCGCCTTGTCGTCATAGAGCCTGTTCCGCTCCAGCGCGTCGCCGGCGGCGTCCGCGATGCTCTCGATCATGGCGCGGCGCTCCGCGTCCGGCGGCTGCAGGGTCGGCTGCTCGATGGCGAGGTAGCCAACGAGCTCTCCGCACACCTGGATGGGCGCGACAAGCACGCCTGCGCCCTCGGGAATCGTGCCTTCGGTCGCGACGGGGCCAGGCGAGTACGCCCGGTACCATGCGTGCGCGTCGACGACGCAACCCCCGCGCGCCGCGTCAGGCGCCGCCTCCGGGGCGAGCGCGGCGCCGCCGCCGGCGAGCGCCGCAGCAGCCGGCACGTACAGCGCATGCGCGCGCAGCCCGTCAAACCCCAGGAGCGCCCGGACCGCGAAGCGGCGCCCCTCACGGAGGAGCAGGCTGCCGCGCGGCGCCCGAGGAGGGATGGCCATGGCCCGTCGCACGATCTGCTGGAGGACGGCGAGGAGGTCGGGCACCTTGAGCATGCGGTTCTTTCCGGGCGGCCTTCCGTGTACGTGGCGAGCGGGGCCCGGGAGCGCAAAGGGCCGCTCCGCTGTCAAGGTTGCTCCGCTTTCACGGAAGGCCAGGCGGGCACCATGGCACAGGGCTCCCGTCGCTCCTCATGAAATCCGAGCGCGGTCGGATCAGCGAAGCTCGCGCAGCACGTGGGCACGACAGCGTCATGGAACAGGTAGGGGATCACACTGCCCACCTCGCGCTCCGGACATCTTGTGAATGGGCCGACACACCCTCACGGCCGAGAAGGGCCTTCGCGCGTGAGCAGTCGTCGGCCCGATCAAGCGCCTCCTCGCCGGGCGCCATCTGCGGAGAGATCTGGGGGCGTCCTCACGGCGTGCAGTGAGCGACGGTGCGCCCGCCCTGCTCGGCCGTGGCGCAGCCGGTGTAGCCCGCCGCCCGGCAATCGACCTCTGCGGGCTTCCCCAGGTCGCAGAAACGGAGGACCGCCCCGTCGCACGCCTCGTTGTCGCCGAGGTCACACGCGCCGCCGACCAGCCCGCAAGAGGCCGCGCCGGCGAACTGCCCGCTCTGGATGAAGCCGCAGCCCTGGCCGTCCGGCTCCTCGGCGGCGCAGTCGCGGCGGCTCAGCTTGCCGCCCGCGCAGGTCTCCAGGACGGCGCCGTCGCACTGCTGGGAAAAGAAGCTGCACGCCTCGCCCGTGCCCACGCAGCCGAAGGCGCCGCGCTGCTCGTCGAAGCCGCAGGTCTCCCCGGCGATCGAGAAGACCTTCTCCCCTTCGGTGCTGTTCACCAGCACCAGGTTGTACTGGCTCGGACAGTGGACCCGGGTCAGGACGCCGGCGGCGCTGCACTCGATGAGCACGTCGCTGTCCGCGGGGTCGCACGAGGGTGACGTGGTGGCGTAATCGCACGGCTCGGCGCCGCACCCGGCGACGAAATCCGACGAGCAGGAGAGCCCGGCGGCCGCGCAGTCCATCGCGGCGAGCGGCGCGCCCAGCTCGTCGCAGAAGACCCATGTATCGCCCTCGCACAGGTCGGCGCCGGCCTTGTCCCTGCATGCCTCGGCGAACGCCTCGGCGGCCGGCGTACACGCGCGGACGCCGGCGCAGTCGGCCGCCGCGAGCTTGCAGTCCATGGCCGCGAGGCCGAGGCTCCTCGGCCCGGTGGTCGCCCACGCCCATCGCTGATCGAGCTCGTGGCCGAGGCAGGCGTGGATGCCCAGCGGCGTCCCGCCGTCCGCGTCACAGGCGTTGATCCGCAAGCACGCCTCGACGCGCGGGTCGAGGCTTGCCGGGCCACCTCCGCTGCCGCCTTCTCCCCCGCTCCCCCCTCCCCCGCCGGCGCCGGCGCTCGTGCTGGCGGAGCCGGCGCCGCCGCTGCCCTTCCCGTCGTCCTCGCTGTCGCCGCAGCCGAGCAGCAAGAGGCTCAAGAAAACCATGCTCGCGCGTCGTGGCGTGTAGATCGCAATCATATCGCGTTGTTATCACGAGGGCACCAGCGCTTCTACCGGCAGAAGCGCCTGAACCTTCATGCGATGATACGCGACCCCACCCACGTCCACGAGCGCACCACCTGCGGTCTCTACACGGAAACGCTACATGGCCGTCGACGACGATCCTGAACTGGGACGGCGTCACGACCTTCTATGTCGGCGAGGACGGCCCCAGCACCAACCACAACTTCTTCTTCTACGAAGAGCCCACCTCGGGCACGTTCCGCCTCATCCCGTGGGATCCCGACAAGACGCTGAGCATGAGGAGGGCCCGCACGGGCCCGAGCTGCTCGACTGGAGGGCGGACCTGGAGGTCCTCAAGCGCGATCTCTCGGGCATGCGCGCTCGCATGGAGCGCCTCCTCGACGGCGCGGCGCGCGGCGACTGAGGAGCCCCGCCGCGCGCCCCGGCCCGTCCGACGCGGCGGTCCGGCCGGGCGCGCGCACGAGGGCGACGCCGCTCAGGGCGCCTCGCAGGAGACGCGGTGGATCGGCGCCTGCTTGCCTTCGCCGATCGTCACGTAGTCCCATCCGCCCGGCAGCCACGCGACCGCCTCCCCCTGCTCCTCGTCGGCCACCGGCATCTGGCAGGGCATGCCGGCCAGCGCCTGCGCCACGGTCTGGTCCGGCGTCATGGGATAGAAGAAGACGTGCGTGGAGGTCCGGAGCAGCACGCCCGTGCCGTCCGCGCGCACGTCGCCCCCGGTGAAGCGTTCGCTCCCCGTCGGCGGCAGGATCGCGCCCGCCTCGACGAGCGTCGCCCGCACGCCGGGGCCGGGCCTCGTCGCGAGCTCGTAGACGCCCGACGCTTCGTCGTCCTTCACCTTCGTCACCAGGGTGATCGCCCCGGTGACCGGGTGGACCAGCAGCGTCTCCGAGTTGTTGCTCCCGTCGGGGTACTGGATCGGGATCACCGCCGCGGTCAGCGCGCGCGACGCTCCCCCGAGCGCGTCCGGCTCCCTCACCTCGTAGATCGCATAGCCGTCGCGCTCGCGGTCGTTGTCGCCGATATCGCCGAAGAACAGGCAGCTGCCGTCGCCCGCGCCGCACGGCCCGCGCGCGACGTCCTCCCAGTCGATCGCCTCCACGCCCGCCACCTCGATCTCCTCCCGCAGCGCGCCGCCGAGCCCGATCGCGAAGAAGCGAGGGCCGTCGCCGGAGTCGTTGTGGAGGTAAAGTACGTCCGGGTGCGTGCTGCCGGCGACGGCGCCCGAGCACTCGTCGAGGTCGCCCCGCGGCAGCGCGCCTGCCTGCGTGACCCCGCCGCAGCGGGGGCAGCCCGAGGTCCGCACGGCGGGCGGCGGCGTCGAGCCCTGGCAGCCCGAGGCGAGCAGCGCCAGCGCGAGCCCGAGTTGCGCTGAGCGGCGCACCATCGCTCCTGCTGTAGCTCTGCGGGGCCAATGGAATGCACGGGGAAAGCACGGAGATTTCCGTGGCTTGCGCAGGATTCCGCTTGCGGCGTGCGGTCGCATTTGTGTCATCATAACTTAACTACCGTAACAATTCTGCGACGTGCGCGCCGGCGTCGCAGGCTTGGCCTTGACGGTCGAGGAGGGCCGAATCCTGGACGTCATCGAACGATACGAGTTCAAGTACCTGGTGCCCGAGCGGCTCGTGCCGGCGATCCGGGACGCGGTGCGCGGGATCTGCCGGCGGGATCGGTACGCAGACGCGGACGGCGTTTACCGCATCCGCTCGCTCTACCTCGACACGAGCGGGTTTCACCTCTACTGGGCCAACGACCGCGAGCAGCGGGACCGCTTCAAGGTGCGGGTGCGCAGCTACCCCGGGAAGACCAGCCCGGTCTTCCTCGAGGTGAAGCGGCGGGTGCAGGACGTCATCGTGAAATCGCGCGCGGTGACGCCGGCGGCCGGCTGGCAAGAGCTGCTCGAGCGCGGCCGCCCCGCCGCGCTCGACAAGCTCGCGCCGAACGCGCGGAAGGGTGCGGACAAGTTCCTCGGCGCGGTCCACCGCCACGATCTCCGGCCCGTGCTGCTCATCGACTACGAGCGCGAGGCGTACGAGAGCACCATCGACACCTACGCGCGCCTGACGTTCGATCGGAAGATCGTGTGCCAGCGCCGGGACACGCTCGACCTCGAGGCGCCAGCCCGCGGGTGGCGCCCCGTCGACCACCCGGTCCAGACCGCGACGCCCGAGCCGGTCTGCGTCCTCGAGCTCAAGTTCGAGCGCAGGCCCCCGCCGTGGATGGCGGCGCTCGTGCGGCGCCTCGAGCTCGTCCGGCGCTCGTTCTCCAAGTACTGCTACGGCGTCAACGCGCAGCTCACGCTCCCGGAAGCGCGCGCGGCCCGGTTCGACGGAGGGCTGCAGCCGTGATGGACTGGCTGTCGACCCTGTCGAACGGCGGGACGGTCGAGTGGCGCCGGGCGGTCGTCGCCCTCCTCGTCGCCTTCGGGCTCACGCAGGGCATCGCGGGCGTCTACATGCTCACGTTCCGCGGCCTCTCGTACTCGCGGACCATCGTCCAGAGCATGGCGATGGGCAGCATCATCACGTGCACGCTGATGCTCGCCGTCGGCAACAACATCGCGGCCGGCATCGGGGTCGCGGGGGGCGTCACGGCGATCCGGTTCCGCACGACGATGCGCGACCCGCGCGACGTCGTGTTCGTCTTCGCGTCGCTCGCGATCGGGATGGCGAGCGGCGCGCAGGCCTACGGCGCGGCGATCGCCGGCGCGGTGATGTTCTCGGCCGCGTCGCTGCTGCTGCACGTGACCGGGTACGGGTCGCGCCGGCAGCCGGACGGGCTCTTGCGGTTCGTCGCGCCGGCCGGGCAGGCGGGCGCGGAGATCGCCGGCAGCATCGCGCGCATCCTCCGCGAGCACTGCCGCACCTTCTCGCTCGTGACCCTGCGCGAGGCCGCGCAGGGCACCGTCATGGAGCACGCCTACCAGATCAGCGTGCACCACCCCGATCTGCGGGTCCAGCTCGTGACGAGCCTGCAGGGGGTGCCCGGGGTGGAGGACGTGAGCTTGATGCTCCAGGAACCGACGCTGGACCTCTGATCAATGAACCTCTCCGGCCGAACCAGAGCGGCGCTCTCCGCCGCGGTCCCCGCGCTCACCATGCTGGGCACGCTCGGCCTCGCGGCGTGGCTGCACTTCTCCGCGGGACCGAGCGACGGAATCCTCGCTTTCGCGCAGGCCGACATCGAGGCTATCGCCGTCATCGAGGCCGGGCGCGTGAAGTCGATCGACGTCGAGGTCGGGGCCGAGGTGGCGCCGGGCCAGGTGATCGTCACGCTCGAGAGCGGCTCGGTCGACGCCGAGCTCGCGGTGGCGCGCGCCGAGGAGGCGCGCCTCCAGGCGATGATCCCCGCGGAGGTCGCGCGGCTCGAGGAGGAGATCGCGACGAACGTCGAGGGGCTGCAGCGCGATCTCGCGCGGGAGGTCGAAGAGCAGCGCCGCGCGAGCGCCGAGGGCGAGGTGCTCGCCGGCGAGATCTCCCGGGTGAAGCGGATGGTCGATGACCGCCAGGCGAGCATCGACGATCTGGGCTCGCTCGACGTGCAGCGCGCAGGCGTCGCGGCGATCGCGCGCGAGAAGCCCCGCACCATCCAGCTCCTGCGCACGCAGATCGCGGCGGCCGAGGATCGCCGGAGGAAGCTCCGCGAGCAGGCGGGCCCGCAGACGGCGAAGATCGAGGCGGATCTCGCGGTGGCGAGGCGGGACATCGAGCAGCTCGAGCAGCTGCGCTCCCAGACCGTGCTGCGCGCGGCGCACGCCGGGCGCGTCTCCGCGATCCGCAAACGGCCGGGCGACGTGGCCGTGCCGGGCGATCCGATCGTCGAGATCGTCAGCTCGAGGGGCCGGATCGTCGCCTGCGTCCCGGAGCGCGCGGCGCTCGATGTCCAGGCGGGCTACGTCGCGAAGGCCTGGGTGCGCGGCCGGAGCGGGGCGCCGCTCATCGGCAGGGCCGTCACGGTCGGCCCGGTGGTGCTCGAGCTGCCGACGCGCTGCTGGGCCTCGCTGAACCTCCCGGCGTGGGGCCGCGACGTCCAGATCGCGCTCGATCAGCCGGTCGATCTACTCGCCGGTCAGGCGTTCGAGGTCACCTTCGAGCGCCCGACGGGGCCTGCCGCGCCGGGCTTGCCCGCCGCGCCGGGCTTGCCCGCCGTGCCCGTCGCGCAGGCCGCGCAGGGCGACCCCGCGGCGTCGGCGTCGCCGGTCGTGCCCGCGGCGGCGCAGCGCGCCGGCGCCGAGACGCTCCGCATGACGGTCCCGGCCGCGCTGCGGCAGCGGTCGCGCTTCGAGCCGTCCGGCGTCCTGCCCCGCCCCGCGGAGGGGCGATACCTGCTCGTCAGCGACGACACAGGCCAGAAGGACGAGGACGACGAGGGCGCGCCCTGGCTGTTCGCGATGTCCGCCGCCGGCGCCGTCGCCCCGGAGCCGGTGCCGGTGACCGGCGTGAAGCAGCTCGTCGACATCGAGTCGATCACGGCGGGCGACGGCGGCGACGTGTACCTGCTCTCGTCGCAGGGCTACAGCGCGAAGGGCAAGCGCAAGACGGCGCGCACCGCGCTGCTCCGGCTGAAGCCGGACGGCCGGGGCTTCCGCGTCGACGGCGAGGTCCACCTCGCGGAGCTGCTCGACGCCGCGGGCCCCGCGGTCCTCGCGGGGCTCGGGCTGCCGGGCGGCACGCGCCCGCTCGAGATCGAGGGCATGGCCTACCGGGACGGCGCGCTCTACTTCGGGCTCAAGTCGCCGCTCGACGCGCAGGGCAACGCGCTCATCTGGAAGCTCGATGCGCCGGGCGCGCTCTTCGACGCGAACCGGCTCGAAGGTGCCGGGCTCTCGCTGTGGGCGCGCGCGCGCGTCGACGTCGAGCTCGGCGGCGCGCCCACGCCGGGCGGGATCTCCGATCTGAGTTTCCTCCCGGACGGCTCGCTCGCGATCACGTCGACGCCGTCCACCGCCGACGGCGACGCGGGGGCGCTCTTCCGCGTCCCGCGCCCCCAGGCCGGCGTCCTCTCGCCCCTGCTCGTGCGGCGCTTCCCGGGCCTGAAGCCCGAGGGGATCTCGCTCTCGCTGTCGTCCGGCAACCTGATCGTCGTGTTTGACGCAGGCGCCGAGGCGCCCTCGTTCCTGGAGCTGCCATGGCAAGACTGATCGGCGCACGGACGCTGTCGGTGCTGTCGACCATCGCGTGCCTCTCGCTCGCCGCGTGCGCAGCGCCGGCGCGCCTCGAGGCGGGCGACCGGGCGGTCGCGCTGTACCGTGCGGCGAAGGCGGAGTCGAAGGCGAGCGAGCGCGAGGGCGCGGGCCGAGCGGCGGCGCGCGGGGCCGCGCCGCGCGAGCTCACCGCCGACGACGCGGTGGCGATGGCGAAGCAGCGGAGCGCGACGCTCACGGCCATGAGCTCGCGCGAGAGCGCGGCCCGGGCGCGCGTCGCCGCCGAGTCGGCGGGCACCTACCGGAACCCGGAGATCCGCATCTCTCAGATCCGCCTCGACCAGTATCTCGACCGCGAGCCGCGCATCAGCGCAGCCGTCCGCGTGCGCCCGCCCAGGCCCGGCGAGGCCGGCGCGACCGCGGACGCCGCGCGCGCGGACGTGGCCGTCGCGCGCGCGGAGACGCGGACCGCGGAGCTCGAGCTCGAGGCCGAGGTCCGCTGGCTGTTCGACGACGTGCTGCTGATCGACGCCGAGATCGAGGCGCTCGACGCGGTCGCCGCGACGCGCCGGAAGCTCGCGGACGAGCAGCGAGCGCTGGTCGGCGCCGCGCGCGGGACGGCCGTCGACGAGTCGATGACGGCGCTGGCGGCCGCGGTGGCCGCGGAGGAGAGCGCCGAGCCGCGCGCGCGCCGCCGGGCCGCGCTCGGGGCGCTGCTCGAGCGGGTCGGGCTCGACCCCGACGCGCCGGTGCGCCTCGTGGGCGAGCCGCTCGGGTCGGCGCCGCTCGTCGCGCTCCTGCCCGAGGACGCGCTGGTCGAGGCGGCGCTGCGGAGCCGCCCGGAGATCGCGACGGCGGCCGCCGAGGTCGACGCCGCGGGCGCGGAGGGCTCGCTCGCGCGCGCGCTGCGCTGGCCGTGGCTCTCGTTCATCGAGGTCGGCTACGAGTTCACGCCCGCCACGCGCGACCCGCTCGGCTGGACGTTCGAGGCGGGGCTCGAGCTGCCGCTCTTCGACACGCACTCCAGCGCGATCAAGGCCGCGGACGCGGACGCGGTCGCGGCCGAGCGGATGCTCGCCGCGGAGGTCCAGCGGGTCGCGCGGGAGGTGCGCGATCGGCTCCGGGAGGTGCGCGCGGCGGGGGCGCTGGTCGAGGAGTTCAGGGCCCGCGCGCTCCCGGCCGCCGAGCGCGCCGGGGTCGAGGTCGCGCGCGCGCTCGACAATCGCCAGATCAACGCGCTGGAGGCGCTGAGCCTCGAAGAGCGTCGTGACGCCGCGCGGGTCAAGCTCCTGCGCCTCGTGCGCGACTACCGGACCGCGCTCGCCGAGCTCCGGACGGCGGTCGGCGGCAACCTCGCCGCGGCCGTTCCGGCGGCCCGGCGCTGAGCTCCGGGCCGCCGCGCGCTCGCGGGGGGTCCGCGGCTTTCCAGGCATCGCCGCCCGGCGGCGGCGCTCGCTCGAAACGAGGAAGGCCCCCGCGGGGGCCTTCCTGAGCTACTCGCGCCGCGGGAGGTACCTCACGGCCAGGGGTTGGACGTGTGGGTCGCGGAGGTGCCTCGCTCGTCGGTGGCCGTGAAGACCACCCGCGTGCCCGCGGGGACCTCCTTGCTGATGGCGTACTCGCCCCACGACTGAAGGGGGAGCTCATAGGTGTTGCTGTTCACCTTCGCGGTGACCCTGCGGATGGTGTGCCCCGGCTCGACGACCTTCACCTGGATCCACCAGCGGTTGACGCTCGAGTACGGCACGGTGAACTGGAAGCCGGAGGTCGTGGTCCCGCCGCCCGTGCCGCCGCTGCCGCCCGCGCCGCCGCTGCCGCCCGCGCCGCCGCTGCCGCCCGTCCCGCTGCTGCTGCTGCTGCTGCTGCCGCCGGAGCCGCCGCTGCCTTCCAGCATCCTTGCCTTGACCCACCTGCCCGACTCGGTGAGCTGCGCGTCCGGCCAGGGGCCGCTGGTGCTGGCGCCGGGCACGAGCGCGGACGCCGTCTCGTTCTTGTCGAACAGCGACCAGTTGGCCCAGCTGATCTTGTTGGTGTTCAGGAAGTTGATCCAGGTCTGGGACTCGGTGAGGTTGAGCCCGGTGTTCCCGGAGGCGTCGCAGGTGCCGAACTCGGTCACGAACAGGGCCAGGCCCTTGTCCATCGCCGTCCGCGCCTTGGCGCGCAGGCTGTCCCGGTGCGTGTTGGCGTAGAAGTGGAGCGTGTACGCGATGTTCGAGTAGCCGGTGATGGGGTTGTTGGCGGCGATGTCCACGTCCTGCGACCAGGTCGGCGTGCCGACGATGATCACGTTGTTCGAGCCCGTGGCGCGGATCGCGGCGATCACCTCGTTCGCATAGGTCCTGATCTCGCTCCAGGGTTCGCCGTCCGGCTCGTTGAAGATCTCGAAGAGGACGTTGGGCTGGTTACCGTACGTCTGTGCCATCTCCGTGAAGAACGCTTTGGCCTGCGCCGTGTGAGACGAGGCGCTGTGATCGTGCCAGTCGATGATCACGTAGATGCCCTTGGCGATCGCCGCGTCCACGACGGCCTTCACCCGGGCCTTCTCGGCCGCGGGGTTCGTGAGGTATCCGCCCGACTCGACGCCCATCGCGGCGCGGACGACGGTCGCCCCCCAGCTGTCCGCGATCGAGTTGACGACGTTCGCGTTGTAGAACGAGCCGCCCCACTGGCTCCAGAACAGGCTCATGCCCCTCAGCTGGACCGGGGCGTTGTACTGGTTCCGGAGCTCCTTGCCCACGATCTGGAGCCTGCCGTGCGTGTCCACCGGCCTCGCGGTGGCCGCGAACGCCTCCTCGTCCGTGACCTCGACCTCATCGCTCTGGCCCGTGTCCTCCGACGACGCCACGCAGCTGCACAGCGTGGCCGCCTGCACCGCAGCGACGCACAGCCCAAGCCGGAAGCCCGAATCCGCAAGCATCCCCAAAAGCGAGCTCTTCATTCTGTCCTCCCAAGGAACGCCAGGAGAGATGGTGAGTCGGAGCAAGACAGTCCCTCGCGGTACGCTCTTCTGGCCTCCCCGGGCCCAGCAGGCCCGGACGCCCGGGACCGGGCAACGGGCCGGGGCGATGAGGCCGCAAGTGACGAGCGTCGCGGGAGCCGAACGTAAGGTGCCGACTCGCGACCAGTTCCTGGCTAAGTAAACCTGATAACACCCGCAACCCCGGAGACGACCTCCAGGAGCGGGGAAAGAAGCATGAGATCTAGTAACACACTTCTGCCATGTCTCGAAACGTGAATTTCAACTCCCCATGATGTGCAACCGAGGTAAACTTTTCTTTCGGCATCTCGGGCGTCAGGCGGAGCCTTACTGACGCCTCCGGTGCTCCTGCGTCGCGTCAAGAGGCGATGTGGGACATACGCTTCCTGCTCGTTGCTCCTTGCCGGATCGCCCCATGGCGGCGCGCTGCTCCTCGCTGCCGAGTGAGCGTGCGCACACCGTGGAGCAGCCTCCAAGCAACAGTGCCTCTCGCGCGGCGCCGCGGCTCACAAATCGGACCGGTCAGCGCCCCGGGCCGCTCCTGACGCGCGCGGGTGCCGCGCCGCCGTCGCCGGTGAACGGAGGTGGACTCTAGCGCTGGGCGTCTCCCCCGGGCGCGCCACCGGTCCAGCGCAGGTCGGCGAGGATGGGGAGGTGGTCCGAGCCGAGATCAGGGCCGATCCACGCGCGCTCGGTCGTCCAGCCCGGCCCCGCGAGCACGTGGTCGATGCGGATACCGAACCAGCGCGTCCGCTTCGTCGCGCCGAACCCGAGCCCGGCGCGGGAGAACGCGTTCTCGAAGCCCGCCCAGAAGCGCCGGTAGATGGCGCTGTCGACGGGCATGTTGAGGTCGCCGACGATGACGGCCGGATAAGGTGCCTCGTCGACCCATTTCCTCGCGAGCTCGGACTCCCAGGTGCGCAACGCGATGACCCGGTCGTGCTCCGCGGCTTGCTTCCAGAGGCCGTGCATCAGCGCCTCGATCGCCTCGCGGGGCGTCTCCAGGTGCAGGTTGAGCAGGCTGAAGGTGCGCGCGCCAGGGGGCGCCTGCGCGGCTGGCCGGGGCGCCTCCGGCGCGGCGCCGGGGCCGGAAGAGCCGACCGGAGCCGCACCGGCCGCACGGTCCGGCAGCGCGATCGCGTAACGGAGGATGGCGCCGTGGCCACCTTCACGCCACACGTCGCTGCGGTCCCTGGACTCGGCCTTGAGGAGAGGGTGCCGGCTCACGAGGCACATCCCGCGGTCGACGTGGACGAACCACCCCGGAAAGGCTGCTGCCAGCTCCGGCTCGGGTATCGAGCACTCCTGAAGGGCGAGCACGTCGGGCCGGGCCTCGGACACGAAGCCCTTGAGTCGCTCCATGCTCATGGCGCGGCTGCCTGTGTTGAAGGACGCGACGCGCAGGTCGCCGCGGTCCGCCCCTCCGACGAGGGCCCGGAGCGAGACAGAGAACCCCAGGATGGGGCCGACCACGATCACCGACGCGAGCGCCGCCGGAATGAGCGCGCGGCGCTGCACGAGGAGCGCGGCGGGCACGATCACGAGGAGCGGGAGGGCGATGACCTGGCGGGGGCCGAAGAGAAAGAGCGTCCCAGGCCACCACCGGTCGCCCACGATGGGCAGGGCGAGCCAGAGCGATGCGACCACGATGAGGTAAAGCACCGCGCTGGCGAGCACGAGGGCCCGGAGCCGGCGCCAGCGCGGCGCGGGACGCCGCGCGGCGGGCTGGCGTGGATCCGATGACGCTTCCCGGGACTGCTCGCTTTGTCGCATCGATGTCGTTCCGTGGGTGTGCAGGCGTGAGCGGTCGAGAGCACGCCGCTAGCCGCGCTTCCGGGAGGTCTGCGCTCGCGGCGCGGGAGCCGCCTTCTTCTCGGGCGCAGCCTTCTTCTCGGGCGCAGCCTTCTTCTCGGGCGCAGCCTTCTTCGCCGGCGCCCCCTTCTCGGGCGCAGCCTTCTTCACCGGCGCAGCCTTCTTCTCGGGCGCAGCCTTCTTCTCGGGCGCAGCCTTCTTCTCGGGCGCAGCCCTCTTCGCCGGCGCCCCCTTCTCGGGCGCAGCCTTCTTCACCGGCGCAGCCTTCTTCTCGGGCGCAGCCTTCTTCTCGGGCGCAGCCTTCTTCTCGGGCGCAGCCTTCTTCTCGGGCGCAGCCTTCTTCACCGGCGCCCCCTTCTTCTCGGGCGCAGCCCTCTTCGCCGGCGCCCCCTTCTCGGGCGCAGCCTTCTTCACCGGCGCCCCCTTCTTCTCGGGCGCAGCCTTCTTCGCCGGCGCCCCCTTCTTCTCCGGCACACCCTTCTTCGCCGGCGCTCCCTTCTTGGTTGGCGACCCGTTCTTCCCCGGCGCCGCCCTCCTCGCCGGAGCGACCTTCTCCCCCGGCGCTGCCTTCGTTGCCGGCGCCGCCCTCCTGCCCGACGCCACCTTCGCCGCAGCGCCCTTCTTCCCGGGGGCCGCAGCCGCGCCGTCCAGCACCTGCAAAGGCCGCTTCGGCGCCACCGCGCGGTAGCTCTCCTCGATCCACTCGAGCAGCATCGACTCGGGCACCCTGTCCTTCGGCCCGAAGCGCGCCGTCACCCACCCGCTCTTGCCCAGGTTGTACCCGGTCGGCTCGGCGAACGGCAGCATGAGCGCAGCCTCGCCAGACTGCGGGAGCTTCGTGGTCACGACGAGCTTCCCCTCGTGCGTGTTGAGGAACACGAAGATCTTCCCGCGCACCTTGGCGACCCGGTCGCCCCAGGGGAACTCCTCCACCGCCTCGGGGTAGGCCAGCACGGCGTCGCGCAGCCTCGCCAGGATGGGCGTGAACCTCGAAGCGTCCTTGGTCGTTGTCATGCGCCGAGCGTAGGTCGCTCGCCGGACCACGTAAAGCGGAGCCGCGCGCCGCGTCAGCCACCGACGCCACCGGCGCCGACAAGATCGCCCAGACCCTGGTCGAGCTCGGGGTCGACCTCAGCAGCCTTGTCACGCGGGGGACGCCGGAGAGCGGCATCGCCCACGCGCTCGATCGCTGACTTCGCCCGGGCCGTCAGGTAGGGTGCGCCGCACAGGAGCCAGCCATGTTTTCGCTCGAGAACCGTGTTCAGGAGTACGCCTGGGGCTCGCGAGGCGCCATCGCGGCGCTGCTCGGACAGGGGCCTTCCGACGGGCCTCAGGCCGAGCTCTGGATGGGAGCCCACCCGGCAGCCTCCTCGTGCATCGAGGTCGACGGCGGCCGAGAGCGCCTCATCGACGCGATCGCCAGCCGCGCGGGAGCCTTCCTGGGCGGGCCGACGATCGATCGCTTCGGCGCGCGGCTCCCCTTCCTGCTCAAGGTGCTCGCGGCCGATCAGCCCCTGTCGCTCCAGGCTCACCCGGACGAGGCGCAGGCGCGGCGCGGGTTCGACGCGGAGAACGCGGCCGGCATCCCGGTGGACGCCCCCGAGCGCACCTACCGCGACCCGCACCACAAGCCCGAGCTCATCTGCGCGCTCACCCCCTTCGACGCGCTCTGCGGCTTCCGGCCGGCCGCGGCCCTGCCGGAGGTCTTCGAGCTCCTCGCCCGAGGCCCCGGGGAAGCGCTCGTCCCCCGCGGCGCCGCGCCGGTCGACGCGGCCGCCGTCTCGCGCCTCGTCCAGGGCCTCCTCGGGCTCGATCCGGCGGCGCGGCGGGAGCTCGTCGCCTCGGTGGTCGAGGCGTGCCGGGCGCGCGCGCAGGCCGGCGGATGGCTCGCGAGGGCCTGCGGCTGGGCGCTCCGCCTGCACGAGCTCTACCCGGGCGACGTCGGCGTCGCGATCGCGCTCCTGCTCAACGACGTTCACCTCGAGCCCGGCGAGGCGCTCTACCTGCCGCCGCGCCGGCTGCACGCCTACGTGCAGGGGGTCGGGATCGAGATCATGGCGAGCTCCGACAACGTGCTCCGCGGCGGGCTCACGCCGAAGCGCGTCAACGTCGATGAGCTCGTGCGCGTCCTCGACTTCTCGCCGTGGCGCGTCGAGCCCGTCGTGCCGCGCCAGGCCGGCGCGGAGTCGTTCTACGACACCCCCGCGCCGGAGTTCCGGCTCTCTCGCATCGAGCTCGACGCCGCGTCTTCCTGGAAGACGGACGAGCGGCGCGGCCCGGAGATCGTGCTGTGCACGCGGGGACAGGCCGCGCTCGTCGACGCGCGCGGCGCGGCCCGCGACCTCCGCCAGGGCGGCTCGATCTTCGTCCCGTTCGCCTCAGGGAGCTACGTCATCGAGGGAAGTGGCCAGTTCTTCCGCGCCACCGTCGGCCTCTGAGGCCGGACCTCCGAGCGCCCCGCATCGCCCGCTCCCCCGGCTCTGCCCCGGTGAGACGACGAGAGGACCACAGCGCACATGGAGCTGGTCTTCCTCTTTTCTCTCCGCTGTGCCTCCGTATTTCATTCTCTTTCTCTTCTCGTGGCACCACGGAGCGACGTGGGCGCAGCGCACGCGCCCAGGGCGTCCTCCATCCGGACGCGCACGAGGCGCACGCCGGACGGCATCCGGAGCAGCGTGTCACACCACTCCGAGCCCGCGAAGCGATAACGGATCTGCGCGCCGAGCGCCGTCCCATCGCGGAGCGCGCGGCGGGCGAGGACGAGCTCGTCTCTCCCGGCCCTCGGCACGTCTCCGGCGCGGGCCGTCGCGTCGGCCTTGAGCGACACCGAGACGAGCTCCGCGGCCTCGGCGATGTCGAGAAAGAGCCGATCGAGGGTCGCCTCGTCGAGCGCCGCCTCCTGCAAGGGCGGGAGCGGGATCTCGGGATCGACCTCCGTCTCAACCATGGCGTGTGGCTCCTCCTGGCAGGGCGCGCTGGACGACCGAGAAGCCGTTGACCGGCGCGGGACAGACCTCGACGCAGAGGCCGCAGCCGGCGCCGGCGCGAGGCGCGGGGAGCTCGGCGCGGGCGGTGACGTCGAAGGTGGGGATGGTCTGCCCCGCGGCCGCCCCGGAGCCCTCCCGCTGCGCATAGAAGGCTTCGAGCGAGAAGGACACCGCCGGCGCGGTCGAGGACGGCGCCGCTGGCGCCGCCGTCGAGCCCCGCGGCGCACCGGGTCCCGGCGCGAAGATCCGGAGCAGATCCCGCCGGCGCATCCTCGGCATCCCGGCGATCATGGCCTGTCCGCTCCCATGCTCGGCGGCGGCCAAGCGCCGAGGGGCCTGGGCGCGCGCTGATCCAGCTCGGCCGAGGGGGCGTGGCACTGGGTGCAGCTCTGCCGATAGGGGTGCGTCGAGCGCATGCCGAGGGCGCCGTGAACCCCGTGGCAGCTCGAGCACTCCGAGCGCATGAGCGTCGGGTGCGGGATCGTGGGCGGGGCGCCCTCGTAGGCGCGGGCTCCCCGCCGCGGCGACTCCATGCCCGCGAAGCTGTTGTCGGGCGCCGGCGGCGTCTCCGCGAGCGGCCTCGGGTCGTCGCCGACGACATGGCACTGCGTGCAGCTCTCGTAGCGCCGGTGGCTCATCCTGGGCGCGGTGAGGTTCGCGACGCGCAACCCGCCCTCGTGGCACGACAGGCAATCCGGGGCACCGAGCTGCTCGATGCGGTGCGGGATCGTGGGCGGCGCGCCGTCATAGGCGCGGCGGGAAGCGCGCCTGTCGAGCGCCGCCTCGCGGTCCGCCTCCGACTGCTCGACGGGCGCGTAGAGGTCGGCGTCCGCCGCCTCCAGCCGGGCGAAGGCGCCCTCGTACATGCCCGCGTTCGGGCCGTACGCGCGCTCGCGCATGTCGGCATAGCCGCGCGCCTCGACGCTCGCGGCCGGCGGCGGCGGATCGCCGCGCAGCGCCGCCACCCCGCGATCTGTGCCGCGGAGCCCCGAGAAGAAGCCCGCCGCCGTGATGGCGACGACCGCCGCGAGGCCGACGTGCAGGCCGCGGGCGCGCCTCATCGCGCCTCTCCCTGCTTGCCCTGCGCCTTGCGCCGGATCCGGACCGCGCACTTCTTGTAGTCCGGCTGCTTCGAGAGCGGATCGTGCGCCTCGAGCGTCGCGCGGTTCACCATCACCGTCTCATCGAAGAACGGCACGAACACCGTGCCAGGTGGGGGCGCGCCCCGGCCCTCGATCCAGACCGGCAGCTCGAGCGCGCCGCGCCGGCTCTCCAGGACCACGACCTCCCCGTCGGCGACGCCGAGCTTCCGCGCGTCCTCGCGGTTCATCTCCAGGTACGACTGCGGCATCGCCCGCTGGAGCTGGGGTATCCTCATGGTGAGCGAGCCCGTGTGCCAGTGCTCGAGCACGCGGCCCGTGCACAGCCAGAAGGGATAGTCGCCGTCGGGCGACTCGGGCGGCGGCTCGTAGGGGTGAAACCAGATGAGCGCCCGGTCATCCCGGGTCACCGAGTGGTAGAACTGGATCTCGTCCTTCGTGACATAAGGATCGTCGAACCTCGAGAAGCGGAACCGCGTCTCCCGCCACGAGCCGTCGGGCTGCTCGACCACAGGCCAGCGCAGGCCCCGCGCCTTGACGTACTCGCGGTAGGGCGCGAGGTCCTTGTGCTTGAAGCGGGTGAATTTGCGGTACTCCTCGAAGAGGTGCTCGTCGACGTTGACGTCGTGGTAATGCCGGTAGTCCCAGACGGGCACCTCCTTGCCGTCCTTCCGGACGTCGAACAGGAAACGCCCGTCCTTGTCCTTCATCCCGGCGAAGCCCATGTCGTGGAGCTTGCGCGCCACGGCGATGATCTGCCATGCGTCATCCCGCGCCTCGCCGGGCGGATTGACCATCTTGAACCACTGCTGCGTGCGCCGCTCGGAGTTGCCGAACATCCCGTTCTTCTCGACCCACATGGCCGAGGGCAGGACGAGATCCGCGGCGCGCACCGTGGCCGTCGGGTAGACGTCGGACACGATGAGGAACTTGCCGGGGATCTTGCGGCTCGGGTCGAAGAGCTCGTTCGTGTTCGGCAACGACTGGCCTGGATTGGTCACCATCACCCAGATGGTGTCGATGTCGCCCCCCTGCTCCTTCGGGGTCGAGAAGCGCTTCCAGAGGTCGACCGTGTGGTAGCCGGGCTTCGCGTTGATCCTCCCCTCGGGCAGGTTCCAGAGGTGCTCCGCCTTCTGCCGGTGCTCACCGTTCGTGACGACCAGGCCGCCGGGGAGCCCGTTGGCGAGGGTGCCGACCTCGCGCACCGTGCCGCAGGCCGACGGCTGGCCGGTCAGGCTGGTCGGGGCGTCGCCCGGCTTGCCGAAATGCCCGCTGAGGAGGTGCACGCCGTGCACCAGGTCGTTGATCGCGGTGCCGCGGGTGTGCTGGTTCATCCCCATGCACCAGAGGCTCGTGATCCGCAGATCGCGGCGCCCGAAGAGATCCGCCAGCATCCGGATGTCCTTCGCGGCGACGCCCGAGATCGCCTCCACCCGCTCCGGCGTGTACTCGGCGAGCGCCGCCCTGTACTCCGCGAAGCTCATCGGCCGCCCGTCGAGGGTCGGGTGCTCGGTCCGCTGGCGGAAGTTGCAGAACTTCTCGACGAACGCCCGGTCGAACGTCCCGCGCTCGACGAGCAGGTGCGCGATGCCGTTCGCGATCGCGAGATCGGTGTTCGGCTTGAAGTACAGCGTGTGCTGGCAGAAGGCCGAGGTGCGCGTGCGCCGCGTCGTTAGATCGATGAGCAGCACCTGCTCGCCCCGCGAGCGCCGGTCGACGACGCGCGAGAAGAGAACGGGGTGCATCTCGGCGGGGTTGTTCCCCCACATGAGCAGGACATCGCACCTGTCCAGATCCTCGTAGCAGCCGGCCGGCTCGTCCACGCCGTAGGTCGAGAGGAAGCCCGTCACCGCCGACGCCATGCAGAGGCGCGCGTTCGGGTCGATCTGGTTGTTCCCGAGCCCCGCCTTCACGAGCTTGTTCGCGGCGTACCCCTCGGGGATCGTCCACTGGCCGCTGCCGTAGAGCGCGAAGCCGGCCGGGTTCTGCGTCGCGCGCCGGGCGATGATCTCGATGGCCTCGTCCCAGCCGATGGGCTCGAGCTTGCCGTTCTTTCGGAGCAGCGGCCTGGTCAGCCGGTCTCTGCCGTAGAGGGCGAGGCCGACGTGGTACCCCTTCACGCAGAGCAGGCCCTTGTTGACGTCCGCGCTCTGGTCGCCCGCGACCGCGACCACGCGGCCCCCCTTCACGCCCACCTGCACGTGGCAGCCGGTGCCGCAGAACCTGCATGGCGCCTTGTTCCAGACCACGTCGGAGGTGGCGTGCGCCGCGGGCGCGGCCTCGGCGGCGGCGACCCCGTCCTTGCCCAGCGCGAGCCGGGTAGCGGCCACGGTCGCCGCGCTCATCGCGGAGTACCTCAGGAATTCACGGCGTTCCATCATGCCTCCAGATCGGAGAAGTCGACCGACACCACGTCGACGAAATCCACGCCATCGATGCGGAGCACCCGCTCGACGAGCTCCTCTCCCGCCAGCAGCGTCTCTGTGTCGGCGACGGCGGGGAGCCTGGAGCCGGACGGAAGACCGAGCGAGAGCGCGGCTTCGCCGGCGAGCGAGCGACACGCGCGCTCCCGCGCGCCGGGTTCATCCGAGAGGGTGATGACAAGAGCACTGATGGGCATCGGCACCCGCTCACGCTCGCAAGGCCCGCGCCACGCGAGAGCGCCCAGGACAAAACCGGCGAATCGTGACCCGCGCCCAGGCGCCCGGCCGGAGAGCCCCGGCGCCTGGAGAGCGAGCGACGCGCAATCCGTGCATCCGGGCGCGCGTCCTGCACCGCGCCGGGCCGCGGTCGCGGGATCGCCCCGGACGCACGCGGTGGCACGTGGCGTGCGATGGGGGCGGCACCGTGCACTCCTCTCTTCATCGTTCCGGGGCCGCCGCGGTGCTTGGCCTCCTGTGCCTGGCCCACGCGGCCGGCTGCAAGGAGCGCGACCAGCCGCTGGAGCTGCGCCCCGCGCTCGACGCGACGCCGGTCGCCGCCGCGACCATCCATCACCCTGACAGGCTCTCGGGCGTCCCCACGGACCGGCGGGACTCGCTGGGCCGGCCGATCCGCGCGGCGTGCGTCACGTGCCACTCGCTCCGGAGGCCAGAGGCGCTGCCGGCCTCGGCGGCGGAGCTCGACGAGTTCCACGTCGGGCTGAGGTTCGAGCACGGCGGGATGCGCTGCGCCTCGTGCCACGTGATCGGCGACCAGGACACGCTGCGCAAGGCCGACGGCGCGCTCCTCCCGATGCGCGACGCCATGCAGCTCTGCGCGCAGTGCCACGGCCCGCAGCTCCGCGACTACGAGAAGGGGGCGCACGGCGGCATGAGCGGCAGCTACGCGGGCGGAGCGCGGGTGCGCAACCACTGCGTCGACTGCCACGATCCGCACGTGCCGGCGTTCCAGCCCACGACGCCCGTCCTGCCCCCGCGCGACCGCTTCGTGGACGGCCACGGCACAGGAGAAGGAGCCCACCGATGACCCATGCCTCGAGGCGCGTCGCGCTCAAGGTGCTCGGAGGCACGCTCGGCGCCTCCGCCTTCGCTCACGCGATGGAGCCGCTGCGCGCATGGAGCAAGGATCTCTCGCTCGATCAGTTCCTGCAGCGCCATTACAAGGAGCTCACCAGGGAGGAGCTCGCGGCGGTGATCCATCGCCTCGAGCAGCAGACCCGCGAGGAGTACGGCCGCGAGGTCACGATCCGCGATGTCCGCCCGCAGGAAGGGGTGCAGTTCGGCTACGCGCTCAGCCTGAGCGTGTGCATCGGCTGCCGCAAGTGCGCCGAGGCGTGCCACGTGGAGAACAACCACGATCGGCGCACGAACAACTCCTATATCCGCGTGCTCGAGATGGAGCAGGGCAGCTTCGACATGGAGAAGGGCAACGCGACGTACGAGCACGCGGTGCCCGCGAAGGGCAAGTACTACCTGCCGGTGCAGTGCCAGCAGTGCGACAACGCGCCCTGCGTGAAGGTCTGCCCCGTCCAGGCGACCTGGAAGGAGCCCGACGGCATCGTCGCCGTCGATTACAACTGGTGCATCGGCTGCCGCTACTGCGAGGCCGCCTGCCCCTACCACGCGCGGCGCTTCAACTGGACCAGACCGGAGGTGCCGGCGGACGAGATCAACCCGGACCAGGGCTACCTGTCGAACCGCATCAGGCCCCAGGGCGTGGTGGAGAAGTGCACCTTCTGCCTCCACCGGACGCGCGAGGGCCGGATGCCTGCCTGTCTCGAGGCCTGCCCCACGGGCGCGCGCGTCTTCGGCAACCTCCTGGATCCGCAGAGCGAGATCCGCTGGGTGCTCGAGAACAAGCGGATCTTCGTCCTCAAGGAGGAGCTCGGCACGCGGCCGCGCTTCTTCTACTTCTTCGACGTCTGAGCGAGCGGAGCCACGATGCGCAAGGACACGCACGCCGTCACCTACCCACGCTTTCTGCTCCGGGTCATCGGCCAGAGCTTCGAGGGCACGTGGCGCTTCTACCTCTTCATGACGGTGCTCACGGCGATCGCCCTCGTCGGCGCGAACGCCTGGGCGCACCAGCTCGCCGAGGGCATGCGGGTCACCGGCATGAGCGACCACGTCTCTTGGGGCCTTTACATCGCGAACTTCACCTTCGGCGTGGGGCTCGCGGCGGGCGCCGTCATGATGGTGATCCCGGCGTATCTCTACGACGACCACGAGATGCACGACGTCGTGATCCTGGGCGAGCTGCTCGCGATCGCCGCCATCGTCGTGTGCCTCCTGTTCATCGTGGCTGACATGGGGCGCCCGGACCGGTTCTGGCACATCCTGCCCGGGCTCGGCCGGTTCAACTGGCCCATCTCGATGCTGACGTGGGACGTGATCGTCCTCAACGGTTACCTGTTCATCAACCTGCACATCTCGGGCTACCTCATCTACACGCGTTACCTCGGCGAGAGGCCGGACAAGAGGTGGTACCTGCCCTTCGTGTTCCTGTCGATCGGCTGGGCGGTCTCGATCCACACGGTGACGGCGTTCCTCTACTCGGGCCTCGGCGGCCGGCCTTTCTGGAACTCGGCCCTGCTCGCCCCCCGTTTCATCGCCTCGGCCTTCATCACGGGCCCCGCCTTCGTGATCCTGCTGCTCCAGCTCGTCGCCCGGCTGACCCGGTTCCGCGTGGGCGACGGGCCGATTCGCACGCTCACCTCGGTGCTCCGCGTGACCGTGCTGCTCAACCTGTTCATGCTGGGCTCGGAGCTCTTCACGTCGTTCTACACCGGAGGCACGCACGGCGCGGCCGTGACCTACCTGTTCTTCGGCCTGCACGGCAAGAGCGCGCTCGTGCCGTGGATCTGGTCGGCCGTGGCGCTCAACGTGGCCTCCGCGGTGATCCTGCACCTGCCGGCGAGCCGCAGGAGCCGGGCCTGGCTCGACGCCGCCTGCGTCGCCGCCTTCGCCGGCGTCTGGATCGAGAAGGGCATGGGCCTCATCATCCCGGGCTTCGTGCCGAGCACCCTGCACGAGCTCGTCGAGTACGTGCCCTCGACGGCCGAGTGGAAGATCACGGCCGGCATCTGGGCCGTGGGGCTCATGGTGCTCACCCTCGCGATCAAGGTCGCGCTGACGGTGCTCACCGGCGAGATGTCGGCCGAGCCGCGCGCGAAAGCAGACGGAGCAGAGAGGGCCGCGGAGCCCGTCGCGGCGGAATAGCCAAAGCGGCCTCCCCCTGCTCCGCGCCTCGGACAACCACGCTGCGGCCGCGAGCAAGGCATCCTCCCGGGCCGCCCGGCGCGCGGCGCGGCCGCCGAGGGCTCCGCGCCTCCCTCAGCGACCGCGGCGCGGCGCGCCGGAGAGGTACTCGAGCAGCTGGGCCTCGTCGCTGCCGATCATCCGCTCGACGCCGTCCTCCCGGAGATGGCGGTGGATCTGCAGCGCTCCCACGGTCGTCCGCACGAGGATGGCGACGCGCCGGAAGCCTCGCATCACGATCGGCTTCAATCGCTGCATTGCCGCCTCGAACTCCGGATCATTCCTCCCCACCGCAGCGCGCAGATCCACGAGCAGGGACAGCCCAGTGCGGCCGGTGCGGTCGAGCGCGCGGCTCACCTCCATCCACCTCTCCTCGAACTGCGCAGGAGACTCGGACGGCAGCGCGCTCCGCGTGACCCGCGCGAGCTGCGCCACCGAGTCGACGGTGACGACGTAGTGCTCATTGCGCAGGAGCTCGGGCATGACCTCGCGAATATTCTACCCAAAGCAGCCGCTCGACTCGAGCGGCTCCCGCCCGGAGCTTTCGAATCCGCCGCCCGCCGGCCGCAAAGGCGCCCTTCAAGGCACCAGGGTCGCTCAACGGCGCTCCCCGGCGGGTCGAGAGCGAGCACAGCAGCCAGGCCGTCCAACGCCTGTCGAAGGCCTGGAAGGACCCCTCTCCTCGGCGCTCGCACGTTCCTCCACCGAAGTGTAATTTTGTATACGCTTACCTGCGCAGACAGCCAGCCACGATTTGCTTTGCGCCAGCGGTCCGGTACCCTGGGCCCCCTTCGGCTCATCAAGGCTCTCACCAGGTATGCACGCGCAGCCGGCCCCTCCCGACCTCCGGGATCCTCTGCCCGCCGGGGAGGTGGACGAGCACCTCGGCCTCTCCGCCTGGCCTCTCCACCGGGGGTTGCCGGAGCGCAGCCGCCTGCCCCCGCGCCACCGGCGCCCGCTCGCGCGGGTGGCGAGGGGCCCCGGAGCGCTCCAGCCGCGCCGCGCGGGCCCGCGGGCGGAGCGCGCTCGCCCATGAGCCCCCGATCCCACGGCAGCGCGGCCCCGCTCTCGCCGACGGCGCTCGGCCTCGAGGAAGTGCTGGTGACCGAGAAGCTGGCCCGCCGCCCGTCGCGGCTGCCGGATCACGCGGCCGAGAACCGGGCGCTGCTCGCCCTCGCCACCGCGATGGCCGGGCCCCTCGACGACGTCCTCCCGCGGCTCGTGTCGCTGCTCCTCGAGCTCTGCCGGGCCGACTCGGCGGGCGTCAGCGTGCTCGAGGAGGAGGACGGCCGGAAGGTGTTCCGGTGGCGGGCCATCGCCGGAGCCTTCGCGCACAACCTCGGCGGCACGATGCCCCGGAACCCGAGCCTCTGCGGCACCGTCCTCGACCGCGACGAGGCGCTGCTCTTCTCTTATCCCGCCGACTACTTCACGGAGGATGCCTCGAGCGAGCCGCCGGTCGTCGAGGCGCTGGCCGTCCCTTTCCACGACGGCGACACGCCGATCGGCACGGTCTGGCTCCTCGCCCACACCGAGGAGCGGAAGTTCGACGCCGAGGACGCGCGCCTCCTCTCCAGCGTGTCGCGGTTCGCCGCCAGCGCGGTCCGCGCCCTCGCCCGGGCGCAGGGCGCCTGGCGGGCCGCGGAGGCGCTCCGCGTGAGCGAGGGCCGGCACCGTTTCCTCGCCGACCTCGCCGCCGCCACCCAGCCGCTCGCCGACCCCGACGAGGTCATGGCCGTGATCGCCCGTCTGCTCGCCGAGCACCTGGGGGCGGACCGGTGCGCCTACGCCGAGGTCGAGGAAGAGCGCGTCTTCGTCATCACCGGCGACTACACGCGGGGCGTCCCGAGCATCGTCGGCCGGTGGCCGGTCGCCGATTTCGGGCCCGAGTGCGTGCGGCTCATGCTCGCGAACGAGCCCTACGTGATGTCGAACGTCGACGTCGACCCGCGCGCCGGGCAGGACCTCTCGGCGTACAGGGCGACGACGATCCAGGCGGTCATCTGCGTCCCGCTGCACAAGTCCGGCAGGTTCACCGCCGCGATGGCGGTCCACCAGAACGCCCCGCGGCGCTGGACGCCCGACGAGGTCGGCCTCGTCCAGCTCGTCGTGGGCCGGTGCTGGGAGGCCATCGAGCGGGCCCGGGCGGCCCGGGGCGTGCGGGAGCGAGACGAGCGGCTCGACTACGCGGTCCGGCTGTCCGGGATCGGGTTCTGGTACTGCGATCTGCCGTTCGACGAGCTGATCTGGGACGAGCGGGTGAAGGATCACTTCTGGTTCCCGAAGGAGGCCCGCGTGACCATCGGCGCCTTCTATGACCGCCTGCACCCCGACGACCGGGAGATGACCCGGCGGGCCATCGACACGTCGATCCGCGACCGGATCCCGTACGACATCGACTACCGCACGGTCGACCCGGCCACGGGGGCGATCAAGTGGGTCCGGGCGCTGGGCGGGACGGCCTACGCGCCAGACGGCACCCCCCGGCGGTTCGACGGGGTGACGGTGGACATCACCGACCGCAAGCGCGACGAGGAGCGGCTCGCGCGGCTCCTCGATCGGGAGCGGGAGCAGGGCCGGCTCCTGCGGCAGGTGGCCGACGCCGCGCTCACCATCCACGCGTCCGGGTCCCTGGACAGCGTGCTCCAGGGGATCACCGAGCAGGCCCGGCGCATCATCGGGGCCCACCAGGCGCTCGCCAGCCTCGCCGACGGGGGCGTCGGCCGCGACAGGGACGCGCGCCCGCCGGCGCAGGGCTGGATGGTCGCCCCGTTCATCGGCCGGAGCGGCGAGGACCTCGGCTTCATCCAGCTCTCCGACAAGCACGAGGGGGAGTTCACCGAGAGCGACGAGGCGATCCTCGTGCAGCTCGCCCACATCGCGTCCGTCGCGATCGAGAACGCGCGGCTGTACGATCAGCTCCGCGACCAGGACCGGCGCAAGGACGAGTTCCTGGCCACGCTCGCGCACGAGCTGCGCAACCCGCTCGCCCCCATCCGGACGGGCCTCGAGATCCTCCAGGTCTCCGGGAGCGCCGAGCAGGACGGGAAGATCCTGGCGATGATCGAGCGGCAGGTCGGGCACATGGTCCGGATGGTGGACGACCTGCTCGACGTGTCCCGGATCACGCGCGGCAAGGTGGAGCTGCGGCGGGAGCGGGTCGACCTGCGAGCGGTCCTGAACAGCGCGCTGGAGACGAGCCGGCCCCTGATCGAGGCGGCCGAGCACGAGCTCGCGGTGCGGCTCCCGGCGGAGCCCCTCCTGCTCGACGCGGACCCGACCCGGCTCGCCCAGGTGTTCGCGAACCTGCTCAACAACGCGGCCAAGTACACGCCCCGGGGCGGCGTCATCCGGCTCGCCGGCCAGCGGGACGGGGCCGCGGTGGTGGTCCGGGTGATGGACAACGGCGTCGGCATCCCGGCCGACATGCTGCCGAAGGTGTTCGACATGTTCACCCAGGTCGTCCGCTCCATCGACCGGGCTCAGGGCGGGCTGGGGATCGGGCTGACCCTGGTCCGGCGGCTCGTCGAGCTGCACGGCGGGACGGTCCACGCCGAGAGCGAGGGCCCTGGCCAGGGGTCGACGTTCACCGTCCGGTTCCCGCTCGCCGCGGTGGCGCTCGCCGCCGCCGAGGGGCCCGCGTCGCGCGCTCGGTCGTCAGGGCCGGCGACGCGCGACGCCACGCCGGCGCTCCGCGTCCTCGTCGTGGACGACAACGTCGACGGGGCGGAGAGCCTGGCGCTGCTCCTCCGGATGTCGGGGCACCGCACCCGGGCGGTCCACACCGGCCCCGAGGCGCTCACCGCGGCCCGGGAGCTCGGCGCGGACATCGTGTTCCTGGACATCGGCCTGCCGGGCATGGACGGCTACGAGGTGGCCCGGCGGCTCCGGGCCGATCCGGGCTTCGCCGGGCTCGTCCTCGTGGCGCTCACCGGCTGGGGAACGGAGGACGACCGGCGGCGGGCCCGGGAGGCGGGGTTCGATCACCACCTGACCAAGCCGGTGGACGCGGCCGACGTGCGGCGCCTCGTCGCGCGCGTCGCGCAGGGCGCCGCGACCGGCCGGCAGGGCGGCTGACCGCGGCGCCCGGGCGGCGCCGGCCGCGGCGCAGGCGTGGCGCCGGCGGCGGAGCTCACCCGGCGCCGACCGCGTCGCTCACTCGACGACGATCGCGACGGAGGCCGGGAGCGAGCCGACCTCGGCCGTGACCACGCCGTCCTCGTAGGTGAACGGCACCGCGCGATCTTCCTCGAAGTCCAGCGAGGCGGCCGTGACCTGCGCGGGGCTCGTGTCCACCGGGAAGCTCACCGTCAGCCCCTCCTGCCCCACCACACCGGCGCTGTACTCGTGGTTGATGACGTGGAGCGCCGTGCGGCCGTCCGGGAGCCGCACGAGGTTGTGGCTCTTCTTCTTCGCCCCCGCGCAGGCGTCGGGATCCTCGGCGGACGCGCACCCCTCGAACGAGAAGCGCACTGGGTCGGTCAGGTCGATCGCGCCGTGGTAGAGGTCCGCGTGGGACCTGTAGAAGTCGCGGAAGCGCGCGAAGAAGTCCATCATCTCGAGCGCCGTCGCCGTGTTCTCGTCCGTGGTCGTGTGCAGCGGCAGGGCGAAGTACAGGCCGTTCGCGTAGACCTCCGCGGCGAAGATACGGAAGTAGTCCTTCCGCTCCTCCAGCGGGAGACCGTAGTAGCGATTCATCATGTCGTTGGGCCAGTCCAGGAACAGCATCAGCGGGACTTCCTTGCCGCCGACGAGCTCTTGAATCCGCTTCGAGCGCGCCTTGAGCCCTCGCAGCGCCGCCTGGAACGACGCGGCGCCGTCCAGGTGTCCATCGACGATCGGCACCCAGTCCATGCCCCGCGGGCCGTCGCCGTCGATGTTCCAGTCGTACAGGCCCACGCTCTGGAGGTCGACGAACGGGACGATCCCGTTCGAGGAGATGAAGATCTCGCGGCCGTGCTGCTCGCGCGCGTAGCGGCGCAGCTCGAGCACGACCTCCTGCCAGTAGACGAGCGCCGGGTAGATCTCGACGAAGGTCCCCTCCTGCGGATCCGGGCGGTTGCCGACGGTCCGGCCCCACTCCGTGAGGAGCAGCTTGTTCCTGCTGTCGAAGGGCTTCTCCGTGGCGTTCATGCGCGCCAGATACCCGCGAAAATCGAAGCCCCTGCCGGCGGTCTCCGGCGCCCCCGAGCAATCGAGGCCGTCCTCCGGCGCGACGCCGAAGCCCTGCTGCCAGTCGTCCGAGCGGGCGCCGTGCTTGCGACAGAGGTAGTTTCCGAAGTCCGCGACGTGATGGTCGTCGAACCCCTCGTTGCCGTCGTACTGCGCGCCCCCGTAGCCCCCGTTGATCTCGTCGAAAGTGAGCCCGTCCACGCCGAGATCGATCTGGAGCTTGCCTATCTCGATCAGGCGCGCGCGGTAGCTCGGGGACGCCATGCTCGAGCGGTGGGCGCCCTCCACGATCTGGTCATGGGCGACGAGCTCGCCGGCGGCGTTCCGCGTTGTCTGCGCCAGGAACTGCTCCTCGCTCTCGACCTCATCCGCGAAGACGACGGACGCGGTGCTGCCCGCGACGAAGCGGACGCCCCGCTCGCGGCAGCTCGCCAGGTAATCGGCGTCGTAATCGTCGGCCGCGAGCCCGGTGTCGCGCCAGCGCTGCCACGCCCTCGGCACCATGTCCGGCGCGAGCTCGATCACCTGCGGATCCGACTGGTGCACCTCGACCTGGCTGAAGGCGAACACCGTCAGCTCGGACGTGTCGAGAGAGCCGAACGCCTCGGGGTGGATCTCCGGCATGACCGGCGCGACGTCGCCTCCGCCGCCGCCCGCGCCCCCCGCGCCGGTGGTCGCGGTGGCCCCGCCGGCGCCCCCTTCGCCCCCCGCGCTCGCGCTGGACGCGGCCATGCCGCCCGTCCCGCCCCCCGCGCCGCCCGGGTCCGGGTCCGAGCCGCAGGCGGTCCCGGCCAGCGCGCCGGCGACCACCGCGCACGGCAGCAGCCGGGGCCAGCCGAGCCTCGCGGCGCGGGCCGCGCGGCGCCGCGGCCTGCTGGCCAGCGCCTCCCGATGTCCGGCGCCGCCCGCAATCCCGGCTTCGCGAAGAGCTTTCATGCGCACAGGAGACGAGAGCGCCCTTCATCCTGTCAAGGTCGCCCGCGCCCGTCCCGCCACGGCGTCGCCGGCGCGCCCGCGGACGGCGGCGAGAGAGGCCGCGGGTGCGCGGCGGCCAGGTCGCGGCGCGCGCCATCGCGGCGCCATGGCCCAGGCCGCCTCGGCGGGCCGCGCTGGCCTGGGTCCGCCGGCCCCGCGCGGGGCAGGAGACGGCGCCGCCGCGATGTGGAATGGAGAAGTAGACTGCCCCGGCGAGCCGCGCGGTAGTTCCGCAGCCCCGCGCCCTCGACGCCCTCTTCAGGAGACGATCATGCCTATCCGACCTTCATTGTCATACACCATTCTCCTTGGCCTGCTCGCCGCAGCCTGCAGCTCGAGTGAGCCCGGTTCGGCGGGCACCGGCGGCGCCGGCGGCGGTGGCGGCGGCACCGGCGGCACCGGCGGCACCGGGGGTTCCGGCGGGAGCGCCGACGAGGCGGCTCCCCTGCGCGTCGACACCGACAAGGGCCCGGTGGAGGGCGCGGTCGTCGGCTCGACGCGCGCCTTCCTCGGCATCCCGTACGCCGCGCCGCCCACCGGGGCGCTGCGCTGGAAGCCGCCCGCGCCCCACGAGCCGTGGACCGAGGCGCTGAAGGCGGTCGAGGCGGGCCCCGCGTGCGCGCAGATGGGCCTGCTCACGCCGGGCTTCGATCCGAGATCGAGCGAGGATTGCCTCACGGTGAACGTCTGGGCCCCCGAGCGCCCGGCGTCCCAGTCCCTGCCCGTCCTCGTGTGGATACACGGCGGCGCCTTCGAGATGGGGAGCGGCGGAGAGGCCGATTACGATGGCCAGGTCCTCTCCGAGACGGCCGGCGCGGTGGTGGTCACCCTCAATTACCGGCTCGGCCCGCTCGGGTTCCTCGCTCTCCCGGAGCTCGAGTCGGAGGATCCCGATCACCCCTCGACGGGCGGGTACGGCCTCGAGGACCAGCGCGCCGCGCTCGCGTGGGTCAAGGCCAACATCGGCGCGTTCGGCGGCGATCCGGGCAACGTCACCCTGTTCGGCGAGTCCGCCGGCGGCATCAGCGTCTGCCAGCACATGGTGTCACCGCCGAGCAAGGGCCTGTTCCAGCGCGCGATCATCGAGAGCGGGCCGTGCGACACTGCCCTCGACGAGGCGACCGCCGCCGCGCAGGGCGAGGCGTTCGTCGAGGCGCTCGGCTGCAGCGACGCGCCCTCCGTGCTCGAGTGCCTCCGGGGCAAGTCGGCCGAGGAGGTCATCACCGCGCTGCCGCCGAGCGGCGACTTGCTCTTCGGCAGCCCGCGCTGGTACCCGGTCATCGACGGCTGGAACCTCCCCGACACGCCGGGCAAGCTCCTCGAAGAAGGCAGCTTCGAGAAGGTGCCGACGATCCTCGGCAGCAACGACGATGAGGCGACGCTGTTCTTCGCGCTCGCGGGCAACTCGCCCTCGATCGCCGACGACGCGGAGTTCGAGGCGTTCGCCGAGCAGCTCGTCCCCGGCCACGGCGAGGAGGTGGTGGCGAGCTACCCGAGCGCGACCCACGGGTCGGCGCAGGCGGCGGCGCTCGCGGCCGTGGGCGACTCGCTGTTCGTGTGCCCGGCGCGCCGGGCGGCGCGCGCGATCGCGAAGGCCGGCGCGGCGGCGTACCTTTACCATTTCACCTATGCGCCGGAGGGCTCGGTGCTCGGCGATCTCGGGTCCTTCCATTCGGCCGAGATCAGGTACGTGTTCGGCAACCCGAGCGTGCTCTTGCCGGAGCCGCTGACCCAGCGCGAGCTGGAGCTGACGCAGGTGATCTCGGGGTACTGGTCGCGCCACGCGCAGGACGGGGACCCGAACGGCGGAGACGCCGTGGAATGGCCGAGGTACGACGCGGATACGGACGAGAACATCGTCCTCGATCTGACCGTCTCCCAGCAGGCCGGGCTGAGGAAGGAGGTCTGCGACATGTGGGACAGCTTCGTCGCCGCGGAGTAGGGCGAGGCGGAGCAGCGCGAGGCGACGTGGCGCGCGCGGGCCCGGACCGCCTGCCCGGCGCAATCCGTAAGTACCGGTAGGTACTATGCTATCCTCGCGCCGTGCTCCCCTCCTACGACCTCGCCGCCATCATGGCCCGCCTCGGCGGGCGCGAGGCCGCGCTCGACGCGATGACGCAGGAGCGCCAGGCCGCGGTCGCCGCGATCCTCCGGGCGCCGGCGGGGCCTCCGGGGACGGCGCCAGGGCTTGCCGGCGGCCAGGACCCCGGTGAGGCCGAGCTCCTCCTGATCCGCCGGGCCGAGCACCCGCGCGACCCCTGGTCAGGGCACATGGCGCTCCCGGGCGGGCGGCGCGACGCGGCGGACGCGAGCCTGCTCGAGACGGCGATCCGCGAGACGCGCGAGGAGGTCGGGATCGACCTCGCGGCGCACGGCGCCCTGCTCGCGCGCCTGCCCGACCTGCCCGCGGTCGTGCGCGGGCGGCGCGTCGGGATGATCATCTCCCCGTTCGTCTTCGCGCTGCGCTCCACGCCGGAGCTCACCCTGAACGACGAGGTGGCCGAGGCGCTCTGGACGCCGCTCGGGCCGCTGGCGCGCGGAGAGTGCGCGTCGACCTACGCGTACACGCACGAGGGGAACGTCGTCCACCTGCCCTGCCTGCGCGTGGACGAGCGGGTCGTCTGGGGGCTGACCTACCGCATGCTGGAGCAGCTCTTCGAGGTGCTCCACGGGTGAGCACGCAGGTGCGCCGCGCCGGCCAACCTCGCGTGGGACACGTCCGCGGTGAGATGATCGACTCCAGGTGGCCCCCGTCGCGCGCCGCCGTCCCGCGCCGGAGCGGCGCGAGCCTGCACTGCCCCCGGCATGCCTCGCCCTCTCGTCCCGCGCGCTCGCTCGCCTCCGCGCGTGAGCGGACCGCGAGCAGCGCGCAATGCAGCGGACATGAAGTGGAAACGCAGGTGCGCTATGCGATGTCCGGCGCTGTCAATGCGTTTGTCGCAGCACAGAGGCCCACACCTGGATGCGACAAACGGTCGCACGACGAGGCGGGATGAGGACCGGCGAGCGCTCTCGTTCGGCGCCGCCGGTCGGCTTCGCGCGGGCTCATTGGATTCTCACATACCGCGTTGACACCACGATTTTGTGGCCTATAACACGACGACCCGGCCTGATTCCGTCGAGGGCCTCGCGGCGCCGCTGGCCGATCTGCTCCCGACGACAGCCCAGGTGGACAACGTGAGAAAGTAAACGTTACGCGGGTAGGGTCCCGCGTGTCTCGTGGCGTTCTGCATTCTCAGCACGGGCGCCGAGACGCGCGAAGAAGAGAAGGGACCATGCATAACAGCTGAAGGATCGCTCACCGTGTAGGCATTCAGCCCGGGGGAAGACACGCGTTCGATCCTCGCACGGCCGTCGCTTTGACCTGGTTCGCGCCCCCTCCTCGCCGTGCGATCGCACGGCGCAGCTGGCCGCGCTTTGGCCAATGCGCATGCCTCGGCTACGAAGGAGACACTGGGTGAGCAGCGGGAATCACGTAGAGCAGGATGGCATTGCCATCATCGGCATGGCCTGCCGGTTTCCTGGGTCTTCGGACTACCGGGGATACTGGCAGCTCCTCGAGCGGGAAGAGCACGCCATCCGAGAGATCCCGTCGAGCAGGTGGGACCCGAGGATCTACTATTCCCCTGATTTCGACGAACCCAACAAGAGCATCAGCAAGTGGTGCGGGCTCGTCGACGACATCGCCGACTTCGATAACCGCTTGTTCAATATCTCCGAGCGCGAAGCGAAGAGCATGGACCCGCAGCAGCGCCTGCTCCTGGAGGAGACGTGGCGCTGCATCGAGGACGCCGGCGTGCCCCTGAGGCAGCTCCGCGACAGGACGACCTCGGTGTACGTGGGCTTCATGGCCAGCGATTACCACCAGGAATCCGCGGCCCTGAATCGACCGATCGACAGCTACGCCGCGCTGGGGAGCTACAGCGCGATCCTCGCCAACCGGCTCTCCTACACCCTGGGGCTGCGCGGCGCGAGCGTGGCCCTGGACGCCGCCTGCGCGTCCTCCCTCGTCGCGCTCCACGAGGCCCGGCGCTCCCTGCAGCGAGGCGAGAGCGACTTCGCTATCGCCGCGGGCGTGAGCCTCAATTTCCACCCCTGGAAGTACATCTCCTTCTCCAGGTCGCGCATGCTCAGCCCGGACGGGCTGTGCAAGACGTTCGACAGGGACGCGAACGGCTATGTCCCCGGGGACGGCGTGGGCGTCCTCCTCCTGCGGCCGCTCTCCAAGGCCATCGCCGCAGGAGACCATATCCACGGCGTCATCTCGGGCTCCGCGGTCAATCACACCGGCGCCTCGCGCTCCATCACCGCCCCTCGGGTGGCCTCCCAGCGGGATGTCATCCTCGAGGCGTACGAGGACGCGGGCTGGAGCCCCGAGACGGTGACCTACGTGGAGGCGCACGGCACCGGCACCTCCCTCGGCGACCCGATCGAGCTGGAGGCGCTCACCCAGGCATTCCGCCGCCACACACAGAAGCGCCAGTACTGCGGGATCGGCTCGGTCAAATCGAACATCGGGCACCTCGAGGCCGCCGCGGGCGTGGCCGGGGTCATCAAGGTGCTCATGATGCTGAAGCACCGGACGATACCCCGGACGCTGCACGTCAAGACGCTGAATCCCCTCATCGCTTTCGACGAGACGCCCTTCGTCGTCGCGACCCGCAGCAGCGAATGGCGCTCGGCCGGGGACCTGCCGCTGCGGGCAGGGGTGAGCTCGTTCGGCTTTGGCGGCGCCAACGCGCACGTCCTCCTGTCCGCGTACGAGCGCCGGTCCGCGGAGCGCGGCCCCGCCGACCGCGCCGAGGAGCGCGAAGGCACCCTCTTCATCGCCTCCGCCCAGTCCGCTCCTTGCCTGACGAGGACCCTGCAACGCTGGGCGACCTTCGCCGACGAGCTCCTCGAGAAGGAGAGCCGGGAGACCTCGCTCCGCGACGTGGGCGCGACCATGGCCACCGGGCGGGAGAGCTTCGCGTACCGCCACGGCTTCCACGCGCGCGACGAGCGAGAGTTCCGTCGACTCATCAAGGAGGCGCCTGGCCGCCTGGAGAAGCGCAGGCCGCCTCGCTGGATCACGCGCTTCGGCGCTCCTGCCCTCAAGCCAGGCGAGCCCGTCTCGACGCTGCTCGGCGCGCGCCACCTGATCGGCCGCCACATCGAGGCCATCCGGAGCTCCCTCCAGGAGCTCGATGCGGGGCGCCAGGTGGCGCAGCTCTACGAAGGCGACAGCGCGCCCGAGCACCACGAGCCGGTGCATGCGTTCCTCTTCGCGCACGCGTACATGTCGGCGCTGGTCGATCTGAACCTGAGGCCGTGGGCGACCGCGGCTGAAGGTCACGGCATCTGGTTGGCGCTCGCCCAGAGCGGGATCCTGCCGCTGAGCGCCATCGTGGCGGGCCTGCAGGGCGGCGAGGAGTGGCGAAGCGTCCCGCCTCGCCGCCCCGCGCTGCCGTTCTTCGATCCTGTCCGATCGACCTACCTGATGCCGTATCTCCTCGACGCCGAGTACCTGTCTTCCCTGGTGGAGGGGCTGCCGGTGCCCGCGACGACGGCCGAGGGCGTGCTCGCGCGAGCCAGGGCGCTGCTGCGCGCTCAGTTCACCTTCAAGAAGTTCCTGGACGAGTGGTCGCCGGCGCTGCAGTCCCTGGGCACGACGCCCGAGCGCCTGCTCCAGGAGGAGCTCCGCGCCCCGGACGCGCGCCTGTCGCTGGCGGCCATCGTCGCGCAGAGCGCCGCGCGCAAGCTGAACCGTCGATGGCAGCTGTCGGAGGCAGGCTCCTCCGGCGACGCGCGGGTGAGCGAGCTCGTGGACCTCGTCGTCGACGGGCTCATCCCGCACGAGGCGGCGGTGCAGCTCGTCCTCGACCCTCGACCGGACCTCCACGGCGTCGCCGAGTTCCTGCGCCAGCGCCAGGAGATGCTCGATCTCGATCAGCCCTACGGCGTGCTCCGGAGGCACAGCGAGCGCCTCGACGAGCGGGAGATCGGCGACTTCCCGGGGTGGATCCGGCGCATCATCGAGCTCGAGCCAGCGAGCCCGCCCCTCGACGACGGCGTCGCGTTCCTGGAGCTCGGGCAGCTGGCGCGGCCCTCTCCCGGGGTAGCGGGGCCGGCGCTGGCCATCCCCGTGCTGGATCAGCCCCTGCAGCGCACGGCGCTGCGCCTGTGGCTGGAAGGGACCGACATCCGGTGGGAAGAGCTCTTTCCGGACGGCCGCTTCTCGAAGATCCCGCTGCCGGGCTACGCCTTCGACAGGAGGCACTTCTGGCTGCCGGAGGGCGAGGGCGCCCCCTCGCCGGTCAGGGCTGCCGGGCACATGAGCGGCCGCCCCGAAAAGGCCGCCGCCTCTCCGCCGCTCCCGGACGCCCAGGGCACCGACGGCGCGCTCGTCTCCACGTGGACCGCCGTGCGCCGCCCGTCGAGCGCCGAGCCGCGCGCGGACGCTGCGAGCGCGACCCCGGCGCGAGGATCGACCTTCACGTCCGAGGAGAGGGCAAGCCAGGTGGAGCGAGCGCTCACCTCGACGGACCGCCTGGTCGCCGATCACGTCATCTCGGGGCGCTCGATCGTGCCCGGCGCCCTCCTGATCGAGATGGCCCTGGAGGCGTCGCAGGGGCGTCACCCTCGCCCGGCGACCGTCCTGAAGGACGTCGTCTTTCAGCGCGCGGTCCCGGTGGACTCCTCCGTGGATCTCACGTTCGAGATCGAGCCTGAACGCGGGCGGTTCAGCGGGAAACACGCCGGTCACGGCGTATGCCGTGGAGCTTACGGGCACGAGCCCCCGCCCGCGCTGGAGGCCCTCGACGCGGCGGCGCGCGGGTGCGAACGCCGGGCAGCCCCCGAGCTCTACAGCGAGCTGGCGCGCGTCGGTTATCGCTATGGCGAGAGCCTGCAGGTGATCGCCGCGGTCGGGCGGGCCGGCACGCGTCACGTCGTCGAGCTCCGCCCGGCGGCGGCCCCTTGCGGGCGTCTGGCCGGCTTCGACCCTGCGCTCTTCGACGGCCTCCTGCAGGCGGCGCTCGTCGTGGGGCTGCGCCTCGGGCTGTTCAGCGGGAGCGACGCGATCTACGTGCCGCAGGCCATCGGGCTCCTCGAGCAGCTCGCTCCGCTGAACGGCGGCTGCCTGGTCTGCATCGATGAACGCGACGTCGCGATCGGGGACCACGGCATGGTCGCCGATCTGCGCGTTCACGACCTCTCGGGAGCCGGCCTGCTCCGGGCGAAGGGCGTCTTCTTCCGCAGGGTGCCCCGAGGCTTCCTGGGCAGCTCGCCTGAAGCGCCCGCCGAGCGCGCCCCGGAGGTACAGCGGCGCCACGGAGAGGACGACCCGTCCAGGCTCACCGCGGCGTGCTATCGACCCGTCTGGGAGCGACAGCCGCCCTCCGGTCGCGGCGGGACAGCCCTGAGCCGCCGCGCGGTGGCGATCATCGGCTCGGAGGCGCAGTCCGTGGCCTGGATCGAGCCGCTGCGAGAGCGCTATGCGCACCTCACCGTCGCGCGGCTCAGCCGCTCCCCGGCGCAGGCGGGCGACGATCGGCTCATCCTGCGTGACGGCCAGGAAGAGGACTTCTCGGCGCTGCTGCGCCGGGTGGAGCGAGAGGCGGCCGGCGAGGCCGCGGATATCTACTTCCTGGCAGCGCTCACGCCCGCGGCCGATCTCCCGCCCTCGCCGCCTGGACCGCTCGAGCCGGCGCTCGCCCCGGAGGACGAGGCCGCCGCGCACGGCATGTTCCTGCTGGCCAAGGCCCTCGTGAAGAGCGGGGTGCAACATCATCTGATCGTCGGCGCGCGGCGCTGCCAGGTGGTGCTGCACGACGACCGAGGAGAAGGGTTCCGCCACGAGGTGCTCGGCGGCATCGCCAGGACCCTGGTCCAGGAGAACCCGCAGCTCCGCGTCCACCTCGTGGATCTCGACTCCGCCGATCCGCGCTCGTGCGCCAGCCACCTCATCGAGGAGCGCGGCGTGCTCGACCAGGTGGACTGGGTAGCTTACCGCGGCGGCGCCCGTCACGTGCGCGCGTTCGCGCAGATCGAGGAGCCCGGCGCGGCGCCCTCGCCGTTCCAGGAGGGTCAGGTCTATCTGCTGCTCGGCGGCGCCGGCGGGATCGGCCTCCGCCTCGCCGAGCACATCGCCTCTCGGGTCCACGCTCGGCTCGTCCTGGTCGGCCGCTCGGAGCTCCGCGACGAGGCGAAGCGCCGCCTCGCGGCGCTGAGCAGCGACGGCAGCGAGGTCCTTCATCTGATCGCGGATATCGGCGATCCACTGCAGTGCGAGGAGGTCGTGGCGACGGCGCGCCAGCGCTTCGGCGCCATCCACGGCGTGGTGCAGCTGGCCGGCGTCGTGGAGGACAGGCTGCTCGCCGGCAAGTCCTGGGACTCGGTGCGTCGAGAGATGGCGCCGAAGGTGCAGGGCACGTGGTCGTTTCACCGGCTCACCCAGGGCGAGCCGCTCGATTTCTTCGTCACCTTTTCCTCTGTGGTCTCCCTCCTCGGCAATCGAGGCCAGGTGGGATACGCCGCCGCCAACAGCTTCCTCGACGGGTTCATCCACCACCGAGCCCGGGCCGGCGCGCCAGGCAGGAGCCTCGGCGTGAACTGGACCCTGTGGGAGGACGGCGGGATGGGCGCGACCCCCGAGATCGCACGTCGCTTCTCGGCGCGTGGGCTCCCGCCCGTCGGCGAGCGCGCGGCGTTCCAGGCGCTCGAGCGGCTGATGACCCGCTGCCCGTCGCCTCAGGGGGTCGTCCTCGCTCGAGCTGCAGAGCACCTCCTGGCGAGACCGTCGACCCAACCTGCTGCACACGCCGTCCGTCACGAGCCGGTGCGTGATGGCCGGGCTCGAAACCGAGATAACGAACAAGGGCTGGCAAACGCGAGCATGGCACATATGTCGCAATCATCGGGTTCTCGTGAGAAGGTCCTCGCTTCGGCGGGAGAGGACGGACCCCGGGCGGCGCGCATCGAGGGCGATCTCCGCCGGCTCGTCGCCGCCAAGATCCAGGCGGACTCGAGCGATATCGACGCGGAGGAGTCGTTCTTTTCCCTGGGAGTCGACTCCGTGGCTCTCCAGGAGATCACGGAGCAGCTCGAGCACGTCTACGGGTCGTTGCCGCCCACGCTGCTCTTCGAGAGCCCGAACATCCGCAGGCTGGCCCGCTACCTCGCGGAGCGCGCCTCCTCGGCGGTCGCCGCGCCCAGGGAGGAGGACCGGGGTCCGGCGCCGGCGCCCCCGGGCGCGGCCGCGCCCGCGCCGGCCGCCGCGCAAACCGCCGCCCCCTCCCCCGCCCCGGCAGCTCCCCCGGACGTCGCGATCCACGCCGCGGAGGCAGAGCCCGTCGCGAGCAGGCAGGAGCGCGAGGCGCCGGGTATGCCCGCTACCCCGCCCGTCCGGCGCCCGCGGCCATCCTCCGCGATCGCGATCGTGGGCATGAGCGCCCGCTTCCCGAAGTCCCCCGATGTGGACGCCTTCTGGGAGAACCTCCGCGCGGGCCGCGATTGCATCGAGGAGATCCCCGCCGAGCGCTGGGACCACCGGCGCTATTTCGCGGAGACCCCGCAGCCCGACAAGACCTACGGGAAGTGGGGCGGCTTCATCGAGGACGTGGCCTGCTTCGACCCGCTGTTCTTCAACATCTCCCCTCGCGAGGCGGAGCTGATGGATCCGCAGCAGCGCCTGTTCCTGGAGTGCGCCTGGGCGACCATGGAGCACGCGGGCTACGGCGATCCGCGCGCGTACAAGGACGACGCCGTGGGCCTGTTCGTCGGGGTGATGTGGAACGAATACAGCCGCATCGGCGGCCGGCTCACCCACCAGACCGGGCGCTACGCCGGGCCGGGCTCGCTCTACTGGGCGATCGCCAACCGGGTCTCCTACTGGATGAACTTCACAGGTCCCAGCCTCGCCATCGACACGGCCTGCTCCTCGTCGCTCGTCGCCGTCCACCAGGCCTGCGCGAGCATCCAGAACGGAGAGTGCGACATGGCGGTGGCCGGCGGGATCAATCTGTCGATCGATCCCGACAAGTACCTCTATCTGGCGCAGTCCAAGTTCCTCTCCCTCGACGGACGCTGCCGCAGCTTTGGCGAGGGCGGCACCGGCTACGTGCCCAGCGAGGGTGTCGGCGCCGTCCTCCTCAAGCCGCTGGACCGCGCCCTGAGCGACGGCGATCACGTGTACGGCATCCTCCGCGGCTCCGCGCTCAACCACGGCGGCAGGGCGACCGGGTTCACCGTGCCCGATCCGGAAGCCCAGGCGAGGCTCGTGTTCGACGCGCTACAACGCGCGCGCGTGTCGCCCGATCAGCTGGGCTATATCGAGTGCCACGGCACGGGGACGGCGCTGGGCGATCCCATCGAGATCGCCGGCCTCAGCAAGGCGTTCCGCAAGGCCGGCGCCACGCGCCGGAGCTTCCCGATCGGCTCGGTCAAGTCCAACCTCGGCCACCTGGAGGCCGCCGCCGGGATCGCGGCGTTGATCAAGGTCCTCCTGTCCATGCGGCACCAGGCGATCCCCAGGAGCCTGCATAGCGAGACAAGGAACCCCAACATCGATTTCAACGACGTCCCGTTCGAGCCCGTGAACGAGCTTCGCCCATGGCAGGCGGACGGCGGGGGCTCCCGCTTCGCCGGCATCAGCTCCTTCGGCGCGGGCGGCTCCAACGCCCATGTCATCGTCGAGGCCTACGAGCCGCATGTGCGCCGCGGCGCGGGCGAGGACGCCGCGGGCGAGGAGGCCTTGATCCTGCTCTCCGCGAGGAACCGCGAGCGGCTCGACGCCGCGACGGAGCGGCTGCGGGACTTTCTGCGCGAGCAGCCGGCCGGATCCCCCTCCCTGGGCGATATGGCCTATACGCTGCAGCTGGGGCGCCAGGCCATGGATCAGCGGCTGGCGATCATCGCCTCCAGCCGGGAGGAGCTGCTCGCCAAGCTGGACGCCGTGCTCGCCGGTCGAGGCGACGTGCCCGGCGTGTTTCACGGTCAGGTCCAGGGCCACAAGACCGCTTCGTTCTCGATGGATGGGGACGACGAGGATCGTGAGTACCTGGAGAAGCTCGTCCGCAACCGCAAGCTGCCCAAGCTCGCCGGCCTGTGGATGCAGGGGCTCTCGATCCCCTGGGAGCACCTTCACCAGGGTCGCGACCGCAAGCGGACCGCTCTGCCCACGTATCCTTTCGCTCGCGAGCACTACTGGTTGCCCAGCGTCGAGAGCTCATCCTCCTCCTCCGCGCACGCCGTGCCTGCGCCCATGCACTCCGCCCCGACGCACTCCGCCCCGACGCACTCCTTGCCTGCGCTCGGAGGGCCCGCGCTCGGAGGGCCCGCCGCGCGCGTGGAGACGCCCACGCCCCGCGCGGAAGCAGGCCCTCTCGAGGGGTTCTTCTTCCACGAGCAATGGTCGCTGGCTCCGCTGGACCCGGCGACGGCGGCGGGCGGCGCAGCCGTCCAGACCGCGCTCGTGATCCATACGCCGGAGGGCGAGCGCCTCGCCGACGCCCTGGCCGCGAAACATCCCGGCGCCCGTATCGCCCGTATTCTCCTCGGCGCGCAGCCGGAGCCCGCGGCCCACGACCTCCCAGACGCGCGGGGCAGCTCGGCGGCCCGCGCCACACGGCCATCCCTCGCGGCGTCCCGGTCGGTGGAGATTCGAGCCGAGGATCCCGGCGCTCTGGAACGGGCGCTCCGGGACCTGGCCGCCGCGGGCCTCGACCGTCTGGACGCCGTGTATTTCCTCGGCGGGATGTCCGCGCACGAGCCCGCTGCCGGCGATCTGGACGCCCTCGAGCGCTGCCAGCAACGAGGGTTGCTGTCCCTGTTCCGCCTGGTGAAGGCCCTCGACGCCCTCGGGCTCGCGTCCTCCTCGTGTCACCTGAAGATCATCACCAACGACGTCTGCCCGGTGCGGGCGGGGGATCCCGAGCGTCCGCTGGCCGCGGGGATACACGGTCTGGCCCGCTCCATCGTCAAGGAGTACCCCCGGCTCAAGGTCAGCTGCATCGACATCGCGACCGAAGAGCTCAGCCGACCGGAGGAGGCGCTGATCGGCGCGGTGATCGCCGAGCCTGGTCGCCTGCGCGGCAAGGAGGTGGTCCTGCGAGGCGGCAAGCGCTTCCAGCGCTCGATGGCAGCCCTGCCGCTGACGCCGCCCGCGACCGAGCCGTTCCGCCAGCGCGGCGTCTACCTGGTGCTGGGCGGCGCCAGCGGCCTCGGCTACCTGTTCAGCCAGCACCTCGCCGAGGTCCATGGCGCCCGGCTCGTGTGGCTCGGCCGTCGCCCGCTCGGCGACGACATTCGATCGCAGATCAGCGACGTCGAGGCGCGCGGGGGCAAGGTCCTCTACCTCCAGGCGGACGCCGGCGACCCGACCTCCCTGCGCGCGGCTGTCGCGCGCGCCAAGGCGCACTTCGGCGCCCTCCACGGGGTCGTCCATTCCGCCGTCGTCCTCGGCGACCATCCCATCGCCACGACCGATGAGGCCACGTTCACCGCCGGAGTCCGCGCCAAGATCACCGGCAGCCTCGCGCTCCACCAGGCCGTCGCCGGTGAGCCGCTCGACTTCTTCCTCTATTTCGGGTCGATCGCCTCCTACCTGAACAACGGCGGGGCCAGCGCGTATGCCGCCGGGTGCACCTTCCAGGACAGGTACGCGCTCTTCCACCGCGCGCACGCGCCCTACCCGGTCAGGATCATCAACTGGGGATACTGGGGCAAGGTCGGCGCGGTCGCCCGCACCGCCGATGTCCACGATCAACAGTTCGGCGCCATCGGGGTCGGCGCCATCGCGCCCGCGGACGGGATGGAGGCCGTGCGCCGCGTCCTCGCGCAGCGCTTACCGCAGGTGGTGGCCGTGCAGCTCACGCGCGAGACCACGGACCTCTTCGGTTACGAGCTGAGCCACACGATGACCGTTCACCCGGAGCGCTTCGAGCCGCTGCTCGCCCGGAGCGTGCCGCGCATCCAGCCCGAGATCGGCGCGGTCCGCGCGCTGCTGAGCTGCCAGCCCTCGTTCGACGAGCTGGAGCGCTTCAGCGAGGATCTGCTGCTGAGCGCGTTCCAGGACATGGGCGCCTTCCGGACGGGCGGCCGCGAGTCGGCGGCAGCCCTGCGAGAGCGGCTGGGCATCGCCCTCCGCTACAGCCGGCTCTACGATTCACTGCTCGCGATCCTCGAGGGAGCCGGGTACCTCCGTATCGAAGGGGACGGCCTGATCATCAGCGACCGGGTGGCGCGCGAGCAGCGCGACATTCACCGGCAGATGCAGAAGCTCGCAGCCCTGCCGGAGATCGAGCCGTACGTCCGCCTGCTCTGGGCGTGCTACCAGCGCTACCCCGAGCTCCTCCGCGCGCAGGTGGCGGCGACCGACGTCCTCTTCCCGCAGGGCTCGATGGAGCTGATGGGCCGGCTCTACAAGGGCAACTTCACCGCCGACCATTTCAACGATCTGGTCATCAAGAGCCTGCTCTCGTTTCTGGATGCTCGCCTCGCGCGGCTGCAAAAGGGCGAGAAGATCGCGATCCTCGAGGTGGGGGCCGGCACCGGCGGCACCAGCGCATCCGTGCTCAAGGCGCTCGATCCCTACGGGGCCTACATCGAGTACTTCTATACCGATATCTCCCGCGCCTTCACGCAGTACGGAAAGCGCCAGTACGGCCCGAGCCACCCCTTCGTCACCTTCCAGCCGCTCAACCTGGAAGAAGACGTGGCGGCGCAGGGGTACTCTGCAGCGCGCTTCGACGTGGTGCTGGGGGCGAACGTCGTTCACGCCACCAGGAACCTGCGCAACACCCTGCAGAGCATCAAGAGCCTGCTCAAGACCAACGGCTGGCTGATCCTCAACGAGATGACTCGCGTCGTCCACTTCCTCACCCTCTCTGCGGGTCTCCTGGACGGCTGGTGGCTGTTCGAGGACGAGATAGAGCGCATGAGGTGGTCCCCGCTGCTCAGCGCCTCGATGTGGAAGGGCCTGCTCGAGGAAGAGGGATTCGGCCGCGTCGCGCCGCTCGATCACAGCGACGGCGCCGCCTCCTGGAACATCCAGAGCGTGATCCTCGCCGAGAGCGACGGCGTGGTCCGCGGGCGACGCCCCGAGCACGTCGCTTCGCGTCCGGAGCCGTCCGCCGCGGCGGCCGCGCCTGCGGCGGCCCCGCCCGCGGCGGCCGCGCCGGCCCCCGCCGTTCCCGCTGCGGAGCAGGTCGCGAGCCCTCAGCCGATGTCCTTGCGCGCCATCGAGGACAGGATCGTCGAGGGTCTCGCGCACACGCTGCAGCTCAACAGATCTGAGCTCGACCCGGACGTGCCATTCACGACGTTCGGCGTCGACTCGATCTTCGCCGTGGAGGTCGCCGGCGTCGTCGGCCGCGAGCTCGGCATCGAGCTGAGGACCACGGCCCTGTACAACCACCCAACCGCGCGCGCGCTCGCCGCGCACATCGCGGCCGACTTCGCTCCCGTACAGGCGGTCGCCGCCCCCGCGACGGGAACGGCGCCGCAGCCGCCGCTGGCGCAGCCGCCGCTGGCGCAGCCGCCGCTGGCCCAGCCGCCGCTGGCCCAGCCGCCGCTGGCCCAGCCGCCGGCGCTGGCACAGCCGCGCGCGCCCGTCGAGCCGTCGACGCCGGCTCACCGGCCGGCGTCGCCGCGGCTCGACGCCATCGATCGGGTCCGACAGGTCACGATGGATGCCCTCGCCGAGGCGCTGGCCATCGACGCGCGAGAGCTCGACATGAGCGGGAACCCGGCGGAGTACGGCCTGGACGCGCAGCAGGCGGTCGCGGCGTCGAGCCGCATCAACCAGGTCCTCGGGACGAGCGTCACCGCCACGGAGCTCCTCCGGTGCGAGGCGTTCGACCAGCTCGTGGACCACCTCTGCGCGTCCCTGCCCGCGCCCCGCGGAGCCACCGAGACGCGCGCCCCCGCCGTCGCGGCGCCCGCCGCGCCGACGCCGCCACCAGCGCTCGCCGCGCGGCCTGTCCGCAGCATGGACATCGCGGTGGTAGGCATCTCCGGCCGGCTGCCCGGCGCCGAGACCGTCGCCGACTTCTGGCGGAACCTGTGCAATGGGCACGACGCGATCGGCGAGATTCCGCCTGAGCGCTGGCCCCTCGACGGGTTTTACGATCCCGATCCCGACGCCGCCGCCCGCAGCTACAGCAAGTGGGGCGGGTTCCTGAGCGACATCGGCGACTTTGACCCGCTCTTCTTCGGCATCTCGCCGCGCGAGGCGGAGCTCACCGATCCCCAGCAACGCCTCTTCCTCCAGGAAGCCTGGAAGGCCCTCGAGGACGCCGGGTACAGCGCCGAAGCCCTGAACGGGCGCCGGTGCTGCGTCTTCGTCGGGTGCAAGGACGGAGACTACGTGAGCAAGCTCGACGCGTCAGCCGATCCCTCCTACCGGCTCATCGGGAACACGCTGTCCATCCTGTCGGCGCGCATCTCGTACTTCCTGAACCTCAAGGGGCCGAGCGTCCCGATCGACACCGCCTGCTCGTCGTCGCTGGTGGCGATTCACCTGGCCTGCCAGAGCCTGATCAGCGGCGCCAGCGAGCTCGCCCTGGCCGGGGGAGTCGCCCTCATGACCACCCCGATCAGCCACGTCATGCTCAGCAAGACGGGCATGCTGTCCCCCACGGGCAGATGCCGCACCTTCGACGACTCCGCCGATGGGTTGGTCCCGGCGGAAGGCGTGGCGGCTGTCGTCCTGAAGCCGCTCGACGCCGCCCTGCGCGACCGCAACCACATCTACGGGGTCATCCGCGGCTCCGAGGCGAACCAGGACGGCAAGAGCAACGGGATCACGGCGCCCAGCACCCCCTCGCAGGCAGCCCTCGAGATCGAGGTCTACCGCAAGCTCGACGTCCACCCGGAGACCATCGGTTACGTCGAGACCCACGGCACCGGCACCAAGCTGGGCGACCCCATCGAGATCAACGCCCTCACGGATGCGTTCGCCGCGTTCACCGACAAGAAGCGGTTCTGCCCGGTCGGCTCGGTGAAGACGAACATCGGCCACACGCTCGCCGCGTCGGGCGTGGCCTCGCTCATCAAGGTGCTCTGCTGCCTGAAGCACCGCACCCTCGTGCCGTCGCTCCACTACGACCGGCCGAGCCGACATATCGACTTCGACGCCAGCCCCTTCTACGTCAACACCGCGACGAGGGACTGGATCCCCGCCGGCGACCACCCGCGCCGGGCGGCCATCAGCTCCTTTGGCATGAGCGGCACCAACGTACACCTGGTCGTCGAGGAGGCCCCGGCAGAGGCGGAGATCACGGCGCCCACGGTGGCCCCTTACACCCTCGTCCCCCTCTCGGCGAAGGCGCCGGCGTCGCTCCACCGGAAGGTTGTGGATCTGCTCGCCTGGCTCGACGCCGGTGGCGGCGACCGCGAGCTGGGCGACATCGGATATACCCTCGGGGTCGGCCGGACGCACTTCCCCTTGCGGCTCGCCTTCGTGGCGCGCGACACGCGGGATCTGCGTCACCAGCTCGCGGCGTGGCTCGCGCGCCACCCCACCGCGGACGACGCGCCGGCGCCGGCCGGGCAGCCGGATCCCGCCTTCGAGCAGCTGGCGGGCCACCTGGTGAAGGAGCTCCGCGACACGCCTCCAGCGCGCGCCGACGCCTACCGCGAGAAGCTGCAGGCGCTGGCCAACGTGTACGCGACAAGGCACGACCTCGATTGGACCGCGCTGTATGCCGGTCAGGCGCGACGCCTGCTGTCTCTGCCCACGTACCCGTTCCAAGGCCGCCGGTACTGGGTGAACGAGCCTCTGCGCAGCGGCGCCGAGCACGAGACAACGCTCGCGGCGAGCCCCGCTCCGGCGCCTCGACCGGAGCCCGCGCCGGCCGCTCGCCCGTCGACAGAGGCAGGCGCGGAGGCGAGGCTCCCGGAGCGCGCGGACTCGATCCTCTTTCTCCAGCCGTCCTGGGAGCCCGCAGCCGCCGAGCCGGCGACCGTTCAGCTCCGCGGTCCGGTCCTGCTCTTCGACACCGATGAGGGGGTGCGTGAGCGGCTGAGAGACCGCTGCGGTCCCGTCCTCCTCGTCAAGCCGGGCGCCGAGTTCCGCGAGCTGGGCGACGGGAGCTACGAGATCGACCCTGACGAGGAGGCGAGCTATCGCCGCCTGATCGATGCCTGTGGACGGCGAGGCCTGCTGCCGCGCCACGTCGTGCACCTCTGGCCGCTCACACGATCTCCCGCGGCGGGCAGCGCGACAGCCCCGTTCTTCCAGGTGACCTCTCTGTGCCGCGCGCTCGCCGCTCATCTCCCGGCCCAGGGCGGCGAGGTCACTGGCATCCTGTACGCCTTCAGGCGGCGCGGTGACCGGCTGGACCCGACCCATGCGGCCATGGGCGGGCTGGCCGAGAGCCTCCGGCTCGACGTTCCGCTCCTCCGCCTGAAGGCGCTCGGCCTCGCCCCGCAGCCGCTCGACACCGCCGCGCTGAGCGATCTCCTCCTCGCCGAGATGGCCGCCCCCCACGAGGGCGCGGTCCGCTACGAGGGGCGAGAGCGGCAGATCCAGCGCGCCCGGCCGTGGCGGCCCAGCGAGGAGGCGAAGGCGCCTCTCCGCAGCCAGGGGGTTTACCTGATCACCGGCGGCGCCGGCGGTCTCGGCCGGGTGTTCGCCGAGCACCTCGCTCGCCGCTTCCAGGCCAGGCTGGTCCTTTGCGGGCGCTCTCCCCTCACCTCGGCCGGCGAGGATCTGCTCCGCCGCCTCACGCAGCTGGGCGCGGAGGCCGCCTATATCCGGGCTGACATCGCCGATCGCGAGGACGTGTTTGCCCTGCTGGGGCGCGTCGAGGCGCGGTTCGGCGCGCTCCATGGCGTCATCCACAGCGCCGGCGTCACGGCCGACGCCAACCTGCGGAACAAGGATCGCGAGCAGATGGCCGCGGTGCTCGCGCCCAAGCTGCTCGGCGCCCTGCACCTGGACGACGCCACCCGCCACCGAGAGCTGGATTTCTTCGCCCTGTTCTCCTCCATGACCGCCGTCCTCGGCAACATGGGCCAGACGGACTACGGCTACGCGAACAGCTTCCTGGACCACTTCGCAGCGTGGCGCGAGGCCGAGCGGCAGGACGGCCGCCGCGCCGGCAAGACCGTGTCCATCAACTGGCCGCTCTGGCGAGAAGGCGGCATGGGCGTCTCGCAGGAGATGCAGGCGCTGCTCGCGTCCGCCTTCGGCATGACCGCGCTCGACAGCGAGGCGGGCGTCGACGCCTTCACGCGCGCCCTGGCCTCGGCGTACCCCCAGGTCCTCGTCCTGGCCGGCGACGAGGCCAGGATCCATCGCAGCCTGGGGCTCGCCGGGCCGACCGCGCCCGCCGGCGCGCCGCGCCCTGCGGCCTCGCGGGCGACAGGGGCCACCGTGGAGGCCCGCGCGGAGGCGCCGTCCAGCGCCGCCGCTGCTCGGACCGCGCTGGCGGAGCGGGTCAGGGCGCTCTTGCTGCAAGCGGTCTCCAGGGTGCTGAAGCTCACCCCCGAGGAGCTGAGCTACGAGACGCCGCTGATGGACTATGGCCTGGAGTCCATCAACGTCATCGTCCTCGCCAATCACCTGAACCGCAATTACGGGCTCGCCCTCACGCCAGCGCGCTTCTTCGAGCACGAGACGCTGGCCTCGCTCGGCGCCTTTCTTTGCGAGGCCTACGGCGATCACCTGGCCCAGCGCCTCGGCGTCACGCCCGCGCCGGCGGTCGAGCTCCCGGCCGCTGCTGCGGAGATCCCCGAGCCCGAGCGGCCGGCGCCGGAGCCGGCGGCGTCGAGCGCGCGTGAGCCTCGGCGCCCCGAGCGGGCCGCGCCCGCGGTCGGCGCCGGCGCCGGGCCGGGCGCCTCTTCACGCGACGAGCCCGTCGCCATCATCGGCATCAGCGGGGCGCTGCCGGGGTCGAGCGATCTGAGCGCGTTCTGGGAGCACCTCGAGGCCGGCCGCAGCCTCGTCTCCGAGCTGCCCGGCGACCGCTGGGACTGGCGCGCTCACGACAGCGGCGAACCGAACCGCAAGGGGCTGCGCTGGGGCAGCTTCTACGAGGACATGGACAAGTTCGATCCCATGTTCTTCGGGCTCTCTCCTCGAGAGGCCGAGCTGATGGACCCGCAGCACCGGGTCTTTCTGCAGACCGTGTGGAGGGCCATCGAGGACGCAGGGTACAGCCCCTCCGCGCTGAGCCAGAGCAACACCGGCGTCTTCGTCGGCGCTGCCGCGGCCGACTACCTCGATCTGCTGAACGGGCACCGGACCGAGGCGTACGCCCTCACCGGCACGACGCACTCGATCCTGGCGAACCGCATCTCGTTCCTGCTCAACCTGCGCGGGCCGAGCGAGCCGATCAACACGGCGTGCTCCAGCGCCCTGATCGCGATCCACCGCGCGGTGGAGGCCATCCACTCCGGCTCCTGCGACCTGGCCATCGCCGGCGGGGTCAACGCCATCCTCAGCCCGACCACCGCGCTCGCCATCGCGAAGGCGGGCATGCTCAGCCCGGACGGGAAGTGCAAGACGTTCGACAAGAGCGCGAACGGGTACGTGCGCGGCGAAGGCGCCGGCGCCCTGCTCCTCAAGCCGCTCCGCCGCGCCCTCGCCGACGGCGACCACATCTATGCGGTCATCAAGGGCAGCGCCGAGAACCACGGCGGGCGCGCCAACTCGCTCACCGCGCCGAACCCGCGCGCCCAGGCCGATCTCGTCGTCGCGGCGTTTCGCAAGGCCGGCGTCGATCCCGCGACGGTCAGCTACATCGAGACGCACGGCACCGGCACGGCGCTGGGCGACCCGATCGAGATCAACGGCCTCAAGATGGCGTTCGAGCGGCTCTACGAGGCCCACGGCCGGCCCGCGCCCGCGGCGCCCCACTGCGCGCTCGGCTCGGTCAAGACGAACATCGGCCACCTGGAGGCGGCCGCGGGGATCCCCAGCGTCTTCAAGGTCCTCCTGGCGATGAAGCACCGCAAGCTGCCAGGGAGCCTGCACCTCGACGACCTGAACCCCTATATCGAGCTGGAGGGCAGCCCCTTCCGCATCGTCACGCGCACGGAGGAATGGAAGCCCGCCCGGACCGGGGACGGGCGCGCTCTCCCGCTGCGCGCCGGGGTCAGCTCGTTCGGCGTCGGCGGCTCCAACGCCCATCTGGTGCTCGAGTCGTTCGACGAGGACGACGCCGGAGGCTCGCCCGCGGCCGAGGGGCGGCCCGGCCCTCACCTCATCGTCCTCTCCGCCAGGGACGAGGAGCGCCTGAACGACGCCATCGACGCGCTGGTCGCCCACCTCCGCGGCGCCGCTCCGGAACTGCGCCCCTCGCTTGAGCGCATCTCCTATACGCTGCTCACCGGTCGTGACGTGATGAGCGCGCGGCTCGCCTGCGTGGCGGCCGACACGGAGGAGCTCATCGCCTTGCTCTCCCGCCACCGGGCCGGCGAGGGCGCGATCGACGGGGTCTTCACCGGGCGGGGCGACGCGCCGCACGCCGCGACGCCCATGCTCATCGAGGGCGAGGAAGGCCGGCAGTTCGTGGAGGCGCTCGTCCGCAACCGCAAGCTGCCGCAGCTCGCCCGGCTGTGGGCCGCCGGGCTCACGCGCCTCGACTGGTCTCCCCTGTTCGGCGGCGCCCGCGTGAGGCGCGCGCCGTTGCCCGCCTATCCCTTCGCCAGAGAGCGGTACTGGGTGCCCGTCGACGAAGGCAAGGGGCGCGCGGGCCAGAACGGCGTCCATCACCCGCCGGCGAGCGCCCCTCCGCCGGCGAGCGCCGCCGCCGCGCCGCACCCGATGATCGACGCCGAGCTCTCCAGCCCGGATGGGCTCGTGTACCGCAAGGACCTCGACGCCGGGGTCTTCTACCTGAAGGATCACGTCGTCGCGGGCAACGTCATCCTGCCGGGCGTGGGTCACCTGGAGCTCGCTCGCGCCGCCGGCGAGCTCGCGGGCGGCCGGCCGGTCCGCGTGATCCGCGACGTCATGTGGATCAAGCCCATCCTGCTCGACGGGCCGCGGCACGAGGTCCGGGTCGCCATCACCCCGGACAAGCAGGGAGTCGAGTACCAGATACGCCACGAGGGCGAGGGCCACGCCGCGCTCTACTCGCGCGGGCGGCTCGCCTACGAGCCCCCCGCGAACGGCCGCGGCGACCCGCCCCGGTACGATCTCGAGGCCATACGCTCCCGCTGCCGGGAGCTCAGGGATCACGACGCGTTCTACCGTGGGTACCGGGAGGCCGGCTTTCATTACGGCCCCTCGTTCCGGGTCAACCAGGAGGTGCGCGGCAACGAGCGGGAGTCGCTGGGCACGCTGGTCTTGCCGGATCACCTGCGCCAGGAGTTCTCCCGGTTCGGACTGCACCCCTCCCTGCTGGACGCCTCGTTGCAAGCCATCACCGGGATCCGGCTCGACGTCGGCCGAGAGGCGCCGTCCCTGAGCATCCCGTTCGCCCTCGGCCAGCTCGAGATCCTGGGGCCGTTGCCCCCGGTCTGCCACGCGTACGCGACCCTGGGGTCGCGGCGCGGCGAGGGCGCGCGCGAGGTCCTCAAGTTCAATGTGGCCATCGTCGACGAGACGGGCCGGGCCCTTGTGCGCATCACCGACTTCAGCGCGCGCGCCTTCAAGCAGGAGCAGGACCGCGCGCCCGCCGCGCAGCCGCTCAGCTACTACCACGCCGCCTGGACCCAAAGAGCGCTTTGATCACCGAAGGAACTTTCATGTCCAGCCATCTCCGCCCTGCAGACACAATCCTCGTCTTCCTGCCGGAAGGAGCGGCGTCCGGCGGGCTCGACGAGCAACTGAAGGCTCAGCTCTCGGGCGCGCACCGGCTGTTCTTCGTCCGGCCCGCGGAGCGCTTCACGTCGCTCGATCCGCACACCTACGGCGTCAACCCGGCTCACCCGGAGGACTACCGGCGGCTGCTCTCGGCGCTGGAGCAGCGCCACGCCCTGCCCACGCACATCCTGCACGCGGGCAACTGCGCCGGCGGCGCGGGGGCGGCCGGCGAGGACGACGCCTTCGCGACCCTGCGAGAGCGGCTGGACGAAGAGCTCGCGCGGGGCCTTTATTCGATGCTCGCGCTGGTCCAGGCCAAGCTGGCGGCGAACCCGTCCGGCGCCACCCGCTGCGTGTTCGCGTTCACCGCCGACGAGAAGCGCCCTCGTCCTCATCATGAGGCCGTAAGCGGCCTCGCCAGGGCCCTCACGACGGTCGATCACCGCTTCGAGCTGGCGACGGTGCAGATGGACCGCTGCGACGCGGCCACCGCCGCGCGCCGGCTCATCGACGAGCTGAGCTCCCCTCATCACCGCAACGGCGGCGAGGTGCGCTACAGGGACGGGCACCGGTACAGCCACGAGATCCAGCCGTTCGAGTCCGCCCCGCGCGATCCGGAGCCCACGGCTGACCTGCCGCTGCGCGCGGAAGGCGTGTACCTCGTGACGGGCGGCTCGGGGGGCCTGGGAATGCTGTTCGCCCGGCACCTCGCGAGCACCTACCGCGCCCGCCTGGCGCTGAGCGGCCGCGCTCCGCTCGACGACGACAGGCGCGCCATGCTCGCCGAGCTGGCGTCGCTCGGCGGTCGCGCGGTGTACGTGCAAGCCGACGTGGGCGACGCGGCGGACACCCGTCGCCTGATCGCCGCCGTCGATGCGGAGTTCGGCCGCCTCGACGGCATCTTCCACTGCGCGGGCGTCGCGGACCGCACCCCGCTCGCCAGGGCCACCCTCGCGGACTTCGAGCGGGTCCTGCGCCCCAAGGTCCACGGCACGCTCCACCTCGATCTGGAGACGCGCGATCGAAGGCTCGACGTCTTCGTCCTGTTCTCGTCGATCTCGGCGCTGGTCGGCGACTTCGGCGCCGGCAGCTACTCCGCGGCCAACTTCTTCCTCGACCGCTTCGCCGAGGCGCGCGAGCACCTGCGGCGCAGCGGTCTGCGCGCCGGACAGACGCTGTCGGTCAACTGGCCCCTCTGGCAGGACGGGGGCATGAAGCTGCAGGAGCAGGACAAGGCGCTCTACTTCGAGTTCTCCGGCATGGGCGCGCTCGAAGCCGCCCAGGGGATCGCGGCCTTCGAGGACGCCCTCCGGGCCGGGCGCCCCCAGCTGCTCGTGATGAGCGGCGACCGCAGGAAGATCGATCGCATCCTGCAGGCGCGCGAGCAGCGGCCGGAGCCTCCGGAAGGCGAGGAGCGCCGGCGGCCTGACGCCGGGGGCGCCGCGGCGCCGCGCTCGGACCGCCGGAGCGCCGCCGCGAGCCCGAGGTCCGCCGCGAGCCAGGGTGGCCCAGCCAGGCCGGCCCCTCGGGCCGCGCTGCAGCGCGAGCAGCTCGCCGCCCTGACCCGGGATTACCTGCGCCGGATGCTCTCGCACGCCACCAAGTTGCCCGTGGAGAAGATCCACGCGGACAGGGACCTCGAGGACTACGGCATCAACTCCCTCATGATCATGGAGTTGAACTCGCTGCTCGACAGGGATTTCGACTCGCTGCCGCGCACCCTCTTCTTCGAGTACAAGAGCCTGGCCGAGCTCGCCGCTTTCTTCGTCAACGAGCACGAGGCGCGGCTCCAGCAGCTCCTCGGCGCGCCCCCGGCGGCGGCGCCGCCCGGCGAGGATCACCCGCCAGCGGAGGAGAGCGCGACAGGAGACGTCCTGGATGCAGGGCCGGAGCCCGCGCCGCCCGCGCCCGCCGCGCCCGGGCAGGATGACCTCGGCGTCGCGGTGATCGGGTTCGGCGGCCGCTTCCCGCAGGCAGACGATCTCGACGCGTTCTGGAGGGTCCTCAGCTCCGGCGTCGACTGCATCACCGAGATCCCGCGCGAGCGCTGGGACTGGCGCAGCTACCACGACGAGACCCCGGGGACGCCGGGGAAGAGCTACTGCAAGTGGGGCGGCTTCATCAGCGATGTGGATCGCTTCGACCCGCTCTTCTTCCGCCTGTCTCCCCGCGCCGCCCACAGCATGGACCCTCAGGAGCGGCTCTTCCTGAAGGTGGCCTGGGAGACGCTGGAGCACGCGGGGTACACCGTCGACCGGCTGGCGCGCGGGCCGGAGGCGCCGAAGGGCGCAGGCCAGCGCAACCGGGTGGGCGTCTTCGCGGGCGTCATGTGGGGCGACTACGGCAAGCACGGGCAGGACGAGCTCCACAAGGGCAATCCCGTGATCGCGAGCGCCGACTACTCCTCTATCGCCAACCGCGTCTCCTACGCGCTCAACCTGCACGGCCCCAGCATCGCCTTCGACACGGCGTGCTCGTCCTCGCTGGTCGCCATCCACCTCGCCTGCGAGAGCCTCACGCGGGGCGAGTGCGACTACGCCATCGCCGGCGGCGTGAGCCTCTCGCTGCACCCCTCCAAGTACCTCCAGATGAGCAACCTCAAGGCCCTGAGCGCGGAGGGGAAGTGCCGCAGCTTCGGCGCCGGGGGCGCCGGGTACGTGCCCGGCGAGGGCGCGGGCGCGCTCCTCCTCAAGCCGCTGCGCCGGGCCATCGAGGACGGCGACTACATCCACGCCGTCATCAGGGGCACCGCCGTGAACCACGACGGCAAGACCAACGGGTACACGGTGCCGAACCCGAACGCCCAGGCCGAGGTCATCTCGGACGCGCTGCGCCAGGGCGGCATCGACGCGCGCACCGTCAGCTACGTGGAGGCCCACGGGACAGGGACCGAGCTGGGCGACCCGATCGAGGTCACCGGCCTGACCAAGAGCTACCGCCGCGACACCAAGGACAGGCAGTTTTGCGCCCTCGGATCGGCGAAGTCCAACATCGGCCACCTCGAGGGCGCGGCCGGCGTCGTGGGCATGATCAAGGTGCTCTTGCAGCTGAAGCACAGGCAGATCGCGCCGTCGCTGCACTCGCAGCAGCTGAACCCCAGCATCGATTTCGCCAGCTCGCCTTTCTGGGTGCCCCAGCAGCTCAGCGCGTGGGAGCGACCGCGCCTCGCCGGGCCGGACGGCGCCCGGGAGATCCCGCGAAGGGCGGGCGTCAGCTCCTTCGGCGCCGGCGGCGCCAACGCGCACGTCGTGCTGGAGGAGTGGGAGAACCCGCCGCGCGCGCGGGCAGGCCAGGACGAGGCGCTCGTGGTGCTCTCGGCCATGAGCGAGGAGCGCCTGCGGGCCTACGCCGGCAAGCTCGCCGCCTGGTTGAGCCGGGCCGACGGCGACGGGGCCGCCGCCGAGCTCCGCGATCTCGAGCGCGTCGCGTACACCTTGCAGACCGGGCGTGAGGCCCTGGAGTCCCGGCTCGCCGTCATCGCCGCCGACCACCGGCAGCTCATCGCCGATCTGCAGGCCTACAGCGAAGGCCGCCAGGGCGGCGAGCCGTCCCGCGTGTTCCACGGCACGGTCAAGCCGTACGAGCTGCCCGAGCTCGGAGAGGCGGACCGGGCCGCCCTCGACGAGGCCACGGCGAGCCATGATCTGACCACGATCGCGCGGCGATGGATCGCGGGAGCCGCGATCGACTGGCGCCGCCTCTATCCCTCTCCGCCTCCCTACCCGCTGGCGCTGCCCACGTACCCTTTCGCGCGAGACCGCTACTGGATACCCGTGGTCGCGGAGCGACCGGCGGTCGCTGGGGTCGCTGGGGTCGCAAGGCCTCTCCACCCGTTCCTGGACACCAACGTATCCACCCTGGGCGAGCTGGCCTTCGAGAAGACCTTCTCCAGCGCCGACCCCGTGCTCCGGGACCACGTGGTCGCCGGCCGGCCGGTGCTGCCAGCGGCGGTGTACCTGGAGATGGCCCGCGCCGCCGGCCGCCACGCGGGACGCGCGAGCGTCTCCAGCATCCACGACGCCGTGTGGGCGAGGCCCGTCATCGCCGCGGGCGAGCGCGTCACGCTGCGCATCAGCCTCGCCTCGGAGCGAGGGGCCGTCGTCTACCATATCCACTCGCAAGCCGAGGGGCAGTCCGTGGTCCACGGCCACGGATACCTCGCCACGGATCCGCCCGAGGGCGCTCGCCCCGCGGTGTCGGTGCAGGCGCTGCTGGACCGCTGCCCTCGGCGTATCGCGGGCGATGAGCTCTATCGCTTCTTCGAGGGCCTCGGGATCCACTACGGGCCCGCGTTCCGGCCCGTGCAGGCGCTCCACTGCGGGGAGCGGGAAGCGGTCGCCCTGCTGCGGATGCCCGACGCCGCCGCGGCAGACGGCGACGAGGAAGGGCTGAACCCGTCTCTCCTGGACGGCGCCCTGCAGGCGATCGCTCACCTCGGGTTCGATCATGAGCTCGAGCCCTCGCTCCTGCGCCTGCCCTTCACCCTCGGCCGGCTCGTGATCCGGCGGCCTCTCACCGCCGCGTCGTGCTACGCGCACGCGGTCCTCACGCAGGACTCCCGGGCTGGCGGGGAGCGGGTCCTGAAGTTCCGTATCGAGGTGCTCGATCCGGGCGGCGCTGTCCTGATCGAGATCATCGATTACAGCGTGCGGGTCGTCGCGCGCGGCGCGCTCGGCCAGCCCGTGCCCCAGGCGGAGCGAGCGGCGCCCGCCCACACCCTCTGGTACAAGCCGGTCTGGGAAGCGACGCCCGCCGCCTCCGCGCACGCAGCCGCCGCGGCGGGAGAGCTGCCGGATCGGATCCTGGTCCTCGGCCGGAAGGACGAGCTGACCTCGCGCCTCGTCGGCGCGCTGAGCCGGGTGCGCCCCACGCGCCTCCTCTCGGCAGGAACGACGTTCGGAGAGCTCGACCCGCAGCAGGGCTACCGGGTCGATCCGGCGGATCCGAGCCATACGAGGCGCGCTCTCGAGGCGCTGTCGCGGGACGGCCGGTGGTCCGGCGGCAGCCTCGGGATCGTCCACCTCTGGCGCCATGGCGCCGGCGCCGAGGAAGCGCTCACCGCGGGGGTCCACGCGCTGCTCCACCTGGTCCAGGGCCTCGACGCGCTGGGCGCCACGCAGCGCGTCCGCTGCCTGTCTGTCGTCGGCCACCGCGACGGCGTCGCCGATCCGCACGACGAGGCGCTGGCCGGCTTCGCCGCCGCGCTCGCCCCGGCGACACCGCACGTCGAGATCGTCACGGTGCAGGCGGAGCCGGCCCGGCTCGGCGCCCAGGAGCTGCTCGACATCGTGTCGAGCGAGCTCGGCGCCCGCGACACAGGGGCTGGGAGCGAGATCCGTTATACCTCCTCGACGGCCCGGTGGACACGCGCGCTGCGGCAGCTCGCTGAGGCGCCGGCACGGCCCGAGGGCGCCGCGCCGCTGAGGACCGGCGGCGTGTACCTGATCACCGGCGGCTGCGGCCACCTGGGCTCGATCTTCGCGCGCCACCTCGCCGGGCGCCACGGCGCGCGGCTCGTCCTCAGCGGCCGATCCCCGAGCGACGCCGCAAAGGACGCGTTGATCCACGAGATCCGCGGCCTGGGCGGCGACGCCGTCTACGTGCAAGCCGACGTGAGCGACCCGGAGGCCGCGCGGGCGCTGGTGCAGGCCGCAGAGCGGCGCTTCGGCGGGCTTCACGGCATCTTCCACGCCGCCGGCACGAACGAGGCGCCGCCCGTCGCCCAGGCCGACGCCGCCTCCTTCGCCAGGGTCCTCGGGCCCAAGGTCCAGGGCACATTGAACCTGGACGCCGCCAGCCGTCACCTCGCCACCCTCGACCTCTTCGTGCTGTTCTCGTCGATCGCCGCGGTCATGGGCGATTTCGGCGCCGGCTGCTACGCGTACGCGAACGCGTTCATGGACCGCTTCGCCGCGGGCCGCGAGGCGCAGCGCGCGCGAGGGCACCGTCACGGCAAGACGCTGGCGATCAACTGGCCGCTGTGGGCCGGAGAGGGCATGAGCCTGCCCGAAGGGCAGCAGGAGCTGTACGCCGGCGTCGCAGGCATGCGCGCGCTGGATCCGGCGCTGGGCGTCGAGCTCTTCACGCGGGCGCTCTCGGCGCCGGAGCCACAGCTGCTCGTGGTCCACGGGGATCCCGAGCGGATGCGGCGGGTCATCGAGCGAAGGAACCCGCGCCCGCCGGCAGCCTCACCGGCTCACACCGAAGCTGCCTCCAGCGCCGCGTCCGGCGACGAACACCTGGCCCAGGCCGCCGAGGACTACCTCAGGGGCCACTTCGCCGCCGTCTTCAAGATGGACGCAGCGCAGATCGACGCGCAAGCCAGCTTTGACGACTACGGCATCGATTCGCTCATGATCGTGGAGCTTCATTCGCTCCTCGACAAGGACATGACGCCGCTGCCGCGCACGACGTTCTTCGAGCGCCGGACCCTCCGCGCGGTCGCCGATCACCTGGTCGCGTCTCGCGGCGCCGAGCTGCGCCGGGTCGTGGGCCCTCACCGGGAGGCCAAGGCACCTCCGGCGCCGACGGCCGGCGAGCCTGCTCGCCCTGGAGGCACGGAGGCCCCGGCCGACGGGGGCGCTCCGGCCCGCGCTGTGCTCGCCGCATGGGATGAGCACGCGGTCGCCGGGGCGGGCCGCGACGCTGGTCGCCGAGCGCCCGCCCGGCCCGGAGCGACCCTCGCGGACGAAGACATCGCGATCATCGGCATGAGCGGCCGGTACCCCATGGCGCCCGACCTGGACGCGTTCTGGGCCAACCTCAAGGCCGGGCGCGACTGCGTCGAAGAGATCCCCGCGGAGCGCTGGGATCACCGCCGGTACTTCGACCCCGAGCCCGGGAAGGAGGGCAAGAGTTACTGCGCGTTTGGCGGGTTCATCGAGGACGTCGACAAGTTCGACCCGCTCTTCTTCCAGATCTCGCCGAAACAGGTGGCCACGATGGACCCGCAGGAGCGGCTCTTCCTGGAGTCCGCATGGGCCACGCTGGAGCACGGCGGATACGGGCGCGTGCGCGACGACGCGGCCCGGATAGGGGTGTTCGCGGGGGTGATGTGGGACGATTACGGCCTGCTCGGCCTCGAGCAGGCGGCGCTCGGGAACCACGTGCCCACCGGCTCCGATCACGCCTCGATCGCGAACCGGATCTCGTACGTGATGAACCTGAGAGGCCCGAGCCTCACGGTCTCCACGGCGTGCTCCTCGTCGCTGCTGGCGGTGCACCTGGCGGTGGAGAGCCTGAGGCGGGGCGAGTGCGCCATGGCCATCGCAGGCGGCGTCAACCTGTCCATTCATCCGAGCAAGTACACCCGTCTATGCCAGCTTCAAATGCTCGCGCCGGACGGCCGCTGCCGCAGCTTCGGCGCAGGCGGAAAGGGGTACGTGCCCGGAGAGGGCGTGGGCGCCGTGCTGCTGAAGCCGCTCAGCAGGGCCGAGGCCGACGGCGACACCATCTACGCCGTGATCAAGGGCAGCGCCGTCAACCACGGTGGCAAGACCCATGGATACACGGTGCCGAACCCCAAGGCTCAGGCCGATGTCATCGGGCGCGCCCTCGAGCGCGCCGGCGTCCACGCGCGCACGATCAGCTATGTGGAGGCCCACGGCACGGGCACCGCGCTGGGAGATCCCATCGAGGTCGGCGGGCTCGAGGAGAGCTTCAGGGCCCATACCAGCGACAGGCAGTACTGCGCCCTGGGCTCGGTGAAATCCAACATCGGCCACCTCGAAGGCGCCGCAGGGATCGCGGCCCTCACGAAGGTCGCGCTGCAGATGCACCACCGGCAGCTCGTGCCATCGCTGCACGCAGAGGTGCTCAACCCGAACATCCATTTCGAGGGCACGCCCTTCTACGTCCAACGCACGCTCGACGCCTGGCGCCAGCCCGAGGTGCGCGAGGGCGGGGTGACCGAGGTCCACCCGCGCCGCGCGGGCATCAGCTCCTTCGGCGCTGGTGGGACCAACGTCCACATGATCGTCGAGGCGTATGAGGCATCGGCTGCTGCCCCGGAGATCGCGGCGGCAGAGCCTGAGCTGGTCGTGCTCTCTGCGCACACCGAGGAGCGACTTCACGCGCACGCCGAGCGGCTGCTGCGCTTCCTGGAAGGCTCGCAGCCTGGACGGCTCGCATCGCCCCGAGCCCCGGACTGGCGCCTGCCGGGCGCGGCGCAGCTCCGTGCCGAGCTGCGGGACATCGTGGCGCGACGCCTGGACATCTCGCCGCATGACGTCGACGAGGATGCCGAGATGTCCGAGCTCGGGCTCGGCGCGCTCGACGTGCGGTGCTTGACCGAAGACGTCGAGCGCCGCTTCGGCCTGCCGGTGGGCAGCGAGGCGCTGACCGGACGGACGACGGTCGCGGTCCTCGCAGAGCGCCTGCGACACCTGGCCGCGCCGCACGCCGATCCGGATAGCAGCGTGGCTCGTCCCGCCGTGCGCTTGACCGATCTCGCCTATACGCTGCGCGTCGGTCGCGATCCCCGTCAGCACCGCCTCGCGCTGCGCGTCGCCGACCTGGACGAGCTCATCGAGCAGCTCCGGCGCTACTGCGAGGACGGCGCGCCGAGCGGGTCTCATGGCTTCACGGGCCAGGCATCCAGGCGGACTGGCAGCAGCGGATCTCGCCAGGAGGCCATGGATGACGAGGCCCGGGTGCGCGCCGCCATCGCGAAGCGAGACCTGGTCACGCTCGGCCGGCTCTGGGTCGCCGGGGCCGACGTGGACTGGGACGCGCTCGACGTGGGCCGGGCTCGGCGGCGCATCCCGCTGCCCACGTACCCCTTCGCCCGCGAGCGTTACTGGTTCTCCAGGAGCGGAGATGCCTTCACCCTCGGCCAGGCGGGAGAGAAGCGCTTGCACCCGCTGGTGCACGCGAACACCTCCACGCTGCACGCGCACACGTACTCCAGCCGGCTCCAGGGCGACGCGTTCTATCTCGCCGATCACCTCGTGCAGGGCCAGAAGCTCCTCCCCGCGGTGGCATTCCTGGAGATGGCCCGCGCCGCCGCGGACATGGCGTCCGGGCGGCCGGTCCGCGACATCCTCGACGTCGTCTGGACCGCGCCCGTCGTCGTGGACGTCGAGCCGCGCGAGGTCCAGATAGCGCTCCGTCCATCCGCCGGCGGGCTCGACTTCACCGTGTCCTCCGCCGCCGGGGACGCGGCGATCTCGCACGCAGTGGGGCGGGTGCGCCTCGACGAGGGGGAGCCCGACGACGCGGCGCCGCCTCTCCCGCTCGATGACATCCTCTCGCGTTGCACGGAGATCACCCGCGGAGACGCGTGCTACCGCCGCCTCCAGCAGATCGGGCTGCACCACGGCAGCGGCATGCGCGCGCTCCACGAGCTGCGCCGAGGCCAGGGCGAGGCCATTGCAGAGATACGCCTCCCGGAGCTCCATCACGTCGACTTCTCCACCTTTGCCCTCCATCCCGCCCTGCTCGACGCCGCCCTGCTGTGCACGCTCGGGCTTTTGGACGATGAGGCGGCCCGAGCCCCCTACCTCCCTTTCGCCGTCGGCCGGGTCACGCTGCGCCACCCGCTTCCGGCGCGGCTCTTCGCCTACGCCACCCTCTCGGCCACGCCGCCGGGCACGAACGCCAGGGTCTCGCACGTCACGCTCGTCGACCCCGCCGGTCGGGTGCTCGTCGAGATCCGTGATCTCACCGTTCGCCTCGCGACGGCGGCCGTCGCGCCCGCCCCGGCTCACCGGCTCTATTTCCGGCCCGGCTGGCGTCCGCAGCGCATCGATCGTCCGGCCGGCGAGCGCCCCCCGCAGGGCCCCGTGCTGCTCTTCGACGCCGACGACGGCCTCTGGACGGCCACCAGAGCGCGTCTCACGGCGCCGGTCGGCCTCGTCCGTCCAGGGCCGGAGCTCCAGGTCGCGAGCGACGACCGGTATGTCATCGATCCGAGCCGGCCAGAGCACTATCGGCGGCTGCTCGACGCGTTCGTGTCGCGACACGGCGTGCCCGCGTCGGTGCTGTATCTCCGGTCGCTGCGCGACGACCGAGGGGGCGCCGGCGACACCGGCCACCTCGATGCGGTGTTGCACCTCTGCCGCGCGCTGCAGGAGCGAAGAGGCGAGCACACCGTTCGCGTGCTCTACGCGCACCCGGCCGAGGGCAGCGCCGTCAGCCCGCGCCACGCCGCGCTGGCAGCCTTCGCGAGGAGCGTGCGCCGCGAGGATCCCAACCTTTTGTGCAGGACCGTGGCCGTGCCGCTCGACGTCGATCCCGGCGGCCTCGCCGACGCGTTGCTCGCCGAGTGCAGCCCGGACGCCGATCCCGCCAGCGAGGTGCGTTACCACGATGGTCAGCGGCTCGCGCGCAGCTTCGAGCCCTTCCAGCCCGACGCCAGCCGGCCCTTGCCGCTGCGCGAGGAGGGGGTCTATGTCATCACCGGGGGTGCCGGGGGGCTGGGCTTCATCCTCTCCGACTACCTGGCCCGGCGGTACCGCGCAAAGCTCGTGCTTTGCGGTCGCTCCCCGCTGTCCGCCCTGCAGGCGTCGCGCCTCCGTACCCTGGAAGCTTCGGGCGCCGAGGTCCTTTACCTGCGCGCCGACGTGGGCCAGCGAGACCAGGCGTCCGCCGTGCTCCACGAGGCCCGGTCTCGGTTCGGGGAGATCCACGGCGTCGTCCACGCCGCAGGCGCCTTGCGGGACGCCCTGCTGGCCAAGAAGAACCCGGCCGACGTCGCGGCCGTGATCTCCCCCAAGGTGACAGGCACGCTCCTCCTCGACGAGCTCACCCGGGAGGACCACCTCGACTTCTTCCTGCTGTGCTCCTCGGTCGCCGCGATCCTCGGCAGCGCCGGTCAGGCCGACTATGCCTACGGCAACGCCTTCATGGATGCCTTCGCCGCCTTCCGCGAGGAGCAGCGGCACGTGGGCCGGCGGAGCGGGCTGACCGTCTCGGTCAACTGGCCGCTCTGGCAGGAAGGAACGATGAGGCCCGACGCCGACGCGATCGCGTGGATGACGCGGGCGACCGGGATGGTGCCCATGGCGACCGAGCAGGGCCTCGCCGCCCTGGAAGACTGCCTGCGTGCTGGAGGGCCGCAGATCGCCGTCCTCACCGGCGATCCCGGCAAGATCCTGGCTCTGTTCAGCGGAGAGCGCGCCGCGCCGACGGCCAGCGCTCCCGCCGCGGTCGGGCCCGCCGAGCCCGGCGCGCACGCAGCCCGCGCGGTGGGCTTCCTCAAGCGTGTGTTCTCCGAGCAGTGGCAGCTGCCGATCCACCGCATCGACGCCGAGCAATCTCTCGATCAGTACGGGCTCGACTCGATCATGGCGATGAGCCTCACCCGCAGGCTGGAGACGTTCTTCGGCGAGCTCCCCAAGACGTTGCTCTTCGAGTACCAGACCGTCGCCGCCCTGGCCGGCTACTTCGCTCGCCACCACGTCGAGGCGCTCCGGCGCGTCGCGGGCGACGGCGCCCCCGCGGCCGCTCCGCCACCGCGGCCTGCGGCGGCTCCTCCTCTCGCGGCGCCCGACCCTCGCGCGGCCTCCGCTCCACGCCTCCCGGCGCCGCAGGCCGGGAGCCCCGAGCGCCTCGACATCGCCATCGTGGGGATCAGCGGGCGCTATCCCATGGCGCCTGACCTCGATGCGTTCTGGGAGAACCTCAAGGTCGGCCGCGACTGCATCGTCGAGATCCCCGCCGACCGATGGGACCATGATCGCTACTTCGATCCAGATCCTGGCGCAGCGGGCAAGAGCTACGCCAAGTGGGGCGGCTTCATCGACGACGTCGATCGTTTCGACCCCCTCTTCTTCAACATCGCGCCTCGAGAGGCCGACTCCATGGATCCGCAGGAGCGCGTCTTCCTGGAGGTCGCCTGGCAAGCGCTGGAAGACGCGGGCTACGCTCGGTCGCCGCTGGCGAACCGCGCGACGGGCGTGTTCGTGGGGGTCATGTACGGTCACTACCAGCTCTTCGGCGCTGAGGCGCTGGCGCTGGGTCGGACCGCCTCCGCGGGCTCGTCCTTCGCGTCGATCGCCAACCGGGTGTCCTACTTCTTCGATTTCCGCGGCCCCAGCATCGCGCTGGACACCATGTGCTCCTCCTCGCTGACCGCGATTCACCTGGCCTGCGCTGCCCTCCAGAGAGGCGAGATCGAGATGGCGCTGGCCGGCGGCGTGAACCTCTCTCTGCACCCTCAGAAGTACATCCTGCTCAGCCGCGGCAAGTTCGTGGCCACCGACGGCCGGTGCCGCAGCTTCGGCGAGGGCGGCGACGGCTATGTCCCCGGCGAGGGCGCGGGGGCCGTCGTGCTCAAGCGCCTGGATCGCGCGATCGCCGAGGGTGACCGCATCTATGCGGCCATCAAGGCGAGCGCCCTCAACCACGGCGGCAAGACCAGCGGCTATACCGTCCCGAACCCCAGCGCTCAGGCCGACGTCATCGCCGCTGCGCTGACTCAGGCCGGCGTCGATCCGCGCACGATCACCTATGTAGAGGCGCACGGAACCGGCACCTCGCTGGGCGATCCCATCGAGATCACCGGCCTCGCCAAGGTCTTCGAGGCCTCCACCCAGGAGCGTCAATACTGCGCCATCGGCTCGGTCAAGTCGAACGTGGGGCACCTGGAGTCGGCCGCGGGCGTCGCTGGCCTCACCAAGGTGCTGCTGCAGATGGCTCATGAGCAGCTGGTTCCATCGATCCACGCGGATCCTCCCAACCCCAACATCAATTTTGCCGGGTCACCGTTCCGTGTACAGCGGGAGCTCGGTCCCTGGCAGGCCCTGGCCGACGAGCGCGGCCAGCGGCTCCCCCTGCGGGCGGGCCTGAGCTCCTTCGGCGCTGGCGGCGCCAACGCGCACCTCGTGCTGGAGGCCTACCTGCCGGGCGAGGACGACAGGTCCGCGGCCGCCCCGCCGGACGCGAGCGAGCGCCCGCAGGTGCTGGTGCTCTCGGCCCGCACGCCGGAGCGCTTGCGCGTCTCGGCCGCGCGGCTGCTCGATCACCTGCGGACGCGAGCGCACACCACGTCGCTGACCGATATCGCGTACAGCCTTCAAGTCGGGCGCGAGGCCATGGACGCGCGCCTGGCCCTCGTGGTCCACGGCACGGAGCAGGCCGTCGAGCTGCTCGAGCACTACGTCGGCGGCCGCGCGCCCGAGGGCGGGGCGCCGCGCGCCCCTGAGACGCGCGGGCTGGAGCACATCCACGAGGGGAGCGCCAGAGCGGGCCATGTCCGGCAGCTCATCCACGGCCGGGCTGGCGCCTCTTTCCTGCGAGCCCTCCTCGATGAGGGCGATCTGGACAGGATCGCCGCCCTCTGGGTGGGCGGGAGCGACGTCGACTGGTCCCGCCTGCACGAAGGCGCGAGGCCGCGCCGCGTCGCTTTACCCTCCTATCCCTTCGCGCGCGAGCGCTGCTGGTTCACGGTGTCTCCAGAGGACCGGCGCAGCAGCCTCCCGACCTCCGCCGAGGTCGCGGCGACGGCGCGGCTGCACCCTCTCTTGAGCCGCAACACGTCGACCTTCAAAGAGCAGCGGTTTGCCACGACCTTCACCGGCGAGGAGACCCTCCTCTCGGACCACCGGATCCGAGGCCGCGCCCTGCTGCCCGGCACGGCCTACCTGGAGATGGCGCGTGTGGCTGGCGAGCTCTCCGCCGAGGACCGCGTCGGTCGCTTCACCGAGGTCACCTGGCTGCAGCCGATCCAGGTCGATCGCGGTCCTGTCGAGGCCACCCTCGACCTCCGGCCGACAGAGGCAGGCTGCCAGTTTCGAGTCTGCACTCAGAACGGGGCCGTCGTCCATGTGCGCGGCCAGATCCATGTCGAGCCCGAGCCCTCCGGAGGCGAGCGGACGGTGGACCTGGGCGCCATCAAGGCGCGCTGCCCCGAGCCTCTCTTGCGTCAGGACTGCTATCGGGCCCTGCGGGAGCAAGGGTTCGAGTACGGCCCTGCATTCCAGGTCATCGAGGCCTTCTACGACAACGACGAGGAGGCCCTGGCCCTGCTCACCGTGGCCGAGCCTGATTTCCAGGACTTCGCTGGCGGACTGCACCCCATGATCCTGGACGCGGCCCTCCACGCCGGGATGCTGCACAGGCGGAAGGGCGCGACCGGCAACGACGTCACGCCGGTGCCCTTCTACCTGGAAGAGCTGGTCGTCTTCCGCCCGCTGGAGCGCCGCTGCTACGCCCATTTGAAGGTGCGGCGCCCCGCCGCCGGAGAAGAGCGGAGCGAGGTCGCCGTCATGGACGTGCTCCTCGTGGACGAGGCGGGCTCGCCGCTCGTGCGCGTCAAAGGGTTCACGGGACGGAAGCTCGTCGACGCCGACGAGGAGCCGGAGCAAAACGCCGTCCTTTTCTTCGGGGACCTCTGGCAGCCCGCCCCGCTCCCCTCGCCCCCGCCGACCGACGCGCCGCCTGCCAACCTCCTCGTGATCGCCGAGGACACCCCCCGGCTGCGGGCGTTCGAGCGCCTGGTCCGCGGGCGGGGCGGTCGTCTGACGTGGGTTTGCCCTGCCGGGTCGCCTCGCGCGCAGGCCGAGCCGGGCAGCGCGTCGAACGGCAGGTCCGGCGACGGCGAGGCTCCGGCGCTCACGATCGACCCGCGCCATGGAGACGACTACCGCGGGCTGATCACCACGTTGAAGGAGCAGGACCTCCTGCCCGACGGGATCATCCGCCTGTGGGATGCATCGGGCCTCGACCAGGGAGCGTCTTCGCCCGGACAGGGACCGGCGAGCGTCGAGGAGCTACAAGAGCTCTTCCACCTCGTCGTCGCGCTCGCGAACGTCGTCCCCGCTCCGAAGGCTCGCCTGCTCCTCGCCTTCCATGGCGAGGAGGCGCCCCTCGCCGTCGAGGCCACGCCCGGCTTCTGCAGGTCCCTCGGCCTGCTGCTGCCGGGCCTGCGGTCGAGCACGATCCACTGGACCCACCGCGAGCCCGAACGCCTCGCCGAGGACCTCTGGGCCGAGCTCGCCGATCGCGCCGCGAAGGGCGCCGGCGGCAGGAACGGGGCGGAGATCCTCTATCGCGGTCCGGACCGGCTCGCCCGCACCGCGGCGCCCGCCGCGCTCGAGCCCGACGCCGCGCCGACCCCGCTCCGCCACGGAGGGGTCTACCTCATCGCGGGCGGCGCCGGCGGCCTCGGGTACCTGGTCGCCCAGCACCTCGCCCATCGCTGCCGCGCGAATCTGGTCCTGACGGGCCGCTCGCCCCTCGACGCCGGCAAGGAGCGGCAGCTCGCCGGGCTCCGGGACGCCGGAGGCCAGGGGCTCTATTGCCAGGCGGACGTCGCGGACGAGGTCGCGATGGCGGCCGCGGTGCGCCTGGCCAAGGAGCGCTTCGGCGCCCTGCACGGGGTGATCCACGCCGCGGGCGTGCTCGACGAGCGCCCTGTCGTCGAGAAGACGTGGGCGGAGTTCCACGAGAACCTGCGACCCAAGGTCGCCGGCAGCGTGGTCCTCGACCGGCTCACCGCGGCCGAGCCGCTCGACTTCTTCGCGGTGTTCTCCTCGACGTCAGCCGTGCTCGGAGACTTCGGGTCCTGCGATTACGGCAGCGGCAACCGGTTCCAGATGGCCTATGGCGCCCACCGCGAGCGACTGCGGCAGCAGGGCCTCCGGCACGGGATCACGGCCGTCATGAACTGGCCCCTGTGGCGCGAGGGTGGCATGGGCGGTCGCGCCGAGTCGGAGCGGACCTACCTGAGGATGAGCGGCCTGGATTACCTCGACAGGGCCGCCGGTCTGGCCGCGTTCGAGCGCATCCTCCAGGCCCGGCAGTCGCCCGTCACGGTGTTCTACGGCAAGCCGTCGCGGGTGGCGAGGGCCCTCGGCCTCGACGCGCCTCCGCTCCCGGCGGGGCGCGGCACGGCGGTCGCGCCGCTCCCGCCGGCGGAGGCGCCGGCCGCCGCCCCGGAGGGGGCGGTCCGCGAGAGCGCGGCGCGCGCGCCGCTGCGCGAGGTGATCCTCGACGCGATCACCGAGGTCCTCAAGGTCCGGCGCGGCGCGATCGCGCCGGACGTCAACATCGCCGAGTACGGCTTCGACTCCGTGTCGCTGGCGCAGCTCGCCGATCAGCTCGGCGCGCGCCTCGGGCTGAAGCTGGCGTCGCTCGTGTTCTTCGAGCACACGACGGTGGAAGAGATCGAGGCTTTCCTGGAGCGGAAGCACGGCGCCGAGCTCCGCGACCGGATGAACGGAGCCCGAGAGCTCCACGACCGGACGAACGGAGCCCGAGAGCGCCACGACCGGACGAACGGAGCCCGAGAGCGCCACGACCGGATGAACGGGGCTCGAGAGCGCCACGACCGGACGAACGGAGCCCGAGAGCTCCACGACCGGACGAACGGAGCCCGAGAGCTCCACGACCGGACGAACGGGGCTCGAAAGGAGGCTCCGCGTTCTCCGGAGCCGACGCCGGCCAATCCGGCTCCGCCGCCGGCGCTCCTCGAGAACGGCTCCCGGCTCGCCGGCGCCACTCGCGCGACCGCGCCGCGCAGACCGCAGGAAGGCGCCTCGCGGGGCGACATCGCCATCATCGGCGTCAGCGGCCGCTACCCCCAGGCCGAGGACCTGCGCGCGCTCTGGGCGCGGCTCAAGGCGGGCGAGAGCTGCATCGAGGAGATCCCCGCCGAGCGCTGGGACAAGGATCGCTACTTCGACCCTCAGAAGGGCCGGATTGGAAAGAGCGAGAGCAAATGGGGCGGCTTCCTCCGCGACGTGGACCAGTTCGATCCGCTGCTCTTCAACATCCCTCCCGCGCGGGCTCGGCTCATGGATCCCATGCAGCGGCTCTTCCTGGAGAGCGTGTATGAGACGCTCGAGGACGCCGGCTACACCCGCGCCATGCTGTCGAAGGACGGCGGCAAGGTCGGCGTGTACGTGGGCGCCATCTACCATCATTACGCCATGCTCGCCGGAGACGAGGCGACCCGCAGCCTCCTGCTCTCGGCCTTCGGCGCCCACATCGCGAACCACGTGTCGCACTTCTTCGACCTCCACGGGCCCTGCTTTGCGGTGGACACGACCTGCGCGTCGTCGCTCACCGCCATCCACCTCGCGTGCGAGGGCCTGCTCCTCGGGCGCACGGATCTCGCCATCGCCGGCGGCGTCAACCTCTCCCTCATCCCGGAGAAGTACCTGGGCTTGAGCCAGCTCCAGTTCATGAGCGGCGGCGGGCTCAGCCGCCCGTTCGGCGACAGCGACGGCATGATCCCCGGCGAGGGCGTCGGCGCCGTGCTGCTCAAGCCGCTGGATCACGCGGTCCGCGATCGCGACCACATCCACGCGGTCATCCGGTCCAGCGCCATCAGCCATGGCGGCGCCAGCACGGGCTTCACGGCGCCGAACCTCAAGGCCCAGTCGGACATGTTCGTGGAGGCGCTGGAGAGATCGGGCTTCGACCCTCGCACGATCAGCTACGTGGAGGCGGCCGCCAACGGCGCTCCGCTCGGCGACCCCGTCGAGGTCAACGCGCTGACCAGGGCGTTCCGGCGCTTCACCGCGGACACGGGCTTCTGCGCGCTCGGCACCGTCAAATCGAACATCGGCCACCTGGAAGGGGCCTCCGGCGTCTCCCAGCTCGCCAAGGTGCTGCTCCAGCTCCGGCACGGCGCGCTGGCGCCGACCATCAACGCCGAGCCGAGGAATCCGAACCTGCACCTCGACGACACCCCGTTCTACCTGCAAGAGCGCCTCGAGGACTGGCCGCGACCGGTCATCGCCGGCCGCGAGGTCCCGCGGCGCGCCATGATCAACTCCATCGGGGCCGGCGGGGGGTACGCCACCCTCGTGGTGGAAGAGCACCGCCCGCCGCCGCGCGACGCTGCGCCGGGCCGCTCGCCCGCCGGGCTGCCCGAGCTGTTCGTGCTCTCCGCGAGGAGCCGCAAGAGCCTGCGCGAGCTGGTCGTCAGGATGCGCAGCTTCCTCGCCGAGGCGACCGACCTGCGCCTCGACGACGTGGCCTACACGCTCCAGGTGGGGCGCGAGGCCCTGGAGCTGCGCCTCGCCGTGGTGGCGGACACCGCGGAGGCGCTGATCGCGGCGCTCGACGCCTACCTGCGCGATCCCGAGGTCCCCGCGCCGGGCGTCTTCATCGGCCAGACGGACGGCGACACGGCCAGCGGCGCGGTCGCGCCTCCCGCCCAGGCGATCCGCACGCCCGAAGAGGCGGCGCGCAGGTGGGTCGCGGGCGCCGCCATCGACATGGACGCCCTCTATCCCCGCCGCGACGCGCGGCGCATCCCGCTGCCGACCTACCCGTTCGACCGCAGGCGGTGCTGGCTGGACCCGGTGCTCACCGACGAGGCCTCGTCGAGCCCCGCAGCGCTCTCGTCCGAGGCGCCCCGGCCCGCCGCGGCGCCGCCGGCGTCCCCCGCGCCGCCGGCGTCCCCCGCGGCCGCCGCGCCGCCCGCGCCGCCCGCGCATCCCAGCGCGGAGACCCGGGAGCTGGATAGCTACCTGTGCGCGCGGCTGGAATCCACGCTGGGCCTCGATCAGGGCGAGGTCTCTGCCCGCGCGTCCCTGCGGCGCCTGGGCCTGGACTCGATCCTGACCGCCAAGCTCAAGGTCACGCTGGAAGGAGAGCTCGCCATGACCATCCCCATGGAGGCCATGAGCGGCGAGAAGAGCGTGGCCGAGCTCGGCGATTACCTCTCTCGACGAGGAGCCCGCGCGCCGGAGAGCCCGGCGAAGGCGCGTAGCGGCCCCGCCGGGGCCGACCTGTCCACCTCCCTCAAGGCCCTCTCGGGCGCGGTGCTCCGGGAACGGTTCCTGGCGTTCGGGCACGACCTGGCCGGCGTACCGAGCGAGGAGCTGACTCGGCTCTACGCCATCCTGCAAGAGGAACGATGACGATGGAAAGCGCGATGAGCATCCAGGAGTTTGCCAACTTGTCTGCGGAGGAGAAGGTGCAGGTCCTCATGCGTTTGCGGGACCGACGCGCCTCGTGGCAGGCGGACCCCGACGGCTCCGCGGCTCGCGCTCAGGCCTCGCTCCGGCCCGTCATCACGGCGCGCCCGGGGGATCGCTTCCTCCCTTTCCCGCTGACGCCGATCCAGGAGTCCTTTCTGGTGGCCAAGCAGCTCGACAGGGCGGGGGATCATGTCGGATGCCACATCTACCTGGAGATCGAGGAGGCGCACCTCGACGTGCCGCGGCTCGAGCGCGCCTTCCACCGGCTCGTCGTCCACCACGACATGCTCCGGACCGTCGTCCGCGCCGACGGCACCCAGCAGGTCCAGGAGCCCCGGCAACCGCAGCGCTTCCCGGTGGACGACCTCCGCGGGCGCCCGGGCGCGGCGCTGGATGCGCACCTGGAGAGCGTGCGCGCGAGCATGTCCCACCGGGTATACGAGCCAGGGGCGTGGCCGCTCCACGAGATCCGGATCACCCGTTCGAGCGACGAGCGCAGCGTCATCCACGTCAGCATCGACGAGTGGGTCCTCGACGCCGCCGGCCTCAACCTCCTGCTCACGCAGTGGTATCGACTCTACAGCGATCCTGACGCGACCCTGCCCGTCTGCGAGCTCAGCTTCCGCGATTACGTCCTGGCCTCCAGGGACTTCGAGCGCTCGCCGGCCTACCAGGGGGATCTCGCCTACTGGTGCGAGAAGCTGGCCCAGATGCCCGGGGGCCCGGCGCTGCCTCGCGCCGAGCGCCCCACGCGGCCCGCGGGCCGCGCCTGCTACCCCCGGCGCCGCATCCATGGGCGGCTGGCGGAGACGCCGTGGCGCGCGCTCAAGGACAAGGCGCGGGAGCTGGACGTCTCCACGACGGCCCTGCTCCTCACCCTCTTCTCCGAGGCCCTCGCCTCCCACAGCGCGCCCGGGCCGTTCTCCCTCACGCTCACGTATTTCAATCGCCCGCCGATCCACCCGCACATCGAGCTCCTGCTCGGCCCGCTCATCTCCACCCACCGCTTCCTCGTCGAGGGAGCCCCCGACCTCACGTTGCAGGAGAAGGTCCACCGCAGCCAGCGACAGCTCTGGCGCGACATGGACCATGACCGCGCCGACAGCATCTCCGCGCTCCGCGCCCTCAGGGCGAGGCGCGCGGCGCCCCCAGCGAGCGCGGTGGTCTTCACCAGCGTCCTCCACAACGTGAGCAGAGAAGCCCGGCAGCAGGGGCGGAGCTTCCTTGATCAGATCGCCTATTCGGTCACCCAGACCCCGCAGGTCTACCTGGACCATCAGGTCTACGAGAAGGACGGCGGCCTGCATTTCACCTGGGATGTCGTCGACGCCGTCTTCGCGCCTGGGTGCATCGACGCCCTCTTCGACGCGTATTCGAGGCTGCTCGAGGCGCTCGCGGCGGAGCCCTCGCGCTGGACGTCGCCGGGACGGCGCGAGGAGATCCTGCGCCCGCAACCCCCGCGCGGCGGCGAGCCCCCCGGGCCCTCCCCGGCGCCGGTCGCCGAGGGTCTCGAGATCATCGCCCGGCCGGAGGATCGTTACCAGAGGTTCCCCCTGTCCGATCTGCAGCAGGCCTATTTCGTCGGCCGCACCGCGTTCGCCGCCAACGGGGGCGTGAGCTGCCAGATGTACCAGGAGATCGAGCTCCGCGATCCGGACCTCGCCCGCCTCGATCGGGCGTGGCGGCGCGTCATCGACGCCCACGAGATGCTGCGCGCGGTCATTCACGCCGACGGCACCCAGAGCATCCGCGCCGAGGTCCCGCGCTACGTGATCGAGGTCTCGGACCTCCGCGCGGCGTCGCCCGACGCCCGCGCAGAGGCCCTCGCCGGGACGCGGGAGACCATGGTCAACCGGGTGTTCCCCCTGGATCAGTGGCCCTTCTTCGATCTGCGGCTCTCGCTCACCGAGCCGTCGAGGGCCGTCCTCCACCTGAGCATGGATCTGCTCCTCGCCGACGCGACCAGCATCCACCTCGTCTTGAAGCAGCTCTTCACCCTGTACGAGCGGCCCGAGGGGCCGTGCGCCGCGCCGCAGCTCTCCTTCCGCGACTACCAGCTCGCGCTCAAGGACCACGAGCGCACCGCGAGCCACGCGCTCGGCGTCTCCTACTGGCGCCGGAGGCTCGCCGATCTCCCCGGCGGCCCCGAGCTCGGCATGCGCCTGCCCGACAGCCGGGGCGACCGCCTGCGGCGCCGGCAGTTCGACGGCATCCTGGAGCAGTGGTCGCGCTTTCAGGAGGGCGCCGCGGTCCTCGGGGTGTCGGCCGAGGCCGTGCTGCTGGGCGCCTATTTCGAGGTCCTGGGCAGCCGCTCCAGCCGGCGACCCTTCACCGTGGTCGTGGTGCGCTGGGATCGGCCGCCGGTGCACCCGGAGATCGGCGCCGTGGTCGGCGATTTCACCGCGGTGAGCTGGATCGTCTCGCCGCCGGGCGAGACCTTCGCCGAGCGCGTCCAGCACCTCGAGCGCACGCTCTCCGAGGATCGCGAGCACCGCCTTGTCAGCGGCTCCCGGGTGCTGCAGCAGATCGCCATCAAGTCCCGGAACAGGCAGTTCCTCACGTTCCCGGTGGTCTTCACCGGCCTCGGGCCCAGCCTCAGGGGCGACCTCCCCGGCACCGTCTCTCTGGGATACCGCATCACCCAGACACCCCAGGTCTACCTGGACAACATCAGCATGGAGGCCGACGACGCGCTGCGGCTCCACTGGGACTCGGTCGAGGGCGTCTTCCCCGAGGGGCTCATCGAATCGATGTTCGACGCTTACTGCCGCATCCTCAACCGGCTGGCCCGCGACCACGCCGCCTGGCACGAGCCCCGGCTCGACGCGCCGCCGCGCGCCCCCGCCAGCCCCGCGCCCCTGCCCGCGCCCCTGCCCGCGCCGGAGAGCCGTGACCCCGCGCCCGGCGCCGCCCGGTACCGGACGACCCTGCACCGGCTGATCGAGGAGCGCGCGAGCCTGTGCCCCGACCACGTCGCCCTGATCTTCGAGCGCGACCGGCTCACGTACCGGGAGCTCAATCGCCGGGCCAACCAGGCGGCGCGCCGCCTGAAGCGGCTCGGCGTCGGGCCCGACACCCTGGTCGGCGTGCTCGCCGACCGATCCACCGAGATGGTCATCGCCCTCCTGGCGATCCTCAAGGCGGGTGGGGCGTACGTGCCCATCGACCCCACGTACCCTCGCGAGCGGATCGACTTCATCGCCGAGGACGCCGGCCTCTCGGTCCTCCTGCTCGCGGAGGAGCGCCGCCGGCTCTCGTCGTTCCGCGGCGCCCAGCTGTGCCTCTCCACCGAGCGGCACCTCCTGGACGGCGAGGCGGAGCACGACCTCGGCCCCACCGCCGGGCCGGATCACCTCGCTTACGTCATCTACACCTCCGGATCCACCGGCAAGCCGAAGGGGTGCATGATCCCTCATGACGCGATCTGCAACCGGCTGCTCTGGATGCAGGACGAGTACCGGCTGACGTCGGACGACCGCGTCCTGCAGAAGACCCCCTATACGTTCGACGTCTCCGTGTGGGAGTTCTTTCTGCCTCTCATCGCCGGCGCGACCCTGGTGATGGCCAGGCCGGAGGGGCACAAGGACGTCGCCTACCTGGTCCGGGTCATGGAGGAGCAGCGGATCACCACATGTCACTTCGTCCCCTCCATGCTGAACTTCTTCCTCAAGGAGCCGGCGCTCCCCACGCACCTCCGCCAGGTGTTCACGAGCGGCGAGGCCCTGTCCTACGACGTCATGGACACCTTCCTGCGCCGCTCCCCGGCCAGGCTCCACAACCTCTACGGTCCGACGGAGGCCGCGGTGGACGTCACCTACTGGCCGTGCGAGCGCCGGCCCGATCGCAAGGTGCCGATCGGCCGCGCGATCTCGAACGTCGAGATCCACATCCTCGACGGCGCGCTGCGGCCCGTCCCCGCGGGCGCCGAGGGTGATCTCTACATCGGCGGCGTCTGCCTCGCCCGCGGTTACCTCAACCGGCCCGAGCTCTCGCGCGAGCGGTTCGTCCCGAGCCCTTTCAACCCCGGCGCCCGCCTCTACAACACCGGGGATCGCGCGCGCTACCTGGACGACGGGGACATCGAGTACCTGGGCCGGCTCGACGCCCAGGTCAAGCTGCGTGGGTTCCGCATCGAGCTCGGGGAGATCGAGGCGGCGCTGAGCGCCCACGAGGCCGTGCAGGGCGCCGTGGTCGCCGTGCAGGACGCTCACACGGAGGACCCCAAGCTCGTCGCCTATCTGGTCACGGGCGACCGGCCCTTTCCAGCGCCCGGCGCCCTCAAGGCCTACCTCAAGGAGCGCTTGCCCGACTACATGGTTCCGAACCGCTTCGTGGCGCTCGCCCAGATCCCGGTGACGGCCCACGGCAAGCTTGACCGCAAGGCCCTGCCCTGGCCGGTGCCGTCTCCCGCAGCCCAGCCGGAGCCCCTGCCGGCCGGGGCGCCTCCGGGCGCCGCCCCGGCCCGGCGGCCAGCGGGCGTCTCGAGAGAGGCCGCCCAGGAAGAGCTCCAGCGCATCCTCGGCAAGGCGCTGCACCTCACCCGCCTCGATCCCGGCGCAGATCTCTTCGAGCTGGGCGCCACCTCGCTCACCATCGTGCAGGCGTCACAGCACATCGAGGAGCGCTTCGGCGTCGGGCTGCCGGTCGAGGTCGTCCTGGCCGAGCCGACCCTCGACGCCATCGCGCGGCACGTCGCCGAGCGGACGGCCGCCGTCGCGCCCGAGCCCGCGCCTCCCGCGCCTCCCGCGACGCCCGCGCCTCCCGCGACGCCCGCGCCCCCAGCGTCCGCCGGAGCGGCCCCCGGCCCGATCGATTTCTTCTCCAGGGAAGATCGGGAACGCTTCAAGCAACAGCAGCTCCACCTGCGTCACGGCCTCGAGGGCCTCCCGACCGTGGCGCTGGCCGACGCTCCCGTGGCCCCGCCCCTCTACCGCCAACGCGGGAGTCGCCGCGACTACCGGCCCGAGCCCACCTCGTTCGACGACCTCTCGCGCCTCCTCGCCGTCCTCCGGCGGTACCCGGGCGGCCAGCAGACCCAGCTCTGCTATCCCTCCGCCGGCGGCACCTACGCCGTGCAGACCTATGTTCACGTGAAGGAGGGCGCGATCGAGCGCCTCTCGGCCGGGATCTACTACTACCACCCGGACCGCAACGAGCTCGTGCTCATCAGCGATCGGCCCACCATCCGCCGGATACACCACTTCTATTACAACCGCGAGCACTTCGACCGCGCCGGGTTCGGGCTGTTCTTCATCGCCCAGACCGACGCCATCCAGCCCATCTACGGCGATCAGACCCTCACCTTCGCCGCGATCGAGGCAGGCGCGATGATCCAGGCGCTCATGAGCCATCAGGCGGAGGCGAACGTTGGCCTGTGCGCCATGGGAGGGCTCGATTTCGACGCCATCCGCGCCGACTTCAAGCTCGGGAGTGGACACCGGTACATCGCCTGCATGCTCGGGGGCCGCGTCGATCACGAAGGTGGCGGGCGGCAGGGCCGCGCGAGGCTGCTCGAGCGCGCGGGGGCGGACGGCTCGCACGAGGCGACCGCCGCGAAGGCGGACGCCTCCCGCCGCGAGCGCGAGGCTCCCGCCGGCTCGCGCGAGATCGCGGTCATCGGCCTCGCCGGCCGCTACCCCGGCGCGGACACGCCACATCAGCTGTGGCGAGCGCTTCGAAGCGGCCAGAGCGCCGTGACCCGGCCGCCCGCCGGGCGCTTCGGCGCGAGCGCCCCGCAGGGCGACGAGCCCCGAGGCGCCGGAGCCTCCCCGGGGTGGGGCGGCTATCTCGAGCGGCTCGACCGCTTCGACAGCCTCTTCTTCGGCATCTCGCCCGCCGAGGCGAAGCTCATGGATCCCCAGGAGCGCCTGTTCATCGAGGTGGCCTGGGAGTGCCTGGAGGACGCCGGGTACACCCCCGAGGAGCTCCGTCGCGCTGCCCCCCGGGTGGGCGTCTTCGTCGGCGCCATGTGGAGCGACTACCAGAGCGTGGGGCTGGAGGCGTGGCAGCGGGACCGCCGCGCGAAGGCCGTCGCGTTCCACTCCTCCATCGCCAACCGGATCTCCTATCTCTTCGACCTCCACGGGCCGAGCGTGGCGATCGACACCTCCTGCTCCTCGGGCCTGACCGCGCTCCACCTGGCGAGCCGGAGCCTCCGGCTCGGCGAGTGCGACGTGGCCCTGGTCGGCGGGGTCAACCTCCTTGGTCACCCGTTCCACCCCGACCTGCTCGAAGGCCTCAATCTCACCTCCAGCGACGACAAGACGCGCGCCTTCGGCGCCGGCGGCACCGGCTGGGTGCCCGGCGAGGGCGTCGGCGCCGTGCTGCTGCGGCGCCTGCCCGAGGCCGAGGCGCGAGGCGAGCACATCCGCTGCGTCCTCAGGGGCACCGCGCTCGCCCACGCCGGCAAGGCGCCGCGGTACGGCATGCCGAGCACGCGCGCTCAGGCCAGGTCGATCCGTGACGCCCTCGCGGACGGCGAGGTCGCCGCGTCGGAGATCGATTACGTCGAGTGCGCCGCCACCGGCTCCGGCATCGCGGACGCCTCCGAGATCGACGCGCTCAAACAGGCGTTCGAGGGGCGGAGCCCTGACGGCCCGCCGTGCGTCCTCGGGTCGGTCAAGCCCAACATCGGCCACCTCGAGTCCGCCTCGGCCTTGTCCCAGCTGACCAAGGTGATCCTCCAGCTGGAGCACGGCGAGATCGCCCCGACGCTGCACACGGAGCCGCGCAACCCGCTGATCCAGCTCGACGGCACGCCCTTCCGGATCAGCCGCGAGCTGTCCCCCTGGCCCAGGGCCGCCGGGGCGGACGCGCCCCCGCGGCGGGCGCTCATCAATGCATTCGGCGCCACCGGATCGTCCGCTCACGCCGTCGTGGAAGAGTACCGGCCTCGTCGCCGGGCCCCGGCCCCCGCGACGGCCGGCCCCGAGCTCTTCGTGCTTTCCGCGGACACCGCCGAGCAGCTCGAGGCCCATGCCCGCGCGCTGGCGGAGCACCTGCATGAGCGCTCGACCGCGCGGTCGCTCGACCTCGCGTCGCCGATCGCGGCCGCGGACATCGCTCATACCCTCCAGGTGGGCCGCCGCGCGATGGACGAGCGCCTCGCCATCCTCGCAGGCGACCTGGACGAGCTCGAGGCCCGCCTGCAAGGCTTCCTCGGCGGGCACGGCGACGACGGCGAGCGCGTCTTCCGGGGCCGCGCCTCGTCGCCGCGCGATCGAGCGCCGCTGTCCCCGGACGCGCCGCTCCCTGCGCTGGCGCGGGCCTGGGTGAACGGAGCATCCATCGCCTGGCACGACCTCTACAGCGAGGGCACGCGGCGCCGCGTGCCTCTCCCCACCTATCCCTTCGCCCGCCCGTCTCACTGGCTCGGTCGGCCCGCCGGAGGCGGAGACGCTGCGGCCCCCGCCGTCGCGCGCCGGACCGGCGAGGACGTGCCCTCGCGCCGGACCGGCGAGGACGTGCCCTCGCGCCAGACCGGCGAGGACGTGCCCTCGCGCCGGACCGGCGAGGACGTGCCCTCCCCCCTGGCGCCTGCCACGGCGGATCCCGCCCTGCGCAAGGCCACCCTCGGCCTGCTGTCCTCCTCCTTCGCCGAGGTCGCCGAGATCCCGCGCCGCAGCCTCGATCCCGAGGTCCCCCTGGACCGCTATGGCCTCAACTCGATGCTGATCGCCCAGCTCTCCGCGCGGCTCGAGGCGCTCCTCGGTGAGCTGCCGAAGACCCTCCTCTTCGAGCACCACACCCTGGCAGCCCTCACCGACTGGCTGGTCGCCCACCGCGGCGACGCGCTCCTCCGCCGCCTCGACCTCCCGCGGCGAGGCGTGGAGCCCACGGCGTCGCCGGGCGCGCTCCCCGCAGAGCCCGCAGCGCGTCGCGCGCCGGCGAGAGAGAGCTCGGCCGCGCCTGCTCCCGCCCGCACGCCGGCCGCACCTCTCGATAGCTTCGACATCGCCGTCGTCGGCCTGAGCGGCCGCTACCCCGGCGCCGACACCATCGACGCCTTCTGGAACAACCTGCGCCAGGGGCGCGACAGCATCACCGAGGTGCCGGCCGATCGCTGGGACGCTGCCGCGCTCTTCGACCCCGCGGGAGGCTCCGGCAAGACCCGCCAGCGCTGGGGTGGCTTCCTCGATCGCGTCGATCGCTTCGACGCGCTCCTCTTCAACATCTCACCGCGCGAGGCGGCGAGCATGGATCCCCAGGAGAGGCTGTTCCTGGAGGTCGCCTGGTGCGCCTTCGAGGACGCGGTCTACACCCGCAAGCGGCTCGCCGAGGAGCAGGCGCGCGCCGGGGTGGGGGCCGGCGTGTTCGTCGGCAGCATGTACCAGCAGTACTCCACGCTCGCCCGGACGCCTGACGCCGGGGCCTCGTCGTCCTTCTGGTCGATCGCCAACCGGGTCTCCTACTTCTTCGATCTGCACGGGCCGAGCCTCGCCGTGGATACGGCGTGCGCCTCGTCCCTCACCGCGCTCCACCTGGCCTGCGAGAGCCTGCGCCGGGGCGAGTGCTGCCTCGCGCTGGCCGGCGGCGTCAACCTTCACCTCCACCCTCACAAGTACGTCGCCCTCGATCGCCTGGGCCTGCTCGGGAGCGGCGCCGCCAGCAAGAGCCTCGGCGACGGGGACGGCTACGTGCCCGGCGAGGCGGTCGGCGCCGTCGTGCTCAAGCCGCTCGATCGCGCCGTCGCGGACAACGACCGCATCTATGGCGTCATCAAGGGGAGCTTCACCAACCACGCCGGCAAGACCGCCGGGTACGGCGTCCCCAGCCCCGGCGCCCAGGCCGACCTGATCGCGGCAGCCCTGCGCCGAACGGGCATCGATCCCGGGACCATCGGCTATATCGAGGTCGCCGCCAACGGCTCTTCCATGGGCGACGCGATCGAGCTCGCGGGTCTCACGCAGGCGTTCCGCCGGTTCACCGCCCGGAAGCACTTCTGCGCCGTGGGCTCCGTCAAGTCCAACATCGGCCATCCGGAGGCCGCGTCGGGCATCGCTCAGCTCACCAAGGTGCTTTGCCAGCTCCAGCACCGGACGCTGGTTCCCACGCTCCACGCCGAGCCGCACAACCCGAGCATCGACCTGAGGGACAGCCCGTTCTATATCCAGCGAGAGCTCGCCCCGTGGACGACGCCGCCCCTCGCCGGCGAGGGGGGCACCGCGGATCTCCCGCGCCGCGCCGCGATCAGCTCGTTCGGGGCAGGCGGCGCCAACACCCACCTCCTCGTCGAGGAGTACGCGGCGGAGCCCCCCCCGGACGACCGGAGGGACGAGGGCGCGGCTGCCGGCGCGGTCATCGTCCCCCTCTCCGCCCGGACCGCGGGGCAGCTGCGCGCGTACGCCGCGGCGCTGGCGGACGACCTGGAGCGCCGCTCGCGCCCGCGCGGCGACGACGGGCAGGCGCTCGCCGATCGCGACCTGACCGCCGTGGCCTATACCCTTCAGGTCGGGCGAGAGGCCATGAACGAGCGCTCGGCGATCGTGACCACGAGCCTCGGCGATCTCATCAAGAAGCTGAAGCAGCTCGCCGAGGGCCTGACGGACGTCGACGATCTCCACGTGGGCAGCGGCGCGGCGTCGATCTCCGCCCTGATGCTCGACGGCCGCGAGGGCCAGGCGTTCCTCTCGATCCTCGTGGAGGACGGTCGCCACGACAAGCTGGCCCGGCTCTGGGTGAGCGGCGCCCCGATCGACTGGCGGGCGCTCTACGGCGGATCGACGCCGAGGCCCCTGTCGCTGCCTCACTACCCCTTTGCCGGCAACCGCCACTGGCTCGACGAGGAGGCGCTGCCGAACGGCGCCGCCCGGAGCGCGACCGCGGCGCCTTCGGTGCGGAGCGCGGATCCTCCGAGCGCGGCGCTGCCCGAGGAGCCTGGCAGCGCGCCTCCGGGCGGCGTGGCCCGGCAGGTCGTCGCGCAGGAGCTCACGGCGATGCTCTGCGATGTGCTCAAGATGCAGGCCATGGACATCGATGGCGACGAGGCATTCCGCGACTACGGCATGGATTCCCGCCTCTCTGCCGCCTTCATGCGGTCGGTGCAACAGCGGTACGGGTCCAGCGTGCCGCTCAGCGCCGCGCACACCCATCCCACCCTGAACCAGCTCACGGCCCACGTTCATGGTCTCGTGAGCAACAACGGCGCAGCAAGGCTCCCGTCCGCCGCGCCCCTCACGGCGACCTCGCCGTCGATCGCCGATGCCCCGGCGGCGTCCGCAACCCCGGCGGCCTCCGCAGCCCCGGCGGCCTCCGCAACCCCGGCGGCCTCCGCAGCCCCGGCGGCCTCCGCAACCCCGGCGGCCTCCGCAACCCCGGCGGCCTCCGCAACCCCAGCGGCCTCCGCAACCCCGGCGGCCTCCGCAACCCCGGCGGCGCTCCGCGAGGCCGGGGTGCCTGATCCGCGCGCTGCGGACGTCCTGCCCGGCGCGGACAGCTTCGCCCCGCCGCTCGAGCCGGGGCCCAATCCCGACGAGCTCGTCGTCATCAACCCGCGCGGCTCACGCGGAAGCTCGTTCTGGGTGCACGGCGCGCCGGGGCTCGCGCAGCCGCTCTATCCCCTGTCTGCTGCGCTCGGCGCAGACTACCCGTTCTTCGCCTTCCAGGCCCGGGGCGTCGACGGGCTCGCCATGCCCTTCACCAGCATCGAGGAGACCGCGGCCTATTACGTCGCCTGCCTGCGGCAGCTCCGCCCGAACGGGCCTTACGTCGTGGGTGGGCTGTCCTCCGGCGGCATCATCGCCTTCGAGATGGCCCGGCAGCTCCTCTCGCTGGGGGAGCGCGTCTCTCGGGTGGTCATGCTCGACACCTACCCCGCCGTTGCCGGGCTCGCGCAGGAGACGCCGGGCGACATCGACCCGATCCTGCCGCTCCTGCTCATGGCCAACTCCTTCGTCAGCTTCGATCGCGATGGGGACACGGCCATCAAGCCCGACGACCTCGCCGGGCTCCCTCCGCCGATGCAGCTCCCACGGGCGGTGCAGCTGATCAAGGAGCGGAGCCGCACCGCGCTCAGCCGCGATCAGATCTACAGGATGCTCAACGGGAACATCGCGGTCTACAAGCACCTCGACCTCGCTTGCAGGAAGTACCAACCCCGGATCCTCGACGCCGTGGACGTCCTGTTCTTCAAGGCCGAGAAAGGCTTCTTCGGCGGAGCGAACCCGCTGGGGCTGCCCATCCTGGACGTCTTCTCCTCCTATGACTACGTGACCCCGTGGCGCCAGTGGATACGCGGAGGCCTGGAGGTCGTCGAGCTGCCTTGCGCCCACGTCGACCTCCTGGAGCCCCCGGCGCTCCACCAGGTGGTCGCCCACGTCCGCGAGGCGCTGGCATGACAGGCGAGCGGGCCGCCCGTGCCCCGCGAGCGCGGCGCCCGAGCGCCCCGCACTGCGTTGACTATCGAGAAACCTGACAGACAATCAGCCGACAAGGCTCTTTAACGGACGGGATTCTGCATGACATCGACGGCGCGACACCTGAACATCCACGATGAGCTCCCCCACACCGCTCCGCTGCCCCCGCGCGGGCTGGAGTGGGGCAAGGCGTTTCGGCTCGCAAAGGAGTGCACACAAAAGCCCTTCACGGCCGAGCTCTCCTACGAGCTCATCTTGTCGCTCGACGGCGGGGCCACCGAGCGCATGTTTCAAGACTTCCTCGCCGAGCCGGGGGCGCGCGCGCTGATCCTGAAGCAGCCCGACCTGGCCGCGACGCTGGCCGACACCGATCTACTCGGATCGATGCCGGAGGGCAGCCTGGGCCGCACCTACAAGGAGATGACGGAGCGAGACGGGTACGAGGTGAATGGAATCATCCACGTGATGAAGGCGGTCCCGACCTTCCATGAGGTGGCGCCGGATCCCCTTCGCCAGTGGTTCAGCTTCCGCGGCGCGGTGCTCCACGACGTCGCCCATGCGCTCACGGGGTACGGGCGTGACCTCGCGGGCGAAGTGGCGCTGGGTCTCTACCTCGCGGCGGTTTACCCGCCGTACCGGAGCGGGGTCGTGTATTCGTTCATCACCGGGCTCGCGGCGGTCACGGCGCCGCAGGACCAAAAGCTTCGCAACGTATCCTACCTGCGCGACGTGTGGATCCGCGGCCGCCGCTCGCGCATCCCCCTCAGCGCCCCGTGGGAGGAGCTGCTCCCGCTCCAGGTGGAAGAGGTGTGTCGGATGTTCCAGGTCCCGTCCGTGCGCGAGACGCACGCGGAGGGCATCCTCCGTGATGCCCACGAGAAAGGTCCCTGGGTGCCGTCGTTCAAGACGCAGAGCTGGGCGTAGCCCGCGCGCGCCGCGACGAGGCCCTGGCGGGCACGTCGCGGCGGCGCGGCGCGCCTCCTCCGCGCGGCGCGACGGCAGGGGCTCCCTGCCGGCGCGCGTCCGTTGGTCTGCAAGAACCCTGCGGTGGCCTCGGGGGTCGAGGAAGATTCAATGAAAGCGTACATGTTTCCCGGGCAAGGGTCTCAGGCGAAGGGCATGGGACGGGAGCTGTTCGACGCCTTCCCCGCGCTCGCGGCCAGGGCGGATGGAGTTCTGGGCTACTCCATCCGGGCGCTGTGCCAGGACGATCCTCATCAGCGCTTGAACGAGACGCAGTTCACGCAGCCGGCCCTCTACGTGGTCAACGCCCTGTCGTACTTGAAGCGGCGCGAGGTGGAGGCTCCCCCCGATTTCCTGGCCGGCCACAGCCTGGGCGAGTTCAGCGCCCTGTTCGCTGCGGGGGTGTTCGACTTCGAGACCGGCCTTGCGCTGGTGAAGAAGCGCGGAGAGCTGATGGGCGCTGCCCGCGGCGGCGGGATGGCCGCGGTCATCGGTCTGGACGCGGAGCGGGTTCGCGAGCTCCTCGAGCAGAACGGCGCCACGGCCATCGACATCGCCAACCTCAACAGCCCATCTCAGGTGGTGATCTCGGGCGCGAAGGACGAGATCGCCCGCCTTCAGGTCCCCCTGGAGGCGGCCGGGGCGAAGAAGTATGCCGTCCTGCGCGTGAGCGCCGCTTTCCATTCCCGTTTCATGCGACCGGCCATGGTCGAGTTCGGTCGCTTCCTGGAGGGCTATGAGTTCGCGCCTCCGAAGATCCCGGTGATCTCCAACGTGACTGCCCGTCCCTTGCAGGCGGATCGCATCCGCGCGGCCCTGGGCGAGCAGATCGCCAGTCCGGTCCGGTGGAGCGAGTCGATACGTTACCTGATGGGCAGGGGCGTCAAGGAGTTCGTGGAGTGCGGCCACGGCATTGTCCTGACCGGCCTGTACTCCCAGATCCGTCGAGACGCTCAGCCGCTCGTCGTCGAGGAGGATGGCGCGAGCGGGCTGGACCGGCGGGGGTCGTCTGCGGAGGGCCGGCCGCCGGACGTCGGGCGCGGCTCCTGGGAGCTGGCGACGCCCGCGGCGAAGGGGGCGCCGCCGGCCCCCTCGCCGCCCCGACCGGCGCCGCCCGCAGCTTCGGCGCCCGCAGCGTCGCCGCCCCGACCGGCGCCGCCCGCAGCGTCGCCGCCGGCCCCCTCGCCGCCCCGACCGGCGCCGCCCGCAGCGTCGCCGCCGGCCCCCTCGCCGCCCCGACCGGCGCCGCCCGCAGCTTCGGCGCCCGCGGCGAGGGGGACCAGGCGGATGTCGCTCGACGTGCTGGGCAGCGCCTCGTTTCGGGAGGACTACCGCTTGCGCTACGCCTATGTCGCGGGCTCGCTCATCGATGGGATCTCCTCCAAAGAGGTGGTCGTGCGCATGGGCAAGGCGGGCCTGATCGGCTACCTCGGGACCAAGGGGGTGGCGCTGGATGCCGTCGAGGAGTCGATCCTCCACATCCAGCGCGAGCTCCGCGACGGTGAGAGCTACGGGGTGAGCCTGTGGTGCGACCTGGACGATCCGCCTCTGGAATGGCAGAGCGTCGCGCTCTACCTCAAGCACGATATCCGGTACATCGAAGCGGTCGCCTACCTGCAGATAACGCCTGCCCTGGTCTACTATCGCCTCAAGGGAGCTTACCGCGATCACCGCGGCAGGGCGGTGGCGCCTCGACGCGTGCTCGCCAGGGTCTCCAACCTCGATGTCGCCCGTGCGTTCATGAGCCCTGCTGAGGATCACGTCCTCGATCAGCTCGTGAAGGATGGGCGGCTCACGCGCGAGGAGGGCGCGCTCGGCCGAGAGCTCCCCGTCAGCGATGACCTGTGCGCGCACGCCGACTCCGGCGGCCCCACGGACATGGGAATAACAGCGGTGCTGATGCCCGCCATGGCGCGGCTGCGCGATGACATGATGGCGCGGTCCGGGTACGCCAGGCCGATCCGCGTCGGCGCGGCCGGCGGCCTCGGCGCTCCGGAGGCGATCGCGTCCGCGTTCATGCTGGGGGCCGACTTCATCGTCACGAACTCCGTGAACCAGTGCTCGCCGGAGGCGAGCACGAGCGACCGGGTCAAGGACATGCTGCAGACCGCGAGCGTGCACGACACCGCGTATGCGCCCGCCGGCGACCTGTTCGAGCTGGGAGGCCGGGTTCAGGTCCTCAAGCGTGGCGTGCTGTTCCCGGCGCGGGCCAATCGCCTGTACGAGCTCTACCGGCACCATCCGTCCCTGGACGCGCTCGACGGAAGGACCAGAGATCAGCTTGAAAAGCACTATTTCAGGCGCGATCTCGACGAGGTCTGGCGGGATGCGCTGTCGCTCCGGCTGAGGACGCGTCCGGCGGAGGCGACCAGGGCAGAGCGCGACCCGAAGCACAGGATGGCCCTGGTCTTCCGGCGGTATTTCACCCACAGCTCCGAGCTGGCCCGGCGAGGGGACGAGGAGCACCGGGTGAATTACCAGGTCCACTGCGGGCCGGCCATGGGCGCCTTCAACCAATGGGCGAAGGGGACGGATCTGGAAGACTGGCGCAACCGCCATGTCGACGTCATCGCCGAGCGCCTGATGCGAGCGTCCGCCGATCTTCTCGAGCACCGTATGCGCGCGCTTTCGCTCTGAGCGCAGAGAGCCCGCCCGCGAGCGCGAGCGCGAGCGCCCGCGAGCGCGGCGCCTTCCTCTCAGAACCCGCCCTCGATCGCGAGCCCCGGCATCGTGATGGGCCCGATCGCCTTCGGGGTGCACCCGCTCTCATCGCAGCTCACGTCGAACACCTCCTTCGTGAGCGTCGCGTTCTGCAGGTCGAACACCAGGCCGAGGTAGCTCCGCTCGCTCAGCGCCCAGCGCTTCGACAGGCGCAGGTCGAGCCGGTAGAACGGGTGGATTCGCTCGGGGTGCTCGCGCGGGGGGCGGCCCGGGGAGGCCTCGTCGGCCGGAAAGCCGGTGTAGAAGACGTGGCGGATGCCGCCGCGCCAGCCCTTGCCGAGGTCGTAGAGCAGCGCGACGTGCGCCACGTGCGTCCGGTCGTAGGCCGAGGGGATCGTCGTGCCGCCCCGCGTGCGGGTGGAGCGCGACAGCGTGTACGACGCGAGGAAGAACATGTCGCGGCGGAGCGCGCCGCGCGCGCCGAGCTCCAGGCCGTAGGTGTCGCCGAGGCTCCGCGTGAGGAACCGCTCCGTGCTGAGGTTCGTGCCGCGGCCGGTGCCGATCGGATCGCTCAGGCCGAAGGTCACCTGTCGGAACACCGTGGCGCCCAGGTTGACGGGGCCGGCGCTCACCTCGACGCCGAAGCTCGACTGGAGGCTCCGCTGGAGGCCGCCCGGGATGCCGCCGATCTGGAGCGCCGGCAGCGGGGCGAGGCCGGGCAGCTGCGAGGCGAGGCCGAACGCCGGGATGAGCTGTACGTGGTCGCCGACGCCGAAGCGGCCCACGACCCTCGGGTCCACGGCGACCGCGGTCCGGCCGAGCGAGGTGTAGTGGTCCACGCGCACGCCGGGCGTGAGGGTCGACCGCTCGCCGAGCACGAGCAGCGCGTCGGCCCACGCGCCCAGGGCGAGGTCGAGCCGGCTGCGGAAGAGCTCGGGGAAGCTCTCGTCGAGCTGGGCCGTGCCCTCGGCGGGCTCGTCGTCCGGCGTGGCGGGCTCCTCGCCCGGCGGGCTGGGGCGCGGCGTCACGTCGTAGCGGTCGACGGCGGCGTCGACCCCGGCCCGCAGGAGCGCGCGCCCGCCGAGGAGGGGCCGGACGAGGCTCATCCGCGCGTTGAGCTTCCAGGCCTGCGCGCTCTCCACGCCGACCCCGCGCGACTCGTCGAGCCCGAGGGTGAGCGCCGCGCGGACGCGCGCGCCCGAGGCGGCGTCGTCGCGGTCGTAGCGCAGGTCCAGGCGGTGGAAGTCGCTGTCGAGCAGGACGTTCCGCGCGTCGGCGCCGTCGTCCTCGTCGATGCTGGCAAGGTAGTCGTACGCGCCGAACGCGAGGACGGTGAAGCGCTCCTCTGGCCCGAGCCGGTGGACGATCCGGGCCTGGTAGTCGGCGTAGCTCGCGTCGACGCTCGGCACGAGCGCCGACGCGAGCGCCGCGCCGGCGGCGTAGTGGCCGCCGACGAGCACCTGGGTGTCCCTGTCCATCGGCCCCTCGACGACGCCGCCGAGGTCGACGAACCGGAGGCTCCCCTCGCCGCGCCAGACGTCGGACGGCGGCGCGCTCTCGGCCTCGATCGCCGCGCCCGCGAGCCGCCCGATGTCCGCGGGATACGGGCCGAGGTGCATCTCGACGCGCTGGACCATGGAGGCCGGGATGACGCTGGGGCCGGCGCCCACGTGGAACAGGAGCGGGACCTGGATGCCGTTGAAGAAGTAGCCGATGTTCCCCGGGGGCGCGCCGCGGATGTAGTAGTACGGCATGCCGCTCGCGATGGTGGTCACGCCGGGCTGGACCTCGATCGCGCGGTAGGGGTCGCCGAGCGCGCCGGGCAGCTCGCGGATGTCGCGCCGCGAGAGCGAGACCGAGCCCGGCGGGGCCCGGTTGCCCTCGACGGTCACCTCGATCCCGGCGGGCGCGGCGGGCGCGGCGGCCGGTGGCGGGTCGACCGGAGGCGCCGGCGGCGCGGCGGGCGCCGGTGGAGCCGCGCCAGGGGACGGGGCCGGCTCGGGATCGGCCGGGCTGGTCGCGGGCTGGGAGCGCGCCTCGCCCGCGTGGAAGCTGGCGGCGACGGCGAGCGTGATGGCGAGGAGTGCGCTGGGGGATCTCACGCGGAGTTCGCTGATGCGCCGCCGGCAACGGGGAGAGTTGCAGCACCAGGACGCCGGGAGTTAGCAAATCCAGCCGCCCGGCGAAAGCCAGGGCGGCGCCACGCCCGGTGGGCCACCGAGACGAGCCTCGTCGCACCATCGACGGAACGTCTGCCGCGCCGCGCGACCGCCAACCGGCGACCGGCTCCGCGCCACGGAGACAAAAAAAAAGAGCGCCCATTCGACGGCGGGGGGGGGAAGCCGTCACGGGCGCTCTGGTCTCCCCTGATAGCAGGACGCGGGCCAGGGCTCGGCCTGACAGGTTTCCTGCGTTTACCCCCTTAAGGACACCCCCGAGCCTTTCGATCCTGAGAGCGTGCTTGCAAACCTGGGATCCCGTGGCCCGCCGAGCGCCCTCCGGTTGACGAACCGTACTCTGTACGGTATATGGTACGCATGAACTTGACCCTGCCCGTGGTGGACAGCGACATCCGGCCGTTTCGCATCGACGCCCCGCAGGCTGCGCTGGACGACCTGCGCGACCGGCTCGCCCGCGCGCGCTGGCCCGACGAGCTGCCCTCGCTGTCGTCGAGGGACTGGTCGTACGGTGTCCCGCTCGCGTACCTGAAGGAGCTCGCCGCGTACTGGGGCACCGCCTACGACTGGCGCCGGCACGAGGCGCGGCTGAACGAGCACCCGCAGTTCACGACGACGATCGACGGCCAGAGGATCCACTTCCTCCACGTGCGCTCGCGCGAGCCCGGCGCGCTGCCGCTGATCGTGACGCACGGCTGGCCGAGCTCCGTCGTGGAGTACCTCGACGTCATCGGCCCGCTCACCGATCCTCGCGCGCACGGCGGAGATCCGGAGGACGCGTTCCACCTGGTCATCCCCTCGCTGCCGGGATACGGCCTCTCCGGGCCGACCCGCGAGGCCGGGTGGGGCGCGCGCCGGATCGCCAGCGCCTGGGCCGAGCTGATGCGCCGGCTCGATTACCCGCGCTACGGCGCCCAGGGGGGCGACTGGGGCACGTGGATCTCCCGCGAGGTCGGCCTCGTCGACCCGGAGCGCGTGATCGGCGTGCACACCAACGGGCTCGTCTCGTGGCCTTCCGGAGATCCCGAGGAGCTGGTCGGCCTGACCGACGCCGAGCAGGCCCGGCTGGGAGCGGCCGACTACTACATGCGGGAGCTGTACGGCTACAAGAAGATCCAGTCGACCCGGCCCCAGACGCTGGCCTATGCGCTCGCCGACTCGCCGGTCGGCCAGCTCGCCTGGATCGTGGGGGTGCTCAAGGAGTGGACCGACTGCAAGGACACCCCCGAGGACGCCATCGATCGCGATCGCATCCTCACGAACGTGATGCTGTACTGGCTCACCAACACCGCTGGCTCGTCGGCCCGCTCGTTCGTGGAGACGCCGGACACCCCGGACGAGGCGGACCTCGCCGCCGACGTGAAGCCCTCGACGCTGCCGACCGGCGTCGCGGTGTTCCCCCGGGACATCATCGCTCCGGTCCGCAGGTTCGCCGCCCGCGACAACACGAACATCGTACACTGGTCGGAGTTCGATCGCGGGGGCACCTTCGCGGCCACGGAGGAGCCCGACCTGTTCATCGGCGACGTGCGCGCGTTCTTCCGCCGCTTCCGCGGGCGGGCGGGCCAGCGCGCGTGACGAACGCGCGTGACGAGCGCGCGGGAAGGAAGAGGGGTCAATACGATGAGCGAGGTGATGACGATTCCCGTGCTTCCGTGCGTGTCGATGCCCGAGACCCTGGCGTTCTACGGCGCCCTGGGCTTCGAGGTGACCCACCAGCAGACGAAGCCGAACGTGTACGCGGCCACGCGCCGCGGCGAGGTCCACTTGCACTTCATGGGCATCAAGAAGCTGGATCCCCGGGCGGCGTACAGCACGTGCCTGGTGATCGTCCCCGAGGTCGAGCACCTCCACGAGACCTTCGCAGAGGGCCTGCGGAGGGCGTACGGCAAGCTGCCCACCGCCGGTCTGCCCCGGATCTCGCGCATGAAGAAGGGGCAGAGTCGCTTCACGGTGGTCGATGTGGCGGGCAACTCGGTCGTCTTCATCAAGCGGAATGCGCCGGACGACTACGACGAGGGCGCCGCCGGGGCGGGCTCGGATTCCCACCTCGGTCGCGCGCTGCGCACGGCGGCGCGGCTGCGCGACTTCAGGAACGACGACGACATGGCCGCCAGGGTCCTCGACTTGGCGCTCGCCCGGAGCGAGCCGGCCGCCCCGATCGAGCGCGCGCGCGCCCTCGCCGCCCGGCTCGAGATCTCGGTCGCCCTGGGCGAGGAGGCGCGCGCGCGCGCCTTGCGCGCCGAGCTCGACGAGCTGCCGCTCTCCGGCGAGGACCGCGCGCAGATCCGGGCGGAGCTGGACGCCGTGGACGCTCTCGAGCGCTCGCGCCGCTAGTACCCCGTCGCCGCCTCCACCCGGTCGGGTGGTGGTCGGATTTGAACATGAAGGCGGGAGGGCGGGAAGAAAAGCTCAATGATCTTCCCGCCTTCCCGCCTTCATGTGAACTCTCTCTGGGCAAATGAGACCACTACCCCCGGTCGAGCAGCGCCCCCCGGGCGAAGTCGCCCGTCCGGAGTCGCCTGATACGCCTCTGGAGCCGCCCAGGCCTCCACGGGCGCTTTCCGGCACCCAGGGCGAGAATCTCAACCAACACGCGCAGCACACGACATTTGATAATCCGGACCGCCCATCCGGAATGCAGTCTAGACACCGAGACATCGAGACATCGAGTCGGCGAGCAGGATTGAGCTTTCCTGTCTGCGTCAGTCCTAGTAAGGGTCCTGGGTGAACCGACACAAAGCCAGAGAAGGGCCATGCCCATGACGAAAGCTCGTTTCGTGATCGCGGTCGCCGCCGCCGGGTGTCTCGCGAGCTGCTTTTTCAACGGTTCGGTCGGGATGAAGATAGAAACGTGCGAGGACCCGTGCGGCGGCCGCCCTCTCTACGAGTGCGATGATCCGTGCGCCAAGTGCGAGGGCGGGTGCGTGCTCCCGCCGCCCCTCGGGTTCGCCGATCCCATCCTGCTCTGGACCGGCGACACGACCGACGAGGCGTCCGTGCCGGCGTGCCCGGCCGAGGCGCCGGATCTCGTGTTCGACGGGTACGGCGGCTTCGAGGAGGCGCACACCTGCCCCGCGTGCCGCTGCACCGAGCCGTCCTGTGAGCTGCCGCGGAGCCTCGTGGGGAGCGCCTCGGCCGCGTGCGACGGGACGGGGGCCACGTCGTTCGACGCCCCCGCGGGGTGGGACGGCGCGTGCACGGCGCCGGCCGCGGTGAGCTCGGACGAGCTCGGCTCGCTGCTCATCCCGGCGCCGACGGTGAGCGGCTGCGCGCCGGCGCTCGATCCAGCCGGAGCGCCGCCCGAGCTGCCCGTCCCCTGGAGCGTCCGGGCGCGCGGCTGCGTGGGCTCGGTGGACGAGCGCACGTGCGAGGACTCGTCGGACATGTGCGTCGCGTCGCCGGCGCCGCTGCCGGCAGGCTTCGCCGTGTGCGTCCGCTACCTCCGCCCCGGCGTCCCGGCGTGCCCGGCGGAGTATCCCGAGCTGCGCGAGCTCTACCAGGGCTTCGACGACACGCGCAGCTGCACGCCGTGCGGGTGCGGCCCGATCGAGGGCAGCGCCTGCTCCGCGCTCGTGTCGGTCCACGAGGACGGCAGCTGCGAGCAGCTCCTCGGCGCAGAGACGGTGACGCTCGCCGGGCCGAAGTGCGTCGCGGGGCCGGATCTGCGGCTCGAGAGCATGGATGCCCGGTGGCTCAGGGACGAGCCAGGCGCTTGCGCGCCGACCGGCGGCGTCGCCCAGGGCGAGGCGACGCCGAAGAGCGCATCATTTTTCTGCTGTCAGTCCAACGAGGTCATCCCCGTGCCCTGATGAACCCGCCCGCCATGAACCTCGTTTGACGCGGGCGCGCGCCTGCGTCCCTCGCAGAGCGCGCGGCGCCACGTCGGTGCCATGTGGAAAAGACGAGCGACTTCGTGTACCGGGGGCCTCGCTTCGCGGCTATAAGAGCGAATCACGCGAAAGGGAGAGCGGATATGCGAATCGCACGATGGTGCTTCTGGATGGCGCTCGCGGCGAGCGGCTGCAGCGCGTCCGAGGGCGGCACGTCCGCGACGGACACGGACCAGACCTCCGGGGGGACGAATTCGGGGACCCCCGGCGGCGATAGCGGGAGCGGCGCGGGCGGCGACGACGGCACGTTCGGCGCCGGCGCCGGGACCGGCGGGAGCGGCGCGGGCAGCGGCGGTGAGGATACGGAGAAGGGGTGCATCGAGCGGGCGTCCTTCGTGTACGTGCTCTCACAGGACAACGAGCTCTACAGCTTCAGGCCCGATCGCAAGGAATTCACGAGGATCGGGGTCCTCGGTTGCCAGACCGACATGCAACCGAACTCGATGGCGGTGGACCGCGACGCGGTGGCGTGGGTCAACTACGTCTATGGCGACGACAGCGAGGGGACGCTGTTCAAGGTCAGCACCGAGGACGCGAGCTGCGAGCCCACCGGGACCTCGCTCTCGGAAGGGTGGGCCCGGCTCGGGATGGGCTTCTCGAGCGATCTCTCCCGCCCGGACGCGGAGGAGCTGTTCGTGGCCGGGACCACGAGCACGCCGGGCATCGGGCTCGGGAAGATCGACGGCACGTCGGTGACGCCGGTCGGCGAGTTCAGCGGCTCGTTGCGCGGCGAATCGGCCGAGCTCACCGGCACCGGAGATGGGCGCCTCTTCGGCTTCTTCACCACCTCGCCGGTCCAGCTCGCCGAGATCGACAAGGAGACCGGCGAGATCATCGAGGCGACGCCGCTGCCGGGCATCGAGACCCCGAGCGCGTGGGCGTTCACCTTCTGGGGCGGGGACTTCTACTTCTACACCGCCCCGGGCAATTCCCCGTCGCGCACGACGAACGTGAGCCGCTACCGCCCCTCCGACGGCTCCATCGATACGGCCTACATGACCAACATCGGCTTCCGCATCGTCGGCGCCGGGGTGTCGACCTGCGCCCCCGTCGAGCAGCCTCGGTGAGCGCCTGCTGAGGGCGCGGCTGCGCCCGCCAGCCGAGCAGGATCGGCACGTCACTCCTCGGCGTCGTCGCCGAAGAGCACCCCCACCGAGAGCTCGATCGCGTCGAACGGCTCCGCCCGGACCCGCTCCCCGCGCTCCGCGAGCAGCGCGGTCAGGTAGCCCTCGCGCGTCCATCGATGAACCGCCAGCGTCTCCTCCCTGGGATCGAGGATCCAGCAATGGGGGATCTCGCAGCGGTGGTAGACACGCATCTTCCTCACCGTGTCGTGGCGCGCGTTGGTGGGCGACAGCACCTCGCACACCCAGTCAGGCCGCACGCGCAGCGGGTTGCCCGTCGGGCGCTCGGGGACGCGCTCGCGGCGGAAGCCGAGCACGTCCGGGCGGTAGACCTCACCGGGCTCCAGCTCCACCTCCACCTCGGTGAGGAACCACCAGCCGCCAGGGCGGCGACCGCCGGGGCGACGGTTGAAGGGGTCGAACAGAACGCCGGTGAGGGCCGCCTGGGTCCCGCCGTGCTCACCGCTCGGGGTGGCCTTCCGGATCAGCTCGCCGCCGATGATCTCGTGGTAGCGCTGGTCCTCCGGGATGGCGAGCAGGTCCGCCACGGTGGCGCGGGTAGGCGTCCGGCTCGCGGAGGTGGACATGCGCTGCAGGCTACCACGGCAGCACCGCACGCGGCACCGTGCCCCCCCCCCCGCAGCGCGGCGCGGCCACCCCGCGCGCGATCGCGCCTCTCTGGCCCCTTGATTCATGCTTTCCCGGTGAGACCAGGAACGGATCCAGCGGGACGCGATCCCGGCGGTACAGGGCCTCTGCATCTACCGGGCGCGCGGCGCAGGTATCATGTTGGGAGCGTCGACGCGCCGCGGAGGTGTTGCAATGCGGTCGAGGCTGCTCCCTGTGCTCTGTCTCTCGCTCGGCTCCTCGCTCGCGGCGGGCTGCGGGGCGGCCGCCGGCGATGATCACGCCGCGCGCACCGACATCCTCGGCGCCGCGGGGCCGGGCGAGTTCATCCTGCTCACCGCCAGGGGGGAGCTCGTCAGCGCCGACATCGAGCCGGGGCGCGTCCTCGGGCCGGACGTGAACCTGGGCGTGTACGCCGCGGACGGCGGGCGCGACGGGCAGGCGGTCCGCGGCGTCGCGTTCAACCAGGCGGTGAGCGTCACCGCGACCCGCGAGGGCGCGACAGGCATCGTCGGCGGCGCGCCGCTGGCGCTCTCGGTGACCCGGGCAGACACGGGGCTCCGCGCGCGCGGCCTCGTCCGCGGTGCCCTCTCGGACTACCGCGTGGACGAGCGGCAGATCGCCGGCGTCATCGGGCGCTGCAGCTACGAGCTCACCCGGTCGGGGCGGTACTACGAGGGGCCGCGCAGCTGCGGAGGCCAGCCGTACCAGGTGACCGTCCTCCTGCCCCGCGGGCTGTCGTCGTGGAGCGACGCCGCGCTCGCGACCGCCCTGGGGCTGCTCCTCGGCGCCTGAGCGCGGCGCCTCCCATCTCGTCGCTGGCGAATGACAGGCCGCGCAGCGGCTGCTAGAGCTCGGGTCCACCTGGCAGGAGAGAGCCGAGAGCCCGCCGGGCACGGAAAAGGCCGAGCACGCGCCGGCCCCTGCGCCCCGGGCCCTGGCGGTCCCCTCTTCGCGCCTCCCGCCCCGCACAACTCCTTCAACTCCGTGACGAAGCCCAGATCCGATGGCAACGCGCCGGGCAGGCCGGCCGCGGCGACCTCACCCAGCCTCCTCGAGGGGCGCTCCGCGCCGATCCCGGTCGGACCGCGGCTCGAGGCCGTCCTCGAGCTCGCCTACCGCGCCCGGCGCGCGGTGCTGCTCGAGGGGCCGACGGGGATCGGCAAGAGCGAGCTCGTCCGGCAGCTCGCCGAGCGGCTCGGCATCGCCACCGTCGTGCTCGACCTGAGCCTCCTCGAGCCGCCCGACCTCGTGGGCCTGCCGGTCATCCGGGACAACCGGACCGCGTACGCGGCGCCCTCGGTGCTGCCGCAGGACGGCGCGGGCATCCTGATGCTCGAGGAGCTCAACCGGGCGGAGCGGTACATCCAGCAGCCGGCGCTCCAGCTGCTCAGCGCCCGGCGGCTGCACGAGTACGAGCTGCCCGCGGGCTGGGTGTGCTTCGCCGCCGTGAACCCCGAGTCGGCCGACTACCAGGTGACGCCCCTCGATCGCGCGCTGCGGGCGAGGTTCCTCAACCTGAGCGTGCGCGCGGACCGGGCGTCGTGGCTCGCGTGGGCGCAGGAGAGCGGGATCCACCCGGGCGTCATCGCGCTGGCGCAGGCGCACGAGCGCATCCTGGACGACGTGCCGCCGCGCACCTGGACGTATGCGTCGCACGTGCTGGGCGCGCTCCGCCCCGAGGAGCTCGCGGACGGCGTGCTGCTGCGCGACGCGCTCGGCGGCTACCTGCCCCCGAGCTGGGTGGAGCTGCTGCTCGCGTCGAAGGAGTCGTGGTCGACGCGGCTGCCGTTCGATCTGCGCGCGCTGCTCGCCGACTACGGGCCGACCTCGCCCGCGGGCAAGGCGCTGCGCGCGGCGCGCGAGCGCGGGGAGACCGACCGCTTCGACGAGGTGACGACGCGGCTCGCGCCGCTGCTCGAGGGGCCCGAGGTCGGCGTGCTCGCGGCGCAGCGGAAGCTGTCGCTGGCGGCGTTCGAGGCGCTGCTCGCGGACCTGCCCGGCGACCACCGCGAGCGCCTCCAGGACGCGCTCGGCGGCAACGCGACGGCGACGCAGCTCGTGGACGTCCGGCCCGAGGAGCTGCTCCAGAACTACGCGGGCAGCCCCGCCGAGCAGAAGGTGCTCGCGTGGCGCGCCGACCCGGTGCGGCAGCACCGGATCGGGCTCGTGGTGACGGCGCTGTCGGCGCACCTCGCGCAGCAGGCGAAGCTCGTGGAGGTGCGGCGGAGCAACGTGGCGCGGGCGTGCCTCGGGCAGCTCCTCGCGCAGCTGCCCGAGCGCTGGGCGCTGCGGCTGGCGGGGGCGCTGAAGAAGCACGGCGTCACGCCGATCCGGCCGCAATGAAGGGGGCCGGGGGGGCCGGAAGGCCGGCGCAGAAAAAGGATAAGCCAGCGAAAATACTGGACATTTCGACACGCGGCGCCGCGGCGCCGGAGCCCGCGGGGCCCGGCGGCGAGGGCGAGCGCAAGGACGCGCTCGCGGCGTGGCTCGACGCGTTCGTGCGCGATCCGGGGTTCCTGGAGCGGTACCCCTGCTACGCGGCGATCCTCGCGCGGCTCGCGCCGGTCGCGGACCCGTCGGTGAAGCGCATGGCGGTCTCGCTGTTCGACGGCCGCTTCTTCCTCCACGTGAACGTGGAGTCGTTCATGAGCGAGCCCGTGTTCCTGCGGGGCGTGCTGCTGCACGAGGTGCACCACGTGGCGCTCGGGCACCTCTGCCACCCGAAGTTCGCGGGCGCGGACGAGCCCGAGCTGATGGACCTCGCCCTCGAGATGTCGGCCAACGAGTACATCGAGGAGCCGCTGCCCGACCCGATCCGCTGGCAGCCCTACGCGCCGATCGGCCTGCGCGGCGGCCAGAGCACGCTCGAGCGCTACGACCTGCTCGTGAGCGCCGCGCGGGAGGGCAAGCTGCCGCAGCGGGGCGGCGAGGCGGTCGACGACCACCGCGTGCTCCGCCGCCCGTCGCGGGAGCCGGGCGCGGTGGAGCAGACGCGGCAGCTCCTGCTGCGCGCCGCCGAGGAGGCGGACGCGCTGGCGGGCGACGGCGACCCCGCGGACCTGCCCGGCCTGCTGCTCGCGGGCAAGACGCCCGGCCGGCTCGTCGAGGAGCTCACCGACGTGCTCGGCCCGCGCGCGCACCCGCTCGACTGGAAGACAGCGCTGCGGATGTTCGTGGCGCGGGAGCGCGCGCCCGTGCACACGTACGCGCGGCCCAACCGGCGCTTCCCGGGCCGCATCGGCGAGGTGCCCGGCAGGACGTACGCGCCGCGGGCGATCGCGAAGCCGTCGGTGCTCGTGGCGATCGACACGTCGATGAGCATGCGCCGCGACGAGCTGGAGGAGATCGCGCGGCAGCTCCAGGCGATGAGCGAGGTCGCGCGCATCACCGTGGCCGAGTGCGACACGGAGGTGGCGCGCGTGTACGCCTTCGAGGGTCGGCTCGGCGACGTGGCCGGCCGCGGCGGGACCGACCTGCGGCCGGTGTTCGCGCCGGAGTTCCTGGCGGCGCGCCGGGTGTCGGGGGTGATCTATTTCACGGACGGCGCCGGGCCCACGCCGCCGGCGCCGCCGCCGCTGCCGGTGCTCTGGGTGCTGACGAAGCCGCTCGAGTTCGCGTGCCCGTGGGGCGAGCGGGCGTGGCTGGAGAGGAAGGCGCGGCGGGGGTGACCGCGCCACCGCGCGCCGCGCCCGACGGCGGCGCGCCGTGGGCGAGGCCTTCACTTCACCTGGTAGTGCAGCGCCCGCGCCTCGACCGACATGCCGCGCGGATCGCCCGGCACATAGAAGTACAGCTCCTGCTCGGATCGCTTGCCGAGGTAGTCGATCGTCGCCTCGACGCGCTCCGGCTCGCGGGCGCCCGGCGGCGTGTACCGGAGCTCCACGCCGAGGTCGCCCAGCATCTGCCTGCCTGCGTTCTTCACCCGGACCGGCAGGACCCACGCCTCGCCGTGCTGCTCGGCGCGTTCAGGCAGCGCCCGGACCTCCGGCACGACCGAGCCCTTGGAGCTCGTCAGCCCCTCGTACACAAGGAACACGACCAGGGCGAGGATCAACGCCGCGCTGACCGCGAGCGAGACCCACTCGGCCAGGCGCCTTCCGATCCGCCGGCCCTTGCGACCCTCGCCGGGCTCCTGCCCCTCGCCGGGCTCCTGCCCCTCGCCGGGCTCCTGCCCCTTCCCCTTCGCCGCGCTCACACAATCAACCTCCCCGCCGCGCCGCCGACGATCGCCGGGAGGCCGAGCGTGACCACGCTGGCCACCAGCGTCGGGAGGTCGCTCGTCGCCTCGCGCTCGCCGATCAACAAGAGCAGCGCCAGCGCGATCAGCAGCGAGACCGCGCACGTCATCAGCGTCTCGAACGACCGGCTCTGGAACACGCCCTTGACGTACACCTCGTGTCGCTCGAACCCCGAGGCGAACAGGATGATGTAGCAGAGCGCCACGCTCACCCCGAGCATCGCGAGCTGCCGCCAGGGGGAGAGCCGCGACGCGATCATCACGACCTCCTCCGTCGACGCGATGTTCAACGTGAACAGCAGCGAGCCCGCGGCCGCCGCCGAGAAGTCCCGCAGGTCCGCCCTGAGCTGCAGCGCCTCCGGGTCCCCCTCCGGGGGCTTCTGCTCCTCCTGGTCATCCCCCGTGCGGGATTTGTCCCGGACCTGCGCGTTCGCGAACGCCACCCCGAGGCTCACCGCGGCCGCCTGCAGGATGACCTTGCCGACGACCTCGCGGGGCGCGCGATCCAGGGTGATCTCGCCGATCAGCGCCAGGATCGCGGCCGAGAGGACGATGCCGATCCCGACCGACGTCACCGTTTCCATGGCGACGCCGAGGAGGGTGTCCTCGTTCCGGAAGCCGGACTCCAGCGAGCAAAGGAAGGTCACGACCAGCGTCAACACGAGGATCCCGCCGAGGTGCCACGCCGGGAGCATCATCCCGTGGAACCACATCTCCATCGTGTACAGCAGGGGCATCCCCACGATCGCCCCGCCGGCGACCGCCGCGGTCAGATCCTTCCCCTCCCGGCGCCACCCGTGCGGATCGCTGCTCTGCTGCGCTCTCGATTCGGCCACGTCGCGCCGACTTGTACACCAGATCCGGCCGGCGGTCGGCCACGTGGAGGCCCGGGCGGCGCGGCCGCCCGCCCGCTGCTGCGCCGCTACTGCGCCCGTCGAAGCGTGGCCACGCCCTTCCAGGGCGGCGTCTGCGCGTGGACGATGAGCTCCTTCTCCCCGGAGAACTCGCACACCGCCTCGTAAGCGACCCCCGCCTCGTCGTACGAGATCAGCTTGAACCGGTTCCACGCGGGCTCGCGGATCTCGTAGGCGCGGTCGACGTGGAGGCCGGGCGAGTCCGCGAGGATGCGATCGCCGTCGAAGCGGATCACCAGGTGCGCGTACTGGAACTCGAGCATCGACGCGAGCATCGGCTCGAGCGGCACCTCGGGGTCGAAGCGGACGAGCCGGAAGGTGCCGCGCAGGCGCGCGTCGATCGACGCGATCTCGGCGGCGGTCCCGCCGGAGACCTGGGCCCCGCCGGAGCCGCAGCCGGCGACCTGCGCGGCGAGGGCGGCGGCGCCGGCGACCAGGAGGAGGCGGAAGGCGCGGAGCCGCCTGGGATGGCGCAACGAGGACCGGCTCGCCGAGGGCGACATGGGCGGAGCTTAGGGCTGGCGGCCGAGCTGCGCAAAGAGGAGTCGAGGTGCGCGATCGGCCGCGCCCGCGCGCCTTGCGCGGATCCAGCGCGCTCCACACAATGATCGGGCGAGCCGATCAGCCACGAAGCCCGTCGGACGGCGCCGCGCTGGCCGCGGCCGATCGGGGCGCGCTCGCCGGGGGCAGCATGGCAGACGTCGTACGGGGCACGGACTGGATCGCACGCCTTCCCGAGCGCGCCTGCGCGGCGCGCGAGGACGCCCTTCTCGAGGCGGTGCAGGCAGGCCTGCTGGCGCCCATCAGCTGGGTGCCGGTGAACAGCGAGCACGGCGAGCACCGCGCGACCTTCCTCGTGAGCGCGGACGCGCTCCGCATCGGCGACGCGGAGGACTCCGTCCGGATCAACGCCTCGGCGCGCACGACGCAGCGCATCGCCGATCTGCTCGAGTGCGCGATGCTGACGACCCGCCTCTGCGACCTCGTCTGGGAGCAGGCCAGCGTGCGGATCCGGCCGTGCATCGGCGCCCCGGATCCCACGATGGCGAACACCTCGCGCATGCTGGAGCACCACCGCCGCGTCGAGGAGCGGGTCGCGGGGCGCGCCGGGCTCATCGAGAACGTCGGCAAGCACTGGGTCCTCACGAACCGCCTCGCCGGGAGCCGCGATCGCGCCGCGAACTACGGCTGGTACGACGCGAGCGCCGCCCACCGGCACGGCCAGCACGCCCTCTGGCAGCCGCTCGGGCTCGCGCACGACCTGGATCACGTGGACTACTCGCAGGTCGTCCGGCTCGTGCGGCGGCGGTGCACGGTGGACGACGTCGAGCGCGAGCTCCTGGACGTCATGACCGACCCGGAGCTCGCCGGCCTCGTGTCGTCCGAGGGCCCGCTGCGCGTCCTCCGGCAGCCGGGGGTGCCGGAAGCGGCGTGAGCCCCCCGTGGCCCCCGCGCTCGGCCTGTCCGCAGCAGGCGCCAGCGCCCCTCGCGGTACGCCTGCGGCGGGCGCAGGAGCGCAGCGCTCACGACGCGCGCTTGCGCGCGCTCTGCTGCTCCAGGTCCAGGTAGAGGCTCACCTTCTTCTCGATGATCGCGAGGTGCGCCTGCTGCTCCGCCAGCTTCGCGGCCACGTCGTCCCGGTGCGCCTCGAGCAGCGCGCGCCGCTCGGAGATCGTCTCGTCGCCGCGCCGCACGAGCGCCGCGTACGCGAGCATGCGGCGGATCGGCATGCCGGTCGCGTGCAGCTTGCGGAGGAACTCGACCCACCGCACGTCGTCGGGCCCGTAGCGGCGGTGGCCGCTCCGCGCCCGCGACACGGACCGGATGAGCCCGATCCGCTCGTAGTAGCGGAGCGTGTGCGCGCTCGTCCCCGTCGCGGCGGCGACCTCCGCGATCGTGAGCCCGCCGGCCGTACCGGAGCGCGGCGCGGCGGCGCGCGATGCTCGACGCGCGGCGCTCACTGGTTCACGAACCTCATGCTGTTCTCGGGATACCGGAGGCCGGAGGCCGCGCCCTTCGGCATCACCGCGTCGAGGCGCCGCAGGTCGTCCGCGGTGAGCTTGACCGCCTCCGCGGCGATGTTCTCCTCGAGGTAGCTGCGGCGCTTCGTGCCGGGGATCGGGACGATGAAGTCGCCCTGCGCGAGCACCCAGGCGAGCGCGAGCTGCGACGCCTTGACGCCCTTCTCCCGCGCGACGTCCTCCACCTTCGCGACGAGATCGAGGTTGCGCTGGAAGTTCTCGCCCTGGAAGCGCGGCGAGTGGCGGCGGAAGTCGTCCGGATCGAGGTCCTCGAAGCGCTTGATCTGCCCCGTGAGGAAGCCGCGGCCGAGCGGGCTGTAGGCGAGGAAGCCGATGCCGAGCTCGCGGCACGTGGCGAGCACGTCGTCCTCGGGATCGCGCGTCCAGAGCGAGTACTCGGTCTGCACCGACGCGAGCGGGTACACCGCGTGGCCGCGCCGGAGCGTCGCCGAGCTCGCCTCCGAGAGGCCGATCGCGCGCACCTTGCCCGCCTTCACGAGATCCGCCATGGCGCCGACGCTCTCCTCGATCGGCGTCTTCGGGTCGACGCGGTGCAGCTGGTACAGATCGATGACGTCGACGCGGAGGCGCTTCAGGCTCGCGTCGCAGGCCGCGCGGATGTAGTCCGGCGCGCCGTTGATGCCGCGGATCGTGCGCTCGCTGGGATCGCGGACGATGCCGCACTTGGTCGCGAGGACGACGCTGTCGCGCCGGCCCTCGATGGCCCGGCCGACGAGCTCCTCGTTCGTGAAGGGACCGTACATGTCCGCCGTGTCGAGCAGCGTGACGCCGAGCTCGAGCGCGCGGTGGATGGTCGCGATCGACTCGGCCTCGTCGCGGGGGCCGTAGAAATCGCTCATGCCCATGCAGCCGAGACCGAGGGCAGAGACCTGGAGAGGACCGAGCTTGCGCGTGTGCATGGTGGGCTCCTTCTGCCGCGGCGAGCGGCCGCGGCGCTTCGACGCAGGCCACCGTAAGAGTTAGAGCGCGCTCGAAGTCAAGGGGCGGGCGTCGCAGCGGCGCGGCGCAGCTCGTCCAGGGCGGTCGCGTCGGCGAGCAACGTCGCGGCGAGCTCATCGTGCTCGCCGCGCGCGATGGCGCCGAAGACGCTCCGGAAAAACTCCGCGAAGCTGTCGGCCGCGGGAACCTCGACCGTCCGGCGCCGGTCGCGCTCGGCGACGCCGAGCTGGATCGGGAGATCCGCGGGGGGCGAGAAAGCGCGGTCGATGGTCACACTCACGTCCGGGCCAAGGACGTCCAGGCGGTTCTGGTAGCCGGTGGTCATTCCATAGTGCCCGACCAGCGAGCGGCCGCCCGGGAAGGTCATGAGCACGCTGAACGACGACTCGACCTCGCCGGCGCGCTCGACGACGCGGCAAGCGATCGACTCCGGCGCCGCGCCGTCGAGGAGGACGCGGCCGAGGGTGACCGCGTACGGCCCGAGATCGAGCAGCGACCCGCCGCCGAGCGCGGCGCGGTAGCGGTAGTTGTCCGCGGGGAGAGGCGGAAAGCTGAACGCCGCCGTGAGGCGCGTGGGCGCGCGCCCAGCGTCGCCGAAGATCCGGCGTACCTCGCGGTAGAGGGGGTGATACGCGTAGACGGTGGCCTCGGCGAGGCAACACCCCCGCTTCCGGGCGAGCTGGACGAGGCGCCGGGACGCCTCGAGCGAGAGGCAAGCTGGCTTGTCGACCGCCACGTGAAGGCCCCGCTCGAGGGCGCGCTCGGCCAGCTCCTCGTGCGTCGAGTTGACCGTCGACACGTACGCGAGGGCCGCGTCGGTGCGGGCGAGCGCCACCCGGTAATCGTCGTAGCAGCGCCCCGTCACGCCGGGCGGCAGCGCGACGTCGGCGCCCCGGGAGACCGAGGCTACATCGATGTCGCGCACGCCCAGGCTGGCGAGCGCCGGCAGCACGCGCCGCCGCGCGAGGCTGGAATAGCCGAGGAGCAGGACCTTCACCCGCGGCTCCGCCCGCCGGGCTCGCCGGAGCGACGCCCGGACCGGCCGCGCCAGGGGACGCCGGGGGCGGCGCGCCGCGGCCGCGGGTGGTGGTCGGATTTGAACATGAAGGCGGGAGGGCGGGAAGAAAAGCTCAATGATCTTCCCGCTTTCCCGCCTTCATGTGAACTCTCTCTGGGCAAATGAGACCACTACCCGGCCGCGTCGCGCGCGCGGTCACGCTCCCCTCGCCTCCTGCGGTCACGCTCCCCTCGCCTCCTGCAGATAGTCCTCCCAGGAGCGGATCGATCGGGACTTGTCGTAATGGGTGCTCGCCAGGACGAGGACGACCGTATCGGGCGCGAAGTCGAGCAGCCGGATGAAGAGCATGGGCAGGATGTGGACCCCCCGCGTGGGGGAATCGAGCGCGAACCGGCGGCTCTCGACGCCGTCCGAGAGCTCGAGGACGAAGCGGCCGCGGAGGGCGACGATGACCTGCTGCGTGTCGCGGTGGGCGTGCCCTCCCCGGTCCAGGCGGACGTCGTACAGGTAATAAGCGCGCTTGATCTCGAACGGGACGTCCTGCGCCCCCTCGACGAAGGTCAGCGCCCCGCGCTCGTCCACCACGGAGGGGAACTCGATCCAGCGAACGTTGTGGAGCCGACTCATAGAGAACCTCCAGTGTCATCGCCGGTCCGGAGGAGGCGCGCGGCGGACCGCGCCGGGCGCTCCCTGCCCTCCGGCCAGCGCCGCTAGCGACGCACGGGGTGGTCCCTCAGGATGTTGCGCAGGTAATCCGTGTACTCGCTCGGCAGCTCGTCGGCGAGCGCGGCCAGCGCGTCCCCGTCGATGAAGCCCATGCGGTAGGCGACCTCCTCGGGGCAGGCGATCATCAGCCCCTGGCGCAGCTCGACGGTCTGCACGAAATTCGACGCCTGGAGCAGCGACTCGTGCGTCCCCGCGTCGAGCCACGCGACGCCCCGCCCGAGCATCTCGATCCTGAGCTCCCCCCGCGCGAGATAAACGCAGTTGAGATCGGTGATCTCGTACTCGCCGCGGGCCGACGGCTTCAGCGAAGCCGCGATGTCGCAGACCTTGCCGTCATAGAAGTACATCCCCGGCACGGCGTAGTGGCTGCGGGGCTCGCTCGGCTTCTCCACCAGGCTGATCACGCGCCCGGACGCGTCGAGCTCGACGATCCCGTGCCGGTGCGGATCGCTCACCGGATACGCGAAGGCGACCGCGCCTACCTCGAGCTTCGACGCGCGGCGGAGCGTCTCCGGCAGGCCGGTGCCATAGAAGATGTTGTCCCCGAGCACGAGCGCGACGGGCTCGCCGCCCACGAACTTGCGGCCGATGCGGAACGCGTCGGCGAGCCCGCGCGGCTCGTCCTGCGCGGCATAGGTGAGGCGGAGGCCCCACTGCTGGCCGTCGCCGAGGAGCCGCTGGTAGAGCGGCAGATCCTCCGGGGTGCTGATCACGAGGATCTCCCGGATACCCGCGAACATCAGGATCGAGAGCGGGTAATAGACCATCGGCTTGTTGTAGACCGGCAGGAGCTGCTTGCTCACGCCCCGGGTGACCGGGTGGAGGCGCGTGCCGCGGCCCCCGGCGAGAATGATGCCTTTCACTGGTCCGCTCCTCGTTTCGTGTAGTTGCGCTCGATCCAGCCGTGATAGTCGTCGCGCCGCCCGATCGCGGAGAGCCACGCCGGGTTGGCGAGGTACCAGGCGATGGTCTCGCGTAGCCCCTCGTCAAGCGAGAAGCGCGGCCGCCAGCCGAGCTCTTGCTCGATCTTCCGGAAATCGACGGCGTACCGACGGTCGTGCCCGGGCCGGTCCGGCACGAACCGGAGGAGCCGGCTGTACGGCCGATAGGGAGAGTCGGGGAAGCGCGCGTCGAGGACCGCGCAGATCTGCTGGACGATCTCGAGGTTGGTGGGCTGATTGCCGCCTCCCACGTTGTAGCTCTCCCCGGCGCGCCCCCGCTCGACGACGCGCAGGACGGCCTCGCAGCTGTCGACCACGTAGATCCAGTCGCGGACCTGGGCGCCGTCGCCGTAGACGGGCAGCGGCTTGCCCGTGAGCGCGTTCAGGATCATCAGCGGGATGAGCTTCTCGGGGAACTGCCGCGGGCCGTAGTTGTTCGAGCAGTTCGTGATCGACGCCGGCAGGCCGTAGGTGTGGGCGTAGGCGCGGACCAGGTGATCGGCGGCGGCCTTCGAGGCGGCGTACGGCGAGCTCGGCGCGTAGGGCGTGCCCTCGTGAAAGGCGGCGTCCGAGGGCCCGAGGGAGCCGAACACCTCGTCGGTCGAGATGTGGTGGAAGCGCTTGCCCTCCGCCGAGCCGCCGCGGCCGAGCCACACCGCGCGGGCGGCCTCGAGCAGGCGCAGCGTGCCGACCACGTTGGTGTCGACGAACGCCTCCGGCCCGGCGATCGACCGGTCGACGTGCGACTCGGCGGCGAAATGGACGATGGTGTCGATCTGCCGCTCGGACAGGAGGCGCTCGACGAGCGCCCTGTCGCGGATATCCCCCTGCACGAAGGCGTGCCGGCCCTCGCCCGGCAGCCCGCTCAGGCTCTCGAGGCTCCCGGCGTAGGTCAACGCGTCGAGGTTGACGACCTGCACCCCGGGCCTCTCCGTCAGCACGTACCTGACGAAGTTCGAGCCGATGAAGCCCGCCCCGCCCGTCACAAGGATCCTCTTCATGGTTGCACCTGACCCGCGCGAGCGCCCTTCACGACGCCTGACGTCCACCAAGGACCCGCGCCGCCCGGCCGTTGACGAGCGGTGTCGGCCTTCCGGTCAGGCGCACGGATTCTGATCCGAACACAGAGACTGTCAACCTCGATCGCATCGAGATCACGCCATTCGCCGGGTCGAGCGCCGCGCGGCAGGCGCGCGACAGTAAGAAACACTCGCCACACCTTCACGAATCAACAACCGCAACGACCGCGAAGAAGAAGACGACGATGGACCTCTGCACTTAGGAATGAAGTCGCGCCGGACCATGAACTTTCAGTTCATCGACTGTAAAGTATTGCAAACGCCGAACCGGTTAAAGAGCCGGACCACGCGATGTAAAGTATTGCAAAGATCCATCGCGAAACACGGGCGCCACAGTTCACAATCATCAATAATAACGTGTACTTACATATGCACAAATCCAGTCATCACGCCCCGGCCCGCGCGACCGATCGCGCGGGGACGCTTCTCACCTTGCTATGGAGATCTTTTTCGGGGAGACTCCGCGCGCATTGAGCCGGGCGGTCTTTTCACGGCCCAGGCGCAGCGAGGCAAGGGAGCCTGTCGACTCGAATGGCGTCCATCGTAGAGAAGCCGCAGCTCCGGGCGGGCGAGGCGCCGAGGGAGGCGCGCGCCGAGGAGGCCAGTGGAGCTCCGGCGGCGCCGGCCGGAGGCGCGCGCGAGCGCGACAGGACGGAGCTCTTCCTCCTCTCCTCGCCCGATCGCGCGGGCATGGCGCGCGCGATCGACGAGCTCCTCGCCGTCGCGGAGGCGGACCCCTCGCTCCCGCTGCGGCGGCTCGCGCGCGAGCGCGGCCGCCACCCGCGCGGCGATCACCGCCTCGCGGTGATCGCGCTCGACGGCCGCGATCTCGCGGGCAAGCTCCGGCGCGCGAAGGCCGCGCTCGCGCGCGCGGAGCAGCGGCGGATGCACGTGCGGAGCGGCATCTATTACGGCAGCGGCGCGCCGGCCGGCGACACGGCGCTCCTCTTCCCGGGGCAGGGTTCCCAGCACGAGGGGATGCTGGAGCAGCTCCACCGCCACTGGCCGGCCTCGCGCGCGTGGTTCGACGCCCTCGACGCGTCGTACGCGAGCGCGCGCGAGGCGCCGCCCAGCGAGACGGTGTTTCCGCGCGAGCCGGCGGCGACCGAGGAAGAGCGGCTCGCCCGGGAGCGCCGCCTCGTCGACACGGAGCGCGGGGCGCAGGTGGGCCTCATCGCCAGCCTGGCGTCGTATGAGATGCTCTGCGCGCTCGGCGTGCGCGCCGACATCATGGTGGGCAACAGCAACGGCGAGCACGCCGCGCTCATCGCCGCGGGCGTCATCGCGGTGCCAGGCCGGCGCGAGCTCTGCGACGTCATCGCGCACATCGGCCTGAGCGGGCGGGCCTTGCCGGCGCCCGAGGTCCCCGAGCGCATGATCGCGGTCAACGCCTTCGACCGGGGGCTGCTCGACGCGCTGCTCGAGCGCCACGAGGGCCAGCTGTTCATCGCGATGGACAACTGCCCGAGCCAGGTCGTGCTCGCCGGGACCGAGCCGGCGGTCGAGGCGGCGGTCGAGGCGCTGGGCCGCGAGGGCGCCGTCTGCCTGCGGCTGCCGTTCGAGCGCGCCTACCACACCCCGCTGTTCGGCGCCTGGCAGCGCACGCTGCGCGCGCATTACGATCGCTTCGTGCCGGGCGCGGCGCGCACGCAGGTGCGCTGCTGCGCGACCCTGGGCCCGGTGCCGGAGGAGCCGTCCCGCGCCTGGGATCTCCTGGCCGCGCAGTGGTCCTCGCCGGTGCGGTTCCGCCAGATGATCGAGGCCCTGTACGAGGGCGGGGCGCGGACGTTCATCGAGGCGGGCCCGAACAACCGGCTCACCGCGTTCGTGGAGGACACGCTGCGCGGGCGGCCGCACCTGGCCGTCGCCGCCTCCTCCCAGCACCGGAGCGATACCCTGCAGCTGAAGCACCTCGTCGGCGAGCTGTACGCCCACGGCCTCGCCGTCCGGGTCGAGCCGCTCGACCGGCTGTGCGACGCCGCGCAGCGGGGCGGCCTCGCGCAGGACGAGGACCGGGAAACGGCGCTGGCCGCCGGCGACCACGCGGCGCCGCGCGGTCGGGGCGCCGGGGAGACCGGGGAGACCGGGGAGCCGGCGGCGCGGCGGGAGCGCTCGGTCCGCGCGCTGCACGCGGCGCTGCTGGTGGAGGCCGAGGAGGCCGAGGCGCGCGTCCTCTCGCTGGTCCAGCGCCTGACGCGGTTCCCTGGCGCCGTCGCGGCCGTGCCGTCCGCCGCGCTGCCGCCCGCGGCAGCGGCGCCCGGGGGCTGCCCCCTGCTCGGCGAGGTCGTGCGGCTCGACGGCCGCGAGCTCCACGCCGAGCGGCGCTTCGACTGGCGGCGCGACCCGTTCGTGCTCGACCACAGCCTCGGGCCGCCCTCGCCGCAGCGCCGGGCGGGCGGGCCTCACCTGCCGGTCCTCCCGTTCACGCTCAGCCTGGAGATCGTGGCCCAGGCAGCCTGGCGCCTCACCGGCCTCCACCCCGTCGCGCTCTCGGACCTCCGCGCGGGGCGGTGGCTCGCGCTCGACCGGGGCCGGCTCACCCTCGCCATCCACGCAGAGCGCCTGTCCGGGGACGGGCGCGAGGCCAGGGTGCGCGTGCGGCTCCACGAGGTCGACGGCCCGCGGCGACACCTCGCCTTCGAGGGCACGGCGCACGCGACCGGCGCGCCCCCGCCGGCGCCGCCCCCGGCGCTCCCGGCAGACGCGGGCGCGGCGCCGCCCCGCGCGTGGTCGGCGGCGCGCTTCTATTCGAGCTTCGCCTTCCACGGGCCCTCCTACCGCGGGATCGAGCGGGTCCTCGCGGTCGGCGAGGACAGCATCGAGGCCGATCTGGCGATCACCGATCTGCCGGGGCTCGACGCCGGAGATCTCCGGATGCACCCGGCGCTCCTCGATTGCACGGGTCAGCTCGTCGCCTTCTGGCTCCTCGAGCGGGGTGAGCGCCAGTTCGGGATATTCCCCTTCGAGGCCCGGCGCGTCGTCTGGTACAGGGGGCCCTCGGCGCCGGGCGGTCGCGTGCGCTGCCGCGGCCGCGTCCGCCTCGATCGCCCGGGCACCACGGAGGCCACGTTCGAGATGGTCGACGAGCGCGGGGCGACAGCCGCCGTCGTCGAGGGCTTCCAGCAGCGGTTCGTGCGCTTCCCCGAGGCGATCCATCGCCTGCTGTTCGGCGGCGGGGCGCGCGGGGCCGGCGGCGTGTTGGATGACGGCGCGCCGCTCGTGGCGGGTGCCGGCGTCGACGCGATCGACGCGCTCGACCGGTCCTTCCTGACGGCGAGCTGGGGCATCTGGGCGCGGGCGCTCGCGCACGTGGCGCTCTCCGAGCGCGAGCTCGACGACTGGTATCGAGAGGACAGCGACGGCGACCGCCGCGTCGCCCGATTGCTTTCCTGCATGGCGGCGAGGGACGCCCGCGCTCCGCGGGCGCACCCCTCCGCCGGACGTTGGAACACGAACAGCCCGACCGCGGGCGTTCAGCACAAGGAGCCAGGATGAAGGTACGTACGAAGGCGGACGTGTGGCGTTGCGTCGTCGAGACGGTCGAGGAGCTCATGGAGGACCTCGACCAGGATCCCGGGGACCTGACCCCCGAGATCATGTTGATGGGCGATCTGGGCATCAAGTCGATGGACGTGATCCACCTCGTGCTCCTGCTCAAGGATCGGATCGGCAGGTCGCTCACCTACAAGGAGGTATTCGGGGACGAGCAGCAGCCCCCGGGCGACCTGTCGCTCGCGCAGCTCTCGGACCTGGTGTGCAAGGGACTGCGGATCACAGCGTAGTGTGCCGGACCGATCCGGCGTTCCCTCTCGCGCCCCCTGCCCCGCCGGGGAGGGCGGAGCGTCAAGCCACCTCGCTCCGCCGGGGCACGTCGCGAGAGGGACCGCCCGGTGAGGGAGGTCGAGGAGAAATGCGATGCATTACACGGTAGTCGCGAGCGGCTCACGGGGAGACGTCCAGCCGCTCGTCGCGCTCGCGGCCGGCATCAAGGCTGCTGGACATGACGTGCGGTTCGCGACGCAGTCGGACTTCGAGCCGTTCGTCCGCAAGTGCGGGCTGGACTATTTCCCGCTCGGCGGCAGCGCGGAGCAGTTCTACGCGAGCCGCCTCGCCGTCGCCCTGCGCGAGCGCTCCGGCCACGCGGGTGAGTTCAGCAAATTCCTGAGCGACAACCTGCACACCTACGTCGTCAACCACCTGCGCGATTGCTGGAACGCGGTGCGGGGCACCGACGTGTTCCTATGCTGGCCGTGGCTGCAGGTCGGCCCGTCGATCGCCGAGAAGCTGGGCATCCCCTATGTCGTCGTCAGCCCGAACCCGGTCCCGCACATCCCGACGTGGGGCTTCCCCAATCCCTTCCACGCGCCGGTATGGAAGCTGGGACCGCTCTACAACCGCCTGACATGGCTGCTCGCCGAGCCCGTGTCGCGCACGGGCTCCGACCAGATCAACCGATGGCGGCGCGAGGAGCTCGACCTGCCCCCGCGGCACTGGCGCGACGAGCTGCGGATCATCCGGCGCACATCCCACCTGTTCGGCTACAGCCCCACCGTGCTCCCCAAGCCGCGGGACTGGGCGGACTGGATGCACGTCACCGGCTACTGGATCTTCGACGAGGCGAAGGACTACGAGCCGCCCGAGGATCTGAAGGAGTTCCTCGCGGCGGGGGATCCGCCGGTGGCGATCGGCTTCGGCAGCATCGTCGGGCGCAATCCGAAGCAGCTGACCCGGGAGGTCGTCGCCGCCCTGGAGCGCGCCGGGCAGCGCGGCCTGCTGATCGCGGGGTGGGGAGGGCTCAAGGACATCGAGCTCCCGAAGACGATCTTCAAGGTGAAGACGGTGCCCTACGACTGGATCCTCCCGCGGGTGGCGGCGATGGTGCACCACGGCGGCTCGGGCTCGTCGGCCGCGGCGATGCGCGCGGGGATCCCGTCGATGGCGGTGCCGTTCGGCTACGATCAGCCGCTCTGGGGACAGCGCATCTCCGACCTCGGCGTCGGCGTCGATCCGCTGCCCATCAAGAAGCTCACCGCGGACAGCCTCGCCAGGGCCATCTCGCGCCTCGCGCGCGACGGCGCGATGCGCGAGCGGGCACAGCGGCTCGGAGAGAAGCTCCGCGCCGAGGACGGCGTCGGGCGCGCGGTGGAGGCGCTCGAGCAGACGGTCGCGAGGGCCCGCAAGGGCGCGACGGCAAGCGCTGCGTAGGACCGAGCAGGTCGAGCCTAAAACATCGATCGCGTTGAAACCCGGAGAAATTTCACAGGGAGGCGGGGAGGCGGGGAGGAAGAAAAAATGAATTTCTCCCTCTTGCCGTCTCTCGCTCCCCGCCTTCCCGCCTCCCTGTGAAATTTCTGCTTTTTCTCGTGGTTTCAACCCGTTTGTCGCTCTAGAGATCCACCCAGACCGCGCCAGCCCTGGCCGATTCGACGGTCTTGGCCACGAAGCGGACGCCGCGCAGGCCGTCGTGCACCGAGGGATAGCCGCCCTCCATGGGCAGCCCCCCCTTGACGCGACGGATGTCGCTGATGGCCCGCCTGTAGATATTGGCGAAAGCCTCCAGGTAACCCTCCGGATGGCCCGAAGGGGTGCGCGTCGACAGCTTGGCCTCGTCCGACATGTAGTCGAGCCCCACGCGCATGCGCTCCCAGGGCTTGCCCGCGGGCTTGAAGATCAGGGTGTTCGGCTCCTGCTGGTGCCACTCCAGGCCGCCCTTGCCGCCGTACACGCGGATGTTGAGGTTGTTCTCCTCGCCGCAGGCGATCTGCGAGCAGACCAGCGTGCCCTTGCCGCCGTTCTCCAGGCGGAGCAGGATGTTGGCGTCGTCCTCGAGCTGCCGGCCCTCCACGAAGGAGGTGAAGTCAGCGCAGAGCGACTTGATCTTCAGGCCGGTGATGAACTCCAGCAAGTTCTCGCCGTGCGTGCCGATGTCCCCCACGCAGTTGGAGAGGCCCGCCCTGGCCGGATCGGTGCGCCACATGGCCTGCTTGTGGCCCTGCCGCTCCAGCGGCTCCATCAGCCAGTCCTGGTTGTACTCCACGAGCACCTTGCGCACGCTGCCGATCAGGCCGCGCTGCACCATCGCCCGCGCGTGGCGCACGGCGGGATAGCCGGTGTAGTTGTGCGTGAGAGCGAACACCAGGCGCTTCGACTCCACCATCTCCACGAGGCGCTCGGACTCCTCCAGCGTGAAGGTCATGGGCTTGTCGCACACCACGTGAATGCCCGCCTCCAGGAAGGCCGTGGCGACCGGAAAGTGCATGTGATTGGGCGTGGCGATGATGACGAAGTCGATGCCGTCGGCGCGGCGCGCCTCCTCCTCGGCCATCCGCTCGAACGAGCCGTAGGAGCGGTCGAGGAACCAGGCGTCGGCGCTTCGCTGGGCCCTGGCAGGATCGGCTGACATCGCGCCGGCGACGACCTGGGCCTGCCCGTCGAGCTCGGAGGCGATGCGGTGCACGCTGCCGATGAAGGCGCCTTCGCCGCCGCCGATGATGCCGGCGCGCAGCCTGCGCTTGCTCGCCTCGGGAAGATGGGTGCCGTGGATCATGTTGAACCTCTCGAGAAAAGGAAGGACGCACGACCGTGCGTCGCGAGCTTGCCATGTCTGACTGTCACGAGCGGTACGCCTCGCGGCCCCGGCCCTGGACGGGGATGCCCTGCGCGGCCAGCACCTCGTGCTGCAGCGCGTACATGGCGGCCGCGGCCTCGTCGATGGCCCTGGTGAACGCGAGCGACCCCTTCAGGATCGGCGCCAGCTTCTCCTTGTCTTGGATGCGCGCGCGCGGGTACTCGTGCTCCACGACCAGGTAGGTCTCGGCCGGGTCGATCGCGAGCAGCTCGCGCGCGGCGAGCTGGTGGTCGAGCCAGTCCACCGTGCGGTTCTGGAGGTACGCGAGGGGATCGTGCCTGGCCGTGCCGGGCAGCTCGTGCTCGGCCAGCACCACCTGCTTCTTCCAGGCGTTCACATGATCCGCCGGGTTCCCGCTCGGCTTCCCGTCGATCCAGTCGCCGCGTTCCAGGGTCTGTCCGCCGTATCCCCAGGCGGCGACGCCCTTCGAGTCGACCACCTGGCCCTTCACGTGGAAGCCCGCGATGAGGAAGTTATAGCCCTCGTCCTTCAGGTACTGGAAGACGGAGCGGGTGTCCTGGCCCATCAGGATCGCGTGCGATGGATCGTAGTGGATGCGGAGCTGGTCCCCCACCCCGTACTTCTCGCAGATGCGGTGCAGCGCGATCCACGGGCCGGGCGCGTAGGCGATGTTGTTGTGCCACCTGTCGGTGATGTTCCAGCCGGGCATCGGGCACTGTTCCACGCGATAGGTCAGCCCTCGCGCCTTCGCTTCCTTGAGCAGCGGCACGAACACCTCGTTGAACATCCCCAGGTTCTGGTCCATGTCGAGCTCGTGGTTGCGGCCCACGAAGCCGCACACGGCGTCGGTGCCCAGCAGCGCTGCCGCGTCGAACACGCGTAGCATGAAGTCGATCTTCTTCTTGCGAACCGCCTTGTCGGGGTGCAGGAAGTTATCGAAGTAGGCGATGTCGGACAGGCCGACGCCGGTGGCCTTCATCGCCGCGTGCACGCGCGCGGCGCGCTCCTTCGTGAAGGGCTGGCGCAGGTCGAGGGTGTTCGCCACCGGGTCCAGCATGGCCTCCGCCGGCACGTCCGACTCGGTCGGGTGGAGGGCGGCCGAGAGCTGGATGTTCGGAGAGCCGATGTCCCTGGAAAACTGCAGCCAGTCCTCGATGGCGAGATCCGGATCGGCATCGCGCCTGGCGCGCGGGGTGAGCTCCTGGAGAGCGGCCGTCAAGACGCTCAGCTTCATCGGCCTGGGTTCGAACAACTTCAAGGACATACGGGGCTCCTTTTCATCGCTTCAGACGGCAACCCGGACCATCCGGACTCCGGGGGCGCCTCGACCTCGGGAAACGTGAATCAGGTCTCGCAGCGCGGCGAGGCACAAGGAAATTACACGAAGTTTGAGCTCCAAGAGGAATTTTCAGCCAGGGCTCTCGAGAGGTGCCAGAACCGCCCTCAAAGCTCGTTCAAGCAGGCATCGACGCCGCCGCCCGGCGCGACGCGCGCAGTCCACGGCAGTCCGCCGTGGTCGGGTTCGACAGACTCCACATGATGTTGATCCCGCGACAGCCCCCGAACAAGGCGTCTGCTGTCAGCGCGCTCCCCGGACGAGGCGCGCATGGCCAGCTGCGTGCGCCCCCCGGTTCACCGAAGCGTCGCCGGTCAACATGCCCGCGTGCGAGCAAACTCATCATCGCGTGTCCCGGTCGGACCGCCGGGCTCCGCGCGAGACCCGGACGGAAAGGAGACCGAGGACAGCCCGGGTGAGCCGCTGATGTTCACTCGCTCTGGTCGCCATGCTGCCACGACAGGGCGTGTCCGTGATAGCCTGGCCGGACGAAGCGGGGGAACGCCGCGCACGCACGCGGGGAGCACGTGGAGCGGGCCGGTGTCCGGGAGATTGGACAGACAGCGATGGTGGAGACCGCCGGACAGCCAGCCTGGGCAATACCCTCTACCGGCAGCGGGTGCGCGCAGCTCGACGCGCCGGGCGGGCAGATCCTGCGCGTCAGCAGCTCGCTCTGCCGGCTGCTAGGGTACACGGAGCGGGAGCTGCTCGGGACGAAGCTGCTCGATCTGGCGCTCGCGGAGGACCGGGCAGGGTCGCTGGCCGCGTGGCGCACGCTGCTCGAAGGCGGCGGGGACGAGCTCACGTTCGGGGTGCGCTGCCGCCGCAAGGACGGCGGCATCCGCTCGCTCCAGGTGACAGGCGCCGTCGTCGGTGACGCGCGCGACAGGCCTCAGCGCGTGGTGTTGTTCATCGAGGACATCACCGAGCAGCGGCGCGCCGAGGAGCGGGCGCTCGCGGCGGAGCAGGCGCACGCCGAGAGCGAGGCTCTCCTGCGCATGACGGGGGGCGCCGTCCACCCCGCCCTCCTCCGGGCCGCCCCGATCCGCGACGAGAGGGGCGAGATCACCCCCGGGGCCGGCCTCTACCTGGACATCGGCCGTCTCAAGCGCACCGAGGAGGCGCTGCGCGAGAGCGAGCGCCAGTTGCGCGCCGCGCTCGACGAGGCGAGGCGGGTCCTCGCCGAGCGCGAGCGCCTGGAGGACGAGCTCCGCCGGCGCGAGCGCCAGCTCGCCTCGCTGATGGCGAACTCGCCCGACGCGATCTACCGCATGGATCTGGATCTGCGCTGCACGTTCATGTCGCCGACGTCGCTGGCGGTCACGGGGCTCCCGCCGGAGCACTACGTCGGCAGGACGCCCCGCGATAACGGGCTCCCGCTCGAGGTGTGCGAGGCAGGCGAGGCGGCGTGTCGCGAGGCGCAGAGGACGGGCAAGCCGCAGCGGATGGAGTTCAGCCTCGGAGCGCGGAGGTTCCGCGCCCGGTACATCCCCGAGCTCGGGCCCGACGGCGCGGTGGAGTCGTTCCTGGGGATCACCGAGGACGTCACCGCGGAGCGGCTGGCCGAGGAGGAGCGCCAGAAGCTGCTCGAGAGCGAGCGCGCCGCCCGCGACGAGGCGGAGCGCGTGAGCCGGGTCAAGGACGACTTCGTCGCGACGCTCTCGCACGAGCTGCGCTCGCCCATCAACGCGATCCTCGGCTGGGCGCGCATCCTGCGGAGCCGCGCGCAGGAGCCGCAGGCGCTCGCGCGAGGGCTCGAGGTCATCGAGCGCAACGCGCGGCTCCAGTCGGACATGGTATCCGAGCTGCTCGACATGAGCCGGGTCGTGTCGGGAAAGCTGCGGCTCGACGTCCAGCCGGTCGATCTGCCGGCGGTCATCCAGGGCGCGCTCGAGGCGGTCAAGCTCGCGGCCGAGGCCAAGGGGCTCACGGTCGTCTCGAGCGTCGAGCCCGAGACGGGCTCGCTCCGAGGGGATCCGGCCCGGCTCCAGCAGGTCGCCTGGAACCTCCTGTCGAACGCGGCGAAGTTCACGCCGGCGGGCGGGCGGATCGACGTGGCGCTGCGGCGCGCGGGCGCGTGCGCCGAGCTGTCGGTGACCGACACCGGCCCCGGCGTCGCGCCGCAGTTCCTCCCGCACCTGTTCGAGCGCTTCCGGCAGGCGGACGCTTCCTCGACGAGGAAGCACGGCGGGCTCGGCATCGGGCTCTCGATCGTGAAGCACCTGGTCGAGCTGCACGGCGGCACGGTGGAGGTCGCGAGCCCGGGCGAGGGCATGGGCGCGACGTTCACCGTGAAGCTGCCGCTCGCCGGCGTCTCGCCGCAGGCGCCCGGCGCGACGCAGCGACCCACGTCGGCGCGCGCCGAGGCGCTGGTCGACTACCCGGCGGCCGAGCTCACCGGCGTGCGGGTGCTCGTGGTCGACGACCAGCCGGACGCGCGCGAGGTCGCCCAGCGGGTGCTCGAGGAGTGCGCGGCGAGCGTCACGACGGTGGGGTCGGCCGCCGAGGCGATGGCCGCGCTGGAGCGGGAGCGGCCCGACGTGCTCGTCAGCGATCTGGGGATGCCGTGCGAGGACGGCTTTCAGCTCATCCAGAGGGTGCGGGGCCTCGGCCCGGCGCGCGGGGGCGCGACGCCGGCCGTCGCGCTGAGCGCGCTGGCGCGGGCCGAGGACCGGGCGCGCGCGCTCGGCGCAGGCTACCAGGCGCACGTCGCCAAGCCGCTGGACCCGGCGGAGCTCGTGGGGGTGGTCGCGGCGCTCGTCAGGGAGCGGGCGCCGGGGTGAGCGGCTGGCACCGAAGGGGCCGCTCTCGCTCCAGGTCGAGCCTAGTTTGCGCCGATCGAGCTGAGGAAGTCGTAATAGGCGTCGATCTTGTCCCCCGGGACCACGTCGAGCCCGGTGTTGACCCGGCTCTCGCCGATCAGCTGGGGGGCGAGGATCTCCCTGGTTGCGTCGAGGCCGATGGCCTCGATGCCGTAGAGGATATAGGGCACGAGGTACCCCTCGTAGTACTGCCGCTGCGTGTGCGTGGCCTTGATGCGCCCCGCGCGCATGTAGTCGACGGTCTTCGGGTCGAAATCGAAGGCGACGATGGGGAGGTCCGCCTTGCGCGCTGCCTCTGCGGCCATCGCGCACCGGTACGAGACGTTGAACAGGCCGATCAGCCCCACGACGGGCGGGTCGGAGGTCTCTAGCCGGGTCTTTATCCATTCGACGTCCTGGGCTTCGCCCGTGGCGTCCCAGGTGGCGCTGCGCACCAGGACCTCGTAACCGGCTGCCTCGAACACGTCCCGGGCTCCCTGCGTTCGATCCAGCCCGTCGACCCAGCCCGGGTTGTCGTTGCCGTGGATCATCACCGTACCTGGCGGCGGGGGCAGCATCGCGAGCAGGGTTTCCCCTGCCGTGGCTCCGGCAGACTTGTTGAGCGTGCCGACGTAGATCGAGCGCTTCGAGCTCGCCAGATCGGTGTCGAGCGTCACCACCTTGACGCCCTTCGCCATCGCCTCGTCGAGGGCGGCTGCCTGGGCGTCGCCGTAGGGCGCGATGCCGATCCCTTTCACGCCGTCCGCGACCGCCTGTCTGATCTGCTGAGTCTGGAGCTCCTCCGATTCGGGGATATCGCCCGACTGCGCGACGGACCCGAGGACGTTCCCCGGGACCCCGAGCTCGCCCATGGCCCGGTTCGCCGCCGTGACGACCGGCGCCCAGAAGCCGGTCGCGTCCTTCAGGAGGACCGCCATCTGCACCGGGTCGAGCGAGCTCTCGTTGAGCGCGGCGACGAGGTGATCGACCGTCGCCTCGAGCTCGACCGGCGTGAACTCGTTCTCCGGCGTCGGCGTCCGCTGGATGGGCGCGGCCCTCTCGCCCGGGCTGCCTGCGTCGCTCGATCCGCAGGCGGCCGTCAGCAGCGCGAGCCCGAAGGTCCCCAACCACCACCGTCGAACCGTCGTCATGATGCTCCTCCCCTTCCGCGGTCCGCTCGGTCGCGCGCGGCGCGCCCGCGCGGCGCCGAGCCGTCCGCGAGATCAGTTGGCCACGTAACACCCGACAGGGACCGGGGCGAGATCGACGAAGGCGTCACCGTCGATGGTCCACTGTTGCATGAAGTGATGCCTGGCTGCCCCGTAGCTGTCGAACTCGTATTCGGCGGCCGCCCCGACGTACCGGAGCGGGATCCCCGCGCGGAGCCTGGTCAGCGCCGCTCTCAGATCCCGCCAGGAGGCCACCTCGTTTTCGGGGCTGTTGAGCTCGCGGATGATCCTCTGCAGCTCATGCCCGGACGAGGGGGTCGCCCCGCTCGTCGCCCGGGCGAACACGAGGCCCATCGCGATGAGGACGACACCGTCGTAATAGAAGTGAGCCGCGGGGAACGGCACCTCGCCGCCCCACCGGCGGGCGAAGTACCCGCTGAAGGCGGCGGCGTTCCCGTCCGCGCAGTCGACCGTCTCCCGGGCGTCGTCCGCTGTGTGGCACTCGCTCCGCAGGCTGAGCGAAGGCGAGACGCCCACGTATCCGTCGAGAGAGCCTGTCGGGATGTTGGCGAGGAACACCTCGGTGCGCAGCGCAGGGCCGAGCAGCCACGTGCCCGGGCGTCCGGAGAGGGTCCATTCGGTCACGATGGTCGAGGCGGCGGCGGGATACGCGGACAGCAGCGTGCGGTCGGCGTGCCACGCGAAGGCGGACTCGATCCTGTTCACATACGTCTGCTCGCCCGGCGCGAATGTCTCGGAGGGGAGCGCTCTGCCCCCGAGCACGGCGAACTTGGTCGTGAACTCGCTGCTCACCCTGGAGCTGTGGTCATCCCGCGCGGCGAGGCTGTTCACGGTGCGGACGCCCGCGCGGACGGCGACCTTCGCCAGCGCGCAGCCGACGGCGAGCGGGGAGGGAGCGAGCCGCATCCAGCCGCCCCTCGTCTCGCTGCGCGCGACGGAGGGCGCGGCGTAACCCGGCAACATGTGAAATGTATCGAGCACCTTCACGTCCGGCGCGATGCCGCGGGCGAGGTTGTTCTCCTCGGGCCCTACCAGGTAGGCCACATGATCCGTGTAGAGCAGCTCGACCAGCTGTTCGAACCCACGCTCCGAGCTCGAGTGGCTGTCTCGGCTCAGGATGTCGAACGGCTTCCCGTCGAGCCCGCCCGCAGCGTTCAGGTCGTCGACGGCGAGCAACATGGCTTGCTCGAGGTTGCGCCCGATGGCCGACTCGCTGCCGGAGAAGGGCAGGAGAGCCCCGATGACGACTGCACTCTCCGGGTGGCCGGGCGCCTCCGATGCGCATGACGCCGAGAGCACCGACGCGAGCCCCACGAGCAGCCCGGCCTCCATACCGCGGATGCGCTGTCTGCGATGAGAGAACCACCTGCCGGCTCGGTGGTACCAGTGCGAAGTGGCAGGCATCGCAAGGTACATAGGCAATCATAAAATACGGCACCAGGGATGGACGTCAAGCAACATGAAAATAAACAGCCATGACTGTAATTGAGCCTGGGAGTCGACTTCACAGTGGCGCAGAGCGGGCTCGACAGTTCCGGCCCGGTGGGGGGCGTTACGAGTCCACGCCGCTCGTGTTGCGCGGCTCGGCAGCCAGGGGAAGCCGCGCGTGCGCCGTTGTGGAGCCGAACACCGAAGGAAGGTGACTGTCAGCGCCGCCGGGAGAGCGCCGCGCACGGGGCGAGAGGAGCTCGAGGGGTGATCAGGTTTGCTGGCCTGAGTGACGCACAGGTCACGGCCGCGCTCGATCGACAGAAGAAAAAAGATCGAAGGGCGCGTAGGGAGGGCCGGCCGGGGCGCGTCCGAGGAACAGAAGCCGGCAAGAACAGGCTGGCCCTTGCACCAAGGAGCACGACCAAGATGAACCGCCCCCTCTTCTCGAACCTGGCCAACAGCACGATCCGTCGCTTCGTCCTCGGCACCTTCCTCTCGGCGGCCGTGCTCGCCGGCGGCGGAGCGGCCTACGCGGCGAACGGCGCGGGCGGCACGCAGGCGGCGCCGGCGCCGCGGCAGGACAAGGAAGCCCGCCGCCAGCACCGCCCGAAGGACCCGGCCCGCCTCATCAAGCGCCTGGACAAGAACGGCGACGGCAAGCTGGCCGTCTCCGAGCTCCCGGAGAAGGCGCAGAAGCGGCTGGCCGGGGCGGACACGAACAAGGACGGCGCGCTGTCGGCCGAGGAGCTCAAGGCGCACGCCGAGCAGCACGCGAAGGCGCGCGCGGCGAAGCAGAAGGAGCGCTTCGCCCGGAGCGACAAGAACGGCGACGGCTTCCTCACCAGGGACGAGGTGGGCGACAAGCGCTGGGAGCGGGTGAAGGCGGCGGACGCGAACCGCGACAACAAGCTGACCGCCGACGAGCTGCGCGCGGCGCGCCTCGGGCGCAAGCAGCCGGCAGCGCGGTAACGAGACGAGCGGCGGTGGCGCGGGGGACGCGCGACGCGGGCCGCCGCGGTCAGTCGGTCGCCTGACGTGCGCCGGGCGATCGCGGCTGCTCGCCAGCGCCCTCCCCGCCGCCCGGCGCTGCGCCCTCCCCGCCGCCCGGTGCTGCGCCCTCCCCGCCGCCCGGCGGTGCCGAGGAAGCAGCAGCGCCCGGCGCTGCGCCCTCCCCGCCGCCCGGCGCTGCCGAGGAAGCAGCGCCCGCTGGAGCCGCGGCGCCGCGCTTCCTCGGACGCCGGGGGAACAGCGGCAGCTGCTGCTCCAGCACCTGACCCCGCCAGGCGAGCAGCGTCTGCGCGCGCCGGCGCGCCGTCCCCTTGCCGATGCCGGCGGTGAAGCGGAAGAGCCGCCGCGCGAGCGCCACCGCGGTGGGCGGCGTCGGCTCGAAGAGATCGGGCGCGACCTCCTTCACGACGTCGCACGCGAAGATCGCGCGCCGCATGTGCGACCGCTCGTCAGGCGTGCCGGCCGGCGCGGCGAGCAGCGCGCGCCCGCCGGGCGTGAGCGACGCGTCGTCGTCGTCGAGCCAGCCGAGGACGCGCGCGGCGGCGATCGCGTAGCCGACGTGGCGCAAGGAGATGCCCGTCTGCTCCACGATCTGCTCCTTCGCGGTCACCCCCGCCGAGAGCGCCTCGAGCACGCGCCGCACGTTCGCGAGGTTGTCGGCCTGAGGGATCTCGGTGCTGCGCAGCAGGCGGGTCGGCGGCATGGGCGGGAATCCCCGGCCCCGGCCGGGAGACCACACCATAGCGCGCGCTGGAGCAGCAAGGATGCCGAAGACGTCCGCGCGGGCCGGGCGCCAGCCCGCGGCGAGGCGGAGCCGGCGTCGCCCTGCCCTCCCCTCACTCGGCCGCCTGCGCGGCGCCCTGGCCCGCCGCCGGCGCGGCGCCCTCCCCCGCCGCCGGCGCGGCGCCCTGGCCCGCCGCCGGCGCGGCCCTCTCCCCCGCCGCCGGCGCAGCGCCCTGGCCCGCCGCCGGCGCGGCGTCCGCGGCGCCGTCGCCGCGGCGCCACGGCCCCTCGCCGGCGACGACCACGACGTCGCCCTTGGACCCCCGCGAGAGCTCCTCGAAGAGGAAGCGGCAGCCCGCCTCCACGTCGACGGGGACGATCCCCTGCGCCGCGAGCCGCCGGAGCACGCCCTCGCCGGCCATCCCTACCTCGCGCCAGGGCCCCCACCCGATCGACACGACGCGCGTCCCGGGCCAGCGCGCGTCGAGCTGCGCCGCGAGGCGGCTCATGACCTCGTTCGCCGCCGCGTAGTCGGACTGCCCGCGGTTGCCGAACCGCCCGGAGATCGAGCTGAACAGGACACACCACCTCAGGCCGTCCGGGCGCAGCGCCTGCCCGAGGACGAACGTGCTGTCGGCCTTGGTGTCGAAGACGCGATCGAAGGAGTCGGCGCGCTTGTCGGCGAGGAGCTGATCCTCGATGACGCCCGCGCCGTGCACGACCGCGTCGATCCTGCCGAAGCGGCGGTAAACGCCGGCGATCAGCTCGCCGAGGCGCTCGCCGTCGCGCACGTCGATCGCGTGGTACTCCACGGCGGCGCCGCGCCGGCGCAGGGCGTCGAGCGTGGCGCGGCGCTGCCTCGCCTGCAGCTTGCCCCTGATCTCGGCCTCGATCGCGGCGGGCAGCGGCTCCCGCCCCGCGCTCCGCACCGCGGCGATGGCGCCCCGGCGCAGCGCCTCGACGTCGCCGCCGTCATCCGCGGCGTCCCCCTCGGCGATCTCCGCGCGCCCGACGAGGACGAGCTGCACGCCCGGGCGCGCGAGCCGCTGCGCTACCTCGGCGGTGATGCCGCGCGCGCCCCCGGTCACCAGGACGACCCAGCCGGGGCCCGGCTCCCAGTCGCGGCGCTCCGCCGCATCATCGAGCGGCGCGGGGGCGACGGACACGACCGTCCGCTGCCCGCCCTCCGCGTAACGCACCTCGACGTCGTCCGGGGCGTGGAGCAGCTCGTCGAGGATGCGGCTCGCCACGGCGTCGTGCGGCAGCGCCTCGTCGAACCCGAGCGCCTTGGCGACCGCGCGGGGATGCTCTTGCGCCACGCTCCGCAGGATGCCGTGACAGCCGGCGCCGGACGCCGACCCGTCGAGGCCGTCCTGCCCGCGGCCGCCCGCGAGCAGCGTGGCGGCCACGATCCGCAGCGGCTCGCCCGCGGCCAGCTCGCCCGCGCAGGCCTGCGCCGTGAAGAAGAGGCTCCTGGCCTGCACCCGGTTGCCGCGCCGGAACGCGCCGAGCCCGTCGACGGCGCCGCGGTGGAAGGACGCGAGGTGCACGATCCCGCGCGCGGCGCCGTGCTCGAGGCGCGCGGCGGCGACGTGGCGCGCGATCTCCTCGGGCGACTCGAGCGCCTCGCGCGGGATCACGACCGGCCTGGCCCCGCGCTGCGCGAGCAGGGCGCACGCGCGCGCGGCGAGGCCCAGCGCGTCCTCGGTCACGAGGACGAGCCCGTCCAGGCGGACCTGCGGCGCGCCGTGGAGCTCCTTGCGCTCGGCGCGCAGGACGAAGCGGGGGCACACGCCCGCCGGCGTGCCGTCGGACGAGGCGGCGGGCGGCGCGGCCGGCGCGCCCTCGCTCGCAGCCCCGGCGCCCAGCGCCAGCGCCTCGCCCGACACGACGTCGACGAGGCCGTTCATCGAGCGGATCCGGGACAGCCGGTCCATCGACGACCGGAGCCGAGCGGCCACGGGCGGCGGGAGCTGGCGCAATAGGGTCTCGAGGATCTCGATCCGCTTGATGGAGTCGATCCCGAGCTCCCCCTCCATGTCCTGGTCGAGGCCGAGCATGTCCTCCGGGTAGCCGGTCCGGCGGCTGACAAGGGTGGCGAGCGTCCGCCGCAGCGCCGCGGGCTCGAGCGCCGCGGGATCCGCGTCCCGCGCCGGCGCGCTCGCCGCCTCGAGCGCCGCAGGCGTCGGCGAGGCCGCAGGCGCCGCTAGGGCCGCAGGCGCCGACGAGGCCGCGGGCGCTGCGAGCGCGGCCGCATCGGCGCCGCCGCCGAGCCGGAGGAGGAACTCCGTGGTGACCCGCTCCTGCATCGACAGGAACCGGCGCATCGTCTCCTGGTGTTCGCGGTAGGCGGCGATCGGGCCGTCCAGCGCGACGGCGCCAGGGCCAGCGAGCGCCTCCTCGAGCTCGGGGGCGGCGCCGTGCTCGAGGAGCTGGCGCTCGCCGAGCAGGCCGACGGGGTCGTCGCTGCGCCGCACGCGGCCGCCGTCGATGCGCCACCCGGGCAGCGCGGCCTCGGCGCGGCCCTCCGCGAGGGCGCGCAGGTCGAGCCGCTGGCAGGGGCGATCGGCGAACAGCGCCGGCAGGTCGAGCCGGACGCCGGCGGCGAACAGCGCCGCGAGCGCCTGCAAGAGGCCCTTCACGCCGCCCCCGGCGCCGTCGAAGCCGACGGCCAGGTGCGGCTCGTCGCCGAGGATCCGCCGGACGAGGCCGGTCAGCGTCGCCTTCGGCCCGAGCTCGACGAAGGTCCTCGCGCCGTCCTCGTACATCCGCCGGATCTGCGCGACGAAGTCGACGGGAGCCTCGAGCTGCGCCGCGAGGAGCGCGCGGACGCCCGCGGGATCACGGGGATAGGGGCGGCCGATCGCGTTCGCGTAAACCTCGATCTCCGGCGGCGCGATCGCCGCGCGCTCGAGCGCGTCGGCGAACGGGGCCCGGACCGGGCGCATCAGCGGCGAGTGGAATGCGGTCGAGACCGGGAGCCGGTGCGCGCGGATCCCCCTCGCGCTCAGCGCGTCGAGCGCGGCGGTCATCGCGCCCAGCTCGCCGGAGACGACGCACTGATCGGGCGCGTTGTGGTTCGCGATGCAGACCGCCGGGAACGCCTCGAGCAGCGGCGCGAGCTCGTCCCGCGGGAGCATCACCGCGGCCATCGCGCCCGGCTCCGAGGGGACCTCCTCCATGAGCCGCCCGCGCGTCTCGGAGAGCGCGAGCCAGCCCTCGCGCGACAGGGCGCCCGCCGCGCGCAGGGCGGTCAGCTCGCCGTAGCTGTGGCCGGCGAGCACCTCCGGGCGCAGGCCGAGGCGCAGCGCGAGCTGGAGCATCCCGTCGCTGATCACCCCGATGGCCGGCTGCGCGATCCGCGTGGCCGTGAGCTCGCGCCGCTGCCGCTCCCGCGCGGCGTCGGAGAAGGCGGCCGGCGGCAGGATGAAGCGGCTCAGCCGACCGCGCAGGGCGCCTGCGAGCTCCCGGTCGGCGACCTCCAGGGCGTCCCGCAGCTCGGCGAAGTACAGGGCGACCTCGCGGCCCATCGAGGGGTACTGCGAGCCCTGCCCGGGGAAGAGAAACGCGACCTTGCCCGGCGCCGGGCCGGGCCCGGTCCGGAGGTGGACGTGCGCGGGCAGCGGGCCCGGCGAGGCGCCCCCGAGGTGCGCGAGCGCGTGCTCGAGCGCGCCGAGGAGGTGCTCGCCGTCGTCCGCGACGATGCACGCGGCGGCCCCCGCGGGGCCCGCGGCCCGCCGCTCGCGGCCCTGCTGCGCCGCGAGCGCGCACGTGAAGGCGACGTCGCGGAGGCGGACGCTGTCGCGCGCGCGCTCGCGGCGCAGCGCGCGCGCCAGCCGCTCGAGCTCGGCGACGAGCGCCGGCGCGTCGGGCGCCTCGACGACGACGAGCTCGTGGGGCCAGCCGGCGGCGCCGAGCGCGGGCGCGGCGAAGTCGCCCTGGTACTCCTCCACGACCGCGTGGAAGTTCGTGCCGCCGAAGCCGAACGCGCTCACGCCCGCGCGCCTCGGCTCGGGCCCCGCGAGCCACGGCTGCGCCTCGTCGAGCAGGGCCACCGGGGAGTCGTCGGCAGCGAGCGCCTCCAGCGGCGTGTCCACGCCCGCGTGGGGCGGCAGGACGCGGTGCTTCAGCGCGAGGACCGCCTTGAGCACCCCGACCAGCCCGGCGGCGCTCCGGGTGTGGCCCAGCAGCGACTTCACCGATCCGATCGCGCAGCGCTGCGGCGGCACGCCCGCGGCGCTGAGGAAGCCCGCGATCGTCTCGAGCTCGGCGCGATCGCCGACGGCCGTGCCGGTGCCGTGCGCCTCGTACATGCCGAGCGAGGCCGGGTCGATGCCCGACCGCTCGTACGCCCGCTCGAGCGCGAGCCGCTGGCCGGCGGGCTTGGGCGCGGTGAGCCCCATCCCCTTGCCGTCGCTCGATCCGGCGACGGCCTGGATGACCGCATCGATGCGGTCGCCGTCGCGCTCCGCGTCCGCGAGCCGCTTCAGGACCAGCACGCCGACGCCCTCGCTGATCACGATGCCGTCGGCCTTCTGATCGAAGACGCTCGCGCGGCCTCGCGGCGAGAAGGCCCGCGTCTTGCTGAACGCCAGGTACCCGTGCGGGGTCTGCTCGAGCTCGACGGCGCCGACGACCGCGGCGTTCGACCGGCCGGAGACGAGCTCCTGGACGGCGAGGTCGAGCGCCGCGAGCGAGGAGCCGCACGCCGCGTCGACGATCAGGTTGGGGCCCCGCAGGTCGAACTGGTTGGCGACCCGCCCGGCGATGACGTTCACGAGGATGCCGGCGTAGCTCTCCTCCGACCACTTCGGCAGCCGCTCCAGGCTCGACTTCAGCGGGCCGCCCACGCTCAGCGGGAGCAGGCCGCGCGCCACGTACGCCTGCTCCAGGTCGGCCGTGCCGCTGGACGCGAAGATCACGGCGGTGTTCTCGCGGTCGAAGCCCCCCGCGGCGTACCCCGCGTCCGCGAGCGCGCGCCGGGTGACCTCGAGCGCCAGGAGCTGCGACACGCTGATCGAGCGCAGCGACGCGGGCGGGATCCCGTAGCGCAGCGGATCGAAGGGGAGCTCGTCGATGAAGCCGCCCCACTTCGAGTAGATCCGGTCCTCGGCCCGCGGATCGGGGTCGTAGTACAGGCGGTGGTCCCAGCGCTCCCGGGGGATCTCGCGGATCGCCTCGACCTTGCCGAGGACGTTCCTCCAGAGCTCGTCCGGCGCCTGCGCCCTGGGCAGCAGGCACGCCGCGCCGATCACGGCGATGCGCGCGGGCGCCGGCGCGCGGCGGGGCACGTACTCCACCGAGGCCTGGACCAGGCCGTCGAGCGCGCGCCCGCTGCCCGCGGACACCTCCTCGTGCAGCGCCGCGATCTCGACGACGCCCGCGCGCAGGGCCGCGACGTCGCCCATCATGTACAGGCCGCGCGCCGCCTGCCGCGCGTCGTCGACCGCGGCGAGCTGCCCCTCCTCGCCGCGGTCGAGGCCCTTGGACGCGATCCGCAGCCGGCCGAGCGTCATCTGCTCGAGCGCGGCGCTGATCGCGGCCGCGGGCTGGCCCTCGCGCCGCATCCGGCCGCGGGCCGCCTCGAACTCGCCCACGAACGGCGTGGCCGCGCAACGGATGACGTGCCCCGGCCCCGTCTCGATCGTGACGGTGGCGCCGGCAGCGAGCGCCTGGCGCTGGAACGCCGGCGCGATCGCGCCGCTCGCGACCGCCTGCGCGGTGAACAGGTACGCGGTGCCCATGAGCACGCCGACGCGGAGCCCGGCGGCCGCGAGCGGCGCGGCCAGCGCGGACACCATCGCGGCCGAGCGCGCGTCGTGGACGCCGCCCGCGAAGAGCGCGTGGACGGCGGCCGCGTCGGGCACCTTCTCGTCGAGCAGCGCGTCGACCATCGCGTCCCACAGGGAGAAGCTGGTGAGCGGGCCGACGTGGCCGCCGCACTCGGAGCCCTCGAAGACGAACCGCCGCGCCCCGCCCTCGAGGAAGGCGCGCAGGAGCGCGGGCGTCGGGACGTGGAGGTAGGTGGGGATGCCCTGGGCTTCGAGCTCGGCGGCCTGGTCCGGCCTGCCCCCGGCGATGAGCGCGTAGCGGGGCCGGACCGACGCGCACGCCGCGAGCTGCTCCTGCCGGATCTCCGGCGGCACGAAGCCGAGGATCCCGATGCCCCACGGCCGGTCACCGAGGCGCTCCTCGACCGCCCGGAGCAGCTCGTCCACCTGCGGGCGGCGCATCAGCGCCAGGGCGAGGAGCGGCAGCGCGCCGCCTTCCGCGACCGCGGCCGCGAACTCGGCCCTGTCGCTGACCCGCGTCATCGGGCCCTGCACGATCGGGTACTGCGTGCCGTGCGAGCGGGCGAGCGGGCTGCCGGCCGCGAGCACGTCGTGCTTTCGCGCGAGCTCGACGTGGCCGGACGCGGCGTCCCGCAGCGCGCGGAGAAAACGCCCTGTTGTCGAGTACTTGCGGGCGTACTCGGCCGCCCGGCCGGCGGCCTGCCCGAGCGGCAAGGCGCCGCGGCCCTGCCGATCCCAGCCGAGGAGCGCGCTCGCCCGGGCGACCCAGTCCTCGCGCCGTGGGCGAGCGTCGGCGGCGTCGACCGCGTCGGCGGCGTCGACCGCGTCGACCGCGTCGAGCTCCGCTCGCTCGAGCTCCTCCGCGAGCCGCGCGACCTCCTGGCTGCCCGGCAGATCCGGGCGCGCCGCGATGCGCAGCGGCGCGCCGAGGCGCTCGCCCACGACGACCGTGTCGGTGCTCTCCAGGCGGGACAGCGCCGCGCGGGCGTGCTCCGGCAGCGGCGCCTCGCGCAGGAGGAGGAGCTGGTCGTCGACGACGACGCCCGCCGCGCCCGCGGCGCGGCAGGCGGCGGCGCTGTGCAGGCCGATGCCGCCCTGGACCAGGAACGGGCGCGGCTGTAGCGCCAGCCGCTGCGCGAGCAGGAAGGCCGACTCCTTGCCGACGAACCCGCCGCTCTCGCGCCCCTTCGCGAGCCAGCCTTCGAACGAGAGCGCGCCGTCCGCGGCGGCGAGCCCCTCGCCGTCGCGCACCTCGAGCCAGAGCTTGCGGTGGCGGGAAGGCGAGAGGGCTGCGAGCGCCGCGCGCGCGGGCGGCGCCTCCCAGTCGCAGACGACGAGCCAGTGCGGGCGCGGCGCCAGCGCCGCGAGGAGCTCGGCGCTCGCGGCGAGCTGGTCCGCGCGGAGGCGGAGCCCGACGGGGCAGCCCGCCGGCGCGAGGTCGAGGAGGCGGCGGAGGTTCTCGCGCGCGAGCGGGAGATCCGGCTCGCCGCACAGCTCCCGGTCCAGCACCGCGACGCCGCCGGCGCGCGCCGTGGCGACCGCGACGCCGGGGTGGGGCCAATGGATCGGCGACAGCGACACGCAATGGAAATCGGTCATGCGGCGTCCACCAACGGCTATCGGCGACCTGTGGCGACCGGTGGCGACGGCCAGGCGGCTGACAGGCGACGGATAGCGAGAGTGCGAGATAACGAGTGCGGCAGCTCCGCCGCGCGGCCGGGCCAGGCGCCCGGCTTCACGCGGCGCGGGGCCCTGCTGCGCGGGCAACTCTAGCCCGCCCTGCGCGCCTGGCCACCTCCAAGTCCATTGATCATCACGCGCTTCCGCCGTGCACCAGGCCGGTGAAGAAACGTGAAGGCGGCGCGTCTTGTTGAACGAGCGGCAATCGTATGAAGAAACGTAAAGAATCCGCGGCGACCCTTCGCAGAGCGCCGGCGCGGCGGTATGCCAGGGGACAATTGACCGCCGCTGGCCAGGCGGCGCCAGGCAACGCGCTCGACACACGGGGTTGCACCGCTAGAAACGGCGCGTTGCCCCGGACAATCCACGAGGTCGACATCCATGCTCGCTGAACGCATCCAATCGATCGAGGTGCTGCGTCGTGAGCCGCCGTTCCCGGCGGCCTTCTTCGCGGAGGCGGGCCTCACCGGCCTCAACGTCGGGTGTTCCTTCTGGAACATGAGGCCCGACAGCCTGAACATCGATCTCTCGAAGCTGGAGAACCCCGGCGGGCAGGCCACCGAGTACGGCCGGCTGGCGATCCTCGACGGCCGGTTCCACTACCTCGAGTACGACGTCACGACGCCGTTGCCCCTGCCCGACGCGTCCTTCGACTGGCTCCACACCGAGCACCTCATCGAGCACGTGTCGCAGGCCGGGGGGATCAGGTTCCTGAAGGAGGCGCACCGCGTGCTGAAGCCCGGCGGCCTGCTCCGCATCTCCACGCCGGACCTCGCGATCTACATCGACGGCTACCGCGACCCGTCGCGGAAGTTCTTCAACAAGCACGCGAAGATCATCGAGCAGCTCGGCAGCATGTTCCCCGACGTGGACGAGCCGTTCCCGGAGGTGCAGGACCGGCCGGCCTGGATGGTCAACCAGATCTTCAAGCACTGGGGCCACCAGTGGATCTACGACTTCGAGGAGATGGCGTACGTCCTGCGGGAGGCGGGGTTCGACGAGGGGTCGATCGAGCGGCGCTCCTTCCGGAAGGGGAGGAACCAGCAGGTCGCCGACATCGATCTCGTCATCCACCGCGACGAGACCCTGTACGTCGAGGCCATCCGGACCTAGAGAGGCGACGCGACTCGCGGGCCGCGTGGGCGGGCGAGCAGATTGCCAGGACGGCGAGGGCGTTATATCTCCTGGCGTTCAGCTCATTCGCACCCGAGGAGAACCATGGCGCACAAGATCTCGTTTCCTGCGATCGACGGCGCGCCGGCCAGCGGAGAGATCGCGCTGCCGGCGCAGGAGGACAGGGCGCCCGCCGTCGTCCTCATCCACGAGTGGTGGGGGATCAGCGATCACCTCCGCTCGCTGCTCGATCGCCTCGCCGGCGCCGGCTTCGTCGCGCTCGCGCCCGATCTCTACCACGGGAAGACCACGCGCGACCCGGCCGAGGCGAGCCAGCTGATGAACGCGCTCGACTGGGAGCGCGCCCTCCTCGAGATCTCCGGCGCCGTCTATTTCCTGGTCGATCACCCGCGCGTCAACGGCCACGTCGGCGCCGTCGGCTTCTGCATGGGCGGCGCGCTCTGCTTCTCCGCGGCCGCCACCATTCCACGGCTCGGGGCGGCGGTGCCGTTTTACGGCATCCCGAGCAAGGCCACCGACTACAGCAAGGTGAAGGCGCCGATCCTCGCCCACTTCGCGGCGCGCGACACCTGGGCGAAGCCCGCCCTCGCCGAGGCGCTCCAGCGGGAGCTCGCGGCGCGCGGCCAGCCCATGGAGCTCCACGTCTACGACGCGGACCACGCGTTCATGAACGACACGCGGCCCGAGGTCCACCACCCGGAAGCGGCCAGGCTCGCCTGGGATCGGACCACCGCGTTTCTCCGGGAGCACCTCGGCGCCGGCGTTCGCCCGGGCGCGCCGGCTCACGTCCCCGCGAACGCCCTTTGAAGGCCGATCGCGTCGAGGACCCGCTCGCCCCCCCACCGGCGGGGCGAAGCGCTCGAACCGGGCGTCGCGCCACGTGACCCACACGAGCTCCGGATCCTCGAGCGGCCGATCGAAACGGAGCTCGCCCCGCTGCGGCCGGCTGCCGTCCGGAAGCCATGTTCCGCCGCGCGAAGGAACGTATGCACGTTCAAGAGAGCGCGCTGACCATGACGTAGTAACCGTCCGGATCGCGGAGAGCGAACTCTCGGGTTCCGGTGGCCGGATTCGTCCCGGGCTCCTCCGCGAGTCGACTGACGAGCGCCCTGGCGCGTGACAGCGCCTCGTCGAAATCATCCACCCGGAAGAACAGCAATAGCCCATTGCCAGGCTCCGCTCGTTCGGGGCTATTCAGCGTTGGGTGCTCATGGTCTCCCCACTTGTGAAGACAGAGCAGGACCGTCCCGTCCGTGTCGAGGACTTGGCCGAAATAGTCGTGAGCAGGCGCCGACTCTGGTTGACCGAAGAGCGATTGGTACCAGTTGAGGCTGCGAGCCACGTCGGCGACCCCAATGATTGTCCACGTGCGTTTCATCGGCTCCTCCTGCGGTCTGACGACCTGCGGGTGAGCTGCGAAGCCCGCCAAGGTCGGCGCTGCAGCATGCCACGATGTTCCATTCCGACGCAAGGCTTCGGTCGTCCACACGGTGGGCCTCGTCGGCTCCACTCGCCTGCTGGGCAGCGACGGCTCAGCGCTCCTTCTCGAGGCGCTCCTTGTGCGGCACAGCAGCGCGACCAGCCTTCGTCCTGCGCTTCGAACATACGGCCGCGACGGTCCTTGACGCGGGCCGAGCGGGCGCGGCTTTCATGACAGGGAGATCCAGTAGTAGCGCTTCAGAGGTCTGTTCGCATCGAGGGCCCTCGTCTCCCGCAACGAGCCTCCATTTCTCTCGATGACGCGGATGGACGCCGCGTTCGTGTCGTCACACGTGAGGAGCACTGCAGTCAATCCGAGCGCGCGAGCCACTGGCAAGGCCTGACTCAGCATCTCCGTGGCGACTCCGCGGCCTCGGAAGGACGGCACTGTGTCGTAGCCGATGTGGCCGCCTTCGATGCGAAGCGCTTCGTTCAGCTCGTGGTGAATCGAGATCCGCCCCACGAACTGTTCTTCCGCCACGGCCCATAGTTGCGTCTTGGGAACGAGGGCTTCGGTTCTCCGATTCGAGTCTGCCAGCTTCTTCGCCACGAACGCGTCGAAGTCCTGTTCGACCGTCTCGAGATCGCCTCCGACCCACCAGGGAAGGCCTTCGCGTCGGAATTCGCGAAGCCCACGCAAGAAGGTGTCTCGATATTTCTCCGCTGGCGGAACAAGCTGGATCTTCATTCGGTGCTTCAACGTGAGCGGTCTGGAATCATCACGACGACCCGGCCCGAACCGCGTCGTGCTTCCAGGTGCTCGTGTGCGTCGGCGATCTCCGCCAGCGGAAAGCGCCTGTCGACGCTGAAACCCGGCCATCCGGTGCGAAGCATCGCGTTCAGGGCGTCAGCCGCCGCCGCCTTCGCTTCCGGCTGGAAGTCATCGCTGCCCAGAAAGAAGACCCCGATGTTCTTGAACAGGAGCTGCCAGAAGGGGATCGCGGGCGTCGCGCTTCCCGTCGCGTAGGTGGCGAGGGAACCGCCGACCTTCAGGAGTCGCTCATCGACGCCGATGTTTGCATCGAACGCGACCTCCACGACATGATCTACGCCATCAGGAGCCAGCGCGCGAATCTGGTCGACGACCTCCTCCGTCGAAAGGCCGTCCATCCGCACGACCTCGTGGGCGCCCGCTCGCGCCGCCGCCGCCACATCGGCTTCGGAGCGGACGGTCGCGATGACGCGCGCGCCCGCCTGCCGTGCCAGGCCCACGGCGCAGCAACCGACTGCGCCGGCCCCGCCCTGCACCAGCACCTGACGCCCCGCGACGGGGCCTGCGACGTGCACGGCCCGGTGGGCGGTGATGCCAGGGATGCCGAGGCACGCCCCCTGCTCGAACGAGACGCCGTCGGCGAGCGGCACGGCCTGAGCCGACGGGACGACGACGTACTCGGCGGCCGTGCCAAAGGGGCGATAGCTCTGCGCGCCGTAGCACCACACCCGCTCCCCGATCCGCGACGAGGAGACATGCTCACCAACGCTGTCGATGGTTCCCGCGCCATCGCTGTGTGGGATCACGCGGGGATAGGGCATCCCGATGCCGAACGCGTCTTGTCGCTTCTTCAGGTCGCCGGGGTTGATTCCCGAGGCTGCGACGCGGAGACGTACCTCACCCGGGCCAGGCTCGGGATCCGGCACCTCCCCGATGAGGAGGACCTCACGAGCGGGGCCCTGTCTCTCGTACCAAGCTGCAATCATCGGACAGATACCCCCTTCGCTCAGCTCTCGCTCTGCCCAGCTATCCGTCGATCGGTCAATCGAAGCCGCCGAACCAGGCCTGTCCAGGTCGTTGCCTTCTGTGACCTCCCCGACGAGGAGTCGCATGGATCGGCCCTGCGCCGCAAGGCCCAGATGCTGTCCAGGCCATGGGGCAACCGGAGGCATGAGCTCTGCGGGGACTCGTTCGGCGGCAAGAGCGGCGTCATGGCGACGACCGGCGCCAAGCCGACGCCCTTCAGGGGTTTGTGAGCGCGGCGCGGCAGCTGCCCGCCGCGCCGCTCAACGCTCCAGCGCCGCGCGCGCCTCCAGCACGGGGCGCGGCGTCCGCAGCATGACCACGGCGGCGACGACGCAGTAGACGACCGCGGAGCCGTGGACCATCAGCGCGTAGGAGATGCTGCAACGACCGCTCGTGCTCGTCACCAGGCAGTCGACGAGCGGCATCACGCTGGAGGCGAGGGTGACGACGCCGAGCGCCGTGCGCATCCGCAGCGCGAGCAGACCCACGAACATGAGGCCGATCCCGAGATCGCGGCCCGCCTTGATGTGGAGAAAGACGGCGTCTCCGACGTCGAGGAGCGGGAGGCCGAAGCCCCGAGCCGCCGCCACCGGCTGGGCGAAGCCCTGCACCGCGAGGTACAGCATGAACGCGGCGCCCAGCGCGCCGAGGATGAACGACGGCGAGGTGGGCTTCCAGGACGACGATTGCTCCAAAGGTTCACGCTTCACGATCCGCCTCCTCCGATACGGCATCACCACCCTTGCGGTGCGCGAGCCGTTCGATGCGAGAGAAGTTGGGGATTGTCGCCGCCACGTGCCATCGCTCCGGCTCTCGATGTTTTGTCTGAAGCGCTCACGGCGCGATCGTCCGGGAGAAGGCTGCTACCGTGGCGCTGCCATGAACGAGGGCGCGGTGCACGATGTGCTGGGAAGGGTGCTGGAGCTGACGCGCCTGCGCGGCCGGGTCTACTGCCACTCGTCGGCGCGGGCGCCGTGGGGGCTCTGCGTCGACGCGTCCGCGGAAGCGGCCTTCCACCTGGTCACGGCCGGCACGTGCTGGCTCTTCCTCGGCGAGCAGCGGGTCGCGCTCGGGCCGGGCGACGTGGTGCTGCTGCCGCGCGGCAGCGCGCACGCGCTCGCCGATCACGCGCGGAGCCGGCGGATACCGCTCGCCGCGTGGCTCGCGGCGCGCGGGACGATCGACCGCCGCATGCGCCTCGGCGACGGCCAGGGCGCGGAGACGCAGGTGCTCTGCGGGGTGTACTCGTCCGACGTCCCCGGCGCCCGCCACCCGGCGCTGCGCGTGCTGCCCGAGCTGGTCCACATCCCAGCGAAGAAGACGCGCGGAAGGCCCGATCTCGCCGAGACCATCGCCGGCCTGACGCGCGAGCACGATCGCGTCGATCTCGGCCAATCCCTGGTGGTGTCGCGGCTCCTCGACGTGCTCTTCGTGCAGCTCCTCCGCGCCTGGGTCGACGATCAGCCCGCCGGCGGCGCCGGCTGGCTGGGCGCGCTGCGCGATTCGCTCGTCGCCGCTGCGCTCTCGCTCCTCCACGAGGACCTCGCCGCGCCCTGGGACGTCGCGACGCTGGCGGCGAAGCTCGGGACCTCGCGGCCCACGCTGGCGCGCCGCTTCGTGGCCGAGGTGGGTCTCTCCCCGCTCGCGTACCTGACCCAGGCACGCATGCACGAGGCCGCGAGGTTGGTGCGCGAGACCGATCGACCGCTCACCGAGATCACCGAGGCGGTGGGCTACACCTCGGTGTCCGCCTTCAACCGCGCCTTCCACCGCGAGCACGGGATGCCGCCCGGCGCGTTCCGCAAGCAGGGCGCCCGTGCATGACCGGCGTGAGGCCGGCGACGACACGCCGGCTGCGCCCTCCCTCATCGAGTGAAGGGCGGGAGCGCGCTCGACGCGTGCTCGCGCTCTGCGCCTCGGCGCGCCGCCCACACCGTACCTTTCGCTTGCCCAAAGTGCTCGACGAGACGGTGCGTCTCGGCAAGTCCTACCCGAAGGCTCGCGCAACCTCGGCGCTCGCTCGATCCTCGACGAAGTAGGCGCGCAGGGCCTCGTACTGGCGATGCCGAGCCTGCTCGACACGGAGATTCTGAGCGGCCCTCCGGGCAGCCGGATCCTTCACGAGCCGACGGTCCGGGAGGAGTCGACTGGTACACCTGTTGCTACGATTCCAGCCGGTTCCAGCCAAAGGAGGTTCCATTGAGCAGAGGGAAGCGCTTGCTTTCGGTAGGTGTCGCGATGGGGGTCGGTCTGGGCCTCGCGATGGGCGTGACCGGAGCGGCATCAGCCAGCGTGAGCACCGGTAGCCAGGCCAGCTTCGCGGCGGCGGACTTCTGGTACCTGCACAGCACGTACGACAGCCGGGCCGCGTGCGAGGACGCCGCTCAGCTGTACATCTGGCCCAACAACCCGGGAGGCGCGGACGACTACGAATGCCGGTCCGAGGGCGGCCGCTGGGGTCTGTGGCTGGGGTTCCTGTCCTGACGTATGGACATGGAAGGGCAATCTGGTCGGCGTGGTCCCTGGGGGTGGCGGGAGGCCGACTTCCTATCCCTGAACGTGGTTCTTCGTCGTGGTAACCGGTGTCGTTGTCCGGCACAGCACTTTCCGTTCCTCGAACGAACGGCGTGACGACTTCGAGGACGGGCTCGGCACCGGGAGGCGGCGGACCGCCGGTGCCAACCACTGCCGTCAACCGGTGCAACCCACGGTTGACGACAAATCGGAGATCCAGCGCGTCCTGCCCCCTGAGCTGCTCATGGTGCTCCCTCGCGCAGGCGTGTGTGGAGAGCGCGTGAGCGCCGCAATCCCGGCGCGTATCGCCTCGCTCGGCAAACCACCGGCGGCCCGAGGAGCCAACCGGAGCGCTCCGTGGTCGACCCGGGCCCCTCCTCATCCTCGAGGGCGGCGGCGCGGCTGCGCGAAACTTGGCCCCCGCGCCCCCCCTCTGGCATCTGCCCCGGGTGCGCTCGCGTCTTCACCTCGCGCTCGCCGCCGCGGCCGCCGTGTGGCTCGCGCCGGCGGTGGCATCTCCGGCCCCGCCGGGCGTCCGAAAGCTCCACGTCGAGGGCGGCGCGTTCCACGCCACGGTCGGCGCCGCGGGCAAGCAGGTGCGCCTCACGCTCGACCCCGAGCTCCAGCGCGCCGCCGAGCGCCTCCTCGCCCGCTCCGGCGCCCCCGAGGGCGCCATCGTCGCCTCCGACGTCCGCACCGGCCGCATCCTCGTGTGGGCGAGCCGCGGCAGCAGGGACTACGTCGCGACCCCGCTCGCCCCGAGCGCGAGCCTCTTCAAGATCGTCACCGCGGCCGCGCTCCTCGAGGCAGGCAAGGTGAATGTCGCGACGCCCGTCTGCTACACGGGCGGCATGAGCGCGATCACCGCGCGGGATCTCGAGGGGCGCGGCGCCACCTGCACGGTGTTCGGCGAGGCGCTCGGCCGCAGCATCAACGGCGTGTTCGCCCGCCTCGCGGGCCAGCACCTCACGGCCGCCGACCTGCACGACAAGGCCCGCGACCTCGGCTTCGAAGGCGAGGTCCCCATCGACATCCCTGTCGCGCCGAGCACCGCGAACGTGCCGGCCGACTCGCTCGGCCTCGCGCGCGCCGCCGCGGGCTTCTGGAGCGGCAAGCTCAGCCCGCTCGGCGCCCTCTTCGCGATGCAGACCATCGCCAACGACGGCGAGCGCGTCCGCTTCTCGCTGCTCGCGCCGCCGGGCGCGCCGGCCCGCGGGGACGCCGCCGCGCCGCGCAGCGCCGACGGCCGCGGCCTCCGGCCCGACGTCGCGCGCACCCTCCGGTCGATGCTCGAGCTCACGACGCGGCGGGGCACCTGCGCCAAGGCGTTCCGCAAGCCCGACGGCACCCGCGCCCTCGGCACCATGCCCGTCGCCGCCAAGACCGGCACGCTGGTCGGCGGCAGCCCGTCGCGGATGTTCTCGTGGTTCGCCTCGTTCGCGCCGTCCGATCGCCCCGAGATCGCCGTCTCGGTGATGCTGGCCAACGACATCTCATGGCGCACCAAGGCGAACCTCGTCGGCCGCGAGCTGCTCGAGACCTACTTCGGCAGGAAGCGCCCCGGCCCCGTCGCCCGGCGGCGCTGACAGCCGGCGCCGGGCTGGGCTACGCTGGCGAGCTGCATGAACGCCCGAGACCGCGTACCGCTCCTCCTCCAGCACCTGCGCGAGGCCTACCCCGACGCGCGCTACGAGCTCGACTGGGAGACGCCGCTCGATCTGCTCGTCGCGACCATCCTGGCCGCGCAGTGCACGGACGAGCGCGTCAACCGGGTGACCGCCACCCTCTTCAAGAAGTACCCGACCGCGCAGGCGTACGCCGACGCGCCCACCGAGCAGCTCGAGGAGGAGCTCAAGCCGACCGGCTTCTACAAGCAGAAGACGAAGACGGTGAAGGCCGCCTGCCAGGAGCTCGTCGCGCGCTTCGGCGGCGAGGTGCCCGGGACCATGGCCGAGCTCACCTCGCTGCCGGGCGTGGCCAGGAAGACGGCGAACGTCGTGCTCAACACCGCGTTCAACCTCCCCTCGGGGATCATCGTCGACACGCACGTCGCCCGGCTCAGCGGGCGCATCGGCCTCTCGAAGCGCGAGAAGCCCGAGCAGATCGAGGAGGACCTCATGCGGCTCGTCCCGAAGGACCAGTGGACCTTCTTCGGCCCCGCGATGGTGCTGCACGGCCGCTACACCTGCGTCGCCCGCAAGCCCAAGTGCGCCGAGTGCCGCATGAGCGCGCTCTGCCCGAAGGAAGGAGTCTGAGCGCGCGATGAAGATCGATCTGCCCGACTCGTGGCAAAGCGAGCTCGCCGGAGAGCTCGATCAGCCCTATTTCCAGCGGCTCCTGAGCTTCCTCGAGGCCGAGCGCAAGGCGCACCGGGTCTTCCCGGCCGAGGAGGACGTCTTCGCGGCGTTCCGGCTCACGCCCTACGAGAGCGTCCGCGTGCTGCTCCTCGGCCAGGACCCGTACCACGACGAGGGGCAGGCTCACGGCCTGTGCTTCTCCGTGCGCCCGGGCGTCCCGCCGCCGCCGTCGCTCGCCAACATGTACAAGGAGGCGCTCTCCGACGTCCCGGATTTCACGATCCCGAGCCACGGCTGCCTCACCCCCTGGGCGCGCCAGGGCGTGCTGCTGCTGAACACGGTGCTCACCGTCCGGGCGCACACGCCGAACTCGCACAAGAACCAGGGCTGGGAGACGTTCACCGACGCCGTGATCAGGAAGGTGAACGACAGGCCCGACGGGGTGGTGTTCGTGCTGTGGGGCGGCCACGCCCAGAAGAAGGCGAAGCTCATCGACGCGCGCCGCCACACGGTCATCAAGGCGGCGCACCCCTCGCCGCTGTCGGCGCGGAGCGGCTTCTTCGGCAGCAAGCCGTTCTCGTCGATCAACGCCGCGCTCCGCGCGCGCGGCGCGGCGGAGATCGACTGGCGGCTCCCGGAGCTCGGGTAGCGCGCGGTGGGCCGGCAGAATCGCTCGCTGCCGCTCGCCCCGCCGACCCGGTACACGCCCGCCGTCCTCGAGGGCATCGCCGACGGCGAGCGCGCCGCGCTCGGGCTCTCGCTCGCCGCGCGCACAGAGCCGGGCGCCGTGTCGGCGGCGGCCTCGGCGCTCGCGCGCGCCGAGGCGCTGGAGGAGGCCGCGGCGGCGGCCGAGCCGCCCGCTCGGCCGATCGCGTGCAGGGCCGGCTGCTCGACCTGCTGCGTGAGCAAGGTGCTCGTGATGGCGCCGGAGGTGCTCCGCATCGCCGCCCACCTGCGCGCCACGCGGAGCGCGGCGGAGCTCGCCGCGCTGGCGGAGCGCGTCCGGGCCGCCGACGCCGCGACGCGCGGCCTCACGCGCCTCGAGCGCGCCGAGGCGCGGGTCCCCTGCCCGCTCCTCGACGAGCGCGGCGCCTGCTCGATCCACGCCGTCCGCCCCCTGGTCTGCGCGGGCTGGAACTCCCTCGACGCCGCGGCGTGCGAGCGCCACTTCGCCACGCCCGCGGCCGTCCCCACGGCGCCGATGCACCGCCCGAGCTACGAGGTCGCGAACGCCGTCCTCGCCGGCCTCGGCTGGGCCGCGAAGGAGCAGGGCCTCGACGCCGCCCCGCTCGAGCTCATCGCCGCGCTGCGCATCGCGCTCGAGCGCCCGAACGCCGGCGAGCGCTGGCTCGCGCGCCTCCCCGTCTTCGCCGCGGCCCGCGACGCCGAGTGGCAGGAGGACCGGCGGCGCGAGGCGTGATCGCGCGCCGCGGCCGCCCCGGGCCCATGAGGGCGTTGGCAGGCCGGGAAATCCGTTTAGTCTAGCGCGCCGCGGAGGGCGCCGCCGGTCGGCGCCTCACGCCACGACACAGGACAAGGAGGCTCCATGAAGCTCTACGGACATCCCATGAGCACGTGTACGCGCAAGGTGTTGACGGTGCTCGCCGAGAAGGGTCACGAGGCGCAGGTCGTGGTCGTCGACCTGATGAAGGGCGAGCACAAGCAGCCCGACCACCTCGCGCGCCACCCCTTCGGCGTGATCCCGGTGCTCGAGGACGGGGACTTCTCGCTGTACGAGTCGAGGGCGATCATCCGCTACCTCGACCAGAAGCTCCCCGGCGCGCCGCTGACGCCGACCGAGCTCAGGGCCAGGGCGCTCATGGATCAGTGGCTCAGCGTGGAGCAGTCGTACTTCTCCACGCCCGCCATCAAGATCCTCTACCAGCGGGTGATCATGCCGATGCTCGGCCAGCAGGGCGACGAGTCGATCGTCGAGGCGGCGAAGGGCGAGGTCGCGCGGGCGCTCGACGTGGTCGACAAGGCGCTCGGCAACCAGGAGTACCTCGCGGGCTCGATCTACTCGCTGGCCGACATCTCGTTCATGCCGTACCTCCAGTGTCTCGTCGTGTCGAAGGTCGGGGAGCTCATCACCGACCGGCAGAACGTCGCGACCTGGTGGAAGCGCCTCAGCGCGCGCCCGGCCTGGGTGAAGGTGTCTTCCTGAACGTCCTCGCCCTGACTCGAGCCGGCGGCCGCGAGCGCCGGCGAGCGAGGTAGCCCGAGGCGCCGGGACGCGCGCGCGTCCCGGCGCATGATCTCGTGTCCATATCCCCTGCTGCACCGGCGACCTCCCGTCGAGATCGAGCCAGCCGGTGCCCCGCCGCCGGCATGGCTACGTCAGGTTCGTGAGCGGCCCGGTGCAGTACCGCTGGTCGCCGAACTTCGTCCGGGGGTCGCCGAACAGGTTCAAGATCGAGACGAGCAGGTCGTTGTGCGGGCGGTTGGGGTAACGGAGCCAGCGCCCGGCGCGCAGGCCCCCGCCGCCGCCGGCCAACAGGAACGGCATGTTCTTCTTCATGTGGGTCGGCGGATCCGAGATCTCGGAGCCGAAGAAGACGACGCTCTCGTCGAGCAGCGAGTGCCCGCCCATGTCGACCTTCTCCATCTCCTGCAAGAGATAGAGGTGCTGCTCCGAGTACCAGGTGTAGATGAGCTCGCACTCGGCCGGCCTGAAGCCGCCCATTTCCTGGTAGAAGTGGTGGTGCTCGGTCAGGTTCAGCCACGGCAACGTGTACTTCGCCTCGGTGTCGCTCCACTGCAGGGTGCCGACCGCGGTGATGTCGCAGGCGAGCGCCATCACCAGCATGTCCGTCATCAGCTTGCCCACCTTGGGGATCGCCGCGTCGGTCGCGATGTCCTTGATCGAGCCGGTATCGGAGGAGTTGAGCCCCGAGCGCGGGTTGTAGTCGGACGTGTCGACCATCGTCGGGGCCCGGCAAGCGGCCGGCGTGGTGCTGAGGCGCAGCTCGATCTCGCGGATCTTCGTCAAGTGCTGGTCGATCTTCCGCCTGTCGGCGGCGCCGAGCCGCGCGGCGAGGGCGGAGTAGCGCCCGTCGAGGAAGTCGAGGATCGACTTCTTGCGCGCGAGGCGACGGGCGGCATCGTCGCCGGCGCCGGGGTCCAGCGTGCCGAAGAGCTCGGTGAAGATCTCCACGGGATCGAGGCGCGGCGGGATGGGGCTGTACGACGCGGTGTCCTCGAAATTGGCGATGTTCATCGGCGTCATCAGGCCGTGGGACTTGCCCGTCGCCCAGCGCACCGCGAGCTGGATGCTCGCCTTCGCCTTGATACCGGCGGAGATCCGGGAGGCGATCACCTGATCGACGGACGGCCCGCTCGCGTAGCCGCCCGGCACGAGCTGTTGCGGCGTGCCCGTGAGCCAGGCGAGGATCCCGGCCTGGTGCTGCTCACCGCGCGCGCTGTCCATGTCGAGGCCGTCGACGACGAGCAGCCGGTCCTGCACCGGCGCGAGCGGCGACAGGATGGGGCCCAGGGTGAAGCTCGTCTCGGTGCCGGTCGGCCGCCAGCGGTCAATCAAGGTTCCGCCGGGCGTATAGACGGCGAGGAAACGCTTGGCGGGGGCCGGGGCAGCGCGCGCCGTGCGCTCGGGGCCCATGATCTCCAGCCAGGGGAGCGCGATGGCGATGGCGCCAGCGCCTCGCAGCACGGCACGTCGGCTCAAGCGGAATTTCGACATGGCCATCAATCCTGTTCTGGTGCCAGAGGGTGGAAAGCGTCCCCGGAGGGGCTTGTCGCTGGACAGGACATGTCGGGCCGTTTCACCGTGGCTCGAGTCCGCGTGGACCGTGCGAACGGAATCGGTGCCGAGCTCGATCGCATGGCGAAGGCCTCGGTGCGCCTGACGACCCATCCAGGTGCGAAGAGAAGGACGTCGTACTCAAGCAGTAGCAGCTGGCCCTCGAACCGGTTCACCACGTACGAAGATATCGCGAAGGTGAATTTTTACTGTCGAAGCGTGCGTCTGGTCGCCCCCGACGAAGCCCCCTCCTCTTCGACCCTCTCGACCGTCTTCAGGATCCGTCCGCAGACATCGACGGCCCGGCGCGAGCCTGGCTCCACCCCGTCGAGCAGCCCCACCAGGTTGAACAGATCGAAGGCCGCGGCCCGCTCCGCACCGAGCTCGTCGCCAGCGACAAACACGATGGAGTGTTGCTGTCAATTCGTATACAGCGCAAACCGTCGCTCTCGTTGGATCGGTGGTGGCGCGTTGCGCCTCGAATGTCCTCCTCGAGCGACGAGGAACTCACCAGGGCGCCACGACATCGCTGCTGAGCCGCAAGCCTGCCAGAGGCGCAGATCCCAGCGACGAGCCTCCATGCCGGAGAGCGGAGGAGACGCCGACAGCAGCGCACGCGAGGGAGCAAGCGGTCAAGGCGACGACGAGGCCGCACGCCGTCACGACGCCCGCGAAGAACGAGGAGCGTCGTGCGCCAGCCCAGAGCGCGCGCGTCGCCCTCCACCATAACCTGGCGAGCGCACAGGCGACGAGGATCAGGAACACCGCTGCCCCTCCGAGGACGCAGGCGCAGCGAATTGCGCTCGGCACCTCGACGACGCCCGCGTACGCGAGCGGCATGAGGACGAGATCGACGACCAGCAGCGCGCAGCCAAAGCCGAGGAAGGGGCGCCGGAAGAGCCACGGTGGGCGCGGCGCCAGAGCTCTCGCCACAGCGCTCGACCGGCGTTGCCCGATCTCGACGAGCTTGCCTGCGAAGGCCATCCCTGACGTGAAGGCGATCGCCGTCCCCGTGAGGTCGACGGCGGCGTCGAGGGCACCCCGATCGATGCCCCCGGTCGCGTCGAGGAGGCCTGCGCTGGCGATGGCCAGGACAGCGGCCCAGAGGATCAGGAGGAGCAGCGCTGCCGGCGCCGCGATCAGGAACGACAGGATCGCGAGGGCGATCGCGGCAAGCACGGCCTGCCAGTCGTTCGACACGGAGCTCGACACGGAAGGAGATGACGCCGGAGCAGCCGAGGAGGGAGTTGTCATGTGCTCTCGGCCAGATTTGCAAGCCGCCGGCCAGCGTCTCGCGGTGGAGCTCGGTACGCGCGGCCCCTGGACCGACGCAGGACGACGCGAGCAGAGGGCAGGAGTCCCGAGCGACGCACCGGCGCCGCGGGGTGATCGCGGTCAGTACATGCGGCCGTGCGGGTGATCGCGATCAGCCGCGAGGCAGCTCGAAGCACGGTACGCCGGCACCTCGGCTGCTGGCTACGACCCTCGAAACGCGCGGCCAGCCGCCGGCATGCCGGGCGCGAAGGCGCGGCACGCGACAGGAGGTCCGGCGTTCACCGCCTGGGCGAGCGCCGCTCGCCGGCCTCGAGCTTGATGGCCTTCAGCCGCCGGAGCAGCTGACCTCGGGAGAGCCCGAGCCGCCTCGCCGCTTGTACCTGGTTGTTGCCGCAAGCGTCGAGCGCCTCCAGTATCGCCTCCCGCGTCGGCGGCGGCGCCGCGGCGACCGCCGCGCGCACGCCGAGCACCTGCTCCACGAGCGAGAGCTTCAGCCCCGTCGCCGGCTCGGCCGCCGCGACCAGCCGGCCCATGCCCCGCACGTTCTCGGGCCAATCACGTTGACGCGCATCACAGGCACCTTCGCGCGCCCCAGGGCCCGCGCGACCGCCTCGGCGAGCATCTCCTTGCCCGTACCGCTCTCCCCGGTGATGAGCACGTTGAGCACGGGCCGCCTGGCGAGCCGGTCGAGCTCCGCGCGCGCAGCGCCGAGCCCGAAGGGGCCCGCGAGGCCGCAGATCGCCGGCTCCGGGGCCGCTCGCCCGGCGTACGTCTCGCGATAGACGAGCAGCGTCTCGCCCACGCGCAGGACGGATCCATCCTCGAACGGCACCGGCTCGCGCGGAGGGAGCCGGTGGCCATCGAGCCATGTTCCGTTGCGCGAGCCAACGTCCTCGACCTGAAGCCGCCCTCCCGCACGCGTCAGGCGGAGGTGGCTCGACGAGATCTTGGTGTCGTTGACGCCCGCCGCTGCGAGCCACGTCCGCCCGACGGCGACGCCAGGGGACGGCAGAGGCACGACGACGTTGACAGGAAACGCGGCGAGCAGCACCGGAGAGCCCCGATCCCCGCTCGTGCCGGTCGGGGGCCGGTGCTCGTCCGTGGGCACATCGCGCGGCGGGAGGGTGATCATCGCGCCGCCCTGCATGGTACCGGCGCGGCCGCTCCCCGGCGAGCCTGCCGTGCGCCCCTCACTCTGCGTCCAGCGCAACGGAGATGCGCACTGACGCGCTGGCCTTCTCCCCCACGTACAGCAGCAGGCCCTGACACAGCACGCCGCTCTTGAGCCAGTCGTGGTTGGCCGCGACGCGCCCCTCCGAGAGCGACACGCCTGCCTCCGTCACCCGGACCGTAACCTCGCCGCGCACGAGCTCGGCCGTCGTGACCTGCAGTCGCGCGATCTCGCCCCGCGCGGCCGGATCCTGCGTGAACGGGACGCAGATCTCCTCGCCCGTCGACGTGCGATGCACGCATGCTTCTGCGGCCGGATGGGTCCTGGCCATGTCCTCGCTGAACCCGCCGTCCCCCTCCGGCCGCCGGGCTACCCCCACGAGCCGCAGCCACCAGGAACGATCCGGCAAGGCGACGTCCTCGCACGGCACGGACACACAGGTCATCCCCCTGGAAAGACAGTCGCCCTGCCTTCTGCAGCACGGCGTGACCTCAGGCTCAGGCGGCTTCGGCGGCGCGACCTGGACCGGCTCGGGCCGCACGGGGACGACGGCTGGCGCGGCCGGCTGACCCATGGCCACCACCTCGTCGGCCTCCGGCTCCGAGCGCCCTGCGAGCATCGCTGCGCCTGCGGAGGCAGCGACCCCGAGCGCCAGCCCCACGGCGAGGAGGAGCGCCGGCTGCCCCGCCCTGCCGGACGACCGGGGCGTGGAGGGCGGCTCCGCGCCCATCGCGCGCAGGCTCGGCGCAGGGACGGGCGTCGCCGCAGACCACCGCGGCCTGGCCGTGGAAGGCGCCGGCGAGAGCCTCGGGGCGGAGGGCCGCAGCGCCGCGGACGGCGGCGACGGCATCGGCGTGGTCCGGGGCGGGTCGCTCGATTGCGGTCCGGGCCAGGAGGCGCGCCCGGGCGGCACCTGTCCGGACCACGAGGCGCGCCCGGGCGGCACCTGGAGCTCGGTCGGGCCAAGGTGCGGATCCGTCTCGTTCGCGCGCGGCCACGCGACGCGCAGCCGCTCCGGGCTCGCCGCCGCTGTCCGGAGTCTCTCCAGGAGCGCCGCGCCATCGGCTGGCCGCCGCCTCGGCTGGATCTCGAGGCACCCGCGGATCACGTCGGCCCAGAGGGCGTCCGGCGCCTGGGGAGGCCAGGGGCGATGTCCCTGCTCCGCCGCGACATAGGCATCGACGAACGCCTCCACCGGCGCGTCCGGAGAGAGGCCCGTCGGATGGGCTCCGCAGAGCAGCTCGCACGCGAGCACGCCGAAAGCGAACACGTCGCGCGTGAACCCTTCGCGTGGCGGCAGCCAGAGCCCGGGCGCGAGCAGCTCTGGCGACATGTACGTGACGGTGCCGATGACCGCGCCCGTGGCCGTCAGCGGCCTCGGGTTTCCGGCAGGCGCGGCGATCCCGAAGTCGATGAGCCGCACGCTGCCGGGCGCATCCGCAGCGCCCCAGAACGCATCCGTGACGAGCACGTTGGCCGGCTTGAGATCCCGGTGCACGAGGCCCAGACCGTGTACATGGGCCAGCGCGGCCGCGATCTGGGCCAGCACGGCGCCGCGTTGCGCGAGCGACATCCGCGCCGCCACGTCCGTGAGCGACTGGCCTTGCACGAAGTCGAAGACGAGCCCGACCACCCCCTCAGCAGGAGCTTCGAAGAGGGCGCGACAGGGGATCAGGGCCGGATGCACGGCGCCAGCGACGGCCCTTGCCTCGCGCCGGGCGCGCTCCGCGGCCCCTGCCTCGAGGCCGCCGAGGAAGAACAGCTTGAGGGCACGCAGGCTCCCGTCGAGCGGATCGCGGACCTTCCAGACGGCGCCCTGGCCTCCCCGGCCGAGGGGCTCGATCAGGGTGTAGCGGTCGACGCGGACGCCGGGGTGGAGCTGCACGATCCATAGTTACCGCAGCGGTCTGGCCAACAGAAGGGGTGATCCAGGGGCGGCAGCGGCATTGCCAGGCGACGCGATCTTCCAGCGCCGTCCTCGTGGATCCCGCCCTGCACACACCGCGCGAGGAGTCGCCCATCCTGCGTGCTCCCTCGCCTCGTTCGATCAGCTCAGCTCTCCTCTTCGACCCTCTCGACCGTCTTCAGAATCCGTCCGCAGACATCGACGGCCCGGCGCGAGCCTGGCTCCACCCCGTCGAGCAGCCCCACCAGGTTGAACAGGTCGAAGGCCGCGGCCCAGCGCTCGAACCCTTCCGGGAGCGGCGTGCGCTCTCGATAGGCGTCCGCGAACGCCGCGACGAACTCGGGCCCAGGGCTCCAGCGAAGGATCTGCCCGACATCCATCAGGCTCGGTCCGGCGTACGCGAACTCCCAGTCGAGCACGAGGAGCTCGCCGGACGCGAGCCAGTGCAGGTTCGACGCCTTGAAGTCCCCGTGCAGCAGCACCGGCGCCGACGCGAGCCCGCGGAGCGCGCCAGCGCTCGCGTCGAGGAACGCGCCGACGGGCTCGCTCAGCGCGTCGCGGAGCGCAGGAGCAAGCCTGTCGAGGACCGCGTCGACGTGGGCCCGGAACGCGCCGATGCAGTCGTCGAACGGCCAGGTGATGGCGAGATCCGGCCCCAGGAAGCCCGCCCTGTCGAAGCCGACGCCGTGGATCTCCGCCAGCGCGCGCCCGGCCGCGGCGCCGCACGCCGCGGTGTCCTGGAGGGGCCCGTGAGGGACGTGCTCGAGGACGAGGAAGTCGTCACCCGCCGACAGGACCGCCGGGACGCGGAACGATCTCCAGCCGCGCGCGAGCAGGCTGGCCTCCTTCGACGCCGTGCCCGGGTCCCGCAGGTACACCCGCACGACGCGCCCGGATCCGACGCGCACGTTCAGGTTGGCGAGCCCGCCGGAGAGCACCTCTATCTCGCCGGAGCAGGGCCCGATCCGCCGCTCGACCTCGGCGCGAACCAGGTCGATGTCGGCGCGGGCCAGGTCGATCCCGGCGCGCGCCAGGGTCTCGGCGGGCGCGGCGCGCTCCCACGCGCGCTCGGGGTTGGGCAGCGGTCTCATGCGGCCTCTTCACACGAGACGCGCGGCACGTCCAGGGCGCGGCGCCGCCCGGCGCCCTCCCTCGGACGGCTACCTCGGGGTACGATGCACGCATGCCCGTGTACCGCTCGTCCGCCGCCGAGCGCGCCGCGTCGGTCGCCATGGCGGCCCGGACCGACGTGGGGCTCAGCCGCGATCACAACGAGGATGCGTTCCTGATCAGCGATCTCGCGCGCGGGCTCGCCCACGGGCCGGCGGCCGCCGCCCAGTCGCTGGCGGAGCCGCCGCTCGCCCTCTCGCTCGGCGTCTACGACGGCTCCGGCGGCGCGTCGTCCCCGGACGCCGCGAGCCGGCTCGCCGCGCGCACCGTCCACGCCGCCCTCACGCGGGCCGCGCCGCGGTCGAGCGACGCGCTCGAGCGCAGCCTGCTCGACGCGATCGCCGCGGCCGGGCGCGCCGTCCTCGACAACGCCCGCCGCAGCCCGGAGCACCGCAGCAGCGGCACCACCGCCACCGTGGCCGCGCTCTGCGACGAGCGCCTGCTGATCGCGCAGGTCGGCGACAGCCGCGCCTACCTCCTCCGGGGCGGCGCCCTCACGCAGATCAGCCGCGACCAGACCCTCCTCCAGTCGCTGCTCGAGAGCGGCAAGCTGCAGCCCGAGGAGGCGGCCACGTTCGAGCACCGGGGCGTGATGCTCCAGGCGCTCGGGCTCCGCGAGCGGCTCAGGATCGCGCTCTCCGCCGTGGAGCTCCGCCGCGAGGACACGCTGCTGCTCTGCACCGACGGGCTGAGCGACCTCATCCACGATCAGCACATCGCCGCGACGCTCGACGCCCACCCCGACCCGGCGGCGGCGTCGAGCGCGCTCATCGAGGCCGCGCTCGCCGCTGGAGGCCACGACAACGTGACCGTCGTCGTCGCGCGGTTCGACGGCCCGTGGCTCGCCCCGCCGGCTGGCGACAGCGCTCCACAGGTCGTCGAGATCGCGAAGTTTTCTGAAGCCTCTATCCGCCGCTCCTGAGCGCGCGACCGCCCCCACGGCCGATCTCTTCCAGGCCTCGCGGCGGGCAATCCACACAGCCGCTCATCGCCCTTGTGAGCCGTCCTCGCGAGAGGAATTTTCCACGTTGAGGGCGCGGGCGGCCGGCGCCCCAAACAGCCGGCCTCGACCCGGGCGGAGCGCGCTCGGGCTTGCTTTTCGCGGGGATCTCGGCGATCCCACCCGGGGCGGAGGCTCGCCTCGGACGAGGGAGGGAGCCGCATGCTGTCCTTTCGGGATGGAGCGGAGGTCATCGTCAATGGAGCAGCGCGCATTCGGGTTCACGGGCATCAAGCTCCCGGTGGTCGGACAGGGCACCTGGCAGATGGAGGGCGACGACGAGGCGGCCTGCCTCGACGCCATCCGGCGGGGCATCGACGCGGGGATGACGCACCTCGACACGGCGGAGATGTACGGCTCGGGCGCGGTCGAGTCGCTCGTCGGCAAGGCCATCGAGGGGCGCCGTGACGAGGTGTTCCTCGCCTCCAAGGTGCTGCCCAACAACGCGAGCTACTCCGGCACGATCGCCGCGTGCGAGCGCAGCCTGAAGCGGCTCCGCACCGACCGGCTCGACCTCTACCTCCTTCACTGGCCCGGCGCGCACCCGCTCGAGGAGACCCTCCGCGCCTTCAAGGCCCTGAGGGACCAAGGCAAGATCCGTTATTTCGGCGTCAGCAACTTCGACCAGGCGGAGCTCTCGAAGGCGATCGCCATCGCCGGACCGAACGAGATCGCCTGCAACCAGGTGCTTTACCACCTGCTCGAGCGGGCGATCGAGCACCGGGTCGTGCCGCTCTGCGAGCGCCACGGCATCGCGGTCGTGGCCTACAGCCCGTTCGGCTCGGGCCGGTTCCCGGAGCCGAACAGCACGGCGGGCAAGGTGCTCGCGTCGATCGCCGCCGCCCGCGGCGCGACGCCGCGGCAGGTCGCGCTGCGCTTCCTGCTCCGGCGCCAGCCGGTCTTCGTGATCCCCAAGGCCGCGAGCGCCGCGCACGCGCTCGACAACGCGGCCGCGGGGGACCTGCGCCTCACCAGCGAGGACCTCGCCCGTCTCGACACGGCGTTCCCGCTCGGCCGCGACCGCGGCGTGCTGCCGACGCTCTGATGCGGCTCTGGCCGGCCGGTCGTGGCATGCTCAGCCCATGAGACAACCATTCCTCGGCTCGGCGCTCCTCGGGCTCCTCCTCGCCGCCTGCGGCGGCTCCGTCGACACCCCGCCTGGCAGCGGCGGAGCCGGCGGCGCTGGCGGCGCCACGAGCTCGACCTCGGACGGCGCTGGCGGCGCCACGAGCTCGACCTCGGGCGGCGGCGGCGAGGCGCCGGTCGCCTGCGGCGCGCGCAGCGGCGGCACCTGCAGCGCGGAGGAGTTCTGCGACTTCCCTGACGACTCGTGCGGAACGTTCGACACCATCGGCGAGTGCTCCGCCCGGCCCGAGGTCTGCCCCGCGGATTGCCCGGGCGCCTGCGGGTGCGATGGCCAGTTCTACTGCAATGCGTGCGCCGCACAGGGAGCCGGGGTGGATGTCTCGGAGAGCACCTCCTGCATGAAGCCCGTGGCCGTCGACTACGCTGCATCCTACTGGCCCGGCGGGCTCGATCACATCATCGTTTACAAGGCCGACCCGGAGGCGGACCGGTGCGTGATGCTGTTCGCCGACGCGCCGGTCGAGGGGGCGCCGGAGGGCTTCAACGTCGCGCTCCCGACGCCCTGGGGCGTGTCGCGCGTCGAGAGGACCGATCGGGCGGCCGACTGCACGCCGGGGACCCTCAGCCCCACCGGCAAGGTCGTGAACGCCATGGGCGCCAGCGGGGTGCTGACGTGGGAGATCGAGACGGCGGCGACCCTCCCGTGCTCGCTCGGACTCAACGTCACGGTCACGTTTCCGGACGAGCCCGCGACCGTCGTCCTCAGGGCCACCGACCTGGAGGTGGAAGGCGGCTGCAGGTAGCCGCGCCGCGGGCCTCGACGCGGCCTCCCGGCCTCCGTCAGCGCTTCTTCACCCCGCCGCCGCGCTGCGCCTTCTCGGCCTCGGCGAGCCGCCGCCGCGCGTCGTCGAGGGCCGCCTGGCTCGCGAGGCCCTTCGGGAGCGCCTCGTACCCGGCCACCTCCTCGCGCAGCGTCGCCACCTGCTCCGCGCGCTGGCCGAGCTTCTGCTGGATCTCGGCGCGGAGCTTCAGGTAGCGCAGCCGGCGCGGGCCATAGGCGCGGCCGATCGCGCGCTCCACCGCGGCGAGCGCCTCCGGCTCGCGGCCCATCGCGTGGAGCACCTGCGCGAGCCGCGCGGGCGGCTCGTACGACGCGGGCATCTGCGCCTCGCGCTGCTTCAGCATCGCCACCGCCTCGTCGCCGCGCGAGAGCGCGAGGTACGCCATCGCCCGCCCGTAATCGTAGGCCGCCGCCGCCTCGGGCTCCCTCGCCTCCTTCGCGGCCTGCTCCAGCACCGCGAGCTTCGACTCGTTCGCCGCGCGGGCCTTGTCGGGCTCCCCGAGCGCCTCCAGCCCCTCGGCGAGCAGGCCCCACGCGTCCGCGCGGTCGTCCGCGCTCGCGTCAGCGGGCGGGCTCTCGACGATCGACCGGAGCCGGGCGACCGCCGCCTCGCGCGCGGCCCGCTGCGCATTGCGGTCCGGGAGGGCGGCCGCGCAGGAGAGCAGGACGCTCGCGAAATCGGCGGGGAGCGCCGCGCCCTTCACCTCGCCGACGTGCGCCCTGCCGACGTCCGCGCACGCCGCGGCGTCCTTCTTGCGGAGCGACGACAGCAGGCCGAGCAGCGCCTCGCTGCGCCGCGGCCAGTCCTTCCCGGCCCTCGCCAGGGCGCGCTGGTACGCGGACGCGGCGGCGGCGTGATCGCCGGCGCTGTGGGCCCGCTTCGCCTCGACGAGCAGGCGGTTCGGGTCGTCCGCCGGCAGCTTCGCGGCAGCCTCGGAGTCCATGGTGAGCAGCGCCTCGCGGACCAGCTCGCGCAGCTCCTCCACCGAGGCCGCGCCCCGCCAGAGCCCGACAACATCGCCGTTCGCCGGCTCGAGGAGGAAGAACGTCGGCCACACGGTCACCTCGTGTCGCTCCAGGAACGGCGCGTTCTCAGGCCGATCCGTGTCGATGTCGGCGAACACCACCCGATCGGCGAACGGGCGCAGCGACGGATCGGTCAGCACATGATGCTTCATGCTCAGGCACGTGTGGCACCACGGCGCCCACGCATCGACGAACAGCGCCTTGCCCTCGGCCCGGGCCTTCTCGCGCGCCCTCGGCAGGTCGTCGTGGATGAACGCGAGCGGCGGCCGCGCCGGCTCCGACTTGGCGGCGGGCGCCGGGGCGACGGCGGCGGGCGGCGGCGCCGCGGCGGCGGCCGGCGTCGCGCGCGCGGGCGCGCGCGGCGGCGGCTCGGCCGCGCAGGCGGCCAGGGCGAGGGCGGAGGCGAGGGCAGAGACCAGCGCGGCGAGCGAGGCGGGGTGACGCACGCCGGCATGGTAGCTCAGTCGCGGCCGCCTCGCCCTCCCTGCGACACGGGCGCTGGCGGCGCCCTGGCGCCGCTCCCGGGTCCGGCGCTCCAGCCGCCGGCGCGCGACGCCGCGCGCTGCGGATCAGGCGGTGTCGTCTGCCTGCCCGCGCGCGGGCGAGCAGGCCGCCTCGCAGGTCAGCTGCCTGCCGCCCTGCTCGCCCGCGTAGAAAGAGAATGCCACGTTGACGCGCCGTCATCGCTCCGCGTAGATGGTCTCTCTCTACCGGCAGGTGCTCGCGCCGCCGGGCCCGCCAGGACGAACACATCAGGGGCGGAGTCGCATGATCGAGCACGTGCAGAGGATAGGAAAGCACACCGTCCGCGTCGGTGAACACCAGGACACCCTCGATCTGACGCTGCGGGGCGACGTCACGCTGGACGACGCGAAGCAGATCTTCGACTTCATGGCGACGCGGTTCGCGGGGCGCAGCTACATGCTGGTCACCGGCGACATGTCCGAGCTCGGCCACGTCCTGGCGGAGGTGCGGAGGCTGCTCGTCACGGATGCGAGCAGGATCCCGCCCATCCGCGGGCTTGTCTATCACCGCGCGAGCTTCAAGGCGAGGGTCCTCACCGAGCTCGTGGTCCGTGGCTATGCGCTCGCCACGGGAGCCGACCTTCCGGTCCACTTCGTCAAGGACGAGGCGGAGGCGTGCGCGTGGCTCGCGAGGCGCCGGGCGCAGCTCGCGGGCGCGGCGCAGCCCACGTGAGCACGCCGGATAAGCCACGCTGAACACATCGGGGGTGGAATCACATGATCGAGCGCGTGCAGAGGATAGGAAAGCACACGGCCCGCGTCGGTGAACACGAGGACACCCTGGAGCTGACGCTGCGGGGCGACCTCGCGCCGGACGAGGCGAAGGAGCTCTTCGACTTCATCGCGGCGCGGTTCGCGGGCCGGAGCTACGCGCTGGTCACGGGCGACATGTCCGGGCTGGGCCGGATCCCGGCGGAGTCCCGGAGAGTCATCTTCGAGGAAGCGACGAGGGTGCCGCCCATCCGCGGCGTCGCCTATTACCGCGCGAGCTTCGCGGCGAGGGTCATCAATGAGCTGGTGATCCGGGCCTATGCGCTCGCCACGGGCACCGATATCGCCGTCCACTTCGCCAGGGACGAGGCAGACGCACGGGCGTGGCTCGTGACGCGGCGGGGGCAGATCGCGGCGAGGCCCGGCGCCGGGTGAGCCCGCGGCCCGCCGTGCCCACGCGGGGGACGGGCTCGGAGCGGCCGGGGGACGCACGCGGGCAAGGGTAGCTCGGCCGCGGCGGCCACGACAGATGTTCATCCGGGCCCTCGCGCCGCCGGCCCCGCGGCGGGCCTCACTCGCCCGCGAGCGGATAGACGGGCCGGATGTCGACCGGTATCCCGTCCAGGTTGCCGAGCGAAAGCCGGATCGGCTCGGAGACCACGCCGTAGCGCGCGAGCAGCGCCTCGGCGCCCTTCGCGTCCCCGCGGTGCTGGATCACGCAGATGTCGCGGACGAGGCGGGGGATCGCCGCTTCCAGCCGGTCGAGGTTGACCGTGAAGCGCCGGGTCGCCGGGTCGAAGACGGCGGCCCGCTCCTCCAGGAAGCGGTTGATCTGCAGCGCCGCCCCCTTGCCGAACGCGTCCGCGACGCCGAACCGCACGCTCCGGAACAGGCCGGCGAAATAGGACACGAGCAGCCTGTCCCGGAAATCCGGCGGCATGTCGCCGCGCCGGATCAAGAACAGGTTGTTGTGAGCGCCCATGACGTCGGCCTTGGCCTCCTCCAGGGCGGAGTGGCTCGCCCCGAGCGCGATCCGCACCTCGACCTTGTCACCCTCCTTCGTCGCGAACGCCGGCCCCAGGTTGTGCGAGAGCTCGTGGAGGAGCGTCTGGTTGAAGAACGCCTCGGCCGACAGGTGCGCGCGCTGCGCCGGGTCGAGCGTGCGCTCGGCGATCGGCCGCAGGATCCGGTCGAACTTGGTCTCGATCACGTTGCGCAACAGCACCTTCTTCGCGCCCTTCTCGGCGAGCACGCGCGCGTCGTTCGGCAGGCTGAAGGCCACCGTCTGGACCGACTTGCGGGCGTCTCCCGAGCTGAAGACCAGGTCGGCCACCCGGATCGGGCTCTCCGCGCCGCGCGTGGCCCTGATCTCGGCCGGGATCGGCAGGTTCCTCTCCATCTCAGGCAGGAGCTGCTTGTACCGGGCGAGCTTGCTGGACGCGCCGGGGTCGCTCACCGTGACGAAGGCCTCGAACGACGCCTTGAGGACGAGCAGCTTGTCCTCGTAGGTCTCGTAAGGCCCGATGGTCACCTCCAGCTCGCTGTCCACGTCCATCCAGTCCTTCTCGGACGCGTAGTACTCGTCGGAGCCGAAGGCCGCCGCCCGGGAGAGCAAGAATCGCCTCAGGCTCTCGTTCTTCGTGAGCGCCGCGGCCTCGCGCAGCCGCTCCGCCGCGGGGCCGAGCCACTCGGCGTACGCCTCGCTGTACGGGATCGCGACCAGCCTGTCGCCCTCGCGCCGGATGATCGTGTACAGGCTCTCGAAGCGCGCCTTGTCGGCCGGGTTTCGCCTGTTCCAGTCGTGGAACGCGTCGGCGGTGAGGTCCTCGGGGTAGAAGCCCGCGCCCGCCGGGTGGGGCCGATCGACGGCGAAGGGGCGGAACTGATCCTGCCTGTCCCAGGGGCCGCGCATGATGTTGAAGTAATCGAGCTTGAGCCTCCCCTCCGGGGTCCTGTCCGCGGTGAGCCGCTCGCGGACAGCGGGGTTGTCGGCGTAGACCTGGCGCTCGTAGATCGGCTCCATCAGCCTGGCCGCCTCGACGAGCTTGGCGAGCGCCGCCTTCTCCGAGGGGGCGAGTCGGCTCGTGTCCGCGGTGAGCGTGGCCGGCGCGAACTGCTTGGCCTTCTGCGCCAGCGAGGCCTCCCCTAGCGGCCTCGCCTCCGCGGGCGGGGCCGCCTGGGGGTCGCGCGGCGCGCTGGCCTGCGCCGCCGGCCCGCAGCCGGGCAGCAGCGCGGCGACCAGCGCGGCGCGCGCGAGGCGCGCGAGGCGTCGGAGAGCGCCGGGACGGGCAAGGATCTCGGATGCCATGACCTTTGCCCCGCCTACTCCGCGCCCGAGAGCGCCGCCGCGCCGTCCTCGACCGCGGGGGGCCGCTTGCCAGCCTCCCGGGCCGGGGAGGCCTCCCGCGCGCCCTTGAAGCGCTGGTCGACCACGAGCCGGACCTTCCCGGTGCGGTAGCTCCGCGGCAGCGCGCCGGGCCCGAGCGCCTCGACCGACACCAGGATCGACCCCCGCTCCACGGACTTCCCCAGGACCGGCAGGCGGTCCAGGATCTTCCGGCGGACCTCGGCGGCGTCGAGGTGACTCCCCTCGAGGCGGACCACCAGGTGGGCGTTGTGCTTGTAGGGCTCGAGCACGAACTGCATGGCCGAGGGGGCCGCGTCGGAGAGCGCCTTGACGAGCTGGTGCACCCAGATCTCGGCGTCGCCGGAGAGCTTCAGGAACTCGCCCCCACGGCCCAGAAACTCGATCTTCCGGTAGGGCGAGCCGCACGCGCACGGCTCGTCGATGAACCGGCCCCGATCGCCGATGTCGTAGCGGACCAGCGGGTAGAGCGTCCGGTAGAGCGACGTGAGCACGATCCGCCCCTCCTCGCCCTCCTCCACCGGATTGCCGTCCTCGTCGACGATCTCGACGTGGTTGAAGTCGTCGAGGGTGTGGTGCTCGTTCCCCGTGCAATGCGAGCACTGGAAGCCGAACTGCAGGGCGTCGACCGACGCAATCACGGAGGAGATGCGCTTGACGCCCATGTTCGTCCTCAGCCACTCGGCGTCCACCGGCGACAGGCCAGCGCCGCCGTAGAGGAGCAGCTCGAACCCGAAGGTCGGGTCGACCTCGTTGATCTTGCGCAGCTTGTGCATGAAGAAGAGCGGGTTCGTGAAGATCACGTCGACCCCCACCCGGCGGGCGGCGTTCAGGAAGAAGGCCGGCTCGACGTGGGGACCGAAGGGCAGGCTGCGCGCCCCGAGCTCCAGCAGCTCGTGCTCGACCGTGATCAGCCCGCCGTAGAGCTCGCCGATGCCGAGGCAATTGGCCACGTTGTGCTCCTCGCGGACCCCCATCAGGCCCAGCATCCTGGCGCCCGAGCGGATCATCTCCTTGATCTCGGCGCCCGAGTAGATCGAGAACTTCGGCTCTCCGGAGGTCCCGCCCGTCTGGAGGACCACGCCGCCGTGCTCCTCGCCGCTCTTCAGGCTCCCGGGCGACGTCATCATCGCGTCGCTGTAGGCCTTCTGCGAGGTGATGGGGGCGAGCGCCAGAGCGTCGAAGCCGGTCGCGTCCCGCGGCAGGATCCCCGCGTAGTACTCGGCGCGCCGCGCCGCGGCGAGCACCCGGTCGAGCCGTCCCGCGATCTCCGTCTTGAGCTCCCGGGCCGCGTGCGCCGCCGGTGCGATCTCGTTTCTCATGCTCATGACATTCCCTCCGAAAAGGCCTGACGGCCGACTGTGACGGTGACGAGGCAGAACAGGGCGGCCATGCCCGCGATGAAGCCGACGCCCCACGGCGCGCTCCAGCTGAGCAGCTTGGTCGTGCCGCCGATGCCGAGGACGGTGACGATGGACACCAGGAGAAAGCGGAAGCTCGATATGCGGCCCTTCTGCTCCGGCGGCATCCGCTGGTAGAGCTTCGAGGTGAGCAGCGCGTTGGTGAAGCCGATCGCGGCCCCGAGCCCCAGGAACGACGCGGTGATCGCCGCCCTGCTCGACGCGAGGGTGATGACCGCGAGGAACACGATCTGGAGCAGCTGGAAGGCGACGAGGTGCCGCGGATTGAACTGCTTCTTCGCGAGCAGGAACGTGATGACCGCCCCGGCCGCGAAGGCGCCGTCCAGCACCGACAGCCACACCGTGTCGCCGCCGAACCGGCTGTTGACGAGCGGCACGAGGATGAGGTTCAGGCACGCCATCACGGCGAGATCCCCGGTCGATATCGCCACGTGGACGAGCAGCGACGGCGTGCGCCGCATGCCCTGCGCGAGCTCCTTCCAGTCCTTGATGACCTGCGCGATCGAGACGAACGCCGCGCGCCGCGGCGCGCCGCCAGAGGCCTCGATCTTCCAGAGGATCAGGCTCGTGGCCAGGAACAGCGCGGCGTCGATCAGGAACACCACCGAGTAGCTGAGGTGCGAGAGCAGCACGCCGACCGCCCCGACGCCGAGCAGCTGGCCGAGCTGGAGCAAGAGCATCGCGAGCGACGAGTACCGGCCTTGCTCCTCCGGCGGCACCACGCCCGGCACCAGCGCGAACGCCGCCGTCTTGTAGAAGTGAGAGCCCACCTTGAGCAGCGCCGAGAGCGCCACGACGGCGAGGGTGGCCTCGTGCCCGGGATAGATCGCCAGCGCGGCGAGGGCCACCATGATGAGCGCGCGGTTGATCCCGGCGGCCGACGCGACGATCTTCGGGTTGAGCCGGTCGACGATGGGCCCCGCGTAGATCTGGCTCAGGACGCCGATCAGGTAGTCGAAGCCGAGCACGAAGGCGAAGGACGACACCGCCGCTGTGCGGTCGAACAGGAACTTGCCCAGCGCCAGCGTGTGCATCCCATCGGCAACGTTGGTGAGGAGCGTCGCGGTCAGGAGGCGCCGTTTCAAGCGACCACCTCCGCCGCGTGCGGCACGACCCGGATCTCCTCGCCGAGCCGCCTCACGACCTCGGCCAGCTCCGCGTCGTCCCCGCCGCGCAGGATGGCCGCCGCGGGGACCTCCCAGTACTGGTGCGTCACCGACTTCTTCAGCCGGTCCGGGGGCTGCGCGACGCGGAGCTTCACGACCGCGCCCGAGCTCGGGAGCCAGTCGGGCGTCGACACGCGGCACGAGTCCTCGGGGAAGTGATGGCCCGGCACGACCAGCCAGCCGAACCACGGCCCCTCCGTCTTCGTGACCTCGCGGACGGGGCGCGGGGGCAACGGGCGACCGAGCCGCCGCGCCTGCGCCCGGAGGAGGACGTCGATCTCCTCGGTCGGGATGTGCACGCCGGTCGACGCCTCCGTGGTCGGGATGACGTCGGCGCCGCCCGCGCGGTTGGCGACCTCCAGGAACACGAGCTCTCCCGGCCCCTCGATCACCTCCAGGTGGAAGGCGCCGTCGACGATGCCGACCGCGCGCAGGCAATCGAGGAAGAACGCCCGGTATTCGTCCGACATCTTGAACTGCGCCGAGCCGAGCGGCTTCGTGCCCCAGGCGTACTCGAGCGGCGTGTTGACGTAGCGGCTCGCCACGATGAGGCGCGGGTGGCCTCCATCCATCACGCCGTCGACGTGCAGGATGGGCCCGTCGACGAACTCCTCTAGCTCGCCGTCCGCGTAATACTCGTGGTTCTCCGGCCGCGTGACGAAGTCGAGCGCCTCGCGCGGCGAGCCGAAGACGTGCACCCCGACGCTGCTCGCGCCCAGCGTCGGCTTCAGGATGGTGCGCCCCTCCCACGGCACGGACGCCACCGTGGCGCCCTTCTCGAGCGTCCTCAGGTCGAGGTTCCGCGGGCTCCTCAGGCCGGCCGCCGCGACGAGCCGCTTCATGAGGATCTTGTCCTTGAACCTCAAGAGCTCATCGTAGCGAGGCCCCGGGATCCCGAGGTGCTCTCGCACCTTGCCCGCCTCGTGCAGGTCGAACTCCGACAGCGCCATGACCATCTCGTAGCCGTCCGCCGGCGAGACGATCGCGTTGATCTCCACGTGACGGTCCGCGGCGCCCGGGATGACGAGCCTCTTGCAGGGAAGGTCGGCCGGTAGATCCGCGACGCGCGCCTCGGTGCCCACGTACGTGACGTCGTGCGCCCGGTGATCGAGCGCGCGGTGGTACTCGATCTTCTTGTACGGCACGGTGTGCATGATGAGAATCTTCATAAAAGGACCTTTCAAACCTGGATGAGGCTCGCGCCCCACGAGAAGCCCACGCCGCTCGACACGACGACGATCCGCTGGCCCGGGCGGAGCCTGCTGGTCCGGATGCCGTCGGCGAGCGCGAGGGCCGTGTCCGTGGAGCCGAGGTGCCCGTGGTCGCGGAAGCTCAGGAACGACTGCGCGTCATTGAGGCCGAAGTGCGCGAGGACCTCGCGCAGCACGCGCTGGTCGCCCTGGTTCATGAACAGATAGTCGATGTCCCGCGCCTTCAGGTTGGCCTCGTCGATGACCTGCCCCACGAGCCTCGTGATGTAGTGCAGGTACTGCTCGTGGAGGCCCACCCTGGCCGTGATCGGCTCCGTGACGATCGCCTGTGCGCCCCGGGGGAGCTTGTACAGGTCCACGTACGTGCCGTCGGACGCGAACGCGCTCGACAGCACGTGGAGCGAGGGCGAGTACCGGTCGCACAGGAGCGCCGAGGCGCCGTCGGCGAAGTTGAAGAGGCTCTTCGACCCGGGATCGGCGTGATCGACGTACGCCGACAGCGTGTCGGCGCACACGAGCAGCGCTCGCCGGTAGGAAGGGGTCGCCAGCATCAGCCCCTTGATCACGTGGAGCGCCGCGCTCAGCGAGTTGCAGCCGTTGCTCAGCTCGAAGCAGAAGGCCCCCCTCGCGCCGATGCTCTCCTGGATCTTGCACGCCGGCGACCAGAACGCGTGGTCGTTCAGGCCGGTCGACGCGTAGACCAGGAGATCGATGCTGTCCGGTGCGAAGGGGTGGCGCGCCTTCAGATCCTCGATCGCCTCCAGCGCCAGATCCACGCATCGTCGCCCCTTCGCCACCGGCTTGGAGGCGAGCTGCATCTTGTCCGTGAAGAACTCGATCGGGACCCCCGACGCCGCGCTGATCGCGAAGGCGCTCATGCGCGTCGTCGGGATGCCCAGCCCTATGTCAACGATGCCGAACATGCTTTCCTCTGTGCGATCAGCGCGTCACGCCGGACTCGATGGACAGGCGGTGCATCGTGCGCGGGATCTCCGGGTCGGAGGCCATGGCCGCGTGGATCAGCGACGGGTTGTCCCAGATCAGGATGTCGCCGACGCGCCAGTGGTGGCGGTAGATGGCGTGCTCGCGCGTCGCGTGGGCGTGCAGCTTCTCGAGCATCTCCTGGCTCTCTTCCCAGCTCATCCCCTCGAAGCTCAGCGTGTACCCCTCGCTGATGTAGAGCGCGGGCCGCCCGGTGAGCGGGTGCTTGCGGACGACGGGGTGCGTGACGTCCGGGATGGTGAGCTTCAGCCGATCGTCAATCTCCCGTAGCGACTGGCCCACGTCCTGCGCCGTCACCTTGTAGCGCTTGCGGATCGTGTGGACGGCGGTCCGCCCCTCGAGGGTCTCGCGCAGCTCCGGCGAGAGCTCGTCGAGCGCTAGATACATCGAGGCGAACAGCGTGTCCCCCCCCGTCGGCGGCACCTTGATGGAGTGGAGTAGCGTCGTGTTCGCGGGGCTCGCGATGTACGACGAGTCCGAGTGCCAGAAGTTGCCCACGCGCGCGACGCCGATGGGCTTGCCGTTCACCTTCTCGTTCGACGTGACGAGGATCTCGTTGAACTCCGGGTGCCGGTAGTTCGAGAGCAAGAAGGGCAGGATCGGTCCCATGCCCCGGCCCACCTCGACGAGCTCGGCGGCCGTCAGGTCCTGATCGCGCAGCAGGAGCAGCTGGTGCTTGAGCAGGAGGTCGAGCAGCTCCGTCCCGCCGGCGTCGCGCCGCGCGTTGAAGCCGACGAGCTCGACACCAAAGTACTTCGAAAGAGGCCTCAGCTTGTAGCTCATGTGAATCTCTCCAGTGACGATGGTTGTTGAATTCAGCTGACAGCGGCCACGATGCGCGAGAGCGCGAGGACGAACGCGCGGATGTCGCGCTCCGAGTGCGCGGAGGACACGATCACGCGGAGCCGCTCCTGACCGCGCTGCACGCTCGGGAAATTGATGGGTTGCACGTAGAAGCCGTGCTCTTTCAGCAGGGCATCCGAGATGCTCTTGCAACGGAACGAGTCGCCGATCAGCACCGGCACGATGTGGCTCGGGCTGTCCATGACCGGCAGGCCGTGGCGCCGGAGCTCGTCCTTGAGCAGGCTCACGTTGGCGAAGAGCCGCTCCCGCTCGACGTTGCTCTGCTTGAGGTGCCGCACCGACTCCAGCGCGGCGGCGAGGACGAGGGGCGGTAGCGAGGTCGTGAAGATGAACCCCGGCGCCATGAGCCGGACCGCGTCGACGAGGAACGCGTCCCCGGCCACGTAGCCGCCCGTCGCCCCGTGCGCCTTGCCGAAGCCCCCCTGGACGATGTCGATCTCGTGCCCGAGGCCCATGTGGTCCGCCACGCCGGCCCCGGTGCGGCCGTAGACCCCGACGCCGTGGGTCTCGTCGAGGAAGATCATGGCGTTGTGGCGGTGCTTGAGGCGGCACACCTCCTCGAGCGGCCCGAAGTGCCCGTCCATCGAGTAGATCGACTCGAGGACGATCAGCTTCGGCGCGTCCGCCGGCAACGCCTTGAGCTTGGCCTCGAGATCCGAGACCGAGTTGTGCTCGAAGATGACCTTCTTGAGCCCGCTCTTGCGGATGCCCTCGATGAGCGACCGGTGGTTCTTGCCGTCCGATAGCACGATGAGCTCGGGCATCAGCTTGCCGATGACCCCCAGCGTCTCGTCGTTCGCGACGTATCCGCTGTTGAACACCAGGGCCGATTCCTTGCCGTGCAGGGCGGCCAGCTCCGCCTCCAGCTCCACGTGGTGGAGCGACGTGCCGGAGATGTTGCGCGATCCGCCGGAGCCGAGGCCCTGCTCGTCGAGCACCCTGCGGGCGGCGGCCACGACGCGCTCGTGATTGCTCATGCCGAGGTAGTCGTTGCTGCAGAACACGCTCATCTTGTGCTGCGCGCCGCGCTTCTCGAAACAGGCGTTGGGGTAGTCATCGGCGAGCCGGCGGAGCGGCAGGAACGTCCGGTAGCTGCCGTCCACCATGGCCTTGGTGACGAAATCCGCCGCCGCCTTCACGAGGACGTTGCGTTGCTTGCGAGAACTGACGGGAGTCGTCTGCGTCACGTGCGATGTCTCCTTGTATGTACGGCCGCGTCCCCGCCCGTCCGCTGGTCTATGGCGCGAGCGCACGCTGCGAGAACGGCGCCGTACGATCAGGCCGCAAGTCCGCCGACATCCTATCCAGGACGTCGCCCCGATGCGGCCGCGCGGTTCTGAACGATATATTAGATCCGCGCATTCCAAATCTGACATGACTCGATCGGGCCATGGCCCCTCCAGGCGCCTCCGCCGCGCCTAAAAGAGACGCGATTCCATGGGCTTACGCGCCGGCGCGCCCCCGCGAAAAAGGCAGGATTTCGACATCGCGCGCCCCGATTTCTTAACTTGGCACGGCCTGCCTTCAAGGAGCCTTAACAGACGATCATGGCCTACCGGCCACTGCGGCTCGATCTATCCAATCGGGCCGGCCAGCGCCGGCCAGTGCCGGCCAGCGCCGGCCAGCAACCAGCCAGCAGCCGGTCGGATACTGCCCGCCTCATGGAGAGATGAACCCATCGAATCGGCCATTCGAGCCTCCATGCCAGGACTCGAGATGTCAGAAACGTGCTATTCGCAGGCGCGGAGAGAGCGAAGACACATAGTGGGGCGCCAGATCGGGAAGCACTTCTGAGTCTCCTCGATTGAGAGCTCCGGAGACGGTCCACGACGACAGCTGGGCCGCCCGGGCCGCGCAGGATGACGCCCGGGAGCTCGCCGGACTCGCCCTTGCATGATGATCCACGGGCGCTCCGGTGAGCGGCTCGCGCGGGCCCCGCCCGCGCTGCCGTCGCGATCGCGGGTGCGGCAGCCATGGACACCTCGAGGCGCCGCGGAAGCATCGCCGTTCAGATATCGGCTCCGGGCAGGGCAGTGAGCTCCGGCTCGGGCGCAACAGGACAAGTGAAGGAGGAAGGTCGCGTGCACGTTCGAACTCTCCCTGGGGCCGCTCTCGCGCTGAGCGTGCTCCTGTGCAGCGCCGGGGCCGCGCGAGCTCAAGACGAGACGTCGAAGGTGCGCGCGGTACAGGAGCCGCCGAAAGTTGCGTCCCGGGCCGCGCCGCCGGACCCCCAGGGGCAGGAGCTGTTCTCTCCTTATTATGGACAGCCCGTCGTCATCCCCCCGCTGATACTCACCCTCAATGTCACCGGGAGCCTCCTCAGGATCCCGGAGAAGCCTACATCGTACCTGCTGGAGCTCGGCGCCGCCTACGGGCTCGTACCCCGCCTGCACGTCGAGGCCGTCTTCGCCCCCATCTACCTCTCGCCGGAGGCGCGGTACGGTAGCCCGCGGCTCGGCTTCGTCTACAGCGTCGTGAAGACGCCGCCCATCGACGTCGGCGCGAAGATCTCGGCGACGCTCAACACGGGCAAGACGGGGAACGTGATCGCTCCCCTCAGCGTCGGTGTGCCCCTGGCGGCCCGCGCGGCCGGGGTGCTGCGGGTCGACGCCGGGGCGTTCCTCAACCTGGGTCTCGGCAAGAAGGTCGACGAAAAAACTACGCTGGGGCTGTCTGTGCCCGTCTCGCCGTCGGTCCAGATCGCGCGGCCGATCGCCCTCGCCGTGGACACGGGCTTCACGTTCGCCGACTTCAGCGATGCCGAGACGGCCGCCGTCCCGCTGGGCTTCTCCGCCGTGAGCTCCATCGACATCACGAAGAAATACGGCGTCTTCCTGGCCCCCTTCTTCTCGTGGCCCACGTTCCTGACACCGGCCGTGAAGCCGTCGGTCCACACGGACGTCTTCGTCGCCGGGATGTACATCTCGACCGTGATCGACTTCGGAGCCGAGCCGGAATGAGCGCGGCGCCGCGGCACAGACGGGGCCGGGGCGGCGGCGCCCCCGCGCGCGGCGTCCCCCGGCGCGCCGGTAGTGGTCTCATTTGCCCAGAGAGAGTTCACATGAAGGCGGGAAGGCGGGAAGATCATTGAGCTTTTCTTCCCGCCCTCCCGCCTTCATGTTCAAATCCGACCACCACCGGCGCGCCGGCCGGCGCCGGACGGCGGCGAGGTGGGAGCTCCGGGTCCGGGCGCCGCGCGCGGGCCCCCTGGCCCTGGCCGGGGCGCGCGCGCCGCCGCCGCCGGGCCCGCGGCTCGACCGGGCCGAGAAGGCGCTGCCGGTCGCGCGCAAAGCTGGTACAGTCCCGCCGCGGTGAACGATTACGCGGGCCGGTGCGGAAGCTGCGCGGCATTTACCCGGGTGCACGAGGATCCAGCGCGCGGCCGCGTCGGCGAGTGCGCCCTCGAGGTCTACCCGCCTCCCGTCAAGGCGACCGCGACGTGCGCCCGCTACCGCGCCAAGGGCGCGCCGCCGCCGCCGCCGCCGCCCCGGGCGGCTGGCCAGCCGCGCGGGTCCGGCGCGCGGTCGCGTCCGCCCGAGCGGGCGCCGTCGCCGGAGCGCCGGCCCGGAGCTCCGCCGCAGCCCGCTCGTCCATCGCTTCCAAGGGAGATCGACATCGACATGGATATCGACGAGTTCCGCCGTGTGCTGCGCGAGGTGCTGTCCGATGAGCTCGGCGTCGGCCGCGCGGAGATGGGTGGCCGCTGGGAAGGCGGGGAGCTCGTCCTCCGGCCCGGCAAGGAAGGGACGGCCGAGAAGCGCATCCCGCTCGACGTGTTCTTCCACAAGATCGTCATGATCCGCGACAAGCTCCGCGTGCTGGAGCAGAAGCTCAACGCGCATGAGGGGCTGAGCGACGCGGACAAGGTCCAGCTCCAGGCGTACATCACCGGTTGTTACGGGACCCTCACCACGTTCAACGTCCTCTTCGCCCGCCGTGAGGACGGCTTCAGCGGCAGCGGCCGGGACGACTGAGGCGCCGCCGGGGGCGACAGGCATGCTCGGAGGAGGCGATTCCGCCTCCGTACGAGCATGCGAGTCCGCGGCGCGAACGACGCGGGCCGGCGCCGGGCGCGAGCCCCACGACACGAGCTCAACAATTCCGTCGCCGCCCTGAATTCCACGTCACGCCGGCCGGCGCGCCGGCGCCACCGCGAAAAAGGAGCTGCGCGGCGCCGCGGGCGCCCGCCGAAGAGCTGCACGGGGCGTCGGCCACCATGGTACAAGGTGCGCGGAGGTCGCCGGGCAATGGCCATCAAGCAGCTCACGCCAGAGCAGATCCACACCATGTCGCTCGAGGAGAAGGACGCATGGTGGCTGCAGAACGTCTACCGCGGCGACATGCCCCAGCTGACGTGGCGTTCGGGGATCACGGGCATGCTCCTCGGCGCCTTCCTGTCGCTCACGAACCTCTACATCGGCGCGCGCACCGGCTGGGCGCTCGGGGTCGGCCTCACGAGCGTGATCCTGGCCTTCGCGCTCTTCAAGGTGCTCTCCCGGCTGGGGCTCGGCAAGGACATGACCGTGCTCGAGAACAACGCGATGCAGTCCATCGCGACGTCGGCCGGATACATCATCTCGCCGCTCTTCACGAGCCTCGCGGCCTACTCGATGGTCACGACCTCGATCATCCCGATGGGTCAGGCGATCGTCTGGATGTTCGTCCTCGCCCTGCTCGGCGTGCTCTTCGCCTTCCCGATGAAGAAGCGCTTCATCAACGACGAGCAGCTCCCCTTCCCCGAGGGCATGGCCGCCGGCGTCGTCATGGACGCGCTGCACGAGAGCGACGAGCGGGAGGGCCTCTTCAAGGCGAAGCTCCTCCTCGGCGGGGGCCTCTTGAGCGCCGCCATCGAGCTCCTGCGCGACGACAAGGTGATGCGCGCCCTCTTCGCGCTGAAGAGCGTCCCCCATTATTACGACGAGCTCGTCTATCGCGGCGGCCTCGCCGAGCTGCTCAAGCGGTGGGGCCTCGCTCCGGCCCTCCGGGGCGTCCCCCTGAACGAGCTCACCATCCGCTTCGACACGAGCATCATCTTCGTCGCCACGGGCGGCCTGATGGGCATCCGGACCGCCGTGTCGCTCCTCCTCGGCGGCATCCTCAACTACTGGATCCTGGCCCCCGCCCTCATCGAGCGGGGGATCATCGTGCCCAGGAACGGGCACTTCGGCTTCGGGCAGATCACCGTCTGGGCGCTGTGGGGCGGCGTCGCGTGCATGACGACCTCCTCGCTCTACGCCTTCTTCTCCAAGCCCAAGGTGATCCTCGACGCGTTCAAGGGCCTCTCCCGGAAGAGCGCCAGGGACGTGCTCGCGGACATCGAGCTGCCGGTGAAGCTGTCGATCATCGGCGTGCCCGTCATCGGCCTCATCGTCGTCGTGCTCGGCCACCTCTGGTTCGGCATCGCCTGGTGGCTCGGGGTGATCGCGATCCCGCTCGTCTTCATCTTCTCGCTCATCGCCGTGAACGCGACGGGGATCACGGCGATCACGCCGGTCGGGGCGCTCGGGAAGCTGACGCAGCTCACGTACGGGGCCCTCGCGCCGAAGAACATCACGACGAACCTGATGACGGCCGGGATCACGGCCGAGGTCTCGAGCAACACCGCGAACCTGCTCATGGACATCAAGCCGGGCTACATGCTCGGCGGCAAGCCGCGCCACCAGGCGCTCGGGCACGTGCTCGGAACGATCGCCGGGCTCGGGCTCGCGGTGCCGGTCTGGTACCTCGTGCTCATCCAGGGGGACGTCGGCCGCTACGGCACGGAGCAGCTGCCGGTCCCGAGCGCGCTCACGTGGAAGGCGGTCGCCGAGGTGCTCATGAAGGGGCTCGACTTCCTCCACCCGACGGCCAAGGCCGCGGTGCTCGTCGGGGCGATCATCGGGATCGTCGTCGAGGTCACGAAGCAGGTCACGAGGAACCGATTCCCCCTCTCCGCGGTCGCGCTGGGGCTCGCGTTCATCCTGAACTTCACCGACATCTGGTCGATGTTCCTCGGCGCGCTCTTCTTCTGGCTGCTCGAGCGGCGCACCGCGCGGTGGCAGCGGACGCGCGAGCAGGAAGAGCGGATGAGCGCGACGTCGCCCGGCGCGCTCGAGGGGGCCCCGCCCGCGTCGCCGGTCAGGCGGCCCTGGTATGCCATGGCCGTGGAGAACACCGAGGCGATCTGCGCGGGCGTGATCGCCGGGGGCTCGCTGATGGGCATCGGCCTGACCGTGCTCGGCGTGCTCGTGCTGCCCGACGTCCTCGAAGCCGCGAGCTTCGGCAAGGCGCTCGGGCAGCTCCTCGGCATCGTGCCCAGGTGAGGCGCCGCCGGGCGGGTCCCGCTGGATGCGCGGGCCCCTCCGGCCCGCTCGCTGCCGGTCAGTCACGACAACGCAGCAGCGCCCCAGTGTGACAGGAATGCCCGCTCCCCGCGGCCGCGGCGAAGCGTGGTGGGCGCAGCGCGTGGGCGCAGCGCGTCGCCCGGCTGAGCCGCGCCGCTCGGGAGCGCTCGTGGCGCGCTTCGTGCAGTCTTGCTCACACCGCGTCAACACGAGCCCGCGAGAGGACGCGCGGGGAAAGGACCCTTGATGTCAACGAACGCGCCCCCGTCCCGAGGAACGCCCAGCCCCGCGCCTGTGGGCGATCCCGAGCAGGATCCGCCGATGCGGGATCCCGCCCCGAATGAGCCCCCGCGGCGCGACCCTGATCCGGGCGAGCCAGCGCGTCGGGATCCCCCGCCGTCGCCGCCCGAGCCCGGAGAGCCCTCTCCCGACATCATCGAGGACCCTCCGGCGCCGGGGCAACCGCCGAAGGAGCCCGGCGTGATCGCAAGGGCTGGCCGTGTTGGCCTTGCGGCGTGACGATGTCCCTGACTGTCGAGAGGTCCCATGAACACCTGCGATTGCTGCGGCAACACCTATGACAAGGCCTTCCAGATCATGGTGGGCGGCACGACCTACACATTCGACTGCTTCGAGTGCGCGATTCACAAGCTCGCGCCCGTGTGCGCCCACTGCGCCTGCCGGATCGTGGGCCACGGCATCGAGGCCGGCGGGGCGTTCTACTGCTGTGCGCACTGCTCCAAGCAGAAGGGCGTCCAGGGCGCGATCGATCGCGTGGCGTGATCCGGCGACCGCCGAGCCCGCGCGGGCGAGGCGGCGCGCTCACGTCGCGGGTTGCCGGCGCGGCAGCGCGAGCACGGCCTCGGTCGGCGTCACGTCCGCGAGGCGGTCGGCCAGCGCCGCGAGCGACGCCTACGGCCTGCGCAGCGCCGTCGGCGCGCCCTGCGCCGGGGGAAGCGCCACGAGCTGATCTGCGGCGAGCGCGGTGATCAGGATGAAGAGCAGTAGAGCGGCGCCGGTGTGGCCGCGAGCCTGCGTGAGCATGGATCCCTCCTTCACGGCGAGGCGGTCGCCTCGCTTCCCATCGCGGGGCGTTCGCCTCGCTCTCCAGGAAGCTAGCTCTGGACGGCGCGCGTGATAATCCTGGTCCGCCGACGAAGATTGCGTCGCGGAAGGAACGAATGACATGGATCCAGCGAGCGGGCACCTGGGCGAGATGAGGGCGTTCATGGAGGTAGCGCGGCGGCAGAGCTTCTCGGCGGCGGCGAAGGCGCTCGGGCTCACGTCGTCGTCGGTCAGCAAGCAGGTCGCGCGGCTCGAGGAGCGCCTCCGCGCGAAGCTCCTGAAGCGCACCACGCGCCGCGTGAGCCTCACCGAGGCGGGGCACCTCTACGCCGAGCGCGCCGACCGGATCCTGTCGGACGTCGAGGAGGCGGAGCGGGCGGTCGCGGAGCTCGACGGGACGCCGCGCGGGGCGCTGCGCATCTCGGCGCCCACGGTCCTCGGCACGATCCGCGTCGCCCCGGCGGTGCTGGCCTGCCGCGCGCGCTACCCGGAGCTCCGCATCGATCTCGACCTCACCGACCGCCTCGTCGATCTGGTGGCCGAGCGCGTCGACGTGGCGGTGCGCCTGGCGGACGCGATCTCCCCTGCCTCGCTCGTCGCGCGGCGGCTCGCGGGCGACCTGCGCGTGCTCTGCGCGAGCCCGCGGTACCTGCGCCGCCACGGGACGCCGCGCCGCCTCGAGGACCTGGCCGACCACGACTGCATCACGCTCAACATGGAGCCTGTCGCCCGGTGGACGCTCGTGGGCCCCGAGGGGGAGCGCGTCATCCCGGTGAGCGGCACGTTCCGCTCCAGCGACACGATGACGCTGCGCGACGCCGCGGTCGCCGGCCTCGGCCTGGCCAACCTCCCGGACTACGTCGTTCAGGAGCACCTGGAGAGCGGCGCGCTGCGGCGCGTGCTGCCGGCCTACGGCGCGTCGAGGCGCGCGAGCTTCGCGGTCTACGCGGCGCCCGCGCGCGCCGCGGTGCGCGTGTTCGTCGAGGAGCTGGCCAGGGTGATGAAGGCGCCCGGGGCGGCGGGGGCGGCGCGATCGGACGACGAGGAGAGCTCGAATCGTCAGGGACGCCAGGAAGAGAAGACTCCTGATCTCAGGACCGCGAAGGCGCCAAGGACGCGATAGCCCTCACCCCCGCCCGGGCGCCGCCTGCAGCGCGGCGGGCGCCGCGCGCTCCTTGGTCATCTGGCGAATGCAGTGCTGGAGCGCCGCGCGGAGGTTCGACAGGGTCGTTATGTTGGCCAGATCGATCCCGAGGCTCACGATGGTCTGAGCGACGTTCGACCGGATGCCCGTGACGATGCCCTCGGCGCCGAGGAGCCGGATCGCGCGGACGAGGTCGAGGAGGTAGCTCGCCGTCTTCGTGTCCACCATCTCGACGCCGGTGAGGTCGAGGATGGCGTAGCGGGCGCCCGTGCGGACGATCGTGTCGAGCAGCGTATCCATCACCTCCGCGGTCCGCTGGCTGTCGACCACCCCGATCATCGGCAACGTCAGCACGCCGTCCCAGACCTGGATGATGGGAGTCGACAGGTCGCGGATCACCTGCTGTTGCCGCTCGATGACGTCCAGCTTGGTCCGGAGCTCCTGCTCGGTCCGCTTGGTGTCGCTGATATCGAGGGTGAAGCCGACGACCGCGTAGACCTTCCCCTGCTCGTCGCGGATCGGGATCTCCCAGTTCTCCCAGAACACCCCGTGCGACTCGGACAGCGAGTGAGACGACTCGCCCTCGAGCGCCCGCCGCAGCTCGTTGTTGCCGTCGCTCTCCGCGTAGAGCTCGAACACGTTCTTGCCGATGTGCGCGCCTTCCTCGATCCCCGCGCTCACGACCCCCTTGCCCTCGTGGAACGTGAAGATCCCTTCGCGATCGATCGCCCAGACGACGATCGGCAGCGTCTGCGTGATGGTCCGCAGGACCACCTGCTTCTGCTGGTAGCGGCGGAGCTGCTCCATGCGCGCCGTCACGTCCTGCCCGAACACCCCGACGCCGATGACCTTCCCCTGCTCGTCGAGGAGGCGCTCGTGGAGCCACTCGAAGCACACCTCGCCACCATCCTTCCTCGCATGGGCCCACACCCGGGGTGTCGGGTCGTCCTCCGCGAGGAGCCGCCGCCACGCATCGGGGTCGCCTGAGACCGGCAGCAGCTCGTCCACGCGGCGGCCGATCGCCTCGCGCGACGCGTGACCGAGCAGGCGCTCCGCCGCGTCGTTCCAGTCCTGAATGGTGAGATCGCCGCCAACCTCGACGATCGCGAGCGGCGCCCGCTGAAAGAGGCGCGCGCGCCTGCCAGCGCGCGGTTCTGCCTCGCTCCCCCCCTGCGGGGTACTGGACACGTTCATGATTGCAAAATTTAACCCGAGCGTTCCCCGGCCGTCGAGAGGCTCGCTCCCGCGCGCCGCCGCCAGCGCCCTCGCTCTCCGGCCGCGCCGGTCGCGCTCTCCGGCCGCGCGGATCCCTTGCTGCTGCAGCAACACCCACCGCGCAGCGCCTGCTGCGCCAGCAGCAGCCCGTCGTCTGCTATAGCGGATTTACGTCTTGTCAGCCGGCGCGCGGTTGGTACGGCGCGTGCTCTACGTCCCGCACCAGCACCATCCCCCGGTGCTCCACACCTCGAGCGTGCTCGGAGGAGAGCGCCCCCGCGGCCACGCGTGGTCGAGCTCATCAGAGGGCAACGGCGCGCCAGGTTGCGGGATTGCGGTCGTTTTATGCAGGATGGCCTTGACTTCGCGAACGCCTCTGGACCTCTCGGTCCCGTCCCGCTCAGCCATCGACACCTCTCCGAGATCGCCTGGCGGGGCCTGGCGGCGCTGCTCGCCGCCGCCGCTCTGATGATCGGTTGCTCCAAAGCCTCCTCCGCGCCTCTGGGCGGCGGCGACGCCGAGGGGTACGAGAAGCTCGAGCTCCGCTACGAGGGAGGGTCCAGCTGAGCGAGCTGTACACGAACGAGTTCAACCCGTTTTGGAAGGGCGGTCCGTGAAAGGGTCGGGCCCTCGTCGAGGATGGGCAGCAGGAGTAGCCATGAGCAACAAGATCCAGTTCCAAAACGTGAGCAAGACGTTCGCCATCAAGGGGCCGGCGGGGGCGAAGGAGGACGCGCGGTTCACGGCCATCGAGAACCTCTGCCTCGACGTGAGGGCGAGCGAGCTGATGGTCCTCGTCGGGCCGAGCGGTTGCGGCAAGTCGACGCTCATCGATCTGCTCGGCGGGCTGTCGAAGCCGTCGACAGGGCGGCTCCTGCTCGACGGCAAGCCGATCACCGGACCTGCCCTCGACCGGGGGATCGTGTTCCAGCAATACGCGCTGTTCCCGTGGCGGACGGCGCGCGAGAACGTCGAGTTCGGGCTGGAGGCCAAGGGCGTCCCGGAGAGCCAGCGCAAGGAGATCGCCCAGAGCTACCTCGAGCTGGTCAGCCTCTCCGGCTTCGAGGACCGGTATCCGCACGAGCTGTCGGGCGGCATGAAGCAGCGCGTCGCCATCGCCAGGAGCCTCGCCTACGACCCGGAGGTGCTGATGATGGACGAGCCGTTCGCGGCGCTCGACGCGCAGACGCGCGAGTCGCTGCAGGACGAGCTGCTCCGGATCTGGGAGAAGTCGCGCAAGACGATCCTCTTCATCACGCACAGCATCGACGAGGCGGTGTACCTCGGGCAGCGGGTCGCGATCATGACGTCCCGGCCGGGCCGCGTGAAGCACGTCATCGAGATCCCGCCGGAGATCCGGGGCGACGAGGACCCGCGGTCGACGCCGGAGTTCGGCAGGCTGCGGCACGAGATCTGGTCGCTCCTGCGCGAGGAGGTGCTCAAGGCGGAGGAGCTGGAGCGGAGCAAGAAGCAGAGGCGCGCGGCGGAGAGCCGCCCCGTGGCAGGCGTGGTGGCGGTCAATGGCTAGCATCGAGCACTCGATCGAGCTGCACGAGGAGGCGCAGCAGCCGCAGCTCCTCGGCGAGGTGGGCCGGTGGCTCGGCCGCGCCGCCGCGCGCTCCGGGATCCTGCTCCTCGTGGCCGCGCTCTGGGAGACGGCGCCGCGGGTGGGTCTCGTCGAGGCGGCGTTCCTGCCGCCGCTCTCCGAGGTGCTCGCGACCGGGTGGCAGCTGCTCCAGAACGGGCAGCTCCTGAGCCACATCAAGGCGAGCCTCTCCCGCTCGCTGCTCGGCTTCTCGCTGGCGATCCTGGTGGGCGTGCCGCTCGGGCTCGCGATCGGCTGGTACAAGGGCGTGGCGGACGCCATCAACCCGCTGCTCGAGGTGCTGCGCAACACCGCGGCGCTCGCGCTCTTGCCCGTGTTCCTCCTGCTGCTCGGGATCGGGGAGGCCTCGAAGATCGCGCTCGTGATCTACTCGTGCACCTGGCCGATCCTGCTCAACACGATCAGCGGGGTGCGCGGGGTCGATCCGCTGCTCATCAAGTCGGCGCGGACGATGGGGCTGTCGCCGCTCCAGCTGTTCCGCAAGGTCATCCTCCCGGCGGCCGTCCCGACGATCTTCGTGGGCATCCGCCTCGCGGGCGCGTACTCGCTGCTCGTCCTCGTCGCGGCGGAGATGATCGGCGCCAAGGCGGGGCTCGGATACCTCATCATCTACGCGCAATACAACTTCCAGATCCCGAGCATGTATGTCGGGATTCTCACGATCACGACGCTCGGGCTGACGTTCAATCACCTGCTCATGCGCGTCGAGCGGCGCTTCACCTCGTGGAAGGTCGCTCCGAAGGAGTGACGTGACCCCACGGCGCGCGCGACGCGCTTTGTACGTCGCGCGCCCACCGTTCATCGACAGAGGGAGAGGACCACGTGAATCGAATCATCCTGGGTCGGACCGGCCTCACGGTCAGCGTGCTCGGCCTGGGCGCGGGCGGCGACAGCCGGCTCGGCTCCGGGCGCATCGCCGAGGCCGAGTCGCTCCGGCTCGTCCGTGCGGCCATCGAGAGCGGCGTGAACTTCTTCGACACGGCGGAGGCGTACGGCACCGAGGGGCTCCTCGGGAAGGCGCTCCGCGAGGTGCCGCGCGACAGCGTGGTGCTCTCGACGAAGAAGACGACGCGCCTCGAGGCGCCCCTCCGGGCCGAGGACGTCGTGACGTCGCTGCACGCGAGCCTGGAGCGGCTCGGCACCGACCACGTCGACGTCTATCACCTGCACGGCGTGCTCCCGGACCACTACGCCGATCTGCGCGAGCGGATCGTCCCCGTCCTCCTGCGGCTGCGGGAGCAGGGCAAGATCCGCTTCCTCGGCATCACGGAGGCGTTCGCCGCCGATCCGACGCACGCCATGCTCGAGCGGGCGCTCCGCGACGACCTCTGGGACGTCGTGATGGTCGGGTTCAACCTCCTGAACCAGTCGGCGCGGGCGAGGGTGTTCCCGCTGACGCAGGCGCAGAACATCGGCACGCTGATCATGTTCGCGGTCCGGCGCGCGCTGAGCCGCCCCGACCGGCTGAGGGAGCTGCTCGGCGATCTGGCGGCGCGGGGCAAGGTGTCGCGCGAGCTCGCCGAAGGCGGGCTGGACGCGCTCCTCGAGGGCGAGGACGTCGCGTCGCTCCCGGACGCGGCATACCGCTTCTGCCGGGACGAGCCAGGCGCCCACGTGATCCTGTCGGGGACGAGCAGCGTCGCGCACCTGCTCGAGAACGTGCGATCGATCGAGGCGCCCCCGCTGTCGCCGCGGGCCCGCGAGCGCCTCGTCGAGGCGTTCGCGCAGGTCGACGACGTCTCGGGTCACTGAGGGGCGCTCGCCGGCCGGAGCGCGGCGAGCGGGCCAGCCACGCCGGCGCCCGGCGAGCGGGTCACGCGACCGGAGGGGCGACGCCGGGCGACGCGAGGGGCGACGCGGCGTCGGGCCCGAGGAAGCGGGCGATGCGCGCGCCGAGCCGCGCGCGGAAGGCGTCGTCGGTGGGGGGCGAGTGGCGGCACCCCTCGAGCAGCTCGGTCTCGGCGCGGGGCATCAGCGCCTTCGCGCGCGCGATCAGCTTCGCGCCGGGGAACTGGACGTCCTCGTCGGCGCCGAACACGAGCGCCGGGCGCGTGAAGCCGGCGAGGGTCTCGGGCGTCGCGAGCGGCGGCAGCCGGAAGTCGAGCCGGTAGCTCCGCAGCGCATCGCCGATGTACGGGATCCACACGTCGTCGTGGGTGGAGAACATCCCGGCGGCGACGCGGGCGAGGCGCTTCTCGGACGGGAAGGCGCGGTAGAGCGCCATCGGGATCCCCACGCGCACCATGCCTTGCCAGACCGAGCCCATCACGAGCCCGCCCGGCACGATCAGGACGAGCCGATCGATCCGTGCGGGCGCGAACTGGGCCGTGCGCAGGGCCACGAGGCCTCCCCAGCTCACGCCGAGCAGGTGCGCGCGCTCGAGCCCGAGCGCGTCGAGGACGTCGGTGAGCCACTCGGCGTAGGACGGGCCGTCGGGCCGCAGGCGGACGTCGGCGCTCTTGACCGACTGGCCGATCACGTCGACCGCGTGGACGCGGAAGCGCTGGGCGAGCGCGCCGAGCTCGCCCATCAGGTGCGCCGAGCTCGCGAGCGCGCCGTGCAGGCAGACGAGCGGCGGCGCGTGCTCGGGCCCGGCGACGAGGAGGTGCGTCGCGCCGAAGCGCGTCGCCACCTCGCGCGACTCGGTCGGGAACGTGAGCCTGTCGCGGAACCTCTCGTACCACGCCGCGATGCGCGCGCGCGCCTCGGGGCTCTCGAACATGATCGATGACGTCATCGGGACCTCCCGGGGTGATCTGCGGGGCGAAGGCCGCACAGGTGCTGAGCGACGAGCCGATCGAGCAGGGCGACGGGCGCCGGGTGCGCGCCCTGGACCCACGCGATCAGCGCGAAGTAGTAGAAGGAGAAGAACGCGACCCCGAAGAGCGCGGCGTCGGCGCCTTCGGCCACCTCCCCCCGCGCGCGCGCGGCCTCGAACAGCGCGGCGACGCGGCCGTGCGCGACGGCGACCTGCTCGGCGAAGCGCGCCTGCCAGGGCGGGTCGGCGAACAGCGACTCGCGCAGCAGCGTCTTCGACAGCGCCGGCCTGCGGGCGTAGTACCCGAAGAAGGCGGCCGCGAGCCGGTGGAGCCGCTCCTCGAGCGTCCCTGGCTCCTCGTCGCGGACGGCCTCGGCCGCCGTGGCGGCGAGGTCGTCGAACAGCGCGGCGTGGAGCAGGGCGCGCTTGTCCTCGAAGTGGAGCAGCACCGTGCCCGCCGCCACGCCCGCGTCCGCGGCGATGGCGCGGACGCTCGCCGCCTCGAACCCGTGGCGCTCGAAGTGGTCGCGCGCCGTCTCGAGGATCCGGGCGCGCGTCGCGTCCTTCTGCGCGTCGCGCCGGCCGGGTTTCTGAGTGAACGCGTTCACTGAACGTGTTCATGCCACGGGCGGCGGCGGCGCGCAAGGGACGGCGAAGCAAGCCGACGAGGATGTCGAGCCCGTCCCCGCTGACGGATCGCGACCGGCATCACCGGAGGTCACCTTGCGGCGCCCATCCCGGTGCCATCATCGTTGCTCCGATGCGCGCCGCCGTCCTGAGAGCCGCGAAGAGCCCGCTCGTCCTGGAGGATCGGCCCGACCCGCGGCCGGGCCCCGGCGAGGTGCTGCTGCGCGTGCGCGCCTGCGCCGTGTGCCGCACCGATCTGCACGTGGTCGACGGCGAGCTGCCGGACGCCCGGCTGCCGCTCGTGCCGGGGCACCAGATCGTCGGCGAGGTCCTCGACGAGGTGCCCGCGCCCGGCGCGGGGCCGCGGTTCGCGCCGGGCGCGCGCGTGGGCGTGCCCTGGCTCGGGTGGACCTGCGGCGCGTGCGCGCACTGCCGCGCGGGGCGGGAGAACCTCTGCGACAGGGCGCGGTTCACCGGGTACCAGATCGACGGCGGGTACGCGGAGCTCACGGTCGCGGACGCGCGCTTCTGCTTCCCTGTCCCGGCGGGCTTCCCGGATCTCTCGGCCGCGCCGCTGCTCTGCGCCGGGCTCATCGGGTACCGGACGCTGCGCATGGCGGGCGACGCGGAGCGGATCGGGATCTACGGGTTCGGCGCCGCCGCGCACATCGTGGCGCAGGTGGCCCGCTTCGAGGGGCGGCGCATCTTCGGGTTCGTCCGGCCGGGCGACGAGGCGGCGCGGGCGTTCGCGCTGTCGATGGGGGCCGAGTGGGCGGGCGCTTCCTCGGACGCGCCGCCCGAGGAGCTCGACGCGGCGCTGATCTTCGCCCCGGCCGGCGAGCTCGTGCCGGCCGCGCTGCGCGCCGTGCGCAAGGGCGGCGCCGTCGTCTGCGGGGGAATCCACATGAGCGATATCCCCTCGTTCCCCTATTCGCTCCTGTGGGGCGAGCGGGCGCTGCGCTCGGTGGCGAACCTGACGCGCAGGGATGGAGAGGAGTTCCTCGCGCTCGCGCCGAGGGTGCCAGTCCGGACCGAGGTGAACGTCTACCCGCTGGAGGCGGCCAACGAGGCGCTCGACGACCTGCGGCACGGCCGTTTCTCCGGGGCGGCGGTGCTCGTGCCGGGGTGTGCTGGGCGCCCTCCGCCGTCGCGCTCCGGGGGAGTACCCCTATGAAGAGGATTTCAATACGCGTTTTTGCGCAGCGGTACCATCGAGGTGCCTGGCCCCGGCACCTACACGTCAAGATGAACGCAGCGTGAGCCAGCTCGCCGGCACCGGCACGCTCGTGTCAGCCGGTTTTTGCCAGAGCAGCGCCTCGAGCCCGACCAGCCATCCTTGGAACCGGTGACCGGTTTCGAACGCCCGACGCAACGAGTGACTCGTGACGGGGTTCTCACGTCGAGCCCGTTCGGAGACTTACCGATATGCTGGAATACTCTGGTTTCAATCAAGCCTTGCGAAGGAAACTCCGTGGATTGCGACCGCCCGCGGCCGCGCTCGCGCTCCTTGCTCTAGCCTGTGGCTCCACTCTAGCCTGCGGCTCCGACGGACCGGAGAGCACGGGCTCGCCCGCCGGCGGCACGGGCGCGACCGCCGGCGGCACGGGCGCGACCGCCGGTGGCACGGGCGCGACCGGGAGCGGCGGGACGAACACCGGCGGTGATTCGGGCTCCGGAGCAGGAGGAGGCACGGCAGGAACCGGCGGTACCTCGGCGAGCGGAGGCGCTTCCGGATCGGGAGGCGGTTCCGGCGGTCTGGGCGGCGCGACCATCTTCAACGATACCTTCTGGAAAGACACGTCCGGCACTCCCATCTACTCGCAGGGTGGAGGCGTGCTTCAGGTCGGCGACACGTATTACTGGTACGGGGTGCAGTACCGTGGTGCGCGCTCGTACGTCGATGATCCGGTCAAGAACGGCGACACGACATTCGAGGGGATCACCACCTACTCCTCGAAGGATCTCGTGAACTGGAAGCACGAAGCTACGGACAAACCCGCCGGCGTGGGGGGTTGGTTCGGGCGGCTGGGTGTCGCGTACAACGAGAACACGCGCAAGTACGTCTTGGTCGCCCAGGCATGGGTCGGTGGTGATGCCAGTTCGGTGTATTTCGCGACCAGCGACTCCCCGGCGGGTGGCTTCGTCTACGAGCACGTTCAGGCGAACCCGCCCGGGATCGCCAACGGTGGAACCGGCGACCAAACCATTTTTCAGGACGACGACGGCCAGGCCTACATGGTCAGCTCGAGCCAAGAAGGTCGATCGAACCGCTACGTCTCGCCGCTACGAGCGTCCGACTTCCTGCAAGTGGAGCAAGCCATTCCTGTCTACAGGGGCGGCGGCCGCGAGGGGAATTGCATGTTCAAGCACGAGGGAACTTACTACTTCTGCTCCTCGGATTTGCACGGCTGGAACACGTCGGCAACGTATTGTGTGTCTGCCACGAACATTCGCGGGCCATGGAGCGAAGAGTTCGTCATGAAGAACACCGAGCTGGACTACAGCCATGTGACACAAACCGGCTTCTTCATCCACGTTCACGGCACGGAGCAGACCACGATCATCTACGCGGGAGATCGCTGGGCGGATTTTGCTGGCAATGGGATTGGCTTCAACCAGTGGGTGCCGCTCAGCTTCCGGGGAGGAGAGCCGTACTTTCACTCGCTCAGCGCGTGGACGCTGAATGCGACGACGGGGCGCTGGGCCGTCGCGCCCGAAAATAACTGGGCTCTCAATCCAACGTTCGAGGCGGATCGGATCACGGTCTCGACGCCCGTTGGCTGGTCCGCCAGCAACGGCTCGAACTCCCAGGACGGACACACGGGCAGATGGTCCTGGCAGCTGAACGGTACGGCGAGCTTGAGCCAGAGCGTCGCGGACCTGCCGAACGGCACCTATACGCTCGAGGTTTGGGCCAAGAGCGATGGTGCGGGAGCGGAGCTCTACATCCAGAACTACGGCGGCCCCGACAAGATCGCTCCGATTCCCGAGAGCACGAGCTGGAGCCGAGTGACGATCGGCGACATCGCCGTCAGCGACGGCCGCGCCGAACTCGGCGTGACGAGCGGCGGACAGACCGTGAAGGTGGACGACTTCACCTTGATCGCGGCCAGCGACTGAGTGACTTTTCTCCGTGGGTCGACACCAAGCCAACGGCGCCGCCTTGCCGGTCGCCTCCCAGGTGGCGCGCAGCTTGGCGCCGCGGTCGTTCTTGCCCGCGTTCGTCTGCTCGCGGATCCCGACGTAGCGCTTGGTGGTGGGCTGGTAGACGAGCCGCACGAAGACCTTTCCCGCGCCGTCGGTGAAGGCCGAGGGCAGCGTGAACGCGTACGAGACCTCGTCGTCATCGCGATAGCCGCCCGCGCCGTCGTCGGGGATCAGATAGTCCAACCGCCTGCTGGCCCCGTACCCCCGCGGCGGGGGGCGCGTTGGCCCGGCGAGGCGGGGTGGCGGCACCGAGCCGCATTCCGCTGTCACTGCAAATGGTCGCAAGTTTCTGAACCAAAGTCGGCTCGCGACGGAGCACCCGCTCGATCTCCTCTTGCACGACGCCGACTCGCGCGTTAGATACTGAACCACATGGTTCAGTATTCGAGTGCCCGCCTCGACGCTTCCTTCGCCGCGCTTTCCGACGCGACCCGGCGCGGCGTGCTGGAGCAGCTCGGACGAGCCGACGCTTCGATCACGGACCTCGCCGAGGAGTTTCACATGACCCTCACGGGCATGAAGAAGCACGTCGGCGTCCTCGAGCGGGCCGGGCTCGTCACCACCGAGAAGGTCGGCCGCGTGCGTACCTGCAAGCTCGGCCCGCGCCGGCTCGACGAAGAGACGGCGTGGATCGAGAGGTACCGCCAGCTCTGGGCCGCACGCTTCGACGAGCTGGACAAGGTCATCGAGGAGCTGAAACGAAAGGAGAACGTCGATGGACGCAAGTAAAGAGAGTGAGCCCAAATTGACGAGTAATCACACGACGGTGGAACCGAAGTCCGATCGCGAGATCGTCGTCACACGGACCTTCGATGCCCCGGCGCGCATCGTCTTCCAGGCGTGGACCACGCCGGAGCTGTTCAGGCGGTGGTGGATACCGAAGTCGATGCCCGTGCCTCTACTTTCCTACGAAGCGGACATTCGCACCGGCGGCAGCTACCGCCTGGTCTTTGGTCACGACGCCGCGCAGCCGATGGCGTTCTTCGGCACGTACCTCGAAGTGACACCGCATTCGCGCATCGTGTGGACGAACGACGAAGCGGGCGACGATGGCGCCGTCACGACCGTGACCCTCGAGGAAAAAGGCGGCAAGACGCTGCAGGTGCTGCACGAGCTCTATCGATCGAAGCAAGCGCGCGACGCCGCCCTGGCCTCGGGCGCGTACAGCGGGATGGGCGAGACGTTCGAGCAGCTCGATGAGCTTCTCGTCACGCTTGGTACGACGGCGCGATCGTCCTGAAGCCTGCCGCAACGCTGCCTCGGTGCGTATTCCGACGGACGAGACGGCTCGTTCCGGAGCGACGCGACGGCCCAGTCCGGCGTGACGTGGACCTTGCGGCCTGCCACACTCGAGCTCACGCGCGTGCCGTCTGCGTCCGCACGGGCATCGCCGGGGACGACGGCGGCGCGCCACCGCGAATCTGGCGCGAGCCCCCCCGCGAAACGCAGTAGCGGAAATCTCGGCGGGGGCAGCGCACGCGCTGCGCGACCAAGGTCATGCAGCAACGAAACTCATCAGCCGGTACCGAATGATGCCCCACTTGGCTATCGCTTCTTGCACGCGGGTCATTGCTCTTCCCGCCTCGTTGTTCGCCATACGCGCCATGAAGCGATAGGTTGGAACCGTGTTCGGCGTGACGTCCTCATCCAAAATCTGATGGAAACCAGACCTCTGTGCCAGCAAGCGGTAAGCCCAGGGGGTGAACATCAGCGGGTTCAGGGCGCCATAGAAATGCTTCTTGTTCACCAGATTGGCGACGTGCAGAGGAATGGTGAAGGGAAGCATGCGCGTGAGCGAAACGAAGTCGGAGACGGCGAGCTTTCCGCCGGGCTTCAAGACGCGCCGCGCTTCTTGAAAGAACCTGCGCCTGCTCGAAAAGTGGAAGATGCACTCCACGGCAAGCACCGCGTCGAACGACGCGTCGGGGAAGGGCAAGCGACACGCGTCACCTTCGACGAACTCGATCTTGTTTCCGGGCCTCGGCCGGACGAGCTCTCGCGCACGGGCGAGTTGCCGGCCATCGATATTGAGCCCCACGAGTTCGACGTTGTTGAAACGCTCGCTGATGCTGGCGATCGTGCCGCCGAACCCGCAACCCACGTCGAGGACACGCGCGCCGTCCGCAACCCCTGCGATGGCGGACATGCGTTGGGACATGGCTTCCGCGGCAGCGAGCATCTCCGGTGTCGAAGGGTCAGCGAGATCAGGCGAGGAGAAGTAACCCCAGTGAACATGGCGTGTGCCGAACGCCTGCACTGCTTCCGAATCGGGCTCCTGCTGGACAGCGCTCAGGATCCTGTCGAAATAAGGCAGATTTACGGAATCCATTTTTCTCCCTCTGCCGTTCTGAAAGCAGGACGCCGTGTCCCACGGAAGAGCAGGGACGTATTGTACAGCACAGGAACGGAATAAATCAAGTTGGTGCGCTGGTTCGATCGGCCGCGCCACACCTCCTCGCGCTGCGATCCGGCTTCTTCTTCCTACGCGCACCCCGAACGGGTGACGAAAATCGGCCGCAACCCGATCGAATTGTCCTACCTCGACGCCATCGGCTCGTGACAGCCGCCGGTTTCAGAAAAATTGACGCCGGAGCCTGTTCACAGCCTCCGGCTTCAGAAAAAACTGACCCGGAGCCTGTCCACAGCCTCCCGGGTCAGAAAAAACGCTGGCGGCCGGATCCGGCCACTGGGGGGACTGGCTGGATCTGGGTCCTACCCCTCCGGCGTGTCGGACGGGTCGGGCTTCCAGGAGAACAGATCGAGCTGGACCGGACCGCGGGGCGGATCGGGAAGCGGGGGCGGCGCGGCCTGGACCGGGGGCGATGCCGGAGACGGCTCCGGCGCCCGGTGGGGACGCTTCAACCCGGACGCCGGCTCGGTCACGAGGCGGAGCCTGCCCCGGCCCGACGGCAGCTTGCGTGCTGGCGCGGAGTGCTCGCGATGGCCGTCTACACACGACGGTCACCGCGCCGCTCTTGACCGCGCCGCACGCGCCTCGGCGCGCGGCGCGCTGACCTTCTCGTCCGTCACTGCCCACCTCCAGAGCTGGCGGTGAACCAGGTGCCCTGGGGAGCGGCAGCGGCCCCGGGCGCCGGACTCCCGTCACAGCTGCTCGACCGTATTGTGCTCGTAATACTCGACGAGCTCCAGGCCGGAACCGTTGAGCCCCGCCTGGGCATTGATGTAAGGCAACGCGTCTCGGACGGCCTTCATCGTCGTGGCGATGGCGCGACGAGTCCCCACGACCAACGCGGCGTGGTGCTCCACCGCCCGTCGCGGATCAGTGATGTAGCGGAAGAGCCCCTGGATCTCCGGGATGTACACGCGCCCGCGCGTTCCGAAGGTCTGAATGCGCTCTTCCTTCACCTGGCCCACGCCGCCGTACATGAAGATCTTGCCCTCACGCGCGTTGGTACAGGGGCGCAGAAACGCGCAGGTGCCGGGCTTGAGGTCTCCGTCGATGGCTCCCCAGCTGTTCTCCCGCCCCACCACGTCCGCCAGGATCTGGTGCTCGGTGATCCTGGAGCCTGGGTGCATCACGCTCTTGGCCCAGACACCACAGTGGAAGAGATCCACCTCCTGCCTCTCGTCGTCGAACATGTTGTTCCAGTCCCCCAGGACCGGGACCAGCCCCGAGGCGCTCTGCAGCATGTACATGCCCATCCAACCAGCAATGTCGGTCTCGCAGGCGGCGGGCAGCAGGCGCTCGGAGAGCATGCTCATGCAAGTGCAAGGCATGACCCCCACCTCGCCTCCCACCTGGTACTTCTGCATCTCCGTCCAGCAGCGCACGGCGATGCCGTCGAGGTCGTTCTCCTCGACGAAGCGGTCGAAGACGACGCCCATTCGCCCGATGGCGTCCAGCGAAGCCGAGGGCACCTCCTCGGCTCCGAAGTGCTCGCGGATCTCGTCTTTCTTCGAGGACAGGCGCGAAGGTGACACGTTGCGCATCTGGCGATCGAGGGCAATCAGCTCCAGCCCCACGGTGTTCAAGCCCAGGTGCCCCAGCAGCTCGGTGGACACGGTGGTCACGGTCTGGAAATCGTCCGGCCCGGAGCCGACCAGGCCGAGGCGCACGCCTCGCCCTCGCCGACGAAACTTGGAGACCAGCACGCAGGTGGCGTGAAACGCCCGTAGGTCGTCGGCGAAGGCGACCGAGTCGACCGCTTCGCAGTGCTTCGAGGTGAGGGTGTAGGGATAGCCGATGTGGCGCAGGGCATTGGTCGCGGAGAAGCGACCACAAGCTCCGTCCCGACGCCCTCGCTGGCCCATCTTGCCCTTACCGCGCACGTCGGGCTCGGTGTGAATCAAGACGGGTACGTTCAGATCCGCCAGGCGCAGGAAATCCCGAATGCCGTTCTCGTCCGAGAAATTGTACATCGAGCAGACGACCCCGATGGCCCCGCCGCCGTCCACCCCGGCGCGGTGCTCCTGCGCCTCCGCGGCGGCACGCTTGGCGTCTGCATAAGTCTCTACATTGCCCAGGTCGACGTACTCCACTGCATCGCCGAGCAGCTCCCGCACCACGGAGGCCGTGGCCTGGGCGCCCTCCACGGCGAACTCCGTGGGAAAGCTGCCGCGGTTGCCCATGAATCCCAAGATCATCGGTTTCCGGCTCATTGTCGTCCTCCCGAAAAATGCTCCAAGCCCGCGCACTCGAAGCGCCTCGCCCCAAGCCTTTCTCAGCCTGGTCGCGCGGACGCCCCCCGCGTGAACCCAAGTCTTCGGCCGTCCCATCAACGGGACGTGCTGCGGCCCGCCTCGAGACCAGGGTGGAGTCATCACCTCCACACCCGAGGTGGGATTTCGAAGCTCGTATGTTTTACATCGAAGCAGAGGCTTAGGCAAGAGTATTTACGAAGTACCCGAACGGGGGCGCTGCGGCCCGCGTCGCTTCCAAGAATCAGCCGGTGGTGCTCCGGTGCTCCGGCACGAGCACGGCCCATGCCCGTCCGGGAGGGAGATAAGGAAGGGTCGGCCCACCGCGATGCGGTGCGTTGGGCCCGGAGGCTGCCTCCCCGGGATCGCGCCGGCCGCGGGCGCGCGCGCCGCTCAGGCGGAGGCCTCGCGCCGGCCGCGGACGCCGGACGCGTCGAGCAGGTGATCGCGGAAGGCGCGGATCTTCGGCGAGACGAAGCGCGCCCCCGGGCGCACGAGGGTGAGGCGAGCGGCGTCCGACGCGGCTGGGTCGCCCCTTGACGCGACGCCGCTCCTCGCGCCTGCTGGTGGGCGCCTCGCCGTCCTCGGGGTCGGTTGTGGGCGACACGCGAATGAGCATTGGCCTAGATCTGTTTGCAACGCTCCATCGCCTCGTGAACGAGGCCGTGGGCACCCTGCCCTCCGCGCGGCGCGGTAGCCTGCTGACCCGAGATCGAGAGCGGCTGGTCCACAGGGTCTCCGTCGGCTTCGACGGCGAGCTGCCGAGCGCGCCGCAGGTCCTCGTCGACGCGGGGCCGGCCAGCGCGCTCTCGATGCTGGACTCCGCGGACGGCGCGGTCGTCACGGCGGCCGCCGGGTGGTACCGAGCGCACCTGCCGGACGCGCCGGCGCTGCACCTCGCGCCCGCCGGAGCGGTCATGGTCCTCGCGCCGGTGCGCGTGCAGGGACAGGTGGTCGGCGTGCTCGCCGTCGAGCAGCCGGACGGGAAGGCGCCTCTGGACGAGCGCTGGGCGCGGCTGGTCTCGCTGGCGGACAGCGCCGGGGCGGCGCTGGAGCGGCGTGACCTCTACAACGAGAAGGCCGAGGCGGCCCAGGAGACGCGCGTGCTCGAGGCGGTGCTGAACGCCGTGTCCGCGCGGACCAGCCCGCACGAGCTCGTGGAGCTGATCTCGAAGGGCATCAAGAGCGTGCAGATCCGGCCGCAGTGGAGCTCCGTGCACCTCGTCCTGCTGGGCGACGCTCCCGGCGGCGGCTCCTCCTCGCACGGCGGCGCCGCCGGCCGCGAGACGCGCATCTACCGCGCCCCGCAGCGGCCGCCGGTGGCGTTCTGGAACAACATCCGCGACGGGGCCCTCGTCGCGGGGCGCAACCTCGGCGTCCACGTGGACGTCCGCATCGCCACCATCGCCAGCGACAGCAGCGGCGACATCGCCCAGCGCGAGTTCCTCGAGGAGGCCATCGACCGGGGCGTGCACGGCATCGCCGTTTCGCCGATCAACCCCGAGGTCATCGAGCCGGCGATCCGGCGCGCGACGGCGGCCGGGATTCCGGTCATCGCGCTCGACACGCCGCCCGTCGACGGCAGCAGCGCGACGGCCTACATCGGCATCGACAACGCGGCGGCCGGGCGGCTCGCCGGGCAGCTGATGGCGCGGCTGCTCCCGGAGGGGGGCAAGGTCGGTGTGCAGACGTTCTCGCTCCGCAGCGTCAATGCCATGGAACGCATCGCGGCGTTCCGCGCGGCGCTCTCCGGCACGTCCCTCGACGTGCTGCCGCCGACCGAGGATCACTACGACGAGGCGGCCGGCCTGCGGCTCGTCCGGGAGGCCGTCGAGAGAGAAGGTATCGCCGGCGCCCTCGGCGTGTGCGCGGCGAACGGCCCGCTGTGGGCAGCGGCCGCGAGGGAGCTGGGGCAGGCGGGGAGGCTCAAGATCGTCACGTTCGACCTCCTCACGGACACGGTCGCGATGCTCCGGGAGGGCACCATTCACGCGGCCATCGTCCAGCGCGAGCACGAGTGGGGATATCGCGCGGTGCAGGTGCTCTGCGACATGGCGCTCCAGGGCGTCGAGGCGGCCCTGGCCGGGCTGCCCACGCGGGCGGGGCCCGGGGGAGCGTCCGCGCTGCGCTTCATCGACACCGGCGTCGATACGGTGACCCTCGAGCGCACGCCCTGGTCCATCGCGCTCTCCGATTACCTGACCCTGGACGCGAGCCGCAAGGCGACGAAGCGGAGGCGCCGGCTCACCCAGGCCAGCCGCCCGATCGAGATCCTCGTCGCCGGCCTGAACGCGGGGGAGGAGGGCTTCCGCGACGAGCGCGCCCCCCTCGACCCGGGGTCGCTGGTCGGACAGGTGCTGAGCAACGCCGGATCGATCATCGTCGACGCGCGCTCGAGCGAGCTCGATGGCGCGCCCGACGTCGCCGAGGCGCGCAGGAGGGGGGTGAGCACCCTGGTCGGCGTCCCGCTCCTCGCGAGCGGGATCCCCCTGGGCGTCCTCGTCCTGGAGAGCGGGCGCCGCGAGGCGTGCTCGCTCGAGGAGCTCGCGCTGCTCGAGCGCGTCGCCGACACGATGGCCGTGGCGCTCGAGAACGCGCAGCTCGTCCACCGGATCACGGAGCGGACCCACGAGCTCGAGCAGGCGAACCGGCACCAGGAGTCGCTGCTCGACACGATCCGCGAGCTCTCCAGCCCGGTCGTGCCCATCGCGCGGAGCATCCTGGTGATGCCGGTCATCGGGACGATGGATGCGCAGCGGGCCGGCCGGTTCATCGAGTCGATGCTGCAGGACATCACCGAGCGTCACGCCCGCGTGGTGCTGGTCGATGTCACGGGGATGGCGGTCGTCGACGCCGCCTCGACGGAGCACCTCCTGCGGGCGGCGCGGGCGGCGCGGCTGCTCGGCGCCGAGGTCGTGCTCGTCGGCGTCACGCCGGCGGCGGCGCGGCTGATGGTGGAGCAGGGCGCGGACGTCGGGGGCGTCGTCACCCGCTCGACCCTGGAGCTCGGGTTCGCCTACGCGCTGTCGAAGACAGGCGGCCAGATCACCTACCGCGGCACGTCGCGCACGCAGCCCTCCTGAGACGACCAGAACAAGGGCCGTGACGGGGCTCCCGGCGCCGCTCAGGCGGAGGCGTCGCGCCGCCCCCGCGTCGCGTCAGGCCGCCGCGTCGGGGAGCCACTCGCCGTGGAGGCCGAACGGGACGCGGCACGGCAGGCGGACGCGGGCGACGGGCGGCGACGCGAACCTGGACGCGTCGAGGATGACGAGCTCTGTCGCGGAGCCGTCGCGGCGGTGGACGAACAGGATCACCCAGGCGTCGTCCTCGGCGTCGCTCCCCGGCCGCGGCGCGACGACGCACTCGCCGGGCATCGCGTCGTCCCCGAAATCGTGCGCGACGGCGGCGCCCGTCTCGAGATCGTGCTGGCGCGCGACGGTCCGCGAGAAGCTGCCGTCGGGGCCGAAGTCGCAGAGCTCGGTCGTGTACGCGCGGCGATGGCGGGCGCCGACGACCGCCGGGTGCACGCGCGGGAAGTCGAGGAACCGCGGATCCAGCTCCGTCTCCGCGGCGCGGCCGCTGCGGAGGTCGAGCGTGAACCGGTGGAGGGCGTGCGGCGCCATGATCCGCGGCGCGCGCACCGCGTCGAGCACGACGGTGCCGCCCTCCTCGAAGGCGTTTACTGTGTGGCTGATCGTGCACGGCGCCACGTCGAACCATCGCATGTCGTCGCCGCCGCCGTCGCGGGGCAGGACGCCGATGCGGGCGGGGAAGCCGTCGTCCCACCGGAGCGGCACCGCGGAGCGCACGTCCCCGAGCAGCACCGGGAGGACGAGGAAGACGACGTACCGCGCGGTGATCGCGAAATCGTGCATGAAGGTCATCGCGGGGACGTCGAGCGCCGCGCGATGGACGACGCGGCCGGCGGCGTCTGCGCGATAGTACGTGAGATGCGGACGCGAGGGCGCCTGGGAGAAGAAGAGGAGCTCGCCGGTGCGGGGGCAGATCTTCGGGTGAGCCGTCATCGCGTTGCCGAGCGCTCCGCCGAAGTCGTGGGGCCCCACGGTCTCGAGCTCGGCGGTCACCTCGACCGGCCGCTGCACCTCGACGAGCGCGAGGATGCGCCCGGCGTGCCGGACAACGCTCGTGTTGGCGTAGGCGCCAGCGATCCAGCGGTTCCGGTACCAGCGCGCGCGGCCGTCCTCCAGGCGCACGCCGTGGAGCATCCCCTCCGCGGCGAACCACGCGGGCGACCAGCCGGTCCGGGGATTCGGCCCGTTGCGTACGTACGTGCCGCGGAGATCCGCCGGGATCTCGCCGGCGACGTCGAGATCGACGTGGGTCCGCTCCTCGCGCACGGGCGCGAAGGCGCCGGCCAGGTGAAAAGGCACCGTGTTCGTCGACGTGTCTGGGGGGGTGTTTGTCGGCTTATCTGGGGGCGTTTTCGGGGGCGCGGCCGTGTTCGTCGGCGGGTTTGGGGGCATGTCCAGATTCGACATGTATTCACTGTATACTCGAGGAGCGAAATGTCCAGCGTGAGGAGGAAGAAATCTGGCACCTACCATCATGGCGACCTCCGGCAGGCGCTCATCGATGCTGCGCTGCGCGCGCTCGAGCACCAGCGGGCGGAGGACCTCTCTTTACGCGCGCTGGGCCGCGAGCTCGGGGTCAGCCCCCGCGCTCCGTACCGTCACTTCGAGACGAAGGAAGAGCTCCTGGCGGCCGTCGCGGTCGAGGGCTTCCGCGCCTTCGGGGAGCTCCTGGCGCCGCGCGTGGCGGCAGCCGGGGCGGACCCGATCGCGCGGCTCCGCGCGATCGCGGAGGCGTACGTCGTCTTCGCGGTCGAGCGCCCGGCGGCCTTCCGCGTGATGTACGCGCCTTATGACACGGTGAAGGAGAGCGCCCCGGAACTCCTGCGGGCGCGCGCCGAGGGCCATCGCGCGACGATGGACTCCCTCGCGGAAGCGCAGGCCGCGGGGATCCTGCGCGGGGGCGATCCGATGCAGCTGGCCCTCGTGCTGTGGTCGAGCATGCACGGGCTCGCCGTGCTCCTGACGCAGGGACAGCTCGGACGGTTCGACAAGCCGGTGGAGGCAGCGAAGCTCGCGGGGCTCATCAGCGGGCTGCTCATGGAGGGGCTGATGCCGCGGGCAGGGGGGCCTCCTCCACCGGCTCCCTCGGCCACGCGGCGCTAGCAGAGGGGCGTCGTCACCGGGCGGTCGCCTTGACGAAGGCAAGCTCCTCTCGGGCGAGAGCGAGCCAGTCCTCCTCGGCGCCTTGCACCGCGACCCATTCCTTCATCACCTTTCCCGGGCCTGGCTCGAAAAGTGGGCTGCTGCTCCCGGCGCGACGAGCGCGTCGACGCGCGCTCTCGGCACCTTCTCTACACCGCGGACCGGGTCAAGGAGCCGCCTCGCCGCACGCCTCGAGGCGCTGCTCGAAGAACCGGCGCTCCATCGCGTTGCGCGCGAGCGCCAGGGCCGCCCGGAAGTGCTGGGCCGCGGCATCGCGCTGCCCGCGGCGGAGCTCGAGCTCGCCGAGCGCGGCGAAATAGAAAGGGTAGGCGGCGAGGCGATCGCGCCCCTCGATGGCGGCGATCTCCTCGAGGCCGCGCTCGGGGCCCTCGTGCTGCGCGACGGCGATGGCGCGGTTCAGGGCGACGACCGGGGAAGGACGGATCGTCATCAGGGTGTCGTAGAGCGACACGATCGTCCCCCAGCGCGTGTCCTCCGCGCGGGGCGCGCTCGCATGAACGGACGCGATCGCGGCCTCGACGTGGTATTCGGTCAGCTCCGGCCCCGTGGCCGAGAGGTCGAGGAGCCGCCCGCCCTCGGCGAGGAGCTGCTGGTCCCACCGCGACCTGTCCTGGTAGACGAGGGAGCTCAGGTTCCCGGAAGCGTCGACGTCTCCTTGCCAGGAACTTCGCCCCTGCGACGTTCGAGGGGCGCCGCGGCGGACATCTTTTTTCGCCCCGGGGGCGATCTCGCCGGAGCGCGCGGGCGGCGGTGGGCCGACAGGAGTAGCGGGGGCGCCCGCCCGCGCTGGCCTGGAGCGACGTCGGGATGAGGTTGCGCCGGCGGGCCCGGGTGCGCCGCAGGCGCGCCGGCAGGAGCCTTCGCGGCGGATGGCTCAGCCCGCCGCGGCGGCCTGCTGCGTCTGGGAGCGCGCCCGGAGGCGCTGCCGGGCCGAGGGGCCGCCGGGGTGGCGCACCGAGGCGACGGCGCGGTCCATGGCGTCGCGCCAGTAGCGCGCGACGTCCTCGCGGCCGGTGAGGAGGGCGTCGATGGGGCCGTGGTCGGTGTCGATCTCGACGGCGAAGCGGTCGCCGCGGGGCTGCACCTGGACGCCGTGGACCTCCCCGGCGGAGATGGCGGCCCCGAGCCTGCCCTCGGGGCGCAGATCGATCGCGCCGGTGCGGCTCACCCAGGGGGCGACGACGAAGCGGCCCGGCCCGAACGACGCGACAGGGGCGGAGCGCGCCGCGTACCGCGACGAGAACCGGGCGACGCCGAGGAACGCGTAGCCCGCGAGCGAGAGCAGCGCGGCGCCGCTGCCGACGCCGATCGCGATGCCGCTGTCGCCGGCGGCGACGCTGCGCATGACCTGGATCCACAGGGCGAGCGCGGCGAGCAGCAGCAAGCCGCCGATGAGCGCGTTGCGGGTCGCGGACCCGCGCGGGCCCTGGCTCGCGTGGTCCCGCACGACGAGGAGCTCGCCCTCGCTCCGGATCGCGAACCGCGAGAGCGCGACGGCCGAGAGCGCGGGCGCCGGCTCCGGCGCGGGCTCCGGGAGGGGCCGCGGCGCGATGGCGTCCGGCGGCTCGGTACCCCGCGCCGTCTCGAGCGGCACGCGCAGCGCCACAGCGAGCGGCGCCGCCACCGCCTCGACGAGCGCCTCCGCCCGCGCGGCCTCGAGATCCTGCGCCTCGGCGACGAGCAGGCGCTGCTCCGCCGCGCTGCGCCCGGCCGAGGATGCGGGCGCCGCGAGCGCGAGCCAGGCGGCGACGTAGGTGCGCTCGCGCGTGCACGAGGCGGCGCCGCAGCACGGGCGCTGCGCCGCGATCACCTCGACGCGCACGGCGTCGCGCGCCTCGGGCGCCGCCTCCCCTGCCCCGCCCGCGCCGCGCGCCGGACCGGCGCCCGCGAGCCGCAGGGGCGCGAGCTGGACGGCGCTCGCGCCGCGCTCGACGCGGAGCCAGACGGGGTCGCGCGGCGCCGGGCCGAAGGCCGCTTCCTTGTCGCGCTGCGGCGCGCCGAGCTCCGGCGCGACGCGGAGGAGCAGCGGCGCGCCGCCCGCCGCCGAGAGAGCGCGCGCCGCCCCGGCCGGGTCGCCGAGCGGATCGAGGGCGGGAGCGGAGCCGTCGGCCCCAAGAGAGCGGAGGGCGCTCGCGACCCCCGCGTCGAACGCTGCGGTGCTCGGCTCGGGCATGGCGGCACGTTTGCCCCGGCTGCGCTGGGTTGTAAAGCGGCCCCGTCCGCACGGCCACGCGGGGACCGCTCTGTCCCGGGCTGGAGCGGCTCCACCGTCGGTGGTGGCCGGATTTGAACATGAAGGCGGGAAGGCGGGAAGAAAAGATCAATGATCTTCCCGCCTTCATGTGAATCACTCCGGGGCAAATTGGGCCACCACCCCACCGTCCACGACGAGCCGGGACCGCGCGCACCTGGCCTGAACGGCCCGCTGCCGCTCGCGCACGCTCTGGCCCGCACGCTGGCGCTGGCACCGGCGCGACAGCAGCGCGCCGAGCGCGGCGAGCAGCAGCGCCCCCCGCGCGCCCGGCCGCCCGCCGCCGGTCGAGCAGGAGCAGCCGGCGTCGCCCTCGGCATCATCCACGCCACCGCGCGTCGGCTTGTCCCCGATCCCCGGCGCGCCGCCGCCCGCGCCGGCCGCACCGCCCACCCCGCCCGCGCCGGCCGCGCCGCCCACCCCGCCCGCGCCGGCCGCACCGCCCGCGCCGGCCGTCGCGCCCGAGCTCGCGACAGCCGTCCCGCCGATCGGGTAAAGCGCGCAGACCCCTTCGATATCGTCTTCCTCGAGCGTGCGCGCCGACGTGCCGCCCGGATAGAACCCCAGCATCGTCGCGCCGCGCACGTTCGTGTGGCCGAGGCCAAGGAAGTGCCCTTCCTCATGGGTGGCGATCGACGCCACGTCGATGCAGTCGCCCTCGCCGCTGTCGTTCCAGCAAAAGCCCACGTTGTTGAACACCATGTCGGCGTCCGCGATGACGCCGTCGCGATCCCAGACGGGCATCGTGATCGCGATGACCGAGTCGACGGCGCCGAGCGCGTCGGGCCAGCCGTCGCTGATCCAGAGGAACACGTTCCTGCCGTCGCCGGCGTCGTAGCTGGCGTCCGTGTCGCCGAGGAGCTCGGTCTCCCACGCCGTGCACGCGGGGCTCGACCAGGCCGCGAACCCCGCCTCGATGCCGGCAGCCGCGAACCCCGCGAGCGGCGCCGGGATCGAGCCCCGGCTGATGTGGTAGCGGACCGGCAGCTCGGGCCAGCGGGGGACGACCTCGAGGTCGAGCGGCGCCCACGCGGCGGCCTCGGGGACCCCGGCGAGCAGCGCCAGCGCGGCGGCGGGCGTGGTGACCAGCGCGAGCGCGGCCCGGGAGCCCCTCTTCATCCCCTCATCATCGTCTCATCGGCCCTGCGGCACCACCTCGAGCTCCTCGGGGGCCGCGCCCCCCTCCAGGGGCAGCCGCACCTCCACCCCCTCGTGGATCGGCAGGGGCGCCGCGACGGGCCAGGCGCGCGGCGTCTGGCCCTCCCCCGCCGCGACCTCGCGCAGCGTGACGCCGCGCACAGGGGCCACGCCGCCGTTGAAGAGGCACGCGCGCAGCTGCCCGTCCTCCACCGCGACCGAGCACGGGATGACGTCCGCCGTCGCGCGCCGGATCCGCTCGAGCTTCGCCTCCTCGGCGGACGCGGCGGGCAGGAGGGCGACGAGCGCGTCGCGGGCGCGCGGGTCGCGCAGCCACGCGAGCATCATCGCCGCGTGGATGCGCACGACGCGGTAGCGCGCGCGCGTCAGCTCGAAGAACGCGTCGGGAGACGCCACTCCGGTCTCGCCGTCGAGCATGCCCGTCACGCCCGGCTCGATCTTCACCTCCGTGCCGGGCGCCTCGACGTGCCACTTCACCGCGCGCCCCGGGCCGAGCGCGCCCTCCCAGAACAGGCCGCGCTCGGTGATCCCGGCGCGCTCGCCCTGGCGATCGCGCCGCGCGAACGTGAGCAGCACGCGGAAATCGCTGACCGGAGCGCCGCTGTTGTTGACGACCGCGAGCTCGAAATCGTAGCGCCCGCGCGCCGGCCGCGGCGGCCGCCCGCCCCCGTCCGGGCCGGCGTCGCCCGGCGCCGCGCCGGCGTCGCCCGCCTCGTCGCCCGCCTCGCCGGCCTCCTCTCGCTCGTCGCGGGCCTCGCCGTCCTCGTCGTCCGCCCTCTCCCGCTTCAGGATCGGCGCGATCACCCCCGCGCCGTCGTCCGGCCCGGTCGACCCGAGCACGCTGAGGATCGGCACCCCGCCCCGCCAGAGCGGCGAGTCGGCGCGGTCGCACAGGCAGTGCGGGAACGACGGCTCGGCGCGCTCCTGCGCCTCGCCCGCGAGGAGCGCGGCGGCGGCGCCGCGCGCCGCCTGCCCGACGCCGCGCGCCGCCTGCCGCTCGCCCGGAGGCAGCTCGCGGGGCGCCGCGAACCGCTGCACGAACGCCATCGTCGCCACGATGCCGACCACGGCGAGCGCCGCGGGCACGACGACGCGGGCCCGCAGCGGGAGCGCCTCGAACCCCTCCTCGCCGCCGCGCTCGCGCCCGCGCCCCGGCGGCGCGGCGAGCGGCGTCGGCCGGGGCGCGAAGACGGGCGCCGCCGCCTGGCCGGGGGCCGGGGCCGCGAGCCGTTCGGAAGCGAAGCCCATGTGGCGCGACATCTCGGCCACGAGCGCGTCGCGCAGGCGGTCCGAGGGCGGCCCGCCCCAGGTCGCGAGCCGCGCGGTGAAGCGCAGCGCGAGCCAGGTCGCGAGCGCGACGAGGACCGCGAGCGACGCGGTCCCGAGGGGGCCGCTCGCGAGGTAGTCGGGCGACAAGGCGGCCGCGAGCACGCCGAGCGGCGCCGGCGCGATCCAGCTCGCCATGCGGGCGCGGAGGCGCGCGCGGTATGCGCTCTCCATCGCCTCCATCGCCGCCGGCGAGGTGACGCCGGGGACGCCGGGGAGGTCGCCCTCGAAGCGCGCCAGGACGAAGCAGTTGTGCGGCGAGCACGCGGATGGATCGAGGGCGACGCACAGCGCCTTGCCGCGCCGGAAGAGGCCGCGGATCGCGGTGTAGGGCACCCCGAAGCGGACCGGCGCCGCCACGGCGCCCAGGGCGAACCCCTCGGCGTAGCCGGCGACGCGCACCAGCTCGACCTCGAGCTCCGTCTCGGCGCAGGTGAAGCGCACCGCGCCGACGGCATTGGCGCCGCCCTCGGCGATCGCCAGGGCGGCGACGGAGAACGCGCGAGCCAAGGTGGCGGCACCCTAACCGCGCGGGCCGGAGCGCTGCAACGGAAACCCGGCCGGGGGGACCCGGCGGGGCCGGAGGGGGACGGAGGGGGGCCGGGGAGCGGCGGGTGACCGTTGATCGCTCCGCGCCGGGTGCGTAAGACGTGGCGCCATGAAGCCTCTCCAGATCGTCCTCGCCCTCTCCTGCGCTGCTGTCGTCCTCGGCCCGGTCGCGGGCTGTGAGGACAAGGTCCCCGAGCCCGACCTGCCGCCGGGCAGCGCCATCCCGGCGGTGAAGCCCGCCGAGCCGGAGCCGGCCGACCTCGTCAAGGAAGACCTCGTCGTGGGCACCGGCCCGGAGGCGAAGGACGGCGACAAGGTCCGCGTCCACTACACGGGGCGCCTGCTCAAGAACAACGCCGAGTTCGACTCGTCCGTCGGCCGGGAGCCGTTCGTTTTCACCCTCGGCAACACGGAGGTCATCAAGGGCTGGGACGAGGGCGTGGTCGGGATGAAGGTGGGCGGCAAGCGCAAGCTCACGATCCCGTCGCGCCTCGCCTATGGCGAGGCGGGCAGCCCGCCGAAGATCCCGGGCAAGGCGACGCTCGTCTTCGACATCGAGCTGCTCGGCGTCGGCGACGAGACGAAGGACGCGGCCAAGGGCGCGGACGACAAGGCCGGAAAGACCGCGCCCGCGTCCGACAAGGCGGCGAAGCCGGCGGCCAAGCCGGCCGAGGCCAAGGGCGACAAGCCTGCCGCCGCGCCGGCCGAGAAGAAGGAAGCGCCCAAGGAGGCGAAGTGAGCCGCAGGTCCCGCGCTCAGACGACCCGCGCGAGCGCCGAACGCAGCGGGTGAGCCGCAGGCGCCGCGCTCAGACGACGCGCGCGAGCGCCCTGAGGAAGATCTCGTAGACCTCGAGCGGGTACTCGCCCATGTGGAAGATCCGGAACAGCTGGCTCGAGAGCTTCCCCTGGGCCGCGTAGATCTCGAACACGTGGCCGTCGACCGGCTCGCTGGCGAGCCGGCTCGCCATCTCGTCGTACGTCCTGCCGGCGGGGATGTGCAGCGCCGTCCCGATCGACTGGAGCGGCATGTTCTCCCAGCGCGCGATCGCGAACCCGAGCCGCTCGTAGCCCGGCCGCAGGATCGCGCAGCGCGCCTGGTACACGGCGTGGCGCCCGGCGACGCCGCCCGTGGCGGCGAGGTGGTCGAGCGCCGCGATCACCTGGCACAGGCTCATCGGATCGATCGTGTAGGGGTGCGCGCCGCCCTGCTGCGCGCGCCAGGTCTTGTAGAGCTCCAGGCTGGGGACGCGGGCGGGGATCCGCTCCATCTCGGCGAGCAGGTCCTTGCGGACCAGGGCGACGGTCAGGTTCGGGTGGCTGTGGAGGCCCTTGTTGCAGGAGCCCATCACCGCGGCGATGCCGGAGCCCTCGAGCGCCATCGGCTCCACGAAGAGCGCGCTGATGCCGTCGACGAGGAGCTTCTTGCCGTACTTGCGGGCGAGCGCGCCGACCTCGGGCACGGGGTTCAGCGTGCACGTCGACGTGCCCCCGTGGACGATGGCCACGGCGTCGGCCTCGTCCGCGGCGAGGATGGCCTCGATCCTCGCGAGGTCCGGGCGCTCGCCGTAGGGCAGGCACATGTCGACCACCGGCTGGCCGAGCGTCCCGGCGTACTCGAAGATCCGGTCGCCATAGGCGCCGTTGCGGACGACGAGGAGCCGCTCGTCGCGCCGCAGGCAGGAGCCGAGCACGGCGGCCATGGACGTCGAGCCCGAGCCGGTGAGCAGGATGGCCTCGTAGCCGGGCGCGCCGAGGGCCTCGACGATGCCGTGCCGGGCCCGGTCGAGCAGCGGCCGGAGCCGGGGCCCGCGCGGGACGATCGGGCTCTCCCCGTAGGTGCGCGAGACCTGGTTCACCGCGTCCGGCAGGTGGAAGACCGCCGGCGTGAGCGAGACGACGCGCGGCGTAGCGGAGGCGACCATGCGCGAGGTGTAGCCCGGAAGGCGCGCCGGATGCAGCAGAGAATGCGGAGATCGCGCTACGCCCAGCGGAGCTGCCGCAGGTCGTCCCAGACGTCGCGCGCGGAGAAGTACCGGTAGGCATCGCGGCGGCGCAGCAGCTTGGCGATCACCTGGCTCAGCGGCGTGCCGAGCGCCTCGGCCTTCTGCCGCGGCGTGCCCTCGGCGATCTGCCGCGTGATCTCCTCGTACGAGGCGTTCACGTCGATCGCCGGCTGGCCCGTGTGCATCTGGTACATGAGCAGCCCGAGCTGGTAGAGGTCGCTCTGCGTCGTCGTGTAGCCCGCGGTCACGAGCTCCGGCACGAGGATCTTCGGGTTCGCGACCTGCGGGCGGAACCAGCGGGTCACGCCGTCGAGCTGGTGGGCCACGCCGAAGTCGGTGAGCTTGACGATCGGCTTGTGGTCGAGCTGCGAGATGAGCACGTTGCCCGCGTGCAGGTCGGCGTGCACGACGCCGTTGTCGTGCAGGTACTGCAGCGTCATCAGCAGCTGGCGCGCGAGCTCGACGAGCAGCGGCGGCTGGAACGGGGTGCCGAGCAGCGCCCGGAGGCTCGTGTCGCACCGCTCGAGCGCGAGGTAGAAGAGGTAGTTCACCTCGAAGGCGTCGTGGATGTAGACGATGTTCGGGTGGCGGAAGCTCTCCAGGCGGAGCATCTCGCGCGACCACTCCTCCTTGACGACCTGGTAGGGCTTGTTCGCCGGCCGCAGCATCTTCAGGGCGTACACCTGGTCGAACGGCCCGCTGCACTCGTAGACCGAGCCGTACTGGCCGTCGCCGATGAGCGCTCCGATGACGTAGGTGCCCCGGGTGGAGGTCAGCGCTGAGCCCGGAACCGGAAACGGGATCAGGAACGTGCCAGTGGAGGACCAGGTCACGGCGACGCCATCGTAACCGAAAACGACAGCGCCCGTTCACCCCGCGGCGCTCGCGCCGCTCGCCGACGCCCGCGGCGCGCGTCCCCCGCGGGGAGGCCCCCCGGCGCGCGCCGGGCGCGGCGCGCCGAGGGCGGACGGACGCTCACGTGGCGGCGAGCCTCCGCACCACGTCCGCGGCCTCGGTCTGCTCGATCTCGAGCGCCGCCGCGACGTCGAGCAAGAGCTCGCGCTCGCTGGTCCTGACGATACCGTCGGCGACGACGACCTGGGCGGCCAGGGAGAAGGCGACCTTCCGGGCCTGCGGGCTCGGCAGCCGCTCCTTGAGCGACGCGAGCCGGGCGGCGCGGCCCTCCTGCTGGAGCTGCGTCACGACCGTATGGATGAGCTCGTCCATGGTGCTCTGGGGGATCCGGCGGTCCGTGAGCGACTCGACGCTCCGGGCGAAATGGACCTTCTCCTCCTGGCTGAACTCGCCGTCAGCGAAGGCCGCGAGGAACATCAGCTCGACGAGCGCCTCGAGGTTCGGCTCATCAAGCGTCTTCAGCGGAGGAGGGCTCATGAGGGGCATCGGATGCGTCTACACCGACGCCCGACGCGGGACCAGCCCCGGAGCGCCGCCGGGCGCCCAGGGCAGACGCCTCCGGGGGCGGCATTGGGAGAGCGCGGCCGGTGTGTCATGAGTTCGGGCATGCACGTGCGCGAACTCGCCCAGGCGCTCCTCGCCGCGCTCTTCCTCTGTGGCTGCGGCGGCGCGGCCGCGACAACGCCGCGCCACGCCGCGGCGCCTGTCCAGCCTGCCCCCGCGGCGGCGCCGCGCGCCGCGCCCACGGCCGAAGCAGCCCCGCCGCCGCTGCGGCTGCCTTGCGAGGGGAGCGACCTCGTCGGCTGCACGAACGGCTGCGCCGAGCACCAGACGGAGGACTGCGTGACGCTGGGATCGATGTACCTGGGCGGCACGATCGTCTCGAGGGACGTGGACCGGGCGACGGGGCTGTTCAAGGACGCGTGCGCCGAGGGGAGCGCGCGCGGCTGCCTGCGGCTCGGCGACGCGTACCACGACCGGCTCGCGCGCGCGGACGCGGCGGAGGGCGCGGGCGGGGCGGACGAGGCGGCGCTCTACTTTCACGCGCGCGCGTGCCACGGGGGCGCGAACCTCGGCTGCCTCGCGGCTGGCAGGGCTTACCTCCACGGCCAGGGCGCGAGCGCCGATCCCGGGCGCGCGGCCGCGCTGTTCCGGCGCGTCTGCGAGCGCGGCAACGCCCCCGCCTGCGTCGAGCTCGGGCACCTGCACGCGCAGGGCGAGGGCGTGGAGCGCGACGGCCGCAAGGCGGTCGAGCTGTTCACAAAGGCGTGCAAGCTCGGCCTCGACGAGGGATGCCTGCTGGCGAGCCAGTCCGGCGACGTCCTCCCGCCGCGCGACTGACGGCGCCGTCCCGCCCGTGCGCCGCCTCGCCGCGCGCGGCCCCGTCACGAGGCCGGCGCCGGCGCCCTCAGTCGGTCCGGCGGCGCTGCGCGATGTCCAGCGCCGCCGTGATCATCGCGGTGAGCTGCGTGTCCGAGACGCTCTCGGACGGGAGCACCACGAGCTCGGCGCCGATGCGCCGCGACAGCTCCATGAACCCCTCCGGGTCGAACGCCCGCACGTCCTGGGTCATCACGATGGCCAGCGGGTTGAGCCAGGCGGCGCTCCCGCGCAGGGACACGAGGTCGCAGGCGAGCAGGTCGGCGCCCTCGACGAAGACCAGCCGGCGGCAGCGCTCGGCGAGCTGCTCGCTCGCGCTCACGATCAGCACGACCGAGGCCGATGCCGTCAGCTTGCTGCGCCCCGCGGGGCGCGTCGGTAGTTCTCGCGCGCTCATCGCAGCCCCGGTCAGCGAGCGAGGAGCGGGCGCCCGTACGGGATGGGCGCGGCGCCGGGCGCTCGAGCCCGCGCGCGCGCCTCGTCGTCGAGGGCGAGGTCCATGAGGAAGGAGCCCAGCGGCAACCGGAAATCCCGGTCGTTCGTCTTCGTCGCGTAGAGCGCGAGCAGCGAGAGCACGCTCCCGATCTGCGCCGCGGCCGGGTCGTCCTGGCACGCGGCGAAGCGATCGGCGAGCGTGCAGAGCTGCCGGAAGAGCGGACCGCCCGGGAGCGGGCCGGGGCTGCACATGGCAAAGGTGCCGCTGCCTCGATAACCGAGCTTCCGGCGCTTCCTGGCGGGGGTACGGGTCGGGGGTACCATCGTCATGATTGCTGCCCAAGTCGCCTGAAGGGTGAATTGCTCCGCGCAGGGGCTGGCCTGCCGCGGGACGCTCTCCGAGTACTAAAGAGCAGCCGGAAGAGAGTCAATCGGAGAGGGCGGGCCGGGCCGGATGCGCGAGAAATTCTGCGGAATGGTCCCCCGATCGAGCGGCGCGTGGGTATACGTCACCGCATGAAGGCAGTCGTCCTCGCCGGCGGCAAAGGCTCCCGGCTCCGCCCCTACACCGCCCTTATCCCGAAGCCGCTGATGCCGATCGGCGATCACACGATCGTCGAGATCCTGCTCCGGCAGCTGGCGCGCGCCGGGGTCACCGACGTGGTGATGTGCGTGGGCCACCAGGCCGCCCTCATCGAGGCCGTCGTCGGCGACGGGGGCCGGTACGGGCTGCGCATCTCCTACCAGCGCGAGGAGACGCCGCTCGGGACCGTGGGCCCGCTCCGGGTCATCGAGCGCGACCTGCCGGAGCGCTTCCTCGTGATGAACGGCGACATCCTCAGCGACCTCGACTTCGCGGCGCTCCACCGCACGGGCGAGTCGGCCGGCGCGCCGCTCACCGTCGCCGTGTGCGAGCGCGCCTCGAAGATCGACCTGGGCGTGCTCGACCTCGGCCCCGAGGGGCGCGTCGTCGGCTTCCGCGAGAAGCCGACGTACACGTTCTGGGTGAGCATGGGCATCTACGCGATGAGCCGCAGCGTGCTGCGCTTCATCCCGGAGGGCAGGCCGTTCGGGTTCGACAACCTCATGCACGCGCTGCTCGACGCCGGCGAGCAGGTGGCCACCTTCCCCTTCCGGGGCCACTGGCTCGACATCGGCAGGAGCGACGACTTCGCCGAGGCGCAGGACGAGTTCGAGAAGAACCGGCAGCGGTACCTACCGGACTGACGCGGCGAGCGCCTCGCAGACGGCGTCGACGTCGGCGTCCTGCATGCGCGGGTGGAGCGGGAGCGTGAGCTCGCGCCCCGCGATCGCGTCCGTCCGCGCGAGCCCCTCCTTGCGCACCCGGTTCGAGGCGCCGTGGTGCGAGAAGCGGTGGATCGGGATGTAGTGCACGCTCGTCTGGACGCCGCGCGCCTTCATGGCCTCCATCACGGCCTCGCGCGAGGCGCCCTCGGGCAGGAGCACCGGCATGATGTGGTGCGAGCTCTCCCCCACCCCGCGCGCGTAGAAGTCGCGGTACGGGAGCCCGACGCCGCGCACCGCGGCGAGGCGCTCGTGGTAGCGCGCCGCGAGCGCCCGCCGCCGCGCGTTGCCCGCCGCGAGCCGGCCGAGCTGCACGAGCCCGATGGCGCTGCGGATCTCGTCGATGCGGTAGTTCATGCCCGCGTCCACGACGTCGTACGTGAACGCGTGCCCCTTGTGCCGGTCGAGGGTGAGCGTCGTCATCCCGTGCGCGCGGAGGAGCCGCATGCGCGCGTGGAGCGCGTCGTCCCTCGCGATCACGGCGCCCCCCTCGCCCACGGCGAGGTTCTTGTTCGAGAAGAAGCTCAGGCAGCCGACGTCCCCGAGCGTCCCGAGCGCCTTGCCCCGGTAGGTCGCGAGCGGCGCGTGCGCCGCGTCCTCGACCACCGCGATCCCCCGCTCGGCCGCGATCGCGGAGATCGCGTCCATGTCGCAGGGGTAGCCGGCGTAGTGGACGACCGCGATCGCCCTCGTCCTCGGCGTGATCTTGCGGGCGATGTCGGCCGGGTCGACCCCGAGGTCGCCCTCGCCCACGACGTCGGCGAGCACCACGTCGGCCCCGCAGAGGAGCGCGGCGTTGGCGGTCGCCACGAAGGTGAGGCTCGGGCAGATGACCTCGTCGCCGGGGCCCACGGAGAGCGCCGTGTACGCGAGGTGCAGCGCGGCGGTGCAGTTCGTCACGGCGAGCACCCGCGGGGTGCCGAGCGCCTCGCCGAGCTTCTGCTCGAACTGCGCCGTGCGCTCCCCCATGGTCAGCCAGCCCGACGCGACGACCTGCCGCGCGGCCTCCGCTTCTTCAGGCCCGAACGAGAGATCGCTGAGAGGTATCTTCCACATGGCCTTCCATCCAGCCGGCGGCGGCGGGCGGGGCGCCCGCGCGCGCCGCGTCGTGTTCAGATCGCGTACTCGCGCGGCCGGTAGTCGGCGAGGTGGCGCTCGACATAGGCGTACGTGCGCGCGAGCCCCTCCTCGAGCGACACGCGCGGCGCGTAGCCGACGAGCTCGGCGGCGCGGCGGAAGTCGGCGAGCAGCACCATGACCTCGCTCGCGTCGGGCCGCACCCGGGCCTCGTCCGTCACGAGCTCCGCGCGCTTGCCCGTCACCTCGAAGATGAGCCGGACGAGGTCGCCGATCGAGATGGCGCGCCCGCTCCCCACGTTGAGCGTCTGCCCCACGGCCCGCGCGCTCGAGCCGACGAGGAGGAACCCCGCGACGGTGTCGGTCACGAAGTTGAGATCCCGCACCGGCGCGGTGCTCCCGATGCGGAGCGCGGCGCCGCCAGCGGCGAGCTGCTGCATCACGCTCGGGATGATCGCGCGCGACGACTGCCGCGGGCCGTAGGTGTTGAACGGCCTGATCGTCGCGACCTCGAGCCCGAAAGAGAGGTGGTAGCTCTCGGCGAGCTTGTCGGCGCCGATCTTCGTGGCCGAGTACGGGGACTGGCCGGTGAGGGGGTGGGCCTCGTCGATGGGCGTGTAGCGCGCGGTGCCGTAGGTCTCGCTCGTCGAGGTGTGGACCACGCGCGCGCCGTGCTCGCGCGCCGCCTCGAGGACGTTCAGCGTGCCCTGCACGTTCGTCGCCACGTACTGCTGCGGGGCCACGTACGAGTACGGGATGCCGATGAGGGCCGCGAGGTGGAAGACGACGTCGGCGCCGCGCACGAGCGACCGGACCGCGCCCGCGTCCTCCACGTTGCCGGGGACGACCTCCACGTCCGCGAGGACGTCCTCGGGGAGCCGGTCGAGGTGCCCGCGCCGCGAGCCCGAGGTGTACCGGACGAGCGCCCGCACGCGCGCGCCTTCCCGGACCAGCGCCTCGACGAGGTGGCTGCCGATGAACCCGCCGGCGCCGGTCACCACGACGCGCTTGCCGCGATAGAAGCCTTCGCTCACGGCGGCGTGCGTGGCCTCTGCGGGTTCGCGCGTCAAGCGCGTACCGCGGCGGCGCGCCGGTTTGCGCTCGGCGGCGCGCGCCTCAGGCCCGCGCGGCCGGGTGGTGGTCGGATTTGAACATGAAGGCGGGAGGGCGGGAAGAAAAGCTCAATGATCTTCCCGCCTTCCCGCCTTCATGTGAACTCTCTCTGGGCAAATGAGACCACTACCCGCGGCCGGGCAGCGCGGCGCGCGGCGCGCGGCCGGGCAGCGCGGCGCGCGCCGCGCCGGCCGGGCGGCGCGGCGCGGCGCTCGGCGCGGCCGCGGCGCGCCGGGTCACTGGATCTGGATCTGATCGGTGGGCGTGTTGCCCGACCCCTCCGTGGTGCCGAGCTCGCGGTGCACGCAGAGCCCCTGCTTGCAGTAGGACTGCGGCGGGCTCTTGCAGTCGACCTTGGGCTCCTCGCACTTGCCCGTCTTGTAGCTCTCCGCGATGGGCTTGATCTGGTCGAAGGTCGCGTTGCTGACGGGCTTCGCGCAGCCCGGCCACTCGCTCTGGCGGCAGTCGGTGTCCGTGTTGCAGTGCTGCGCCTTGTTCACCATCTCGAAGGCGTCGCCGCGGAGCTTGTCGCACTCCTTGGGCTCCATCTTGCTCTCGCAGCCGGCGAGCAGCGCGAGCAGCAGGAGGCCCTTCGCCAGACGGAGGGATGTTCGGGGTCGGGAGGAGGCCGATCCAGGCCGCCCCCCTCGAGGAGCACACGCGATCATTCAGGGTTCTCCCGGTCAAGGTCGCCCTTCCGCGCCGGAAGGGTGGCGGCTTGCGCCGGGACCTTCGTATCACGGCTGGATTCGGACGCGCAGCTGGCGTAGCCCGTCGGCATGGAACGTCCTCGAGCAGGCTCCGGGGCCGGCGGCTCCGCGCATGAAGGTTCTGGCATCGCTGCCCGCAATTCCCTGCGGGTGCTCACCCTGAACATATGGAACCGCCACGACCCGTGGGAGGCGCGCCTCGACCTCATCCGCAAGGGCGTCCGCGAGCTCGCGCCCGACGTGGTCGGGCTCCAGGAGGTGATGTCGTACGAAGGCCGGTCGCTGGCCGACGGCATCGCCGAGGGGCTCGGCTACGAGGTCGCCTTCGGCTCGGCGCACGACCTCGGCGGCGGCGTGCTCTTCGGCAACGCCGTGCTGTCGCGCTGGCCGATCGCGCGCAGCCAGGCGTTTCCCTTGCCCACGGGCGAGACCGACGAGGAGCGCGCGATCCTGTTCGCCGAGCTCGCGTCGCCGCGCGGCGTGATCCCTTTCTTCGTCACGCACCTGAACTGGAAGTTCCACCACGGCGCCGTGCGCGAGGCGCAGGTCGCGGCCGTGGCCGAGATCGTGATGCGCGAGGCGCCCATGGACGGCCTCCCGCCCATCGTCGTCGGCGACTTCAACGCGCAGCCCGAGGCCACGGAGATCCGGTTCATGAAGGGGCTGCACGCCCTGAACCAGAAGAGCGTGTACTTCGCCGACACGTTCGATCAGACCGGTGAGGGCCCCGGGTTCACGTTCGATCCCGTGCGCAACCCGTTCGCGGCCGTCACGAACGAGTACCCTCGCCGCATCGACTACATCTTCGTCCGCGGCCCGGACAAGCAGGGGCGGGGCAAGCCGCTCTCGTCGAGGGTCGTCCTCCAGGACATCGAGGACGGCGTCGTCGCCTCGGATCATTACGGGGTGCTGTCGGAGATCTCGATCTAGACCCTGGCGCCCTAGAGGACGCCCTGTTCGCGTGTACACTGGCAGGATGTCGTCCCTTCGAGCTCCGGGCGGCCCGCCGAGCCCGCCCGACGCGTCCGGTTCGCGCGGCTCGCGCGAGTCGCGCGACTCGTGCGACTCGTCAGACCCGTGCTCGGCTCCCTCGCCCGCCGCCCCCGTGCGCGTCGGCCCGGTCGTGCCCGACGCGCTGTCGCTCATCGGCGGGACGCCGCTCGTCCGCCTCGCCCGGCTCTCGCCCGAGGGGGGCGGCGTCGTGTACGGGAAGCTCGAGTCGATGAACCCGGGCGGCAGCGTCAAGGACCGGGCGGCGCTCGGCATGGTGCTCTGCGCCGAGCGCGAAGGGACGCTCAGGAAGGGGTCGACCATCGTCGAGGCGACGAGCGGCAACACCGGGATCAGCCTCGCGATGATCGCCGCCGTGCGCGGTTACCGCTGCGTCGTGGTCATGCCCGAGGACATGAGCGTCGAGCGCCGGCACATCCTCCGCGCGTACGGCGCCGAGATCGTCCTCACCCCCGAGGGCCAGGGCATGGCCGGCGCCGTCGACCGCGCGATCGAGATCTGCGAGGCGACGCCCGGCGCCTGGATGAGCCAGCAATTCAAGAACCCGGCGAACCCCGGCGCCCATGCGCGCGCCACCGGCCTCGAGATCCTCGCGCAGACCGGCGGCGACATCGCGGCCTTCGTCGCCGGCGTGGGCACCGGCGGCACGCTGACCGGCTGCGGGCGCGTGCTCCGGGAGCAGCTGGGCAGCGCGGTCCGCATCTGCGCCGTCGAGCCGACGAAGAGCGCCGTGCTCTCGGGGCGAGGACCCGGGTCCCACGGCATCCAGGGCCTCGGCCCCGGGTTCGTGCCGGCCATCCTCGAGCGCTCGCTCATCGACGAGATCCTCACGGTGACCGAGGCGGGCGCGTCCCGCATGGTGCGGCGGCTCGCCCGCGAGGAGGGGCTCCTCGTCGGGCCGAGCTCCGGCGCCAACGTCCACGCGGCCGTGGAGGTCGCGCGCAAGGTGCACGGGACGGTCGTGACGGTGCTGCCCGATTCGGGGGAGCGCTACCTGCTCTGAGCTACGCGCGGCGCGCGTCCGCTCCCGCCGCGCGAGCGCCGCGCGCCGGGGCGCCGCTCGACGGAGCGCCCCCGCCCGCCGCGCCGCCTCAGGTCCGCTGCTCGCCGCGCTTGGCCTCGTCCCAGTAGCCGTCGAGCTCCTCCAGGGTCAGCGTGTCGTCCGACGCCCTGGCCGGCCAGCCCCCGTGCCGCTCGACGACCCGCCGCTCGACGTGCTCGAAGCGCCGGGTGAACTTGTCGATCGTCCGGCGCAGCGCGCCCTCCGCGTCGACGTTGGCGTGGCGCGCCAGGTTCCCGAGCGCGAAGAGCACGTCGCCGAGCTCCTCCTCGATCGCGGCGGCGTCGCCGCTCTCGAAGGCCCGATCGAGCTCGCCGAGCTCCTCCTCCACCTTCGCGCGCGAGCCCCGCGCGTCCGGCCAGTCGAAGCCCACGCGCGCGACCTTCTCGCCCACCCGCTGCGCCCGCGTCAGCGCCGGCAGGCTGCGGGGAACGCCGCCGAGCACCCCGCGGTCCTTGCCCTGCCGGGCCCGCTCCGCCGCCTTGATGCGCTCCCAGTTCTGGAGCACCTCGTCGGCGTTCTCGGCGCTCTCGTCCGCGAACACGTGGGGGTGGCGCCGCACGAGCTTCTCGCAGATCGCCGCGACGACGTCGTCGGGGCCGAACGCCCCCTCGGCCCGGGCGAGCTCGGCCTGGAAGACGACCTGGAGCAGGAGGTCGCCGAGCTCGGCGCACAGCTCCTTGCGATCGCCGCCGTCGATCGCGTCGATGACCTCGCAGGCCTCCTCGAGCACGTAGCGCCGGAGCGTCGCGAAGCTCTGCTCGCGGTCCCACGGGCACCCGTCGGGCGCGAGGAGCCGCTGCATCAGCTCGACAAGGCGCGGGAACGTGCGGCCCGCCTGCTCTGCGAGCGGCGGCGCCTCCACGGGCTCGAAGGGACGAGGCATGCAGAGCTACTAGCGCAAACCGTCCCGGCTGAGGAGCGGGGTCGCCGCGCGAGGGCCGGGTCCGGTGGCGGAGCGTCGCCCTGGATCCAGGGGCCGTGGCGTGCGAAAAGTGAAGGGGTGGTCGGAGTCCGGCGGCGAGGGCGCCCCATGAAGAGCGCAGGCTATGTGGTGCTGTTCACGATCGCCGGGTGCTCCCAGGGGGTGTGTCGGAGCATCGTCGGCAGCACGCCGGGCGCGGCGTCAGGCGCGGGGCACTCCGCGGCGGGGCCCGTGATCGAGGCGCAGCGCGACGAAGACGACGGCGAGCAGGGAGCGCTCGACGAGCAGATCGCCCCGCTGCGGAAGGGCGGGCGGCACCTCATCGCGGAGCCGCCGGACGACGCGGAGGACGTGCCGTACGTCGCGTGGGTCGCGGCGGCGGGGCTCGCCGCGCAGAACGGACAGCCGCCGCCGGCCGCGCCGCCGGGGTTCGCCCTGCGGCCGGTCCCCGGGCGCGACCTGTGGGTGCTGTCCGACGACGGGCCGCGCCGGCGCGGCGCCGCCGTGGTCGTGCTGCGCGCGGGGCCGGCGGCGCCGCTGGTCGTCGAGGCGCCGCACACCTTCTTCGATCGGGGGACGCTGCCGATCGCGCTGGCCGTCTTCCAGGCGCAGCGGGCGCGGGCGCTGATCGTCAACACGTCGCACCGGTACGGCGGGCTCCCCAAACCGGGCGACGCCGTCGGGGACGACGAGGGGTCGGAAGGCGGGGGCGGCGGGGGCGGCGGGGGCGAGGGCGCGGGCGGTAAGGCCACGGAGGGGAAGATCACGGGCGGCAACGCCCAGGGCGATGACGGCGGCGCTCGGGCGGCGGGCAGGCGATCCCAGGAGGCTGGCGGCGGCGGCCACGGCGCTGGCGGCGGCGGCCACGGCGCTGGCGGCGGCGGCCACGGCGCTGGCGGCGGCGGCCACGGCGCTGGCGGCGGCGCTCGGCGAGACGAGCGCGTCGCCCGCGAGCGGCTGGCGGCGTCGCTCGCCTTCGCGGACGTGGCGCACGCCGAGCGGTCGTTCTTCCTGTCGGCGCACCGCGCGCTGCTCCAGAGCTTCCCCGGCATCCCGACCGTCCAGCTGCACGGCTTCCAGGACAGCTCCGCGGCGGACGCCGCCGCCATCGCCAGCGCCGTGGGGGCCGGCGCCGACCTGGAGCGGCTGCTCGCGCCGCTGCGGGCGGTCGTCAGCGACGGGAAGGTCCTCGCCTACCCCGCCGATATCAGCAAGCTCGGCGGCGCCACGAACGTGCAGGCGCGCTGGTCTCGCCAGCTCGGCGCGCCGTTCTACCATGTCGAGCTGTCGCGAGCGCTGCGCGACAAGCTGATCGACGACGCCGATCTCCGGCGCCGCTTCGCGGCCGCCTTCGCGGGGATCGCAGCGGGGAAAGACCAGGCGGCCGCTGGCGGCGGCGCGGCGCGGCGCTGATCGTAGCGACGGTACCCCTGCTGCGGCCCGCTCCCGCGGCCTCGCTCAGGGCGCTCCGGTCACCGCGCGGGCTGCAGCGTAGGCGAGGGCGGAGAGCAGCGCCGAGGCCGGGATCGTGAAGATCCACGCCCAGACGATGCGGCCGGCCACGCCCCAGCGCACGGCCGACAGCCGGCCGCCCACCGCGCCGACGCCCACGATCGCGCCCGTGATGGTGTGCGTGGTGCTCACCGGGACGCCCAGCGCGGTCGCGCCGAAGAGCGTGGCCGCGCCCGCGGACTCCGCGGCGAAGCCGCCCACGGGCTTCAGCTTGGTGATCTTCATCCCCATCGTCCGCACGATCCGCCACCCGCCCGACAGCGTGCCCAGCCCCATGGCGGCGTGGCACATCAATACCACCCAGAGCATGGGCTTCAACTTCGCGCCGCCCGGCTGGACGCCGGCCGAGACGAGCAGCGCGGTGATGATGCCAATGGTCTTCTGCGCGTCGTTGCCGCCGTGCCCGAGCGAGTAGGCCGCCGCCGAGAGCAGCTGCAGCCGCCGGAACCCGACGTCCACCTTCCCGGGCGTCCAGGCCCGCCCGAGCCGCCGGATGGCGCTCATCAGCGCGAACCCGATCACGGAGCCCACGAGCGGCGAGACGACGATGAACGCCGCGGTCATCCCGTAGATCTTCGCGTCGAGCACCGAGACGCGGCCGGCGCTGAGCACGGCCGCGCCCGCGAAGCCGCCCATCAGCGCGTGCGAGGACGACGAGGGCAGCCCCCACCACCAGGTGAGCAGGTTCCAGAGGATCGCGCCGGCGAGGCCGCCGAGGATCACGTTGGGCGTGATGAAGGCCGGCTCGACGCCCTTGGCGATGTTGCGGGCCACCGTCGGCTCGAACAGGGCGAACGCGATGAAGTTGAAGAGCGCGGCCCACGCCACCGCGCTGCGCGGGGAGAGCACCCGCGTCGAGACGACGGTCGCGATGGAGTTGGCGGCGTCGTGGAAGCCGTTGATGAAGTCGAACACCAGCGCCACGACGATGATGGCGATGACGTAGGTCGTCATGCGTGCTCGAGCACCACGCCCTCGATGATGTTGGCGACGTCCTCGCAGCGGTCGGTGGCGTTCTCGAGCTGGTCGTAGATGTCGCGCCATTTCAGCACCAGCAGCGGATCGCTGCCCTGCTTGAAGAGCGCCGCCAGGGCCGCGCGGTAGTGCGCGTCCGCGGCGTTCTCGTGGCGGTTGATCTCGACGCAGAGCTCGAGCAGCCGGGCGCCGTCCTTCACGTCGCGGAGCGAGCTCGTCGCCGAGCTCATGGTGTCGCAAGCGGCCACCACCGCCTCCGCGAGGGGGCGCGCCTCCGGCATCACGCTCTGGATCTCGAAGAGGACGATGCGCTCGCTGGCGGCCTCGATGCAGTCGAGCACGTCGTCGAGCCGCGTGATCAGCGCGTGGATCTCCTCCCGATCGAGGGGGGTGATCCAGGTCTTGTGCAGCGCGGCCAGGCAGCGGTGCGTGATCCGGTCCCCCTCGTGCTCGATGTCCTTGATCCGCTTCGCGATGGCCGGGGCTTCCTCGGGCCGATCGAGGATGTCCAGGAGGAGCTTGCTCGCGGCGACGCTCTTCTGCGCGTGCTCGGAGAGGGCATCGAAGAAGACGGCGTCCTTGGTCAATCCCATACCGGGGTCGTAGCCCGGCGTCGCCGCGCGCGTCAACGCGCGCAGACGTCCAGAAACGTCTCGTTAATGACGGAAACAAGGCGAACCGCGCCCGCTTCTGCGAGGTCCACCGCCGGCTTTCACGAGCGAGGGCGCTGTCGAAGCGGCGCTCCGTTCCTCTTCCGCCATGATTTTTCATTGTCTGTACAATGCCCTGGCGGACCAACGGTTCTTCCTGTTCCTCCTCCGCGGAGCGGCCGCTCCGCGGAGCTCCGGCCGTTCGCCAAGCAGATCCACGCCCGCGCGGCTGCCACTGCGAGCTTGCGCGGCGCCGGTCCCATGCTGACGTCCGAGGGCGTCGCACCCCGAGGAGAGATCGCCCCGGACAGCATCACCGAGCGCCACGAGTACAGCGCGACGATCTCGCGAGGGAGCGCCTCGCCGCGCTGGCCGCGGCCCCAGAGCCGGGCGGCGTCCCCCTCGGCGAGGCCGAGCGCGGAGCGCTCCGGGACGCAGGCCATCACGGCGCCGCGCGGGCGGCCGCTGCTTCGCAGGCTGCCAGTGCTGCTCCGCGACCTGGCGATCTCTGTGTAGACGCGGATCGCCTGTTCGCCATGATGAACGATTCGTTCACGCGAGCGCGCTTGTTGGCGGATCCACTGCGGGCCAGAGTCCCGGACATGGCTCGACCCGCACATCGACTCTCTCGCTCATCGCGGCGAATCCTCGCCTTGGCCCTCGCGACCGTCGCTGGCTGTGCGCCGCCCGAGCCGCGCAGCCCGTCGTCAAACGGTCGTTCGACGGACGAGCAGCACAACGCGACGGTCGTGCGCCGCTACTTCGACGAGGCATGGAGCCGCGGGCACCTCGATGTCCTCGACGAGCTGCTCGCCCCTGGCTACGTCAACCACACACCGAGCACGCCGGACCCGCCCCCGGGGCCCGGCGGCCTGAAGCCCATCGTGGCGGCCTTCCGCGTCGCGTTCCCGGACCTCCGCTTCACGGTCGAGGACCTCATCGCGGAAGGCGATCGCGTCGCGGTGCGTGTCAGGATGGAGGGGACGCAGGACGGGCCGCTCTTCGGCGTCGCCGCGACCCATCGCCACGTGAGCGTGGAGCAGGTCAACATCGAGCTGTTCCGGGGAGGAAAGATCGTCGAGCACTGGCGCGTGACCGACGAGCTCGGGCTGATGCGCCAGCTCGGAGCCGTCCAGTGATCGTGAGCGCCGCGAGGCGCCGTATCGGACCTGGGACAACTCGAGCGCCTGAGCCGCCCGAGCAGCCGCGGGAGGCGCTCACGCCGCGGCGCGGATGGGCGGCACGCGGAGCGGGGCGCCCTCGGAGCGGCTGCGCCGGCGGAACGCGCCCGGCGCCTCCCCGGTGTGTCGCTTGAACGCGCGGCTGAAGGCGAACTCCGAGTCGTACCCGACCTCGGCCGCGATCGAGGCCAGCGAGCGGTCGCCCTCGGCGAGCAGCTCGGCCGCGCGCTGCATGCGGAGCTCCGCGACGTAGCGGAGCGGCGGGACGCCGAGCTCGGCGAGGAAGCGCCGCGCGAACGCCGCGCGGGACAGGCCCGCCGCCCTGGCGAGCGCCTCGATGGTCCACCGCGCCGCCGGCTTCTCCTGGATGAGCTGAAGGGCGCGCCCGACGCGCCGATCGATCGACGCTACGGGCGCGCGCGCGGCGCGCCCGGCGCGGCGATCGCCCGCGCCCCCGTGGCAGTGCAGCGTGTAGGCGAGCAGCGGCTCGAGGAGCGAGCGCGCCAGCCGCTCCTGCTCCGCGGACGGCTCCGCGAGCGCGGCGCGCAGCAGGCTCACGACGGCCGAGAGCCCCTGCGCGCGCCGCACCTCGCCGGCGGGCAGGTGCACCACCGGCGCGAGGGCGGCGAGCGCGCCGTCGGGCGCGGCGGCGTAGGTGGCCGAGAGCAGCTCCCCCGGCGCGGAGGCGGCGCCGGGCGGCGGCGCGACGCAGCGGAGGCTGTGCTCGCGGGGCGCGGCGCCGCGCGGGCCGGCCCCGAGGAGCACGACGTCGCCGGGCTCGAGCTCCAGGAACCGCGTCCCGTCCTGCGCGAGGTGAAACGAGCCTTGCACGACCACGTGGAGGCTCGGCGGCTCGCCCGCGTCCACGCCCCAGGGCGGCGCCCCATGACGCCGCGACACCGCCGTTCCGCGAGGAAGCTGCCGCTCCATCTCGTCCGCCATGGCGAATGGTTGCCCGGGCCGAGGCCGTTCGTCCAGCGCTCGTTCGCCGGTCGAGACGCGCGGGCATGACTCCGCGCTTCCCGGTCATGGCGCGCGGGCGGGAGCGGCCGCAATCTCGGGCACATGATGCGTTTCGAGGCGCCCCCCAGCGAGGAGCAGCCGCTCCCCCGCGCGTTGCCCGAGGAGATCCGCGCCAGGCTCCTCCGGAGCCGGACGGTCCTGATCTTCGGGGAGATCACGAGCGAGCTGGCGCAGACGACGACGGCGCAGCTCCTCGCGCTCGCGAGCGAGAGCGAGGAGCCGATCCGGGTCCTCATCCACTCGCCGGGAGGGCACGTCGAGTCGGGGGACACGATCCACGACGTGATTCGCTTCATCCGGCCCGAGGTCAAGATGATCGGCTCCGGCTGGGTCGCCAGCGCGGGCGCCCTCATCTACGTGGCCGCGCGGAGGGAGAACCGGTTCGCGCTCCCGAACACGCGCTTCCTCCTGCACCAGCCGCTCGGCGGCGTGCGCGGCCCCGCGTCGGAGATCGAGATCGAGGCGGCCCAGATCATGGCCGTGCGCGCGCGGCTCAACCGCATCTTCGCCGAGGCGACCGGCCAGGATCCCGCGAAGATCGCGCAGGAGACCGAGCGCAACCTGTGGATGACCGCGCGCGAGGCCAAGGAATACGGCCTCGTGCACCGGGTGATCGAGAGCGCGCTGGAGGTCTGAGCGCCGGAACCCTGGCGGTCGGGCCTGCTGGGCTAGAGCGGCCGCACCGGCAAGTAGATCTCGCACCGGAAGGTGTTGCTCTCGGGATCTTGGAACTCGCCGCGGTAAAGCTCGAAGCAGGGCCGGTGGTCGGGCTGATAACCGCTCTCCGGGAGCCACCGCCCGAAGAGCTGGTCCCAGGCGGCGCCGATCTCGCTCGCGCGGCCGACGAACACGCCCGCGGCGTACTTGCCGCCGGCGACGTCGGTCACGTTGACGTCGCCGTCGGTCTTGAAGCCGTCCGGGATCACGATGGCTGCGTCGTGGCGGCACTTCGCCGGCTCGGTCACGTGGGGGTTGTCGTGCGCGATGCCGAGGCAGAGGCGGTCCGCGGTCCACAGATCGCGCGCGGCCGCCCAGCGCGCGAGGCGCTGCCAGCTCTCGCGGACGCCCCCTCCCGCGCCGTAGGGGCCGACATTCCGGATATAGGCCACGTGGTAGCTCGGCAGCGTCTTCACTGTCACGTTCATGATCATCTCCTCGTTGTTCCGGGCGTCAGCGCCCGACGAGGAGCCATCATGATCTTCCGCGCGCGCCGCTGCTTTGCCCGGCTTGCGCACGACTTCACCCGGCTTGCTCTCCGCTTTCCGCGCCTTGCGCGCCTCCGCGGCCCCGCCGCCGCGCCAGGCCGACGCGCTCATGCCGAAGCGCTCCTTGAACGCGCGCGCGAAGGCGCTCGCCGAGCTGAAGCCGTTCTCGAGCGCGATCTCGAGGATGTCGGCGCGCGGCCGCAGCGTCAGGTGGCTGGCGGCGTTCTCGAGGCGCGTCCGCTGGATGAACTCGCGGAGGTTCTCGCCGGTCATCGACTTGAACACGCGATGGAAGTGGAACGGCGAGAAAGCCGCCACCGCCGCCAGCGTCTCGAGGGACAGCTCCTCCGCGCGGTGGGCCTGGATGTGGTCGATCACGCGGTTGACCCGCTTCTGGTACTCGGCCCGGCTCCTGTCGCTGCTCGCCACGCGCGGAGGTTACCTGATCGAAGCTGCGCCGGCCGGACCGAACAGGCGACGCCACAGCGCGCCGCCTCCAGCGGCTCCCGACGGCCCCGGCGCCGGCGGCCGCCGCTCCCAGGGCGTCCGGATCGCCGGGCGCGGGAGGCCGGCCACGCTATCCTCCGCCCGTGGAGCGCCACGCCGCTCGCCCCGAGGAGCCCAGCATGTCCATCGAGCACTTCGACGTCCTGATCATCGGCGCCGGCCTCTCCGGCATCGCGGCCGGCTACCACCTCCAGGCGCGCTGTCCCGGCAAGCGCTACGCGATCCTCGAGGCGCGCGGCGCCATCGGCGGGACATGGGACCTGTTCCGCTACCCCGGCATCCGCTCCGACTCCGACATGTTCACGCTCGGCTACTCCTTCCGCCCCTGGAAGGAGGCCAAGGCGATCGCCGACGGGACGTCGATCCGCGAGTACGTGCGCGACACCGCCCGGGAATACGGCATCGATCGCCATATCCGGTTCAATCACCGGGTCCGATCCGTGGCGTGGTCCTCCGAGCACGCGCGCTGGACCGTCGAGGTGGACGTCGGCGCGGGCGAGGAGCGCGTCCGCTTCTCATGCAGCTTCCTCTATGTCTGCAGCGGCTACTACAGCTACGAGAGCGGCTACACACCCAGCTTCCCGGGCCGCGAGGGCTTCCAGGGACAGGTGATTCACCCTCAGGCATGGCCGCAGGATCTCGATTACCGCGGCAAGCGCGTCGTCATCATCGGCAGCGGCGCCACGGCCGTGACGCTGGTGCCCGCGCTCGCCGCCGACGCGGCGCACGTGACGATGCTCCAGCGCTCCCCGTCGTACATCGCCTCGCTCCCTGCCGAGGACCCGATCGCGAACGCGATCCGCGAGCGCCTGCCGGAGCGGATCGCCCACCGCGTCGCCCGCTGGAAGAACGTCGGGCTCAGCCTGCTCATGTACCAGCTCTGTCAGCGCGCGCCGGGGCTGGCGAGGCGGATGCTCCGCAGCGGCGTCGCCCGGCACCTGCCGCCGGAGTTCGACATCGATACGCACTTCAACCCGCGCTACGACCCCTGGGATCAGCGCCTCTGCCTCGTGCCCGACGCCGATCTCTTCCGCGCGGTGAAGGAGGGGCGCGCCTCGGTCGTCACCGACAGGATCCGGACCTTCACGAAGGACGGTATCCTGCTCGAGTCGGGCGAGGAGCTCCAGGCGGACATCATCGTGACGGCGACGGGCCTCCAGCTCCTGCTCTGCGGCGGTATCCGCATCTCCGTCGACGGCGACGCCGTCGATGCCGGCCGGACGTTCATCTACAAGGGGCTCATGCTGGGCGGCGTCCCCAACTTCGCGCTCTGCCTCGGCTACACCAACGCCTCGTGGACGCTCCGCGCGGAGCTGGCGTCGACGTACGTCTGCCGGCTGCTGAGCCACATGGATCGCCACGGCTACCGGCAGTGCGTGCCGCGCCCTGACGAGCCCCTCCTCGAGGCCCGGCCGCTGCTCGGCCTGACGTCGGGCTACGTGCAGCGCTCGGTGGACCACCTGCCCAAGCAGGGCTCGAAGGCGCCGTGGTACTTCCGCCAGAACTACGTGCTCGATCTGCTCGCCATGAAGCTCGGCCCGGTGGACGACGGCGCCATGGTCTTCTCGAAGGGTGGTCAGCCGCTGCGCCGCGATGTCGCGGCGACGGAGCGCCCCTGGCGCGCGGATCCTCCACAGGGCGCCGAGGCGAACGCGGCTCCCGCGAGCGTGCGCTCTCCCTGAGGTTCACGTGGGCGCGATCCGCGCGGGCTTTCTCGCCGGGCCACCCCGCCCCGAGGCACGAAGCCGCCAGAGAGGCTACGCAGTAGATTGACAGCGTCAAATAGCGAATCGGCATCTGAGCCAAGAGGCACAGAGAACACAGAGCGTCCTCCTTCAGGCTTGTCGTGTGTTGCGGCGCACATCCGTTGCTTCTCTGCTGACGTGCTCCCCTGCTGTCTGCCTCTCCACTACCTTGCCTCCCGTCCACCTGCCTTCCACCTCCAGGAGCTCCGGCGAATCATCGCGCCCGGCACGGACCAGATGTGTGCGTGTCGCAAATTTCTATTGAAGATGCGGCCGACTCTCGTGGTAGGGTGGTTCTGTCCAGGGGGAGACGCGCTGTAGGTAGGTGGATGCGGGGGAGTCTCGCCGGCCACGCGCGCTGGCATGGGCTCGACCATGTCCGCTGAACGGATCGGGGGGTGCAACGGTGTCTCGGAAGAAGATACTGCTGGTCGACGATTCTCAGACCATCCTGCGCATCGAGCAGATGGCGCTGCGCGAGCACTACGACCTCATCACGGCGAACGACGGCAGCGAGGGCGTCGCCGTGGCCGTGGAGCAGCGGCCCGATCTCATTCTCCTCGATGTGGTCATGCCGCACATGAACGGGTTCGACGCGTGCCGGGAGCTGCGCGCGAAGGACGCGACGCGCACCACGCCGATCCTGCTCGTCACCAGCCGGAGCGATGTGGCGCACATGGAGCAGGGGTTCCGGTGCGGCTGCTCCGATTTCGTCACGAAGCCCATCGACACGATGGAGCTCCTGGAGAAGGTCAGGAACTGCCTTGGCGACTGACTCCGCGGTCAGGGCATCCGAGGACGCACATCGCGCGCCTCCCGGCGACGCCGAGCGCGAGGACACGGCCAGGCCGTCCGAACCCACGACACCGTCTTTGTCTATCGCACCGCCCAGCTGGCGCTCGCTGCCGGAGCTGGCCCATCACGTCATGCCGGGCCAGCTGTTCGTCTCGTCCGAGCCGACCTCTGTGACCACCATCGTTGGATCCTGCGTGGCGATCTGCCTCTGGGACGCCACCACCGGCGTCGGCGGGATGAACCATTACGTGCTTCCGACGTGCCCCGGCCCGGCGATGGCCTCAGTCCGCTTCGCCGATATCGCGTGCCAGCGCCTGGTCGAGCGGCTCGTGGAGCTCGGGGCCTCCAGCCGGGCGCTGCAAGCGCGCGTGGTCGGGGGCGCCTGCCTCATCTCCGCGTTCCGGGAGCGCGGCACCCACCTCGGCGCGCAGAACGTCAATGCCGGGCTTGCGTTCCTGCGCGCGGAGGGAATACGGATCGCCCAGCTGGACACGGGAGGAAACCGGGGGCGCAAGATCGTCTTCCGGACGAGCGACGGCGGCATCTCGATCCAGTTTCTGTGAGCCGCATGGACAGCGATCGCGACGAGCTACTCCAGACGTTCCTGCCAGAGGCGCACGAGATCCTCGACGAGATCGAGCGCGCGCTGTTGCAGCTCGAGACCGGCCGCAACGCTCACGAGGTCCTCCTGCGCGTCTTCCGCGCCACCCATACGCTCAAGGGAAGCGCCGGCTCGGTAGGGCTCGGTGGCCTGAGCGATCTCGGGCACGCCGCGGAGGACGTCATCGAGGCGCTCTGCGGCGGCGATCTCCCCCTGACGACGCCCGTGGTCTCGCTGCTGCTCGAGATGGTAGACGCAGCCCGCCGGCTCGTCGCCGAGGTCGAGCGCGGACAGGTCGAGCGCAGCTCCTCCCATAAGGCGGTCATCGCGCGTCTCCAGGAGGCGCGGCGCGGAGGTCCAGAGCCGCCGCAGGGCGCGTGGGCGACGAGCGCGCGCCGCGCGACCGATGACGACGCCGAGGGAGCGGCCAGCATCAAGAGCATCCGTGTCACCACCGAGAAGCTGGATCGGATGGCGGATCTCATCGGAGAGCTCACCCTCGGGCGGAACAGGATCGTGCGGACGCTCCGCGGGGTGCGCGGAGAGGCCGGCGCTGCGCTGCGCGACGAGATGGAGGAGCAAGACCGGCTCTGCAAGGAGCTGGAGGAGGCGGTGCGCGCCGCGCGCATGGTGCCGGTCGGCCCCTGGTTCCGGTACTACGAGCGCACGGTGCGCGATCTCGCCCACGCGCACGGCAGGCAGGCGCGCCTGGTCGTCGTGCACGGCGACGTCGAGGTGGACACGGCCGTGGTCGAGCGGTTCCGGGACGCCCTCACGCACCTCCTGCGCAACGCCATCTGTCACGGCATCGAGGCGCCCGAGGCGCGGCGCGCCGCGGGCAAGGACCCCTGCGGCACGATCACCCTGCACGCCGCGCACGAGCGGGGCGGCATCGCGCTCCGGATCTCCGACGACGGCGCCGGCATGAACCGCGGGCGCATCGCCGCCCGGGTCCGCGCGCTGGGGAGGCACGCTGCGCCCGACACGCTCACGGATCACGAGCTCTTCAGCCTCGTGTTCGAGCCCGGGTTCTCCACGGAGGCGGAGTCGTCCCACCTGGCGGGGCGCGGCATGGGCATGGACGTCGTGCGGCGCTGCGTGGAGTCGATCCAGGGCACGATCCGGATCCGGAGCCGCGAAGGGCACGGCACGTCGCTGCTGATCCAGCTCCCGCTCACCCTGGCCACCATCGAAGGGCTCTCCGTCGGGATCGACGACGAGCGGTACGTGATCCCGCTCCGCGCGGTCGTCGCGTGCTGCGATCTGCCCCGCGGCACGCTCGCGCACGATGGCGCCCAGGGGCTCATGGTCCGGCGCGGACGCGCGCTGCCGTGCGTCCGCCTCCGGGCGCTCTTCGGGCTCGGCGGATCTCCCCCGCCGGAGGAGCGCGTCGTCATCGTCACGCACGACGGCGCCGAGGCCGGCCTCGTGGTCGACCTCCTCGAGGGCGAGGGGCGCACGGTGGTCAAGCCGCTCGGCCAGCTCTTTCGACGCGTTCCGGGCATCTCCGGCTCGACCATCCTCGGCGACGGCGGCGTGGCGATGATCCTCGACGTCGACGCGCTGCTCGGCGGCGTCCTCGGCGACGTGGTCCCGGTCGACGCCCTCGACGAGCGCGAGGCAGCGCCATCGGCCGGAGGCGTCCCGGGATGATCTGGCGCCCCGGCACGCAGGCGCCCGTTTCCCCTCTCTCCATGGAGGATTCATGATCTCCGACGCGTCGATCCCCGTGTCGCAATACGTCTCCTTCGTCATCGCGGGGGACGAGTACGCGGTGAACATCCTCCGGGCGCGGGAGATCGTCGAGCACAGCCGCACCTCGCGGGTGCCGACGATGCCGGCGTGCATCGTCGGCGTCATGAACCTCCGGGGCCGCGTCGTGCCGGTCATCGATCTCGCGGTCCAGCTCGGGCTGCCGCCGACGAGGGTGAGCCGGTGGACCTGCATCCTCATCGTCGAGATCGAGCTCGACGGCGAGAACACCCGCCTCGGCCTGCTCATCGACGGCGTGGGCGATGTGCTCACGCTCGCCGAGGACGAGATCGAGCCCGCGCCGGCCTTCGGCACGCAGGTGCGCGCGGATCGGCTGCTCGGGCTGGCGAAGGTGGACCAGAAGCTCGTGCTGCTGCTCGACATCGACCGCATGCTCTCGCCGGCGGAGCTCCTGGCCTCGACGACGCTCGGCCCCTCCGCGCCCGGCGCCCCGCCGGCGCTCCCGGGCAGCCACGGGGCGCCGGCCGGCGAAGGGGACAGGCCATGATCTCGACCGCCGAGCTGAGCCCGCGCACGCTGAGCGACGAGGAGTTCGCGCTGTTCCAGCGGCTCGTCAAGCGCCTCTCGGGCATCGCGCTGGGCCCGCAGAAAAAGCCGCTCCTGCTCTGCCGCCTCGGGCCTCGGCTCCGCGCGCTCGGGCTCCGCAGCTTCGGCGAGTACTACCGCCGTGTGACGGCGGCGGGCGGCGAGGGAGAGCTCGTGCACATGCTCGACTGCATCTGCACGAACGAGACCCATTTCTTCCGGGAACGCGAGCAGTTCGAGCTCCTCGAGCGCGAGATCCTCCCGGCGTGGCACGCGAGCGCGGGCCATGGAGGAGCGCCCTTCGCGCGCGGCCGCCGCCCGCTGCGCGCCTGGAGCGCAGCCTGCTCGACCGGGGAAGAGCCGTACTCGATCGCGATGACGTTGCTCGACAGCCTGCCCTCCACAGATCGCGGCGCCGCGGCGGGACAGGCGCCGTCATGGGCAGGCGATGCGCCTGTGGGCGCTACGGGGATCTGCATCCTCGCGACGGACCTGTCCGTCCGCGCGCTCGACCAGGCGCAACGCGCGGTGTGGCCGATCGAGCGGGCCTCGGAGATCCCGGAGGAGCGCCTGCGCACCTACATGCTCCGCGGGACGGGCGCGAGCGAGGGCCTCATGAAGGCCCGGCCGGAGCTGCGCAGGCTCATCACCTTCCGGCGCTTCAACCTGCTCGACGCGGCGCCCAGGCGATTCGGTCTGTTCGATCTCATCTTCTGCCGGAACGTCCTTATCTACTTCGACGCCGCGACGAGGGCGTCGATCGTGGCGAGGCTCATCGCCAGCCTCGCGCCTTCAGGGTACCTGTTCCTCGGACACGCCGAGGGCCTCCACGGGACGGACCACCGCGTGCGATGCGTCGCGCCGTCCGTTTATCGGCTCCAGCCCCCGGGGGGGCTCGAAGGAAGCCGCAACACATCTAGCCCGGAGCATGCATCATGCTTGCGCATATCGGAGTAGGCCGGAAGCTCTACCTCGGCTTCGCCGCCATGGTCGTCATCGTCCTCGGACTGGCGGGCACGGCCTACAAGAGGTTCGCGGAGCTCGACGAGGCCCGCTCATGGGACCAGCACACGTACGACGTGATGCTCGCGACGAGCGAGATCATGAAATCGCTGCTCAACGCCGAGACAGGGGAGCGTGGCTTCGTCATCACCGGGGTGGAGTCGTTCCTGGAGCCGTACCGCAGCGGGCGCGACCGGTTCGAGAAGAGCCTGAGTCGTGCCCGGGAGCTCACCAGGGACAACCCACGCCAGCAGGTGCGCCTCGAGACGATCGCGAAGGACTACAACGAGTGGGTCTCCTCCGTGCTGGAGCCGATCATCCAGCTCCGCCGCATCGCGGACGACGCGAAGACGCCGGTGGATCGCGCCTTCGACGAGGTCAGGCGGGGGCGCGGGAAGATCCTCATGGACCAGATGCGCGCGTCGCTCAAGGAGATCGACGACGAGGAGCTCGCCCTCCTCGACCAGCGGCAGGCGGCGACGAACGCGCTCGTCACGACGATGTACGCGACGCTGCAGATAGGAGGTCTGCTCGCGCTCGTCGTCGCCCTCGTGCTCGCCTTCGTCTTCAGCAGGATGGTCCTGGTGCCGCTCACCCAGGCTGTGTCGATCCACCAGCGCATCGCCGGGGGCGACTTCACGGGCGACGTCACGGTGAAGAGCGCCGACGAGTTCGGCCAGATGCTCGGCGCCGTGAAGGCCATGTCGGAGCGCCTGGCCGGCCTCATCGGCGAGGTCCGGAGCGGCGCGGTCTCGGTCTCCTCGGTTTCGGTGCAGCTCTCGGCGACGGCGCAGAGCCTGTCGCAGGGCACCAGCGAGCAGGCGGCGTCCGTGGAGGAGACGACGGCCAGCCTGCAGCAGCTGAGCGGCACGATCGCGAAGAACGCCGCCAACTGCAAGCAGGTCGAGGAGACGGCGCACCGGAGGACGAGGGACGCGGAGCACAGCGGTCAGGCGGTCCGGGAGACGGTCGAGGCGATGAAGGCGATCACCCAGCGGATCGTGATCATCGAGGAGATCGCGTACCAGACGAACCTGCTCGCCTTGAACGCCGCGATCGAGGCGGCTCGCGCGGGCGAGCACGGCAAGGGCTTCGCCGTGGTCGCCACGGAGGTGCGGCGGCTGGCCGAGCGGAGCCGGGACGCGGCGAAGGAGATCGGCTCGTTCGCCGCGTCGAGCATCACGGTCGCGGAGCGCTCGGGACAGCTCATCGCGGAGCTCGTCCCGTCGATCCGGGAGACCGCGGAGCTGGTGCAGGGCGTCGCCGCGGCGTCCAAGGAGCAGTCGAACGGCGTCGCCCAGATCAGCGGGGCGGTGGAGCTGATCGAGCAGTCCACGCAGCGCAACGCGGCGATCGCCGAGGAGCTCGCCAGCACGGCAGCCGAGCTCTCGGCGCAGGCGGAGCAGCTCCAGGAGGTCATGGCGTCGTTCCGGCTCTCGCAGGAGGGCGACGGCGACCTCGGCCACAGGCCTCCGGGGGCGGGGCGTCTACCGGACCGCCACGGCGGTAAGGGGCTATGGAAGCCGCCGCAGCGGGGCCGCCCGAGCGGCGGCGCACCGAGCAACGGGCGCGCGCCGCACGCCGCGGGCGATCAGGACTTCGTCTCGTTCTAGAGCGGTCCTCAGCTGGGACGGATACTCCGTCTCTCGTCCCCGTCTCCCGCCGGCTCGACCACAGCCCCACGTTCCCCCACCGCGCCCTGGGTGCCGGCCGTCGATTTTTTTCGCTATCGTCGCCCGGGATGTCGAGACCCCGCCCGCGGCTCCGACCTGCCCATGAAAGCGCCCCGCGCCCGGGGCGCGCCGTCCGATGGATGAGAGGGAGCCGACCATGAAGTACATGCTGATGATGAACACCCCGCACGGGGGGCCGTACCAGGTCGCCAGTTGGCCGCAGAAGGACCTCCACGCCCATATCGCCTTCATGAAGAGCTTCCACAAGAAGCTCAGCGACTCGGGCGAGCTGGTGGGAGCCGAGGGCCTCGCGGGGCCGGACCAGGCCAGGCTCGTGCGCGCCGGCCACGACGGCAAGCCGATCACCGACGGCGTGTTCCCGGAGACCAAGGAGTTCCTCGCCGGGTACTGGATCGTGGAGGTCGACAGCCCCGCGCGCGCCTACGAGATCGCCGCGGAGGCGTCCGCCGCGCCCGGCCCCGGCGGCGCGCCGCTCCACCTGGGGATCGAGGTGCGAGAGGTGATGAGCGGGCCGCCCAAAGACCTGCCGTGACCTCGCCGCCGCGCGACGCCCGGACCGAGCGCCTGCTGCGCGACCTCGCGCCGCAGGTGCTCGGCGCCGTCCTCCGGCGGTTCCGCGACTTCACCGCCTCGGAGGACGCGGTCCAGGAAGCGCTGCTCGCCGCGGCCACGCAGTGGCCGCGCGACGGCGTGCCGGACGAGCCGCGCGCGTGGCTCATCCAGGTGGCGTCGCGGCGCATCACCGACAACGTCCGGAGCGAGGCGGCCCGCCGCCGCCGCGAGGCGTTCGTCGTCAGCCTCGTGCCGCCCGAGCAGCAGCTCGCGCTCGCCCCCGACAGCGACGAGACCCCCGAGCAGGACGACACGCTCGCCCTGCTCTTCATGTGCTGCCACCCCGCCCTCTCGCCGTCGTCCGCGATCGCGCTCACGCTGCGCGCCGTCGGGGGCCTGACCACGGCCGAGATCGCCCGGGCGTTCATGGTCCCGGAGGCGACCATGGCGCAGCGGATCAGCCGCGCCAAGCAGAGCATCAAGGCCTCCGGCGTGCCGTTCCAGGTGCCCACGCCCGAGGAGCAGGCGCAGCGGCTCGGCGCCGTGCTGCACGTGCTCTACCTGATCTTCAACGAGGGCTACACGACGAGCTCCGGCCCGGAGCTGCACCGCAGCGACCTGTCGAGCGAGGCGATCCGCCTGACGCGGACGGTGCGCGCGCTCCTCCCGGACGACGGCGAGGTCGCGGGCCTGCTGGCGTTGATGCTGCTGACCGACGCGCGGCGCGCGGCGCGCACCGGGCCTGCGGGCGAGCTCATCCCGCTCGACGAGCAGGATCGGGGCCGGTGGGATCAAGGCGCCATCGCCGAGGGCGTCGCGCTCGTCTCCGCGGCGCTGTCGCGGGGCTCCGTCGGCCCGTACCAGCTGCAGGCCGCGATCGCGGCGGTGCACGACGAGGCGGCGCGCGCCGACGACACGGACTGGCCGCAGATCCTGGCGCTCTACGGCGTGCTGATGCGGATGTCCGACAACCCGATGGTCGCGCTCAGCCACGCGATCGCGACGGCCATGGTGCACGGCCCGCGCGCGGGGCTCGCGCTGCTGACGGCGCTCGACGCCGACGCGCGGCTCGCGGGCCACTACCGCCTCGACGCGGTCCGCGCGCACCTCCTGGAGCGCGCCGGCGATCACGAGGCCGCGATCGAGCACTACAGAAGAGCGGCCAGCCGCACGACGAGCATCCCGGAGCAGAACTACCTGACGACGCAGGCGGCGCGGCTCCGCGACGCGCGCAGGTAGCGAGGGCGGCGCGCGGGCGCTCGCGCAGACACGCGGAGGCGGGCGCGCGGGCCGCGCGAGCCGCCCGCCAGGGGCCTGGTGCCGGCGGGCGGCTGCTCCTCAGCCGCTCCCCCGCCCTGCACGAGCGCCTCCTCTCGCCCTCGCCGCGGAGCCCTGACGAGCGCCTGCGCGGCGAGGGCTACCTGTCCCTGGCGAGGGATTTCCCCTGCGCTTCCAGGGCAGCTTTGATGACGCCGACAGCCTTCGGACCCACGCCATGGAGGGCCAGGAGCTGGGCCTCGCTCAGCCGCGCGACCTGGTCCAGGCGCGAGATCCCGACCGACGCGAGCGCCCGTGTCGCTGGCTTCCCGATCCCCTTCGGCAGCGCGGACTCTGGCTGTTCCTTCGTCTTGCTCGGCATGCGCGCCTCCCCTCCTGGTCAGTCGCCCGCGTGCCTGGCGATCACCGCCTCCGGGCGGCGCGCCCGCCACGGTAATGCCTGCTCGAGCTGCGCCGCCAGCCGGAACAGCGTGTCCTCGGCGCCGTAGCGACCGACGAGCTGGACGCCGATCGGCAGGCCCGCGCTCGTCTCGGCGAGCGGGAGGCTGATCGCCGGTTGTCCGGTGAGGTTGAAGAGGGGCGTGAAAGGGATGGTGTCGAAGAGCTTGTCGATCCAGCCCTCCGCGCCGAGGCTCGCGTCGTTCGCGTCGAGGGTTCCGAGCGGCGGAGGGGGCGCAGCGACGGTCGGCGTGATCAGCACGTCGTGACGCTGGAAGAAGCCGGCGACCGCGCGGCGGATCGTGTTGCAGACGTGGTGGGCGGCGTGGAGATCGAGCGCTGTCAGCCGCTGGCTGTACTCGACGCAGGCCAGCGTCGTCGCTTCGAGCACCTCCGGGCCCAGCGGGACGCCGAGCGCCGCCGAGAGCCCCAGCGCGCCGCTGGCCAAGAAGCACGTCCAGATCGCGAGCTGGGCCTTCACGAACGGCTCCCAGTCCACCGAGGGGCTGGCCTCCTCGACGACGTGGCCCAGCGACGCGAGCTCCCGGCCCACGGCCAGGACCGCCTGCGCGTGCTCGGGATCCACGGCGGATCCCGACCAGGACCGCGCCGTGACGGCGACGCGCAGGCGGCCTGGCGGCGCGCCGACCTCCTCGACATAGGGCCGGCCCGGGGGCCTGATCTCGTATTTGTCCCCCACGCCCGCGCCGTGCACCGCGTCGAGCAGCGCCGCGGCGTCGCGCACCGTGCGCGTCACGGCGAACTCGATCGCCAGGCCGCCGAGCATCTCGTCGAAGTCCGGCCCGGGCGCGGTGCGGCCTCGCGTCGGCTTGAGCCCGACAAGCCCGCACCAGCCCGCTGGGATGCGGATCGAGCCTCCCCCGTCGCTCGCGTGGGCCGCCGGCAGCGCGCGCGCCGCGACGAGCGCCGCCGAGCCGCCGCTCGATCCGCCCGGCGTCCGGGTCACGTCCCACGGGTTGCGGGTCGGGCCGTTGGCGACCGATTCCGTCGAGGCGTTGAAGCCGAACTCCGGGGTCGCCGTGCGCCCCAGCACCGCGAGCCCCGCCCGCCTGAAGCGGGCCATCAGCTCCGTGTCGTGCGGAAAGGGGATCCCTCGCCCGGTGAGACGGCTCCCGAGGCGCGTGGGCACGCCCTCGGCGTGGATGGCCAGGTCCTTGATCGCGAACGGCACGCCCCGGAAAGGGCCGTCGGCGTCGCAGGCGAGCGGCTCGTCGAAGAGGTCGCCGACCAGGGCGTTCAGCGCGGGGTTGACCTGCTCGATGGCCGCGCGCGCCGCCCGCTGCACCTCCGCCGCCGACACCTCGCGCGCCGCGATCAGCTGCGCCAGACCCGTCGCGTCGCACTCGGCGTAGTCCGAAATCTTCATCTCTGGCCCTCCTCCATCCATCGTTTCCGGACGGAAACGCGGAGCTCGAGCCTAACACCGCCCTCGATCGCCCCGCGCCGCCATCCACGCGAGCGCCGCACAGGACGTATGTAAGGGATACGTGCGACCTGTGGTCTCGGCTCGTCGACCTCCTCCAGCGCGCCCCGCCAGAGAGGGAGTCCTGCGCGGGCGCGCGACGAGGGACGTGAGATGGTCAATCCACGCGGGAGAGGTTCATGCTGCCGTGATGGAGGGCGCCCTGCGCCCGGCGATCTGGACGTCCACGGGGAGCCGCTTGGCGCTGATCATGGACCATGGGCTGAAGAACTCGCTCGCTGCGTCGCGGGCCACCGCGATCGTCCGGTACCGCTCGAGCAGGATCTCCAGCGCGATCTTCGCCTCGAGCCTGGCCAGCGGGGCGCCGAGGCAGAAATGGATGCTGTACCCGAAGCTCAGGTGCTGGTTGGGCTTGCGGTGGATATCGAACCGGTCCGGATCCTCGAAGTGCGCGGCGTCCCGGTTGGCCGAGAGGAGCCAGAGGATGAGCACCTGATCCGCGGGGATCTGCTTGCCGCCGAGCTCCACCTCGGCCGTGGTCCGCCGGACGAGCCGGGGGAACGGCGGGCGGTAGCGGAGCACCTCCTCGATCGCCGCGGGGATCTGCGCCGGGTCGGCCCGGAGCTCGGCCGCGGCGTCGGGGTGCTCGTCGAGGCAGAGGGTCGCGTTGCCGAGCAGCGCTGTCGTCGTGATGTGTCCGGCGATCAGCAGCAGGCCGACGAACCCGACGATCTCCTCGTCGTCGAGGGTGTGCCCGTCGACCTCCGCGCGCGTGAGCTTGCTGATCAGATCGTCGGTGGGCCGGGCGCGGCGCTGCTTGATGTGCGCGAGCAGGTACTCGTTCATCTCGCGCAGGATCGAGCCCATGCGGTCCATGGCGGCCTGGTCCGGCAGGGTGCGCGCCTCCTCACCGTTCCTCGACAGCAGCGCGTCGGCCCACCTCCGGAAGGACTCCCTGTCCGCGACCGGGATGCCGAGCAGCTCGGCGATGACGATCACCGGCAGCGGATAGGCCAGGTCGCCGACCAGATCGAAGCGCCCGGCGTCGCCGACGCTGTCGAGCAGCTCGCTCGTGATCGCCGCGATCCGCGGCGCGAGCCCGGAGACGACGCGCGGCGTGAACACCTGGCTGACGAGATCGCGGAGCTTCCGGTGCTTCGGCGGGTCCATCCGGACGAAGTTGCCCCTGGAGAACAGCTCGAAGTCGGCCTGCGGCGGGATGAACTTCGACATGTCCGAGGAGAACGTCGCCGGATCGGACAGGACGCGGAGGACGTCCGCGTGGCCGAAGAGCTGCCAGGTGCGCTGCGCCTCGTCATACACGACAGGACAGGACTCCCGCGCCTGGCGTAGCCAGGCCAGGAAGGGGTCCAGCGTGGGCTGGTTCGGATGCGCGATGACGTCGGTCGTGCTCATATCGGATCACTCCTCGGGGCTCTCCCGCGTTGAGGTGGAATTTCCTTGTGTGAACTGCACGTAATAAGCGCGTAGCCGCGCGAACTCGTCGATGATCCGGGGCGCGAGCGCGCGCAGGGCCCCGGGATCGGGGGTCTCGGCAGGCTCGAAGGCGCTGCGCGCCATCGCGGCGAGGATCTCGACCCGCGCGTCCAGGGACCGCCGCTCCTCGGCCACCAGCAGCGGATCGAGCAGGTGGAACCCGAACATGAGGGTGTTGATCGCATACAGCTGATCGTCTGCTGCCATGTCGGTGCGCAGCAGGCCGTGCGACCGCAGGAGCGCGATGTACTCGCGGAAGGAAGCGAGCTTCTGGCCCTGGAGCGGCCGCGCCGTGCTGTCGGCCACGAGGCTGCCGAGCACCTCCGTGTCCCGCGTTAACATCGCTTGAAGCAGCGGGAGATCCTTCTGCACGAGGAGCGTCCTCCGCAGCACGCGGTGCAGCAGGAGCTCCGCCGGATCCTCGCGCATCGCCTCGATGAACCTGTCGAACATCTTCACGGAGTCGCGCGCGAGCACCGCGAGGAAGAGCGCCTCGCGCGTCTTCCAGTGCAGGTAGATGGTGCCCTTGCCGATGCCGGCCCGCTTGGCGACCTCATCGATGGTCACGCGCTTGTACCCCCAGCGGAGCACCAGCTCCGCCGCCGCATCCAGGATCCGCTCGGCCCGCTGCCGCTGCTTCGAGATCTCTCCGTCCGTCAAGACCACGCTCCGTCGCTTGTCGTCCAAGACGTTTGACCGAAATTCTAAATTGGTCAAACGTCACCTGGTCAACGTAGCGCGCCTTCCAGGGCTGTCAAGCGAGGGGCCACGGTGCGCCACCTGCTCTCGGTGCACGCCCGTCCCCTCGCCCGTCACCCTGCTGGCCTCGCTGCCGCGGCGATCGTCGCCGCCACGCCTCGCGCCGTGGCGCTCACCCCCCGCGGCGACGTGTGGTGCGCGGGCGACGACGCGCTGCGCGCGAGCGCCGTCGCGGGGTGGGCGGTTTACTGAACGGCATCAACGCGCCGCGTCATACCCGCTCGAGCCTGGGCCGCGCGGTGCGCAGCGGGCTCCAGGGCCACGCGGCCCGCAGCGGGCACGAGGGCCTCCCGGCCCGCAGCGGGCGCGAGGGCCTCGCGGCCCCCGGGGCGCGCCGTCACCCTTCGAGGTACGACCCGAGCTCGCGCTGCCGCGACCGCGTCCGGAGCTTCTCGAGCAGCTTCGCCTCGATCTGGCGGATGCGCTCGCGCGTCAGCGAGAAGGACTGGCCGATCTCCTCGAGCGTCTCGTCCTCGTTGCCGTCGAGGCCGAAGCGGCGCCGCAGGAGCTCGCGCTCGCGCGGCTGGAGCGAGTCGAGGAGCTCGCGCGTCTGCTCGATCAGGCGGCGCCGGGCCAGCATGTCGGCAGGCGTGGGCTCGTCGCCGGCCAGCAGATCGCCGTACCGCGTGTCGCCTTCCTCGCCGATGGGGGCGTCGAGGCTGAGCGGATCGAGCGCGAGCTCGCCGATCATGCGCACCTTCTCCACGGTGAGGCCGCTGCGCTCCGCGATGTCCTCGACCGAGGGCTCGCGCCCGCGCTCCTGCACCAGGTCCCGCCGGGCGCGCACCACCTGGCTCCGGATCGCGGTGAGGTGGACCGGCATGCGGACGGCCTTGCCCTGGTTGAGGATCGCCCGCTTGATGGCCTGCTTGATCCACCACGCGGCGTAGGTGCCGAAGCGGTGGCCGCGGCGGTACTCGAACTTGTCGGCCGCGCGGATCAGGCCGAGGTTCCCCTCCTGCACGAGGTCGAGCAGCGGGACGCCGAAGCGCTGGTGCTCCCGCGCGATGGCGACCGCGAGGCGGAGGTTCGCCTGGACGAGCTCCGACTTGGCCCGGGCGACGGCGCGCCGCCCCCGGGCGATCGCCGCGAGCGTCGCCTCGATCGGCGCGCGCTCCGCGCCCTTCGCTTCGGCCGCCGCCGTGCGCAGGCTCCGCTCGATGCGCTCCTCGAAGGCCGGATCGAGCCGCAGCTCGGCGAGGCCCGCGGCGAGGCCCGCCAGGGCGATCTCCGCGCCGTCATCGGCGCCCTGCCGGGCGAAGAGCGAGCGCGCGAGCTCGAGCAGCCCAGCGAGCCGCTTCAAGCAGACGTCCGCCTCGACGTCGGCCGCGTCGGTCTCGCACAGGAGGTCCCGGATGCTGAGCGCCCCGAGCTCGACGTCCTCCGCCGTCCAGGCGAGCTCGCGCAGGGCGATGGGCGAGCGGACCCAGGCTTCAAAGCACGCGAGCGCGCCGGCCTCGATGCGGCGACCGAGCGCGACCTCGCCCTCGCGCGTCAACGGCTGGCTGCCGGCGAGCGCACGGAAGTAGAGCTCGGTCGCGCCGGGCGCAGCATGCCCCGCCGTGGCCCGCGCGCGGCGCGCCGGAGCGCGCTCGCCTGCCTGCCCCTCCGGGGAGTCGATGAGAACGGGGTGACTCGATTCGGGCTCGCTCGCAGAGAGCGAGGAACGGAACCTCATTCAGTGCGCTCCAGTGTTGCCGCGGCGTCGTGCCTGCCCCCGGCGGGTTGCAGGGAGATACGAGCAGCGAGGCGCCTCGATACTCTATCCGCTATGGACGTAAACAGAAAATCGAAGGGCCAGCCTACTCAGGCCCTTTTACGGCATTTTTCTGTGTAGTTCCATAGCCACGCGCGCGACCTTGCACGTCCGCGGCGGCCGGCGCGGCGCGCCGCTGGGCGGCGAGCTCCGCCGGCGCCGGCGTCTCGGCCCGTCCTCCTCGGCGGCTGGCGCTCGGACGCCGTGATCCTCGGCTCAGCCCGCCGTGTCGGCCGATCCAGGGGTTGAACGTCGCCACGAAGGCGTCGAACCCACCTGCGTGGGCGAGCGGTCCGGCCCCACGAGGATCTCGTCCGCCGCGTCGACCGCGACCGCGAGCACCGTGGCTCCGCTGTCGGCCAAGGTCGCGGACTCGGGGCCGATGAACCGGAAGTCGACGGTCCCCTCGAAGGCGCCCGTGACGTCGAGATCCCCCGCGGCGTCGCTGGCGATGGCCGCCCCTCGCTCATCGCCGGGGCCACCGTACCCCCGCGCCCAGGTCAGCTCCACGCTCCCGCCGCCAGCGCCGCCTTCGCCAGCGCCGCCGCCACTGCCGCCTTCGCCGCCACTGCCGCCTTCGCCGCCACTGCCGCCTTCGCCGCCACTGCCGCCTTCGCCGCCACTGCCGCCTTCGCCGCCACTGCCGCCTTCGCCGCCACTGCCGCCCTCGCCGCCGCCGGCGGTCGGCGCAGCGATGGACCGGCCTCGCCCCGAACATGCGCCCCGCGTGCCCGGCGTGCTCGCAACTTCGGCGACGGCGGCGCCGAACCCGGGTACGATCCTCGCAAGAGGGAAACGCCATGCGCTTGCTCGTCTCGATCGACTCCTGGGGTGCAAGGTTGCTCTCGGTGCTGGCGCTCGCGCCGGCCCTGGGCTGCGATGGCGGCGTCACCGGCGGCGGCTCCGGCGGAAGCGCGGCCGAAGGCTCCGGCGGAGGCGCGGCCGACGGCCCGGGCGGGAGCTCGACGGCAGGCCCGGGCGGAAGCGCGGCCGAAGGCTCCGGCGGGAGCACCGGAAGCGCGCCGCCGGATGGGTTTCCTTTCGAATGCGAGGATCCCGAGCGCATCGTCGTCGCGGGCCGCGACACCGGGTACGTGCGCTGCGCCGGCGGCTGGATGCACCGCACGGCGGTCGTCGACTGTCCCAGCGCGCTCCCGCGCGAGAAGGCGTGCTCGGAGCCGAGCGGCGCCGCCGGGAGCTGCACCACCGACGCCGACTGCACCGAGCACCCGCACGGCTACTGCAACCCCGCCTCGGGAGGAGAGATCCTGCCAGGGTGCTTCTGCCATTACGGGTGCACCACCGACGCCGACTGCGGCGCAGGGCAGATCTGCCTCTGCGGCGACCCGGTCGGGGAGTGCGTGCTCGCGCAGTGCACCAGCGACGACGACTGCGGCCCGCTGCTCTGCTCCAGCTACGTCCTCAACCCCGGTTGCGGCGGGACCGGCTTCGCCTGCCAGACGCCGGAGGACGAGTGCGCCAGCGACGCTGACTGCACCGGGAACTGGCAGTGCTCGCTCGCGGCCGGGCGCCACACCTGCACGGAGCAGATCTGCGTGCTCGGCCGGCCGTTCCTCGTGGACGGCGCCGCGCGCACCGCCGAGCCCGCCGCACGCGACGACTGGCGCGCCGCCGCGCCGGGGGCGCCGCCCCGCCGCGAGGAGCTCTCGGCCGAGCAGCAGGCGGCGCTCGCCGCGCACTGGACCCGCGCCGCCCTCCTCGAGCACGCGTCGATCGCCGCGTTCGCGCGCTTCGCGCTGCAGCTGCTCTCGCTCGGCGCGCCGCCGGAGCTCGTCTTCGCGGCGCAGGCGGCCATGGGCGACGAGGCCGAGCACGCGCGCATGTGCTTCGAGCTGGCGAGCGCCTTCGCCGGGCGCGGCGTCGGCCCAGGGCCCCTCGCCATCGACGGCGCCCTCCGCGGCGAAGGCGCCCGGGAGATCCTGGTGACGACCCTCCGCGAGGGGTGCATCGGCGAGACAGTCGCCGCGATCGAGGCGGCAGAAGCCGCCCTCCACGCGGCCGATCCAGCGATCCGGCGCGCGCTCGAGAAGATCGCCGAGGACGAGACGCGGCACGCCGAGCTCGCCTTCCGGTTCGCCGCCTGGGCCGTCGAGCGCGACCCCTCCCTCGGGAGCGCCGTGATCGAGGAGCTCGCCGCCGCGCGCCGGGAGCCCGCCGCCCCGGGCGAGGAAGGCCCCGGCGGCCCGCTGCTCGGCTTCGGCGTGCTCTCGGCGCAGCAGCGGCGCGAGATCCGGGAGCGCGCGCTCGCGCAGGTCATCGCGCCCTGCGCGCGGGCGCTCCTCTCGCGCACGCCGCGCGGCGGCGAGCGCCGCTGCCCGCCCGCGCCGGCCGGCCCTCAGCGCGAGGAGGCCGAGAGCTTCGCCACGAACAGCTGACCGCCCGCGGCCTCGACGTCGCAGTTCAGGAGCGTGAAGTCGGCGGCCGAGGTGCCCGCGAGGAAGACGTCCGTCCCGGAGACGGCGAGCGCCTGGATCTGCTGGAGCTCAGGGCCACCGCTCGCGCCGACCCACTCGACGTCGCCGTTCGTGGCGCTGAGCCGCGCGAGGAAGATGTCGCCCTCGCCGGCATCGCCGCTGACCTCGGCGTCATCGGTCTTCATCTGCCGCTGGAATTGCCCGGCCAGGACGATCTTCTCGGACTCGTCGATCCCGACCAGCTGCGCTGACTGGGCCATGCTGCCCCCGAGCTGCTTGGCCCAGCTGGAGACGCCGCGCCGGTCGAGGTACGCGACGAAGCCGTCCTCCTCGGTGGAGACGAGCCCGGCGTCGGGCTCGCCGGCGAGGTCGATCTCTCCCGTGAACGAGCCGGCCAGCACGACGCCGGCCTCGTGCACCGCGACGGCGCTGGTGCGCTGATCCCCCGGGAGAGCGGAGTAGTGCCGGAACCAGAGGCCCGCGCCCCCGGGGCTCGATGGATCGCAGATCCAGTCAGCCGGGAACGAGGCGAGGAAGGCGTCGACGCCCTCCGCGGCCTCGCCGCCGGGCGGCAGCGCGCGCTCGGCGCCGGGAAAGCCGAGGTTCACCCGGCCCTCGAACTCGGAGGCCACGAAGACGTCGCCGGACGAGATGCGGAGCGCGCGGGGGCGGTAGCGCGCCCCCGCGAGGCCCGAGAAGACGCCGCTGCACGGGTCCGAGAGGGTCTGTCCTTCGTAGCTGGAGAACCCCATGTCCGCCCCGTCCTTGAGCGACGTCAGGAGGACGACGCGGTCGCCCATGACGGCGACCGCCTCCGCCTCGTCAGGGCCGCTCGACCCGTGCGTCACGCACGCCGCGACCCCGCCAGGATCGGCCTTGTCGAGCCGCGCCACGAACGCTTCGCGGTCCCCCCCGCCCTCGGGCAGCCCGCAGTCCGCGCCGAACGCCAGCGTGCCAGTGAAGTCGCCCGCCACGTAGACGCTGTCGTCGCCGAGGGCGATCGAGGTCGCCTGATGGGCGTGCGTCGCGGCGTCGTTCTCCGCGTTCCCGAAGCGCTCGCTCCAGAGGTGGTTCCCGTCGTGCTCGAGGTGCGCCACGAACACGTCCTGGCCCGTGCCCCCCGCCCGGAGCACCGCGCCGCCCGCGACGGAGAGGTCCCCCTTGAAGCCGCCCGCGAGCCACAAGGTGCCGTCCCGGTCAGCCGCGATCCCGCCGAGCGTCGTGTCGGCGTCGCCGAAGGGCATCGCCCACTGGCACGTGTAGCCGGGCGCGCTGGTCGTCGTGCCGCCGCCGGCGCCATCCTCCTCGTTGATGAGCTGGATGCCCGCGATCTCCGCGCAGCCCGCGGCGCTCGCCGCGCTCGCCACGACAAGCGCGCTCGCCAGCCAGCGCTGGCCGCGCCGTTGGAGGCTCATCGTCATCAGAACACCCCGACGACGGCGCCGCCGAGGACGCCGGGAACGATCTGCACGCGAGCGCCCGCGCGCGGGCCGTCCGGGGGCAGCGTCCACCACAGCACCGCCGTGCCGGCGAGCGCCGCGCCCGCGGCGATGAAGCAGAAATCGGACACTGTCGCGTACGACGCCGCCCTGCGGGAAAGGTCGGGCACCGGCTGAGCGCAGTCCCGGTAACGCGCCGGATCGCTGCACGCCGTCCTGGCGGCGTCGTCGACCTTGCTCCACGTGGAGAGCGCGAGGCCCCCGAACGTGCTGCCGAGCGCGATGCCCGCCAGCGTGAGCCCGCCCGTCACCCACATCAATTTCCGGTGGATCGGATCGGGCCTCACGCCAGGAGGGTCCGGCCTGCGCCACGCGATGTCGCCGGCGGCAGGCGCGGGGTTGGGCGCCGCCGCGGTGGGCTCGAGCGCCGTGACGTGGACCTCGGCGAGCTGCCGTGGCTGGCTCACCTCCACCTCGCGCGTGAACGCCTCCCTGCCGGGCGCGGTCGCGGTCACCTTGTGCTTCCCCGGCTCGATGGGGCGGGCCTCGCCGACGGCCCGCGCCTCCACGCCGTCGAGCCTCACCTCGAGCCCCGGCAGCGCCTTCACCTCGCCGGACAGGACGATCGCGAGCCGCGGGAGCCGCTGCTCCAGCGCCGCCGCGCGCTCGCGCGCCTCCGCCCCCTGCTTCGCGTCGACGCCCGCCTCTCCCGCGGCGCCGACCTCGGCGTAGAGCGCCCACGCGCTCGCGAGGCGCCCGGTGCCCTCGCGGCACCTCGCGAGCTCGAGCTTCGTCGCGGCCGACGGGCTCAGCCGGTCGCTCTCCTCGAGCTTCGGACAGGCCGCCTCGGGACGGCCGGCCGCCAGGAGCTCCTGCGCCTCGCGGCGCAGCGCGTCGGCCCGCGCGCGCTCCGCGATCGTCGGCTCGGCCCAGGCCGTCGTCGCCGGCGCCGACGCGACCAGCGCCAGGACGAGCCCGAACGCGGCGCGGCCGAGGCCCCTCCACGCCGCGAGCCCCGCGCTGCCCGATGAGCGGCGGGACCTTCTGCTGATCTCTTCAGGCATCGAGTCCCCTGGACGGTCGGCGAGCAGCACCTGATCGAGGTCCCTGCGCTGGACCGCGACGACCGATTAACAGGGCACCGTGACGAGCGCCAGGCGAAAGGCGCTCCGGGCTCCCCGCGCCGTGCGAGCGGGCCGACGGCGGCGGAGCGCGCGCCGCGCGCACCCACATCAGGGTGGTGGCCGGATTTGAACATGAAGGCGGGAAGGCGGGAAGAAAAGATCAATGATCTTCCTGCCTTCCCGCCTTCATGTGAATCACTCCGGGGCAAATTGGGCCACCACCCACATCAGCACCTCAATGTAGCGCGCGAGGACCGTTTGCTGTCCGGCGACTCCCATTTATCCTCGGCGCGCGTCGCTCGCCGCGGCCACGGGGGAACCGGGAAGAGAGGTCGTGCCCTCATGCTCAAGTCCATCGCCCCACCCAGGAAGACTTCGCCCAGGAAGCCCGCGGCGCCCCCCCGGGCGGCCGCCGCGTTCAACCGGATCGCGCCGGAGCTGAGCGAGCTGAGCGCGGCCGCCCTCGCGCCGATCAACATCGACCTCCCGCGCGCCGTCGCGCTCGTGCTCGGCGCGCTCCCGGGCCTCGCGGCGCTGCGCCCGGCCATCGTCAAGCAGCTGCCCGAGCACAAGATCGCGCTGCTCGACAAGCTGGAGCTGTACGCGCTCGCGGCGTGGTACGCGCACCTCATCGCCCTGCCCGAGTCGGGCGCGGGGCACGCGGTGAAGCCCCTGCTCGACGAGGCGCTCGCGCTGCGCGCGAAGCTCCTCGTGGACGCCGACGATCTCGCCCGGCGCGGGCTGCTCGACCGCGACGCGGTCGACGACATCCGCGCCGGCGAGGGCCACGTCGACAGCGCGAACGACCTCGTCGCGCTGTCGGCGCTGTTCAACCACAACTGGCCGGAGATCGCGGGCAGGACGGAGGCCACCGAGGACGAGGTGAGGCGCGCCGGCGAGCTCGGGCCGAAGCTCCTCGCGGCGCTCGGCGTGCGCGAGCACGGCCCGGACGCGGCGGTCTCCGACGCGGCCGACCGCCGCGCGCGCGCCGTCGCGCTGTTCGTGCGCGCGTACGAGCAGACGCGGCGCGCGGTGACCTACCTGCGCTGGGACGAGGGCGACGCCGAGCTCATCGCGCCGTCGCTCCAGCGGCGCGAGCGGAGCGCCCGCACGCCGAGCGCCGCCCCGCCGCCCCTGCCCTTCGTGAAGGCGTCCGACGAGCCGCCCGCGGACACGCTCACCGCCCCGCAGCCGGGCCCCGCGGAGCACGCCCGGCCCGCCTGACACGCCCGGCTGCCAGGGACATCGCCCCTCCGCGGCGGCCACGCGCGCGGCGCGCGGCGCGCGTCGCCATCGCACCGGCGTTCCGCTTCGACGCACGCGGCCTTTGCGCTAGCGTTGCGCGTCCGCTTCCCGCTTCCGGTCTCGCCCCCTCGCTCCCGGGCCATCGAGCGTACCGGCTGGAGCGCTCCCGCGAACAGGTGCCCTGATGTCCTCCGTACCAGCCCCGAAGAAGAAGCGTTCCAAGGTCAGCGCGAAGAAGAGCGCCAAGAAGAGCGCGAAGAAGGGCGCGCCCTCCCTGCCCCGCCGGGACGAGGCGTGGATCGGCGGCTTCTTCTCCCTGCGCGCGTTCGTTCACGAGGGCGACGAGGCGTACCGCCCCGAGGCGGTCGTCTGGATGACCGAGCGCGGCTTCGTCCTGAGCTGCGCCGCGCTGCGCCCCGGCGATGTCGTGCCGGGCGCCGTCGACAGCTTCGAGGCGGCCGCCAGCGATCCGCTCGAGGGCGAGCCGCGCCTGCCCCAGCGCGTGCGCGTGGCCTCGCCCGCGCTCGCGGACGCCCTGCGCGCGCGGCTCGGCCCGGAGATCGACGTCCGCGTCGCGCCGACGCCGGAGATCGACGTCGTGGCCGAGGACCTGGAGGAGCACCTCGGCGCGCGGGACGGCCGGCTGACGCCGAGCTTCCTCGGGGGCGGCATCGAGGCGCCGGCGATGGCGTCGTTCTTCCGCGCGGCGGCCGCGCTCTACCGCGCGACGCCCTGGAAGGCGGTGCCCAGCGACGCGGACATCATGGCGCTGTCGATCCCGTCGCTCGGCGCGCGCGACCTCGCGCTGTGCGTCGTCGGGCAGGCCGGCCAGAGCCACGGCGTGCTCCTCTTCGAGAGCGCGCAGGGGTTCGAGCTCTACCTCGCCGAGACAGCCAAGCTCCCGGACGCGCCGCCCGCCTCGCTGCCGGCGAGCTTCTTCTCGCTGAGCTTCGACCGCGCGGGCGACCTGCACCCCGCGCTGCGCGCCGAGGTCGACGAGCAGCGCTGGGAGCTGGCCGGGCCGGACGCGTATCCCATGCTCGCGATGGTCGATGAGGACCTCATCGGCCGCAAGCCGACGCCCAAGGAGCTCACCGCCTCCGAGGCGCTCGCGCTCGGCCTCGTCGAGCTGATGAAGCGGCGCAAGGAGATCGCGAGGGCGTTCCGCGGCGGCGCGCCGGTCGAGGCGAGCTACGTGGTGGAGACGCACGCGGGCCCGGTGGAGGTGCTGTTCCGCGCGCCCCACCCGGCGCGGAGCTGATCGCGGCGGCCGGCGGCCGGGCGCGGCGGGCGAGCTCGCGCGGGTGGCGAGCTATCCCGCGGGGAGCGCCCGTGTCAGCGGGTGACGAGCCGGTACAGATCGGCGTTGTGGATGAACTCGCAGACGACGTTGCCGAACTGGAGGATGTCGCCGCTGCGGAGGGGCACGCCGTCCCCTGCCGGCGAGAGGAGCCGGTCGTTCAGGAACGTGCCGTTGGTGCTCTTCCTCGCGTGGAGCATCGGGGTGTCCGCGACAAGGACCGAGATGTGCGCGTGGACCTTCGAGACGGACTGATCGCGCAGCACGATATCGCTGTTCAGCGCGCGCCCGATGAGGATGCGATCCTGCCAGGGGCTCTCCGGGCGCTTCGTCACCGCCAGGAGCTCGCAGCCGTGGGAAGCGACGGTCATCCCCGACGAGATCCGATGACGGCACAGCGCCGGTTGGTTGCTCGCTCCGGGCGAGGTGCCGGCGAAGACGGTCTTGAACGACGGCGGGGGCTGGTCGTCGGGGCCTAGCTCCCGGAGCAGCCAGGCGTGAGGGAACCTTCGATCGAAGGCCATCCGTGAGAGCGCGCGGCTCTGAGCACAAAGGGTCGCGAAGGTCAACATGACAAGTTCTTCCCCGGGTTTCGTGCTGTCCGAGCGAGCAGCGCCCAGCCGGGAGGGACATCGCCGGCCCGGCAGGGCCTGTTAAGACCTTATACATCACTCCACGACGGGATCGCTGGGCGCCATGGTGTGCGCTGGGAGAGAGCGCAGCGGCGCCGCGCGGACCACACCGTCGGCGCTCGACATACCCGGCTCACGCGCGACTCACATGCGACTCACGCGCGGCACATGCGCGGTGTACCCACGGCGCAGCCACAGCGCGCGGCGCTCCGGCAAAGGCCCGGGCCGCGGCGACGCGCTCGGGCGCGCCGCGCCGAGCTGCGCGCGACGCCGGAGCGAGACACGGAAAGGGTGATCGAGATCGCGCACACCCGATGAACGGTGACCCGCGGCCCTTCGTGTTGACGCCGTCCCGGAGCACAACCGCATGTTCTGGTTACACTCGGGGATTCTCAAGCTGGGCTCGGGGTCGTGAGCTTTCCGGATGAGGTCTTTTCCACGGGACAAGACCCCAGGAGGAAGCATGTTCGGCCGCGGCAAGGAAGGCCTCGCGCCGCTCGCCGGTCTGCTCTCGGCCCGGCGGCCGCTACCCTGGTGCCCCCCTCCCCGGCGGCCCCGCGCGCCCTCGCCCCGGCAGCCGCTGCCGCTGGGCCCCCTCTCCCGCCGTCACCGCCCGCCACCGCCGCCGCCGGGTCGCGCCGGCCCCGGGGAGCCTCTTCGCGCAGACGCCCATTTTTGTTGGCGCCCCATGCCGTCCTCGGGAGCGCTTCGCGCCGCGATTACGGTATGTTGCCGCCGTGAGCTCCTCCTCCAACTACAATGTCCAGCACGCGCCGGTGGGCGCCTTTGCCTCCTTCACGCTCGGCAGCTTCGACCGCCGGGGCGGCTTCGCCTCGCAGGTGGGCCGCCCGGGGAACTCGAACCTCTACATCGGCTACCGCGAGGGCGACGGGGTGCTCAGCCTCCTCCCCTACTTCTCGTCAGAGATCGGCCCGGAGGTCCCGTTCGGCGTCACCCTGGTGCGCGACACGAGCATGCGCCGCGTCTTCGGCGAGCAGGACATCCGCCGCGAGCTCGGCTGGGCCAGCGACACGATCCGCGCCGGCAAGCTCACGCTCGCCATCTTCTCGCCGTTCGGCCCGATCCCCGACCCGCGCACGGCGGCGCCCGCCGAGGTCGCCCGGCGGTCCTGTCCGGCGCTCATCGCGCGCCTCGAGCTCGACAACACCGGCGGCGCCGAGCCCATCAAGGGCCTCTTCGCGCTCGACGCGTCGAGCCTGCGCGACCTCGAGTCGACGACCGACGGCCGCCTCGCCGGCGTCGCCCACGCCCGGCAGTGGGGCTTCGCCGCCCTCCCCGAGCCCGGCGTCCGCGCCTTCCAGGCCTTCGCGCCCGAGAACGCGTTCGACGGCAGCGCCGACCGGCTGAACCGCCTCGGCAAGACCGGCGGCCTCGTCGTCGAGGTCCCCGCCGGCGAGAAGCGCGAGCTCTGGATCGCGCTCGGCTTCCACGACGCCGGCGCGATCACGACCGGCATCGAGGCGCGCTACGGCTACACCCGCCACTTCAAGAAGCTCGAGGACGTCCTCGCCTACGCCCTCGAGCACCGCGAAGCGCTCGTCCGCGAGGCGGCGCAGCGGGACGAGGAGCTCTCGCGCTCCGCGCTCACCCGCGACCAGAAGTGGCTGCTCGCCCAGGCGACGCACGGCTATTTCGGGTCGACCGAGTGGCTGGACACCGCGCTCGACGACGCCTCGCCGCCCGCGCCGCTGTGGGTCGTGAACGAGGGCGAGTACGAGATGATGAACACCTTCGATCTCACGATCGATCACCTCTTCTTCGAGCTGCGGTACGCGGCCTGGGCCGTGCGCGACGTCCTCGACCTCTACGTCGCCCGCTACAGCTACCGCGACAAGGTGAAGCGCCCCGGCGCGCCCGGCGAGCTCCTGCCCGGCGGCGTGGCGTTCACCCACGACATGGGCGTCGGCAACCACTTCTCGCCCGCCGGCGTCTCCAGCTACGAGCGCCCGAACCTCGACGCCAGCTGCTTCAGCCACATGACGTACGAGCAGCTCACGAACTGGATCTGCTGCGCCGGCGTGTACGTCGCGCGCACCGGCGACAAGGCCTTCCTCGAGCGCCACCGGGCCCTGTTCCCCGAGCTGCTCGACAGCCTGCTCCGCCGCGACGCGCCCGAGCCCGGCGCGCGCACCGGCGTGATGGCGCTCGACAGCAGCCGCTGCGGGACCGGCGCCGAGATCACGACCTACGACTCGCTCGACCACTCCCTCGGGCGCGCGCGCGGCAACCTCTACCTGGCCGGCAAGACGTGGGCGTCGTACGTGATTCTCGCCCACCTCCTCGAGCGCAGCGGCGACGCCCCGCGCGCCGCGGAGTCCAGGGCAGCGAGCCAGAAGAGCGCGCGCGCCATCGCGGCGGGCTTCGACGAGCAGCTGGGCTACATCCCCGCCCTGCTCGACGGCAGCGGCTCGAAGAGCGCGATCGTCCCCGCGATCGAGGGGCTCCTGTACCCGCACGTGATGGGCTTGCTCGACGGCAACGCCGCGGAGGGCGAGCACGGCGAGCTCGTCCGGGTGCTCCGCCGCCACTTCAACGCGGTGCTCAAGCCCGGCCTGTGCCTCTTCCCCGAGGGGGGCTGGAAGCTCTCGAGCAGCAGCGACAACTCCTGGGCGAGCAAGATCGCGCTCTGCCAGCACGTCGCGCGCGCGATCCTGAGGGTCGATCTCCCCGACCCCGATCGCCACGAGGAGGCCCACGTCCGCTGGCAGATCGAGGGGTCCGGCTACTGGGCCTACTCCGACCAGATGCAGCGCGGCGTGCCCGTCGGCAGCCGCTATTACCCCCGCGGCGTGACCGCCATCCTCTGGCTCGACGAGGCCCCCGCGAGGCAGAGGTCGTCGAGCCGCTAACGCGCGACAGCGTCCTTCCGGGCGCGCCCGCCGCCGCGCCTCGTCCACCTGCCCCCTGCCACGCCCGCCGCGCGCCCCGATCGGGGCGCGCCTGCCGCGCGCCGCCGCGGCGCCCCGTCTGCGGCGCTCGCGGCGCCCCGTCTGCGGCGCTCGCGGCGCCCCGTCTGCGGCGCTCGCGGCGCCCCGTCTGCGGCGCTCGCGGCGCCCCGTCTGCGGCGCTCGCGGCGCTCGCGGCCGGCGGCGCGCGCCCGTTCCAACTTGACATCCCGGAGCCCCTCCGGACATGAAGCCGTCCGCTCTTCCCTGCGTGGGCCTGCCCTGGACAAGGGCCATCGACCGAGGTGCTTTCATGAGAGTTCTGATCATCGGCGGGACCGGGCTCATCTCGACTGCCATCGTGGAGCAGCTCCTCGCGCGGGGCGATCGCGTCACGCTCTTCAACCGGGGGGTGACGGCGCGGCGGTTCGAGGGGGACGTCGACGTCATCGTCGGTGATCGCTGGAAGTACGACGAGTTCGAGCGCGAGATGCAGCAGCGCACGTTCGACGCCGTGATCGACATGGTCGCCTTCGCCCCGGAGAACGCCGGATCGCTGCTCAGGGCGTTCTCGGGCCGCGCGGACCACCTCGTCGTCTGCTCGACGGTGTGCGTCTACGGCGGTCCCCTCACGCGCTCGCCGGCGCGCGACGACGAGCCGCACCGCCCCGTGACGAAGTACGGCCAGAACAAGTCGCGCATCGAGTCGGCGCTGCTCGCGGCGAACGGACAGAACGGGCTGAAGACGACGATCCTGCGGCCGTCGTTCACGACGGGCGAGGGGCACACGGCGCTCGGCTCGCTCTACTTCGACGACTCGATGGCCGACCGGGCCCGCCGCGGCCTCCCGCTCGTCGTCCACGACGACGGCGCGACGCCGTGGGCCATCGCGCACGTCTCCGACGTGGCCCGGGGGTTCGTCAACGCCCTCGGCAACGAGAAGGCCTACGGGCAAGCCTATCACCTCACGAGCGACGAGCACACCACGTGGGGCGGCATCTTCGCCGCGCTGCAGGAGGCCGCCGGCGGCAAGTCCCCCGTCGTCTCGATCCCGACCGACTGGCTCTATGACGTCGCCCCTCGCCGCATGGTCGGCGTCAAGTTCATCTACCAATACGGGTCGACCTTCGACAACAGCAAGGCCGCGCGCGACCTCGGCTTCCGGACCACCGTCCCGCTGGTCGAGACCTTCCGCCGCCAGATCGCCTGGTCGGAGCGCGCCGGGGCCTACCGGCGCGCGGCGGAAGAGCCCCTTCAGGACGTCCTGCTCGACGCGTTCACGAAGGGCGAGAAGCCCGCCCCCGGGCAGGTGCACGACTTCAATACCTGGGGGAACGAGCCCGAGTCCTGATCTCTGCCGCCGCCCCTTCGTGCGGGCGGCGGCGGGGCTCTCCCGTGACCCGTGCGCTCTCGGCGCGCAGCTCTTCCACGAAGAGGAGCGACAGGCTGTACGCGTTCGATATCAGCACGGGATCCCGCCAGGTGAGGGTTGTCCGAGGTGTCCGTCAGCGACGTGCTCCGGGCGTTCGCGCCGGCGCGCAGCGGGCGCGCCGGCGCGCGCTCAGGGCAGGTTCTCGAGAGGATCGGTCTTGCCGACGCCGGCGTGCTCCAGGACGACGGCCTTGACCGCGGCCGAGCTGTCGAGCGGATACTCGTACGGCGCGCTCCAGGCGCAGTCCGCGCCGGAGGCCTGCGTCCCGGTGGTCTCCTCGAACACGTTGTCCTTGCGGTCCGTGCCGCCGGCCGCGCTGTCCAGCGTGGTGATGGGGTTCTTGACCTTGAAGAAGTGGTTGCCCTCGACCCGCAGGCAGGCGCCGACCCGCGAGTTCACCCCCGACGTGGCGACGTTCTCGAAGTAGTTGTTGAACACGTGGCCATTGCCGCCGCGGTAGCTCGGCAGGCGAGAGTTCACGTTGTTGATGTGGTTGTGATGGAAGGTGATGCGGCGATCGCTGTCGTCGCTGTCCGACGAGCCGACCAGCATGCCCTTCCAGTGATCGTGCAGGTAGGTCCACGAGATCGTGATGTCCGAGGACTCGTGGGTCGCGTCGATGAGGCCGTCGTACTTGTCCTTGTCGGAGTTCACGGCGGGAGAGTCGGCCCAGAGCTCGCAGTGGTCGATCCAGATGTTGTGGCTCTCGTCCATGTGGATGCCGTCGCCGTTGCCGCTGCTGGCCAGCACGTGGTGGATCTTCAGGTTGCGGAGGATGATGTTGGACGACCTCCGCAGGTTGAGCCCGACGCCCTCGATCTCCCCGCTCGACCCGACGCCCACGATGGTCTTGTCGGAGGCGACGTCCACGTCGTCGCCGCTGCCGCGGATCTTGCCGGTGACCTGGATGATCAGGGCGCCGGACCTCGCCGCCTCCGTCTTCAGGGCGTCGAGCGAGCTCACGGAGACGACCTCTCCGCCCTTGCCGCCGGTGGTGCCGTCGCCGGTCGTGGCATAGCCGTAGAGCCTGAAGTCGACGGGGCCGGAGCTGCCGCCGCCGGTGCCGGTGGCGCCGCCACCCTCACCGCTGCCGCCGGTGCCGCTGGCGGCGCCGCCCTCGCCGCTGCCGCCGGTGCCGCTGGCGGCGCCGCCCTCGCCGCTGCCGCCGGCGCCGCTGCCGCTGCCGCTGCCGATACCGCCGGTGCTGCTGCTGGAGCTGCCGCTGGTCGCGCCGCTGCCGCTGGAGCCGGCGCCGCTGCTGGAGCTGACGCTGGCGCTGCTCGTCGGCTGACCCCCGTCGTCTTCGCCCGGATCCGACCCTTCCGACCCGCAGCCGACCGACGAGATGCTGACCGCGATCAGCGCGGCCAGAGCGACTCGAGATTCGCACTTCATGAGCAAGTTACCTTTCCGTGATGAGCCAAGCAGCTCGCGCGGCGCGGATGGAGAAGCCGGACTGCGCACGGGCCGTCAGCGAAGCTTCACAGCAACGCACATGCCACCAGATCACGGCGGAGCGAGGCCGCCGTGTTCGCGCGCTCTCACGGCATTTCCCCGCGGAGATGCCCGCTGCGCGCGCTCTCCGCCGGGCCGCGCGCGGGCGCCGTGGACGAGGCCGTCAACCTCGGGTTGACACTGTGGACACGAACGGTCGCGGCGCCGTCGGCCGTCGGTCACTCGACCCCTGTGACGCCGAGCGCGCGGTGTCACACGGCTCACCGACGCCGCTGGCGGCGACGCTCAAGGACCGAGTCGCACGAGCCCGACCCAGTCGAGCTTGGCCCCGTCCTCGCGGCAGCCGAACGAGACGCTGTGCTCCCCGGGAGCGAGATCGAAGGTGAGCGGCTTCGGCTTCGAGTCCGACGTGTCGCTGACGATATCGACGTGGAACTCGGAGCCGGCCATGTCGTACCGGTATCCCTCCTCCGGCTCGTAATCCACGCGGATCCACCACGAGTTGTCCTCGCCCTCCAGGGGCCCCTCGGCCACCCTGGCCGTGATCTGGTAGGTGCCGGCCTTCGTGATCTGGAACAGGCAGTCGACCTGGTCCGTGTTGCAATCCAGCTCCTCGGGGACGGCCACATAGTAACCGCCCCTCGCGTTCGCGTCCTCCACCCGGATGAACCCGCCGTAGAGGATGCACAGCTCCTCGTTCTCGGCCTCGATCTCGATGCTCTCGCGGATGCTCCCGCCTTCCCCGCCCGTCGCGCCAGCCCCGCTCGACACGCCCGCTTCTCCCCCGGAGGACGACGCGTCCCACCCAGGGGACAACCCCTGCAGCGAGCAGGCGCAGGCCAGCACGGAGAGCAGCGCCGCCCACCGCGCTGGACGCGCGCCGGCCACCGCCGCGCGCGCCGGGGAAGCTCGCCCTGCACCCCCCACCGCGCGCCGTCTCGTCGCCGTCCCCACGTTCGAGCTCTCGTTCACCTCCCGGTACCTTAGCAACACACACACCGCCGGCGCGATACAATACGCCAGCATCCCCCGGTACAGGCACAGCCATGCTGCGGGCCCCCCCGAGCGAACAGGCATCGATCCGCCAGGGCCCGCCACAGGCAGGTAGACGATGAGGTTGGATCGGTCGAAGTCGTTCGGGTCCGCGCGGGCCTGATCACCGACCGCGCGCCGTCCGAAGGCCGACGTCCGACGGCGCGCGACGCGGGAGCGCTTCAGCGCGCGGCGGGGCGCGCGTGGTCCTGCGCGCGGAAGAACACCCCGTGGACCTCGCCGTCGACGAGGGCCGGCACGAGCGCGCCCGGCAGGACGGACTCGACGTCGTTCGGCGCCTTCGGCCCGCCGAGATCGGTCCGCAGCCAGCCCGGGTCGAGGAGGTTCATCAGCACGCCGGTGCCGCGCAGCGACGGGACCGTGTCGCGCACGAACTTGTCGAGCGCGGCCTTCGACGCGGCGTACGCCATCAGCTCGGGCTGGTCCTGGATCCCGGAGGTCACCTGGACGATGCGCCCCCAGCCGCGCTTCAGCATGATCGGGAGCAGCCGGTAGGTGATCCGGATCGGGCTGATCACGTTCACCTCGAAGCTCAGCCGGAAGTCCTCCGCCGGCGTCTCGATGTACGAAGCGCGGAACGGGGTCATGATCGCGGCGTTGTTGTACAGGATGTCGATCCCGCCCGACGCGGCGAGGGCGGCGTCCAGGATGCGATCGACCGCCGCCTGATCCGACAGCTCGCCCGAGACGGCGCTCACCCGGACGCCCTTGCCGGCGAGCTCCCCTTCGAGCTCCCGCGTGTGCGCCGCGTCGCGGCTGTGCAGGACGATGTTGCAGCCGAGCCCCGCGAGGCCGCGCGCGACCTGCTTCCCGATCCCCCGGCTCGCGCCGGTGACCAGCGCCCACTTTCCTCGAATTTCCACCGTCATGGCGGCGCCTTATCGCAGAGGCTGTCCTGCCTGGCACCAGAAAAGCGAGCGGCCCCGGAGCGCGCCGGAGCGCGCCGGCAGGGCCCGCAGCGCCGCCGCGCGGCGCCCACCGCCCACCGCCCCCATGGCCTCGCCGATGCGACGCCGCGCGGTGTCGAGGCGGCGTGCTCCGTGGGTCAACAAATTCACCCAGAGCGCAATACTGCTGCCCCATCAGCACTCCTTGCTGATCGCGTGCTGCTGGAGCAGCACCGCTCCCCGGGCTCGATCAGCGAAAGATCGCTGCAACAGCGCGAAAAGTCAGGGCTCCTGCCTGGCACGGCGGCTGCTTTGAAGTTGCAATTACATCCAGGTCCGATTTCCTCGCCGGATCCTGTGTACCTGGAATCGACCCAACCCGCCCCTGGCGAGCCGGAAGGCCTCGGAAGAACCCCCCATGATCAGGCACACCCCCTTCACGACGATCCGCTCCGGGCTGCTGGGATGCGCCGCGCTGGCGTGCGTCCTGTTCGGCTGCGATCGCCCCGGCGGTGAGCCAGGCGCCGCGACCGCGGGCGACGCGGGCGCTCCGGCGCAGGCGCAGGCGCCGGACAGGCGCGAGGCGGTGGTCGTCCGGCTCGGCTACCAGAAGATCGGCACCCCCTATCTCCTCAAGGACCGCGCCGACAACCTGAAGAAGGCGCTCGAGGCCAGGGGCGCCAGCGCCGAGTGGATCGAGTTCCACGCCGGGCCTCCGCTGCTGGAGGCCATGCGGGCCGGCGCCGTGGACATCGGCCATGTCGGCGAGACGCCCCCGGTCTTCGCGCAGGCGGGCGGCGTGCCGTTCGTCTACGTCGCCACCGACCCTCCGGCCCCGAAGGCCGAGGCGATCCTCGTGCCGAAGGACTCGCCGCTCACCAGCGTCGCGGGCCTGAAGGGCAAGCGCGTCGCCGTCAACCGCGGCTCCAACGTGCATTACCTGCTGATCCGGGCCCTCGAGGCCGCCAGGCTGACGCTGGACGATATCCAGGTCTCGTTCCTCGCGCCCGCGGACGCGCGGAGCGCTTTCGAGAGCGGCAAGGTCGACGCCTGGGTGATCTGGGACCCGTTCCTCGCCGCGGCGGAGCTCGCCGGCGCGCGCGTCCTCCAGAGCGGCGAGGGGCTCGTCGACAACCACCTCTTCTACGTCGTCCGGCGGGAGTTCGCCGAGGAGCAGCCGGAGCTCCTGCGGACGGTGCTCGAGGAGTACCAGACCCTGAGCCAGTGGGAGCGCGAGCACACGGAGGAGACCTCGCAGATCCTCGCGAGGTCGTCGGGCGTCGCCTACGAGGCGTTCCTCACCTCCGAGCGCCGGCGCTCCTTCGGCCTGCTGCCGATCACCCCCGAGATCCTGAAGAAGCAGCAGGACATCGCCGACACGCTCCACCGCCTCGCGATCATCCCGCGTGACGTCCGCGTGGAGGACGCGTTCCTGTCGGCGGCCGTGTACGGGGGCGTCCGATGACGGCCAGCGGCGCGCCGGGCGCGACCGGCGCGACCGGCGGCGGCGTGGTCGACCGGCGCGCGGTCGGCCGGAGCCTCGCCCCCTGGGTCGCCCCGATCGCGCTCGTCGTGATCTGGGAGGCCCTGTCCCGGCTGCACGTCATCCCGAAGAGCCTGCTCCCGTCGCCCTCGGAGGTGGTGCTGGCCGCGGTCCACGCCACGAGGAGCGGCGACCTGCCGGCGCACCTCGGCGTCAGCGCGCTGCGCGCGCTCGGCGGCCTCGTGATCGGCGCCGCGATTGGACTCGTGCTGGGCCTGGCGACAGGGCTCTCGCGCGCGCTCCAGCTCGTCGTCGACGGGCCCATCCAGATGCTCCGCGCCATCCCCGCGCTGGCGCTCGTGCCGCTCGTCATCCTGTGGTTCGGGCTGGGCGAGACGGCCAAGCTCTTCATCGTGGCGGTGACGGTGCTCTTCCCCGTCTACCTGAACACCTTCCACGGCGTGCGCAGCGTCGACCCGCACATCATCGAGATGGCGCGCGTCTACGACGTCCGGGGGCTCGCGCTCTACCGCGAGGTCATCCTCCCCGGCGCGCTCCCGTCCATCCTTGTGGGCCTCCGCTTCGCGCTCGGGCTCGCGTGGCTCGTGCTGATCGTCGCCGAGACGATCGGCGCGTCCCAGGGCCTCGGCTACGTCGCGATGAACGCGCGGGAGTTCATGCAGATGGACCTCCTCGTGCTCACGATCGTGCTCTGGGCGATCCTCGGCAAGCTGGCCGACTCCCTGGCGCGGTGGGCGGAGCGCCAGCTGCTGCCCTGGCAACCTCGACTGCAGCGAATGGATGCGAGGTGAACATGAGCGTGCCGCACACTCATCGCAGAGGCGCACGGGTCCAGCTCCAGGGGCTCGAGAAGCGCTTCGACGAGAAGCTCGTCCTCTCGGGCATCGAGCTCGACGTCCGCCCTGGCGAGCTCCTGACCGTCGTCGGGCGGAGCGGGTCCGGCAAGAGCACCCTGCTCCGCATCCTCTGCGGCCTCGAGCAGCCCACGGGCGGCGCGGCGCGCATCCTGACGCCGGAGGGCATCGCGGGCGGCTCGGCGGTGCGCGTCGTCTTCCAGGAGCCCCGGCTGATGCCGTGGCGCACCGTCCTCCAGAACGTCTGCATCGGCCTGCCGAAGGACCGCCGCGAGCGCGCGCGCGACGTCCTCGCCCGGGTCGGCCTCCTCGACCGGCAGGACGACTACCCCGGCGTGCTCTCGGGCGGCCAGCGCCAGCGGGTCGCCCTCGCGCGCGCGCTCGTGCACGACCCCAAGGTCCTGCTCCTCGACGAGCCGTTCGGCGCGCTCGACGCCCTCACCCGGATCGGCGCGCAGCGCCTCGTCGAGTCGCTGTGGACCCAGCACGGCTTCACGGCCATCCTGGTGACGCACGACGTCCAGGAGGCGGTCCTGCTCGGGGACCGCGTGCTCGTCTTCGACGAGGGGCGCATCGTGGAGAGCGTCGCGGTGGACCTGCCGCGGCCGCGCGCGAGGGAGGTCCCGGAGGTCGGTCGCCTCACCGGCGCGCTGCTCGAGGCGATCTTCGCTTCCGGCGACGGCCCGTCGACGCGCCCCCCTCCGCGCGCGACCTTCCCTCCGCCCGTGACGTCACCGCTCCTGGCCGGCGCCGGCGCCGAGTGAGGGCGAGCCAGGAGCACGGTCCACGATCACCAAGGAGTCACAGCAGCCCGCCTATTTCACCTCGACCTCGTCCTGGATGACGTAGTTCTCGTTCTCGAAGCGCAGCGCGTCGTTCGCGTGCTGCTGAAAGTCCTTCGCCAGGGCGAGGAGCTCCGCCCGGTGGGCCTCGTCCTTGATGCCGCCGAGCGGCGGCATCTCGCTCGCCTGCAAGATCCGCAGGATCCGGTTGCGCCCCGCGAGCGCCTGGTTCGGGAAGCTGAAGAGCTCGAGGATGCGCATGCCGGCGGAGTTCTCGGGATCATGGCAGGCGAGGCAGTTGTGCTTCCGGAACGCCTCCGACATCTTCCTGTAGGACCGGTCGAGGTCCTTCACGTGCGGGTTCTCCTTCGAGAAGAGGTTCTCGTAGAGCGTGTAGCGCGGCTCCTCCCGGCCGTCCTCGCCGCGCCACATGAACTGGTGGTCCCATTCCCTGTGGACCCGCGGCCGGCTCTCGTCGCTCTCGGCCGATCGCAGCGCGCCGATCACCCGGTCTTGCTTCATGACCAGCAAGAGCTCCACCGTCGTCTGGTACGCGTCCCACTTCTTCGGCTGGTGCCAGAACGGATAGGGGAACGCGCCGGGGTCGAGCTTGTTGCGGAAGTGGTAAGGGAGGTGGATGACCGTGAGCCCGCCGATCTTCTCGACGCGGTAATCGCTCTCGAACGAGAAGATCGACAGGTAGACCGTGCGCCAGACGAGCGGGTTCATGAAGGTCGCGCTCGTGTGCTCGAAGCCGAAGTCTCCCTCGTATTTCTGCCGGGACCAGAGGAAGGGCTCCTTCATCGCGTCCCGCAGGACGTCGAAGCCCTTCAGCCGCTCGGCGCAGAGGTCGCGCGCCTTCTCGTCGTCCGGCGCCGCCGTCGGGCAGGCGGCGATGATCCCCTTGGCGATGACGTGCGGCAGCTCCTCCGACGGGATGTTGGCGATGGTGGGGCGGACCTCCTGTGTCCCCGAGCGCTCGAGGGCGACCGAGCTCTCGGCCGCCCAGCGCAGGATGAGCTCCCGCTCGGCGCCGCTGAGCGCGTGGCCGAGGTGAAGCGTCTTGTAGGGGAGCGGCGGCATGGCGTTGGCCTCGACCGCGTGCTGGATCTTGAAGATGAACTCCAGCGCCGAGCTGCGGCGGCGGTGAGGGAAGTCGTTCGCCACGTCGAAGTTCACCCGCGCCCGCTGGATCTTCTCGTCGACGTAGGGCTGCGCGACGTGGCTCACGAGGGGGATGTGATAGAAGAAGGGCCGCTCCTCGGTCGCGCTGTGGCAGGCGAAGCACTTGGCCTTCACGATGGGCTGGATCTGCTCCCTGTAGCGCTGCGCCATCACCTCGAGGCTGGTCACGGACGCCGAGTCAGGGAGCTCGTCCGCCTTGAGGAAGTTGAAATACTGGTCCCATACAACCAGCGTTCCGAAGAACGCCAGCAACGCAACCACAGCCGTCGTGACTTTTCGACGAAGCAGACGTCGCATGGCTCGGACTCCAACGTGAGGATGTCGGCGGTGCCTTCCTGCGCGGGCGCGGGCCCTCGCAGGGAACAGGGAAAGCGCTGGCCGGTCGTCGGAACGAAGCTCCGGGGGCACGCGCGCCCGGGAGTCGTCGACAGGCGCAGGCCGCCTGCGGGGCCCGCGTTCGACCGATGCCATCGCCCCGCGCGACCGCTGCGCGCGCGGGGGAGACGATGTCGATTCAGATCGCTGCGCAGCGCTCGATCGCGCGGAAGGCGCGAGATCTAGAGCGGTCTTCAGCCGGAGTGGGTACTCCGTCTTCCGTCCTGAGCGACGAAAACGAAAGGCAGACCACACCATCCGTCCGCCATAACGGATACTGCATTACAGAGACGGACCTATCAAGGGGAATTTTCAAGATATTCCCCGATTGCTTCCCGAAACATTCATCCGTCATGACGGACGGATGTTTCGGAATGGATCCCTGCGGGGTGTGCAGCAGGACGCGGCGGCGCGCGGTCGAGCCCCCATGAACGATTGGATGCGCCAGCGCTGAGCAGCCGGCAGCCTCGCGCGCCTCAGGCGCGCCGCCGCCCTGCGGCCCGCCTCCGGCTGACCTCCAGGCCGCGGCCCAGGCTGCGCAGGACGACCAGGTCCTCGCCGAGGTCGACGTCGACGAGCGCGCGGGCGACCTCCGGGCGGACGCCGGTGAGGATGGGCCGGGAGCCGAGGAGCTGGATCGCGCGCGCGAGCTGCTCCAGGGCGGCGGCGCCGTCCGGATCGAGCGCGTCCGCGCCGGTCACGTCGAGCACCACGTGCGACGCCCGCTGCGCGACGATCGCGGGCAGGAGCCGCTCGCCGAGCTCGCCGCCGCGCTCCGCGTCGAGGCGCCCGATCAGCGGCACGGCGAGCGTGCCCCGGCCGACGTCGAGGATCGGCGCCGAGAGCTTGAGGATCTGCCGCCTCTGCTCCTCGACGAGGGCGAGCGAGCGGTTCAGCTCGTCGATGAGCCGGCCCTGCTCCTCGATCTGCCCCTCGGCGCGCCGCTGCGCCGTGACGTCGAGCTGCTGGACGAGCACCGCGGGCGCGCCGGTCACTGGATCGGTCGTGCGGCGCGCCTCGACCTGGTGCCACCGCTCGCCGTCCGCCGTGAGGACCTGCACCTCCCCTGACCAGGGCGCGTCGGCGTCGATCGCGCCGCGGACCGCCGCGCCCGCGCCCTCGTCCGGGAAGGCCGCGTCGATCCGCGGCGCGTCGCCGAAGGCGCGCAGGGCCGCGGGGTTGTGGAAGAGCACCGTTCCCTCCCGGTCGACGAGGCTGACCAGCACCGACGAGTGGCGGACCGCCTCCACGCCGCGGACCATGGAGGCGTCGACGCCGGCCCCCTTCGGGAGCGCCTGGAACAGGATGGCGAGCCGCCCGTCGTCGAGGCGGATCGCCTGGCCGTGGAGCGTCACGGTGGCGGGCTTCCCGCGCGGGTAGAGCGTCCAGTCCTCCACGACCGTGCCGCCCTCCGCGAGGACGCGGACGTAGCCGTCGAGCCGCGCCCGGACGGCCGGCGACAGGTCCGAGAGGTCGCGGGAGAGCAGCTCGGCGCGATCCGTCGCGCGCCAGAACTGGAGGGCCTTCGCGTTGGCCCACGGGAAGCGGTAGAGATCGTGGTCGTAGACCCACGTCGGCAGGATGGAGAGCTCGAGGGCCGACAGGCGCTGGTCGAGGGACGTCATTCGTGGCGGCACGTCATACGACGGCCCGGGCCCCCCTGCACGCGGCTTCAGTCGTGCGGCTGGTTCACGTACGGGTCGCTCCCGGCCGCCGCGTAGCCCGCCACGGACTGGCTGCTCGAGTCGACGACGAGGTTGCAGGGGCTCTTGAGGGTCGCGTTCGAGTTGAACACCTGCACCGCCTTGATGTCGGGGAACCGCTTCAGGGCGTCGACGACGCCGCGCATCCACGCGCCCTTGCGGTTCGGGTCAGCCGGGTCCTCGTGGCTGGAGAACTCGCTCAGGATGTACGGCTTCGAGCCGTGCCAGGCCATCTGCGCCGGCTCGTGCATCCAGTCGTAGTGGCTCGCGAACGTCGTCGCCGGGTCCTTCCACCCCCCGTTGTTGCACACGTAGAAATTGTACGGATCGTACCCGAGCCAGTCGATGTAGCTGTCTCCCGGGTAGAGGCCCGGGAGCCGGCTGCGCGTGCCGCTCCAGCCCATCGGCGTCCAGACCCACACGACGTTGGTCACGCCCGCCGCGCGGAACCGGTCGATGATGCGCCGGTACGCAGCGACGTAGTCGGCGTCCGGGCCGTCCGAGCCGTGAACCGCGGTGTTGTCCATCTCGTGGTCGAAGGAGATCATGAACTTGCCTGGCGCGTTCTTCGCGCGCTGCGCAGCGGCGTCGATGACGGCGTCCTGCGAGCCGTTCGCGATCGCCGTCCACGTGACGTCCTGGCCCGCGGAGTAACGGCGCGTCTCCCACGACAGGTGGAGGATGCGCCCTTCGTTCATCTGCGCTGTCTCGTGCACGTCGGGGAAGACACCGTTATCGGTGGTGCCCCAGTCGTGGTAGCGGTACACGATGTCGACCTTGCGGCCGACCTTCTCCTCGAATCTCTCCATCGCGAGCTTCCAGTTCCAGCCCGCGGCCCCCGCCGGGGTGTAAGCGCCCCACCAGGCGCCGTCCCTTGGAACGAGCTTGTCCGACACGACGGGCTCGCCTCCGGTGGGCGCGCCGTCGTCCGCGGGCGCGACGTCGATCCAGACGACCGAGGCGACGAGCGAGCCTTGCCCTGCGGTGTTCTGGAAGACGAGCTCGGTCCGGAGCCGGTCGCCATTGACCACCGACAGGCCGCTGAACGTGTCGCTCAGGTTCTGTCGGCTCGCGGAGAGGGCGCGCGCCGGGCCGGTGCCGATCAGGGTATCGCCGTCGTAGAGCGCGACACGGACGGTCCCGGCGCCGCTGTTGATGGCCCAGGCCTGGTAGTTGACGACGACCTGGCTCGCGCCGCCCGCCGGGGCGCTCGGGTAGCCGAGCGTCAGCGACGCTGTCGCGGCCCCGGGCGCGCTCCGCGCGAACGTGCTGCCGCCGTCGCTCGCGGCGAACGAGGTGCCGTCGTCGACCAGCGCGTAGATGGGCGCCGTGCCGCCGCCGCCCCAGATCTGGCTCAGCGCGACGTCGCTCGTCGGCGAGAGGCTCACCGCCGCCGCGACGGCGGACGCTTGCTGATCCGGCCGTTCGGAGCCGGCGAGATCTTCCGAGCCGCACGCGGCGACGAGGACGGGCGCGGCGGACAGGAGGAGTCGTTTACTGAACAAGGCAAAGCGGGTCCGAGAAGTCATCATGGGAGTAGAGAAAGCACACATGAATCGAAGGGCAAGACTTTCATCGAATTTCGCGCCTTCTGCAGCCACGCTGCACGCATTGACCGCAACATGGTGTCTTGTGAGACCTCGCTTGTGAAGTAGTGTTATGAACCGGCGAAGAGTTGTAATCCGGCGGCGGCGCTCCGCGCCCGCGGTCATCTCATCTGCTGTCTGTCGCCTGTCGCCCGTTGCCTGTCGCCCATCGCCGGGCGCGCGATCACCAGCTCAGCGGGCACCAGCTCAGCGGGCACCAGCTCAGCGGGCACCAGCTCAGCGGGCACTAGCTCAGCGGGTGATCTCCCACAGCAGCTCGAGCAGGTCTTCCACCGCGGCCCGCCGGGCTTCCCAGGGCGAGGCGACCACGACGGCGCTCTTCCGCCTCGCCGCGTCCCTGGCGAGCTCCGCCTGCCGCCGCGCGCGCTCCGCGTCCTCGGCCTGCCGCAGCCGCGCGCTCGCGGCGCCCCCGGACTCGGCGAACAGGAGGAGCTGCGGGAGCTCGCCCCGGTCGAGCCAGGTGCCGTGCTCTCTGCAGATGTCGACGATGATTCCGCTCTTTCCGGCGAAGTTCTTGCGGTTCATCCGCTGGCCGCAGGCCGGACAGCGGACGTAGCGCACGCGGACGTCGACGTGCTCGGGGCGCCGCGGCGGCCTCGGCGCGCTCTTGCCGTAGCTCTCGCGGCGCTCGAGCAGGTCGCGCAGCAGCGCGTGCTCGACGAGCTGGCCGCCGCATCGGCCGCAGTCGCGCAGCAGGCCTGTCGGGGCGCGGAACGCGGACATGGGCTCGTCGCACTCCAGGCAGCGGAGCGCGTCGGGCTCCGCGATCGGCTCCAGGCCGAGCTCGTGCTCGCAGCCGGCGCACCGCTCCGCGTCGTGCGGGTTCAGCTGATAGCAGCCGCCGCAGCGCACGGCGGCGAGCGGCCCCGGGCAGCCAGGGTAACAGCGCCCCTCCGCGTCGATAGCGAGGCCACAGAGCGGGCACGGGGTGCCACCGTCGCGCATCCCCTGAATCTAGAGGAAGCGCACCCCCACGAGAAGCTGCGTGGCAGTCGCCCCCGCGCGGGGAGGCGACGTGGTCCTGCGGTCGTCACGGTATGCCGGCTCAGCGCAGCCTGGCGTGTCGGATCGAGGGACGGGAGCTCCTGGAGCCGAGGTCCGGCACCGGGCTGGGGCGGCTCAACCGCTTCCCGAGCTCCTCGTGGAGATATCCCACCGCGACATCCTCGTCGTGGAACACCAGGACGTTGTCGTTGTTCTCCTCACGCAGGAGCCGGTTCACCTGCAAGGCGCCGACGGCGGTGCGCACCACGATGGCGACGGCGGCGAACTCCTGGACGAGCATGCTGCGGGTGCGCATCGTCGCGGCCTCGAACGTCGGGTCGTTGTTCATGGGGGGCCGGCGGAGGTCGATGAGGTGGCCGAGCCGCCCGCGATCGAGCGACTCGTAGACCTGGAGCGCCTCGGTGTGGACCCGGATGAACTCGTCGGGCGACGGATACGGGAGCTCAGAGCGGGTGCTCCGGACGGTCGAGAGCTCCTGCTCGTAGGTGACCGTCAGGTGCTCGTTCTGCAGCAAGACCGCCATGCCCAGGACAGGATAGCGAGCCCGCGGCGACCTCGCACTGAAAAGCTCGGCGATCGCAGGGCCTACGGCCGTGTCCCAGCGTCGGTAGGGAAGAACCGGAGCGCCGCTGCGGGATGGTGCTCCGGCGCGCATTCTGGAACGAGCAGTCCAGAACGAGCAGGCGCGCCGCCCCCGTGGCGTGCCGAGTGAACCGAGAAGGAGGCGTTCTCGTTGCCCGCCGGCGGTGCCGGGGACTAGTTCCGGCCGCCAGAAATTTGGCCGTAGATGCCGGGCTCCGCTAGCCCGGGAGCATGATCAATCCCGCACCCTGGGCAGGCCGATCGCACCCGGGGCCGCGCACCGTGCCGCTCGCGCTGTCGGAAGACCAGCGCACGACGGTGGAGGCGGCCCTGCGTCCGGACAAGACGGAAAAGCGCATCGTGCGGCGGGGCGAGGCGTTGCTGCTGATGGCCGACGGCGTAACGCCGGGCGATGTCGCCAAGATTCTCGGCGTCCATCCCCGGACCGTTCAGCGCTGGCGTGCGCGGTTTCGCGGTCCGGCTCCGGAGAGCAAGCTTGCGGATGCCCCGCGGTCAGGGCGTCCGCCCTCTCTCTCTCGGCCGCCGACTGTGCGCGGGTAGAAGCCGAGGCCTGTCGTCCACCAAAGGACGCGGGGGTTCCCGTCACGCAATGGTCCTGCGCTCTGCTGAGCGCGCAGGTGCTGCGCAACGGGATCGAGGCGAGCGAGTCGTCGGTCCGGCGCATCTTGCGCCGGGCGGCCCTGCAGCCCCACCGGCAAAAAATGTGGCTAACGTCGCAGGACGACGAGTTCCGCGACAAGCGCGACGACGTGCTGCACGTCTACTACGACACGCCGACCGATGAGCACATCATCTGCCTCGATGAAAAGACCGGCATGCAAGCCCTCGAACGCCGTTACGCCGATCTGCCGATGCGACCAGGGCAGCCGGTGCGTCGGGAGTTCGAGTACATCCGCCACGGCACGCTGACCTTGATGGGCGCGTTCGACGTCCGTCGGGGCAAGCTGTTCGGCTTCGTCTCCGAAGACCACAACAGCCTGACGTTCGTGGACCTGCTCAACGTCGTCGATGCCTGCTACCCCGAAGGCGACGGCCACATTATCTGCGACAACCTGTCCGCGCATGACACGGACGACGTGCTCGACTGGTTCGACGAACACCCTCGGTGGAAGCGCCACTTCACGCCCAAGCACGCCTCGTGGCTGAACCAGATCGAGTGCGCCTTCTCGATCCTGCACGCGCGCGTTCTTGCTCGTGGTTCCTTCGTTTCCAAGGACGAGCTTCGTGAGGCGCTCTACGCCTACATGCTCTGGCATAACCAGACCGACCAGCCCTTTCACTGGACCTACCGGCCGGCGTCCTGGTCCACGAACCGCGGCAGAACTTCAGGCGGGCGGAACTAGGCTGCCACACCGTGGTCAAGCTGAAGCGCCTCAAGATCCACCGCTACCGCAACGTGGAGCCATGCGAGCTCATCTTTAGCGACCGCCGCAACGTCTTGCTCGGTCCGAACGGCGCCGGCAAGACGACGCTCCTCTCGCTGATCTCGAAGGTCCTCAGGACGAACCTGACGGACCCGGGCGATCCGTTCTCGATCGAGCTCGATCTGACATTCCCTCAGGGGTCGCTGACCGGGACGATCTCGAGCCGGGAGCCCGAAACCGAGCCGGCCGAGCTCTTTCGTCTGCCACCAATGGCCGGCGCGGGTCTTGAGGGTGCCTATGCCATCCCCGAGGTGCCGAACTTTGAATTTACTCTGAGCATATCGGATCGTCAGACGACAGCGTCGATCCGCCGCTCGGACGATCAGCTTATCATCCACGACGCGGACCTTGACCATGAATTGTCGCTGCGCTTTGTCAAAGGCGGACGAGGACTCCTGAACGGGATCATCCTCCTCGGAACCGCGATACGCGAGGAGAGCACTCCGGTTAATATCGTCACAGATCTCCGGAACGCCTACCGATTCGACGAATCGCTGGACATGTTCCGTGCGCTCACAGCAAGAGAAGACGAAGTCGACGTCTCCAAGGACGATCTGCGACCACGCATACACCTCGATCGATTCATCAAAGACAGAGCACGACCCGGTTCACCATCCATTGTTAGCTCTGGCCAGGGAGTCGTATCAAAGGGAATCCTAGACGCCATGAAGCTCGGGTTGATCGATGGAGCCACCGACTACTCCATGAACGATGAGCAACTCGCCTTCCTCTCCGGATTGGTGCAACTGCTAGGGCTGCGCTCGGCCACCATAAAGATTGATTTAGTCGATAAGAGTACAGAATTCGAAGCGCTCGAAAACGATGTAAGGCGCAAGCTAATAGAACACTTCGAGTTCGGCAACCTCAAGTTCTGGTTCACCCGCCGCGACGGCTCGATCTTCCAGGACCAGCACCTGAGCTACGGTCAGAAGCGCCTGCTCGCCTTCCTCTACTACCTCGACGCGAACCCCAGCTTCGTGATCGCCGACGAGCTGGTGAACGGGCTCCACCACGCGTGGATCGAGGAGTGCATGACGGCCATCGGCGACCGGCAGGCGTTCCTCACCAGCCAGAACCCGCTCCTGCTCGATTACCTGTCCTTCGAGTCCGCCGAACAGGTCAAGGAGAGCTTCATCCTCTGCCGCAACCAGGCCGACGGCGACCGCGAGCGGATGATCTGGCGCAACATGACCGACGACGAGGCCGACATGTTCTACCGCGCCTACCAGGTCGGCATCGAGCACGTCGGCGAGATCCTGCGGACGCGGGGGCTCTGGTGAGCGTCGCCAGCTGCTCGATCCTGGTGCTCAGCGAGGATTCAGCCGAAAGCGCGCACGACACGCTCGTCGCGCTCGCGAAGAATGTCCTCCGCCTCGTCGACGGCAGCTACGACTGGCAACGTGTCCGCTTCGAGCCGCCGGAGGGAGAGGGCGTGCGCAAGGCGCTCCGCGGCAATCTCTGGAAGAGCCGGGAGCCGAGGGACTACCGTGCTCGCCTCGACCTGATCGGGTACATCGCCACGAAGCTCCTCGAGAGCGACCGCGCCTTCGTGCTCTACCACATCGACGGAGACCGCCCCTGGTCGGAGCGCGAGGCGAGCGAGAACGTCGCGAAATTCCGCAGCTTCATCGAGACCGACGTGCGCCAGTTCGTCGAGCATCGGCGCCCCCAGCGCGGTACCCTATGGCCGGCAACCTGGCCCTATCGCAGCTCCTTCTCCTCGTACCGTACTACAGCATCGAGGCATGGCTCTTCCAGAACACGCGCGCCGGGGCTCGGTTCTGCGAGGAAAACCCGGCGTGCCGGGGAAAGCATGTCTCCCTGTTCCAGCATTGGACCAACGACCGCGGCGCGCTGGATGAGGTCCTGAAGCCCAAGAGTGAGGTCTGCTTCAAGGGCCAACACAATCGCCAGCTGGCCGAAAGCCTCGACGTGGAAACGGTTTACTACGCCGAGAAGTCCCTCCACCACGCCGTGGAGACGCTCCACCACAACCCCTCGCTGCTCGCCGCCCTCGCCGCCACCCGGCCAGCCTGACCCGGCCGCCCCCCCACGCAGCGGCTCACTCGAACCGCAGCGCCTCCACCGGGTCGAGCCGCGCCGCGCGACGCGCCGGCCCCACGCCGAACGTGATCCCGATGAGGATCGACACCCCGAGCGCCAGCCCGACGGCGTACGGCGGCACGATGGTCGCCCACTCCCCGAAGCGCGACAGCAGCACCGCCGCCCCGTACCCGAGGCCCACGCCGGCCACGCCGCCCGCGAGCGACACCACCACCGCCTCCACGAGGAACTGCCGCATGATGTCCCGGCGGCGCGCCCCCACCGCCATGCGCACGCCGATCTCGCGGGTGCGCTCCCGGACGGAGACCAGCATGATGTTCATGATCCCGATGCCGCCGACGATCAGCGACACCGCCGCCACGCTGCCGAGCAGCGTCGTGAAGGTGCCCGTGATCTGCCCCATCGTCGCCAGCATCTCCGCCTGCGACCGCACCTCGAAATCGCTCGGCTGATCCGCGCGCAGCCGGTGGCGCAGGCGGAGCAGCTGCTCGAGCTGCGCGATCACCGTGTCCGACCGGTCCTCGCTCGCGAGCTGCAGCGAGATCGTCGACAGGTGGTCCTGCCCGAAGAGCACCGACCGGTGCGTCGACAGCGGCACGAACACCCCGTCGTCCGGCGAGCCCATCCCAGAGCCCTTCTCCGCGAGCACCCCGACCACCCGGAACGCGCTCCCGTTGATCTGGAGCCGCGTGCCGAGCGGCGATCCCCCCGGATAGAGCTGCCGCGCGACGTTCGCCCCGAGGATCACCACGCGCGCGCGCTGCTGCTGGTCGAGGTCCGAGAACGGGACGCCGCTCCCCATCGAGAGCGAGCGGACCTCCAGATACGCCGGCGTGATCCCGGTCACGGACGCGTTCAGGTTGCTCGCCATGTACCGGAGCTGCGCGCTGCCGCTCCGCTCCGGCGCGACAGCGGCCACCCCGTCGAGCCCCTTCAGCGCCTCCGCGTCGTCCTCGGTCAGCGTCTTGACCGTGCCGGAGCGGACCCCGCTCGTCGACGCCGACCCCGGGCGCACCATGAGCAGGTTGGCGCCGAGCGACCGGATCCGCCCCTCGACGCTGCTGCGCGCGCCCTCCCCGATCCCGAGCACCGCGACCACCGCGGCCGTCCCGATGATCATGCCCAGCATCGTGAGGAGCGTGCGCAGGCGGTTCGAGGCGAGCGAGCGCCACGCGCTCTTCGCGGTCTCCTTGATCAGCATGTCGCCTCCATCTCGCTCGCGTGGAACGCCGCCACCACGGCGCTCGCCGGGCCGTCGGCCACGATGCGGCCGTCCTTCATGTGGATGGCGCGCGCGAGCGACCGCGCCACGCCGAGGTCGTGGGTCACCATGACGAGCGTCGTCCCGTCCGCGTTCAGCGACAGCAGGAGCTCCAGCACGTCGCGCCCCGTCCGGCTGTCGAGCGCGCCCGTCGGCTCGTCGCACAGCAGCATCGACGGCCGCGTCACGATCGCCCGCGCGATCGCGACGCGCTGCCGCTGCCCGCCGGAGAGCTCGGACGGCAGGTGCTTCGCCCGCGCGGCGAGCCCCACGCGCGCGAGCGCGCTCTCCGCGAGGGCGCGGCTGTCCTTGACCGCCCCGTAGAGCAGCGGGAGCTCGACGTTCTCCGCCGCCGTCATCCGCGGCAGCAGGTTGAAGCTCTGGAACACGAACCCGATGTGGCGGTTCCTGAGCGCCGCGAGCTCGTCGTCGTCGAGCTCCGCCACGTCGCGCCCCCCGAGCCGGTACGTGCCCTCCGTCGGCCGGTCGAGGCACCCGAGGATGTTCAGCAGGCTCGACTTCCCGCACCCCGACGGCCCGATGATCGCGACCGACTCGCCGCGGCGCACCTCGAAGCCGATCCGGTCGACCGCCCGCACCGCGAGGTCCTCGCGATCGGCGTGGTAGACCTTGGACAGGCCGCTGACGAAGACGGGGACGTCCATCTCAGCGGCCTCCCCCCGGGCGAGCGCCCATGCCCATGCCCATCCCGCGCATCGGGTTCTGGCCGCCGCCCTGGCGCTGCCCCTGCCCCTGCCCCTGCGGGCCGCCCGGCGCGCTCGCGACGGGCGCGCTCGCGAGGACGTCGTCGCCCTCGCTCAGGCCCTCGGTCACGACCATCTGCGAGCCGTCCGTGGCCCCGGTCTGGATCGGCCGCTCCTCGCCGCTCGCGAGCCGCACGAACCGCCGCTTGCCCGCCGACTGCACGGCGAGGAGCGGCACGAGCAGCACGTCCTTCTGCTCCGCGGTCACGATCTCCACGTCCGCGCTCATCCCCGACCGGAGCAGCGACGCCTCCTTGTCGTTGACGACGATCTCGACGTCGAAGGTCACGACGCTCGACACCTCCTTGCCGAGCGGGCTCACGCGGTCGACGACGCCCTGGAACACCCGGTCCCCGTAGGCATCGACGCGGATCTCGACCCGCTGCCCCGGGGCGACGCGGCCGATCTGGGCCTCGTCGATCGCGCCGACGATGCGCAGGTTCGACAGGTCGGCGAGCGTCATCACGGCGCTCCCGCCGCTCACGTTGGTGAGCGCCGACGAGACGAGCGTCCCCTTCTCCACCGCCACGTCGAGCACCGTGCCGGCGATCGGCGCGTAGATCTGCGTCTCCTTGAGGCGCGTCTCCGCGTCCTGCACCGCGAGCTCGGCCGCCTTGAGCTGCGCCTGGGACGAGCTCAGCTGCGCCCGCCGCAGCGTGATGTTCGCGCCCGCGACCTTCGTCGAGTGCGCCGCCGTGCGGGCGGCGTCGGTCGACCCGAGGCCCATCTCGGCGCTCTTCTCGGCGACCTCCTGGGTCGTCTGGCTGTTCTTGCGCTCGAGCTCGGCGACCGCGACCGACGCCTGCGCCGCGGCGAGCTCGGCCTTCACCCGGTCGCGCGCCACGCGCGCCTCGGCGAGGTCGCGCTCCGCGTCCGTCGGGTCGAGGCGGACGAGCAGCTGCCCGGCCTCGACCGTGTCGCCCTCCTTCACGAGCACCTCGATGACCTGCCCCGGGGCGCGCGACTTCACCTCGACCTGGACGTCGGGCTCGATCTTGCCGGACGCCGCGGCGGTCTCGGTCAGGCTCCCGCGCCGGATCTCGACGGTGGGGCCGGCCGGGGTCTTCGCGGGCTCCTTGTACCAGGCGTACCCGCCGATCGCGAAGCTCGCCACGGCCGCCGCGGCCACGCCGGACATCAGGTAGCGCTTCTTGTTCCTGTTCATGACGACCTCCTGGAGAGCACCGAAGCGAAGCGATCGAGGAGCGCGCCCGTGGCGTGCTCGAGCTGGAAGCGCGACGTGAGCTCGGTCACCGCGGCGCGCAGCCTGCGGAGCTCCGCCTCCCGCAGCGTCTGCTCCGCCTGCACCACGTCCGAGGACGTCGCGATCCCGAGCTGGAGCCGCTGCCGCTCCGCCTCCGCGAGCTCGCCGGCCGTGCGCGCCGTCTCCGCGGCGAGCGCGACCTGATCGGCGGCGGCCTCGAGGCTCACCCGCAGCGCGCTGATCTCGGCCGCGATCGCCTCGGCGCGCGCCTGGTACCGGGCCTCCGCGGCCGCGAGCTGGGTGCGCGAGCGGGCCGCGTCGGCGGACGCCCGGCCGCCGCCGAACGGCAGCTCGACGTCGAGCCCGCCCAGCACGCTGAACGCGGGCCGCCCGCCCGGCAGCGCGAGCCCCGCCAGCGCGTCGTTCTCCCACAGCGTGCCCACGGAGGCGGTCGCGAACACGTCGAGCCGGACCTGGTCCGCGTCCTCGGCGGCGCCCACCCGCGCGCGCGTCGCGTCGAGGTCGGCGCGCAGGGCCGCGAGCTCCCGCGACCGCTCGCTGGCCGCGCGCACGAGCGCGGCGGACGGCGGCAGGGCCCCGAGCGACGGCGGCGCGCCGGTCGCGGCGATCGACTCCGCCCGCGCGGGGTCCATGCCGAGCGCGCGCCCGAGCGCGATGGCGCGGGACGCGCGCGTCGCGCGGGCCTGCGAGAGCGCGTCCGCGATCGACGCGGCCGCGGTCGAGAACTGCAGCACGTCCACCCGCGTGCCGGTGCCGAGGGTCTCGGCGCGCGCCCTCGCGTCGGCGAGCAGCCGCTGCGCGGCCGCGAGCGCCTGCTCCTGCACGCCGATCGCCTGCTCCGCGTACCAGAGCTCCCAGTACGCCCCGAGCACGTCGAGCGCTGTCTGGCTGGCCGCGAGCTCCCGGTCCAGCTCGGCGGCGACCGCCGACGCCTGGGCCTGCGCGATCGGCGCGAGGACCGCGTCGGTCCCGGCCCCGCGGAGCAGCGGCTGCCGCGCGGAGACGTACGCCTCGGCGCTGTAGCTCGGCCCGGTGGTCCGGCCCGCGAGCGAGCGCCACGACGTGTCCGCCGACGCGCCCACCTCGAGGCCCGTCCCGATATCGGTCGTGTACCGCAGCGCCACGTTCGACGCGACGGTCGTGCTGCCCGAGCGGGAGAGCCCTGCGTCTCCGCGGGCGAAGGCCTCCGTGTACTGTCCGGTCACCGAGGCCGAGAGCGTGGGCCTGCGGGCGCCTTGCTCGGCGGCCACGGCCTGCCGCGCGGCGGTGGCCTCGAGCAGGGCCGCGCGGAGGGTCGGGTTCTGGGAGGCTGCGCGGCCGACCGCCTCCTCGGCGGTGAGCGTCTCGGCGCGCGCCGCGCTGCTCAGCGTGCACGTGGCGATGACCGCGAGGGCCGACAGCCACGGCAAGGGAACGGAGCGAGTGAGCGTCATGCACCGCAAGCTAGAGGGCAGTGTCTCAAGAGGTGTCCGGTTCGTGTAAAGATTCGTCAAGAGCCTTTTGACCAGGCCTTACACGGCGCCGCGCCGGCGGCGCTACAGTCCCCTTCATGGCCGATCCGCCCCAGATCCTGGTCATCGACGACGACGCCGAGCTCTGCGAGCTCCTGGCCGAGCTGCTCGGTCAGGAGGGCTATGCGGTCGAGAGCGCGCGCGACGCGATCTCTGGCCTCGCGCGCGCTCGGGAGAAGCAGTTCACGCTCGTTGTGCTCGACGTGATGTTGCCCGGGCTCAACGGCTTCGAGGTCCTCACGCGGCTCCGGCAGAGCTCGCGGGTCCCTGTCCTGATGCTCACCGCGCGGGGCGAGGACGTCGACCGCATCGTCGGCCTCGAGATGGGGGCCGACGACTACCTGCCGAAGCCGTTCAACCCGCGCGAGCTCGTCGCCCGCGTGCGCGCGCTCCACCGGCGCGCGTCGCACGCGGGCGACGTGGACGCGGCGCTGACGGCGCGCGCCGCGGAGGCGCCGCAGGTGCTCACGGTCGACGACCTCGAGGTGGCGCCGGCGGCGCGGCGCGTCCGCGTCGGCGGCGAGGACGTCAAGCTCACGACGGCCGAGTACGACCTGCTCGAGGTCCTGGTCCGGCAGGCGGGGACGGTCGTCTCGCGCGAGGACCTCGCGCGGCGCGTCCTCGGCCGCCGGCTCGCGGCGTACGACCGCGGCATCGACATGCACGTCTCGAACCTCCGCCGCAAGCTCGGGCCCGGGCCGGACGGCGGCGAGCGCATCAAGACGGTCCGCAACGCCGGCTACATCCTGGCCCGGGAGCGCCCGTGAAGAGCCTCTTCCTGCGCCTCCTTGTCTCCCTGTGGCTCGCGATGGCGCTCCTCGTCGGCCTGTTCGCGGTGATCCACGGCTGGGCGTTCTCCGCGGAGCCGAGCGCGCTGCGCCGCCGCCTGAGCACGCGCTCCGTCGAGCTCCGGGCCGAGAGCGCGCTCGCCTGCGCGCGGGACGGGCTCGCCGGCTGCGAGCGGAGCCTCGCGCCGCTCGACCCGCGCGACCAGCGCGTCGCCGTCTACCGCTCCGGCGCGCTCGTGAGCGGCGAGCCCATCGAGGGCGCGGCGGGCGTCGAGGAGAGGGCGAGGCGCTCGGGCGACGGCATCGCCGTCGAGGTAGGCGAGCGGGAGCTCGTCGCCGTCGTCCTGCGCCGCGATCCCTCCTTCGCCGCGGTCGCGACGGGCCCGGTGCGGTCGCCGTGGGTGTTCTTCCTCATGCCCGAGACCTTGCCGCAGCGGCTGCTCGCGATCGTCGGCGTGACCGGGCTCGTCGCGGTGCTCCTCGCGCGGTACCTCTCCCGTCCGATCCGCATCCTGCGCGGCGCCACGCAGCGGATGGCCTCGGGCGACCTCTCGGTCCGCGTCTCGCGGCAGCTCGCGGGCGCCGACGGCGAGACGCTGGCGCTCGGGCGCGACATGGACCGGATGGCCGAGCGCATCGCGGAGCTGCTCGAGACGCAGCGCCGGCTGCTCCGCGACGTCTCGCACGAGCTCCGGTCGCCGCTCGCGCGGCTCAACATCGCGCTGGAGCTCGTCCGCCGCCGCTCGCCGCCGGACGTGGAGCCGGCGTTCGACCGGATCGAGCGCGAGACGGAGCGGCTCAACGGGATGATCGGCGAGCTGCTCACGCTGAGCCGGCTCGAGTCGGGCCGGGGCATGGAGCGCACCGAGCGGGTGGATCTGACGGCGCTGGTGGAGCAGCTGGTCGAGGACGCCGCGTTCGAGGCCGAGCAGCAGGGCTGCTCGGTCGAGCTGGGGGCGCGCGACGCGTGCGCGCTGGACGGCAACGGGGAGCTGCTCCGGCGGGCCATCGAGAACGTCGTGCGCAACGCGGTGCGCTTCACCGAGCCTGGCACCGCGGTCCGGGTCGATCTCGAGTGCGCCGGCGGCCTCGCCGAGGTGCGCGTCCGCGACCGCGGGCCGGGCGTGCCGGAGGGGGCGCTCGTGGACATCTGGAAGCCGTTCTACCGGGTCGACGACCACCGGGCGCGCGGCGCGGGCGGCACGGGGATCGGGCTGGCGATCACCCAGCGGGCGGTGCTGATCCACGGCGGCGAGGTCGAGGCGAGGAACGCCGAGGGCGGCGGGCTCGAGGTCGCCCTGCGGCTGCCGGCAGCGAGGGGCTGAGCGGGCCTTCATCCGGAGCGCCGGCGGGCGCGTTCGGCGTGCCGGGGGACGCTTGCTCGTCCCGCCTGCCCGCGCTGGGCTATATAGCCGGCGGGGGCTCGGCCGCGCGGCGCGCGGCGGGCGGCGACACCATGATCCAGCAGGTCTCCTTCACCAACTTCAAATCCCTGCGCAGAGTCGACGCTCACCTCGGGCGTTTTACGGTGATCGTCGGGCCGAACGGCTCCGGGAAGACCAGCATCGTCGACGGTCTGCACTACCTCGCGCAGACGACGCGGTGGCCGCTTGCAGGTCTGATGCGCGGGGTATTTGCCCCTGAGAACCTGAAGAGCCGCGGCACCACCGGGCCTATACGGCTCGTGGCAACCGGAAGCTTCCGTGACGTGAACGCGGAGGTCGGGATCATCGTCGACTGCAAAGACGATGCGAACGGCAACTCGAGCTGGGCCGGGACCGTCACTCGGCACTGGGGTGATGCCGTCGAGGAGACCGCCGAGACCAAGGAGGGAGCGCAGCTGATCGTCAGGCCGACCGACCGGCGACCGAAGCCGCCACCACCTCTAGCCAAAAGAGATCTCTTGCGGGCGCACAGTCGACGCGAGATGGCGGAGCTCGCCAGAGAGCTCGGCTCCGCGCGCAAGCTCCGGCTGGACATCGAGACGCTCGCGGCGCCGTCGTACAGCGAGGAAGAGACGCCTCGCCTCGACACTGACGGCAGCGGCCTGGCTTCGGTGCTGGCAGACGCCGCAGCGCGCACTCCCGAGGCGTTCCAGTCGATCCAGGAGGCTGCGCGCCGGGTCATTCCGACGCTCGAGCGTATCCGCACCCGTCGCGCCAAGGTCCAGAGGCAGGAACACCAAGATATCAGCATCGACGGCGACGAAGCGATCCGGCACTACGTGGATCGCTTCTACTGGGGCCAGCAGCTCGTGCTCGATTTCAAGGGCGCTCCGGACGTCCCGGCGCCGCTCGCGAGCGAGGGCACGCTGCTCGTGATCGGCCTGCTCACCGCGCTCTGGATGGATCCCAGACCGCGACTGCTGCTCCTCGACGACATCGACAAGGCGCTGCACCCGCGCGCCCAGGAGGAGCTGGTCGCGCAGATACGAAAGATCCTGGAGATGACGCCCGAGCTCCAGGTCGTCGCCACCAGCCATTCGCCCTACCTGCTGGACCATTTCGATGCGCAGGACGTGCTCCTCACAGCGCTCCTGCCCGACGGCTCCACCGCCTGCGCCCGGCTCACCGACCACCCCGATTACGACCGCTGGAAGAGCACGACGCGATCGGGTGAGCTCTGGAGCTTCGTCGGCGAGGACTGGGTCGCGCAGCAGGCGCTCGCCTCCCAGGGGCAAGGCTGAGCGTGGCCCCTCATCTCCTCGGGATGGTGGTCGAAGGGCCAGGGGACGCGAGGACGGTGCCTGGTCTCGCCGATCGGATCCTGGTAGACGCGTTTCCCGCGTTCGAGGGCAAGCTCCGGCAGGCTCGAATCTATCGTGGTGTCGAGCCCAGCGCGTCCTGCGTGATGTGGAGTGATGTCCATCGATACCCGGTTCCGCGCAGACACGGGCACTTCGGAAGGGAGCCGGCGATCGAGGATGCCCGTACGGCCGTGCTCGCGCTCCGTTGTTTTGTCGCACGGGATCCGCAGCCCCGGGCCGTCCTTCTGGTGCGCGACAGCGATGGGAAGGAAGCTGAGCGCCGCCAAGGGCTGGAGCAGGCGCGACGCGACTCCGCCTGGCCCTTCGAGGTGATCCTCGGCGTCGCCCACCCGATGCGAGAGTGCTGGGTGCTCGCCGGGTTCATCCCGGGTACCAAGCAAGAGACGGCTTCGCTCGGCGATCTCCGGAAGGAGCTCGGCTTTGACCCCACGGCCAGATCGCAGGAGCTCGACGCATCCAACAAGAAAGCGAAGAAGAGCCCGAAGCGCGTTCTCGAGCGCCTCACCGGAGGCGAGGACGAGCGTGAGGCGCGGTGCTGGACGGACCCACCTCTCGGCCATCTGCGCCAGCGAGGAAAGGACAATGGCCTCGCCGCATTCCTGAGCGAGCTCGAGGATCGCCTCGTACCCGTCTTCTCGGAAGCAGCCTTCCAGGAGAACGCCAGCGCTGAGGTCGGCCCGTCTCAGCCGCCCGCGCCAGAGGGGGAAGACGCCAGCACCACGGCCCACAGCCGCTCCTGATCCCAGTTTCACGCCATCCGTCTCGATCTCGGATCGACCCGACCCCCCTTCGAGGCCGTCCGACTCGATCTCGGATCGACCCGACCCCCCTTCGAGGCCGCTCCGCCAGGTCACGACCTCTCCGCACCGCCTCCCGAGGCCGTCCGTCTCGATCTCGGATCGACCCAACCCCCTTTCGAGGCCGCTCCGCCAGGTCGCGACCTCTCCGCGCCGCCTCCCGGGGCCGTCCGTCCCGATCCCGGATCGACCCGACCCCCCTTCGAGGCCGCTCCGCCAGGTCGCGACCTCTCCGCGCCGCCTTCCGGGGCCGTCCGTCTCGATCCCGGATCGACCCGCCCCCCTTCCAAGACCGTTCGAGCACGTCGCGACCTCTCCCCTCCCCCCTTCGATGCCCGCTCCGCCGCTCATGGACGCTCCAATGCACCTGCAAGAGTTCAACTCATGCGCCGGCACCGCACGAAACCCGCGCAGGACCGCGCTTGACGCAAAACAAAACAGGACTTCCCTTACCCGCTCTCCCGCAATACCTCTCCAGGCATCGCTTGCATCACCCCACTCAGGAGGTGTTCTTCAATGCTGAAGCATCTGAATCTCGATGAGATGGTCGCGCTCCTCTCCCCGTGGGTCGAGGATCCGAAGCAGCGCAGGCTGTTCCTGTCGATCCCCGAGCTCGCCGCGCTCCACCCCCGGGTCCTGGAGGCCCACGAGGCGGTGCTCGCGGTCCAGCCGAGCGTCGGCGGCGCGTCGTCGAAGCTGCGCGCGCTCATCGACGAGAGCAACAAGGTCGACCGGTTCCATGACCACCTCGCCCGGGCCGTGTCGTACGGAATCGACGCGCGCCGCGAGCTCTGCCTCGCCGAGGACCCGGCCGATACCGCCGGCGCCGCGCAGTGCGATGTCGTCCAGAAGAAGCTCTTCCCGAACGGCCTCGCCATCCTCAATGCCTCGCCGCTCGCCGAGGCGGGCAACACGACGCGCGTCGCCCGCCTCCTCGAGGAGGAGCCCGCGCTCGCCGACTTCCTCAAGTCCATCCCCGCCCGCGGCAAGGCGTCGCTGCTCGACGTCGTGAAGCGCTGGCTCGCCAAGGGCCGGGAGCTCCAGGCGCTCGAGCGCGCCCGCACGGAGCTCGAGGCGACCGAGATCACCACGCCCGTCAGCAAGACCACGATCCAGGCCGCCCGCAGCCAGTGGTTCAAGATCGTGTCGCTCGTGCTCTCCAACCTCGAGGTGTCCCGCGCCCCGGCGCGCGACGTCGAGATCATCCGCGGGCCCGTGCTCAGGGCCTCGGGCCGCGCCGGCAAGCGCTACGCGAGCGGCAAGCCCGGGCAGGCTCCGCTGGAGGACGCCCCGGAGAGCCCCGCCACCGAGCCGAGCGGAGCCGCGCCGGGTGACCCGAGCGGGGGCGAGGACGGCGCCGTGAGCGAGCTGCGCCGATAGCCCTCCCGCTGCCCGCTGCCCGGCGCGACCGCAGCCGCGCCGGGCCCCCGCGCCCTCCAACCATCATCCCAAGAAGCTCGCCCGGTCTTCGGATACGGCCCCTCTCGACGCTGCTGTAGGCGCGGGCCAACAGCCGTAGGCGCGGGCCAACAGCCCGCGGACCGCCCCGGGGACGCCGCCTCGCCGGGATCGGCCTCCGATCTTCCAAGCGAAGCGCGCCGATCCCGGCCTGCCGCCGCTGCGGCGAGCGCGGCCCGAGGGCTGGCCCGGTGATTGCCAATCACGCAATCGACCGCTGAATTCCACAAGGAGAACTCATGATCCATCCTTCGAGCTTCGATGCTATCCACGTGCTCCGCGGCGCGGCCCTCTGCGTGGCGATCGCCACGGCGACAGGCTGCCTTGGCGCGGGCGAGGCCCCCGACGGCGCCGACGCGCCCCTCGACGAGCCGCTCGGCGACGCGGAGCAAGGGGTCGCGGCGTGCGGCGTGGCGCAGGCCGACCCCGATCCCTGGTTCCCGGGCAACACGACGTCGTACTCGAACGGGTCGTTCGAGGGCACGGGAAGCTCGTGCCTGTCGCCCGGGGCCTACGGCGAGAGGTACCAGTGCGTCGAATACGCGCAGCGCTACTACGCCGTTCGCTTCGGGCACCCGAACATCTGGAGCGGCGTCGGCTCCGCCTACCAGATGTGCGATAACCACCCTTCCGGCGTCCACACGTTCAACCTGAACACCACCGCTGTGTGGCACGGCGATCTGATCGTCCTCCCCGCGACGCCCGGCAACCAGTTCGGCCACGTCGCCGTGATCGATCGGGACAACGGCGACGGCACCGTGGCGGTGGTCGAGCAGAACGCGGGCTCGGGCGGCCGCCGCAACATCGCGAAGAGCGCCGCGCTCTGCGGGCTCTGGAGCTCGAACAACCAGGGCCCGTACTGAGCGCGCGCCCGCGCGCTGAGCGCACGCCCGCGCCTGACCGGCTCACCGGTCAAAGCCCAGCGCGGCGAAGCGCCGGGCGAACGAGGGGCCCTCGGGGAGCAGCGGGCGGGCCTCGGCGAAGGCCGCGCGCGCCTCGGCCTCACGGCCGGCGCGCCGCGCGGCGCGCGCCAGGAAGTAGAGCGCCTCCAGCCGCTCGATCGGGAGCAGGTCGCGCGAGCGCGCGAGCGTCTCCTCCCAGCTCGCGCCGCCGGCCGCGTCGATCGCGAGGCCCACCGCGTCGAGCAAGGCCTGCGCGCTCGGCGCCGACGGGCCGGGCGGGCAGCTCGCGCGGATCCACGCGACCCTCGCCGCCGCCTCGGCGTCCTCGCCGCGCGCGGCGTGGAGCCGGGCGAGCACGAGCGAGAGCTCGTGGACCGGGCGCTCCATGAAGCGCTCCTCGAGCGCGCGGCCGCGGCGGGCGAGCCCGAGCGCCTCGTCGTCGCTCCCGTTCCAGAAGAGCAGCTCGGCGAGGTTGCCGGTCGCCGCGCGCTCGGGCCACGGGTTGCCCACCTCGCGGGCCAGGTCGACCGCGCGCCGGAGGTCGTCGATCGCGCGGTCGAGCGACTTCCTCACGGTCCACAGGAAGAGCCGGTTGCCGTACGCCGCGCAGAGGTGCACGCCGTCCCCCGCCCCGGCCGCGAGCGCGATCACCTCGTCGAAGCGGGACTCGGCCTCCTCGAGCCGACCCGCCACCACCAGCGCGCAGGCGAGCAGGAGGAGCGCGACGACGCGCGCCTCGTAGTCGCCGTCCGCCTCGGCCAGCGCCGCGCCGCGGCCGAGCTTCTCGACCGCCTCCGCGACGCGCGCGTGGCGCCACGCGCAGCGCCCCTCGGCCACGACGAGGCGGCGCGAGAGCCGGCGATCGCAGAGCCGCGCGACGATCGGCCCCGCCTCCTCGACGCGCGCCGCCGAGCCAACGAAGTCGTTGTCCCAGTCGAGCGCCGCGGCCTCCTCGAGCAGGGCCTCGCAGAGCAGCGCGTCCGCGCCCGACGCGCGCGCGACCGCGACCGCCGCGGCGAGGTCCTCGAGCGCCTCGCGCGTGCGCGAGATCCGGTAGCGCGCCGCGCCCCGCAGCGTGAGCGCGCGCGCCCTGGCCGCGGCGTCGACCGCTCCGGGGGCCTCTCCAGGCGCGCCTGCGAGCCCCTCTCCAGCCGCCTCTCCAGCCACCTCTCCGAGCACCTCTCCAAGCACCTCTCCAAGCACCTCGATCGCGCGCGTTGCGTGGGCGTCGGCGGCCACGTGCTCGTGCGCCGCGAGCGCGGCCTCGGCGAGCCGGATCGACGCCGCCGCGGCCTCCGCGCGCGCGCCCACCGCCGCGGCGTGCGAGGCGAGGCGCTCCAGCGCGTCGGCGCCCGGATCCGCCGCGCTCCGCCACACCTCGAGCGCCGCCAGGTGGACCCGGTCCCGGTGCGACGGGTCGAGCATCCCGTACAGCGCGTCGCGGAGCGCGGCGCTCCGGAAGGCGAACCGGTCGGGCGCGCGCTGCTCGAGCAGGCCGTGGCCCTGCAGCGCGCGCAGGCCGGCGCGCGCGTCGACGGGCGTTGTCGCGCCGCCGCTCCGCTCGAGCGCGCGCTGGACGCGCTCGACCTCCGCGGCGCTGAAGGTGACGCCGAGGACCGCGCACAGCCGGGCGCAGGCCGAGATCTCCCGCGGCAGGAGATCGAGCTGGCGGGTGGCGAGCCACTGCCACGCGGGGGAAGGCGGGATGCGATCGAGCGCCGCGGTGGCGAGATAGAAGCTGCCCGTCCGCGCGCGCCGGCGCACCATGCCCGCCTCCTTGAGCGCGGCGGCGAGCTCCACGAGCGCCGCGGGGTTGCCGCCGGCCCAGCCGTGGAGCCGCTCGAGCGCGGCCGCGGGCGGGTACTCGGCGGGCGCGAGGAGCGCCGCGGCCAGGCGGGCGCCGGCGTCCGCGTCGAGCGGGACCAGGGTGAGCGCCTCGCTCCGGGCGGCGCGCGCGCCGAACCCCCGGCGCGCCGCGGCGAGCCGCGGATCCGCGGCGACGAGCACCCAGAGGGGCCCGCGCTCGCCGTCGAGGGTCGCGACCTCGAGCGCGTCGAGGAGGCCGTCGGGCGCCCAGTGCGCGTCGTCGAGGACGACGGCGACCGGCGAGCCGCGCGCGCGGGCGCGCAGCGCGGAAGCGAGCGCGCGCGCGCCGTGCTCGTCGCCCGACGGCGCTCCGGCGAGCGCCTGGCGCAGGAGGTCCTGCAGCAGCCGCGCCGGATCCCCGGCCGCCGGCGGCTCCGCCGCGGCGGAGATCACCGCCGCGTCGGGCCGCAGCCGCCGCACCAGCGCGGCCGCCTCCGCGGCGAGGCGGGACTTGCCGAGGCCGGGCTCGCCGAGGAGCGTGAACAGCCCCGGCGCGCCGCGCGCGAAGCAGGCGCCCGCGCTGCCGGCGAGCGCGTCGAGGACGTCGTCGCGGCCGACGAGCGGCGGTCCGGCGCGCGCCCGCAGGAGGTCCGTCGCGGCGCCGGCGCCCGCGCGGGCGCGCGCCGCCGGGAGCGCGCGGGCGGCCGCCTCGGTCAGCGCCACGAGAGGCCCCGCGTCCCCGGGGATCCAGGTCTCGGGCTGCTCCACGGCCGCGCCGTAGACGGCGGGCGGGCCGTCGCTGCGCGGGCGGCTGCGGAGCGGGGCGAGGTGGACCGCGGCGCGCGCGTCCCCGCCGCGGGTAAGGTCCTCGGCGGCGGCGAGCGCGGCCGCGAGCGGCGCCTCGACGTCGGCGCCCGAGAACACCGCGACGAAGCGCCGGCCCCGGCGCCGCGCCACGAAGCCCGCGCGCCGCGCGACGGTGGCGCTCACCTGCGCGGCGTCGGCCGCGGTCTCGACGGCGACGAGGGCCATCAACCGGCGGCCCTCCGCGATGAGCGCCGCGGCCGGCGGGGGCGCCGCGGCCAGCGGGGGCGCCGCGCCGATCGCGGCCGGCGCGAGGCGGCGCGCGTCTTCCAGTGCGCGCCGGAGCGCGTCGGCGCTCGGCGGGCGATCGGCGGGGTCCTTCGCCATGCAGGCGAGGACGAGCGCCTGCACCGCGTCGGGAGCGCCCGCCTCCTCCGGCAGGCGCGGCGGTCGCAGGTGGAGGTGGCCGTGCTCGATCGCGCTGCGGTCGCCGACGAAGGGCGGCCTCAGCGCGAAGAGCTCGTGGAGGATCACGCCGAAGGCGTAGAGGTCGGTCCGCGCGTCGTCCGCCGCCTCGCCGCGGATCTGCTCGGGCGCCATGTACTCGGGCGTCCCCAGCGCGACGCCCGCGCGGGTCTGCTCGGGGCCGGCCCACGCCGCGCGCGCGCCATCGACGACCTCGCCCGGCGGCCGGACCGCGCCGTCGCCCGTCGCGCAGGCCCGGCCGAAGTCGAGCAGCGTCGCGCGCGCGGCGGGCTCGCTCGCGTCGATCGCCACGTTGTCGGGCGTGAGATCGCGGTGCACGACGCCGCGCGCGTGGACGGCGCCGAGCGCCTCGAGCACCGCCCCGGCGACGGCGAGCGCGCCCTCGGGGTCGGCCGCGCCGGCCGCGCCCACGCGCGCGGCGCGGGCCTCGATCCATGCGGCGAGCGTCGGCGCCCGCACCCGCTCCATCGCGAGGTAGGGGCGCCCGTCGTCGAGCTGCCCGCGCGCGTGGAGCGCGGGCGCGGGCGGCGCGCCAGCGCGCGACATCGCCGTCGCTTCCCGCGCGAAGCGTGCCCGCGCGAGCTCCGTGCTGGCGCGCGCGACCTTGATGGCCACCGCGGCGCCGTCATCGCGGCGCGTGGCCTCCCAGACCACGGAGAACCCGCCGCGGCCGAGCTCACCGCCCACGGCGAAGCCATGGACGTCCGGGGGCGCGCCGCTCCCCGTCTCCACGGGGGGCGCCGTGTAGCCGTCGCGGGGACACGGGCGCGAGGCGGAGACCCGGATGTGGCAGCGGGGGCAGCGAGGCAAAGGACCTCTCGTTCGACGGTCGCGCGGTCGCGACCGCGGCCGCGGCCGCGGGGGCGATCCGCGACGCTGAATCGGAGCGCGACTCCGGCGCGGCGCGCCACCGGCCGGCGCCTGCATGCTACGATGTGCCTCTTGTGAAGTGTGAAGGCATCGTGCCTGTGCCGGTGACCACGGTCGTGGCGCAGGGGCGCTCCTCCGACGACGACAGGCGCGCGCTCTCGCCGGGGGATCGGGTCGGCGGCTACGTCATCGCGTCGCTGCTCGGCCAGGGCGGCGCTGGCGCGGTGTACCGCGTGGTCTCCGCGGACGGGGGCGGCGCCGCGCGCGCGCTCAAGGTGCTCCACGCCGATCTCGCCACGAGCCGCGAGGCGGCGCTCCGCTTCGAGCGCGAGGTGCGCGCCATCGCGCGCATCCGGCACCCCAACGTCGTCGCCGTCCACGACGTCGGCGAGCTCCCGGACGGGAGCCCTTACTTCGCGATGGAGCTGCTCGACGGCAGCGACCTCCGGGCGCACCTCGCGTCGGCCGGGCGACTGTCGCTCGACGAGACGCTCTCGATCCTCGAGCCGCTCGCGGCCGCGCTCTCGGCGGCGCACGCGCAGGCGATCGTGCACCGCGACATCAAGCCCTCGAACGTCTTCCTCGCGGGAGGCGGCGGCGCGCGGCGCGTCGTGCTCCTCGACTTCGGCGTGGCCAAGCTGCTCGACGAGTCGGGGCCGGCGCTCACCGGCTCGCGGCAGATGATCGGGACGCCGGCGTTCATGGCGCCCGAGCAGATCCGCGGCCTCCCGACGGACCAGCGCGCCGACGTGTACGCGCTCGGCGCGCTCCTCTACGCCCTGCTCACCGGCGAGCCGCCCTTCCCGGCGACGTCGTCGCTGCTCCCGCAGCTGCACCTCCACGCCCGCCCGCCGCGCCCGAGCGCGCGCGCGCCGGTCGATCCCGCGGTCGACGAGGTGCTGCTGCGGGCGCTCAGCAAGGACCCGGGCCGGCGCCAGCAGAGCGCGGCGGCGCTGCTCGAAGACCTCCGGGGCGCGGCGGGCCGCGCGGGCCTCCCGCCCGGCGCCGAGCGGCTCGCGGTCGCCCTCCACATCGAGGCGCGCGCCGACGCGGCGGCGCTGGAGGACGCGGACCCGGGGCTGCTCGACGACCTGGAGACGATCCTGCCCGCCGCCCTGGCGCGGCTCGGCGAGCACGGCTTCCGCGCCGCCGTCGAGGCCGGCCACGCCGCCCTCTACGTCCTCGACCCGAGCGGGCTCCCCGGCGGCGAGCGCGCCGCGCGGCGGGCCGCGGTCGACGCGGCGCGCGCCCTCATCAAGGCGCTCGAGGCGCGGCCCGCGCGCGATCCCCGCGTGCACGTCGCGCTGTGCCTGCACGCGGCCCCGGCGCGCTTCGCCGGGGGCGCGCCGGAGGGAGGCCCGCTGCTCGACGTGGCGGCGTGGCTCCCGGAGGGCGTCCCGGCCGGCCTCTACGCGACAGCCGCGCTGCTCGACGGGCTCGGGCTCGAGGCGGCGCCCGCCGGGGCGGTGGCGCGGCTCGACGCGCCCGCCTCCCCTGCGATCACCATGCGCCGGTGACGGGGACGTCGCCGGTCAGCCCGAACTGGAGCGCGCGGTCGGCGCCGTCCCACCCGTTGCCGTTCATGTCGAGGAACCACATCCCCGTCGACGGCCGCCACGCGCCGACGAGGCTCCGGGCGGTCCCGCTCCAGCGCCCCACCACGGGCTTGTCCCCTGCCTGACCGAGCCGGAGGGGCAGCTCGCCGTCGTATCCATTGCCGTTGAGGTCGAGGAAGAACTCCCCGTTCCGGAAGACGCCGACGCGCGTCTGCCCGGTGCCGTTCCAGTCGCCCACGAGGGGCACGTCGCCGCGCAAGCCGAACTGGAGGGCTCGATCGGCGCCGTCTTGCCCGTTGCCGTTCATGTCGAGGTACCAGTACATCATGCCGTCGGGCAGCACCCGGACGACGCCCTCGCGCGTCTGCCCGCTGCCGTCCCAGCTCCCCACGACCGGCGTGTCCCCCGGCGCGCCCCAGTGAACGACGCGGTCGGAGGGGTCGTACCCGTCCCCGTCGAGATCGAGGATCCAGGCGCCGGCCCGGAAGATCCCCACGCGCGTCTGCCCCGTGCCCGTCCAGTCGCCGACGACGGGCACGTCGCCGCTCAGCCCGAACTGCAGCTGCCGGTCGGCGCCGGGTGACCACCCGTTGCCGTCGACATCGAGGAGCCACATGCCGTCCGCGTTGCGGAACACGCCGGGCTCGGAGCGGCCGTCGCCGTTCCAGTCACCCACGACCGGCGTGTCGCCGGCGGCGGAGAACCGGATCCCGGCGTCGCCGTCCCACCCGTTGCGGTTGCGGTCGAGCACCCAGGTGCCCGGCGCGCGGAAGATCCCGACGCCGGTCGGCTCCCCCGCCGCCGGCGGCGCGGTCGGGCCGCCGCTGCCGCCGGCGATGCGCTGGAAGGCGGACCACGCGGGCTTCGCCTCGTAGCCCTCGGGCTGGCGCCTCCGCAGCCCGAAGCGCTCTCCGACAGGCGACCGGCACGACGCGCCGTCAGAAGCGCGATCCGCCTCGTCGTCGCGGTAATCGTACCAGAACGCGGCGGCGACGTTCGCCGAGGGGTCGCGGAAGGCGCTGAACGCCGACGTCATGTAGCGCGCGACCTGATCGCCGCACGCCCCGCTCTCCTGCGGGCAGCCGCAGTAGCCGTCTTCGAGGGCGTCTCCTGCGCAATCGCAGGTGTTCTGCCAGCCGAACTCCGTGACCCAGAACGGGACGTCGCGGAGCTCGCCGAGCACGCTGCGCACGTTGGCCATCTCGCCGAGGAGGAAGCCGCGCAGGTCGCCGATGTGCCCAGTCCAGGTATGGTTCTGATAGGGGTGGATCCCGAAGCCGTCGAGCGGCCACCTGCCGTAGGCGTTCCGGTAATCGGTGAATGCCCGGGATCGCGCCAAGGGGGCATAATAATTCTCGCCCGTGTAGAGGTTCAGGATCCCGCCGCTGATGATCGCCGGCGAGGCGCGCCCCATCACGTTCCTCACGTGCTCGTAAGTCCGCTTGACCACGAGCGCGAACGACGACGGCGAGAGCTTGTCGTTGTTGGGCTCGTTCATCACCTCGAGGGCGTCGAGGCCGTAGGCGTTCACGATCTCGGTGACCCTCGGCAGGTACGCGCCCTGGATCCACGCGTCGACGGCCTCCTCGCTCGCGCGCGGGTCGGGGTTCCCGACGCTCTCGCTCGGCCTGTCGAGCAGGCCGAGCACCCGCAGGCCGCACCCCTTGAGCGCGGGGATGAGCGCCTCGTACGTGCCCGCAGGCTCGCAGCCGTCGTGCACGGCGCCCGAGCAGGTCGGCCGGATCTCGATGCGCACCCAGCCGGCGCCGAGCCGGGCGCGGATGTCGTTGATCACCGAGGTCTGACCGAGGGTCCACGCGGGCCGGCCGTCGCCGTACGCGCGGTAGATCTGCCCGGTGACGACGCCGATCTTCGTGCCGGCCGGCTCGGCCGGCCCGGCCTCGCACCCGGCCGCGAGCGCGCCGGACGCCTCGCCGAGGGGGGCATCGATCGCGCCGGCGTCGTCGAGCGGGGCTTCCCCGCAGCCGGCCGCGGCGGCGACGGCGGCGATCAGGAGGAGCGGCGGATTCGTCTGGGTCCACGTTGATGACATGTTCTTCATCCTCGAATCGTGTGTGTGTGTCTCATCGACCGAGGCGCGGATCGCTGTCGCGACGCCGCGCGCCCGGCTGCAAACGGGGGTCGGCCTGCGCCGGGCATCGGCGCGGGTCCGAGATCGGTTGTCGGAGCTCAGCTGTCGAGGAGCTGTCGCCCGAGATCAGCTGTCGAGCGGCGGTCGCCAGTGCTCAGCTGTCGAGCGGCGGTCGCCCGAGATTAGCTGGGGAAGAGTGGTCGCCCGGGATCAGTCACCCGGGATCAGTCGCCCGGAATCAGTCGGATCGACGGCGCATACGGGGCGGGCGCCTCGGGGGTACCGAGGGCGAACTCGCGCCCCTCGCCGGACACCCCGCCCGACGTGCAGCAGAGCAGCGAGTGGGGCGCGCCATTCTCCGGGGAGACGCTCACGCCGACCACGACCTCGCCGCTGGCGCACTCGCCCTTGTATTTGCCGAAGTCCCATTCACCCGAGCCGGACGCGCCGCGGTCTTCGCCGTCGTCGACGACGCGGACGGAGCACTGGCCGCCGCGGTCCGCGCCGCGCGCGCACTCGATCCACCGCACTTGGTCGTGCCCACCGCACAGCTCGGCGTCGTTGACCACCGCGGACACGTACTGGCCAGTTCCACACTCGAGCTTGATGTACTCCGGGGCCCAGTCGCCGAGGCGCTGCGCGCGGCGCTGATCGACGCCCCCCTCCGCGGACAGCGTCTCCGCGAAGCTGTGCGGGAGCTTGCCTGCCGCGCGGCGCGCGCACAGCGCGACGCCGACCTGCCCTTCGGGCACCTCGCTGAGGCCGACCAGGGGGTCGCCGAAGTCGCAGGCCGCCTTGCCCATGCACATGTCCATGTCGGCCGGGTCGCGCACGCCGGTCGCGTCGCGGAACGTCGTGCGGATGAACTGGTCGTCGGCGGGGGGCTTGTCATAGACGGTGATCACCTCCGCGTAGCGCTGCGACCCACCGGGGCAGTTGGTGTACGTGACCTGGCTCTGGTCGTTCGCGCCCTCGACCGTGTCGCAGCGATCGCTGCACGACCCGAGACGCGTGAAGTTGCAGTCGTCGGTCACGCCGCAGCTCCGCCCGCCGCGCTGCAGCTCCGCGCTGCTCGATGACCCGGCGCACGCGAAGATCTCCGGCCTGACACCGACGAACAGGTTGCCGAAGTAAGCCGCCTCCTGCGCGGTGTAGGTCGCCTCCTCGAGCTTGACCGGGAGGCCCTCCCCGCGGAGCGAGACGAGGTGCGGTTTGCCCCGGCTGTTGGCGTGGGCGAGCAAGCACGCGCTCACCCAGCGCTGGTCGGACTCCTTGTTGAGCGGCTGTTCAGACCAGTCCCGGGCCAGGCCGAGGCCACCGTCGAAGGCGGCCCTGACCTTCCCGTCCTCCCCGCGCATCGTCACCGTCTCGCCTTGATCCAGGGCGCAGTACGCCGTGTACGTGAGGATCTTGCGGAGCAAGCTGCCTCTGCGATCGGCGGCCTCCAGGTCCTCGGCGGAGATCCCGCCGAGCTCGGTAAGGGGCGCCGACCGGAGCGCGTCGAGGATCTCGTTTTCGTCGATGAAGAGCCACGGGAGCCCGTTCGTCGAGATCAGACGTCGGTCCACGGCGCTCGTGACATCGAGGGCCGGCGGGAGCGGCTCCGCGCCGGTCGAGCCGTCAGGCGAGCCGTAGCTGAGGACGGCCTGGGCCGACTCCGCGAGCGCGTCGGGGGCGTCGTCTGCCGCCGATGCGCAGCCGAGCGCAGCGGGGCTCGGTCCGAGGAGGGCCAGGAGGACCAGGTGGATACCTTGCTTTGCCATGGTGTGGTGATTCCCTTGCGCGGCGTTCTTTTGCCGCTCTCGCGCCGCTCTCGCGCCGCTCTCGCGCCGCTCTCGCGCCGCTCTCGCGCCGCTCTCGCGCCGCTTGCTTGCAGCTCTCTTTGCAGTCTTTGGCCTTTGCAGCGCCCGTGCCGAGCGGCCGGCCTCGCGGATCCGCAGCGCTGGCCGCGCGGCGCGCCGCCGCCCTGTAGGTGCGGGCCCACAGGTGTTGGCGCGCGCCTACGGCGCACGAGGGCTGCCGGGCGGCGTCAGTCCTCGCGCGCCGGCAGGTCGTGGCGGCGGAGCAGCTCGTGGAGGTGGCTCCGGTCCATGCGCGCGGCGCGCGCGGCGGCCGAGAGGTTGCCGCCGTGGGCGCGGAGCAGCCCCCGGAGATACGCGCGCTCCCAGCGCGACGTGGCCTTCTCCTTGGCGGCGCGGAAGGAGAGCGCCGGGTCGAAGGCGTCCTCCGCCGGGGGCGGCGCGGCGCTGTCCGGCGCGCGCTCGTCCTCGTCGGCGCCGTCGCGCCACGGCGCCGCGTCGCCGAGGAGCACCGCGCGCTCCACGGCGGCCCGCAGCTCGCGCACGTTGCCGGGCCAGTCCTGCTGCGAGAGCGCCTCGAGGAACTCGGCGGGCGGGGTCGGGTCGCCGCCCTCGACGAGCTGCTCGTAGAAGTGGGCGACGAGCAGCGGGATGTCCTCGAGCCGCTCGCGCAGGGGCGGGATGCGGACCCGGACCACGTTGAGGCGGTAGAAGAGGTCGGCCCGGAAGCGGCCGCGGTTGACCTCCTTGCGGAGGTCCCGGTGGGTCGCGGCGACGACGCGCATGTCGAGCGCCACCGGATCGAGGCTGCCGACACGCTTGACGACGCGCTCCTCGAGCGCGCGGAGCAGCTTGGGCTGCATATCGAGCGGCAGCTCGCCGATCTCGTCGAGGAAGACGGTGCCGCCGCGCGCCGCCTCGAACGCGCCCGGGCGCGACGCGACCGCGCCGGTGAACGCGCCCTTCACGTGCCCGAAGAGCTCGGCTTCGATGAGGTTCGGCGGGATGGCGGAGCAGTCGACCACGACGAAGGGCCCGCCCGCGCGCGGGCTGCCCTGGTGGATGGCCTCGGCGACGAGGCCCTTGCCGGTGCCGGTCTCGCCCTCGATGAGCACGGTGGAGCCGCTCCCGGCGATCTTCGGCATGAGGGCGAAGAGGCGGCGCATGGGGGGGCTCTGCCCGAGGGCGCGGCCGTAGCGCTCCTCGTCGCTGAGCGGCTGGCGCACCTCCTCGTCGAGGTGGTCGAAGCGCAGCGTGGTCTCGCCGACGCCGAGGGTGGTGCCGGCCTTGAGGTACGCGGAGCGGACGCGGTACCCGGCCATCGTCGTGCCGTTCGTGCTGTCGAGGTCGCGGAGCAGGAACCCCTCGGCCGTCGCGGCGATCGCGCAGTGGTGGCGCGAGACGGTGGGGTCGGTGAGCGTGAGGTGCGTGCCCGGCGCGGTGCCGATCACGAGCTCGGGCTCGTCCGAGACCTGCGTGAGGCCGCGCTCCGGGCCCTCGACGACCTTGAGCCGGAAACGCCGGAAGACGAGCTCCCTGGAGCGGGACACGAGCGCGCGGGTCTCGTCGGGCGAGGGCGGCAACGGCTTGCCGTGCGACATCCGGCCGAGAATACCACGGGGCCGCGCGGCGGATGCAGGTCGCCTCGGGGTCGAGATCCGGTTCAGCCCGGAGGCTCCGGACAGCCTCGGGGTTGAGTCGCCGCGGCGATCCGCGTTCCGCACCCGGAGACCGCCGCCGTGACGGGCAGCAGCGTCTCGAAGACCGTGGACGCCCTCGAACCATTGCAGGGCGACACCGCGGCACTCGAGCGCTGCTCCAGAAAATCCGAAGTGATGCCCTGATGCCCACAGAGGGCCTGATCCCACAGAAGGCCTGATCCCACAGAGGGCCTGATGCGCATCGACCGCCGATGACCTGCCGCTATCTCGCCAGCGCACGGGCGCCGCGCATCCGGGCTGGCCTCTCGGAGCGACACGCGGTACGAGAGCGCCATGCTCAAGCACAACAGCTACTTCAACGGCAACGTCCAGAGCCTCGGCTTCGAGCGCCACGGGCGCCGGCAGACGATGGGTGTCATCGACACGGGCGAGTTCCATTTCTCGACCGACGCGCCGGAGCGGATGACGGTCGTTGCCGGCGAGCTCGCGATTCGCTTCGACGGCTCCCCGGAGTGGCGCGTGTACCCGGCGGGGACGTCGTTCGAGGTGGCGGGCAAGAGCGGCTTCGACGTCAAGGTCGCGCAGCCCGCCGGGTACTTCTGCGAGTTCCTCTGATCGCGCAGGCGAGCGCCCGCCCCTCCCATCGCTATCCCGCCAGCCACCTTCGCTCGAGCTCGAGCGTCGCCACGTTGTCCGGCACGTTGCCGAGGAACTTCCCGCGCCACACCGGATCGCTGATCCTCCTCGCCCGGTCGAGCAGGCTCTCCCGCGCCGAGGCGATCGCCAGCGTGGCCTCCCGCCGGTGGCCGCACGCGGAGAGCGCCTCGGCGTGCGTGAGGCGCACCAGCGACTCGCCCGCCTCGGCGCCCACCGAGTCGAGCAGGCAGTACGCCTCGGTCGTCGCCGCCAGCGCGTCCACCGCCTGCCCCGCGTCGAGCAGCGCCCGCCCGAGGACGGCGTACGCGAAGGCGCGGAGCGGCGGGGCGCCGTACAGGATCGCGACCGCCTCGCGCGCCTCGCGCTCGGCGCCCCCGAGGTCGCCCGACAGGAGCAGGATCCGCGCGAGGCACGTCCGCGCCGCGCCCTCCCGGCGCGCGTCGCCCAGGCCCTGGGAGGTCGCGATCGCCTCCTCCTCCGTCTGCCGCGCCTCCTCGACGAGGCCCCGCTGCGCGAGCACCGGACCCAGGTTGAGCAGCGCCCCGAGCCGCGCGTCCGACAGCCCCATCCGCTCCGCGTCCGCGAGCGACGCGCGCAGCGCCGCCTCCGCGCCCTCGAAGTCGCCGAGCTCCGCGTAGCACGACCCCAGGTTGTTCCGCGTCCAGCAGGCGTTGCGCCGGTCGCCGGCCTGCTCGAACGCCGCGAGCGCCGCCTCGAAGCCCGAGAGGCAGGCCCCGGGATCGCCGGCCGCCAGCGCCCGGTACGCGCGCGCCTCGTGGAGCCGCGCCAGCACCTCGACCTCCTGCTCGGTCTCCTCGGCGTCCTGCTCGATCGCGTCGAGCAGCTCGTCCGCGAGCTGGTAGCGCCCGCCGAAGACGAGGCGCCCGGCGCCCGCGCACAGGCACACGCTGCGCGCGGGGCGCGCCGACCGCCGCGCCTCGGTGCTCTGCGCGACGCGCAGCAGGCGCTCGACCTGATCGTGGTTGTTGCGCTTCGAGGCCGCGAGGATCATGTGCGTGAGCGCCGAGAACCACGGCGCCGACCCGGGCGAGAGCCGCTCCAGGGCCTCCATCCCCCGCCGCTCCGCCAGCGCGAACTCGCCGCGCCAGAGGTGCGCCTCCGCCTGGCAGAGCCGCAGCGCCCCCGCCGTCGCCTTCGGGGCGCCGCGCGCGATGCCGCGCTCCACGCGCTCGATCGCCGCGCCGAGGTCGCTCCCGAGCAGCGCCTGCTCGGCCGCGCGCAGCGTCCACGTCGCCGCCCGCGCCGACTCGCCGCCGCGCTCGAAGTGCTCGGCGAGCGCCATCGGGTCCGCCGCGCCCATCCGCTCGAGCCACTCGCCCGCGAGCCGGTGGCCGAGCCGGCGGTCGTGATCGGTCAGCATCCCGTACGCCGCCTCGCGCACGAGCGCGTGCCGGAACCGGTACTCGACCGCGTCCGAGGCGCCCTCCGCGGCGCGCCGCACGATGAGCTCCCGCGCCTCGAGCTCGGCGAGCAGCGGCTCGACCTCCGCCCGGCCGACCAGCGCGGCGACCCCGCTCCGCGAGAAGGTCTCGCCGAAGATCGCCCCGGCGCGCAGGACCCGGCGCGCCCCGCCGTCGAGCGCGTCGAGCTCCGCCTGCACCATCGCCAGCACCGTCTCGGGCAGGTCCGCCCCCTTGCCGGCCGCCGCCGCGCGGATCTGCTCCTCCAGGTAGAAGGCGTTGCCGTCCGCGCGCTCCACCAGCGTCGCCACGAGCTCCGGGCTCTCGCGGTCGCCGAGCACCTGGCGCACGAGCCGCTCGCTCGACCGGCGCGAGAGCCCGGCGAGCCGGAGCTTGTGCCCGCGCCGCTCGTCCCACAGCTTCGGGAAGAGCTCGTGCACCTCGGGCCGGCCGAGCGCCATCACCATGAACGGCCGGTCCTTCAGGTTCCGGAGCGCGCCGTCGACCATCGTGACCGTGGGCAGGTCGCCCCAGTGCAGGTCCTCCAGCACGAGCAGGACCGGCTGCACCGCGCACTCGGCGCGGAGGAAGTCCTCCCAGGCGAGGCGCAGCTGGTCGCCCATGAGCATCGGGTTCCGCCGCGCCGCCCGGAGCTGGACATCGTCGTCCGGGAACGGCGCGCCGACGAGCTCGCCGAGGAACGTCGCCACCCGCGCCGCGTCGAGCGCCGCGTGCCGCTCGACCCGCGCCCGCACCTTGCGCCGCCGCTCCTCGATCGAGTCGGCGTCCGAGAGGCCGATCGCCCGCCGGAGCGCGTGCGCGAGCAGCCCGAACGCCGAGCCGGCGCTCATCGGGTCCACTTGCCCGAGCCACACCTCGACCGGCGCGCCCTCCTCCCGGACGCCGCGGATGAGCTCGTGGCGGAGCCGCGACTTGCCGATGCCCGCCGGGCCCGTCACGAGCACGACACTCGGGGTCGACTCCTCGACGCAGCGGGCGAGCTCGTCGCGGATGAGCGACAGCTCGCGCTCGCGCCCGACGCACGACGTCGCCTTGCCGAGCAGCTGGGGCGCCGACTCCGGCTCCTCGCGCGCGCCGAGGAGCCAGCGGCCGGCCTCGTCGGCGGCGATCTCGAACCGCGGCCCGAGCAGCCCCGCCGTCACCTCGTCGATGCGGATCGCCGCCGCGCGGGAAGGCGATCGGCTCTCGGGCAGCAGCTGGACCACGCGGTCGATGAGGTCGCCGATCGGCATGCGCGAGGCGATCTCCGCCCTGCCGGTGACGACCGCGACCGGCGCGCCGCCGAGGAGCGCCTGCACGGCGAGCGCGCAGCGGGCCGCCCGGGCCGCGAGGTCGGTCGTCGCGCCGGCGCCGGAGAGCACGACCAGCGGCAGCCGCGCCTCGACGAGCTCGAGCTGGCCCCTGTAGCGCGCCGCCGTGGCCGCGAGCGCCTGCGCGCGCTCCTGCTCGTCGACCTCGGGGAGGGCCGGCTCGGACGCGGCGAGGGCGAGCCCGTTGCGCGCGAGGACGAGGCACATCACCTTGCGCTCGCCGGTCGTGAGCTCCGGCGGACGGATGGACGGGGCCGGCGGGCGGACGGAGAGCGCCGCGGGGTCCATGAGCGCGGCGAGCTCGGCCGCGACTGCGTTGCCGTCGCTGGGCCGCCCCTCGGGCGACTTCGACAGCATCCGCATGACCAGATCGTCGAGCGCCTCGGACACGTCGTCGCGGAGCCACCGGAGCGACGGCGGCTCCTCGATGAGCACCTTGACGAGCACGGCGAGCCCGCGCGCGCCGCGGAAGGGCGCGCGCCCGGAGACGCACTTGTAGAGCAGGCAGCCGAGCGCGAAGACGTCGGCGCGCGCGTCGACCTGCGCCTCGCCGCGGGCCTGCTCCGGGGCCATGTAGCCGGGGGTGCCGAGGATGGCGCCCGGCATCGTGAGCTGCTGGTCGAGGCCGGACATCCGGACCACGCCGAAGTCGATGAGCGTGATGCGGTCGATGGTGCCGTCGACGAGCAGCAGGTTGCTCGGCTTCAGGTCGCGGTGGACGACGCCGAGCCGGTGCACGGACCCGAGGGTGGTCGCGACGCGCCGGGCGAGCTTGATGCTCTCGTCCAGGGTGAACGCCTGCCGGGCGAGGCGCTGGGAGAGGGTCTCGCCGGTGAGCCACTCCATGGCGAGGTAGGGGTGGCCGGTGTCCGTGGAGCCGTGCGCGATGTAACGCACCACCCCCGGCACCCGCAGGCTGGCGAGCGCCTGCGCCTCGCGCGCGAGGCGGCTCGAGTCCTGGGAGGCGGCGTTCTGGAGGACCTTGAGGGCGACGGTATCGCCGGTCTTGAGGTCGTAGGCGCGGAAGACGTGGCCCATCCCGCCGGCGCCCGCGAGCTCCACGATCTCGAACCGGCCGTCGATGACGTTTCCCGCGCGCATTGCCCCTGCCGCTGCTCCCCGCAGACCGCCGTCCGTCCTGTGTGGGAGCTACGCGAAGTTCATGTGGATGGCCAGCGGTTCGGGGTAGCAGGCGTGTCACCGGACCGGGCGCGGCGAGGCCTCCGCGTCCCTCATGCAATCACCGCCGATTACCGCGCTTCAGTTTGCATCGTCACCAAAGAGCGCGTCCCTGGGCAACTCCAGAGCGTCGAAGGGCTCGCCGCAGCCCGATCTCCGCGCCCGTCGCGGCGTCCGCCCCCGGCCGCGGACGCCGCGACGGCATTCGCCGGCTGTCCTTCGGAGCGCGCCGGCGGCTCCTCCGCGGGCTCGAGCGGCCCTCACGCTGCCTGTGCGAGCGACCGCGGCGGCGGCCTCCGCGACGCTGGGCGCCGCCTGCCGCGGCGGGCCTCGCCGGGCCGGCAGCGCTCGCCTCACCCGGCTCGCCGCGGTTCGCTGCGTCGCATTTCGTCCAGACGACCTCGAGCGTGGAGCAGGCGGGCGATGCGAAGTGGCAGGTGTAGGAGCGAGCCTCTTCTTCGCGTCGCCCGGCGCGCGGCGCTTCCGCTGTCGCGCCCGCGTGATAAATGAGCTTGTCTGGGGACTGGGGGGAGGCGACAGGAACGCGCTGGACCCCTTTTTGTCAAGCGAAGGAGGCCGCTCTTGTCAATCGTGCCCGGAACCGTCCTGCTCCAGCGCTACCGCGTGGTGCGTCATCTCCGCCGCGAAGGCCTCGGCGAAGTGTTCAGCGCCGAGGACGCGAGCACCGGCCGCCGCGTCGCGGTGAAGGTGCTCGGCGAGCCTCCGGCGCGCGTGGACACGGGGAGCGTGCTCGGCGCGCCCGAGCGCATGACCACCGCGGAGGCCGAGGCGCGCTTCCGGCGCGAGGCCGCGGCGTGCGAGCGGCTGCAAGGCCCGCACACGCTGCCGTCGATCGGCGGCGGCGCGGACCCGAAGCACGGCCCCTTCATCGTGTTCGAGCTGCGCGAGGGCGAGCTCCTCGGCGACCGCATCGCCCGGCAAGGGGCGATCCCGTTCGGCGAACTGCACCCGCTGGTCGAGCAGCTCTGGCTGGCGATCGCGGAGCTCCACGAGATTGGCCTCATCCACCGCGACATCAGCGCCGCCAACGCGCTCATCGACCGGGGCCCTGACGGCGAGCGGCTCACGTTGCTCGACCTCGGCTCGTGCAAGCTCCCGCCCGCGCTCTGCGACGAGGAGCTGACCGTGGCGGGCCGCTGTCTCGGCGACCCGAGGTACGCGCCCCCGGAGCAGCTCATGAAGGGCAAGGCGGTAGATCACCGGGCCGACATCTATGCGGCCATGACGGTGGTCTTCCAGGCGCTCACCGGTGAGCTCCCCTACGCCGCCCGCAACCTGATGATGCTCGCCGACCTCAAGACGAGGACGGCGCCACGCCGCCTCGGCAACCTGATGCCCCCGCCGGTCGATCGACAGGTCGAGGTGTTCGTGAACCGGGGTCTGGCCCACAGCCCGGACCGCCGCTTCGCGAACATCGCCGAGGTGATCGACGGCTGGCGGGCGCTGCGCTCCGCCTCCTGAACGCCGCGGCAGCTCTTGCGCGGCGCACTGCCGCTGAAGGCTGGACACCCCGAGGCGCCCGATCCGCGGCAATCGGCAGTCGCGAAGAGGAATGCAGCGCGATGCCGCCGCCCGCTCTCTCGCTCACCGCCTTCCGCTTTGCTCGCCTGGATTCTCCGTCAGACCGGAGACGGCTCCGTCGAGAGCCGCCCTCTCCGGCGGCTCCGCTGGTGAAGGTGGGGAGATCACTGGGCTTTTGCCCCCACTTCCCCGTCCTCCTGCTCGACCCCGGCCACCGCCGCTCCGCCTGAGGCCGCGGCGCCGTCGGCGGGCCTGAAGCAACGCCGGAGTCGCTCCGGGTCCCGCGCGCGACGCGGCCTTGCGTGAGGCGGCGTCGCGCGCGGTGCTTGCGTGCCGCCACCCGCTCCCGCGCGCCGGACGAGCCCGGCTCCGGCGGTGTTTCACGGGCATTGCCCCGGCGTTCCGGGGCGGGCTCCCCCGTATCGACTCCGTTCTACCGGCAGCCACGGTGAGTCATTACGACAGCGAACCTGTTTTTCTCATCCACGCTCCGTCATTCGACGCAGCACAGGCCGTTTGCTCTGCCGCGCGGTGGCGGGCGCCCAGGGGTGCTTTGCCCGATCGAGCCGCCCTGTCCCAGATCACCTTACGATTCTGCGTCCGTCGTCATCACGAGATCAGTCCGGGCCTTATCGACTGGTGTCCTGACGAGGAACACGCATCTTCAGTCCAGAAACCGCATCTCACAGGATTGCAGAGCGTGAGCACGCATGTTAATCCGGGGTTCGTTGGCTCGTCGTCGCGCCCTCTTGCGCGGCGCCAGGGCAACCGGAGCGACGTGCTGCTCCCCTGCCTACCCGCGCGCCTCTCGCGCGACGCGAGGCCCGTCTCGGCCTCCGAGCGACGCCGCGGTGTACCTCGGGACCGGCTCATTCCGGGCCGGCACGTCTTCCGGGATCTCTCACCCCTTGCCGCCACCACGTTATGACGACATCTACCTACCGCTATGTCTTCCTGGGACTCTCCATCACGTCTTCGTGGGGCAACGGCCACGCCACGACGTACAGAGCGCTCCTCCGGGCGCTCGCGTCGCGCGGCCACCACGTGCTCTTCCTGGAGCGGAGCCTCTCCATCTATGATCAGCACCGCGACCTGCCCAACCCGCCCTACGGCAAGACCGAGCAGTACTCGAGCATTGCCGAGCTGCGCGATCGGTTCTCACGCGCGGTGCGCGAAGCAGATCTCGTGATCGTCGGCTCCTTCGTCCCTGAAGGGGCGACCGTCGGGGCGTGGATCACGGAGGAGGCCCGCGGCAAGGCCGCGTTCTACGATCTCGACACGCCGGTCACGCTGGGGCGGCTGGCGCACGGGGATCACGCGTACCTCACGCCGGCGCTGATCCCGCGGTACGACCTCTACCTGTCGGCGACGGGGGGCCCGACGCTGGAGCGGCTGGAGCGGGGTCACGGCGCCGTGCGGGCGCGGGCGCTCTACTGCGCGGCCGACACCGACGTCTACCATCCCCAGCCGGCGCCGATGCGCTGGGACCTCGGCTATCTGGGCACGTACAGCGACGACCGGCAGGCGTCGGTCGAGCGGCTCCTGCTCGAGCCGGCGCGGCGCATGCGCCGCGGGCGCTTCGCGGTGGCGGGCGCGCAGTACCCGTCGTCGCTCGCCTGGCCCGAGAACGTCTCGCGGACGGAGCACCTGCCGCCGGACGAGCACCGCATCTTCTACAACGCCCAGCGCTTCACGCTGAACCTGACCCGCCGGGCGATGGTCGAGTCCGGGTGGTCGCCGAGCGCGCGCCTGTTCGAGGCGGCCGCGTGCGGGACCCCGGTCCTGAGCGACACATGGCCCGGGATCGAGACGTTCTTCCAGCCCAACGAGGAGATCCTCCTCGTCCGCTCCCCCGAGGACGTGCTCCGGAAGCTCCGGGAGATGAAGGAGGACAAGCGCCTCACGATCGGCCAGCGGGCGCGCCAGCGCGTCTTCGCCGAGCACACGGCGATGCACCGGGCCGAAGCGTTCGAGCGCTACACCCGCGAGGTGCTCGACGCCTCGAGCCGGGCGCGGGCGCGCCGCGAGCGCGACGGGCAGATCGCGACGGCGCACGTCGAGACCCAGAGCGGCTGACGCCTCTCGGCCTCGGCCTCGGACCAGGCCTCGGACCAGGCCTCGGACCAGGAGAGCGCGCACGGCCGCCCGCGCTCCTGCTCCCTTGCCGCTCGGGTCGGCGCGCATTACCACGACGGGGGTGCGCTCCACCCCGCTTCACCCTGTCGCCCGCCTGCCCGAGGAATGGTCGGCCTCGCTGGCTTCCCGCGGAGAGCGGTCGTTCACGGCGAAGCAGGTGTTCCACTGGATCCACCGCCGCGGCGTCCTCGATCCGGCGGCCATGACGAACCTTCCGGCGCGGCTGCGCGAGCACCTCGCCGCGGAGGGGCTCGGCGAGGTGCTGACGCCCGAGCGGGTCCACCGCTCCGAGGACGGCACGCGCAAGCTGCTCCTGCGCCTCCACGACGGCGCGACCATCGAGACCGTCCTGCTGCCGTCGGTGTCGGGCCCCGGCTCGCAGGCGCAGCTCGACGCCGACGCGGCGGCGAGCGACGACGAGGACGAGGACGACGCCGCCGACGCGGGCGCGGCGCCGCGCGTCCGCGTCACCCAGTGCATCTCCACGCAGGTCGGCTGCGCCATGGGGTGCGGCTTCTGCGCGAGCGGCGTGGCGGGGCTCAAGCGCCACCTCGGGGCCGAGGAGATCGCGGGCCAGGTGCTCCTCGGGCGGGCGATGCTCGAGGAGGGCGAGGAGCTCCGCAACGTCGTTTACATGGGGATGGGCGAGCCGCTCCACAACTACGAGGCGACCGCGCGCTCCCTGCGGCTGCTCACGCACCCGGAGGGGATCAACCTCTCGACGCGGCGGGTCACGGTGTCCACGTCGGGCCTCGTCCCGGAGATCGCGCGGCTAGGCGCGGATTTCGGCGGGCAGATCGCGCTGGCGATCTCGCTGCACGCCGCGGACGACGAGACGCGCTCGGCGCTGATGCCCATCAACCGCAAGTACCCGCTCGAGGAGCTGCTCGCGGCGCTGCGCGCCTACCCGCTGCCGCGTCGCCGGCGGATCACCATCGAGTACACGCTCGTCGCCGGGCAGAACGACGATCCGACCGAGGCGCGCCGGCTGGCGAAGCTCCTGCGCGGGCTCCCGGTGAAGATCAACCTCATCCCGATGAACCCGATCGAGGCCTCGTCGCTGGGTCCGCCCGGCCTGGAGCGCGTGGCGGCGTTCCAGGAGGTGCTCACCCAGGCGGGGTACTCGTGCTTCGTGCGGCGCCGGCGCGGCGACGACGTCTCGGCGGCGTGCGGGCAGCTCGTGCTGCTCGGGGCCAAGCCGAAGGTGCGGCGCGCGCTGGGCTGACCGCGCGGCGCCAGGCTCAGCGGGCTGGGCGAGCGGGCGCTGGCACCAGGCTCAGCGGGCTGGGCGAGCGGGCACGGGCGCAAGGCCGTCCGGCGGCGCCTTCCCGGCGAGCACGCGGGCCGCGCCGCCCGCCGCGAGCGCCTTGACGCCTCGCCGCGCGGGGGCGTAGCTGTCGGCCGTGTTGAAAAAGATCCTCGTCGCCAACCGTGGAGAGATCGCCTGCCGCGTCCTCCGGACCTGCAAACGGCTCGGGATCGCCACGGTCGCCGTGTACTCCGACGCGGACGCGAGCGCGCCGCACGTCGCGATGGCCGACGAGGCCGTGCGCATCGGACCGCCGCCGGTCCGGGACAGCTACCTCGTCATCCACGCGATCGTCGAGGCGGCCCGCGCGACGGGCGCGGACGGCATCCACCCGGGGTACGGGCTGCTGAGCGAGAACCAGGCCTTCGCCGAGGCCGTCCTCGACGCGGGCATCACGTTCATCGGCCCCCCGCCCGCGGTGCTCCACGCCTTCGGCGACAAGATCCGCGCGCGCGACCACGCGCGCGCGGCCGACGTCTTCCCGCCGCCGGGCACGGGCGGCCCGGTCGACCCTACCGACATGGAGGCCGCCCAGCGCGCCGCCGAGAGCATCGGCTTCCCGCTGCTCGTCAAGGCCGCGGGCGGCGGCGGCGGCATCGGCATGCAGGTCGTCACCGACCCGGTCAAGCTCGCGCGCGCCCTCACCGCGTGCTCCGACCGCGGCCGCTCCGCCTTCGGCGACCCGCGCGTCTACATGGAGCGGTACATCGAGCGCCCGCGCCACATCGAGGTGCAGGTGCTCTGCGACGGCCAGGGCGGCGCCGTCGCGATCGGCGAGCGCGAGTGCAGCGCGCAGCGCCGGCACCAGAAGATCATCGAGGAGAGCCCGTCGCCCGCCGCGTTCTTCCAGGGGGAAGCGGGCGACGCTCGCCGGAAGACGCTGCACGAGAGCGCCCTGCGCGTCGTGACCGGCGCCGGCTACGTCGGCGCCGGCACCGTCGAGTTCGTCGCGGCGGAGAGCGGCGAGCTCTTCTTCCTCGAGGTCAACGCGCGGCTCCAGGTCGAGCACTGCGTCACCGAGATGTGCACCGGGCTCGACCTTGTCGAGCACCAGATCCGCATCGCGTCGGGCGAGCCGCTCGCGCCGGAGGTCCGCGACCACACGTACCGCGGCCACTCCATCGAGGCGCGCCTCTACGCGGAGGATCCGGCGAAGAAGTTCGCCCCGCAGCCGGGCCGCATCACCGCGCTCCGCTGGCCCGCGGCGGGCGACGACCTGCGGATCGAGACCGGCGTCGCCGAGGGGCTCGAGGTGACGCCGTTCTACGACCCGCTGCTCGCCAAGATCGTCGCCCATGGCCCGACGCGCGACGAAGCGATCGCCCGCCTCGACCGGGCGCTCGCCGAGACGACCATCGAGCTGACCGGCCCTGCCGGCCCCGCCGCGACGAACCTCGCGTTCCTCCGCCAGATCCTGGCGGACGGCGACTTCCGGAGCGGGCAGTACGACACGCGCTTCGCCGAGGCGCTCGCCGCCGGCAAGAAGGCCAGTTAGTTCCGCCCGCGGCGTCAGGGATAGCCCGAGCGCGGGCGCGCGGCGCGCGGGGCGCGCGGGACGCTGACCGACGGCGCGGACGCCGCGCGCGAGGCTGCCTCCGCGCCGCGCTGAATCGCGCGTGCGCCCGCTGCACACGGCGGCCGGCTTGAACTAAAAAGGATGTCGTGAGCCACGACTTCGTCCTCGAGCCCGCCGAACGCTGGCTTGCCCACGACCCCGATCCGGAGACCCAGAGCGAGCTGCGCCAGCTCATCGAGGCGGCCAGGGCGGGCGAGGAGGGCGTCCGCGCCGAGCTCGCCGAGCGCTTCGCCGGTCCCCTCGAGTTCGGCACGGCCGGCATCCGCGGCGTGCTCGGCGCCGGCGAGAGCCGGATGAACCGCGCGGTCATCCTCCGCACGACAGCGGGCCTCGCCCGCTATCTCCTCGCCGCGCTCGGCGAGAAGGCGCGGAGCGCCGGCGTCGTCGTCGGCTACGACGGCCGCCGGATGAGCCGCGAGTTCGCGGAGGACGCCGCCTGCGCGCTCGCCGCCGCGGGCATCCCGAGCTACCTCGCGCCCGCCCCCTGCCCCACCCCGGTCGCCGCCTTCGCGGTCGCCCACCTCGGCGCGGCCGCGGGCGTGATGGTGACGGCGAGCCACAACCCGCCCGAGTACAACGGTTACAAGGTCTACTGGGACAACGCCGCGCAGATCATCCCACCGCACGACACGGGGATCGCGACGGCGATCGACGCCTCGCCGCCGGCGGACCAGGTCCCCCGCGTGCCCTTCGACGAGGCGAGGCAGCGGGGCCTCGTGCGCGATTTCCCCGAGGAGCTCGAGCAGAGCTACCTCCGCGCGATCCGCGGCCTCGGGGTGCGGGGCGACGGCGATCGCGGCCTGCGCATCGTGTACACGCCGCTGCACGGCGTGGGCAACCGCCTCGTCCGCACGGCGCTCGCGCAGGCCGGCTTCGCGCGCGTGACGAGCGTGCCCGAGCAGGCCGAGCCGGACGGCGCGTTCCCCACGGTCGCGTTCCCGAACCCCGAGGAGAAGGGCGCCATGGACCTGGCGTTCGCCCTCGCGAGGAAGGAGGGCGCCGACCTCGTCCTCGCCAACGATCCGGACGTCGACCGGCTCGCCGTCGCGGTGCGGCGCCCGGACGGCGAGTACGCGCAGCTCACGGGCAACCAGGTCGGCGTGCTCCTCGGCCACTACCTGCTCACCGAGGGCCAGGGCGGCGGCGGGGCGAACGAGCGCCGCCTCGTGCTCGCCTCGTGCGTCTCGACCCCGATGCTCGGCGCGATCGCCGCGGCGCTCGGGGTGCACTACGAGGAGACCCTGACGGGGTTCAAGTGGATCGCCAACCGGGCGATGGACATCGAGCGATCGACCGGCGCCCGCTTCGTGTTCGGCTTCGAGGAGGCGCTCGGCTACACCATCGGCCCGGTCGTGCGCGACAAGGACGGCATCAGCGCCGCGGCGGTGCTCGCCGAGCTCGCGGCGGTGCGCAAGGCCGAGGGCAAGACCCTGCTCGACGAGCTCGAGGCGCTCACCCGCAGGTACGGCCTCTACATGAGCGGGCAGCGCTCCTACACCCTGCGCGGGGTCGACGGCGTCGGGAGGATCGCGGCCATCATGGCCGCGCTGAGGAAGAGCCCGCCGGCCGAGGTCGGCGGCGTCCCCGTGGCGGCGTGGCGCGACTTCGAGGCGCGCACGCGCACCTCGAGCGACGGCGGGACCGAGTCGCTCGTCCTGCCGCCGAGCAACGTGCTCGTGTACGAGCTCGACGGCGGCAGCCGGATCATCGCGCGCCCGAGCGGCACCGAGCCGAAGATCAAGTTCTACTTCGACGTGCGCGAGGAGGTCGCCCCGGACGAGCCGCTGGGCGGCGTCGAGGCTCGCGCGGCGGCGCGCCTCGACGCGCTCGCCAGGGCGTTCTCGGGCCTCGCCGGCATCGGCTGAAGGGCCCGTTCAGCCGGCGGAGGTGCGGAAGGCGGCCCTGCCGACGAAGAACGGGCCCATCTGGCTGATGAACTCCGAGGTCTGGCGGGTCTTCCGCATCGACTGCACGATGTGCGAGAGCGGGTGGAGCTCCTTGCCGACGAGCCCGATCACGAACTCGTTGTCGCGGGCGTCGAGCCCGTGGCACGCGAGGCGGATGTCGTGGGCGAGATCCTGCGCGCCGTACGCCCGGCCGATGGTGCCGTGCTCGCGCAGGATGCTCCCCTGCTCGCGCCCTTCGAGCTTGGCGAACGCGCCGCTGCGGCGGAGCGGGTACCACACTGCCCACGGCCAGGCGGGGTTGAGGACGGTCTCGGCCGGGCGCCGGAGCATCCAGTACTCCAGGTCCTGCTCGTAGCCGGTCGAGTAGGTGCGCCCCAGCATCGTGAAGTCGGGGCGGAGCTCCAGCGCCCGGAGGTCGCCGCGGTTGAGCGCCGGCCGGACGGTCTGGACGAAGACGGCTGGATCCTCCGCCCAGGTGAGCACCGCGATCCCCCGCGGGTCGCCGAGGTCCTCGTAGACGACCGCGCCGACGCGCTGGGCCTCGAGGGCCTGGCCGACGGCGCGGGTCAGCTCGGCCGGGTCGCCGGCGCTGGGGCAGCGGAAGACGAGCAGCTGCATGAACAGCCGGCGGTCGAGGACCTGCGGCCGCCCGTCGCGCGGCGCCCCCCGCTCGGCGACGTCGATGTGCGGCAGTTCGGGCTCCGCGTGGCCGGCGGCGGGCCGGCCCGTGGTGGGTTCGCTCATGGCGTAGGGGTACCGAGGTTCGCGCAGGGCGGCAACTGCGAGGCGCGGGCTGCCGGCAAGCGCCGCCGGCGAGGCGCGGGGCCGCCGGCAAGCGCCGCCGGCGCCGTACCCGGCGCGGTCGGGCGGGCAGAGCGCCCGTTCCGGCGCGGATGTGCGTGATACGGGTTACACCTACACGTCTGTCCGCGCGGATGCCCGCATCCTGGCGTGTGACCGTCGGGTCAGAACGAGAGCTGGACAACGCTGGACGACGCTGGCCGCCCAGGGAGGCCTTGTCGAAGGCTGCGGTGCCCCGTGTCGCGCGCCTGCTCCGGCGTAATCATCTCTTGCCATCGAGGCGAACTCACGCTCCCCTGCAAGGTACAACCACGACTCCTGGAGTCGCCTCGACGATGTGCTCCCGGGCAGGGCTTCCCGTCCGAGACCGCACGCGCCGCGCCCGCGATCGGGCCCGGCTTCGTCAGGGCCTTCCCGCCGTAGGTTCGCCGCGATGAAGACGCACGACACGAAGCTCAAATCCTCGATCCCCGCCGGCAAGTGCAAAGGAACGTTGCTGGTCAACCTCCGGTCGTTCGTCACGACGAACCGCGACGCCGGGGCATGGGAGCGGCTGGTGACCTCGCTGCCCAAGTCAGACCGGGACGTACTCTATCAGCCGATCCTCGCGAGCAGCTGGTATCCGATCGGCGTCTGGAACCGGGCGTTGCGAACCCACGTGCGAACCGCGAGCGACCAGGCCGCCGAGATCAAGCGTTTTGCCCGCTACGTCGCGGACCGCGATCTCAATACGGTATTGAAATTCGCGCTGTCGATCGCGATGCCCGACACGATCGTCGCCCGCACCGGGATGTTCTGGTCGCGCTATTTCGACGCCGGAAAGGTCTTCCCGCGGATGGTGAAGCCGCGGGAGTGGGTGCTGACCATCACGGGGCCGACCGGGGACGACGAGGGGCCCTCGGCGATGAACTGCGGAGATGGCGTCTGCGGTTGGGTGGAGCAGGCGCTGCTCCTGTGCGGCGCGTCGACCCCCAAGGTGACCCACCAGCGGTGCCGGTTCCGGGGCGCGACCGAGTGCCTCTCCGAGGTCGTCTGGTAAGCGGGTAAACGACTCGGGAACTACCTGAGCGACACCGGGCCGCTCCGTAACCATCCGTGACCAGGCGCCCCGACGACCTGTCGGCGCCCTCGTTTGCCTATTGACTTTTTCCTGCGCTCTGATCCAAACTAGGTGCAGGCGGGACACATGTACACGAAGCCTCTTATCGCGAGGTCATCGTGCTGGCTCTTTCGTCCTCAGCGTCTGAGGGTCAGCATCGTGCCCACGCCGCGCCTTGTCTCCTGATGGCCGCTGGCCGGTCAGCCTGAGGGGGTTTCGGTGGAGCATAGACCGGCGGGCAGGCACGAGGGAGACTGATTCAGCAACCTTCCAGGTAAATTCATGCTGTCACCTCGCTCGCAGCGGCACAAGGAAGTCAAGGACAGCCTCAAGGCGACGCCGCACCCGGTCTGGGTCGAGGACATGATCGAGTCCCTGGCCGACCAGTGGAAGGCTGCGGTCTACACGCCGCCGATCGCGCGGACGATGACGGAGCCGGTCGACCACGAGACGTGGAGCCTGCTCATCCGGGAGTTCTTTTGCGTCGTCGAGGCGTTCCCGAAGTACATGGGGCTGAGCCTGGCCAAGACGACGTATGGCCAGACGCCGCGCGACTTTCTGGTGCGCGACTGGCTCATCGGCAACATCCGGGTCGAGGCGCTGCACGTGCGCTGGTACCTCGACTGGGCGGCGGGGCATGGCATCAGCGCGTCGGAGATCACGAGCCACCGTCCGAGCACGGAGGTCGCCTCGCTCTTCGAGTGGCTCTGGTCGGTGTCTTACCGCGGCTCGCTCGCGGAGGCGGTGGGCGCGGTCAACTACGCGATCGAGGGGATCACCGGCGAGTGGTCCCGCGTGGTGCTGCCGGCCTTCACCAAGCTCTACGGTGAGGGGAGCAAGTCGCTGACGTGGCTGGCCGCGCATGCGAATTACGATGACGCTCACCCGCGCGAGGCGCTCGAGATCGTGAAGCTCGCGACCACCTCTGCCGAGGAGATCCGCCGGGTGCACTCGAGCGTCGGCCGTTCGCTCGAGCTGTTCGAGCGCGCGCTCAAGGCCTGCAGCGTCCCGAGCCGCGGCAGCTGACCCACCCCGGCGCGGCGCGCCCCAGGCATCCAATCAGCCGCGTCCGCCCGCCTCGACTCGACCCATCGAGCCTTCGGGCGCAGAACGAGTCCCCTCACAGACGCCGGGGAGTACCGCGAGCGCCTCTTCCCCTTCTCAGGCGTCCTCGACTCTTCCAGGGCTGACCGCCATTCAGCGCACGATCGCCGCTGAATTCAGGCCGAGGTCTCGCCGAAACAGGCCTCGTGTCTCCCGCTCCAAAGCGGCGGTCAAGCAGCCTTTCTATCCCGAGCCCCTCTCCTCTCTTTGACCTCCAGCGCTGCAGAGCGGGGCTCACCCGCACAGGAGACGGGCCCAGATCGGCGTTTTCGGCGCGGAGGCGTACTCCAGTACGCCGAGCACCGAAAACGTCGAGGTGGGCCCGTATCCGAAGCGGGTGAGCCCCGCTCAGCGGCCGTAGACGGCTTTGCGGACCTTCTTTCTCAGGTCGTCGAGCACGAAGGGCTTCGTGATGTAGTGGCGCGCGCCAGCCTGGATGCCGGCGATGACGTCCATCGGATCCGACTTGGCGGTAAGGAAAATGACCGGTACCCGGCGCGTCGGCTCGTTCTCGCGGAGTCGCTTCGTCATGCTCACCCCGTCGAGCTTCGGCATCATGATGTCCACGATCACGAGATCCGGCCGCGGCTCCTGCTGCGCCAACGCCAAACCGTCGACCCCGTTCGTCGCGACAACGGTGTCGAACTCGTCGCTGAGGAACCGGGCGATCATCGCCGCCGTGTCCTCCTCGTCCTCCACCACCAGAACTCTCTTTTTTGTCGCGGTCACCATGCGCCGGCAAAGGATAGCGCGAAGCGAACGACGGGGGCCGTTGGTGGGTCAATTTTTCCAGGAACATTGGAGCCCCATCAATTTTCTTCACTGTCACCGCAACCTGGGCCCTCAGTGGAGGCCGCGGCAACGAGACCGCTCGGCGCGCGCAACCCACGGCTCCTCGCCAAGCAGCGCTGTCTCGGGCACAGGCGCGATGTCATGAGAGCCGGCCACGCCGGGCCACTCGATATCTCTTCGAGCCGCTCCAGTGACCCGGATGGATGACGCAGAGACCGACTCGGCCCGCGACCGGACGCCGCCAGGCGGGCGCTCCCTGGCGCGACGGGCGCTCCCTGGCGCGACGGGCGCTCCCAGCACGCCCGCCGCGCCAGGGAGCGCCGGGCGTGAATCAGCTCACTTTGCTGAAGGAGGCCGAGCGCTCAGGCCGCGCCGGCCGCCGCGCGCTCGAGCAGCGAAGCGAGGCGATCGAGCTGCATCGGCTCCACGAACGTGCTGCCGATGTCGCGCATCAGCACCGTCCGGACCGTGGAGCCGCGGCGCTTCTTGTCGAGCGACAGGAAGCGCAGCGCGGCGGAGACCGGCTCGTCCTCGATGCGGGTCGGCAGCCCGAGCCGGGCGAGCAGGCGGATGACCCGATCGGCCGCCGCGCGGTCGGTCACGCCGAGCGAGCAGCCGACGCGGAGCATCGCCACCATGCCGAGCGCCACCGCCTCGCCGTGGGCCAGCCGGACGAACCCGCCCTCCGCCTCGAGGGCGTGCCCGAGCGTGTGGCCGAAGTTGAGGAGGGCGCGGTCGCCCGACTCGCGCTCGTCGCGGACGACGATGGCCGCCTTCACCGCGATCGAGCGGCGGATGATCTCGGCGAGCAGGCCGGGGTCGCGCGCGAGGACGCGGTCGGCCTCGCGCTCCAGCAGCGTGTGCAGCTCCGGCTCGCCGATGCAGGCCGTCTTCACCACCTCGGCGAGCCCGCTGCGGAAGGCGCGGTCGGTCTCGGTCGCGAGCGCCGCCGGGCTCGCGACGACTGCGGACGGCTGGTGGAAGGTGCCGACGGCGTTCTTCGCGGGGCCGAGGTCGACCCCGGTCTTGCCGCCGACCGAGGCGTCGACCATCGAGAGGAGCGTCGTCGGCGCGGCGACCCAGCGGACGCCGCGGAGGAGCGTGGAGGCAGCGAAGCCGCCGATGTCGGTCACCACGCCCCCGCCGTGCGCGAGCACCACCGCGTCGCGGTCGGCGCCCGCGTCGAGCATCGCCGTGAGCGCAGCCTCGACGGCCGAGAGCCGTTTGTGCTCCTCGCCGGGCCGGAGGACCGTGACCGCCGCGGCCGGCTTGCCCTGCGCCGCGAGGGCGTCGAGCAGCGGCGCGCCCCAGAGGCGGCTCACGTTCTCGTCCGTGACAACGAAGACGGACGACGGCGCGAGCGCCGCGACGGCGTCCGCCGCGGACGCCGCCGCGTCGAAGGCGACGCGCACGGCGTAGCTCTTGTCGCCGAGCGGCACGAAGAGCGGGCGATCTGCGTAGGCGCGGAGGACCCGCGCGGCGACCTCCTCGGGCGCGACGCCGTCCGTCACGACGCGCGCGTGCGCCTCGGCGTACACGGGCGCGCGCGCGGCCAGGAGCTCGCGGATGCGCGCCTCCCGATCCGGCGCGCCGTCGAGGAGCGGGCGCGTGCCGCTCGGCGTGCGCGCGGCGATCGTGCGCGGGCTCGCGCTGAGCGCGACGACGCAGCCGCGCTCGAGCGCCTCGCCGCGCAGCGCCGGGTCGACCAGGGCGCCGCCGCCGAGGGCGATGACGCGCGGGCCGCGCGTGGCGAGGAGCCGGCGCAGGGTCGCCGCCTCCAGCGCGCGGAAGCCGGCCTCGCCGCGCGAGGCGAAGAGCGACGGGACGCTCTCGCCGGCCTCCGCCGTGATGACGCTGTCGAGGTCGAGGAACGGGAGGCCTGCGCGCGCGGCCGCGATGCGGCCGGCGGTGGTCTTTCCGGCCCCCATGAAGCCGGTGAGCAGGAGCGGAGGTGCGTCGGAGGGGAAGTCCATGGCGTTCAGTACGAGCGGACCTGCTGGAGGTAGGTGTCGACGTTGCGCGAGAGCTCGGTGAGGCTGTCGCTGCCGAACTTCTCGAGCAGGGCCGCGGCGAGCGTGATCGACACCATGGCCTCGCCGACGACCGAGGCGGCCGCGACGGCGCAGACGTCGCTCCGCTCGAAGGCCGCGTCGAACTGCTCCTTGGTGCGCACGTCGACCGAGGGGAGCGCGCGCTTCAGGGTGGCGATCGGCTTCATGGCGGCCCGGCAGATGAGGGGCATGCCGTTCGTGATGCCGCCCTCGAGGCCGCCGGCGCGGTTCGACGGGCGGGTGAACGCGCTCGACGCCTGATCATAGCCGATGGGGTCGTGCACCTCGGAGCCCGAGATGCGCGCGGCCTCGAAGCCGATGCCGATCTCGACGCCCTTGATCGCCTGGATGCTCATCAGCGCCTGCGCGAGCCGGCCGTCGAGCTTGCGGTCCCACTGCACGTGGCTCCCGAGCCCGGGCGGCAGGCCGGTGGCGATCACCTCGAAGACGCCGCCGAGCGTGTCGCCCCGGTGCGCGGCCTCGCGGATGGCGTCGCGCATCGCCTGCGCGGCCGTGGCGTCCACGCACGCGAGGTCGGAGGCGCGGGCGCGCTCGCGGAGCTCGGTGAGCGGGAGGTCGCCCCCGCCCGAGGCCGCGGAGATCGGCGACTGCACCGGCCCGATCGAGAGCACGTGGGCGAAGACCTCGACGCCGACCGACCGGAGGAGCTTGCGGCAGACGCCGCCCACGGCGACCCGCGCCGCTGTCTCGCGCGCGCTCGCCCGCTCGAGCACGTCGCGCAGGTCCCGCCGGGCGTACTTGAGGCCGCCGGCGAGATCCGCGTGGCCGGGCCGCGGGCGGGTCAGCGCCTCGGGCGGCTCGGGGAACGGCTCGGGGCCCATCCGCCCGGCCCAGCTCGCGTGATCGCGGTTCTCGATCACCATGGCGATGGGGCCGCCGAGCGTCTCGCCGCCGCGCACGCCGGCGACGAGGCGGACGCGATCGGTCTCGATCTTCATCCGCCCGCCGCGCCCGTAGCCGCGCTGGCGCCGCGCCAGATCCTCGTCGATGTCCTCCGCGAGGAGCGGCATGCCCGCCGGAATACCCTCGACGGTCGCCACGAGCTCCGGCCCGTGCGACTCGCCGGCCGAAAGCCACCTGAGCTGCGTCATCGTCTGCAAAACCTCCTCTGCGCCCGGAGCTCCGGGCCAAGCTTGCTGCGTATTACAGGTCGATCTGCTCCACGTCGACGCCCTGCGCCAGAGATCGGCCGGCGCCGCCCGCTTCGGCCTGGATCGGGGGCCGCCCCGCACCGTCCTCAACGTGGGTCGGGGATCGGCTGCCGCCGTCCCCTCCGACGTGGGTCGAGGATCGGCTGCCGCCGTCCCCTCCGACGACCTGCTCGCCCAGGAACCGGGACGCCACCGCGGCGAAGCTCTTCGGCAGATCGGTGACGAGCAGCGCCAGGTTGCCCGGCGCGCTCCGCGACGTCGCGAGCCCGCGCTCGGCCAGGAACGACGCCACCTCGTCCGCGGTCGCCGACGCGCTGTCGACGATCGGCAGGGGGCCGCCGGCGAGCGCCGCCGTCTCGGCCTCGATCGCGGCGCGAAGGAGCGGGAAGTGCGTGCAACCGAGCACGATGGAGCGGGCTCCCGCGCCGATGAGCGGCTCCAGGTACCGCCGCGCGACGAGGCGCGGGACCTCGCCGTCGACCCAGCCCTCCTCCGCCAGCGAGACGAGCAGCGGGGCCGCCTGGCCGGCGACCTCGGTGCGCGTGCTGAGCGAAGCGACGGCCCGGGGATAGGCGCCGGACGCGATGGTCCCGGCCGTCCCGAGCACGCCGATCGTCGCGCCGCGCGAGGCGGCCACGGCGGCTCGCGCGCCGGGAAGAATGACCCCGAGGACCGGCAGGTCGAGCTCGACCCGGAGCATGTCGAGCGCGACGGCGCTCACCGTGTTGCACGCGACGACGATCGCCTTCACCCGGCGCTCGATCAGCACGCGCGCGCAGCCGAGCGCGTAGCGGACCACCGTCTCGGGAGACCGGGTGCCGTACGGGACGCGCGCCGTGTCGCCGAGGTAGACAATGTCCTCCGCGGGACAGCGCCTGCGCAGCGCGCGGACGACCGTGAGGCCGCCGAGCCCCGAGTCGAACACGCCGAGCGGCGCGTCGCCGTGGGACGTCACGGCTCCTCGATGCGGAACAGGTGCGGCGGCTCGCGCAGGAAATGCTCGCGCGCGATCGCGTCGAGCGCGCTCCGGACGAGCCCCTCCGGCGCGTCGTGCGTGATGAGCACCACGTCGACCGCGGGCTCGCGGGCCGCCGTGCCGCCAGCCGGCGCCGCGCCCTTGGTCGGGCCCTGCTGCACGATCTGCTCGATGCTGACCCCCGCGTCGCCCAGCGCCCCGGCCAGGCGGCCCATGACGCCCGGGCGGTCCTCGACCGCGAAGCGCAGGTAGTACCGGGAGACGGTCTCGCTGAGCGGGCGTACCGGGCGAGGCTTGATCGACATGCCGCGGCCCTGCATGCCGGCGACGCCCGAGGCGATCGAGCGCGCGACGTCGAGGACGTCGGAGACGACGCTGACCGCTGTCGGCAGGTCGCCGGCGCCGCGGCCGTAGACGAGCGACGGACCGACGGCGCGCCCCTCGAGGAGCACGGCGTTGAGGACGCCGGAGACGTTGGCGAGCACGCTCTGCTTCGGGATCAGCGTGGGGTGCACGCGCAGCTCGATGGAGCCACCGAGATCGCGGCCGATCGCGAGGTGCTTGATGGTGTAGCCGAAGCGATCGGCGTAGCGGTGGTCGGCCTCCTCGATGGTGCGGATGCCGGACGTGTGGACGTCCTTGCTGTCGACCTGCGCCCCGAAGGCGAGCATCGCGAGCACGATGAGCTTGTGCGCGGCGTCGTGGCCGTCGACGTCGAGCGACGGATCGGGCTTCTCGGCGTAGCCGAGATCCTGCGCCTCGCGCAGCGCGGCGTCGAACGACGCGCCCGTGTCGCGCATGCGCGTGAGGATGTAGTTGCAGGTGCCGTTCAGGATCGCGGTGACGCGCTCGACCCAGTCGCTCGCGAACGCGTCGCGGAGCGTGCGGATGATCGGGATGCCGCCGCCGACCGCCCCCTCGAACGCGAGGTCGACCTGGCGCGCCGCGGCCCGCGCGAGGAGCGCGGGGCCGTGGGCCGCGAGCAGCAGCTTGTTCGCGGTGACCACGCCCTTGCCGCGGTCGATGGCGCGCTCGATCAGGGCGCGCGCGGGCGTCTCGCCGCCCATCACCTCGACGACGAGGTCGATCGAGGGGTCGTCGACCACCTCCTCCGCGCTCGTGGTGAGCAGGGTGCGATCCAGGGCCGAGACGCGCTCCTTCTCGAGATCGCGCACGACCACGCGCTTGACCACGAGGGGCACGCCGGCGCGCTCCGCGAGGTAGCCGGAGTTCTCGGCGAGCAGGCGGAGGACGCCGCCGCCGACCGTCCCGCAGCCGAGGAGCCCGATCTGGATCGGGGCGCCGCCGCGCAGGCGCCTGCGATCGCTGGCGGCGTGGGGTTCAGGGTTCAAGTTCAAGGGCGAACCGCCTTCCGTCTTCATGCGCGCGGAGCTTAGCGCTTCTCGCGCCGAGAGGTGACGCCTATGCTGCGCGGGCCATGGCGGAAACGATCAAGGGCGTTCTGGGCGAGCAGTTCGGCTTCCACGTGGGCGAGGACGGGGGCGTCGCGGAGCGAGGGCCGCTGCTCCCGCTGCGCGTGCTCGTCGTCGCCGATCTCGTCCCCCGCGATCCGCACAACGCCGGGGCCAGCCCGCCGGCGGGCGCGAGCCGGGTCGACCCGAGCCGGTTCGATAACCTCTTCACGATGCTCCGGCCGCGGATCGCGGTCGACGTGCCGAGCGTGCTCGCGGGCGGCCGGACGGCGCGCGTCGACCTGTCGCCCACCAGCCTGAAGAGCTTCCGGCCCGACGCGCTCTGCGCCGAGGTGCCGCTCCTGCGCTCGCTGCTCGACGGCCGGCGCGTGCTCGACCGGCTGCGCGACGGCTCGTCCACGCTCGATCAGGCGCGCGCCGAGCTCGATCGGCTGTGGGGCGGCGCCTCGCTCGTGCGCGACATCCTCGGGCTGCTCCCGGAGCGCGAGGGCGCCTCACGCGCCGAAGGCTCCTCGCGCGCCGGCGCGCCGACGCCCGCGGCAGCGCGCTCCGCTGCGCCGGCGCCCGGGGCGGGCGCCGACGTCGACGCGCTACTCTCGATGGTCGACCTCGGCGGGGGCGGCGGCGGGGACGCCGGCGCGGCGGCGCCGGGCGGCCTCGCCGAGGAGCCCGCGCAGCCCGCGGAGGGCGGGCGGTTCTCGGCGCTCATCGCGACGGTGGCGGCGAGCGCTCGCCCGCGCGCGGGGCAGCCCGCCCGCCCCGCCGAGGCGATCGCGCAGCTCGAGCGCGCGATCGGCGCGCAGCTCGGCGCGATCCTGCAGCACCCGGAGGTGCGGCGCCTCGAGGAGGCGTGGCGGGGGCTGAGCCTGCTCGTGGACCGCGTGAAGGCGGCGGAGGGCGTCCGGATCGAGGTCGTCAGCGCGCGGCCGGACGAGGCGGCGGGCGCGCTCGCGCGGGTGCTCGCGCAGACGGCGAGCACCGAGCCGCCGGCGTCGGTCGCGATCGTGGACGTCGCGATCGACGGCACCGCCGCCTCGCTCGCGCGGCTCGAGGAGATCGCGCGCGTCGCCGAGGCGCACGCGCTCCCCGCCGTGGTGAACGGCGCCGCGGGGCTGCTCGGGGTCGACGACCTCGGCGGCGTCGAGCGGCTCGACAACAAGTCCGCGCTGTTCCGGGCGCCGCACCGCGCGCCCTGGCGCTCCGCCGCGGCGCGGCATTGCATGCGCTGGGTCGCGATCGCCATGAACCGCGCGCTCGGCCGCATGCCGTACGACAGGTCGACCTCGCGCATCCGGGAGGCGGCGATCGTCGAGCAGCCGGCCGACGAGGGCGGCCGCGTCTGGATCTCGCCGGCGTACCTCGTCGGCGCGCTGATCGCGGGGAGCTTCCGCGAGACGGCGTGGCCCTGCCGCATCGCGGGCGCGAAGGGCGGCGGCGTGCTCGGGGACCTGCCGGTCCACGAGGTGAAGGGCGCCTATGAGGGCGACGAGGGCGTCGCGATCCCGACCGAGGCGTTCGTGTCGACGGACACCCAGCGCGATCTCGCGAAGAGCGGCGTGCTCCTGCTCGCGTCGGCCCCGAACAGCGACGCGGTCTACGTCCTCACCGCGCCGACGGCCTACGTTCCGCCGGAGAAGCTCACGTACGACAGCCCCACCGCCGAGCCGGGGGAGCGCCTCGAGCGGGTCTCGCTGGTCGATCAGCTCTTCGTCGCGCGCGTCGTTCAGTTCCTCCGCGCGCTCTGCGCGAAGCTGCCGCCGGACAGCGACCCGGCGGAGGTCCAGCCGGTCGTCGAGGGGGCGCTGTGGACGCTGTTCGAGAACGCGGCGCCGGCCAGCATCGAGCTCTCGGTGAAGGCGGGCCGCGGCGAGGGCGGCGCGCAGGTGGCCGTCACGGTGCGCCCGCGCCGCTTCCTCGGGGTCGGGCTCGACGAGGTGTCGCTCGAGCTGCCGCTCGGCTGAGGCCGCCAGGCCCGGCGAGGCGAGCAGAAGAGAGAGCGCGCGCGAGCGGAGGAGGAGAGGAATTGACGCCGCCCGGCTCCGGGAACAAGGATGTCGCCGATGCGGTTGCGCGTCGCGATCCTCATGGCCGTCCTGGCCACCCTCGTCACGACCTGTCAGAGGCGGCCGGCGCCCCAGGCGCCGGCGGCTTGCGGATGCCGCACCAGGTAGCGTCGGCGGGTACGTAGGTAGGGCGTCGAGCTCTATCTGGCGTCGACGCGGCCGGGACATGCGCCGCGGCGAAGCGCCAGGATCACGTCGACCCGCCCTGCTGCCCTGCCGCAGTTCCCGCGGGCGGCGGGACACGACCGAAGTTGTCGTCGATCGCCTGGAAGATGTTGCAGAGCGGGTAGATCTCGAAGTTGTGATGAGAGTACGCGGGCCAGGAGCGAAGCTGGCTCAGCAGCACCTCATGCGAGCTCGCGTTCATGATGCAGACACCCCGGTTGGGCAGCACGTAGTGCGCGCAGTCGAGCGTCCCATCCTCGAGCATCCGCGAGACGTGCTCCCTGATCGACCGGTTGAGAGCCGCCCAGTCCGTCTCCGGGCGACTCGCCTTCTCATTGAGAAACACAAGAAACTTCATCGAGCATGTCCTTTCAATCGTGATCTCACGCGCCGGCGGAGGTGGCCTCGGCCGCGCCGCCCCCCGCGATGTCAGGCCGTCGCGCGCCCGCTGGAGAGCGGCGCGGCGCTCCGGCCGAGGAGCCGCCAGAAGACCTGGAGGTTACCCTGGATCATCCGGGGCAGCTGGAACAGCTCGGCCACGCGCCGCTGCCCCGCCTGGCCGAGCCGCCTGGCGAGCGCCGGATCCGCGAGCAGCTTGAGCTGCGCGGCGGCGAGGCGCTCCACGTCGACCTCCCTCACGTCGGTCGCCGTCTGCCGCACGGGAACGAGCAAACCGGACTCGCCGTCCTGCACGATCTCCGAGAGCCCGCCGGCGCTGGCCGCGATCACCGGCACCCCCGACGCCATCGCCTCGATGGCCGTGAAGCCGAAGGGCTCGTAGAGCGAGGGCACCAGCGCCATGTCTGCGATCCGATGCAGGAACCGCAGCTGCTTGCGCGGCAGCTTGCCGAGCTGCTTCACCCGCGATCCGAGCGACGCGTAGCGCGCCGAGAGCTCCTGGATCATCCGGGTCGACTCGCGCGAGTCCGTGCCGCCCGCCAGCAGGTAGACGACGCGCGAGCGCTCGGCGAGCACGCGCTCGGCCGCGGCGAAGACCGCCGGGATGCCCTTCTGCGGGTGGATCCGGCCCGTGTAGAGCACCACCGCCTCGTCGGGCTCGGCCACGGTGCGGCGCAGCTCCGCGAACGTCGCCTCGGGATAGGCGGGGGTGAAGAAGGGATCCAGGTTCAGGGCGCAGTGGATCATGTCGATCTTCTGCGCCGGCAGGCCGAACGTCTCGCGGATGAGCGATCGCATCGACTCGCTCACCGTGATCACGTGGGTGCTCCCGTCGTAGAAGCGCTTCTCCTGCTCCACGATCTCCGGATCGGGGGCCTGACCCCACCAGCGCTCCGTCGGCTCGGAGAGGTGGTGGCTGGTCCCGACGACAGGGACGCCGAGCTCCGCGGCGATGCGGCGGCCGGCGTCGCGGGTGTGCCACTGGTGGAAGTGGACGATGTCCGGGCGCCACGAGGCGAGGTGCTCCTTCGCGTACCGGACCAGGTCGTCGTTGAAGGTCAGGATCCCCTGGACCAGGGAGGCCCCGGAGGCGCTGTTGAACGTCTCCTTGCGGGGCGCGATGAGGTGCACCTCCAGGTTCTGCTGGTGCAGCACGGCAGGCTCGCCCGGCGTGTAGGCGAGCACCGTCACAGCGCAACCGGCGCGCGCGAGCCCGTTGGCGAGCTCGAAGACGTAGGTCCCGACGCCGCCGCTCACCTTGGGCGTGTACTCCATCGCGACGAGGAGCACCCTCAACAACCCGTTTGCGTTATCCATGCGATTCCCTCTGGATGGCCGTGCGTTGCGCTGACGGCCGAGCGAAAACTCCACCCTGCTGCCGCGTCATACGTCCGTTGGATCTCCCTCGGCGAGCTCCGCCAGCTTCTCCAGGAGCGCCCTGACCTGCGGATCATCGCCGCCCGCGCTCCCCTGGAGAGCCACGACCACCGCGGCCATCGTGGCCACCGTCTGCGCCTCGAAGAGCATCTGCAGGGGCACCTCGAGGTGGAAGCTCTCGCGCAGCCTGCCGATCACCGCCGTGGCGAGCAGCGAGTGGCCCCCCAGCTCGAAGAAGTTGTCGTCCACGCCGACCTCGTCGATGCCGAGGACCTCCTGCCAGATGCGCGCGATGGTGCGCTCATCGTCGGTGCGCGGCGGGACGAGCGCCGTGCGGAGCCGCGGGCGGGGGTGCGACTGGACCGCCGCGCCTGCGGGCGACGGGGTCGCGTCGGCGAGCGGCTCCGCCGCGGCGTCAGCAGGCGCGGCGGGGATGAGCCCGCCCTGCGCGAGCGTCCCCGGCTCGATCCAGTAGCGCCGGCGCTCGAAGGGGTACGTCGGCAGGGAGAGCCGCAGCCGGCGCGCCCCCGCGTGCAGGGCCCGCCAGTCGACGTCGACGCCGGCGATCCACGCGCGGCCCAGCGTCTCGAACAGGTGGACGTCGTCCGCGGCCGCGTCCGTGGGGTGCGGGAGCGAGTGCAGCGCGCCGCCGTCGCCAGCGAAGGTCTTCTGCTGGCGCGCGATGGTCACCAGCGAACGACCCGGCCCCACCTCGAGCAGCACCCGGTCCGGCCGCTCGGCGAGCACCTCGATCCCGGCGGCGAAGCGGACGGTCTTGCACAGGTGGCGCACCCAGTACGCCGGGTCCTGCGCCTCCTGCGCGGTGATCCACGTGCCGGTCACGTTGGAGATGAAGGGCAGCCGCGGCGCGCTCAGGCGGACCCGCTTCAACTGCTCGGCGAACGGCCCGACGATGGGCTCGAGCAGCGGCGAGTGGTAGGCGTGCGAGGTCCGGAGGCGGCGCGCGCCGACGCCCATCGCGCCGAGGCGGCGCTCCAGGTCGGCGATGGCCTCCACCGGGCCCGAGGCCACGCAGAGCGACGGCGCGTTCACCGCCGCGATCCCGAGCGGGTGCTCGACGAGGCGCGACAGCTCGGCCTCGGGCAGGTTCACCGAGAGCATCGCGCCCGGCGGCAGCGACTGCATCAGCCGGCCGCGGGCCACGACGAGGGCGAGCGCGTCGCTCAGCGACAGCACCCCGGCCAGGCACGCGGCCACGTACTCGCCCACGCTGTGGCCGATCATCGCCGCGGGCGTGACGCCCCAGGACATCCACATCTGGGCGAGCGCGTGCTCGATCAGGAACAGGAGGGGCTGCGCGAGCTCGGTGCGATCGACGGCGGCGCGCGCGACCTCGGTCGGCTCCGTCCCGGGGTAGAGCAGCTCCCGCGGATCCTGCTTCATCAGGGGCCGGAGGATGGCGGCGCCCTCGTCGACGTATCGGCGAAACACCGGCTCGTTGGCGTAGAGCCGCGCCCCCATCTGCACGTGCTGCGCGCCCTGGCCGGGGAACATGAACACCACGGGGCGGCCGGCGCGCTGCTCGTGGCCGGTGAAGGCCCGGCCGGCGGCTTCCTCGAGCGCCGCCGCCGCGCTGGCCGCGTCCTTGCCGTCGCAAACGAGCGCGCGGCGGTGAGGAAAGCGCTGCCTGCCGACCTGCAGCGTGTGGGCCAGGTCGGCGACGTTCGTGTCGGGGTGCCTCCGGAGGTGGCGCGAGAGGCGCGCTGTCATGGCGTCGAGCGCCGACGGGCTCTTCGCGGACAGCACGAGGACCTGCCGGTCCCGCGCCGGCGGCTCCGACAGGCGCGCCGGCGGCTCTTCCAGGATCACGTGCGCGTTCGTGCCGCCCATCCCGAACGAGCTCACGCCCGCGCGCCGCGGCTGCGCGCCGGCCTCCCACGGCGTGAGGGAGGTGCAGACACGGAACGGCGAGGACTCCCACGGGATCGTGGGGTTCGGGGTCTCGCAGTTGATGCTGGGCGGGAGCAGGCGGCGATGCAGCGCGAGGGTCGCCTTGATGAGGCCCGCCGCGCCCGAGGCCGCGTCCAGGTGGCCGATGTTCGCCTTGAGCGAGCCGATGGCGCAGAAGCCCTTCGCCTGCGTCTGCTCGCGGTACGCGCGGGTGAGCGCCTGGATCTCGATCGGATCGCCGAGCGCCGTGCCCGTGCCGTGCGTCTCCACGTACCCGATGGTCTCGGCGGGGATGTCGGCGTTGGCCAGCGCCTCGGTGATCACCTGAGCCTGCCCGTCCACGCCCGGCGCGGTGTATCCCGCCCGGAGCGCCCCGTCGTTGTTGACCGCGGAGCCGCGGATGACCGCGTAGATGGGGTCGCCGTCGGCGATCGCGTCCTCGAGCCGCCGCAGCGCCAGGACGCCGGCGCCGCTGCCGAAGACGATGCCGCTGGCGTTCGCGTCGAAGGGGCGGCACCGGCCGTCGGGGGAGAGGATGCTCCCCTCGATGTAACGGTAGCCGTGCTGCACGCCCAGGTTGATGGAGACGCCGCCCGAGAGCGCCAGATCGCACTCGTGGTTGAGCAGGCTCTGGCAGGCGACGTGGATGGCCACGAGCGAGGTCGAGCAGGCGCTCTCCACGAGGAAGCTCGGGCCCTTGAGGTCGAGCTTGTACGAGGCGCGCGTGGTCAGGAAGGAGTTGGCGTTGCCGAGGTTGACCTGCAGCGGATCGAGCGTGGCGAGCAGCGCTGGGTTGGAGAGGATGTTGAAGACGAGGTACGAGCTCAGCGCGGCGCCGCCGAAGACGCCCACCAGGAGGTCCTGGTCGGCGGGGGCGTGGCCGGCGTCCTCGAGCGCCTCCCAGGCGCACTCCAGGAAGACGCGCTGCTGCGGGTCGATGAGCTCCGCTTCCCGCGGCGTGTAGCCGAAGAAGCCGGCGTCGAACGTGGCCGGGTCGCGCAGCGACGCCGCCGCCTTCACGAAGCGCGGATCGCGGCGCTGGTGCTCGGCCACGCCGCGCGCAGCGAGCTCTTCCTCGGTGAACGTCTCGATGGATTCGACGCCATCGCACAGGTTCTGCCAGAGCTCCTCGAGGCTCTCGGCACCGGGGAAACGACCTGCGATCCCGATGATGGCGATCTCGTTGCCATTGGCGTGGCTCATGGAAGGCGACTCCTACTTCGCGTCTTGCTTGCGTTGGTGGCGCTCGCGGCGGCGTGCGCCCCGGCTCCGACGATCGTCGTGGGCGTCGTCGGGGTCGTGCCCTCCGGCGACGCGCCGCGCGAGCGCGGTCACGGTGGGGTTCTCGAAGAGGCTGACCGCCGGCAGGGACAGGCCGAGCTCGCGCTTGATCTCCGCGATGAGGCGCAAGCCCAGCACGGAGTTGCCGCCCAGATCGAAGAAGCTGTCGTGCGGGCCCACCCGCTCGACGCGGAGCACGCGCTCCCAGATCCTCGCCATGATGTGCTCCGCGTCCCCCGGCGCCGGCAGCGGGCGCGGGGCCGCGCCCGTCGCGGGCTCGTCCGTCACGCCCAGCGCCGTCATCAGCTCCCGCGCGACGCGCCGGCTCTCCTCGGCCGCCGCCTCGATCGAGCGCGTGGACACCACGATCCGCGCCGCGGGGCGCGAGAGGGCCCGCTCCAGCACCTCCGGCCCCTCGGCCGGCCTGATCGCGTGCGCGAGCAGCTGCGCGCGCATCCCCTCCAGCGCCCCGGAGACGGCGGTGGTGACGGCCTGCCCGACCTCGGCCCACGTGTCCCACGCGAGCGCGATCACGTTGGCGCGGCCCTCCTGGGCGCACCGCTCCGCGAACGCCTCCTGGAAGGCGTTCGCGGCGACGTGGTCGACCTGGCCCAGGTCGCCCGTGGCCGCGGTCCGGGACGAGCAGAGGACGAAGAAGTCGAGCGGCGTGCCGGCGAGGAGCCGATCGAGGACGAGCGTCCCCTGCACCTTCGGCCTCAGCACCTGCGCAACGGCGTCGCGGTCCTTGGCCTGGATGAGGCCCCCGGCGGGGACGCCGGCCGCGTGGATCACGCCGTGGAGCGCGCCGAAGCGCTCCTGGACCTGCCCGAGCGCGCGCCCGACCTGCTCGGGATCCGCCACGTCGGCGCCCAGCACCAGCACCTCCGCGCCGAGCGCCTCGATCGCCTGCACGCGGCGGATCCGGGCCGAGGTGACGTCGTCCTCCGGGTGGTCGGCGAGCCAGGCAGGCCACGCCTCGCGCTCGGGCAGCTCGGCGCGCCCGACGAGCGCGAGGCGCGCCTGCGCCCGCCGCGCCAGGTGCTCGGCCATGACGAGGCCGATGCCACCGAGGCCGCCGGTGATGAGGTACGTCCCGCGGGGCCTCAGCACCGGCGACGCCGGCGGGTCGAGCCGCGCCGGATCGAACGCCTGCACCAGCCGCCGGGCGCCGCGGAGCGCCACCACCGCGCTCTGCGCGGGCCCCTCCACCTCGGCCGCGAGCCGGTCCAGCGTGAGCTCGCTCAGCGCCGTGCCCGCGATGTCGATCAGCGCGCACGTGACGCCCGGCTGCTCCAGCGGCAGCACCCGGCAGGGGCCGAGGGCCAGCGTCCGCTCGGGCCGCACCACCTCGCCCTCCGATACGGCCTCGATACCGCTCCCGACCACCGCGAGGTGGAGGGGCCGCGCCTCGGAGGAGGCGCCGAGGGCCTTGCCGAGCGCGATCAGGGCGTCCAGCCCGAGCCGCCGCGCGTGCTCGACAGGGTCGGCGCCGGCCGGCGGTTCCAGCAGGCCCCAGGTGTAGACGATCCGGTCGGGGCGCCGCCCCGCGCGCTCCAGCTCGGCGAGCAGCGACGCGTAGGCGTCCTCCCGCTCGGGGTCGAGCTCGTAGGTTTTGCCGTCGACCTGGCGCAGCGCCGTCCCGGGCGCGACCGTCGTCACGTCGTGGCCCCTCGCGGCGAGCCGGGCCGCGACCTGAGGCCCCACCCCGCCGGGATCGACGAAGACCAGCCAGCGCGCCCCCGCGGGGGTCGCCGGGGCCGGCGACGGAGCGCGCCGCCACGAGGGCAGGTAGAACCAGTCCGCGAGCTCGCGCCGCTCCGCGGGGGCGAGCTCAGGCCGGCTCGCGCCGGCGGGGCGGGGATCGATCCAGAAGCGGCGGCGCTCCCACGGGTAGGTCGGCAGCGGGACGCGCCGCCGCTGCTCGTGCGCCGACGCGCGGGCGAAATCGACCTTCACCCCCAGCGCCCAGAGCCGCCCGAACGTCGTCAGCAGCACCTCGGTGTCCGGGCGCTCCTCGACCGGGGAGCGCATCGACGTGAGCATCACCGCGCCGCTGTCGGGCGCGGCCTGGAGCCGCGCCAGCGAGCTCAGGACCCGGCCCGGGCCCACCTCGAGCAGGACGCGACCGGGCTCCTCGAGGAGCGTCCGCACCCCGTCGCCGAAGCGCACCGTCTGGCGCAGGTGCCTCACCCAGTAGTCGACGCTCGTCGCGTCGCTCTCGGTGATCCACGTGCCCGTCACGCTGGACACGAACGGGCGCTCGGGCGCTCCGAGCCGCAGCGTGCGGAGGAACGCGGCGAACGCCGGCATGATGCCCTCGATGAGGTGCGAGTGGGCGGCGACGTCGATGTGGACGCGCCGGACCTCGACGCCGCGCTGCTCGAGCGCCGCCGCGAGCTCCTCGATCGCGGCCTCGTCGCCGGACATCACGCCCTGCTCCGGCCCGTTGACCGCGGCGATCGACAGCCGATCGCTGCAGAGCTTCCGCAGCTCGGGCTCCGGCAGCTCCACGCTCAGCATCGCGCCCTTCGGCACGCCCTCGAACAGGCGGCCGCGCTCGGCCACGAGGGCCAGCGCGTCCTCCAGCGAGAAGACGCCGGCCAGGCAGGCAGCGGCATACTCGCCCATGCTGTGCCCGATCATGGCGGTGGGCTCCACGCCCCAGTCCATCCAGAGCCGGGCGAGGGCGTACTCGACGGCGAACAGCGCGGGCAGGGCGACGCCGGTGCGCGTCAGGCGGGCTTCCTGGGCGCCGCCCGCGGCGCGAGACGCGGTCGAATAGATGACGTCCCGCAGGTGGACGCCGAGGCGGGGCGCCAGGATGTCACCGCACGCGTCGATGTGCTGGCGGAAGGTCGGCTCGTGCTCGTAGAGCCACGCGCCCATACCCGGGTGCTGGGCGCCGCCGCCGGGGAACATGAACACCACCTGGCGGCTTCGGGCGTCGCCCGAGGCCGAGCGCTGCGGTGGCAGCTCGGCGAGGGCGCGCGCCGCGTCCGCCGCGTCCGAGCAAACGACCGCTCGCCGGTGCGGGAGCGCCCGGCGCCCGACCTGGAGCGTGTAGGCCACGTCGGCGATCGGCAGCTCCGGGTGCTGCTCCAGGTGGCGGGCCAGATCGGCCGTCGCCCGGTCCAGGGCGGCGGTCGTCTTCGCCGACAGCACGAGCAGCTGGTGGGGTCGCGAGGGCCCCGACGGCGACCGCGGCGGGGCCTCCTCGAGGATCACGTGCGCGTTGGTGCCGCCGATCCCGAAGGAGCTCACGCCAGCGCGGCGACGCCCCCCGGCGCGCGCCCAGGGCTGCAGCGCGGCGTTGACGAAGAACGGGCTCTCCTGCCATTCGAACCGCGGGTTCGGCCGCTGGAAGTGCAGCGTGGGCGGCAGCTCCCCGTGCTCGATCGCGAGCACGCCCTTCATCAGGCCGGCCACGCCGGCGGCGGCGTCGAGGTGGCCGATGTTCGACTTCACCGAGCCGAGCGCGCAGAACTTCGCGTCGCCCGTCGCCCCCCGGAACACGCGCGTCAGCGCCTCGACCTCCACCGGATCGCCGAGCGCGGTCGCGGTGCCGTGCGCCTCGATGAGCCCGATGCTTTCCGGCGACACGCCGGAGATCGACTGCGCCCGGGTGATGACCTCCACCTGCCCTTCGACGCTGGGCGCCGTGTAGCCGAGCTTGGCCGAACCGTCGTTGTTGATCGCGCTCCCCTTGATGACGGCGTGGATGTGATCGCCGTCCGCGAGCGCGTCCGAGAGCCGCTTCAGGACCACGACGCCGACGCCGCTGCCGAAGATCGTGCCGCCCGCGTCGGCGTCGAAGGGCCGGCAGTGCCCGTCCGGCGAGGCGATGCCCTCGGGCTGGTAGCGGTAGCCGGTGCGCTGCGGCACCTGCACCGCGGCGCCGCCGGCGATCGCGACGTCGCACTGGTAGCCGAGCAAGCCCTGGCAGGCGAGGTGGACGGCCACCAGCGAGGTCGAGCACCCCGTCTGCACCGTGACGCTCGGCCCCCGCAGATCCAGGAGATAGGACAGCCTGGTGGCCAGGAAGTCCTTGTCGTTCCCGATCATGATCTGGAAGCTGTCGTCCGCGTCGAACAGGTCCGGGCGCGACGCCAGGTTGTAGAGCAGGTACGTGCTCAGCCCGGCCCCCGCGAACACGCCCACCGTGCGTCCGGCGTCCGGCACGCAGGCCGCGCGCTCCAGGGCCTCCCAGGCGCACTCCAGGAACAGCCGGTGCTGGGGGTCCATGAGCTCGGCCTCGCGGGGCGAGTAGCCGAAGAACGCGGCGTCGAATCGGTCGACGTCGTCGAGCACGGCGCCCGCCTTGACGAAGCCCTCGGCGCTCAACGCCTCCCGCGAGACGCCGCGGGACAGGAGCTCGTCGTCGCTGAAGGGGCGGATGCACTCCACCCCTTCGCGCAGGACGCGCCAGAAGTCCTCGACGCTCTGGGCTCCAGGGAGCCGGCAGGACATCCCGACGACCGCGATGTCGAAGGAGTCGTCGGGGGAATCGGACGACGTATCGGGGGAGTGCAGATGATCCTCGCTCATGGATGGATGCTCTTTGCTGTCCGCTGTTGTCTCTCTGCGTGAACCCTTCGCGCTGGCGCCCGAGAGGAGAGCGCCAGCGGTCGCTCAGCGCTTCGGCTCCCGCGCCCGCTGGCGCCGGAGCGCCTCCACCTGCTGCCGCGCGCGGTCCTGCGCCGACCGGGCCACCGTCGCGGCGGCCGCCGCGGGCTCCTCGCTCAGGTGGCGCGCCAGCGAGGCGACCGTCGGGTGCTCGATGAGCCTCATCAGCGGTAGATCGGACCGGAGGCTCGCCCGGACGCGCGCGTGCACCTGCGCGAGCAGCAGCGAGTGGCCGCCGAGGTCGAAGAAGTTGTCGTGGATGCCCACCTCCGGCACGCCGAGCACGCTCGTCCAGATCGCGGCGATCTGGCGCTCCATGTCGTTGCGCGCGGCCGTGAAGGCCTGCCGCGGCCGCGCCGGCTCGGCCCCGAGCGCCGGAAGCGCCTTGCGATCGAGCTTGCCGTTCGGGGTCATCGGCATCGCCTGGAGGCGGACCACGGCCGCGGGGACCATGTACTCGGGCAGCCGCTGCCGCGCGAAGCGCTGGAGTTCCTCCGCGTCCGGCGCGGCGGCGCCGCGCGGCACGACGTACGCGACCAGCCGCTGATCTCCGGGCCGCTCCTCGCGCACGGCGACGGCGACCTCACGGACGTCCGGGTGCTCGGCGAGCCTCGCCTCGATCTCGCCGAGCTCGATCCGGAAGCCGCGCAGCTTGATCTGCTGATCGGACCGGCCCAGGAACTCGATTGAGCCGTCCGGGCGGTAGCGCGCCAGATCCCCGGTGCGGTACATCCGCGCCCCGTCGGCGGCGAAGGGATCGGGGAGGAAGCGCTCGGCCGTGAGCTCCGGCCTGGCGTGGTAGCCGCGGGCCAGGCCGACGCCGCCGATGTACAGCTCTCCCGGGACCCCGATCGGGACCGGCTCCAGCCGGGCGTCGAGCACGTAGAGCGACGTGTTCCCGATCGGCGTGCCGATGCTCACCACCGCGCCCTGCTCCTCGGACTGCACCCGGCGCGTCGCGGACCAGATGGTGGTCTCGGTCGGACCGTACATGTTGATCACCCGGCCTGGCGCCGCCGCGGTGAGGCGCGCCGCGAGCGGCGTGGGCAACGCCTCGCCCCCGACGAGCAGCGCGCGGAGGGAGGACAGGGCCCCCTCGGCGTCCGGATCGAGGAGGAGCGCCTGCGCGAACGACGGCGTGCACTGCACGTGCGTCACGCCGTGCGCCGCGATCTGCGCCGGCACCTGCACCGACGCCGGCGGGCGCCGCTGCGCGCGTCGCCGCAGGGCGTCGACGTACCGCAGCCCGGCGAGCGCCGAGTCCGTATCGACGCCGAAGTCGATGAGGCAAGCGATCTCGTCGACGCCGAGCTCCTCGATGCGACCGACCATCTCCTCGCAGGATCGCGGCGTCCCGAAGAGGCCGCTCTGCGCGAAGAAGCGCTCGTGGGCCCGGCTCACGAGGGCGTCGAGATCGGCCTCGCTGAACGTGCTCGCGTCGATGTTGATGCCCACGGCGCGCCCGAAGCCGCGCATGAGGTCGAGAGAGCTCTTCAGGTAGCGCCGGAAGGGCTCCGCCGCCTTCTCGCGCACGACCTCCATGTCCCGATCCACGAAGGTGTGGAGCATGAGGGTCACGTGCCCCGACCCCTCGTGTCCGGCGCCGCGGCGGGCTTCCCGGTACAGGGCGATCTTCTCGCGCAGCTCCTCGAGGCTCTGGCCGAGCAGGTGGGTGAGCACGTTGGCCCCGATCTCGCCGGCCACCCGGAACGTCTCCGGGTTGCCCGCGGCCGTGAGCCAGAAGGGCAGCTCGCGCTGCACCGGGCGCGGCCGCAACCGGAACTCCTTGAGCTGTCCAGCCCCGTTCTTCAGGCTCACCGGCTCTCCGCGCCAGAAGCGCCGGATGAGCTCCAGGCCCTCCATCATGGTCTCGCGTCGCCCCTCGTACCGCTCGGGCGCGAGGGCGAAGTCGTCGGCGTGCCACCCGGTCGCGAAGGAGACGCCCACGCGGCCGCCGGAGAGGTTGTCGACGAGCGACCACTCCTCCGCGACGCGGACGGGGTGATGGAGCGGGAGCACCACGCTGCCCGCGCGGATCCCGACGCGGCGCGTGACCGCCGCGACGGCCGCGCCGGTGACCGACGGGTTCGGGTAGAGGCCGCCGAAGGCGTGGAAGTGGCGCTCCGGGGTCCAGACAGCGGCGAAGCCGTTCTCGTCCGCGAACCGCGCCCCCTCGAGCAGGAGCCGGAAGCGATCCCCGCCGCCGCGCTCCTCGTCGTCGGCGAAGTAGAAGAGGCTGAAGTCGGCGGCGCGCGTTCGGCCGCCTGCGCGCAGCGCCGCGGTCCGCTGCTCGGGGTGAATGACGACGTGGAACCCGCGCGTCACCGTCCAGAGCAGCTCCAGCACGGAGATGTCGAAGGACACGCTGGTGAGCGCCAGGAAGACCCCCGCCGGCTGCGCGCCGACGCGCTCGTCCATCGACGCGAAGAAGCTCACCACGCCGAGGTGGCTCAGCATGACGCCCTTGGGGCGCCCGGTGGATCCCGAGGTGTAGATGACGTACGCGAGCGAGCGCGGGTCGACCTCGATCGACGGCGCCGCAGCCGCCGCGCCGCCCTCGTCGGCCGCGTCGGGCCCGTCCAGGCACAGGACCGGGCAGCCCTGGTCCGGCAGGTCCGCGGCGAGGTGCTCCTGCGTGACCAGCGCGGCGACGCTGGCGTCCGTCAGGACGTAGGCGATCCGGTCCGCAGGGTAGGCCGGATCGAGCGGCACGTAGGCCGCCCCCGCCTTGAGGATGCCCAGCAGGCCCACCGCGAGCTCCACGGAGCGCTCCGCGTAGAGCCCTACCCGGGCCTCGCGCCCCACCCCGGACGCGAGGAGCCGCGCGGCCAGCCGGCTGGCCCGCGCGTCGAGCTCCGCGTAGCTCAGCGAGACGTCGCCGAAGGTCACCGCCGTCGCGCCCGGCGTCCGCTCGACCTGCGCCTCGAACAGGCGGTGAATGCAGGCGTCGCGCGGGAAATCGAGGGCCGTCGCGTTCCACTCGCGGAGGATCTGCCGCCGCTCCTCGGCGGTGAGCAGCGGGAGCGCCGAGATCCGGCGCGCGGGCTCGCTGACCAGCCCGCGCAGCAGCACCTCGAAGTGCGCGACGAGCCGCTGGATCGACGCCGCGTCGAACCGATCGACGCTGTACTGGAAGGCCAGCGTCGCGCCGCCTTGGGACTCGACCATCATGAGGGCGAGGTCGAACTTCGCCGTGTCCTCGAGCGAGCCGTCGGGCACGTCGAGGTGGGTCTCCCAGCTCATCCCCGGCACGCTGAGGTCGAGCGGCGGCAGGCTCTCCATCATGAAGGCCACCTGGAAGAGCGGGTTGTGATCCACGTCGGTGGCCGCCCGGGACGCCCGCACCACCTCGTCGAAGGGGAGCTCGGCGTGGGCGAGCGCGTCGCTGACCGTGCGCCGGCTGCGCTCGATGAGCTCCAGGAAGGAGGGATCCCTCGCGAGATCCAGGCGGATCACGAGGGTGTTGGTCAGGAAGCCGACCAGGCTCTGGTGCTCCCTGCGCCCGCGGTTGGCGACGACGGTGCCGATGCCGAGATCGCTCTGGCCGCTGTAGCGGTGCAGCAGCGCGCCGAAGGCCCCGAGCATCGCGGCGAACAGCGTGGTCCCGCGCTCGCGCGCGACCCGCCGTACGCCCTCCACGAGCTCCGCGGGCAGCGTCGCGCGGATCGTGGCCCCCCGCGACGAAGGCGGCCCCGACGGGGTGCGGGCGATGGGTAGATCGAGCCGCGGCAAGCCCGAGAGCCGGCCCCTCCAGAACGCGCGCTGCGCGTCGAGCTCTCCGCCGCGAGCGCGGGTGTATCGTACGTAGTCGTCGTACCGCGGCGCCGGCGGCAGCCGCGGGGCCTCGCCCTGGCGCGCCTGCACGTGGTGCGCGTAGAGGGCCGCGAGCTCCCGGGTCAGGATGCCCATCGACCAGCCGTCCGTCACCGTGTGGTGCACGGTGAGGAGCAGCTCGTGCTCGTCGTCCGCGACGCGCGCCAGCGTCGCCCGGAAGAGCGGGCCCGCCGCGAGGTCGAACGGCCGGGTCCCCTCGGCGTGCGACAGCGCCCGCAGCGCCTCCGCCGGCTGGCTCCGGAGATCGACGATCGCCAGCGCGACAGGCGCCGGCGGCGCCACCTCGGCGCGCGGAGCCCCGTCGTCCCCCGCGACGAACGAGGTCCGCAGGACGGCGTGGCGCTCGACCACCGCGGAGAGACTCCGCTCGAGCGCCGCCGTGTCGAGGGGGCCGCGCATGCGCAGCCCGGCGTGCACGTGGTACGCCGCGTTCTCGGGCATCAGCCGGTCGAGGAACCAGAGCCGCGCCTGCCCGGAGGACACCCCCGGCGCGGCGGGCGCGTCTGCCGCCGGAGCGCCCGGCGCCGCGCCGGCCTCGCGGGCCTCCCACGCGGCCAGCAGCTCCTCTGCCGCCGCGGCGAGCGTCCGGTGGCGCCAGAGGAGCATGGGCGGCAGCGCGATGCCCAGCGCTCCCTCGATCCGCCCCTCTGCGGCGAGCATCCCCAGCGAGTCGAGCCCGAGCTCCGCCGGGGCGCGCTCGGCGTCGATGCGCGCCGGATCCTGCTGGAGCTCCCGCGCGAGCTCGTGGCGGAGCAGCGTCAGGATCAGCGCGCCGCGCTCGGCCGCGGGCGCGACCTCGAGCGCGTCCTTGACGGCGAACCCGCCGCCCGCCTCGGCGCCCTCGCCGTCCGCGAGCTCGGCCGCGCCCTCCAGGCGCAGCAGCACCGGCAGCGCCCCCGAGGAGAGCGCCTGCTGCGTCGCGCGGCGCTGGATCTTTCCGCTCGAGGTCTTCGGGATCCCCTGGGGAGGGAGCAACGCCAGGACGTGGACCGGCAGCCCGTGCTCGGCCGCGATCGCCTGCTGGATCGCGCGCCCCACGGCGCCAGGATCCCCGCCCGCGCGCGCCGGGTCGATCTCCGCCGCCACGCCGAGCCGCTCGGCGCCGTCGACCTCCAGCGCGAACGCCGCGACGCAGCCGGGCCGCACGGCCGGGTGCGTCGCCTCGACGGTCTGCTCGATGTCCTGGGGATAGTGGTTGCGGCCCCGGAGAATGATGACGTCCTTGGACCGCCCGGTGATGAACAGCTCTCCATCGAGCACGAAGCCGAGGTCGCCTGTGCGCAGTAACGGGCCTTCGCCGCTCGGCAGCCGCGCGCCGAAGGCCCGCGCCGTCTCCTCGGCGCGACCCCAGTAGCCGAGCGCCACGCTGGGGCTGGCGGTCCAGATCTCGCCGACCTTGCCGGCGGGCAGCGGCGCGCCGGTGCCAGGGTCCACCACGAGGATGCGCTGATCGAGCGCTGGCTGGCCCGAGGAGACCAGAGAGCGCGCCGCATCGCCGCCCTCGCGCGCATCCTGCGCGTCGCCGGCGCCGAGCGCAGCCGCCGAGACGGCGCGAGTGACCGGAGCGCGCCGCGACTCTGCTCCCGAGACGATGAGCGTGGACTCGGCGAGACCGTAGCAGGGATAGAACGACTCTCGCTGGAAGCCGCAAGGCGCGAACGCCTCGGCGAACCGATCGAGGGTGGCGCTCCGGATCGGCTCTGCCCCGTTGAACGCCACGTCCCAGGAGCTCAGATCGAGGCCCGCCCGGTCCTCCGGGCGCACCTTGCGCACGCACAGCTCGTAGGCGAAGTTCGGCCCGCCGCTCGTCGTCGCCCGGAAGCGGGAGACGGCCTTCAGCCACCGGAGCGGCTGCTGCAGGAAGGCGAGCGGCGACATCAGCGTGCAGGAGAAGCCCGTATAGAGCGGCTGAAGGACGTTGCCGATGAGCCCCATGTCATGGAACACGGGCAGCCACCCGACCCCGCGCGAGCTCGTGTCGTGCCGGAAGGCGCGCGCGATCGCCCGCTCATTGTGGAGCACGTTCGCGTGCGTGATCATCACGCCCCGCGGATCACCCGTCGATCCGGAGGTGTACTGTAAAAATGCGAGCGCATCGGCGGCGAGCTGCGGCGCGCGGAAGGCCGCGGCGAGCTCGGGCGATGGGGCGTCGGTGGCCACCCAGCGAAGCGCAGCGAGCTCAGGCGCTGACGGCAGGATCGCCTCGGCCATGGCCAGGATCGATGTCGTGGTGAGGACGAATTTTGCACCGGAGTCCTGAGCGATCGCGCGCAGCCTGGGCAGCGTCCTCTCCAGGCGCGTGGGATCCGGCGGATAGGTGGGGACGGCGATCGCCCCCGCGCACAGGCATCCCATGAATCCCTCGATGAACTCGAGGCCAGGCGGATAGACGAGCAACGCCCGCTCCCCGGCGGCGCCGGCCTCCTGGAGCAGGGCGCCGACACCCCGGGAGCGACGCTCGAAGTCCGCGAAGGTCCACTCCTCTGCGGGCCCGTCCGGATCTCCGGTGCTCAGGTAGCGATAGAGCAGCTCATCCCCCCGCCTCTCGGCCTGAAACCTCAAAAGATCCGGCAGGGTTGCGCACTTCGAGATGTCGCGATCCATTTCAAGGTCCATGGTGAACGAGCACAGCGAAATATCGCAGCACACCCGCAACGGCACCGGCGCTCAGAGCGCACGCGGTCCGTAGACGGGGGACGCCGCCCCGCTTCGCTTGGCGCGGATAAGAGGAGAACCTATTCGAACAATAAACTGCCTTGTGTTTCCGGCGTGTTAATCGTTGTTAACAGGCCGAAGACCCCTACGCCGGCGATACCGCGTACATTCCCGCCCCTCGGCGTTCATCCTGGACCCAGGCGATGTGCGCCCGCCAGCGTAGTGTGTACCCTTAACACGAGACGAGAAGTCTTGCAAAGAGGTAAGATGCGCCATGGATCATCGAGCCTGACCATTCACCGAGCCGTCACGCGGCTCCACAAGGGTTCCGCAAGGCGTTCCATGCCCACCGTCGACTTCTTGCTCACGACTCTGGTTGACATCGGCGAGATGAAGGGCGATGAGAGTGTGCTAGATTCGGCGACCGGCCTTGCGGTAGCGCGCCTGGACAGCGACGCCCTCAAGGTGCACCGGTGCGAGAGAGGCCCCCTGGTCCCGTGCCATGAGCCTCACGCGGGCGGGTATCTCCGGCGAGGCGGCGCGCGCGGCCGGCGTCCCGGATCGAGAGGATGGGCGGCGATGAACAGACAGTGGGATCTTCTGTTGAAAGCAACCGGGCTCAGCAATGCTGGCCGCGCGGCCGGCCCTGCAGAGGTGACGTCGTGACGGCGGCGGAGGAGGCCTGGCTCGCCTTTCATGTCCCCCGTCCGGAGGCGCCGTTCCGGCTCTTCTGCCTGTCCCACGCGGGCGGCGGCGCGTCCTTGTTCCATCCCTGGAGCGCGGAGCTGGCGCCGCTCGCCGAGGTGTGCCCGGTGCAGCTGCCCGGCCGGGAGAGCCGGATTCGCGAGCCGGCCGTGCCGAGCATCCGCCCCCTCGTCGCCCGCCTCGCCGATGCGCTGACGGTGTATTTGGATCGGCGCTACGCGATCTTCGGCCACAGCATGGGCGCGCTGATCGGCTTCGAGCTGACCCGGGAGCTGCGGCGCCGCGGCCTGCCCATGCCGGCGCACCTCTTCGTCGCGAGCTACTGCGCGCCGCACCTGCAGCGCCGCGAGGATCGGGCCGGCACCGTGAGGCACGAGGCGACGAAGCGGCTCACCGGCGCCCTGGCTGTCCCCGCGGAGATGAAGGGGGAGCTGCTCGAGCTCCTCGTGCCCACGCTGGAGGCCGACACCCGGCTCTGCGAGGAGTACGAGTATGTCGAGGAGGAAGCCCTGTCGTGCCCCATCTCGGCGTTCCGCGGTAACACGGACTACGTGCCCGACGAGGACCTCGCCGGCTGGCGCGCGCTGACGCGCGGCGCCTTCCAGACGCAGACGTTCCTGGGGGACCATTTCTTCCTCCGCGAGACGCCGCGAGGCGCGATCCAGGCGGTCCGCCGGGCCCTCTCGAAGAGCGCGTGAGCCTCATGCACCGGACAGTGCCCCACCTCGCCAGCACCGAAAACGAGACCCAATGCGCATCGCCGTCCTGACCATCGGCTCCCGTGGAGACATCCAGCCCTTCCTCGCGCTCGCGCAGGCGCTCCGGCGCGCCGGTCACTCCGTGTTCCTCGGGGCGCCGCCGAACTTCTCGTCGCTCGCAGCGGAGCACGGCGTGGAGTTCCAGGCCATGGGCCCTGACAGCCGGTCGTTGATGCAGGAGTCCGAGACCAAGAAGATCGTACAGTCAGGCAGTATCCTCTCAGCGTTCCGGGGGGCGCCGCTCGCGCGGCTTCGCGAGCGTCAGGCCAGGATCAGCCGAGACGCCCTCCGCATCTCCCAAGGAGTCGACGCGCTCGTCTACAAGAGCGGCCTTGCGGCGGGCAGCACCGTGGCCGAGGCGCTCCGAATCCCGGCGGTCTCGGTGGCGCTCCAGCCCATGGCGCCGTCGTCGGCTTTCCCTCCGCCGCTCATGGGGTCGACGTTCGACGGGGGCGCGTGGGTGAACCGCGCCCTGGGCGAAGCCATGGCGCTCGCGATCTGGTCGATCGGGCGCGAGGGGGTCCAGGCGCTCCGGCGCGAGCTGGGCCTCGCCCCCCTGCCCTACCTCGGCGTGCGCCCCGCCGGCGAGCCGACGACGCTGCACGCGTACAGCCCCTCGGTGGTGCCGAAGCCGGACGACTGGCCGGCGCAGTTCCACGTCACCGGCTTCCTGTTCCTCGACGCTGCCCCGGCGTGGACGCCTCCGGCCTCCTTGTCGCGGTTCCTGGAGGCAGGGCCGCCGCCGCTATGTATCGGGTTCGGCAGCATGACGAACGCCGATCCCAGGCGGCTCCTCACCCTCCTCCTCGGCGGGTTGCGCCAGGCAGGTCAGCGCGCCGTCCTCCTCGGCGGGTGGGGCGATCTGGGTCAAGGGGTCGAGCTGCCTGACTCCGTCTACGCGCTCGACCAGGCGCCGCACGACTGGTTGTTCCCGCGGGCCGCAGGCGTCGTGCACCACGGGGGAGCGGGGACGACCGGGGCCGTGCTCCGGGCTGGCGTCCCCTCGCTCGTGATCCCGTACAATTTCGATCAGCCCTTCTGGGGCAAGCGCGTGTCCGAGCTCGGGGTGGCCCCGGCGCCGCTCCGCCTCCGCGACCTCACCGCCACGCGCCTCGCCGGAGCGTTCGACCGCCTCGCGCACGACGCGGAGATGCGGACGCGCGCGGCGGAGCTAGGGCGGCGCGTCCGGGCGGAAGACGGGCTGAAGGAGGCCGTGGACCGCATCCACGGCGTCATCGGCGGCGCCGCCCGGGGCCCGACCCGGGCGGACCAGCAGCGCGTCGTGATGACATGAGCGTGAACGCTCGCCATTCCAGCCCCGCCCTCCACGGAACCACGGTGACATGAACGGTATCAAGCAGCTCCTCGCGAACCGAATCTTTCGTATTTTCTGGGCGGGCGAGGCGATCTCCGTGCTCGGCGACCAGTTCTACCTGCTGGCCTTGCCCTGGATGACGCTGGAGCTCACCGGGTCGCCGTCCGCGCTCGGCAACGTGCTGATGGCGGCGGCCATCCCGCGGGCCGCGCTCATGCCGGTCGGCGGCGTGGTCGTGGATCGATGGAGCCCGCAGACCGTGCTGCTGGTGAGCAACGTTGCCCGCGCGGTCATCGTCGCGGTCCTGACCGCGCTCGTCATCACGGACCAGACCGAGATCTGGCACCTTTTCGTGCTCGGCGTCGCGTTCGGGTCAGCGGACGCGCTCGCGTTCCCGGCGTACATGAGCATCACGCCGCGCCTCGTCGCGGAGGAGCACCTGCCGGCCGCGAACGCGGCGGTCCAGGGGACCTCCGCGTTCGCGGGCATCATCGGGCCCGCGGTCGCCGGCGTCGTCGTCTCTGCCGTCGGGATCGCCGGGGCGTTCGCCATCGACACGCTGTCGTTCGTGGTCGTTGTTACGACCTTGTTCTGGATGAGCCGATTGCTCAGGTCCCACTCTGCGTCTCAGGCCGCGCCAGGCGCGGCGCAGCCCGCCAAGCCGCCGATGGCCACCCGGGACGTGGCGCGCGCCGTGGTCGCCGACCCGGTGCTGCGCACGGTGCTCGTGATCGTCGCCGCTATCAACCTCGGGGTCCTCGGGCCGATCGCGGTAGGCTTGCCCGCGCTCGTGCGCGGAGGGCTCGGGGCTGGCTCGACGATGCTGGGGGCGGTCATGGGCACGTTCGCGGCGGGATCGCTCGCGGGCATGCTGGCCGCGGCGCTGCTCCCGCGCCCGGGCCGCCCTGGCCCCGTGACCCGGTGGACCACGGGGGGGCTCGCGGCCGGCATGGCGCTCCTCGGCGTCGCGACGATGTTCCCGCAGTTGCTCGCCCTGGTCTTCGTGACCGTGTTCAGCGCTGGCGTCGCGCTCGGCTATCTGAACGTACAAGGGCTCAGCTGGCTCCAGGCGCGCGTCCCCGAAGCGATGCTCGGCCGCGTGATGTCCATCCTGGTGCTGTCCGCGAACGGCCTGGGCCCGGTCTCGTATGCGGCGAGCGGCTTCGCAGCCGAGCACACGCTCTCCGGTCTCTTCCTCGGGGGCGGAGCGATCGTCGGGCTGGCCTGGATCTTCTCCCGAAGTCCGGCGTTCAACAACGCGACGACCTGAGAAGGGTCCTCCGCAGCCAGCGAGACGCTGCGAGACGCTCGACGGCGACCTCTCCTTGACTCTTTGGCTGTTCCCCGGTAGCGCTCTGCGCGGCCGATCGCACCACGGCGTCTGCGCTTGAGACATTGCCTGGAGGCGCGGTGGTCGCGGGACAGGGAACGACGCGGGAGCTAGAGACCCGCACCACGCGAGGGGCGCCCGCCGGGTCGCCTCCGCGAAACCCCACACGACACACGAGAGTACGCGAGGAGACTTGTCCATGAACTACAGGACGTTAGGACGCACGGGCGTGCAGGTGAGCGCGCTCTGCCTGGGCTCGATGGAGTTCGGCGGCAAGACGCCGGAGGACGACGCGCTGCGCGTCGTGGATCGCGCGCTGGACGCAGGCATCAACTTCATCGATACCGCCAACGTCTACGGGCGCGGGCTCAGCGAGGAGATCGTCGGGCGCGCCCTCGACCGCGACGGCAAGCGAAAGGGCGTCGTGCTGGCGACCAAGGTCAACGTCAAGATGCGCGACGGGGACCCCAACGCCTCGGGCAATCACCGGCGCCACCTCATGGAGCAGGCGCACGAGTCGCTCCGGCGGCTGAAGACCGACACGATCGATCTCTACTACATCCACCGCCCGCAGTCGGACGTGCCCATCGACGAGACGCTGCGCGCGCTGGACGACCTGATCCACCAGGGCAAGGTCCAGTACATCGCGTGCAGCACGTTCGCCGCGTGGTCGGTCCTCGAGGCGCTGTGGGTGTCGGATCGCCTGCGCCTGAACCGCTTCGTGGCGGAGCAGCCGCCGTATCACCTGCTGGAGCGCAGCGTCGAGCGCGAGCTGATCCCCCTGGCGCAGACGTACGACCTCGGGATCATGCCGTGGTCGCCGCTCGCGGGCGGCCTGCTGACGGGCAAGTACACGCGCGGGAACGTCGTGGAAGGCGGGCGCCTGCAGCCGGGGAACGCCTGGGGCGACAAGCACTTCACGCCCGCCGCTTTCGAGGCGCTGGACGGCCTCGCCGCGCTGGCGAAGGAGAAGGGCTGCTCGATGACGCAGCTCGCGCTGGCCTGGCTGCTGCACATGCCCGCCGTCACGAGCCCGGTCCTCGGGCCGCGCAGCGTGGCGCAGCTCGACGAGCAGCTCGGCGCCGTCGACGTGAAGCTCACGCCGGAAGATCTCAAGCGCATCGACAGCATCTCGCCGCCCGGCAGCGCGCTCGTGCCCTATTACTACACCGACGGCTTCGCGGACTTCCGCCCGCACCCGCGCCGCTGGTAGAGCGGCTCGCGGCTCGACCAGCGGCTCCGCTCGCGCGCGGGTGTCAGTCGCAAGCGGCCGCCTGGCATGCCGTGACGTCCGCGGCGCAAGCCTCGTCCACGCACGCGGCGCAGCGGTCGGCGTCCCCGGCGCAAGCGTCCGCGCAGGCGCCCTGGCCCGCGGTGAAGATCTGGCAGCGCAGGGCAGCTGAGACCTGCGCCGCCGCGCCCGCGCAGCTGTTCACGACGCAGCCGTACAGCGCGGCCTCGCTCGCCGCCGCGGAGGCGCACGCGAGCGTCTCCGCGCACGTCGCGGCGCCGGAGCCGATCCACGTCTCGGCGGGGAGCCCCTGCGCGTCGGTGCAGTTGTCGATCTCGGGGCTGCGCGGGAAGTAGGGGCCGATGAGCATGCACATCTCGTCGCGCGTGGTCAGGCCCTGCACGACGTCGCGCGACTCCGCGTTCGCGTAATCGCAACGGAAGTCGAGCGCCTCGCCCGCCTTGACCTCGAGCGGAGACGGGAAGACCTTCGCGGGCACCTCCTCCCAGGCCTCGTTGGCGTAGATCTCCTCCATCGCGCCGTCGCCGCGGACGCGGTGGGCGGCGAACCCCACGCCGCGCCGGTGCATGTGGGACTGAACCCGCACGATCGAGATGTCCTCGTCGATGCGGCACCTCATGCGCGCCGAGGCCGCCCCGTTCGCGGGCACCCGGATGAAGGGGTTGTAGTGGAACAGCATGCCCGCCTCCTGCTCCACCTGCTCGGGCGGCATGGTGTAGAGGTTCACGCGCGCGTCCGCGACGAGCGGCTCCGGCGAGGCGTTGAGATAGTGGGTGTTCATCACGAGCACCGTGCCGGGTTCCACCTTGAGGGCCACCCCGTCCGGCAGATCGCCGAGGAAGGAGTCGCCGCCGAACGACTGTGAGCCGGCGACAACGCCAGTGATCTCCCACGCCGCCGTGGCGCCGCTGTTGCAATCGTGGACCTCGGCCGCGTCCACACGGACGCCCTCGCGCGTCTCGGCCGGGATCTGCTTGTAGGCCGTCTTGTAGAGGACGACATGATGGCTCCCGGCCGAGAACCGGACCTCGTCGGCGCGGACGGTGAGCCCCTCGGGGGGAGCGACGATGAGCTTGCACCGCTCGATCTCCTGCCCGGGCGCGACCGTCGACACCATGCGGTACTGGACGCCAGCCCCGGGCGCAGGAGGCTCGAGATGGGCGGTGTCCGGCGTCTGAGCGCCGGATTCTCCGGAGGAGCACCCGGCGAGCAACGGGGCGCCGAGCAGAGCGATGAGGGCGTGAGTGCGCATGACGTGGCTCCTTCTGTCTTTCTGGTCGTGCTCAGCGCGAGACGCGCGCGGCACGCACAGGCTGCGCCCGCGCACGTCCACACGCTCAGCGCGAGCGGAGCAGACCTGTCTTCCTGGTCGTGAGTTCCCGGATGGCCCGAGCTCGTTCAGTCCATCCCGGAGGAGCTCGGCCGAATCCATCATGGGAGCTGCTCTCCCGCGCGCCGCGATGTCGCCGCCTGCGGCCAGACGGGGATTTCCAGGCAGGACCGCTCGGATCCGGCCGATGCCGAGTCCCCTGTTCGATCGTGTTCAATGACGACGAAGCGCACGGCCCCGATGGCCTTTTCATCGCGACGGAGAGCGTCCGGCGATTGCGCGCTTGCGCGACCGGGAGGGCGCGCAACCGCGCGCTGCTTGCGACCGGCGCGGCGCGTCGTCCCGCCCTGGCAGGACGGCGCGTGATGCATCGGCCTTGCCTTCGTCAGGAACGGCCCGAGTATTGCAATCGCCGAGACACCATGAACCGTTCCACCCAGCAGAACCTCCGTTCCAGTCACCGGTTCGGCGGCCGCAGGGCCGTGGTGATCGGCGGGAGCATCGCGGGCCTGGTCGCGGCCCGCGTGCTCGCCGATCACTTCGACGAGGTCATCGTCGTCGAGCGAGACGGCATCCCCGACGACCTCTGTGACGCCCGCCAGGGCGTGCCGCAGGCGCGCCAGGTCCACGGGCTGCTCGCCCGGGGCGAGCGCATCCTGAACGACCTCTTCCCCGGCTTCACCGAGGGTCTGATCCAGGACGGGGCGATCGCGTACGACTTCGGGCTCGGCCTCGCCTGGCACCACCTCGGCGCGTGGAAGCCGCGCTGCGCGACGGGGGTGCAGACCGTGTGCATGACGCGGCCGCTGCTCGAGGCGCACGTGCGCCGCCGCACCTTCGCCCTGAGCCAGGTGCGGCGCCTGGACCGGCGCGACGTGGTCGAGCTCTCGGCCTCGCCCGATCGCGCCCGGGTCACCGGCGTCGTGGTCCGGCGGCGCGACGCGCCCGCTCAGGTCGAGGAGCTGCAGGCGGAGCTCGTGGTGGACGCCAGCGGGCGCGGCTCGCGCGCGCCGGCGTGGCTCGAGGAGCTCGGGTACGCGCGGCCCGACGAGTCGGCGATCAAGGTGCGCGTCGGGTACGCCAGCCGGCAGTACCAGCCGCGCGACATGGCGCAGGTCCCGTGGACCTCGCTGTACGTCCTCGGCTCTCCGTCCGACAGCCGGCGGTTCGGCTGTATCGTGCCGATCGAGGGCGGGCGCTGGATGGCGGTGCTCGCGGGCCTCTTCGGCGATCACCCGCCCGCCGACACGGAGGGCTTCCTCGAGTTCGCCCGGGGCCTGCCGAACGACGCGATGTACCGGGCGCTGCTCGACGCCGAGCCGGTGACGGGGATCGCCACCTACAAGTTCCCGGCGCACCTCCGGCGGCACTACGAGCGCATGGAGCGGATGCCCGAGGGGTTCGCCGTGCTGGGGGACGCGCTGGCGAGCTTCAACCCCGTCTACGGGCAGGGGATGACGTCGGCCTGCCTCCAGGCGCTCGCGCTCGACGCCGCGCTCGTCGAGCAGCGCCGCCGCGCGGGCCAGGGCGCGATCGACGGGCTCGCCCGCCGCTACCACGCGGCTGCGGCCAAGGCGGTCGACCTGCCGTGGCAGATGTCCACGGGGGAGGACCTCGCCTACCCCGAGACCGAGGGCCAGCGGCCGCTCCTCCAGCCGTTGATGCGCTGGTACACCGGTATGCTGCACCGCGCAACGCAGGTCGATCGCGACGTCTACGTGCGCTTCGTGCGCGCGATGCACATGCTCGACGGGCCCGAGGCGCTCATGAACCCGCGCCTGCTCCTGCGCGTGCTGCGCGCGGGGTGGTCGTCGGCCCCGCTGCCCCAGATGAACGCGGCCGCCCCGGTCTACACGCGGCAGCCGGCCGACGCCTGAGCGGCCGGCCGCCGGCGCCTGGGTGGCCGGCCGCGGCCACCTGAGCGGCCGGCCATCGCCGCCGCGCCCGCGTCGGCACCGCCGCCGCGCCGGCACCGCGTAGCGGCGAGCGCCCTCGCCAGCATGGAGGGTGACGCCACCAGGGCGCGAGCCCGATCCCACCGCCAGCACCAGGCTTCGAGCGCTGCGCTCGGCGCGCTCGCCGCGCTCCCCGAGCGCCGCGGACTCGCCCGGCCAGAGGAGGGACCGGCGAGGTGCTCAGCGCGCGGCCGCGCGGCTCGTCATCGCGGGGACTCCCGCGCTGCGCCCGCCGCGGCGACTGCCACGTTGCAGAGCGCGCCGCGCGGTTGCAGAGCGCGCCGCGCGGAGACAGGCGCCTTGTGGCCCGAGCTGGAGCTCGCATCGAGCGCGCGGCCCTGAGGGCACTCGGGTGGTCGGCTCGGCGGCGGCGCCCGGCGGCGAAACGTTGCCCGCGGGTGGTGTTCTGGTAAGAAGTGCGCGCCTGAACCCATGACGAGCTCCGGTAGAGAGGATCTGGTCGCCGTCGGCGGCGCGGGCGCTGCCGAGCTCGCATGCGCCCGCTCGCTGGAGACAGGACCATGACCGATTCGATGAACCCGCTGCTGGAGCTCGTCGCGCGCGACAAGGAGCACGACTGCGATGGGTACGGCGAGGTGAACGTGTGTGTGCGGGTGGTCGGCGTCGCCGAGCTGCCGACCCGCGTCGGCCACTTCCGCATCGTCGCGTTCTGGAACAACCGCGACGCCAAGGAGCACATCGCGATGGTGCACGGCGATGTCGTCGGCGCCTCGAACGTGCCGACGAGGCTGCACTCCGAGTGCCTGACCGGCGACGTCATGGGCTCGCTGCGCTGCGACTGCCGCGATCAGCTCCTCGAGGGGTTGAAGAAGATCAAGAGCATGGATCGGGGGATCCTGCTCTACCTGCGCCAGGAGGGCCGCGGGATCGGGCTCATCAACAAGATCCGCGCGTATGCCCTGCAGGACCAGGGGCTCGACACGGTCGAGGCGAACCTGGCGCTCGGCTTCCGGGACGATGAGCGCGATTACGCGGTCGCGGCGCACATGCTGCACAGCCTCGACGTGAAATCGGTCGAGCTCATCACGAACAACCCGAACAAGGTGCAGCAGCTGAAGCAATACGGGGTGTCCGTGGCCGGGCGCATTCCGCACGTGATCCCGCCGAACGAGCACAATCGATTTTACCTGGAGACCAAGGCGAAGCGGTCAGGGCATTTCATCGACACCTGGGGCAAGCCGCACCTCGTCGAGCAGAGCGATCCGGTCGTCGTCGACGGGATGTCGCCGCCCGAGTCGGATCGGACGCCGGCGAGCTGAGGCGCCCGCCGGCGCAGGCCTGAGCCCGGCTGCCCGGGCCCGCTGCCTTGGCGCTGCGGGCCCTCCTCGATATCCATCAGGCTCCCCGCGGCGCCGCGCGACGGCGTCGCGATCGTGTCACGGCGCGGCGCTGGCCAGGCGGCGTACCCGCCCGGCGTGGGGGCTCGACCGGAACTGCGCGAGGAACGCCTCGGCGCGGGCGCGCGCGCGATCGGCGTCCCCGCGGCGCAGCAGCGCGTCGATCGCGATGAGCTCCCGCTCCGCCGCGAGCCGGCCCTGCGGGAACTCCGCCCGGTGCTCGTCGAGCAGCGAGAGCGGCGCCTCCGGCGATCGCGCGAGCACGGTCCTGATCTCCGCGAGCCGGCCGGCCTCCCGGAGCAGCGCGTCGCGCTCGAGCGCCGCGGCCTCCGGGGCCGCCGGACGAGGCGCGGGCTGGCCCTGGATGGCGCGCGCCGAGGGCCGGGCAGCGGTCGCGTCGCGAGGCGGCGGCTCGGCGCCTGACGCCGGCATCGGCGCCCCGAGCGCCTGATCGCTGCAGCCTGCGAGGAGGACGAGGAGCGAGGCGGCGAAGCCACCCGCGATCCATCCATTGCGTGACGAATGGTGAACGACATTCATGTCGCCGGACTCCTTCATGGGTCGAGCTGACGGAGTTCCGTCGAAACGGGCCCGCAACAGCGTGCATGCCCGTCCCGGACCGCAGCTCGACGTCGCCAGCGCCGCCGGGGCGGCACGGCGTATCGACAGATTCGATTCGCGCTCCAGCAACGGTCGCCGAGCGCCAGCCTCCGTGAGGACAGGGGTAGTGTAAAAGTGAAACTCAGCTTGTCAAGACTACTTACATTGGCCGTCGGAATGCAGTGAGATCACTTGTCGAGGCTCGCGCTCGCCCCACTCGGCTCAGAAATGGCCGGCGACGCCCACGCCGGCGCCGCCGTGCGCCGGGGCGATCGAGAGGCGAAAACTCCGCGTGTCCGGGCCGGCAACACCGGGGCGCGGGCCGTGAAATAGATACGGAATCAGCACCCCGGCCGCGGAGCCGACGGCGGCGCCCGTGAGCACGTCGGTGAGGTAATGGCGGTCTCCGGCCATCCGCAGGTATCCGGAGAGGGCGGCGATCGCCATTCCCTGCGCCCAGACCCACGGCGCCGCGCGATAGCCGCGCATCGACGCCACGGTGCCGCTCGCCGCGGCGAGGGAGAAGGCGGCGGTGGTGTGGCCCGAGAAGAAGGAGAGATCGGCGTCGTGCGGGACCGGGGGCGAGCAGCCCCCGTGCGAGCAAAGCACGTCGTCGTTGCCGAAATGGGCATAGGGCCGCTGGCGGCCGACGACGTACTTGGTGAGCTGGTTCAGGTCCATGGCCACCACCATCGCCTCGGTGACGATCAGGAGATCGGCGGTGATGTTCTCGGACCGACCGTCGTGCCACGCGGCGAGCGCGGTGAGGCCCAGCGCGGAGGCGGGCGCGACGCCGAGGACCGTCACGTTGCTGAGATCATGGGCGGTGTCGGGGTTGCCCCTCCAGACCACCGCGTCGCGGACCGAAGCGTCGAGCCGTCCGACCGCGCACCAGCGGCACGACGCGGGCGCGAGGCCCTTCTTGGCGAGCTCGGTGGCGACCCAGGCGGCGCCGCCGACGACGGTGATGGGCAGGTCGGTCTCCGGCCAGTACGTGAGCTCGGGGGACGGCTCCGCGGCGGCGGCAGGCGAGAGGGAGACGAGGGCGACGAGGGCGGCGGACAGCGTTATCGCAGCGATGGCACGCAAAGGAGGGCGAGCGTAGCGCAGGCGGCAGCGCGCGGGAATCCGCGGCGCGCGCGGGAATCCGCGGCGCGCGCAGGGGATTGGGCACGCCCCCGCGGCGGCGCGCGCCGCGGGGCGGCCCGCGCCTTCCGTGAGGCTCCGTGAGGCGGCCGCACGGCGCTCGCGGCGCCGGTCAGGCGCGCGGCGGCCCCGGCGCGGCGTGGAGCAGCCCGTCGAGGAGGCGCGCGTGGGCGTCGTCGACGACGCGCCGCAGCTCCGCCGGCCCCGCCTTGGACAGGGCCCCCGACGCCGCGAGGGTCGCGAGGCCGTGGTGCATCGCCCAGATCGGGACCGCGAGCGCCCCCGGCTCGCCCGGCGGGAACGCCCCGGCCCGCTGCGCCTCCTCGATGAACTCGAGCAAGAGCCCCAGGCTCTGCGACGTGGCCGCCGCGACGCGCGGGTCCTCGGCGTCGACCTCGCTGGAGTACATCACGTGGAAGGGCGCCGGATGCTCCAGCGCGAAGCGGACGTAGGCGAAGCCGGCAGCCAGGAAGCGCGCCCGGAGGTCGCCCCCGGCCGACTCGATCGCGGCCTTGATCTGCGCGCGGAGCGCCGTGCTCGCCTGGACGGCGAGCTCCGTCATCAGGGCGCGCTTGTCCGGGAAATGGCGGTAGGGCGCGGCGTGCGAGACGCCGATGCGCCGCGCTACCTCGCGCAGCGTGAAGCGCGCGTTCCCCTGCGCCTCGATGAGCGAGAGCGCCTCCTCCAGCACCGCGCGCCGGAGGTCGCCATGGTGGTACGGCCGCTCGACGGAGGGGGGCGCGGATGCCGGTGGGGTGCGCGCGCGCGGGCGGCGGCGCCTCGAGGGGGAAGCCACAGCAGAGGCGCGCACGATACCACGAAGGCCGCCGCCCGCAGGGCAGGAGGGCGGCCGGACAAAAATGTAGGCGGTGGAAACTTTCCGGATGTTGCTGCTGTCATCATCGGGCGCGCGGGCGGGCTGGAGAGGCCCAGACGATGCCGGCGCGCCGCACCCATCCAGGAAAGGAGCCCCGTATGTCCGAGCCCCGTCGATCCCCCGACCGCGAACGCCACCTCGCCGCCGTCGAGCGCGTGCGCGCCGTCGCCCTCGCCCACGCCGAGGAGTCCGAGCGGCTGCGCACGCTCGCGCCGGCGGTCGTCGACGCGCTGCAGTCGAGCGGGCTCTTCGCCGTCGCCGCGCCGCGGGTGGTGGGCGGCGCCGAGAGCGATCCGCTGACGCAGCTGGAGGTCTTCGAGGCGATGGCGCGCGCGGACGCCTCCGCGGGGTGGTCGCTGATGATCAGCGCGCTGCTCGCCGCGCTGGCGGGGGGTACCTTGCCCGACGAGGGGGCCCGGCAGGTGTTCGCGGGGCCGTTCCCCACGTTCGCGGGGCTCCAGGTGCCGACCGGCCTCGCGCGGCGCGTCGCGGGCGGTTACGCGCTCGAGGGGCGCTGGGCGTTCGGCAGCGGCGTGCGGCACGCGCGGTGGTTGTTCACCTGCGCCATCGTCGCGCCGGAGGGCGGAGCGCCCGCGGCGGGGCCGCCCGAGATGATCAGCGTCGCCGTCCCGCGCGAGCAGGTGGTGGTCGAGGACACGTGGGACGTGGCCGGCCTGCGCGGCACCGGGAGCGATCACTACCGGATCGAGGGCGCGCTCGTGCCCGAGGCGCTGACGTGCCCCTTCCCGACGGCGCCGCAGCGGCGCGGCGGCGCGATGTACTCGCTCCCGCTGATCGCCCTCGTCGCGACCGGCCACGTCGGCTTCGCGCTCGGCGTCGGCCGGCGCGCGCTCGACGAGATCGCCGCGGTCGCTCCGCGCCGGGTGAAGGTGTGGCCGCAGGTCGCGCTGGGCAGCCACGCGGCCTTCCACATGGATCTCGGGCGCGCGGAGGCGAAGCTCGACGCGGCGCGCGCTTATGCGTTCGACGCGCTCGGGCGGATGTGGGACCGGGCGCGCGCCCGGGAAGCGCTCTCGATCGAGGACTGGACCGCGATCCGGGTCGCCCAGACGTACGTGACCGACGTGGCCGCGGAGGTCGCGGCCTTCGCGTACCGCGCCGGCGGCGGAGGCGCTCTGTACGCGGCGAGCCCGCTGCAGCGGTGTTTCCGCGACCTGCACGCGGCGACGCAGCACATCGCCGCGACCGACGACGCATACGAGTTCGCGGGGCGCGCGCGGCTCGGGATCGCCGAGCTGCACCCGATGCTCGCCCCGCGGCCGGCCGCGGTCGGCGCGCTCTGACGACAGGGTGCCTGGCGACGGGCGCCGGTCAGTCGCAGCGCCAGCTCGGTCAGGGTGTTCGGGAAGCACTCGACATCTGGCTCGACGCCATGTCGTTCCATCGATAGCCGCTTGCCAGCGGCCATCCCACCGTTCCCAGGCGCTCAGGCAGCCTCCGGCCACACCCGAGCGCGAGCGCGCGGGCGAGGACGGCGGGGTCGACAGGAGCCGTCACGCCGGCGCCCCGGGCGGCCGCGCGATCAGCGCTGGCCGCGTTCCGGCGGGCACGCGACCTGCCTGGGCGGCGGCGGGTTGCACATGATCATGACGCCGTCGGGAGACTGTCGCGGCTTCGGGCAGGGGTTCGGGAAGACCTGCCTGCACGTGCCGTCCGGCGACCGGACCACGCTCCCGCCGGGCGCGGGCGGCGGGAGCGGCCCGTCCTCCTCATCCAGCGCCGCCGTCGCGCTGGCGCCCGGGCGCGCGCCGGGCGCGGCCGCGTCCGGCGCCGTCGCTGCGGCATCGCGGGCCGCCGATCCGGCGTCCTGCGGCGTCTCCGAGGCCGCCGCGCCCGTCGCCGCCGTCGCGCCGCCGTCCTGGAGCGCACCGGGCGCAGCCGCGTCCTCCGCGCCGGTCGCTCCGCTCGGCTGCGCGAGCTCCGGGCGCGGCGGGTTGGACGTCTCTTCCGGCGGCTCCGACGGCGGTCGGGGCGAGGCACACGCGGCCACGCCGCCGGCCACCGTGACGAGGAACGAGGACGCGAGCGCGTGGCGGCGACGGGACGAGGGCCTCATGGCGGGCATGGTAGACCCATGGAGCGGCCCGCGTCACCCGAACGACGACGGCCACGGCGGACGCGCGCGCCGCGGCCCGCGGCAAAGCGATGAGCTCGCGATGAAAGCCTGAGGCAGCTCGATGGGTGAGCCGGAGATCGCGAGTTGCCAGGGACGGCGCCCGGTCGGTTGACGGCGACGGCGGCCCCGGTCCAAGGTCCGGGCATGCGCTTCTTCAACACCGCCGGGCCGTGCGAGCCGGAGCGGCACTACATGCTGCCCGCGGCCGAGCGGCTGCCCCAGGCGCGGCGGCTGATCGAGCGAGGAGCCTACTTCGTCGTGCACGCGCCTCGGCAGATGGGCAAGACCACGACGCTGCGCGCGCTCGCCGACGAGCTCACGGCCGAGGGACGCTATGCCGCGCTGTACTTCACCTGCGAGGAAGGACAGCCGGCCGGCGACGACGTGGAGCAAGCGCAGCTCGCGCTCCTGAACGCCATCCGGCGGCGCGCGGCGCGAGCCCTCGCGCCGGAGCTCCAGCCGCCGCAGCCCTGGCCCGAGGCGCCGGTGCTGTCGCTGCTCGGCACCGGCCTCGCCGCGTGGGCCCAGGCGTGCCCGCTGCCGCTCGTCCTGTTCTTCGACGAGATCGACGCGCTGCAGGGCGAGAGCCTGCGCTCGGTGCTTCGCCAGCTCCGCGCCGGCTACGCGGAGCGGCCCCAGGACTCCCCCTGGTCGGTGGCGCTCTGCGGGCTCCGCGACGTGCGGGACTACAAGGTGGCGAGCGGGGGAGATCCAGCGCGCCTCGGGACATCAAGCCCGTTCAACATCAAGGTGGAGTCGCTCACCTTGCACGATTTCACGCGCGAGCAGGTCGCGGCGCTGCTTGGCCAGCACACCGCCGAGACAGGACAGGAGTTCCTGCCCGAGGCGATCGATCGGGTCTTCGCGCTGAGCCAGGGGCAGCCCTGGCTCGTGAACGCGCTCGCGCAGCAGATCGTCGACGTGCTCGTCGAGGACCGGAACCAACCGATCACCGCGGCCCCGGTGGACCGAGCCAGGGATATCCTGATCGAGCGGCAGGATACGCACCTGGACAGCCTGGTGGACCGCCTGCGCGAGCCGCGGATCAGGGCGCTCATCGAGCCGATGCTCGCCGGCACGAAGCTGCCCGAGGTGCCCGCCGACGACGTGCGCTTCGCCGTCGACCTCGGGCTGGTCCGCATGACCCAGGAGGGCGGGCTCGACGTGGCCAACCCGATCTACCGGGAGATCATCGTGCGCGAGCTGGCCTTCCCGGTGCGCGCCGGGCTGCCCGCGATCGCGCCGACGTGGCTCACGGAGGATGGGAAGCTGTCCACCGAGCGGCTCCTGGAGGCCTTCGTCGCGTTCTGGCGGCAGCACGGCGAGCCGCTGATCGGCGCGGCGCCCTACCACGAGATCGCGCCGCACCTGGCGCTGATGGCCTTCCTGCACCGGGTCGTGAACGGCGGCGGGTCGATCGAGCGAGAGTACGCGATCGGCAGAGGCCGGATGGATCTTTGCGTGCGCTACCGGGGAGAGACCCTGGCGATCGAGCTCAAGGTCTGGCGAGACGATCGGCCAGATCCCCTGAAGGAGGGGCTGGAGCAGCTGGACGGCTATCTCGCAGGGCTCGGCCTCGATCGGGGGTGGCTGGTGATCTTCGACCAGCGGAGCGGGCTGCCGCCGCTCGCGGAGAGGACGCGGCGGGAAGAGGCGAAGACCGGCGGCGGGAGGACGGTGGCCGTGATCCGCGCTTGAAGCGGCGCAGCGCTGTCGAGATCGGCAGCGCCGTCAGCTCGACGACAGCGGCCCGCCGGCCGGCTCACTTCCCGAGCTTCGGGCCATGCGGACGCGCCTGCAAGCGATCGACATAAGCCTCCAGCGCGGGCCGACCCGTCGGGCCGCCCCACAGGCGCATCCAGATGAACATCGAGCCGACCATCACGTCGGCCGCGGTGAACCAGTCGCCGAACAGGTAAGGCCCGTTCCCGAGCTCGCCTTCGACGACGTCCATGACCTTCTCGAAATCGGTCCAGCCCCGCTGGGGCTGCGTCTCGACCTTCAGCAGGCGGTCGCCCATCGCCGGCTCGACCTGCGAGGTCGAATAGACCATCAGCGACAGATAACGCCCCCGCTCCGGCGCGCCGACCGGGGGCGCCAGCCTGGCCTCGGGGAACTTGTCCGCAAGATAAAGACAGATCGCCGCGTTCTCGAAGACCCTGGCGTCGCCGTCCACCAGCGCCGGCAGCTTGCCAGCGGGGTTGATCTTCAAGAACGCCGGCGCCTTGTGCTCCTGCTTCTCGAAGCTGATGGGCGCGAGCTCGTACGTGGCGCCGCACTCGTCCAGCATCCACTTGGTGATCACCGCGCGGCTCTGAGGGTTGAAATAGAGCTTCATCGCACTCTCCTTCGATGTCGGGTGGAACGGTCCGGAGCATGCCAGAACACGAACATACGTTCTAGCGCTCAGCGACAGGTCCCCGCTCGCGTCGCTCGGCGTGCCGCGCTGACCCGCCTCGCCCTGCGCCTCCGCGACAAGGAGCGCGACAGCGCCGGTGGCTCCGTCAAGAATCGGATTTCTGTCCGGACGGAGCTGAACTGCGCCGGAGGTGCACGGACAGGAGCCGCGGCAGGTCGCTCCTGAGGGCCTCATCGTCGCGCCACTCGCCGAGGTGAACGAGCTCGTACCCGGACGACAGGCCAGCGTTCACGTACTCGGAGACGTCGTGCAGGAACGCCGTCACGCGCTCGGGCTCGCCGGTCTCCCGGTTGACGAAGTTGGCCTGACCGCCGCGCAGCTGACGCATCGGGTGCAGCTCGCACAGGAAGAGCTCGCCTCCTCCGCGCAGGGCGCGGGCGGCCTCGGCGAAGATCGCCTCGAGGTGCTCGATGTGCTCCAGCACGAGCATCGCAATCACCACGTCCGACGAGGCCTCCGCGACCGGCCAGGTAGAGCGGATGTCGTGCTGCACGAACCGGACGTGGGGAGATCGCACGCGGGCGCTCGCCTGCCGCAGCATGCCCTCGGAGAAATCCAGCGCGAGGACGCTCCTCGCGTGCTCGGCCAGCCAGGGCGTGTTGCGCCCGGTGCCGCACCCGATCTCGATCACGTCGCGGCCGGCCAGCGAAAGCCCGCGCTGCCGGAGGACGGTGGCCGCCAGCTCGCGGGTCCGGTTGGGATCACCATCGTACGTCGCGGCCCAGCGGTCGTAAGCCGTGGCGATCTCGGGCTTGCTCGAAGAGGTGGACATGGTTTGAACAGGGATCCTGTGTTGGTCACGCAGCTGCGGGCGCCCTCGCTGACGCGGGTCCGGCCCGGCCCGGCGCCCCGACGCCTACAGCCCGAGCTCGCTCAGCCCCGGATGCTCGTCCGGCCGCCGCCCGAGCGGCCAGCGGAACTTCCGGTCCGCCTCCGCGATCCGCACGTCATTGATGCTCGCCTCGCGCCGACGCATCAGCCCCTGCGCGTCGAACTCCCACTGCTCGTTGCCGTGGGACCGGTACCAGCTCCCGCTGTCGTCGCGCCACTCATAGGCGAAGCGCACCGCGATCCGGTCCCCCGTGAACGCCCAGACCTCCTTGATCAGGCGGTAGTCGAGCTCTCGCTGCCACTTGCGGTGCAGGAACGCCTCGATCGCCTCCCGCCCCTGGAAGAACTCCGCCCGGTTGCGCCAGCGGCTATCGACGGTGTACGCCTGCGCCACGCGCGCGGGCTCACGGCTGTTCCAGGCATCCTCCGCCAGCCGCGCCTTCCGGGCAGCGGTCTCGGCGGTGAAAGGCGGCAGCGGCGGGCGCGACTCAGCGGGTTCCTGGCTCACGGGTGCACCTGGGCGAACCTTCGTCGAATCCCCCGGATCAGGCAACCCCTTTCCGCGCGCAGCGCTCCACCGTCGGTCCACGCTCGGCCCTCGCGGACCGCACGAGCCGCCTCCCCGCCGGGGGCGCAGGCGCGCGCGCGTCAATCCAGCGAGCGCGCGGCCGATCGGGACTCCCCGCGCCTCCCGGCGCAGGCGCGCCCGGAGCGGCCGCGGGCTTGGGCCTCGCACCCCCGGGGCGAACTCGTTAGAATCGCACGCCAGAATGGCTTGTCTGAACGGCGCCGCGCCCGCGACGGGCTCAGAGGGTGGCCTCCGCGCGCGGGGACCTCGTCCGTGAGCGCCACCCCGGGAAGCGCCAGCTACCTGGACGAGATCTTCGCGGCGATCCGCGGCGGCGCGAGCCAGCTCACGGCGATGAAGACGTGGCTCAGCAGCGCCGAGCGCGCCGCCTCGTCACCCTGGCGCTTCCAGTTCCTCGCCGCCGCGCGCGCGGCGCACCGGCAGGCCGGCGCCTTCCTCGACGCGACCGAGGAACAGCTGCGCCAGCTCGGCCCCGCCGATCAGGTGCCGGCCCCGCTGGATCAGATCCCCAGGAACCTCGCCGCGATGCGCGCGGACCTCCTCGCCGAGGAGCGGCACCTCCATCGCCTCGAGACAGAGGCCACCTCCCGCGAACAGGCGCGCGACGAGGCGAGCCGCAGGGGGCGCTCCTCGTAGCCGCCGCCGACGACGACGTCGCCGGCCGAGAGGCAGAGTCCGCCCGCCGTGCCGGAGAGCCACGCTGAGCCGCGAGGGCGCTGAGCGCGGCTCAGCGCGGGAGGGACATCCACGCTCCGTCCGTCGGGACGTGGACGTGCGCGGACAGGCCCTTTGTGCCGGCCCGCTGGACGAACGCCGCGACCGGCTCGCGGTAATGGCCGAACGTCGTGTGGTGGATCGGGATCACGTGACGGGCGCGGAGGAGCGCCGCGGCGGCGACCGCTTCCTCCGCGTCCATGGTGCGGAGCCCGCGCGCGCCGTCGACGCCGACGGCGCCGAGGTGCGGTAGCCAGAGGTCGATGGGCGCGAAGCGGGCCGCCACGGCGCGCATGGGCTCGGTGAATACAGCGTCGCCGGTCCAGTAGACCGAGTAGGGCGCCGCGCCCTCCCAGCGCAGCACGTACCCGTTGCCCTTTCCGAGCGTCGCGTCGAGCGCCGCGTCGTGGGAATGGTTCGCCGGCACGGCGAGGATCCGGAGGCGGCCAGAGCGGGTCGGGATGACCGTCTCGGCGTCCCAGTCGAGCGGCGTCAGCCTGGTGAAGCCCGCGGCGCGCGCCGCCTCGACCGCGTCCGGCGGGAGGACGAACAGAACGTCCTTCGGGAGGGTCTCCTTCGCGACGGCGTCGAAATGGTCGGCGTGGTTATGGCTGAGGAGGATGACGTCGAGGCGCCCGAGCGGCTCGGCGGGAGGATCGGTGTAGCGGGCGATGGGCGCGTTCTCGACGCCGGTCGACGGGTGCCGGGGCAGGACGAACACGGCGGGGCCGCGCGGCCCGAGGACGGGATCGGTGAGGAGGCGGAGGCCGTCCCGCTCGAGGATCGCCGTCGGACCGCCGCGCCACTGGAGGCGGCCGCCGGCGGCGTCGGTGTTCGCGTCGGCCGCCGGCCCGGCGCTGGCGCTGGTCGGCGAAGCGCTGGCGCTGGCGCTGGTCGGCGAGGCGCAGGGCTCAGCGCGCCCCGCCGGCGCGCACCCCGCCAGGAAGAGCGCGACCAGCGGCGCGGCGACCGACGCCAACGCCTCCGCCGGCCGCCTCCGCGACAGGCGCGGCGCGCGCGCGGCGCGGCCGATCTCCGCAGCGGCGCGCTGCGGGCGCTGCTCGTCACGTGCGTTCAACCCTCCCGGGACACTCGCAATCTCGCTCATCTTCGCCGCCTCCCTGGCCGCGCTGTGGTGAGGAGCAGCTCGGCGAGAGATCGCGCGCGCGCGGCCGCGCCCGGTCCCCCTTCGCGGACGGCGGTCACCGTCGCGCCGTCGATCAGCAGCAGGAACTGCGTCGCCAGCGCGCCAGCTTCCGGCGCGCCGGCCTCGCGCAGGAGCCCCTCGAGGTAATCGATGAGCCGCTGCTTGTGGCGTTGCGCGGCCTCGTGGCCGGGGTGGCTCCGGCTCGCCACCTCGACCATCGTGTTGAGGAACGCGCAGCCGCGGAAATCATTCGTGGCGAACCGCTCGCCGAGCGCGTCGAAGACCGCGAGCGGCCGGACCCGCGGGTCGACCGCGAGGGCCTCGACGCGCCCGGCCAGCCACTCGCGAAAGCGCGCGTCGCGCGCGTCGAGCACCGCCACGAGCAGATCGTCCTTGGTCCGGAAGTGGCGGTAGAAGGTCGCCTTCGCGACGTTCGCCTCGGCGATCAGGCGATCGACGCCGACGGCGCGATACCCCTCGGCGTAGAAGAGCCGCTCCGCGACCTCGAGGATGTGGCGCCGTACATCGCTCACGACCGCTGAGTAATACAGACAGGTCTGTCTTGTCAAGCCGAGGCGCGACGGGGACGTCGACGCGCACCGCAGACAGCGCGAGCCCCGCCCGGACGGGTGAGGCCGCCCAGCCCGCTCCCGGTCACGTGTCTGCCCCGCGCAGACCAGCACCGTCCAGCCACGGCCGAGACTCCGGTCGTCTTCCGGGGGCCATGTGCTCGACGGTCGCAGACCGCCGGCAGATGAGGGGTCGTGTGCTCGGCCTTCGCAGCCGCCGGTCGTCGGACCGCCCATCGAGGGCGGATTCCACAGAGCGACGCCGGGCGCGCTCCCGCGGCGCCTCTCGTGATGAGGCGCCCGGGCGTGGCGATTCCCTGCTTCGCCCGTCGTGATGATCCACGGGGCGCGCACCGGCGGACCGCCCGCGGAGCAAGCTCATGGGCCCAGGCGCGGGACATGCACCCTCACGCTCGGACTCACACCGCTGTACGAACCTGGAGGAGCGTCGATGGAGAAGCATGTTTCACGAGGGAAACTTGGACGCCGGCAATTCGCCGGCAGGGCGGCGGCGACCGCCGGTGTCTCGCTGCTCGCCACACCGGGCCTCGCGCTCGCGGCCGGCAAGGGCCCCGAGATCTGCGAGCCGGTCGGGCCGCTATCGCTCCCGGAGGGCGTCGCCCTCACCCCCGGCGTCGTCGCCGACCAGCGCGCGCGCAAGCCGATCTTCCTGGCCGGCTTGAACGCCGGCCACGCGGCGCACGCCGTCGCAGAGGTCCTCTTCTGGACGGACATCATGATGGAACATGCGATGTTCATGGCGCTGCTCATGCCGGGCGACAGCCTCCGCGCGGCCCGGAACGAAGCGCGGCAGTTCCAGGTCCTCTTCGCCCAGCACTTCATCTCGGCACGCGACAACCACTATCGCGACGACGAGCTCTATCCGCTGCTCGCGGCGACGCGGTCGAGCGTCCTCGAGCTCATCGAGTACAAGCGCCGCATGCAGCGCGCGCAGGAGGCCGGCACGCTGAAGAGCCTCGTCTGGCCGCTCTTCTTCGATCACATCGCGCGCGAGGCCGAGCGGTTCGCCGCCCGGCTCGAGCTGTACACGACCGGCTTCGCCGCGCTCCGGCGCGACGAGGTCAGGGCGTTCTGGACGCGGATCATGGCGGAGCACCTCGAGTTCATCGCGCACCTGCTCGACCCGCAGGAGCGCGCGCTCGTCGAGCAGGCGAACGCGCGCGCCGACACGCTGTACCAGGCCAACACGCAGCTCGTCGCGAGCGGGCAGCTCGCGATGATGGCCGACGATGTCATCGACTTCAAGACGGCGGCGGAGCAGGGCATCGAGACGGGGCAGATCAAGAGCATCATCGACCCCGCGCTCGCGGACCACGTGCTCCGCGAGGCGGTGAGGTTCTCCGACGAGATCCGGCACGCGCAGTGAGCGCTGGCCGGCCGGGGCTCACTCCGCGCCCGCGCGCGGCCGCGGAGTGAGCCCCGGCCGGGCGCGCGGGGGCCGCGCGCGGCCGCTCAGCTCGCGCGGAGCGGCGGCGCCTCGAGCGGGGCGCTCGCGCGCTCGAACGCGAGCGCGGCGCGCAGCAAGAGCGGCTCCTCGAAGTGGCGCCCGACGAGCTGCAGGCCGAGCGGCAGGCCGGCGCTGGTGAGCCCCATCGGCACGCTGATCGCCGGCTGGCGTGTCAGGCTGAAGGGCCCGGCGAAGGAGGCGGGGAGCGCGCCGCCGCCCTCGATCAGGGGAGCGGCCCCGGCCGACGTCGGCGTCACCAGCAGGTCGAAGCGGCGGTGGAGCGCGGCCATGGCCAGGCCGAGCTCCGCGCGCTGCCGTTCCGCCTCGAGGTACGCCACCGCGCTCAGCGCCTCCCCCTGCTCGGCCGCGCTCCGGACCGCGGGGTCGAGCCGCGCGCGCTGCTCCGGCCCGAGCTCCCGCACCGTGTGCGCGGCGCGCGCAGCGAAGAGCGTCCGCAGCACGCCCCCCGGGTCCGCGAACGGCGGCTCCACCTCCTCCACCTCGGCGCCGAGCTGCCGCAGCAGCGCGACCGCCGCGCCGAAGCGGGCCCGCGTCTCGCCCGGCGGATCGATGTAGCCCAGCGTGGCGCTCACGCCGATCCGTACGTCGCGCAGGGAGCGCGCGTCGCTCGCGTCGAGCGCGTCCTCGCGCGCCGGAGGGGCCCGGAACGGATCGCGGTCGTCGGGGCCGGAGAGGACCGAAAGGAGCAGCACCGCGTCGGCGACGGTGCGCGCGATCGGGCCGACATGCGGCGGCACCCCCACGACGCTCGCCGGGTGCGCTGGAACCCGGCCGAAGGTCGGCTTGCACCCCACCACCCCGGAGAACGCGCTCGGGACGCGGATCGAGCCGCCGCCGTCCGTTCCGACCGCGAGCGGCCCGAAGCCGGCAGCGACCGCGGTGACCGCGCCGGCGCTGCTGCCGCCCGGCGTGCGCCGCGGATCCCAGGCGTTGCGCGTGATCCCCGTCAGCGGGCTGTCGCCGAGGCCCTTGAGGCCGAACTCGGACGTCGTCGTCTTCCCGAAGAGCACCGCCCCCTGCTCCCGCAGCCGGGCGACCGCGGGCGCGTCCTCGGTCCAGGGGCCGCTCGCGTCCACCGTGCGCGAACCCCGCAGGGTCGGCCAGCCGCGCGTGAGCAGGAGGTCCTTCACCGAGACAGGGACCCCGTCGAGGCGCCCCACCGGCGCGCCGCGAGCCCACCGCGCCTCGGAAGCGCGCGCGGCGTCGAGGGCCCTCTCCTCGTCGAGCAGCGCGAACGCGTTGAGCGGAGCGCCGTGACGCTCCACATGGGCGAGGACGGCGCGGAGCGCCTCGACGGGGGAAGCGCTCCGGGATCGGTAGAGCGCGAGGAGCTCGACGGCGGTGGCCTGCACGAGCGAGGCGGGCATCATTCGTCCATTATAACGGATGAGTCATCCTGCACAACGGATACTGGCGCTGGCGCGAGGCGCGTGCGCCGGGCTCAGGGGACGCTCATCTCGAACGCCACGCTGTAGTTCGGCTGGGCCTTGCCCGAGAGCGAGCCGACGAACGGGTCCGAGTCGCGCAGCTGCCCCCAGCGCGCCGTGCCGCCGGCCATCGCCGTCCCGTCGGTCGTCGCCGCGTAGCCGACCGTCACGCCGGAGGCGGGGAGATCCGGCGGGCAGGTGATCTTCACCGAGTCGCCGGCGATCTCCACGCTGCTGATCTCGATCCGGGTGTTGCCGCGCCAGACCTCGAAGCCGCGGCCTCGCGACCACTCGGTGTTCGCGCTCTGGTGAGGAGCCGGCAGCGCGTTGTCCCAGGCGAGCGGCGGCACCGGGACGTGGAAGTGAACGGTGATGACGCCGCCGCTGCGCTCGACGCGCGTCGGCTGGAGAGGCTGCCAGTCGCGCCCGAGGACGACCTTCTCGAAATAGACTTGACCGTACTTCTCGCCGAGCAGCTGGTACCCCTCCGCGTTCAGGTGGATGTGGTCGGTCGCGTACGGATACTGGTACTTCGGACCCGAGCAGACGATGTCGCCCGGGTGCTCGACGCCGACGTGCCACTGCGCCTGGGTCGACGTCGACCGCGCGCCCGCGTCGGTGGGCACCGAGTGCTGCTGGGACACGAGCAGGGGGATGCTCTGCGCCTGCCCGGTGAGGGGCCGGAGGTCCTCGTTGTAGTCGGACCACAGCTTGAAGAGGTCGTCCTCGTAGGTAGCGCTGCCGGCGTCGGACTCGCCGTGGGTGATGATGATGGCGCCGATACCGTAGGTCTTGCCCGCCTCCCTGGCGAGGCGCGCGATCGCCGCCGCCTCGAACAGCGTCGCCGCGTAGGCGCGGGCCTGGGTCTTGTCGCCGTCGATGATCTCGCTCGCGCCCTTGCGGAGGATGCTCATCGGCTGGCCGCTCTCGCCGACGACGGTGTGCACCGTGACGAGGTCGCCGCCCGCGCCCGCCTGCGCCAGGGTCGAGATCTGGTCGGCCATGGCCGTGTGCGGGGTCTCGCCGTAGATGTTCTTCGGGTAGGCGCTGGGGTAGGTCGTCGCGAAGCCGCGGATGGGCTCGACGAGCGGCACCAGGGAGAGGGCGTCGCTCGCCGGATCCCACGGGGGCACGCTCGCGGCCCCGAGCGACAGCTTGAGGTTGTGAAAGCGCTGCTCCGTCCCGCGGGGCGGCGTGCCCTCGGCGCCGACCGAGAGGCTCTGTCCCGTGCCGACGATCCCGCTCCAGTCCCAGGCCGGCCCCGGCGGCGCCCCGCCGCCCGCGCCGCCTGTGCCGGCCGCGTCGCCGCCCGCGCCGCCCGCGCCGCCCGTACCGGCCGCGTCGCCGCCCGCGCCGCCAGCGCCGCCCGTGCCCGCCGCATCGCCGCCTGCGCCGCCGGTGCCGCTCCCGCTGCTCGTCGCGACCTGACCGCCAGCGCCCGCGTCGCCGCCCGCCCCCGAGGACGAGCCGCCCGAGGAGTCGCCGCATCCGATCGCCGTGAGGAGGAGAATACCTGATGAGCTAAGTCCCAAGAACGAAGATGTTCGCATGATGGCTCCTTGTTGCCGCGGGGGACCCCGGGGTTCCCCGCGGCGCGGAGCTTTGATCATCCGCCCTCGCGGTGGAAGATGAACCGGTTCAGTGCGTCCATCCGGAGCCGCGCGAGGCTCGCGGATGCTCGTCGTGCGACGACCGCGCGCAGCTCCGGCGGCCGGCACCCTCGCGTCGTGCCGGAAGGGCGGCGGTCCTCACGTCGCCGGCGGTCCCCACCCCGCTCCCCACCCCGGCGGAGTCACCGGCGGCGGCGGCACCGGGCCGAGCACCTCCATCCAGGCCGTGCTCTCCACCCACGCCGCCAGGTAGGGCGCGCTCGCCCCGCGCCGCTGGAGCAGCACCAGGAACGGCGCCGTCACCTTGAAGGACCGCGGCGGCGGCCGCCCGTACGAGCCGATGACGGCCTCTGACGTCGCCCCGGCGCCGCCCTCGTTCAGGTGGAACTGCACCCGCTGCTTCGCCTCGCCGAAGCGCTTGCCTCGCAGCGCCTCGCCGAGCAGGGGCCGCCCGATCAGGTCGCCGAAGGTCGCCGCCATATCGAGCTTCAGCCGCGGGATCGAGAGCGCCTCGTCCGGCGCCACCTGCCGCGCCTCTCCGTGAAGCCTATCGAGCCGGGCGACCGCGCTGGCCACCGTCGCCGCCAGCGTCTCCGCCGGCGCGACCTGCGCGACGAGGACGCGGCTGTCTGGATCGTCCGCGACGAGCTCGATCACGAAGTCCTCCTGCGCCGCCCAGTCGTGCACGACGACCTGCGCCCTGCGCGCCGGGTCCGGGCCAAACGCCCTGTTGTCCAGCCCGAAAGCTCGGACCCGTGAGCTCTTGAACGTCCCTTCCCGCACCGCGAAGCGCGTCTCGAACTTCAGGATCTTGCTCAGGTAGCCATACGCCAGCAGGTCGTCGGCCGACATCGCCTCCGGCAGGTACTCCGGCTTCGCTTCGGGGAACTTCGAGAAGAGCTCGGCGCGCAGCGCCTCCACGACGCCCTCCCCGCCGAACCCGGCGCCCGACACGCTCCACGCCGGGTCCACCACCTCGGCCCCGAGCGTCGCCGCGTTCAGCGCGTCGGCCAGGGCCGGCTGGGGCTCCATGCCGATCGGGCCGAACCTCGCCCGCAGCTTTTCCCAGGCGAGCGCGAACGCGGCGCAAAAGACGACGTCTTCCCGGGGGGATGAGAACGGCGTGGACAGGCTCGCACAGACGGATGTCATAAGACCTCGATATCAGAAGCGGCGGTTGAACGGCTGCATCGAACCGGCAGGGCCGGCGATCGTGACGCCCGGTATCGTGGGGTGGTCGTCCATCATGTCGCCGACGCAGGCCACCGTGGTCGCGCCGGTCGCGTCCGCCACCGACTGCGCGATCGAGCCGCCCGGCCGGCCGGGGGGATCGGTGCCGCCATGGCAGACCGTCATGTGGATCCTGCTGCCCGTGAAGCCGGAGTCCCGGATGCCGCTTGCGAGCTGCTGGCCGGTCATCGTCGACCCCGTGAACGTGCCGCTCCGATCCGCGTATTCGATCATCCCCGGCGATCCGTGCCCGTAAACGTAGAGCTCGGTCTCGCCGGCAAGCGCCCTCGGATTCCCGAGCTGGCTATAGTGAACGATGTTCTGCCCCGTGGCCGCCCGGCGCGCGTTCGCGCCGCTCACGCATTTCGGATCGTCGCTCAGGAGCAGGATGGCGAGGCCGAGCGGATCCACCCAGAGCGTGACGTTGGGAACGAACGCCAGCTCGAACATGGAGGCGTCGATCCAGAGCGGATCGGGCGTGGTGAAGGTGCCGAGCTCCGGGGAGTAGTACCTGGCGCGGTGGTAAGTGAGCCCGGTGAGCTCGTCGTGGCGCTGCCCGGCGAACCGGATCGCGGTGAACGGCCCCTCCCGCCGGGTGACCGCGCCGAACGCGCCCAGCTCCTGGCCCGTCGCGGCGCCGGTCGGGTCGACCATCAGCCACGGCGTCGCGGTCGCGTCGGTGACGACGCTCCTCCACACGCCCGCGTCGCTGCCCTCGAGCAGCGGGGTGATCTCGTCATCGGCGAACACCCGCCGCACCGAGGCGCCGCTGCTGCTCACCTCCTCGACCTGGGTCTGATCGTCCCAGCCGAACCACGTGCTCGCCCCGTCGCTCCGCACCTCGCCGAGCCGCCGGTTGAACGCGTCGACGTGGTACTGGACGACGAGCCCGTCGCTCCGCGCCGCGCGCACCAGCGCGTCGAGCCCGTCGTACGCGTAGGTCCAGCTCCCGGCGCCGCCCTCGGCCGTTCGCGACGCGAGCCGGCCCTGCGCGTCCCACGTGAAGGCGGCGGCGGCCGTGCGGAGCAAGCGCCCGCCTGGCCCCACCCGGTCCTCGGCGGAGCGCAGCGGCGTCCCGTTCGCGTCGTAGCGGATCTGCTCCTGGGCCCCGAGCCCGCTCACCGCGAGCGGCCGTCCGTAGACGTCGAGCTCGTACGTGCGCTTGCCCGAGGTGCTGTCGACGATCTGCTCGAGCGGACCGGTCTTGCTCCAGGCGTAGCGGCGCGCGCGGACCGGCTGCCCCGCGGCGTCCTCCAGCGCCGTGACCACCGGGCGACCCATGGAGTCGCGCTCGGTGCGGATGGCATACCCGTCCTCCCGGACGCGCGCCGTCTCCCGGCCGTGGGCGTCGACCTCGCGCAGGATCCGCTCCACGCCGGCCGCTGACTCGAGCGTGATCGACTCGATACCGCTGCTCGGCCCGCGGCCCATCTGGACCTGCCACCCCGTCGAGTAGCGCTTGGCGGTGGCCCAGCCCTTCGCGTTGAACGCCCGATCCACGCGGTAACGCCACCCCCCGACCCGCTGCTCCTCGCTCACGATGCGCCCCGCGGCGTCGCGCTCGAGGAGCACCTCGGTCGCGCCGCGCGCGCCGCGGCGGAGGAAGCCGCGGTCGTCGTACTCGAGGGCCGTCACGACGTCGCCGTCCTCCCGCCGGATCACGTCGCCGCAGGCGTCATAGGCGATCTTCCGGACGGTGGTTCCGGCCACCTCGGCGCGCACGATGCGGCCGCGCACGTCGTGCTCGTAGGTCGTCTCGACGCCGGAGAACGTCCTCGTCCGGACCACGCGGCCGCAGGCGTCCCGCTCGATGGTGAGCGACTCGCCCGCCGGGTTCCTGACCCAGGTGAGCCGCCCGCGCGCGTCGTAGCCGAGCCGGTACCGGCTGCCGTCCGACTGCGTCTCTTCCACGACGAGGTGCCCTACATAGCGCGCCGACGAGACGCCGCCGCCCGGATGGCGCGCCGACACGGGGCGGCGCGCGTCGTTGAACGTCGTCTCGACGACGACGCCGCCCGGCGCCCGGACCCGCACCGGGAGGCCCCGGCTGTCGTAGTTGATCTCGACCGCAGCGCCGCCAGGCATCTCGACGCGGACGAGCTGGCCGAAGAGGTCGTACGTGTAATGCGATGTCCCGCCGCCCGGCAGCGTGCGCGCGGCGAGGTTCCCGTGGGCGTCGTGCTCGAAGGTCTCGGCGGAGCCGTCGGGCGCGACGATGGCGACCACCCTCCCGCGCTTGTCGTATTCATACCGGGTCTTCGCCCCGAGCGGGTCGGTGCGCTCGAGCATCTGTCCGTCAGCGCCCACATCGAAGGTGTACCGGGCGCCCGCTGGGTCGCGCACCTCGAGGATGGCGCCGTCCTCGCGGCGCTTCAGGCTGAACGACCGGCCCATCGCGTCGGTGAAGGAAGCGAGTCGCCCCATCGCGTCATAGGCGCTCCTTTCGGTCCCGTCCGGCGTGGTGGAGGAGACGACCTGGCCGACGGCGTTGTAGGAGAGGTGCTTTTGCTGCCCCGCCGGATCCTGGTACCGCTCCACGAGGCCGAGCGCGTTCCCCTTGTAGTGGAACCTGTACCCGAGGCCGTCGATGACGGTGGTCTCGTGGGATCCGGGCCCGTACTGGAAGCGCATGTGGAAGAGGCCTCTTGGCCGCGCCGCCGGCGCCATCGAGGCCTCCGGCGCGCCGATCTCCTGGAGGATGTCGGCGCCCTCGAGATCTCCCCAGGTCTCCACGCAGCGCCGCTCCCCCGCGACGTCGGCGTACACGAAGTTGTACCGGAGGCCGCCCGGTTGCTGCTCCAGGACGAGGTAGTGCTCGTCGTCGTACGAATACCGCGTCTCGACGCCGCCTGCGTCGACGGCGCGGGCGAGGTCGCCCCTCGAGTCGAGCTCGTAGGTCACGAGGCGCTTCGTGTGCTCCACGCCGTCCGCGCCGGTCGCGGCGACCCACCAGCTCCTGTACTGGCCCTCCCGGACCAGCCAGGCGCGGCGGCCGACCGAGTCCACGATCTGGACGACCTCGCGGTCGTCCCAGGTGATGTCCGCGAGGTTGCCTGACCGGTCGCGCAGCTGCGCGAGCCGGAAGATGCCTGGCGCCTGGCCGCGCGCGAGGACGCGGAGGATGCCGTCGTCGAGATCGACGACGAGGGCGTCGCCTTCCCAGTACACGCGCCGGCCGAAGGGGAGCAGCGCCTGGACGTCGCCGGCTGGGGCGACGAGGGTCGTCGCGCGGAGGGTCTCGTCGATGAGGGTGAGCCGGTCCCCCTGGAACTCGGCTTGCCAGCACAGGGAGTGGGACCAGCCGCGGCCGATGCCGCAGTCCCGCTGGACCGAGGAGGTGCGGTAGGTGCGGATCCAGCTGACCGGCAGGGGTCCTGGCAGGAGGAAGTCGGTCTCCGGCGGCGTGAACATCGTGCCGGTGACGATGTCCACGGGGTGCCCCGCGTCGGCCTGGCCGTCGGCGCCTGGCGCCGCGGGCGGGCTGGGCGGCCCTGCGCCCTGGTTGCTCCCGCCGCCCCCGCCGCCGCCGTTGCCGCCGCCCTGCGGCCCGCCGCCGCCCGGGCCGCCGGCGCCGCCTCCGCCGCCGCCTCCGCCGCCGGCGTTGCCTCCGGCGCTGCTCGCTGTCGCGCCCGCGCCGACGGTGATCGACTTGTTCATCTGGCCCATGCTGCCGGTGATGCCGGCCATGCCGAGCTCGATGAGCACGTTGGGCGCGCCGAGCCAGGGGAAGCAGGGGCCGCCGGTGTTGAGGCTGACGACCTCCTTGAGCGTGCCGGGCTCGTTGCCGTGGCACGCCTTCATGCAGCCGCCCACGGTGAGGATCTTCGCGCCCTCGATCTTGGTGCGCATGCACGGGTCGATGACCCCCTCGGCCACGGTGCCCATCGTCGGATAGGGAATCGGCAACGGGCTCGGGGCGGCGGGGGTGAGGCACACGCTCACCGCCATTCCGGTCATCTGGTGGCCGGATTTCTCGGTAATGGTGTCCATGTGAAGCGCGGTGACCTTGCCCATGACGGCGCGATGGTCGCACGGGGGGAAGGGAGAGGGAAGCGGGGGCGTGCGGGCGCGGTCCAGGTCGGGCCGCTCATCGCCGCCCTCAGGGGCAACGAAGGCCTGGCCGGTGCGGCGCGTGAGACGGTGCAGATCGCGGCGTGGTTCCCGTGAGCGGCGCGATCGTGGCGGCCCCCGCGGCGGGCGCGCGGCCGGTCTCGCTCTCGACGCTCGGCACGCCTGGGTGAGGTGGCGCCGCGGTAGATCTGGCGAAAGAGAGCCCGTACTCAGTGACCAATGCGACGCCGGAGTGTGGTCCGCAGCTCGCGGATCTCCTGTGGCACCCGATTCAGCGCGAGTTGAGCTCTGGCGATCTCCTGGACGAACGTGAGACGACATTCAGGATCCTTCGGACGCTTCCTGGTCCAGATCCTGGTCGTGAGGTCGCGCAGGAGCTCCTTCCCGGAGAACTCCTGCCGCCACGCGCCTGTGCTGAGCATCGCACGGTAGCTGGCCTCGTGATCCGTGAGCTTCCTCGTGATCATGTCCGCGTTACCCCAGGTTGGATGCAGCGTGGGAAGGACTCGCGACCACCACGGGCTCCCGGTGATGGCGGCCTGCGCGTCACCTTGCGATTTGACGCGATCCCGCCCCGGATGTTCCAGAAAGTCGTCGACGACCGCATCCCGGATCTCTGTGATCGTACGGCGGCAGCTCATCCACCAGGTGAGCGGCGTCGCCAGCATCGTGAGCTCCTGCTCGACCTGCGCAGCGTTGAGGCTCGAGGTGTTGACCTGGCAGGCGGCGATGGCATCCGGGTCGAGGAGCAGGTTCTCGATCTCGACGACATCCGCCGTCAGGATCACCACGGTGTTCTCGTCCCACCGTGCCCGATTGGAGACGCCGAAGTCTCGATCGCGAAAGCCAAAGACGTGCGTGTTGTAGTCATTGCGTGCGGCATTCACGACGGCGTGCAGGTATCCGTGACCACCGGCGACGAGGACCTTGATGTGCGACTCACCTTCCCACGCCGTCTGGAGATACGTGCGCGTCTCCTCGTCCTCGACCCAGAGATAGACAGGGAAATTCCGGTACAGGCCCGTCACGTCCGAAGACGGCTTCATGAGGCCTCTTGCGTGCGCGGAAGAGGCTGCGCTTCCCGCCATGCGCGCGAGCGGGGATCGGTGTCCGGCACGAGGAGGAAGCGCGCGTAGCTGGCCGTCTGGTCCCAGACCGCATCCGCGTGCGAGGCAACGAGGATCTGCACGTCCGGGGCGAGCGCGTGGAGGGCCGGTAGAATCGTCGCCTGCCATTGCGGGTGCAGGTGCAGTTCGGGCTCATCGATGACGAGCAGGCCGCCTTTCCAGTCGTTGAGGATGATCCAGCCCGCAAAGGAGAGGAGCTCGACCTCGCCCGAGCTGATCTGGTCAATGGAGCAGATCCTTCTCCCGTCCCCGGACACCACGAAGAGGTCGGCGAGCAGCTCTTCATCGTCGGGCTCGACGATCTGGGCGTCGATGCGGGTGCCGTCGTCCCCGTGGAAGCGGCTCCACGCCTCGTTGAGCCGCTTGAGCCATGCATCCGCCTTTCCGAGCCCCGGCAGGGTCCCCTTGTACCCTCCTCGCGCGCGCTCGTCGTTGATCCGTTGCTTGAGCCGCCACAGGCGATTGGTCTCGTTGTCCGTGGGACGCCCGCCGCGCCCGACCAGCGGCTTGATCGGGCCTACCAGCTCCGGCGCGCGCCATGAAGAGAAGTATTCGACGGCCAGGAACTGCAACCACTGAGGAGGGATCGGCTCCTCCGCGCCGTCCGGGAGACGGTGAACGTGCTTATCGGCCGTGCGGATCCAGGTGGTTGGATTCGCACCGTCGATGGCGACGTCTATCTCGATGATGGCACCTTCGGGCACGACGACACGCCAGTGCTCTTCCCTGCGGGAGCGCTCGAGGTCGCGCACGATGAGCGGGCCCATCCCCAAGCCGAGGAGCACCGCCTCGATCACGCTGGTTTTCCCGCAGCCGTTGGGACCGGCAAAGACGGCCTGCTGCACTGAGTCTCCCCGGGGCGTGGTCAAGTCCATCTCGAGTGCTTCCTGGATGCGCCGGAATTTCTCGATCCGGATCCGGAGAATCTTCGGTACGTGCAAGGTGGCCTCCTTCGCGGGCGCCGGACGCTAGCACAGGCCACGCGGCGTTCGAAGAGCGGGGCGGGCTCCAGGATCGAGCCGACATCCGCGCCGCGTCAGACCAGGACCCGCCGAGCGCCAGCCGGACAGCCGCTGGCGCCTCCTTCGGCCCTTGCGGCCCAGCACATCCATGGTGGCGACCACGATCCCGCGCTGGTTGCCTGCGACGTCACGGGCGCGCCCTGCTCGCTGGGTGGCGGCGGCAGGAAGCTGGACGGAACGTTCCTCGCGGCGGAACCCCCCACAGACGGGGGCGGGAGCGTGCTCCCGGGGCGGGTTGACGATGGGAAGACGGGGCAGCGTCCCCGCAGCTTGCCGGCCCGCCTGGTGCTAGATTCGGAGCGTGGCCAAACCTCTGGACCATGCCGCTGGGGAGCGAGACGACAGCCCCTACGACGAGAACGGCGTGGACCGCTCCCTCGTGCGCTGGATGCTCAGCCTGTCCCCCACGGAGCGGCTGGCGCAGGTGCAGAGCTCGATCGATCTGGTCATGAGCGTGCGCGCGCCATCCGATGGCGCTCGCTGACATCCTGCACGCGCTGGTACACCATCATGTCGAGATCATCGTTGTGGGAGGCATGGCTGCTGCGTTGCAGGGCGTCCCGGTGAATACTCTCGACATCGATATCGTGTACTCGCGCTCCGAGCAGAACATCGCCCGGCTCATGGCGACCCTGGTAGACCTCGAGGCCGTCTTCCGCACCGACCCGCCCTGACCAGCACGAGCACCCCGCCCCTGTAGTCTGCTCCGCGAGCCGCCGAGGAGCGTTCCCGACCCTCGGCAGGCGCTCTGCTTTGCGGTCCGGAGGGGTCCGGACCCCTCGCGAGCGCTCTGCTTTGCGGTCCGGAGGGGTCCGGACCCCTCGCGAGCGCTCTGCTTTGCGGTCCGGAGGGGTCCGGACCCCCCATCTGGCACAAGATCGAGGGCATTCGCGGGGTCCCTGGCACAGAATTACGCATTGAAGCGCGAATTTTGGCACAGTTTTGCTCTCGAAGACGCAGTGCGGAGCGATCTCGAGGGGTCCGGACCCCGGTGTGTCGCAATGCATTGCGTTTGAGCCAGTGTTCGACCCCCCTCCTCTGGCACAGATCAAGGTGACCTGGCACAGGCTACGGTCGCCGCTCGCTCCGCGGCAGACCGCGGCGGGCAGAACGGGGCCGGACGGAACGCCCGGACGCTGCTGGCGCCGTGGACAGTTCGGCGGGCGACGGAAGCGCGCGCCTGAGGCGGGGTGATGAGGGGAACGCGCGGAGGGGCTCGCTGCGTCAGCAGCGAGCGTGCATCACGCGAGGGGGCTCAGAGGTCGGCCGGCGCCGGCTCGGTGCCTTGCACATCCGGCGGAAGCGGCACGCCGGGCGCCGCGGGCTCGCCCTCGGGCTTGCCGTTCTTGCGGGCTGCGCCCCGGCCGCTCGGCCCGACGCTCCAGCTCGCGAGGGGCGCGAGCAGCCTGTCGGCGAGCTCCTGCGTCTCCGGCTCGTCGGGCTCGACCGCGCCCATCACCTTGATCACGTACGCGCGCAGCGCCTCGGTGAAGGCGTCGAGCGCCTCGCGCACGCTCGGCGGCGCCCCCGCAGCGGCGGCGGCCGGCGCGGTGACGCCGAGCGCCTTGCCGTAGGCGGCGTGCGCGGCCTCCAGGGCGGCGAGGAACCGCTTGCCGCCGAGCGCCTCGATGCGCGCGTCGAGGCCGTTCTTGTGGATCCGCTGGATCCGCAGCTCGCTCTCGGACCATTGCAGGACGTACGTGAGCTGGAGGAACTTGAGCCCTCCGGTGAAGAGGGCCGCCTTGAGCGCGCTCGCCTCCGCGACCTCGGGCGCGCCGGGCGGCAGCTTGGTGAACGCGGTCAGGAAGTCGTTGAGCGCGCTCCAGCAATTGTCGAGGACGCGGTCGCACTGGACGGCATCCTCGCTCTCCTCCCCTCCTTCTGCGAGCGACACCTGATCGCGCAGCGCCGACGCGAGCTCGCCGTGGCGCGACGACAGCGCCGCGAGCACCCGCGCGATGCCCTTCGCGAGCTGCTTCTTCACGGGCTTCGCCGCGCTGAGGAGCTGCTCGCCGAGCGCCATCGCGCCGACGGCCGTGAAGCGGGGGAGCTGGATCACTTCAGAGGCGGTGTATTTGCTCATGAGATCACCCTCGTCCGTGGCAGGAGCGCGGGATTGCGCTGGAATGCCAGACGGGCAAGCGTCCTCTATTCATGATGTGAAGAGAGGCGTCCAGAGCAAACTGGATGGGAAGATGGTTCATAGAAGAAGCTATCGTGTCGGATTCCTGCCGTGCGGCGGGTAGCGCGAGGGAAGGCGTGGTGAGAAGAGCGAGGGATGTCGGGGGGATAGCTAGGTTGGCATCGCTCTGGCCAGGAGAGGACGACGGACGCTGTGTCTGGGCGTTCGGCCGGCGACATGGCAGGAAAGCGACGTCGACGGAGCTGCCGGCCGGATGCCGTGGGGGCGGTCCGACGGGGAGGCTCGGCGGCGGGGGGCGGGCGGCCAACAGGAGCGGAGGAGCTGTCCCGCATCGCGCCTCGGTGGTCGGCGCTTGTTGGGCGAAGCTGGTCCGGCTACGGTGCAGCGGCTCGCGCCACGGCAGCGGGGCCCCGGGAGAGAAGCACCAGCTCGACCTGTTTGCAGGCACCCCATGATCAGGTCACTTCACGTCAAGAACTTCACCGTCTTCAGCGATGCGGAGCTCGACTTCGGCGAGCACCTGAACGTCTTCGTGGGGGAGAACGGCACGGGGAAGACCCACGCGCTGAAGCTCGCCTACGCGACCCTCGCGACGAGCTGGGAGGAGGGGCGCAAGCCGAGCGCCGCCCCCCCTACCAAGGCCGCCTTGCAGACCCGGCTCGCGGACAAGCTCGTGAGCGTATTCCGCCCCGAGGCCCTGGGGCGCCTCGCGCGGCGGCGGCAAGGCCGCGAGCGCTGCGACGTGCGGATGACCTGCAGCGACGAGGCCTGGAACATCTCGTTCGGCTTCTCGACGCAGAGCAAGTCGGACGTGACGATCGACACCCTCCCCGCGGCGTGGATCGACGCCGCGCCGGCCTACCTCCCCACCCGGGAGCTCCTCACCATCTACCCGGGTTTCGTGTCCGTCTACGAGAACCACTATCTCGAGTTCGACGAGACATGGCGCGACACCTGCCTTCTCCTCGGCGCGCCGCTGAAGCGGGGTATCAAGGAGAAGCGCGTCCGGGAGCTCCTCGAGCCGCTGGAGGAGGCGATGGGCGGGTCGATCGAGCTCGACAAGAACGGTCGATTCTACTTTCGCAGCGGGAGCGGCCGCATGGAGATGCCGCTCGTCGCGGAGGGCCTCCGCAAGCTCGGCATGCTCGCTCGCCTCATCGCGACCGGAGCGCTGCTCGACAAGGGCTGCCTGTTCTGGGACGAGCCGGAGGCGAACCTCAACCCGCGCATCATCAAGAGGGTCGCCAGCAGCATCGTCGATCTGAGCCTCGGCGGGATCCAGGTGTTCATCGCGACGCACAGCCTGTTCTTGCTCCGCGAGATCGAGATGCTGCTCGCCGCTGGGGACCGGCAGGTCGACGCGCGCTTCTTCGGTTTGCACCTGTCGGACGCCGGCGTGTCCGTGCAGCAAGGCCCGTCCGTGGACGACATGGGCGCCATCGCTGCGCTCGACGAGGAGCTCGAGCAATCCGACCGCTTCCTGAGCCCGGGAGCCTGAGCGATGCCGACCGTCGCCGTCGATGGCCTCGATTTCGACTTTCCGAGCACGTGGAGAGCGAGCAAGTACGACGACTGGCAGTTTTACCGCAAGCAGTTCTCGGCGATGCGGGACGGGATCAAGTCGGTCGATCTGCTCGCCGTGGATCCTGATCGGACGGCGTGGCTCATCGAGGTCAAAGACTACAGAGCCCACGAGCGCACGAAGCCTTCCGAGCTCGACGATGAGGTCGCGCGCAAGGTCTTCGACACGCTCGCCGCGATGCTCCCGGCGAAGATCAACGCCAGCGACGCCGAGGAGGCGAAGATGGCCACCGCCGTGCTCGGCGCGAGGAAGCTGCGGGTCGTGCTCCACCTGGAACAACCGAGGAAGCACTCGACGCTGCGGCCGCGCGCGATCAATCCGGCGGACGTTCAGCAGGCGCTGCGGCGTCTGCTCAAGCCCATCGACGCGCACCCCGTCGTGGCGGAGACGGGTCGCATGGGCTCCCTCGGCTGGCGGGTGAGGTGATCTCACGGCAGCGGCAGAGCCCTGGCGCGAGGTCGCGGACCACAGCCGCTGGCAGCGTCGTTCAGCGGGATGAGCCAGCGCGGAAGACCGAGGCGAAGCGCCCGGCAGGCGTCACGATGACGTGATCCTGGAGGGGCCGCAGGCGCTTCGGGCGGCGCGCGCGGGCGGCGTGAACGCGCCGGCCGAGCTCGAAGGCGGCAGCCAGGCGGGTCGCCTCATGGAGGGCGAGCTCGGCGCGCTCCGCCAGCGCGACGGGCGACTGGCGCGCGCGGGACGGGAGGTCCTCGGCGGGGAGGGGTCGGCGGCCGAGCTCAGGGAGACCGCGCACCAGCTCCAGCAGGGCCGCGTCGGACATCGCGGCGACGTCGGTGGGGGCGAGCTTCATCGCGCGCCTCCGCGTGCCGAAGGGCGGTCGGCCGGCGCGAGCGCCTGGTGGGCGCGGCGGCGGTGGGGGTCGTCGTCCTGGTCCGGCTGGCCGACGCGCTCGGTGTCGAGCCCGGCGTCCTGCTGCGCCGCGCCGCTCTGCCCGCGGTGACGCGCGGTAGGCCGCCCAGCACGCGGGCGAAGCGACAGCCGCAGAGGTAGGCCGACGGCGGCCATGCTCTGACACCCTCGCCGGCAACCGAGCGCTCGCGGCGGCTTATGTGAAGCGCTCGGCATTGCTTGTCGATCCGGTGCGGTCGTACTCTGCTCCCACCCATGCCGGCCAAGCGAGACCTTCTGACCCATCTCACCCGGGACGGACTGCTGGCCCTGGTGGCCCGCTTCGAGCTCCCCGTGAGCGACCGCCGCGTCCGCGGCTCGCGCTGGAGTGGGCGGCGTGCGGGACGAGCTGGGGAGGCGGCCGCCGCCGGCCACGGCCCGTGTACGCGAGGCGGCACATGGGTCCGCAGAGAGGACAGGGTGGAGTAGATACATGGCATTCTTCGCGTCAGGGCCCGAGGCGGACGAGTCCCGGATCGCCGACCTCGCAACCGAATGGCGTGCCATCGTGGCGAGGGAGCAGGAGACCCGCGCGGCACAGGTCGCCGCGTGGGAGACACAGCTCACCGAGCTCCGCGCCGAGCAAGAGGCGCTGCTGAGAGATGGCCACTGGGCGGCCGGACCGGACGATCTCCTGAGCATCCTCGGGCAAAGTCGACAGGAGCCGTATCATTCTGCGCTGCTGGCGTGGCTGCTCGATCCTCAGGGCCGACACGGCTTCGGCTCTGGCTTCCTCGAGGCGCTGCTCCGCCGCTGCACGCCCGATCCGCCGACAGCCGAGCTGAACCGCGCCCGGCCCGACCTCGAGGTGAGCAAGGGCAAGGTCCACGCCGATGTCGTCGTCGCTGGACCTGGGCTCTACCTCGTGATCGCGAACAAGATCGATGCACATGAACAGCCGCGGCAATGCGACAAGCTTTACGAGAGCTTCGGTCCAGAGCCAGGTGCCCTGTTCGTCTTCCTGTCCCCATCGGGACGAGCGCCCGTGACGGCGACGGGGGACGCGCGGGAGGCGTTCAAGACGATGAGCTACGCCGAGCTCGCCGTGATGCTCCGCGACGCGCTGGCCTGCGCGCCGGGGAAGGGCGCGACGGCGCACGGACGCGAGGTGGCGTCCAACTATCTTGCCACACTGGAGAGGGAGTTCCAATGAACCGCATCGACGATCCGCGTGCCGTATTCTATCTCCGGCATCAGGAGCTCATCGAGGAGTGGGCCGCCCTCGGCGAGCCCGCCGCCGAGCTCGCGCACGCCTTTCTGTGCTCTTGCGCAGATGACATCGCCGGGCTCGCCGCCGAGCTGTCTCCGGACATCCAGGTTTACAAAACACTGGAAGAGGACTGGCCGAAGATCTTCTTGATCTTGCCAGAATGGCTCGAATCGTTCGAAGGCGAGCTCGAGCCGAAGGTCGGGATCGGCCTGGAGTGGCACAAATCGAGACATCTCAATTTCACGATGTCTCCCAGCTGCCCCTACACAGGGGTGTGGACACATTGCGATCTCGACCACGGCAAGGATCTGTCGAGGAGGTTTCGTGCGGCGTTCGGAGAGGCCAACCTCCTCAAGCAGCACCAGCTCGCCACCACCGCCGCCTGGTGGCCCGCATACCGCTACGAGCGCGCGACAGGGGAATACTGGAACGACCTCGCGCCCTACCGCGCGCAGATAGTCGAATCGGTGCGGTTCTTCTGGACGGTGTTCGAACCGCAGATCCGGAAGGTGCTGGCCGGCTGAGTCTCCTCGAAGCCTGCCTCGGCCCGCGCTGCCCGCAGCCCGCCCTCCCCCCTCCCCTACCGCCGCACCGGCAGTTCCACCACGAACCGCGCCCCCTCCCCCGGCGCGCTCTCCACGGTCACCACCCCGCCGTGCGCCTCGGCCACGCTCTTCACGATCGCCAGCCCCAGCCCCGTCCCGTTGCGGCTCTCGTCGGTCGTGAAGAACCTGTCGAAGATCCGCGCCTGGTGCTGCGCCGGTATCCCCGGCCCCCGGTCGCGCACCGAGATCCTCGCCGTTCTCCCACGTTCCGCGCCTTCCCCGCCCGCCCCCTCCTCCACGGCCACCACCACCGCCTCCCCGTCCGGCGAGAACCTCACCGCGTTGTCCACGAGGTTCAGGAGCGCCGTCTCCAGGTCCGTCTGCCGCGCCCGCAGCAGCCGCTTCGGCATCTCGTACCGCAGCACCACCGGCTTCTCCGGGCTCTCGCACCGCTCCACCACGCGCGCCGCGAGCGCCTCCAGGTCGAGCACGGTCATCGCCTCGCTCGAGGCCTCGATCCGGCTGAGCTCCAGCAGCCTCGACACGAGCCGGTCGAGCCGCGCCACGTCGAGCTCGATGTTCCGCAGGAAGCGCCGCCGCGCCTCGAGATCGTCCGCCGCCCCCTCGTCGAGCAGCTCGGCGGCCCCCCGGATCGACGTGAGCGGCGACTTGAACTCGTGCGCGACGTCCGCCGCGAAGTCCGAGATGTACCGCAGCCGCGCCCCGAGCCGCTCGTTCATCGCCGCGAACGACGCGCCGAGCTCGCGGACCTCGCCGCTCCCCGACACCGGCACCACGATGTCGCGCTCGCCGGCCGCGATGCGCTTGGCCGCGCGCGAGAGCTTGCCGAGCGGCCTCGAGATCGTCCACGCGAGCGCCAGCGTCACGAGGCCCGTGAACAGGCTCGCGACCACGAGCACCCGGATGAGGCCCGACCGGATCCGGTGCAGCTCCACGAGCACCGGCTGCGTCGAGCGGACCACGTAGACCGCGCCGAGCACCTCGCCGCCGCGGCGGATCGGCTCGGCCAGGAACAGGAAGACCGCCGGCGGCTCCTCCCGGACGCGCGTCCGCGCGGCGCGGCGCCCCGCGAGCGCCTCGTGCACCTCGGGACGATCCAGGACCTCGGACCAGCGCTCGCGCGCCCCCTGGGCGATCGGCTGCACCCGCTCGGCCAGCTCGATGAGGTCGGCCGAGCTCGGACCATGGCCGCGATAGCTGCGCGTCGGGATGAGCACGGGGCGCGCCGGCTCCGGCCCCTCGGGCGGGCCGTTCTCGTGCGAGTCGACGACGACCGCGCCCGCCCGATCGAGGATCCGGACGCGCGTGCGCGTGCGCCGCGCGGCCTGGGTCAGGACGTCGCCGTGCTCGGGCGCGTCGAGCTCGAGCCCCCGGTCGAGGCCCGACGCGAGCATCGCCGCCACGAGGACCGCCTGGTTCTCCATGTCGCGCTCCAGCGAGCCGAGGAGCTGCCGCTCGTAGAGCCGCGCGAACTCGAGCCCCGCCACCGGCACGAGCAGCACCACCAGGTTGACGACCAGCAGCCGGACGCGGATCCGGCCGAGCTCCCGGCGCAGGCGCTCGATCATCGTACGGCCTCGCGTCGCACGGCCTGGCATCGCGGGGCCCGGCACCTCGTAGGGCGTGGCATCGCGCGGCCCGGCTACGCCCCGTTCACCTTGTAGCCCACGCCGTGGACGGTCGCGATCGGATCGCCCCCAACTGCGCGGAACTTCGCGCGAATCCGGCGGACGTGGGTGTCGATGGTGCGCTCCGTGATGAGGTTGTCGTAGCGGTAGGCGCGCTGCATGAGCTGCCCGCGCGAGAGCACCACCCCCGGCCGCTCGAGGAGCGCGCCGAGCACGCCGAGCTCCGTCGCGGTGAGCGAGACGGGCTGGCCGAGGTAGCGCGCCTCGTGGCGGTCGGTGTCGACCTCGATCGGGCCGTGGCGGAGCACCGCCGCGCGCGCCTCCGGCGGCGACGCGGGAGGCGGCGCCTCGGCCCGCCGGAGCAGCGCGCGCACGCGCGCCACGAGCTCGCGCGGCGAGAACGGCTTCGTGAGGTAGTCGTCGCCGCCGAGCTCCAGGCCGACGATCCGGTCGACCTCGTCCGCGCGCGCCGACAGGAACAGGATCGGCGTCCGGCTCGCGGCGCGCAGGCGCCGGCACACCTCCAGGCCGTCGAGCTCGGGGAGCATGACGTCCAGCACCACGAGGTCGACCCCCCCCGCCCCCGCCGCCTCGACCGCGGCGCGCCCGTCCGCCACCGCCGTCACGGTGTAGCCCTCCTTCTGCAGGGCGTAGAGCAGGACCTCGCGGATGCGCGCCTCGTCGTCGACGACCAGGATGTGCTTGCTCACGTCTCGATCGGCTCCTCGTACCCGGCGCCGCCGTGCGCGTCGATCGCCGCGCCGAGGCCCTCCACGCGCGCCCAGACCTCGGACACGATACCACCGACGCCCTCGACCGTGGATCCGGCGAAGCGCGCCAGGACGAGCTGCGTGCGGAGCGCCTGGACGAGGTCGGCGAGCTCCTCGAGGGCGCGGGCGTCGCGGTCGCGCATCGCCCGCAGGCGCCGGATGTTCTCGAGGTGCAGGTGCGCCGTCGCCAGGGCGCGCCCAGGCGCGCCGCCGCGCTCGATCTCGGCGACGCGCGCCGCGGCGGCGGCCTCGTCGAAGCCGCTCTGGCGGAGCAGCGCGTCGAGCTCGGCGTGGCGGGCGGCGGCGCGCGTCACCTCGGCTTCGATCCGCGAGGCGGCCTCGCGCGAAAGGAGCGCCTCGAACGAGGTGCCGGCGCACGCGCTGACCCCCTCGCGCAGCGCGCCCTGCACGCGCGCGGCCGCGGCGGCGGTGCCCGGGCTGCCGCCGGGCTCCCCGCGGCTCGCGCTCGCGGTGAGCGCGACGGGCGCCCAGAGCGGCCAGAGCGGCACGCAGAGCGCCGCGGAGAAGGCGGCGCGGTGGCGCGCGCCGCGCGCGCCGTCGGCGCTGGAGCGCGCGGCGCGGTAGACCGCCACGGCGCACGCGAGCCCCGCGATCAGGTACAGGACCGCCAGGTCGCGCAGGCTCATCGCGCGCCCTCCGTCGGGCCGTCGCCCGCGGGGCACTCCTGGCTCTCATACGGGTACGGGTAGCCGCACGGGTAGTCGTCCGGATCGGGCGGGTACACGGCGTCGTCGTAGATCCCGCGCGCAGATCGGAAGCTCCGGAAGAGCGCGTCGGGGAAGCTCCCCTCGCGGGCGCGCAGGAAGGGGACCACCTTCGCGCTCGGCCGCCCGAGGTAGGGCCGGAGGATCCACGCGGCCTGGCCGCCGACCGCGAAGAACACGGCCATGAAGGCGAGCGCGGTGAGCGCGCGGCCCCGGCCCGCGCCGATGCCGCGCACGAGCACGCCGAGCGCGGCGAGGCCCGCGACGGCGTAGGCGAGCCAGGCGGCGACCGAGGAGGCGTGGTAGCCGAGCCCCAGGTCGATGAGCAGCCAGAGCACGGGCGCGAAAGCGAGCAGCACGAGCGAGGAGCGGCCCGCCGACGCGAGGGCGAGGGCGATGATCGACCGCATCGGCCACGGGCGGCCGAGGACGGCCGCGAGCGCGTGGAACGCCGGGGCGCAGAGCGCCAGCGTGACGAGCATCGCGAGCGGCACCTTGATCGCCGCATAGAGGATCTGCTGCGGGCCCCGGAAGCTCCCGATCACGCCGCCGAACACGGCGGAGCCGAGGGCGATGGCGCCGAGCGACGCGAGCGCGATGGCGCGGATGTCCCGGTCCTCCCGGCAGCTCGCGGCGATCTCGGACGGCGCGCGGAGGAGCCGGCCCATGACGGCGGCGCTCACAGGGCACGTCCATTCAGGATCGGGAGCGTCCCCCACCAGACGCGCAGCGCGAGCGCGACAGCGAACCCCGCGAACCCGAGGAGCGCAGCGCCGTGCCCGGCCAGGCGGAGGAGACCGCCGTCGGGCTGGAGGGCGTCCCGGAGGTCGCGCAGGAGGAAAACGACGCCGACGGCGCCGCCGACCGCGAGGCCGAGCAGGCCCATGATCGCCGCGGTCACATACGACGCGCTCGTGACGACGAAGAGCGCGGCGGCCGGCGCGAGGCCGCCGAGCACGAGGCCCGTGGCCGCGGCGGCGCGCGCCGTGGCCGACAGCGCGCGCGGCGCGTCGAGCGGCGCGTTGAAGAGGGTCAGGACGATCGTCAGCGCCGGGACGCCGAGGCAAGCGACGGCGACCAGGGCGGCAGGGACGCCGGCGGCGTGGTGGGCGAACGACACGCCGCCCTGCCGCGCGCCGAGCGCCAGGCCGTAGAGCGAGGCGAGGCCGACGCCGACGCCGAACCTGGACAGGTCGCCGCGGAGGTCCGGGGCAGGCCGCTCCGCGAGGAGAGAGGCTGTCCAGCCGGGGTGTCCGGCGGGCGCCGTGGGCCCGGCGGCGGCGGTCGCGGGCGCCTCGGGCCCGGCGGAGGCGCCGGCCGCGGGCGATGCCGTGGCGTCGCCACGACGCTCCGCGGGCGATGCCGTGGCGTCGCCACGACGCTCCGCGGGCTCGGGAACGCCGGTTTCCACGCCGGATTCCGGCGATGAGGGGATGAGAAGACAGGGAGCTTGCGCCTGCACAGGACCTCCGTGGGGGTGAGCGCTGCGCGGCGTGCTCGGCCGGTCATTCTGGACTGATCGTTCTAGAACGATCGGTCCAGAATGACCGGCGTACGCGCTGCCGTCGCAGGCCTCGATGGGAGTACCCCCCGCGCGAGGCGCGCCCGCGCCCGCCACAAGGAACGAACGCGGAGAGGTTGTGGCGAAGTTGTGGCAGCTCGCCCGCCATGGCCGGAGCGCCCCAGGGGGTTGGCTCGTACCCTGACCAGCACCGGCCGCGGCTGACCAGCGGCGGCTGCGGTATGCTCGCGGGATGCCGGTCGCCGTCAAGCTCGGGCCCCGGGCCACCCTCGCCGATGTGCTGGCCATCCCCGAGGAGCAGCGCTTTCACGAGATCCTCGACGGTGAGCTCGTGCGCAAGGCCGTGCCCAGCGGCGCCCACGGGAGGGCGCAGCGCGTCCTCGGAGGCCGCATCGGCGATCCTTACGACCGGCGGCCGGGCGGGCGGCTCCCGGGCGGGTGGTGGATCGTGACCGAGACCGAGGTGCAGCTCGAGGAGGACCAGGTCTATCGGCCCGACGTGCTCGGATGGCGGCGGGAGCGATTGCCCGAGCTGCCGGCGACGACCCCGATCCTGGTGCGGCCGGACTGGGTGTGCGAGGTGCTGTCGCCCTCCAACGCGCGCAACGATCGGGTGAAGAAGATGCGCGTCTATCAGCGGTGCGGGGTGCCGCACTACTGGATGGTGGATCCCGAGGACCAGACGCTGATGGTCTACCGGTGGACGTCCGAAGGCTATCTGCTGATCCTGACCGCCGAACGCGGTGAGCGGGTCAGGGCAGAGCCATTCGGAGAGGTGGAGCTGGAGATGGACGCGCTCTTCGGAGACGAGGTCGCGTAGCGCCACCGAGCGCCGCGCCGTGGCGACCGGGATCGTGAAGCGCCCTGCGCCCGCTTGCGGGCGGGCCTCCCTGCCCCAGGCTGTCCTGGCGCCCACGCCGGGGTTCATCCGCGTCCCCACGCTCGTGTCCTAACGCCACAGCTGCGTCAGAACGTCTCGCGCTGGCGCCGGCGGTCGAGGTTTTCCTGCCGGTCCAACCCCGGCACGACACCTGCTGAGTTGGCCGCCAGAGAACCCCCATGGCGACCGCTGAGCTCGTTACGCCCGGAGTGATGCTGGTCCCTCACCAGGGATCCTCGACCGCACGCCTGATCCCGCTGCAGGGCGAGCTGCGCATGCGCGACGCCGACGCGCTCTGGTCGCAGCTGTCGGCCGCTGTCGCGGACGTCCGCGACGGGACCGTCACCTTCGATCTCGCGCGCGTCAGCGTCATGGACGGCGGCGTCCTGTCGATCCTGCTGCACCTCCGCGCGGTGCTGGCGGAGCGGGGCGCTCGCCTCGAGCTCACCGGGGCGAACGAGCGCCTCGCGGCGCTCATCGAGCTCTACGGCGGGAACGAGCGGGTCGCGCGCCCGGCGAAGAAGAAGGCGGAAGGCGTGGTCCACCAGATCGGCCGCGCGACCGTCTCCGTGCTCGAGGAGGCCCGGCTCATCGTCGACTTCCTCGGGCAGATGTCCGTGGCGGCGGTCAGCGTGGCGCGGCGGCCGAGCAGGGGCAACTGGCGCGACACGCTCCCCTTCGTCGAGCGGACCGGCGTCGACGCGCTGCCGATCGTCCTGCTCATCAACACCCTCGTCGGCTTCGTCATGGCGTTCCAGGCCGCCAAGCAGCTCGCGACCTACGGCGCCAACATCTATGTCGCCGACCTCGTCGGCATCTCCGTGACACGCGAGCTCGCGCCGCTCATGACCGCGATCATCGTCTGCGGCAGGTCGGGCGCGGCCATCGCCGCGGAGCTCGGCACCATGAAGGTCTCCGAGGAGATCGACGCGCTGCGGACCATGGGCTTCGGCGCGGTCAGCTACCTCGTCCTGCCGCGCGCGCTGGCGCTCTTCCTCGTCGTCCCGGTGCTGACCCTGATCGCGGACATCGTGGGGATCGCCGGCGGGACGCTCGTGGCGTCCACGTCGCTCGGCGTCAGCCCGCGCGGCTACCTGAACGAGACGCTGATCGCCGTCCGCCCCTTCGACGTCATCACCGGGATCATCAAGAGCTCGGCGTTCGCCGTGACCATCGCGCTCATCGCGTGCCAGCAAGGGTTCGCGACCTCGGGCGGCGCCGAGGGCGTGGGGCGCCGCGCCACGTCGACCGTCGTCTCCTCGCTCTTCTGCATCGTCCTCATCGACACCTTCTTCACCATGATCTTCAGGGCGTTCGGCGTATGAAAGCTCCCATGATCGATGTCCGCGACCTCACCATCGGCTGGGGTGACAAGCTGCTCCAGGAGAACGCCACGTTCCGCGTCGAGCGCGGCGACGTGTTCGCGATCCTCGGCGGGAGCGGGTGTGGCAAGTCGACCCTGCTGCGCTTCCTCACCGGGCTCGAACAGCCGATCTCGGGGAGCATCGAACTCGACGGGATCGGGGCGCCGAGCCTCGGCGAGGGCCGCCCGCAGTTCGGGGTGATGTTCCAGCACGGCGCCCTGTTCGGCTCGATGACCGTGGCGGAGAACGTGGCGCTCCCCCTGCGCGAGTGGACGCAGCTGCCGCCGGACGTGGTGCACGCCATGGCGCGCGCCAAGCTGCGCCTCGTCGGCCTCGAGGGGGCGGCCGACAAGCTCCCCTCCGAGCTCTCCGGCGGCATGAAGAAGCGCGCTGCGATCGCGCGCGCGATGGCGCTCGAGCCCGAGCTGCTCTTCCTCGACGAGCCGTCGGCGGGCCTCGATCCGGTGTCGTCCGCCGAGCTCGACGCGCTCATCCTCACGCTGAAGCGCGTCGTGGGCCTCACCGTGGTCGTGGTGACCCACGAGCTGGAGAGCATCTTCGCGATCGTCGATCAGTGCATCATGCTCGACAAGGAGACGCGGAGCATCATCGCGCGCGGCCGGCCCGCCGAGCTGCGCGACAGCGAGGATCCGCGCGTGCACAGCTTCTTCAACCGCACCGCAGAGGCCGCCTGATGTCCTCCCCCACGAATTACTTCAAGATCGGTCTCTTCGTCCTCCTCGGGCTCGCCGCCGCCTTCGCGACGGCGGTCGCCTTCGGGGCAAACCAGGTGGAGCGGCAGACGCTCGCCTACTACACCTACTTCAACGAGTCTGTCCAGGGGCTCGACGTGGGCTCGCCGGTGAAGTACCGCGGCGTGACCATCGGGACCGTCGCGGCGATCGAGATAGCCCCCGATCGACGGCACGTTCAGGTCGGCGCGGAGCTCGATCTCGAGAACATCCGGCGGCTCGGGCTCACCGAGACGGCGCCGCCGGGCGAGGGCGGGCCAGTCCGGTTCTCGGTGCCGCCCGAGCTCCGGACGCAGCTCCAGTCTCAAGGCATCACCGGCGTGAAGTTCCTCGCCCTCGACTTCTTCGATCTCGAGGCCAACCCGCCTCCCGCGCTGCCGTTCGAGCCGCCGTCGAACTACATCCCTGCGGCGCCGTCGCTCATGAAGAGCCTGGAGGACAGCATCGTGCGGGCCGCGGACAGCCTCCCCGTGATGGCGACGCGGATCTCATCGGCCCTGGATCACATCGACACGATGCTCGCGCAGCTGCAGGAGGAGAACCTGGCCGGGCGCACCGTCGTCACCCTGACGAACGTGAACGACACGCTGGCCGAGCTCAAGGACACCGTGAAGCGCGTCAATCAGGCCAATATCCCCGAGAAGGCGGCCGGCACGCTCGCCAAGGTGGACTCGGCCGTCTCGCGGCTCGACGGGGTGCTCCGGCGCTTCGACGGGGACACCGGGCTCGTGGCGAGCGCGACGCGGGCGACCGACGCGTTCGGCGAGGTCGGCCGCAGCGCCCACGGGACGACGCGCGAGCTCGACACGACGCTGCGCGAGTTCCGCGAGACGATCGACGCGGTCCGCGATCTCGTCGAGTCGCTGGAGAAGGACCCCGACATGCTGCTCAAGGGTCGTGCCGTGAAGGAGGCGCCGTGACCATCGCAAAGACGCTCTCGATCGCGCTGCTGCTCGCGCTCCCGGGCTGCGCGCTCACCTCCAAGGCAGACCCGCTGTCGGTCCGCTACTTCACCCCGAAATGGGAAGCGGCGTCGCGCGTGTCCGAGCGCCCGAGCGCGGAGGGGCCGCGCCTCCGGCTCGGCCAGATCTCGTCGAGCTCCCACCTGCGCAACCGCATCGTCTATCGCTCCTCCGACGTGGAGGTCGCGATGTACGAGGACCGGCGCTGGACGGAGAAGCCCGAGGAGTACGTCCGCCGCGCGCTGGCGCAGGCGCTCTTCGAGGAGCGGCCCCTCGTGCAGGCCCTGGCCGGCGCCGGACCGACGCTCGACGTCGAGCTCCTCGCCTTCGACGAGGTGCAGCGGAAGGACGGCCGCGCCGCGCGGGTCACGCTCCACTACGCCGTGCAGGACGACCGGAGCGTGCTCGACGCGCAGAGCATCACCGTGGAGGTCGAGATCCGGGGGAACCCTCGTGATCCGGAGAACATGGCCGCGGCGATGGGCGCGGCCCTCCACGACGTGGCGGAGCGGCTCGCGTCGCGCGTGGCGTCGCGGCTCACAACGGCCGGGCCGGGCGAGGCGCAGGCGAGCGCGGCCCCCTGACGCGGTAGCCCGGCGCGCCCGGCGCGCCCGGCCCGGAGCTCCAGCCGATGCCCCGCGCCCCGGTTGACGCTCGCGCGCCACGGTGGTTGGAGCTGGATCCACGTATGGTGCGCACGAAGAGGCCGTCGATCGATGACGCCAGCGCCCTCGATGCGCGGTCGCGAGCGCTGGCGGCGTTCGCGGAGCGCATCCCTGGGCTGCTCTCGGTGAGCCTCGACCAGGAGGTCCATGCCCACATGGGCGCCACGATCTCCGAGGCGATCCTCCAGGCGGGCATCAGCTACGAGACCGTGGTCAAGCCGAGGGTCGAGCGGCTCCGGGCGCGTCACCCCGAGGCCGCCACGACAACCGCCTTCCTGGACCTCCTGCGGCGGATCGAGCCGACCCGCCTGCTCGATTTCCGTGGGCGCAAGCCGCTCCTCGTGCACCGCACGGCGGAGCTGCTCCGCGATGGCGAGGTCGAGACGGAGCTCGATCTCCGCTCCTGGCTCGAATCGAACGAGAACCAGGAGAGATTGAGGCGCCTGGGCGGGATCGGCGACAAGACGATCGACTATTTCAAGATGCTCTGTGGCGCCCGGACGTGCGCGATCGATGTGCACGTGCTGCGGTTCATCGCGTCCGCGGGCGTCGAGGTCACCGGGTATGCCGACGCCAAGGCGATCATCGGCCGTACCGCCGATCTCCTGTCCGTCGACCCGGCCACGCTCGATGGCTGCATCTGGGAGTACATGAAGCGCCGCGGCTAGGACACCGAACAGGTTGAAGCCCGGAGAAAATGAACCACAGAGGCACAGAGGACACAGAGTTTTTTTGTTGTTCCTCTGTGTCCTCTGTGCCTCTGTGGTTCAAATCTCTTCATTCCAGGGTGTTTCAAGCCGATCGGCGCTCTAGGCTTCCGCGAGCGCGGCGTTGGCGGGCTTGACGGCGTGCCAGGTGTGCATGAGCGCACCCGAGATGATCAGCGCTGCCCCGAGGTATCCGCGCAGGGTCAGGGCTTCCCCGAGATAGAGGCGCGCCAGGACCGCGCTCCAGATCGGCTCGAAGACGTAGAGGAACGCGACGGTCACCGGCGAGACGCGCTTTTGCATGAAGATCGAGATCGCGGTCGGGAGCAGGGTCGTCCCGAATCCGATGTACAGCACGACGAAGATGTCCTTGGGGAAGACCGGATGAACGGCGCTCCAGTCGCCGAGCAGCGCGGCGCCGAGCCCGGTGAGCACGATCATGGTCGCGAGCTCGATCCCGAAGAGCGGCCACGGCGACGCATCTTCCTGGTGGATGTCGTGATCCACCTGGAAGATGTAGCAGGTGTAGAAGAAGGCCGCGAGCAGCGCGATCAGGTCCCCTCGCCAGTCAGCGCCGTTGATCGGCCCCTCGAAGATCAGGAGCAGCGCCCCCGCCGACGCGACGAGCCCGGCGATCCATGTCGCCCCCGCGATGGGCCGCTTGAGCAGCCCTCGCGCGATCAGCGCGGCCATGATGCCGTTGAGCGAAGGGAAGAACGCCGTGTTCGTCGCCGTGGTGTGCTTCAGCGCGAGCGTGCTCGTGAAGATGGCGAGCGCGAGGACGCCCCCGAGCTTCACGCCTCTCAGGACGAGCCCACGGGTGAACGCCGCCCGCTCTCGCCGCCAGGAGACACAGAGGATGACCGCCACCGCGGGCAGGAGCGAGCCCACTTCGAGGAACGAGAACACGAAATTGTCAATGCGGGTGAGCGCTTCCTTCGAGACCGCGTAGAACGTCGCCCAGAGCATCGTGTTGAGCAGGAAGCAGCACAGGGCGAAGGCTTTCACATGATTTCTCCGGGCTTCGTGGCGGCCGCATCGGGCCGATAGTCGACGTGACCGTTCATCCGGCGCACCCAGCGATCGATGAGCTGCGGAGTATAAGCGACCGGCATCTCGTGGCGGTAGGCTCTCTTCTCGGATTCGGCGAACGCAGGGTCCTGGTGGTTGGCGATCCAGTAGCGCTCGTCCTCGGACAGGTACGTCGGGCACAGCGTCGTGTCCGTCATCGCGATGTAGTTGCGGATGGTCTTGGCGGCAATTTTCTGCCAGAGCGCTCCGCACTCGGTCAGATGCCCCTGAAGATCATCGTCAGGCCGTGCGCGAGATATGTCCCGGTTGTACTTGCGGAGGAAGCGATCGCGTACGAAGATCGAGAAGCCGAACACGTCGGAGCTGATGTTGACGCACGGGTAGGGAGCGGCCATCAGCGGGTCGTAGAGCGGATCGTTCTTGTCGTCGGCCTGCGGGGAGAACGCGATCGCGTCGAAGTCGTCGAAGAGCGTGAGGGCGCTCGTGACCGGGCACTTGATCGCGTGGCGCTGGTGCACGCTCCCGCCGCGGATGAGCCGCTCGGGTCGCTCGCGCGCGAGCGGCGCGATCTGCTGCGCGAGGTACGAGATGGTGTCGAGCGCGGTGCTGCCGGACTCCGCGTAGAGCTCGGGGTTATTGAAGACGAGGAGGCACGCGACCTTCTCGTACGTCAGCACGCTGCGGCGGAACTGACGATAGGTATCCACGACCGCCGTGCCGTCGCCCGCGTCGTCGAGGACCGTGATCATGTACCGCCCGAGGAGAAATTCTCGTCTCCCTGCGACGCAACCGAGACAATCCCGGAACCATGCCTGCATCTCCTTCAGCACGGTCTCGTTGGGCTTTCGGTTCAGGTTCTTGTTCAGCATTGGTTCGGCTCTGTTGTGCAGGGGCCTGTGGGGAACTGGCGTCGATCGCGGCCGGCACGTCATCGTGAATCGCGCCGGGGTAGATCGACCGTCCGCTGCGCCGTCGCCGATTGGCAGGCGACGGCGCGTGTGAGCTCGCTCGGGTCGATCCGACGATCGAAAGCAGCTTTGAAGACCCCCTGTGGCACGATAATGTAATCCAGCGCAGCGTGCGGCGCTACGTCCTAATCGCGCTCGAGATGGCGATCCCGTGGCATGTCATCTCGTTGATGCATGGCAGCGACGGGTGTGTCGCTCCGCATCGCGTGCCACGCGCAATGCGGTACTGCGCTCAGCTGTTGCGCCGCTTTCGCGCGCCGCCGTCGCGATCGCGGCGGCGCGCGAAAGCGGCGCCCCGGGGACCCCGGTAGCAGGTGCGCTGCGCCGGCAGATAGCGAGACCCGTGCGGTGTTCCGGTAAAAATCAACCAAGCTCGACGCCCGGTATCACGCCGACAGCTCAACAGCGCTGGACGTTGCCGCCGAGGCGGCGTGGCGTGAGCTTCGCGATACCCACGCGGGCGCGCTCGTCCGGGTGCCCGGCCCCGTCGTCCACGAGGAGGGCCCAGCTCGCGTGGCTCGCCGGCGGCGGCGGCGGCGGGCCAGAGGCGCCAGCGGTACGGACGGACGTCGCGCGGCGCGTCGGCCGCGGGTCCGGGGCAGCGTGCTGCAACGCGTTCAAGCGGACTCCCCCGTCCCTGGAGTCGACCGAGGGGGGGCGCGGAACGGCAGCACGACCGCGCCCCTCTCGCCCGCCCCGGTCTGCTGCGCGCCGCAGGGAGTTGGGGCTTGACGTTTCCAGGGCGTTTGGATTTCCTTCTCCGTCGGGGGGCGCCAGGGTTGGCGCTGCGTGCCAGGAGGAGAGCGGGAGCGACGCAGGGAGCAGGGGGTGAGCGGTTCGTCGCCAGAGGGTGGCGAAGCGCTGAGCCCACGCGTGCCTCCAGGCTGAGCGCCGCTCTCGAGCAGCCGGCAGGACCAGCGTCGGCCGACGAAAGCGAACGGGAACACGATTCAATGAGCCGAGACAGTCAAGCGCACCCCAGCGAGGACGCCTATCACGTCACCGAAACCGTGGCGGTATTGCCGCGCAGCATCTGGCGGCGCGCGCGCCACGCGACCTCCGGCGCGAGCGTGCTGCTGCGCTCGCTCCGGAGCGGGGTCGCGCAGCCGCGTCGCGTCCTGGAGCTCGAGCTGCAGAGATGGCGTCGACTCGGCACGCTCGCGATCGAGGGCGACGTGCGCGAGGTAGACGGCGAGCTCTCGCTGATCGTGGAGGACTTCGGCGGCGCGCCGCTCGCGGTCCCCGCGCACGGTCTGGAGCTCGGAGCCTGCCTGGAGCTCGCGCTCGGCATGTCTCGCCTGCTGCGTCGCTTGCACGAGCAAGGGCTGCTCCACGAGGACGTGAGCCACGGCAGCTTTCTGGTCAACCTCGCGACGCGACGCGTCGAGTTCGCCGATCTCCTGGCGGTCTCCGAGGACGCGGCGGGCGGCGCCGTCTCCGAGGCCGCGCCCTCGCTCGCCCACGTCGCGCCAGAGCGGACGGGCCGGCTCAACCGTCGCCCCGACCACCGAGCAGACTATTATTCTCTGGGCGTCACGCTCTTTCAGATGCTGACGGGCCAGCTGCCGTTCGCGGCGAGCGACGCCATCGGCTGGGCTCACGCGCACGTGTCCAGGCGCGCTCCGCTCGTCACCGAGCTGTCGCCCGACGTGCCGCCGGTCGTCGCGCAGCTCGTGTCCAAGCTGCTCGCGAAGAACCCTGACGAACGCTACCAGAGCGACCACGGGCTGCTGAGCGACCTGACCACGCTCTGCGAGAGCTTCCAGCAGACGCAGGCCCTCCCTGCCCTGGTCCTGGGGGCGAACGACGCTTCCAGTCAATTCGTGGTCAGTCGAGACGTCCAGGGGCGCGACGCCGAGCTGTCGGCGCTGGGGGGCGCCCTCCACGACGTGCGCGCCGGCAAGAGGCGGCTCGTGCTCATGCCAGGAGCCGCGGGTGCCGGAAAGTCCGCCGCGCTCGCGGAGTTCCTGCAACAGCACGGCGGAGGGCCGGCGCGCCTGCTGTCGACGGCGTTCGAAGAGCGGCTCCAGGCAGTGCCGCTGTCCGGTCTGGCGCAAGCGCTGCGAGGCCTGGCGGCGGAGCTGCTGTCGCTCTCCGAAGCCGAGCTGACCGAGCTCCGGCAGCGCGTGACCGCGGCCCTGGGGCACAACGCAGGCTTCATGGCCGCGCTGGTGCCGGCGCTCTCCTGCGTCACCGGCCCCTCCACGTCCGTCGTGGCGTTGAATCCCATCGAGGCGCAGCGCCGGACGAAGCATGTCTTCCTCTCCTTCATCCGTGTCTTCGCCACGCCGGAGCGCCCTCTCGCCTTCGTGCTCGACGATGCTCAGTGGCTCGACGCCGCCTCCACCGACGTGCTGTCTGCCATTCTGACGGATCCCGAGTCGAGCCACGTGATGGTGCTGGCCGCGTTCCGCGGCGGTGATGTCCGCGACGCACCGACGCTCCTGAACCTGCAGAAGGCGTTGCACCAGGCGAACGAGGCCGTGCTGACGCTGCCGCTCGCGCCGCTGTCCTCCGACGCGGTGGCGGAGATCGTGGCGCGCTCGCTGCGCGCGCCTGTCGCCGAGGTCCGTGGACTCGCGGAGATCGTGCGGCGCAAGACCGACGGGAACCCGTTCTTCATCGGTCAGCTGCTCGTCTCCTTGCATCGACAGGGCGTCCTGCGCCTGGATGTCGAACGCGGCCGGTGGTCCGCTGACGTGCAGCGCGCGGAAGCGCACCCCGCTTGCGACAACGTCGGCGCGTTGATGGCGGAGCGCCTCGAGAACCTCGGCCCCGACGCGGCGAGGCTGCTGTCTGCCGCAGCGTGCTTCGGCATGCGCTTCGATCTGCGAACTCTGTCGGAGGCCGTGGGCAGACCGCTCGCGGCCTGCCTCGATCTCGTCCGGGAGGTGCTGGCCCATCGTCTCCTGTCCGAGGTCTCCGTCGAAGGTCGAACGGAGCAGTCAGGGCCTGTCCCGAGCCACGCGTCCGCGTCGTACGCCTTCGAACACTCGCGCGTGCAGCAGGCGGCGCTCTCACGCGCCAGCGACGCGGAGCGTGTGGGGCTCCACGCGCGCATCGGGCGGATCCTGCGCGAGCGCCTGCGGGGCGAGCGCGTGCCGAGCGGGATCTTCGAGGTGCTTCATCATCTGAACGCCGCTCGCGGCGCGATCCATGACCGAGAGGAGCGGCTCGACCTCGTGGAGCTCAACTTGATCGCGAGCGACCAGGCCCTGCAGAGCGGCGCGTGGAGCATCGCGGGGACCCACACCGAGATCGCCGTCGAGCTGCTGGCCAGCTGCGAGGGCGAACGTCCGGCGGATCTGGCCTTTCGAGCGATCGTCGCGCGCGCCGAGACAGCCTTCGTCCTGGCTGATCCGCGCGTCGAAGCGTTCTGCGAGGAGGCGTTCAGGCTCGCCCCCGACCGCCTGGCGCGCGGCCGGGTTCACGTCCTGAAGACCCGGATCCTCGACCACGGCGGGCGAATGCAGGACGCCGTGGTCCAGGTGCGCGCGGCGCTGGGCGAGTTCGGCGTGCGCTTGCCGGAGGCGCCCGACGAGATCAACCAGGGCATCGCCGAGGGCATCGGCAAGCTGCAAGCGCACCTCGGACGCGTGACGATCGAGGGCCTGCCGGCGCTCCCGAAGGCGGAGGACGCCGAGTCGCGCCTGGTCCTCGAGCTCCTGGCGCGGGTGATCTCTCCGGCGTTCCAGACCTATCCGCCGTTGTTCTTCCTGGCGGAGCTCATCATGTTCGACCTCTCGCTGAGCCGCGGCGTCGACGCGGTCTCGTGCAAGAACTTCGTCGACTGCGGCATCATCCTCCTCGCGGTGCTGGGCGACTACGATGCAGCCCATCGCATGGGCCTGGCTGCCTTCGAGCTCTTGAAGCGCTTCTCGCCGACCCCGGTCGAGTCGGGCGTGTGCTTCGTGTACGCGGGCTTTCTCGCGCACTGGAAGGCGCCTTACCGAGAGCTGTTCGCGGTCTACGACCGAGCGGAGAAGAGCGGGCTCATGCTCGGCGACCTGCAGCACGTCGCCTACGCCAGGAACGATCGCGCCCAGCGCGCGTTCCTTGTCGGCGTGCGGCTGCGGGCCTGCCGCGAGCAGATCGCGGAACTGAAGCGGTATCTGACGCACATCGCGGCGGCAGGTCAGCAGGTCGACGCGCTGGTCGCCGACCGAGCCGTCGCGCGGTTGATGGCGAGCGAGTCGGAGAAGGAGGCAGTCGCCGCGGCCGACCGCGAAGCCACCGCCGTGGTGGTCGCCGAGAAGAGCACCCAGTACTGCTACGCCTACGGGCAAGCCCAGATGACGACGAGCTTCATCCTGGGCGACTTCGCCTCGGCGCGGCAGTGGATGGAGTTCACCCGGGAGTTCTTGATCATCGCGGCGGGGCAGTTCTCGCTCCCCGAATACAAGCTCATCGAAGGGCTGCTGGCGGCGCGCGCGTGCCGCGAAGGGGGCCCGGAGGCGCGGGAGGCGCTGCTCGCCGTCATCGAGGAGAACCTGAAGCAGCTCGAGGCCTGGTCCCGTCTGTGCCCGGAGAACTTCGCTCACAAGGTCCACCTCCTCGCCGCCGAGCACGCGCGCCTGACGGGGCAGCCGCTGCAGGTCGTGCTCGCCCGCTACCGCGACGCGATCAGGACGGCCGGAGACGGGTTCATCCACCTGCGGGCGCTCGCCCACGAGCACCAGGCCGAGCTGTGGCTATCGCTGGACGAGCCCCTTCACGCCAGGACGTGCCTGGAGGCGGCTTACCGGCTCTACGATGACTGGGGCGCCACGGCGAAGCTCGAGTCGCTGGCGCGCGAGCACCCCGCTTTGCTGGCGGACATCGTCCGAGGAGAGATCGCGGCGCCGCGCGGCGCGGTGGCGGCCGGCCAGGTCTTCGACAGCGCGTCCCTGCTCAAGGCGACGCAGAGCATCTTCGTCGAGGTCGAGCCCGAGCGGCTCTTCGCCGCGCTGATGGCCACGTTGATCGAGAACGCCGGGGCAGAGCACGGCTGCCTCGTCCTGCGAGACGACGCCGATCGCACGTACTACGTGGAGGCGCGCGCCCACGTGGAGCGCCCGATCACGAGCCTCTCGCGGCGCGTGGCGTACCCGGAAGCCGAGTTCCTGTGCCCCAGCGTCGTCAGCTACGTGCTGCGCACGGGAGAGGCCGTCACGCTGGACGACGCGTCGAAGGCCGGCGCCTTCCGCACGGACCCGCAGATCCGAGAGCGGGGCGTGCGTTCGGTGCTGTGCGCCCCCATCATGCGCAAGGGAGACGTCCTGGGCGCGCTCTACGTGGAGAACAACGTCAGCGCGTATGCTTTCACCCGTGAGCGACTGGCTGCGTTGCAGGTGATCGCCAGTCAGGCGGCGATCTCGATCTACAACGCGCAGCTCTACGAGGACCTGGAGCGGCGCGTCGCCCAGCGCACCGAGGAGCTGGCGCTCAAGAACCGTCAGATCGCTTCGATGCTCGACAATCTGGACGAGGGTGTCTTCACCATCGGCCGAGACAGGCGCGTCGAACCGGGATACTCGCGACGCCTGGCGGAGATCCTCGGCACGGCCGAGCTGGTCGGCCGAGACTGCCTCGCGCTGCTGCTGGACGGCTCCAGGGCGCGGCCGGACGCGCGGAGCGCGGCAGAGGCGGCGCTCTGCTGCGCCTTCGATCAAGAACCGTGGCTGGCGGAGCTGAACGCCGACCACCTGGTCCGTGACGTGGAGCGCGCGGGTCCCGGCGGCAAACCTCAGTTCCTGGAGATTTCCTGGAACTTCATCGCGTCGGAAGCAGGTCTGGTCGAGCGCATGCTGGTCACGGTTCGCGACGTGACCTTGCTGCGCAGCTTGAGACAAGCGGCGCGCAGCAAGGAGCGCGAGGTCGACATCATCGTGCAGGCGCTCGACCGCGGGGTCGACGCCACACGAGCGTTCTGCGTGAGCTGTCGCGAGCTGCTGGCCGTGAATCGCGCGGCGCTCGGCCTGGACGCCGAGACGTCCGAGCAGCTCAGCGACGCGCTTCGCAACCTCCACACCCTGAAAGGCAACGCTCGCCTGCACGGCTTCACGCACCTGGTGGACTGCCTGCACGCTGCGGAGAACGCCTACCAGGCGTCGCGCCGAGGGCCAGAGAAGCCCGCAGAGAAGCCGCCAGAGCAGCAGATCGACAGGCACGCGCTGCTCGAGCATCTGGATGCCGTCGAGCGAACGGTCGCCGAATACGAGTCGGTTTGCCAGCAGAAGCTGACGGCCGTGATCAAGAAGCCGGACGAACGGAGCGAGCGTGTCCTTCGAGACATCCGGGGCCTGGTCGCGACGGCGACTTCCAGCGACGGGGCGCAGGAGCTGGCGCGCCAGCTGCGTGGAATCCTCGCGCGTCTCGACCACACCTCGGTGGCGCGCGTGATCGACGAGACGCGCGAGATGTTGCCGAGCCTGGCCGCCGAGCTCGGGAAGCCCGCGCCCGCCGTGCTCACCGAGCACGCCGAGGCGCAGCTGGCTGGCGACTGGACGGGGCTCGTGAGAGACATCCTGGTTCAGTGCTTTCGCAACTCCCTTTACCACGGCATCGAGATGCCCGACGCGCGAGAGCGCGCCGGTAAGCCGGCGCAGGGCCGCATCCATGTTCGCGTGCGGAGCGGGCCGAGCGCGCTCGAGCTGCAGCTCTTCGACGACGGCGCCGGACTCTCCCTCGAGAAGCTGCACCAGCGGGGTGGCAATCGCGCGCTGCCGGATGAAGCCCTGGCCGACCAGATCTTCCTCTCCGGTGTCTCGACCGCGGAGACGATCGGGCAAGTAGCCGGTCGAGGTGTCGGGCTCGACATCGTGCGCGCGAGCCTCCGGGCTCGCGGCGGCGACGCGCTGGTACGCTTCACCGGGGAAGAGCGCGATGGCCACCGGCCGTTCATGCTGGTCCTCCTCATGCCGAGGAGCGCGATCGCCTCCCGCCCCGGCGAGCCCCCGGTCCCTGGCCCCTCTTCCCCTCAAGCCTCCGTGTCCGGCGGCTAGTCGCATCCGGCGCCGCCGGTGAGGACGCGGTCAGATCACATGTCCTGGACGACCGCCGCCGTCTGCTGCAGCGCGCGGGCATCGCGCAGCGGCGGGTTGCCGAACATGCGCGAATACTCGCGGCTGAACTGCGAGGCGCTCGTGTAGCCGACGCGGAACGCCGAGGCCTCGGCGCCCACGCCTTCCTCGACCATCAGGCGGCGCGCCTCGAGCAGGCGCAGGCGCTTCTGGTACTGGAGCGGGCTCATCGCGGTGGCCTCCTTGAACCGCTTGAAGAACGCCGCCCGGCTCATCCCTGCGGCGCGCGCGAGCGCGGCGATATCGACGTCCTCGTCGAGCGCTGCTTGCAGGTGATAGACCGCCTCGGCGACGCGGTGCGCCTGGCTGCCCGCGCGCATGAGCTGGCGGATCGCCGGGCCGTCGGGGCCCTTCAGCAGGTGGAAGATCAGCTCCTTCCTCACGAGCGGCGCGAGCACTGTCGCGTCGTCGGGCGTCTCGAACAGCGCGCCCAGCCGGATCGCCGCGTCGAGCATACGGTCGCTCGCCTTGCCGATGAAGATCGCGCGCCCCGCGTGCTCGAGGTCGTCCGGCCGCGCGCGGTCGAGCTGCGCCGCGACCTCGCGCAGCGCGACAGCGTCGAAGTCCATCCTCAAGCACAGGAGCGGCTGCGCCGGCGACACGCCCACGACCCGGCTCGTCACCGGCAGGTCGATCGGGCTGACGATGTAGTGCGGCTCGCGCTCGCGATAGACCTGCCCCTCGAGCAGGATCTCCTTCGTGCCCTGCACGGCGATGCAGAACGAAGCGCGCCAGTGCCGCTTCGCGCGCTGCTGCGGGCGCGAGACTTTGATGCAAGAAATTCCGGGCACCGGCGAGGCGTGCACGCCGTCGCCGGGGCACCACCGCGCGATGAGATCCTTCAGCTGATCGCGCCCTGAGATCATGGTGGCAGCCTGGCCTCGCACGGACGATCGGGCTGGTCGCGCCCGGGCATCAGGGTGGCAGCCTAGCCGCGCGTAGACGATCGGGCAAGAACCGGAGACGCCCGTGTATTTCGCGCGCGCCGCGGCGGTGCCATGGTGGATCGCGAACCAAGGAGAGGTGTCCCATGCGTGTCTTCCTCACTGGAGCCAGCGGCTTCATCGGCTCAGCCATCGTCCCCGAGCTCGTCCGCGCCGGCCACCGCGTGCTCGGTCTCGCGCGCTCGGACGCGTCCGCCGGGAGGCTCGCCGCCGCCGGCGTCGACGTCCAGCGCGGCGCGCTCACGGATCTCGACAGCCTGCGCCGCGGCGCCGCCGCCTGCGACGGGGTGATCCACTGCGCTTTCTCTCACGACGACTTCAACGACTACGCCGGCAACTGCGAGAAGGACCGCGGCGCGATCGAGGCGCTCGGCGGCGCGCTCGCGGGCTCCGGGCGCCCGCTCGTCATCGCCTCCGGTCTCGCGCGCCTCACGCCGGGCCACGTTGGCACCGAGGACGAGACGCCCGACACGTCGACCGGCGGCCTGCGGGCCGCCTCCGAGCAGCTCGCCCTCTCGTTCGCGAGCCGCGGCGTGCGCGTCTCCTCGCTGCGGCTGCCGCCGTCGGTCCACGGGGACGGCGACCACGGGTTCGTCCCGATGCTGATCGAGATCGCGCGCAAGACCGGGCGCTCCGGGTACGTCGGTGACGGCGCAAACCGGTGGCCGGCGGTGCATCGGCTCGACGCCGCGCGGCTGTTCCTCCTCGCGCTGGAGAAGGCGCCGGCCGGCGCGCGGCTCCACGCGGTCGGCGACGAGGGTGTCCCGACCCGCGACATCGCCGGCGTGATCGGTCGCAAGCTCGGCCTGCCGGTCGAGCCGGTCCCCCGGGAGCACTTCGGCTGGCTCGGCGGGTTCTTCGCGCTCGACACCCCCGCGTCGAGCGCGCTCACGCAGGCGCGGTTCGGCTGGAAGCCCGAGCAGGCGGGCCTGCTCGCCGACCTCGAGCAAGGCACGTACTTCGCGCGCGCCTAGCTGAGGACGGCGATGGCGCCGCTCGCGTGAGGCGGCGGCGCTCGTCGCGCCGGGATCACGGCCCGGGGGGCGGGGCCGAGTACACGGGCCGGACGGGAAACAGGAGCTGCTGCCCGAGCCCCAGCGACGCGCCGGGCGCGACGCCGGTCGACGCGATGTGGCCGGGCTCTCGGAACGTGCCGAAGAGGCGATCCCAGAGGCTCATGCAGCAGCCGTAGTTGGTGTTCTGCTCCTCATGGACGACCGAGTGGTGCTGCAGGTGGTACTGCCCTGTTTGCAGGATCCACCCGGTCGCCCCGTACTTCAGCGGCAGGTTGCAGTGCGTGAAGTGGATCTGTATCCATATCATGAACGTGAGGCAGCTGATCTCCTCCGGGCCGGCGCCGAGGCCCATCAGGAGGGGTATCGGGAAGAGCAAGACCAAGAACTCGAAGGGGTGGTTCACCGCCGCCTTGATCGAGTACATCTCCGTCGGCGAGTGGTGCACGCCGTGAGCGGTCGCGCGCCACACGGCTCCCCACCGGTGTTGTGCGCGATGGAACCAGTACGAGATGAGGTCGGCGATGAGCCAGGCCAGGCAGAGCTTGGCCACGACGGGCCAGCTGCTCGGCCATAACTCCGGCAGCCCCAGGCCCTCTCGCGCGCCGATCAGCCTCGGCGCGAGCGCCCGGTCATAGAACGTGGCAACGGCGGCTCCCCAGACGAAGAAATACCCCACCATCCAGAACGCGAAGTTGATAGCGGTCTGCTTGAAGCTCGACAGCGGCCTCCACTCCCGCCGCGCGGGCATGAGCTGCTCCAGCGCGGTCATGAGAAAGGTGAAGCCGATCCCGATCGGCAGAAACAGCTCCGGGCGCCGGTGGAGGTAGTGGCAGGCCAGCAGGGCCAGGAGGATGATCGTGGGGTGAAAGGTGTGCGCGAACGCCGTCTTGAGCAGCGAGCGCCCGGAGCCCTCCTCTCCGGTGTCAGGCGCTGCAGTCGTCGTGGCGTGCATGAGCTTACCTCGGGGAGTGTGCGTGGACAGTGTGCGTGGACCAGCCTGGGTGTGAGGTGCGAAGCGGCCTCCGGAGCGTCGAGCAGGGTCATCCACGCTCAGCCACAACGCCTGTGCCCTGATCTTGACATATCGGCGGCGCGCATCGTCAAGGACAATCTCGGGGTACACGCTGGTTTATCGCCGTTCTCCGCACAATCGCTGGCTGTCGGCTTCTTGCCGGTGTGCGGCCTGTGCTCCGGCCGCGGACGGTCGCTCCCGGGCAGCGGGCGAATCCCCAAGAAGGCCCCGACCCCATCTCGACGGATCGCGCCGGCTCGCCGCCGCGACTTCGCTTCTCGGGCGGCGAGGTGCTACTGCGGGATCGGCGGGATCACGACGTCGTTGATGCTCGCGACGCTGCCGCCGGCGGGGTAGCCGTAGGAAGCGTAGTCGTCGGTGCCCCAGACGGTAACGCCGAAGGCGCCCGCGCTGCTCGCCTCGTGCTGGCTTGTCTCGCACGCGGGGGTCGCGCCCACGAAGCCGCGGCTGAGGTCCACGTGGGCCACCTCGAAGTCCCCGGCATTCCCGACGGGCTGCCACCCGGTCACCGGGCCGAGGCAGCTCAGGTGTACCTCCGCGAAGCCGTCGGGGCCGCGGACGCGGGTGATCACCAGGTTGGTCGTGCCGTAGGTGGGATCGGTGAAGAACACGTAGCGCTCGAGGAACTGCTCGGGCGGGAGCTGGACGACCCACTCCTCGTCCCCGAGCGCGCACTGCTGGCCGGGGAGCGGGATCTCCGCCACGCAGCCGGGGCGCGTGGCGCCGGGAGCGCCGGGCATGTACTGCGTGAGCAGGAAGGGGTGCTCGCCGTCCTGCGAGCGCACCGAGAACAGCGAGGTCGTCTCGAACTCCCTTACCTCGCCCGCGTCCAGGGTCGCCGGCGCTTCCTCGGGCGGCGCCGGATCCCAGGCGAGCGCGGTGCCGTTCGCCACGCCGAGCAGGCGGTAGGAGACGCTCTCGGGCTCCTCGTCGCGCAGCCGCGAGACGATGCCTGCGCCGACGTACTCGCTGCCGAGGGCGCTGATCGGCGCGATCTGCTGGTGGGCGGCGTCCTGCCCGCCCGCGCCCGGCGAGGTGGCGGTGGCCACTTCCAGGAGGGTGCTGCCGGTCCAGACGCCGACGGGCTTGCTCGACCGGAGCGCCGCGCCGCTCGGGTCCTCGCCCATCCACTGCGCCACCTCGCCGGCGCCGAGCGTGATCCGCGTGGCGACGCCGGCCCGCGCGGGCGGGACGCCGGCGCCGCCGGGCAGGGACGCGCGCGGGACGAGATCGACCGTGGTGCCGTCCTCGGCGGCGACGACGGTCATCCACAGGACCCCTGCGCCCTGCGCGTGCGGCGCGAGGACCTGGTAGCTGGTGCCCCACGTGCTGCGCGGGAGCAGGAGCGACGCGCTCGGGAGGAAGCTGGCCGCCCCGCCGTAAGGCAGGATGTCGTACGCGGACACGGGCGTGTCCGACGCGACCTCGAAGGCGACGCCGGCGCCGCTGTTGTGGACCGCGACGTCGGCGAGCACGGCGGGCGGCCGCGGGCACTCGAGGGTGCCGTACCTGGTCCCCGCCCCCGGCAGGTGAGAGAGGAACAGCACCGCCACCTCGCCGGGCGGGATCCCCTCCTCGGGCAGCGGCGCGTACGTGGTGCTCGGGCCGATGCCGCGCGGGAGGTAGGCGAACTCGGCCGGGTCGAGCGCCTCGCCGCCGAGCTCGACACGGAGCCTGGCGTGGCGAGCCCAGGTGTTCGCGAGGAAGACAGCGTGGCACGCGCCGCTGTAGCTGGAGCTGCCCAGCTCGTTCCCGAAGAAAGGCGGCGACGGAGCGAGGTAGTCGCAGCCGATGGATCCGCCCGCCTTCTCCGCGGCCTCGCAGGCGGGGATACACTGCCCCTGGTGACACCCCAGCTCGGGCGGGCACGCCGCGACGACATTCCCCTCGTCGTCGAGGACCTCTCTCATGTCCGCGGAGCAGGCGCTCCCGGTCCCGCCGCTGCCGCGCCCGCCGCCGAGATCCATGCCCTCGCCGGGCCCCGTGGCGCCCACCCCGGCCGCGCCGGCGCCGGACGCCGCGGGCGGCGCCCTGTACGGGTCCGGCGCGGCGGGGCAGGCGGCTGCGAGCAAGGCAGCCGGCAGCAGCGCGACAAGCAGGTGGATGTGGGAGAAGCTCATCTCCCGAGGTCATCGTGCCGCCGGGGACCTGTCAAGCGCCGCCCGGCCCTGAGCCGGTGATGCGCAGGCGCGTGGGGCTCACCTCAATTGGACCGGGTGGGCGCGTACTTGTAGAACTTCTGCGCCCACTCGATGGTCCAGATCGTCGGCTCCACGTACACGTTCTTGTCCGTGCCCGCGATCATCTCCCGCTTGATCTTCGACATCGCCGACAGGAAGACCCGGCGGTCGTCCTCCATGCGCGGCCGCATCACGCTCGAGGGCGGGTACAGCTCCTTGACCTGCGCCACGGTCGCGGCGTCGTCGATCCACCCGTCGACGCCGTGCTCGCCCTTCGGGAGGCGCGCGCCGCCCTCGTCCAGCCAGTCGCGCAGGTCGTTGTCGCCGCGGTTCATGCCGTCCGCGTGGCAGCCGATGCACGCGCTGCCGGTGTTCAGGCGTCGGTCGGTGCTGGCGAAGCCGATCCGGCTCGTGATCACCGCGTCCGCGTCCTCGCGGGTGATGCGCGGATCACGGACGATGTTGACGAAGGCGTCGACGCGGCGCTGGTTGAAGCCACCCCACAGCGAATACCCCTGCAGCCCGTTCGGCAGGTCCCAGATGACCTCTTCCGCCGACTGCTGGAGTCCCTCGGTCCCCGTGTAATAGCGGCAGTTCAGGAACTGCGAGCCGCCGTAGTTCGGCTGCCCGTCGCACCCCGCCGGCTCCGAGTTGAACGGCTGGGCCAGCGTCGCGACGAAGCTGAACGTGCTCGCCGTCACGCCGCCGCCGGTCCCGGCGATGAACTTCGGGATCGGGTGCGCCCAGAAGGGGAACCGGATCTGGCCAGTCTCGTACGCCTGCTCGATCGTCTGCACGTCGCCCTCGAGCTGCCCGGTGAAGACGTCCCACGTCTTCCAGTAGAAGCCGCCGCTCTTCGTCCTGGCGCGCCAGTACATGCGCGAGTCGATGGTGATGGCCTGCTTCGTGACCATGTACTCGTACGACTTCATCCCCTCGTCCTTGATGACGCCGAGCTCGTTCTCGAGGTCCTGGGCGTACCAGGGGATCGCCATGATCGCGTTGTACACGTCCGGCCGCGTGACCGTGTAGACGAGCTGGCTCGCCTCGATGTAGTCGTCCTTGAAGCCATCGACGTAGGGCGGCAGCACCTTGCTGTCCGTGGCGCCCTCGACGTTGCCGGCCTCGACGCGCCCCCAGACCAGCTTCGCGAAGCTCGGGTCCTCCTGGACCTCGGCGGTGTACCGGTGCTTCTCCTTCGTGGTGACGTCGGAGCCGACCGGCTCGCCCAGGTAGTTGACGCTGGTCCTCCCGAAGAAGACGTCGTCGTCCGACCCGCCGAAGTGGAGCTTCGTGACGCCCTTGTTGTAGCCCCAGTAATCGCGGGTATCGAAGCGGTAGACGATGCCCTTGCCGTTGATGTCGACCGGGTTGACGATCACGGGAGCCCAGCGCGCGGTCGAGTTCAGGGCCTTCGACAGCCCCACGCGGGCCACGTTGAGCTCGTCCGCGGAGACGCCCGCGTTGTGGATCTCGTGCAGCGAGGCGTACTTGATGAACTCCGCGTCGGCGGCGGCGACGGTGGCCCTGTCCGCGGCGATCCACTCCTTGACCTGCGCCTCGGTGACCTTCTCGCCCTCGGGGACGAGGCGCGGGGTCTCCGGCAGGCCCGGCTTGACCGCGTCCGCCCACGCCTCGACGGCGGCGAGCATCTGCGCGCTCGCTTCCTTGCAGTCGCGTCCGAAGCAGTTGTGCCTGTCGATGCCCATCCGGACGACGAGCTTCGAGTCGATCGGCTTCCTGAAGTTCACGCGGGTGAGCGCGTACTCGTGGGCCAGCGCCGGATCGACGTCGGCGTGGATGGGCGACTGCGCCCGGCTCGTCGTGCTGTGACAGCCCGAGCAGTTCGCCGTCAGCAGCGGGTAGACCGTGGTCTTGAAGGCCTCCAGCGACCTGGCCTTGTCGAAGCCCATGTCGTCCGAGAGGCAGACGGCCTCGACGTTCGTCCCGCCCTTACCATTCGGGAGCTCGCTATACCCGAGCTCACACCCCGCCACCGGGGGGCCGCCGGAGCCGGTGGAGCCGCCGGGGCCACCGACGCCGCTGGAACCGGTGGGGCCCGATGAGCCAGAGCTGGAGCCAGGGCCGGAGGACGAGGATCCACCGCTCCCTCCGCTCGACGAGACTCCGTCTGGTTCGGAATCGTTCGAATTCCCGATCTGGGCCAGGCACGCGCTCGCGAGGATGCTCGCGATGGCGGCGACCGAGGTCAGCGCCGTCTTGTAAGCAATTCGGTGCATCGACGAACCTCTCGGCGACCGTCGTCGCGGTGGTCGATCCCCGGCTGGAGCAACCCCGCTGCTTCGGCCTTGGGTTTCTCGTGGATAGGATTTATCTGCCGGCAGCGGAGGCCGGTTGAGCCCTCGCAGGTTGTGCTGAATGCCCTCCGATCAGGCGACTGATCACCCCCCGCCCCGGTCAGCAGCTTCTCGACAACACGCCAGTGGGGTGGATCGCGCGTTACCCGACAGCGCATCCCAGCTGGGGTGGATCGCGCGTCACCCAGCGCCACCGTTCGTCCTCCGTGATCGAAACAACCGGACGCGGGGCCCTGCTGGATCGCGCGCCTTCTGCTGACTCCACTCCTTTCTTTCGAGCCTGCTCGCCGGCCGAGCCGGCGTCTCGCATCGCCCGCGAAATGCGCGCCGGACGATGGCTTCCGCGGAGACAACGGAGCGTGTCGGGCCTTGCGCCACCACCATCGCTCCGCGACTCATAGTATCGCACCTTCATGACACCGAGGCCGGCTCGCAATGCACAATCGTCTTGACGCGACTGGCAGTTCGTAACAAGAACCACCCTCATCGCGCCGCCTGACGCACGCGAAACTGACTTAACCGCTCCGCGCGCACCTTGTTCGGGGATCACCAGCAGCGGCAACGGCCGCCGCGGCGTCCTCGGGAACCTTCATCGCGCAACGGGCGAACCTGACCGGCAGCAGGCGGCGTCAAGCGACGGACAGCTCGCTTTTCACTTACTTATCAGGACGGGGAGAACATCATGAGATTCGGGTTCAAGCACGGCTTGTTTGCCGCCGCGACCGGCATCCTCGCCGTTTCGTGCGTCGTCAGCCAGGAGGCGATCGACAGCGAAGAGGGAGAGGCGCTCGACAGCGCCATCACGATCGAGCCGGGCGCGGTCTATACGATCGTCGGCGTGCAGAGCAACAAGTGCGTGGAGATCCGGGGCGGGAGCACGGCGGGCTCGGCGGCGGCGCAGATCGCGACCTGCAACGGCACGACGCGGCAGCAGTTCCGCGCGGAGCCCACGGACAGCGGGAACTACCGGCTCAAGAACGTGAACAGCGGCCTGTGCCTCGGGCCGAGCGGCGGGTCGACCGCGGACGGCGCGACGATCGTCCAGTCCACCTGCGGCACCGCCGCGAGCCAGCAATTCTCCTTCACCGACGTCGCCACCGGCGTTCAGCGGATCACCGTCCGCGGCGGCGGCAAGGCGCTCGACGTCATGGGAAGGGCGACGGCGGACGGCACCGGCCTGCAGCAGTGGAGCTGGGGGAACGGCGACAACCAGAAGTTCTCGCTCAGGACGGTGGGGGGCAGCTCGACGACGAGCTCCTCCACGTCCAGCAGCTCCAGCAGCTCGACGACGAGCTCCTCCACGTCCAGCAGCTCCAGCAGCTCGACGACGAGCTCCTCCACGTCCAGCAGCACCTCGGGCGCTGGCGGTGGCGGCGGCGCGGGCGGCGCCGGGGGGGCGGGCGGGGCCGGCGGCGCGGGCGGCTCCGGCGGCGCGGGCGGTGGGGGCAGCTCGACCGGCGCGCAGTACTACGTCGCGACGAACGGGAGCGACAGCAACCCCGGCACGCTGGATCGGCCGTTCAAGACCATCAGCAAGGGGGTGAACGCCGCCAACGCGGGCGATACAGTCTACATCCGCGGCGGCACCTACACCGGCTGGTCCAACGGCATCCACCCCACGAAGTCAGGGACACAGGCCGCCTGGATCACGTTCCGCGCCTACCCGGGCGAGCTCCCGATCCTCGACGGCGGCGGCAGCGACGGCTCGGGGTTCGAGCCGGTCAGCACGGCGGTCCGGTACATCCGGGTGATGGGCATCGCCGCGCGCAACTACACGTCGAGCGGCTTCGCGAACGGCTGGAACAACCCCTCCAGCAATATCGAGCTCAAGTACACGATCGCGGAGAACAACGGCATCAACGGCATCGCCTTCTACAAGGCTACCGGCGTGCGCATCGAGAACAGCATCATCGCGCACAACGGCAACAAGCTCCCTTCCTGGTCGAGCGGGGTCAACCTGTTCCAGGTCGGCGGGACGGCCCAGGACAACGTGGTGCACGGCAACGTGTCGTTCGAGAACATCGACATCTCCAGCAACCGGTCGGACGGCAGCGGGTTCATCCTGGACGAGAACAGCACGGGCGCCACGTTCGAGAACAACATCGGCTTCCGCAACGGCGGGTCGTGCATTCGCATCACGAGGAGCCCGAACGCGGTGATCGCGAACAACACCTGCTTCGGCAACGGCATCGACCCGAACGTCCAGTACCACCACGAGATCTTCTTCTCGGACGCGGGCTCGCGCACCGGCGCCGTGGTGCGCAACAACGTCGCGGTCGCGTCGAGCGGCAACCAGGCCCTCTTCGGCGCGACGGGCGTCACGCAGTCGAACAACGTGCTCCTGAACGGCGGGGCCGCGGCGCCCTTCTTCACCAGCACGTCGGGCGCGCTCGACTTCCACGTGACCGACGGCGCGACGGAGCTCATCGACGCCGGCACGAGCGCCTCGGCCCCCACGGACGACATCGGGTTCGATCCGCGGTGCCTGAAGCAGCAGTCGGGGCAGGCGGTCTCGTGGTGGCAGTACGCGCCCGACTACACGTACATCGCCAGCGTGGGCGGCATCGAGGGCTGCTTCCGCCCGGTCGCGCGGCCCCAGGGTTCGGCGCCGGACATCGGCGCCTACGAGCGCCCGAGCGGCGGGTAGAGGCCCGGAGGGCTCCAGGAGAGGTCGACGCCTCGATTCCGGAGGCCTCCCGGCCTGTCCGGCAGGTGAACGACCCGGGACACTATGTCCAGTCGTACCCCAGCACGAGGAGCAGATCGCCCATCTCCACGGGATCCACCGTCAGGTTGCCAGCATGCGGGGGCGTGACCTTGAGCTTCCACGTGACGGGCGGAGCCGTCGGCACCACCGTGACGCCGGCTGCGGACACGTCCTTCTGGCCGAAGTGCAGGCCGCCGTAGGCGCCGGACGCGCTCAGGCTCATCGTGCTCGCGCCCGCGGGCGCGGGCGCAGACAGCGGTGGCGTCAGCGTCACGGTGTAGGCCGCAGCGCCGGTGCAGCGGGCGAGCAGCCAGATCGTGTTGATCTGGAGCGTCTTCCCCGCATCGCGCAGCGGGAAGGTATCGGCGGAGATGTCGAGCTCCAACACGTTGCCGTCCGCCGGCTTGGTCGGACGCTGGAAGCGGCTCCACGGCGTCGGGAAGTCGCGCCTGAGGTCGAGCAGGAGCAGCGACGGCGTCCCCGCACCCTGAGGCGCGAAGTGGTCGCGCAGGTGCTTGATCGCGGCGCTCCTGAACGGGCCGGCGTCCTCCCTCGCCGTGTACTTGATGTGCAGCACGGCGTCGGTGATGGATCCGTAGTCGAACTGCCGCAGCGGCCGGCCGAAGTCCGGGTTCGCCGGATCAGGGTTGTTGGAGGCCAGGTCGTTGAAGAGCTCCAGCGACCACACGCTGATGGCCCCCGCTCCCTCGAATGGGAGGTAGCGCTCGTCGCGGAAGGAGAGCTCGAACAGCCCGCTATCGTTCTGGCCGCCGCTCGCGGCGATGCTCTTCACCGGCACGTTCGTCTCGACGAAGCGCGCGTCGTCGGCCAGGAGACCCTGTTCGTCCGTATTGCGCGGATAGCCGTCGTCACCGTTCTTGGTGTTCGTGCGGATGCTGTTCTTGAGGAGCCGCAGCGTCGCCGAGATCGTCGTGTAGGGGCCGGCCACGCAAGGCAGTGTCAGGCTCACCGACTTGATGCGGCGGAAGTAGTGGCCGGGATAGTCGAGGTCGAAAAGCTCCTCCGGAAGCTCGAAGAAGCACCGCCCGGTCTCGCGCAGCTTCACGAGCGCGAGCGGGTCGAGGAGCTTGAGCGACACGTGCTTGACCAGCTCCAGCTCGCGGCGGTTCTGGGCCAGGTGCGCGGCCTCCATCCGCCTGAGGTCGTACTGGAGCGCCTCGCCCGCGAGGAGACCCTTCTTCAGGTTGTCCCAGTAGCCGAACGAGATGAAGCTCGAGGCCGCTAGGCCAAGCTCGAAGCGGAAGCAGCGCTCGGCGCGCTTCGCGAGGTCCACGGCGAGCTTGTAGCTCTGGAAGTACGCGCCCGAGATCTGGCCGATCTGCCACCGGTAGAGATCCTGGTTCGTGTACTTGGACCTCATGAAATCGTTCGTCGCGCGCGCGTTCTCGATCTGGAGGGCCTGGTTATCGAGCTCCTTCTGCGCGATCGCGATCCGCAGCTCGGCCGCGGCGATCTGCCGGTCGATCTGTTCCATCTCCTTCGTCGCGAGGTCGTTCTGAAAGTTCCAGTCGTCGCGGCGTCGCTGGTACGAGGCAACCGTGCCGGACAGGGCCGCGGCCTTGTCCAGCCCCTTTGCGATCGACTCCAGAGTCCTCACGAGGTCCTCGGCCGAGTCGCCGAAGGACTTGCCGCCTGTCTCGGCGCTCGCCTCCGGAGAGCCTCCGAAACCGGCGGCGCCGAGGACGAAGTTGGGGATGAGCTTCAGCCCGCCGGCGAGGGTGTATCCGATGGCGATCCCGGCGTCGATCGCGGTGGACGCCTTGTTGAGCTCGACCGCCACCGCCTCCCCAGCGTTCATGAACTCCCGGCTCGAGTAGTAGGTATGCTTGATCTGCGCGAGCTCCTTCGCCCGCTTTGCGTTCTCCAGGCTCTCTTTCGCCTCTTCGACTTGGCTCTCGCGGAGTCCCTTCACCGCTTCGAGCAGGCGGATCTCTTGATCCTGCCGGAGCAGGCTGAGGCATTCGGCGTCGTTCTTCTCGAGGACCGCGAGGAGGGCCGCGCCGAGGGCCTTCACCTCGCCCGTGATCTCGTTCGCCTTCGCGAGGAGCACGCCGAACCGGTAGAGCGGCAGCGGCGCGTCGAGGTCCGCGAGCGCCGCGCCGATGTCGATGCCCGCCGCCGCCGCCTTCACGAGGGCTCCCGGATCGACGGGCGGCTCGAACAGCGCGAGCCGCCGCGCCACGCCCTCGATGTTCAGGCAGTGCCGGATCTTGTAGAGCCGGTCCGCCACCGTGTCCCAGTAGGCCAGCAGCTTGTCGTTCTGCGGGATGCAGAAGTAGAGCATGGGGATCGGCGCGGTGTCCTGCCCACTCCCGCCGCCGCCCGACTGCAGCGGGACGAGGTTCTCGAGCTCCACGAGCGCATCGGCGGAGACGTCGAGCTTCTTCTCCAGCTCGGCGTAGCTTTCCAGGGGCGGCTTCCCCTGCGGCGGCACCTTCATGGGCCGCGGGCCGAGCAGCTCGGCCGCGAGGACATAGAGCTGCGTCGCCTCGTTGATGCTCTCCATACTGTCCTGACGAAACAGAAAATCGCCCCAGGCGATCAGGTTGTCCAGGTACTTCATGAAGACGGTTTTCTGGTATGCCACCGTGCGGTAGCTCGCGATCCGGTGCGGGTCGAATGGATTCGTCCGCCAGTCCTTGACCTGATCCTCGAGCGCCTTCTTCGTCGCCCCCGAATAGCCGGTCACCGTCGTGTCGCCCGCGAGCATGCGCAGGATGCTGTCGATGCGTTGCTGCACGTACGCAGGATCCGTCGTCTCAAAGAACGGCTTGGTGATCCAGTACTTGCTCATCGGCGAGCCGCCTGCCGCTGCGCTCTCAGCGCCCATCGGGTTGAAGATATAGTGGTACCAGTCGCGCGCCTCCTCGAAGCGCTGGTTCTGGCTCAGCGCGTTGGCGATGAGGAGCGGCGCGTGGAAGAACAGCTCCCAGTTGTAGGACGAATAGGCGCCGTCCGGCGTGAAGTCCACGACCTCCGCGGGGTAGCGGGTCCGGTCGAACCGGTCGACCACCCAGACGGTCGGCTGGTAAACGTGCTCGAAGCTGAAGCCGCTGTCCTTGAGCTGTGTCTCGCGTGTCATGAGCGCGGGCACGCCCTGGAGCGGGTCGTAGACGAGCTTCAAGAAGTCGCAGACGAAGGGGTGATAGAAGCTCCGGAAGTCGAACTGCCGGTACTGAAAGATCATCAGCGACCGTAGGCCCAGGTAGTAGTGGACGAACCGCATGAGGTGCCGGACGAGGAGGTCCTTCACCTGGTCGTCGGTGAAGGGCGGGACGATCTCGCCCGGGAACTGCGCGGCGAGGAGCTGCTCCACGTACGCTCGCTTCGCTGGATTCAAGGTGCCAAGGTCGTACGCATCGACCCGTGTCCGGACCCATCCCTCGAAGAGGTCGTTCAGTTTCTTCACCAGACCCTTGACGTCCGGGTAGTACCTGCGGGGCCTCCCCTTCTCGAGCACGGGAGTCGACGGCAGGACGAAGAACGTACGCTTCTTGTCGTTGTAGAAGAACGGCAGCCAGCTCCCGACCGGCGTCTCGCGGAGCTCGCTGGCCAGATAGGACGCCGAGACATTCGCGGCGCCGGCGGTCCCGGAGCGCGCGAGCAGCCCGTCCGCGAGGAGCCGGTCGAGGTAGGAGAAGTGCCACGGCGGGGACACCTGGAAGCGCCACGGCGTCTGCTGCAGCACCTCCGTCCGGCGGGAGGCCGACACCGAGCTCACCAGCGTGAGGTCGTTCGCCGGCGCGTCCTTCCGATCGGGGAGCTCCGCCCACCGGAGGAACGTCGGGTCCCCTCCGACGGACTCCGCCGTGGGCCAGAGGGCGGGCCGGAAGCTGGTAGACAGATTCGAGATCTCGGGGATACCCCGGCAGCCGGAGACCTCGAAAGATCCTGATAGATAAGCCAGATCGTTGTCGTCCTTGTCGACGCTGTAGCCCCGATAACAGACGCCGAACCGCCCGTCGACGTCCGACAGATCGACAGGGTAGAAGACGTAGTGCTTGTGCACGATCTCCACGTCGTACGAATAGCTCCGGTCGAAGTCCTTGGACACGCGCTTGGGGGTCCACTTCCCCTGCCGGTAGTCGCTCACCGCCATCTGGAGCTTGAGCCTCTTCTTGGCCGGCTGGAGCGGGACATTGCTCTGGTTGATGTCGGGGGTGGATACGGTGTGGTTGCCCTTCTCGTCCGGCACCTCCGTGAAGACGGGCCAGAAGAGGAACAGACGGCCGCCGACCACCGCAGGCACGAGGTAGTCGCCCTGGATATCCACATCCACCTTCTCCCATGGGGTCCACTGCCGGTAGTCGAAGCGTCGGTAGTAGTAGAGGTGCGGATCGGCGCCCCTCGTGCGGCCGAACACGTGGACGATCGTGTCGTCGCCCTCGTCCTCCTGGTAGAAGCCCGCGACCTCGAGCTGCGCCACCCCGTCCAGCTTCTCGAGGTAAGCGGCGAACGCGCCGCGGACGGTGTCCTGGTTGACGTCGTTCTGGAGGATGTCCCTCTCCAGGTCCTTGAAGAACGAGGAACGATCCTTCTTCAGCTCGGGCTCGATCCAGTTCTCAGGCCAGAGGAACACCTTCCTGTTCGCCTCCCACACGCGGTACTTCCGCATCCAGGTCCACCAGCGCCACGCGCTGTCGCCGTCGTCGCCGTCGTCCTTCACGACGACGTCGGGCTCGACGCCCATGAAGCAGCGCTGTACGAAGAGCTGGACCGATCCCGACGCCTGTACCAGCCGGCTGGTCAGCGTGCAGGAGCACATCTCCACGTCGAGGAGGTAATAGGCGTAGAGGTCGTTCGTGTTCTCCCACTTACCCGTGGGGGCGAAGGGAGGCTGGGGCCGGGCGAGCAGGAAGGCCGAGAGGGCGTCGCGCTTACGCTCCCGGAGCGCGTCCTGGATCTCCGCGCTCAGGCCGAGCCAGGTGTCATGGCCGAGCTTGGAGCGCATCAGGCCCTTGAGGGTGTTCGCGTGATCGAGGGCCATGGCGGCGGCGGCGAACGCCTTGACGGTGTCCACGCTCGCGTTGAGGTTGTCGGTGAAGTAGAATGCTCTCCGCATCCGCTCCCAGCTCTCCGCGAGCAGGTAGTCGCCCGGATACGCCAGGTCGAGCGACGCCGTGAGGGCCTGCACGTCGGCGCTGCTCCACACACCGTTCAGCAGCGCCACGTCCGCCGCGAAGTCCGCCGCCGAGGCGTACGCCCCACCGGCCAGGTCCGCGAGGACGTCCAGGAGCGCGGCGCTCGTCTCGGGGAGCGCGGCTTTGAAGCGGATCAGGCGGCTCGTTCGTTGAAAGAGATCGAACCGCACGATCGGCGCCGCGGCGTTCAGCGGCAAGGTCGCGAAGTCGAGCAGCTTCGCCTGGGTGGCGATGGCGCGGAGGCTCTCCCATTCGGCCAGGGTGAGCTTCCACTTCCTCCACAGAGCAGCGGCTCGGTTCGCCCAGAACCACCCGTCGAACGTGGCGGGGAGCGTCGCGTAGTCCACGACGCCAGATGTGGCCGCGAACGGGCCTGTCAGGTGGGCGAGCACCGTGAGCTGCCCTGGCATGACGGCGTACTCCGAGAGCAGCCGGCGCGTCAGCCCTTCGGCCAGGCCGAGCTGGGCGGCCATCTGCTGGACGACCGCGGCCTCGGACAGCGTCCTGCCGAGGTAGACCAGCGCCTTCGTGATGGCCGTGGTGAGGTTGTCCGTGAGGTGATTGGTGAGCGGGAGCTGTAAGTCGGTGTCCTGGAGCCAGAGCTGGTCCGCCGGGAAGGCGCCGAGGGCAGGCTGAGTGAACAGGCTGTTGACGGCCTGCCGGTAGGCCGGCTCGGCGGAGAGGCCGTCGAGCGCGGCCTTGTCGTCCGCGGACAGGATGCCCGTGAGGACGAGCGCGCGCAGCGAGGGATCATACGATACCTTCTGAGCCAGCGCTTTGTCTGCGAGCGTGTCGAAGTCCACCGTCGCGGGCAGGCTCGGGAGCGGCGCCGTGAACACCGGGTCGAAGACCTTGAGGAGCAGCCGCGGGCGTTGGAACAGCTCTTCAATGGCCGCCTGGTACGAGGCGATCCCGGCGACGGCCACCAGCGACGGATCGCTCAAGAGCTCGTTCTTCTGGGCGTTCGTCATCAGCCCTGTGAAGTGCAAGGTCGCTGCCCCGCCGCAGCGGATCGGGATCGCGGCCTTGATCGCCGCCGGGAAATCGAACCCCGCGGGGAGCCCCGGCGCCGCCGCCTGCAGGCACACCGCGTCCCGGAGCGTGTCGACGAAGGCCTGCGCGCCTGCCTCATCCCTGTGGAGCAGGGCGAGCAGCGACAGGAGCAACGTCGCGAGGGCGTCGGGATCGGAGGGCGGGTTCAGGGCCTGGTATCGAGTCGGGTCGTACTCCTTGAGGATCGCCTGGAGCGTCGTGCGCAGGCCCATGAGGAACCGCGCCGCATCAGCCTCCTTGACGGCGGACCTCGCGGACCGGTCCGCCGTGAGGATGAAGTTCAACTCGTCGGGCGAGAACCCGCTCGCCTTGAGCTGATCCGCGCTCTCGACGAAGGCCAGGGCCGATCTCGGATCGACGAAGGTCTGGCCGGTCGCCGCGTCGACGACCGGCTGGAGGTCTTTCCCGAGGAGCTTGAGGAGCGTGGCGTACTCGTCCGTGTTGAGGGCGAGGAGCTTCGCGAGCCAGGCGTGGCGCCAGAGGAACGACAGATTGGCCAGCGTGAGATCGTCGGTGATGTACGGCTGTCCGTCCCACGCGCGGATGAGGCCGGAGAGCAGGTCGAGGTCCGCCTCGCGCACACCCAGCGCCGCGAGCACGGCGGGGCGATGGCCGGAGATCTTCTCCGCCGTCGGCCCCGCGACGCTCACCCTCGCCACCTCGAAGGCGGGATCGAGCGGCTGGACGAGCTTCTTGTTGAGGAAGAGGCTCTGGTAGAGGCCGTCCTCGCGCTTCTCGTGGGCATGGGTGAAGTGAGTGTCATGGTCCAGGGCGCCGAAGAGCGCGGCGACCCGCGACACGGTGGCCCGAGAGGAGGCCCTGCGCTTGAGCTGATCGAAGGAATGAAGGTTCACCAGGAACGCCTCGTCCAGCCTCCCGGCGCCGATGGCCGGAGCGCGGATCACGAGATCGACCTCCCACGGCTTCCAGCCGTCGAGCTTGCGCCACAGGCGGAGGAAGCGGTGGATCCTGTCGAGCTTCTCGAGGGTGAGGCCCTGGAGGCGCTTCTTGTCGGTGTCGCAGGAGGCGTCCAGGTGCTGGATGGAGATGTCCGACGCCGGGTTTATGAAGCGGAGATCGAGCAGCGCGAGGAGATCCTCGTACCCGAGGGCCGTCTTGCGCAGGAACGTCTTCACGTTGGCCAAGGTGTTCAACCAGCCGGGGTTACCCGTCTCGCCCCAGACGGCCTGCTGCCCCGCGGTCGTGGTGTCCTCCGCGAGGAGGAGCCGCTTCTCGTCGAACGCCGCGGCCGGGTCGCTGCTGATGCCGAAGTACTCGGCGGCGATGTCGCCGTCCGAGGGGTTGTTGGGGGCCGCGGGACCGCGCAGGGTGCGCATCAGGTCCCAGCGCGAGAGGCCTGACTTCTCGAAGGTCGCCCGCACCTCGGCGCCGAAGAGGTCGAACGGCAAGCTCCCCGGGAACCTGGCCTGCCGCAGGGCGGCGTACGCGGCCGGGTCGACGTAGGCCGGATAGGCGCGCAGCTCCTCGGCGCTCGCCTTGGTGTTCGGCAGGAGCTCGGCGAAGAAGTTGGGCGTCGCCTTCTTCTTCAGCAGGTACGTCGCACCGTCGCCGTGCACGACCCAGAGGTCCGGGTTCGCGGGATCGACCCGCGAGAGCGTGAAGTCGGCGCCAGCGCTGAGCTTCGCCGCCGACAGCGCGTTCGCCACGGCCGTCTTCGCGAGGGCGGGGGCCGCGGGCACGGCGCCGAGGCCGGCCAGCTCGACGTCGCTCGCGCCGCCGGAGATCACCCGCTCCAGCACCTCGCACACGGCGTCCACGTACGGCAGCGGGGTCAGCGCGTTGTCGCAGTTGAGCTCCAGGTACCCGAGGTCGGGCCGGCGCGCGAACAGGACGTCCTTGACCGAGGAGGCGGGGTTCTTCGCCCTGCGATCGCGGAGGAACATCAGGGTGTCAGCGAAGTAGGCCGCCGGGCTGAGGACAGATCGGCAGTCCTCGCAAGAGCAGACGTCGCCGGCCCGGAAGAGGTTCTCGTAGTCGGGGAACGTCGAGAGCGCGTCGCCGCTGGTCGGGATCGCCGCGGGCAGCGTGCCGGGATCGAGTGACTTGAGGTCAAGGGCGATCGTCAGGGCCTGGGCGTGTGTCTGGGCGGCGCGGTTCCAGGCGGCCTGCGCCTCCGCCGCGGACATGCCCGCGCGTCCCGAGTAGCGCCGCACGAAGGCGCTCGCGCCCATCCGGTAGATCCTCTGGGCCGAGTGCACGCCGTCCGCGAGCAGCACGTCCGCCGCCTCGAAGGTCGGGGCGAGCTTGAAGACGCGCTGAAGGGCCATCACCTCGCTGCGGAAGCTCGGATCCTCGGCCGGGCCGCGAAATTCTGCGCGGACCTCCCGCGACAGGAAGTCGTCGATCCGGGTGTGTACGAGGTCGAAGCCGGCGTGGGCGTCGAGGAAGGCGGACAGGGCCTTCCCGTGGCGCAGCCCGCGCGGACCGCCGGTCTTCATGGCCCGCTCCAGCCCGCCGCTGAACGCCGCTGTCGGGAACGCCTCGCGGAAGCTCCGGCTCAGCGCCTTTCCGTACACCTCCGCCGCGCTCGGCTGCGCAGGGGTCGCCTGGCCGAAGGCGATCGGGATCTGGATCGCGCGCGCCTCGCTCTTGCTCCGGATCAACTGGACCCAGTCGCCCTCGCTCTGCTTCGCCAGCGTCGCGAGCTGCTCGGGTCGCCGGAGGTCGAAGGTGTCCTTGAGCGCCTTGACGACGGAGAAGTCTCCCTGTGTCAGGTCCGCGAGGCGATAGGACGTGCGCAGGTCCGCGACCTCCGCGTGGCTGAACGAGCCCTCCTTCCCCAGCGCGTCCCAGAGCGCCGGCGTGGGTGCCTGGTGCTGCGCGTACAGCCGGGCGAACGCCTCCCGCCTCGCCGCGACGCCGATCTTCGCGTGATCGAGCGCTTGCCCGGCGAAGGTGGGGGCGTCCGCGTCGCCGAGGCCCGCGCGGGCGCTCCACGCCAGGAAGGCCTCGATCCAGGCATCGACGTGCGCGGGCGAGGCCGGGTGGACGTCGCCCTTGGCGATGCTCGCCGCGAGCGCCCTCCGCGCCGCCGCTTCGCCCAGCGCGGCCAGCGCCGCGGACGCGGTCTTCAGGTTGTCGGCCAGGCTGCGCGCGTCGTCGTAACGGAGCGCCGAGCCGCCCAGGAGGGCGAACCAGAGCTCCGCCGGGAGGTGCTGCGCCGCGAGGCGGTGCGAGAGGACGTACCGCGCGAGCGCCGCCTTGTCGAAGCCGGTTCCCCCGGCGAGGTACGTGAGGTCCTGGTGCTCCTGGTCCTCCTCCAGCTCCCCGGGCGTCACGCCCGAGAGCGCGGGGCGGACGGCCTCCCCGATCTTCTCGAAGAGCGGCGGTGGCCGGCGGCGCTCTTTCGGGATGGTCAGATCGATCGTCACGAGCCGGGGCGCGTCGAACCGGATCGGCGACGCGACGAGGAGGGCGCCCTCAGCGCCGAACGCCTTGACGACGAGATCGGGGGTATCCCTCTCGCGCTCGCAGCCCTGCTCTCCGGAGTAGTCGATCCGGTAGGCGCCGTCCTTGCCGGCCTCGGTGTGCCCGAGCGCGCGCTCGCTGCGGAGATCCCTGTCGAAAGCGGCGACCTTCACTCCACGGGCGGGGTGGCCGTCCGCGAACCGGACGAACCCACGGACGGTACGGATGTCTTTGTTCATGTCGTCGGCTCCTCGTGGGAAGGTCCTCGGGTCACTGCGGGCGGGCAGCGTACGGCCATCACCGCCGCTCCTCGACGATGGTGAAGCCCCGGGAGCGGAGCACGGTGACCAGCGGACGGATCAGCTCGGGTCCCACGAAGAGCCGCGCGCTGCGCGTCGCGGTGTGCAGATCGAGGCACCAAGGACGTGATACGGTCACACGCGTGCGAGCGGCGTACGCCTCCGGGTCCTCGTCATCTTCTCGCAAATCGATCGTCGTGGTATGAAGGAAGAACCAGCCTGCAACGATGCGACCATCCGAGACGACGGCCACGGTGCGTCCGCAAGCGACCCAGAGCACCAGCGACAGCGCCAGGCAGACGACGGTCGCCGCCCGCGAACGCGAGCGTGATACGGCCGTGACGCAGATCACGATGACGCCGACCACCAGGAGCATGAGATATCCGTTCGGCGCCAATAGGGTATGATTGCTGTCGCTCCCGCCGGCAAAAAGAAAGCGTCCCGAATCGGAGTAAGTGATCAGGGTCACCGACAGGATGAAGATCAGAGCGGGGACGATGAGCTTCATCATCGTCGAAGCCCGATGCCAAAGGGAATCGTATTGTTCTTCCAGGACCCAGGCGGGACCATCACCGCACGGTCATGGACCAGGGTCGCGGAGTCGGATCCGTCCCAAGCGAGCGCGTTGTCGACGCCGAGCTTGATGAGCGAATCCCGAATCTCGGAAAGGCTCATCCCCGGAGATGCGCCATGTCTCTCCACCGCGATGACCAATGTATTGCTGTCGGGCCGGACGCCCATGACCACCTTTCCAAGCCCTGGTCCCTTGCTCTCCTGAGCGGCGAACGCGGCATTGCTGCGCTGGACGAGGAGACCACGATTCCCTTCGCCCGGATCTCCCGTGGCGGGGAGACCGGCCGGGGCGCCGGACGCGTACTGGTTGGTGGGTCCGTACGGCATACCATTGACAATCACGGGGATCCCTCCGCCGAAAGCGACATCTGCGTTGTGCGGCGGATTGCCTTGGCCGAACGACCAGGCAGCGGCTGGAGACCTGGTCCATGCGAAGAAAAATGTCTGCGGCGAGGGTCGCCCTCCGACAACCGCACTCCGGCTGACGACTTCGCCCTGTGCCCTGTACGCAGACAAGTCCGCAGGTCCCATGCTCCCCGACGGCAATGTCGTCGTCTTCTCATACAGGTTCGCATTGATCACGACTTCAGTACTGCTCGGAGTATCCGTCGCGACGGCGCTATCGGTGAATGTCTTCCCGGCGTCTCGAGCCACGACGTACGGCTCCGGCGCGCTCATCGTGACGAAGTTGACGCCCCTGTCCTCCTTGAACTCGACCGGCGGAGACGCGCGTGGCGCGGGTCCCCTGGGGACCTCCCCGTGAATGGTGATCTCCGGGATCGCGTAAGCTGTAGCCAGGCCGTACTTGTCGAGCATTGCCTGGGTCCTGGTCCTGAAGAGACCCGTCGTCGAATCGCGAAATGACGCACGCGCCTCTGCGGAGGCTCCCTTCAGGTGCCTGTAGAGCTGCGCGTCCGTCATCTGGGCGACGCGTGTGTCGGTCTCGCTCTGCTTGCCGCTCGGGTCCCTGAGACCGATCGGGTTCCCTCGAACGTACGTGTACAACCCCGGGCCATCCACCATCCCCGCCGGGTCGGCGCTCGTCCACCTCCCCAGCCACGGCGCGTAGTACCTCGCCCCGTGGTAGTAGAGCCCGTTCTCCTCGTCCCGCTCCTTGCCGGTGCTTCGGTATCGCTTCGGCGCCTCCGTCTGGCTGCGCACCGCCTGGTACGAGGTGCTGCCGTAGGGCGTGTACTCCTCGTAGGAGAGGATCTGTGCCTGATCGGAGAGCTCCAGGACGGCGGACCCGAGGTGGTTTCCGTACGGGTAGCGGACGAGCTGCGCCGGCGCGCCGTCCTCGGTCCCCATCGTGCGGGTCTCGATGAGGGCCAAGCGCCGCCCGCCGTCCATCACGTGCAGCGTCTCGCGCACGAGCGGGCTGCCCCCTTGCCTCCGGTAGACCTCGAACGCCCCGAGGTAGATGCGCTCGTCCTTGATCGTGCCGTCCTTGCGCTCCGTCACCTTGCGCACGCGCTGCCCGGCCGCGTCGTAGACGTAATAGGTGCGCTCGCCCTGCTTCGCGACGCCGTCCGCGTCCGACGCGTTCACCGCCTGTCGTCGCGTCATCCGCAGCCGGTCCTCGAAATCCCACTCCACAGCGTGGAGGTGCGGCATCCGCAGCATGTTGCCGTGCGCGTCGTAGCCGTCTCCCGCCGTGCTGTAGATCTCGGCTTCGGCGCCCACGGTCGTGCGGGTCAGGCGGTTGCTCCGCGTGCCCGCCTCGAGCTGGCTGGGCTCTCGATACGCGTACGTGCGTGTCCAGCCGGGGTTCGAAGGGCCGATGCCCCGGTGCTGCATCGACAGGAGGTTTCCCACCGAGTCGTACACGTACCGTTCGAGGTAGCGCCCCATCGCGTTCCCGTCGTTGGGGTGAGGGAGCCCGCTGCGCGGGGAATCGTTGTACGAGTGGGGGATGGGGGAGCCGCCGACCTGCCCGAGGTGCTCGCGCCCCGTCGCCTCGATCAGGCGGTGGTTGGCGTCGTAGGTGTACTCGGCGCCGGGCTCGACCCTCGTGTTGCGGAAGTAGATGGTCTGCTGGGCGGTGTCCTTGATCCGCGTGACGTTCCCGGCGGGGTCGTATGTGTACCTCAGGTTCTGGACCTGGCAGCCGGGCCAGCCCGAGGGCGGCGGATCCGGGCAGTCTCCGGGGAAGGCGGCGGGCTCGCGCCGCGTGACGAGGCGCGCGAGGCGGAAGGTGAGCGGATCATACGCGTAGGTCGTGCGGGCGCCGTTGCCGTGCTCGATCCGGGTGCGTCGTGACTTGGCGTCGTAGTCGATGTCGGTGACGAAGGGCGTCCACACGGGTTGGCCGTCCTTCGTCGCGCCGCGCAGGTTCGCGTCCACCCGCTCGATCAGCCCCGCTGCGTTGTAGGAGGGCCGGACGACGCTCTCGTCCGGCATGGTGAGCAGCGTGGGCCGGTTCAGGGCGTCGTAGCGCGTACCGCTGGAGAACGTGTCCGCGAGCGGCACGGCGCCCGACCAGTCGATCGTGCCCCTGTAGTCCTGCGCGAGCTGGCGCCGGCTCACGAGCGGGTTCCCCTTGAAGTCGTACTCGTCGGCCGTGACGACGCCCGCCTGATCGAAGACCTGCACGGTCTTGCCGCGCTGGTTCTTGACCTCCGGGCTCGGCTCCGTCTCTCCGTAGACGCACCGCTCGATCACCAGGTCGTCCGGTCCGCCGGTGTTCAGGGTCGTGTCCGTCGGCCGCCGGAGCGGGTCATAGGCCGTGCGGAACCGGCGCCCCAGGTCGTCCCAGCCGTAGAGGTGCCGGCCTCGGACGTCGTCCAGCGTCCAGCGCTCGCCGGCCTCCATGCTGGCCTTTCGCACGCGGTTGCCCAGCAGGTCATAGAGGTAGCGGACCACCAGCCGGCCCTGGGGATCCCGGACCTCTCGCTCGTTCCCCTCGACGTCGAGGAGGACGCGGGTCTCGTAGCGCTCGTCGACCGGCGGATCCACAGGCGGCGTGTTGCTGTACTTGTACCGGTTGTGCTGGACCGTGAGGAACGTCCTCCCCAGCGCGTCGGCGTGGAATACGGTGGGCGAGCCCGCGTGCACGGCCGCCTTGCTCGCCGCGGCCTGCTCGTCAGGACCGAGCGCGCCGCCCTTCCGCTGATCGTACCAGCTCGGCAGGTAGTCGGCGTCCGGGAGGCGGCTCACGAGCGCTCCCACGTCGGCGTCCGCCCTCGGATCGGAGACCAGCACGTTGTCGGACACGTCCCAGGTCGCTTGCCGCCACGGATCGAAGACGACCTTCTCCCACGTATGGTTGGGCAGCAGCATGGCGACCACGCGCCCCACGGGGTCGTAGAGCGCCACGGGGCTCACGCCGAGCCGCACGTCCAGCTCGAAGCGGTGCGTGTCCGTGAAGAACGGCTCGTACTTGCGGACCGGATTGCCCTTGTTGTCGAAGACCGTCCAGCCGGTGCCCACCCAGCGCGGATCGATGTCGCCAGAGGTCATGAGCGGCTGCCCGTCCAGGCCCACCAGGACTCTTCCGTCGGCGCCGCGCTGCGGGGCCGGCCCGGGCTCGGCCTGGACTTTTCTCTGGATCTCCCGGCCGAAGCCGTCGGAGTAGGAGAAGGCGCACTGGATCGGCGGGCGGCCCGCGGGGACGCCGTCGCTCACGTGCGACTCGCGGACCAGCGCGGCGGCGAAGGGGGGAGGCTTCTTGTCCGGGTCCGGCTCGCGATGGTAGGCGAGGACGTCCGTGACGAACCGCGACGTGGCGCCGTCGAGCAGGGCGGCCGCGGCGGGGCCCTTGGGGGCGGCGAAGAACTGGTCGATTTGCGCGAGGGTCAGGTCGGCGTGGAACCCGGGACCGAGCACGTCGCCGAGGGCCGGGAGGTCCTCCGGCTTCCCCATCAGGGCGGTGCCGGCGACCATTCCCAGGGCGTCGAACGCCAGGGCCGTGCGGTTGCGGTTGGAATCCATGACGAGCGACGGCGAGAGGACGCGATAGTCGAGGCCCTGCCGGACCAGCGGTCGGTCCGGATCCGGGTCACGCTCGCCCGCCGTGACGCGATTCGACATCGCGTCCCGCGTCTCCTGCACGAGGAGGTTGTAGGCGTCGTATGCGACGAAGCTCTCCGTGCTCACCAGGGAGGTGTGGAAGGGATCGCGATACCGGCACGGGAGGAAGAAGTGCTGGAGGGCGTGGGCCAGCTCCGCGGCGGCGTCGTCGGTCGGATCCGGCGAGTAGAAGGTGCGCCCGGAGGGGATCCACCAGTGGCCGTCGTCCTCGCTGTGGACGTAGCGGGCCTCGTCCCCCAGCATCGTGCTCGTGGCTCGGCCTGCATAGACCTGTTCGATCAGGCCTGACGTGAAGGCGAGCTTGTACGTCTCGTACGGCAGCGCCCGCGCCTCCACCGTGCCGCGCGGCAGCGCGATCTTCAGATCGTCGCTGCGATAGAGCGTGCGTGTCTCCTCGATCAGCCGCTTCTGCCACCCGCTGGTCGGCGCCTGCTCGTAGTCGAGCGGCGCGGCGCCCTCGGTCGCGACCGACAGCTCCTCGAACGTGAACCGCACGCGGCCCGCGGGCAGCCCGAGGCCGGTCAGCTCGTATCCCCGAGCCGCGGACGGCACGGGCTTGCGATGGTCGCCGGGGCCGTCGACGGGGTTGGTGAAGTCGTTCTCATGGCAGGTGATGCGCGTGCGCGACTGCTCGTCCCGGTCGGCGTCCTGCGGGAGGCGCGCGTCCCGGAAGCGGCGGCCGTAGGCGACGGCGGCGGACCGGAGCACGTTGCCGTAGGGATCGACCTCCAGGGTGACCGTGTGGGTGACGCGGGGGTCGGGCAGCCACTCGACGGCGGGGTTCGACGCGGCGGTGGCGTCGTCGACGATCTGGCCCCCGAGGACCGGGAAGAGGGCGCGCTCGTGGCGGTAGCCGAGCGACTCCCGGGCGTGCGTGAAGAACACGGCGTGGCGGTTCTCGCCGCGCCGCTGCAGGATCTCGACGGTGAAGTTCTGCTCCGTGACAGCGTAGGGGTGCTTCTCCTTGTCGGTGCCGTCGAGCGCGTACACCTCCTGGCGCAGCACCGATCCCTTGAGGGCGCGGCAGGCCTCCCGCTCCTCCTCCGCCGACAGGCGCACGGCGGAGCCGTCGGCCAAGAGGTGGTCGGGGAGCACCGTGTCCGGGAGCAGGAGGGCGAGCGCCTCCGCCGCCGTGGCGCCCGGCGGACGGTAGTATTCGCCCGGGTACCTGCCGTCGGCCGAGCCGGCGAAGAAGCGGGAAACGCGGTCCCGCCCGAGGTACACGCCCGTGTGGAACCACGTCCTCGTGAGCACGGGCGGGACGTGCGACGCGGCGTCGACGTTGTCGCCCGTCGGGAAGGCGTCGCTCTCGGCGAGCGTGGCGAGCTGTTCGGTGTCCCACTGGTCCACCCGGCCGAAACCGCGCATCTCCCGCTCCACCCCGTCGAAGTAGCCGTGGTGGTAGCTGTACCGGGTCACGAACCGGTTGCGGCTGATGCGGTCGAACGTCTCGACACGCTCGACCACGTGGACGGGGAAGGGGATCCGCGTGACCCAGGGCGTGCGGGCCGCCTTGTCCGCGAGGTAAAATTTCGTGGAGGCGGCGTACGAGATCAGGGTCTCCGCGCCGAGGTTGTTGACGGATCGCGTGAGCAGGTGCGGCTTCTGCCCGCCCATGAGGTCGACGTAGCGCAGCGGACGGCGGGCGTGGGCGGGGAGCGGCGACGACCAGACCAGGCAGGCCGTGCCGTTGCCCAGGAGATCGATGGCCGAGACGGTGGTGAGATCGTCGACCGCCGGAAAGGGCGAGAGGGGGCGCGCCTCGCTCCAGCGATTGCCCGATTGGTTGAAGTAGATGCGAACACCGTCGCGGCCGAGGTAGAGAATGTCGGTGGTGCCGGAGCCGTCCACGTCGGCGAGGCGCACGCGCCGCTGGTCGAGCTCCGCGGAGCGGTCGATCCAGGGCGCATTGTCCATCGTCACCTTGGCGCCGAAGCGGCCGTACCCGAGGTTCGGCCAGTAGCAGACCTCGCCGTTCCTGATCCGCAGGAGATCGGTGAGACCGTCGCCCGTCATGTCGGCGAGGTAGATGGACTGATCCGCGTCCGCGAGCACGAGGCGCGGGCCCCGCTCCTCGTCCTGCGGCAGGCGGACCTCCCGGCCCGGGCCGTAGCCCTCCTCCCGCAGGGAGGGGTAGAAGGTGAACACGTCGTCCTCGCCGACGAGGACGTCGGCGAGACCGTCGCCGTCGAGGTCGACGAAGCGCACGTTCGGCTCGCCCCAGGGCACGCGCGGCAGCCTCCGGAAAGCACGGAAGGGCGCCCAGGTGGACTGAGGCGTCCGCTCGTAGAAGCCTGGGGCCTCCGGGTCGAAGCTCACCACGTCGAGCTGCCCGTCCCCCGAGAGGTCGACGAGCTGCTGTCCGCCGAGCGAGAGAGAGGACGCTCCGGGCCTCGTCGGGAGCGCCTGGAGCGCGCCGAACCGACCCGCTCCCAGGTTCGGCTTGTAGAACCACGCGCCCGCCTGCTCCGTGAGGATGCCGGAGACCCCCTCCCCGTCCAGATCGACCCACTGATATGCGGCGCCGTCGATGCCCCTCGGCAGGTTCTCCACGCTGCCCGCGTCGATCTCGCGGATCTCGTCGGCGATGACCGGCTTGCTGTACTCGAGCTCGACGGGCGGCAGCGCCTTCCTCAGGTACGTGACGTACTCGACGCTGCCCGCCTCAACGATCGGCCGGTCGGGGTCCCTGACGAACCCTTGCTGCGTGACGGACCGAATGAAGGAGGCGAACCGCGTGCTGCCCTGGTGCGACAGCTCGTCCTCGATGGAGACGGGCTGCGAGTAATCCAGGTCGGCGTAGTCGATCTCGACCGAGCGCACCAAGCAGGGCACGCCGCCCAGCTCGGGGAAGAGGTGGAACATCAGCACGCGGTGGCAGCGGCGGTACGATCGCACCTCGAACCGCGAGCGGTACGAGGAGAACGGGTCTGGTCGCACCGCCCACCTGCGCGCCGGAGCCGACGACGCGCGCACGTACCGGTGCTGCTCGGCGGCGGGGCGCGCAGGGTCGAGCGGGAGGAGCTCGACGTGGCCCTCGTCGTAGTCCAGGACGACCTCGAACAACCACTCCATCTTGGACAAGTCCGGTTGGACGAGGCGGGAGGTGCGGTTACCGTACTTGACGCGCTTCAGGTAACGGGCGGCCGTGCGGCTCCGGTGCGCCTCGCTGGCCTGGCAGAGGTCGATCCGCGCGTCGTCTTCCGCGACCCACTCGTAGGAGACGGCGTTGCCCTTGTCGTCGAAGCTCTGGCAGATGAGCCACGTGAAGACGCGCGTCGGGTGCGCTGGGACGGGCTCGTCCGGATCAAAGAGGCGTGAGTCGTTATCCCGGCCGTACAAGGTCGTCACGTTGTCGGTCGTCATCGAGCGCCAGTGGACGTCGCCGGTCGCCGTCTCCGTCCACCGCTCGATGCGGGCGAAGAGCCCCTCGATCCGGGGGCGATACCGGTGAATCACCCAGCCCGGAGCCGTGGTCGTGTCCTCGAGCCTCTTGCCGTCGGTTCCCAGGGCGGGGACGAGGTCCTCGGCACCCGAGATCAGATACACGTCCGACTCGTCGGCGTCGCGGTACTGCGGCAGTCCCTTATCGGTCCTGCGGGTGATCGCGGGCAAGGAGAGCGACCATCCGAAGCCGAAAGGGCCGTTGCCCGAGCCGGAGTCGTAAGAGAGGGCGAGCGCCGGACCGAACCCCGAACGGCCGGGGCTCGTGGCGATAGGGATTGTCATCGCGCCCGCGCCCGTGGCGGCGTCGACGGAGAACTTCTCGCCCACGCCGCGGATGGCGCCACCACCCCTGGGGACCGAGATCGCAGGCCGGCCCGGTCCCGGGGCTTCCGGTCGATCGCCGGGGGCCGATGGACGGCCGGCGACCGGCGCGCGTGGGCTGGGCTGTTGCGCAGATGTCCCTCCGTACGCACTCTCCGTCCGTCCCCGTTCCGTCGGCATGTGCGGCATGCTACTACGCCCTTCGACGGGGCAGCAACGACGGAGCGACCGAAGAACGCGGCAGTCGCAGAGGGATCCGAGGAGAATCGAGCGGATAAAAACTCTGAAGGATGACTCCCACTCGGGAGGTCGCACCCATGAAGAACCCTTTAGCTGCCGCTCGACTTCGCCGTTACCTATCTCGAAGCGGCCATCTGTGAAACAGCGCCGCCACGCTGCCTCCTGGTCGATGGCGTACTGGGTAGCGATGTAGAGCGGCGTTCCCGGCACGAGCCGCACGTGCAGCTCGTGAACCCACCGATACGGCTCGTTCACAGGGGGCAGCGACCGCTCCTGCCGCCGTGCGACGGCGCGCAACCGGCACGTGAAGCGGTAGATCGCCTCGCACGGGACCGTCCGAGTGCGCGGGGTGCCTCCGAGATTCGATGGCGAGCGGCCGAAGAGCTCGCGGGGAGCACGGAGGAGGGCTGTACGAAAGAAATCGTCGGCCCGCGCTCGTGCGCGTCCACGTACATGCGCCATCCATATCCGGCGCGCCGGCGTCCACCGGCGTCCCCCCCTGTTTCGCCGCTGGACAAGCACGAGGACGTTCGCTAGATTGCTCCCCGATGTCCGTCCCTCGCGCGCGATCCCTACGCCCCTGCCTAGGCCTACGGCCTGCGGGGCGCTTCGCGCGCTGCTGACGACGTCGTTTCTTCGTCTTCGCAGCTCTTCGCAGCCCGGCCCCCCTTGGTTCCTTGGCCCGGTGGGGGTCCTCGCATCGTCGTCGCGACGGCTCCCATCTTCAGCTTTCCGGGAGTCCTCTCATGTCCACGATGCCTGTCCACAAGTACAAACCTTTTCAGCCCATCCACCTGCCCGACCGGCGCTGGCCCAGCCGCGCGATCGAGAGGGCGCCGCGCTGGTGCAGCGTGGACCTGCGCGACGGCAACCAGGCCCTCGTCGAGCCCATGGGGCCCGAGCGCAAGCTCCGCATGTGGAACGAGCTCCTGCGCATGGGGTTCAAGGAGATCGAGGTGGGCTTCCCCAGCGCGTCGCAGCCTGACTTCGACTTCGTGCGCCGCATCATCGACGAGGGGCTCATCCCGGACGACGTGACCATCCAGGTGCTCACCCAGGCGCGCGCCGAGCTGATCGAGCGCACCTTCGAGGCGATCCGCGGGGCGCGCCGCGCCGTCGTGCACCTCTACAACTCCACCTCCACGCTCCAGCGACGCGTGGTGTTCGGCCTGGACCGCGCGGGCATCGTGGATATCGCGGTGCGCGGGGCGACCCTCGTGAGGGAGCTCGCGGCGCGCATGCCAGAGACAGAGGTCGTGCTCGAGTACTCCCCCGAGAGCTTCACGGGCACCGAGCTCGATTTCGCGAAGGAGATCTGCGAGGCGGTGATGGACGTGTGGCGGCCCAGCCCGTCGCGGAAGATCATCCTGAACCTGCCGTCCACCGTCGAGATGGCCACGCCCAACATCTACGCGGATCAGATCGAGTGGATGCACCGGAACCTGAAGCAGCGCGACTGCATCGTGCTGAGCGTGCACCCGCACAACGACCGGGGCACCGCGGTCGCCGCGGCGGAGCTCGCCCTGATGGCGGGCGCCGACCGCGTCGAAGGCACGCTGTTCGGCAACGGCGAGCGCACGGGGAACGTCGATGTCGTCACCCTGGCGCTCAACCTGTTCTCCCAGGGCGTCGACCCCGAGCTCGAGATCCGCGACGTCCAGGCGATCAAGGAGACGGCCGAGCACTGCAATCGCCTGCCGGTCCACCCGCGCCACCCGTACGTCGGCGAGCTCGTGTACACCGCCTTCTCGGGCTCCCACCAGGACGCGATCAAGAAGGGCTGGAAGGCGCTGCGGGAGAGCGGGAGCGCGCTGTGGGAGGTACCGTACCTGCCCATCGATCCGCAGGACGTCGGGCGCAGCTACGAGGCGGTGATCCGCGTGAACAGCCAGTCGGGCAAGAGCGGCGTGGCCTACGTGCTCGAGCACGAGCACGGGTATCAGCTGCCCAGGGGGCTCGCGATCGAGCTGAGCCAGGCCGTGCAGCGCCGGGCGGAGCGGACCGAGGGCGAGGTGCAGAAGGACGAGATCCTGGCGATCTTCGAGCGCGAGTACGTGAACCGGGGCGCGCCGCTGCGCGTCGTGGAGCACAGGCGAAGCGGCCAGGGCGCGAGCGCACGACACGAGTTCCACGTGCAGATCCGCGGCGTCGCCCAGGTGCTGAGCGCCGCCGGCGCTGGACCGGTCGAGGCCTTCGCGAGCGCGCTCTCGCGTCACGCCGGGATCTCGATCGCGGTGGACGAGCACGCGGAGCACGTGGTCGACACGCGCGCAGGCGCCGACACGCGCGCAGGCGCCGACACGCGCGCAGGCGCCGACACGCGCGCAGGCGCCGACACGCGCGCAGGCGCCGGGTCCGTGGCCTACGTGGCCGTCTCGATCGGGCGCAAGCGCAGCTTCGGGGTGGGGACGCACCAGAACGCCGTCATGGCGTCGCTCGCCGCCGTCGCTTCCGCGTGGAACCGCGGGCGGCCGGCGGAGCCGGCGCAGGTGGCGCTGTCGGCCGAGTGAGCGGGCGCGCGGTCCGCGGCCGGCCATGACGCGAATGAGGCGGGGCCGCCGGACCGCCGCTCACTGCACCGGGCGATCGTCGCTCGCGAGCAGCGCGGCGGCGTTTCGCTCGATCTCCGCCGGCGTGAGCGCCTTCGCGTAGAGCGCCGCGTAATAGAGCGCGCCCGAGAAGCTCCGCTCGCCGAGCTCGCGGTTGCCGAGGACGAGGTGCCTTCCGTCGGGGAGATCGAGCGTCGTGCCGAGCGGGGGCACGCTCGCGTGCATCCCGCAATAGCCGCCGACCGAGCTGATCCGCCGGGCCGGAGCACCGTTGATGTAGAGCCGGACCCGATCCTCGGCGGGCTCCTGGACGGTCGAGTCGAACACGCCGTGCACCACCGCGCGCTCCGGGAGCTCGGCGTCCCACGCGCCGCCGCAGTAGTCGCCGTTCCACCAGAGCACGATCTGGCCCGGCGTCTCGGAGCGGAGCGTGAAGCGGCCAGCCTCCGAGCCAGTGCCTATATGAACGATACGCGAGCCGTTCTCGACCACCTCCGCGATGCGGAGCACGGCCTCGATCGTGCCGGCGACGGCGCCTTGCAGCGCGCTCTGGATCTTGGTGCCATCGATCGCGGCGGAGGCCCGGCCGTCGGCGCCGGCCGCCGTCCAGGAGAGCCCGCTGTGCGCCGCGCCGTCCGCCGCGAAGCTCATCTCCGGCCCGTAGGTCAGCGCGAGCGGCATCGGCGCCTCCGCGGCGTCCTCGACCTGCGCGGGCGCGACTCCGGCCGCCGCCTCGTCGAGGAAATAGCGCGCGATCAGGCCATCGTCGGCGAGGCAGGACGGGCCCCGCGCGCAATCGCGCCCCCCGGCGCCTCCGCCGCCAGAGGCGCTCTCCCCGCCGGCGCCCGCGCTGGCGCCAGCGGTCCCGCCGCCCCCGGCGCTGCTCAGCCCGCCACCTGCGTCCGTTCCGGACCCGCCGGCGCCTCCGCCGCCAGAGGCGCTCTCCCCGCCGCCCACTCCAGGACCGGAGCCGGGGAGCTCACCGAGCCGCAACTCGGGGGCACACGCCGCGAGGAGCTGGAGCGAGACGATCAGCAGGGACGCCCTCATGCAGCCACATCCTACCGCCGCGCGCTCAACGGGAGAAGGCGGCGCGCCGCGCCGCCGTGCCCGGCGAGCGTGCAGCGCAGCGCCGACACGGCTTGACCGCCGGTGCCCTCCGTCCGAAAGCTCCGGCCGTGGCGCGCTCCTTCAACACGGCCGGCCCCAACGATCCCGCCGACCACTACACCCTGCCCGTGATGGCTCGCCTGCCTGACGCGCGGAGGCTGATCGAGAAGAAGCGCTATTTCGTCCTGCACGCGCCGCGGCAGGTCGGGAAGACGACGACCCTGCTCAGCCTGGGTCGTGAGCTCACGGCCGAGGGCCGGTACGTGGCGGTCCTGCTCCCGATGGAGCATGGCGCCCCCTTCCCCCATGATCTCGGCGCCGCGGAGCTGGCCATCCTCGAGTCGTGGCGGGGGTGGACGGCCGCCTGGCTCCCCCCCGACTTGCAGCCACCACCCTGGCCAGACGCGCCCCCCGGCAGCCGCCTCAGCGCTGCGCTGCGCGCCTGGGCCGAGACCGCGCCCCGCCCTCTCGTCCTCTTCCTCGACGAGATCGATTCGCTCCAGGATAACGCGCTCATCTCGGCCCTGCGGCAGATCCGCGCCGGATACCCCACGCGCCCGGGGCACTTCCCCTGGTCGCTGGCGCTCATCGGCCTGCGCGACGTGCGCGATTACAAGGTAGCGTCCGGCGGCACCGGACGACTGGGCACGGCGAGCCCGTTCAACATCAAGGCCGAGTCGCTCACGATGCGCAACTTCACGGGCGACGAGGTGGCGGATCTCTATCGCCAGCACACCAGCGAGACAGGCCAGGTGTTCTCGCCAGAGGCGGTCGATCGCGCCTACTACCTGACGCAGGGTCAGCCGTGGCTCGTCAATGCGCTGGGCCAGCAGCTCACCGAGGTGCTGGTGCGGGATCCGGCGCAGCCCATCACGGCCGATCACGTCGAGCAGGCCAAGGAGATCCTGATCCGGCGGCAGGACACGCACCTCGACAGCCTCATGGACCGGCTGCAGGAGCCGCGGGTGCGCGCGATCGTCGAGCCGATGCTCGCGGGCGGCACGCCCGGCAACGTGCCGGAGGACGACCGCCGCTTCGTCGTGGATCTCGGCCTGCTGCGTCGCTCGGAGCTCGGGGGGCTCACGGTGGCGAACCCGATTTACCGAGAGATCATCGTGCGGGCGCTCGCCGACGGGACGCGCGACGCTCTGCCGCAGATCCCGGCCACATGGCTCACGCCGGATGGCCGACTCGACCGTGAGGCGCTCCTGCGCGCGTTCCTCGACTTCTGGCGGCAACACGGGGAGCCGCTGCTCGCCACGGCGCCGTATCACGAGATCGCGCCGCACCTCGTCCTCATGGCCTTCCTTCACCGGGTGGTGAACGGGGGATCGATCGAGCGCGAGTACGCCATCGGCCGCGGGCGGATGGACCTTCTCGTGCGGTATCGGGGCGAGGCGCTGGCGATCGAGATCAAGGTGTGGCGGCCGGCGGACGCCGACCCGCTCAAGGAGGGCCTTGACCAGATCGACGGCTACCTGGCTGGCCTGGGTCTCTCGACCGGATGGCTGGTGATCTTCGATCGCCGGACGGACGCGCCCCCCCTCGCGCAGCGCCTCTCGGCCGCGCCGGAGATGACCCCGGGCGGGCGGCAGGTGACGCTGATCCGGGCCTGACCGCGCGGGCTCGGGGCCCACATGGAGCGCTTACAGCGCGCCGAGCGCCTCGACGCGGCCAGTGACGCGACATCGGCTCTCGCGCAGAGGCTCAATCGCGATGAGGGTGCCTCGGCGATCCAGCGTTGTCCCGGTCCCTCCACCGGGAGCTCCCCCGCGGCGGCTCAACCGCGCGCGGCCCGCGCCGCCTCGGGCAACGGCGCGAGCTCCGCGAGGAGCCGCTCCAGCGTCGACTGGGCCACCGGCTTCGTCAGGTGGGCGTCGAACCCCGCGGCGTGGGCGAGCTTCCGGTCCTCTTCCTGACCGTAGCCGGTGAGCGCGACCATCAGCGTCCCTTCGAGAGCGCTCTCGCCGCGCAGCGCCCGCGCCACGCCATAGCCGTTCATCTCGCCCGGCAGCCCGATGTCGCAGAGGATCACGTCGGGCCGGGCGGCGCGCGCGGCGGACACGCCGTCGTCGCCGCTGTGCGCGACGGACACGGCGTGGCCGCGGCGCTCGAGCAGCATGCGCAGGCTGTCGGCCGCGTCGAGGTTGTCCTCGATGATCAGGATGCGCCGCGCGCTGCTCGCGCCGGCCGCGGCCGCGGAGCGAGGCGCGGCTGCGGCGGCGGAGCGAGGCGCGGCGGAGCCCAGCGGCAGCGTGATCGTGAACGCCGCGCCGCGGCCGACGCCAGCGCTCGCCGCGCGCACGCCGCCGCCGTGGAGCTCGACCACCCCCTTGACCAGCGCGAGCCCGAGCCCCAGCCCACCGCGGCTGCGGGCGAGGCTCCGGTCAGCCTGGGTGAACGGCTCGAAGATCCGCTCGAGGAGGGCCGGATCCATGCCCACGCCGGTGTCCGCGACCTCGACGGAGACGGCGCCGCGCTCGCGATCGGGCACGACCGAGAGGCGGACCGAGCCGCCGTCGTCGGTGAACTTGTTCGCGTTCTGGAGCAGGTTGCCGATCGCCTGAGCGAGCCGGGTCGCGTCGGCCCGGAGCCACACAGGCGCGGCCGGCAGCGCGAGCTCGAAGCGCACGCCGCGCGCCTCGAGCAGCGACCGGTAGTCGAGGGCCGTGGCGCGCGCGAGCTCGACGAGATCGAGGCGCTCGACGGACAGCGCGATCTTGCCCCGGGAGATGCGCGAGATGTCGAGCAGGTCGTCGACCAGGCGGGCCATGTGCCCGATCTGGCGGCTCATGATCGCGCGCGCGCGCTCGACCACCGGCGTCGACGGGCCGGCCACCTCGAGCAGCTCCACGGCGTTCACGAGGGGCGCGAGCGGGTTGCGCAGCTCGTGGGCGAGCATCGCCAGGAACTCGTCCTTGCGCCGGTCGGCGTCCCGGAGGGCGTCCTGGGTCTGCTTGAGCTCGGCGACGAGGGCGGTGAGGTCCCGCTCCCGGGCGCGCAGCGCCTCCTCGGACGCCCGGCGGTGCGCGATCTCCTGCTCCGCGACCTCGTGCCAGCGCACCCGCTCGATCGCGACCGCGCACTGCTGGGCGATGGCGAGGAGGAACGCGTGATCGTCGGCGTCGAACGCGCGCGAGGCAGGAAAGCAGAACCCGAGCGAGCCGACGGTCCTCGCCTCGACGACGAGCGGATACGCGACGACGGCGCCCCCGTGCTCCACGCCATGGACGCTGGCGAGGACGGGATAGCGCGCGTTGCGCTCCTCGCGCGTCGGCACGACGACGGGCGCGCCCACGCGCGCCGCCTCGGCGACAGGAACGGGGGAGTCGACCGGATACTCCGCCCAGTCCGCCTCGGTCTCGGAAGAGACCCCCTTGAAGCCGAGGTTGCGGAGCGCGGCGCCGTCGGACGACAGGCGCGCGACGACGCCCACCTCGGCGCCGAGCGCGGGCATCCCCTGATCGATGATGGTGCTCGCGATCTCGGCCAGGGTGCGCGCGCCCGCGAGCGCCGCGGTGATCGCCTGCAAGCGCAGGAGTCGCTCGACCGTCCGGTCGTGGCGGCGCGCCTCCGCCTCGAAGACGGACCTGGCGGACGTGGGCTGCCCATCGAGTGATCGCATAGAGGCTCCGGGCCGCCGATGAGCGTAGCGCAGGCCGGCGCTCGAGCATGCCGATCTCGCGGAGGCCGCGCGAAGGAGCGCGCTACGCGCCGGGTTATTTTTCGCGACCGAGGTGGATCCGGGATCCAGCCCGCGAAGCCTCTCCGGTCCGCTCACCGATGCGCTTGTGGGAGCAGCCGGCGTCGGCGCGCCGCCGCCGCGCGAGGACCGGTACGACCACCCCGCGCGCCGCGCGGGGGAGCGCGCGCCGCTACTCGACGCAGCAGAGCGTCGACTGCCCCGTGGGATCCAGCGAGCCGCTGAGGGTCGTGCGCGACGTGCAGGTGGAGTTGGTCGGCTCGCCGACGAGGTGAGCCGGGGGCGAGTAGGCGTACTCGCAGTACCGCCCGCCCTGCTGTATCCGGGCGTGGTTGATGCAGCTGTAGTCGTTGCCGAGCTCGACGCTCACGTAGTTGCAGTCGCCGCCGCTCGCGGTGCACGAGCACGACGAGCACGTCCGGGTGTCGTTGTACCCCCGGAACCAGTCGCTCTCGCGCCGCGCGTAGCCGCTGCAGGTGGCGCTGCCGGACACGAGCGCGCATTGCGCCGCCGGCGCCTGCCTCGGGACGCAGGCCTGGCCGGCCCCGCAGCCCGCGCCGGCGCTCGCGCGGCAAAACTTCCTCGACTCGGCCCACGTCGCCGGCGCGGGGATCGCCGTGCCGGTCGCGGTGCAGCTCTGAATCACGTCGAAGGGGGCCACGCGCACGCCGCCCCAGCTGACGAACCCGTTGTTGATCGGCCTCGAATCGCACGTGAACCCGACCGTCTTCGCGAGCGTGCCGCGCGTCCCGCCCTCGTCGGCCTCGCACTGCGACGCGTCGGCGTAGAGGTAGAGATCCGCCGTGCAGTCGGTGGGGTTCGGCGTGCAGCCGCACCCCTCGCAGCCGCTGCCGGAGAGGCCGCGGAAGAGGAGCGTCTCCTTCTCGGTGAACCCGTCGGGGCACGGCTCGGCCGCGTCCAAGAGGACGCCAAGCTCGAAGTTCGTGGGGGCCGTCAGGCAGACCGCGCCCTCCGCGCAGTCCGGGTCCGCGCAGTCGACGGCGTCGTCGCAGTCGTCGTCACCGCCGTTGAAGCAGTCCTCGACCTGCGTGCAGCCGGTCGTGGCGCTCGTGCCGTCGCTCGTGCTCGTGCTCGTGCCGGTGCTCGCGCTGGAGTGTTCGGTCGTCCCGGCGCCATCACCGCCGCCCGCCCCGCCCGCGCCAGCGAAGTTGCGCTCCTGGACGCTGCAGGCGGAGAGGCTGACGAGCGCTGCCATCGCAGGCCCGCGAAGGTTCGTCATGCCGCCAGGATAGCCGCCCTTGCAGCCGAGGTGCAGCGTGATGTCCCGAGCGGAGGCCCCGAGGGAACAAAACCAGCGCCGCCAGCGCGAAGCCGCCGCGACGCGGCGCAGAAGTCCGGCCATCCACGGCCGGACCGCTGGCGGGCGGAGCTAGAGCGTCAGCAGGTACGACGCGATCACCGCCGCCCGCTGGTCCTGCGGAGCTAGAGCGCCAGCAGGTACGACGCGATCACCGCCGCCCGCTGGTCCTGCGGAGCTAGAGCGTCAGCAGGTACGACGCGATCACCGCCGCCCGCTGGTCCTTGCGCTCGCCCAGGAACGCGCCGACCTCCTCGGCGAGGCCGGCGCGCCCGCCGTGCTCGCCGAGCGCCCGGAGGCGCGCGCTCGCGATCTCGCCCGCGAAGGCGTGGTCGGCGCCCTGCCGCGCCTCCGCCGCGCGGATGGACGCCATCCACGCGCGCACGATCGCGCGCGCCGCCTCGGGGCGCGCCTCCGGGCCCCCGGCCGCGTGCAGCGCGAGCACGCGCTCGAAGGCGGGCTGGAGGACGCTCCAGCGCTCCGCGGCCCGCGCGCCGGACGGGACGGGCGCGAGCGCCTGCGCCTCGAGCCACGCGCGCAGGTCCGCGTGGCGGTCGACCCAGCCGAGGTTCCGCGCGAGCGCGCGCGCGGCCACGTCGCCCACGGGCTCCTCGTCGAGGGGCGCCCCGAGCGCGGGGCGCGGCTCGTCGCCGCTCGTGTCGCGCGGGCCGATCTGCGCGGGCGTGGCGGAGAGCAGCCGGAGCAGGAGCCTCACCCGCCGCGCCTCGTCCACGCCGTCGAGCCGGAGCGCCACGCGCATCCGGCAGAGCGCCTCGGTGCTCAGCCGGACGCGCTCGCCGTCGAGCACGGGGGCGACGAGCGCGTCGAAGCGCCGGGACGCCTCGTCAGGCGGGAGCCACTGCCCGAGCTCCTCGATCACGCGGCAGCGCGGCGCGCTGAAGCGCAGCGCCGCGAGCTCCCCGTCGAGGTCGCGCACGCGCGCGAGCGCGTCGGCCGCCGGGACCTCGCCGCCCGCGGGCTCGGCGTCGAGCCAGTCCGCCCACACGCGGAAGCGCTCCCGCCGTGGCGGCGGCAGGTCGGCGCCGGCGGGCGATCGCTGCGGGACGTCGAGGTCGTGGAGCGCCCCGCGCGCCACCTCGGCCAGGTCGCGCGCGGCCCCGGCGAGCCCCTGCGTGAGCGGGAGCTCGCCCCTCGCCGCGAGGACCCTCTCGACGAGCGCCCGCGCCTCGGGGCCCACGCCGAGGCGCGCCGCGTGCGTCCCCACGTCGGCGAGCCGGCGGAGCACGAGCTCCAGCGCGACGCGGTCCGCCGGGCCCTCCAGCCGCCGGGCGAGGTCGGGCAGCCACGCGTGCAGCAGCGACAGCCCCGCGTCGCCCTGCGCGCGCGCGGGGTCGCCCGAGGGCGCCTCGCGGAGCAGCGCGGCCGCGGCGCCGTGCAGGAGGAGCAGCTCGCGGGCGTCGGCGCCCTCGCGCAGCCGGTCGAGCACGAGCCGCCGGCCCGCCTGGTCGTTCACGAGCCAGGACGCAGGGAGGCTCGCCAGGGCGAGGTGCCTGACGAGGGATCGCGGCGGAGCCGGCCCGGGCTCGTCCGGGCCGAGCTGGTAGGCGGTGGCGCGCTCCTCGCCGCCCGCGGCGAGCGGCAGGAGGACCCGCGGGTCGTGCACGGTGCGCAGCCGGGCGACGAGGAGCCGCGAGAAGACGAGCGGTTCGGCGCGCAGCGCCGCCGCGTTCTCGGCCGCGAGTTCCTCGCGGCAGCGGGGCTCGCCGACGCCGTCGCTCGCGTCCGGGAAGAGGCCCGGGAGGGACTCGAGGATGCGGGCGCGGACGAGCGGGGACGGCGCCCGGGCGGCCCGCTCCCGCTCGCGCCGCACCAGCGCGAGCATCTCGTCCGGCACTGGCCGGCCCACCCGCGGCGTGGCCCCGGTGAGGCAGCGGGGGGCGCCGGCGGTCGTGCTGCCCGCGCAGGCGCACAGCGAGAGGGCGAGGGCGGCGAGGGCGGCGAGGCGTCTCACGCCGCCTCTTGTACCAGCGGCGCGGCCGCCCTGCTCACGGCGCCGCCCCGCGCGCGCAGGGCGGGCGTCGCTCAGTTGCCGAACAGGGTCACGCCGAGGCCAGGCCTGAACGTCTCGAAGAAGGCGCCGCCTTCGCCGAACACGCCGCCCACCATCAGGCGCGCGTTCACGGAGAGCCGCGGCGCGACCCAGTATTCAAGCCCGCCTCCGGCGGCGAGCGACGAGGACGAGGCCGCGCCGTCCTCGGCCCCCGGGCCGCTCGGCTCGCCGTCGCCCGACGCGCTGACAGAGCGCCGGTGGTACGCGGCTTCGCCAACGAAGAAGGGGTAAACGTGCTCGCCGAGGTCGCCGAGGAAGACGACCACCTCGGCTCCGGCCCCGAGGCTCACCTCCGTCTCGCTGTCCGACGTGCCGATACCTATCCCCGCCACGCCGGCCAGAGATACCGAGTCGCTGACGAAGCCGCGGAGGGCGAGGCTCGAGCTCATGGGGAGCAGCTGGCCCGTCGCGGCCGTCGCGCCGCCTACCGTGACGCCGAGACCGACCCGCCCTGCGCGCGGTCCCCTGCTCGCCTGGTCATCCGCCGCGCCTGACGACGGGGCGGCCGGCGCGCCCGACTGGCCTGTCGCCGCGGCCGGCGCGCCAGGCTGGCCTGTCGCCCCGCCCGGCTGGACGGCAGGCGCGCCGAGCGTCGACGGCGCCCCCTGGCCCGCAGGCGCGGCGCCCGGCGCCGGCGCCGCGACGGCGCCCGCCGGAGGCGGGCCGGCCGTCTTCTTCTCCTTCTCTTGCTGTTCGATCTCCTGAGCACGGCGGTAAGCCTTGACCTCGGCGAGCCGCTGTTGCGCCGTTTTGCTCTGTCCCGCACAGCCAGTGACCAACGCGAGGAGCGCAACGAACCCTATCCGCATGAATGTCCTCCAGGCAGCGGCGCGCGTATACCACGGCGCACCTGGAATACAACGGAGCGGCAAATCTCCGCCACTCGCGCACCGCGCGCTGGCCCGTGCGACTCCGCGGGTCGCGCCGGACGTCGCGGGCGCCGGTGGCACACCCGTGACGTCGGTGTCGCTCCACGCCAGCCGCCGCCGGGCGTGCTCTCGACTGCACAGGCCGGTACGCACCTTGCGTTGACCGCCGACCGGAGGGACACGATGCGCAAATGGATGGTGACGGCGGGCATGCTCGTGCTGGTCGGTTGCGGCGGGGCGGACCTGCCCGAGGGGTGGGAGGACGCGGAGGCGATCGAGGGCCTCACGCAGAGCGAGTGCATGGCGAGCGCGTACGACGAGACGGTGAAGGAGACGCTCGCGGCCACGCCCGAGAGCGGAGCCGTGCGCCTCGACTACCGCGCCGCGCACTTTCGCTGCGACCAGGAGGTCGAAGGGTTCGTCCGGAAGGCCGGCGGCAAGGTGGAGGTGCTCGTGCAGCCGACGGAGATGGACCCGGGCGCCGTCGCCGGGTGCGACTGCCGTTACGATATCGGCATGACGCTCGGGGGCCTGGGCAAGGGGGCAGTCGCCGTCGAGCTGTACCGGCGCTGGGACAACCTCAACGAGCCGAACGATCCGGTGAAGATCGGCTCCGCGGATGTCCAGATCCCCTGAGGATCATCGACCAGCAGCGCGTCTCCAGGCATCGCCGGCTGGCGCTGCCGACCCGGCGACCGCTCGAGGCAGTTTCGTTCCTCGCGTCGGCAAGCGCGAAGGCGTGCGCGGGCGATCGACCCCTCGCCGCCATGGTGCCTGACGACGCACCTCCGTGTCCAGGAGCCCGCCGGCGCCGCTCAGATATTGATGCTCTGCGGGATGGCCGAGGGCAGGAGGGTCGAGTAGGCCGTGCGCTCGCCGAGGCCGTTCGCGAGGTTGATCTGCTGCTCGATGGCCTGGAGCCGCTTCTGGAAGCTCGCGAGCGCGGCGCGCGCCCGCAGATCCGAGAATTTCCCGCCGTACTGGCCGAGCGCGGTGTGATAGACGGCGCCGAGCCCCCCCAGCACCGCCTGCTGCAGGATGGACTCGCCGAGCGGCGCCAGTACGTCGAGCACCTGCGTCACCGGCGCGCCGGCGGGCGCGGGGAACGGCGCGAAGCCGGCGAGCGGGAGGGCCGGCGTGTAGCTCATGATCGTGCGCTGCGGGAAGTTCACGGCCGCATGCTGCGCGCTGGCCGTGAAGATCACCTGGGTGAGGAGCGTGGACAGATATCCGACCGTCTTGATCTGGGCGGCCGCGCCGGGGGCGCCCTCGCCGATGTCCTGGATGTGGCCGGCAGTCACGAGCTCCTGCACCCACGCCTGCAGCTCGTAGTCGCCCGCGACGTCCCCGTCGCTCTCGTAATAGATGCCCACGTAATCCGAGACCCAGCGGTGAATGGCGTTCCAGATCGTCAGGGCGTCGTCGCGGTAGGGATAATCGGGGAGCGCCTGCTTCGAGTCGACCCCCCGGGCGGCGAGCGCCTGGGGGAGGAACGTCTGGTTATAGCGCACCTCCTGGACGGCGCTCGCGGCGAGCGCGTTCAGCGACGCGCTGGTGCCCGTGAGCAGGAGATCCACCGGGCCGCCCGGCGTGATGAGCGACGTCTGGGCCGCGTAGTTGATGAGCAGGGTGCCCGCGAAGTGCGGCGTGAGCAGGATGTTGAGCGGGTGCGTGGGGTCGAGCTGGCGCGCGGTCGCCAGCACGAAAGGCTCGGTGAGCAGGTGGGTGAGCCCGAGATGGCTGATGAGCTCGTGGTAGTTCCCGTCGGCGATGTTGACGACGAGCTTGGCGATGGTCCAGGACACGTCGTCGCTCGGGTAGAAGATGGGGCTCTGGGCGTCCTGGGCCGTCTGGATCGCGAGCGGCCGCAGCGAGCGACGACCCGAGCCCGCGGCGGGCACGTAGAACAGGGCCTTCGGGGCCCAGGCGTATTTCTGTTGCGGGGTCGTGCCAGGATCGAGCTTGGTGAGCGCAGAGTAGTCGACAATATAGATACGCCCGGCGCTGGCGGCCTCCTGGACGGTCGCGCCGCGCTCGCCCGTCACGCTGGCGAATCGTTCGTCCGTCACGGGGAACGCCGCGAGATCGGCTGGCGTCGCGCGCCGGAGGATCATCGCGTTCGGGCCGGCGACGCGCAGCGCGGCGAAGAACTCGTCCGTCTGCGAGACGCCAGCGGAGGGGGGCAGCGGGATCTTGCGGAACTGCGCGGCATATTGCTGGAGATCGTCGGCGCGCCCCCGGAGGCCCACCACCGAGAGATAGAAGTCGAGAATCTCCTTCACCAGATCGGCGAGCCACTGGCCGATGTCCCTCGCGTCCGCGACCTCGGTCCCGCCCGCTGCCTCGGTGGTCGTGGCGGGCGCCTTGATGGGCGCCGCGGGGAACGCCTTGGAGAGCTGTGTGGGGAGCACGCGCGCCACGTCCGCCTTCGCGCGGCGGACGAGCGAGAGCGGGTCGGGAGGCTGCGGGCTCTTCTGCGCGTGCGCCCTCTCCGCGAGCTTTCCGAGCTTCTCGCGCTGCTCGGAAAGAAATCCGTGAAGCGCGATCGCCCGCCTCACGAGCTCGGGGTCGCCCTTCACCACGTTCGGGTCCGGGCTCACGACCTCGCCCCTGGGCTGGGCCTCGCCCCGATCGCTGAAGCCCGATTGTCCGAGGACGATCGGGATCTGGACGTCGAAGCTGAACGTGTTCGGCAAGAGGATGCTGACGAGGTTCTCGCCGAGCGCGATGGCGACCCCGGCGACCTGAAGCGACCAATCGAGGGAAAGATCGACCGGGATGGGCGCCGCCGCCATCGGCAGTCCGCCGACGATGGACGGGTAATCGTACCGATACCGGGTCTGCTGCTGCGCGAGCGCTTGCGCTCGCTTCTCGCGGTTCTCCGGCGTGTCGTTCTGCGGCAGGACCGGAACGTCGAACAGGCTCATGGCACCTCCTCCAGCGACTGCCGCCGAGCGTAACGCAGCGCACTCCCGGCAGTCCAGGCGCCTCGCGCCCGACGATCCCGCCAGGAGACGATCGCGGCCCCCGGCGAGCTGATGGCGCGGCACAGCGTGCTGCGGCCGAAGCCGGCGAGGCCGAAGCCGGCGAGGTTGCACGTGACCGGGACCAGCGGCGCGCGCGTCTTCATCGACGGCCAGCCGCGGGGAAGAAGAATAGAGAGCTGGACATAACGCCTCATTCCGGACACCGCCCATCCCCGATCTTACCTGCTCGAGTTCTCCGCGAAGAACGGTGACTGTCGTGGGCACCTGATGTGTGTCGCAACGGCACATGGCGCACTGTGTCCCACACCGGGAAAAGCTCCTGCTGCCCGCGGCGTCATCTCTCCGGGTATGCGGGGGTTGCCAGCGCGTTTCAGGGCGGCGGAGCGCACGCGAGCCCATCAAAGCGGCGCTTGACCTCCCGGAGCCGCTGAGACCACATGGCGAGCCATGCGCAACGTCCCGGTCCAGCCCGGCGACATCCTGGCGGGCAAGTACCGCGTGGAGCGTCTGCTCGGCACGGGGAGCATGGGGATCGTCGTCGCGGCGGTCCACGTCGAACTCGGCCAGTGCGTCGCCGTCAAGTTCATGCGCTCGGCCCACAACGTCACCGCCGACGCGCGCGAGCGCTTCTTGCGCGAGGCGCGCGCGGCGGTGCGGCTGCGTAGCCAGCACGTCGCCCGGGTGTTCGATGTCGGCACCCTCGAGGGCGGGGCGCCGTACATCGTCATGGAGTTCCTCGAAGGACGAGATCTCGCCGCGCTGCTCAAGGAGAGCGGGGCGCTCTCGCTCGACGACGCCTTGGAGTACGTCCTCCAGACGTGCGAGGCCGTCGGTGAGGCGCACGCCGCCGGGATCGTGCACCGCGACCTGAAGCCGGCGAACCTCTTCGTCGCGCAGGACGTCAGCGGCTCGCCGTGCATCAAGGTCCTCGACTTCGGCATCTCGAAGATCAGCGGCGCGGACCTCGCCCTCACCGATGACGACCAGACGCTCGGCTCCCCCTACTACATGTCGCCCGAGCAGATGAACTCGTCGAAGGACGTCGACGCGCGCTCCGACCTATGGGCGCTCGGCGTCCTCCTGTATGAGCTCATCGCCGGGCAGACGCCGTTTCACGCGAACACCTTGGCGGAGTTCTACGGGCGCATCCTCGCGGCGCAGCCGACGCCGCTCCGCGAGCGCCGGAGCGACGTGCCCCCGGAGCTCGACGCGGTGATCCAGCGGTGTTTGACGCACGATCGCGAGCAGCGCTGGAGCGACGTGGCAGCGTTCGCCGGCGCCCTCGCGCCTCACGCGCCCGCGCGGGCGCGGGGCTATCCGGAGCGGGTCTGGCGCGTTCTCAACATGCAGCGGTTGTCCTCGTCGGGAGCCAAGGACGAGCCGGGGGGGCGCCGCGTGGTGTCCTTCCCGCCGCCGGTCAGCGCCAGCCCGCCGCCGGTCAGCGCCAGCCCGCCGCCGGCCAGCGCCGAGGCAGCAGAGGCGACCGCGCCGGTCCCGCTCAATTCCGTGGCGGAGACAGCGCTCACCCTGTACCCGCCCCGCAGCACCTCGTCGTTCTTCGAGGTGCTGCGGGAGAAGCCGCCCCGCCGGGCTCTCCTTCTCCTCACCAGCGCGTTCTTCGTGGGCGCTGCGCTCGCGGCGCTCGTCGGGGGGAGGCAGGAGCGGGCGCCACCCCCGTCAACGACAGGCTCGCGGGCGGCCGCCCTGGGGGCGCCGGACGCGGCCCCGTCCGCGCCCGTTGAACCCGAGGCTCCGCCCTCCACGATCGCCTCTCACGTCGCGAGCGCGAAAGCGCAGGCGGAGCCCACCTTGCCTTCGGCGACGGCGACGGCGACGGCCGCGCGGAAGGCGGCGAAGCCCCCCCTGCAGGCGAAGCCCCCGGCCAAGGGCCCTCCCACCCCGAAGCCTGAGCCGACGTTTTCGTACGATGACCGGCGCTAGCACCGGGACAGCGGCGAGGGGCGCCGACATAATGGGCGCGGTGTGTGGCCCAGGCCCGATGCGTGTCAAGCGCAGCGTCATCGCTGCCAGTGCGCTGATCCTATCGTTATCGCTCGCGCCGCGCGCCCTCGCGGACCCGACCGCCGAGGACCGGGCGGCCGCCGATGTGCTCTTCCGCGAGGGGCGCGCGCTCATCAAGCAGGGCAGGCACGCCCTGGGGTGCTCGAAGCTCGTCGCCAGCCAGCAGCTGGATCCCGTGGCCGGGACGCTGCTCGCCCTGGCGGATTGCTACGAGCTCAATGGCGAGACGGCGAGCGCCTGGGCGACCTTCAATGACGCCGAGGCGATGGCGCGCAAAGCGGGCGATCGGCGGCGCTCGAAGGAAGCGGCGCGGCGGGCGGGTCTCCTCGAGCCGCAGCTCTCGAGGCTCGTCATCGAGGTGGCGCCGGAGGCCCGGGTCGAGGGGCTCGAGGTGCGGCGCAACAAGAAGCGGCTCGATGCGGCGCTGTTCGGCTCGGCGCTCCCGGTCGATCCGGGCGAGCATACGATCGAGGCGGCGGCGCCTGGCAAGAAGGCATGGAGCGCGAAGGTGCTCATCGAGCCGAAGGCAGGGCAGAGCACGGTACGAGTCCCTCGGCTCGAGGACGCGCCCGCGCTGGAAGCGCCCACCGTGCCCGAGCGGGGCGCGCGCGTGGCCACGAGCGCCGCGCCGGCGGCGAGCTCGTGGAGCGCGCAGCGGACCGTGGGGCTCGTCGTGCTGGGCGGGGTGAGCTTGGCCGGGATCGCGGTAGGCACCGCGTTCGGCGTCGATACGCTGATGAAAATGAGCGAGGCGCGCGACCAGCACGGGTGCACCAACGACGACCCTCCCCGTTGTGACGCCGAGGGGGTCAAGCTCCATCAGGACGCCAACACGACCGCCAACATCTCCAACGTGGCGTTCGCGGTGGGAGGCGCGGCGCTCATCACAGGCCTGGTCGTGCTCCTGACCGCGCCGTCGCGCCAGGCCGCGCCGCCGACGGCGCTCGAGGTGCGCCTCTGGCCTGCGGTCGGGGTGGGAACAGCGGGGATGTCGTTGCGAGGTAGCTTCTGAGATGCGCCAGACGCGACCATGGCAGCTCGTCATCGCCGGGGGCGCTCTTCTCGTCGCCGGCTGCCAGATCATCGCTGGCGTGCGCACCGACGCGGAGCCGGACCAAGAAGGCAACGGCGGCAAAGGCTGCAGCGTTCCTCTCGAGTGCCCGGGCGGCGTCTGTCAGGACGGCGTCTGCGTGCCGGCCGAGGCGAAGTGCGTGCTGGACCTCGAGCCGTTCGACATCCTCACGTCCGAAGACCTCGGAGGCCATGAGGTCGACACCTCCTCGCTCGTGCTCGCGAGCGGACCCGATCGCGTCTTCGTCTCGGTCATCGACAAGGCTTCGAGCCGGCTCGTGATCAGGACGGTGCACGAGCTCCGGGACCCTGTCGGGTCCAAAGCGGAGTTCCCCCTCACCGACGGCGCGGCCTTCGTCACCGGCCGCGAGTCGGAAGGGCAAGTGACCCTTCTGGGCAGGGTGGGTTCCGACATCGGGCAGCTCGTCTTCCCCACGACCGCCGACGGCGTGTCGTCCGGGGGGGCGTTCGAGCGGTTTCCCGCGCTCGCCCCGGAGTGCTCGAGCCCCAACGTCCCAGCGTCGATGGCGTTCGCCCAGGTGAGCGATGAGACCTTTTACGCAGCGACGTGCGCGGCGCCGGACGGCTCGACGCGATCGCTCGTCGTCGGTGGCTCGGCCGAGCCTGCGCCGACGCTGGTGGCCCAGGGGCCACGTAACGATGCCTCGCTCAACGTCCACTTCTACACGGTCACGGACGGCCAGCGTCTCCTCCTGCTGGACGACAGCGCGACCGGACAAGCGTTCTTCAGGACGGGCGCCACGGCCGCCGATCTCGGCGTGGCGCACCAGATCCAGTTCAGCACATCTCCTGAAGAGGTGGAGTCCTTCTTCGGGGCGTTCCCGCTGCCCGAGGGCGATGGTGTCACGCTCTTGATCGCGCACCTTGTTCCTCCGCCGAGGCTCGCCGTCTCGGCGGAGGTAGGCGTCGTGAGGGACTTCTCGTCGCTCGTCAAGGTCCCCCCGCCTGGCTTTACTCCCGTCTTCAAGCTCCAGAATGTGAACCAGTACAACCCCCCGGCTCCCCCCATGAGCGACGGCGAAAACGTGTATGTGACGTTGGTGCCGCCCCCTGGAAAGAGCGTGATTCTGGGCTGGTTCACGCGAAGGGGTGAGTCATTGCTCCCTCAGGAGCAGATCTTCGCCCTTCCGGACGGCAGCAGCGCGCAGATCCTCAGCTCGACCGTCGCGCAGCTCGGCGTCAAGCTGCTCATCGCCTGGATCGAGCAACGCGAAGGTGCCTACTCCGTCCGCGGCCAGCGGCTTATCTGCACGTTGTAACAAGAGCTCTAGTAGTACGACCCCTGCTCGCGCTTCTTGCCGCGGACATGGACCTGAAACGTGAGCATCAGCGCCCTCGGCGCGGCGACGAGCACGTGTGGAGCCGGCGGCGCGGGCGGGCGCCTGCGTCCGTGACCTTGCGCTGCACCCGCCGTTGCCGGTGGAAGATCCCGTGGCCGATTGAATTTCCTACCGAGGTGAGGCATCGCCGGCTGGCGCTGCTGACCTGGCGACCGCTCAGGGCGGTTTCATTCTTCGCGCCGGCTGGTACTCTGGCGGCATTCTGTGGACAACCTCGATATCATCCGCCAGCGGCTCCACAACGAGCGTCTCGCGGGGCGCCCGTGCGAGCGGCCAGAGGACGTGGTTCGATGGCTATGTGCGGTGCAGGCCCAGGACTACGCCGGGGCGAAATGGGCCATCGCGCAGCGGACCACCGACGTCACGGACGCCGCGCTCGATCGGCTGTTCAACGATGGCAAGATCCTCCGCACCCATGTCCTGCGGCCCACGTGGCATCTGGTGACGCCCCAGGACATCCGCTGGATGCTCGGCCTCACGGCCCCGCGCGTGAACGCCGCCAACGCCTACCAGTATCGACAGCTGGAGCTCGACGATGCGGTGTTCGCCAGGAGCAACGACGCGCTCGTGAAGGCCTTGCAGGGAGGCGCCCAGCTCACTCGAACGGAGATCGCGCGGGCGTACGAGGAGGCCGGCATCCGCGCGAGCGGCCTGCGGCTCGCCTATCTCCTGATGCGCGCCGAGCTGGACGCGATCGTCTGCAGCGGCCCGCTCCGCGGCAAGCAGTTCACCTATGCGCTGCTCGACGAGAGGGCCCCGAGGGCGAAGGAGCTGAGGTACGACGAGGCGCTGGCCGAGCTCGCTAGACGCTACCTCGCGAGCCACGGGCCAGCGCTGGTGAAGGACTTCGCGTGGTGGTCGGGGCTCACCTTGAAGGAGGCCAGGGCCGGCATCGAGACGGCCAAGGCTCACCTCCAGCACGAGGCGGTCGGCGGCAAGGTCTACTGGTTCGCGGCCGGACAGGCAGCCTGCGGCGAGATCGAGACGCCGCTCGTTCACCTCCTGCCCAACTACGACGAATACGTCATCGCCTACAAGGACCACAGCGCGACGCTCGACCCCGCGCTGTCGAGCCGCGGCGGCGACGCCCTCATGGCGCACCTCGTCGTCCTCGACGGCCGGGTCGTCGGCGGCTGGCGCCGCGCCATCCAGAGGAAGGCGGGCACGGTCACGATGAACCTCCCGCTACGGTTGAAGAAGAGCGAGAAGGCCGCCCTGCAAAGGGCCGTCGAGCGGTACGGCCGGTTTTTGGGGGTGCCTGTCGCGATCGCGTCATGACGACGGAGCGCACCCGCTCGGAAGCGATGGTCCCAACCCAAACCCGACCGCCGAGCCCGGGGCCTCGGGAGCTCGTGCCCGCGGAGCCGTCGCCTCGGACCGCCATGATCGCCTCGCTCGCCGAGCCCCTTATCCACGCGCACTCGTAAACCGATCCAAAATCCAGGGCTCACGGTCGCGCGCTGAATGCGGCGACCGAGCCGTGCATCGGAGGGGCCATGACCAGACCCTCCGAGGTGATCGGTTCAGCATCCAGGCTTCGCCCGTGGGCTCATGCCGCGTGCTCACTGGCGGTTCTCCTTCCCATGACCGCGTGCGACCCCATCGGGCGCGGTGGCGGCAGCGGCGGCGACGGCGGCGCCGGCGGCGCCGGCGGGGAAAGCAGCTCGACCGGCAGCGGCGGCTCCGCGGGCGACGGTGGCAGTGGTGGCGCTACCAGCTCGACCGGCAGCGGCGGCTCCGCGGGCGACGGTGGCAGCGGTGGCGCTACCAGCTCGACCGGCAGCGGCGGCTCCGCGGGCGACGGTGGCAGCGGTGGCGCTACCAGCTCGACCGGCAGCGGCGGCTCCGCGGGCGACGGTGGCAGTGGTGGCGCTACCAGCTCGACCGGCAGCGGCGGTAGCGGCGGGGAAAGCAGCTCGATCGGCAGTGGCGGCAGTGGTGGCGGTACCAGCTCGACCGGCAGCGGCGGCTCCGCAGGCGACGGCGGCAGCGGCGGCTCCGCAGGCAACGGCGGCAGCGGCGGCAGCGGTGGCGAAGCCAGCTCGACCGGCAGCGGCGGCTCCGCAGGCGACGGCGGCAGCGGCGGCAGCGGTGGCGAAGCCAGCTCGACCGGCAGCGGCGGCTCCGCAGGCGACGGCGGCAGCGGTGGCGAAGCCAGCTCGACCGGCAGCGGCGGCTCCGCAGGCGACGGCGGCAGCGGTGGCGAAGCCAGCTCGACCGGCAGCGGCGGTTCGCCAGGGACGTGCGTGCCGGGTTCCATCGTCGCATGCTACTCGGGGCCCGATGGAACCAGGAACGTCGGGCGCTGTGCTGCCGGGACGCAAACCTGTCGTTCCGACGGCTTTGGCTACGGCCCCTGCACGGGTGAGGTGACCCCTGCGACGGAGGTCTGCGCCACGCCGGAAGACGAGAGCTGCGACGGCGACGCTCATTGCCCTCAGCCAGCAGCGTGGGCGCGCGGATTTGGGGGCGCCGGCGCCGATGCCGGACTGTCCATCGCCAGCGACGCCACGGGCAACTACTATGTCACCGGCTCCTTCAAAGGAACGGTCAACTTCGGCGCCGGCCCGTTGACCAGCGCGGGAGAAAACGACATCTTCCTTCTCAAGCTCGATCCGTCGGGCGCGCTGCTCTGGAGCAAGCGCTTCGGCACGCCCTTCGAGGAGGTCGGAAGTGCCGTGACCGTCGATGGGAACGGCGACGTCCTGCTAGCCGGCCGTTACGAGAGCGACGGGATGCTCACGACGACAGGCCTCGACTTCGGCGGGTGCTCCATGCCCGGCCCCGCCGACTGGAACGCGATGTTCGTGGCCAAGCTCGATCCCGACGGCGGCCACATCTGGAGCAAGGGATTCAACTCGTCTTCCTCCGGCAGCTACGACGCCTACGTCTACGTCTACCGTATCGCCGCCGATGCGCTGGGCAATGCATACATCGCGTACGAGGACAGCGAGGGTACGGAAATAAGGAAGCTGGACTCCGCGGGCAACGCCCTCTGGACGCGTGCTATGCCAGGATATCCAAGCAGCGACATAAGCCTCGCGCTCGACAACGCCGGCAACGTGGTGACAGTGAGCTCAGGCTACCTCGGCGACTTCATCAACAATGGCCTTTACATATCGAAGTTCTCTCCGTCGGGCGATTTGCTGTGGCGATACCAGAGCCCCGGAGACACCTGGAATTGGTTCGCCAGGTCGGTGGCGGTCACGTCGACGAACGAGATCTTCGCGACGGTCATAAACTATGATACGTTTTCACCCATCCTCATCAAGCTGACCGCGGACGGCGCTCATGTCTTCAACCGCTCGGTACCAGGCACGAAGATCGCCGTCGACCCCGCCGACAACCTCCTCGTGGTCGCATCCGGGCTCGCCATGCTCGACGCCGAGGGCACTGAGCTCTGGTCGGTCGACTTCGCGACCGGCGCGTCGGATATCGCCATCGCTCCGAGCGGCGCGGTCGCTCTCACCGGAAGCGTGAGTGGAGCGGTGGACTTCGGGACCGGCCCGATCGCGTACGCGGGAGGCTCGGATATCTATGTTGCCACGTTCAATCCGCCGTCGAGCGGGGGCGGCGGCGCGGGCGGCAGCGGCGGCGCGGGCGGCAGCGGCGGCGCGGGCGGCAGCGGCGGCGCGGGCGGCGACCCGGCGGAGACCTGCGTGCCAGGCTCGGTCATCGCGTGCTACTCCGGCCCTGCCGGGACGAGGGGCGTCGGGACCTGCGCTGCCGGGACGCAGACCTGCCGGCCGGACGGCTTCGGCTACGGCCCCTGCACCGGCGAGGTGACGCCCGTCGACGAGGCTTGCTTCACGCCGGAGGACGAGAACTGCGACGGCGATCCCCAGTGCCCCGTGCTGCCGCCGTGGGCGCGCGGATACGGCAGCACCGGCGCCGACGAGGGCCTGGAGATCGCGAACGACGCCGCGGGCAACTACTACGTCGCAGGCACCTTCGAGGGAACAGTCGACTTCGGCGCAGGCCCTCTGACCAGCACGCCGCCGTGGAGGGACGGCTTCCTGCTCAAGCTCGATCCATCGGGCGCGCTGCTCTGGAGCAAGCGCTTCCAGGACCGTCCGTATGCCATGACCGTCGATGAGAGCGGCGATGTGTGGCTCGCCGGCGCCTACGGGTCGGGGCTCCCCGCCATGGGGTTCGGCCAGTGCCTGCCCCCCTTCGACTACGGCCTCCCCTCGGATGCGGCCTTCGTGGTCAAGTTCGACCGCGATGGCAATCCTCTCTGGAGGAAGGGACCCATCGTATCGCCGGTCACGTCAGGCCTCGACTCCTTCGCCCCGGAGCAGATCGAGGTCGATGGGCTCGGCAACGCGTACCTGGCCTACGTCAACAGCGAGGAGCGGCCGAACGCCTTCCTGGCGAAGCTGAGCCCCGCGGGCGACGTCCTCTGGAATCAACAGATCACGGACTCGGACTCATGGTTGGTGTACAACGCTGATATCGCGATCGACAGCGCCGGCAACGTCCTGGCGGTGACCGCGCCGGAGTCCGCTGTCGCGCAGCTCACCGTCAGCAAGCTCGCCCCGACGGGCGCCGTGATCTGGAGCCAGGCGTTCGCGCCGGAGCCGTCGATCCCGCCCGGCGGCGACCCCGGAGACGCGGGCTGGTCGGTGGCCGTCAACGCGGCCGACGAGGTCGTCGTGGCGGGTATCACGGACGGGACGGTGGACCTCGGCGGCGGCGTGCTGCCCGCCGGCCCCGCGCTCCTCAAGCTGAACGCCGCGGGCGCATACGTCTTCAGCGACTCGGTCCCCTTCGGCGACGGCGTCGCGGTGGATTCCGACGGCAACATCGTCGTCGCCGGGAGCGGGCTCGCGAAGCTCGACCCGACCGGCGCGGAGCTCTGGGCGCTCAGCTTCGGGGCCAGCGCGAACGACATGACGATCTCCCCGGCAGGCACGATCGCCCTCACCGGCGCCGCGAGCTCGGCGGTGGACTTCGGGACTGGACCGATCCCCTACGCCGCGGGCTCCGACGCCTTCGTCGCCACGTTCGCCCCCTGATCCCGGATCACGCTCGCTCCCCTCCTTCACCCCGTGGTGTCGGGCCAGGTGCGGCCCGCGGCGATGAAGCGCACGCCGGCCTGTGCGGATATCCCGGCTCTGAGTGGTTGTTCGGCATCAGCTGGCGCAAGACCGGGCACTACCTCGACAGCACGTGGGTGCGGCGGGCGGTTGTTCATGCGCGACGGAGATGCCGACACGTCAGGCCCCGGAGGGGGCCTGCGGGAGCGCGTGCGGGCTCAGCGGCAATTGAGAAGCAGCTACCATGCCAGTCCGCCGCAGACGGCCGAAGTCGTCGCGCCAGACAGCGCTGCTTGCTGGGCAGCAATCCATGGCCTGCGCCCTGGGCGATGCCCCCTGCACGGGTGAGCCCTGCTAGGGTCCGTGACCATGGCCCAACGCAAGCATCACCTCGCCATGCTCGGTCTCCTCGTCCTGTGCGCCGCCTGCAGCCCGAACGAGAAGCTCGCCCCGGTGAGCCGCGGCGAGCCCGGCAAGGGCGACGCGGGCGCGGAGCCGGACGGCGGTGGGACCGGGACGAAAGACGACCTCTTCGCCGAGCTGCCGGAGATCGCGCCGACGGCCGCCGGGCGGGGCGGCGCGGCGGCGACCGTCGATGTGCGCGGCACCCTGGCCGCCATCGAGGTCCTGAAGAAGGGCGGCAACGCCGTGGACGCCGCCGTCGCCGCGGCGAGCGTGCTCGGCGCGACCGACCCGTTCTCGTGCGGCGTCGGCGGCGGCGGCTTCATGCTCGTGTACCTCGCCGCCGACAACAAGGTCGTCGCGATCGACCACCGCGAGACCGCGCCGTCAGGGCTCGAGGCGAGCGCCTTCTACGAGAACGGCGCCCCGATCGCGTTCGATGAGCTCGTGACGAGCGGCCTGTCGGTGGGCGTGCCCGGCACCGTGCGGGGGTGGAGCGAGGCGCTCCGCCGCTACGGCACCCTCGGGCTCAAGGACGTGCTCCAGCGGGCCATCCAGGTCGCCGAGGCGGGGTTCGCGGTCGACAAGACCTTCTTCGAGCAGACCGGCCGGAACCTGGCGCGCTTCCAGGCGATCACGAGCAGCAAGGAGCTCTTCCTCGGGCCCGACGGCGAGGCGCGGCCGGTCGGCGCCGTCTTCAAGAACCCGGATCTCGCCAGGACTTACCGCCTCATCGCCGAGGGAGGAGAGAGGGCCTTCTACGAGGGAGAGGTCGCCGAGGCCATCGTCGCGGCCGTCCGCGAGCCCCCGATCGAGCCCGGTAGCACGCTCAAGTTCCGACCCGGGGTGATCGCGCCCGCCGACCTCCAGGACTACGAGGTCCGCGTCCGCCCGGCGGTCTCGACGACGTACCGGGACTACACCATCCACGGCATGGGCCTCCCGAGCAGCGGTGGGATCACCGTGGCCGAGGCGCTCAACCTGCTCGAGGGCTTCGACCTCGAGACCCTCACGCCCGTCGAGGTGCTGCACCGCTACCTCGGCGCCTCGCGGCTCGCCTTCGCGGACCGGAACGCCTTCCTCGGAGATCCCGAGTTCGTGGAGGCCCCCGTCGCCGGGCTGCTCTCGAAGGACTACGCCGATGCCCGGCGCGACCTCATCGACCTGGACAAGGCCCCGACCGGCGCGGCCGCGCCCGGCGACCCCTTCGCGTTCCAGACCGACCCGAGCCCCTCGCCGGGCGGCGGCCAGTCGGCGCGGAAGCGGGACATGGGCGCCGGACCGAACGACGCGGGCGACAACGAGACGACGCACATCACGATCAGCGACGCGGCCGGAAACATCGTGTCCTATACGTGCACCATCGAGGCCGAGGGCGGCAATGGCATGGTCGTCCCCGGCCATGGGTTCCTGCTGAACAACGAGCTCACCGACTTCAACGTCCCGTCCGACCCGACCGCGCCGCACCCGAACGTGGCCGAGCCGGGCAAGCGGCCGCGCAGCAGCATGAGCCCGACGATCGTCATGAAGGACGGCAAGCCCGAGCTCGCGCTCGCCTCGCCGGGCGGGTCCACCATCATCACGACCGTGCTGCAGATCCTGGTCAGCTCCATCGACCTGGGCCTGCCGATCGACAAGGCGCTCGCGGCGCCGCGCATCTCGCAGCGCAACGCCAGCAACGGGTCGAGCGACGCGGAGACGGCGTTCCTGGGCACGCCGGAGGCCGAGGGGCTCAGCGCCCTGGGACACGTGTTCTCCGACGCGAACACGACAGGGGGCGAGATCGGCGCGGCCACCGCGCTCCGCTTCAACGGCGACGGCACGGTGACCGCGGTCGCCGAGCCGGTCCGCCGCCAGGGCGGGAGCGCGATGGTCGAGCAGGCGCCGTAGGCGGGACCCCGGCCCTGCCCGCGATCGGCGCCGTGTCACGCCCGGGCGCTGAACGGGCAGCCATTGGCCCTCATGGCGGCGGCCGCCACGGGCTCCGCGGCCGCGGGCTCCGCCGCGGCGGACTGCCCCCGACCCGCGGGCGCCGCGCGGGCCGCCCTCACCGGCTCGCGCCGCCGGAGGATCATCCGCATCCCGTTCACCGGCTGCAGCGAGATGAAGCCGCGGCAACGCGGGTCGAAGCCGGGGACCAGCCGGAGCCGGTACCGCTGGAGCGCCATGGCGACCATGATCTTGCCCTCGAGCTGGCCCATGAACTCGCCCAGGCAGATCCGCTGGCCGGCGCCGAAGGGGATGAAGGCGAGCTTGTCGTCCGCGCTCCGCCGGTAGTTCGCGAAGCGCTCGGGGTCGAATCGCAGCGGATCGGCCCAGAAGTCCGGGTGCCGGTGCGTGACCCACGGGACGATGGCCACCGTCGACCCCGCGGCGACGTGGTAGCCGCCGAGCTCGTCGTCCTCCAATGGGCTGCGGAGGATGAACGGCACGGAGGGCAGGAGCCGGAGGCACTCGTTGAAGACCATGCCGAGGTAAGGCATCGACTCGAAGTCCTTCGCCGTCGGGGCCCGGCCGCCGAGGACGCGATCGATCTCGTCGGTGAGCCGGGCGCTCACCTCGGGGTGCTGCGCGATCAGGTACAGCGCCCAGGAGGCGGTGACGCTCGACGTCTCGTGCCCGACCATCAGGATGGTCTTGATCTCGTCCCGGAGCTGCGCGCGGTCCATCCTCGCGCCCGTCTCGGGATCGACCGAGTTCATGAGGCGCACGAGCACGTTGTCGGCGTCGCCCGCGCCGCGCTGGTAGCCGTCGATGATGTCGTCGATCACCGTGTGAACGCGCTCCATGGCCCGGTGGAAGCGCAGGTGGCTCGGCAGCGGCCAGGAGAGGGGCGGGTTGACCAGCGAGTACATCCGCTTGAGCGCGATCGACAGCGCGTACTTGAACGCCTCGCGGACCGTGTCGGTGTGGGCCTGCAGCGCGGCGCCGAAGAACGCCTCGCCCGCGATACCGAACGTCACATCCATCATGTCGTCGTTGATGTCGCGCTCGAACTCGTCCGGCTGGGCGTCCCAGCGCCGCAGCACCGCCTCCATGTGGTCGACGATGATGGGAACGAACTTGAGGGTGTTGGCGTGGTTGAACTGGGGCTGCACGTGCCGGCGCTGGCGCCGCCAGAGGTCGCCCTCGCTGTTCACGAGGCCCCAGCCGAGCACGTGGGCGAGCTCGTGATACCGCTTGCCCTTCGGGTAGTTGCGGATGTTCGTGCGGAGGACGTGCGCGATGTCGTTCGGGTGGAACGCCATGATGAAGTCCTCGGCGCCGGGCGCCCGCAGGCGCACGACGTCGCCGTGGCGCGCGAAGAGCTCCTCGTAATGACGCATGTCCCCGGTCCTGAAATTCGCCAGGTACCGCAGGCTGGACAGCGGGCCAGGGCCCGGGGGCTGCCGATAGAGATTGGCAATCATGACTCCTCCTTCTCCGCAAGCTGACGCAAGTCGATGCAAGCAAACCCGGGTGGACGCGCGATGAGGCGACCGAGGCGCGGGGCGGCGCCGGCGATCGCGGCCTTCAGATGCACAGGGAGCCTCCGCCGTCGACGGTGAGCGTCGCGCCGTTGATCATCCGCGCCCCGTCGGACAGGAGCAGCAGGACGGCGTCGGCGACGTCCTCCTCGGTGCAGAGCCGGCCGCCCGGCGTGCGCGACTCCCAGTACGGGAGGATCCGCTCGTGATCCGGGTAGTTGCTCGTGACGTGGCCGTAGATCGGCCCGGCCGAGACGCAGTTGACCTGCACGTTGCGCGGCGCGAGCTCGACGGCGAGGGCGCGCGTGAGCGACTCGACGGCGGCCTTCACGGCGCCCATGGCGCCGAAGTGCTCGAGGTACCGCGACGACCCGTTCGACGAGAGCGCGACGATGCGCCCGCCGCCGCGCCGCTCCATCAGGCGCGCCGCGCGGAGGGCGCACTGGTGGTAGCCGATGACGTTCGTGCGGAAGGCCAGCTCCCAGTGCTCCGGGGTCGTCTGCTCGAGGGGGCCGAACCGGCCGTTGGACGCGTTGTTGACGAAGTGGTGCAGCTCGCCGACGTCGCGCTCGATCGTCTCGAAGAGCTTGTCGATGTGCGCGACGTTGGCGACGGAGCCCCAGACGTGCACCGCGTCGCCGCCGGCGGCGCAGATCTCGTCGGCGACCGCCTCGCCGTCGTCGCGCGAGTGGAAGCTGTTGACGACGACCCGCGCGCCGGTGCGCCCGAGCTTCGTCGCGATGGCGCGGCCGAGGCCGCGGCTCGAGCCGGTCACGAGGACCGTCTTGCCCGCGAGCGCGGCCCGGGCGGCCGGGGCGTGCCTGGCGGGCTCCACGTGGCCGTTGGCGTACCTGGCGGGCTCCGCGTGGCCGTTCGCGGGCCTGGCGGGCTCCACGTGGCCGTTGGCGTACCTGGCGGGCTCCGCGTGGCCGTTCGCGTGCCTGGCGGGCTCCACGTGGCCGTTCGCGTACCTGGCGGGCTCCACGTGGCCGTTCGCGTGCCTGGCGGCCTCCCCATGCCCGTTGGCGTACCCGGCGGCCTCCCCATGCCCGTTGGCGTACCCGGCGTGCCTGGCGGCCTCCCCGTGCCCGTTCGCGGGCCTGGCGGCCTCCGCGCGCCCCCCGCCGCCCGCATCGCCGTTCGGGGGAGTGGCGCCTGGACGAGCCGAGATGGTTCGCGACAGGAAGTCGCTGACGCTGGCCACCGTGCGCAGCTCGTCGGGCGTCGCCTTGAGCGCGTCCGGGAGGCCGAAATCGGCGCGCAAGGTCGCCAGGATCTCGCCGCGCTTCACCGAGTCGATGCCCAGGTCCTGCTCCAGGTCGGCGTCGGCGACGACGACCTCGTCGGGATAGCGCGTCATGCGCACGAAGACGGAGCGAACGTGTTCGAGAAGATCATGAGATTGCATCGTCAATTCCTCGTGATTGGCGTGATGGGTGGGTGACATTCATCCAGGAGCGACGGCCGGCGGGACCGGGACGGTCGCGACGAGCGCGAACGCACCGGTCAGCACGGCCCGGCCGAAGAACTGCCCGCCCCGCGCGCTCAGCGCGAAGGAGCGGACCGAGGGCTGCGCGAGGCGCGCGCCCCCCGGCGGGAACGCGACGTCGATGTCGCGGAAGGAGAACCGCGCCGGCAGCGCGAGCGCCCCCGTCTTGTAGAGCGCCTCCTTCGCGCTCCAGAGCAGCGTCTCGAGCGCGGCGCGATCCGCGCCGGCCGCCGCGCCGCGCGCGAGCCCCTCGCGCTCGCGCGGCGTGAAGTGCTCGTCCGCGAAGGCCGCCGCGCGCGCCTCGACGCGCTCGACGTCCACGCCGACGGCGCCCGCCGTGGTGACGGCCGCCGCGGCGCGGTCGCCGGCGTGCGAGAGCGACACGGCGAACGCGCCGTCCTCGAACCGCGGAGCGCCGCCCCCGGGGCCAGAGACCGCGCAGGCGAGGTAGTCCGCGCGCGGGTGCGCCTCGAGCGAGGCCGCGTCCAGCGCGACGAGCGGCGCGCTGCGGCCGGCCGCGAGCTCCAGGCGCAGCCACTTCGCCGCGACGCGCGCGCACGCGGACTGCGCCCGCCGGGCGGCGACGCGCAGCGCAGCGCAAGCGCGGCGCTCGCCCTCGGTCAGGTACGCCTCGAGGCGCGCCGCCGCGTCGGCGTCCGCCCGCGCGACGGCGATCGCGAGCGGCGGCGTCACAGCGCCCCCATCGACGACAGCGACGCCGGCGCCGCCGGGCGCGCCTCCGCGGCCACGCGCCCGACGACGCGCCCCTCGAGCCCCTCGACGTCGAGGAGCACGCCGCCCGCCGGGTCGAGCGCCTGCGCCCACGCGCCGAGGACGCGATCGTCCGCGGCGGCCGGCACCGTGGCGACGAGCCGGACCGGGCCGCCCGCGTCGCGGATCGCGAGGTCGTTCGCGGCCGCGCCGAAGCGGATGCGGTCGACCCCGCCCGCGGCGCACACGGGGAACGCGCCCGACTCGTCGCGGCGCAGGGTGCCGAGCGTCAGGAGCGCGTCGAGCAGGAGGAACGGCGTGGCGGCCGCGCGCTGCCGCTCCAGGGCGGGGTCGGACGTGAGCTGGAGCCGGGCGGACTTGAGCGCGGCCCCGAGCACGAACGACCCGACGTGATCGAACCAGCCCGCGTGCCGGACCGGCGAGCCGGGGCTCGCGTAGGGATCGCGGAACAAGGGCCCGTCGACGCGCGCGGCGCGGCGCGGCGCGAGGGCGTCGCGGCCGCCGTGGATCGCGCCGAGCTCGACGACGCACGTCGCGAAGACGACGTTGGCGCGGAGGACGACGCCCGACCGGTGGACGAAGTCGCCGCGCACCTCGACGGCGCACGCGGCGCGGCCGCCGGCGAGCCGCTCGCGGCGGGTCGTCACCGCGCGCACGTCGCGCGCCGCGCCGTCGGGCAGGCGCAGGAACTCGAGGAAGCGCACGTCGCGGACCTCGCGGACGAGCGCGCCGCCCTCCGCCGCCGTCGCGAGCGCGTGCCGGACGCAGAGCTCGACAAGGAACGCGCCGGCCACGACGGCGCTCGAGCGCGCCCGGTGGTCGGCCAGCCACGGGTCGACGCGCGGATCGAGCGTCCAGGTGCTGCTCGGCGCGACCGCCGACGGAGCGCTGGCCGGCGCGCCCGCCGCCGCAATGCGCGGGGCGAAGCGCTCGATCTCGCTGTCCGTGAGCAGGACCTGCGCCGCGCCGACGGGGCGCTCGGCCACGAGGTCGAGGAAGATGCGCCGGCCCTCCTCCGGCTCGACGCCCCGGAGCCCGCGCGCCGCGCCGAGCGCGCTGTACTCGGACCCGGCGGTCATGCCGACGCCGTTCCAGCCGAGCCAGGCGATGCTGGACCACGGACCGGCGTCCGCCTCGGCCGCGAAGTACGCGGCGGCGCGGTTCATCGCCTCGTTGGCCGCGCCGTAGTCGGGCTGCCCGTCGTTCCCGAGCACGCTGAACGCGGACGTGACGAGGTGGACGTGCGGACGCGCGGCGGGCAGGTGGCGCGCGAGGGCGCGGCGGAGGTGGGCGAGGCCGGCGAGCTTCGTGTCGACGATCCGCTCGAACAGGTCGAGCGACTTCGACGTGAGCCGGCTCGACGCCTGGATGCCGGCGCCGTGCACGACAAGGTCGACCCGGCCGTACGCCGCCGCGACCGCCGCGACGGCGCGGTCCACGTCCTCGGCCCGCGTGACGTCGACGGCGTGGTAATCGACGATCCCGCCCCGGGAGCGCAGGTGGGCGAGGACGCGGTGCGCCTCGCGCGCCGCCCGGATGCGCGCGTAGCGCTCGCGCAGCGCGACCATCCGCGCGCCCCGGTCTTCGCGCAGCGCCTCGGCGTAGAAGTCCCGCTCGTACGCGTCGAACTCCGCGTCGGTCATCGCGACCGTGCGCGGCGGGGCGTCCTCGAGCCGCGAGCGCCCGAGGAGCACGGCGCGGCAGCCGAAGCGGTCGAGCAGGCCCTCGACGAACTGCGCCGTGATGCCGCGCGCGCCGCCGGTCACGAGCGCGACGGCGTCGGCGCCGAGGGGCTCGCGCGCGCGGGCAGGCCGCGCGGACGAGGCGCGGGTGAGCTGCACGGCGTGCCGCGCGCCGCCGAGATCGACCACCTCCTCGGGCGCGGCCGGCCGGGCGCGCCGCCACTCGTCGGAGAGCGCGCCGAGCGCCGCCGCGACGTCCCGCGCGTCGGTGTGGACGACCCGCACGTCGCCGCCCGGCAGCTCGCGCGCCAGCGACTTCACGAAGCCGCCGACGGCGCCGCTCAGCGGGGCGAGCCGCGCTGCCGCGTCCACGGCGCCGACGACGACGGCGGCGAACCACACGTCGCCGCGCGCGATGGCGTCGTGGTAGCGGCGCGCCGCGCCGAACAGCGCGCGCAGAGCCGGCCGGTACGAGCCCGGCGCGCCGTCGACGAACGCGCGCGCGTCGCCGGCGCGGGTGAGCACGACGACCGCGTCGACATCGTCGGGCGCGAGGGCGGCGAGCGACGCGCTGAGCCGCGCCTCGTCGCGGGCGTCGATCGACGGGCTGCCGCCGTCGCCGGCCGCGGCCTCCGGCGCCGCGAGGGAACGCGGGCTACCGGGCTCGGCCGTGGCCGCAGCGGGCGCCGCCTCGCCGGCGAGGGCGAGGACGCGCGCGCCGGCGGGCGCCGCGCGCCGCGCGTCTGCGACCAGCGCCGCGTCGGTGCAGACGAAGAGGACGCGCGACGGGACGCGCGCCGCGGGCCCGCTCGCCGGCGCGGGCGCGATCCCGGGGACGTAGACCTGGATCGGCGTGCCCGTCGTGAAGCCCGCGGGCGCGGCAGCCGCGGCGGGCTGGGCGTCGCCGGCAGGCGCCACCTGGGCGTCGCCGGCAGGCGCCACCTGGACGGCGCCAGCAGGCGCCACCTGGACGGCGCGGGGGTCGGACGGCCAGCGCACGACCGCGGCGGCAGCCCGTCGATCGACGCCCGCGCCCCGGATCGCCGCGTGGAGCTCGATGACCCCCTCGGCCCCGCGCAGCCGCGCGCCCGGGCCGCCGACCGAGAGCTCCCGGCCGGGGAGGCCGCCCTCCGCGCCGCCGGCGGCGACGTGGAGGCGCGCGAGCACCGGCCAGGCGTTGCGCGCGGCGGTGTCCTCGGTGCACAGCGCCACGAGCAGCGCCGCCTCGCCCACCGGCCGCGGGTCGTCGGCCGCGGAAGCGCCGCGGGCGACCTCGTCGCTGAACGCGTTGACCGCGCCCGCGAGCACGACCTCGCAGTCGCCGTCGAGCACGAGATCCGCGGCCGCGAGCGCGTCGAGCAGCGAGGTCGCGGAGGTGTCGACCACGAAGTTCGGCCCGCGCAGGCCGAGGACGTTGGCGACGCGCCCCGAGATGATGTTGGGCATGTTGCCCGGCTGCGTGTAGGGCCCGGTCGCGGGCGATCCCGCGCGGAGCGCGTCCACGACGCGGCCCGCGAGCGCCGGGCTCACGCCGCGCGCGCGGAGCGCCCGGGCCACGCGATCGCCGAAGATCCGCTCGTTGGCGCGCGCGCCGCGGCGGGTCTTGCCCTCGTGGCCGACGACGACGCCGATGCGGTCGCCCATCTCGCGGGCGGGCAGCGCCGCGAGCGCCTTCTCGGCGGCCATGGCCGCGAGGAGCTGCGTCGGGTCCATCTCCTCGAGCGCGTCCGGCAGGACCCGCGCGCCGGCCGGGAGCCGCAGCGCGCGCTCGTCGAACGCGAGGACGCCCGAGGGCGCGTCCGCGGGCGCCCCGCCGGCCCCCGGGAAAACGGCCCCGAGCCCGACGACGCACAGCGCGCGGCCGGCGCCCCGCGGGGGCGGGCGCGAGGCGCGGCGGCCGGGCCGGAACTCCTCGACGACGAGGTGGGCGTTGGTGCCGCCGAAGCCGAAGCTGTCGAGCGCGGCGCGCAGGGTGCCGCCGCCCTCGGCGGTCCCCTCCGTCGTCCACGGCGTCCAAGGCGCGGCCGCCGTGGCGATGGCGAACGGCGAGCCCGAGAGGTCGATGCGCCCGCTCGGCGCCTTGAACCCGTGCTGCGCGAAGAGCGTGCGCTCCCGCATCGCGAGCACGACCTTGATGAGCGACGCGACGCCGGCGGTCCAGCCCGTGTGGCCGAGCAGCGACTTGACGCTGCCGAGGGCGATGCGCGGCGCGCCCGCGTCGCCGGCGTCGTCAGCGAACACTTCCGCGAGCGCCTGGAACTCGGTGGCGTCGCCGACCGGCGTCGCCGTGGCGTGCGCCTCGACGTACTGCACGGCGCGCGGCGCGACGCCGGCCTGCGCGTAGGCGCGCCGCATCGCCAGTGTCTGCCCGCGGCGCTGCGGCACCGTGACCGACGGGCTCGGGCCGTCGCTCGACAGGCCGCTGCCGAGCAGCACGGCGTCGACGCGATCCCCCCGCGCGCAGGCGTCGTCGAGCCGCTCGAGGACGACGACGGCGGCGCCCTCGCCGAACACGACGCCGTCGGCCGAGGCGTCGAACGGGCGGCTGCCGGTCGCGGAGAGGCCGCCGAACTGCGAGAACTGGCACGCGTTGGTCGGGCCGGGCTGGTAGGCGCCGCCGGCGATCACGACGTCGGCGAGGCCGCGGCGCAGCATCGCGGCGCCGAGGTGTACGGCGTGCATCGACGACGCGCAGGCGGCGTCGACGACCACCGTGTGCACGCCCTCCCCCACGACGTCGCGCACGACGCGCGCGAGCGGCTCGAGGTGGCCGCGGCACGCGGCGCGCCGCTCGGCGTCGAGCCCGAGCTCGTCCGCGAGCGCGCCCACCACGGCCGCGCGGGCCGCCGCGTCCGCGGCGACGCCGGCGAGCGCGCGCTCGACGCCGAGCAGCAGCGTCGCCTCGTCGTGCTCGATCGAGCCGTCCGCGGTCGAGCCGAGGAGGCACGCGATCCGCAGCGGCGCGCGGTCGCGGAGCACGTCCGCGCGCGACCTGGCCTCCGCGAGCGCGCACGCCAGCATGCGCGCCGTCTTGGGCAGCCGCTCGAGGGTGCGGGCGTCGTACCCGGTGCGCTCGGCGTACGGCCCGAGCGCGTCGACGGTGCCGGTCAGCAGGCTGTAGGTCTTGTCGGCGGCGCGGCCGCCGGGGCTCAGGAAGTCGGTGGCGAGCGCCGGGTTCCGCTCGCCGCTGTCGACGATCCCGCTCGTGCCGGCGAGCAGCTGCGCCAGGTAGGCGTCGACGCCGCCGGCCCCCGGGAGCACGGCGCCCATGCCGACGATCGCGATCGGCACGGCGCCCTCCGGCGAGGCGGCGCCGCCGGCGGTCGCCGCGCCCGCGCCCGGGCGGCGGGCGTCCCGGTCGTCGCCGGGCAGCGGCGCGACCTCGGTCAGCGGGTGCCCCGCGGCGCGCAGCGCCTCGACGACGCGCCGGTGCTCGGCCGCGACGTCCTCGCCAGCGCGGAACGTCGAGATCACGCGCAGGCCGGGCTCCTGCGGCGCGCTCCGCCGCACGAGCGCGGTCAGGGTGCTGCCGCCGCCGCACTCGACGAAGGTGCGGCAGCCGGCCGCGACGAGGTCGCGCACCGCCGCTCCGAAGTCGAGCGGCGTCACGAGGTGCATGGGGAGCAGGCGCGCGGGCGCGAGCGGCCCCTCGCCGTAGTGGACCCGATCGATCGGCGAGAACGTGGCGAGCGCCGGCCGCGCCGCGGCGGCGCGCCCGAGGGCGCTCGCGAACGGGCCGATCGCCGGCGCGAGCAGGGGCGAATGGAACGGATAGCGGCTCGCGAGCACGGTCGCGCGGACGCCCGCGCCCGCGAGCCGCCGCTCGAGCGCCGCGATGCCGTCCGCCGTCCCCGAGGCGACCGCCTGGTCGGCCCCGTTGGCCACGGCGACGAACACGTCGTCCCGGGCCAGCGCCTGCACCTCGTCGCGCAGGCGGTCGGCGCCGGCGTGCGCCGCGAGCATGCGGCCCGGCGGCGCGCTGCGGAGGGCGAGCACCCGCCGGCACACGACCTCCGCGGCCGTGGCGAGGGAGAAGGCGCCGCTCGCGGCCAGCGCGGCGATCTCCCCGAAGCTGTGCCCGGCCACGACGTCGGCCGCGAGCCCGGCGGACCGGAGCAGCGCGGCGGCGACGTGGCCCTGGACGAGGATGCCGAGCTGGTCGAGGTCGGCGCACGCCTCGAGCGCCGCCCGCGCCTCGGCCTCGCCGCCGGCCACGAGCGCCGCGAGCGACGCGCCGAGCAGCTCGCGCGCCGCGGGCTCCGCGGCGGCGACGGCCTCGCGCGCGGCGTCAAAGCGCGCGTGGAGCCCGCGCAGGAGCCGCAGATCGAACGAGCCCTGGCCGGGCAGGAGCAGCGCCACCTTCGCGCGGCCTCCCTCCGCCGGCTCGCCTCCTCGCGCCGGCTCGCCTCCCCGCGCCGGCTCGCCTCCTCGCGCCGACGCATCCTCCGCGCCCCACTGCTTACGGTGCGGGTGCGACGCGTGCAGCGGGCCGCGCGCCACCTCGATGGCGTGCTGGAGCAGGTGCTCGGGGAAGAGCTCGCGCAGCGCCGAGCCGCCGCGCAGGGCGAGCTCGACGAAGCGCGGGTGCGCCACGCGCTCGTCGAGGGCCCCGGCGTGCATCGTCACCGATCGGGGCAGCGGCGCGAGCTCCTCGCTCGCCGCCGCGACGGCGACGATCCGCTGGTAGCCGCACGCCACCGGCTCGCCGTCGAACCGGACCGTGCGGAAGTAGCCGTACGCGCTCGAGCGCGTGACGGCCCCGAGCGTCATGAAGATCGCGACGCGCTCCCCCACGCGGACGGGCGCCAGGTTCCGGCTGTACCCCTCGGTGGTGAGCAGCCGGATCGCCGCGCGATCGTCCTCGTGCGGGAGCGTCCCGTCAGCGGCCTCGGCGAAGTAGAGCGTCTCCCGCGCGATGCACTGGAAGCGGAAGTTGGTGAGGAAGTGATGGCTCCCGTAAGCCATGGTGTCCTCGAACTTCACGCAATACGGAACGACGAAGAACGCGCCCATGAATCGTCTCCTCGCGGCCCTCGCGCGCGGCGTGGACGACGACGCACACCCGGCGCCGCGTACCGGCGCCGCGCCTCGTCCGTCTCTCACCGCTGCGCCGTCTGGACCGTCAAAACATGTGTACCTACACGCAATCGCCCGCGCGCCACCGGCGAGCGCACGACCGCCGGCCGCGCGACGGTGCGCGCAGGGGCGCCACCGCAGCCCGGACGGCTGGCGGATCGATCGATCGTCCGATCGCTCGGAGCGCGCCACGGCCCTCAGGGCCTGGCCGAGCCAGCGCGTCGAGCCGACAAGGCGCGCCGCGTTGACGGGATAGGTGTACCTGCACCTGTACAGATGTCAAGCAGTCCTGAACGGCTGGATTTGACGGGCTCGCTGTTGACAGTGTACATACACTTTTGTGGTTGATTTTGCGCGCGCCGCCCAGACCATCGCCAACCAGTGCGCGCTCGTGCGCGTGCGCCGCGCGTCCCGCGCGCTGACGCGGCTCTACGATGAGAGCCTGCGGCCCGCGGGGCTCCAGTCGACGCAGCTGACGATGCTCGCCGCGGTCGCGACGTGCGGCGACGGGGGCGTGAAGCTCAGCGCGCTCGCGGACGGTCTCGTCATGGACCGCACGACGCTCACGCGGAACCTCGTGCCGCTGGAGAAGGCCGGTCTGCTGCGCGTGGCGCGCGCGCCCGACGACGCGCGCGTCCGCCTCATCTTCCTCACGCGCCAGGGCGAGCGCGCCATCGAGGCGGCGTTCCCGCTCTGGGAGCGGACCCAGAAGCACGTCCGCGAGCAGCTCGGCCCCAGCGAGGCCGACGCGCTCCGCGAGGAGCTCGGCCGCGTCGTGGCGATGGCGACGCGGTCCGAGAAGGCGCCGGTGGAGCCGGAGGCGGCGCCGCCGGCGCGCTCGGGCAAGCGCAAGGCGAAGTGACGGGCGCCGTGGGCGGCGCGGCGCCGTCGAGCGACCGCCCGGGCTGACGCGAGGTCGCTCGACGGCGCCGCGCCGCCGGGGCGGGCGGGCACCGCCGGCGCCGACGCGGGGATCCCGGCGCCGGCGCGGATTGACGGGCAGCGCCCCGGGTTCGAGAGGTTCGAGGGTCGAAGGGCGCGCGCCTCCTCGCAGCGCGCACCGACGAGACAAGGAGGACACGATGGATTTCGCGGTCGCGCCGCTCCCCTACCCCAAGGACGCGCTGGAGCCGGCCATGAGCCGGGAGACGCTCGAGTTTCATTACGAGAAGCACCACAAGGGCTACATGGCGAAGCTCAAGAGCCTGATCGAGGGCAAGCCCGAGGCGAGCGGGCCCCTCGTCGATGTCGTGCGCGCGAGCTCGGGCGCGGTGTTCAACAACGCAGCTCAGGTCTGGAATCACACCTTCTTCTGGGAGGGCATGAGGCCGGACGGCGGCGGCCCCCCGCCTTCCGGCGACGTGGGCGACCTCATCGCGGGGCTCGGCGGCTGGGAGAGGTTCCGCCGCGACTTCATCGCCGCCGGCGTCGCGCGGTTCGGCTCGGGGTATGCGTGGCTCGTGCTCGACGGCGGCAGGGGCAGGATCGTCGACACGCCGAACGCGGAGACCCCGCTGACCACGGGCTCGGCGCCGCTCCTCACGTGCGATGTCTGGGAGCACGCCTATTACCTGGATCACCGCAACAACCGGCAGGCCTTCCTGGAGGTGTTCCTCGACCGGCTCGTGAGCTGGGACTGGGTCGCCAGGAACCTCCGCGCCGCGCAGTAGGTCGCCGCGGGGTTCCCGCGCACGGTGGGGGGGCTCGCGGTGGTCCTCGATCTTGGCCAGCGCGAACATCGGGTTGGCCACGGCCGGGTGTCCTCTGATTATAGCGATTTCCCCGGCGAAACCGCTCGGAAGCGGGCGGGAGAGATGCCGGCAGGACGGGGTATGTCATAGCCCCAGTGGCGCGTTGCGCGGGGGTGGTGCGATGACCCGGCGCTGGCTTCCGAACGGGCGTGGATGGCTCCGGGTCGTGGATGGCCCCGGGTCGTGGACGACGGCAAGCGCGCCGCACCCGCGCCAGGGACGCCCGTAGTTGCGACAGCCAGCGCAGTCGCGACCGCGACCGCTGAGGTGCCCGCCGCGGTGACACCCGAGGCTCCTCGCTCGGTGGCGCTACCGTACACCGCGGTAGCGCTGGCAGCTTCCACGGAGCCGGCGGGCCAGCGCGGCCGGTTCAGCTGGACACCTCGCCCTCCCAAGCCGCTACCCCCACCGGGGAAGCAGTTACGGCTGTTCCCCGAGGGTGAGCAGTGAGCCGGCGTCACGTCGGCGGTTCCAGGCCGGCGGCCGCTTCCGGGCGCTCGACGACCTGTAGCGAACAATCTTCGCGAAGGCGGCGAGCTTACTGTGGTACGCAGAGCGCGCCCCCGATGACGTCCGCCGACATCTCACGCAAGCTCTGGGACCTATGCCACGTCTTGCGGGACGACGGTATCACGTACCACGAGTACCTGACGGAGCTGACGTACCTCATCTTCCTCAAGATGGCGAAGGAGACGGGGACCGAGAAGCTGCTCCCGAAGGGGTGCCGGTGGAATGATCTCGCGGTGCTGGAGGGTGACGCACTCCTCGCCTCCTACCGCGACGCACTGGAGTGCCTTGGTACGCGCGCCTCCGAGCGCGTCAAGGCGATCTTCGCCCGCGCCCGGACGTCGATCAAGCAGCCGAAGAACCTGCTGACGCTGGTGACCGAGATCGATCGGCTCGACTGGCACGACGCGCAGGCCGAGGGACTCGGCGGCATGTACGAGGACCTTCTCGAACGGAACGCCACCGAGAAGAAGGCCGGCGCCGGGCAGTACTTCACGCCGCGCCCGTTGATCGACTGCATTGTGCGGCGGGTGCAACCGAACCCGCGGGAGATCGTGCAGGACCCCGCCGCCGGCACCGCGGGGTTCCTGATCGCGGCGGACCGTTACATCAAGGCTCGCAGCCACGGCCTCGACGACCTTGACGCGGCCGACCGCGATTTCCAGCGGAAGAAGGCATTCCACGGCATCGAACTGGTCGAGGACACCCACCGCCTCGCACTGATGAACCTGATGCTGCACGGCATTGAGGCGAAGTTCCATCACGCCGACTCGCTCTCCGAGGACGGCGCGGCACTCCTCCCCCAGGCGGACGTGATCCTCACAAACCCGCCGTTCGGGACCAAGAACGGCAGCGGCGTGCCCAGCCGCAAACTCCCGTTCCCGACCTCGAACAAACAGTTTTCCTTCTTGCAGCACGTCTACGGCGGCCTCAAGCCCGGAGGCCGGGCGGCCGTGGTCCTGCCGGACAACGTGCTCTTCGAGGCGAATACCGGGGCGCAGATCCGCGCGGATTTAATGGATAAGTGCGACCTGCACACGATCCTGCGGCTGCCGACCGGGATCTTCTACGCTCAGGGCGTGAAGACCAATGTTCTATTTTTCACGCGCGGCGAGGAGAAGAAGGACAAGGGGAACACCAGGGCGGTGTGGATCTACGACATGCGGGCGAACATGCCCTCGTTCGGGAAGCGGACGAAGTTCGGGGACGAGCACTTCACGGATTTCGAGAAGGCATTCGGGAGCGATCCTTACGGAAAGAGCAAGCGAAAGGACCTGGGAGAGACGGGGCGATTCCGGAGGTTCACGCGGGAGGAGGTCAAGGCCCGATGGGATAACCTCGACATCGCATGGCTGAAGGACGAGAGCGCGCAGGGGGCAGATGATCTGGCGGAGCCGGCGGAGATTGCGGCGGAGATCCTGGAGAAGCTGCGGATCGCGACGGAGGAGATGGAGGGACTGAGTATCATGCTCGAAGGAGAGACACTTTGAGCAAAGATTTGCCTCCGGGATGGCATGTAACGGAGCTCATGGAGCTCATAGCAGAAGGGCCCACCAATGGCTATTCTCCACAAAGTGGCCATGATGCAGCCGGAACGCTTACCCTTAAGCTGACGGCGACTACAGGTGGAAAAATGCGCCTCGACGCAAATGCAACGAAGCGCATCTACGAGCACATTCCGGCCGATTCAAAGCTCTGGCTGCAACCGAATGACATACTCATTCAGCGAGCAAACACCCTGGAGCACGTCGGAACAGCCGCCATCTATGATGGACCGCCGGCAACTTACATATACCCCGACTTGATGATGCGCGTTCGAGTGACGGGGGCTGTCATACCATCATTCTTATGTCTATACCTCAACACGGACGCACCTCGCACATTTCTTCGTGACCGGGCAACCGGCACGGCGGGGAACATGCCCAAGGTGAGTGGTTCAACCGTCCGAGCCATTCCTGTACACCTAGCGCCAATCCCCGAGCAGCGTCGCATCGTCGCCAAGCTCGAAGCCCTGACAGCCAAGAGCGACCGGGCGAAGACGGCGCTCGAAGCCATCCCCCCGCTCTTCGATCGGCTTCGCCAGTCCGTGCTCTCGGCCGCCTTCCGGGGCGACCTTACCGCCGCGTGGCGCGCGAAGAACCCGGACGTGGAGCCCGCCGAGGAGTTGCTGAAGCGCATCGGCGCCGAGCGGCGGCGACGGTGGGAGGAGGCGGAACTCGCCCAAATGCGGGCGAAGGGGAAGGTGCCGGGGAACGATCGGTGGAAAGAGAAGTACGAGGAGCCGGCACCGGTAGACGCGAGCGAGCTGCCGAAACTGCCAGAGGGGTGGTGCTGGGCGAGATTGGAGGAATTGCGAGCACCTGATGCACCGATCGTTTACGGAATCATCCAGCCCGGAGATGATGTCCCTGGTGGTGTTCCGTACGTGCGGCCGATTGACATGACGAACGATGGTGGCATCGACTTTACGTCTATAAAGCGAACGAGCGATGAGATCGCAAAGCAATATGAGCGTGCCAGTATCAAGACGGGAGACGTTATCCTGTCCATTGTGGGCACTATTGGCAAGGTCGTCATCACGCCCGCAGCGCTGAACGGCGGCAACATCACTCAGTCTTCAGTTCGCATCCGCACGCCCGATGGGATGCCCTGGAACTACATGCGTTTTGCTCTGCTGTCTCCGCAGCTCCGCAAGCAATATGATCGCTTTCGCTTTGGCAACGCGGTGCAGCGACTCAATGTTGAGCACGTCCGCGACCTAGTCGTTCCGCTTGCCCCCACGGCGGAGCAACGGGAACTGACATCCCGTCTCGAGAGCGCGCTCCAGCGCGTTCCAAATGGGCTGATCCGGGCGCTACAGGAGCGATTTTACGACATGGAACGCGCCATCCTCGCCAAAGCCTTCCGAGGCGAGTTGGTCCCGCAGGATCCAAACGACGAGCCCGCGTCGGACCTGCTCGCGAGAATCCGCAGCGGTCGCGGAATCGCCAGCGGCGCCGGCAAGCCCACGCGCACCAAGGGGACCCGAGCTCCACGTAGCCAGATCAAGGCAGAGATCGTCATGCTCACACGAAAAGACGTCACGAAGTCGTACCTATCCGGCATTCTCAAGGACCGCGGTCCGCTCACCGCCGAAGCCCTCTGGAATGCCTCGCAGCTCCAGATCGACGACTTCTACGATCAGCTTAAGGAGGAGGAGGCGCGAGGCCTGCTAAGGGAGAAGCGGGGCGACTCGGCGAGCGCTCCTCGCATTTTGGAGGCGCGCACATGAGGCTCGATCGCCTGAGCATCCCTAGTTACCGAAATCTACGGAATTTCGAGATCGACTTCGATGAGTCGCAGGCGACCACCGTACTGCTCGGCCGAAATGGAACTGGCAAATCGCACCTCATCGAATCGATTGTGGAGATATTCCGCGAACTCGAGCTCGGCGGCGCTCCGCCATTCGCCTATGTCATGGAGTACGTATGTCGCGAGCGAGCCATCAAGGTCGACGCTAACCCCGAACGATCAAACAAACGGATTGCGATTACAGTTGACGGGAAGCCGGTGACGCAAACGGCTTTCCAGCGGAACCTCGACACGTATCTCCCGAACTACGTCTTCGCTTACTACTCCGGCTGGAGTAGTCGCCTCGAGCGCCATTTCGATCGCCCTACGCGCAAACATTACGAGCGCATTCTTAAGAGCCCAGATCGCGAGCTGCCTCTCCGCCGCCTATTTTTTTGCCGTAAGGAATATAGCCAGCTCGTGTTACTGGCCTTCTTCCTCGCAAAGTCTGACAGTGCACGCGAATTGCTTGAGCACTATCTTGAAATAAGGCACTTCGAGTCGGCGCTTTTTGTGCTAAAGTCCCCATGGTGGCGCGGCAGCGGGTCACCCAAAAAGTTCCAGATCGCCGAAGGCGACGCCCGTTTCTGGTACGCACGCGGAGCATTCAAGGGGTTTCTCGAACGCGTGTGGCGACGCTCACTGGCTCCGATCAGGAACAATGAGACCGTTGAGCGAGACGTGCGTCGACAGGGAGAGAGCACAGAACGACTTTATCTTTTCATAAAGAACGAGTCGGAGCTCGCTGGCCTTAAGGAAGACGGGGACGATTCGAAGGCTCTGTTCGGCTACCTCGAAAGCCTCTTCCTTTGCGACCTTATCGACGAGGTACGGGTCACCGTAGAGCGCACCGACGGGACACGCGTGAAGTTCTCGCAGATGAGCGAGGGCGAGCAGCAATTGCTGACCGTTCTCGGCTTGCTCCTGTTCACGCAGAACGATGAGTCTCTATACCTCCTTGACGAGCCCGACACCCACCTGAACCCCGTCTGGACCTATGACTTTCTCAAGCTGCTTCAGGAGAACATCCGGGCCGACAAGGGTCAGCTCATCGTCGCGACTCACAACCCGCTAATGATTGGTAGCCTGCGGAAGAACCAGGTGCGCATCCTGACGGCCGAGCATAGTGGAATCGCAGCCGCTGAGCCCGAGTACGACCCAATCGGCGTTGGCGTCGAGGGGCTGCTCAAGTCAGAACTCTATGGGTTGCGGTCAACATTGGCGCCGGAAGTACTGAAGAAGCTCGACAGACATTATCTGCTTCTCGGCAAGGTCGACAAAACCGATGAGGAGCAAGAAGAAATAATGCAGCTGGCGGCGGAGCTCAACGAACTGAGGGTCGTCCGTACTCATCCAAACCCGTATTTCGAGCAGTTTGCCAACGCGATGGCACGGCGCTTCCCACACACGGACGTTGCTCTCTCCAGGGATGAAATCGACGCACAGACGAAGCTCGCGGACGACGTCTTGGCTGAAGTCCTCGAGGAGGAGCGCGACGCCGAAGGGGGTGCCCCGTGAGACACATTCCGCTTCTCAACCACACGCCGGATGCCGCATGGACCGCTAAGGCCACAGCACTCGTCACTCAGCTGAAGGCCGCTCCTGATGCTGCTGCACGTAACGAGATCATCGACAAGAACAGCGCTGTATGGGGCGAGCTGAAGCAGTGGCTACTGGAGCTGTCGCACCAGAAGTGCTGGTTCTCCGAGGCCAAGGACTGTTTTAACCACTGGGATGTGGAACACTACAGGCCGAAGAAGAGCGCAAAGGACGCTGACGGAACGGAGCATGATGGGTACTGGTGGCTCGCGTTCGACTGGCAGAACTTCCGTATTTGCGGCAATGCTGGCAACCGCAAGAAGGGCACGTTCTTTCCCCTTCGACCGGGCTGCACGCGTGCAGTGGCGCTCGGCGATGTGCGCCAAGAGGATCCCCAGCTTCTCGATCCCATCGACGAGGATGATCCTGGGCTACTCTCGTTCAACCTGGAGGGCCACGCCATTCCAGCCCCGCACATCACCGATGGGTGGGAGAAGGCTCGCGCGGAATTTTCCGTCGATCGATATAATTTGAACTTTTCACCGCTCATGGGCAAACGGAAGACTGTCTGGGCGGAGTGCTGGAATCGTATACAAGAGTACCTAAAAGATCTCGCAATCTACCACGCCGACAAGACCAATGGAATCGCGAGAGATCGTTACAAGCGAGCTCTCAAGCGTGTGCGCGAGCTCATGCGTGATGAACAGGAGTTGTCAGCTGTTGCTCGCGCATGCGTCCTTAGTAGCGGAGATCCGCGAGTAACCAGTCTGCTACAATCGACATGACCTATGACGCTGATCGCGCTCCGATCATTGAGCGCCAGAACGTCCGGACGGAAGGAAGTGGCGGTGGCGTTGTGATAGTTAATACTGCGTCACGCGGCGCGGCGGGCGCGCGTCTCGATGGACAGCCTGCATGTCGAGGAGCGCGTCCGCCGCGCCCCCGGCTCGCGCCGGCGCCGCCAGCGCCCTCAGGCGCGGCTCGCCGATCATCGTGAGCCTGTCGGCATATCCGGCGGCCGCGAGATGCCGCGAAGGCGCCGCCGATGAACCCCTTCGCGCCGAGCACGAAGATCTCCATACCTCCTCCTCGGCGCCCAAGGCCCCGGCGCGCCTCGGTCCAGCAGCCGATCCGCGCACTCAGCTCACGCTCAGCCCGCCGTCAATCCCGAGGACCTGACCGGTCATCCAGGTGACCTTTGGATTGGAGAGCACCACGATCCAGTGGGCCACCCAGCCAGACCTCCTGCACCGCGTCATCCGCCTCGTCTGCCGAGCCGAGCATGCGGAACGCGACCGCCCGCAGGTGGCTGCGAGACCGGTCGAACTGCTCGGCCAGCTCGGCCTGGCTGATCATCGGTCACCTTTCGTGTTCGCGGGTCGTCATACTCCCAGCGAGTGGACGGCGCAAGATCGACAAGGAGGCGTATATGCGTGCACTGATGATCCGTTATCAGGTGTACGTGATATCGCAGAGGAGGGGCAGTCGCCTCGACTCTGCGCTCGAGCGTTGAAGTCGCGCGACCGGTCGACAATCAGACGTCAATCGGCAGGGCTGAGGCATCCCCTCGAATTCTTCGAAAAATTCACAGGGAGGCGGGGAGACGGGGAGGAAGATCTTCAACGACTCCCTCTCTCCCCGCCTCCCTGTTCGATTTCTCCGCTGAAAATGGCTGCGAAGGGACGATTCCTCAGGCGGCCGGGGGCTCGCCGCTCCACGGCCGCTCGACGTCGCGCCCGAGCCACGCCCGCGAGAGCTCCCTCACCCGCGCGTTCGCCGGCACCTGCTCGACGTAGCGGCGCCGCACGGCCGGGTCGGGGATCTTCCCGGCACGCACCTCGACGGCGCAGAGCGCCCGCTCGATCGCGGCCCGCGCGAGCGCCACGTCCCCGCCGGCGAGGTGCGCCTCGCTGATCGCGATGCGCAGCGGGATCTCGCTGTACCCCACCGAGCCGCCGAGCGACTCGAGGCAGCGCATCCCCTCCTCCGAGGCCTCCCGCGCCGCCTCCACGCGCCCTTCCCGGAGCAGCACCTCGATGAGCGTCCGGTAGACGAGCGGCCGGTAAAACCGGTCTCGCTGCAGGATCGCGAGCGCCCTCTCGGCCGCCTCGCGCGCCTCGGGGAGGCGGCCTCGCACCATCAGCACCCGCGCCAGCGCGCCGTGGGCCGGCCCCATGGTCGCCTCCATGGCGCCGATCTTGATGAGCTGATCCGCGAGGGCCGTTATCTCCTCCAGGTGCTCTGGCGCGCAGCACTCCGTGAGGAGGATCATCAGCCAGACGCGCACGCTGGAGAGCGTGAAGGCATCGTTGATGCGCAGCGTGCGCTCCAGGGACTCTCGCAGCTTGCGCTCCGCCTCGGCGTGCTCCCCGAGCTCCGCCATGGAGAGCGCGGTCGAGCTCGCCGCGAACTCGCGCCAGCGCCACGGGCTCACCTGCGCGAACACCTCCTCCGCGCGCCGCGCGTCCTCGTACGCCCGCCACGGGTCGTCCCCGAGGAGCCGCAGGAACATCGAGCGGCTGTAGCGCAGCTGCGCGTGCGCGAGCTGCTCGCCCTCGGGGACGCGCGCCGCGAGCTGCTCCAGGCGGGCCAGGAGGCGCAGCGAGAGATCCCGCCTGCCCCAGTGGCTGAGGGCCGTGATCGCCGTCGCGACAGGCATGCAGCACGCCGCCTCGGCCCCTGGCTCGGGCTCGCTGCCCATGATCGCGTTCACGAGCGACTCCAGCTCATCCGCCAGGCCGAGGTGGCCCGCCATCACGACCAGCCGGCCCACCGCCCGGTTCCAGGCGACGCTGCCCCTCGCCAGCACCGACAGGGCCTCTCGGCCGATCTCCAGGCCGACCTGCCAGTCCTCGCGCAGGAAGTAGACGTCGAGCTTCATCCCCAGCAGCCGGCCCAGGGTGTCGCCGCGCGGATCGCAGCTCATGCCGCGCTCGACGCGCGAGAGCATCCCGTCGTAATCGTTGCTCCGGTACGACTGCTCGGCCGCGCGCAGGTAATACAGGGCGGCGCGCTCGAGCTCCCCGCCGAGGTGCGCGTGCTCGGCCAGCACCATGGGGTCCGCCTCCCCCGCCTGCTCCAGGTGCGCCCCGGCGAGCCGGTGGCCGAGGATCCGATCCTGCGCGGCCAGCAGGCCGTACGCGGCGTCGCGCACGAGGACGTGGCGAAACCGGTACTCCGCGTCTCCAGGGAACCGGCTGCTCCACTGCACCTCCACCATCTCGGAGCGGACCAGGCTCTCCAGCCAGCGATCCGCCCCGTCGCCGCCGGTCGCCTCGCGCGCCTGCCCGAGCAGGGCGAGCACGCCGCCGCGCCAGAACGTCTGTCCGAACACGCTCGCGCTGCAAAGCACCTTGCGCGCCTGCGGCTCGAGGCACGACAGCCTCGCCTGGAGCATCGCCAGCACCGTGGCGGGCCGCCCGTCGGACTTGCCCTCGACGACGGCGCGAATCAGCTCCTCCAGGAACAGCGCGTTGCCGGCGGCCTGCTCGACGATGCGCGCCACCAGGCTGGCCGGCACCTCGGCGCCGAGCACCGCGGTCACCAGCCGCTCGGCCGCCTTCCTGGTCAGGCCGGCGAGCGGGACCCGCTGCACGACGCGCCCCTCCCACAGCTTCGGGAAGACGTCGTGCACCTCGCGGCGCGCGAAGGCGAGCACGAAGAAGGCCCGCTCCCGCAGGTCGAGCAGGGCGGCGTCCACGAGCTTGACCGTGGCCGCGTCGCCCCAGTGCAGGTCCTCCAGCACCAGCAGGCAAGGCCGCGCCGCCGCCTCCGCGCTCATGAGGTCGAGGAAGGCGCGGCGGATCTGCTCGCTCATGATCTTCGGGTCGCCGCGCGCGGCGCGCAGCGAGACGCTCGGCCGCTCGACGGCGACGCCGCAGAGGGTCGCGATGAACTCGCTCACCCGCTCGGCGTCCGCCGGCGGGACGTGGCGGCCGACGCGCAGGCGGATCTTGGCCTCCTGCGCCGCGGGCGGATCCCCGGCCTCCACCTCGCAGAGGCGGCGGAGCGCCTCGCCGAGCAGGCCATAGGGCGAGCCGGCGCTCATCGGCGCGCCGCTCCCGAACAGCACCTCCACCTCGGGCGAGCGGGCGCCGAGGCGCCGGAGCAGCTCGTGCCGCAGGCGCGATTTGCCCATGCCCGGCGCCGCGATGACGAGGGCGCCGGACGGCATCGCCTCCTCGATGCACCCCTCGATGGCGCCGAGCAGCATCGAGAGCTCCTGCTCGCGGCCGACGCAGGGCGTCGGGCGCCCCAGCAGCGGGCGCGACTCGTCGACGCTCGCGCGCTCGCTCCGCAGCACCAGCTGCCCGCCGAGCGTCGTGACGAGGAAGCGCGACTCGAGCAGCCGCGAGCTCAGCTCGTCCAGCCAGATCCCCGGCTCGACCGCCGCGTACGAAGGCTCGTCGTCGGCCGTCATGGTCGGCTCCGCGCCGACGCGCAGCAGCGCCACCGCCCTGTCGATGGCCTCCCCGGCGGGGACCCCGCCCTGGAGCAGCCCGCGGCCGGTGGTCAGCGCGATGCGGGCCCCGGGCCAGTGCTGCTGCACCTCGAGGGCGCAGCGGGCCGCCGCCGAGACCTGATCCAGCGCGCTGCTCGACGGCGAGACGATCACGATGAGCGAGCCGTCCGCCAGCCACTCGGCGCGGCCGCCGAGGCGCGCGAGCCGGAAGCGCAGGGCGTCGCGCGTCGGGCGGGCCCAGGTCTGGACCGTGGAGGGCGGCAGCGTCTCGCTCGCGTCGCCGCCGTCCCACATGGCGAGCACGACGCTGAGGAGCTGCATCGCCTCGCCGGTGAGCACCCGGGGCGCGGGCTGCGACGCGACCGCTGGCACCGGCGCCTCGTCGTCCCCCTCCGGCAGCGTCAGGGCGGCGAGCTCGTCGCGGAGCGCCGCGGCGTCGTGGGGGCGCCGCTGCGGGTCCTTGTCCAGCATCCGCGCGAGCAGCTCGGCCAGCGCGGGCGGCGTGTCGGGGCGGAGCGAGCCGACCGCGGGGACGTCATCGAACAGGATCTTCGCGAGCACGCCGACCAGATCCCGGCCGCCGAACAGGTGCTTGCCGGTCAAACATTCGAAGAGGACGCACCCGAGGGCGAAGATGTCCGCGCTCGGCCCGAGGTCGCGGTCGCCCCGCGCCTGCTCCGGGGCCATGTAGCCGGGCGTACCGACGAAGCGCCCGGTCCGCGTCAGCGTCATGCCGGCCGCCGCCAGGCGGGCGATGCCGAAGTCGAGCACCGCGACGCCGTCGACGCGCTCGTCGCGCAGGAACAGGTTGCTCGGCTTGACGTCGCGGTGGACGACGCCCCGCGCGTGGGCGACGGCGAGCGCGTCCGCGACCTTCCGCAGCAGCACCACGCACTCGGAGAGGCGCAGCGGCCCGCGGTCGAGGCGCTCGCCGAGGTCCCTCCCCGACAGCCACTCCATCGCGAGGAAAGGCCTGCCGTCCTGGGCCTTTCCGTGCGCCAGGTACTCGACGATGCCGGGGTGCTTGAGCGAGGCAAGGAGCCGCGCCTCGCGCAAGAAGCGCTCGGCCTCCTCGGGGCGCTCGGCGTCCGCGTGCAGCAGCTTGAGGGCCACCGGCGCGCCGGTCGTCACGTCCCGGGCGCGAAACACCTCCCCCATGCCGCCCTTCCTGGCCAGCGCTTCGATCAGGAACCGACCCGCAACCAGAGAACCTTCGAGGAACGACACGGATCGAGCCCTCCAACACCAAGCCCACACCGGGCGTACGGCATGACCGCCCCGTGCGCAGGCGAGGATACCAACTGGACAGCTGGACGGTTCGCTTTTTGCTAGATTTACTGGCTCGATGGTGGCTGGAGAGACGTTGCGCGCCAGGAGCCGGCGTGCAGGTGGACAGGTTCATGTTCAGCTGTGCTGCCGGAGGTGTGCGCGCACAGGCCTTCATGTGTGCGCGCACGGCCCGGCGCGGCGCGCGCCTCGGCGGCCGCTCGGCAGACGCTCGGGCGCGCCAGGCGGATGCTGGGCGGGCGCTCGGCCGACGGTAGTGCTGTCATTTGAACATGAAGGCGGTAAAGCGGGAAGAAAATCTCAATGATCTTCCCGCCTTACCGCCTTCATGTGAACCCTCTCTGGGCAAATGACAGCACCACCCGGCCGACGCTGGGCTGACGCTGGGCCAACACTCGGTCAACCCTCGGCCAACCCCTCGGCCAAGCCCTCGGCCAAGCCCTGATGGCATGGAGGGTGCCTGACCGCGAGACCGATGCTCACCGTCACGGAGGAGCGGTCCTTCATGTCATCGCAGGATGCCGAGTTGCTGCGCGACAGCTTCGAGCTCGTCGTGCAGCGTGATCACGAGTTCCCTCGCCGCTTCTATCAGGTCCTGTTCGAGCGGCACCCGCAGGCGAGGCCGCTCTTCACCCGCAACAGCCCCGGGGCGCAGGGCACGATGTTCGAGCGGGCGCTCATGGCGGCGCTCGACCACATCGAGGACGACACCTGGCTCTCGGAGAGGCTCGCGCCGCTCGGCGCGCAGCACGTCGCCTACGGCGTGACGCCGGAGATGTACGACTGGGTCGGCGAGGCGCTCGTCGCGGCGCTCCGCGAGGTGAGCGCCGCGGACTGGACCGAGGCGCACCGGGACGCGTGGACCAGGGCGTACGGCGTCATCGTCGCCCGGATGCGCGCGGGCGAGGGCGCCCCGGCGCGGCTCGCGAGGCGCGCGCGCGGCGCGTGAGGCCCGCGCGCGGCGCGTGAGGCGCGCGCCGGCTCAGCCCTCGCTCGCCTCCTCGTCTGGCCCGGCGATGCCGTGGCGCTTCATCAGCCGGTAGAGCGCGAAGCGGTTCTTCAACCCGAGGATGCGCGCCGCGCCCGTCACGCTGCCCTGCGCCTCCGCGAGCGCGGCCTCGATCTCGGCGCGCCCGATCGAGCCGGAGTCGGACGGCTGGGGCGGGTTGGATTTGCCGGGATCCGTCGCCCTGCCGGGATCCGTCGTCCTGGGGCCGGCCCGAGGATCGGTCCTGGGCTCCCCCGCCTCCGTGCGCAGCGCCGCGTAGACGTCGGGCGTGAGGGCGAGGAAGTTGTCCGGGCTCGACCCGAGGGCGATCCACATGAGCCGCTCCAGCTCGCGCAGGTGGTGCGTGTAGGCGTGGCGGAGGAGCGCGTCGACGAGCGCCGGCGCGATCCGCGGCTCGGCGAGCCTGTCGCCGCGGCGCTCGAAGAAGCGATCGGTCAGCTCCGGGCTGTCGCGCGCGGCGGCGGCGAGCAGGTGCCGCAGGAGCAGCGGGATGTCCTCGCGGCGATCGGGGAGCCCGGGGACGCTCACGCTGATCAGGAAGCGCGCGAGGAAGTCGTGCTTCAGCGCGTCGACGGGGCGGTTGGTCGCCGCGATGACGCGCAGATCCGAGCGGCGCACGCGCGGCTCGCCGAGCCGCTGGTACTCGCCGTCGCGGTCGAGCACCCGCAGCAGGTGGGCCTGCAGGTGCGGCGGGAGCTCGCCGATCTCGTCGAGGAAGAGGGTGCCGCCGTCCGCCTCGCCGATGAGCCCGGACCGCTCCGGGCTGCCCGCGTTGGGGTAGCCCCTGGCCGTCCCGAAGAGCTCGGCGTCGACGAGGCCCTCGGGGAAGGTCGCCGCGTTGCGCGCGACGAACGCGCCGCCGCGGCGGCGGGAGAGCGCGTGGATGGCGCGCGCGGCGAGCTCCTTCCCGGCGCCGCTCTCCCCGCGCACGAGCACGTGGTTGCCGGACTGCGCCGCGAACGCGAGCGCGCCGCGCAGCGCCCACACGGCCGGGCTCTCCCCGACGATGCCGTGGAGGTCGGCGTCGCCGAACGAGAACCGCGGCGCCTCCTTGAGCGCCTGGATCACCTCGAGGCCCCACCTCCGCCGCACCACGAGCAGCACGAGCGCGTTCTGCAGCGTGAGCGTGTCGCCGGCCTTCAGGAGGCCCTGGGTCGCGGGCGAGCCGTTGATGAGCAGGGGGCAGCGCCCGATCGAGCGGACCGCGAGGAGCCCGTCCGGGGTGGGCTCCATCTCGAGCTGGAGGCGCGAGATCCGCGGCCCCTCCAGCGGCGGCATCGCGGCCCAGCCCACCGGGCGCTGCCGGTGGAAGGTGAGGCGCGGCGCGGCGTCCTGCGGCTGCGGCCCGCCGCGGCCGAGGACGGCTCGGCCCTCGACGAGCGCCGCCTCCCCCATGCGGTGCGGCTCCTCGCGCGACCAGGCGATGATCAGGTGGAAGTGCTCCGGGGGCGGCTCCAGGTCGTTCCGGCCCCACAGGAGGCTCGGCTCGGTCAAGGTCGTGGAGGACGTCACGGAGGCGATTCCGGAGCGCGGTTTTACCACGCCAGGCCGACACCGACATCGTTAACCTTCCGGTGCGCCGGGACACCGTGTGTCCCCGAGCGCGGCGCGGACAGCCGCCGCCGTGCCGGTCCCGCCCCGGCTTCACGCACGGGCGGCGCGGGCGGACGACGAGCTCACAGCTGTCCGAGCCGCGCCGGCTGCGCTTTCCACGGCGTGTGCCCGCGCCACGCGCGGAGGGCCGTCGGCTCCTCGCGGCGAGCCCCGTTCCTCTCGTGACGGAGCCTCGATATCGTCTCGTAGACCGCGCGCCGGGCGCGGTTCAGCCCCCCGAGCGGCCGGTGCGCCGGCAGGGCGTGCCACGGCGTGAACGAGAGGTTCTCCTCGAACTCGGCCTGTCCCGGGTGGTCGAGGCGCTGCGCCGGGATCACCATCGTCGCGACCTTGTAGAACGGCGACAGATCCTCGCTCCAGCGGACCGTCGGGTCCTCGATGGGCGTCCTCGTCGGATGGGCCTGGAGCTGCACGAGGAAGTCGAACATCCAGTCCCCCCGCTCGAGCTGCCGCGCCACCGCCTGCTTGAGCGCGCCGTCGCCCGGCTCGACCTCGACCCAGGGCGCGCCGCAGGGCCGGGGGGCCACGGCGAACTTCATCGCCCGCTCCCCGAGCCGGAACGGCGTCTGGCTGAAGTAGCGGTCGTGCAGCGGGTTCTTCACCGGCTTGAGCAGGGCCGAGAGGTAGTTCTTGAGCTCGCGCAGCCGGAGGCGGGGCGGGCTGCACGAGAGGAAGAACGAGAGGGGCTTGCCCGCGCCGATGGCGGCCATGAGCTCTGCGTAGTCCGCGACGTTGCGCGCGAAGAAGACGTCCGTGTTCGCCATCAGGAAATCCTGCGTCGTCGCGCCCTTCTCGCCGTCGAGGAGCTTCTCCCCCTCCACGTCGAGCAGCTTGATCGCCATGCAGCGCGAGTCCCGGTGCATGTCCGACTGGACGCGCGCGGCGGTGGACGAGAAGCGGACCCACGCCGGGTAGACGCGCGGCTTCTGGAAGACGCCGCGCCGGAGCTCGTCGGGCAGGCCGTCGTCGATGATGAAGTCGGCCCTCACGCAGCCGTGCGACTTCGGGTGCACGCCGCGGAGCGCCGGTGAGGCGCCCGCCGGGTACGCTCGCTCGTAATTGCGCTTCATGATCTCGGTGAGCTGTCGAATGCGGTCTTCCTCGCCGGGCGGCGGGTACTCCCTGTGGAGCTCGAGCGTGGTGTTCATGACCAAGATCCTCTCTGTCGTTGGGTGTCTCAGGAAGCCCTCGCGACGGCGCGCTCTCGCGCGGGGACCACCGGGGCGCCGCTCGCGGGCTTCACGCCGGACGCGCTCTCCTGCCGCTTCCGGTATTGCACCTCGTTGCGCATCTGGATGAGCCGAGAGAACGTGGTGACCCAGAAGGGCGCGCCCAGGGAGAGCATCCCGCACGAGAACGCGAGCCCGGCCAGCCAGAACAGCGTGTCGCGGAGGAGCTGGAGCGCGGTCGGCCGGGGCGCGAGGAGGTCGCCGCGGTACGCGCCGAACCGCTTGACGATCCAGCTCTCCTGCCAGCCGATACCGAGGTTCGCCTCGTCGAGGAGGGTCGCCGTCTTCTGCATCTCCAGCCCGAGGTCCTCGAGCGTGGCGTCGGGGCGCTCGTCCGGCGCCCCGGCCGGGCGCTCCCCCAGGCGGACCGCGGTGGCGGTCAGGGTGTCCGCCTGCGCGACGACCTGCGCGCGCGAGGCGCCGCCCTGGTGCAGCCGGGCGAGCACCTGGAAGCCGTCGAAGTTGAAGAGGACGACGAGCATCATCGAGACGAGGAGGGTCAGCTGCCGCGCGCGCTGCTTGAAGGTCTGGGACGCCGTCCCCTCGAGGGTCGGGAACCAGCGCCGCACGTAGGCGGCGAACTGCTCGACGGTCGCGTAGCGCTTCACCGCGCCGGGGCCGCCCTGGCCGCAGCTCACCCAGCGGGCGGGCAGCAGGCGCTCGCGCCCCTCCCCGTCGACCGTCGCCGACGCGCCCGCGGCGATGGTGATCAGGTCGTCGGCGTCGATGTACTCGACGAGGAGCGCGAGCCGCGCCGGGTCCGAGCCGTACACGAGCTCCGCGCTGCGCGCGTGCAGGACCGGATCCGCGAGCACCTCGTGCACGAAGCGCATCTCGCACGCCTCGTTCCTGGCGAGCGCGTCGCGCGCCGGGCGCCCGGTCGCCGGGTCGACGACGTCAGGGTCCCTGTGGAACGCCCGGAACCCGTGCATGAGCGACCGCAGCATGTGGACGAGGACGCGGGATCGGTAGCGTCCGACGTTGACAATCACCTGCACGACCGCGCTCACGAACAGGCTCGCTGTGAGCATGATCATGGCGAACGCGAGCGCGGTTTCCAGGAGGGGGATCATCGGTGTGCTCCTTCTGTTCCGGTCCAGTCAAAGGGTCTTGAGGTAATCGACGAGGGCCTCGCGGTCTCCCGGCGGCAGGCTCGTGCCGTAGGTGTGCCCCTCGTTGCTGTTGCCCGGGATCGGATCGTCGTTGTCGTCGACGGTGCGGTAGAGGAAGAGCGCGCGATCTCCCTCCATCGGCTCGGTCGACGTCCAGCCGACGCCCTGCTCGTCGAAGCGCCGGCTGCCGCGGTAGAACCGCTTCGGCCGGAACCGCTGCGCCTCCTCCGGGGCGAGCTTGCCGCGCGGCGCGGGCGGCTTGAGCAGGTCGCCCAGCGTGGGCACGGAGCCGTTGTGGAGGTACGGGGCGCGCGCCCAGATCCCGTCGAGCGGGCCGGCGAGGTACTCGCCTGGCTCCCTGACCGGGCGGAACGCGTCCTTCTCCCAGAGGTGCCGCCGCTCGCCGAACGCGTTGAGCGCGTCGGCGGCCGGCTTCATGAACGCCCTGGAGCGCTCCGCGTCGGTCCCCGGCTTGAGGCGCTCCATGTAGAGGCTGCCCTCGACCTGCTGGACGGTCCGCGTCGCCGGGTCGTAGAGCCCATGGCACTGGGCGCAGTGCTCGGTGAAGACCGCGAGCCCGCGCGCGGCCCGCTCGGGCGGAGGCGGCGTGAAGGGGTAGGCCGGCGCCGGCAGGTCCCGGTCGAGCCAGCGCCCGATCGTGTCGACGTTGTCCTTGTTGAGCGACATCGCGACGGCGCCGACGCCGATGGCCGAGCCGCGGTTGCGGGCCGTGGAGCTCCTCGTGTTGCCGTCGGCGTGGTGCCACGGGCGGATGCCCTCGTGCTGGTTCCACAGCGAGGGGAAGTCCATCTGGGCTGCGGTCCCGTCGTCGGGCGCGCCGAGGACCTCGAACTTGACCGCGTTGAACGGGTCGATGCGCCCGGGGCCGTTGTCGGCCCGGAGGTCCATCCAGGCGCTGACCGCCGCGCGGCTCCGCTTCGTCATCTCGGCGAGGAGGATCCGGTAGAGCGCCTGCTCGCGGCCGGTGAGCGGGGCGGCCCCTTCCTCGGCGAGCGCGGCGTCGATCTCGTGGATGAGCCGGTCGCCGGTCATGCGCTCGTCCAGGAAGGCGCGCGCGAAGAAGCGCTTGAACCCTTGCAGGTCTGCGGTGTGGTTCGGCATCCCGTCCACGTAAACGGCCTCGCCGTTCGCGCCCAGGTACTCGCCGCGGTGGCACCCCGAGCAGTTGATGGCGACGCGCTTCAGCGCGAAGCTCGTGTGCAGCAGCGGGACGTGCAGGGTGGAGTCGGCGAGGAAGAGCCCGCGGCCCACCGGGCGCGATCGGTAATAGGTGGTGTCGTCGTCGCCGAAGCCGAAGCGGTCGTAGCCGTGCCCCTTGAACTCGTCGTCGAAGATCCTCGGCAGGACGCGGTAGATCCAGTAGGGCACGCCGCCGGCGAACTCGGTGCCCGTGGCGCCGTACCGGAAGCGCCACACGACGTCCTGGGGGTCGATCTCCACGCCGGGCGCGAGCCGCTCCTCGGGAATGGCCTTCTCCGAGGGGAGGTGGAGGTCGATCACGACGGCCGACGCGAGCTGGCCTGGCCGGAAGACAAGGACGGTGAGCAGCACGACAAATGTGACGAGGGGAATGCAGAAGGCGGCGCGGCTCGTGCCGAGCCAGCCTGCGGCGCCCGTGATGATCTGCCGGATCCAGGCGCCGCGCTGGCCGGAGCTCGGGGGCTCTCCGGGCTGCGGGGGTGAGCTGTCGATCACGTTGCGGGGCACCTGCTCCAGCCGCCGGAGGGTCAGCGGAGACATGCTGCTCGGGATCGTGCAATCGTCGTCGGTGGGCATGGCGGTGCTCTCCTTGGCGGCGCGGGCGGCGCGGCGTGAGTCCGGCGGGACTGCGCCAGGCGGTGCGCCTCGGCCACAGGGGGCGTGGGCAGCGGGTCGCGCCACGCAGCGGGTCAACCTCGTCTCGGCCGCGATAAAGCACGGGGTGGGCCACCGTTCTGGCAGCGTAAATCGGCGAGTTTCCTGGGGAACACGGGCGGTGCGGGCCCGTGCGTGCGCGCACGCACGCACAGGCCCGCACGCCCCCTCAGCGGAACCGCCAGCGAGCAGGTCCTCGACCGGCTACAAGCGCTGCTCGCAAGTGAAGGTCCCTGAGGCCGAGTCAGGCGCCATGGCAGGCGACCACCTCGACGAGGCGCAGAGGGCGACGTGGGTGAAGCAGGCCGCCGCGTTGCCCGGCTGGGTCCTGTACCGAGGCCGTCCCGGGGCTCGTCGCCGCCCAGCGCCGACGAGCCACCGGAAGGGTTGGCCTCGTCCTGCGAGCCCACGTGCGCGGCGTGAGGCGCCGTGCCTGAGCCCGCGTGCGCGCCGTGAGGCGCCGCGCTGAGCGTGCCGCCGTGAGGCGCCGTGCCTGAGCCGCGAGGCGGGCCCCGGAAGTGCTCCTCCCCCGCTTCCGTAGACACCCCTGAAGGCACCAGGAGGCAGGGATGAGACGAGGAAGAGGAGGGCGCTCACGCCCGAGCTTCAGGCGGAGACCGTACGGCTGGCGAAGGCGGGCGACCGGAGCATCGGCCAGGTGGCGAAGGACCTCGACCTGACCGAGACGGCGCGTCGCCTTGGCCCTGCCGCCGCGCTGTTCGCAAGCTACTTCCTCCTGGCTGTGTTGGGCCTCCGGTGGGCGACGGGCTGCCGCGCCTCCCCCCCGGCGTCTCCCGCCGCCGGGGTCGCGCTCGCCGGGCTCCTCCTCGGGGGCCTGCGGCTGTGGCCGGCGGTGTTCGCCGGGACGATGGCCGCGTTCCTCCTGGAAGCGCCGTGCCTCCCGCTGTGGGCGAAGGCCGCCCTCGCGTCCGGGAACACGCTGGCGGCCCTGGGCGGCGCGTGGGCGCTGCGCCGCGCTCGCCTGCGACCGGCGCTCACGCGCCTGACCGACGTGCTCGTCGTCAGCGCCGCCGCCCTGGGAAGCTCGGCCGTCTCCGCCACTGGAGGGACCTTCGCGCTGGCCGGCACGTTCAACCAGGGCTCCAGGCAGGCTCTCGTGGCATGGCTCAGCCGGTGGGCCGGCGACGTGGCGGGGGTGATTGTGGTGGCGCCCCTCGTGCTGAGCTGGGCGCGTGGCGAGCCGGTCGGCCGGGCCCGGGCGCGGTGGCTGCACCTCGCGCTGTGCACGGCGGCGGCCTGGGCGCTCGCCTGGCTGAGCTTCCGGCCTGAATCCTCCCGCATGGTCCGCCCATGGCTGACCTTCCCCGCCCTGACCTGGGCGGCATTGACGTGGGGCGTTCGGGGCGCGACGGCGGCGATGCTCCCGGTCGCGGCCGTCGCGGTCCAGGCCACGATCGAGGGGCACGGACCGTTCAGCACCCCCGCGGCACTGCAGTTCGCGCTGCTCCAGCAGTTCATCGGCGCTACCGCCATGACCACGCTGGTGCTGGCCGTCGTCGCCGACGAGAGACGCAACAGCGAGTCGTTGCACAAGAACGAGGCGCGGCTGCGGCTGGCGCTGCGCGCCGGGCAGACCGGCGTGTGGGATTGGGATGTCGCCAGCGGCGTCGTTGTCTGGTCCGACGAGGTCTGCGGCATCTTCGGGATCCCGCCGGGCACGTTCGAGGGGACGCTCGACGCATTCGAGCGGAGGATTTATCCCGACGACCGGGCGCGGGTCCGGGCGGAGACGGGAGCGGCCATCAAGGGGCGGGCGGGCTATGCGATCGAGTTCCGCATCGTCCGCCCCGACGGGGAGATCCGCTGGGTCACGGACCTCGGCACCGTCGAGCACGACGAGGCAGGACAGCCTCGTTCCATGATCGGCATGGTCACCGACATCACGGAGAAGCGAGCTGCCGCGGACTCGATACGCGAGAGCGAGGAGCGATTCCGCAACATCGCCGACAACTCCCCCGTGATGATATGGGTGACCCGGCCCGACGGCTGCTGCACCTACCTCAACAGGGTCTGGTCCGATTTCACGGGGCAGGCTCAGGCCGCCGGCCTCGGGTTCGGTTGGCTCGACATGCTTCATCCGGAGGACGCCGAGCGCTCCGCGAGCATCTTCCGCGCCGCCAACGCGAGGCGGGAGCCGTTCCGCTTCGATTACCGCCTCCGCCGCCGTGACGGGCAGTACCGGTGGTGCATCGACGCGGCGACCCCGCGGTTCAGCCCGAGCGGCGAGTTTCTTGGCTATGTCGGCTCGGTCATCGATATCACCGATCGCAAGCAGGCCGAGGAGGAGCGGTCGCGCCTGCTCGAGGTCGAGCAGGCCGCGCGCAGCGAGGCCGAGCGGGCGAACCGGCTGAAGGACGAGTTCCTCTCGACGGTGAGCCACGAGCTGCGCACCCCGCTCACCGCCATCCTCGGCTGGACGCACCTCCTGCGCCGTCGGGTGAGCCGCGAGGACGAGGAGCTCTGCAAGGGACTCTCGGTCATCGACCGCAACGCCCGCGCGCAGGCGCAGCTCATCGAGGATCTGCTCGACATGGGGCGCATCACGTCTGGCAAGATCCATCTGGACGTGCAGCCTCTGGACCTGCACGACGTGGTGGGCACGGCCGTTTCGTCCGTCGCGCCCTCGGCGGCGGCGAAAGGGATCCGGCTCGAGAAGATCTCGAGTCCTGCCGTGGGGGTGACGCGCGGCGACCCGAACCGACTGCAACAGGTGGTGTGGAACCTCCTGAGCAATGCCGTCAAGTTCACCCCGGAGGGCGGGATCGTGCAGGTGGAGGTCTCCCGCGCCGGCGATCACGTCGAGATCGCCGTCTCGGACACCGGAGAGGGCATCAAGCCCGAGTTCCTCCCGTACGTCTTCGAGCGTTTCCGCCAGGCCGACGCCTCGACGACTCGGCGGCACGGCGGGCTGGGCCTGGGGCTCGCCATCGTGAAGCACCTGGTCGAGCTCCAGGGCGGCGCCGTGCGGGCGACGAGCGCCGGCGTGGGAAAGGGCGCGACCTTCACCGTGGAGCTCCCGCTCGACGTCGCGCGCGCCCCGGCGGAAGGCGCCACGAACGGGCGGGAGCGGGAGATCGAGGCCCGGGCGAGCGGCGACGACCCCTGCGAGCTCTCCGACCTGAGCGGCATCTCGGTGCTCTTCGTGGACGACGCCCCGGATACCCGCGACATGGTCAGGACCTTCGTCGAGGAGCGCAAGGCGCGCGTCAGGCTCGCAGGCTCCGCGGAAGAGGCGCTGAGGCTGCTCGAGCTGGAGAGGCCGGACGTGCTCGTGAGCGACATCGGGATGCGCGGGATGGATGGCTACGAGCTCATCCGCCGGGTGCGGGCGCTGCCGCGGGAGCGCGGCGGGGACGTGCCGGCGGTGGCGCTCACCGCGTACGCCGGAAACGAGGACCGCACGAGAGCGCTGCTCGCCGGGTTCCAGACCCACCTCACGAAGCCGATCCAGCCGACGGAGCTCATGGCGGCCATCGGGGTACTGGCAGCGGGCGGCGCGAGAAAGAGGCTGCCGCAGGCAGGCGACGGGGGGCTGCCGTTGCCATAGCGGGCACGAGGAGGAATTTCCGCGGACCGGTACCATAAAACCGCTTCGCTTCGAAAGGATCGGTCGGGGCTCGAGGCGCAGGAGGAGCGAACGCCGTCGACGATGAAAGAGTCCAGCATCACTGGTCTTCTCCTTGTGTTGTCCTGAAGCCGAATCCAGGATGCCAGGCTCCCAAGATGCGATAGTCTAGGCCCCGGCGCTTAGCTCTTTGCGGGCGAGGTTCGCCGCACCGGCATCGGGACGCCGGCCCACAAATTCCGCCATTCTCTTCAGATCGCGCCCCGGCGCGACGAGGTAACGACCATGACCGAGACGAACCGCATCATCCGAGGCACACCGAGGTTCCTGCTCCTCCCATTTCTCTTCATCATCGCTGCGTCCGGTTGTGGCGAGTCCGCTTCGTCCGGCGCGACCGGTGAGAATGACAACACCGGAGGGGCCGGTTCGGGAGCCGGAGGCGCCTCGACGGGTACCACGAGCGCTGGAACCGGAGGCGCCACGACAGGCAGCACGAGCGCGGGGACCGGGGGCGCCGCGACAAGCAGCACGAGCGCTGGAGCTGGAGGTGGCGCCACGGTAGGGACCGGACCGGGTAGCAGCGCGGCAGGCACCGGCGGCGCACCGAGCTCGAATCCGACGTTTCACATCTTCATGCTCATGGGCCAGTCGAACATGGCTGGTGTCGCAGACAAACAGGACAGTGACCAGAATTCTGACGCGCGGCTCAAGGTCCTCGGCGGATGCAATCAGCCGGCCGGACAGTGGAACGTGGCCAATCCGCCGCTCAGTGATTGCCCTGGTGAAAAAGGATGGAACCTGTCGACCTCCGTCGACCCGGGCATATGGTTCGGCAAGACCCTGCTCGGAAAGCTGGCCGAGGGGGACACGATCGGGTTGGTCGGCACAGCTGAGAGCGGTGAGTCGATCAACACGTTCATCTCTGGCGGCTCACACCACCAGATGATCTTGAACAAGATCGCCAAGGCGAAGACGGCCGAGAACGCGCGCTTCGCGGGCATCATCTTCCACCAGGGTGAATCCGACAGCGGCCAGAGCGCATGGCCCGGCAAGGTCGTTCAGCTCTACAACGAGGTGAAAGAAGCCTGGGGGGTTGACTACGACGTTCCCTTCATCCTTGGAGAGCTCCCCGCGGGCGGATGCTGCAGCGGTCATAACAACCTCGTGCACCAGGCGGCCGACATGTTGCCTCAGGGATACTGGATCACTCAGCAGGGCACCAACGTCATGGATCAGTACCACTTCGATCATGCGTCCGTTGTTCTCATGGGCACGCGTTACGGTGAGAAGATGATCGAAGCTCTGGGGTGGTAGCAAGGCGGCCCGCGGCGGGCCCGAGGAGCCGCGGTCGGTCGCGCGCAGGCTGGCTTCATGGTCGAGCCCAGCTGTCCTCGCTCCAGCGGCTCATTCTGGACCGGTCGTTCCAGAATGATCGGTCCAGAATGAGCCGCTGGAGCCGGGGGTCGCGTGAGTCCGGCAGGGTCCCCGAGCCGCGTCATGAGCAGGGGCTTCCGGGTCCGGCAACCCGCTGCGCGGCCGGCTCCGCTGCGCTACTATTACGGGATGTTCGGTCCCGGGCATCCGCAGCACCGTCCCCAGCCGCCGCATCACTACCCTCCCCAGCCGCCGTTTCACTACCCCCATCCGCCACCCCCGCCGCCGCGTCCGAAGCCGGGCGTATCGCCGATCGTGATCGTGCTCGCGGTCCTGGGCGGGCTGTTCGCGCTCGCCATGGGCGCCCTCGTCGTGCTCGGCGGCGTGGCGTACTTCGTGGCGAGCGCGACGCCGGAGCAGGCCGTCGTCGAGCCCGCGCCCTTCGACGTCTCGACCGCGGGCAGCGCCGCGCCCGTGCCGCCCCTGCCGACGAGCACCCCGCTGCGTCCCGACCTGGAAGCCGATGAGGTGGCGGGCGCCGACCCGCCGAGCGGCGATGCCCCGTCGCCCGCCGGCGACGGCGAGACAGGCGAAGCGCCAGCGCCCTCGAAGGGCGCCGCGAGCAACGGGAGCGCGGCGGGCGGGGCGTCCTGGTGGTGCACGGCGAGCGCGTCCGTGCGTGTTTGCGGCTTCGCGGGCGCCTGCAACTATCAGATGGTGTTCGGCAATGGCGGAGGAAAGGACCGCTTCCTCGCCTCGCAGCAAGCGAAGCGAGCGTGCGAGTCGAGCGCGCGCGCGAAGGGCGCCTCGGCCATCTGCGTCGTGCAGTGCAGCCCTCGCTGACGAGGGAAAGCACCTCGCTCCCCCGCCTCCGCGTGTTCAGGCCGCCGTCCTGGGCTTCCTCACCGCGCGAAGCTTGCCCGTCGCCGGATCGCCGCACCACAGGCGGCCGCTCGCGTCCGCCTCGACGCCGGAGACGCGCACGCCCTCCGGCAGCGCGAGCCGGTCCAGGACCTCGCCGCGCTGCGCGTCGACGCGGCGGATCTCCGACGGCGCGCCCTCGTCGTCGGGCATCACGCCGTGCCAGAGGTCGCCGTCCGCCCACGTGACGCCGGTGACGAACCTGTCGGAGACGAGCGTGCGGAGGACGGTCCCGCGCTCGGGATCGATCTTGAGGATCTTCTTCTGCCGGTAAATGCCCGCGTAGAGCGCGCCATCGGCCCACGCGAGCCCGCTCACGAGCGTCGCATCGAAGCCCGGCACCTCCCCCACCGCGGCCCCTGTCCCGGGATCGATCTTGCGAATCTTGCCGCCGCCGACGACCCACAGGTGGCTCCCGTCGAACGCCACCCCAGCCTGGGCCGGGGCCTTCAGGCGACGCAACACCTGGCCCGTCTCCGGCTCCGCGGACAGGAGGTCTCCGCCTGCCCCGTGCGCAAACCACACCGCCTGCCCGTCGAACGCGACCCCATGGATGGAGTCCACCCCGTCGAACGTGCGCTCCGCGATGATCTCGGCCTGCCGTGCCTTCATGATCCAGGACCTCCCTTGCTCCGTCCCCTTAGCCTGGAAGCGCGAGCCCGAGCAGCAACATCTGTGACGCGATCGACAGCGCCGCGCGGGGCCTCGCGTAGCGTCGCGAGGGGCCGCTGCCGCTGACCTCGACCGCGCCCGCGAGCACCAGCTCCGAGAGCGCGCGCTGCACCGTGCGCGTGCTCTTGCAGAGGGCGGCGCCGATGGCCGGCGCGCTCCACGCGGCGCCGTCGGCCAGGAGCGCGCAGATGGCGCCGGCGTTGCCCGGATCGAGCGGCGCGAGCAGGACCAGCTCGACCCCGCCGCCGAGCTCCCAGCGGTACGCGTTCCCGAGCGCCCTCACGACCCCGGCGCCGCCGAGCGCGGCGCGCAGGCGCCCCACCTCGACGCGCAGCCGCCGCCGGTGAGACTCGTTGACGGTGCGCACGCCGAACGCCGCGCGCGCGAGATCGGCGCTCGCGATCGCGGCCGGGTGGGCGCGCGCGAGCGCCTCGAGCATGGCGAAGAGGACCGGACGGCGCGACAGGTCGGCGCGCGCGGCGCCGCCGTCGAGGACGCGGCGCCGGAGCGAGTCGACCACGACCCGCCCCTCGGCCGCGACCAGGGCCTCGACGTCGGCGAGGCGCGCGAGCTCCTCGCGGCCGCCGCGGACGACGCGCGCCACCGGCTCGTCGTGCGCGCGGAGGAAGCGCTCCGTCTCGGCGATGAGCTGCGGGTGCCCGCTCGCCCGCGCCCAGGCCGCCGCCTGCTCCGCGGCGCGCCGCGCCGAGGACGCCCGCACGAGCCGCGCGTGCAGCTCGGCGCGCGCCAGCGCCAGCGCGGCCCTGGTGAACACCGGCGCGTCGCCCGTGACCGTGGCCTCGGCGGCCGCGAGCGCCCGCTCCGCCTCGGCGACGCGGCCTTCGAGGAGCGCGGCGCGCGCCGCGCCGAGGCGGGCCCACGCGGCGTTCGTGAGATCGCCCGCGCGCTCGAGGGCGTCGCCGGCCTCGACGAGGTGTCGCTGCGCCTCCCCGAGCTCCCGCTGCGCGAGCGCGACCTCCCCGAGGGCCGCGCTCGCGCGCGCCCGCGCGCGCTCCTCGCCCGCCGCCGCGAACGCCAGCGCGGCGCGCTCGAGCGCGGCCCTGGCCTCCGCGTAGGCGCCCATCTGCGCGAGCGCGATCCCGCGGAGCGCGAGGGCGTGTGGACCGCCGAACGGGCCAGCCACCCTCAGCGCGCCGAGCGCGTCCCCCGCCGCGAGCGCTCGGGCGGCCAGCGCGCCGAGCTCGGCGGGGACCTCGACCGCCGCTTCCATCGCCGGAGCATCTCACGCCGAGCGGCGCGCGCCAACCGATCGCGACATCGATGTTGCTGTCGCGGCCACAGGCGTCGTGGTCATGTCTCCGTGTCGGGCGGAGCCCCGCGCGCGCCGTCGACAGGAGGAGAGTAATCCCATGTGCCCTGCGTGTATCGCTTCCCTCGGGTTGGTCCTGGCCAAGGCGGCGTCGGCTGGCGCCGTGACCGCCGTCGTCGTCAAGAAGCTCCGGAGCGGCAAGCGCGCCGGCGCCGGCGCCTCGCAAGGAGGGAGCCGATGAGCCGCCCGAGGGTGGTCTCGAGGGAGGAGTGGCGGGCGGCGCGCCTCGCGCTGCTCGAGCGAGAGAAAGAGCACGACCGGCGGCGCGACGCGCTGAGCGCCGCGCGCCGCGAGCTGCCGTGGGTGAAGGTCGAGGAGGCGTACGTGTTCGACGGCCCCTCGGGCCAGGTGACGCTGCGCGACCTCTTCGGCGCGCGCCGGCAGCTCATCGTCTACCACTTCATGTTCGATCCGAGCTGGGAGCAGGGCTGCAAGAGCTGCTCGTACGTGGTCGACAACATCCAGGGCGGCCATGTCCACCTCGCGGCCCGCGACACGGCGTACTGCGCCGTCTCCCGCGCGCCGCTCGCCAAGATCGAGGCGTTCAAGTCGCGCATGGGCTGGACCATTCCGTGGGTCTCCTCGAACGAGTCCAGGTTCAACTTCGACTACGGCGTGTCGTTCCCGGACGAGGCGCGCGCGCGGGGGGACATCGAGTACAACTTCCAGAAGGGGAGCTTCCCGCACCCCGAGGCGCCGGGGGTGAGCGTCTTCGCCCGCGAGGGCGACGAGGTCTTTCACACCTACTCGACCTACGCGCGCGGCCTCGACGTCCTGATCGGCACCTACAACTACCTCGATCTCACGCCCAAGGGCCGGGACGAGTCCGCGCTCTCTTTCTCGATGTCGTGGGTCCGCCATCACGACAGGTACGACGCGACGTGAGGGCTCGAGTCACCGCGCGGCGTCCTTGACGCCTGTGGGTCACCGCGATGACGCCATCGGCGTGAGCTGGTCGAGGCGCTCTTCCCAGAAGCGCCGGTAGTCGCCGAGCGCGCGAGCGCGCGCCTGCGCGCAGGGCAGCGGCCGCCTCCCTACCCCGGCTCGCCGGCCTCTGGGCTCCGGTTCGACAGGTTGATGAGGACGATGGCCGACAGGATGATGAGCATCCCGAGGCGCTGCGCCGGGCTGATCGACTCCCGGAGGAACAGGAGCCCGGCGATCCCGGTGAACACCACCGTGAGCGCCTCGGTGATCACCGCCGCGAGCAGGCTGCCCGAGGTGAGCCCGATGACGATGCAGAACTGCGCAGCTGCGCCGGCGCCGGCCGAGAGGGCGAGCTGGTCCCAGGACGACCAGAGGCCGCCTCCGAGGATCATCGCTCCGGAGCCCGTTGTGACGAGCGCCAGGGCGCTGGCGGCGATGCCGACGAGGGAGGTGAAGAGGAGGATGTACTCGAACGGGATGTGCTGGAGGCGATCTGCGCTCAGGTTGACGAGGGACATGAGGAACGCCGCCGCGAGCGGCAGGAGCAGGGCCAGCCAGCGGTACCCGTGGAGCGACTCGTAGGTCAGGAACCCGTCGTGGAAGTAGATCGCCACGCCGACGAAGGCCCAGCTCGCGATGAGGCCTCGCCGCGCGCCGGGCGCCTGGCGCAGCGCGGCCCACAGGAGGAAGGGCGTGAAGATGACGTGAAGCGAGTACAGGAGCGAGTTCGTGGCGAGGGGGAGGAACAGGCTCCCCACGAGGAAGAGCGTGACCCCGAGCAGGTCGAAGAGGGCGTAGGCGCCGAGCGCCGCGCGCCGCTCCGCGAGGGCGGCCGCCGGGACACGGCGGCTGCCGCGCGAGAGGAGGAGCGCGACGACCACGAAGATCGCGACGTTCGTCCAGAGGTTGACCAGCATCACCAGGGTGACGTCGCCGGCGCCCGGCTGAGCTTCCGAGAGGAACCGCAGCGCGACTTGCGACCACGTGAGCAGCGCCGCCCCGGCCGCCATGAAGAGGGTCGCGCGCAGGCTCCTGTGGAACCCCCGCGCAGGCTGGATGGCGCCGGGGGTGCTCATCGGAGACCACCAGCGCGCCGGCGCCGCTCCTCGGCGAGGGTCCCTGTCGGCGCGCTCGCCTCGTCCCGCTGGCCGGCCGCGAGCGCTGCTGCGGTCGCCTTGCTCTTCGCGTCGCTCATGGGGTTGTCTCGGGGGACCTGGCACGTTCACGACCACGCGGGAAGGCCGCTCGGCGGTCGCCATCGCCGGTGCGCGCTGGAGGTTGGCGCTCGATGGCCCGACCTCGGTGGCGAGGTCAGAGTACGCACGCACGCGCCCGCCGCCCTCGCCGGGCGGCCACGGCGCGACCGGAGGCCGCATGAACCCCTCGACGCCCCCCGTACCCTGGTCGCCGAGCTACCCGCCCCTGGTTGAGCGAGCCCTGCGGCCCGAATCTGGTTGAGCGACCCACAACCTACAACGACGCCGAGGCGCCCTTGACGACGCCAGTCCCTGCGGACAGCGGCCACGCCGCCGCGCAGCGGATCCCGGAATGTGCGCAGGGGTACGACGAACGCTGCGCACGAGGAAACGCTTTCGTCGGGACTTCACGCCTTGTACGTTGATGATAGCGAGGGGGCCCACGTTCGTTGCTGGCAGGTCTGTCCCTCGCAGGAGTGTGCTCGGCCATGGAAGAACTCTTGGGAGCCCTGCTCGTTCTCGCGCTCATCGTGATTGCCGTGCTCGCCGGATGGCTCATGAAGCTGAGAGGCGAGAAGACGAGGCTTCACGCAGCCCGCGAGTCTGCCGAGCGAATGAAGGCCGACCGAGAGCAGGCGCTCTTGAGTCTCCAGGAGCAGCGTGACCGCATCTTCTCGGAGCTCGCTGTCCTCCAGCAGACGCACGCGGCCATGCTCAACCGCTTCCGCGGCATCGTCGACGCCGAATCAGAGCGACAGCGAGTGCTCGCTCAACTCGACGCAGACCGGTCACGCCTGCAAAGGGAGATCGACCGTAGCACAGTCGAATGGGGGCAAGCTCTCCGGGATGTACAGGCGCAGCACCTCACCACGGGTACGGAGCTGGAAAAGCTCCGCCACGCCCACGCGGCCCTCAATGACGCCCATGCCGGCCTCGCCGCAGCCGAGAGGGAAAAGCGGAACGCGGTCGAGCGTCTGACGTCGCAGCAGGCGCAGCTGCAGAACGAGCTGCACGTCATGAGCGAGCGCCTCGGGCGCATCGCTGCGACGGAGCAGGAGAAGCAGCGAGCGGTCGCCCAGCTCGATGTGGACCGGGCCCGCCTGCAGGGTGAGGTCACCCAGGGCAGGGCCCAGTGGGAGCAGACACTGCAGGGACTCCGGGGCCAGCTCCAGCAGGGCACGGCGGATCTGGCGTCGCTCCAGGCCGCCATCGCGAAGCTCCGTGTGGAGCAGAGCGCGCTGGACGAGGAGTCGAACCTCCAGTCCTTCGGCTTCTACCGGCCGCGGTACGATTTTTCGTCTTCCGAGATCTACCAGGCCAAGCTCGAACGGATTCGCGACCGCCAGAAGGAGCTACTCAAAGACAAGTCAGCCGCCATCTGCCGTACGGTATGGACGGTCAACGGGAGCGTCACCGAGGGACGAAAGCAGATCAGCCAGACCCTCAAGCTCATCCTGCGCGCCTTCAACGGCGAGTCCGACGCCGCCATCGCGAAGGTGACCTACAAGAACGTGAACGTGATGGAGACTCGCATCAAGAAAGCGTGGGAGGTCATCAACGGGCTTGTCGGGGTGCAGAACTGCGAGATCACGAGGGTGTACCTGGATCTCAAGCTCGAAGAGCTGCATCTTGCGTACGAGTACGAGGAGAAGGTCCAGGCCGAAAAGGAGGAGCAGCGGCGTATCCGTGAGCAGATGCGGGAGGAGGAGATCGCGCAGCGCGAGCTAGAAAAGGCGAGGCTGGAGGCGGAGCGAGAGGAGCAGCGCTACGAGGAGGCGCTGCGCAAGGCGCAGGAGGAGGTCGAGAGGGCGGCCGGCGCCAAGCAGCTGAAGCTCCAATCGCAGATCGAGGCGCTGCAGAAGAAGCTCGAAGAAGCGCACGCCAACAAGGAGCGCGCGATCTCTCGAGCGCAGCTGACGCGTTCGGGACACGTCTACGTGATCTCCAACATCGGCTCGTTCGGGGAGCACGTTTACAAGATCGGCATGACGCGCCGTCTGGACCCCCTCGATCGCGTGCATGAGCTCGGGGACGCGTCGGTGCCGTTCGAGTTCGATGTCCATGCGATGATCTATTCGGATGACGCACCGGCGCTGGAAACCGCCCTGCATCGTGCCTTTCACGAACGGCGGATCAACCTCATCAATGAGAAGAAGGAGTTCTTCCAGGTCGACATCGATGAGATTGCCAGGACCGTTCGGCGGATGCACGGAGAGATCGAGATCACCCGCCTCGCCGAGGCCGAGCAGTACCGTAAGACGGTCGCGATGAGGCAAGAGAGGGACGCTGCACAGGTGGCCTCTGCACCGGCGCGCCTCGCGCCGCAGGCGCATCCGGCCGCGGCGTACGCGCCCGCCTAGCAGCGCACAGCGACCCGACCCGCGCAGCGACCCGATCCAGGTTTGGGGAGCCGCGACGGAACGGCAGACCCGACAGAGGGTTGGCAGCCCCGGCGAGCAGGGCAGCTTACGAGATCGTAGCGGCGGTCAGGGCTGCGAGGATATTGACCAACGGCCACTTGGCGGCGGCGACCGCTCCGGGCGCCTCGCCCGGCACGTCTCCTGGAGCAGGCGGTCGAAACGCTTCTTCGGTAGCTGGCTGCACGAGCCCATACGGCGGCGGCGACCACAGAGGAACGTGCCGAGCTGTACACGGCGCTCCTGGTGATGGCGGCCATCGACCCCTGGGAGCATAATCTGCTGAAGGAGCTGGTCATCATGGTGGAGGACAAGGAAGAGGGGCTGCTCCGGCGCACGCCGATCATCGGAGAGATGATCATCGAGGCCGAGCGACGGGGAGAGCAGCGCGGCGAGCAACGGGGAGAGCAGCGCGGCGAGCAACGGGGAGAGCAGCGCGGCGAGCAGAAGGCGATCACGGAGCTGCTAGGTCGCCTCTTCGCGCGGCGGCTCGGGCGACGACCGACGGCCGAGGAAGAGCGCTCGATCCTCGAGCGAGCCCGCGCGCTCGGCCCGGTCGAGGTCGAGGATGCCTTGCTCGACCTCGACGGCGAGGCGCTGGTCCGCTGGCTCGCGGAGCCGATTCGCCCCTCGTGAGCCGCCGACGACCTTCGCGTGTCGGCAGGACCGGCGAGCCGGCGCCGCCGCTCGCCGGTCCTGCCAGGTGCCGACCACGTCCACCCGTCCGTGACGACCGCGCGAGAGCGGAGCCGTGGGACGGGAGGCCTGTGGCGTTCAACTCAGTACGCGAGCACCTCGCTGCCGGACGAGAGCTCGCACGCGCCGTCCAGGGGGTCACCGCCCGTGCGGAGGATCTCGGACGGCTCCGGCTCGCGGTAGGCACCGGAGAGCTCGATGTCGACCATGCGCAGGATCGCGCGATCGAGCTTCGTCACGTAATAACACGGGATCGTCGGCTCCTTGTGGGCCCCGCCGACCCCTGAGTCATCCGTCAGGAAGAGATACCGGCCGCCCGTCAATTGCGCGGCGGAGCGCATGCTGAGCTCGGTGAGCTCATCCACGCCGCTCGACGCGACGGGATAGACGTGCACCCCGCGGTCCTTGAGGGCTCGTATCCCATCGGCCATGTCCGCCGCGTTGCTGTCATGGTGGGGCGCGTCCGCGACCCAGAAGGCGAGGCGCGCGGTGTCGTCGTCCGTGCGCCACGAGAGGTCGGCCGCCTTGAAGAGCGCCATGTCGGGCGCCTCCGGGGTGTCGCCGCCGCCGTCGGCCCCCTGCGCGGCGAGCTTCACCTGGAATTCACCGGGATCGGTGCGGAAGTCGAACCACCGGACGATGTAGTCGTCCTCGGTGTCTCTATAGACGACGAGCGACCAGCGCTGCGCGGCGTCCGGGTACCTGGCGAAGATGGCGTCGGAGAGCGCGATGAACTCCGTCTGGAGATACGCAATCTCGTCGCCCATGCTGCCGGTCGTGTCGATGATGAGCGAGACGTCGAGCGTCTCCCTCTTTCCTGGAGGCGCCGCGAAGAGGCTGTGCGCGGCCTGGTGGTCGGCCTCGGTGATGGGCAGGAGGCCCGGCAGCTGTTGCGTGTACAGCGTGCTCCGGTAGGAGAGGAAGAAGTCGAAGTTGCGGTTGTCGTCCCAGACGCCCGCGGTGAGCGTGCCGGGCTCGATGCCGCCGCCGCCGCTGCCGCCGCTGCCGCCGCTGCCGCCGCTACCGCCGCTGCCGCCGGTTCCGGTGCCCTCGCCGCTGCTGGGGGCGCCGGGGTCGACCGAGATATCGCCGCCCTCCGCCGCCCCACCTCCCGCGCCGGCCGTGGCAGAGCCGGCGGCGTCACCGGTGCCAGCGCCCTTCCCCGGGATCTCGCCGTCGCCGCCGGTGACGGGGTTCGACGGGTCAGATGGGCTCGATCCGCCCGAGCAGGCCCCGAGCGCGAGGAGGCTTCCTACCGTGAAAGCGAAGCGGATACGGGTACGCATTGGGTCTCCTTGGCCGCCAGGGTCCTCACGTGCCGACGACGGACGCGGCCCGGGGTGCCGCAATGCATGGCGCGTACCGGGCCCGAGCCGCACGATTTCCGGCATTGGCGTGGCTTCTCGTGTGGCGATCTGTGCCAGGACGCGCCGGATCGGGACCATGACGGCTCAGACGCACGACGCCTTCGGAGGTGGAGCCGGGTCTCGGGGCAGCCCGACCCAGGTTGAGGTGACCCAGCCCGACCCAGGTTGAGGCGACCCAGCCCGACCCAGGTTGAGGTTGCCCTGCCCGACCCAGGTTGAGGTTGCCCTGCCCGACCCAGGTTGAGGTCGCGCAACCCGCCAGCGCGGCGGCAATCCGCCCGGTGCGTCAGCCGCTCCGGCGGGACTCCCGCCGCCTGTCGCCGGCGCTCGTCGAGCTCCCGGACGCTCCTCCTCGCGGCGCCCCCTCAACCTCGGCTTCCAGTCCCCTGAGGATGACCCGAAGCCCGTACCCGAACCGCGCGTCGTGGTCGGTGCTCACGAGGTGCGGCAGCGCCGCCGCAAGGTGCGGGTAGGCTCCTCGCTCCACCGCCTCGCGGAAGCGCCCGGCATCGGCCTTGGCCGGGTCCGTCCCCGGGCGGACCTCCAGGGCCTGCTCCTCGAGGGTGAAGCCGATCACGTAATAGACGATCGACCAGCACCCCCACGCGGCGGCGCGCGGTGACAGCCCGCCGTCCCTCAGCGCGCCGACCAGCGTGTCCGACACCCTCAGCGTGTTGTCCTGCGCCACGTAGGTCCCCGCGAAGACCCGCGCCCCGTCGCGGTGCGCGAGGAGCGCCCGGCGGAGCCGCTCGGCCACGCCGGCCGCGCGCTCCATCCCCGAGAGCTCCGCCGGCACCCCGGCCGCGCAATCCGCCAGCATCGCCTCCGCCATCGCGTCGAGCAGCTCCTCCTTGTTCTTGATGTGCCAGTAGAGCGTCGCGGCCTGAACGCTCAGCTCCTGCCCGAGCCGGCGCATCGTCAGCGCATCGAGCCCGACGTCGTCCAGCAGACGCAGCGCCGTCGCGATGACCTGCTCACGTCGTAGTCGCATCGTTGGTTCTTCCCCTGTTCGCACCCGGAAGGCGGACCACCGCCTTGACTCTAACACCGTTAGATTTACTCTAACGTCGTTAGAGTCAGGGACGCGGAGGTTTCAATGACGATGCAAAATGACGTCGTGGTGGTCGGCGGCGGCCCGGTCGGGATGTTGCTGGCGTCGGAGCTCGCGCTCGCGAAGGTCCGGGTCCGCGTGCTGGAGCAGCGGCGGACGCGCACGGAGCAGTCGCGCGCGCTCACGGTGCACCCGAGGAGCCTGGAGATCCTCGATCAGCGCGGGATCCTCGACCGCTTCCGGCGCCGGGGCGTGCCGATCTCGACGGGGCATTTCGCGTGGCTCGACACCCCGCTCGACTTCTCTCGCCTCGACACGCCTCACCCGTACACGCTGTGGCTGGCCCAGACCCAGACAGAGGCGCTCCTGGAGGAGCGGGCCCGCGAGCTGGGCGTCGAGATCCAGCGCGGTCGCTCGGTCGTCGCGGTCGAGGAGCGGGAGGGCGAGGTCGCGCTGCGGGTGGAGGGGCCTGAGGGCCAGGCCGAGGAGCGCGCGCGGTACGTGGTCGGTTGCGACGGGGCGAGGAGCGCCGTGCGACGCTCGGTCGGCATCGGGTTTCCGGGCACGGAGACGACGGTGACCGCCTTCCTGGGCGACGTGGAGCTCGACGATCCACTGAAGCCGTTCAGGCACACGAGCTCGCGCGGCTCCGTGCTCGCGGCCCCGCTCCCGCCCGGCGATCACGAGGGCGTCTATCGCTTCGTCGTGTTCGATCCGCAGCGAACGCACGTGAGCACGTCCGAGCCGGTCACGCTCGAAGAGCTGCAGAGCAGCGTCGCGCGGATCGTCGGGAGGGACTTCAGGATGCGCAACCCGCGCTGGCTGTCGCGCTTCGGCAACGCGACGCGGCTCGCCGAGCGGTACCGGCGCGGGCGGGTCCTGCTCGCGGGCGACGCGGCGCACATCCACTTTCCCGCCGGCGGCCAGGGGCTCAACGTCGGGCTGCAAGACGCGATGAACCTCGGCTGGAAGCTCGCGGCCCAGGTGAACGGCTGGGCGCCCCCGGGCCTGCTCGACAGCTATCATGACGAGCGCCACCCGGTGGGCGAGGCCCTGGGGCGCAACACGGAGGTTCAGACCAAGCTCGGCGACGTCTCGGAGGCCGGGATGGCGCTCCGTGACATGATGAGCGAGCTGCTCGCCATCGAGCCGGTCAACCGGCGTCTCTCCGAGCGGATCAGCGCGCTCGACGTCGCGTATTCCACCGGCAAGGCCGCGGAGACGCACCCCTGGGTCGGCAGGCGGGCGCCCGATCGCGCGCTCGTCACGGACCGCGGCGCCGCGCGGCTGTACGAGCTGCTCCACGCGGCCCGGTTCGTCCTGCTCGACCTCGCCGGCGCGGCCGATCTCCGCGAGGCGGGCGCGGCGTGGAGCGACCGCGCCGACGTGGTCCGCGCGACGGCCGCGCCCGGGAGCGACCTCGCCGCCCTCGATGCGGTCCTGGTGAGGCCGGACGGGCACGTCGCGTGGGCGACCGACGGCGGGCGACGGGCGACGCGCCTCGCCGATCTGAGAAGCGCGCTCGAATCGTGGTGCGGGCCCGCGTGAGGCCGCGATGGACGGTGTGGCCGGTCGAGGGGGAGGACGGAGCTGCGCTGGTCGCGCGCTGTCCGAGGAGGGAGCGTGACGCCCCGTGCCCGGGGCGCGGCTCGAGCCTCAGCCCGAGCGAGCGCGCCGACCGGCGCGCGTCGCGGCGATGACCTCGGCATCGGGCTCGACGAGCTCGACGTCCAGCTCGGGGGGCGCGGTTTTGCGGGCGCGCTTCTCGGCCTCGGCCATGCGCCGCGCGTCCTCGGGCGCCTCCACCCAGGGGCGGGTGAGGCGCTCGGGGCGCACCAGCGGCATGGACGGCCGCGGCCCCGCGGTCGCCTGGCGCGCCTCCTCGGCCGCGATCTCCAGCAGGCTCTCGCGGCTGATGCTCGCCAGCTCGAGGCGCAGCGCGTCGGGCATCGATCCGGGGCGCGCCGGCCGCTGCAGGTCGGCCTCGATCGCCGCCAGGGTCTCGTGGCCGACCCGCGCCAGGCCCACCCGGATCTCGGGCAGCGAGCGCCGCGGCCCGCCGGGCTCTCGCTCGACGGCGGCGAGGCGCTCGCGGCCGAGGGTCGCCTGGCCGGCGCGGATGTCCGGCAGCGACGCGGGGGGCCGGGGGGAGGCCGCGGGCGGCGGGGGCCCGTCGTGGAGCACCGCCGGGCGCGCCTGCGCGCGGGGCGGCCCGCCGTTGGCGAGGAGGATCAGGCCCGCGGCGGCGCTGCGCCTGACGGCCGGCAGCGACGGCGGTGCGGCGCGCCTGGAGGGCGGCGGCGGCGGCTCGCGGAAGGCCGCGACCGCGCCGGTGGACGGCGGCGGCTGGCGGACCTCGGCGACCGGGCGGCGCGCCGAGGAAGGCGCCGCCTCCGCGCGGCGCGCCGAGGAAGGCGCCGCCTCCGCGCGGCGCGCCGAGGAAGGCGCCGCCTCCGCGCGCGGGCGCGAGGGGGCGCGCCGGTGCCCCTTGCGGGCCGGCCGCGACTCCGCCGGGGTGCCCTCGTCGATGGCGCGCAGGCCGTGCTCGAGCGCGGGCAGCACGCCCTGCCGATCGGCCCATGTGGGCATGACCGCGCAGAGGATCGCCGCGCCGGCCACGCCGAAGTACACGTCGACGGGCGCCGCGCCCCCGTAGGGGACCAGGTGCTCGCGCGGCAGCTCCACATGCCCGAGCCGGCCCCGGTTCCCGAGGCGCAGGGCAGCCTCGACGATCCGGCTGCGGCCCTCCGTGGGCATGTCGCACGGCGCGCCCCGGGTGACGAGCCGTCCCCGCCGGGTGATCACGAATGCGAAGTCTGCGCGCGCAGCCACGGAGGTCCGGTCCGAGATCGCATCGAGATCTGCCACGCTCTCATCCTACACGATCCAGGGCGGGAGCGTCCGGTGATCGTGCCTGTCCGGGGCACTCGGACCCTGCACGAGAAAATGCTGACGCTGGTTGAAAGATTGCGAGTAGGGCGCAATGCGCCGCGCTCCCGCGGGGCCTCCACGGCGACGACGGGGCGCTCGAACCCCCCTGAGAGCACCGAAATCGGTCCCGATGGGGCGCTCAAACCCCCTCGTGCGCCGACGCCGCGATCCACGTCGGTGCCGGCTCCGCCGCTGGACACCTCGCGCGGCGGAGCGAAGAATCTCCAGCATGCGCCCGCGCACCTCTCGCGTCGTTCAGCTCTTCGTCGGGGCGTTCGGTCTGGCTGGCCTGCTGCTCTCGGCCAGCACGATGAACTGGGTGTGGCACTCGCCGGGGGACGACAACCCGATTGGCATGTTCGCGGCCTTCGGCATCCTCCTGTCGGTCATTCCAAGCTGGGGTCTCGTCCGCGGCGCCCGTGGACTTCCGCTCCGCTCCGGGAAGCTGTGGGCGGCGGCCGCCGCGCTGTCGCTCGTGCCGCTGGGGCTCCTCACGACGATGTTCGCCGTGATCTGGACGACCTGAGCAAGCCCCCGACCTGGGTCAGGGTAGCCCGCTCCCCCGCGTTGGCTATCCTCACGCCGTGCTCGCCCTCGAAGCCGCCGCGCTCCGCAAGACCTACGCGGGCCTCTTCCGGCGCGAGGGCCATGAGGCCCTGGCCGGCCTCGATCTCGCCGTCCCCCGCGGCGCCGCGTTCGGCCTCCTCGGCCCGAACGGCGCCGGCAAGACCACGTTCATCAAGACCCTCCTCGGCGTCGTCCGGCCGACGTCCGGCGTCGTCCGCGTCCTCGGCGGCGCCCCAGAGGACCGCGCCGTCCGCGCCCGCATCGGCTACCTCCCCGAGCGCCTCCACCTCCCGCACGCCTGGACGCCCGTCGCGTTCCTGGCCAGCGTCGCCCGGCTCAAGCGCCTCGCGACGACCGAGGCCGCGCTCCTGCGCGACCTCGCCCGCGTCGGGCTCGGCGACAGCGCCCGGCGCCGCATCGGCGGCTTCTCCAAGGGCATGAAGCAGCGCCTCGGCCTCGCCGCGGCCCTCCTCGGCGCGCCCGACCTCCTCGTCCTCGACGAGCCCACCGACGGCATCGACCCCCTCGGCCGCGCCGAGATCCGCCGCATCCTCACCGAGGAGCGCGCCCGCGGCGCCACCCTCTTCCTCAACTCGCACCTGCTCTCCGAGACCGAGCGCGTCTGCGACCGCATCGGCATCCTCGCCGGCGGCCGCCTCGTCCGCGAGGGCGCCCTGGAGGCGCTCTGCGGCAGCGCCACGCGCTTCCGCGTCCGCTTCGCGCCCGGCTGCGATCCGGCCGCGCTCGCCCCGCTCGGCTTCGCCGCCCGCGAGCCCGAGGGCGCCTTCACCTGCGAGGCAGCCAGCCCCGAGGACCTCAACGCCCTGCTCGATCGCGCCCGCGCCCGGGGCGCGCTGCTCGTCGAGCTCGCCCGGGACATGCGCGACCTCGAGGACGTCCTCGCCGAGGCCCTCGGCGCGCGGGACAGGCCGGACGCCGGAGCGCCGCCGTGAAGACAGCCCTCGCCATCGCGCTCGACCTCCTCCGCGAGGCCGCCTCGCGCCGGTGGTTCCTCGCGCTCGGCGCCGCGATCACCCTCCTGCTCGGCGTCGCCGGCCTCACCCTGCGCATGGACGTCGTCGACGGCGCCCTCGCCGCCACGCGCCTCTTCGGCCAGGTCGTCCACACCGACATCACGTCCGTCGACGTCGCCCTCCGCCCCATCTTCCGCGCGGCGGCGTACGTCATCTTCTACGGCGGCCTCGCCTTCGGCGTCGTCGCCTGCGCCGACTTCGCCCCGAGCCTGCTCGCGCCCGGCCGCATCGAGCACCTCCTCGCGCTCCCCGTCCAGCGCTGGGAGCTGCTCGCCGGCACCTTCCTCGGCGTGCTCGGCCTCGCCATGGCCGGCGCGCTCTACGGCGCGGGCGGCCTCGCGCTCCTGCTCGCCGTGAAGACCGGCGTCTGGACCTTGCGCCCGGTCCTCGCCGCCCTCCTCGCGAGCGTCACCTTCGCCGCCCTCTACGGCGGCATGCTCGCGGCCGCGGTGTTCGCGCGCAGCGCCGCGCTCTCCGCCGCGACGGGCGGCGCCCTCCTCGTCGCGGGCATCGTCGCCGGCTACCGCGACCGCCTCGCGACCTTCTTCGAGCCCGGCGCCCCCCGCGCGCTCTTCCGCGCCGCCACCGCGCTCCTGCCGCGGGTCTCCACCCTGGCCAACACCTCCGCCGATCTCGCCGCCTCGGCGCCCGTCGAGGCGCTCGACCTCGCGAGCCAGCTCGCCGGGATCGCCGTCTTCGGCCTCGCCGCCGTCGCCTTCGGCATCTGGGGCTTCGAGCAGAAGGATTTCTGAGCTCCATGCGCCACCGAGCCTGGCTCCTCGCCGCCGTCGTCCTCCTCGGCCTCGCCGCGTGGCTCATGTCGCGCGGCGACAGCAAGGCCACGTCCCCGAAGAAGGCGCGGGTGGAGTTCCCGCGCCAACCGCAGCGCCCCGACATGGAACGCAACGCGCGCCGCCAGACGCTGCCGCCCCCGCCGCAGACCGACCCGCACGCGGAGCGCCAGCCCCGGCCCAAGCGCGATCCGCTGCTCACGGCGCTGCCCACCGGCAGGGCCACGTCGGCCGTCGTCGTCGAGGCGAGCGCCATCAAGGAGTCGCCGGCCGGCAAGCTCTGGCTCGACTGCATGCTCGCGAACGGCGACATGGATAGCTTCGACGAGCTCAAGGACGAGTTCGGGATCGACGTGCTCGAGGACATCGACCGGGTCGCGGCGGCGTCGGGGCCCCTCGTGGTGGTCTCGGGCCAGTTCCCGTCGGCGCGCCTGGACTCGTTGCGGCGGAGCCGCCGCGCTCACGGCGCGCGAGGGACGCTCTTCGAGGAGCAGGAGGGTCGCTCGCCGGTGATCGGCCTGTGGGGCGACGGCCTCCTGCTCATCGGCCAGGACGCGCAGGCCGTCGAGGCCGCGATCGACAGGCTCGAGGACAAGGTCGCGCCGGCGCCGCCGGTGATCCCGGAGTGGGCGAGCTACGGCGATGCGTACGGGGTGCTCTCGGCCGAGGACATCGCGCACGTCCTCGAGGGGAGCGAGCCGGAGATCGCCGAGCGCCTGCGCGGCGCCGTGGGCCAGGTGGAGCTGCACGTCGACGCGTCGGAGGACGTCGCGATCGTGGCCGACGTGACGGGGCCCGTGGCGGCCGACGTGGACGACCTCGGCAAGACGCTCGGGACCGCGATCTCGCTGGGCCGGCTGAAGGCACAGGCGGACGGCGAGGAGCAGCTCGCCGAGCTGCTGGATCTGGCGCGGGTGAGCCCGCGCGAGGGCCGCTTCTCGATGGACCTCGCGCTGCCGCTGCCGATGATCGAGAAGGCGATGGGCCGCTGCCGGGAGCGGAGGAGGAACGGCGCGGCGCCGGGCGAGCGGGCGCCGGGCCGCGAGGCGCCGGGCGAGCGGGCGCCAGGAGGCGCGGCGCCGGGCCGCGAGGCGCCGGGCCGCGAGGCGGGAGAGGTGCGGTGACGCGCGCGCTCTCGCCCCCCTGCTCTCGCAAGGTGGGTCGCCTCATGCATGGTAGCTTCCTCCCGTGAAGCTCTCGTTCAACACCGCGGGCCCCTGCGTCGCTGGCGAGCACTACATGCTCCCGCCCGAGCGCCGCCTCGGGCGTGTCCTGCGGCTCATAGAAAACCGAAAGGATTTCACGCTCCATGCTGGCCGCCAGACGGGCAAGACCACCAGCGCTCGCTGGCTCGTCGAGCACCTGAACCGCGAAGGTGCCTTTCGCGCCGCCTGGGTCGACGTCCAGATCGCCCGCGAGGAGCCCGACCCCACCAGGGCCTTCGAAGCTGTCCTCTACGCCCTGGACACCGCGGTCGATCGCGATCTGCCCGACCTCGGCCCGCCCGCGGACGACGTCCGCCGCGTCGAGCCCGCGAGCACCTTCGTCCTGCGCTATCTGCGGGATCTCGCGGCGCGCAGCGACAGGCCGCTGGTCGTGCTCGTCGACGAGGCGGACGGGCTCGTGGGCGCAGCGATGGTCTCGTTCCTGACCCAGCTCCGGCAGGGCTACCTCGATCGGAGCCGGACGCCGTTTCCCTCCAGCGTGGCCCTCATCGGCCAGCGCCAGGTGCGCGACTACGCGCTCGCCGTGGAGGAGCGGCGCGCCGTCGCGTGGCTGGGCACGACGTCGCCGTTCAACATCACCGCCGAGGCGATGACGCTCGGCCCCTTCACCGAGGCCGAGGTCGCCGAGCTGCTCGCGCAGCACACCGCCGCTACCGGACAGCGCTTCGAGCCCGAGGCTGCGCGGCGGATCTGGGAGCTGGGACAGGGCCATCCCTGGTTGACCAACGCCATGGCCGATCAGATCGTCGGCCATGACGTGGAGGACCGCACGATTCCGATCACGTCGGCGCACGTCGACGCGGCCAAGGAGACCCTCATCCTGGAGCGCCGCTCCCACATCGACTCGCTCGTCGCCCGCCTGCGCGAGCCCCGGGTGCGGCGCGTGCTCGATCCCATGCTGGCCGGCGGGCAGACGGCCGGAGACGTGCTCGACGACGATTTCTCCTACGTCCTCGGCCTGGGGCTGATCCGCTTCCACGGCGGGCGCTTCGAGATCGCGAATCCCATCTACCGCGAGGTCGTCCCCCGCGCGCTGACGTTCATCCGCCAGGCGCAGATCTCGGCCGAGCCCGCCGCATACGTCCGCCCTGACGGCTCGCTCGACATGGACAAGCTCTTCACCGACTGGCAGGCGTTCTGGCGCAAGGACGGCCACCTCGCCGCCGAGGGGTTCGGCTACCGCGAGTCCGGGCCGCACCTGATGCTGATGGCGTTCTTGCAGCGGGTCGTGAACGGAGGCGGACGGGTGGAGCGCGAGTACGGGCTCGGGCGCGGGGCGCTCGACCTGATGATCTGCTGGCGCGAGGAACGCCACGCCATCGAGGTGAAGGTCCGCCGCGACACGGAGACCGAGGCCGAGGCGCTCGATCAGGTGGCGCGGTACCTCGAGCACGCCGGGCACGGCGAGGGGTGGCTGGTGATGTTCGACCTGCGCAAGGAGCGGTCGTGGCCAGAGAAGCTGTTCGTGCGGGAGGTCGCGCACGAGGGGAAGACCGTGCGGCTCGTGGGGTGCTGAGCGCGCGGTGAGGGCCCGGGCTGGCCCCGCGCTCACGCTACTGGCCGCTCCCGCGCGGCCAGCGCGGCCCGCGAGACCGCCGCGTGCAGGACCGTGACCTGCCGCGCGATGCGCAGGAGCTGGGCCTCGAACAACGTCCCCAGCGTCGTCGGAGCAGGCTCGACCCCGGAGCCCTCGTCGGTGGGCTCCGGCGCGAACACGTCGGGCAGCGGCGCGGGCGGGCGCTGCTCGGCCACCGCGGCGGCGAGGTCCTCGAGCGCGCCGCCGACGCGGCGCTCGAAGCGCGCGAGCTCTTCGCGACGCGACGGTGATGCCGTCGGCCCGGGCGAGGACGCGAGCGCGACCACCGAGGCGACGAAGCGGCGCGTGTACGTGAGCTCCGCCATGAGCGGCTCGAGCGCCTCCGCCGCGCCGCGCGACTCCGCGACGAGCCGCTGGAACGACGCCTCGGCGTTGCTGGTCGCGAGCCCGGCGTCGCGGCGCGCGGCGGCGAGCGGCGCCTCGGCCGCTTCCCGCTCGCTCCCGTGCGAGGCGGCCGCCCGCGCGAGGACCTCGCGCGCCGCGCGCAGGGCCTGCGCCATCTGCTCGGGGAAGCGGTCGCGCTCCGGGCTGGGCCACAGGAGGGCGATCGCCGCGAGCGCGATCGCGCCGCCGATCAGCGTGTTGACGACGCGCAGGTGCGTCAGGTGACGGTCGCCGGACCCGAGCTCGGCGAGGAGCACGAAGGTGGGCGTCAACAGGGCCGAGAAGGCGCCGTAGTTGACCGGCAAGAGCGCGACCCCGGCGGTCGCGAGCACGAAGATGAGCGCGAGCAGGCCGAGCGGGTCGTGCACGGCCGCGGCGATCCCCGCGGCGAGGAGGCAGCCGAGCACCGTGCCGGCGATGCGCTGCAGCCCCTTCAGCACCGTCGCGCCGGTGTACGGCTGGAGGATGGCCACGGCCGTGATCGTGATCCAGTAGCCGCGCCGCAGCTCGAAGCCGTGGCTCACCGCCATGCCGGCCGCCGCCGCGAGGCCCACGCGGAGCGCGTGCCGGAGCGAGAGCGAGCGCGCGGTGAGGTTCTCGCGGAGCGGCCCGAGGACGCGGTCGCGCAGCTTCGGCCCGGGTGGGGCCGCCGCCGCGGGCTCGCCCGGGGCGGCCTCCGCGGGGCTGTCGTCGTCGAGCGCCGGCGCCGTCTCGACCGCGATGCGCAGGTACTCGCGGAGCTGCGCGAGGAGCGCCGCGGCGTGGAGGAGCCGCGAGCGGGTCATGGCGGCCGCCCTGCCCCCTTCGCGCGCGTCCCGCGCGATCGCCGCGCGGAGCGCCTGCTCGTCCCACGCGATCGGCGGAAGGCGGTGGCCGCCGCCCTCCGTCTCCACGACGCGCGCGACCTCGTGCGCCTTGCTCGCGAACGCCGCGAGCGCGCGCTCGACCTCGACGCGCGCGTCGGAGCGACTGTCCGAGGGCCCCGGGTCGCCGGCCGCCTCCAGCGTGTCGGCGAGCACGACGAGCGTCCCGAAGAGCTGGTCGGCGTCCTGGAGCAGGACGAGCAAGCGCTCGCCGCGCCCGCTCTCGCCCTGGCGCCCGCGCCGCACGCCCCCGAGCGCCGCGCGCGCCGCCTCGATCGCGGCGCGGATGGACGCGTGCCGCTGCACGAGCGCGTGGTACCCGGCCTCCTCGCCCCGCCGCGACGCCTCCTCCAGCGCGGCCGCTTGATCGGCGAGCGCGCGGTAGCACGCGGCCACGGCGACGCGCACCGGGCGGTACGGCCGGATGGGCCAGAGCAGGAGGGCGAGCGCCATGGCCCAGAGGCCGCCGGCGAGCACGCCCGCGCCGCGCGCGAGCGCCTCGGCGCCGCCGGCCGGCGCGGCGACCGACGCGGCCATGATGATCGCGACGAGCCCCCCGACGCTGCCCGCCTCGGCCCCGTAGACCCGCGCGAAGCCTGCCGCCGAGATGCCGAGGAACAAGACGATCGTCGCGATCCACGGCCATCCCCCCGCGAGGGCCATGGCGACCGCCGCGAGGGCTCCGGCGACGGTGAGCGCGCCCATGGTCGCGGCGCGCGCGCGGTACGAGCCGCCCTTGTCGGCGACGGTCGCGAGGAAGCCGCCCAGCGTGGCCCAGGAGGTCGCGGGCACCGGGGCAACCTGCCCGACGAGCACCGGCACGAGGGCCGCGACGGCCGCACGGAGGCCGCTCTTCAGCGACGGCCGCGCCGGCTCGATGCGCGCGATCGATTTGAGGAGCCTGAGCGTGCGCTCGTGGGAAGGCATGTCGGGGATCGAGCGGCACCATGCCCTCTGCGCCGAGCGCGCTCAAGGCCCGCGCACCCAGGGGAGACGGTCCCCTGCTGGTCGATACAGGCGCTGCCGTGTCCGCCGGTGCGTCCGGTCATCGCCCCGACCGCCGGGCGCGGGGTCACAGGACGCGTGAGACCGGCCGCGGTGGGGAGACGCGGTGTCGCCCCCCGCGGTCAGCGGCCGGCGCCGTGGTGCGCCGCCAGCATGCGCACCGTGCGCTCGATCAGGTCATACGGCACGGGCTTGCCGAGCGGGAACTTCACGCCGTCCTTGCCGTCGCGGTAAGGCTCGAGCTCGGCCTGGACGGGGTCGTCGCTGCGGTAGATCGGGTAGAGGCCGATGTGCTTTTTCCACGCGGCGAAGTGAATGGCGTTTCGCCCGTCGAACATGATCGCGGGCATGCCGTAACGAATGCGCTCCTCGGCGCCGGGCAACACCCGTCGGATGGCGTCGCGAATGCCACGGAGCAGAGGACGCACCTCTTCTGGGCAGGCGGCGATGTACTCGTCGATCGTCTTCGGGGTGGCGGGCAATGTCCCTCGTTCCTGGGTTGCCGGACCGCAAGGTAGACGCTCAGACGTTCTCGCGCTCGGGCGTTTGTACGGCCGGGGGCTCCGCCGCGCCGACGGCCGCGGCCGCCCGGAGGCTCGGCGCCGCCTGGGCGGCTCCCGCGGAGGCGCGCCGGATGCGCCGTCTTTCCTGCACCATGTGCACGATCTGGTCGAGGATCACGGCGACGAGGATCACCGAGCCGATGATGATGAACGTCCAGTTCGGGTCCAGGCGCCAGATGCGTCGAATGCCGTCAGCGTCCTCGTACGGCAGCTGGAACATGTTGATGCCGTTGTCGAGGACGCGCATCACCGCGGAACCGATGATGATGCCGAGCACCGTGCCTTCACCGCCGCGAAGCGAGCAGCCGCCGAGCACGGCCGCGGCGATCGCATACATCTCGTACGCGACGCCGACCTGCTGCGACATCTGCCCGATGTACGACGCGTAACAGACGCCAGCCACGCCGCCGAGGCCCGCCGAGATCACGTAGGTGGACGCCTCCACCCGCTTCACGTTGATGCCGGAGTACTCGGCCGCGTCGCGGTTGCCGCCGATCGCGTAAACGTAACGGCCGAACACCGTGAAGTGCAGCGCGTAGGTCGCCACGCCGATCACGGCGACGAACATCAGGAACGGATACGGGACGAGCGCGTCGTTCCCGACCTTGAGCAGCCCGCCGTTCGCGAGGCCGAGCAGCGGCGAGCCCCCGAGGCTCAGGGTGCCGCCCTCGGCGATGGTCTGCGAGACGCCGCGCAAGAGCAACATGCCGCCGAGCGTGACGATGAACGGCTGCAGCTTGAGCCGCGTGATCAACAAACCCTGGCCGAGGCCGACGAGCATCGCCACGCCGAGCGCCACCGGGATGCCGATCCACAACGAGAGGCCCAGGCCGCCGACCTGGCTCGACGAGAGCTTCGCGATCAGGACGCCCGTCAGGCCGATCACGGACCCGATCGACAGATCGATGCCGCCGGTGATGATGACGAAGCCGATGCCCGTCGCGAAGATCCCGAGCATCGAGATCTGCCGCAGCGTGTTGATCGAGTTCGACTGCCCGAGAAAATCAGGGTTCGAGAGGTAGAGGCCCAGACACATCACGAGGAGCGCGATGGTCATGCCGAGCTCGCGCCTCATGAGAGAGCCTCCCTGTCGGCGTGGCCCGTCATCAAGGTCGCGATCCGCTCCTGGCTGAGCCGCTCCCGCGGCAACACACCCTTGATGCGTCGCTCGTGCATGACGGCGACGCGATCGCTCATCCCCATGATCTCTTCCATGTCCGAGCTGACCATCATGATGGTGATGCCTTCATCCGCGAGGGCGGCCATGTGGCGGTAGATCTCGGCTTTCGTGCCAACGTCGATGCCGCGCGTCGGCTCGTCCAGGATGAGCACGCGCGGGCTCATGGCCAGCCACTTTCCGAGCACCACCTTCTGCTGGTTTCCGCCGGAGAGGTTCACGACGCGCTGAGCGATGCCAGGCGTCTTCGTCCGCAACCGCTTCACCTCCGACTCGGCGACACGGCGCTCCTTCGTCCTGTCCAGCAGGCCCCAGCGGTTGTAGTTGCCGATGTCGGGCAGAGAGGTGTTCTCGACGATGCTGAGCGGCAGCACGAGCCCGTGCCGCTTGCGATCCTCCGGCGCCAGGTAGACCCCGCGGTCGATGGCGTCCCTCGGCACTCGAGGAGCGAACTCCCTGCCTTCGAGCGTCATGCGTCCGCTGAGCGCCGGCGTGACCCCGAAGATCGTCTCCATGAGCTCCGTGCGGCCAGAGCCGACCAGGCCGGCGAAGCCGAGGATCTCCCCGCGCTCGACCGAAAAGGAGATCGGCGCTGGCGCGCCGGGCACGACGAGGCCTTCGACCACCAGCACGGGCTCGGTCGACCTCCGCGGCCGCTTCTCCGGGAAGTAGTGCGCGCTGAGCTCGCGCCCCACCATCATGGCGACGATCCTCTCGTGCGTCGCCTCCGCGCGCGTGAGGTCCCCGACGTGGCGGCCGTCGCGCAGGACCGTCACCCGGTCCGCCAGCGCCATGACCTCTTCCATGCGGTGCGAGATGTAGACGATGCCGATGCCGTCCGCCCGGAGCTTGTGGATGATCTGGAAGAGCTGCTCGGACTCAGCGCTCGTGAGCGACGAAGTCGGCTCATCCATGATGATGATGCGCGCGTCCAGGGCGAGCGCCTTGGCGATCTCGACCATCTGCATCTGACCGGCGGTCAGCGCGGACACCGGGGTCGAGGCCGGGAGCGTCAAGCCCACGCGCAGGAGCAGCTCCTTGGCGCGGGCGTACATGGCGCTCCTCGGCAGCGGGCGGAGGAGCGGCCCGGTCCCGCCGCCCTCGTTGCCGAGGAAGATGTTGGCCGCGATGTCGAGGTTCGACGCCAGCATCAGCTCCTGGTGGATGAGCGCGATGCCGAGGCGCTTGGCGACGCGCACGCTCTCGAGGGCGACCACCCTCCCCTGGATGCGGATCTCGCCCTCGTCGGGCTGCTGGGCGCCCCCGAGGATCTTCATGAGCGTGCTCTTGCCGGCGCCGTTCTCGCCCATGAGGGCGAGGACCTCGCCCGGCTTCAGCGAGAGAGAGACGCCGTTGAGCGCGACCACCCCGGGAAACCGCTTGGTGATCGCGCTCATCGCGAGCAGATCCGGGTCGGTCGCGGTCACGCTCACTTCTTCATCTCGGCGAGCTTCTGCTTGAACTCCACCACGTTCGTCTTCTCGATGACGTCGATGCCGGTGTCGATGCTCTTGTTGGCCGGGATCTGCGCCGTCGCCGCGTCGGGCTTGGTCGCGAGCTCGTGCGCCCACTTGCTCGCCAGGTAGCCGAACTGAAACGGCTTCTGGACGACCGTGGCCGAGATCGTGCCGTTCTCGATGGCCGTGAGCGTCTCCTGCTCCTCGTCGAACACGGCCGCGAGGACCTTGCCCTTCTTCCCGAGGGCCTCGATGGCCGCCGCGATGGCGGGACCGTTGTAGGACCACAGGCCGGCGACGAGGTTCAGGTCCGGGTGCGCATTGATGATGTCCTCCACGTTGGATCGCGCCTTCGCGCGGTCCGTGTTGTCCTCGCGCTTGTCGACGATCTCGATCTTCTTGCCGGCGATCGCGTCCTGGATGCCCTGCAGGCGCTGCTTCGCGTTGTCCGCGGAGAACATGCCGACGAAGACGGCCATCTTGCCGCCGCTCGGGAGGAGCTTCACGATATGGGCGCCCAGCGCCTTGCCGGCCTCGTAGTTGTTGGTGCCGATGTAGAGCAGCCGGTTCGACTTCGGGGCGTCCGAGTCGAACGTGATGAGCTTGCTCTTCTCGGCCGCCTTGTTGAGCACCGTGACCTGGTCGTTCGGCGCGACGGCGCTCACGGCGATGGCGTCGTACCCCTGGCTCGAGAGGTTCTCGACGATCTGGTTCTGCTCCTCCGTGGTGCCGTTCGGCGGCATCTTCACGTCGACCTGAACCTTGCTCTCTTGCTCGTACTTCCGGACGCCCGCCTGAGCGATCTTCCAGAACTCGCTCGCGTTGTTGGTGATGAAGGCGAGCTTCACGATCTTCGGCTTCGAGTCACCCCCCGCCGCAGGCGCGGCGCCCGTCCCCTCGTTCTTGTTGTCGCACGCTGTCATCGCGAGCATCGCGAGCAGGAAGGGCGCTGCGGCCGCACAACGCTTGATCCAGGACTTCGTCTCTTTCACGGCAGGTCTCCTTGATGATTCACTCTCGAAAACGCACTGACACCACTGACGCCGAAGCCAGGCATGACCGACTCGCTCACTCCGCCGTGAAGCGGTGGATCATCGTGTGTTTGTAGGGCTGCCCCGGCTTGAGTATCGGCTGCTCACGCCAGGCAGGCACGTTGATCGCGTTCGGGAACTTCTGGCTCTCCAGGCAGAGCGCCGCGTGCTGCACGTACGTGGCGCCTTTGCCTCGCTTCGAGCCGTTCATGTAATTCGCGGTATAGAACTGCACGCCGGGCTGATCCGCCTCCAGCGTCATCACGCGGCCGGACTTCGGATCTTTGAGGCGCGCCACGGGCCGCAGGGCGGCCGGGTCTCCGTTGACGACGAAGTTGTGATCGTAGCCGACCGGATCTCCGCCGACCGCCTTCAAGTCCCTGCCGATGGCCTTGGGCGCCGTGAAGTCGAAAGGCGTGCCCTTGACGGGCTTCACGGCTCCGGTCGGGACGGCCGGATCACCCGGCGTGTAGCTGTCCGCGTAGAGCGTGAGCTCGTGATCGAGGATCGTGCCGGAGCCGTGCCCGCCGAGGTTCCAGTACGAATGGTGGGCCATGTTGACGAGGGTCGTCTTGTCCGTGACCGCCTCCATCTCGACGCGGAGCTCGTTCCGGTTCGTGAGCGTATAGACGACCTTCGCGGTCACGGTGCCGGGATACCCCTCTTCTCCGTCCTTCGACACGTACGTGAGTCGGATGCTCGGGCCGTCAGGCGCCTCGGCGGTGTCGGCGCTCCACACCACCTTGTCCCAGCCCTTGGCGCCGCCGTGCAGGTGGTGCGGCTTGTTGTTCGCGGTCAGGGCGTACTCCTTGCCCTCGAGCTTGAACTTCGCGTTGCGGATGCGGTTGGCGACGCGGCCGACCGTCGCGCCGAAGAACTGGTTGTCGGTGAGATAACCGCCCACGTCCTCGAAGCCGACGACGACGTCGGCGAGCTTTCCGGCCTTGTCGGGCACGTGCAGCTCGGTGACGATCGCGCCGTACGTCGTCACCTTGAGCACGAGCCCGTTCGCGTTGGAGAGAGTGTAGAGGTCCACGTCTTGAGACCCGATCTTGCCAAAACCAGCCTTGGTGATGGCCGGGGGGCTGGCGGGCGCCACCGCTGGCGCAGGAGCAGGCGCCGGCGCCGGCGCGCTCGGGGTCGAGGCCGGCGTGGGGGCAGGCGTCACGGCCTCTCCGGCGGGAGGATCCTGCGTCCCCGAGCACCCGAGCATGAGCAGCAACGCCACGACGGCGCTCGCTGGGCCGCGCTCGACCCAGGTCCGGCTCGCTCGTCCAGATCTCCAGTCCCAGACCCGATGTCGATGCATGAACAAGCCTCCCAGTTCATCACGCAGCGCGAGCGCCCGCTCGCTCCCTCCGCTCGAGAGCCGCCCGCGACACGGGGCGAGACACACGACGCCCGACGCGGAAGGCAAGCAACCTTCGACAGGATGCCATCTCGAATCCTCCACACGATCGCTCGATGAGAGAAACAACGATGGTAACGCCATGACACGCGCGACGAAGCGCCGCCTCGTCGCCGGGCGAGGCTCGGCGCCGCCGGGCGCCTGCTCACTTCCGAACATCGTGATATTCGATCACACGATCTGCCGAGTCAAATGCAAATCGCTGAGGCCCTGGCGTTCGGCTCGGAAGCCAAGTTTACGCCAGGACAGCAAATGCGGAGTACGGAACGAGCAATGCCCCCGCGACCTCACCGTTCCTCGCGCCGCGGCGGCCGAAAAAACAGGGTCGGCGCAGAGTTCGATCCCGAGCCCAGGACAAAGGGCACGGTGCGCAGGACAGCCCATCCAGGGCAAAGCAGCAGGATACCCCGTCAGTTATTGTGAACGTTCACACTATCTATGTCAACCCAAATTGACCCGCCTGTGGCCATCCTCGATCCCGGTCGCGCCGGTCGACTTCGGCCAGTCGCGCGCTGGTAATGTCCCACACCGTCCGCTGAACCGGCGCGAGGAGATGCGGGTCGCGGGCGCCGCCGCCGTGCTGGTCGGCGGCGACCACCGGAACCGAGATCGTCCGGCCCCCTCTCGAGAGCGACCACCGCCAGATCGGAGGTGGCATCGGAGGTGGCGTGGCGGAGCGCGTCCCGCGAGCGCCCCCGGTGACGAGCGCCCGAGCCACGAGCCCGGGCGGCAGGATTGAATCCACATCGACCAGGACCGCGGTCCAGCGCCCGCCTCGCCTGCCCCGCCGTTCCGGGAAGCTCGTCAGCCATCCGGGCGCGAGCTCGGCGGCAGCCGGGTCGATCGGGGTTGACATCGCTATTGTGAACGTTCACATTTTGGCATCATCGTCCGGCGGCGCCGTGTGTCGACGCGCAAGCGGCGCGCGGGCCGCGGTCGGCAACGCAGCCATCGACAGCGCGATGTTCAACGCTGCAGCACGATGAGCCTTCGCTTCTCCGCTGTCGCCGCTCGCACAGGCAGCCTCATTGGATCGTACCACGACGCGGTGGCGCCCTGGCGAGGGGGTCTGGACGCGGGACACCGGCTGGTTCCCAGGCGACCGCGATCAATCCACAGCCCGCGGGAGCTCGTCCAGAGTCGCCCCCGCGAAGGAGCATTCCGGGTGAAGTCGAGTTCATGTCTCTGTGGCCTGGTGGGCCTGCTGGTTCTCGTGGCGTGCGGGAACGGCGGCGGCTCCGCGGGGCCGGCCGCCTCCTCCAGCAGCACGAGCGCGGGCGGCCAGCAGGGCGGCGGCGGCGCCAGCACCAGCACGACGGGGGACGCGGCCGCGACAGGCGGCGCGAGCCAGGGCGGCGGCGCGCCAGGCTCCGGCGGCGCCCCCGGGTCCGCCGGCGGTGGCGCGGCGACCGGCGGCGAGGGAGGGAGCGGCGGCAGCACGACCGCCCCCGTCTCGTTCGACAACCCGATCATCAAGTACGACGCGCCGGACCCCACCAACGGTCCAGGCGACTACATCTTCACCGCCGACGGCGCTGCCATGGTCTGGGACAACAAGGTCTACCTCTACACAGGGCACGACGAACAGGCCCAGGGCGTGGAGGGCTACCGCATGTTCGACTTCCGACTATGGGTATCGGAAGACATGGTCCGCTGGGAGAACAAGGGCGCCGTGATGCGCTACAGCGACTTCAGCTGGGCCAGGGGCGACACCTCGACGGGCAACGCCAATGCGGGCCAGGTGGTCGAACGCGCTGACAGGAACGGGAACCCGAAGTTCTATTTCTACGTGCCTCTGCAAGGTGGCCAGTCCGATTACGGGATATCCATCGGCGTCGCGGTGGCGGACAGGCCCGAGGGCCCGTTCAAGGACGCGCGCGGAATCCCGCTCATCTTGCTCGCCGACACGGCGGGCACGGGCGCGACGCACTCGTGGCGCAACCTCGACCCCACGGTCTTCGTCGACGAGAGCGGCCAGGCATACATGTACTGGGGCAACGGGATCCTGTACTGGGTCAAGCTCGAGGACGACATGATCCACCTGAAGGGTGAGACCTACACGACGGACAGCGGCGGGGTGATGCGAGACCGGAGCTCCCGAGGCGTCGAATTGAACGTCGTCACGGGCCTCACCGACTACACCGAGGCGCCCTACCTCTCGAAGCGCGGCGACCTGTACTACCTGACCTACGCCTCGGGATTTCCAGAGACGATCTCCTACGCGACCAGCACCTCGCCGGAGGGACCATGGCAGTACCGGGGAGTGGTCATCGATCGCGTGCCGAACAGCGATACAGTCCACCACTCGCTCTTCGACTTCGGCGGTGCGAGCTACATGACGTACCACAATGGCGCGCTGCCGACGGGCGGCAGCTTCCGGCGCTCCACGTGCGTCGACCGCGTTTACTACAACGCCGACGGCACCCTGCAGAAGCTGATACAGACGCACCTTTGATCGCGACCGGGCGCCTGCCTCCAGGAGCCGGATCAGCTCTTCCATCGGGATCGCCAGGGTCTGGCGCGCCCGGACGCGGAGCGCTAGCATCCCCCGAGGGCGCGCAGGGGCGCCCTCCCCGCCGGAAAGAAGCCTTCACCCTGCACGCGACGACCGCGAGTCACCTCGCACCGTCATGACCACGTCGACATCCTCGGGCCGAGGGAGCGGGCAGCGGCCGACTCGAGAGGAGACGTTCATGATGGATCTCATTCGCGAGCTGAAGAAGCGGCTCGCCGCGCTGCGGGGGCAGGTCGCGAGCGGCCCGGAACTGCACCCGGACCTCTCCGCCGCGCTCGCGGCCGCGTTCCCCGGGCGCCCGGTCCGCGACGTCACGTCGCTGTCCGGCGGGCTCTCCGGCGCCACGCTGATCGCGTTCGTCGTCGACGGCGCCCCGTACGTCGCGAAGCGCTTCGGCGCGCTCGATCCGGGCGACCCGGAGCGCGCGGCGCGCGAGGTCGCGTGCCAGCGCGTCGCTTCCGAGCGCGGCGTCGCCCCGCGCCTGCGCCACGCGGACGCCCGGACGGGCGTGACGATCATGGACCGCGTCGCGGGCGCGCCGCTCCGCCCGAGCGAGGACCCGACGCTGCTCGACAAGGTCGCGACCGCGCTGCGGCGGCTCCACGACGGCCCGCCGTTCCCGCGCGGCCCGTCGCGCCTGGACTTCCTGCGCTCCGTCGACGCGCAGTGCGCCGCGCTCGCGGGCGCGGGCCTCCCCGCGGATCTCGTCCGCACCGCCGAGGAGCTCGAGCGGGTGAGCGCGCCGCACGCGCACGAGGCGCCGTGCCACCGCGACCTCAACCCGAACAACGTGCTCGTGGCGGCCGACCGCGTGGTCTTCGTCGACTGGACCGCCGCGGGCGCGGGCGATCCGTTCTTCGACCTCGCGCAGCTCGGCGTCTTCGCGCTCCCGCGGCCCGAGCAGCGCGAGGCCCTGTTCCACGCGTACCTCGGCCGGAGCGCGAGCGACGAGGAGCGCGCGCGGGCGCACGTCGCGCGCGCCATCGCCCTCGCCCTCTACGCCGCGAGCTTCTTCCTGGCGGGAGCGCGCGTCAGCGGGTCGCGCGGGTCGCCCCCCGCGGACGAGGAGCCCGGTCCGCTCGCGGAGGTCATCGCCGCGTTCGGCGCCGCGCCGGAGCGCACCCACCCCGCCACCGTCGCCGCCGCGCTCCTGCGCGAGATGCGCCGGGAAGCCCGCCCGCTGGGCGCCGCGCGCGACCGGCCGTGACGCCGCGCTGGAGGCCCGGGGCCCGGGCGCTCGAGAGAGCGGGCCTCGGGCCGCCGCTCGTGTCCTCATCATGGGTCATGGATCATGCCGCCGCGAAGGTGGAGATACCGGCGCGCCCGTCGAGCGCCGGCGCGCGAGCTCGAGCGCGGTCACGGCGCCGGCGCGTCGCGCGCGCACATCGCCGAGACATAGTAGTGACGGCCGTTGGTCTCGTAGGGCGCGCGGTACGTGGTGGTCTGCCGGATCCCGGAGGCGACGAAGCTCCCGCCGTGCGCGACGCGCAGGACGGAGCCGTTGTCCAGGCGGGAGCAGTCGGCGCAGGGCACGAGCAGGCGGTCGTCGTCGGCGGCGTCGCGCGTGACCTTGTAGGCCTCCCCGGCCAGGTCGAGCTGGCCCCAGCGCCCGGCTCCCCGCGGGAACGACCCGACGGGCGCGAGGTCGTCGGTGGTGCAGTGGAGCAGGCTCCAGGGAGGAAACGAGTCCTCGCACGGCAGCGAGGTCGAGCCGTCGCCCTGACAGCAGAAGGCCGCGTCCTCGGGCGTGATGTGCGACGAGCCCCACGGATACCGCCGCTGCTCGTCGCCGCCGGCGGCCGCGTAGTTCATCTCGGCCTGGGTCGGCAGGCGCCCGCCGTCCCACGCGCAGAAGGCGAACAGCTCGAGCCACGTCGCGCACACGATCGGCTTGTCCTCGTTCGCGGCCGGCGCGTCGGTCCACGTCGGCCACACGTACGGGTCGCAGCGGAGCGCCTGGCGGATGGCGTCCGTGCTCGCCGCGAGCATCGCGTTCCACGCGGGGTCCCACCCGCTGCCCGGGATCCTCGGGTGCGCCCCCGCGCCGGCCGGCGGCGGGCTCGCCTGCGTCGGGCCGCCGGTCTCCTCCAGATAACGGCGGAACCGCCCGACGGTGACCAGGTACTTGTCGAGGCGGAAGCTGCTCACGGTCGCCGGATAGCGCGGGTCGTTGAGGCGATTGAACGTCCCGCCAGGGACGAGCAAGCTGGCGCAGCAGTCGTCGCCATCGCCGAGACCGCAGCTGTCGCCCGCGCCCGGCGCGCCCCCCGCGCAGCTCGGCGGAGGGTCCTCCCGCGCCTGACCGGACCCGAGGATTGTCGAGAAAATGCAGAGAGCCAGGGAGGCCGAGGGCAGCGGTCGAGATCGTCGCATGGTCACTCGACCGGTTAGGTGCGAACACCGCAGCTTCGGTTTCGCGACGCACCGGGGACCCCTCGGGCTCGGCCATCCCGGCGGCTCGCTCGCGCTGGCGCGCGGCCTTCGCTCCCCTTCCCCTGCGCGCTACAGGTGAAATGCGAGCGGGAGCGGCCGGCGCCGCGCGCATGCGGTAATCTTCTGCTGCTGGCGGCACCAGCAGCGGGCTCCGCCCTCCTCGCCCGCCCCCGCACGAGCACCCTCATGGCCGAACTGAACGATCCCGCGCGCCTCGCCGAGCTGCACCACGTCCTGCTGCACGACGAGGCGGACGCCCTCCTCGACGCCTTCGTGGCGCGGGCGGCCGAGCTCGCCGAGACGCCCATGGCGCTGGTGAGCCTGGTCGTCCGGCACATCCAGCTGTTCCGCGCGCACCACGGCCTGCCGCCGGAGCTCTGCGTGAGCTGCGCGACGTCGCGGAGCAACTCCTTCTGTCAGCTCGTGGTCCGCGACGAGGCGCCGCTCGTGGTCGAGGACGCCTCGCGCGACGAGCGGGTGCCCAGGGAGCTCGTCGAGCGCTACGGCATCCGCGCCTACGCCGGGGTGCCCCTGCGGGTGCGCGGGCACGTGGTCGGCACGCTCTGCGTGCTCGACGCCGCGCCGCGCCGCTTCGGGCCGCAGGTGGTCGATGGCCTCGGGCGGCTCGCCGCCGAGGTGGGCGCGCGGATCGAGGCCCTGGGGAGCGACGCGCCGCCGCCGAGCAGCGCCACGAACGAGCGCCTCGCCCGGCTGGCGCACACCGCGCGCACGCTCGAGCACGCGCTGCGGGCCCTCGGCCCGACGATCGCCGGGGCGCAGCGCGCGGCGGCGGCGCTGGCGGACGCGCCCTCGACCGCGCTGAGCCCGGACGATCTGCGCGAGGCGGTCGACTGCTACCGCGACATGTTCGCGATCGCGGCGGAGCTGGCCGAGGACGCCGTGGCCCTCGCGCGCTCCTCCCCGGCGAGCGCGGCGTCCGAGCTCGCCCTGGCGACGCGCTCGCTCACGCGGGACATGGTGGAGATAGGCCCGCTCGTCCGCCTCGCCGAGGGCGTGCTGCAAGGCACGCTCGAAGGGGGCGCCGCCGCCAGGGCGGCGCACGTGGTGCGGGACGCTTTCGCCGCGCACGAGACGGCCTCCGCCGCGGTGCGCCGGATCATCGCCACGGCGGAGCGCCTGCGGGCGACGGAGGCGTCATGAAGGGCAGAGCGTACCAGCTGCTCCGCTCCTGCCTCGGCGACAGGAACCCTCCGAACGCGCGCAGCGCCTTCATCTACGCGCGGGTCATCATGCGGGCGCGCGTCGTGCCCGACGAGATCACGCCCGTGCTCGACGATCCCGAGATCGAGCGGCGCCTGGAGAACGCGCTGGAGGAGATCCTGCCGCGGAAGTAGAGTCGGGGACATCGTTTTGCGCGGGCGTCGTGGAGCGCGAGCTCGCGCGCGGTCCTCGACAGCCGCTCACCGAGGAGGGTCCCATGGCGACGACCGCTGTTCTGCAGTTCTTCCCCGATTGGGCGCACGCGCAGCAGGGCCAGATCGAGCGCGGAGGGACGCTCAGGATCGACTATGCCATGGCCCGCCTGTCGCGCTGCTTCACGACGTGGCGCGGCGCCGAGATCGGCGACATCACCGCACTCATCCGCTTCCACCCGCGGGGTGAGATCGTGCAGGGGAGCGTCGTCGAGGAGCAGCGGGCTCCCGGGAACCCGCCCGGGGCGGTCGTCGCGCACACGCCCGCGCCGCTCGAGGTCGCCGTGCCAGACGACGCCACGAACGTGGAGATGTGGTTCCACGGCTACCACCAGACCAGCGATCGGTGCGACGCCTGGGACAGCCGCTTCGGCGACAATTACTGGTTCGAGGCGGGAGGCCCGCCGCCGCGGCTCCCGGCGCAGCCGGTCGTCTACCGCGCAGGGGCGCAGCCGCGGCCCGACGTCACGAGCGTGCGATCCGCGACGATCGCGAAGGTGAACGCGTTCCCGAGGCCCGAGGACGGGCCGAGCATCGGGAAGGACATCGAGGTACACCTCGATCTCGTCGCCTGGGTCAGCCACACGGCGTGGGGCGCCAACGCATGGATCGACTTCCATGTGTTCGACGGCCATGACGTGCTGATCCACGCCGAGACGCTCACGCTGGCATATACCGGATGGGGCCCGAATCAGCAGTACGGCTTCGCCGGCACGATCTACCAGGGCTCCACCGCGACGCCAGGGTCCGTGTCGCCGCGGCCGGACGCGCGCAAGGTGCAGTATCGACTGTATTACGAGATCGACGGTCAGGTGTTCACGGATGGGATCCTGCACCAGGCGGAGCTCCCGGAAGACGCGCTGATCTGAGCCGCGGTCACGCTTTGCCGCCTGCGGCTCGAGCCCGCCTGCGGCTCCGGCCGCTGCGGCCTACCGCGACCTCGAGAACGACGCGCCCCACGTCGGCGCGACGTCCGCGATGATCTCCAGGAAACGCGGCGGGATGTCGGAGGCCTCCGTCATCTGCTGGATCGTGAGCACCTCGGCGCTGCCGAACCCGACGGGGCACCGCAGCGCCCACGCGATCGCCTCCTCCTTCGAGCTCACCTCGATCAGGTAGAAGCCGCCGAGCAGCTCCTTCGTCTCGACGAAGGGCCCATCGAGCACGACGCGCTTGCCCCCGGAGACCCCGACGCGCGCGCGGGCGCCGCCGGGGTTGAGCCCCTCGGACGCGATCAGCACGCCGGCCTTCATCAGCTCCTCGTTGTACTTCATGTAGGCGGCGAAGAGCTCCTCGCCCGGCGCCCCCTCCGCCTCTGCGTTCGCGTCGTTGGCCCCCGGCGCTGCGGTCTCGCTGGTCCCCGGTGCTGCGGTGATGATGAAGCGCATCGTCGTGTCTCCTTCTCTCGTCGTGCGGGCGCCCGGCCGGTCCCGACCGGCTGGGCCCTGTCTCTACCGTCACGACGAACGAGGGGACGCGCGATCGACACGCTGGGCGATCTTTTTTCGTCGCCGCCAAGTATCGGGAATTACAGGATTTAGCGGCGCCAGATCCGCCGCGGCGACCGCGACACGGCCCTTCGCCGGCCAGGCCAGACCGCGAAGGGCGCCGGGGTTGCGCCGGGGCTGGCGGAGGAAGCTCACGATTCTGCTACCCGCGCCCCCCGGCGCATCGAGAGCGCATAGGTCACGCCGCGCTCCAGCGTCGACCGCGTCACGATCCCTCCCAGATCGGCGCCCAGCTCCACGAGCGCCTGCGCCACGCTCGGCCGGATGCCGGTGAGCACCACCTCGGCCCCGAGCAACCGCGCGCTCCGCGCCGCCCGGATCAGCGCGTCCGTCACCTCCGGCCCTGCCTGCGGCACCCCGGTCACGTCGAGGATGGTGATCCGGGCTTGCTGGCGGGAGATCCCCTCCAGCAGCGTCTCGGTGAACTGCGCGCCCCGCTCGCGCGTCAGCTCCCCGACCAGCGGCGCCACGAGCACCCCGTCCGCGATGGGCAAGAGCGGCGTGGAGATGGCCCTGATCGTCTCCTGCTGCACGAGCAACATCTTCTGCTGCAGCTGCCTGGTCCTCTCATCGGCCCGCACCCGCTCGGTGATGTCCATCGAGATCCCCCCGCAGCCGGAGATCCGGCCCTCCTCGTCGCGGAGCGCGAACTTGGTGGTCATGTACACGTGCGTCCCGTCGGCCAGCTCCAGCTCGTCCTCGGCGTTGATGGGCTCGGACGACTCCATCGCCGCCCGGTCCTGCGCCATGAACCGGTCGGCGACCGGCGCGGGGAACAGCTCGTGCTGGGTCTTCCCCATCATCTCCTCGCGGGACATGCCGAGGTGCGCTGCGACCGGCGCGTTCACCAGCGTGTGGCGGCCCTCCGTGTCCCGCGCGTACATGAGCATCGGCGCGTTCTGGACGAAGGCCTCGAGCAGCGCGGCGCCGCGGCGCCTCTGCGCCTCGGACTCCACGCGCGCGGTGACGTCGAGGCTCACCACCACCACGAAGCGGTTCCCGCTCGCGTCCTCGAACGAAGCGTAGCTCGGCTCGGTCCAGACCTTGCGCTTCTCCGTGTAGAGCGCGCCCGGCTCGATCTCGTAGGAGACCGCGGGCAGAGTGACCACCTCCCCGGCGAGCGCCCGGAGGAACGCCTCGGCGTGGCCCGTGGTCGCCGCCTGCGGATCCTCGAGGGGGTTGTAGTGGCCGATGACCTGCTCGGGGGTGATCCCCCACCGCGCGCAGTCGGCGCCGTTGATCGCGACGAGGAGCCCGTCCGCGCGGTGGACCACGAGCGGCACGGTCACCGCGTCGAAGAGCGCACGATAGGGCACGCTGTCCGCGAGCTGGCGCTGCGCGTCCCGCGGCGGCTCGACCGCGCGGAGCCTTCGCTCCAGCTCCTCCACGCGCGCCCGGAGCCGCGCGTTCTCTGCCTCGATCCCCTCGCTTCTCTGCTGATAGGTCTCCATCGTCCTCCCCTGCGCCCTGCCTGAATTGCTCCCCGGCGCGCGGCCGCTCGCAGTCGCCCGGCGCGCTCGGTCCCCTGAGCCCCGCGCGCTGCGCTCGACCTGCCGCCCGCCCCGGGGTCGTCCCCGCGGAAAGTGTGCACCATCACGGCGGTCGCGTGAAAGCGTAAATGAAAGAATGCGGCTGGCTGCGCGGTGAGGTGTGCGCGGCGAACGGATCGGGCGGCATGCGGCGCGGCGAAGCAGATCGGCGCGGTGTGTCGATGGCGCGATAGCCGCCTCGCTTGCGTTACGGAGCGGGCTTGTCGTCCGCCATCACGGACGCTTATGGGCTCGCGGGGCGCGGCGTGGCGTCGAGCAGCTCGGCCGCGGTGAGGTCTCTAGGCGCGTCGAACAGCGCGACCGCGCGCTACGGCAGCGTACTGTCGATAACGGTGAGGCAATGGTTCGTCAGCTCCACGCCCTCGCGCTTGTACACCACGCCGGTCGCCACATCGGTCATCGGGCCAAGGCCGAGCTCTCCGTAATCGACTTCGAGCTGAGTCACATAATCCGGAGACCCGTCGCCCTCGGTTGGAACGTCGACGCTGAATGTGGCGCCCGTGAACAGGTTCTGCAGGTAATAGGTCGCCGTGTCCGGGACCGGCACGCTGGCCCTCTCGACGTCGATCAAGGTATAGTGGTTGACCAGGACAGCGTCATCGGAGTAGATGTCCTCCTGGAGGGCTAGTTGAGCGGCTCGATCGAGGCCAATCGCTCGAGAGGCGTTGTTGTCCGGCCAGCTCGCGAGGAGAAAGAAGCTCGTCGTGTAGCGCTCCTCGCAACCGAAGCCCATCTCCTCGGCGGACAACTCCACTGACCAGTAGCGGCGGTCCGCCTCGCTCCGTACGAGATTCCAGCCTCTGAGCGTGCCAGCGGGCATGTCCCATGCGACGAACACGATGCGATCGAGCCGCGGCGGTCCGAGCGGAGGCCAGTAGAGCTCAGCGAGCCAGATGTCGTCGTTGCACAAGAGACCACGCTCCCAGAGGCCCGAAGCCAACCTGTAATCGTTCCTGCTGTGCCCGGCTCGCGCGAGCAGCTCCGCGACGTCCACGGGGACCGGGGGGTGATCGCCCCCGTCGTCGCCGCAGGAGACCGCCGCGAGCGCGACCATCGCGATTCCAACGAGCTTCGACCGCTGCATCCGTTCCTCCTCGGCTCACTGAGGAAAGCCGGCCACGTCGATGGCCAGCCCATCGTCGCCCGCGGACCCAGGCACGCTCGGATTCGCCCCGAGCCCGCCCTTGCCGCCCGTTCCCGCAGTGAGCCAAGCCTCCATCACCCCCGGGACTGATGCGCCCACCACGGCGATGGCGATCGAGGGCCCGCCCTGCCCACCGCCTCCGTGGCCGCCGTTGCCCCCTTTACCCCCGTCGCCGCCGGAGCAGCCGAAGGGCGAACCGCCGAAGCCCTGCCCGCCGGGCGCCCCGAGCCCAGGCGCCCCGCCGATCTGGAAGACGCCGCCATGGCCGCCATCGCCACCTCGCGCGGCTTTGACCTTGGTGCCGTGGAGGTCCACGCGCGCGTTGAGGATCACGAGGCCGAGGCTCGCGCCCCCAGGGCCGCCGCCGCGCCCACCGTACCCGCCGCAACCTCCCGAGCCGCCGGAGCCGCCGCCCGCGCCGCCGGCCTTGCGCGGGGTGCTGCAGAACATCGAGCCGGCCCGCGTGCCGCCCCCGCCGCCGCCCCCCTGCCCAGGGAGCCCATCACCGCCGTCGCCGCCGCTCACCCCGAGGTAGAGCCCTTGCGCGGTGAAAGCGCCCAGGCCTCGCCCGCCTGGCCCGAGCGGACCGTCGAGCCCATCCGCGCCAGTTTGTCCGGCCAAGCAACCGTCGGTGCTGGTGGCCCCTTGGCCGCCGAGGCCAAAGCCGGTGGGGTTCGGGATCGGCATCAGCTCGCCGTCGCCGCCGGGCGCTCCGTGGTCGACCGTTCCATCCCCGCCTCGCCCCCCGATCGAGTCCCCTCGCTCACAGGCGGTCTGCACCTGGTCCGCACCAGGCACGAAGTCGCCGGTGCACGCGTCCTGCCCGAACCGTCCGTGGCGCCCCGCCCCGGCCGGCTCGTGCTTCGGATCGCCGGGCGCGCCGTCGGGGCCCGGCGCGCCGTCGCCCGCGACCAGTTCGCCGCGGTGCAGGGTGACCCGAGCGCCCTCCAGCACGATCGTCGCAATCGAGGAGCCGGCCGGCGCCGTGGCCGGCGCCGCCCGTGCCTCCAGATCGAAGACCGTTGCCGTGGCACCGGCCTCGAACGTGAGCGGTGTTTCGTCCGGCTCGGGCTCGATCACGGTGTTGCTCTCTCCGCCACCGTGGCGCCACCCCCGATCGCACTCGAACCCACCCCAGATCTCCAGGGTCCCGCGGACGCGCACGGCCTCGGAGAAACGTTCGCCACAGGCATGCACCCTCGGACGCCTCTGGGGTTCCTGGGCCAGCAGATCGATGGCCCTCGCGATCGTCTTGACGGGAGCTTCGCGTGTCCCCCGGTTCCGATCGTGGCCAAGGCTCGAGCTGGCGAAGACGCCGCACTCGTCCATCGCAACCAGGTCCCTCTGGGGTTCGTCGGGACAAGGCAGCTCCTCCTCGACCGGCGGCTCACAGCGCAGGCGAGGCCCGCAGGGGACCTCCGTGCACCCGGTGCCGAGGGCGCAAGAGGCCAGGCTCAGGACAACGGCCTCCGCGACGGCAGAGCGCCACGAGCGCGTGCGCTGGAGGGGTCGCGGCATCGAGGTCACCTACCACACCCCGCTGAACGAGATGCCGGCCTGATCGCCGGCGATCGTCGGCACCACACGCACAGGACGCCGGCTCCGATCGATACCATGGACGATGAACGAGCCGAGCGTCGCGGCGCCGACGGCACCCGCGCCGATGAAGAAGCCCATCGCGACGTCCCGGCCCACCTCGTACGCATCGTAGAGATCGTTGATCTCAGCGCACGCTGGGGCGTTCTCGGGCGATGGCGATGCGCAGATCGAGCGGCTGTTGCCGTTGTTCCGCAGGAGCGGCGCGGCGCGGCGCTCCGCCTCTTCGGCGTACTGCGCCGCGAGCGCCGAGGCGACGAGGCCGCCGGTGAGCGCGAGCGCGGTGACGCCGATCCCGCAGATCCGCTGCGAGCCCGCCATCCCATCGAACAGCCCGGGCGGAGCCGGTTGGGCCAGGGGCCTGGCCGGTGGCGTGGCAACGGCCTTCTTCGGGGTCGCGGGCTTGGCCGAGGCCCGAGCGGGCGCCGGCGCCTCCTTGGGCTTCTCGACGAACCGGAGCACGACCTGGACGGCGTCGCCCTTCTCTACCTGGATCGTTTGCTCCACATCGAGGAAGCCAGGGAGCGTGGCCTTGATCGTGTGCGTGCCGGGCTCGACGTACGTGTAGCCGCTCGTCGACGCTTCCCTGTCCCGGACCTCCCCGCCGATCGTGATCAGCGCGCCGTGATGGCTCAAGTCGAAGTCGATCTGGCCTACCTGGCGCCGGGCTCTCTCGAGGCCGTCCGCGTAACGGCGCCGCTGCGCGGCTGTTCCCGCGCCCGGATCCTTGAGGCATCGGTTGATGGCCATGGCGGCATCGACGTGCCGCTGGAGGGCGAGCAGCGCCATTCCCAATTCGCAGGGGACCCTACCGCGTGCGCCGAGAATGTACGCGAGGTAATAGGCCTTCTCTGCCCGATCCCATCTTCCCTGGTCGCGGGCGATGTCTCCCAGGCGGAGCAGGTCCCGGATATCGGCGTTGGCCTCGCCCTCCACCTTCGCCGGAGGCCCGCCCTCGTTGCGCCGAGGTGAGTCAGCACGGCTCGGCGCAGCGAAAGCCAGGCTTGCAGCAAGAAACAACAGCGCCGTCACGCACGATGGCGTGGCCCGCGCTCGGAACAAGCACCCTCGAAGGATAGACCCCCCCACGGTTCACCTCGCGTCATCGAACGGACCTGATGCTCCGGCGCGGCGTCGCTTCATTTGCCACCGATAGCACCTTCTCATCACACGGTCATGCGTCTGTCGCATTCATCACGCGCCGAATCCTGCGAGAGAGATCATTCCGATAGAGCGCATCAAATTCTCAGTTCAACCAGCGAAATCAACAACGACGAACCCGTCTCCGCGGTGAACCGCCGGGTCCAGGCCTGCGTGCGCAAGCCGAACCGCATCGGCGATGCTGGGCTGCTCGGCCGATGGAGCGGCAGCGCTCCTCAGGGGCGATCCAGGACCATCCGCACGCCGAGCGCCACGAGGATCCCGCCGGAGACCGCCTCGAGCGTCCGGCGCACGCGACCGCCGGCCATGGCCGCCTGGAGCCGGCCGAGGAGCAGGACGAGCGCCAGGTACCAGGCGGTGTCCACGGCGACCCACACCAGCGAGAGAAGGAGCAGCGCCGGCAGCGTCGGCGCGCCGGTCGGCACGAACTGCGGCAGGAAGGACGCGGCGAACACGGCCGCCTTGGGGTTCGCCAGGATGGTGAGGAGGCCAATGCGGAAGGCGCTCCACCCGCCGGCAGCGGGCTCCGGAGCGCCCGCCCCCGCGCCGCCGGCCCCGGCCCGACGCCGCCCCAGGATGGATTGAACGCCGAGCACGATGAGGACGGCCGCGCCGGCGAGGCGGAGCGCGTCATAGGCGACCTCGGAGGCCTTGACGAGCGCAGTGGCCCCGAGCGCCGCGACGAGGGCCCAGAAGAGGAGTCCCAGCTCGTTCGCGGCGATGGTCGCGAGCGCGGCGCGGCGCCCTCCGCGCAGAGCCTGCCGCACGATGACGGCGGTGCTCGGCCCCGGGATCATGGCCAGCACCAGCGCGGCGCCGCAGAAGGCAAGGAGGGTCGAGCTCATGAGGGACCTGTGTACCCGCTCGACGCTCCGCCGGCCAGGTTCTCAGACCTTGCCACGACCTCGGTCGGGTCGAGGCTCGCCGCTACAGCCCATCCACGAGCGTCTCGCCGCCCGTGATCTCCAGCACCGAGCCGGTCACCTGCGCGTTGGTCACGAGGAAGACGGCCGCGTACCCGACGTCCTCCACGGTCCCGATGCGCCGGACGAGCATGGCCGCGCTCACCTCTGACTCGATGGCTCGCTCATCGCCCTTCGCTCCGGAGCTCGAGGACCGCCTTGCCCGCCACCCGCCGATCGAGCAGCGCCTGGGCCGCCTCCGCCGCGCGCTCGAAGCCGCCGCGAAACCCGATCTGCGGGTCGAGCTCTCGCCGCTCGAGCAGCGAGGCCAGGTAGGTGATGTCCGGCCCGAAGCCGGCGCCCACGACGAAGACCTCGACGCGCCGGTTCCCCCCCGCGCCGCCGCTCCTGCTCGAAATCGATGGTGCTCGGCTCGCCCGACGCCATGCCGATGCTCTGCACCGAGCCGCCGCGCTCCACGAGGCTCAGCGCCTGGGCGAGCTGCGCGCCGCCGACATTGTCGAGCACGCCGAAGACAGGCTCCTTCACCGCGTCGAGGCCGACGACGACCTCGTCGGCGCCGAGCGCGCGCAGCCCCTCGCCGCGCGCGGCGCTCCCGACCGCGGCTACGACGTGCGCGCCGGCGCGGCGCGCGAGCTGGACGGCGTAGCGGCCGACGCCGCCCGAGGCGCCCGTGACGAGGACGCGGCGCCCCACCACCGGCCCGAGGGCGCGCAGCGCGCGCAGCGCCGTGACGCCCGCCACCGGGATCGTGCTGGCCGCGCCGAGATCGACCGCATCAGGGACGACGCCGAGGTCGGACGTGTCCACCGCGCGCAGCTCGGCCCACGCGCCGCCGCCAAAGGCGAACGACGCGACGCGCGCCCCCTCCTTCGGCCCGGAGCCGTCGGCGGCCGCGCGGACCACGACGCCGGCGGCGTCCCACCCCGGCACCTCGCCGGGCTTGCGCATCTCCGAGAGGAACGCGACCTCGCCGAAGTTCAGCGATACGGCGTGGACCTCGATGAGCGCCTGCGACGGCGCCGGGACCGGGGGCGGCACCTCCGCGGAGCGAAGGCCTCGCGGCTGACTGGGATCATGGACAAGCGCACGCATGGTGTTCTTCATGCCTCCTGCCCGGCATCGTGGGTCCGGCAGCGCGGGCGTTCCATGCTACTTTATCGCCTATGCATGACCGTTCGTCCGACCCGGAGGCGCCCTCGCCCGACGCGCTGAGCGAGGTGCTCCAGGACCTCCGGCTCTCGGAGGGCTCCTATGGTCGCTGCGAGCTGACGCGCCCCTGGGGCATCGACCTCCCGCCGGTGCCGCAGGCGCGGTTCCATTTCGTCGTCTCGGGCAGCTGCTGGCTGCGCGCGCCGAAGCGCGGGTGGCTGGAGCTGCACGCCGGCGACGTCGCCCTCCTGCCGCACGGGACGGGCCACGCGATCGCCGACAGGGCGCGCGGGCGCGTGAAGCCGCTCGAGGAGATGCCGCTGGAGGAGATCGGCGACCGGGTGTTCGATATGCGCGCCGGCGGCGCGGGCGCGCAGACGATCCTCGTTTGCTGCAGCGTGGGGTTCGCCCAGCCCACCGTGAATCCGCTCCTCGAGCTCATGCCTCCGCTGCTCCTCGTGCGGGGCGGCGGGGCGCAGGACGCGGTGCTGCCGGTGCTGCTCGACGCCATGGCGGACGAGGTGCTCAGGCGCCGCGTCGGCGCCGCGACGGTGATGACGCGCCTCGCCGACGTGGTGATCACGAGGGTCGTCCGCGCGTGGGTCGAGTCGCGCACGGAGGACACGGAGGGCTGGCTCGCCGCGATACGAGATCCGCAGATCGGCCGCGCGCTCGCCGCGATCTACCGGCACCCGGGCGAGCCGTGGTCGGTGGAGTCGCTCGCCGACGTCGCGAGGATGTCACGCTCGATCTTCTCGGAGCGCTTCGCGGCGGTGGTCGGCGTGCCGCCGGCGCGCTACCTGGCGCGCTGGCGCATGCACGTCGCGAGCGGCTGGCTGCGCGACGACCGCGTGACCGTCGCCGAGGCGGCCGTGCGGCTCGGCTACGACTCCGAGGCGGCCTTCAGCCGCGCCTTCAAGCGGCTCTCGGGCGTGCCGCCGAGCGCCTTGCGGCGGCAGGGCCGCGACGAGGGGGCTCGGGTCGCGTGCGCGGCGGATCCATGATCTGACGAGGCGACGCTCTCATGCGATGATGGTGAACTTGGCCGTCGTTCGCACCGGCAGACGTACGGAAGAGCCCAGAGGTTCGGTAGCGGCCCAGCGCTTCACGGGGATAAGCTGCGGGATGGCGTGCCAGCCCGAGGGGGCTTGCATGAGCACGTTCTCCGATTCCGGCCGGCATGTGATGTACGACACCGGGACCTTGTCACCATTTCTCCCTGTTCGAACGATGCCTCGGAGGCCATACCGCCGCACCGCATAAGAGCTTGCGCGTACGATGCGCAGCACAAGAGCGCGAGCGTGGTGCCCGGGAACATAAACGTCGCGGACGTTTTTTTCTGAGAGCCCTTACCATCCCCCCTCCAGGCGTCCATCCACTGGTTGGTTCACCGATAGATCGGACTTCCTCTTCGTCGCCCACTGATTCGTCGCCCACTGACTAACTGTGCCATTGGTGGCACAGCGCCAACCGGCGGCACAGTGCCAACCTGGGTCAGATCACCGCATTCTTACGAGCGCTTAACGCAGCGAGGCGGAGTCCCTGACGGCCCCAACAGTCGAGAATCATGGTCACCGCGCACCATCCCAGAGAAATGTAGTCAATTTCGCCACATCTACCCCCAAAAACTTACATGAGAAAGCCGCTGCGAAATTCGGAACTGCCAGGATGGAACAAGGCAAGCAGTCAAGCCTCGAGGTGCTTGCGAATGGTTCAACGCAAACAGTATCATACGTTCTCCATTCGGAAAACGGCATGTGACGATGAGCGGCATGCTTAGGATCGGTGACCGTTAAGAGTTGATAGCAGGGGAGGTCCGAGGGGGTGGCAAGCAAGGCCAGGAACCACAATCGCTCAAATCGCCGCTCCGGGGTAGCAAGCAGCCGGAACGACGTCGATTCGCTGGACTCTTGTGACCTGCGCGATGAGAAGGTTCTAATTGGTCGACTAGCTTACCTGCTCGATACTGGTCATGAAAAGCTCTCTTTTCTTCTAGGCCCATCGCTGGCAACGCCTTGGCCGCACAGCCACCCCGGTGGAATCCCCACTAGCGACGAGACGGTGGAGATGATCCGGACTTTTCTCGGCGAGGACGATCACGCGCGTGCTCGACTGGACAGAGAACTCCTCAATCTCAGCGGACAAGCGAGGCTAGCCAAAGCGCTCGAAGAGTTAGTAGGGCTGCGCTCTCATCAAGCAGCAGATGAAATACTGCGGAGGACTGTACTTCGAGCATGCGAATGCCCCGCCGATGTATTGAAGTGGATTAAATCAACCAGAGACTTAGACACACAAGAGAAAATTCTTAGCAGTCTCGCAACAAATAGCACAATCTGGCACCTTCCACCAGGGATTCGGGCACTTGGCACAATAGCCACGCTTAAGCCCGATCGCTTTCGAGCGATACTGACCACCAGCTTCGACCCGTTAATCCAGATCGCGATCTCCGCTGCGGGAGGCAAATTTCGCCTTTGCATCCTATCTCCCTCGGGTGACACACGCATCAAGCCCGCGGATGAGCCGCAACTGATCCATATGCGAGGCTTCTGGCTCGGGCCTGTGTCCCCCACGGCAATGATTCTTCGCAAAGCGCCACGCCGGGAACTCGGCCGCACAGTGCGACAGACGATAAAACGCAGCACATTGATCGTAATGGGATACGAGGACGAAGTCGATATAGTTGAATTAATCTACCAATCATCACGCGATCCTCGATACAGATCAAACATCATCTGGACAATAGCAGAAGAGGATCCCAGGGCGGCGGCATCAAAGCACACAAACCTCTTCCGGAGATTCCGAATCGCATTACGCGAAAAGCGAATGCACGTATATTACGGCGTCTCAGCTCACCGGACCCTCTCGGAGGTAGAGCGCCTGCTCAGGATGCGAACATCACAGCATGAGCAACAATTAATTACGAATCTTGATGCCACCGGAGACCAACAGAACCAAATTTCATGTTCCGGAGATATATTACTGGAATCGCTTGAAAAAGAGTCGACTAGCTGGATACCCGAGAGCACTTTGCCCGCTCACGATCTTGCCAACAGCAGACAAGCAATCGTCAAAGCACCCCCGATACACATAGTAGACATAGCTAACCGGACACACTGGAACACATCTATAAGATTAGCACACTCCAGCGAATGGGGCCATCACATCTCGAACTCAAGCTCCTTCAACCCCGAGGAACTATCGTTCTACAGATTCAACAGCGCAACTATTTCACCACAACGAAACGAACCGACAATAGAGAAGTCGACACACGTTGTCGATCATAAACTATCCACGTTGCCATTCGGATTTCACGATCATAAAGAAATATCTTTCTACAGATCCAGTACAACAAAACATTCACATTCAAATGGAATTTTTATGCCCGCAGTTCGACCTGACATGTTCTCCAACGAGGACGCACTAATTCATCGACTCAAGTTCGAACACCACTGTAAGCGAGGCGTAGTTTTCCTCGTCGGGTCGGGACTCTCGCTTCCGCACGTACCCGGAGTTGATGGCATAATAGACATATTGATCGAACTACTAAACGACTATCCTGCTGCACAGTCAGACTTCAAGCGGAACATTCGAAATCTAAGTGGAAACGCATACGAATCGGCTTTTCAGGCGTTCTTGAATATCCGTGGTCCCTCTAAGGCCAACGAAGCCATCCGGCGCGCAGTGCTGATGGCACGAGTGCCGGGATACGATACCACCAATCGATTCACATCTCTGATTGATGGGTCAGCGAGCGAAGCAGATTATACAAACATCTCACGGGAGCCGGTAGGTTGGCAGATACCGAGCGGAGCTCGCGCACTTGGTGAGCTTGGGGCTCGCGGCCGCGGGCACTTTGCACATACCATATTAACGACGAACTTCGACCCACTCATCGAATTGAGTATTCGTGAAGCCAATGGACGATTCAGTAGAACAAGAATTCTCACTGACGGGTCCATCGATCAGACGGAAGCAGACGATGACGAGGTAGTCCGCGTGATACATCTGCATGGCTTTTGGCATGGAGAGACGATGCACACGCCGGCTCAACTCAGAGCACCAAGGCCAAGGCTTGGAGCATCCCTCCGGCGTCTAATTTCCAACAATGTGCTCGTTGTCATGGCCTACGGCGGCTGGAATGACATCATCACCGAATTCCTCGCCAGCACATTTCATTCAGACGACTGCAACGCTGACGTGTTATGGACATTCTATGACAGTGACAAATACAAGTTAACCTACGAGCAGACCGGTCTCTTCGAACGCTTCGAAGATGCATTCAAACGAGGCAGAATGAACCTCTACTCAGGCGTCGACGTAAACTCATTCTTGCCAAGGCTGTCACGAGAACTGAGTAGCGGTTCGTCTTTGCGGAGCAGCAAGGAGCGTCTGGTCGTAGAATCTATCGCGCGGGCTGCTGCGGCCGCAGTAACCCAAAGAGCTTCGCGGAATGATATTGTGTCCGGACTAAAAGGCGATTCGACACTGATCGCCGAATTGGACACTGTACTGATGAACCTCAGGACTGCAGGACTCGTTCATTCCCACCCTGACGGAAGCTGGAGTCCGACCAGCCTTGGGCTTAAGTCCATTATCTGAATATCGCAGCGCAGAAAGGACGTATCATGGCGCGACGAATCTTTCGAATTCACAAGCGCATAGACGCAGGGAAAGGAGACGCTGTGATGGACATACCCCATCCAGTCATCCTGCGACACAGAACGGCGCAAGAACTCCACGACGAATTCGTAAGAATATGGGGAGTTAAGCCTACCAGCGTGGTGATGCCAGTAGTCGCGCCAGACGGACTCTTGTTCCCATGCGACCAGTTGCCTGGCATAAAAATGTCGGAGTACGGTCGACCGGTAGAATTATATAAGGGATTTAGCGAATCATTGGAGGACTTCGCTCGCCTCGGATGCGGCATTCATCTCGTTCTCGACCCAACGATGTCTTTCATTCGCAGTGACGCCATGCACATCACCGACATCGTCGGAGAAAGCGCGGCACAACTCTGCATAGGAAACGGACGAGTTCGCGATCTCGTTGCAGCTGTGCTCGGGACCGGAGTGGACATCGCCTGCGACGTGGTGAAGAGCGCGAAGGTAAAACTCGAAGGGGTTGCCATCGATGCAGTTGATCTCTGGCCCATGGGTGCAAAAGACGAGCGGATCACACCGACATGCTTCTGCGATAGCTGCATCAAAGGTCTTGAACTGATGCACCCAGGGCTGACGACGAAGTTCAAAGATTTCCCGAATCCTTGGAATTTAGTCCTTAAGGACAGCGGCACCGGAATATCATTCATATCGAACATCCGGCCTAGCATGCTTGTAAGCGAGGTCGTGGGTCTCTCCCGGCAGCGTGGTTTTCATGTGGCCTTCGGCCAGAACGCCGGGGATCCGGTGCTGACGGGGCATGCTACCAACCTGCTACTTTATATCGAGGCGAAGCACGAGCACACCGTGCGTAGCCTTGACGACATATTTGACCAAGCCCTGCAGGATGTCGATAAGATCCTGGGATACCGTCCGAAGAGGATCATCATCATGGAGGGAACCAACTACGGATGGACGTCCGGATTGCAGTTAGGTCGCCTGGATCGGCCAGAAAGACATGGCGAAATCAGAACACCGGACGAGGTCTGGTTCGATCCGACGTCGTCAGAAACAATCACCGAGCACATCGACTTTAGATCCTACATGTGGGGACGCGCGCGCTATTACATCGACGCGTTTTTCTCTCTGGTCGCGCAGTCCACTGATCCGAGGCTTCGTTCAACGACTGGGATCGCATATTTATCAGAAGACGACGTGCGCCAATCCCTATACGATCGATTCAGCATGGCCATAGGATCAGCCTACGACTCTACATCTCTCATATCACTTCCAGATCTAAAATCGGAGGGGGCAAAAAGCCGACGACTCGGATTCGTCGGAGTTCCGCTGACGCGCAAAATCGGAGATGAGCTCATAAGAAGCCTTAACATTCAACCTGGCAAGAACCGGAAGCTGACATCGCGAACAGAATTTCCCGATCTCCTGGAGATCATTAAGCAAGTCCAGCAGATGAAACGTTCCAGAGCCGAGCCTGGCGATGACTGATCTTCTGGTCTCCTCGCGCAGGCACGAGGGGGCACAAGTGACTACGATAACAAAGGCTCTCTCAGTGATATTTGCGAGCACGACTGGAAGGGGGCCGCTTCTCGCTACCCGCCCGAGCCTTGTTGCGCTAAACTGCAGGACTTCTGGGGCTCGCAGCCAGCCTTCCACGGACCGATGACGAGCGCCTCGGCGGGACCCAACCTGGGTCGGGTCGCGTTCCATGGCGGACGAGGTGCTCAGGCGGCGCATCGGCGCCGCGACAGTGATGACGCGTCTCGCCGACGTCGTGATCACGAGGGTCGTCCGCGCGTGGGTCGAGTCGCGCACGGAGGACACCGAGGGCTGGCTCGCCGCGATACGAGACCCGCAGATCGGCCGCGCGCTCGCCGCGATCCACCGGCGCCCGGGCGAGCCGTGGTCGGTGGAGTCGCTCGCCGACGTCGCGAGGATGTCACGCTCGATCTTCTCGGAGCGCTTCGCGGCGGTGGTCGGCGTGCCGCCGGCGCGCTGCCTGGCGCGCTGGCGCATGCACGTCGCGAGCGGCTGGCTGCGCGACGACCGCGTGACCGTCGCCGAGGCGGCCGTGCGGCTCGGCTACGACTCCGAGGCGGCCTTCAGCCGCGCCTTCAAGCGGTTCTCGGGCGTGCCGCCGAGCGCCTTGCGGCGGCAGGGCCGCGACGAGGGGGCTCGCGTCGCGCGCGCGGCGGATCGCTGAGGGGAATGACACGAGCCATGCGGAAGCGCAGAAGCGCAGGCGTACTGGCACTTCCCGCGACGACCCAGGCCACCGATCGCTACCGATCGCTACCTCGTGAGCGAGGCGGGCGCGGGCGCTTGCAAAGCACGACGATGCCATGAGATGGTTCATCGTGGCCTGCGGATAGCGATGAGATTCGACGCGCTCGCGACGGGACGTGGCAAGGAGAACGCATAGATGAATATCACAATCGGCGCGATCGCGACCTTTCTCCCCGAGCCCGCCTACACCACGGACTGCCTGCTGGACGCGAGCGGCGGCAAGCTCTCTCCGGATCTGCGAGCGATGTTGCGGCGCCTGGGGGTCGATCAGCGCCATTCAATCCTGTCCAACTATCCGCAGGTTCTGTTTGAAGGCGCGACGCCCGAGTATTCCGTCCGCGGCACGGAGATGGCCGTCCGCGCGGCGCGCCGCTGTCTGGCCGAGGCGCGGTGCGATGCGACGGAGCTGGGGCTGGTGATCGCCGCCACCAACACCCCGTCGCGGCTGGTGCCGGGGCTGGTCTCCGACCTGTTCGCGCAGATGGCGGAGCTGCCGCGCGAGGCCATGAACCTGAGCCTGCAGGGGCAGGGTTGCTCGCCCTTGCTCAAGGCCGTCGATACCGCGCGCTGGTACTTGCAGGCGAACCCGGAGCGGCGGGTGCTGCTCGTCTGCATGGAGTCGACCACCGCCATGTCGCAGCCGCTGGCCGCGCCGCGCTACCTCTCCTTCAAGGAGGCGTGTACGCCGGACGAGGTACAGCGGACCGTCGATGTCCTCCATGGCTTCCTGTTCGCCGACGGGGCGGTCGCGCTGCTGTTGCAGGCCGACGGCCCCGGCCCGGCGTTCGGACCGACAACGCACCTGACCAACGACCAGCCCCTGGACGCTGAGCTCGGCCACATCGTGGGCGCCGGCAGCGACGCGCCGGCCATCCAGGGGCGGCCGGTGTACAAGCTCGGACCAGGGATCACCGAGCGCGGCACCTTCTACGCGCTCGACACGGTGCGCCGGCTGCTCGCCCACCCCGAATGCCCGATCCGCGCCGCGGACGAGGCCGACCAGGTCCTGATCCACACAGGCAGCCGCAAGATCCTCGACGGAATCTGCGGCAGACTTCAGCTCGGCTGCGGCGGCCAGCAGGTCGCCTCCTCGTACGAGGTCCTGGCCCGCCATGGCAACCTCACCGGGGCCTCGCTGGGCTTCATGCTCGCCGATGCGCTCCCGCGGGCGCGAGGTCCCATGCTGCTCGTGTCGTTCGGGCTGAGCTTCAGCGGCAGCGCCGGGATCCTGTTTCCACCCGCCGAGGCGCGGGTCGCGTAGATGGATCTGGACAGGGACAAGACCCCAGCCGTCCTGGTCGTGGGCGCTGGTCCAGTTGGCCTGGTCATGGCCGCGGAGCTCTCTCGCCACGGCATCCCCTGCCGCATCGTCGATCAGGGCGAGGGCGCGTCGAGCAAGTCGAAGGCCGTGTCGGTTCACGCCCGCACCCTCGAGATCTTCGAATCCATGGGTGTCATCGAAGAGGCGCTGCGGCGCGGCCGGCGGCTCGTCGGGCTGAGCTGGCACTCCGGGACGCGCCGCGTGGCGCACATCACCTTCGAGGGGATGGACACCCCTTACTCGTTCGAGCTGGGCATCGCGCAGGGCGACACCGAGCACATGCTGGCGGAGCACCTGCTGCGCCTCGGGATCCCGGTCGAGCGCCGGGTGCGGTTCGAGGGCCTGGAGCAGGACGCAGACGGCGTCACCGCGCGGCTGCGGCGCAGAGACGGGGCGCAGGAGACGCTGCGTGTCCCGTGGCTCATCGCCTGCGACGGCGCCCGCAGCGAGGTGCGCCACGTCCTCGGGTTCCCGTTCAAGGGCACGACCTACGAAGAACAAGGGCTGCACGCCGACGTACGCCTGACCTGGCCCTCCCACTTCCAGGCCCCGGCGGACCAGAACATCTTCTTCCTCGGCCCGCCCGGCTTCATGGCGGCGTTGCCCCTGGCCGCCGACGGACACTACCGCCTGGTCTTCCTGCTGCGTCCTGGCGACGGCATCAGCCGCGAAGCGACGCTGGAGAACCTCCAGGCGCAGGCCGCGGCGCGCGGGCCGGCCGGCGTGACTGTCCGCGATCCGGCCTGGATCGACACCTTCCGGATGCACTGCCGCATGGTCGATCGCTACCGCAGTGGGCGGGTGTTTCTGGCCGGAGACGCGGCGCACGTCCACAGCCCGTTCGGTGGCCAGGGCATCAGCCTGGGAATCCAGGACGCCTACAACCTCGCCTGGAAGCTGGCGCTGGTGATCCGCGGCGTCGGCCGGCCGGAGCTGCTCGATTCCTACGATGCCGAACGCCGGCCGCTGGCCGCAGAGACGCTGCGCAGCACCCACGCCACCACCCTGGCCATCCGGACCCTGTCCGCGCTGCGCCACCCCCTGGGCTGCGCGCTGCGCGACGGAGCCATCTCCTTCATCACCAGCAGGCCGCAGCTGAAAAGACAGGCCGGGCCGGCGCTGGGCATGCTCACCCGCAACTACCGCGGCAGCTCGCTGTGCGCCGAGGACTGGCCGGCGTCGCGGGGCACGCCAGGACTGGCGGCCGGGGACCGCGCGCCGGACACGGCGCCGCTCTCGCGCGGTCCGCGCCACACGCTGCTGCTGTTCACGGAGGGCAGGCTGGTGGACCTCGCGGAGGAGATCGGGCAGCGCCACGGCGAGGTGGTGGAGCCGGTCCTGGTGGTGCCGACGGCCGAACGCCCCGCGGCGCTGTCGGGCACTCCGCACCGTGTGGTGCTGGACGCGGACCGCGCGCTGCACCGCCGCTACGGGGCGCGCTCGGAGTGCCTGTACCTGATACGGCCGGACGGCTACATCGGCTACCGCAACCTGCCTGCGGATCGCGGCAAGCTGCGCGGATACCTGCGCCGCGTCTTCCTGACGTAGGCGGGCGACTCACGTGATGCCATGAGCGAAGAAAGCGAAGAAAAGGCCATCCAGCGCCGCCCGGACGCGCTCGTCACCCTCCCGTCGCTGGTCGAGGAGCTCGCGGCGCTGGGCGTCCAGCCCGGCATGGTCCTGCTGGTCCACTCGTCGCTGAGCAAGCTCGGCTGGGTCTCGGGCGGGCCAGTCGCGGTGATCCTGGCGCTCGAAGAGGTCCTGACCTCCGAGGGCACGCTGGTGATGCCGACGCATTCGGCCGGCCTCTCCGACCCGGCGCTCTGGCAGGCTCCGCCGGTGCCCGAGGCGTGGTGGGAGCCGATCCGGCAGACCATGCCGGCGTACGACCCGGACCTGACGCCAACGCGACAGATGGGCGTGATCCCCGAGACGTTCCGCAAGCAGCGCGGCGTGCGGCGCAGCGCGCACCCGCTCACGTCGTTCGCCGCCTGGGGCCGGCATGCAGAGCGGGTGACGGCGAACCACAGCCTCGCTTACGACCTCGGAGAAGGGTCGCCGCTGGCGCGCATCTACGAGCTCGGCGGCTGGGTGCTGCTGCTCGGCGTCGGCCACGGCAACAACACCTCGCTGCACCTGGCCGAGCACCGCGCCGACTTCCCGGGCAAGCGGATCGAGGTGCGCCACGCGCCCATCCTCGTCGACGGGGCGCGCCAGCGGGTCGCCTTCGACGACATCGCGACCGACGACGGGGATTTCGACCGGATCGGCGCCGATTTCGCGAGGGATACAGGTCTGGAGCGCCGCGGCCGCGTCGGCGCGGCGACCGCCCTGCTGATGCCGCAGCGGGCTCTGGTCGACTACGGGGTCGGGTGGATGCAGCGGCATCGCAGGTAGGGTCGCCGCGCGCCCTGGGGCACGCTGTCCCGGGCGAGGCGAGTGAATCCACACAGCGGCGGGTCAACAGCCCGCCTCCGCGGCCAGCCCCCCAAGCTCCGAGGCATGCTCTCGAATCTTCAGAAGATTCACAGGGAGGCGGGGAGACGGGGAGGCGGGGAGACAGGGAGACGGAGAGAGAGAGAAAAAAAAACTTGAAATACTCCTTGTCTTACCGCCTCCCTGCTCAATTTCCCCGCTGAAACGAGCGACGAAATAAAGGGATTTCTCAGCCCCAACCTGGATCGGATCGCGCCGCCGTCGCGGACGGCGGCGGTCCACCCTGGATGGGCCGCGCGACGCCGCGCCGTCGCGAACGCGGACACCGTCGCTCGCGCGGCGTCCTTCCCGTTCCTTCAACGCCTCCTCGAAGAGGGCAGTCCAGCCATCTCGCCTTGACCTCGATCGCCAGGCGCTCCGCGCTCGGGTCGCTCCTGCCTGCGATGCGGCATCGACGACATTGCCGCGGGCCGGTGGATGGGTCAGGGTTTCGGCGGCGCGCACGGCTGACCCTGCTCGGCGCGGCGCCGGGGCGAGGAGGGGATACGTCTTGCCTCGTCACCCCTCCTCGCCCGGTCCTCGACAGAGGCCGTCCTGTCCCTCGAATCCATCGCGCGGGCCGGTGCGCTCTCGCGACGCGAGGAGATCGCCGTGGCGAGAGGAGACGTCGATGCGCGCCCTGGACACGCGGTGTCCCTCTGAGGCTCGGATGAACTGAAGGAACTCGAACGACGAGGGGCGGAGCGCCGTCGAGCGTCCATGCTCGCGAGATCCGCTCATCGCCGGACGGACGAACAGGCCCGCGACTCGCGCCGTCGCGCGAGGGCGCCGGTTCGCGCCGCCCGGCATTCACTCGCGCAGCAGCGAAGGAGGTTTCCTCGTGATCGCTAGAGCTTGTTCTGGCGGCCCGCGCACGCGCGGGCTCGGGGCGGTGATCGCCGGCACCCTGGTGGGCTTGTCGATGACCGCCGGCTGCTCGGAGGGGCACTTCGAGCCCGAGGGCTCGGGGGGAAACGAGCCTCAGGGCTCGGCGGGACAGGGGCCTCAGGGCTCGGGGGGACAGGGGCCTCAGGGCTCGGGGGGCGCAGATCCCGGACCGGGATCGTCGCTCGCGGCGGGCGGGTCATCGCCGCCTGTCGCGCCCGGGAGCGGCGAGCCGCCGCCGTCGTATCCGCCGGACGACGCCGCGGCGCCCGCGCCGGTCCATCCGCCGCCGACCATCGGGTCGCTCCGGGGCGTCCGCGTCCCGGAGCCGGACAACCTGTCTCGCTACGTCAAGGACCGGGAGAAGGCCGTCGCGCTCGGGAAGGCGCTCTTCTGGGACATGCAGGCGGGCAGCGACGGCGTGGCGTGCGCGACGTGCCACTTCCACGCGGGCGCCGATCACCGCAAGAGAAACCAGCTCAGCCCCGGGCTCGCCAACCAGGACCCCGAGCGGCGCGAGCGGTTCGACTCCCTGGCGTCGGGCTCGAGGGGCGGACCGAACTTCGCGCTCCAGGCGAGCGACTGGCCGCTCTTCCGCCTCGCCGACCCGGACGACCGCGAGTCGGACGTCCTGTTCCAGACCGATGACGTCGTCTCCTCACAAGGCGTGTTCCACGCCCGCTTCAACGCCGTCGTGCGCGGGGACGCAAAGGACGACTGCACGCTGCTGCCGGACATCTTCCAGGTGCAAGGGCTGAACGTGCGGCGCGTCGAGCCGCGGCACACGCCCACGGTGATCAACGCCGCGTTCAACTACCGCAATTTCTGGGACGGACGCGCGAACAACCATTTCAACGGAGTGAACCCCTTCGGCAGGCGAGACCCGGACGCCGCCGTCCACGCCCTGCGCGACGGCGTGCTGGTCCGCGAGGAGGTCGACCTGGACAACTCGAGCCTCGCGTCGCAGGCGGTCGGCCCGCCGCTCAGCCCCTTCGAGATGTCGTGCGAGGGCAGGACGTTCCCCGACATCGGCAGGAAGCTGTTGAAGCTGAGGCCGCTCGCAGGTCAGGGCGTGGATCCCACCGACAGCGTCCTCGGAGCGCTGCGCCACCCGAGCGGAAATGGACTCGCGCCTTCCTATCGGGAGCTCATCGAGGGGGCCTTCGCGGACGCGTACTGGCGCCCGGACCAGCGCATCGACGACCGGCCCCTCGTGGAGGCGAACTTCTCGCTGTTCTGGGGCCTCGCCATCCAGCTCTACGAGGCCACGCTCGTGTCCGACGACACCCGGTTCGACCGCTTCGCCGACGGGGACAGCGCCGCGCTGAGCGACAAGGAGCGCGCGGGTCTCGCGATCTTCGAGGGCAAGGGCAAGTGCATCAACTGCCATCGTGGCCCCGAGCTCACCGGCGCCGCCACCCACCTGCAGGACGAGGCCGAGGAAGGCGGGTTGATCGAGCGAATGCTGATGGGGGACGGCCGCCCCGCGCTCTACGACAACGGCTTCTACAACATCGGCGTCCGGCCGACCGAGGAAGACGTGGGTGTCGGAGGCCTCGACCCCTTCGGCAATCCGCTCTCGTTCACGCGGCAAGGCGAGCGCCTCGCCGCAGGCCAGGACGTCCCGGATCCCTTCCGCATCGACCCGGCGTCGTTCGAGGTCGCTCCAGGCGCGCCGATCGACAGGCGCGAGCGCGACGCGGTCGACGGCGCCTTCAAGGTCCCGACCCTCCGGAACGTCGCGCTGACAGGCCCCTATTTCCACAATGGCAGCGCGCTGACGCTCGCGCAGGTCGTTGAATTCTATAACCGCGGCGGCAACCGGCGCGACAGGGAGGACGGCGATACGACGGGGTTCGGGCCCAACCGGACGAACCTCGATCCGGACATCCAGCCGCTCGGGCTGACGGACGGCGAGAAGGAGGCGCTGGTGGCGTTCCTGGAGGCGCTCACGGACGAGCGGGTCCGGTTCGAGCAGGCGCCGTTCGATCACCCGCAGCTCTTCGTCGCCGACGGCCACTTCTGGAACGAGTGGACCGCGGTCGACGACGGCACCGGCCGCGCGCGCGAGAAGATCAAGGAGATCCCGGCGGTCGGCGCCGAGGGGCGCAGGGCGAAGAACCTGCCCGGGCTCGAGCCGTTCAGCCCGCTCTGAGCGCCGCCGTCCCGGTCCTGGAACGGTCAGGTCACGGGAGCCCGAGCAGCCCGCTGACCTGATAGGCGACGAACGCGGCGGCGTACGCCGCCGCGTAGCTGTAGGCGAGGACGAACGCCGGCCAGCGCCACGTCTTCGTCTCGCGGCGGATCGCCGCCACGGTGCTCATGCACTGGCAGGCCAGGACGAAGAACGCGAGCAGCGCGATGCCCGTGCGCATCGTGTACGCGGGCGAGCCGTCCGGGCGCTTCGCGTCGCGGATCTGCGCCGCGAGGGGCGCCGGCTCGTCCTCCGCGTCCTCGATGCCGAAGATGATCCCCATCGTCCCGACCATGACCTCGCGCGCGCCGAACGAGCCGATGAGGCTGACGTTGATGCGCCAGTCGAAGCCGAGCGGGGCGGTGATCGGCTCGAGCGACCGCCCGACGCCGCCGGCGATGCTCGACGCGACCGGGGTGGGCGCAGGCTCGCTCGCGGCGGCCGGCGGCTCCGCAGGCACGGCGCCCGGCATCGGGACCTGGAGCAGCACCCACAGGACGGCCGAGACGGCCAGGATCACGGTCCCGACGTCCCGCATGAACCGCCCCGCTGTCTGCGCCGCCTTGCGGGCGATGAAGCCCAGCTGAGGGGTGCGGTAGGCCGGCATCTCGAGCACCAGCGGCAGCGAGCGCCCGCGGGTCGCCGTGCGGCGGAGCGCGAGCGAGGCGACGAGGCTGGCGAGGATCCCGCAGAAGTAGAGCCCGACGAAGAGCAGCGCCTGCACCCACGCGCCGTACGCGGCGAAGAAGGTGGTCAGGATCAGCGCGTAGGTGGGGATGCGGGCCGAGCAGGTCATCAGCGGCAGCACGAGGATCGCCGTGAGGCGCTCGCGCGGGTCGCGGATGATGCGCGTCGCGTGCACCGCGGGGACGGCGCACGCGTGCCCCATCAGGAGGGGGAGGAACGACCGGCCGCTCAGACCGAGCAGCTGGAGCAGCCGGTCGACGAGGAACGCGCCGCGCGCGAGGTACCCGCTCGCCTCGAGCAGCTCCATCGCGATGGTGAGGATCACGATCTGCGGCATGAAGGCGAGCACCGTCCCCGCGCCGCCGAGCAGCCCGTCCACGAAGAACGAGGCGATGAGCCCGCCGCCGAGCGCGCCGGACACGGCGCTCCCGAGCTGGCCGAGCGCCGCGTCGAGGACCTCGGTGACCGGGGAGGCGACCAGGAACACGGCGGCGAAGCAGAGCGCCATGAGCGCCAGGAACAGGAAAGGACCGGCCACCGGGTGGAGCAGCACGGCGTCCGCGCGCGCGGTGAACGTCCGCCTCCGCTCGGCGGCGGCGTCGCGGACGGCCCCGTCGACGTACGCGGCGCGCGCGACGGCGTCCGGGTCCCACACCGGCGGCTCGGCGCCCGGCGCCGGCCCCGCTAGGCGCGCGCGGATCGCCTCGAGGACGGCGCCGCGCGCGCCCGGGTCCCTGGCGCTCACGAGCAGCACGGGCAGGCCGACGGCGCGCTCGATGGCGCCGAGATCGAGCGCGCGGCCCTCGCCCTCGAGCACGTCGCGCTGCGTGGCCACGACGAGCGGCGCGAGCCCGCGCCGCACGAGCTCGCGCGTGAGCCGCAGGCCGAGCGCGAGCTGCGTCGCGTCCAGCACCTGGACCACGAGGCTCGCGCGCCCGCCCTCGCGGGCGCGGTCGAGGAAGCGGCGCGCGACGCCCTCGTCGGTCGCAGGGTCGACGACGGACTCGACGGAGTAGAGCCCGGGCAGATCGGCCACCGTCACGACCGGTCCGCCGGAGAGGCGGACATCGGTGGTGAGGATGTCGACGGTGATGCCGGGGAAGTTGCCGACGTGCGCGCTCCCGCCGGTCAGGCGGTTGAAGAGCGACGACTTGCCCGAGTTCGGCCGCCCGAGCAGCACGACGATCGGCTGCCCGGCGCTGCCCTGCAGGAGGACCGGGCGCGCCGGGGGCGCGCCGGCGCAGTGGGAGGTCACGCGCGTCGCCCCTGCGAGGTCACGGGCGCGACCAGGATCGAGCGCGCGAGCGCCGCGTCGATCGCGAACTCGCCGCCCGAGCCCGCGCGCACGTGGATGGGTCCGCCGAACGCGGCCCGCCTCAGCACCGTGAGCGTCTGGCCGGGGCCGATCCCCATGGCCTCGAGCCACCCGGCGAGGTCGGCATCGAGGCTCACCTCGACCACGAGCGCCGGGTCGCCGGCGCGCAAGGCGGCGAGCTGGCCCGCGGTCGTCGCGGCGCGCTCCTCGCGTTGCGGGGCGGCCACGCCCGCCGGAGCCAGCGGTGAGGAGAGGAGCGGGTTCTTGGGAGACGAGACGTCCGAGGTCATCGCCATAGATGATATTGAAAACCTAATTCACTCGCCACCTGCCTGTAACCCCTCCGGGCGAATGACTGCCGCGCTCGGCTGTGGGTGGTGCTGTCATTTGCCCAGAGAGGGTTCACATGAAGGCGGTAAGGCGGGAAGATCATTGAGATTTTCTTCCCGCCTTACCGCCTTCATGTTCAAATGACAGCACTACACCGCCTTCATGTTCAAATGACAGCACTACCCGGCGGTGCTCCGCCTGTCCCTGCTCACCGCTCTCCTGCCGCCCTCTTCCGGAGCGCCGCGAGCCGCGACGGCCGCGCCAGGAGCCCGCCGACCGTCTGGTCCGCGACGAGCTCCGCGATCTGCGCCGTCCGGTACCCCAGCGCCGCCGGATCGCTCGCGGCGAGCGGATGGACCCGCCCCGCCCCCTCCGGCCGATACCAGTTCTGCACGCTCTCGTCCTGCGCCAGCACCGTGAGCGCGCACAGGTAGGCGTCCACCGCGCGGAACTTCCCCTCCCCCACCCCGCGCCCCACGAACGCGGCCACGGCCTCGGTCAGCGCGCGCCGCTCGGCCCAGTACGTCGCGAAGGCCGCCGGATCCCGCTCGCTGAAGCGGTGGATCTCCGTGATCTCCAGCGGGAAGCCGCACACCGTCTCCACGTCGAAGCGCACGAAGCGCCAGAGCTGCACGTCCGCCGTCCCGCCGCTCTCCTCGAGCGCCCGCGCGTAGGAGAGCGGCAGCCGGTTCACCTGCTGCAGGATCTCCGCGACGATCAGCTCCTTGCGCCGGTACCAGTAGTACAGCGACGACTGCCGGAGCCCCGCCGCCTCCGCGATCTCGAGCATCGACACCTCGACGACCCCCCGCTCCGCGAAGAGCCGGCCCGCCGCCGCCAGGATCTGCTCGCGCGGCGCGAGCTCGCTGCGCTGCGGCGCCTTTCGCGGCCGGCCCATGCGGCGCGGGCTCCCCTCGACGCGCGGCCTTCCTTCAGGGCTCTGCCGTCCTTCGGCCTTCTCGGGAGGGGGCATGTCGGTCTTCATCATCATCCCGGGGTGGCCTTGTCGCCGTCGCGCTCGTGAATCCGCGCTCGCGTCCCTGCGCCGTCCGCTCTTCCAGTGCGGTGCTCGCACGTCAACACGCGAAGAATACAAACCGCCACGGCGCCAAGGACGCCACGAAGCGATTTTTCGGGTTTGCTCGATGCCCGGCGGTGTTCTTCACCCGGGTTGGGGGGACCGATGCCGGCGCCCGGGAAAAAACGCGCGCGCCCCGCAATTCACCCCCGGGAAACAGACCGGAAACCCGGCCCCCGGATAGTCGTCCCGTTGTTTCGATTCTCTATCGAAAGTGAGGCGGGCGATGTCTGAAACGGCCACAACGTACGCCGCGCGCGCGCACGCGCGCGCCCAGGAAGGCAGCGTCGTCGAGACGCAACCCACGGTGCCGAGCACGTCGATCAGCGACCCGCCCGCAGGGGTGGAGTCGCGCGACGTCCTCTGGGAGGAGACCCTCGGCGCCGGCGGCTACGCCGCGCGCGCCCTCCCCGTCGGCAGCCGGATCCGGCTCGTCGACATCGAGGGCGACACCTGCGTCGCGCTCGTGCTCCACCGCGCGGACCGCCCCATCGAGCGGCTCTGCCTCCCCGACACGGTGAAGCTCCAGTGGCAGGCCTATCCCGGCCCCGGCTACCTGCTCCTCTCGGACATGGGGCGCGTCCTCGCCTCGCTCCTCGAGGACACCGCGGGCCACCACGACACCTTCTGCGGCACCTCGCTCCCGGCCGAGATCGCCGCACGCCACGGCAGCGGCGCCCTGCGCTCCGGCCGCGAGCGGCTCCTCCTCGCCCTCGCCAAGCACGGCCTCGCCGAGCGGGACCTGCCCACGCCCATCAACCTGTTCAAGGGCGTCCGCATCGAGGCCGACGGCGCGATCACCTTCCTGCCCGCCTCGTCCCGCCCGGGCGCCCACGTGCTCCTCCGCGCCGAGCAGGACGTGCTCTTCAGCGTCGCCGTGGTGCCGCACCGGCTCGACCCGCGCCCCGCCTACCGCGCCGGCAAGGTCCGCGTCACCGCCTGGCGCGGCCGCCCGGCCGCCGCCGACGACCCGGCGCGGACCGCCACGCCCGAGGCGCGCCGCGCCTTCGAGAACACCGCCGAGGAGCTCGCCCTCGCCGTCCGGACGGGAGGCGCGCGATGATCCCCGCCGTCCCCGCCGCAGGGTTCAAGCCGGTCGCGGCCCTGAACGACGCCGCCCTCGCCGGGCTGTCCGGCTCGCTCGTCTCCGACGAGGTCGTCCCCGCGCGCGCGCCGTGGGCGAAGGTCGTCCGCGCCGGCGAGGTGCTGCGCATCATCGACCTCGAGGGCAACCAGGCCGTCGACTTCCTCGCCTACGCCCTCGCCGACACGGCCGAGCGCTACAGCGCCGCCGAGACCATCGTCGCCCAGCGCAACATCTTCCTCACCACCGGCGCGCAGCTCCGCTCGAACCGCGGCCGCACGATGATGACCCTCGTCGGCGACACCTGCGGCCGGCACGACACCTCGGGCGGCGCCTGCTCGTGCGAGTCGAACACCGTCCGCTACGGCCACCACACCAAGCACCAGTACGCCTGCGTCGAGAACTTCCTCATGGCCGCCGCGCCGTACGGCCTCGGCAAGCGCGACCTCGTCGGCAACATCAACTGGTTCATGAACGTGCCCGTCGAGGCCGACGGCACCCTCGGCATCGTCGACGGCCTCTCGGCGCCCGGGAAGCACGTCGACCTCAGGGCGGAGCTCGATCTGCTGCTGCTCGTCTCGAACTGCCCGCAGATCAACAACCCCTGCAACGCCTTCAACCCGACGCCGATCCGCGCCGTGGTGGTGCGTCCATGAGCGCCGCCGCCCCGCCGTTCCGGCGCGTCCTCGTCGCCAACCGCGGCGAGATCGCCTGCCGGATCATCCGCACCCTGCGGCGCCTCGGCGTCGCGTCGGTCGCCGTGTTCTCCGACGCCGACCGCGCCGCGCTCCACGTGCGCCTCGCCGACCACGCCGTCCGCCTCGGCGGCCAGACGCCCGCCGAGAGCTACCTGCGCGCGGCCGCCGTGGTCGACGCCGCCCGCGCAGCCGGCGCCGACGCCGTGCACCCGGGCTACGGATTCCTGAGCGAATCCGAGGACTTCGCCCGAGCGGTGGAGGGCGCTGGGCTCGTCTTCATCGGGCCGACGCCGGCCCAGATGGAGGCGTTCGGGAGCAAGCACCGGGCGCGCGAGATCGCCGTCGAGGCGGGCGTGCCGCTCCTGCCGGGCACCGGCGTGCTCCGGGACGCGGACCACGCCGCCGCCGAGGCCGCGGCCGTCGGCTACCCCGTGCTGCTCAAGGCGAGCGCCGGCGGCGGCGGCATCGGCATGGCCCGCTGCGATGAGCCGGCGGAGCTCCCCGCCGCGTTCGAGCGCGTGCAGCGCCTCGCCCGCTCGAACTTCGGCTCGGGCGAGGTGTTCCTCGAGCGCTTCCTCGCCGCGCCCCGGCACGTCGAGGTCCAGATCGCCGGCGACGGCCGCGGGGACGTCCTCGTCCTCGGCGACCGCGACTGCTCGGTGCAGCGGCGCAACCAGAAGGTCATCGAGGAGGCGCCCGCGCCCGACCTGCCGGCCGCGCTGCGCCGCGCCCTCGCGGAGTCGGCGCGCGCGCTCGCCGCGAAGGTCGCCTACCGCAACGTGGGCACGGTCGAGTTCCTGGTCGATCCGGCCCGCGCGGAGCACTACTTCCTCGAGGTCAACACGCGCCTCCAGGTCGAGCACGGCGTGACCGAGCTCTGCGCCGGCGTCGACCTCGTCGAGTGGATGCTGCGCATCGCCGCGGGCGACACGGCGTTCTTCGCCGGCGGCGACCCGCCGCTCCGCGGCCACGCGATCGAGGCCCGGCTCTACGCCGAGGACCCGGCGCGCGGGTTCCTGCCGAGCGCGGGGCTGCTCACCGAGGTGAGCTACCCCGAGGGCGAGGGCGTGCGGGTCGACGGGTGGGTCGAGACGGGGACCGAGGTGTCGGCGCTCTACGACCCGCTCCTGGCGAAGCTCCTCGTGCGCGGCGCGGACCGGGCCGCCGCCGTCGCGGCGCTGCGCGACGCCGTCGGGGAGACGCGGCTCGGCGGGATCGAGACCAACCGGGAGTGGGTCGCGGCGGCGCTCGACCACCCGGACTTCCGCGGGGTCCGCCACCACACGGGCACGTTCGCGGCGCTGCCGTTCCGCCCGCCGACGGTCGAGGTGACCGCGGCGCCGGGCGCCGTGACGGTGCAGGACTGGCCCGGGCGGCTCGGGCTGTGGTCGGTCGGCGTGCCGCCGAGCGGGCCCATGGACGACCTCTCCTTCCGCCTCGGCAACCGCGTCGTGGGCAACCCGGCCGGCGCCGCGGGGCTCGAGTGCGAGGTGCACGGGCCCACGCTGGTGTTCCACCGGCGCGCGGTCCTGTGCGTCGCGGGCGCCGCGATGCGGGTGCTGGTCGACGGGGTCGAGGTGGCGCCGTGGACGCCGGTCGAGGTCGCGCCGGGCGCCACCGTGGCCTGCGGGCCGGTGCGGGGGCCGGGCGCGCGCGCGTACCTGCTGCTGCGCGGCGGCGTCGACGTGCCGGCGCACCTCGGCAGCCGCGCCACGTTCACCCTCGGCGGCTTCGGCGGCCACGCCGGCAGGCCGCTGCGCCCCGGCGACGTGCTGCGCCTCGGCGAGGAGACCGACCCCGCGCTCGCCCCCGGCGCGCTGCCGCCCGAGGCGCGGCCGGCGATCGGCAAGGCGTGGGAGCTCGCCGTGCTCGACGGGCCGCACGGGGCGCCGGACTTCCTCACGCGCGAGGGGATCGAGCAGCTCTACGAGGCCGAGTGGGAGGTCCACTACCACTCGGCCCGCACCGGCGTCCGCCTCGTCGGGCCCGCGCCGAGGTGGGCGCGCACCGACGGCGGCGAGGCGGGGCTGCACCCCTCGAACCTGCACGACAACGCCTACGGGATCGGCGCGGTCGACCTCACCGGCGACATGCCCGTCATCCTGGGACCCGACGGCCCGAGCCTGGGCGGCTTCGTCTGTCCGCTGACGGTCGCCGCGGCCGAGCGGTGGAAGCTCGGCCAGCTGAGCGCCGGGGACAAGGTGCGATTCCGGTCGATCGTGCCCGCGGAGGCGGACGCGCTCGCGCGGCTGGCCGACGCGCTCGTGGCGCGGCGAGGGCTCGCGGGCGGCGCTGACGGCGGCGCGGCGAGCCACGCGCACGGCGCGAATGGCGCGAACAACGGCGCCAACGGCGCGCACAACGGCGCGGACGGCGCGCACAACGGCGCGGACGGCGTCGCGGCGAGCCACGCGCACATCGCGGCGCCGAGCGCCCCGCGGCGGCCGCGCGGCGAGCCGGTGCTCGGCCGCGTGCCGGCGCGCGACGACCGGCCCGCTGTCGTCTTCCGCCAGAGCGGCGACCGCTACGTGCTCGTCGAGTTCGGCCCGCCGGTCCTCGACATCGACCTGCGCGTGCGCGCGCACCTGCTCATGACCCGGCTCGAGGAGCTGCGCGTGCCCGGCGTCGTCGACCTCACCCCCGGCATCCGCTCGCTCCAGGTGCACGTCGACGGCGCGAAGCTCACCGTCCCGAGGGCGCTCGACCTGCTCCGCGAGGTCGAGGCGGACCTGCCCGCCCCGGCCGAGGTCCGGATCCCGAGCCGCGTCGTACACATGCCGCTCAGCTGGGACGACCCGGCGACGCGCGAGGCGATCGCGCGCTACGAGCGCACGGTCCGCGACGACGCGCCCTGGTGCCCGAGCAACCTGGAGTTCATCCGCCGGGTCAACGGGCTGTCGAGCATCGACGCGGTCCAGGAGATCTTCCTCGCGGCGAGCTACCTCGTGCTCGGGCTCGGCGACGTGTACCTCGGCGCGCCGGTCGCGACGCCGCTCGATCCGCGGCACCGGATGGTGACGACCAAGTACAACCCGGCGCGCACGTGGACGCCCGAGAACGCCGTCGGCATCGGCGGCGCGTACCTGTGCATCTACGGGATGGAGGGCCCGGGCGGCTACCAGTTCCTCGGGCGCACGGTGCCGGTCTGGAGCCGCCACCGGCCGTTCCGGCAGACGACGCGCGAGGCGCCGTGGCTCTTGCGCTTCTTCGACCAGCTGCGCTTCCACCTCGTGTCGCCGGAGGAGCTGCTCGAGCTCCGCGCCGACATGGTGGCCGGGCGCGGCGAGGTGCGCGTCGAGGAGACGACGTTCGACCTGGGCGCGCACCGCCGGTTCCTCGCGGACAACGCGCAGGGCATCCGCGCGGCGCAGGCGCGGCAGCGGGCGGCGTTCGACGCCGAGCGCGGCCGCTGGGAGGCGGACGGCGAGTTCGACCGCGTGCGCCGCGCGGGCGCCCGCCTCGAGGTCGCCTCGTCCGCCGACGACGACGCGATCCCGGCCGGGATGCTGCCGGTGACGGCGCCGCTGACCGCGTGCGTGTGGAAGGTCGACGTGGCGCCGGGGCAGCGCGTCGAGGCGGGCCAGCGCGTGGCCGTGCTCGAGGCGATGAAGATGGAGTTCGCCGTGGTGGCCGACGTGGCCGGAGCGGTCGACTGGATCGGCTGCCGGCCGGGCCAGATGGTCAGCGCGGGCCAGCCGCTCGTGGGGGTGTCGGCCCATGCTTGACCCGATCTCGACAGGGGCCCCGCGCAGCGACGCCGAGGACCTCGCGCGCCTGGGCTACCGGCAGGAGCTTCGGCGGGACCTCGGCAGCCTGTCGGCCTTCGCGGCGGGCTTCTCGTACGTCTCGATCCTCACGACCGTCTTCCAGCTGTTCGTGATCGGGTACGCCTTCGGGGGCACCCGGTTCTTCTGGACCTGGCCGGTGGTCTTCCTCGGCCAGCTCGCCGTCGCGCTCAACCTCGCCGAGGTGGGCTCGCACTACCCCGTGGCGGGCTCGGTGTACCAGTGGGGGCGCCGCGTCGCGACCGGCTTCCCCGGGTGGCTCGCGGGCTGGCTGAAGCTCATCGGCGACGTCGTGAGCGTGGCGGCGGCGGCGATCGCGCTGCAGGCGATCTTGCCGAGCGTGTGGGGCGGGTTCCAGCTGCTCGGGGGCGACCCGTCGCTCACGTCGCGCGACGGCGCGGCGAACGCCGCGCTGCTCGGCGCGGGGCTCATCGTGCTGACGACGGCGATCAACCTGGCCGGGGTGAAGGCCATGGCTTACGTCAACGACGTCGGCGTGATGGCGGAGCTCGGCGGCGTGGTCCTGCTGATCGGGGCGCTGTTCCTGCACGCGGTGCGGGGCCCCGAGGTGGTGCTCGAGCCCGTGCACGGGCCGCCGTCGTCGCTCGGCACGGGGGTGGCCGGCCTGCTCGCGGCCGCGCTGATGCCGGCGTACGTGCTGTACGGCTTCGACTCGGCCGGGTCGCTGGCCGAGGAGACGCGCCAGCCGCGGCGGATCATCCCGCGGGCGATCCTGAAGGCGATCGTGGCCTCGGGGGTGGGCGGCGCGCTGCTCATCCTGGCGGCGCTGATGGCGGCGCCGAGCCTCACGGACGGCCGCCTCTCCACGGACGGCCTGGCCTACGTGGTCGTCAGCGCCCTCGGCCCGACGCTGGGCAAGGTGTTCCTCGTCGACGTGGCGCTGGCCGTGTGCGTCTGCACGCTGGCGATCCAGACCGGCGCCTCGCGCCTGGCCTTCTCGATGGCGCGCGACGGCGCGCTGCCGTGCGCGCCGGCGCTGGCGCGCGTGTCGGCGCGGACGAAGACGCCCGTGGCCCCGGCGATCGTGGTCGGCGCGCTCGCGTGCGGCATGCTCGTCGTGAACTACGGCGAGGCGCAGCTCTTCGTGCTCATCACCGAGACGGCCGTGCTCCTCGTGAACCTCTCGTACCTGCTCGTGACGGCGGGGATGCTCGCCCGCCGCCTGCGCGGGTGGCCGGGCCGCCCGGAGGCCGCGTCCGGGGTGTTCTCCCTCGGGCGGGCCGGGCTCGCGCTGAACGTGGCGGCCGTGGCGTGGGGGGTCGCGCTCATCGTCAACATCGCGTGGCCGCGGCACGACGGCGGCGGGGCGCCGTGGCTGGAGTATTTCCCGGTGATCGGGGTCGCCGGCGCCGCGGTCGCCGGGCTCGGGGTGTTCGTCGCGATGCAGAGGCCGAGCGAGGGGCGGGGCGCGCGCGGCGCCCTCGCGGCGCGGGAGACGAGCTCGGCGCAGATTGACATCCTGACGTGACCGCCAGGCCCATTGGCGCGGGCGCGGGGTTCGCGCCGCCCAGGCCCATTGGCGCGGGCGCGGGGCTCGCGCCGGGGGCCCGGCGCCCGCGCTCGCCAGCGGCCGGACGCTGGGACTCCCCGTCTCTCGGGCGCCGTCGGCCGGGGATCATGGCAGAGACCGCCTGAGATCGCCCGCGAGACCGTGCTAGGGTGGGCGCCTCGTGATCACCGAGGCTGGCCACGCGCGCGCATCCCACGTTGTGCTCCAGGGGCTCGCGCGCCAGCGCTCGGCCGGCCCCGATGGAGACATCGCATGACGAAGCTCCGCATCCTCCTGGTCGACGATCACCCGATCGTGCGCGACGGGCTGAAGGCGTTGATCGACGCGCAACCTGACATGACCGTCGTCGGCGAGGCGGCGGACGGCCTCTCCGCGGTCGAGGCCGTCACGCACCTCAGGCCGGACATCGTGCTGATGGACATCTCCATGCCCAAGCTCGGCGGCGCGGAGGCGACGGCGCGCATCAAGCAGGCGCGCCCGGAGGTCCAGGTCGTGGCCCTGACGGGCTACGAGGACAAGGCCAGTGTCCAGCCTGTCCTGCAGGCCGGGGCCTCCGGGTACGTGATCAAGCTGTCGAGGGCCGCGGACCTGGTCCGGGCCATCCACGCCGTGGCCGAGGGGGGCGTGTACCTCGACCCGGCGATGGCGGCGCACGTCCTGTCGAGCGTCACCGGCCGGACGGCCGGTGACGCGGGCGCGGGCGCCGATCTGAGCGAGCGCGAGGCCGAGGTGATCCGGATGGTCGCCGAGGGACACGCCATCAAGGAGATCGCGGCCCGCCTCGACCTGAGCGCGCGCACGGTCGAGACCTACAAGGTACGGGCGATGGAGAAGCTCGGGCTGAAGAGCCGCGCGGACACGGTCCGGTACGCGCTGCAGCAGGGCTGGCTCAGGAGCGGATAGCGCGCGTCGGGCTCCGCCGCGCGCGTGCCTGCGCGTGCCTGAGCACGATTGCGCACGACGGCGACGGGCGCGTCGATGGGGCGCCGTGCGTGATAAGGTCCGGCGAGGAGAGCCCACCTCGACACCTCCCGGAGGACAGCCGACCGTGCCCAAGATCGACCCGGTGAACCTCGCGAGCCCTGAGTTCAAGGCCAACGCCTACTCCATCTATGCCCGCCTTCGAGCGGAGGAGCCCGTGCACCGCACGACGCTGCCGGACGGCAGGGCCCTCTGGCTCGTCACGCGGTACGAGGACTGCGTGGCCGCGCTGAAGGACGAGCGCCTGGTGAAGGACTGGATGTCCCTCGGCCTGGAGCTCTTCGGCGCGGACAACGAGCGCATGCTGCTCGAGCGGCACATGCTCAACATGGACCCGCCGACCCACACGAGGCTCCGGGCGATCGTGAACAAGGCGTTCACGCCGCGGCTGGTCGAGGGGCTGAGGGGCCGTATCCAGGCCATCGCGGACGGCCTCCTGGACGAGGTGCAGGGCCGAGGGGAGATGGACGTCATCGCCGACTACGCCTTCCCGCTGCCCATCATCGTCATCGCCGAGATGCTGGGCGTCCCCGCCGAGGACAGGTACCGGATCCGCGCGTGGTCGGACGCCGTCGTCGGCGGCGTGCCCACGCGGGAGAAGATGGAGCGCGTGGGCACGCTGCTCAAGGAGTTCAAGGACTACATCCTCGCGATGGTCGAAGAGCGGCGCCAGGCCCCGAGGGAGGACCTCTTGAGCGCGCTCGTCCATGTCGAGGAGGAGGGGGCCGGCAAGCTCGACGAGAAGGAGCTGCTCTCGATGGTGTTCCTGCTGCTCGTCGCGGGCCACGAGACGACGGTCAACCTCATCGCCAACGGCATCCTCGCGCTGCTCACGCACCCGGCCGAGCGCGAGAAGCTCCGGGCCGACCCGTCGCTCATGAAGACCGCGATCGAGGAGCTGCTGCGCTACGACAGCCCTGTCGAGACGGCGACGTTCCGGTTCGCGCGGGAGCCGGTGGAGCTCGGCGGCGCGGCGATCCCGAGGGGGGATCTGGTGGTCGTCGTGCTCGGGTCCGCGAACCGCGATCCGGAGCTCACGCCGTCGCCGGAGACGCTCGACCTCGCGCGCGAGCCGAACCGGCACATCGCGTTCGGTCTGGGGGTCCATTACTGCCTGGGCGCGCCGCTCGCCCGCCTCGAAGGGCAGATCGCCATCGGCACGATCCTCCGGCGGATGCCGGATCTGGCGCTCAGGGTGCCGCTGGAGTCCATCCAGCTCCGCCCCAGCCTCCTCGTGCGCGGGCCCGTCGCGCTGCCGGTCTCGTTCTGACGCGACCCAGGCTGAGCCCGGTCGCGCCATCCCGGCTCAGGCGTCGCGCGAGACGAACACGGCGCGCGGGTCCTCGAGGCGATCGCTCCAGAGCGCTCTGCCGTACTTCGCCTCTCCCTCCGGAGAGCACACGGGCATCGAGCCCGATGTAGCCTGCACATCGTCAGACGCCCACGCCGCACCCCCACAGAGGAGACACGGACCATGCGATTCATGATCATGTTCAAGGCCGACGCGGACACCGAGGCGGCCGCGCCCGCGTGCATGGTATTGCCCGAGATGGGGCGCCTCATCGAGCAGCTCAAGAGCGACGGCGTCCTGCTGGCGACCGAGGGGCTCAAGCCGAGCGCGGCCGGCGCGCGCCTCCGGCATTCCGGCGGAAAGGTCACCGTGGTCGACGGGCCCTTCGCCGAGGCCAAGGAGCTCGTCGCGGGGTTCGCGCTGGTGGAGGTGGCGTCCAGGCAGGCGGCGGTCGAGCTGGGCGAGCGCTTCCTGCGCGTGGCGGGCGACGGCACGGCCGCGGAGGTCCGCGAGGTGTTCGACGAGCCCTAGGCCCCTCGCTGCCGCTCGAGCCGCTCGCGCATCACGTTCGGGATCCTCCCCGCCACGTCGATCGCCCGCGCGAGCGCCGCGCGCGCCTCTTCGTGGCGGCCGCGCCGGGAGAGGGCGCGCGCCCGCGCCTCGATGACCTCGATCTGCTCCTGCCCCACGGAGAAGCGCGCCGACCGCTCCTCGAGCTCGTCCCACGCCTCGTCGCTCGCGTCCCGCGTCGCCAGGTCGATCATCGACCACTGCACCTCTTCCGAGGGGGCCATCTCCATGCCCCCGCGCCCGTCCGCCGCGGCCTTGGCCTGCTGGCGCTGGATCGCCTCGATGATCTCCCGCGCGTTGCCCTCGTCACCCTTGTAGAGGAGCAACCGCGCCAGGAGGAGCTCCACGACGGGCCGCGCCTCCTCTCCCCGCTGATGGCGCTCCAGCGCGACCGCCCGCTCCACGTGCGACATCGCCGTGTCCAGGTTGCCCATCAGGTAGAGGTACTCGCCCAGGTTGAACTCGCCGACGAGCTCCACCTTCCCGATACCCAGCTCGCGCGAGATGGAGAGCAGGCGGCACAGATCGAGGATCATCCCCTCGTTGTCCCCGAGGCACGCGCGCAGGAGCGCCCGGTTGTTGATCGCCGTCGCGAGGTGCAGGAGGTCGCCGCGGGCCTGGCACATCTGTATCGCCCGCTCCAGCGCCGCCCCTGCCTCATCCAGCTTGCCCAGCCCCTGATAGATGAAGCCCAGGACCATCAGCGACACGACCAGCGTCTCGTAGCCCTCGTCGCCCAGGGCGTCGGCCCGCGCCGCGGCCATCTCGAACTCCTGCGCAGCTTCCTCTTCTCGACTCTCCCGGTGCAACGCGAGCGCCGCCCCCATGGTGAGGCGCGCCGAGAGCGCGGGCGGGAGCGCGCCCGTGGCGAGCGCCTTCGCCTCCTCCATCCGCTCCTTCGATCGCCCGTAGTCGTCCATCCAGTCGAACGCCGTCGCCTCGTCGAGCAGGATCTCGATCTGCTCGGTCACGTTGCCCTCGAGGGAGGCCATCTCGCGCGCGCGCCCTAGATCGCCGAGCGCGTCGTGGTAGCGCCCCAGCCGATAACGCATCAGCCCCCGGCCCCGGTACGCCGCCCTGCGCCGCGCGCCGCGCTCCTCGACCGGCTGCGCGAGCGCCCGGCTGTATTGAAGCTCCGCCTCGACGTAGGCGTGCCGCGCCCGCGCGCGCTCGGCGAGCTCCAGGTACGCCTCCTCCGCGATCTCGGCGAGCCCGGCCTCGGCCGCGTGGTACGCGATCTTGAACCGCCGCTGCTCCGAGCTCTCGTGGGCCGCCTCGCGGTGGTGCTCGTACGCGGCCAGGTGGATCCGCCGCCGCTCGGCCTCGTCGACGCCGCGCGCGATCGCCTCGCGCACGAGGGAGTGGCGGAAGCCGAGCCGGCCCTTCCGGTCGGTGGCCAGCACGCCCGCCTTCAGCAGCCGCTCGGTCCCCACGCGCGCGTCGAGCGGGAAGGCGTCGCCCTCGCCGCGCCGATCCAGATGGCGCAGCACGCCCGCGATCTCGTCGATCATCACCTCGGCGCCGAGCAGCGAGATGAGCCGCGCGTGCGCCCCGAGCGCCGCCCCGAGCGCCGCCATCTCGCCCTGCGCCAGCGGGTCGATGAGCGGCAGCACGGGCAACCGCTCGAGCTCGTCGGTGGCCAGGTACCACGCGTCGCCCCGCGGGTGCCGCCGCAGGATCCCCTCTCGCCTGAGCCCGTGCACGAGCTCGACGAGCAAGAGGGGCACCCCCTGCGAGCGCTCGAGCAGGCGATCGATCGCAGGCTCCGGCACGTCGCGCGCGGGCAGGAGCAGCCGCCGGCAGAGCGCCCGCGCGCTCTCCGGGTCGAGCGGCTCGAGCCGAACGCGCTCGCGCCGCGCCGCGCGCTCGCCCCAGGACGGGTGCGCCTCCTCGAAGACAGGCCGCCCCATCGCGCAGATCCAAAGCGGCGCGGCGCCGTCCGCGAGCGCGGCGTACTCCAGCGCCGCGAGCGTCGCATCCTGGGCGAAGTGCGCGTCGTCGAGGATGACGACGAGGGGCGTGTCGGCCGCGCTCCGGCGCAGGCACTCGCCCGCCGCTCGCACGCGCGCAGAGCGCAGCGCGCCGGGCGCGGCCTGGAGCGCCTTGAGCTCGGGGTAGAGCTCGCCGCCGGTCCGCTCATCCACCCAGCCGAGCGCCATCGCCAGCCCCGAGCCGAGCTCCTCGCCGAGCTGCGGACCGAGCCGCTCCGCGAGCGCCGCGCGCACGCCGCTCTGCGGGGGCGCCTCGCCCACGTCGAGCGCCTCGCGCACGAGCTCGTGGAGCGTCGCGTCCGATACGCCGCTCGTCGGCTCCTGCCCGCGCAGATCGATGAGCTGCGCGTGCGGCAGGCGCTCCCGGAGCTGCTTGCCGAGCTCGACGAACAGGCGGCTCTTGCCGTAGCCGGGCTCGCTCACCACGGACACCACCGTGGGCTGCCGGAGGCGCAGCGCCTCGTCGGCGCTGCGCAGGAGCTGATCGAGGACGTCGCGGCGGCCGACGAACGCGTCGGGGCTCGTCGTCTCCCGCGGGTCCTCGTCGCGCGCCTGCTCGTCGGGCCGGCGCCCTGGCCCGCGCTGGTCTCCCGCCGCGAGGGGCGCCTCGGGGAGCGCGGCCACGGCGGCGGGCGTGAGGAACGCGCCCAGCGGGCCGGAAGCGGGCGGCCACCGGTCGGCGCGCGAGAAGAGCGGGCTCAGGAAGCGCCTTGCCCCGCCCGGCCGGACCTGCACCGACACGGGCGACAGGTCGATCATCACCCGCGCGCACAGCCCTCCTCGCAGCAGCTCGTCGGCCGCGCGCTGCGCGTGACGCGCGGGGCTCGCCGCGCCCTCGTGCCCGAATACGGCCACGTAGCGCGAGCCCGAGGCGTGCGCGAGCTCGCCGCCGAGCGCGCGGATCCGGCGCTGCACGGCCATCCGGTCCGCCGCGCCCTCGAAGAACAGGAGCCCCACCGCGCGCCGCTCGGCGCCTGCCTCGGAGCGCGGCCCCTCGCGCTCGCTCGGCGCGAGCTCGTCCCCGAGCGCGCGCTCCAGCGCGGCGCGGAGCTCGGTGGCGCTCGCGAACCGCTCGCCGCGCTCCTTGGCCAGGCAGCGGTGCACCACCTCCTCGATCGCCTGGGGCACGGCCACGCGCGACGACAGGCGCGGGGGCCTGCGGCTCTTGTGATCCTCCAGCACGGCCGCGCGAGGCCCCCAGAACGGCGGCCGCCCCGCGAACAGCTCGTACAGGATCACGCCCATCGCGTAGATGTCCGCGCGCGCGTCGAGGTCCGCCCGTCCCGCCGACTGCTCGGGCGCCATGTACTCCGCCGTCCCGATCCCCAGGTCGTCGTCCGGCGCATCGCCGCGGCGCCCCACCACGCGGGCGATGCCGAAGTCGATGATCGTCGCCTGCCCCGCGCTGTCGACGAAGAGGTTCTCGGGCTTCAGGTCGCAGTGCACGTAGCCGCGCGCGTGCACCGCCTCCAGGGCGGCGAGCGTCGCGATCCCGAGCCGGGCGGCCTCGTCCACCCGCGGAGCGGGGCGCGACGAGAGGCGCGCGGCGAGCGTCGGCGCCGCGATGCGCTCGAGCACCGCGTAAGGAGAGCCGTCGTCCAGCGTGCCCGAGGCGTGCACTGCCGGCGCGTGGGGGGCGCCCACGGCCGACAGCGCCTCCATCTCGCGCTGGAGCTGCGCGCCGGCGCCGCGGCGGTCGGCGCGCGCCAGCTTGATGGCCACCGGCGGCCCGCCGTCCTCGGGCTCGGCCTCGAACACGAAGCCGAAGCCGCCCTGCCCCAGCACCCTGCGGGTCCAGTATCCGGCGAACCGCGGCAGCGACACCGGGACGACCGCGGTGACGTCCGGAGGGCTCGACTCGCCGGGCAGCCGCCGAGCAGGCGGCGCGCACTCGGGGCACGAGCCCTGGTTACGCCGTCCGCACGCCGGGCAGCGCCCGACCTTCACGGCCGCGCCTTCCGGCTCCTCCCCTCGCAGGGCTTCCCAGCGCATCACTCCCCTACGGGGTCAAGAACGACGTGACCACCACGTCCGTGCGCACCCATGCCGAGGTGGCTGGGTTCTCGAGGCAGCCGGCATAGAAGCCTCCGTTGGCGTCCACCCTGTTGCATAGCACATCGCAGGAGCCCACGATCGTCATGGGGCCGCACTGCTGCGTGGTCGTGGCCCCGGTCGCCGGGTCAACGGTGACGTGACCGGCCGCGCAGTCGCGCTGCAGCTGGCGCGCGCGCGCCACGCCTGCTGGCGAGTAGCAGGACCGCACGTAGGGCGTCGAAGCGAAGAGGTTTCCCCAGAACGCACCCTCTCTCACCGTATAGGCCGCGCGCTCCGCTGGCGACGAACCCATCGACGCTGTCTCCGCGTTGCGCAGAGAGATCGTCACATGGACGCCGTACCAGTTCACCCGCGCGGCGATGCAAGCCGTGATCTGACGCTGTACATAGGTATCGTTCGTGATGGCGCCGGTTGCCCACCAGTGCGCGATCCCGAGCTCGCCGCGGTACACCTCCGGGTGGACAACCCCGGCGCTGTCGGTCCACGAGAACGAGAACGTCTGGTCCGGGCGGAGCGAACAGCTCACGAGGTAGCGCATGAGATCTCTCGACAGCGCGCCGCTCGGGCCCGAATTCTTGATAGACGCGAGCGAGGCCGAGCTGAGCGCCGTCGGGTTGAGCGCGTTCATGTTCAGCGCGTTCATGTTCAGCGCGTTCATGTTCAGCGCGTTCATGTTCAGCGCGTTCGGCAGGAAGCCGTTATCGCTTTCTATAGCGCTCTGGTCCTCCCCGAGCAGCTCTTCCGATTCTTCGTCGACCTCTGCGCCGATGCAGGCGGCAGTCACCAGAGGAACAGCGAGGAGCGCAACGATTCGTGCACAGGAAAACACCATGATGGTCCCCCTTTCGGAGCTGGGTCCCAGCCTCAAGGCCGAATAACGGCAAAGTTTAGGTTATCATCCGGAAACGTTCCTGTATACGAGTTTATAAGAACTATTGCTTGATTGAAAAACTATCGCTTGATTGGCAGGCACTGGCGGTGCGACGTGGCTCGACGCCTTACCCCCGGGTATCCCACCCCCGTAGCCTGGAAATATCCGAAGTAGGTGAGCCAAGTAGCCAGCATACCTTCTCTACACGATGAGCACCTCGATGGCTAGACGCTCAGCGCGCTGCTCCGCACCGAAACCCGGCTCGCGCCCCGGGCCACGCCGCCGCGGAGGGGGCCTGTGTGCGCGGCGCTCGCCGCGGCGCACACAGGCGGGATGAGCCGCTGGATGCCGCTGAATACCTGGGCGAGCGCCATCGCCAGCTGCTCGGCTCGGCCGCGCACCGTGAGGCTGCTCGATGCCGCTCGAAGTCGACGCTGCAGGGCTGACGGCGCCCCGGAAGGGCTCAACGGGTGGGCCGCGATGAAGCATATGCCCAGGACAATACCATCGTGACGCAGCCCGCGCCGCTCACTGTAAGCCAGCCTGCATACCGTGTGTCGAGGGCCCGCGCTCAGCGCGCCCTCGACACGGCTATGCCTGCCAGGGGGCGCTGGTGATCTCGGCCATGCTCGATGCGAAGGTGTCCTTTGGGGCGAGGCCGAGCACGCGCTGGGCCATCTCGGTCGAGAAGGTCCCACGGAAGCTCAGGAACCCAGGCACCTGCTCGGCCGCGGCGGCGGGCAGCGGGCCGGCGCTGAAGAACGCGGTGTACTCGCGCCAGCGGAAGTGGCCGTCGAGGAGGTTGAACGCCTGCCCGATCGCCTCGTCGACGCCCAGGGAGCGGACCACCGCCTCGACCAGGCTGCTGATGTGGAGATAGCCCATCGTGCGCTCCCCGCCGTCGACGAGGGGAAACTGGCCGGCCGCGATGGCCTGCGGGAACCGGGTGCCCCAGAAGGACGTGGGGTGTACGCCGAGGACGACGGCCGGGCGCAGGACGACGGTGCGGAGGCCTCGGGCCGCCACCGCGGACAGCGCCCGCTCCGCTTCGGCCTTGGTCACCGCGTAGGCGTCGCCCTCGGTCGTGAGCGGCGCGGCCTCGGTCACGACGCCGCTCGCGTTCATGAGCGGATACGCGGCGACCGTCGAGATGTGCACGAAGCGCTCACAGCCTGCCGCCAGCGCGGCCTCGGCGAGGGTCGCGGTGGCCTCCGCGTTCACCCGCCGGGCCTCGGCCAGATCCGGCGTGTTTGTCGCGGCGCAATGCACGATGAAATGCGCGCCGCGCGCGGCCTTGTCCAGAGCGAGCCTGTCCGCCAGCTCGCCCAGGACCACCTCGGCGCCCACGGGCTCGAGCTCCGCCCGCGATTCCGGGCGCCGCACCAGGGCGCGGACCCGCATGCCCTCCTGGCACAGACGCTTGACGACGTGGTGCCCGACGAAGCCGTTGGCCCCCGTGACGAGGACGACCTTGTCTTTCAAATTCAGATCCATCTGCGAACCTCCCGGCGCTCACGCTCAGGGTGACGCCCGGTAGCTCGCGTACCCCAGCGACGTGACCGCGTCACGCCCAGCGGGGCGAGAGGACGCAAGAGCGGTCGATCGTCAAGAACCGTTGGCTCGCGCTGATCCGCGGCGAGGTCACCGAGGTTTCGCCGCCTGCCCCGCCTCGCCCTGACGACAGAACCACAGCGAGAGAGAGCCTGTCTCGTCGAGCACCGCGCCCGCTCGTGGCCCTGTTCACGCGCCTGCACGCCAAGGGGCATATCGCCGCACTCGAACGCTCCATACCCCACGTCTCACACAATACATCTTATCACCTCACAATTCACATCTCACCATCTGGCCCCCGACGTTTCATTACCTCATCGATCGCGCATCACCATTTCATGACTCGGCGCCTCACGCGCGCGGGCGCGGGCGCGACGAGACGAGACGAGGTCGAGCGCGTCGATGGCCGCGAGGTCCCCGGACGGGCGCGCAAGCGAAGGGCGCAAGACGCGCATGCGCGGGCAAATGAGAGACGAGCACGAGGACAGACGACGACGGATGAGCCGCTGCGGCTCCGGGAGCGCACCCCTCCGCCGCGCCGGCGGCGCCGGCGTTCAGCGCGATTGCAGGAAATACCTGCGCGCGGCCTCGCAGAGCTCCGGCCAGCGCTGGGCGAGCGCCGGATCGGCGGCGAGGCGGCCGGCCCAGAACGCGTCGAGGGCGGCGCGCGCGGCGGGGGTCGGGACGCCGTAGCGCGCCTGCGTGCTCTCCACGTACGCGGGGTACAGCTCGCACGCGACGACGAGCCCGGCGTACTGGTTGAGCGTGAGCGGGGGCGGCGCGCGCATGCTGACGGGATCCCCGGAGGTCGCGGCGCTCGGAGCAGACGCCGGGGCGACGCTCGGACTGGCGGTGGACGCGGCGCTCGGGCCGGCGGCGGGCGCGACGCTCGGACTGGCGGTGGACGCGGCGCTCGGGCCGGCGGCGGGCGCGACGCTCGGGCTGGTGCCGGGCGCGGTGCTCGGACCGGCCGCCACGGCGGGACGCTCGGGCTGGGGCGACGCCGCCGCCGGAGCGTGGTGCGAGGGCCTCGGGGGGAGGTCGTGGGACGGCGCTTCGCCGGGGCTCACGACGGGCTGAAAAGGAAGGGCCGAATCGAAGCGCGCCACGGGCGGCCGCGGGCGCTCCTCGGACGCCACCTGGATGAAGGGCAGCGCCGAATCGACGAGCCTCACCGACTCGGGGCTCGTCCTGCCGGCAGGCCTGGATTCCGCGCTCCACGCCGGCGAGTCCGTCGACGGCCCCGGCGGCTCGGTCCGAGAAGCCGGCGGCTCCTCCGACGGAGGATCCGACGCGGGGGCCGGCGCGGGCTCTGGGACCGTCGCGGGCATCGTGATCGACAGCGGCGAAACCGCGGGTGCAGGCGCCGGGACGGGCGCAGGCGGCACAGGGGCCGGCGCAAACGCCAGCGGGGCGGGCGCCGGCACCGCCATCGGCGCGGGCACGGGCACAGCGACCGGCGCGGGTGCCGGCACCGCCATCGGCGCGGGCACGGGCACGGCGACCGGCGCAGGCACGGGCACGGGCACGGGCGCCGGCACCGCCATCGGCGCGGGCACGGGCGCCGGCATCGCCACGGGCACGGCGATAGGCGCGGGCGCCAGCGCTGCCATGGGCGCGGGCGGGGGCACCGGCACGCCGACCGGCGCGGACGCGAACGGCAGGCCCGGGCGAGCCGGCCCCTCGACCAGCGCCGGCGCGCTCGTCGTCGCGGCCGCAGCGCTCGTCGCCGCCGCGGCGGCCTCCGCCTCGCGCAGCGCCGCAACGCGCCTCGCGTCCGCCAGCCGCTCGTCGAGGACGCGGTGCGCATCCTCGAGCACGCCCAGCGCCTCGGCGCTCTCGCCCTCGGGGCCGAGGACGCGGCCGATCGCCATCACCATCTCGCGCGCCGCGCGCAGCGCGGGCTCGTCCACGGCGCGGCCGGGCAGGTGCCGCCTGGCGAACGCCTGGAGCTCGTCGTCCTCGCAGCGCGCGAGATCGGCGAGCCGGGCCGCCACGCGGCGCCGCTCCGGATCGAGGCTGCTGCCCCGCGGCGAGCGCATCGCCTCGTCCAGCATCGCGAGCGCCTGGGCGAGCGGACCCCTCTCGGGCGCAGGCGCGTCCATCTCGGGCATCGAGCGCGCGACGGTCACGGGGAGAGCACGATGACGGTGGTGACGCTCGGCACGATCGCCATCCCGACCGTGTTCGTGCTGTTCTGGAGCGAGAGGCTCGTCAGGCGCGTCATCGGCGCGCAGCCGACGATCACCGTGAAGGCCGCGGTGATGTTGCGCGACGGGCCCATCACCATGCCGGACGCCACGCCCAGCGCGACGCCCGGGTTGTCCCCCATCGTGAGCGGCGCGACGGTCAGCATGTTGTGCGCCGGCGCGCACGTGACGAGCACGTTCGGCACGAAGAGCACGCTCATCGGGTGGAGCGAGATGTTCGGGTACGGGATCGGCACCGGCGCCGGCGTGGGGGTCAGGCACACGTCGGGAAACGCCAGGCACATCCCCCCTGCGGTCGTCTTCGCGAGCATCGCTTTATCCCTCGTCCTTGCTGGCGTCCGCGGCGCCGCGCGGCGCGCCGTTTCAGCCGATCTTGACCTGCTCGCCGTCGAGCTTCGCGAGCGTCCGCGCCGCGACGATCGTGTTCTCCCCGCGCACGGCCGCGAGCCCCTCCGCGCGGAGGTCGAAGACGCCCGCGCGCACCTGCTCGAGCGCCTCGATGAAGCGGAACGCCTGCTTCGCCCGCTGGACGAGGCGGTCCGCGCGCGTCTCGATGCGCTCGGCGACGACGACGGCCTTCTGGAGGTGCGCGTCGAGCGACCGGCCGACAATCCCGAGCTCCTCGATCGCCGCCGCCGCCGCCTGCGCGCGGACCTGGAGCTTGCCCGCGAAGACCCCCACCTCCCGCGCAGCGGCGATCTCGATCTGATCGCCCGCGCCGAGCCCGAGCCGGCCCGTCGCCTGCACCTTCAGGTCGCCCTCGGCGACGATCCGCGTCGTCGCGCCGGCCTCGCCCTCGAGCACCGCCAGGACGAAGACCTGATCGCCGTCGGTCGCGCAGAGCACGCGATCCCCCGCGTCGGGGGCGACGAGACAGCTCTTCGCGCGCCGCGCCAGGACAGGCCCGCCGCCGAGCTCGACAAGGAGCCCCGACGCCGTGCCCCGGACGACGCCCGTCTCGAGCGACGGCGCGCGCCGCGGCGCGGAAGAGGGCTCGAGCGACGGCAGATCCACCGCGGCCAGGAGGTCGTCCTGGGCGCTGTCGTCGTGTGCCACCGTCAGGGGCTCGCGGGACGCCGTGCTCTGCATCTCGGGTCTCCTCGGCCTGGCTCCGCCCGTCCAGGGCGAGCGCGCCGCCAGGCCAGTTTCAGGGGGTTCTTCATCATGATCAACGGCTCACTGGCGCTGTGCGTCGCGCTCGCCGCCGCGCCGCGGCTTCCAGTCCTCGAGCGCGGCGAGCTTCTCGTCGTCGCCGAGCCAGCCCGCCCCGCTCGGCATCCGCGCGCCGTCGCGGCGGGCGCGGTGCAGCTTCGTGCGGAACATCGACGCGTGCGTGAAATCCGCGCCGGAGAGGTCGCAGTGCGAGAAGTCCGCGTACGTGAGCTTCGCGCCGACGAAGCGCGCGCCGGGGCACGAGGCGAACGCGGCGTACGCCTCGACGAGCTCCGCGCCGGAGAGGTCGGCCTCGGCGAGCACCGCCTTCTCGAAGATGGCGTTCTGGAGCCGCGCCCGCGTGAACCGCGCCTTCGCCGCCTTCGCCTCGCCGAAGAGCGCCTGCGTCAGGACCGCGTCCGAGAAATCGCAGCCCGACACGTCGACCCCGGTGAAGTTGCACTGCGTCGCGTCGCAGCCCGCGAAGCTCGAGCCCGCGACGCTGCCGCGCATGAACTGCGTGCGGAAGAGCCTGATCCCCTGGAACGCCCGCGCGCCGAGGTCGGACTCGAGCAGCGTCGTGAGCGTCAGGTTCGCGCCGTCGAGCTGCGCGGTGCGCAGGTCGAGCTTGTACATCGTCGCCTTCTCGAGGTTCGCGCGCGACAGATTCGCGCCGCCTAACGTGACCTCGATGAGGTTCGTCCGGTCGAGGTTCGCCCCCTCGAACGAGGCGCGCTCGAGCGAGCACTTCGTCCAGGTCGCGACCGGCGCCTCCACGCCCGAGAGCGAGGCGCCCTCGAACGTCGACTCGACGAAGCCAACGCCGACGAGCTTCGAGCCCGACAGCGCGGCCCCGTCGAGGCGGCACTGGAAGAAGGTCGTCAGGTGCAGGTCGGCGCCGGTGATGTCCGCGCCCGACAGGTCGCACTCCGAGAACGACGACTCCTTGATGAGCGCGCCCCGCAGCGCGCGCGGCAGGCGGACGCGATCGAACACCGCGCCCGAGAGGTCCGCGCCCGTCAGGTCGAGCCCGGAGAGGTCCTCGGCCTGGATCGGCTCGCCGTGGCGCACCTTGTCGAGCAGCTCGTCGCGGTTCATGTCGCGCCTCCCACGGCAGGAGCCCCCTGCCTGTCGAACCGGGTGAACTCGACCGCCGCCTCGGCGAACGTCGTCCGGCTGTCCCCGCGCGCGCGGCTGAAATCGGCGCGGCAGAGCTGCGCGCCCGTGAAATCGGCGCCGGCCATGCGCGACTTCGAGAGGAGCGCCTCGGTCAGGTTGCACCCGCGCAGCGAGGCGCGGTCGAGGTTCGCTCGGATCAGGAGCGCGCCCTTCATGACGGCGCGGTCGAAGATCGCGCCCGTCGCGTCCGCCTCGGAGAGATCGGTCATCGTCATCTGCGCGCGATCGAAGCGCGCGCCGCGCAGGTCCGTCGTCCGGAAGCACGTCTTGTCGAGCACGGCGTCGCGGAAGTCGGCCTCGGGCAGGCCGCTCTTGTGCATGGCGACCCCCTCGGAGAAGCGCGCCCCCGCGAAGCGGACCCGCGCCCCCGTACAGCTCATGAGCGTCGCCTTGTCCAGCCGCGCGCCCGAGAAGTCCGCGCCCTCGAGCGCGCACTCGAGCAGCATCGTCCGCTCGAGGTTCGCGCCGGAGAGGTTCGCCCCGACGAGGCTCGACTGGAGGAACGTGCAGGTCACGAGCTCAGCGCCGGAGAGGTCCACGCCGTCCCAGCTCACCTGCAGCATGTCGGCGCGCTCGAGCCGCGCGCGCCCGAGCCGCGCCCCGGCGAGCCGCGCGCCCATCAGGATCGCCTCGGTCAGGTCGGCTTGCTCGAGCACGGCGCCCTCGAGGCTCGCCTTGCCCAGGTTCGCGCCCCGGAGGCGCGCGCCCGTCAGGTTCGCCCCGGTGAGGTCGGCCTTCGCGAGCACCGCGCCCTCGAGCGACGCGCCGGAGAGGTCGCAGCCGCGCAGGTCGGCCCCCTCGAGGAACGCGCGCTTGAAGCTCATCCCCCGCAGGTCGAGCCCGCGGAAGTCGGCGCCGGTGAGGTCGCGCTCGTCGAGCGGCTCGCCCGCCTCGCGCGCCGCCTCGACGACGACGCGCGCCATCTGGGCGGCCTCGGAGGTCATCGGCCGGGCGGGGGGCGTCAGGTGCGCCGCGCCGCGGTAGCCGTCGCGCACCGTCTGCTCCAGGCGGACCAGCTGCTCGTGGAACGCCGGATCGGCGAGCATCGCCTCGAGCTCCAGGTTGGGCACGCCGCCGCGGCGCCCCGCCTCGGCCAGCTCGGCGTACTGCTGGAGCTGCGCTCGGGCCGAGAACGCCGGCGGGCCGCCCTGGGCCTCCTCGTCGGACTCGCCGCGCCGGAGCGCCTCCTCGGACACCTCCAGCTCCGCGGCCTTCGCCTTCGCGCGCGCCTCGGCCTCCTCCTTCATGCGCGCGACCCTGGCTTCCTCCTCCTCCAGCTTGCGGGACGTGGCGTCCAGGTACACGACCAGCGCGTCGAGATCGTCGACGGGCGGCGGCGGCTCCGGCTGCGGCAGCGGCTCGTCGAGGCCGAAGCGCGCCGGGTCGATGCCGTCCGCCAGGAGCTCCTCGCGGCGGCGCTCCCGGTCCCGCTCCGCGCCGCGCCGCTGGTTCTGCGCGGCCAGGTTCTCGCTCTTGATCCACTGCATGAGGTCGAGCCCGGCGACGTTCGCCGCGACGCCCGACTCGCGCGAGGGCATGAGGTCGCTGTCGCTGAGGCCCGCGATCGCGCCCCTGTCCTTGTCGAGCCGCCGGGCGAGCGCCTCGCGGTAGTGCTCGATCGGCCGCGGGCGGCCGATCTCCTCGCACGCGACGACGAGGTCGACGATCTCCGCCGCGTCGTCGTCGGCCACCGGCGTCGCGCCGTGGAAGATCACGACGCCGAGGTTGGCCGAGGGGAAGAGCCACACCGTGTCGCAGCGGACCGGGATCTCCGCGAACGCGTCGCCGGCCGCGTCGCGGCGGGTGACGAACACGCGCGCGCAGAGGCCGGGGAGCGCGCCCTCGATGCGCGGCCGCGACGCGTGCATGTTCTCCACGAGGAACGCCTCGTCGCCCCGGAAAGGCTCGGCGCTCCACTGGTCGCTCGGCGCGACGTTGAAGAACAGCGGGTCGAGGTCCGGCGGCAGGCCGGGCGCCCACTTCTCGGCGTAGTCCGCGCCGTACGTCCCGGCGCGGGCGCGGCGCTGCGCGAACGTCACATCCATCGGGAGGAAGGACGCCGGGCCCGGCCGGTCGCCCGGCGAGCGGATCAGCGCGCCGTAGTGCTCCACGTTCGGGAGGGGCCGGACGCGCTGCCCGCCGCGCTCGATCTCCTCGAGCCCCTTGCCGTAGGGGTTCGACGGATCCCTGGGCCCGCCGAGCGCGCGCGCCCAGTCGATGGGCATGTCCGAGAACGGCTCGGGCTCGGTGAAGCCGCGGCCGGTCCAGTACCGGTCGCCGAGCACGGCCAGGCGCTTGTCGATGGAGCCGAGCCGCGCGCGGACGAACGACGCGGCGACGCGGCGGCCCTCCGGGGCATGGCACCGGCCCGCCACGAGCAGCTCGCCGCGCGCCTTCGCGATGCTGTCGTCGAGCGTGATGCCGCCGAGCTCCGCCGTCGCGGCCTGCCAGAACGTCATCTCGTCGAGGAGTGCGCGCGGCGCGTCGAGGGGGAACGCGACCATGGCGCCCACGTGGAACCTGAGCCGGCGCGCGATCTCGACGACGCGCGTGAGCGCCGGGACCTTGAGGGGTTTAACGACTCGCATCCGCGCTCACAGCTTCGTGATGGCGATCTGGTGGGCGAGGACCGCCCCGATGATCGCGCCGATGGCCTGCTGCTTGAGGTAGGCGCCGGTCTGCTTCATCACGGCCCCGTAGGTGTACTTCTTGGCCCCCGCGTTCTCGACCTTCACGAGCGCGAAGTCGAGCTTCAGCCCGTACGCCGCCTGGTAGATGACGGCGTGGTCCGTCTTCAGGACGCCGCTCGCCCCCTTGTAGATGTAGAGCTCGTGCTTGTTCGGCGTGAGGTCGAACGTCATCCCGAGCACCTCCCACTTCAGGTCGGTGGCCGTGATCTTCGCCTTGGGCGCCTTGATCACGAAGCTCGTGTCGCTCTTCAGGTCGACGTTCCCGGCGAAGTGGCCGTTCCAGGTGGTGGCGACCTCCGTCTTCCAGCTCTTGTAGTCGTCGAAGTTCTCGGCCGTGACCTTGTGCTTCCACGGCCCGGTCACCGTCGACGAGCCCTCCGGCTCGATCGTCTGCGTGTACACGCCGTGGACGTCTTGCTTCGTCTCGCCGGTGATCTTCTGGTCGCTCCCGCCGGTGATCGTCTGCTTCAGCCCGTCGGCGATCGTCTGCTTCATCCCTCCGGCTTCGACCGTGTCCACGCGGCCCGTCTTGATCGTGGTGGTGCGCGTCGCGTAGTACGTCTCCGTCGCCGCGGCGGTGACCTGGAGCGTGTAGGTCCCCCCGACGCCCGCCCAGAGGTTCCCCACCACCATGCTGGACTTGTTCCCGCCGACGTTCTCCCAGGAGTCGCCGCCGATCCAGGAGCCGCCGTTCGCCGCCGTCGTCTCGAGGTAGCTGAACTCGACGCTGACGAGGCTGCTGCCCGCGATCGCCGGGTCGGCGTTCTCGGGGGACAGGAACGAGCCGACCTGCGAGTCCCCGTCGCCCGTGTAGACCGACGAGTGGCCGCCGCTCGGGGTGCCCATGTAGATGCCGGTGCGGTTGTTCGGCGTGTGGAGGAAGATGAACTCCTTGCCCGCCTCGTCCTCGAGCACGAGCTGGTTGCCGCTCCCCGTCCGGATGATGTTCTGGCTGAGGTTGCGCTCGCCGACGACGCTCGGCCGGTGCGCGTTCGGCACGACGCCGGCGATGAAGGGCCGGTCGGGGTCGCCGCCGAGGAAGGCGATCATCACCTCGGTGCCCTTGCGCAGCGGGAAGTGGAAGCCCTCGGTCGTCCCGCCGTGGGGCTGCATCATGCGCACCCGCGTCGAGATGCGCGCGTCGGGCAGCCCGCTCGTGTCGAACTCGAAGCGCACGAGGTAGCGGCCGTCGCCGTCGATCTGCGCGTACTGGCTGTCGGCGGGGCCGCAGACGATCGCGTTCTCGAACCCGTAGATGCGCGGCCACGGCGTCGCCTGCGGCGCGCGGAACTGCACGGCGGCCGGGATCGCGAGCAGCTTCATCCGGTAGATGTTCTTGTCCGACAGCCCCGTCAGCCGCGCGACCTCGGGCGTGATCCCGGCGACCGACGCGGCGTGGTGCACCTCGAGCGCGAGCCAGTCGTCGACGACGTCGGCCGGCTGGTCGTCCAGCGAGAACCTGTAGCCGGCCCGCGGCCCGAGCACGTCGCCGCTGCCGCGGAGGGTGACCTCGCGGCAGCCGATCGACTGCGCGCGCACCTGCGCGAGGCGCTCGGCGTCGCTCTGCATGAAGACGCGGTAGCCGTACTCGCGGATGGTGCCGAGCCCCTTCGCGGTGATGCTGCTCTCGCCCTTCACCGACGCCGACGGGTTCGAGTAGTTGTAGTCGGCGATGGTGACGCTCTTCGGGAGCCACTGCACGTCCTGCTCGATGTGGTGCAGGCCCGGCGGCGCGGTCACGTCCTCGCCGAAGAGCGGGACGTAGCGCACCGCGCCGCCGCCCGGGAATTCGTCGTGCAGCCCGCGGTCGTCCACGATGACGAGCACCTCGCCGGGCCCGTCGTCCGGGTGCTCGAAGTAGTAGTAGAGGCCCTCGCGCTCGAGCCACCGGTGGAAGAACGCGAGGTGCGTCTCGCGGTACTGCGCGACGAACTCCTCGGTCGGGTAGTCGCCCTCGTCGATCGAGAAGCGGAACTCGCTGGCCGCGAGCCCGCCGCTCGTGAGCGTCGCCGAGAGGAACTCCTTGACGGGCTGGTTCGTGAAGACGTGGCTGCGCCAGAAATGGCGCAGGAGCCAGAGCTTCGGCACGAGCAGCGCCTGGTACAGCGCCCGCTCCGCGTTCTGGTGCAGGAGGCGGACGCTCGCGATCACGCCGTGCAGGACGAGCGGGTCCTTCCCCTCGCCCCGGTTCGCCCGGACGGTCGCCCGCTCGCCCACCGCCTTGCGCGCGTCAGTGTTCGCGGGGACCGAGAAGAAGAGCTCGAACTCGTATGGCTGCGAGACGTGCTCGGTGCCCCGGAAACCGATGAACGTGACGCCGGCGAGCGCCGAGCAAGTAAGCGAGAAACCGTCGAGACGCATGAAAGCCTCCCCATCCCTGGCATGGGCGTTAAGGGCGGAATTTCCGTGGTCCGCGACGCGGCGTCAACGATCGGATGCTCACCGACACATCGTCATGACGGAGGGGGACGGCGTGGGAGAAACGCACACCTGAAACATGGCGCCGTGGACGGCGACGTCCGAGGGCGCGCGCGCCGCGGTTGCGCGGGGCGGGGCGGGGCGGGCGCGCGCCGCGGTTGCGCGGGGCGGGGCGGGCGCGCGGGCCGCGGTTGCGCCGCGGTTGCGCCACGGTTCACCGCGCGGCGGCGGACGCGAGCCCGGAGGCGACGGCGCGGGTGAAGGCGCGGAGGCGAGCGACGTCATCAGCGCGCGGCGCGTGGGTGCGCGCGTCGCAGTAGAGGCGGCGGGCGATCTCGATCTGGAGCGCGTGGATCCCCTCGTCGCGGCGCGCGTGCCGCTCGAGGGCGTGGCCGCCCGGGAACGGTTCGTCGAGCGCCAAACACAGGCCGTGCGCGCGCGCTGCCTCGGCGACCGCGTCGCGCGCCCAGCCGGCCGCGCTGGCGCCGCCCCGCGTCCCGAGCACGACGTCGGCCGCGCCCGGAAAGAGGACGTCGGGGTACGCGTGCGCGGAGACGAGGATCGCGACGCCGTGGCGCGCGCGCGCGGCCGCGAGGCGCGCGGCCACCTCCGCGTGGTACGGCTCGAACACGTCGCGGACGCGGCGCTCGACCTCCGCGCGGGGCGGCGGGCTCTCGAACCACTGCTCGCCGCTCACCGAGCGCCGCCGCACCTCCCTCAGCCCGTAGGGGAGCTTGTCCTCGTACGGCGTGGGCACGCGCGGGGCGGTGTTGAGGTCGATGACGTAGCGGCTCAGCGTCGCGACCACGAGCGCGGCGCCCTCGAGCGCGACGTCGCCGAAGAGCGCGTCGGCCGCGACGTCCGCGTCGGCCGCGAGGGCGCGCTCCGGCACGCGGGTGAAGCGCGCCGAGACATCGTCCACGAGCAGGCCCGCGTGCGGGACCTCGACGACGACCGGCCCGGGCGCGGCGGGCTCGTGGACGCGGAATGCAGACGGGGGAGACGGGGGAGACGGGGGAGACGGGGGAGACGGGGGAGACGGGGAAGACGGGGGAGACGGCGGCGCGGACATCGTTCCTCCGGGAGCTCGTCGCGATCGGGTGTACGTACGCGCGGGACGCGCCGGCGGGCAAGAGCTCCTGGTCGATCGCCGCAGCGGCAGCGCCGCGCTTCCATCCGGCGATCGCCCCCGCGCCGGTCCGCGTGTCGGCGAGGAGGCGACGCCGCGGCGGCGCCGGGTTTTTCGCACGGGCGCCCCGGTTTGCGCTCTCATGGCGGGCCATGGAACACCGGATCTGGCTGCTCGTGAGCCGCTACCACCTCGACGCCTGGCAGTCGTCGCTCCTGGTGGACGTCGTCGCGACGGCCGGCCTGCTCGCCCTCGCCTTCATCGCGCTCCGGCGGTCGCTCCGCGAGCGCCGCGCGGCCGCGCAGGCCGAGGCCTCGTTCAGGCCCGACGTCGAGCTCGCGCCCGGCGAGGCCGTCGTCATGGGCACCGTCGAGCGGGAGCAAGGGGCGGACGTGGCCGTGCGCGTCGAGGTCGAGCAGGAGGGGACCGAGGCCGAGAGCTCCGGGGTCTGGAGCCACGAATGGAGCGAGACCAACCGCAACGTCCGGGTCCACCCCTTCTATCTCCGCCACGCCTCCGGCGCTCGCGTCCGGGTGGAGCCGGACGAGGACGTGATGCTCGTCGACGCGCTGGACGGCATGATCCTCGTCGATCGCACGAAGCGCGTCCGCGTCGCCGAGCTCGTGCCCGGCGAGCAGGTCTTCGCGGTCGGCGAGCTCCGGCGCGCGCCGGATCCCGAGGCGCCGACCCAGGGATACCGCGGGAGGGCGCAGGGATACCTGCTCGTGCCCCCCTCGTACGGGCGGCCCATGCTCCTCTCGTCCGAGCCGCTCGGGCAGCGCTTCGCGCGCAGGGCGGCGTTCCACCTGCGGTGGGCCGTCGCGATCGCCGCGGCGGCGCTCGCGTTCAACGCCGTGTTCGCGCCCTTCCACGCGCGCCGCTGGCTCGGGGAGACGGTCACCGTGAGCGTGACGCAGCTGCGCGAGAACGAGGAAGACGACGAGAACACCCACTACGAGGTCTCGATGCGCGCCGCCGACGGCGCCGCCCTCTCGGACGAGGTGTCCCACGGCGACTTCGTCCGGCTCCGCGGGCTGGAGCGGATCAAGGCGCGCTATGTCCCGTCGTGGCGGTCGGCCAGCACGGTCGGCCCCGACGTGACGGTCCATTCGGCCGCCTACATCGCCTTGCCGCTCTTTGGCGCCCTCGCGCTCGCCTACGTTCTCCGCGCGCACTCGACGCGACCCTGGTACGAGCAGAAGCTGGTCGAGCAGGGGAGCGGCAAGCTGCCAGACGGCGAGCCTGCCGCGCCGCAGGCCCCGAAGCGGCCGGAAGGCCGCCGCCGCAAGAAGCCCGCTCCGGGCTAGCGGCTGCGCGCGCCCCGCGGCGCGGGGAGCGCCTTCAGCCGGATGACTGGACCGCGAGCTGGCTCGGCGCGATGAGGGTGAACGCGGCGCCCCACGGATCGGTGACGACCGACTGCCGGCCGTAGAGCGTGTTGAACGGCGGGACGTGCATCTTGCCGCCGAGCGCCTCGACCTGCGCGATCGAGGCGTCGACGTCGGCGACGGCGAAGTACGCCATCCAGTGCGGCGGGACGTCGGCCGGCCATTGCTCGTTCATCTGAAGCACGCCGCCCGCTGTCTTCTGGCCCTTGTGGAGGGTCACGTAGTCGATCCCGGGCGCGTCGAGCTTGCGCGCCTCGAGGCCGAAGACGCGACAGTAGAAGTCCGCCGCCTTCCTGTGATCGCGGGTGTTGACCTCGTGCCACACCATCGAGCCGGGCTCGTGGATGACCTGCGCGCCGGTGTGGTTCTTCGGCTCCCAGACGCCGAAGACCGCGCCCGTCGGATCGGACGCGACGAGCATGCGGCCGAAGTCCATCACGTCCATCGGACCCATCACGACCTGCCCGCCGTTCGCGCGGACGCTCTCGGCGAGCTGCGCGGCGTCCTCACCGTCGAAGTAGACGTTCCATACAGGGGGGACTCCGACGCCCTCGGGCCGCCTGCTCATGCCGGCCGCGCGGCGCCCGCCCAGGTTGCACGTCGTGTAGTGATGCAGCTCCGGCGGGCCGACCTCGAATGTCCACCCGAAGATGCTGCCATAGAACTTCAGCGCCCCCTCGAGATCGGGGGTCATCAGATCGACCCACGACACGGTGCCCGGGGTATGTCGCTCAATCGTGCTCATGGAAGTTCCTCCGTACAGTGGCCCAACGGCGGCGACCCTATCACAGCTCACCGTCCATCGAAGGCGCTCGCCGCGCGCGCGGCCCACGAACGACCAACGACGCGCCATTACCCGCCGGAGCCCGCGTCTGGCACGCTCGCGATCGCGCCCGCATCGCGGTAACGTCGCTCCATGAGAATGACCTTGCTTCGGCTCGACCAATCGCCGCGAGCGCCTCGCGTCCACCCGGGGGAAGGACGCGCGATGCATGGCTTCTTTCTTCACCCCGCGGCGAGCGACGGGCTCGTATAAGGGACCTGCACCATGAAGATCTCCGAGTACACCGCCTTCGACGCCCTGGGCCTCGCTGAGCTGGTCCGCCGGCGCGAGGTCACCCCTTCCGAGCTCCTGGACGTGGCCTCGGCCGCGATCGAGCAGGTCAACCCTGCGCTCAACGCGGTGATCGGCTCGCTGCGCGAGGACGCGGAGCGGTCGCTCCGCGCGGGGCTGCCGGAGGGGCCGTTCACCGGGGTGCCGTACCTCGTGAAGGACCTCGGCATCCTCGTCGCGGGCACGCCGACCGGCATGGGCTCTCGCCTCTTCCAGGGCCTCGTCTCGCCCGCGGACGACGAGCTCATGACGCGCTTCCGGCGCGCGGGGCTCGTGTCGCTGGGCAAGACGAACACCCCGGAGCTCGGCATGAACGTGGTCACGGAGCCGGCCGTGCACGGGCCGACGCGCAACCCGTGGCGGCTCGATCGCACGCCCGGCGGCTCGAGCGGCGGCGCCGCCGCGGCGGTGGCGGCGCGGATGGTGCCCATGGCCCACGGCAACGACGTCGCCGGGTCGATCCGCATCCCGTCCTCGTGCTGCGGCCTCTTCGGGCTGAAGCCCACCCGCGGCCGCATCCCGACCGGGCCGGTCGAGGGCGAGGTCCTGCTGGGCTTCGCCACCGATCACGCGCTGACGCGCTCGGTGCGCGACAGCGCGGCGCTGCTCGACGCGATCGCCGGGCCCGACCCGGGCACGCCGTACTTCGCGCCGCCGCCCGCGCGGTCGTTCCTGGAGGAGGCGCGCACGCCGCCGGGGCGGCTGCGGATCGCGTTCACCGACGCGACCTGGAGCGGGGCGGCGGTGCACGACGAGTGCAAGCAGGCGGTGCGCCGGGCCGCGGCGCTGTGCGAGCAGCTGGGGCACGAGGTCGTGCTGGCGCGGCCGGAGATCGACTGGGAGCGGGTCCGCATCGCCTTCCGCATGCTGCTGTCGTACCAGGCGCACCTGTTCGATCGCGTCTGCCCGGTGCTCGGGCTCGCGCCGGGGCGCGACATGGTCGAGGCGACGACGCTGAACATGGCCGAGGCCGGCCGTCGGATGAGCGCGGTGGATCTGCACGACGTGCTCGTGGCGCGCGACCAGATCTCGCGGCAGGTGGGGCAGTTCTTCACGCAGTTCGACGCCCTGCTCACGCCGACGCTGACGACGCTCCCGATCCCGCCGGGCACGCTCAACGCGAACGACCCGAGCGTGGGCGCCGAGGCCTGGCTCGACCAGATCTTCGCCTTCGCGGCGTTCACGCCCCTGTTCAACGTGACGGGTGGCCCGGCGATGTCGGTGCCGCTCCACGTGAGCGCCGACGGCCTGCCGGTGGGCGTGCAGTTCGCGGGCCGGTACGCGGACGACGCGACCCTGCTGCGGCTCGCGGGCCAGCTCGAGCAGGCCGCGCCGTGGGACCGGCGCCGGCCGCGGATCTGCGCGGCATGAGCGGCGGGCGGCGCGGGCCCCCGGCCCGGTAGGGATGGGACGGCGGACCCGCCCTACTCCCTCCGTCAAGGCGCCGCCCTGGTCAGCGCTCGGCGTTGCCCGACGTGGTGGCGAATTCGCCGCAGCATGGCAACACCGGGGCCGATCCGGGAATGGTGAGCTGCGCCCCGATGCCGCAGATCCTGCCCTTTTCCACGCGTGGCGGACCTGTTACACACGGCCTCGATGGCTGACTTCTCGCCCCCGAAGAAGCATGCCGCTGGCGCCGACGTCGCCCACGCCACCGCCCGCCTCCTCGAGGAGCACCGCGCCGCGCTGACCGGCCATTGCTACCGCATGCTCGGGTCGGCCGCGGAGGCCGACGACGCGGTCCAGGAGACGATGGTGCGCGCCTGGCGCAACCTGGACCAGTTCGAGGGGCGCGCGGCCCTGCGCACCTGGCTGTACCGCATCGCCACGCACGTGTGCCTCGACGCCCTGAACGAGCGCAGCCGCCGCGCGCGCCCGATGGAGCTCGGCCCGCCCAACGCGCTCGAGGGGCCGCTCACCACCCTGCCCTCGTACCGGTGGGTCGAGCCGATCCCCGACGTGCGGGCCGTGCCCGCCGACGCCGATCCCGCCGAGCTCGTCGCCCTGCGCCAGAGCATCCGCCTCGCTTTCGTGGCCGCGCTCCAGCACCTTCCGCCGCGGCAGCGCGCGGTCCTGCTGCTGATGGAGGTCCTCGGCTGGCCCGCCGCCGAGGTCGCCGAGACCCTGGACACCTCGGTCGCCTCGGTCAACAGCGCGCTGCAGCGCGCCCGGGCGACGCTGGCGACGCGCGATCTGACGGACGTGCGCGCGCCGCTGTCCGACGCGCAGGCCGTGCTGGTCGACCGCTACGTCGACGCGTTCGAGCGGTACGACGTGACGGCGCTGACGGCGCTGCTCCACGAGGAGGCGACGCTGTCGATGCCGCCGTACGCGCTGTGGCTGCGCGGCCACGAGCCGATCCGCGGCTGGATGCTGGGGCCGGGCGCGGGCTGTCGCGGGTCGCGCCTGGTGCCGACGGCGGCGTGCGGCTCGCCTGCGTTCGGGCAGTACCGGCCCCCCGGCGAGCCCGGGGGGCCCCACCGGCCCTGGGCGCTCATCGTGCTCGAGCTCTCGGGCACCCGCATCGCGGCGCTGAACTCCTTCCTCGACACGGAGGCGCTCTTCCCGCGGTTCGGCCTGCCCCCGGAGCTCCCGCCGGAGCCGCAGGGCGGCGCGCCGGAGCCGCAGGGCGGCTGACCGGCGCGGCGGCGCGGCGGCGCGGCGGCGCGGCGGCGCGGCGGCGCGGCGGCGCGGCGGCCACCGAGGCGGTTCGATTTTTTTCGACGCGACCGATGAGTCCCACGCCCGGCGGGCGTCAGTACGTTCGAATCCACCCCAACCTGGAGGCGCACATGACCGCGAACCGTTCCCGCAAGCTCTTCGTCAATCTCCCCATCAAGGACCTGAAGCGATCCGTCGAGTTCTTCACCAAGCTCGGCTTCTCGTTCAACCCGCACTTCACCGACGAGAAGGCGACCTGCATGATCCTCAGCGAGGAGGCGTATGTGATGCTCCTCGTCGAGGAGCGCTTCAAGGACTTCACCAAAAAGCAGATCTGCGACACGAGCACGTCCACCGAGGGTATCTTCGCGCTGTCGGCCGAGAGCCGGGCGGAGGTCGACCAGATCGTGAACACCGCGCTCGCGGCCGGCGGGACGCGCGCGCAGGAGCCCACGGATCACGGCTTCATGTACGTGTGGAGCTTCTACGACATCGACGGTCACCACTGGGAGGTGGCCTACATGGAACCGAGCGCGATCCCGCCCCAGCAGTGAGCGTGAGCGCCGGGCCCGTCCCAGGAGGCCGATCCCCCGCCCCGCCGGCGCGAACCGGTGTTCGGCCCGGCGGCGCAGGGAGGAGCCCGGCGCGGCGGCTCAGAGCGCCAGCCTGACCTCGTAGCGAGCGAGCCAGTCGTTCAGCAGGAGCGCCTGCTCGATGCTGGACCGGGAGACCTCGTCGTCCGGTCCATCGGGATCCGCCGCGATGGCGCGGGCGCGGGCCACGTCGAGCAGCGGCAGCACCGGCGCGTCCCTCTGCGCGAGCAGCCTGGCGAGCTGGCCGCGGAGCGCCTGCGCGTACGCGGGATCCTGCGTCGCGGGGTACGGGCTCTTGCGCCGCTCGAGCACCGAGCGCGGCAGGAGGTCGTCGGCCGCGGCGCGCAGCAGGCTCTTCTCGCGCCCGTCGAAGGTCTTCATCGCCCAGGGCACGTTGAACACGTACTCCACGAGCCGGTGATCGCAGAACGGGACCCGGACCTCGAGCCCGGTCGCCATGCTCATGCGATCCTTGCGGTCGAGCAGCAACTGCAGGAAGCGCGTCAGGTGCAGGTAGCTGATCTCGCGCATGCGCCGCTCCTTGCCGGCCTCGCCCGGCAGGCGCGGGACCTCGGCGAGGGCGTCCCTGTAGCGGCCATCGATGTAGGCCTCGAGGTCGAGCTGGCCGAGGAGCGCGGGGGCGAGCAGCGTCGAGGCGGCGCTCGAGCCCCTCATCCTCGTGCGCATGGCGCTCCACGGAAACGTCTCGGCCGCCACCGCCTCGGGGTCGTGGAACCAGAGATACCCGCCGAAGATCTCGTCGGCCGACTCGCCGGAGAGCGCGACGGTGGAGCGCTCGCGGATGGCGCGGAAGAGCAGGTACAGCGAGGCATCCATGTCCCCGAAGCTCAGCGGGAGATCCCGCGCGCGCAGCACGGCCGCGCGCACGGCCGGATCGGCGAGCTGGGCGGCGGAGAGCACGATATCCGAGTGGTCGGACGCGACGTGCCGCTGGACCTCGGCGACGTACGGCGCGTCCGGCGTGCTCCGCAGCTCGTCCGCCTTGAAGTTCTCGGTCTGGCCGGTGAAATCGACGGAGAAGGAGCGCACCGGCCCCGCGCCCTCGGCGCGCAGCGCCCTTTGCGCGAGCGCGGTCACGGCGCTGGAGTCCAGCCCTCCGGACAGGAGCGTGCACAGCGGAACATCGGAGATGAGCTGGCGAGCGACGATGTCCTCGAGCAGCTCGCGCACGGCGCGGATCGTCGTCGGGAGGTCGTCGGTGTGCGGCCGGGACTCCAGCGCCCAGTAGCGCCGCTCGGCGACTCCCTCCCTCCGCACGTGCACGACGTGGCCCGGGCGGACCTCGCGCATGCCGCGGAACACGGCGTTCCCCGGCGTCTTGGTGAAGGCGAGGAGCTCGCGCAGGCCGCTCGCGTCGACCTCGGGCGGGGCGAGCGGGTTCGCGAGGATGGCCTTGGGCTCCGAGCCGAAGAGCACCCCTGTGCCGGTCGGCTGGTAGAACAGCGGCTTGATGCCCATCCGGTCCCGGACGAGCAGGAGCTCCTCCTGGCGGACGTCCCAGAGGGCGAACGCGTACATGCCGTTGAGGCGCCGGGGGAAGCCCGCGCCCCACTCCAGATAGGCGCGGAGGACGACCTCTGTGTCGCTCTGCGTCCTGAACTGGTGGCCGCGGGCCCGGAGCTCGCCGCGCAGCTCGCGGAAGTTGTAGACCTCGCCGGTGTAGATGAGGACGGCGACCGGCGCGCCGTCCTCCTCGGCGATCATCGGCTGTCGGCCCCCCTCGAGATCGATGATGGAGAGGCGGCGGTGCCCGAGGGCCGCGCGCGGGGCGAGCCAGGTGCCTTCGTCATCGGGCCCGCGGTTCTTCATCGTGCTCGTCATCTTCTGCAGGACATCGCGCTCCCGCGTCAGATCGCGCGCGTGATCCACCCATCCAGCAATGCCGCACATGGACGATCGCCTCCTTGGAACGCTGCCGCGATCCTGCGGGCGAGCTCGGTGGGCTCGCCGCTCCTCTCGCGGGTCGCTCGTCGTTTGACGCGAGCCTAGGCACCGCGGCCGCATCGTGCAACCAGCCTGGCCGACGCGGCATTCGGCGCTCGAGCAGGAGCACGCGAGGATCTCGGAGATCAAGGCAAGCTCGAAAGAGCGCGACCGAGGCGGAGTGCCTGACTGATTCAAATACCCTCGGGCGCCGCTCGCCCGGGAAAGCCGGGTGCTCATCCCTCGTTCGGCCGTCGCGTTCGCCGATGCAACTCGCGGGTCGACGCCCCCGGGGCGCCGCCTCATGGGGTCCCGTCCGCGGGAGCGGCGCGAGGGCTGCCGCTGCCTTTGCGCGAACAAGGGGTGAATGCGGCGGTCCTGCCGGGCAACGAAGGCGGCATGACCGAATACTCTGAACGTCGTGGTTCGAGCCCCAGGGGCCGCCTCTGCGCCCCTATCCTCCTGGTCATCACGTCCCTTGCCAGCCTCACCGCGTGCGAGCCCATCGCGCCCGGCGGCGGCAGCGGAGGTGCAGCAGGCGCAGGCGGCAGCGGCGGCTCTCCAGGGGAGAGCAGCGGCAGCATCACCGCAGGCACGGGAGGATCGTCGAGCGGCGACGGCGGCGCGACCGGCACTGGCGGCACCGGCGGCACCGGCGGCACCGGCGGCGCGACAGGCACCGGCGGCACCGGCGGCGCGACCGGCACCGGCGGCACCGGCGGCACCGGCGGCGCGACAGGCACCGGCGGCGACGGCGGCAGTTCGACAGGGAGCGGCGACCCGCAGGGCACGTGCGTGCCGGGGTCGGTCGTCGCCTGCTACACCGGTCCTGCCGGGACCAGCGGTGTCGGGCGCTGCGCCCCCGGGACGCAGACATGCCGTCCCGACGGCTTCGGCTACGGCCCTTGCTCAGGCGACGTGACGCCCGCTCAGGAGCGCTGCGCCACGCCCGAGGACGAGAGCTGCGACGGCGAGCCCCGCTGCGCTCAGCTGCCGCCGTGGGCGCGGGGGTTCGGCGGCGCCGGGGATGAAGAGGGCTTTTCCATCGCGAGCGACACCTCCGGCAACTACTATGTTTCGGGCTCGTTCAGGGGAACCGTCGACTTCGGCGCCGGCCCTCTGACCAGCGCCGGAGAGTCCGACATCTTCTTCCTCAAGCTCGATCCCTCGGGCTCGGTCCTCTGGAGCAAGCGCTTCGGGAACGAGCGCGGCGACCGCGGAGGCGCCGTGACCGTCGACGAGAGCGGCAACGTCTTCCTCACCGGAGTGTACACATACTCGCCCTCTGGCACGGGCCTCGACCTGGGCGGATGCCCCATCCCCGCTCACGATCGAGCTTACTTCGTGGCCCAGTTCGACCCCGACGGCAACCACATCTGGAGCGAGGGCAACTATACGCTGGAGAGCGTATCGTCCGTCGAGCAGATCTCCATCGATGCTCATGGCAACATCCACATCATCTATGTCGTGAGTCAGCAAGTCATGCTCGCGAAGCTGGACGCCGCGAGCAAGGCCCTCCTCTGGACGCAGGGGCTACCCGGATCGCCCAGCTATGGCGCCAGCCTCGCGCTCGACAGCGCCGGCGACGCGGTGGTGGTGGTGGGGACCGAGAGCTCGACGCTCTACGCCGATCCGCGCTCGTTCCTCGTCACCAAGTTCGCGCCGACGGGCGATGTGCTCTGGCAGCGAACGTTTCTATCCGGCTCGCTCGAGTCGGATGGCCGCGGGTCGCCGCGCGCGGTGGCGATCAACGCGGAGGACGAGATCCTCCTCGCCGGCGGAACGGATGGCACCATCGATTTCGGCGGCGGGGTCCTCCCCGTCGGTTTCGTCCTCGTCAAGCTGGACGCCGCAGGCGAGTACATCTTCAGCCGCCCGATCCGCTTCGGTCACAGGATGGTGCTCGATCCTGCAGGCGACGTGATCGTCGCCGGACGCGGCCTGGCGAAGCTCGACGCGAGCGGGACGGAGCTCTGGTCGATCCACTTCGACGCCGATGTGCAGGATATCGCCTTGTCCCCGAACGGCACGGTCGCCGCCACCGGCCGCGCGCGGGGCGCGGTGGACTTCTGGAGCGGCCCGATCGCCTTTGGCGGAGGGTACACCGACGCCTACGTCGCCACCTTCAACCCGCCGACGACCGGCGACGGCGACGGCGACGACGACGACGGCAGCGGCGGAGCAGGGTCGACCGGAGCGGGCGGCGCCGGCGGCGGCTCAGCCGGCGGGGATCCGCCTGCGATCTGCGCGCCCGGCTCGGTCGTCGCGTGTTACACGGGCCCCGTCGGGACGCGGGGCGTCGGGCGCTGCGCTCCCGGGACGCAGACGTGTCTCCCCGACGGCGCTGGGTATGGTCCCTGCGTCGGCGAGGTGACGCCCACCGTGGAGGCCTGCGTGACGCCGGAGGACGAGAGCTGCGACGGCGAGCCCCATTGTCCTCCGCAGCCGCCGTGGTCGCGGGGATACGGCGGCACCGGCGCCGACGAGGGCTCTTCCATCGCGAGCGACGCCGCCGGCAACTACTACGTGATCGGCTCGTTCGAAGGTACCATCGACTTCGGCGCCGGCCCCCTGACCAGCGCCGGCGGGCAGGACATCTTCCTCCTCAAGCTCGATCCCGCGGGCGCGTTGCTCTGGAGCAAGCGCTTCGGCAACGTCCTTGACCAGACCGGCCGCGCCGTCGCCGTCGATGGGAGCGGAAACGTCTTGCTGGCCGGCACCCACTTCACCAACTCCATGACGGGCACGAGCTTCGGCGCCTGCGAGCTCCTCTCCCCCGACAACGGCGAATCGGTCCTCGTCGCCAAGCTCGACCGCGACGGAAACCACATCTGGAGCCAGCCATCGGTCTCGCCAGGCGCGCACACGCTCCAACCCTTCAAGGATCTCGCCGTCGACGCCCTCGGCAACGCCTATGTGACGTTCACCGTCATGAGAAATTACGCGTCGACTCCTTCCCTGGTGAAGCTGGACGCCGCGACAGGAAGCATCCTCTGGACCCAGCCGCTCGCGACGGCGGTGCCGGGCCACCCGGACTACCAGCACCAGCGCGACAGCGTCCTCCTCGCGATCGACAGCGCCGGCGACATGATCACCACGCACTCGGCCATCTCCGCTGTCCCGTCCTGCCCCTGCGTGCATCAGTTCACCGTCCAGAAGCTCACCCCGGCCGGCGCCGTGCTCTGGAGCCGCCAGTTCGGTCCCGCTCCGTCGACGCCCCCCGAGGGGGGCGTCGGCGCGTCGGCCTGGGCGATGGCGGTGAACGCCGCGGACGAGATCCTCGTGACGGGCCACACGGACGGGACCGTCGACTTCGGCGGCGGCGTGCTCCCCGCGGGGCCGGTGCTCATCACGCTGGACGCCGCGGGCGAGCACGTCTTCAGCCGCTCGATCCCCTTCGGCGACACCATCGCCCTGGATCCCGCCGGCGGCATCTTCGTCGCCGGGAACGGGCTCTCCAGGCTGGACGCGAGCGGGAACGTGCTCTGGACGAGCGACTTCGACGCGAGCGCGAAGGACATCGCCATCTCCCCGATAGGCATGATCGCCGTCACCGGCGCCGCCGAAGGAGCGGTGGACTTCGGGTCCGGCCCGATCCCCCATGCAGCGGGCGCCGACGTCTTTGTCGCCACGTTCGAGCCCTGAGGGCCCCGGCGGCGGCGCCGGGCGCGCGCTCGGCGCTCGGCCCGGCCCACCGCCGAGGACCGAAGGCCGGCGGGCTCCCCGCACGATCGTCCGAAAGTAGGCACACGAGGGACATGAGGTGAGGAGAAACATGCGAACTATCCGCGTTCTGATGATCTCGCTGGTCTGCGCGCTCGCGATGCTGCCCGCGCGCGCGGCCTGGGCGGCCGTCGCCGTGAACATCGTGCCGCCCGCAGGGCGCTGGTGGGCGTCCGATGGGGTCCACGTCCGCGCCGAGGTGAGCTCCACGCTCCAGGTAACGCGCGTGCTGGCGCAGCTCGGCACGAGCTCCGTGATCCTCACGAACACCGGGGGCACTACCTACCAGGGGGACCTCACGGTCTTCGGGCTGCCGCACGGCGAGCACGTCCTCACCGTCACGGCGACCGACGTCGCGGGCGCCAGCGCGTCCGCGCAGCACACCGTGATCATCGACGCTCCGCCCAGCCTCCAGATCCTGGCGCCGAGGCACGAGACGGTCGCCCATACGGGGACGCTCCGGGTCGCCGCGACCTGCGTCGATGATCATCCGGAGGACTGCCTCATCCGTGTCAACGCTCTCATCCAGGGCACGACGACCTCGGTCGAGCTCGCGCGCGCCACGTCGGCCATCGACACCTTCGTCGACCTCAGCGCGCTCGACGGCAAGACGTTCGAGCTGCGGTTCACCGTGCTCGATAACTGGATGAGCAGGACCCTCCTGGGAGCCAAGGTCCACGTCGACGGCAGCCCGCTGCTCACGGCGCTCGACGAGGTGCCTGGCCGCATCCTCGACTTCGACGCTTCGCGCATCCTGTTCATCAACGCGCAGATGCGGCTCGCCGTGCTCGATCGGGCGACTCGAACCATCACGCCCATCCTCACGATCCCCTATCCCCTCCGGTTCGAGGACTCCATGAGGGCGTTTCTCACCCGCGCCGGCGCCGCGCTGGAGGCGCCGGCGCCGGCGGACAGCGCGGGCGTCGGGCCCGCCGTGTACGAGTGGCGGGACGGCGCCCTGCTGAAGCTGACGGCGCACGGCCGCATCGCCTTCGTGAGCGGCGATTACATGGCTTACTCGGGGAGCGGCACCTACCTGCGCGACCTCGTGTCGGGCACCGACGAGCTCGTGCTCAGCACCGCGCTGGATCCGTTCAGCTTCGATGTCGCCGAGGACGGGCGCGTCGCCTATGTGGACCGCGGCGCGTCGCTCTACACGCGCATCGCTGGAACGAGCACGCTGCTGGCGAGCAGCAGGGACAAGATCACACGCCCCGCGACGGACGGGCTCAACGTGGTCTTCGCGAAGGAGATCCAGCGCAATGTGTATCAAACGATCCTGGCCACGCCGTCGGGGGAGCTGCCGCTCGGCGCCGCCCCGGCCGCGCGCCCCGAGGGCGCCCAGACAGGCGCCTACCAGCTCCACGCCGGCTACATCGCTTTTCTGCGGGGCTCGCTCGGCTCGGAGCAGGTCTGGTTGAGGACGCCGACAGGGGAGCTGCGCCAGCTCAGCTTCTTCGCCACCGCCAGCCGGCTCGACGACCCGCCCACGCGCCTCGGCCACGACGGCATCAGCGACACGGGCGAGGTGATGTTCCTCAACCCGCCGAGGCGCTACCTCGCCGCGCCCGGGGCCGCGCCGCGCGAGGTCAGCTCGCACCTGGGACACGCACGCTGGCTCGACGGCGCCTGGTACGTGGTGATGGGGAACACGCTGTTCGCTGTCGACGACGGGTCGAGCGGGACAGGCGGCGAGGGCGGCTCTGGTGGCGGCGCCGGCGGCACGGAGGGCTTCACCGGCGATGAAGGCGCAGGCCCCATGCGCCTCTCCGCCGGCGATGGCGGTGAAGGCTCCCGGATCGGTGAGGTGGGCACGCGCTTCACCGGCGGCGCTCCCTCGACGAGCAAAGGCGGCGCGGGCACCGCCGCCGCGAGCAAGCGAGCCGGTGGCGCGGGCGCGAGCGTGGAGCGCGCCGCCGAAGCGGGTCTGTCCGAGCCTCCGGCAGGCGAGCCGCCGGCGTCCGGCGGGTGTGCTGTCGCGGCACGCCAGCCCGCGCTCGACGGGGCGCTCGAGGCCCTCGCCCTCGCGACGGCGGCGCTCGCCATGACCGGGCGAGCGAAGGGAGGCCGCCGACGCCCGAGGCGCGCTGACGCTCGACGCTCACGCTCCTGACCAGAGGGGCTCCTCGCCCGGAATGCGCAGGGGGCTCGGCAAGTACGGGTCGAGCTCGCCTGGCTCGAAGCGGCAGAGTCCGATCACGTGCCAGAAGGAGCCGGCGATGTCGCCGCCGAGCTTGTAGCGGCCGTCAGGGCTGAACGCGGCCCACCCCTCCGGACAGGGCAGGAGGATCGCGAGGCAGGTGCCAAGGGCGACGTCCCAGAGACGGAGGGTGCCGTCGGCGGACGCGGAGGCGAGGAGGGCGCCGTCGGGGCTGAAGGCGACGCCCTGGACAGAGGCCTTGTGGCCCTCCAGGGTGCGGAGGACGCGACCCCGCTGCACGTCCCAGAGACGCACCGTCTTGTCCGAGGACCCCGACGCGAGCAGCTGGCTGCTCGGGCTCCAGGCCACGCCGCGAACGCCGCGGGTGTGCCCCTCGAAGGCGATGAGGGCGCGGCCGCTCCCGACCTCCCAGAGGCGCACCGCCCGGTCGTCCGCGCCCGACGCGAGCAGCAGGCCGTCGGGGCTGAACGCCACGCCGCGGATCCCGTCGGTGTGCCCCTCGAACGTGCGGATCACGCGGCCCCGGGCGACCTCCCAGAGGCGCATCGTCCTGTCGTCCGAGCCCGACGCCAGCGTCAGCCCGACCGGGCTCCACGCCACGCTGCACACCCGGTGCGCGTGCCCCTCGAACGTGCGCAGCGCGCGGCCGCTCTCGATGTCCCAGAGGCGCACCGTCCTGTCGTCCGACGCCGACGCGAGCGTCTCGCCCTCCGGGCTGAACGCCACGGCGCGGATCGCGTGCGCGTGGCCCTCGAACGAGCGCAGGAGGCGGCCCCGGGCGACGTCCCAGAGCCGCACCGTCTTGTCGTCCGAGCCCGACGCGAGCGCGTGGCCATCCGGGCTGAACGCCACGCTGCGGATCCCGTGCGTGTGGCCCTTGAACGTGCGCAGCGCGCGGCCGCTCCCGACCTCCCAGAGGCGCACCGTCCTGTCGTCGGCCGCCGACGCGAGCGTGTGGCCATCCGGGCTGAACGCCGCGTGCAGGACCCAGTCGGTGTGGCCCTCGAAGCTGCGCAGGGCGTGGCCCCGGGCGACCTCCCAGAGCCGCACCGTCTTGTCGCGCGACCCCGACGCGAGCGTCTGGCCGGTCGGGCTGAACGCCACGCTGCACACGCCGTGCTTGTGGCCCTCGAGCACGCGGAGCGCGCGGCCGCTCCCGGGCTCCCACAGGCGCACCGACCGGTCCAGCGACCCCGACGCGAGCGTGAGGCCGTCGGCGCTCCAGGCGACCCCGAAGACCCAGTCGGTGTGCCCCGTGAAGGCGCGGAGCGAGCGGCCGCTCCCCGCGTCCCACAGGCGCGCGGTGCGGTCCGAGGAGCCCGAAGCGAGGGCGTGGCCGTCCGGGCTCCACGCGACGCCGAGGACCCAGTCGGTGTGCCCCTCGAGGCAGCGCAGCGCGTGGCCGCTCCGGACCCGCCACAGGCGCACCGTCTTGTCCGACGAGCCCGACGCGAGCGTCTGGCCATCCGGGCTGAACGCGACGCTGCGGACCCCGAGCGTGTGGCCCTTGAACGCGCGGAGCAGGCGGCCGGTCGCGACCTCCCACAGGCGCACCGTCTTGTCCGACGACCCCGACGCGAGCAGCAGGCCGTCCGGGCTCCACGCGACGCTGCGGACCCCGTGCGAGTGGCCCTCGAGCGTGGTCAGCGCGCGGCCTGTAGCGACCTCCCACAGGCGCACCGTCCGGTCCGAGGAGCCCGACGCGAGCAGGAGGCCATCCGGGCTGAACGCCACGGTCATCGCCGCGCCGTGGTGCCCGTGCATCGCCCGGATCGCCTGCCCGGTGACCGCGTCCCAGAGCCGGACCGAGCCGTCCTCGTGGCTCGCCGCCAGGAGATCGCCCAGCCGGCTCCACGCCACCGCGTTGCACGGCGAGGCCGGCGCCCACATCGGATCGGCCTCGCGCGGCCGCGGCGGCGCGGCGCCCTCCGCGGCCAGCGCCGCGCCGTCCGCGGCCAGCGACGCGACCGACACCCCGCGGGCGCCGATGAGCTTGGCGCCGCGCAGCTGCGCGTCCGTGAGATCGGCGCGCGTCAGATCCGCCCCGACCAGCCGGGTGAACGAGAGATCCGCGCCGCGGAGATCCGCGCCCTGGAGGTCGGCGCCGGTGAGATCCGCCCGCGCGAGCAGCGCCGCGCCGAGCGACGCGCCGGCAAGCCGGGCCTCGACCAGCGTGGCGCTCCAGAGGTTCGCCTGCGTGAGATCGGCCTTCCGCAGATCGGCGCAGGCGAGGTTGCACCCGCTCAGGTCCTGCCCGGCCAGGTTGACGCCGACCGCCACGTCGGTGTCGTCCCGGAGCTCCCCTCCCTGGTCGTCGCGGGCCCCGTCGTCCTTGGCCAGCCAGCGCGCGACGCGCAGCGCGTTGTCCTTCGCGTTGCCCTCGGCCGCGCCGTGGAGGATCCGCTGCGCCCACGACGCCGCCGCGCCGCGCCCCGCGAGCGACACGAAGAAGTCGACCATGAGCTCGCTCATCTCGTCGGCGCCGAGCGCCGCGCTGTCGCCCGTCGCCTTCACCTCGCGCGCCGCCGCCTCGGCCACGAGCCACTCCAGCGCCGACCTGTGGACGAACGAGAACGCCCCGTCCGCGTCGCGCACGAGCAGCGAGCCCGAGCCGATCAGGTGCTCGATGATCGCCCGCTCGAGCGGCGGGGCGTCGGGCGGCTGCGCGCCCTTGATCAGGCTCTCCGGCAGCTCGCCGAGCGCGACCGCGGGCGTGTTCCGGTCCCAGAGCAGCCGCGCCAGCGTCGTCATCGCGGCCCGCAGCGCGTCGCGGGGGATGCCGCGCGGCGCGCCCCGCGGGTTCGCGCGCGCGTGCTCGTGGTCGAGCCACTGCTCGACGAGCACCTCGTACAGCTTCGCCGCCGTGATCGTCCCGGTCCGCGCCTTCGCCTGCCGGAGCTTGTCCGGCTCGATCTTCGCGATGAACCCGAGCATGCGCGGGTTCTCCGACAGGCCGAGCAGGTCCTTGACCTCGTGGAGCAGCCGGTAGCGCGCCTCGGCCTCCGCGGGCTCCGGGCTCAGGTTGCCCAAAAACCGCTGGATCTGCTTCTCCCCGAACCCCTGGAGCTGCACCAGCCGGTAGCCCTGCAGCTGCTCCGCCCGCCGGGCGAGCTCCCGCTTGATCGGCGGATCGGTGAGGAAGTGCTGCGTCCGGCTGGTCACGACGACCTTCGCGATCCCCTCCGCCGCCTGGACGACCGTGTCGAAGTGCTCCAGCGCGCGGTCGTAGGTGAGCCGCAGGGCGAGCTCGTCGAAGCCGTCGAAGAGCAGCGCGATCCGCCCCTCGCCGAGCATGTACCGGAAGGCCCGCAGGTCGACCGGCTCGTTCGCGAGCGCGAAGTGCTGCGCGAGCAGCGAGTCGAGCGAGCGCTGCTTCTCGATGCGGCCGAGCTCGATGAGCACGGGCACGAGCGGGTGCTTCTCCCGCGCCATGCGCCGGGAGAGCTCGCGCAGGAGGAACGTCTTGCCGGCGCCGAAGTCGCCGAGCACCAGCGCGAAGCGCCGGTGGGGCGCGTCGAGCAGCCGCCACAGCGCGTCGAGCGCGCTCTCGGTCGCGCTCTTCTCGCGGTCGCCGAGGCTCACCACCGCCGGCTGCTCGACGTAGAGCCACGGCGGGTACGACGGGTCCGCCTCGATGCGATCGGTCTGCCACGCGAGGTACCGGCCGAAGTCGATGAGCCCCTGGAACTCGGAGAAGCTCTTCAGCACGACGCCGCGGCGCGCCGCGCTCCGGGCGAGGTCGGGCGGGGCCTGCGGGTCGGTGTGGACCAGCGTGGAGCGCAGGTACGGGTCCTGCTGCCGGAAGCGGTGCTCCACCTCGGTCACGTACCGCGTGACGAGCTCCTCGGTGATCGACCGGTCGAGCACGCCGATCACCCGGACGTCGACGCGCCGGCCGTCCTGCACCGCGACCTCGAGCACGCCCGCGAAGGGCGGGGGCGCCCGGTGCTTCGTCACGGCCGCGGCGGGGTCGCGCAGGAGCGCCACGCGCTCGACGCGGTCGAGGAGGCCGTCGCGCCGCTCCTCGAGGGCGAGCTCCCGCTCGCGCGGGTGGCGCTCGCCGTCGTCGCCGAGCGCGGGCTCGCGCGCCTCCGGCGGCTCGCGCACCGAAGGTCGATCGAGCCGCGGCTCGGGCGCGAGGTGCTGCTGCAGGAACGCGAGCAGGGCCGCCGCCGAGGCGCGGCACGCGAAGGCGCGGAGGCTGTCGTCGCCGTGCGGGCCGGCGCTGTCGCCCGCCGCCCGCATCAGGATCGCGCGCCGAGGGAAGCGGGCCGCGAGATCGCCGACGGCCGCGACCTCCGCCTCGAGGCCGAGCGTGCCCGGCACGACGCGCTGCAGCCGGTCCCAGACGCCCGGGTCGGGCGCGGCCGCCGTGAAGCTGGCGATCGCCCCGACGTGCACGCGGAGCGGCGGATCGGCGGGCAGCGCGTCCGGGTAGAGGAGCCGCTCCTCGAGCACCTTCTCGCGCCCCGCCTGCGTCAGGCCGAGCGCGCCGCCCTTCATCGAGACGAGGCCGTCCTGGAGCGCCTCCTGGAGCCGCGCGGTCCACCCCGGGCAGGCGCGCCGCCGCTCCGGGTGCGCCACGGGGGTCGGCCCGCCCTCGGTCTCGTGCGCGTGGAGCGCGTGCAGGAGCCACCGCCGCTCGGCCGCCCTGGAGGGCGGGCGCGCGCGGGAGAGCGCCGAGAGGTCGAGCTCGCGCGCGAGGTAGGCGGCGTCCATCTTCCACGCGGCCTGGAGGTTGAAGGCGCGGAGGTCGTGGCAGAGCTCCGCGTCGTTGCCCGGCTGCGCGGCGCGCCGGCCCTGGTCGAAGCTGTAGAGCTGGTCCGCCACGATCACGTCGCCGGGCGCCACCTTCCGCGGGTCGCCGAAGCAGACGCCGCACATCGCGAGGCACGCCGGGTCGAGCTCGGCGAGCAGGTGCTGCCCCCGGATCGCCGCGGTGCGCAGGCCCGCCTGGCCGATCCACGCGGCGGTCACGACGAGGGGGCCGCCGCGCGCGCTCGGGAGGGTGCGCCGGTAGTAGCGGAAGCCGCCGAGGTCGCGGCGCTCGCGCCACGCGCGGTCGCCCCCCTCGCCCTCGCCGCCGTCGCCGAGCGCGAGCACCGCCTCGAGCTCGTCCTTCTGCGCCGTGACGATGAGCACGTCCACGGGCCCCACCTCGCGCTCGGAGCCGGCGCCGGCGCGCGACGCGGCGGCGCCTTGCCGCGCGCCCGCGGCGTGGAGCGCCTTGGCCTCGGAGATCCGCTCGCGGCCCTTCTGGGCGTCGTGCCGCCCGATCGCCGCGAGCGCCTGGGCTGCCACGGCGGAGGCCTCGAGGGCGCGGTCGCCGAGCCGCTCCGCGATGGCGCGCGCCTCGGCGAGCGGCCCCTCGGCCTCGGCGGCCCGCCCCGTGCGCGCCGCGATCCTGAAGGCGCCGATCAGCGCGCGGGCCTCGGGCTCCGCGTCGCCGACCTGCCGCGCCAGCGCGAGCGCCTCGCGGTAGCTCGCCTCGGCGCGGGCGAGGTCGCCGCCGTCCTCGAGCAGGCCGGCGATCTCGAGCTCGGCGCGCAGGCGCACCGCCGGCGCGGCGCCCGGCCGCGCGAGCAGGGCGCCGAGGGTCGCCGCCGCGGCGACGGCGTGGCCCCGGCGCCGCTCGACGATCGCCTGGCGCAGGAGCAGCTCCGCCGGGGGCTCCGCCGCGCCGCCGCCGCGGGCGCTGTCGAGCGCCTCGGCGACGGCGCGCGCGGCGTCGTCCAGCGCGCCCTCCGCGAGCAGCGCGTCGACGAGCGCCGCCGCGCCGCCAGGCGACGACGCGCCGGCGGTCCGATGATCGCCCCGGGCCCGCGCCGCCTCGAGGCCGTGGCGAGCGGCGTCGCCGGGGCGCTCGACGGCGCGCTCGACGCGCGGCGGCGTGCGCTGCGAGCAGGCGGCGGCCTTGAGGCGGTGCGCTGCCGTGTCGAGGGCGCTCGAGGCGGGCTCCTCGGCGAGGCGGATCTCGGTGGTGCGGGTGGCCCAGAAGTCGGGCGCTTCTTCCCGGCACAGGGCGAGGAAGCCCGGCGAGCCGCACCAGATCAGCGGGCAGCCGAGGCGGCTCGACAGCGTGTCGTGCCGCTGGTGCTGGTTGAGGAGCCTGAGGCCCGCGCGCGCGGGGTCGCGCGGCGGGTCGGAGCCGATGAGGATCACGACGCCCCTCGGCTCGGGCTCTGCCCCGTAGAGGGCGGAGACGAGATCGTTCCAGGTGGCCTCGTGGTCGCGCGGCTCGATCACCGTCGCGCGGCGCCCCTCCCGGGTCAGGAAGTCGCCGAGCGCGCGGCCGACGTCCGGGCCGGGGACCTCGACGGGCAGCAGGACGAAGCCGGGGGTAGTGCTCAAAATTGAACATGAAGGCGGGAAGGCGGGAAGAAAAGATCAATGATCTTCCCGTCTTCCCGCCTTCATGTGAACTCTCTCTGGCCAGATTTGAGCACTACCAAGCCGGGGACGCGCTCGACGAGCCGGTGTACCTCGCGGAAGCTCCCGAGGAACGGGGACATCGAGGCGGGGAGCGGCGGGGTGGAGGCGCTCATGACGCGGCGACCGGGCGCTCGGGCGCGGCCGGCGCGGCGGGCGCGGCGGGCGGACGAGCGGACGGGCGGGCGGCGCGCGGCGCGGCGCCGCCGAGGGACGGAGCGAGCGCGGAGCTCCCCGAAGAGTTCTTCTTCGTCGACGAGATCAACAAGATGCCTTCCCCCCGCGATGCCGGGCCGGGCCGCGCTCGGCCCTCCGCCCACGTCACACGGGCCCATGGTGCGGCCAAAGCGTGCGGCCCCGCAATAGGCTGTAGATGGCGCCAGCGTAGGTGCGACGCAGACGCGCTCGCGGCGCGGGACGGGGCGACATGGGCCAGCGCTGGCCCGGTGTGGGGCGCGGCGCCAGCGCCGCCGCATCGAGCCGCTCGGGACCCGCGCGGCGACGCGAGGGCGCTGGCGCTGGCGAGGGTGGTCACGCTATGAAAGACAGCGATGCGTGAGCAGACGTCGGGCGTGGAGGGGAGCGCCGCGCGCGGAGCAGCGGAAAAGAAGGAAATCTCGGCCTTCCGCGATTACCGCGCCGAGGCGCGGCCGAGCGTGCAGGAGCTTTACCGGCTGAACCACGAGGGGCAGACGCTCGCCTTCGTGCAGGAGAAAGAGCGGCAGTACCTCGGCCTCGACCGGCGCCGGATGGGCATGTGGGAGGCGCTCGAGCTGCTCGATCAGGTGGTCGACGACAGCGATCCGGACACGGAGCTGTCGCAGGTCGCGCATGCGCTCCAGTCCGCCGAGGCGGCGCGGCGGGACGGGCAGCCGCGGTGGTTCGTGCTGACCGCGCTGATCCACGACGCCGGGAAGATCCTGTGCACGTGGGGCGAGCCGCAGTGGGCGGTGGTGGGCGACACCTTCCCGGTTGGCTGCGCGACCTCGGACCGGATCGTCTTCCCCGAGCTCTTCGCGCGGAACCCGGACAGGGCGAACCCGGCGTACCAGACGCCGTGCGGGATCTACGAGGAGGGCGCGGGGCTCTCCCGGGTACACATGTCGTGGGGGCACGACGAGTACCTGTATCATGTGGTGAAGGACCACCTGCCGCTCGAGGCGCTCTACATGATCCGATATCACTCGTTTTACGCGGCGCACCGCGAGGGCGCCTATGCGCACCTGATGAACGAGCAAGATCGGCGGATGATGGAGTGGGTGCGGCGGTTCAACCCGTACGACCTGTACTCGAAGGCCGACGCCCCGCCGGACGTGGGGCGGCTGAAGCCGTTCTACGAGGACCTGATCGCGGAGTTCCTGCCGGCCGAGCTCCGCTGGTGAAGGGCGCGGCGGGGCGCGGCCTCCGCGGCTCGGCGCCGGGCGTGGAAAGCGCCGGGGCAAGCCGCTCCAGGCTAGAACAGCTTCTGTGCCGCGCGCGTCGCTGTCGCGACCGTGTTGATGATGTCGAGCGTGAGCGTCGCGCCGAAGTAGAAGCGCGACCTGTAATGGGGCTGCGGCGTCAGCGTCTCCCCTGACGTGACAGGCATGCCCACGGCGTAGCCCGGGGGCAAGAACTCCTGCTCGACGAGCGCCAGGCCCGAGTTGATGCTCAGGCCGGCGACCGGCTGGAGCACGACGCCCATGAAGATGCGATCGAACGGCTCGCCGAGGTCGAGATCCACGCCCGCCTGCAGCCCCAGAAAATCGCCCCAGAAGCCCGCGCACCAGAGGCAGCCCTGATACGACGAGACGAACCCGCGCCGCCGCCCGCCGGGGAAGACGTTGAGCACGATCGACGGATTGACGCTCCAGTTCTCGGCGATCGAGTACATCCTCTCCCCGCCGGTGCTCGGGATGGGCGTGGTGACGACGCGCCGCGAGCCGTCGACCACGATCGGCAGCAGGATGCCGGCCTCGAGGTAGTACTGGCCGTGATCGACGGGGGTCCGGTACTCGACGGGGGCTGTGAGCTTTCCGTCGGTCCGGGTGAACACGATCCGTAGAAACGCGACGCTGCTGTCGTCGGGGACCTGGACGTTCTGCTCCTCGACCACGGTCAGCGCGAGGGGACCTTTCGACAGGGCCGCTGAGGGCGGCGGCGGGTTGAAGAGGAACTCGGGGGAGGCGGCGAAGTTGAGGGCGAGCTTCACCTTCCCCTCGTCTTCCGCTTCCTTTCCGATCACGCGCACGGCGATGCGCTCGCCGGGCCGGAGCGAGTCGGGCAGATCGTACGTCGCCCCGCGCAGGCCCTCGCAGAAGGGCTCCCCGCTCCGGGCGTCGATGCAGAACGCGCCGGGGGCGAGGCACTGCTTCGCGCAGATCTCCAGGGTCGCCTTGCCCTCGTCCGCGAGCTCCCCGGCGCCCCCCGCTCCGGCGCCCTCCGTCGCGCCGCCGACGACAGGCGCGACGCTGGCCGCCTTGATCGCGTCATGGGCCTTCGTCCACAGGGTGACGAAGTCCAGGTACTCCGTGTACAGCGCTTTCGCTGTCTCCTGCGCCTTGTCCACGCTGGCCGCGCTGGCCGCCAATCCCCTGATGGCGTCTACTCGGTCGCCGGTGATCTTCGCCAGGGCGTCCTGCGCCCCCTTCACGGCATCTCCCGCTTGCTGCTTCAAATCCGCGCGCGCTCCCGCCGGGATCCCTGTGAGCCCATTGTCCAGGGCATCACGCCATTGCGGGGCCATGGCGATCTTGCCCTCGATCGCCTTCGCGATCTTGTCGGCGCACTCCTTCGGTGGAGCGGCCGCTGGGCAGTGGCTCGTGACAGGCTCGGCGGTCGGCGGCCTGGGCTGCGCCTCCGCGCCCGTCGCGATCGACATCGATGCCACACCGGCGAGGACCGCGAGGAGCTTCGCTGCCCTGCGGAGACCACGGCGCGCCGCGCGCGGCTCGCTCGAGCTTCGTGCAAGATTCATCTCAGCGCTCTCCTCCCGAACCACCGGCGCCCGCAGCGCCGCCCGTCTCCCCCGCGTCGCCTGTCCCGGCGCCGCCCCCGCCCCCGCCCGAGGCACCTCCACCCGTCGCGCCTCCGCCGCTGGCTGCCTCGGCGCTGTTCTGGCGTCTCGTGGTGATCGGGACGAGCCGACTCGCGAGGATCTCGCCCGAGCACTCCTCGCCTGTCCCTCCGTCCCCGGCCCCGATCAGGTCGACGACCAGCTCGCACTCGACGTCGCTCGGCAGCACGTTGAGGAACATGGGCGTATCGACGAGGGCGCGCGCGCACGATTGCTCGTCCGCCGCCGCGCCTGCGTCGTCGCCGGCGAGCACGTGCGTGCCGCCGACGGTCTTGATGCGAAGGAAGGCGCCGCCTCGCTGCTGCACCATCACGATGGTCCCGAGCGACGGCGACTCGGGTTGCCGAACGGCGGGGGAGACGACGAGGTATTTCGCTATGTCGGGCTCGCTCTCGCAGCCCGGGGCGACGAGCGCCGCCAGGGGCGAGAGCCCGAGGACCAGGCGGTAGAGTCGGTGCATGCGCGCGCTCCTTGATGGAAACGAGGGAGGGGACATGGCCGTCACCGCCAGACGCCTCCCAGAATGCCGGCTCCGTACAGATCGTCGGGCAGGTGGCAGCCCGGAACCTGGTTGAGGCCCGCGGCGTCGAGGTACGCCCGGACCGCGTCGATGACGGCGCGCAGATCCTTCGTCAGGCCGCCGGGGCGCCGGAGCTCGCGGAGCAAGGCGTCCGTGAACGCGCCTCCGCGCTTGTCGTGCAGGCGGATCTCGTACGAGCTGCCGCGCTCCTCGCAGCCCGCGAGCAGGACGAGGCGGCGCGCGTGGCCTCCGCCCCCGAAGCCGCGGAGCTGGATCCCGAGCTCCGCCCCGCGCGCGTTCAGCCGTCGCGCGTGATCTGAGAGGGGGAAGGCCTTGGAAGCGCGGTGCTCTCCCCTGGCCATGCCGCCCGCGTGGCACACGTCGAGGATGCAGAGCACGCGCGCGCCCTCCGGCAGCCTCTCGAGCGCTCGGGCGAGCTCCTTGTCCCGGATGGCCGTCCTGTCGGACTCGTCGAAGCCGTAGGCGCACAGGACCTCGTCGCGCCCATCGATCTCCTCGTCCGCGTCGAGCGTCACGATCTGGCTGCCGTGCCCGCTGAAGTAAAAGAGGAGATGTTCGCTGGGCTCGGCGTTCTCCACGAGCCAGTCGAGGCCCTGCATGATCGCGCCCTTATGGGCATACTCGTTCGGCAAGGTCAGGCATTGGTAGTCGGCGAAGCCCCCTTCCCCGATCAAGAAGTCGTGGACGGCGTACATATCCTGCACGCAGCCCTGCAGGGGTTCATGCGCGTACCGATCGATCCCCACGAGCAGCGCACGTTTGCTCATCGTTCAATGCCCCTGGAAGGCCCACCGCCCGCCCCGGGAGCGGCCCCTTCACGGCGTGGTGGTGGACTGACAATGCGTCGAGCTCAACCTCGCACTATCGCGCCTCTCCAGCCGGCATGTCCAGGGGGAAAAGCGCGCACGGTCGACGGCGGGTGGGGAACGGGCGACCGCGGCGAGGTCTTCGACGGCCTTCACGGGCGGAGCCTCTGGGGCCCAGGCCGACGATGGAGCGGCGGCGCCAGGCGGCCCGCCCCCCGGCCGAGGGCCGAGGGGAGCGACGCCCTCCTGCTCACGGCGCGCCGCTCTGGCCATTGCAGCGCGCCCGCGCGCGCTGGTAGGTGGGCCGCGCGGCCACCCGCTCGTGGTAGGCGGCGAGCCTGTCCGGCAGCGTCTTGCCGAGCGCGCCGCGCCACATCCCGAACGCGGTGCTCAAGCAGATGTCGGCCAGCGTGAGCTCGGCCCCGGCGATGAAAGGGCTGTCGCCGAGCATGTCGGCCACGAAGCGCGCGGACTCCTCGACGCGCGCTTCCTGCAAGCGCACCGACCAGTTGCGCTTGTCCGCCTCCGGCGCGCCGAAGTGGGCGGCCATGAGCGGATTCAACCCCGCCCCGATCGTCGCCTCGCCGAACACGGTCATCTGAAGCACGCGCGCGAGCGCCGGGTCGTCCTTGCCGGGCAAGAGGGGCGTGGGCCCGTACTTCTGCGCGAGGTAGAGCATCATCGCGACAGACTCGTTGATCGCCACGCCGCCCTCATCCTCGAGGAACGGCACGGAGCCGAGCGGGTTCAACGCGCGATAGGCCTCGCTCGGCGGGTAGGAGACGGCCTCGACCTCATAGGGCAAGCCCATCTCCTCGCACTGCCACATGGCGCGCAGGCCGCGAGCGCCGCGCGGGAAATTGTAGATCTTGATCATCTGCGGCACCCTCGCTCGCGACGTGTGGCGGACGCCGTGCGTCCTCGGCCGCCACAATCACGGTCACTCCCCCTGGAGAAGGACTGGAGAACAGACCTCCATCCAGCCCACTGGCACATACCGCGGGCCCGCTGCCCCGTCAAGGCGCCGGGGTCCGCGGCGGGTCGTCCGCGCGCGGCGCGCGCGCAGGCAGATCGTCGGCGAGCTTGTACGCGTCTCGTGCGTTCACTCTCACGTCGATCGGGCCTCCCCTTCCCCACGAGAGACCGGCCGCGCGCTCACCTCTTTCGATACGCGCCAGGCGTCGTTCCGGTGCGACGCTTGAACGCCGTCGTGAGGTGCCCCTGATTCGAGAAGCCACAGGCCAGAGCGATCTCGGCGATGGACAGCCGCTCGTCCCGGAGCATGGTCATCGCCCTCTCGACGCGGCGTGATAGCACATACTGGTAGGGAGTCTGCTGAAAGGCGTGCTTGAACAGGCGCGAGAAATGGTCCGGCGAGTAGCCCACCAGCCCCGCCAGGTCGACGAGCCCGAAGTTCGAGGAAAGCTCGCTGTCGACGAACTTCTCGATCTGAGCGCGCTGGCTGCTCGAGAGGCTCGCGTTGCGCAGCGAGATCTCCGCCTTGGCCCCCGCCCCGTACCGGGCCGAGAGGTAGGAAGCCAGCGCCAGGGAGAGCGACTGCACGTAGACGGCTCCAAAGTACTCCTGCCCCATGGCCTGCGCCTGCAGGCGATGAACCAGGTCGACCACGTGGGCGTCGACGAGACCAAACCGTGGTCCCCGCTCCGGAGCCAGGACGGGAGACGGAGACGAACAGAGAGCTGACATGGACGCCGCGGGGAAGTTCACCGACGTGCACACGGACGGCCGCCCCCGCCACTCGACGCTGTGAAGCCTGGTCCGCCGCGGCAAGAGATCCATCATGCCCGACAGCCGCTCGAAGGAATGCTCCCGAGCCTCTTCCGAGGTCGGCTCCGCGAAGTGAATGGTGACCTGCGACGGGCCTCCCGCCCAGACCAGGACCGCATCCGAATCCGCGGAGAGCCCCTCGAGCCGGCCGCTCTCGGGCACGTGCCCGATGCGGAGAGGCAGCCCGACCCAGTCCGAGCCGGTGAGAGCCACTCCGTACTTTGCTGAAAGCTCCGCGGTCATGCTCGGGATCGCCCCGGAACATCGTCGACGTCGAGCAACAAGGGGTCAAGCGTTTCCTGCACGAGCCTTTTCCCATGTTTTGCAGTGCTCTGCGATGTTTTGCATGAAGCGTGCCCGAGCGCGCACATCGAATCTCTTGCGCCGCGTGATCAAATCCCGCGCGTCGAGATCCTGAAAACCTTCGCCGAGAACTTGAACGACATCGCCGCGAGCGCTGCCTACGCTTCCCGCCACTTCCTCGCAGAGGCCGCGCGGGGGTCTGGCGTCGCGCCGAGCTCCCACAGGGCTTCTGTCTGAAATATAAAATTTCACCCTATCGGTCGCCTGAGACCTGGAGCTCTGCTCACATGTCAACCTTGACCTCTCCGCTCCTCATTCGCCGTGGCGCACTCGGCGCCTTCGCCCGCGGGATTCCGCTCGCGAGCCTTCTCCTCCTCGGTTCCCTGGCCTGCTCCAGCGCTTCGGATGAGCCGTCCGACGGCTCGGGCGGGTCCGGAGGAGCCACGTCCAGCGGCACCTCGGCGGGCACGGGTGGGGCGTCGCAAGGCGCCTCGACCACGAGCGGAGTGGGCAGCACGACGGCGACCGCCGGCTCGGGCGGGCAGGCGCCCGCGGGAGCAACGACGGGGAGCAGCGGTGAAGGCACCGGTGCGAGCACGTCCACGAGCGCGAGCGCGACTTCCAGCGGCTCGGGCACAGGTGGAGGTTCTCCCGATCCAGGGTTCCAGCCGTGCCCCGAGACGGGCCCTTGCAAGGTCCTGCCCCTCGGGGACTCGATCACCTTTGGCCTCGGCTTCGACGGCGGGTACCGGGTCGAGCTCTTCCACCTGGCCCACCAGGATGGCCACGAGATCACCTTCACCGGCACGCAGCAGATGAACGGCCCCGCGATGGTCGACGGCGCGCAGTTCCCGCGCAATCACGAGGGGATCAGCGGAGAGACCATCCAGCAGATCGCCAACCGCGTGCCGACCCCGGCGCTCAGAGACATGCCGCACATCGTGCTGCTCCATGCGGGCACCAATGACATGGTGTCGAGCGCGAACGGCGCCGACGCCCGCCTGGGCGCCCTCCTGGACGAGCTGATCGCCGAGGCGCCGGACGCGCTGATCGTCGTGAGCAGCATCATTCCCCTGCCGTTCGCCGCAAGCTCGGTCAACACGTTCAACGCCGCCATCCCCGGGCTGGTCGAGGAGCGGGCCAGCGCGGGCGCGCACATCATCTTCGCCGATCAGTTCGCGGGCTTCCCCACGTCCGAGCTCGGTGACCAGGTCCACCCCAACCAGGCTGGTTACGCCCGGATGGCGGGCGTCTGGTACGAAGCGATCGAGGGCTACCTGAGGTGAGCCGGCCCGCGGTCGGGCCGGCGGCGAGCGTCCCTCGGGTCAGGCCGACGACCTGAGGGGCGCCCTCGCCCAAAAGAAAACAGCCGGGCGCGCATCGCGCGTCGCCCGGCTGTCGTCCCCTCGGTCGCTCGGCTTACCGGATCCAGCGATTGACGATGTTCTCGTAGAGCTCCTGCTGACCGCTCGTGAGCTTGACCTCACCGCCGGCGTTGCCGAGCTCGGCCAGCTGCTCCAGGGTCAGCTTCCCCTGCTCGAAGTCGGCGCCCTTGCCGTTGTCGAACGACGCGTAACGAGCCTTGCGCATCGACTCGAGCGGCGACTTGCGGATCAGGTCGTCGGCGATGAGGAGCGAGCGAGCGAACACGTCCATGCCGCCGATGTGCCCGTGGAAGGTGTCGACCAGATCCGTCGAGTTGCGACGGCGCTTGGCGTCGAAGTTGACGCCGCCACCCTGGAACCCACCGCTGCGGAGCAGGATGAGCATCATCTCCACGGTCTCGTTGATGCTGTAGGGGAACTGATCGGTGTCCCACGCGTTCTGGTAGTCGCCGCGGTTGGCGTCGATGCTGCCGAGCATCCCGGCGTCCGCCGCGACCTGCATCTCGTGATCCATGGTGTGGCCAGCGAGCGTCGCGTGGTTCGTCTCCAGGTTGAGCTTGAAGTCCTTGTCCAGGCCGTGCTGGCGCAGGAACCCGATCACGGTCTCGGCGTCGAAGTCGTACTGGTGCTTCGAGGGCTCCATCGGCTTGGGCTCGATGAAGAAGGTGCCCTTGAAGCCGCGCGAGCGCGCGTAGTCGCGAGCGATGGTCAGGAAGCGAGCGAAGTGAGCCTTCTCGCGCTTCATGTCCGTGTTCAGCAGGCTCATGTACCCTTCACGGCCGCCCCAGAACACGTAGTTCTCGCCGTTCAGGGCGATGGTGGCGTCGAGGGCGTCCTTGAGCTGAGCGCCGGCGTAGGCGACCACGGAGAAATCCGGGTTCGTGGAGGCGCCGTTCATGTAGCGCGGGTTGGAGAACAGGTTCGCCGTGCCCCACAGGAGCTTGATGCCCGACTGCGACTGCTTCTGCTTGGCGTACTCGACGATGCCCTGGAGACGGCGCGACGTCTCGGCGCGGCTGTCGCCCTCTTCCACCAGGTCGATGTCATGGAAACAGTAGTGCGTGGCGCCCAGCTTGGTGATGAACTCGAAGTTCGCGTCCATCTTCATACGAGCGCGGGTCAGCGCGTCCTTGCCCTCGTCCCAGGGGAAGTTGATCGTCCCCGGACCGAACGGATCGTGCCCACGACCGCAGAACGTGTGCCAGTAGCACACGGCGAACTTGAAGTGGTCCTTCATGGGTTTGCCAGCGACGACTCGGTTGGCATCGTACCACTTGAAGGCGAGGGGGTTGTCGGACTCAGGCCCCTCGTAGGGGATCTTGCCAACACCAGGGAAGTACTCTTTGTCGCCAGTCACAACGGTCATAAACGGATCTCCAGCTGGTGGTCTGCGTGTACCTTATATCAGAGGGCGCCTTCGACAACAGTGTCCGCGACAGCGTCCGCGAGGTAAAATACCGCCGCCCACCGCCGCGCCCGCCCTGCTGCTCGAGCTGGTCTACGGCGGCGGTATGCTTGCAGCGACATGGTACTTCAGCGCGTGATGGCGGACCGTCGGCGTGAGCGACTCGTGAGCGGGGTGCGAGCCCTGCGCGTCCGTCGCCCCGCGAGGCAAGAACTCACCCGCAGCTGACGCCGCCAGCAGCGTTCGCGCAGACGCTACGCTCGAGTACCAGCTGAACGCAGGCTTGTCAAGACTCGTTACAAAGCGCGTAAAGTCGGACACACCGTCCTCCGGCGTCCGGGGCGGCGGGTGGCGCGAGCCACACGGCATCGCCTGTCGTGGGGTCGCAGGTCGGCGCCGCTGCGGAGACGTGGCGATACCGCAGACGGCGGCCTGAAAGGTAGGCCCGGAGCGCCGCTTCCGCGCCTCCTGGTCGCTCAGCGTGATGTGCTCTGACACACGGAGCTGCCGCTGCGGTCCGCGCCCGGGAGGCGGACGGCAGCGCGCTCGACGTCCCGGATGGCCGCGGAAGTCCTCCCCCGCCACGGGGAGCAGCCCCCGCAGCCCGTCCAGCGCGCCATCATAGGCTGGCTTGGCCACGGGATCTCCGTCGTACAGCAACGCGTCGTCGGGCTCGCCGTCGTGGTTGATCCAGGAGTGCTTGTCGGTGAAGTCCCAGAATGTCACCGCCTCGCAGCCGGGCTCGACCACGCAGGCTCCCACGATCTGCTGAAAGGCCAGGCGCTGAGCCTGCCAGCGGCTGTCGCGCGTGCCGGGCATCGGCGAGACCAGGCACGCCTGGCTCGCGCCCATCGTCACGGGCGCCGCTGATCGTGTAGACACGTAGACCGGATCACCGCTTCTTCCGTCGGTAGGTGCCGCGGCGGCGCCGCTCTGCCGCCCGAACCCTGAGGGACAGAGATGACCAACGCAGATCGAGACGGCGAGAGGACGACGGGCATGTGGGCCGGCGGCGGCGAGCGCGACGCGGGCCCGCGGCGTCCGGACCGGCACGGGCGCCCGGACCGGCACGGGCGCCCCGCTGCCCGCGCGATGGCGCTCGCGCTCGCGGCCGGCGCGCTCGGCCTCGGCATGGCCGCCTGCGCGCGCGCCGCCCCGGACGCGTCAGGAACGGCTGCTGCCGGGTCCAGGCCGGCCGCAAGCGCCGCGCCGGTCGCCAGCGCCGCGCCGGCCGCCAGCGCCGCGCCGGCCGCCAGCGCCGCGCCGGCCGCCAGCGCCGCGCCGGTCGCCAGCCCCGCGCCTTCCGCGACGCCCCCGCCCGCGGACGCCGCGGGGTGGCGGGTCGAGAGCTCCCTCGGCGTGCAGATCGAGGTTCCGGCCGGCTGGGCCGTCAACGACTACGGCTGCAACATGAGCCAGGGGCCCACCGTCGTCCGGGCGCAGGGGCCGCAGCGCGATTGCCTGACGCCGGAGACGCCGAGCAAGCAGGTCGCGATCATCGGCCCCGATGCGCCGGATGACGCCATGAAAGGCCCGGGGCTCACGCGGCGTGGCGTGTCGCTCGGCGGCGTGAGCGCCGAGCGCACGGAGGGGCGGGGCGCGGACGGCCGTCATCTCGGCTGGCTGCGGCTCCCGTCGCAGCGTGTCCTGGTCTCGGTGCGGGCCCACGATCCCGAGACCGCACGCCGGATCCTCGACAGCGCGCGGCTGGTCAGCGTCGACCACAACGGGTGTCCCGCCAGGCGCCCCCCGGGGAAGCGCCCCCAGGCGACGCACCCCGGCGCGCGCTCGGCCATGGCCCCCGGCAACCCGAGCTCGATCTCCGTCTGCTACTACGGCACAGACGACGATACGCTGCTGACCTCAGCGCGCCTGTCCGGGCAAGAGGCCGCCGCGCTGGCCGCCGCCTTGAGCTCGGCAGCGCCCGGCCCCAACCCCGACGTCGACCCGAAGGAGTGCCTGCGCCCGCCGGCGCCGCCCCCGGCAGACGCGGTGTTGCTCGTGGAGGACGCCGCCGGCCGCGGCGCTGTCCATGTCGCGTTCTCCGGCTGCACCGGGCGCGGCCTGGACAACGGCGCGCTGCGGGCGCACGTCAACGTGCCGCTGATCAAGCTCGTCATGACCCCCCTGGGGACGGGCTTCACGTTCAACGGCGACCTCGGCCCCTGAAGGATCACGGCGCGGGTCGCGGGTCCAGAGAACCGGAGGCGTGGTGCAGGAAGGAGCATCTCGGCTTGCTGCTCGCTCCGCCGGGGCAGCGCGCGCCGACCGGCTCGCCTCCCGCACGGCGCGTGACGACGCGGACTTTTGCCACTAGACTGGCGGCGCCCTTGTGCACCCATGGCGCTCTGGCTTCGAATCGTGTTCTTCTTCTCCGGCGCGACGGCGCTGGTCTATCAGATCGTCTGGCAGCGGGCGCTCTTCGCCCTGTACGGGCTCGATATCACCTCGGTAACGATGGTGGTCACGGCGTTCATGCTCGGGCTGGGCGCGGGCAGCGCGCTCGGAGGCGCGATCTCACGGGCTCGCCCTGCTGCGGCCTTGCCCGTGTTCGGTGCTGCGGAGATCGGAGTCGGCATCTTCGGTTATCTCAGCCTCGGCCTGTTCGATAGCGTCGCCAGGATCACCGGAGTCATCGGCCACCTCACCACCGGCCTCGTCGCGTTCTTGTTGCTGCTGCTGCCGACGACGCTCATGGGGGCTTCCCTGCCGCTGCTCGTCGGACACGCGGTGTCGCGCTCGGGGAACGTCGGCCGATCGGTGGGGACGCTCTATTTCGTGAACACGCTGGGGGCGTCGGCAGGCGCCTACGTGTCGGTGCGCGCGCTGCTGCCGGCGCTGGGATTGAGCGGCACCGTCGCGGCGTCGGCCTGTCTCAACGTCGTCCTCGGCGTCGCGGTCGTGGTCGGCACACGGCTCGGGGACGCACGCCGGAGGCGCGAATGAGGTTGCCCGTGGCTTGCGTCGCCGCCGGCCTCAGCGGCTTCATCGCGCTTTCCTACGAGATCCTCTGGGTGCGCACGTATGCCTTCGCCGCCGAAGGCCCACCCGACGCGTTCGGTCTGTTCATCGCGGCGTACCTGGTTGGCCTCGCCCTCGGGTCGTTCTTCGCAGGAGAGTACTGCCGGCGAGCGGCGCCCGGTCGTCCCCCGCAACTGGCGATCGTCGGGGTCGTGATGGCTCTTACCAGCTCGGCGGCGTTCCTCGTGATCCCGGCGACGGCCCGCCTGGTCAGCTCGCGAGGTCTGGGGGCAAGCTGGCCCGGCGTGCCAGCGGAATCGACGCTCCCGCTCTTCGCCGTGGGCGCGGCCGGGCTCGGCGCAGGGCTCCCGTTGTTATCGCACTTCGCCATCCCCGCGGACGAGCGGGCGGGCGGCCGCCTCTCCTATGTGGTTGTCGGCAACATCGTCGGCTCGGCGCTCGGCAGCCTGGCGACGGGCCTCTGGCTGCTCGACGCGATCTCCCTGCGCGGCCTCAACACCGCCCTGGCGACCGCCGGGTCGGCGCTCGGCGCGGCGCTCGTGGTCGCCGAGCTCACCAGGCCCCTCTCGAGGGTGGTCCTCGGCGCCACGGCGGCGCTCCTCTGCGGCCTCTTCGCGTGGTCTTCCCCGGCGCTGCACGATCAGCTGTACGAGCGGCTCCTCTACAAGGACGAGTTCGTGACGGGCGAGCGGTTCGCCCACACCGTCGAGGGGCGGAGCGGCGTCGTCAACCTGACGACGAGCGGGGTCGTCTACGGCAACGGCTCGTACGATGGGCAGACGAACATCGATCCAATTCCGCGTCCGGACGACAACCGCGTGCTGCGCGCCTACCTGGTGCCGGCCTTCCACCCTCGTCCTCGGGAGATCTTGATGGTCGGGCTGGGCGCCGGCGCGTGGCTGCAGGTGCTGGCCAACCTCGACGAGGTCACGCGGATCACCGTGGTCGAGATCGACCCTGGGTACGTCGAGGTGATGCGCCAGACTCCCACGCTGGCCAGCGCTCTCGAGAACCCGAAGGTGGAGATCGTCATCGACGACGGGAGGCGCCATCTCGGGCGAGCGTCGCGGCGGTTCGACGTCATCATCCAGAACACGATCGTCTACTGGCGCGCCCACGCGGCGAACCTGCTCTCGCGCGAATACCTCGCCATGTCGCGCGGGCGCCTCGCGCCCGGGGGGATCCTCTACTTGAACGCGACCTACTCGGCTGCCGCCCAGAAGACCACGGCGATGGCGTTTCCGTACGCCATGAGATACCAGAACATGCTCATCGCGTCGGACGAGCCGATCACGATCGACCGCGGGCGCTTCGAGCGGAAGCTCGATCAGTGGCGGATCGACGGGCGGCCAGTCCTCCCCCCGGGCGTGCGCGCCGCGGAGCTCGACCTGCTGCGAGAGCAGGACTGGCGCGGGATCCCCACCTGGGAGGGCCGTGAATCCATCCTGCGCCGCACCCAGGATCAGCCCGTGATCACGGACGACAACATGGCGAACGAGTGGTGGGACCTGGACACCTATCCCTGAGCGGCCTGGCCCCTGCGGCCCGCGAGCTCGGGGCAGGCGCTAGATCGGCTGATAGAGCTGGATCAGGTTCCCACACGTGTCCGAGAACACCGCGATCATGACCGGGCCCATCGGCGTGGGCTCCTGGGTGAACGCCACCTGGTGCTCCTTGAGGCGCGCGAACTCGGCCTGAAGATCCGTCACCTCGAACGCGGTGAGCGGGATGCCCTGCGCGAACATCGCCTGCTGGAACGTCTTCGCCGCCGGGTTGGCGTTCGGCTCGAGCACGAGCTCGACGTCGTCCGGGCCCTCGGGCGAGACCATGGTGATCCACCGGTACTCGCCGACCGGGAAGTCGTGCTTCTTCTTGAAGCCGAGCACCTCCGTGTAGAACTTCGCCGCTCGCTCCTGATCCTCGACCATGATGCTGTTGAGCTTGATCCTCATCGACGCCTCGCTGAGCTTTTGGTTCGCGGCCGACTCTGCCAGGGCCGCCCGGGTCAGGCTTCTCGAAAACTGCGAAACGCACCCGGCGGGAGCCGCCCCATCAGGCTGAAGCACCCCGGGATGAGCTCCCACGGGAGCCTCCCGGGCACCTGGACCATCGCGCGCAGCCGCCGCCGGTACGCCGAAGGCGGCACGCCGATCCGCTGCGCGAACAGGGCGCTGAAGCTGCCGAGGCTGGAGAACCCGACCTCCATGCACACGTCGGTCACCGAGTGCTGCCCGGCCGCCAGGAGCTGCTTGGCCAGATCGAGGCGCCGGCGGATGCGGTACTGGTGCGGGGTCAAGCCGAACACCGCCTCGAACTGCCGGATGAAGTGGTAGGGAGAGATCGCCGCCTCCCGCGCGACGTCCTCGATCGACATCCTCGACTCCTGCACCTCCGAGAGCAGATCCCTCGCCCGGCAGAGGTTCCTCAGCGCGTCGCGTCCCAGCAGCATCGTCCGTGCCCACGGTAGGGCGCGACGGCGGCGGGCACAAGCGACCCGTTCGGAACGTCGCGCTCGCAGCGCCTGGCCGCGCCTGTCAGCGTCCGGTCGGTGATCCGCGTGGCGCTCGAGCGCATCGCCACGTCGTGCGGCTACGCCGTGCCGCTCATGGCCTACGAGGGCGAGCGGGACACGCTGTCGAAATGGGCGGAGCGCAAGGGGCCGGAGGGCCTCTCGCGCTACCGGCTGGAGAAGAACACGAGGAGCATCGACGGCCTGCCGGGCTTGCCCCCGCCGCCCGGAGATGCGGGCGGCCCGATGCCCGGAGCCCCTTCAGGAACAGGTGACGTCCATGGGTCATGACATCAATCATCTGCACCATGTCGGTCATGTCGTGAGCGACCTCGAGGAAGGCCTCGTGCTCTATCGGCGGCTCGGCTTTCACCTGTCGCCGCCTGCCTGCCCCACGCTGTCGCTCAGGGAGGGCGAGCCTCCCCGGCCGATCGGCGCGGCGAACACCCACGCCAACTTCCCGCGCAGCTTTGTCGATCTCATGAGCTGCGTCAGCGACGAGGATCCCGACCGGCTCCCGCGCGGCATAAGGCGCATCCCCATCCAGGCTCCTCCGGAGCACCTGCCGCGGATCACCGCGGCTATCCGCAGCACGGTTGCCAGGGTCGCCTCGTGCCTCGCGCGCTTCCAGGGCCTGCACATCCTCGTCTTCGAGACGTCCGACGCCGACGCCACCGCCGGCCGGCTGAGCGCGGATGGCGTCCGTCACGGGGGCGTCAACACCGTTCGTCGCCCGATCGACACCGCGAGCGGGACGCGGATGGAGCCGACCCGCCTCCTCGAGATCGACAGTGATGAGCCGGAGGAGGCCAGCGCAGGCCGCGTGTCCGAGGGGAGGCTCGCGGTCGCGGAGAACCCGGCGGCGGAGGCGCTCGAGGCGCAGCTCGACCTCGACCACCCGAACGGCGCGGTCGATCTCGTGGGGTCCGTGCTCTGCGTCGCCCGGGCCGCCTTATCGGACGTCGAACGCCGCTACGAGAAGTACCTCGGCCGCCCCGCGCGGGCCGACGGGCCGACGCGCGTCTTCGAGCTCGAGGGCTCCCAGGTCACCCTCGTCGCCGACGCCGACCTGGACACGCTCCTGCCCGGCGAGCGGGCCCCCGCGCTCCCAGCCTTCGTCGCCTACGCGGTCGCGGTGCGCGACCTCGGCGCCGCGCGGAGGCTGCTGGAGGAGAACGGCTTCCCGCTGCGGCGGTCGGCGGCTGGCGACCTCTTCGTCCCGGCCGCCGCGGCGCTCGGCGCCGCGGTCGTCTTTCGACAGGCTCACTGAGCACGCCCGCGGCAGGCCAGCCGAGCGAGGCCGCCGGGCGGCGATCACGTCAAGGTGACTGCTACCCTGTCGTCCATGCCTCGAGCACTTTGCACGATCACCCTCCTCCTCCTCGTCTATCCGATCGCCAGCTGCGTCGACCCCGAGGAGGAAGACTGTTACGACTGCGGCCCCTGCGGCTTCGTGGGCGGGCCGAATCCGACGAACGTGATCTTCGTCGACGGGGTCGGCGTCGACGACACGGGAGCCCCGGCCGTCGCGCTGCTGCTCGCCAAGGCCGGCCAGTGCGCCTCTGACGGCGCGGACAACTTCTGGCTGCGGCCCGCCGACGGTTCCTTCACGCTCGAGCCGCGGGGCGAGCGCGGTGGGCTCGACACGTCGCTCGTCAACTACAATGGCTCCGTCTACCGCTGGAGGGGTCGCGACCTCACGATGACGTTCCAGCGCACGGAGACCGAGCTAGTCCGCTTCACCTTCATCGACACGGGCGCCGCCACGACGATCGGCTGCGTCGCCGGAGAGGCCACGATCGACTGCGCGCTGGAGTGACGCCCCCGCGGGAGCCCCGCTGGTCGAGGAGCATGACGACGGGCGCGTGGCCTTTCGCATCGACGGCGACGGCCAGGTGAAGGCCGCGATCGTGCCCAGATCCATCGGGCCGCAGTGACGGCACCTGCCCAGCGCTTCGCCAGCCGGCGCGCGCCGGCGCGCGGCGCGCGGCGCGCGGCGCGCACCGCGATCCTTTGCGTTCCAACGATCCCTCGGCCGCCGGCGAGGGCACCATTGTCAAGCGCGAACGGGGTTGTGACGCCCGGCGCCTGCCCGGCGACCTCAGAAGCTGACAGGAAGCAGCCGAGTCCGCCCCGCGCCGCGTCGCGCAACGTGCGTCATTCGTCCGCGGCGCTCGTGGAATCCGCCGCGGAAAGACGTCGTGAGCTCTGGTGGAATCCGCCGCAGAAGACGTCGTGAGGAAGAGCCGAGTGGAGCAGGATGGAGTGATTTTCGGCTAGAGGTGCGAGGGGCGCCCGATCTACCCTGCGCCGGGGTCGTCGACTTCCTGCCCGAGCGCAGTCGCTCGTGTTCGTCGAGGTGCGTCGTGAGTTTGAGAACGTCTTATCTGGCTTTGGCGGTGGGATTACTGCAAGTAGCTGCCGCCTGCGGAGGGGATGCCCCCTCCACGGGCGGCGAAACAGGCGTGGGCGGCGCGGGGAACGGCGCGGTCTCCGGCGCCGGCGCGGCTGCCGGCACCGGCGGCGACGACTTCGGTGTCGGCGTCGGCACCGGCGGCGAAGGCGGCGGGCCGGACCCCTGCGCCGGCGACGACCCGCCCCCCGAGTGCGAGTTGCCGCAGGAGCCAGCGTGCGGCGACGGCGAGATCAACCAGGCCAGCGAGGCGTGCGACGACGGCAACAGCCTGCCCGGCGACTGCTGCTCCGGTCTGTGCGAGATCGAGCCCTACTGCGCATGTCCCACGCCCGGCGAGCCGTGCGTGCTGACCATCGCGTGCGGCGATGGCGTGCTCGATCCGGGCGAGTTCTGCGACGACGGCAACACCGCCGATGGCGACGGCTGCAGCGCCGACTGCTTCTTCGTCGACCCCTCGTACGTCTGTCCGGTGCCCGGCCAGCCGTGCAGGCGGCTCTACGACTGTGGCGACGGCCGCGTGAACGGCTCGGAGGAGTGCGACGACCTCAACGAGGCGTCCGGCGACGGCTGTAGCGCCGACTGCCGGCGCGAGCCGGGCTTCGTCTGCTCGAGGCCGGGGCAGCCCTGCGAGCGCGTGCCGGTCTGCGGCAACGGCGACAAGGAGACCGGCGAGCAGTGCGACGACGGCAACGCCGCCAGCGGCGACGGCTGCTCGAGCCTCTGCCGGCAGGAGTCGTTCTATACGTGCCCCACCCCGGGAGAGCCCTGCGAGCTGCAGATCCGGTGCGGCGACGGCGCGGTCGACCCCGGCGAGCTCTGCGACGACGGCAACACGCTGAACGGCGACGGCTGCAGCGCCGACTGCAGGGTGCTCGACCCGCTCTTCGTTTGCCCCGAGCCGGGCGAGCCCTGCATCCGGCTTTACCGCTGCGGTGACGGCCGCGTGAACAGCGGCGAGCAGTGCGAAGACGGCGACGACCCGCCCGCGTCCGGCGACGGCTGCAGCGCGGAGTGCATGCGCGAGCCGGGCTACGTGTGCCCGAGGCCCGGGCAGGCGTGCGAGCTCCTGCCCGTCTGCGGCAACGGCGCCAAGGAGACCGGCGAGCAGTGCGACGACGGCAACGTCGCGAGCGGCGATGGCTGCTCGAGCCTGTGCCGGCAGGAGGCGTTCTATTCCTGTCCGATCCCCGGGCAGCCCTGCCAGCTGCAGCTCCGGTGCGGCGACGGCGTGCTGAACCCCGGCGAGATCTGCGACGACGGCAACACGGCGAGCGGCGACGGCTGCAGCGCGGACTGCGGCGCGGTGGAGACGAATTACGTGTGCACCACGCCGGGCCAGCCCTGCGTCGTCCCGTTCCGGTGCGGCGATGGCCGCGTGAACGGCTCGGAGGAGTGCGAGGACGGCGACAGCCCGCCCGCGTCCGGCGACGGCTGCAGCGCGACGTGCATGCGCGAGGAAGGGTATCAGTGCAGCCGGCCCGGCCAGCCGTGCACGCGGCTGCCTGCCTGCGGCAACGGCGCCAAGGAGACCGGCGAGCAGTGCGACGACGGCAACACCGCCGGCGGCGACGGCTGCTCGAGCCTGTGCCGGCAGGAGGCGTTCTACACCTGCCCGACCCCGGGGCGGCCCTGCGTGCTGCAGATCCGCTGCGGCGACGGCGTGGTGAACCCGGGCGAGGTCTGCGACGACGGCAACACGGCGAGCGGCGACGGCTGCAGCGCGGACTGCAAGACGGTGGAGAGCTCGTATGTGTGCCCCGAGCCGGGTGAGCCCTGCGTCCTCCTCTACAGGTGCGGCGATGGCCGCGTGAACGGCTCGGAGGAGTGCGACGACGGCGACGACCCGCCCGCGTCCGGCGACGGCTGCACGGCCGCCTGCCGGCTCGAGGACGGCTGGATCTGCAGGCCGGGCCAGCCCTGCACGCGAAGGACGTATTGCGGCGACGGCGTGGTCCAGCCGGGCGAGCAGTGCGACGACGGCGGCGAGGCGAGCCCCGTCGGCGGCGACGGTTGCACGCCGCAGTGCAAGCTCGAGCTCGGCTGGACGTGCCCGCCGACCGGCGGGCGGTGCACCCCGCCTGCGCCGCCCGTCTGTGGCGACGGCGTGATCGGCGGCACCGAGGTGTGCGACGACGGCCAGAAGCCGCCCGCGTCCGGCGACGGCTGCAGCGCCGACTGCCAGCTCGTCGAGGACGGGTGGGATTGCTCGCGCGTCGGGTTCCCGTGCAAGACGATCTGCGGCGACGGGATCAAGATGGGCGCCGAGCAGTGCGACGACGGCGATCTCTTCCCGGGCGACGGCTGCGACGAGACCTGCAAGATCGAGCCGGGCCGGGTGTGTGACGACGGCGAGCCCCAGGATTGCCTGGGCTTCTCGGTCTGCGGCGACGGCATCGCCGAGGGCACCGAGGTCTGCGACGACGGCAACGACAACTGGCGAGACGGCTGCACGCCGGACTGCAAGCGCGAGCCGAACTGCCCGCTCGGCGCGTGCGTCTCGGAGTGCGGCGACGGCATCCTCCTGCCCGGCGACGCGACCGAGCAGTGCGATGACGGCAACAACGAGAGCGGCGACGGCTGCTCCGCCGACTGCAGGGTCGAGGCGGGCTACGTCTGCGCCGTCGCGCCCACCGAGATGCGGCTGCCGATGGTCCTCCGCGACTTCATCGGCTACTGCCCGACGAGCAACACGTTCAGCTCCACGGCCAACGGCGCCTGCGACGCCAACCAGAGCGATGCGCTCCGCGGGCACCTCGACTTCGAGATCAGCCCCGACGGCGCGCAGATCGACGGCACCGTCGCGACGACGCTCGACGCCGACGGCAAGCCCGTGAACGCCCGCGGAACCGGCACGCTCACGCCGAGCGCCGCGAACGGCTGGACCACGGGGCAAAACAACTTCCAGTGGTGGTACCGGGACAACCCCAACTTCAACAGGACGATCACCACCACGATCGACCTCGTCGAGACGAGCCCCGGGAACTTCGTCTACGAGCGGAGCCCGTTCTGGCCGCTGGACCTCACCCCGCCCGGCGGGGATCCCGTGCTCGAGAGCCTGGTCGCCAGCGGCCTGGAGCTGGTGCAGAACGGCGACGGAGGCCAGAGGCACAACTTCTACTTCACGAGCGAGGTCCGCTACTGGTTCCAGTTCAACTCGGACCCGAGGGCGGCCGACCCGGTGCTCACGTTCTACGGTGACGACGACGTCTGGGTGTTCATCAAGAACACGCTGACCGCGGACATCGGCGGCATCCACCAGCGCAACCAGGAGAGCGTCACCATCCTCGACAACGGCACCGCCCGCGTGACCCCCTGCACCGAGACCAACTGCCCGACGCGCGCGCCTTACACCGTCAACCTGGGCCTCGAGAACGGCAAGGTCTACGAGATCGCGGTGTTCCAGGCCGAGCGCCACGTCACCGGGTCGAACTACCAGCTCACGCTGGCGGGCTTCAGCGCCGGCACGTCGGTCTGCACGCCGCAGTGCGGGGTCGACCCGCCGGTCGTGACGCCCGGTGAGGAGTGCGACGACGGCACCGCGAACGGGACGGGCTACGGCAAGTGCAACAACTGCCAGCTCGGCGCGTACTGCGGCGACGGCGTGAGGAACGGCCCCGAGGCCTGCGACAACGGCGTGAACAACAGCACGTACGCCAACGCCTCTGGCGCCTGCGCGCCGGGGTGCGTGGCCCCGCCCCGCTGCGGCGACGGCGCGGTCAACGCTCCGTTCGAGGCGTGCGACCTCGGCGCCGGCAACACGGCGAGCGGCTACGGCGGCTGCACGACGTCGTGCGACATCGGGCCGTACTGCGGCGACACGATCCGCAACGGCGCCGAGCAGTGCGACGACGGCATCAACGACGGCACCTACGGCACCTGCAACCCGACCTGCACGCCGGCCCCGAAGTGCGGCGACGGCCGCGTCGACGCGGACTGGGGCGAGGAGTGCGACGACGCGGACGACCCGTACTGCGTGGCCTGCCAGCTCGGCGAGCACTGCGGCGACGGGGTGGTGCAGCCGGAGTTCGACGAGGAGTGCGACGACGGCGTCAACGACGGCGGGTACGGCCAGTGCAACCGCTCGTGCGTGCTCGGGCCCCGCTGCGGCGACGGCATCGTCCAGCCCGAGGACGAGAGCTGCGACCTCGGCGACGGCAACAACACCGGCGCTTACGCCGGGTGCACCGCCAGCTGCAACTACGCGCCGTACTGCGGCGACGGCATCAGGAACGGCCCCGAGGGGTGCGACGACGGCGTGAACGACGGCGCGTACGGCACCTGCAACCCGGGCTGCACGCCGGCCCCGAAGTGCGGCGACAACCGCGTCGACGCGGACTGGGGCGAGGAGTGCGACAGCGCCACCGACCCGTACTGCATCAGCTGCCACATCGCCTCGCAGTGCGGTAACGGCGTCACGCAGCCCGAGCTCGGCGAGGAGTGCGACGACGGCGTGAACGACGGCGGGTACGGCCAGTGCGGCCCCTCGTGCGTGTTCGGGCCGCGCTGCGGCGACGGCATCGTCCAGCCCGGCGAGGAGCAGTGCGACCTCGGCGACGGCAACAACACAGGCGCTTACGGCGGGTGCACCCCCACCTGCCGCTACGCGCCCTACTGCGGCGACGGCGTCAGGAACGGCCGCGAGTCGTGCGACGACGGCGTGAACGACGGCACCTACGGCACCTGCAGCCCGGGCTGCCTGCCGGCCCCGCGGTGCGGCGACAACCACGTCGACGAGGACTGGGGCGAGGAGTGCGACAACGCGGCCGACCCGAGCTGCGCGAGCTGCCGGCTCGGCGCGCACTGCGGCGACGGGGTCGTTCAGTCGCAGTTCGGCGAGGAGTGCGACGACGGCATCAACGACGGCGGGTACGGCCAGTGCGGCCCCTCGTGCGTGTTCGGGCCGCGCTGCGGCGACGCCATCGTCCAGCCCGAGGAGGAGGAGTGCGACCTCGGCGAGGACATGAACAGCGGCGTCTACGGCGGGTGCAACGTCATCTGCCAGTACGGGCCGTACTGCGGCGACGGCATCGTCAGCGGCGCCGAGACGTGCGACGACGGCGTGAACGACGGCGTGTACGGGAGCTGCCTGCCGAACTGCACCCCCGCGGCCAGGTGCGGCGACAACCACACGGACGAGGAGTGGGGCGAGCAGTGCGATCCCCCGAACGCGGCGACGGGCTGCAGCAACAACTGCCGCCTCGGCGCCCAGTGCGGTGACGGCGTCGTGCAGCCGGGCGAGCAGTGCGACGACGGCGTGAACGACGGCGGCTACGGCCAGTGCGGCCCGCGCTGCCAGCTCGGCCCGCGCTGCGGCGACGGCATCCGCAACGGCACCGAGCAGTGCGACGACGGCGACGGCCGCAACACCGGCGGCTATGGCAAGTGCGCGCCGGGCTGCGTCTACGGGCCGTACTGCGGCGACGGCAAGCTGCAGAGCGCGTACGAGACGTGCGACGACGGCAACCGCATGGGCGGTGACGGCTGCAGCCTGACCTGCCAGTACGACAGCATCCCCAACTAGCCTGGCGCCAGCGGGCGCGCGGGGAGCAGGCCTCGTCCGAGGCCTGCCCCCGCGAGCTCACCGCCCGCTCCCCTACCCTCCCTCGATACAACCGCTGGCGCGGCCCCCGGCCGGCTGAGCCCCTACGGGCGCCCGAGGGCTCCCCGCATCACGCTGTCGTCGACGAGCGGCGCGAGCTCCGCGCGCGTGCGCGGGGTGCGGGGTGCGGCCGGTCTGCGCGGCGACCGAGGGCTCCTCTTCCTCGAGGACGTCCAGGATGTCGGGCACCAGCGTGCCCTGCAACCGCTCGTCCTCCCAGACCTGCTCCAGCACGGAGGGCTCGACGCCGATCGCGTCCGAGATCCTCGGCCAGACCGCCTCTGGGTCACGACGCGGTAGAACGTCTCTGTCACCTTGAAGAGGACACGAATCTCCAACTCATATGCAGCATGCGTCTCATGCAGGTTGTGCATATCGCCTCGATCGCACGGCCCCGCGCGCCGAACAGGCACCATGGCAAGAAAGCGACGTTGCGTGTCACGACACCGGTGGCATCTTTGGCGACCACGAGATGGGAGTCACGATGAACATGCTTGATATCCGGAGACACGCACGGCGGATTGCCTCGATCGCATCGTTCATGAGCCTGATGCCCGCGGGGTGCACCGGCTCCGGCTCGGAGCCCACGGACGGCGCTGACCCCAGCTCGGCGCCGGCGGCGGTCGCGGTGGACACCGCCGATCTGCGCGAGAGCCTCCGCGTCCATGGGTCGGATGGATCCCTCGTGTCCGACGCCGCGCTCGAGGCCGAGTGCGATTGGCCGAGCACGGTCGCGCTCGTCGTGGACCAGGCGTTCCATGCGCCCCTCCAGGCGGAGCTCGCGCGCCTGTCCGACGACATCGAGGAAGAGCTCGATGTCTGCGTGGTGACCGAGCTCGTGGACACGTCCAGCACGACGGCCCGGCAGGTCCACGCGCGGCTCCAGGGCCTGCACCAGCAGGCGGGCCTGATCGGCAACCTCTTGATCGGCGACATCCCGCACGTATGGCTCGGCGATCTGGTCGTCGGCGGGGTGAATTACACGTACATCACCGACGCGTTCTACGAGGTGCTCGACGACCAGTACTGGCAGGACCGCAACCACAACGGCGTCTACGATCGAGAGGGCGACATCGTGTCCGGCCCCGAGAACGACGTCTCTTACGACGCGCTCACCGTCGACCGGCGGCGCCAGGTGTGGAGCGGCCGGCTGACGCCGCCGGCGGTGCTGCCCTTGACCGAGCGGGTGGCGCAGCTCCGGGCGTACCTCGATCGCAACCACGCCTACCGCACCGGCGCGAAGAGCTACGGCTCCCGCGTGGTCTTCTACAACAGCCTCGGGCAGAACGGGGACCCCGGCGACGGAGAGCTCAGCCAGGCTCAGGTTCAGCAGCAGGCCAGCGATTTCTACTCGGCTGGGTGGCTGTTCACGCAGCCGCCGGCCCAGGGGCTGTCGACGGTCTGGTCGCCGGACATCGCCACCCAGCGCCAGCTCTGGCTCTCGCGGCTGAACGAGACCAGCGAGTACGCCTTCGTGAACGTGCACGGCACGTCGAGCTCGCAATGGCTGGGGGGGTCGACGTACCTGTTCGGCAGCGACTATCAGGCAACGCCGCCGCGCGCGCTCCTGATCGATCTGCAATCGTGCACCAACGGGTACTTCGCGGATCCGGACTACATGGCCGGCTGGCTCCTGTTCTCCGGCGAGGCGCTCGCGGTGCGCGCCTACACGGATCTCGTCTTCGTCGCCGGGGATCCGACCCCGTCCCCCCAGCTCCAGCTGCTGGCCCATGGCCTCACGCTGGGCGAGATCCGGCAGGCGACGACGCCGCTCAACATCGACGTGCTGCTCGGCGATCCGACGCTCCGGCTGCGCCCGCGCGGCACAGGCGGCGCCACGGTCGCGGTGAGCGAGCCGGAGCTCGTCTTCCCGCCGATCTCGTCGTACGCGGTCACCATTCCGCACGTCGCGGAGCGGTTCGTCACGCTGACGAACACCGGCTCGGCGCCGGTCAGCCTGTATTACCTCCAGGAGCAGTGGGCGTCGTGGGGCGGGCTCGGCGCCGTGCTCGAGCCGAGGTTCATGATCGACCCCGCCGACGTCATCACCTTCCCGGTGACGCTGGCGCCCGGCCAGAGCCGACAGCTCCGCGTGTACTTCACGGCGGATGTCCCGCCCTATGCTGGAGACTACCGCTGGGAGGCCGTGTTCTACACCAGCAGCCCGACCCAACCCTTCGTGTCGTTCCGCGCTTCGCGGACGCTTTACTGAAGGTTTCGCGCCCGGATCGCGTTGACCCCCGCGAATGCGTGATAAGATGACGCGGCATGGTCGATAAGGCGGTTGACGAGACGGTATTCCAGGGCGGGGTGAACACCGTGCGCCGGCGCGGGGACAGGGTCCACCGGCCGGCGTCGGCGGCGGCGCCGGCCATCCACCGGCTGCTGCGGCACCTGCGGGGAGCGGGGTTCGACGCGGCGCCGGAGCCGTTCGGCCACGACGACGAGGGGAACGAGGTCCTCTCGTACCTGGAGGGCGATGTGTTCCCTGCGCTCCCGGCCGAGCTGAGGACTGACGACCTCCTGACGTCCACCGCCGCCTTGCTCCGCCGCTTTCACGACGCGAGCGCGACGTTCGTGGCGGGGCCGGAAGACCGGTGGGCGCTCCCGGCCCGGTCGCCAGCCGAGGTGATCTGCCACGGCGACATCGCGCCCTACAACTGTGTCTTCCGCGCCGGCCGGGTGGTGGGCTTCATCGACTTCGACACAGCGCACCCGGGTCCGCGCGTGTGGGACGTGGCGTATGCGGTCTACCGGTTCGCGCCGCTGCACGCGCCGACCAATCCGGACAGCGCTGGCAGCCCGGAGGAGCAGGCGCGGCGGGCAGCCTGGCTCTGCCGGGCCTATGGGCTCGAGCCGGGAGCCTTGTTGCTCGACACCGTGGTCGACCGGCTGGCGGCGCTCCTCGCGTCCATGCGCGCGCGGGCCGAGTCCGGCGACGCCGCATCCCAGGCGCACATCGCCGCCGGGCACCCTGCGCTCTACGAAGAGGACATCCGCTATCTACGGGCGGAGCGCGAGCGGCTGCTGCGGGTCTTCGCCGCGCTCCCAAGCGGCCCGGGGTGACGGCCCTCTGGCGCGGTCAGCGACCGCTCCGGTTCCGGTTCCGGCCGGATGCCTACGCCAGCGCGTCTCCGGCGCTCGCGGCGGTCACCGCCTGGTCGAGCCATCGCTGTAGCGTCGCCAGCTCGGAGCAGCCATCGATCTGCGCCTCGAGCGCCGCGCTCAGCGCGAGCCCGCGGCGCGCCAGCACCCGGCGCAGCGACGCGCGGGCTTCGGTGAGCCGGCCTTGCTGCTGGCCCCTCTTGATGCCCTCTTCTTCGATGAGCCGCGCCTTCACCTCCGGGCTGTCCTCAAGCAACACCTTCAGGATCCACTGCCGCCGCGCCTCGATCTCCGGATCGTCGGAGCGGCCGAACCGCCGCTTCAAGTCCTCACGTGTCCACGCTGACATGGGTGCACTGCTCCGCGCTGGGTACCTGGTCCATCCCTCACCACGGCGCGCCCTACCCGGCGAGCGTCTACGCCAGCGCCTCCTGGGCGCTCGCCGCGGTCACCGCCTGATCATGCCAGCGCCCCAGCGTCGCCAGCTCGGAGCAGCCATCGATCTGCGCCTCAAGCGCCGCGCTCAGCGCTAGCCCGCGGCGCGCCAGCACCCGGCGCAGCGCAGCGCGCGCTTCGGTCAGCCGGCCTTGCTGCTGCCCCTGCTCGATCCCTTGCTCGATCCCCTGCTCGATCCCCTTCTTGATCCCCTGCTCGATCCCTTGCTCGATCCCTTGCTCGATCCCCTGCTCGATGAACTGCTCCTTCACCTCCGGGCTGTCTGCGAGCAGGGTCTGCAGGATCTCCTGCCGCCGTGCCTCGATCTCCGGATCGTCGGAGCGGCCGAACCGTCGCTTCAGGTCCTCACGCGTCCACGCTGACATCGGCATGTACTGTATCATGGAGAGCACCCATTCCACTTCCCGCCGCGGTGCCACCCACCGGGCGAATTCATCCAGCGCCCGTCCCGAGCGCGCCACCAGGAACGGCACCAGCTCGTCGCGCAGCGGCAGCTCGTTGGCCGCGATCCACAGAAACTGAAACGCCGCCGGCCCGACGCGGTAACACCCAGCCGCAACCGGCTCCAGCACCCGCACGCCGTGCAGCCACGACGGCACGTGGGGCGCCACGAACCACAGCGGCTCCTCCCCCATCCAGGGCGGCTCCCGCGCCTCCACCCGCTCGACCTCCCGCGCCTGCCGGCGCAGCAGCGCCCGCTTGACCTCGCGCACGTCGACGTGATCGCCCGCCAGCTTCAGCTCGACCAGCGCCTCCTCGTGCGCCCGGACCTCCGGCCAGGGCGCCGCCAGAAACGCCAGCCCCTCGGGGCGCAGCACGCGCAGGTAGCCATCGGCCTGCACCCGCTCGAGCCGGACCTCGGGCGCGTCCTCCCACGCGGCCGCGCCGCCCGTGACCCGCGACGTCTCCTCAGCAAACGTCTCCTTCGCGAACCGGTCGAGCTTGCCCACGGCGGTTGGATACCAGCGCTCGCGCAGAGGAGCACGGCCAATAACCGATCTTCATGTCTGATAAAGAGAGATGACCGCAACGGCATGCGCGCAATTACGTGGGCCCGCATCATCTGATCACAGCCAGCGTCGTGCCCGGCGTTGCCTGCGCCCTCGCCGGCGCGCTCCTGGCGCGCGCAGCAGCGCCTCGCGTCGCGCACCAGGCCCGCGATCGGGCTCGATCCCGGAGGGATGCTCGACGGCGTGGGCGCGCGGAAACCCTGGCGGCCCCGCGGGCATGGTGCTGTCGCGTCCGCCGCCTGGCGACGGCGGCGCTTGCGGTCGGCCCCTCCGGGCACCACGGGGCCGGCGAGGGAACGACCATGACAAGACACCAAGCCGAGACGCCGGACAAGCACCCGGCGGAGTACGAGAGCGACCTGAACCCGAACGCCATGGCGGGCCAGAACATCGGCGCGCCCTCGCCGGCGGACGACACGATGTCCGCCTTCGATCTCAAGGAGACGCGCGTCCTGCTCCCCGAGCTCAACAACGACGAGCTCAGGGCGCTGCGCATCGTCCGGCCGGGACGGCGCCTGGAGCAGAACGCGACGTACATCGACCTCAACGATCGCGAGCGGGGCGAGTTCACGGTGACCGGGGAGAAGGTGACCAGACCCGACGACCTGATCGCGCCCAAGAAGCACACGGACTACGAGCTGTGGAACCGGCTCCGTGGCCTGCACGGCGCGAGGCGCACCGGCGCGGAACGGTAATCGGCGAGATACCCCATCTCACCGCGGCGCGGCCAGCAGCGCCCCGCACCTCACCGCGGCGCGGCCAGCAGCGCCGCGCCCGGGACGCGGCGTTCCGGGGAAAGAGGGCCGTCGATCGCGGCGCTCCGGCCATGGCCTGCCCGCTCCCGCGGCAGCTTGAAGCCCGCCAGGATGAGCCAGATGAACCCGGGGAACCGCGTGAGCGGGATGAGGAACAGGGCCCCCGGGATGACCAGGCTCAGGGCGCTGAGCTCGCCGATCGCCGCCAGCACCAGGCCGGACACCGCCAGCCAGCGGGGCAGGAGCCTCATGACCAGCGCAGGGACGCAGATCCCCGCCAGGAGCAGGCCGAGCGGCACCGTGTAGCCGGGGCCCCCGACGGCGAAGATCAGGAAGTGCAGGCCGCGCGTGAGCGCCGCGTCCTCCGCGATGCCAGGCTGCGCGAGCGACCACTGGATCAGCGCCGAGATCGCCATGGCCGTCGAGGCGGCCAGGCCGCCGAACCACGCGATCGACGGACCAGCGGCGCTCGATCCGTGGAACCGCAGGCGGCTCACCATCGTGGCCGAGAAGACGCCGAGCGGTATCGCCGCGCAGAACTGCAGGAAGGCGCACAGGCGCACCCGGGCGCCGACGTCGCCCCGGAAATAGGCCACCACCTCCCCGGGCGTCTGCAGCGGAGACGGGAAGTGCGTCTCGCTCATGAGCAGCGTGACGGGCGCGAGGCTCGCGAGGAAGAGCAGCATGAACACCGCCGCGACGGCGCCGGGGTTCGGACCCAGGTGGACGCTGCCGCTTGCCGCTTTCGGGTCGTTCAACTCCGTCATAGGGTGCCTCCCGTGAGATCCAACGGGCTCGCCACCGCTGCCCGATCCTGCCCCGCACCATCGCGGGAGCAGGGCGGCAGCTCCGGCTTGACCCTCCGGACCGACGCGATAACGTTAACATCATGAATGATTCATGTCTATAACTATCCGAGGGGGGCACGGATGAGCTCGGCGCGATCTTCCGATCCGTCCTCCGGCGCGGATCTGGCGTTCCTGCTGGCGCAGGTGGGGGCCCACGCGGCGGCGCAGTTCGCCGAGCGGCTGGCGCCGCTGAAGCTGCTCCCGCCGCACGCGGGCATCCTGCGCGCGATCGGCCAGTCGAACGGCATCAGCCAGGCCGCCCTGAGCGAGCGGCTCGGCATGTTCCCGAGCCGGCTCGTCGTCCTGCTCGACGCGCTGGAGGAGCGCGGGCTCCTGGAGCGGCGGAGCAGCCCCGAGGACCGGCGCTCGCACGCGCTCCACCTCACCAGGGCGGGACAGGAGATGATGCAGCGGATCGGGCGCGTCGCAGAGGAGCACCGGCAGGCGCTCTGCGCGGCGCTCGACGACGCGGAGCAGGCGCAGCTCGCCGCCCTCCTCCGGCGCATCGCGGCCGAGCAGGAGCTCACGGCCGGCGTCCACCCGGGGTACCGCAAGCTCGGCAAGGGTCGCCCGGCGGGGCCTGACGGCTGACGGCTGATCGCCGGCGTCGCGCCACCGCGCCAATGGCCGACTTCGAGCACCGCGCCACGATGCAGACTCTGCATGAAGCGAATGCCGTCTCTGCATTGGAGAGTGGTCATCCATTGACCTAGATCGCTTGCCGGCTCGAAGCTCGGACCGGCGCAGGAGCCCCCGCGCGGATACGCCCGGACGACGGCGGACGCGCGCGCTCCCGGCAGGTTCGGCCTGCTTTCTCAACCTCACGCCCGCGCCGCCCGCCCTCGCGCGCGGCGCGGAGCGTGCTCCTCAGGAGGGTCTCCATGCTGAACAGAAGCGCCTTTTCGACGCATACCCGCCCGCTGCGCGCCTCGCGCGCCGCCCGACTGGGCGCCTGTGCCTCTCTGTTGCTCCTCGGGGCGCTCGGCGCGAGCGCCTGCGTCTCCGGAGCAGACGAGGAGCTCCTCGGCGTCGCCGCCCTGAAGTGGGGGAGCTACGATCTCACGAGCAGCTACACGGGCACCGTCGGGGACACGCGCGGCTGGATCATCGAGTGGGAGGTGCCCGAGCTCCTGAACGAGAGCACCGCCTGGATGGCGGTGGGCCAGTGGTACTACGGCCTCGAGTCGGGCATCTATCACACGCCGGAGGGCTGGTTCGTCTACTACTTCGGCGACGACAACGGCCTCGCGGGCAATCACCCGAACTGCGGCACGACATGGAGCTCGGGGAGCACCTGCGGCGGGACGCTCGGCGGCAACCTGGGTTACCTCCAGCCGGGGCAACAGCTCGTCTTCAAGTACGAGCGGTGCACGCCGGCCCACGTTGCCGACGTGAACGGCTCCGTGATCTGTCTCTACGTCGACATGAAGGACGGCACGGGCTGGCAGTTCCTCGCCGAGGACGCCCCCGGGACCGTCGAGATGTACACGCACGACGTCGAGCACTGGGCCGACGACGGCTACGTCACGCCGCAGATATCCTGCGAGGATCCCATCAAGATGCTCCGCCAGGAGCGGAAGACGGCCGCGGGCGTGTGGGAGCCGATGTCGAGCGCGAGCACGTGGGCCTTCAACCAGGCGGCGCCCTACGCCTACCAGAACCGCAACCTCACCGCGTCGCCCTCCACCTGGGAGGCCTGCACGCCCCCGCCCGACGGGAGCGGCAACGGCCTCCGCGGCGAGTACTTCAGCAACACGAGCCTCTCGGGCACGCCGCTCGTCCGCACCGACCCGGCGGTGAACTTCGACTGGGGCAGCGGCTCGCCCGCGGGCTCCATCCCCGCGGACGACTTCTCCGTGCGCTGGACCGGGGAGGTCGAGCCGCGTTACTCGGAGACGTACACGTTCTCGACCCTGTCCGACGACGGGGTGCGGCTCTGGGTGAACGGCGCGCTGCTCATCGACAACTGGACGCCCCACAGCCCGACGCTGGACAGCGCCACGATCTCGCTCGCGGCCGGCCAGCGGTACGACCTGAAGCTCGAGTATTTCGAGTCCAGCGTCGACGCCGTGAGCAAGCTTTACTGGTCGAGCCCGAGCCAGGTCAGGGAGGTGATACCGAAGGGCCGGCTGCACGCGGCAGGGCCCAGCTGCAGCGGCGCGCCGGCGTGGGCGTCGGCGCAGGTGTACTCGCCCGGCACCCAGGTGACCGAGGGCGGCCACCTGTGGACCGCGACGCAGCAGATCTGGTGGTCGAACCCGGCCTGCCCGCCCAGCGCCCCGGCGTCGTGGTGCCCGGCCGAGTGGGCCGACCTCGGGGCGTGCAACTAGCGGATCGCCCGGCCACGCGCGCCCACGGTGCTCGTCACATCGGCGCGCTCGCGCGCACGACCGACCTCGCCGTCGACGGCTCCAGCGACCTGCGGATGCCGGGGCGCGCGGGCTCGCTGTACCGCATCGACGCAGCCGAGCTCACAAAGGGAGAGCCTGCGCTCGTCGCGCTCACGAGCGATGTCAGCGGACATGCAGAGAAGCTCACGATCCACGCGGTCGCGGGGCCCACCCACATCGCACCTTGAGCTCCTCCGCGCGCCGTACACACCACGTTGTCATCCCAAGCAGAGCCCGCTCGCCGGCGCGGGCCGGCTCGCGACGAGGCGATTTCGCTCGACGCAGCCGCGGCCGATCGGCGTAGCGTGGCAGTATGACCCTGCGACGCGATCATGTCCTCTCCTGTACAACGCTCCTGATCATCGCATGTGGACTGGCCGGGTGCGGCAAGGCCTCCACGCCGCGCTCGGCGGCCGCGCCCGACGCAGCCGCCGCGCCCGAGCCGATCACGCTCCGGCGATCGGCGGACGACATCATCCTCGCGGCGAAGCTGCCGCCCGAGACCGCGCCCCGCGCGTCGCTCGAGATCCACCGCCTCGACGCCTACGCCGTGTGCAACGCGGCGCAGGCGCGCCTCTCGGCCAGCGTGAACGTCAAGGCGAGCGCGGACGCCGGGCCGAGCGCGCTCACCCTGTCGAGCCTCGTCATCGGCGGCCTCGGGCTCGCGGGCGGCATCGCCACCACCGCGCTCGCCGCGGGCCTCAAGGCGCCGCCGGTCCCGGCGGGCACGCCGTCGCTCCCGGACGCCGAGCCGCCGGACGTGGAGGGCAAGACCGGCGTGATCGTCGTCGGCGTCGTCACCGGCGTCGTCGTCGTCGGGGCCGTCGTGGGCACGCTCCTGCTGGTCGGAGGCGACGACGACGACGACGACCAGCGCAAGCACAAGCTCGGCCTCGACGCCGGCGGCCCGGGGATGCGGGGGCTCCGCGACGCGATCCGCGGCTTCGAGGCCGCGTGCCCGGACGAGCCGGCGGAGGACGCCCTCGCGGCGTGCATCGACAGGGCGCGCGCCCTCCGCAAGACCTGCGCGGCCCAGGTCCAATAGAGCTGCACCTCGACCGCGAGCCCGGCGTACCCTACGTCCGGCGGCACGCAGCGGCTCGCCTGGAGCACGCCGCGCCGACGCGGCGCGCTCTCGGTCGGCCCTTCACCACGTCCGGCAGGGCACCGACCCCGGAGAGCCCGCGCCGCCACCTGGAACCAGCACCCACACACGTCGAAGGGACAAGATGAAGCGGATACACCTGTTCGAGCTGGAGGACTTCGGCTGGTTTCCAGGCTGGCTGCGGGCCTGCATGACGCGCCTGCTCGTGACCATGCACAAGCTCATGGGCTCGAGCGAGGAGCTGGCGGAGCTGCTCGCCCGGGCCCTGAAGGAGTCGCGCGCGTCCAGCATCATCGACCTGTGCTCCGGGAACGGGGGGCCGATGCTCGACGTCATCCGGCACCTGAACAAGAAGCCCGGGCTCGAGCACGTCCAGCTGACGCTGACGGACCTCTACCCCAACGAGGAAGCGGCGCGGGGCATCAACGGCCACGAGGGGAGCAACGTGTCCTACTGGCTCGAACCGCTGGACGCCACGAAGGTCGACGGCGAGACGCCGGGGCTCAGGACCATGGTCAGCAGCTTCCACCACATGAAGCCGGACGGCGCGAGGAAGATCCTCGAGTCGGCGCAGAAGAGCAGACAGCCCATCTGCATCTTCGAGATCAGCGACAACAGCTATCCCAGCTTCCTCTGGTGGACCGCGCTGCCGTTCAGCTTCTTGATGTGCTTCTTCATCACCCCCCTGGCGAGGCCGATGACCGCGCGGCAGCTCATCTTCACCTACCTCATCCCGGTCATCCCCCTGTGCTTCGCGTGGGACGGAGCCGTCTCGAACGCGCGGACGTACACGCTCGACGACCTGGACGAGCTGCTGAAGGGGCTCGGAGACGAGGGCTACACGTGGGAGAAGGGCGTGATCAGCGGCAAGGGCAAGAAGCTCTATCTGCTCGGCATGCCGACCCAGGGCGCCGGCTCGGGCGGCTGAGCTTCCGTATCAGCGCCGCCGGGGCGCGAGCTCACGCCCTCCGATCATCCGCGACGGGCGCGGGCGCGGCCCCGGCGCTGGCAGGCGCGGCCTTGGCGTGCCGCCCGATCTCCCGCAGGTAGCGCTCCCGCTCCTCGGCGAAGGCGCGCGCGACGGCGGGGCGCTGCTGGAGGCGCGCGTGGTACGCGGGGAGCGCCGGCCACCTCTTCAGGTCGACCGGCGTCACCGAGGACCAGTTGAGGATCGTGAAGAGGTAGGCGTCCGCCACCGAGAAGCGGTCGAGAAGGAACTCCCGCGCGGAGAGCCGCTCGGCCACCCAGCCGAGGCGCGCGTCGGCCTTTGCGAGCGCGTACGCCTTCACCTCGGCCGGCGCCGCCTTGTCGAGGAGCGGCATGTAAAGGGCCTTGTGGAGCTCGGCCCCGATGAACGACAGCCACTGCTGGAGCCGCGCCCGGCCGAGCGGATCGCGCGGCGCGAGCTCCGCCTGCGGGAAGCGATCCGCGATGAGCTGAAGGATCGCCGCGTTCTCGGTGACGACCTCGCCGCCCTGGATCTCGAGCGCGGGCACGAGGCCGAGCGGGTGAATCGCGCGATAATCGGCGCCATCCTCGGTCCTCTTCGTCTTCGGGTCGACCTCGATGAACGAGGCGTCCGCGCCGGCCTCGTAGAGCGCGATGCGCGCGGAGAGAGAGCATGCGAGCGGTGAGAAATAGAGCTTCATGAAGACCTCCTGACGACGACGAAGGTGCCTCTCGCGGCCCCGTGCGTCCAACTCATCGTCGTGATAGGATCGATGCGTGCCACGCATAACCACTCCGCCATCGCCGCCGTCGATCGGGGCGCGGCCCCAGCTCGAGGTCCGCGACCTGGAGCTCGTCCTCGCGCTTTCGGCCGCCGGCACCACGGCGGGCGCCGCGTCGTCGATGCACATCACGCAGTCCGCCGTGAGCCGGGCGCTCACCCTGGCGGAGGAGCGCGTCGGCGCGCGCCTGTTCGAGCGCACGGCGCGCGGGGTCACGCCGACGGCCGCGGGGGAGCGGCTCATCGCGGGCGCCGGGCTCGTGCTCGCGCAGCTCCGGGAGCTCGAGCGCGAGGTCGCGGCGCCGGCCGCCGCGACGACGCGCGTCCGCCTCGTGTGCGAGTGCTACACGGCCTACCGCTGGCTGCCCTCGGCCATGGCGAACCTCCGGCGCAGGCTGCCGCGGCTCGAGGTGGACCTCGCGGTGGAGCACACCCAGGATCCGGTCGGCGCGCTCGCCCGGGGCGACATCGACGTCGCGCTGCTCACGACCGCCCCCCTGCCAGGCGACCGCGAGGCGCGCGGCGCGCTCGTGGAGCGGCCGCTCTTCTCGGACGAGGTCGTCTTCGTCGTCTCGACCTCGCACCCGCTCGCCGGGCGGGGCTCGCTCACGCGCGACCACCTCCGGGAGAGCCCGCTCATCACGTCGAACACGCCGCCGGCCGAGGCGCGCTGGTTCATGACGACCGTCTTCGGGCGCCAGAAGCCCAGGCTCGAGTTCCTGCGCTTCCCGCTCACGGAGGCCGTGATCGACGCGGCGCGCGCCGGCATGGGGATCGCGGTCCTCTCCGAGTGGATGGCGGACGGGTACCTCGGCGGCGGCGACCTCGCGGTCAAGCGGCTGTCGTCCGGCGCGCTGCGACGCCCCTGGCGGATCGCCTACCGGCGCGAGGCGGCCGACGCGGCGGAGCGCCTCGTCACCGCGCTCGGGAGCTCGGCGCCGCGGCTCCAGCGGCGCGCCGGGTGAGGCGCCCTGACGTCCTCAGTTCGCGGCGCCCGCCTGAAAAAAGATCGGCCGGCGTGTCGATCGCGCGGGCCCTCGTTCGTCGTGCCTGCAGAGGGCGAGGGCTCACCCCGGCCGAGGCCGCCCCGGAGCCCAGCCATCAGCCAGAAGGAGACACGACGATGCGGTTCATGATGCTGATGATCCCGAGGGGATACGAGAGCGCGACGCCGGGCACCATGCCGGACGCCGAGGCCGTCGCCTCGATGATGAAGTACAACGAGTCGCTGCAGAAGGCGGGCGTCCTGCTCGCGCTCGACGGCCTCCACCCGCCCTCGATGGGCGCGCGCATCTCGTTTCCCGGCGGGAAGCCCCAGGTGGTCGACGGGCCCTTCGCCGAGGCGAAGGAGGTGCTCGGTGGCTACTGGATGATCCAGGTGAAGTCGAAGGAGGAGGCGATCGCCTGGGCGTCGCGCTGCCCCGCCTCGGACAACGAGGTGATCGAGGTCCGCCAGGTGCAGGAGCTCTCGGACTTCCCCGCCGAGGTCCAGCAGGCCGCGCCCGGGCTCGCCGAGATCCTGCGACAGGCCGAGCCGGGCGCGGCGCCGTAGCGCCCTAGTTTCCGCCCGCCAGCAGTCCGGCCGGTCGTCTCGGCGCGCAGCGGGAGCTCTCTGGAGCCGTCCTTCGCGCACGCCCGGCAACCACACCTGGCCGTGGTGCTTGCACGACACATGTGCTCTTTCAACGACACGAAGGCCAGGAGTTCGTGGATGGCGTGTTCACCACTCGTCCGTCCGGGATACGAGGGCCAGCGATGGACGGAGCACGCGGTAACGACAGGAGGATTCGCGCCCTCGCGCGCCGCGGCAAGCCCCTTCGACGCAGAGATAGGCTGTGCTCCAAGGACGGGACGCGCCCTCGCTGCTGCCCGGTTGAAGCTGTGCTCGTCTTCGCGCGCGCTCGCCGGCTGCTTTCACCTGGACGCGACGCGCGCCGGGAGCTTGAGCTCCCGGATGCGCCGCGAGAGGGATTTCCGCGAGACCTCGAGGCGCTCCACCATGGCGTCGATGTCCCCGTTGCAGGCTCGGTAGGCGTGCGCGATCTCGGCGCGCGTGAGGTCGTCCGCTCGGCGTATGCGGGTGCAGTGCTTGAGGAGGTCGTAGAGCGAGCTCCTGGCGACGCGCAGCCGGTCAGCGGCGGCCTTGAGGTCCCAGCGGCATGCGCGCAGCGTGGCTACCAGCTCGTCCTCGGTCAAGTCCTTGGGACTGCGCCGTACCTGGTCGGGCTGTGCCGGCGTCGCCGGGCGCGGGGTCGCTCCGGCCCGCTGTGCTCGGGCGCCGCGCCCGAGCAACTCGTCCAGGTGTGGGCCGGCGCGCAGCTCGATCGCCCCGCGGCTGCTCACGACGAGCTGGCGCACGACGTTGCGCAGCTGCCGGACGTTGCCGGGCCAGTCGTAGCGGGCGAGCTGTGCGATGAACGAGGCCGGCACGAAGCCGCGGCCATCCGGCCCGGAAGCGCGCCAGGCGTCGGGTTGGCCGACCCGCTTCAGCTCGTCGCGGAGGAAGTGTACGAACAGGCAGCCGATGTCCTCCCGCCGCGCGCGCAAAGGCGGCAGCGAGATCTCGAAGCCCGCCAGTCGATGCAAGAGCGGCTCGCGAAACGCGCCCGAGGCGATGCGCGCCTGCAGGTGCGCGTCCGTCGCGCTGAGCACGCGCACGTGGGGCCGCTCGACTGTCCGGCTCCCGACCGCCTGGATCTCACCCGTCTCCAGCGCGCGCAGGAGCATCACCTGCACGTCCGGCGGCGTGTCGCCGATCTCGTCGAGGAACAGCGTGCCGTTCCGCGCCTCGCCGAAATACCCCCGCCGGTCTTCCACCGCGCCCGTGAACGCGCCCTTCTTGATCCCAAACAGCTCCGCGCTCGCCAGCGACGGCGCCAGGCTGGCCATGTTCACCGCCAAGAACGGCCCCGCCCGCCGCGCGCTCAACCGGTGAATCGCCTGCGCGACCAGCTCCTTGCCCGTCCCGGTCTCCCCCAGGATCAGCACGGGCACGTCGTCCTTGGCGACCGCGCAGATCTCCCGCCGCACGCGTTCCAGCGCCGCGCACTGCCCCACCAGCCCAAGGTTGTCGCCGGCGTTGCCCGCTGGCTCCCGTCCGGAGAGCGGCGGTGCCTGGGTGTCGACCGCCAGCCCGAGGTCGTTGCCGCCATCGCCCGCGGGTGGCGCCACCATCGCGATGTGAAGCGCCAGCACCACGCGCTCCGCCAGCTCCAGCACCACCCCCCGCGCGACCTCCGCCTGCGAAAGCACCCGCTCGCCCTCGAGCACCTCGCCGTCCACGACGAGGTGCGTCTTGCTCTCCCCCGTGCAGAGGCGGATCCCACCGCCCCCCGCGTCGCGCAGCCGAAGAGGGCTCCGGCTCACGTGCCTGTCCCCGAGCGTCGCACCGGGCGTCCGGCCCGGCATCGCGAATACTGGCTCCACCCGCGAGAGTTGCGCCTCGTGCCCCTCGGCCATCTCGAGCAGCAACGCCCGCTCGCCGACGCGATCGAGGTTCGGATGTCCCAGGATCGTCAGCGCAGGGACGAGCGCAGGACCGAGGCCCCTCCGGGAGGGATCGCCAGGTTCGAGGGTGGTCGAGTTCGAGAGCACGAGAATCCTGTCATGGACCCTATCGCTCCGCGGCCCTGCGGTGTCCATCCTCAACTTGCGCCCCGCCGGCGCCGTGCATCACGACCTCTACCGCCACCGTCGCTCCAGACGTCCGGCCTGGCATCGCCATTGCATCGACTCGCGCCGCCCCGGCGGAGTCCATCACGCGCCGGCAACCACGCGCTCCGGCACAAAGAGCGAACCTTGATGCGATGTGAGGAGGAGAAACATCATGAGCGATCCTGCATGGAGAGAACTTGGCTTCGTGGACGACGAGGAGACGGTGGAGCTCACCTTGGTCCTGTCGTCCCTGACCGCTCCCCAGCGTGACGAGAAGAGGCGCGCGCTCGTCGACGCCATCGCGGCGAACCCACGCGAACGTCAGCAGAAGGCTATCGAGGAGCTGCACGGCGCCAGCGGTCCCGTATTCGAGAAATGTGACGCGCTGGCGAGCGAATACGGCCTGACCTACAGCGTGAAGCGGCCATTGCCTGCCGAAGTGGTCTTCGCCGGCACCGCCCTCAAGATGGGCGAGGCTTTTGGAGTCAAGTACAAGTGGGTGGAGCTCGATGGCCGCAAGTCGCTCGCCCGTGAGGACACGGTGCGGCTACCCGTCGACCTCGCGCCGTATGTCGCTGAGGTGCTCGACCTGGATGACGATCGACCGGGCGGGTTCGCGCCGTTTCGCGCGGGTGGTGCCCTGTTGCGCGACGCCAAAGGCACGCCGGCTTCGCCCGCCGCTCGCCCCGCAGCTCCAGCGGAGACCAAGTTCTTGACGGCCCTGGACCTGGCCGAGATCTACGATTTTCCCCAGGGACTCGACGGTTCCGGCATCACCGTCGGATTCATCGTGCTCGCGGGAGGCCTGGACATCGAGGGGCTCGCGCCCAATTTCAAGTGCCTCGGGCTGGAGCCGCCCACGATCGAGATCATCGAGGTGGACAACGCGAAGAACACCCCGGTGGGCCCGGAAGCTATCAAGTCTTACATCCTCGGCCACGGGCTCGGACAGGACGGCGCACCGCTGGCCTGCGAGCAACCAGAGGCCCGACGGTGGCAGCGCCCAGCTCCCAACCCGACGGCAATGAACATCAGCGAGGCCATGTGGGGGACCCTCGAGATCACGATGGATGTCGCGCTCTTCGGCGCACTGGCGAACGGCGCGAAGATTCGCGTCTACAGGTCGAAGCCTAACCGCTCGGGCATGCGCGACGCCATCCTGCGAGCAGCCGACGACGGCGTCTCCATCCTCGTGGTGACAGGAGGCGACGCGGAGGGCGATTTGCACCCGAACTGGGGGCACGGCAAAAACGGGACCGCGGGCGTCGACGCCGCGCTCAACTACGCGATCGGCGCCAAGGGCGTCACCGTACTCTGCTCCTCCGGCGACAGAGGCTCCACGGCGAGCAGCATCGACGGCCAGCACCATAGGCTCCAACCCGCCTACCCCGCGAGCCACGATCTGGTGGTTGCGTGCGGTGGCACACAGATCGTGTGGACGGACGAATCGACGCCGGACGAGGTGGTGTGGAACGAGCACATTCTTGGGGAGCGCGTGGCGAGCAGCGGCGGGTTCAGCAACATCTTCGAGCGTCCGAAGTGGCAGGCGGGCCTCCCCGGCGCGATGAGGGCGGTCCCGGATATCGCCGCGAACGCGGCCTTCTCGTCCGGACTGTGGAGCTGGCTGGGCGGCGTCAATGCGACGTCGCTCGGCACCAGCGCAGCCGCGCCGATCCTGGCAGCGTTGATGGCGCGTATCTATCAGGGGTTGGGCATCAAGGAGGGCGGGATCCCCGGCCTGGCCGCATTGCTCTACACGCCCGCGGCGCGCGCGGCCATGGCGCCGATCACCCAAGGGAACAACAGCGTCCAAGGCGACGTGGCGGAGTACAGCGCAGGGCCGAGCTGGGATCCATGCACCGGCCTGGGCCGCCCCATCGGCACCCAGCTGATGAAAGCCCTCAAACCATGACCTGATCCGCCCGACGCGGGGCGCGCAAGGCTGTCCGGCCCGGCCGGCGGACAGCCTCACGCGCCGCCGGCATGGGCGGGGGGTTTCTCGGTCCACCGTAGATACGAAGCTTCGCGGAGCAGCGCGCGTCGCAGGGAGTCCACGTCGGCGAAGCCCGCGGCGCGCGCGTACGCCGCGACATCGCGCGGGATCGGCTGGCCGAGCCGCTCTTCGAAATACCACCGGAGCAGCTCGGCCTCGGACAGGCCCACGTCCGCGAGGCTCGGGGCGAGCGCCCCGCGCGCCGCGAGCACGCGCTGCTTGTCCGAAGCGCGTGCGGCCAGGGCGGCGTAACGCCCCTCGGCGCGCAAGGAATCCGGCAAGACCTCCCGCGCGTCCACCTCCAGCGTCGCCTCCGCCCACCGCACCCGGGCCTCGTCCAGGAAGAATCTCTCGAGGTCCCGCACGTCGTGCTCCCGCGCCCATCGCGAGCGCTCGAGCTCGTCGTGGAGACCTCGCTCGACACAGAAGGCTTCGACCGCGCTCTCCAGCCCGTGCTCCCCGATGGACGCGTTGCGCTGGCGCGCGAGCTCCAACGCGAGCGCGCGCGACATGGCCCCTCGCCAGGCCGCTGCGTAAGCCGCCGAGAGCTGCAGCTCCTCGGCGAGCGCTTCGTGCGACACGGCCCCTTCGGCTGGCGTCGCCGGCGACGAGCTCACCGAGAGGCGGCCCGCCGTGCGCACGGCGTGCTCCCACACGTTGGTGTGCTGGAACCGGTAACGCACCGCCTTTGGCTCGATCCCCTGCACGGTCCGCGCGCGCATGCGCTCCAGCATCGCGATCGCATCGAGGCGCTTCTGATTGACCCGCCCGCGGGGCAGGAAACCTCGCAGCGCCTCGATCGCCTCGCTCGGCACGCCCGCGTCGAGGCCCCGGGCGAGCACGAGCGACCAGGTCCGCTCCGCGTAGAAGACGTCCTTCGCGATCTGCGCGAGCCCGTCGCGCAAACCGTCGTCGATGACGCCCGCCGCGGCCGCCGCGCGGAGCGTGCTGCGGATGTTCACCATGGCCTCGGAGACCGCGCGATATCCGTGCTCGGCGGCCCCGTGCGCCACGGCCACCTCATCGTCGTCTTCGAGCTCGCCGCGCGCGAAGGCCTCGTAGATGGCGCCGATCCCCTCCATCCCGAAGGCGGCGAGCTCCGCCGCACGCAAGGCGCCCATGCTCGCGCTGCCGAAGACGTGGATCCCCTGCGCCATGGCCCAGAGGATCTCCTTGTGCCAGACCGCGGGCACGCGCTGGAACAAGCCGTCGACGATGCCGATGGCCACCGGCCGTTCGAGCGCGCCGCGGTAGACGTCTCCCTGGGCGACGGGCGGCAGGTACGTCGCGTCGAGGTAGACCCGCGCCTCCTCGGCAGAAATCGTGGGGCCGGTGAACACGTAAATCTTCATGTGCTCCTCGCCTTCAAACGCGCGCGGGCGCGCGGGCCGGGGACATAGCCAGGCAATCCCTCGATGCTCTCCAGGCCCGGGATGACGACGCGCACCACCGGCAGCCCGATCTCGGCCTTGGAGAGGTCGACGACCGCGATCTGCTCGACGCCGGTTGCGTGGAGCTGCCGGATTTCCCAGCGGATGTCGTCCTCGAAGGTGCCGTTCTCCTGGGTCGGCGCGTCGCCGAAGCGGCGCCCCGGCGGCCCGGCGCGCATCTCCGCCAGGACGCGGCGGTGCAGATCCGCGTCGAGGCGCTGGGTGTACTCGGTTCGGCTCATGTCGTCGCGAGAGCCGGTGATCATGGTCATGCGGCTCTGGACGGCCTCGGTGAGCGCGCGCAGGAGGGCCACGTGGCGCGCCGGGTGGCAGCCCGCGCCCGCCGCCGGATAGATCGAGCCGAGCCCGCCGGCTGCGCGCTCCGCGATCATGCAGTGGAACGCGGCGATGCGGATGTCCGAGGTGATCTCCCACGCCGCGACCTCGATGCCAGCCCGGTCGCAGCGGTCGAGCAGCGCTCGGCAGCTCGGGTCGTCCACGCTGTCGAGGTCCAGCCGGGTGGCCCTGCGCGCTTCGTCGTCGAGCAGGCTCCACAGCGTCCCCGCGTCGCGCTCGACGACCTCGCAGATCCCATGGCTGATCGCCTCCAGCGCGTGATTGCCCGAGGCGAGCCCGGTGGAGGTCGTCAAGAACGCGCCGCTGCCCGTGGGCAGCGGGAGCGTGTAGTTGGTGTGCACCAGCTCGAAAGGCACCCAGAGGGGTTCCCTCGTCATCCAGTCGACGCCCTCGATCCACAGCAGCGGCGCGCCCGGGTGAAACGTGCTGCTGGCGAGCCGCGGCAGGAGCTCCATGTCGGCCACGCGGTGGGTGAAGCGGAGCTCGTCGTAGGCGGCGAGCTTCAGGGGCGCCGTGATCCGCTCGGCGTGGAACAGCTCCGCAGCTTCCATTATCCCGGAGGCCTTGGCGGCCGCGAGGTCGACGCCCTTGCCCTGCGAGACGGCGAGCGATCGCGCGTTCGGCCGGCAGACCATCACGACCGGGATGCCGAGGACGTCGAGCCCGGTCACGTTGGCCACCCGGGTGATGCCGAGGACCGCCATCAAGGGCCGCAATCGCTCCACAGTCTCGTCGGGAGACACGAGCCGGTGTGTCCCTCCCTGAAACCGCTTGAAGGTAGTTGCGGGGCGGCCCGCGTCCGGCATGCCGGACGCGGGCGCTCCTGTCTTTGTGCCGCCACGACCCGCGACGTCGCTCATTTCGGCTTGCTCGGCGTCGGCGGCAGCTGCTGGGGAGGTTCCTTGATCATGTTCAGATTGAGCAAATAGCAGGTGAAGAAGGGCTTGAACTGCCGAAATGGCATGTTCGCCACGACCACGCCTTGCTGCAGGAGCGTCCTCGTCAGCCACTCTTTCGGCGGCCCTTGGATCGTGTCGAACTGCGTCCATTCCTCCTTCAGGAGCTGGTAAATATTACCGTCGTCGCTGGCGATCAGGATCGTTTGCGGATCTTTCGATTCCGATGACCGCATCTTGGCGTCGGGGTGATTCTCGGGGCTCACGACCGTCCGCCGGGCCCTCCCCGAGCCCGTGAGCGCATTCCGAATGTCTTCCGGGAGATCGAGGGGCGACATCACGTTCGGGAGCTTTTTGTGGTCGTCGTTTTCCATGGTTGGTTCCTTTCTCCAAGCACGCGTCAGCGTGCACAGGCACCTTGAGTGTGCTTCACGCGTCGACCACCGAGATGTTCCGGCGGGAGACTCTTAGAGGTAGACGAGGTGCTTCGCGGCCTCGATGGCCCGCTCGAGGTGTGCGCGCGCGTCGGCCGCACGGGCGTCGCGCGCGGCGAGGGTGGCTTCGCCGAGCGGCACCGCGAGGCTGTCGGGGAGGCGCTGCTGCTTGGGCTCGATCAGCGCGCGGGCATGCTCGACGGCCTCGTCGATCTGGCCGGCGTCGAGCTCGATGCCCATGAGCGGCACGAGCGCCATCCACTGGAATGGATACACGAGAGCGAGCGAGCGCCATGTCTCGAGGGCTGTTTGCAAGCGCGATGCCGCGCCCGTCGGATCGCCCTCGCAGAGCGCGACCCAGCCGAGGTTCGCGCGCGCCGCGCCGACGTAATCCATCATCTTGCCCTCGATCGCGACCGTCAGGGTCTGCTCGGCCAGCGCGCGGGTCCGGGCGATCGCGCGGCGCCTTCGGTGCGTCATCATCAGGTAGGCCAGGCATCGCGACTGCAGGGTCACGTCGCCCAACCGCTCGGCGTCGCGCAGCGCCGCGCCGAGCTCCGCCTCCGCCTCCGAGAGATCGCCGTGGAAGAGCAGCGTGAAGCCGAGCGCGAAGCGCGCCCCGGCGATCTCGTTCGGATCGCCCGTCTCCTCGCTGGCCGCCATGGACGCGCGCGCGTAGCGCGCGGTCTCGCCTGAGGCGACGTAGCGATCGCGCCGCAGATCCATGTGCATGACGGCCTGGAAGAACTGCACGCGCTGCCGCGGCGTGCCGCGCCGCTCCACGTGCGGGCGCACCTGCTCGACCAGCGCGGCGAGCGCGTCGACCTGCGCGAGCCAGTAGTGGACCCACGTCCGATCCATCTGCACGTGCACCCACGCGTGCCACCACGCGTCCGCGGCATCGCCGACGCCCTCCGGCGGCGCCGCCCCGAGCGCCTCCTCGGCGAGCGCGTAGCACCGCAGCGCCTCCTCGTGGCGGTGGTGCGTCTCCCAGGTCTTGCCGATCTTGCGGTGCAGCCGCGCGCGCGCGATACCGTCTCCCTCTGGCATCTGCGCGAGCGCCTGGGTGTACTCGGCCCGCGCCTCCTCCTGGCGGCCCGTGATCGCGAGCACGTCGCCGAGGCCCTCATGCACGCGCTCTTCGGGGTCGAGCGGCACCCCCGCGCCAGCGGCCCCCGGAGCGCGCGCCGCCTGCGCCTCCGTGAGGGCGCTCCGGTAGAACGCGATCGCCTCGCCGTTTGCATGCACCGCGCGGGCCCGATCGCCGGCGCGCGCGAAGTGGACGCTCGCCCTGTCGTGCACCTCGGCCCTGGCGAAGTGGTGCGCGAGCTGCGCGTGGAGCTCCGGCGCGCCGGGCGACCGTGCCTCGATCGCGGCCGCGGCTCGGCCGTGCAGCGCGCGGCGCTGCTCCTCCGGGATGCGCTCGTACCCGATCTCCCGGATCTTGTCGTGCACGAAGCGCAGCCGACCGGGCGAGGGCTCCTCGATCACCTGGCGCACCCGCAGCGTCTCCAGCGCCTCGAGCAGCGCCGTGTCCTCCAGCCCCGACGCCGCCGCGAGCAGCTCGCCGTCGAACTCCCGCCCCAGCACCGACGCCCACTCCGCCAGCCTCCGCGCCGGCCCCCCGAGCGCCGACAGCCTGCGAGCGATGAGGTCCGCGAGCACCGTAGGCAGCGGCAACGACACGGGCGGCCGGTGATCCTCCTCGGCACGCTCGTGCACCCGCCACCGCCCTCTCCGATCGCGCGTCACCAGCCGCTCGCCGATCGCCGCCCGCAGGTACTCGCCCACGAAGAACGGGTTCCCTTCTGCGCTGCCGGCGACGAGCTCCACGAGATTGCGGGGTGGATGGGCCAGCGCGAGCATGCCCGAGATCATCTCTCCCACGCTCACATCGCTCAGGCGGCCGACCGTGAGGTGCTGCGCCCAGGGCGCGCGCACGATCGGCGCAAGGTCGGCCGAGATCTCCTCCATCCGGTACGTCCCGAGGATCAGCAGCTCTCGATCGACCAGCCCCTTGCTGGCGAGGTGCTCCAGGAACGCAAGTGACAGCTCGTCGGCCCACTGGAGGTCGTCGATGACGATGAGAAGGCACCGGCGCTCGGCGAGCGCGTAGATCGCGCGCGCCAGCGTGTCGAACACGCGCTGGCGCGCCTGCTCCGGCGGCAGCGGCGGCGGGTCCGGCAGCTGCGCCACCCAGGGGATGTCCAGGATCGAAGGCTCGTAGAGCGCGAGCACCTTCGCGCCGTCCCCGAGCAACGACGCGCGCTCCACGTCGCCGTGCTCGCGGCAGCGGTCCACGATGGCGAGTATTGAAGGGCGGAACGGGTGGAGCGGCGCACCGCCGAGCGCGCCGTCGCCACCGGACTCAGCGACGCACTCGCTCATGACCACCAAGAACCCCCGCTTGCGCGCAAGCGCGGCGGCCTCCATGGCGAGGCGGGTCTTGCCGATTCCGCTCTCGCCGCCGAGGAACAGGCAGGATCCGTCGCCCTTGAAGGCGCTCGCGAGCGCCCCCTCGATGCGCCGCAGGGCCTCGTTGCGCCCGGAGAACGTGGGCCGATAGATGTAGAGCTCGGCCTTGGGCAGGTCCGGCGCGGTCCAGTCCTCGGCCCCCAGCTCGCCGAGCATCGCGGCGAGGTCGTCGGCGTGCCCCAACCGATCCTGCGGCTTCTTCTCGAGGAGCCGCAGGAGGACCTCCTCGAGCTGCGCAGGGATGCCGTCCACGAGCAGCGAGGGCGGCCGGGGCGGTTGATAGAGATGTTGCTGGAACAAGAGGACCGGCTGCGCGCCCAGGAAGGGCGGGTAGCCGGTGATGCATTGGTAGAGAATGCACCCGAGCGCATAGAGATCGGCCCGCGCGTCCACGGGCTCGCCGAGGATCTGCTCGGGCGCCATGTACCGGGGCGTGCCGGCGAAATCGGCCTGCTCCAGCGTCTCGCGCCCGCGCGCGCCGCCGAAGTACGTGGAGATGCCGAAGTCCACCAGCACCGGCGTGCTGTCCGGGCGGACGAACACGTTCGCGGGCTTCAGGTCGCGGTGCACGAGCCCGCTGCCGTGAAGGAACGACAGCGGCCGGCAGAGCTTCCGCATCAAGGAGAGCATCGGCAGCAGCGGCGGCGTCCCCCTTCGCTTCCACGCCACCGTCCCTTCGTCCGCGAGCGTTCCCGCGCCTCGCGGAATGGTCCGCTCCGAATCCACCGTCGCCGCGCGCTGACTCTCCACCCCCTCCCAGAGCTCGACGATATGGTCCTGAAGCGTTCGGCCTTGCAGCAGCTCCATCGCGTACCACGGCAGCCCGCCCGCAACGCCCTGGCCCAGGATCCTCACGATGCCCGGGTGCCGGACGCGCGTCAGCGCGTGGATCTCCCGCCGGATGCTGCCCAGCGACGTCTCGGCGGGCACGAAGACCGTCTTGACCGCGGCTGCCGCGCCTGTCTGTTGGTGCTCGCCGTGGTAGACGACGCCCATCCCGCCGCGCCCGAGGATCCCGCGGATCCGATACGGTCCAACGACGGTGGGGAGGGGAGCGTCTCCTGATTCAGCCGTTGCCACGGGGCGCCATGCTACCGCGTCCCGCCAACGTGTGTCATGACCAAAACAAATTCGCCCAACTGAAGTCCCGGCGTGCCATTTTCGCGCGCGCGCGAATTGTGACGAAGCCGTCGCCCCTTCCCCGCGTCCTGTGCGCCCTGGGCTCCGCTCGCCGCGACCCACGCGCTCGCCGGCCCCGTAGGAGCGCGCGCGAGCGAGAGCATTCCGGCCATCAAGGCTTCACAAACAGCGACAACGCAGGTGTCGCGCCGCCAGTTCGGCGCTTCTCCTCTGCCCGCGGGTGCCGATTGTCGGCCGGCATGCCGGGCGATCTGCCGGCCGGCAGATCGCCCGGCATGCCGCCGATCTGTCGGCCGACAGATCGCCCGGCACATCCGCGCCAACCGCCGCTATGGCGTCGGCCGATCTATCGCAATGGATCGGCGTATCGCCGACGAATCGAATTTGCGCCTATCGATGAAATCTTCACGGCACACTGGATCGGTTGGGGTGCAGTCCCACGAGCGACGTTGCGTGATCGACTCCGCCCGCGCTGGCACACGGGTTGCCATGGCGACAAGGCGCCTGCCACGACGACTGAAGACCGGCAGGACGAGACGAAGTGCCCTCAACCATGAGGTTTGCCATGCCCGGACCCAACGATGTCTCTCAATCGGACCCTGGCTCGGATGCTGCGTTGTGCTCGACGTGGGAAGACGATCCCGGCGCCCTCGACGCGCGCGGCGTGCTCGTGAGCGTCCCCTTTCCCGTGCTCGAGAATCAGCCGCTGCCCACGAAGATCGTCATGAACCCTGCGCCTGCGCAGGATCGTTTCCCGGAGGGCACGCCCGGATTTCGGTTCTGGGGCGCCGCCGCCGCGCTCCGTCGCTGCTCCGACTTCTGGGGAGCCATCCTCCCTCAGAACGCGACGTGGAATCCGAGCGTCGGTCCCACCCTCGACATCATCCTCGATGCCGGGGTCGACCTGAATGCCTTTTACGATCGGCAGGCGCTCACGTTCTTTCACGCAACGGTGCTCGGCTCGACGGTGTTCTCCGGAGAGAGCCCGGACATCGTCAGTCACGAGTACGGTCACGCGGTGCTCGACAGCATTGGGGCCGGGCTCTGGAATACCATGTCCATCGAGGTTGACGCGTTCCACGAGTCGTTCGGCGACATGAGCGCGATCCTCGTCGCCTTGCAGCTCCCCTCGATGCGCGCGGCGGTGCTCGCGGAGACCGAAGGTCGCCTCAATCGATCTTCACGCCTCTCGCGCCTGGCCGAGCAGCTCGGCTGGGCCATTCGACAGCTCAATCCCAGCGCCGTCGAGCGCGATTGTCTCCGCGACGCCGCCAATTTGTTCTTTTACCAGTCCCCGGACGAGCTGCCGACATCCGGCCCTGCCACGATACTCACGTCGGAGCCGCACTCGCTCTCGCGCGTCTTTACGGCCGCGTTCCTCGACGCGCTCGCGGGGATGTTCTCCAGCCGGCCGGGACAGAAGGAAGAGGAGCTCCTGGAGGTGAGCCGGGACATGGCGTCCCTGCTCGTCGAAGCCGTCCGGAGCTCGCCGATCGTCCCCAGCTACATGAGCCAGGTGGGCGCACACCTGCTCCGCGCGGCGATGAAGAAGAACCAAGGGTATGCCGAGGCGATCAAGGTCGGGCTCGTCCGCCACGGCTTGCTCTCCATCCCGGGCGCCGTGACCGTCGCGACGGCTCACGTGCCGGTCGGCGTGGCCGCTGGGCTGGGCGGGCAGCCTGTGCCCCACGATCTGGACGTGTCGGGTTACGGCCTCAACGTGTCCACGATCCGCGTGCAGGCGACGTCCGCGCAGCGGCGCTTCAGCGTGGCGGGGGCTTCGAAGTCGGTCGGCGACGTCGCGGTCGCCTCGCCCGAGGACGCGGCGCGGGCGTTCTTCGAGGACCTCCTGCGGCGTGGTCGCCTCGATCCAAAGGGCTTCGCCAACCCTGGCCTCACGATCTTCGATCCTTCCTCGTTCAAGACCCACGAGATCGTCGATGAGCAGGGCACGGTGACCTTGCGTCGCCGCCGCATCGACTGCATTCCGCGCCGCCCGCACCCCGCACAGCCCTGATAACGACGCTCGCGATTCGAGGCGAGCTGTCTTCTGGAATCGAGGAGCACGCGCCATGGATATCCAAACCATTCTCCCATCAAGCGTCCTCTTGCTGGACCTGGGGGGCACCCTCGAGCACGGCGGCGTCGTGCTCCCGGATGCCGCAGGAGCGCTCGATGTGATCTCTGGTTTTCGAACGAGCTCTGGGCAACGGCTCCCCATGGCGCTCGTCTCCGATTTCACGATGCCGGCTCCGGGCGCCGGGTCTGACGAGATCGAGCGGCTCTTCCGCGATCACGTCGACATGCTGAGCCACCTCGGGTTGGCCTCGTATTTTCAGCCTCCCGAGCAGCGGATCACGCTGTCGACGCAGGCCGGGGTACGCAAGCCGCATCGCGCCGTCTTCGAGCTCGCCCTGGAGCGCCTCGGCGTGGCGCCTCGGCTCGACGCGTGCCTCTTCGTCACCGAGAGCGCCGAGCACGTCGGCGCGTGCCGCGCTCTCGGGATGCACGCGCTCCGATTCGGTCCTGACGGCGATTTCGACGCGTGGTCCGCCGGCCCGCTCATCCTCGCGCGCGTGCTCGGGATCCGCGACGCCGAGGCGCTGGGTTCCGCGCTCGATCTGCGGCTCCACCGCCGGTTCGGGCAGCGGCTCCTTCGCGTCGAATCCATCGCGGAGTCGGGCGACGGCGGCGCGCGCATCTCCGCGCTGGTGGGCGACGCCCCGGATAGCCCGACGCCCGTCGCCGCCGACATCACGCTTGCACGGTCCGGCGACGTCGCCGCGCTCGCGGTCGACGGATCCCCGGTAGGTGCGCGCGCGGACGCGGATCTATACAGACGTGTTCTCGACGACAATGCCAGGATTGCGCCCGCGGGCGCCGATCTGCCCCCGGGCGCCACGCATACGCTGGAGCCTGGCCCCGACGGTGACATGGTCTTGCGCCGCCGCCGGTACTCCATTCTGTGAACACCGGCCGTCCAAGCCTGGACGAGCCGCTCTGCGATACGAGGGTGTTATGGGACGTGAAATTGTACGTGACGACGTGATGCGAGCTCGCTCGGCAGCAAGGCAGGCGGGCGGCGAGGCTCCTCCGATGGACACCTTCAGGGAGCGGCTTATCAAGCTGATCCCGAGCGAGGTCATCGGCACGTTCCTCGTGATCGACGGCCTCCTCCAGGCCGGAGCGGGTCAGGTGCCGCTCGAGCCGGTCTTCTGGCTCCTCTTCTCGCTCTTCCTGGTGGGAACGCCGCTTTACCTGTGGCGGGTCGAGCAGGTCAGAGGCCCATTACAGCTCACGCTGTCCATGTTCTCGTTCGGCGTGTGGGTGTTCGCGACTGGAGGCGTGATTCGCCAGGTCGTCCCCACGTTCACGCCCGTCATGGGGGGGCTGCTGCTCGCTGCATACACGTTCGTGGCTGCGGTCCTGCTCGGACCGAAGAAGGCATCGCCGGAGGGGGTGCCTTCACCGGGCGGCTGAATCAGCACATCCCGGCTGGCGCCGGACGCAAGAACCGCGCTGTAGAACGCAATCGATTCGTCGGACGGCGGCTGGAGCAGCGCTGGCCCGCCATGGCGCCGCTCGGACCGAACAGCCTCGTGCTCGCTTGAGAGATCGTACTTCCCGAAGGAGGTTCCCTTGACGCCGATCGCTCTATCCAGACATCGAATCCCGCTCGCGGCGTTCATCGCGCTGACCAGCGCTGGTCATCTTGCCTGTGGCGTCGCGACGGCGCTGGCGGCCGACGCAGAGACCATCGAGTTCAAGAGAGACTCGACGTCGAACACCTGGACGCTGGCGCCCGCGCCCGGGTTGCCGTTGTCGCAAGCCGTCGAGCTCCAGATCAAGGTGCCGACCGCGTGCAAAAACGTGCAAGCGACGTTGAAGACCGCCTCGTCCGAGATGACGATCCACCCCGCGAACATCAGCGTCAAAGCGCTCAAGGAAGCGGTGGAGCTGACGCTGGCGGCGACCTGCGACGGCCAGAAGGTCGGGCCGACAGTCTACATGTTCGCGCAGGCGACGCCTCCGCCTCCCAATCCGCAGAGAGATGGGCACAGCTGCGGTCTCGACAGCGTGCGGCTGTCGGGACCGCTCCTGGTATGCTCCCAGCGCACGAAGCAGCTGGAGAGCAAGCGAAACGCCGTGACGCTGCGAAGCGCCTTGCCTGGCGGCATCGACGAGCAGGCCGCGCAGATGGCCGCCGAGCTGCTGCAGATCCTGGCGGAGATCGCGGTGGATCGAGCCCGCGCGAGGGGCTTCTACATCATCCGCGAACGCATCGACAACACGCTTTGCCGCATCGACGACCAGGGCGTGCTCATCGATCCCAAGGCTCCCCCGCCCAAGAAGATCCTCTTGCGGAGGTCCTGCGCGCTGCTGGCCACCGTCCAGCTCAACGACATCGCGGCACAGAGCCAGGCGCTCCAGGCGGCGCTGGTCTCGGATCTGCTCACCTTTGCCGCGCAGGCGCCGCTCAAGGTTGTCATCGCCGCGGGGGACCGGTCCGAGGCGCTCACGACGCTGGCGGCGCTCGTCGAGATGATCACGGCGTCGCTCGAGATCCACTTTCACGGCGGCCACCTCCAGGCGACGCTCCCCAACCCCAAGCTGGTCATCGATCAAGCGATCGAGATGACCTGGTCGTTGGGCAAGCTGGACGAGCTCACATTCAAGATCGCGGTTCAGGCGGCGCGGCGCTGCCTCGTGCAGACCGCCGACCAATGCGATCTGTCCGTGCATATCGAGACGCTCTTGCGCGAAGATTACAAGGAGCAGCTCGAGAGCCTCAAACCCCGCTCGAGTGAGCTCGCCCGTTTGCGCACGCGGGCCGCGGCCTTGGCCCAGATCGTCGTGGACGCGGTGAGCCCCGCGAGCGCCGGCGTCAGCCCGCGCGACCGCTGGCGCCTGACCCTGGAGGTCGCCGGCTGGCTCGCCCAAGCCGTCGTTGACAAGGAATTCCAGGGCAAGCCCCGCGAGCAGCACGAACGGGCACGCGCGATCTTCGAGAACGTACAGCGCCTCTTGCTCGCGATCGTGGACGAGGATCTCCCTACGGCGCTCTCGAAAGGTGCGGCTCTCGTCTCGGACGTGTGCACCAAGAGCTGCGAGGAGGTGGACCAGTTCAAGGTGACGATCCGCGTCGTCGCGACGATCGGCGCGTTTGCCGCCACCTACAGCGGCGGCGGCCCCCCCGACAAGCAGCTGCACGAGGTGCGCAGGAAGCTCATCGAGGATCTCGTAGAGCAGATGACGGACAGGCGCGGGCGCGACAAGGACACCATCGTGTCCGTCGGCGCCAACGCCTCTTTCCTCACGACCGGCGTCGAGGCGGTGCGCGACGCGAAGGGCCACCTCGGCAGCATCAAGTACATGGCACCGCAGCTCGCGCTCCCTCTCGGCGTCGCTGTGGACGGGGGCTGGTCCAAGAGCTTCGGGTGGCACATGATGGCCTATCCCATCGACATTGGCCAGTTCGCCTCGTACTCCACGAGCGAGGGGATCAACACGCCGCGCTGGGACACGATGCTGGTCGCCGGGTTCCAAGCTGGACTCACCCTCGGTCATCAAACGCCGGCGGTCTTCGCGCTCGACGTCCACTATGCGCCGGCCCTCTTCGCCCAGACCTCGAAGACGCTCCTCATGGACAGGCCTGGCGGCGCGCTCCGCGTCGGCCTCAGCATCGGTTATTACGTTCCTTTTTTGGACTTCAATTGATGGAGGATGGCATGCGTCATCGTGCGATCACGTTGCTCGGATTCATCTGTCTCGCCGGTTGCGGCGCGGCGGGCGGGACGCGCGAAGCCTCTCCCGAGCCGCCCGCGCAGCTGCGCGCGCCCGGGGAGGGTCGCCTGCAGGACGCCGATGAACCTGGACGAACACTGGCATTCCGCGCGCAGGCGCCGGAGGGCGGCCACAACGACATCGAGCGCGATCCGCTGGTCACTGGTACATCAGAGCTCGTCCCGTTTGCCGAGATCAAGAGAGAACCGAGCGGTCTGATCAAGGCCCGTGCAGCGTTGGTCACGCGCTCGCAAAGGAGTCGAGACATCGACATCAGCACAAAGATCGTTGGTGGTGATCGGCAGTGCGAGTGGACCGCTGTCGGAGCCATCCTGCGGAATCGCGAGGTGCACTGCTCCGGTACGTTGATCAGCCGGCATGCGGTGCTCACCGCCGCGCACTGTCTCGACACCGAAGACGAGACGCAGTTCACGTTCTCGCTCGACTGCAAGATCACGAGCGCCCCCCGCGCCGCGCTCGTGCGCAACGTGTGGGCGGCCAAGAGATTCCCGTCGAACCGGCCGATCCGTGTGGAGGACGCCGCGAACGACGTGGGCATCCTTTGCCTGTCCGAGCATCCGGGCGTGGTCCCGATGGCCATCCCACGCAGCGCCCTCCCGGAGTCGACGTACAGGCGGGACAGCCTGGCGTTCGTCGGTTATGGCCTGTCCGATCCGTCGGACCGCGGGTCTTACGGTGTTCGCCGCAGAGCGGATATGGAGGTCGGCGAGATCGATGGTGCTTGGTTCTCCTACGGGGACGCGGAGCACAACACCTGCAACATCGACTCTGGCGGCCCCGCGTTTGCCGGCGCCCTGCTCGTCGGCGTCACTTCACTCGGCGACGGGAGCTGCAGGACGACGGGCGTGGATGCCCGTGTGGACCAGAATCTCGATTTCATCGCCGACAAGGTCAGCGCGTGCGAGCGCGGGCGTTGAGAGCTTCACCGCCTGCTGAGCCGTCAGGTCGATCCGCGACGTTGATCCGACGCGCGACCCTGGCCGCAGGTCGGTGGTGCTGTCATTTGCCCAGAGAGGGTTCACATGAAGGCGGTAAGGCGGGAAGATCATTGAGATTTTCTTCCCGCCTTACCGCCTTCATGTTCAAATGACAGCACTACCCGCAGGTCGGCCCGCCGTCCGGGATCTCGCGCGCGACGCGCAGGAGGAACCTGGCGTACGGCGCGCCCTTGATGGGGAACCCGCTCTGCCCCGGCGGAACGGGCAGCCGCGGGCTCCCGTGAACTCGCCGGAAGGCGGCGGACACGCCATGGCATAGCGCACCTTCGCGCCGTTCCCCGCGCCCTCCGACCCGGGCGGCCGCGCCGGGTCAGTCGAGGCCGGTGTCCTCCGGCGTGCCCAGCATCAGATTCATGTTCTGCACCGCCGCGCCGGAGGCGCCTTTGCCGAGGTTGTCGAGCCGCGCCACGAGCAGGATCTGGTCCGGGCCGCCGAACACGAACACGTCGAGTCGGTTCGTGTCGTTGCACCCGAGCGCGCTCAGGTAGCCCTCGTCCAGCGCGCCCTGGCCGCCGGGCGGCATCACGCGGATGAACGGCTCACCGGCGTAATAGGAAGCGTAGAGCTCGTGGACGGCCGCCGGCGTCGCCGGCTGGCTCAGGGCGTCCGCGAACAGGGGCACCGAGACGAGCATGCCCTTGTAGAAGTCGCCGATGACCGGCTCGAAGAAAGGCACCCGGTCGAGGCCGGCGAGCGCGCGCATCTCCGGCAGGTGCTTGTGCTGCAGGGTGAGCGCGTACGGGCGCGGGCCGCGGAGCTGCTCGCGGCGGGCCGCGTCGGCCTGCTCGTAAGCCTGGATCGTCTTGCGACCGGCGCCGCTGTAGCCGGTGAGCGAGCGGGCGACCACGCGGGCGTCCCGGGGCAGGAGGCCGCGCGCGACGAGCGGGACCACGAGGGCGAGGAACCCGGTCGCGTGACACCCGGGCACCGCGACCCGCCGCGCGCTCCGGATGGCGTCGCGCTGGCCGGGGCGGAGCTCCGGGAAGCCGTAGACCCAGCCGTCGGCGGTGCGGTGCGCGGTGCTCGGATCGATGACGCGCGTCCTCGGGTTGTCGATGAGCCCGATGGACTCGCGGGCAGCGTCGTCGGGGAGGCACGTGATGAGGACATCCGCCTCGTTGATCAGCGCGCGGCGCGCCGCCGGGTCCTTGCGCCGCTCCGGGTCGATCTCGAGCAGCTGGAGGTCGCGGCGGCCTTGCAGCCGGTCGCGGATCTGGAGCCCTGTCGTCCCTTCCTGTCCGTCGATGAACACCCGATGCATGGTGGCCCCTTCCATACGCCGGGCGCGCCCCCGGGACCAGCGCCTCGCGCGGCCCGGGGCGCAGTCCCCGGGCTCGGCGCCGGGCCCTCAGGCCTCGCGCGGGCTCGTTCGCGTGTCCTTCAGCATCACGTCGTGCACGCCGCCCTCGTGGATGCTGACCGCCGAGGCGACGGTCAGGCGCGCGCGCATGTACAGGTCGCGCAGCGAGAGGGCGCCGCAGTTGCACATCGTCGAGCGCACCTTGGCGAGCGTGACGTCGAGGTTGTCCTTCAGCTTGCCGGCGTACGGCACGTAGCTGTCGACCCCCTCCTCGAACTCGAGCTGATCCTTCTTCTTGCTGGCGTCGCCGTGGTCGTAGCGCTGCCAGTTGCGCGCGCGGTTGCTCCCCTCGCCCCAGTACTCCTTCATGAACTGGTTGTTCACGCGGACCTTGCGCCCGGGCGCCTCGTCGAAGCGCGCGAAGTAGCGGCCCATCATGACGAAGTCGGCGCCCATCGCGAGCGCGATCGTGATGTGGTAGTCCTGGCTGATGCCGCCGTCGGAGCAGATCGGCACGTAGACACCGGTCTTCTGGAAGTGCTCGTCGCGCGCCTTGGCCACCTCGATCACCGCCGACGCCTGGCCGCGGCCGATGCCCTTCTGCTCGCGCGTGATGCAGATGGAGCCGCCGCCGATGCCGACCTTGACGAAGTCGGCGCCCGCCTCGACGAGGTAGTTGAACCCCTCGCGATCGACCACGTTGCCAGCGCCGATGAGGCCGTGCTTGTAGTTCGACTTCACGAACTCGATGGTGTCGCGCTGCCACTCCGAATAGCCGTCCGACGAGTCGATGCAGAGCACGTCGGCGCCCGCCTCCATCAGCGCCGGCACGCGCTCCCTGTGGTCGCGCGAGTTGATTCCGGCCCCGACGATCAGCCGCTTTTCGCGGTCGACGTTCTCGAGCGGGTGCGCCTGGTGCGACTCGTAGTCCTTGCGGAACACGAGGTATTGCAGGTGCTGCCGCTCGTCGATCACGGGCAGGGTGTTGAGCTTGTGTCGCCAGATGAGCTCGTTGGCCTCCTGCAGATCGAGGCCGACCTTGCCGCAGTGGATCGACTTGAACGGCGTCATGATCTCGCGCACCGGCGTGCTCAACGGCGTCTTGCCGATGCGGTAATCGCGGCTCGTGATGATGCCGAGGAACCTGCCCGTCGGCGTGCCGTCCTCGGTGATCGCGATCGTGGAGTGGCCGGTGCGATCGGTCAGCGCGAGCACGTCTGCCAGCGTCGCTTCCGGGCGCAGGTTCGAGTCGCTGACGACGAACCCGGCCTTGTAGTTCTTCACGCGCCGCACCATCGCGGCTTCCTCTTCGATGCCCTGCGAGCCGTAGACGAACGAAAGGCCGCCGCAGCGCGCGAGCGCGATGGCGAGCTCGGCGCCCGACACCGACTGCATGAGCGCGCTGGTGACGGGCACGTTGATCGTGAGCGGCGCCTGCCTCGGGTCCGGCGGGGTCGCGCTCGGATCTGCCTTGAACCTCACCACGGGGGCCGTGAGGTCGACGTTCGCAGGAACGCAGTCCTTGGTCGTCAGGTTCGGGACGAGCAGGTACTCGCCAAACGTCCTGCTCGGCTCATCGTAGATGAATGCCATGTCGGCTACTAGTGCGGGCTCCCCGGGCTGTCAACGTGCCGGCCGCGGCCGGCGCGAGGCGCCGCGCGGCCTGCGTCCACACTTTCCAGCCGTCGCTCGTCGAGCGCCGCCGCGCACCGCGCGCCGCGACACGCCCCCTCGGGACGCTCCCCGCGCGCCCTGGCCATGACCGTCTGGATCAGCCCCAGCGCCCAGCACATCGGGCAGCCGCGCAGCGCGACGAGCGCGACGGGCAGCAGCGCGAGCGACGCCCAGCGCGACGCCGGCGCGAGGAGCGCCGAGGCCGCGACGGCCCCGAAGCCGAGCACGCCGCGGGCGAGGTGCTCCACGAGGCTCCTGCTCGCGAGCACGGCCCTCAGCTCCCCCGCGCGGCAGACGCGCCCTCCCGCCGGAGGACCTCCCCCCGCACGAGCTGCCGCGCCCGGTGCAGCCGGCTCTTCATGGCCGCCTCGCCGAGCCCGAGCGCCTGGCACACCTCCTCGCCCGTCAGCCCCTCCACGTCGCGCAGCACCAGCACCTCCCGGTAGGGCTGCTCCAGCGCGGCGATCGCCTCGTGCACGGCGCGCACGAGCCGCCAGCGCTCGAGCGCTGCCTGGGGGTCGAGCTCGGCCGAGGCCGCCTCGTCGGCGTCGTCCACCCGCTCCCCCAGCCGCGATCGCTCCCGCGCGAACGGGCGCAGCATGCGAAGGCAGGCGTTCCGCACCACCGTCATGAGCCACGAGAGGGCGCCCGGGTCCCGCGCGACCTCCGGGCGTCGCGCGAGCTTCGTGAAGGCCTCCTGGACCGCGTCGTCCGCGTCGAAGGCGTCGCGGCACACGCGCAGCCCGAAGCGGTACACGCGGTCGTGGTAGGCGCGGACGAGCAGCTCCAGCGCGCGGTCGTCGCCGCGCGCCGCCGCCGTGAGGACCGTATCGTGTGAGATCGACGCGTCCATCGAGCGCCTCAGCCCCGCGGGAGCGGGCAGGTCGACCTGCCCATCAGAGCATACCCGAGGCACGTGCCCGAGAGCGCCGTGAACAGCAGGTACGCGCCCGCGGCGCCGAACGCGGCCAGGCGCGCCGCGAGCGGCAGCGGCGCCGCCCAGGCGCACGCCATCAGGGCCAGCGCCCCCAGACCACGGAACAGGCGATCCATCTTCCCCACATTGCGTTTCATGCGCTCCTCCATCCCTCGCCTGGAGAAGCCCCGGCGCGGAGCGAAGGATTCAGGAAATCGTCACCGGCGCGAGGCGCGCTCCCCGACCGGGCGAGGCCCGCGCGGCGCCCGGCGAGGTGCTCGACGCGCGCCGCGCGGTGGGCACCGGGCGCCTGGCGTCCGCGGCGCGACGTCGTTCTTGTAGGTGCTCCCCAGCCAGCTGATCAGGGCTGCCCGGTTCTGTCCCGCGGCACGAAAGCACCGCCACGCGCTTGTCCGCGCTCTGCAGGAGAAACGCTGCCGATCGGCTCGGACCAACCGCGTTCGAACACCCTGCTTCACCAACATGGATGGTCAATCGAGGCGATGGACCAAGCGTGGATCTTCGCTCGGACATGTCGAGTTCGGAGCGGCTCCGACCTTCACGAACCTGGTTGGAGTGCTAGCATCGCCGCATGGCCGATGATCTCAGCAAAGACGTCAAGCTCCTCGACCGCGATCTCGTCGCCCTCCGGCGCGACCTGCACCGGCACCCGGAGCTCGGCTACGCCGAGGTGCGCACGTCGCAGGTCGTCGCCGAGCGCCTGCGCAAGCTCGGCCTCTCGGTGCGCACGGGCGTGGCCGGTACGGGCGTCATCGCCGATCTCGTGGGCGAGCGCCCCGGTCGCACCGTGCTGCTGCGCGCCGACATGGACGCGCTCCCCGTCGTCGAGCGGTCGGGCCACGACTTCCCTTCCGAGACCGGCGGCGTGATGCACGCGTGCGGCCACGACGCCCACGTGAGCGCGCTCCTCGGCGCGGCCGAGCTGCTCGCGGCGCGCAGGGACCGCGTCGCCGGCAGGGTCCGCTTCCTCTTCCAGCCCGCGGAGGAGCTCGGCGGCGGCGCGCTGCAGGTGATCCAGGCGGGGGCGCTCGACGGCGTCGACCAGGCGCTCGGCGCGCACGTGATGTCGCCGCTCCCGTTCGGCGTGGTGGCGACGCGGACCGGGCCGTTCTTCGCGGGGATCGACGTCTTCGAGATCGTCGTCGTCGGCAACGCGGGGCACGGCGGGCTGCCGCACATGTCGGTCGATCCGATCTACGCGGCGGCGCAGGTCGTGACCGCGCTCCAGTCGATCGTCTCGCGCGAGACGAAGCCGGGCGAGCCGGTCGTCGTGAGCGTCTCGGCGATCTCCGGCGGCGACGCGCCCAACGTCGTCGTGGAGCGCGTGACGCTGCAGGGCACGGTGCGCTGGTTCTCGCAGGCGACGCGGGAGCACGCGCTCGAGCGCATCCAGGGGATCGCCTCGGGGGTGTGCTCGGCCCTGCGCGCCGCGTGCGAGTTCAGGGTCCTGTCGAGCTCGCCCGTCACGACCAACGCCGCCGCGCCGGTGGACCTCGTCACGGCCGCGGCGCGGGCGACGGAGCGCGCCGAGGTACTGGATCCCGGCCCGATGACGGTCAGCGAGGACTTCTCGGAGTTCACGGATCGCGTCCCGGGCTGCCTCTTCACGGTGGGCGCGGGCGGGCCCACCGCCGCGCCGCACCATCACCACGCCTTCGATCTCGACGAGCGCGCGATCGGGCTCATCGCGGAGATCTTCGCCCGCGCCGCGCTCGCCGGGCTCCGGCCGGAGTGACGCGGCCGCGGCCGGGCCCGGCCAGCGCGGCGCCGGGGTGATCCCGGCGAACCGGGTGCCGGGGTGATCCCGGCCCTCGTCGCGGCGCGGCGCGCTGCGGCGGGCGGCGACACGCGCGCGCTCATCGGGGCATGCTGGGCGGCATGCTGGCGGGCGCGATGACGAAGACGCTGCGGACCCTGCTCACGTCGTACGGCTTCACGCTGCTCCTGCTCGCGTCGATCGCCGCCGGCGCGGGGCTCGGCCTCGCGCTGGGCGAGCGGGCCGCGGCGCTCAAGCCGCTCGGCGATCTCTTCCTCAACCTGCTGTTCACCCTCGTCGTGCCGCTGATCTTCTTCTCCATCTCCTCGGCGGTGGCGGGCATGAGCAGCCTGCGGCGCCTCGGCCGCATCGTGACCGCGATGCTGGGCGTCTTCGTCGCGACAGGCCTGGTCGCGTCGGCGCTGATGCTCGTCGCGGTGAAGCTCTACCCGCCCGCGGCGGGGCTCGACGTGGCGCTGCCCGGGCGGCCGGAGGTCGCGCCGGTCAGCCTGGGGGACCAGCTGGTGGGCGCCGTCAGCGTCGCGGACTTCGGCGAGCTGCTCTCCCGCAAGAACGTGCTGCCGCTCATCGTGATCGCGTTCCTGGTCGGGCTGGGGACCACGGCGGCCGGCGAGCGCGGCCAGCCCTTCGCGCGGCTGCTCGCCTCGGCGAACGAGGTGATGCTCAGGGTGGTCGACCTCGTGATGTACTACGCGCCGATCGGCCTCGGCGCGTACTTCGCGCACCTCGTCGGGACCTTCGGCCCGGCGCTGCTCTCGTCGTACGCCCGCGCGCTCGGGCTCTTCTACCCGCTCGCCGTCGCGTACTTCTTCGTCGCCTTCACGCTGTACGCGTGGCTCGCCGGCCGCGGGCGCGGGGTGAGGGCGTTCTGGCGGAACATCCCGCCGCCCGCGCTCACCGCCCTCGCCACCTCGAGCAGCATGGCGACGATCCCGTCGAACATCGAGGCGGCGCGGCGCGCCGGGGTGCCTGACGACATCGCCGACGTGGTCATCCCGATCGGCGCGACCATCCACATGGAGGGCTCGTGCCTCTCGGCGGTGCTCAAGGTGGCGCTGCTCTTCGGGCTCTTCGGCCGCGACCTCGCCGGGGCGGACACCTACCTCGCCGTGGTGGGGGTCGCGATCCTCAGCGGCACGGTGATGAGCGGCATCCCCGGCGGGGGGTTCATCGGCGAGCTCGTGATCGTGTCGCTGTTCGGGTTCCCGATCGAGGCGCTGCCGATCATCTCCACCGTCGGCGCGCTCGTGGATCCGCCGGCCACGCTGGTCAACGCGGTCGGCGACAACGTGAGCTGCATGGTGGTGGCCCGCCTCCTCGACGGCCCGCGCTGGGGCGAGCGCAAGGCGGGCGAGGCGCCGCCGGAGCCGGAGCCGGCCGCGGGCGCCTGAGCCGCGAGCTCCGGATCACCAGCCGGAGCCCTTGTCCTCGCCGAGCGCGCCGCCGATCAGGCCCGCGGCGCCCCCCACGGCCGCGCCGCCGGCGCCGCCCAGGAGCCCTCCGACGAAGGCGCCTTTTGCAGCGCCTCCGGCGACATCGCCTTCCGGCGAGGACTCCCTCGTTTCCTTCTCGTCAACCGGGGCCGCCTGCTGCGGCGCGGGGGTCTTCGCGGGCGGAGCTTTCTTCTGCTTTTTCATGGCCAACATGGCTGCAAGAGCCACACCAGCCTGCCGGCGGGGCGGCTCAGCCTGGACGATTGCGCATGAAGTCCGCGACCTCGCTGAAGCGCTCGTCGAGGAAGCCGTACAGCGCCGCTGGCACGCCGAGCTCGGTCATCGCCGCGCGCATGCAGCGCAGCCAGGCGTCGCGCATTGCCACATCGACAGGGACGCGGCCGTGGCGCATTCGCAGCCGAGGGTGGCCGTGGGCCGCGATGTAGTCCTGAGGGCCGCCGAGCCAGCCGATCAGGAAGAGCGCGAAGCGGTCCCGGCTCTCCCGGGAGACCTGGCCGTTCTCGTCGCAGACGTGGAGGCGGGCGAGCGCCGGCTCGTCGCGGGCCATGAGATCGTAGAAGCGCTCGACCAGCCGGCGCACGGCGGGCTCGCCGCCCAGCAGGGCGAAGGGGGTCTCGGACGGCTCGGCCATCGGCACGCCGTCTAGCGGATCTGCCGCGGCGCCGTCAACGTGAGCCGGGTCGTCCGCTCGGCCCTGCGCTCGACGCGCGGGCAGCGCGCCGGCGCCGGACGACACGCGGAGGCCCCTTTATGAAATGGTGGGCAGCGACATCGGCCACCCGAGCATCGGACCGACTACATCGTCGAGCTCTGCCGGCGCACGCGCTGGACGAGCTCGACAGCCGCGATGATCGCGATGCGCTCGCGGTGTGGGGGGCCTTCCGCCCGAAGCCGCCGCGGGGAGGCAGCTGCCACCGGAGGGGTTGCCATGAGCCGGGAGATTCTCGCTCCAGGGATGGTGTTCCAGAGCCGCTACGAGCTCCTCTCCTTGCTCCGGGAGAGCAGCCTCGGCGCCGTCTACGAAGGGCGACAGATCGACACCGGGCAGCCGATCGCCCTCACGCTGATACCGCTCGCCCGGGACGGAGACCCCGCGGATCCAGCGAGAGGCGACCGCGCGCTCTCCTTGCAGGCGATGCGTCGCTGCGAGCGACTCCGTCACCCCAACATCGTCCGGCTCCTCGACTGGGGGCAGACGGGCGAGGGACAGCTTTACACGGTCAGCGAGCTCGTACCCGGCCAGAGCCTGGCCGAGCTGCTGTCGGATCAGGGCGCGCTCGACCTGCGGGAGGCGTGGCACCTGATGCGGCAGGTCCTCGACGCGCTGGCGTGCGCGCACCGGCAGGGCATCGTTCACGGGGCGCTCAGGCCGAGCCACGTGATGGTCGTGCCCTCGGGGGCGCCGCGGGACGCGCGGGTGCTCGATTTCGGCCTCGCCGCCGTCGCCGCGCGCCTGCGGAACGGCTGCGGCCGAGCGCCCGTCTCGGGCACCGAGCCCCTGGGCTCGCTGGCCTATGCGGCGCCCGAGCAGCTCCAGGGGCTCTCGCCGACGGCGCGCTCGGATCTGTACGCCTGGGGGCTCATGTTTCTCGAGTGCCTCACGGGCAGGCGCGTGGACCGGGCCAGCTCTTCGGACAGGGAGGGTGTGCAGCGGGAGAGCCGCGGGCCAGCCCGGATCCCTCCCGCGCTCCTCGGGCACCCGGTCGGCGCGATCTTGCGGCGGGCGTTGACCGAGGAGGCTGGCGCGCGGACCGCCACGGCCGAGGGCCTCCTGCGCGAGCTCGACGCCTGCGAGCCGGGCGGGCTCCGCCGGGCAGGCGCCGTCGAGCTCGACGCGCCCCTCGGCGCGGCGACGGCGGCGAGCCGGGGCTCGCCGACGCCGGCGCGACGGCAGCCGGAGCGGCCCGCGGCGGACGCGCTCCCCGAGGAGGAGGTGGAGACGCCGGAGATGGATATGGAAGGGGCCACGCCTACCCCGGAGGAGGCGCCGACGACGCCGGCGGAGGCCATCGCGGACCACGTGCCCCCGGACATCGGCGCCGCCATCAAGCATTACGAGATCATCCGCAAGCTGGGCCAGGGCGGCATGGGGGTCGTGTTCCTGGCCCGCGACACGAAGCTCGGTCGCCTGGTCGCCATCAAGCTCCTCCGCGAGCACAGCGGACAGGGGATCGGGCGCTTCCTGGCCGAGGCGCGGGCCACGGCGCGCTGCAGGCACGAGAACATCGTGGTCATCCACGAGGTGGACGAGATCCACGGACACCCTTACCTCGTGCTCGAGTACGTCAAGGGTCGCACGCTGCGCGAATGGATGGCGCAGCGCGAGCACCCCAGCGCGCCCGGCTCGCCCGTCGCGCACACGCCGCCCGGCCCCCTGTCGTCGAGCCTCGCCGTCGAGCTCATGATCCCGGTGGTCCGCGCGCTGATCTGCGCGCACGAGATCGGGATCGTGCACCGCGATCTCAAGCCGGAGAACATCCTCCTGGATGACACCGGCGCCATCAAGGTGCTCGATTTCGGCATCGCCAAGCAGATCGAGGGCGAGAGGATCTCGATGTTCACGGGCGCGCGGATGGTGCTCGCGGGAGGGGCTCATCCGAACGGGCAGAGCACGGTCCTCGGCACGCCCCGGTACATGTCTCCCGAGCAGCTGCGGGGCGGGGACATCGACGCTCGCGCCGACCTCTGGGCGGTGGGCATCATCCTCCATGAGCTGGTCACGGGGGCGCACCCGCTCGACCCGTTCTCGGCCGCGCGGCTCGCGGAGATCGTGAACCTCGACCTCCCCATGCCTCTCGCCAGCCAGCGGCGCCCGGACGTGGGCGCGCTCGGCGCCCTCATCGACCGCTGCCTGAAGAAGCGACAGGCCGAGCGCATCGGCTCGGCCAGGTCGCTCCTCGCCGAGCTCGAGGCCCTCCTGCCCGGTCGAGCGGCGCTCGCCCTGGACGAGGACGAGAGCCCGTTCGCCGGCCTCGCCGCGTTCCAGGAGGCGGACGCGCCGCGCTTCTTCGGGCGCGAGCGCGAGGTCGCCGCCCTGGTGACGCGGCTGCGCAACCAGCAGCTCGTCGCCGTCGCCGGGCCCTCGGGGGCGGGCAAGTCGTCGTTCGTGCGCGCGGGCGTGATCCCGGCGCTGCATCGCTCCGGGGACCGGTGGGAAGCGTTCATCCTGCGCCCGGGGCACCGCCCGCTGTCCGCGCTCGTCGACCTGCTCGCGCAGATCGCCGACGCGGAGTCCGGCGGCGCGACGGGCGCGCCCGAGCTCCCCGACCACGACGCGCTCGTCGCCACGCTGCGGGCCCAGCCCGGCCACCTGGGTGCCCGGCTGCGCGCGCGCTGTCGCCGGGAGGGGAGGAGGCACCGCATCCTGCTCTTCGTCGATCAGTTCGAGGAGCTCTACACGCTCGGCGCCCCCGCCGAGGCGCGGGCGGCGTTCGTCGCTTGCCTCGCGGGCGCCGCCGACGACGCCTCGTCGCCGCTGCGCGTCCTGCTCGCCATCCGCTCGGACTTCCTCGATCGCGTCGCCGAGGACCACCACTTCATGACCGAGGTGACCCGCGGGCTCTCGTTCCTCCCGCCCATGGGGCGCGACGGCCTGCGCGAGGCGTTGACGCGGCCCACCGAGGCGACCGGGCACCGGTTCGAGACGGCGGAGATGGTCGAGCACATGCTGGGCACGCTCGAGAGCACCCGGAGCCCCTTGCCGCTCCTGCAATTCACGGCCTCGAAGCTGTGGGAGGCGCGGGATCGCGAGCGCCGCATCTTGACGCAGGAGAGCTACGCGCGGCTCGGCGGCGTGGCCGGCGCCCTGTCCGCCCACGCGGACGCGGTGCTCTCGGCGCTGCCGCTCTCCGAGCAGCGGCTGGCCCGGGCGGTGCTCCTGCGCCTCGTGACCCCCCAGCGCACGCGCGCCGTCGTGCGGATGGAGGAGCTCCGCGAGCTCGCGCGGGTCGGCCAGGGAGACGCCGCCCTGGCGATCGCGCAGGTGGTCCAGCACCTCGCCGGCGCGCGGCTCCTGCTCATCGAGACCGGCGGCGAGCGCGAGGGCACGACCGTGGAGCTGGTGCACGAATCGTTGATCGATCGGTGGGCGAAGCTCGGGCAGTGGCTCGCTGAGAGCGAGCAAGACGCGGAGTTCCTGGCCCGGCTCCGCGCTGCGGCCCAGCAATGGGAGCTGAGCGGGCAGGCCGAGGGGCTGCTCTGGCGCGACCGCGCGGCGCAGGACGCCCGCGCCTGGTACGAGCGCCGCCGCGCCGAGCAGGGTGCCGAGTGGCGGGCCGGGCTCGGCGGCCGCGAGGAGCGCTATCTCCTGGCCGTGGTGGCCCACTGCGAGCGAGCGCGCCGCCTGCGCCGGCAGCTCACCACGGGCGTGATCGCCGCGCTCACGGCGTTCGCGGTCACGGTGTCGTACCTGGCGATCCGCGCCGGCCAGCAGGCCACGCGCGCCGATCGGGAGGCCCTGCGCGCGCGCAACGCCACCCGCGTGGCAGCGGCGCGCGAGCTGCAGGCCGATCCCACGAGCGTGCTCGCGATCCTGCGCGAGGTCGAGCCGCGCGACGAGCCGCGGGGGTGGGCCGTCCTCGCGCGCTGGGCGCTGTACAGCAGGATCTCGCGCGCGGTGCTCGTCCACCCGGACGGGGTGCTGGACGCGGACTATAGCCCTGACGGCAAGCGCATCGTCACCGCGTCGTGGGACAGGAAGGCGCGGGTGTGGAACGCCGACGGCACCGGCGAGCCCCTCGTCCTCCGCGGTCACGAGGATCGGGTCAACTCGGCGGCGTTCAGCCCTGACGGCGCGCGCGTCGTCACCGCGTCGTGGGACAGGACGGCGCGGGTGTGGAGCGCCGACGGCGCCGGCGAGCCCCTCGTCCTCCGCGGTCACGAGGACTGGGTCTATTCGGCGGCGTTCAGCCCCGATGGCAAGCGGATCGTCACCGCGTCGGCCGACAGGACGGCGCGGGTGTGGAGCGCCGACGGCGCCGGCGAGCCCATCGTCCTCCGCGGCCACACGGATCAGGTCTACGCGGCGGCGTTCAGCCCCGATGGCAAGCGGATCGTCACCGGGGCGCAGGACAGGACGGCGCGGGTGTGGAGCGCCGACGGCGCCGGCGAGCCCATCGTCCTCCGCGGCCACGACGAGCGGGTCTATTCGGTGGCGTTCAGCCCCGATGGCAAGCGCGTCGCCACCGCGTCCTGGGACAGGACGGTGCGGGTGTGGAACGCCGACGGCACCGGCGAGCCCATCGTCCTCCGCGGCCACGACGATCGGGTCTACTCGGTGGCGTTCAGCCCCGACAACAAGCGCGTCGCCACCGGGTCGCAGGACGAGACGGTGCGCGTGTGGAACGCCGACGGCACGGGTGAGCCGTTCGTCCTTCGCGGTCACGACGATCAGGTCTACGCCGTGGCGTTCAGCCCGGATGGCCGCCGCATCGTCAGCGCGTCTCACGACAGGACCGCGCGGGTGTGGGACGCCGACGGCACCGGCGAGCCCATCGTCCTCCGCGGCCACACGGATCGGATCTACGGGGTGGCGTTCAGCCCTGATGGCCGGCGCGCCGCCTCCGCGTCGCTGGACCGGACGGCGCGGGTGTGGAACGCCGACGGCACCGGCGAGCCCCTCGTCCTTCGCGGTCACGGCGACGAGGTCACCTCGGTGGCGTTCAGCCCCGATGGCAAGCGCGTCGCCACCGGGTCCGCCGACAAGACCGTGCGGGTGTGGGACGCCGAAGGCGCCGGCGAGCCCCTCGTCCTCCGCGGTCACGAGGATCAGGTCTACTCGGCGGTGTTCAGCCCCGATGGCCGGCGCATCGCCAGCGGGTCATGGGACCGGACCGTGCGGGTGTGGAACGCCGATGGCACCGGCGAGCCCCTCGTCCTCCGCGGCCACGACGATCGGATCTACTCGGTGGCGTTCAGCCCCGACGGCGAGCGCATCCTCTCCGGCTCGTCGGACAACACCGCCCGGGTGTGGAGCGCGGACGGCAAGGGCGAGCCGATCGTCTTTCGCGGTCACGACGGCGGGATCAACGCGGTGGCGTTCAGCCCCGACGGCAAGCGCATCGCTACCGCGTCCTGGGACAGGACGGCGCGGGTGTGGAGCGCCGACGGCACCGGCGAGCCCATCGTCCTCCGCGGTCACGAGCACTGGGTGCTGGGGGTGGCGTTCAGCCCCGACGGCAAGCGCATCGCCACCGGATCGCAGGACAAGACCGTGCGGGTGTGGAGCGCCGACGGCGCGGGCGAGCCGCTGGTCCTCCGCGCCTCCGATTCGCCGATCAACGCGGTGGCGTTCAGCCCGGATGGCCAGCGCGTCGTCGCCGCGGCCGACGACATGGTGGTGCGGGTGTGGACCGATCTCGAGGAGCTCCGCGGCGTCGACGACCCGAAGCTGTGGGCCGCGACCACCTACTGCATGCCGATCGACCGGAGGATGGAGCTCCTGCGCGTGCCCGAGGCCGCCGCCAGGGCCAGCCGGGAGGCCTGCGTGCGCCGCAGCGAGGAGGCGCGCGGGGCCGCCGGGAGGCCGTAGAGCGGGCCGGTCACGGGCCAGGCCTGGCTCTGTCCCGCAGGTAGAGCGCCTCCACCTGCTGCCGGGCCCACGGGGTCCGTCGCAGGAACTGCAGGCTCGATTTGAGGCTGGGATCGTACTTGAAGCAGCGGATGTCGATCATGCGCCCGAGCTGCTCCCAGCCGTGCTGCGCGACCAGGTGCTCGAGGATCATCTGGAGCGTGACGCCGTGAAGAGGATTGTTGGGCTGCGGCTGAGTCATACCGATGCTTGGGGGGGTGATCGCCCGGAGGGACGGCGTGAGCCCGCGGTGTAGCACGTCGCGCGGCGGCCGTTGCTCCAGACCGATCTCGATGTGGCCCCTTCCCCGGACGCCTCGTGACGACGTCAGCTGAGGACAAGGTAGGAGTCGCCGAACTCGTGGCAAAGATACCCCGCCTGCTCGGCGTGGGCGTTGGCGCGGTGGAGCAGCTCGGCCGGCGCGAAGGCCTCGAGGAGCCGGAAGTGGCTCTCCGCCGGGTCGTGTACGCCGGTGAGCAGCCCGTCGACCACGCGCGGCCGGAAGCCGGGGTGGAGCACGAGATCGGTCACGCCAGGGCCGGCCCGGAGCTCGCCCCCGTGCTGGGCGGCGCAGCCCTCGAGGGCGCGCGTCACCGTCGTGCCCACCGCGATGACCCGGCGCCCGCGCGCCCGGGCCTCGCGCACCGCCGCCACCGTCTCCTCGGGGATCTCGAAGCGCTCCGGCAAGGGGAGCAGCGCGTCGAGCGCCGGATCGCCCGTCGACGAGATCCCGGCCGCGTGGGTGAGCGAGGCGACCCGGACGCCGCGGCGGATCAGGTCGAGCAGGAGCCCCCACGCGAGCGGCCGGCCGGCCGAGGGGAGCTCGGCGCAGAGAGGCCGGCTCGCATACCGCGTCTGCGCGTGCCAGATCTGGAGCGGGGCCGCGACATACGCGTACTGGATCGGGCGCCCCCGGCGGTAGAGCGCCGACCAGAGCGCGGCGCCCCGCTCGCGAAAGGCGATCTCGACGAGGCGCGCCGAGGCCGCGGAGACGCGCTCGACGACGGCCGAGAGGTCGTCGCCGAACGTCACCGCGTCGCCCGGGCCGAGCGCGGGCGGCGGCGGGCGATCCTCGGTGCGCGTGTGCCAGTCGCCGGCGCCGAACAGGAGGGTCGAATACCGCCCCTCGGCCAGCTCGCCGATGAGGCGCGCCTCCACCGCCTCGCCGCGCGCCGTCGCGCCGTGGAGCGACGCCGGCAGCGTGGCGCCGTCGTTGACGACCAGGAGATCGCCCGGCTCGAGGAGCGCCGGGAGATCCGCGATGCGCCCGTCGCGCAGCCGCCCGAGGCGCGGGTCCACGTGGAGGAGCCGCTCCTCCAGCGGGTTGTCGCGAGGCCAGGTGGCGGGGCTCATGGCGCCTCCGGGAGGCTCGCCGCCTCGACGCGCGCGCCGCTCGGCACCTCGCCCGCGCGGGCGACGAGGGCGGCGATCCGGCGGGCCACGTCCGCGGGATCCGCGAGCGTGCTCGGATCGGCGTCGGGGATGGCCTCGGCGTGCATCCTCGTGTTCATCTCGCCAGGATCCACCGCGTAGAAGGCGACGCCCGTGCCCTCGAGCTCGGCGGCCCAGGTGCGCGAGAGGTGATCGAGCGCCGCCTTGGAGACGCCGTAAGCGCCCCACCGCGGATAGGCGTTCACCGCCGCGTCCGAGCTGATGTGGACGACGACCCCGCGCCGCCGCAGCGCCATCGCGCCGGCGATCACCTTGGTCAGGCGGAAGGGGCCCACCACGTTGACCTCGAGCACGCGGCTGAGATCTTCGCACTCGGTGTCGAGCAGGATCGGCAGCGGCGTCCTGCCGAGCGTGCTCGCGTTGTGGATGAGCAGGTCGATGGGCCCGACCAGCGCCGCCGCCGCGCCGGCGATCGCGTGGGTCTGGCCCTTGTCGCCGATGTCCGCCGCGAGCGCGTGCGCGACCCCGCCCGCCGCGGTGATCTCGGCCGCCACCGCCTCGAGCGGCCCGCGCTCGCGCGCGACGAGCACCACCTTCGCGCCCCGCCGCGAGAGCTCCCGCGCGAGCGCGGCGCCGAGCCCGCGGCTCGCCCCCGTCACCAGCGCGGCGCGCGGCGCGAACGGCTCGCCCCCCGCGCCGCGGGGGAGCGACGGCCGGGGGAGCGCCTCGGCCTGGATCAGCGCATCGCTTCCGGTCGATTCGTTGTTCATCGTTGGATTCCTCCTCGACTCCCACCCTAATCCGCGCTGGTTCATCTGTTGGAGACCGCTCCAACGCCTTGGAGACGTGCTAATGTCCGGACATGGACCAGGACGCGGAGCTGGCCGGGAGGCTCGCGAGGAACATCAAGCAGCTGCGCGAGGCCCGCGGGCTGACGCAGCAGCAGCTGGCGAAGCTCGCCGGCGTGCCCCGGGCGACCTGGGCGCACCTCGAGTCGGGCGCGGCGAACCCGACGCTCGGGGTCCTGCACCGCGCGGGCGCCGCGCTCCAGGTCTCGATCGAGGAGATGCTCGCCGCGCCGCGCGCCACGTGCCAGCTCTATGCGCGCGACGCGCTGCCCACGCGCTCGCCCGGGCAGGCGCTCGTCCGCAAGCTCCTGCCGGACCCGATCCCGGGCATGGAGATGGATCGCATCGAGATCCCGCCGGGCGGGCGGATGACGGGCGTCCCGCACACCCCGGGCACCCGCGAGTACCTGACGTGCGAGTCGGGGGAGCTCCATCTCGTCGTGAGCGGCGAGCGGTTCACGCTCGGCTCGGGCGACGTCGCGGTGTTCCGCGGCGATCAGCGCCACTCGTACAACAACCCCGGGAAGCAGACCGCGGTCGGCTACTCGGTCGTGGTCCTGGCACGGGTGCTGTGATGGAGTCGCGCGCTCCCGCCGCTATACCGACGGAGAGCGCGCTCGGGTGTCGAGGTAAAGCGGCGGCCGCCCGGCCTCACTGGCCCTCTCTACCGGGCACCGGAGCGTCCGTGCTCGGGCCCTCCGGCCCTCAGCGCCGCCGTCGCCCAGCGAGCGCGGCGCACGTGAGCAGCGCGAGCGCCGCGGCCCCGGGAGCTCCCCCGCCGCCCGCCCCGCCCGCAGCGCGGAAGCTGCAGCCGCCCTCCGACGTCTCGCCATCTCCGTCACCGCCGCCCGCGCCGGCGCCACCCGCGCTGTCGCTGCCGCCGACACCGCCGCTGCCGCCGACACCGCCGCTGCCGCCGACACCGCCGCTGCCCGGCCCCATCCCTGAATCGCACGTTCCCCCGGGATAGAGGTCCGCCTCCGTCCACGCCGGCTCCGAGGGCGTCGTGAAGCTCGGCTCTGCCGTCGCCGGGTCCTCCCGGTAATAACAGGGCTTGCAGGCGTGCACCGTCTCTCCGGCGACGTTCCCGGCCGTATCCATCGCCGTGGCACGGAAGCAGAGCGCCTCGGGGGCGTCGGCGCCGTCGAGCACCTCCACGGTCTGGCCGACGGCGAAGGACAGCGAAGCGACGTTCATGAACCTGCTCACCGAGAAGACTGGCTCCGTGAACGAGTCGTCCCGGAACGCCTCGATCGTGGTGATCACCGGGGCCTCGCCGCCCTCCGCGACCTCGCCCTCGGCCGTGACCCACCAGGAGAGATCGGTGTCGAGCAGGCAATCTCCGCCGCTCGACTTGAAATCGACATGATCGTAGAGGTCGAACGAGAGCCCGCTCGGCCCCGGAGGAGCCTCGGTGTCCGCGGCGCCGGCCGTGAGCTCGATGCGCTTCACCCCGCACGAATCCACCACGTTGCAGAAATCGCCCTCGATCGCGATCGCCTGCCCTTCGCTGGGCGCCGGCTCGATCCGCGCCACGAGGCTGTACCCCGCCGCCGGCACGTCCGTCACGGTCACGAGGCTCGCCGGCTCGCCGTCGACCGTCACCGACACCCCGTCCAGCGAGATGGAGTAGCCCTCAAAGAAGATCGCGGCGTTCCCCGGGAGGGTCCCGCCGCTCTCCGGAAATGTGCCCGTCAGCCCCGGCAGCGGAGGGCTGCACGCCTTCGCGCTCGACTCCATCACCGCGGTACAGGCCAGCGCCGCGATGATCCCAGCAGTCCATGAGCAGTGTCTTGTCATGGACGGGATCCTATCAAGGTCGAGCCCGGATCAAGAGATCGCCAGGGCGCCCGGGACGCCGAGAGAACCACGAGGTTTCTTCTCTTGGCGTCTCTTGGCGTCCCGCGCGCCCTGATGGTTTAAATCCGTGCCCGCCCCGCCGCGCTAGACACCGAACGGGTAGAGACCCCAAGAAAATCAACCACAGAGGCACAGAGAGCACAGAGGGCACAGAGTTTTTTGTTGTTCCTCTGTGTCCTCTGTGCCTCTGTGGTTCAAATCTCTTCATTCCCCGGGCGTTTCAAGCTGGTCGGTGCTCTACATCGCCGCCAGCACCGCCTCCGCCCGGTGCCTGACGTAGTGCTCGACGGCCTCCGGCAAGGTCGGCAGGGTCGCGCGGCGGCGGCTGTGCAGCCCCCCCTGCCGCGGCAGGCTCGCGCGCAGCCCGAGGGCGTGCGCGGGACAGGGGTGCACCGCCCGCGTGGGCAGGCCGAACGCGTCGCACATCATCTTCGCCCAGGAGGCGAAGCTCAGGACACCGTCGTTCGCCAGGTGCCATACCCCGTCGGCCTGGTCGATCGCGAGGTCCAGGCACGTGTGCGCCAGGTGCGGCAGGTAGGTCGGCGAAACGAACAGGTCGTCCGCGGCGCGGAACGGCTCCCCGCGCTGCGCGGCCGACAGCGCGAGCGCGGCGAAGCTGCGCGCCTCGAACGGCCCGAACAGGCTGCCCGTGCGCACCACCAGCGCGCCCGGCAGCGCCTCCAGCACGCCCCGCTCGCCCAGCGCCTGCGCCTCGCCGAACGCGTTGATGGGCGCGACCGGATCATCCTCGACGTACGGGTCGGCCTTGCTCCCGTCGAAGACGAACGACGACGAGAACATCAGCAGCCGCGAGCCGTGGCGCCGGCACACCTCGGCCAGCAGCGTCGGCCCGACCACGTTGGCGCGGTGGCACGCCTCGAGCTCGTCCTCGGCGTCGTGAACGCGCGTGTACCCCGCCGCGTTGATCACGAGCCACGGCTGGACCTCCGCCACCGCGCGTTCCAGGGCCGCCGCGTCGGTGATGTCGAGCTCGCCGTGCGTCACGGCCCGGACGTGGATGCCGCGCTCCTCGCACGCGCGCACGAGCGCCGCGCCGAGCGACCCGCCCGCGCCGGTGATCAAGATCGGCCGCTCGCGCTGCCGGCAGATGGTCCGCGTCGTGGAGCGCGGCGCCGCGTAGAGCAGCCGCTCGTCGCGGCGCCACCACCCCGGGGCCGCGGCGAGCGGGTGCTCCGACCGGCCGGTGAGCGCCAGCTCCTTCGCGACGGCCGCGATCGCCGTGGCGCGCGGCGCTGGCCCGCGCACATCGAACACCCCCGGCTCGTAGTGGCCGCGCGCCTGCGTGACCAGGCTGTCCCAGTCGTACGCCCCGAAGGCGGACCACAGCGTCACCGCGCGCACGTCGGCGCCCTCCGCGCGCGCCGCTTGCGCGCCCTCCCAGGCCTCCACCAGCCAGCGGATCTGCTCCTCCGGCGTGCACCCCAGGTGGACCTCGGTGATCGCGATCGGCGTCCGGTACCGCTCCCACGCCTCGCGCAGGACGTGGTGGTGGCCGAAGATCCCTTCCTCGCGGACGCGCACCGCCTCCACGTCGGCGTACGCGTCGCGCCCGTTCCCGCCGTGGGTCCATGACGGGTACAGGTCGAGGCGGTGATCGAGGAACCTGTCGCTCGTCAGGTAGTAGTTCACGCCGACGATGTCCGGCGGGCACGGCTCGGCCACGAGGCGCGCGAGGTCCTCGTCCGCGACGCCGCAGTCGCGGAGGTGCTGGGTGAGCGGGTGCGCGGCGTCGACGCGCCCGTACAGCAGATCGAGGCTCAGCCAGCGCCGGTGGTTCTCGAACGTCGCCTGGTAGGCGAGCCGGCGCGCGCTGGCGACGGCGCCGAGGTCCTCCGTCTGCACGAGGCGCGCGTCGGGGCGCGCCCGCCGGATCGCGCGCATCGCGGCCGCGGTGGCGCGCGTCTCCACGAGCAGCGCGCGCATGAGCGAGGCCGAGTCCCGGAGGTGCGGGTACCAGTGCCCGTAGAGCGCGCTGAAGCGCGCGGTCGTGAGCGGCTCGTTCACCGGCGTGAAGTCGCGGACCCAGGGGTAGCGCTCCGCCACCGCGCCGGCGAACTCCGCGAGGCCGTCGACGAAGCTGTCCTCCATCAGGCTGGTCCACGGCGGCCCGCTCCCGTGGTGGACGAGCCCGACGATCACGTCGATGCCGAGCTCCTTCAGCCGGTGCAGCCGCTCGTCTGCCCAGGAAAAATCAGCGCTCCGGGGACCGTTCGGGGCCGTTCGCTCCCACAGCACGGGGTACCTGACGGCCTTCACGCCGAGCTCGGCGAGCAGGTCCAGATCCGTGATGCGGTCGTGATGGCCTGTCCGCTCCAGCTGGTTGAAGTACCGGTCCCCGACGCGGTTGACCGTGCACTCGACGCCAGCCCAGAGCGCGACCCCGGAGCGTTCCCTCATGAGACGAGCCCTCCCACCAGCACCGTCGCCCGGCGGCCCGGGACGCGGGCGTAGGCGTCCACGACGGCCTGCCCCACCCTCGCCGCGCCCCCGCGCTTCACGAGGGCGACGATCGAGCCGCCGAAGCCGCCGCCGGTCAGCCGCGCGCCGAACACGTCCGGCTGCGCCCGCGCGCTCTCCACGAGCGCGTCGACCTCCGGCACCGACACCTCGAAGTCCTCGCGCATCGAGCGGTGCGACGCGTCGAAGAGCTGGCCCAGCCGGGCGAGGTCCCCGGCGCGGAGCGCGGCCACGGCGGCGAGCACGCGGGCGTTCTCGGTCACGACGTGGCGCGCGCGGCGGTCGAGCGGCGCCGGGAGCGACGCGATGCGCTGCTCCGCCGCCGCGTCGACGTCCCGGAGCTGCGGGACGCCGAGCGCCGCGGCCGCGCGCTCGCACTCCGCGCGCCGCGTCTTGTAGTCGCCGCTCGCGTGCTGGTGCGCCACCCCGGAGTTGATGACGAGCAGCTCGGCCTCGGCCGGCAGCGGGACGCGCTCGAACGCGAGCGTCCTCGTGTCGATGAAGAGCGCCGTGTTCTCGTCGGCGAGGCTCGCGGCCATCTGGTCCATCGTCCCGACGGGGGCGCCCACGAAGTCGTGCTCGGCGGCGTGCGCGATCCGCGCGATCTCCACGTCGTCGATGGAAAGTCCGAGCATCGCCCGCAGGCCGCGGGCGAGCGCCACGAGCAGCGAGGCGCTCGACGAGAGGCCGCTGCCGAGCGGCACCGTCGACTCGATCCGCGCGTCGAAGCCGGGGACCGAGACCCCCCGGCCGCGGAGGACCGCCGTGATCCCCTGCACGTAGTCGAGCCACAGGCCGCGGCGCGACTCGTCTCCGGCGCGGAACGAGAGCTGCGCGCCGCCGTCCACGTTGCCCACGTTCGCCGACGCGACCTGGACGAGCCCGTCGTCCCGCGGCGCGAGCTCGACGCGCGTCTTCTGCGGGATCGCCGTCGGCAGCACGTACCCGCCGCTGTAGTCGGTGTGCTCGCCGATCAGGTTCACGCGCCCCGGCGCCTCGGCCAGGAGCTTCGCCGGACGGCCGAAGATGGCCTCGAAGCCCCGCCCTCGCTCCATCATCGCGGCGCCCCCATGTCGACGAGCCCCGGCATGTCCGCCAGCGCGGGCATGTCCGCCAGCCCGCCGTCGCTCAGCGTCGAGGGCGTCTCGTTGGGGCCGACGAACGGGATCCCCTGGGTGGCGGACGCCATCCGGTGCAGCGGGAACTTCGGCGTACGGTCGGCGTAGAGCAGGCCGTTCGCCTCCTGGTACGTGTCGGCGAACTGCGTGTAACAGAAGCCGGCCAGCAGCTCGAGGGAGTTGATCACCTTCATCAGCCTAGTATACCGCTCGGCGAACTCTTCCGACGTCCTGCACGCCGAATACCCCCACGTGCCGCCGTTGTCGCCGCTGCTCGTCGGCGCCACCGCGATCCCGCCGAACTCCGACAGCACGATGGCGGTCTCGTGGTTGACCGAGGGGTCGAGCACGAGGGCGCGGCCCCCGGGCCGCTCCCGCTTCAGCAGCTTGGGCACGACGTCGTGCGCGAAGTAGCGCCGGGCGATGCGCTCGGGCGACGGATCGTAGTCGTGGATCCCGATGATGTCGGTCGCCACGCTCTCCCACCCGTCGTTGCCGATGACCGGCCGCGTGTAGTCCATCGACCTGGTGAGGTGGTAGAGCGCCTGCACGTAGTGCCGCTCGTTCGGGTTGTCCGGAAGGTTCGGGACGCCCCACGACTCGTTGAACGGCACCCACGCGATGATGCACGGGTGGCTGATGTCCCGCCGTATCGCCTCCAGCCACTGCCGCGCGAGCCGATCGATCGACTTGCGCGTGTGCCTGTAGGCGCTCGGCATCTCCTCCCAGACGAGGAGCCCGAGCCTGTCCGCCCAGTACAGGTACCGCGGATCCTCGATCTTCTGGTGCTTCCGGGCGCCGTTGAAGCCCATCTGCTTCGTGAGCTCGACGTCGCGGCGGAGGGCCTCGTCGTCCGGGGCCGTGATCCCCGTGTCGTTCCAGTAGCCCTGGTCGAGCACCATCCGGAGGACGTACGCCCGCCCGTTCAGGAGGAAGCGGTCGCCACGGACGGCCACCGAGCGCAGCGCCGTGTAGCTCTTCACCCGATCGATCGTCATCCCGGCCTGGTCCTGGAGGACGATGTCGGCGTCGATCAGCGTCGGCCGCTCCGGGCACCACAGGAGCTCGTTGCGGAAGTCGTCGATGCCCGGATCGGACAGCGTGATGCGCCGGTGGACCTCCCCGGCCACGACCGTGTACTGGTCGTTCGCGATCGTCACGTCGCCGACGCGCAGCCGCACCCCGACGCGCGCGCCCTCGACGGGCGCGTTGGCGACCCGGACCTCGACCGCGATCTCCCAGCGCTCGAGGTTCGGGGTCCACCGCACGTACTCGATGTGCATCCGCGGCACGCGCTCGAGCCACACCGTCTGCCAGATCCCCGTCGTCCGCGGGTACCAGATCGAGTGCGGATCGAGCTTCCAGTCCTGCTTGCCGCGCGGCTTCGCGAGGTCGCCCGGATCGTCGTGCGCCTGCACCACGATGGTGACGCTCTCGCGCCCTCGCGCGAGCTCGGTGATATCGAGGCTGAACGGCGTGTAGCCGCCCTCGTGCTCGCCGGCGAAGCCGCCGTCAACCCACACCCTGGCCACGTAATCCACGGCGCCGAAGTGGATGACGAGCCGCTCGGACGCCTCGAGCTCAGGCACCTTGACCTGCCGCCGGTACCAGCAGGCCTTGTAGAAGCCGGTCTCGCCGACCCCGCTCCGCGGCGTCTCCGGGGCGAACGGCACCTCGATCGTCCTGTCGAAGCGCGCGTCGGCCGGGGAGCACCAGTCCGCCCGGGGGTCGAGCGCGAACTCCCACGTCCCGTTCAGCGAGGTCCATTCTTCTCGCCGGAGCAGAGGACGGGGATAGCCGCGAGCGCCGCCGCTGCTGTCAGCCGGCGGCGGCACCGAACCTGGGATACCGATCTGTGCGAGGTGCTGTCGAGGCATGGGTCCTGTCAGGCAGCGACGGTCACCGCTGCGCCGTCAGCGGCGGTCACCGCTGCGCCGTTGAGCTTGGCTTCGCGGATGTGGTCGTAAGTGGCGAGCGCCTGCCCCACGACCTGATCCATGTTGTAGTACCGGTACGTCGCGAGCCGTCCGACGAAGTGGACGTTCGGCGTCGCGTCGGCGAGCGCCTTGTACTTCCGGTAGATCTCCGCGTTCTCGGGCCGCGGCACCGGGTAGTAGGGGTCGCCCTCGGACGTCGGGAACTCGTACACGACGCTCGTCTTCGGGTGCTGCTGTCCGGTGAGGTACTTGAACTCCGTGACGCGGGTATAGTCGTGGTCGTTCGGGTAATTGATGACCGCGCCCGGCTGGAAGACCTCCTTGTCGTGCGTCTCGAACTTGAAGTCGATCGACCGGTAGGGGAGCTTCCCGTAGCGGAAGTCGAAGAAGGCGTCCACCGGCCCTGTATAGATCATCTCCCTGAAGTTCACCTCGTTCATGATGTCGCGGTAGTCGGTGTTCAAGAGGACGCGGATGTTCTTGTGGTCCAGCATGTTCTCGAACATCCGGGTGAAGCCGCGGAGCGGCATCGCCTGGAACTCGTCCGTGAAGTACCGCGAGTCGTAGTTCGTGCGCGCGGGCACGCGGGACGCGACCGCGGCGTCGAGCTCGGACGGGTCGAGCCCCCACTGCTTGCGCGTGTAGTTGCGGAAGAACTTCTCGTAGAGCTCCCGGCCCACCTTGCTGACGACCGCGTCCTCGGAGGTGCGGCAGTGCTTGATCGGCTCGGCGACGCGCGTGAAGAACGCCTCGACCTCGGCGGGCGAATAGTTGGTCCCGTAGAGCGCGTTCACCGTGTCGACGTTGATCGGGAAGGGGACGAGCTTGTCGTCGACGTGCGCGAGCACGTGGTGCTCGTAGGGACGCCACTCCGTGAACTGCGACAGGTACCGGAAGATGCGCGGCGACGCGGTGTGGAAGATGTGAGGACCGTACTTGTGGATGAGGACCCCGGCGTCATCGTAGCAGTCGTACGCGTTACCGCCGATGTGAGGCCGCTTGTCGCACAGGAGGACCGACTTGTTCAGCTGCGTGGCGAGGCGCTCCGCGAGCACGCTGCCAGCAAACCCAGCTCCAACGATCAAATAGTCGAACACGGTACATTCCCTTCCGTCCGGACCGCCGCCGAACGCTTGGCTTGGAGTGCCTCTGACATGAGCTTCGACATCGAGCGCCATGTCTTGTCCCACGACGTCCCGCTCACCATCTCGTCCGCGATCGCGAGGCGCGCCTCTCTGGGCTCGGCCAGCGCCGCCTCGACGGCCGCCACGAACGTGGAGGCGTCGGCGATGTGAACCGCCTTCTTGTCCCCATACGGCGTGACAACGTCACGGATGGCGGTGGATACGACCGGTTTGCCCGCCGCGAGGTACTCGAGAGTCTTCGTCGGGCTGATGAACCGGGTCGCCTCGTTGAGCGCGAACGGCATGATAGCAACATCCCAGCCGCCGAGGTAGGCCGGAAGTTCCTGATATGACTTCTGCCCGAGCCAGTGAATGTTCGGACGGCGGGGCAGCGTGGCGGGGTCGATCTTGACGACCGGCCCGAGCATCACGAGCTGGAAGTCGGGGCGCTCCTCGGCGACGCGGGCGACGAGCTCCACGTCGAGCCGCTCGTCGATGACGCCGAAGAACCCGAGCCGCGGCCGCGCGATACCGCGCTGGTCCTCCGGGTCCAGCGACTCCTCGCGCGCCCTCTTGAAGTGCGCCGCGTCGACGCTGCTCGGGAAGGCGTGCACCGACGGGTGCTGCGCGCGCTTCGCCTCGTAGATGCTCTGGCCGCCCGTGAACACGAGGTCGGCGCGCGCGAAGAGCTCGCGCTCGCGCTCGCGGAGTATCGGCGGCGCGCCGCGGAAGGCGGAGAGCTCGTCCATGCAGTCGTACACGACGAGCGACGGCTCCACGTCGGCGGCGATCGGCAGCGACATCGGCGTGTAGAACCACAGGATCGGGTGCCGGACGTCCTGCTCCTTCACGAGGGAGTTGAGCAGGCGGCGCTGCTGCGCCAGGGCCTCCTCCGGCTCGGTGCCGTGGGTCAGGTGAGGGATCACGACGGTGAGATTGGCCTCGATGTGTCTCGTCTCGAGCCTTGGCGGTCCGTCCTCGAACACCGGCTCTTCGACGAAGTACACCCGCTTCTCCTGCGCGAAGCGGCTCATCAGGTGGTTCGGCCGCTGGAAGACGAAGTTCCAGCGCAGGTGTGACAAACAGATGAGATCCGGCCCGGCCTGCTTCATCTCGTCTCCAATTTGTGGGAATGAGAACTTATATGCGGGCGGGTGTTAGCAAGTTGCGGGCCCGATGGCTTGACACAGCCATCGACGGAGAGGTCGCGACAGCGTGCGAGCGAGGCCCTTCGAACCGCGGCAATCCGCTACATGATCAAGCGCTGAGCACTGAACAGCGTGTCCGCTCTGCCCGCGCTGTGCTCGCTGGGCGCCGCGGGGCGAACCTGCCACAGATGAGGCAAAATGCGCCGCAAATAGGGCGTTTCCTGCCGCCCCTTCACAAAGTATGCAACTTCCTTCGCAATCTTTGCAATCCGCGCGCCGCTGGAGGGCTCTCGGCAGGATGAGCGAACTGGCTCTCTCGGTCGGGCGCTCACGAGGTGAGAAAACGACTCTCCTCGACGGAACGCACAACGCTCCTGGCGCCCTGGAGGGCGCCGCGCCCCGCTATCTCTCCCCGGGCATCATCCACTTGTACTCGGCGCTGGGTCGCCAGGCGGCGAGGCGCTCCAGGAGGGCCGCCGGGTCGTCGGCCACCTGCAGCATGGCGCGGTGGCCCGGCTTCATGAACTGCTCGGACACGACGTGATCCAGGAACACGATGAGCGGGCGGTAATACCCCTGGACGTCGAGGAGCCCGACCGGCTTCTCCTGGGAGCCGAGCTGCGTCCATGTCCAGATCTCGAAGAGCTCCTCCAGCGTCCCGATGCCCCCCGGCAGGGCGATGAAGGCGTCGGACAGCGCGGCCATCTTGGCCTTGCGCTCGTGCATGGTCTCGACCACGTGGAGCTCCGTGAGCCCCCGGTGCTCGATCTCGCGCTGGTTCAGGAAGTGGGGGATCACGCCGGTCACCTCCCCGCCGCGCGCGAGCACCGCGTCGGCGAGCGCGCCCATGAGCCCCACGCGGCCTCCCCCGTAAACGAGCCCGATCCCTCGCGCCGCGAGGAGCTCCCCCAGCCGCACGGCCGCCTCGCGGTAGGCCGGCGACGCGCCGGGGCTCGACCCGCAGTAAACGCAGATCTTCGAGAGTGTCCTCATGAGTCCGAGCCTACGCCGGCAGGCGGGCTCGTTCCAGCGGCGATCCGGTGGGCACCCCGCGCGCGGCGAGGTGCCCTGTCCGGCCGCTCACTCCTTGTCGAGCTTGCCGACGAGGCTCAGCGTGAAGAACGCGCCCATGTACTTGAAGTGCGGGCGCACCTGCATGTCGACCTTGTACCAGCCGGCGTTGCCCGGCACCTCGGTGACGATGATCTTCGCCTTGCGGAGCGGCCTGCGCCCGCGGGTCGCCGCCGAGACGACGTCCTGATCGGCGACGTACTGGCCGATCCAGTCGTTCAGCTCCTTCTCGAGATCGGCGCGCTCCTTCCACGTCCCGATCTGCTCGCGCTGCAGCACCTTCAGGTAGTGCGCGATGCGGCACATGATGAACATGTACGGCAGCTGCGTCCCGAGCCGGTAGTTCATCTCGGCCGCCCTGCCCTCCTCGCTCTGCCCGTAGAACTTGGGCTTCTGCGTGGAGTTGGCCGAGAAGAAGCAGGCGTTGTCCGAGTCCTTGCGGAACGTGAGCCCGATGAAGCCCTCCTCGGAGAGCTCGAACTCGCGCCGCTCCGTGAGCAGGATCTCGGTCGGCACCTTCGTCTGGATCTCGCCCATCGCCTCGTACTGGTGGAGCGGCAGGTTCTCCACCGTGCCGCCCGCCTGCGGGCCGATGATGTTCGGACACCAGCGGTACTTGGCGAAGCTGTCGGCGAGCCGCGTCGCGAACGCGTACGTCGCGTTGCCCCAGCAGTACGCGTCGTGCCGGCCGACCACGTCCTCCTCGTAGTTGAACGCCTTCACCGGGACGGTGTTGGCGCCGAACGGCAGGCGGAGCAGGAAGCGCGGCATCACGAGCCCGACGTAGCGCGCGTCCTCCGTCTCGCGGAACGCGTTCCACTTCGTGTACTGCGGCCCCTCGAAGAGCGACTTCAGGTCCTTCAGGTTCGGCAGGCCGCCGAAGTCCTTGAGGCCGAAGAACTGCGGGCCCGCCGCCGCGATGAAGGGCGCGTGCGACATCGTCGCAACCGCGGCGCACTTCTGGAGGAGCGCGATGTCCTGAGGCCCGGGCCCGAAGTCGTAGTTCGCGATGATCGCGCCGACCGGCTTGCCGCCGAACTGGCCGAACTCCGCCGAGTAGACGAGCTTGTAGAGGCCGCTCTTCGGCACCTCGGGGGCATCCTCGAAATCGGCGAGGAGGTCCTCCTTGGAGCAGTTGAGCATCTCGACCTTGATGTTCTCGCGGAAATCGCAGCGGTCGATGACGAACTTGAGGCCGCGCCAGGCGGACTCGAGCTTCTGGAAGCTCGGGTGGTGGAGGATCTCGTCGATCTGCCGCGAGAGCTTGACGTCGATCTCCGCGATCAGCGCGTCGACGAAGGCCTTGTCGACCTTCTCGCCCTCGCGCCGCGGGGCGACGAGCTCCGAGATGAAGGCCTGCACGCCCCTCTTGGCGATCTCGTACCCCTCATCGCCGGGCGTCATCTTCGTCTCGGCGAGGATCTCGTCGAGCAGGGACCCTCCCTCGAGGGTCTGGACGCCTGCGCTCCCCGCGACCTGTGTCTCTGTCGCCATCGCTCACTCCCCTTCCTTGTCGAGCCCGAGCTCGCTGACGATCTTGTTGCGCTGGGCCGGGTCGCTCAGGATCTGCTGGATCTTGTTGCGGAACGCCTTCTCGTTCCCGAGCGGGCCCTTGAGGGCCGTCAGGGCGGCGCGCAGGTCGAGCAGCTTCTTGAGCTCCGGCACCTGGGTCGCGATCGCCTCGGGCTCCATGTCGCTCAGCCGGCGGAACTTGAGGTTGACCGTGAGCTCGCTGTTCTCCTGCTCGGAGAGGACGTCCTTGACGTTGAAGGTGAGCCCGAGCTTCTGCTCGCTCATCACCTTCTGGAAGTTGTCCTTGTCCACGTTGATCGGCTTGCGGTCCTCGAGGGGCCGCGGATCCGGCCGCTGCGTGTAGTCGCCGAGCATGAGGAGCTTCAGCGGCAGCTCGACATCCTCCTTCGCGTTCCCCGTGGCCGGCTTGTACGTGATGTTCACGCGCTCCTTCGGCGCGACCGATCCCTCTTTCATCGCAGGCTCCTTTCCCCGTCAGCAGCGGGCGGAGCGCCCGCAGGCCGCACGAGCATAGACCAAAACCCCCGTCTACCGGGCAAGCTTCTCGGCGCGACGCGCATCCGCCTCCTCAGGCCTCCAGCGAAAGTTTCAGGGCGAGCGCAGCGTCGAGCTGGCAGACGCGCTCGAAGCAGAGCGCCTCCTTCGCCTTCGCCTCGGGGGACGCCTCGTAGCCCTGGTTCAGCACCCGGTAGCATGTGTGGAGCGCGGCGTAGACCTCGGCGCAGAGATCTGGCTGCCAGGTGGTGAGTCGGTGGTGGTCGACGAGCTGCTCCAGCGCCTCGAGCTGCGCGCGCGCCAGGACGAACTGGGACAGCTCGATGTTGATCTGCGCCATGGCGAGCTTCACGCGGAAGCGGTCCAGCGCCGACGGAGCGGCGGCCGCTGCCTTCTCGAGGAGCACCATCGCGTCGATGGGCTGCTGGTTCGCGACGAGCCCGCGGGCCTCGGAGAGCGGTTTGTCGAGGTAGCTCCTCGGCTTCGCCGGGGCGCCGCCGCCGCCGCCGCCGCCGCCGAGGACGGCCGCCACCTCGGTCGAGAGCCACGCCTGCGTCTCGTCGTCCGCGAACGGCGTGCCGTCCCTGAACTTGAGGCCTGGCAAGAGCGGCGCGCGGAGCACCAGGGCGCCGACCTCGACAAGCACGGCCCGCCGCGCCTCGGCGTAGTCCTCGCCGAGCTGCTCGAGCGCGTTCGCCGCGTACCGGTGCGGGTCGAGCCAGAGGGGGTAGTTCTGCGCGTACTCGTCGGCGAGCGGCAAGAGGTCGGCGAACGCCTCCTGGCTCGTGAGCGCCGGGAGCGCCTGCAGCACGTGCTCGGGCGGCGGCGGGATGGCGGTCGTGCCGTTCTCGAACGAGGCGCCGGGGTCGTCGAGGAGGTCGAGCCAGAGCCCGACCCGGAGGATGCGGTACGCGGCCGCGCGCTTCGGATCCACGGTCCGGAGCGCGTCGCCCGCGCGCGCGATCAGCGGCGCGCAGCGGCCGATCGCGGTGAGCGCGGAGTCCTCGTCGACGATCGCCTCGACGCTGAGCGCCGGGTCCGCCGTGGCGACGACGGTCGTCGCTGCCGGCGGCGGGGTGACGACCACCGCCGTGACCGCCGGCGCCTGCACGATCGCCACCTCGGCGGCCTTCGGCGCCTCGGCCTTGGGCGGCGGCGGTGGGGGGGGCGGCGGCGGCGGTGGCGGTGGGGGCGGCGGCGGCGCCTCTGCGGGCAAGCTGGCGACGAGGCTGCGGATCGCGTTGCGGAGCGGGCCGAGCCCGCCGTAGGCGTCGCCGAGCCTGTCGGCGAGGTCGATGTCCAGGGTGCGGCTCACCTGCTCGATGGCGTTCACCACGTCGCGCTCGGCGGCGGACGGAGCGTAGCCGCCGAGCGTCCCTGCCGCGATGTCTCCGAACCAGGCGCACAGGTTGCCGCGCGCCTTGGGCCGCTTGATCGCGGGGTACATGGTGTCCCAGAACGCGCTGGTCAGCTCCTGCACGAGCACGAGCCCGTCGAGCAGGCCGGGGAGTTTGTCGAGCTGCGCCTTCGCCGCTGCGTAGTAGAGGGCGACGCGGAAGTCCTTGGACTTCTCGCTCAGGATCTCGTCGGCGCCGCTCGCGATGCGCCCCCAGTCGACCTTGCCGCCCGCGAGCGACTGCAGCTTGTCGACCTCGTTTTTGAGCGCCTCGAACGCTTCGTCGTACGTGACGTCGGCGCCGACGCCCCCGTTGATGGGCGCGAACAGCGCCTCGATGCGCGCTTTCGATTGGTTGATCGCGTCTTCAGCGGCCATGGGTCGCGCAGGATATCAAGACGTCCCGGGCGTGGACGGTGAATCGGAGCGACGGTGGGTGCGGCGGACGCGTTCGGTCGGGGGTCGGCGCGCGGGCATCGGTCAGCCGAGCGCCTCGAGGAAGCTGTCGAGCGACAGGTCGGTCCGCGCGACGAGCGCGTCGAGCTCTGGCCCGAGCGCGTGTCGTGAAACGTGCTCCTCGACCGGCGGGGGCCCGCAGAGGTCGGCGATGTGCTCGGCCTGGGTGGTGGGCGCGATCATCTCGCGGAACGAGCCCACGTGGGGGGTACCGAGGTGGAGGAGCAGGGTGCGCTGTGGTGTCCAGAACGCGTTCATCAGCGTGCGTCCCCATCTCGACAGGCGGAGGGTCATGTCCATCCACACGGCGGCGGCGTAGGCGTCGCCTGCGCCGAGCGGCAGCCTGAGCGCGAGCCCTGTCCTCGGGAGCTCCTGTCCGCGGAATGGCGTCACCGACTCGAGGATGTTCTGCAGCACCCAGAAGCGGCTCGCGTCCGTGCCGAAGCCTGCGTCCCAGAGCGCCTTCATCGGCTGGGTCTTCAGCCATGCGCGGTAGTTGGCGTACGACGTCTCGGCGTCGTCGAGCGACGGCGGGGTGATCTGGGAGACGCGGTGGAGGAAGGCGTCGACGGGCATGTTCCGGCCGTTCGTCGCGGCGTCGTGGGCGGCGGCGAGGAGCGGGAACAGGGTGATGGGGAGCGACGCTCCGGCCGAGACGAGCTGGTCGTAATCGTACGAGCCGAACACGACGATCGGGTAGAGCCGGCCGGCGTTGTCGCCGCTCGCGGCCCAGGCGCCCACGAGCGCGCGGGCGGGCGGCTCGTCGCCCTTTGGCTCGCCGTGGAAGATGAAGAGCCCCAGCGCCGTCTGGTAGTGCGCGTCGAAATGGGGGCCCATGGCGCGCCGGGCGAAATCGATGGCCGCGCCGAGCCAGCGGTCGAAGGCGGCGAGCTCTTCTCCGCCGGCGTTCAGCCGGATGAAATCGCCCGTGGCGGGCAGCTTGCCGAAGCAGCCGATCTGCGGCGGAGCGGCAGGGCCCTTCTTGCGGCGCCAGAACATGACGGCCTGGGAGTGAACCACGAACTCCTCACCGAGCGCTACCAACTTCCCGGCGATGGCGACGGAGACGGGTGGGGAGGGGGGACCGCGCATGGGGGGCGGCGGGGCCCCCTCCCGCGAACTCGCGCCTTTTGGTGGCTATTGCCTCACGTACGGACGGGTCGAGATCAGGAGCGACTCGCTTCGATGCGGGCCGGCGCTCGGGTTCGCGGGGCCCTACCCCGCCGCCCCCCACGCGCGGTCCCCCCTCCCCACCCGTCTCACCCTTGCAATGATAGGGTTCCGAAGATCGCCCCCCGGCTCGATCGCAAGCCGGATCGACCGTCCCCTTCCCCTCTTTCCGTCACAAAGAGCCGGCGGGGGAGGGGGTGTCGTGCGGGGGGCCGGCGGGGTAGGGCCCCGCGAACCCGAGCGCCGGCCCGCATCGCAGCGTCCCCCTCACAGCCCGAGTCCCCCCGTCCTCACGGCACTAGCCACCAAGAGGCGCGAGTTCGCGGGAGGGGGCCCCGCCGGCCCCCCGCACGACACCCCCTCCCCCGCTGGCTCCGTTGCTGCTCGGATCACCCTTTGCCGAAGCGATCCCCGATGCTGGCCGGGCAGTTGGTGGCCCGGAAGAAGCTCGACGGGAACGGGTGGTTCCCGCGGGTCGGTCGGATCTCCATGGTCACCGTCACGGGAGGTGCGGTCATCTGCCACGTGACCGTGAAGAGCTCGTCGTTGTCTTTCTGGGCGGTCGTCGTCCCGGCCTCGAAGAGGCGGAAGATCCCCCACGGCCCTTCGCGCACCAGCTCTTCGTCGAGCCCGCCCGCGCCGCGCACCTGGATCCTCGCGCCCTTCTGGCCTTCTCCGGGCCAGTTGAAGGTGTGCCAGAACTCCTTCTCGTTGCGATAGAGCCTCTTCTGGCCATCGACCTCGAAGACCACCTCGCTCACGATGGGGCTGACCGTCTTCATGTTGATGTGGAAGACGACCTTGGGCTCCCCGCCGCTGCCGAAGAGCGCGTCGGTGATCTCGTCCGCGCGCCTCAGGCAGTTGTACAGGTTCGGGTTGAACGGCGTGAACGGCTTCGCCGCCTGCGGCTGCCCCGACAGGTGCGACTTCGGGAAGTACTCGTGCCCGACCTGGTAGTGGAAGCCCTTGAGGTACGTCTCGTAGAAGCCCCAGAGCACCCCGTCCTTCGGCTTGAAGAACGTCATCGCGTCCTCGAGCGAGGCGTCCCGCGACGAGGCCAGGTTGAACGGGTAGCGGTCCTTGATCTTGTCGCGGTAGTGCGGCCAGACCTCGACCTCCCAGATCCCGCTCGCCGCGCCGCCGGCGCGCCGCACGACCGCCTTGTACGCCTGCCGGAGGGGGTTCATGAGCAGCGGCTCCATCAGCCGCTGCCCGGTCTGGTCCATCGAGAGCAGGAGCCCCTCGGTCTCCTTCACCGCGTCCTGGAACGCCTCCGTGGCCCTCGACGTGTCCGTGTCCGGCGGCCCGTCCTCGACGACGCTCATCTCCCCGGCGAGCCGCTCGAGGTGGCCGACGTACTGGTTGAGCTTGGGCGCGGGCGGGGGCTGCCCCTCTGCCGTCTGCGCTGGCGGCACCCCGAAGGCGGCCATCGACTCGAACTTGTCGGGCACCGGGTCGTAGTGCTCGCGCCGCTGGTCGCCCGGGAGGAGCGAGCCGCTCCGCACGCCGGTCCGCCGATCGACCCGCTGCTGGATCATGTTCTTGGCCTGGTCGATCAGGCCGCCGTCCGCGGTCAGCACGTTCGGCTTCTCGTCCTTCGCGAACTGCGTCTCGTCCGAGAGCCGCTGGAGCAGCCGCCGGTAGGGCCAGTCGGGCGTGGAGAGCACCCTGAACTCGTGGATCGCCTCCCGGTTCGTCTTCGGCACGTCGACCTGGATGTCGCGGAAGAACGCCTCCCACTGCGCAATGTACGCGTTGTCGTAGTCCTGCCGGACGCGGTCGAGCTCCTTCTGGATCTGATCGCCCTCGCGCTTCTCGCTGTCCGCCAGGGGGAGCACCCAGAGCTCGCGCTCGAGCTCCTTCCTCCCCTCCTTGAGCGACTCGATCACCTGCGCGTGCCCCTTGGCCGTGTAGGGCCCCTGCACCTCGAACCAGGTCCCGCCCCGGTTCCTCTGCGCGCTGTGGATGACGGTCAGCACATCGGACCGGTCCGCGAACATCTCGTTGAGGGACACCGGCGGGTACTTCAGGTTCTCCGGCGTGTTCGGCCCTGACTCGTCGTATTTCTGGTCGATCAGCTTCGTGACGAACTGGTCGTAGTAGCGCTTCGTCGGGTCGACCCGCAGGAGGTCCGCGCGCGCCCTGTCGATGAGGGGCCCGTTCAGCTCCTCGGCCTCGAGCTTCCTCCGCCTCACGAGGTCGATGTAGTACGCGACGTGCGGCGTGAGCCGCTCCTTGAGGTCGGCCTCGGGCATGTCGGTGAAGGGCTTCAGGACGTCGGCCCAGACCTGGACCAGCCGGCCGGTCTGCCACCGCGCCGCCTGGTCATCCATGTACCCCTGGTGCTCCTTGCCGAGCAGGAGGTAGCTGCGCAGGGCGTTGTAGCCGTCGAGGAACTCTCCCTCGCGCACCCGCTCGAGCTTCGCCTCGAGCTGCGCCTTCGCCGGGCCGACGAACCCCTGCTTCAAGCTCTTGATGTACTGCGCCATCGTCGGCGGGAAGAGCTTGTCGCCCTGGAACATGAACCAGCCGTGATCGAGCGGCGTGTTCTCGACGTAGCGGTCGAGCAGCCCCACGTGCTCCTGCAGCTTGTCGAGCTTCTCGATGTTCGCGGGCACGTTCGGCGGCGCGCCGCTCCTCCCGGACCAGTCCACGAACGCGATCTCGTCCGAGATGCGCCGCGTCTCGGCGACGAGCCTCCTGTTGTTGAAATACGAGATCACCGCCGGGAGCAGGAACAGGATCGCGACGAGCGCCGCCGCCGCCGCGACGAGGATCCGCTGGAGCCGGCGCCGCCGGAGCTCGGCCTCGGTGCGCGCCGCGAGATCCTGATCGGGGAAGACGACGTTCGTGAAGACGTCGTGCAGGAAGAAGCTCTTCGACTCCTTCGGGAGCGCGGCGTCCTCCTCGCCCTCGCCGAGCGCCGCGCGCAGCCCGAACGCCCGCCCCATCGCCCCGACCACGCGATCGAGCGGCCGCCCCTCCTGCACGCCGCTCGTGAAGTAGAACCCGCGCAGGACCGGCGTGGGCGCCGCGCCGGCGCCGGGCGCGAACGCCGACGCGATGAAGTCCGAGAGGTTCCGCTTCACCGCCGCGAACTCGAGCGGGAACTGGTAGCTCCTCTCCTTCACCTCGCGGTTGCGCTCGCCGATGAGGCGCTTCGTCAGCCGCGCGTGGAGCTTCTCGACGAGGACGTCGAACTCGCGGTCGAAGATCTTGCCGGGCTCGCCCTTGTTCTCGTCGAGCCGCACCGTGGCGCCCCACGGCTGCGCGCGCTCGCTCTTCTTCAGGTCGCCGAAGTACTCGGTGAAGCCCGCCACCAGGTCGCTCTTCGTGAAGAGCACGTAGACGGGCAGGACCATGTGCAGCGTCTGCTGCATCTCGTCGATGCGCGCGCGGATCTTCTTGCCGGTCTGGTCGATCTGGTCGTCGCTCGCGTCGAGCAGCTCGCTCAGGCTCACCGCGACGATGACGCCGTTCAGCGGCTTGTGCTCGCGGTACTGGAGCAGCAGCTCGAGGAACGCCATCCACTCGTCGTGGTCGTCGCTCTCGGTCGTGTACCGGCCGGCGGTGTCGAGGAGGATCGCCTCGTTCGTGAACCACCACTCGCAGTTCCTGGTGCCGCCGACGCCGCGCACGCCGGTGCGCTCCGGGTCGATGTACGGGAACACGAGCCCCGAGTGCCGGAGCGCGGTGGTCTTGCCGGCGCCGGGGGGGCCGACCATCACGTACCAGGGCAGGACGTAGAGCGCGTCAGCGCCGCGCTTGCCCCCGCCGAGCTTCGATGCCTTGAGGGCGGCGATGCCCTCCTGCATCTGCCGGTTCAGCTCCTGGATCTCCGCGCGCCGCTCCGGCTTCGCGTTGATCACCTGCTCCTGCGCCTGCTGCGCGATCGCCTTCTCGAGCGCCCGCGCGGCGCGCGCCGCGCGGATACGCCGGTAGATCGCGAGCCCGACGAGCAGCGCGACGACAGCGGCGGTCGCCACGAGCGGGATCTCGATCGGGAACGCCTCGGCCCCCTCCCCCGCCCCGGGGCGCAGCATGAACCACACTCCCCACACGGCGGTGAGGAACAGGGCGCTCAGGATCCACAGCCACATCGGAAGTCTCCCTCGGGAACAGCAGAGGACGGGCGGAGCCGCCTAGGTCCCTGTGCTGATCAGCTTCTTGATCTGGTCGGCGACGCCCTCCGCGTCCGAGGCCACGACGAGCCGGAGCACGATGACCACGAGGACGGCCAGCACGAGCAGGCCGAGCGCGATCGCCAGATAGGGCAGCTCGCGGCGCACCGCGCCGGCGCCTCCGTCCTTGCGCTCCGCGTTCGGCGCGAGGACGTCCCCGCCGCCTTCGCTGACGGCGACGTAGTTGCCCACACCCTCGATGACGGCGCCGAGGCCCTCCTGCTGGCGCAGACGATATTTCCCCTGGAAGCCGAGGGCCAAGCAGAGGAAGTAGATCTGCGCGACGTGGTTCCTGCCGCGCTGGCCGTAGAGGTTGTCGAGGTTCGCGAAGAACCCGTCGCCGGCCGTGTTCAGCTGGAAGAACTGGAACTGCAGCGGGTTCTGGAGCCACTGCGTCCTGCCCGGCCAGTTCGAGTTGAAGATCACCTCGTCGGCGAAGGCCGCGAGCGCGAACTTCGCGTCGATCATGTCCTGCTCGGGGATGCGGGCCTCCCGCCCGTTCTGCATCATCGTCTCGAACAGGCCGAGCACGCGCCGCTGGAGGATGTCCGGCGCCGGCAGATCGCGCGAGTTCCTGAGCTGCAGGATCAGCGAGAGCACGTCGGAGCAAACAAAGTACATCGTCTGCGAGAGGCTCATGGGCTCCTCACCCGGAAGGGGCTTCCCGGCATGGTCACTTCCCCGCCGGGACCGCGATCAGCCGGAGATCGACCTTCTGCGGTTCGATCGGCTGGTAGATGGCGATCGTGCCAGAGCCGAGGATGTCGTTCCAGTAATCGCCGGCCTGGTTGACGCGGAGGTAGACGAGCCCCGGCCGGACCGGGATCGCGCCCGGCGGCCGGTACTCGATGGCGACGTTCACACCGGGCGTCGCGGAGTGCAGGATATGACCGATCTGCGTCCACGAGCCGATCTTGAGCAGGCGCGGGAGCCGCTCGCGCAGGGTGCCCTCGTCCGCGCCCTTCGCCTCGAGGAACATCTCGTGGGTGCGCGGCACCTTCGGGTCATCGAACCTGCCGAGGTACATGCCGTCCTCGCGCTTCTCCAGCGGCACGATGAGGAACTGATCCGTGACGATCGCGGTGATCAGCGTGACCGCCCGGTCGAACATCGGGTCGAGGACGCCCTCGAGCTCGAGGTAATTGAACTTGGGGACCGTCGTGGGGTCGCTGTCGGACGAGGAGAAGGTGCAGAGCTCGCCGATGAGCGACCCGATGACGACGTAGCACTGCTCCGGGTGCGCCCCGCCGTGGTCGACGAGGTGCGACACGATGGGGATGTACGAGTTCAGGGTGTGGAGCAGCCAGAACTTCGTGAGATCGGAGGCCTGGAAGTCGACCGAGGCCGCGGTGCGCATGCGCCGCCCTTCGACGAGCGACTTCTGCTTGCCGACCAGGGCCGAGAGCACCCGCCGGAGGCCGGACATGATGTGATCCGACGTGTTGATGCGGAGGACCGACGGGATGAAGCTCTTCCGGAGGACGATCGCGCCGGCGCGATCGCGCACGAGCTGCGCGATCCGCACGGTCTGGTAGGCGTCGCGCGGCTCGGTGCCGAAGATGAGCCGCAGGTTGGTGCGCGCCCAGGTGACCGACGTGTCGTTGCGCCCGGAGTTCACGTCCGGGACCGTGGTCTGGGACGCCACGAACCGCTGGGCCGGCCCCGCCTTGGCCGGGTCCAGGCTGATGTTCGCGGCGGTCTCGCGCAGGTTCGGGATCCCGAGGAAGACGTCGAGCGCCTCCATCGCGGCCGGGAAGGCGCCCTCGAGCGGGCGCGCCTCGACCTGGTCCTCGCCGCGATCGCCGATGAAGAACGGCGTCCCGTCGGGGAAGACGCCGTGACATTTGACCACCTTGAACTGGCCGGCTGAGAGCGCGCGCTCATCGAACTGCGCGGCGGTGATGCCCCAGTCGTAGCCCACGACGGCGTGGAGGCGCGCGTGGAGCAGCGTCTCGTGGTACAGGTCCGACTGCTGTAGATGCTGAGGGGTCATGAAGAGCCCCTCGGTCCAGACAGGCTTACGCGGGTGGATCATGTCGCCCGTCCAGTCTTATCAGATGTGCCGCGCGCCGCGGCGCGAAAGCTGGCCGGGCGCGGGGAGCGCGGACGCCGCGTCGAGCCGCTCGTCGCTCGACTGCCGCGAGCACCGCCGCGGCGACCGGCTCGAGGACGACCGGGGCGCGCCATGGCCCTACTTCCCCGTCGAGGCGGGCGCCTCGGGCGACGCCGCCCTCTTCGGCAGGCTGAGCCGGCGCACCGCGCTCGCGTTGGGGAACATCGACTCGTCGAACTCGACCCCGTTGTCGATCTTGGTCGAGTCGATGAAGAACGCGACGCGCGGGTCGGACACCGGCGGCCCCGCGTCGGACTCGCGCCCGCCGCACTGCGCCTCGCCCGGCGGGAGCGGGAACTCGTAGAACGTCTTCCAGCTGCTGCCCTTCGGGCTGTGGAACAGGGCGGCGCCGACGAGGTGGCTCGCGTCGGGGATCCGCTCGAACTTCACCTCGACGAGGTCGTTCGGGAAGACCTCGACCTCGTCGACCTTGGCGAGGTCGTCTTCGAGCGTCTCCTTGTCCTTGAGCAGGATCTGATCGTACGTCGCGTTCTCCATGCGCGCGCTGCTCTTCAGCTGGTAGAGCCGCACGACGACGGGCCTCGGGTTCCCGTTCTCGTTGGGGTTGATGTTGTCGGACGCGTAGATGGAGAGCGTCACGATCTGGACGTCGCACGGCTCGGGCGCCGCGGGCGGCGGCGCGGCGGACGTGCAGCCCGCGATCGCGGCGGGCGCGGCGGCGCCGAGGCCCACGGCGACGATCGCCGCGGCGACGGCGGCGGCCGCCCTCGCGAGGGGCCCCCCGCGGAGGAGCGACGCCGGCCCGCGCCACGGCGCTGGCCGGCGCGCCGCGCCCTCCCCTTCAGGAGAGGGCGGACGCGGCGCGATCCACATCGAACGCTGTCGGAGCTTGGCGAACGCGACCATGCTCCACCCAATTTATGCGGAGTCTCGCGGCCCGTACAACTTTCGGTGCGCGAGCGCGGTCGATCAGTCGGAGAACGCGATCGTGAAGTTCTTCTCGGCGTCGACCCCGATCTGGAGCCGCTTCGGGAGCGGCCCCTCCGCCATCTTCTCGAGGACGGCGACCGAGAGCTGCGGCAGGAGCGACGCCCGGAGGATGTGGTCGATGTTGCGCGCGCCCGTGTCGACCTCGGTGCAGCGCGCCGCGATCGTGTCCACGAGCGCGTCCGAGTACGACGCCTCGATGCGCTGGCTCTTGCGCAGGCGGTCGACGAGCGCGTCGAGCTTGAGCCGCGTGATCTCGCCGAGCGCGTCGGGCGAGATCGGCAGGTACGGCACCGTCGTCATGCGGGCGAGCAGCGCCGGCTTGAAGTGCGCCGAGAGCGTCGGCTTGATCGCCTCGACGATCTCCTTGATGAACTCGCCGTCCGCGTCGAGCCGCCGCGCCGGGTCCTCCTCGCGGGCCGCGATCGTCATGTTCGTGATCTTGTCGGTCGCGAGGTTGCTCGTCAGGATGATGACCGTGTTCTTGAAGTCGACGAGCCGCCCCTCGCCGTCGCTCAGCATGCCCTTGTCGAACACCTGGTAGAACAGGTTCATCACGTCGGGGTCGGCCTTCTCGACCTCGTCGAGGAGCACGACCGTGTAGGGCCGCTGGCGCACGGCCTCGGTGAGCATCCCGCCCTCGCCGTAGCCGACGTAGCCCGGGGGCGAGCCGATCAGCCGGGAGACCGTGTGCTTCTCCTGGAACTCGGACATGTTGATGACCGTCATCATCCGCTCGCCGCCGAACATGAGGTCGGCGATCCCGAGCGCGGTCTCCGTCTTGCCGACGCCGCTCGGCCCGACGAGCAGGAACACGCCCTGCGGCGTGCTCAGCGGCTTCAGGCCGGCGCGCGCGCTCCGGAGCTCCTTGGAGATGGTCACGATGCCGTGCGTCTGCCCCTTGATCCGCCGGGTCAGCCGGTCCTCCATCTCGAGGAGCGCCTTCACGTCGTCCTGGACCATCTTGCCGACGGGGATGCCCGTCCACGCCGCGACGACGCTCGCGACCATGGCCTCGTCGACGTCCGGCCGGATCAGCGGCACCTCGCCCTGGCTCTGCTTGAGCTCGTCGAGCGCCTTGATCACCTCGCGGCGGGCGGCGTCGCGGTCCTCGTTCGTCTTGGCCTCGTCCATCTTCTTGCGGGCGTCGATGACCCGCTGCGTGCCCGCCGTCTCCTTCGCGTACGCGGCGCGCACCGACTCGAGCTCGGCCTTCGCCTTGGCGAGCCTGTCCTTCAGCTCGCCGACCCGCTCCTGGTCGATGTGCACGCCCTTGTCGCGATCCCGCTCGAGCGCCTTGAGCTCGGTCTCGGTGTTCACGATGAGGACCTCGGCGTCCTCGACCGCGGCGGGCCGCTGCTGCAGGGCGACCTTCACCCGCGCGGCGCAGGTGTCGAGCAGGTCGACCGCCTTGTCCGGCAGCTGCCTGCCGGTGAGGTAGCGCGCCGACAGCCGCACGGCCGCGGTCACCGCCTCGTCCTGGATGATGACGTTGTGGGCCTGCTCGAACTTCGGCCGGAGGCCGCGGAGCATGACGACGGCCGCCGGCTCGCTCGGCTCGTCGACCTTGACCGGCTGGAACCGCCGCTCCAGCGCCGCGTCCTTCTCGAAGTACTTCTTGTACTCGCTCCACGTCGTGGCCGCGATCGTCCGGAGCTCGCCGCGGGCTAGCGCCGGCTTGAGCAGGTTGGCCGCGTCGCCGCCGCCCTGCTGGCCGCCCGCCCCGATGAGCGTGTGCGCCTCGTCGATGAAGAGGATGATCGGCTTCGGCGACCCCTTCACCTCGGAGATCACGCCCTTCAGGCGGTTCTCGAACTCGCCCTTCACGCCGGCGCCCGCCTGGAGCAGCCCCATGTCGAGCCCGAGGATCTCGACCCCTTGCAGGAGCGGCGGCACCTTCGGGTTCTCCGGCGTGCTCTCGACGATGAGCAGCGCGAGCCCCTCGACGAGCGCCGTCTTCCCGACGCCCGCGTCGCCGACGATGATCGGGTTATTCTTCCGGCGCCGCGCGAGGATGTCGATGACCTGCCGGATCTCCCGCTCGCGGCCGAAGATCGGGTCGATCTGCCCCGCGCGCGCCTTGCCTGTGTAGTCGACGCAGAACTTCGCCAGCGCGGAGTCGGGCCCGGCGCTCGCCATGCCCGCCGGCAGCTTGCCGGCCCCGGGCCCGCCCGCGCCCGCCGACGCCGCGGCGGCCTCGGCTTCTTCCTTCGAGCCGGAGACGATCTTGGAGAGGTTGTTCTTGAGATCGTCTTTCGAGATGCCCTCGAGGTAAGCGCCGATGCTGCTCACCGAGTAGCGGGTCGGCTGCTGGACGAGGCGCTGGAACAGCACCCCGCTCCGGACCCGCTGGTACCCGTACTCCATGGATCCGACGAGATAGGCGTCCTGCATCCACTCGAGCATCGTCGGCGAGAGCACCGGCCTCCCGGCGTTGCCCTTCCTCAGCTCCTCCAGGCTGCGCTGGAGCGCGGCGCGGAGGTGCGACGGGTCGAGATCATAGTGGGATACGAGAAACGCGATGTCCGAGTTCGCGTCATCGAGCAGCGCGAGGAGCAGGTGCTCGAGAGTGACCTCGTAGTGGCGCGCGTTGACACACTGGCCAATCGCCGCCTCGAGGGCAGAAGTGCAGTTCTTGGTTAGTCGCTTGACGATGGCCTTGGTGTCGACGAGCTGCATGTGCGGCATGCTAGCCGAGGCGCGGCCTCGTCCGAAAGCGCCGTCGTCAGCCGCGCCCCTTGCGCTTCTTCTCGGCGGTGTCCGGGGCGCGGCTCTCGGCCCCGGCCTCTCCACGGTCCCGCGCTGGCGGCCTGGCCCCGCCGCGGGCCGCGTCGCCGCGCGCCGCCGGCGCCGCGTCGCCCGGGGCCTTGTCGTCCTTCGCCTGCGCGGCGCGCGCCTCCCCGGCGGAGGTGCGGTCCACCATGTCGGGCCGTATCCGCAGCTTCAGCAGGGCACCGACGCGGAGCTTCTGGTCAGGATCAATCCCGTTATCGCGCGCGACGTCCTCGACGTCGATCACGAACTGCCGCGCCACGCCGATGAGCGTGTCGCCTGGACCGACGCGGTAGAGCATCACCTCGCGCGCGGACCGCCCGCGCGCGGACCGCGGGCGCAGCGGCGCGTCGCCTGCGTCGTCGAGCGGGCCCTCCGCGCCGTCGTCGGCCGACGACGCGGCCACGGGATCGCGCATCGAGCGCCGCTTGCTGTACGCGCGCCCGGCGTCGTCATCCGCTTCCGGTTCCGCCGTCCTTTTTCGCGCCGGCTTCGGGAGCAGCGAGAGCAGGCTCTCGTCGTCGCCGCCCCGCTTCCGCGGCACGAAGTCGCGCCCGCCGAGCAGGTCGACCGGATCGAGGACCGACGCGTCGTCCGTCGCGAGCTGCTCCGTGGAGAGCATCGCGGGCAGCGCCGCCTGCGCCCGCGCCAGCGTGTCCGAAGGGAGCATCACGAGGAAGTCCCCCCGGCCGGGCGGCACGCGGTCCCCGAGGATGTCGGGGTTCAGCTTCCGCAGCGTCGAGGTCGCGACGCCCGCCGCCTTCGCCAGCGTCTTGAGCGGCGTCCCTGGGGGCGCCGCGATCTCGGCGGCGTCGACCGGCCGGCTCACCTCGACCTGGTCGAACCCGAACCGCTCCAGGTTGTTCGCCACGATCGCCGCCGCCCCGATCTTCGGCACGTAAGCCGCCGTCTCCGACGGGATGGCCTCCTGGCGCGCCAGCTCGTTGAAGTCCGACGTGCCGTACCGATCGATGCGGTCGAGCAGCTGCTCGTAGCCCATGTTGTAGGCCGCGAGCGCGAGGTCCCAGCTGCCGAAGCGCAGGTAGAGATCGCGCAGGTGGTGGGCGGCCGCCTGCGTGGCGAGGCGCGGGTTCTTCCGCTGGTCCAGGTGCCGCGTCTGCTGGAGCCCGTAGACCTCCCCGGTGGAGGGCATGAACTGCCAGAGCCCGACGGCGCCGACCGGCGACTTCGCCCTCGGATCGAAGCCGCTCTCGATCATGGCCACCCAGATGAGATCCTCCGGCAACCGCCGGTCCCTGAGCTCGGCCTGGATCATCTCCTGGTAGCGCCCGCTGCGCTTCAGCCACGTCTCGAACATCTGCCGCCCGCGGTCGGTGCGCGTGAAGAAGCGGACGTACTTGAGGGTGCGGCGCGACACGGCGAGCCGGAGGTCCGGCAGCTGCAGCTTCGAGAGCGCCTCGGCGCCGGCCGCGTCGAGGTCGTCCACGTCGTCGGCGTAGCTGCCCTCGGCGGAGAACGCGCGCGGCGGCCGCGAGTAGCTCGGCCGATCCATGTCGCAGGAGGCGCCCTCCCGCGCGTCGCGCCCCGCGGCGTCGCGCAGCCGCGACAGCTCCCGCGACTCGCCCGCATACGCCTCGATCCCGCGCGCCGCCGGCGCCTCGATCCCTCGCGCCGGCGGCGCGTACTGCGGCGGCGCGGCGACGAGCGCCGCGGCCGTGACCGGCGCCATGGTCCGCGCTGCGCCCGTCTGGTAGGTCGACACCGCCGACTGGACCGACGAGATCGCCGACTGGGGCGCCGCCATGCCGACCCCGTAGCCAAACGCCAGGGCCGAGACCATGGGAGGGATCTTATGGACGAGGCTCATGTGTGGTTTAAGGTCGCATCATGTAGGCAACGAGGTCAACTAACCAACGAACCGACCCGCGTGGGCGGGCGCCGGGCGTTGCGGGTCGGTGGCCGGGCTGCGTCCCGGCGGACGACCGGTTCGGATGGAGGGACGTCAGGCACTTCCCGTGCGGCGGAGAGGGTCTGCTAGTCTGCACCCATGCCGGCGGCGCTCTCGGCCCGCGTGTCCGACACCCAGGCCAACCAAAGCTTCGACGCTTCGTTCGAGCGCTTCCCTGTCCGGATCGGCAGGAACCAGCTGAACGATCTTCACATCGACCGGCCGTACATCTCCCAGTTCCACGCGGCGGTGGACGTCCGGGATCGCAGGATCCTCGTGCGCGACCTCGGCTCCACGAACGGGACGATGTTCGCCGGGCACCGGCTGGCGCGCGACACCTCGGTGGACGTGAGCAACCAGCCGGAGATCACGATCGGCCCGATCCAGATCCGGCTCGCGATCATCGAGGCGCCGCTGAAGGCCGAGAGCCCGAGCGACGGCACGCTGCTCGGCACGGGCGGCGAGAACCTCTCCGCCCTGCTCACGCCGCAGAAGCGCGCCGCTCCAGGCGGCGAGGACCCGTACCTCCGTCAGGTCGTCCCTTACCTCGAGGCGTACCGGACCGCGTGGGCAGCGGTCTACCGGATGATCTGGGATCACCTCGCGCGCCTCCCGCCAGACGCGCGCCAGAGCTACCTGCGCCGGCTGGGTGAGGAGCACCCGAGCGTGCTCGCGGAGCGGGACTTCCAGAAGATCTCCCAGTACTACGGCGTCGATTACCGCACGCTCGGCGAGCTGGCCCCGGCGAACGCTGCGTTCGCGGCGCTGTCCGAGCTGGCGAGCGCGCTCGCGCCCGGCACGAAGCCCCCGGACGACGTCGCGGGGATCGTCAACTTCGCGCGGCGGCTCCGCGACACGATGGAGGTCTTCCTGAAGTGCTTCGTGAGCCTGCGCGACGGCTACCAGACGTTCGAGGCCGAGGTGCTCGCCCGCGATCGATCCGCGGAGACTGACAGGGTCGCGACCGCGGGGGACGCGAAGGAGCTCGGCACGGTGCTGCTCACGCCCGAGGGCGGCGCGGACACCGCGCGCCAGCTGCAGGAGATCTTCGCCGACGTGATGAGCCACCAGATGGCGCTGCTGAGCGGCGTCATGGGGGGCGTTCGTTCGCTGCTCGTGAAGCTCGCGCCGAAGACGCTCGAGGAGAAGCTCGAGCGCGAGGGCAAGAAAGGCGGGCTGTTCTCGAACAAGTACGAGGAGCTCTGGCGGCTCTACGAGCGCCGCCACGGCGACTACTCGGGCGAGGACAAGGAAACGTTTCGGGAAATATTTGGCGAGCAGTTCTACCGGGCGTACGCTGCGACCGCCGCAGAGGACTACGTGTCATCCGGCGAGCCGGGAGGCCGGAGCATCGTCCGCTTCCCCGTCTCTGGGAATCCGAACAAACGGTAGCGCCCCTCAACGGCGGGGCTTCGTGCGGGGAGCCGCGCCTTGTGCTCGCCGAACTTCGCCGGTGGCGCAGCCGAACGCGAGGCGCCGTTCATGCGAATCAGGGAGAAAGTCGTAGCAGCAGGTTGTCTGGCCGTGGCCGCGTGCCTCCTCGCGCCGAGCGAGGCGGCTGCGCAGGTAACGCGCGATGAGAACTGGGGCACGGTCTCGGACGTGAGCCTCGTGCTGGGGACCTCGGTCGTTTTCCTGATGCCGCGCGTCTATTACAGCGATCCCGAGTCCACGGTCGGGTGGAAGGGGCGCTGGCATTTCTCGGTCCTGGCGCCCGCCATGACGATGACCGCGCTGACGCTGCTCGTGGACCTGCCGATCAAGGACGCGATCGAGTCGACGCGCCCCGGCTGCAGCGTCGACGAGACGAAGACCGCCCTGTCCAGCTCGGAATGCAAGTCCTTCGGCGGCCCCTCGACGCACGCGTTCGCCTCGTGGGGTGCGACGGGCGCGGGCACGGGCATCTTCCTTGTCGACACGTTCCGTTACTCGTCTGGCCGCTTCAACGCCGGCGGCTTCATCGGCAATGTGGCCTTCCCCCTCACCGCCTCGGTCGTCACCTCGATCGCCCGCGGCGTCGCTCCTGGCAGCGCGGAGGCCTACGAGGACGCCGGTCAGATCGCGATTGGCGGCGTGACCGGCTTCCTGAGCGGCCTTGCCATCGGCACCGCCTACGCGATGTTCCAGCCCCCGAACTGCGGTTACGGCAACGCGCTGTTCTGCTGGTAGCCACCGCTCCCCGCCGGCGAGACGATGCTCTCGCCGGCGGATATCGCCTCTTCCGTCTCCAGACAGCGCCAGGCCCCGCCGCCAGGACGGCCCCTCCCCTGTTCCCCCGATGGAGCGGCCCAGAGGCCGTGGGTGGAGCGCGAGGGGCAGGCGGCGACGGGCCGATGTCCGAGCAGATCCACGCGCGCCTCGTCCGCGCCCTGCGCGGGCGAGGCGCGTCATGCGAGTCCGGCGGGCGCCCGCCCCCCCCCGCGCTCCACCCACGGCCTCTGGGCCGCCGCTGCTGTTCTAGTCCTGTCCGACGACGCGCTCCCAGAGCGGATCGTTTGACGAGAAGAGCGTATCCCGCTCCACCCGGAGGAAGCGCTGGAACTCCACGCGGCGGAGCTCGCGATCGCTGTCGCGGTTGCCGCTCTCGGACTTCACGATCTTCACCCGCACCTGCTCGAGCAGCTGGATGCCGTTCGGCTTGTAGGAGACGTCGGTGCGCAGCACGTACCGCGCGTAGAGCCCGCGCTCGGTGACGGAGGGGACGACCGCGGTGCGCTCCAGGTCGACGGAGGCCGCCTCGATCAGCCGCCCCCTCCGCGCCAGGTAGAAGTGGGCTCGTTGCCTGCAGTCGTCGGGATCGGGGCAGCTCTTCGTCTCGGCCACGACGAGGTTGTCGTTGCCGAGGCGCACCGGGGACAGCCTGGTCCCCTTGGCGGGCGCGCGGAAGCTGCCGACGCCGTAGACGTCCGCGCGATCGCCGGCCGCGCGCACGAGCGCGACGAGCCCGCCCTCGTCGCCGTTCTCGAACTTGAGCACGCGCACCCAGACGGCGCGCAGCCCCTCCGGCCCGGAGCGGATCTCGACCTCGTCCGGATCGATCTTGCGCGGCCAGCCCGACTTCGAGATGCCTCCGCGCAGCGTCTCGTTGGCGAACACGTAGTGGCCGGTGCAATCGACGTCGGTCGGCCCGATGCCGCGCTCCTCGCTGTAGCCGGGGACGACGATCCCGAGCCACTGGTCGGCGTCAAGGGTGCGGACGGCCGCCTTTTCCCCCGCCGCGCGCCGCGCGGGCGGGAGCTGGGCGGTGCACACGGGAATCGGGTTCTGCTTGCGTGTCTGCAGCTCGCCGTGCGGCTGCTCGGGGTACGAACCGCAGCCCGTGAGGGCGGCGGCGAGCCCCAGGCCGACGACGGAGCCGAAGCGAACGATGCTCACGCGCCCTTCGTATCACGCAAGGCCTCGCCGAGGCGAGTTCGCGACCTAACGCCCTGGCCGGCCACGGTGGCCGGCCAGGCCCGCTGGCCGGCCACCGCGGCCGGCCAGCACCGTTGGCTGGCCAGGCCACCTTGTTCTCCATCTCGGCTGTCGCGCCCACCCCAGGATCCACGCGTCGGATCGCGCGTCGTCACGTCGCCCACAACGTCCGCAACACGCTCGATACGCCCAGGTTCCATCATCGAAGCGGAAGCGCATGGAACCGCGCGGAACCGCGCCGAGGTCGACGCAAGCAGGCGGAAGCACGTGGAAGCGGAGGGAGACGCATGGAAACGGATGGACGCGATGTAATATTGCGGACCGATGGAGAGCAGAAGGAGCGCGCTTTCTGGGCCACAAAAGTCTTGACGCTCCCATCTAGGGAGTTACCTTCGGGACTCCCTGCGATGAGCAGGGATAGAGATACGGTGCGAGCCTTATCTCGAAGCATCCGAACTCCTACTCCCGAGGGGGCGGACCTTCTGCCAGCGCGCAATGGGGCGTAGACTGAGTCCAGGGGGCGAGTCCTTGAAGGTAGAGGCATCTGATCATGGCGTTGCAAGCTCATCTCAAGGTGAAGGGTATCACGCAGGGTCCCATCGACGGCTCGATCACCCAGAAGGGTCGCGAGAAGACCATCGGTGTCATCCAGGTGCACCACTCGGTCGTGAGCCCGCGTGATCCGGCGACCGGCATGCCCAGCGGCAAGCGGCAGCACAAGCCCTTCGTCATCACGAAGGAGCTCGACAAGTCGACCCCCCTTCTTTACAACGCCCTGGTCAACAACGAGAGCATCACGGAGTTTGAGCTCAAGTTCTACACGCCGGGCATGAAGGCGCAGTCGAACGTCGGCAAGGAGCAGAACCACTACACGGTGAAGCTCATCAACGCGACGGTCGCGAGCATCGACTTCATCATGGAGAACACCCGCAAGCCGGGTGAGGCGCAGGTCCCGGAGTACGAGCGGGTCGCGTTCACGTACCAGAAGATCGTGTGGTCGTTCGACGACGGCGACGGCGCCCGCGAGGCGACGGACGACTGGGAGACGCCGCAGTGATCGCTGCCCGCCTCTGATGTTTTCTCGCGCCGGGCGGCCTTCGGGTCGCCCGGCCACGTTTGTCGTACCGGGCAGGCCGGCCAGGGTTGGGGCTCTCATGTTCATGGATGGCCATCACGCGCAGTAGGAGCAGAACCCTGGCATGGCCCTCCACGCCTACCTCAGAATCGTCGGAACAAGGCAGGGGGAGGTCAGGGGCTCCGTCACCCAGAAGGGCCGTGAAGGCACGATCCTGGTCACCGGGGTCTTCCACAGCCTGGTAGGCCCGCGGGATCCGGTGACCGGGCGCCCGACGGGCAAGCGCATGCACAAGCCCTTCGTCATCACGAAGGACCTCGATCGGTCCACCCCTCTCCTCCTCAGCATCCTCAGCCACAACGAGAACATCGACCGCTGGGAGCTCCAGTTCTACAGGTCGATGGCGACGGGCGTCGAGCGGCCGGTCTTCACGGTCCAGCTCACGAACGCGAACATCTCGAGCATCCATTTCCACATGCTCAACGTGCGGAACCGGACTCATGCGCGGATGCCCGAGCAGGAGGAGGTCGCGTTCACGTACCAGAGGATCATCTGGACCTGGAACGACGGGGGCGTCTCGGCGGAGGACGACTGGCTCACGCCGCGCTGAGCGGGCGGGCTTCCGCTCGAGGCGCGGGCTGAGCTACGCTGGCGCCGTGGCTGGCGCATCGCTCCTCACCCGGATCACGCACGCGGCCGACCCGCACTCGACGGAGCGGCGCACCTACCGGGATCACGACCTCGAGTCGGCCATCCTGACGCACCTCGGGCAGATGCTGAACACGCGCCAGGGCAGCTCGCTGACCTGCCCTGACTACGGCCTCATGGAGGTCTCCGAGGTGCTGCACGAGTTCCCCGAGGCGATCGGCCTGGTGCAGCGCTCGCTCAAGAACTGCATCCAGACCTACGAGCCGCGGCTGAAGAACGTGCAGGTCCGGCACATGCGCAGCGACTCGGTGCAGTCGATGATCCTCGAGTTCGAGATCACCGCGCAGATCCAGTTTCCCGACGGCCGGCGCCAGGCGCTCCGGCTCGGCGCCGCGGTGGACCAGAGCGGCAACGTCCGGATGACGTAGCGTCTGTCCGGCGGCCGGGCTCACGGCGGTTGACAGGCTCCGGCCCCGGCGGTCGACTGGCGGTGGCGAGAGGATGTTCAACAAGTACTACCAGGACGAGCTCACCTACCTGCGGGATCTGGGGCGGGAGTTCGCGGCCGCCTATCCCGGGATCGCGCCGATGCTCGCGGAGCGCGGCGGCGACCCCGACGTCGAGCGGCTGCTGGAGGGCGTCGCCTTCCTGACGGGCAAGATCCGCCAGAAGCTCGACGACGAGCTCCCCGAGGTGATCCACTCGGTCGCGTCGCTGCTCTTTCCGCACTACCTCCGTCAGATCCCGGCGACGTCGATCATCGAGTTCACGCCGCTGCCGAACGTGGTGCGCGAGAAGCTCGTCGTGGGCCGGCACGCGGAGGTCGGGTCGGTGCCGGTCGACGGCGTCTCGTGCCGCTTCCGCACGACCCAGGACGTCGAGCTCGTCCCGCTCGCGGTGGAGGACGTGCGCGTCGACACGGGCGCGCAGCTCGCGCAGACGCTCCGCATCGAGCTCCGCCTGACCGGGGGCGCCGCGCTCTCGGGCCTGTCGCTCTCCTCGCTCCGCTTCTACATCCACGGCGAGCGCAGGCTCCAGGACGATCTCCGCCTCTGGGTCGGCGCGCACGTCGACGGCGTCGCGCTCGCCGCGGTCGACGCCGCGGGGCGCGACACGACGATCGCGTCGCTGCCGGCGCGCTCCGTGCGGCTCACGGGCTTCACCGACGAAGAGGCGCTGATCCCGTACCCGAAGACGGTCTACCCCGGCTTCCGGCTGCTCCAGGAGTTCTTCACCCTCCCGCAGAAGTTCGCGTTTTTCGAGGTGACCGGCCTGCAGGCCATCTCGGCGGAGCGGATCTCCGATCGGTTCGCGATCCTGCTGCAGTTCAAGGACGGGCTCCCGCCGGGGACCCGGGTCGGCAAGGAGAACATCCGGCTGTTCTGCTCGCCGGTCGTGAACCTGTTCGAGCACACGAGCGACCCGATCAAGCCCGAGGCCACCAAGCACGAGTACCTCTGCCGCCCGGCGGGCGCGGCCCCCTCCGCCTTCGAGATCCACAGCATCGACAAGGTCGTCGGGATCGCCCGGCGCACGAGCCAGCGCGTCGAGATCCCCTCGTTCTTCAGCTTCCAGCACGAGCTCGATCCCGAGGCCGCCGCGCGGACGATCTTCTACCAGGCGCACCTCCGCCCGGCCGCGATCGGGGACGGCATCGACATGTACCTGTCGTTCGGCTCCCCGCAGGACGCGGGGGCCCTCCCCGAGTTCGACGTGATCAGCATCGAGGCGACGAGCACGAACCGCCGCCTGCCGGCGCAGCTGAAGATGGGCGACCTCAGGGTGCCGACGGCGACCTCTCCCGCCGTGGCGAGCTTCACCAACCTCACCGGCGTCACCGCGCCGCTCCCGCCGCCGATAGGGCGCGAGCTGCAGTGGCGCGTGCTGGCGCACATGGCGATGAGCTACCGCTCGATCACGGAGCTCGAGGTGCTCCGAGCGACGGTCGATCTCTACAACTTCCAGGCGATCGTCGACCGCCAGGCGGCGCGCGCGAACCAGCTCCGCCTGGCCGCGATCAAGTCGATCCGGGTGCGTCCGACCGATCGGCTGTACCGTGGAGCGCCCGTCCGCGGCGTGGCGGTCGACATCGAGCTCGACGAGGGCGGGTTCGTCGGCGAGGGGGAGATGTACCTGTTCGCGAGCATCCTGAACGAGATGCTCGGGTCCTACGTCTCGCTGAACTCGTTCACGCAGCTGACGGTCACCGGCACGAACACACGCGTGGTGCACAAATGGGAGCCGAAGAGCGGCAGCCTGACCCTGATATGAAGGCGGCTGCGCCGAGGGGCGCCGCGGGCGCCGACCCCGCCGCGCTGGAGGCGATCGGGCGCTTCGCGGCGACCGCGCCGCGCTTCTCGTACTACCGCCTCATCTACCTGCTCGAGCGGACCTTCCCCGCCTCGCCGCCGGTGGGCCAGCTCGGGCCCGTGCAGGACGAGCGCATCCGGCTGCGCAGCGATCCGTCGCTCGTCTTCGCGTCGAGCGACGTGAGCGAGCTCGCGGTCGTCAAGTCCCCGGACGCGGTCCAGCGCGCGCGCGTCTCGACCACGTTCCTCGGCCTGTACGGCTCGGTGTCGCCGCTGCCGGCGTACTTCATCGAGCAGATCGCGCTGGCCGACTACCAGGGCGGGCCGCAGCCGATCCGCGAGCTCCTCGACGTCTTCCACCACCGGCTCCTGTCGCTCCTCTACCGCGCGTGGACCAAGTACCGGCTGCCGGTCACCTACCGCAAGCAAGGCGCCGACCCCTTCTCGCGGCGGATGCTCTGCGCGGTCGGCCTCGACGGGTTCCGCGACTACGAGACGCCGCTCGATCGCTTCTTCTTCCTCCGCTACGCGCCCATCCTCGCCTCGAAGTCGCGCTCGGCGAGGAACCTCGAGACCGTGCTGTCCGAGATGCTCGGCGACATCGACGTGCGCATCGAGCAGTTCATCGGACACTGGACGAAGATCGAGAAGCCGTTCAGGAACAAGCTCGGCGTGATGAACCACCAGCTCGGCGAGAGCCTGACGCTGGGGCGCTACGTGTTCGACGGGTCGGGCCGCTACAAGGTCGTGCTCGGTCCGGTCGGCTACGACGAGTACCTCTCCTTCTTGCCCGGGGGCCATCGCCAGGAGCTCGTCCGCGGCGTCATCGAGACGTTCACGCCGGGCATCCACGACGTGATGCTCGAGATCCACGTGGACACGGAAGAAGCGCCTCGGTTCCAGCTCGGCTCGCCGCGCGCCGCGACGCTCAAGCGCACCGCGTGGATCGGCGGCTCAGCGGCCGAGCGGCTCGTGATCACGATCCCGCTCGACGACAAGCACCTCGCGGGCGGCGACGACGCGGACGACGAGGACCGGGGCGAGCCCCCGCCGATGTGAGCGACGCCGGGCGGAGCCGCGTCGGGCCGCCGGGCCGGGGACGGCCATCGCGGCGCGTGCGGCGCTCGGCGCGCGGCGGGCGCGGCGCTCACGTCGCCGCGCGCTCAGTAGACGGTGAGGCTCTGCAGCGCCGCCGTGATCTCGTCGGCGTTCGCGTCGACGTTCTGGTGGTGCACGATCTGCACAAGCAGGACACGGCGGGGGCTCCGGATGAGTACCTCGTGGGCGAAGGCCTCGGAGACCGGCTTCGAGGGGATCTTCGCCTTGACCAGGTAGCTGCGCCCCTGCGTGTTCGCGGTCGCCACGGGCGCGCGGCCGGAGAGGATCTGCGCGCCCTGCTCCTCGAGGTCTGCCTCGTAGCGCTTGAGCACGTCGGGCCACGGGTCCTCGGGGCTGTCGATGCGCTCGTAGATCGAGAACAGGAACTGCCGCGGCGACTGGTACGTGATGAAGCGGCGCTCTGGCGTGTAGTCCGCGCCGCCGACGTTCCAGTCCATCGGGCGGCTCATGCGGACGTCGCCGTTCATGAGGCCCACGCCGATCCTGCGGGGAACCCGCTCCGTCGCCGGGGCGTCGAGCGGCGGGAAGTACACCTCGAAGCTCGAGTCCTTGCTCAGGACGCCGGCCGCGCCGTGGAGGTAGAAAACGTCGTCCTGCTTCGGCGCGGTGGGCGACCCGCCGCAGCCGGCGAGCAGCGCGATCGCGGCCACGGCGGCGCAGGACGCTCCGGCGCGCGCTGGGGCGGCTGGCGTGGCTGCGGGCGGACGCCGGGCGCGGAGGGCGAGGGCGTGCGCGAGCATCGGCATTCCGAGGTGCCTCATCAAGCGAACTCTAGGCCAGCGGGGGCGCGCCAGCCAAATGTTCGCAGAGGAGTTTGCCCTCGGGGCGCCCGGCATTGAATGATTGCCCGGCCCGGGCAGCGCTGCGCCCGCCGATCGAGGCGGTGCCCCAGGTGCCGCGAGAGAGCCATGTCGAACGAAAGCAAACCGAGCCGCGAGGGCGCGCCCGCCGGAGCACCGGCGGCGAGCGCGCCGTGCCCCCCCTTCCGCATGAGCCCCCATCGCGAGCGTCCGGCGCCGAGCCGCCGCGCGCCCCGACGCCCAGCGCGCGCAGCGGCCCTCGCGCTCGCGCTGGGGGTCCCGGCGTGCAGCGGCATCGACGCCGGCGTGGAGTACCCGAGCGACCTGCCCGATCCCGATCGGTTCCTCTTGACGCCAGAGAACGGCCCGGATCCCTCGCTCACGCTGGGCGGGTTCAAGGTCGGCCCCGAGACGTGCAAGGACGTCGACACGCACCCGGTCACCCAGAAGCTCTCGCCCGAGGATCTCAGCCGCTTCCTCTCGGCTCAGGGCGCCGGGAGCATCGCCCCGAAGCAGGCGAGGTCGAACCTGTACTGGTTCGACTTCCCGGCGAGCGACAAGTCCTTCGTCCGGCTGCGCCTCGCGGTGCTCGAGGACTCGAAGCACGCGACGCAGGATCTTCACGACGCCGTGCTCCAGCATGGGCCGGGCTGGTGGGGCGTCCGCCGCTCGAACCTCGCCGTGCTCGCGCCGAAGGCGAGCCTGCGGGAGGCGATGGCGTTCGCGATCAAGTACAAGCTCGTCTGCTGGGGGGTGTTCACCTACGCGGGCAACGACGACGCGTACGTGGTCCCGGGGCCCTACGCCGAGCTGTGAGAGGGAGCGCCCGCGCGGGGGGGCGGCGGCGCGCGCCGCTGCCGCCACCTTGCCTGGCGACCTCGGCGGATCTGGCCCACCCGCGGGGAGACCGCGTAGACTGCGCCCATGCGCCGCTACGTCATGCTCGCCGCCGCCGTGTCTCCGCTCCTCGTCGCGGCCGCAGCCGTCACCGTGCCCGGCTGCGGCGAGGAGTTCGAGAACATCTGCGCGTTCCTCCAGGATCCGAACAGCTGCTACGCGGACTTTCATCGCGAGATCGACGATCGTTGCGGGTTACAGGGTGAAGGGCAGACGCTGAAGGGCACCTTTGCCAGCCGAGAGACCCTTGACGTCTGCTTCCTGACCAGCGGTGGACAGGTCGTCTTCGATCCGCCGCTCGACATCGCGGCATTCCCCCCGACGACCGTCTCCTTCAAGCGCATCGACGCCCAGGCGCGGGAGTGCGGCACATTCACTTACTCGGGGGAGTTCACCTACTCGGTGACGATCAATCCGTGCGGCGAGCCCGAGAATGCCGGGGGCGCCGGGGGCGCGGGAGGCGCCGGGGGCGCCCTCCCTCAGTGCGACGACGGCAGCGGTCAAGACGGCGGCGGCGGCAGCGCCGGAGGAGGCACCGGTAGCGGCGGCGGCGCTGCCAGTGCTGTCAGCGTGATCGGTGGGACAGTCGCCATCACGACGCCGGAAGGCCGGGACACCCTCGATGTGAGCTGCGCAGACGGCACGTCGCACCATTTCAACCGGATCGACGCCGAGAAGAAGTGCAGCGACCAGGTGGACCTGCTGCCGAAGGCGGTGCTCGAGGTGAGTCCAGGGAATCAGCCCCCACCGACGATGGATCCGACAGCTACGGAGGAGTTCGCAGGCTTCATCAGGTTCAGCGTCCACTACCCTCCGAGCGCGACGGCGGCAGACGGCACGAGCACCAAGGCCGATACGGTCAACTACTTCGACTGCAGCATTCCGGCCCCTGCGCCACTCTGCTTCAACGGGGAGAAGGACGGGCTGGAGACCGATGTTGACTGCGGTGGGACGCTCTGCGAAGCGCGTTGCGAAGACGGACAGTCCTGTATCTCGGCTGCCGACTGCACGTCTGAGATCTGCGAAGTCGAGGACGGCTTCCGCAAGTGCCAAAAGGTGGGGACAGGCGCTGGCGGCGCTGGCGGCGCTGGCGGCGCTGGCGGCGCTGGCGGCACAGACGGTACCGCCGGCGCAGGCGGACAGTAGCCTCCGCGTAGCTATAGAGCTGGGGCGCCTGCCACCTCGCGCCCCTCTCCCCTCACGCCACCAGCACCTTCACCACGAACGTCGTGCTCCCGAGCCGCAGCCGGTCGTTGTCGCGCAGCTGACGGCGCTCGCCCTGCGCGAGGCGCTGCTCGTTGACGAAGGTGCCGTTCCGTGAGCCGTCGTCCTCGATGAAGGCCTGACCCGTCGTCGGGTCCGCGTGGAGCGACGCATGGCGCGAGGAGGCGCTCGCGTCGGGGAGCCCGATCTCGGTCGCGGGGTCCGCCCCGGCGCGCCCGATCTGCGTGCGGCCGCTGTAGATCGGCCAGAAGCTGCCCCCAGGATCGTTCTGGAACGTCACGATGAAGCCGACGAGGACGCGCGAGGGCTGCGCCGAGACCGGCTGCACCACGCCCGGGACCGCGCCCTGAACGACCGGCGGCGCGACGATCGCCGGCGCCCTGCCCTGCACGGCCGCGGGTACCCCGCCCTGCACCATCGGCGGCGGCGCTACCGCTCCGCCCTGCACCATCGGGGGAGGCGCCACCATCCCCGGCGTCCCCGTCGGCACGACCCCAGGCAGCCCGCCCTGAACCATCGGCGGCGGCGCTACCGCTCCGCCCTGCACCATCGGGGGAGGCGCCACCATCCCCGGCGTCCCCGTCGGCACGACCATCGGCGGGGGCGCGACCATCTGCGGCGGCGCGCCGAAGACCGGCGCCTGCGACACGGGCTGCGGCCCCATCGCCCCGCCGACCGGCGCGCCAGGCACGATTCCCGGGATGGGCGACGCAAGCGGCGGCTGGGCCGGCATGACCCCGGGCGCGTTCACCGGGGGGGACGACGGCTGCGACGTGAGCCCCGCCGACGGCGCTGCGCGCGCCCAGGGAGAGACAGGGAAGGGCGCGTCCGCGCCCGTCGAGAACGGGACGCCGCCCCCCGGCGAGCCAGGCGCCCCGATCCCGACCGGCTGAGGCGGCGGCGGATACGCGCCCTGCCCGCCTCCCACGGCGGCGTAGCCCGGCGACACAGGCTGCGGCACCGCGCCGCCGTAGCCGGAGATGACCGGCTGCCCCGGATAGCCCGCAGGGCCGGGCGGCGCATAGGCCCCTCCCGCCTGCACCGGCGGCGGAGCCGCGACCGGGACAGAGGCTCCAGGCGCTGCGCCCGCCACGCTCGCGCCACACATCGTGCAGGCTGCGTCGGTCTCCTTGAGCATCCACGCGCAGTTCGGACACGGCCTCATGCGCTGACGAGGCTACCGATTCGCTTGACATCCGTCGAGAGGAGAGCGGCTGAGACGCGGAGATGCCCCGCGGAGCGCGGCTGAGGCGACGGCATCCCGCGGAGGACGGCAGTCACCGCCCCGCGGCTCTCGTGGAAGCACAGACCGACAAAAAAAGCGCCGCGCGTTCAAGCCGCGCGGCGCTCACGGAGACGGATCGCCCAGGGATCAGTTGCTGGCGATCGAGCTCTTCTCCGACTTCTCGAGATCCTTCTTCTCGCCGTCCTTCGACTCCTCGGTCACGGGCGCGGGCTCAGGCAGCCGCTCGAGCGCGGCCTCCAGGACCTGCTCCATCCGGCTGACGAAGAAGAACTGCAGCTCGTCCACGACCTCCTTCGGGACCTCCTCGAGGTCCGCCCGGTTGCGCTCGGGGACGATGATGCGCTTGATGCCGGCGCGGTGCGCCGCCAGCACCTTCTCCTTCAGGCCGCCGATCGGGAGCACCCGGCCGCGCAGCGTGATCTCGCCCGTCATCGCGACGTCGTGGCGGACCTTGATCCCGGTGAGGAGCGAGACGAGCGCCGTGAACATCGTCACACCCGCGCTCGGCCCGTCCTTGGGCATCGCGCCGGCGGGGATGTGGATGTGCAGGTCGCTCTTCTCGAGGAAGTCCTTCGCGATGCTGTACTTCGCCGCGTTGCTGCGCACGAAGGACAGCGCCGCCTGCGCCGACTCCTTCATCACGTCGCCGAGCTGGCCGGTCAGCTGGAGCTTGCCCGTGCCGTACATCCGCGTCGCCTCGATGAAGAGGATCTCCCCGCCGACGCTCGTCCACGCGAGGCCCGTCGCGACGCCGCTCTCGGCCGTGCGCTCGGCGACCTCGCTCGTGTACTTCGCCGGGCCGAGGAACTCGTGCAGGTCGTCCTCGTTGTCGACGCGCCGCTTCTGCGTGTCGCCCTCCGCCACCTTCACCGCCACGCCGCGGATGACGCCCGCGATCTGCCGCTCGAGCGAGCGGACGCCGGCCTCGCGCGTGTAGTGATCGATGATCTCCTCCAGCGCCTTGTCCGTGACCTCGAGCTGCTCGGTCGTGAGCCCGTGCTCTGACAGCTGCTTCGGGAGCAGGTGCTGCCGCGCGATCGCGAGCTTCTCCTTCCGCGTGTAGCCGGGGATCTCCAGGATCTCCATGCGGTCGCGGAGGGGCGGCGGGATCGGGTCCGCCACGTTCGCGGTCGCGACGAACATCACGTGCGACAGGTCGTACGGGATCTCCAGGTAGTGATCCGCGAACGTGTTGTTCTGCTCCGGGTCGAGCACCTCGAGCAGCGCCGCCGAGGGGTCGCCGCGGAAGTCGTGCCCGATCTTGTCCACCTCATCCATCATGAAGACCGGGTTGATCGTCCCCGACTTCTTCATGCCCTGGATGATCTGGCCAGGGAGCGCGCCGACGTAGGTGCGCCGGTGGCCGCGGATCGCCGCCTCGTCGTGCACGCCGCCGAGCGAGACGCGGTGGAACTTGCGGCCGAGGGCGCGCGCGATGCTCCGGCCGAGCGAGGTCTTGCCGACGCCGGGCGGGCCGAGCAGGCAGAGGATCGGGCCCTTCTTGTCCTGCTTCAGCTTGCGGACCGCGAGGTACTCGAGGATGCGCTTCTTGACCTTCTCCAGGCCGTAGTGATCCTCGTCGAGCACCTTGCGGACGCTCCCGATGTCGAGGTTGTCCTGCGTCGACTGCGTCCAGGGCACGTCGAGGATCCAGTCGAGGTACGTCCGCACGACGGTGTACTCGGCCGACCCGACCTGCATCGTGCGCAGCCGCTTCAGCTGCTTCTTCGCGACGGTCTCCGCCTCGGTCGGCAGGTTCGCCTTCGCGATGCGGTCCTCGAGCCCGTCGAGGTCGCCCTGATCGCCGTCGTCCTCGCCGAGCTCCTCCTTGATGGCCTTGAGCTGCTGGCGGAGCACGTACTCGCGCTGGTTCTTGCCCATCTCCTCCTTGATCTGGGAGTTGATGCGCTCGCGCATCTTCAGGATCTCGAGCTGCCGCGTGAGCAGCCGGAGCACCTTGCGGATGCGCTCCTTGACGTCGATCGTCTCGATGAGCTGCGCCTTCTCCTCGACCGGCGCGTCGAGGTTGGCCGCGACGAGGTCGGCGAGCGCGCCGGGCGCCTGGATCGAGTCGATGAGCGAGCCCGCCTCGCGCGGGAGCTCGGGCATCAGCTGGATGACCTGCTTCGCGATGTCGCGCAGGCTCATCGCGAGCGCCTCCGCCTCGACGTCCTCCGTCGCCGGCTCATCCATGCGGCGGATCTTGGCGCGGAGGTACGGCGTGTGCGCCGTGACGGTGTCGAGCCGGATCCGCGTGAGGCCCTGCAGGATCAGCGAGTAGTTGCCGGAGCTGTGCTTGAGCGCCTTCAGCACGCGGGCGGCGCAGCCCATCGGGTACAGGTCTTCCGCCCCGGGATCGTCGGTCGACGGATCGCGCTGGGCGAAGATCGCGATGACCGGGCCGGGGAGGTTGTCGACATCCTCGACGAGCGCGACCGACTTCTCGCGGCCGACATCGAAGGGCGCAACGGCGCCCGGGAACAGGACCGCATTGCGAATCGGCAGGACCGGCAGCTCGTCGCCGAAGACGACCTCTTCCTCGGAGCGCGGCGGCATCGGCGGGTTCTTTTTCTCGGACATGGCGATCTCCTCTAGGCACCCGACCGGGGGAGGTAAACCCCTTCATGAACCGGCGGCCGGGCCGCGCGATCGACGCGCGCCCCGGTCATCTTGGCTTGCATCCAGACGGATGAGAATGGTGCGACGCGGAGCCTGCTGGCGAACACAGCCCGCGAGGCTACGGGAGCTCACCATAGACACGGCGCATGCCGCGTGCCACAGCCCTGGCCATTTTTTTGAATGAGGATACGCTGCGGTCAGCTCCGACCTGCAGCGCTCGCCCGTCGCGCCCGTCACGCCACTCACCTGGCGCACGCGCGCGACGCAGCGCAGGGTCTCCTCCGCGGTGGAGGAGACGCGCGTCTCGTCATCGCGCGCCGCCGACCGCCAGCCAGGCCGCGCGCGGCGCAGCCAGGGCGACGCGGCGCTCGGAACGGAGCGATCACGGAGCCCTCGCTGAACGATGATCGATCCCCTGCTCGGCCTCGGCGCGCTCGCGATCGCGATGCTCGGCCTGCCAGCGGCCCCTTCCCTGGACCCCGGGCCCAGCGCGGCGTGCCCGGCGGACATGCGGCTCGTCACCGGCACGCACCACGACGAGGTGCAGCATGTCTGCGTCGAGCCGGTCAAGAGCGGCAAGGCCACGCACTGCTTCGCGTACTGGGAGGGCATCACCGCCGAGGAAGGGCCGACGACCGAGATCTCGGTGTGCATGGACCAGTTCGAGGCGCCCAACCAGCGGGGCGCGAAGCCGCTCGTCATGCAGTCGTTCGAGATGGCGACCGCCTGGTGCGGGGCGCGCGGCAAGCGCGTCTGCGCCGAGCAGGAGTGGGAGCTCGCTTGCGAGGGCCCCGAGCGGCGCCCCCTCGTCTACGGCTGGCGCGTCGACAAGGCGGTCTGCAACAGCGGCAAGGCCTGGCGGCAAGTGGACGAGCGGAAGCTCGGCGCCTCCGGCGAGGTGGCGCGGCGCGAGGTGGAGCGGCTCTGGCAGGGCGCCCCGAGCGGCTCCCACGCCGGGTGCGCCTCGACGTTCGGCATCTTCGACATGATGGGCAACGTCGAGGAGTGGGTCGCCTCGCGCCGCGGCCGCCGGTGGCCAGGCGCGCTCATGGGCGGCTTCTGGGCGAAGCCGTGGACAGGCTGCCGCGGGACGAACGACGCCCACGAGCCGAGCTTCGTCTTCTACGAGACCGGCTTCCGCTGCTGCGCGGATCCTCGCCCCGCGCCGGGCGCGGCGGGGGGCGACACGGGCGGAGACGGCAGCGGCAGGCCAGCGGCGCGCCCCTGACGCCGCGGCGGCGGGGCGTGCGGGGCGTGCGGGGCGTCAGGAGCGCGCCGCGGAGCAAGAAGGCGGCCTGGCGGAGCGCAGCTCCTGCTAGAGCTACGGCGTGCGCGCGCTCTTCTTCGGAACCCCCGCCATCGCCGTGCCCTCGCTCGAGGCGCTCGCGTCGATCGCCAACGTCGTCGGCGTCGTCTGCCAGCCGGATCGGCCGGCCGGGCGCGGGCTCGAGCTGAAGGCGCCGCCGGTGAAGTCGAAGGCGGCGGAGCTCGGCGTCCCGGTGGTGCAGCCCGAGAAGATCCGCACGCCCGAGTTCGCCGCGTGGGTGAAGGACGCCGAGGCCGACGTGGCGCTGGTGATCGCCTACGGGCGCATCCTGCCGAAGGCGGTGCTCGAGGCGCCGCGGCGCGGCTGCATGAACCTGCACGCGTCGATCCTGCCGCGCTACCGCGGCGCCGCGCCGATCACCTGGGCGATCGTCGGGGGCGAGGCTGAGACGGGCATCTCGTTGATGCAGATGGATGAGGGCATGGACACGGGGCCGGTCTACGCGGTGCACCGGACGCCGATCGGCCCGGACACGACAGCGGACGAGCTCGCGGTCGAGCTCGGGGCGCTCGCGGCGCGCGTCGTGCGCGAGGACCTCCGCCGCGCGGTCGGCGGCGAGATCGAGGCGACGCCGCAGGACCACGGGGCGGCGACGCACGCGCCGCTCCTGAAGAAGGAGGACGGGCGCATCCGATGGGACCGGAGCGCCCGGCAGATCCACGATCACATCCGGGGGATGACCTCGTGGCCGGGCGCCTTCACGACGATCGACGGCAAGGCGCTCAAGGTGCTGGCCGCGCGCGTCGAGAGCGAGGCCGCGCGCGAAGAGGCGCCGCCAGGCACCGTCGTCATGGCCGGCCGCGGCGTCGTGATCGTCGCCTGCGGCGCGGGCGCGATCCAGATCCTGCGGGCGCAAGCCGAGGGACGGAAGCCGCTCGCGGCGGCGGATCTCGTCGCCGGGCGGACGCTGCAGACGGGGATGGTGCTCGGCAGCTGAGGCGCGCGCGGCGCGCCTGCAGCGTCACGGGCCAGCCGGGTGCCAGATCGTCTTCATCTCGACGAACCGCTCGATCCAGCGGGGGGACGTCGCCGCCCTGTCGTCGAACCACGCGGCCTCGTCGAGCGAGCGGGCGCGCACGCGCTTGACCGTGGCGGCGGCCGCCTCCTCGAGGCGCCGCGCCAGCGACGCGTCCACGCCGTGCAGATCGAGCGCCGCGACCTCCATGTGCGCGGCGAGGTGCGGCAGCACCTCCGCGAGCTGGCCGGTGAGGATGTTGACCACGCCGCCCGGGAGATCGCTCGTGGCGAGCGCCTCGCTGAAGATGAGGGCGGTGCGCGGGTCCGCCTCGCTCGCGAGCACGACGCAGGTGTTGCCGGCGGTGATCACCGGCAGGAGGGAGCTCGCGAGCCCGAGGAGCGCCGGGCGCGGCGGCGCCGCGATGACGACGACCCCCATCGGCTCGGGCACCGTGAAGGTGAAGTGCGGGCCGGCGACGGGGTTCAGGCTCGCGAAGAGGCTCTGGTACTTGTCGGCCCAGCCCGCGTAGGCGACCGCGCGATCGATCGACGAGAGGACCTCGCGCTCGGCGGCGACGGCGTCGAGCCCGCCGCGCTCGAGTGAGGCCGCGAGCTCCGCGCGCCGCGCCTCGAGCATCTCGGCCAGGCGGTAGAGGATCTGCCCGCGGTTGAAGGCGGAGCGCGACGACCAGCCGCCGAGCGCGCCGGCAGCGGCGAGCACCGCGTCCCGCCCGTCCTTGCGCGACGCGCGCGGGATGTTCTCGACCGCGCCCGCGCCGCCTTGATCGCGCACCTGCGTGTACCTCCCGGACTCCGAGCGCACGAACGCGCCGCCCACGAACATCTTGTACGCCTTGCGCACGCCGACCCGCGCGCCCGCGTCAGCGAGGCCGCCCGCCCGCACGTCATCAGCCACGCCGCGCGCCGCCTCGCCGGCGCCCGTCGACGCGCGCCCCTCGTCACCGCCGCTGTCCTGATCACCGAGCGCCATCAGTCCACCTCGAGGTAGGCGAGCAGCCCCTGGCGCCCGCCCTCGCGGCCGAAGCCGCTCTCCTTGTAGCCGCCGAACGGGGAGCTCGGGTCGAACTTGTTGAAGGTGTTCGCCCAGACGACGCCCGCGCGCAGGCGCTGCGCGACCCAGAAGCTCTTCGAGCCCTTGCCGGTCCACACGCCGGCCGACAGCCCGTACATCGTGTTGTTCGCCTTCTCGATCGCCTCCTCGGGCGTGCGGAAGGTCAGGATGGACAGCACGGGGCCGAAGATCTCCTCGCGCGCGATCCGGTGCGACTGCGCGACGCCCGTGAAGAGCGTCGGCGCGAACCAGTAGCCGCGCTGCGGGAGCGCGCAGCTCACCGAGAAGCGCGCGGCCCCCTCGCGCTCGCCCGCCGCCACGAGCTCCTGAATCTTCTCGAGCTGCGCCCGCGAGTTGATGGCGCCGACGTCCGTGTTCTTGTCGAGCGGATCGCCGACGCGCAGGGTCGCCATGCGCTCGCGCAGCTTGAGGAGGAGGGCGTCGTGGACGCTCTCCTCGACGAGGAGGCGCGAGCCCGCGCAGCAGACGTGCCCCTGGTTGAAGAAGATGCCGCCGATGATGCCCTCGACGGCCTGATCGAGCGGCGCGTCCTCGAAGACGATGTTGGCCGCCTTGCCGCCGAGCTCGAGGGTGAGCTTCTTGCCGGTGCCGGCGAGCGCGCGCTGGATGCGCTTGCCGACCTCGGTCGACCCGGTGAACGCGACCTTGTCGACGCCAGGGTGGCCGACGACCGCGGCGCCCGTCGCGCCCGCGCCCGTGACGACGTTGACGACGCCGGGCGGGAGGTCGGCCTCCTCGATGATCTTCGCGAGGAGGAGCGAGGTGAGCGGCGTCGTCTCGGCGGGCTTGAGGACGCAGGTGTTGCCCGCCGCGAGGGCGGGGGCGAGCTTCCAGGCTGCCATGAGGAGCGGGAAGTTCCACGGGATCACCTGGCCCGCGACGCCGAGCGGGCGCGGGTCGCGCCCGGGGAAGGCGTGATCGAGCTTGTCGGCCCAGCCCGCGTAGTAAAAGAAGTGCGCGGCGGCGAGCGGCAGGTCGACGTCGCGGGACTCCTTGATGGGCTTGCCGCCGTCGAGCGACTCGACGACCGCGAGCTCGCGCGCCTTCTCCTGGAGGGCGCGGGCGATGCGGTAGATGTACTTGCCGCGATCGAGCGGGCGCAGGCGCGACCAGTGCTTCTCGTACGCAGCCCGGGCCGCCTGCACGGCGAGGTCGACGTCCCGCTCGGAGGCCTCGGCGAACTCGCAGAGCTTCTCCTCCGTCGACGGGTTGACGCTGTCGAGGTAGCGGCCCGACTCCGGGGCGCGCCACGCGCCGCCGATGAAGAGGTCGTAACGCGGCGCGATCTTCACGTGGTCGCGCCCCTCGGGCGCCGGCGCGTAGCGCCACGCGTCGCCGAACACGACGGCAGCGTCGCGCGCGGGGCTCGCGTCCCGAGCGGCGCTCGGTCCCCGGGGCGAGCCCCCGTCGCCGCCTGCCGCGGCGGTGCTCTTGTCGCTCATGCCGCGCACTCTACTCCACGTCGACGCCCGCGGCCGGGGGTTGAACACCGGAGCGGGCGGCGCCGCGCGCAGCTGGCCGCACGCACCGCGCCGCGCCGCGCCGCGCGCACCGCGGGGCATCGCGCCGCGCGCGGTCAGTCCTTGCTGAAATAGTCGCCGCTCTGGTAGGCGCCCGTCCGCTCCTTTTCGAGCTGCATGAGCACATCGTTCAGGAGCGTGGACGCGCCGAAGCGGAACAGGTCGCTGCTGAGCCAGGCGTCGCCGAGCGTCTCCTTGACCATCACGAGGTAGTGGAGCGCCTGCTTCGCGGTGCGGATGCCGCCGGCTGGCTTCATCCCGATGCGCTGGCCGGTCGCGTGCGCGTGATCGCGGATCGCCTCCAGCATCACCAGCGTGACCGGGGGCGTCGCCGCCGGGGTGATCTTCCCGGTCGAGGTCTTGATGAAGTCGGCGCCGGCGAGCATCGCGATGCGGCTCGCCTTGCGGACGCGGTCGTAGCTCCCGAGCTCGCCCGTCTCCAGGATCACCTTGAGGTGCGCCCGCCCGCAGGCCTCCTTGGTGGCGGCGATCTCGTCGAAGACCGCGGCGTACTCGCCGGCGAGCATGGCGCCGCGGTCGATGACCATGTCGATCTCGTCCGCGCCGAGCTCGACCGCCTGGCGCACGTCGGCCAGCTTCACCTCCAGGGTCGACAGGCCGCTCGGGAACGCCGTCGCCACACTCGCCACCTTGACGGTCGAGCCCTCGACCGCTCGCTTGGCGACCGGCACGAGCTTGGGATAGACGCACACCGCCGCACACGAAGGTATGTCCGCGCGCTCGTGGGGGCGCAGCGCCTTCTGGCAGAGCTGTTGGACTTTCCCCGGCGAGTCTTTCCCCTCGAGGGTGGTGAGATCCATCATGGAAATGGCGAGCTTGAGGCCGGCGACCTTGGCCGGGCCCTTGATGCTCCTTTTGCCGAGCCCGCCTGCACGCTCCTCGACCATGACCTTATCCACGGTAGGCGAGGAGAAATCGGGGTAGGTGATTCCCCTGCCCTGGCGCACCGCGCCGGCGCCGCTGCCGTGTCCGAAGCTCGCCATCGGTCTCGTCTCCTGTCGGCGCAACGTATCAGAAGCGTCGGATCGATCCTACCGAGTGCGTGGTAACGTGGCGCTCTGATGAAGAGACGCTTCCCGACTGCCCTCGTTTTTGTCGTTGTTGCTGTCGTCTTTGCCTTTGTCTCGCTGCTCGCGTGTGGCGCGGCCGAGCGACCCGATGGTGGACAAGGGCTACTCCCGGTCGGCGCTCCGGCGCCCGACGTGTTCGCCGCCGATCAGCACGGTGCGATCCAGCGGCTGTCGGACCAGCGGGGTCGGGCCGTGGTCGTGTACTTCTATCCGAAGGACGGGACGCCTGGCTGCACGGAGGAGGCGTGCGCGTTCCGCGACGCGTGGGATCGCTTCAAGCAGGCGAACGTGCAGGTCTTCGGCGTGTCGGCCGACACCCGCGAGTCGCACGAGGCGTTCTCGACCGAGCACCGGCTGCCGTTCCCGATCCTGGTCGACACCGATCGCACGTGGGCCACCGCGTTCGGCGTGCCCATGCGGCTCGGGACGATGGCGCGCGTGACGTTCCTGATCGATCCCGACGGCAAGATCGCGAAGGTGTACCCGGACGTGGATCCGGGGGTGCACGCGGACGACGTGCTGAAGGACGCCGCGCAGCTCACGGGCGCCGCGCTCCCGGCGGCGCCGGCCGCGGGTTCGGGGAGCGCGGCGCCGGCAGGCGCGGACGGCGCGGCGCCGGCGGGCGCGGACGGCGCGGCGCCGGCGGGCGCGACGCCGGCGGGAGCGGCGCCGGCGGGAGCGGCGCCCTCGGGAGCGGCGCCGGGCGCGGCCGTGCCGGTGGCGACGGGGGCCATGCTGCCTCCGGCGGCGCCGGCGCCGACGCCGGCGAAGAGGTGACGGCGCCGCGCTCGCGCGGGGGGAGTTGACGCGAGCATGAGCACGCGAGAGCACGCGCGTGGTGCGTAGGTCATCGGATACCTGGAAGGTCAACGGGCTGGAGCTGTGCGTCCATCGCTTCCGCGACGAGGGCGCGCGGCCGACCGGCCTGACGCTGCTGCTGCTCCACGGCTTCCTCGACGCCGGGAGCACGTGGGATCTCGTGGCCGAGCCGCTCGCGCAGGCGGGGCACGACGTCGTCGCGCCCGACCTGCGCGGCTTCGGCCGGAGCGCACGCGTCGGCGAGGGCGGCTACTACCACTTCCCCGACTACATCGCGGACGTGGCGGCGCTCGTCGACGCGCTCGCGCCGGCGCGGCTCGGCGTCGTGGGCCACTCGATGGGCGGCGCTGTCGCGGTGTACTACGCGGGCGCGTGCCCCGGCCGCGTCGAGCGCCTGGCGCTGCTCGAGGGCATGGGGCCGCCGGCGAACGCGCCCGAGCTGGCCGTCACGCGCCTGGAGACGTGGCTGCGCGAGATGAAGGGGCTCGATCGGAGGCCGCGGCGGCTCTCGTCGATGCAGGACGCCATCGCGCGGCTCGTGGCGAACCACGCGCGCGTGCCGCGCGAGGTGCTGGTGACGCGCGCGCCGCTGCTCACGCGGGAGGAGCCGGATGGCGGGCTCGCGTGGGCGTACGATCCGGTGCACCGGACGACGTCGCCGATGATGTTCCACGCCGAGGCGTTCAAGGCGTTCCTGGAGCGCATCGCGTGCCCGACGCTGGTCGTGAGCGGCGGGCCACACGGATGGCACCCGCCGGATGAGGCGGAGCGGGTGACGCGGCTCGCGCGCGCCGAGCACGTCGAGCTGCCGGAGGCCGGGCACATGATGCACTGGTCGGCGGCGAGCGAGCTGGCGGAGCGGCTGCGGGAGTTCTTCGGCCGCGGCGGTGGTGAGGGCTCGGGCCAGTGAAGGCTCGGGCCCGGCGCAGCGGGGAGCTGGAACCGGGGAGGCCCGGGGAACGTGACGGGGAAGGCGAGGCTGCTCCAAGGGGCGCGAATAAAAGCGCTTGACTTGGCAGGGCGAATGGGTAATCTGCGCGCCTCCTCAACGAGAGGCGTGCCACCTTAGCTCAGTGGTAGAGCAACGGTTTCGTAAACCGTAGGTCTCGGGTTCAAGTCCCGAAGGTGGCTCAAAGAAATTGCCAGCGAGTGCGCTCACCCTGCGGGGTGAGCAGGAGACCGCTGGCCTGGGTGGCGCTGCGCAGCGCGCGGCGAGCTCCCTCGCCTGGAGCTGTGGACTTGCGGCCTTCGGTTCAGGCAACCGCTGCTCGGTCGAGTGACGCTTCTGGAGCGCCTCCTCAGCGGGTCGCGCCGCCGCAGCCGCCTTGTTGTCGCCCCATGTCGAGCGCCGCCCCTGAACGTCGCCTCGGGACGCCTGCCGGCACAGCGCGCCCCCACGCGGCGGCGCCTCGCCTGCGGCCCTGCGCTGATCGCGGCCAGCGCGCCGCCTGATCGCGATCCGCCTCAAGCCCTCTCCAGGGGCAGCGTTTCCCTGCGATTCGCCCATGATCCAGCCGGCACGGCGGGTGCTGAAGAGCCCGGCTGGGCGCGACGGGGCTCGTACCTCCGTCGGAGCGGTAGGCGCTCCGTGACGACCCCGCGCACCCCGATGGGGTGAACCATGCCGAGGAACTGGGATGAGACGCTCAAGAAGTGGGCCGAGACGATCAACGCCACCGATGAGGAGCGGGGCAACGGCGCTCGCGAGGCGATCCAGAAGGCGATTCGCAGCGCGCCGAAGCTCGCGCAGAAGGGAATCGATGTCTCCGTCACCGGCTCTTACCGAAACAACACCAACACGCGGGGTGACAGCGACATCGACGTGGCCGTCGTCCTGCGAGACGTCGCCTTCTACGAGTTTCCTGCCGATGGCCCGGTGACGCGGGAGATGCTCGGGCTCCGGGACTCCGACTACTCCTTCGACTCCTTCCGCGACGACGTCGGGGCGGCGCTGAAGGACCGGTTCGGCGCCGGCAACGTCACCGCTGGCAACAAGGCGTACGACGTCCACGCCTCAGGCGACCGGCTCGACGCCGACGTGGCGGTGTTCTTGAGGCACCGCCGCTACACCGGCAAGAGGACGGCGAGCGGAGCGTGGGAGTACTTCGAGGGCGTCGAGATGCGCCCGCGCAACGCGCCCGCGGAGCGCATCATCAACTGGCCGGACCAGCACTACGAACGCGGAGTCGCAAAGAACGACGCGACCAACAGGCGTTTCAAGCGCATGGTCCGCATCTTCAAGCACCTGCGCGCGGACATGGCCGATCAGGGGGACGACGAGCAACGGAGCGCCGCCGGACAGGTGCGCGCGTTCGTCCTCGAGTGCCTCGTCTACAACGCTCCGGACGCGTGCTTCAACCTGGAGCAAGGCGGTTATCTCAAGGACACGGAGGCCGTCCTGAGCTGGTTGCTGCGCGCCACGCAGCACGGCGCCGACAGCTCCAAGCTGATGGAGGTCAGCGGGATGAAGCCGCTCTTCCATGGACCGGCGCGGCGCACGCCGGAGCAGGCGTACGCGTTCCTGAAGGCGGGATGGAGGCGGATCTTCGGCGCGAAGGCGCTCCCCCGATGAGCCGCGCGCCGCTCACGATCCTCGTGCTCGCCGGCGCCGCGCTCTGGGCGCTCTCCCTGCTCGGGCATGGCTGGCTGGTGCCGCTGTCGTTCTTCGCGCCGCTGTCGGCCGTGGTATCGGGGCTGTCCGCCCTGCTGCTGCTGTGGGACGCGTGGCTGTGGCGGCTCGGCCTGCTGCACCCATGGCCCCTGAGCCAGCCCGTCCTGCGCGGCACCTGGCGCGGCGAGCTCACCCCCGCGGAGGGCGAGCCACTCCCCATCTTCCTCGTCGTCGAGCAGACCTTCTCCACGGTCAAGACCCGGACCTTCACCGCCGAGTCCCGCTCCGCGAGCATCGCCGCGCGCCTCGACGAGGTGGACGGCGACTTCCTGCTCGCGGCCATCTACCGCAACGAGCCGGATCTGCGCTTCCAGGACCGCAGCCGCGTCCACCGCGGGGCCGTGTATCTCCGGGTCCACGGCCCCAGGCCGACAGAGCTCCGTGGCTGCTACTGGACCGACCGGGCCACGAAGGGTGAGCTCCACTTCGAGCGCATCTCACGGCAGCTCGCGAGCGACTTCGCGAGCGCCGCCGCGCTCGCCCGCGCCGCGCCCCCCGCGCAACCTCAGGCCAGCCCGAGCAGCCTGCGCAGCTTGCCCCGCGAGACGCCGAGCCGGCGCGTCGCCTCCGACTGATTGCCCCTGCACTCCGCGAGCACCTGCTCCGCCGCCTCCCGGGTCAGCGCCACCCGGGCGGCAGGCGGGCCGAGCACCCGCTCGACCGCGTGCTGCGTGAGCGGCGCAGCGCGATCGATCATCGCCGCGAGGCGATCGACGTCGCGCACGTTCGCCGGCCACCGCTCCAGCAGGAGCCGCTCGACCGCCTCCACCTCGGCCGCCCGCGCGTCGAAGGGGGCGCCCCGCCGCTCGCGCAGCGCCTGGAGCACGGCGAAGACGTCCTCCGGCCGCTCGCGCAGCGGCGCGAGATCGATCCGGACGAGGAACCGCGCCAGGAGGTCGCGGCGGAACGCGCCCCGCTCCACCATCGCCTCCAGGGGCCGGTTCGTGGCGGCGATCAGCGCCACCTCCACCCGGACCGGACGGTCCTCGCCCACCGGGAGGATCTCGCGGTTCTCGAGCAGACGCAGGATCTTCGGCTGCACCTCGAGCGGCAGCTCGCCGATCTCGTCCAGGAACACGGCGCCCCCCTGGTGCGCCCGGAGCACGCCGCGGCTGTCCCCCACGGCACCGGAGTAGGCGCCCCTCTTCCAGCCGAAGAGCTGCCCTTCGAACACGCTCGCCGGGATCCCCGCCACGTTGACGGCCGCGAACGGCTTGCCCCCGCGCCCGAGGGCCTCGACGACGGCCTCGGCGAGGAGCTCCTTGCCCGTGCCGGTCTCGCCTTGCAGCAGGACGTTGAGCTCGCGGCGCGCGGCCAGGCCGAGGAGCTCGGCCCGTACCGCGGTGAGGCCCCACGGGCCGACGAGGCGGCCGAGCGGCGGCGCCGGCGACAGGGCGCCGGTGAAGGCCTCTCGGTAGACGAGGAGCGTCCTCCCGAGACGCACGACGTCGCCGTCGTCGAGGCCAACGCGCTGCCTGGCGCGAAGCGGCGCGCCGTTGAGGTACGTGCCGTTGCGCGAGCCGACGTCCTCGATCTGGAGGCGACCGCCCGTCCGGGAGAAGCTGAGGTGTTGCCCGGAGACCTCCGTGTCGGGGATGCCCGCCGACAAGAGCCAGGCGCGGCCGACGACCTCGCCGGAAGCGGGGATCGAGCAGGCCGCGAGCCCCGGGAAGGCGGCGAGGAGGACGGGGCGACCGCACCCGCCGTCGCCGGCCGACGGGGGCCGGTGCTCGTCGGTGGTGGGCTGGGAAGGTCCGCCGGCGCGCATCGCTCAGGGCACCTCGCCCGTCCTGGCGTCGAGATAGACGGAGAGCCTGAGGTTGTCCCCCGCGGGGTCGTCGACGTGCACGTAGAGCCCTCCGCACAGCGCCGAGACGAGCACAGGCGGCCTGTTCACGCGCCCGGGCAGGTACGCGCCGCCGTCGATGGAGAACTGGATCCTCATGTCCTCGATGTCCTCGGTGGTGACGGGAAGGCGATCGTCCTCATCGCCGCGCGGCGAGCCGATCTTGACGAAGGGCGCGCACGCGGTCCGGTCGCCGACGCGCATACACACCGTGGAGGAGCGGCGGGACGTGGTCATGTCCTGGTTGGTGCCAGGGTCGATCACGCTCGACAGGCGCAGCCACCACGTCCCCCCTCTCGGCAGCGGCGGAGCCTTGCCGGCGCAGCGAGGACAGCGGAACTTCGTCGGCCCTGTGCACGTCATGCGCAAAGCGCAACAAGCCTCGATCTCCGGGCTGCTCGCGGCCGGCGGCTGGAGCGACACCGGCGCGCTCGCTGGCAGCGGCGCCGGCGTGCTGGAGGCTGGCGCGGGCGGCAGGAGACCCCGGGCCATCGGCTCGTCCTGGGAGGTGATGGCGGAGACGAGCGGCGCGATCCAACCGCTCGCGATCAGCGCTGCCGCAGTGCCTGTCATCGAGGCCGCGAGCGCCAGCGCCGAGAGCCTCCACGCGCCCCGCCGTCCTGCAGGCGGTGGCACGTGCTCGGACGGGACCGGCGGCGAGGTCTTCTCCGGCTGTGGGACGGCCACGATCGCAGCCGGCAGCGAGGCCTTGTCCGCTGGTCGCGTGACGGCCACTGGCTGCGCCGGCGGCACCGCCATGCTCGCCGGTTGCGTGACGGCCACTGGCTGCGCCGGCGGCGGCTTCATCGGCATCGTCGACACCCGGTGCGGCGAGGTCGGCGCCGACAGCACCCCCGAGGGCGTCTCCGCTGCCGCTGGCATGGATGGCGCAGCTCCCGTCCGCAGGATCTCCAGCAGCGCCGCCCCGTTCGCCGGCCGACGGAGCGGCGACAGCGCGAGGCTGGCGTCCACCGCCGCGCCCCACGGCCCAGCGAGCCCCCGCGGTGGCCAGGCGATGCGGCCCACCTGCGCGGCCTTGTAAGCACGAGCGTAGTCGACCATGGTCGCGCTCGGCGCGAGCCCCGTGGGGTGACCGCGGAACAGGACCTCCCACGCCATCACGCCGAACGCGAAGAGATCGCGCGAGGGCCCCTCGGCTCGCCCCCACGTCGCTGGATCGACGAGCTCCGGCGCCATGTACGGGACCGTGCCCACCACCGCCCCCAGCGACGTCAACGGCCGCGGATTGCCCGCAGACGCCGCGATGCCGAAGTCGACCAGCTTGACGGCGCCGGGCCGCCGCGGGTTCGACCAGAAGCTGTCCGCGAGCAGCACGTTGTCCGGCTTCAAGTCGCGGTGCACGAGCCCCGCGCCGTGCACGTACGCCAGCGCCGAGGCGACCTGCTCGAGCGCGACGAGCGCGCGCTCGCCATCCAGGAGCTCCTCCGCCGCGGCATCGGCGAGCGAGCGGCCGCGCACGAAATCCATCACCAGACCGACGACCCCGGCGTGCAGGTCCTCGAAGAAGGCGTGGCAGACGACGAGCGCCGGATGCCTCGCCGACGCGAGGATCTTCGCCTCGCGCCGAGCCCGGTCGAAGCGCTGCCGCCCGGCGTCCTCGAGACGAACGAGCTTGAGGGCCCGCACCACGCCGCCCTCCCGGGGATCGATGACCTTCCACACCGAGCCCTGGCCGCCCTCGCCGAGCGGCTTCACCAGCGTGTAGTGGTCGATCCGATCGCCTGGACGGAGCAGCACGCCGTCGCCTCAACCGCGCGTCGGGCACATCGGCCGCGACCCGTCACGCTCCACGAGGAAGGCAGCGCCCGCCGCTGGCACGCGCTCATCCATGCCCAGCGGCGCAGAGAGCGCGCCTGCCAGGGCCCAGGCGCCGGTATCACTGCTCAGGTTGGCCATCGTCGATCGGCGAGGATCTCTGGCATGGTACGGCTTGGCTGGGACCAGCACAATCATCAGCGGGCGGGGCTCTCTGGCGCGAGGTCCGGGTGAGGCACGAGACCCGGCTTCTCCGCGCTGCCGCTGTTCTTGCCTCGCAGAGGACGAACTCGCCGATGGCCGCTTCGTGAACAGCCGCTCGATGGCGCCTGACCTGCTAAGGTAGAGCCGTCAGGGATCATCATGACGGACCAGAGCCTGCTCGAGCGCATCACCGCCCAGCCCGAGATCATGGCCGGAAAGCCGGTCGTGCGTGGGACTCGGCTCACGGTACCGTTCCTTTTGGGCCTGCTCGCCCACGGCGCCACCGTGGACGAGTTGCTCGAGGAGTACGAAGGCCTGACCCGCGAAGATATCCAGGCCTGCCTGCTCTTCGCCAGTCGCTCCCTGGAGCAGACGTCGTTCCTGCCGAGCTTGAGGGAAGCGATCTGAGGGCGGTTCCTCGTGGATGAATGCACTGGACCGTGCGTAGCGAGCTGGCTGCGCGACCAGCAGCACGACGTCTTCTCAGTTTACGAAGGGGCCCGTGGACTGGACGACACCAGCGTGCTCGCGCTGGCTGTCCGCGAGGACCGCATCCTGATCACCAACGATACGGATTTCGGGGAGCGCGTGTTCCGCTCCCGCCGCGGTCAGCGAGCGCTTCTTCGTCTTTGTCACAGCAGGCATGTCTCTCCTCCTGACTCCTACGATGTCGCGCGCATCTCCGGCACGATCAACGTCATCGGAGGCGCGGTGAGCAGCTACACCATCATCGCCAGCGCGAATGAAGGTGGTGAGTACTACTCGACGTATTCGGCCAAGGACGGCACGTCGAGCTTCTCGCTCCCGATGATCCTGGACGGCGCCGTGGAGATCTCGGGAAGCAGAGAACGGCACGTCCATCCAGGCGATCGGGAGCGAGGCGGAGCTGCTCAATCCGACGCTCCAGATCATCGCCTTGCCCGGCACCTACGACGTGTACGCGTCTGCGACCGTCGCGGGATCCATGATCACGCTCGCGCATTTCCCGTTCCGCATCGAGGCTCCGATCACCCTGGAGGTCGGGGGCGACGCCCCGCTGGTCGCGTTCACCGAGCTCGTCCCGGACCACCCCGAGCACGCCGCGTCACTGGACTTCGGGCAGATCGACGCGCCCGGCCCCGTCGCGGTGACCGCGTCGCCTGTCGGCCCGGCCCCGCCCCCTGGGTTCATGACGACGGTGGGCGGAGCGCCCATCGTCTATCACAGCATCACCACGCAGGCGGAGTTCACGCCGCCTTTCCGGGTCTGTCTCTCGTACGCCCAGGCCGAGCTGACCGCGTCGAACGAGACTGACCTGAGAATGCTGCGCTTCGCCGACAGCACCGCTAACGGGGTATACGACCCCGGATGGCATGTGATGACCGAGCTCGACGAGGTGGAAGCAGACATCGAAGCGAACGTCCTCTGCGCGAGCACGGACAGCCTCTCTTTCTTCGCGCTGGCGCAGCTCGATCACGCCGGCCAGGGCGACGCCGATCAGGACGGCGTGCCCGGAGCGACCGTCACCTCCTCAGAACTTCGGCGGCGCCTTCGGCCCCGCCGTGGAGGCGTCGTTCGTCGCCCCGGCCGGGATCGACGCGCGCCAGTCGTGCGACGTGACCGCCCTCGCCCAGGCGTGGGTCGACGGGTCCCTCCCGAATCACGGCGTGCTCCTGCGCGAGCCCGGGCCGAGCAAGCACAGCTTCCGGTCGAGCGAGCACGCGAGAAGCGACGCGCATCCCAGGCTCGACGTCTGCTACGTCACGCCCTGAACCGCGCGCAGCGCCACGGCCCGCCGCGCCGCCGCGTCACCAAGGGCCGGTCCGCCGCGCCTCCACGCCGCCGCGTCTCCACGCCGCCACGCCGCCACGCCGCAAACGGCGGGGCCGGACGCTCCCCCCGCCCCGTGCTACACCGCCGCCCGAATGCGCATCGCGCTCGTCTACCCGCCGACCTGTGACCCCACCGCGCCTTACCTCGCGGTGCCGATGCTGACCGGCTTCCTCCGCGCGAACGGCGTGGAGGTGTTGCCCATCGACGCGAACATCGAGGCGTTCGACGCGCTCCTCACGTCGCAGAGCATGGCCGGGCTCCTCGACCGGCTGGAGGCGCGCCTCGGCGAGCTCGACCGCCGCCCCTCGCTCCCCCACGTGGACCAGCTCGAGTACCTCGCGCTCGCCCGCGCGCGCGGCGACGCGCACGCCGTCGCCGCCCCGGGCGCGGTCGACACCGCCAAGGCCGCGCTCCGCTCCGTGGACGCCTTCTACGACGCGGACGCCTACGCCCGCGCGGTCGCGACGATCGAGGCGGCGCTCGGCGTCGTGTCCGCCACCCATCACCCCCTCAAGCTCGACTTCACCGCCTACCGGACGCCGTTCGGCCTGATGTCGATGGACGAGATCGCCCGGTCGAGCCGGCCGGAGCACGACCCGTTCGACGCCTGGGTGCAGCAGGTGCTCGTGCCCCGGCTCCGCGACGCGCGCGCCGACATCGTCGGCCTCTCCGTGTGCTTCCCGGGCCAGCTCCAGCCGGCGTACGCGTTCGCGCACAAGATCAAGGAAGCGCTGCCCGCCGTGCACGTCACGTGCGGCGGCCCCGGCGTCACGCAGATGCTCCTCCGGCTCTCGGGCGAGCGGCTCGCCCGAGCGCTCGGCCCGTTCGACTCGGCGTGCCTCTTCGAGGGCGAGCGCACCCTGCTCGCCCTCGCGCGCGCGCTCGACGAGCGGCGGCCGCTCCGCGACGTGCCGAACGTCGTCGTCCGCGATCGCCTGCTCGGCGCGCGCTGGCTGTCGGGGCACGGCATGGAGGACCTGAAGGCGCTCCCGGCGCCCGACTTCGACGGGCTCCCGCTGGAGGCGTACCTCGCGCCGTCGCTCGTGCTCCCGTACGACCCGACGCGGGGCTGCTACTGGGGCAAGTGCACCTTCTGCCATTACGGCCTCGCGGAGGTCGGCACCGCGGCGTACCGCGAGCGCGCCGTCGAGACCATCGTCGCGCACCTCGGCGCGCTCGCCGCGCGGCACGGCACGCGCCACTTCTACCTGTCGCAGGACTCGGTCGCGCCGAAGACGCTCGTGAAGATGTCGCAGGCGATCATCGACGCCGGCCTCGACGTCCGGTGGGCGACCGACCTCAAGCCGGAGAAGTACCTCACGCGGGAGCGCGCGGACGTGCTGCGCCGCGCGGGCGCCGTCGCGTGCGCGCTCGGCGTCGAGTCCGCGTCGCCGCGCGTCCTCGGCCTCATCGACAAGGGCGCGCCCGTCGAGGTCGTCTCCGACGTCATCGATCACCTCGCCTCCGCGGGCGTGGCCGCCGAGGCGATGTGCTTCACCGAGTTCCCCACGGAGACGCACGCCGAGGCCGTCGCGACGCTCGACTTCCTGCGCGCGCGGCGCGAGGCGCTCGCGGTCTACATCGTCGGCGAGTTCGGCCTCACGCACGGCTCGCTCGTCGCGCAGACCCCGGAGCGCTTCGGCATCGACGAGGTGTTCGAGCTCGAGGGCGACGAGCTCGGGCTCGGCCTCTTCTTCGTCCCGCGCGAGCCGTGGAAGACCGACGCCGAGCGGGCCGACGTCGACGAGCGGCTCGCCGACCTGTCGCGCGGCTGGACCCTGCGCAGCTATCCGTGGGCCGGCGCCGTGTCGACCGCGCACACGATCCTCCAGTACGACCGCTTCGGGCCCGGCGTCTTCCGCGACCGCGCCGCGCGCCGCCCCGAGGACGGCGTGGCGATAGCGCTCAACGGAGCGACCGTCCTCGAGCGGGGGCTGCGCTTCGACCCGCGCGCGGCCGAGCACGCCGAGGCGCGCGAGGCGCAGATCTGGGCGACGCTCGTCCACGAGGAGCGGCGCGTGGGGCGCGACGCCTACGAGGCGCTCGCGCGATCGCTGCCGCCGCTCCGACCGCGGCCGGTGCGCGTCCGGTTCACCGCGGGCGCCGCGCCGGCGGTGACGTCCGGGCGGCGGCCGTCGCACGCGGCGAGCGCGGCGCGCTGAGCGCCGCGCTCGCCGAAGCCCGCCCCAAAGGCCGCCTTCCTCATCCGAACGCCCAGCCGCGTGCCGCAGCCTTTGAATCATCACACCCGCAGATCGGCAGCCATCCACATGGGATGGTGGAAGGCCAAGTCGCGCTCATCACCCGCGGCAACGACGGAATCGGCAAGGCGTGCTCGACATCGACAGGAAGGGAGTCTTCATGTCCCTGACACCTGGCGATCCCGTTCGCTCGGCCCCGTCAGCCGCGGTGGCTGACCTCGACGAGCACGCCGCCGGGAGCGCGCGTGTAGAAGGCTGGCCCGCCGCGGACCTCCCGCACCGCGGAGACGTCGGCGCTGCCCTCCTTCATGCGCTCATGCGCCTCGTGGACCGCTGCCTCGCTCTCGAGCAGGAAGCCGACGTGGAACTGGGCCGGATAGCTGGTCGGGTCCTCCGCGCGCAGCCGGCTGATGACCAGCGTGAAGCCGGCCTCGTCCTGAAGGATGGCGAGGGCGTCGCGCCCCTTCTCCCGCTGGCAGCGAAAGCCGAAGAACCGCTCGAAGAACTCGCTGGTCTCCCGGACGTTGGGTACGCAGAGATCGAGATGGTTGAGATGCATGTCGGGTCCTTTCAGGTGGATGAAAGGTCGGGCCCGCCATGCGCGAACGCTCCGGTGCCGACGTGCGCCGACACGCGCTCCCGCAAGATGCTGGTGATGGATGTGCTCGCCCATGGACGCCCGACCAGAGCGCAGCACAAACTGCGCCCTGTTCGTCGTGGGTCCTGGCGCTTGTGCGTCGGACAAAACTTCCTGACGGAAGCGACCGGGGCTCACCGAACCGGTCCGCCTTTTTCGACGTGCTTCTATGAAAGCGCATCCTGTCGGCCACGTCAAGCAGCGCACACGGAGCGATGCAGGTCAGAGCTCTCGCGCGTGCCGCACTGCGATCAGCAGCGCCCACGCTCTCGCGCCGCTGGGACGCCGGGAGCGCATGCGGGTGATCCCATACCCGCCGCGATGGGAGGGGCTCACGTCGGCTCCCTCCAGTTCTCCACCAGCAGTGGATAGCCGGCCGACTGAACACGGGCGTAGTCGGACGCGTTGCCTGTCACGAGGGGCAGCCCTCGATGGATCGCGGTCGCAGCGATCATCGTATCCGGTACACCGATCGGCGTGCCGGCCCTGCGTAAATCGGCCAGGATGCGGCCAGCGAGCTCGGCCGCCGTCCCGTCCAGGAGCAAGACCTCGCTCCGGTGCGCCATCTCCAGGAACCGCCTCGTCTTCTCTTCCGCTTGCCGATACGAGTAGCCGGAGACGATCTCCATGACGGAGACGACGGAGAACGTGAACCGGCCATAGATAGCGATGTACGTGCGCGCGCGCTCCACGACAGCCGGGTTCTTGGCCTTCGTGACCTCGGACAGGATATCCGTGTCAAGGAGAGCTTTTCTCATCCTCCTCCTCGACGTCGCGCAACGTGGAAGAGCGACGATTCTCCCGGACGACCTCCATCATCGCGTCGACGCCCTCGGGGTCGTCGGCGAAGAGGCCGAGCATGGACGACGCCTCGCCTGCCTCACGGGGCAGTCCCCCGCTGGCGGATCCGCCTGCGAGCTCATGGACCACGCGCTCGATGAGCCGCAGCCGTTCCTGGACCGGGAGGCCCTGGATGGCCTGAAAAATTTGATCCACGTCGGTCACAGGCTGACCTCCTGCTCAGGCAACCACGGCCCAGTATAGCCCGGCCCGAGAGGGTGAACGGGCTCCCTGTGCGCACGCTGGCGAGCCATCCGCCGGATGGCTTGCGGGCGCCGATCACGCGCCCGCAGCCGTTCCCTGGCACCGTCCCCCAGGAGCCCCTACACCGCCGGCGCCCCGCTCCCGCCGGCCGCCTGCGCGCGCGCCCGCTTGCGGACCTGGATCTCCGGCGACTCCGCCACCGCCATCCCCACGAGGCGCATGCCCTCCAGGAAGTGCCGCACCCCGGTCCGGACGAGCTCGTGGCTCGCCTGCCCCACGTCGGGATACCCCTGCCCCTCGGCGTCGGGCTGCACCTTGCCCCAGTTCGCGAACAGCCGCCCCCACGGGCTCTCCAGCACCGGCGCCATCTTCTCCTTCGCATAGCGCGGGTACCAGAACATGTCGTGGTACGTGACCGACGCCACGTAGGCCCAGGGCGCGAGCCAGGTCTTGAGCGACCATTCCACCGGCTTCTTCAGCGGCCCCCAGTAGATGCGGTGCTGGTTGCGCGAGGCGAACGTCATCTCCTTGAACGGTCCATCGAAGTTCCAGTTCTCGTTCGCCGCGTCCAGGTCGCCCACGAGCTCGATGTCGCGCACGTCCCCCGTCCCGAGGCCGAGGTCGTGCGCGAGGCGCACGAACTTGCAGTCGCGCATCGGGTCGAACCCCATCAGCTTCGCCGCCACCGCGTCGATCGCCACCTGATCCGCCGACGCGAGCAGGACGTTCTTCACGTGCGGCACCATACAGCGCGGCCCCGGCCCGTCGCCCGCGAAGGTGCCGTCCATCACCGCGAAGACCCCGCGGTGGATCTTCTTCTGGATCATCAGGAGATCCACGAGCGTCTCGTGGATGACAGGGTGCGTCCAGTGCCGGTGCTCGTTGAGCAGGCCGCCGAAGGCGTTCTTCATCGCGCCCGTGGTCGTCGTGAAGATGTGCGTCTTCACCGTGGGCAGGTGGATGATGTTCTCGCCGATGAAGCGCTTCGGGATCGAGAACCCCTTCGGGTACACCTCGTTCAGACAGAGGAACTTCTTGCGCAGATCGCCGACCGCGTCCCCGATCGGGATCCACTCCTCGCCCTCGTAGAGGTGCACGTTGCGTAGGCCGTGCGCCTGCACCACGTCGACCTGCTTGTTCTCCCGCTCGCCCAGGTGGGCGTCGATGACGACCGTGCGGTTGTGGCAGGCGTGGATCAGGTCCTTCGAGTACCCGTCCTGCGTCATCGCCCGGATGACGCCCTCGAGCTGCCAGGGCGTCGTGGAAGAGCTCGGGTAGAAGAAGTGCCAGGAGATGTTCACCTTGAGCGCCGTGTCCGCGTCCTTGGCGACAACGTCCTGGTAACCGGCCAGGTTCATCAGCCGGTGGTAGTCCGAGAGCACCGTCGCGGGGGACGTGCGGATGACAGCAACCTTCGATTTCGGCATGGCCAGGTCCTTATAGCTCGTCCCGAGTCGCCCGATCCGGGAAGTTGTAGGGCGTCCCCGTGGAGGCTCGGTGCAGCGCGGCGCCGCCGGCGCCGCGCGCCCAGGTCTCCGCGCCCGCACAGGTCCACCCTGTCACGGTCGAGGCATCATGCCCCACGAAATGGGGACCCGCTCACGTCCCGGGACGGAAACAGCGGCGCCGTGCCCGACGCGGGCCGGCTCATCCGGGCCAGAACGCCGCGGAGCGCGCCAGCCGCCGACCTCTGCGGCCCCTCGGCACGGAGGGTGCAATCGTGACCTGCGACCTACGACACACGTTGAGGTCGTCTCCACGAGACAACGGATCGACCCCCTGAGAAACCTTGGAGGACAACATGCTCGGCTGGACTGTCACCTTCTTCATCATCGCGATCATCGCTGCCATCTTCGGTTTCGGCGGTATCGCCGCCAGCGCCGCGGGGATCGCGAAGATCCTGTTCGTCGCCTTCCTGGTGCTCGCCGTGATCTCGCTCGCCCTCGGGCGCCGTGTCCCGTCGTGACGCAAAGGAACGGGTGAAGCCATGAGAAACGCCTCTCAACCAGCGAACGGCGAGCCCTGGAGGCCCGGCGTGGCGCAGCCGATGATGAGCCCTCCCGGCGAACAGCCGGAGACGCCGGGCTCGCCCGGCCAGACGTCGCCGGATCGCGAGATCCAGCTCCCGGGGACGACGCCGGCGCGGCCCGGAGGGGATCCGGGGAATCACCAGCCCGAGGTGCCCGCTCCCACGCACACGCACGAGATCCCCGATCCCTCGCCCTACGAGGTCCCGCGCCACGACTTCCCGCGCGCGCAGGGAGGACCGTAGGCGGGCCGGAGCTCCGCACCCGTGGCGTGCGACGACGCAAGCGCCCGCCGTCGGTCGACGGCGGGCGCGCTCGGGCTTCCGGCAGCGCGGGCTTTGCCGCCGGCGGCCCCTGCTTCCCCCTCGCCGCCCCGCCATGTGTCGCGCCCTCGGGGAGCTCTGCATGAGGCCATCAGGTCTCTCCGTATTTAGTGTTTCATTGGCCTCGCGGCGCTGCGGTCCTCACCGCCATCCCTAGCTGATCACCATGCCCGAAGAGCCCCCTCCCCCTCCTGTGTCCCACGCCGCCGGCCCGCACCGGCAGGGCCGCTTTCGCCGGGCGCTCGCCCGCACGGCCGCCGTGTCGGCCACCGTGCTCGGCCTGGGGGGCGTGTTCGTCGCCGCCGTGGGTGTCGGCGCTGTCGTTCACCTGAACGCCGCCTCGACGCGCAACCTGACAAGGCAGCTCGTCAACGACATCCTGCGGTCCAGCCTGGAGGGACAGATCGAGATCGCGCACATCGATCGTCTCGGCCTCTTCACCGCCGATGTCTCCACGGTCACGGTGCGCCACCCCAGCGGCACGGAGCTCCTGCGCGTCAACGGCGTGCACGCCGACTTCAACGCGCTCTCGATCGTGAAGGAGCTCCTCCTCGGCGACGGGGACCTCGCGATCACGATCCCGCTCGTCCGCGTCGGCGACGCGGACGTCCTGCTCGAGCAGGACCAGCAAGGCGCCCTCACCCTCGCGCAGGCGTTCACGCCGAAGCCGTCGGAGGAGCCGCCCGCCGAGGACGGGCGGCCGCTCCGCCTCGAGCTCTCGCGCATCGTCCTCGACCGCGCCGCGGTCCACGGCACGGTCGCCCCGGAGAGCCCCATCGACGCCACCATCGAGGACTTCGCCGGCGCCATCGTCGTCGCGGATCAGAGCCAGTACGCGCTCGAGCGCGTGCGCATCACCGAGCGGCGCCTGCTGCCGGTCCCGGTCGAGGCGACCAGCGTCGCCGGCAGCGTGGACGTCCCCGCCGACGCGCCCATGGCGCTCACCGCGAAGCTCGAGGGGAGCGTCGGCGCCATCCCGATCACGGCCGAGGGGACCCTGAAGGACGAGCGCCTCTCGGCGCGGGTCTCGTCGGCGCGCGTGACGCCCGAGGCGGCCCTCGCGATCGACCCCAGCGTGCCGCTCGCGCGGCCGCTCTCGGTCCTCGTCACGGCCGACGGGCCGCTCTCGGACCTCTCCGTCACCGCGCGCGTCGCGGTGCTCGATCCGCTCGTCAGCGACGACGCCGTGACCGGCGAGATCTCCGCCCGCGCGCGGCTCGACGCGCTCGATCCGAAGCGCATCACGGCCGAGGTGCGGATCACCGAGCTCGACCCGCGCGCCTTCGTCGGCGCGGCGGCCCCGGCCGCGCGGGTGAGCGCGGAGGCGCGCGGCGACATCACCCTCGACGAGGAGGGCGGGCCGCGCATCGTCGCCGAGGCCAGGACCGAGCCGTTCCTCGTCGTCGGGCAGCAGGTGCCCGCGACCGAGGCGCGCGCGACCTTCGAGCGCGGGGCGCTGCGGGCCGCCGCGACGATCCGCGAGCCCGGCGCGCCGATCGAGGCGACCGTCGCCCTCTCGAAGGAGGGGGAGATCCAGTTCGAGGCGCGGAGCGAGATCCCGTCGCTCAGCGCGGTGCGGCACGTCCCGAGCGGCATCCACGGCAGCGCCGCGCTCCACGTCGAGGGCGCGCTCAAGGACGACCAGCTCGACGCCAAGGCGACCGTGCGCGTCGCCGGGCTCCGCGTCGGCTCCGATCTGCAGCTCGGGCGCGGCGAGGTCAGGGCCAAGGCGACGGGGCCCCTCGACAAGCTCACGATCGAGGGCGCGTTCCGCGGGGCGGACCTCCGCGCGCAGCAGTACGCGTTCGACAGCGTCGCGGCGAGCGCCGCCGGGCCGGTCACCGCGCCGCGCGTCCGCGCGTCGCTCGCCAGCGCGGAGCGCCGGATCTCCGCCTCGGCCGATCTCGACATCGCGCGGAGCGAGGCGCGGCGGGTCCGCGTCGAGGTGGCGCGCGGCGACGACGAGATGGTCGCGCAGGCGGCCCGCGTCGCGTGGGATCGCGGCATCGCCGTCCGCGAGCTCGCGCTGCGCGGCGACGGCGTCGGGGAGCTCCAGGGGAGCCTGTCGCTCGTCGGCGACGAGATCGAGGGCGATCTCCGCGGCACGGCGCTCCACCTCGAGCGCATCGCGGACGTCGCCGGCGTGCCGCTCGGGGTCGGCGGCCTCGCCAACCTCGACGTGTCGATGCACGGCCGGGGGAAGCGCCGCGCCGGGCACGTGCTGGTCGAGCTCGAGGACGGATCCATGGCCGGCGTGGCGCCGCGGCTCTCGATGAACATGACCGCGCGCGTCGACGGCGAGGCGCTCAAGGCCGACGGCCTCGTCCGCCTGATCGCGCCGCCCGAGCCGCCGCCGGCGCGGTCGCGGGAAGCCCAGCGCCAGGGCGCGGCGCCTGGCAAGCCGTCGGCCACGGTCGGCGACCTGGCGAAGCGCCCGAAGACGCCGCCGCCGCCTGTGTGCCACGGCGCCATCGCGCGGGTCCTCGTCGACGGGAGCGCGGCGAACCTGCGCGGCTCGCTGATGTCGGAGCGCACCTGGCAGACCCTCACGGGCTCGGCGCGCATGGAGGCCGACGCGTGGCAGCTCGGGTGCCTGGCGCAGGCCTCGCCGGTGAAGCTCGCCCTGAGCGAGCTCGCCGGCCGGCTCACCGCGCGCCTCGCGGTGGTGCGCGAGGCCGGACAGCGGCTCCCGTCGGTGCGGAACCTCCTGGTCCGCACCGAGGGCCTGCGCGCGGCGGGGCCCATCGACGAGAAGACCGGCGCGCCCGAGTGGGTGTCGAGGAAGCTCGACGCGCGGGTCGCTGGCGACCTCGACGCGAAGACGGGCGACGCGAACGTCACGCTCTCGGTGTTCGATCGCCAGCTCGTGGCGGAGCTCTCGGCCGCGTTCGACGCGGATCTGCCGGCGCTCATGGCGAATCCGGCGGCGGCGCTCCCGCGCATGCCGGTCACGGCGCACCTCCAGGTGCCGCGCCGCCGGCTCAACGACCTCGCCGAGCTCGCGGCCTTCGGGAAGCGGACCCCGGTGCTGTCCGGGGGCGCGGGGGTCGACGTGTACTTCGCGGGGACGATGGCCGAGCCCAGGCTCGTGGCCCGCGCGACGGCGGCGAACGTGGGCGGCACCGGGAGCCCCTCGCCGCTCGGCAAGCTCCGGCTCGACACGCTGCTCGTCTACGACGGGCGAAAGGCCCAGCTCGACGCGTACGCTTTCCGCGGCCCGCGCACGTACCTGACCGCGACGGCGAAGCTGGGCGCGAACGCCGCCGCGCTCCTCAACGGCGCAGACGGCGCTCGGCTCCTCAGCGACGGCAGCCTCGAGGCGAAGATCGCGGACCTCCCGCTCGCCGAGATCCCCGTCCTCGCCGACATGCAGGTCAGCGGCCAGGCGCGCGGCGAGGTCACGGTGCGGGGCCTCTTTGAGGCGGCCCCCGAGGTCGCCGCGCGCCTCGAGTTCCCGGGCCTGAAGCTCGGCCCCGACGCGCAGTACGAGACCGCCGAGGTGTCATTCGACATCGCGCCGCCGGGCGCCGCCGGGCGCACGGCGGCCGTGGCCGGCGTGCGGCTCGTCGGGCGCGGCGGCGGGCGGCTCGAGGCCAAGGCGGAGGCGCCCGTCGTGTGGGAGGCGAACGCGATCCCGACGCTCACGGACGACAAGAACGCCGAGGTGTCGCTCTCGGTCGACCGCTTCCGGCTGGTGGCGCTGGAGCCGTTCGTCCAGGGCTCGGTGAACCGGCTCGACGGCGTGCTCGACGGCGACGTGCGGCTCGGGCTCGGCGCGCAGGCCGGCTTCTCCGGCGAGATGCGGCTCACGAAGGGCCTCGTCCACGTGGCCACGATCGGCCAGCCGTTCGAGAACGCCTCGTTCCGCGTCACCGCGAGCCCCTCCGGCGAGCTCCGCATCGACGACATCCGCGCGGAGGCCGGCAGCGGCCAGGTCCGCGGGAAGGCGACGCTCCAGATGGAAGGCTTCGCCTTCCGGAGCGCCCGCGCCGAGCTCGAGATCCCGGAGGACCGGGATCTCCCGATCGCGCTGGAGGGCGTGCCGATGGGCGACGTGCGCGGCAAGCTGGTGCTCGCGGCGCAGAGCCGGGACGACCAGATCGCCGTCCGCGTCGACGTGCCCACGCTCAACCTGACGCTGCCGCCGACGATCGGGCGGAGCGTGCAGCCGCTCGACGAGAACGAGGACATCGCCACCTCGGCGCCGCTCAGCCAGGAAGAGTACGAGGCGCGGCGGGCGCCGGCGGAGCCGACGGAAGAGGCGAAGCAGAACACGGGCGGCACGCCGCTTCTCATGGACGTCCACCTCGGCAGGATCGAGGTCGAGGGCGACATGGTGGAGGCCTCGCTGTCCGGCGATCCGGCGCACCCGCTGCGCATCAAGGTCGCGGGGGAGACCAGCATCCAGGGCAACGTGAAGGTCCTCTCGGGCAAGCTCGAGGTGATCGGCAAGGAGTTCGAGATCGAGCCGGGCGTCGTCGCGCTGCAGGGCGATCCGTCGAACCCGTACCTGAACGTGAAGGCGTTCCACGACACGCCGGAGGGGACGCGCATCTACATCGACTACGTCGGAGAGCTCAACCCGATCACCGAGGAGAAGATCACCTTCCGTTCCGAGCCCCCGCGCCCCGAGAACGAGGTGATCGCCGAGCTCCTGCTCGGCAAGCAGTACGCCGAGGGGACGCTGGCGGGCGGCACGTCCACCGAGGAGCCTGGCTCCGGCGGCGGCAGCAGCGCCGCGGGAGGGGTCGCGGCCGGCGTGGGCACCGGGCTCGCGTCCGCGCAGATCAACATGATCCTCCAGAGCATCGGCCCGCTCCAGCACTTCGAGACGCAGCTGGACACGACCGACCAAGGCGCGCTGAAGACCACGGTGGGCTACCAGCTCGGGCAGCGGGTGACCGCGAGCGCGAGCTACGAGGCGGCATCCACGGGGAACGAGCAGGGGGCAGGGTCCGCGCCCGGCAACGCCCCCGGCACGCAGGCGCGCGCCGAGGTGAGCCTCGAGTGGCGCTTTCGCCGGGACTGGTCCGTGCGGGCCGGCATGGCCACGGGTGAGAACCCGGCGACGACCCTCGACCTGCTCTGGAAGCACCGGTACTGAGCGCCCACCCGCGCGGGGCGCTCCCTCGCGGAGCGCCCTGGCGCAGGGAGCGCGCTCGTCCCTCGGGACGGCGCGCCGCCTGCGCGCGCCGGCTCAGCGCTTCACGCAGATCCCGCCGCAGTCCGCGCCGGTCGGCGGGGCGCAGTCGTCGCTCGGGTCGTCCACGCACACGAGCCCCTCCGGGCACTCGATCCCGGCGATGCCACCGCAGAACGGCGCCGCGGGCTCCGCCACCACGCAGATCCCGCCGCAGTCCGCCCCGCCGTGCTCCGGGTCGCAGCCGTCGTCCGGGTCGTCGACGCACAAGAGCCCGTCCGGGCAATCGATCCCCGCGAACCCGCCGCAGAACGTCGCGGTGGGCTTCGGCTCCACGCAGATCCCGCCGCAGTCCGCCCCGCCGCGCGCCGGGTCGCAGTCGTCGCTCGGGTCGTCCACGCACTCGAGCCCCTCCGGGCACTCGATCCCGGCGAACCCGCCGCAGAACGTCGCGGTGGGCTTCGGCTCCACGCAGATCCCGCCGCAGTCCGCCCCGCCGTGCGCCGGGTCGCAGTCGTCGCTCGGGTCGTCCACGCACTCGAGCCCCTCCGGGCACTCGATCCCCGCGAACCCGCCGCAGAACGTCGGCCGCGCCTCGACGCACACGCCTGGGCAGTCCGCCCCGCCGTGCGCCGGGTCGCAGTCGTCCGAGCGATCGTCGACGCACTCGAGCCCCTCTGGACAGCCCGTCCCGAGGAACCCTCCGCACGACTCTGCCTCGTGCGGCTCCTGCGTCTCCCCTGTGTCGCCGCCGTCCTCCTTGGCGCAGCCCACGAGCCCGATCACGATAAGCAAGAGTGCCAGTCCTTTGTGGCGCATCAGAACCTCCGTAGTGAACCTGTCCGAACCCCGCTGCGGCCCCCGGACGGGCGGCCGCGCGGCAAACCTGGCGCGCGGGCGCCGCCGAGGGAAGCGCCGCCGGTGCGATCGTCGAGACCACCGCCTGAGCTGGTGGGGTCTGCGCTCGCCCGCGGAGCGTCCAGGAGCGGCGTCCCGCGCTCCCGTCCGCCTTCAAGCAGCTTCGGTGCCACTGGAAACCGCAGGATTTCGCGCGGAGCTCGCGGTCCCCGGCGCGGGCACCGCGATCGCGATGTCTCGCCGTGGCTCGGTTGTGCCAACGGTCTGGCTGGAGGATCGGCGGACCTCATGCGCGGAGGTCCTCGCCCCTTGTGCGCCGGGGCGGCGCCTGCATGCAGCGCGCCGCCCCGTGCACGGGTCGCTTCGGTCGTTCGCCGTCGCGCTCAGAGCGCGGTGGAGAGCCGGTCGAGCACCGAGTTCATGATCGGCCGATAGCCGTAGTCGGGCGAGGAGGCGTCCTCGATCTGCGCCGGGCAGATCGAGCCGGCGACGCCGCGATCGCCGAGGCTCTGGATCAGCTGCAGCTCGCGGATGCCCGGGTAGGCCTTGGCCTTGACCTGCGTCGTGGTCCGGGGCAGGGGGTCCTCCGGATCGTTCCCGCTTTCAGGCTCGCAAAGCGGGCTGTCGTTGGTCTGGCCGATGATGCTTCTGCAGTCGCAGCTCTGGGCCATCTCGTCGCACACACGCTCCTCGTGGAGGTTGAAGATGCAAGCGTACTGGAGATCTCCAGTGCTCCCCTGCGGGATCGTGTACTCGCGGCCGTTGATCGCGTTCCATCCCGTGGCGGACGGCGGGACGGTGTGATCGCCGGTGATCGGGTTCGCGCCCGACCGAGGTGCCCTCGACTCGACCATGAACGGATCCGCGGGCGAGACGTTGCTCGCCGGATCGCCGAGGATGACCCGCCAGGTGCTGCTGACGCTGCCCCCGGGCAGCGGATCGCCGAGCTCCGCGGCGCTCTTGTTGCCGCCGACCGGCAGGCCGTCCTGATTGAGCCCGTCCAGCAGATCGGGCTGGCCGTTCGCGTTCAGGCGCGCGAGGTCCTGCCACGGCACGCCGACGACGCCGGTGAACACGATGTGCTGGGGCCCGCGGGTCCGCGAGTTGTCGTCCTCGGGATCGAGGTCGGAGAAGATCGGGTTCGGCACGAGGTTCCCGCTCCGGTCCAGCACGGTGGGCGACGAGAGCGCCTGGGTGTACCGCTCGATCGGGTAGAGGAAGTCGAACCCGAAGCGGCGCTTATGGTCCCAGCACCGCAGGTTCACCGGGTCCTCCTCCTGGGACAGCCTGGCGGGGAAGCCGTCAGCGCCGGCGCAGGTCGGGTCCACGGGGCAGCCGCTCTGATCCTGAGAGCAGGATCTGCAGCACGGATTGTTCGGATCGGTGGCGCACTCGCTCCGCGGCCGCCACATCCGGAAGCCGTTCCTCGTCTCGGCGACGAGGAAGTTCCTGCCTTCCTCCCTGATCGAGCAGTCGTTCTCGTCGGAGAGCATCACGATGAGCAGGAGCGAGTCCGGCCGGAGGAAGTCCTTCCGCTGCTGCAGGACCGTCTGGTCGATCCCTTCCGGCACGGCGACGTCCGACTGGACGAAGATCGTCTGGTACGGCTCGGGATCGACGAGGAAGCGATAGAGGCTCTCGAGGGGCGCCTCGAAGCCGCACCCTACCTGCCCGACCCCTTGCACGATGTTGCCGAGCTTGGTGGCGAGCGCGACCGGATCGGAGTCCCCTGCGGGATCGTGGCTCCCGGTCGCGTCCCACACGAGAAAGCCCCTGTCCTGGTAGGTCGGCAGATCGTTCTCCCCGTCCGGATTGGAGCGGGCAAGGAGGTGGGCCATATCCACATTCGAGCGGGACGTAGCCTGCGGGCAGGCGCCTGACCCGTGGCCGCCGAGGCTGCTGCTGATGACGCCGATGTGCATGTCGTTCACGGGGGTGCGCACACGTAGCGAGCCTTCCGGGCATGCGCTCAGCCCGCTCAAGGGCTGCTCGTTCACCGGGGAGCCGGTCGGGTCCACGCAGGTCGGGTTGGTCATGCCGGAGACGAAGTCGGCGAGCGCCAGGCGCATGACTTCTTGCTTGTCCGCCATCGAGCCGGAGTTGTCGATCACGAACAGGAGGTCGACCTTGTCCGGCGTGAACTCCGGCGGCTCCCAGCCTCCTATGCCCGTGGCGCTGCTGGTGACGCTGGTGCTGGGGTCGATGCCGCCCGTGCCCCCGCTGCCTGCGCCCCCGGCGCCGCCGACTCCCGAGCTCGAGCTGGCCCCTGCCCCGCCGAGAGACACATCCACCTTACATGCTGTGAGCGCGATGGCGCCCAGGACGAGGCACGGCGACAAGGTTCGTGAGAGTTTGAATGACATGATCCCTCCTTGAGCGGAGCCGACGAGCGCGCCGCCGAAGACCGGCTATGACAGAGCGTGAATGGGCGCTCGACCACCTTCCCATTTCAAAAAAAGCATCTCCCCCAACAACCCTCCGCGCCCCCCGCCCATCGCGTCTCTCGATGGCGCACGTATCCGCCCCCGAGCATCTCGGAGTGCCTCAAACAAAGATCCCTTGACCATACGGAATGCAGCCGACACAGCGTCCACGGCCCCCGGCGGCGCTCTCTCCCCTTAGCCCCGACCCCCTATCTCTCTTTACTGCTCCGCCGTCGCAGAGAGGGGGGCGCCCGCACAGGAGACGGGCCCAGATCGGCGTTTTCGGCGCGCAGGCGTACGAAAGGACGCCGAGCACCGAAAACGTCGAGATGGGCCCGTATCCGAAGCGGGCGCCCCCCTCTCTAGTGGGTGAAGGATTGGAGGCGAGAGACGTGGGGGCTCGAGGGATAGGCGAGGAGGAACGCCGACGCGCGCTGCGCCGCTGCCGCGCGCTGGCCGCTGTGCCAGAGCGCCTCGATGGTGAGCGCCTCCCGCTCCTGCGCCAGCGCGCCGCCCGGGAAGCGGAGCCGGGCCTGCTCGATGATCCTCAGCGCGCCGGCGGCGTCGCCGCCCCGGAGCGCCGCGCGCGCGTCACCGAGGAGCTTCAGCTCCTCGCGCATCCGGCTCTCCCGCAGGGCCGCCGGGCTGGACGCGCCGTCCGCGCCGAGCGGGGCGCCTGCGGTCTCCGCCGCTGGCGCTGCGCCGGTGCTGTCCGCCTCCAGCGCGGGCGCGGCGTCCGTGCCGTCCGCCGCTGGCGCAGCCGCAGGCGGCGCGCTCTCGGCGCGCTCTGGCCGCGGCGCGCCCGGCCTGGGGGGCGCGGGCGCCGCGGTCACGCGGCGCGAGGCCGGCACGACGGCCCTTTCCGGCAGCGGCGCCGCCACTGGCCGCGCCGCCACGACCTGTCGAGGCGCCTCGACAGGCGCCGCCGCCCCCGCGTCCGCGACCGGCTTCCGGCTCGCCGGCTGCGCCGCGGGCGCGACGACCGGCGGGGCGTCGGCCGGCGCGGCCTCGACGACCTGCGCCGGCGGCGCCTCGGCCGACGGGACCACGACCGCGTAGCCGGCGAGGAACAGGACCCCGCCGGCCGCGCCGAGGAGCATCGATTTCACGATCCCCGCCGCGCCGGCAGCGCCCGCGACCCCGGCAGCGCTGGCGAGGCTCCCGCCTCCCGTGACGACCGCCGCCGCCTTGCCCGCAGCCGCGGCGGCGGCGACCTTGCCCGCGCCTGCCGCAGCCGCGCCCGCAGCGTTGCCAGCGCCGGCCGCGGCCGCGCCCGCAGCGTTGCCCGCGCCGACCGCATTGCCCGCGCCGACCGCGTTCCCCGCGCCGACCGCGTTGCCCGCGCCGACCGCGTTGCCCGCGCCGACCGCGTTCCCCGCGCCGACCGCGTTGCCCGAGAGCGCCCCTCCCCCGGCGCCCTGAGCCCCGCCGAGAGAGGCCGCCCCGGCGGCGATGCCGATCTGCGCGGCCATCGCGGCCCATATCCGCTCCTGCTCGCCGTCGGGTGGGTCCACCGGCGGAGCTGCGCGAAGGAGCTCGCGCTCTGCTTCGAGGGCGCTCACCTCGGCGTCGAGCCAGCGCAAGGGATCGCTCATCGCTCCCCTCCCGCGCGCTTCCAGACGGATTGCCGCTCGACCCCGGGCAGAGGGAGGACATTCGACGAGGGCCCCAGCGCGGCAGGCGCGCGCTCCACGGCCGAGATCCCGGCGTCGACGGCCGCCGCCTTCAGCACGGGCTGCGACTTCGTGACCTGGGGCCCGCCCACGCGGAACTGGTCGCGCGCGTTCAGGCGCGCGACGGCGCGGCGGAACGCGTCCCGCGCAAGGCGGAGGCGCGAATAGACGGTCCCGAGCGGGACGTCGAGCAGCTCCGCGACCTCCTCGCCGCCCATACCGTCGAGCTCGAAGAGCGTGAACACGGCGCGCTGCTCGAGGGGCAGCTCGTCGAGGATGACCTCGAGCATCGCGATCGCCTGCCGCCGCTCCGCCTGGGCGCCGACGTCGGCCCTGTCGTCGGGGCAGTCGAGCAGCGGCTCGTCGTCGTGGCTGCGACGCCTCATGTGCGCGAGCTTGCGCCGGTCGCGGGCGACGTGAAAGCAGATGCTGTAAAGCCAGGTAGTAATCTTTGACCTACCCTCGAATTCGGGCAGCCGCCGGTGGACGACCAGGAACACGTCCTGGACCGCGTCGGCGGCGTCGCTCTCGGGCACGCCGAGCCGGCGCAGCGATCGCCACACGAACCGAAAATGCTGCGCATAGACCTCCCCGAAGGTCATTCTGTCCTGCCGCTTCTCGTCATGCTCACCCCGTCTGTGGAGGGTCTCCTCCCGGGCCATCAGAAAATCGACACGCGGGCTCAGAAGATCGAAACGCGGGCGCCCAGGCCGACGAGCAACCCCACCGGCGAGGGGTCGAGCACGGCTTCCGTCGTCACGGGCGCGCCGGCCTCGCTGCCGGAGCGGCGGTCGACCGTGAAGCGCGCCCGCGCGACCGGCACGAGGAGCGTCGCGCGCGCGGACCAGCCCAGCGCGCGCGTGCCGAACAGAGGTCCCTCGGCGATGGCCGAGCCGCCGACGGCGAACCAGGGCGCGGAGGCCTGGCGATCCGTGGCGAGCCCCTTGCCCGCGCCGTGGACGGCGCCGAGCAGCGAGGCCGCGCAGGCCGAGAGCCGGAAGCCGTCGAGCTCGCCGGTGATCGTCGCGCAGCCGCGCGCAGCCGCGGCGACGAGCCCGATCGAAGCGGCGCCTGGCACGACGTCGATCTCCTGGCGCGGCAGCCACACGGCGCCGAGGCCGGCCGACCAGGCGCGGCGCCGGAGCGAGAGCTCGCCCATGACGGCCGGCTGGAGGGGGTCGAGGACGCCCACGGTCCCTGCGGCGCCTAGCTCGGCCGAGACGTCCCAGCCCGGCGCCGGACGCGACGGGGGCGGCGGCGCGGGCGCGGGCAGGACCGGCGCGGGCGCGACAGGGGCCGGCGCGACAGGGGCCGGCGTGGTCGCCGGGGTTGCTTCGCTGTCGAGCAGGATGGCGATCGTCAGCGCCAGCGCCCCGACGAGCTCGTCGCAGGCCGCCCCTGGCTCCGACGAGAGCTGCCGGGCGCGGCCTCCGGCCTGGAGGATCGCGGTGTAGGTGGACTCGGTGCGGAGGAAGTGGACCTCGTACTCGGGCGCGGCGCCGCCGGCGCTCGCCGGGGCGACGGCGCCCGGAGGCGCGCCGCTGACTGCACCGGCGCCGTTCGAAGGCGGAATGGCGGCTGCAGCAGGGGCGGCGCTCGGGGGCGCGCCGGTGTTCGCCGCCGCCGCGCCGCCCGAAGGGGCCCCGGCGCTCGAGGGCGCGCCGGTGTTCGCCGCCGCGGCTCCGCCCGAAGGGCCCCCGATAGTCGCCGCCGCGGCGCCGCTCGCCGGATCGTTTCCCGCGCTCGCTGGATCGCCCCCGGGGGCCGCCGGGCCGCCGCCGGCGCTCGCGGGGGAGCTCACCGGGTCGAGGGCGGGCTGCTTCATCAGGAGTTCGACCGCTGCCGCCAGCGACAGCGCGTCGGGACAGCCCTCTGCCGACGGCGCCCGGTGGACGGCGAGGCGCGGGTACGGCGGGGCGGCCTGGGCGACGCGTGGCGAGCCGAGGGACACGGCGCACAGGGCGAGGACGCAGAGCGCGCCCCAGCGCGAGGGACGAGGGCAGGTCACGGGAGGCCTCCCATTATCGCAAGGAACGACGCAAGCGGAGGTAGGACGCGCGGACCGCGGCGAGCTTGGGCCAGGGCGCCGCGATCGCGCGCCGGGCCAGGTCCGCTGCCGGCCAGGCCCGCGATCTCGGGCTGCCGCTGCGCTCGGCGCGCTTCGTGAAGGAGCGTCCTCAACGTCCCGCGCTCGATAGCGCACCGCGGCCGCGATCGATAGCGCCACGAGCCACGAGCCACGAGCCACGAAGACGACGGCCGCGAGCGCCGCGCCCGCGGCGTCGCTGCGGCGCGCGCGGGCGCCAAGGAAGCGCGGGCTCCAGGCGCGCGCTCGCGCGTCCTCGGCGCCCTCGCGCGCCGGGCGCAGCTGCGCTGCCTCCGGCAGCCGCAGGATCGGATAGAGTGCCGGCCATGAACTCCTACGATCTGATCACGTGCGCGAGCTGCTACGGCGAAGGCGAGATCAACACGGACTCCGGACCCTACCTGTGCAAGGACTGTCACGGGAACGGCCGCATCTTTCCGACGGGTGAGCAGATCGAGGAGCGCATCCGCGAGATCGAGGTCGAGCTGGAGCGTCACCCGCTGGAGGCGCGGCCGGAGACCCGATGGCTCGTGTTCGAGCTGCGGCGCACGCGCAAGCTGCTCTGGCAGATCCGGTCGCTCTGCGAGGAGGCGGAGAGCGACGCGGAGCAGGCGATCCTCGTCAAGGTCCGCGACCTGGCCGACGCGGCCGTCGCCCCGAGGAGCCCCGCGCTGCCGCGCGAGATGCTCCCGGAGGACGGCTGACCCTCGCCGTCGCGCGTCGCGCGTCGTGCGTCGTCGATACGCAGAGCCCTCGCGCGAGGCGCGCCCACGGCCTGAGCCAGCGAGGCGCGATGCTCCGATGCCTGCCCTCTACCCTGCCCTCCTCGGCGCCGCGTGGGCCGCTCTCGCGCTGCCGGTCCAGCGCCTCCACGCGGGCGGCGCGCGCGCTCGCGGCCGCTTCCGCGTGCGCCGCGGTCGCGGCCTCGCGGCGCGCCTGCTCGCCGCCCTGCTGCGCATGCCCGAGGCCGCGGAGGACGTGGCCGTGACGCTCGTCGTCGAGCCGTCGGCCGACGGCGAGCGGTGGATCCGCACGTTCGGGGCTCGCCTGCTCCGCTCGTCGCAGTGGCGCTCGGGGGATCTGCTGGTGGAGGCGCTCGGCCTCGTCCAGTGCTGGTTCCGGCTCCGCGCCGACGGCGGAGCGCTCGTTTTCGAGCAGGTCGGCTCGACGTTCGGGCTGCGCGGCTTCGGGCTGCCGCTGCCCCGGTGGCTCGCTCCCAGGGTCGAGGGGCGCGCCGAGGCAGCGAGCGAGGAGGTGCATGTCGACGTGCGGATCTTCGCGCCCATCGCCGGGCTGCTCGTCTCGTACGAAGGGCGCGTCACGGGCGCCGGCGAGGGCGCGACCGCGCGCGCCGGCGAGGGCGCGACGCCCTCCGCGCGCGCTGGCGAAGGCGCGACGCCCTCCGCGCGCGCCGGCGAGGGCGCATGATCACGGCGCTCGTCCTCCTCGCCGTCCAGGGGGCGCTCGGCGCCTTCGACACGCTCTACTACCACGAGTGGCGCGCGCGCCTGCCCGGCGGCGTGCCCGGCACCGCGCCCGAGCTGCTCCTGCACGGCGTCCGCGACCTCCTGTACGCGGTGCTCTTCGCCACGCTGCCTTTCGTGCGCTGGGAGGGGCTCGCGGCGTGGGGGCTCGCGGCGCTCCTCCTCGCGGAGATCGCGATCACGCTGCGCGATTTCGTCGTCGAGGACTCGGTCCGCAGGCCGCTCGGCGGCGTCTACGCGGGAGAGCGGGTGATGCACGCCGTGATGGGCATCATCTACGGAGGCGCCCTCGCCCATCTCCTCCCCGAGCTCTGGCGGTGGTCGCTCGCCCCCACCGGCTTCTCCCGCTGGGAGGCGCCGCTGCTCCTCCGCGTGATCCTGCCGGCGATGGCCGCGGGCGTGCTGCTCTCGGGGCTGCGCGATCTCGGCGCCGTCTACGGCCCTCGCTGGCTCCGCTTCCCGTGGGGGCGCGCGTGACCTGCCGCCCCCGCCGCGCGGCTCAGCCCTTCACCGCGCCGGCCGTGAGCCCCGCGAGGATGCGCCGCTGGAAGACCAGCGTCAGCACCACGAGCGGCACGGTCACGACGATGGACGCCGCCATCGTCTGCCCCCAGGGGATCTCGTAGACCCCGCTGGTCGACGTCGAGAACGCCTGGATCGCGTAGGTCACCGTGCGCTTGTCCGGCGTCTGGGTGAAGGAGAGCGCGAAGAGGAACTCGTTCCAGGCGGCGATGAAGGCGAGGATGCCGGTCGTCGCCATCCCGGGGACCGAGAGCGGCAGCATGATCTTCGTGAACACCTGCCAGGGCGTCGCGCCGTCGACGTACGCCGCCTCCTCGACCTCGCGCGGTATCGCCTTCAGGAAGCCGGTCAGCACCCACACGGTGAAGGGGAGGGTGAAGATGAGGTACGTCAAGATCAGCGCGGGGAGCTGGTTGTAGAGCTTGAAGAAGTTGATCATCTCGAACAGGGCGCCGAGGACGGCGATCTGCGGGAAGATGGTCATCGCCAGGACCGTGTAGAGCACCACGCTGCGCCCGCGGAACTGGAACCTCCCGAGCGCATAGGCCGCCAGGGAGCCGACGGCGAGCGACACCGCCGTGACCGAGACGGCGACGATCACGCTGTTGAGGAGCGCCGTCTGGAACTCGCCGTTCTCCAGCACGAGCCGGTAGTTGTCGAGCGTCACGCGGCCGGGCCAGTAGCGGACCGGGGTCGTGAAGAGCTCGTCGTCGGGCTTGATCGAGGAGATGAACGCCCAGACGAACGGGAAGACGGTGAACACGACAATCGAGGCGACGAGCACGTAGAACAGGGCCCGCAAGGCGCCCTGTCCCGGCGAGCGACGCGCCCCTGAGTCGCGCGGAGAGGCGCTCATCTCACGCCTCCTCGGTGCGGAACACCGCGAGATAGATCATGATGAACACCGCGATGATCAAGAAGAGCGCGACGGAGACCGCCGAGCCGTAGCCGATGTTCGAGATGCTGACCAGGGTCTGCTGGGCGTACGTCGCCATGGTCTGCATGTCCGGCCGGTTGCCGAACATGACGAAGAAGACGTCGAAGACCCGGAGCGCGTCGAGCGTGCGGAAGATGAGCGCGACGAGCATCGAGGGCTTGAGGAGCGGCAGGGTGATGCGGGTGAACTGCTGGAGCGCCGTCGCGCCGTCGACCCGCGCGGCCTCGTAGAGATCGCTCGGGATGAGCTGCAGCCCGGCGAGCAGGAGGAGCGCCATGAACGGCGTCGTCTTCCAGATATCGATGAGCGCCACCGCCCAGAAGGACACGTCGGGATCGGCGACGAAGGCGACGTTGCGGTCCAGGACGCCGAGCCGGTGGACGAGGAGGTCGTTGAAGACGCCGTAGACGTCGTTGTACATCCACTTCCACATCTGGGCGGAGATGACGGTCGGGATGGCCCAGGGGATGAGCATGGCCGCGCGCACCGCCGAGCGCCCCTTGAACTGGGAGTTCACGACGAGCGCGACGGCGAGCCCGAGCGCGAGCTCGCTCAGCACGGTGACGACCGTGAAGAGGACCGTGAGCAGGACGGCGTCGTGGAAATAGCTGTCCTGCGCGAGGTCCGCGTAGTTCTGCGCTCCGACGAACCTGGCGGGCTCCCCGGTGCCGAGGCGCGCGTTCGTGAAGCTCAGGTAGAACGTCTCGGCGAGCGGATAGAGCGCGATGAAGGCGACGACGACGAGCGTCGGCAGGAGGAACAGCCAGGCGCGCCGCCGGCGCCGCGCCTCGAACGACGTGCTGTCGGCGCGGGCCGCCGCGCTCGTGGCGCTCGTGGACTTGATGTTCGCCGGCGTGCTCATGAGATCATCCGTCCTCGCGAAGTGGTGTGGCCGGGGGCTCGGGAGCGGCGCGCGGGCCGCGGGAGGGTCGAGGCGCCTCCACGCGGCCGGCACGGCCGAGCGTTCACAGGAGGATCACCGGAGCGCGCGCGTGAGGCGCTGCTCCACCTGCCCGAGCACCTCCTTCGGATCCTTGCCCTGCAGGACCTGGCTGACGCCCTGGAAGAACGCGATCGACGCCTCGTTGTACCGGGCGCCGGTGGTGTTCGAGGGGCGCGGCACGAGCGCGATGTCCTTCGCGTTCGCCAGGAAGGGCAGCGACTTCACCACCTCCGCGTCCTGCTGCACCGACGGGATCGTCGGGATGAACGAGCCGGCGGTCGCGCGGAACTTCTGCGCTTCAGGGCTCGTCAGGTAGCGCACGAGCTCGATGGCCGCGTCCTTCTGCGGCGAGAACTTCGAGACGGCGAGCTGCCATCCGCCGACGGTGCCCGAGCTCTTCTGGCCGGGCTCGTGCGGCAGCGGGCCCGCGGTGAACTTCCCCTTGATCGGCGACTTCTCCGCGTTGCCCGCGGCGTAGGCATACGGCCAGTTGCGCATGAAGGCGGCGTTCCCGCCCTGGAACGTGTTGCGGGCGTCCTCCTCCTCGTAGCTCGTCACGCCGGCCGAGGAGATCGAGCCCACCCAGCCCTTGGCGCGCGCGAGCGCCTTCTGGGCGCCCGGGTTGTTCACGGTGATCTTGCCGCCCTCGATGATCGCGCCGCCGCCGTGCGAGGCGATCCACTCCAGCGCATTGCAGGTCAGCCCTTCGTAGGCCTTGCCCTGCCAGACGAACCCGAGGAAGTTCGGGTTGCTCGCCCGCTCGCCTTCCTGGATCTTCTTCGCCATCTGCTCGAGCTCGTCCCACGTCTCCGGCGGCTTCTGGAAGCCGTACTTCTCCAGCAGATCGGTGCGGGAGTAGAGCAGGCCGAAGTCGGTGAACCACGGCATCGCCACGAGCTTTCCGTCGATCGTGTTGTTCTGGACGATGCTCTCGATGTGCTGCTTCGCCGCCTCGCCGAGCTTCTCCTTCAGATCGACGAGGTTCTGGGCGAAGGCGCCGGGCCAGATGACGTCCAGCATCATGACGTCCACGTCCCCGGACTGCGCCTGGAACAGGCGCTGATAGACAGCGTAGGTCTCGGTCGCGTCCTTGGGCCGGGGGATGATGGTCACCTCGATGCCGGTGTCCTGCTGGAACTGCTTGACCATCACCTTGTCGAGCTCGGCGCCCACGCCCAGCGGCTCGCTGTAATACTTGAGCTTGCTGCCGGCGTATTTCTTCGCCTCGGCGGCGTTCGGCACCGCGGGGGGCTGCAGCTTGATCACCTTCTCGCCCGGCGCCTCCGCGACCGCGGCCGCGGTCGCCGTCGGGGCGGCGCCAGGGCGGCTCTCGCCCGCGGGCGGGCTCTTCTCGCCGCCGCGGCAGGCGCACAGGCCAACGACGAAGAGGACCAGCGCCGTGGTGCGGAGGGCGCGGAGGTCGTGCTGCGGAGTCAGGTCCATCGCAGGATCCTTTCTGAGCTCTGTTCCGAGGGTTTCCGCGTGCCCGGGGGCACTCGGTACATCGAGACGCGCCGCTCACGAGCGCCGCGACGGGTGAGGCCCGCGGCAGCATCGAACAGATGCGCGCTCCGGGGCAAGGGATCGCACCGCCGCTCCGCGACAGATCCCCGGGCTCATGCGTGGACAGGCGCGCGGCAAGCTCGCGGCAAGCAGTCGGCGAGGCGGCGCGCATCGCGCGATCTCTGCGGCGCGATTCCACGGCTAGATCCGTCCAGCGTGCGTCTTCCGCAGGCTGCTTTGCGCTTGCGGAGCCCATCCGGAGGCGGTAGAGCCGACGCTGCGCGGCCGGCGCTCGCGATCCGGCATGGCGCCGCGGGCGCTTGGCCTGCTGGCTCCAGACTGTTCCTGCCGAGCAGGACGAGCTCAAACCGGCCTGCGCACGGCGGTGCATGACTCCCCTGACGTTCTCCTCTTCGGCCGATGCCCCGCGCGAGGCAGCGCGGCTGGTCGCCCGCACCATCCGGCTCGACGCCGACACGCTCGCGAGGCTGCCCGGCGGCGTCTCGGCGCTCGCGGGGGACGACGCGCGCGTCTGGATGCACCCCAGCGCGCAGCTGATCGCGCACGGGGTGGCGGCCCGCCTGGAGCTGCCGCACGGCGTCGAGGGCGGCGTGGCGTGGATCCGGGAGGTGCTCTCGTCGATCGGCGCCGCCGACGCCGTGGGCCGACCGGGCTGCGGCCCGGTGGCGCTCGGCGCGCTTCCTTTCGATCGGACGGAGCCGGCCGCGCTCATCGTGCCTGCCCAGCTCGTCGGCATGGCGCCCGACGGGACCGCGTGGGTCACCACCATCGGCGAGGGCGCCGCCCCCGCGCCGCACCTCGAGCGGGCGCGGGCCGAAGCCCACCGGCGCTCGCCCGACAGCTTCACGCTGAGGTCGGCGCTCCCCCACGACGAGTGGTGCGCGCGCATCGCGCACGCGGTGGCGGACATCCAGCGCGGGGATCTCTCCAAGGTCGTGGTGGCGCGCGCGGTCGACGTGGAGGCGAACCGGCCCATCGTCGTCGAGGAGGTCCTCCGCCGCCTGACCGCGCTGTACCCCTCGTGCGCGATCTTCCACTTCGACGGCTTCCTCGGCGCGAGCCCGGAGCTCCTGCTCTCGCGCCGCGCGCGCGCGGTCTCCTCGCACCCGCTCGCCGGCACCTACGCGGTCTCCGCCGACGTCGACGCCGACCGCCGGTTCTCGGAGGTCCTGCGGAAGTCGGCCAAGGACCAGCGCGAGCACCGCTTCGTGGTGGAGGCCGTGGCCGCGGCGCTCGGGCCGGAGTGCGCGTCGCTCGACGTCCCGAGCGAGCCGTCGATCCTGAGCCTCCGCAACGTGATGCACCTCGGCACGTCGATCCACGGCCAGCTCAGGGAGACGGCGCCGGACGCGCTCACGCTGGCCGCGCGGCTGCACCCGACGCCCGCCGTCTGCGGCACGCCGCGCGGCGCCGCGGAGGCCTGGCTGGTCGCGCACGAGGGGATCCGGCGCGGGCTCTACGCGGGGCTCGTGGGCTGGGTCGACGCCCGCGGCGACGGCGACTGGTTCATCGGCATCCGCAGCGCCACGGTCGACGGCGCGCGCGCCCGGATGGTCGCCGGCGTCGGGGTGGTCGCGGGCTCCAGCCCCGAGGCCGAGCTGGTGGAGACGCAGCTCAAGCTCCAGGCCATGCTCGCCGCCATCATCCGCCCCTGAGGCGAGGGCCGCTGCCCGGGCGCCTCGCCCGCGCCGGCTCGCCCGTACCGCCTGCGTTGCCCACGTTGCCCACGTTGACCGCGTCCTCGCGGGCCCCCAGGGGAGCTTCGCCGTGAAGACACTCCTGATCGACAACTACGACTCGTACACCCACATCCTCGGGCAGTACCTCTGGGAGGTGAACGGCGAGAAGCCGATCATCGTCAGGAACGACAGCCTCTCGCTCGCCGAGATCAGGGACCTGGAGATCGACAGCATCGTCATCTCGCCCGGCCCTGGCCGCCCCGAGCGCCGGGCTGATTTCGGCGTCTGCGCGGAGGTGATCGAGGCGCTGACCGACACGCCGATCCTCGGGGTCTGCCTCGGCCACCAGGGGCTCGCGGCGCGGTTCGGCGCGCGCGTCCGGCACGCCCCGCGGGTGATGCACGGCAAGGTCGCGGAGGTCGAGCACGACGGCACCGGGCTGTTCCTCGGCGTGCCCAGCCCGTTCAAGGTGGTGCGCTACCACTCCCTCATCGTCGATGACGACGACCTCCCGGCCGAGATCCAGGTGACCGCGCGGACGCGCGGCGACGGGCTCATCATGGCCCTCCGGATCAAGGGCCGGCCTTTCCACGGCGTGCAGTTCCACCCCGAGTCGATCGGCACCGAGCACGGCCGGCAAATCCTCAGCAATTTCCGCGAGATCGCCGCTCATGCGGCGCGCGCCCGGCGGGCTCCGGCGCTGGCCGGGGGCGCGCTGGCGGGCGCGCGGGGGCGCGGCCGCGTGCGCCACCTCCGGCTCCCCTGGGTCGATCCCGAGCGGGCGTTCGCCGGGCTCTTCTCCGCGGCTCCCTATGCGTTCTGGCTCGACTCGAGCGCTCCCGGCGGCGACGGGCGCTTCTCGTTCATGGGGAGCGCGGTCGAGGCCATCGAGAGCCACGGCGCCACGGTGATGCGCTGGAGCGGCGGGAGCTCGGAAGAGCGCCTCACCCCGGCCGTGTCCGAGGGGAGCCCTTTCGCGGCGCTCCGGCGGGAGCTCGCGGCGGTGTCGCTCGAGCCGAGCGGCCTGCCGTTCCACTTCACCGGCGGCCTCGTGGGCTACCTCGGCTACGAGCTCAAGGAGCACCTCGGCTTCGGCGCGTCCGCCCACCCGCGCCGCGCGCTCCCGGACAGCGCGATGATGGTCGCGCGGCGGCTCCTCGCCTTCGACCACGTCGAGCGCGCCGTGTACGCGTGCGCGATCGGAGCGGGCGAGCCCTCGCCGTCCTCGTCGCCCGCGTCGCCCACGTCCGATTCATGGCTGGACGAGATCGCGGCGCGGCTGCGCGAGCTCCCGGACCTCGCCGAGCCGGTCCTCCCGCCGGTCCCGGAGGGCTTCGCCGACCGCGTCGCGCCCTCGCAGCGGCTCTCGCGCCGGGAGCACCTCGACGCCGTCGAGGCCATCCTCGCCGGGATCCACGACGGCGAGACGTACGAGGTGTGCCTCACCAACGAGTTCCACGTGCGCACCTCGCTGGACCCGTTCGCCCTCTACCGCGTCCTGCGCCGCACGAACCCCGCGCCGTTCTCGGCCTACCTCAGGCTGCCGGCGGGCGCGGTGCTTTCGTCGTCGCCGGAGCGGTTCCTCTCGGTCGATCGGGCGCGGCGGGTCCGCAGCGAGCCGATCAAGGGGACGCGGCCGAAGGGCGCCACCGAGGCGGAGACGCAGGCGCTGCGCCGCGACCTCGAGACGAGCGAGAAGGATCGCTCCGAGCTCCTCATGATCGTCGACCTGGTCCGCAACGACCTCAGCCGGGTCTGCGCGATGGGCTCGATCGCGGTCGAGCAGCTCCAGCGGATCACCGAGCACGCGACCCTGCTCCAGCTCTCCGCGGTGATCACGGGCGCGCTGCGCGAGGGCCGCGACGCGCTCGACGCGCTCGAGGCGTGCTTCCCCGGCGGCTCGATCACGGGAGCGCCGAAGCACCGGACGATCTCGATCATCGACGCGCTCGAGCGGCGCGCGCGCGGCGTGTACACGGGCGCGATCGGGTACCTCGCCTTCGAGGGCCCGATGGACATGAACATCGCCATCAGGACCCTCGTCGCCGACGGCGAGGGGGTCAGCTTCGGCAGCGGCGGCGCGGTGGTCGCGGAGTCGAGCCCCGAGGCCGAGTACGAGGAGGTCCTCGTCAAAAGCTTCCCGCTGCTCCGCGCCGTGTACCTCGCGGAGCGCGCCGTGGACGCCCGAGCGTCCGCGCCGGGCCCGCGTTCGACGAGGGCGCCGCGCGGAGGACGTGCCTGACGAACACTTGCCCGCGGCGAAGAAGCCGGTGCCGGGCGCATGCCGCACCGCATATACTCGCCGCGCAGGAGGAGACGCGGTCTTGAAACGAGAGAGCAACGTTACGCGGAAGGGAGTCGCGGTGCGGCGGGTCGTCGAGGACCTCGCCGTCGACGGCGCGATCCAGCCCATCGTGGAGGCGCTCGACAGCCACCTCGGCGTCGTCCTGGCGTCCAGCTACGAGGTTCCCGGCCGGTACACGCGCTGGGACATCGGGTTCATCGACCCGCCGCTCGTGCTCGTCTCCCGCGGCCGCGACTTCCGCTTCACGGCGCTGAACGAGCGCGGGCGCGTGATCCTGCCGGCCATCGACGAGGCGCTCCGGGACCTCGACGCCGTCGCGGGCGTCGAGCGCCGCGGGGACGAGGTGGTCGGCGCGGTCAGGCCGCCGGGGGAGCGGGTGCCCGAGGAGCTGCGCAGCCGCCAGCCGTCGATCTTCTCGGTGCTGCGGCGGCTCATCGAGGTCTTCAGGACCCCGGGCGACCCGCTCTTCGGGCTCTACGGCGCGTTCGCGTACGATCTCGCCTTCCAGTTCGAGCCGATCCGGCTCCGCCTCGAGCGCCCGGCCGACCAGCGGGATCTCGTCCTTTACCTGCCCGACGAGATCGTCGCCGTCGACCACCGCCGCGAGCGCGCGACGCGCACGCGCTACGAGCTCACGTGCGGCGATCGCTCGACCGACGGGCTGCCGCGCGAGGGCGCGGCGCGCGCCTACGTCGGCGCCGATCGCGCGCCGCAGAACGAGTACGCGCCGGGCGAGTACGCCGATCTCGTCCGGGTCGCGCGCGAGTCCTTCAAGCGGGGCGATCTGTTCGAGGTCGTCCCGGGCCAGACGCTGTACGAGCCGTGCCCTGTCGCGCCGACGGAGCTGTTTTACCGGCTGCGCGAGCGCAACCCGGCGCCCTACGGCTTCCTGATGAACCTCGGCGACGCCGAGTACCTCGTCGGCGCCTCGCCCGAGATGTACGTGCGCGTCGAGGGCGACCGCGTCGAGACCTGCCCCATCTCGGGCACGATCCCGCGCGGCAGCGACCCGATCGCCGACGCGGCGCAGATCGCGCGCCTGCTCGCGTCCGCGAAGGACGAGTCGGAGCTCACGATGTGTACGGACGTCGATCGCAACGACAAGTCCCGCATCTGCGTGCCGGGGAGCGTCCGGGTGATCGGGCGCCGGCAGATCGAGATGTACTCGCGGCTGATCCACACGGTCGATCACATCGAGGGCCGGCTGCGCGAGGGCTTCGACGCGCTGGACGCGTTCCTGGCGCACACCTGGGCGGTGACGGTCACGGGGGCGCCGAAGGCGTGGGCCATGCAGTTCATCGAGGACCACGAGCGCTCGCCGCGCGCCTGGTACGGGGCCGCGGTCGGGATCGTCGGCTTCGACGGCAGCATGAACACGGGGCTCACGCTGCGCACGATCCGGGTCAAGGACGGCGTGGCTCAGGTCCGGGTGGGCGCGACGCTGCTCTACGACTCCGATCCCGACGAGGAGGAGCGCGAGACGCACGTGAAGGCGTCGGCGCTGCTCGACGCGATCCGGAGGCCGCGGGGCGTGCCCGCGCAGGCGCCCGCGGCGATCAGCGCGGTGGGGGGCGGGCTCAAGGTCCTGCTCGTGGATCACCAGGACTCGTTCGTGCACACGCTGGCCAACTACCTCCGGCAGACGGGCGCCGAGGTGGTGACGCTCCGCGCCGGCTTCCCGCACAGCGAGCTCGACGCGTACGCGCCGGACCTGGTGGTGCTGTCGCCCGGGCCTGGGTCGCCGAGCGATTTCGATCTCTCGGGGACGCTCTCGGCGCTGCTCGAGCGGCGGCTGCCCGTCTTCGGCGTGTGCCTCGGGCTGCAGGGGATGGTCGAGCACTTCGGCGGCAAGCTCGGCATCCTCGACTACCCGATGCACGGCAAGGCCTCGAAGGTCCGCGTGCTCGGGGGGCGCCTCTTCGAGGGGCTGCCGCGCGAGTTCCGCGCGGGGCGCTATCACTCGCTGTATGCGCTGCGGGACGCGCTGCCCTCCTCCCTGAAGGTCACGGCCGAGAGCGAGGACGGCGTCGTGATGGCGATCGAGCACGCGGAGCTGCCGGTCGCGGCGGTGCAGTTCCACCCCGAGTCGATCCTGTCGCAGGACGACAACGTGGGGCTCCGGCTCGTGCGGAACGCCGTCACCGAGCTGCGCAGGAGCGGCGGGCGGTAAGCGGGGAGCGGTAGAGCGGGCGGGGTTCGGAGGGGGCTCCGGGGGGCTCGGCCGCCGGGGAGGGAGTCCGCCGCGCGACGCGGAGACTCCCTCTCCGGGAGCCTACCGTGGTCTCGTTCGTGACCCGCTCGATAGCGGCCCGGCGCCGCGCGCCGCGCGCCGCGCGGCGGGCTCCCTCTCCGGCGGCCCCGCGCAGCTTTGGAGTCGGGTGATCCGGGCCAGAGGAGGTTGTCTTCAGCAGAGCGCTGAACACGACCGGTTCAGGCCACAAAATGAAAAAGCGCCGCCGGGGCCTTGGGGGGGGAAGGCCACGCCAGCGACGCTGAGTGCTTTATTAGCATCGGGCATGCCATGGGTTGGTTCCGCCGCTATCGGGCATTTCGAATGGATGTCCAGGGCGGTTATTTCATTTTTGAAAGGACGGAGCTGCACGTCTGCAAATGCGCGGCGTCGATCCAGGACGCTACAGAGCGCTCAGGTTGAGCCCTGTGGACTCTCGCGTTGTCGCACAAAAACACCCTTGCTGTACGCCATGAAGAAACCGAGCCGCATGGCATTGCGCTCCGTGGGGATGCCGGGGCTCGCGCTGATGCACGCCAGGTCGCATCCGCGCTCGCGCACCCGCTCCAGCCGGCGGACGATGAGCGCCTGCTGGATGCCGCGCTCGCGGTAGTGGGGGAGCACCGAGGCGCCGAAGAGCGCGGCGCCGCCGCCGGCGAGCTCCACGCTGCCGCCGCCGGCGGGCTCGCCATCGACGAGCGCCAGATACGAGTCGCAGCGGGGGTGCACGACGACGCGGCGGGTGATGTCGAAGAGCGCGGGTACGATCGGCTCGTCGGCAGGCCGGAAGCCGCTCGTCGCGATCTCGATGAACACCCGGACCTGCGCTTCATCGCCAGGATCGACGCGCACGATCTCGAGCCCCGCGGGGCCGCCGCGCGGCGAAAGCGCGCGGAGCTCCTCGTCCGGCGCGATCTCGCGCGCCAGCACGTTCTCGAACTCGCGCAGGACGAACCCGCGCTCGGCGAGGCCGCGCACCAGCGACTCGTGCGCGAAGGGGCAGACCTGTATCTGCGGCTCCGCGCCGCGCGTCGTGTAGAACGCCACGAGACGATCGAGCTCCTCGCCGGCGACGGGGCCGTCGAGCCCGAGCCCCACGGCGAAGTTGCCCCAGGAGCCGTCTCCATCAAAGGCCATCCACCCGCCCGCGATGGGCTCCGCGCAGGCGACCACGGAAGAGGTGGCGAGCGCCAGCCGGCGCTCCTCGATCCGGGCGATCTCGACGTACGACAGCTTCGGCATGGGCTGCACCTCAATCGGCAAGGAGGGTTGCGTGAGACGGTGTCCGCCATCCTAGTCCGATGAGCCCCGCCCCGCGCCGCCTCGCGCCGGCGAGCACGCTCGCCGCCGGCGCCCTCCGCCGCTCCCCTGCCCCACGATCTACGCTCGCGTGTCCGCGGGCGTTGCGACTATGCTGCGCCGCCATGAGCAGGATCTTCCGTTCCCTCCCCCCGGCCGGCACCCACCTCGGCATCGCGTTCTCGGGCGGCCTCGACACGCGCTGCGCGGTGGCGTGGCTGTCGCGCAACGGGCTCAAGGTGCACGCGTACACCGCCGACCTGGCGCAGCCGGACGAGGACTCCCCCGGCGACATCCCGCCGATCGCCCTGCAGCACGGCGCGGTCTCCGCGAAGCTCGTGGACTGTCGCGAGGCGCTGGTGCGCGAGGGCATCCTCGCCATCCAGTGCGGCGCCTTCCACCTCTCGACGGGCGGCAAGAAGTACTTCAACACCACGCCGCTCGGCCGCGCGGTGACCACGACCGCGATCGTGCGCGCGATGCGCGAGGACGACGTCCACGTCTTCGGCGACGGCAGCACGCACAAGGGCAACGACATCCAGCGGTTCTATCGCTATGGCATCTTCGTCGACCCCTCGCTCCAGATCTACAAGCCCTGGCTCGACCCGAAGTTCGTGGGGGAGCTCGGCGGGCGCAAGGAGATGAGCGAGTACCTCGAGCGCCACGGGCTGCCCTACCGCATGGGGACGGAGAAGGCGTACAGCACCGACGCCAACGTGCTCGGCGCGACGCACGAGGCGAAGGACCTCGAGCGCCTCGACACAGGGATCAAGATCGTCCAGCCGATCATGGGCGTCGCCTCGTTCCGGCCGGAGGTCGCCATCGAGGCCGAGACGGTGACGCTCGGCTTCGAGCGCGGCGTCCCGACGACCATCAACGGCAAGCGCTATAACTCCCTGTTCGACCTGTTCGTCGAGTGCAACCGGATCGGCGGGCGGCACGGGCTCGGCATGAGCGACCAGATCGAGAACCGGGTCATCGACGCGAAGAGCCGCGGCATCTACGAGGCGCCCGGCATGGCGCTCCTCCACGCCGTGTACGAGCGGCTCCTGTCCGCCATTCACAACGAGAACACCCTCGACGTGTACTTCACCCAGGGCCGTCGCCTCGGCCGCCTGCTCTACGAGGGCAAGTGGTACGACCCGGAGGCGATGATGCTGAAGGACGCGCTCTCGCGCTGGATCGCGCCCGGCGTGACCGGCGAGGTCACGCTCGAGCTGCGCCGCGGCGACGACTACAGCCTCGTCAACACGCGCGCGGACTACATGGCCTATGCGCCGCACAAGCTCTCGATGGAGAAGGTCGAGGAGGCCTACTTCACCCCGGAGGATCGCATCGGCGCGCTCGAGCTCCAGAACCTCTCGGTCACGGACAACCGCCAGTTCCTGATCCACCTCATCGAGAGCACCCAGGCCCTCGGTCCGGGCGGCGCCCCCGCCATCGGCGAGCTGCTCGGCGGCGACAAGCCGAAGCAGTGAGCGGGAACGACGGCTGAAACGAGATCGCCCGCGCCGCCCCGGCGCGCTCTGCGCGAGACGCGCAGCAGCCCGGCCGACCCGCTGCCCGGCTGCTCACCTGAACCATCCATCGTGAACGGGGCGAGGCCCCTCCCTCACCGCGCGAGGTTGCGCCCCGCCCGCGCCTGGGTCACCAAGAACGGGCGAACGTCGGCCCGCCCCGAGCGGCGCCGGCCCAGGGAGGTGGTCATGAAGACGCTCATCATCCAGGCACTCGCCGCGGGCATCGCGGTCCTCATCGGAACGAAGCTCATGCCCGGCGTGCGCATCCGCAAGACCGGCACGGCGGTCGTCGTCGCCGCCGTGTTCACGCTCCTCAACCTCCTGCTCGGCTGGCTCGTGAAGTTCCTGGTCGCGGTGGCGCTCCTGCCCGCCGCCATCCTCACGCTCGGCCTGGCTTATCTCTTCTTCGGCCTCGTCGTGAACTCCGTGCTCCTCTACGCGACCGACAAGCTCATCGACGATTTCGAGATCCGGGGGCTCGGGCCGCTCTTCGGCACGGCCGCCCTGATCTCCTTCGCTGGGTGGCTCCTGCCGCGCATCCTCTGAGCCTACCGGCGCGAGGCCTCACCAGAGCTGGTGAACCGCAGGCCGGAGCCGCCGGTCGTAGATCTCGCGGATCTTCGCCATCGTCTCCTGCGGCAGGGCGGGCAGGTCCGCGGCGCTCGTGTTCTGGTCCACCTGGTCAGGGCGCTTCGCGCCGGGGATGACGCACGTCACCGCGTCCTCCATCAAGATCCAGCGCATCGTCCAGGCGGCCATGCTCACGCCGGCCGGCACGAGCGGGCGGAGCTCCTCGACGACCTCGAGGCCCAGCTTGTAGTCGACGCCAGAGAACGTCTCGCCCTTGTCGAACGCCGCGCCCTCGCGGTTGAAGTTGCGGTGATCGTCGGCGGCGAACTTCGTCGCGGCGCTCATCTTCCCGGTGAGCAGCCCCGACGAGAGGGGCAGTCTCGCCAGGATCCCGATCTGCCGGCGCTTCGCCTCCGGGAAGAAGAGCTCGGCCGGGCGCTGCCGGAGGACGTTGTAGATGATCTGCACCGATTGCACACCGGGGTACTCGATGGCCTTGAGCGCCTCTTCGACCCGCTCGACGCTGACGCCGTAAAAGCGGATCTTGCCCGCCTTCACCAGCCGATCGAGCGCATCGAACACCTCGGGCCGATAATAGACGTCCGTGGGGGGACAGTGCAGCTGGAGGAGGTCGAGCGCCTCTGTCTCGAGGTTCTTCAGGCTGCGCTCGACGAAGGCAGTGAGGTTCTGCTCCTTGTAGCTGGCCGCGTTGTGCGGGTCGAGCCGCCGGCCCGCCTTCGTCGCGATGACGATCTCCTCGCGCCGCTCCCGCCGCAGGCGCGCGAGCAGCTGCTCGCTCCGGCCGTCGCCGTACACGTCCGCGGTGTCGAAGAAGTTCACGCCGCGGTCGGCGGCCCGGTGCAGCGCGGCGAGCGACTCCTTGTCGTCCACGTCGCCCCAGGTGCCCCCGATCGCCCAGGCCCCGAAGCTCACCGAGGAGACGCGGAGACCCGTTCTGCCAAGAGATCGATATTCCATGGCGGCGCATACAACCAGATTTTTCCAGCCGCGGCGAGCGCGCCGTGCCGCGCGCTCAGCCGGGCTCGACCCGCCGGCGGTGCGCGCGCTTGCTGCGCTCGACCAGCGCGACGAGCTCCTCGCGCGTGACCCCGAGGCGCGCCGCGGTCCGCTGCGCGAGCGAGGTCCGGGCGACCCCGCCCACGAACTGGTACGTCGGCCACTGCTGCGCATCGAGCTCGACCTGCAGGAACACGAGCCGATCCACCGGCCGCTCCCGCTCGAGCCGCGCCGCGAGCTCCAGGAAATGGGTCGTGATGAAGGCCTGAGGGCGGAGCTCCGAGAGGAGCGAGATCACGAGCTGGAAGATCTCCTCCCCTTCGGAGGGGTTCGTGCCGGAGCAGAGCTCGTCGAGCACCACCATGTCGCCAACCTGCATCGCCTCGAACAGCGACCGGATGCGCAGGAGCTCCATCCCGAGGCGGCCCTCGCTCTGGTCGGCCTGCGCCTGCTCGATCAGCGACACGAAGAGCCCGTGGCACGGCGAGAGGCGCGCCTCCGCCGCCGGCACGAAGAAGCCCGCCTGTCCGAGCATCTGCGCGAGCGAGAGCGCCTCGAGCAGCCGCGTCTTCCCCCCCGAGTTGGGCCCGGTCACGATGACGGTCGCGTCGTGGTGCTCGGTCGCGATGTCGCACGGGACGATGCTCGCCGAGCTCGCGAGCAGGAGCGGGTTGAACAGCCCCTTGAGCTCGCGCCCAGGGGCCTCGTCGCGCGGGCCGCTTGGCCGGGCGATCTCGGGGCCGCCTGGCCAGGCGAGCTCGGGCAGGCAGACGGCGAGCCCGGCCGCGCGGGCGCGCTCGCGCAGCGCGAGGCCGGCGAGGTAGAACTCGAGATCTCCGAGCAGCTGGACCAGCGCGACGAGCTCGTCCTCGAGGCCCTCGAACACGCTGTTGACGTAGCGGATGAGCAGCTCGTCCTCGCTGAAGCGGTACCCCCGCCACAGCATCACGAGCTTCGTGACCACGCGCCCGAGCGGCGACTTGTAGAAGCGGTTCTCGTCGTTCTCGCGGATCGCCAGGGCGCGGAGGTCGCGGACGTGGCCGTCGGAGCCGACGCGGATGCGGACATCCAGCGTCGCGAGCTCCTCGTCGTACGCGAGCAGGTCCGCGAGGCGGCGGTACGCCTCGGTCTCGCGCACCGCCGCGCCGAACGCCGGGAGCCGGGCGAGGCCGGAGCGCGCGCCCGCGAACCCGTCGGCGAGCGCGTCGATCGCCTCCTTCGTGGCGGCGAGGATGTCCAGCCGGCGCCGGCTGCCCTCCCGGCGCGAGATGGAGATCGTCTCCAGCTGGCCCACCCAGCGGCGGAGCGCCGCGTACGCGCCCGTGAGATCGCGGCGCAGCACCTCCGAGCCGGTGAGCTCCCGGAAGATGTCGCGCCGGAGCTCGACTGTGTCGCGGTCGCTCGGCGGCCGGGAGAGGGCGCGGCCGAGCAGCGCCGGGCTCGGGATGTACGTGCGACCGTCGCTCGTGAAGTGCAGGCAGCCCACGATGAGCTCCTGGAGGAAGACGTGCTGCGCGAAGCGGGTCGGGTCCCACGTCGACGCGGGCAGCGACGCCGACTCGACGTGCCGATCGATCGCTCCCCCGGGCGCGCCGCCCGCGAACGCGAACGTCAGCGACTCCTTGACCGCCCGCGCGTCGACCCGCAGCGCCGGCCGGTGCGACAGGAGGTCGGGCGCGGCGCGCTGCCCGGGCAGGGCGTCGGGCGGGACGGGTTCCGGCGACGCCGCGCTCACGGCCTCGAGCCTACGACGCGAAAGGCCGGAGCGCTCGTCCGGCATCCGGTGCCGCCGCCGCGCGGCGGCAAGGGAAGTTCTCGGCATGGGCGTGCCGACAAGCGCGCAGCGCGGTTGTTCCCGAGCAGCCGGGTGCGACCGCGCTCATGGCACGACGTCTGCCTGGGTGGACGGCCGGAGATACACCATGAGCTACCGCTGCACGATGAGCAGAATACGCTGGTTCTCCGGCCCAACCATCCTCGCGCTCGCCCTCTTCGGCACGGCCTGCAGGAGCGAGAGCGAGAGAGCCGAAGGAGCGGTCCGCGAGCCAGGGGACCGGACGGGCGACAGGAGCGCGCAGCCCGAAGGCCAGCGCCAGACGCCCGGGCAGGAGGGGCGCGACCATGCCGAGCGGCTGGGCGACAAGGCCGAGCAGCTCGCCCGGGAGGGCCAGGAGCTCGGCAAGGAGGCGCGCGAGCAGGCCGCACGGGTGGGTGAGAAGGCCGAGCAGCTCGCCGAGCGAGGGCGCGAGGTAGGCAACGAGGTCAACAGCCAGATGAACAAGGTCGGCGAGCAGACCGGCGCCCTCAAGGACGACAAGGGCCAGGGCGGCCGCGACCAGGCCGCGCCGCCCGCCGCGCCGAGGGACCAGGGCGGCCGCGACCAGGCCGCGCAGCCCGCCGCGCCGAGGGACCAGGGCGGTCGCGACCAGACGGCGCATCCCGCCGCACCGAGGGACCAGGCCGCGCCGCGCAGCCCGCAGGGCCGAGAGGCGCAGCAGAACCAGGCCGGCCAGGCCGGTGGCGCCAGGGAGAAGGCGCAGCAACAAGGGAACGCCGTCGCGAGCACGCGCGAGGCCTGGACGCAGGCGGCGAAGGACGACGATTACCAGGTCAGCTTCGGCCGCGACGGGGCCGTCGTCGCGACCAAGGAGGCCAAGGACTCGGACAAGCGGCCGTCCGACGAGGAGCTCCGCAACGCCGTGGGGGGCAAGCTCGCGGGCAGCGATCACGAGGCCGTGAAGAAGCTCAGCGTCACCGTGCGCAACGGGGTCGTCACGCTGCAGGGCAGCGTCGTCAGCATCAAGGAGGCGACCGAGGCGGTGAAGGAGGCCATGAAGGCCGAGGGGGTCACCAAGGTGATCTCCTATATCCACCCCCAGTCGTGACCGCTGGCCTCGTCACCTGGCCATGGCGCCCATGCCCATGGGGCCAGGCGGGGCGGCCTCCGCCCGGCCCGGCTACTTGGCGTAATTGGTGGGCCGCAGCTTGACCGAGCGCTCGACGGACTCGGCTGGCGTCAGCGTCAGCATGATCGTCTCATCGAAGCAGTCGGACCTGGACACCATGACGACCTGTGTCCCGACGGGCAGCTCGGTCTTGAGCGGCGTCTTGCCGAGCGTCTTGCCCTTCCAGCTCACGGTCGCGTCGGGCGGGTCGCTCGCGATCACCACGCTCACCTTCGGGCCTTCCTCGGGCTTCTTCTCGACGGCCTCGCCGGTCTCCGCGCCGCGCGCGGCGACGGCCATGGGAGCCACGCCGACGGGCGCGCCCTTGCTCGCGGCGTAGAGCGCGCCCCCGGCGAGCGCGACGAGCGCGGCCAGGCCGGACGCCCCGACCAGGTAGCCGCGCCTCGACGTGGGCGTCGGCATCGACGTCGCGCGCAGGCTCACGGAGTCGCTCACGGGGGTCCTGGGCCGCTCGAGGACCGAGGACCGCGCAAGGCCCGAGGGCAGCGCGACCCCCGAGGAGCCCGACCGATCGAAGCCCGGCTGGCTGGGCTCGCCGAGATAGGGGAGCCTGCTCCCCGAGCCGGAGCCCGAGCGCGAGCTCGCTGGACCCATCGCGGCGCTGATGCCGCTGATCGTCACCGGGCCGGGGGCCTCGCTGAGCATCGAGGTGCTGGCCACCCGCTCGATCTGCGCCCTGATCTGCTGGCGTATGGTCGCCCGGTTCTCCGAATAGATGCCGCGCATGCAGGCGCCGAGGAACTCGCTGCGCACGTCCTCGCCCGACCACTGCAGGTAACTCTCGATGACGTCGCACATCTCCTGCGCCGTGGCGAAGCGCTTCGACGGCTCGCGATCGAGGGCCTTCGCGGCGATCTGGTCGAGCGCGATCGGGATCCCCGGGACGATGGTCGAGAGCCGCGGGACCTTCCCCAGCAGGAGCTGGTGCATCACGCTGATCTGATCGCCCTCGAACAGCCGCCTCCCGGCGAGGAGCTCCCAGAGCACGACGCCCACCGCGAAGATGTCCGCCCGTCGATCCACCGTCTTGCCGGACGTGACCTGCTCGGGCGCCATATAGGTCAGCTTGCCCTTGAAGGTGCCGCTCTCCGTCCGGGAGGAATTGACCGCGGCCTTGGCCACGCCGAAATCGACCAGCTTCACGGCGCCGTCGTACGTGACGAAGATGTTGTGCGGAGAGACGTCGCGGTGAACGATGCCGAGCGGCCTTCCATCGAAATCACAGAGCTCGTGCGCGTAATGCAGGCCGCGCAGCACCTCGGCGATGATCCGGAGCCACGTGGCGCGAACGAGCCCGCCCGTGCCCGGCTCCCGGTCGGCGGCCGATTTCATGACGCGCTTCAGCGGCTGGCCTTCCAGGTACTCCATCACGATGAAGTAGCCTTCCTGATCGCTGCCCACCTCGTAGGTCTGGACGACGTTCGGGTGGTTCATGCGCGCCGACAGCTTGGCCTCATCCATGAACATGAGGACGTGGCGGTCCTCCTCGTCCGCGAAGCTGCGAAGGCGCTTGACCACGACCAGCTTGTTCACGGAGGCCGGCCCGTGCGCCATCGCGAGGAAGACGTCGGCCATCCCGCCGCGGCCGAGCTTCGCAATGGGACGATAGCGGCCGAGACCAAGCTGGGTCGGCGTGTCTCTCAGGATCGAAGCTCCGTGTTCTCCGGTCACACCCACCTCAGTATGCAAAATTCATTAATTGCGGGTCCAAGTCAATACTCAATACGAAGAGTTTGTGGCGTCGTCGCCGGGGCAACATGCCCCAGTGCGCGAGGGGCGAGAACCGTGTGAGAAAGAAGGGCACGAGACGACATCCGAGCACAGCCGCTCACGCGGGTGTCGGCGCGCGCTCCTCCATGCAGCCGCTGCCGCAGCGCTTTTTGTTCGATCTGCGTTCGATCTGCGTTCGATCTGCGTTCGATCTGCGCTGGAACTGCGCTGGATCTGCTTGCCGGCTCGGGCGTTGGTCGCTGTGCAGGCCGGCGCGCCAGGTCGATCGCGCTGCGGACGCGGAGTTCGACGCGGGCGGTTTCAGAAAGGTAACAAGGACGACGCCACGTGCAATCTGTCGCGGCCCGGACGGCAGAAAATCCGACTCTGTCTACGTCCAGCCCCCGCTGCGGCGCTCCTGGCGGCGCTCACGGGCGGGCCGCGATGACGCCGGCGAGCTCGAAATCGAGCGGGATCCCCTCGGGTTCCCGGTACACCTCGAGCCGGGCGGCGAACTCGTCACAGAGCGGCTGGAGCACCTCCGGGGGGAACTCCCGCAGCGCGGCGTGGGTCACGAACCCGCTCTCCTGAAGCCACCCGGCCACCTGCGCTCCGGAGCCGAACCAGAGCCGAAACCGGTGGGTCCAGGCCTCCACACTGCAGAGCCCGCCGCGCTGGAGTAGCTCGCTGACCTGCCCGGCGCTGTCCGGGACTGGCAGCTTCACCCTGCCGAGATCGAGCTCGTCCGTCATCCGGCAGTAGATCGCGTACGCCTGCGGCGTGCTGCTCGAGAGGTTCGTGAGGATCCCGGCGCGACCGCCGGGCCGGAGGATGCGCCCGAGGCGCGGCAGCGCTGACCGCCAGTCCAGGTAGGCCAGACAGAAGCGCAGGGTGACGATGTCGAAGCTGGAGGCCCCGGCGCTGCCGAGGAAAGACTCGGCCTCCGCGCACCGCGTCGAGAGCTTCAACCCGGCAGCCGCGGCCCGCGCCCTGGCGGCCCGGAGCATCTCCTCGGAGCAGTCGACCCCGATGACCTCGCCGGGCGCGACCTGCCTCAGCATCTCCACGGTCTCGCTCCCCGTGCCGCACCCGAGGTCGACGCACCGCGCGCCCGGGACGAGCCCGAGCCCTGCCGTGAGCCGATCCTGAGGCGTCCTCATGTGGCGCCCCCACCGGTCGTCGTACCGCTCGGCGATGCGATCGTAGACCGACCGCACCAGCTGACTCGCGTGCTGCACCCCCCGTGCTCCTTCCCTGCCTGACCCCCAGGGCGGGCGCGAACGAGATCGGCGCACCCCTCGGCCGGCCCGGAGGCGAAGCGAGAACGGTGCCAGGCCCAGCAAGGCGGCCGGGCCGGCGGTGCGGTTCGTGTTTCGTGGACAGGCAGCGGCTCAGCCGCGGCGGCGGCTCAGAGCTTCCAGAGCGCGCAGCCCCAGTGGACGCCGGTGCCGAGCGCGAGCACCATCGCGAGCTGCCCCTTCTTCAGCCTGCCGGCGCGCAGCTCCTCGTCGATGAGGATGGGCACGGTGGCGCCGCTCGTGTTGCCGAATCGGTCGATGTTGCTCGGGAGCTTCTCGACGGGGACGCCGAGATCCTTGCGGATGTGCTCGTTGATCCGGCCGTTCGCCTGGTGAGCCAGGAACACGTCGATCTGCTCGATCGTGACCCCCTGAGAGGCACAGAGCTCCCGCGCCGTCGCCGGGAGCTTGGTCACCGCGAACTTGAAGAGCTCGCGGCCATCCATGCGGGGGATGTGCGCGTCTTCCTCGAACGACCCCTGCTTCCAGTACGGGCGCGAGCGGAAGCCGCCGCCCGGGACGTAAAGGAGCTCAGCAAAGCGTCCGTCAGAACAGATCTTGTTGCCGCGCAGGCCCGCGTCCCTGTCGGTCGCGCGGATGACGAGCGCGCCCGACCCGTCGCCGAACAGGACGGCGAGGTTCCGGTGCCTGTCGGCGCGCGCGCGTGCCTCCGGCGTCGCCGATCTGCCGTTCTTCGGGTCGAGCGCTCCCCAGTCCTCCCAGGGCATGAAGCCGGCGTGCGCCTCGGCGCCCACGAACAGGACGGTCTTCGCGGCCCCGGTCTGGATGAGCCCGTCGATCGTCTGGAGGCCGAAGAGCATGGCGGCGCACTGCTGCCGGATGTCGAGCGCGGGGACGCCCGGAATGCCCAGCTTCGCGCCGAGCAGCGCCCCGGAGCCGGGGAAGATGTAGTCCGGCGTCATCGTGGCAAAGAGGATGTAATCGATCTCCGAGGGGGAGATGCGCGCGGACTCGATCGCGCGCTTCGCCGCCTCGCAGGCGAGGTCGCTCACCCCGACGCCGTCCGGCGCATAATGCCGCTGGTGGATACCGGATCGCTGGTAGACCCACTCGTCGGAGGTCGTGATTACCCGCGCGAGGTCGTCGTTGGTGACAGGTTCGCCGGGCACGTAGTGCCCCGTCCCGATGATCTCAAATCCCATCTTTGCCACCTGGGTGCCTTACTCGAACCGTACGCCCGCGGCGACCGGGAACCGCACCGACCGACGCCCGAAACGGGCCAAGGTGCCGCGCGGTGTGACGCAGCGTGGGCGGACGCGCGCCCGCGCTCGTCGGCGCGGTGCGCCCTGCTTGACGTCCGCCGGCGTCGCGGATAGCCTGGCGCCCTTCGCATCGGCGGTGGAGCCAGCCGCGGCCGAGTCCGGCGGCGCGCACGCTGCCCGGGCGCCGCGATCAGCGTCGGCGCGCGGCCCAGCTGCAGATGAGACAGCCCGCCATGTCGTGGCGCAGCGCCGGGCAGTGCTCGCGGCCGAAGTAGATGAGCTGCAGGTGGAGCTTGTTCCACTGCTCGGGGGGGAACGCGCGCTTGAGGTCGCGCTCCGTCTCGATGACGTTCTTTCCGGACGAGAGCCCCCAGCGGGACGCGAGCCGGTGAATGTGGGTGTCGACAGGGAACGCGGGGTGGCCGAAGGCCTGCGCCATGACCACCGAGGCCGTCTTGTGACCGACGCCCGGCAGCGCCTCCAGGGCCTCGAACGAGGCCGGGACGACGCCGCCGTGCTCGCGCGCGATCCGCTCGCTCAGCGCCTTCAGGTTCTTCGCCTTGGTCGGCGCGAGCCCGACCGTCCGGATGAGCCGGGCGATCTCCTCGACGGGCACCTCCGCCATCTCCGCGGGGGTCCGGGCGCGCGCCAGGAGCGCCGGCGTCACCGCGTTGACCATCTTGTCCGTCGTCTGGGCGCTGAGCATCACCGCGACGAGCAGCGAATACGGGTCCTCGTGGGCCAGCGGAATGGCCGGCTGCGGGTACAATCGATCGAGGACCTCGCCGATCCTCGCGGCTTTCTCGGCGCGCTTCACGGGGTGTCAGGGCAGATCGTAGAACGAGAGGAGATCGCCGAACTCCTCGTCGGAGAGGGCCTCGAGAGAGAAAGGCGGCATCTGGCCGCCGTAGCCGACGAACCCGCCGTGCCGGACCTTCTCGACGAAGACCAGCAGCCGATCGGCCTCTGTGTACTCGCCGAGCGGGTGCTCGTCGAGCGTCTGGTCGGGCAGCGCCGGAGCGCGCGCGACGAGCCTCCCCTCCCCCGAGTGAGCGCGGCCGTGACATGAGGCACAGGCGCGCTCATGGATGAGCTCGCCGTTCCTGGGATCGCCGGGCGGCGGCTGGCTCAGCGCGTAGACCGGCGTGAACGGGACGGCCTCGGCCGCCTCGCCGTCGCCGGGGAGTGACTCCAAATAGGCGTACATGGCCTGGGCCGCCTCGTCGTCGGCGGTCCAGGGCAGGTCCTTCGTCATGAAGTAATAGAGGCAATGGTTGATCGCGGCGAGGAGGTCGACCTCCTGCCCACCCCAGTAATGCGGGCGATTCACCGCGCCGGCGAGCGACGCGCCGGGGAGCAGGGCGTCCCCCGCCTCGCCGGGGGTGGCCTCATGGCAGGTCGCGCAAGAATAATGGTTGAAGCTCGTCTCCGCGACGGATGGGTCGCGGAAGAGCGCCGCGCCGTGCTCGACGGCGGTCGCGTCGACGATCTTCGTCTCGGGATCGCCTGAGCATCCGTTGACGCCGCCAACGAGCGCCGCGCAGGCGAGCGCGGCCGCGAGGCCTCCGGGCGCCCTCACGGCGCCTCCGCCGCGACGCGCGCGAAGGCGTCGGGGTAGAGGCCCACCTCGGTGTCGCTGAGCGTCTCCAGCGTCTCGGGATCGAGCCGGAGCACCCTGCCAGGAGTCTCGGTCTGATCGCCCTCGCAGACGAGGAAGAGCCCGCCGTCCCCCTCGAAGCTCGCGATGTGGGGCCTGAAGCATTCCCCGGAGAGATCGCGATGGGCGAGCGTGTTGTTGTTGTCGGCCACGTCGATGAGGAAGATCGCGTCGGGCACCTGGGTCGGCACGTAAACGCGGCTCGAGTCGGGGGTCCACGCCACGAAGTACGGCGCGCCGAACAGCGGCAGGTTCGTGTCGGCGTCCTTGAACGTCTCCGATTCGACATCGAAGAAGCGCACATCCCTGCTGTGGGTGTTGCTCACGGCGATGGTCTTCTGATCCGGGGACATGACCGCGGCGTAGGGCCCGTAGGACGGGTTGAACCGCGACGGGCTCGGCCCCACGGGGATGCGCTTCACCTCGGCGCCGGGGTCCGTGAGGTCGACGATCGCGAGGACGTCCTCGCCATAGCAGGCGACGTAGGCGCGGGCGCCGTCCGGGCGCGAGAGGGCTATCCCGTGGGCGGCGATGCATACAGGGACGAACACCGGCTCGGGCGAGCCCGAGGGCAAGACCCGCTCGGGCTCGATCACCGCGAGCGACGAGCGCGCCGCATCGATGTCGCGCGGGTTGTCGATCGCGCGCTTCAGATCGTAATGGGAGACGACGAGGCGGCTGCCGTCCTCGGAGATCACGAGGTCGCCAGGGTTGGGCTCGACGCGGACTTGCCCCAAGACGCGCATGTCGTCGAGCGCGAGCTTCTGGACATAGCCGGCCATCGTGCTCGATCCGTGGCTCGCGTGGGGGCCGACGGTGCCGGCGAGGACAGGGTACGACAGCGCGACATAGAGCGCGTTCAGCGAGGGATCCACCGCCACATGATGAGGCCCGTCGATCGTCACGGGATCGCGGCCCACGGGGCGAACGCCGAACCGCTCCCCCGTCGCGAGCGAGATGAGGGAGACCGTGTCGGAGCGACTATCGCTCACCACCCCCATTCCCCCTTCCGGGATCACAATCTCGGGGAGCCGGCTCGGATAGGCCTCCCCCTCGTACGCACCGTAACGGGTTTCGATGATGGGATCTGGCTCGCTGCAGCCCGCCAGCGCCGCCGCCGCGAGCGCGCAGCCCAGGAATCGCAAAAGGACCATGGATGACCTCGAGAGGGAGCCCGGACGCGCCGCATCCTAGCAGCAGCTGGCGCGGAGGCCGGGACCCCGCCCTACCACGGTTCAGTCCGCCCGTGCGCCTCCGCGTGACGCCCCGCGGCGTTCCCCGCCAGGGCGCCATGTTGCCAGCGCCACGCTTGTTCAGACAGTCTTGTTTCCTCGATCGGCGCCAGCGCGCGACAACGACTCTACCGGGGGAATGAACATTTCTTGATCAGGCGCGGTGGTGTTGTCATGTAAGGAAGCGATGAGCCAGACACGAGCAGCGGGCACCGGAACGGCAGGGCACTGCAGGTCGCTGGCGGCGCGCGCGCGGCGAGCTCGCCCCGCGGCGCTCTTCTCCGCCGCGCTGGCGATCGCGGCCTGCGCGCCGGAGGAGTCCCTCGCGCCCGCGCCCCTCCCCGCGCCGAACCCGCTGCCGGCGCTCCGCGGCGCGCCGCCGCTGACGACCGATCTCACCTTGATCCCGCGCTCCGCGGTGCTCGATCCGCCGGACAGGAACCCCTCGATGCCGGACGAGATCGAGACGATGCTCGCCGAGGGCTACGGGGAGGTCGACCTCGGGCCGGGCCTGCCGCTCGCGCCGGCGACGCTCGACGGCACCCCGCCGCCGCCGCCCGGCCCGGGGTCGCGGCTCCTCACGCGCTTCATCCACCTCGCCGACACCCAGCTCGCCGACGACGAGGCGCCCGCCCGGCTCGCGATCTTCGACTCGCCCGGCGCCTTCGCCTCGGCGTACCGCCCGCAGGAGGGGCACGAGTGCCGGATCCTCAACGCCGCCGTGCGCACGATCAACGCGCTCCACCGGAGCACGCCGCTCGACTTCGTCCTGCTCGGCGGCGACAACGCCGACAGCGCGCAGACCAACGAGATCTCGTGGTTCACGTCGATCCTCGACGGCGCCGAGCGCGTCGAGTGCGACTCGGGCGACGACGACGACCCCGTGCAGGGCCCGGACAACGACCCCAAGGACCCGTTCTTCGCTGAGGGGCTGCTCGTGCCGTGGCGCTGGGTGACCGGCAACCACGACGTCCTGCACCAGGGGAACTTCCCGGTCGACAGCCGCGCCGAGCTCGCGGTGGGGAACATCTCGGAGGGCGGGACGCGCGACTGGTCGCTCCCGGGCGGTCCGGTGATCACGGGCGAGGTCGTCCCGGACCCGAGGAGAGCGCTCCTGACCCGCCCCGCCCTGCTCGAGCAGCTCGCGGCTTCAGGCGACGGGCACGGGATCGGGCCGGAGACGCGCGCGTACGGGAAGGCGTTCTACGAGTTCGACGTGAAGGACACCCCGGTCCGCGTCATCGTGCTCGACACCGCCGCCGAGACCGGCGGCGCGAACGGCGTGATCGTCCAGGACGACGTCGACCGGTTCATCCGCCCGGCGCTCGACCGCGCGCAGCGCGAGCACAGGTGGGTCGTGCTCGCGTCCCACCATTCGTCGCGCCTGCTCGGCGACGGCTCCTTCGCCGGCACGGGGGCGCCCAAGGTGCCCGGCGCGCTCAGCCCCGAGGCGTGGCAGGCGTTCGTGGGCGGCTACGACAACGTGCTCCTCCACCTCGCAGGGCACACGCACGTGCACCGGCTGACCGAGGTGGCGCCCGCCGGCGGGCACGCCTACTGGGAGCTCGAGACCTCCGCGCTCGCCGACTACCCCCATCAGGTCCGCGTGATCGAGATCTGGGACGACGACAACGGTTTCGTCACCATCCGGGGCGTCGCCCTCGACTACGCCGTCGACGGCGACCCGGTCGCCGCCGAGGGACGACGACGGGCCATCGTGGACTTCACCTCCGGCTTCGGCGACGACGGCAGCGGCGCGCCCGAGTGGCGCAACGTCGAGCTCTCGATCGAGCGGCCAGACTGATCCCGCGCGCGGTCGCCGCGCGGCCGCTCACCCCCGGTCGAGCAGCGGCACCGTCTCCCGGAGCTCGATCGACAGCGGAGGGTCGGCCCCCTTGCGGACGGCGGCGGCCATCATGTGCCGCGCCGACGGCCGGTAAAGCGCGAACTGCCAGGCCGCGCGGTCGTCCTCGAGCCGCGGGTCGAACGAGATCCCGATCTCCGGCCCGTCGTCCAGGTGGAACGAGAACTGGTCGAGCGGGATCGCGAGCCCCATCCCGCGCGCCTTGATGTACGACTCCTTGAGCGTCCAGTACTCGAAGAAGCGCTCTCCCTGCCGCCCCGACGGCTGCGCGCGCAGCGCGCGCACCTCGGCGGGCGAGAAGAACCGGTCGGCGATGTCCATCGCGCTGTTCGAGCGCTCGGTGTCCTCGACGTCGACGCCCACGTCGCGGTCCAGCGCGACGAGGCAGGCGATCAGCCCCTGCGTGTTGGACAGGTTGAACCGGAGCGGCGGCACGCCCGCCGGCCCCGCGATCGACGGGCGGCCAAATTCGTTCCGGACGAACGTCCACGCCTCGGGCGCGACCGGCGCGTACTTCGAGAGGACCGTGCGCACGAGCGCCCGCGTGAGCAGGTACTCGTGCCGGTTGTTGGCGAACAGGAAGCGCGCCTGCTGCGTCGCCTCGTCCGGCGCCATCAGCCGGTGGTACGCCGCAAGCAGGGCCTCGTCGCGGACCGGATCGGAGAAGACGTACCAGAGGTGCGCGACATCAGGAGCGAGCTCGAGCATCTACGTCCCCAGCGGAGCCGCGGTCGCGGGCCCCGGCAAGATCTCCCGCAGGCAGCTGTCGGCGGTGCGATCGGCGGGGCGCTGGCGCGGGTAGCCGAACGACACCTCCTCGAAACGAACACCATCGATCCAGTCGGTGCGGGGGATGTGGAGGTGCCCGGACACGACCACCCGCGCCCGGAACCGCGTGTGCCAATCGTGCGTGCGGCGCGTCCCGCACCAGATCGAGAAGCGCGGGATGCGCCACAGGCGCACGAGCTCCTCCCGCAGCGGGAAGTGGTTGATGAGCACCGTCGAGCGCCCCTCGATCGCGGCGAGCCTCGCCTCCGTCGCCGCGAGGCGAGCCCGGCACCACGCCGGCCGGCTCGCGTGCGGGGCCGGGTCGAGCAGCTCCTCGTCGCTGCAGAGGACGCCGCTCTCGATCGCCCACGCCACCGCGTCGCGCTCGGCGACGTCCGCCGGCCGGAAGCTGTAGTCATAGAGCAGGAACATCGGCGCCAGCACGTGCGGCCCGCCCTCGCCTTCCCAAAGCACGTAGGGGTCCTCCGGCGTAATCACGCCGCGGCTCCGGCACAGGTCGACCAGCCGCTCGTACCGCGCCTGCCCGCGCAGCCCGCGCGGCCCGCCGCGCTCACTCGGCATCGTGTAGAGCTCGTGGTTGCCCGGCGTCCACACGAGCTGCTTGAACCGCGGGCCCAGCGTATCGAGCACGTAGAGCAGGTGCTGCTCCGTCTCGCCGAGGTCTCCAGCCAGGATGAGCCAGTCGTTCGGCCGCGGCGTGATGCGCTCGATGGCCCACCGGTTCTCCGCATAGCCGACGTGGAGATCACTGAGTGCGAAGAGCTTCATCGTAATGCTACGTGACCTGCGGCCGAGCCGGCAGGCCGGCCAGCCCCACCCTCACCACGGGCGGCGACCGGCGTCCACTGCCGCGCGCCGCCCCCCTCCCCCGCCCGGACCCGGGTAGAGGGGGAGCGAGCCCCCCGATTTAGGCCCGATTCCGCCGGACCTGGCGCGCCGCATTAACTAGGGCTCCAATCCTTGTGCCACATGTGCTACGCGCGTGTGAAGTCAGCACCATGCCTCTGCCCCAACGACAAGGTCTTTACGATCCGGCTTTCGAACACGACGCCTGCGGTCTCGGATTCGTCGCCACGCTCCGCCGTGAAGCGACGCACGAGGTCGTTCGCCAAGCGCTCGAGATCCTCGAAAATCTAACCCATCGCGGCGCCGCTGGCTGCGACCCCTGCACCGGCGACGGCGCGGGCGTCCTCCTCCAGATCCCGCACGAGCTGTACGCCGCGTCCCTCACGGCCCTGGGCATCACGCTGCCTGCTCCCGGCGACTACGCGGTTGCGACGGTGTTCTTCTCGCAGAACCCGGCGCGGCGCCGCCAGTGCGAGGCGATCCTCGAGGCGGCGGTCGTGCACCACGGCCAGCGCGTCCTCGGCTGGCGCGACGTCCCCATCGACGACGCGGCGATCGGTCCGGTCGCGCGCGACTCGCGCCCCGCGATCCGCCAGCTGTTCATCGGCAGGGTCGCGCCTCGCCAGTCCTTCGAGCAGGTCCTGTATGCGATCCGCAAGCGCGCCGGCCGCACGGCCCACGCCGACGACTTCTACATCGCGTCCTGTTCGTCGCGGACGGTCGTCTACAAGGGCCTGATGCTCGCGGAGCAGGTCTCGGCGTTCTACCCCGACCTGTCCGACAAGCGCGCCGTGTCGCGGCTCGCGATGGTCCACTCGCGCTTCTCGACGAACACCTTCCCCACGTGGGAGCGCGCGCACCCGTACCGGGTCATCGCGCACAACGGCGAGATCAACACCCTCCGCGGCAACACCGCGTGGATGAGCGCGCGCGAGGCGCTGCTCAAGAGCGATGTCTTCGCGAACGCGATCGAGGACTTCAAGCCGATCATCCGCCCCGGCGGGTCCGACTCGGCCGCGCTCGACAACGTGGTCGACTTCCTGCTCGCGAGCGGCCGGTCGCTGCCGCACGTGATGATGATGCTCGTGCCCGAGGCCTGGGCGCTCGACCCGGACATGTCGGCCGAGAAGAAGGCCTTCTACGAGTACCACGGCTGCCTGATCGAGCCCTGGGACGGCCCCGCGGCGCTGTGCTTCACCGACGGCCGCCTCATCGGCGCGACCCTCGACCGCAACGGGCTGCGCCCCGCGAAGTACGTCGTGACGAGCGACGGGCTCGTCGTGCTCGCCAGCGAGTTCGGCGTGCTCGACATCGAGCCGGCGCGCGTCATCCAGAAGGGGCGCCTCCAGCCGGGCAAGATGTTCCTCGTCGACACGAGCGAGGGCCGCGTCGTCAGCGACGACGAGATCAAGCGCCGCGTCGCGACGCAGAAGCCCTACGCGGCCTGGGTCGCCGAGAACAAGATCGACCTGCGCGCCCTCGAGGACGTGCCGAGCCTCTACACCATCCCGCACGCCGACCTCCGGACCCTGCAGCAGGCCTTCGGCTACACCGACGAGGACCTGCGCATGATCCTCGCGTCGATGGCGACCCTCGGCGAGGAGCCGGTGGGCTCGATGGGCATCGACATCCCGCTCGCCGTCCTCTCCGAGAAGCCCCAGCTGCTCTTCCGCTACTTCAAGCAGCTGTTCGCCCAGGTCACGAACCCGCCGGTCGACCCGCTCCGCGAGGAGATCGTGATGTCGCTCGTGAGCTGCGTCGGCGGCGAGGGCAACCTCCTCGAGGAGACGCCCCGCCAGTGCCGGATGCTCGAGCTGCCGCACCCGATCCTCACGCAGGACGATCTGTCCAAGCTGCGCAAGAACGTCTTCCCTGATTTCCGCGCGGCCACGCTGCCGATGTACTTCTCGGTCGACGGTGACCCGGAGGACAACCTGCGCAGCGCGCTCGCGAAGCTCTGCAAGGACGCGAGCCGCGCGATCGCCGACGGAGCGAGCATCCTCATCCTCAGCGACCGCGGCATCGACGAGACGCTCGCCCCGATCCCGAGCCTGCTCGCGATGGGCGCCGTGCACCACCACCTCATCAACGAGGGGACGCGCACGCGCGCCGGCGTCATCGTCGAGACCGGCGAGGCGCGCGAGGTCGGCCACATGGCGCTGCTCATCGGCTACGGCGCCGGCGCGGTGAACCCGTACATGGCGTTCGAGTCGATCGCGACGATGTGCCGCGACAAGACCCTCGGCGACCTCTCGCCGTCCGCGGCGAGCTCGCGGTACGTGAAGGCGCTCAAGAAGGGCATCCTGAAGATCATGTCGAAGATGGGGATCAGCGCGCTCTCCAGCTACCAGGGCGCGCAGATCTTCGAGGCGATCGGCATCGATCAGATCGTCATCGACGCGTACTTCACCGGCACGGCGTCGCGCGTCCGCGGCGTCGGGCTGCGCGAGATCGCGGAGGAGGCGCTCGCGCGCCACCAGGCTGCGTACGGCGAGCGGGCGCGCGCGCACCTCGACGTCGGCGGCCACCACCACTTCCGCGTGTTCGGCGAGCGGCACCTCTGGACGCCGCAGTCGATCTCGACGCTCCAGCGGGCGGTCCGCCTCGACGACGCGAAGAGCTACGCCGACTACGCCGCGATCATCAACGAGCAGCAGGAGCACCCGATGTCGCTCCGCGGGCTGTGGGACTTCAAGCCCGCGGGCCCGCCGGTGCCGATCGAGGAGGTCGAGTCCGCCGCCTCGCTGGTCAAGCGGTTCGCCACCGGCGCCATGTCCTTCGGGAGCATCTCGAAGGAGGCGCACGAGACCCTCGCCGTCGCGATGAACCGCATCGGCGCGCGGTCGAACACCGGCGAGGGCGGCGAGGACTCGGCGCGCTTCATCCGGCTGCCGAACGGCGACTCCAAGCGGAGCGCGGTGAAGCAGGTCGCCTCCGGGCGGTTCGGCGTCACGGCCGAGTACCTCGTCAACGCCGACGAGCTGCAGATCAAGATGGCGCAGGGGGCCAAGCCCGGCGAGGGCGGCCAGCTCCCGGGCCACAAGGTCGACGCGGTGATCGCGAAGGTGCGCCACTCGACCCCCGGCGTGACGCTGATCTCGCCGCCGCCGCACCACGACATCTACTCGATCGAGGACCTCGCGCAGCTCATCTTCGACCTGAAGAACATCAACTCGAAGGCGCGCATCAGCGTGAAGCTCGTCGCCGAGGCGGGCGTCGGCACCATCGCCGCGGGCGTCGTGAAGGCGCACGCCGACGTGGTGCTGATCAGCGGGGACTCGGGCGGCACCGGCGCCTCCCCGCTCACGTCGATCCACCACGCGGGCGTGCCGTGGGAGCTCGGGCTCGCCGAGGCGCACCAGGTGCTCGTGATGAACGGGCTCCGCGGCCGCGCCATCGTCCAGACCGACGGCAAGCTGATGACGGGCCGGGACGTCGCGTTCGCCGCCCTGCTCGGCGCCGAGGAGTTCGGCTTCTCCACGGCGCCGCTCGTGGCGGCGGGCTGCATCATGATGCGCAAGTGCCACCTCAACACCTGCCCGGTCGGCATCGCCACCCAGGACCCGGAGCTCCGCAAGAAGTTCACGGGTACGCCGGAGCACGTCATCAACTTCTTCTTCTACGTGGCGGAGGAGCTCCGGCAGATCATGGCGAGCCTGGGCTTCCGGACGCTGACCGAGATGGTCGGGCGCTCCGACTGCATCGTGCAGCGGCGCACCGGCCTCCACGCGAAGGCGAGGAAGATCGACTGCTCCGAGGTGCTCTACCGCCCGAAGGAGGCCCTCACGAGCCCGACCCACTGCGTCGAGCCGCAGGACCACAAGCTCGACCGGGTGCTCGACCTCAAGCTAATCGAGCAGGCGCGCGCGACCATCGACGGCGGCCCGCCCGTCGTCATCGAGACCCGCGTGAGGAACTCGGACCGGACGCTCGGCGCGATGCTGAGCGGCGAGATCGCGCGCCGCCACGGCAGCGCCGGGCTCCCCGAGGACAGCATCGTGGTGAAGTGCGCCGGCAGCGCCGGCCAGAGCTTCGGCGCCTTCGCCTCGCGGGGCATGACGATCGAGCTCGAGGGCGACGCGAACGACTACGTCGGCAAGGGCCTCTCGGGCGGCGTCGTGGCGGTGCGCCCGCCGCGCGAGGCGCCGTTCAAGCCGGACGACCAGGTCATCGTCGGCAACGTCGTGCTCTACGGCGCGACGAACGGCCGCGCGTTCTTCAACGGCCGCGCGGGCGAGCGCTTCGCGGTCAGGAACAGCGGGGCCACCACCGTCGTCGAGGGCGTGGGCGACCACGGCTGCGAGTACATGACGGGCGGCACCGTGATCATCCTCGGCACCACCGGCCGCAACTTCGGGGCTGGCATGAGCGGCGGTCTGGCCTACGTCTTCGACGAGGACGCGCTCTTCGAGGCGCGCTGCAACAAGGAGATGGTGGCGCTCGAGACGATGACCGCGGCCGACGCCGAGTCGGTGCGGGCGCTGCTCGAGGAGCACGTGCGGCGCACGGGCAGCCGCAAGGCGACCGAGCTGCTCGACTCCTGGCAGGCCGTCCTGCCGAAGTTCGTGAAGGTCGTCCCGAGCGAGTACCGGCGCGCCCTCGAGGCAGCGTCGGCGCCCGCGACCAACGGGGCGGACGCGACCGACGGGATCGTGTCCCTCCTTTCACCCTCCACCCCCTACGTTTCCACTGGACGTTACATCCCCGCCAACGCGGGTCCCGCGAGCACGGGAGAGAGGTCGGCCGCCCATGGGTAAGGTACGAGGCTTCCTCGAGATCCAGCGGGTCGACATCAAGAAGCGGCCCGTCTCCGAGCGTTTGAACGACTGGCAGGAGTTCGAGCTCCCGATCCCCGACGCCGAGCTGCGCGACCAGGCAGCCCGGTGCATGGACTGCGGCATTCCGTTCTGTCACGACGGCTGCCCGCTCGGGAACCTGATCCCCGACTGGAACGATCACATGTTCCGCGAGCGCCTCCCCGAGGCGATCGCGGCGCTCGACGCGACGAACAACTTCCCCGAGTTCACCGGGCGGGTGTGCCCGGCGCCCTGCGAGGCGGCGTGCGTGCTGAACATCGAGGGCAAGCCGGTCACGATCAAGAACGTCGAGCGCGGCGTCGCCGATCGCGCGTTCGAGCGGAACCTCGTGGTGCCGGTCATCGCGAAGCAGCGGACGGGCAAGCGGGTCGCGGTGATCGGCTCGGGGCCCGCCGGCCTCGCGGCCGCGCAGCAGCTCGCGCGCAAGGGGCACGACGTCACGCTCTTCGAGCGCGACGACCGCATCGGCGGCCTGCTCCGGTACGGCATCCCCGACTTCAAGATGGAGAAGCACCTCATCGACCGGCGCATGGAGCAGATGCAGGCCGAGGGGGTGACCTTCCGCACGGGCGTCAACTGCGGCGTCGACATCACCGGCGACGCGCTGCGCGAGCAGTACGACGCCATCGTGCTCTGCGGCGGGGCGCGCCGGCCGCGCGACCTGCCGGTGCCGGGCCGGGAGCTCAAGGGGATCTACTTCGCCATGGATTTCCTGACCCAGCAGAACAAGCGGGTCGCCGGCGACGTGATCCCCGACAGCGAGGCGGTCTTCGCGACGGACAAGCGCGTGGTCGTCATCGGCGGCGGCGACACGGGCTCCGACTGCCTCGGCACGAGCCACCGCCATCGCGCGGCGCACGTGACGCAGCTGGAGCTCCTGCCCCGCCCGCCCGAGCAGCGCTCCCTGACGAACCCGTGGCCCGCGTGGCCGCTCATCCTCCGCTCGTCGTCCTCGCACGAGGAGGGCGGCGAGCGGGACTGGTCGGTGTCGACGACCGCGTTCCTCGGCGACGAGCGCGGGAACGTCCGCGCCCTCCAGGCCACGCGGGTGAGCCTGGAAGGCGGGAGGTTCGTGCCCGTCCCCGGGAGCGAGTTCGAGATCCCGTGCGAGCTCGTCCTGCTCGCGATGGGCTTCGTCGGCTCCGAGCGCGAGGGGCTGCTCGAGCAGCTCGGCGTGGCGATGGACCAGCGCGGCAACGTGAAGGCCCCGGGCGGGCGCACGAGCGTGGAGGGCGTCTTCGCCGCGGGCGACATGTCGCGCGGCCAGAGCCTCGTCGTCTGGGCCATCGCGGAGGGGCGCAAGGCCGCCGAGGCGGTCGATGCGTACCTGATGCAGCCGGCGAAGCGCCGGCTGGCGCTCGCGGCGAGCTAGAGCGCGGCCCGTGCGAGCGCTCGTCTGGGACGGCACGGCCGCGCGCGTCGTCGACCGCGACCCCCCCTCGACCACGGCCGGCATGGCGGTGGTCGAGGTGCGGTGCGCGGGGATCTGCAACACGGATCTCGAGATCGTCCGAGGGTACATGGGCTTCCGTGGCACCCTCGGGCACGAGTTCGTCGGCGAGGTCGTGGACGGGCCTGCCGCCTGGCGCGGCCGCCGCGTCGTGGGCGAGATCAACTTCGCGTGCGGCCGCTGCAGCACCTGCGCGCGCGGGCTGGGCAGGCACTGCCCGGCGCGCACGGTGATGGGCATCGTCGGCGCCGACGGCGCGCTGGCGGAGCGCGTCGCCGTGCCCGTCGCGAACCTCCACGCGGTCGACGACCGCGTGGGCGACGAGGAGGCGGTGTTCACCGAGCCGCTCGCGGCGGCGTTCGCGATCCTGGAGCAGGTGCGCGTGGCGCCGGGCACCTCGGCGCTCGTGCTCGGCGACGGGAAGCTCGGCCTGCTCATCGCGCAGGTGCTCCAGCAGGCCGGCGCTCGCGTCCTCGCGGTCGGCAAGCACGAGGAGAAGCTCGCCTTGCTGCGCGCGCGGGGCATCGCCACCGAGCTCATCCGTCCCGAGGCGGCGGGCCAGGTCGACGCCGGCGGCGCGCCCGCCGCGGCCGCCTGGGCCGGGGAGCCGGCCGAGCTCGTGGTCGAGGCCACGGGGACCGCCGAGGGGTTCGCGAGGGCGGTTCGCGCGACCCGGCCGCGCGGCACGCTGGTGCTGAAGAGCACGGTCGCCGGGCTCTCCAGCGTCCACCTCGCGGAGCTCGTGGTCCACGAGATCACCGTGGTCGGGTCCCGCTGCGGGCTGTTCGAGCCAGCGCTGCGCGCCCTCGAGGACCGCAGCGTCGACGTCCGCTCGCTCGTGTCGGCCCGACTCCCGCTAGAGCGCGCCGAGGAGGCGCTGCGGGCCGCGGCGGCGCCAGGCGCCCTCAAGGTGCTCGTCACACGCTGAGACCGGCTCGAGCTCGCCGGTGCCTCGGTACCTCACGGTGGGCCACCGGCCGGCGCGTCGCGCCCGTCGTTCCGCGAGGCCAGGCACACCGTCTCGGGTGGCTCGGCCGCATTAGTAATAAAACTAACTATTTTCTATAAATTCTCAAGATACCCTTGAGAAATGGACCTCCCGCTCGCCCGCAGACGGCCAGAGGCGAGGAGGCGCCGCCTGAGGGATTGGTCGTTGTCCGGCCGGCGATACAGCTCGTGGCGACGATGCGCCACGAAACGCCTGAGCGAGATCCAGAGAGTCTCTATCTCTTCGTGACGAAATTCCCCTGCTATCCGTAAGGCGAGGGAGGAACTCTCATGAGAGGCGCATGCTCGGCTTTGCTCGCAGGGATTCGGGGCGCGCGACACGCGTCCACGCGCGCCGCAGGAGAATTTCACCCGGCCAGCTGGAATAGATCCTGGTAGGAGTCGCAGGTTGCGGCAGGAATCAGGAGCAGCGATGAGCGCCAAGGACAGCCCACACCACCACGGCCGCCGAGCGGACGGCCCGCACGAGGCCCGGCAAGCAAGGGAGAGCTGGGAGCAGCAGAAGCTACGGGAGCTCGGCCTCGACGACATCGACGAGGATGCGTCGATGTTCTGCTTCCATTGCCGCCGTGAGATGCTGGAGCGGCTCGCGCGAGCCCAGGAGCGCGGCTCGGTGCTCTTCGACATAGTCAGGCGTCATGGCCTGAGCCCGCTGCCCCCTCAGGGCGCCCCGCTCGACGCCGAGGGCCCTGTCGGGCGCGCGCCGGGGCTTCCTCTGGGCCGCCCGCCGAGCGCCCCGCGCCGCCGCCGCGCAGCGCGGCTCGTCCTTGCGGCCGTCGCGCTCGTGAGCGGCGCGCTGGTGCTCTGGGCGGCGCTCGCTCATCTGAGCCGTTGAGGCCGGGCGCCGCTCGCGCCGCGGGCGTGGTCCGGCAGCGGATCGCTCAGCCGAGCCGGCGGAACAGGCCGGAGATGAACCGCGACGGCGGCGGGACCTGCCGCGGTCGCCACGCCGACGCGGCCACGAGGGACACCCCGTTGCGCATGAGCAGGATCGCCGGCTCGTCCGACCGGACATCGAACCCCTGATTCAGGCGGAGCCCTCCGCGGACGAGCGGCTCGTGCGGCGAGACGCGCAGCGGCTCGAAGCCGTTCATGCGGAGGCGGCGCTGCCACGCGCCCCGGCGCTCGTGCCGCTCGACCCGCGCCGCCCCCTCCCCCACGACCACGTTCATCACCTCCTGCCCGAAGAAGACCTGCTCGATGGTCTCGCGCGCGGCGATATGCGGCGGCAGCAGCGCCTCGAGCGCCTGGAATACCGCATAGTAATGGCCGATCGCCTCGGACAACCGCGGCAGGAACTGGAGCGCGTTGTGCTCGACGTCCGGCTCGACGAGCGTCAGCACCCGCGGCGACAGCGCGCGGATCCTCGTGAGGATCGTGTCGCGGTTCCCGGTCGGGTGCACCGACGCGTCCGGGACGTGGTGCAATGCGAAGGCCGCATTGACAGCGATGGGGGCCGTGGAGCGGGACGCGATACGGTTCCAGTCGACGCGCTCGACCGAGGAGGCGACGCCGTGGAACTCGAAGGGGACCTTCAGCCGCTCCGCCCACCCCCCGATGAACGCGCCGGCCCAGCGCAGCCGCTGCTCGGGATCGGGGCCGCGGCACGGCAGGTCGATCCCGGTCAAACGGACCCGCGGCGGGCCGCCGGGCCGCGACGCCAGCCGGTGTAGCAGGAACGGCCACTGCGTACCGCCACCGACGCCGATGTCGATGACGTGGACCTCCTCTTCACCCTGGAACGCCTCGACGATGGCCGCGTTCGCGCTCAGGTAGCCGAACCGGATGAGCGGCGTCGCGTGCACGAGCAGCTGAAACGCCGCGAGCATGTCCCGCGGGCCGGCGCTGCGCAGATAGAGGTTGCCGTCGCCGGAGCGGTCTCCGTCCAGGCGGGCGAGCAGCGCCCGGCCGAACACGCCGGAGATCCGCTCGGAGGCGTCGCCCGTGTCGGGCTCGGCCCGCAGGATGCCGTCCACAAGCGCCCTCGCGCGCTCGCTATCGCCCGCGTCGATCGCCTCGCCCGCGGCCAGGAGGCGGCTCAGGAACGGACGGCGCCGGGAATGCGTCTGTCGCGTACCCGAGCTCGGTTGCTGTCCCAGCCCGGGACTCGATGACGCCGAGCTCGTGGGCCCCTCGGCGTGCGCTCGTAGGCTGACAGGCGCCTCTTCGGCCGATGCGTGTCTACGGATCGCGTTCATGGTGTCCAGGGCTCTTCAGCCAGGCAGCCCGCCGTCCTGGCTGGGCTCTCCGCGACACGGTCAGAAGACGTCAAGCGCGAACGCATGACGTCGACCGCCTCGCAGGAGCCGGGGGTTTCAATGTTTGCTGACATCGTTGCGGGAGAGCCTGACGGCGAGGAGGGAGCGGACGCTCGGCAGCAGCGCGCCCGCGGCGAGGCCGCGAGGCGCGGCGCACGCGCCTGCCAACGACGCGATGGAAATTGAGCTCGCACGAGGGCTCGACAGACAACTCTCTGTACATCGATGAAGCCGCCCGCTCGGTCAAGTCCAAGATTGTCATACTGTGTGGCGCTCCTTCCTCGTGTCGGTTGCGCCGTCCGAGCCCCCCTGGCGGGAGACGTAGGCTCTCGTAGGCGGCTAACCGGACGACCGCGGTGGCCTTGCGGCAGGTGGCAGTCCCCGGCCGCCGCCACGCGCAGCGCGCCGTCACGAGCGCGCGGGCAGCGGGAGACGGGGAACACCGCCGCTGATCTCATAGGGCGCATTGCGCGTCACAGCGCGTCGCGCGCTTCGAGCTGGCGCGCGTCAATCTGGCGCGATCCAGCGTGGCGCGCGCCGGATTCATTGACTTGGCCGTGGTCGTGACAGCACCTCGCTAGCGACGGGGCTTACACACCATATTACATCCTGCATAATCAGGTCTGTAAATACCCTGTACATGGGTGCTCGGTCGATCGAGCCCGCGCTGCGTCGCTGGATGAGGGCAACCCTGCGACGGCGGGTCTCGTCCTCGTCCAAGGACGGGCGCCCCGGCCGTCCCGATGCTCCAGGAGGCACAGCGCCATTGCTGGAGACGATGTATGGAACGACCGCCCTATCGGGCTCAGCAGCCTACGCCCGGGTAGACTTCGTCATCAAGGCGCCGCGCGGCGAGCGCGAGATCTCCGCCGCGAGGCGCCGGCATTGACGTGCTCCTGTGCTTGTGCATACCGCGGGCGCCCGGCTCAGTCGTTATCGGACACATCGCTCCCTTCGGCGAAATGCGAGCGATCCACGCCATTCTTCTCGAGCCAGCGTCGAATTCGATTCCTGTGCACGCCGAGCCTGCTGGCCGCGCGAGACACATTGCCTCGCTCGAGGCGAAGCGCCTCGGCGATCTCATCTTCAGGCGGCGTCTGGCTCGCGCGCGCCGGGCGGGCGTCGCTCCCCGTCTGCCGGACGTGCGGCTCTTGCGCTTCCCCGCTCAGCCCGACGCCCGCGAGCGGGTCCAGGTCCTTCGCCTCGACCGTGCTCCGCCCCTCGTCGAGCGCGCGCGTCACCGCGCGCCGCGCCTCGCCGACGAACTCGCGCAGGTTCCCTGGCCAGCGCCGCATCGCGCACGCGATGATCAGGGAATGGTGAATCGTCGGCGGCGCGCCTCCGCCGACCGCGCCCACGGCCTTCGCGCATTGCGCGAGCAGCCAGGGGATCTCCTCGAGCCGCTCGCGCAGCGGCGGGAGCCGGACCTCGGGCCGGCCGATGCGATAATAGAGATCGTCCCGGAAGCGGCCCTGGGCGACGCGCGCGCGCAGGTCGTGCGTCGCGGCACAGATCCGGATCTGCACCGGGTGAGGCGCGACCGCGCCGAGCTCGAGCACCTGCCGCGTGTCGATGGTGCGCAGCAGCTTCGCCTGGACGGCCGCGTCGAGCTCGGCCACCTCGTCGAGGAAGAGCGTGCCCCCATGGGCGGCCTGCACGTAGCCCTCCGTGTCGTGCGTCGCGCCGGAGTAGGCGCCGCGCCGGGCGCCGAAGAGGAGCCGCTCCGCGAGTCCCTCGGGGATGGCCGCGCAATTGACGGCCACGAACGGGCCGCGCGCCTGCGGCCCCGCCTCGTGGTAGGCGCGCGCCGCGAGCTCCTTGCCCGTGCCGCTCTCGCCCGTCACGAGGAGGCTGTCGCCCGCGGCGGCCGCGCGGACGATGGTGTCGTAGGTCTGCTGCAGCCTGGGCCCGAGGACGCTCTCCTTCTCGACGCGCACGCCCCCGCGCGAGAAGGGCCGGATGTCCGAGAGGGCGAGGAACACCGACGTCCCCGCGCCGACGACCTGGATCGCCTCGCGCCGGATCTCGCCGCGGATCGGCTCGCCGTTGACCGAGGTCCCGTTGGTGCTGCCGAGATCCTCCACGGTCCAGGCGGCCCCGTCGTACGCGATGCGCGCGTGCCGCCGCGACATGAGCGAGTCGTCCACGAGGGGCACGCCGGCCACGCCCCCGCGGCCCAGCACCACGGAGCCACCGTCCAGCGGGATCGGCGCGCATCGCGGCTGATTCCCCGAGAAAATCAGGACGATTCCGGGAACGGGCTCGGCGACCGAGGGTTCCGGGGGGACCGAGACGCGGACAGTGGAGTGGTCCATCGGGAGCTATCTTACTCGAACCTGGCCGGCCAATGGCCGGCCACTTCCGCGGCGCCGCCGGGGTTTTCGGGGCAGCTCAGCGTCGCCGCGCGGGTTTCCTGGGAGCAAGCTCAGCGTCGCCGCGCGAGTTTCTTGCGGCAAGCTCGGCGTCAGCGCGCGGATTTTCCTGGGCATAAGTCCCGGTAAATCCAGGTCACCCCGTTCGCCAGGTTCGGCACGAGTTGTGCTTCATTCGCACGGTATGGTGGCCTCTGCAAGAGCTCGCATCCATCGGGACCGGGGGTCTGCCCTCGAGGTGAACATGGGTTCCGGCCGCAACATCGACGAGGCGGGCCGCCGCTCTCCCCGACGTCTGCACACATCTCGTACCCTGCCGAGCTTCCCCACCCACCCCGGCCTCCAGAGCATCACCGGCCTGCGCGGCGCGCTCGAGTTCCTGGAGTGGCCGGCGTCCGAGTGGACCATCAAGGACCTCCAGGACTGGTTCGTCGACCACCTCGTGACCCCGGGCCTGATGAAGCGCCCGCAGATCGTGCGCGAGCCCGGCGCGACCCCCGTCATGCTCGACCCGCGCGCCGACGGCGGCAGCAACCTCGAGGAGCTGATCTACAAGGTCCGCGGCCGGGTCATCACGGCGCTGAGGGGGCTCATCGCGCCCGTCGCCGACGATCGGTTCCTGAACGCGGCGATCTACGGGGGCAGGGTCCGCCGGGCCGCGGTCGGCGGCCGTCCCGTCTGGGTCGCCTCGCCCCGCGAGATCGACTTCCTCGGTGACATTGTGCTCAGCTTGCTCGCTGCCGACATCCTGCTCGATCGGGAGTTCTATCGCGCACACCTCTGCATCTGTGAAGTGTGCGGGAGGGTGTCATTCAAGGACAGCCCGGACGCGCGAGGCGTATGCGCCGAGCACCGGAGCCATGTGTCCGGGTTCACCCCGCGGGTGCGCTGAGCGCCTCTGGCGGAGCAGCGACGCTCGAGACGATGAAGGCCGGCTGAAGCGCCGGCCTTCGTCATTTGCATGGATACGGATCCGGTCCGCCCCGAGCGACCGTGAGCCGGAGCGGACGGCGCGGCATCGCTCCACGTTGCCTCACTCCATGTCGCCTCGCTCCACGTCGCCTCACTCCATGTCGAACGAGACCCAGGCGCCCGTCGCCCAGTCGTCATCCGCCTTGAAGGCGCCAATATAGGTCGCCTCGGCGTCGAAGAAGCCGTCGTCGGGCGGGGTCGCCGCGTTCTCGGTGAGCGTGGCTGCCGGGCGGAAGTCCGGCGTGGCCGCGAAGCAGTCGGCGAGCTGCGGATCGACGACGCTGTTGGTCGCCTCGCCCTCGAACCACGCGACCTCGTCCACGCCGCCGTCGTCATCGTCGTCGAGCGTCGACTCGGTGGACTCGTTCGCGTCGGTCTCCTCGTAAGCGATGTTCGCCTCGGCGTTGACGTTGCCCGAGATGATGGAGCTCGCGAGCTCCACCTCGGTTCCGTCGTTCCTGAGATCCAGGCCCGCCTCGAAGCCGGTCACGATCGTGTTGAAGATATGGGCCTTCGTCGCGCGGCGGAGCAGCATGCCGTACTGCTGCTTGTCGACGTCCTTGTTCTTGCCGCACAGGGTGACGTTGTAGATCGTCGGCTCGCTGACGGGCGTGTTCTCGGACCCATCCGCGTCGTTGTCGCCCTCGAAGCCGTTCGTGTCGTCCGCGACCGTGGGATCCTGCTGGAGCGCGAGGAACTGGAGCTTCCCGACGTAGCCGAGGTCCCAGTCGAACCCGTCGTCGCCGTTCTGAGCGCAGAGGAGGTGCTTCGCGTTGACGGTGCCGCCGAAGAACTCGAAGCAGTCGTCGAGCGTGTGGTGCACCATCACGTGGTCGACCGTCGTCCTGGAGCCCACACCGGCGAACGTGAGGCCGTTCACCTCGTTGTCCTGGGAGAGCAGGATCCCGCTGTACTCGATGCGGACGTACTCGAGGACACCGCTGTTGTCGTCCTCCACATCACCGCCGTACTCGACGCCGACGATGCCCTCGACTTCCGCCTTGCCGCCAGGGACGTTGATGGGGGCATTGCCGAGCAGCATGACGCCGCCCCAGTCGCCCGCGGAGCGCTCGCCCTCCGGGCTCTGGCTCGTGAACACGATGGGCTTGTCGGCGGTGCCCTTGGCGCTGATCTTCGCGCCGGGCTTCACGACGAGCGTCGCGAGGCTCTCCTTGTCGCCCATGATGGTCGTGCCAGGCTCGATGGTGAGGGTGGCGCCCTCCTCGACGAAGATGGTGCCCTTCATGAGGTAGCAGCTGTCAGCGCTCCACGTCGCGTCTGCTTCGATCGACTCGGCGATCTCCACCGGGGCGGCGCAGTCAGGGCCGTCGCCGCCGCCGCCCTTGCCGCCACCGCCGTCGCCGCCACCGCCGTCGCCGCCGCCACCGGTGCCGCTCGCCGTCGACGTGCTGGCCGTGCTCGCCCCGCCGTCGTCATCGCCGCAAGCGGCAGCCATCGCGACGGCGAGCGCCGACGCGCAAACCAAGGCAATCCTCGATGTCCTCATGGTCCTTCACCTCCTGGGTGAAGCTAGTCCCGACTGGCAACATCGTGAACAGCGCCACGTGAAGATTGGGTGGCATATCGTCAATAGGTCAGCGCCGCGCTCAACGTGACGGTCGTGCCAGCCTTGTACTCGAGCACGATGTTGTCCTCTGTGCCCTCTTTACCCTGCGTGACGCGGACGGGAGCATCGATGAGGTTCTCGCCAGCCAGCTTCAGCTCGACGTGCTCGCCGAAGCGCTGCGCGACCGTGAGATCGAGCTGGTGCCGCGGCTGCTCGTACTCGTCAGGCATGTTCTTCCCCACCGTCCTGAGCCGGGCGCCGAACACGTTGTAGAGGAGCCTGGCGCTCGTGCCGGTCGACTCGCCGCTGTAGTCGAGCCCCAGGTTGACGACGAAGGGGGATTGCCCCTGGAGCGGGTGCGTCGCGGTGCTCTGGATCGCGACCCCGCCCTCCTTCGGCTCGGGGCTGATCTCGACCTCCGAGCTCACGAACGTGATGTTGCCGAGCGCCGTGACGTCTCGCAAAAGCGGATCGATGAAGTCCAGGCTCTTCCTGATCTCGAGCTCGAGGCCCGCGGCATAGCCGCTGTCCCCGTTCGTCCAGCTCAGCCGTCCCTTGCCGCTGCTGGGTTTGATGATCTCCTCGATCGGATCATCGAAGTGCTTGTAGAAGAGGCTGGCGGCGACCACCTCGCCGGCCGTCGGAAAGAGCTCGAAGCGGACATCACCGTTCATCACGCTCGTCCGTTGAAGATCTGGATTGCCTTCCACCTCCCTCGCGCTGTATCCCGGCTGGGACAGCGCCGGGCTGAGCTCGATCAGCTGGGGACGAGCGAGCGTCTTCGTCACGCTGAGCCTCAGGTTCGATTTCGGTGTCGTCTTGACCACGAAGCTGGCCGCGGGCAAGAGATCCACGTCGTCGTCGTCGACGTTCTTCTCGGGATCACCCGGGACATCCATCGACAGCGTGGAGGCCTCGACCCGGGCGCCGAGGATCACCCGGAGCCACCGCGTGATGTGGGTGTCGGTCATCACGTAGCCCGCGTAGAGATCGGTGCTGGCCGTGTAGTCGTCCGTGTCGCGCGTGGTCTCCTCCAGCTCGAAGATGGTGCCGATGTTCTCGTCCGAGAACAGCGGGCCCGGCTCCTGTCGCAGCACGGTCGTGTCGGCGAGCCGGAGCGTCTTGAACCGGAACCGGCGCGCGTCGAACTCTCGCTCTCGGAAGTTCAGCAGACCGCCCACCTTCAGGCGGGTCGGGGCGTCTCCACGGATGAGCGGCAGCGCGTAAGAGAGCTGCCCGCCGTAGTTCGTGTCCGCCAGGTCGATGAAGACGTGCGAGCCGCTCAGCGTGCCGTCGTCCCACGACCAGGCGCCGCTCGTGTCGTCCCGGGCGTAGACGTTCTCTCGCGTGTCGGGCTCGTCCGAGGTCGCCCGGGAGACGGACGCCTTCCAGTCGAGCGTGCCGTTCCCGAGCGCCGCGATGCGGTGCTCGCCCGAGAGCTGGCCCAGGGTGAGCGCCCGGGAGACGAAGCGCTGCAGCGTGTCGCGGTACACCGCCCCGCCGCTCTCCTCGATGACCTCCCTCGACTGGAGCGCCACGTCGTCCGATGAGCGGCTGTGGAGCCCGGTGAGCATCACCTTGTGATCCGGATCGGGCGTGTAGGTGACGCTCGCGAAGCTCCCCCAGGACACCTGATCGCGGATGCTGTCCACCGCGGAGTCGTTGAGCTGCCTCAGGCCGCTCTCGCTCGTGGGATCGAACGCGTAGGTCCGGCTGATCTCGTCGGCGCGCGGGGCGAACTTCCGGCCATAGCTCAGCGTGGCGAGGTAGCCGAGGCGCTGCTCGCCGCGGAGCTTCAGGGTGTCGCCGACGACGACGCTGCCGCTCCCGTTCGGCGGGGTGAACGACCGGCGGGTCGCCATCGACGAGTTGATCGCCCTGCCGTAGGCCGCGATTTCATCCCTCGTGATCAGCGTGCCGTCGGGCCGTCGGATCCCGCGGGCCACCTTGTGGTCGGGGATCTCTCCGGGGAGAGCGCGTGTGCCATCGTCGATCCCGAGCCAGTCGGTGCTCGATCCGGAGTAGGTCAGGCGATCTCGAAACGTGCTCTGGGTGTTCGCCGCGAGCGACAGCGATGCCTGGAGGAGGAACCTGGTCGGGAGCTCGCGCGTGTTGATCTGGACCGAGCCGCCCACGAAATCGCCGGGGATGTCGGGCGTGAATGTCTTGACGATGGTGATGTCGCTGAGGACGAGCGACGGGAAGAGATCGAGCGGGACGGCCTGCCTGTCGGGCTCCGGGCTCGGGAGCGGCGCGCCGTTCAGCAGCGCGTTCGTGTAGCGATCGCCGAGGCCACGCACGTACACGTACCTGCCGTCGACCACGGTCGCGCCGACGACGCGCTTGGCGGCCTCCGCGGCGTTGCGATCGGGCGTCTTCGCGATCTCCTTCGCGCCGATGGCGTCGCCCACGTGGGCCGCGTTCTTGCGGATCAGCAGCTGCGCCGCGACGCTCGCGCGCTCCGGCTCGAACTCGACCTCGATGACCTCCTCGGCCTGCTGCTCCGGCTCGAGCCGGACGTCGACCTGGATCACCTGCCCGGCGGCCACCCGCACGTCCTGCACGCGCTGCGGCCTGTGCGCCTCGTACCAGACGCGGAGCTGATGGTTCCCCGGCGGGAGCTCCAGGCGATACCGCCCGTCGAGATCCGCGATGGCCTTGAGCTTCGTCCCGACCACCGACACCTGCGCGTCGAGGACGGGCTCCTGCGTGGCGGAGTCCGTGACGACGCCCCACACGACGCCTTTGCCCGCCGGAGGCGGGCGCGACGGGCTGGGCTCGTCGAGCCCCGCGACGTCCTCCGACGCCGGGGCGCTGGCCTCGGCGGCAGCGCCCGGGGGCGCCGGCGGCGCGGCGGCTCCGGGGTCGCCCTGCGCCAGGGCCGTGGCCCCCCAGCAGAGCGGTGTCACGAGCGCTGCGACTACCCCCGAGATCCTTCTGCGAATCATGCACCTGTCCCTTCGCGCGTCCCGAGCTCGGGCGCGCCTGTCGAGTCGATGGCCGGGCGCGCGTGCGCCCGTGACCCATGATGAGGAGAGCGGAAAGCCGGCTCCCCGGAGCCCTGTCCTGTGCGCCGCGCGCCGTCGCGCGCGCCCGAGCGACCGTAGCGAGGCGACGGCGCCCGCCGCGGCGGCGCCTCGCCGGGCCCGATCTCCGCGCTTCCTAGCGCCTGGTCTTCTCTGTCAGCACGGCGATCGTCCTGGCGCCGCCCATGCGCGCGGCGTCCATGGCCTCCACGGCGACCGCGTAGACGGCGTCGTCGTCCGCGTCGAAATAAAGCACGTTGTCCGAGCGCGCCGCGAAGATGCGGGCGAGCCGCTCCTTCAGCTCGCCGCGCTGCACCTCCGCCTGGTTGATGCGGATGACGCCGCGCTGATCCACCGTGAGCACCACGGGCTTGCTGGCGTCGTCCGGGGGCGGCTCGAGCCTCGCCGAGTCATCCTTCTTCGGCAGGTTCAGCCAGAACTGCTTCGCGAGCAGCGGGGTCACGACCATGAAGATGATGAGGAGCACGAGCACCACGTCGACGAGCGGCGTGACGTTCATGCTCGGCGCGACGCCGCCCTTCCTGCCTCCGCCCTGCGGAACGCTCATCCCCACGGCGCTATCCCTCCTCCGGCGCCGGGGAGGCGCCGCCGCCCCGCTGGCTCACCTGCAGCGATATCCCGGCGAAGCCGACGTCCTGACACAGCGCGAAGGCCTCCCGCACGCGGCCGTACTTCACGGAGGAGTCGCCCTTGATGACCACCCGGCGCTCCGGCTCCGCGGCGCGGATGGCCCGCAGCCGCGCTCCGAGCGAGGGGAGGTCGGCGACGGCCTCCTTTTCGAGGAACACGGTGCCCGCGCCGGTGATCGTCACATAGATGGGGTCGAGCTTCGATCTCGATTTCGGATCCGGCTGAAACACGGCCGGGAGCTCGACCCGCTCGCCGTGCTCCATCTGGGGCGCGATGACCATGAAGATGATGAGGAGGACGAGCACCACGTCGACGAGCGGCGTGACGTTGATCTCCGGCTCAGGCGGCTGCTGCCGACCGGAGCGATTGCTCTCCGCTCGAACGCCCATGCTCGTTCTCCATCTCGTCGATGAGCTCACCCGCGCTGCGCTCGAGGGCGAGCTCCACCGAGGCGATGCGGGTGGTGAGGTAGTTGAAGCAAAGCACCGCCGGGATGGCGACCCCGAGCCCGAGGGCGGTGACGATGAGCGCCTCGGCGATGCCGGCGCTCACGGCGCCGAGGCCGCCCGAGCCCGTCGAGGCGATGGTCTGGAAGGCGGTGATGATGCCGACGACCGTCCCGAGCAGCCCGACGAACGGGGCCACCGAGCCGACGGTCGCGAGCACCGAGAGGCCGCGGCGCAGATCGGCGGAGATCGCCTCGCGGCGCCGCGACACCTCGCGGCGCGCGAGCTCCACCGGGGGTACGCCGCCCTCGCCGGCGTCGATGGCGCGCTGGAAGCGGCGCACCGCCGCCGCGACGAGGCGCGCGAGCGCCGAGCGGCGATACCGGTCGGCGACCGCCACGAGCTGCGCGGTGTCCCACGCCTCCATCATCGGCCGCGCCTCCGTCGCGAAGCGCCGGGTCTCCGACGCCTGACGCGCGAGCGCGATGAGCCGCTCCACCACGACAGCGACGCTCGCCAGCGCCATGAGCACGAGGGCGAACGCGACGAGCTTGCTCAGCAGCCCCATGGTCGCCCAGATGTGCCCGAGATCAAACTGCATCATGGCAATACTCCTTCGTTCCTCTCGCGACGAGCCGCCTCCGCGGCCGCGCGCTCGACGTCATCTCTTCGCCTTGAAGGGGATCCTCACCGTCTTGAAGGTCGACACGGGCCTCCCCTCGTGGATCGCCGGCCGGTAGCGCCACGTCTTCACCGTCGCGAGCACCACGTCGTTGAAGAGCGGATGGCCGCGAACGATGGTGACGTTCGTGACCTCGCCCGACTCGGTCACCACGAACCTGACGACCACGGTGGCCTCGATCCCCGCGCTCCGCGCCGCCTCGGGGATGGGCGGGAGCGCGTTGGACAGCGCGACAGGCGGCGTCGCGTTCTCGGGGAGGTGAATCGGCCCGTTCGGCGGCGGGGGCGGCGGAGGTGGAGGCGGCGGCGGGGGCGCCGCCGCGACGGCCGTCCCCGTGCCGCCGGGGACCCCGCCGGGCACGCCGCCGGGCGACCCGCCCGGCTCGCCGTAGGTCTCGTCGTCGCTCGCCTTGGCCTGGCCCGGGTCCGCCTCGGCCGGCGCCTCCGTCGGCACCGCGGTGGGCGCGACGAGCGCCGGGCGGCGCGGCGCCGCGGCGCGAGGCGCCGGGGCCTCGGCCGCAGGCGGCGGGGGCGCTGGCGCCGGGGCGGCGGGAGGGGTCTCGGGGATCTGGGTGGCGAGCTTGACGTCGACGACCTCCTCCTCGGGCGGAGGAGGCTTGATCGCGCCGCTCAGGCGGGCGGCGAAGAGCGCGATGCCCGCGAACAGCAGGAGCCCGGCCGCGTACCCGATCGCGAGCCGCCTCGCTCGGTCAGGATCGGCCTCCCCCGCACTCCACGTCTCCAGATGCATCGAGGCTCCCGGCGCCAGCTGGCGAAAACACCGGAGCTCCGCCGGATCTCATCCGAGAGACAGGCGGGCTTCATCGGCGTGACTCACAGCGTGAGCCAACGCCCGCACCGTAACTCGGTTGCGTTGCGACAAGATGACGTGGAGGCAACGATTGTCGTGGATCTCCTGACACCGCGCTCAGGCGCTGCGGCTCTCGGGCACTTCCGGCGAGGCGGCGAATCGATAGCCGATGCCGCGGACGGTCTGGATGTAATCGCCCGCGCGGCGCAGCTTGTCGCGCAGCCGCTTGACGTGGGTGTCCACGGTCCTCGTCGTGATGCTCACGTCGATGCCCCAGACGCCGTCGAGGAGCGCGGTGCGCGTCTGCACGCGCTCGCGCGCCTCGTACAGCGCGACGAGGAGCTTGAACTCGAGGAGCGTCAGCTCGACCTCCTCGCGGTCGACCCACACGCGGTGGGCGCCCTCGTCGATCCGCAGGCACCCGAACTCGATGCTCCGCTCCCCCGTCCCGGAGGACTTGGCGCGCCGGAGCACGGCCTGCACGCGCAGGATGAGCTCCCGCACGCTGAACGGCTTGACCACGTAGTCGACGGCCCCGAGCTCGAAGCCGACGATGCGGTCGACCTCGTCTCCGCGCGCCGACACGATCATCACGGGGATCTGCTGGGTGCCCTCGCTCTGCTGGAGAGCGCGGCAGACCTCGGTCCCCGAGATGTCTGGCAACATGATGTCGAGCAGGACGAGGTCGGGTCGCTGGTCCAGAGCCAGCCGGACCCCCTCACCGCCCTGCCCCGCGAGGAGCACCTCATGCCCGGCCTGCCTGAGGTTGTAGTCGAGCACCTTCTGGAGCGCCGGCTCGTCTTCGATGACCAAAATCCGCGCCATGCTGAACAGCGCGTGTACCCGAGCGATGTGACGGCCCGATGACCGGATGGCAACAGGGCGGTGCGGCGGATCGTTTGACGGCAAACAGCCGCCTTTTCTCGTGAAGGGAGACCGGCCGGGGACGAGCGCGGGAGCCTGCGCGGCAGGCGTCGCGGCACGCGGGCGGCGCGCGGGCGGGCTGCGAAAGGTCGCACCGGCGGCGCGAGATGCGCTATCCTCGTCGCGATGTTGCGGACCTTGCGACTCATCGCGGCCGACGTGCGCCAGAAGGCCACATGGTGCTACGGCAGCGCTCCACTGCCGACGATCCTGAAGACGCTGGCGACCGACGGCACGGCGGCGATGGTCCTCTACCGGTTCACGCAGGCCGCGCGGGTCCACCGGATGCCGGTGGTCGAGATGCTCCTCAACAAGGCGACGAACCTCGCTGGCGGCTGCGTGATCGGTCGTGGCGCGGATTTCGGGCCGGGCTTCGTGCTCATCCACTCGAACGGCGTCGTCATCAACGGCAACGTCCGTGGCGGCTCGAACGTGCTCATCGAGCACCAGGTGACGATCGGCGCGGATCGGCGGCAGACGCCGGTGCTCGGGAGCGACCTCTTCATCGGCGCGGGGGCGAAGATCGTCGGCGGCGTCACGGTCGGCGACGGCGCCCGCATCGGCGCCAACGCCGTCGTCGTTCACGATGTCGCGCCGAACACGACGGTCGTCGGCATCCCTGCGAAGCCCGTGCAGCGGCGCGAGGACCGAGCGGCCCAGGCTGCCGCGCGCCCCAGCGCGGACGAGACGAACGGCTCCCGCAGCTGACCCGCGCGATCGCCCTCAGCCGCGCCTGGCACGCCCCTCACCGAGCGACGGTCACCCGCACAGGAGACGGGTCCAGATCGGCGTTTTCGGCGCGGAGGCGCACTCCAGTGCGCTGAGCACCGAAAACGCCGAGATGGGCCCGTATCCGCAGCAGGTGCCCGCCGCTCAACGAGGGGCTCGCGCGAGGAGCTCTTGCCGGAGCTGCGCGATCTCGTGGCGGAGCGGGCCGATGAAATCGGCGCTCAGCGTCCGGTTCCGGCCCTCCAGCGCGCGCGCCGTGTGCCACTTGCTCAGCGCGAGCCGCGCGCCGGCGCGGATGAAGCTCCGCCCGGTGGCCCCGCGCCAGCCCAGCGTGCACCGGAGCCGGCCGACCGGCGAGCAGACGAGCTCGAGCTCGTCCTGGGTGAGCATGCCGAGCGCGACCTCGTCGCGCAGATGATCGCGGATCACCCAGCCCTTGCGGATGACGAGCGCCACGATGATGCCGAAGAACGACGCGACGAAGCACAGCCAGAGCAGGAGCCACGGCATGAAGATGTCGCCCATCGCGCGCCCCAGCGCGGTCGGGAGGAAGTTCCACACGGCGTGCAGGGCGACGCCGAGCAGGTAGCCGCCGATCGGGGCCGCGACGCGCACCCAGGTCTTCGACGACTCCCGGGCGAGCCCGAAGCCGATGCCGGTCATCGACGTGAACAGCGGGTGAAGCCAGGGCGTGAACACCCCCCGCAGGACGAAGGTGCCCGCGAGCACGTCGCTGCCCTGCATGGAGGCGCGCGCGTAATAGAGCACGTTCTCCACCGCGGCGAAGCCGAGCGCGCAGAAGGTGGCGTAGATGATGCCGTCGACGATGCCGTCGAACTCCCGGCGCAGGAAGTAGAAGAAGCCGAACACGCCGAGCCCCTTGAAGAGCTCCTCCGCGAACGGCGCGCTGACCGACGCGCTCACGAGCTCGCCCACCGGCTCGCCGAAGTTGCTGGAGACGCCGACGTGGACGCCGGTGTTGATCAGGATCGAGAAGCCTGTCGCCGCGAGCGCGCCCCAGAGGAACGCCATCAGCAGACACCACCACGGCTCCGGATCGTACCGATCGATGATCATCGGGACGAAGAGGTAGATGACGAGCGGCGGGAACGCGAAGAGCGCCCCGACGACCATGGCGCTCATCATGCTGCCCCCGGACCCGAGCACGCCGAAGAGCGTGAAGATCACGTTGAGGACCGCGCCCGCGATGAGGCCGTTGGCCCAGAGCCACAGCCCGACGATGCGCCGGCGCCGGTCCGGGTCGGGCCTTCGAGCGACCCGGACGACGGCAGGGTAGCCCGCGTGCTGGTGCGCCTGCGCCGGATGAGGGACGCCGTGCGGCGCGTGCCCGCCCCCCGGGCGCACGGGGAGGGCGTGCTGCGCGGGCGCGCCGTGCTGCGGGACATGGCTCTGCGCCGGCATCGGCGCGCGACCCGGCGGCCAGTAGCCCTGCGGCCCCTGTCCGTGCAGCTGCGGCCCCTGTCCGTGCAACTGCGGCCCCTGTCCGTGCAGCTGCGGCCCCTGTCCGTGCAGCTGCGGCCCCTGTCCGTGCAGCTGCGGCCCCTGTCCGTGCCCCTGCGGCCAGTGCGGCGGCTGGCCCGGAGGGATCTGCCTCGCGCCGTGCGCCGGATACCCCGGGGGGGCCTGTCCGCTGCCAGGCTGTGCGTGCTCGCTCGGGCGCTCCGCCGGCCGGGGTTGCTGCGGCACGCCGGGGAAATCGGGACGATGGCCGTGAGGGTTGTTCATGGATCCAGCGCGCTCGCGATGCCCTCATGACAGCGGGGGGCCGTCCAGCCGCGACGAATGCCCACCCCACACGCGGAGCCGCCAGAAGCGGCCACGATCCGCGGCGAGCGACGGCAGCCTCGGAGCTGTCGCGCACACCCGTCGGATCGAAGCATCACTCGATATTTCTACCACGCCGGAGACGCGCCGGGCATATATCCCGGCGGCATCGGCACGGCGCGAGCGCCGCACGAGCGCACGGCCCGGTGACGCTCCGCTTCCTTGAGCTGACGGCGAGATGAAGGCGGCGGCTGCTATCCAGCGCGAGAGGACGGAACGTGACGGATGGCGTCAGGGGCGGACGACGCGCGTGCCGGGAGGCGGCGTGAAATCGAACTCGCCCTTCGCGACAGGCTGGTTGACGACCGGCGCCGTGAAGTCAAACCGGTTCCGGTTGCCCTGCGCGTCGAGGATGAGCACGCGGCGGACCTGGTTGGTCTGCCCGTCGACGTAGAGGAGCATCTTCTGGTAGGCAGGGGTCGCCTCCTTCGGCGTCCCCTCGAGGACATAGCCGCCCTCGAACTTCATCTGCGCAGGGTCGAGCAGGCGCAGCGAGAAATCCTTCGTGAGCTGCCCCTTGCCCATCAGGAACGCGAGCGCCGCCGGGTACTGAGAGCCCTTCACCGGCGTCTCGAACATCTGCTCGTTGTCCTTCTCGTAGACCTTGATCGTGACCCCGTCGGAGACGACGCGATTGCCGTTCGGGGCGTCGTAGGTCCAGCTCATCTTCCCGGGCTTCTCGAAGGTCACCTTGCCGGTGGAGACCTTCTTCACGTCCTGGACCTTGATCGTGTACGTCTGCGTGAAGCTCGCCTTGAAGGTCTTCGTGGAGTCGTAGAACTGCTGGACGCGCCTGCCGAGCTCTTCGGCGGTGGGGCCCGCGGCCTGGGACTCGCCCTCGGTCGCCACCACGACCGTGAGGGGCGCCGTCAGCCCGATGAGGCACGCGGCGGCGAGGCGGTAAAGTGAGGTTCGCGTCATCCTTCCCGATCTCCTTTGATGTCCAGAGGCGTGTCGCCTCCGCTCTTCGTGAGACAGGGGCGCCAGTGATGCATCGCCGGTTCCCCTGGCGGCCGCCGCCCTCGCTGAAGCCGGGGCGCGCCGCACCGTTTTTCATCTTGGACGCGGCGCGGGCGCGTCCGATGCAGGCTCCATAGCACACGGTGTGCGCGCCCGGACCGCCCGGCGGGCCCAGGTTGACGCGAGGCACCGCGCCCGCCGGGCCGACGTTCCGTACAGGCGCGGCGCGGCACCGCGCCCGCCGGGCCGACGTTCAGCCCAGGCGCGCGCGCCGCGGCCGCGCCCGGGACGGGGCGGGCGCGCCGGACGCCGCCAGCGCGGCCGCGAAGCCCGCGGCGCTGAGGTGCGTCATCGCGATGGCGAGCGCGTCCGCGGCGTCCGGCCGCGGCGGGGCGGCGAGGCGCAGGACCGCGGTCATCACCTGCGCCACCTGCGCCTTCTCGGCCGCGCCCCGGCCGACGATGGTCCGCTTCACCAGCGCCGGCGCATACTCCGAGATCGGCACGCCGGCCCGCGCCAGCCGGAGCAGCACGACCCCGCGCGCGTGGCCGAGCTTCGCCGCGCTCTGCGCGTCCTTCGCGAAGAACAGGCTCTCCACCGCCGCCGCGTCGGGCGCGTGCGCGGCGATCACCTTGCCGAGCTCATCGTCGATCTCCACCAGCCGGCCGGCGAACGTCCCGCTCGTGTCGATGTCGATGACGCCGTGCGCGATGTGCTCGACGCGCGTGCCGTGCCGCACGAGCAAGCCCCAGCCGAGGTGGCGCGACCCGGGATCGATGCCGAGGACCCGCATCGGCTCAGCACGCCCCGTGCGACGGCGCCGCGACGTGGGTCGGGAAGCCCGGCGCGCGCTCGGTCCCGCCGCCGCGCTCGCCGCGCTCGGCCGCCTCGAGCGCGCGCCGCGGGAAGATCTTGAGCGGGTTGAGCAGGCCCTTCGGGTCGAACACCGCCTTGATCCGCTTCTGGATCGCGATGAGCTCCGGGGACTGCTCGAGCGCGAGGAACTCGGCCTTCGACGTGCCGATGCCGTGCTCGCCGCTCAGCGTGCCGCGCATGCCGATCACCGCGCGGAACAGGCGCGACAGCGCCGTCTCAACGTGGGGGACGAGGTCGGGGTCATTCCACAGCAAGTTGACGTGGAGGTTGCCGTCCCCGGCGTGGCCGTACGTCAGCATGCGGACGCCGGTCGCCGCCGAGATCTCCGCGACCTCGTCGAGCAGCGCCGGGATCTTGTCGCGCGGGACCACGACGTCCTCCGAGATCTTGTGGCGCGCCATCGCGCGCGTCGTCGGCGAGAGCTGGCGGCGCGCCTCCCAGAGCCGGTCGCGCTGCGCCCTGTCCTGCGCGACGAGCACGTCGAGCGCCCCGGCGTCCATGCAGACCTGCCCCACCCGCTCCGTCTGGACCTCGCAGTCCGCGGGCTCGCCGTCGACCTCGATGATCAGCATCGCGCCCGCGCGCTCGTCGACCCCGACGCCACGCGCCCGGACCGCCTCGAGCGTCGAGCGGTCCAGCAGCTCGAGGCAGCGCGGCACGACGCCCGCCGCGACGAGGGCGCTCACGGCGCGCCCGCTCGCGCGCACGTCCGGGAAGAGGCAGAGCAGGGTCATGACCGACGGGGGCTTCGCGATGAGCCGGAGCGTCGCCTCCGTCGTGATCGCCAGCGTGCCCTCGCTGCCGACGAGCAGCGCCGTGACGTCGTAGCCCGTCACGCCCTTGACCGTGCGCCGGCCGGTGCGGAGTCGCGTGCCGTCGATGAGGATCGCGTCGAGCCCGAGCACGTAGTCGCGCGTGGCGCCGTACTTGAAGGCGCGCGGCCCGGCGGCGTTCTCGGCGATGTTGCCGCCGAGCGCGCACATCTTCAGCGAGTTCGGATCGGGCGGGTAGAAGAGGCCCTCGGCCTCGACCGCCGCGTGCAGGTCGGCGAGGATGACGCCCGGCTCGACGACCGCTACCTGCTCCTCGCGGCTGATCTCCTTGATGGAGTTCATGCCGATCGTGGCGATGACGATCCCGCCCCCCACGGGGACGGCGCCGCCCGATTTGCCGCTGCCGGCCGCGCGCGGCACGACCGGCACCTCCGCCTCGCTCGCCGCCCGCACGGCCTTCTCGATGTCGGCGGCCGAGGAAGCGAGCACGACCGCATCCGGGCTCACCGGCGGCTGATCCGACTCGTCCCCCGCGTAGGCGGCGCAGCCCTCGGCCGACGTGATGACCTTCGAGGGGCCGAGCGCGCGCTCGAGGAGCCGGCGCGCCTTGTCGACGGCCGACGCCGACGGGCGGGGGAACGTGGGGTGAAGTCGCATGGCACCTATTTACCGCGGATCGCCCGGCGATGCTGCGGGATCCGCGCGAGCAACCTCGGCGCCGGTGGTCCGCGGCGGACCGGGATCAGAGCAGGTCGAGAAAGGCGAGGAGCGCCTCGATCGCGCCGGGATCCAGCGCGGCGAGGCCCTCGCCCGCGGGCGCGCCGTCGTGAAAAAAAGCGGCTGGCGCGCCGGTCGCGCGCTCGCTGCCCGGCGCGCCGGTCGCGCGCTCGCTGCCCGGCGCGGCGAAGCGCGCCCGCTCGAGCACGTCCCGCAGCGTCCTGGCCGAGCCGTTCGTGAAATAAGGCCGCTTCTTGTAGAGCCGCCGGAGCGATGGCACCCGCGCGCCGTCCTCGTGCACATACGGCACGACGCCGGTCTTCTCGTAGCCGGCCCTGCCCCACACGATCGGGCCTTCGGGCGCGAGCACGAGCTCCTCCCAGCGCTCGAAAGGCACCGCGGAGCCGGGGTCGTCGCTGCGGAGCACGGGCGCGTGGCAGCGCGCGCAGCGGTCCTGGAACACCCGGGCGCCGTCGCGCTCCAGCGGCGTGAAGCGCGCGCGGCCGAGGACGGCGGGGTTCCTGCGGTGCGAGAACGCCATCAGAAAGCTCATGAGCGCGCGGCGGAGCGCCTCGGGCGGCAGATCGGCGCGATCGGCGCCGAAGAGCCCGAGGTCGGCCAGCCAGGGCGCGCCCTCGCTCGAGAGGGCGAACCACGGGTCGTGACCGCTCAGCGCGCCGGCGACGCGGAACTCGTTGTCCGCGACCGAGGTGAGATCCGGGTCGAGGGCGCGGGAGAAGTGGGGGCGGTTGTTGAACAGGCCGAGCAGCGGCTTCGTCGTGGCGCGCACGTCGCCGCGGCCCGTGTGGTGCGTGCGGCCGTCGACATAGCCCTCGAAGTGGCACGTCTCGCACGTGAACCGGCTGAGCGGCCCGTCGGTCCTGTTCCAGGGCGCCATCAGCGACGTGAAGAAGAGCGCCTCCCCGAGGCGGAGCTCCTCCGATCGGGCGTCCTCGCCGTCGTCCTGGACCGGCCTCTTCACGACCGCGCCGCCCGCGTCGAGCAGCCACGCGTCGAGCAGGGGGTTCGCGTAGGCGACCGCGCCGCCATCGAGGACGGCCATCGCGGCGACGCCAGGAGATAGCGGGCGGGTCGAGACCTCCGGCGCGGCCGGGAGGCCAGCCGCCGTGGCGCGGAAGAGGAGCTCGGCCTGGCGATCGCCGCCGTAGCCGGTCGCGATCACGCGCGCGCCGGCCGCGCCCGGGAGCGTCGAGAGCGAGATCGCCTTCGGGGTGAGGACGCCGAGCTCCGAGACGTTCACGGCCGAGAGCCGCGTCACCTCGGGCCGGGCGCCCGCGGCGACGCGGTAGAGGAAGACGAACGAGTCGATGTAGCCGAACGAGCCGCCGGTCCGGTCGAGCGGGCGATCCTCGACCCCGCCCGCGGCGAGCAGGAGCCCGCCTCCGGCACCGGCCGTCTCGAGCGCGTCGAAGCTCCAGATCGGGCCGTCGTGGCGGATCCGCGCCGCGCCGCCTGGCAGCGGGCGGCCGTCCGCGCCGACCGGAAGCACGACCAGCGTGTGATCGAGGAGGCAGTCGATGATCAGGTGCCGCGCGAGGCGCACGACACGGAACGGGCCGGCGCCGACCGGCTCGTCCCAGCGCTCGACCTCGAGGCGCCCGTCCGCGCCCGCGCGGCCGGGGCGGAGCGTGAGGAGCGCGCCGGCGCGCTCGTCGAGCGCATAGAGGACGCCCTCGGGGCCGGCCGCGAGGTCGCGGACGCCGTGGAGCCCCGCGAGCTCGATGCGCCCCACGGGCTCGAGCGAGGCGCCGCGGACGGCGTAGCGGAAGAGCGCGGGCGACGCCTCGCCGCTCGCGACGACCTCGCCGGAGGGCAGCACCGCGACGCCCGTCGGCGAGGCGGGCGCGGGGGCGCGGGAGAGCTCGCGCAGCGACGCGTCGAGCAGGACGAGCGCGTCGCGGCCGCGGAGCGGCGAGAGCAGCGCGGGCGCGCCCGGCGCGGCGGGGCGGCCCAGCGGATCCACGGGGCGGAGCGCGATCGGGTCGGGCCCGAGCAGGCGGTCGGAGCTCGGCAGGCGGGAGAAATCGGCCGCGGCCCGGCGGGACGCCTCGAACTGCCGCAGCGGCTCGAGGGGATCCGGCGCGCCGCCGCCGGCGGGGGCCGGCGATGGGGGGCGGCCGTCGCAGGCCAGGGCGGCGAGGCCGAGCGAGAGCGCAAGCGCGAGGCGCACCGCGTCCATGCGTCGAGGAGGCAGGGCGGCGGGCGAGGCCGCCGCGCGGATCACCAGCCGCCGGTGCTCGCCGGCTTGGCGGTCCCGGCCGGCGCGGGCTTCGCGGGCTCGGCCTTGGGCGCCGGCGTCGCGGCCTCGGCCGTCGTCGCGGGCTTCGGCGGCTCGGGCGTCACCTGCTGGGGCTTGTTCTCGCAGCCGAAGAGACACACGGCGCCGAGCGCCACGAGCACCGTCAATACATTCTTCATGAGGCTCCTCCTGAATGAGCGGGCCAAGCCAAGCACATCCACCGGGCGCTCGGTAGGGGGCGGCGAGCGGCCCCGCGCCTCACGCAGCGAACGATCTCGCGCCAGGGAGAGCCGGCGACATCGGCTCTCCGGCGCGCTGGAGAATGGATCTCGCCCTGAGCGACGTCGTACGCCGTCCGCGATTCGGCCGGACGGACGCGACCGCAGGCGAGATCGCGGGATGAGGCCGAGTCGTCTCCTGGAGCCGGCGCGGCGACGGGGCGCCGCTCAGAGCTTGCCCTCGATCCACACGCTCCCGGGGCCGAGCCCGACGCGCGCGCTCCAGGGCGCGCCGCCGGCCAGCCCGCGCCCGCGCGCGGACGCCGCCCCGGCCGGAGGCGCGGAGGGGGCCGTGATCCAGAGGATCGCCCCGCCGGCGGCGAGGACCGCCCCGGCGATGAACACCGCCGTCCCGATGTTGCCTGTCCTGACCGCGTCATCGCGCAGATCGAGGCCCGTCTGATCGACGCAGTTGCCCGCCTCGTCGCAATGACCGCCCTCCGTGGCCTCGTCGAAGGTCGATTTGGCCATGAAGCCGAGCGCCGTGCTGACGCCGATGCCGACCACGCCGAGCCCGACCCCGATGATGCCGATCGGCTTGCGGATGCTCCCGCCCTGCGACCGGGGCGTGTCGGCCGCGGGCGGCTCCACCGGCGGCGGCGCGGCGGCCGCCTTCGGCGCGGCGCCCGCGCCGGAGCTCGACACGGGCGCGCGCTCGAGCGCCGGCACGGTGACGCTCACCACGCCCGGCTTGTCGAGCGCGACCTTCGCCTCCCAGGGCCTGTGTCCGGGCGCCGCGGCGGCGACCCGATGCTCGCCCGGGTCGAGCGGGACCGCCGTCCCCCAGAGCGCGCGCCCCACGGGGACGCCGTCCCGCGTGAGCTCCATCCCGGCGATCGCCGCCTCCGGCGGCACCACGATCTGCAGGCGCGAGAGCCGCGGCTCGATCGCGACGGCACGGGCGCGCGCCACCCGCTCGCGCTCCGTCTGCCCCGCCGACAGCGCGGCGGCCGCGACGTCGCGGAAGCCGATCCAGGCCGTCGCGGTCCTGCCGATGCGCTCGTAGCAGTCGGAGAGGTTGAAGAGGGTGCCGATGCCCGGATCGATCGCGTGGCTCTCCGCGAGCTTCGGGCAGGCCTCGGCGTGCTTGCCCGCGACCATCAGGGCGCGCCCCTCGTCGAACAGCGCGACCGCGGCGGCGCGCTCCTCCCTCGTGGGCTCGGCGGCGCGCGCGGCAGGCGCGAGGGCGGCGAGCGCGGCGAGCGTCGACAGGACCGCGAGCGCCCGGCGGCGCGCGCCCCCGGCCGCCGCGACCTGGCCGGCCCCCGGATTGATGCTCGACGGACGACGATGGCAACGCAAGGCGGGACCTCTCCTGGGCTCAGGTGATCTCATCGAGGATCGGAAAAGAAGTCCTGGGGCGCGGTCGACGTGGGCCGGGGCGGCGGCGAGGGCCGCCCCGGCGGCCGCGTACCCCTCACGGACGGGGCGGGCCGCGGCGCCGCGGGCCCGCTCGCCGCCGGCTGCACCGTCGCGCTCGCCGCCGGCTGCACCGTCGCGCTCGCCGCCGGCTGCACCGTCGCGCTCGCGCTCGCCTGCGGCGCGGCGTCGTCGCCGGGGCGCTCGGGGAGCTTGCCGGCCGTGTGATCCTCCTCCGGCGAAGGCTCGCCGCGGGGCGCCGTCTCCAGCGAGGACGAGGGCGCCGCCGCGTCCCCGGACGCCGCGTCCGGCGCGGGGCGGCGGAGCGCGAACCACGCGAGCCCCGCGGCGCCGAGGAGCGCCGCGGCGATGGCCGCCACGATCCCGAGGGCGCGCGCCCCGGCGCGGCGCTGGCCCGACGAGGCGCGCGTGCCGCCCCACGAGCGATCCGTCGCCGCGCCGTCCGTCAGGACCTCGGTGGGGGCGCCCCACGTGGCCGCTGCCGCGCCGCGCGCGCTGGAGTTGCCGCCGGACGCCGGCGTCGCGCCGGGAGGCCCGGGCGACGTGGACAGCGGGCGCCGCGGCGACGCGAGCTCGCCGCCCCCCTCGGCGAGCGAGCCGGGGCGGACCCGCAGCACGCGCGCAGCGCGCTCGGCCAGGTGCTGCGCGTGCGGCGGAGCGAACTGCGCGAGCTCGGCGGCGAGCTCGGCGATGTTGCCGAAGCGATCGGCAGGGGTCTTCTGGAGGCAGCGCTGCACCACCCACTCGAGCCGCTCCGGCACGTCGACGCGCAGGGCGCTGGCCCGCGGCGGCCCCTCCAGGATGCGGTCGTAGATCTCCATCACGGAGTCGCCATGGAAGGGGGTGGCGCCCGTGAGCAGCTGGTAGAGGATGGCGCCCATCGACCAGACGTCGGCGCGCGCGTCGACGCTCTTCGACGAGACCATCTGCTCGGGCGCCATGTAGAGCGGCGAGCCCAGCATCGCCGAGCTCTCGGTCATGTCGCGCTCCTTGCGCGCCGCCGGCTCCGCCGCGAGGGCCATCTTTGAGATGCCGAAATCGATGACCTTGATGAGCGGGCTGCCATCGGCCCGCTGGCTCAGGAACAGGTTGCCCGGCTTCAGGTCCCGATGGATGATGCCGAGCGCGTGCGCCTCAGCCAGCGCCTCGCACGCCTGGAGCAGGTAATCGCAGGCGAGCTCGACCGGCAGCGGGCCGCGGTTGCGCAGGAGGGCCTTCAGGTCGGTGCCCTCGAGGTACTCCATCACGAGGTAGGGCTCGCCCCGGGCGAGCGTGCCGACGTCGTACACGCGCGTCACGTGCTCGCTCCGGATGCGCGCCGCGGCCTGCCCCTCGCGCAGGAAGCGCGCCACGAGGTCCGCGCGCTCGCGGGCCTGCGGCAGCAGGAACTTGATGGCCACCCGCTCGCCGAGCAGGAGATGGCGGGCGGCGACGACCACGCCCATCCCGCCCTCTCCGAGGACGCGCTCGACCTCGTATTTCTCCGCGAGGACGTCCCCCACGCTGACCGGTACGACCATGCACGCCCTCGCTCTGGGTCCTCGCTAGTATCAAACCAGGGAGTGGGCCACAACGCGAGCCTTCCCGGAAATGGGCGCTCCCGCGCTGCCCTCGGCGCCTGCTCGGAGCCGCGTCGGTCGGCGGGCGCGCGGGCGCGCGAGGGCGCCCTGCCGACCGGCGCGCGGCGGCGAGCGCGCGCGCCGCGCCGCCGCGACACCAGCACTTGCATGGCGAAACGAGGCGTTCGGGTTCGCCAGCGGCGCGCCCTGCTTGTATATGCATGCCGCGATTGCGCCATGACCACCGAGCCGACCGATCCCTTCGTCCTCGCGCGCGAGCTCCTCGAGCAGCGGCAAACCACTGAACCGACCGACGCGACCGCCATGACGCTGGCCACGGCGGACGCGTCCGGGCGCCCCTCGGCGCGGATGGTGCTGCTGAAGGGCATCGACGATCGCGGGTTCGTGTTCTTCACCAACTACGGCAGCCGCAAGGCGGCGGAGCTCGAGGCGAACCCGTTCGCCGCGCTGTGCATCCACTGGGCGAAGGCGGCCGAGCAGATCCGCGTGGAGGGCCGCGTCGAGCGGGTCACCGAGGCGGAGTCGGACGCCTACTTCGCGACCCGCCCGCGGGGCAGCCAGATCGGCGCGTGGGCGTCGCGGCAGAGCGCGCCGCTGCCCTCGCGCGAGCGGCTCATCGAGCGCGTGCGCGAGATCGAGGCCCGCTTCGACGGCCGTCCCGTGCCGCGGCCGGAGTTCTGGGGCGGCTACCGGGTGGTGCCGGACCGCATCGAGCTCTGGCGCGGCCAGGAGAGCCGGCTGCACGACCGCGTGGTCTACCACCGCGACGGCGACGGCTGGCGCGTCGAGCGGCTCTACCCCTGACGCGACGAGGACGGCGCGGTGAGCGGCGCGCGTCCCCGCCGCCGCGACGCGGGGGGGCTACGTCGCGGCGCCGCGCCGGCGGCTCGCCTTGCGCTCCCTGAGCCGCTCGATGACCGCGACGAGCTTCGGGTCGTCGCGGCGCCGCACGTCGAGCCGCATGCCCTTCAGCGCGTTGCACCGGCCGCACGCGAGCGCCAGGTTGTCGAGCGCGTCCGTGCCGCCGTGCACGCGCGGGACGATGTGCTCTATCGTCGCGCGCTGGATCGGCTCGCCGTCGAGGCCGACGACGACGTGCGACAGGCAGTGGATGCACTTGCCCACCCACGCCGCCTCGCCGCGGATCTCGGTGCGCTCGAACGTCGCGTCGGCGGCCACGATGTCGAGGATCAACCGTCGCCGCGCGGCCTTCACGGCGATCATCGTAGCCCCGGGGCGCCGGGCCCGCACGCGGTTCGCGCCGGGCCGGAAGGTGGGCTATGCGAGCCCCGGAACCGGCGCGCGCCCGCGGCGACAGGCGGCCTCGGCGCGCGTGCGGATGTCGATGGCGCGCCACGCCCCGTGGCCGCGCGCGGGAGGAGCGATGAAGTCGAAGACCGAGTATTTCTACTTCGAGACGAAGGCCAAGCGCGAGCTCATCAACGTCACCGACCGCGTCGCCGCCGTCGTCGCCGCGAGCGGCATCCAGGAGGGCATGGTCCTCGTGAGCGCCATGCACATCACGGCCGGCGTGTTCGTGAACGACCACGAGCCCGGCCTCTGGGAGGACATCTGGGCGTGGCTCCAGCAGCTCGCGCCCGAGGGGCCCGATTACAACCACCACCGGACCGGCGAGGACAACGGCGACGCCCACCTCAAATCGATCCTCGTGCACCACCAGGTGATCGTGCCCATCACCGCGGGCAAGCTCGATCTCGGGCCCTGGCAGCAGATCTTCTACGCGGAGTTCGACGGCAAGCGGCGCAAGCGCGTGGTCGTCAAGGCGATGGGGGAGTGACGCCGCCGGCGGCTTGGCCCGCGGCGCGCGCCGCGTCGGGCCGACCGGCGCCGTGCTCCCTCGCCCCGCGCTGCATGAGCGAGGCGATCGCGCCGAGCGCGTCCGACCAGGCCTGCCGGTGCGCCGGGGACCAGTCCGCGCCGGCGACCTCGGCCATGGCGGAGATCAGCGCGTCGGCGACCCAGGGGTACATCTCGTCCGTGACGCCGTAGTCGACGTGCTTGGCCCCCATCGCCATGAGCTTCTCCTCGAGCCAGGACGCGTCCTCCAGCCGGTCGATGACCGCGACGAGCGCCTCCGCGAGCATCTTCTCCTGGTGCTCCCCGCTGTTGCGCCCGAAGAGCGGCCTCACCTGCGGGTATCGCGAGAACAGGATCCCATAGAAACGGTGCGTGAGGTTGGGCTCCCTCTCGAGCACGAGCTCGAAGCTCTCCCGCAGCAAGCCAACGTTCAATCCCATGATCTACCTCCCAGCGGGCGCTGCGCTGCGCGCGCGTCGTCCTCGACCGCCACGTCGCGGTCAGCTCACGTGAGCTGACGTCGTTCACGTCAGCTCGCGCCGTCGTCGTCGCCCGTCGACTCGTGGCGTTCGGCGTTCGGCGTTCGGCGTTTGCACGGGGTTTGCACGGGCCGTGCCAGGCGCGCCTCGCCTGTGGATCGCGCCGATCCCGCCGGATCAGCGCGCCAGGCGACCCGCGACGGTCTCCTCGGGGAAACCGGGCCCGCTGCCGAGCGCGGCCGCTCGGGCGCCCCCGACCGCGCGCCGCCCCCGCCTGGGCGCTTGCCCCGCCCGACCCCACGGTGTTTCCTGCCGTGGTTTCCGACAGGAAACCGCCGTCGCCCCCGTCTGTCCGAGGAACCCGCGTGACCCTGCTCGACGCCGTGCTCAGCCTGTCCGAAGCGCCCGCCCGCGACGAGGCGCTGCAGCGGATCCTGCGCGCGCTCGCGCACGCGACGGCGGCGGACGCGCTGTCGGTGCTCACGGCCGCGGAGGACGGGTCGGTGGGCGTCGCCGCGCAGATCGGGCTGTCGCCGGCCGCCCTGGGGCTCAGCTTCGACCCCGCGGAGCACCCGAGGCTCCGCCGGGCGACCCTGGCCGCCGGGCCGATCCGGTTCCTCGACCCGAGCGAGCCCGACCCGTACAGCGGCTGGCTGCTCGGCAGCGCCGGCGAGATCCACCCGATCCACGCCTGCATGGCCGTCCCGCTCCGCGTGCAGGGCCGCCTCGCCGGGCTGCTCACGCTGGACGCCTGCGATCCCCACGGCCTCCGCGGCCTGCGCGACGACGACGCGCGCGTGTTCGCCGGGCTCTGCGCCGGCGCGCTGCGGCTCGACGTCGGCCCCGGCCCCGCCCTCGCCGTGGGGGCCGGCCGCGCGGCCGGCCCCGCGTCCGGCGGAGCGCTGCCCGGCCGCTCGGCCGCGATGCGGCGCATCGAGCGCGAGATCGAGGTGCTCGCCCCCCTCTCCGTGCCGGTGCTCGTCACGGGCGAGACGGGCGTGGGGAAGGAGCTCGTCGCCCGCGCGCTGCACGAGCGATCGCCCCGGGCGAGCCGGGCGCTCGTCATCGTCAACTGCGCCGCGATACCGGCGCAGCTCGTCGAGTCGGAGCTCTTCGGCCACCGCAAGGGCGCCTTCACCGGCGCGACGGCGGCGCGCGCGGGCAGGTTCGAGGCGGCCCACGGCGGGACGATCTTCCTCGACGAGATCGGCGAGCTCCCGCTGGCGGCGCAGGCGCAGCTCCTGCGCGCGCTGCAGGAAGGCGAGATCCAGCCCGTGGGCGAGGACCGGGCGCGCCGCGTCGAGGCGCGGGTCGTCGCGGCGACGAACCGCGATCTGCGGCGGGAGGTCGCCGAGGGGCGCTTCCGCGCCGATCTCTTCCACCGGCTCTGGGTCTACCCGATCTGCGTGCCCCCCTTGCGCGAGCGGCGCGAGGACATCCCGGCGCTCTGCGAGCGCTTCGCCGCGGAGATCGCGGCCGAGCTCGGCGCCGCGCGGGTGGACTTCGCCGAGCCGGCCCTGCGCGCGCTCACCGAGGCCGGCTGGCCGGGCAACGTCCGCGAGCTCAAGAACGCCGTGGAGCGCGCCGTGCTGCGCCGGAGGATGGCCGAGGGCACCGGCGCCGCCGGCAGGACGCTCGTCCTCCGCCGCGAGGACGTCGACGACGCCGGCGACGCCGACCAGCACGGCGCGCTGGCCCGTTCAGGCGCGCCGCGCTCGCCGCGGATCGCGCTCCCCGGAGAGCGGCCGTGGCCCGCGGGGGAGCTCCCCGGAGAGCGGCCGTGGCCCGCGGGGGAGCTCCCCGGAGAGCGGCCGTGGCCCGCGGGCGCGCCGCCAGGGGCGCCGGTGGAGCCGCTGGTCGAGGCGCTGGAGCGCGCCCGGCGCGAGGCGTTCGCGCGCGCCTTCCGGGCGGCCGGCGGCAACGCCGCGATGGCCGGCCGGCTGCTCGGGGTGAGCCGCTCGTTCGCCTACAAGGAGGCGGTGCGGCTCGGGCTCATCCCTGCGCCCGAGCCGCGCCGGCGCTGAGGCGCGCGGGAGGGCGCCCGCCCGCTCACGGGCCGGCGCTCAGCGCCCCGGCTCCGGGTTGCCGATGCCCTCGAGCGGGACGCGCGCGAGCGCCGTGTAGCGCGCGCCCTTCGGGGTCATCTCGCTCTGGTAGACGATGATCTCCTCGACCCGCGTCTCGCCGAAATCCACGTTGCCGATCGCCTGGGCGCACGCGTCGAGCGCCGGGTCGCCGCGCGGGTCGCGCGAGCGGGCGAGGGTGAGGTGGGGCTCGAACGGCCGGTCCTCGGGCACGTAGCCCGTCGACATCGAGAGCGTCTGCTCCAGGTCGCGGTGGATCGCGGTGAGGGCGCCGACCGCGCCGCCCACGCCGAGCCAGAGCACGCGCGGGCGGCGGCGCGTGCCGAACGCGCCGCCCTTCTCGATGCGCAGCGTGAGCGGCCTGTGGAAGGCGGCGACGCTCCCCGCCGCCGCGATGACGAGCGGCAGGCGCTCCTCTCCGATCTCGCCCATGAAGGCGAGCGTGATATGCAGCCCGGCAGGCTCCACCCACTTGGCGGACGGAGCCCGGGGCGAGAGCTCCCGAAGGAGCTCTCCGGCCTTGGCGAGGAGCTCGGCTCCCGGATCGACAGCGACGAAGACGCGCACAGCTCACCTACGCCCGATTACCACCCACAGACTTCACCCTTGTTCTGCTCCTTCAGCCACCGCCGGAGCGGCTCGAAGTACTCCAGCACCGCCCCTGGATCGGTCTCGCTCTCGCCGGTCATCGCCTGCATCGCCTCCTGCCATGGGCGGCTCGCGCCGAGCGACAGCATGGCGCGCAGCTTCTCGCCCGCGGCCTTGCTGCCGTAGATCGAGCACGTGTGGAGCGGCCCCGTGTGCCCGGCCGCCCTGCACAGCGCGCGGTGGAACTGGAACTGATAGATGTGCGCGAAGAAGTAGCGCGTGTACGGCACGTTCGCCGGGACATGGAACTTCGCCCCCGGGTCGAAGTCGGCCTCGCTGCGGGCCACGGGCGGCGCGACCCCCTGGTACTTGAGCCGCAGCGCCCACCACGCCTTGTTGTAGTCGGCCGGGCTCGTCTTGCCCGAGAACACGTCCCAGCGCCACTGATCGATGAGCTTGCCGAACGGCAGGAACGCGATCTTGTCGAGCGCCTTCTTGAAGAGGAAGTTGATGAGCCCCTTCTCGTCCTCAGGCACCCTGTCGATGAGCCCCAGCGTCTTCAGGTAGCTCGGCGTCACGGAGAGGGCCAGCGTGTCCCCGATCCCCTCGTGGAAGCCGTCGTTGGCGCCCGACTGGAACAGGATCGGGAGCTTGTAGTACTGGTGATAGTAATACACGTGCCCGAGCTCGTGGTGGATCGTGATGAGATCCTCCTCGGTCGGCTCGACGCACATCTTGATGCGGAGATCGTCCCGATCGCCGATGTCCCAGGCGCTCGCGTGGCAGACGGCCTCGTGATCGACAGGCTTCTTGAGCAGCGACCGCTCCCAGAACGTCGCCGGCAGCGGGTCGAACCCGAGCGAGGTGAAGAACCGCTCGCCGAGCGAGACCATCTGCTTCTCGTCGAGCTTCTTCGCCTTGATCTTCCGCGTCACGTCGAGCGACGGCTGGCCCTTGTACGGCTCCATGAGCGCGTAGACGTTCGACCACTCCTGAGCCCACATGTTGCCGAGCAGGTGGGCCGGGATCGGGGCCTTGTCGCCGATCCTCTCCTTGCCGTAGATCCCGCGCAGCTTCGAGCGCACATAGCAGTGCAGCTCGTCGTAGAGCGGCTTCAGCTTGCCCCAGAGCCGCTCGGTCTCGGCCTCGAACGCCTCCGGGGACATGTCGTACCCGGCCCGCCAGAGCGCGCCGACGTCCGGGAAGCCGATCTCCGCGGCCCCCTTGTTGCCGAGGGCCACATAGCGCTCGAACTTCGGCCGGAGCGGCGGCGCGATCGCGTGCCAGCCCGACCACGCCTCGAGCAGCTCGTCCCATTTGCGGCTGGTCTTCAGGACGTCGGAGAGGTCGTTCAGCGCCAGGCACTTCGGCGCCGCCCCGCCGCCCGCCGCCGCGCCTCCTGCGGCCGCCGCGCCGCCCGCCGCTGCGCCCCGCGCGGCCACGGCCTGCCCGAGCTTGCCCTTCGGGCAGTACTTGCCCTTGCCGTACAGGCTCGTCATCTCGACCGAGAGCGCGGCGAGCTCGGCGCGCTCCGCCGGGTCGCTCGGGGCCGGCAGGGAGGTCGAGATCTTGAGGAGCGTCAGCTGGCGCGCGAGCTCCGGAGGCAGCGCGAGCCCGTCGAAGCGCCTCGCCGCCTTCATCGTGCGGTTGAGGTACTCCATGCTCGCCTCCTCGGCGGAGGCGGAGAGCGCGTCGGTGTCGTCCGTGATGAAGGTCTGGTTGACCCACCCGGCGCGCGCCGACTGGAGCCGCAGGGCGCGCAGGTCCCGGTCCACGCCGGCCAGGAAGGCCTGCGCCTCGGCCGGGCCGGGGGGCGCCGCCGGCCGAGGGGCGGCCTGGGGCCGCGGCGCCGCGGGCGAGGCCAGCGCCGCAGGCGTGGCCAGCGCGGCGGACGCCTCCTGGCCAGCAGGGGGCGGCGCCGCCGGGGACGCCGCGCCGCTGCACGCCGAGCCGAGCCCGAGCGCGACGAGCAGCACCGGGCGCTGGATGGCCGTCCTGGCGAAGGCATAGCGGACCACGGGACCTTCATACACGCCGGACCGTGCCGAGGGAACCAGGAGCGACGTGCGATCGGCGCGCCCGCCTCCGGCGGCGCCCTACCCGCGACCAGGACGAACCGGCCGCGCTCACGGCTGCCAAGCGGCCGTGAACTGCCGTTACAATGCGCCCCCACCATGAGGAATGCTCTCGCGCCCAGGCCCACGACCTCCAGCAGTCCTCGGCCTCGCCGCCTCCGCCGCCCCGGCCGCCGCCTCGCTTGCCAGCCGACGCAGCGACGAGCGCGGCCCGGGAGCCCGGCGCGGCGCCCGCCCGCGTCGCCCCGCGACGCGGCGGCGCCCCTCGTGGCGGCGAGCTGCGGCGATCAGGTCCGGTGCGGGCTGATGCCCGACCACGAGGCGCGAGCCGCGACCGTGTGCGCGCCGGGCGGCGGCCATGAGTGAGCTCGAGAATTTCTCGTTCGTGATCCCCGGCGAGCTCGCGGGCATGGCCTACCCCCACGCGGAGCGGGCGCTCGAGGAGCTCGCGGAGCTCGGCTTCCGCAGCGTCGTGTCGCTCTCGCGGCGCGCGCCGCCGCCGCACGCGCTCGGGTCGCTCGTCCACCTGCACTGCCCGCTCGCGGACTTCACGCGCATCCCGACCGTGGACCTGATGCGCGCCGTGGCGTTCCTCGGCCGGGCGCCGCGGCCGATCGCCGTCCACGGCGAGGGCGGCGTCGGGCGCACCGGCGTCGTGCTCGCGTGCCGCCTCGTGTCGCTGGGCCGCTCGGCGGCCGAGGCCGTCGCCGAGGTGCGGCGCGCGCGGCCCGGCTCGATCGACGACCCGGAGCTCGAGGCGTCGGTCGAGGCGTTCGAGCTCTTCTACCGGAGCGAGCAGGAGCAGGCGACGCCGGCCCCCTTCAACTTCGCGCCCGCGTCGCCGCTCGATCGCGTCGTGCACGGCGCGGAGCGCCCCGGCTTCGGGATGGCGAACTGGGCGACCTCCGGGATCCGCTCTTCCGTCGTCGTGCCGCCGAGCTCGGGGGCGAGCCCCGATCCGAGCGACGCGCCCGTCGAGGCGTGGCTCGGCTTCATGGCGCGGCAGGGCATGCGCGAGGTGCTCTGCCTGCTCGACGAGGGAGAGCTGGCGCTGCACCGGATCCCGCTCCTCGGCCGCTACCAGCGCGAGTTCCTCCGCGTGACGCACGTGCCGCTCGAGGAGGGCGCGCTCCCCACGGCCGAGGCCCTGGAGCGCGCGCTCGCCGCGCTCCGGCGCGCGGAGACCGGCGGCACGCCCATCGTGGTGCACTGCGGCTCCGGCGACGGCCGCGCGGGCATCGTGCTGGCGGCGTGGCTGCGCGCCCGCCACGGCCTCGCCCCCGAGGCGGCGATCGCGGCGGTCCGGGACCACGCGCGGCACTTCGGCGCGCGCCGCGATCCGCTGAAGGCAGGGCTGGCGGTGCGGGACCTGCTCGCGCGCGTGCCGGCGCGCGGCTGAGCGCGAACGCCGCCGGCGCGGGACCTCGGCGCGCGCCGCGATCCGCTGAAGGCAGGGCTGGCGGTGCGGGACCTGCTCGCGCGCGTGCCGGCGCGCGGCTGAGCGCGAACGCCGCCGGCGCGGGACCTGCTCGCGCGCGTGCCGGCGCGCGGCTGAGCGGGAGCGCCGCCGGCGCGAGCGCGCGCCGCCGCGCGCGTCACCCGTCCGCGTGGAGCCCGGCCTTCTGGTGTCGGTGGTCTCGGTACAGGCGCCGGACGAACGCGCCCGCGGGCTCGCCGCGGAGCGCCTCGATGAGATCACGCATGCCGGCGGGCAGCTCGCCCGCCGGCGGGAACGGCGCCGGGTGGCGCTCGGGCGCGGTCAGGGGCGCGGCGAGCGCGGCGAACGTGAGATCGGCCGCCGAGAACCGGTCGCCGACCAGGAACGGGCGCCCGTCGCGCAGGCGCTCGTTCACCGCGTCGAGGACCGCGCGGAGCTTGCCCAGCGAGCGCTCGGCGCCGGCGGCGTCGACGCGCATCATGCGCCGCATGATCGCGCGCACGACAGGGAAGTAGGCGCGGAAGGTGCCGCGCCCGAACCACCAGGGCGGCGCCACGCCGGCGCCCTCCAGCGCGCGGAGCGACCCGCGCATCACGGAGAACATGGCCTCCTCGTCGGGCAGGAGGTGGAAGTAGGCGATGCGGCGGACCGCGGGGCCGAGCTCGCGGTCGAAGCGCTCCTCGAGCGCCTCGACCTCGGCGCGGCGCGCGTCGGGCTCGCCGGGGAAGAGCGCGTGCTCCGCCGGGACGCACGCGTCGGCGTAGCGCAGGACGTCGGTCGAGTCGCAGATCGCGCCCGCCCGCGAGACGAACACCGGGACGGAGCGGCGACCGCCCGCGCGCCGCGACGGGAGCGCGTGGGCGAGCGGGAGGTACGCCTCCTCCCGGTACGGCACGCCGGCGCGGTCGAGCGCCCACCGCGCCTTCTCGCAGAAGTGGCTGAACGGGATGGTGACGAGGCGGAAAGGCGCGCCCGCGCCGGGATCAGACATGACGACCTCCGCGCGCGGGGCGAGACGGGCGCGCCGCCCGCCTCAGCGCCGGATCTCGAAGAGGTGGATGCCGTACGCGGGGAGCTCGACGCCGAGGCCGCGCGAGAGATCGACGAGCTCGTCGCCGTCGCGCGGGTGCTCGTTGCCGGTCATGAGGTCGACGAGCAGGACCTTGCGGCCAGCGACGCCGGCGATGTCGAGCGGGATGCGGCACCCGCCGCGCGACGGGGCGAAGTTGACCACCGCCACGAGCGGCGCCGCGCTGCGGGGCGCGCCGCAGGCGGGGAGCGGCTCCCACCGGTAGGCGACGAACGCGTCGGCGCCAGGGCCGCGCGGGGTGAGCGTGGCGAAGCTCCCGGTGCGCAGGATGGGGCGGCGCACGGCCGTGAGCAGCCGCTCGTGGAAGGCGAGGCAGGCCTGGTCGACCGGCTCCTCGGGGGCGCGCGCGAGGTGCAGCGAGGCGCGCACCGTGCGCCCCTCGAGCTGGCCGTGGTGGATGAACCGCATGCCGGGCACCGTCGCCGCGATGAACTCCGCGGCCCGACGCCGGTCGGGCGGGAGCACGGCCGCGATGCGCGGCTCGTCGTGGTGCTCGATGAACCGGACGCTCCGCCGCTGGTAGTCGGGCGTCGCCGCGAGGTGGCCGCGGACCGACGACGCGGAGGCGTGGCTCAGCCGATCGTAAAGGCTCTTGTCGAAGGTGTAATCGAACCCGAGCATCTGGAGGCGCCACTCGAGATCCCAGAAGGCCTCGCCGATGAAGACGAAGCTCGGGTGGTCGCGGCGGACGGCGTCGATCGCCTCGGCCCAGAACTCGCCGGTGGCCTCGGCCTTGCGCTCGGTGGGCGGCCGCTTGGACCACGTGCGCCGGAAGACGTCATCGAGCACCAGCATCGCCATGTCGCAGCGGACGCCGTCGCAGCGCGAGGCGATGCTGCGGAGCGCCTCGGTCGAGGCGGCGCGCGTGGCCGCGAGGCGGTAGTCGAGCTGGGCCGTGTCGGGCCAGGGCGGGATGTAGGGATCGCGCCCGCTGAGCGGGGCGCCGTCGTCGCCGACGACGAAGCACTCCGGCTTCTCCTTCACCCAGTGGTGATCGCGCGCGACGTGGTTGGGGACGAAGTCGAGGATGAGCCCGATGCCGCGCGACGCGAGCCGCCGGCGCAGGTCCGCGAGCGCGGCGTCGCCGCCGAACGCGGGGTTGACCTCGTACCGCGCGACGGCGAACGGGGAGCCGACGACGTCGGCCTCCGTCCAGTCCGGCAGCACGCGGTCGTACTCGGCGCGCAGGTCGGGGTGCGACAGCGACTGGCGCGGGCCCTCCTGGCCGAGCGTCCAGACGCCCATCAGGTACACGTAGTCGACGCCGAGCGCGGCGAGCCGGTCGAGCGCCGCGTCGGGCACGCTGGCGAGCGTCACCTTCGCCTTGGCGGCGCGCGAGAGCTCGTGGAGCCAGACACGCGCGAAGATCGCGTACAGCAGGGGGTGCTGGTGGGCGGGGACTAGGGAGCTCATCGATTGGGTTGGGACGGCGGGCCCGCGAGGGAGTCGTGGGCAGGCGGCGTCGGCGGGGATTCTCTGCGCGCTCGGGTGGTCCCCGCAAGGGCGATCGCGAGGTGCGACCGCCATCGACCGAGTCCGCGCGCAACGTCCAGCACAGAGGGCCCGTCTCGCCGCGACGGGTCCGCCCACGCTGCTCCGGCGCGGCGCGCGGGGGCGCGGTGCGCGGGGGCGCAGTCGAAGACGGCGCGGCTAGTCGCGGCGCCCGCGGCGCCTTCGGGCGAGCGCGACCGCCGCGCCCAGCGCGACGAGCGGCAGGGCGAAGGGCGCCGCGGCCTCGTCGGGCGCGAGACGGCAGCCGCAGCCGCCCTGCTTCGGCTCCACCGGAGGCGGCGCCTCGTCGGGCGGGAGCTCCGCGGAGGACGGCTCGGCGTCCGCGGCGTCGGAAGCGGGCTCGCCCTCCTCCTCCTTGGCGGGCTCGTCGCTCTTCTCTGCGTCTGCCTTGTCCGCCTTGTCGTCCTTCTTTTTCTTCTCGCCGCTGAACACGATCGCGCGGCGATCGATGATCTCGTTGTCGCCCTGGAGGGTGATCTTCTGCTTCTGGCCCATCTGCACGCCGTCGCTCGCGCGCTTGATGACGAGGTCGTACTCGCCGGCCTCGAAGCCGCGATCGCGCCGGAGGATGAAGTCGAACTTCGTGACCGCGAAGATCTTGCCGCTGCCGTCGGAGAAGCCGACGTCCATGCTCTCGTTGATCCCCTGCTGGTTCTGGAGCGGGATCTTGTTCAGGATCGGCTTCTCGGGCGACTGATCGGTGAGCGCGCGCTCGTAGTGCACCGTCGGCGTGAACGCGAACAACATCGGGATGTGCGCGAGGTGCGGCGCCCCTCCGTAGTTGATCGTCATCTTGAGCTTCCAGCGGCCGTTTTCCTCCTTGGGGGAGCGATCGGCGATGATGACGGTGCCGGCCGCGTGCGCGGCGCTCGCGGGCAGCCACGCCCCGAGCAGGGCGAGCGCGGCGACGATGCGCGCGAGCAGGAGCCGGCGGCCGCCGTCGAGGCGGCGCGCCGCGCCGGCGTGGGCGGGGCGGGCGTGAGATCGCTCGGCGCGCTGGCGCCGCGCGCCGAGCTGGGACAGGTGACCGGTTCGAGGTCGGGCGGTTCGCATGCGCAGCACGCTACCAGGGATTTCGTGGAAACGAGGTGCGTACGAGGGGGCGAGGCGGCGGCGCGGCGGCGCGGGCTGACGGGCGCCAGCGCCTGGGGGCGGGGCGAGGTCAGTCCGGGAACCAGAGCAGCGCGTCGGAGGTGGGCTTGTAACAGGCCTGGCGGCCGGCCTCCTCGTTGTCCGTGCAGCTCGCGTTGTCGAAGCAATCCATGATCTCGTAGCGGCCGGTGGCGTTGTAGATGGTCGAGAACATCGCGCGCTGGGCCGACTCGAGCTTGCCGTACGTGGCCTTGCAGGTGGGGATGGGGACGCGCTCGCAGCGGAGCATTCGCGCGCAGCGAGACTCGAGGACGGGCGCCGCCACCGGGTCGTCCGGGTTGATGTTGACGGCCACCTCGTCGTTGCACTCCAGGATGATCTGGCTCCGGTCCGGCGAGCTCTCGGTGGCGGCCTCCATCCGGCGCGAGAAGCAGCTCGTCATCGCGCGGAGGTAGGTCGGCGACGAAGTCGGGTAGGCGGCCTTGCACGCGTTCATGTGCTCCCAGGAAGCGCCGGCGCGCTGGAGCTTGGCGAGCGCGGCACACCACTCGGCCTGGGCGGCGATGACGCCGTCGCGGTCGGGGAAGCTGGTGGGCCGCTCGGAGCACGCGGTCAGCAGGCCGAGCATCGACGCGGCCACCGCGATCGGCAGGGCCAAGGATCGAAGGGCGGGCATGGGGGCGACCCTAGCACGAGAGCCCCGCCGGAGCGGAATCTCCGGGGACACGCCGCTCGCCTGGGCCGGTCGGGAAGGCTCTTTCTTCAGGGCAGGTCGACGGGAGACCAGGGCAGGTCGCCGGGAGACCAGGGCAGGTCGACGGGAGACCAGGGCAGGTCGCCGGGAGACCAGGGCAGGTCGACGGGAGACCAGGACCGGTCGCCGGGAGACCAGGGCAGGTCGACGGGAGACCAGGGCCGGTCGCCGGGAGACCAGGACCGGTCGCCGGGAGACCAGGACCGGTCGCCGGGAGACCAGGGCAGGTCGCCGGGAGCTCAGGGCCGGTCGGGCAGCAGCTCGCAGCGGAGCCGCGCGCCGCCGCCGCGGAGCGCGGCGGACCCGCCGGGGCCGAACACCGCGGTGAGGCCCGGCGAGCCCCCGGCCGGGGCGCGCAGCTCGATCGCCTCGACGCACAGCGCGCCGCCACCGCCGGCGAGCAGCGCCGCCGCGGGGGCGTCCTCGTCGAACAGCGGCGTCCCGCTCCTCGACGCCACCCGCAGCGTGGCGGGCAGCTCGGCGATGAACCGGTGCGACGGCCGCACGCCGCCGCAGCCACCGGCGCCGATCTCGGCGAGCGACGAGAGGGAGCCGAGCTGCTCGAGCGGGCCGACCTGACCGCGGGCCACGTCGAGCGGCCCGGCGATCACCTCTCCTGAAACCACGGAGTAGCCGACGATCGCGAAGCCGGGCGCGTCGAGCCGCCGGCCGAGGGTGAGCCGGACGCCCGCCACGTCGGGCACCGGCGCGAGCCCGGCGATCGGGAGCGTGGCCCGCGGCGTGGCGAGGAGGAGGGTCCGCCTGGCAGCGTCGAAGGCGAGCAGGTCGCCGCCCGGCAGCTCGGCCGCGGCGGCGATCGCGGCGGCATGGTCGAACGGCAGCAGCGCCGGCAGGGCGGCGCCGGCGCGCGCGCGGAGGCCGCGCGGCCCGCTCTCGCCGCGCGGCCCGCCCTCGCGGAAGAGCAGCAGCAGATCCGCGGGCGCCTTCGCGCCGGGGGCGAGCAGCACCGGGACGGCATCGCCTGACGCGGTGGCGAGCGCTCCATCGCGGAGCGACAGGCGGCGCGGGGCGGCGATCGCGAAGGGCGGGAGCACGCTGGCGATGAAGGCGCCATCGCGGAGCGTGCCCAGGGGGGACGACGGGGCGGTCCAGAGCGTGACGACCGGGGGCGCGGCGCCAGGGAGCCGCGCTGCCGCGGGACCGCGCGGCGCCGCGGGCTCGCCGCGCGGCGCAGGGGTGGCCGGGGGCGGCGGGAAGGACGAGAGGTCGTCGTCGAGGCGGCAGGAGACGAGCGGCGGGGGCGCGGCGCGGACCGCGGGGGCGGCGGCGGGGGCGTAGGGCGGCGGCGCGCCGCGCGGCGGCGGCGGAGGGCCGCCCCAGCCGAGGCGAACGAGGCCTTGATCGCCCATCGCGCAGCCGATCGGAGAGCAGGAGAAGGGGGTGCCCTCGTCGAGCGGAGGCTCGATCAGGCGAGCGGGAGGGCCCTGCACCGGGCGCCACGAGCGGCCGCCGTCGGTCGACTCGAAGAAGGCCGGCAGGTCGTCGCCGGTGGCCGCGAGCGCGAACCGCCCGCCGGCGACGACCTGCGTGACGCCGGCGGGGAGCGGAAAGACCGTGACGCCGCCGCGCGCGTCGATGCGCACGCCGGCGACGCGGCCGCCGCGGCGGCGCGAGAGCCGCGGCGCGGCGGGCGTGGGTGGGGCGAGCGCCTCCGCCCCGGGCAGCGCCTCGTCGGCCGGCGAGGCGCCGTCGCCCGCTTCGGGCAGGTGGAGCCAGCCGCGCACGGCGCCGTCGTCGTCCTCCCAGAAGTCGGTGTCGATGAGGCGCGGCGAGGCGGCGTCATCGGCGAGCGCCGGGAAGGCGCCGCCGGCGAGCGCCGGGTCGCGCTCGCGCACGCGGATCACGCGGACGCCCTCGGGAACGGCGGCGTCGCGCTCGCGGGAGGCGGGAGGCCGACCGCGCCGCGCTTCGCCCCCAGGATCCGGCGCCCGCGCCGGCGGACCTCCCGGCGCCTCCAGCACGAGCGCGGTGACGGCCCCGCGCTCGCCGGGGATCCAGCGGTAGAGGCGGCGAGCGTCGTCGCCCTCGAGCCGGCGCTCGACCCAGCGGCCGCCCCCGGCGCGCACGCACGCGCGCGCGGCGCGATCCTCGAGCGGCTCGCCGCGCTCGGCGCGCGTCGCGCCGGAGCGCGGCTCGCCTGGCAGCGGCAGCGGCAGCGCGGGCGGCCACGGCGAGCGCTCGCCTCGCTCCGACATGGCGCGCGCGGCGTCGTCCGGCGTCTCCGCGAAGTCGTGGAGCCCCGGCGGCGCGCTGCCGCACCGGCCGGCGAAGGCGAGGCGGCCGCGGTCGTCGCCGAGGAACGACCCCCTCGAGGTCGCGAGCGGATCGGGATCGCGGCTGCGGGCGGGGAACGTCGCCTCCAGCCGCGGCGCGGAGAGCGCCGCCTCGAGGCGCAGCACGTGGGCGGCCTCGTGCGCGCAGGCGAGCAGGACGTCCTCGCCCGCGCGGAACGGCTGGCAGCGCGCGTAGCGCGGGTCGAGGCTCGCGATCTCCGCCTCGGCGATGGGCCGGGCGGTCGCGGCGGCGAGGAGGGCGAGGCCGCCGTCGCGCGCGACGAGCAGCCTGCCGCCGCGGAGGAGCGCGCCGGTCGCCGCGGCCAGCGCGACGGCGTCCGGGGCGAGCGCGCGGCTCGAGGCGGCGTCGCGCAGCGGGTCAGGCGCCGGCGGGAGGTGGAGCGAGGGGCTCGGCCCGTCGCGCGGCGGCGCGGGCTCCGCGGGCGCGAGGCCGGAGGCGGTCAGGTGGAGGGCGGGGCTGCCCGACGGGCCGAGGAGCGCGATCGCGTCGCCGCGCTCCTGGAGGAGCGTCGTGGCGAGCCCGCGCGTCTCGAGCACGTCGGTCCAGGTGGCGCCCCCGTCGAGCGTGACCGAGGCGCGGCCGAGCAGGTCGAGGCGCGCCGCGCGGCGGGCGTCGAGCGCCACGGCGTCAGCTACACCCACGGCGCCGTGGCGGCGGAGGGAGAGCGTGGCCGGGTCGATCTCGAGGAGACCGCGGTCGGTGCGCAGGAGGATCGCGTCGAGGTACGGCCGCGCGCCGCCCGGGGCGCCGACGTCGGCGACCGGCGCGAGCGCGCCGAGGAAGTCGCTGGCGCGGTAGACGCGGCCCTCGGACCACAGGACGAAGCCGCCGCCGAGGCGCGCCGGGATGGACCTGAAGCCGCGGAGCGGCTCGGAAGCGGGCGCGGCGGCGAGCACGACGCCGCCGTCGAGGCGCACGCGGAGCCCCTCGTAGAGCGCGGGCTCCGGCCGGGGCGCGGGCGAGCCCTCGCCGGGACCGGCGGCGTCGAAGAGGACCCCGATGCCCTCGGTGAGGACGTAGCGCGCCGGAGCGAGCGGCGGAGGATCGAGAGGCGCAGCGGCCGCCGGCGCGGCCGGGCGCGGAGCGCGCTCCGGGGCGGCGCTGCACCCGGCGGTGAGGCCGAGCGCGACGAGGACGCCGGCGCGGGAGGTCCTCGCGGCGGCGGCGAAGATCGCGCGCCGCAGGGCGAACGGCGCGGCGCCTTGCCGTTCCATGATCAGCGCCTCCAGCGCCCTCCGCACGGGCTCACGCCGCGCATGGTAAGCGATCCGGGAGCGCACCGCAGCGCGCTCCTGGTCGACCCCTCCCATCGCCGCGCGCGCTGCGCGGGCCAGGGCGGGGCCGTTCGATCCGTCGCCGCGCGCCTCAACGCCCGACCGCCTCGCACCGCACCGGCTGCCGGACCTCCTGGCCGTGCAGGACGAGCACGAGCTTGCCGCCGCCGGCCCCCTGCACCGGCTCGCTCCGCGACGGAGCGGGGCCAGGCCCGCCGCGAGCGGCCCTCGCCGGCGCCCCGGATGAGGCCGCGGGCGCTGGCCCCGCGAAGCGGGCGACGAGCTTCTTCACGGTGCCGGGAGGCTCGTAGAAGCCGAGATCGGTCTCGTAGCGCTCGTCCCGCACGCTGAGCTCCACGGCGTCGAGGCAGGCGCGGTCGCGCGACCACCGGATCACCGCGACGCCGGCCGTCCCGGCCTCGATGACCCCCGGCAGCGCGCCGGGCACGAGGCCGATCTCCGAGCCGAACGGCAGCACCACGCGCGCCTCCCCGCGCCGCGGCGCGCAGGAAGGCGCGCTGCCCGCGCCGAGCTCGCCGAGCGGCGCGAGCGCTTCCTCCGGGCCGAGGGTGCCGAGCTCCGGATCGACCGGCGCGAGCACCGCGCCGCCGGACGCGGCGACCGCCACGAAGACGGGCTCGCCCCCGCGCGCGCCCGCGCCGTACGCGAAGCGCGCCTGCTGCGCGCTCGCCGATGCCGCGCGCGCGGCGCGCTGCACGTGGAGCTCCCGGAGCGCCGGCGGGGGCTGGCCGATCGCGAGGAGCGCGCTCGTCGACACAGCGCGCCGCGCGCTCGCGCCCGCTCCCGTGCGGAGCTCGACCGCGCTCACCGCGAGCCCGTCGTGCCGGGGGCTCAGGAAGATCGCGCGGTCGCCGAGGTCGACGCCGACCGCGCGCGGCGGGGCGCAGCCGCCGATCGGCCGCGTCACGAGCGCGGCGTCCAGCACGCCGGCGAGGCACGCCTCCCTGGCGCCGGCCGCCACGGGGGCCACGCGCCCGTCGCGATCGATCACGAGCCCGACCTGCGCCTCGTAGGGCCGGTACGCGAGCTGGGCCAGCCCGGCGCTCCCGAGCGGCACGACGGCGCGGCGGATCTCGGCGCCCACGTCGAGCGGGGCGATCCAGGCGAGCTCCGCGTCGGCGAACGGCGCCTGCAGCGCGGCGCTGGAGGACGGCAGCGTGAGCTGCCCGAGGGCGCCGAGCCGCAGCGGGCTCGCGCCGCGCAGGGGCGGCGCGGCGACGGCGCCGAACCCGCGCGACTCCGGGACGCGCGCCGCGGCAGGCGGCCCCGCGAAGCTGCAGGCGAGGCGCACGACTGGCGGCGGAGGCGAAGGCCGCGCGGGCGCCTCGCGCTGCGCGCGGCCGGCGGGCGGCTCCGCGGCGGCCGCGTCGGGCGGCGGCGCGCCGGAGCGCGGGGCCGACGCCCACCCGATCCGGAGGAACGGACCGACGCGGCACCCCACCGCGGAGCAGCCCTCGAGGCGCGCGGCCGCGCTGCCCGGCGGCGGCGCGACGGGCGACCACCGCTTGCCTCGATCGATCGTCTCGAAGAGCCTGCCGTCCTCGGTCTCGACGAGCGCGAAGGGCCCCGACGCCTCGATCGAGCTCGCGCGCGGCGGCAGCGCGTGGAGGCGCGGCCGGCCGGCCGCGTCGATCGTGACCGACGCGAGGCGGGCCGCGTGGCCCTGCGCGGGGAGCCAGCCCTCGACCGTGCCGTCCGCGAGCGCGGCGAGCGCGCGAGAGAGCAGCTCCGGCGGCCTGTCGCCCTGCTGGGGCAGGAGGAGCGGCGGCTCGCTCCGCGCGATCCGCACGACCCGCAGCGCGCCGCGCACCTCGACGCGCTCGACGTCGCGGAGGAACACGCCGGGGCGCGCCACGAGGGCGACCGCGCCCCCGCCGCGGCGCGGGATCCAGGCGAGCACGTCGGTCGCGTCCGCCGGATCGAGGCGGTGCTCGACCCAGGCGCCCGGCCCGCGGCGCACGCAGAGCACCGCGCTCTGCTGCGCGGCGCCGCCGGCGAGCGCCCCGCGCGAGAGCTCCCCGAGGTCGAGCCGCGGCCGCGGGAGCCCCTCGCACGGCCCGAGGTAGCCGAGCGCCTCGCCGTCGACGCCGACGAAGCGATCGGTGTCCCGCTCGGCGCCGGGCCGGAGCTCGAAGGCGCGCTCGATCCTCGGCGCGCGCGCGTCGCCGCTGGCGATGTCCACGACGCTCGCGCGATCCGGGCCGGCGCAGACGGCGAGCAGCGCGTCGCTCGCGCGGAACGGCGCGCACGCGCCGCTGCCGGGCGGCAGGGGCGCGCCGGACGACGCGCGCCCGCTCGCGAGGTCGACGCGGCCGACGAAGCCGCCCGAGGCGACCGCGGCCCCGCCGTCGGCGAGCGGCAGGCCCGAGGCGACGGCGTCCGCGAGCCGAGCGAAGGGCGCGCGGTGGAGCCACCCCGGATCGGCGTCCGCCGGCGGCTGCGCGCGCGGCGCGCGGGGCTCGCCGACGCGGCCGCTCGGGTCGATGGCCCGCTCGAGGCCGTGGGCCAGCGAGACGACGATCTCGTCGCCGCGGACCTCGAGGGACGCCGCGTCGCCGAGCTCCGCGGTGACGTCGCGGTACGAGGCCCCGGCGTCGACCGTGAGGAGCGCGCGCCCGAAGACGGTGAGGCCGAGCGCGCGGCGCTCGCTGGCGGCGGCGGCCGCGACGATCGACGGCAGGCCGAGCGGCCGCAGCACGCCGCTCGCGCCGTGGACGGCGAAGCTCCCGGCCGACGAGATCAGGCCGAGGCCGTCGAGCCATGGGAACACGCTGACCACGTCGCCCGGCAGGGCGGCGAGCCTGCGGAGCTCCCCGGAGAAGCTGGCCGCCGCGTGGATCTCCTTGCCGCTCCAGAAAAGGTAGCGCTGCGCGCTCGCCCGAGCCCAGGCGGGGAACGCGGCGCCGCCGGCGAGCTCCGGGCTCGACGCGCGCGCGCCGAGCGGCGCGATCCGCTCCAGGCCATGCAGCTCCGCGCGCTGGCCGTTGAGGACCACCCTGTCGACCTCGTGGCCGTCGAGGATCACGCGCTCGACGAGGCCCGGCACCGGCGGCGCGACGTACCGGGCAGGGCCGAGCGCGGCGGGCGCGGCGAGCGGAGCGAGGGCGCGCGCGCCGTGGGGCGGCTCGAGCGCGCCGGGGAGCGCTGGCGCCGGCTCGGCGGCCGCCCCGCAGGCCGCGAGCGCCGGCGCGACGACGAGCGGCAGGTGGCCGAGCGCGCGGGAGAGCGCGCTCGCGGCGCGCGCGGCGAGGGTCGAGGAGCGGGGCACGGCGAGGAGGGATGCCACGAGGTCCGGCCGCTGGCGCGCGGGTTCCGCCCCGCGCCGGCCGCGGCGCGATCGCGAGGGGGCGCTCAACGCCGGTACTTCTCGTTCCTGTCCTTCACGCCGGCAGCCACCATCTCGGTGCTCTTCTCGACGCGGCGCGCGCGCGTGGCGGCCGTCTTCGCCTCCTCGATCCAGCGCGCGTACTCCTTGCGGTGCGACGGCGACAGCGCATCCCACGCGGCGCGCGCGGCCCCGTGTCTCCGGAGCGCCTCGGCGAGGTCCTCTGGCGTGGTGACCGCCGCGGCCGCCCTCGGCTTCGGGGCAGCGGCCGAGTCGGGCTTGCGCTTCACGTCGGCCTCGGGCCTGAAGCGCAGCGCGGACCATATCCCGTCGATCGCGACCTGCGCGACGCCGCCCCAGCCCGCGTCCACGACCGCCTGCCAGCCCACGTCGCGCGTGAGGTCGGTCTCCACCCCCGACGACCGCTTCGGATAGGAGATCCAGAGGACGCCGCCGTCGCGGACGGCGCCGATGGCCCGCGGCGCGTTCTTCTCCAGGTCCTTCGCCTGGCGCACGAAGAGGTGGACCACATCGAACTGCCCGCGCGCGGCCGTGGCGACGGTGACCCTCTCGGGCAGCGGCTCGAGCGCGGCGGCGAAGCCGTCGGGCGCGCCGAGGAGCAGGAGGCGGCTATCGGGCTTGATCTGGAGCTTCCTGGCGAGCGGATTCGGGGCGGTCATCGCGAGCCTCGGGAGGCGAGAGCCTTGTCTTTACCTGTCCAACGACGTTCCTGGTCCATCGGGCAGGAGCAGAATACAGACAGCCAAGGACGCCAGGAGCGCCAAGGACACCAGGCGCGCGGCGACTCAGTCGCCCGCCGGCCGAGCGCTGGCGAGGCACCTGAGCGGCTGCGCCATCGTGGCGGTCCGCAGCACACCCTCTCCGCCTCCCGCACCCCCGCCGCTCCCCTGCCCGCGCGGCGCCGTCCACCGCGCGATCAGCGCCCCGTCGACCGCGGCCTCGCCGCGCCGCCGCGCGTCGGCGACCGCGACGTGCAGCGCCTCGAGGCAGACGCGCTCCCGCCCCCAGCGCACCTGCGCGAGGCCCTGGTCCCCGAGCGCGACGGCCGGCAACGCCCGCCGATCCAGGCGCAGGGCGCTCTCCGGTTCGAGCGTCACGAGCGCGCGCCACGCGCCCCCCATGGCGCGGCAGCGCGCGTCGGTCGCGGCGGTGAGCGTCGACCACGGCGCGAGCGCCGCCACCTCGCCCGCCGTCCCCGCGGCGCGGTCGAGCAGCGCCACGCCGGCGGTCTCGGGCGCGGGGCCGTCGAGCACCAGCACGCCGAGCTCACCGTCGTCGCGCCGGGCGAGCGCCATCGGCCTGCCGCGCAGCTCGTCGCGGTCGAGCCCCACGATGCGCGCGGGCCGCCGCGGCTCCGGCGTGTGCTCCTCGATGGCCGCGCGGCGCCGGAGCTCGCCGAGCACGAGGGCGCGGCCCGGCTCGATCAGGAGACCAGGCGCCCGGCCTACCGCGCCGTCCGCGTAACTCCGGCGCGGCTCGAACGCCGGCAGCGCCCGCGCGCCCTCCGGCCCGAGCAACAGCTCGCCCGCCTCGGTGAGGACGAGCAGCGCCGCCTCGCCGCCCGCGCCGAGCAGCGGCACCGTTGCGGCGCGCTGCGCGCCGCGCCCGCCGTTCACCGCGAGCTCGGTCGCGTTGAGCCGCAGCGCGTCGCCGCGCAGATCGAACGGAGGCCGGAGCAGCGCGCTGTGCGTCCGAAGCGGCGCGCCGCCCTTCCCCGTCGCGGCGCCGCCCTTCCCCGCCGCGGCGCCGCCCTTCCCCGCCGCGGCGCCGCCCTTCCCCGTCGCGGCATCCCCCGTCTCCGGCGTCGCGCCGTCCGGCTCCTCCGCCTCCTCTGCAGGCCGCCTGTCGCGCCCGGACGCCGCCGCGTCCGCGACGATCTCGATCGTGTCCCCGTACGGCGTCGGCACCGTCCATCGCTCCGCGCCGGCCTCGCTCACGGCGTCGGTCACAGCGCCCGGGAGCGGCGCCGGCAGGCCGACCGGCGCGCACGAGAGCGCCGGCAGCTCGCCCGGAGGCGCCGGCGGACGGCCGATGCCGCTCCCGGGCGCCGCCCCCGCGGCCGGCGCCGCGGCGACCGCCGGGGCCAGCGCGCCCGCGCCCCAGCCGAGGCGCACCACGCCGGCCAGCGCGCAGCCGAGGGCGGAGCAGGCGCCCTGGAACGACGACGGCGGCACGGGCGAGCGCCCGGCAGAGCGCCACGTCCGGCCGTGATCGAGCGTCTCGTAGAGCTCCGCGCCCCGCGTGACGAGCACGCCGTGATCGCCGGTCACCACCATCCCCGCCGGCTCCGGCGGCAGCGCGTGGAGCGCGACCTCCCCGTCCCACGCGATCGTCACCCCCAGGCTCGCCTGCCCGACCGGATCGGGCCACTCGATCGACGACAGCCATCCATCGACCCCGCCGTCCTCGCGCGCGCGAAATCGTCGGTCGACGAGCACCCGCGACGCGTCGCGCGGCGGCGGCGTCCAGTACCAGCCAGGGAGGTGCCCCGGGAGCCGCACGACGCGCGCGCCCCCCTCGTCGCGGCCCCGCGGCGCGCCGACGGGCAGCGGCAGCGCGTCGCGCTCGCCCAGCAGCAGCGCTACAGCGCTCCCGTCCCGGCGCGGCGCCCAGCCGACGAGCGCCTGCCCGTCGCCTACCTCGATCGCTTGCTCGACCCAAGCGCCCGGACCGCGACGCACGCAGATCCTCGGGTGGACCACGACCTCGCCGAAGCGGCGATCGCGATCCTCGTCCGTGACGAGCCGCGGAGACAGCGCGCAGCCGCCGACGAAGCCGACCGCGCCGCCGTCGTCGGCCACGAAGAACCCCTCGTCGCTGAAGGCGCGCTCCAGCCGCGGCGGCTCGCCGTCCTCGGAGCGCAGGACATAGCTGCCGTAGCCCTCGTAGTCGTCCCACGTGCAGAGGAAGAGCAGCCCGTCCTGCGCGCGCACCGGCGCGCAGCCCAGCCCGTCCGGGAACCAGCCGGCGAACCGCGCGCGCGTCTCGCCCGTCCGCGCGTCGATCCGCGCGGCGCCGCGCTCGATCACCCCGAGCGCGGTCCCGTCGGGCAGGAGCGCGCCCGCGGCCACGGCCGCGGCGAGCGGCGCCATCTCGCGCGCGGCCTGCTCCTCGCGCTCGCCGGCGCGGGAGCCCGCGAAGCGCGGCTGGAACGACCCGCCCGCGGACGTCATCGCGCCGAGGTCGCCGTCAGGGCGGCCCAGCGAGCCGTCCGGCAGCACGGCCGCGCGCCCGAGCGCCGTGTCGAGCGACAGCGCGTCCGGCGCGACGCCGATGCCGCGCGACGCGAGCCCGATCCGCCGGCCGACGTCGATCCACGTCCTGCCGCCGTCCGCCGTCGTCGCGGCGCGGCCGAAGACGTCGAGGCGCACGGCGCGCGCCGCGTCCAGCGCGGCGAGATCATGGACGCCCGGCGTCTCGAGCGCCCGGCCGCGATCCTCCCCGGGCAAGAGCGCCCGCGGCCCCTGCTCGGTGAGCACCACGACGCCCTGGAGCCCGTTCCGGGCGCCCCGCACGGCGCGCGCGCCGCCGCCGAGCGCCACCTCCGCGAGCGGCCCCGTGAAGCCGCGCGAGCGGAACGCCCTGCCGCGGCTCCAGTGCAGGAAGCCCCCGCCGAGGTGGGGCGCGATCGCGAGCGATCCAAGGATCGGATCGCCCGCCGCCCACAGCTCGGGCTCCCACGCCGCCGCGACGACGCGCCCGTCGCCGCCGAGCTCGAGCCGCGCGCCGCCGACGACGACGCGATCCACGACGGCCGAGCCCGCCTCGTCGTGCGTCACCCGGAACGCGCCCTCCCCGATCCCCTGGAGGTAGCGAGCTCCCCCCGGGGCGACGCCGGCCGCGCCCAGCGCGCCCCACCCGCCCGCCGCGCCCGACACGCTTGACACACCAGCGCGCGCGCGCAGCGGCCGGGCCGACGTCACGGCGCCGCTCGAGCGGCTCGGCGCGGGCGCGATCGCGCAGGCGGACGCGACGAGAGCGGTGAGCAGACCGAGCGAGCGCGCCAGCATCGGGGAAATCACGACGGTATCTACCGTAAAGCCCCCGTCCAGGGTCGATCTGCCTGCACCGGACGACAGGCGCGCTCATCCCCCGCGACGCCGACGTAAGCTGCGGCGCGCGGCGCGCGGCCGACGCCGCCGCGCCCTTGAAGCCCGTGCCCACCCCTCGCCGTCCCCGCCGACCCACGAAAGAAGAGCTCCTCGCCGCCGCCGGCAAGACGGTGCCGGACGTCATCGCGCCCGACCTCCGCGTCCTTTTCTGCGGCATCAACCCGGGCCTCTACACCGCCGCCGTCGGGCACAACTTCGCCCGCCCCGGCAACCGGTTCTGGCCGGCGCTGCACGCCGGCGGCTTCACCGATCGCGTGCTCTCCCCCTCCGAGGAACGCGACCTGCTGAAGCTTGGATACGGGATCACCAACGTTGTCGAGCGAGCGACCGCATCGGCCGATGAGCTGTCGCTCGAGGAGCTCGCCGCGGGCGGGGCGCGGCTCGCCGCCAAGGTGCGGCGGTACCGCCCTCGCTTCCTCGCCGTGCTCGGGATCGGCGCCTACCGCAGCGCGTTCGGGCGGCCCCAGGCCGCGCCCGGCCCGCAACCCGAGACGATCGACGCGACGAGGATCTGGGTGCTGCCCAACCCCAGCGGACTCAACGCCAGCTACCAGCCGGAGAAGCTCGCAGCCATGTTTCGCGCCCTGCGCGAGGCGGTCGCGCCGGTCGCCATCCCGCCGTGAGCTGCGGAGCGCTCCAGCGCGGATCTCCCGAAAGGTGGTGTTCCACCGGCCGCGGTCGCGCGACATCCCTCCTGCGCTGACTCGACCTCTCGCCACCAGGCCAGCTCGGCGGTCGTCGCGCCCAAAGGCGATCTCCCCGTCGCGCTCTCCCCCGCTCGACGCGGCGGCGCGCCTACTCGGGCAGCGCGCTCTCCTCCTGCTGGGGCACCTTCGCGCGCGCGCCGCGGGCCTCTTCCCGCAGGGCAAAGAGGCCGGGCGGCCCCTCGGTCGGCTGCGCGCCGCGGTTGCCTACCGCGGCGAGCCAGGCCATCGGCGAGTCGGGCGTCTCCGGCGTGACGAGCAGGACTCCGCGCGACGCGTAGCGCGAACAGCCGTCCTCGCACACAGGAAGGACGAGACGGAGCCCGCCGCCGCCACCTCGGCTCACAAGGGGCGCCACGCGCAGCTCCGCCGGACTCGGGGCCATGGTCGCCCGCACCGCGCGCTCGATCAGCGCCATCACCGTCTTCCCGGCCGTTCCGGGCGGCTCCGGCGCCGGCATCGCCGCGCGCTCTGCTGCCTCGAGCCGCCTCGGCGGCAGGGCGAAGAGCCCCGCGCCGTCGGACGCCTCGGCCGACGGCGATGGCAGCGCGCCGGCGAGCGCTCCGACGAGAAAGGCGAGCTTGAGTCCGAATCGCATGCGTACACCCTCGCCGACGCATCCAGCAGGCCCCATGCCAGCGAGGAGCGACCGGAGGCCGCGGCGCGGCTCGAAGCGCGCGACAGCCGCCTCCGTTCGCCACGCGAGACGGATCGCCACAGCGTGGCGCGGGGAGCCCGATCGCGCGCGGCTAGGCTAGGCTAGGTAGGCTAGGCGAGGCCGCCGCCACGGAGACGCCCCACGGAAGCTGGAGAGTGGGCACCGCCGCGCGAGCGCCGCTTTCGCTTGCCAGACGCTCCGGGCGCCGTTAACCGTCATCGTTATGCTCGACCGAAAGCCAGGACTGGGCCTGCAGCACGCGAAGGCCCCGCTCCAGCCTGGCGCTCCTGTGCCCGCCGCTTCATCCGAGCCCGTCGCGAGCATTCTGCTGGTCGACGATCATCGCCCGAATCTCCTCGCCCTGGAGGCCGTGCTCGATCCGCTGCGCCAGCGGCTCGTCGCCGCGCAATCCGGCGAGGAGGCGCTGGAGCACCTCACCCGCGAGGAGTTCGCGCTGATCCTCATGGACGTGAAGATGCGCGGTATCGACGGCTTCGAGACGGCCGCCCGCGTGAGGGGGCTCGATCAGGCGCGGCACACGCCGATTATCTTCATCTCGGGGCTGCCGGAGGACGAGGACCGGCTGTATCGCGGCTACGCGCAGGGCGCTGTCGATTATGTCGTGAAGCCGTTCAATCCCGACATCCTCCGCGCCAAGGTGGCCGTCTTCGTCGAGCTGCACCGCAGGGCCGAGCAGATCAAGCGGCAGGAGGCGGCGCTCCGCCAGCTCGAGCGCCAGGCGAGCGACGAGGTGTTCCGGCGCATCATGGACACGAGCATGATGGGCCTGCTCTTCAGCGACTATGAAGGGCGCGTGATCGAGGCGAACGACTGCTTCCTCACGATGGTCGGCTACACCCGCGAGGACCTCAAGACGGGGGCGCTCAGCTGGCAGCAGCTCTCCCCGCCGGAGTACGAGCACGTCCACCGCGACGCGGTGAACGAGCTGAGCGCCCACGGCGTCACGAAGCAGTTCGAGAAGGAGTACATCCGCAAGGACGGCAAGCGCGTGTCGGTCCTCGTCGGCTCCGCCCGGATCGAGACGCAGCGGCGCAACCTCACCTACGTGCTCGACATCAGCGAGCGCAAGCGGGCCGAGGCGAACGTCAGCCTCCTCGCGGGCGCGGGCGAGATCCTCTCGTCCTCGCTCGATTTCCGCGAGACGCTCGGGCAGCTCGCCCGGCTCGTCGTCCCGCTCCTCGCCGACTGGTGCGCGGTGGACATCCAGGGGCAGGACGGCGCGATCCAGCGCGTCGCCGTCCAGCACACCGACCGCGAGAAGATCGCGTTCGTCCAGCAGATCGAGGAGCGCTACCCGGTCGATCCCGCGTCGGCCACCGGCGTGCCGAACGTGCTCCGGACCGGCGAGACCGAGTGGGTCCCGGAGATCACGGACGAGCTGCTCGTCGCGATCGCGCGGGACGAGGAGCACCTCCGGCTGGCCCGCGCGCTCGGCCTCCGCTCGGCCGTGGTCGTGCCGCTGGCGGCGCGCGGCCGCGTCCTCGGCGCCATGACGCTCGTGCACGCGGAGTCGGGGCGGCGCTACTCGAAGACCGACGTGCAGTTCGCCGAGGAGCTCGCGCGGCGCGCGGCCCTCAGCGTCGACAACGCGCTCCTCTTCGAGCGCGAGGTCACCGTGCGCAAGGAGGTCGAGACGCTCGCGGAGGAGCTGAAGCACAGCGAGGCGCAGTTCCGGCTGCTCGCCGAGACGATGCCGCAGCTCGTGTGGACGAACCGCCCGGACGGCCACCACGAGTACTTCAACCAGCGCTGGTACGACTACACCGGGCTGAGCGCCGAGGACACGGGGGGCGAGGGCTGGAGCCGGCCCATCCACCCCGAGGAGCACGAGCGGGCGCTCGAGACGTGGCGGCACGCGCTCCGCACGGGCGAGCCGTACGAGAACCAGTGTCGGCTCCGGCGCGCCGACGGCGCCTACCGCTGGTTCATCGGTCGGGCGGTCGCGGCGCGGGACGGGTCGGGGCGCATCGTCCGCTGGTTCGGCACGTACACGGACATCGACGATCAGAAGCGCGCCGAGGAGGAGCGGCAGCGGCTCGTCCAGGCGCTCGAGCGCAGCAACAAGGAGCTCGATCAGTTCGCGTACGTCACGAGCCACGACCTCAAGGCGCCGCTGCGCGGCATCGCGAACCTCTCGCAGTGGATCGAGGAGGACCTGAACGACAAGATGACGGAGGAGAGCCGGAAGCAGCTCGACCTGCTCCGCGGTCGCGTCCACCGGCTCGAGAACCTGATCGACGGCATCCTCAGCTACTCGCGCGCGGGCCGCGTCCGCGAGAAGCCCGAGTCGATCGACGTCGGCAAGCTCCTCCGGGAGATCGTCGAGCTGCTCGCCCCGCCGACCGAGACGCGCGTGGAGATCGTCCCGGACATGCCCGTCCTTGTCACCGAGCGCGCGCCGCTCCAGCAGACGTTCCTGAACCTCATCAGCAACGCCCTGAAGCACGCGGGGCGCACCGATCCGGAGGTCCGGATCAGCGCGCGCGACGCCGGCCCGTTCTGGGAGTTCTCGGTCTCGGACAACGGCTCGGGCATCGCGCCCGAGTACCACGACCGCATCTGGGGCATCTTCCAGACGCTGAAGGCGCGGGACAAGGTCGAGGGCACCGGCATCGGGCTGTCGGTCGTGCAGAAGATCGTCCAGAGCAAGGGTGGGCGCGCGTGGGTCGAGTCTTCCCTCGGCGCCGGCGCCACCTTCCGGTTCACCTGGCCGAAGCTCGAGGCCAGGGAGCCGTCGGCGCCTGGCTGACGTGCCGCGACGTGCCGCGACCTGCCGCGACCTGCCACGCCGCGCGTGCGGCCTCAGCCGGGCCGGGCGGCGGCGTGACGGCCGCGCCAGAGCGGGCCGGCCCGGCATGGACTTTGATTCACGTCGAGACACCCCTGGTACGACAGGTGGCTTGAAGCGAAGCGAGCGCCGGTGACGGCGGGACGAGAGGTCACTGCTCCTTGTCCGCTGGCGTCGAGTCGCTCTTGTCGCGCCGCGGACCTTGAAAGGAGGGTGTCTCATCATGTCCATGTTCAAACTGCCCGGACTCTTCCTGGGCGCGCTCGCGCTCTCGCTCCTCTCGGCGTGCGCCGCAGCACCGGCGCCGGAGCAGGCGCGGAATGCGGAGCCCAGGATGCCCAACCCGGGCCCTGATGGTGTCTACAAGGTGGAGTGGCCTGACCTGCGGGAAGGCGAGGATCGGTTCATCGGGCTCACCCTGGGTGCGGACATCGCCGATGTCTGCCGGCTGCCCAAGACGAACTTCGCCTTCGACTCGGCCGAGCCGCTGCCGCAGGAGCAGCTGGAGCTCCGTGCGGTGGTCGACTGCCTGCTCTCGTCCAACCTCAAGGACGTGAAGATCGAGCTCGTGGGCCGGGCCGATCCGCGCGGCAAGCAGGCATACAATCAGGATCTCTCGCTGCGCCGCGCCACGCGGGTGAAGGAGCTCCTCGTGAAGGAGGGCATGCCTGCGGATCGCATCTCGACGCGCGCGACGGGCGCCTCCGAGGCGGTCGGCAATCAGCCGATGTACTCTTACGGTTATGATCGCCGCGTCGACGTGGTGCTACTCGGCGTAGTCCACGCCCCCCGTTGAGCGGGACGCGCCCGCTTGAGCGGGACGCGCCCGCTGCGGATACGGGCCCACCTCGACGTTTTCGGTGCTCGGCGTACAAGAGTACGCCTGCGCGCCGAAAACGCCGATCTGGGCCCGTCTCCTGTGCGGGCGCGCCCCGCTCGGCAAGCCGTGTTCCTCGCGGGGGGCCGCAGCCTGAAACGACTCCTTCCAAGGAGAGCGCCCGTTCCGTTGGTGACGGCAGCGCGGGCGACACAGCCCACCGCAACACCACACCCTCGACACAGCCTCCCGCGACGCGGCACCTTGGACACTGCTTTCCGCGGTGACAGGGCTTCCGGCGGTGAGGCACCCTCGACACAGCGCTCGGCGGCGATGCGCGCGCGAGCACAGCGGCCTGCGGCGATGCGCGCGCGAGCACAGCAGCGTGCGGCGGTGCGCGCTCGAGCACAGCGGCCGCAGCGATGCGCGCGGCGCAGCTCTCGGCGGCGATGCGCGCTCGAGCACAGCGGCATGCGGCGATGCGCGCGCGGCGCAGCTATCGGCGGCGCGCGGGCGCGCGGAGCTGCGGGCGGCGGCGCCGAGGGCGCGGGGCGGTCGGCGTGGTGCACGCGTTGCCCCGAGGCGCGTCACGACAGATGTGGCATTTCGTCACGCGTCCGCCACGGCGGCAGGGGGGCTCGTCCGGGGCAAGCGGGCCGTACAGCGCGATCGGGGGAGTTGGTCCGGGGCCTGCAATGCATCGGGTCACGAACCGGCGGACGTCATGTCCGTCACAAGGAGACAAGAGCCATGACGAACCGACTGAATGACGCGGTGGGCGCTGCAAAGGGTGTGTACGAGTCGGCGGCCGTCGGCGCTGGCGCTGCCGCGACGGCCGCGGCGACGACCGCGACGGCTGCGGCGACGACCGCGAAGACGACGGCGCTCGACGTCGCGAAGGCGGTCGCCGGTATCGCCGCGACGATCGGGGCGATCGGCTTCGACGACGTGCTCGGCTGGGTCGGGCTGGCGCGCCGGCGGAGCCCCCTCACGACGCTCGCGTTCTTCGGGGCCGGCATCGCGGTGGGCGCGGGCGTGGCCGTGCTGCTCTCGCCGACGTCCGGCCCGGCGCTGCGCCGCGAGATCCTCAACCGCCTTGACGGCCTGAAGCGCCAGGCGACCCAGGGGGTCGAGCAGGCGGAGCACCAGATCCAGAGCAAGGTCGGCGGCGCGGTCGACGCGGTGAAGGGCGCGGTCTCCTCGACCGAGAGCGGCAACTCGCACTACGGCATCGAGGGCTCCGGGCGCCAGGGCGGCGAGAGCGGTCACCACCTGAGCTGAGGCGCCGCACGTGTGGCTCGAAGCCATTATCACGCGGGAGGAACTCGCCCAGATCCTGGGCGAGTTCCTCCCTGTGAAGATCCATCTGGATGATGATGAGAAAACGGACCGCTGGCTTTACCTTGGCAAGGCGACCGAGATCACCTTGGTCGAGGACATGGGCCTGCGTGTCGACTGTCCTGCGGAGCTGAAGTGGTCGATCGCGGGCGTGACCCCAACCATCAAGCTCGATGAGCTCAAGGTCCTGATTTCCCCTGAGATCATCGAGCGGCACCAGGGGAACGTGCTCGCGTTCAACATCGAGCTCGAGGAGGCCGACATCCGAGGCATCCCCGCGCTCATCGACCACACGATCATGAAGGCCGTCAACGCGGCGCTCGCGAACAAGAAGCCTGAGTGGAACTTCACGAAGACGCTCACGCACACCGTAGGTCTCCCCTCCAACCTCGAGCCGATCGAGGGGCTTCACATCGGGGTCGCCTGGGGCAAGCGGCGCATCAGCCAGGACGCGCTCGTGCTCGTGGTCTCCTTCAAGCTCAACTTCCTGCGCACCGATTGAGGCTCCGCCTCCCACGGACGGTCCCCCCACGAACGCCCCACCTCCCCCCCGGAGGCGGGGCGTTTCGCTTTCGAGCCGTCGACAACCTCGCCCGAGATGCCCGCAGCCTCACTCGAGGCCTGCAGCCTCGGTCGAGACGCGTTCACCCCTTGTCGAGGCCCGCAGCCTCGGCCGAGACGCCTTCAACCTTGTCGAGGCCTGCAGCCTTGGTCGAGACGCCTTCAGCCTTGTCGAGGCCTGCAGCCTTGGTCGAGACGCCTTCAGCCTTGCAGAGACCTACTCGATCAATGGTCACCGTCTTCGCGAACGGTAGGCCCGAGGGCAGGGTGTTCGTCGCGCGGGGTGGGGGATGGGCCGTGTTTGAGCATGTGCCCTGAGTTCTCCGGCTTGCCGGAGGACTCAGGGCACATGCGAGTTCGGCGGGGCCCCCACCCCGCGCGACGAACACCCTGCCCTCGGGCCGGGCTGCCCGGCAAGCCCGTCTCACGCTGAGAGAGAGAGAGAGGAAGCCTACCCCACCTGGGGCGCCAGGTGAATCCTCCCCAGCCGCCCTCCGCGCCCGCGCGTGAGCGCGCCCGCGATGTCCGAGTGCTTGACGAGCCCGAGGTAGCTCTCCCCGTCGAACACCGCGACCACCGGCGTGTTCTTCTCCACCATCTTCCGCCCCACCTCGTCGAGCGACACGTCCGCCGCCACCCGAGGCACGTCACACCGCATGATCCACGCGATGAACGCCCCCTCCTCCCCCGCCGCCAGCGCGCGCATCACGTCCGTGCGCGTCACGATCCCGATCACGCGATCCTCGTAGACCACCGGGAAATCAGGCTCCTGGCTCGCCAGGATCCGCCGCGCGGCGTCGCCCACGAGCTCGCCAGGCCAGAGCTGGACCGCCCTGCCCTCGAGCGGTCGCGCCTCGGGCACCTCGACCGGCGCCATCACCACCTGCGCCGCGCTCCACTCCCGCCGCGCCCCCAAAAAGAGGATCGCCGACAGCGCCGCGACGAGGAGCTGCCCGCTGAACAGGGCGATGAAGAACAGCACGGCCGCCATCACCTGCCCGAGCGTCGCCGCCATCGACGTCGCGAGCCAGCTGCCGGTGAGCGGCGACAGCGCCTCGCGCAGCACGCGCCCCCCCTCGAGCGGCAGCGCGGGCAGGAGCCCGAGCATCGCGATCCCGAGGTTCGCGCTGGCGATCCACACGACCGCCGTCTCGCGCGAGGGCGCCTCCGCGGCCTGGAGCACGGACGCCCACCGGAGCTCGCTCGCCCCGTGCTGCGCGCCGACGGCCACGAAGAACAGCGCCGCAACAGCGAAGTTCGCGGCGAGGCCGAGCGCCCCGCTCTGCGCCCACCCGGCGACCGGCCGCGCTCGCCGCGCGACGGCGCCGAGCGGCGAGAGCACGACCTCGCTCAGCCGGAGGCCCACCTGCCGCGCCACGACGCCCTGCACGAGCGCCTGCAGCGCCACGCACACGAGCAGCGCCGCGCCGAGGGCGCAGCCGAAGAGCGCGCCGCCCCCGCCGTGCCGCGCCCCCCACTGGAGCGCGCCGAGCGGGATGAGCAGGCCGAACGCGGCGTGCGCAACGACCTCGATACCGCCAATCCGCGTGATCTTGATGACCCAATTCATGGCGTGTTGCTCCTGGGTTCCCGCGCAGGCAGCTGCGCATAGCCGGCAAGGACAGTTCCGACCTGCTACCGACCCCCTCTCCCCCCCGGGGAGGTGGCGAGAACCTCGTCGCACGATCACGGCTGACGGGCATTTTTCTCGGATCTTTCTATATTTAGCTGCAAAGCACGTGCCGCTTTCCTGCGACCGGTGGCGCGCCCCACATACCCTCGCGCCGCTCGCGGCGAGGCCAGCAGCGCGCGGGCAGGCATGAAGGCCTGTTCCGCGCCTCCGTCCATCGTCGACTTGACGCGCGTGAAACGGGGAGTTTACGGGACCGCAAAGTGACAGATGAGCGCGCCTGCACGGCGCCACGCCTGGATGTCGCGGTGTGGCGTTCCGCTACGTAGCAGGCGCGCTCCGTCACGTCGCGACATCGGCCACCCCGTCAGCCCGCCGCGCGCGGCCCGAGGCAGGGCCACGCCGCTCCACCGCCTCGGCGACCGGCGAGGCGCGCGTGAAGCGCTCCTGCGGTAAGAACCGGCCTTCCTCGAGCTCCCGCACCCAGCGGAGCATCTCCTCGCGCACCCAGCACCGCAGATCGAACAGCTTGCCCGAGTCGGTGGCCGACATGAGAAAACGCACCTCGATGGTTCGCTCAGTCACGTTCGTGACCTGGACGGCCTTCACGCGCCTGTCCCAGAGCTCGCTGTTCGGAAGGATGGACTCGAAACGCTGGCGCACGGACTCGACCGGCGTCCGATAGTCCACGTAGATCTCGACGGTGCCGAGCTTCTCCGCGCCGTGCTTCGTCCAGTTCTCGAACGACTCGTCCAGGAGCCGCGCGGTCGGGATGATGAGCCGCCGCTCGTCCCAGATCTTCATGACCACGTGCGTCAGCCGGATCTCCTCGATCGTCCCGAACTGCCCGTCCACCACCACCTTGTCGCCGAGGTCGATGGGGCGGGTGAACAGGATGTGGAGGCCGGAGAGGATCGCGCCGACGGGCTTCTGCGCCGCCAGGCCGAGCACGACGCCCGCGATGCCGGCCGAGGCCAGCAGCGAGACACCGACGTTCCGCACGGTCTCGAAGTTCAGGAGCACGAGCGCGCCCGCCACGATCACGATGAGCACCCGCGCGACCCGCTCCAGCACGCGCGCCTGCGTGCGGAGCCCGCGGGACGACTCGCTCCCCTCCTCGAGGTGCCGCAGGGCGCGCGCGTCCAGCACCTCCGTCAGGATACCCACGATGCGCATCAGGAGCCACGCCACCCCGGCGATGAACAGCGCCGAGAGGAGCGACCGCAGATCGGCCACGATCTCCCGCCCGATCGGCGTCGTCTTGGCGAAGCCAGCCGTCAGGACCACGCCGAGACAAAGAGTCATGGGGCCGATTGCCGCGTCGAGCATCTTTTCGTCCCACGGTGTCGATGTCCGACGCGCGACCACCGCGCCGGCGCGCCGGAAGCCGTGCACCACGAGCCGGGCGAGCCCGAGGCCGACCGGAACGCTCGCCGCCACGATCAGCCACTGCCACGGGCCCTCCGTCGGGATCCCCAGCCGGGCGCCAAGCGATTCGAAGACCGATTTCTGCATCCATCTGCTCCTTCAACCAGCCAATCAGCGCCGCGCGCGCCTCGGTGCTCGATGGGTCGAGCTGCCGGAGGCGCCGAACACAGGCCGTGCTCGCGGGCTCGCAGACGATCCGTGGCGCAGCGAGGCGCGCCGGGCTCATCCATCCTTTGTGCGCCCTCGCCATGGCACAGGCCGTGCCGCCCACGGCGGCCCCCACCACTTCCAGCCTGCGCCCGCTGCGCCCCGCGCGACGCCCCAGCAACCTTGATCACAGGGTGGAGGCAGCGTTGCCACGTTGCGGCAATTCGCCACACAGGGGCTTCACACGGCCTTGCACGTTCCGTTCAGCCGCCCTCTGGTCGCTCGGCACGTGACGTGCAGGACAATCACCAAGAGTCGAGATCGCCTGATAAACGCAGCAAAGGACTCGTTTTATGTCAGAGCGCAGAAGCCAGGTCGATGATTTCACGCGCCTCACGGAGGAGACCGAGCGGCTCGCGAAGCACGTCGAGGATCTCCGGCTACGGATCGCCGCGAGCACGGCGAGGCGCCGCGCATCGTCCGGTATGCTCCCTGCGCAGAGCGGCGCCGCCTTCGAGGCGACGCACGGCTCGCCGACCGAGCGGCCGCCGCACGGCCCGCCCTCCGACCGGCCGCCTCATGGCGCGCTGTCCGACCGGCCGCCGCATCCCATGTCCGATCGGCCGCCCCATGGCGCGCTGTCCGACCGGCCGCTCCACGACGCTGGCGCGGAGAGGCCGCACGACGCCGCGCCGGAGCGGACGCACGAAGCGGGCGCGGAGCGGCCGCACGACACCGCGACCGAGGCGGCCCCGGAGCGGCCGCACCCCCGCCACTCGCCCTTCCCCGAGCGCCCCTCGTGCCTCGCGAGCGTGTCGCGGTGGCTGCCCCCGCTCAGGCCGACGCGGACCGCCATGGAGTCGGGCGTCCACGAGAGGGTCGGAGAGGCAGGGCGTTACTGTATCGTGACGCCGCGAAAGAAGACGAGCGTCGTGCCGCCGCGGCGCCGGACACCCAAGGCCGACGTGGCCTGAGGTCCCCGACCAGGCGCCCGCGCCCAGCACACCCCTGCCAGGACCCGCGCGCGACTCGCCCCCCGACAACCTACGCGCGACTCGCCCCCCGACAACCTCACTGCGCGGCCCCTTCGCCGCAGCGCAGCTGACCCCCCACACGCCGCACGCAAAGAGCGACGCCCTGGGCGCGATGCTTGCCCGGCTGCGCGCGTGCGTAGTATACGAACCTATGCTGTCGCGCGGCGGGTGCGGGCGCGCACGGCCACCGTGCGCCGAAGCCTGACATCGATGGGACCCGACGGAACCTCCTCGGTCGGGCAGCGAGAGCCACGCCCCTCGGCGGCGCGAGCGTCCCGCGATCGCCCGAGCCGCCCGAGCCAGTCGGCGACTCGGCCTTCCCAGGCGAGCGGGCCTTTCCTCTCGCCGCCTCGCGGCGGCGGAAGGGCGCTCCGGGGCTTGCCCCGTCGAGCCGCTCGCCGCGCTCCGGGGCGCTGCCGCGTCCGGGGCGCGATCTCGTTTCCCTCAACCGATCGGCATCGCCTGCAGGCGTGACCAGGAGAAGAGCGGCATGGAGCAGCGAAGCGACCTCGACAAGGCGGCCCGCAAAGCGAGAGCTGGCAATGGCAAGGGAAAGAAGGGCGCGTCCGGGGACGGGCTGCACGGCGCCGCGCGCGCGAAGAAGGACCCCGGGGGAGATGGGGCCCGCGCCGCGCCGCCGATCGCGAGCGACGCGCTCGACCGGCGGACGCTGCTGCTGGCGCTGACGGCGCTCAAGAAGGGCGATTTCTCGGTGCGGCTGCCCTTCGACTGGTCCGGGGTCGACGGGAAGATCGCCGACACGTTCAACAACGTCGTCGATCTCAACGAGAAGATGGCGAGGGAGCTCCACCGCCTGAGCCGCGTGGTGGGCAAGGAGGGCAAGCTGTCGCAGCGCGCCTTCATCGGCGAGGTGAGCGGGGCCTGGGCCGACGAGATCGCGTGCATGAACGAGCTCATCGGCGATCTCGTCCACCCCACCGCCGAGACGGCGCGCGTCATCGGGGCCGTCGCCAAGGGCGATCTCTCGCAGATGATGGCCCTCGAGGTCGACGGCAGGCCACTGAACGGCGAGTTCCTCCGGACGGCCAGGACCGTCAACACGATGGTCGAGCAGCTCGGCTCCTTCGCCTCGGAGGTCACCCGCGTCGTGCGCGAGGTAGGCACCGACGGCAAGCTCGGCGGGCAGGCCGAGGTGAAGGGCGTCGCCGGCACCTGGAAGGACCTCACCGACTCCGTCAACTCGATGGCCGGCAACCTCACCGCCCAGGTGCGCAATATCGCCGCCGTCACCACCGCCGTCGCCACGGGAGATCTCTCGAAGAAGATCACCGTGGACGTGAAGGGCGAGATCCTCGAGCTCAAGGACACCATCAACACGATGGTCGATCAGCTCCGCTCGTTCGCCTCCGAGGTCACCCGCGTCGCGCGCGAGGTAGGCACCGAGGGCAAGCTCGGCGGGCAGGCCGAGGTGCGCGGCGTCGCCGGCACCTGGAAGGACCTCACCGACTCCGTCAACTCGATGGCCGGCAACCTCACCTCGCAGGTCCGCAACATCGCCGCCGTCACCACCGCCGTCGCCAACGGCGACCTTTCAAAGAAGATCACCGTCGACGTCAAGGGCGAGATCCTCGAGCTCAAGAACACCATCAACACGATGGTCGACCAGCTCAACTCCTTCGCCTCGGAGGTCACCCGCGTCGCGCGCGAGGTAGGCACCGAGGGCAAGCTCGGCGGACAGGCCGACGTCCGCGGCGTCGCCGGCACCTGGAAGGACCTCACCGACTCCGTCAACTCGATGGCGTCGAACCTCACCGCCCAGGTCCGCAACATCGCCACCGTCACCACCGCCGTCGCGAAGGGCGATCTCTCGAAGAAGATCACCGTGGACGTGAAGGGCGAGATCCTCGAGCTCAAGGACACCATCAACACGATGGTCGATCAGCTGAGCTCGCTGGCCGCCGAGGTCACGCGCGTCGCGCGCGAGGTAGGCACCGAGGGCAAGCTCGGCGGGCAGGCCGACGTCCGCGGCGTCGCCGGCACCTGGAAGGACCTCACCGACTCCGTCAACTCGATGGCCGGCAACCTCACCGCCCAGGTGCGCAACATCGCCACCGTCACCACCGCCGTCGCCACGGGGGATCTCTCGAAGAAGATCACCGTCGACGTCAAGGGCGAGATCCTCGAGCTCAAGAACACCATCAACACGATGGTCGATCAGCTCAACTCCTTCGCCTCCGAGGTCACCCGCGTCGCGCGCGAGGTAGGCACCGAGGGCAAGCTCGGCGGGCAGGCCGACGTCCGCGGCGTCGCCGGCACCTGGAAGGACCTCACCGACTCTGTCAACTCGATGGCCGGCAACCTCACCGCCCAGGTGCGCAACATCGCCGCCGTCACCACCGCCGTCGCCAACGGCGACCTCTCGAAGAAGATCACCGTCGACGTCAAGGGCGAGATCCTCGAGCTCAAGAACACCATCAACACGATGGTCGACCAGCTGAGCGCCTTCGCGGCGCAGGTGACGCGCGTCGCGCGCGAGGTAGGCACCGAGGGCAAGCTCGGCGGGCAGGCCGAGGTGACCGGCGTCGCCGGCACCTGGAAGGACCTCACCGACTCCGTCAACTCGATGGCCGGCAACCTCACCGCCCAGGTGCGCAACATCGCCGCCGTCACCACCGCCGTCGCCAACGGCGACCTCTCGAAGAAGATCACCGTCGATGTCCGCGGCGAGATCCTCGAGCTCAAGGACACCATCAACACGATGGTCGATCAGCTCCGCTCGTTCGCCTCGGAGGTCACCCGCGTCGCGCGCGAGGTAGGCACCGAGGGCAAGCTCGGCGGGCAGGCCGAGGTGCGCGGCGTCGCCGGCACCTGGAAGGACCTCACCGATTCCGTCAACTCGATGGCCGGCAACCTCACCTCGCAGGTCCGCAACATCGCCGCCGTCACCACCGCCGTCGCCAACGGCGACCTCTCGAAGAAGATCACCGTCGACGTCAAGGGCGAGATCCTCGAGCTCAAGAACACCATCAACACGATGGTCGATCAGCTCAACTCCTTCGCCTCGGAGGTGACGCGCGTCGCGCGCGAGGTGGGCACCGAGGGCAAGCTCGGCGGACAGGCTGACGTCCGCGGCGTCGCCGGCACCTGGAAGGACCTCACCGACAACGTGAACTCGATGGCCGGCAACCTGACGAACCAGGTGCGCGGCATCGCCAAGGTCGTGACCGCGGTCGCCAACGGCGATCTCAAGCGCAAGCTGGTCGTCGACGCGAAGGGCGAGGTCGCCGCGCTCGCGGACACGATCAACGGCATGATCGAGACGCTCGCGACGTTCGCCGATCAGGTGACGACGGTGGCGCGCGAGGTCGGCGTCGAGGGCAAGCTCGGCGGGCAGGCGAGCGTCCCCGGGGCCGCCGGCACCTGGAAGGACCTCACCGACAACGTGAACCGGCTCGCGGCGAACCTCACCACGCAGGTGCGCGCGATCGCCGAGGTCGCCACCGCCGTGACCAAGGGCGATCTCACCCGGTCGATCAAGGTCGAGGCGCAGGGCGAGGTCGCGGCGCTGAAGGACAACATCAATGAGATGATCCGGAACCTCAAGGACACGACGCTGAAGAACAGCGAGCAGGACTGGCTCAAGAGCAACCTCGCCAAGTTCTCGCGCATGCTCCAGGGGCAGAAGGATCTCCTCACCGTCGGCCGGCTCATCCTGTCCGAGCTCGCCCCCGTCGTGACGGCGCAGCAGGGCGTCTTCTACATCATGGACTCGTCCCGGGAAGAGCCCGTCCTCAAGCTGCTCGCGAGCTACGCGTTCAAGCAGCGCAAGCACGTGGACAACCAGTTCAAGCTGGGCGAGGGGCTCGTCGGGCAGTGCGCGCTCGAGAAGGAGAAGATCCTCCTCGTCAGCGCGCCGCCCGACTACATCACGATCACGAGCGGCCTCGGCGAGTCGCCCCCGGTCAACATCATCGTCATGCCCGTGATCTTCGAGGGGCAGGTGAAGGCCGTCATCGAGCTCGCGTCGCTCGAGCGCTTCAGCCCGACGCACCAGGCGTTCCTCGATCAGCTCACCGAGTCGATCGGCATCGTGGTCAACACGATCGAGGCCAACATGCGCACCGAGGACCTGCTCAAGCAGTCCCAGTCGCTGGCGCGCGAGCTCCAGAGCCAGCAGGAGGAGCTCCAGGAGACGAACGCCGCGCTCGGCGAGAAGGCGCGGCTGCTCGCCGAGCAGAACGTCGAGGTCGAGCGGAAGAACCACGAGGTCGAGCAGGCCCGGCAGGCCCTCGAGGAGAAGGCGCGGCAGCTCGCCCTCACCTCGAAATACAAGTCGGAGTTCATGGCCAACATGTCCCATGAGCTCAGGACCCCGCTGAATAGCCTCCTCATCCTCTCGGACCAGCTCTCCAGGAACAACGACCAGAACCTCACCGCGCGGCAGGTCGAGTTCGCGAAGACGATCCACGCGTCAGGCACCGACCTCCTGGCGCTCATCAACGACATCCTCGATCTCTCGAAGATCGAGTCGGGCACCGTCGTCGTCGACGTCGGCGAGATCAGCTTCAAGGACCTCTCGGACTACGTGCAGCGGACGTTCCGGCACGTCGCCGAGGCGAAGAAGCTCGAGTTCGAGCTCGCCTTCTCGCAGGACCTGCCGGGGTCGATCCTCACCGACGCGAAGCGGCTCCAGCAGGTGCTCAAGAACCTGCTCTCCAACGCCTTCAAGTTCACCGAGCGCGGCAGGGTGATCCTGGAGGTGACAGTGGCCCGCGAGGGGTGGAGCCGTGAGAACGATGTGCTCAGCCGGGCCGACGCGGTGATCGCCCTCTCCGTCCACGACACGGGCATCGGGATCGCGCCGGACAAACAGCAGATCATCTTCGAGGCGTTCCAGCAGGCGGACGGGAGCACGAGCCGGAAGTACGGCGGCACCGGGCTCGGGCTCGCGATCAGCCGGGAGATCGCGCGGCTGCTCGGCGGCGACCTCGTGCTCGTCAGCGCGCCGGGCCGCGGGAGCACGTTCACCCTCTACCTGCCGCGCTCCTACCGGCCCGTGCGGGCGGCGCGGCGGCAGCCAGCCCATGTGCTCGACGCCCCGCCGGTCCTCGAGGAGCCCGTCCACAGCAGCCGGCCGTCGGACCGCCTGGCCACGACCACGGACACGCAGATCATCGACGACAGCGAAAGCGTACGTCCGGGCGATCGCGCGATCCTCATCGTGGAGAACGACACGGTGTTTGCCCGGTTCCTCGTGGACGTCGCGCGCGAGCACGGCTTCAAGGCTGTCGTGGCGGTCCGCGGCGCGACCGGGCTCTCGCTCGTGCGCGAGCTCAGGCCGCTGGCGATCACGCTGGACATCAACCTGCCCGACATCGACGGGTGGCGCGTGCTCGACTGCCTGAAGCGCGATCTCCAGGCGCGGCACATCCCGGTCCAGGTGATCACGACGGAGACGGAAGAGGAGCGGTGCCGCGCGCGCCGGATGGGCGCGGTGGGGCTGCTGAACAAGCCGCTGAGCAGCAGGACGGCGCTCGACGAGGCGTTCGCGCGGCTCGACGCGCTGGTCAGCTCGCCGCAGCGCCGGCTGCTCCTGGTCGAGCCGGACAAGGCAGCTGGCGACCCCGTGGCCGAGCTGCTCTCGGACGAGGGGATCACGATCGCCACCGTGTCGACGGGCCGGGAGGCGCTCGCCGCGGTCGAGCGCGAGCCGTTCGACGCCATCGTCCTCGGGCTGCGCCTGCCCGATATGCCCGGCTTCGAGCTCATCGACCACCTCGACCGTGCCGGGCGCTTCGCCGACCTGACGGCGATCGTCTACACGCCGGCGGACATCGCCGGGGACGACGAGGTGCAGATCGCCCGGCTGGCGCAGCGGCTCCCGGTGAAGCACGTCCAGTCGCGAGAGCGCCTCTTCGACGAGGTGACGCTCGCGCTGCACCGCCGGATCCCGGACCTGCCGGAGCCGAAGCGGCTCATCGTGGAGCAGCTCCACGAGTCCGCCACGGCGCTCTCCGGCAAGTGCGCGCTGATCGTCGACGACGATTTCCGCAACATCTACGCGCTGAAGACCGTCCTGGAGAGCCACGGGATGACGACCCTCGCCGCCGACACGGGCAAGGCCGCCATCGAGCGCCTGGAGCGGACCAGCGGCATCGATGTCGTCCTCATGGACATCATGATGCCGGAGATGGACGGATACGACACCATCCGCGCGATCCGCAAGCGGGCCGTCTTCCAGACGCTGCCGATCATCGCGGTCACGGCGCGGGCGATGAAGGGCGACCGCGAGAAGTGCCTCGAGGCGGGCGCGACCGACTACATCTCGAAGCCTGTCGACACGGAGCAGCTGCTCGCGCTGCTCCGGATCTGGCTGCATCGCTGAGCTCGTCTCCTCCTGCTCCACCTCGGTTCACTCCGGTTCACCACCCCACCTCACGGCCCACCCCTGGCGCAAGCTGACAGTTCGTCTGCGCTGCAATGACGCCCCAGTGTGGCATCTCTGCGCAGGGGTTGCGCGACCGTCCACAGCCGATTGTGCAGGATCCCCGGCATTTCCGGCGTCCTTGCCTGGCACGCGGTCTGCCTGACCGGTGTGGGACTCCAGAATACAGCGAGGGAACGCGGCTGCGCGGGGACGGTCTTGGGGAAAGGAGCCTGTCAGTGAGGGCAAAGCTGGTGACCGGTCTGTTGAAGACACGGGGGGAAGCCGAGAGGGCGATTGAGCGCGTCATGAGCTGTGGATACAAGCGCGACGCCATCAGCGTCGTGATGAGCCATGGCGCGCGCGGCCAGCACGTCGAGACCGGAACCGGCTCGCGGGCAGTGGAGGGCGCCGGCGTCGGCGGCGCTGTCGGCGCGGCGGTCGGCGCGGCCTTCGCCGCGTTCGCGGCGGTCGGAACGAGCCTGATGTTCCCCGGGCTGGGGCTCGTGGTGGCGGGGCCGATCGAGGCCGCGCTCGCGGGCGCGGGCGCGGGCAGCGCGGCCGGCGGGCTCGTCGGCGCGCTCGTCGGCGCCGGCGTCCCCGAGCACCGCGCGCGCGCCTACGAGAGCGGCCTGCAGCAGGGTGAGATCCTCGTCGGCGTTCACGCCCAGTCGACGCGAGACGCCGAGATCCTGGAGATGATCCTCGAGTATGCCGGCGCCGAGGACGTCCGGAGCGACAGCGGGCTGAAGCGCCCCTACGACAGCTTCATCTAGATCCCGAGGAGTCGCGCGCTGGGCGCTCGCGTGCCGCGGCTGCGCTCGGTGCGTGGCAACTTGCCTCGCCGAGGCGCGCTGCCGCCGACGCGCCCGCGCGGTATTTCAGGCGATCCCCGAGAGGAGCGCCTGGCATGCGCGATGCTCCAGATCTGGCGTCGAAGCATGGCGTGGCGTGGTGAGCGGCGGGATGGCCGGAGCAGGCGGCAGGAGAGCGCATGTCAATCAACATGACCCAGGGGTTCGAGCACACCTTAGGGGAACGCTTCGAGGTCGGCACGTTGGTGGGCGACAAGTACCAGCTCCTCCGCAAGGCGGGAGAGGGGGCGATGGGCTCTGTCTGGGTCGCCGCGAACACAGCGCTCGAGGCGAACGTGGCGATCAAGGTGCTGCGCCCGGAGATGCGCTCTCCCGCGATCGCGGAGCGGCTGCTGCGCGAGGCGCGGGCGGCGGCGAAGCTCAGCCACCCTGGGATCGTGCGTGTCTTCGATCTCGGCAAGACCGCGGAGGGCACACCCTATATCGTGATGGAGCTCCTGGAGGGCGAGGCCCTGCGGGACGTGCTCTGCCGGGAGCCGCAGCTCCCGCCCGAGGCGGCGGTCGCGATCCTCCTGCCCGTCGCGAGCGCGATGCACGCGGCCCACGAGCGGGGCGTCGTTCACCGGGATCTCAAGCCGGACAACGTGATGCTCGCGGATCAGGGCGACGGGAGGATCCAGCCGAAGGTCGTCGATTTCGGGATCGCGAAGGTCACGTGGACCGAGCCGGAGTCCGGCTCCACGGGCGCGGCCGTGATCGGGACCCCGCAGTACATGCCGCCCGAGCAGGCGCTCGGGCAAGGGCACGTCGATCATCGCGCGGACATCTGGGCGCTCTGCACGATGCTGTACGAGGCGATCGCGGGGGAGACGCCGTATGCCGGGGAGCAAGGGTTCGGGACGCTGCGCGCGATCATCCAGGATCCGGTCCGGTCGCTGGTCGAGCGGTGCGGCACCGACCCGGCGCTGTGGTCGATCGTCGAGCGCGGGCTGCGCAAGGACCCGGCGGAGCGCTGGGGGAGCATGCGCGAGCTCGGCGTCGCGCTCGCGACGTGGCTCCTCTCGCGGGGCGTCTCGGAGGACGTGTGCGGCGCGTCGCTCCGCGCGCAATGGCTGGATGAGCGGAGCAGCCAGGTCCCGGCGCCGTCGCCGCGGCCGATGGTGGTGAGCTCCGCGCCGACGCTGCACTCGCGCCGCGCCGAGGACGCCATGGAGCTGCAGCTGCCCATGGCGTCCGCGCGGAGGGCGCCGGGCGAGAGCGGGCCCAGGGCGCCGGTGGTGGTCGGGCGCAAGCTGCTGGAGGAGAGCGGCGAGCGCGCGTGGTCCGAGGCGACGGCGGTGGGGACGCCGCCGGGCATCGCGGCGGCGTCGCTGCGGCCGTCGTTGCGAGAGCGCTTCCCGTTCCGCCGCGTCGCGGCGGCGGGGTTCGTGCTGATGGCGGGGGCGGCGGCGTGGAGCGTGGCGCCGGTCGCGACGGGCCCCGTCGCCGAGCTGACGCCGACGTCGCCGGCGGCGCCCGCGGCGACGGCGGCGACGGTTGTCGAGGCGCCAGCGCGGCCAGCGGCCGAGCCGAGCTCCCTCACGGCGACGATGGCGCGCGGGTTCGTGGCGCCGCCGGTCGCGACCGTGGCGCCGCGCCCGGCGCGCACCGTGAAGGCGCCTGCCCCCGCGGCGCCGGCGATGGCGACGGCCGCGGCGGAAGCGAAGCCGCCGGCGCCGGCGGCGAGCGCGCTGCCGGAGCTGCCCGCGGCCGACGCGGGCGTGGAGGCGTCGCTGCTCCTCGCGCAGGCGGCCCCGGCCGGGTCGACGCCCGAGGCGGGGAGCGCGGCCTGCTCCACGAATGGCGGGCAGGCAGGCGGAGAAGCGGCCTGCCCGCCGCCGGCTGCCGAGGGCTCGGCGAGCGCGATCGAGGCCCGCGAGGACGCGGGGGCGGCCAGGCAGGAGCCCGAGACGCACAGGGCAGCGGCCGAGGAGGCGCCGCCAGCCCCGGACGGTGGGGCGGCGGAGCCGTCGCCAGGCGCCCTGGCGGCGCCCTCTCCGTAGCAGCGCGGCGCCATGGGGCGCTGCGGCTCAGGGCCACAGGCGCTCGAGCGACGGGGAGCAGAGGACGCGGGGAGCAGGCCTCTCCCTCGCGTCCCCTGCGCCTCGACTTTCGGTCTTCTGTCGTCACCCGGGTCTCGCGCCGCGTCGGCGGCCCGGGCCGAGCCAGAGCGACAACGGGCTGAAACTGCCTGGAAAGCGCAGAAAGTCTAACCGCCAAGGCGCCAAGGACGCCAAGAAGAGAATCCTGTCTTGGCGTCCTTGGCGTCTTGGCGGTTCATTGCTCGCTTGATCAGCGTGCTCGGGATTCTAGACCCCGAGCGCCTGGAGCAGCCCGCCGTCGCGCTCGCGCTCCGGGAGCGCATTGTTCCAGCGAGCGCCCGCATAGCGTGGCTCCAGCAGGTCGAGGCCCATGCTCCAGAGCGCGTTCCGGATGCGCGCGAGCGGCCCTGGCGTGGGGAGGTTGTTGAGGCAGACCTCCTCGCACCGCTGGAGGTCCCGCTCGAAGAGCTGGGCGGCGTCCCTCACGAAGGCAGGTTGCTTCACGATGAGGTTCGCCTCGCTCACCCACCGCAGGCTGGTGGGGTTCACGTTGAAGGTGCCCACGGTCGCCCAGTCGTCGTCGATGACCGCGAACTTCGAGTGGAGCATCGAGGGGAGGAACTCGTAGATCTGCAGGCCGTTCTCCAGCCACGACCTGTACCTCGCCAGGCTTGCGTTGCGGATGGTCGGGAGATCGGAGTTGCGCGGCACGATGATCTTCACGTCGATCCCGCGGCGCGCGGCGTCCATGAGCTCGCGCTCGAGCCCGCGAGGCGGGCAGAAATACGCGTTCTCGATCCACACGCGGCGCCGCGCCGCGCGCACCCGCTCCAGGTGGCGCTCGTAGATGACCGCCGGCGGCGTGGGCGCGTCGGTGATGAACTCCACGTCATCGTAGACGCCGCCCGTCCAGTAATCGAAGGAGCGGCCCTGTGCGTCGTTGGCGAGCATCCAGCGGCACTCGAACACCCGCTCCATGTCGGCCACGCACGGCCCCATCACCCGGCTACAGACCTCGTGCCAGCCGCCGCCGCCCTGATCGCGCGGGAGCCACTCGTCGGCCCACGCGGCGCCGCCCACGTAGCCGGCGCCGTCGATGACCACGATGCGCGAGTGCTCCCGCGGGAACAGGGCGCCCCCGCGGAGGACGGTGCTGAGCGGCCGGTAAGCGCGGGTGCGGACGCCGCGAGCCCTCATGTCCTCGAAGAAAGCCCCAGGCGTGCTGTGGCTGCCGAGCGCGTCGTAGAGGAGCCGCACGTCGACGCCGCGCCGCGCGGCTTCCGCGAAGGCGTCGGCGAAGCGATGACCCATCTGGTCGTTGCGGTAGATGTACGTCGAGACCCAGATCTTCTCCTGGGCGCGCGCGATGTCATCGAGGAGCGATTCGAGCACCCTCGTCATCCCGGGCAGGAGGCGCGTGGTGTGAGGCGCGTGCGCGTTGCCGGCCTCTGCGTGACTTGATCTGGAGTTCGCCCTGGAGCCTGGAAGAGTCAGCACCGAGCAGGTCATGTCGCGTCCTGGGCGCTGGACGGCTGCTGCACGATTGCCGCAGTGGCCCGCACGCCCTCGACGCAATGCTCAAGCAGCCCGTATGCCACCACGCCGAGGCGCGATCGCGCGGAGATCTCCGCTGAAGGAGGCTCGCGACGTGGCAGACTGCCACGCTCGGCCGTCACGCCACAGCGCCGCCGGTCAGGCCGGGCGGGCGGAGAAGCGGCGCGCGCCGCGGCGGGCGACCGCCGCCGCGAGCGCGAGGGCGCCGAGCGTCATGCCCACGAGCGTGCCCTGCCCCCGCGACCGCGAGGTACGGTCGCCGTCGAGGACCGGGGTCGCCGCCCCGCAGAGCACCTCGGCGTGGACGCTCGCGCGGGCGCGCAGCCAGTTGTCGACCCGCTCCTGCGCCGCGGGGACCAGGACGAGGTCGGTGTCGAGCGCGGCGCGCGGCAGGTTGGCCTCGAGACGCGTGAGCCAGACGTCCTTCGGGTGCAGGCCGATCATCGCGACGGCGAGGTCGTCGAGCGGCCCGCACGCGAGCTCGCGCGCGTCGATCTGGCCCGAGGCGACCCCGTCACAGCTCGGATCGGAGAGCGAGGCGCCGGCCGGGCACGGGTTGCCCACGGCGCGGTCCTCCATCGCGAGCTCGGCGAAGCGCACGGCGCACGCCGTGTCCTCGGTCTCGCCGTTCGCGAGCCCCTGCTGGGCGAACGCCGCGGCGATCGTGTCGACCGGGGTCGTCGAGCCGCTCGTCGTGTACTGCACGCCGAACGGCGCCGCGGAGCTCGACACGGGCGAGAAGAGCGAGCCCTGCTGCGCGTAGGGCGTGAGGAACGCGCGGCCGCCTTCGGCCGCGGCGAGCGCCTTCTCGCGCAGCGCGCCGTAGTTCGACTCCTGCGAGGCGAAGTCCCACGCGAGCAGGTCGTGGGGGACGCTCGCGGCGGCGAACCCCTCGGGCGCTTGCCGGCCCTCGCCGATGACGAAGAGGGTGATCGCGACGTTCGCGCCCGTGCCGGCGGCGACCATCCGGAGCGGGAGCGTCGAGTTCGCCCCCGGCATGACGACCCGCACCGGCGTCATCTCCTTCACGTCCTTGCCCGGCTGGAGCTTGAGGGCGATGAAGTCGAAGTCCTCCTCGACGTAGGCGTCGATGACCGGCTGCGTCGACTCGTCGACGCCGAAGCCGTTCGTGTCCAGCCACTTGTTCAGGGCGCCAGGCGTGTCGGTCGCGAGCGTCGCGGTCTCGTACGGACCGACGGTGCCGCGGTGGAGCACCGTGACCTGCTCGTTGCCGAAGCCCCCCGCCGAGTCCGAGGCGGCGCCGCCGATCAGCACGCCGCAGCCGCCCCCGCTCCCGCCGCACGTGGAGTTCGGCGCCGTGATGCGCACCGACGTGGCGGCGTCGAGCGTCTCGAACCACGCGTCCGAGCCGACCTGGATCGTCGCCCCGCGCTTGACCGGGAGCACCCAGGCGAACTCGCTCGGGTCGCCGGCGTACTGGATCTGGTCCCAGAGCACCGACTGGACAGGCGAGATGGAGAGCACCATCCGGTGCGCGTTGACGACCGTGGTCTGGGTGACCGGGGCGAAGCACCCGCCGCACGCGAGCGCGTCGCGCGGCGGCAGGAGCATGGCGGCAGGGACAGCGAGCGCAAGGAACGCGAACAAGCGAAGCTTCATGGGCTACCTCCGTGGGCGCGGGCCCGCGCGTGGGCGGGCTCCCGGAGCCCGCAGGCGGCGCGCGACGCACCACCGCCAGGGTATCGAAGCTGGCGCGCGGCGGGCGGCCCGCGCACGATTGGCGCGGGCCGCGCGCCGCGCGCCCGGCCGCGGAGACGGATGTTCAGAGCCGCTCGCGGGCGCGCTGCCGCGCTGCCGCGCTGCCGCGCTGTCCACTGGCGTCGAGCTCGCCCGTCAGCCCGCGGCCCACCACGCGCCGAGGTCGCGGAGGGCGCGCTCGGCCATCGCCTCGTAGCGGGCGCGCTTGCGCAGCTTGCCGTGCGCGGGATCGAGCGGCGCGATGTGCGCCCAGGTGATGTTCGACGGCTGATACGTGGGCTGCTTGCGGCCGAGGTGCGTCAGGATGCCGCCGAGCGCCGTCGTGGGCGGCGGCGGCCGGAGCGGCTCGTTCCGCAGCTGCTGCGCGAGGAGGATCGCGCACACGAACCCGGCCGCGGCGCTCTCCACGTAGCCCTCCACACCCGCGATCTGGCCGGCCAGGTGCACGCCCGGGAGCGCGCGGAGCTCCATCGCCGGGCCGAGGAGCGCCGGCGCGTCGACGAAGGTGTTCCGGTGCACGGAGCCCATGCGGAGGAAGTCCGCCTCCTCCAGGCCGGGCACCATCCGGAAGACCCGGAGCTGCTCGGCGAACTTCATGCGCGTCTGGAACCCGACGAGGTTGTACGCGGTCGCGGCCTCGTCCTCCGGGCGCAGCTGGAGCACCGCGTAGGGGCGCCGGCCGGTGCGCGGATCGGTGAGCCCGACCGGCTTCATCGGCCCGAACGCGAGCGTCTGCTCGCCGCGCGCGGCCATGACCTCGCACGGCAGGCACCCCTCGAAGTAGCGCACCTCCTCGAAGTCGCGCGCCTCCACCTTCTCCGACTCGACGAGCGCCCGGACGAACGCCTTGTACTGCGCCTCGTCGAACGGGCAGTTCACATAGGCCTCGTCGCCTACCTCGGCGTCGTCGCGCCGCTCGGCCGCGTCCTCCGGCAGCGCCGACCGCTGCTCCGGCGGCGCGGCCCGCTCGCCGCGGAGGGCGCCGCCCTTGCCGTAGCGCGACTGCTTCCACACGCGCGACCAGTCGATCGAGTCGGCGCTGACGATCGGCGCGATCGCGTCGTAGTAGGCGAGGTGCTCGGCGCCGACGGCCGCGGCGAGGCTCGCCGCGAGGGCGTCGGACGTGAGCGGGCCGGTCGCGAGGATCACCGGCCGCTCGGCGGGGATGTCCGTCACCTCCCGCCGCTCGACCGCGATGCGCGGGTGGGCCTCGATCGCCCGCGTCATCGCCTCCGCGAACCGCTCGCGGTCGACGGCGAGCGCGCCGCCGGCCGGCACCGAGGTCTCGTCCGCGCACCGCAAGGCGAGCGAGCCCACGCGCCGGAGCTCTTCCTTGAGGAGCCCCACCGCGTTGCTCAGCGCCGCGCCGCGCAGCGAGTTCGAGCACACGAGCTCGGCCATCCGATCGCTCGTCTGCGCGGGCGTGCGCTTGTGCGGCTTCATCTCGACGAGGCGCACGCGCAGCCCGCGCTGCGCGAGCTGGTACGCCGCCTCGCAGCCGGCCAGGCCGCCTCCGACGACGACGACGTCGCGCGGGCTCTCTGCTCCGTTCATACAGCTCACCAGGGATGTGGGTGGGATCTCGCGACCGTCTTAGCTCGCCGTGCGGCGGGCGCGCACGGCCCGCGCGGGCTTTTCGGCTGCCCCTCCGGCCGCGCCGGGGCTCGGCGCCGGCTCGGGCCGCTGGGCGGCTGCGGGCGGCGCGACCGCCGGCTCGGGCCGGGCGGCGGGCGCCGCGCTCGCGTCGACCGCCGCGGCGTCGAGGGCGACGGCGCCGTCCGTGGCGCCGTCCTCGCCTTCTGCCTCGACGATCTCCTGCTTGAAGCCGCAGTCCTTGGTCGCGCAGACGAGCATGGCCTTCTTGCCGCCGGTGCGGGTGACGAACTTCGCGCCGCACTGCGGGCACGGGATGGGCACCGGCTTCTGCCAGAGCTTGAAGTCGCACTTCTGCTCGGCGTTCCAGTTCGAGCAGCCGTAGAACGTGCGCCCGCCCTTCTTGCGCGGCCGGATCTCGATGAGATCGCCGCCGCAGTTCGGGCAGGCGACGCCGAGCGGCACCGGGCGCGTGTTCTTGCAGGTCGGGTACCCGGTGCACGACAGGAAGTCGCCGAAGCGCCCCGTCTTGATGATCATCGGCTTGCCGCACTTGTCGCACGAGATGTCGGTCTCGCGGACGGCGGCGGTGCCCCGCGCGTCGGACAGGTCGCGCGTGGCCTTGCACTTCGGGTAGCGCTCGCAGCTCAAGAACCAACCGTTCTTGCCCCACTTCTTGAGCATCATCGAGCCGCACTCGTCGCAGACGATGTCGGTCTTCTCGGCCTCGGGCTTCCACGGCGCGAGCTTCTTCGACTTGTCGAGCTGCTCGCGGAACTTCTTGTAGAAGCGCTTGAGCAGCTGCTCGCGCTTCAGGTTGCCGGCGCCGACCTCGTCGAGCTCCTCCTCCATCTGCGCCGTGAAGTTCGGGTCCATGATGTCGAGGTTCGACCGGACGAGCCCGTCGACCACGAACTTCCCGAGCAGCGTCGGCTGGAACGCGCCCCCCTCCCGCTTCTCCACGTACGCGCGCTGCTGCACCTTGCTGATGATCTCGGCGTACGTCGACGGGCGGCCGATGCCGCGCTTCTCCAGCTCGCGCACGAGCGAGCCCTCGTTGTAGCGGGGCGGCGGCTGCGTGAACTTCTGGTCGGTGATGACCCCCGGGGGCGACACGGCGAGCGCCTCGCCCTCCTTCATGTCGGGCAGGAGCGCCTCCGAGTCCTCCTCGGCCGGGACGCCGGGCGCGGCCCGCTCCGCGTCGCTCGTCGCGAGCGCGCTCGCCTCGGCGGGCGCCGGCGCGGCGGCGCCGCCCTCCGCCGCGGCGCCCGCGCTCTCCTCCTCGCCGGCGAACTCCTGCTGGCCCTCCGTCACCTGCAGCCAGCCGGCGAACTTCAGGATGCGCCCGCTCGCCCTGGCGAGGTAGCTCCGGTACGCGGGCGCCGCGGCCGTGGGCGTCGCGTCGATCTCGACCGTCGTCCGGTCGTAGACCGCCGGGTTCATCTGCGAGGCGACGAAGCGGTTCCAGATGAGCTTGTACAGCTTGTACTGCTCGTCCTTGAGGTGCTTCTTGATCGAGTCCGGGTGGATCTCGACGCTCGTCGGCCGGATCGCCTCGTGCGCGTCCTGCGCGTTCTTCTTCGACTTGTAGACGTTCGGGCGCTCGGGGACGAACTCCTTGCCGTACCGCTTCGCGACCACGCCGCGCACCTCGGCGATCGCGTCGTCGCTCACGCGCGTCGAGTCGGTACGCATGTACGTGATGAGGCCGACCGGGCCGCCGTCGCGCTTGAGGTCGATGCCCTCGTAGAGCGCCTGCGCGATCTGCATCGTCCGCTTGGCGCCGAAGTGCAGGTAGTTCGTCGCGTCCTGCTGGAGCTTCGAGGTGGTGTACGGGGCGGGCGGGTTGCGCTTCTGCTCGCGCCGCACGACCTTCGCCACGCGGTAGCGAGCCGCCTCGAGGTCGGCGCGCACCTTCGCGGCGACCTCGCCGTTGGTCACCTCGAGCTTCTTGCCGTCGGCGGAGGCGAGCTTGGCGACGAACGGCGCGCGCTGCGGCGGGCTCGCCGCGGCGAGGCCGACCGCGATGTTCCAGTACTCCTCCGGGACGAACGCCTCGACCTCGCGCTCGCGATCCACGATGAGCCGCAGCGCGACCGACTGCACCCGGCCCGCCGACAGGCCGAACGCGAGCTTCGACCAGACGAGCGCCGAGACGTCGTAACCGACGATGCGATCGAGGACGCGCCGCGCCCGCTGGGCGTCGTACAAGTTCTCGTCGAGCTTGCGGGGGTTGTGGACGCCGTGGTCGACCCCCTTCTTCGTGATCTCGTGGAACTCCACCCGGGCCACCTTGAGCCTCGGGTTCTTGATCTCCTCCGAGATGTGGAACGCGATCGCCTCTCCCTCGCGATCAGGGTCGGTCGCCAGGAGCACCTCGTCCGCCTTCTTCGCGGCAGACTTGAGCTCCTCCAGGACCTTCTCCTTGCCCTCGATGACCTCGTAGGTCTCGGCAAAATCGTTCTGCACGTCGACGGCGTTCTGCTTCTTGGGCAGATCCTTGACGTGCCCCTTCGAGGCGAACACCTCGTACCCGTTGCCGAGATACTTCTTGATGGTCTTCGCCTTCGCCGGCGACTCCACGATGACGAGCGTCTTGGCCATCACCACCTTCTGAGCAACGTGTCGGGGCTGGTAGAGGATTGAAGGGCTGCCTTCGGTGCGAGGGAGGCCCCCCCGCGAGGAGGCGGCCACCCGGAACCGCACTGGGAGGGTGAGCCGACGTGCCCCTTCAACGAAGAGCCCGCCGAAACAACCCGGCGGGCCCCTCTACTACTACGGCCTGGAGCGTCAACGTCAAGAGTGCCTCCACGGCGCGCCTGGGCGGAAGGCCCGTCCGCTCGCAGACCTCATCGACGTGCGCCGGGTGGGCGTCCAGGGCGTCGAGGACGGCGCGCTGTTCTGCGGTGATTTCCGCGGTGATTTCCGCGTTATTCTCCGCGCCGATCGCCCCGCCGAGCTCCGCGCGGAGCGCCCCGCCGAGCCCCGCGCCGGCCGCCGGCGCAGGTACGATTTTCCCGGGCGGAGCGCCAGCCGGCGCGGCGAAGGCCGCGTCCGGCAGCGGCAGCGTGCCGGTGGCGGGCGGGCTGTTGCGCAGCGCACGCCGCGCTCGCCGGCGGGGCGGGGGCGCCGGCCCGCCGAGGACGTCGATCACGTCGGCCGCGCGCGTGATCGGGCGCGCGCCGCCGACGAGCTCGAGCGCGCAGCCGACGCCGCGCGGGCTCCACGGCGCGTGGGGCACGACGCAGAGGTGGCGACCGAGGCGTCGGGCGGCCGCGGCGGCGGAGCGGGCGCCGCTCTCGACGCCCGCCTCGACGACGACGGTCGCGAGCGTGAGCGCTGCGAGGACCGCGTTGCGCTGGAGGAACAGCCCCGGCAGCGGCGGCGTGTCGTCGGGGACGCGCGCGAGCAGCGCGCCGCCCGCGGCGAGGATGCGATCGAAGAGCGGCGCGTGCTCGCGCGGGTACGGGCGCGCGTGGCCGCCGCCGCTCACGACCACGGTCGGCGCGCGCGCCTCGAGCGCGCCCTCGTGCGCGGCCGCGTCGACGCCGCGCGCGCCGCCCGACCAGATCGAGAAGCCCGCGTCGCCGAGCGCCGCGGCGAGCGCGCGGGTGAACCGGAGCGCCTCGTCGCTCGCGGCGCGCGTCCCGACGATCGCGACGCCAGGGCGCGCGGGGAGCACGCCGCGCACGTAGAGCGTCGGCGGCGCGGCCTCGGACTCCGTCACGAGGGCCCAGAGCGGCGCGGGGTAGGATGGATCGGAGGGCAGGATCTCGATCGACGCCATACGCGGCGTGTCGACCGGCGCCCGCGCCGAGTTGCGCGAAATGAGGAGCGCGCGGTCGGACGCGCGCCGGGCGTCCCCGCGCTACCGGGGCGGCGCGACGCGCGAGGCGCCAGGAGGCGTCGCGGCGGGCGGCGGCGCGGTCGACGACGCGGGCGCGGCGGGCGGCGCGGTCGACGACGCGGGCGCGGCGGGCGGGGACGCGCTCGGCGGCGCCGTGTCCGGCGGGGTCGCGCCGGGCGGCGATGCGGCCGGCGGCGCGGGCGGGCGCGGGCCGCGGTAGCCCTGCACAAGGACGACGCCGGCGCCGCGCCGCACCTGCGCGTGGAGGCTCACGGCGAGCGGCGCGTTGCCCGGCGCGGAGAAGCACGCGCCCCTGCCGCCGATCACCGCGATCGGCCCGCTGTCCGCGTCCTGGGCTGCGATCTGCAGCGCGGGCGCCGCGCCCTTCGTGACGAAGAGGTCGACCTCGATCACGCCGAGCCCGCCCTGCGCGATGAACACCGCGCACTCCCCCGGCGCGACGCGCACGGGGATCGCGCCGCTCTCTCCCTCCGCGATCGCGAGCGACACGACGTCGCCCATCGCCGTCATCCCCCTCGCCTCGCCGCGCGCCGTGTTCTCGAGCGCGAGCGCCGTCACGCGCGGCACCGGCGCGCTCGCCGGCTGCCGCTGCTGCCCGACGCGGCTCAGGAACAGGCGCGACGCTTCGGGGTCCGGCTCGGGCGCATCGCTCGGCGGCGGCGGGTTCCGCACCTCGGGCGCGGGCGCCGGGGCCGGCGCGGGGGGCGGGCTCGGTTGCAGCACCTCGACGCGGGACGCCGACGCGCCGCCGCAGCCCGGCGCGGCGAGCGCGAGCGACGCGGCGAGCAAGCGGCGCGCCGGCCTGAACGGACACAGACGAAGGAGAGCGAGGGCGCGCCGCACGGCGCGGAGAGTACCAGAACCGCCGCGCGATGCTCGGCCCGCGAGCGGCCGGCCATGGAGCGTGCTACCCCCTCGCCCGATGAAGCCCAGGGACATCGTCGTCGCGACGCACGGCCACTGCTTCGACGGCATGGCGAGCGCGGCGCTGTTCACCCGCCTGATGCAGGCGCTCCGCCCCGGCGAGCCGCTCGCCTTCCGTTACCGCTCCTGCGGGTACGGCCCGGGCATGACGATGATCCCTCCCTCGTGGCTCGACGGCGACGAGAACGCGATCCTCGACTTCCGCTACACGCCGACGAAGAAGCTGACGTGGTACTTCGACCACCACATCACCGGGTTCGGCTCGGACGACGAGCGCGACGCGGCGCTCGCGGGCGCCACGGGGTCGAGGGCCGCCGGGGACGCGCCGCACGTCTTCTACGACGCCGCCTACGGCTCGTGCACGAAGCTCATCGCGGACGTCGGCCGCGACCACTTCAGCGTCGAGATGTCCGGCGTCGATGAGCTCATCCGGTGGGCCGACGTCATCGACACCGCGCGCTTCCCCTCGGCCGAGGCCGCCGTCAGCCGCGAGGAGCCGATCATGCAGCTCGCCTCCGTCGTGGAGCACCACGGGGACGGGCCGTTCCTCGCGTCCGTGGTGCCCCGGCTCGTCGAGCAGCCCGTGAGCGAGGTGGCGCGCGCCCCCGATATCCAGGATCTCTGGCGTCCGCTCTCCCTCTCGCGGCAGACGTTCGTCGCGCGCATCGAGCGCGGCGCGCGCAAGCTCGGCCGCGTCGTGCTGGTCGACCTCTCCGACGCGCCGCTCGAGGCGGTCGGCAAGTTCATGACGTACGCGATGTACCCGGAGTGCGTTTACTCGGTCACGCTCTCCCGGCACAAGCAGCACTACAAGCTCTCGGTCGGCTATAACCCCTGGTGCGGCGTCCCGCGCGATCGCGACATCGCGCCGATCTGCCGCCGCTACGACGGGGGCGGGCACCCGGCCGTCGGCGCGGCGTCCTTCCCGCTCTCCGCGCTGGAACGCGCGCGCGAGGCGGCCCGCACCGTCGCGGAGGAGCTCAACGAGGAGCCCGAGCGTTGACCTGGGCCGAGCTGCGCTTCCGCCGTGACGCGCGCGAGCCGGGGTCGTCGTCGCGGGGCGCGGCCGCGCGCGCGCCGCTCCTCCTCGGGCACCGGGGCGTGCGGGGCGAGGGCGCGCCCACGGAGAACACGCTCGCGGCCTTCGAGGAGGCGGCGGCGCAGGGGGCCGACGGGATCGAGCTCGACGTGCGGGTGTGCGGCTCGGGCGAGGTCGTGGCGCTGCACGACCCGGACCTCGAGCGGGTGACCCACGGCGCCGACGCGCGCGCGGCGGCGGCGCTCCGCTGGGACGAGCTCCGGCGGGTCGACCTCGGCGGCGGCCGGGTGCCGCTCCTCGCCGAGGTGCTCGCGTTCGCGCGCGGGCGCAGGCTCGCCGTCAACATCGAGATGAAGCGGGACGTGCCCGACCGCGCCGCCGTCGTGCGCGCGACCGCGCGGCTCCTGCGCGCCTGGGATCCCGGTCACGCGGTGATCGTCTCGTCGTTCGATCCGGTCATGCTCGCGTCCTTCGGGGTCCTCGCGCCGGCCGTCCCGCGCGCGCTCCTCGTGCACCGGAGCCGCTACCACGACGCGGCCGTGCGCCTCACGCCGGCGCTCGGGGCGCTCGCCGCGCACATCGAGCGGACGATCGCGTCGCCCGAGCGCATCGCGCTCCTGAAGCGGCAGGGGCGCGTGGTCAACGTGTGGACGGTGAACGACCCACGCGAAGCGCAGGACCTCGCGGCGCTCGGCGTCGACGGGCTGATCACGGACGCGCCGCGCCGCCTCCGCGACGCGCTGGCGTAGCCGGCGTCGTCAGGCGCGACCGGCAAGCTCAGGCGAAGCCGGCAGGCTCGACCGCGACCGGCGAGCTCGGGCGCGGCCGACGAACGCGGGCGCGGCCGACGAACGCGGGCGCGGCCGACGAACGCGGGCGCGGCCGACGAACGCGGGCGCGGCCGACGAACGCGGGCGCGGCCGACGAACGCGGGCGCGGCCACCGCTATCTTCCCTGCCACGGGTCGACCAGCTCGCGCGAGCGGCGTGGGATCCGGCGCTTCGCCGGGCGTGCCGGCGAGGCCTGGGGCGCGGCGGCCGCCCCCCGCTCCGCTCCGTCCGAGGGCGCCGGCAAAGGCGGCGCGGGGTCTGTCACGGGCGCGCCCCCGGCGGCGACGGGCAGGCGATTCACGACGGGCGTCGACGCGCGGACCACCTCCACCGGCGGCGTGGCCGGGAGCACGGCGGCGGGCTGCCCCGGCGCGAGCGCGGGCGCGGCGCTCTCGTCGCCGACGGGACGCAGCGCCGTGATCGCGACCGTCCCGCTGATCACCGAGAGCGCGCCGCACGCCAGGAGCCAGCGCCACGTCGCGCTCGCGCGCGGCCTGCGCGTGTCGGGGACCTCCCCGGCCGCGGCGGCCGTGAGCGTGCCGGGCTGCGACGGCTCGGGCAGCGGCGCGGGCGCGTCCAGCTGCGGGCGCGGCGCCTCCGAGCCAGACCAGGAGAGCGCGCGGGCGTCGCCCGGCCCCTCGGGCTCGGCGGTGCCGCCCGGCGACAGCCCGAGCAGCGTCCCGGTGCGCGACGCGGGCGGCGGCGGCCGGGGCACCGACGGCACCGGCAGCGGGACGCCGATGTCGCCCGCCGCGCCCACGAAGGCGAGCACCATCTCCTGCGCCGACTGGAACCGCTGGGATCGATCGCGCGAGAGCGCGCGCAGGAAGAAGTCGTCGAGCTCGGCCGGCAGGTCGGGCGCGAGCTGCGTCGCCTGCGGGATCGGCTCGACGAGGATCCTCGACAGGACCGCGCCGAGCACGTCGCCCTCGAAAGGGAGCCTGCCCGTGACCGCGCGGAAGAGGATGACCCCGAGCGACCACAGGTCGCTGCGCGCGTCGAGGTCCTTGTCGCCGCGCGCCTGCTCCGGGCTCATGTAGAAAGGCGAGCCCAGGAGCTCGCCGGTCTTCGTCGTCTCGCCGCTGAGGAGCTTGCCGGTGAGCTGCTTGGCGATGCCGAAGTCGAGGACCTTGACGATCTCCTCCTCGTCGTCGACGCGCGCGAGGAACAGGTTGCCAGGCTTGAGGTCGCGGTGGACGAGCCCGGAGTCGTGCGCGCGGCGCAGCGCCTTGCAGGTCTGGATCGCGATGCGCGCCGCCTCGGCGAGCGGGAGGCGACGGACCCGCCGCAGCCGGCGGCTGAGGTCCTCGCCCCGGAGCAGCTCCATGACGAGATAGGGGACGGTCCCCTGGATGCCGTAGTCCTGCACGCTCACCACGTGCGGGCTCTCGAGGTTCGCCGCCGTGCGCGCCTCACGGTAGAAGCGCGCGCGGAACTCGGGCGAGGCCGCGTGCTCCGGGTCCATGAACTTGATGGCCACCGGCGCGCCCAGCTGGACGTGCCGGGCCACCCACACGGACCCCATCCCGCCGCGCGAGAGCGGCCCCTCCAGCCGGTATTTTTCGCCGACGATCGTTCCCGGCTCGACGTCCATCGCCGACTCCTCTCGCCAGGGCGAGGTGGATTGCGCATTTCTAGACGTTCACGAGGGCGGCGTCCACGCCGTAAGACGGAAGAAGACGGAAGTTGGCAGACACAGCCGGCGCCGCGCGGAGGTCGACGCGCCAACGCAGGCTCTCAGGAATAACCTGAGTCCACCGACTCAGTCCTGGCAGTCGACATATCGACGGATGACTCCGCCAGGGATCGGCTGGGTGAACGCCCCTGAGATGAGGGGCGGATTCCACTTCGCCTCCTTGTATTGAAAGATGACGTCGTCCTCGGTGTTCGGGACCCGCATGCGGATCGATCTCGGCACCTCCGCCTGGCAGACGCCGCCGCTCGGCGGGATCGGATCGTCGATGCCCTCCGGATCGACGCGCGGCGGCGCGGTGCGGATCACCTCATGATTGCTCAGCTCGGCCTGATAAAGGTCCATCCCGCGCTGCGCGACCCGGACCTGCCTGACGCGCAGGCGCTGCTGACTCCAGGGCAGGCGCCAGTCGTCCGGGCGCGGCTCGAGGTGGATCTCCTGCGTCGCGTCGCGGGTGCTCTGGATCAGCACACGGTAGAAGCCGTCGCCGTCCCACGCGATCGACGCGGCGCGCGGCTCGTGCACGAGCACCGGCGCCTCGCCGCGGAGCAGCGAGACGAGCGCGTGCCCGGGGATGGGCACCTGGGTGAGCCGCGCGAGGTTGCACGCGCTCGCTGGCCCGTGCAAAAGCTGCTTCTGGCCGACGTCGAGCATCTGGAACAGGGTTCCATCCGACGTGAGCGTGTAGAGGTTGGCGCCGAAGGGGCTCACGATATCGAACCGGACCCGATCCGGATTGACCGCCAGGATGTACACGTCCCCGCGGATCCTGCCCTGGCGGGAGAAGTGATCGATCTTGGCCGTGCCCTGGACGCCGTTCACGCAGGCATACGTCTCCTTCATCCGGTCGAGCGCCGCGTCGGCGGTCGGGAACCGGGACGCAGGCGGAGCCACGGAAGCACATCCGGTCACGAGCACGGCGAGGGGCGCGGCCCAGGCGATCGCGCGATGGCGCATGGGCGCGGACGCTGACAAGGATCCCCGAGCCCGTCAACCGCGGAAGCGTCGCGAGAGGCGCCAAGGAGGCCGGGGAGCCAGGAGGGGCCGGCCGAGGAGCCGGGGCGCCAGCGAGGGTGAGAACGGAAGGGCGCCGCGCGTCCGGCGGGAGCGAGCCCCGGCCGGACGCGCGCGACAGGGGTCAGGAAGCGCGGAGCGCCTCGAGCAGATCGACGTCGGGGATCGCGATCGGGAGGCGGGCGCGGAGGACAGCGACATCGTTGTCCTCACAGACGCGCGCCACCGCGAGCCCGTCGAATAGGGAGATCGGCGCGGTCCCCGGGATCGCGGCCTCCTCGCGCGCGCCCGAGAGCATCTGACCGGCGGTCAGGATCCAGCCGGCGGTCGCGGGGCCGTAGTGGTGGAGCGAGCCGCGGAGCTCGGTGACCCGCTCGCGGCCGACCTCGCGGCCGTCCCGCCGGATGACCAGCGCCAGCTTGATCTCGTCGCCCGCCGTGCGGAGCGCCCCGGAGAAGTGGCTCTCGCCGCCCGGAGCCCCGGCGCGGCGCACCGCGCGCAGCTGGCCGAGCCCGATGCGCTCGAGGGCGAGGACACAGATCTCGACGAAGGCGTGGCCCGGGAGCTCGGAGAGCTTGCGCACGAAGGCGCGCCGCGCGGCGTCGCGGTAGCGATCCACGGCGGCGAGCGCCTCCTGCTCCAGCCGCGCGAGGTCGCCCGGGAGCAGCCAGTCGGTCAGCGCGATCCGGCCGCCGGCGAAGCGGAAGCGCGGCCGCTGCCCCGCGGCCGTCCGGCGCGCGTTGTCGGCGCGCACGGCGGCCGCGACCTGCGACTGGACGAGCTGCACGTCGCCGGCGAGGCGGCCGCGACGCTGCGCCGTCTCCGCGATCTGCCGGAGCGACACCGCGCCCGCGTTCCGATCGAAGGTCGAGAGGATGCCCGCGACAGCGTCGGCGAGATCGCGGCCGGCCAGGTCGTCGAGCGCGTGCCCTTCGCCACCCGTGAGCTCGATCACCTGCGGACCGCGGTAGACGGGCTCGGCGCCGAAGCTGTCAGTCCGCTCCGGCCGCTCGGCCCGCTCGGGCCGGTCGGCGCGCTCGACGCGCTCGGGCCGATCGACGCGCTCGGGCCGATCGAAGCGCTCGGCGCGGCCTTCGCGCTCGCCGCGATCGGAGCGCGGCGGCTCGCGGCCGTTCTCGCGCCGAGCCTCGAACACGGGCGTCGCCACGTAGGAGGGCAGCCCCCCGGCGCTCGGGGCGGCGTCCGCGGTCCCGCGGCCCCGGCGGCGGCGACGGCGGCGGCGGCGCCCCTCGCCCTGCTCGCCCGACGAGCCGGGGGTCGCGCGGTCCTCGCCGCCGAGGATCGGCTGGTCGTCGTCGTCCTCCTCGTCGAAGAGCTCGGCGGCGCCGGCGACGGCCTCGGCCCGCATCGCCTCGTCCGGGCCCGGCGGCTCCGCGTCCTCGAGCTCGCCTTCTTCCTCGTCGATGTAGGTGCTCGCGGCGCGCGGGGAGGACGGCGCCGGCGGCGGCACGTGCTCACGCGCTGCCGCGATCTCCACGCCGTTCAGCGCGGTGGCGCCGGTCGCGCCGACCACGGCATCATCCTCGTCCTCGTCGTCGACCGCAGCCGCGGCCTGCGCCTCTTCGCCGGCCGCCTCGGTCTCCGTCCCGGCCTCGGCCGCCTCGGTCTCCGTCCCGGCCTCGGCCGCCGCAGCGCCCGAATCGCCCTCTTCCGCCGCCTCGTCGTCCGCGGCCGTCTCGAACAGGGTCGGCTGCTCCTCGTCCTTGCGCGCCTTGACCGCCTCCGGCTTCCCGCCGCGCTTCGCCTTCTTGCCGTCGAGCCCCGACTTGATCGTCTTCTCGTCCCACTCGCGCAGCGCGAAGACGCCCGGCTTCACCCGCACCAGGGGGTTGTCCGCCGTGTCCTTCTTCAGCGTCGCCGCCAGGCGGGCGCCCATCGTGACCTCTGGGCTCTTACCAACGTGGCTAAGGAGGTTTTTCTCGATCGCTATATCGGTGATCTCTTTATAGTGAAGCGGTCTACCGACGAGGCGAAGCACCTCGGCGGCTGCATCCGTGAACGTCATTTTGTTCGCCCTTCGGGCGCGCCGCCCGGCGGGCGCCCTCGTCGTCCCCATCGCGGCCGCCCCGTCCAAAGTGGCTGACGAAGCGCGCGGGATACCCCACCGCAGCCGGGAAACGCACATTCGCTCCCACTCGGCCACGACGCGCGGAACGGCCTGCTCGTAGCACGCTCGGAAACCGCGGTCAACGGGGCGTGCGATCTGGCTCAAGATAAGCTGCTGGCCGGCCTGATGGGCGCGGAACCAGGGCGCCGCCGGCGCGAAGCCCAGATCGGCCGCGCGCCGCGGCGCCCCGTGACGAGCGAGGACAGCGCGCTCGTCGCGGGGCGCCGCGTGAGGCGACAGCCGACGCGACAAACCGACGCGACAAACCGACGGCAAACGACGCGACAGACGACGCGACACACGAAAGAAGCGCGCGGGGCTCGCGCGAACATCGATGTGACGACAGGGCAGCTGTCGGCCAGTCCGGAGCACGGGATAAGGTGAATACGGGAGATCGGTAGAGCGGTTGTCGCGCGGCCGCCCTGGCCGCCGCGTGGCGCGGCGCGATCATCGGATGATGGAGAACGCGATTGGACGTGGCGCGCCCCGCGGGCCGGGCAAAGCCGCACGAAGCCGCACGAAGGAGAGCGCTCCCGGGCGGCGCGCCGCCGGCTTCGCGGCCGCGCCCCGCCGGGGCGCGCGGCGCGGGCGGGCCAGCCCGGCGCGCCGGCCGGCGCGGCTGCGACATCGCTTTTGCGCTTTGCCATCTCCCGGATAAGAGGGTTACGCTGTGTGGGTGGAGCTTTCGCGGTTGCTCGATGAGCTCACCCTGGCGGCCAGCAAGGTCGGCATCGCCGTCAGGATGGAGGCGTTCGATCCGCACCTGTCGGACGCGCGCAATCCGCGCGGCGGGCTCTGCAAGGTGCTCGGCCGGCGGCTGATCCTGGTCGACGCCAACGCGTCGCTGCCGGACCGCATCGCAACGATCGCGGGCGCGCTCGCGCGCGTGGACCTGGAGTCGGTGTTCCTGCCGCCGATCGTGCGCGCGACCATCGGCGCCCACGCCCCCGGCGCGCGGCCCCGAGCGGCCGCGCCGGGCGAGCCCGTCCGGCTGCCGGCGCGCCGCGGGAGGGGCGGAAAGGACCAGAGGCTGCTCCCGCTCGCGCGCACCAAGTGGCGTGACGCTTGACCGCGGCGGCGCGGTCGCGGGTAGTGCTGTCATTTGAACATGAAGGCGGTAAGGCGGGAAGAAAATCTCAATGATCTTCCCGCCTTACCGCCTTCATGTGAACCCTCTCTGGGCAAATGACAGCACCACCCGGTCGCGCGCCGCACGCGTGCGGAGCGCGGCGCGCGCCGCGGCGCTACGAGGCGAGCGCCCGCTCGACCTCGACGTAGGTCGCCGCGATCGCCGCGTCGAGCTGCGCGACGTCGGTCCCGCCGGCCTGCGCCATGTCGGGGCGACCGCCGCCCGAGCCCCCCACGATGCGGGCGATCGGCTTGATGAGCTCTCCGGCCTTGAGCCGCTCGGCGGCCGACTTGGAGACCATCACGGCGAGCTGCGCCTTGTCGCCCACGGCCGCGCCAAGCAGCACCGCCGCGCGATCGCCGAGCTTGTCGCGCAGCTTCTCCGCGAGATCGCGCAGCGCGCCCGGGTTGGTGCCGTCCGGCACCCGGCGCGCCAGCACCTTGATCCCGCCGATCTCCCGGGCGCCCTCCAGCATCGCGTCGATGCCGCCGCCGCCGCCCTGCGCCGGGCCCGCGCCCTCGAGGATCCGCCGCTCGAGCTCCGCGACCTTCTTCTCGAGCTCCCGCTCGTGCGCCACGATCTTCCCGATCTTCTCGGCGAGGTCGCCGCCCTGCGCCTTCGCGACCTGCCGCGCCCGCGCGATCTCGGCCTCGACGTTCCGCGTGTACGCGAGCGCGTTCAGCCCGGTCGTCGCCATGATCCGGCGCACGCCCGCGGCCACGCCGCCCTCGCTCGTGATCTTGAACAGCCCGATGTCCCCGAGCGCGCGCGCGTGCGTGCCGCCGCAGAGCTCCACGACCTCGGGCGTCATCGTGAGCATTCGCACGGTGTCACCGTACTTCTCCTCGAAGATCGCCATCGCGCCCCGCCGACGCGCCTCGTCCATCGGGAGGATCTCGGTGGTCACCCTGTCGTTCGTGAGGACCTTCTCGTTCACCAGGTCCTCGATCCGCGAGATCTCCTCGCGGGTGAGCGGCCGGTTGTGCGTGAAGTCGAAGCGGAGGATGTCCGGGCCGACGCGCGAGCCCTTCTGCTGCGCGTGCTCGCCGAGCACCTTGCGCAGCGCCCAGTGCAGCACGTGCGTCGCCGAGTGGTTGCGGCGCGTCGCCGACCGCGCCGCGTGGTCCACCTCCAGGTGGACGCGCTGGCCCACCGAGATCGCCCCCTCGCGGACCACGCCCTCGTGCACGACCAGCCCGGTGAGCGGCTTCTGCGCGTCCGTCACCTCGACGCGCACCCCGTCGGCCGTCACCTCGCCGCTGTCGCCGACCTGACCGCCCGACTCGGCGTAGAAAGGCGTCTCGCGGACCACGATCTCCACCGCCGCCCCCGCCTCGGCGCGCTCGACCAGCGTCCGCACCTTGCGCGCCCGGTCGCCCTCGCCCTGCACCTCGACCCGGATGATCGCGACGATCTCGCTGTCGCCCTCCTCGTGCTCGTAGCCCGTGAAGACGACCGGCTGCGCGAGCGCCGCGCGCGCCGAGCGGTGCGCCTGGTCCACGGCGGCGGTCGGATCGATCGGGCCGTCCGCCTCGGCGGCGCCGTGGATGACCGCCTCGGCTCCCGGGACGTCGACGTCGAAGTTCGACTCGGCGCAGATCACCTGGGTCAGGTCGAGCGGGAAGCCGTAGGTGGTATAGAGATCCGCGGCCGCCGCGGCCGGGAGCGTCCTCTCGCCCGACGAGCGCATCTCCGCGAAGCGCTCGTCCAGGATCTTCATCCCGCGCTTCAGCGTGGAGCGGAAGCGGACCTCCTCGTCCTCGGTGACCCGGGCGATGAGCTCCCGCCTGTCGCGGAGCTCCGGGTACGTGTCGCCCATCCGGCGGACCACCTCGAGCGCTACCTCGTGCAGGAACGGCCTGTCGATCCCGAGCCGGTGCCCGTGGCGGATCGCGCGGCGCATCACCCGGCGGAGCACGTACTCGCGCCGCTGCCGCTCGGGCATCACGCCCTCGGCGATCAGGAACGCCGTCGTCCGCGCGTGATCCGCGATGACCCGCATCGACACGTCGTCGTCGGCGCCGCTCCCCGTGTACGGCTTGCCGCTGAGCTCCGCCGCCTTGTCGACCAGCCCCCGGAGCAGGTCCGTGTCGTAGTTCGCCGTCACCCCCTGGAGCACGCTCGCGATGCGCTCCAGGCCCATGCCCGTGTCGATGCTCGGCGCCGGCAGCGGGACGAGCGGGCCGTCCTTCTCGGTGCGCTCGTACTGCATGAACACGTTGTTCCAGATCTCGGTCCAGCCGGTGCCGTCGATGCGCGGCTCCTCGCCGAAGCGCGAGACGTCGGGCTCGTTCCCGTGGAAGAAGTGGATCTCCGAGCAGGGGCCGCACGGGCCGACGTCGCCCATGGTCCAGAAGTTGTCGGCCAGGCCGAGCCGCAGGATCCGGTCGTCGCCGAACCCGGTGACCTTGCGCCAGATCGCCGCTGCCTCGTCGTCGGCCGGGAAGCCCCCCTCGCCGTTGTAGATGGTGACGACGAGCCGCGAGGGCGAGACGTCATACCCCTTGGTCAGGAGCTCCCAGGCGAAGGCGATCGCGTCTTCCTTGAAGTAGTCGCCAAAGCTGAAGTTGCCGAGCATCTCGAAGAACGTCTGATGGCGCGCGGTGACGCCGACGTTCTCGAGGTCGTTGTGCTTGCCGCTGATCCGGATGCACTTCTGGCTCGACGCGGCGCGCTGGTAGGGGCGCTTGTCCTTGCCGGTGAAGACGTCCTTGAACGGCACCATGCCCGCGTTCACGAACATCAGCGTCGGATCGTTCTGGGGCACGAGCGGCGCGCTCGGGACGACTTCGTGGCCGCGCTGGGCGAAGAACTCGAGGAACGTGCGTCGGATCTGGTCGGAGCTGGCAGGCGTGGCGGTGGACATAGGAGGAGGCGCGGTCTAGCACGACCGGGCAGCGGCTTCTCCCCGCTCGAGGGCCGCGCCGCCCACCACGGAGGCGCCACCACGGAGGCGCCTCCGTGGAGGACGCGCCGGGTCGCCGGTCGTTCAGCCGCGACCGGCTCGGCGCCGGTCGTTCAGCCGCGACCGGCCGCGCCGGCGCAACGCGGCGACCGCCGGCGCGCCGTGGCGGGTCGCGGACGGCGGGCACGCCGCGGGGGCGGAGCCCGGGGGCGGATCAGCGGCCGGCGGGGAGGCCGCTCGTGCCGGAGGCGGCCTCGAGGGCGAGCGGCGCCCGCTGGAGCGCGCTCTCGATCGCGCCGGCGACAGCGTCGCTCTGCAGCTGGGCGAGCTCCCTCCGGCCCTTGGCGCGGCGCGCCTCGGCGACCGCCTGGGCGGAGCCGATCATCGAACCCTTCAGCGTCTGGCTGGGCATCTCGCGGATCACGTACTCGACCTTGGCCGCGTAGCCGACCCCGTCAGCCCCGTGGCGCTTGCTCAGCTGCGTGACGGAGCCGTCCAGCGTGAAGGCGGGCAGCTTGCGGGTCTTCCCCTCCGCCGCCACGTCCTTGCCGTCGGCCACGATCTCGATGTCGGCGAACTGCGACACGCGGCTGCGCGTGTGCTGCCGGAGCAGCGACCCGAGCATCGCGTCGTTCACGCCGGAGCGGTTCTCGAACTTGCCCAGGCTGACGAGGAAGCGGGCTCGCGCGGACGACTTCGAGAGCTTCTCGATGGCGGCCTGGATCTGGCGCTTCAGGGTGGGCGCCCCCTCGGTGTCGAGCGCCGCCTTGAGCGCCGGGACGGCCGCCGGGTTGCCCAGCGCGCCGAGCGCCGCCGCGGCCGAGGCGCGCACCGCCGGGTGCGCGTCCTTGAGCGCCTTCTCGAGCGCCGGCCGCGCGCCCGGGCTCTTCGACCGGCTGAGCGCCAGCGCCGCCGCCACCCGCAGCCGGTAGTCCTTGCCGACCGCGATGTCGCGGAAAGCCGAGGTGTCGCCGTCCTCGGCGACCGACGGGGAAGTGCCCCCGAGGATCATCGAGGTCGCCAAGATCATCGCAATGAAGAGACGACGAACCATCACGTCCCTCCGGAGATCGGCGGCCTTCGCCCATCCGTTCTCCTCGGTGAACCAACCAGCCTCGCGACGCGCCCTGGCGCCCAGACGGACTTATCCTTGGTCCAGGACGGTCGCGAGATCAAGGCCCCTTTGGCCCCGGATGGCTCATGCAGGACTCATGACGAGCACGGCGACGTTGTCGCCTTCCAGCGCCGCGCGACCACTTTGCCGCCCGGAGCGCTTATTTCCAGACACACTGCTACGGTTGAGTCCGGGTCGGCGCGTCAGCTCAGAAGAGAATACCGAGATACCAGCGCACCGTCTGGGCTGTCTCCAGGTCGATCTCCTGGATTGCCTGTTCTCCCTGGAGCTGGCCGAGCCCGCCGAGCGGAAACAGCACGCCGTACTGCACCGCCGTGTAGAAGCCGCCCATCTTGTCCGGATCGTCGTTGAGCGTCCCGTCCTTCGACTGGAAGTACAGCTGAGCGTTCAGCTCGATGCCGAGATCCCGGGCGTTTCCGGGCGCCTGAACGAACTCCGAGGCGCGGCTCCAGATGGCCGCGGCGCCGAGTCCGGCCCGCTGACCGTTCTTGTCACGAGCGAAGTCCCAGTCCACGCCAGGACGGAAGTAATAGGCACCCTGGACCCGAGACAGGATGTTCCTGAAGAGGATCTGGTCGACGCGGTAGTCGGGGTGGAAGCGGAAGGTCGAGTAGGTGCGATCGGTCGAGTTCTGGGGATCCATGGCCCCGATCCCGCTGCCCCGGGGCTCCAGGGAGGGCACGTCGTCGTCGCCGGTCGCGTAGCCGAAGCCGAAGTGGACGCGCAGCCGGCCCTCCATCTCGATGAGCTCGGCCTGCGTCGCGAGCCCGAACTGCCGGATGCCCCAGCCGTTGTCGTCCGGCGAGAGGACGTTCGCGTAATCGCTCTCGTCCTGCCCGCGCAAATCGAGGGACCCGTAGATCATCGCCGCCTCCAGCTCGAAGCGGAACTTCTTGTAGAGGAGCTGGAACCACAGGTCGGGGATGACCATCTCGGCGCCCCGGTGCACGTACCCCTGCGCGACGTTGTCGGCCGTCTGACCGAGGGGGGCGCCCGGGGGGCTGGCGGCGGTGCTGTCGTTCGCCAGCGTCTGCTGCCGGTAAGCGAAGTAGACACCGCCGTTCACGACCATGTTGCCGCGGGCGAGCTCGAGCTTCTGGAGCTCCGGGTTCTTGCGGCGGACGGCGACGAACACGTACTGATTGACGTCGTCGTACTGGGCGAGGTCGTAGGGCTGGCCCTCGAGATCCTGGAAGGAGGCGCTCGTCGCGCCCTCGTTGGTCCAGTCCCACGCGCCGGCGAAGTAGATGTCGTACTTCTTGATGCCGGTGACGAACATCAGCCGGTCGACGGTCGACTGGTAGTCGGAGTCGTACCCATCGCCGCTGTTCGCCACCATGCCGAGGCCCCAGTGGTTCGGCATGCGGCCGAAGCGCAGGAGGCCGATCGGGGTCATGTACTCACCCCAGATCCGCTTGACGGCGATCGAGTCCTTCGTCGAGTTGACGCCGGCGCTCGGCGCCCACTGGGTGCTTGAGAAGGCCCCGAGCGGCGAGTAGCCGCCCCGGCTGGCGACACGGTAGCCGTCCGCGCCCGGCTGGTTGACGTAGCCGTCCGGCGTCGAGCCGAGCACCACGTTGTCGAGGAGATCGACCTGCGAGAGGATGCGCAGGTTGTCGCTGATGTGCAGCTCGGGGTTGAGCCGGAACCGCATGTTCGCGCCAGCCTGGGTGTCGTTCTTGCACCACTCGAACGAGCGCGTGCCGCCGGTGCTGCTCTCGCTCGGGTTGCAGAGGTTGACCGCGTGGGTCTGGTCGTAGGAGTTGTCGGCCGGCTGCGGCCAGAGCGCCTCATCGCGCGCGTCGACGCGCCCGAGGGCGAAGCTGTTGAAGAGCTCCCACCGGAGCCGGTAGTAGCCGTGGAACTCGAACGTCGGCCGCGCGTGAGACCACCAGTCCTCGGCGTAGACCTCGCTGGGCCGGGCGCCGACCTCCCCCTGGGTCGCCTTCCGCTCCGGCTGCTCGGCCGGCGCGGCGGCCGCGGGCCCCTCCGAGGCCGCCGGCCTGGCCGGCTGCGGCGCGGAGGGAGCGGCGGTGCCGGCGGGCGGCATCAGCGGCTCGGGTGACGCGGCCGGGGGCTCGAGGGCCTCCACGTCGTCGCCGCCGGCCGGCGCCGCGCCGGGCTGCGCGGGGACGGGCTGCGCCGCGCCAGGCTGGGCCGGGGCGGGCTGCGCGGCGCCGGGCTGCGCCGCGCCGGGCTGCGCTGCACCGGGCTGCGCTGCGGTGCGAGGAGCGGCGCCGGGCTGCGCCGGCGCGGCGCCGGGCTGGGCGGCGCCGGGCTGAGCGCCCGCCTGTCCGGCAGGCGGCTGCGCCGGGGCCGCCGGCGGCTGGGCCGGCCGGCGCGCCGGCTGGGCGGACGCGGAGGACGCGCCCAGCACGAGCGCGAGCGCGAGGCCCGACCGGAGGCGACGGCGAGGGGTGCCAGGGCTGCACGACGTTCCCGGAGACCGCGACGAGATGGGCATCTGCTTGGTTCGTTCGCGCGTTTTCTGCCCCGCGCGCAGGAAGAGGTTGAGGTTCCGAGCTCTCGGTGGCCCGGAGCCGGGGGCCGATGTCTCATGCCCGGCCGGTGTGGTCAAGGCGCCGCTCGGCCCCGACCCCTGGAACCCGGCCCCGGGAGCGCACCGGGGTCGTCCAGGCAGCACCCGAGCCGCCGTCCTGGTGCGCGCGAGCTGGTGGGCGCGAGCGCGCGGCGGCGTCGCCGCTCGCGCGAGGCCGCGGCGGGGGCCGCGCGCGATTTGAGCCCCCTTGGAAATCTGCGCGCGATCCGGGAAGATTCGCTCACGTTGCGGTGGATGCCGCCGCGCGCCTCGGCTGCTGTACTCGCCTCACCGTCCGCGCGGAGCGCCTCTGTCCCAGCGCACGTACGCCCTGCACCGCGCTGTGCGCTGCAGGGCGCTCACGGGAAGATGGCTGAAAGGGGATAGATGAGAACGCTGCGAGCGCTGTGTCTGCTGTCGATCGTATGCGCCGGGGTGGGGCTCGTCTCGAACGTGGCGCGCGCGCAGGAGGCGGTCCTCGAGGGGGAGTTCTCGGCGCAGCGGTTCGAGCCGGCGCCGGGGTCGAGGAACTACCTGAGCGTCGAGGGCGCCCGGATGGAAGCGTCGCTCGGGGTCACGGCGGGCCTCCTGTTCGACTACGCCCGGGAGCCGTTCGTCGTCGATCGCTGCGTCTCCGCGACCGACTGCTCCGCCCCCGGCGCGACCGGGAAGCAGGAGGTGCCGGTCATCTCGGACATGCTCACCTGGAACCTGCTCGCGTCGATCACGCCCACGCCGTGGCTCCAGGCCGGCCTGCGCTTCCCCGTCGCGTACGTGAGCGGCCAGGGCATCGACGCCGCGACAGGCGCGCCGGCCGCTGAAGGGCTGAAGGCGTTCGGCGCGGGCGACCCGACCCTCGAGGCGAAGGTGCGGTTCCTCGGCGGGCCGCGCGATCCGCTGGTGCTCGGCGCCGCCGCCGACGTCAGCTTCCCGCTCGGGCACGCGACCAGCGAGGGGAGCTACCTGGGCAGCTCGTCGCCGGTGACCGCGGGGCTGCGGCTCATCCTGGACGGCAGCGCGGGGCCGCTGTCGTTCGGGCTCAACCTGCGCGGCAAGCTCCTGCCGGAGGCGGCGCGGATCGCGGCGACGGAGGTCGGCCCGGTCGAGCTCCGCTACGGCGGGGGGCTCGGCTACCAGATCACGCCGGCGCTCCGCGCGATCGCCGAGGGGTACGGCGCGACCGAGTTCAGCGCGCAGGGCGGGACGAACTCGCTCGAGGTCGACGGCGCGCTCCAGATCGCGCCGCGCGACCTCGGCCTCGTGTTCACCGTCGGCGGGGGCGCGGGCGTCGTCCAGGGCATCGGGGTGCCCGCCGCGCGCGCCATCGCGGGGATCCTCTTCGTGCACGAGCCCGGGGACGAGGACGCCGACGGCGTCGCCGACGGGGCGGACCGGTGCCCGGCGCAGCCCGAGGACAGGGACGGGATCGCCGACGAGGACGGCTGCCCCGAGGACGACGGGGACTCGGACGGCGTGCCCGACGAGAGCGACCGCTGCCCGGTCAAGGCGGAGGTCATCAACGGCCTCGACGACAAGGACGGCTGCCCCGACGAGATGGCCGACCGCGACAAGGATCGCGTCGCCGACGCGCAGGACAAGTGCCCGGATCAGCCGGGGCGCGTGCTCACGCCGGAGTACTACGGCTGCCCCGACAAGGACGAGGACGGCGTGGCGGATCCGGCCGACAAGTGCCCCGACGCGGCCGAGGACACCGACGGGTTCGAGGACGAGGACGGCTGCACCGACCCGGACAACGACCGCGACGGCATCCTCGACAATCAGGACGAGTGCGTCGACCAGCCCGAGGTGAAGAACGGCTTCAAGGACGAGGACGGCTGCCCCGACGAGCTGCCCGACACCGACGCGGACGGCATCCCGGACGACAGGGACAAGTGCCCGAAGCAGCCCGAGAACCTGAACGGCGTCGAGGACCTGGACGGCTGCCCGGACCGCGGGGCGAGCCTCGTGCAGGTCGGCGAGGAGAGCATCAAGATCCTCCAGCGCGTCGAGTTCGCGATCAACAGCGACAAGATCCAGGGCGCGCAGAGCTTCGCGGTGCTCGACGCCGTGGTCTCCGCGCTGAAGCTGCACCCGGAGATCTTCAAGGTGGAGGTCGCGGGCCACACGGACAACGCCGGGCCGGCGGACATGAACCGCGCGCTGTCGCAGAAGCGCGCCGAGGCCGTGGTCGCGTACCTGACGAGCAAGGGCATCGACGCGAAGCAGCTCGTGGCGAAGGGCTACGGCCCGGACAGGCCGATCGAGGACAACAAGAGCGCCCTCGGGCGCCAGAAGAACCGGCGCGTCGAGTTCGTCATCCTGCACTCGGTGAAGAAGCCGCAGGCGGCGGGCGGCCTGGAGCCGCCGGCGACGACCGCGCCCGCGGCGGCGCCTCCGTCGGCCGCCGCGCCGGCGACGCCTGCGCCGGCCGCGGCGACGCCTGCGCCCGCAGCTCCGCCTGCGCCGGCTGCGGCGACGCCTGCGCCCGCAGCTCCGCCTGCGGCCCCCGCGGCGGCCCCGCGTCGGCCGGCGCCGCGAGCGGCGCCGCTGGACCTGATGCCTCCTCCGCCGAAGCCCTGATCTTCACCTGTCCCGCCGGCATCCGGCCGCCCGGACGGCCGGACCTCGCCGTCCTCCCCTCTGGATCTCTCGCCCGAGCTGAGCGAGGCTCCTGGCCGCAGCATCCCGCTCCGCCTGACGGAGCCATGGAGAAAGCGCTCATGAACCGGACACTCATCGCACTACCGCTCGTGCTGTCGTCGTTGCTGGCTGCGGGCTGCGGCCACTCCGAGCAGGAGTGGAAGGCGCAGCTCGACAAGTACAACTCGCTCCAGAACCGGAGCCAGAAGAGGGAGGCGGACCTCGAGAAGGAGCTCGCCGATGCGAAGCAGCGCGTCGAGGAGCTCGAGAAGAAGCTCGCGGACCAGGGCGCCGACATCTCGAAGATGAGCTCGACGCTGGAGGACCGCGAGAAGGCGCTGGCGGAGTACAAGGCGCGCGCCAAGCAGCTCGAGGCGATCCAGGCGCGGTTCGACCTGCTCCGGAAGAAGCTCGAGGAGCTGACCAAGCTCGGCCTGGAGGTCCAGGTCCGCAGGAACCGGATGGTCATCTCGCTGCCCGGCGACGTCCTCTTCGACTCGGGCAAGGACACCCTGAGCAAGGACGGCCAGGCGATCCTGAAGAAGATCGCGGACGTCATCCGGGGCGACAAGTCGCTGGTGGATCGCGACTACCAGGTCGCCGGGCACACGGACAGCCAGCCCTACAAGAACGGTCCGTACTACGACAACTGGGGGCTGTCGCTGATGCGCGCGCGGGCCGTGCTGCTGTTCCTGATCGGCAAGGAAGGCCAGCTGCCGACGCGCCACTGGAGCGCGGCCGGGTTCGGGGACACCGACCCCATCGCGAACAACGCCACGCCGGCCGGCAAGCAGAAGAACCGCCGGTGCGACCTCATCGTGATGCCGGACGTGGACGAGATGCTGGACCTCACGAAGCTCGCCACGAAGTGACGGCGGGCCGGACGTAAGTCGAGCGAGCCCCGCCGCCAGCGCGCGCTGGCTACGCCGCGCTCGGGTCCCTAGACTCGCGGTGCGATGCGACGCTGGTTCAACACGGCAGGCCCCTGCAATCCGGCCGATCACTACATGCTCCCCCCGGAAGAGCGCCTGCCCGGGGTACGCGACCTCATCGACCGCAAATCCTACTTCGTCCTGCACGCGCCGCGGCAGATCGGAAAGACGACCTCGCTGCTGACGCTCGCCGAGGCGCTCACGCGCGAAGGGCGTTACCTGGCGATCCTCGTCTCGATGGAGGTCGGTGCTCCGTTCCCGGACGACCCCGGAGCGGCGGAGCTCGCCGTGCTCGCGGAGTGGCGCCGCACCGCCACGTGGCAGCTACCGGCCGAGCTCGGGCCGCCGCCGTTCCCGGATGCGCCGCCCGGGCAGCGCATCGGGGCCGCGCTCGGCGCCTGGGCCCAGGCTGCGTCGCGGCCGCTCGTCGTGTTCATCGATGAGATCGACGCCCTGCGAGACACGACGCTGGTGTCGGTGCTTCGTCAGCTCCGGAGCGGGTACCCGGGTCGCCCGCGCGGCTTCCCGCATGCGCTCGCGCTGATCGGGCTGCGCGACGTGCGCGATTACAAGGTCGCGTCCGGCGGCGGCGACCGGCTCGGCACGTCGAGCCCCTTCAACATCAAGGTCGAGTCGCTCACGCTGCGCAACTTCACCCGCGACGAGGTCGCCGCGCTCTACGCCCAGCACACCTCGGACACAGGCCAGGTGTTTCAGCCAGATGCGGTCGATCGCGCTGTCGGGCTCACCCGGGGCCAGCCGTGGCTCGTCAACGCGCTCGCCCGCCAGCTCGTCGATGTCCTGGTCAAGGATCGCGCGCAGGCCATCACGATCGCGGACGTCGATCGCGCCAAGGAGATCCTCATCGAGCGGCAGGACACCCACCTCGACAGCCTCGTGGAGCGCCTGCGCGAGCCGCGCATCCGCGCCGTGATCGAGCCCATGCTCGCCGGCTCCACGCTGCCCGATGTGCCTCCTGACGACCTTCGTTTCGCCGTCGATCTAGGTCTCGTGCGCATGACCTCGCAAGGCGGTCTCGACATCGCCAATCCCATCTACCGCGAGATCATCGTCCGCGAGCTCGCATTTCCGATCCGCGCATCGCTGCCCCAGATCAAAGCCACCTGGCTCACCGAGGACGGCCGCCTCGACGCCGATCGTCTCCTCGACGCCTTTCTGTCCTTCTGGCGCCAGCACGGCGAGACGCTCCTCGGCGTGGCGCCCTACCACGAGATCGCGCCGCACCTCGTCCTCATGGCCTTCCTCCACCGCGTCGTGAACGGCGGCGGCACGGTCGACCGCGAGTACGCCATCGGCCGGGGCAGGATGGACCTCTGCGTTCGCTACGCCGGCGCGACGCTCGCGATCGAGCTCAAGGTCTGGCGCGACGGTCGCCCCGATCCGCTGGCCGAGGGGCTCGCCCAGCTGGACGAGTACCTCGCCGGGCTGGGGCTCCAGCGCGGCTGGCTCATCCTCTTCGACCAGCGCTCGGGGCAGCCTCCCATCGCCGAGCGCACCCGCCGCGAATCCGCTTTGACCCCCGCCGGCCGCGAGGTCGCCGTGATCCGCGCCTGATCGCGCCAAGGTCCAGGAACGCCGCCGGCCGCCTCACGCCGGGATCGGCAGCGAGGCCAGGAGCTCCTGCAGAGAGCGCGGATCCAGCGGCTTGATGACGTGCACGTCGAAGCCGGCTTCCAGCACACGACGCCGATCCTCCTCCTGGCCATAGCCGGTCAGCGCGATCATCAGCCAGGGCGAGGTGCCCGTGCTCCCTTCACCCGCGCTCCCCTCCCCCGCGCTCCCTCTCAGGGCCCGCGCCACACCATATCCATCCATGCCGCCGGGGAGACCGATGTCACACAGGATGACCTCCGGCCGGAACGAGCGGGCCGCTTCCACGCCGGCATGACCGGAAAGGGCCACCTCGACCCGATGGCCATCCATGATGAGGAGCGCCTGCAGGGTCTCGGCGGCGTCCTGGTTGTCCTCGATGATCAGGATGCGCAGCGATCTCGAGTCGACACATGACGACGGCGCCGCGCGCTCCGGGGACGACTCGGGCCCCCGCGAGAGCGGCAGATGGAGGGCGATCTCGGTCCCATGACCGATGCCCGCGCTCTCGGCCGACACCGTGCCGCCGTGGAGCTCGACCACGCCCTTCACGAGCGACAGCCCCAGGCCGAGCCCGCCCCGGCTGCGATCCAGGCTCCGATCGGCCTGGCTGAACGGCTCGAACATGCGCCCCAGGATCGCCGGATCCATCCCGATGCCCGTGTCGCGGACGAGGATGGTCGCGGAGCTCTCCGAGGTCGCTGACAGCATGAACGTCACCCGGCCCCCGGCGTCGGTGAACTTGTTGGCGTTGTGCAGCACGTTGCTGACCGCCTGCGACAGCCGCGTGGGATCGCCAGAGACCCAGACCGGCTCGGCCGGCAGCTCCAGCGCGAGCGACAGGCCGCTCGCCTCCAGCGTGCTGCGGTAGTCCTCGACGGTCTGCCGGAGCAGCCTGGCCAGGTCGCAGCGCTCCTTCCGGAGCTGGATCCTCCCGCGCGCCACGCGCGAGACGTCGAGCAGGTCGTCCACCAGCCGGGCCATGTGCGACACCTGCCGATCGATCACGCCGCACGCCCGCGCGAGCGACCGCTGCTCCCCCGCGACGCGCCGCAGGATCTCGACCGCGTTGCGGATGGGCCCGAGCGGATTGCGCAGCTCGTGCGCCAGCATCGCCAGGAACTCGTCCTTGCGCTGATCCGCCTCCTTCAGCCTCGCCTCCGCACATTTCTGGTCGTGGATGTCTGTGCAGGTGCCATACCACCGCACGATGTCGCCGTCCGGCCCGCGGACAGGCACGCCGCGGCCCAGATACCAGCGGTGCTCGCGGCCGGCGGCACCCCCGAGGCGGTATTCGATCTCATAGGGTTCGCCGGTCACGACCGCTCGGTGCCACAAGGCCAGGCACCTCTCGCGATCGTCCTGGTGCAAGGCGGAGACCCAGCCCTCACCGAGCGCCTGGGCCTCCGTCGTGCCGGTGCGCTCGTGCCACTGGCGATTGAAGTAATCGACATGGCCGTCGGGGCCCGCCGTCCAGACGATCTGCGGCATCGCGTCGGCCAGCTCCCGGAACCGCGCCTCGGTCTCGCGGAGCGCGTCGGCGATCCGCTTCCGCTCGGTGATATCGTGGGCAGCGCTGATGACGAGGCGCCTCCCCGCCGCGTCCTTCCCGAGCGGCGCGCCGCTGAACGCCCACGTGCGCCGGGCGCCGCTCGCCGTGGTGATGGTGAACTCGTTCTCGATCGGCTTGCCCTCCAGGCCATAGATGACCTCGATCGCGGCGCGGACGGCGCCCTTCCGCGGGCCGTAGGCCCTCTCGGTCCACGCTTCGACGGTGGGGAGCTGCTCGCGGGTGTACCCGCTGAGGTCCAGCCACGCGCGGTTCATGTTGATGATCTGCCCGTCCTCGGCGTGAATCATCATGGGAAACGGGGCCGCCATCACCGCGCGGCGGAGCCGGTCCTCGCTCTCCTGCAGCAGGAGCTCCGCGTTCTTGCGCTCGGTGATGTCGATGATCGAGCCGATGTAGCCGAGGTACTCGCCGCGCGGGCCGAGCCGCGGCGACGCCGAGTCGAGGCACCAGCGGTACACGCCGTCGCTGCGGCGCACGCGGAAATCCGTCCTGTAGGCCTCGCCCCGCCCGCTGGCCCGCAGGAACGCCTCCGCTGCCGCCGGCCGATCCTCGGGGTGGACCGCCTCGAGCCAGCCGAGGCCGAGGACGGCCGACTCGGTCTGCCCCGTGAAGTCCAGCCAGCTCCGGTTGGCGTACGAGCAGGACCCGTCGGGGCCCGTGACCCAGATCATGACGGGCGCGTGATCCGCCATGTTCCGGAAGCGCGCCTCGCTCTCGCGCAGGGCCAGCTCGGCGAGCTTCCGGGCGGTGATGTCGCCGAGCACGCCCGTCATCCGGAGCGGCCGCCCCTCGCGGTCCCGCTGCACCAGCCCGCGACTGTAGATCCAGCGCTCGCGACCGCTGGAGTCGATGATGCGGAACTCGCACGAGTACTCTGCCTCCCCGCGCAGCGCGCTCTCGACCTGCGCCCACACGGCGTCCCTGTCGTCGGGGTGCATCAGCCGGGTGAAGCCGTCCACGTGGCTGCCGAGCTGCGCATCGCTGACGCCCACGAGCTCGAACGCCTCGCGCGACCAGAAGACGTGTCCGCTCGGCACATCCCACTCCCAGATGCCGAGCTGGCCGCCCTCGAGGGCCAGCCGCAACCGCTCCTCGCTCTTGCGCAGGCCCTCCTCGGCGCGCCAGCGGACGGTGATGTCGCGCCCCGTCTCCAGGACCAGCCGCCGGCGCTCGTTCCCCTCGATCCGCTCGACGAGCCGCATCCGGCTCTCGAGCAGGAGCTGCCGCCCATCGCGGGTCGTGTGCTGGAGCTCGCCCGCCCAGCGGCCTTCGCGCTCGAGCACGCTCTCGATGTGCGAGAGCGGCACCGGGAACACGGTGGACAGGAGAGCGTGGCTCGACCGCCCGATGGCTTCACGCGCCGGGAAGCCGTAGAGTTGCTCGGCTCCAGGGCCAAAGTACACGATGCCGCGCGTGCCGCCGAGCTCCCAGGCGAAGGCCACCTCGCTGACCTGATCGAGGAGGGCCGCCTTCAGCTGCAGCTCATCCGCGACCTGCCCCCTCTTGCAGGGGTCGTGCGTCGGAAAGTTCCCGGACATGCCAGGGCTCGCCGCCCCCCGGTCCGGCCAGAGGCACGGACGATCCGGCGTAGCCTTCAGAACGTCTCTCCCTCGAGCCGGACAGCTCGACAGATGGGCGAAGGGTCGCCGATGAACATCGTGACCTTTTGTCTGCCGTCAGCGCATGCTGCAAGCGCCGCGGGGGTGATCCTCAGCAGGAGGTCTCGGAATCACAGGCAACTTGAGCGGCCTTGGCAAAAAGGAGCTCAGGCAGCCGGAGGCGGGCCGGCCAGCACGGCGGCTTCAGCTACCGGCCGAGCCACTGCCGCGCGAGGTCGAGCGTGCGGGCGTTCTCCGGGACGTCGCGCAGGAAGCGCCCGCGCCAGCCCGGGTCGCTGAGCTTGTCGGCGCGCGCGAGCAGCGCCGCCCTGGCGGACGCGATCGCGGCGGCGGCCTCGTCCTGCCTTCCACCCGCTGCGAGCGCCTCGACGAAGGCCAGCCGCACCAGCGACTCGCCCTCTTCGAGCGTGCCGAACGACTCCAGCAGGGAGCTCGCCTCGGCGGCCGTCGTGATGGCCTCCTCGGTGCGGCCGAGCCCCAGCAGCGCGCGAGCAAGGACCGCGGAGGCCTGCACGCCGAGCGTCGGGGCGCTCGGCGAGAGCGCAACCGCGGCGCGCGCTTCGCGCTCGGCGGCATCGAGATCGCCGAGGGCGACGCAAACCTTGGCGAGGTAGCAGCGAGCGAACAGCTCTGTGCGCACGATGCCCGCTTGCTGGCTCTCCGACGCAGCGGCCTCGGCAAGCGCCCGCGCCTCGACGAGCTGGCCGCGATAGGTGAGGACCTGCGCGAGGTTCGCTTTCGAGGCGAGCTTCAGGTCGTGCAAGTGCATCCGGTCGGCCTCCTCCAGGGCCGCGCGCAGCATCGTCTCGGCCCCCTTGAAGTCGCCGAGCTCCGCGTGAGCGCAGCCCAGACCGGCGCGTGCGCTGCAGGCATTCCGGTGATCACCGGCCTGCTCGAAGGCGCGGAGCGCGACGCCCATCCTCTCCATGCCGGCGACCAGATCGCCCGTGCAGATGGCGAGGCAAGAGCGCGCTTCGTGGAGCTGCGCGATTGCCCTCACGTCTCGTACGTTGATGTTCATGAAAGCGCGCTCGACGGTCTCGACGAGCGAGCGCCCCTCCGCGTAGCGACCGACAACGGTCAGTTGGGTCGCGCCGTTGGCGAGGCAGACGAGCTTGACGCTCTGCGCTTCGACCGTGGCGATTGTGCCTGCCGCCAGGGTCATCCAGCGCTCTATCTCATCGAGCCGGCCCAGCTTGGACAGCGCGATGACCGCCTGCGTGATGGCCGAGAACCATGCGGCCGAGCCGCGCTCGATCCGCTCGACCGCCTCCGCGCCTCGCTCCACGGCCAGGGAGAGATCGCCGCGCCACACATGGGCCTCCGCCTGGACCCGGCGGAGCCTGCCTGCCGTGTCTCCGGCGGCACCGCCGCGGAGACCGCGGTCAGCCCGCTCGACCGCCGCGCCGAGATCGCCGCCCCGGAGCGCCTCCTCGGCCGCGCGCAAGTAGGCGTCCGCCGCCCGCGCCGGCGCGCCGCCGATCTCGAAATGCTCGGCCAGCGCCATGGCGTCAGCGCCGCCAGCCCGGTCCAACCACTCGCCCGCGAGCGCGTGCCCGACGCGGCGGTCGCGCTCGGTGAGCATGCCGTAGGCGGCTTCCCGCACCAGCGCGTGGCGGAACTGGTATTCGACCTCGCCGGCGATGCGCACCTCGTGCCGCCGCAGGACGAGCTCCCGCCGGGCGAGCTCGCCGAGCTGCCGCGCCACCGGCGCGCCACCCACGAGGGCCGCGACCCCTCCTTCCCAGAGCCGCGGAGCTTTTAGTAGACGCAGGAGAGGCGGAAAATCCGGCTGAAACCGGCGATTTGCTCAGCTTGGTCGGCCAGAGTAGGATCAACCTTTCGGACAGGTGAAACAAATGCGAGACGCAACCCCCAACACCGCGATCCGGCGGACGCTCGGCTACCCGCGCGTCTCGACGAGGGAGCAGGAGATCGCCGGCGTCTCCCTGGAAGCCCAGGCCGAGAAGATCGGCAACTACTGCCGGCTCCACGCGCTCCCGGAGCCGATCTTGTTTCCGGAAGTCGAGAGCGGCGGCGAGGAGAACGAAGCGAACAGGAAGAAGGTCGCCGCTCTCCTGGCCGACGTCCGCCGCGGCGACATGGTGATCGTGACGGACATCGACCGCTTCGGCCGCGACGTGGTCTTCATCGTGAAGAACGTCCGGCAGATCATGCGCAAGGGCGCCGTGTTCGTCGCCATTGACAAGGGCTTCGATTCGCGCTCGCCGATGGCAGAGGACACGCTGGCCAACTGGGCGGTCGGCGCGGAACAGGAGCGGCGTCGGATCAAGGAGCGGACCGAGGGCGGGCGCAAGCACCTGCGCGTCCAGGGGTACTTCGTCGAGGGGCAGCCGCCGTTCGGCTACGAACGCCAGCCGAAGCCCAAAGGAACGAAGACGCCGCTGCCGCTCCGCGTGGTTCCGGAGCACGCCGCGGTGGTGCGCCGCATGTTTGCGCTCTCGCTCGAAGGCTGCAGCGTGCTCGAGATCGCGAAGCGGCTTCGCCAGGAGTACGGCAACGTCAAAGCGTTCGGACGCGCCTGGGTGCTCATCGCGCTGCGTAACCGCGTCTATACGGGCCGCATTGCAAAAACCGCCGTGCGGCCGAAGGCGACACGCGGCGCCGTGCAACTTCCGGCTGAATGGATCCCCGCGCATGAGGCGATCATCGACGACGAGACCTTCAACAACGTCCAGCTTGCACTGAGAGACCGGCGCCGCGGGAGAAAGCCACAAGCCGAGTCTGCGACCGCCAACCACTTGCTGCGAGGCATCTGCCGTTGCGCAGAATGCGGCGGCAGCGTTGCCGCGATTCCGGTACCCCGCAGCAGCCGACACAAAGTCGGCTACTACGTCTGCCGCGGCCATGTTGAGCAGAAAGAGAAGGGCGTGCGGTGCAAGTCCTCCGCATGGCTCCGTCAGCCGGAAGCGGACGCCGCTGTGGGAGCGCAGTTCCTGGCGTTTGCTCGCTCGCTACTCACCTCGCTCACCAGGCCGCCGCGCCAGATCGAAAAGCCGGATTTTGCCGCCCAGCGGCGGGAGATCAAGATCTCGCGACAGCGCGTCGTGGAGTTTGTCGCGAAGGGGCTCTTCACGGTCGAGGACGTGAAGGTAGAACTGAATCGCCTCGATGACGCGCTCGCAGCAATCGAAGCAAAGGAAACCGAGTTCAAAGACATGGTGGGCAACGACACCATCGAGACCCGGAAGCACGCGCATGCGTATGTCCAGCAGATAGTCGACGAGTGGAGCATCTTGCATGTAGACATCCAGCGAACGCTAATCCGCGCGTTCTCCTCGAAAGTCGAGGCGACGAAGGACAAGCAGATCAGGATCACATGGCGCGATCCATCGCAGATATCAGCGGCGCATGGTGCGCAGGAGCTGCCAGCGCTCCGCCCTGTGCCGATCGTCGCTGCGCTCCCCGCACCATCGCCCGTCGCCTCGCTGTCCCCGGTCGTCGCTGCGCTTCCCGCGCCGTCGATGTCGGCGCGTGACTACCTCGGCTCGCCGGAACGTGCCCCCGCCCCGGTCGAACGTTCGCGGGGCTGACCGCTCCGCGTCCACCCCCTGGAGGGGGCGCGTTAGCATGGACGCGGTGCGCCCCCTGCTCGGCCGCTCCTGTCAGCGCTCGCAGGCTCGCCGGTACTGCGCGATGGCCTGGCGCTGCTGCTCGCGCTCTTCGCTCCTGCGCGGGGGCTGGGCGCCACGGCTTGTGGAGGCACGGCGATGGCGCGCTGCGGTGGGCCGGCCGCCCCGCCATCAAGGAGCTGGATCGACAAGCGCACCATCGGCATCAACAACGGTGCTCACTAACACCATCGCGAGGGAGGAAGTGGGGGACGGAGCGGGCTCAGCGACTAGAAGTTCGCGCGGCACCAAGGGTGAAGTTTGAATTTCCCTCCCTCTCTCCCCGGCGCTGCTAGCTGCGCGCAAGCGCGCCGCCGTTATGCCGTTTTGCTGCGCAGCGATCGCAGAATCGAGTCTGCGTGCTGTCGTGCGACGGTGTCGACCGACGAGCGCTCTACGACGCTCAGCGTAGAGCGTCGTCGTTCACAGAGCCATTCGTCCTCGAGCAGTCCCCCCGGCCCGCGCTGCTCCTCCTCGCGGTTCGCCAGCCAGCGCCGGCACCGCTCTGCAAACATGGTTTGCCCCTCTTGCTCGTACCGGAGCGCATTATCCGTGAGGAGCGCGGCGGCATCCTGCCACCGACCCGTCGTACACAGCTCCTTTGCGCGCTCGTCCGTCAGGCTGGTCACGTACCGTGGATGCTCCGACAAGAGCAGGTTGACGACAGACTCTGCTTCGCTCCCTCGACCTGCCCATCGAAGGGCCTTGGCGCGCTCAAGACCGATCCAGTATGTGTCGTCGCCAGTTATCGGCAAGGCCTCGATGATGACGTCGAGGATGGCTAACGCCTCGTCTGGTAAGCCGAGATCGCGCAGGACGGCCGCCGCGCGATTTCCGACGAACCGACCAACATCGGCCCTGGCGTACAGCTCGAGCGCCCTCGAGAGCTCCTCGACGGCGCGCGTGTCGGCGCGAAGCTCCGCGGCCTTGTGGAACGCGTGCGCGATCGACGCCGCGGCGCGCTTGTAGTCCCTCGTGGCGGGATCGAGGCGCGCGAGCACCGCATCGGCCGCGCGGAGGAGCAGCTCGCAGATGGCTGGCTCGCGCATGCGACCGATCTCGGTGCCGGCAAACTGAAGAAACTCGGCCTGCGTGGTCGGATTGGCGACGCTCTTGCACAGCCCGAGGCCCTGGGCGAGCAGCTCGCCCCGACGCGCTTCCGGCAAGATCGCCTGCGGCACGCGTCCGAGACGGAGGAGTCGTTCAATGATCTTCGTTCGGAGATATCTCGGTCTCTCGAACTGCGGATCGTCGACGATCTCGAGCAAGAGCGTCGCCGCCTCCTCCGTCGGAACGATCTTCTCCATGGCGAGTTGCAAGCGGGCGGTTGCGGCCCTGACGCGCCAGCGCGCGGCGTACGGCGAGGTCCTCGGGACCAGTGCCGCGTAGCGGTCGACGTCCTTCAACAGCGCCGCGCCCTCCCGCCGCTCCGCGTCGGACGCGCCGTTCTTCTGGAGGTGCTTGCCCAGGTGATGCACCGCTGACGCGTCGAGCCAGGCACGCTCGTCGGCCATCGTTTCGGGAAGCGGGTGCGCAGCGACGCGCCGCCGCAGCTCGGCGAGAGCCTGGCCGCGCAGGCGCGCGAGGTCTGGGTGCGCCACCTTGCCCAGGGTGTCGACGATCTGCCCGAGCACCGCCGGGTGCAACGTCGCTACGTCGCGCGACTCGGGCACCAGCAAGCGGACGCGCTTCTCCAGCGCGGACTGGTCGCCGCGGATCGGCGCGAGATCGATGTACGTCTTCTCGATTGCCGCCACAGCGGCCGGGGTCCCGCGGAGGGAGCCGCGTCTGACCAGAGCCCGAACAGCGTGCAGGAACGCGTGCGCTCGGATGCCGTCGAGCTTCAGCTCGTCGAGGACGTCCAGATCGTCGGTCCAGGCCTCCAGCACCGCCGTGAGATCCGCCGTCACGTCGACGTCGCACTGGCTCTCGGCGTGCCGCGCGATCAGGCGATGGATGCGGACGCGATCGTGGACGCGCTCGATCACGCCGGCAGCATCGAGCAGCTTCCACCTCCTCGGGCTGCCGGCGGCGAGCCGCTCCGGAATCCACGAGCGCGGGATCTCCGCCTCGCCGAACGCGGCGACGAAGGCGACCCGCTCGCGCTCTTCGCGCCCCAACGAGGCCCAGCATTTGTCGATCACCCGCTGGATCCGCTCCTCGTCCGACAAGCCCGCCTCGGACAGCAGTCGGCGGTACGTGCCGAGATCCTCCGACAGGTGCGCCGACGAGCACCCCTGGCCGATGCACAACGCGACGATCGCGCTGTTGCTCACCGCGGCGCCGATGTCGGCGAGGACGCGAGATTGCTCCGAGGAGAGCGAGACGTCCGGCCCAGCGCTCTGCCGGAAGATGTCGCGGAACTCGTCGTCGGTGGGCTGCGGCAGCTGGACCGACCGCGCAACGCCCTGATCGTACGCGCCGATGAGGACGCAGGTTGCCGGCGTGCCGGCCGGCAATAGCGAGCCGACGTCGATCGGGCTCGGGCGGTCGGCGTTGTCGAGGATGAGGCGCACGTCCCCTCGACGAGCGAGCGCCTTCCGGATCCTCGCCGCCGCCGCGGCCGCGTCCTGCGCGTCGGAGGACGGTCCGAGCAGCTCCGATGCCAGGGATCGGAGACCATCGCGCCAGACATCGTCGTTGCCGTGCTCGTCGACGCGTGGGAGCGCAAAGTAGACATCGCCCTCGCGGCGGGCCGCGAGTTGCTGGCCGACCTGAGTCTTACCGTCGCCGGGCCGGCCATAGAGCGCGACGATTCGGTGCCCCTCGTCAAGCGCCACGAGGACGGCGGCGACGGTTCGATCGAGGCGGGGAGAGCGCGCGTAGAGGCCGGGGCGCAACGTCTCGGGGATGCGTGCCGCGACGCTCGCTCGCGCCGCGGCGTCTTCGTTCGCTGCGCGCACGACGCCGAGCAGATCGCCGATGAGGTCGCGCGTCTCGGCCCACTTGAGGAGCTCGAAGACGACATCCTTGAGATTGCTGTTCGCGGCGATGGTGTGGAGGTTCTCACCGAGTTCGACGCGGACCATCCGCTCGAGCTCGCTGTACGTGGGATACGCGGCGAGGAGCGCCTCATGGAGGTCCTTGATCATCGATCGGTCCACCTTCGAGCTCATCCCTGCCATGCTTCTCGCTCTGCGATGCCGCGGAGTTTACAGCAAGCGCCGCGCCGGCAGGCGGTTCCGCGGCCGCTGCCCGGCGGCCTTCGCTCCGTGGTCATGCGCGGGCGGCGACGATCTCTGCGTGGATCTGCGGATTGTCGGCCCGGAGCCAATCAAGGATCGCGTGGATCGCGATGCCCTCGTTGTGATAGCGGGTGACCACGGGCCGGGGCATGTCCAGCGTCGACACGTGCCGCGGCGGGATGGGGATCGACGAGTGATGCAGCGCGATGACCTTCCAGTCATCGTCCAGCACCGGCGACCCGGAGGCGCCCGGCTCCGTATCCGTGACGTACCGGACCAGGCGCCCCGTGGCGTCTATGTTCGCGAAGAAGTTGTTGCGGATCGCGTACCGCTGCGGCCCGCCGACGGGCGGCTGACCAACGGCGGGGTGCTGGACGATGTTAAGCCGGTGACTCGGAGATAACCGGGGTTGGACCGCGACGAGCTCAAGCGGCGTGCGGCCGGCGAACGCGGCCGGAGCGTCGAAACGGACGAGGGCGACGTCGAGATCCACGTTGAACGCGACCAGGCTTGATGCGGTCGCGGACACGGGCTCCGGCCCTTCCTGAAAATAGTCGAACCAGGCCTCCGTGCGCTCGGCCTGCCGGCGGTAGTCGTCCGGCTCGGAGCGCTGCTCAAACGTGCGATCGCGCGCGTCGATCACGTGGTCGTTGGTGATCAGGAGGCCGGGCGCGACAATCCAGCCGGTGCCGTAGCCGTAGCCCCCGTCCGCGACGCCGTTGAACCAGCGCGGCACCTTGAGCCGCGCGGTGCTACTCCCGACCTGGAGCGCCCGTTCCAGGAACGAGCGCGCGAGGCGGGCATCGACGCCGCCGAAGAGGAGGAGCTCGGGGTCGGGCGTGTCTCCGCTCGGCAGCTTCGCGGGCGTGGGCACGCGGAAATCCGCGCTCGACAGCGAGCTTGCGATCTCCCGGAGTCGCTGGGAGAGTGCCGAATCGTGCGCGGCGAGCGGGATGGCGCGCTCCACGAGCGAGGAGAGCTGCCGAGCCGGAAGCTGGTCGATGAGCAGCTCGAAGTCGTTGCGGGCGTTCGAAGGGGTTCGGTTGAGCGACCCAGCGCGTGGCGCGGCCGCGACGAGCTCGTCGCGAGCCTCTCGGCGAGAGAGAGCCGGGATCGCCGCGAGCGAGCTCGCGAGCTCGGCGCGCAACCGTGACGAGAGCACCGCGCCTGCAGGATGGCCGGCCTCCGGCGCGCGTGCCTGGACGTAGGCGGCCTCGAACGCCCGTAGCTTGGGGTTTCCCGGGTTGTCGCGCCGCGCGCCGGCAACGAGCTCGCGCACCTTGCCCTGGCTGTTGAGCCAGTCGATGAAGCTCGCGACGACGGCGCCGTACGGGCCGTCCTCCACCACCACGTCGAGGTCGACGTCGAGCGTATCCTGGACGAGGATCTTGAGGTCGCCCTTGCGAAAGGCAGAGAGAATCGCCTCGCGAAGCGCGGTCCGTTCGTCTTTCGTCAGGGGCTCGTCGGACATCGGGTACCTCCGGAGGTGTCGGTTGGGGCGGCTGGCTAGCATCGGCCCGTGATCGCGTCCAGCGCGGGCGAGCTGCTCGGACTCGCCGTGCTGCTCGGTGTACCGAAGAGCTCGACCGCCCGGGTGGCCTGCGGGGCACAGGAGCTTTCTGCCGCCGCCGGCGCCGGCGTCGACGGTCAAGCGATGATGGCATCACGAGGCCGCCAGCGGCGCACGCCTCAGGGATGGCCATCGCCCTCCTTGACGCCCACCGAGCACGCCCGCGATGACCATCGAGGGGTCAGCTCGGCGAGCCATCAGCCAGCCTGAGCGTCAACACCCTGAAGAGCAAGTCCTGCACCTTCATCACGAGTTCGCTTCGCTCAGCCATCTCCCCAGCCGCATCCTGTCGTTTTCGCTGGCGCGCGCCCTTCCACGTTTCTTAGAGGCGCGAAGCTTGCTTCCATAAGACTTTGGGCTCATTTGTTGGCTCCGCACGTCACCCACCTACGTATTCGGCCTCAAAGACATGAGACCCGGAATGACCACTGGAACCAGATTTGACACTTCACGAAAATCGAAGAGCTCGGGCGAAAAAACCCTAATAAGCGATCCATTTTTTACCACATCATCTCCACTTTGATTCGACTGATCCTGGGCATCGGACATCCGCGCAATGGTTGCGAACTTGTCGGCGTGTCGTTTGCCGGCAGCATAGGAGACCTCGTTGATGCAGTCCTCGATGGCCACGGCGTGTGCCCAGTGCTTAGCCCTGTCACCATGAATCCGCTTCTGGTCCACTCTGATACCGAGATCGAATTCGATAGAAGGACACGCAAACCAGACGTCGCCGAATTTGATTTGTAGCGGCGGATCAAACGGCATCAGCACGCGCTCCACCTTCAGGTACACTACGCAGTCTGTCCTATTGTTAAACGTAGTGGAAGCGATGTCCACCTGATCAAGCGCCTTGCGCGAGCCGATCTCCAACAAGTATTCGAGCGTGCATTCATGCGGCGCCTTCTGCGCATTGAACGCCGGCGTTTCCGTTCTGCCCTCGCCGGGGCCGAGTCCAATGGACACAGAGATTTGGGGCGCCTGCAAGCCGGCGCCTTGCACGGCAAACACTTCGTTGAGTTTAAGGTTTCCGATCGAGCGTGAAATGACCTGAACGTAGAAATCCCACAGCCTACCCGGCCCCCCCCATTCGTGATCCGTCAGTTCTCGCACCACAAATATGTCAATGCCGGCTGACTTGGCCAGCTTCTTGGCGCCGGATTGGTACCCTTTTGTCGTGAAGAAGACGCCCTTGGACACATTCAGATCCTGAATTGCCGTGACCATGGCATCAACGTGCGTTCTCTTGATCTTTGAATTCCAATATTTGCACTCGATGATGGTCCTGAATTGGTACGGGCCTTCCAGATGCGTAACCAGAACATCGATCTGCCGGGGAACGCCTCTCACACCGGTCAGCTTCACGTCTCGCTGCACAGAGACACTTCCAGTCTTGTGCATGTTGGCGATCAGTTCCTCAAAGCCGCCCCAGTTCTTGACGAACAGAGACAGGAGGGAAGGTTCGCGTCCTTTGCGTGTGGCTGCCATGAAATGCCTTAGGTGCTCTGGGCCGTCGGCCTTGTGACTGCCGATAGTCGTGTTCACGATGCGCGCCATCGTTGGCTCTGGTCAACACGTTTTCAGTCGCGGGCGAGGCCCCACTTGGCACGACGCTTGCCGCACAACACCTGGCCGCTAAGCCGCGGGCGTAGCGCGCGTCCGTGCGTCGGACTCCAGCGGCTTGTTCGGCGGACTTTAAGAAAAGTTACGGCTGGGGCGTTGCCGGCTCCAAGAACTCTACACGAAGTAGTCGCAGCTTCTCTGCGCGCGAGCCCAAGGAGATCTGCCATCGCGTCTCCAAATAGAGAAGCATCGTGAGGCCGCGGCTCAGGATCATCTGCGGCGTCCAATTCGTCTCCTGCGCGACAGCGATCTCGCTATAGGATCCCTTCGAGTACCCGCAATCGGCGTCCTGCCGCTTATCAACAAACGATCTGTTGGAGAACGTCGAATTCCTACTGGCTGAAAGAGCAAGAAGGTTCCCGAGCGAATGGAGCAGCGCGCGACGCTCCGTTTCGTCCCTTGCATCGAACGTGGGCCACTCGCCGGCCTTTGGCGTTCGCGGGTAGATGTGCTCGATCGTGACGTGATCCTTCTTTGACGCGGCAAAACTCTGCCAGCTGATTTTCTCAGTGTTCATCCCGGCCAGCCGCTTCAGCTCCTGTTCGTACTCGAACAAGAAATACCGGATCCCCCCCCAACTATAGAAACCTTCTCGCTCTTCTCGCATATCCGTAATCATCTTCTCGCGAGAGAAGTAGATGCTTGTCTTTTCGCGAATGGCTTTCGTCGCATCCGAAAGGCTCTTTTCGCCGCGAAACACTTCGCCAGCCAATCGATAAAATTCGCTGTCGCCGGTGTCCGCCCTTCGTTGGCACAGCCGGCCAACAACAAAGACGAAGCGCTCGGCCGCCATCAGGAGAGACACCAAGGCAGCAGAAGTCGCGTTCTTCTGGAGCGCAGCCATGACCAGCGGACCAAATGCTCCCCGGCCAACACGGTCGAGTCGCTCGAGCCACAGCTTGACCTCGGGAGCGAGTCCGGCGGCATCGGCGGGGAAATTGATCGAGTACCACGCCTTCACCGATTCCTGCACGCTGGTGGCATAGTGCTGCAGTTCGCCGGCAGTCAACACGCCAGCATCGACACGTTCCGAGGTAAAGTGCCTATCGAGCAGAAATGATGCAAACTGCCCCGCGTCGTCGCGCGCATAGGTGAAGTACATAGTCCAATGTGCGCGAAGAAACTCGTCGTCATCTAGAACACGATCTTTGCTTCGGCCCAGAAACTCATAGGCGGTCTTCCACGCATCGTTCACGTTGCGTCGCAATGCCTGGCGATCGCTGTCGGTCGCTGGATTGGGGACCAGCGTCGACAGGTAAATCAGCCGGTTCTTAAGCAGTTCCAGTCGCGAGAGTGGTTTGCCACGATTGTTCATTGTCTCAAACACGATGAACACATCGAGGTCGCCCTCAACTTCATACCATCCAAACATGAAACGCTGCGTCAGGGCCTTGAACCAACGCTCGATGTTCTCGAGCAGCGCCCCCTTCAGCCGAGCGCGGAAAAAGTCGCGCGCTCCGCACAAGTTGGCGGTATAGGTCGTCTCGGTACCTTGGTACTGATTCGAAGGCTGACCAAGAATCTGGGTCTTCAGGTACTCGTAGCTCGGGTTGTCCCGCTCGTATCCAAATAGGTATGAACGACTCACGGTGCTGGCCTGAAGGAGGTACTTCTTGATGTGATCGGGCTTGTCGGTAAATGTCAGCATTGTATCGTCTGACACACAGTCAAGTAAGCACTTGACGAGAATGATGGCCGTCGTGAGGCGCTGCTGCCCATCCACGACGTAAAAGGGCTTATAGTTTTTGCCCTCGATGAGCCAGCGATCCTCGTCCCAAGCCTTCCACCCTTGATTGGGAACTTGCTCGACCGTGAGCTGGCCGGTGTAGTGCTTTTGGTCGCTGCCAAGACGGTCAAGATCCTGCCAGAACGCCTTCAGCTCCCGCTCCCCCCACGCGTAGCCGCGCTGGTAATCGGGGATCCGGAAGACTCGGCTATTAAAGATCGTGTCGAGAGTCTGCAACTCGCTGGGCATGTGCTGGTCCTCGGAGCTTCATCGACCGACGTCGGCCCCCTGCTCGGGACGATCCGCGCGCCCATAGGGGTTCAGCGCCGTTTCGCCGGGACTCTACCACATGGATCCCGAACGGCATCGGAGTTCTCGCCCGTCGTGCGCGATCCTTGAGCTCTGCGGCCTACGCGATCCCTCCCGCCCGCTCACCACTACTTCAGGAAAAAGCGCCGCGCGAGCTCGGGGCCGTGGCCGTCTACCTGGTCGAGCTCGGGGCCGTCACCGGCGAGCTCCTCGTGCGCGGGCTCGGCGCCACGACCCGGTCGACCAGGGAGCGGGCGCTGGCGTTGAGGAGGACGCCGGCGAGCTCGGGGCGGTCCGCGCGCATCGACCGCCACGTCGGGCGCTGATGCCTGGACACTGGTGCTCAGCGCCGGCGAGTTCGGGGCCGTGGCCGTCCACCTGGTCGAACTCGGGGCCGTCGCCGGCGAGCTCTTCGTGCGCCGGCTTGGCGCCGCGGCCCTGGTCGACCGGGGAGCGGCCGCCGACGTCGAGGCGGACGCTGGCGAGCTACGGCCCCGAGCTGGCCGATGCACGCCTCGACCTGCACGAACGCCGCGGCGAGCAGCCGCGCCGAGGCACTCGAGGAGGGCCGCCATGCCCCCGACTTGGCGGACATCGACGACCCTGCCCTCACCGGCGTCGACCTCGACTTCGCTTGCGCGTCCCGCTTGGTACGAAGCTCGTTCCTGCGCGCAGCGCCGCGACAAACGACGCTTGATCCCTCCTTGGCTGTACGGCCAACCCTGCGAAATGTATCGGCATCCGGCAGCGATGGCGCTAAGGACGCGATCGGTTTACGCCGTCGTAAACCGGGTATGGATTCGACCCGGCCGCGTCCATCCGTACGCTGGGACGGATGGACTTCCCTGACCGGCGGCCCCCGCCGGCCACGCAGCCACCACAGCCGCCGCAGGCCGCCCAGTCACCGCAGCCCTCGCCGCTGGTCCATGCCCTCACCGCTGCCGCACCAGCCCTCGTCGTGGGCTTGCCGGTGGTCGTTAAGCTGCTCACCCAGGACCGCAGCGACCACCACGAGCAGGAGATGCAGGTCGCCTTCGAGCGCCATCAGATCGAGCAGGAGCGGCGGGAGCTCGCGCGACGGGAGCGGGCGCTCGAGCGCAGGGCGGCGGAGCTGGAGCGGGAGCACAAGCGCCTCCAGGAAGAAGCCGCGCGCCTGGCGCCCACGCCAGGCGGCGATGGAGGGCGCTTCCAGCGCCGCAGGAGGCCCCCGCCGCCCCGCTTCGTGACGACCTACGGCTTCGACGAACGTCACCAAGAGCGTCTGCTGGTGCCGGAATTCATCACCTATGCCTGGTGCGCTGCCTTCTGGTACCAGACGCCGCCGAACGTGCGCGCGCAGGTGTCGAAGGCGCGCCGGAGCCAGTACGCACGGATCGCGCGGCTGCCGCCCCTTCTGGGTGAAAAGCTCGATATGGCCGGCGTCCCGTTCTACGCGCTGCGCTTCGTGGCGTACGCTGAGACGGTCGTGGAGCAGGAGGAGAGGGCCCGCAAGGTCCTCGCGGGCGAGCGTCCGCCGCGCCGGATGCCGCCACCCTCGGACGAGCCGAATGCCGCCAAGGCGACCAAGCGCCAGAGGGGGCGACCCGCCTACCCCCGCGCGCAGCCCGGCGAGAAGAAGCCCCGAGCCGATGAGCAGGGCAGCCCCACCGCGCAGCCCCATGGAGACGACGCCGCCGAGCAGCAGGCCAACCAGTTCGACGAGGTCATGTCCCTGATCGCCTTCCACCTCGCCGGCAAGCTCGAGTCCAACAGCGACCCCGACAACGAAAGCGCCGATGACGACCTCGACGAGGGGGCACCGTTCTAGTTAGCCCGCGCACCGATCGGGCAGCACCGCGGATCATGGTGCCTGGCACCCGCGCAGAATTACCAAATCGCCCCCCCAAGATCGGCCCCTCGGGCGCTCCGTCGAAACGACCTAACTGCGTGTCACCAGAGCGTTTCTTCGCCTGACCAGATCCCGGTAACTCGCGACGAGTTACCGGATCATCAGAATTACCATTTCGGGCCTCCTCACGGGCTCTCGTTCAGGCTCCGTCCGAACCCTAAACACGACAACAACGGAGGGTCGATATGGCAGGAGCAGCTACCCTTGCGCCATCGGCGGCTCCAGACGCGTGGCCGTCGGGCCGCGGTGGCGGGCGACGCTGCTGCACGGGCCGCATCGTGCGCAGCCCCAGGCGTTCGGCCGTCAGCGCGCGGTGACCGCGACGTGCCCCACGGCGCGTTCCCCGACGAGCTGCCCGCGCGCGGAACGATCAAGCACCGGCGCCGTCGTGCAGCTCCAAGAGAGCGGTCGTCAGCAGGCCACCGGCGCATGCCGCAGCTCGCGGACATCGCCACACCAGCGCGGCCGCCTCGGGGCGCTCGGCGTGCGCCGCGGATCCGAGCGGCGCACCGCGGTGCGGAACGCGGGCGCCACGTTGGGACCCTGCACACCTCCATCGCGCACGGTACCTTGGGGCCGCTGGCCGCCGTCGCAGGCTTGCCGATCTCCCTCGCGTCCGCTCGGCTGTAAACGCGAACGGCACACGCAATTTCTTGCGACAACGGAATCCGGCGCGACCCCTCGCAGGGACGTGTAGGTCGCACACGTTGCCGGTCCGTCGCGCTCGGCTCGCGCGTCGCGTCTCCTGAGCCCTCCCGTGGACGGCCAACCGGCCGCTGGCACATCGACCTCGGGCGGCGCGCTGTGGTTCCACCATGAACGCACGCACTTCCCGGGTCGTGGCTGTCTGTCCCGCTCACCGCATGCACTTTTTTGACACCTGCCGGGAATTTCACAGCCGAAGACGCAATGCGACTGCCTCGCCGCGCGAGACAGCGACGCGTGGGACGCTCCCCGCCGACCTCTGGATGATGTAGATAGCAACGCCGCGCCGGATAGGATCCCATCGAGTCTGGCGAGGCAATTCATGGAAGCGTGTATCAGCCCCCAACGAGGTGAACCGTGCGCCCTGCTGCTCTCCTTACGCGCGCATCACGCGCCGCGACCTTCGCCGCGGTCCTCTTGCTCCCTTCCGTTGGCGCCGCTGATCCATCCGAGCGGGACCGAAAAGTTCAAGAGTTGATGCAAGAGGCGGAGAAGGCCGCGAAGCGGCTTGAGATCGCTCGCGCTCGCGACTACTGGGCGCAGATCTACGCGCTCGATCCCACGCCGATGGCCATCTGCCAGCTCGGGCAATTCGATCTGCGCCTCGACCGCCTCGAGCAGGCCGAGGAGGAGCTCACCAAGTGCGTCGAGCAGATGCCCGCACCGACCAACGACCTGGAGCGCCGCCGCTACGAGGTGAGACACGCCGATCTCGCGGCGGTCCGGGGGCGCATGGCGGAACTCCAGGTGAGCGCCCCGCCGGGCACGGCGCGGATCATCGTGGACGGTCGCGAGGTGAGCCCGGGCGGTCGTGTCTTCGTCGCGCCCGGACAGCACGAGGTCACGGCGACGGGAAAGCAGGGGCAGGTGGCCCGTGCGCTCGTGAAGGTGGCGGCGGGGGACTCGCGGCACGTCTCCCTCACCTTCGAGGTTCCGAAGGCCTCCTCTGCGAGATCCGGTGTGCCGGCTCGGGTCGCTCCAGCGTCGGCGCTCTCCCGGCGGAACCCCTGGATCGTCGGCACCGGCGCGGCCGGCTCGGTCGCCCTGCTCGGTGCAGGCGTCGGCCTTCGCCTGGCCAGCGACGCCGCGGAGCGTGAAACGGCTGCCAAGGTGTCTCGCTTGCAAGACGGCTCGATGCTCCCGAGCAGTGCACAGTTCAGCAAGGTCTACGACGAAGCGAACGCGGCCAACACACGAGCCAACGTGTTCCATGGCTTGGGCACGGCTGCCCTCGTCACAGGCGCAGCGCTCGGCGTCGCGACCGTCGTCTATGTGGTCTTTCCCCGGGGCAAGGCCGAGATCAGGACGCGAGCCGGAGGCGCGGAGGTCAAGCTCGTATGGTAGCCATCGGCCATGTCTGGGAAGGCCACGAGATCCTGAACGAGGAGCGCGGCATGGTCCGTCACTTCCTCGCGCGGCAAATCGGCGACAAGAGGGATCTCGTCTGGTTGCACGTCCGCGACGGTACGCCTCTCGATGAGGCCGTGTTCGCTGAAGACATCGCGCGCCTTCAGCACCTCTCGGACGAGGTCCCGGAGATCGTCCGCGTGCTCTACGGCGGGGTGAGCGGCTCCGTAGCATGGGCAGCGACCCCGGTGCTCAGCGATGCGATCCCGTTGGTCGACGCGACGCGCGAGAACGACCTCGGGCCGGCGGATCTCAAGGTGCTGATCAACATCGGCCGCTGTCTCATGCGTGCGCATGCGCTCTCCATCATCCATGGCGCCCTCAGTCCCGATCGGGCCTTCATCGTCGGCGATGGCCGCTACGCGATAACGCACTTCGGGTTCGCGCGTCTCTTTCAGCTCGGTGCGGAGGAAGCTCGCCAAGATCCGTACGGGTATGCACCGCCGGAGCTCATCTCGGGTGGTCGGCTGGGACCTCGCGCGGACGTCTACGGCTTCGGCACCCTCATGTACGAGCTCCTGTGCAAACGCGCGCTCTCGCCGTGGGCCCCTCACCGGAGTTTCCCCGCGGGAATTCCTCCCGTGCTTCAGGTGATGATAAAAACCGCCCTTGACGAAGATCCCAACCGACGGCAGCCGAGCATCGAGAAGATGCTCTCTGTTCTGACTCCCTTTGCCTGCGAGTGGGAGGAGCTTGGCGGACCGCCGGAGCTTCCCCACGCGCACATCTTTGGGGAACCAGCGGGCTCTCGGCGCGCGCCGCACGAGGAAGCGCCGATCTCTGTCGAGGACGAGGCGGAGCAGTCGGCCTCGGGTGAACAGCGGAGACGAGCCAGCGAGTTCCCCACGCCGCGCACTTCCGATGCACCCGATACGGTCAAGAGCGTGGTGCCACCGCGGGATGACATCGCCCATGCGTCTCCGGTCGCCACGCCGCGGCCTTCCGGAGCGCCCGACACGCTCAAGAGCGCGATGCCGCCGCGGAACGCGCCGGACACCGTCTCCCACGCGCCTCCGGTCGTGTCGCGGTTGCGTTCGGCCGAGCTACCGGACCTCGATCCGTTACTGCCCGTACTGCCGGCCCCCTCGACTCCTCCGCGTTCCCCGGTGCTGCCCGTCCCACCGGCGCTCTCGATCCCTCCGCGCTCGAGCGGCACCACACGGCGCATCTCCCCGATGCGCCTCCTCGGCGCCGTGTTCACCCTCGCCTTCGTGCTCGGGAGCGCGGGAGCGCTCCTCCTCTGGTGGTGGCAGTCCCCCCGCAGAGCGGCGCCGCGCCTGGCGCGGCTCGTCCAGCATGTCCAGGTAGCAGCGCTCCGAGCCAGCAGAGAACCTCCCCCGCGGCCGTCCGATGCGCGCCAAGCACCGCCGCCTGTCGAGCCTCGCGCCGTCACGGGCCGCCATGCCGTTTCCACGCGGCAAGCCGTGAAGACGCCGTCGAACGAGGGCGACGTCTGCTACGAGTTGGTTGCTTGCGGGCCGCACAAGTACTGAAACAGGGGGAAGGGATCACAATGCGAACGGTACCTTGTGTTGCTCTAAGCTTGCCTTTGCTGTTCGGCTGTGGAGATGAGCTCGACATCTACGGCCCGCGAACAGATGACAACCCGGTATTGCTTTGGGTCGCGCGAACCCCGGATCTTCCCCCATGCCCGGACGGCCGCCTGGACTACTGGGATGGTTGGGCCGATGTAGAGGCGCCTGGCAAAGGCGTATGCGGGGAGTGCGAGTGCGGCCCTGCGGTCTGCATGCCGCCATCGGCGATAACAGCGCACCAGACACCCGGCTGCGGTGACGAAGGATCTCCGCTCATGCTCGATATTGTGACGAAGGATCCTGCAAGGTGCACGAACATCACGCCACGTTTGCCAGACGACGCGCTCGCATCTGTCACCTTCAATCCGCCGGCCATGGCACCGAGCTGCGCCCCGTTGAAGCAGTTCGATCCGCCGCCTATCTCCGGTAGATTTGCGAGAGCCTGCCCATGGACCGGATATGACGCAGAGTACAACTGGTTGGTCTGTATCGCGCCCGAGCAGGACGGGGAATGTCGACCGGGCTTCTCGGCGCGCTTCGAGTTCGCAGAGAGGATCAGCGACGACCGCCTGTGCACACCTTGCGATTGCGAGGCCCCGGTAGGCGGAAGCTGCAAGGCCGATGTCCTGCTCTTCCGCGACGCAGGCTGCACGGATCTGATGATCTCTATCAATGGAATCCCACAAGGGGATACCTTGTGCGCCGATACGCCCGCAGACTCACCGCTGGCAGCGGCACGCGTGATCCTCGCAGAGGATGCACCAGGCACGTGCTCGCCAACATCAAGCCTCTCCACCATCAAGGGAAAGATCACGCGCGGAGCAACAAGCAAATTTTGCTGCTCTCAGCTGAGGCTCGTTGAGGACAGGTAATTCGAACAGGGAAGGTGCACGCAATGAGACCGGTTCCGCCGTTCACAGTAGTAATATCGTTCCTCATCGGTTGCTCTTCGGATGCGCCGGAGCTGCCAGAGCCGGATCCCAGCACCAAGTTCTATCTCTACGGAGGTACGATCGATAGCGCTCCAAGCTGCACCGGCAAGATGTTGTGGGAAGGATGGACAGCGGATAAAGAATGGTACGAGTGCGAACGTTGCGAGTGTCGAGATTCTGTCTGCACGATGCCGTCCAAGGTCATCGCACATCCTTGGATCTGTTCCGACGATGCCGGTGCAGTCATGCTGGAGGCTGATCCTTCAGGTTGTGGACCACTGGCCTCACCCGTTTTGAGAGAATCCTTCGAATCCATCACATTTGAGCCGCCGACGCAGCCTCCCTGCGAGCCCGTAGTGTCAAGACCCAATCCGTCGCGAGCGTACATGAACTTCGTCAGGGCTTGCGCGCCCGGTCCCTCTGACACCCACCCGGAATCGTTCAACGTATGCTTCCCTCCGCAACCGAATGGAGACTGCTGGAGCGGCTACACAAGACGATACGAAATGTTGCTAGTTAACGATACACGCAAATGCTCCGAGTGCACGTGTGGCTCGCCCAGCGGCGGCAAGTGCGTCGCAGAGACGGTACTGTTCCGCAACGAAAATTGCGGCGATCCGCTGATTACCACCATCCTTTCCGCAGTCGATGCGCCAGCCTGCACGTCGGCCATCGGCGACGGCGACATCGTTTCGATGGGCATTTTTGCGCTCCAGAGCGAACCCGCCACGTGCGTTCCTTCAGAGTCCGTGATCGTGAGCGGCAGACTGGAGGAGGAGAAAACGCACGTTGCCTGTTGCGACCGCTAGAAGCGCTCACGCGATGGCCCGGAACCTGGCTCGCCGCGTAGGCATGGTCGCGATCTCTATCAGCGTTTCAGGCGTCCAATACTTCCGAACAGCGAGGGGTCGACGATGCGATCACTGCCGTACATGCTGATCAGCCTGGCAACGTTTCTCGCGTGCGGAGAACCGGGCCCTGAGCCCGATCCATATCAACTCCCCGATCCGGACCGACTGTCCTGGCTCTGGGTTGGCCCGTACTCGGACCGTCCTCCGTGTCCCCAGTATCGCCTCATGTATTGGCAAGGGTGGACCCAAGGGGTTGTCGAATGCAATGGGTGCACGTGTGGCCCGGCCGCGTGTGCGCTGCCGTCCCGGGTGACAGCGCATGCGTCAACATGTCCTGACGACGACGACGACGGCGTGGAGGTCGCGTTCGATGCTGGCGCGGGATGGGACGGATCGTGCGTCGCTCTGCCGCCGCCTGCGTCGAGCTCCGCCGTCGCCACCGTGACGTTCGAGCCGCCCACCCTTTCGCCGTGCGAAGCCCTGCCGCCGCCTAACGCCCGAAAGATGGTCCTGGCTTGCCCGTACATCTCTGACAAGGCGCCCGCCACGCTCTTCACCTTATGCGCCGATCCTGAACCCGACGGCACGTGTCCTTCTGGGTTCTCTGATCGGAGGATTTACACAGAGAAGCCGAATGACGAGCCCGATTGTCCGCCGTGTGAGTGCGATGCTCCGACCGGTGGCGACTGCGTGGCCGACGTTCACCTGTACGCCGGAGCGAAATGCGACAACCCGATTGCGGCCGAGGCACTTGGACTCGGCTTAGGTGACCGCCTGTGCGCTGACACCTCTGCGCCCTCGCCGTTCCGGGCGGTACGCGCGGAGTTCACGCAGGCCGACGCAGGAACTTGCTCGCCGCGCTCGGTTCCGCCGGAATTTCTTGAACCTGCGAAGCTCGGAGAGTCGCGCGTATTCTGCTGCACGCAATAGCGTGCCTATCGTAGCCGCCTTCAGCGTCAACCGGTCCGTCAGCTCGTACGGCCGCTCCTCACGCTTCGGGGTCCGAGTCCACGAGCCAACTTTCCAGGAAGCTGGAGGCCCAAGCGACCATGGAGGCTGGCGGCTCGCCTTCACCGTTCCACCCAGCGACCAGCGCTTCGATCTCGCGGATGGCGGCTTCGAGTTCGCGCTTGGACGCGATGCCGCGGGGAGTCTTCGGCGGATCCATGAGCATACGAACTTTTGCAAGCACTCTCATAACTTCCTCTTTGCGCAGGACGCCATCCGTTGTCATCACCCAGTAGGAAGAATGGCTCTGCACCTCAGGCATCAGGGACCAGGCGATTTTATAGAGCGCCGCGAGCACGGTAAGCACCGCGACGAGCGAATCTGTAAGCTTGCTCGCTTCGATGTCTGCGCCGGGCGCCGACACTTCAGACGGCGATGGCTTCACCCATGTATGCTGGTTCGAAAACAGGCAATCGTAGAGTCTTACCTCCCCGGGAAGCCGCAGGCCCGCTGTCACGTCCGGTACGAGCACGGTCCCGATCTCTGGCGGCATGCGCTCGCAACCGAAGGTCGCTTCAATATCACGTGAGATCCACTCCGCACATGCTTGCTCGTCGGGCAGCAAGTCAAAGGAGACATATTTCTCCCTGACGGTAGCGAACCTGAGACTATAGTCCGGTTGCGACACGAAACCCGGATCCAACGGGCTTCGATGAACAAGAATATACATGCCTCGAAAGTTGACAGAGAACAAGTCCCTCGTTCGTTTGACGATCTCGATCGTGCGCGAGCTGTGGACGATGTAGTAAGGAGCCAGGAAGCTTACTTGGAACCACAGGGTTCGGCCCGTAGAATCGGGCAGATCGATCGTAAAGGAATAGCAGCCGTCCCAGCCGCCGGTGGGGAGATGTAGCGAGTGGTTCATGAGCATCCCAGGGAAGCGGTCTCCGACGCGACGCAGCATGGAGTGCCAGCGCTCGTCCTTTGATGCCTGGATCCGCGCGGCCACGAGCCGGGCGTGTTCTTCCGTCTTCTCGCAGAGCTGGGCGTCAATCTCGCCATTATCGGCGACTCCAACACCACGACGGTAGTATCGATCGACAATTTCGAGCAGCTCATCGATGCTGTGTTTCATAGAATCACTTGACCCTGGCACCAAGTTCTTCGTAATACTTCGGAAACCGTTCTCTCATGCAACCTTTGTGTCTGTCACAGAATATACCCGGCGGGAGATCCCGACCGCCCTCTTCGTATAGATAATCGGCGCACCGATTCGCGACATCGGTACTATAGATCGCTGCGGTCTCTGCTGAGATCATTCCCCAAGCCTTTGCTCGTATGGGCATCCCGACGATGACCACACACGCGGCGTCGCCTTCTAGATTGTGGCCAAAAATCAGTTTTGCGGTTGCCTCCTGCCACCCACCTGCCACGCTGGTCCCATCGTAGGCGAGGGTCGTAACAAAGTTGAAGACCCGCGGGTCAATCGGCTTAGTACCTGTGCACCCCATGCTCGGGGCGCCGCTCTGCTGGCAGGGATCCGGCGGGTTCGTCGGGCTAGCTGTAGGCCTGTCCGAGCTGTCGCTAGGGGTTTCCTCCTCGTCTTCGTCCTCCGTCTTGTTGCACTGGATCTTGCGCTCGCCGCCTTCCGGCGGCTCCGCCCCGAAGTCACCCGACGCGACGGAGGTGTAGACGGGAACGGGCGGCCCGACTGGTCCACCTGCGCCTTCACCCTTAACCCACTCCTCACGGGGATAGCAGTCTCCTACCGTCCAGTTGCAGGCCGCCAGCATGTAGATGGCGACAGCCAAAATCGGAAGAAGAATTCCTTTTGCGTTCATCTTACACTCCATCGAAGCACTGGACCAACAACAACAAGCACCGATACGTAACCTGTGATAACAAGGCTGCTCCCGCCGATCCAATCGACATTGGCGCTCACGGACACGCCGAGCGGCCCTGCGATGTACGCATTGATTTGCGTATGTGCCCCTGCCGCCATCCCGGCAACGTGCCCACACAATGTGCTTCCACAAGCCGGCATGAAGTAGATCGCGAGGGATGGGCCAGCGCTGAAATCGCCGTTCTTCCAACCATACCCGAGCGCGGCGATGGTGCTATTGTAGACACCGGCCCCACCTATCTGGATTGGAGGCACGACGCTGAGCAGATCGTGAACATTTAATAGGATGTTGCCGTTGATGCGCCACGATATTCCCGCGTGCGGACTCACCGCCAGGTACGTCACGGTGCCAGCCTGGATCCCCCCGAAGCCAATTCCGGCACTCAGCTCGGATGCGTCTGCCTGCGTCGGAACGACACTGAGCAGGAGAGCGAACACTGCCGACGATGAGATCTGCCGGTCTGTCGTCCTCATCATCTCCCTCCCGGTCGTCCGAAACACGCGAGCAACGTGGCGACGCGGCCCATTCTTCTGATCACGGGATCGGCGTCAAACGGAATCTCGACGAGAACACTACACGGGCCAGGGCTCGTACCGTCCGGAGCGTGCGCCAGCGCGCAGCGACCTGCGCGGCTGCGGCGCGTGTCGGCCTGCTGGCGCCAGCTGTCTGTCGACGCCGCCGCGAGAGCGCGCTACCGGCCACACGCCCCGGGCTGCACGATGTCGGCTGCAAGCCCGACCCAGCGCGGCGCCGTGCACGGGCGGTGGTGACGGCGCGCTGTGACGGCCGCGCGCGGGGCGCCGCACGCCGTCGCTCGCGCGGCCACGCCGCCCGCGAGCGCGGCCCCTCGCGGCGGCCTGCGCGATCAGCGACGACGACGCGCTAGTGATCGACGTCAACTACTCTTGCCGGTCAGCGACAACTATTTCTGCCGGTTGCGGCCAGGTCCTTCCTCTCGCCGTTCCGCTCCGCCCCTCGGGATCCCGTTCGCGTAGTTGTCGTCACCTCCGCCGTAATTGTCGTCGTGTTCCCCGTCCTGCTTCCGCCGCTCCCTCGCGCGCTCGCTCCTCGCGTAGTTGTCGTCACCTCCGCCGTAGTTGTCGTTCCGCCCGCATCCCGTTCCTTCGCGCCCACGCCATCGAGGCCTCGGCCGTGAGCCCGCCGTGGCGACGCGGTGCCCCGACGCGCTCCCGCGTCCCCGGGCCCGTCACTGCGTGCCGAGGCCGTTCCCTTCCCCCGTCCTCCTTCCGCTCTCTCGCCGTCCATGCCTCTCGCGCCCACGCCATCGACACCGCGGCCGCGCGTCCGCAGCGGCGATGCGGTGCCCCGACGCGCCCCGCGCCCCACCCCCTCGCAGCGCACCGTCGCCGCCTCCCTCATCCGTCGTCCTCGCTGTTCCTCTTGCCTGCGTTGCGCTTCTTCGCTTCCTCCGCCCGCACGCTTTTGCGCTCGATCTCGATGATCGTCGCGTGATGCACGAGCCTGTCGATCGCGGCCGCTGTCGCCATCGGCGTCTTGAAGATCCGGTCCCACTCGCTGAAGACCAGGTTGCTGGTGATGATCAGACTCCGGCGCTCATACCTCTCGGCCATCAACGTGAAGAGCACCTCCGCCTCGTCCGCGGTCTGCTGCACGTAGCCCAGGTCGTCGAGCAGGATGGCGTCGAAGACGTCCAGCGCCCGCAGCGCCCGTGGCAAGCTCAGGTCGCGCCGGGCTGCCAAAAGCTGCTGCACCAGCTGGTAGGTCGGCGTGAACAGCACGCTCCTGCCCGCGTCCACCAGCGCGTGGCCGAGCGCGCAGGCCAGATGGCTCTTGCCCACGCCGGGCATGCCGAAGAGCAGCACGTTGCCGGCGTGATCCACGAAGTCGCCCCGTGATAGCTCCTGCACCCGCAGCAGCGCCGACTGCGGCACGCGCGTCTTGTCGAGTGTGTCAAACGTCTTGCCCGGCGGAAGCTTCGAGGCGCGCCGCAGCCGGTCGGTGCGCCGCTCCTTGCGCCCCGCGGCCTCGAGCTCCAGCACCTCGGCGACGATGCCGAGCGCCTCGCCGTGCCCACCAGCGACCAGCCTTCGCACCAGCTCGCCGGCCGCCGTGGGCAACTTCCACTCCGACAAGAGCGCCGTGATCCGCGCGCCCATCTCGGGCGTGTACGTCGCGGCGCTCATGACCCACCTCCGGCCGCGAGCAGCGCGTCGTACTGGCCCAGGTCGGGCGCGCCGATGCGCAGCGCCGGTATCGCCGGCGTCTCCGGCTGCGCCAGCGCCTTGACCGCCGCGTAGTCGAACGCTTCGCCGCGCTCGAGCAACGCCGAGAGCGCCTGTTCCACCGCGCGCTCACCCGTGCTCGCCGCCAGGTGCAGCACGCGCACGTACTCCACGTCCGCGCGATCGCCGCGGCGCTCGCGGAGAGCGTCGTAGGCCTGCCGGAACACCAGCGACGGGAACAGATCCTCGCGGTAGCGATACGCCGCGAACGCCCCCGGCTTCCGCACCAGCGACCAGACCACGTGGCGGTAGTCGATGCGATGCGCGCACTCGCCGCGCACCCGCGGCATCGTCTCGACCACCTTGCCGGCGTACCGGACCTCGACGGCATCGGCGAATAGCCGTGCCTCCACTTCATGCCCGATGAGCCGCGAAGGCACCGAGTAGATCCGGCCCGCGACCGGGATGGTGCTCCACTTGCGGACCGTAACGACCACGCGCGTGTACTCGGGCACGCGGCACGAGGGCAGCGGCTTGAGCGCGGCGCGCTCCTCGGCGAGGAGCGCCTCACGGCCCTTGTGAAACTTCTCCTCGACGACGCGCCCGACAAATGCCATGTAGGCCTCGACGGTCGGGAAGTCGCGGCTGCCTCGCAACAAGAGCGCCTGAGCGAGCGCGCTTTTGAGCAGGTGATGTGCCTTCTCTACGATTCCATTCTCATGCGACTCGCCGGGCTGGATGCGCGAGGCCTGGAAGCCGTAGTGCTCGACCACCTCGGCGAACCGCCGGGTCAACGTGCGCCCGCCCGTTTTCACCAGCTCGTGGGTCGCCGCTGACAGGTTGTCCTGACGGATCCTGTCGGGCACCCCGCCGAGCGCCCACAGCCCGCCCTGCAGGCCTTTGACGAGCGCCTCGAAGGTCTCGCCGAACGCGAGCTCGACGAAGCGCCAGCCGCTGTAGGCGAGCACGAGCTGGAAGAACAGGTGCACGAAGAGCACGCCGGCGATGGTGACGTCGAGCTCCGTGGCGTGCGTGAAGTCCATCGACGCCATGCGCGCCGGCGTGTGCTCCTGCGGGAAGTAGACTTCTTTCTCCGGCCCGTGCTGCGCGCGCCACTCCCGTACGCGCCGCTGGAGCGTGCGTAGCTGTCCGGGCTCGAACACGCCGGGCTTTCTGCGCACAAGGTCGTCGAAGATCGTCTTCGCCTCCAGCTTGCCCTCCTTGTCCGCGACCAGCAGCGGCTCGACCTCCGTCGCCCAGATCTCCGCGAACGGGTCCGGTCGCGTGCGCCACGCCCGCGGCTGCTTCGTCTCCGAAGGCAGCGGCCCGCGCTGCCACGTCCGCGCCGTCCTCTCGCTCATCCCGGCGGCCGCCGCAGCCGCCTCCAACGTCTTGCCTTCCATCCGCTTCTTCCTCAGCACGCGGACCTGCCTGTCGCTGACCATCCGGGCTCCTCGAGCCCCGGCACCCGGCCGGAGCCCTCCGCTCCGCACCGTCGCACAGGCCGTCCGCACGGCCGCCACCACCGGCAAATCTAGTTGTCGTCAGGCGGCAGAAGTAATTGTCGCTGATCAGCTAGTTCCGGCCGCCAGAAATTTGGCCGTAGATGCCGGGCTCCGCTAGCCCGGGAGCATGATCAATCCCGCACCCTGGGCAGGCCGATCGCACCCGGGGCCGCGCACCGTGCCGCTCGCGCTGTCGGAAGACCAGCGCACGACGGTGGAGGCGGCCCTGCGTCCGGACAAGACGGAAAAGCGCATCGTGCGGCGGGGCGAGGCGTTGCTGCTGATGGCCGACGGCGTAACGCCGGGCGATGTCGCCAAGATTCTCGGCGTCCATCCCCGGACCGTTCAGCGCTGGCGTGCGCGGTTTCGCGGTCCGGCTCCGGAGAGCAAGCTTGCGGATGCCCCGCGGTCAGGGCGTCCGCCCTCTCTCTCTCGGCCGCCGACTGTGCGCGGGTAGAAGCCGAGGCCTGTCGTCCACCAAAGGACGCGGGGGTTCCCGTCACGCAATGGTCCTGCGCTCTGCTGAGCGCGCAGGTGCTGCGCAACGGGATCGAGGCGAGCGAGTCGTCGGTCCGGCGCATCTTGCGCCGGGCGGCCCTGCAGCCCCACCGGCAAAAAATGTGGCTAACGTCGCAGGACGACGAGTTCCGCGACAAGCGCGACGACGTGCTGCACGTCTACTACGACACGCCGACCGATGAGCACATCATCTGCCTCGATGAAAAGACCGGCATGCAAGCCCTCGAACGCCGTTACGCCGATCTGCCGATGCGACCAGGGCAGCCGGTGCGTCGGGAGTTCGAGTACATCCGCCACGGCACGCTGACCTTGATGGGCGCGTTCGACGTCCGTCGGGGCAAGCTGTTCGGCTTCGTCTCCGAAGACCACAACAGCCTGACGTTCGTGGACCTGCTCAACGTCGTCGATGCCTGCTACCCCGAAGGCGACGGCCACATTATCTGCGACAACCTGTCCGCGCATGACACGGACGACGTGCTCGACTGGTTCGACGAACACCCTCGGTGGAAGCGCCACTTCACGCCCAAGCACGCCTCGTGGCTGAACCAGATCGAGTGCGCCTTCTCGATCCTGCACGCGCGCGTTCTTGCTCGTGGTTCCTTCGTTTCCAAGGACGAGCTTCGTGAGGCGCTCTACGCCTACATGCTCTGGCATAACCAGACCGACCAGCCCTTTCACTGGACCTACCGGCCGGCGTCCTGGTCCACGAACCGCGGCAGAACTTCAGGCGGGCGGAACTAGCGCTCACGCGCCTGGAGCCGCACGACGTCGCGCTCGCGTCCGCGCCGGCCGCGAGCACCGCACGTCGCGGCGCCATCGGCGGGCTGCCACGAGACCGGCTACGGATCGTCCGATGGGGCTCCGCAGGCCCCGCAGCCCCGACCATCCCGCGGCCCCCGCCACTGCTCGAGGGCTTCGCCGCGGTGGTGTTGCGCAGGTGCACAGGCGGCTACGCGGTGGGAGTGTTCATCAGCCAACTGGTTGGCGAACAGTCTCCGCCGGAAAACCGCGGCACCACGAGCCATTTCTCTTGACCAATCACCGACGTGTTGCGACGAGCGTCGACCTCCACGGCCACCCCGCCGAGCTGGCTGCGCCAACCCGGTGGACATCGACTCACTCCCGGTGCGTCATGGCGAAGAGCCACAGGAGGCAGACGGCACAGATGGAGGCGAAAACTCTGAACATCATCCTCGTGGAAGACGACGAGGACGACGTGATGGGCGTGCAGCGAGCGCTTCGAGGGATTACGGCGGCGTTTTCGTTGTGGATCGCCCACGACGGCGTCGAGGCGCTTGCCTTGCTGCGGGGCGACCAGGTGCCGGCGAAGCGGCGCTTGATGTTGGTGAGCTCGTACTTGCGCGGAAACTCGGTGAAGAAAATCGGTGAAGTCGGCCCACCGCGCAGTCAGCATCCGGGAGTGCTCGCGCGGGTCAAGGGTGCGCTCGCTACGCGAGCCGGCTGCGCCGCCCTTGACCCACGCTCCGCCCTCCCGGGGCGGAACCTCGGGTGATGGGCAAGCGGGCCTCCGACGGGGGCTCCGAGCCGCGGGTGGAGCTCAAAATCCCGCGCTCAAATTTCCGCGGTTTCCGATGCACGTCGACACTTGGTTCTGCTCGATCTGGTGATGCCCCGAATGAGCGGCATGGAACTGCTGCGGCAGGTGCGTGCCGACCCCGCGCTCAAGAGCATGCTGGTTTTGGTGCTGACGAGCTCTACGGACGAGCGCGACAAGGATGAGGCCTATCGCCTTAACGTGGCCGGTTACCTGCTCATCGCTCTACACGCTCGGTCCACTCCACCCTCGTCGCCATCTCTTCCTCCTTCGTTGCGATGGAACAGGTAGCCGGCTCCGCACGGAGGATCACGATGGCGTTGGTCGGGAGCTTACGGCGTCTCACCCGCGCGCGGCGACCGCGTCAGGGCGCGGCGCAAACCGAGGCGCCCGACCAGCCCGCGCCGTATTCGAGCGACGGGGACCCATCGGTCGCGCGGCAGAACCCTACGCTGCCCAGATCAAAGTGGCAGCAGCGTGCCCCGGCGATGCGTTCGCAAAAGGCTTGGCATTCGACGGGGTCGTCGCTGTTGTTCATACTCTGCTCGGCCAGCACGTTGCCGTCGCAGCCGATGTCTTCTTCGCCGCCCGAACCGCGACCGGCGGGGACGCCGCAAGCCCCGGGTGCGGGCGAGGGGGTGCTCGAGCAGGCGCCGCCAGCGTAGCAGCTGCTGCCATCGCCGCAATCGCGACCCCCGCTCTGCGCCACGCCGTCGGTCAGGAACCAACTCCCGTCGCCGTAAAGGTGGTACATGCAGCACGAGCCCGCGACGCCCGCGCTGGCGCAACGCCGCCCCGCCTCTTCGGGGTCATCGAAGTTGTCCATGCTGCCCGAGGCGAGAACGTTGCCCGTGCAGCTCGTCGCCGGGGCGTTCCAGCGGCCCACTTGGCACGTGAGCCCCGCCGGAGGCGACGTCGCCGCGCCGCAAGCCGCGGCCCCTGTCGACCAATCGCTACCGTCGTCAGCGAGGGGCGCGCCGTCGGTCGCGCGGCACGTGTCCCGGCCGAACGTGGCCTCGCAGCAGCGGGCGCCCTCGACGCCGTTGCAGAGGGCCTGGCAACCGGCGGCGCCGTCGGCGAGCGACAGCGGCCACTCGGCCAACGTAGCCCCGCTGCAGCCGCCGAACACGCCGCCGCCGGGCCCCGGCGGCACGGGCAGGTCGCAGCCGGCGCCTTCGGGGGCGGCTGGCGGGCAGGTCGATGTGCCCGAGTAGCTGGTGCCGAAGTCGAGCGAGGGCGCGCCGTTGGTCGCCCGGCAGAGCCCCTCGCTCTCGAAGTCGAAGTGACAGCACGTCGTGCCCTGCGTCGCCGAGCAGAAGGCTTGGCACTCGAAGGGGTCGTCGCTGTTGCTCATGCTCCGCTCGGCCAAGACCTCGCCGCTACAGCCGAGCTTGTTCGGAAAGGCCCAGGGCTGAGCGTATGGCACGCCGCAGGCGAGGGGGGGCGGCGGGGGCGGCGGGGAGGTGGCGCAGCCGAGCTGGACGCCGCAACGCAGGCGCGAGACCTGGTGCGACCACTCGGGCGTGACCGCGACGAAGCTGAAGGGCTCGCCGAGGTTGCCGCGGGCGAAGGCGGGCAGGCCTTCGAGCGGCAGGTTCGGCCCGGTCGAGCAGTCGGTGCAGCCGCCGCTGGTGATGTCGTCTTCGTTGGTCAGGGTGAAGGCGGCGTTGACCAGCTCGCAGTGGTCTTGGCCGTGCCCGGCCCAGTCGGCCGCCGCCGCGAAGGTCCCCTCGGGCGAGGCCGCGAGGTAGACGCGCGTCTCGTCGATCGCGCAGGTCGTCAGGCCCACCCAGAGGCCGAGCCCCGCGTCGTAGCGCACCCACTGATCGCCGAGGCATGTCTGCTCGTCGGGGTAGAGGGCGAAGGGCTTGGCCTCCCACGAGAAGCCACCGAACTCACACGCGGTGCCGGGGGCGACGCCCGCCAGCTTGCCGTCGGGCCCGGGCGGTGGCGTCGGCACGATCGGCGCAGCGCTCGTTTCGGCCCCGAACGGCACGTCGGTCGAGCCGCACGCGGCCGCGAGGGCGCCGATGGGGAAGGTGCAAGCAAAGACAGGAACGATTCGTTGAAGAAGAGAGATGTTCATTGTGGCGCTCCTTGTGGTGCTGCGTCGTGGAGGGTAAGACAAGTTAGTCCCATCCCGCAACGTCGACCCGCCGCCATCGCCCTTGGTCGAGCCCCCGTGGCGTGGCGATTGCCCCATATTGCAGCGCATTTCACGCACGGCAGCGCGCCGCGGGCACACGTTCGCCTCAACGCCCGCCGAGACCGGCGCCCCAAGAACCTCGGGTCATGCGGCGTCGAAGCTCGGGCTTCGCGCCCGCGCGATGGGCGGCGCTCGGTGGGTGTGAAGGCGCAAGTGAATGGAGGGGGACTTAGTTTAGTCGATCAGCGTGAAGGATCTGCCGTAGTAGCAGCCACCGAAGCTGCTCATCTCGAGTCCGGTGAGCGACTCCACGGACCGGACCAGCGCCTGGGTGTCAGAGCCGCCGGTCGAGGCTGGCCATTGGTGGCCACTGCCGAGCCATTCGCCGGACTCCACCAAGATGTAGCTCTGGACCGGGATCCCCGCGGGCGCGCTCACGGAGGAGAGCTCGACACTGGAGAGAATAATCCGGGAGATAGTCGCGCCCGAAGCGGCCGTTACGCGGAAGCGCACCGGTGCGTGGCTGGCGAGGGCGAGAACAATGTTGCCCTGCCGCTCTACATGAACGTCGACCTCTGCAGTGTTGTCTCCGTTGGACTGGTAAATTCCGATAATGTGCAGTTCGTCGCCGCCGATCTCCGAGGCGCCATAGCTGGTGAATTCCGAGTCGCAGGTGGCCGTCATCGGCGCTGGAGGCGCGGGCTCGCCCTCGGGACCGGGATCAACGCAATCCTCGCTTGCGTCAGCCTCTAGCCCCGCCGCGAATGGCGCATAGCCGGCTGGGGGAGGGTAGGCGAATGCCGCGCCGCCGAAGTTGACGGTCATGCCCGCTCCGTCGGAGAGATAGAACGCCGGGTAGTACGAGCCAGCGCCGGGCAGCACGATGACCTCCTTCCCGCCGGTACCCGCGGCCGGCTCTGCGCCGTCCATCCAGGCCCCATTCTTGCTGAAGAAGACGCGGCCCACGTCGAGATCGACAGCCACGCCCACCACGTCACCAGCGCCGTAGGGCTCGCCGCCGGAGGTGTCGAAGCTCTCATCGTAGCTCGACATCATTCCGCTCCTGTGGATGTACGCCCCCAGCCCGCTATCGCCATTACCGAGCGCCCATAAGTCGGCCGTTTGCACACCGATGATCGGGGAGTTCCACCCGGTGCTGTCGATGGCGACCTCGAAATACCAGCGCCCGCCTACATGGCTTGCACTGCCGCGCATGGTATCGCCGCTGCTGGAGGAACTCGCGGTGAGACCATCTTCCGAGATGTGGAGCGCACCGTGGACATCGATCTCCGGCATCAGGCGCATGTTGCAGGCCGCGGTAGCCGGGCTGTCCGGCGCGTGGCCCCCGCTGCCGTCGTTCTCGGCGCCCCCGCTGCCGTTGTTCTCGGCGCCCCCGCTGCCGTCGTTCTCGGCGCCCCCGCTGCCGTTGTTCTCGGCGCCCCCGCTGCCGTTGTTCTCGGCGCCCCCGCTGCCGTCGTTCTCGGCGCCCCCGCTGCCGTCGTTCTCGGCGCCCCCGCTGCCGTTGTTCTCGGCGCCCCCGCTGCCGTTGTTCTCGGCGCCCCCGCTGCCGTTGTTCTCGGCACCCCCGCTGCTGTCGTTCTCGGCGGCAACGATGGTGATGTCGCAGCCGAGGAGCAAGGACGCCGACACAACGGCGAAGAATAGTACCGCGCTATTACGCATAGGATCCTCCAAAGAGTCGTTGGGGCTAGTGCCTGACTAATTGTCAGCGCCAACGGCGATGCTATCCAGTACGACGGTCGCTCTCTACTAAAAAATCTACGCAGCAGTCCTAGTCGAGCTCATACTCAGTGTGAGCGATGTGTGAGCAACGAGCTCCGAGCAGTCATGACGGCTACTGCGTACGGAACCGAACCATGCAGTGCCACGATGTCTGAACCGCCACCACCCCGACCCATCTGCGGCCATCCCACGCTAAGCGCTCGTGCGGCCTATCCACGAGGAAGACGACAGCGCCCCATAGCGGCCGGACGTCTTTGGCGGCAACCTGCTCATCGGCAAGTCGATGCGGCTCCGCGAAAGCCACCTCCCGGCGGCGGTAGGCCTCACCCTGTGGGCACGAGTGCGCTCGCTCCTCTGGTACCGCCGGCAGCCCGAGGCGCCGACCGATCTACTCGTGCGCGCCCCGGGCCGCCAGGTGACCTCCGATGGCGGCGGCCCGGCTCGACTACATACCGCCACATACAGCGACCCAGCGCGCCGCCTACCGCCACAGGCAATCATCTTACTGTTCAGTGCGAGGAGGAGGCCGCGCGGCGGCCGTTTAGCGGTGCGGGATGTTCGTCAACCATGTGTGTAGCGCCCGAAACTGGACGGCCACGACAAACCGCCCACCTACCCCCCGCAGAGACTTAACGCTAGGGCGCAGTCGCCCACGGTCCCCGGTGACAACAGCTCATCTGATGAGCTCGTCATATCGGTCCGCTTGATCCGTCCGAACTCATCGACAACGCCCCGGAGTGATAGGGGCGAAGCAGGCGAATAGCCGAACGCGGCAATGGCTCTGAAGGGGCGCCGAGGACTACGGATTGCGCGGCGTCCAGCGGAGCGCGCGCTGATGGCCCCGGGTACAGAGCCCAATCCCTTCCGTCCTGGTAGCATTCGACCAGTTCGTTACCGCCGTTTTACAAATCGACTATGAGCACTAAAGCCCCGTTGAGTCCGCCTAAAAGGTGTTGACACGAGATCACGCCAAGTGATAGATCCCGCTTTGCTAATGAATGCTCTGCAGCCGAGCGGCGCGCCACAGACGCGAGCTCATCAGACCAAAGGAGGTAGAGATGAATAGGCATATGCGTTACGCAATCGGCCTTGCATCGTCTGTAATATTCGCGGCTTGCATCGGAGCGCCAGCCGATGAGGATGCCTCCGCCAACCATGAGGCGGATACAGTCGCGGAGGAAGTTGGCACCGCACAAGAGGCGCTTACCTGGTACTGCGAGGGGTGGAATGGCCGCGGCTACCCATATCAATACTGTATAACTCGCTGCCAATTTCACAATAAGCGCGAAGGTGTCGGCTCCGACGATTGGATCGATTATGGGGAGTGCAATTCGCGAGCTGAGTCCTTCTGCCAGTCTAAAGGATGGGGAACTCACTATGATGCATGCTGGGGCTGGTACAGCGATTGAGTGAAACGGCTCTTGCTGGCAACGCCTCCGCAGCTCGCCTCCCGTTGCATGCGGCTGCTCCCGTGAGCCCGGTCCCTCGGTCTGCCGGCCTTCGCGCCAGCTTGCGCCCGCATCGTCAGTCCGCGATGTCCCCGCAAGTTTCCCAGTTTGCGCCGCCAATAGCGCATCGGACGACCCAGCGAGTAGTCGCGATCAAAGCTGAGGGGCCGCGCTGCCGCTCCAGGGCGGCGGAGCCTGAGGAGCTCGCCGCGACGCGCGGGGGGGCGATGATGGGCCGCGCTGCCGCTCCGGGAGGCGGAAGGATCCCCCGCCGAAGGATCCCTCCGCCCATCGCCCGTGAAGCTTCACTGGCGTCGGCGCAGCGAGGGCAGATAGCCGAAGAGCGGCACGGCGCCGCGCGCAGCCGCATCGCGGCGAGCACGGCGAGTACCGCGAGGGAGCGATCTTGCCCGACGCGAGCACGGTGGGCACGCTGCTGTGCTCGATGGGCCGGCGTCCTACGCGCTCGGGTGTGATCGCTGGACGTCGTCACATTCCGGCTCCCACCTGATCGGCAACAGGGGCATGCGCTTCCGCCGCGCAGGTGCCGTACCAGCGGGCGTGCTCCTGCGGCGTAAGTGGGCGGGCCCATCGAGCACTGCCCTGGCCCGTGCCCCCGCGGGAGCGGCGCTCCGAAGCCGCGCCGGTGACGCCTCGCATCATCCAGGACCGGTTTGCCGCGCCCCCAGGGTCCACGTGGCCGCCCTTCGCCCTACCTGCCAGCGTTCGCCATCACTGCTGCCGGCATAGCATCCAACTATCCGAAATCATAGTAGATTATTTCTGCGTCTCCGAATTGTTTTACCCTTGCAGAACGTCTCCCCGAAGACGCTCGCCGCGCGCAGGACGCGCCGCTCCTCGATCCCCAGCGCCTCGAGCCGCGCCTGCACCATCGCGAGCGCCGTCTCGGGCATCTCTCGCCCCTGCCCTCGGCGACCGCGCGGATCTGCTCCTCCAGCACGAAGGCGTTGCCCTCGGCGCGCGCGAGGAGCGCTTCCACCTGCTCGTCCCCCACGGCGTCGGCGAGCACTTCCCGCACCAGCCGCTCGCTCGCACGCCGCGGCAGCGGCGCAAGGCGGATCCGGAGCCCGTGACGCTCGCTCCACAGCGTCGCGCACGCTCGATCGCTGCAGCACCTTGAGCGCGACCGCGTCCCCCGATAGCCGGTCGCGCGCACGGTAGACGTCGCCCATCCCGCCGGAGCCGGCGAGCACCTCGATCTCGAACCGATCCTCGACCAGGTCCAGCGCGTGCATCGCCACCCTCAGGTACTTCGCACGAGCCCTCGGGCGCGTGTCCTCACGCGGGCGGTGCCGCGGTAATTCCGGTAAAGCAAGGCAGGACCCAGGACACGAGATACCAAGAAACCATAGGCAGTTCCATGCTCCGGATGTCGGGTCCTCCTCCAAGCGCCGGACCGCCGGGCCTCCGGACCTCGGCGGCCTCAACACATCGAGGGTCCGACCCGCGAGGCCATGATTTCTTTTGCCTGGCCCACGCGCACAGAACGACAATGCAGCATGCGCAACCAGGCTCATGATCCACGGGCGGAGCACGGTCACGCCGCCCCGGAGCGCCCCGGCGGCTCGGGCTCGTTCCACGCGCCAGCGGGCGCCCGGCACACCCTCCGCGCGCCGCGGGAGCGGCGGCGCGCGACAGGCCTTCTGCTCCTCGTCAGCGGGCTCCTCGCCGCGTGCGGTCAGGCGGCGGAGGAGCGCGCGCCCGAGCCGACATCGGGCAGCGGCGGCGCGGCCGCTACCTCAGGCGCCGCCGGCACGGGGGGCAGCGCCGCGAACACCGGAGGCTCGACGGGCAGCACGGCGCCCCCGGACGGCGCGACGACCGGCACAGGCGGCAGCGACAGCCCCGGCGCCTGCCAGGACGGCACGACGACCACGGCCTGGGCGACGAGCTGCCAGAGCACCCCGGTGAGCTGCGCCGCGGGCACCTGGACCGCGCCGCGCGACGGCGGCGAGACGCGCGCGCCGCTGCGCCACGAGTCCGAGCACTTCGCCTTCTACTGGCCAGAGAGCACCGAGATCACGCTGGACCAGGCGCGCGCGGCGGCGGACACCCTCGAGAGCATCTGGGACGCCTACTTCGGCAGCCCCATCTTCTTCCCCGAGCCGTACTGCAGCTCGGAAGACAAGTGGAAGGCCGCGGTCCACTTCGACAACAGCTTTCCGCTCTGGGGCGGCGGCTGGACCCGCGACGGCATCAGCTACATGGGGATGTGGATCGGCCCCGGCGCCGCCAGGGATCGCTGGGGGCTCGCCCACGAGTTCATGCACGGCGTGCAGTCGACGACGCAGGCATTCCCGGAGTGCGGCGGAGACGGCTGCTGGATCTTCGAGAGCCACGCGAACTGGATGCCGCACCAGATCTGGCGAGACGAGGTGCACTGCTCGGAGATGCTGGTGAACATGCCGCACCTCTATTACGGCAACACACGCGACCGTTACTGCAACTGGCAGTTCTTCGAGTTCCTGAAGGACAGGCACTGCTACAGCGCCGTAAACGACATGTGGGCCCATCAGGCGCCGAGCGGCCAGCGCGACCCGTGGCAGAAGCTCATGCTGAGCCAGGGCTGGGACATCGAGCAGCTCAACGACCTGTTCGGCGAGTGGGCGATGCACAACATCACCTGGGACTACCGGGACCCGCCGCCCGCCGACGCCGGCGACCAGTCGAGCGTGTACCGCCGGGCCTACGGCTCGATCGAGCCCGACCTGACGGCGAGAGGGCGCACGGAGCGGCGGCTCAGGCTCACGGAGCTCGAGGCGCTCGGCGCGGACTGGGCGCAGGATCGCCGCTTCGTCTCGCCGTACCATTGGGCGCCGCAGCGGTGGGGCTACAACGTCGCGCGCCTGCACCCCGAGCCGGACGCGGCCAGCGTGCGGGTCGTGTTCCGGGGCGTCACGCAGGAAGGCGCCAGCTCCGGCTGGCGCTGGGGCCTCGTGGCCACGGATCCGGAGCTGACCACGGCGCGCTACAGCCCGCTGCAGCGAGGGACCGACGGTGAGCTGAGCTTCTGCGTCAGCCCGGGCGAGAACCTCTACCTGGTCGTTGTCGCGACGCCGACCGAATACAAGAAGCTGGTCTGGACGAATCCATCCGACGGCCCGACGTACCCGTCCATCCATCGCTATCCCTACATGGTGGAGCTCGACGGCGCCTGGCCCGCCGGGTTCCGGGACGGTCAGATCGAGGCGTGTCCCTCGGGCACGGAGAGGCACGAGAACGGCGGCGGCTGCGCGCCCTCGGGCACGCCGGCGAGCGTCCATGTCGGTCCCTACGCCAGGATCATCGGCGGCGAGGTGAGCGGAGACGTCCGCGTCGAGGACCACGCGACGATCGTCAACGGCACCGTCACCGGCGGGCGGATCGGCGCGCTCAGCCTGGTCGGGCAAGGCGGAGCGGGCATCCAGGCGCGCGGGTTCGACGTGAGCGGCTCGGCGGTCGTACAGACGACGTTCTATCCGCTCGCCTGGTTCGGCAACGGCCAGTCCGTCTCGGGCACGGCGCGGCTGCTCGGGGACGTCGAGTTCGTCGCCTCGTCGAAGTCGAGCAATACGCACTACGGCTTCGTCTCCGACGACTGGGGTGGGGTCCAGTCCGCGACCGAGGTGACGGTCGCCCCGCCGTACGCCTGGAGGCCCTGAAGAAGCGCCGGTCGCGCCCGCGGCCCCGCCGGTGTCGCCGGCCGGGGCCGCTATGCCCGCGGCCCCGCCGGCCAGGGCCGCTATGCCCGCGGCCCCGCCGGCGTCGCCGACCAGGGCCGCTGACGAAGCGCGCGCGCCCGGCCTACTCCGTGGCCGCCGCCTCCGCCGCGCCGGCCGCCGCGCCCGCCGGCGCGGACTCCACGTCGCAGCGGACCACCTCGACCTCGCCGTCCGCCAGCCCGGGCCGCTCCACGAGCTCGTGCGCGCCCGCGCGCACCGCCGAGAGCACGTCCCCGAGCGCCGGCCGCAGCCGCGCCAGCGTCGCGGCGTTCGCCCCGAGCGCGAGGTGCGTCACCACCCGCCCGACGCTCACGCCGAGCTCGCTCTTGCGCTTGTTCACCGCCGCCATCGCCGCCGCCGCCAGATCCAGCAGCCCGGCGTCCGCGGGCGCCGCGACGTCCGCGAAATCCGCCGCCGCCGGCCAGGCGGCGCGGTGGATCGAGGGCTGGCCCGTCTCCCCGGCGTACACCCAGCGCCAGACCTCGTCGGTGATGTACGGCAGCACCGGCGCGAACAGCCGCAGCAGCACCGAGAGCCCGAGCCGCAGCGCCGCCACCGCGGAGCCGCGCGCCGCCTCGCCAGCGCCAGCCTCGCCGCGCGCGCGCGCCTTCGCGAGCTCCAGGTAAGCATCGGTGAACCAGCGCCAGAAGAACTCCTCGGTGCGCTCGAGCGCCGCCGCGAACTCGTGCTCGTCGAACGAGCGCGACGCCGCCTCCACCACCGCCGAGAGCTTGTGCACGAACGCCCGGTCGAGCTCCTCCGAGATCGGGTGGACCTCCGCGGACTGGCTGAGCACGTACTTGCCAGCGTTCCAGACCTTCGTGACGAGGCGCTTGCCGATCTTCAGCACCTTCTCGTCAAAGGCCGTGTCCGTGCCGAGCCGCGCGCTCGCCGACCAGTAGCGGACCGCGTCGGACGAGTACGTGTCGAGCAGGTGCATGGGCGTGACGACATTGCCCTTGCTCTTCGACATCTTCTTGCGATCGGGATCGAGGATCCACCCCGAGATCGCGATGTGGCGCCACGGGACCGACGACTCGTGCAGCATCGCCTTCGCGATCGTGTAGAACGCCCACGTCCTGATGATGTCGTGCGCCTGCGGGCGCAGATCGGCCGGGAACAGCCGCGCGTGGCGCCCCGGATCGTCGCCCCAGTGCGAGCTGATCTGCGGGGTGAGCGAGCTCGTGAACCACGTGTCGAACACGTCGCTCTCCGCCGTGAAGCCGCCGGGCTTGTCGCGCTGCGACGCCTCGTAGCCGGGCGGCACGTCGACCGTCGGGTCGACCGGGAGCATCTCGCGCGTCGCGAGCAGCGGCCGGCTGTGATCGGGGTTGCCCTCGGCGTCGAGCGGGTACCAGACAGGGAACTGCACGCCGAAGTAGCGCTGGCGGCTGATGCACCAGTCGCCCTGCAGCCCCTCGGTCCAGTTGCGGTACCGGAGGCGCATGAAATCCGGGTGCCACTGGATCTTGTCGCCGTACTCGAGGAGCTCGGCCTTCTTGTCGGAGAGCCGGACGAACCACTGCCGCGTGGGCACGAACTCGAGCGGCTGGTCGCCCTTCTCGAAGAACTTCACCGCGCGCTCGATCGGCTTCGGCTCGCCCCGGAGCGCCGGGCCGGCGCCGGGGGCGGCCGCGTGCTCGTCGCGGCGGAGGAGCTCGACCACGGCCGCGCGCGCCTGCTTCACGCCCTTGCCCTGGAGCGGCGCGTACGCGGCGTTGGCGGCGGCCGCGTCGCGGCTCTGCCAGTCGCCCTCGCCGAACGTCACCGGCAGGACACGGCCGTTCTTGCCGAGCATCTGCCGGAGCGGGAGCTTCTGCTCCCGCCACCAGATCACGTCGGTCGCGTCGCCGAAGGTACAGACCATCAGGATGCCCGTCCCCTTCTCGCGATCGACCAGCGTGCTCGGGAAGATCGGCACCGGGGCGCGGAAGATCGGCGTGAGCGCCGTCTTGCCGAAGAGGTGCTCGTAGCGCGGGTCGTCCGGGTGCGCCGTGACGCCGACGCAGGCCGCGAGCAGCTCCGGGCGCGTCGTGGCGATGACGAGCTGCTCGCCCGTCCCCTCCACCGCGAACGCGATGTCGTGGAACGCGCCGGACTGCGGGCGATCCTCGACCTCGGCCTGGGCGACCGCGGTCTGGAAATCGACGTCCCACATCGTGGGCGCGAAGACCGAGTAGAGGTGGCCCTTCTCGTGCAGATCCAGGAACGAGAGCTGCGCCGTCCGGCGGCAGTGATCATCGATGGTGGCGTACTCGTACTGCCAGTCGACCGAGAGGCCGACACGGCGGAAGAGCGCCTTGAACACCTGCTCGTCCTCCCGCGTGACCTTGTGGCAGAGCTCGATGAAGTTGGGCCGCGACACGATGCGCGGCGGCTCCTTCTTGAGCGCCTCCGGCGCCGCCTGCGGCAAGGTGAGGCCGCGCTCGTACGGCGTGCGCACGTCCGTGCGGACGTGGAAGTAGTTCTGCACGCGCCGCTCGGTGGGCAGGCCGTTGTCGTCCCAGCCCATCGGATAGAAGATGTTGAGCCCGCGCATGCGGCGCTGCCGGACGACGACGTCCGTGTGCGTGTAGCTGAAGACGTGGCCGATGTGCAGCGAGCCCGAGGCGGTCGGCGGGGGCGTGTCGACCACGAAGGTCTCCTCGCGCGGGCGCGACGGGTCGTAACGGTACGTCCCCTCGGCCTCCCACGCGTCGGCCAGGCGCTGCTCGGCGACGGGCGAGTCGAAGTGCTTCGGGAGCGTCGCGGGATCGATGGTGCGGAACGTCTTCTTGGTCGTCACGTGGTCACCTGCGGAACAGACCCCGCAGGTACCTCCCGCGGGGAGGGCATCCTACGTCGTACCCAGGGTGCCGCTCAAGGCGCGGCGCGTCGATCGACCGCGATCCGCGGTCGGAGATCCGCGGCCGGAGATCCGCGGGCCGCGCCCCGCCAGAGGCCGGCGGCTCAGTCGTAGCGCTCGACGTGGACGTGCTTGCGGGGCGCACCGAGCTCGCCGCGGGCGAGCTCACGCACGGACGACACCATCCGATCGAGGCCGCAGATGAAGACGTGCGGGGCCGGGTCGCCGCTCCTCGCCGCGAGCTCGCGGTAGAGCTCGGGCACGTGCTCCTGCACGTAGCCGCGGCGGCCGGACCAGGAGGGCCCGCCGCGCGAGAGCGTGATCTCGTAGCGGATCCGGTCGGAGCCGCGCGCGAGCGCCTCGAGCTCGTCGCGGTAGATGACGTCCTCCTCGAAGCGCGCGCCGAAGAGGATCCACAGGTGGGGCGCGGAGAGGCCGTGGGCGACGGAGCGCAGGGAGGCGTGCAGCATGCTCCGGAGCGGCGTGACGCCGGTGCCGGTGGCGACGAACAGGGAAGGCGCGGGATCCCCGGGATCCCGGGTGAAGAGCCCGTGCGGGCCGATGGCGCGGAGCGCGGCGCCGGGCTCGAGCCGGTGCAGGTACTCCGAGCCGGCGCCGCCCTCCACGAGCGTGACCGCCAGATCGAAGCGGGGAGAGCCGTCGGGGGCGGAGGCGATCGAGTAGGCGCGCTTCACCTCGCCGGCCTCGAGCGGGAGGACGAGGTTGACCCACTGTCCCGCCTCGAACCGGAACGCCTGGCCGTCGGCGCGCTCGAACGAGAGCTCGCGCACGAAGGGGCTGAGAGGCCGGGCGGCGACGAGGCGGGCTTCAAACGGTTCGGCGTGGATCATGGTCGGGCTTCCGCGGAGACGAGGCGGCGGGGCCGCGCGGCCGGGGGCTGCGGGGCCGCGCGGCCGGGGGCTGCGCAGGCGGTGAGGTCTTACCGCAGCCTTCGCCTCGGCCCAATCACGATCGGCGCGGGGGGGAGCGCGGGCGGCGCGCCGTCGGAGGACGCGGAATCGCGGAAGTCCCGGCCTCCCGACCCCGCGCCGCCGGCGTGCGCCGCCGGGCCGCCGGGCCGCGGCCCGCGCTCCGCGATCCGGCGGCGCGCGCTGCCCGGGGACTATCGCTGCACGCCCATGCGGCGGCGCTGCGGGATGTTCACCGTCGGCCGGCCGCGATCCATGCCGGGGAGCCGGCGCGGCGGGCGGGGCTCCCGGTCGATCGGCTTCGACCCCGGGAGCTGCCCTCTCGGCGGCGGGCGCCGCACGGTCGTCCTCGTCGAACCCAGCTCCAGGTGGCCAGCGGGGAGATGCGTATTTGGCTGCATAGGACCCTCCTGTCGATCGATCGCCTCGATCATCTCGATCTTCACCACGGCAGAAACAGCGCCAGCGCTGAACGAAACCCTCGAAGAACCGGCTCTCATACACCCTCCATTCATCGTCCACCCCCGAATTGCGGGCACACCGATGCCATGGCCGCTGACGCAGGAGGCCTCTCCCGGCGGCTCGACTGGCGCTCTCTCGACGCACCTCACCCCTCGTCGCGACGGGACAGCCCGACTCGCCGCGCGCTCCTGCGGAGACGCCTCAGCGCCTCTCCGTCAGGAGAGATGACGAGTCCAGCCGTCGCGCCACGAGCCAGCGGCCCGGCGCTTCGAGCGAGCGACCAGCGAGCGCGGGGCAGCGCGCCGCCAGGAGAGATGCCATGAGATCAAGGATCTCCTGGCAAACCTCTCCAGCGACCTCCAGCGCCTCGGGCGCGTTCGCTCGTCGGCCCCGCTCCGTCCCCACAGCGCACGACGCGAGCTCGCGCGGGGGTCCGCGGGTCGCTGTCGTGGCTGCTCACACGCCGCAGCACAGGGGCGCCGTGCCAACCTGGGCAACAGGCGATCAGCCCTGAGGGCCGCGGGACAGAGCGGTGGTTTTAGCGCGCGATGAGCATGGTCGACGCGGGCGACGCGTCGAGACGGACACTAGCATCCAGTCGGGCGCTTGCAAAGTGTTTTTGGCTCCGGGGTTGTGGAGGAGGGCTGTCTTCTGCCATGCATCGTCGCCGACCGGCACGGCCGGCGCGTCGACGTGAGCCGCTTTCCGGTCGGCGCGCGGCGCCGCCGCTCAGAAGGCGACGCGCAGCCCCACCGCCAGCGGGCCTGCTCCGGGCGACGCACCGACGGCGCCTGGACCGACGAGGAGGCGCGCCGCGACAGGCGCGCTCGGCTCGACGTCTGTCCTTACGCGCTTCTTGCCGATGACGTAGAGCGGCACGCCGACGGCGACCCCGGCCACCCCTCCGATCGCGGTGGCGAGCACCACCCTCTGGCTCTCGCGGCGCTGCGCGCCGACGTCGTCGCGGTGCGCCACGACCAGCACCATGCCGCCGAGGAGGGCGACACCTCCGAGGCTCGCGAGGACGAGCCCCGAGACCATCATGACATCGCTGTTCCGCTCCGTCGTCCGCTCCTCGAAGTCGCGGAACCCCCGCTCCGTCGCCTCGATCTCCAGCGCGATGCGGCGCCGCTCCTCCTCGGCGCCGCGCGCCTCCGCCAAGCGCGCCTGGCGCTCGAGCGCCGTGATGGTCGCCTGGTAGGCAGCCACCGTCTCCTCCCACGTGGCCCCCGGCGGCAGACCCGCCACGGGCGGCGCGGCGGGCAGCGGGGGCGGCGCTGACGAGGGGGGCGCCGCGCGCTCCGGCGGCGTCTGCGCGGCCGCGCTCGACGCGACCGCCACGGCCGCGAGCGCCAGCGCCCCCGCGGCGAGACGAGCTCGCGCCGCCCGGCGGTGCGCCGAGGGCGCGTGCGGATGCGCGATGCAGGAACGGACCTCTTCCATCAGCGCAGCGTCATACATCAACAGCGCCAGGGGTCAATGCGCGCCTCTCTGCACTTCCGGAATGGAAGCAGCATCTTCGTGTGAAGCACATAGTGGACGCAGCGTCGACCTGTCGCGCCGCTCCCTTTCTCCAAGGGTCGCGACGCGGCGGAGAACCGCTCTCAGTCGAAGCGGAACCGGAAGATCGCTGGCTGGCTCGTGCCCTGCTGCGACGCCTCCACATAGTTGGCCGGCGAGTGGTCGCCCCAGGAGAAGGGCAGCGGGAGCCACCGGATGATGGGCAGCTGCTGCTTGACCCAGGCGAAGACGCCGACCGCCGTGCTCACGAGGAACGTGCGCGTCTGGCCCGCGACCTTGCTCTCATAGGTCCACCCCTCGCCCGTCGAGCGGTACGCCCTCCCGAAGTGAACGAAGCGCCCCGTCGAGAGCGGCGGCAGGCGCGGCACGATGTCGTTCGCATAGACGAAGCGAAAGAGCCTGTCGCCGAGGAGCTCTCCGGCCCTGGTGGCGAAGGCCGCGTCGCCGACCATCGGCTGCCCGAACGTGTACACCCCGCGGAGGAGCTGCCGGAGATCGCCGTACCTGCCGTCCGCGAACAGGCGCGCGGCGGTGAGGGCCGCCATCGCGGCGCCCAGGCTATGACCGGTGATGTAGAGCGCCTCCAGCTTGCCCGGCGCGGCGCCGGCGTCCGGGCTCGCCCCGGCGCCGGGGCGCGGGGACGCCTCGACGCCCGGGAGGACATCTCGGACGTTCTCGCCGCGCAGCGCCGCCGCGAGATACCTGTCGATGACCGACCACATGACGTCGACGTTGCGCGCGAAGCCGCCGTGGACCCGCCCGAGCGCAGAGAACCGCTGCGACGCGACGCTCGCGTCGGTCAGCCAGTTGAAGATGTTCCTCGGCTCCGTCCCCTTGATGCACAGGATGAGCAGCCGCCTGCACTTGCTCTGGATGAAGCACACGTCGCTCGCCACGAAGAGCGCGTTGTTCTCCACGCTGACCCGGGCGAAGTCCCAGTCGCCGTAGACGGCCATCGCCTTCTCCAGCGTGTCCAGGTCCGAGTACATCCACGCGGACGCCAGGGACAGGACCAGCGTGGCCTCGGGGTCCGGCTCGCGCATCGCCGGATCCACGCGCAAGAGCCGCTGGATCGTGCCCTCTTCGGCGGATGGGTCGGCCAGGGCAGCCGGCCTGGAGGCGGCCGTCGGCGCCAGGGCCTCCCGTGGCGGCGGAGCAACGATTGAATCGGTCATGAGCCCTCCCGTGATCGAGCGTCATCGAGCCGGACTGGCCTGCCAGGACGCAGCCTCGTACGAGCCGGGCTCGTGCGAGCCGGACAGGCGAGCACCCTGCGGCGAGCCCTGCGCGTGCTCTCGACAGGTCTACCGCCGGCGAGCGATCGGCGCCAGAGGCGCACCCTGCGCAAGCTGCGGAGCTGTCCGGCGAACAGGGCGAACCTCGCGACAAGGACGAAGCCGCCTCGCGACCGTGCTGAACAGAGCCGCCTCGACTCGCGCGCGACGACACGCAACCACGCAAGAGCAGCCCGCCGAAGCTGCGCGGCGGGGCCGCCCCGCGCGGATCGAGCCTGCGCGGCGTCCCGGGGGCGCGCGGCCGCCGAGGAAGGCACCAGGCCTCTCGCCCGCTGGATCACGCTTGCTTCGCAGGTCGGAACGGCGTGCTGGCCACGACCACGTGGAAGCCCGCGTCCTTCAGGCTCTCTATCGTCTCATCGCTGATGCCGGTCACCTGCTGGATCTCCTCCCAGCTGCTGAACCCTCCCAGCTCCTCGCGCCTCGCGAGGATCATCTGCGCGCGCTCCTCGCTCACCTGGAACGCCCGCTGCAGCTCCGCCGCGCTCGCCTTGTTGATGTCGTTGATCTCAGCCATTCGCCCCCCTCGCGCCGTGCTTCTCGCGGCCTCTGGCCGCCAGGAGCAGCCTTGTGCATCGTACCCGCGGTGGCGAGGGGCCCTCGCACGGCCGAACAGCAGATCCGCCGGAGCAGCCGAGCGACATCGGCGAAGGGCGTCGAGGTGAAGGGCATGCACGACGGGCGCGGGTACGCCTTCACCGGCGGTCGTGTCCCGCCCTCGACGACATGACCGTTCCCGCGCTGCGGAGCGTGAACCGCCGCCAGAGAAACAGTGTCACAGGAACTCGCTCACACTGGAAACCGCCGCACCTCGTGCGACCTGCCTATCGAAAATTATGCGCGCTCAAAAATAGGATGAAGGACGAACGTCCAGGACGGCATCCACGGATGCGTCGGCTCAACGGGCCGACTCAGCGAGCATTCGCTTCGAATGCTTCCAGGAGGTTTCATGGTCCTCGACCCGTCGTGCTTCGGATTGACCCTGCGCTCAAGAAGAGAGCCTCGCGCCGCCAGGGCGTGGCAGAGGGCGCGCCGCGCCGCGCTCCTGGCGCTCGCGCTGCCCACGATCTCCTGCGCGGCGAGCGATCCGATGGACGGCGCGCCAGACGACGTCGCGGAGGCCACCGGCGCCGACGCCCAGGCGCTCACGTCCCCTTTCCCGGTCGATCCGCGCAAGTCGCTCATCGTCACGGATACGGACATCGTGTCCGAGTTCACGCTGGAGGACGTGCTGCAGCAGCTCGTCGACCAGGCGAACGTCCCGGGCCTCACGCCGCTGAAGCTGTTTCGGCAGATGTTCGACACGTACAGGAAGGCCGGCGAAGGGCTGAGCCCGAGCCTCGGGCCGCACTGCGATGATGTCGTGCTCGCCAACCCGCCCCCGGCGCCGAAAGGCCCACCGCCCATCGTCCTTCCGGGCCTCATGACCGAGTCTCGCGACGGGTCCATCAACGGGTTCCCGGTCCAGTGCAGCCGGGCCGTCGGCCAGGAGGCCGACACAGACCCGCTCGCGGCGCCGCCGGACGACGGGTACCTGGCCACCACGCTCGTGAACCGCTTCGACCTTGCCAGCCCGACGGGCGCCGATTGCGGCGAGTACCGCGTCGTGTTCACGCGGCGTGGAGGGCACCCCACGCTGAACGGGGGCATGCGCAATTTCATCATCTTCGAGTCGCGGTTGCCCAACCCGAACCCGAGCCTGGGCCGCGAAGGCTGCCGCCCGATCGTCGAGTTCTGGCAGAGCCAGTCGGACCCTGCCAAGACCGTCCAGGACCGGGCGGCGGAGCTGCGGAGCTTCTATTTCGACGGGCTGCCCGGGTCCTCGCCCGTCATCCACATCGACCGCTTCGCCGCGGGCAGCGGCCAGATCCGCGTCAACGACTTCCTGCGGCCGTTTCCCTTCCAGCAGGACGAATGGGCGCTCCGGGAGTTCAAGCTCTCGCGCCAGTGCACCGGCGGCGCTTGCCAGCTGCTCGCGATCCCGACGCCCGTCGACGACAACCCGGCCGCGGCGCTCTTCGACCCCGCCTGGACCGATGCTCGAGCCGTCAGCTTTCGATCGTGGTTCGTCAACAACGCCGTGGAGTCGCTCGCCTCCGCCGGGGACATCAATCGGTTCGACTATCCCACGCTCGTGCCGGCCTCCTACGCCTCCGGGGAGGCGCTCTTGATCACCAACCAGAACAACTACCGGATCGCCCTCGGCCCCGAGCCGTCGACCTTCAGGAGCGACATCCAGCAGAAGCTCACCTCCATCGGCAGCCCGCTCACGCCGGAGCAGCTCCTGGCGCGCGCCCAGACGATCTCCTGCTCGGGGTGCCACCTGACCAAGAACGACGAGGAAGGCGGAAACGTCGAGGTCGGCCTCGACGCGCCGATCCCCTTCAACAACCTCCTCTTCACCCACACCTCCGAGTTGACGGAAGAGATCGAGGGCGAGCCGGGCAGGACGCGATTCCAGATCTCGAACCTGCTCAAGGAAAAGTTCCTCCCGTACCGCGAGCAGGTGATGAACGACTTCCTCTTCGGCAATCCGGTCCTCGGGTTCGAGAAGGCGAACCTGTGGACGTCCACCCAGGCTCAGCTCTCGCTCACCACGGGCTGGGTTACCGAGGGCATCCAGGCGCTCCGGATCAAGACGCCGAACGCGTGGAACCAGGTCAAGAGCGCGCCGTTCAGCACCGCGGGCCTCACGCCGGTGGGCAACAAGCTCACGCTCGACTTCTTCACATCGCCCGTCCAGCCCAACCCCTCATGGCTGGGGAGCCTGGTGGTGCTGATCTCTATCCCGTCCGCCGGCATCCATAACCAGTTCGTCGGGACGACCAACCTGAGCGCCGCCAACCAGAACGCGTTCGCGCCCGTCACGTTCACGCTCGCGGCGCCGACCGTGACCGCGCTGAACGCGTCGCCGAGCGACGTGTCGCTGACGATCGAGCTCAGCGTGAACCCGGGCTCGGGTCCGTACGTCGTGGACAACGTCCGGTTCACGAACTGACCGCAGTCCCTTCGCCGGCGCGCGCGCCCGTGCCGCGCGCCGTGTGAAGATCGGCGCGCCGCCCCCCCGCCCCCGGCCGCTCACCCCTCCGGCGGGCGGGGGCGGCGCCGCCTCCCCTCCCCCGCCGGCCGCGCCTCCGCGGCCACGCGGAGCAGCTCCTGGAAGTGCCGCTCCACGGGGCCGAGATCGATGCCGTCCATGAACGAGGTGAACGCGAAGTAGGGCAGGAGCGTCTGCCACGCGCGCAGCCAGCCCGGCAGGTAGCGCGGCCGCTCGAGCGCCCCGGCCGCGCGCAGCTCCGCGAGCACCGCGATGTCGTCGAGCGCGATCCGGCCGCACACGAGCAGCTCCACCTCGTCGCGCAGCCCGCCGCGCAGGACCGCGGCGAGGAAGGCGTAGACCTCGAGCAGCCCGGCCAGGTAGCAGGCGTCCTTGGTGAAGGGCGCGCCGCCCTCGCAGAGCCCGCCGCGGCAGACGCGCTGGGCGTCGAAGTAGGCGTCGCGGCGCTCGGCGCCGCGCTCGCGCAGGTGGCGGTAGAGGTCGAGGAAGCTCGCGCCCTGCTCGGCCATGTCCACGAGGCGCACCCGCTCGGCGAGCCGGGTGAGGCGGCCGATGGAGAGCGAGCGGCTGTACAGCTCGGCGAAGATGGCGAGCCCCTCCTGGGTGCGCGTGGTGCGGGGGCCGCCCGAGCGCAGGAACGAGAACCGCGCCTGCGCCGCGCCGTTGTGCGCGGTGAGCGCGTGCGTCTCGACCTCGTGGTGCCACAGCCCCTCGGCCTCCCACGACGCGAACGTGGCCTCCGGCCGGATGCGGATCCGGCTCATGCCGGCCACCACCTTGGCCGTGATGCGCGGGTCGAGCGCGATCTCGATGTGGAGCGGCGGCCTCCGCGCGGCGACGCGGGCGGCGAGCTGGTCCCGCAGCGCGGCGGCGTCGAGCGGCTCCTCCTCGGGATCGCTGGCCTCGTCCCAGCCGTGGATCTGAAGGCGCGCGGTGAGGTGCTCGGCGAGATCGATGTTCCGGAGCGCGCCCCCGAAGAACGGCGTGCGCGCGCCGCCGTAGAGCTCGCGCGAGCGCGCGGAGAACTCGCGCGTGCCGACGGCCTCGAGCAGCGCCGCGGCCTGGATCTGCGCGCGGACGTTGTCGCGCAGCCAGTCGAGCGCGGGCGCGTCGCCGTCGATCGACAGCAGCAGCTCGCGCAGCTCGGCGATGCGCCGGCCGAGCGCGTCGCGATCCACGCGGTACTCGACCTCGGGGAGGCGATCCTCGCCGGAGGCGAAGAAGCGCTCCTCCACCTCGCGCGGCCAGGCGATGTCGTCGAGCAGCTTGAGGGCCCTGGCCTCCGCCAGGCGGCCGCCCACCCTCTCGAGCTGCTCCAGCACGGCGCGGTCGATGCTCATGGATCGCAGGATCGCCCGGACCGCGGGGCGCGGGAAGCGGCTCCGCGCCGGCCGGCGAGCTCGGGCGACGCGGGCCAGCGCTCGACGTGATCGAGCTTCACGAGGGCGTCGGCGAGGCCAGCTCGCCGAGGGCCACCGGCGGTCAAGTGGAGTAGGCTGCTCGGCCATGGACCCTGCTCTGCTCCGTTTCCTGGATCTCGTGCAGCGCGAGCTCTCGGCCGATGACGCCCTGATCGAGCTCGGCGGCCGGCCCCCCGCCGACCCGCGCGCGGTGTGGTGCGCGCTGCCGAACGGCTCGCGGCTCGTCGCGCGCTTCGCCGAGCCGCCCGGCGAGCCCGCCAGGGTCGCGCGGCAGCTGGAGGAGCTCTCCGCTGCGTTCGCGGGGCTCTCGTCGGAGGCCGCGGACCAGCGGCCCGCGCACGGCAGCGGGTCGACGCACCGCCTCGACGACGAGCTGGAAGGGCTCGCGTCGCGCGCGGGCGCGCTCGGCGCGATCGTCGTGGACGACACCTCCCCGGTGATCTGGGGGACCTCGGAGCCGCGCCGGGACGAGGTGGACGTCGACTACGCGGTGCTCCTCGCGCAGTGGGCCGACGACGTCGAGCGCGTGGGTGTGAACCTGATCGATCTGCTCGAGCTCGACGACGCCGCGCTGGAGCAGGCGCTCGCGACCACATCGCTCGGCCCCGGGGAGCGCGAGGCCATCGCCGGCCACCTCCAGAAGATCCGGGAGCGCGGCTCGCGCAGCCCGACCGCGTGGCGGCGGCAGGTCGCCATCGCGCGCGCCATCGACCGCGTGCGGGGCCCCGCGGCCTCCGAGGCCGCCGCGCACGGCAGGTTCGTCAGCCAGCACGAGCAGGTCGGCGTCTACGCGCGCGCCTTCGCGAACATCTACCGCCTCGTCCTCGCCTACCCCGGCCCCTTCTCCGAGCTCCAGGCCGAGGGCGCCGTGCAGCACGCGCTGCCGCAGATCGAGCGGCTCGTGCTCGCGCTGCCGCCGATCGATCCCCGCCCGGGCGCCAAGATCGTACGCCTGCCGCGCCCGCGCCCGCGCCCGCGCTGAAGCGCAGCCGCGCTCACCGCCGCCGCCGCCCGGCGAGGCTCGCTCGGCGCGCGCGGATCCCGTCAGAATCCCGTCAGAAGTCGAGGTAAGGAAGCCCGCCGCCCGCGACGATCCGGTGGATGAACATCCCCGTCCCGGCGGAGCCCGTCCCGTAATCGGTGGAGAGGCGGAGGAGCTCCTCGCCGGGGAACACGAGGCCCGAGGGCTTCTCCAGCGCGAACAGCATCACCCGGTCGACGAACCGGCGGGCCTCCTCGAGGTAACTCGCCTCCTCCGTGCGGCGGTGCATGTCCACGAAGAAGTTCCCGAGCCCGGCCATCCCGGAGAAGTTCGTGGGGAAGACGGTGTAATTGCCGTCGAGCTGGCGAGCGATCTTCCGGGCCATCTCGAGGTACCGATCGTCCCCCAGCGCCGCGTGGAAGCGCAGCGCGACGGCGCCGACCCCCGCGCTGCCGATACGCCAGTAGGGGTAGACCAGCCGGTCGCCCACGGAGCGCCTGAGCTGCGCGAACCCCGGCTTGGTCTCCTCGACGCTCGCGAGCTCGAAGTCGAGCAGCCCCCGCGCGACATCGAGGTGCTCCTCCCGCCCCGTCACCCGGTACAGCCGCAGCAGGAAGTAGCCTATCCCGGCCGCGCCGTGCGCGAGGCCGTGATAGACGGCGTCCGTGTTCTTGTAGGAGTACCCTCCCTTGTCCTGCTCCAGCTTCGGCCTGATGTGGTCGAACGCGTCCACCGCGTTCCGGAGGTACTTCTCATCGCCGAGCTGCGCGAGGAAGAAGAGGTTGGCGAGCCCCCAGCCGGCCGCCCCATAGAACATGTCGGCGTTCTCGTGGAGGAGCGGCGACCGCTGCGCGGCCTCCATCAGCGCCTCGGCCTCCTTGCGCATCCCGAGCTCCAGGAGCGTCCACGCGACGCCCGAGCTGCCGATGTAGAGCCCGGGCGCATACCGGTCGTCGCCGATCCCGGACGCCTCGCGCACCAGCGCGTCGAGGAACACCGCGGGGACCTCTCCCCTCGTCCGCTTCAGGAAGAGCGCGACGCCGGACGCGCCATAAGCGACGCTCAGCGGATTCGTCATGGAGCGCCGGTAATCCGCCGGCAGCTCCAGCGGATCGTCGCCGCGCTGGATCTGATCCACGATATAATTCCCGATGGCCCCGACGATCTTCCGGAGCTCATCGTCACCCCGCAGGGGCGGCATCCGCTCGGGCGCGGCGACGCCCTCGAGGCTGCGCTCGGCCTCCGAGAGCAGCGCGTCCACCCGCTCCGGCTGCTCGCCCACCCCGAGGGTGAGCCGCACGATGGCCTCGGGGATGCCCCGCTCCCGCGCGAAATGCGCGAACGCAGGGGCCCGGCGCTCTGGCGCGATCGAGAAGAAGGACGTGACCGGGTAGAGGAGCTCCCCGAGCACCCGGCTCAGCGCCCTGTAGTCGTCCGCGAAGGTCGGCAGCCGATCCATCCCCCTCGCCTCGCCGAAGCCAGGCGTGGATATGGGAATGTAGAGGCGCTCGGCGTCGCCCTGGGCGATGTAAGCCGCCTCGAAATCGATGAACTTGATCGTCCCCTGCTCCGGGTCGAACACGATGTTCCGCGGCGAGACGTCCTGGATGACCACGCCGCGCTCGTGAATGGTCCGCGCGCCCGCGAGGATGTTCCTCGCGATGGCGAGGAACTCTTCACAGTACGTCCGCACCTGGTCGGCGGTCGGGGACGGCACGAGGAGGAGGTTGGAGCGCCAGCGGGCGAGGTAGGACGCGAGGGACACCCCCTCCACCTGCTCCATGGCGACGAAGCAGTGCTCCCACTCCTGGAAGAGCTCGATGGGCCGAGGGGCCACGCCCGTGCCGTCGAGGCGCTTCAGGACGCGATACTCGTTCTTCAGGCAATCGATGGCGTCGTAAGGGATCTTTCGCCCGCGGTTCACGAGCGGGCGGGCCTCCTTGACCACGACCTCCGTGTTCGTCTCGAGGTCGAGGCAACGGTAGATCCCGCCCTTGCTGGAGGTGCCCAGCGCCTCGGTGGCCTTGTACCTGCCCTTCAGGATGAGCTCGTCGTCCTCTTCCTCCGTCTCCGGGAATGGATCGTCGACCCCCTCGGGCAGAGCAAAGTAGGGCAGCCGCTCGTCCGGGAGCAGCTGGCCGTCGGCGGTCCGGAGGAGGGCGACCGGCTCACCGAACGCGTTCACCCGCTGCGCCTTCCTGAAGCCGCCGTAGCGGTAGAAGAGCACCTTGCTGTCCTTGTACCGCTTGTCGGACAGGATGTAGGGACCGCGGAAGCCCTTCGTGGCGTCGTGGAGGCGCGGCATGAGCCGGGTGAGCTGCTCGACGTCAGCAGGATAGATGGTGACGAACTTCCCGCACGCCCCGCGGCCCCAGAACGTCGAGTTGCCGAGGTCGAGGATCTGCTCGTCGACGAGGACCTTGAACGACGCGCCCTCTTCCACGAGGAGCGGCACGACCGCCGCCAGCATCTCCCTCGCGCTCTCGTGCGCGGTCGACAGGTGGATCTTGAACCCGGCGTCAGGCACCCGGAGCTTCGATGGATGGGCCTCGCACCACGGGCCCTGGCCCTCGCCGACCGTCCAGCCGTCCGGCACGAGGCGCTTCACCAGCTCCCTGAACTCTGCGCCCTCCGACCGGTACCTCTCCAGGCTCTCGTACCGCTCTGGATGAGCGATGACGAAGTCGACGATACGATCCATTGCTCTTCTGTCGATGCCTAGCATGAGCCCTCATTGAAACGGTTGCGAGGAGACGGCACGCCCGGGGGAGTGCGCTGACCTTGCCGCCACAGGCGGCCGCTCGAGGCCTCCGGCGCTCGAACGTGGACGCGCCCAGCGACGAGGAGCAGGGCACATGAAAAAGCAAAGTCATCTCCCGGACACGAAGTCCTGAAGATGACTTTGCATACGATCGGCGACCCGAGGGTCGCCGATCACTCCCTCACAGCGTCGATTAGCACAGGAGCAGGCTGGCCACCGAGTTCGAACACGGCAGAAGGAGGCTGGCGTTCGAGGGGACGCCGCCGCCGCCGCCGCCGCCGGTGGTCGGGTTGTTCATCGAGAGCGTCTGGAGCTTCAGGATCTTCTTCATAATTGACCTCCTTTGGTCGAGGAGGGGTTCAGCAAGAGCGAGGCCAGACCTCAGTGACATCGCGGATCCGTCTCCGATGGTGGAACGCGCGCCTATTTTCCAGGAGGAGCAAAACATTACCGCGTTAGTAAACACTCGTATCTATCATAGTAGACACGTTGCACATCAAAACAGATGAGGTTCTTCATGATAGAATTCGAGCTGGCAAAATGTCTCATGAACGCGGTGGCAGAATTGCCGGCCTGTAGCGCTATGCCACGATGCGACGCTGAGTCCGCACGCATCCTGCTGATGCCGCAATCTCGTGGTCAATAGATGTCCAGCGCAAGCGGCCTCGACCGGGCACGGTTGTCGCGCCCTTGTCGCTCCCTGGTCAATCGATATCCCGATCCGGCGCGGGCGCGCCTCGCTCGAGCGCGGACGTGCGGCGTCACGCGAACGCCCGTATCGCGCGCCTCGGCGCCCGGGCCCTGCTAGGCTGAAGCTGGCCAATGCAGCGCTCTAACGAGGGGCGGCGCAGCCCCACGCACCTTTTACGTCTCCTCCGCCTCGCCCGACCCGAGCTCGTGAGCCTCGCCCTCGGCACCCTGTTCCTGGGCATCGGCAGCGGAATGGGCCTGCTGCTCCCTCAGGTGATCCAGCGGCTCATCGACGACGCGCTCGGGCCTGGGAAGCCCGTCGCGGCGTTCGACAGGGCGGCGCTCTGGCTCGTGCCCCTCATCGCGCTTCAGTCCGTCGCGGTCGCGCTGCGGTATGTCCTCTTCACCACCGCCGGGGAGCGCGTCGTCGCCCGGCTGCGCGCGAGCCTGTTCGATCACGTCCTCCGGCAGGAGATGGCCTTCTTCGATGATCACCGGACAGGGGAGCTGACGAGCCGGCTCGCTTCGGACACGACCGTCCTCCAGAACGCCGTCAGCGTCCATATCTCGATGGCGCTGCGCCTGGGCGTATCGGTCGTCGGCGGCCTCGGGTTCCTCGTGTACACGTCCCCGCGGCTCACGCTGCTGATGCTCTCGGTGATCCCTCCCGTGCTGCTCGGCGCGGTGATCTATGGCCGCAAGCTCCGCAAGCTCTCCCGCGCCGTCCAGGACTCGCTGGCGCGCTCCGGCGAGATCGCGGAGGAGGCGCTGTCGGGGATCCGCACCGTCCGGGCGTTCGCCGCCGAGGAGCAGGAGCTCGCGCGTTACGCCGGCCAGGTGACGGAGTCGTTCGAGCGCGCCAGGGCGCGCGTCCGCGCCTCGGGTGCCTTCTCGGGGGTGGTGACGTTCGCGGGCTACGCGGCCACCGCGCTCGTGCTCTGGTACGGCGGCCGCCTCGTCGTCGCCGGGCGCCTGACGATCGGCGAGCTCACCGCCTTCCTCTTCTACACGCTCCTCGTCGCCTTCTCGCTCGCCGGCCTGAGCGACCTGTGGGCCGAGCTCATGCGGGCGCTGGGCGCAGCCGAGCGCGTGTTCGAGCTCCTCGACCGCGCGCCGGCCATGCCGCTCTCGGGCGGCATCGAGCCGCCCGCCGTCCAGGGGCGGCTGGAGCTCGAGCGGGTCGGGTTCAGCTATCCGGCGCGCAGGGACGTGCCCGTCCTCGAAGGGATCGATCTGTCGGTGCGGCCCGGAGAGGTCATCGCGCTGGTCGGCTCGTCCGGAGCGGGCAAATCGACGATCGCCTCGCTGCTGATGCGGCTCTACGACCCCGACGAGGGGCGCATCCTGCTCGACGGGCACGACCTCCGCGCGCTGTCGCCGAGCTGGCTGCGCCGGCAGATCGGCATCGTCGCGCAGGAGCCCATCCTGTTCGCCACCAGCGTCGCCGACAACATCCGATATGGACGGGCGAGCGCCTCGGACGAGGAGGTCGAGGCCGCGGCGCGCGCGGCGAACGCGCACGATTTCATCCTCAGGTTTCCGGAGGGATACCGGACGCTCGTGGGCGAGCGCGGGGTGCAGCTGTCCGGTGGGCAGAAGCAGCGCGTGGCCATCGCGCGCGCCGTGCTCAAGGACCCTCGCCTGCTCGTGCTCGACGAGGCGACGAGCGCGCTCGACACAGAGAGCGAGCACCTCGTGAAGGCGGCGCTCGATACGCTGATGAAGGGCCGCACGACGCTGATCATCGCCCACCGGCTCTCGACCGTGATGGGCGCCGACCGCGTGCTCGTCATGGATGGCGGCAGGATCGTGCAGAGCGGGGACCACGCGGCGCTGGTCGCGCAGGACGGGCTGTATCGACGGCTGGTGGAGCGGCAGTTCGTGAGCGCGTGAGTGACGAGAGGTGGACCGCAGAGAGCGCCGAGGACGCCGGGATAGAGCCAGGAGGACGAGGTACTAAACCAGGGAGCCGCGCCGGGCGGCGAGCACCTGCTGCAGGGTCGCGACGCCCACGGGCTTCGTCAGGTGCAGGTCGAAGCCGGCCCGCCTGGATCTCGCCTGATCCTCCGGGCCACCATAGCCCGAGAGCGCCACCAGATAGACCGCCTCGCCGGAAGGCGCGGCCCGCGCCCGGCGGGCCAGCTCGTGGCCGTCGATGCCGGGCAGCCCGACGTCCACGAAGGCCACCTCCGGGCGCAGCGCCAGGAGCTTCGCCAGGCCATCCACCCCGTCCGCGGCCACCGCCACCTCGTGCCCCAGCGCCGCCAGGAGCTCCCGCAGCACCCGGCGCACGTCCTCCGCGTCCTCCACGACGAGCACCCGGCGCCGCTCGGCCGCCTCGACCAGCGACGGCGGGCGGGGCTCCGCGCGCGGCGCGGGCGACGGCTGCTCGCCGAGGCGGCCGAGCGGCGCGGGCGACGGCGCCGCGCCCCGGCCGAGCGGCAGGCGGACGGTGAACTCGCTGCCCTGCCCCGCCCCGGCGCTCGCCGCGACGACGCTGCCGCCGTGCATCTCGACCAGCCGCCGCACCAGCGTGAGCCCGAGCCCCAGCCCGCCCGTGCTCCGGTCGATGGTCTGCTCGACCTGCGTGAAGAGCTCGAACACCTTCTCCAGCATCGCCGCCGGGATACCGCGGCCCGTGTCGCGCACCCGCAGGACGGCCTCGAGCGCGCCGCCCGCCGCCTCGCAGGTCAGGCGCACCGAGATCGCGCCCCCCGGCGGCGTGTACTTCGCGGCGTTGGTCAGCAGGTTCGTCACCACCTGCTCCAGCCGCGTGGCGTCGGCCCGCATGCCGAAGCCCCCCGCCCCCACCGAGAGCGACAGCTCGTGCCGCCGGGCCTGCACGGCCGGCCGCGCCGCGGCGACGGCGTCCTGCACGAGCGCCGCGAGATCGACCTCGTCGAGGCGCAGCTCCACCGTGCCGCGCGTGATGCGCGAGACGTCGAGCAGATCGTCCACCAGCCGCACGAGGTGGCCCACCTGCCGCCGGGCGATCTCCCGGTAGCGCGCCGACTTGGGCTCGTCGCCCTCCAGCCCCTCGAGCAGCGACAGCGACAGGCTGATCGAGGCCATCGGGTTGCGGAGCTCGTGCGCGAGCATGGCGAGGAACTCGTCCTTGCGCTGATCGGCGACCTTCAGCGCCTCCACGAGCGCCTCCACGCGGCGGCGGGCGCTCACCTGGTCGGTCACCTCGAAGGCGAACACGAAGATGCCCTCGACCGCCCCGTCGCGGTCGCGCATCGGCTGGTAGACGAAGTTGAAGAAGACGTCCTCCGTCGTGCCGTCGCCCCGGCGATCGAGCCGCACGAGGAGCTCCTTCCCCACGACGGGCTCGCCGGTGCGCATCACGCTGTCGAGGAGATCCCAGACGGGCTGACCGTCGAGCTCGGGCAGGGCCTCCCGGAGCGGCTTGCCCACGAGCGCCCGCTGGCCGACGAGCTGGTAATAGAGCGGGTTCACCACCTCGAAGACGAGATCCGGCCCGCGCAGGATCGCGATCGGCCCCGGGGCCTGCACGAAGAGGTCGTTCAGGTACTGGCGCTGCCCCTCGGCCTCGCGCCGTCGGCGCGCGAGCTCCACGTGGATGCGGACGCGCGCGAGGAGCTCCCTCGCGGAGAACGGCTTCACGAGGAAGTCGTCGGCGCCCGCCTCGAGGCTGTCGACGCGCTCCTCCTCGCCCGCGCGCGCCGACAGCATCACCACGGCGACGCCGCGGGTGCGCTCGTCGGCGCGCAGCGCCCTGAGCAGGCCGAAGCCGTCGAGCCCGGGCATCATGACGTCGGTGAGCACGAGGTCCGGGACGCTGGCGCGGGCGCGCTCCAGGGCGGCGCGGCCGTTATCCACGGCCTCCACCGCCCACCCCTCCGCGGCGAGCAGCCGCCGCACGTACTCGCGCATGTCCGCGTTGTCGTCGGCGACGAGCACGTGCCCCGGCAGCTTGATGGCCGGCGCCTCGCCCGCCGCCGGCGCCGCGCCCGCCGCCGGCGCCGGCTCCGGCGCCGGCTCGCCGCGGCCCCACTGCGCGGCCTCGTCGACGAACGGCGCCGCGCCGCGCCCCGCCGGGGCCGGCGCGGCGGCCACCTCGACGTGGTCCTCGGGCAGGTGCGCCTTGCCGAGCGGGACGGACACCGAGAAGCGGCTGCCCTCGCCCACGCGGCTCTCCACGGCCGCGCTGCCGCCGTGGAGCTTCGCCAGCTCCTGCACCAGGGCGAGGCCGATGCCGCTGCCCTCGTAGCTCCGCCCCCTCGCCCCCTCGACGCGGTGGAACCGCTCGAACAGGTGCGGCAGCTCCGCCTCCGGGATGCCGGTCCCCGTGTCCGCCACCGAGAGGACGGCCGAGCCGTCGACCGCCTCGATGGAGACCCGGACGCCGCCCGTGAACGTGAACTTGAAGGCGTTCGAGACGAGGTTGAGCACGATCTTCTCCCAGAGCTCCCGGTCGACGTAGACCGGCTCGGGGAGCGGCGGGCAATCCACCGTGAGGGAGAGGCCGGCGCGCTCGAGGAGCGAGCGGAACGAGCTCGCCAGGTCCGCGGTGAGGGCGGCGAGATCGGTGGGCTGGTAGTTCGCGCGGATGCGGCCCGCCTCGATGCGCGAGGAGTCGAGCAGCGTGTTGACGAGCCGGAGCAGCCGGAGGCTGTTGCGGTGGACGACCGCGAGGCGCTCGCGCTGCCGCGGGGGCAACGGCTGCTCCGCGTCGTCGAGGGCGTCCTCCACGGGCCCCAGGATCAGCGTCAGCGGCGTGCGGAACTCGTGGCTGACGTTGCTGAAGAACGCCGTCTTGGCGCGGTCCAGCTCGGCGAGCGCGAGCAGCCTGCGCCGCTCCTCCTCGCTGGCCCGGGCGTTCTGGATGGCCGCCGCGCTGTGGCTGGCCACGAGCCGCAGGAAGCTGCGGTAGTCGTCGTCCAGCACGAGCCGGGGGCTGACGCCCGCGACGAGGAACCCGGCCGGCCGGCCGCTGGCGCCGGCGCGCGGCAGCGGCACCACGACGGCGCGGCGCGCGGCGTCCGGCCACGGCCCGCCCGGGAGCGGGAGGGCGCCCGCGGGCAGCTCCGACAGGTCGACCTCGACCTCCTCGCGCAGCGCGCGGTGGAGCGGCCACACCGCGTCGTCAGCCCCTGGATCGAGGCTCACCGCCGCCGGCGCCGCGGGGTGGCCGGGGTCGAGCCTGGCGGTCCCGGCGAGCGAGGCCGGCGCGCCGTCCTGGTCGACGTCGACGAGGTACAGCAGGGCGAACGGCAGGTCGCGCCCGGCCTCCGCGAGGGCCTCCATCACCACGCGGCAGGCGTCGCGGACGCTCTTGGCGTCGGCCGCCCTCGTCCCGAGCGCCCCGAGGAGCTGCAGCCGCCGCTGTCCGAGGATGTGCCCGGTGCTCTCGGAGCACGCGACGAACACGCCCGCGACAGCGCCCCTCTCGTCCCGGATCGGGCTATATCCGTAGTTGAAATAGCACTCCTCGAGGAAGCCATTCCGATCGAGGATGAGCAGGCCGTCCCGCAGGTACGTCGCCCCGCCCGAGAAGACCGTCTCGATCATCGGCTCGATGACGTCCCAGATCTCCTTCCAGCACGCGCGGCCCGCCTGCCCCATGGCGGCCGGGTGCTTCCTGGAGCCCAGGATGGGGCGGTAGCCGTCGTTGTAGAACTGGATCAGCTCGCGGCCCCACCAGAGGAACATGGGGTGCTCGGACGAGAGCAGGATCGACAGCGCGGTGCGCAGCGACTGGGGCCACGCCTCGACCGGGCCGAGCGGCGTCGCCGACCAGTCGATCGAGCGAATCAGAGCCCCCATCTCCCCGCCGCCCGAGAGCGCGGCGCCGGCCGGATCCAGGCTATTTCCGGCGCTCGCCGCCTCGATCCAACTCATGCCGATGTCCGCTCCTCGACCCCATCGAGACGCCCCCCGCGCTGCCTCGTCATGACGACCGTCCGCTTGTACCACACCCCCGGTCCGCCGGTCATCCAGCGCCGCGGCGCCGGACGGAGTCCCCGGGTCGAATTGATGAGTTCGTTGAATACGTTCGTTGGAACGTTGGACATCTCCTGTACGAGGCGTGAGGCGGCACGCCGGAGGTGGGGTGTCCACGAAGCCCGGTGTGACGGGCGGACTCGACGCGGAGCACCCCGGGGCGCAGGCCGGGCGGGCGACGGATGGCCAGGCTACTGACCGGCGGCGCTGACCGGGGTGAACCGGAGCGGCAAGGTGACAGGGCCGCGGACCGTGAGCGTGCGGTTGTACTGGAGCTCTCCAGGGACGCGCTCGACCCGCTGGAACCGCGCGATCACCGCCTCCAGCGCCACCCGCGCCTCCATGCGGGCCAGCGCGGCCCCGATGCAGAAGTGGACGCCGTGCCCGAAATGGAGCCCTCCCTGCGAGCCGCGGTGCAGGTCGAACCGATCCGGATCCTTGAACTTCGCCTCGTCCCTGTTGGCTGAGGCGAGCATCGGGATCACCAGCGCTCCGCGCGGGATGGTCACCCCGGAGAGCACGACGTCCGAGGTGGCTATCCGCGCGAGCGCCTGGACCGGGCCGTCGTAGCGGAGCATCTCCTCGACGAACAGGGGGATCAGGCCGGGCTCGGCGTGCAGCTGCCGCATCATCTCCGGGTGGTCGGCGAGGAAGAGGAGCGAGTTGCTGAGGAGGTGCGTCGTCGTCTCCAGCCCGCCGAGCAGGAGGAGGACGAGGAAGTCGACGATCTCGGTGTCCGTCAGACGCTGCCCGTCGGACTCGGCGCGGACGAGATCGCTCACCGTGTCGTCCACGGGCGCGCGGCGCCGCTTCGCGATGACCTCCATCAGGTACCCGCTCAGCTCCGCGATCGTCGTCCGCACGCGCTGGGCGTCCTCCGGGAGCGGGAGCTCGGGCGTGATCGCCACGATGTCGTCGGCCCACCGCTTGAAGTTGGCGTGCAGCGCGTGGTCGAGCCCGAGGATCTCGCCGATGGCGAAGGCCGGCATCGGGTGCCCCACCGCCTGGACGAAGTCGGTCTCCTCCACGAGCCGGTTCGTGAGCTCGACGGCGACGGCGCGGAGGCGCGGCTCGATCCGGGCCACGGTGGCGGCCCCGAACGCGCGGTGGATCAGGCTGCGCAGCCGCGTGTGCGCCGGCGGGTCCATGGCCAGCATCGAGTTCGCGAACGGGTTGTAGCCCACCCAGGGCGGCTGCCACGCCACCTTGAAGCCCTCGGACGAGAAGAGCGCCGGGTTCTTCATCACGAAGAGCACGTCCTCGTACCGGGTCACCGCCCACATGCCGCCGGGATCGACCTGGCAAACGGGGCTCACGCGCCGCATCTCGGCATAATAGGGATGCGGATTCGCACGCAGATCTGGGTCCAACACGTTGATCGGAGCGTTCATCGCGGCTGCCTCCCGGTTCGTCGATCCAGCGAGGCACACTCCGGCGCAGCGCTCGAGAGGACACCCCCCTCGGCACGGCGACCGCCATCGTGTCCCCCGACGCCAATGCGCATCACACATTTGCCATATAATGTGTCCTGTACGCAAGCGCTCCCTGGAGCAGGAGCGCGTCCTCGGTGCGGGACGTGGACACGTCTGCGTCCACTGCGCTCGGGTGCGATACGGCAAGCGTCCGGACACCGCGCTCATCCCCGCTCTGCGGGTAAACCACGGAAACGGCTGCCTGGTCGGGAGTCTGGCTCCCGCCGACAGTCTTCGTCAGGCAAAGAGGGGTCCCCTATCGCCAGTTCGTCCCGCTGGGCGCCCCGGACCGCGGCTGAGCGCTCGAGCGGGGAGAGGCGCGGCCCGGCACGGGTTACGGCTTCTCTTCCGCGGCGGAGCGGCCTCCCGGATCGTGGAGGGGAGTCGGATCACCGGCGCTCGCATCCAGGCGGATCCACGCGACGGCAGCTTCACGCGTGTCGAACACCCCGAAGTCTCTGCCGCGGCGCTCCTCGGCCACCATCTCCCCGAACCGGCTGCTGAAGCCCACGCCCCCGGGCGGGCACACGACGGCGAGCCGGATCCGATAGTTTCTCAGCTTCTGCAGCATCGCCCCTGCCTCTCCCGAGCTCAGGTCGAAGAACGTCGGGGTCAGGTTCGCCGCGTAGAGCAGGGCACACTCCACCCGGTCCGACCAGCAGGCCTCCAGCACGCGATCCACGTCGCGAACGCTCGACATGAGCGCCTGGCCCGGCGCGCCCTCCACGAACTGAACACCGCCCTCGTCGACCACCTTCAGTTCCATCGTCTCCCTCGCACGACAGCTCGGTACGCCCTGCCAGCGGAATGATCCGCTGCGCCCGCGTCCATGGTACCCCTGCGAGGCCGCCGCTGTACAGACGCGGCGCGCCAGGCCGGACGAGGCGCTCGTACCGTGTCGCTCCGCGCGGCAAGCTCCTGGGACCCCACCGAGGAGTGTCACTCTCGCGCGGGCGCCGAGGTCGACATCGTCCCCATCGGCGGCGGGTCCCGATCCCGGGAGTGAGCCTCGGGCGGGTGGGTATTCAACACCCCATCCTCAGGGTGGCTGAGAGCGTTCACATCGCGGATGTGAGCGCCCGTCGTTCAACTCGAGCAAAACATTCCTTTCGTGATCCAACCTGTGGACAACGCCATTTTGTTCGATCCGACAGCCGGGAACCAGGCCGCGTGCGCCATTCTGTGGCAGAATCCGATGCATGACGATTCGCGCCGTGAGGAAAGGTTCAGTCTTATGTGCGCTGCTGTTGGCGGCCGCGTGTGATCAAGGTGGTGGTGAGGGTTCGCCCGGGACCGGCGCGGGGCCGGACGCGAGCGGACCCGGCGGTGGCGGAAGCGGTGGTGGAGGCGGTGCGCAGGCGGGCGGCTCCGGCGGCGGCGCGGCGTGCGCCGAGTTCGTGATGCCCACCGGCGTGAACTGCGATGCGCCCCTCGACGGCGCGCTGCCTGTCGATCTGCGCTGTACGGGCCTCTACGGAGACTTCGACCAGCGCGAGCTCGCGTGCGGCGTCCTCGAGTACAAGCCGGCGATCGAGCTCTGGAGCGACAGCGCTGCGAAGCGGCGCTTCGTGTCGATCCCCGCGGGACAGAAGGTGGACGCGAGCGATCCCGATGCCTTCAAGTTCCCGGAGGGCACGCAGTTCTGGAAGGAGTTCCGCGTGCCGGGCGCGGACGGCGCGCTGCAGCTCGCGGAGACGCGGCTGCTGCGCAAGACGGCGGACGGCTGGCTTTACACGAGCTATGTCTGGTCGGAGGACGGGCGCGAGGCCATCCAGATGCAGAACGACACGGGCGTGCCCGACGTCCGCGGCACGGGGCACACGGTGCCAACGCGCGATCAATGCAAGGAATGCCACTCCGGGCGCGCGGATTACGTCCTCGGCTGGGACGCGCTGATGCTCGGCCCGGGGGCCGAGGGGCTCACGCGCGAGACGCTCGTCGAGGCAGGGCTGATCGAGGGCGGGAGCCAGCTCGCCCTCGCGATCCCCGGGGACGAGGTGGAGCGGGAGGCGCTCGGCTACATGCACGCGAACTGCGGCGTGAGCTGCCATAACGACAGCGTCGACGCGCCGGCCCGCGACACGGGCCTTTACCTGCGGCTCGAGGCGGCCGACCTCGGCAGCGTGGCGACGACGGACGCCGTCCGGACCGGCATCAACAAGCGCCCCGCCGAGAATGCCAAGTACGAGGGGCTCGAGAACACCGATCCAGGCTACTGGTACGACATCCGGCCAGGCGATCCGGCCCGCAGCCTGCTCGTCGCCCGCCAGGTGCTGCGCGGCTTCGAGGGCCAGATGCCGCGCATCGGGACGCACAAGGTCGACGACGCCGGCGTGCAGGCCGTCACGCGCTGGATCGAGAGCATGAAAGAGGCCAACTACCCCCCTCCCGACCCTTGATGGGCGGGCACCCGCTGCGGATACGGGCCCACCTCGACGTTTTCGGTGCTCGGCGTACAAGAGTACGCCTGCGCGCCGAAAACGCCGATCTGGGCCCGTATCCGCAGCGGGTGACCGCCGCTGGGGGCATTACAGGAGGGGGGGAGCGCAGAGACTGAGCGGGGGCTGAAGGATCTGCGCGATATCGAATGAGACGGGTGAGCGTCGCGATGGATCGCGGCTCACCCGCGCTGCAATGGGTTCGTCAGGGTGAGGGGTAGCCGCGCTGGCGCTGACCGCGGGTTGTGCGGGCAGCGCCAGGCGGGCTAGCTCATTCGGGGACGAGCTTCACCAGGCTGTTGCGGTTCGCGACGAAGTAGAGCTCGCCGTCGTTGTCCTCGACGATCGCGGTGAGATCCTCGAAGGTCGGCAGGCCACCCTGGCGCGTGAACGCGGGGGCGTTCGGCGCGTTCGGATCGCGGTTCTTGAGGATCTGCGTGACGGGCGAGGTCTGCGCGCCGCACTGGACGAGCGCGGCCATGCGCTCACCTGTGTAATCGCCGAACAGGTACACGCCCCGGAGCTGCGGCAGCGCGGCGCCCCGGTACACATAGCCGCCGATGACCGAGACCCAATCGCGGAACGGCCCCGTCGCGCTCCGGCGCCGGTCAGCGTCGAAGATCGGCTTGGTGTACGTCGAGCCCTCGCGCAGGGTGCGCCCATTGCACGTATCCGCATGGTCGCCCTCGTACGCCGCCCAGCCGAAGTTCACCCCGCTCATGCCGGCGGGCACGTAGTCGACCTCTTCATAGGAATCCTGACCTACGTCGCCGATGTAGAGATCCCCGTTCAGCCGGTCGAAGCTGAAGCGATACGGGTTGCGCAGCCCGTAATGCCAGACCCGCGCGCTGTTGCCGTCGAAGGGATTGCCGCTCGCGGCGTGCGGCGCGGCGGCGTTCGGATCCAGGCGCAGGAGCTTCCCGAACAGCGTGCCAGGGTCCTGCGGCGCTCCGGGCTTGTTGTCGTTGCAGCCACCGCCCCCGTCGCCCGTGCCGACGTACAGCATGCCGTCGGGCCCGAACAGGACATGACCACCGTTGTGGTTCACCGCGGAGGAGTCGAGCTGCACGATCGTCTTCGTGGGCGTCGCGTTCGCCACGTAAGGGTCGGCCGAGCGCTGGTACTCATAGACCGTGTCACGGTTCATGTTGGCGCCCGTGGTCGCCGTCATCATCACGTAGAACTTGCCGCTCGTCGCGTAGTCGGGCGGGAACGCGATGCTGAGGAGGCCGCGCTCGTCGTCGAAGGCCCCCGTGCTGAGCTGGATCTGGCTGCTCACGTCGAGGAAGTTCCCCTCGCGCAGCGCGCCGCCCGTGAACACGCGGATCTTCCCGGTCTGCAGCACGAGATACCAGTCGCTCGAGCCCTTCGGCTGCGCGGCGTAAACCAGCCTGTCGACGCCCGTGGTGACGACCGGCGCGAGCGCGATCTTCCCGACGTCGGGGGCCACGGTCGCGTCGCACACCGTCGGCTCGCCGCCTCCGCTTCCGACATCGGCCGTCGAGCCGCCGCTCCCGGCCGGCGCCGAGCCCCCGCCCGTGCCGGTGCCCGCACCCGTGGTCGTCCCCGCCCCGGCCCCCGTGGTGGCCGGCGACGAGCCGCCGCTGCCAGGTCCGGTACTCCCCTGCTGCGCACCCGAGCCGGTGCTCGCCGAGCTCTGAGGAGAATCACCACTGCTGGACGTGCCATCGTCGCTGCACGCGCCATGCCCCAGCGCGAGAGCCAGCCCGAAGGCCACGATCGTTCGTTGCTTCATCATGGGACGTATTATACCTGAAAACGGGACCGTCCGCTTCAGACAAGTCCAGAGAGTGGTCAGGAATCGAGCTTACGGTTTCCTGTGCTGTTGGTGGCAGAAGGCGTGACGGAGCTGAGAGCTCATGTCATCGAGCTCGCGCAAGCCATGAAGCCCCTCACGGCATGTCGTCCACGCCGCGCAGGGATGGTCCCGCCATGATTCCCGGAAGCGCCGGTTTCGATCATACAGGACGCAGGAGCGCCGGCCAACTGAACCGGTTCACCCCGGAGTCAGCGAGATCGAAGGCGAGCTCAGGAGAAAAATTTACCCGCAGCGCAGCGCAGCGCGCGACCGCGCGACCGCGCGACCGCGACCGCGACCGCGCGACCGCGCGACCGCGCGACCGCGACCGCGACCGCGCGACCGCGCGACCGCGACCGCGACCGCGACCGCGCCGCGCGCTCGGAGCAGGCGCGCCGCGCGCTCGGACCACCACGGCGCCAGCGATTCTCGTGATCGCCAGGACGCCGCGGAGCCGGCGCGCTGCCGCTGCCGCGCCGGAGCCAGAGGGACGCGTTACGTGAGGTCGGGCAGCGTTCCGGTGCAGAACGCCGGGTCGCCGAACGTGGTGTCGTCGGTGCCCATCGCGTTCGCGATCGTGAGCAGCAGGTCGTTGTGCTGGCGCGCGGCGCCGCCGCTCGCCAGGTAGTCGACGAAGCGGCCGGTGCGGAAGACCCCGCCCGCGCTGCCGGCGAGCAAGAACGGCATGTTCGTGAGCGCGTGCTGCGTCGACTCGCTGATCTCGGTGACCCACAGGACGACGGTGTTGTCGAGGAGCGTGCGATCCCCCTCGGCGTACGAGTCGAGCTTCCCGAGCATGTAGGCGAGCTGCTCCGCGAACCACGTGTGGATCTTCGAGTACTGCGCCTTGCCCGCGGTGTCCCACTGGTGCGAGATGGCGTGGTGGTTCCCCTGGAGGTCGAGGAACGGGTAGAGGTGCTCGCTCTCGGCGTACGACCACTGGAGCGTGACGATCCGGGTGAGGTCGCACGCGAGCGCCGCCGCCGCGAGATCCATCTGGAGCTTGCCGATGGCGGGCATGTTCGCGTCGTCCGAGAGGTCGATGCGCGCGCCCAGCTCCGGCTGCTTGCAGCCCGCGGTCGCGGTGCTGCCGCCGCCGCCGCTCGACAGGCGCTGCTCGATCTCCCGGATCGACTGCATGTGCGCGTCGAGCTTCACGCGGTCCTCCGCGCCGATGCGGGGCCGCACCTCCGCGATGTCCTCACGGACGAGATCGAACACCGTCCGTCGCTGGGCGCGGAGCCGATCCAGCGCGTCGGAGGTGCCCTGGCCCTGGCCCGGCACCGCGGCCCCGAAGAGCTGCTCGAAGGTGTCGTAAGGGTCCTCGCGCGGCGGGATCGGCTGGTCGGGTCCGCCGTAGCAGAGCCGGCCGCGCACCTCCGCGTCGCGGACCTGGACGCCGAGCTGCAGCGAGCGGAACAGCGTCGAGGGGTTCAGCTTGTTCGCGATGTGCTGGTCGAGCGAGATCCCCGACGACCAGCCGGCGTTGCTGGAGTTGAAGCTCTTGAAATTGCCCCGGAGCAGCGCCCGCCCCGTGAGCAGGCCGCCGATGCCCCGCGCGTGCTCGGAGCCGATGTTGGAGTTGACCACCACGTTCATGTTGATCCCGCGCAGCGGGATCAGCTTCGCCTTGAACGGCTCGAGCGGCCGCAGCAGCGGGCTCAGCGTGAAGTTGGTCTCGGTGCCCTGGGGCATCCACTGCGACTCGAGCGTGCCGTTGGGCGTGTAGAACACCACGAAGCGCTTGGGCGCCGTGGTCTCGTCCCCGCGCGCCCAGTCGGCGTTGAGCAGAGGGATCGCCGCCGTCGCCGCCAGCGAGCCCTGGAGCAGCCGTCGTCGAGAAATCATTCGCGGTCTCATGTCACTCCTCCTCTGCTGCGATCGCGCTGCGGTACATGAACGCCTCGGTCTGCGTCGTGGCCACGATGAGCTCCACGAGATCGCCCTCGGTGCCGCTGAAGTCCTCGCGCAGCGCGCCGAGCGAGCACTGGTCGCCGTCGGTCTCGAAGCGACCCGCCGTGTAGCGGAACCACTGCGTCGCGAGGCAGTCGCGGACCTGCTCGCTGCCGGCGAGCTTCTCCGCCAGCTGGCGGACGCCGACGAACGGGCCGTCCATGTCGTCGGACAGGAAGATCTCGCCAGAGGTGTCGATGGCCTGCCCGCCCTCCTCGGTGCGGTACGCGCCGATGGCGTCGTAGTTCTCGAACGCGAAGCCGATGGGATCCATCATCTGGTGGCAGCCCGCGCACTGGCTATCGGAGGAGTGCTGCTGGAAGCGCTCGCGCGCGGTGACGCCCCGCTCGCCCTTGGGCGGCGTGAGGTCGACGTCGGGGGGCGGCGGCGGCGGCTCCTGGCACATGAACTTCTGCCGGATGGCCTTGCCGCGCAGGACCGGGGAGGTCTGATCGGGGTGCGCGTGGACGGCCAGGAACGCGGGCTGCGTGAGCACCCCGGCGCGCTGCTCGGGCGGGAGCTCCACGAGCTGCGGCGTGGTCGACCCGGGCGGGACCGTCACCCCGTAGAGGCGGGCGACGGGCTCGGTGGCAAAGCCGACTGGCAGCGTCAGCAGGCTGGACAGCTTCCGGTCCCCCGACCAGAGGACGTGCTCGATGAACGCAGGGGTCTCCGCGCTCATCCCGGCGACGAGCTCATCGTCATACCCGGGGAACGAGCCCTCCTCCTTAACAATGCTCTCGAGCTTCCCGAGGTTGAGCCATTGCTTGTAAAATTCCACGATAGCGAGGCGTGCCTTCGGGCTCTCCAGCATCTCGCGGGCTCGCTCGGCGAGCTGCTCGCGGGTCTCGAGCAGGCCGGCCTCGGCGGCCGCGAGCAGGTCGTCGTCAGGGCCCGAGGCCCAGACCAGGTAGGAAAGGCGCGACGCCATCTCGTACGGATCGAGGCGCCCCCTCGGCGCGGAGCCATCGAGATCGTGCCGCAGCTCCAGGCGGAAGAGGAACTTCGGCGACTGCAGCGCGGCCCGGATCACCACCTCGACGCCCTCGCGCAGCGACCCGCCCGTGCGCCCCGCCTCATAGGCGCGCATCAGCCGATCGACGTCCGTGGGCGCGAGCGGGCGGCGGTAGGCGCGACGGCCGAAGTCCTCGACGAACCGCCGCGCGCACGCCGCCTCCTCCTCGACTCGCCCCTCGACGGCCGCCGGGTCGCACGGGAGTAGCCCGGAGAGGTCGCGCGCCACGGCCTCGGCCGCGAGCTCCTCGGCGGCCAGGAGGTATTTCTCGGCGTGCAGCGGGGACACCGTGAGAACGGACGCATTGTTGTTGAAGCCGCCCGCGATCTCATCGACCGGAAACTGATCGGCAGGGGTGAGCGACGTACCGAGCAGATCTCGAACCGTGTTGTTGTATTCGAACCGCGTCAAACGCCGCTGCGGCGCGAAGATTCGCTCGGTCCCCCCGCACGCCGCCTGGGGACCTCCTGGTCCGGACCCGGAGCTGTCCTCCCCCGGCCCGGAGTCTGCCGCTCCTATTTGCCCGGGGTCGCACCCGGCCGCGAGCGTCAGCGCGAGCGTCAGCGACAACGTCAGCGACAACGTCAGCGAGGACGTCGCGATAGACACGTGACCAGCTCGCCAGCGACGATACTTCAAGTCAGCCATACCCTGACCTCCTACCGTCGGTCACTACGTACGTGGAAGGTTCGCACTCGTCAAGCGCTGACTCCGTTAAGACACACGTCGAGATACCGTGGAATGGCCGTTCGGCGTCCTTGATGGAATTCATCTCATCAAGGAGTCCACGCTCTCGCGACGTGGAGTCCATTGCCGCCATACGATGGCGGATTGGCTGTTCTCCGGCGCATCGCGCCAGAGCGGCGCACAGGGGCGAGCGCCGCGTCATGCCGCAGATCTCGGTCGAGAGCGCCGACAGCCGTCGCGCCAGGACGGCGGGCCCAGCCGCGAGGCGAGGAGTCGATCAAGCGAACTCGAAGCCGTGGTGTTGTGAGCGCTCACATCACTTACCGCCGCCTCGGACGGCGGCGCGCAGGGCAGGGCGAGGGGGACGCGCTGTCTCAGAATGGTTGTTGCAGGGGCGCTCGCCGCGCCAGCTCCAGGCTCTCCGCCGCGAGCAGCGGCGGTCTCACCGCCGCTCGCCCGGACGGGTCACCAGCGGACGGGTCACCAGCCGTCCGCCACGCGGATCGCGATCTTTCCCACGGTGCGACCCGACTCGATGGCGCGGTGGGCCTGCCCGAGCTCGCGCACCGGGTAGCTCGCGGCGACGACGGGCCTGACATGGCCCTGCGCCGCCAGCGCCGCGACGGCGGCCAGCGCGCGGCCCTGCGCGTGCGGGTCGAGCCGCCACATCGAGGCGGCCCCCATCACATGATAGATGAGCGACGCCGCCTTCATGAACAGCCGGTCCGCGACCGGCACCGGCGTCGGCACGATGCTCACGACGGTGCCCATCGGCGCCACCGCGTCGAGCGCCTGGTCCAGCGCGCGGCCGCCGGCGTTGTCGAACGCCACCGCGACGCCCGCGCCGCCGGTCAGGCTCCGGCAGGCCTGCCCCACGTCCTCCGTGGCGTGATCGAGCACGCGCGCGGCGCCGAGCTCGCGGCACAGCGCGGTCGACTCGGGCCGGCTGGCGGTCGCCACCACGCGCAGCCCGAGGTGCCGCGCGAGCTGCACCTGGAGGTGCCCCACGCCGCCGGCGCCCGCGGTGATCAGCACCGTGGCGCCGGCGCCGGCGCCGGTCGCTGCCTGCGCGCGCGCGAGGCACTCCCAGGCCGTGACGCCGGCCAGCGACAGGCAGGCAGCCTGTTCGTGGGACAGGGCCGCCGGCTTGCGCGCGATGGTCCGGCTGTCGACCACGACCTGCTCCGCGTTCGCCCCCTGCCCGAACAGGCTGGGCGAGCCGAACACTTCGTCGCCGACCGCGAGATCCTCGACGTCGGGGCCCACAGCGTCGACGACGCCGGAGAAATCATAGCCGAGCACCAGGGGAAACTGCCGCTCGATGCGGCGCGGCCCGGGCGCGACCGAGCGCGCCCGGATATCGGCCGGATTGACCGACGACGCGATCACCCGGACCCTCACCTGGCGCGGCCCGGGCTCGGGCTCGGGCAGGTCCAGGGGCACGAGCTGCGAGGCGTCGCCGTGGTGATGGATTCCGATGGCCTTCATGCGTTGCAGTCCTCTCGATCGATCTGGTGGATCTGGAGCGGGTACGCGGCGTCGCGCTGGAAGCGCGCTGACCACGTGAACGCGGAGCCCGCCCTCAGCGCGCCGGCGCCGCGCCCGTGCCGGCCAGGTCCGGCCAGACCGGCCGAAGCGGAATGACCCGCGGATCGAGCGGAGCAGGCAGCGACACGGGCGCTGCTGCGTGCAGACAGAACTCTCCAGGTCCGAGCACCATCTGCCGCATCCACAGGGCAGCTCCCGCTTGCTCCACCACCGGCGTGAGCCGCGCGAAGAGCTCACCGTACGACATCCCCTCGGGCTTACCGAACCAGTGGCTGACCCCCGGTGAGCGCAGCGCCGCCCCGCTCCGCAGGCGATACACCCCCGCGACGCCGCCACTGGCGACCGCGGCCGCGGCGTCGTGGGGGGCCGCGCGGCTGGCGGAGACGGCGGCGTCGTTCATCGCGCCGAGCGCGCCGAAATCCTCCACAAGGTACCAGTCCTCGTACGCGTCGCCGCCACCTGCCGCCCAGGGCGCGCCCGAGAGCCCGGCGCTGGAGGAGCGGAGAAAGCCCGGCGAAGGCGCGGCAGCGAGCGCGGCGTGGAACGCCCGCTGTCGGCGCTCGTATTCCTTCGCCTCGGTCTCTGGTCGTCTCCAGTGCCAGAACGTATAAGCCAGCATGAGCTCACTCACCCTCTTCCTTGACCCGACTCAATCGACGGGGAGCTGATCGGCGACCCAGGCCTCCCAGTCCGACGGCGCCCGCGTGGCCTCGAGGTACCGGCGCAGCTGGTGGGCGTCATCGAAGGCCGACATGCCCCACAGCCGGAAGGCGTCGACGTAGCCCATCTCGTCATCATAGGAGTCGGCGAAGTCGGCGAGCGCGAGGCCGAGCTGCCAGGGCGCCTTCACGTCCCCGGCGCAGAGCAGCCGGGCGAGCGTGAGGAGACCGTGGCGAGGATCGACCGAACCTGCGTCGCCGCTCTCCAGCGCGCTCGCGCAAGCTCGCCAGCCGCCCGGCACGGCGGGCGGCGCCCATCCGCCGCTCCCCCGGAGCGCGGCGACCTGGCGCGACCAGAACCATAGCTCGCGGGTGTCGTAGCGGGCCGCCCCCTCGGGCGTGTCGTGGTGTTCCCATGGCCAGCGCACGCCTCTCTGCTGGCCGAGCCACGTGGTGAAGGCAACGTCGGACGCGATGAGGCCCTGCCCGAGGAGCGCGGAGCGACGCTGGGCCGCCGCTGCCGGGTCGTCCTCGTCGCCGTCGTCGTCGTCTCCTTCCTCTGCGGGATACAGGACCCTGTGAACGGCATCTGCCCAGCTGACCGGAGCGGGCGGGTGGCGTCGCAGGTAGGCGATGCGGGTCTCGGGATCCCGGCCGAGCTGCTCGAGAAAGACGCCCCAGAGCCCCATCCAGTCCTCGCCAGCGCCCATGCGCCAGCCGATCGTGTGGCGCTCGTAGTCGGGGAAGCGCTCCCAGGGAGGGGCGAGGTCCCCGCGCAGGTCGAGGTGCTCGCGGAGGCGGGAGCGACAGCTCTCTTTCCAGTCCATGACGGCGGCGCACGGTACACCACGGTCGTGGTCGTGGAAAGCGCCGGGCCACCGCAGGTCGACCGACGAGCCCCACCGGCGGGCCGCGCGCGCCGGCGCCGCGGCCGGCGTCCGATCAGGGCGTCATCCAGTTACGTGAGACGCACAGCATGGTCAGCAGCTTGAGCGTGTCTCCGTAGTAGTCCTCGGTGGGAGCGGTGGAGACGATCTTGCTCCACAGGCTGTCCAGCCACGCCTGACCACCGGAGTCCGTGGTGGCGGCGACCGCGAACGGCGCCATGAAGACCATGTCGTTGTAGGCCTCGATCGCGCGGCCGTCGAGGTAGTAGCCGGCGCGGATGTTGCTCGGATTGCCGCCGGTCTTGCCGCGGATCCACCGGCTGATCCTGCTGGCCGCGTCGCGCGAGCGCGCGTCGCCGCTGATGGCCGCGTCGATGCCGAGGCGCCACGGCACGCGGCTCGCGTTCCACGAATAGCGGCCGTCGTGCGGAGCCTCGAGGAACTCGGCGAACGCGGGGCGGGGCGTCGTGTTCGTGTTGATGATGAAGTCGGGGAGCAGGCCGGTCGAGCTGGCGTACCTGTTCTGCATGGTCTCGATCAGCGTCTGATGCGCGCTCAGGACCTGCGACCAGTCGGCGCCGGCGCGGCCGATGAAGCTGCGGAAGTGGCCGAGCATCCAGTCGGAGCTGCGCGTGGCATAGTAATAAGTAGGGTCGTCCGACGACATGGCCCAGTCGCCGAGGTTGACCAGGTGCGTCGTCGGGTTGACGTTGCTCGCGGCGATCGCGCCGAGCACGCGGCTGGCCTCGGACGCGTAGTCGATCGCGCCGCCGGAGCCCCACTGCGCGTCCGCGAGCAGCAGCGCGTAGGCGATGTCGAGATCGCCGTCCGTGGCCGAGTCGTGGTCTAGGATGTCATTGCAGCTGGCATCCTGCGCCCAGGCCATCAGGTCGGGGTCGTTCTGGCTGGGGTGACGGCGGTTGTAGCGGTGCAAGCCGTCGAATATCGTCCGCGCCTGCGCGTCTTGCCCGGCCATCATCACCGCGATCAGCATGCCGTAGCCCTGGCCTTCGGAGACGACGTAGGCGCCGTCGCCCGTGCTGGCCTGGATGCGGTATTCATCGGACTGGCAGCCGGTCTTCACATAGCGGCGCTTCCACTGCCAGTAGAAGTCTGACGTCGCGCTGTCGGCGGCGGCAGCGCCGGCCGAGACGCGCAAGGTAGACGCGTCATAAGCCTGGTGATGGCTGCCGTACGGGTGGTTCTGGGCCTGCGCGGTGCCCGCGGCGCCGAGCAACGCCAGCGTCAGCCCTTGCAGCGCCCGCTTCAACGTTCCGGCTCGTCGTGACGATGACGCAAGTGAGGAAAAGCTCGACATGAAATATCCTCCGTTCGTGATGTTCGGGTGGAGAGAACGACATGAGTGTGCGTGCCAAGGCTGAATGTCGCCGCGAGCGCTCATCCTTCAGGAAAAACGCCCTGCGTCCGAGCGCGCGCATCTCCAGCCCGGACTGCCTTTTCCGCTCAGGTCACATTTCCAGCGCAAGCCATCTTTCCAGATCGAGCTTCTGCACATTGACGAGCGCGCCTGCTGGCGAGCGAGAGGGCTCTTCGGCTCGGTCGGCCTCTGTCCCTCATGCAGCCTTGCGGATCCATCTCGATTGCTCGGCCCGGGAGACCTCAGGAGAGAAGAAGGCTTCGCGGCGAATCCGTTGGCAGGCTCCAGGCACCGGCTGGCCTATTGGGACGATCGCGCCACGCAGCGTCGCAATCTGTCACAAGCGTGCGCCCATGCTCCGGCGGCCCCTGGGCGCGGACGCGCGTATTCTGGGCGCAGCGCCGGTCCGAGCGCCAGCGGGGGCGGCGCGGAGCGACGTGGCATGGCCGGTGCTTGATAGATCGGGTGGAACTGGATAGCGAGCTCGCGACGCAGGACTGCGAAGCGGGCTACGCGCGAGGCCGCCATCAGACATCCTGGCGAGCCGTGAGGGAGAAAACGAACATGCAAAAGTGTCTCTGGGCTTCTTTGGCCACCGCGATCATGGTCGGGACCGTCGGCTGCGACGACGCTTCGGATACGGTCAACGATGTGCTTCCCGGTGAGGCGTCGCGCGAAGCGCGCATCGAGCAGATCTCCGAGGCGGCGTGCGAGCGCTACGCCGACACCGAGGCGGGCTGCCCCGGCTACGGGACCACCGACGACCATACCTACGCGACGGAAGAGGACTGCGAGCGCGACTTCGCGGATCGCGCGGGCGAGCTCTGGCCCGCGACCGAGTGCGGCTCGGGACAGATCAATGACAGCCGCTACGACGTGTGCGAAGAGCGCGCGAAGGCGGCCGCCTGCTCTGAGGGCTTCTTCGACGCCATCGCCGCGCTGGACGAGTGCAGCGCCGAGAACGTGTGCTCTGATCCCGCCGACAAGTGACCCGTCCCCGCGCGATGCGGCGCGGGGTGAAGCGACGGCCGCCGCGAGGCAGGGCGGCCGTCGCCTCACGTCACAGCGACGAGCGCGGCGATTTCGTATGCCCCTCGGACTGCTTCGCCTTTTCTACCCTTCGACGCGTCCGATCATGGCTGTCGGGCCAAGCGAGATCCCGTGAAAGGGCGCCTTGGCTCGCTCCGTCGAGGCGGGTATACAGCGCACCATGAAGCGCACAGCCGAGAAGCCGAGCAAGCCGCGCGCGAAGGCGCGGAAGGCGCCGCCCGAGCGGAGCGAGCCCCGGGAGGCCGCTGGAGCGCCCGCCGCGCCCTCCGGTCCGGGCGACGCGCAGGAGAACCCGGCCGTCGCCGCGTTCCTCCGCGAGCTGGAGCATCCGCTGAAGGAGGAGGTCGTGGCCCTGCGGCAGATCATCCTCGGCGTCAGCCCGGCGATCCGCGAGGAGATCAAATGGAACGCGCCGAGCTTCAGGACAACCGAACACTTCGCCACGTTCAACTTGCGCACAAAGGACCGTGTCCGGCTCATCCTTCACCTCGGAGCCAAGGTGAAGGACACCGCGGTGAAGGGGCTCGAGATCGCGGACCCGGCTGGCCTGCTCGAGTGGCTTGCCAAGGATCGCTGCCTCGTGACGTTCAGCGACGGAGAGGACGTCCACGCGAAGCGGGCAGCGCTTGAGGCGGTGCTGCGCGCGTGGCTCCGATGGGTCTAGCCTCTTCCTGGCAGCGGGCGAGCTCCGCCGAGCGCCCTGTCCGCGGCGGAGCTCGCCCCCCCTGGACGACCGACGAGGGCCAGGCTGCGGCACCTGCCGGGGCTGCCGTGCGGCCGCCGCGGGGTTGGCGCCCGCAGCGCGGTTCGGCTACGAGAACGGGGTCGTCATGTCGAGGTACCGCAGCGACATCGAGGTGGTGCGGCTCCACGTCCAGCAGCTGCAGGAGCGGCTGCGGCGCGTGCGGGCGGAGCTGATCCTCGTCGAGGCGGAAGCGAACCTCGGTCCTCGCGCTCGCCGTCCGTTCAGCCGCTTCATGTACCACCTCGGCCGGGCGCTGGGGCGGCAGCGAAGGCGCCCTCAGGGGTCCTCGCACGAGCTCACGGGAGCGAGGGCCCGCCTCGTCTGGCTCGAGCAGCGGGTCGCCGAGGCCGAGGCGGCGCTCTCGCGGGCGACGCACGAGGCCGCAGCGAGGGCTCGGGCCAGCGACGCGTCCCCGTCGTCGTCGGCGGCGCCGGCGCCGCAGGGCACGCCACCTCGCAGCATGTCCTACGCGCTCGGCCGGTCCGTCGGGCGGATACGCCGGCGCTGACCCGGCGGTCGTACCCCCCCTGAGGACCCCGTGCTCCTCGCTCCTGCGGCCGGATCCGGGACGTTCATTCTGGAACGATCAGTCCAGAACCCGCCGCCCCCGCCGGGGGCCGCCCTGCCCGCCGGCCTACGGCGCGTACTTCGCCACGACGAAGTCCATGTTGCCGAGCGGCGTGAGCAGCCCGCCGCCGTACTCCACCGACCAGGCGGAGTCGAACGCCACGCCGCTGAAGAAGACGTTCCCCGCCGCGTCCATGGCGAGGCCGCGCTCCTCCTCGGCGCCGTACAGGATCGAGTAACTCTGGAACGCGTGCCCCCGGCTCCACAGGAGCGAGCCCGCCGGATCCAGCTTGGCGAGGAAGCGGCCCATGGAGAAGTCCGTGAACGAGGTCATCAGCCCGTCACCGAGGTCCACCGCGCCCCGGTAGTGCCCGAGCAGCGCGATGTTGCCGGCCGCGTCGAGCGCGACCGCGCTCGCGTCCTGCGCCGACGCGTTGCCGAGCGCCTCGCTCCAGAGGACGCCGCCGCTGCCCGCGTCGAGCTTCGCGACGAGCGCGTCCGTGCTCCCCGCGCTCGTCAACGTCACGCCCCCGCCGAGGCTCACCTGCCCGCCGAACCAACCGGCCACCACCAGGCCGCCCGCCCCGTCGAGCGCCGCGCCCGTCACCTGCTCGTCCTCCGGCCCGCCGACCGTCTTCCCCCAGACCGTGGCGCCGCTGCTCGACGCCAGCCGGACCACGAACCCGTCTTTCCCGCCGGCGCCGCTCACCGGCCCGCCGCCGAGGTCGACCCAGCCCTGCGTCCAGCCCGCGAGCACCACGTCGCCCGACGACGCGTCCACCGCGAGGTCCTTCGGCCACATCACGTGCTCCACGTCGAACCCCCGGCTCCACACCGGGACGCCGCCGGGGTCGAGCCGCAGCACGAAGGTCTTCGTGATGTCGCTGGCCGGCAGCGGCCCCTGACCGAAATCGACCGGACCATAGTAGCGCCCGGCCACCGTGATCTCGCCCCCGGGGCCGACCGCTATCGCCTCCGGCTGCTGCGCGTCCGGGGTGCCGTACCGCTGGCTCCAGAGCGTCGTGCCGTTCGCGTCGAGCCGCAGCACGAAGACGTCCGCTTTGCCCGCGCTGACCAGCGGACCGGCCCCGAAGTCCACCGTGTTCCAGAAGCTCCCCGTGACGAACACGTCCCCTGACGCATCCGTGGCGATGCCGACGCCCAGGTCCGGGCCGTCGCCGCCGAAGCTGCGCGCCCAGAGGACATTGCCGGCCGGATCGAGCTTGATCACGAACGCGTCCGACCCGCGCCCGCCCACGAGCGTCTGCGACCCGACCGGCAGAGAGCGGGAGAAGCTCCCGGTGAGCAGCAGGTTGCCCGCCGCGTCCGTGGCGAGGTCGTAAACGAGCTTCGTGCCGGACTGGGCGGTCGCGTCGCCGAAGAGCTTGCTCCAGAGGTGCCCCGGCGCGCACCCCACCGTGCCATTGCAGTCGACGTCCGTGGTCGAGGTGCACGCCTCGGACAAAGGCCTCACCTCGCCGCTGCAAGGCCCCCACGAGGTGCCGGTCAGGTTGCACGCGCGCTGGCCCTCCTGGCACGCGCCGACCCCCTGCGTGACCGCGGGCCCGCCGTAGCAGCCCTCGGTCGCCCCCGGCGCGCAGATCACCTCGCAGATCAGGGCCACGTGGCTGCTCCACACGCTCGGCGCCGCGCCGCCCTGGAGATCGCTGCCCAGGTACACGCCCGTGCGCCCGCACGGGTCCGTCGACTGCGGCCTCGCGCCGGGCGATCGCGCCTCGATCTCCTTCACCAGCTCGCCGCGCGCGCGCAGCGCGGCGAGCTCCGCCGCGTCGAGCTCCTCGAAGGCCGCCGGGTCCCCGGCGAGGACCAGCCGCCCGTCGACCGCGGCGAGCGGCTCGGCCGCGCGGCGCTCGATCGCCTCGATCTCGGCCGCCAGCGACGCCTCGGCGCCCGCCGCCGAGACGAGCAGGATGCGCTCGGCGTCGAGCGCCGGGTCGAGCGCCACATGGTAGGCGACCCGCGCCGCCCCGAGGTCGAGGCGGAGCCGCTCCCCCGGCGGCAAGGCGTCCACGTCGGCCTGGGTGACGCGCACGTGCCGGACCGCCGGCGCGACCCCGGCGGGCTCGCCGCCGGCGGGGGCGCAGCCGGCCGCGCTCGAGGCGGCGATGGCGCACGCGGCAGCGGCAACAGGGATCCAGCACGAGAAGGCGACAGCGCGTCGTTCGTCCAAAGCGTCCAAGGCGTCCTCCTGAGAGCGCGGGTTGCACCCCGCCGCCCGACCGATCCGCGGCGAGCGAGGGTGGCGCTCGAAACTCAATAGGTTATCCGCTCGCGCCCTCGCCTCGCGACGAATTTCGGCGGCAGACATCGTTCCGCGCCGCGCGCGCCGCCCGCGCCGCGCACGCCACCGCCGCAGGTGTCATCGTATCGTACCAGCACCGGGAGGTTCACGACGCCGGAGCGGGCGCCCGCCCGGCGCCTGTCGAGGGCAGCGCCGCGCTCAGGCGAGACGCGCCGCGATGAGCGGGATGTCGTCTTCCAGGCAGGCGCCCCGCGCTCGCCTCGTCGCGCACCGCCGCGATGACGGCGTATCCCTTGTCGTGGAGCCGCCGCGCGGCCCGTGACCCGATATACCCCGTCGCTCCGGTGACCAGTATCCGCATGAGCACCACCCTTTCCCGCTGAGCCCCGAGGCATCCCTTCAAACTATTCGGGAAATTCACAGGGAGGCGAGGAGACGCGAGGGAAATCTTCAGATACTCCCTGACTCCCCGCCTCCCTGTTCAATTTCTCCGCTGAAATGGCTGCAAGTGAGGGGATTCCTCAGCCCTGAGCCCCCACCCAGGCGACGCTCGCGAGATCAAGCCGCCCCACCATGAAGTCGCGTGAAGAGGATGTAGTTGAATCATGAATCACATTCATGAGAAGGATCTCGACGTCGACCTGCTCCGGGACTTCCTCGTGGCGTCGGACGCGGGCGGCGCCGCGACGGCGGCGAGCCGCCTGTACCTCACGCCCCCGCGGTGAGCGCGGCGCTGCGTCGGCTCGCGTCGGCTCGCGTCGGCTCGCGTCGGCTCGCGTCGGCTCGCGCCGGCTCGCGTCGGCTCGCGCCGGCTCGCGTCGGCTCGCGTCGGCGTGAACGCGCCGCCCTTCGCCCGCGCGAGGCGCGGGCTCGCGCTGACCGCGCGCGGTGATCCCGGCGCAGCTCCGCCCCCTCGCCGGCGCGCTGAGCTGGCGCTCGCGGAGCGCTCACGCGCCCGTATCTATGTGAAGCCTCCGCGTAAAGTTGTGGTGACGGTTAGAAAGGCGAAATACGTTCGAGACGCCTTGGAGTGCGCCAACACATCTTCGCCTCCGGCTTTCAGAAACGTATCGATATTCTGGCCTTGCAGAGCCAGCTACAATGGCTGATAAGAAGAGGCTGGCCGGGGGGAGATCGGCTTGACGGCATGGCGTTCACGCTCCCTTGCATCGACGTCTCGGACTGGAAGACATTCGAGCTGCTCCAGCTTGTCATCGACACCATCCCGGACCCCATCTTCGTCAAGGATCGGCAACATCGCTGGATCGCCTGCAATCCGGGCTTCTGCCGGCTGATCGGGCGGGGCTACGAGGAGCTGATCGGCCGCAGCGACCCGGATTACTGGCCCAAGCACCAGGCGGACCTCTTCTGGAGCTACGACGATGCGGTCTTCGAGTCCGGCGAGCCGAACGAGAACGAGGAGGTCGCCACGGGCTCGGACGGGGTGACGCGCACGATCTGGACCCGCAAGTTCCCCATGAAGAACGCGCGGGGCGACGTGGTCGGCCTTTGCGGGCTCATCACCGACATCACCGACCTGAAGCGGCGGCACATGGAGGCCGAGCGGATCGCGGCGGAGAACCGGGAGCAGCGCGCGATCATCGACGCGCAGGCGTCGTTGCTCGCTCAGGTGGCGATGCCGGTCATCCAGGTCTGGCAGGGGATCCTGCTGATGCCGCTGGTCGGGGAGATCAACGACCGGCGCGCCGCCCAGGCGCTCGAGAGCCTGCTCGAGGCCGTCAGTCAGCGGGGCGCGGAGTTCGTGATCCTCGACATCACCGGCGTGCCGGTCATCGACACCGCCGTGGCGCGCCACCTGGTGCGCGCCGTCCAGGCGGCGGAGCTGCTCGGCTGTCGGAGCGTGATGGTGGGCATCGGGCCGGAGATCGCGAGGACGCTCGTGGGGCTGGGCGTCGACTTCGGCCGGATCACCACGCAGGGCACGCTCCAGAGCGGCCTCGCATATGCGATGAGCCGCCTCGGGGCGAAGCGCGCGGCCAGCGCGCCAGCCCGCTGACGCCGGCGCGCCGCGCGCGACGCGAGCTCACGCGCGCCAGAGCGCCTTCACGCCGTCGGCGATGAACTGCACCGCGATGGCGGCCAGGATCAGGCCCATGACGCGCTCGAGCACGGCCACGCCGGAGGCCTTGAGCGCCCGCTGCAAGAGCCCCGCGCCGCGCAGCACGAAGTAGGAGGCCACGAAGGTGATGGCCACGCTGGCGAGCACCAGCGCCATGGCGACGAGGTCGTCGCCCCCGCGCGACATGAGCACCATCACCGTGGCGATGGCGCCCGGCCCGGCCAGGAGCGGCATGGCCAGCGGCACCAGCGCCACGTCCTCCTTCGCGATGCCCTCCTGCTCCTCGGGCGGGGTCATGCGCGTCGCGGAAGCGCGGGCGCGCAGCATGTCCAGCGACGTGATGAGCAGCAGGATGCCGCCCGCGACGCGGAATGCGCCGAGCGAGACGCCGAAGATCTTGAAGATGACGCCGCCGAAGAGGGCGAAGAAGAGCATCAGCCCCCCGGCGACAGCGCACGCCCGCCGCGCCGTGCGCCGCACCTTCTCCGGCGGATCGCCCGCGGTCATGGTCAGGAACAGCGGCACGATGCCGATGGGGTCCACGACGAAGAAGACCGCCGACAGCGACACGAGAAAGAGCGAGACGTACCCGCTCATGGCCGCCCGCCGCCGCAACGGGTCCCGGCGCGCCGAGGGGTGCTGTGGGGGTACAGGTCGACGCTGCGCACGGCGAGTTCAGTAGCACTCTCCCCGGCCGGCGGCTCCACCTCGGCCCCTGGTCGCCTGTCTTTCCAGCGCCTCGAACGCCGGACGAGAACGGACCGGCGGTCGAGGGGATGGACAGGCGCGGCCGCCCGCCGCCGGCGCGGTCGTGTCGAGATCACGCGCTTCGACGCGCCGGGCGCCGCGCGTTTCGAGTAGCCCGCGCGACGTCTGCTCAGGCTCTCCCTGTCGCCCTCGCGTCATCCACAACCCACCAAGGGAAGAGCCCTGTCTGCCAGACGAGGTAACAGGCCACCGAGAGCGCGAGGGTGCATGGAGAGAGCGCCTGCACGGAAGTGGCCTTCTCTCTGGCACCGCCTCGGCCGGCCCGTCTCGCCCGGACCGCCGCGGGCGGAACGTCGCCCAGGCGCAGCGCGCCGCGGCCGATCGAGGCAGCCGCGAAACCGCGCCGGGGCTGCCGCGTAGCACCGACGAACCCGCTCGACGGGCCGCGCAGGGAAGCGCGGCCCGGTGAGCTCGACGGCGCCCGGCTCGGCCTTCACGGCCGAGGTGCGCCTCGACGACCCACGCACACCAAAGCCCGCGCCGCCAGGTTCGCGGCGCCATTCCGCAGGAGCTATCTCATGTTTCGCAGCACGATGAGCATCACGGCCCTGAGCCTCGGACTCTTTGCGGCGAGCGCGCCCGGCGACGCAATGGCACACGGCGCGCACGGCGCGCACGGCGCGCACGGCGCGCACGGCCCCGGCGGGCACCGGCACGGCCAGGTCTTCGTGATGACCAACGCCGAGGACGGCAATGCCGTCGCCGCCTATGACCGGGCCGCGGACGGCTCGCTCTCGTACGCAGGCACGTACGCGACCGGAGGGCTCGGCGCGCCGACCCGGCCGGTCAACGCGCTCGGCTCCCAGGGATCGCTCGTGCTCAGCGACGACGGCAAGCTCCTGTTCGCCGTGAACGCGGGCAGCAACGAGGTGTCGATGTTCCGCGTCGGCCCGCGCGGCCTGACGCTGCTCGACGTGATCGACTCGGGCGGCGACTTCCCGGTCAGCGTCGCGTCGCACGGAGACCTGCTCTATGTCCTCAACGTGGGCGGCGAGGGCACTATCGCCGGCTTTCACGTCGATTCGCGCGGCGAGCTCGCCCCGCTCGCCGGATCGATCCGCGATCTCGGGCTCGGCGGCACGACCCCGCCGTCGCTCGGCGCGACGCCGGGCCAGATCGGGTTCTCTCCCGACGGCGAGGTGCTGGTCGTCGCGGGCAAGGGATCCAATCAGATCCACGTGTTCCCCGTGAACCGCCGCGGCCTGCCCAGCGGCGCGCCGGTCACGACGATCTCCCGCGGCCTCGTCCCGTTCGATTTCGCCTTCGATCGGCGCGGGCACCTCATCGTGGCGGAGGTCGGCGGCGACGGCGTGCCCGCGACCGGCGACACGAGCGTCGTTTCCTCGTATGCCATCCGCGCGGACGGGAGCCTCGCGGTCATCAGCGACACGGTCGACACGTTCCAGCGGGCGACCTGCTGGATCACCGGCGCGCCCGACAGCCGCTATGTCTTCACGGCCAACACGGGCAGCAACACGCTCTCCGGGCTCCAGGTCGACGCGCGCGGCGGGCTGACGCTGCTCGACGACGGCGTGTCCGCCTCGTTCGCCGCCGGAACGGCGCCGATCGATCTCTCGATGACGCGCGACGGTCGGTTCCTGTACACCCTCAACGCCGGGGCCGGCACGGTCGCCGCCTTCCAGGTGAGCCGCGACGGCAGCCTGATCCCGCGCGGCGAGGTGGGCGGCTTGACGCCTGGCGGCGGCGCCCAGGGCATCGCCGCGCGGTGAGGCTCCGGGACCGAGGCGCTCGCCGGTGGCGGCCGGCGCCTCAGGTCTTCGGGATACGCCACGTCGCGCCGGCCCGGAAGAAGAACGCGTTCGGGAGGCTCTGGCCGCCTCCGGGGATGCCGTCGTCGTCGGCGTTCATCGGCTCGAAGCGGCGGAACAGGCTGTGGCCCGCCTGGGCGGTCAGCCACACCGAGGAGAACGCGCGCACGCCGAGGGTGACGCCCGCGGTCGCGACCGAGTAGGCGATGTGGTCGACACACTGCTCGGGCCGCGCCACCCGCTCATCCTGCTCGGTCGCAGGATCGTCGGCCAGCTGCGCCGCGCAGGGCCACGCGCCCGTGACGCGCGGATCGCGCACGGCGTACGCGTTCCCCGCCACGTCCGCGCGCAGGACGACCTCGAGGCGATCCGAGAACGTGAGCTTCGCCGCCGCGAAGCCCGGCAGGAAGGCCTCGAGTCGGAAGTACGGGCTCGGCGCCCACTCGACGTAAGCGGCCGGCAGCGGGAGGAACGACCCGAAGCTGAAGGACGCGAGCGCTCCGCCGCCGAGGACGAGCTTCTCCGAGAGCGTGTGGGTCGCCAGCGCGAGCGCGCTGACGCGGGCGAGCCCGCCGTCGAACCCCTCGAAGTCGCCCGCCAGCCCCGGCGCGACGCGCAGCGAGAGCGCCCAGTCCCGGGGAAGGAGCTGGACGAAGAGCGCGGAGACGTCGACGGAGTGGAAGGCCCGGAGCTGGTCGAAGCCGGGCGCGGCATCGGCGTAGGAGACCGCCTCGACGTGGTATGTCGCCCCCGGGATCAGGAACGTTTTCTCTCCGAGGGGGATCGGCACGTTGGCGGTCACCTCGTACGACGCGACCTGCGCCCGCGTGGGGCGCGGATCCTCGAGGGCGACGCCCGGCATGTACTGCGCGCTCAGGTCCACGAGATCGGGGAGCTGGGCCCACGCCACGCCGGGCGCGAAGACCCACAGGAGCGCCGCGAGGACGAGGAGCCGCGAGGTCCGCGCGCTCCGGCGGGGGCCGTCCCCCCCTCGCCTCTTCAGCAGGTTCAGCAGGTTCAGCAGGGAGCGCGCCGCGGCGCGATCGGCCGGCCTCATCGCGCCACCCGCTCGTCGAGCCAGTCGAAGAGCCGCGCCTGGGCCAGCAGCTGGTTGCCGCCCTGGCAGTGCACCTGCGACGCGGTGCTCGCGTCGAACACCATCATGTGCTTCGGGCACGTGAGCGCGCGGAGGAGGCGCTCCGACTCGCCCGGAGACGCGTCCTCGGCGCTGCCCTCCATGATCAGCGTCTCGCAGCGGATGTCCGCGACGCCGTCGCTGTTGTCGTATTTGCGGAGCTCGTCGATCACCTCGTGCGGCGTCGAGACGCCGTGCTTCCAGGTCACGTCGTCGAAGTACCAGCGAGCGTCGGGCAGCACAACCGACGCGGCGTCGATGGCGCGGTCGAAGGCCGCGGGCCCGCGCCTGTGCAGCTCGAGCACGCCGGGCATCGACGCGAAGTGGCGCAGCATCGCGTCGCGCCAGCTGACGACGCCCGGGTTGGCGACGAGGGCGCGCAGGCGGCGCTCGCGCGACGCCGCGCGCGGCGCGAGGTAACCGCCGAACGAGAGGCCCATCAGCACGAACCGATCGGCGTCGAGCCGCCCGTCGCGCTCGGCGAAGTCGAGCACGCGGCCCACAGGGACCTCCCAGTCGGGCCGGAACGGGTGTCCATGGAGGCGCAGCGAGGCGCCCTGGCCCGGGCCGTGGAACGAGAGGACGTGGTAGCCCCGCTCGAGCGCGCCGTCGATGACCCACATCGTGTCCTCGGGCCACGCGTGGAGACCCTGCTGGAGCACGATCGTGGGCGCGCGCTCGACGCCGGCCGCGTAATGGACTCGCCCGTGGAGCACCCCGCGCTCGTAGGGGATGTCGACCTGCCTCGAGTCGTAGCCCCGCATGCGCAGCGCCCGCCCGTGCAGGTCGAGCGCCGCGATCGTCGCCTCGACGAGGCGCGGATCGGCGCGGTCCGCGTAGCGCATGAGCCCGGCCCGGTAGTACGCGCCCGCGCGGAGGAAGTGCGACGCGGCGCTCCGCGTGTGGCCGCGCGCCTCCGCCTCCTCCCCGTAGCCTCGCACGCGCGCCGCGGTGGCCAGCCACTGCTCGAACCACGAGCGCTCGTCGCCCGGGCGGATGCGCGTCGCCGTGTCGAGCACCTCGCCCACGTCGGTCAGGCCCATCGACGCGAGGCCGAGCCAGAACACGATCTGCGCATCCATCACCGGCTGGCCGACGAACTTGTAGCGATACCAGACGCCCGCCCCCTCGCTTCGCCCGAGAATGTCGTCGCCGTGGAACCGCGCGGAAGCGACCTCCTTGTCGAGCCCGCGGCGGCCCGCGGCGAAGCCGAGCGCGGCCGCGCCGCCCGCGGCGGCCGTGTGGGTGAGAAATCTCCGCCGTTCGATCATCGGTGCACCTCCAGGGCCGATAAAACAATCGATTCAAACAAGTGTTTCAATTGTTGACACCGGCGCGGAGGGTTGTCAAGGTGCGTTTCAAACACCTGTATGAACGACCGAGACCGACCCACCGACGCGGACGATCCACGGCAGAGGCTCGTCGTCGCTGCGATCGAGCAGATCGAGCAGCACGGCATCGGGCAGGCGACGGTGCGCAAGATCGCGGCCGCGGCCGGCGTGAACATCGCCGCGGTGAACTACTATTTCCGGTCCAAGGAGGCGCTCCTCGCGGCGGCGCTCGAGGGCTCGATCCGCCACATGCTCGAGGACGGCGAGGAGCTCCTCGCCCGGGTGCCTGGCGAGCCCATGGACGCGCTCAGCGGGCTGCTCGGCTACTACCTCGAGGGCTGCCTGCGCTTCCCGAACCTGAGCAGGGCCCACCTGAACGACGCGTTTCAGGGCGACGACTACAGCGGTCCCTTTCCGGTGCTGTTCGCGCCCGTGATCGAGCGCCTGCGCGACCTCGTCCAGGCGGCCGTGCCCGGGCTCGACCAGCGCGCGGCCGCGCACCGCGTCGTGACCGCGCTCTCGGCGGTGTTCTTTCCGGCGTTCTTCGCGGGGCTTTTCCAGGGCCTGGGCGCGCTCGGCTCGCCAGCCGACCGCCTCGCCTACGTGCGAGAGCTGGCGCGCCAGACCCTGGCGCCCCCGCCCCCGCCATCGCCATCGACGGCGCCGTCCGCGGACATCACGCCATCCCCCGCGCCTCGCGGCCGGCGGCGGAAGCGCGGGTGAACGACGTCGCCGGCGCCCTCGGGGCGAGGCCGGCGGCGTCAGCTCATCGCGCCTGGAGCGACAAACGGGTTGAAACCACGAGAAAAAGCAGAAATTAAACAGGGAGGCGGGGAGGCGGGGAGGGAGAGACGGCAAGAGAAAAGAACTTCATTTTTTTCTTCCTCCCCGCCTCCCCGCCTCCCTGTTTAATTTCTCCGGGTTTCAACGTATCGATGTTCTAGGGCTCGCTCGCCTTGATGTGACGGGCCCCTTCTTCCTGGGTGATCTCGTCGGTGCTGGCCGCCTCCCAGTGGGTGACCGCGTAGTTCGGCTCGATCAGCTCGCTCACCGCGTCCATCGCCGCCAGGTGGGCCGGGCTCATGACGAAGGCGTACATCTCATCGGTCGAGGCCCAGACGGCCAGCGTGCGCCCGGAGCCGCAGGAAGGCGACTGGGCCAGCTGGATCGCCACGAGGCCGGGCTGCGACGCGAGCTGCGCCTGGATCGCCCCGAAATACTGCATGTACTTCTCCCGCGCGGCGTCCCCCGGCAGCGGGACGCCGTAGGTCGCGCTGATCGTGTACGACGAGCCCTCCGGCGGCGGCCGGAGCTTGCCTGTCTCGGGATCCACGCCGGGCCCGCTCAGCGGCGACGCCTGCAGATCGGCCTCGAGCGCGCCGCCCGTGCACTCGGGGTCGGAAGTCTGGGGCGCCGTCCCGCCCGAGTCGGAGCCGCACCCCGACAGGATCACCCCGAGCACAGCGACGATCGTGGCGGCGATTGCGCGCGAGGAGAGCTCGATCGTCTCGTTCAACGTACGTGTCTTCATGGTCGTGGTCCTTTCTGTTCGTGTGCTCCGGGGAGCTCAGTCGGCGCGCGAGACGATCCCGAACACGAGCTCGGGGAACGTCCTTTCGAGGCGACGAGAGTGGAAGTCCGTCCTGCGGCCCATGCTGCGCACCTGCACCGGCGTGCCGGGCGGCGGCGCGTCGCCGAGCGTGACGACCCAGGTGAGGGCCTCGCCGTCGCGCACGGCGACATAGGTGTACGAGCCGGCCGGGAGGCGCTCCTCCACGCGACCGGCGACGGACGCGCGATCGGCGGCGGAGCGGGAGAGCTGGCCGAGCGGGTTCGCGGCGACCGCGTCGAGGGGCCCAGCGGCCGCGGAGGGCCCGTCGAGCCGCCACGCGAGCGCGACGAAGAGCGCCGCGAAGACCGTGAGGCCGAGGAGCGGCTTCACGAGCCGACGCCGGGCGTGCCGCGGCGCCGCGCTCCGCGCCGCGCGGGCAGAGGAGACGAGCATCATCTGGGACTCCTTGAGGGCGCGCCGCGAGCGCCCCGCCTGGGGCCACCGCTGCATCACCGAATGGACCTGCGTTCCCGGACCATCGCGGAACGTTCAACCGCGGATGCGATTTCGTTCGCGACGGTCAGCGTGAACGCAGATGGAGATAGCGCGACGCGTTATTCACCTGAAGGAGTCGGAGGCGGCGGCGCGTTGATGGCGTGTTGATGGCCAGAGACGGATGGAGGATAAGGGCGCCGTGAGCATCCGGGACGACGCCCCGCTCCTGTCGGTGATGAGCCACCTCGGCCTGAGCGAGGACGCGCTGCTCGGCATCGGCGGTGAAGCGTGCGTCTTCGCGCTCGGCAAGGACAGGATCGCACGCGTCCACCACCCCGGGACGGCGCGGGGCGCGGTCGACCTGCGCGCCCGGCTGCTCGAGGACCTGCGCCAGAGCGCGAGCGCGGTGCCGTTCTCGATCCCGCGAGTCCTGGAGATCACCGAGCGTCACGGGCGCTTCATCACGATCGAGCCGCGCCTCGCGGGGCGGCCTCTCCTGCGCGTGCTCGGGGAGGTGACGGGCGCCGCGCGCGACGACCTCGTCACGCGCTTCCTCGAGGCCTCGACGCGCCTCTGCGCCCTGCGCCTCGACCAGGGAGGGTACGGCGACCTGTGCGAGGCCGAGCCGATCCGGGCGAGCTCTCACCGCGCCTACCTCGAGCAACGCGCGAGGAAGAGCCTGGCGTCCGCCGGGAGCGCCTTCGCGGGCGTCGATCCGTCGCGGCTCGCGGCCGCGCTGCCCGAGCCGGCTCGGCCGAGCTTCGTTCACATGGATCTCTTCCCGGGCAACGTGCTCGTCGAAGATCGGGAGGTGAGCGCCGTGGTCGATTTCGGGGGCCCATCCGCCCTGGGGGACGCCCGGCTAGAGCCGCTGTCGGCCGTCGCTTATCTCACGCCGTTCATCACCCCGACCGCCACGGATCGCGATCGGCGCCTCGCCCGCGAGTGGCTGCAGGCCCGGCGCCTCGACGCGCTGCTCGCGCCGGCGGAGCGCTGGCTGGCCGCCCGCTGGTCGTTCGCTCGAGACGACGTGCGGCTGCATCAGTGGTGCCGAGAGGTGCTGCTCGAGCCCGCGGCGCACGGCTGAAGTCGACATGCCATGAGCCGAGCGCCGCCCGCGGCGCGCGCCGCCCGTGGCCCGCGCCGTCCGTGGCCCGTCCCGGGATCAGCCGGCCCAGACCTGCTCGAGGGCCGCGATGTAGGCATCGAGCGAGGTCGTCTGCTCGGCCTTCGCGTCCACCACCTTCCCCGCCGCGTCGCGGATCGGCGTGAGCATCGGCGGGATCGTCGCGATGGTGCGCGGCAGGTTCAGCGCCTTGAGCCGGGCCAGCACCTCGTCGCGCCACGCCGGGTTGATCCGGCTCCCGTAGCGCTCGACCAGCGCCTTCAGCGCCTCCCGATCGCCCGTGGCCTTGATCCGGTGGAGCTCCGCGAGCAGCTCGCCCGAGGCCTTGCGCCAGGCGTCAGGGTCCTTCACCACGAAGAAGGTCTTGCCCTGGCGCACCTCGACGGCGACAGCGCCCCTGTCCTTGACCCAGCCAAAGGCGATCAGCTCCGCGCGGAGGTGATCCTCCTCGGCCACGTCGCCCTGCGGGACATTCCTGAGCATCACGAGCTGCGTCATCGCCGCGTAGACGGGGAAGACCCGCGCGCAGGCGGCGTCCGGCAGGATGCCGATCTCCACCGTCTTCGGATCGCCTGTCAGCCAGTCGGCGACGCGCTCGGCGCGGCTCTCCTCCAGGGCCGAGTAGTAGGGGGCGAGGAGCTCCGCCGGATCGGCCTTGAGATCCGGGTTCACCTTGCCCGAGCCGTGGCCGGTGACCTCGTGGAACGAGGTCGCCGCGAAGTTCAGGTGGCGCCCGCAGCGGCGGATCTCGGCGCGCGCCTCCTCCGGGGCGAACTCGTCGTTGGTCTTGTCGTAGGTGAGCGCCTCGCGGGTATCCATCGTGGAGAGGACCACGAAGTTCTTCGAGCCGTGCTTCTCGCGGATCGCCTGCGCGTTCGGCAGGTTCACGCCCGAGAACGTGAACGGCCCGCCGTCGCCCGTGGCCGCGATGGCGACCACGGCCGCGGCCGCGGGCACCTGGAAGGCGTCGCGCTTCCACCTCGCCTCCCAGGGCATCTTCTGCTCGAAGTACTGCGCGTTCCTCGCGAGCGCCTGGAGCGGCGGATCGCGCTCCGGATCGGCGATGAACACGATGCCCTCGAAGCCGCCCTTGCGCCCGCGGACGTCGTTGTACGTCTCGATGAAGCCGAGGATGTAGTCGACCGGGAAGACCTGCTTGAGCCAGGCGACGTCGTGCTCGGTGAACTCGCCCGGCTCGCCCGTCTTCAGGTACCGGATGAGGTGCTGGAGCGCCCCCTGCTCCACGGGCGGCGCGAGCGCGACGGCGGCCTCGAGGTGCTTCACCACCCGGCCGAGCTCCTTCGCGCCCACGCCGGGCGGCGCGCCGTCGCCGCCGGCCCGATAGACCTCCTCGACGAGCTTGCCGCCCTTCTTGACGATACGGCCGTTGAGCTCGTACTTCTCCTTGAACTTCTCGAGGTCCTTGCTGCTCACCCCCTCGTAATGGTTGGCCGCGGACTCGAGCAAAGGGTCCTTGCCCTTGCCAGGCGTCTTGTTGGTGACGACGGGCGCCACCTTCGGGTCGAAGAGCCCCGCGAGCAGGTCCTTCGATACAGCGATGTTCAGCGCTCTGGCCGCGCCCTCCAGCTCCTGCTGCGAGAAGGGGGGGACGAGCTTCTGCCCGGTGCGCGCGTCGTGGATCCCGTGGTGCAGGAAGAGCATCTTCCGGTAGGTCGCCAGCCTGTCGCGCAGCGCGGGATCGAGCCTGTCCTTCTGCGCGAGGAGCTGGATCATGAGCTCCGTCGCGGGCCAGGCGTACCTGGAGGTCTGCATCGTGAACAGCGGGTCTCCCGCGAGCGCGGCCTGCGCGAGGTGGTAAGCGAGCGCGCGCTGCTCGGCCGTGAGCCTGTCGAAGCCGCGCGGCGCGTACGAGGCCGCGGTCACGCCGCCCACCTCCTCGAGCACCTTGACGCTGCTCTTGGCCGGCGCGGGCGCGGCGCTACCCGGCGCGGCCGCGCCGGTGGCCGGCGCCGCGCTCGCGACCCCGGCCGCGGGCGGCGGCGGCGCCGGCGGGGAAGGCTCGGCCGGCGGCTGGGCCGGAGAGCAGGCGGACTGGAGGACTGCGCACAGGGCGAGGGGGGCGACGAGGTGCTGGCGGTACATCGTGGCGGGATCAGTACCGAATGCGCCCGTCGGCGAGAAGGCCTCCGCGGCGCGGCGCAGGGGTTCGTCACGGACGGTCGTGGCGGGTGCCGGGCTCGACCGGCGCTGCGATCACCCCCTGCCCCGCATCGCGCCCGCTCGGTGGCCAGCGGGGCGCCCGCGGCGCTGAGCAGAACGGGCGCCCGCGGCGCTGATAACGGGCGCTGGCGGCGCTGATCAGAAGAAGGTGTAGACCGACAGCTCGAGGCGCTCGTTGGTCGCGGTCACGTCGTCGGCGAAGGTCTGCTCCGAGTACTGGAACGAGAGCCCCGTGCGGAGGGCCGGCGTGATGTCGATGAACACGTTGCCATCGATGTAGCGCGACTCGCGGAAGGCGGTGCGGAGGCCGGCGTAGCCGTTCTCCTCCGTCACCCGGTCGTTCCAGCCCTGGGTGTAGTTGCCGGAGATGGAGATGCGCCCCGACGGGGGCAGGTAGTACTGGAGCCCGACCATGAAGCCCTTCCAGCCGATGGTCTTCAGGTTGCCGTTCGCGTCGTAGACGACGAGGCCGTTGTCGATGCCCGGCGCGTAGGTCGCGCCGTCGGGGAGCGCCGGCTGCGGCACGCCGTTCGCGACGCCGACGATGTCCGCGATGCCCGTGCCCGCGAAGAAAGAGCCGGTCAGCGTCAGCGCATTGCCAGGGTCGTCGAGCGCGGTGGCCGGGATGACGGGGATCATGGCGTCCAGCGAGAGCCCGTATCCGTCCGCCGAGCTCGCGTCGACCGGGACGGCGGCGAACTCGGGGACCCGGAAGTGGCGGTAGAGACCCGAGACGCCGATGGTCAGCGGGTCGATCAACATGCCGCCGGCGCCGAGCGTGTGGATGCCCTTCCAGCCGTTGATGCCGAAGCGGAGCCCCGCCTGCACGTCCGGCACCTCGGCGTCGCGCTGCGGCGGCTTGACGGCGGCCGCGGCGATCTCCAGGTTTACGGGATCGGTCTTGAAGGTGTGGCCGACGCGGAGCTGCGGCATCCGGCCGAAGACCTGGTTCATCACCGGGAAGAAGGACGTGGTGGCCGGGAAGAAGAACGGCTGCCACCCGAACAGGTGATAGAACTGGCCGATCAGGACGTCGACGTACTCCGACTCGACCTTGATGTTGGCCTGACGCAGGCGGAAGGTGCCGCTGCTCACGAGCGACGCCTCGGAGACGGTGGGCGGCTGGTTGCCGAAGAAGTCGAGCTCCAGGTTGGCGGTGGTCTTCATCCCCGCGAACTCGGGCGCGCTCACCTTGACGCCGAACCGCGAGTTGCGCGTCGTGAAGTGCGTGCGGCCGTGCGAGCCAGCGTAGGTGTCGTCGCGCTGGACGACCGTGGCCCCCACCGACTCGCCGAAGCTCTGGGTGGAGTCGTGCATGATGTTGAACTCGGCCATCCCGTAGATCGTGGCCTTCCACTTGGAGGTCACGGGAACGGCGGCCGGGACGGCGGGCTTCGTCGCCTCCGCGGGGGGAGCCGGCGGCGGCGCCGCGGCCGCGGGCGCGCCGCCCGGGAGCGGCGGCGGCGTCGCCGGCGCATCGGTGCCCGTCGGCAGCTGCGTCGTGGCGGCGTCCGTCGGCTGGGCCGGCGCAGCGGCGGCCGGCGGCGGCGCCTGCCCGCCAGCCGGCGCGGGGGCCTGGGCGTGCGCGGCCGCAGCCACGAGGAAAATCGACGCACCGAATAGGTTCGCAACCTGCGATTGGTTCATGTTCGAAGCCCCTCAGTTTCTCGATGGCGCCCGGGATGCCCGAGATCGCCGTAAATCATTGATTTTATTGTACTTTTTCGTCGTGCCCTGCAGAGCGTGACCCGGGCGGCAGGTCAATCTCTCCCGGCGGCGCAGGCCGGGATGGAAGCCGGGATGGAAAAGACGAGCGGCGCTCTCGCCTGCTGCGCGCGCTTCACTTCACGTCGGGCGGCACGCGTCGCGGAACGCGCGGGCGCGGGCGACGAGCTCCTCGCGGCGCCCCTCGCGCAGGAGCTTGAGATCGACCAGGTTGCCGCCGACGCCGACCGCCACCGCGCCCGCGGCGAGGAAGGCGCCGATGTTCTGCAGCGTCACGCCGCCGGTGGGCATGAGCGGGATATGCGGCAACGGCGCCTTGAGCGACTTGAGGTACGAGGCGCCGCCGAGGGCGTCGCAGGGGAACACCTTCACGACGTCTCCGCCCGCCCGGTGCGCCGCCACCACCTCGGTCGGCGTGAGCGCGCCGGGGGCGTGGACGATGTCCATCGCGCGGCACGCCTTCACCGTCGGCTCGTCCAGCGCGGGGCTGACGACGAAGCGCGCCCCGGCCTCGACGCACGCCTCGGCGGTGCGGGCGTCGAGCACGGTGCCCGCGCCGACGAGCGCCCGCTCGCCGTGGAGCGCCGCGATCTCGCGCACGACCTCCACCGCGCCGGGCACGGTCATCGTGATCTCGAGCACGTCGATGCCGCCCTCCAGGAGCGCCTCGACCGCCTGCAGCGCCTCCTCGGCCGAGCCCGCGCGCACGACGGGCACGACGCGCGTGCGCTGGATCCACCCGAGCACGTCTTGCTTGCTCATCGTCTTGCTCATCGCCTTGCTCATCGATCCACCCGCGCTGTGCCGAGCTTCATCGCCTTGAGTACCTCGTCGAGGGTGGCCATCGTCGTGTCGCCGGGCGTCGTCATCGCGAGCGCCCCGTGCGCCGCGCCGCAGTCGACCGCCCACTGCGGCCCCTTGCCCGTGAGAAAGCCGTAGATCAGGCCGGAAGCGAACGAGTCGCCGCCGCCCACGCGGTCGTAGATCTCGAGATCCTTGCGCTCGGGCGCCTGGTAGAGCCGGCCGCCCTCGTAGAGCACCGCGCTCCAGTCGTTGCGCGTCGCGGACGTCGCCACGCGGAGGGTCGTCGCGACCGCCTGGATGTTCGGGAACGCCGCGATGACGCGCTGGATCATCGCCTCGAACGCGCCGACGTGCAGGTTCTTGTGCGCGTCGTCGAGGTCCTCGACCTCGAAGCCCAGCGCGGCCGTGAAGTCCTCCTCGTTGCCCAGCATCACGTCGACGTACGGCGCGAGGGCGCGGTTGACCTCCCGCGCCCGGGCCTGGCCGCCGATCGACTTCCAGAGCGAAGGGCGGTAGTTGAGATCGTAGGAGACGATGACGCCGTGCCGCCTGGCCGACTCCATCGCTTCCTTGGCCACGCCCGGCGTCGTCTCGGAGAGGGCGGCGAAGATGCCGCCTGTGTGGAACCACCTCGCGCCCTCCGCGCCGAAGATCGCGTCCCAGTCGACGTCGCCGGGCTTCAGCTGGGAAGCGGCGGTGTGGCCGCGGTCCGAGGCGCCGACCGCGCCGCGGATGCCGAAGCCCCGCTCCGTGAAGTTCAGGCCGTTGCGCACCGTCCGCCCCACGCCGTCATGGGGCGTCCAGCGCAGGTGCGTGAGGTCCACGCCGCCCTGCAGCATGAGATCCTCGATGAGGCGGCCGACGGGGTTGTCCGCCAGGGCGGTCACGATCGCCGACCGGAGGCGGAAGCAGCGGCGGAGCCCGCGGGCGACGTTGTACTCGCCGCCGCCCTCCCAGGCGTTGAAGGTGCGGGTGGTCGAGATGCGGCCGTCGCCTGGATCGAGGCGGAGCATGACCTCGCCGAGCGAGACGAGGTCCCAGCGGCAGGAGGCAGGATCGCGGAGCGTGATGGACATGGCTTACCGGTAAGCGCGCCCACCGCGGGGCGGAAGGGCCTTGTCGAGGCGGAGCGCTCCGGCGACCGGCGGGGCCGCCGAGGAGCGAGCAAGCGCGCCGGGGGCGGTGGTCACTGACCGCCTCCAGGCGCTCGCGAGGACTGGACCTCGGCGGCGGACGGGCCCGAGTAGCCCTTGGCGCCGGCGCCCTTGGTCTCGACGATCGGCCGGCCGTCGCGATCGAACTTGACCAGCTCGGCCTTGGTCCCCTCGGCGGTCGGCCAGAAGTACCAGCGCGCGTCCATCCAGCCCACGCGGGCGGCGGGGCCCTCGGTCGGCGCGCCCCTGGCGCTGAGCTGGGCGGTCCGCGTCGCGCGGTAGTCGGCGACGGAGGCGTACGGGGGGCGGTTGAGGGTGAACTGCGTCGCCGCGATGCCGGCGAGCATCGCCAGGCCGCCGGCGATGATGAAGGCCTGCGGCACGCGCCGCTTCGGCGTGACCGGCTCGACCCGCGGCAAGAGGAGGTGCAGCACGAGCAGCCCGACGAGGTACAGGCTCCCGGCGAGCATGAACGGCAGGGCGTACGAGCCGGTGAGCGTGAGCGACCGGGCCACGAAGATCTGGAAGAGCGCGCCGCCGACGACGCCGAACGCCGTCTTGATGCCGACCACCGTCGCCATGGCGGGACGAGGGAGGGTGTCCGAGACGAGCGTGTAGAGGTTGCTGCTCCAGCCCTGGTGCGCCGCCGCGGCGAGCGACAGGATCGCGACAGCCACGTAGACGGACGGGACGCCGCCGACGGTCGGGACGTCGACGAGCAGCCCGACGGACATGACCGGCACCGCGGCGAGCGCGCAGGCGAGCATCGCGAGCTTGCGCGAGGTGCCGACCGAGCGGCCGCTCGCGATGAGCCTGGAGGAGAGCCAGCCGCCGCCGATCGCGCCGATGTCGGCGACGATGAACACGACGGGGATCGCGTAGGCCATGAACGTCGGCGTCAGCTTGAACTCGCTGATAAGGAACTTCGGTAGCCAGGTGAGGTAGAACCACCACGGCGCGTCGGTGAAGAACTTCGCCATCGCGATCGCGTAGACGGGCCGCATCCCGAACACCTCGCCGACGCCGAGGGACTCGGTCGACTCCTTCGCGTCGGAGCGGATGTGCGCGAGCTCCTGGATCGACACCTTCGGGTGCTCCTCCGGGCGCCGGTAGAAGCGCGTCCAGAAGAAGATCCACACGACGCCGACCCCGCCGAGGAGGAGGAAGCAGGTGCGCCAGCCGTACGCCTCCGCGATGCGCACCGCGAGGAGCGGGGCGAGGATGGCGCCGACGTTCGAGCCGCAGTTGAACAGGCCGGTCGCGAGCGCCCGCTCCTTCTTGGGGAACCACTCGGCGACGGTGCGCACGGCGGAGGGGAAGTTGCCCGCCTCGCCGACCCCGAGCAGGAAGCGGATCGCGGCGAAGCCGCCGAAGCTGCCGACGAAGGCGTGGGCCGCGGAGGCGACGTTCCAGAGCAGGAACGTCGCGCTGAGCCCCTTGCGGGTGCCGACGCGGTCGATCCAGCGCCCCACGAACACCATGCCGAAGCCGTAGGCGAGCAGGAAGCTCACGTTGATGAGCGCGAGGTCCGTCGGCCCGAGGCGCAGGTCGTTCTCGAAGAACGGGACGAGCAGCGAGAAGAGCTGCCGGTCGAGGTAGTTGATCGTCGTCGCGAAGAAGAGGAGCGCGCAGACGGTCCAGCGGACGCGGGTCATGGCGACCTGGCGCTCCGAGGCGACGGGCGTCGTGGCGGTCATTGGTTCACCCCGGAGGCGAGGAAGCCGCCGTCGACGGCGATGCTGGTGCCGGTGATGAAGCTCACCGCGTCGGAGCAGAGGAAGAGCGCCGCGCCGATCAGCTCGAGCGCCTCGCCGAAGCGGCCGAGGGGCGTGCGGGCGAGCAGCTCCTGCCCGCGCGGGGTGCCCTCGAGGAGGGCGCGGTTGAGGTCGGTCACGAAGACCCCCGGCACGATGGCGTTCGTCCGGATGCCGTCCTTGGCCCACTCGGCCCCGAGGCTCCGGGTGAGCGACATGACGGCCGCCTTCGACGCGCTGTAGGCCGCGACCTCGTGGAAGGCGACGAAGCTCGAGAGCGAGGCGATGTTGACGATGCGCCCCCGGCCGCTCTCCCGCAGCGGGCCGTAGAACGACTGGCAGGCGCGCAGCATGCCAGTGACGTTCGTGTCGAGCAGGCTGCTCCACTCCGCGTCTCCGACCTCCGCCGTCGGCTTCCGGGCGGTCCGGCCGGCGCAGTTGACGAGGATGTCGACGCCGCCGAGCGCCTTGACGACGCTGTCGCGCAGGGCGTCGAGCGAGGCGCGGTCGCCGACGTCGCACGTCGCCTCGTGCGAGCGGACCCCGCGGGCGCGGATCTCCTTGGTTACCGCGCGCGCCCGATCGGCTCGGGTGCCCGTGGCGACGGTGTGGACCCCCGCCTCGGCGAGGCCGAGGGCGAGCGCGCGCCCGATCCCGGACGTGCCGCCCACCACGACCGCCGTGCGGCCCGCGATATCGAACAAGGTCGTCATGCTCCTAGCCACTCCCCGGCGATACCGCCCATGAGCGCCCGCGCGTCGCGCTCGATCTGCGCGTCGGTCGGCGGCACGGGCATCGCCTCGTAGCGTCGCGTCAGCGCGCGGGCGATCGATCGCCGCGTGTGGCGCCACTTGTAGATCAGCTGATCCAGGACGCGCGCGTCCGAGTGCTGCGGCACGAAGGTCGGCCCGAGCATCTCCAGGCGCATCATGGTCGTCTCCTCGATGAGGCTCGGGTTGTTCATGAACCACCAGCAGCCGAACGGCAGGACGTTCGCGAACTTGCGCGCGACGACGCAGAGGCCGTGGGTGTTCTCGCGCGCGAGCGTCGTGACGAGGAAGCGGACGTCGGGGTTGTCGGCGGCGAGCCGCTCGAGGGGCACGAGGTCGGCGGTGCTCACCCCGTCGCCGGCCACGCCGAGGCGGGGGTTCACCGCGCGCCGGACGCCGATCATCATCGCGAACGGCAGGTCGTGCGCGCGGCACGCGTCGAGCACGGCGCGCGGCGGGGGCGAGACCTCGTTGACGGAGATCGCCAGATAGCGCGGCCGCATGCGGGCGATCCACCGGTCGAGCTCGGACGCGAGGTCGTTCGAGGCGACGAGGCGATCGAGGCGCAGGGCGGCGTGGAACCGCGGATCGGGCGCGGCGCCCGACTCCCATACGGCGCGCTCGGCCGGGTCGGTCGGGTCGTTCGTCATCGCGAGCGCGGTGACGCCGGCGAGGCGCAGCACGTCCTCCACGTGCTCCTCGACGCGGCGCCTGGCGAAGAAGGCGCGCGCCTCGCGGAGATCCTTCGCGGCGGGGTCGAGGCCGAACGCGTCGAGCACGGTGGCGACGCCCGCGGTGGCCTCGGAGAGCGGCGACCGGCGGACGAAGAGCGCCTCCCACACGAGGTCTGCCTGCGCGGCCTTGTCGCGCGCGAAGAACGCCTCGGGCGTGACCTTCGGCGCGGCGCGGAGGGCCTCGGCGACGAGGTAATGGTAGGTCAGGAGCTCGTCGACGCCCCAGAGGTTCAGCGCGCCGAACTGGGGCGCGAAGAGGTGGGTGTGGAGATCGACGATGGGCGCGGCGTCGACGGCCTTTGAGACGCGCTCGGCGAGGGTCATCGCGGCACCTCGGGGATACGGTCGTCCTTCGGATCGGCCCAGCGGTCGTTCGGCACGGTCGCGCACCAGGCCGGGCGCAGCGGGTCCCTGTCGTAGGGATAGGAGCCCAGGCGCCGGTACTCCTCGGCGTAGTGGGCGAGCTTCTCGCGATCGAGGCGGACGCCGAGGCCGGGGCCCTCGGGGACGCGGATCTTCCCGTTCCGGTACGGGAGCGGGCCGCCGCGGATCACGTCGTCCTTCAGGTGGTGGTAGTGCGCGTCGGCGGCGAACGAGAGGTTCGGGATGACGGCGCCGAGGTGCAGCATCGTCGCGAGCTGCACGCCGAGCTCGCCCGAGGAGTGGACGGCGACGCCGAGGCCGAACGTCTCGCAGATCCCCGCCGCCTTCACGCAGGGCCGGATGCCGCCCCAGAACGTCGTGTCGAGCAGGATGACGTCCACGGCCGTGTCGAGCACGTTGGCGGCGAGCTGCTCGAAGCCGACGACGACGGTGTTCGTCGCGAGCGGCATCCGCACCTTCTCGCGGGTGCGCCGCATCGCGTGCAGGCCGAACACGGGGTCTTCGAGGTAGTCGTTGTTGAGGTCCTCGATCGCCTGCCCGAAGCGGATGCCCTGCTCCGTCGACCAGACGGCGTTCGGGTCGAAGCGGACGCGATCGTCGCCGACGGCGTCGGCCACCGCGCGGTAGCACTCGAGCTCGTAGTCGGGGTGGAACACGCCGCCCTTGAGCTTGTGCGAGGTGAACCCGTGCTTCTTCTTCAGCGCCCTCGCCTCGTCGGCGAGCTGCTTCGGCGTGCGGACCTCGCCGGAGCCGTCGGCGTTCGGGTACCGGAAGAAGAGGTAGGAAGCGAAGGGGACCTCGTCCTGCAGCTTGCCGCCGAGGAGGTCGTGGACCGGCACGCCGAAGGCCTGCCCGAGGAGGTCGAGGCAGGCGAACTCCAGCGCGGCGAGGACCTGGGTGCGGTTGTTGTAGAGGGAGGCCGTCGGGTTCGCGATCCTGAACCGCATCTCCTCGAGGCGGGCCGGGTCGTGGCCCACGAGGTAGCTCTTCATCGCGCGGAACACGGCCTCGGCCGACTCGCCGCCGCCGCCCATCTCGCCGAGACCGACCAGCCCGTTGTCCGCCTCGACCTCGACGATCGTGCGCACGAAGCGGCCCCAGTGGCAGCCGTTCGCGTGGCGCAGGGGCGCCTCGAGCGGCACGGTGACGGTGGTGGCGCGGATGTCGACGATTCTCATGCAGGACAGGACTCCAGGGACCTCGCGCTGCCGGCACCCATCACCAGGCCGTCAAGGTTCGCCAGGGCACCAATAACTCAATCGTTGGATGATCACCGCATGAATCATCGCCCGAAGGCGCGACGCCCCTCGTGTCGACGCGGTACGGGGACCGGATGTCCCAAGATTTCACCCCGTCTGCAGCTCTCCGAGCTGACTCGACAAGACAGAGGAACGCCGAGGGCAGCGACACCTGACCCGGCGTGTCATCGCCTGATCTGCTGCAGAGCGCAGGCCAGATCAGCGGCCATGACGAGAAAATTGTGGCGACGTTGACTGCACGACGCTGTGCGGTACGGCGCCGGTGAATTCCCGCACCACGACGAAGTGATCACGCCGCTCGCTCCGCGCTGTACGAAATCTGACGACGGGCCGGTGAGGCTCGCGGCTCGGCGCGCGAGGGCGCATTTTGCTGCTCTTTAAAAATTGCGACAAGCCACGAAAAGTGAGCCCTGGAGCGCGGCTCGACCAGAGGCTTCGGAAAATCTACTCCTTATGGTGATTGGTTGGAGGGTGCAGCCGACACAAGGGAAGCAGCGGTGCCCGCTCGACGTCGCCGCGCTGCTTCGCTTCGTTGTGCTCCCGTTCGTGGGCCCTCCGGCGCGGCGTCCTGTGTACATCAGCTCATGCTTCTTCGTGACTGGAGGAAACCCATGTTCCTGGATTCGATCGATCGAGCCTCCGCCCTGCGGATGGCCTCCCGGGTGGCCTGGCTCGCGCTGCTCACCGCCGCCTGCAACGGTGATCCGGAGGCGCCCGGGGGCAGCGGCGGCGGCGGGACGGGCGGCGCCGGCGGCGCCGGCGGGAGCGGGCTGCCCGCAGCGAGCGGCTCGAGCGCGGTCGCGGGCAGCACCGCGTCGGCGTCGGCGTCGGGCGCCGGCGGCGCGGGGGCCGGCGGCGACGCGACCGCGGGAGCGGGGGGCTCGGCGGGATCGACCGGCAACGCCGGCGGGGGCGGCGCCGGGTCGGGCGGCACGGCGCCGCTGCCGGAGGACATCACGATCTGGATCGCGGGAGACTCCACGGTCGCCAACGGGCAGACGCCCTGCCCGTCGGGCTGGGGTGGCCAGTTCGACGCGCTCTTCGACGAGCGCGTCACCGTCGTGAACAGCGCCGTCGGCGGCCGCAGCGTGCGCACGTGGCTCTACGAGGTGAAGACCACCATGGACAGCACCGGGGAGTGCGAGCTCACCCGCGACGCGAGCGGTGAGCCGGTGCTGCAGGACAGGTGGGTCCAGATGCTCGACGGCATGAAGCGGGGCGATTACGTGTTCATCCAGTTCGGCATCAACGACGGCTCGCGCACGTGCGACCGGCACGTGGGGCTCGACGCGTTCAAGAGCAGCTACGGGATGATGGCCCTCGCGGCCAAGGAGCGGGGCGCCCAGCCCGTGTTCGTGACGCCCGTGAGCGCGATCTCCTGCAGCGGCACCACGGCCCGGGGGACCCGGGGCGGCTACGTGACCGCGACCCACGAGGCGGGCGCGGAGTACGACGTGCCGGTGATCGATCTGCACGAGCAGAGCGTCGCGCTGTACAACACCCTTGGCTTCTGTCCGGTCCCCGGGGGCGACGTGAGCGCGACGACCGGCGGGCCCGTCGGCGAGTTCTTCTGCGACGATCACACGCACTTCTCGCGCTCGGGCGCGGCGCAGATCGCCGAGCTCATGGCCGGGGCCATCCGCGATCAGGAGCTCGGCCTGGCCGCGTACCTCGAGTGAGGCCGCGCCCGCGCGGCGCCCTCAGAAACCCAGGTCCGTACGGATGGCGACCACGATCTTGCAGTGGTTCACGAGATCGTCGGTCGTCTCGACCTCGGTCGTGTAGTTGAGGCCGTACGGCCAGAAATGCTGGGTGTCCGCGTGCACGACGTCGCTCTCGTTCCCGGTGATCGCCCTGAGCTGGCTCGTCGCCTCCGCGCCCGTGAAGACGCCGTCCACCACCAGCGCCCCGAACTCCCTGCTGCCGACCCCCAGGGTGTGAGAGATCTCGTGCATCGCGGTGATGTAGTTCATGGAGCTGCGCGCGCCGAACCTGATGGAGCCGTTGACGTTGCCGTCCGCCGTCGCGACGGAAGGCTCGTAGGACACCCTCAGGCTCTTGTCGATGCTCGTGTAGCAGTTGTAGTGCGACAGCGCCTCATCCATGGCGCTCGTGATCATGTCGTAGGCAGACTGTTGATCCGCCGTCGGCGCGGGCGCCATCGCGAGGGTGTAGGTGATCCCGCCCATCCCCACGCAGCCGGTCCCGCCTCCGCCCGCGCCGCCGGTTCCCGCGCCTGCGCCGCCGGTTCCCGCGCCTGCGCCGCCGGTTCCCGCGCCGCCAGCGCCGCCGGTTCCCGCGCCTGCGCCGCCTGTTCCGCCGCCGCCGCTCCCCTCGTCGCTGCCTGCCGACCCGCCGTCCCCGCCGGCGCTGCTGCTGACCGAGGTCTGTCCGCCGGCGGCCGCCGCGCCGCCGCTCCCGCTCGCGACGCTGCTGCCGCCGGCGTCCGCAGGGCTGTCCTCCGATCCCGTACACGCGGCCGGGCCAGCCGCCGCGAACGCGAGCAGAACGATGTTCGTCGCCAGGAACCTCACCATGCTTCGTACTCCTTCCAGGGAACCTTACCCGTCTACACACACGCGCAACAGCACGCGATAGCGCCGGCGACCGGAGAGAGAGAAACGCGCCTCGAGAGAAGAAAAATGCAGTGCAATCTCAGGGTCGCTGGGACGACGCGGGGTGGCCGATCTCTGGCGCTCTCTGAAGCGCCTATTCCTTGGTCGGCGACGTCACCTCGGTGGTCCGGCCCAGGGCCTCGGCGATTTCGGGCAGGATGCCGAGCCGCACGTAGATCGGCCGGGTGAGCCGCCGCAGCTCCGGCAGCTTGCGCACGAAGAGGCCGACCGCGGCGAGCGTCGCGACGCCGCCCCACAGCACCGTCGCGGGCGCGCCGACGCGGCCGCCCAGCCAGCCGGCGATGAGGCTGCCGAACGGCGCCATGCCGAAGAACGCCATCGTGTAAAAGCTCATCACGCGGCCGCGCTTGTCCTCGTCCACGATCGTCTGGAGGAGCGTGTTGCTGGCCGCCATCTGCACCATCATCCCGCCGCCGGTGACCATCATGAGCGGCACCGACAGCCACACCGAGCGCGAGAGCGAGAACCCGATGAGGCCCGCGCCGAACAGCGCGCCGGCGACCCACAGCGCGCGCCCGAGCCCGAGGACGGTCCGCCGCGAGGCGAGCCAGAGCGCCCCGGTGACAGCGCCGACGCCCGACGCCGCCATGAGCAGCCCGAGCGTGTGCGCGCCGCCGTGCAGCACCTCGCCCGCGAACACGGGCATCAGCACCGTGTAGGGCATGCCGGTGAGGCTCACCAGGGCGAGCAGCAGCAGGATCGCGCGGATGGGTGCGAACGAGGAGACGTAGCGGAACCCCTCGCGCAGGTCGGCGAGGACGTCGCCGCGCTTCCGCTCGCGCCGCTCCGGGCGGGCGATGCGCATCGCGAGGAGCGAGGCGATCACGGCGAGATAGCTGATGGCGTCGATGGCGAAACACCAGCCCTCGCCCACGGCGGCGATGAGCACGCCGGCGACCGAGGGGCCGATCAGCCGCGCGCCGTTCACCATCGAGGAGTTCAGCGCGATGGCGTTGGAGAGGTCCTCGCGCGCGTCGACCATCTGGACGACGAACGCCTGCCGCGCCGGCGTGTCGAAGGCGTTGATCACCCCCTGGAACGCGGCCAGGAAGAGGACGTGCCAGACGGTGATGGTGCCGGTGAGCGCGAAGGCGGCGAGCAGCCCCGATTGCACCATCGCCAGCACCTGCGTGACGACGAGGACGCGGTGGCGATCCCAGCGGTCGACGAGCACGCCGGCGATGGGGGCGATGAGGAACGTCGGTATCTGGCCGGCGAAGCCGACGAAGCCGAGGAGCAGGGCGGAGCCCGTCAGACGGTAGACGAGCCAGCTCGTGGCGACGCGCGTGAGCCAGGTGCCGATGAGCGACGTGCCCTGGCCGAAGAAGAAGAGGCGGTAGTTGGGGTGCCGGAACGCGCGCCCCATCGCGGCGAGCGTCGAGCCTCCACGATGCGTGCGGGCTGGTGGCGTCACGGGGCGTGAGCCTAGCACCGCGGCGCGCCGCCCACCGGCCCGCCTCGCCGCCATGGCCGGTGACGCCGGCCGGGCGCGAGCGCGCTCCCGTGTTTCTTCATGAGGCGCGCCGGAACGGGGCGCCCCTCGGCGGACGTCGGCGGCTCCACACCTTATATGAGCTAGCGTGAGCAGCGAGGTCGGCCGTGGAGAGGCGGTGATGAAGAGGTCGGCGGCCGCCCCCTGCGAGCGCGCCATCGACCAGGCGAGCCGGCCGGCGCGGCGCACAGCTCCTCCCGGGTCACGGCCGCTCGCCCGATCACGCCGCGCCGCACGGCGGAGGGACGGACGATGAGCCGCACCGGCATCGCCTCGGGCTCCGTGTTCCAGGGGCGCTACGAGATCGTCTCCGCGCTGCGGGAGAGCGGCTTCGCCGATGTCTACCAGGGGCGCCAGCTCGCCACCGGGCAAGCGGTGGCCATCAAGGTCATGCACCCGATGCGCGGCGGCAAGCCCGCCGACGTCGCCCGTCGCTGCGCCCGGTTCCACCAGGAGACGCGGTTCTGCGCGCAGCTCCACCACCCCAACATCGTCCGGCTCATCGACGCCGGACAGACGGACGAGGGCACCCTCTACACCATCTTCGAGTTCGTGCCCGGCCGGAACCTGGCAGAGGTGCTGGCCGAGGAGATCGCCATCGAGCCGCGCGAGGCGCGGCACCTGATGCTCCAGGTCCTCGACGCCCTCGGCTGCGCCCACGCGCAGAGCGTCGTCCACCGCGACCTCAAGCCCAGCAACATCATGATCGTCTCCACCGGCGCGCGGCGGAACGCGCTGGTGCTCGACTTCGGCATCGGCGCGCTCATCGCCGGGGCGATGGAGGGCGTCGACGCGAAGCTCACCCCGAGCAACGAGATCCTGTGTACGCCCGCCTATGCCGCGCCCGAGCAGCTCCTCGGGGAGCCGGTGAGCGTGCGCTCGGACCTGTACGCGTGGGGGCTCGTCTTCCTGGAGTGCCTCACCGGGCGGCCGTCGATCGAGGGCAGGTCGCTGCAAGAGGTGCTGTTCCGACAGGCGAGCTCCGAGCCGATCCCGATCCCCCGGGCGCTGCTCGGGCACGCGCTCGGCGCGCTCCTGCGGCGCGCGACCCGCAAGGACGTGGCCGAGCGCGTCGTCACCGCCTCGGGCCTGCTGCGCGAGCTCGAGGCCTGCGACGTCGAGGGGCTGAGCCGCGAGGACTTCACCGAGACGGCGCGAGAGCTGGGCGCGCCGCGGGGCCGCGCGCCGGCCGCGGCGGGCGAGGGCCCGTGGCGCGACGACGTGGGCGAGACGGCGCCGCTCGACCGGAGGCCGCGAGAGACCGGGGCGGCGCCCGGAGGCGGCGCGGAAGCCTCCACGCTGCCCTCTCCAGCCACGCCCACCTCGGTGGAGCGACCCGCTGCGCCGGAGGCGACGCGCGTGGACGGCGCGAGCGCCGGCGGCCTCGACGGCGAGCGGCGTCCGCTCACCGTCGTCTGCTGCGCCTTCACGGCCTCCGGCCCGTCGCTGAAGAACATCGACGTCGAGGAGATCGATGACCTGCTCGGCGAGCAGCAGGACGTGTGCGCCGAGATCGCCCGCCGCCACCGCGGGCGCTTCGCTGGCGCGCTGGGCGATCAGATCCTGCTGCACTTCGGGTATCCGTCGGCGCAGGAGGACGACGCCCGGCGCGCCGCCCGCGCTGCGCTGGAGATCGTGGCGGATGTCCGCGCGCGCAGCGCGCGCCTGCAGGCGACGCGGGGCCTCTCGCTCGAGGTCCGGATCGGGCTCCACGCCGGCCTGGTGATCGCCGGCCAGTCCCAGGGCTACACGCAGCACCTCGGCACGACACCGCAGCTCGCCGCCCGGCTGAGCGCGCTCGCGGCCCCGGGCACGGTCGTCGTCACCGACGACGCGTTCCGGCTGCTCCGGAGCCGGTTCATGTTCGAGCAGGAGACGTCGCGCGACCTCTCGCACGCGGACCGGCCGATCGCGATCTACCGCATGGGGCAGGAGATCCCCCCCGCGACCCAGGACCGGAGCACCGCCGGCCGCGACACGGAGCCGCTGATCGGCCGGAGCCAGGAGCTCGACTTGCTGCTCCAGCGCTGGAGCCAGGTCCGGCAGGGCATCGGGCAGAGCACCCTCGTCACCGGCGGCCCCGGGATCGGCAAGTCGCGCCTCACCTGGGAGCTCGCCCGGCGGCTCCAGGGCGAGTGGCACAGCTGCCTCGAGTGCCGCTGCACCCCCGACCGGCGCAACAGCGCGCTCCACCCGATGATCGAGCTGCTCGATCGGCTGATCGACCCCGGTCAGGACGACGCGCCGGGGCGCCGGCTCGCCCGGCTCGAGGCGCTCCTCTCGCGCCGCGGGTTCGACCTCGTGGAGACCGTGCCGCTGCTCGCGGCGCTCTTGTCGATCCCCCTGGACGGGCGCTACGCCGCCCCGCTGGACCCGCCGCCTCGGCAGAAGGAGCGGACGCTCAACGCGCTCGTGACGATGCTCTTCGACATGGCCGAGGAGCGCCCCGTGCTGTTCATGGTCGAGGACCTGCAGTGGGCCGACCCGACGAGCCTGGAGTGGCTCGGCATGATGATCGCCGACGTGCCCTCGGCGCGGATCATGGCGCTCTTCACGGCGCGGCCGGAGTTCTCGCCGCCCTGGTCGACGTCGGGCATGCTCCAGATCCAGCTCGGCCGCCTGGATCGCTCGCACGTCGAGCACATGGTCGCGCGCCTCGCCGGCGGCCGCTCGCTGCCCGAGCCCGTGCTGGCGCAGGTGGTCGACAGGACCGACGGCGTCCCCCTCTTCGTCGAGGAGCTGACGAGGATGGTGCTCGAGTCCGGGGCGCTCGTGGACAAGGGGGACCACTACGCGCTCTCCGAGCCGATCTCGGCGCTCGCGATCCCCACGACGCTGCGAGGCCTGCTGATGGCGCGCCTCGACCGGCTCGGCAGGGCCAAGGAGACGGCCCGCATCGCCGCGGCGCTCGGCCGGGAGTTCAGCCAGGAGGTGCTCAGCGCCGTGTCCACGCTCGACGGGGAGCTGGTGCAGGAGGACCTCGACCGGCTGATGGCCGCGGATCTCATCCACAGGAAGCGCCGGCTGAACCACCCGACGTACCAGTTCAAGCACGTGCTCATCCGGGACGCGGCCTACGAGTCGCTCTCGAAGCGGAGCCGGCGGCAGGTGCACGCGAAGATCGCGCGGACGCTCGAGGCGCGCTTTCCCGAGATCGTCGCGGCGCGGCCCGACCTGCTCGCGCACCACCACGCCGCCGCCGAGCAGAAGCAACAGGCGATCGCCTACGCGGAGGCGGCGGCGGAGCGCGCGCTGAAGCGGCCGGCGAACGCCGATGACACCGAGGCGGTCGGCCACGTGACGCAGGCGCTCGGCTGGCTCTCGGCGATGCCGGACGGCCGGGAGCGCGCGCTCGCCGAGCTGCGGCTGAACAGCCTGCTGATCCTGGCGCTCCTGGACCGCCGCGGGTACATGCCGCGGGAGCTCTCGGCGTCGGTCAAGCGCTGCCAGGTGCTGAGCGACGAGCTCGGCGACAGCCCGATGACGGCGCCGACGCTGTGGGCGATGTTCATGTACCACCACATGGGGAGCCACCGCCGCGAGGCGCGGGCGCTGGCGGAGCGGCTCCTCGGCATGGCCAGGAAGTCGCAGGACACCGGCCAGCTGGTCTCGTCGATGCTGCTGCTGGGGCAGTGCATGTGGCATGAGGGAAAGCTCGCGGAGGCGCGCCGGGAGCTCGACGGCGTCATCGCGCTCTACGACCCTTCGGCGCACCGAGAGCACGCTTTCGTCTATGGCCTTGATTCCAAGCTCTATGCGCTGATCACGCTCGCGATGGTGCTCTACATGATGGGCTGCCCGGCGCAGGCGTTCACCCGCGGGCAGGCCGCGGTAGCGTGGGCGCGCGAGCTCGACCACCCGAACAGCCTCGGGATGGCGCTGCTCTACCTGGCCGGCATCTATCACTTCGGCCGCGAACGGGAGCAGGTCACCGCGGTGACCGACTCCCTCCTCCAGCTGATGGAGCACCATCACCTCTGGTTCAAGGAGCTCTGCTTGATCATGCGCTGCTGGGCACAGCGCGACCTCGATCAGCTGAGGCGGCACATCGAGACGATCCGGGACGCCGGCCAGCAGGTTGGGCTGCCGTACTGGCTCTCTCTCATGGCGGAGCTCGAGGCCGAGCGCGGGCAGCACGACGCCGCGGTCGAGCAGCTCGCCGTCTGCCTGCGGCTCGCCGAGGAGTCGGGCGACGTCTACTACGTCCCGGAGCTCTACCGCCTGAAGGCACTGTCCCTCTGCGGCGCTGACGCCGAGCAGGAGAGCGAGCGGTGCTTGCAGCGCTCGGTCCAGATCGCGCGCGAGCAAGGTGCGCGGATGATCGAGCTGCGCTCGACCCTGGCGCTCTGCCGTATGCTCGTGCGGCAGGACCGGCGCGATGAAGCGCGCCCTCTGCTCGGAGAGATCGGCAGCTGGCCTCTCGAGTACGCCGCTCTGCCCGATTTCGCCGAGGCGCGAGCGATGCTCGAAGAGGTGGCCGGTTGAGCTGCCGCGGCACGCTCTCGAGCGCATCCGATCACGCGCGGAAGGCTCGACGGAACACGACGGCGGCTCCATGAGCTGCACGTTCCATGGTGCGCCTACGGCATCGACAATGGAGAGAGCCATGTTTTTCGGCCAATCATCGAAGTACAGGTCGGGGACTGACAGCACACCCGCGCAGCTCGACGGTGGACCTGTCGAAGCTGGTTCCGCACGAGAAGGAGTCGCGCTGGACGACGGCCTCCTGGAGCTCGAGACAGCGTGGCTGCGGGCCGTCGCGCTCAGCTGGGAAGACCCGGCGCAGCTCGAGAGCCTGAAGCGGGATCCGCGGGAGTTCTTGATGGTCTGCTGCAGCTATTCGCTGCCGCCGGGGATCGAGCTCACCGTCCGCGAGGCGCGGGAGCCGATCTCGTCGAACGGCGAGGCGTGGCGCTTCTGCGAGCAGCGAGAGGGCAGGGATCCGTCGTCGCGCGCCATCACGCTCTATGTCCCACCGCCGCCGGCGCTCGAGGATCAGCCCGTCGCGCTGGCCGAGATCGCGAGCGACTTTCTGCCTCCCGCCTGCATCTGCTGAGTCATTCCCCGACCCCGTAGAAGCGCGCGGCGTTGTCCCAGAGGATCTTGCGGAGGGCCTCGCCGGGGAGCCTGCCGCGGAGCGCGAGCGCCCGCTCCACCATGCCCGCGTCGTGGTCGATGTGGGGGAAGTCCGTCCCGAAGATCGCGTGGTCCTCCCCGAGCCACGGGATCGCCTGCTCCAGGTGCGGCTCGTCGGGCTCGATCTCGACGATGCACTGGCGGCGGAAATACGCGGAGGGCTCGCGGCGGACGTGCGGCGCGACCTCCTCGGCCAGGCTGCGGTACTCGATCTCGTCGAGCCGCCAGAGCCAGTACGGCAGCCACCCGCAGCCGGCCTCGAGGAAGGCCACCCGCAGGCCAGGGTGGCGCTCGAGCACGCCGCCCTCGATCAGGGCGAGCAGCGCCATCATCTGCTCCATCGGGTGCGAGCAAGCGTGCAGGGCGAAGCGGCTGTGGAAGCGATCCGCGCCGGCGGCCGGCAGCGACGCGTGCGCGCCCTCGTGGACGGCGACCGCGATGGAGCGCCGCTCGCACTCGGCCCAGAACGCCTCGTAGGCGGGGTCGCCCAGCGTCCGGCCCGCGACGGGGTTCGGCCGGAGCACGACGGCGCGGAACCCGAGCGCCGCCGCCCGCGCGAGCTCTGGCACCATCTGCGCCGGATCGTGAGGGCTCATCAACGCCACCCCCCGGAGGCGCCGGGGCTCGTGATCGCAGAAGCCGCGCAACCAGGTATTGTAGGCCCTGGCGAGCGCGCCCGCGAGCGCCGGCTCCAGCGGGGCCATGCCGAGGAGCATCAGCGCGACCGTCGGATACAGGAACGCCACGTCGATGCCCTCGCGATCCATGTCCGCGATGTGGGCCTGGGGCAGCTCGAGCGAGCCGAGCCGCGCGAGCCACGCGGACCGCCGGCGGCCGGCCGAGGCGACCGCTCGCCACGCCCGCGCGCTCATCCGGTGATGGATCGGCCGTCCGTCCATCATCGGCCGCGGAGGGAGCGGGATCAGGCCCTCCGGTCCAGGGGACGCCACGCGGTCGGCCAGGGGCTCACCCTCGCCGGCATACGCGAGGTACGGCGCGTGAGCGCGGAGCTCCGGCTCGAGGTGGACCTTCCACAGATCGAGCGGCTCGATCACGTGACGATCCGCGTCGAGGATCCGATAGCCGTCGCGCATGGGATGTCTCCTCCGCCGAACGTGGGCTGCGTGGGGCCAACCGTGGACTGACTGGAGCGACAAACGATTTGAAACCACGAGAGAAAACAGAATATTCACAGGGAGGCAGGGAGGCGGGGAGCGAGAGACGGCAAGAGAAAGAACTTCATTTTTTTCTTCCTCCCCGCCTCCCCGCCTCCCTGTGAAATTTCTCCGGGTCTCAACGTGATCGGTATTCTAGACGTGGAGCGGCACCGGGTTCAGGTCCCCTTCCCGATTCGCGTGCTCGAGCCACCCGAGGCGGACCGGGACGTCGTAGAGGCGCCCCGGCCCGAATCGGGGCCAGAAGTGCCGCAGCCCGGGCACTGCCACCTTCACGGCGCACAGGCCGGTGTCCGGCCGCGTCTGGTCGAGCACCACGGTCTCCAGGCCGGCGCGCGCGGCGCGCTCCACGCAGTCGATCACATCGTCGCGCAGGTCGTCGCGCCGGACGAAAGGGTAGTCGCCGAGCGTCCGCGCCGGCGCCTCCTCGTCGGGGAACAGGTAGGCCTCGCCGGCCAGGGACGCGCCGTCCCAGCCGCGGGCCGGCGCGAGGCCGCGCGGGTCGAAGAGCTGGTTGAGCTCGGTCAGCGCCCGCTGCACCCCGAGGCGCGCCTCGAGGTGGCAGCCGAAGCCGAACGTGAGCCGGGCGGAGCCCGCCGCCCGCGCCAGGGCGACGAACGCCGGGACGCCGAGATCGCTCGTGACGTCGAGCACCCAGAGGCGCTGGCCGAGCTCCCGGTAGTGCCCTTCGAGCGCGTCGAAGTAGGGCTGTCCGAAGCTCCTCAGATCGACGGCGGGCCGGCGCGCGCGGTTGTACCACCAGAGCGCGACCGCATCCCGCTCCACGAGCTCCAGGAAGCCTTGCAGGATCGCCTCCTCGATGCAGTTGCCGGCCGCGTGCCCGTTCGGGTTGAACGAACAGGGCTGCTCGCCGGACGCCGCCGGCAGGTGGAGATAGCAAGCCGCGGCCGGGAGGTAGCGCCGCCTCCCATGGGTCAACGACCACGCAGGGGCCCAGTCGATGGCCGCGCTCGGGTCGTACGGCGGCGAGACGGCCAGCCAGGCGTCGCGCGGCGGGGCGCCGCCCGCCTCCGCCGCGCGGCGCTGCGCCTCGCTGAAGTGCTGCAGGGCGTCCGGGGGAATGCCGCCCCCGTCCAGCTCGGAGAGGCGCGCGCGGCGGAGGGGCACGTCGCCGTGGTAGGTCGCGCAGTAGCGCTCGATCGCCTCGCACAGCGCGCTCGCCCGGGCCTGAGCGACGGTGCGGCCCTTGCCGCTGCTCATGCGGTGGAAGTCGGCGAAAGCGGGAGAGTCGCCCGCGGGACAGGCGCGGTGGATGGCGCCGTGGACGGGCCGGAGCGGGTGATCGCGCCCCTCCAGCGGACCGACGCTCGCGACGAGGCCGGTCGACGGGCTCACCTGGCGGAGGACGCGCGCGAGGGTCTCCTCGGGCGGGACGGCGCGGTGGCCGCCGTCGTCGGTGAAGCGCTTCGGACGGGGCTCCAGGGCCACGGGCGCGAGCGCGCGCGCCCGCGCCCCCTCCGGGTCGCCGCAGGCCGGGCACTGGGGCCGCCGCTCCACCGGGTGCTCCGCGAGCCGCATGCGCGCGAGATCGAGGCTGTAGAGGCGATCGTCGAGCGGGCCGGCGCCCCCGGCGGCGAGCCAGCGCGAGAGCAGCACGGCGGCGAGCCCGAGCGCCGCGCGCCGGCCCGCGGGCAGGCCGACGAGCGGCGGCAGGAGCGGCTCGCGGAGGCCGCGCCGCCGTTCCAGGTACGCCTCGACCGGCCGGTTGTGCCGCACCCGGTGCGCGAGGCAGTCCCAGCACGGCCCCGCGCCGGGGCGGAACATCGGCCCCATCCACGGCTCGACCCCGCCGGGCTTGACCGGCGCCCAGCGGAGCGCCTCCCGGAGCGCGCGCCGGTTCCACGCGTCGAGCTCGGGGTCGAGGTAATCGCCGGTCACCAGGACCACGATCGCGGCCTCCGGCTGCACGACGACGCCCGCTTCCGCGAGGGCGCCGGCGAGCGCGTCCGGGTCCTCGCCTCCCGCCGCCCGCACGGCGACGGGCGTCGACGCGAGCCGCTCCGCGGCGCGGGCGGCGTCCACCCCGAGCGCCTGCCAGAAGCCCGCGATCTCCGGCGCCGGCGTGGCGTCGGCGAGATGGCCCCGCTCCTCCAGCCGCCTCAGGGCGTAGTGGACCTCGGCAGCGGAGACCTCGCCGTCGAGCGCGGCGACGAGCTCGCCCGCGGTCCGCCGGCCGTCGAGGAGCGGCCCGAGGAGGCGATAGACGCGGCCGCGGAGCATGAATCGCTCGCGCTCGCCGATCAGGAACAAGGTCTCCTTGTCACCGCCGGGCTCGACGCGCAGGTGGTGCTTGAATTGCAAGACGCGCTGCATGAGCGACATGAACACCGGACCCTGGTGAACCACCTGGTGCGTCGCGGCTCGCGGGAGACGCCCGTGCCGGTGCGCAATTCAGCGTCAGCGAGCGCCTGCCTGCGCGGCGGACGGGCGGGCTGGCCGCCGCGCGCCAGCGCAGGCTCGCGGGCGCGAGCGGCACGGGCGGCGCGGGCGGCACGAGCGGCACGAGCGGCACGACGACAGAGCCCCGGTCGAGGTCTTGTGAGAGGGGGTTAGCAGCGTGGCAGTCATTCGCGAGAGGGACAGCGGCATGGAGACGACGCCGCTGTCGAGCAGCTTCATCGATGCGATCCAGCGTGTCAGGCAGGACGACCGACGCGTCGCCCTGCTCGTTTATCACCGCGACGGCGCCGAGCGCGTCGTCCTGAGCCCGAGCGCGCCGGTCGTCATCGGCCGCGCGCCGCCGTCGCAGGTCCAGATCCGCGACGCCAGCCTCTCGCGCGAGCACGCCCGCTTCACCCAGTCCGGCGACAGCGTCCTCATCGAGGATCTGCGCTCGACCAACGGCACCTGGCTCGGCGGGGCGCGCGTCGCCCGCGCCGAGGTGAAGCCGGGCGACGAGGTGCTCCTCGGCAAGGTGGTGGTCGCCGTCCGCTCGATCACGGCGGCCGAGAGCGAGCTGCCTGGCCTGATGAGCCACGAGCAGCTCCGCGTCGCCCTCGAGGAGGAGGTGAAGCGCGCGCGGTACTTCGGGCAGCGGTTCGCCGTCGTCATGGCCCGATCCGCCCGCCCGCAGGGCGCCCACGTGAGCCACCTGTTCCTGCGCGTGCGGGCGCTGCTGCGGCCCGTGGACCGGATCGCGCTCTACAGCTCGGACGTGGTGGCGGCGCTGCTCCTCGAGGCAGGGGCCGACAAGGCGCTCGATCTGGTGCGCGCGCTGGCCGAGCCGCCCGCGGGCGGCGCGCCCGTGGTGCTCTCGGGCTTCGCGACGTTCCCCGAGGCGGGGACGGTGGCGGAGGAGCTGCTCGATCGGTGCTGGAGCGCGGTGCGCAGCGCGACGGTGGAGCAGCCGGTGCGGTCGGCGCCGGTCGGGACATGGAAGAGCAGCCCGGGCCCCGGGCACGCCGATCCTGTGGCCGTGAGCCCCGCGATGCTCCGCGTCCTCGAGATGGTCACGCGGGTCTCGCGGTCGTCGATCCCGGTCCTTTTGCTGGGCGAGACGGGGACGGGCAAGGAGGTCGTCGCGCGCGCGATCCACGATCGCGGCCCACGGAGCGGGCGGCCGATGGTGTGCGTCAACTGCGGGGCGATCCCGCAGCAGCTCGTCGAGAGCACGCTCTTCGGCCACGAGCGCGGCGCGTTCACCGGCGCGTGGCAGCAGCAGCGGGGGGTGTTCGAGGCGGCGGACGGGGGGACGGTCTTCCTCGACGAGATCGGCGAGCTGCCGGCCGCGGCGCAGGCCGCGCTCCTGCGGGTCCTCGAGACCCGCCAGGTGACCCGCGTCGGCTCGAACAAGCCGATCGACGTCGACGCGCGCGTGGTCGCGGCGACCCACCGCGACATCGAGGCCATGTGCGCCTCCGGCGCGTTCCGCACCGATCTGCTCTACCGCCTGAACGCGATGACGATGACGATCCCTCCGCTCCGGGCGCGCCCGGAGGACATCGAGCCGCTCGCGCTCCGCTTCCTCGAGCAGGCGAACCAGGCGAACGGCCGCGCCATCCGCGGCTTCGACGCCGGCTCGCTCGCGCGGCTCCGGGCGTACTCCTGGCCGGGGAACGCGCGGGAGCTGCGGAACGCGATCGAGCGGGCCGTGGTCATCGCCGAGGGCGAGTGGATCGCGGAGGAGGATCTGCCCGAGCGCGCCCGGGCGGCGCCCCCGGCCGCGCCGGCGCCGGAGCACGGTCTGCCGTGCGATGGCGTCGAGCTCCCGAGCGCCCCGCCGGGCGCGGACTTCCTGAAGACGCAGCTGCAGCGCTGCGAGGCCGACCTGATCGTCCAGGCGCTCCGCAAGGCGGGCGGGAATCAGACGGAGGCGGCGCGCGCGCTCGGCATGCCGCTGCGCACGCTGGTCTACAAGCTCAAGGCGCTCGGGATCAAGCGGCTCGGGTACGCGCCGCCCGGAGATGCGTAGCGCGACTCGCGCCGTCTCGCCGGATCGAGGATCAGGGCACGGTCTTCAGCGCGCTCTCGGCCGAGCGGAGCGCCCCCTCGATCCCCTGGTAATCGCAGTACGCCTCGCCGCAGACATGGACGTTGCCGGCCGGCGCGGCGTTGCCGGGGAGCTGGAACGCTCTCAGCCTCTCGAGCACCTCCCAGGACCTCGCCCCTGGCCGCCATGTATGGCACCCGGCGCCGTACGGCTCTCTGCTCCAGTCCCGGATTCCCCAGGTCGTCACCGTCCCGGCGGCGCGCTGCGCCTCCGCCGGCGCCTGCAGGTCCACCCCGAGGTACTTCAAGAGCTGTCGCTTCAGCTCCTCGCTGCGATCGATCTCTGCCCGATCGTGGACGTCGCCCTCGACATACACCTTCCAGAACTCCGTGGCCGGTCGATCGGTGTAGAGCATGGCCATCCCCTTGCCGTCGCTCTCGCGGTAGCTGTAGTGGACCTCCCTCGCGGGCATCAGCGACGCGTTCCGCTGGGGTGGCGTGCGCCCGGTCCACCACGGCGCGTCCGTGACCAGGAAACACTTGAGGAGCGGGAACCCGAACACCGCATCGAGGTCCTGCTGGATCTCGCGGGAGAAGCAGCCCGCGAGCCGCATCAGCGGGCTCCTGGGCAGGGCGAGGATCACGTGCTTCGCGACGGCCTCCACGGTCTCCTCGCCGCGGGCGAACCGCAGGCGGAGCCGCCCCCCTTCCGCCGCCTCGAGCGACGTGAGCGCGTGACGGAGGTGGATGGAGACCTGCTCCGGGCGCTGCTCGAGCCTCCGCACCAGGGCGCGGGGGAGCGCCCCTGATCCCCCCTCGATGCTGACGAGGGGCGCGTCCCCCTCCCCCTCCCCGGACAGCGCGCGCAGCCAGAAGATGATCCAGTCCATCGCGTTGGGGTTCTCTGGAATCAGGTGGTAGAACGTGCCCAGATCCCGGATCGCGAGCACGGCGCCGTGGCTGAGGACGTCGCTCAGCGCGTTCCAGAACCCCCGTTCGTGGAGGAACGCGCCGCCCTGCCTGGCCCGGCGGCGCATGCCCGCGTAGTCGTCCTCGTCGAGGCTCTTCAGCCAGTCCCCGTGCTTCTCGTCCCGGGGATCGTCCGGATCCCCCGGGCTCCTCCACGCAGTGTCCTTCAGGATCCTGATGATGCCGAGCTTCATCAGCTCGAGCGTCGTGTGCGGGCGATCGGCAGGTCCGGCCTCGCCGGGGGCGAGCGGGTGCCGCGGCCCCTCGGCGGGCTCGGCCGTGTAGGGGGCGAAGGGCCGGGTCTTCAGGTCGAGCTCGTCGAGCAGCCCCATCAGGAGGGGCTGCCGGCGCCTGTGGAACCGCATGGGGCCGCACTCCGCGAGGAATCCATCCATCTCGACCGTCTCGATCCGCCCGCCGAACCGGTCCGAGGCCTCGAACAGGCCCACCGTGCGGCGAGGGTCCCTCTGCGCCAGTCGGTAGCTGCAATAAAGGCCGGTGATCCCGGCGCCCACCACGATCGTATCGAACTCCTGCACGCGGCTGCTCCGTTCCTGGAGAGGGGGTGAGGCGGGCGCGCCCGCCGGCCTTCGCGGCTTCGTCATGCCGCCGCTCGCTCGTCGGCAGCGGCGCCCATCTCGACGTCCTGCTGCGTTGTCTCGTAGAACAGGAAGCGCCCCGTGGTGGCCTCGCAGACGGCCTGCCAGCCGCGCATCCGCCCCACGACATCGAACGAGAGCCCCCAGCGAGGCGTCTCGTCGATGACGCGCACGCCGAGGGCGTGCATCGGCAGGAGCGCGACCGGCGCGAGGGCGTGGAAGACGCTGAGCGCTGGCCGCGGGCACCCGGGCTTCGCGTGGACGCTCGCGCGGAGGTAGCTCGCGCTCGAGAAGCCGAGCCCGTCGACCACCCGTTCCATCAACCCGAGGCCGCGGATGCCATGATGGTTGATGGCCATGTAGAGCGGCGTCACCCGCTCTGTCTCCGCCTGGAACTCCCTTGCCTGCGCGGCGAGCCGGGCGGGGACGCCTTCCGGGTAACCGGCCGCGGCGGCATAGAAGAGGACCGCCTCGTCCTCGTCCGATAGCCCGCATTCCTTGATGAACAGCAGCGATCTCGCCTGGGCTGCCGCCGACTCCCTCACGGCCGTGTCCGCGGCGATCGACGCCACCACCTCGGCCACGCTCCGCTGGATGATCAGGTCCCACTCGCCGGGGAGGTACGCCAGGGTATCGGCCACGATCACCTCGTCGCGGATGCCGAGGCGGGCTAGATCGCGCCAGAGCTGTCGCAGGTGATTCCGGGTCTCCCGCGCGGAGAAGCCCATATCCCGGGTGTGCAGGCACGTGTCCGGCACGACCACCACGTGGGCGCCGCCGGGGTGGAACTCGCGCAGGACGCGCGCCAGCGCCGCGCGCATCTTCAGGCCGAGGAACTCCGCGAAATCGGGCTCCCTGCCGAACCTCCCTGTCTTGAGCGGCACCGGCACCTTGCCGCCCCCCTCCGGCATGGCCAGCACCACCGGCTCACCCCTCCGGACCACCTGATCGAGCCGGGCGTCGAACTCCGCCATGTCCCGGGGGTCCTCGAACCGGGTCTTGCTCGTCTGGATCGAGGCCTTCTTGATGATGGCCTTGAGCTGGGCGGCCCTGTCCACGTGTCTCGCCCCTGCCCTCCGCAGGGAGTCCTCGAAGGGGCGGATCGCCTGATCGAGCTCACCGAGGAAGGCGTCGACCTCGGCGGGCCCCGCGAAGCGAGCCCAGGGCGGCGGCAGCCTGCCGCCGGACAGCACGCGCTGCTTCGCGGCGAGGAGCTCGGGTGCCCTGGCCAGGCCGGCGGCCGGCTGGGTCACCGCGCTCTGGTAGCGGGGGGCGGCGGAGGCGCCGCCGGTCTCCCTCGCGCCATGGAGATCCGTGGGGTCGTCCGTGCCGAGGGGCCGCCTCGCGACGCCGCTGGCGGCGCTCGCACCCCCGGAATGACGGGCGCGATGAGCCTCGGTATCCCTCCTACTACCCGGGACGATGGTGGGTTGCCGGTCGCCGAGCACCACGCTGGTGAGCTCGCTTGTCGCCTCGAATTTCATGGTCCTCCCCTGCGGCGCGCGCGTCGCGACGGAGCCCCCCGTCGCGCGAACGGATCCGCTTCGATCGCGCATTCGTCGAAGCGGACAGCGCATCTCGCCGCTGTTGTCGTCACCTCGTCATCGTCAGAGCACGCCTCGTGCCGGCGGCGCCCACGCGGATTCGCCGGGAGATCGGCGCGGTGGCCGCGCGAGCGGGGATGAACGCGCGGGGCCATTGCCTCATCGAGCAACGGCTTGCGCGCCGGCGGACGCGCCGCCGTTGGCCGCGGGCGACAGCGCCCTCGACGTGGCCGAAGATCACGAGATCTCGCCGCGAGGAGCCCTTTCGGTCCATCCCGTCATGAGGTCGCCGGCGTCGATCCCCGCTCGGCCGAGCGCTTCCTGCCATGGCGAGGGCCGGGCGCACGGCGACGCGGCGAAACGAACGCCGATGTCGCGCTGGATCTGAGGGGGAATGCGGGAATGCAGCGCGCCGGACGGCGCCCGCGGGCGCTCCCGAGGATCGGGAGCCCGGTGACCTCTCGGCCCCGGGTAGTGGTCAAATTTGAACATGAAGGCGGGAAGGCGGGAAGAAAAATTTAATAACCTTCCCGCCTTCCCGCCTTCATGTGGACTCTCTCCGGGCAAAGTTGACCGCTACCCGGCCCCGGGTGGTTTACGGGGTCGAGGAGCGCGCGGCGCGGGCCTGACTGGCAGGCGCGGGCTCGAGGGGGAGCTCGACGAGGAACGTCGCGCCGCGGCCCGGCGAGCTCTCGACGCCGATGTGGCCGCCGTGGGCGCGCGCGATCTCGCGCGCGAGGTAGAGCCCGAGGCCGAGGCCACCGAAGTGCTCCACGTCGCCCACGCGCTCGAAGCACGCGAAGATGCGCTCCTGGTCCTCCTCCGCGATGCCCATGCCTCGATCGCGGACGAGCAGCCGCGCGCCGCCGGCACAGGCCTTCACCTCGAGGAAGATCGGCTGGCCCTGGCCGAACATGACGGCGTTCTTGAGCAGGTGGAACACGAGGCGACCGATCTGCTCGCGGTCCCAGCAGCCGACGGTGCCATCCGGCGCGTCGACCGAGATGGTGGCGTGAGGGGCGCGGAGCTCCACGGCGAGGCCGGCGACCGCCTCCCGGACGAGCGCCCCGAGATCGACCCGCTGGCGCTGGGGCGCGAGCTCGCCCGAGCGGAGCCTCATCGCCTGGAGCATGTCATCGCAGAGCCGGGTGAGCCTGTTGACCTGCCGGCCGACGACCTCGAGCGAGTCGTCCCACGTGGGCGGCTCCTCCGGTCGCCGCGCGCCTATTCGCCTCATCCTCTGCACCTGGAGCGCGAGCGAGGTCAGCGGCGTCCTGAGCTCGTGCGACGCGAGCGTCAGGAACTCGTCCCGGAACGCGGCCCCTCTGTCGTTGGCGGAGGCGCGAGCGGGCCAGCGTGCGTCGAGGGTTCCAGCGAGCTGAGCGTTCATGGCGGGCATGATGAGATCCCATGGTGGAGTGGGTGATCGTTCGTCGAGCGTCCAGAGCATCGGCAAAGCATCGGCGATGCCACCCGCCCACGCTCGCGCCGGAGCGCGATTCGCCCGGAATTTGCGCGTGATCCGGCCTGCCGAGGGCGGCATTGTCCTCGCGCGCGGCGGGCGCTTTGCTCGGCAACGCAAAGGGGCGGAGGCGGTGTCCGCGAGGGGCAAAGCCAGGCTCGCCCGCTGGCCAAGAGGAGCAGATCGAGCGTGCGGAGGCCGCGAGAAGCGTGCCGCAGGGGTCATCGGCGACGTCAGCGTGCTCAGCCGCCATGGATGCGGGAGCTGTTGCCTCCGTCGAGGACGGCGAGCCAAGAAGAGGGAACGCCGTCGAGCCGGCGGCACCGTGGAGAGCACCGGTTGCGTCAGCGCTGTAAGCACGCGGCCGGCTCGCGAGCGCCGCAGGCAGCCCCGGAGCTCGACACGCGCCTGGCCGGCGCGCCGCGGTTCGGCGAACTCCACGAGGACAAAATCCGTTGAAGGTCCAGCACCTGGACGCGAACCGCACGACCCGATCAACATGTCAACTACGCAAACCTGCGTACCTGCAGGGTCACAGACAACCCCGTGGAGCTCGTCGCGGGCCTCCCTTGGACTTCCGCGCGAGCGGAATCGCTTTGTCGTGAGACGTGACCCATCTAAAATCCAGACAGCACCTTGGCGACAGAGGGAGTGCAAGATGAGCAAAGAAGCGCTGCCGATCGACGTTATGGTGGGAAATGCGATCCGTCGCGCCCGCAGGTCACGCATCGCGTGGTCCTCCGGCGAGGCGAAGCTCGCGATCTCGACACGCAACGCGCTGCGGCGAATCACGGCGTCGTCGCCTGCATTCGCGACCTTCGACGCGATCCGCGGGCTGCTTCCCTTCGCCGCCGGCATGATCGATGTGCTGCCAACCTCGCGTACCAGCAATCTCGTCAATTTCATCTACGATGTACCGGAGGGCTTCCTGACGGAAAGGGCGCGTCTCATCGAGGACGACCCGGCCGTCCCTCTGGCCATGACGCTGCCGGCCGGGCTAGCGCTCCGCGGCCCCGACGCGCTGGGGGAAGATGCGTTCCAGCGAATGCCCTATAATCAGTTGATGTACCCTCAGTTTGGGCTCGACAACGTGACCGGCATGATCCTGTCCACCGCGGCGCAACGCGCGACGCCCGAGGTGGTCGTCCTGTGGCTGTTCAGCGGGATCGATGCGCGCCTCCCTACATGGCGGGAGTGCCGCCTCCTGGAGCTTCTCTGCCGTGATATCGAGGAGGCGCTGGAGCGCGTGAGGCTGCCGCTGATCCCGCATCAGCAGATCTTGTTTCAAATCATGCAGGAGCAGTCACTTGGATACATCGTAGTGCGCTCGGACGGCGCGCTCCTCGAGGTCAACCGGCGGGCGGTGCTGCTCTCTCAAAAATATGGGTTCCGCCGGGACGCCGCGTGGCGTAGCCGTGTCGATGACCTGATACATCTGGCCCGAGCCGGCGCTGACGTCAGACAGACAGTTCAATGCCCTGACGGCTCCGGCTGCCTCGACGTGAACGTGCATTGCCTTGCCAAAGAGAGCTACGCTATCAACGAGGACATCACGCTGATCCACCTTCGGGAAACGCTGTGGAACCGCCCGATCGCGGCAGGACGAGATGGGTCGCTCCGGGCGCTTCCTCGACGGCAGCGAGAGGTCGCCACGCTGCTCGCGGAGTCAGGTCTCTCATACAAGCAGATCGCCAGTAAGCTGGCGATCGCCGAGGGCACCGTGAGAAAGAACGCCGAGCGTGTTTATCGGGCCCTCGGCGTTCATTCTCGGCCCGAGCTCGCGGAGCTCGTGAGAAAACACGCTTCTGGCTAGGCTACACCTCCACGATCGGCACCGGCACCGCGCCCGCCCTCTCCAGGTTTTTCACTGCGTTGGCGAAGGTCTCTTCATCTCCCTGCGCAACATGCCACTCCACCGGCTCGAGGGTCCTCCTCCGCTTGAACGATCCGAAGATGACCTTTGCATTCGGCACCAGCTTGAGCCCGAGCAGGTCGAGGTGAAACCTTCTCATGATCTTGTTACGCGGATCATGGATCACATATCCACGATGCAGACCCTTCGAAAGAAACCACCTTACTGCACCATGGACCACGTTCATACCATGAACGGCCTTGACATAACAAAGACTGGTCCCCTCGACGGCACGATCTACATCTCCATCCAGGTGAACAAACGCGCTGATGTCTCCCGTCTCGACTGGCAGCTTACCAACGACACCGCCGTACGCTCGGTGTACGATCCTGAACGTCGCGAGGGGATCAGCGTCGGGGCGCTCGCCGTACGCAAACAAGACGGCGCGCGAATCGAACTGTTCGTCAAAACCGTCGCTCCAGCCGACATAGTACTTGGACGACGACAGCCTGAAGCGCCGTCTGACAATCTGGGTCATGGGATGCTCAGGAGGGTAGACGTAAATGGGCATGATGCGGCTCCCGGTGGCGAAGGTGACGCGCTAAGCCCGCAGCTATCTCTTCTCGCTCGACCGCATTCACGGCGCGGAGGTCGCTGCCTGGCTTGATGTCACTCAGGCCTGGCAACCCCTGTGCCCTGCCGTCTCGACGACTGACGAGGCGGAATCTCCGCCGAACCGCGCAGGAGAGCCCGTCCGCGGGAGAGAGAGATCATCGGGCTTGCGAGCAGCTATTTGTCGCAAATTGCAGAGACCCGATAGCCCCTGGCATCCGGGCTGCGATCCTGTATGTTCTGCGTACGCGCCGACCACGCTGGCGCAGCCACCCTACGAGGTACTCATGTCAATCGACGTGTATCTGCGAGCGGAAGACCAGCGGACAGCCGAGCAGATCGCCAAGAGCGACGATCCCGTGCTCCTCACGGGCCCTCACGGCTCTGGCAAGAGCACGCTCGCCAAGTGGATCCATGACAGGAGCACGCGGCGCGGACGTCCGTTCATTCACCTGAACTGCACCGCGATACCGTCGAACCTCGTCGAGAGCGAGCTCTTCGGCCATGTCGCCAACGCATTCACCGGCGCCACCTTCCGGCACGGCGCGGTGGCCTCTGCCCAGGATGGGACGCTGTTCCTGGACGAGATCGGAGATATGCCGCTCGAGCTCCAGCCCAAGCTGCTCAGCCTGCTGGAGGAGCGAGAGTACCGCCGTGTCGGCAGCGACAAGAGCGAGATGGCGAAGTGCCGATTCGTCTGCGCGACGAATCAGGGCCTGGAGGCGCTTTGCGCTGCGGGCCGATTCCGGCGAGACCTCTACTATCGAATAAACACGCTCCCACTGGCGATGCCGCCGCTCCGGGATCTGGATGGCGCCGCCTTGAAGATCGCCCGTAGACTCGCCGACGAGCACATTCCTGCTCCGTCGACCCGCGCCGAGGTAGTGCGCGCCGTGGAGGAGCTATCCACGCTGCCGAACGCCTGGCCAGGCAATGTGCGGGAGCTCAAGACCTTCATCAAGCGCAGCAAGACGCTCGGTCTGGAGGACGCGAGACGACTCCTCCTTCGCGAGTGGACCCAGGCGCACTTGCCCGAGGAGCGCGCACCGGCACCCCAGATCGTGCGCGCCCCCGCGGCGCCGCCTGGTGACTGCGCACAGCTCGCGCTCCTCATCCAGCGCTGCCTCCGTGACGAAGCGCCCGGGAGCACCGGTGGCCAGCCCAGGCGCGGTCGCCCCAAGGCGGCGGGATCGACCGAGGCGTCCAGGCGGCTCGCGGCGAGGCTGCTCGGGGGCCCGCTCACCAAGGGGGAGTTCAAGGACATCCTTGCGGTAGAGGACGCCCGGACCGTGGACACCAACCTCGCGGTCTTGAAGCGCGCAGGCATCGTCCGGCACGTCGGCGACGAGCTCGAGGCGGTCTGGCCTCCGGCGGAGACGTGGCTGCTCGAACGGCGGCACGGGGTGTGGGCTCCGCTCGGGACCCAGGAGATACCTGTCGCCCGTACGGGCGATCTTCTGCGCATCGAGGTGAGAACGAGGTGCAATGCCCAGCTCGGAGTGCTCGTGATCACCCATGTCAGGGGACGCGAGCCGGTGCCGTCACCGGCGATCGTGGACAGGAAGCGCGTCACGGAGGACAAGCCAGTAGCGGTGGACATCAAGCTCAGCGGAGCGCCAGGCCTCGAGCAGATCGTCGTACACCTCGCGCCCCCGGCAGTCCGAGGAGCCGTCGCGATCGATACCGCTGATCCGGAGCCGGTCATGCCTGACCAGGCACAGATCGAATTAGGTCGAGGGATAGCCATCGATCTCTGGGGGCCGGGGTGGCTCGCGGAGCACCGCGTGTTCCACGTCGGGTGAGGGCGACCCGCGGCAACAGCGCGGCCGAACGTGATATCTTGCCCCATGGTCTACCTGCACGAAATCGCGAATGAGGATTTCCTCCTGCTCGACGCCGAATTGTCGGCCGCTCTGGCGCAGGAGGCGTCACGACGCCTGGCCCCCACGGCCGTGGTGGTGCGCCGGCGCGGAGGCCAGCAGGGCAAGCATCATCTCTACACGACCGAGGATTTCACTGCTCGGCTCGCCACGGTGCCTGGGCACCTCGGCCTGTTCGAGGCGCTCGGCCTCGATGACAGCAACTGCACGCCGACGTTGGATGCGTATGCCGACGCCGAGGCCGCTCCGGAGCGCTGCGTCATCCTCGACGGCGATCGCGTCGTCAGCTTCCTCGACGACGCCCTGCCACCTCCTCTCGGCCTCCGGGTCGGCGCCGTCGAGGGGGGCGAGGTGCCGCTCTCGATCGAAGTTTACCTGCCAGACCCGCTCATGGTGGGGCATACCTGCTCGCTTGTCGTCTGGGCCGTCCGCTCCGAGGCCCTCTCGCGTTCCCCTTCCGCGATGCAGCCTGGGACAAGCTTGGATATCGTGGTCCATCCACGCCGGGGGCTCGCGCTGGATGGTCGTCGTGAGGCGTCTCTGGTGGTCACCTCCGAGGCAGAGACGCCCAGGCTTCAGTTCAAGGTGCGCGCGACCGAGCGATGCCGGGCCAGCGTGGACGTGCTCTGCTTCCATGCCGGGCAGGAGGTCTGCCGGATGCGGCTGGAGAGGGACACCGCGCCCGAGGAGATGGTGCCGGAAGAGCGTCACAAGCCGGAGCGCCGGCCGATCGCGGCGCTCCTGCCCGCGCAGCCTGATCTCATGATGCACTTCATCCTGGCCCAGAACGGCCACACCGGGTGCCACGAGATCTTGCTGAGGGTGACGGCGGCCGACCAATCCCTGGACATCAATCTGAAGCAGTACGGACCGATGGAGCTTCGCGCGGATCCTCGCGATTTTTTCGATGCACTTCATGACAAGATCAACCAGCTTCCTCTCGCTACCATCTCGGACAGGACGCTGGCGAGGGAGAAGCTGGCTCGCATCGGCGCGGATCTGTTCGAGAACCTCTTGCCGGAGGAGCTGCGCTCCCTTCTCTGGTCGTTGCAACGACGCATCAAGACGATCTTGGTTCAGTCAGAGGAGCCGTGGATCCCTTGGGAGCTGCTCCGGATGACGCGGAGAGATGAGCACGGCCACACCGTGGAGGGGCCGCATCTCTGCGAGGCGTTCGCGATGACCCGCTGGATACCCAACAACCGCGGGATGAAACATGCGCTGGGCGCCCTCCGCCGCATCGCCTTGGTTACCTGCCTTGCGTCGAGCCTTCCATACGCCGAAAAGGAGCGGAAATTCATTCGCTCACTCTCCCGAGGGGGGCGGGAGATCGAGGACATCCCCGCCTCGTGGCTCTCGGTGATCGATGCAATGAAGAAGGGTACGCACGACGCCTGGCACTTCACTGGCCATGGAAGGCGCCCCAGCATGGACATGGGTGCTGCAGCGATCATGCTGGACAACGGGGACAAGCTCACCTCAGACGATATCTCGGGGACTGTGCAGAACTGCGGAAAGACGCGGCCGGTGGTCGTGCTCAACGCATGTCACTCCGGCCGCCAGGAGCTGTCGTTGACCGGGTTAGGTGGCTTCGCGAGGGCCTTCGTCCACGCAGGAGCGGCCGCCGTCGTAGGTCCGATCTGGGCCGTCGACGATTACGCGGCATACCGATTCACGAGAGCTTTTTATGCACGCCTGCTCGAGGGCGCAACCGTGGGCGAAGCGACGCGCGACGCGCGCGCCGTCGTCCGCCGCGTCGATCCCGTCGCGGCGCTCGCCTTCACGGTCTTCGCGAATCCCAGCGCGAGGGTACAACGATGAGCGACGATGACGCGACGATGACGGTGTCCATCCGTGCGCTGCTCCAGGCCCGCACGCCCGGCGAGCGCTACCGATGCCTCCGAGATCACCCCGCGCTGATCGGACCGGACGGCGTGAAGGAGATTGCCAAGCTCACCGCCGAACAGCAGGACGAGGACGCACGGGGCATCTTGCTCGAGCTCGGCGCGCTTCTGAAACGCTGCGCCGAGATCGGCGTGGAGACTGCGCTCGCGGAGGAGGCAACATACGACCAGGCGGAAATTGGCAGAACCGCGGCTGCTTTCCTCAATGCCGAGAGCTGGCCCGAGTCTCGCGACCTCCTCGAGCAGCACCTCGAGCTACTACGCCCGGAGGTCATCGCCGCGCTGGAAGCCTGCGCCGCAGAGCAGGAAGACGGGAGCCGTCGGCTGCTCGTTCTCGAGCACTGCGCTCTGCTCGGGCGCTGTCGCGAGCGAGGCATCGTTCGGGCGTATCGTGAGAGAGATGGATGGAACAGTGTAGAGACGCCGCCCGAGCTGGAGACACACGTGGACGTGGCCACCTGGCTCAAGCCCCGGAGCACGGTCGAGCCGGGAGCCGCACGCCTGCTGATTCAGGTTCTCGAGCATGCCCTCGAGCGGGCTGATGCGGACCAGTATCCGGCCTTTCGTGGCGCGTTGCTGCACGAGCTCGGCTGCGCCTATTTCGCCTTCCCTGGTGAAGATCGGAGTGACAACCTCCAACGGGCGATCACATGGTTCAACGAAGCGCTGCCCCTGCGGCGCCTGCATGCTGAACCTTTCGAGTTTGCAATGACGTTGTTCAGCCTCGGCAATACGCTGCTGGATCTCCCATCCAAGGAGGGCAGGCAGGAGCGTCTGGACCTGGCGATCGCGTGCCTTCTGGGCTCGCTCGACATCTGGACGCCAGAGTCCGCATCTCTTGATTACGCGCGCGCACAGAGCGCCTTGGGAAGTGCCTACGCCGCGTATCCAGCCGCAGATCGTCGCAGCTGGCTCGGGCTGGCAATCGCCTGCTACGAGCAGGCCCTGCGCTTCCTCACGCGTGACGAGCACCCTGATGAGCACGCAGACATCCAGCTCTACCTGGGCGAATGCCGCCGTCTTCGCGTAGTCAACCATCGAGGGAGCAACCCCGCGCAGCTCCCCCGCTACACCGGCGAGGCGCAGCGCCGTCAGCGAGCTGCGCTGCAAGTGGCCGCATCGCCTGTCATGGAGTCAACCTTTTTGCCAGAGGCCGGTGCTGCCGAGGCGGAGCTGCGGCTGTCCATCGCGCATTACGAGGAGGCGCTCCGATGGTTTCGCCGGGAGGGCCAGACAGACAACGTGGCGCTCGCCGAGCACGGCCTCGGCATGGCCTATGCCGGTCGGCCAGATGATCGTACGGCCAATCTCCTGCGGGCGATCGAGCACTACGAGAGGGCGCTCGATCTGTACCTTCTGAGCGACGCGCCCCGCGACCGCGCCTCTGTGCAGCTCAACCTGGGCGCCGCCTATGCCGATCTGCCCGTGCGCGATCGGAGCGAGAATCTCCGGCAGGCCATTGCATGCTACACGGACGCGCTGCAGGTGTTCACGCTCGCCACCCATCCCGAGGAGTATGCGCTCGCGTGCAACAACCTCGGCGTGGCGTACACGACACTCCCGACAGGAGATCCCGTACAAAATCGCCGTCGCGCGATCGCCTACCTCAACGAGGCGCTGCGCGTGTATACTCCGGATTCATCACCTCATGATTATGCGATGATCCAGAGCAACCTCGGCAACGCCCACGATGGAGTTACTGTGGGCGACCGCTCGGCGCACATCGAACTGGCCATCGCGTTCTACTTCGACGCCGCACGCGTCCGGACTCGAGAGGCGGCCCCCTACAGCTACGCGCGTACGATGAACAACCTCGGCGGTGCCTATGCGCAGCGCGCCGTGGGCGAGCGAACGGCGAACCTGCGCGAAGCGATCGCCTGCTACCGCGCCGCGCTGGACGTGTACACCGCGGAGCATGACCCCTCGGACTATGCGCTCGCGCACGCCAACTTGGCGAACGCCGAGCTCGAGCTCCCAACGGACGCCGCGGGGTCGAACTCTCGGCGGGCGATCGCCTCGTGCCAGGAGGCGCTCCGCGTCTTCACGAAGGAGCGTTACCCCGTGGAGTATGGGTGGGTCCAGATCGCCCTGGGCCAGGCTCTCCTGGGGCTCGCGACGTTCGATGCGGGCCGCCCGGTCGAGGCTATCAGGTGCTTCGAAGAGGCGCTGCGGCTCTTCACGTTGGAGGCAGAGCCGATCGCGTATGCGACAGCGCAGAACAACCTCGGCATCGCCCTCGCCGGTCGCGGCGGTGACGTGCGAGATGAGGACGCGGAGCGGGCATTCCGCTGCTTCGAGGAGGCGCTCCGCGTCTTCACCAGGGAGGCGGCCCCCCACGATGCCCGCCGCGCCGCGAGCAACCTCGGCACCCTGCACTTCGCGCGGCAGAACTGGGACGCGGCCGCGGAAGCGTACGACGTCGCCATGGACGCGGGCGAGCGGATGTACCGGGCCGGGCTCTCGGCCGCGAGCAAGTCAGCGGAGATATCTCAAAATGCCGCGATCCACCGGCACGCCGTGATCGCCGCTGCTCGGCTCGGCGACGTCGAGCGAGCGTGGGTGATCCACGAGCGCGGCAAGGCGCGCCTCTTGTTTGAGGCGCTGCGGTTGCGGGAGCCTCGTCCGGAAGGTGTGCCGGACAGCCTCTGGGCCACGTTCGAGCGGGCGGGCGCCTCGGCCAGGGTCTACCTCCTTCCCGGCGTGAGCCCGGCTGAGGGAGCACGGAGAACGCCCGAGGAGCACGCAGCCTGGGCCGACGCGGCGCGTGGAGCCGCGGCCGCGCTGGACGCCGTGATCGGGCAGATTCGCGAGCACGCGCCCCGCTTTCTTCGGGAGCTCGACCTTGTCACGCTCCGCGCTGCAATTCCGGATGAACGCACCGCGATGCTCTCCTTCTGCATCACCGAGAGGGAAGCGGTCGCGCTCGTCCTGACGCGTGATCCGAGCGAGCCCCCGCGGGCGATCGACTTACCAGGCGTCCATCCCGCGTGGCTAGAGGAGCTCGTGACGAGTCTGCACGCAGGTCCGGACGCGCCGACCGATGGTGGAGGCGACGCCTGGAGCAGCGACGTCGGCAGATACCGACTCATCCTTGATCGTATGCTTCCCGAGGTGGGACAGAAGCTCATCGCACCGGTCCTCCCGAGCTTGCCTGCCCGTATCGACCGGCTCGTGATCTTGCCTTCGGGTTGGCTGTTCCTCGTCCCACTTCACGCCGCGCTGCTGCCGGGCGAGCCCGTGGAGCGGCTCTACGAGCGCTACGAGATCACATACGCTCCCTCTGTGGCGGTCCTCAGCAGCCTGAGCGAGAGATCGAGCCGCCCCGCAGGAGTCGGGCTGTATGCTGTAGTGAACCCTGAGCCGTCCGCCAAGGCAAGGCTCCCTTTCGCGCGAGTCGAGGGCGAGGCCATCGCAGCGCGCTTCGCGGAACGGGAGGTATGCTCGCAGCAGAATGCCACCCGGGAGGCGGTCGAGGCCGGGTTGCGCGGCAGGGCGTGCATCCACTTCGCCTGCCACGCCGCTTACAGCTGGGATGACCCTGGCCAATCGAGCCTGAGCCTCGCGGACGGTCGCCTCACGCTGGACGAGCTCCAGCGCGGCCGCATGGACCTCGCCGCGGCCCGGCTGGTCACGCTTTCCGCGTGCCAGACCGGCCTGACGGATGTGGTGCGCGGGGTCGACGAGTACGTTGGCCTGCCGGCGGGTTTCATGCTGGCAGGGGTGCCCAGCGTCGTGAGCAGCCTCTGGAGCGTATCCGATTTTTCCACCGCGCTGCTGATGGATCGCTTCTACTGCAACTACGCAAGCGGCAGGATGAGCGCGGCGTCGGCGCTGCGCGAGGCCCAGGGGTGGGTTCGTGATGCGCCTGTCGGTCGAGTAGCGTCGTACGCTGAGCACTGCTACCGAATGTCTCTGCCGGAAGACGCGGCGGCTCTGCTCCGACTGTGGCGTCATTATCGGCTCATCGCAAAGCGGACCCCGACGGTGCGACCGTTCGAGCACCCGTACTACTGGGGAGCGTTCGTCGTCAACGGTGCCTGAGAGGCAGGCGCTGCGCAAGACGGCGCCCTCCTTCGTGCTCCGAGGACGACCTCGCCCGACGTGGTTCGCCGGGGGCTGACCGTGCTGGCGCGCAGCAGCCGATCGCCTTCATTCCGAGCGATATTGACACGCAACTCTGGAAGGATGGACGCCGAGGGCGCGTGCGGGCATCCGCGTATCACGCTTCAAGCCGTAGCGGAGGTTGCGCTCAAGGTACGCATTTCTTCGTACTTTCCAGAGAGCATCGCAGGCTTGATTATCTCCCCGATGGTTGCTGGCTCGGTGCGCTCCTCGCGCGAGCGCGACCACCGCGGCCCGCGGTGGGAACGACGAGGTGCGCATTGATTGCGCCGGACAATCGCTGCGAAGAGGATCTACGTCGCACATCTCTGGAGGGATAGGTCCATGTCCTGGAAACGAATACTTCTTCTGCTGACTGCAGGCTCATTTGGAGTTCATGCAGCCGGGTGCGTCGCCGATGCATCGGGGTCGCTCTCCGGCGATGACGAAGCGGACGAATCGGGTGAGGTCGCGACCACGCCGGACAACGGAGCGGAGGAGATCGGGGAAGCGCGCGACGCCGCCGGGTTCGGCACGGGGGGCTGGATCAACATCAACATCAACACCAAGGAAGGATGGTTCGGCAGCGCAAACGGGGCTACCTGCATCCTGGAGGTATCTTACCACGAGTGCTCCACTTGTGGATACACGGATAAAGACAGATTCACTACCACGAGCAGCGGCGGCGCATGCAGGTTCTTTGGCGCATATTCCTGGCCATACACAGTCACCAACTTCATCGCTGCCGGCAGCGCCACATACAGAGGAAGGACTCTTCTCACGGGAAAGAAGACTGGGCCGATCGCCCAGTCTGGCTGGAACGCAGGGCTCATCTCGACCACATTCGATCTCACGTTTTGAAGCATGTCGACGGGGGTCGATCTCACCTGCCCGGTCCCGGGGGATGATCGGCGCAGCGGCTGCCGGGGCAGGTGAGTGAGCGGAGGTGGAGGCTCGGGCGCGCTGTGAAGTTGGACTGCTTTCGAAGCGGGCCCGTGTGCTCCTCACCGGTGGAAGGGCGCGAGCCTGCTCAGCGTCACATGACGACCCCCCACGACCGCCACACTCACGCACGCCTCGCCGTCCCAGCGGAGCCGCGGATCCAGGCGCACCTCGCCCGGCGCGAGCGCGCCAGTCAGCGCGAGCAGCGCGCCTACCTCGATCCCCTCCAGCTCTCGGCGCCGACGTCGCCCGCGGACGGCGGGCAGAGCACGCGCCCCGCCGGCGCGAGCGCGGCGCGCGGCGGCTCGCCGAGCGCCGCGATCAGCTCGGCGAGGTCGCGGCCCACAGCCGCGGGCGCCGTCGCCGCCGGCAGCTCCAGACCGCGATCCCGGGCAGGTCGGCGCCGCGCGCTCGGGCGGGAGCGCGACCCCGCGGGACCCGAGCCGCGGCGCTGCCGCCGCGGCGACGATGAGCCCCGGGGACGCCAGCGTCAGCGCCGCGAGCCGACCCAGGTTGCGGTGCGCCACGCTGACGCCGGAGCGCAATTCGCCTCGGAATGGCGCTGGATCCGGGCTGCCGAAGCCGGGTGTGTCCTCGCGCGCGACGGGCGTTTGCTCGGTAGCGCAAAGGCATTGATGCGCTGGTCGGCCAGACCACCGGCGGCTTCAGCTGCGGCGGCGACGCGCTTCCCGCGGGGAGCATGCTCGTCAAGCTGGACGCCGATGGCGAGCACGTCCTCAGCCGGTCGATCCCGTTTGTCCACCGGTATGCCACGATCGCCTTTGACGCCGCCGGCGACATGCTTGTCACCTCCGAGAACAGCCTCTCCAAATTCAGCGCAAACGGAGCGGAGCTCTGGACGCTCCCGATCGCAGGCGCGGACATTGTTGACCTCGCCGTGTCACCCCTCGGCACGCTCGCGATCACCGGCCACGCGGATGGCGACCCGGCCCTCGATTTCGGGGCCGGCCCGATCTCCCTCCCAGCGCCCCTGGACGGCTTCGTCGCGGCGTTCACCCCGTGAGCGCGCCGGGGGCTTTCATGACGCCCCCGCGGAAGACAACCCGGCGCTCGTACGCGTCGGCCTCCCCGGCCCGCGCTCTCGCCCCGGTGCTGGCTGCGGCGACGGAGCCTACGCGGGGTGCATCTGCTGCAACGCGTACCGAATGCCGCTCTGGAGCGTGCCAGACGTCACGATCGACCCTAGATCGACGCCCAGATCCACGAGGGTCTGCGCCACCGACGGCTTGATCCCGGTCAGCACGACCTTCGCGCCGACGAGGCCGACCGCCCGGGCGGCGCGGACGAGGGAATCTGCCACGCTCGAGTCGACGTCGCGAACGCCGGTGATGTCCAGGATCGCGACGGACGCCTGCCTCGCGACGACGCCATCGAGGAGCGTCTCGAGCACCTGGTTCGCGCGGGTGCTGTCGATGGTGCCGATGAGCGGCATGACCACGACCTTGTCGGCGATCGGGATGAGCGGCGTGCTGAGCTCTCGCACGGCCGCCGCATGCGCTTCCCTCTCGTCCGAGAGCTGCCGTGCGACGTGCTCCGACGTGACGTCCCAGAAGATACCCTGGATCCCCACGATCTCGCCGCGCAGGTCGCGCACCGGCGCCTTAATCACCCTGACGTAGATCGTCTCTCCGGTCGCAGGCACCCTGTGCTCCTCGATCGTCTCGAAGACCTGACCGGTCTTCAACAGGTGGGCGTCATCCTGCCTGTACTTCTCGGCCAGCTCGCGCGGGTAGATATCGAACGGCGTCTTTCCGCGGAGCTGCTCCAGGGTCGTCCCCACCGACTCGAGGAGCGCGCGGTTCGCGAAGACACACCGCCCGTCCAGATCGCTCCGGAAGATGCTTTGAGGGACCAGGTCGAGGAGCGACAGATGAGCGAGCTCACGCTCGCGCCAGGCCTTCTCCGCGAGCTCCAGCTCGGCGACGCGTTGACGCAGACGGCTCAGCTCTTCTCGGTCATCCGGACCCTTCATCATTGGAATGCCCCCCTCCCTACCCCTGCGTGCCATGCACGATCCGCACCGGATCGAGGCGTAACATGGGTGCGCCTCGATCCACAACAAGCTCGCCCCGGTGAACCAGGAGAAGAACAGCCGTTCGATCGCTGCCGTGTCGCCCCCTGCTGCGGAGGTCGCGTGGTCAGAGCCTGTCTGTGCGCCTGCCGAGCCCGCACGAGAACACAGGGAAGAAAGGCCCACGCCGCGTGCGTCAGCGTGCGATGCCATGCTCGGCAGGGCCATGTGCGCGTCGTTTGTAGAACAGCGGCGCGTCCGCGCTCACGTTGCCTTACTCACATGGTTCGAGCGATCGCCGTCCGGAACCGCGTAACCCGTGAGCAGCGAGCGGGACCGACCTCGCGAAACGGCATTTGCTCGAAGGAGGGAGTGATGAGCACGGTGCCGCGCGCACACGATACGAGGTGTGCCATCCTCGTGATCTGGAACGGGCTCTCCGCCGACGACCCGAGGCCCGCGCTGCCGCGATCGCGCCGCGTCCCGCGCCGGAGGGACAGCCGCGGCCGTGTCAGCGCGTGACGGCGAACCCCAGCGCCTCCACGGCCGCGCAGGAGTCGCCGTCCCAGCCGAGCCGCGGCTCCAGGCGCAGCTCGCCCGGCGCGAGCGCCACGGCCAGCGCGAGCAGCGCGCCGACCTCGACCGCCTCCAGCTCGGGCCCAGCGTCACCCGCGAACGGCGGGCTGAGCACGCGCCCCGCCGGCGCGAGCGCGAGCGCGGCGCGCGGCGGCTCGCCGACCGCCGCGCCCAGCTCGGCGAGGTCTCGGCCCACGACGGCGGGCGCCGTCGCCGCCGGCCAGATCCAGACCGCGATCCCGGGCAGATCGGCGACGCACGCCGCCGCCGCGCGCTCGGGCGGGAGCGCGGTCCCGCGGGCGCCGAGCCGCGGGGCCGCCACCGCGGCGACGACGAGCCCCGGCGGGGCCAGCGTCAGCGCCGCGAGCCGACCCAGGTTGCGGTGCGCCGCGGCCCTCCGGGCGGCGATCCCGGCGAGCTCCTCGGGCCGGTCATAGACGAGCTCGACCTCGCGCTGCACCGCGACGTGGGGCGCTGTCTGCGCCGCCGCCGCGAGCGCCCGCTCGCGCGTCTCCCCGTCCGGCGCCGGCGCTCCGCCCTCCGTCTCCGCGCGCGGCATGCCTTCGTCGATCTCCAGCCGCTCGCGGAGGAGCTGGGCCACCCGCGCGGGCAATCCCAGCGAGCCGAGCGCCCACGCCGCGGAGAACCAGTCGCCCGGCGCACACCCAGAGAGAAGCTCCCCGGGCGCGAGCGCCCCGGCCGACGCGCGATCCCAGGCGGCGAGCGCCGCCCCGAGCGGATGGCCCAGCTCGCGGAAGATCTCCCCCGCCTCGTCGAGCGCCGCCGCGGCGCCGGCATCGCCGAGGTCTCGCCGCGCGCGCCCGATCGCCCGCGCCGCGTAGGCGATCCAGGTCCGGAGCGGCGGCGCCGCGCGCGCGGCCACGTCGCGGGCGGACGTCGCGAGCGCGAGGGCGTCGTCGGCGCGCCCCAGCTCCAGCGCCAGATCCGACAGGAACGTGAGCGCCCGGGCGCGGCCGAACGCGTCGCCGAGGCGCGCGCAGAGCCACTCCTGTCGCTGCAGCGGGGCGCGGGCGCGCTCGAGGGCGCCGAGGCCGAGCGCCGCCGCGCCCAGCTGGCCGCAGGCGATCGCCTCGCCCACGGCGTCGCCGCGGCGGCGGTGGAGCTCGGCCGCGTGCTCCAGCAGCGCCTCCGCCGCGCCGTGGGCCCCGAGGGTCACGTAGAGGGTGCCGAGCGAGTTCAGGATCTGCGCCCGCTCGTCGAGGAACGGCTCCGACCGGCGCAGCGCCGACAGCAGCGTGCGCTGCGCGGCCGCGGCGTCGCCGAGGAGCCGCTCGGCCGCGCCGCGGTAGTGGCCGGCGACGACGGCGGCGCGGCGGCCGGGAGCGCCCGCGCCCGCGATGGCGTCGAGCTCCTCGACGGCGGCCGCGCAGGCAGACCGCCCGTCGCGGCGCAGGCGCGCGAGCGCCGCCTCGCAACGGGCGAGCTCCCGGCCCTCGACCTCACCTTCGCGGCCGAACGCGGCGGCGGCCCCGTCGAGGTGCAGGACCGCGGCGTCCAGCGCGCCCTCGCGCAGCGCGAGCGCGCCGCGCGCGAACCCGAGCGCCGCCGCGAGGAGCGCGCCGCCGGGGAGCGGCGCGTCTCCCGTCCCAGGTTCGCCGCCGCCGGGAACCGGCGCGCCGCCCGCCCCAGGTTCGCCGCCACGACCGAGCAGCGCCTCGACGCGCTCGATCTCGGCGCGGACCTCCCCGGCCGGCGCGCTGCGGAGCAGCCGCGGCAGCGGCGACACGCGGTCGAGCGGCTCAAGCGGGCGCACGGCGCTCCTCCGGCTCCTCCGCGGCGCCGCTCCCCTCCGCGCGCCTGCCTGCACCGCGCGCGAGCTCGTGCAGCGCCGCCTTCACCGCCTCGATCGAGAGCTCCGGCCAGGCCGCGCGGATCCGCGCGACGTGCGCGGTCACGTGGGGCGCCGCGAACGACGTGCCGGTCCAGCGCTGCTCGCCGCCGCCGGGCGCGGGCGCGAGCACCTCGTCGCCGGGCGCGAGGATCTCGTGGTCGAGCGTGAGCTCGCTCCGGAGCGCCTCCGGGTCCTGGAACGGCCCTCGGCCGACGCCGATCAGCGACTTGAAGCGCCCTGGATAGGTGCGGAACGCCGCCGCGTTGGGGCCGGCGGCCACGACCACGACCTGCGCCGTGTAGGCCGCGTCGGCGACCTCGTAGAGCTCGACCAGGGAGCGGTGGTCGCCGGGGCGGAGCGGCGCGCCCTTCGGGATGTCGATGCCGAGGCTCAGGTTGACCACGGAGAACCGCTCGCGGACGCAGAACTGCAGCGCCGCGATGAGCCCGTCGCGCGAGCATCGCCCGTCGTCGCCGAGGGCGCGCACGCTCGTGATCTCGGCCCCGGGCGCCATGCGGTGGACGATGCCAGCGCACGCGGTCCCGTGCCCGCTGACGTCTCCTGGCGCGCACGGCGCCACCTCGTGCGCGCCGCCGCGCCGGACCAGCGCGACGTGGCGCAGCGCCGCCGCGCGCAGCGCGGGGTGCGAGGCGTCGACGCCGGAGTCGACCAGCGCGACCCGCACGCCCGCGCCGTGACGCGCGCCCCTGAGCTCGCCGCCGGCTCCGCCGCGCTCGCCGCCCGTTCCTGCCGGAGCAGCCGCGGTCACGCCCCGCTCCCCTCCCCCTGCGCGCCGCTCGCGTAGGCGTCGATCCGCGCGAGCAGGTCGAGCGCCAGGCGGGCCTCGGCCTCGCCGCGCTCGGCGAGCCGCCCCACCACGGCCGCGAGCTCCAGGCGCCGGCGGTACTCGGGGGTGAGGCGGAGCGCGTGGATGTGCCGCTCCAGCGCGGCGCGGAGCGACGTCGGCGGCGCGGCCGCCCCTTCCGGCTCCGGCTCGCCGGCGCCCGACGCCGCCTGACCTGGCGCCGGCGCGAGCAGGTCTGGCATCGCGCGCGCGAAGAGCTCGAAGACGACGCGCTCGGTGCGGAACGACTCCACGGTGAGGGCGAGGACCTCGGCGAGCCGCTCGGCCAGGTCGAGCTCCCGCCCCCCGAGCGGCGCGGCGCGGGAATCGCGGGAGAAGAGCGCGGCGCCCCCCACGGTCGCCGCGCCCACGCGGATCGGCACGAAGATCGCGGCCGCCGGCGCCGCGGCCAGGAGCGGCCGCAGCGGCGCGATCATCGGCTCGCCGTCGGAGAGCGCCACCGCGTGCCCGCCCCCGCCGCCGAGCAGGTACGCGAACGGGGTGCCGCTCGGCGGGAACTCCGCGCCCGACGCGCGGAAGCCGGCCGCGTCCGCGACGACGGGGACCGTGAGCCGCCCGAGCGCCTCCATCTCGAGCGCGACGAGCGCCTCCGCGCAAGGCATGGCGAGGCAGGCGAAGCGCAGGTGCTCGCCGAGCCCGCGCACGCGCGCCTCGACCGCGCCGAGGAGCGCCGCCGACTCCACGGTCGAGAGCAGATCGCGCAGGCGCGCGGTGAACGGCGCGAGCGGCGACCGCAGCGCGTGCGGGTGGGGCGAGAGGGCCCGCGCCGGGGCGGGCGGAGCGCCCGGCGCGGAGCGATCGGCGAGCGGCATGGGGCGGCGATGCTACCCCCGGAAGCCGCCGGAGCGAACCGCCATCACGTCCGCGCCGGACGCGCCCTACGCGCCCTACGCGTCATACACGAAAGACGCGCTCCCGCCCGCGAGGTTCCGGTTGACGTGCTCCGCGCCTCTCCTAGCATGAGAGGGCATGCGGCGATCCAGCTGCCCATCGCGCTGTCCGCAGCGATCGCCCGCGCCCGCGGCGCACGCGTCGCGGCTCATCGGACCTCTCGCTCCGGCGCGGGAGCGATGAGCCCGCCCGCGAGCGAGCAGCGGCGCCGCCTCGCCGTCGTGCTGTGGGGTGTCCTCGGCGTCGTGGCCGTCCTTGTCGAGGCCATCTATCGGCTCGGCGCGACGGCGGCTCGCATCCTCACGACGCACGCGCTCACGACGGGCCAGCTCATCTTGCTTGTCGCGTGGACGGTCGTGATCGCCTATTTCGAGGGGTACCGCGGCTTTCAGCAGCGCTTCTCGCCGCGGGTCGTCGCGCGCGCGCTCCACCTCGCGGAGCGCCGGCGGCCGCTCCACGTCGCGCTGGCGCCGCTCTACTGCATGGCGCTCTTCCACGCGACGCGCCGCCGGCTGATCGCGACGTGGGCGCTCATCGCGGGCATCGTGGCGCTCATCCTGCTCGTGCGGCAGATGTCCCCGCCCTACCGCGCCATCGTCGACGCCGGCGTCGCCTTCGCGCTCGCCTGGGGGACCGTGGCCATCCTCGTCGACATGGCGCGGGGGCTCGCTGGCCGCCCGCTCGGCATCGCGCCGGACGTCCCGGAAGACGCGTCCCCGCCCGCGGTCAGCGCGGAGCAGCTCGCCCGCCAGGCCGTGCAGGCGGGCGGCCCCTACGACACGTGAGCCCGCTGGGGCGAGCGAGGAGCCCCCGAGATCCCTGAGCTCCGCGAGCTCCACGCGAGCAGGCGACTCCAGCAGAGACGCTCCGACAGGCGAGCGGGCTACTCCGGCAACGCCTCGCAATACGCCCTGAGCTGAACCGCGCTGCTGTCTCACCTGTGGCCTTCTGGTCATCGTCTCTGGCGCCGTCCTTCAGAGCGACAATCCATTTGTAAATACATCTCTCTATCTGGCGTGTGGCGCGATGCCTCGTGAGGCCCGGCGCGCGCGTTGGCGCGATCACGCTTCACGCGGCGCCCCGCGCCCGTGACCGCCATTGGCCCGGGCCGTGCTTGGCCTGGGAGCGCTCGCAGAGAGCACGTCAGCGAGGGGACCGACTGCGCTCCGCGGAGCGCGCACCGGGGAATTGTGCAGAACTCGAGCAGCAGACAGGAACCGCCCGGCGGGAACGCAGAGACCGTCGACGAGCTCATCGTGCCTGTGGTCGCGCAGGAGCTCGAGGTGACGAAGCGCACGATCGAGTCTGGCCGTGTCCGCATCACCAAGCAGGTCCACGAGCGGGTGGAGGCGGTCGCGGAGCCGCTCGAGCGCGAGCGCGTCTTCGTGGAGCGCGTCGCCATCGGTCAGGTGGTGAAGGAGCCGCCCGCGACCCGGCAGGAGGGCGACACCCTGATCGTGCCAGTCGTCGAGGAGGTGCTCGTCGTCGAGAAGCGCCTGCTGCTCAAGGAGGAGCTCCACATCACCCGGGTCCGCTCGGTCGAGATGAGCCCGCCGGAGCACGTGACGCTCCGGAGCGAGGACGTCCAGGTCGAGCGCGTCCCCCCGCGCGGACGTGATGGAGGCTGAGGCGTCTCCGAGGGGCCCCGGCATCCAGGGCCCCGATCAGCAAACCCCACCTCGCGCGCGGCGCGAGGGAGAGAAACGCCCCGAGGGGCCACAATGATGGAGGTCATACCATGAATCACACCGATCGTTCCATGTCGCCGTCCCAGCGTGCTCAACAGCTGAGCAAGTCCCAGCAGACGACCCGGACCGCGACCGAGAAGACAGCGAAGACCGAGGAGCTCCGGGCCGATGTCCTGCAGGAGCAGGTCGCCGTCCCCGTGATCGAGGAGGAGCTGCAGGTCGGCAAGCGCGAGGTGAACCGCGGCGGCGTGCGCGTGTCGAGTCGCCTTGTCGAGCAGCCGGTCCAGGAGTCGGTGATGCTGCGCGAGGAGCACGTCCACGTCGAGCGGCACCCGGTCGATCGGCCGCTTCAGCCGGCCGCGCTCGACACCTTCCAGTCCGGCACGGTGGAGCTCGTCGAGACCGACGAGGAGGCCGTCGTCGCGAAGAAGGCGCGCGTCATCGAGGAGGTCGTCGTCAGCAAGGCGGTGACCCAGCGGGCCGAGCAGATCCGGGAGACGCTGCGCCACACCGAGGTGCACGTCGAGCCGATCAGCGCGGTCGAGCGCACGAACGGGATGCGGGGATACGAGCAGTACGACGCTGACTTCCGGAAGCACTACGAGGCCGGCCCGTACTCCACGCACGGCTATGCCTACGATCAGGTCGCCCCGGCGTACCTGTTCGGCTACCAGCTCGGGACGTCCCAGAACTTCAAGGGACACGACTGGACGAGCATCGAGCCCGAAGCGGGCAAGGCGTGGGAAGAGCGCAATCCTGGCACGTGGGAGCACATGAAGGCCGCGGTGCGCCACGCCTGGGACAAGGTCTCGGGCAAAGCCTAGCTCCGTGCGTCGGAAATCCCGCCAGAGAAGACGGTCGTCTCCGTACCGGAAGGAGCAAAGCATGGAGCTCGGCGCGTTTTCGATCAGCCTGGCTGTCAAGGATCTCGAGGCTTCGAGGAGGTTCTACGAGAAGTTCGGTTTCAAGGCCTTCGCCGGGGATGCCGCGCAGAACTGGCTGCTCTTGAAGGACGGCGACCACGTGATCGGGCTGTTTCAAGGGATGTTCGAGAAGAACATCCTCACCTTCAACCCCGGCTGGGACCAGAACGCCCAGAAGCTCGCCTCGTTCACCCATATCCGCGACTGCAGCGCCAGCTGAAGGCACAAGGGGTACAATTGCCACGTCGCCAGCGCGGCGCGGGGGAGGGCTACGCGTCCCACGCGATGGGGAGCGAGTCGAACGCGCGCATGATGATAAACGGGCTCCGGCGCGCGGGGTCCTTCCCGCGCCGCAGGCCGGGCAGCCGCACGAGGAGCTCTTCGAGCGCGATCTTCGCCTCCGTGCGCGCCAGCAGCGAGCCGACGCAGAAGTGGATGCCCTTGCCGAAGGCGAGGTGCTTGCCCGTGTCCCCGCGGTGGATGTCGAAGCGCTCGCCGTCGGCGAACTCTGCCTCGTCCCGGTTCCCCGACGCATAAAGCAGGTACACCCGTGCGCCTTTCGGGATACGGACCCCGGCCACCTCGGCGTCCGCCGTCACCGCCCGGAAGAAGCCGCGGACCGGGGACTCGCAGCGCAGCATCTCGTCGATGGCGCCCGGGATCAGCGACGGGTCCCCGCGCAGCGCCTCTGCCACCTCCGGGTGCGCGAGCAAGAGGTCGATCCCGCTCGCGAGCAGGGCCGTCGTCGTCTCGTGCCCGGCGGCCAGCAGATCCATCGCGTTGCAGACCGCCTCCTGCATGCTCAGCGCCGCGCTCCCGCCGATCTCCTCCGGGACGAGGAGCGAGAGCAGGTCCTCCCGCGGCTCGGCGCGGCGCGCCCCGATCTGGGCCTGGAAATAGCGCTGCATCGCCACGTATCCGCGGGCGCTCGCCACCTGCGCCTCTGGCGGCGCGCTCCCCGCCATCAGCGCCTGCTTGTCCTCGTGCCACGCCCTGAGCTGCTTCATCTCGGAGCGCGGCACCCCGAGCAGATCGCAGATGACGTACCCCGGCAGCGGCAGGGCGATCTGCGAGACCAGCTCGGCGTGCCCATCGCGGATGAAGGCGTCGATCAGCTCCCGCGTGAGCTCGCGGATGTGCCCCTCCAGCGCCGCCACGCGCAGAGGGGTGAAGGCCTTGCCGAAGACGGCGCGCACGCGCGTGTGATCGGGCGGGTCGCTCTGCACGAGCGAGGTGAACTCCTCGTACCCCTCGCGGAGGACCGCGCGGACCTCGGGGATCGGCTCGGCCCTGACATAGAGCGAGTTGAAGGACGAGAACCGGTCCGTGTCCCGCAGGACGGCCACGATGTCGGCGTACCTGGTGACGATCCACACGTCGAGCCGGGGGCTATAGAAGACCGGCTCCTCGCGCCGCGCGCGCGCATAGATCGGGTAAGGGTCCTCGACCTGCTCGGGGAGGAAGGGGTTGAAGAGCGCGCCGAGGGAGCCCCTCGGCGGCGGGATCTGCTCCGGAGCTGCCTTCACGATGTCGCCTCCTGGACGGCCCTGGGGAGGAGCGGGCCGAGCCCGGAGGATACCTCATCGGTGACGCCCTCCGGGAGCGGCGCGATCACCTGCTCCCGGCGCCAGCGCTGGCATGGGACGCGGCACATGCCAGCGCGGTGCCAGCGGGCCCGTGCCGGCAGGCGCCCTCCCGGCACGTAGGTAAAAGAAGCCGGATCGCAGCGCGAAGAAGTATAGCGCAGTAAACCGAAAAGGTGGGACCGCGAGCGTCATGATGGCTCGGTCCTGGGTCGAAAGAGCGTGGTCCGGGCGGCGCCGAGCGCGCTACGGGGCGCATCGGCGTGCCGTGGGCACACGTGTCCGTCCGGGCGTTGGTCTGGCCGAGCCGAGAAAACCCGATCGGTAAAATGGCCATCAATCAGAGAGAGGGCACTGCTCGTAGCAGCGCCAGGCCTCCGTGCTGCGGTCCGTGCCGCCGGCGAAAGACGCCTTGATCTCGTCGCAGGGCGCGTCGAGCACGCACGACGCGCGACACTCCTCGTGTTCGGAGCAGCCGGAGAGGTCGTCGTCGAGCTCGAGGGCGTCGACCCCGCAGGCCTCGGCGTGCTCGACGGCATCCGCGCATTTCCCCGTCTTGCAGCCGGCCGCGAGGAGCGCGGTCGCAATGAAAATCGACGCCATGAGATAATTCTTGTGCATATCCAGCTCTGCAGCTCGCAACGTGTGGATGGAGGGGAGCTGGCCGGCCCATGCAGCGCGGCGCCCCGGAAGCGGCCCGCCGTTGCCGCCGGCCCCTTCACCCGATGGAGAACGTGGGGGAGCCGGTCTGGGCACGGGCCGATGTCGATTTTTGGCTTCCAGTCTTGCTGGAATGCGGCGAAGGTTGAACCGTGGGATCGGCCCGCTCGGATGGGAAGTGATCGCGTCTCGCAGCCTTAGGCCGGGCGCATCGCGTACCGGCTCAAGTACCCGACGCGGGGCGCCCCCCAACCGGATCATGCCGCCGGTAAATTCATTGCTCGACCTGCCGCATTGATTCCTCCGCCTCGGCATCCATTGGTGCGTACAGCAGCGTGCTCGCACCGCGCTCGAAATGGCACGGCGCCGTGACACCACGCGTCCCTTCGATACCACGGAAGGACAATTCGGCAGCTACCCGGAGCGGCGGGCCACGAGATGACTCACGCACAGGCAAAGCAGCCGCCCAGGCGAAGAGGCGACGCGTGTTGCTCTCGTGACCGCCCGGGAAAACTCCTCAGCGCTCGTCGCGCTTTCGCCTGGCGGCCCTGGAGGAGCGCGCGCGGCCTGCGGCGTGCTGCAGGAGCGGGCTCACCTCTCGCGCGGCCTCGATCAGCGCTCGCACCACGGGCGCGCCGTCGTCCTCCGCGCGCCATGTGACGACCTCGCTCAGATCGATGTGGAGGTCTTCGACGGGCCGCCACAGGAGCGAGGTCTGCGAAGCCAGCTCCCAGAACTTCTCCGAGAGGAAGGTGACCGCGTCGCCGATCACGACCAGGGCCATGAGCGCCTCCAGGTCGAGCACCTCCGCCGTCACGTGCAGCGTCACGCCCTGCGCGCGCGCCGCCGTGATGATGTCCGCGTGGAGCCTCGGATAGAGCTGACGTGGCTGGAGCAGCACGCGCTCGCTCTCGAGGTCTCGAAGCCGGATCTTCTTGAGCCGTGCGAGCCGATGCTCAGGGGAGAGCAGCAGCCCCAGTCGTTCGCGCGTCATCTCGAGGTGGCCGAGGGCGCCGTCTTCGGGCGCGTAGGCCCCGTAGCCGAAGGCGATCGTCCCCTGCCGCAGCGCCGTCCACTGCTCCAGGCTGCTCATGGGGACGAGCTGGAGGCCGATGCGGGGCGCTCGCCGACGAAACGCCGCGACGAGAGACAAGAACGAGCCCATGAAGGTCGTGCCCGTCTCGAAGCCGATGACCACGGTTCCGAGCCTGCCTTCGGCGATTCCCCTGGCTTCGTCGACGGCCGCGTCAACGCTCGCGAGGATGCTCCTGGCTCTCTCCGCGAAGGACTTCCCGGCGGCCGTGAGCTTGATCCCGCGCCCCTCGGGCGCGAAGAGCTCAACGCCCATCTCCTCCTCGAGGTCCTTCATCTGCCGGCTCAATGGAGACTGCGAGACGTGGAGCCTGGTGGCGGCTCGGCGGAAGCTCTGCTCCTCGGCGATCGTGACGAAATAGCGCAGGTGTCGGAGCTCCATGGTCTCGACCGTTACCCTACAGGCATCATAGCCGTGCGATCAATGTCTTGGACGGCTCGGTTCGAGAAACATACCTTGCCCGCCATGAACTCGACGATCCCGACGCGTCCCGCCTCCCGGGTGCTGGTCTCCGGCGCCAGCGTCTCCGGTCTCACCGTCGCCTATTGGCTCGCCCGCCGCGGCTTCGCGGTCACGGTGGTCGAGCGTGCGCCGCACCTGCGCCCGGGCGGGCACGCGCTCGACGTTCGGGGGCCGGCCCTGGAGGTCGCGGAGCGGATGGGCATCCTCGCCACGCTTCGCGATCGGAGCACGGGGCTGACGGGCATCTCCGTGGTCGACTCGGCCGGTCAGGAGATCTTTCGGAGCACGGAGAGCACCTTGACGGGCGGCCGGCTCGACAGCCCCGACATCGAGATCTTGCGCGACGACCTGTGTCACGTGCTCCACGAAGCCGTGGGCCCCCGGGTCGAGTACCTCTTCGCCGATACCATCACGTCGATGACCCAGGACGAGTCGGGCGTCGACGTCACGTTCGCCAAGGCTGCGCCTCGCCGCTTCGAGCTGGTGGTCGGCGCCGACGGATTGGGTTCGGGGGTGCGGCGGATCGCCTTCGGCCCCGATGAGCAGTTCATCCGCGCCTTCGGCGACCTGTACGTCGCGACGTTCGGCATGCCGAACTTCCTCGGTCTCGAGCGCTGGCAGGTCATGTACCGGCAGCCGGACTCCGTCGGCGCGCTGGTCATGGGCCTGCAGAAGGATGTCCACGCGAGGACGTATCTCGGCTTCAACGCGCCGAAGGGGTTCGACCACGACTTCCGCGACATCGACGCGCAGAAGCGATTGCTCGCCGACCGCGTCGCGGGCGCAGGCTGGGTCATTCCGCAGATCGTGGAGCACATGCTGCGCGCGACCGACTTCCATTTCTACTCGCTGAGCCAGATCCGCATGAGCAGCTGGTCACGCGGGCGGATCGTGCTGGTCGGCGATGCTGGCTACGCCGTCTCTCTGGGTACGGGGCAGGCTACCTCGGTCGCGATGGTCGGCGCTTACGTTCTGGCCAGTGAGATCGCCATGCACGAGGAGGATCTGGTGGGCGGCATCGCCGCGTACGAGGACGCCCTGCGCGCCTACGTGATCCGCAATCAGGACATCGCGCTGGACCAGAACGCAAAGCCTGACGAACCGACCGACGAGGGGCAGACCGCCGCCGCCGGCAGCATCCCGGACTTCGGAGCGCTGACGCTGCCGTTCGATTTCAAGAGCTACGATGGCGGCGCCGGCGATGCCCATCCGAAGCGGCGGTAGCCAGGGGCTTGCGATCTTCCTGGCCTGCTGCGCTCGACGCGCTCCTTTGCGATCGGGGGTCGCAGCACGTCACGCAGCACCCAGAAAACCTGCACCTTCCTGAGCATCGGCGGGTGCACTCTGCGAAAGTAGGGCTAGAGCACCGCGGAGATGCTGTCGGCCCGCGAGCACGAGCGCGGCGAGCACCGTGGCACTTGAGCGAGCCCTCGAGCTGCGCGGCTGAGACGCCTCAACGCCTCCCCGGCTCGAACCGGATCGGCAGCCGCGTCGGCCCGTGCACGTGGAGCGTCTTGCGCGGCTCCCACGGCGCGTTGCTCGCGAGCCGCAGCCCTTCGAGCCGCGACACCAGATCGGGCAGCGCCACCTTCGCCTCGAGCCGCGCGAGCGGCGCGCCGATGCAGAAATGGATGCCGTGGCCGAAGCCGACGTGCGGGTTGGGATCGCGGCCGACGTCGAAGCGCTCGGGAGCCTCGAACACCTTCGGATCGCGGTTGGCCGAGCCGATCATCGCGAGCACCAGCTTGCCGGCCGGGATCGGCTGGCCGTGCATCTCGACGTCGCGCCGCGGCGCGCGGAACACCGCCTGGACCGGCGAGCGATACCGCAGCACCTCCTCGATGGCCGAGGGCCAGAGCGCGGGAGAGGCGCGGAGGCGCGCGAGCTCGGACGGGTGATCGAGCAGGCAGAGGATCGCGTTGGTGATCAGGTTGGTGGTGGTCTCGCTCCCGGCGAGGAGCAGGAGCAGGAAGAAATCGAGGATCTCGTCCTCGACGAGCCGCTCTCCGTCGACCTCGGCCTCGACGAGGCGGGTCAGCAGATCGTCCTCCGGCGCCCGCCTGCGCTCGGGGAGGATGCCCGCGAGGTAGGCGCGGATCTCCTCCCGCGCCGCGCCGAACTCCCGCGCTGCGCGCGCCCCCTCCTCGCCGCCGCCGATGGTCTGGCTGAGGTTCAGGATCGCGTCGCTCCAGCGCTTGAAGCGATCGCGATCCGCGAGGGGGATCCCGAGCATCTCGGCGATCACCAGGATGGGGAGCTGCACGGCGTAGTCGGCGCAGAGATCCATCTCGCCGCGCTCGATGGTCCGATCGACGAGCTCGCGCGACAGCTCGCGGATCCGCGGCTCGAGGCCCGCGATCGAGCGCGGGGTGAAGGCCTTCACCACGACGGATCGCAGCTTGGTGTGGCGCGGCGGATCGGTGAAGATCATCCAGTCGAGAGGCCCGCCGCCCGGCGGCGCCGCGCGGGAGCTGAAGGTGTCGTGATCGTGGATCGCACGTTTGACACCCTCGTAGTCGAGGATCATCCAGATCTCGCCGCCCGGCACGGCGAGCACCGGAGAGACGCTCCGCATCTGCGCGTAGAGCGGGTACGGGTTGCGGCGCATGTCTTCGGAGATGAAGTTCAGCACGTCGTTCGACCTCCATCGCTCGGAGTTGGGGTGCGACCCGGACGGACGCCCGAGCATGCCTCCCGCGCCGCGATCCCCGGAGAAAGGCGCGCAGCGGGTCGAGGCATGCGGCTACAGTACGGCCCTACGCCATGCTGCGCTTGAACGAATCCCGGATCGGCGGCGTGATCACGGACGCGTTCGCGGCGCGCGCCTCGCCGTCGCTGGTTTCGACGCTCCACGCCCAGCACGCGACCATGATCTACGCCGGGCTCGACGGCGACGTGACCGTCACCGAGGAGGGTAGCCCGCCGATCCGCGCGCGCGTCGTCGTGGTTCCCCCCGAGGTGGATCACGCCACCTTCTGCCCGGGCCCCGCGATCGTGCTCCACCACGATCCGGAGCTCGCGCCCGAGGTCGCCGTCTACGCCCGCCAGCGGGGTCGCGCCTCACCGCTCGAGGGCCGCCTCGCCGCGCGCCTCGGCGGCGCCCTCCATTCGCACCGCGCCTCGCTGTCGCGCCCTGACGTGCTCGCGGGTCTGGCGTGCGAATCCGCAGCATGGTTTGCGGAAGAGGCCCCGCGCCGCGATCTCGACACGCGGGTCGCGAGCGTGGTCGAGGCGCTGCGCGATCCGGACGCCGATCGGCATCTCGTGCTGGCGAGGACCCGGCTCTCCGCCGCGCACCTGCAAGCGCTGTTCGTGCGCGACGTCGGGGTGCCGATCCGCACGTACCTCTTGTGGCGGAGGCTCCTGATCGCGATCGCGTCGTGCGTGCGGCTCGACAACACGAACGCAGCGCATTTCGCGGGTTTTTCGGATCTCGCGCACCTGTCGCGGACGTGCCGGAGGATGCTGGGGTATTCCCCCACGCTGCTGCGCCGGGAGTTCGTCTCGACGTAGCCGCGTCCTCGACGGTTCACGGGCAGCCGTCGAGCGTCACGGCGGGGCCGTAGTCGTCGGAGCTCTCGGTCGTGTCGCCGGCCGCCGAGTAGACGATCGCCTGCAGCACGACGCTGCCCGATACCCGTCGAACGCGGGCGTACACGCGGACTCGACGGTGCTCGGCAGGTCCGCGAAGAAGCGCACCGAGTCAGCGCAAGAGCGCCTCCCTCGCCGCGGCGTTGAGCCCGCCGGCGCGTGTCGCCGGCAACTCGGTCGCATGATCTTCGGTCGCAGCGAGTTGCGCGCTACCCCGGCTTCTTCGCCACCACGAACGCAACCATCCCCCCACCACCGACCTCCCTCTCCTCGATCTCGACGAACCCTACCTCGCGCATCTCGCGGAGGATCGTCTCGCGATCGTAGACATGGACGACCGGCGCCTTCCCGAACCAGCGCAGCACGGTGATGAGCGCGCCGTAAGGCACCCAGGTGCCGCCGAGGCAGACGTTGGACGAGATGAACGAGCCGCCGGGCTTGAGGAGGTCGAAGATCGTCTTGAGGGTGCGCCCCCGATCGGGGACGAGGTGGAGGATGGAGTAGGCCCAGGCGCTGTCGAAGTGCTCGGGCTCATACGGAGCAGGTCCGTCGAGCGTGCCCTGGCGAAAGGTGACGTTGGTCGCGCCTTGGACCTGCTTCTTCTGATTGGCGATGCGGATCATCTCGGACGAGACGTCCATCGCGTGGATGTGGCCGGCGAACGGCGACATCTCCAGGGCGAGCGAGCCGGTGCCGCAGCCGATCTCGAGGACTGTCGAGCCCGGGCGCAGGAGCTCGCGGGTGATGGCCTTCTTGCGCTCGAAGGCCGTGACGTTCCCCACCGGCTTGGCGGCGTACTTCTCGGCGATGTCGTCCCAGAACTTGGCGTCGGTGCTCATCGTGGTCGACGATTCTATGCACGCGGCGCGTCTGCGCCCGGTGCAAGTTCGCGACGCAAGGGCGCAGTTTCGCGCCACCGCTCGGCTTCGCCGCGGAACAGCGCTGCGCGCTCTGTCATCGCCGCGGTGATGCCCTCGCGCGCGGCCCGCAGGCGCGCGTTGTCCCGGAGGTCGCGGTGGCTGAGGAGCCAGAAGTCGGCGACGTAGCGCAGGTCCGGCTTCGCGAGGCGCTGGAGCCCTGGCTCCGGATCGCCGGCGTAAGTGGGTAGCATCACGAAGCCGAGGCCCGCGTGTGCGGCCTCCATCATGATCGCCATCGACTCGAACGTGCCCCAGATCGGAACCTCGGGATAGCTCGACGACGCGACGAGCTCCTCGGCGATCTTGCGCAGGTTGGATCCGAGCCAGCGCGCGGGGCGCGCGCCGCGCTCGGGGTCGAGCTGGACCGCGTGCGCGGTCGCCACGTAGTTGCAGACGGTGATGGGGACGAGCCGCCGCCCGATCAGGTGCTCCGGCGGGGACGCGCTCGGAAGGAGCGCGCGGACCGCGATGTCGGCCTCGCGCCTCGACAGATCCAGGTTCTTGGCGTCGGCATCGAGCTCGAGCTCGATGCCGGGATGCTGCTCGCAGAGGCCGGCCAGGGCGCGGAGGAGGATCTTCGCGATGAAGGGGTCGGTGCAGGTCACCCGCACGGGCCCCTCGAGCCGCGCGTCTTGCCCGGCGAGGCCGCGCTCCAGCGCGGCCATCTCCCGCTCGACGCGCTCCGCCCCCGAGACCATCTCGTTGCCCGCGTCCGTCAGCAGGTACCCATCGCGGTGCCGGTCGAACAGCTTCACGCCGAGCCGCGTCTCGAGGGCCTCGACCCGCCGCGCCACGGTCGAGTGGCTCACGCCCAGCATCGAGCCCGCCGCGCGAACGGAGCCCGTTCGCGCGAGCGCGAGAAAATGGCGCACGTCATCCCAGTCCACGATGCCCGCCAGCATACCCCTCGCGCGGGCGCGCGACAGATGCAGACACGAGCCGTCGTGACCGAGGGCGCCGAGGCGCTGCGGGTCGACGTGACGGCCGAGGCGCGCGTCAAGGAGAACGCCCAGGCATCGCCGAGCGCGAAGAGGACCGAGGATAAAGGAGGCCCAGGCCCGCGCCCGAAGCGCGGGCCCCGCTCAGGCCTCCGGCAACGAGGCCCGTCCGTTCGCGCCGCCGGCGCCGGGGACCGCCGGGACCGCCGCGACTGCCGCGCTCGACTCGATCGCGCGCACGATGGCCGCGGCGACGCGCTTGTAGAGCTCGAAGAACTGGTCGTCCCCGAACCGGGATCCGCTGTGGAACAGGCCGGCGTTGAGCGGCGGGCCGGGGATGAACTCGTCCTTCCGGTCGTAGTGGCCGAGCACGTCGGCGTGGTCTGCCACGCAGATGCCGCCGAGCCCGGCGGGGTTCGTGGGATCCAGGATCTGGCAGGCGCTGTTGACCACCCCGTCGCTGGCGGCGAGGTCGAAGCGCGGCGTGGTCACCTCGGGACACCGGATCGCGGCCTCGGCGTGCTGCGCCAGGAGCGCGAGGGCCGCTCGCGCGGGCGAGGGCGCCCCGGCCGGATCGTGCTCCGCCGTGAGGCGGCGCAGCTCCAGGAAGAACGCATCCGCCTCGCGCGAGGCCTGGTCCGTCGTGAGCGTGGTCGTGACGAAGCAGGTCACGGGCACGCGCCCCTCGGAGCGACAGCGCCTCCGGAGCCGCGCCATCGAGACCGGCGAGAGGTCGTCGATCAGCTCGCGGCTTTGCCATAGCTGGAACAGGAACTTCGCCGTCTCGGGCCTGGCCGACGCCATCCCCCTCACGATGTCCGCGCTCTGCGCGACGCGCGGCACGAGGCAGGCGAGGATCCACGCCATCCGCGCCACGGACCGGGCAGAGCGCAGGTTCAGGCTCGGCGAGAGGATGAACCGCGCCACCTCGCTGGTCGCGAGGTACGTCCCGTGGAACGGCGACGCGATGGCGGTGACCGACGCGAGCTTGCTGCGCACCCGCGCGGCGTCGCCCCACGAACCCCCGTCGTGGAAGATCGACTCGGCGCACGTGAGGAGCTCTGCGTCGACGCCGCCGGCGCTGTGGCCGACCAGGTGAATGCGCTGCGCTCCGTCGAACTGCGCGTCGAGCGACACGAGCCACTTCAGCAGGAACTCCTGCCGGTGGGCGAGGCGACCCATGGGCAGCGTGCAGCACGGCACCACGGGGACAGGGCGGCCGAGGCGCATCTCCAGCGCCCCGCGGATGACCGAGATGACGCGCTCGGCGAAATAATAGAACTCCCCGACCCGACCGAAGCCCAGGAAGCCGGGCACGAGGACGACGACGTCCGCTGTCTGAGACGACATGATGGGACCTCCTCCACGACAAACGCAGTTTGTGGTCGCTCTTCAGCGGCCCGGCGTGCCCCGGCGCGCCGGCCGCCGCGCCGCGCGGCTCAGAACGGGAGACTCGACAGCTTGGCCCGCGCGAACACGTCCCAGAGGTCTCCCATGAACATCTTGCCGAAGCGGCCGATCGCGGCGACCTTCTCGCGCCTGTCGTCCGTCCCCCCCACCCTGAACGTGGTGAGCTGCTCGAGGAAGTCGGGGAGGAGGATGTGCAGGACGCCTGTCGCGACGACCGGATCCGACCGGCCATGCCCCTCGCGGATCACGGTGAAGAGCGTGGTCGTGTCGGACCAGACGTCGAACCCCGGGTCGTCGAAGACCTCCTTGGTGCCGTCGAGCAGGTAGTGCTTGCCGTCCGCGCCCACGAACGGCAGCGCATAAAGCATCTTGCGCTCGCGGGAGTTGCTCTCCTTCACGAACAGGTTGAAGACCCCGTTGACGACCTCGGCCCCTTCATGGTCCGTGATGCCGTCGACGTGCAGCCGCCCGTTCGCGACGCCCGCGTGCGCGCTCTCCGAGATGAAGCGGTCGAGGTCCGGGATGGTGATGGTCAGCGTGAACTGGACGGACGAGCGCACCCGCCTGCCGATCGACTCCGCGCCCCGGTAGTCGTCCAGCGGAGCATGGCTGATGTGGAAGAACCCCTTCATCGTCTCGGTGAAGCTCAGATCGAGCGCCTGCGTCTCCGGGAGCGCGGTGCCGCCGGCCGGGATCACGACGCGCCCGAGCGGATCCTCGATGGGGCGGGCGGCGGCGCGCTCGGGCGCGTGCCAGCCCGACCTTCCCGGGAGCCGCCGGATGATCGCCTCGATGTTGCGCTCCGCCACGGCGGCGATGGTGGACGACGGGTTAACCCCTGTCGCCGCCGGCAGGAGCGCGCCATCCAGCACGTACAGGTTCTCGTATCCGTAGACCTGCCCGGTCGGATCCGTGACGCCGTGCTCGGGATCGTCGCTCATCATGCAGCCGCCCAGGTTGTGGACCGCGACCGGCTGGTGAAGGACCTCCCAGAACGGGCTGCTCACGAGCTGGCCGCCAAGCGCCCTGGCCACGTCCTTGCAAAGCCGCTCTTCCATCGAGTACAGGGCGAGGTTCGCGAGGGAGTTCCACTTCACGCACAGCCCACGATCGATCGGCCTGAGCTTGATCTGCCCGTCGGCCCGGTCGCGCCCCATCGCCAGCAGGACGGCGGCGTTGGCGCCCGGCTCGCCCGGATGGTTGCGCATCGCCTCCTGCACCCGACGCTCGATGTCGTCCCGCAGCAGGTCCCCGCCCCCGCAGAGCAGGCGCCCCCGGCTCTCCATGAGCCCGAGGAGCTGGGCGACGGCCCTCGGAAAGCCGCCCTCCTCGAGGACGAACCAGATCTTGTCCTCGCCCTCGCCCCGGGAGAACACGATGCCGGTCGTGATGGTCGGGCCGCTCGCGGGCTTGTAGATCTCCTGCGAGCAGACCGCGAGCGCCAGGAAATCGCCGTTGGCGGAGTAGCCGTGTCCGATGCGCGGGCTGATCCGCGGCAGCGTCCTGTGCTCGTCGCGGCAGCGGAGCAGCAGCTCCGTCGAGTTCACCGCCCCCGCGCAGACGAACACGCTCGTCGCCTCGACGCTCGCGAGGACGCCGCCCTTCCGGTGCTCCCTGTACGTGACAGAGTAGCCCGAAGGCGTCTGCGCGATGCGGATCACCTCGCATTGCGTGCGGACGTCGGCGCCGTGGCGCTCCGCGATCGCGAGGTAGTTGTGATCGAGGGTATTCTTGGCGTGAATGTTGCAGCCCACGTCACATTCACCGCAGTGATTGCAGCCGCTCTGCTGCACGCCGAACTTGTTCCGGTGGACGACCCCCGGCTCGCCGAGGTCGACGGCGATGTTCGGATAGAAGAACTGGTCCTCGCGGCCGAGCGCCTTCGCGACCTTCTTCATCAGCAGGGCCTTGGCGGGCAACGAGCCCCCGGCCGCCGCGCCGATCGGCTTGATGTCGAGCATGTAGCCGACGAGATCGAAATAGGGGTCGAGCGTCTCGCGGTCGTAGCCCTTCGGCCAGCCCCTGGCGAAGACGCTCGGTTCTGGCCGGAGGTGGACGTTGGCATAGATGAGGGAGCCGCCCCCGTAGCCAGCCCCCTGGACGACCAGCATCTCGTTGATGGGCTTCACGTCGAAGAGCCCCTGGTCCTCTCGCCATAACCACCCCTTCGACAGGTTCCCCCAGTCGCGAGGGAAGCTGTGCATCGGGTAACGGCGCCCGCGCTCGAGGATCGCCACACGCTGACCCGCCTGGGCGAGCCTGCACGACGCCACGGCGCCGCCGAATCCCGATCCGATCACCACGGAATCGTAAACCATATCACCGCCCCTCCCTGCACCCGATCGTGCTCGTGCGCCCGATGAGGATGGCGACCGGGGCGCGCCCGTCGTGATGGCTCAGACCAACCCCACCCAGCCCACCATGGATTACCATGGTCGACCGGGCCTCAGAAGCCTAAAAGGACATGCAGCAAGGTCCTGGCATGCGCGGGCGCGGCTCACGTGGCATGAGCGCTGCGTCGCAATGCCGGGTCAGCGCGTTTATCCACACTGGATCGAAACGCGTGGTCCGGTGTGCGTTGAGCGGTTGACGGCTCGCCGCCAGGGCGGCATCATCGCCTCAGGCAGACTGGAGCAGGCGCGCTTGGTCGGGGAGCGCGCGCCCTTGCTCCGGACGCCGCGATCCGATCCGCGCACGGCTGGCGTTCGGCCAGCACGACAGCTCCAGGGCGCAGGTGCCCTCGAGCACGAGCCGCCGCCGTCGCGGGCCATTCCCCTGAGGAGGTACGATCTCATGTCCATGCAAGTGCAGACCACCGGGCCAGAGCCGGGCGCTCAACCCTCGATCGGCGCGCCCGCCGCCGCGCGGACCACTGCAGTCCAGTCCGTCGGGGGCGATCGCTCGGCGGGGGGCGTCGCGCGCGAGATCCCGCTCTTCACGTACGAGGGGGTGCCCGACGCCGAGATCACGGAGCACCCGTTCACGACGGACGACAAGCTCGGGCTGAGGCTCGCGCGGTTCAAGCGAGCGCCGAGCGATGATGTCGTCCTCCTGATCCACGGCCTGACGACGTCGACGGACATGTTCATCATGCCGGAGCACACCAACATCGTCCGCTACCTCCACGATCACGGCTTCACCGACGTCTGGTCCGTGGACTTCCGGATGAGCAACCGCCTCCCGTACAACCTCACGCCGCACCGGTACAGCTTCGACGACATCGCGCTCTTCGACTTCCCTGCCGCGCTCGCGAAGATGCGCGAGCACATCGGCGACCGGCGCATCCACGTGATCTGCCACTGTCTCGGCTCGGTCTCGTTCATGATGGGCCTGTTCGGCGGGTCGATCCGGGGGGTCACGAGCGTGATCGCCAACAGCGTGGGGCTCACGCCGCGGGTGCCGGGGTGGTCGAAGCTCAAGCTCAGGCTCGCGCCGTTCCTGGTCGAGTCGGTCCTGAGCTTCCCCCACCTGAGCCCGCAATGGAGCAACGACCCCGTCCTGAGCCGCGGGAAGATCTTCTCCAAGGTCGTCTCGGCGTTCCACCGGGAGTGCGACGTCCCCGCGTGTCACATGCTCAGCCTGATGTGGGGCACCGGCTGGCCCGCCCTCTACAGCCACGAGAACCTTCACGAGGTCACCCACCGTCGGGGCGGGGATCTCTACGGCGCCACCAGCATGAATTACTACCGCCACGTCTACAAGATGGTCCAGAACGACAGCCGGGCGGTGAAGTACAACCCCAGGGACCCGCGGTTCAGCTCCTTGCCGGATGATTACCTGTCGAGGGCGCCGGAGATCCAGACGCCGGTGCTCTTCGTCACCGGCGCGAACAACCGGGTGTTCACCGACTCGAACATCGTCTGCCACCAGCGGCTCGAGAAGATCGTGCCGGGCAGGCACCGCTTGCACGTCTTCCCGAACTACGGGCATCAGGACGTCTTCATGGGGAAGAACTGCGACAGGGACATCTTCCCGACGTTCGTCGACTACTTCCGCCAGCACCGGCGCTGACGGCGCGCCGCGGTCCCCCCGGATCCCGCAATCGGGGGGACCGGGGGACCGCCACCGGGCGGCGGCCCGGCCCCGCCGGCCACCCCGGCGGCTCGCGTCTCACGCCGAGGCGGCGGTGTTCTTCAGGAGATAGCGCGAGAGCCTCTCCGCGGACGCGCGGTAGCCCGCGCCGATCAAGCGGCGCGCGAGCGGGTGGATGGCCTGGACGAGGCCCCTGGGCTCGTAGTGCACGGTCCACCGCAGCAGGGTCGCGTTCGCGCCTGATGGATCGAGCTGGATGTCCTCCACCATCCTCCGCATCAGCGGCATCGTCGTCGCGTCGATGGCGAAGCAGAAGCGCCGGCCCGGCTCCCACCCGATGAAATGCTCCCGGAACGTGATGGCGTCGAGCTCGAGCTCGCGCGTGGATCCGACGCCGTGGGGCTCCGGGCTCGTCCACGTGCAGCCGACGAAGCCCGCGATCCAGTCGCGCATGCCCTCCGGCTTCGCGAAGATCTCGAATACCCTCTCCGGCGGAGCCTGGAGCAAGGACGCCACCTCGATCCGAGACGGCGCGCGCCGCGTGAAATCGAGATCGGCGGGCGCGAGCTTGAACCAGAAAGGATTGAGGAAGCGCATCGAACCTCCCGCGCGCAATCGAAAAGCGGAGGGACGAGCCGGTCAGCTCCCCGGGGCGAGCTTCCCGGTCGTCGCCGTCACTCGCCGGCGTCCGGCTGCTCGAGCCGGTGGGTCCCGTTCGCGCCGGCGCTGTGCGGCAGCGCCAGGGACGCGCGCACCGCGTTGGGGTCGATGCGGCTGCGGCGCTTCTCGTCCTTCACGGTCTTCGTGTGCATGTACCGGTACGCCCCGAAGGCGATGGTCACGTCGTCGATCTGCGAGACGATCTCCTCCAGCACCGGCTCCGTCATCTTGTCCGGGTCGATGCCGCAGTAGAGCATCAGCTCGCAGAAGCGCTTGCTCGGGTCGCCGTTCGCGAGGTAATCGGACCGGATCGCCTTCACATAGATGGCGATGAAGGTGAAACACCCGGTCTTCAGGCGGTACTCCAGGAAGAGCGAGTAGAGCCGGTTGAAGAGCGGGGCGAACCTCTCCGCCGGCCCCAGGACGATGAACATGCGCGTCGGATCGCCGACCGAGGAGTCGAGGATCCGGTCGGTGAACGTCTCGATGTTCTTGGTCGAGGCGTAACGCGGGCTGAGGACGACGCCCGCCATGCCGAGGTACTTCACCGCCTGATCGACGCCGGTCGGCAGGCGCCCTGCGTACAGCCCGAGGGTCTGCAGGTAGCCGTACGCAGCCTTGTTCCAGAGCGATTTGAGCGGGCTCTGGGGCGCCTCGTGGTAGCTCGAGAACTGGCCGATCCGGACCGATGTGCCGAGCACGGCGTAGTCGAGCCAGACACCGCGCTCCATCAGCGCCTGGCCGGGGTCGCGGATGAGCTGGCCGGCCTCGTCGAGGAACTTCTTGAGGTCGGCGTACAGCCGCCTGTCGTTCTGCAGGATGACGTTGAACTTGTCGATCCGGATGACGTCGAGCGTGAGGGTTGCGATGACGCCATGCTGGCCAGCGCCGGCCAGAACGCGGTAAAACTCGTCCGGGCGCTCGTTCCGGCCGCACGACACGACCTCGCCCTCGTGGTTCACGTACTCGAGCCGCCGGACGTTGTCGACGAACATGCCGAAGCGGTGCGACGCCGGGCTGATCCCGCCGACCGAGGCGAACCCGCCGGCGGTGATGTGGTTGTGGTCGCCGATGATCGGGAGGCCGTAACCCCTGTCCGCGAGGTGGAGGTCGAGCTCGGCGAGGACGACGCCCGCCTGCACGGTCACCGTCCGCTCGGCCTCGTTCAGATCGAGGATGCGGTTGAGCTTCTCGATCACCAGCACGCACCCGCGGTCGGCGAGGACCAGATCGTTGCTCGAGTGCCCCTTGCTCCGGATCATCAGCTTCTGACCGAGCGACCGTGTCTCCTTGACGGCGAGCACGATGTCGTCGGTCGTCATCGGCAGATAGATCTTGAACGGGTACCTGGGCTTGATCTGCGGCGCCCCGATCCGCTCCCAGTCGTAGCCGAGGCTGTCGAGGCTGTCGTGGGCGAAACCTTCGTGGCTGGTGAACTTGTACGGTTGGGACATGAGCACGCCTCCGGCGCACGGCCCGCTCCGCGAGCTGCGCCTCCCCCCTGTTGCTCGATCTGCCGTGCCGCACGCGGCGGACGCCCCGGGCGCAATACTGCGCGCCCGGGAGACCGACTCCATGGCAGCAGGCTCTCAACGTTTCCCCCCGCCCGCGGTCGTCGTGTCGACGCTCGCGAGGCTTCTTCCTCCCGCGCCTGCGATAAAGAGAGTACAAGACGTATTTCGCAGGTGTCAATGTATCCTTGAGAGCTACCGAGAGAGCTGCCGAGTTCAAACCCGGTCCGCCCGCGGCGGAATGGGGCGAGCTCGATGAGGCACTGCAGAGGAGTCACTGCAGAGGAGTCACTGCAGAGGAGCGGTGAAGGGAGGAATCTGATGTCGATCAGCTTCGTTACGGGTGGTTCCGGGTTCGTCGGGCGCAATCTCATCGCGGCGCTGCGCGCGCGAGGAGAGGTGGTGCGCGCGCTCGCGCGCTCCGATGCTGCGGCAGCGGCGGTGAGCAGGTCGGGCGCGGAGCCTGTGCGCGGCGACCTCGACGACGTGGACGCGCTCCGCCGGGGCATGGCGGGCGCGCAGGGGGTCTATCACGCGGCCGCGCTGGTGCAGGACTGGGGGCCCAGGGAAGATTACCTGCGGGCCAACGTCGCCGGCACGGAGCACGCGCTCGCCGCGGCCAGGGCGGCCGGTGCTCGCCGGTTCGTGCACGTCAGCACCGAGGCCGTCCTCCTCGGGGGCGACCCGCTCGTGAACGTGGACGAGCGCCGGCCGCGCCCGCCCAGCCCGGTGGGACTCTATCCGCTCACGAAGGGCCTCGCCGAGGAGCGGGTCGTCGCCGCGAGCTCTCCGGAGCTGGCGACCGTGGTCGTGCGCCCGCGGCTCATCTGGGGGCTCGGGGACACATCGCTGCTGCCACAGTTCGTGGAGGCCGTCCGCGCCGGCAAATTCATGTGGATCGACGGCGGCCGCGCGCTGACGTCGACCTGCCACGTGCGGAACCTGTGCGAGGGGATGATCCTCGCCGCGGAGAAGGGCCGCGGCGGCGAGATCTATTTCCTCACGGACGGTCCGCCGATCGAGACCCGGGAGTTCGTCACGAGGCTGCTGGCCACGCAGGGCGTCGATCCAGGGGGGCGCAGCGTCCCGAGGTGGCTCGCGGCGGCGTTCGCGCAGGTGGCCGAGTGGACGTGGACAGGCCTGCGCCTGAAGGGCGCGCCGCCGATCACGCGCACGGTCGTGCGGCTCTTCGGGGCCGAGGTCACCGTGAACGACGAGAAGGCGCGCCGCGAGCTCGGCTACCGGGGCACCGTCTCGCGAGATGCCGGGCTCGAGGAGATGGCCAGGGCAAACAAGACCCAGGCGAGCAGGTCCGAGGCGGAGGGAGCGCCGGTCGCCGCCGCGTGAGCTGGCGGCGACCGGCGGCGGCCAAGGCCGCTCATCCGTTCATTGCTTCCCGCCGGGCATGAAGCGCAGCGACACCAGGCGCAGCAGCTCACCCGAGCCGCCCTTCGCCTTCAGGTAGACCTCGTGGGAGCCAGCGGCGCTCACCTTGCACGTGACGGTCGTCCAATCCTCCCAGTCGCCCGTGGCGGGGACATCGCAGGTCGCGACGCGGCTGCCGCCCGCCAGCGGGTCGAGCCATACCTCGACGGCGCCGCCCTTCACGCTGGAGGCCTGCAGCTCGATCTCGGCCGACGCCACGCCGCCGCTGCCCAGATCGACGCTGCCGTACATGGCCCAGTCGCCGTCCTCCAGGCCGCCGAGCACCGGCCCCGCCGACTGGCTCGACACCACCTCGGTGCCGGACTCCTGATCCGGCTCGGCGGCCGGGATCGCGGTGAAGCCGTCGCGGTAGGTGAACAGGTCGAAGTCCGCGCTCGCGCCCCTGGCAAACACGCCGGCCTGGCTGCCGACCCAGCCGGTGTTGACCGTGTCGTAGTTCTCGAGCGCGCTGATATCGATCGGCTCGCCCACCTGGGTCCAGGTCAGGCGGTCCGTGCTGAACCAGCCGGTGGCCTCGTGGTCCTTGCCGTGCACCAGCTTCAGCCAGAGGGTGCGCTCGCCCGGCGCCGGGGCATCGAAGCTGATCTCGGTCGCGTCCACCGACTCATAGGCGCTCCCGTCGGCGTTCAGGACAGGGACGACCGACCGGAACGAGAAGCGGATCTGGTCGTCACCGTCCGCCCGGACGCGCGCCACCGACACTTCCTGGCTGATGGCGTTGGCCCAGGTCGGGAACGCTGTGAGATCCTGCTCGGGGACGGGGTTGCCCAGGCGAACGCCAGCCGCGTCGCCCTCCGCCTTGGGGGCGAAGTCCATCTTCACGATCATCGCCTTGGCGTGCAGCGCGTCCTTCTGGACGACCCACCGCGTCTCGTCCTCTGCCGGCTTGAGCCGGAGCCACCCGGCGCGGTCGGTGACTGAGGTGCGATCGGCCGGCATGTTGCCGTAAAAAGTCCAGGCCGGCGCGAGCTTGTCCCCGGTGAACTCGTCGTTGACGGGCAGCAGGAACGGGATGTCGCTGGGCGGCAGCGCCGGCGCCGGCGCCGGCTCGCCGAGGCGGCCGTTCACGACCGGGACCCCGGCGCCGCTCTCGTCGTCGATCCAGGTCACCTGGCTGAGCAACCCCTGGCGGCCCAGGCCGCGCCAGTTGGTGTCGCACTCGTACGAGTGGGAGAATACCCACCACGTGCCGTCGGCGATCTGGAACGGCGCCGTGCTGTGCTGCGCGCCGCTGAACGGGGCCTCTCCCGTGAGGACGCTGCCCAGCGGCGTCCAGTCGTCGGGGTCGCTGCTCAGCGTGGCCGAGCGCCACCCGTACTGCTCGCCGCCGCACCCTGTGTGGGTCGAGTCGAAGTAATAGTAGAAGCCGTTGCGCTTCGTCATGGTGGGCCCCTCGGCCCAGTTGGCCTCGACCGCGCTGTCGGGGTCGGCCGCGGGATCGCCGCACCCCCCGTTCTGCACGTCCCAGTTGACGAAGCTGAGATCGATGGACTCGCCGCTGAGCTGTCCGGTCTCGGGATCGATCTTCTGGAGGAGGTTGACGCCGAAGTTGTTCGCCTCGCCGCCCATCGCTCCGTTCCATTTGCACTGCCCCGCCTTCACGACCAGGTACGTGGTCCCGTCGTCATCGATGAACACCGAGTCGTCGTAGCCGGTCCCGCGGTCGAACGACACGAGCTCCGGGTCCTCTCCGGGTGGCGTGTAGGGGCCCACGGGCTCCACGTGGATGGGCTCTCCCCAGGGTCCTGCCAGGCTGTCCGACTCCGCGAAGTACTGGTTGAAGTTGACGGCGAAGTAGACCCTGTAGCCGGCGGCGGACTTGACGATGAAGCCGCCCCACGTCCCGCCCCCCGCCGAGGTCGAGGCCTCCAGGCCGGGCCACGCCGGATCGACGACCCGCGAGACACGCTCCCAGTGGAGGAGGTCCCGCGAGTGCAGGATCTCGACGTTGGGCGAGATGTTGAAGCTGGAGCCGGTGATGTAGAAATCGTCCCCCTCGATATAGATGTTCATGTCCGGGTGATCGCCGGGCAGGATCGGATTGAGGTAGGTGGACTGGGGCTCTTTCGGCCAGATCGCTGTCTCGAAGGCGGCGGTCAGCGCCTTGCTCCCGTCCACCTTGATCTCCACGACATCGTCCGCCTCGCTCGCGGCCCCGCTCCATCCCGCGAAGTCGGCGCTCGGCGCGGGCCTGGCGGTCACGGTCACCACGGTGCCGGCCCTGTGCAGGTAGGTCCCGGGCGGCGGATCGGTCGTCCCGTCCCCCTTCGCCTCGATGGTCAGCGGATATTCGAGGGGCGATAGTCGCTCGTCCCCTCCGCAAGAGATGGGCAGAGACCCGAACAGGATCATCGCCGTGATGAAAGCGCTGTGATTTCTCATGGTCATGTCCTACCGCGCGACACGGCTGGCATGTTGAGCTCTGCGCCGGCGGAGCCTTCGCGGGCGCCTCTCCAGCTCGGGGATGAGCCCTCTGGCCGCAGATCCCGGCCGCGAGCAACCCCGGCGGGTGCGCACGACGAGCCGTGCAGGGTTCATCAGCTCCCTAAGGATGAGCCCCGGGCGCAATGTGAACGCTCACAAGAGCAATGTCAATACCAATCGGCTTGACTGTGCGACCAGGAGCGGGCTGAAGCGGGCTGGAGCGGGCTGAAACGGCATCGCGCGCGAGGCGCGGCGAGCGGCGGCCGCGCGCCGTCAGCGCCGGCGCCGCGCTCGTCCGTTCGCCATGCGCTGCGCTTCTTTGATATACAGGGCGTGATGGAACTGGACAGACCGATGACACGTGAAGCGGATACCATGGATGTCGTTCCGGAGATCCAGCGCCTGAGGCAGCGCATCCAGGAGCTGGAGCAGGTCGAGCAGGAGCGGGATAGCCTCCGGGCGGCGCTGCGCCGGAGCGAGGAGCACGTGCGCCTCTTCGTCACCTACACTCCGGCCGCCGTGGCCATGTTCGATCGGAACATGCGCTACATCCTGGCCAGTCGCCAATGGACCGTGGATCTCGGCCTGAAGGACACAGACATCATCGGCCGAAGCCATTACGAGCTATTCCCAGAGATCCCCGAGCACTGGCGGGCGGTCCACCAGCGCTGCCTCGCGGGGGCCTCGGAGGGGAATGACGAGGAGCCCTTCCCGCGGGCCGACGGGCGCGTCGACTGGGTGCGCTGGAAGATCTTCCCGTGGCACACGACGGGCGGCGAGATCGGCGGGATCATGCTGTTCACGGAGGTGATCACCGAGCGAAAGCGGCTCGAGGATACGCTCCGGATGCAGGCGAAGACGCTCGTGGAGCTGTCGACGCCGATCGTGCCCATCAGCCAGGGCGTCCTCGTGCTGCCGCTGGTCGGCGCGCTGGACGCGGCGCGGGCGCAGCAGATGATGGAGAACCTGCTGGGCAAGGTGGTCGAGCGGCAGGCGCGGGTGGCGATCATCGACGTCACCGGCGTGCCGCACATCGACACGAGCTCGGCGAACGCCCTCCTTCAGGTGGCGCGGGCGGTCCGGCTGCTCGGGGCGCAGGTCGTCCTGACCGGCATCCGGCCCGAGGTGTCCCGGGCCATCGTCGGCCTCGACATCGAGCTCGCCGGCATCGTGACCCGACGCGATCTGCAGAGCGCGATCGCCTTCGCGACCGCGGCGGGCTCGGCGTCGGCGCCTCCCCCGCCTTGACGCTCACCGCTGCTGGGTCGCGCCAGGCCCCTGCGCGCGCGGCGCCCCGCGTCGCGTGACGATCGTTCTTGCGTGATCCTGCGCGAGACGCTCGCTTGCGGCGAGATCATATATCGGTGTTGCACGCCACGGAGACGGGGGACAGGTCGACGAAGGCGTCGCCTTCGATGGTCCACCTTTGCATGAACCGGTGGATGTTCGCCCCGTACTCGTCGAACTCGTACTCTGCGGCTGCCCCGACGTACCGGAGCGGGATCCCCGCGCGGAGCTTGGCCATCGCCGCCCCCATGTCCCGCCACGAGGCCGCCTCGTTGTCGGGGTTGTTGAGCTCGCGAACGATCTTCTGCAGCTCGTTCCCGGACGAGGGGATCGTCCCGCTCGTCGCCTGGGCGTACACGAGGCCCATCGCGATGAGGACGACGCCGTCGTAGTAGAAGTGCGCCGCGGGCAGCGGCGCTTCGCCGTCCCACCGGCGCGAGAAGTGGTCGATGAAGGCGGCGGCGTTCCCGGTCGCGCAGGCGACCTTCTCCTCGGCCGCGCCCGTGACATCGCACTCGCTCCGCAGGCTGAGCGACGGCGAGACCCCGAAATACCCGTCGAGGGAGCCCGTCGGGATGTTGGCGAGGAGCACGTCGGTGCGCAGCGCCGGACCGAGAAACCAGGTGCCCGGGCGTCCGGAGACGGCCCACTCGGTCACGATGGTCGAGGCGGTGGCGGGGTACGCCGCGAGGAGCGTGCGCTCGGCGTTCGCCGCGAACGTGGACTCGATCTTCTTCGTGTACGTCTGCTCGCCCGACGTGAACGTCACCGACGGGAGGATCCTGCCCCCGAGCCGCGCGAACTGGGTCGAGAACGCGCTGCTGACGTTGGTGTTGTAGTCGTCCCGCGCGGCGAGGCTGTTCACCGTGTCGATGCGCGCCTGGATAGCGAGCCTCGCCAGCGCGCAGCCGACGTCGAGCGAGGTGGGGGCGAGCCGCATCCGGCCTCCCCTCGTCTCGCTGCGCGCGATGGTGGGCGCGGCATACCCCGGCTGCATGTGGAACACGTCGAGCTCCTTCACGTCCCGCACGATCTCTCGGGCGAGCTCGTTCTCCTCGGGTCCCACGAGGTAGGCGACCTGATCCACATAGAGCAGGTCGAGCAGCTGTTCGAACCCACGCTCCACGCTGGAGTGGCTGTCTCGGCTCCGGATGCCGAACGGCCTCCCGTCGAGCCCCCCCGCGGCGTTCAGATCGTCGACCGCGAGCAACATGGCTTGTTCGAGGTTGCGCCCGATGGCCGACTCGCTGCCGGTGAAGGGCAGGAGCGCCCCGATGACGACCGCGTCCTCGGGGAGCTCGGACGGCGTGGGCGAGCACGACGCCGAGCCCAGGGAAGCGAGCCCCACGAGCAGCCCGGCCCGCATCCAGCGCATGTGTCGACCGCGGCGAGCGAACCAGGCGCCGGTTCGATCCATGCGTTCCGGACCGGCAAGCATCCCAAGCAACATGCTTGACCCCCGGCGCGGATGACAACGCACAGCGGACCGTTCTGTCAAGGGCACACGCGACAAATGGTACGTGATCCGGACGTGGCATCACCGTGGACACTCGCACCACCTTGCAACACAGCTCACACCTGCCATGTCCGTGTCGACGACCGCGGTGTCTGTCGGCGAATCGCGGTCTTCAGGGCGAGAGAAGAGCAGGACCGTGAGCGTGGAGCCGGCTGTGGATCGAGCGGCTCACCGCCTCTTCACCGGCGCTCCCGGCCGCGCTCCAGAGCTGTCGAGCCAGCGTGTGGAGGGCCGTCTCCTCGCCAGGAGATCTCGGCGGTCCGTCGGGTGGCCGGTCACGGGCAAGCCGGGTCGGGCGACACCGAGGGGGACGGCCGCCCGTCCACCTCCCGCCAGCGAGGGCGTGGGCGTCGGGAGCATCGGCCGGCGCCGTGCGCGTCGACCGGCGGACGGCCTTCCACCGGTCCTGCGCGTTCCCGCGCTCCTCGTCCTCGACGAGGAAGCCGTGCTGGGCGAGCTGGCGCAGGTGGTACGACGTCGCGCCTGTATCGAGGCCGAGGCGGGCCGCCAGCGTCGTCGCCGTGGCCGGCCCCTCGCTATTGATGACCAGCCTGGCCGCTCAGTTGATGACCAGCCTGGCCGCTCGCGAGTCGACTGGTGAAGTCGCCCCACCTCGGGTCGCGCAGCGCGTCGCCCGCGGCCGTGCAGCGCGTCAGCGCGCCGTCCACGGTCGCGCAGCGCGTCGACCATGAACGATGCAAACGTCAGAGTGGCCCAAGTGCACCTTTTCGGATGTACTGGACTCGTGAGGGAAGCGCGTTCGCGCCAGCAACGCCAGCCCCCGCGGCCCAACGAGCTCCCGTCGGGGGCTCCCCGGGGCGGAAGAGACCGCCCGATACGCACGCTTCGCTCGTGGTGGCGCTACCCGGCGTGGCTGGGTCGCGCGAGCGAATTTACCGGTTGATGTACCTCGCGGATGGAGCTCTAAAGGAAGGGGGGCTCGTCGGCGCGCGGCTGGCGTGACGGGCCGAAGGTCCGCGGCGAGCTGCGCGTGATTCGTGGGGGAGGCATCACGAACCCGTGAGTCCACCGTGCGATACGTGGCGGAGCGCCGGGGGCCTCGCGCGCGACGCCGCCTCGCTCGGCGGGGGCACGGCCCTCCAGATCGAAGCGGGTAGAAGCGCGCCGCTCGTACGCCGGCGTTTCACTATCACGTCTCTAGAGGAAAGCGTCGGCGAGGCGCCGGCGTCCACGCCGATGGACGAACCTCGGGCTCGTCACTCGGCTTCTTCGTGAACGTTCACATGAGGACCTTTGGCGCCGCCGCCTCGCCTGGCGGAGGCACGCCCCTCGAAATCGATTTGGCTCGCTCCCGTGATCACATCGACACGCATCGGGAATAGGAGTCGCATGCGCATGCGAACATTAAGACACCTCTCGTACATCGGTACGACGATTTTTCTAACCTCAACACCTTTCTTCGCGGGCTGCACCGGCACCATCGCGGACGGTGACGACCCCGGCGGGGAGACCTCCGGCGGCGGCACGGCGGGCGGGGATAGCGGGGGCATCGACAATGGGCCTCCGGATGTCTGCGTCCCCGGCATCCCGATGACGACCCAGCTGCCGCGCTTGCTGAACCGGCAGTACGACAACACGGTGCGGGACCTCCTCGGCGTCACCGGCGTGGGCGCCGACAACAAGCCGCCGTCCGAGATGCTCGTCGACGACTCCGACGGCCCGATGGACGCCACCGCGTGGCAGTTCTATCAAGACGCTGCCGCGGAGATCGCCAAAGCGGTCATGGCCGGGCCGAACAAGTCCAAGTTCATCAGCTGCGACCCTGCGGCGGCCGGCTGCCTCGAGCAGACCATCAAGACCTTCGGCCGCAAGGCGTTCCGCCGCCCGCTGACCGAGGCGGAGGTCGCGCGGTTCATGAAGCTGGGCCAGACGACGCCGCCAGGGACGCCGGCCGAGGTCGCCGAGACGACGTTGCTCGCCTTCCTCGTGTCGCCCTCGTTCCTCATGCTCCCCGAGCTGACGACCACCCAGGATCAGTCGGGTAAGGGCATCCAGCTCTCCAGCCACGAAGTGGCGACGCGGCTCTCGTACTTGCTCTGGGGCTCCGTTCCGGATGACGCGCTGAACGCGGCGGCCGACGGCAACGAGCTCCAGACCAAGGAGCAGATCCTGGCCCAGGCGCAGCGGATGATCGCCGTGCGCGAGAAGACCGGGCCGCTCGTGACGGCGTTCCACCGCAACTGGGCGCAGATGGACAACGGAAACGCCCACTGGTGGAAGATGGATCACGACACCGAGACGTATCCGTTGTACTCCGATGACGCCAAGAACAGCTGGAAGGCCGAGCTCGACGCCTTCTTCGAGGACGTCGCGTTCGAGAACGGCTCGTTCCAGGACCTCCTCCTCAGCAACGTCGCCTTCGTCAACAAGGACAACGCGGCGATCTATGGGCTCGATCCTTCGGCGTACGGCACCGAGCTGACCAAGGTGGAGCTGGACGCGAGCCAGCGGCCGGGCTTCTTGACCCGCGCCGGGTTCTTGAGCTCTTACGCGGGCTACGACTCCACGAGCCCGATCCTGCGAGGCGCGTTCATCTCGGTGTACCTGCTCGGCGTCAATCCGGGTCCGCCCATCCCCGGCGCCACCATGATGACCGTCGAGGGCGACTTCGCGACGCAACGCGCGAAGGTCGAGGCGCTGACGAAGCCTGCTGCCTGCGCCGGCTGCCACGCGATCATCAATCCGCCCGGGTTCGTGATGGAGGGCTTCGACGGCGTTGGACAGCTGCAGACGACCGATCCTCTCGGCGGTCCGATCGACGCGAGCGTCACGACGAACACCATCGACTTCGGCGACGGCAACGTGAAGGAGATCTCCTCTCCGGCGCAGCTCATGCAGGAGATCGCTCAGGTTCAGAAGGCGAAGCAGCTTTACGCCCAGGCGTGGATCTCGTATGCTTTCGGGCGCGCCCCGAACGGGAAAGACAAGTGCGTGGTCGACATGCTCGACACCAAGCTGTCTGAGAGCGGCTACAGCATTCTCAACCTGATGGCCGATCTCACTCAAGCCGATTCGTTCCGCGTCCGAGTCCGCGAAACGCAGTGAAATCTGAGGAATGTTGACCATGAGCAAGCAACTGAACCGAAGAATCTTCCTTCGCGGCATGGGCGGTGCTGCCCTGGCCGCGCCGTTCCTCAGCTCCGTGTGGGAGCGCACCGCAAAGGGCGACACCACTTCCTCCGGGAAAGCGCTCATCGTGATGTTCACGCACTACGGGTGCGTCACGAACAAGTGGTTCCCGGAGAAGACCTCGGGTGAGCTCACGGCGGCCGACCTCACGCCGACGAGCCTCGCGGCCCTCGCTCCCTACGCGAAGAAGCTCCTCATGCCGCGCGGCATCCGCACGATGAACGAGTGGACCGCCAACATGACGCGTGGGCAGGGGAACGACTCCCACACGCAGATCGTGGGGTCGCTCTTCACCTGTCAGCCGGTCACCCCGAACAGCAACGACCCGTTCAGCTTCGACCAGGCGACCAAGTTCAACGCGAAGCCTGTCGGTCCGTCGCTGGATCACGTCATGGCCCAGCAGCTCAGCCCCAACGGCACGCCGTTGCTCTTGAACACGGCTGGTCAGAACGACAGCGCTCAATCGGCGATCTCGTACTCGGCCTCCGAGACCATGTACAAGGGCATCAACGCGCAGCAGGCCTTCAGCAGCCTCACCGGCCTCTTCACGGCGGGGGAGCCGACGTCTCCGGACACCTACGCCGCGCTCCGCGGCAAGAGCGTCCTCGACCTCGTGAAGGACGACCTGGAGACGCTCGAGCGGATGGACATGAGCAGCGCCGACAAGCGGAAGCTGGCGGCCTGGAAGGAGCTCCTCCACTCGACGGGGACCGTGGTGGCCTCCGCGCAGTGCACCGAGGAGCTCGGCGCGATGCTCGGCGCGACGTCGGACAACGCCTCCAAGGCGGCGCGGGGCGGCCTGGGCGTCGACGTCCTCACGACCAAGGTCTCCGGCGACCTGGACGGGGCGGATATCTACTCGGCCATCGCGGCGCTCGCGGCCGCCTGCAACGCCAACCCCGTGATCTTCCTGAAGTACCCGGGGAACTACAACTTCAAGGGGCTCGGCATCACGATGGAGTCGCACTCCCTCTCGCACCGCCTCGACAACGCGGGCATGACGGGCAGCTGCCTGCCCAACGCGCTCGAGTGGCTCCTGAAGGTCGACCAGTATTACGCGCAGAAGTTCGCGAACCTCGTCGGAATGCTCGACAGCATCCCGATGGGGAACGGGTCGACGCTCCTCGACAACAGCGCCGCCATCTGGTTCAACGAGATGTCGGACGGCAACGCGCACAACCTGAACAACGCGCCGATCATCCAGGCCGGCAGCGCCGGCGGGTACTTCAAGACCGGCCAGATCATCAACGTCGACCCCGGGTCGACCCCGACGAACGGCAACAGCATGTCGCAGTGCGCCAGCGGCAGCGGCCAGGTCAACGGCATCAATCAAGGCACCGGGACCGATCCGAAGATCGCGAACGCGCCGGTCAACAAGTACTTCTGCAACATCATGAACGCCATGGGCGTGAAGGCGGGTGCGGACGGCTTCCCTGCGAAGGGCGGCTCCGAGGAAGTGACCCACTTCGGCTACTCCGACAAGACGGAAGACTTCATCGGTGGCAAGGGCAAGGTCGCCGGCGCCACGATCCACAATCCGGGCGGGTTCGCAGAGCTCAAGGCCTGAGCGCTCCCGGATCGAGGTCCTGAACACTCGGACGAGCTCGGTTCCAAAGACCTCTCCTTGCCGGAGGGGTCTTTGCGTTTGTGCTTCACTCCGCGACCCCGTGCTGCCCGACGATGGCGGACAGCGATAGGCTGGGCATCACTTCTCATGTTCATGCTGGCGAAGCGCCTCCTCCTCCTTGCTGCCATGCTCCTCCCGCTGGCCTGCTCGAGCGAAGCGAGCTCCAGCAGCGGGGGTGCACCGGGTCAGACCGGCGGCGGCGGAGCGAGCGGCGGTGCCGGGGACGGCGGCGGTGCCGGGTCCGGCGGCGAAGCGGGCGGCGGTGCCGGGTCCGGCGGCGAAGCGGGCGGCGGTGCCGGGTCCGGCGGTGACGCGGGGGACGACGCGCTCATCGTCCCGGAAGACCTCACCATCATGGCGGTCCCCGGCGGAAACGGCGTGCTCGACTTGATCGCGCTGACCCTTCGCAAAGGACCGACCAACACCGAGCTCTACGCCGCCTTGAGGAACAACGGCGATGCCCATGCCTGCAGCGCGGCCGTTTCCGTCGAGCTCTACGACAAGGCCCAGCAGTCCCTGGCAGCTGGGATCAACGGGTTGCTCACCCAGCATTTCTATCGACTCACGGACGGCTCGGGCGCCATCGCTGCGTGCGTGGGTCCAGGTGACGTGACCATGGCCGCGGTGCTGGACTTGCCCTCGGACATCGTGATCGAAGACGTGGGATACGTCCTCTACCGGTGCCCTTACTTCGCCCTCGACGTCGTTCCCATCGATGGCCTCGCCATCAGCCAGGTGATGGCCGTGAAGGGTGGCGCCGGCACGGCGTACACGGGCACGCTCCTCAACGGGTTCGACGTGGCGGTGAGCACTCCCTCCGCCACCGTCTTCTCGGTCAATCGCGTCGGGCGTCCGCTCGGCGTGGCGACCGCCCGCGGCGCCGCGCCAATTCCGCCGGGTGGCAGCTGGGCCTTCGAGACGAACATCGTGGACACGCCCGGACCTGTTCAAGCCGCATACCCGGCAGGCGCGTTTACAATGCAGTAGGGCATCCGATGAGTCGCGCGGCCGATCCCCGACACCAGGGCGTGTCGGCAAACCAACGTTGGCTTGTGCGCGCGATTTGCTGAAGCAGCGGGACGTGCGGGAGACCTCGAGCGGGGCACCCGGGCGGGTGCCCCAGATCGTCAGGCCCTGCTACTCCTGCGCGCCGTCAGCGATCCACTGCGTCATCGCTTCGATATAGTCGGCGGGTACGCACTTGGCGTCCCCATCGTTGATGCACTCGAGGGGCATCCGCGGCGTCGAGCCGCACGGCCCCTTCAGGACCTTGATGAGCGCGCTCTCTTGCGGATTGCTGGTATCGACGAGCGGGCCGCAATCTTCGGTGATGTGCGAGGTCAGCCGCGAGTGCAGCTCTCCGTCCACCTGCAAGTCCAGGCGGTTCATCTCGTCGTTATGGCAACCCGCCCCGAAGCAAGTGACGTTCTCGATGACGTACTTCACCGTCTCGAACGTCGGTTCGACGCCGCTGCCGCTGCCGGTCGAGCCGCCGGCGCCGCTGGTGCTCACGCTGCTCGAGCCAGTCACGCCCGAACCGCCGGTCCCGACCGCGCTCGAGGTCGATGCGCTGGCGCTCGTACTTGCGGCATCCGAGCCGCCGGCGCCGCCGCCGCCTCCGTCGCCTGGTTCGTCAGGGGTGTCGCTGCAGCCTGCGAGCGGGGACAGGATGGCGACGAATGCTGCCGCGATGAAGCTTGAGAGTCGAAGTTCCATGGTTCACGACGAGGATGGTGAGAGAGAAGGTTTAGCTCTCGCTCCCGTTGGATCAAAGCAAAAGGCTTCGAGCTTCGGATTGCAGAGGTGACGCGCGATCGGTGAATGGGACCGGTGAGGTCGAACTTTTCTGACCACGTCGCCCGCAGGCAAGAGCTGCGCGGGGCGAGGAACGCCCTCTTCAGCGGGTAGAATGATCAAATTTGGTCTGAAAATCAAGCGGTTCGTGGCGTTCATCCTCGCATACAGCCATGCTGTACACGTCGATTGATGCGCGTCGAGTTGCGCGGCGCGCGGCGCCGGCCGAGCGTGCTGTGCGGCGCAGACCGATGCCGACGTCTGCGGTGTGCTCGGTTGCTCGCCTGCGCAACCCTGCGAGGGCACTCCGACGCCCTGTTCCGAGATCGCTCTCGACCAACGCGGGCATTCAGAGGGCGTTATGACAGGCGGCCGGGCGGTCGCGTCCATCGAGGCTGGGAGAATACGATCATGGCAAAGCGCGTGAACCGAAGAGTGTTCCTCCGGGGGCTGGGCGGAGCTTGCGTCGCAGCGCCGTTCCTCGGCTCGATCAGCGACAGCTCCGTGAGGGCGCAGCCGGCCACGCCCCCGAAGCGGCTGATCGTGATGTACACGCACTATGGCTGCATCACGACGCGATTCTTCCCGAAGAAATCGCACGGCGCGCTCACCGCAGCGGACCTCCAGTCGACGACGCTCAAGCACCTGACGCCTTACGTCGACAAGCTCCTCATGCCCCGAGGCATCCGCGCGATGAACGAGTGGACGCCGAAGCTGGAGCGTGGGCAGGGCAACGATCGCCACTTGCAGGTGAACGGGTCGTACCTCACTTGCCACCCGGTCACTCCCAACAGCGACGATCCGTTCAGCTTCGAGACCGCGACGAAGTTCGAGGCCAGACCGACCGGTCCCTCGCTGGACCACGTCATCGCGCGACAGCTCAGCCCGGACGGCGAGCCCCTGCTCCTGCGCGTGGGAAACTTCCGCGAGGGCGCTCCCACGGCGATCTCGTACTCGGCGCCCGTGACCCAGTATCCGGGTCTGGGCGCGCCGGCGGAGATCCTGGCCAAGCTCACGGGCTTGTTCACGGACCCCCTCCCCTCTCCGGACACGTATCACGCCATCCGCGGCAAGAGCATCATCGACCTCGTGCGGCACGATCTCGACTCGCTCGCGCGCCTCGACATGAGCCGTGCGGACAGGAACAAGCTGGAGGCCTGGAAGGCGATGCTCGACGAGACCGTGACGACCGTCGCTTCCGGGCAGTGCAACACGGCCCTGGCCACGGCGCTCGGCGCGACGCAAGAAAACATCAACCTGGCGAGCACGACCTCGAGCGGCGACGACGTGCTGACGCGGCGAATCTCGGATAGTCTGGACGGAGCGGACCTCTATTCGAACCTCGCCGTGCTCGCGGCGGCGTGCAACGCGACCCCCGTCATCGTCCTGAAGTACCCCGCGAACTTCGTTTTCAAGGGGCTCGGCCTGGCGATGGAGAGCGCCGGTCTCTCGTATCGCCTGGGCAATGCGGGCATGCAGGGCACCTGCGTCACGGGCGTGATCGACATGCTCCTCAAGATCGACGACTACTATGCGAGGAAGTTCGCCCACCTCGTCGAGCAGCTGAACGGCATCGACGAGGGCGACGGCACGCTCCTCGACAACAGCGCGGCCGTCTGGTTCCAGGACGCGTCGGACGGCTGCGCCCGCAACCTCAACAACCTGCCCATCGTCCAGGTCGGCAGCGCCGGCGGCTATTTCAAGACCGGCTGCGCCGTGAACGTCGAGGACGGCTCACCCGATCTCACGGCCGGCAACAGCGAGATCGTGTGTGCCGACGGCGCTCCGAGCGAGGTCGACGCGACCACCCAGTCCACGGGGACCGATCCGTCGCTCGCCAACGCGCCGATCAACAAGTACTTTTGCAACCTGATGAACGCCCTCGGGGTCAGGGCAGGCGCGGATGGGTTCCCGGCGCCGGACGGCTCGGAGCCGGTGACCCACTTCGGCATGTACGACCGGACCGAAGACTTCATCGGTGGCGGGATCACCCCCCCCACCATTCACGATCCAGGCGAGTTCGACGCGCTCAAGGCGAGCTCCTGAGCGCGCCGCAGAGACGGGATCAGCGGGAGACGAGGTCCCTCATCCAGGGCACGTCGTCGGGCGTCGCACTCTGGATCTCGCCCGCCCACTCCTGGTCGGTCATGCGCTCGAAATCCCCGGTGATCTCCTCGAAGTACGACGACGCGAGCCCCACGAACGCGCGCGCCGCGCCGCCGCAGGGATCGGCCGTCACGACCATGAGCCGCGGCAGGCCGGTGCCCACGTGGAGCACGCGACCGACCGGCGCGCCGCCCGCGTCCGTCGGCTGGGTGTGCACGTCGGCGATCGTCGGATCCTGCGTCACGCTCGTCAGCGCGTCGTAGAAGAGCTGCGCGTACCACCCGGTGGCGCCCCACGGATCGCCGCAACCCCGCTGGACCTTGACGGCCTGGTTGATGAAATCGAGGTGTTCCGGCGTGAGGGGCAGGCCGGCGCGCTGGTTCGCGGCCATCTCGCCGAGCGTCCGCGCGACGTCGCGGAGCTGCGAGAAGTACGTCGACAGGTGCTGCTCGAGCTGCGGCTCGAACGACGGCGGTCTCGACAGATCGAGCGTGCTGACGACCTCGCCGCCGTGCTCGGCCAGCTCGGCGATGCGCGCGAAGAACGCCGGGTAAGGGTCGACGTAGGCGTCCGGGAACTCGCACGTGGTGCCGCCCGTGTACGACTGCTTGGCATAGAGCAGCGCATCGTGGCGGAGCTCGGCCCAGGAGGCGAGCTGGGTGTTCAGCAGGCGCCGGCCCCACGCCTCGGTCTTGACCACGCCGGGCAGCTCCTCGCCGTCGCCGAGCGCCCGCGCCGGCGACAGCTCCCGCAGCGCGCCGAGCCAGCGGTTGTAGAGGTTCTTCTCCCAGAAGTCCTCGGGGTGCGCGTCGACGAGCACGCGCATCATGTGCAGGTCGGGCGCGTAGTCGAACTGCCCGAGCTCCGGACCGAGCATCTGGCCCGCCTGATCGTTGCCGAACGCCGCGAAGGCCACGTCGAGCGGGCTCGGCATCATGCGCTTGACGGCGCCGCCCTTCACCCGGTCATAAACCACGTTCGAGAAGACGTGCGAGTCGACCACATACCGCTGGCCGAGCAGCGCGAAGCTCGACGAGAGGGGCATCGTGCCCCTGTCGAGCCCGTTGATCATGAGGTGGCTCGCGATCCGCTGCGTGCCGTGCCCCTCCTTCACGATGACCTCGGCGATCCGCGCGTCCGGGACGCCGGCGAGGCCCGCGGCGTCGCTGAGGCCGAGGTCCTCGAGCAGCTCGTCGAGCTCCGGCAGGGTCATGGTGTCGCTCTCGCCGACGAATGCCTGGATCGCGTCGTCAATGCGCTTGTAGCGGGCGAGGGTGTCCGCGCCGGCCAGGGCGCGCAGCACGTACGCGCCCTCGAGCTGCCGCCGCTGGAAGCGCTGGGTGCCGTCCGACTGGGTCTCGAGGAAGCGGAAATCCACGCGGCCCAGCCACGTCATGCTGCGGAAGTACCGAGCGAGGTCCGGCAGCAGGGCGTCGACGTAGTGGCCCCGGGGCTCGAACTGCGAGAAGTCCACGAGCCGGTCGGAGCCGAAGAGGCGCACCGGGAATATGCCCTGGTGGGCCTCGCCGCGCGCGACGAGCTCGTCGATCGTCGCGGCGCTGGCGCCCGCGACGGGAGCGACCGGCGCGCCCTCGAGCAGCGCGAGCGCGACGGCCGTGAAGAGGTCCGCGTCCGCGCGCGCCTCGGCGCCGAACTCGCCTCCGGCGCCCTCGGCGAGCCGCGCGCGCATCTCCTTCAGCATCTTCCCGAGATCGGGCGCGAACGAGGCGTACTCGAGGGTCTTCAGGATCGCGTCGTACGAGCGGTGGACCGCGTACAGGATCGAGTCCGCGGACACGTAGAGCGGCAGATCGAGCGCGTAGATGCTCTCGTAGCCGTAGACGAATGTCGGGAAGGACTGCTTGCTCGAGATGACGAAGCCGTTCTCGGACAGCTTCGCGAGCTCATCCCCGTCGAGGGCGAGCGAGGTGCTCTGGAGGAGCGCGAGGCCCTCGGCGTCCGCCGGCGCGTAGGACAGGCCCGACGCGAGGGAGACGGGATACTTCGCGGCGAAGTCCTCGGCGGTCATGCTCGCCGAGGCGTCCCGCTCGGCGAGCAGCGCGGCGAGCTCCGCTTGCTGCTCGGGCCCGAGCGGCGGCTGATCCGTCGGTTGCTCGGGCGGCTGATCTGTCGGCGGCTCGGGCGGCTGCTCCGGCGGCTGATCTGTCGGCGGCTCGGGCGGCTGATCCGGTGGGCGCTGGGCGCCGTCGACGCCGGGCATGGGCTGGCTCACCTCGCCCGAGCAGCCGGCGGCGAGGGCGACCAGGATCGGTACGACGTGGAACCGAAGGAGCATGTTGCGCATCGTTTTTCCCTTTCCAGGGTGCGCCCACGGCACGACGGCCCCGCCGTTAGCAAACGGTCGGCAAGTGGTTAGCAAAGAAGGTGCCGCGGGCGAGGGATGCGGGGCCGTCCTCCTGCAACAGGATACCACAGCCCTGCTCCGGCCTCTGGCCACAATGCAGGATGTCAGGCACGCTCGTTTTTTGCGAGCTCACGCGACGCGGCCGTGATGCTCGAGTCCCTCGGGCCCCCGACACACCTGTTACTCCCACGGCGCCATGCCCGGTCCTAAAGTTCTCACGACCAAGAGCCAGCGCGTCGTATCGAGAACGGCACGAACGACGATAGGCCCCCGAGGGAGAGAAGAGCGATGACGACACACATAGACGGGCATCTGGTTCCGCCGCCACGACGAATACGGCCAGCGCTGAGCGGGCCACCGGGGTCGCCCTGCGCATGGGACCAACGGGCTCAGCCGCACGCCGGTCGCCCGGCGTCTGCGCTGGTGTGCTCCTTGCTGGGAGCCCCGGCTCCCGACTGGAGGCCATCGCATGACCGATCGAAAAGACCCCGCGAAGTCATCGTCCAAAGAGCCAGCGCCGAACGAGAAGGGCGCGGGCAGCGCGAAGCAGTCCATGGGCGGCCCGTCGGCGAAGCCGCGGGCCGCGCGGCCGAAACGCAGCCTCCTCGAGCGCGCGGCGACCGCGCTCGGCAGCGGGACGAGCAGCGACGACGAAGGGGTGCGCAATCTCGCGACCGCCGACCGCCTCGACGCGAAGATCGACGCCACCGAGGCGCTCGTCGCGGCGATCCCTGAAAATGTGAACAAACCCGCCGAGTACGCGCTACGCGGCAAATTGTCACAGCCGCCGCAAGGTGCCACGGCGACGCCCGAGAACCTCGACGCGACCGCGAGCACGATCACCGAGAGCAACGAGTCAGAAAAGAACGGCGCCAAGGCGGCGCCTGGCAAGAACCTGAATCAGGGGCCGCTGCTGAAGCACCGCGCCGACTCGCTCGGCCGGGCGCTGACCACGAATCAGGGCGTGCCCGTCGGGGACAACCAGAACTCGCTGCGCGCGGGGCTGCGCGGCCCGACGCTGCTCGAAGACTTCATCCTGCGCGAGAAGATCACGCACTTCGACCACGAGCGCATCCCCGAGCGCGTGGTGCACGCGCGCGGCTCGGGCGCGCACGGCTACTTCGAGTGTACCGAGGACATCACCTCGCTCACCAAGGCCGCGCCGTTCGCGAAGGTCGGCAAGCGGACACCGGTGTTCGTGCGCTTCTCGACCGTGGCGGGGGAGCGCGGCAGCGCCGACACGGTGCGCGACACGCGCGGCTTCGCCGTGAAGTTCTACACCGACGAGGGCAACTGGGACCTCGTCGGCAACAACATGCCCGTCTTCTTCATCCAGGATCCGATGAAGTTCCCCGACGTGGTGCACGCCGTGAAGCCCGAGCCGCACCACCAGATGCCGCAGGCCTCGAGCGCGCACGACACCTTCTGGGACTTCATCTCGCTCATGCCCGAGTCGATGCACCACATCATGTGGCAGATGAGCGACCGGGCGATCCCGCGCAGCTTCCGCACGATGCAGGGCTTCGGGGTGCACACCTTCCGGCTCGTCAACGAGGCCGGCCAGGCGACGCTCGTGAAGTTCCACTGGACTCCCGTGCTCGGCACGCACTCGCTCGACTGGGACGAGGCGGTGAAGCTCTCGGGCGCCGACCCCGACTTCCACCGCCGCGACCTCTGGGAGGCCATCGAGGGCGGCGCGTTCCCCGAGTACCTCTTGCAGATCCAGACGTTCACCGAGGAAGAGGCCGAGAAGTGGAGCTTCGACGTGCTCGATGCGACCAAGATCGTGCCGGAGGAGCTCGTGCCCCTGCGGACAGTCGGCCGGCTCGTCCTGAACCGCAACCCCGACAACTTCTTCGCCGAGACCGAGCAGGTCGCGTTCTGCACGCAGCACATCGTCCCTGGCATCGACTTCACGAATGACCCGCTGCTGCAGGGGCGCAACTTCTCGTACCTCGACACGCAGCTCACGCGCCTCGGCGGGCCGAACTTCCACGAGATCCCGATCAACGCGCCCGTCGCCGAGATACACAACAACCAGCGCGACGGGTTCCACCGCCAGACGATCAACCGCGGTCGCGTGAACTACGAGCCCAACTCGCTCGCCGGCGGCTGCCCCTTCCAGGCCGGCGCGCGCGGCTTCACCTCGGTCGCCGAGCGGCTGCTGGCGCAACAGGCCACGACCGAGCCGACCAAGCTGCGCGGCAAGCCCGAGAAGTTCGCCGACCATTACACGCAGGCGCGCCTCTTCTGGGCGAGCCAGACGCCGATCGAGCGCGAGCACATCGCGCGCGCGTTCCGCTTCGAGCTGACGCGCGTGCAGACGCAGGCCATCCGCGAGCGCATGGTCGCGATGGTGCGGAACGTCGACGAGGGGCTGGCCGCGCGCGTCGCGGCCGATCTCGGCATGCAGCTCCCCGAGCCGCTCTCGGTCGTGGCGCCGCCCGTCAAGGCCCCCGAGGTCGCCGTGTCGGGGGCCCTGTCGCTGTTCGCCCGGCCCGGCGACGGCCGCATCCTCGGCCGCCGCGTCGCCATCCTCCTCGCCAACGGCGTGAGCGGCGCGGCGGCGGGCGCCCTCTACGACGCGCTGCTGACGGCGGGCGCGGTGCCCCGCTACGTCGGTGAGCGCCTCGGCGTGGTGCGCACCGCCGAGGGCGACGAGCTGCCGGTCGAGGTCACGTTCGAGACCGCCCCGAGCGTCCTCTTCGACGCGGCGGCGCTGCCGACCGGCGCGGGCGCGGCGGCGCTGGCGCGCGACGGGCTCGCGGTCGAGTTCGTCCAGCTCCAGTACCGCCACTGCAAGCCCCTGCTCGTGCCGACGTCGGCCGCGTCGCTCGCCGCGGCCGCGGGCGTGAAGGCCGCCGCCGCCGGCGCGGACGACGACCCGGGCCTGCTCGTCCTGCCCGACGACGCGGTGGCCGCGTCGGCCGCGGCGTTCGTCAAGGCGATCGCCCTGCACCGCGCCTGGCAACGCCAGACCGAGCCGCCTGCGGTCTGACCCGGTCCGCCCGGCGCGCCGCCAGGCCAGCCGGGCGGCGCGCCGGGCGGCGCGCCAGGCCCTCGCGGCCGGGTCGAACATGACCATCACCTGTCGACCGAGAGCAGGTCCCGCAGTCGGGGCTTGACGTCTCCGGACCGTTTGGATTCCTTGGGCGAGAGCCCCTCGCAGCCAAAGGATTCCACCGTGTCGGTCAAGGACCATCTCTCCATCTCGCCCGAGGTCAGGAAAGCGCTCGCCGGCGGACGTCCGGTGGTGGCGCTGGAATCGACCATCATCACGCACGGCATGCCGTATCCGCAGAACCTCGAGATGGCGCAGCGCGTGGAGGCGACAGTCCGCCGGAACGGGGCCGTGCCGGCGACGATCGCGATCATGGACGGCGAGCTCAAGGTCGGCGTGAAGGCGAAAGATCTCGAGCGGCTGGCCAGGGGGGGCGGCAAGGCGGCGAAGGCCTCGCGGCGCGACGTGGCGGCGCTCCTGGTCTCGGGGGCGATGGCCGGAACGACGGTGGCGACCACGATGATGGCGGCGGCCTGGGCCGGTATCCGGGTGTTCGCCACGGGCGGCATCGGCGGCGTGCATCGCGGGGCGGAGACGACCTTCGACATCTCCGCTGACCTCGAGGAGCTGAGTCGAACGCAGGTGGCGGTGGTCTGCGCGGGGGCCAAATCGATCCTCGACATTCCAAAGACGCTGGAGACGCTGGAGACGAACGGCGTGCCGGTCCTGGGCTACAGGACCGAGGATTTCCCGGCCTTCTGGGCGCGGCAGAGCGGGCAGAAGGTGGACCACAGGATCGAGAGCGCCAAGGAAGCGGCCAGGGTCATCGCGCTGCAGTTCGAGCTCGGCATGGGCGGGGTCCTGGTGGCCAATCCGATCCCAGAGAGCCACGCCGTGGACCCGAGGGCGATGGAGGCGTGGATCGAGGAGGCGATCAAGGGCGCCGACGCAGAGGGCGTGAGCCGCAAGGCGCTGACGCCGTTCCTCTTGAAGCGCATCGTCGAGCTCACCAGGGGCGAGAGCCTCCTCGCCAACATCGCTCTGGTCGAGAACAACGCGGCGGTGGCGGCGGAGATCGCGGTGGCGATGAGCAAATTGGCGAGTAGCAAGCTCGGGTCCAGGAAGGCGAAGCTGAAGGCCAAGGCATGAGCGAGGCCGGCCGCGTGCTCGTGGTGGGCGACGTGATGACGGACGTGATCGTCCGCCCCGAGGGGCCGCTGGTGCGCGGCTCGGACCGGCGCGCCAGGATCCAGAGCCGGCCGGGAGGCTCGGGGGCGAACCAGGCGGTGTGGCTTGGCTCGATGGGAACGAAGGTGTCGTTCGTCGCCCGGGTAGGGGCTGGAGACAAGCCGCGCCTGGAGGCCTATTTCAAGGGCTTCCAGGTCGACCCGATCCTCGTGGCCGACCCGCAGGAGCCGTCGGGCGTGCTGGTCATCCTCGTCGACGCCGACGGGGAGCGGAGCTTCCTCACCGACCGGGGGGCGAACCTCATGCTCGAGCCTTCGGACATGCCGGTATGGCTCCTGGACGAGACGCGGCTGGTGCTCGTCTCGGGTTATTCGCTGTTCGCCGGAGGGCCTCGGCGGGCAGCGCTGTGGCTCGCCGGAGAGGCGCGGAGCCGCGGCGTCCCGGTCGCCATCGACGCCGCGTCGGCGGGCTTCCTGCGGGAGGTGGGGGTCGGGACGTTCCTCGAGTGGACGAGAGGGATGTCGACGCTGCTCGCCAATGCCGACGAGGCGGAGGCGCTCTCGGGCACCGGTGACCTCGACGAGCAGATGGTCGCGCTGGGGGGCTGTTTCGAGCGGGTGATCGTCAAGCGCGGCGCCCGGGGCGCGGCGGTCGGCGGACGGCATGGCGTGCGCCTCGACGAGCCGGCGCCGCGGGTGGAGGTGGTGGACACGACCGGGGCCGGCGACGCGTTCGCGGCCGGGTTCATCGCCGCGGAGCTCGAGGGCGCGGGCGAGGCGGAGTGCCTGCGGCGCGGGATCGAGGCGGGATCGAGGGCGGTGACGCAGCTGGGCGGGCAGCCGGAGTAGACAGCACGCTGGGCCGTTGGCCCCCGGCGCCGGCCGACGGCGCCTGTGAGGGGCGATGAGCCCGTGCGCGTGAAGGGCCGTGTGAGAGCAGAAGGTCCGCAGGCCCTACCACGGTCCCCGAAGCTCGATGGCGCCCGCGACCACCCGCCACGTCACGAGATGTCTCTGGTTGTGTTCTGTCGTTCACCGATCGCGTGAGCGGCTGTTCTGGCCCTCGTGACCGTCTCTTGCGCTCTTGACAGGTCGAACCGGCGTGTGGTCCGCTCGTAGCAAACGGATCATGCGCAGCAAGCAGAGCAGGCTGCTCGTGGGGCTCGTGTCTCTTCTCTCGACATCGTGCGACACCTTCGTGGATCGCGCCCCCGTGTCCGTCACATGGCACGCCTTCGGAGAGTGATCTCGCCACAAGCCCGGTTCTCGCGCGGGGGTATCGCGCGGGGCCGGACGACCCACGGAAGAGGAGGTCTCATGACGAGGATTGGACGACGTTGGGTGGCAGCCTTCGGGTTTGCGCTGATGACGGCGGCGTGCGCACCGGACGACACCTCGGACAGCGGCGGGAGCGCCTCACGCGTCGTACGGAGGCCAGCGGTCGAGAACGAGTTCACTCCGGTGGAGCTCGAGGCGACGATCGACGCCCTCGTCGCCGAGATCAACGAGGAGCCGGGCGAGCCGATGCAGGCAGCGGTGCTGCTGAAGGCCGTCACCGGCTTCTTTGCGCCGATGGCCAAGGGCGCGATGCGCGCCATGGGGGAGCTCGACGTCACCGGCAACGTGCTCGGGTCCCTCGAGCCGACGGGCGATCAGCAGAGAGACATGGAGATCCAGAATCAGCAGATCGAACAGGTGTTGCTGGATGGCGTCGAAGCGATCGGCATCACGCCGTTCGGCGACGTCAACGCGGCCGCCATCGACGCCGCCGTCGCGCAGGGGGTCCACGTGGTGACGCTCGACAACGACCTTGCGGCGTCGAGGCGCGCGCTCCACGTCGGGACCCTCGGCAGGGCTGCCGGAGCGACGGCAGGGGAGACCCTGCTCGCCATGCTGCCGCCGGCGCCGGGCACCGTGGTGATCCACGGCAACGCCGACCCGACGTGGCTCGACGGGACGGATCGAACGCAGGGCGCCCGGGAGGTGCTCGAGGCAGCCGGTTACGAGATCGTGGTGCGTCAGGCCACCTGGGGCGACGGGAGCGAGGCCGAGGACGTCGAGGGGATGAAGGAGCAGATCGAGGCCGCGGACCCGCCCGCCGTGGGGTTGCTCGGCCTGTTCGACATCGCGTTTCGGTGCGTGATGGCCGCGGAGGCCGCGGGCAAGCCTGACCTCCCCGTCGTCGCCTTCGACTTCCATCCGAGTACGGTCGACTACATGCGCGAGGGGCGCATCAAGGCCACGCACATCCAGCGGCAGTACTACCAGGGCTATCTCGTGCCCTACATCCTCTACGGCATCAAGAACCTCGGTCTCGACGCGACCAGGGGGGTCCTCGCGCCGCGGATGATCGACGACAGCCGGTTCAACCTTGGCCTCGACGTGGTCACGGCGGACAAGATCGACGCCTACAACGACTTCCTCGACATCATCGACGCAAGGCAGTAGCGGAGGCCCGCGGATACGGCTAGCTCCAGCCCATGAGCCTCACCAACGTCCTGCGGGACCTCGCCGCGCTGTGCAACGAGAAGATGCGCGAGGTCAACGCCCGCGCCGGAGACGCCCACGGCGTGAACCTCACCCAGCTCCGCGCGCTCGCGAAGCAGCTGAAGGCTGACCACGCCCTGGCCGGCGAGCTGTGGCGCACCGGGGACCCAGACGCCCGCCTCCTGGCGACGCTCGTGTTCAAGCCGAAGGCCTTGTCGGCGGACGAGCTGGACGCGATGGTCCGGGAGATCGGCTATCCCAAGCTGCTCGACTGGTTCATCGTCAACGTGGTGAAGGCGTCGCGCCACGTCGAGGAGCTGCGTGTGCGCTGGAAGGACTCCGCGAGCGACCTGGTCGGACGCGCTGGCTGGAGCCTGACGACGGACCGCGTCGTGAAGAGCCCTGCCGGCCTCGATCTCCCCGCGCTGCTCGACCAGATCGAGGCGGAGATGAAGACGGCGCCGGGCCCGAAGCAGTGGTCGATGAACCACTGCCTCGCCGAGATCGGCATCCGCAACCCCGGGTTGCGCGCCCGCGCAATGGCCATCGGCGAGCGGCTCGAGGTGCTCAAGGACTATCCGGCATCGCCGGGCTGCACGCCGCCGTTCGCGCCGGTCTGGATCGCGGAGATGGTGCGGCGGCAGAAGGCCGAGAAGACGCGGGGCCGGTGAGTGAGCCGGCTCGCATAGCGTTTGCCAGTGGCGAGGGGGTACAGGCTGTCGGTGATGTGTCGCACCGGCCCGCGCGCGGGCTGGCGGCTGATGGCGCAGGCGCTCTGGGAGGAGCTGCCTCGCCGCGGCTGCGACGCCAAGCTGCTACCTGACACGCCGGGGCCTTGCGGTGGCCACCCCGCGGGGAGGACAATCGGGGTGATGATGACCTCCTCCGCGTCGGTGAAGGTCGAGCTGCGGGAGCGGACGGACGCATACGTGGTGGCGACCTGGCGGCGGATCATGCTGCTCGTCTGGCACGGGCAGGCCACCGTCGCCGGCGTCGAGCGCTCCCGGGCGCTCTTCCAGCCCTGGGCGGCGCGCCAGCCGGGAGGGGCAGCGTTCCTGGTCGTGGTCCCCCGCCAGCGCACCGGGCCGCCCGACGAGGCGACCCGGGCGGCGATGCAGCGCGCGGCGAGCGCTACCGGGGGGTACCTCAAGGGCATGGCCACGCTCGTCGAGGCCGAGGGGTTCATCGCCGCCTCGGTCCGCGCCCTCATGATGCGGCTGCAGGCCCGCGGGACGCAGGGGCCCGCGCCGAACATCTTCCGGACGCCGGCCGAGGTCGCGGCCTGGGCGGCGGCGGTGCTGCAGGACCGGGAGGTCACGCCAGAGCAGCTGGCGGAGGCGATCCGCGCAGCGCGCGAGGGCTGAGCGGGCCGGAACGCTGCCTCCATCCTTTCGTAGGTCACACGGCCAAAGAGGAGGGCATCGGCCTGCGCGATGTTTCTGTTCGGTGTCCTAACGCATGTGCTCGATGTCCTGCGGCATGACCACCCAGCCGTGCATTCGCTCTTCATAGACCGAGTACGTTGGACCGGGGAAGTCCGGATCTGCAAAGGCTCCCACCGGTATGGCGATCATGTCCTCGTGCCCGGCCATGGCGTAATAGACGGTGGCGCCACACTCAGGACAGAACGTGAAGGTGCTCTTTGTTCCTTCGTCTCCGACTCGAACGAAGTCCTTACCGCTACCCTTTATCTTCACGCTTTCTCGCCTGAACCTGGCTTGGGCGCCGAAGACACTTCCGGTTCTTCGTTGGCAGGCCAGGCAGTGACAGACGGACACGCGAACCGGCTCGCCTTCGACTTCGGCCGACAATTTGCCGCAACTGCAGCTTGCAAGGCGATTTCTCATCGTGGTGCTCGGGTAGGTTGCGTCGCCTGAATTTGACATGAGGGGCGGACGCGAGTGAGCGAAGCCCGCTTGTGGACGTCCCCTCGACGAAAGGGTCAGGCCTCGGGTTCGTGGCAAACCACTTCGATGTTGTGCCCGTCCGGACCGATGACGAAAGCTGCATAGTAGCTCGCGTGGTAGTGCGGACGCAGACCGGGCGCACCGTTGTCTTTGCCACCCGCCTCCAGAGCCGCGCGATAGAAAGCTTCGACTTGCCGGCGATTCTCGGCCATGAACGCCAGGTGAAGGTGCGCCGGCTTCTCCTCGGTCTGGTAGATGCACAATGAAGACTTGCCCCCTGGGCTGAGCTCGACGCCGTACGTCGGTGGCCCCTCCGAGACGACAGCTATGCCGAGCGGTTCGAGCGCCTTGAGGAAGAACGCTTTGCTCGCCGCATAGTCGCTGGCTCCGAACTTGACGTGGTCAAACATGATTTCTCCTGAAGTGTGTGGGCCTGCGCGAGGCCTGACGACCAGGCGATGAGCGGCGGGCGAAGCTCGTCCACCTTCATCGCCGTGCTAGGCGCCTCTCCCGGCGGCGACGATGACGGCGTAGTCATGCGCGCTCTTCGATACCGCTTCGTTCGGATGCACGCACACGAGGCCGCGCCAGCCGGCGGGGGGCTGGTCGTCGATGAGGATGTTGGGCTTGGGCAGGAAACCCATGAAGCAGCGCTCGACGCCAAGCTCGCGCGCGGAGTTTTCGGCGTACTCGGCGCCACCCGTGCTCCAGCAATACAGCGCTACTCCCTGTTCATGAAGCTGGCGGACGTGCTCGACGACCGCTGACATCGGGATCCGCTTCGAACCGAAGGAGCGGACGAGCGTATCGTCGACGTCTACGTAAGCCACGAGCTGCTTCGCGTTCATGACAACCTTCCGTCCAACCCGGTGACGCAGACCATGGTCAAGGCATCTCCGTACAATGGTCAGAACATGCGTGATTTCGCCTGACTATCCGTCGATTGGTCAACCGAAGCCGCCGGACCAGGTCTGTCCAGATCATCGCCTTTGGTGACGTGCCGCCACGGAAAATCTCACGGATCGGCTCTGCGCCGCAAGGCCCAAGCGCTGTCCAGCGCCACGGGGTATATCCGTCCAACACCGGCGGCGGTCGCCGCCTCTCCGAGCCGGGACCGGCCGCGACATCAACGGCGTGCTGGGCGCGCACGGCGATGAGGTGCTCGCGGAGCGGGGGGAACCAGGCGGAGCGGCAGCCCGCCGGTCCTCCTGTACAAGCCCCGGCGCCTCCTGCGCGGCCCGTCGGCCCTCCTGCGCGGCCCGTCGGCCTTCCTGCGCAGCCCGTCGGCCCTCCTGCGCGGCCCGTCGGCCTTCCTGCGCGGCCCGTCGGCCCTCCTGCACGGTCCCGCTGGTGTCCTGCGCTACACTCGTCCCTGTCCTGCGCGGCCCCGCGCTCTTCCTGCGCACCCCTGTTGTTGTCCTTCGTCACCATCGTCCGGCTCCTGCGCAGCCCCGGTGATCGGGAGGTCTGATGAAATCAAACGCTAGAACATGCTTTGCTTTGCTCTTCCTGTCCCTGTCAGCCCTGTTCGCGTGCGGCTGCTCGGATGACGACGTCGTCGTCGGACGGTGCGAGGAGGTCGCGGCTTGCGGCGGCGATCCGACCGGCTCGTGGACGATCGACGGTGAGTGCTTCGATCAGTCGGCCTACGGGAGTCCCGTCGAGGGCTGCGACGCGCAGTACGACGTGAGCGACCTCGAGCTGAGCGGAACCGCCGAGTTCCGGGTCGACGGTACCTACGTCATGACCCGCACCACGAGTGGATCGATGACGACAATCTACCCGCCGCAATGTCGGCTTACTTGCGAAGAGCTGGACGCCGCGCTGAATCAAGACGATCCCGAGCACAAGTGGGGAAGGTGCGCCGTCGTGGGTGAGAATTGCGTGTGCGACATGACCGCGCGAAGCGAGAGCACGACGACCGAGACTGGCACCTGGGCGGTCTCCGGTGACATCTTGACGCTCACGCTCGACTTCCGGGAGCCGTGGGGCAAGGCGTTCTGCATCCAGGGCTCCTCGATGACGATCGGCCGGTCGCCAACGACGATGACGAGCCACATGCGGCTCACGAGGAGATGACGCGCGGAGCGCGCAGGGGCCATACCTCCTCATGCCCCGCCGGAGGCGCGCTGCACCCCGCCGCCGGCGCGCTGCACCCCGCCGCCGGCTCGCTGCGCCCCTGCGCATCCCGCCGCCAAGCCCTCCCGCCGTCGACGACCCAACCGCCGCCCTCGCCGATGCCCGTCAGCCCGAGCCCGCCCCCTGACGTCCGCTTGCGAAGACCTGATTCCGCTATGCCGGATGCCCCCTTGCTGCGCCAGCAACGGGCGCGTGCTGCGCGTGTGCTGCTGGAGCAGCAAAGGGGCGACGAGGCGGCCGCCCTGGGCCTGCTCCGGCTCGGGAGCGCGATTTGCAGGGCGCCCGCGCGGCAGCACCACCCGATTCGGCGCGGCGGACGAACGCGCCGATCGACCGGCCGCTCGCCTCGGTTCGCGTGATGACCTCTTCGCCGCCTCTCCCCCAGCGTTACCTTCTCGGCTTCATGGTGCTCGGCATGCTCGCGGGCACGAGCAACGGCGTGGCCAAGGTGGTCCTGCCGCTGTATGCCGCCTCGCTCCACGCCTCCCCCTGGCAGATCGGCCTGGTCGGAGGCCTGCAGTTCACCGGCATGCTGCTGCTCTCGATGCCGGTCGGAGGCTTGATCGACCGCCACGGCAGCCGGCCGCTGTTCCGCTTCGGCGGCCTCGCGGGCGCGGCGCTGTACCTGCTCGGCTTCACCCAAATGGACCGGCCCTGGCAGCTCATCGCGGGCGTCGTCCTCTTCGGGCTGCTCAACCCGTTTCGCATGGTCGCGACCCAGACCGAGTTCCTTCACCTGCTCCCTCGCATCGGCCCGCGCAAGGCAGGCTGGCAGCGCGCGTCCCACTCGCTCGGCATGTTCTTCGTGGGCCCGATGCTCGGCGCGCAGCTCCTCGGCCTGCTCGGCTACACCGGCGTGTTCGTGGTGATCGGGCTCGGGCTGCTGGCGACGGTCTTCGTCGGCGATCGCGTGCTCTCCGGGGCTCCCCCCGGCCGCGGACGCTCGGCCACGCCGCTCGTCGACCGGCCGGGGGCCTGATCGGCGCGGTGGCGGGCGGCTCGCTCGGGCAGCGCTTCGGCCTGCTCAGCGGCTTTCGCGTGCTCGCGGCGCTCTATGCGGTGCTGGTGGTGTGGCACGGGCGCGGCGTCCTGACCGAGCACGACCAGCCCGTCGCGCTCGCCGAGGGCGAGCCGGAGTGACCGCCCCCGCGGACCGCTCGAGGAGGCGCGATGGCGGCGCCTAGGCCAGCTCGCGCAAGAACGACAGGACCACCTCTCCCAGGCGCTCGGGTTGTTGAAATGGAAGGCCGTGCCCGGCGCCCTGTACCTGTGCGATCCGTACGCGTGGGTTGAGACTCCGCAGCTCGGTCGCCATCTCGAGCGTGACGACGGGGCTGCTGTCACCGAGGACGAGCAGGCTCGGGACGTCGATCGCGCTCACCACGTCGCGGTACTCGGGGTTGGGCGGCGTGAGGACGTCGAACGCGGCCAGCCGGGTCTTCAGCCTCGCCTCGGCTTGAAGCTCGACGAGCTCGGGCGAGCGACGCGGGTCCCGGGCTCGGGCCTGCGCGACGAGGTCAGACTTCTGCAAGCCGAGGGCGTGGCGGTGTTGATCGGCGACGTCGCTGTCGCGCACCTCGCGCTGGCGCTCGGGGCTCAAGAACGTGGGGTCGACCAGGACGAGGCCGCGGATCACCCCCGCCCCTCGACTCGCCACCACGGCGGCGGTCATGCCGCCCATCGAGTGGCCGAGCAGAACCGGACGAGGAAGCGCCAGGCCCTGGATGAGGCCCACGACGTCGCTCGCGTGATCGTCGTACCGGTACCCGTGGTGCGGCGCGCTCGAACCGCCGTGCCCCCTGGCGTCGGGCATGACGACGTCGAATTCACCTTCGAGCGCCCGCGCCAGGGGAGTCCAGCAGGCGCCGCTCCCCATCAATCCATGGAGCAGGACGACGGGAGGCCTGGCGCCTCCAGTCCGGAGGTAGTGGATGTCGATGCCGTTCGCTTCGCAGACGCCACTGTTCCAGATCGTCATGAGACTTTCCCTGCCTGCCGCGGCTTCGCGCGTGTGATGGCGCGTTGAGGCAGGCGGCCGACGACTCCGCCTGCGCTCGGATCAGCTCGGGCTCTGTGACGCGATGAGCGATCGCAGCCAATCGTCCGAGGCCTTGCGGTACTCGGGGATGCGGCTCCGCTCGGCCGCGGCGAGCGCCTCCTTCAGCCGAGGCGCGTCGAGGTCGTGGATGTAGGCGGGGGAACCCGGCTGATGGCGCCACGAGTCCTCGAGGCCGCCCGCGTCGACCGGATCGAAGCCGAGCTCGTCGACCAGGCGCATGACCTTCGCCCGCGCTTCCGCCGGATCCCCCGAGATCGGGAGCGCGACGCGCCCCGGCGTTCCCTTCGGCTTGCCCTTCGCGAGCAGGCTCTCGAAGTAGATGTTGTTGAACGCCTTGACCACCGGCCGCCCGATGTGCTCGGCGACCCACGCGCTCTCGACCTGCCCCGCCTCGATGGCCGGGATGCTGCCGTCGCGGACCGGGTAGTAGTTGTTGGTGTCGATCACGACCACGTCGGCGGGCACGCCGGCGAAGAGATCCTTCGGCAGGTCCACGACCGCGCGCTGGGGGATCGTGACGACCACGATCTCGCCGCCGCGCGCGGCCTCCGCGGCCGTGACGGGGGTGGCCCCGGTCTCGGCGGCAACCTCGCGGAGCGTGTCCGGCCCGCGCGAGTTCGCGATCACGACCTGGTGACCGAGCTTCCCGAGCAGCTTCGCCAGCGACCCGCCGATCAAGCCGGCGCCGATGATTCCGATCTTCATTCGTCACTCCTTCGAGCCGAGCCGCCCGCGATCGAGCGCGGACGTCGGCGGTCCAGGTGCATCGTCTGACGCAGACGGGCGATCGCTCGCGCCGTTCACGTCGGGATGGGCTGTACCACGACGCGCCGCCGTCGGCCCGCGCAGGACGACGCTGCCCCAGGACGAGCTTGCCCGCGGGGGCCCCCCCGGGGCGTCTCGCGCCGCTCCGCCCGCGCAACGCCTGAGTCGAGCCGTGCCGCGAAGCAGCGTCGGCTCGAACGATCCGTCGGCTATCACTCCATGGGTTGGCGGATGATGGTCTTCCACTTGGCTGGATCGGCGCGACGTACGTCGCTCAGGTACACCTCGTGGTGCTTTCCTGCAAGCGCCGAGCGCGCGCCGATAAAATCATGGACTCGCTGGATGGTCGGTCCTTCTTCATTGAAGGGGCCAATGTGAAGTATCTGAGCACATGATCCTTCGGTGAAGTTCTCCAGCCTGAGCGAGCCTACCGCGGGGAGCGCCTTCTTTCGCCTCACTTCCACCATGGCCGCCTGGATCACCGCCTCCTCCACGAAATGAGGCTGCATGATCATCATCGTCCATTTCCACCTTGACCTGTCGTTGGAGGTGAAGACGGACATGTCATCCGACCACCAGAGGCCTTCGAGAGGCATGACCGCATAGTCGATTCCTTGCGCCCCCTTCTTCACCATGAACTTCGTCGTGTAGGAAACGGAGAACAGCGCTTCCACTGCCTCGGCATACTCCCGCGACGTGTTGGGGTCGCCCTCGCCATCGATCATGAGAAACTGAAATGTCGGCACTTCGACCTGGACCACCTCCTTCGCCGATGCCTGGTAGAGATGCTTGAGTTCCCTCTTGAGATCAACCTTCGACACGAATGCACCTGATGATAGATAACGCCAGATTTCAGCTGCGCAGCGGCCCACGCGGAACTGTGGACAGAGTACGACGCATGGGCCGCCGCGTCAGCCGCGACGATTCGTCAAGGGCGCAGGCGGACGAGGGCCGTGGTGCCGGTTCGTCGGGTACGCGCTGCGATCTACGTTCATCGTCTCTTCGACGGCGCCGGATCGAGCTCCGGATAGCGCCGGAAGATGCCGTCTTCGTTGAAGGGTATCCGCCGATCCGAGGCCAGGTAGGCCGCGAGCCGCGGGCGCTCGGCCACGCGGTCGTGCAGCGCGACGAGCCCAGGGATCCTGGGCGCGAACGCGGCCATGGCGCGCGGGAACGCGTAGCGGAGGCCCTCGATCACCTGGAACAACGAGAGATCCACGTAGGACATCGCGCCTCCCAGGAGGTGACGGCCGCCGTGGCGCTCGAGGACGCGCTCGAAATAGCCAAGGAACTTGGGCATGCGCTCGGCGAGGAAGGCCTCGCTGCGGCGGAGGGCCTCGGGCTTCTGGTCCTCGTAATAGAGCCCGACGGAGATGGGGTGATGCGTGTCGTGCACCTCGGCGACCAGATCGGTGATGGTGAGCTGGAGCTGATGGGCGCCGAGCCTGCTCGCCTCGTCGTCCGGCGCGAGGCCGAGGCGCGGACCGAGGTAGAAGAGGATGTTGGCCACCTGCGCGATCACGAGATCGCCGGAGCGGAGGAACGGCGGCGCGAAGGGCTCGAGCGCGAGCGCGTGGCTCTTCATGAGCTTCTGCATGGCGGCGACGCCGCCGTGCTTCGCCGCGGGCAAGCGGGCGACATCGACATAAGAAGCACCGGCGTCCTCGAGCGCGAGGCGCACGAATTCGCCGCGGCCCTGAATGCCCGGCCAGTAATACAGCTCGTACGTTGGCGCGTTCATGACGGATCACTCGCGCCGGCGAGGGCCGCGGTCAATGGGCGCGAGGCCGAGCGGTCCGCCGGGGCCCGCGCGGGCACGCGAGCCGGTGCATCCTGCGTCGCATCGCCGGAGGCGAGAGCCATGGCCGCTGCGGGCCATGGCCGCTGCGGATCGAGTAGCCTTGTCGATGGAGGTGCAGAAGATGACGGACCCCAGGCTCGACCCGTCGACGTTCGGCGCGTCTTTTCAGGCGTTCCTCGAGCAGATGACAGCGCAGGCGCCCGCGAAGGAGCCGGAGATACGGAGACGCCTTCGCGAGCACCTGGGCGGTGATCCGGCGCAGATGCCGGTCGTGTCCGAGCAGTTTGCGAAGTACGAGCACCCCAACCTGCACCTCGCTCTCGAGGCCTACCTCGGTCAGCCGGGGCGCGAGGCCGAGCTCTTCGGGATCGCCTCGCCGCACGAGATGCTCACGGCGAGGCTCGCGCAGCTCGCCGCGCCGCGGAGCGCGAGGCCGGGAGCAGGGATCGACGTCGGGCCCGTCGAGTACGTCAACCTGCCGCTCGATCAGGCCCGGGTGATCGCCTGCGTCCGCAGCGGCGTGCACCTCGTCCGGCGTGGCGAGCAGCGCCTGGTGGTGTACGTGAACGGGTCAGCGGGGTGGCGCGAGAACCTGATGCTGGAGGTGATGGCCGCGGAGCGCGCGGAAGCGGAGGCGGTGCTCGCCGAGCTGCGGAACACCATGCGGGCGCAGAGCATCTACCGGGGCCGCGTCATCTCCCTCGAGCAGCCGCAGCAAGGCACCATCGACGTGCGGTTTCATCACCTGCCGGCCATCGGCAAGGATCAGATCATCCTGCCGCAAGGTCTCCTCGAGCGCATCGAGCGCCAGGCCGTCCGCTTCGCCGAGCTCCGCGGCGAGCTCAGGGCGATGGGCCGCCACCTCAAGCGCGGCATGCTGCTGCATGGACCTCCAGGCACGGGCAAGACGCTCACGGCGATGTACCTCGCTGGGCAGATGCCGGATCGGACGGTGATCCTGCTGACCGGGCGGGCCATGGGGCTCATCGAGCAGTCGTGCGCGCTCGCGCGGCTGCTCGAGCCGGCGACGGTGATCCTCGAGGACGTCGATCTCGTCGCGGAGGAGCGCACCCGGCAGTGCGCGGGGAGCAACGCGGTGCTCTTCGAGCTGCTGAACCAGATGGACGGGCTCTCCGACGACGCCGACATCCTCTTCATCCTGACGACCAACCGGCCCGACATCCTCGAGCCGGCGCTGGCGGCGCGGCCGGGGCGCATCGATCAGGCGCTCGAGGTGCCGCTGCCCGACGAGGACTGCCGTCGCCGCCTCCTCGAGCTCTACGGCCAAGGGCTCGAGCTGCGCCTCTCGCAGCCCGACGCCTTCGTGGCGAGGACGAAGGGCGTGAGCGCAGCCTTCCTCCGCGAGCTCGTGCGCAAGGCCGCGCTCTTCGCCGCCGACGAGGGAGCCGGGCGCGTCGTCGGGGATCGGCACATCGACACCGCGCTGCGCGAGCTCGCGGTCGAAGGCGGCAAGCTCACCCAGAGCCTGCTCGGGGCCAGCGCCATATCGGCGTGAGCCGCCCGACGCCGGCCGGCGAGCACACCGGGCGCCGGCGCGTCGAGCCTAGGCCGGAACCATTCAAGATCATTGATCTTACGCCGAGCGCTCCCTGCCCCAGGGAAGTCCTTCACGCATTACCGCGGCGCGTCCCTCACCGCGGATCGCTGCAGCGCGTCCGCCAGGAGCGATCGGTAGAGCGGCGAGCTCTCGCGCAGCGACTCGTGCGTGCCCACCGCCGCGACCCTGCCGCCGTCGAGCAGCACGTTGAAGGTCGACCGGAGCAGGTGCGGCGCGTGGGTCACCACGACCGCCGTGCGCCCGCCGGCGACCTCGCACGCGGTGCGGAGCAGCGCCTCGGCGGTCGCGCCCGGCAAGCCCGCCTCCGGCTCGTCCAGCACGAAGACGCGCGGCTCCCGCAACAGCACCCGCGCGAGCAGCAGCCGCCGCGCCTCGCCGCCCGACAGGCTCGGCGGCGAGGCGCGCACCTCGGTCGCAAGGCCGCGCGCCGCGGCCCCCGCCGCGGCCGCTGGCGCCGCCGCGCTCGCGGGCACCGCCGCGTCCACGGACACCGCCGCCGTCGGCGGCACGCCGGGCGCGACCGGCGCGCGCGCGAGCTCATCGAGCTCCACCTGGCGGAGCGCCTCCCGCATGCGGTCCTCCCGCGGCGGAGGCTCGAGCCCGAGCGCGAGGTTGTCCCCGATGCTCCGCTCGAACAGCCGCGCCGACTGGCCCACCACGCCGAAGAGCCGCGGGAGCTCCTCGGGCGGGATCCGCCGGAGATCCACGCCGCCCACGGTGATCGCGCCGGACGACGGCTCGTCGAGCCGCAGCAGCAGGCGCAGGAGCATCGACTTGCCGCTGCCGGATCGACCGCAGATGCCGACCACCGCGCCGGGCGGGATCGAGAGCGACACGTCGTCGAGGACCGGACGGGCCGCGCCCGGCGGCGTGAAGGTGACCCGCTCGAACGCGATCGCCAGCGGACGCCTCGCCTCGCCGTCCACGCCGGCCGCGCCGTCTACGCCGGCCGCGCCGGCCGCGCCGGCCACGGCGGCCACGCCGGCCTCGCCGGCCTCGCCGGCCACGCCGCCGCCGCCTGGCTCCCGGGCCCCCGCGGCCCCTCCAGCCGGCTCCCGGGCCCCCGCGGCCCCTCCAGGCCCGGCGGCGGGGACGCCCTCCGCGCGCGGCGGGTGCTCCGGCAGGCGGAGCAGGGCGAGCGTCGCGCGCAGCAGCGGGGCGCGCTCGATGAAGCCGGCGCGGAGCGCGTCGAGCGCCTCGAGGCGCGCCATCAGGAGCGGCACCACGAGCAGGAGCTCGCCGACCTCGCCCGCGCCGGCGTCGCCGCGCGAGGCCGCGATGGCGGCCACGATGACGAGCGGCGAGAGCGCCGCGAAGACGCCCTTGATCTGGCCGGACACCGCGAGCGCCTGGCCGAAGCGGCGGCGCGCGTCGGCGACCCGGTACGCGGCCCCGGTAAGCTCGCGGACGGCCTGGCCGCGGGCGCCGAGCAGGCGCAGGTCCTCCGCGCCCGCGAGCGCCTCGCCGACCGCGCCGAAGACCGCCGTGTCGGCGTGCTGCATCTCCCGCATCGCGCGCGCCACACGCCCGGAGGCCCGGTCGGCGGCGAGCCGCGAGGCCGCGAAGAGCGCCGCGCCGCCCGCGAGGACGAGCGCCATGCCGCTGGAGACGAGCCCCACGGCGAGCACCGCGAGCGTCGCGACCGCCTGGGGGAGGCCGGTGGCGACGGCGACACCGAAATCGGCGACGAGCCCGGCGTCGCGCGCGATCGCGAGCCGCACGACCTCGGGGCCCCGGACGGCCGGGACGGGGGGCGCGGGCGAGACGTCGGAGCCGCCGCTGCCGCTGCTGCCCCCGTTGCGGCCGCCGCTGCCGGCGCCGCTGCCAGCGGCGGCGCGCGGACGCGGCACGGGCCCGGCCATCGAGGCGGACGCGAGCGCGCGCCCCGCGGCGTCGACGTCCCGGGGCGAGGCGAACAGCGCCGCGCGGAAGAGCGCGACGCGGAGCGCGGCGGTGAGATCGCCGGCGAGCTCGGAGCTCTTCCGGCCGGACAGCACCGCGACCGAGGCGGACGCGAGCGTGGCCGCCAGCGCGGCGAGGACCACGACGGCCGCCGGCGCGCCGTCGAGCAGCCGGGCGAGCGCGGCGCCGAGGCCGCCGGAGGGCCTCGCCGCGCGCCCGACGACGGCGTCGAGGGCCGCGCCCGCCACGGCCGGCAGGAGGCCGGAGAGGGCCCCCGCGAGCGACGAGAGCGCCACGACGAGGACGAGGCGCGCGCCCGCCCCCGCCGCCCCCACCGACATGTGCGGCACCCGCCCCGCTTGCAGCGAGCGAAGACCGATCCGCAGGATCGCCAGGAGCGCGCGCATCGACGTGCGCGTCCACGCTACACCGCGGGCGCCGTTGCGCGCGACGCGCATCCGATCGACCCTCTCCTCGTGCGCACCGCGCTCGTGGTCCTGCTCCCGCTGCTCCCGCTGCTCGCCGCCTGCGAGCGCCCGCAGCCCGCGCCCCGGGAGCAGGCCGACGCCGGCCCCCCCGCCGCCTGGACGCGCGACGTCGCTCCCTCCCTGGCCGACCGCAGCGCCGGCCTCCGGACCGCCGGGCCGCCAGCGGCGAGCTCCGCCGAGCCGGACGCCCTCGAGGAGATCCTCGCCGCCGCGCGGCAGGCCGCGCCGAGGCAGGGCGACGGCGCGACCGCCGCGAAGATCGGCACGAGCACCGGCGTGCCGGCGCCCTCGGCGCGCCCGACCGAGCCACCCCCTCAGCCGACGCCCGCGCCCGCCCCGCGGTCGCGCGTCGAGATCGGCGCGCCCGCGGTGCAGGCCGACATGTCCACCCCCGCGATCGAGAAGGCGGCGCGGGCGCAGCTCTACTGGGACCTCGTGCAGCGCTGCCGCGGCCCGGACGGGAAGCTCCTGCCGCCCGACGTCGTCCGGGTGGAGTTCAACGTCGACGCCGAGGGCTACATCGTGGCGCCCACGATCATCGGGAGCGCCTCCGATCCCCGCTACGACGAGGCGGCCACCTGCATGCGGCGAGAGCTGTCCGGGGCGGCGTTCCGCGCCCCGGCGGGCGCGCGCGGGCTGCCGACCCGGGTGGACGCGACCGTGCCGTCGGTCGACTGACCTCGAGCAGCTCCGGCGCGAGGCCGCCAGCCCGCGCCCGCGCCCCCGCCGCTCCCTCGCCGCGACGCCTCAGTCGAGCCGCGAGACGCTGAGCGGTCGCATGAGCGCCCGCTTCTTGTCCTGGTGCTCGTGCATGCGCTGGAGGACGTCGACCACGAAGTCGACCGTCGCGACGATGTTCTCGCCCTGGTTGAGCATCACGCACTCGGCGCGCGAGCTCATCGCCGCGTCCGTCACCTCGCCGCGCGTCGGCACGCCGGTCTTGTTCAGGCTCTCGAGCACCTGCGTCGCCCAGATCGCCGGGACCAGCGCGGCCTCGCAGAGCCAGAGGAGCTCCTCCTGCACCTCCGCCAGCCGCACGAACCCCATCTCCACCGCCATGTCGCCGCGCGCGAGCATCACCCCCACGTTCTCGCTGCGCATCGCCGTGAGCAGCAGCCGCGGGAACCGCGAGAACGCCGGGGTCGTCTCGATCTTGAGCACCAGCCCGAGGTGCGCGGCCTCGCGCGCGGCGAGCTCCGCCTGGAGGCGCTCCACATCGGAAGGAGACCTTACGAACGAGAGCCCCACCATGTCCGCGTGCCGCGCGATGAAGTCGAGATCCTCGAGATCCTTCGGCGCGAGCGGCGGGATCCCGAGCTCGGTGTCCGGGAAGTTCAGGCCCTTTCCCGGCTTCAGCTTCACCGAGCCCTGGCGCGCGAAATCGACCGCCACGAGCGCCGCGCCCTCGGCCGCGAGCTTGACCGTGCCCCCGAGCCGCCCGTCGTCGTAGAACACCCTGTGCCCGGGCCTCAGGTGGTCGACGACCTCCGGGATGGTGCAGCTGACCGCGAGCGCCGCCTCGGCCCCGGCGCCGTCCGCCGAGGCGCGCGCCCTCTTCGCGTCCTTCACGTCCTTGCAGAGCCAGAACCCGGGCTGCGCGCCCGACGCGCCCGACGACAGAAGCGTGACCCGCGCAGAGTCCCCGTCGACCTTGCTCACGCGCGGGTTGGGCCCGGCGATGTCGCAGAGGACCTTGCACGCCACCCCGGTCTCCTGCCCCGCCCTCCGGAGCCGCGCGACGAGCTCGGACCACTCGCCCGCGTCGCCCTTGGAGCAGTTGATGCGCGCGACATCCATGCCCGCCTCGAGCAGGCTCTTCAGGTCGCGCTTCCGCGCGTCGGCGGGCAGCGTGACCATCACCCGCGTCCGGCGCCCTGGCCTCCCCTCGCCGAGCAGCGCCCGCGCGTGCTCCTCGAGCAGCGACTCGCCCGAGTCGAACGAGGTGGGGCGCGCGCCGTCGGACCGCGTCGCGGGGCGCCCGGCGAGCGCGTCGAGCGCGACGAGCACGGCGTCGAGGGAGGCGAGCGCGCACCGCTCCAGCCGCCCCAGGGAGCTCAGCCCGAGCGACGCGAGCTGCCGCTGCAGATCGCGGATGTCGCGCTGCCGGACGGCGAGGTAGTGGAGCAGGTTCGTCGCCCCCGCCCGGTGCCTCGGGTGCACCGCCTCGATCAGCTCCCGGTGATGCTCTTCATGCTCGACGGCGCTCCCGCGCAGCGCCTCGACGGCGGCGAGGACGTCCTCGACAACGTGCCTTTCAGGATGAGTCATGGCGCGGTCTCCGGGTTCTACGCGGGCGCGCGGTACCGCGCCACGACCACCGTGATGTCGTCGTCCGGGCTCGGACACCAGCCCTCGACGTCCCTCAGGATCCGGTCGCGGATCGCCTCGACGGGCGCGACCTGGACGGCCTCGATCGCGGCGCAGAGCCGCTCCAGCCCGAACTGCTCGCGGTGCGCGTTGCGCGCCTCGGTCACCCCGTCGCTGTAGAGCACGAGGACGTCCCCGTCCTCCAGGAAGAACTCGGCGTCCCGCGTCACCTCGTCGATGACCGGCAGCACGCCGATCCAGACGCCCGTGCTCGGGATGCACACGCACCGCCGCGTGCGCGCGGAGCACACGATGATGTCGTCGTGCGCCCCCGCGAACGTCACCCGCCCGCTCCGCTCGTACCGCAGGAGCAGCAGCGTCGCGTGCTCGTCCCGCTTCAGGCGGCCGCGGACGTTCTTGAACACCGCCTTGTTGAGCGCCGCGAGGAGCTCGCTCGGGCTCGCGCCCGGGTCCCGGCTCGTCAGCGCCGAGACCATGCTCTGGATCATCAGCATCACGAGCCCCGCCGCGAGCCCGTGCCCCGCCACGTCGCCGATCCCGAGCCACCCGCCCCCGGGCGTCGCGATGACATCGTGGTAGTCGCCCCCCACCTCGGCGGCCGGCGTCATCGCCGCGCAGAGCTCCAGCCCCTCCACCTCGAGCTGCTCCGGCACCAGCGTCGTCTGGAGGCGCGCCGCGAGGGCGGTCTCCTGCCGCTCGCTCTCCTGCTCCAGCCGCTCGCGCAGCTCCACCTGGCGGACCATCTCCCGGTGCAGCGCCGCCGCCTTCACCGCGGAGCCGAACTGGAGCCGCAGCGCGTCGTACACCATCTCGTTCACGCCGCTGTTGAGCGCGATGATGCCGAAGAACTCGGAGTCGCCGAACGTGATCGGCATCACGACGGTGCTCGCGCGCTCGTGCGAGCCCAGGAACCCGGGCGGAGCGAGGGCGTGCACCGGGAAGCGCTCCGCGGGGGGCTCCACCTCGCGGCCGTCCTCCATCAGAAAGAGCGTCTTCAGGGTGGCGCGCTGGGCGTCGTCGTAGAGCGAGACGGCGGCGCGCTTGAAGTGCAGCCTGGGCATCTCGGAGGCCAGCATGCGCTTGAAGAGGGGGAGGCTCAGGCACGTCGAGAACCACCTCCCGCTCCAGCTCAGGCCGATCGAGGCGACCTCGACGTCGAGGCGCTGGCGCCCCTCGGCGCGCACGGACGCGCTCCCGATGAGGATGCGGCAGGCGTGCCAGAGCTGCTCCAGGGACTCGTTCGCGGCGGCCCCGGCCGGGTCCCCGGCGGGCCGGCGGAGCCGCGAGCGCAGCAGCGTGATCACGCCCTGGAACAGGTCGAGGAACACCCCCTCGCGCGCCGCCGTGTCGAGGAGCCGCTCCAGCACGTGCAGGAAGCGCCCCTCGCTCCCCTCGAGCTCCTCCTCCAGCGCCGACAGGAGCTCGCCGGACCAGCCGTCGAGCGAGGCGGCCGGGACGCCCACGGCGTGCTCGAGCGCGCGCTCCAGCTCGTCGCGGCGGTCGCCGAGCGAGACCGCCCCGAGGCGCGGCGGCGGGCGCGTGAGCGGCCCCAGGGAAGCGACGGCGTGGTACGAGCAGCCGCACGACTCGCGCCGCGTGAGCTCGACCTGCTGCATGCTGAGCTCGGGGACGCGCTCGCCGTCGAGCATGCGCAGCACCGTCTCGAGCGCGAGCTCCCCGAGCCGCTTGATCGGCTGGCGGACCGTGGTGAGCGACGGCTTCGCGTAGCGCGCCACGCCGACGTCGTCGAAGCCGCACACGAGGATGTCCCTGGGCACCTTGCGGCCCCGCGCCTTCAAGAGCTCGATCGCGCCGAGGGCCATGTTGTCGTTGGCCGCGACCACCGCGTCGAGCTCGACCCCGCGGGCCAGGATCTCGGCCATCGCGTCCCGGCCGGTGTCGATCGTGAACGCGCCGCTCGCGACGAGCCGCTCGTCGTAGGGCAGCGCGCGCGCGGCGAGCGCCCTCCGGTACGCCTCGGCGCGGATCCTCGCCTCCCCGTTGTTGACCGGGCCGCCGATGTAGGCGACGCGCCGGCACGCGTGGTCGTCGAGCAGGTGGCCGGCCGCCATCTCGATCCCGAGGCCGTTGTCGACGAGGATGCTGGGCACGCCCGGGATCGGGATCCCGATGCTGCACACGGGCAGCGGCTCGTAATAACGGCAGAAGCTCTGCACCCCCTCGAAGCCGACGTGGTTGCCGAGCGTCGCCGCGGCGACAACGATGCCGTCGACCGCCTCCGGGCCGACGAGGTGATAGAGGCTGCTCCGGGCGATCTCGGTGGGGCTGTGGCCGGTCAGCGCCTCGCCGACGGCGATCACCAGGTGGACGTCGTGCGCCTCGGCCGCGAGCTCGACCCCGATCCGCACCGCGGACTGGTACTCGCCGCGCACATAATCCATCACGAGGGCGATCGTCCGGCGCTTCTTCGTCATTTCCTGCGGCTCACGGGTCAGGTGTCAGCGATCGAGACCAGCTCCGGAGACATGCGCTCGAGCGCCGTCAGGCTCCGCCTCTGCCAGCCGAGCCGGGCGTCCGTGAGGAACTGGACCTTGCACTTCTGGCCCTGGCCCGCGACGCCGCAGATGAAGCTGATGAACGCCTTCAGGCAGCTCGAGTTCAGGAAGTAAAGGCCCCTCACGTCGAACTCGACGACGTTGATGGAGAGGCGCACCACCTCCGCCTGAAGGGCCTTGAGGCAGATGCCGAGCGACGGCGCCGCCGCCATGTCGCCTGTCCCGCTGAGCCTGATGCTGAGGGTGTCGTCCCTCAGGGCCGGCTCGATCCCGAAGCTGTCCGTGAAGACAGGCTCAACCCTCAAGTTGCTCATCACCCCTCCACCTCCCGGACCCGGCGACCTCGCGCCGCCCTGAAGCACCGCGCGCTCGCGCTCGGACCGTCACGCGCCGTCGCGCGGGAGCTGGACACTCGCCGTGACACCAAGATAGCCATTCGTTCAGACAGGGAAAACCTGACGCACAGGACGTCGACGCGTTCTGGCTCGGTTCGGAAGCTAACACGACCCGACCAGCGTACGTGGTTCTTGCACTGGATCCAATTCCCTTGCCCCGAGGACAGCTGTGTGAGCAGGCAAACAGTCGCACGCGGCGCGCCGCCGCTGTCCGATACGCGGGGTAGTGCTCAAAATTGAACATGAAGGCCGGAAGGCGGGAAGAAAAGATCAATGATCTTCCCGTCTTCCCGCCTTCATGTGAACTCTCTCCGGCCAGATTTGAGCACTACCATACGCGGGCCGAGTCGCGCCTGAAGGCGCCAGGCGCGCGGGATCAGGCCGACCGAGGGGCGCGGAACCTCGCCACGACGACCGTGATGTCGTCGTCCGGGCTCGGACACCAGCCCTCGACGTCCCTCAGGATCCGGTCGCGGAGGGCCTCGACCGACGCGCCCTGGGCGGACTCGACGGCGGCGCAGAGCCGCTCGAGGCCGAACTGCTCGTGGTGCGCGTTGCGCGCCTCGGTCACCCCGTCGCTGTAGAGCACGAGGACGTCCCCGTCCTCCAGCGCGAACTCGGCGTCTCGGGTCATCGCGTCGATGACGGGCAGCGCGCCGATCCAGACGCCGGAGCTCTGGATGCACACGCAGCGCCGCGTGCGCGCGCGGCACACGATGATGTCGTCGTGCGCCCCCGCGAACGTCACCCGCCCGCTCCGCTCGTACCGCAGGAGCAGCAGCGTCGCGTGCTCGTCCCGCTTCAGGCGGCTGCGGACGTTGTCATACACCGCCGCGTTGACCGCCGAGATCAGCGCGGCCGGGCTGGCGCCCGGGTCCCTGCGCGTCAGCGCCGAGACCATGCTCTGGATCATCAGCATCACGAGCCCCGCCGCGAGCCCGTGCCCCGCCACGTCGCCGATCCCGAGCCACCCGCCCTGGCGGGTCGCGAGCACGTCGTAGTAGTCGCCGCCGACCTCGGCCGCCGGGATCATCGCGGCGGCGAGCTCGAGCCCGTCGATCGAGAGCTCCTCCGGGGCCAGCGTCGTCTGGATGCGCGCCGCCACCACGCTCTCCTGGCGCAGCTTCTCCTGCTCCAGCCGCTCGCGCAGCTCCACCTGCCGCACGACCTCCCGGTGCAGCTCCGCGGCCTTGACCGCGGAGCCGAGCTGGAGGCGGAGGGCGTCATAGATGAGCTCGTTCGCGCCGCTGCTGAGCACGGCGACGCCGAACTTCTCCGTGTCGCCGAACGCGACCGGGAGCGCGATGAGGGTCCTGCGGTCCGGCGTGTCCAGGAACCCCGGGGGCGCGAGGAGGCGCGCCGGGAAGCTCACCTGCGGCGGCTCCACCTCGCGGCCGTCCTCCATCAAGAAGAGCGGCTTCATCAGGGTGCGCTGCGCGTCGTGCAATGCGTGCGATGCGTGCGATGCGTGCATCGAGTACATCGAGTGCGCGCCCTCGTAGAGCGACACGGCGACGCGCGAGAGGTCCAGGCTCGGCAGCGCCGACGCCATCACGCGCTTCAGGACAGGCAGGCTCAGGCAGGTCGAGAAGCTCCGCGACGTCCAGCTCAGGTACATCGACGCGAGCTCCACGTTCAGCCGCTGCTCGCCCTCGGCGCGCACGGACGCGCTCCCGACGACGACCCGCGCCGCGTGCCAGATCCGCTCGAGGGTCTCGCGGAGCTCGCGGCCGCCGTCGCTGTCGGGCATCCGGCAGAGCCGCTCGCGGAGCAGCGAGATCACGCCCTGGAAGTGATCGAGGATCGCGCCTTCGCGCCTCGCCGCGTCGAGGGTGGCCTCGAGCGCGCGCAGGAAGCGCCCCTCGGCCGCCTCGCCTCCCGCGAGCTCGTCCTCCAGCGCCGACAGGAGCTTGCCGGGCCAGCCGTCGAGCGAGCCGGTCGGGATCGCCACGCTCCTCGTGAGCGCGCGCTCCAGCGACTCCCGCTGTCCGGCGAGCCAGCGCGCCCCGCCCCGCGTCGAGTCGCCCGGCGGCGCCAGCGAGGAGCTCGCCTGGGCCCCGCAGCCGCACGACTCGCGGCAGGTGAGCTCGACGCCGAGGAGCGTCGTGTCCGGGACGTCCATGCCGCCGAGCATGCGCACCATCATGTCCGCCGCGACCGACCCGAGCCGCTTGATCGGCTGGCGGACCGTGGTCAGCGACGGCCTGGAGAAGCGCGCGATGGCGGCGTCGTCGAAGCCGGAGACGAGCACGTCCTCCGGGATGCGGAGGCCCCGCGCCTCGAGCTCCTCGATCGCGCCGAGCGCCATCTTGTCGTTGGCCGCGACCACCGCGTCGATGTCGCCCGCGCGGGCGAGGATCTCGCGCATCGCGGTGCGCCCCGTGTCGATCGTGAACGCGCCGAACGCGAAGAGGCGCTCGTCCTGCGGCACCCCGCGCGCGGCGAGCGCCCTCATGTACGCGTCGGCGCGCGCCCTCGACTCCTCGTTGTTGGCCGGCCCGCTGATGTAGGCGACGCGCCGGCGCCCGTGGACATCGACCATGTGCTCGACCGCGAGCTCGATCCCGACGGCGTTGTCCACCACGATGCTCGGGATACCGTCGATGGCCATCCCGATGCTGAAGACGGGCAGCGGCCGATAGGCCCGGCAGAACTCGCGCATGCCCTCGATGCCGACGTGGTGGCAGAGGGACGACGCCGCGATGATGACCCCGTCGACCGTCTCCGCCCCGATGAGGTGATAGATGCTGTTCTGCGCTGACCCCATCGCCCCTGGCAGGGCGAGCGTCTCTCCGAAGGCGACCAGGAGACTGACGTCGTGCGCCTCGACGGCGCGCTCCACCCCGAACCGCAGGTCGGACTGGTAGTCCCCCCCGACGTAGTCCATCAAGAGGGCGATCCTAGGGCGCTTCTTGGCCATCCCCTGCGCCTCTCGCGTCACGTGTCAACGATCGAGACGAGATCTGGAGACATGCGCTCGAGGGCCGTCAGGCTCCGCCGCTGCCACCCGAGCCGGGCGTCCGTGAGGAACTGGATCTTGCACCTCAGCCCCTGGGCCCCGAGGCGGGAGATGAAGCTGATGAACGCCTTCAGGCAGCTCGAGTTCAGGAAGTAGAGGGCCCGCACGTCGAACTCGACGGCGCTCACGCGCAGGCGCGTCGCCTCTGACTGTATGTCCTTGAGGAACATGTCGAGCGGCGCGACCGCCGCCATGTCGCCCGTGCCGGTGAGCTTGACGCCGAGGGTGTCGTCCCTCAGGGCCGGCTCGATCCCGAAGCTGTCCGTGACGACGGGCTCAACCCTCAAGCTGCTCATCACCCCTCCATCTCCCAACCGGCGCGTGCGCGATGATCGTCAGCTCGTTCCCCTCGATCTTGTAGTCCACGTCGAGCCCGCCCTCGGCGCGCACCCGCGCGAGGCCGAGCCCCGAGACCCCCTCCAGCATCGCTGTCTCACAGATGAGCTCATCATAGTGCTTCACCGGATCGCTCGCTGTCTTCAGCTCGAAGAGCCGCTTCTCCACCTCGCGCAGCCGCTCCGGCGACGCCTCGTTGCGCGCGCAGATCTTCATGACGCACGAGCTCTCGCTCTCCTCCAGCGCGAGCTCGAGGCTGACCTTCGGGCCGGAGGAGTATTTGATGATGTTCTCGGCGAGCTCGTGCGCGGCCATGTAGAACCGCGAGCTCACGTTCGCGTCGTCCAGCACCATGCTGCAGAAGCAGGAGACCAGCCGAAGCACGCTGTTGGCCATCCGCTCGGTCGGATAGAACGTGATGCAAAGGAACAGTGAGCCGCTCGGACTCGGTTCGGACACTGACACGATGCGATCAGCGTACGGCTTTCGCGAGCCGGATCCAATCCCTTCTGCGCGCGTCGCCGTGCGTCACCTGGCCGCGCCGCCGCCTCGCCGCGCCTGGCCTCGCCTGGCCGTGATAGCGTTCATGTAGGTGAGCCGGTGGCCGCGAGCCACAGCTAGGTGGTGGTCGGATTTGAACATGAAGGCGGGAGGGCGGGAAGAAAAGCTCAATGATCTTCCCGCCTTCCCGCCTTCATGTGAACTCTCTCTGGGCAAATGAGACCACTACCCACAGCTATGCAGGCGCGCTGTACCTCGCCACGACGACCGTGATGTCGTCGTCAGGGCTCGGGCACCAGCCCTCGACTTCCCTCAGGATCCGGTCGCGGATCGCCTCGACGGGCGCCGCCTGCGCGGCCTCGATGGTGGCGCACAGCCGCTCGAGGCCGAACTGCTCGCGCTGCGCGTTGCGCGCCTCGGTCACGCCGTCGCTGTAAAGCACGAGGACGTCGCCGTCCTCCAGCGCGAACTCGGCGTCTCTCGTCATCGCCTCGATGGCGGGCAGCGCGCCGATCCAGACGCCGGAGCTCTGGATGCACATGCAGCGCCGCGTGCGCGCGCGGCACAAGATGATGTCGTCGTGCGCCCCCGCGAACGTCACCCGCCCGGTCTGCTCGTACCGCAGGAGCAGCAGCGTCGCGTGCTCGTCCCGCTTCAGGCGACTGCGGACGTTGTCGTACACCGCCGCGTTGACCGCGGAGAGGACGGCGCCCGGGCTGGCGTCCGGGTCGCTGCGCGTCAGCGCGGAGATCATGCTCTGGATCATCAGCATCACGAGCCCCGCCGCGAGCCCGTGCCCCGCCACGTCGCCGATGCCGAGCCAGCCGCCCTGGGGCGTCGCGAGCACGTCGTAGTAATCGCCCCCGACCTCGGCCGCCGGCTGCATGATGGCGGAGATCTCGAGTCCCTCGATCGAGAGCTCCGCCGGCACCAGCGTGGTCTGGATGCGCGCCGCCACGACGCTCTCCTGCCGGACCCGCTCCTGCTCCAGCCGCTCGCGCAGCTCCACCTGCCGCACGACCTCCCAGTGCAGCGCCGCGGCCTTCACCGCGGAGCCGATCTGGAGGCGGAGCGCGTCATAGACCATCTCGTTGGCGCCGCTGTCGAACACCGCGACGCCGAACTTCTCCGTGTCGCCGAACGCGACCGGGAGCGCGATGACGCTCCTGCGCTCGTCGCCCGCCAAAAACCCCGGGGGCGCGAGGCGGCGCGCCGGGAAGCTCACCTGCGGCGGCTCCACCTCGCGGCCGTCCTCCAGCAAGAAGAGCGGCTTCATGGTGGTGCGCTGCGGGTTGTCGTACAGCGACACGGCGACGCGCGAGAACTGCATCCTCGGCAGCTCCGACGCCATCATGCGCCTCAGGATGGGCAGGCTCAGGCAGGTCGAGAAGCTCCGCGCGCTCCAGCTCAGGTAGAGCGACGCGAGCTCCACGTTCAGCCGCTGCTGCCCCTCGGCGCGCACGGCCGCGCTCCCGATGACGATGCGCGCCGCGTGCCAGAGCCGCTCGAGCGCGTCCGCCGCGGCCCCGTCGCGAGCGTCCCCGGGCCCGCGGCGGAACCGCTCGCGGAGCAGCGTGATCACGCCCTGGAAGTGCTCGAGGTTCGCGCCCTCGCGCCCGGCCGCGTCGAGGAGCGCCTCGAGCGCGCGCAGGAAGCGGCCCTCCTTGCCGGCGAGCTCCTCCTCGAGCGCCGACAGGAGCTCGCCGGCCCAGCCGTCGAGCGAGCCGGCCGGGATCGCGACGCTCTTCTCGAGGAGGCGCTCCAGGTCCGCCCGCTGGCCGGGGGGCGGGAGCGGCTCGCGCCACGCCCTGCTCGACGGGACGCCCGCGGCCTCCGCGCTGTAGCCGCAGCCGCACGACTCGCGCAGCATGAGCTCGACCGGGAAGAGGCTGCGCTCCGGGACGGGCTCGCCGTCCATCATCCGCAGCAGCGCGTCGGCCGCGCGCGCGCCGAGCCGCTTGATCGGCTGGTGGACGGTGGACAGCGACGGCTTCGTGAAGCGGGCGATGACGGCGTCGTCGAAGCCCGTCACGAGCACGTCCGCCGGGACGCGCAGGCCGTGCGCCGCGAGCTCCTCGATCGCCCCGAGGGCCATGTTGTCGTTGGCGACGACGACGGCGTCGAACGGCACCCCGCGGTGGAGGATCTCGCGCATCGCCGTGCGCCCGGTGTCGATCGTGAACGCGCCGGTCGCGAAGAGGCGCTCGTCGAAGGGCAGCGCCCGGTCCGCGAGCGCCCTCCAGTAGGCGCTGGCGCGCACCTCGGCCTCCTCGTTGTTGGCCGGCCCGCCGATGTACGCGACGCGCCGGCGCCCGTGGTCGTCGACCATGTGCGCGACCGCGAGCTCGATCCCGACGGAGTTGTCGACGATGAGGCTCGGGATGCCCTCTATCGCCGTCCCGATGCTGCAGACGGGCAGCGGCGCGTAGGACCGGCAGAACCGCTGCATCCCCTCGATACCGACGTGGTGGCAGAGGGTCGTCGAGGCGACGATGATGCCGTCGACCGTCTCGGGGCCGATGAGCTGATAGATGCTGTTCTGGGCCGACCCGGCCGCGCTGGCCGACCCCGCGAGCGCGAGCGTCTCCCCGAAGGCGATCACCAGGTTGACGTCGTGCGCCTCGGCGGAGCGCTCGATGCCGAAGCGCACGTCGGACTGGTACTCGCCTCGTATGTAATCCACGAGCAGGGCGATCGTCCGGCGCTTCCTGGTCATGAGCTGCGGCCCTCGCGTCAGGAGTCGGCGATCGAGACGAGCTCAGGAGACATGCGCTCGAGGGCCGTCAGGCTCCGCCGCTGCCACCCGAGCCGCGCGTCCGTGAGGAACTGGATCTTGCACTTCATCCCCTGGCTCCCGAGGCCGCAGATGAAGCTGATGAACGCCTTCAGGCAGCTCGAGTTCAGGAAGTAGAGGGCCCTCACGTCGAACTCCACGGCGCTCACGGACAGGCGTATCACCTCCGCCTGGAGGGTCTTGAAATAGGAGCCGAGCGGCGCGGCCGCCGCCATGTCGCCCGTGCCGGTGAGCTTGACGCTGAGGGTGTCGTCCCTCAGGGCCGGCTCGATCCCGAAGCTGTCCGTGACGACGGAATCAACCCTTAAGCTGCTCATCAACCCTCCATCTCCCAACCGGCGCGTGCGCGATGATCGTCAGCTCGTTCCCCTCGATCTTGTAGTCCACGTCGAGCCCGCCCTCGGCGCGCACCCGCGCGAGGCCGAGCCCCGAAACCCCCTCCACCATCGCTGTCTCGCAGATGAGGTCGTCGTAGTGCTTCACCGGATCGCTCGCTGTCTTCAGCTCGAGCAGCCGCCGCTCCACCTCGCGCAGCCGCTCCGGGGACGCCTCGTTGCGGGCGCGGATCTTCATGATGTAAGAGCTCTCGTGCTCCTCCAGCGCGAGCTCCAGGCTGACGCGGGGGCCGGCGGAGTACTTGGTGATATTCTCGGCGAGCTCGTGGGCGGCCATGTAGAACCGCGAGCTCACACTGGCATCGTCCAGCACCATCCCGCAGAAGCTGGAGACCAGCCGGAGCACCGCAGTGGCCAGCCGCTCGCTCGGGAAGAACGTGATGCAGAGGAACAATGCGGCATCCTGGCTCGGTTCGGGCTCGGGCACGATGGAGCAGGCTACGGCGTTCCCGGAGCGGATCCAATCCCTTACGCCCCCGCGCGATCGCGGAGGTGAGCGCGCGCCCTACAATGTGACGTCCGCCGCGCGGGCCGCGGCGTAGCGGGCTGCGCGACGCTCGCGACGCTCGCGGCGCTCGCGGCGCTCGCGGCGCTCGCGGCGCCCGCGGCGGCTCGACGGATAGCGCGTTTGACAGGCGAGGCGCCGCGCGCGGGGGAGCCATCAGCCTTCCAGCTTCCAGCTTCCACCGCAGTGGCTCACGCGATCTTCCAGGCACGTGGTGCAGGAGACCACGTTGACCGGCGCCTGCCCGCTCACTGGCGCGCGACGAGGCGCTTGCCCTGCGCCCTCAGGTTCGACACGGCGTCCCCGACCCGCTGCGAGAGGGCGAGCCCCCTGGGCACGATGAAGCCGCTCGGCCCGCCCACGCGGCCGAAGGACCACGAGAGCACCGAGCCCTCGGCGTCCCACGGCGCGAGCCGCTCGCGGCCCTCCGACGGCATCGCGCCGACGATCTCGCGCCGCTCCAGGTCGAGCACGGCGATCCGGTCGGCCGACGAGAGCAGCAGGGTCCTGCCGTCGGGCGCGGCGGCGATGTCCTCCCACTCCGCCCCGGTCACGCCCTCGAGCACGCGCTCCGCGAGGCCGGCGCGGCGGACCACGACGACGCCCGTCGCGTCCGCGAACGCCGCGTCGCCCGGCAGGGGGCCGTCGGCGATCGCCGTCGCCCGCGGCGTGGCGTACCCGAGGACCCGCACCTCGCCGCGCCGCTCGTCGATGCGCGCCACCGCGCCCGAGCTGAACGCGAGCCACAGCCCGGGGCCGACGTCGCCGCGCGCCGGGCTCGGGCGCGCCTCGTAGACGTACCCGTCGGTCACCGCGATGGTGCGCGACGAGAGGTCGCGGAGCGACGTCGCGACGAGGTTGCCGTCGAGCTCCTGCGTGTAGAGCGTCCGGCACGCGGCGTCGACGCCGAGCACGAACGCGGGCGCCCTCGGCACCGCCTCGACGACCGCGCCGGTCGCCGCGTCGAACAGCGTCCACACGCCCTCGTCCCTGCGGTAGGCGAGGACGCGCCCGTCGTCGCACGCGCGGAGCAGGTGCCCTCGCCCCGCGGCCGTGCGGCGCCGCGAGCCCTCGCTGTAGAGGCGCACCTCGCCGCCGACCTGGAAGGCGACCGTCCCCCCGACGCGCAGCGCCGCGGCGGCCGAGTCGCCCGGGGCGCGGCCCTCGGGGCCGCCCAGCGGGTCGAGCCCCTCGAACCGGAGGAGCCGCTCCGCGGCGGGCGGGCCCGGGCTGAAGAGGACGAGGTCGCGCGTGAGCACGCGGCGGTCCGGCAGCCGCCACGCGCCGAGCAGCACGTGCGGGCCGACGTCGCGCTCGGCGACGTCGGACGCCTCGCCGCGCTCGCGCAGCGGCCGCGGCGCGCGCTGGCCCGGCGGCGCCTCGCACGGCGAGCCCTCGGGCGGCGGGTCGCCCGGGGCGCGCCCGCCCTTGCGGAGGTAGTGCCAGACGCTGCCGCCGCTGCCGCACACGCCGAGGTCGAGCCCGCCGGCGTCCCAGCGCGCCGACGCGGGCGCCGGATCCGTGTCGAGCTCGAGGAGCGGCGCGCCGGGCCGATCGAAGGCGTAGATCGACGTCCGGCTCTGCTGCACGAGCGCGATCGCGGGGCCCTCGGGGCTGAAGCGCCCGAGCACGGCGGGGGCGGCCAGGGTGATCTCGGCGGCCGCGCCGGCGCCCGGCTCCCAGAGCAGCGCCTTGCGCCCGAGCACCGCCGCGACGCGCGCGCCGTCGGGCGAGACGCCGAGCACGTTGCCGCGGAACGGGTGCCGGTCGACGGCGTCCGCGCCGGCGCCGCGCCGCATGTCCCAGCGCGCGATCCCGCCGTCGGAGGAGCAGGCGAGCACGGGCGCCGCCTCGGCCGCCTGCACGGCGCTGCTGCAGCGCACCGGCGCGATCGCGGCCAGCGCCACCGTGCCGCCCTCGCGCAGCCGGAAGACGCGGACCTCGCCCGTGACCGAGCGCGTCGCCAGCGCCGTGTCGAACGCGAACGGCACGCGCTCCACGTGCGGGGCGTCGTGCGGGCGCAGGGCGAGCACGCGCGGCGACTTGGCGCGCGCGACGCTCTCCGGGTCGGCGTCGAGGGCGACGTCGTCGATGACCTCCGGGTCGGGCGGGCGCAGGTCGGCGACGAGCAGGGCGCCGCCGGGGCCGCCGGCGACGACCCAGCGATCGTCCCAGGGCAGCGCCGGCGCCACCACGCTGTCGACGGTCAGGAAGTGCGCGCGCGGCAGGCCCATGGCCGCCGTCGCGAGGTCGAGCGGCAGCGCCGCGTCGTCGGCGCGCCGCGCGAGGGCCGCGGCGATCCACGCGGCGCGGTGGTACGGGTCCTCGGTGCGGCGCGCCTTGCCGACGAGCTCCGCGAGGTCGGCGCGCTCCTCGGCAGCGTGGCGCGCCGCCTCGGCGCTCGCCTGGCGCGCGGCGACCCACCGCTCCCCCGCGACCGCCGCGAAGGCGGCGAGGCCGAGCGCCGCGACGGCGCCGATCTTCCTGGCGCGCCGGGCGCGGGCGCGCCGGAGGCTCTCGCGCACGAGCGCCTGCTCGCGCCGGGGCAGGCGCGCCACGTCGGCCGCGCCCCGGGTCACCTGGTCGAGCAGGTCGCTCCGCAGGAGGAAGTCGGGGCGCTCTCCCGAGCGGTCCCACACCTCGGCGGCCTCGCGGAGCCGCTCGAGCAGGATGAGCCGGTCCATGTGCAGCGCGCGGGTGGACGCGAGGTGGGGCCAGCTCGAGACGAGCGCGCCGTGGGCGAGCTCGACGGAGCGGTCGCGGCGGCTCAGGAGGCGCGCGCGCTCGAGGGCGCCGAGGACCCTGTCGACCTCGGCGGGCGGGGCGGCGACGGCCTCGACGAGCTCGGCCTCGACCCAGCGCACGCGCGAGCCGTCCATGGCGCCGAGGCGGAGCATCACCTCGTCGGCGATGGCGCGGTCCTCGGGGGCGAAGGCCGCGAGGGCCGCGTCGGCGTGCCGCGCGACGGCGCCTGGAACGCCGCCGAGCTCCTGCCAGGCCTCGCCGCGCAGGGGGCCGCGCGCGGTGTGCGCGGTGTGCGCGGCGCGCGCGGCGCGCGGGTTGTCCCCGTCGCGCGCTCCGCGCGCGCCGACCGCGCTCTCCCACCATTCGGCGAGGGCGAGCGCCACGAAGGAGAGCGCGGCGCCGCCGCTCCGGAGCTCGCGCTGCACCTCGGCCGCGACCTGGGTCAGGCCGCGCACCTCGACGCCGGCGAGCCTGGCGGGGCCGGCGACGAGGTCCTTCACGGCGGCGGCGGCGGGCGGCCCCACGTAGCGCAGCGCCGCCCGGAGGCCCTCGCCCGCGGGCGAGGCGAGCAGCGCGGCGGCGCGCTCGTCGGCCTCGTCGAGCACGCCGACGAGGCGGAGCCCGCGCCGCGCCTCGCCGGTCGCGAGCGCGCCGACGAGCGCGGCGAGCCGCCCCTCGCCGAGGGGCGCGATCGGGTCGACGACGAGCGCGACGCCGACGGCGGACGCCATGCAGAACCGGGTGAGCTCGGCGACGTCGGCGGCCTCGAGCTCCGGCGAGACGGCGGCGAGGGCGCGGGCGAGGGCGCCGTCCGGATCGGCGCCGGGGGTGAGGCGCGCCTCGATCCAGTCGTCCTTGTGGTCGGCGTGGCGGCGCGCGAGGTGGGGCACGAGGCCGGCGGAGGCGAGCGAGGTCTTGCCGGAGCCACGCGGCCCCTGGAGGACGACGCACGGCTCGAACTCGAGCTCGCGCCCGAGGCGCGCGATGTCGTCGTCGCGCCCGAAGAGGAGCCCTTCGTCGGCGGACGAGAGGGGGGAGAGGCCCCGGTAGGGCCGGTCGGGGACGCCGTGGGGTCGCTCCCAGACCTCGTCGAGCAGCTGCTTCAGCCGCCCTGGCGCGACCCGCCGGTGCGCGGGGTCGACGGAGAGCAGGCGCTCGAGGAGCGCGACGAGGCCGCGCGGCAGCTGGGCGGGGTCGCGCCCGAGGTCGCGCATGGCGCCGCGCAGGGTCGCGTTGCGGAGCTCGGTCCACCACGCGGTGACGCTCGACGGATCGGAGCAGTCCTTGGGCTCGTCGGGGACGTCGTGCGGGAGGCGCCCGGTCGTGAGCTGCGCGATGCAGACGGCGAGGGCGTAGGCGTCGGTGGCGGCGGTGGGCTCGGCCATCTCGAGCACCTCGGGGGCCATGAAGCCGGGCGTGCCGATGACGTTGCGCGCGGCGGCGGGGCTCTCCGCGCCGACAAAGGCGCGGCGGGTGGAGGCGTAGACGTCGCGCTCGGCGAGGAAGGCGGCGGTGCCGAGATCGCCGCTGCCGGCGTCGCCGCCGCCGCTGCCCGCGCTGCCGCTGCCGGCGTCGCCGCTGCCGCTGCCCGCGCTGCCGCCGCTGCCGCTGCCGCCGCCGATGCTGACGGCCGGGGGCGCGGGGGCGCGCGAGGTGGGGCCGCCCGGCGGGGCGCCTGCGCGCCGCGAGATGCCGAAGTCGAGGACCTTGAGGGTGCCGTCCTGGGTGAGGAACAGGTTGGCGGGCTTGAGGTCGAGGTGGACGACGCCGCGCGCGTGGATGACGTCGAGCGCGCCGGCGACGTCGCGGGCCCAGGCCACGACGCGGCGCCAGGGGATGCGGCGCCGGTAGCGGATCAGGTCGGCGAGGTTCCTGCCCTCGAGGAGCTCCATCGAGACGAACGGGGTCCTCGGGGCGCCGTGGAGGATGCCCGCGGCGTAGATGGTGACGAGCGAGGGGTGGCGGAACGAGGCGAGGAGCTTGGCCTCGTCGGCCCAGTCGGCGGCGTCGGCGAAGTCCGAGACGAGGAGCTTGAGGGCGACCTCGCGGAACGGGGCGCCGTCGGGCAGGAGCTCCTCGGCGCGCCACACGTCGCCGAAGCCGCCGCGGCCGAGGCGCACGCGCAGCCGGTACCGGCGGTCGAGCACGTCGCCCGACGCGTGCCCGAGCCCGCCCGGGGGCAACGGCACGGCGCCCGGATCGCGGGAGGAGCTGCCCTCATCGACGAGCGTGCGGTCCATCGCAGGACGACGGTATCACCGGCGCGCGGCGAGGTGGACGGTCCGTCCGTCGCCGTACCGGACCGCGGCCTCCCGGTCGGGCGCGCCGCGGCTCATCGCGAAGGGCGAGCGACAGATGGGCCGCTGCCCCGCGCGCGGGGGCCGCTGCGGTCCGACCAGGGCCCCCGGGCTTTGGGGGCTTCACCCCGGCGACCGTCGCCGCGTCCGCCGCTTCCCTGTGGCTTGCGCCAGCTCCGCCCGCAGCGCCTGCACCTCGGCCTGCAGCTTCTCGTTCGCCTCGCGCACCTTGGCCTCGGATTCGCGCGTCCTGGCCTCGGATTCGCGCGCCTGGGCCTCGGCCTCGCGCGCCTGGGCCTCGGCCTCGTCCGGTGTCGGCAGCAGCTCGCGGCCTTCGCGGTCGCGCGCCAGCCGGAGCATCGGGCCGAGCGACGGATCTTCCACGACGGTCCACCAGAGGCCGAGCGTCTCGCAGGCGCAAAGATCCGGGTCGTCGGGCGCCCGCTCGACGAGATCGCCATCGAGCGCATCCCAGACGCGGATCGGTCGCTCGCGATCTTCGGGATGAAAGCGCACGATCTCGCTGATGCCCGCAGCACGGTAGCGCTCCAGCTTCTCGTTCCAGTCGGGCTCCCCCTCGTCCGAGTCGCTCACGATCTCGACCCCGAGGTCGGGCGCCCCGTGCAGCCAGGTCTTCCACGTGCGGAAGGTCCGGTGAGGCACGCCCAGCCGGACGAAGGCGTCGGGGGCGAGGCGCTCCTTCGAGGTCCGCGGGTCCCAGTAGACGAATTGATTGGAGCCGAGCGTCGCCGTGCTCGCGAGCTCGCGCTTGAGGATCAGGTACAGCGCGGTTCGGAGTTCCAGGTGCCGATTCGTCTCGGGCACTTCTTCGGACTCGGGGAAATACACCGGCTCGGGCGGACGGCTATAGACATGGGCTTCCATCCGCGATCGGGGCTTAGCGGGCGGACGAGGCGCAGCAGGCGGGCGGACCGTGGGCTCGATGGAGGACATGGCCTGCTGCGGAAGATACCGTGAGTGATGTCGTGCTGCATCGACCGGCCGAGACAGCGGCGGCCTTACCTGGTCGCCATCTCTTCCATTTGCGTTCTCGCGTGCGCGCTTTCATGTGTGTGCAGGCTCCTGCACCGGAACGGCCGCGGCTCGCCGACGCTCCGCGAGGCGATGCGGTAGTCGCCCGGCTGCCCCACCCGTGCCCGCGGCGGCTCACCTGCGCGTGGACATCTCCAGCCCGGCGCGCGACGCTGTCGCGCATGGGCGTGGCGGCGCCGCGACGGAAGCTCTCGCCAGCGGAGTATCTCGAGTTCGAGCGCGCATCGGAGGTGAGGCACGAGTACGCCGGCGGCGAGACCTTCGCGCTCTCCGCCGGCACGTTCGAGCACAGCGCCATCGCCGCGAACATCGGCCGGCTGCTCGGCAACGTGCTGGGCGAGCGCGGGTGCGTGGCGCTGAACTCCGACATGCGCATCAAGATCCCCGCCGCGGATCGCTACGTCTACCCGGACGGCTCGGTCGTCTGCGGTCGCCCCGAGTTCGAGGATGAGCGGCGCGACACGCTCCTGAACCCGACCCTCGTGCTCGAGGTGCTCTCCGATTCGAGCGAGGCGTACGATCGCGGCGACAAGTTTGCGCATTACCAGACCGTGGCGTCGATCCGAGAGGTCGTCCTGGCGTCGCAGAAGGCGCCCAGAGTCGAGGTCTTCGCACGCCAGGCCGACGGGAGCTGGGTGCTCCGGGTCCATGGCCCCGGCGATCGCGCTGCGCTGTCATCGGTGGGGTGCGACCTCGTCGTGGACGAGGTGTACCGGGGCGTGCTCGAGGCCGCCCGCATGGCACGCTGAGGCCTCATCGCGCTCGACAGGCCGATCTCCAGCACCCATCCGCGGCCCCGGCGGCGCCATGCGCGTTTTCCGACATCATGTTTTTGCCGGAGCCCGCAAAACGTTGCACGGCAGACAGGCTCCGTGAGTGGCGCGCTGCCGCGCCGCCGCAACCCTGCTCGGCCGTGCTGTCCTTGGCCGGGGGCGATGTCGCGATGAACGACGTCCGCCGGGCGCCGGACCCGGCCGAGGTGCCCGCGCAAGAGCGGGGAGCGTACAGCGACCTCGATGCGTTCCGGTGTCCCGGCGTCCCGGGACGCCCGCGACCTCGACGCGTCCTGGTAGCCCAGCGTCCCGGGGGTAGTGCTCAAATCTGGCCGGAGAGTGTTCACATGAAGGCGGGAAGACGGGAAGATCTTTGATCTTTTCTTCCCGCCTTCCCGCCTTCATGTTCAATTTTGAGCACTACCGTCCCGGGACGCCCGCGACCTCGACGCGTCCTGGTAGCCCAGCGTCCCGGGACGCCCGCGACCTCGACGCGTCCTGGTAGCCCAGCGTCCGGGGACACCCGCGACCTCAACGCGTCCTGGTAGCCCGGCGTCCCGGGATGCCCGCGACCTCAACGCGTCCTGGTAGCCCGGCGTCCCGGGACACCCGCGACCTCAACGCGTCCTGGTAGCCCGGCGTCCGGGGACGCCCGCGACCTCAACGCGTCCTGGTTGCCTCAGAATCGAATACCTCGATTTCGTTCAGCTTTCCCGGGCCGACGTGAGCCATCTCACTGGCTGTCTCGTCGCTCAGGCCGGGTCCGCCGCGGGCTCATCCTGCTCCTCCACGGGGGCCGGCGGCGCCTCTCCCGGCGCCACGGGCGCCTCCGGCGTCGCCTCGTCCTCGCCGCCGCCGCCGGCCGCCACCGGCCGCGACTCCCACGTGGCGAGCGGATCGAGCAAGGCCGCGCTCAGCGTCTCGCTCCCCGGCTCATCCGGGTCCGCATACGCGGCGACCCGCGTCGCATAGTCGCGGAGCGCGGCGAGCAACGCCAGGAGCGCGCCGCGCACGTCCGCGGCCGGCGCCGCTTCCGGCTTCGGCACCGTGATGTGCAGGGCGCGGCCGTACGCGTCGTGCGCTTCCTGGATGTGCGCGAGGAACGCCTCGCCGCCGAGCTTCTTGAACGTCCTCTCGTGCCGGCCCGCGGAGATGGCGTCGAGGCGGTCCTTCGACTCCTTCCACTCGACCTTGTACGGCAGCTTGATGAAGCCGAGGCCACCCTTGAAGACGAGGTCGTGGAGGCTCATCGCCTCTTCACGGTGCGGGTTCCGCTCCGGCGGCAGCCTGCACCAGCCAGAGAGCCAGTCGTACGCCGCGCTCCAGGCGTTGTCGATGGCGCGATCGGCCTTCGGCTTGCTCTGCGCGCTGGCCGTGGCGCCCTGCGGGCGGGTCACCGCCTCGAGCGCGTTGCGGGCGGCGGCGAGGCGCCCCTTCGAGCGCCCGATCGTCATCGGGAGCTCCTTCTGCCTGAGCTCCTTCTGCCTGGCGTCCGCCGTCGTGATGAGCTGCGTCGCGAGGACGACAGCCTCGGCGGCGCTCAGGCGCGGGAGCGCGATCAGGTCCTGTGACGTGAAAGAACGAGCCATGTCGGGGTTCCTTTCCCTCGATTGCTGCATTTACTGCGCGACAGGCAAGGATAGTGCGACAGGCGCTCTCGATGCAAGGAATCCATGCACCAGCACGGCAGGGCGGCGGCTACGCCGGAGTCAGCCCACGCTCGAAGAGCTGTCGTCGCCTGTAATCGCCTGTAATTGACACGACGCGGGAGGTTCGTTCGTCCTCGAGCGTTCGCCCTTGCAGCAGGCATCGGGGTCGCGAGGACAGCCCCCTCCGCCGCCTGCATCACGCCCATGTCTTGGAGACGTCAGAATGCGACCGCGGGAGGATCGGGAGGAACGACGATCCGCGGACCGGCGGACTCCAAAGGCGACCTTCACCGGTCCCCTTCAGCAGCGAATCGATGCGCGCCTCGCGGTCGGCGCGGTGATCAGCGATGTCCTCGGCCGCGACCTCCCCGGTGAACACCAGGAACCCGTGCCTCCGCACGAACCGCGGATCCGTGCCCTCCTCGTCCGCTGGCACGCCGCTCTCGTCTGCGAGCATCGGCTCCGGCTCGGCTCGGAGCCTCTCGCGAAGCAGCCGCGAAGCTTCCTTCTCCGGCGTCGTGCCCAGCCGCTTCGCCCTGAGCTCCAGCGTCTCCACGATCTCCGGCTCCAGGTTGTCCAGGACCAACTGCGCCATCTGCCCTCCAGCGTGCTCGCAGCCGAAGTCTACCTGATGGGCGGTGATTGGGATCTTTTTCGCCGCGAGAGCGACCTCTCCCGCGCCGCTGCGCCCGGCCCTCTCCTCTCCGCCCTCACCCGCCCGCCGCGTCGAGCAGCGCCCGCAGGAGCGGCGGCATCCTCCGCGCGTCGCAGGGCGCCTTCACCGCCCGCCCCGCGACGACCGCGCTCATGTGGCACGTCCCCGCCCGCGGCAGGTGATCCATCCAGTAGAGGTCGAGCCGGTCGTCCTGGGCGAGCCGCCGCACCATCGGCTCGAGCGGCAGCATCAGCCCCTCTCGGAAGCGGGCCAGATAGACCACGTTCGACAGGCGAACCGGCGAGTTCAGGCCGATCCGGCGCCGCGTCCCCGACGCGAAAGGGCCCGTGTGATCGATGAACTCCACCGTCTGGAGGTCGCCGTACAGGTCCGGCTCCGTCTTCTCGACCGTCACCAGCGTCCACGCGCAGAGCGGCCGCTGCGCCCGCAGGAGCGCGCGGGTCATCTGCTCGAAGTCGGGGAGATCCGCGGCCGCGCGCGCCTCGGTGTAGTGGCCGTGCGCGAACTGGTTGCGCTCGGCCTGCATCAGGTTCGAGAGCGTCTCGAACGTCTGGTTGTGCGACAGCTTGACGTCGAGCACCTCCCTCGCCATCGAGCCGATCGGGTCGTCTCGGTCACCGAAAGCGCGCGCGGCCGTGCGCGCGAGCTCGCGCCAGGCGCCGAGCGCCAGGCCGTCGCGCGTGCGCGTGCGGCCGTGGAAGTCGAGCACCGCGCCCCACCCGGGAGGAGGCCCGCCCGCGCCAGAGGCGCCCGCGCCAGCGAGGCCCGCTCCCCCGCTGCGCGCAGGGGACGGCGGCGCGCTGCCGCCGCTGAAGAAGGCCGAGACGAGCACCGTCGCGATGAAGCGCCACGTGCCCTCGAGCACGTCGAAGAGCATCTTCACCCGCTCGATCGCGCTGGAGGCCCCGATCGCGGCCCGCACCCGGCCCGCGATCGGGTACGGCAGGCCGCCGCTCAGCGCCGAGAGCACGCCGTGCGGATCGCTGCACTCGCGCGAGATCTCCGCCGCCCGCGCGCCCGCGCCGACGTCGTGCAGGAGCTCCCACGAGAGGGTCCGCGCGTGCTCGACCCGGCCGTCCAGGATCGGCGGCCGGGCGTGCCAGTCGCACTGCACCGCGCTCGCCATCACCGCCGGGTCCGCCTTGCGCGGCACGCACGCGGCGACGACGCCCGGCGCGAGCGGCGCGATCAGCGCGCCGGCCCCCGCATGGCTCGCGACGACCGCCGCGAGCTCCTGCGCGAGCGCGCCGATCACGTGCGGCCCGACGCCGCCAAGCGCGCTCTGCTCCTCGATGCCGAACAGGACCGTCGCCCGGCGCCCGCTCTGCGACGCCTCGATCACCTCGAGCGGCGCCGCCAGGCGCGCGCTCGCCGCTCCGTCGCGCAGCTCCGCCACGGCAGAGGTCCCCGGGGCGCCGAGGGACCCCGAGGCCGCCCGCTCGCGCTCCGCCGCGAGCGAGGCGATGGCGTGCAGGGCGAGCTCGACCTCGCGACCGGCGACGTCCGCGTCCCCGGCGAGCGTGAAATAGCCGCACGCGAACGCCCCGGCCCCGGCCGCCTCCGCGGCCTCCAGGGCGCGGCGGGCAGCGGCGGCCGCCTCCGCGGCGCCGCCCCGCACGAGCACCACCGCCGTGCCGTCCGCGTCGCCGACGGGCAGGTCCGGCCACAGGCGGTGCACCGCGACCAGCGCGGCGGCCGCGCGCGACGCCGCGCCCCTGCCGCTCGCCGCTGCCTCCCCGCCCCTGCCGCTCGCCGCTGCCTCCCCGCCCCTGCCGCTTACCGCTGCCTCCCCGCCCCTGCCGCTTACCGCTGCCTCCCCGCCCCTGCCGCTCGCGGCGCCCGAGACCGGGGGCGCCGCCTCGAGCGGCCGGAGCAGGACCAGCGCCCCCTGGCCCTTGCGCGAGAGGAGCGACGCGCACTCCTGCTCCAGGCCGGCGCGCGCGAGCAGGCCGGTCGACGGGTCCACCGCCCCGGCGGGGACCGACAGCGCGGCGTAGCGGCGGTCGAAGAACGTCGCGCGCATCCCGCCGACGCAGACGAAGGTGCCGTGCACGAGCGGCGACTCCTCCCCGCGCGCGAGGTGCCGCGCGCCGACCTGCACGGGCACGCTGCACTCCTCGCGGCGGCGCAGCCACCAGCGCACGCCGTCGTGGCGCAGCGTGGCCGCGAGCCGCGACGCCACGTCGGCGTAGACGAGCTCGTTGCGCTCCTCACCGACGCGCTCCGCGCGGCCGAGCCGCAGCGCGCCCACCGGCTCGAGCCGGAGCTCGTGCAGGTACCCGTCGCGCCCCTCGATCCGCAGCCGATCCGGCGCGGCCACCTCGCCGCGCCACAGCGAGAACCCCGGCGATTGCGTGAGCCACAGCGTGGCGCCGACCGCGGTGACCGAGCGCAGCTCGGCCCCGGGCGCGCCCTCGGCGGCGCTGCCCTCGGCCGGCGGGATGCTCTCGCCCGCCGGGAGATCTCCGCCGCTGTCTTGTGCGCCCGTCACGCGTGCCTGTCCATGGTGATGCCGGCGAGCCGCGCCGCCCGAGCGCCCCGCGGGCCCCTCGGGCGATTACCGCACCCCGCCTTGGCAAATTCAACGCAAAAACGCAGCTTCGCCGCAGCGCATTCCTCGAGCGCCGCCCGCCCCCTCGCGCCCTCGCCCGCACCGGCCCCGGAGGCCGGCAGCGCGCTGCCGGCAGCGCTTCGACGACCTGCCGGCAGCGCTTCGACGACCTGCCGGCGCGGTCTCGCGGCGTCAGGGCGCATCCCGCCCGAGCCTCCCTCCCCCAGCCGCCACGAACCGGGGAGCCCACGCCATCCCAACGACCTGCCTGGCACCCCGGCGCCCGCATCGCGGCCGCCCTGGCACCGCGTCCCCCAGATCACCCCCTGGATCCATGACACAAGAATTAACCACAGCGGCAGAGAGAACACGGAGCTTCTTGGTCCTCTCCTCTGGGCTTCTGTGGTTCCTTCTCTCGTGCGATCGGGGAGGAACCTGGGCGACAAGGGGGAGACTGTGCGACCGGCGCTTTTTTCGGGCTCTGTAGCGGCGAATGTGCTTGTCATATGCCTGTTGAGTCCAACCGTCGCGTCTAGCAGAAAGGGAATATTCGCATGAGCACCGGTCGAACTTTACGGATACTGGGGCTTCCGATCGCCTTGGCGGCAACCTTCTCTCCGTTCATCGCCTGCTCGACGGACGCGGAAGCTCCGTCCGGCACCTCGTCCGGTGCGCAAGAGAATCCTGCAACCTGCTCGTACAGCATCACGACGAGCGTTTACGATGGGAGCCCGGAATACTGGGGCACGATCGAGATCAAGAATACCGGTTCGAGCGACTGGACGAGGCCGGAGGTCGCGTTCGCGGTACCGAACGGCGCCACGTGCGATCATGACGAATCGGGCTGGACCCACACGCAGTCCGGATCCAGGTGCACGTATTCGACCACATCCAACGTGACGGTGCGCCCCGGCTCGTCGGTCATTTTACATTTCTCCACGACCTCGGAAGCTTCGTTCATCCCCTCGAACATCGAGCTGAAGGATCCGAGCTGTGGCGGCACCGGCTCTGGCGGTACCACCGGCTCTGGCGGTACCACCGGCTCTGGCGGTACCACCGGCTCTGGCGGCGCCACCGGCTCTGGCGGCGCCACCGGCTCTGGCGGCGCCACCGGCTCTGGCGGCGCCACCGGCTCTGGCGGCGCCACCGGCTCTGGCGGCGCCACCGGCTCCGGCTCGGGCTCAGGCTCCGGCGGCGGCACGGACGTGGTGTGGCGCATGGCCAGCCTGACGGAGTTCGAGTCGTACCCCGACCCGGGCAGCGAGGAGTGCATCGAGTTCAACGGTTGCACGTGGGCAGGTCAGTTCGCGGCGCTCGAGGGGCAGCAGCCGGAGAGCTGGGTCCGGGAGCACAACATCGCGGCCGTGCACTCCAAGGACTTCGAGGCTTACAAGCTGAAGACCCTGCGTCTCCGGAAGGATGGCGCAGAGATCGACGTCACGGTGTACGACATGTGCTCCGACTCCGATTGCAGCGGCTGCTGCACCGAGAACGCCCGACCTTCGGGATTCCTGATCGACCTCGAAAAGTACACGGTCGAGCGGTTCGGGGTTTCTGCGGACGGCCAGGTCGAGTGGAGGTGCCTCGACTGCGATTGACGCGCTGGAGGTGCCTCGACCGCGATCGGGGCACCGCCGTCGCGCCTGGTTCCGCACGTCAGAAATCCCGCCAGAGAAAGCGGTCGATGACGAGCAGTCACCGGAAACAGCCCTCGGCGCGGTGCCATCGACAGCGCAACGTTCCGTCCAGGAGCCACCGCGACGCGAGCCGAGAAGGGCTGGTCAGCACCGGTGAACCGCTTCGGACGTGCGGGGCTGGACGCGACCGCCGCATGCCGAGATACTCGGCCCACGATGCTCCCCGGTGACCTGTTCGCCAACCGCTTCGAGCTCGACCGGCCCATCGGCGAGGGCGGTATGGGTGTGGTGTGGCGCGCGCTGGATCGCCTGGACGGCGAGCCGATCGCATTGAAGGTCATCCGCCGGCAAGACGACCGGTCCATCGCGCGCTTCCAGAGGGAAGCGCGGGTCCTCGCCGATCTCCATCACCCCGGGATCGCGCGTTACGTGGCCCACGGCGCCACCGATGACGGGAAGCACTACCTCGCGATGGAGTGGCTCGAGGGAGAGAGCCTCGGAGCTCGGCTCGCGCGCGGTCCGCTGGGCGTCCACGATAGCCTGGCGCTCGTCGATCGCGTGGCGGGGGTGCTCGCCGTCGTGCATGCGGCCGGGACCGTTCACCGGGATCTCAAGCCGGACAACCTCCTTCTCGTCGGCGGCAGTCTGGAGCATGTGAAGGTGCTCGATTTCGGGATCGCGCGGCCGGTGGACGTCACTTCCGCGCTGACGAACACTGGAATGCTCCTCGGCACACCTGCCTACATGGCGCCCGAACAGGTCCGGAGCATGCCGGACATCGACGCTCGCGCCGACGTGTACGCGCTGGGTTGCCTGCTGTTCGAGTGCCTCACCGCCAGGCCGCCGTTCGTCGCCGAGCACGTCATGGCCTTGCTGGCGAAGATCGTCTTCGAGGACGCGCCACGCCCGGGCGATCTGCGTCCGGGGGTGCCCGCCTGGGTGGACACGCTCGTGCAGCTCCTGCTCGCGAAGGACCGCACACAGCGGCCTGCGGACGCCGCTACAGTTACTACTTTCCTGCAGGCGCGTGGCGCAACGGCAGGCGGCCCGCCAGCGCCCCAGGTACAGGCCCTGACCAGGAGCGAGCGGAGGCTCGCTTGCGTGGTCCTGGCCAGAGTCAAGCACAGCGGCCATGACCCGGGGCGCGCGTCGCCGTCGGCTTCCTCGCCGGACGATCAGGAAACCTTGCAGGCGCTGGCTGACGCCACCGTCCAGCTCCCGTTCCCCGCCACGTTGCTGGAGGGGCTGAGGAACGCCGCACAATCCCACCGTGCGCGCTTCGAGGTCATGCGGGACGGCTCGGTCGTCACCATCCTGACGGACGCGCGCGCGCCCACCGACCTGACCGCAAGGGCTGCCCGCTGCGCGTTGTCCATCCGCGAGCTCCTCTCGGACGCCTTCGTCGCCCTCGCGACCGGCTGGGACGAGCTCGACGGGACGCAGCCCCTCGGGCAGGTCATCGATCGCGCCAGCGCCCAGCTTGCCGCGTCCTCCGAGGAGGCCGCGCTACCCACGCCGCGGCCGATCCTGCTCGACCCCACGACGGCGTCGCTCCTCGGCCCTCGCTTCGAGGTCCGTGAGGATGGGCCGCACCTCCTGCTCGCCGGCGAGCGCGAGCCGCTCGAGGATGTGCGTACGCTGCTCGGAAGGCCGAGCCCCTGCGTGGGGCGCGAGCGCGAGCTGCTCCTCCTGCAGACGACGTTCGACGAGTGCGTCGCCGAGTCCGAGGCCCGCGCGGTGCTCGTCACGGCGGAGGCCGGCGTGGGCAAGTCGCGCCTGCGCCACGAGCTCGCGCGGCGTCTCACCGGCCGCGGCGAGACCTTCGAGTTGTGGATCGCACGCGGCGATCCGATGCGGCTGGGCGCGCCGTTCGGCATGCTGGGCCAGATCATCCGCCGCGCCGCGCGGCTGCTCGACGGCGAGCCGCTCGAGGCGCGGCGGGAGAAGCTCGCCGCGCGCGTGGCGGTGAACGTCGCCGAGCCGCTGCGGCGGCAGGTCGCCGAGTTCCTGGGCGAGATGGTGGGCACGCCTTTCCCGGGAGATGAAAGCGTGCTGCTCCGGCCGGCGCGGCAGGACCCGAAGCTCATGGGCGACCAGATGCTGGCGGCGTGGGTGGAGCTCGCGCGCGCCGAGTGCCGGGCGCGGCCGCTCTTGCTCGTGCTGGAAGACCTGCACTGGGGCGACCGGCCCACCGTCGAGTACGTCGACGCGGCGCTCCGGGTCCTCGAGGGTGAGCGGCTGATGGTCCTGGCGCTCGCACGCCCCGAGGTGCGCGAGGCCTTCCCGGACCTCTGGAGCAAGCGGGCGCTCACGGATCTGCGCCTCGTGGGGCTATCGCGGCGGGCATGCGAGAAGCTCGTCAGCGAAGCGCTCGGACGGATCGACAACGAGGGCGTCGCGCGGATCGTCGACCGCTCGGGGGGCAACGCGTTCTTTCTCGAGGAACTCGTGCGCGCCGCGGCGGAGGGCCACGGCGGCGGCGTCCCGGAGACGGTGCTCGCGATGATGCAGTCGCGCCTGGAGGGGCTCGCGCCCGAGGCGCGTCGGGTGCTGCGTGCGGGCAGCGTTTTCGGGGGCGTGTTCTGGCGCGGCGCCGCGGGCGCGCTGCTCGGCGCCGAGTCAGACGGGCCGAACCTCGACGCCTGCCTGGAGGAGCTCGCGCGGAGCGAGCTCCTCTCGCGCCTGCACGAGTCGACGTTCCAGGGCGAGGTGGAGTACGCCTTCCGGCACGCGCTCGTGCGCGACGCGGCCTATGAGATGCTGACCGAGGAGGACCGGCTGCTCGGCCACCGCCTCGCGGGCGCGTGGCTCGCCGACGCCGGCGAGACCGACGCCATGGTCCTTGCCACGCACTTCGAGCGCGCCGGCGAGCTCGAGCGCGCGATCGGCTGCTACCGGCGAGCGGCGGAGCAGGCGCTCGGCGGCAACGACTACGCGGCGGCGATCGAGCGCGCCGAGCGCGCTGTCGCTTGCGGCGCCGCCGGCGAGGCGCTCGGCGAGGTCGAGACGGTCCAGGCGGAGGCGTACCGCTTTCGGGGCGAGAGCGCGGCGGCCGAGCTGCACGCGACCATGGCGATGCTGGCGCTGCCCGAGGGGAGCGCGTCGTGGTGCCGCGCAGCGGGCGCCGCGCTCTGGGCCTCCCACCTCGTGGGGCGCGGGGACGCCGTCATCGCGCTCGCAAGGACGCTTTGCGCGCGGTGGTCGGCCGAGGCGGTGACCGGGCCCGAGCTCGGCGCCATGGCGCAGGCGGCGCTGATCCTGCTCTACATGAAGGGCCAGTGCGAGGAGACGGCGGCGCTTTCGTCGCGCATCGACGCGTCGTTCGGGCGCTTCCAGCACGACCCGACCGTCAGCGCGCCCATCCTGCGGCTGCGCACGATCCACGCGATCCTGGCCGGGGACGTCGGCACCGCCTGGGAGCTCTGCGAGGCGTCGGTGCGCGGCTTCGAGGCGGCGGGCGACGTGCGCGGCGCCTGCGGTGCACGCACCAACGCCGGTCATTTCTGCAACGAGCTCGGCGCCTACGCCGACGCCGCGCGCCAGCTCCGCGCCGCGCTGGCCGACACGGGGCGGCTCGGCCTGCTGTTCATGGCGGCGGTCGCGAAGGAGAACCTCGGCCGCGCGCTCCTCCAGCTCGGCGATGTCGACGGGGCGCGCGCCCTGCTCGACGACGCGCTCCGGTCGTTCGTGGCGTCCGGCGACCGGCGGATGGAGGGCGGCACCTACGCCTACCTCGCGGAGGTTTCGCGGGTCGCGGGGGACCTCGCGCGCGCCGAGGCCGAGGCGCGCCGCGGCTGCGAGCTCCTCGCCGACGTCCCGCCGCTCATCCCGTGCGCGCTGGGCGTCCTGGCAGGGGTGCTGCTCGCCGCGGGGCGCGCCGCCGAGGCGCTCGAGACAGCGAACCGGGCCGCGGAGGTTGCCGCTCCGATCGTCGCCGCGCAGGGGCACCTCGAGGAGGGCGAGTCGCAGATCTACCTGGTGCGCGCGGAGGCGCTCGAGGCGTGCGGCGCGCGCGACGCAGCCCGCGCCGCGATCGCGACCGCCCGCGAACGGCTGCTGGAGCGCGCGGCGCGGATCGCGAACCCCGCGTGGCGGGCGAGCTTCCTGGAGAACGTGCCCGAGCACGCGCGCACGCTCGCGCTCGCCCATAGGTGGCTCACGAAGGAGCCCGGTATCCTTCGGTAGAGAATGGGCAGGGCAGGCAACGCGCATGGGTGGCTGTTTCCGCATCCGGTCGCACGCCCGCTTGTAGAGGGCGCGAGGGCGCTCGCGTACATTGGACCCCCGGATGACAGGGAGGCGACCAGCGGGCGGGATCGACGTGCTCATCATCACGGCGCTGCAGCTCGAGCTCGATGCGGTCCTCGCGCTGGGCGAGGGCGGAGAGCGCGGCTGGCAGGAGGCCTTGGACCCGAGCGGGTTCCGCTACCATCTCCGGGAGATCCCGCGCGATCCAGCGCGCCCCGGCGCCGCGCCCCTCCGCGTGGCGGCGGCGTGGTCCGGGCAGATGGGCGAGGGCGCCGCGGCGGTCCGGGCGACGCACGTCGTGAGCCACCTCGACCCGGCGTGCCTCGCGATGTGCGGTATCTGCGCGGGCGCGCGCGGCGAGGTGTCGCTGGGCGACGTGATCGTCGCCCAGCGCGTCTACAGCTACGATCACGGCAAGCTCATTGCCACCACCGACAGGCGCGGCCGGCGGTCGGAGGCCCTGATCCGGGATATCGAGACCTACAACCTCGAGAAGACGTGGGCGATGGACGCGGCGTATTTCGCCCGCAATCCCGGCCTGTGCGCGGCGCTCGCCGAGGAGCGGCCGCGATCGCTGGAGAGCCAGGAGCGCTGGCTCCTGCACCGGCTCTTCGACCACGAGCGCGCGGGCGGGCCGCTGCCGACCGAGGACGCGGAGCTCGCGGCGCGGTGTCCGCGCTACAGCGACCTCGTGCTGCTCCTCCGCAAGAAGGGGCTGCTCGAGAAGCGGCCCGGGGTGCTCAAGCTGACGAAGAAGGCGAGGGCCATCGTGCAGGATGAGCGGCTGCGGCACCCGCACGGGCTCCCGGACGACCCGCCGCTCCGGGTCCACGTCGGCCCGATCGCGACCGGCAAGACGGTGCGCGAGGACCCGGAGCTGTTCTCGCGCCTCCGCCGGGAGGTCAGGAAGACGCTCGGCGCCGAGATGGAGGCGGCGGCGATAGGCTATGTCGCCGAGCACCTGGGGCGCCGCTCGATCATCGTCAAGGCGGTCTCGGACCACGGCGATCACGAGAAGGACGACGCCTTCCAGACGTTCGCGGCGCGCGCCTCGGCCAGGTTCCTGCTGGCGTTTCTCCAGCGGCACATGCCCGAGCCGAGCGCGCCCGCTCCAGGTGCGCTCCCCCCGCGCGCGGCGAGCGCCACCGCGCGCGACGCCGCGCGGAGCGACGACTTCCTCTCTCGCGTCCAGAGGGTCTGTGAGCTCCACGCCGGGCAGAGCGCGATCGTCGAGCGCTTCGAGGCGCCGCCCCCGTTCGGTCAGTTCCTCCGCGTCTCGCGCAGCGACGGCGGCATCGCCCGTACCTACCCGGTCGCCGCGCTCGACGAGCCGGTCTCGGCGGAGGCGCTCGAGGCGTTCCTGACGCACATCGACGCGGCGTACCGCCGGGACGACTCCGGGATGATCTCGCACCTCATCTACAGAGGCGATCTCGCCAGCCCCGCGCTCGTGGACAGGGCCGCTGCGCGGCGGGTCCGGCTGCAGAGCTTCGTCGAGTACCAGGGGCTCATCGACTTCAGCCGATATCTACAGTGGCAGACGACGCGGCTCGAGAACGACCCCGTCTACCCTCCTTCCATCTACGTCGACCAGCGGATGCGGGTCCTCGACCCCGAGGAGAGCGACGAGAAGGACGCGCTGGAGGAGCTCACCGCCTGGCTCGGGTCGCCGCACGGACGGTTCGTGGTGATCCTGGGCGACTTCGGCACGGGGAAGACGTTCCTCCTGCACGAGCTGGCGCGGCGCCTCGGCGCCTCGGGTGGGCCGGTCGTGCCGATCCTCCTGGAGATGCGGTCGCTCGAGAAGGCGCGCTCGCTCAACGAGCTCGTGGCGCAGCACTTCGCGCGCTCGAAGATGGAGGCGATACGCCTCCCGGCGTTCAACTTCATGCTCGCCGAGGGCCGGATAGCGCTGCTCTTCGACGGCTTCGACGAGCTCGCGCTCCGGGTGAGCTACGACCGTGCGGCGGAGCACTTCGACACGCTGATCCAGGCGGCGCAGGGCAACGCGAAGGTGGTGGTGACGAGCCGCTCTCAGCACTTCCTGTCGGACAGGCAGGTACGGATGGCGCTGGCCGAGCGGGCGGCGCTCATCCAGGGCCACCGCCTGACGAAGCTCCTGCCGTTCACGAAGGAGCAGATCCGCCGCTTCCTGAACAAGCGCCTCGGGAGCGAGGCAGCGGGGGAAGAGCGCCTCCGGCTGCTCGACGACGTGAAGGACCTCCTCGGGCTGTCGGCCAACCCGCGGATGCTGAGCTTCATCAGCGAGATCGACAGCGGCGAGCTCAAGGCGGCGCGGGAGCGGGCGGGCGAGATCACCTCGGCGGAGCTCTACCGGCTGCTCATCGAGCGGTGGCTGAAGAACGAGTTCATCCGGGCGAACCCGAAGGGCGCGCCGCCCGGGCTCTCGGTCGATCAGCTGCGCAAGGCGGTGACGACGCTCGCGATGCTGCTCTGGCAGCGGACGGAGCGTACCTTGAACCCGAGCGAGCTCCCCCAGCGCTTGCTCGACGAGGTTCAAGCGCTCGCCGAGCGGCGGCTGGAGTCGGGCCCCCTGGCGCACCAGATCGGCTCGGGGACGCTGCTCGTCCGGGACGAGGACGGTAATTTCGGGTTCATCCACCAGTCGGTCCTCGAGTGGCTGGCGGCGCGCGAGGCGGCGACGGAGGTGCTGAAGACGGGCGACAGCGCTGCGCTCGGCGTGCGGGAGATGAGCGATCTGATGATCGACTTCTTCGGCGACCTGGCAGGGCCCGCGGTCTCGCGGCGCTGGGCGGACGCCGCGCTGCGGGGCCCGGCGGGGGAGATGGCGAAGAAGAACGCGCTGCGGATGCAGGCGCGGCTCCCGGACGAGCGGGTCGAGCTGACCGTCTTCCCGGACGAGCGGGTCGAGCTCGCCGGTCACGACCTCCGGGGAGAGGACCTCTCGGGGCAGGATCTCCGCGGGGCGAACCTCTCCGGGGCGAACCTCTCCGACGCGCGGCTGGTCGAGACCAGGCTGGAAGGGGCGTCGCTGGCGAGGGCGACGCTGGTGCGCGCCGACCTGACCCGCGCGAGGCTATCGGGCGCCGATCTCTCGGGCGCCGACCTCTCCGGCGCACGCCTCCTCGGGGCGGACCTGCGGCGCGCGCGCCTCGAGGGCGCGGTGCTCCGCGCCGCCAAGCTCGTGGGCGCCCAGCTCGACCGCGGGGCGCTCGAGGAGGCGAAGGACGCGGCCGGCGCGGCGCTGCAGGGGATGATCCCGCAACCGAGGATCACCAGGCGAGCGCCGTCCTGCGTCGCCGTGACGTGGAGCAATGATGGTCGGAGGCTGGCTTCTGTCCACGCGGACGAGTCGATCATGCTCTGGGAGAGCAGCACCGGGCGGGTGATCGGCGAGGTGGTCAACGTCGACCAGCAGCCGAGGACACTCAAGTTCTCGCGCGACGACGAGGCACTCGCCATGTGGACCGGCAGCTCGCTGCTCCAGTGGGATCTCAAGACAGGACACGTCAAGCGCCTTCTCTCCGAGACGCCCGCCGCGCTGGAGGCGGCGCTCGGCCCGGAGACGCAGCTGGCGCTCGGGCACTCCACCGATAGTATCAAGATATGGAGCCGAGGGACCCGTGAGCCGCTTGGCATCCGTGTCGGTCGTGTCGGCTCCGGCGCGCGGCTGGGTCGAGTGGTCTTCAGCCCGGACGGGCGTACTCTGGCCATCGGGGCTTTCGACGGGGTCATCCATCTCTGGGACGGCAGATCCGGCCCGGCGCGCGCCCTGAGGGGGCACGAGGAGAACATCTCCGACCTGTCGTTCGACGCCGAAGGGAGGCTCCTCGCTTCAGGATCGACGGATCGGACGGTCCGGCTATGGGACACCGCCTCGGGCAGGGCGTTCAAGATCTACAGCAACTATGACAGGCCGGTTCACCACGTCAGGTTGAGCCCGGACGGCAACTGGCTGATGTCGGTCTGCGCTGACGACAAGATACGATTACAGAACATCGCACGACGCAGTTTTCGGGTGCTGCGGGGCCACAGGCGAAACATCGTGAGCGCCGAGTTCAGCCCAGACAGCACGCGGCTCGCCTCGGCGTCCAAGGACGGCACCATCCGGATCTGGACGGTGCCTGGCGGCCTTTGTGTGGCGGTGCTCGTGCACCTGCCAGGCGGGTGGATCGCATTCTCTCCTGACGGCCGCTACAAGCTCTTCGGCGACACGGCAGGCGCCTTCTGGCACGAGATCAAAGGCTGTCGGTTCGAGCCCGGGGAACTCGACCCGTTTCTCCCGGTCGCGCTGCGTATACCGTACGAGGCTCCCGTGTTCGATCGCTCCTGACACTCGCCCGCCCTGTCCGCGCACGATGGCCCCGCGCTCCGGGTGAAGTGCCGTGCCCGAGCTCACGGCGACCCGTTCGATGCGTGCGCCCATTTCGACCTTGCGCCATTTTTACAGGAGCGGACGGAGCGTGGAAAGCGATGTGCTGCCGACCCGGGACAGCTTGCGCAGCTCGTGCTTGACGTCTCCGGACGTTTGCATTCCTTTCTCCCCCCGCTGACATCCTGCCCCTTGGCCGCGCCCGTGGCGCCAGCTTCGACTCGACTCGCGCGGGTTCGAAATGACGTCGAGCAATGCGAGCGAGCAGCCCCCAAGGAGCCAGGGAAGTTTCCGCGTTCCACGCGAACAACCGGGAGAGAACCGATGGCCAATCGACAGAGACCTCACGGAGCCACCTCGGAGCGCCGCGCCCCCTTGCGCTCCTTGCTCGAGCTGCCAGGACCGAAGTTCGGTCGCTCACCACGATCCTCGTTCACCGCCGCGGTGATCGCGCTGCTCACCGTCGCCCTGGCGCACCCCGCCCTCGCCGCGGATCAGCCCGCCGAAGGGCGCTGGGTCGCCGCGTGGCACGGCAGCCCGACGCCCGGCGGGACGTTCAACTCGCAGGATTGTCCCTCGGACGTCGGTCTCTCCGGCCAGACGGTCCGGAACATCGTCCGTCTGAGCGCCGGCGGCACCGCGGTGCGCGTGCGGATCTCCAACGCCGGCGGCACCGAGCCGCTCAAGGTGGGCGCGGCGTCGGTCGCGCTCTCGGCCGGCGGCGCGGCCACGACCGCCGGGACCTCGAAGCCGCTGCGCTTCGCAGGGCAACCCTCGATCGTCATCGCCGCGGGCGGCGAGGCGGTGAGCGACCCGGTGGCCATGAACGTACAGGCCCTCCAGACGCTGGCGGTGAGCATCCACCTCCCGGCCAAGACCGGGCCGACCACGCAACACTACTTCGCGGCGCAGGACAACTTCCTCGCCGCGGGCAACCAGACCGGGGCCGGCGCCGACAAGCAGTTCACGCGGAAGATCTCCTGCTGGATGTTCGCTTCAGGCGTCGACGTCAAGGCCACGCCGAACGTCGCCGGCACCCTGATCGCCCTCGGCGACTCGCTCACGGACGGATACCTCTCGACCAAGAACAACAACCAGCGCTACCCCGACTTCCTCGCGCAGCGCCTGGCCAGCCGGAAGGGCACGACCCTCTCGGTGGTCAACGCCGGTATCATCGGGAACGAGCTGCTCACCGTCCGTCCCCAGCTGCAGTTCGGCTATCCCGTCCCGGCCCGCCTCGCGCGCGATGTGCTGACCCAGCCCGGCGCGCGCGCCGTCATCCTGCTGGCGGGCATCAACGACATCGGCGACCGCTCCGCCAAGGCGACGGATCTGATCCCGGTGGTCCAGCAGATCATCCAGGCAGCGCGCGCTGCCGGGCTGAAGATCTACGGTGGCACCCTGGTGCCGTTCGCCGGCTCGACCGGGACCTACAAGGGTGACTATGGAACCGCCAAGGGCGAGCAGGAGCGGCAGAAGCTGAATACCTGGATCCGCACGAGCGGCGCCTTCGACGGCGTGATCGACTTCGACAAGGCGCTGCGAGACCCGTCCGATCCGAGCCGCCTGCTCCCGGCCTACGACGCCGACAAGCTGCACCCGAACGACGCCGGGTACCAGGCGATGGCGAACGCGGTGAACCTGGACGCGATCCTCGGCGACATCGCCAAGGGCACCACGCCGTAATAGCCTCGACCCCGGCGCCGCCGGCGCGTGGCCTCGCATCGCCCCGCGCGGGACTCGCGACCTCCGGTGCCCCGGCTCAGGCCCTCTTCGCGGCCGTGACCGGATCCACGTAAGGCGCGACGGCGAGCTGCTCCCAGGTGTCGTGGCGCCCGTCGAGGTGCATGACAGGGACCCCGGAGAGATCCGCGCCGTCGAGGCAATTCAGGTTCACGGAACAGTACTCTCCGCCGAGCTCCGGGATGTTCCCGTGCCCGAAGACGCGGACCCCGCACGCCTTGCAGAAGCGGCCGTGGCCGTACTCGGATCGCGTGTAGTCGCCGAGCCCTTCCTCGCCCGAGAGGAGCCGGAAGGCGCTCGGCTTCATCGTGATCCCCCACCACCCAGTCTTCGTGCAGACCGTGCAATTGCACCGGGTCGTCCCGGCGCTCGGATCGAAGTCGGCCTCGAAGCGGACGGCGCCGCAGGGGCAGCTGCCCCGGTAAGTCCCGTGGCCAGCGGTCGTCGTCGGTTGCGCGGAAGAGGGGGTGCTCATGGGGTGGCTCCAGGGTCGGTGGGTGGGGGGCGAGATGCCTTGCAGCGCCTCGCCCGCGTGATGAGAGAAGGCTACACCGGATTGCGGACAGATTCGGTCCGCAAGGAGAGGCGCCTCGGGTACCCGGTGCACGCGGCCACGGGCGTCGGCGGCTGGTATCAGCTCGGCGCCGGGAAGGAGCCGCCGCCCCGAGCGCTCGAGGCGCACGGCGGCAGGATCTGGGTCGAGAGCCGGATGGGCGAGGGCAGCACGTTTTACTTCACGATCCCCGGCGGTTCCGGCTCGTCGGACCAGCGTGTGGCGGAGGTCTGAGCGGGCCTCCCGCGGTCTTCCGCGCGGCGTGACCCCGGCGCCCGTTCACGCAGGACGCGAAATCCCGTTCGCTCCGCGGCGCGCGCGCCCGCTCACTCGGAGAGCGCCGCCGCCATCGTCGCGTCGAGCCCGGCGCCCCGGCCCTCGACGAGGCGCGCCTCGTGCGCGGCGTCCCCCAGCGCCGAGCGCGCGGCCTCGAGGCACGCGGCGAGCGCCGGCCGCTCGATCGGCGGCACCGGCGTGCCGATGGCCTCGCGGAGCGCCGCCGCGCCGCCGAGCAGGCGGGCGCCCCCCGCCGGCTTCCCCGCCCACACCGCGGCGCGCGCGAGCGCCTCGAGGACGCTCGCCGACCGCCAGAGATCGCCGAGCTCCCGGTGCAGCCGGAGGCTCGCCCGCAGGCGCCGCCCCGCCAGCGCGAGATCGCCGCGCTCGATCGCGACGAGCCCGAGGATGTTGCTCGTCCAGGCGATCCCCTCCTTGAACTTCACCTGCTGCGACAGGCCCTCGCTCTCCTCGCAGAGGCGGGCGGCCTCGTCGAGCTCGCCCCGGTAGAACGCGGCGCAGCCGAGGTTGATCAGCGCCGTCGCGGTCCCCTCGCGATCGCCGGCGCGGCCGAGCTCCGCGAGCGCGAGGCGGCACGCGCTCTCCGCCCGCGCGACGTCGCCCGAGAGCCACGCCGCGAAGCCCGTGTAGCCGAGCGCGTGCGCCGCCTCGAGCGTGTCGCCGCGGCGCGTGGCCAGCGCGAGGCTCTCGCCGTGCAGCGAGAGCGCGCGCTCGTAGTCGCCCTGCTCGCGCGCGACGCTGCCGAGGATCTGGATCACCGAGGCGAGCCCGCGCTCGTCGCCGAGCCCGCGGTAGAGCGCCGCGCCCCGCTCGAGCAGCGCGCGCGCCTCGCGGTAGTCGCACTGGAGCAGCGCGAGCTTGCCGGCGCCCCGGAGCGCCGCGGCCACGTGCTCGGGCGCGACGCCGGCGGCCCCCGCGAGCACGCGCGCGAGCCACGCGCGGCCCTCCTGGTAATGGCCGTGGATGTACCAGAACCACGCCAGCGCGGCGGCGAGGCGGACCGCGACGCTGGCGTCGGCCTCGCCGCCCGACAGCGCGAGCTCGAGGGCGAGGCGGAGGTTCGCGTGCTCCAGGTCGAGCGCCGCGAGCCACGCGGCCTGCTCGGGCCCGCGCAGCGCCTCGGCCGCGCGCTCGGCGAGCTCCAGCGAGAGCTCCACGAAGCGCCGGTTGCACGCCGCGGCGGCGCCCTCCTCCTCGAGCCGCTCGAGGCCGTACTCGCGCAGGATCGCGAGCATCTGGAACCGGGGCTCCTCGCCCGCGACCGGGAGCAGCAGGCTCTTGTCGACCAGCGACTCGAGGATCCCGAGCGTGTCGAGCGCCGGGTCGCGAAAGGCGCACATCCGGTCCGCCGTGGCCAGCGAGAAGCCGCCCGGGAACACCGCGAGCGTGCGGAACACGAGCTGCTCCTCCGGCTCGAGCAGGCCGTAGCTCCAGTCGATGGCGGCGCGCATGGTCTGCTGGCGCTCGGGCAGGTCGCGCGCGCCGCCCGTGAGCAGGCGGAACGAGCCCGCGGGCGCGGCGGCGCGCCCGGCGGCGCCGCGGTCGCCGAAGCGCGCGAGCAGCGCCGCGGGGGTGAGCACCCGCAGGCGCGAGGCGGCGAGCTCGATCGCGAGCGGCAGGCCGTCGAGGCGCGCGCAGATCTCCACGACCTCGGCGACGTTGGCCGGACCGAGCTGGAAGCCGGGCTTGATCGCCGAGGCCCGGCCGCAGAAAAGGCTCACCGCCGAGCTCGCCTCCGCGGCCTCGACCGTCACCTCGCGCGGCTCAGGCAGCTCCAGGGGCGGCACGACGTAGCGCCGCTCGCCCGAGAGGTTCAGGGCGGCGCGGCTCGTGACGAGCAGCGACAGGCGCGGGCAGCTCGCGGCGAGGTGCGCGACGACCGGCGCCGCGGCCATCAGGTGCTCGAGGTTGTCGAGCACGAGCAAGAGGCGGCGGTCGCGGAGGAACTGAGCGACGCGCTCCAGATCCGGCCGCGCGCCGCCCTCGCCGAGGCAGAGCGCCTGCGCGATCGCCGAGGGCACGAGCGCCGGCTCGCGCAGCGACGCGAGGGGCACGAAGCAGACGCCGCCGGCGAACACCGGGACGAGATCCTCGGCGACCTGGAGGGCGAGCCGGGTCTTGCCGGTGCCGCCGACGCCGGTGAGCGTGAGCAGGCCGGCCCTCGGGTCGAGCAGGAGCGCGGCGACCTCGGCGCGCTCGCGGGCGCGGCCCACGAACGGCGTGCGCTGGACCGGCAGGTTGTGGCGCGGCCGCTCGGGCTCCGGCGAGGCGTTCAGGCCGAGCGGCGGCGAGGCGCCGGGGTCGGTCGAGCGGGCGCCGGCGTCGGTCGAGCGGGCGCCGGCGTCGGTCGAGCGGGCGCCGGCGTCGGTCGAGCGGGCGCCGGCGTCGGTCGAGCGGGCGCCGGGATCGCGGAGGTCGCTGCCGAGGACCGCATGGTGCGCCTGCGGCGCCCGCTGCGAGGGGGCCTCGACCGTGCCCGCGAGCTCGATGGTGTCGGTGCTGAGCATGTCCGCCTGCAGGCGGCCTCGGCCCGACCCCGGCCCGTCGGCGGCGGGCAGCTCGGCGGGCGCGCAGTACCCCTCGAGCGCGGCGCGCAGCGCGAGGCCCTGCTGGCGCACCGAGGGGAAGCGCCCGGCCGGATCGCGGTCGCACGACCGCAGGAACCACGCGTCGAACGCGGGCGGGAGCCACCGCCAGCGCGTCGACGGCGGGTAGAGCCGCATGACCAGGAGCGCCGCCATCAGCTCGGCCATGCTGTTCGCGGTCCAGTAGATGTCGCCGGTCAGGAGCCGCACGGCGATGAGCCCGATCGCCCACACGTCCGCCGCCGGGCCGATCTGGTCGGAGCGCCCGCGCGCCTGCTCGGGGGCCATGTAGATGGGCGTGCCCACGGCCGTGCCGGTGGCCGTGAGCCCGCCCGAGATGCCGAGCGCGCCGGGGTCGAGCTCCTTCACCAGCCCGAGGTCGAGGATCTTCACGCGCTCCCGGCCGTCGTCGCCGGTCGCGAGGAAGAGGTTCGCGGGCTTGAGATCGCGATGGAACAGGCTCTGCGCGTGCGCCACCTCGAGCGCCTCGGCGACCTCGCCGAGCCAGCGCTGCACCTCGCCGGGCGAGCGCTTGCCGTGCGTGGTGACGAGGTGCTCGAGGTCGTGGCCCCGGAGCAGCTCCATCACCAGGAAAGGGGAGTCGTCGAGCTCGCGCGCGACGCCGGCGTCGAGCATGCGCACGAATCCGGGCGCGTCGAGGCGCCTCATCGCCCGGATCTCGCGCTCGAATCGGGCGGCCGTCGCGCCGCCCCGGTGCGCCCGGAGCAGCACCTTCACCGCGACAGGGCCGCCGCCGTCGAGGTCGTCGGCCATGTAGACCACGCCCGCCCCGCCCCGGCCGATCTCGCTCACGAGACGGTAGCGGCCACCGAGGACGATCGGGCGATCTTGGGGAAGCATGGGGCGATCGCGTTCGGGACGACCTCGGGAGGAGCCGCGGCCTCAGCAGCTTACCACAGGGCGCCCACGCGCCGCCCTCGGCCGCTCGCGTTCTATGGTGATGTGTCCGCGTGATGTGTTCGCTGGAGGAGAGGTCATGTCCGTGACACTGAAGAACAAGGTCGCGCTCGTCGTGGGCGGCAGCTCGGGGATCGGGCGCGCGGCGGCGCTCGCGCTCGCGGCGGCGGGCGCGAAGGTGGTCGTCGCCGCGCGGCGCGAGGCGGAGTGCCGCGCGGTCGCCGGCGAGGCGATCGCCCTCGGCGGCGAGGCCACGTCCGCGCGCGTCGACGTCACGAGCGCCGACGAGGTGGAGGCCCTCGTCGCGGCGACCGTGGCGCGCTGGGGCCGGCTCGACTGCGCGGTCAACTCGGCGGGCATCAGCGAGGACTTCGTGCCGATCACCGACGCCGACGACGCCGTGTTCGACCGGATGATGGGCGTGAACTGCAAAGGCACGTTCCTCTGCATGAAGCACGAGATCCGGCAGATGCTGCGGCAGGGCGGCGGCGGGAGCGTGGTCAACATGTCCTCGGTGCTGGGCCATACAGGCGCGCCGACCGGCTCGATCTACGTGGCCACGAAGCACGCGATCGAGGGGCTCACGAAGTCGGCCGCGCTCTGCTACGCGACGCAGGGGATCCGCGTGAACGCCGTCGCGCCCACGGTCGTCACGGGCACGCCGATGGTCGACAACGTGATGGCGAACCATCCAGGGCTGATGGACCCTTACATCGCAGCCATCCCGGTGGGCCGCCCCGCCCGGGTCGACGAGGTCGCGCGGGTGATCGCCTGGCTCTGCTCGGACGACGCGTCGTTCGTGAACGGGCACTCCCTGCCGATCGACGGCGGGCAGCTGGCGCGGTAGTCCGGGGCGGCGCGCCGCCGGTCAGCCCTCGCCGTCGCGCGCGTCGCCGGTGCGCCCCGCCAGGCTGCGGATGGTGGCCGCCAGCTCCCGCGGCTCGATCGGCTTGGCGAGGTGGACCTGATAGCCCGCGAGCATCGCCTTGGTCCGATCCTCGGAGCGAGCGAAGGCCGTGAGCGCGATCGCCGGGACCTTGCCGCCCTCCGACGGCGGCAGGCTGCGGACCTCGCGCATGAACTGATAGCCATCCTTCCCGGGCATCCCGATGTCGCTGACCACCACGTCGGGGTGCGCGGTCCTCACGAGATCGAACCCCTCGGTCGCCGACGACGCCGTGACGACGTCGGCCTTGCTCCGGGCGAGCACCCATTTCAGCAGCTCGCGCGCGTCGGGCTCGTCCTCGACCACGAGGACCTTGATCCCCGCGAGGGCGATCTCGCCTTGCCGCGACGGGACGGCCTTCGCCGTCGTCGGGTGCTCGCGCTCGGGCGCCTCGCGGACGACGTGCAGCGGCAGGCACACGACGAACGTGGAGCCCTGCCCCGCCCCCGGGCTCTCGGCGTGGACGGTCCCGCCGTGGAGCTCCACCAGCTGCTTCACGATCGACAGCCCGAGGCCGAGGCCGCCGAACCTCCGCGTCGTCGACGAGTCGGCCTGCCGGAAGCGCTCGAAGATCTGCGACAGGAGCTCGGGGGCGACGCCCACCCCCGAGTCGTGCACCGTGATCTCGATGTGGGAGCTCACCCGCTCGAGCAGCACGTCGATGTTGCCGCCCCTCGGCGTGAACTTCACGGCGTTCGAGAGGAGGTTCCAGACCACCTGCTGCAGCCGGTTCGGATCCCCGGACACGGGCCCGGCCAGCGGGTCGATGATCTTGCGGAGGCGGATGCCCTTCGCCTCCACGGACGGGCGCACCGAGTCCACCGCGGCGTCCACGACCGCCGCGAGGTCGGTGCGCTGCACGTCGAGCCGGACCTTGCCCGAGATGATCCGGTTCATGTCGAGCAGATCCTCGATGAGCTGCGCCTGCGCGCGGGCGTTGCGGGCGATCGTCTCGAGGCCTTGCCGCAGCTCCGCCGCGTCGCCGCTCTGCTCGAGCAGGAGCTCGGACCAGCCGAGGATGGCGTTGAGCGGGGTCCTCAGCTCGTGGGACAGGGTCGCGAGGAACTCGTCCTTCATGACGCCGACGCGCTCCAGCTCGGCGCGCGAAGCCCGCTCGGTATCGAGCAGCCGCGCCCGCTCGTCGGCGGCGCGCTCGAGGATCCGCGTCTTGTCCTGCAGCGCCTCCTCGGCGCGCCGTCGCTTGGTGATGTCGCGCAGGATCCAGACGCGGCCGACGTCGCGCTCGTCGACCGTCTGGATCTTCGAGAACCGCTCGAACACCCGCCCGTCCGCGAGCTCCAGGAGGTCGTAGCTCTCCCGGAGCCCCGTCCGCTGGATCTCGTCCACGCGCGCGAGGAAGCGCCCCGGGTCCGTGAAATGCCGCGAGATCAGCTCGAGGACGGGCTGGAGCTGCCGCGACTCGAGCGCCTCCCGGGGCAGCCGCCAGAGCAGCACGAGCTTCTCGTTGAAGTCCACCACGTTGCCGGCCCAGTCGACGACGAGGATCCCGTCGGTGGTGGACTCGAGCGTGGCGCGCATCAACGCGAGCGACCGGGCGAGCTCCGCGGTCCTCGCCTCGAGCGCCTCCTTGGTGCGAAGGAGCTCCTGCTCGGAGCGCTGGGGGGCGGCGAGGATGCTCTGCGCGTTCTGCAGGGCGACAGAGCGCAGGAGCTGTTCTTCTTCCTGTTCCTGATCAGCCATCATCTACTCCGAGGATCGTCGCCGCGAGGCCGGTGCCGATCACGCGCGATCGGATCTTCGCGAAGGCCTTGATGGCCTCGTCGTAGAGCGCCTCCAGGGCCGGATCCATGGGGTCTCGCGTGGAGGCCGCGTCGATCAGGGCCTCGGGCCTGGGGATGCTGCCGATGGGTTCGGTCGGGATGCTCATCGAGGCGTGGCTCCGTTTCGCGTGACCGTCCGGCGAACCTCGAGCGAGAAAGCGCGCGTGTGGCGCTCGTCAGGCCGTCGTTTGAGCTCCAGCTAGTAGCACGGTCGTCGTGGCGTCGTTACCCCGGCGGGCGGCGCGCTCCCGCCGCCGGCGCGCGAGGCGCTCCCGCGCGCCGCCCGATACGGGTATGCTCGAGGGAGCGTGAAGCGCGGAGGGACAGCGCCGAGCGCCGGCTCCGGGATCGCGCTCCAGCGTGGCGCGCGGCCCTGGAGGCGGCGATCGCGGCCTCCAGGGCCGCCCTCGCTGCTCGCCAGAAGAGAGCCCCATGACCCGCACTGTTGACGAGAGCGATGTGTTCCTCATCCCGATGCCGGGCAAGCGCGTGGCGCGCGTCCCCATCGCCGTCCTCGAGCGCTACCTCGACGAGGCGACGCGCGTCGCGCACGACCCGGACGAGCCGGAGGGCGACGTGACCGCGCACTCGGTGTCCGTCGACCCGGCGACGGGCGCGAGCGTCTGGCACACCGAGTGGGAGCTCGGCCCGTGCGACTACACGGACGAGAGCGGGTTTCCCCAGCGCGCCTACGCGTGGCACCGCCACCCGCTCGGGACCGAGTACACCGAGATCTACCAGAAGTGAGCGCCCCTCGACCGGCCGTGCGCCCGGCCTCGCGCGCGCTCCACGCGCCTCGCGCGCTTCACTCGCCTCGCCTCCGCCGCCGACCCGGAGCGGAGGCCGCCGCGGCGGCGCTCCTCGCCGGCGCGCTCCCGCTCGCCGCCGCCTGCATCGAGCGCGGGTACCCGCTCGCCGCGAGCGGGCAGGTCGACCTGCGCGCCGACGTCGCCGGGCCGCTGTTCGCGGCCGACACGCTCGACGAGGCGGGCAGGCCGGTGCTGCCCCGCCAGAGCCCCTGGCGCACCGAGGTCTCGCTCAAGCTCACCGAGGCGAACGAGCCGGCCTACGGCGCCTACGTCGAGGTCCGCGTGGTCCCGAGCGAGGCGCTCGCGCTGCGCCCGGCCGGAGGCGAGCAGGGCGACGGGGCCTCGTGCGCGGTGAAGGACGGCGCGTTCCGCTGCACGGCGGGCACGCAGGGCTACGCCCGCCTCACCGCCGCCTCCGAGGGCGACTGGTCGGGCGAGGCGCGGCTCGTCGTCGCCTGGGCCGACCGCACCGAGGAGCTCCCGATCACGGTGCTCCCCGCGGGCCTGCCGGAGGACGCCACCAACTTCGCGCTCATCGCGGGGGGCCTCGGCGACAGCGATCGGGTGCTCGCGACGTACCTGCCGCTCACGTGCACGATCGGCCCCCTCCCCGACGACCTCGGCGCCACCTGGCGGCCGGGCGCGATCCGGGCGCGCGAGGCGCGCGTCCGCGCGTCGCCCCCCCAGAACGCGCCGGGCGTGGTGGAGCACGCCCCCGTGATCATCGAGTCGCTGCACAGCGAGGCCGCCCTGTCGCTCACCCCCGACTGCCGCGACCGCGCCACGCGCCTGCGCGTGCTGCTCGGCGCGACCGGAGAGAGCCCGCCCTTCACGCTGTGCTTCAGCGATCTCGGCGGCGAGGTGAGGCTCGCGGTGAGCTCGGGGCAGAAGGCGATCGAGCCGGGCCCGTCGCTCACGGTCGACCCCGAGCCGCGCCTGCTCCGCGTGCGCGCCCTCCGGAGCGTCGTGACCGCGGGGACGCCGGGCGATCTCTTCGAGGTGAGCGCCTACAACGCCGAGCGCGTGCGCATCGCCGTCCCGGTCGACCTCGCCGTCGGCGACGATCGGGTGATCGCGCTCGGCGAGGCGTCCGTGACCCTGCGCGGCGAGGACAGCGAGGCGACGATCATCCAGGGCGTCGCGGTCGCGCCGGGGACGACGGAGCTCCGGGTGACGCCGCTCCTGCTCGCCAGCCCGGAGTGCACCTCCGAGCCGATCACCGTCGTGGCGCCGGAGCCGGAGGAGCCGGAGGAGGAACCGGAGCCGGAGGAGGAACCGGAGCCGGAGGAGGAGCCGGAGCCGGAGCCGGGACCAGAGACAGCGCCGGCGCCAGCAGCGCGCGAGGAGGGCTCGCCGTGAGCGCGCGCAGGTCCGCGATGTTCCTGTCGGCCGTCGCGCTGGCGGCCGCGCTCGCGGCGCCCGCGGCGGCGCCGGCGCAGGACGAGCCCGATACGGACGCCGGTGCGGACGAGGAGGCCGCGCCCGCGGCGGCGCCGGCCGGGGCGCGGAGCGCGACCAGCGCGCCGCCGATGGCCGTCCCCGCCGACTTCGGCGGCAGCCTGCAGGTCGTGCGCGCCCCGGCGGGCACGGCGAGCGCCGCGGCGGCGTCGGGCGGCGGCCCGGAGATCTTCCCGGACGCGCGGCGCGTCTGGATGAGCGTCCGCGACACCGATCCGGTCCCGATCGAGGCCGCGCGCCGGGGCGGCCGCTGGCTGTGCAGCGGCGGCGGCTGCGCCGCGCAGACCGGCGATCCCGGGCAGAGCCCGATCGGCGACCAGATCCTCCGCTCGATCAAGCTCCAGACGCCGACGCTGCCCCTCCCGCTCACGGTCTGGGGGCGGCTCAGCGAGGACGGCCAGCGCCTGCTCGACTTCGATCCGGTGCTCCTCGGCCGCCGCTCGTACCGCCACGTCTGCGCGTACCGGCCGGTCGCGCCGATCGCCGACGCCGCGAGGTCCCCCGCCGGCGCGCCGGCGCGCGGCAGCGTGGACCACGTGGACGTGTGCCGCGACGGCCGGCCCGAGCCGCCGCCGCCCGACGCGGGCGAGCTCACGCTGGGCATGCAGTGGCCGAAGCAGTCCGAGATGGCCGACTTCCACTACCTCGCCATCGTCGACAGCTGCGGCAACGCCCGGGTGCAGCCGTTCCAGCGCACCTTCACCGTGCCCGTCCTCGAGGTCGCCTCGGGCGGCTGCGGGCGCCCCGACGGCAAGGTGCTGCGCGTCTTCCCGGGCGGCGGCTGGCTCCGCGTCACCGCGTTCAACCTCCACGAGCCCGCGGCCGGCAACGTGGTCAACGCGACGTACCGGGTCACGATCCCGCCGCTCGAGAACCTCGTCGAGTCGAACCCCGCGCGGCTCCTCTTCCCCGATCCGCTCGCGGACGACCTGAAGGTCGACTGCGGCCCCACGCCGATCGCGCCCCGCGCGGACCCCGGGAGCGCCCCGCCGCCGGGGAGCCCGCGCCCGCCCGGGCCCGCGGGGCCCGCCGCGGCCCCGCCAGGGGGGCGCGCCGCGTCCGGGCAGCCCCGGGGCGGCGCCGGCACGCCGCCCCCCGCAGGCGCCCGCCAGGGGCCTCCCGCGGCGGCGCAGGGCGGCCCCGCGGGGCCGGCGCAGGCCGCCCTGCCGCCCCCGCGCCGGGCGCCCGACGCCGATCCGTCGCGCCCTGGGCCGCAGCCGCTCGCGCACGGGGCGGTCGTCATCTCGCCGGCGCCGCTCCGGCTGGGCAACTGCCGGATCCGGCTCACGGGCCAGACGAAGCACCGCCTCGTCGCGCCGCTCGCGCTCCACGTCTCGCTGACGCGCACCGACCAGCTGCGGGGCGGCGCGCCGATCGAGCTCCTGCAGGACGGCACCTGGATCGTCACGCCGAGCAGCGCGGAGTTCCCTCTCCCGCCGCTCGCCGAGGACTTCGACGGCGACGCGCGGCTCCGGCTGGCCGTCCACAGCGACCCGATGAGCCCGCAGGGCAAGGTGGTGCTCCTGTCCGACGCGGGGCGCGTGGCGAGCTCGCTGCGCTCGACCGATCCCGGCGATCCGGAGCGCGCCCGGCGGCTCGTGGGCTCGGTGGCGATCCACTCGGTCCCGCTGTGCGGAGAGGACAACTTCGAGACGCTCGAGGCCGCGGGGAGCTGCTTCCGCGCCTACCTGACCGTCCCGGCGATGCTCGCGACGCTGCAGATCACCCGCGCGCCGTGGGTGGAGAAGCCGCTCGTCACGCGGAGCGTGCTCAGCGCCGTCGGCGTGGCGCTCGCCATCGACCGCTACGATCCGGTGGAGCGCCGGGCCTTCCCTGTCGCGGCGCAGCTCGGCGGCTTCGTGCAGACGCTCGGCGAGGGCAGGGTCGGCCTGCTCGGCTACGTCGGCATTGCGCCGACGGTCCCGATCCTCGGCTCGGGCGGCAACACGACGTCGTTCGGCTTCCTGGCGGGGATCGGGCTGGAGTACATCACCAACGAGGCGGGGCCGGACGAGGGGCTGAAGCCGGCCGCGTTCCTCTCCGCGGTCGTGCAGGTCGGCCAGGCCGCCCCTCAGGTCTCGGCGAGCCGCAGCGCGAGCTTCGGCACGTACGCGGGCGACTGAGCGCCCGCGGGCCTGCGGTGCGCCGCGCGAGGATCGCTCACGGTCCGGACACGTTCTCGTCGAGCTCGTCGAGCAAGCCCTGCTTGATCGACGAGTCGCCCCGGGCCTGCGCGAGCAGGGCGCTCGCCTCGTCGTGGCGCCCCGCGAGCCGGAGGGCCCGGATCCAGAGCACCGTCCGCTCCGACCCGAAGGCGCTCTTCGGCATCTCGCGCTCGTACCGCTGGAGCTCTCTGATCGCCTGGCTCCCATCGCGCCGATCCAGCGCCGCGCTGCACGCCTCGAACAGCGCCATGTCCCGGTCGCCGCCCGGCGTCGTGAGCCCGCCCGCGGGCGGCGCCGGCGGCGCGGGCTCCGCGGCCTCCGGCGCGCGCTCGACCCTCTCCGGCTCGGGGAGGCGCTGGCGCCGCGGCTCCGGGGCGCTCCTCGGCGGCGGCTCGACCGGCTCCGCGACGGCCGGCAGAGGGAGCAGCGCCGGCGGCTCGGGCTCGACGGGCGGCGGCACCGCGGCGGTGATGGCGGGGCCGACGTGCATCACCGCCGGCGCAGGCGGCGGATCGGGCGGCGGCTCGGGCGATCGGAGCGCGAGCCAGATCGCCCCTGCGACCACCGCCGCCGCCACGGGCGCGGCGACGAGGGGCCCCACGCCCGCGCTCGGCAGCAGCTGGTGCAGGAGCTTCCAGAGCCCCTTCAGCCACGTCGTGACGTCGCTCAGCGCCTTGTTGAGGCCAGCGGCCGCCTTCCCGGCGCCGCCCTCCTCGATCGCCCGCGCCGACTCCTGCACGCCGCGGAGGATCGAGAGCCGGACGTCCTCGGGCACGCGGGGCGCGACGCGGGCGGTGGCGAAGAGCGCCGCCAGATCCACGGGCACCACGAAGCGCGGGCCCTCCTTCTTGCGGTCCTCCCGCCGGCGCTTCGCGACGATATCGTGGAACAGGGCGAGCGCGCGCGCGCGCCACTTGTACGCCGTGGACAGCGGGATTCCGCGCTGCTGCGCGAGGTCCGCCATCGGGACGCCGTCGAGGTCGTGCGCGACGAGGATCGAGTGCGCGTCGACGTCGAGGTGGTGCAGGAGCTCGAGCACCATGAGCCGCTCCTGGTCCGAGATCATCAGCTCGTCCGGGGTCTTGGACTGATCGACCAGGACCGGGAACTCCTCTTCGGACACCAGCTCTTCATAGCGATGCTGGGCGCGCTCCCGGTAGTGCGCGGCGGTGTGGACGGCGATCCTGTTCAGCCACCGCTCAGGCCGGGAGATCTCAGGCTTGTAGTTGTCGAAGCTCAGGTACGCGGAGAGCAAGACGTCCTGCGCGAGATCTCCACGGTCGCGCAGCGGGACTCCCAGGCGCGTCAGCCAGCGCCATACGAGCGCGAACGTCTTCTCACGAAAGAGCAGCTCGAAAGCCCGCTCTTTCTCGGGTGGACCACCTTGGCCCGGGCGACGAGGTCGTGTCATACATAAGCCCAATTCCGGCCGTAGACGGGCGTTTACCGCCCGTGGCAGGTGCGCCGGCGCGCGCGCCGGCGCCGGACGGTCGCTTGCCCGCGCCAGCACGCGGGGAACACGGCGAAATCCGCACGAAAGAGGGCGCCGGTGGGCTCCCGGATCCATCCAACCATTCAATGACCAGCGCCTGGACAATTCTCGCGGCGAATTGGTAATTTCAGCCGCCTTGCCGGCCCCAGGAGAACTCCCTGGACATAATTTGGACGTCCAGGCGCCGGCCAGAAGGTGGCCAGGCGAAGGCGTCCGAGACCCGCGCCGGGGCCGAGCCCGGAGCGGCGGCGGCGGGCGGTCGCGACAACGAGATCTCCCGCCCGTCGCCGGGGCGGCCCGGACCCAGCGACGCGCGCGGCGGCGCTGCTCGAACGGCGGCAACGGCGGCGCCGGCGACGGCCGCGCCCTGGCCGCCGTCGTTCACGCACAGGCGCCTCGACGCCTCATTCCGGGTGCGCTCGCGGGCCACTTGAGGCACGCTGCGCCGCCAGGCGGATCTATCGCATGAACCTCTCTGATCTCTCGCTCGCTTCGCTCACGGCGAGCTCACGCCGCAACGTCCTTCGCGACCTCTGGGACAAGCTACGTCACGTGCCGGGGGGCAAGCGCCTGTTCAGCAAGACCCTCGGCGTCATGGCCCCCTACACGAGCTCGATCCGGGCCGATATCGAGGTCCTCGAGCGCGGCCGCGCGGAGGTGACGATGCGCGACCGGCCCGGGCTGCGCAACCACCTCCGCTCCGTGCACGCGGTGGCGCTCGTCAACCTCGCCGAGCTCACCGGCAACACGGCGCTGGCGTACTCGCTGCCCGACGACGCCCGGTTCATCGTCGCGGGCCTCTCCATCGAGTACCTGAAGAAGGCCCGCGGCACGATCCGCGCCGTCTGCGAGTGCCCTGTCCCGGACACCAGCGAACGCAGGGAATACCAGATCCCCGTGAGCCTGCGAGACGCGACTGGCACCGAGGTCGCCCGCGCCACCCTCCGCAGCCTCGTCGGCCCGAAGAAGCAGCCCTGAGCTCCGCCGGCGGCGGTCGCGCCGCCCGCGCAGCCCGCAAGGATCGCTCATGAACGTGAGAGGGCGGAAAGCCCTCTGCGGGACGGCGGGAGGCCTCGAGCGCTCCTTCCCGCCTCCTGCCGCTCAGCCCCCTGTTCAGAGCCGATCCCCATCGCGCTCCGGAGGAGCCCTGTGCGCCGAGGCACCCTGAGGTCCAGCGCGCTCCTGTGCCCCGAAGCACAGTTGACATCCGGGTGTCATTCTCACCTTTCCCGTGGAGTCTCACCCCGCACCACACCAGATCCGGACCTGGATGGATCCCCGGGAAACGCACACTCGACAAAGGCGTTCCGGGGTGTTTCGATCCTGATCATGGAGAACCGATCAACGAAGATGGCACTCGCCGCGACAGCGCTCGGCGTGTTCTTCGCGGCGTGTGGTGGTTCGAGCGGCTCTGGCGGCGATGGAGCCGGCGGGGGTGGAGCCGGCTCGGGCGCGGGGTCGGGCGCTGGAACGGGCGCGGGGTCGGGCGCGGGCACCGGCGCGCCGACGGGGTCGGTGACGGGCTCGGGTTCGAGCTCCAGCGGCGATGACATCGGGGGCATCAACGCCGCGTCCAGCAGCGGCTCGGGCGAGGGCGCCGGGGGCGGCGCTTCCTGCGCCGGCGAGACGAGCACCGCGGAGCTCGTGCCGCTCGATCTCTACATCATGCTCGACGCGTCGGGGTCGATGGAGGAGGAGATCTCGAGGAACGTGAGCAAGTGGGACGCCGTGACCGAGGCGCTCGAGGCGTTCTTCACCGACCCGCAGTCGGCGGGGCTCGGCGTCGGGCTCCAGTACTTCCCGCTGCGCGACCCCGACGTGCCCGAGACGTGTACGGCGAGCTCTCAGTGCGGCCCCGGCGGGCCGTGCGCCCTCCGGATCTGCCGCAGCGCGGTGCCGATCACGATCTGCGAGACGAACGCCGACTGCGGGGCGCGCGACACCTGCATCGACCTCGGCGAGTGCTCCGGGAGCGGCGACCTGTGCGCGCCCGCGGGCGCGAGCTGCGGCCGCGGCGGGGGGTCGTGCGTGCGGCTGACCGAGAGCGAGTGCGCGCACCCGGACTCGTGCAACGCGGAGGTCTACGCGCAGCCCGACGTGCCGATCGCGGCGCTCGACACCGCCTCGGCCCAGGCGCTCGTCGCCTCGATCGCCGGGAAGGAGCCGCTCGGCGCGACGCCGACCGCCGGCGCCCTCTCCGGCGCGCTCGCGCAGGCCCGCGCCCACGCCGAGGCGAACCCCACCCACCGCGTCGTCACCGTGCTCGCCACCGACGGCATGCCCACCGAGTGCGATCCCCAGAGCGCCGGCGGCATCGCGGAGATCGCCAGCGCGGCGGTGAGCGGCACGCCGAGCATCTCCACCTTCGTGATCGGCGTCTTCGACGGCAACGACGACGGCGCGCAGGAGACGATGGACCTCATCGCCGAGGGCGGCGGGACGACATCGGCGTTCTTCATCGACACGAGCACCGACGTGACGCAGGCCTTCCTCGACGCGCTCACCGAGATCCGCGGCAAGAGCCTCGCGTGCGAGTACCAGGTCCCGGCGCCGTCCTCCGGGCAGACGCTCGACTACGGGACGCTCAACGTCGAGCACACGCCGCCCGGCGGCAACGGCTCGTCGACCATCTTCTACGTGGGCGACGAGGCGAGCTGTGACGCGACGGCGGGCGGCTGGTACTACGACGTCGACCCCGCGACCGGCGGCGCGCCGACGAAGATCGTGATGTGCCCCGCGACCTGCACCCAGTTCCGCGAGGGCGGGCAGGTCGAGCTCCGCGTCGGTTGCAAGACCGAGATCCCCCCGATCAACTGAGCCCCTCCCCCATGCCCGCCCACCGCAGGCGAGGTCCAGCCGCGCGGCGCGGCCGCGCCGCGCTCGCCCCCCTCGTGGTCACCGAGTCGGGGATCGCCACCCGGGTGGGCGAGCGGCGGGCCGAGGTCGTCGTGCGGGCCCTCGAGCAGATCGAGCGCGCGCGGGGCGAGGGCGTCGACGTGCGCGGCTACTACCACTGGAGCCTTTACGACAACTTCGAGTGGGCCGAGGGGTTCGCGCCGCGGTTCGGGCTCTACACCGTCGATTACGGCTCCTACGAGCGCACGGCGACGAAGGGGGCCGAGGTCCTCGGCGAGATCGCCCGCGGGCGCGCGCTCACGGGCGCGCTGCGGGCGGCGTACGGCGGCGAGGGGCCGATGACGGCGGAGCCGGAGGCGGAGGGGCTCGAGCGCTGCGGCGGGAACTAGCTAGCGCGGCGGGTCGCCCGAGCGCGCCTCCCCGCTGTCGTCGACCCGCTTCAGGATCGCCAGGGCGCTCGCGACCTTGTTGAAGCCCGCGTAGATGGACAGGAAGAGGAGCAGCTCCTCGAGCTCGTCCAGCGTCGCGCCCTGCTTGAGCGCCATGCGCACGTGAACGTCGAGCGGGCTCGTCGCGCCCACGTTGCACGTGACCACATCGATCGCCACGGCGATCAGCGCCTTGGTCTTCTGCGGGATGATCGGCAGACCCCACACCTCGCCGGCCGTTCGCACGCAAAGATCACCCCACCTCGGGCTCACCGACTTCAGTGACGCCTGCAGCTCCTCGTCCCCGAGCACCGCGTTCTCCTCGAACCGAACCTTGCTCGTCATCGCCATTCTCCCGCGCTGCCGCCCAGGCGCCCGGTCAACATGAGGTCGACCACGTCATCCTCGAGCTGATTGACCGCCCCGATGCCCTCGATCAGCTCGGCCACCATCGCGCCGCGCTGCCCGGACGTCGTCATCCGGCCTCCGTGCACGAAGGTATGCGCCGTGCGCTCCAGGAACGGGCGCATCCTGCTCACGTGGCGCCCGAGCTCTGCCGCGATGCGCGCGAACGCGTCGGACGCGAAGAACGCTTCCATGTCGAGCCGCGTGCCGAACGCCACCTCGAAGGCCGCCTGGTATTGCTCGTCCGGCGCCTCCCGGTGCACGACCCCGGGCGCGTCAGGGCGCGAGCTGTCGACCTCCTCGAACAGGTGCAGCCGGAGCTTCAGCACCCGCTCGCTCCCGGCCATCGCCGGCGCGAGGCGCTCCGTCAGAAACGCGCGGAACGCCGGCACGTCGATCCGCGGGGCCTTCCGGAGCATCACGTGGAGCTTCACCACCCCGACCGCTCCGTTCGGGGCCCCGTCCTCGATGCAATCGACGAAGGTGCGGCTGTTGCCTGCGCTCGTGGTGTATCCGATCGCCTTCCTGAACAGGTTGTGCTCGTCGTCCATCAGGATCGCAGCGGCCTTGAACCACGTCGCCCGGTCCTCCTCGGTCGCGAAGCTCAGCTCGGCGATGCCGTCGAACCGCGCCTCTTCAGGGCAATCCACATCCACCCCCGGGATGTCCGGCAAGAGACCGCCCTCGCCCCGATCCAGGTGAAACTGCCAGTATTGCTCCTGGCCCGGAAGCCTGGCGCAAACGGGGCCGTGCACGTTCTTCCAGTAATCGTCGAACAGGGCGAGGGAGATCCCGCGCCGCCTCCACAGGAGCACGTAGAAGGCCAATTTGCCGTTCCGATCCCGGATCGAATGATCGATAGCTCCCATTCTCCCACCCGTCGTCCTTTCGCGTCTCATATCGCCCTCGCCGCGCGGCGCGCGTCCTCCGCCTCGATCTCCCCGAGGAAGACGTCCATGAACCGATCCACCACCTCGGGGTGCCTCCCGGTCACCAGGTCGCCGTCGATCACGATATCGGCCGTCGCGTCCCCCTCGTAGACGACCTCGCCCCCCGCGTTCAGCACATCCCAGAGGATGTTGTGGGCGCAGGTCACCCGGCGCCCGCGGAGGAGATCCGGATCGGCGCAATAGAGCCAGAGGCTATGGCATATCGCCCCGAGCTTCAGCCCCTCGGTGGCCGCGGCCCGCCGGAGGAGCTCCACCGCGGGCGCCTGGCACTTCCGGCCCTTGCGCGCCACGGGGTCGTAACGGAGCCGATCCATCGCGTAGGCGCCGATCGCGATGATGCCCTTGTACGCCGCGAGATCCATCGTGGAGACCTCCGTCGTGACCACCACGTGCTCCTCTACCTCGCCGTTGTCCGGGTTGGACCCGAAGCGCAGCGACGCGTTCCCCCAGAGGTGCGAGGCGTAGTCGACCTCGTAGCCCCTCGCGGGGAGCTGCTCGTTGAACCTGCGAAACTCGGTCGCATCGAAGTGCTCCTCGATGAGCACGCCGATCTTCCCCTTGATGTTCCTCGACATGACGTGTCCTTTCGTGTTCCGTCGTCCGGATCAGGTGGTGGTGATGAGACCGAGCAGCCGCTCCGGCGCGAAGACGTCGCGGTAGAACGTGAGCTGCTCGGTCTTGAGGTGACAAGCGCCCCGGTGGCCACGCCGGACCCAGGTGACGTTGCCCTTGGCGATCGTCTCGTGGGTCGCGTCGTCGACGCACTTCCACTCGAAGTACACGACCTCGCCATGAAACATGACGATCGGCCAGCACATGGTGACGCCGGGCTGCGCGATGAGCGCCCACCAGTGCCGCTCGCGCTCCCGCTGCTCGGCGAGCCCGCGGTAGGGGCCGTCCTGGCAAAGGTACACGAGGTCCTCCCGGTACTCCGCCGTCAGGATATCGCCCCGCCCCTGCCGCAGCGCCTCGCAATGGGTGGGCCACCACGCCCTGTTCTCCTCCTCGACGCGCGAGGGTGGATACTCGGCGCCGAGCGAGGGCAGCGCTGGCTCCTTCATCGCCGCGAACCGCTCCGCCTCCTGGAGGAGCCGCGCCCTCAGATCGTCAGGGACGAGTCCAGGCCTCGAGTAATCCGCGGTGAGGTCTCGATAGTAGTTGATTCGCGTTCTCTGGTTCATCGTGTCTCTCCTTCCCTGTGCGCCTCGCTGCGGAGGCGCACGGCGAGCATGGCGATATCGTCGGACTGGGGCGCGCTGCCCGCGAAGCGCTGGACGTCCTCCAGCACCTCTTGCACGACGTCGCGCAGCGGATTGCCGCTCGTCCGGTCGAGCGTGCCCCGCAGGCGCTCCTCGGTATAGAGGCCGCGCTCCGCGTTCATGGCCTCGGTGACCCCGTCGGTGTAGAGGAAGATCCCGTCCCCGGGCCGCAGGGTGATCTTCGACGACTGGAACCGGAAGCCGCGCTCGATGCCGAGCGCGATGCCCGTCCGCTTCACGACCAGGGTCGCCGGCGCCTCCCGCGGCAGGAGCCAGGGCACGTTGTGCCCTCCGTCGCAGTACTCGAGCTCTCGCGCGCGCACGTCAAGGATGCCGCAGAAGGCCGTGACGAACATCAGCGCGTCATTGCTCTCGGCGAGCCTGTCATTCACAACGGCGAGCGCCTCGCAGAGCCCCGCGCTCGACGGCACGTGGCTCGACATCAGCGTCTTGATCACCGCCATGAGGAGCGCCGCCGGGACCCCTTTCTCCGAGACGTCGCCGATCATGAAGAAGAAGCGGTGCTCATCGATCCAGAAGAAGTCATAGAGGTCCCCGCCGACCCCGCGCGCCGGCGCGACCATCCCGAAGACCTCGAGCTCGTCGTGCTCCGGGCAGCACGGCAGGATCTTGGGCAGGAGCCCGACCTGGACGTCATGCGCGTCGCAGAGCTCGTTATCCAGCCGCATCTTGAGCGCGGCCAGCGCGTTACGGGTCGCCGTGAGCTCGTCCAGCTTGGCCGAGAGATCGTGGAGGACCGCAGCCAGCGCGGCGGTCTGTTCGCCAGGGCGCGCCGCGGGCGGCCGGGGCGAGCGGCGGGTCTCCGCGTCCACCTCGGGGTGCGAGCGCGCCACCACCTCGGGGGCCGGGAGGGCCTCGGACCTCGGGTTCACGAGACGTTCTGTGGGTGTCATGTTCATGATGGGTCACCGTGGTGCTGTCTGTCCTCTTCCAACTGCATGACGAGGGTCGTGCGGTTCCTCGATCCGATGTGCTCGTGACGAAATGAGCTCACGCTCTGGAACACCAGGAACAGGCCGAGCCCCCCCGCTCTCCGCACCTCGGGCGGCTCCGCCAGCTCCTGTTCGGTCGGCATGGGTTGCGCTGCCGGGTCATAGCGGGCCCCGGTGTCCTCGATCTCGAGGGTGAGCGACGCCGCGTCGAGCCGCGCGCTCACCACCACCGTGCCGTCTCGCCCCGCCTCCGCGTACCCGTGCGTGATGATATTGGTCGCCACCTCGTCGACGGCGAGGCACAACCTGTACGTCCCGCGCTCGTCGAGCCCCGCGCGCATCGCCGCGCCGCGCGCAAACGCGCGGATGTGGCTGAGCGAGTCGAGGACGCCCGGGAAGCTCATGGTCGTCGTCATCCCTTTCACGCCTGCGGGATGTCGCGCCCGGGCAGCGCATCGACGAACGTGACGCTGCGGTGAAGGCCGGTCAGCCGGATCGTCTCGAGCACGCTCTCCTGCGCGCCCACCATCACGATCTCGGCGTCGCCCAGCTTCTGCTTGGCGAAGACGAGCACGCGCAGCCCCGCGCTCGCCATGTACCGCAGCCCGTCCATCCGCAGCACGAGCCGCCCAGGCGCGTGGCGCGCCGCCAGATCCACGAACTCCCTGAATGTCTGGGCCGACGCTGCGTCCAGGTCGCCGGTGAGCGTGAGCTCAGCCGTGGGATGGTTCACCTCGAGAATGACGTCGAATTTCATTGGCCAGATCTCCTCTTCGTTATTCCGCTGTTCCTCGTCCGGTAGCGTTCACCTCGCCACCAGGATCACCACCGACCGCGGGCCCACCAGCATCTCGCGCTGGTCCGGCAGCGGCGGCTCCTCACCCGGCGCCCAGCAGTCGCGCGGCGCCTCCGCGCCGGTGTTGGCGAATACGCGCCAGCTCCCCCCGGCCGGCGGCGCCGGGAGCGCCACCGTGAGCGGCTCCCACCAGGCGTTCATCGCCACGTAGATGGACTCGTCAGGCTCGCGCCCACCGCCGGCGTAGCGCCCGTCGAGCATGAACGCGAGCAGCCGTGAATCGGCGGACCAGTCCGCGTCCCAGGCCCTCACGCCATGCCACGAGATGTCCGACGAGCCGAGCCCGAGGGGGTCGCCGTTCGCGAGGTGCCGCGAGGACCGGAGCGCCGGGTGCTGCCTGCGGAACCCGATGCAGCGCTTCACGAACCGGAGCAGCTCGCCCCGGCTCTCGAGGAGCCGCCAGTCGAACCACGAGAGCTCGTCGTCGCGGCAATAGTAGTTGTTGTTCCCCTGCTGGCTGCGGCCCACCTCGTCGCCGGCGAGGATCATGGGCACCCCCTGGCTCACCATGAGGATCGCGAACGCGTTCTTCATGCGCCGGAGCCGGAGGGCCTGGATACCCGGATCGGTCGTCTCGCCCTCGGCCCCCGAGTTCCAGCTCAGGTTGTCGTCGCTGCCGTCGCGGTTGCCCTCGCCGTTCGGCTCGTTGTGCTTGTGGTCGTACGAGACCAGGTCATGCAGCGTGAACCCGTCGTGGCACGTGACGAAGTTGATCGACGCGGTGGGCCCGCGGCCGTTCCAGCCGTAGAGATGCGGTGAGCCCTGGATGCACTGCGCGAGCTCGCCGACCATCCCCGCGTCGCTCCGCAGGAACCTCCGGACCGCGTCGCGGTACTTCCCGTTCCACTCCGCCCAGCGACCATAGGCGGGGAAGCTGCCCACCTGGTAGAGCCCGCCGGCGTCCCATGCTTCGGCGATGAGCTTGCACTTGCCGAGGATCGGGTCGAACGCGAGCGCCTCGATGAGCGGCGGGCTCGCGAGCGGGCGCCCGCAAGGATCGCGGCCGAGGATCGACGCGAGGTCGAACCGGAAGCCGTCGACGTGGTACTCCGCGGCCCAGTACCGCAGGCAGTCGAGCACCAGGCTGCGGACCACCGGATCATTGCAGTTGAGGGTGTTCCCGACGCCGCTGAAGTTGTAATAGTACCCCTCGGGGGTGAGCATGTAATACGTGCGGTTGTCGAGTCCGCGGAACGAGATCGTGCGGCCGTGCTCGTTGCCCTCCGCGGTATGGTTGAAGACCACATCGAGGATGACCTCGATGCCGCTCCGGTGAAGCTCCTTGACGAGCGCCTTGAGCTCGTCGACCTGCATTCCGAGGCGGCCGGTCGCCGCATAGCCGGCCTTCGGCGCGAAGAAGCCCACCGTGTTGTACCCCCAGTAATTGACGAGCGGCTCGCCCGTCTCCGGGTGCGTCCTGCCGCCGTCGAGCTCGTCGAACTCGAAGATGGGCATCAGCTCGATGCAATTGACGCCGAGCTCCTTCAGGTACGGGATCTTCTCCACCAGCCCCGCGAAGGTCCCCGGACGCGTGACCCCGGCGGACGGGTGGCGCGTCATGCTGCGGACGTGCGCCTCGTAGATCACGAGGTCCTGGATGGGGATCTGGAGCGGGCGGTCGTCCTCCCAGTCGAAATCGTCCGGCACCAGGCAGGCGCGGTAGGGGTAGCACCGGCCCCAGTCGGCCGGCTCGCCCCACACGTCGCGGCCCGAGATGGCCTTCGCGTAGGGGTCGAGCAGCACGACGCTCGGGTCGAAGCGGTGACCCGCCGCCGGGTCCATCGGGCCGTGGACGCGATACCCGTACTCGATCCGCTCGACGTCGAGATCGAACACCGTCATCGCGAAGACGTCGCCGGTGCGGAACTCGTCCGGGAACGGGATCTCCGCGAGCGGCTCGGCCGCCCCTTTCTCGAACAGGACCAGAGACGCCGCGGTGGCCTGGCGCGAGAAGACCGAGAAGTTCACCCCGCCGGGCACGATCGTCGCGCCGAAGGGGAGCGGCCTCCCCGCCCGGATCCGGAACCCGCCGTGCGTGCGCTGCGGGTAGATATCGATACGCTGCCGGCTCATGACGTCATGCTCCTCGCCGAGGCGGGCCCCGACGCCGGTGGACGGTCCACCAGCGACACCGCGTCTTCGACCGTCTCTGCCAACCTGAAGAACCTCAGGAACCCCGTTGAGCTCATCACCTCCTTGACGTCGCGGCTCGCGCCCGCGAGCGCGAGCCGCGCGCTCCGGGCGCGCGCCTCGCGGTACAGCAGCAGCAGCGCCCGGAGGCCGGCGCTCGACACGAACGTCGTCCGGCCGAGGTCGAGCACGACCCTCGTGTCCTCCCGGAGGAAGGGCGCGACGGCCCGCTCCAGCCGGGAAGACGTGCTTCCGTCGATCTCGCCGGCGACGACGGCCACCTTCACGCCGCTCCGGTCCTCGATTGTGATATCCATGGTGTTCCTTCCCGTTCAGCGAGAGGTAGGTTCCAGGCGCACTTCGTACTTGATCCGCGTCGTCGAGTCGGGCAGGCGGACGACGAGCGCCTCCGCGTCGTAGTCGGTGTATCTCTGCCCGTCCGCGCTCACCGACGCGATGCGCACCCTGCCCGGCGGGAGGATGTCCGGCGCCACGCGGAGCAGGCCGTCCGGGAACCCGCCGGGGAGCGGCTTGAAATAGAAGCTCATCGGTTGCCGCGTGATGAGCAGGTTGGTGTAGACCGCGGACAGATAGCAAAGCTCGAACGAGTGATATCCGCTCATCGAGTGGCTCCCCTTGAGCCGCTCGTTGCCGAGGAGGTACGGCACGCCGCTCGAGAGCACGTTGAAGTAGACCCCACCGTCGTCGTGATCGAGGAAGAAGGCGTTGTAGAAATCCGACGCCTCACGGGCGTGGCGCAGCGCCATCTCGTCGCCGAGCGAGCCGTGGAGGATGAGGTAGGCCAGGATGGCCTGTTCCTGCTGCCACCACGCCTTGCGGTCGTGCCAGGTGAACCGGTGCGTCCGCTTGCCCGGCCGGAGCCTGCGCTCCACGACGTCATACCAGCCGCCGCGCTGCTGGTCGGATCCCACGGCCGGCATCGTCTCGGCGATGGTGCGCGCGAGCTGGACATACCTGTCGTTCGGCCGGACGTGATGAATGCGCATCAGGTTCCAGGCGATCTTCAGGTTGTGGCCGACCACGGCGCGATCGAGCTGCCACCCCCAGTCGCGATCGGGGCTCCAGTCTTCGTGGAACCGCTCCTGCACGAACGGGCTCTCCCGCGGCTCCGGGAAATGCCGCTCGATGGTGTCGGCGGTCTCGGCGAGGAAGTCGGCGTGCCGCTCGTCGCCCGTCGCGAGCCACAGGTTGATGAGGTAGGCCGGGGCGTGGTCGCCGACCGAGTTCCAGTTCTTGCGCGCGCTGTTCCGGCCGAGCGTCGGGCTCCGCCCGTCGAGGGTGATGGGATCGAGGTGCGAGAAGTACCCGCCCTGCCCCGACGGATCGCGGAAGAACCGCTGAAAGAGGTCGATCGTGCGATCCGCGTCGTCCCGGATCGCCGGGTCCCCCGTGATGCGGTACGTCTGGACCGGCCCGGCGAGCGCGTAGATCTGCTCGTACGCGGGGATGGCGTCGTAGTCGTCGCCGAACTCGGAGGCGAAGATCTTGTCCTCCAGGACGCCGATGTTGCCCTTGACGTTGGAGGCGCGGACCTTCCGCTCGCCGTCCGGTCTCACGTCGATGCCGTGATACCAGTAGACGATACCCTCGTCCGCGTCCTTGAAACGCATGTGCTCGCGGAGGTATTCCGTCCCCTGCTCGGCGGCCTCGAGGTAACGGTCATCCCCGGTGAGGAGGAAGGCCGAGGCGAAGCCGTAGACCAGGCGCGAGATCGTATCCGTCTCTTGCCGGACGGTGCCGCGGCTCAGCTTGCGGCCGTCGAGGCTGATCGACGTCCGGTATCGGGCGTAATCGACCGGCTCGCCCTCGAACTGCGCGCGCAGGTAGAAGTCGCCGAGCTGCTTGACCTGCTCGATCCACCACATCGGCTCCTCGGGCCGGTGCTCCCCGGGCTCCTCGCCCACGAAGGTGAGGTGCTGGATCTCCAGCTCGAGGCCGCCTGCCTCGGGATAGAAGGTGCCGTACGCATAGAGGTAGCGCCCGGGCTCGAGCATCTGTCGCATCCTGTCGGTGGCGTCGCGGTAAGGCTCGCCCAGGTTGCGAATGACCTTTGCGTACGCCGCCGGCGCGAGGTAGGCCGAGAACGTTCGCCCGTCCGAGGTCCTCAGCGTGAAGGATCCGGAGTCCGGATCAGACTCGACCACGTAGCCTGCGATCATGTCTGAAAACGAAAAATCGATGTTGTCCATGAGGGATCTCATCCTCCGATTGAAACGGTTCGAGAGACCCATGTGCAGCGAGCATGCCAGGGCCGCAGTCTTCGTGCTCACGAGGGCGAAGGCGGCACGATCCGGGATTCACCGCCCAGGAAACAGGCCATGAACGCGAGCGGCGGCCGGAGCGCCGCCCGCGCTGCGACTGTCAACGTGTCGCGCGAGACGGGCAATGCCGCACGAAACGGAGACTCTACCCGATCCTGGGCGATAGACGGGGAGTCCTCATGTCGAGGTCGCCTCGGTTCCGCTCGGCCACGGCAGCATGCAATCCGTCCTCGCGAGAATCGACGCGATGTCGATCACCGCTCTACGACCCCAGCCCTGCTGGAGCGGCGGCCACGGCAGATGTTGCCGGCCGGTTTCGCTGACGCGTGGCAGACTCGGCCATCTCGGCAGAGTCGCGAGGTCCGCACGCCGAGGACATCGGAGGAGCGCGTGCAGGCGTGCCACGTTCAGGGGAATAAAATGCGGCTCCCGCGTGCGTTCTTGTCGATGCGTTCGCGGCCCTTCGCGTGGCCGCCCTGGCGGCGGGCCCCCGCCGGACGGTCTTGCACATGACGACGTGCCATGATGGATGTAGTGCAGTGAGCCCGACGACCGCGAAAGCCTCGAGCACGATGACCCTCGATCTGTCGCGCCGCCTCGGAGGAGACGACGACGATCCAGGCTACCTGATGGTCATCGACAGCACGTCCTCGCGCCGGATCAATTTGCCGCGCGACGGCAGCCTGGTCGTGGGCCGCTCGCCCGAAGCGGACGTTCGCGTCGACGCGCGCGGCGCTTCCCGGCTGCATGCGCGGGTGGTCGTCTCGAACGGCGAGGTCCAGATCGCCGATCTGAACAGCCACAATGGAACGCTGGTCAACGGCGACCGCCTCAAGGGCTCGCGCGCGCTGCGCTCCGGCGACGTCGTCGTCGTGGGCGACACCATCGTCACGCTCTGGCGCGAGCCGTGCGCCATCGGCCTCTCCTCCGTCGACCTGGGCCAGCTTCGCCAGCGGCTCGTCGAGGAGCTCCAGCGCGCCGGCGACTACGCGCGTCCCCTCGCCGTCCTGGTCGTCCCCCTGGGCAGCATCCCTGGTCGCGTGCTGGTCGAGGCGCGGGCCGCGGCGGCGCTACGGCTCATCGACATCTTCGCGTGGAACGGCGACGCGGAGCTCGTCGCCGTCCTCCCCGAGCTCGGCGGCGAAGCGGCGCGCGCAGCGGCGCTCGAGCTCCTCGAGGCGCTCGAGCCGGTGACGAGCGAGGCGCGCGGAGGGCTCGCCGCCTACCCGGCGGACGGGTGCGACGCCGACACGCTCCTCTCCGGGGCGCGCGCCGCCGCCGCGACCGCCGGCGCCGGCGCGGTCGCCCTCGCGGCCGAGACCTGCCTGGAGCACAGCGTCGGGAGCTCCCGCATCGTCGTCGCCGATCCCGCGATGATCCGCATGTTCGAGCTGATCCGCCGCCTCGCCGGCAGCGATCTGAGCGTGCTCGTCCTCGGCGAGACGGGCGCCGGCAAGGAGAACGCCGCGGCCGCGCTCCACCACTGGTCCGCGCGCGCGCAGAGGCCGTTCATCACGCTGAACTGCGCGGCCATCCCCGAGTCGCTCGTCGAGAGCGAGCTGTTCGGCTACGAGAAGGGTGCCTTTTCGGACGCGAAGGCGCCCAAGCCCGGCCTGCTCGAGCGGGCCGACGGCGGCACGCTGTTCCTCGACGAGGTGGGCGAGCTCCCGCTCGCGGTGCAGGCCAAGCTGCTGCGCGTCCTCGAGGCACGGCGGCTCACGCGCCTCGGCGATGTGCGGGAGCGCGACGTCAACATCCGCGTCGTGGCCGCGACCAACCGCGATCTCGAGGCGGAGAGCGCCGCGGGGCGCTTCCGCCAGGACCTGCTCTTCCGCCTGAGCGCCGGCGTCGTCCGGCTGCCGCCGCTCCGGCATCGCCCGCGCGAGATCCCCATCCTGGCGCGCCTGTTCCTCGCTCAGGCGTGCGCGCGAGCGGAGCGGCCCGCGCTGCAGCTCTCCGACGCCGCGCTGCGCGCGCTGCTCGCGTATCCGTTCCCGGGCAACGTGCGCGAGCTCAAGAACGCCATGGAGTACGCGAGCGTCACCGCGGAGGCCGACGCGATCGAGCCGAGGGATCTGCCCGAGCGCGTGACCGAGCGGACGTCGGCCCCGCCGCCCGTCCCCGGGAGCGCCGCGCCGCCGATCTCCGGGAGCGCCGCGCTCCCGCGGTTCCGGCCGCTCGCCGAGGAGGTCAAGGACCTGGAGCGCCAGCGGATCCAGGAGGCGCTCGACGCGACGGGCGGCGTGCAGACGCGCGCCGCGGACCTCATCGGCATGCCGATCCGGACCTTCTCCTCGAAGCTCAAGCAGCACGGCATCGCGTCGCACAAGCCGAAGAGCCAGCCGTGAATCGGCGGTCGCTCCCCCGCGGGTCTCGCATGCAGGTGGCAGCCTTCGCCGCCCCGGCAACGATTGCCGGCCATCATGGCCGTCATGCGGCAGAGATTGCCGTCGCACGCTGATGCCCGTGGCCCGAAGGCGCAGAGCCGACCGGGGCGGCCGCCGACGCGGCTCAGGGCGAGTCGGTTCCTGCTGTTCCGTCCGGACTCTTACCCTCGCGATCGCTGACACCCAGGACGGCTGCGGCGAGCCCAGGCGCGACCGTCACAGTTCATCAGGTCGATTCGCTATGTCCGGGATTTCCTTGAGCAGCGTCGCGAGCTGCCCGCGCCACCACGTCACCTGCCCGTCCGTCAACCCGGCGCTCTTGAGGCCCTCGCGGACCTTCTTCGCGTAGCTGGCTCGCGGCTCGGCTGTGTATCTCCGGGGGAGCTTCTCGACGCGGTCGAGGTACCTGCTCACGGAGGTGATCAACGTTTTTCCGCACGAACCGTCCGTCACATCCCTGAAGACGTCGGCCTCGATAGCGGCGGCGTGGTCGCGCTCCGTCACGGAGCAATGGATGATCTGTCGGGTGCATTCGAACCAGGTGTTCTCGAAGGCATCGACGTCGTGGAGGGTGACAGAGGCGGCGTGCGCGCTGTGGCCCGGGTGGCGCGGCGCGCCGAAGGGGGGCTCCAGCGGCTGCCGGCGCCCGCGAAGCTCAACGGCGGCGGCGTCCTCGAGCTCGGCGCGCCCGCCAGACAGGGCAGACGGGGACGCCTCGGACGGCCCAGAGGGGGCGAGCTGCGGTCCCAGCTGTGTCGAGGCGCTCGCGGATTCTGATCTAGGCATGTCGTATCTCCTCGCTGGCGCGTGATGGCCAGGAAAGCCGCGCCAGCGTCGTGAGCCACTGCAACCTGCGTACCAGGCAATCTTCCCGGAAACCTCGAGGAGAGATGGACGTCGATCCGCTGACGTCTTCCAGGGCGGCGGATCGACGCTGAGCGCGGTCGGGATGGTAGCGCGACAGGCGATGGCGACAGGGCGCTGTGCCCTGAGCAAGGCACGAACATCAACTTCATCGACCGTTGCAGAGACGAGCTGACCTCGGATCCCGACTTTCCATGACGATGGTTTCGCGAATGGCTTGCGGCCAGGATGTGGTCTGGTGTATGCATCTTGTCGCGTACAGCCTTCAGCCTGGCGCTCCCCTGGGCGAGCAGCACGGCCGTTGAGCGAGGGGGGAGCGAGGGCAAGATGCGAAGCGGGAGCATGGCTCCGAACGGAATGGCCGCGGGCCGACCACCGGGCGGCGCTGCGGTTCGTCACGCGATGGTGGCGGTGCTCGCGGCGGTGCTGAGCGCCATCACGGGAGCATGCCTGGAGGGCGGGCTCGAGTGCGGCACGAGCTTCTGCCCGTCAGGTTATGGCTGCGAAAAGCTCGAGGGTGTCTGGAGCTGCGTTGAACCCGGCCGATGCGGCGACGGGGTGGTGTCGGCGGGAGAGGCCTGCGACCCGGAAGCGCTTACCTCCTGCGTGGAGCTGGGCCATGATTTTGGTCGCCCCGGCTGCACGAACACCTGCGACAGCCTCTCTACCGTATCGTGCGGAGATTGGAACTGGCGTCTTCAGCAGACGAGCACAACCAAGCACCTCAACGCCCTGTGGGGAAGTGGGCCTCAGGACGTATTTTCCGTCGGCGAGCGCGGCACCGTCCTGCGCTACGATGGTCAGCGCTGGGAGACGATGGTATCGCCCACTTCGGATTCGCTGGTCGACGTATGGGGAAGCGGACCGGAAGACGTGTTTGCCATCGGCGAGACAGGCACCATCGCGCACTACGACGGCGCCAGCTGGCGCGTCATCGAGCAGCCCGCGTTCGACTCCGAGGTGTGCCCGGTTTATCCGAAATGCATAAGAGCCGCGTGGGGCAGCGGACCGCGCAACATCTTTGCCATCCTCATCGGAGGCGGCATCGAAGGCGGCGACAGAGTCGCACGCTACGACGGCCAGGACTGGCAAATCATGGGCACGCCGAGCTCGTACGCGTTATTGAACGATGTATGGGGCACCCGGCCGGACAACGTCATCGTCGTCGGATCCGACAACACGATCCTGCGGTACGACGACGACGGCGACGACTGGAAGCTCACGTACCCGCCCGCGCCGGAAGCTCCCTTGATAAGCGTATGGGGTAGCGGGCGGGACGATATCTTCGCTGTCGGTCAGACGGGCACGATCCTGCGCTACAACGGAGACGGCCTCGACTGGCAGATCGAGGCCCCGTCCCGGTCGGGATTTCCTGAAGGTCTCCTGCTGGAGAAGGCATGGGGTAGCGGCCTGGACGATGTCTTCGGTGTTGGCGGTGCAGGCGAGATCGTCCACTACGATGGCCAGCGCTGGAAGAGGCTGATCTCGGGAACATCGAAGGGCCTGAAGCACCTGTGGGGCAGCGGGCCGGACGATGTCTTCGCCGTCGGCGAGGACGGCACGATCCTGCACTACAGCGGCCAGGCCTGGGAGGAGTTTCCCCATCGCACGACGACACCGATGATCAACGTATGGGGCAGCGGCCCGGACGATGTCTTTGCAGTCGGCCAGAAGGGCACGATCCTGCATTACAATGGCGAGGGCTGGCAGCCCGCCAACCTGGAGGCCTCGATCCTGGAGGCGCTATCAGGTGGCGCGTTGCTAGGTGTATGGGGTAGCGGGCCGAACAAGGTCCTCGCTGTCGGTTCGCATGGTACGATCCTGCGCTACGACGGCCAGGGCTGGAAGCTCCTCCCGATAGAGACAGACCCACCGGTGGATGAAACGCTGAGGAGCGTGTGGGGTAGCGGGCCGGACAACATCTTCGTCGTCGGATACGAGGGCACGATCCTGCACTACGACGACCTGGGCCAGCGGCCCGCGGTGTGGCACACGCAGGCAGCGCTGAGAAGCGTGTGGGGTAGCGGGAAGAGCGATGTCTTTGCTGTCGGCGAGAATGGCACGATCCTGCGCTACGACGGCCGGGATTGGCTGCCCGTCATGACGGAACCGCCGGCACAGGGGATGCTCAGGAGCGTGTGGGGCAGCGGGCCGAACGATGTCTATGTCGTCGGCGATAACGGCACGATCCTGCACTTCGACGGCCTCGCCTGGGAGAAGCTCAAGGGTCTGCCCACGCAGCAAGAGTTGTTCGATGTGTGGGGTAGCGGGCCGAACGACGTCTTTGCTGTCGGCGCGAACGGCACATTCTTGTACTACGACGGCATCTCCTGGCTGGAGCTCAATTTGCGAACCAACGATCAACTCAATGCCTTGTGGGGCAAGGGCAATTCCTCCTTCGTCGTCGGCCAGGTCACCTTCCTGTCCGACGACAGCATGGATGGCGTCATGTACCGTCATACCCGAACGGCGCCGCACCGGTGATCGCGCGCGCTCCGTTCAGGGAGCGGGCCGGGGGGCTGCGCGCCGTGCTCGGCGAGACGCGCTGACCGCGAAGGCGCACCCCGAGCCTGACGGGTCCGTCGCTCACCCCGGCTCGCTCCCCCCGCCGACCGCTCGTCACTTCAACTTCTTCGGGAACTTCCCGCTCGTGCGCTCGATCAACTGCTCCAGCTCGCGCTTGCTCTGCAGCGCGGCGTCCCGCGCCTTCTGCGCCTCGACCGCCGCCGCGCGGGCCTTCTCCGCCTCGTCCTCGGCGCGCTCCCGGGCCTGCTCCGCGGCCTGCCGCAGCTGCTCGGCCAGGCTCCGCTGCGCATCGCTGTCCTGCCGCGCGCTCTCCGCCACGCTCCTCGCCTGCTCGGCCAGGCTCCGCTGCGCATCGCTGTCCCGCCGCGCGGTCTCCGCCGCGCTCCTCGCCGCCTCCTCGCTCGCGAGCGCGCCCCTCAGCGTGCCCTCCGCCCGCTGGATCTTGTCGAGCTGCGCCTCGATCACCCGGTTCTGCCGGGTCACCTTCACGTAGCCCGTCCCCGCCGCGACCACGACCAGCGACAGGGCCGCGATGACCCCGGTGACGAGCCGGCGCCGCCGGCGCTGCGTGTGGTCGGCCAGCCGGAGCACCGCCTCCAGGAAGAGCCGCTCCCGCTCCGGCAGCTCCCCCCGGGTGCGCCCGCGAAAGCGGCGCGCCTCCTCGGCGACCTTGCCGCGCCAGAGCGTGTCCGCGGCCCGGCCGCTCGCGTCCCAGAGCCTCGCCGCCGCGCGCAGCCGGTCCAGGAACACCGCGTCTTCCTGGCTCTCGTCGAGCCAGCGCGCGAGCGTCGGCCACCGCTCGATCAGCGACTCGTGCACGAGCTCCACCGTGCCGCCCGCGCTGTCGCTCCCCTTCTCGATCGCCAGGAGCCGCCCGTCGGCCAGCAGGCCCACCACCCGCTCGATCTCGCCCGGGTCCCCGGGCAGCTCGCAGAGCTCGCCCAGGCTGGCCACCGCCCGCGTCCGCTCCGGCGTCACCAGCCGCTCCAGCACCGCCCGCGAGAGCCTCGCCTGCCGCTCGCTCATCCCGGCCAGCACCGTGTCGGCGTGGCTCGCCAGCGCGCCCGCCACGCCGCCGATCGCCTCGTAGCTCGCCCGCGTGAGCATCCGGCGCCCCCGGTCGCGCATCTCCCACAGCCTCGCCGCGGTGAACTGGAGCAGCGGCAGCGCCCCGCGCGTTGTCGAGAGGGCGTCGAGGATGCCCTCGACCATCGCCGGGTCCTCGATCTCGTGGCGCGCCGCCTCCACCGGCTTCACCAGCGCCTCGCGCAGCCCCTCGCGCCCCATCGGCCGGAGGAACACGAGGCCCCGGGTCACCGCCGCCATGAAGTGCTCGTGCTCGGCCAGCCGCTCGAGGAAATCCGATCGGATCGACAGGATGACCCGGAGCGGCGAGGAGGCGTCGTCGGCGATCCCCTCGAGGCACGCGAGGAACGCCGCGCGCTCGCCGGCCGGGGCGCCGAGCGTGATGAGCTCCTCGAACTGATCGATGAACAAGAGGAGCCGCTTCTGCGCGCGGCCCGCCCACCCGCGCAGCGCGGCGCCAAGCAAACCGGGCTCGGCGCGCAGCCGCTCGATCAGGGCCGCCCGCGCTACGACGCCGCCCTCCAGGGCGAGCGCCTGCAGCTCGCCGCTCAGCGGCACGGCAGGGCTCCTGAAGAGCTCCGCGAGCGCCGCCAGCGGCTCGCGCCCGGGCCGGAGGACGAGCGCCTCCCAGCCCTCGCCGGAGCGCTTGAGCGCCGGGATCACCCCGGCCCGCACGAGCGACGATTTCCCCACGCCCGACGCGCCCGCGATCGCGAGCAGCGGCTGGTTCCGGAGGCGCGCGACGACGCCCGCGAGGTCCTGCGCGCGGCCGAAGAAGCGGTCGGCGTCGGCCTCCTGAAAGGACGAGAGGCCCGCGAACGGGCTCTCGTCGGCGCCCAGGTGAAGCTCCCGGCGCCCGGGCAGGAGGGGCAAGAGCTCGGCCAGGAGCTCCGCGGCGGAGCCGTACCGCTCCGCTTTGTTCTTCCGCAGGCAGCGATCGATGATCGCGCCGAGCGCGCCGGCCTCCGGGTGGCTCGCGCCGACCTCGGGCATCGGCTCGTCGAGGACCGGCACGCGGAGCAGGTCCATCCTGCTGCAGGGCGCGAGCGGGTGCGCGCCGAGCACGAGCTCGTGCAGCATGATGCCCACCGCCCAGACATCGCTGGACGGGCCGATCTCCGTTCCTCGCCACTGCTCGGGAGACATGTACGGGAGCGTGCCGACGATCCCTCCGTCGCGGGTCAGGCGCGTTTCCCCGGCGCCAGCGCCCTCGGCCATGAGGCTCGCCTCGTCGTCACGCAGCTTGGCAATGCCGAAATCGACGACCTTGATCGCGCCCGACGCGTCCAGCATGACGTTCTCCGGCTTGAGATCGCGATGGACGATGCCGGACGCGTGCGCGCTCGCGAGCGCGCGCACGACGGGGACCATCATCTCGACGGCCAGGCCAGGCGGGACCGGCGCTGTCGACACCTCATCGGCGGCGCCGGCGGGCCTGCGCTGCTCCATCCAGTCCCGGAAGCTCTGCCCCTCGATGTACTCGAGCACCATGTACGGGAATCTGTCGTGCTCGTTCACCTCATGGATCGTCACGATATGCTCGTGCTTGCAGCGCGCGGTGGCCTGCGCTTCAACCACGAAGCGCTGGACGCCGAGGCTGCTCAGCCGGGTGAGGAGCTTGATCGCGACGAGGCGAGCGAGCCGTGTATCGCGCGCCAGGAAGACCACGCCCATGCCGCCCTGGCCGAGCTCGCGCAGGAGCTCGTAGTGGCCGACGCGGGCGCCGACCGACGGCGGCGGCCTGGCCTGCGCCAGGAGCGCCGGCGGCGCGACGGCTACCGCGGTTGTCGTTCGGCCCCTCTCGTAGCGAGCGCCTGCAGCCGCGCCGCCGTCCCTGACGATCGCCCCGTCGGGCAGCGCAACCTCGGGGGGCGCTGCGCCGGCGCCCGTCGTGTTCGCAGCGACGGTGTCCCCGTACGCGTCGCTGTTCATCGACGGACCCCTCCTGCGGTCGCGCTCGACCGCGCAGACCGTCGACGAAGCTGCTCCTCAGGGACCAGCATGCGGGAATCCCCCCTTCCTTCCGTGCCAGACAGACGAAATCGGCACCGCGCTGGGCGCCATGGGCGGCAGCCAGCGCGCTGGTGAGAGCATAGCCGTTTCGGTGAGCGGCTGTACACTCCTCGCCACACGGCGTATCCATGAACGCTTCCCATGACGACGACCCCGGCACGACCCGCGCACGCCGTTCTCTCGACAGCGAAGCTCCTCCTGCCCATCGCGTTCCTGGCCCTGTGCGCCGCGCCCGCGCGAGCGCAGACGCCGCTGCCACCATGGCACCAGGGGGTCTCGGAGGAGCGAAAGCAGCGGGCAGATGTGCTCTTCGAGGAGGCGATAGAGCTGCACCGGCACATGATGCTCGCTGACGCGCGGGCCAAATATGACGAAGCGCTGGCGTTATGGGAGCAACCCCAGTTGCGGCTCTACCTGGGGCGGTTGCTCAAGACCATCGGGCGGCCGCTGCTCGCCTATGAGAGCCTGCGTAGATCCCTGCAATGGGGGCCTGGGTCGCTCGATCCCGACGAGGAGCAGGAGGCGCGCGCGACGCTGCGAGCGCTCGTGGAGCAGGACCTCGCCGCCGTCGCGATCCGCTGTGACGAGCCGGGCGCCGCCGTGCTGCTCGACGGCGTGCCCTGGTTTGTCGGCCCCGGCACCGCGCGCCGGATGGTCACGCCCGGTGAGCATGTCCTCGTGGCGAGGAAGCGGGGCTATTTCACGGTCGTCCAGCACGTCGCCGTGTTCGCCGGCAAAGAAGCTTCAGGTCAGCTCGCCCTGAGCGCCGATACCGTCGTCACCAGACAGCGGTGGCCCGCCTGGATCCCCTGGGTCACGGTCGGGGCCGGTGCTGTCCTGGTCGTCGTGGGTGGCGGGCTCATGCAGGATGCCGCCGCGCACCACCGAGAGGCAGATGCGGGCTTCCGGCGCGAATGCGGCCCGTCCTGCCCCGCGCACTACGACGACGCCGGCAGCGTCCTCGAGAACCGGCTGGCGATCGGCGCCCTCATCGCCGGCGGAGCGACGGCGATCACGGGGACGGCCCTGCTCTTCATGAACAGGCCAGAGACCTACCGCGCCGGAGACCGGGGCGGCGTGAAGCTCGAGGTCCGGCCCGCCGCGTCCCCCGATGCGGCGGGGCTGTCGGCTCGGCTCGTGTTCTGAGGTATCGCGAGCGCGGCGTCAGGTCACTCCCGCAGGCTGAGGAGTGAAGGCGGCCCCTTTGATGCGTGGATAAACTATTCTTCCAAGGAGGCATTTTTATGCGTCGACCGGCGCGTGCAGCGTGGCCGTACGATTGAACGGCCGCTACGAGGAGCTTGACTTGCGGATAGATTCTGGATTTCCTCGCCTATCGAGAGGATTGGTGGATGACATGCAGCACGCAGTGGGCGCGGCCCCGGACATCGGCCCCGCGACCCTGAAGCAGATCACCCGTGGCCTGATGCCGCTCTTCTGCCTGATGTACCTGATCGCGTACATCGACCGGCAGAACGTCTCCTACGCCAAGCTGGAGATGGTGGGCGCCCTGGGCCTCACCGAAGCCGCCTACGGCCTCGGCGCCTCGCTGTTCTTCCTCGGCTACTTCCTGTTCGAGGCGCCGGCCAATCTGATCCTCGTCCGCGTCGGCGCCCGGGTCTGGTTCAGCCGGATCATGGGCACCTGGGGCCTCGTCACCATCGCGCTGGGGTTCACCCAGAGCCCGGCCATGTTCTTCGTCCTGCGCTTCCTGCTGGGCGTGACGGAGGCCGGGTTCTTCCCGGGCGTGCTCTACGTCCTGACCCTCTGGTACCCGCAGGCGCACCGCGCCCGCATGATCGGCGCCTTCATGATGGCCAGCGCCGTGGCCAACGCGGTGGGCTCGGTCATCGGCGGCGCGCTGCTCGACCTCAACGGCCTCCTGGGGCTGGCTGGCTGGCAGTGGGTGTTCGTGGCCACCGGCGCTCCCGCCGTCCTGCTCGCGCCCTACGTCCTCTGGCGCCTGCCGAGCCACCCCGAGCAGGCCCGCTTCCTCACCCCCGACCAGAAGGCCTGGCTCGCCGGGACCCTCGCCGCGGAGCCCCGCCAGCAGGCGGACGGCTCCCCCTGGCGGGCGTTGCTGGACATACGCGTGCTGGCGCTCTCCGGCCTGTACATCGGCTTGCCGCTCGGCGCTTACGGCCTCAGCTACTGGCTGCCCACCGTCGTGAAGGGTTTCGGCGCCTCGAACATCCAGAACGGCTTCATCAACGTGATCCCCTGGGTCTTCGTCGCCTGGGCGCTCTGGTGGGTGCCGCGCCATGCCGCCCGCAAGGGCGTCAGCGCCTGGCACATCTCCGGCCCCATGCTGCTGGGCGCCCTCACGCTGGTGCTGAGCGTGGTCGTCCCGGGCGCAGCGCTCAAGTTCGCCCTGCTGTGCGTCGCCGCCGCCGCCATCTTCGCCGGCCAGCCGGTGTTCTGGAGCGTGCCCCAGAAGATCCTCACGGGCCCGCACGCCGCCGCCGGCATCGCCGCCATCAACTCGGTGGGCAACCTCGGCGGTTTCGTGGCCCAGAACGTGGTGCCGCGCATCTACGACGCGACCGGCAGCCAGCTCGCCCCCATGCTGTTCCTGGCCGGCTGCCTGCTCATCGCCGGCGTCAGCATCAAGGTGCTCGTCCCCCGGCTGGCAGGTTGGTAGGGGAGCGCCGGCGGATCAGGCCTGGTGGCCGCAGGCCGCCGCCAGCGCCCGCAACGTCGACCCGGCGCCCGCGACGTCGACCCTGCTGGATTCCGTACCTGCCGCCGCGGCCGCGCGACCGGACACGTGGGCTCGAACCCGGCGTCGACCGACCCCCCCTCGCATCCCCGATGATGGACCTCGACCGATGACCACCAAGAAGCCTCTGCGCAGCCAAGCCTGGTTCGCCCGCCAGGACAAGATGGGGTTCTACTACCGCTCCTGGCTCAAGAACCGAGGCTTCCCGCAGGACCAGTTCGACGGACGGCCGGTGATCGGGATCTGCAACACCTGGTCCGAGCTCACGCCCTGCAATTCGCATTTCAAGACGATCGCCGAGCACGCCCGCTGGGGAATCCTGGAGGCCGGCGGCTTCCCCCTCGAATTCCCGGTGATGTCGCTCGGCGAGACGATGCTCCGCCCGACCGCGATGCTGTTCCGGAACCTCGCTTCCATGGATGTCGAGGAGTCGATCCGCGCCAACCCGCTCGACGGCGTCGTGCTCCTGATGGGCTGCGACAAGACCACGCCGGCCCTCCTCATGGGCGCGGCGAGCGTCGATCTGCCGAGCATCGGCGTCTCCGGCGGCCCGATGCTGCGCGGCGTCTACAAGGGCCGGCCCATCGGCTCGGGCACCAACACCATCTCGATGAGCGAGCAGCTCCGCTCAGGCCGCATCACCCTGCAGGAATTCCACGAGGCCGAGGCCTCGATGCACCGCTCGCAGGGGCACTGCATGACCATGGGCACCGCCTCCACCATGGCCTGCATGGTCGAGGCGCTCGGGGTCGGGATGCCGGGCAACGCCGCGATCCCGGCGGTCGATGCCCGCCGCAACCTCCTCGCCCGCGAGGCCGGGCGGCGGATCGTCGAGCTGGTCCGGCAGGACGTCGCGCTCTCGCAGATCCTCACCCGCGAAGCCTTCGAGAACGCGATCCGCGTCAACGGCGGCATCGGCGGTTCGACGAACGCCGTGGTGCACCTCATCGCCATTGCCCGGCGGATCGGCGTCGAGCTCGACCTTGACGACTGGGACCGGCTCGGCCGGGAGGTGCCCTGCCTCGTCGACCTCATGCCCTCGGGCCGATTCCTCATGGAAGATTTCTTCGAGGCCGGGGGCCTGCCGGTCGTACTCCGCGAGCTTGCCGAGAACGGGCTCATCCACAAGGAGGCCATGACGGTCAACGGCCGCACGATCTGGGAGAACAACCGGAGCGCGGAGCGCTGGAACCGGGAAGTCATCCGCACCGTCGACGCGCCCTTCAAGCCGAGCGGCGGCATCGCGGTGCTGAAGGGCAACCTCGCGCCGGACGGCGCGGTCCTGAAGCCCTCCGCGGCCTCCCCGCACCTCATGAAGCATACCGGCCGCGCGGTGGTGTTCGAGACGATCGAGGACCTCCACGCCCGCATCAACGACGAGGCTCTCGACATCGACGAGACCTGCATCATGGTGCTCAAGAATTGCGGTCCGAAGGGCTATCCGGGCATGGCCGAGGTCGGGAACATGCCGCTGCCGCCGAAGCTCCTGCGCCGGGGCGTCACCGACATCGTCCGGATCTCCGACGCCCGCATGTCGGGCACCGCCTACGGCACCGTCGTGCTGCACATCGCGCCGGAGGCGGCGGCCGGTGGCCCCCTCGCCCTCGTCGCGACCGGCGACCTCATCACCCTCGACGTCGAGGCGCGCAGCCTGCACCTGCACGTCGACGACGTGGAGCTGGCCCGGCGTCGCGCCGCCTGGACGCCGCCCGCGCCGCACGCGGACCGTGGCTATCTCAAGCTCTACCTGGAGCACGTCCTCCAGGCGAACGACGGGGCCGACTTCGACTTCCTCGTCGGCAAGAGCGGCGCCCCCGTCGCCCGCGACAATCACTGAACCGGAGATCCACCGCATGCCTCGCGCCGCCTCTTCCCCCTTCGCGGGCGTGTTCCCCGTCGCGCCGACGCCCTTTCTGGAGAATGGCGATCTCGACCTGAACGGCCAGCGCCGGGTGCTCGACTGCATGGTCGACCAGGGCGTTGACGGCATCTGCATCCTGGCCAATTACTCCGAGCAGTTCCTGCTCACCGACGCGGAGCGGGAGACGCTCACGACGCTCTGCCTCGACCATGTCGCCGGGCGCGTGCCGGTGATCGTGACGGTCAGCCACTTCTCGACCCGCATCGCCGCCGAGCGCGCCCGCCGCGCCGCCGCCGCCGGCGCGAGCCTCCTCATGCTGATGCCGCCCTATCACGGCACCGGGCTCAAGGCCGACGAGACCGCCATGGTCGAGCACTTCGCTGCCGTCGCGGAGGCCGGGCGGATCCCGATCATGGTCCAGGACGCGCCCCTGAGCGGCGTCGCGCTGTCGGTGCCGTTCCTCGTGCGCCTCGCCCGCGAGGTCCCGGAAGTCCGCTACTTCAAGGTCGAGGTGCCCGGCACCGCCGCGAAGCTGCGCGCCCTGATAGAGGCCGGCGGCGACGCCATCGAAGGACCCTTCGACGGCGAGGAATCGATCACCCTCATGGCGGATCTCGACGCCGGGGCGACCGGCACCATGTCGAGCGCTCTCTTGCCGGATCTCATCAAGCCGGTGGTGGAGCATCACCGGGCCGGGCGGCGCAAGGAGGCGGCAGCGGAATACGCGCGCATTCTCCCCCTCATCAACTACGAGAACCGCCAGTGCGGCCTGCGCGCCGCCAAGGCGGCGATGGCCGAAGGCGGCGTGATCCGCAGCGATGCCGTCCGCCACCCCCTCGAGCCGCTCCATCCGGCGACCCGGGCGGGCCTCCTCGAGATCGCCAGGGAGCTGAGCCCGCTCGCGCTCCGCTGGGGCCGGTAAGCGCCGGAGCCCTCCTCCAGACGCGTGGGCTCTCCAGCGCGGATGGCGCGGCGATCCCGCGCGATCGCGCCGTCGCCGGGGCGGGCGTCGATGGCGGATTCTCGGAGGCGCCTCAGGCGTCGAGCGCCCGCCGCGCGGCGGGGACCTGGCCGCGCGTGCGGAGCCAGAAGTACGCCGCCGAGGCCACGAAGAGCGCCGCGCAGAGGAAGGCGGTCGCGTAGCTGAAGCCGAGGAAGAACTCGAGCCACGAGAGCTTCGCCTGGCCGAAGCTCTTGTAGAGCAGCAGCGCCACGCTGCCGAGGTAGCCGAACGCGTCGGCCGCGGTGATCAGGAAGCCGGCCGTGGCCACCGAGCCCACGGCGGCGATGAGCCGGTCGAAGAGCACGCAGTTGTACGGGACGTACCCCACGTAGAGCCCGAGGCCGACGCTGATCATCCAGGCGGCCGGGCCGATGACGCCCGCCTGGTAGAGCGCGGTGCTCACCCCGGCGAGCACCGCCCCGGCGAGCATGATGCCGTGGACCGCGAGGAGCGCCGCGCGGTTGTTCCGGATCCCCATCATCACCGCGACCGAGAGGAGCGCGCCGATGGCCACGGGGATCTCGGCCGTGGTGAGGATGGCGGGCTGGTCGGCGAACTCGAGGGCGTCCCAGATCTCGCGGGCGAAGTTGTCGCGGAAGTCGCGGTAGGCGGTGAGGACGATGTAGCCGAGGACCAGGGTGGCGAGCCCGCCCGCGTTCGCGAGGACGAACGCGCGCCGCGCGGCGCGGTCCATCGGCGCGCGCCGCGTCCGGAGCGCCTCGTCGGCCGCCGACGGGGGCGGGATCTGCGCCAGCATCCACACCGCGAGGAGCAGCGGCGGGAAGAAGAGCGCCCCGGTCACCGCGGGCATCCAGACCTCCGGCACGCCCCAGCCGAGCGTCAGCTTGCCGACCGTCTTCACGAAGCCGCTCGCGACGATGAAGCTGGCGCACAGGCCGGCGCCGAGCAGATCGCTCACGCGGCGCCCCTCGAGGAAGCCGAAGACGAGCCCCCAGACCATCCCGAGCGGCAGGCCGTTCAGCGCCAGGAAGAGCGCGGCGTAGGGCGCCGGCGTGAGCCCGAACAGCACGAGGGCGGCCTCGCTCACCCCGACGCACGCGAGGATGGCGAGCGCGCGCCGCTCGGGGCGCATCTCGGAGACGACCTTGATGCCGAGGAACTTCGAGGCGCAGTACCCGAGCACCTGGGCGATGATGTAGAGGCTCTTCAGGTCCAGCGCGGGGAGCAGCGGCAGCGCGACGGCGCCCTTGAAGGTGCCGACCGCGAACGGCTTGCGGAAGGCGTACATGCAGAAGTAGGTCGCGAACGCCGCGAGCACGGCGAACGCCGTGAACACCGGTGCGGGCGCCCTTTCGAGCCATCTCGTCACGCTTCTCTGGGCCGGCATGGGAGCTCCGAGGACGGCGCGAGGGTAGCCGCGGGTGCGCGGCGCGCGCATGACTTTTCGGTTTCGCCGGGGCGCGCGGCCGGTTCCCTTCCGCCCGCTTCCGTGCGAGACAATGGAGCCCGCGCCGTGGCCCGGCTTCAACGAGGCGCGCGGCGCGGCCGGGAGGGCACGCCGTGGGAGATCCGTCACCGCTCGCCGCGAGGAACACCCTGGGAGACGCAGCGGCCCGCGGCCGGGACGAGCGGCTGCGCGGCGCGATCGCCCTGCTCGCGGTGGGGCTCGCCGCGGGCGGAGCGGGCGAGCTCTCGTACGAGCAGCTCAAGCAGCGCTTGCGGAGCGCGATGACGCGCGATCCGGTCGACTCGCTCGCGGCGATGGTGCTCGGGTGCTCGTACCTGTTCTACCAGGCCGAGCAGGCCGAGAACCCGCGGTGCGCGCGCTACGTCGACGCGCTCCTGTTCATCACGACGTGCCTGTCCGGCGGCTACACCGACCTGTTCGCGCGCACCCCCGCGGGCAAGGTGATCGCCTCGTTCGTGACGACGTTCGGCCCGGCGCTGGCGACGTCCGCGCTCGGCGCGCCCGCCGGCGCACCGGCGCCGCAGGGAACGCAGGAGCAGGGCCGGGCGATCCTCGAGCGGCTGGACGGGATCCTCGAGGCGCTGCGCGCGCCGCGGTGAGCGGCGGCGGCTGCTGGCCTCGTGGCCGGCGGGCGAGCGCCGGCGCGGGAGTCGGCACGGATCGCGCTAGGACGCGCGGAGAGACGTGCGACCGGCCCCGAGCGGAAGCGCATCCTGACCGAGCTCTACAGTAGAGCGATGTCCATGACAGACCCAAGCGCTCCCTTCTTCGGAGCCGACATGGCCTGAGCCAGAGCACGTTCGCGCGCTCCGCTGTGCCAGAGCGCGCAGTCCACTCCCCTGAAAGGGCCTCAGGGAGAGCCTGAATCGACGTCCTTTTGCTGTGGCATAACGTCTCGATGGGACGCATTGTCGCCCTCGCGTGGGGCACTTTGCACCTCTGGACGTGCGCGGCGCGGCGTAACGTTCCTGAAAAGGCGGTGAAACACCGTTCCTTTCGTCCTGGAACACCCCTTGCGATGTCCGGGCGCGTCGGGGCATCGGGGCCCCGGTTATTTTCAGCTGACGCGGCACCGGACAGGCGCGTACCAGGCGGCCCGATCACTGCTGTCCCTCGTGCGCTCGAGCGTCGACTGGATCACGAAACAGGAGCGACACGGTTTCCCCGATGTGTCGTGTGTTTCGCAGAGAAAGGCGGAGGAGTCATGCCGAATCGTCAGGGATGGATCGACGAGGAGTACAGCGGCGGGCGTGGACGCGACGAGGAGAGGTCTGGGCGACACCAGGGTCAGCGAGGGGATGAGGGATATCGTGGCGAGCGCGGGGCCGCCGGCGATGCTAGCTACGGACATCGTGGCAATTACGAGCAAGTACTCCAGCGAGACGACCATCGCCATGCCCGAAGCGGTCAGGACGAGTTCCGTGGGTCGGATCAGCGGGACTTCGGCGGACGCGGATACGAGGGTGAGCTCGGCGGACGCGGCCACGAGCGCGACCAGGGCTGGCGCAGCCAGGGCGGCGAGCGCGGTCACGGTGGCGAGCGCGGCTGGGAAGGCCGGCAGGAGCGCGGCTGGGGACAGCGCGAGGACTTCGGAGGCCAGCATCACGCATCGGGCGGCCAGCGCGATGACTTCCAGCGAGGAGGTCGCGACGATCTTGGCTCCAGGCGCGGCTACGGCGGCGGCCAAGGCGGCTTCGGTGGCGGCCAGGGCGGCTTCGGCGGCGGCCAGGGCGGTCACGGCGGCCAAGGTCACTTCGGCGGCGGCCAGGGCAGCTACGGCGGCCAAGGCAGCTTCGGCGGCGGCCAAGGCGGTTACGGCGGCGGCCAGGGCGGATTCGGCGGCGGCCAGGGCGGCTTCGGTGGCGGCCAGGGCGGCTTCGGTGGTCAGGGTGGATACGGCGGCAGCCAGGGCGGCTATGGAGGTCAGGGCACCTTCGGCGGCCAGGGCGGATTCGCCGGCGGCCAGGGCGGCTACGGCGGCAGCCATGGCGGCCAGGGCGGCCAGGGCTATTTCGGCAGCGAGCATGAGCTCGGCGGCGGCCGGGGTGGCTACGGCGGTCAGGGTGGATTCGGCGGCAGCCAGGGCGGCTACGGCGGCGGCCAGAGCAGCTTCGGCGGTCAGGGTGGATTCAGCGGCAGCCAGGGCGGCTACGGCGGCGGCCAGAGCAGCTTCGGCGGTCAGGGTGGATTCGGCGGCAGCCAGGGCGGCTATGGTGGCGGCCAGGGTAGCTTCGGCGGCCAGGGTGGATTCGGTGGCCAGGGTGGATCTGGTGGCGGCCAGGGCGGCTTCGGTGGCCAGGGAGGCTTCGGCGGAGGCCAGCACCAGGGCTACGGAGTCCGCGGCGGCCTCCGGCAGTGGGCCGACGACGAGCGCGGCTGGACCGAGCGGTCCGGGCAGCAGCACGGCTACGAGGGACAGGAGCCTCGATTCCGGGGCGATCAGGGCTCTTACGGCCAGTCGGGTGGGCAGGGCTTCGGCGGTCAGGGCCACCAGTCCGGCGGGCGGAGCTTCCTCGATACCGTCGGGCAGGGTGGAGGAGTCGGCGGTTCGCGCGGTCGCGCGCCCAAGGGCTACAAGCGCTCGGACGACCGGATTCGCGAGGACATCTGCGACCAGATCTCCGAGCACCCGGACCTCGACGCGAGCGACGTCGAGGTGAAGGTCCAGAACGGCGAGGTCGTCCTCTCCGGGACCGTCCGCGAGCGCCGCTTCAAGCACCAGCTCGAGTCGCTCGCGGAGCGGATCTCGGGCGTGACCGACGTGCGGAACGAGATCCGGATGTACCGCGAGCAGCAGCAGCAGGGCGAGGCGAAGACGAGCTCCGGGCTGTCGTCTGGCGAGCGCTCCACCGCGTCCGGCACCACCGGGGGCCTCTCCGGCTCCACCGGGAGCACTTCCGGCGCTGCGACCTCCGTCGGCGCCACGTCGTCGTCGGAGACGAAGAACAACGAGTCGTCGCGCCGGAACGCCTCGTAGCTCCGCCCCGAAGAGGTCCGGCCAGGGATGGCCGGACTTCCGCGCCGCGTCGCGGCAGCTTGCTCGCGACGAGCGCTCCCTACCTGAGTGCAGGAGTTTCCCAGGAAATCCAGGTGTCGGTGTCGATCGTGTAGAGGGGCGACCGACGGTTCAGCGAAGCTGCCTGAGCATCTCTTCGCGCTGCGCGGCGAGCTGCCCTTGTGGGAACTCCCGCGCGTGGGTCTCGAGCAGCCGGCGCGCCTCGAGGTCGGCCATGGCCTCGTGGGCCTCGACGGCCCTCCGGGCGTCCCGGATCAGGCTCCGCTCACGCTCGTTGTCGGCCGATTGAACGGCGCTCCCCGGGGACGAGGCACGGGGCCGCGTCGTCGCCAAGGGAGCGGGCTTGCTGCTCACCATGGCCTCGGTGCGCGCGCTGGTTCCTCCCGCCAGCGACGAGCTCTCGTCGCTGGCAGGCGTCGCGGCGGCCTGCACGCCGTCTCGGGCGCCGGCGGCCGCGACGTCGTGTGCCACGGGCGCGGTCCCAGGCGCGCGGTCCGCCGTCCGCAGCCGCGACGGTTCCAGGCTGGGCACGGGGGGAACCGCAGCGACGAGAGCACCGGTCAGCACGACAATCGCACCCTGGACGAGGATCCTCACGCCCAGACGGCGCAGCCAGGCCGGCCGCGACGCGCGACGGCAAAGCCCCAACGTCAGCGGCACACAGGGGGTTTCTTCGTGTCCGCGCGAACGTCGCTGCGCTCTCCACCGTCGCGCCGCGAGCTCCAGCTGTTCCCGGCCTCGGCGGTGCTGCGTCCTCACTGTCGCCAAGGGGAGCTCCAGCTGGGCGGCGATCTCGGAGAGCGGGATCTCCTCCAGCTCGTGCTTGATCAGCAGGTCCCGGTATCCGGGGTCGATCCGGCCCATCAGGTCGCGCAGCACCTCTTCGCGCTGCCGCAAGCGGAGCAATTCTTCCGGGGTTGGGCGCTCGCTCCGGAGCTCGTGCTCGTCAAACGACGTCAGCACCTCTCCCCGCCGGCGCGCGTCCCGGATGTGGTTACGCGCCTGGTTGAGGACGATCGTTGTGTGGTACGGCGCCGGATCCCCACCCCGCTCGATCCGCTGGTCCGCTTCCAGCCCTCGCAGGAGCGCATCCTGGGCGACGTCCTCGGCGCTCTGCGCCGGGACACCGCGACGCCTGGCGAGGCGACGGTAGCGATCGAAGCTGGCGAAGTTGCTCGCGGGCTTGCTCACGGCAGGAAGCACACCTGAGCCCCCCGAAACGCTTCAGGAAAATGCATCGGTCGCCAAGTTCGGCAGGACATTGTACTCCTTGTGCCCACACGGACCACCGTCGGGACGCCTGGTGCTGGACGTCGACGCCTGCTTTACGGTCTCGTCCTATTTGTTCTCGCCAGGAACGTCATTTCACGGCCTTCCCGCGGATGTTGACGCCACGCGACGCGCGTAAGTACCGTCGGCGCATGCGTTACGTTGCGCATGCGCTCTCACTTCTTCTCTCGCTGGGGGCCGTAACGGGCTTCACGAGCCCGGCCAGCGCAGAGGATGTTCATTCGAAGGGAACACCGAGCAACGGTTCATCCATGGTGAAGGACCTCGTTCGCCGTAGTCGGAGAGCGCGCGACCAGGGGCGGTGGACCGAGGCACACGCCGCCTACAAGGCGGCCTTCGAGGCGACGGACCCCGCGTCCGGCACGGAGCTCGAGCGCGCCGAGATCGCTGGGGAGCTCGGGCTAACAGAGCTCGCGCTGCGCAGGTACCGCGACGCGGCCGAACATCTGGCGTGGAGCCTCGAGCAGCGCGAGGCGCTTCCTCCGGCGCAGCAACGGAGGTTCGGGGAAGGACTCCGCAAGGCAAGGCCGTTCGTCGCGACGCTGATTCTCGCCGTGGATCCGCCGGACGCCGAGGTGTTCATCGACGGCAAGGCCATCGGCCGGACCGCGCGGACGTACAAGCTGTTCTTCGAGCCCGGCCACCACATCGTGCGGGCCCGCGCGCCGGGTCACGGAGAATCGATGCATGGAGTACGCGCCGTGGCGGCTGCGGAGCACGAGATCTCAATGAAGCTGCCAGACGCGGCGGTGAGCCGCGCCAAGGACCAGGCGCCGGCTGCGCCGAAGCCGGCGAGCGCAGCGCCCCCTGCGCGCGCGCGGGCTCCCGGCCCGCCGGCAGACCCGTGGGCTTCCTGGCCGGGGACGCTGCGCATCGCCGGCATCGGCTTGACGGCGGCAACAGGCTCGCTCGGCGTGGTGTTCATGGTTCGCGCGAGCACGGCGCACGGGGACCTGCAGGAGCGGAACAGGAGGCTCGACGCCGCGGGGGTCTCGCAGGGGATTTGTCGGGAACCACCGAAGCCGGCGGTGTGCTCCGAGCTGACGCGCCTCCGGCGAGCGCGCGACCTCTTCGCCGGGCTCGGCACGGCCATGGTGGTGACGAGCGGCGTCGTGGGCGCCGCGACCCTGGCTTCGTTCTTCACGGATTTCTCCTTTCTGCGGGCTGAACCCATGGGAGCTCGGCTCGCGCTGACGCCGGCGGTCACGCCGGCGCAGGTCGGCTTCGTGGCACACGGCGCGTGGTGATCAGGGAGCAAGGCATGCCTCTGCGCGAAGTGCGACGATTGCGATTGCTGCTCACCGTGGGGGCCCTCTGCACGGGCGGCGCGGGCAGCCTCTCCGGGTGCGCTTACGGTGACGGCTGCTACGACGAACGCACTTGCATGTCGCCGCCGGAGTCTCTCTGTGACGGCGACCCGGCCACGGCGATGGCGCTCGACGCGTGCGGGGTGTTCGTCAGCGAGCAGGGCGACGACAGCAGCCCCGGCACGAAGGGCGCGCCGGTGAGGACGTTACAACGCGCGATCGGCCTCGCCGCACACGTTCGAGGCAACGGCCAAGCGCCGACCCGACGCGTGTACGCGTGCGGCGGGGTGTTCGAGGAGGCGATCTCGCTCCCCCAGGGAGTCGACCTCTGGGGCGGCCGTCAGTGTGCCGGCGGCGACTGGTCCTACGGCGGGCCGCTCGACGAGCAGCACGCGTTGACCGTCATCGCGCCGCCCGTGGGGATCCCGGTGCGGGTCGTCGGGGGGGACGACGCGATCATCGCGGAGGACGACGCGACGTCGGTGATCTTCGGCGTGCGCGCCGTGGCGGCCGACGCCTCCGCGAGCGATGGCAAGTCGTCGATCGCGATGATCCTGGAGCATGGGGCCAGGGCGATCGTGCAGGCGAGTGTGATCCTCGCAGGCGATGGCAAGGAGGGAGAGCCGGGCGAGGACGCGCCGAGCTTCCGCGCGAACGCCGGCGTGGTTGGGAACAACGGCGCGGACGCCTGCACCGCGGACATGGCGCCAGGCGCCCTTCCGGTCGTGACGGTGTGCGGCGACGGCATCGAGTCGACGGGTGGCCAGGGGGGCGATGGTGGCCTCCAGGCCGGCCGCGATGGAGCGTCAGGGCTGCCGGAACCGGCCGGGAGTCCGCCCGACCTCGGCCTGGGTGGCTCCGGCGCGGTCGGCATGGACTGCGAGGATGGCGGGAGGGGAGCAGTCGGCACCGATGCAGAGCGCGCGGACGGGGCGGTTGGCGCTGGCCTCCTGGGCCTCGACGGATGGGTCGGCGTCCGCGGTAAAGATGGGGGGAAGGGCGGCGTCGGCCAGGGCGGTGGCGGAGGCGGCGGCGGCAAAGGGCGCGACCCCACCAGGAACGCGTGTCCGACAGATCGGCCCCAGGCCGGTGCGGCCGGGGGATCGGGGGGAAGCGGCGGCTGCGGGGGCAAAGGGGGCCAGGGGGGCGGCTACGGCGGCGCGAGCATCGCGATCGTGGCACTGCAGGGGAGCGATCTCACGGTCAAGGCCAGCACGGTCCTCGGGGCCAAGGGCGGCGATGGCGGGGTCGGCGGGACGGGCCAGTGGGGAGGCTTCGGAGTTGCCGGCGGCAAGGGTGGACGCGGTTCTGTGACCGACACGTCGCCGGGCTGCGACGGCGGCTTTGGCGGCGACGGCGGTCGCGGGGGCGATGCCGGCGGCGGTCTCGGGGGCCACTCGCTCGGCATCGGCTCCGTGGGCGCCTCCGTGGCCATCTTGGAGGATGCGACGGTCTCGCCCGGACAAGCCGGCACCGGGGGGATCGGCGCCAATGCAACCTTGGAAAGCGGGCTCGGCAAGGGGAACGATGGGACTACGCTGTTCTGGTACCGGTTCGATGCGCCGGCCCCGGAGCCGCCTCGATGAACCGCCCTGTACTGGCGGCGCACGTCAGGAGATGCCTATGAGAAAGACCACCGCTGCTACCGTCGTCCTCCTGTTGTCGCCGTGGGCGATCGGCTGCGGAACCGCGCCCGGCGTGAACGACCCCGGCGTGACGCCTTGTGAAGGCACCTCGTGCGAGGATGAGCCGCCTCCCGAGTCGGTCTGCGTGGAGCATGTCGCCGCCGGTATCCTCGACGACGGCTGCGGCGTGTTTCTCGCCGGAAACTACGGTTTTGGCGACGACAGGAACCCCGGAACGAAGGCGAAGCCGGTGTACACCGTCGCGCGCGCCATCGAGCTCGCGCGCGCTGGACGAGGGCGCGTGTTCCTCTGCAACGAGGGATTCATCGTGGACGAGATCAGGGTGCCCTCCGGCGTGGATCTTCTCGGGGGCTTTCACTGCCGGAAATGGGTGCGCGACTCCCTGCCCCCGCGGACCCAGTTCACTCACCATCGGGTCATCGGCCCCATGGTGATCGTCGAGCCCGCGGGCCCCGAGGACACGGGGGCCGTGGACGGGGTGTCGACGCTCGCCGATCTCTACGTCCGCTCGGCGGGCGAGGTCGGCGTACTCGTTCAGTCCGACACCGCGGTGGAGATCCTGCGGAGCGAGATCTCCGCCCGCCTGGGAGGTGCAGGCAGCCCTGGCGAGACGTGGCAGATCGGGCCAATGGACGGACCGGATGGCAATTTCGGTGGGCACGCGTGCTCGGCGACCGTCGTCGCCGGTGCGCCTGCGGCCGTGAACCAGTGCGAGAGCGGGCACACGAGCATCGGCGGCAAAGGGGGGGACGGGCTACCCGACGGCGCCGAGGATGGAGGCGACGGGGAGCCCGCCTCGGAGCGAGAACCGTCGCCCTCGGGCATCGGTGGCACCGCGGAGCAGGACAATGTCCCCTGCTACGACGGGTCCGACGGGGGGCCCGGGGCTCCGGGAACGCAGGGCGCGCCCGGCAGGGGCATCGGGCGCCTCACCGCGACAGGATGGGAGGGCGACGCGGGCGGCCAGGGGACCTGGGGCACACCGGGCCAGGGCGGCGGCGGCGGCGGCGGTCGTCGGGGCGGGCTCGCCGTGTGCGGCGTGGCCTCCAAGGGTGGCCCCGGAGGAGGCTCGGGAGGGGCCGGCGGTTGCGGAGGCCGAGGAGGCCGCGGGGGAGCGAATGGACAGCCGTCCATCGGCGTCCTCGCGCTTCACGCCCGGGTGACCGTGCGCGACACCAAGATCACGGCGGACTATGGCGGCAGGGGCGGCGACGGCGGGAAACCCCAGGACGGCCGCCGAGGCGGCAGAGGCGCACCGGGCGGAATGCAGGGGGATGAGCTCGTCGCCTGTTACGGCGGTCGGGGCGGCCAAGGAGGGCCCGGCGGCTACGGCGGTCCCGGGCGCGGCGGCGACTCGATCGGCGTCGCCTACATCGACGAGGACCAGCTCACGCTCGAGGGCGTCACCATCGAGACCGGACGGCCGGGCGAGGGCGGCACGAGCTGGAACTACGACGGAAGCACGACGGTGGGAGAGAGCGGCGAGGCCCACGAGACGCTTCGCTTTCCGGAATAGCCGCGGTCACGTCGCGGAAGGACGGCGCAGATCTCCGCGACGGCTATGAGTATGAGGAGGCGCCAGAATCCGCGTCGCCGAGCCAGCTATCCAGGAAGCACGAGGCCCAGGCGACCATGGCGGCCGGCGGCGCGCCCTGACCGTCCCACGAAGCGACCAGCGCCTCGAGCTCGCGGATGGCAGCTTCGAGCTCGCGCTTGGAAGCGACTCCGCGCGGAGTCTTCGGCGGATCCATGAGCACCCGAGTTTTTGCAAGCACTCTCAATATTTCCTCTTTGCGCAGGACCCCATCCGTTGTCACCCCCCCGAAGAAGGCGCCCTGCGCCTCTGGCATCAGGCTCCACAAGATGTTGTAGAGCGCCGCCAGTACCTTGATGACTGCAACGAATCTTCCTGTCAGGTTGCTCGCATCAACGTCTACGCCAGGTGTCCGCACTTCACATGGCGAAGCGGGCACCCATTCCTGACCGACCGTAAAGAAGCAGTCGTAGAGTCTAGCCTCCCCGACAGTCCGCAAGTTCACCGTCACGTCCGGCACGAGCACGACGCCGACCTCAGGCGGCATGCGTTCACAACCGAAGGTCGCTTCAATGTCGCGGGCGATCCACTCTGCGTACGGAAGTTCGTCGGCCGATAGCTCGAAGTCGATGTACGACTCATTGAACGTGACGCTCATTATCCTTTCCTCATCGGAGTTTGACACGAGCTCCGGATCACGCGGACTTCGGGGAATGAAGAAATTGATGCCGCCAAAGACAACCCTAAATTTGTCTGGCTGCCTCACAAACTGGACCAGGCGATAGTCATAGACAATATAGTAAGGAACGAGGAAACTAATTTTAAACCACAGCGTTCGGCCGTTGGCTGCGCTTGGTAGAGAAAACGAAAAAGAGTAGCAAGCGTCCAAGGACCCCGTAGGCAGGTGAAACGAATCGTTCATGACAGCGCAATCAGGGAATCGCTCTTCGATCCGACGCAGCAACGCAGGCCAACGTTCGTCCGCTGCCGCGCGTCGCCGCGCGGCCACTAGACGGCCGTACTCCTCGGTTTCCTTGTAGCGCTGAATGTCGTCTTGCTCGATCCCGTCAATCCCACGTGGGTGATATCTGTGGACAACGTCCAGCAGATCTCTAACACTGTGCTTCATAGCCATACCGCCTCCGCCTTGAGTTCGGGCGCAAATGTCCCCCCTTTTCCGTCCCATCCCTGCCTCCTATTGACCTCGGGGGCGTCCAAGGATGCAGGGAAGGATCAATTCATGAGCCTGGCACCGAGGCCCTTGTAATTTTCATTCTTCTGAAACCGTCGGCGCATCTCACCCGGGCGGAACGCTGGGGGATGAGCTCGCCGCCTGCTTCGGCGGTCGGGGCGGCCAAGGCGGGCCCGGCGGCTACGGCGGCCCCGGGCGCGGCGGCGACTCGATCGGCGTCGCCTACATCGACGAGGACCAGCTCACGCTCGAGGGCGTCACCATCGAGACCGGACGGCCGGGCGAGGGCGGCACGAACTGGAACTACGATGGCAGCACGACGGTTGGAGAGAGCGGCGAGACCCACGAGACGCTTCGGTTTCCTGAATAGCCGAAGTCACGTCATGGGAGATCGGCGCGGAGATCGGCGACCGAGTCCACGGGCCAACTCGCCAGGAAGCTGGAGGCCCAAGCGACCATGGCGGCCGGCGGCTCGCCTTCACCGTCCCACGAAGCGACCAGCGCTTCGAGCTCGCGCTTGGCCGCCATGGCGCGGAGAGTCTTCGGTGATTCGTCGTGCGGACGCATGCGCGCAAGCTCCTCCAGCATCTTGTCCTTGTGCAGGAAGCCGTCTGTAGACGCCGACCAATAAAGCCCAAACGACTGTCGATATGGCTCCGGCAACTTCAGAATCATCCTGGGCAAATCGAGCAGCATTCCGATCTGGTAGTGCGCCCGGAGCACGGTAAGCACCCCAATAAACCGAGCTGTCAAGCTGCTCGACTCAAGCGTCACGACCGCTCCTCGCTCTGGCGGCGACGGTTCCACCCACTGACTATCTATGGTAAAAAGACAATCGTACAACGTCGCACCGCGCATGCCAACCACCACGCCCGGCACGAGAGTGGTACCGACCTCTGGTGGCATGGGCTCGCAACCGAAGGTCGACTCGATGTCATGGGCGATCCACGTCGCGCAAGGCCGCTCGTCCGGCGCCAGATCGAAGGTGAGCTCATGCCGGGTGACGGTCGCGCTATGTAGCCTCTCATCATACGGGTTCAGTACGAGATCGGGCCCCAGAGCACTTCGTGGAATGGAAAAATTGATACCATACGGAACCACGAAGCCGGCAGGCGGCCTAACAAGATCGATCATGCGATAGCTGTATACGACATAGTACGGAGCCAGAAAACTCACGTGAAACCAAAGCGTTCGACGGTCGGGTGCGTTCGGCAGATCGACCGTGAACGAATAACACGCGTCACAGGCTCCGGCGGGCAGGTGAAGTGATCGGTTCATGAGTAGCACGTCAGGGAATCGCTCTGATATGCGACGTCGCATGGCATGCCAGCGTTCGTCCTTCGATGCTTGGATCCGCGCAGCGACGAGCCGAGCGTGTTCTTCAGTCTGTTCGCGCTGGGAGTCGTCCTGCCAAAATTGGTTCGGGTCGGGACCGCCGATCCCACGGGGGAAATACCGGTAGACGACGTCCAGTAGTTGACCGACCGTGTGCTTCATGACTTGTTGACCACCACACCAAGTTTCTTGTATTGTTCCGCGAACGCATTCTTTACGTTCGTGAAAAACTCTGAGCAGAATATGCCAGGTGGCAGCGCAAAACGACCCGCCCTCTCCATCTCACCTGCGACCATATTTGTCACTTCAGCGCTGTACATTGCCGCATTGTCAGCCGATATAACCCCCCAAAGGTGATTTCTTATAGGCATTCCAATGCGAAGAAAACACGCTGCTGCGCCATCTTCTAGGTAGATGATCAATCCTGACTTTGCCTCCTGCCAACCACCTGCCACATCAGCCCCATCGTCGGCGACGATCGTGACAAACTTGAAATCAGACGGGCCGAACCGCTTACTTGCGCACCCCATGGTCGGAGCGCCGCTCTGCTGGCAGGGGTCCGGCGGGCTCGTCGGGCTATCCGTCGGCCTCCCCGAGCTGTCGCTCTGGCTTTCGTCTTTGTCTTCGTCCTCGTCGTCCTCCGTCTTGTTGCACTGGATCTTCTCCTTCTTGCCATCCTGCGGGCCTTCTGGCGGCTCCGCCCCGAAGGCCCCCGATGCGCCGGAGCTGAAGACGGGAACGGGCGGCCCGACGGGTCCACCTCCCCCCTCACCCTTCTCCCACTCCTCTCGGGGATAGCAGTCTCCCACCGTCCAGTTGCACGCCGATAGCACCCAGACGGCGACAGCCACAATCAGCAGCAGACTTCTTTTTGCGTTCATTTTGCCCCCCATCGAAGCACGGGACCGGCGACAACAAGCACCGACAGATGACCTGGAAGCACAAGGCTGCTCCCGCCGACCCAGTCCACATTGGCGCTCACCGACACGCCGAGCGGCCCGGCGACGTACGCGTTGGCTTGCGCATGCGCGCCCACGGCCATGCCGGCGACGCGCCCGCACAGGGCGCTGCCGCACGCCGGCATGAAGTAGATCGCGGCGGATGGCCCCGCGCTGACATCGCCGCTCTTCCACGCGTATCCGACCGCGACGGACGTATGATTGTAAACGCCGGCCCCACCGATCTGGATGGGCGGCACGACGCTGCACAGGTCGTGAACCCTGAACAGGAGCTCTCTCGTGATGTGCCACGATATCCCCGCGTTCGGTCCCACCGTGAGACGCCGAGCGGTGCCGGCCTGGATCCACCCGACACCCACGCCGGTGCTCAGCTCGGCCGCCTCCACCTGCGCCGGAACAAGCGCGAGAGCGACCATCGCCGCCGATGAGAGCCGCCGGGATGTCGTCCTCATCGCCTCCTTTCGCCTCCCAGCAACAGCCGAGCAACGTGACGGCGCGAGCCATTCTTCGGAATGTAGAATTGGGCGTCAAACGGAAACTGGGCGAGAACATCGCAATGGACGTGGGTTCGACCGTCCGAGGCGTGCACTGTTGCGCGCGCACCTGCGCGGCGCGAGTGCTTGCCAGCTTGATCAGCGCGCTCGACCGGAACGCCGAGGGGTGACGAGGATCTGCCCAAGCGAGAAGGACCACGCGGTAAGAAGCGCCCTCCCTCCTGCAGACCGACCGCTCTCCTACACAGCTTCGCCGCCCGCCTGCGCAGACCGGCCGCCCTCCTGCGCAGCCTCGCCGCCCGCCTGCGCAGCCTCGCCGCCCCTCCTGCGCAGCCTCGCCGCCCGCCTGCGCAGACCGGCCGCCCCTCCTGCGCAGCCTCGCCGCCCGCCTGCGCAGACCGGCCGCCCCTCCTGCGCAGCCTCGCCGCCCGCCTGCGCAGACCGGCCGCCTCTCCTGCGCAGCCTCGCCGCCCCTCCTGCGCAGCCCCGCCGCTCTCCTGTGCGCCCGATTCCGTGAACTACGCTACAGTCGCGCGCCTCCTGCGCAGTCCGTTCTGTGACCTGCACAACAAAACTGCGCCTCCTGCGCAGCCTCACCGCCCTCCTGCGCCGCCCGTCGCCCCCTCCTGCGCAGCCCCGCCGCCTTCCTGCGCAGCCCCGCCGCCTTCCTGCGCAGCCCCGCCGCCTTCCTGCGCAGCCCCGCCGCCTTCCTGCGCAGCCCCGCCGCCCTCCTGCGCAACCCCGCCCCCCTCCTGCGCAGCCCTTTCTGTGTCCTGCGCAACACTTCCCCCCTCCTGCGCATCACCCCAGGCCACCCCGATGACCCGCTGCTCGCTGCGCGGCCCCCGGCACGCCGCCCCGCTCGACTCCGCCACACACCGCCTCTCTCAAACCTCAAGTCCGGCACTTCCCTCATCACGCGAATGAAACGTGCTCTCGTCTGGCTCATGCCTTCACCCGCCAATACCCTCGCCGATTCTCCGGCCCCTCAATCCGAGGGGCGCTGGCCCCGACAAGGAGGCGTATCTTTCCCATGGCAACGAAGGCATCCACCACCACGGCATCCGGGATCAACAGGGCAGCAAAGAAGCGCGCTTCACGCGAGGCGCAGGGCGCGCCTCGCTCCTCGACCAGAGCAGCATCGTATACGCTCAGCGCCGCCCGGGAGGCCGAGCTCCTCCGAGAGGCCGAGTCGCTCGGCGAGAACACACTGTATTTTCCCGGCAAGCTCGCCCGGCGCGTCATCTGGGCGAGCCGCATCCAGCTCGCCGCCGAGCGCGACGCGGCGGAGCTCGTCCGCACCCCCTTCCCCGACGACGAGCCGCCGCTCACCCGCGAGGAGATCCACGGGCTCCGCGACAAGATCGAGCTCCTCCGCGTCACGCAATCGCGCTGGCAAGCCGCGCAGCAGCGCCAGGAGCAGGCCGCCGCGACCTTCGCGAAGCCGGCCGCCGAGGCCGCACTGCACCGGCAAACGCTCCTCCGCTTCTTCGACCTCCGCTTCAAGAAGAGCCCCGAGGGGCAAAAGCGGATCATGGCCATCCGCGCGGGCAACGGCGACGCGGATCTGGTCCAGGACGTCTCCGATCTGCTCTTGCTCTGCTCCGAGCACGCCGAGGCGATCGACAGGGCACCTCGCGGCGAGGCCGCCGCCGTGACCCGCCTCCGCGAGCTCTCTCCGCTGCTCGCGCGCATGCTCGCCGACAAGACGCTCTCCCCCGAGGCGCTGCGCTCGCGCAAGCTCCGCGACGCCGCGTACACGCTCGTCGTGAACGCCGAGCGAAGGCTGCGCGCCGCCGCGGAGTACTGGTACGCCGGCACGGACAAGACGAAAGACTACGCGCCTTTCCCCGTCTCCCGCGGCGGCGCGTCCACCGGAGGAGAAGAGGAAGGCGAGGCCGGCGCGGAGGACGATGGCGCGCTGGACGAGGACGAAACGGAGGGCGACGCGCCCGACGAGGGCGATGAGGAAGATGAGGCGCCGGAAGACGTCGCCCCCGGTGAGGACGAGGACGAGCGATGACCGCCCTGAACCGCCGCCGCACGGCCTAGGGCCTCCGCGCGAGCGAACGCCGCCCTCGACGCCGGCGGGGCGCTCGACGCATCGCACACGGGTAGGCCGGCCGAGCGATCGAGGCGCGCGGCGCGGCCAGGACCGCCGCGGCCAGGACCGCCGCGGCCGGGTCGCGCTGCGGGCTCGGGCCCTGCCGCTTCGTCCGCAGGCCGCTCGACCCCGGATCGACGCGGCTCGCAGCGAACGCCTACCCGGGCCCGTCAAGCCTTTTCGGCGGCGCGCCGGCCGTCGCAATTTGGCCCCACGCACGCCCTCCCTGTGATCCAATCGGAGACGCCGGTCGCGGGCGCCGATCGTGCACCACCCCCCTGCGCCCGCGCCCTGCTCGCGTCTGCCCATGGCCGAGGTGCTCGCCGCGTCGCTGCTGTTCCCTGCCGTGATCTTCACGGTCGTGCTCGCGCTCGCGCTCATCTACTGGCTGTTCGTGCTCCTCGGCGCGCTCGACCTCGACCTGCTCGGCGGCGCCCACGGCGACGCCGCGCCCGACCTCGGCGCGCTGCCAGGCGCCGCCAAGGGCGCGCTCGAGGGCGCCGCCAAGGGCGCGCTCGAGGGCGCCGCCAAGGGCGCGCTCGAGGGCACCACCGAGGGCCTCGCCGACGGGGGCGACGGCGCGCACGGCGTCGGCTCGGTGCTCGTCGCGCTGCAGCTCCACCGCGTGCCCGCCACCGTGACGCTCACGCTCGTCGCGGCGTTCGGCTGGTTCACCAGCGCCCTGTCCACGATGCTCGCCGAGCCGGCCTGGGTCGGCGCCGGGCTGCCGCGCTGGGCGCTCGGCCTCGCGGTGCTCGCGGGGTCGCTCACCGCCGCCGTCCTCTTGACCTCGCTGGCGGTGCGGCCGCTCGGCCCGCTGTTCGTGACCCGGCACGCCACGTCGAAGAAGGACCTCGTCGGCCGCGTGTGCGTCATCTCCACCGGCCGCGTCGACGAGCGCTTCGGCCAGGCGGTCATCGACGAGGGCGGCGCGAGCCACATCCTCGACGTGCGCAGCGACACGCCCGGCGCCCTCCGCCGCGGCGACCGCGCGCTGCTGGTGAGCTGGGACCCGGGCGGCGAGGTCTTCAGCGTCGAGCCGCTCGACGCCCTGCTGGGCCCGCCCCCGCCCCTCGCCGAGCGCGTTGCGTCCCCCGCGGAAGCGTCGCCGCGCGAAGCCGAGGCCGACGAGGCCGACGACGCCCCCACGGCGAGCGCCCGGGAAGCACGCCTGCGCCGCAGCTGAACGCCGCTGGCGCGCTGGCGGTTTCGTGTACGCTCCTCCCCGAGGGGGCATCGTGCGGCCCCCTATCCGGCTCAGGTCTGGGCGCCTGACCCTCGCTCACGCGGAAGCGGGCGCGGGGGCCAGCGCCCTCCCCTCGCCGGACAACGCGAAGGAGCTCCGCGTGCCCACTCTGACCGTCCCCCTCATCATCGCCCTCGTCGGTGTCCTCGCCTTCGTCACCTTCGGGATGCTGGTCATGTACGCCAAGTTCTACCGCCAGGTGGATCAAGGCAAGGCGCTGATCATCAACACGAGAGGCGAAGATCCCATCGTCACCTTCACCGGGACGCTGGTGATCCCGATCATCCACCGCGCCGAGTACATGGATATCTCGGTCAAGACGATCGAGATCGACCGGCGCGGCAAGGAGGGCCTCATCTGCAAGGACAACATCCGCGCGGACATCAAGGTCACCTTCTTCGTGCAGGTGAACAAGACGCAGGACGACGTGCGCACCGTCGCCCGGACCATCGGCTGCGTCCGCGCGTCGAACCCGGAGACGCTCGAGCAGCTCTTCGCCGCGAAGTTCTCCGAGGCGCTGAAGACCGTGGGCAAGCGCCTGAACTTCGAGGACCTCTACAAGGAGCGGCAGAAGTTCAAGGACGACATCCTCGACGTCATCGGCAAGGACCTGAGCGGGTTCGTGCTCGCCGACGCGGCGATCGACTACCTGGAGCAGACGCCCGTCGAGCTGCTCGACAAGGACAACATCATGGATGCCGAGGGCATCCGGAAGATCACCGAGCTCACGGTCGCGCAGAACGTGCTCACGAACGAGCTCCGCCAGAAGGAGCGGATGGAGATCGGCAGCCAGAACCTGAACTCCGACGAGGCCATCTTCCGCTTCGAGCAGCGCCGGGCCGAGGCCGAGGCGAAGAAGGCGAAGGAGATCGCGGTGGCGCAGGCGCGCGAGCAGAACGAGGCCGCGCGCATCACCAGCGAGGAGCGCAAGAAGACGGTGCTCCTCCAGGAGAAGAACGACGAGGAGGCCTTCATCGCCCGCGAGGCGAAGGAGCGCGGGGTCTCGGTCGCCCAGAAGAACAAGGAGCGGGAGGTCGCCGTCGAGACCGAGCGGGTCGAGAAGGCGCGGCAGCTCGAGATCGTGAGCCGCGAGCGCGACGTGGCGCTCCAGCAGATCGCCCGCGAGAAGGAGCTGGAGCTCCAGCGCAAGGACATCGCCGACGTGGTCCGGGCGCGGATCGCGGTCGAGAAGACGGTGGCCGAGGAGGAGGAGCGAATCAAGGACGTGCGCGCCGTGGCCGAGGCGACGCGCCTCAAGGACGTGACGCGCATCAACGCCGAGGCCGAGGCGCAGGAGCAGCTCGTCAAGCACATCAAGGGCGCCGAGGCGAGCGAGGAGGCGGCGAAGTTCCGGGCGCGCGAGAAGCTCATCACGGCCGACGCCGAGCTCGAGGCGAGCGACAAGGCCGCCCGCGCGAAGATTCGCATCGCCGAGGGCGTGCAGGCCGAGTCCGCGGCCGAGGGGCTGGCGCGCATCCGCGTGAAGGAGGCCGACGCGCAGGCGATCGAGAAGCAGGGCTTCGCCGAGGCGCGCGTGGCGCTCGAGAAGATGAACGCCGCCGCCGTCGGCGAGGAGAAGCAGGGCCTCGCGCGGGTGCTCGTGAAGGAGGCGGAGGCGCAGGCGATCGAGAAGCAGGGGCGCGCCGAGGCGCTCGTCGCCCGGGAGCGGCTCCTCGCCGAGGCCGCGGGCATCGAGCAGAAGGGGCTCGCGGCCGCGAGGACGCGCGAGGCCGAGGCGCTGGCCGTGGAGAAGACGGGCCTCGCCGAGGCGACGGCGATCAAGCAGCGGCTCCTGGCCGAGGCCGCGGGCACGGCGGAGAAGGCGGCGGCCATGAAGGCGCTCGACGGCGTCGGGCGCGAGCACGAGGAGTTCCGCCTCCGGCTCGAGAAGGAGCGGGCGGTGGAGCTCGAGTCGCTGCGCATCCGGGCCGAGATCGCGCGGGCGCAGGCCGAGATCCTGCGGGGCGCGTTCGAGCAGGCGAAGATCAACATCGTGGGCGGCGACGGGGCGTTCTTCGACCGCTTCGTCAAGGCGGTCACCCTGGGCCAGTCGGTCGACGGCATGGTCGACCAGAGCGCCACGGTGCGCGCGCTCGTCGGCGACTACCTGAACGGCAACGCGAGCCTCCCCGAGGACCTGAAGCAGCTCGTCGCCCACCCCGCGCCCCTCGCGCGGCCCAAGGACGGCACGCTGTCCGGGATGCTCACGTCGCTCCTGCCCGGCACCGACGACGACGGCAAGAAGAAGCTCCAGGCGCTCGCCGAGAAGGCGCGGGAGCTCGGCCTCGACGAGCTCGCCCAGCGAAGCCCGCGCGCCTGAGCGGCGGGCACCCGCTTCGGATACGGGCCCACCTCGACGTTTCCATGCTCGGCGCGCCGGAGTAGAAGCGCGCCTGTTCGCCGGAAGCGCCGTTCTGGGCCCGCCGCGTGGCAGGGTCCTCGCGCGCCTTGGCCGCCCCGACGGTGCTCCAGGAGCTGAACGCTCAGCGACCGGGAGGCACCAGACGGCGGCGAAGGAGGTACTGAATGCAATCGAGCTGGTTACTGGGCGTTGGCCTGGCCTGCGCGGCGGTGGCGCTGCCAGCGGGGGAGGTCTGGGCGGCCGGAGCGCCGTCCTGGGAGAGCTTGCCCTCGATGATCACCCCGCGCAGCGGGCACGCGGCCACGTTGCTCCAGGACGGTCGGGTGCTCGTGGCGGGGGGCCACGGCAGCGACGGGACCGTGCTCGTCCGCGAGGCCGAGCTCTACGACCCGGCGAGCAAGACGTGGGCGCCCGCGGCGCCGCTTCCCAGCGCGCTCCGCGAGGTCGCCGCGACGGCCGTGCTGCCGGACGGGCTGGCGCTCTCGACGGACGGCGAGCACGTCGAGGTCTATTCCCCGGATCTCGATCTGTGGAGCGCGGCGGCGCCCCTGACTCCGGCGCTCACGGCGCCCAAGGCCGTGCTCCTCCCGGGCGGCAAGCTGATGATGCTCGGCGGCGCGTCGGGCGCCCTCGCGGGCAGCATCTATGATGACCTCGCGGGCACATGGACTCCCATCCGATCGCTGAGCGGCGCGGCCGCCGCGACCGCGACGTTGCTCCAGGACGGCCGCGTGCTCGCGGTGAACAACGGCCGCGGCAACATCTACGATCCGGAGACCGATACCTGGACACCGACCTCCGACTTCGTCGACCGCTACTCGGGGTACCGCGCGACGCGGCTCGCCAGCGGCCACGTCGTCTTCGTGGGCGGCGTCCTGCCCTGGAACCGGCTCCTCTCGCAGCTTTACCTCCCCGAGGCCGATCTCTGGGTGGCGATCCCGGGGCATGACGTCCCCATCGACATACTCGCTGATTGCGAGCCGGACGCGGACTTCGACAGGGGCGTGGCCGTCTCACTGCTTCCCAGCGGACGCGTCCTCCTGACAGGAGGCGTGATGTCGTACTACTGCGCAGCCTACGACGAGAATGGCCATCCCTGGAACGAGTCCCACTATCACGAATTCAAGATCGCGCCGGAGCTCTATGATCCGGCGAGAGCTTCCTGGGTGCCCCTCGACGTGCGGCCGCGCAATCTGATGGATCGCGGGTATCACACGGCGACGAGCCTCGACGACGGCAGCGTGCTGATCGCGGGCGGGCTCGTCGCGTCCGGCGCCGCGCTGGTGCCGACGGCCTCCGCCATGCTCTTCCACGAGCGCGCGCCGCTCGGAGGGGCCTGCGAGGCCGGCGGCGACTGCGCCAGCGGCTTCTGCGCGGATTCGGTCTGCTGCGATGCGGCCTGTGCCGGTCCGTGCGACGCGTGCGCGGCCTCGGCCGGGGCCGCGCAGGACGGCGTCTGCACGCCGCTCTCGGGCACGCCCTGCGACGACACCGACGCGTGCATCGAGGGAGGCGTGTGCGAGGCGGGCACCTGCGCTGGCGGCACCCCGGCGCCCGACGGAACCCCGTGCAACGACGGCGAGGTGTGCTCCGCGACGAGCACGTGCGAGGGGGGCGCCTGCGTCGCGGCGAGCCCGGCGAGCTGCGAGCCGCCGGACGGCTGCCACGAGCCTCCCGCGTGCGATCCTGCGCTCGGGTGCTCGGGGCCCGCGCCCGAGAAGCCGGACGGCGCGCGCTGCGATGTCGAGGGGACGCCGGACGCCTGGCAGGCCGCGGCGCGGATGCCGGACGAGATGAAGTACGCGCGCACGGCCACGTTGCTGCAGGACGGCACGGTGCTGGTCCTGGGGACGGAGGATAGCTCTGGCAGCCGCTGGAGGGCGATGCGCTACGACCCGAGCATCGACCAATGGCAGCTCATCGGGGGGGTTCTGCCGGTGGTGCGGTCGATCATGTACGCCACGCTGCTGCAGGACGGCACGGTCCTCGTGGCCAGTCGCGGCCGCGTGGACCGGTTCAACCCGGCCACGGGCGCATGGCAAGCGGCCGCGCCCATGCTCCTGAATCGCACATCGGGCACGGCGACGCGGCTCCAGGACGGGAGGGTGCTCGTCACGGGGGGCAGCGACGGATCCGCGGAGGTGTATGATCCCGTCGCGGACGTCTGGACCCTGGTCGCCCCCGGGCCTGCGGGGCTACGGAGTCCCACGGCGACGCTGCTCCAGGACGGCAGAGTGCTCGTCACCGGCGGCGACGACCCCGTGGGGCGCGCAGAGGTGTACGACCCGGCGGCCGACGTCTGGACGCCTGTGGCGTCGATGCTCTCGGCACGCCGGGGGCATCGGGCCACGCTGCTCAACGACGGCAGGGTGCTCGTCCTGGGGGGCAACTCCGACGGCGTCGGCGTCGCGACAGCCGAGCTCTATGATCCGGCGAGCGACACCTGGACGCCAGCGGCGGAGATGGCCACCCGGCGGAATGGGACTCGGGCCGTGCTCCTCGCCGACGGCAGGGTGCTCGTGACGGGCAATCTGGATGGTATGTACTCGCTCGATTATACGGCTGAGCTATACGATCCGTCGACGGACATCTGGTCGCCGGGGCCTCGATTGGACATCCCGCTCTCCAACCCCGTGATGGCGCGGCTGGATGACGGGCGCGTCATGATGGTGGGCGGCGAGCTCGGCGCTGCGTCCTACCCGTCCCCTCTCGTCCACCTCTATGTTCCTGGGCAGCGTCCGGGCACAGGGGTCTGCCAGGCTGGCGTATGCTTGCCGAGCGCAGGAGGAGAGGGTGGCGCCGGCGGCAGCGGCGGTGATGCCAGCGGCGCCGGCGGCAGCGGCGGTGATGCCAGCACAGCTGGCGGCGGCGGCACCACGACCGCGAGCGCAGGCCATGGCAGCGGGACGGGCGAAGGGGGCAGCGCCGGTGAAACCGGCGCGCAGAGCGGCGCCGGCGGCGGCCTGCCAGGCGGCTACATCGGTAACTGGCAATGCCAGATGACGTCCGGAATCCAGGGTACACCGACATGGCTCGTCCTCGCCGGAGGGCTCGCTGCCCTGCGCGTGCGCCGGCGCTCCGCGAGGCCCAGCGGCCCTGCGGTGACGCGCCCGCGCAGCGCGGCGTGACGTCGGTCGACAGCAGCGTCTCCATCCGCCATCAATCCAGGGGAATCCGCGAACCGTAGCGTGGGCTCAGCAGGCGCGGTGCTGGGTACCGTCGCCGGGCGTGATGAAGATCATCACGCCCGGCGCGCGCACGACCTGCCGGTGCCAGACGCCGCGAGGCGCGCGCCGATGTCACGGGTCAGGCCGACCGCGATGTGAGAGCGCATGATTGGAGCTTCTTCAGCGGTCGGATACTCGCCGGCACGTACCGCGCGCTCGCGCAACTTCGACCGCCTGGAATCGAATTTTCGTGGTGGTCTACCGGCCACAACGGCAGCGACGGCGAACGCGGCTTCTGGAACAACGCCAATCTCCGTACATGGCCCCGGAGGCCTCGCTGGCGCGCTGGCCGGCGCGCGAGGCGGAGCGGGCCTGCCCCGCGCGGCGAGGATTGACTCTCTGGGGGCGAAGTGATGCATTGCGCTCCGCGGGCCTCACGCGATCGCGCGGCCGGCGCGTCGGGCGAAGGTGGAGGAGGAGCAGAGGCGATGGCGAAGGATCTCGAGGGTAAGGTCTTTCTGGTGACCGGCGCGACGGAGGGCATCGGCAAGGCGGCAGCGCTGGAGTTCGCGAGGCGGGGCGCGACGCTCGTGCTCGTCGGGCGGAGCAAGGAGAAGAGCGAGCGCGTCGTCTCCGAGCTCGCGGCGGCGAGCGGCAACGACCGGATCGAGCTCCTGCTCGGCGACCTGTCGAGGCTCGCCGACGTCCGCGCGGTCGCCGATGCGTTCCGCGCGAAGCACGACCGGCTGGACGTGCTCGTGAACAACGCGGGTGCCTACTTCAAAGAGTGCAGGCTGAGCGCCGACGGCATCGAGATGACGTTCGCGCTGAACCACGTCGCTTATTTCCTGCTGACGACGCGGCTCCTGGACCTCCTGCAGAAGACGCCGGGCGCGCGGGTGGTCAGCACCTCGAGCGGCGCGCATCGGATGGGGAAGATGGAACTCGCCACGATCGCGAAGCGCGACGGGCGCGCGGGCATGCGCGCGTACGGCGACTCGAAGCTCGCGAACATCCTGTTCACGCGCGAGCTCGCCCGCCGCCTCGCCGGGTCGGGCGCCACCGCGAACTGCTATCATCCCGGGTTCGTGCACACGGGCTTCGGCCGCGGCTTCGTCGACAATCGCGGCCCCGTGACGACGTGGCTCGTCGAGCACGCCGGCAGGCTGCTCGGGCGCTCCCCGGCGAAGGGGGCGGAGACCCTCGTGTGGCTCGCGACGAGCCCCGAGTCCGCGACGTTCAACGGCGAGTTTTTCCATGACCTCAAGGTCGCTCCCGTCTCGAAGCTGGCGCAGGACGACGCGCTCGCGAGAGGGCTGTGGAAGCTGAGCGAGCAGCTGGTCGCGTGAGCCGGACGCGGCGGCCTCCGCGCGCAGCGGCCTGCGCGCGGCAGCGATGGGGCAGCCGAGCGACAGCGCGGTGTCGCGAGGGGCGCACGATCGCGGCACCTGCCTGTATCCTGGATCTCGCTACTGGTTCTTGCGCACGTAGGTCAGGGCCACGAGGCACATCTCGTCGAGCGTCTCCTCGCCGAGGTGCACGTCCACCGGCGCCGGGAGGCGCCGCTCCTTGAGCGCCTTCACGAGGAAGGGGTTGCTCGTGGAGTTGTCGTATGCGCAACGCATCGTGAGCAGATCGCCGCCCCGGAGCCGCGGGAGCTCCTCGACGGGTGCGTCGTAGTAGTAACCGCGCTGCCACGAGAAATCCCACCTCGGCGTGTGCACGAGGCACAGCTCCGCAGGTTCACCGGCGGCGGGCGCCTCGCGCGCGAGCGCAACCTTCATGTCCTTGCCGACATAATGCATGTGCGTCGCGGCGCCGTAGACCCGGACTTCCGAGGACGACGCCGGCGCCGGCATCCGGAACTGCATCGTCTCGACGTGATCCTTCGCGCCCGCGGGGATCAGGAACTCGGCGCCCTCCGCGTCGTCCGGTCCGGGCAGGAGCCCGCCCCCCTCGGCCAGGGGCGACTCGAAGTTGCCGATCAGCGCGACCCCCATGAGGTACTCCGGAACGCCCTGCGTGAAGCGGAGCTGGACGCGCGTCGTGTCGGGCTCGGCGGTCGCCCCCGCCGGGTGGTAATGCACCTGCATGACCAGCCGCGAGCCAGCGGGCACCGCCGCGCCGATGTTCGGCTCGAGCTCCAGCGGCACGCCCCCGGGCGCCCAGGCGGCGAGGAGCTGGCCCGAGAACCCGGGGCCGCCGAAGCAATCGTATCCGCCGTGCTCGTCGGCGAGCGCCGCGGACTCGCCCTCCTCGTCGAGGAAGACGAGCGCGTGGTGCACGACCTTGCGGTTGCCCGGGATGACGTACGCGCCGTTCATGTAACGCATCTCCGTCAGCCCGGGGTCCATCACGAAGCACCGGAACTTGTCGGCCTCGCCGCTCGCGACGAACGGCTCCACCGGCGCGACCTCCAGCTCGGCACCGGCGAGCCCGCCGGTCCCGGGGACGAACGGCGACGGCGCTTGCGCGGGATCCCCCTCCGGGCTGCCCGCGGCGGCCCACGCCTCGAAGGTGGCTATCTCTTCCTCGGTGAGCCGGAGGTCGTCCTTCCAGCCATGAGGCGGCTGGCACGCGTCGGTATCGAGCGCGCCCCACGGAGGCATCGTGCCCTGCCGCGTCGTGAGCGCGAGCAGGCTGGCCACCGTGCGCGCCGCCTCGTAGGTCGTCAGGCTGAACGGGGCGATGTTCCCGGGAGAGTGGCAGCCCGTGCAGTGCTCCTGCAACAGCGGCTCGACGTCGCGATGGAACGTCGGTGACGCCGCCGTCGAGCCCGGCTCCTCCTCGCCTGAACAGCCCAGGAAGAGCGCCGGCGCGAGCGCCAGCAGCATGAGCACGCCAGATGTCGAATGACGCATGGATCTCCTCGTCTACCGCGCCCGCCGCAGGCGCTCCGTCGCGGCCATCCATGTGTCATCGCGAGGCGGATCGCCGGATCCATCGGCGAGTCCACCTCGAATCGTGGGACAGCTCACCATTCAATGCAGCCTCTCGAGGGCGGAGAGAGCCCCTGAGAGACGGTAGTGCTGTCATTTGAACATGAAGGCGGTAAGGCGGGAAGAAAATCTCAATGATCTTCCCGCCTTACCGCCTTCATGTGAACCCTCTCTGGGCAAATGACAGCACCACCTGAGAGACGTCCGTAGCTCCAGGACAGAATCATGGCCCCGGCGGCGTCACGCTGGTGGCCGCGGACGGGCGCGAGCGGCCGAGGTCGCCGAGGTCTGAAGAGCGCCGCGCGCGCGTCACGGCGGCTCGCGCCCGCCAGCGTGACGCTGCGCAGCGCGCCGCGAGGTGCGCTCTCGGCGCGCTGCATCTCGAGAGGAGACGAGGCGCCGTGCGCGGGCGCATTCAAGCGTCCGACGCGCGCGAGAGCTGTGGACACGCCAGGGCGCATCGGGTCCACTCGTCTTATGGCGCGCAACAGGAATTTTCTGCGTCCGCGATTCGAATTTGCCTCGCTGACCGCCCGCCGGATGGCGCCCCTGGTCCCCCTGCTTGCCTTGCTCGCCTCGCTCGCCGCGATCGGCTGCGCGGGTGGCTCGGAGGTCACGACCGTGGCGTCGTCCGGGGCCGGCGGCGCGGGCGGCAGCGGCGGCAGCGGCGGCGCGGGTGGCAGCGGCGGCACGGGCGGCAGCGGCGGCGCCGGGGGCGCGCCGAGCGGGAAGCTCGAGCTCTGCGTGCTCAACGACGGAGGGCCGACGGACGCGTGCGCGAGCCCCGAGGTCCTCGACTTCGAGTCGGTGCCCCCGGGCAGGCAGCGGACACGCCTGTTCCGCGTCGAGAACCAGACCGCGGAGGAGGTCACGTTCACCGAGGCGAGCATCGCCAGCGCCGATTTCGCCGTCGAGGCGGTGCGCTACGAGCCGGATCCATCGAGCCCGGGCGCGTGGACGCGCGCCGTCGCGCCGCTGCCCGCCCAGAGCGAGCCGGGCGGCGCGCTCTACTTCGAGGTGACGTTCACCTCCGATGGCGCCGCGGGGCCGCTGCCCGCCGATCGGGTGACCGTGGAGGCCGACGTCGGCGACGCCCACGCGCCCGACGTCGTGGTGCCCGTCATCGGCCGCTCGAACAGCTGTCCCGTGGGGACCGGGGCCTGCGACGACGAGCCGGACAACGGCTGTGAGACCGACCTCCTGACCAGCGCCGCCCACTGCGGCGCGTGCAGCCAGCTCTGCGTCTCGCCGAACGGGACCACCGGCTGCATCGACGGGATCTGCACGGTCTCGTCGTGCACCACCCCCCACGCCGACTGCGACGGGAACGCCACGAACGGCTGCGAGACCAACCTGCTGACCGACGTGGAGGCGTGCGGCGCCTGCGGGACGAGCTGTCTCAAGGAGCACACCGAGTCGTTCTGCAACGGGGGCAACTGCAACATCATCGGCTGCGCGCCGGACCACGCCGACTGCGACCTCGACCCGCTGACCGGCTGCGAGACCGACCTCCTGACCAGCGCGGCCCACTGCGGCGGCTGCAACGTCGCCTGCGACTTCGCCCACGCGAGCGAGACGTGCGCGGCGGGCGAGTGCGAGTTCGGGGCGTGCGACGCCGGCTATGCCGACTGCGACGGCGACCTGACGAACGGCTGCGAGGCGAACCTCGGGGCGAGCCTCGCCCACTGCGGCGCCTGCGGGGCCGCGTGCAGCTACCCGGGCGCGGCCGAGGCCTGCCTCGCGGGCACCTGTGTCATGGGCGCCTGCGACGCCGGCCACGCCAACTGCGACGGCGAGGCGGCGAACGGCTGCGAGGTCAACACGGGCACGAGCCTCGCCAACTGCGGCGGCTGCAACATCGCGTGCGCGCTCCCGAACGCCGCCGAGTCGTGCCTCGGCGGCACCTGCGTGCTCGGCGCCTGCGAGGCCGGCCACGCCAACTGCGACGGCGAGGCGGCGAACGGCTGCGAGGTCGACACGGGCACGAGCCTCGCCAACTGCGGCGCCTGCGGCGCGACGTGCGCCCTCGCGAACGCCTCCGAGTCGTGCGTCGGCGGCGCCTGCGTGCTCGGCGCCTGCGCCGCCGGGTACGCGAACTGCGACGGCGAGGCGGCGAACGGCTGCGAGGTCAACACGGGCACGAGCGTGGCGAACTGCGGCGCCTGCGGCGCGCTGTGCGCCGCCGCGAACGCCGCGGAGTCGTGCCTCGGCGGGACGTGCGTGATGGGCGCGTGCGACCCGGGGTTCGCGAACTGCAACGCGAGCGCGCTCGACGGCTGCGAGGTCAACACCGCGAGCGATCCGGCGAACTGCGGCGGCTGCAACCTCGCGTGCGCCCTCGCGAACGCGTCCGAGACGTGCCTCGCCGGCACCTGCGTGCTCACCGGCTGCGAGGCCGGCTTCGCGAACTGCGACGGCGCCCCGGCGAACGGGTGCGAGGTCGACACGCGCACCAGCGTCGCGAACTGCGGCGCCTGCGGCGCGGCGTGCGACCTCGCCAACGCCTCCGAGGCGTGCGTCTCCGGGACCTGCGACCTCGTCGCCTGCAACGCGGGGTTCGCGAGCTGCAACGGCGACGAGGCCGACGGGTGCGAGGTCAACACCGCGTCGGATCCGGCCAACTGCGGCGCCTGCGGCGCGGACTGCGCCGCGGCGATGCCGCACGCGGCGGTCGGGTGCGGCGCCGGGGCGTGCACGTTCGGCGGCTGCCTGCCGGGCTTCTACGACCTCGACGGGTCGCTCGCGAACGGCTGCGAGTACGCGTGCACGTTCGTGAGCGACGAGGACCGGCCCGACGACGGCTTCGTCGACGCGAACTGCGACGGGATCGACGGCGACGCGCGCCTCGCGATCTTCGTGGCGGTGACCGGGAGCGACGCCAACCCGGGCACGCAGCGCGCGCCGAAGGCCACGGTCGTGGGCGGCATCAACGAGGCGGTGCTGACCGGCAAGACGCAGGTCTACATCTCGCAGGGGACGTACGTCGGCCGCGTCAGCCTCTCGAGCGGCGTGTCGCTCTACGGCGGCTACAACGCGGCGGCCGGCTGGACGCGGTCGGCCGCCTCGTCCGCCGTCATCCGCTCGGGGAGCACGACCGGCGGCTACGTCGCGGCGGTCGAGGGCCAGAACATCAACACGCCCACGACGCTCGACCGGCTGACGATCCAGACCTCGGACGCGACGCTGGCCGGCGCGTCGAACTACGCGATGCGCTGCGTGAGCTGCACGGGGGTGACGCTGCGGAACAGCCGGCTGGAGGCCGGCGCGGCGGGGCCGGGCGCGGCGGGCGGCAACGGCGCGACCGGGGCGGCGGGCGGCAGCGGCGCGACCGGCGGGGCGGGCAGCTGCGACGGCGCCGGCACGCGCATCGGCGGCGCGGGCGGCACGTCGACGTGCGGGCGCACCGGCGGCAACGGCGGCAACGGCGGCCCCGAGGGGGAGAGGGCGGGCAGCGGCGGGTCCGTCGGCACCGGCGGGACGCCTGGCGGCGTCGGGGGCTCACCCGGGAGCGACTCCGCGGGGCAGCCGGGCACCAACGGCCAGAACGGCGCCAGCGGGACGGCCGGGCTGAACGGGACCGGCGGCACCGGCGGGACGGTCAGCGGCAACGTCTGGCAGGGCAGATCGGGGAACGCCGGCGTCACGGGCCTCCCCGGGAACGGGGCCGGCGGCGGCGGCGGCGGCGGCGGGCAGGGCGGCTTCGTCGCGAACGACGGCGCCGGCAACGGCGGCGGCGGCGGCGGCGCTGGCGGCTGCGGCGGCAACGGCGGCGTCGGGGGCAGCGCGGGGGGCGGCTCGTTCGGCCTGTTCCTCGTGAACTCGACGGGCTTCCAGCTCGTCGCCAGCCAGGTCGCCGGCGGCGACGGCGGCGCCGGCGGGCGCGGCGGCAACGGCGGCAACGGCGGCAACGGCGGCACTGGCGGCAACGGCGGCACCGTGTGCACCAGCGAGGTGGGCGCCGGCGGGACCGGCGGCCGCGGCGGGACCGGCGGCCGCGGCGGGCACGGCGGCGGCGGCGCGGGCGGCGTCTCGTACGGCGTCTACCGGGTCAGCACCACGATCTCGACCACGGGCAACGTCGTCACGCACGGCGTCGGCGGCGCGGGCGGCACCTCGAGCGGCAACGCGGGCGCGGCGGGCGCCACCGGCAACGTGTTCTGAGCGGCCGCGGGCGCGGCGAGCTCGCGCGGGGTGCGCGGGCTCGCCGGGCGCCGGAGGGTAGTGCTGTCATTTGAACATGAAGGCGGTAAGGCGGGAAGAAAATCTCAATGATCTTCCCGCCTTACCGCCTTCATGTGAACCCTCTCTGGGCAAATGACAGCACCACCCGCCGGAGCGCGCGGCGGTCGGGTCAATCGAGGAAGGCGGGGAACCTGGGGAACGCCGCGAGCGCGTCGGGCTCGTGCTGCACCACGAAGCGGGCGTGGGTGGCGTTCGCCAGCGCGAGGATGCGCTCCATCGAGCGGATGGACTCCTCGCGATCGGTGTTGAAGGGGGGCACGCGGTGGTTCGCGCAGTTCCCGTGGGTGTGGCAGAGGTCCCCCGAGATGACGATCGTCCCCGCGCGCCGCAGGCGGACGATGAGGCTCTGGTGCCCCGGCGTGTGCCCTGGCGACGGCACGATGCGCACCGCGCCGTCGCCGAAGACGTCCGCCTCGCCGTCGAGGAGCCGGAGCTTCGCGGTGCGGTAGGCCGAGATGAGCTCCGGCTCGACGGTCGGCGGCGCCGGCGTCGCGGTCGCCCACTCGAGCTCGCGCCGGCTCAGGATCCACGTCGACGCGGGGAACAGGTTGGCGTTGCCCGCGTGATCGACGTGGAGGTGCGAGAAGGCCACGTACTGCACGTCGGCGGGCTCGAGCTGCAGCGCGCGCAGCTGCTCGCGCAGCGGCGTGTCGACGCGGAACCGTATCCCCGTGCGAGCATGCACGACACCGCCCTTGGTCCGGGCGTTCACGTCGCTGATCCCGGTGTCCCACAGCAGGGTGCCGCCCGGGTGCCGGATGACATAGCACGCCGCGACCAGCTCCCTCGGGCCCCCCTCGTCCCCGAAGGCCGCCATGTCCGGGATCTCGGCGCGGCCGCAGTCGAGCGCGTACAGGCGGACCTCCTTGGGGGCCTCCGGCGCTGGCTGCGGCGCGGGCGCGCTGCCGGCGCACGCGGGCAGGAGCACGAGCAACGCGAGCGACAGCGCTGCCCACCATCGTTGAAGGGACATTCCATCTCCTCTCTCGCCGCCGCGCGAGCGGCGCCCCGAGCGTCGATGGCGCGGCGGATCTTCTGGAAAAATCGGTGAGCTGCGCGGCGGCCCGGGCGGGCCGCCGCGCGCTCTTCACGCCTTCACGGATCGACCGGGGTCAGTTGACCTCGTTGTGGCACGTGGCGCTGCAGTCGTCGCCGCTCGACGTGTTGCCGTCGTCGCACTCCTCGTACGGCGCCTGCCGCACGCCGTCGCCGCAGTGCGGGCCGAACACGCAGCCGGGCGCGCACTCGCCGTAGCCGCCGTCGTTCACGCGGTCGTCGCACTGCTCGGGCGGCGTCTGGGTCACCCCGTCGCCGCAGCGCGGGCCGATCACGCAGCCGGGCGCGCACTCGCCGTAGCCGCCGTCGTTCACGCCGTCGTCGCACTCCTCGCCGAGCTCACGCTGCACGCTCCCGTCGCCGCAGACGGCGCCGATCCGGCAGCCGAGGCAGCCCATGCTGCCGTCGTTCACGCGGTCGTCGCACTCCTCGCCCCACTCCTCCTGGACGACCCCGTCGCCGCACTGCGCGGCGCTCTCGCACTCCGGGGTGCACCCGCCGTAGCGGCCGTCGTTCACCCCGTCGTCGCACGTCTCGCTCGGCGCCTGGACCACCGCGTCGCCGCACCGCGGCCCGATCAGGCACTCCGGCGAGCACCCGCCGTAGCGGCCGTCGTTCACCCCGTCGTCGCACTCCTCGCCGAACTGGCTGTCGATGTTCTCGTCGCCGCAGCGAGGAGCCGCCACGCAGCCCGGCGCGCAGGCGTCGGAGCCGTAGCCGCCGAGGTTGGTGCCGTCGTCGCAGATCTCGTACGGGTTGGTCCGGATGCTGTCGCCGCAGTAGAGCCCGAGCGTGCAGCTCGTCGAGCAGTTCCCGTAGCCCGGGCCGTTCTCTTCCCCGTCGTCGCACTGCTCGTCGGGCGTGACGATGCCGTCGCCGCACACGGGCTCGCAGACGGACGGGGCCGCGTTGAAGCCGCCGAGCGTCAGCTTGTAGCTGGACGCCGTGGTGTGGCGCTCCGCCTGGAACACGACGACCTCGTAGACGCGCCCCTCCGTGAGCCCGAGATCATCCATGAGCACGGTCCCGCGATCGTCCTCCACGCCGGCGACCTCGCCGGTCCCCATCGGGGTGTGGATGCCGCCGAGATCGATGCGGAGCCGGTTGTTGATGAACACCCAGACGTCGTCGTCGCCGTAGAAGTCGAGCCGCTCGCCGCCGTGGTACTCGAACCAGTAGCGGACCTCGCTCGTGAAGTAGAAGTTGTGGTTGCCCGCCTCGGCCCAGTCGTTCCACGGATCGAGCGCCAGGCGGCTCGCCTCGCGCTGCGCCGCCGGCACCGACGGGTCCTGCCACCCCTTGCCGTCGAGCGGGAAGAACCCGTGATCCTCGAACACGAACACGTCCGTGGCCCCGGCGCGCGTGAGCGTGAGCAGGTCCACGACCGTCTTCGACAGGGTCGAGTCGTTGTACCAGCGGTCGAAATCCGTCGCGTTCGTGAGGAAGGCGTCCGCCGGCGGGGACGCGGCGAGCCGCGGCTTGCCGTCGGCGCCGAGCGTCGCCTGCACGAGCCCCCGCAGGAGGACGTTCGGGGGGTTGCGGTCAGGCTCGAAGTTCGGCGCGTTCTCCTTGAAGTCGCGGAGCACGATCGGCACCTGGAGCTCGTCGCCGAGGACCGCGTCGTTCGTGCAGCTGTAGCCCGGCTCGACCGCGCACGCGGACGAGCAGCCGTCCCCGTCCGTCGTGTTGCCGTCGTCGCAGGCCTCGCCGCCGAGGCGCAGGCCGTCGCCGCAGGCGGAGGTGCAGCCCGTGTCGCCGCAGTCCGGCTCGACCTGGCAGAACGGCGTGCAGCCGTCGCCCAGGTTCGCGTTGCCGTCGTCGCACGGCTCGGAGCCCTCCCGCTCGCCGTCGTTGCAGACCGTGTCGCGGCAGATGTAGCCGCCGGCCGCGGGCTCGCACACGAGGCCCGGCTCCCACCGGCACTCGGCGCTGCACCCGTCGCCGTCCTCCGTGCCGCCGTCGTCGCAGTCCTCCCTGGCGACGACCCTCCCGTCGCCGCAGACCGCCGTGCAGCGGCTCCCCGCACGCGCGCAGTCGAACCCGGCCTCGACCGCGCAGGTGGCGGAGCAGCCGTCGCCGGAGACCCTGTTGCGGTCGTCGCACCCCTCGCCGACGCCGATCTGGCCGTCGCCGCAGACGACCGTGAACGTGCAGTGGATGCCGTCCGGGCACACCCAGCCCGCCTCGACGAGGCAGGCCGGCGAGCAGCCGTCGCCCGACTCCGTGTTCCCGTCGTCGCACCGCTCGCTCGGCCGCAGCTTGCCGTCGCCGCAGCGCTCGACCGGCCGGCACGGCTGCCCCGGGACAGGGCAGGTGATGTTGCCGGGGTCCTCGAGGGCGCACACGTCAGAGCACCCGTCGCCGGAGGTCGTGTTGCCGTCGTCGCAGCCCTCGCCGGCCGAGACCCGCGCGTCGCCGCACGTGTGGAGCCGCCGACAGGGCTCGCCCGGCGCCGGGCAGAACCAGTCGCCCGGCTCGCGCTGGCAGCGGTCGTCGCAGCCGTCGCCCGAGGCCGTGTTGCCGTCCTCGCACGTCTCGCCGGGCTCCACGACGCTATTGCCGCAGGCGATCGTCGTGTGGCACCCGTCTTCCGGATCGCAGGCGCAGTACGGCTCGATCTTGCAGGCGCCGGAACAGCAATCGCCGGGGAGGCTGTTCCCGTCGTCGCACTCCTCGCCCTCGCGGTTCATCTCGCCGTCGCCGCACGCCGGCTCGACGGCGTCGCACTCCGGCGGAGGATCCGGCGAGTCGCACGGATCGCCCCCGCCGCTCCCCGACGAGGGCCCGACCGCGATGAACCCGCCGAGGCCGCCGGAGCTGTCGTCGCCGCCGGAGCCCGTGGCGCCGCCCGCGCCCCCCGACCCGCCCACGCCGCCGCCCGCGCCGTCGTCGCCGCCATCGCCGCCGTCGTCGCCGCCGCAGGCGACGAGCGGACCGGCGAGCAGGACGAGCAGCACGGAAGAAAGAGTCTTTGCCAAGCGCATTGATGCCACCATCCCAACCCGCTTCAGAAGAGCGTCACGTTGTCCAAGGAATGCCGCGGAGCGCCTCGGCCGACGAGATGCGCCTCCGGGGATGGCGTGGGCGCGCGTCGCACAGGGCTCCCGCGCACGGTCGCGTGTAGGTAAGCGCCGTCCCCGGGGTGATCGCAACGCAAACACCGCGATGTTGCAAGCGGATTTCACGCCGTGGCCGGTTTGCGACGCCCCGCTCGCCGAGCGGCCACGGGATCCGCGCGGTGCGCTGGCCAGCGCGCTCGCCAGCGGGCGGGCGGCGCGCGGCCTTGACATCGGTTTACATCTCGTCCGCCCGCGCCATCTCGTCCCCCGGCCCTGGCGGAACGGCTGTACCCTGGCCGCGGGGAAGCCGGGCCCGCGCTGGTTCGGCGCGGGGGCGGCGTTGAGCTGACCACGCGGACCACGCGGACCACACGGAGCAGGCATGGTGTCGACAGGGGCCCTGGATGGAGCGGCCCGGACGGCGGGGGCGCCGCCCCCGAAGCCGGCGGAGACGCTGGACGGCGGCAATTACGAGGTCATCCGCCGGCGGCTCGTCGAGCGCGCCGAGGAGCTCGGCCGCCGCGCCGAGGCGCTCAACGCGCGGCGGAAGCAGGTGTTCGGCGGCACCGACCTCGCGCTCCTCGAGAACGCGCGCGTCAGGACCGAGAACAACTGCCTGCCCCGCGACATCGTGAGCATCCGGGGCAAGCTGCTCGTCGGCTACCTCGTGTTCATGGGGCTGAAGGAGGTGAACGTCGGCGACGTCTTCAGCCTCCACCGCTTCGCCAAGGCGGACGGCGCCTTCGACCTGTCCCCCGTCCCGCTCGACGAGGGCGACGCATTCCTCGGCGACCCCGGGTTCGTCAAGGAGTTCAAGGACCTCCACCGCTACGTCAAGGAGCCCCGGCTGCTCCAGCTCCGGCGCAGCGACACGCGGCTGCTCGCCATCTTCCAGGTCGGCGCGACCGAGCGCGACACGAAGGTGTTCCGCTGGAGCATCGACGCGACAGGGCGCATCCGGTACCTCGACGCGCGCGGCGAGGAGGACAACGTCCGGCCGCGCCACCACGACTTCGCCTGGACGCAGTCCACGCGCGACGACCACGTGCAGGGCAAGCACCCGCACGTCTCGATCCTCGGCGAGATCTTCGTCGAGACGGTCGGCGGCGACCTCACCGTCAAGGTCGAGAACAACACGGCGACGGGGCTCGGCATCTACCGCGAGCCGGTCGACGACGCGGGCCAGGCGCTCGACGACGCCGACATCCAGTACGCCCGCCTCGGGCCGCTCATCCTGCTCAAGATCAAGCCGTTCCGGGAGCCGTCGTACCGCTACCTCGTCTACAACAGCCGCACCCGCAAGGTCGTGCGCATCGACGCGATCGGCCTCGCCTGCCTGAGCCTCCCCGAGGACCAGGGCATCGTCTTCCCGAACGGCTACTACCTCGTCACCGGCGAGACGAAGCGGTTCGAGGGCAGCACCGAGAGCCTCGTCTTCGAGCGGGTCATCCGCTCGCCCAACGGGGAGGACGTGCTCTACGTGTTCCACCAGGTCGTGGAGGGGCGCTACGTGCTCTTCCCGTACAACCTGATCCGCAAGGAGATCGCGACCCCGATCCAGTGCCACGGGTACAGCCTCTTCGACGACGGCAAGATGGTGATCTTCCGGGCGTCGGGCGACGAGGCGACCCGCGTCCACCCGATGCAGATCTGGCAGACGCCGTTCATGACCGCGGAGTTCGCGGCGTCGGCGCCGACCGACGGCTCGTACCTCGCGAAGGTGGGCAACGCCGACCTCGTGCGCGGCATCTCCGACGCGCTCAGCCTGCGGCGCGCGGCGATGGACGGGTCGCCGACCCGCCAGACCTTCGAGGACCTCATCCGGACCGCCGGGCGGATGACCGACGCCTTCTACTGGCTCGGCCACGCCGAGGCGGGCGACCTCCTGTCGACGGTGACCGAGCTCCGGGCCGTCTCCGAGAGCATCGTCGACGAGTTCGAGAAGGTCGAGGCCATCAAGGCGCGCGCGGCGAGCGCGCTCGCCGAGACCGAGGCCGCGCAGCGGCAGCTGCTCGGCGGGGTGCGGCCGGAGGACGCGGCGAGCGTCGACGCCTTCCTGACGGCGCTGACCGCCCTGCGGCGGCAGCGCGGGCACCTCATCACGCTCCGCGAGCTCAAGTACATGGACCTCGGCCGCGTCGACGCGCTCGAGGCCGAGGTCGTCGCGCGGGCTGACGAGGTGAGCCGCGCGTGCGTGACGTTCCTGCTGGGCGAGCAGGCGTTCCGCCCCCTGGCCGACCGGCTCGCGGGGCTCATCGCGAAGATCGAGGCGGTCGCGAAGTCGCCCGAGCTCGCGCCGTTCGCCGCCGACCTCGACGCCGTGAACGAGGGGCTCTCGGTGCTCGCCGACATCGTCGCGAGCCTCAAGGTCGACGACCCCACGGCGCGGACCCGGATCCTGGAGGGGATCAGCGAGGTCTACGCGCAGCTCAACCGCGCGCGCGCGACCCTCACCGCCCGCGGCAAGGACCTCCGGGGCGCCGAGGGGCGCGCGGAGTTCGGCGCGCAGTTCAAGGTGTTCGGCCAGAGCGTCTCGAGCGCGCTCGCCGTCTGCGACTCGCCCGAGCGCTGCGATCGCGAGCTCTCGAAGCTCCTCGTCCAGCTCGAGGAGCTCGAGGGCAAGTTCGGCGAGTTCGACGAGTTCCTCGGCGAGCTCGCGGCGAAGCGCGAGGAGGTCAACGACGCGATCGCGGCGCGGCGGCAGGCGCTGCTCGACGAGCGGCAGCGGCGCGTCTCGAACCTCGTCGCCGCGGCGGACCGGATCGTCCAGGGCGTGGCGCGGCGGGCGCGCTCGTTCGCGGGCGCGGACGAGCTCAACACCTACTTCGCGTCCGACCCCATGGTCGCCAAGCTCCGCGACCTCGCGGCGGAGCTCCACGCGCTCGGCGACAGCGTGAAGGGGGACGAGGTCGAGGCGCGGCTCAAGTCGGCGCGGCAGGACGCGCTCCGGGCGCTGCGCGACCGCGAGGACCTGTTCGAGGGCGGCGGCGACGTCATCAAGCTCGGCCGCCACCGCTTCAACGTGAGCACGCAGCCGCTGGAGCTCACGCTGGTCCCGCGCGGCGAGGGGCTCGCGCTGCACCTCACCGGGACCGACTTCTTCGAGCCGATCGAGGACCCGGCGCTCGCGAGCGCGCGCGACCTCTGGGGCCAGGAGCTCGCGAGCGAGACGCCGGCCGTGTACCGGGGCGAGTTCCTCGCGGGCTCGATGCTCGCGGACGCCGAGGCGGGGCGGGGAGGCCTCTCGATCGACAGGCTGCGCGAGGCGGCGCTCGGCCCGGGCGGGCTGCTCGCCGCGGTGCGTGCGTACGCGGAGGGCCGGCACGACGAGGGGTACGAGCGCGGCGTCCACGACGCGGACGCCGCGCTCATCCTGGAGAAGCTGCTCGCGCTGCGGGTCACGGCGGGGCTGCTCCGCTTCGCGAGCGGGCCGCGGGCCCTCGCCTGCCTGTACTGGGCGGGGCTCGAGCCGCGCGCCCGGGATCTCGCGCACCGGCGGGCGCGGAGCCTGGGCCGGCTGGCGGCGCAGCTCGGCGAGAGCGAGGCGCGGGCGGCGCTCGCGGCCGAGCTCGCGGAGGGCGTGGCGGCGACGGCGGCGGCGCACCGGCTCGCGGCGGACGTGAGCAGCGCGGCGGACGTGCGCGTCGCGGCGCGGTACCTCGTGGAGGAGCTCGCGGCCGAGCGCCTCCGGTTCGTGACGAGCGACGCGGCGCTCGCCCTGCGCGACGCGCTGCTGTCCCACCTCGATCTGGCGGGGGGCCGCGCCGCGTTCGAGGAGGACCTCCGGCAGCTCGAGAAGCACCCGGCCGAGCGGCTCCAGCTCGCGCTGGCGTGGCTCACGGGGTTCGTCGCGAAAGACGCGTCGCGCTCTCCCATGAGCCACCTCGCGCTAGAGGCGGCGGTCGTCATCGTGACGGAGCGGCAGCTGGAGCGGGAGCCCAGCGGGGCGGTGACCGAGGCCCGCGTCGAGGGGCTGCTCGGCCAGCACCCGCGCATCAAGGACCGCGCGCTCGCGCTCCGTCTCGACGAATTCCTGAGCAGGATCGAGGACTTCCTGCACGAGCGGGCGCCGCGCTACCGCGCCTACAGGAAGGTGCGGAGCGAGATCGCGGAGCGCGAGCGGCGGCGGCTGCGGCTCGAGGAGTTCGCGCCGCGGGTGCTCACGTCGTTCGTGCGCAACCGGCTGATCGACGAGGTGTACCTGCCGCTGGTCGGCGCGAACCTGGCGAAGCAGCTCGGCGCCGCGGGCGACGTGAAGCGCACCGACCTGATGGGCATGCTGCTGCTCATCTCGCCGCCGGGCTACGGCAAGACGACGCTGATGGAGTACGTCGCGAGCAAGCTCGGGCTCGTGTTCATGAAGGTGAACGGGCCGTCGCTCGGCCACCAGGTGACGTCGCTCGACCCGGCCGAGGCCCCGAACGCGACCGCGCGCCAGGAGGTCGAGAAGATCAACCTGGCGTTCGAGATGGGCAACAACGTGATGCTGTACCTCGACGACATCCAGCACACGAACACGGAGCTCCTGCAGAAGTTCATCTCGCTCTGCGACGGGCAGCGCCGGATCGAGGGCGTGTGGCGCGGCCGGACGCGGACCTACGACCTGCGCGGCAAGAAGTTCTGCGTGGTGATGGCGGGCAACCCGTACACGGAGTCGGGGGCGCGGTTCCAGATCCCCGACATGCTGTCGAACCGGGCCGACACGTACAACCTCGGCGACATCCTCGACGGCAAGGAGGAGCTCTTCGCGCTGAGCTACCTGGAGAACGCGCTCACGTCGAACCCGACGCTCGCGCCGCTCTCGGGGCGCGCGCCGGGCGACACGCACCGGCTCATCCGGATGGCGCAGGGCGAGGCGGTGGCCGCGACGGAGCTCGAGCACGCCTACTCCGCGGCGGAGGTCGCGGAGATCGTCGCCGTGTTCGAGCGGCTCTTCCAGGTGCAGCGGGTGCTGCTCTCGGTGAACCTCGAGTACATCCGCAGCGCGTCGCAGGACGACGCCTTCCGGACGGAGCCGCCGTTCAAGCTGCAGGGCAGCTACCGGAACATGAACAAGCTGGCCGAGAAGGTCGTCGCGGCGCACACGCCCGCGGAGGTCGACCGGCTCATCGACGATCACTACGTGAGCGAGTCGCAGACGCTGACCACCGGCGCCGAGCAGAACCTGCTCAAGCTCGGCGAGCTGCGCGGCCGGATGACGCCCGAGCAGCAGGCGCGGTGGGACGAGATCAAGAAGGGCTTCGTGCGCATCAAGCGCATGGGCGGCAAGGAGGACGACCCGGTGGTGCGCGTGACCGGAACGCTCTCGATGCTCGGCGAGCAGCTCGAGGGCATCCGCGGGGCGATCGGGAAGGCGGCCGCGGTGGCGCAGGCGGGCGACGCGCGGGCGCGGGAGATGAAGCAGTGGCTCGCGCCGGAGATCGAGCGGCTCTCCGGGGCGCTCAAGGGGGTGGCGCAGCCCCGGGTGGAGGTGAAGGTCGAGACCGATCGATCGGTGTCGGAGTTCGTGGGCCACCACCTGTCGCTGGTGGAGCGGCTCGTGGCGCCGCTCGCGAAGGCGACGACGCAGAGCGCGTTCGGCATCCGGGCGATCGAGGCGCAGGTCTCGGAGCTCGGGCAGGCGCTCCGGTCGCTCGACGAGCGGGTCCGCGCGGCGGCGCGCCCGCAGAGCCAGCCGCCGCCGCCGCGCTTCGAGGCGCGGCTCGGGGTGGAGTCGCCGGCGAACTTTTACCGGACCGCGCCCGCGGCCGACGTGGTCGAGCACGGCGGCGTCTTCGTGCCGACGTTCCGGCAGCCGCCGGCGCGGGGGACGACGGTCGCGCTCAAGCTCCCGTTCGCGGAGGGCGGCGAGATCGACGCGGTGGCGGTGGTCGAATGGACGCGCGACGCGCAGGACGAGGGTCCGGCCGGGTTCGGGGCGCGCTTCGTGCGGCTCTCGGGCGAGCAGCGCGAGCTCGTGGAGGGGTTCGTACGGCAGCGGGAGCCGATGCTGCTCCGCGCCTGACAGCGCGCCGCCGGGTGGCGGCGCGCGTGCGTCAGGCTGGCAACGTCCACACGCATGCGGCGTCCGGCGCACGCGATCGCTCGGCTGCTTCCGCTCGCGCTTGCTCGCCTGTCCGCGCTCGCGTGCGCTCGTCTCCACGCGCTCGCGTGCGCTCGCCTGCTGGCTCGGCGACGCACGCAGAAGCGGAGGTGCTCCACGCGATCACAGCACCCGAGCTTGGCCACCCGCGCGCCGCTCGTTCCGCACACGAACGCGCACGCGAGCGAGCAGACGCACGGGACAGTTGCCTGCATGAGGAGTGGAGGCGCGTACCTCGTGCGTGTTATCACCATGCCGCGACGCGTATCGTCAGCGATGGCCTGGACTCGAAGCCCGCGCTCCGGCGCCGGGTATGCAGGAGCTTCGGCGCATGAAGATGATGACCCTCGGACCCTTTGATGGGAACGCGTGGCTGCTCGGGCGGAAGGTGGAGCGGACGGTCGCCGAGTGGAAGGAGCCGGCGCGGCTCGCGATCGTGGCCATGCCGAGCGGGACGAAGCACGAGGAGTACCTCGCCGCGATCGAGGACGCGACGGGCATCCCGGTGGTCGGGGCCACGACCGGCGGGGCGTCGTTCACGGAGCGCGGCTTCAGCAAGAGCGGGGTGACGTGCGCGTTCCTCGGCGGCGCGAACGTCGACGTGGCGTGCGCGGCGGCGCGCGAGCTGCGCGCGGATCACGTGAAGAGCATCCGGGCGGCGCTGAGCGACATGGACGAGGCGGTCTCGAGCAGCGGGCCGCGCAGCGGGTCGCCGAGCTCGATCCTGGTGCTGGCGGACGCGTTCGCGTGCGACGGCGACGAGCTTGTCGCGGCGCTCCGCCAGGGTGTGCCGCCGCACACGCGCGTCTTCGGCGGGACGGCGGGCGACGGGTGGACGTTCGAGGGTGCGCGGGTGTTCCTGGGCCGCAAGGCGCTGACGGACGCGGCGATCCTCGTGCGGCTGACGCACCGGCACCGGATGAACATCGACGTGGTGCACGGGTTCCGCGCGGCCGAGGGCGGGCGGGATTTCACGATCACCGACATCGAGCGGAACGTGCTGAAGACGCTCGACGGGCAGCCGGCGGCGCGGGTGTACGAGGAGGAGCTCTCGCGGCTCGGGTTCAGGTCGAGCGGCGAGGGGCTGCTCCAGACGATGGCGAAGCACGCGCTCGGCGCGAAGACGCCGTTCGGCGAGGCGCTGAAGATCAGGTCGCCGATCGCGGTCCGGGGGGACGGGGCGGTGGTGCTGACCGGGGGGCTCTCGCGGGGGCAGGTCGTCCGGGTGGTGAACGCGGGGACCGACGCGCTGCTGCAGGCGGCGAAGAGCCTGTCGACGAAGGTGCTCGGGCCGCTGCCGGCGGTGTCGGGGTCGCTGGTGTTCGACTGTGCGTCCCGGTACCGGCTGCTGGGCGAGCGGTACCGCGAGGAGGTGCGCGCGTTCCTGTCGCCTCACGGGGGTCCGCACCCGATGTTCGGGATGGCCTGTTACGGGCAGATCGCGAAGTTCGGGGGGAGCGTCGAGGGGTTCCACAACACGAGCTCGGTCATGGTGGCGTGGGGGGAGTCGGACCAGGGGACGGGGCCGGCGAGCGGGTGAGCTGCGGCTCCAGGGTCGCGCCGAGCTGACCGGCCCGAGGAGAGGGGGCTCGTCGCGCGGTGTGGGGGCCCCGCCGAACTCGCCCAATGGCCATCGCTCATCCGGCTTCGCCGGATGAGCGATGGCCATTGGGCTCAGACATCGGCCCATCCCCCACACCGCGCGACGAGCCCCCTCTCCTCGGGCCTACCACCTTGCCAAAAGGGGTGCGAGACGCAGCGGGTTTGATGAAGGGGGGCGAGCTGCAACGGGCGTACTAACAGGGTGCGAGCCGCAACGGGCTTGCCACCAAGCTGCGCGGCGCAGAGACGCGCACGGCGACGAACCCCATCAGCACGCCTGCCTGTCCTGGCCATCCGGCGGCGATTCTAGCCGTCCAACCGGCGACCAGGAAATCCAAGCTTCGACCAGCGCGATGCCACGGAGGCGAAAGGCGGGCCGGAGACCCGCTCCGCAAAAGGCTGGTCTCGAAGCCGGCGAGACCCGCAGGCCCCTCCTCGAGGAACCGGCGATGGCGCCCATCACCTCACCAGCACACCCACAGAAACTCGCACGGTGAGACGCCAAAGCAGCCGAGCGATGACAACAACACGCCACAGCCGCGCCCTGCAGCGCAGGCCACACGAGCGGCGCACGTCGACTGGAGGCAAGAACACAAAGCCAGATCGCGCGCAGAAAGTTACACTACCCACCCAGCGTCGCGCACAGCGGTGCTGCCGGCGGCGTCTGCATCTCACACCGTGCGAACCCTTTGCACGAACCACGGAAACTTCAGGCAAAGCTGCGGACAATTCCGCTCTGACAAACACACGCTCTCTTCACGAGAGATTCGATGTCTGTCATGATGAGCTCATCGCGGCCGTTGAGTCGGCTTCTCTTTTTTCTCTCTTGGGGAGCTCGCGGCTGATCCAGGGCATGCTCGCGCCTCGCGCGCGGGCCGCTCCACGCCTGGCGCAGCTGCGTGCTCTCAACATCACAAGGACGGAGGAGACTCACATGAACCTTGCACCCTGGCAGAAGCTCTCGTCGCAGCGACGTCGGCAGTCCCCGAGCGGGAGCGATGAGCAGCGTCAAGCAAGGGACGAGCGACTCGCGAGCTCGCCGAGCCCGCGCCCGAGCGAGGGCAGCTTCGCAGGCACGCACCTCGCGGCGCGGCTCGCGCTGGCCGGGCTGCTCGCGGCGCTGGGCGCGTGCGTCGCCGGAGAGGCCGGCGACGCCGAGCTCGGCGACGAATCGCTGATGGCCGCCGAGAGCGGCCTCTCGGCCGAGCTGAGCTACCAGCCGCTCTGGGGAGGCCGCTACTGCGCCGCCGTCACCGTGTCCAACGACGGAGCGAGCGCGACAACCTCGTGGAAGGTCGTCACCGACGTGAAGGGCGCGACGGTGACCAGGTCCTGGGGCGCCGTCTTCGCGAGCAGCGGCACGCTCCTGACAGCCACGCCGACCGCGAGCAACGGGCGCATCGCCCCCGGCGCCTCGGTCACATTCAACTTCTGCGCGACGGGCACCACGCGCCCGACCATCGCGTCCGTGACCGGAGGCGAGACGTCGACCGGCAGCGGCGGCTCCGGCGGCGCTGGGGGCTCCGGCGGCGCTGGCGGCAGCGGCGGCTCCGGCGGCGCTGGGGGCTCCGGCGGCTCTGGCGGCTCCGGCGGCAGCGGCGGTGCTGGCGGCGCTGGGGGCTCCGGCGGCTCTGGCGGCGCTGGGGGCTCCGGCGGCTCCGGCGGCGCTGGCGGCAGCGGCGGTGCTGGCGGCAGCGGCGGCGCTGGCGGCAGCGGCGGCTCGGGTGGCGCCAGCGCGCCGAGCGCCCTGCCCGCGGCCCGGGAGGCGTGCCCGACGATCGCCACCGGGACGATGACCTTCCTCGGCCGCGAGGTGCGCGTGTGGGCCGGCGCGCGGTCCGCCACGCCGGCTCCGGTGGTCATCTACTGGCACGCCACGTCCTCCCGCCCGCAAGAGGCGCTGGCCGGCCTCGGACAGGCCGCCATCGACGAGATCACGAGCCGCGGAGGTGTCGTGTTCGCGCCCAACGCGTACGACGGCCACGGCGGCGAGGACGGCACGCGGACCACGGGCAACAACGTGTGGTACGTGGGCGACTTCAACACGGCCGATGAGGCGCTCGCGTGCGCCATCCAGCAGCGCAACATCGACACGCGCCGCGTCCACTCGCTCGGGTTCAGCGCGGGCGGCCTCCAGGCCGCATACATGGCCTATGCGCGCTCCGGCTACGTCGCGAGCGTCGTGACGTACTCGGGCGGCACGACGGCCTTGGGCACGCCGCCGCTCCAGGACGCCACCAACGCGCCCGCCGTCATGGGGGTCCACGGCGCCGAGGGCTCCGACGTCGTCGGCATCGACTTCGCCCGCACCAGCGCGGCGTTCGAGAGTGACATCAAGGCGAAGGGCGGCTTCGCCATCGACTGCGACAGCGGCGGCGGACACCGCATCCCGTCCGGCATCGCCCCCTCCAGCTGGCAGTTCCTGAAGGACCACCCGTACAAGGTCGCGCCGAGGCCCTACGCGTCGGGTATCCCGTCGAGCTTCCCGACCTATTGCAGGATCCCCTGAGCTCCGCCCCGCAGGCCGCAAAAGGTCGCGTCAGAACCCGAGCGACCTGACCGCCTTGCGGATCGTGTCGGCGCTGGCCCGGAGGCCGGCCTCCTCCTCCGGGCTCATCGGGATCGGCAGCTGCGACTCGAGGCCAGACCGGTTCACGATGCACGGCACGCTCAGGCAAACGTCGTCGATCCCGCGATAACCACTCAGCAGGGTGCTGACCGGCAGCACGCGGTTCTCGTCGCGCAGCAGGGCCTCCAGGATCTTGGCGGTCGCGAGGCCGATGGCGTAGTTGGTCGCGCCCTTGCCGGAGATCACCTGGGCAGCGGCGTTCTTCACGCCGTGGAAGATCTCCTCCCTGTCGGCCGCGCCGAGCTTGCCGTGGCCGGGCACGGACCACGCGTCCAGCGGGATGTTCGCGACGCTCGCGCTGCTCCACAGCGGCACCTCGCTGTCCCCGTGCTCGCCGGCGATGTACGCGTGGACGTTCTGCACAGCCACGTTGAGCCGCCTGGCGATCAGGAACCGGAACCGGCTGCTGTCGAGCACCGTGCCGCTGCCGATCACCCGGGCGGGCGGGAGGCCGGTCAGCTTGAGCGTGACATACGTGATCACGTCGACGGGGTTCGTCACGAGCAGGTAGAGCGCGTCGGGCGCGACGGCCTGGAGCCGCGGCAGCAGCTCGCGGCATATCGCGACGTTCGCCGTGGCGAGATCCATCCGGCTCTGCCCGGGCTTCTGCTTCGCGCCGGCGGTGATGACGACCACGTGCGCCCCGCGGCAGACCTCGGCGTCGTCGCTGCCCTCGAGCGTGGCCGCCGGGACGAACTGCAAGCCGTGGTTCAGGTCGAGCACCTCGGCGTCGACCTTGGCCCGGTTCACGTCGAACAGCGCCACCTGCTTCGCCACCCCGCGGAGCAGGCACGCATAGGCGATCGTCGCGCCGACGCTGCCAGCGCCCACGACCGCGACCTTGCCGGGAGATACGGACTGGGGATCAGGCATACGCTCCGGGTATCGCAGCGGCGCGACCGGACCAAGCCAAATCGGGCGCCGGGGCGGCGCTCACGCGTCGACCTCGCCGCTCGCGACGGCCGGCGCCGGGGCGGCGCTCACGCGTCGACCTCGCCGCTCGCGACAGCCGGCGCCGGGGCGGCTGGCGCCGCGGCGAGCGCCGGCAGCACCACGGGGCCCGCAGCGGGATCGCCGGGCGCGGCGGGGCGCAGCTCGACGGCGACGCCCGGCTGCGCCGCGCCGGGGCTGAGCGCGACGCCCTCCTCGCGGCACGCGCGGAAGAACGCCTTCATGAGCTCGGACTCCAGCAGATCGTGGCGCTCGAAGTCGGCGATCCAGAACTTGATGACGTAGCGCAGGAAGAGCGGCGTGACGGCCGCGAGCCAGAGCCGCGGCGGGGGCTCGCGGAGGATGTCCGGCACCGCTGCGCAGGCGCGCTGGGCGGCGCGCTCGACGGCCTCGGGCGCGGCGCCGAGCGAGACGAGCATCTCGATGTTGCGCGCGCACGTCCGGTCCGGCGCGCAGAAGTTCTGCACGCGCGCCTTGGCGATGACCGAGTTCGGCAGGATCACGATGTCCCCGGAGAACGTCCTGAGGCGGGTCGAGCGCCACCCCACATAGACCACCTGCCCCTCGATCCCGTCGACGAGGATCCAGTCGCCCACGCCGAACGACCGCTCCGAGTGCAGGGCGAGCCCGGCGAAGAGGTTGCCCAGGGTGTCCTGGAGCGCGAGGCCGAGGACCACCGTGATGACGGTCGACGTCGCGAGCAGCGGCACGAGGTCGACCCCGGTGACCGCGCCGACGATCGAGAGGCCGGCGACCAGGTAGAGGATCGCGAGCAGGAGGTGCCGTACCAGCGCCGGGATCTGCACCTTCTGGCGCTCGGCGAGCCAGTAGTCGATGACCATGGTCTCGGCGATCTCGATGGCGAGGTACGACGCGAGCGCGAGCTCCATCAGGAGCACGCCCTTGTGGAGCGTGGGCAGCTCGCCCCCGCGCAGGGCGATGAACGTGTGCAGCGAGAGCAGCGCCACGAGCAGGCGCGCCGGCAGCCGCATGCGGCGGATCAAGAGGTCGTCGAGCGACGTCTGCGTGGCGCGCGCGAGGCGCGCGAGCAGGGCGAAGAACAGGCGGTAGGCGACGAACCCGAGCGCGAAGACGGCCAGCGACATGCCCAGCGCGACGGGCAGCGAGGCGGGGGAGCGGACGAGGTCCGCCCAGAGCGCGGAGAGCTGGTCGAGGTTCACGCGGCCGAGTCTGCCACAGGCGGCGGTCGGGGAGGTTTCGCCAAAGGGCGCGCGGGGTCGTAGAATCCCTCGATGAACGACATTCGCGACATCAGCCACGACGAGGCACGCGTGGCGGAGCTGGTCCGCGCAGCGCGGCGCGTGGCCGTGCTCGGCATCAAGACCGAGGCGCAGGCGGATCAGCCCGCCTTCTACGTCCCGAGCTACCTGAAGAGCGCGGGCGTGGAGGTGATCCCGGTCCCTGTCTACTACCCCGACGTCAAGACCATCCTCGGCCAGCAGGTCTACCGCCGCGTCGCGGACGTCCCGGGCCCCGTCGACATCGTCGACGTCTTCCGGCGCAGCCAGGACGTCGCCGCGCACCTCGACGATCTCCTCGCCGCCCGACCGCGCGCCGTCTGGCTGCAGAGCGGCATCCGGAACGACCAGGTGGCCGAGCGGCTGGTCGAGGCCGGCATCCTGGTCGTGCAGGACCGCTGCCTGATGGTCGACCATCGCCGCCACGCCGGGCGGGGCTGAGCCCCCCACCCGGGCACCGCGCTGCGCGCGGGTTCCTGACCTGAAGAGCGCTGGAACGGCGACAACGTGGGGTGGTCACCTCCGTGTGAGCCCGATGCCAGCGACGCAACTGAGCTTCCGGCGTCGTCGATGGAATTGTGATGAACCACAGAGCTTCCGGCGTCGTCGATGGAATTGTGATGAACCACAGAGGCACAGAGGGCACAGAGGAAGAGGAGAGTGAGCTGGATGCCAAGCTGAGAGGGCTTACCCATCAGGTGATCGGAGCCGCCATAGAGGTGCACCGCGTGCTCGGCCCCGGGTTCCTCGAATCGATCTATGAGTAGGCGCTCGGCGTGGAGCTTTCGCTCCGGCGAATTTCGTTCAGGCGGCAGGTGGCGGTCCGGGTGGACTACAAGGGACAAGTCGTTGGCGACGGAAGAGTGGACCTGCTCGTCGCCGACCTCCTGCTCGTCGAGCTCAAGGCTGTGGAGTACCTCGCCCCCATCCACATGGCGCAGCTCCTCTCCTACCTGAAGACCATGAAGCTCCGGCACGGCCTACTCGTCACGTTCAACGTCCCCGCGCTTCGCCTCGGCATCAAGCGCGTCATCAACGACACATAGTCCTTTTCTCTCCCCTCTGTGCCCTCTGTGCCTCTGTGGTTCAAATTTTCTTCCGGTTCGCAGACGCACGCAGGCCACTTCTACTGTTCCGCCATCCCCATGCCATCAAGGAGTGCAGGCGAGCCGGCACGGCGAGCGCCGGCATGAGCGCCGGATGAATGCTCGTCCACAGCCCAGCTACAGCGGCCGGTGCTGCGTCCCCTTGCCGTACGTGATCGCCAGGATCTCCACCGGCTCCCGGATGATCAGCCGGTGCCACGCGCCTTGCGGCACCTTGCACGCCGTCCCGGCGCGCAGCTCGACGACCCGCTCGCTGCCCTGCTCTTCCAGCACGACGTCGCCCGCGCCCGACAGGAGAACCAGGATCTCGTCACCAGCCGGGTGCATCTCCCATTGCTGCATGTCCTTGTCCATGTGGAACGTCGTCACCAGCCAGCCCCCCACGTCCGCGACGCGCCGGATGTCCTCGGCCTGGGAGTCGCCGGACATGAGCTCGGGCCAGAACGTCGGCCTCACCTCGATGGGCAGCGCATCGCCCCCGTCCGCGAGGTGCAGGTAAGTGCTGCGGAGATCGAACCCGGGCTGTCTCGGATTGGCCATCTTGTCCCTCGTCCCTCGCCACGCGGATGAGCTGCTGAGTGCGCTCATGCGGCTGAGTGCGCTCATGCGAGCAGGCCCCCCCTGCCCTGTCAATCCGCGCTTCCCGGCGCGCCCACCATCTCCTCGAGACGCGACCGCCACCGGCGCCGCCGCCCAGCCCGAGGCGCCTGCGAGCGCCAGCGCTCACCGGCCTCTACTGAACAAACGCTCCCACCCCGGCCAGGACGCGCTACACTGCGCGCTCGGCGCCTCGTCCCCTCGCCGGGCGCCGCCCGCACCATGCCTCGCCCCGTGAACAACCCTCCGAACCCGTGGTCGTCGACGCAGGTCGAGTACCTCGAAGAGGCGCCCCCGGCGACGCTGCAGGTCTTCGAGGAGCAGGCCCGCTCCATCGTGACCGCGAACGACAGCCCCGACCTGCCCTTCCGGTTCAGCGTCAACCCGTACCGCGGCTGTATCCACGCCTGCGCCTACTGCTACGCGCGCCCCTCGCACCAGTACCTCGGCTGGGGCGCCGGGACGGACTTCGACCGCAAGATCGTGGTCAAGGCGAACGCGCCGGAGCTGCTCGAGAAGGAGCTCTCCCGCCCGGGCTGGCAGGGCGACACGATCGTGTTCTCCGGCAACGTCGACTGCTACCAGCCGCTCGAGGCGAGCTACGAGCTCACGCGCCGCTGCCTCGAGGTCTGCCTCGCCTTCCGGAACCCCGTCGGGCTCATCACGAAGGGCGCGCTCGTGCGGCGCGACGCCGCCCTGCTCGGCGAGCTCGCGCGGCGCGCCCGCGCCCGCGTCCACTTCAGCATCCCCTTCGCCGACGACGCGGTGGCGCGCAAGATGGAGCCGTACGCGAGCCGCTCGTCGCTGCGCTTCGAGGCGATGCGCGCGCTCTCGGACGCGGGCGTGCCGACCGGGATCTCCCTGTCGCCGATGATCCCCGGCCTGAACGACAGCGACGTCCCGGAGCTGCTCGAGCGCGCGCGGGAAGCCGGCGCGAAGACCGCCTTCATGATGCCGCTGCGCCTGCCGCGCGAGGTGCTCCCGGTCTTCGACGAGCGCCTCGAGGAGGCCTTCCCGGACCGCGCCGGCAAGGTCCGCCGCGGCATCCAGGAGATCCGCGGCGGCAAGATGAACGAGGCCGCGTTCGGCGCGCGCTTCCAGGGCGCAGGCCCGCGCTGGGCGGCGATCCAGCGGCTCTTCGAGGTCCACTGCCAGCGGCTCGGTCTGAACGCCGCGCGCGTCGGCGACGGGGCCGACGAGACAGAAGAGCGCTCGACCTTCCGGCGGCCGAGCCGGCAGGGGACGCTGTTCGACCTCTGAGGTGGCTCTTCCACCAGAAAGGTTGAGTCCACCCCGGCGCAGGCGACCGCGTCCACCGCGCCCGCCGTCGAGCGAGCTCAGGCCGCCTGGAACTCCGAGTAGGGTCGGGCGCCGGAGGGGTGGAAGGCGAGCACGATGCGCTCGGGCGGGATGCCTTCACGGATGAGCTCGCGCGCCATCCCGTGCTCGGTCCCGTCGCGCTGGACCCAGATCTTGCCGTCCACGAGATCGATGTGGACCAGGCAGCCGTGCACGCGGCGAAGCCCGTCACGTCCGAAGACCATGAGGAGGTAATGGTCCGAATCGCGATCGAAGACGGCCTGCGTCTGCATGTCGCCGTGCGCGTAGGGGATGGCGGCGTACTCCGTGAGCACTCTCTCGATTATCTGACGATCGGCGGCTCGGGTGTCCATTGCTGTATGACCTCCGTCTCTGGGTTGAAGACCATCAGCCTGATCCGACGCTTCTCGAGGAGGAGCTGCCCGACAGGCTCCGCGAAGAGATCGAGATAAATGAACTCCGTGACAGCCAGGTACAGGACACGCTCTGGCTCCAGGTTGGCGAGCACGTCGTGGTACAGCACGAACTGTCCGATCGCCTTCTCCAGGTCGTCGATGAGCGAGGGGCCGGCGAAACTCTTGATCTCGACGGCGATCTTTTTCTCGCTCTTCTCCGCCGCGAGGAGCTGCTCGGCGCCGAGATCGACGAACAGATCTCGCTGGCCCCACCTGAGACGCAGGGGGGCGTGCGTGATGGCCCAGCCGTCCTTGACGAGCGCCTTTCGCACCTGGGCATGATGCTGGTCGCGGGCGGGCATGGCGACGCCAGCCTAGCAGGCGCCCCGCCCCGCCCCAAGCGGCGCGGCTGCCGCCCTCGGCGCGGGCTCACGGGTCCAGGCTGGACGCTGCCTCCCGCACGCGAGCGGCCGGCAGGAGCACGCATGTGGCGCGCGACGCGCTTGGGCCGACCGCCGACCGCCGACCGGCGTGCCGCTGGGGTCGCCGTGGCACGCAGGCCGAGGGCCGGCGCGCGAGCGCGTCGAGCGGTACCGGCGGCGGATGGCCCTTGCGACCCGCGCAGGGAATGGGTTACCAGTGGGACCGCAGTGCGTTCTCCGGGGGTCGCACCGGCGCGGCCCGCCCCGCTCGTGCCCTGTCCTGTGCGGGCGGTGCTGCCGTCCGCCCGCTGACGAGACCTCATGACCTCTCCCGCCCAGGATCGCGCCACAGCCCGCCCGGCCGCACGCCGCAAGCTGCTCCTGAACCCGCGGTTCCAGCTGAAGTACACGGGGCTCCTGGTCGCGGTGGTGCTCGGGGTCATGGTGGCGCTCGGACTCGTCATCTGGCAGACCGCGAGCGTCGCGAACGAGCAGGCGCAGTACGCGGCGACCCAGGCCGAGCTCGCGCTCAAGGAAGCGGCGAACAGCGCGAAGATCCTCAAGATGAGCACCGCCGCCCTGGGCGGCGAGGGCTCGGACCTCGACAGCACGCTCGACGAGGAGCTCGCGAAGACCAACCGCGAGCACGAGCGCAACCTGGCGGAGGTCGCGAAGCGGCGCTCCGAGGTCGAGGCGCTGCGCCAGCGCCTCCTCAACATCCTCCTCGGCGGCGGCGCGTTCCTCCTCGTCGTCCTCAGCGTGCTCGGGATCTACATCACCCAGCGCATCGTGGGGCCGGTCCACCAGCTGAAGCGCCTCTGCCGCCAGGTCGGGACGACGCGGCTCACCATCGGGGAAGGGCTGCGCAAGGGCGATGAGCTCGGCGACCTGTTCGACACGTTCGTGCAGATGACCTACTCGCTCAAGGCGCTCCAGACAGGGAGGCTCGCGACGCTCGACGCGGCCATCGAGCGGGCCGAGGCCCAATCGGCCTCGGCCGAGGTGCTCGCGGGGCTGCGCGCGCTCCGGGCGCAGCTCTGCCTCGGCCTCCCCGAGGCCGAGACGGTGCGGCGCCGCGCGCCGAGAGATGGCCAGTCATGAGGCGAATCGCCCGACCGGAGACGACATGAAGGCTCCCGCGCTGGTCGAGCAGGCCGCCGGCTTGCTCCGCGCTCGCTTCGATCTGAACGAGTACAACCCGACCCCGATCGTCGACCTCGGCGCGCTCGTGGCGAACGCCGACGGCACGGTGGACGCCGAGGAGATCGACGCCCTGCGGCAGCTCATCGAGCCGATGCTCGGCACCCAGCTCAACGCCGAGCTCGTCCGCTACCTCATCGAGGCGAGCCTGAAGGTGATCGCCGCGGCGGGCGTCGAGCCCCGGGTGCGCCTGCTCGCGGAGATCCTCATGGACTGCGACGCGGTGGAGGAGGGCATCATCGTCGCCCTGGCCGTGGCCCACGCGAGCGAGGGCGTCTCCGACGCGGAGCGCGCGGTCATCGAGTCGCTTGCCCGCGCGGCAGAGCTCCCCGCGCGCCGGCTCGCTCACCTGAACGACCAGGTACGGGCGGCGTTCGCCGCCTGAAGGCGGGCGTCCTCGCTCGCCGCCTGAACGCGGTCGCCGTCGCTCGCCGCCTGAACGCGGTCGCCGTCGTTCACCGCCTGAACGCGGCCGGGAGCCGCCTCGGCGCGCGTCAGCCCTCTTCCTTCGTCGCGAGCAGCCGCGACAGGCGCTCTGCCTCGACGCGGACGGCGATGACCTTCTCCCTGTCGAACGTCACCGCGCCCGGGGCCGCGCCGCGCGGCTTGCGCACGTGGCGGCGCGGGACGTAGCTCACCTCGCACACCGCCTCGCCCCGCGCGTCGCTGAAGTGCGCCGCCAGGGTCGCCGCGTCCACGAGCACGTCGGCGGGGCAGCTCGCGCCCTTGGGGAGCGGCACCACCACGTGCGACCCCGAGACGCCCTTCGCGTGCAGCCAGAGGTCGTGCGGGCGCGCGTGCTTCGTCGTCAGCGCGTCGTTGTCCGCTGCGCCACGGCCGACGAGGATCGCAGCCCCGGACGCGCTCCGGAACGCGTGAAACGGCCGCCGCGGGGCGGCCCGCCCCGCCCGCGCGCCGCGGGCCCCCGCCGCTCCGGCCTCACCGCCCCCGGCGGCGCCCACCCCCGCGAGCTCCGCGCGCGACACGCCGAGGGCGCGCGCGCGCTGCGCCAGCGGCTCGAGCGCCTCCGCCCGCGCCTCGGCCGCCGCGACGTCCGCCTCGAGCGCGGCGACCGCCGCGAGGGCGCGCTCGGTCTCGGCGAGGCGCGCGCGCATCACCGCCTCGCCGCGCTGGTAGCGCCGCGCCTTCGCGAAGAACGCCTCGGCCTGCGCCTTCGCGGGGCGGGCCGGGTCGAGCGCGACCTCGATGGTGCCGCCCGTCTCCCAGTCGTCGAGGAGCGCCTTCGCGGCGCCCCGCGGCACCCGCCCGCCCTGCGCGAGCAGGAGCTGCCCCGTCTTCTGCAGGCGCGCGACGCTCCCGAGCCGCCCGAGATCGCCGCGCACCGCCTCGGCCCGGCGCTCGAGCGCCGCGCGCCGCGCCCTCACGGCGCGCGCGAGCGCCGCCTTCTCCTGCCCGGCGGCGGCCTCGTCGCTCGCCTCCACCAGCGCCGCGCCGGCGGCGAACGGATCCGCCGGGTAGGCGATCTCTGCCGGCGGCGCGCTCCCCTGAGGCGGCCAGCGGAGGATCAGCCGGCCGGCCGCGTCGAGCAGCCGTGCCTCGCCCCGGCGCCCCGGCGCGAGCTCGAGCCGCGCTCCGGGCGCGAGCTCCAGCCCACCTCCCGCGGCGGGCTCCAGCCCACCTCCCACGGCGGGCTCCGGCCCGCCTCCCGCCGCGAGCTCCAGCCCACCTCCCGCGGCGGGCGCTGGCCGAGCCTCCGGCGCGCGCTCCACCTCGTCCGCGCCTTCCCCCTCGCCATCATTTTCTCCCGGCAGCGGATCTCCCGCGACCACGGCGATCCCGTCACGCCGCACCTCGATGGCCAGCACGCGCCGGCCGACGAGGTGCGCCCGCATGGCGGCGACCAGCGGGTGCGACGCGCCGGCGCGGAGCCGCGGCAGCCGCGGCAGGACCCCTGCGCCGGCCACGCGCGGCCCGAGGCCGGCGCCGAGCACGCGCCGCGCCCCGGCGTACACCGCGAGCGCGACGAGCCCGGTGGCGGGGTTCGCGTGCGCCGCGTCGATCCGCGCGCCCACCCAGCCCGCGAGCGCCTCGGCGAGCGCCCCGCCCTGCCCGCTCCCCTGCTCGTCCTCCATGGCGAACGCCGCGCGTGCCCCTCAGCGGAACTCTTCGAAGATCGGCCCGCAACAGCCAAGGGCGACGTCGCACGCCGGACCGCGGTCCTCGCAGCCGGCCACCTCCACGCCGTTGACGAGGCAGGAGCAGAGAACCCCCGCCATCCCGGGGCGGCATTCGGCAGCGAAGTCGATGCCCTGGCACGAGCCCTTGCATTGGCAGGTCCTGTCGCCGCCGCGGGAGCAATCGAGCGCCCCGCACGCGTCGCCGGACGCGCACCTGTCGTACTGGTCCAGGAGCGGCTTGCACATGGTGGGGGCGACATCGCACACCTTCACGTCGCCGGTCGCGCAATCGAAGAACGGCAGGAGCAGGTCGTTGCACTGGGGCGCCATCCCCAGCAGATCATCGCAGGCGCTGCTACAGCCCTGCGCCACCGGCTCGCACGTCTCCGAGAAGAACTCGCAAAACGCCTCGCACCGCGACCTCAGATCGCCGCCGCCCACCCCGGTGGCCGAGCTCGTCACCACCGAGCTCGTCACCGCCGAGGTGGTCATCCAGCTCGCGCTGCTGCTGGTCACGCCGGAGCTGTTCGCGCTGGCGCTGTTCGCGCTGGTGCTGTTCGCGCTGGCGCTCGTCGCGCCGGCGCCCCCTGATCCGTCGGGCATGCCGTCGACCACGACGTTGCCGCCGCAGGCGCTCCCCCAGGCCAGGGCGGCGAGCGCTGCGATGCGCGTCCCGAGCCGCGTTATCTCCATGCCGCCAGACTACCGCAGGTGCGCGCTCCGGCGCGAGCGCGGCGAGCAGGCAGCGCGACCCCCTCGGGAGCCGCGACATCCCGCTGGATCCGTGCGCCGCTCGCGTCGCGCGCGCACGCCGAACGCCGCGCGCCCCTCAGCGGAGCTCGCTGAAGATCGGCCCGCAACAGCGCTGGGCGAGGTCGCACGCCGGGCCGGCGTCCTGGCAGGAGGCCACCTCTCTGCCGCCGATGAAGCAGGAGCAGAAGACCCCGGTGGGCATCCAGGGGTAGCACTCGACGGCGAAATCCACGTCCTCGCACGAGCCCTTGCAGCGGCAGGTGGCGTCGCGGTCGTCGAAGCACTCGAGCGGGTCGCAGGCCGGGCGGAGCGCGCACGCGTCATACCGGCGCAGGTGCTCCTGGCACCTGTCCGGGAAGGCGTCGCACCGGCTCACCTCGCCGATCGCGCACTCGAAGAACCCCGCGAGCAGGTCGTTGCACTCGGGCGCCTTGCCGAGCTCCTCGTCGCAGGTGCTGCTGCAGCTGCCCGGCCCGATCCCGCAGCCCTCCCGGAAGAGCTCGCAATAGCTCACGCACAGGGACCGGGCGTCGCCGCCGCCCACCCCGGTCGACGAGGTCGTCACCGCCGCGGTGGACGTCCAGCTCCCGGTGGTGCTGGTCACGCCCACGCCGGTGGCGCTGGTCACGTCGCCGCCGACCGCGCCGGTGCTGTTCACGCCGATGGCGCCGGTGCTGGTCGAGCCGGCGCCTCCTGATCCGTCGGGCATCCCGTCGACGACGACGTTGCCGCCACAGGCGCTCCCCCAGGCCAGGGCGGTGAGCGCAGCGATACGCGTCCTGAGCAGCGTCATTCCCATGCCGCGAGACTACCGCAGGTGCGCGCTCCGGCGCGACGGCGGCGCGAGCGGCCGCGCAGCCCCTCGTGCGCCGCGCGGCTTTGCGATACAGAGCCGCCGCGTGCTCCTCGACCTCCTGCTCGCCCCCTTCCTCGCCCAGGCCGACGCCCCGCCCCGGCCCGGGCCCATGGCGGCCTGCCCGCCCGACATGGTGCTCGTCGAGGGCACGCACCACGAAAACGTGCAGCGGATCTGCACGAGCTACCGCGGCGGCCACTGCTTCAGCTTCTTCCCCGGGCTGTTCGCGGCCGAGCCGCGCTTCACGCCGGTGCGCACCTGCATGGATCGCCACGAGTGGCCGAACCGCGCCGGCGCGCTGCCGGTCGTGATGCTCCGCTACGTCGAGGCCGAGCGGGAGTGCGCCGCCGTCGGCAAGCGCCTCTGCACCGAGTTCGAGTGGGAGCTCGCGTGCGAGGGGCCTTCCGCGCTCCCCTTCCCCTACGGCCACGCGCACGATCCGGCCGCCTGCAACGTGAGCAAGCCGTACCGAGGGATCAGCGAGCGGCGCCTCGCGTCCGACGACCCGGCGGTGCGGGACGCCGAGACGCAGCGGCTCTGGCAGGGCGAGCCGTCGGGCTCGTACCCCGCGTGCGTGAGCCCCTACGGCGTCGTCGATCTCGTCGGCAACGTGGAAGAGTGGGTGTCGACCTCGCGACCCGAGTGGCCGCACCCTTCATCGCTGAAGGGCGGCTACTGGTCCAAGCCGTGGGCCGGGTGCCGCGGGACCAACGACTCGCACGGACCGATGTTCCGGTTCTACGAGATCGGGTTTCGCTGCTGCAAGGAGCCGCGGCCGGGGACGTAGCGCCGCGTCACCCAGCGACGAAGCCGCGGTGACGACGCTACTTGGGCGTGATCCAGCTAAATTCAACGATGCTGTCGTTGTAGTCGCTGTCGTCTCCGTTTTCAGCGACGACCACCAGGAGATTGTAGTTGCCGATCACATAAGGACCGCCGGACTTCAGCTGGCTGGACTTGAGCCACTCTGCGTTGATGTCCGTCTGGTACTCGAACTTCGCCCGGAGCTTCGCTCTCGAACTGGCAACGATGTTCGACTGGCCCGTCATGGCGTTGCGCTCACCGGAGCCGGCGAAGACGCTCAACACCTCATCGTCGCGCGTCACGGTCACCTTCTGGGTGTGCCTTGAGTTGGTCGTCACCTTGATGGTCACGGTCACACCGTCCGGAAGCTCATCGATTTCACAGGTGTTGCCGTTCAGTTGAGGCATCTGCTCATGCTCCTTCCATGGATCGCGACCGGCGGCCGGGAGGACGACCGTCGAGGACGGGGACGGTCTCGCGGCGTCAGAGGACGGCTATCAAACCTGCCGCAAGCGTGCAACGACAAACATCTTCCTCTGCTGGAAGCGGTCATGGGCAGACCGATCTGACTCAGCCAGAGCACGGCGCGCCGGTACGGAGGACCAGAGGATGACGAGGCGCTCCCGGGAAGGCGCAGTGCCGAACCGGTGCGATCCGTGGGTTCCGCCGGGATCTCGGGGGCAACACCAGCCCTGGCGTGAGCTGGAGATCGCGTACACGCGCTGGCCGCTGCTGTCAGGCAGTGTTCGCTCACGCTGATCGGCTCTCCCGATCGCGAGGACCTCGGCGGGCTCGCGCTTCTGGCCGACATCGATGCCTCCCGCTCCGACAGCCCTCGCCCAACGATACAGGAAGGCGTTCGCGCATCGCGTCACGACTGCGGACGTATTTTTTCTCACAAAGTGCCCACAAAAGAATAAACGAAGGTTGCACAACTATGAACAAACGATATTAACGACAGGGCTCGCTGCTCAAAAATTGTGAACTAGACAACATTCGACCGCCTTTCGAAGGTCAGGTTCAGGAGGTTCGACCGTCATGCAAAAGCTGCTCGGTTCACCGCATGCGACGCTGGGCGCTGCGCTCGTCGTTTCGGCTCTCGGAGGGATCGGCGCCTGTCAGGGGGCCGAGGACGAGGCCGCCCCGGAGGCGTTCGTGGCGCCGGGTCGTTGCGTCTACACGAGCGCCATCACCCAGGCCGAGGAGTGCCGCGACTACACCGGCACCGGCTGGACCGCGGAGGCCGCGGAGGCCGACTGCAAGGCGCTCCAGGGCTCCACCTTCACCGGGGCCGAGCGCTGCGCCTATCCGGAGACGCTCGGCCGCTGCGTGCTCGAGGGCGGGACCGAGGACGAGTACAGCATCGTCCTTCCCGGCGGCGACGCGAGCCAGTGCGCCTCGACCCAGCGCGGCTGCGAGATGTTCGGCGGCGGCAAGTTCGAGCCCGACGCCTGCGAGGGCGCGGCCGAGCAGCCCGGCGGCGGCGTGGGCACGGGCGGCGCCGTCTTTCAGTGGCCCACGCAGACCTGCGTCGACCCGAAGGAGGGCGAGCCGGCCGGGCAGAGCGACGGCAAGGTCTGCACGTTCAACACGATCTCGGCCTGCACCGAGCCCGGCCGCCGGTTCACCGACTATGCGTCGTGCGAGCCGGTCCTCACGCAGCGCCCGTACTGGCCCGCGCCGCCCTCCGATTTCAAGACCCCGAGCGACGATCCGCGCCTCTCCGACCCGGAATGGCTCGGCGAGCTCGCCTGGGTCACGGAGCAGACCGAGGCGTGCGGGTGCGTGTGCTGTCACTCGGAGAAGGCCGCGCCGGCCGCGGGGACCTCGAACTGGTACATCGAGGCCGGGCCGGTCTGGACTGACAGCTTCTATCCGACGGGCCTCGCGCTGGCCGCCGGCTGGGTCTCCTCGGCGGCGCTCGGCGCGTATCCGGCGGACCAGAACAACGGCTTCTCCCGCGACGTCGCCGGCCTGCCCACCACGGACCCGGCGCGCATGGTCGCGTTCTTCGAGGGCGAGCTCGAGCGCCGCGGGTTCACGAGGGAGGACTTCGCGGATCAGGAGCCGTTCGGTGGGCCGCTCCACGAGCAGAGCCTCTATGAGCCGAGCGATTGCGCGGCGGGAGAAGGCGTGGACGCCGCGGGCAAGGTCACCTGGAGCGGCGGCGACGCCCGCTACGTCTACGTGCTGTCGGCGGACGCCAGCAACCCGGGCGCTCCGCCCAACCTCGACCTGCCCGAGGGGACGATCTGGCGGCTCGACGTGCCGTGGCAAGGCGAGCCCGTGCAGAGCGGGATCACCTACGGCGAGGTCCCGCCGAACACGAAGCAGGGCTATCCCGCCGACGGGAGCCCCGAGGAGCTCGTCCCGGGCACGAAATACTACCTTTACGTGTGGGCAGACGTCGGCATCCCGATCACGCGGTGCCTGTTCGACGTCTCGCCCTGAGACGGAGCGCGAGAGCGCGGCCCCCTCCCTCTCCGCACGTGGAGAGCGAGGGTCGTCGTGCTCCGCAAGGACCTCTCCGGTGCCGAGGCGTCATCGGCATAAATTAGCTATTAGTTCAATGGGTTCCGACTGACGCTCGACCGAGTCGTCTTCGGCGTGACCCAACGAACCGCCTGTGAAGATGCCAGCGTCCACCGCGGCGGGGGCGGCTTCGATGCGGGTGGGCACAGCTCTCCGTCAAACAAAGGACCGGCAGGGGTCCGAGACGGCTCACGGATCGTCTCGGTTCGCTCCTGTGAGCCGTCCCGGGGCGGAGGCGGTCCCTTGGGTCGACCGGCACGCGCCGTCCCCTCCCCTGCCATGCACCAGCAGCATCAGCGGTGTGGCAATGACCGACACCCGCTACAGCAACATGGGGGAGTGTATTCGAAGGAGATATGGAATGGATCGATTTCTTGGCTTCATCATGATGGCGGCGTCGAGCATCGCCATGGTCGCTTGCGGCAGCAGCGGCAGTGATGCCGACAGCGGCGGCAGCGGTGCCGGCACGGGCACCGGTGGCGGCGGCGACAGCGGTGCGGGCAGCGGCGGCGACGGCGCCGGCACGGGCGACGGTGCCGGTACGGGCGACGGTGCCGGTACGGGCGTCGGTGGCGGCACGGGCGTCGGTGGCGGCACGGGCATCGGTGGCGGCGGCACATCCTCGCTGGACACGGACACCGGCTGCTCCGGCGTGTTCAACCCCGATCAGGTGCTGGAGTACGCCATCACGATGGCGCCCGACGATTACGCCGCCATCCTCGCCGACACCACGTTCTCGCTCTCCCTCCCCGGGGAATTCAGCTGCAACGGCGGTGCGCCCATGCAAGTCGCCATCGAGCGCAAGCGCTCGGGAGGCGCCACGAAGGTGGGCCTCAAGGTCGAGCTGGATTCGACGGTCGCCGGGCAATCCTTCCACGGCTTGAAGAAGCTGGGGTTCGACAACGGCACGAGCTCCGGCTCCAATCAGGACGATGCCACGCCGCGCGACGTGATCGCGGAGTATCTCGGCTGGCGCTTCATGCGCGCAGCGGGCGTCTTGGCCAGCCGCAGCGCGCTGGCCAAGATCAGCGTCAACGGCGGCCCGGCGATGGTGTACGTGCATGTCGAACAGGTCGACAAACGTTTCCTTCAGGATCGGCTGGGCGAAAACGGCGGCTGGCTCTACAAGAAGTCCGGCGGCGACGGCGACGGCTTGAAGACGCACGAGAACGACGGCGTCGAGAATCCGCACGAGGCCTGGTACTGCTTCCTGCAAAAGAGCGGCTGTGCCAGCCCTGACGACGCCACGCTGGCCGAGCAGCTGCCCACGCGCGCCGACATCCCGCAGATGCATCGCCTGGGCGCCGTCAACGCCATCATCGGCAACACGGACGGCCTGCTCTACAAGGACAACAACTACTACCATTACGATTCCATCAACGGGAAGCGCACCTACATTCCCTGGGATCTCGACACCACCATGTCGGCTTCGGTGGACATCATCAACGACAGCGTGCCCGGCGGCACCACCGCCTTTACCGACGCGTTCTTCAGCCGCTGGGAGGCGGACTACCTCGCCATCGTCCAGCAAATCCTCGACGAAAAGATCACAGCGTCCTTCGTGGAGGCCGAGCTCAACCGCGTCCTCAGCGTCGCCGCTGCGGCCATCGACGCCGACCCCGCCCTCGCCGACGGCGCCGCCGACGCGGTTTCCACCCTGAGCGCCTGGTGGCAGAAGCGCCTCCCGGAACTACAGCAACAACTCAAGTGAGCGCGGGGTCACGCAGCTCTCCCCCCACCCCAACGCTGCGCAGCTCAGCGCGCGCCCGCCGACCTGGCAAGCCTTGCGAGCCGCCGGAGCCAGCGCACCGCGCGTCTTGTCATGAGTATTCGAGAATCGATGTTTATCGAACCGTGCCACGAATGGGAATGCCGCGGTAGGATTGCCGTCGCGCCACGCGCCACGCGCCACGCGCGCACGCCCATGCCGCCGTTTCCGGACCGGGGGGGCCGGCTCGCACGGAAGAAGGCCCTGTCAGCCCGGAGCAGGCCCCGCAGCCGGGCTCGACGTCCCCGAGACGCGCGGGTCCCCTTCTCGTCCGGGAGCGACGCGCGCGGCGAGCCGGAGCAGGCGGACGGCGACGAGGGCGAAGAACAGGTAATGGGCGAGCAGGAAGCGCTCCCAGAAGGCCGGGAAGAGGAGCGCGCGGACGAGGAGGTGCAGCAGCAGCAGGCCGAGCACCATCACCCAGGGATCTTCGAGCGTCAGCTTGCCGCCCGCGCGGACATAGGACGCCACCGCGATCGCCAGCACGAGCAGGTACGGCACCGCGTAGCTCACGAGCGCGTCCGGGAGGAGGCTCGTGGCCACCACCCGCACGTAGTCCTCCAGGCCGACCGGGGCAGGGGCGGACGCCGGGTGAGCGAGGTGGTTGATGAACGTATGATGAAAGAGCGTCCGCCAGCCATAACCGCCGAGCCGGCTGACCACGGCATAGGCGCCCAGGATCGCCGCCGACGAGGCGGCGAAACGAAGGAGCCGGGCGCGCAGCGGTTCTCCGCGATCGACGACGAGGAGGCCGGCCGAGAACATCAGCCCGAGGATGGCGCTGTCGTGCCGCACGAACACCGCGGCCGTGAGGAGCGCCACGGCGAGGCGCCAGCTGCGCTTCTCGAGGAGGAAGTACATCGCGGCGACCGCGACGAGCGCCGCGAGCCCGTCGGGGGTCGGAATGCGCGCGGCCTGCGTGAAGGGGAAGCTCAGGAAGGCGAAGCTGCTCACCAGGACGGCGCTCACCGGGTCGAGATAGCGCCGCATCCAGAAGAGACCGAGCAGCGCGAGGAAGGCGTACGACAGCGCCGCGATCGCGGACGCCGCCTGCACGAGGTTGACCCCGATTTTGTGAAGCAGGTAGATGAGGCCCGAGAAGACGACCCGCACCCGGTAAAATGGGAGCTGCTCGACGAATGCTTCCGGGGTCTTCGCGAGCTCGGCGCGGTACGGCGTGCCGTTCGTCAGCTCCTCGACATCGGCCTCCCGCGCGACGTCGCGGAGCGCGCCGTACGCGCCGCCATGGATGACAGCCGGGTCGCGCGACTCGTACGACAACACGACGCCAGCGTAGCCGAGCACGTCCCAGCCAATCTGTGGCGAGCGCAGCCCGCCGAGGCCGGCGACGCAGAAGATGATGAGGAAATACACCGCCGCCGCGAACCGCCGCGACCATGGACGAACACGCTCGCCCCCGTTGCTCGTCGGATCCGTAGAGAACATCGCCGCCCCCGAATTGGCTTTCGTTCAACCTCTCCGGCCCCCGCCGGAGGGATGGGGTGGCTGGCCTGGCGTGCGCTGTCGTGCAATCCCGCCGTCAGGCCGAGCGACCCAGAGACCTCGCGCAAACGCATACATGGTCCCACGGAGGGACAATGCGTCAAGACCTTCGGCATCAGGAACTTGCTCAGGGGCGCAAGGGCCGGGACGGCGGCGGCGGGGCCGAAACGCGCAATCCGTCCGCAGCGCCCTCAAGGGGTCTCAGCGGCTCACTCGGGCAGGCGCATCGAGACCATGGCGTCGATCGAGGCGCGCGAGAGCCTGCCCGGCAGATCGGGGAGCATCTCGGCGGCGGCGGAGGGGATCCTCTCGGGGTGGATGACCGCGACCTGGATCGCGCGCCGTGACTCGTCGAGCAGGATCATGAAGTAGCGATCGCCGCTCGGCCGACGCCACGTCGGGCAGCCGTCGGAGCGTCCGCCAGCCTCGATGACCGGCCCCTTTTCGTAAGCCTTCTGCGCGCACGCGTCCACGACCTCCACGTCCTCGGCGAACGCGTCGCGATCAGAGCCGGCTCCGCAGACGCTGCCGCCGACGTGCCCTTCCTGGTACGAGCGGACACCGGTGCTCATGAACTCGCGGTTGCTGTACTCGTTGTTGTCCATCACGACCTCGAACACGTTGATCTCGCCGCAGCCGTCGCCGACCGTGCCCGTCTTCGAGTAGCAGTTGCAGAGCCCGTTCCACTTGCGGCCGCCGTCGCGGATCAGCTCGGACGCGACGAACGCGACCCACGGACCCGGGTGGCCCTGCCCGCCGCCGTCGCACTTCTCGACGTCCGCGTCGTCGAACGTCATGGAGGCGAGGAAGACGACGAGCTTCGACCCCGCCCAGCCGAGGTGCATGATGCCCGGATCGTCGGGGCAGAAGTAGTCCTCGCCGTCACCGCACGGGAAGGGCCTGTCCTGCATGAAGTACGTGACGCAGTCCTTCTTCGTGAGGTCGCCCGTGAAGTCGGCGGACGTGTTCTGCCCTTCGGTGACGAGCAGGTTCGAGCCCACGCCGCGCCTTTCGTCCCACGACGAGACCATCTGCCAGGCGGCCGGGTCGCCGCCGGGCTGGTAGACGGCGAGCTGCTTCACGCGGATGGCCTTCATGATGAGGGTCATCTCCTCGTCGAACGGAGCGAGCCTGTCGCTCGTCGTGTGGTGCTCCGTCATGCAGCAGTGCCCGCCCCAGGTGTCGTCGCCGTCCTTGTAGTCGCACGCCGGATCTCCGGGCTCTCGGTCGATGCGGCGGGGCCACCAGCCGGGCGCGCCGATGTTCGTGAACGTCATCGTCCCGCCGCGCGTCGGGGTGCTCGGCTCGGGGACGTGGGGGCCGAGCCCTCCGCCGGCGCCCGTCGCGCTGCTGGACGGGCCTCCGCCGGCGCCCGTCGCGCTGCTGGATGGGCCCTCGCCGGCGCCCGTCGCGCTGCTGGACGGGCCTTCGCTCGTGGACGGCCCTCCGCTCGTCTGGCCCCCTCGGCCGCCCTCTCCTCCGACGTCGCCTCCGTCACCGCAGGCGCACGCGAGGAGGACGAGAGCAACCTGCACGAAGAACGATGAGCGTTTCATCTCCAGGAGTGTTTCCGGAGCGCGCTGGTTCCGTGATGAAAAGCGACGAGGGCAGCGCGGGTAGGTCATGGCAAGGCCCACACAGGCGCCGATCGGCACCAGCCCGCGCCGCGCGCCCCGGATCACGCGGGGCGCGCGGTGGGCGCGCTGCTGCGTGGGCAGCAATCGGTGCCCTCGTGTTGCTCCCGCGAGGCCTGGCCACTATAAGCTCGCCCGCAGCTTCCGCGCGAGCGGCGCGGGCGTTGCGCTCCGCTGCCGGGCCAGCCCCGGAGCCCGCCGCGAGGCGGGTGCGGAGGTGGTCGTCGGCCGTGATCGAGCTGCGTGACATCAGCAAGGTGTACCGGCAGGGCAAGCGCGAGGTGCGGGCGCTGGACGGCGTCTCCCTGCGCGTGGCCCCCGGCGAGGTGCTCGGGGTGCTGGGCCATAGCGGCGCGGGCAAATCCACGCTCATCCGCTGCGTCAACCTGCTCGAGCGGCCCACGGCGGGCGAGGTGCGCGTCGAGGGCCGGGACATGCTGGCGCTCGACCCGCGGGAGCTCCGGCACGCCCGCCAGGGCATCGGGATGATCTTCCAGCACTTCAACCTGTTCTCCTCGCAGACCGTGGCGGGGAACATCGCCTATCCGCTGGCGATCGCGGGCTGGCCCCCGGCGCGCGTCCGCGAGCGGGTGGAGGAGCTCCTCGCGCTGGTCGGCCTCTCGGACAAGGCGCAGGCGTACCCGGCCCAGCTCTCCGGCGGCCAGAAGCAGCGCGTGGGCATCGCCCGGGCGCTCGCGCCGCGGCCGCGCGTGCTGCTGTCCGACGAGGCGACCTCCGCCCTCGACCCGGAGACGACGCGCTCGGTGCTCGGCCTGCTGCGGGACATCAACCGGCAGCTGGGGCTCACCATCCTGCTCATCACGCACCAGATGGAGGTGCTCAAGGAGATCTGCCATTCGGCGGCCGTGCTGGAGCGGGGCCGCGTGGTGGAGCAGGGCAAGGTCATCGACCTGCTCGCGCGCCCCGGCGCCCGGCTGAACGCGCTTTGCTACGCGCCGTTCGCCGCGGCCGGCTGGCCCGTCCGCCCCGGGGGCCGCCTCGTGGGCCTGTCGCTCGCCGGCGACAGCGCCGCTCAGCCGGTGCTCGCGCTGCTGGCGCGCCGCTTCGGCGTGGACGCCACCCTCGTCGAAGGCACGCTGGAGCGGGTGGGCGGCGTCCCGGTGGGGCGCCTCCTGGTCGAGCTCACCGGCGCCCCCGAGGCGCTGGAGCAGGCGCTGGGCCACCTGCGCGAGCAGGGCTATTCGCCGGAGCCCGTGGCGCATGCCTAGCGAGCTCCTCGGGTCGCTCTGGGTGGCCACCGTGGAGACGCTCTACATGGCGTCGGTCTCCGCGGTCCTGGTCCTGCTCGCGGGGCTCCCGCTCGGCGTGCTGCTGGTGATCACCGACGAGGGCGGGCTCTGGGAGCGGCCGCTGCTGAACCGGTCGCTGGGCACGCTCGTGAACGTGGGGCGCTCCGTGCCGTTCATCATCCTGATGGTGGCCATCGTGCCGCTCACCCGGCTGATCGTGGGCACCACCATCGGCACCACGGCCGCCATCGTGCCGCTGGTCGTGGCGGCGATCCCCTTCATGGGGCGCGTCGTGGAGCAGGGCCTGCGCGAGGTGGATCCCGGGCTGGTCGAGGCGGCCGTGGCGATGGGCTCCACGCACCGGCAAGTGATCCTCCGGGTGCTCCTGCCCGAGGCGCTGCCGTCCCTCGTGCGCGGCACGGCGCTCATGGTGATCAGCCTGCTCGGCTACAGCGCCATGGCGGGCGCCGTGGGCGGCGGCGGCCTCGGCGACCTGGCGGTGAAGTACGGTTACATGCGCTTTCGCACCGACGTGATGCTGGGCTGCCTCGTGGTGCTGCTCGTCCTGGTGCAAGCCGTCCAGCTGCTCGGGGACAGGCTCGCCGCCCGCTTCGACCGCGCGAGCTCCCGGGGCGCCGACGCCCGCGATTGACCCTGTTCCAGGCGCCCGGCCCGCGTCGTCGGGCCGCGCGACCCCTCCGGAGGACTGACCATGAAGCGAACCCATGCGATCGTGCTCTCTGCGCTCCTGCTCTCGGTGGTGGCGCTGCTCGCCCTCGCCGGCTGCAAGAAGACCGACGAGGCCGCCGGCGGCGGCCGCACCTTGAAGGTCGGCGCCACCCCCGTCCCGCACGCGGAGATCCTCCGGGCGGCCGCGCCGCTGGCGGAGCGGGAGGGCGTGAAGATCGAGGTGGTCGAGTTCACCGACTACGTCCAGCCGAACATCGCGCTTTCGGACGGGCAGCTCGGCGCCAACTACTTCCAGCACGTGCCCTACCTGGAGCGCTTCAGCGCCGACCGCCACCTCTCGCTGAGCAGCGCGGCGGCGGTGCACCTCGAGCCGCTGGCCCTTTATTCCACCAAGCATGCTCGCCTGGAGGACCTGCCCGAGGCCGCGCAGGTGACGATCCCGGCCGACCCGACCAACGGCAGCCGGGCGCTCCAGCTCCTGGCCCAGCATGGGCTCCTGCGCCTCCGCGAGGGGGCCGGCGTCGCCGCGACCGCAAAGGACGTCGTCGACAACCCGCGCAAGCTCGCGCTGCGGGAGATCGACGCCGAGCAGCAGCCGCGCACCCTGGCGGACGTGGACGCCGCCGTCATCAACGGCAACTACTTCCTCGAGGCGCAGAAGAACCTGAAGCTGGACGCGAAGGTGCTCGCCCGCGAGTCCGCGAAGGGGAACCCCTATGCCAACGTGCTGGCGGTGCGGAAGGGCGACGAGGCGCGGCCCGAGGTGCAGGCGCTGATCAAGGCGCTGCAGTCCGAGGAGGTGCGTCGCTTCATCGAGTCCACCTATGGCGGCGCGGTGGTGCCGGCGTTCTGACGCGGGCGCGCATCGCGGTGTAGGATGCCGCGATGCGAAAGCTGGCCCTGTTCATCCTGACGCTGGTGGCGATCGCGTGGTGCGCGCCCTCGCCCGCGAGCGCGCAGTCCGGCGCGCCCGGCCCGCAGGGGGCGGCGCCGCCGCCGTCGCGGACCGCCATCGTCGGGTTCACGGCGTCGCTGACGGGCAACGTCAACGTCGAATCGACCCGGCAGACCAACGGCATCAAGATGTGGGTGGACGACGTCAACAAGGCGGGCGGCGTCCGCCTCGCCGATGGCAGCGCCGTCACCCTCGACATCAGGTTCTATGACGACGAGAGCAACAAGGATCGCGTCCAGCAGCTCTATACCCGGCTGATCAACGAGGACAGGGCCGATTTCCTGATCAGCCCGTACAGCAGCGGCCTGACGGACGCGGCCGCCGTCATCGCCGAGCAGTATGGCCGCGTCATGGTCACGGCGGGCGCGTCGTCCGATTCGACGCACGACAAGGGCTACTCGCTCGCCTTCATGACGTACACGCCCGCGAGCCGCTATCTGGCCGGCGCCTTCGATCTCCTCGCCCACCTCGATCCCTCCGTGAAGCGGGTCGCGATCGTCCACGAGCGGGACAAGTTCTCCACCGACGTGGCCACGGCCGCCAAAAGCCACGGCGAGGGCAAGGGCTACGAGATCGTCCTCTTCGAGGGCTATGCCACCGGCACCACGGACTTCGCGCCGTTCATCAACAGGATGCCTGCCGACGTCGAGGTCATCATGGGCGGCGGCCACTTCGCCGACACGAGCACCTTCGCCAGGCAGCTCTCGGAGAAAGGCATCCAGGCCAAGTTCATCGCGCTGCTCGTCGCGCCGCCCGAGCCGCGGTTCGGGGAGCTCGGCGCGGCGGCGCTCGGCGTCATCGGCCCGAGTCAATGGGAGTCGACCGTGAAATACAGCGCCGAGGCCGCCAGCGCGGCGGGCCTCCCCTGGCACGGCCCGTCGGTGAGCGACTTCGTCGCTCGCTTCCGGGAGCGCTTCGGGGAGACGCCCTCGTATCACGGCGCGGGGGGCTACGCCGCCGGGCTGATCCTCGAGCAGGCGATAGCGCGGGCCGGGTCGCTGGACACGGCGAAGGTCAAGGCGGCGCTCGACGGCACGGACATGCTGACCTTCTTCGGCCACACGAAATACGACACCAGCGCGAAGGGGCACGGCCGCCAGATCGGCCATGAGATGGTGTACATCCAGTGGCAGAAGGACGAGCAGGGCAAGATGGTCAAGCGGGTCGTCTGGCCAGCGGAGGCCAGCACCGCCAACCCCCTGTATCCCGCCCGCGATCAGGCGGCCGCGGGGCCCAGCCAGCTGCTGACGTCGCTCGTGGACGGGCTCATGCTCGGCTTCGTGTACGGCCTCGCGGCGATGGGGATGACGCTCATCTGGGGGGTCCTGCGCGTCATCAACCTGAGCCACGGCGCGGTCATCGCCCTCGGGATGTTCGCCAGCCACTTCCTCTTCACGCACCTGGGGCTGAACCCCTACGTCGGGCTCGTCGCGGTGGCCGCGGCGGGGCTGCTGCTCGGGCTGATCATTTACCCTGTGGCTGTACACCGGGTGATCCATGCGCCGCACCACCTGACGACCCTGCTGGCCACGTTCGCCGTCAACATGATCTTCATCGGTCTGGGCACGGCGCTCTTGACCACCACGCCTCGCAACATCGACTACTCGCTCGGCACGGCGCGGCTCGGCCCGGTGTCGCTCCCGGGCACGCGCCTCATGGCGGCGCTCATGGCCGTCCTCGTCGCGTCGGCGCTCACCTTGTTCCTCCGCCGGACGCGGCTCGGCAAGGCGATCCGCGCCGTGGCCAGCAACCGCGCCTCGGCGGAGCTGATGGGCATCCCCTCCTCCCGCGTGCTCGGCCTCAGCTTCGGTCTCGGGACGATGCTCGCGGCGGTGGCCGGCGGGCTCATCGCCACGTTCTTCCCCTTCACCATCCTGAGCGGCGAGTCGTACCAGCTCAAGTCGTTCGTCATCGGCGTGCTGGGGGGCCTCGGCAACCCCCTCGGGGCGCTGGTCGGAGGGCTCTTGCTCGGCACGCTGGAGGGGCTCATCCCCATGTTCCTCCCGGTGAGCTGGGTGCCTGTGGTGGAGTTCGCGCTGTTCGTCCTCGTGCTGCTGCTCCGCCCGAGCGGCCTCCTGGGAGCCCGCACATGAACGCCCATCGACACCCTGCCTTCTGGCTGACGCTCTCCCTCGTCGCGGCGCTGGGCGTGCTCCCGCTCGCGACGCGCGGCGACACGCTGCGGGAGACGATGTTCACCCTGCTGACGTTCGTCACGCTCGCCTCGAGCCTGAACCTGCTGCTCGGGTACACGGGCTACGTGAACTTCGGCCATATCGTGTTCTTCGGGCTCGGCGGGTACACCGGCTTCTACCTCCTGAGCCAGCGAGGGGTCTCTCTCTACCTCGCGATGCTGGCCGGCGGCCTGGCCGCCGCCGCGCTCGCGGCCGTCCTCGGCCTCGCCATCCTGCGCCTCCGGGGCGCCTACTTCGCCCTGGCCACGATCGGGATCAACGAGGCGGCGCGCGCCTTCGTGAACAACATCTCCCTCTTCGGGGGCGCGACGGGCCTGTCGATCAACTTCTCCGTGTACGGCGAGTACGGCGGCCCGGCCAGGGCGCTGTGGCTCACGTACGCCCTGCTCCTCGGGGTCACGGTGGTCGTCGTCGCGCTCAGCCTGCTCGTGAAGAGCTCGCGGTTCGGGCTCGGCCTGCTCGCCATCCGCGAGGACGAGGACGCGGCGCTCGTCATGGGCGTGAACGCGCCGCGGCTGAAGACGCTCGCCTACGTGCTGTCGGCGTTCTTCCCTGGCGTCGTCGGCACGCTCTATTTCTTCAAGAACGGCAATGTCGAGCCGGGCGACGCCTTCCGGCTGCACACCTCGATCGAGACGCTCGTCATGGTGATGCTGGGCGGCGCCGGGACGGCGCTCGGGCCGGTCCTGGGCGCCGCGACGTACGACCGTCTCCGCAGCTTCCTGCTCACGACCCCGCTCTTCAAGGACCTTCACCTCGCCTTCGCGGGGGGCGTGCTCCTGCTCATCGTCCTGTTCGTGCCCTCCGGGGTCGTCGGCTGGCTGCGCGCGCGACTGCCCCGCGCGCGGGGGGTGCTCGAATGATGCTGGAGGTCCAGGGGATAGCGAAGCGCTTCGGTGGCCTGCAGGCGCTGAGCGACGTCGCGTTTGGCGTCGACGAAGGGGAGATCCTCGGCCTCATCGGCCCGAACGGCGCCGGCAAGACGACGCTCTTCAACGTGGTGAGCGGCGTGCACGCGCCCGAGCAGGGCCGCATCGTGTTCCGCGGTCAGGACATCACCGGCCTTCCGCCGTACCGCGTGGCGCACCTCGGGCTGGCCCGCACCTTCCAGATCGTGCGGCCGCTCCACGACCTCACGGTGCGCGAGAACGTCATCCTCGGCGCCTGCTACGGCCGCGAGCGCCACGGGCGCGGCGCCGCGGCCCGCGTGGCGGACGAGGTGCTCGCCCTCGTGGGCCTCGGCGGCCTCGGCGAGCGCGCCGCGCAGCTGGCTGGCAGCCTGAACGTCGCGCAGAAGAAGCGGCTGGAGCTGGCCCGCGCCCTCGCGGCCCGGCCGTACCTGCTCTTGCTCGACGAGGTCCTCGCGGGCCTGAACCCCGCCGAGGTGGCCCGGATGATCGACACCATCCGCCACATCCGCGGCCAGGGTGTCACGATCGTGATGATCGAGCACCTCATGCAGGCGATGATGAGCCTGTCGGACCGGATCGTGGTCCTGGACTATGGCAAGCTCATCGCCGAGGGGGAGCCGCGGGAAGTGGCCGCGGATCCGAAGGTGATCGAGGCGTACCTCGGCGACCCGAAGCTCGGGCAGGAGCTCTTGGCAGGAGGCTCGGATGGCGGCCGCGCTCGAAGTGACTGATCTGGCCACAGGCTACGGCGAGGTGCAGATCCTCTGGGGGGTGACGCTCCGCCTCGAGCCGGGGAAGCTGACGGCCCTCGTGGGGTCGAACGGGGCTGGCAAGACGACGCTGCTGCGCGCGGTGACGGGGCTGCTCCCGGCGTGGAGCGGCTCGGTGGTCTTCGCGGGCGGCGACGTGACGCGCCTCCCGGCGCACGCCCGCGCCGGCGAGGGGCTCGTGCTGGTGCCGGAGGGACGGCAGCTGTTCGCCGACATGACGGTCCACGAGAACCTGGAGCTCGGCGCCTTCTCGCGGCGGGCGCAGCCGGGCTTGCGGCGCAACCTGGAGCGCGTCTTCGAGATGTTCCCGCGCCTCGCGGATCGCCGCGGCCAGAAGGCTGGCACGCTCAGCGGCGGCGAGCAGCAGATGGTCGCCGTCGCGCGCGGGCTGATGGCGGAGCCGAAGGTGCTGATGCTCGACGAGCTGTCGCTGGGCCTCGCGCCGCGGCTGGTGCTGGACCTCTTCGAGTCGCTGCGCCGGCTCAAGGCCGAGGGGCTGACGATGCTCCTCGTCGAGCAGAACGTGGCCATGGCCATGGCGGTGAGCGACTACGCGTATGTGCTGGCGGAGGGGCGCGTGCACCTGGAGGGAGCGGCGAGCGAGCTGGCGAAGAAGGAGGAAGTCCGGAGGGCGTATCTCGGGATGTGAGTCGCTCGGGAAGCGCGCTTCCCGCATCGGGCGCTGGTCGGCGGACAGCGCCTGACGCGGCTCACCAGGCTTCCCACGCGGGCGGGCGAGCGGTAGCTTGTGGAGATGCACGGACGAACGAGGGCCTCCGCTCTCCTGCTGGCTGCGCCGCTTGCCTTCTTGATCGCCTGCTCGGAGCCGGAGAACGGCGAGCGTGGCTCCGCGGGGGCAGGAAGCGCGTCGACGTCCGGCGGGAGCGGCGGTGACGGCGGAAGCGGCGGTGACGGCGGCGTCGACGGGAGCGGCGGTGACGGCGGGAGCGGCGGCGCCGGCGGAAGCGGCGGTGACGGCGGGGACGTGGCCCATGGTCGCGACGTCGGCGCCGCCAACACGGGTATCGCGGGGGCGATCGCGGCGGGGCTACCCTGCGGTCAGCTCACCGACTACGACGGGCCGTACATCGTCGACGTGGCGGGGACCGTCATCGAGAACAAGCGTATCGTCGGGGCCATCAAGATCCTCGCCGACGACGTGACCGCCCGTTGCTGCGACGTCGACCTCGACGGTGAGGTCGACGCGCGGGGGATCTGGATCGGGTACGAGACGAATCCCTCGGGCTGGCGCGTCGAGTGGAACACGATCCATGGCGGAGCCACGGGGACGATCGGCATCGACGTGACGACGAGCGGCGACGGGGTATGCCGGCGCAACGACGTATCGCAACAGGAGAATGGGATGAGGCTGAGCGGCGGCCGCGTCGAGGAGAACTACCTCCACGACCCGATCCCCTACGACGGCATCGCGCACCGCGATCAGATCGAGATCTACGGGACGAGCCAGCCGACCTCCGTGCTCCGCAATCGCATCGAGCACGACGGCGAGGAGACCGCGGCCATCAACATCACCTGCGACTTCGGTCCGACGGACGATGTGCTGATCAAGGACAACTTCATCGACGGCGGCAACTACACCCTCTACGACCGCGAGCAGGGCAGCGGGATGCCGACACGTGTCCGGTTCGTCGGGAACCAGCACGGCGACAGCTTCTTCTACGGGCTGATCTCCGCCGACCGAGAGGGCACCTCCGACCCGGAGGCGCAGGCCGCCGACCCGGAGCGGTTCCTCTGGCAGGACAACACGTGGGCGGAGACGGCCGATCCGGCACACCCGGAAGGTGAGCTGATCCCGGTGCCGTGAGCGCGCCGTCGCTGCTACTCCTGCGCGCGCGCGTCGCCCAGGTAGTAAGCGCGCTGCGATGGATAGTAGTCGGCGAAGTCGGGCAGCGGCTGGCCGAGGCGGGAGGCGACGAGCATGTCGAGGTAGTACTCCCAGCCTGGCCCTGTATCGCCGGCGAGCGCTGGATCGGCGAGGTGCTGGACGAAGGTGAGCTCGGTGGTCTCGCCCTTCGCCGTGAGCGAGAGCTCGAGACGCCAGTCGCCGTGATCATCCTTCATCGAGACAGCGAGGTGGTGCGGCGGCTGGCACGCGTCGATCGAGACGTCGCACGACGGCGCGCCCTTCTCGAACGCCATCTGGAGGCGCACCGTCTTGCCGGGCCCCGCCTCCCCCTCCCACGGGCCGATCCAGCGCGCCGTGCTCTCGGAGGCGGTGACGCTCTGCCAGACGTCTTCGATGGGCGCGCGGAAGCTGCGCGTGATGACGAGATCGGCGCCGGTCGCCGTGCCTCGGACGCGGCCGTTGGGTCGGGGGCTCATGCTGTCTCCTTCTTGCGCTTCGTGTCGTTGCGGTAAGGGGCCGTGAACGTCATGCGTCGCTGTCGGCCCACGCGGTGGACCTCGGTCTCGAGCGCGTCGAACCGGCGCCGGGCGCGGCTCTCCCGCGCCCGGCCGCCGCGTCACACCCAGGGGACTATCTGGCGATGCCGAACGAGCTCACCGTAGACCTGCGGCGACTCGACGGGCTGCGTGCAGATCCAGAGGACGTTCTTCGCGGCGTCCGCCGGCGACTGCGCCGACGACATGTCGTCGAACCACGGGCGTGACGCGTCGGTGTCCACGAGCCCGGGGCAGAGCGCGGCGATGATGAGCCCGCGCTGCGCTGCCTCGGCCTGCCTTTGGCGCGCGACCACCTTCATGGAAGCGACCTGCGCGATCTTCGACGGGATGTTGATCCACGCCGGCCAGTGGTGGGCCTCTGCCTCGCCGCGCTCGACGAGCTCGACGTACTCGTCCATGACGCGCTCGATGTCCTCGAGAGATCGCGTGGCGGGGTCGAAGAGGTGGTGGAGCCGCGGATCCAGCCTGGTCAGGGAGCCGAAGGAGCTCGCGACGACGAAGAACCGGCCGCCGTCGCGCAGCAGGGGTCCGAAGGCGCGGATCATCCGGTAGGTGCCGTGGTTGTTCGTGTCGATCAAGGTGCGGACCTGGGCCGCCTGCGGCAGTTCCTTGACCATGCGCGCGGCGGCGTTCGAGAGCACGATGTCTATCCCGCCGTGACGGCGCGCCACCGTCTCCGCCAGGGCCTGGACGCTGGCGTCGTCCGTCACGTCCAGCCGGGCCAGCGCCGGCTGCAGGCCTTCCTCGCGCAGGCGCGCCACGGCCGCCTCGCCGCGCTCCGGGTCCCGCGCCCCGAGGTACACGGTGCTGCCCGGCGGCAGGTCCTGGCAGAGACGGGCGACCATCGCGTAACCGAGGCCCTGGTTCGCGCCTGTGACAAGTGCGATCTTCGACATCGATCCCTCCTCAACCCTGTGCGCCGCGAAAGCGTGGTGCGGAGGAGTGCTACCGCAGGTCGGCTCGGGGCGCGACATGCCCACGGCGCTCTTCTCGAGGTGGAGATTTGCCACATGGTCGCAATACACCATGGCTGCATATTTCTCTTAGACAGGGAATATGCAGCTGCTTTCGGGCACCTTTGATCACTTTCAGGGGTGGCGGGAATTGTAGGTGCCGAGGTGCGTGGCGTGCGTACCCCGGAGCGTATGCGCTCCGGTTCGTGATGCTGCTCACCGGCTCTCCCGCTCCAAGGACCTGGAGCTACACCACTCGCGGAAGTCCAACATGAACAAGAACCTTTCTTCTCGATGGCTGTGCGGCACGACCTGGATCGCGCTCGGAATGGCGACGCTCTTCGGCTGCTCTGGGGGCGACGGGACCGGCGATGGCGTTGGAGGCGCGGGGGGCGCGGGGGGCGGCGGCACCACCGCCAGCACGACGGTCAGCAGCGGACCTGGAGCGACCACCTCCAGCAGCGCCGGCGTCACGACCAGCACCACCGGATCCGCGGTGACGACCAGCGCCGGGACGGGCGGGTCGAACGCGGGCGGCGGCGAGCCGGCGACCACGAGCAGCGCGACCACCGGCGCCGGCGGCTCCGAGCCCGAGCAGAAGTTCGTCGGCAACATCACGACGAGCGGCGCGGTGCGCGACGGCTTCGCCCGGTACTGGAACCAGATCACGCCCGAGAACGAGGGCAAGTGGGGCTCCGTCGAGAGGTCCCGCGGGAGCCGCGACTGGAGCAAGCTCGACGCGATCTACAAGTACGCGAAGGACAACAACATCATCTTCAAGCACCACGTCTTCGTGTGGGGCAGCCAGCAGCCGGACTGGGTCGGGCGCCTCTCCGGGGCGGAGCAGCAGTCGGCCGTGCGAGACTGGATGAAGTCGTTCTGCGAGCGCTACCCCGACACGAAGTACATCGACGTCGTCAACGAGCCGCCGCCCCACACCACGCCCTCCTACAAGAACGGCATCGGCGGCGACGGCGCCAGCGGCTGGGACTGGATCGTCAACTCCTTCAAGTGGGCTCGCGAGTTCTGCCCGGGCGCGGTCCTGATCCTCAACGACTACAACAACATCGAGTACGAGAACGACCACAACAACTTCATGCGGATCGCGAAGGCGGTGATCGACGCGGGCGCCCCGGTCGACGCGCTCGGCGCGCAGGCCCACGACGCGTACAAGATCAACACCAGCACCGTGAAGAGCTACCTCGACAAGATGGCCGCGCTGGGGAAGCCCCTGTACGTCACGGAGTACGACATCGGCATCGCGGACGACAACCAGCAGAAGCGGGTGATGGAGGAGCAGTTCACGATGTACTGGAATCACCCTTCCATCAAGGGCATCACGCTCTGGGGTTACATCGTCGGCACGACCTGGCGGGACAACACGGGCATCCAGCGGCAGGACGGCACCATGCGACCGGCCATGCAGTGGCTGATGGAGTTCCTCGACCGCGGCGGCTGAGCGACGCCACGACCACGTGAGGTTCGCGCCCGAGCTCCCCCGGAGGGGGCTCGGGCGCGTCTCATTTCGGGCGCGGCGGGCGGGACTAATCGCAGCTGTTGTCGCGCGCGTTCACCAGCGTGAGGTTGCGGAAGGTGCTGTTCGTGGCGCAGGGGTTCTCGTTGACGTCCGTGTTCGTTATCGCGAGGTTCTGGATCGTGATGTCCGAGGAGTTCTCGAACTCGGCGCGCGCGGCGAGCCGGATGTCGCCGCCGCCGGTCACGGTCCCGGATTCAGCGGCGATGTTCACGTTGTGACAGTTCTCGAGCAGGATCGAGTTGCTGCCCGTGTCGGCGACGTCGATCCGGTCGATCGTGACGCCCCCGCTCTCGGACACGCAGAAGATCCCCCGCCCGCCGCCGCGGGCGATGACCTCGCCGACGTGGATGTTGGTGGGGTAGCTGCTGCCGACGCGGCCCGCGCGGTTGGCGAGGCGAAACGCCGCGTAGCCGGTGCCAGCGCCCGCGTTCACGGCGTCCACCGTCCCGATCTCGGCGTTGGTCGTGTCGTTCAGGAGCAGGCCGCATTCCCCTGTGTCGCGGGCGATGACGGCGCCGATGCGGAGGTCGTCGACGCCATAGGTCTCGACGCCGTGAGATCCGGTCCCCTCGGCGTAGACGTGATCGATCTCGATGTTCGTCACCTTGTCGGCGCGGTTCGAGCGCCCGTGATTGTCGATGCGGACGCCGAGGCCGCTCGAGACACGCAGCTCGACGTGGCCGAGGCGCAGGTTCTCGACGTCGCGGAAGAACATGGCGTAGATCGGGGTGCCGGTGATCGTGACGTTCGGGATCTCGATATCGGTCCGGCCGCGCGCGTAGATGGGCGCCATGTCGCCGGAGCCGCTGCCGGTGACGTCGATCGTGCCGCAGACGTTGAGCACGGCGAAGCTGGGCACGCTGATCCGCGAGCCCGCGGTCATCGTGCCAGAGCCCTGGACCAGCACGCTCTCCTTGGTGGTGCGGCCGGAGCTCAAGCTGTCGAGCGCCGCCTGCACCGCGGCCCGCATGTCGCCGCCGCTATAGACGTTGCGGGTGCCGTTCTGCGCGGCCCAGGTGGATCCGGACCTTGTCACGACGGCGTTGTAACTGGCCGTGTCTCCATCACAGGGATACGCCGCATCACCACCGCCGCTGCCGCCCGTTCCGGCCCCTCCGCCGCTGCCGCCCGTTCCGGCCCCTCCGCCGGTCCCGCCCGTCCCCGCCCCTCCGCCGGTCCCGCCCGTCCCCGCCCCTCCGGTGCCCGCGCCGCCGGCGGCGTCGGAGCCGCCCGAGCCAGGCGCGCCAGCGCCCGATGTGCCGCCGGTCGCGACGCCGCCCCCCGCGCCCGACCCGCTCGCCCCTTGGAGCGAGCCGCCCACACCCGAGTCGCCGCTCGACGGCGTGCCCTCCGCGGCCGGGCTGCCGCCGCTGCCCGCCGGGTCGCTGCCGGCGTCCGACCCGCAGCCTGCGGCCACCAGCAGCGCGACGAGCGTTCCAGGCACCACATGAATTGTGCGCATTCGAGGGATCATCATCGGCTCCGAACGGTGAGAGGGACCTGCCGTCCCCTGGTCGACGCTCGCGCTGGGGCTCGACGCCCGGACCCCGGATGGGCAGCGCTGAGCAACCCTACAGCTGCAACCACCAACCTGGTGTCGACGTGCGGGCAGAACCAATCACGGCCCTGGACAGGTGACCGAGGTATTCGCCTGCGGGCGCACGATTGCAATGTCACGCCTCCTCGCGGCGGCGCGCGCGGCGGAGGACGCGATCGCGCCGTTCGTGATGTCGAGGCGAGGGGGTAGTCGGCGGCGTACCGATGGAACAGGGAGACGAGCACCGCGGTGCCGGCGGGGACCGCGCGGCACCAGGCGATGAAAGGACGGCGGCTCGGGACCGGCCCGGCTGCTCTGGGCCACGGTCGCGCGCGCTCGAGCCTACAAGCGCTCGATGATGAAGCTCTGGGTCTGGTCGTCGAAGCCGTGGGGAGCGAGGTTCGCGTCTGCCGTGAAGACGCGCGAATTCGGCGAGAACCACACGTACCCGTCGTAGAGCGTCAGCTTGAAGCCGGGGGGGACGCGGACGGAGCTGATTCGCCTGTTCCAGGGGCCGTTGAAAAGGAAGTTGCCGCCGACGCTGTACACGAACGATTCGCCCGAGAAGTTGGCGTGCTCGTAGAAGGTGACCACATCCAGCTGCGGGTCCGAGGCCCGCGAGACGACGAGGCTCGAGATGATGTCGTTCGCGCTCACGGACACGCCGTTCGTGCCCGCAGCCACGAGGTCCGTGTCCGAGGTATAGACGTACGCCCCCTCCTCGAAGTTGGCGTTGAAGAAGACCGTGACCCGGAGCCCGGCAGGGACCCTGATCGAGCTCGCGCGGTCGTTGCCGATGATCGTGAGGTCCTCGACGTCGTGGCGGCCGATCCCGAAGCTCTGCGAGACGCCGGAGAAGCTCGGGAGATCGTAGAGCACGACCTCGCCGGCGGGGTGGACGGCCGAGAGGCTCGCCTCGGCGATCTCGCCGTCGATGATCTCGGACGACTGCGGCTCGAGCGGCTCGTCTGACTCGTCGGCGCCCAGGCAGGCCGAGGAGAGGCCGAGCGCGGCGCCGGCGCAGACCATGAGACCTAACTTATTATAAAGCTCTTTCTTCTTCATTCTGTCTCCACATCATGATTCAGTGATGGCGATGGTTCACGCCGAGGCAGTCCGCCCTACCAGGCGGCTGCAAACGCCATCGACGTCAACCAAGCGTTCGTCAGCAAGCAGAATGACGGGCCCTGTGATCACGGCATGCCCGGCTCGGCAATGGCGTCTCCGAGCGAGCCCATGGGCACACCGGGTCGAATACCGTTGGGTGGACCGCTGGAGCGGGAGGCCCGGAGCCGGGTCTACGAAACCCGCCCCGCGACCGCTCAAGGGTCACGTCCGGAGTATGTGGCGATATACGGAGCGGCGCCAGGCGGCGCTCTGGAACGGCCGCGTTCCAGGCGTGAAACAAGGCGTCATCCCGCTGTTCGCATCGAGCTGCATCTTTATTATGAACGCGCCCACCTGATCGCCGATGGCCACGAGCTGACCATCGGAATGGGCGCGTTCGGCTCGCCGTGGCGCTCGGCGGCCCGGCGACGTGACCGCCGCGGCGTCTGGCTGCGGCCCTCGGCGCCTGCGGTCGCATGCCCGCCGCGTGGCATCAGGAATCCTGGCGAGATTTCCGACAGGCGAAACTAGCTGCGCGGCCTTCGTGCGTGGAGGAAGCGCGCGTAGCCGATCTCGGCAGCGTTCTTCGTGAGCTCGATGTTGGCCCATGCGACGACGTCACCGAACGGACGATCCTGGAAGGGCCATCGTGTCCGCCGCGCCGATCGCAGATCGTCGTCGGTGGCCTGCTCGAGCGCCGCTCGCCACTGTCGCTGCAGGTCGCCGATCCACGCGCGCAGGCCCTCGGCGCTGCCGGGCCACGTCACGTCCTCGCGCGTGAGGGCTCCTTCGCCGAACGAGTGGTCGAGCACCATGGACCACCAGAAGCCGAGGTGCCACGTCAGCCACGCGATGCTCGGCGGGCCGAGATCATACCCCTCGTGCTCCGGCCAGCCGGCGCGCCACTTGCCATCCGGGGCTTGATGGACGTGCAGCCCCGCGTCAGCAGGGCGCCACAAGCACTCCTCGGTGGTGAGCCCCTCGAGGTGGTAGCTGGTCAGCTGCCATGCTATCTCGAGCTGCCGGATCAAGTAGTCTCGTGCTTCGCTGGACACGGGTTGAGTCGGGGCGCCAGGGCTGTCACGTCTCATGGTCCGGGAGGCTAGCATCCTCTCTTTGCCCGGCAAACAGCTGGCGAGCAGCGCTGGCCGATGGGCGTCAAGAGGGCTGTCCGCTGGTCCGGCCACGTCCTCGTGAGTGCTTCGTTCGTGTCGCTCGACGCCCCGGTTCCGGTCGGGTCGCGGGCCGCACGCCAGCCGCGGCTTGCTATCGCGACCCGGGTCGGGCCGCTATAGTGGGGCGCGTGAAGGCGATGATTCAGCTGGGGCTCGTCGGCGATCGCGACGATGCGGTGACCGCCCACCGGGCCATCCCGGCGGCGCTGCGGCTGGCGGGAGAGGCGCTGGCCGCGCCGCTCTCGTTCGAATGGGTGCCGACCGAGGAGGTGACCGACGTCTCCCGCGTGGCCCATTACGACGCCCTCTGGTGCGTGCCGGCGAGCCCGTACCGGAGCATGGACGGCGCGCTGCGCGCGATCCGCTTCGCCCGCGAGCAGCGGCGCCCGTTCCTCGGCACCTGCGGCGGCTTCCAGCACGCGGTCATCGAGTACGCGCGCAATGTGCTGGGCTGGTCGGACGCAGAGCACGCGGAGACGGCGCCGGAGGCGCAGCGCGCGGTGATCGCGCCGCTGGAATGCTCCCTGGTGGAGGCGACCGGCGCCGTCCGCTTCCGCGCCGGGACCCGCACCGCGCAGGCCTACGGCTGCGCGGAGGCCGCGGAAGGGTACCGCTGCCGCTACGGCCTGAACCGGGACTTCCAGGCCGCGCTTGTCTCGGGCGCGCTGCGGATCAGCGCGGAGGACGATGCCGGCGATGTGCGCGCCGTGGAGCTGGATGGACATCCGTTCTTCGTCGCGACGCTGTTCCAGCCGGAGCGCGCCGCGCTCGCCGGGCAGCTGCCGCCGCTCGTGGCCGGGCTCATCCGGGCCTGCGCGGGGGGCGAGGCGATGCCCTCGAGGCCCGCCGCGCGCCCCGCGGACCGCTGAGCCGGGCGGGTCGCGCCGTCGCCGCGCGCCGGGCGACCCATGGCTGATGGCCCACGGCGGACATGGTGGCCGACGTGGTGGACGTGGTATTCGAGGAGGCACCCCTCGGGGGCTCCTCTGGAGCCAGCGTGGCCTCGGGCGAGGCGTGAGCAGCAGGAGATCTCGATGAGCCGATATCCCGACAAGGAACCGGAGTGCCTGGGCGGAGACAGCGGGGTGATCGATCTCGTGATCGAGTCGCGCCCGCGGGATCTGGGCGGCTTCACGGTGCGGCGGACGCTCCCCTCGACGCAGCGGCGGCACGTGGGGCCGTTCCTCTTCTTCGATCACATGGGTCCGGTCGACTTTGCGCCGGGCCAGGGGATCGACGTCCGGCCACACCCGCACATCGCGCTCGCGACCATCACGTATCTCCTCGAAGGGGAGTTCGTGCATCGCGACAGCCTCGGCTCGGAGCAGCCGATCCGGCCGGGCGACGTGAACTGGATGGTCGCCGGGCGGGGCGTGGTCCATTCGGAGCGGACGGCGCCCGAGGTGCGGGCGCGCGGCGCGCGGATGCACGGGATCCAGACGTGGGTCGCGCTCCCGCTGGAGGACGAGGAGATCGAGCCGCGCTTCGAGCATCACCCGCGCCCGACGATGCCCGTCGTGAGCCGTCCCGGCGCGGAGCTGCACGTCGTCGCCGGGACCGCGTACGGCGCGAAGGCGCCCACAGGGGTGCTGTCGCCGACGCTCTACGTGCACGCGAAGCTCGACGCCGGCGCGACGCTGCCGATCGACGACGAGCACGAGGAGCGCGCCGTCTATGTGGTCGACGGGGCCATCGACTGCGACGGCAAGCGCTTCGGCGAGGGTGCGATGCTCGTGCTCCGCCCGCGCGCGCACGCCGCGGTTCAGGCGGTCGGCACGACGAACCTCCTGCTGGTCGGCGGCGCCCCGCTCGACGGGCCGCGCCACATTTACTGGAACTTCGTGGCGAGCTCCAAGGAGCGCATCGAGCGCGCGAAGGCCGACTGGCGCGAGGGCCGCTTCCCCAGGATCCCCGGCGACGACGCCGAGTTCATCCCGCTCCCGGAGGGCTGATCAGCCGAGCGTTCGGACCGTCGTCGCCTCCGTCGCCTCAACCTGGGTCGCCTCCGTCGCCTCAACCTGGGTCGGGTCGCCTCAACCTGGGTCGGGTCGCCTCAACCTGGGTCGGGTCCCTCAACCTGGGTCGGGTCCCTCAACCTGGGTCGGGTCGCCTCAACCTGGGTCGGGTCGCCGGTCGATCGGAAAACCGCCTTCATGGCCCGACGGGGCCCGTCGCGCGGCCTCCTCGGGCGAGCAGCCGCTGCACCGTCGCCGTCTGCAAGTCGCGCGTCTGGGCCGTGAGCGAATAGAGCATCGCCTCGCGGAAGAGGCGCTGCGCCGTATGGTCGAGGAGATTGGCGCTGCCGCCGCTCGCGATGACCGCCGCGTGCGCGGCGCGGACGCCCAGATCGATGCACCAGGCGCGAACGCGGACCACGTGCTCGCCGTATCCCTCCGCTTCCGGCCGGTCCGCCCACGCGTCGACCTCGGCGCGGGCGGCCTCCCGCTCGTCCTCGAATGCCCGCGCGGCGCCAGCAAGGTGTGTGCTGCCGCGGCGCTCGGCCAGCTCCGCGAGCAGGGCGGCGGCGGCGCCGGCCACGCCCAACGAGAGCGCCGACGGCGTCAGCATGCCCGCCACGTCGCGGACGGCCTGCTGCTCGCGCGTCACGGTGGCGATCACCTGATCGGGGCCGACGCGCAGGTCACGCAGCGTCAGCGACACCGTGGCCGAGGCGCTCATCGCGCACAGGCGGAGCGGCGGCGATGGCACGATGGACTCCCCGGCCTGCAGCGACGTCAGCACGTACATCAGGCGGCCATCGGGGAGCGTGCCGGCAATGACGGCGTCGTCGGCGATCCCGTGGCCGGTCAACCAGGGCACGGTGCCGTGGAGGCGAACATGGTCGCCATCGGGCTCGACCCTGACCATCGGCGGGCCCGGGCGGCGGACATGCGAGAAGCCCACCGTGCAGAAGCGCTCGCCGGAGGCGAAGCGAGGCAGGACGCGCTCCTTGAGCGCCTCGTTGTCGCCTCGCGCGATGAGCGGGCACGCGGCGGTGGCGTGCTGGATCTGGACGAACGCCGTCACCCCACAGGCGCCGGCGATGATCTCCAGGTACTCGCGCGCAATCCGCGCCGGGACGCCGTGACCGCCGTAGCGCGCAGGCGTCGCGATCCCGAGGAGACCGGCGTCCGCAAGCGCACGGAGGTTCTCGCGAGGAACCGTCTCGGACTGATCCGTGGCGTTCGCCGCCGGAGCGAGCACGAGCGCCGCGACCCGGCGGGCGCGCTCGAGGAGCGTGCCGGTGTCAACCGGGACGGACGGCGTGAGCGATGGGTGGGACATGCAGGGGAGTGTATTCCGCGGCGACTCGAGCGCCCGACCCAGGTTGGCAGTGCGCTGCTGGCAGGGACCGATGCTGCCCCGACCTGGGGCGGGTCGGGTCGCCGCAACCTGGGTCGGGTCGCCGCCGCAACCTGGGTCGGGTCCCTCAACCTGGGTCGGGTCCCTCAACCTGGGTCGGGTCCCTCAACCTGGGTCGGGTCCCTCAACCTGGGTCGGGTCCCTCAACCTGGGTCAGGTCGCCGCTGGGTCGTCGCAACCTGGGTCGGGTCCCTCACCGCCGGGTCCCTCAACCTGGGTCGGGTCCCTCAACCTGGGTCGGGTCCCTCAACCTGGGTCGGGTCGCCGGATCGCCGCCGCCGCTGGCCCAAACTCGGTCGGCTCGCTACTGGCCGATGCTCCGCACATACGTCCCGGGCGAAATATCCGATCTCCGCGGTCCCCCCGACGGGCAGGACAGCGGCGGCTAGCCGTGCTGCTGCCGGTGCTCGGCCAGCACCTCGGCGATGACATCGCGGGGCGATTTTTCCGCCGGATGGGAGCGCCCGCTCCTCGCGAAGGTGATGAGCGCTTTCCACAGCGCCCAGCCGCGGGCGCGGGCCCAGGTCGCGCTGTCGGCCGGCACCGCCGCCCGGAATGCGTCCCGGCTCTCGCCCGCGAAGAAGGTCCAGGTGATCACCAGATCGCAAGCCGGATCACCCACGCCGGAGCTGCCGAAATCGATGATGGCGCGAAGGCTCCCCTCCTTGACCAGCAGGTTTCCGACAGCGATGTCGCCGTGGACCCACACCGGCGGGCCCCGCCACCTGGCCGCAAGCGCAGCCTCCCACACCTCCGTCGCTCCGCCCGCGTCGACGTCCCTGGCCACCGCGGCGATGGTCTGGCGCGTCTCGGCGTCGTACACGGAGAGCGGCCCGCCGCGGAAGAAGTTGTGCTCGCCGGCCAGGGGGCCGCCTGCGGCATCGATCCGCTGCAAGGCAACGAGGAAACGACCGAGCTCGGTCGCGAAGCCCGCGAGGTCGGCGATCCGCTCGACCGACGCGGTTTCGCCCTCGATCCAGCCGTAGACCGACCATGGCCAGGGATACCCGAAGCCGGGTCGTCCCAGCACAAGGGGCGTTGGAACGGCAAGGGGCAGGAGCGGCGCGAGCCGTGGCAGCCAGCGATGCTCCTTCTCCACCTGGGCGACGTAGCCCTCGGCGCTCGGCAGACGCACCTTCATGCGCTCGCCCAGGTGAAAGGTCCTGTTGTCCCATCCATCCCATGCCACCGGCCTGATCGGCAGGTCGGCCCACTGCGGGAACTGCGCGGCGACAAGCCGGCTCACGAGGGCGATGTCGATCTTGAATCCATCGGTCGTGGTCATCGCATCCTTCCTGCTGGGCTCGTCACCCGCCGCACGACGCGCAGCAGGTCTTCCATGCGGTCGCGCCAGCCATGAGCGGAGGCGGCTTCGAGCACGCCCTCGCCGCGGGTCAGCAACGGCACTCTCAGGCGGTCGCCTCCCCCGGCAGCTCGAAGCGAAAGCGGTGGAGCGGCTCCCACACCACCGTACCGACATCCTTGAGCGCCTCCATCAGCACCAGGGAACAAGGAGTCCAGACGCGTTCCGAAAGTCAAGCTCCTCGTCGCGGTCGTTTCATTGTACGACCGTGCTGCACGCGCTGATCGACAGAGAGCCCTCGTGCGATCGGCTCGGCACCTCGACCTGCGCCTGGCCGCGGGTCGCGAGGGGTGACGGGTCGTCAGGGTGCGCCGAGGCGCATGCACGTCTGGCCGCCCGGTCCAGATCAGCGCGCCCGAGGCTGCATCCACGACGAGTCACGCATCACCAACGAGGTCGACGACAGCGATGACAGACAGCCAGATTCAAGCCGATCGAGCGTACGCGACCGCATGGCGCATCTTCTTCGACAGCCGCCGTTACGACCATCGAGGCACGCTCGATCTGATGGAGCCGCACCTCCGAAAGATCGTGGCGAGCGGCAGGAGAGACCTGTCGATAGTGAGCGTGGGTCCCGGGCCGGGCGACGTGGACGCCGACGTCGCCCGGCTGTTCAGGCGCGTCGCACCGGAAGGCGGCTCGGTGCGCTACGTGGCGCTGGAGCCAAACGCGATCCACCGGGAACACTTCACCGCCATGACGCGGCGTCCTGAGCTGGCCGGGGTACAGTTCGACGTGCGCGCGACCAGGATCGAAGACTTCAAGACGGACGAGCGGTTCGACTGCGTGTTCTACATGCACTCGATCTATCACATGCCAGGGCAAGAAGAGCGGCTCACCCGCGAGGCGCTCGGCATGCTCAACCAGGGCGGGATCCTGGTGATCACGGTCGACCACGAGCACGGCCAGATGTACACGCTGATCAAGAAGTACGTCGCGCTGACGGGTTATCAAGGCTACTGGACGGCGTCGGAGGCGGGGCTCATCACGGGCGAGAGCCTGAAGGGCATCATGGAGCGGCTGGGCCTGAGATACGAGACGGCCGAGCACGACGAGACCATCGACGTGACCCTCTGCTTCGACGACCAGTCGACCACCGGGAAAGCCCTGCTGGACTTCATCTACCAGACCGATTTCAGCGCCATGTCGGACGACGTGAAGAGACAGCTCCTGGTCTATCTGAACGAAGAGGCCGTCGAGCGAGACGGGCGCAAGCTGATCCACGAGCCCTCGATCACCGTGCTGGTGCCGCGCCCTTGACCTGATCCACGATCGTGGGGACGGGTGGCCGCAGCTCCCGGCCGCCGGCGCCGGCAGTCGCGCCGGACCGCTCCGGGCACCCTCACGGGTCGGCGCTGCTTCGAGCTCCCTCGATTCGCTCCGGCGCCGACGCCCCGCGGAGCCTGAAGTGACCGAGCACGGTCCAGGCGTCGAGCTGGTCGTCCTCGCTCGGCCTCGGGCCGATGTTGTGCAGGACGAGCGGGATGCCGCGCGGGCCCTTGTGATCGCTCACGATGCCCACGTGATCCGGCGTGCACGAAGGGCACGGCGCGAAGGACCAGACGACGATATCGCCGGCCTCCCATGTGCCCACCGCGGCCCCGTCAAACGTCGTCGGGAGCGACGTGGCGTGGGCGCGCAGGTAGGTGAGCATCGGCGTGACGCGGCGATGATCGATGGAACGATCGGGACGCTTCACCGTCGTGTAGACGGCGGGGCGCGCGAGGATGTCCTCGTGGATCGTCCTCTGGAGATCGACGCCGGCGGCGCGGACGGCGCGGATGACGACGTCGGTGCAGACGCCGCGATCGGGGGCCGGATCACCGCCGGGGTAGCCGATGGCGACCCAGGCGGGATCGTAGGTGACCGCGCGCGCGACCTCGAGGCGCGCGCGGGCGACGATCGGATTGGAAGGCACCGGGACAGGCGCGGGCTCGGCGAGCGGCGCTGGAGCAACCCCGGGTGCGCGGATCGGCACGGACGCGGGGGTCGGCGCGGGCGCCAGCGGGGGCGTCGATGCCGGCGCGAGGCGGGCCTCGCGAGAGGCGGCGGCGAGCTCTCGCGAGCCACAGGCCAGGAGGGGGAGCGCGGCGAGCAATGCCCAGGAGCGTGACGTCATGCTCCGTCATCGGCCGACGAGGACGCTCTGTGACAGACCAGCGCCGGACGACGGGAACGTCGCAGCGACGGCGCGCAGGCCAGAAGAGGGAGCGGGGCTCCGCTCGTCGGATCAGGGGCGCCGCACCGACGGGACCGACCGGCTGCGGTACCTCGCCAGGGAAGGACACCGCGCCGCCGGTCCACGCGCGGCGCCAGACCTCGCAAGAGGCGTACATGGAGACGATGAAGTCCCGGTTCGCGCCCAGGCTCTGCGGCTCCCGGCGCCAGGCTGGCCGCGGGCGTTTGGTCTCTGCTCGGCGCACGCGTCGGTTTGCAGCCAGGCGCCGTTCGCCCTACCCTGAGCCGGCTTGGACGGTCAGATCGTCGACCAGAAATACCGACTTACCCGCCTGATCGGCGAGGGCGGGATGGGCTGCGTCTACGAGGCACGGCAGCTCGACACCGGCGAGCAGGTCGCCGTGAAGCTCATCAGCGGGCAGAAGCGCCGGGAGAGCGCCACCGCCCTCGGCCGCTTCCAGCGCGAGGCGCGCGCCGCGGCCGGCATCGAGACCCCGCACATCGTCCGCGTGCGCGACGCCGGGACGGACCCCGCGACCGGCACGCCTTACCTCGTGATGGAGTACCTCGACGGCGAGGACCTCGGGGAGCTGCTGCACCGCCTCGGGCCGCTCCGGCCCGAGGTCGCGCTGCGCATCATCGTCCAGGCGTGCCTCGGCCTGCAGAAGGCGCACGAGGCGCGGGTGATCCACCGGGACATCAAGCCGGCGAACCTGTTCCTCGCGCGCTCCGGCGGCGGGGAGGTCGTGGTCAAGCTCCTCGACTTCGGCATCGCGAAGATCAAGCCGTCGGAGGGCGGCGTGACGACGGGGCTGACCACGACCGGGAAGATGCTCGGCTCGCCGCTCTTCATGGCGCCGGAGCAGATCGAGGACATCCGGACCGTCGATTACCGCACCGACATCTGGTCGCTCGGCGTCGTCCTGTACGCCGCGCTGTCGGGGAACGCGCCTCACCACCACATCGCCTCGATCGCGCGCCTGTTCGTGATGATCTGCACCGAGCCCGCCCCGCCCATCCAGGACGTCGCCCCGTGGGTGCCGCGCGAGGTCGCCGCCGTGGTGCACCGCGCGCTCCAGCTGAACATGAGCGACCGCTTCCAGAGCGTGACGGAGATGCTCGACGCGATGCTCCCCCTGCTCTCGGATGGCCACGCGCTGCGGCAGGAGCTGCTCGTGACCGTCACGGACAGCGAGCGCGCCGTGAGCGCGCCGAGGCTCGACGTCGCCCCCGCGCCGCACCGGAGCAGCCTCGCGAGGGCCGGCGAGGCCAGCCAGAGCGACCCGCCGCGGGACAGCGGGCGCGCCAGCCTCGTGAGCGCGTCGTCCGGCGGTCCGCTCGCGAGCCGGACGGCGAGCGGCGCCTCGTCGGGCCGCGCCGCGGCGTGGTCCCGAGCGCCGGCGGTCCTGCTCGCCTTCGGCGTCGTCGGCGCGGCCGTGTACCTCGCGGCGCCGCGCGCGGCGGCACCGGGGGGCGACGTCGCGCCGGCGGCCAGCGAGGCGGAGGCGGCGCCGGCCGAGGCGGCCGGTCCCGCGTCCGTCGCCCCGGGCGGCGCCCTCCGGCGCGTCGTCCTGGCCGTGGCGCCGAGGGACGCCGCCGTCGAGGTGGACGGGGCGCCCGTCGAGGTGCGCGAAGGGCTCGTCGAAATCGCCGGCGTGCTCGGCAGCAACCACCGCGTGCGCCTCGTCAGCGCGGGGGTCGAGCGGGTGGGCAACGTCGTCGTGACCGAGAACGGCGCGTTCCCGCCGACGATGGCGGTCGACGGCGCGGCGGCTGGACCGAGCGGCCCCGCGGCTGGACCGAGCAGCGCTGCAGCCGGCCGGAGCACCGCGGCGGCTGGACCGAGCGGCGCGCCGAGCGCCAGACCGCAGCCGCCACGCCGACCGGCCGCGGAGAAGGCGCCCCCGGAGGCGCCGAGGCCGCCTGCGGATCCGCTCGTCCCGAGCACGTTCGAGTAGCCGGGGGCGCACGCGCAAGGTTGCGGGAAAGGGACAGGGTTCCTGTAAGCTGCGGGCGTCGCGTCCTCGACCATGCGAAACCGGATCTGCTCTCCCCGACGCGTCGCTTCGATCGCCGCACTCCTCCTCGCCGCCCGGGCGGCGCCGCTCTTCGCGCAGGACGCCGGGCGCACGCAGCCCGCGGCCAGCGCGCCCACCACCGACGCGAAGGCCGAGGCCGAGGTCCGCTTCGAGCGCGGCCTCCGCATGTACAGGGCCGAGGCATGGGAAGCCGCCGCGGCCGAGTTCCTCGAGTCGCGGCGGCTCTACCCGACGTGGGGGGCCACCTCCATCGCCGCGCGCTGCTTGCAGAAGCTCGGGCGCACCACCGAGGCGCTCGAGATGTTCGAGTCGCTCCTCTCCGACTTCGGGAACGTGCTCCCGGCCGACGCGAAGGAGGCGGCGCTCGCCGAGGTGGAGCAGCTGCGCGAGGTCGTCGGCGCGATCGCGATCGAGGGCGGCGCGCCGGGCGCGGTGGTCACCGTCGACGGCCAGCGCCGCGCCGAGCTGCCGCTCTCGGCCCCGCTGCGCGTCGCGGCGGGCGCGCACGCGGTGCGGATCCAGAAGGACGGGTTCGAGCCGTTCGAGGCGCGCGTCGAGGTCCTCGGCCGACAGACGGCGCGCGTCGCCGCGAGCCTCAAGGCCATCGAGACGCACGGGCGCGCGCGCATCTCCGAGAAGACGGGCAAGCGGCTCGAGATCGCGCTGGACGGCGTGCGCGTGGGCAGGACGCCCTGGGAGGGCAAGGTCGAGCCGGGCACGCACGTGATCGTGCTGTCCGGGGCCGACGGCTTCGGGACGCCGCCGACGACGATCTCCGTGAGGGCAGGCAAGGTCGTCGACGCGTCGCTCACGGCGGTGAAGGCGCGGCCCGTGCTCACCGCGGCGGACCCGATCGTGCTCGACTACGAGGAGGGCACCCCGATCCGACCGGGTTATCGCCTCGAGACGAACATGCGTCGCGGGCTGATCACCGCGGGGGCGACCATCTTCAGCATCACCTATACGCCCGTGTCGGTCACGGGCTCCATTGCCGGCGAGGAGCTGCTCGTCGTCCCCGTCGCCGGTCCGCTGATCTACGCGACGAAGGAGGGCGCAAGCGGAGCGGAGGGCGTGTTCGTGGTCGACGGCGTCCTGCAGGCGGCGGGCCTCGCGCTGCTCGCGAGCGGGATCCTGTTCCCGAAGACGACGCTCGTGCGCGAGGACGTCGCGCGCTCCGAGCCGCGCATCCTCGGCGCTCTGCCCTCTCGCCTCGGCCACGACGGCCTCGGCGTCCAGGTGGTTGGTAGCTTCTGAGAGAGCGTCCCCAACCTGGGTCGGGTCGCCGCGTCCCCAACCTGGGTCGGGTCGCCGTGTCCCCAACCTGGGTCGCCGTGTCCCCAACCTGGGTCGGGTCGCCGTGTCCCCAACCTGGGTCGGGTCGCCGCGTCCCCAACCTGGGTCGGTCGCCGGCGTCCCCAACCTGGGTCGGGCCGCCGCCGCGTCCCCAACCTGGGTCGGGTCGCCGCGTCCCCTCCCGGACGGCCTTCAAACTTCCCCGCTCGTGCGTCGGGCTTGTGATAGTTGGATCTGGTGACCGAGCCCACACCCGATCCTGGCCACACCCCCACGCTCGTCGGTCGCTCGAGCTCCCACTTCACGCGCGTCACCCGCATCTTCGCGTCGGAGCTCGGGGTCGACTACGCCTTCGAGGTCGTCCCCGACCTGCGCTCCGTGAACGCGACGGACTACGCGGGTAACCCCGCGCTCCGCATGCCCATCCTGCGAACCGGGGCGACAACGTGGTTCGGCGCGCTCAACATCTGCCGCGAGCTCGCCCGCCGGGCGCCGGCGAAACCGCACGTGGTCTGGCCCGAGCACCTCACCGACGCGCGGGCGGCGAACGCGCAGGAGCTCGCCACGCAAGCCATGGCCACCGAGGTCACGCTCATCATGAGCCAGCTCGCGGGGACGCCCAAGGACGACGCGCAGCTCACGAAGCTGCAAACGAGCCTGCTCAACATGCTCACCTGGCTCGACGACAACATCGAGGCGGCCCGCGCAGCGCTGCCCCAGGACCGCGACCTCAGCTACATGGAGGTCTGCACGTTCTGCCTCGTCACGCACCTCGAGTTCCGGAAGATGCTGGACACGAGCGGCTATCGCGCCCTGACGGCCTTCTGCGACGAGTTCGGCCAGCGCGCGTCGGCGCGGGCGACCTCGTACCGCTTCGACGCGCCGTGAGCCCGCTCGGCGGAGCGCCGCGCCGCTCCGCGCCAGCGAGACCCAGCGCCGCCGTCGCCCGACGCCCCCGCGCGCTCACCGCCGCCGCACGGCCGTGAGGCCCTGACTGGCGGCCGCCTGCCGCCGACAACACGCGCCCGCGCCGCCCTCCGACGGCACATCGCCGACGGTGACGAGGGGCCGCTCGCGGTCGCGCCGCGCGCCCGCGAGCGATCGCATCGCGCGCCCGCCCGCGCGGCCCCGCGCAGCGCCTCCTCAGGAGCAGAGAGGCGCCCCTCCAGAGAAATCCGCACTCGAGGCATTGCAATCAGCATCTCGGGCGCGCGCGGGGACGGACAGCCGCTCCAGCCGCTCCCGACGCCCGAGCACCTGCTCTGGACCCCGAGATCGAGCCTGTCCGACGACGCGCACCAGATAGCGCACGTCTATGCGGCCTTCGCGAAGGATCTCGCGCAAGGCACCTCGCTCGCGCCGACGTTCCGTGACGCCTTGAAGCTCCATCGCCTGGTCGACACGATCGCTGAGGCCTCCGCCTCCGGGCAGCGCCTCCGCTAGAAGGGCTGAGCGCGCCGCTGCCCGCGCCCTGCGCCCGTCGACGGCGCCTCTCCCCGCGAGCTTGCGCCGGCTCGCGCCGACCACCGAGGCGGCCACCTCGCCGTCCGGCGCCTGCCGGAGACGAGGAGCGAGCGCAGGAGGAACCAGGCAAGCTGCCACGTCCGGGCCGAGGTGATCACGTGTCAGGGCGTGCGCGGCAAGCCCGCCGGCAGCGGCGCGGTCTCCGACCTCACCACCGCGGTGGCGACGCGTATCCCACCGACAGCCGGTCGCCGTGGTCCCCCACAAACGCGGCTTGCGCGCTCGCGCCCTGCGGCGTTGTGATAGAGCTGGCGCATGACCTCCGTCGAGGATCTCACGGCAGAGCTCGCAGATCTGCGGGAGCAGATCGCGGCGCTGACACGGGCGCGGGACGAGGCGCGCCTGGAGCGGGACGAGCTGCGCGCCGCCATCATGGGGATGCCCGCCGCCGTCGGGGTGATGACCGGCCCGGAGCACGTGTTCAAGATCGTGAACGGCGCGTGGCGCGCCCTCGAGCCTTCTTATGAGCCGCTCGACAGGCGCCTCGTCGACGTCATCCCGCCGCCCCTGGGGCCGCGCATCGCCGCGGCGCTCGATCGTGTCTTCGCGACGGGCGAGCCCCTCGTCGCCGCGAACGTCCCTTTCACGTTCCCGGGCGCCACGGAGCAAACCTTCCTCACGTTCCACTACTCCGCCCTCCGCAGGGAGAGCGGCGATATCTTCGGGATCGTCTTCCATGGCCTGAACGTGACTGCGCAGCTGCGCTCGCAGCAGGAGGTGCAGTCGCTCAACAGCAGGCTGCGCACCTTCCTCGCCCTGGCCGAGAACGCGCCGGACAGCATCGTTGTCGCCGAGCGCGGCCAGATCACGTACGCGAATCCGGCGTTCCGCCGCATGTTCGGGTACGGTCAGGAGGGCGTCGGGACTCCGCTGCTGGAGCTGATCGACGACGAGAGCCTGGCGCGCCTCGGCGCGCACCGCCAGGAGGGCGCGTCCCCCGGCGCGATCCGCGCCCTCGCCACCTGCCGCCGCCAGGACGGGAGCACCTTCCCGGGCGAGATCTCGACGTTCCCCATCCGTGACGAGGACGGGCAGATCGACGCCGAGGGCGCCATCATCCGCGACCTGACCGAGCAGCGGCGCGTCGAGCAGGAGCGGCAGGGCCTGCAGGAAGACCTCATCGCGGCGCAGCAACGGGCGATCCGCGAGCTCTCCACGCCCCTCATCCCGCTCGCCGCCAGGCTGGTCGTGATGCCGCTCGTGGGCACCATCGACAGCGTCCGATCCGAGCAGATCCTGGAGACCCTCCTCCGGGGCATCACGGCGCACCAGGCCGCGGTGGCCATCCTGGATACGACCGGCGTGCGGAGCATGGATGAGCAGGTCGCGAGCTCCCTGCTCAGGACCGCCGGAGCGGCCCGCCTGCTGGGCACGGAGGTCATCCTCACCGGCATCTCGCCCGAGATCGCGCGCGCCCTCGTGGAGATCGGGACCGACCTGAGCGGGATCACCACGCTCGGGACGCTGGAGGCCGGCGTGGCCCACGCGCTCGGCCGGCGCGCCCGATCGAAGCGCCGGTACTGAGCCTCTCGGACAGGGGGCGCGCTCGGCGGTCAACCGGCCGCGCGACGGAGCGCTCGAGGGGAGGTTCGCCGTCTCGAACACGCTCGTGAGCGCCCGTGCACGGCGCTCGCGACATCCGCGGAGCGTCCGGTTAGAATGGTCGAGGTAGGAGGAACGCTTGATCCACTTCGAGGAGCGCTGGGTCACCATCTCCTGGGACGCCGATGTTCAGGCCGTGCTGGTCGAGTGGAAGGCGTTCGCTGACAGCAAGGAGCTGCGTTCGGCGCTCGATACGGCGCTCGATCTCATCCGCAAGAGGAAGGCGACCCGGTGCCTCGGGGATTGCCGCCGCGCCGGGCCCACCACGCAGGACGACCAGCGGTGGGCGAACGAGAGCTGGCTTCCGCGCACGGCGGCGCTGGGGGTGCGCCAGATAGCCTACGTGCTGCCGCGCTCGGCAGTAGCGCGCATGTCGCTGATGCGGTCCGTGTTCAGGTTCGAAGACCAGGATCTCGTCCAGGCGCATTTCGACGACATCGACGCCGCCCGCGCCTGGCTCCTCTCTCAAGGCTGAGCGCCGCGGCCGGGGACGCGGCTGGCTGCACGGACCTCGCAGCGAGCAAGGCAGCTCGCGGGCAGCCGGGCCGGCGCTCGCCCGCGGCGGCGTCTAGCGCGGCCTCGCCTGGAGCGCGCGCCCCCCGGCCGGCGCGAGCTTCTGGAGCGCCGTCGACAGCGAGGCGAACGTGGTCAGATCGCCGAGATCGACGTCGACGAGGCTCTTCGCGAGCTCGGGCCGCACGCCGACCAGGTGGACCCGCGCGCCGAGCAGGGCAGCCGCGCGGCTGGTCATGCCCAGCAGGTGGGCGACCTGCGCGTCCACGAACGGGACACCCGTGATGTCGATCAGCACGCAGCGCGCCTCGTACCGGCTCACCCCCTCGGCCACCTTCTCGAGCACCTGCTGGGCGCGCCCTCCGTCGAACGTGCCTGTCAGCGGCACGAGCAGCACGCCGGGCAGGAGCGGGAGGATAGGACAGCCCAGCTCACGCACCGTCTCCGAGAGCGCGCGCTCGATCGCATAGGCCTTCTGCAGGTCGGCGTGCTGCGCCGACAGCGACTCCAGCAGCGCGTCGCGCTCGAGGGCCGCGCCGAGGAGCGTGCCCCAGAGCGCGACCGTGCCCTCATCCCCGGTCATCGCGACGATGGTCGGGCCGACGAGCACCAGGATCCCCCAGTCGCGCTGGGCAGAGCGAATCGGCAGGAGCAACACCATGAACGTGCCGTCCGCGGCCGAGGGCGGCAGCATCTCCGCCGGCGGAAACGCCTCGAGCGGACAGCGGCCGCCGATCGGGGGCGTCGGGCTGCCATCGCGGCTGTAAGCGCCCGCGAAGACGAGGCTCGCGCGCGTCTCCGGATCGTCCCATAACGCGAGGGAGCTCCAGACAACGGGGGTCGTCTCGAGCCACGCCAGCGATCGGGACTCCTGCTGCGTGCCGCCGAGCAGCGCGAAGCTCACGTCGTGATTGATCCTCGCGAGCGCGCCGAGCTGGTGGACGTGATGCGTCTCGGCTTCGAGCCGGAGCCGCGCGACCGCGAGGTACGACAGCGCCAGGAAGTCGTCGACACGCCGCCTCGCCGCGGCGTCCACGGGCGCGCCGCGCCGCTCGTGGGACTGGCACAGCAGGCGGACCATCGCCATCAAGGTCCCCAGATCAGGCGTGACGTCGAGGGCCTGCCGATAGACGCGCTCGAGCTCGGCGGCGGGGGGCGGCGCGGTGCCCCGGAGCACGGCCGTATACGCGTCGATCACCCGCGTGACGTCTGGCCACACCGCGGCCGGCGGGGTGTCCGGCGGCAGCGACCGGGGCAGGAGGAGCAGCTCGACCATCTGACGGGCCAGGAGGCCGTCGGCGCCCCCCTGAGCGGGGGTGTCCTCGCCGTCGAGGAAGCTCTGGATCACGTTGCATCCACACGAGCTCCGCTGGATGAGCACGTTGGCGGTGTGCACGCCCTCGCGAGGGAAGGCCTCGCCGGCGATCATCGACGCGATGAGATCGCACGCCGCGTGACCCATCATCTCGAACCGCTGGCGCAGGGTGGTCAACGGCGGATCGGCGCTCTGCGCCTCCACGACATCGTCGAAGCCGACGACCGCGAGATCCTCGGGGATGCGGACGCCCGCCGCCTTCAGCGCGGACATCGCCCCGAGCGCGTTCTTGTCCGTCCCGAAGACCGCCGCGGTGCACGCAGGCCGCCGCGCGAGGAGCGCTGGCACGGCGGCGCGTCCGCCGCTGTAAAAGTTGTTGTCGCACGGGATGACCAGATCGGGATCGAAGGGGAGCCCCGCCTCGGCGAGCGTGTCTATGTAGGAGTCGCGGCGCTCGCGAACGTCGTACGCGGCGAAGTTGCCGACGAACGCGATGCGCCGGTGTCCGTGCCCGGTCAGGTGGAGCACCGCTCTCCGGATGCCGCCGCGGTTGTCCGGGATCACGGCCGGGCAGTCGATCTCAGCGGGGCGGGTGCCGACCGTGATGAACGGGACCCCGGCGCGCGCGAGCTGCTCGAGGCCGTGCAGCTCGATGATGACGATCCACCCGTCCACCTGCTCCCTGGCGAGCGAGGGGGCCTGCACCTCGTGCGGCGTGCCGCGCAGCACCAGCGTGCGGTATCCGCGCCGCTGCGCCGACTCATGGATGCCGTTCACGACGGGCCCCCAGAACTGGCCGGCGAGAAAGGGGGCGATGATCCCGACGGTGCGGGGACGGGCCGCTGGGTGGGCCGCCGTACCGCGGGGCGACGGGTCCTCGGCCGGGCGCGCATCGGGGGCAGAGAGGCCGGCCTTTCGGCTGGCGTGCCCCGCGGTGCCGGGCAGCTCGTCCCACTGATCCGGCACCGGAACTCTGTCGCCTTGGCCACCCTGACCCATGCTCAACGGCTCCTGTCCACAACCAGGCCGCCCTCCCACGAGCCTCTGCGGACCGGCTACAGGGTACACGCTGCGCCGGCATCATGGGCGAGCCGTGCGGCGCTCAGGCGCTGAATCTGCGGCGATTCGTCATACCGCGAACACTGCGACCGCCCCAGGTTGGCGACCCGACCCAGGTTGGCCGCCGCGACCCGCGACCCGACCCAGGTTGGGCGACCCGACCCGGGCGACCCGACCCAGGTTGCGCGACCCGACCCTGCGCGACCCGACCCAGGTTGCGCGACCCCACCCAGGTTGCGCGACCCCACCCAGGTTGCGCGACCCCACCCAGGTTGCGCGACCCCACCCAGGTCACGCTGGCCGGTGGCAACGCTCGTCTGCCGACGCGGGATGTCTCCTTCGTTTCAGCAGAATACCCCCGTCAGGCGTTCAGGTGTTGCACGATGCTTTTCTGATGTTATCGTTCGCACGCGATTTCTTGATTATCTGGAAAGCTTACCGGATGTACGCGCACTGCCATGGAGCGCCTTGCGAGGTGTCCAAGGACCGTGCCCGGTACAGGCGCACGCGTGACCCTTGACGGCACGATGGCGCAGCCGAGCTAGATCGAAGGGAGTATAGCAGTGATTTCACGACTGAAGAACGCCGCCTGCACGGTTGGTATCGTGGGCGGGAGCTTGCTGGTCGCGGGCTGCGCGCTGGAGGCGACTGGGGAGGAGACGGCTGAGCAGCCCAGCGCGCTCGCGTGCGATTTCCCCACGCAATCCGTCATCACCAACACTGGACCGGACCGCTATCGCTCCGAGCAACAGGTCCTGCTCGACGCTCCGGTCGGTAAGGTCTGGGCCAAGCTGGGCTCTCTCGAGACCTTCTTCGAGATCGCGCTGCCGAATGCCACCGACCTGCACTGGGTCGTGGGCAACGGCAAGTCCGTCGGTGACGAGCTCAATTTCATCCTCGACGGTGGGTTGATCCGGTTGCTCGTCGTGGAGCGCGACCAGCAAGAGCACCGGTTCCAGTATCGGCTCATCGAGCCGTCCCTCGGGATCGAGGAGCTCGAGTCTACCTTGACGCTCCGCCGTAACGGCAATCGCACGGAGCTCGTCTGGGTGCGCGATTTCCGCATGTCGGAAGGCGTCTCGTTCGGCCCGCTGAGCGAGGTCGTCCAGCAAGAGTTCGCCAACCTGATCGCCCGCTTCTCCTCCTAGCGAGCGCCCGACCAGGTTCTGGACCCCAGCGACCTGGCCGCCGCCGAGAGCGCGGTAGCATCGAGCGCGACGCTCGCGGGAGCTCGGCCTCGATGCCCCTCTGAGCCGCCGTCACGAGGGTGAGATCACCGCGGCTTCTGCCGCGGGGCCGGTCGAGCGGCGGCCGCCGTGTCGCGCGCGCTCGGCGCGAACCCCTCGACGAGGTGCCTGACGAGCTCACGCACCTTCGCAGGGACGAAGGGCGCCTGCGGGTACACCGCGTAGATGGCGCGCTCGACCGGAACGAAGCCCTCCAGCACGGCGATGAGCCGGCCGGACCGGAGATCATCGCCGACGAGGTAGCTCGGGAGATTGACGATCCCGAGCCCGCTCAGGGCTGCCTCGCGGAGCGAGAGCGTGTTGTTCGCCTGGAACCGGCCGCTCACGCGCACGCCCTCCACCGCGCCCGAGCGGGCGTCGGGCTTGAGCCTCCACGTGTCGTCGACCGCGCCTCCGGCGAGAAAGACGATGCAATCGTGGTCCGCGAGGTCGCGGGGGCGGCTCGGGCGCCCGCGGCGCGACAGGTAGGCGGGGCTGGCGCAGAGCACGCGCGCGTCGTCGCCGAGCTTGCGCGCCACGAAGGAGAGCGGCGGGCTCGCCGTCATGCGGATGGCGACATCGATGCTCTCCTCGACGAGATCAACCACCCTGTCGTTGAGCAGGAGCTCGACCTTCACCTCCGGGAACATGTCCTGGAACGACAGGACGAGCGGGAGCACGCGGACATGGCCCAGCACCGTGGGCGCGGTCACGCGGAGCGTCCCGCGCGGCGCGTCGTCGTGGCTCTCGACCTCGCGCTCGAGCGCGTCGAGCTCCTCGAAGATGCGCCGGGCGCGCTCGTGATACGCCTTGCCGACCTGCGTGAGCTGCATCCGGCGCGTCGTGCGCTGGAGGAGCCGCACCCGGAGGCGCTCTTCCAGCCGGGAGACAAGCTTGCTCACCCCGGACGGGGTGAGCCCGAGCTTCTCCGCCGCCGCGGAGAACGATCCCTCCTCGACCGAGGCGAGAAAGGCCGCCATGCCGGCGATGGACTCGCGTTCGTTCCTCATCCGTGGGGACCGCTCACAGGTGCTTCGACGAAGCTTACCATGGTCGCGCTCCTCGCCGGCTCCCCGTCAGGCGTGGGCGAGCGATCACCTTGTCGTCGGGATGGCGTCATCCAGACGACCCGATTCCTGCTTCGCGTGCCCCGGCGTGGTTGACATCCGTTATGCTCGGCGGTGCTTTCCATCCCAGGAGGTCCAAATTGAGGCGTTCAGCACTTGTCAAGCTCGGGTTCGCGGCATTCCTTGCGGCAGCGCCGCTCCTTCCGGCATGTACCAGCGGTCCGGACGGCACGGAAGAGGCGGAGATCACCGGCCGCGCGAGCATGTCCCTGGTGACGCAGACCAACGGTCGCGTGTACCGGTTGAGCAACGCGCTCTTCACCCTGCAGGGGCCGATCGTCACCTATCTCAGCAGCTCGGGCGACCCGGGTGAGACGGCGCTCACGGCGGCGTTGCCCGTCGGCGATTACACGAGCTTCCTGGAGTCCGGCTGGGTCCTGGAGCGCGACGACGGCGGCACGTTCGTGCCCGTGCAGGCGACGCTCGTCTCCGGCAACCCCGCGCTATTCACCATCTACGAGGGGGCCACCACGGCGCTTGTGTACCAGTTCCAGACAGACGGCACGATCATCACCATCGGGGATGGTCAGCTCGACATCTCGATCGAGGTGACCGAGGTCGGAGGTGTGTGCACGCCGTTCGGCGCGGGCTGCAGCGGCGGCGAGTGGTGTGTTCCTGGAGAGGTGGCGGAGGGAGAGCCGCTCTGCCTGGCGGAAGGCGACATCCCGGTCGGAGGCGCGTGTGACGACCCTGCCCGCTGGTGCGTCGCCAATGCGCTGTGCGGCGATCTCGACGGAACGGGCCTTGTCTGCATCGAGCTCTGCCCGGCGAGCAGCCTCGGATCGCCGTGCGCCAGCGGCGGATTCTGCACCGAGATCGGCTACACCGAGTTCGGGGTCTGCTTCTGATGGCGGCCAGCCCCGCCAGGGGCCGGAACAGCGCCGACCCACGTTGAGGTGCCCAGCGGCATCCGGAGGTTCCCTCCGCCCCCCAGCGCCGACCCAGGTTGAGGTCCCAGGGTGCAGCACCGACCCAGGTTGAGGTGCCCAAGGTGCCCAGCCAGCACCGACCCAGGTTGAGGTCCCAGGGTGCAGCACCGACCCAGGTTGAGGTCCCAGGGTGCAGCACCGACCCAGGTTGAGGTCCCAGGGTGCAGCACCGACCCAGGTTGAGGCGCTCACATGTAATTGCGATCACGGTGCAGCACCGACCCAGGTTGAGGCGCTCACATGTAATTGCGATCACAGATCTGGATCCCCGCCGTGTTGCGCATGGCTCCCGGGTCTGACGACCGACGCAGCCGACGCTCACGCCCCCTTGACGTCCAGGCCTGGCTGGAAGAATTCGTCCAGACAGAACAAGTATGCGCAAGACAAACATTGCACTCCTCGGGATTCTTGGATTTCTCACGGGCTGCGGCGCCCCTCCCCCGCCTGCGCCGCCGCCGGCCCCGGTGCCGCCGAGCCCCACGGTCTCGGCGAGCGCCGCCCCCGCGCCGCCCGCAACGAGCGCTCCTCCTGCGGCGAGCGCCTCCGAGGCCCCGCCGCCGGCCGCTGACGACCAGTTCGCCAAGGTCGAGATCAAGGCGGAGAAGGTCGCCGGCGCGATCTACATGCTCGAGGGCTCCGGCGGGAACATCGCCGTCTCCGTGGGCGACGACGGCATCGTCATCGTCGACGATCAGTTCGCCCCCCTCGCGCCCAAGATCAAGGCAGCACTCAAGGGCATCACCGATCGCCCGGTGCGGTTCGTCCTCAACACGCACTGGCACTTCGATCACACCGGCGGCAACGCGATCTTCGGCGCCGGTGCCCCGATCGTCGCGCACGAGAACGTACGAAAGCGCCTCGTGAGCGGCGGCCCGAAGGCCACGGTCGGCGACAAGACGATCGACGCGATCCCGCCGGCGCCGAAGGAGGCCCTCCCGGTCGTGACGTTCCAGGACAAGGTCTCCATTCACGTGAACGGCGAGGAGATCCGCGCGATCCACATCCCGAGCGGGCACACCGACGGAGACACCGTCGTTTATTTCACGAAGTCCAACGTCGTTCACATGGGCGACGATTTCGTCACCTATGGCTTCCCGTTCGTCGATCTCGTGAGCGGCGGCAGCGTGAAGGGGCTCATCGCCGCGATCGACAGGATGGTGAAGGAGCTGCCGGCTGACGTGAAGGTGATCCCCGGGCACGGCAAGGTCTCGGGGGTCGAGGACATGAAGAAGCTCTCGGCCACGCTCAAGGACTGCGTGAGGCTCATCGAGGCCGAGGTGAAGAAGAAGCGGACGCTGAAGCAGATCCAGGAGGCCAAGGTGCTCGCGAAGTACGATGAGCTCGGCAAGGGGTTCGTCTCGGCCGACGCCTTCGTCGAGGTCGTCTTCAAGGAGCTGACCCACCAGCAAAACGTCTTCATGCCGCACTGACGAAGCGAGACGTCTGCAGACCCACCGGGTCGCGGCGGCGGAGATCGCACCCAGGTTCCGGTGCGGGGTCGCCCTGGCTCGCTGACCGCCCTCGGTCGCGAGGGGTAGTCGAACATCGGACAGCCCGCGGGGCAGCGGGCCCTGGCCGCCCGGCCGAGGCTGGGCCGGACCTCGATCCATCCCGGAGCTCCTGCGGATGAGGCTGGCACCCCCGCGGGATCAAATGGTACTCAACGGTACACGGCTCGCCTTGTCGCCAGGCTCGATCGTCTCCGCACCAGGAATCAGGGCGACATCCTACCTCTTCGCACCTGGTATATGGCGCCCTCCGAGATCGCTCGTTCACCCATCACGTGACGCTTGAGTAGGACGCGCCGAGGCTCTCGATCTCTGGCCTTGCTGCAGGGAAGCAATGGACGACAAACTCGCCTCGATCTCATGGTTGACGTTGCTGAACGGCACGCCCACGCCGCTCGCGCTGCTCTCCGGCGCGGGGGAGGTGCTCGCCTGCAACCCCGCCTGGGAGCAGCGCGTGGGTCCGGCCGGGCAGCTCCTCGAGCGCGTGCACGAGGGCGATAGGGGCGAGCTGTCGGCGCGAATCGAGGCCGCGCGTGCGGCCGCAGGCAGCGTCTCCGCGGCGGCGCGCCTCGCGGACGCCCGCGGCAACATCGTCCCGCTGCAATGGACGCTGTGGCGGGCCGACGACACGGGGATCTGGGCCGCCGTGAAGCCCGATCGCGAGGCGTGGGAGACCCAGGCGCGCATCCTCGTCGACGTGTTCCGGACCATGGATGCGGTCATCTGGTGGTGCGACCGGGAGGGCACCCTCCACGTCTCCGACGGCAACGGGCTCGCCCACCTGGGGATCAAGCCAGGTCAGCTCGTCGGGATGAAGATGCTCGACCTCTACGGCGCGGACTCGCAGGTCCTCGACCTCTGCAAGCGCGTCCTCGCCGGCGAGTCGATCCGCATGGACACCGTGAACGAGGGCGTCCACTGGATCGTGCACTACGCGCCCCGCCGGGGCGACGACGGTGAGATCGAGGGCGTCCAGACGTTCGGCATCAACCTGGCCGACGATGTCACCCTCGCCGCGCAGGCGGAGCTGCTCCGCACGTGCATCGACAGCATGCCGATCGTCATCCGGGCGTTCGACAAGGCCGGCGCCTGCGTGGTGGCGCAGGGCGGGGCGCTCGCGCAGCTCGCCGCGACCGAGCGAAACGAGATAGGCAAGCACGTGCTCGCCGTCTGCGGCGACACGGAGGAGGTGCGCGCGGCCTTCCAGCAAGCCCTCTCCGGGGAGATCGCGAACATCGAGCAGATCCGGCACGACAGGATCTGGCGGACGAGGTTCGTTCCCCAGAAGGACGTCCTCGGCGTGATCACCGGCGTCGGCGCCATCAGCGAGGACGTCTCGCAGCAGCGCCACGTCGAGCAGCAGCTGCGGGAGCAGCTGCGGTTGACCCAGGATCAGCAGGAGTCGATCGCGCGCCTCTCGAGCCCGATCATCGAGGTCTGGCAGGACGTGCTCATCGTCCCCTTGATCGGCTCGGTCGACGCGGATCGCGCGGCGATGGTGATGGAGTCGCTGCTCGCGACCGTCGTGGAGAGGCAAGCGTCCTTCGCCATCCTCGACCTCACCGGCATCGACTCGGTCGACACGACGACGGCTCAGCACCTGATCAAGATCATCAACGGATTGACGCTGCTCGGCTGCCGGGGCGTGGTCACGGGCATCCGCCCGCCGGTCGCCCAGACCATGGTCGGTCTGGGCTTCGATCTCTCGCAGGTGTGCACGCTGCGCAGCCTGAAGGAGGCGTTGCGCTGGTGCATGAGCAGGACGCGGCGCGGCTGACGCGCCGCGCTGCGCCCGTCGCGCCGCGCACCGGAGCGCGGCGCTCGCTCACCCGGGGCTCGACGGATCCGCCGGGTCCGTGCCGGCGTCGCGCTCGTCGCCGTCGCGGATTCCATCGCTATCGCGGTCGACGCCGGAGCGCGCGCCCGAGCCGGGCGGCATGCACGTGTACGTCACCGGGTGCCCGGTGAGGACCGAGAACCAGCGCAGCCCGAGGTCGCTCACCGGCGCGGCCGCGCTGCGATCCGTGATGAACTGGCCACCTCCTGTGTAGAGCAGGCCGACCTCTTCGAGGAAGAACGGCAGCTTCGCCACGAGGTCGCACTCCTCGGCCTCGGCGCGCTGGCGGAGGAGGTCGATCCGCGGCCAGGCCGCCACCGCGTTGTGCGCGCCGAGCGTCACCTGCTGCCCGACGATCGGCGCGAGGTTCGAGTCGAACGCGAGCATGAACTCCACGGCCTGCCTGCGCAGGATCTCCCCGGAGGCGTCGAGGGGGAAGCCGTTCGGCGTGAAGCCGCTCTCCTCGAACCCGATCGCCTGGTGGAAGCGGAAGAGCGTGTCCATCACGCCGTCGTGCATGAACCCGAACCCGCGGATCTGGTCGCCCATGAAGCCGTTGTCCCCCGGGAAGAAGAGGCTCGGGACCGCGGCCATGCCGAACATGCCGACCTTCTGGTACAGGTTGCGCAGGTGAGGGTTCTTGAAACTCTGGCCGTTCTCCTGTCCTACGCTCGCGCCGTCCGTCCCGAAGAAGCCAGGGAAAGGCTCGTCTGTATCGGCGTTCGCGTCGGGATCCAGGCTGTGGCAGGACGCGCACGAGAACGTCCCGTCGACGCCCTCGCGAACGAAGTGATCGCGCCCGGCCTGCTGATCGGGGTTGAGGGAGTTATCGAGGTTCCGGATCGGGTTCGGCGGATACGTCATCTGGAGGATGAAGTCGGTGAACGCCTCCATGTCGTCCTCGGGGATGGGGGCGTGCCGGCCGAGCAGGTTCGTGAAGCCGGCCTGGAACCGCCTGAACGCCGCGCGCTCGTTGAACGCCCCGCTGTCCGGCTGCGCGGTGGGCTCGTCGTCGCCGCCGGTGCGGTCGCCGCGCCAGTGCATCGGACCGTGGTTGGCGAGCCCGCGCAGGCTCTGGGTCGTCATCGGCCCCTTCATGGGCTTCAGCGTCGTGTCGGCGGGGAACGGCGGGTTGATGCTCGTGAACGGCCCAGCGTTCGTCCGGGTGGTGTCGTCCGGGTTGCCGAGGTCCCACGCCAGGCTGTCGAGATCGCCGAAGACATGGCAGCTCGCGCACGACGAGTCGCCGTGGCTCGACGTGAAGCTCGCGTCGTGGAGGAACACCCGCCCGCGGACCACGCTCGGCGGCTCGGGGTTGTGGAGCGCGAGGTGCACGATCTCGGCGCGCGCGGCGGTGTCGATGATCGAGATGGAGTTGTCGAAGCGCGTGAGCACGTAGAGCCGGCCGCGCGGCTGATCGAGCGCGAGCCCGCTCGGCCCGCCGCCGCTGACCTGGATCTGGCTCGCGAGGCTCGGCGTGAAGGTGCCGCTCTCGAGCTCGGCCGTCTTGAAGATCCCGATCTTGCTCGATCCGAACGCGGCGACGTACAGCTTCGACCCGTCATGGGTCACGGCCATATCGAGCGGTGTGGCCAGGCTCTTTGCGTTCTCCGGGTTGGGCACGGGAGCGCAGCACGTCGTGTAGTCGATGTGCTTGTTCAGGTGCCGCGGCGTGACCGAGCCGCCGCCCAGCACGGTGATCCGGCTCTCGTGCAGGTGTCCTCGGACGCTCGATCCGGCGAAGGTGCCCGGGCCCTCGAAGCGCTCCAGGTTGAACGCTTCGGTGTTGGAGACGTAGATCTTCCCGTTCACCGGGTTGACGGCCATGTTGTAGAGGATGGTGCCCACGCCGGTGTAGAAGCCTGCGCTGCCCGGGCGCTGGCGCGGGGGATTGGCCGTGGCGTCGATGACGAAGACGTCCTTGTCGGGCAGCGAGAACCTGATCTCGTCGTCCCAGCTGCGGCCCGCGATGTCGACCCAGTGGGCGCCGTCGTGCTGAACGATGAGCGACGTCTGCGGCTGCGGCTCGCCGAGGAAATTGGTGAGCGGCGGCGGCAGTCCCCAGCCCTCCTCGACGAGCACGCGGTGCACGGCGGTCGTGCGGTTGCCGGTGTGAAAGCCGGCGGCGTACACGGAGGCCCCGTCCGGGCTGACCGCGAGCGCCCGCGGGGTATCGGTGAAGAGGGTGAGGATCGTGAGGGGCGCACCTCCGAGCGACGGGTCGCTCGCGACGGCGTTCGCGTTGAACACCCAGACGTCCGCGCGGCCGACCCCGGGCGTGGTCAGCTGCGGATCAAAGGGCGCGTTCTGGCCCCGGTGGGCGGCGGTGATGAACGCGCGCGAGCGCCCGGGACCTGCGAAGACGATGTCGCGCGGCTCGTCCCCGACGAGGAGCGTGCGCACGACCCGAGGTCGCGAGGGAAACGAGACGTCGACGACGCTGACGCTGTCCGAGAGGTGATTGACGACCCAGACCTCGCTGTCGCTGCGCGCGGCGACGGCGACGGGCTCCAGGCCCACGCTCACGGAAGAGAGGTGTGCCAGACCACCGGACGTGACGCGGAAGATCTCCAGGCGGTTGTCGGGGGTATTGGCGGCGAGGAGCAGCGTGCGGCTCGGTGAGAGCGCGAGCGGTCGGACCTGGCCGCTCTCGAAGAGGGTATATGAAGGAGCCGCCTCCGCCGGGCGCGCGGCGACGAGGCACACGAGGATGGCGGTCGCGATGAGCAGGGAACTGGGAGAGCGTGGATGGTAATGTGGGAGCATCCTGACCTCCTTGCAATCGGGGTAGAGCGAAGTATCCCCTCAGCATAGAACCGCACGGTGGCGCCCTGGAATCAAGTGTTTCGTGGAGTCCCTGAGGCAAACTCCCGACGGTCGCGCCCGTGACAGCGGCGTTTCGTGGGGATGCCTGCATTGGAGGAATGGGGGCGGTCACCGATTGAGGTGGCGCTGACGTGCGGCTTCTCCGAAGCGCGGATGCATCATGGATCACGGCGACGATTTCCTGCGAAGGCCGCGCAGGGGGCGCGAGCGGTCAGCCGGCGCGTGCAGCGTGGCTGTACGATGAGACGGCCGCGAAGGGAGGTCGCCTCGGCGGCGTCGACGCCGTGAGATAGAGAGCTCGCGCGCGCGTCTTCATCCTGCGTCCGGCGACGTTGCGGCGCGAGGCTTCAGTCGTTGCCGTCGGTCGAGAGCGCAATGTGCTTCTGGGCGGCGAGGGCGGCGAGGGGGTCGGTCGAGGCCGCGCGGAGCGAGGCGTAAGCGCCGCTGCCTAGCGCGAGCCGCCGGGGCGCGGGGCTGGGGTAGGCCGAGTCGATCGTGGCCTGCGCCATCTTCTCGGGATCGCCCTTCGCCTCGAAGGTGCCGGCCGCGACGGCCCGACGGATCTCGCCCGCTGGCGTGTCGTCGGGAGACCCGACCCGGGGGACCCGATCTAGGTTGGAGGGACCAGGGACCCGACCCCAGGGACCCGACCCAGGTTGAGGGAACCCGACCCAGGTTGAGGGAACCCGACCCAGGTTGGGGAGGCCGGGGGGGACCCGACCCAGGTTGGGGAGACCGGGAGACCCGACCCAGGTTGCGCCGCGACCCGACCCAGGTTGCGCGGCTCCAGCGGCACGGCTCCAGCGCGGCTCCGGCGCGGCCCCCGGCTGCACTATCCAACCGCGACACCATCCCGGTTGCGCGACTCGCTCGGCGCACCGCGGTCCTGGTTGAACCGTCGATTCATAGGTCTTCCGCTAGCGCCCAAAGTGCCACCAGCCAAGCGGAGCCTTCGTCAATCCGAAGCTCGTGCTGCCACACGTGCTCTGGCACGCTCATGACTCACGAAATTCATTCCCGTAATGCGGCATCAAGGATGCGCCACCCGCTCCGTCTCCTGCGAACGTACGTCCGCCACGACGGCGCATCGGAGCTGCCGACCACTCCTGCCCGACTCGCCATCGCGCCGGGCGATCTTACGCCCCGAGCACCATGTCGCTCACATCGACGCCATGGAACATCCGCATCCACCACGTGCCCGCCGGAAAAACGGCACTGCGTACGCCAGTACGCCATCGTTCGAGCGCCGCTCGGTACGACGCGCGGAACGCACTCACAGCGGCAGCAGCGATTCGCCACGCATCGCCCTGATCACGACCGACTGCGAAGGTCGGATTACGGTCATGCAGCCCCTCGAAGCTCGTGGCTCGCTCGTAGGGAGAGATCTTGCTGGCTTGCTCGGCCCCCAAGAAACGGAGTCCTTTCCGTTCCATCTCCGCATGGGCTCGCTCTTCCTGGCGCGCCAGCTCGTCAGCCACCTGATGGCGGAAGCCCTCCGCGTGCTCATGCTCGACGACTGGCGGTAACGCGAGCGGGAGCGTCGCTTGCTCGAACCATTGCGGATTTTCCGGGTCGAGGTATGCTGAGGGACGCGTCGCATGCAGCACGCCACGACCGAGCTCGTCGACATCCACCTTGATCCCTGGCCATTGCTTTGCATGCCGTACAAGGCCAGCAGCGACTGGATTCGCAAGCACGTACGCGATCTTCTCCACCACCGCCGCACGCGTCAGCAACCGCACTACGCTCGTGGGCTCATGGTCCCATACCGGCCCATCCCACGTCCGCAGCACCTTTGTGCCCAGTGCGACGAGGCGGTGAAAGAACTGCAGGAAGCGTGGCAGCACGCCCTGCACATCGGTCACGACGAGGTGCAGATGCGTCGACATCGCGCAAAGGGCATGGACCTCGACGCCATAGCGGCGCGCCGAGACAGCGAGGGCGTAAACCAACAGTTGGTTCATGGCCGTATCCGGGCGTAACAGCAGATGCCGGCGTAGGACGCGACGGGTAATCAGGTAGGTTGCGCCTGGAGCGATCTCGCGAGGCTGGCTCATGGCCGGAGCACATAGACAAGCCCCGTGCCGAGAGTCGGCGTGAATAGTTTCATGCATTTGGCCGGCTCGGAGGGTGGCGGCCGCTGGTTTTCGCCAGGCGCCGCCATCCGCCGACGGCGCCACGCTGCCCAACCGCCCAACCGACCCAGGTTGGAATCGCCCCGGGGTGGTCGCGGTGGTGGTGACCTGGTGACCCGACGCAGGCTGGGGTCGCTGCGCTGCGATCCGACCCAGGTTGAGGTCGCCTACCCAGGTTGAGGTCGCCCACCCGAGGTCGCCCACCCAGGTTGAGGTCGCCCACCCAGGTTGAGGTCGCCGAGGTCGCCCCACCCGGGTTGAGGTCGCCCGAGGTCGCCCTCGGTGTCGACCTCGCCCGCGCGTAGCGAGACCCAGCCTCCCGGCCGCGGCCGAGGCCGCGCCGGCTCGTTCGCCCCGCGGGCACATGGCCCGGGCGAGCTCACACGACGGCGCACCCAAGCCGTGGTCCCCCGGCGAAGCGCCCGCGCGGTGGCTCGGCGACGTGTTCGTCGATGCGCTCCTCCATGCGGTAAGCTCCTGGGCCGGACCGGCCGAGACCTCGGTCACAGGCTCCGCCCACAAAAGAAAACCGCCCGCAGGTCCAGGCCTGCGGGCGGTCTTCATGATCCGCGACTCGGTCTACTTGAGACTACTTGAGACGCGCCAGCATCTCGACCTTCTCCGAGTCGAGCTCCGTCCAGGCGCCCCAGCCCGTCTTGTCGGCGTCGGTGTACTTGTGGCCGTAGATGCCACCCGTATCACCCGACTCGGGGTTGATGGACCAGTACGTGAAGTCCGTCATCCCCTTCTTGATGAGGTAGTCCGTGTACATGTTCTGCCACTCCCAGTCGTAGCGCTTGCCAGCAGGCAAGTGCGCCCACATCTGGGCGAGGCCCGGATCCATCTCGTTCTTCGGCCAGTCCTTCACGCCGCCGTACTCGCCGGTCAGCACGCAGAACCCCTGGTCGTGCAGGTACCCGAAGTGCTCGTCCCACTGCTTCTCCAGCAATGCGACGGCCGCTGCGTTGCTCCGCTCCGTGATCAGCCCGCACTTGGCCTTGGCGGCCTCCTCGTCCTCGAGCCCGGCGCACCCGGCCTGGGTCTGATCGACGTGCTGCTTCTGGACGAACACTGCAGGCCCGTAGGTGTGCGGCGAGAAGCAGAGGCGATCCCTGGGGATCTGGATCGGATAGGTCGCCTGTCCGGTCAGGTTCTCACCCCAGTTCGGGTTGAGGTCGGGATCGCCGTGGGGCTCCGGCTCCAGCTCCAGGCCCTCCTTGCCCGGGATCTGGTGGCTGCCCGACACGCCCTGGACCACCGCGATGATGTCGTCGTTCTCGGCGGCGATCGTGTCGTAGCAGGCCTTGGCCATGTCCGCCCACTGGGACCAGGAGTACTTCCACGGCTCGTTGAAGCAATCGATGCCGAGGATGTTGTCGATCCCGAGCTTCTTGGGCAGCTGCGCGATCGTGCGGATGTCCGCGAGCCACTTGTCGTAGTTGTAGGCGTCCTCGCCGGTCTTGCAGTTGTAGTCGTCCGCCTTGTAATCGTAGTTCTCGCGATTGCTGTCCACGTAGGGCGGGGCATCATCGAGCCTGCCCTTGCGCCACCCGATGTGGTTCGAGCAGGAGTGGATGCCAATGATGACGTACAGACCGTTCGCGTCGGCCTGCTTGAGGAAGTCCGTGAACGCCTCGTACGCGTTGGCGTACGGGTACACGTCCGGATCGTTGTTCCTGATCCGGGGGGTCATGGTGCTGTAGTTGCCGTCCGGGTGGTTGGCGACCAGGGTCTGCGGCGCGATGGGGAGCCGGATCGTGTTGAACTTGAGAGCAGAGCTCGTGAGCTCCTTCATCGTCTTCTCGATGGTGCGCGGGGCGCTGTTCTCCGCCCACCACATCGACCCGATGAAGAGCTCCATGGCGCCGGGACGCTCGAGATCGTCCTGTCCCTCGAGCCCGAACCAGTTGCCGCCGCGAACCTGGAACTCCGTGCCGTTGTCCGTCAGCTTGCCGTTCTCACGCTTGACCCGGAATTTACCCGGAACGCCGGCGGTCTCCGGCGTGGGCTTCCCGTCCGGGTTGGTCGTGCCGCCGCCGACGCCCGCGCCACCGCCCACGCCCGAGCCCGTGGGGGTGCCAGCGCCGACGCCGCTGCCGGTCGGGGTGCCAGCGCCAACGCCGCTGCCGGTCGGGGTGCCAGCGCCGACGCCGCTGCCGGTCGGGGTGCCAGCGCCCGTACCCGCGCCGCCCGAACCCGTGTCGCCCCCAGTGGCGCCGCTCGAGCTGTCACCGCCGCAGCCGATGGCCAGCAGCCCGGCGATGGACAAGGAACACAAGAAGATATGGCTTCCTCTGATTCTCATAGGTTCGCTCTTTTCGTTAAGACAAATTCAGCGCACGGCACACGGTTCCGAGCGATCGCATCCGTGGTTCGACCGTAGGCCAGTCCAAGTTCAACGTTTGCTCGCGCTCGAAGTCGCCCCTGCGCGGAATTCACAAACAAGCAACGCCGACGGGTTGCCGACCGGCTCTGAACATTACCCGTCAAGAAACAGGGGGTCAAGATGGGACGTGCCCCCCGATGTCGGGACAATTATTGATAGAGTGTCGCTTTCCCGCGGGAGCGGATCGTAGGGGCTCTATCACTCCAGCCGACGCGGTGCAGCATGGCTATACGGTGTGACGGCGCCACGAGGCGCTTGACTTCCGGATCAAGGCCGAATCCGTGCGCCCGGTGAACGGTAGAGCTCGATTCGAGGTTGAAGCCGCGCCGCGCCGCGCCGCGCCGCGCGGCGCGCGGCGCGGCGCAGGCTTCGTCCCCCGGAAGAGCTCGGGTAGTGGCCGAGAGGCCCGATGGCCAGAACCTATCGGTGCTCTCACCAGATGCAGCGCATCACTGCGCCACGACACCGAGCTGCTGAAACAGCGTCAGGTTGTCTTCGATGTGCCAGTTGTCGGTGATGCGCCCCTCCTGCACGCGCAGGATGTCGGTGGCGATGAAGTCCACACGCTGCCCGGCGCCCTTCCTGTCGCCGAAGGTGCCGGTGAAGTGGCCCCGGAAGCGCAGGTGCGCCACAACGCGGTCGCCGGCGACGATCAGCTGCTCCACCTCGCAGGTAAGGTCCGGCACCGCGGCGCGGAACCCCTTTGACGCGAACGCCGGGCCGGCCGGGCCCTGGGGGCGCCCCTCGGGCAAGGTGCGGTCGGTGAAGCTCGGCGCGATCGCCGCGTCGAGGTAGCTCGCGTCGCCGGTGCTCCAGAACGCGTAAAAGCGGCGCGCCGCGAGGATCTCGGCGTCGGCCTGCGCCTTCGACAGGCTCGCGTCGACGACCATCGACCGCGGCGCCGGCAGGTCGTCCGCGCCGGCGCCCTGCGTGTAGCAGGCGCTCGCGGCGGCGAAGAGCGAGAGGGAGAGGGCGCTGATCAAGACGGGCTTTCTCATGACATGTCTCCTTGGAACAACGAGCCTTGACTGCCTTGCAGCGCGCGTAGGCCGGCAGCGCTGACAGGCTGAAGGGTCCTGTCGCCGCGCCGGGCGCAGCGGGCCCCGCGGCGCGAGCACCGGAGGCCGGCCCCGGCGCGGCGACAGGACCACCTTGATCCTTTCCGGCGAGGATGAGAACGACCGCGATCGTCGAACCAGCTTTTCGAAAAAGTTGAAGATGCCCCGCCGCGAGCTACCCTGCCCGCCATTCGCTGGAGCGCGCGCGATGGTCGAGCTGGAGGACATGCAGCTGTTCGTGTGCGCCGTCGCGAGCGGCAGCCTGTCGGCGGCGGGGCGCGAGCTCGGGTTCTCGCCGGCCGTGGCGAGCAAGCGCATGACGCGGCTCGAGACGGCGCTCGGCGTGCGCCTCCTGCAGCGCAGCTCGCGGCGCCTCACGCTCACCAGCGAGGGCGCGACCTACCACGAGCGCTGCGCCGCCATCCTCGCCGACGTCAGCGAGGCCGAGCTCGCGGTGGCCGCCGGGCAGGCCGAGGCGCGCGGCCTCCTGCACGTGTCGGCGCCGGTGGATCTCGGCCGCCAGTGGGTGGGGCCGGCCGCGGCCGATTTCGCCGCCGCGCACCCGCAGCTCCGCGTGCGCGTCAGCCTGTCGGACCGGGTGGTGGACCTGTTCGAGGCCGGCGTCGACGTGGCCGTGCGCATCGGCGCGCTCTCCGACTCGCGCCTCGTCTCGCGCCGGCTGGCCCGGAGCCGCCGCGTCGTCTGCGGCGCGCCGGCCTACCTCGCGCGGCGCGGGTGGCCGCGCGCGCTCGCGGACCTCGACGCGCACGCGTGCATCGTGCTGCAGCGCCCGGGCATGCGCCCCCTCGCGTGGACCTTCCGCACCGAGCAGGGGCTCCACACCGTCCGCCCCTCGGGCCAGCTCATGGCCGACAGCGGCGACCTGGTGCGCGACTGGGCCGTGGCCGGCCACGGGCTGGCCTTCAAATCGATCTGGGATGTCGCCGCCGACATCGACGCCGGGCGCCTCGTGCCGCTGCTGACCGACCTGCCCATGCCGAGCTCGGCCGTGCACGTCATCTACCCGAGCCGGCGCTTCCTGCCCGCCCGGGCGCGGCTGTTCGTCGACTTCCTCCAGCAGCGCTTCGCCGCGCGCGAGCCCGCGGTGCTGGCCGCGGCGACGCCGCGCGCCGAGCCGCCGTCACCGCCCCACCGCAAGCGCCGCGGCTGAGCCGCGCCGTCGACCTTCCCCCCTCCCCCGCCCCCCCGTCGCGCGCGCGCCAAGAACCCCTATCCGCCGCCGATCGCCGCCAGGAACTGCTCCCTCTCCTCGGCCGTCGGGCGGCGCCCGGCCAGGTAACGCCGCTGGTGCGCGCGGGCCGCGGCGAGCGCCGCCTGGTTCAGGACCTTGATCGGCACCCTGGGCGCATAGAGGCTTGTCACCTCGAGCTGCGTCGTCCCGCCGGCGCCCGCCGAGAAGCGGTACGTCCCGAGCCCTCGCGACCACAGCATGTTCTCCTCGAACGCATCGACGCTGATCTCGACGACATCGGGCGAGACCCGCTGCGCCGAGTACCGCGATGTCTGCATGAGGGCCCCGGCGCCCGGGAGCGGCACGCTCATCCGGACAACGAAGCTCGGCTCGCGGTACGATCCCGATTGCATCGCGCACTCGGCGCCGGGGAAGAGCTCACGCGCCTGACCGTGCTGATCCCAGTAGAGGGCGGCGGCGTCGAGCGGGTCAATGGGACCGATATCGATCGTGAACCGGACGCCGCGCAGCCCGCGCGCCTCGTCGTGGACGTCCTCCGAGTGCTCGATCTCCGTGTCCTCGTGCTGCCACATGGTCGTCTCCTCGCCTCGGCGAAAAGAGCGTATGTGAAGCACGGCAGCGCATCAAGGAAGCGGCGCGCCGCGCTGACCGCGAGCAGCCGTCACATCGCGCGCTCGCCGCCCCGCGACGGGGCCCGAAGCGCGGCTCCTATCCGATAGCCCCGCGCCGGTCAGATCCGCCGCCCGCCGAGCCGGCTCATGGCCGCGCGACATGAGGCGGCTCGACGAGATCTTCCCGGGCCCCGGCGGTGAGGCGCCGGAGGCCTACGCCTGGTAGCAGCGCTCCCGCCAGCGCTCGCGAAAGCCACCCGCGCCCCCTCCCCCTCCCGTCCTCGCGCCACGCGCGCCCGCCTCGCGCCACGCGCGCGCCTGCTCGCGTCGACGCCGCCGCCGGGCGGGTCGATTTCGATTCCAGGGCGGCCGGCGGATGACCTACGCTCCGAGGCCCGGAGACGCGGCCAGGGGCGCTCGGGCACTGAGGACATCCATGAGCCAACGGCGGTATGAACAGGGGCTGCACGACGTCGGCAACGGCTGCTTCGCCTATCTCCAGCCGGCCGGCACCTGGGGGCTCAGCAACGCGGGGCTCGTCACCTCGGACGGCGAGGCGCTGCTCGTCGACACGCTCTTCGACCTGAAGCACACGCGCGAGATGCTCGACGCCATGCGCGCGGCGACCCCCGCCGCGGCGCAGATAGGCACGGTCGTGAACACCCACGCGAACGGCGACCATTGCTACGGCAACGCGCTCGTCGCCGGCGCGACGATCGTCGCCACGCGCGCCGGCGCCGCCGAGATGGACGAGGTCCCCGCGCCGATGCTCGCGACGGTGATGCGACAGGCGCGCAGCGGCGCCGCCGGCCCGCTGGGCGACTACCTCCTCCATTGCTTCGGCGCCTTCGATTTCGACGGCATCGCCCCCACCGCGCCCACCCGGGTCTTCGACGGAGAGCTGACGCTCACGGTCGGAAGCAAGGAGGTCCGCCTCATCGAGGTGGGCCCCTCGCACACGCAGGGCGACCTGCTCGTGCACGTGCCCGCGGACCGCGTGATCTACACCGGCGACATCCTCTTCATCGACGTGACGCCGATCATGTGGGCAGGGCCCGTCGGCAACTGGATCAAGGCCTGCGATACCATCCTCGCGGCGGACGTCGACGTCATCGTGCCCGGACACGGCCCCCTCACGGACCGGAAGGGCGTGCGCGCGGTCCGCGATTACCTCGTGTACATCCGCGACGAGGCGCGGCGCCGCTACGACGCCGGCATGCCCCCGGCCGACGCCGCCCGCGATATAGCGCTCGGCGATTACGCGAGCTGGAGCGACGCCGAGCGCATCGCGGTGAACGTGCACACGCTCTACCGCGAGTTCAGCGGAGGCCAGCTCGCGCCGCCCGGCGTGCTCGATCTCTTCGGCCTCATGGCCGAGCTCGCGCGGAGACCGCGCTGAAGGAACCAGAAGAAGACGACGGTCATTCAGCCACCAGGGCAAGAGGTAAGAAAAGATAAGCCAAGGGCACGCCAGTCGTCCGTGGCAACAGGCGATTCGCGGCGTCTGTCTACCGCGTCGCCCGGGCTCGTCCCCGGCCCCGTGAGGAGACGAAGACGAGCCACAGAGGCACAGAGAGCACAGAGGCTACAGAGTCTTTCTTTCTCTCCTCTGTGCCCTCTGTGCCGCTGTGGTTTCTTCTCTCATGAAACCAGGGACGAGCCTTCACAACGCGGTACGAGGCCGCGCGCAGGGGGCGCCGTCAGCCGTCGTGGACCGAGAGTTTCCCCCGAGTGCGACTCCAGGTCAAGCGACGCCGAGGACGTGCGCGGACAGGGAATGTCCATTCCGGCGCGCCGCCGTCGCGCTCACGTTGCGCGGCGTTTCACGGCACCTCGCGTGGTCTCGCGCCGTTCTGCCCGCGTCGTTGCGCCGCGCCCTCGCGCCGCGCCCTCGCGCCGATCATCCTTTGAGGCCGGTGCGCGCGACGCCCTCGATCACGTAACGCTGCGCGGCGATGAAGACCGCGAGGATCGGGACGCTGGCCACCACCGCGCCCGCCGTGACGAGCGCGTAATCCGTGGCGTGGGCCGCTTGCAGCAGCGCGAGGCCCGGTGAAAGCGTGAGCTTCTCCGGGTTGAACAGCACATAGATGGGCCAGAGGAAGTCGTTCCAGTTGCTCAGCAAGCTGAGCACGGCCAGCGTCGCCAGGGCCGGCTTCGACAGGGGCAGCACAATTTTCCAGAACACCTCGAGCCGGCTCGCGCCGTCGAGCGCCGCCGCCTCCTCGAGCTCGCGCGGGAGCCCGAGGAAGAACTGGCGCAGGAAGAAGACGCCGAACGCCGAGGCCGCCGGCGGCACCACGAGCGCCGGGAGGCTGTCGAGCCAGCCGAGGGCCCTGACGATCAGGTAGTTCGCGGGCAGGAACACGATCGGCGGGATGAACAGCGTGGAGAGGATCGCCGCGAGAACGAGCCGCTTGCCGCGGAACTCCATGCGCGCGAGCGCGTACGCCGCCGGCGCCGCCGTGGCCAGCACGAGCAGCGCGTGGGCCGCGGCGGCCACGATGCTGTTCAGGAGCCAGCGGAACACCGGCGCCTGGGAGCTCGGGCCCGCGAGCGCCGCGTAGCTCTCCACGGTCACCCGCGCCGGGACCAGCGTGGGCGGCACCGCCGTCGCCTCCGGCGGCGACTTCAGCGAGGTGAGCGCCATCCAGATCACCGGCGCGAGATAGACCACGGCAAGCAGGATCAGCAGGGCATACGACAGGGCCCTTCCGATCTGCCGGCGGCGGACAGGGCAGGCGCGCTCGAGCAGCCCGCGCAGCCCGAGCATCAATGGATCTCCTCGTCGCTGCCCCGCCCGAAGAACAGGAGGAACATGGCGAGGTTCACGAGCGCGAGGAAGAAGGCCTGGACGTAGCTCATGGCCGCCGCGGTGCCGAGCCGGAAGTTCCGGAACCCCTCCTCGGCGATGTACATGATGGTGGTGCGGGTCTCGCTGCCAGGCCCGCCGCCGGTGACCAGGTACGCCTGCCCGAACATGTTGGCCGACCCGAGGACGGTCATGGTCACCACGAACACGAACACCGGCCTGAGCCCCGGCACGGTGACGTTGCGGAACTGCTGCCAGCGGGTCGCGCCGTCGATCCGGGCGGCGTCGTAGAGCTCCCGGTGGATGTTCTGCAGCCCGGCCAGGTAGATCACGGCGTTGTAGCCGAGCGTCCACCACACCGTCATCCCGACCAGCGAGACCCACACCCACGGCACCGCCGTGGTCCAGCCCGTGTCGACGGGCAAACCCACCTTGCCCAGCAGGTGGTTGATCACGCCGATGTGGGGGTCGAGCAACAGCCGCCACATCAGGGCGACGACCGCCACGCCGAGCACGTAGGGCGCGAAGAACATGGCCCGGAAGAACGACCGGCCCCGAAAGCGCTGGTTGAGCGCGAGGGCGAGGGCCAGCGGGAGCGTCACCAGGACAGGCACGCTCAGCGCCGTGAAGATGGCCGTGGCCCGCAGCGCGCGCCAGAAATTGCCGCGGATCGGCGAGCCGGACCGGAACAGATCGGCGTAGTTGTCGAGCCCCACCCACGGCTTCGTCGGCAGGAACGGGTCCCAGTCATGGAGGCTGAGCCACACGCCAAGGGCTATCGGCACCACGACGAAGAGGCCGAACAGCGCGAGGTACGGCGCGAGGAACAGGTAGGGAGCCCACCGCGCCGAGCGCGCGACGTGGCGCCGCAGGCGGCCGACGCCAGGAGCAGCGCTCCGGGCGCCGCCGTCCGCCGCGGCGCGGCCGGGCTCCACGAGGGGTACTTCGATCGCTGTCACAAGGCCCTCCCGAATTTCCTCAGGTTGTCCGAGAGCAGCGCGTCGGCCTCGCGGGCCGCGCGGTTCAGGGCCTCTCGCGGCGCGACCCGCAGCAGCACGGCCTCGTTCACCGCGAGGTCAAGGGTGGACGCCCGCACCGAGTCGACCCCGGCGATCGCCGGCGGGAAGCGGACCACCGGGAGCTGCTCGGCGAAGGTCGCCTGCTCCGTCATGCGCTGGAACGCCGCGCTCTCCCGGGCCTCGCGCCGGGCCGGCACCATGCCGGCCTTCGCCCACTCGAGGGAGTGCCTGCTGAGCCAGTCGACGAACACCACCGAGGCCTCGAGTCGGCCCCGGCCGGAAGCCGCCGAGGGCTGGCGCGGGAGCACGAGGTTGTGCGAGTTGGCCCAGACCGCCCGCCGCGCGCCGATCGTGGGCACCGGGAGGACGCCCCACCGGAGCCCGGGGATCGCCCTGTAGGCGTTGATCATCCAGATGCCATTCCAGATGAAGGCGTTCCGGTTGTTGGTGAAGGCGATGCTGTCGGCGTCCTGGCCGACGTCGCGCGGGCTGTAACCCCGCTTGATCAGGTCGAGCATGAAGCCCAGCGCCTCGACGCCAGCCTCGGAGTTGAACGTGGCCCGGGCCCCGTCCTGCGAGAACAGCTCGCCGCCGGATTGCCACAGGAGCGACTGGAACATCAGCCCGCCGGTGTACAGGACCGGCGACACCCACGATCCCTGGACCCCCCTCCCCTTGAGGTGCTCGAGCACCGCCAGGTAGTCGCGCCGGGAGCGCGGCAGCGCGGCGTCGTCGAGGCCGGCGTCGGCCAGCACGGCGCGGTTGTAGTAGAGACCGAGGGGGTGCACATCGAGGGGAATGCCGTAGCGGCGCCCCCTGAAGACGCCGGCGTCCCAGAGCGTCCGGGTGAAGTCGCCGGCGCCGAGGCCGAGCGCCTGGGTCACCTCGTCGAGGGGAAGGATGGTGCGGTGGACCGCCGCCGTGGCCAGCTGATCCGCGTGCATGACGGCCACGTCGGGCCCATGGCCGCTGTCGACCGCGGCCGGGACCTTCTGATAGAAGTCGCCCCAGCGGGTCACGCTCATCCGCACGGCGATGTTGTCGTGCTCGCGGTTGAACCGCTCGACGAGCCGCTCCATCGGCGGCCTGTCGCCCCCGGTGAAGCCGGTCCAGAAGGCGAGATCGATCGCCGGGCCCGCGTAACCCCGGCTGCCGCCGGCGGCGACCGCGGCCTGATCGCGCACGTCGAGCGGGTCGCCGCGGCAGCCCAGCAGCAGCAGGCCCGCGATCGCCCCCGCGCCCGCGAGGAGGTCGCGGCGGCTCGGCTGCCGCTCAGGATCTCCGCTTCTGCCCGGTGCTCGCGCCCTCTGCATCTGCCCTCTGCTCGCGCGCTCTCGCCGCAGAGGGCTCGCTTGTGGCCTGTCGCCCGCGACCGAGCCGAGCCGTAGCTCACCCTCGGTCCCCCGGCTGCTGCGGCGATCTACATCGATGTCACCCACCGTCCAGAGGAATATTCCCGGAGCGCATGGGCGACCACGCGATCGTCCTGAGTTGCCTTTATCTCCCCTTTTCAGGGAGAGATTTTATCCATCGAATCGCCGGTGAATCCGGTGGGTGCGCGGGCGCGCCCCCGGATCAGCGCTGGTGCGGAGGGCGCGGCGGCGCGGCGGGCAGCTGCGCGCGGCGGAGCGCGCCGCCGCCCTTCGCGCCGAGCACCACGACGTCGACGATGGCCTCCAGGAAGCTGTCGTCGACGGGCGCGCGCAGGCGGAACAGGCGGGTCGTCACGGGGGCGCGGATCATCTCCCCGAGGAGGTCGAGATCGGTGCCCGGCGGCAGCTCGCCGCGCGCGACGCCGCGCGCGAGCACCTCCCGCCAGGGGGCGAGGCGCTCGTCGCGGAGCGTGCGGACGAGCGCGTCGACCTCCGGCACGTGCAGCTCGGCCTGGACCATGCGGTAGAGGCCGTGCCCCTCGGGCGTGGACGCCACGGCGATGAAGCGCCGGATGAGCTCGAGCAGATCGCGCCGCACCGAGCCGGTGTCCGGCGGGGGATCGCGGTCCTCGGCGACCGAGCGCAGCGTCGCCTGGACGAGCTCGGCCTTCGTCGGCCAGCGGCGGTAGACCGTCGTCTTGTTCACGCCCGCCCGCGCGGCCACGTCCTCCACCCGCAGCGCCGCGTAGCCCACCCGCGCGATCTCCGCGGCGGCCGCGTGCATCACCGCGCGCACCACCCGCTCGCTGCGGCCGCCGTGCCGCGCGCCGCGCGCGCCGGTGCGACGGCGCTCCGCCGCGGGGACGGGCTCCGCCGGAGGCGGCTCTCTCGGGGTGGACGGCATGAAGGTCCGCATCGCGAGGGCCCTCCATTCAACCACGACGGCGCGGCCGATGGAGGCGGCTTGATCCAACTATGGCAACTAATAGTTGCTTTTGGTAGCCCTCGTGATAACACTATCGCAACAGCAGGTTGCCTTAGGATTCGGGCGCTCGTTGCGCCGACTGTCCAGAGGGCGACGAGGAGCAGGCGGCGACCATGTCCACGACGACGAGCGCTCTCCCACGAGAGCCGGAGGCGGCCCCGGAGGCGATCTCCGGGGCGGTCAAGGCGGGCAAGCCGAGCAAGGCGGTCGGCATCACGGCGGCGGCGGTCGCGCTGGCCGCCGCGGCGGGCGTGGGCTGGTACGCCACGCACCGCGGGATCGAGACGACGGACGACGCGCAGATCGACGGCGAGGTGGTGTCGGTGCCCGCGCGCGCGTCGGGACTGGTGGTGAAGGTCCTCTTCGCGGAGAACCAGGCGGTGAAGGCGGGCGACGTGCTCGCCGAGCTCGACGCCGAGCCCGCGCGCGCGCGGCTCGCCCAGGCGGAGGCGACCCTCTCGGCGGCCAGGGCGAGCGCCGACGCGGCGGACGCCGACGAACGCATCGCCGAGACCAACGCGCGCAGCAACAAGTCGGTCGCCGAGGCCTCGCTGCACGGCGCGGCCAGCAGCGCGAGCGCGTCGAAGCAGCAGATCGCCGAGGGCGAGGCGCAGGTCGCCTCGACGACGGCGACCCTGGAGCAGGTCACGCTCGAGCGGGACCGCGCGCGGAAGCTCGTGGAGACCGGGGCGCTCGCCCAGGCCCAGCTCGATCAGCTGCAGGCGAGCGTCGACGTCGCCCGCGCGTCCCTCGAGCAGGCGAAGGCCCGCCTCGCGGCGCTCCGGGCCACGACGACGCAGGCGTGGAGCCGGGTCGAGGAGGCGAACGCGAAGGTCCAGCAGGCCAGCGACGTCGACGCGTTCATCGCGCAGGCCCGCGCCCGGGCCCGCGTGGCGCACGCCCAGATGGAGACCGCCCAGGCCGCGCGGGACCTGGCCGCGCTCGAGCTCTCGTACACGCGCATCGTCGCGCCGCAGGACGGGGTCGTGTCGAAGAAGACCCTCTCCGCCGGGCAGATGGTCTCCCCCGGCCAGGCCGTGGGGATGCTCGTCCCCGCGCGGCAGGTCTGGGTGACCGGCAACTTCAAGGAGACGCAGCTCGCGCACATGCGCGCCGGCCAGCCCGCGAGCGTGTCGGTGGACGCCTACCCCGGCGTGACCGTGCACGGCGAGGTCGAGAGCTTCTCCGCGGCCACCGGCGCGCGCTTCAGCCTGCTGCCGCCGGACAACGCGACAGGCAACTTCACCAAGGTCGTCCAGCGGGTGCCGGTGCGGATCCGCGTCCACGACGTGCCACAAGACCTCGTCCTGCGCCCGGGGATGAGCGTCGAGCTGACGGTCGACGCGAGCAAGTGAGGGAGGAGCAACCATGGCAGAGGCGGCAATCGCGGCCCCGCCGGCGGCCTACGCCGACGCGCCCGCCAACGCGAACAGGTGGCTCGTGGCCGTGGCGGTGGCCCTCGGCGCGCTCCTCGAGATCGTCGACACGAGCATCGTCAACGTGGCGCTCACCGAGATGCAGAACTCGCTCGGCGCCACGCTCACCCAGGTGAGCTGGGTCGTCTCGAGCTACGCCATCGCGAACGTCATCATCCTGCCGCTCACCGCGTGGCTCGGGCACCGCTTCGGAAAGAAGCGTTACTTTGTCTTCTCGCTCATCGCCTTCACCGCGGCCTCGGTGCTCTGCGGCATGGCCCACAGCCTGCCGATGCTCATCGTCGCCCGCGTGCTCCAGGGGCTCGGCGGCGGGGGCCTGCTCGCGAAGGCGCAGTCGATCCTGTTCGAGACGTTCCCGAAGCACGAGCAGGCGATGGCGCAGGGCTTCTTCTCGGCCATCGTCATCGCCGGGCCGACGATCGGGCCGACGCTCGGCGGCTACATCGTCACGAACATCGACTGGCGCTGGATCTTCTTCATCAACGTCCCGCTCGGCATCGCGGCCGTGCTCATGTGCCTGGCCTTCCTGCCGCCGGACGTCCCGGGCGAGCGGGCGCGCGGCGGCGTCGACTGGATCGCGATCGCCCTGCTCGCGGCCGGCGTCGGCTCGCTGCAGACGGTGCTCGAGGAGGGCCACGCCGAGGAGTGGTTCGACTCGCCGTTCATCCTCGCGTTCTCCGTGGTCGCGGCCGTGAGCCTCGCCCTCTTCATCCACCGCGAGCTCTCGTCGAAGAGCCCGATCGTCGACCTGCGCGTGCTCCGGCACCGCTCCCTCTGGGCGGGGAGCCTCCTGTCCGCCGTCATCGGCATGGGCCTCTACGGCACGCTCTTCGCCGTGCCCATCTTCGCCCAGTCGATCCTCCGCTACACGTCGCAGCAGACCGGCTTGCTCCTGCTCCCCGGCGCGCTGGCCTCCGCCTTCTCGATGCCGCTCGTGGCGCGGCTCCTGGGCCGGTTCGACCCGCGCCCGCTCATCATCGCGGGCGGGCTCATCCTGCTCGCCGCGCTCTTCCAGCTCCAGACGCTCACCCCCATGACCGGCGCGGGCGACCTGTTCTGGCCGCTGATCATCCGCTCGTTCGGCACGACGCTGATGTTCCTGCCGCTCAGCATGGCCACCCTCGGGCCGCTCCCGAAGAACGACATCGCCGCCGCGACCGGCCTCTACAGCCTGACGCGGCAGCTCGGGGGCAGCGTCGGGGTCGCCGTGCTCACCACCGTCCTCGCCGACCGGCAGGCGTTCCACCGCGCGGTCCTGGTGAGCGACGTGGGGGCGAGCGACCCGAGGACCCTGGAGCGCATCGCCGCGTACGCGTCGGGGTTCGTCGCGAAGGGGTTCGACGCGGCGGACGCGCGCGACAAGGCGCTCCACATCCTCGACGGGATCGTGAACCTGCAGGCCGCCGTGATGTCGTTCAACGACACCTTCTGGGTGACGGCGGTGCTCGTGATCGCCACGCTCCCGCTGGTGTTCCTGCTGGGCAAGGGCCGGGGCCGCGCCGTGTCCGCCGGACACTGAGCCGCTGGCGGAGCGCCCCGTCGCCCTCGCCCGCCGTGTCGCGAATTCACCATGGGCCGGCGCCGCGCGCCGCGCCCGAGCAACGGAGGGAACCATGAGTCACGCGTTCAATCTTCTCGCGCCCGAGGTCATCGAAGACCCGCACCCTCACTACGCCGCGCTGCGGGAGAGGGCGCCAGTCTGCCAGGTGGAGCCCCGCGGCTACTGGGCCGTGAGCCGCTATGACGACGTCGTGCACGTGCTCAAGCACCCGGAGATCTTCTCGTCCGCCGGCACCTTCGAGGCGCGGCGGCAGCTCCTGGACGAGCGGCTCCTGCGCGAGCCCATGCCCGCCGGCGACGTGAACATCATCACGAGCGATCCGCCGGTCCACACCCAGATGCGCAAGCTCATCAGCGGCGCGTTCACGCCGAGGGCGATCGCGCAGCTCGAGGCGCGGGTCCGCGACATCGCGACCGAGCACGTCGACCGCATCCTCGCGAAGGAGGCCTTCGACATGATGGAGGACCTGGCCGTGCCGCTGCCGGTCACGGTCATCGCCGAGATGCTCGGCGTCGATCCGTCCCTCCGCGCCGATTTCAAGCGCTGGTCCGACGACACCGTCAACACGCCCGTGGGCGCCGAGCGGCTCGACGACGAGGCGATCGAGCTCATCCTCCGGAGCCGCCGCGAGATGCGCGCCTACTTCCACGAGATGATCGCGGACCGGAAGCGCCGGCCGCGCGAGGACCTCATCAGCGATCTCATCCGCGGCGAGGTCGAGTACGGCGTGCTCACCGGGGACGACGTGCTCAGCATGGTGGTCCTCCTGCTCATCGCCGGCAACGAGACCACGACCAACCTCATCGGCAACGGCACCCTCACGCTCCTGGAGCACCCGGACGCGCTCCGCCGCCTCCGCGAGGATCCCGGCCTGATCCCGGGCTTCATCGAGGAGGTCCTCCGCTACCAGGGTCCGGTCCGGATGCTGACCCGCCGGACGACCCAGGACGTGACCCTCTCCGGCGTCACGATCCCGAAGGGCGCGATCGTCATGCCGCTCATCGCCGCCGCGAACCGGGATCCGGCGCAGTTCCCCGACCCGGACCGGTTCGACATCACCCGGGAGCAGCGCGGTCACGTGGCCTTCGGCTTCGGCATCCATTTCTGCGTCGGCGCGCCCCTCTCCCGCCTCGAAGGGAAGCTCGCCTTCGAGGAGATCCTCCGGCGGCTGCCCGCCTTCTCGCGCGAGCCCGGGCCCCTGTCGTGGAGCGGCTCGTTCAGCCTGCGGGGGCTGCGGAGCCTGCGCCTGCGCTTCGACCGGCCCGCCCGGGCCGCGTGACGAGGCGCCCTCCACGCTCGCCGCAGGGCACGCCGTCGCTCTCGGGGGCCGGGCCGTGGGCGCAGCGAGCCGCCGCGGCCGCGCTCACATCGAGTAGGCGTCGCCGTGCGCCTCGGCGGCGGGGGCCTGCTCCTCGGCCGCGGCGGGGACCTCCCCTTCCTGGAGCTCCTCCACCGCCTTCGCGTGCTCGGGGAGCGCCGGCAGCGCCTGCGGATCGTAGCCCGGCGCGACCCAGAAGACCTCGGGCGCAGGCTTGTACTCGCTCGTGTAGCTGCGCTCGCCGACCCGGCCGTCCTTGTACCGGACGGTCACGAAGGACCTCACGTCGTAGCCGCACGAGCCCTTCTGGTGGCGGCGCACCTTGCCCTCCGACAGCTCGGACTTCACGTAGATGCGGCGGATGAAATCGTCGGTGTGCTCGGCGCCGATCTGGTGCGCGACCTCCGCCACCGGGTCTCCGCCCAGGATCTCCACGCGGAGCACGGTGGGCGTGGGCAGGTACGCGTGGATCATGATCGGGAACGGGAGCGTGTTCCTGATCTTCAGGTCCGACTCCGGGTAGGTCACCATCGCGTCGAGGCCCATGGGGATGTAGGCGCTCGGGCGCGAGTGGCTCTGGCGGTCGGGCGTGTCGAGCGCGCCGAAGAGCGACGCGGCGAAGAGCGTGCTGGACACCTGGCAAGTCCCGCCGCCGTAGCCGGGGACGGTCTCGTCGCCGAGGATCTCCGGGGCGATCGTGAACCCGTTCTTGCGCGTCCGCGGGCCGACGTGGGCGTTGAACGAGAAGGTCTCGCCGGGCGCCAGGATGGTGCCGTCGATCTTGGACGCGGCGTTCTTGATGTTGACGGCGCGCCCGGCCTCCTTGCCGTGCCGCTTGAACTTCGTCTCGTACGCCGCGACGACCCGGGTGACGTCGACGCTCACCAGATCGGCGACGGCGACGTGCGCCGCGGTGTACCGGACCGCGAGCTCGATGCGCTCTTCTTCCTCGTAGGTCCCGGCCCGCAGCGCCTTGAGGGAGGCGTCGACGTCGAGCTCCCGGCCGGCCCGCTCCGGGATCTTGCGCCGGTTCGCGAGGTCGAGGCGCGCGTCGACCGGCACCCGGTAGACCTGGGGGGCGAGCCGCTCGAGCAGCGCGCGGGCCCGCTCCTCGTCGACCGCCCAGACCAGCGGCACGTCGATCTCGCCGCGCCGCGCGCGCCGGGCCTCCCGGATGCGCCGCGCCCAGGGGCCCTCATGACCGACGCGCTCCGCCGCCGCGAGCGTCTCGCCCACGTCGACCTCGACGCCCGCCTCGCCGAGCGTCGCGGCGACCTCCACCTCGTCGTGGCGGAACCGGACGACGCGCGCGCGCAGCGCGTCGCGCCGCGCCGCGAGCCAGGCCGCCGGCGAGGCCCCGTCCGGCACGAAGCGCTCGCCGACCGAGAGGCCGCGGACCACCGGCGACGCCGGCAGCGCGTCGTGCACCGCCACGGCGGCGCCCACGCCGGCCGATCCGCCGAGCGCCAAGACCAGGACGAGGGCCCTCGTATCCACTGCGGCTGACCATGGTAGCCGGATCGCGGACGGACTGGAAGATCGCCAAGCTCGCGAGAGAGAAGAGAAAACCGCTCGGCGGGGAGAGCCCCGCGGCGCTCAGCCGCCGCCCACGAAGTGCACGATCTCGATCACGTCGCCCTCGGCGAGCTCTGCGGCGGTGTGCTCGGCCCGCGGCACCACCTCGCCGTTGCGCTCCACCGCCACCGGGCCCTCGGTCAGACCGAGCAGCTCGACGAGACCACGCACCGTGACCGACGCCGGCACGCTGCGCGTTTCCCCGTTCACCGTGATGTTCATGGCTTCTTCACCCCTTGCACCACCCCGCGCGCCGCGGCGCCGGGCTCCCCGGCCGCCGACGCGGCGAGCGCCGCCCGGAAGCGGCGCGCGTTCTCCACATAGCTCGCGGCGCCCATCCTGCCGAGCTCGGCCTGGTCCGGCCGCACCTCGCCCAGCAGCTGGGCCGGGTTGCCGCGCACCAGCGACCGCGGCGGGAACACCTTCCCTGGCGGCACCACCGCGCCCGCGGCGACCACCGAGCCCTCGCCGATCTCGACGTTGTCGAGCAGGATGCTCCCCATCCCGATCAAGCACCCGTCCCCGACGCGGCAGCCGTGCAGGATCGCCCCGTGCCCGATGGTCACGTCGGCGCCGATGATCGTCTGGGAGACGCCGCTCGTCAGGTGCAGGCACGCGAGGTCCTGCACGTTGGTCCGCGGGCCGACGCGGATCGCGCCGATGTCCCCGCGCAGAACCGCGCCGAACCACACGCTCGCCTCGTCGCCGAGCTCCACGTCGCCGATCACCGTCGCATTGGGCGCCAGGAACACGTCGCGCCCGAGTCGCGGGGACACCCCGTCGAGGTCGAGGACCAGCGCCACGTCAGCCCCCCTCGGCGGCGACGACCGGCAGCGACCGCCGGGCCGGCCGCCCCGGCTCGACGCCGCCGCGCTGCCGCGGCCGGACCGCGGCGCGCGCCGCCTCCGTGAGCTCGGCCTGGAGCGAGTGCTTGTTCGCCCGCGCGATCGTGACCTCGACGACCTCGCCCACCAGATCGAGCTCCCCCGCGCCCTCGATGTGCGCGATCTCGTGGCGCCCCGTCCGGCCGGACCAGAGCGCGCCGCCCTGGCCTCCGTGCCCGCGCTCCTTGTCGCGCCCCTCGACGAGCACCTCCTGCGTGGTCCCGACGAGGCCCGACAGGTGGGCGGCGAGCAGCGCCTCGCTCTCCGCGAACAGGCGCGCGAGCCGCTCGCCCTTCACGTCCTCGGACACGTCGTCCGGCAGCTTGAGCGCGGGCGTGTGCGGGCGGCGCGAGTACTTGAAGCCGAACAGCCCCTTGAACCCGACCTCGCGCACGAGCGACAGCGTCGCCGCGAAGTCGTCCTCCGTCTCGCCAGGGAAGCCGACGATGATGTCGGTCGAGAGCGTCAGCCCCGGGACCGCCTCGACGAGCGCCCGCGTCCGGGCGACGTACTCGGCGCGCGTGTAGCGGCGGATCATCCGCCGGAGGACGCGATCGCTGCCCGACTGCACCGGCATGTGCACGTGGCGCGGCAGCACCGCGAGCTCGGCGTGGGCGAGGACGAGCGAGGGCGTGAGGTGCCGCGGGTGCGGGCTCGTGTAGCGCAGCCGCGCGAGGCCGGGGACGTCGGCCGCGATGCGCCGCAAGAGCGCCGCGAACTCGCTCTCGTCCGGGTCGTCCGCGCTCGCGCCGGGGGCCCGCGACAGCGCGCCGAGCGGGTCGCGGTAGCTGTTCACCGTCTGGCCGAGGAGGGTGACCTCCCGCGTCCCCGCGGCCACGAGCGCGGCGACCTCGGCCACGATGTCGTCGCTCGGCCGGTACCGCTCCGGCCCGCGGGTGTACGGGACGATGCAGAACGAGCAGCGCTCGTCGCAGCCCTTCATGACGGTGACGAACGCGGTCGGCGTGGCGCGCGACGCGGGCGACGGCGGCGGCGCCGCCACGAGGAACCGGGGCGCGTCGAGGTCGAACACCGTGCGCGCGATCGGCAGCCCGCCGAGCGAGAGGTCGCCGAGCAGGCCCGGCAGCTCCGGGATGTTGTCGGGCCCCACCACGACGTCGATGGCGCGCATCTGCTTGAGGAGGCGCTCCCCCTCCTGCTGGGCCACGCACCCGGCCACGACGAGCACCCGGCCCTCGCCCTCCCGCTTCCAGCGCGCGAGCCGCCCCACCTCGCTCCGCAGCTTCTGCTCGGCCTTCTCGCGCACGCTGCACGTGTTCAGCACGAGCACGTCCGCCTCCTCGGGGCCGCCGGCCTCCGTGTAGCCGGCGCGGCGGAGCACGTCGTGCATCCGCTCGGAGTCGTGCACGTTCATCTGGCAGCCGAACGTCGTGATCGAATACCGGGGCATCGAAGCGATGCACCCTCTAACAGAAGGGGCCCGGGGCCGCCACCTCGCCCGCCGCGCGCGGCCGCGCACCCACCGCGCACCCACCGCGCACCCACCGCGCGACCGATGAGCCCGCGCCGAGCCAGCGCGCCGCGCGACCCGCCCGGGCCCCCGCACGAGGCCGCCCGCGGCGGGACGGATCGTCCGGCGTCGCGCGATGCCCGATGCGCGATGCCCGATGCGCGATGATCGACAGCCGACGACCGCCGCGCGATGAAGTCCGCGGAGTCCGCCCTCACAACCGCCGTCGCCGCGGGCCGCGCGCGCCGCGAAAAGCGCGCAGGGCCGGCGCGGGACCATGGTAAAAATCGGACCGGGAGGAGACCCCATGGCCAAGATGGAAAACCTGGTGGAATTGCTGGATCGATCGCTGAGGCTTCACGGCCCCCAGCCGATGTTCGGCACGAAGAAGGACGGCCGCTGGGGCTGGATCACCTATGCGGAGTTCGGGCAGCTCGTCGCCAGATTTCGCGGCGGCCTTGCGTCGCTCGGTGTCCAGCGGGGCGACCGGGTGGCCATCATCTCCAACAACCGAGTCGAGTGGGCGGTCGCGGCGTACGCCTGCTTCAGCATGGGTGTGGCGATCGTGCCGATGTACGAGGCGCAGCTCCCGAGCGAGTGGGCGTTCATCATCAACGATTGCGAGGCCGTGGCCGCGGTCATCGCCACGCCGCAGCTCCACGAGAAGTGCAGGGATCTCCCCGAGAAGGCGCCCTCGCTGAAGCACGTCGTCTGTCTGTTCGAGCCGCAGGGCGCCGGCGCGCCCGGCGCGCAGACCACCTCGTACGAGGCGCTCCTCGCCGCGGGCGACAAGAGCCCTGCCGCGCCCATCAAGCCGACCTCCGAGGACATGGCGTGCCTCATCTACACCTCGGGCACGACCGGCAATCCCAAGGGGGTGATCCTGTCGCACGGCAACATCGCCTCCAACGTCTGCGCGGTGCGCGACCTCATCCCCTTCAACAGCAGCGATCGGAGCCTGTCGTTCCTCCCCTGGGCCCACTCGTTCGGCCACACCTGTGAGCTCCACGTGATGATCACGGGGGGCGCGTCCATGGCGCTGAGCGAGTCGGTCGACAAGATCGTCGCGAACCTCGGCGAGGTGCACCCCTCCGTGCTGATGAGCGTGCCGCGGATCTTCAACCGCATCTACGAGGGCGTGCAGAAGCAGATGACGGAGAAGCCCGCGGTCATCCAGGGCCTGTTCCGCGCCGGGCTGCGCGCCGCGGCGAAGCGGGGCAAGGGCGAGCCGCTCGGCCTCGTCGAGCGGCTCGCGCTGGCCGTGGCGGATCGGGTCATCTTCTCGAAGATACGCGCCAAGTTCGGCGGCAAGCTGAGGTACGCGATCAGCGGCGGGGCGGCGCTCTCCTACGAGGTGGCCGAGTTCGTCGACGCGCTCGGCATCACCGTCTACGAGGGATACGGCCTCACGGAGACCTCGCCCGTCGCCGCGGTCAACTGCCCTGGGTCCCGCCGCCTCGGCAGCGTGGGCAAGCCGATCCCGGGGGTGAAGATCGCGATCGACCGGTCGGAGACGCACGACCCGCGGCAGGGCGAGATCGTGATCTACGGCCCGAACGTCATGAAGGGGTATCACCGGCGCGACGAGGAGAACAAGGCGGCCTTCACGGAGGACGGCGGCTTCCGCACTGGCGATCTCGGCTACATCGACGACGACGGTTATCTCTTCGTCACGGGCCGCATCAAGGAGCAGTACAAGCTGGAGAACGGCAAGTACGTCGCGCCGGCCCCGATCGAGGAGAAGCTCAAGCTGTCTCCGCTGATCAACAACGCGATGGTCCACGGGGACAACCGCCTCTTCAACGTGGCGCTGATCGTGCCCGAGATGACGGCGCTCACCGAGTGGGCGCGGGGCGAGGGGCTCACGTTCGAGTCGCCCGAGGCGATGCTGAAGCACCCGCGGGTCGTCGCGCGCGTCCAGGCGGAGGTCGACAAGTGCGCGTCGGGCGCGAAGGGGTTCGAGAAGATCAAGAAGATCGCCCTCACGGCCGAGGACTTCACCGCGGAGAACGGGATGCTCACGCCGACGCTGAAGCTGAAGCGACGCGTGGTGCTCCAGAAATACGGGCCCGCCCTCGAGGCGCTCTACGGCGGCGAGACGCAGGCCGCGCCGCGCGAGGCGGCGCGGCCCGGCTGAGCGGCCGGCGCTCCGAGGCCGGTGCCCCAAAGCCGGTGCCCCCAAAGCCGGTGCCCCCAGGCGGGTGATCAAGCGCCGGGTGGTGCTGCCATTTGCCTAGAGAGGGTTCACATGAAGGCGGTAAGGTGGGAAGATCATTGATGATTTTCTTCCCGCCTTACCGCCTTCATGTTCAAATGACAGCACTACCAAGCGCCGCGCCCGCCCACGCCCTCTCCCCTCGCGGCGCGCGTTGTCGTAGGCTGAGCGCGCTTTGGCGCAGGCCGCGCACGGGCTGGGCGCCGGATCGACGGACGGGAGCGGGAGAACGATGACAGACACCCAGAGGCGAACGCTGTATCCCGAGATCGAGCCGTACCGCGCCGGCAGGCTCCGCGTCTCCGATGTCCACGAGATCTATTTCGAGGAGTCGGGCAATCCGCGCGGCAAGCCGGTGGTCTTCGTGCACGGCGGCCCCGGGGGCGGCACGGAGCCGAAGCAGCGTCGCTTCTTCGACCCCGCCGCCTACCGGATCGTGCTCTTCGACCAGCGGGGCTGCGGCAGGAGCACGCCGCACGCGAGCCTGGAGGAGAACACCACCTGGCACCTCGTCGCGGACATGGAGGCGCTCCGGGAGCACCTCGGGATCGAGCGGTGGCAGGTGTTCGGCGGCTCGTGGGGGAGCACGCTCGCGCTGGCCTACGCCGAGCGGCACCCGGAGCGGGTGACGGAGCTCGTGCTGCGGGGCATCTTCCTCCTGCGGAAGCAGGAGCTCGACTGGTTCTACCAGCGGGGCGCGAGCGCCCTCTTCCCGGACGCGTGGGAGGAGTACCTCACGTTCATCCCCGAGGCCGAGCGGGCCGACCTGCTCACCGCGTATCACCGGCGGCTCACGAGCCCCGACCCCGCGGTGCAGCAGCGGGCGGCGCGGGTGTGGAGCGTCTGGGAGGGGCGGACGAGCTGCCTGCACGTGAACCCCGAGCTCGTCGCGAAGACATCAGGAGGCGAGTTCGCGCTCGCGTTCGCCCGGATCGAGTGCCACTACTTCATGAACAAGGGGTTCTTCGAGACAGAGACGCAGCTGCTCGACGACGTGCACCTGATCCGCCATATCCCCACGGTCATCGTGCACGGCCGCTATGATGTGGTCTGTCCCGCGGAGAGCGCCTGGGCGCTGCACCGGGCGTTCCCCGAGGCCGACCTGCGCATCGTGTCGGACGCCGGGCACTCGGCGATGGAGCCGGGCATCCTGCACGAGCTGGTCGAGGCGACCGACAGGTTCCGCTGAGGCGCGCGCGTGCGAGGGCGCGCCGGCTAACCAAGGTCGACGGTCCGCGGGGCGTACACCGAAGGCCGTATTTCGTACTCAATAACCTCCTGAGAGATCCTCGCGATCTCTCTCGTTCTTGTTGGATCCGGGCCTGCATAGGCATTGTTGAGCCTGCCTCGCGCGTGCAACTCGGTCGAATCTTGCCGCTCTGGGCTCTCTGGCCGCTTGCGCCTCCAGGGGTCGGTCTTTAACGTAGACAAAGGGAAGGGTTGATTCCCTGTGGAGGCTTATGGCAAACAAGGCAGCACGGAAGACATGGATCTTGGTCTCCGACGCAAGCCGTGCCCAGCTCTATCGCGAAGAGCCTGCTGGCAAGGGCTTTACCCTGCTCGAGTCCTACAGCCACGAGGAGAGCCGGGCCCGCGTTCGGGATCTGATGGCCGACGCGCACGGGCGGAAGCCGAACGGAACCCCGGGCGGGAACGGCAACATCAGCGGCGGCGGAGGTGGCCCGTACCTCGGCCGCCCCGGCGCCGCGCCCGACACCGATCCCAAGGAGGTCGAGAAGCAGAAGTTTGCCCATGAGCTCGCGGAGGTGCTGGAGAAGGGCCTGAACGAGCACGAGTACGAGTCGCTGGTGCTCATCGCTCCGCCGCACTTCCTCGGCCTGCTCCGCGGGACCGTGAGCAAGCAGGTCACCAACCACATCGAGTCGACCGTCGACAAGGACCTGAGCTGGCTGGACGGCCCCCGGCTCACCGAGCGCCTGCGCGAGCTGCGCGCCGAGTAGCGCCGCGGCTCGCTGACCAGAGGCGCCCTTCGAGGCCGCCGTCGCGAACGGCGGCCCCGAAGGGCCGCCCTCCTCGAGGGCGCAGCGGCATGGCGTTCGAAGCGGCGCGCCCTGCCGCGTGAGGCGGCGCGCCCCGCCGCGGCGGCGCCCGGCTCGCTCCCGCCGCCCTCAATCCTGCTTCTTCTGCGCTGTCTGCTCCGGCGCCGCCTCGAAGGTATAGGCCACGCCGAGGCCCACCACGTTCGCGCGGGCGCTGTAGGCGCCGCCGTTGACGAAGTTCGGGTTCTCCGGCGGGTTCGCCCGCACCGGGCTCACCTGCGGGAGCCGCGCGTCCCTAGGATCGACCGTCACGCCCGCGACGAACACGTGCGCGTAGCTCGCGTCGAGGCGCCACCGGCCGAGGTGCACGCCGAGGCCGGCGGCGGTGGTCACCTTCGTCGCGTCGATCGTGAGGACCGACAGGTACTCGGGCGGGACAGCGCTCTGCTCGAAGCTCACGCCGGCGCGCAGATCCCACCGCCGGCCCGCGAGCTCGACGGAATACTCGCCGCCGAGCCGCGCCGAGAACGAGTTCTCGAACCGCCGGGGGTACTCGACCGCAGGGGCGCGGAACTCTTCAGGAAAACCGGCGACATCCCGGAGCACCAGGTCCTCCGGCTCGACGAGGATGTCGTCGTGCATGCCCCAGCCCTCCAGGCCCAGCCCGAGCTCCACGCGCAGGTCGTCCACGACCCGCGCCTCCACCCCGACGCGGAGGATCCAGGGCAGCTCGAACGAGACGTCGGCGTCCTCGCCCTCCTGGACGGCGCGCTCGAACACCGGCGCCGCGGGGAGCCGCGCCCGGATGGTGGCCGGCGCGCGCACCCAGACGGGCAGCTGGAAGGCGAGGCCGACGCGCCACGCCCGGCTCGGGACGAAGAGCGCCCCGAGCTGGCCCGTCGGCGCGATGATCGGCCCGACCGAGAGCTCGGACCGGATGTCCCACTCCGGGTCCTCGGGCGCGCAGAACATCCGCTCGGGGACGCACCCGGAGGCCACCATCCGGCTGTTGAACGCGCCGACCACCGCGCCGATCGAGGCCCCGAGGCGCCACTCGGGCGACGGCGCGTACGATGCGCCCGCCCCGAGGAACGCGAGCGCCGAGCCATCCATGTCGAGCAGCGCGTACCGCTGCGGCGCCGGCATGCCCTTCACCTGCTCCGGGTACCTGGAGAGGGCCGCGTACGGCGCCCACATCCCGCCCCAGACGACCCATTGCCGGTCGACCTGGAGCGACGCCGCCAGCGTGGGGATCGGCAGCACCGGCGCGCTGCCCGTCACGGGCTCCATCGTCTGCACGAAGGTCGCGCCGGTCGGCTCGCCGGTGTTCGGGTCGACCTGCCGCAGGAGCGCCTGGCGCGTGTACTGGCTGCGCCACTCGACGAGCCCGGCGTCGATGAGCACCTGGGTGCCGGCCTCGTAGACGCCCGCCGGGTTGTAGGCGATGGCGCCGAGATCGTCGCCGCCGGCGACGTACGCCCCGCCGCGGGACGACGGGCGGACGCCGCGATCGGTGAGGTACATGCCGGCGGCGCCCGCCTCTCCCTGGAGCAGGACGAGCGCTCCCGCGGCGGACGCCGCGAGGAGCGCGGCGCGGGTCATGGGCTTCTGCACGCGGATCACTCGCGGGGTCGATCCTTGATGATGGCGTAGATCTGCTCGAGCCCGCGGGTCTCATCGAGCAGGAAGTCCCTCGCCGAGCCGAACACCTGGCGATAGTCCTCCGCCGTGAGCGGCGCGGCGCTCTCGGCGTCGATGCGGTTCACGTCGGCGATCGCGTCCAGGAACACCTGGATCGGCGCGCGGCCGTCCGCCATCGGCTTCACCAGCGCCGGGAGCACGAGATCCAGCGCGTGGTACCTGTCGTAGCGATCGTCGTTGAGCGCCTTGAGCGCCTCGAGCCCGGCGTCGACGGCGCCGGGACCGTCGGCGTCCCCCGCCGGGCTCAGCGCCACGGACGCCGTCCTGAGCAGCGGCGCGATCACGTCGTCGTTGGCGAGGAGCTGGGCGCCGTCCACCGCCGTCGCGAGCAGCGCCGGGAACGCGCCGCTGTCCTCGTCCGCGTCGAGCATCGCGGTGAGGAACCGCTCGATCCCCCGCCGCGCCGGCTCGTGAGCGCGGAGCGACTCCGTCACGTCGGCGAGGGCCGCGAAGAGCGGGTGGCTCACCAGGTCGACCACCTTCGCGCCGAGCTCCTTCTGCGCCCAGGCGCACCGCCCGGTCGTCTCGCGATCCGGGCAGCGCGCGTTCAGCTGCTCGCGGAGCGCGCGCAGGACCACGGCGCCCATCCGCGGGAGCGCGCGGTTCTTGAACCGGGCCTCCGGCCCTGACCCCTCGACCCCGAGGAGCGCGTCCACGATCTCGTCCGTGGCGCGCTTCCACTGGCCCTTTCGCTCCGCGGCGTCGGGGGCGCTGCTCTGTTCGAAGCGGGCGTCGATGCCGTTCAGGGCGTCGGCGATCAGGGTGAAGACGGTGAGCTGCTCCTGCGTCCTGCCGTCGGCCCACGTCGCCTTCTTCTTCCCCCACCGGTCGACCATGCCCCTGTCGGCGGCGTAGCGGGTGCTGAAGAGGATCCGCGCGAGCTTCTCGAGCGCCTGCGCCTTCGTCCAGGCCTGCCCGGCCCTCGGGCCGCGCTGCACCGTCACCGCAGCCGACGGGTCGATCGCCATCCGGGCGAAGGCGACCGACGACGCGATGACGTCCTCGGCCTGGAGCACGTCGGCGAGAAGCGGCTCGTAGGAGTTGGCCCCCGCCTCCGAGCAGTACTCGGTGTTGGTCGCCGGCGAGCCGGCCTTGATGCACTCAGGCCCGTGCTCCTTGCCCGGCCAGTGCCGGTACGCCGTGCTGAAGAAGTCGATGAGGATCTCCTCCCCCGTGGTGTCGGGGGCGACCTCGGCGAACGCCGCCACGATGGGGCTCAGGTAGTCGCCGAGCCCGAGCCGCTCGATCAGGAAGGTCGTCCCCGGGTGGCGCACCCGGATCAGGTTCTCCGGGGTGCTGCACTCGTTCACGCCCAGCGCGTTCCTCGGGCAATGGATCGTGCCGGCCGGCTCGAGCGTCCCCGAGATGAACAGGTTCGTCGTCTCGTTCTTTTGATCCTCGCTCCGCAGCGGATCGAGATCGGGCAGGCCCAGGTACCGCTCCGAGTCTGCCCCGAAGTAGATGAGCCGGCTCAGCGCGGCCGGCGTGGGATGGCTCGTCAGCCCGGTGATGTCGCTGGCCGACTCGAGCACGGAGTCGGTCACGAGGAGCGCCAGGGCCGAGGGCTTCACCTCGAGCTCGGACCGCTTCGGGTGCCCCTCGGGGAGCAGGGAGTCGAGGTAGAAGGCCGCCAGGTTGTCGATCTGGAACAGCTCGCACTCCTCGAAGTCGACGAACGGCACCGTGACGCCGAAGACGCTCACGACCGCGCCTTCCTTGTTGCACTGCCGGACCCCGGCGGTGTCGTGCATGAGCTGCATCAGCCGCTCCATGGCGGAGCGGTTGTCGCCGCTCCTCGGCTTCTTCGGGTCGACAGGCGTCCGCGGGTCCGCCGTCGAGGGCGCCCCGACCGTGAGGTTGATGGCCGGGCCGTTCAGGTTGGCGGGGTTGTACGCGAACTGGTCGCGGGTCCTGAGCATCGTCGCGACGGCGTCGCCCGCGTGCTGCGCGCTGCCGTGCGGGGCGAGGAGCGCGTCGCTCGCGAGCGCCTCGAGCAGGCGCGCCACGAGCCCCGGCTGCTCGACGGCCCTGTCGAGCACCGCCGCCAGCTCGTCCCCGAGCGGCGCCCCGTCGGCGAGCTGCGCGACCGCCTCCTTGCCCTCGGCGGCCAGCCGGTCGTGCTCGCGGGCGAGATCGCGGATGCGCAGCGCCGCGCCGGCCATGCGGGCGAGCTCCCCCTCGTGGTTCTCGAGCAGGTCGATCAGCGCGGCGAGGAGGGCGTCCGAGTCCCTGTCGGCGAGCACCTGGCCGACGGCGTGCGCCAGGTCGGCGAGCGGCGAGTCCTCGCCGCGGAAGCGGCGGTACTGCAGGCAGCCGTCGCACGTCTCGCTCGCCGGCAAGGCCTTGTCCCGCGCGAAGTCGTAGCTTGCCTGCTCGCGGTCGCCGTAGAGCAGGTACGAGCCGGCGAAGGCGTACATGAGCCCCTCGTGCTCGGTCTTCCACGGCTCGGCGTCCCCCTCGCCCGCGTAGCGGGTCCCGTCGACGAGCGGCGCGACGCTGCGGAGCGCGGCGGCGGCGAGCGTGCGCGACGTGTCGATGTACGTGTACAGCTCCGGCGAAGGGCGCCCGAACCGGTCCGGCTCCTGCGACGGCTCGACGCCGGGCACGGCGAACGGCGGATCGACAGGGAGAGGCTCCCCGGACGCGCCGACGAAGCGGCCGAACCCGTCGACGTCGGCGAGGCCGTCGCCGTCCTCGTCGGTGAACGGCGCCGGGACGCCGTCGCCCGCGGGGAGCGCGAAGCCGCGCCGATCGCGGCGCGCGATGTAGCGCGGCGGCGTCGTGTCGCGCCCGGCGAAGCTCGGGTGCTCCGCGAGCGCCACCGCGCCCGCGAGCTCGGCCAGGGTGCGCGGCCGGCTCGGCTGCGCGGTGGCCGGATCGACGACGAGCGGCCCCGCGCTCGACGTCGCCGGCTCCAGCGCGAGCAGCTCTCTCTTGCCGGCGGCGAGGAGCGCCTGGAGCGCCGCCGCGCCCGCCCCGCCGGGGCCGAGGACGTCGAGCGACGCCCCCGTCATCCCGCGGAGCTCCGGGTACTCGAGCGCCGCGCGCGCCGCGCCGAGCGCCACGCCGGCCGGCCGGTAGCCCCGCCGCTCCCCGATCTGCGCGAGCTTGCCGGACGCCTCCTCGCTGCCCGCGAACGCCGCCGAAAGCCGCCCGATCCCGCGCGTCGACGCCGGCAGGACCGGCGGCCCCTCCCTGTCGAACGGGTTCGTCTCGTAGAGCGGCGCGATCGTCTGCGACAGGCTCAGGAAGGCGTCGTGCAGCCGGATCTTGCCGCCCCCCTCCCCGGCCGCGACGTTGTCGATCTCGATGTCCGGCACCGCGGCGTTGACGGCGCGCACGAGGTCGCCGCGCCACCGCGCCATGGTCTCGACCTTGGCCACGCCGAGCCTGCGCGCCCGCTCCGCCTTCGCGCCGGAGACCGGCGGCAGCAGGGACGCGTCGACCCTGTCCTCGTAGTGGCCCGCGCTGTCGTAGTGACAGACGCGCTGGTACGAGGCGCCTGTGTGGTCCTCGTTCAGGCTCGACGCGCCCACGCGGTCGCAGAGCACGCCGAAGACGTCGTCGCCCAGCGTCGCCCTGGGGGGCGCCTCCCGCCGCGTGTCGAGCGGCTCGTGACACGAGGCCCCAACCGCCCCGGCGGCGACGAGCGCAACCAGCCGAAACACACCCGCGGCCGAGGAACGCAGCGTACGCCTGCGCATGACGACAACCTCCCCAATACGCCTCCAGGGTAGACGATTACGCTCCAGCTGCGTAGGCACTTCGTGCCCGCGCCGGTGAGCTGGATGGCAGCGCGGCGCGCATTCTCCACGTTCTCTGTACTGCGAGGAAGACGGCGGCGGGCCTGACGGTGTTAGGCTGCGGGGCGATGGCGACCGCCCAACAAGCCCCGTTCACCGCTGTCATCCTCGCCGCCGGACAAGGGACCCGCATGAAGAGCGCCCGACCGAAGGTGCTCCACGAGCTCTGCGGCCGGCCGATGCTCCACTACGTCGTCGACGCGGCCCTGGCCGCCGGCGCCTCGGACGTCGTCGTCGTGGTCGGCCACGGCCGCGACGAGGTCTCCGCGGCCCTGGACAAGGCGTTCAGCGCCCACGGCAAGAGCGTGCGCACCGCGCTCCAGCCCGAGCAGCGCGGCACCGGCGACGCGGTGCGCTGCGCCATGCCGCAGCTGAAGCCGAGCACCGAGGCCGTCCTGATCCTGTGCGGCGACACGCCGCTGCTCGATCCAGGGCAGCTGACGCAGCTCCTCGACGCGCTCGCCGGCGCGGGCGACGCGCCGATGGCGCTGCTCACCGCGCAGGTCACGGACCCCACCGGCTACGGCAGGATGCTGCGCGACGGCTCGGGCCGCGTGATCGGCATCCGCGAGCACAAGGACGCGAGCCCCGAGGAGCGCGCGATCACCGAGGTGAACCCCGGCGTCTACCTCGCCCGCAGCGCGTTCCTCGAGCGCGCGCTCGCCGGCCTGACGACCGACAACGCGCAGGGCGAGCTCTACCTGACCGACATCGTCGCGCAGGCGGCGAAGGTCGGCGGCGCCGCGGCGGTCGTGGCCAGGGACGCCGGCTCGCTCGTGGGCATCAACGACCGCGCGCAGCTCGCCGCGGCCGAGGAGGTGCTCTACGGCCGCATCGCCGACCGGCTGCGCAAGGGCGGCGTCACGATCAGGACGAGCGCCCGCGTCGACGCCGGCGTGGTCGTCGAGGCGGACGCGGTCATCGAGCACGCGGTGGTGCTGCGGGGCCAGACGCGCGTCGGCGCGGGCGCGCGCATCGACGTGGGCTCGGTCCTCACCGACGTCGTCGTCGAGGCGGGCGCCTCGGTGAAGCCGTACACGGTCGCCTCGCAGTCGTCGATCGGCGCCGGCGCGCAGATCGGGCCGTTCTCGCACCTCCGCCCGGACAGCCAGATCGAGGCCGACGCGCACATCGGCAACTTCGTCGAGACCAAGAAGACGGTGGTCCGCAAGGGCGCGAAGGCGAACCACCTCGCCTACCTGGGCGACGGCGACATCGGCGAGGGCGCCAACGTCGGCGCCGGGACGATCTTCTGCAACTACGACGGCTTCCGGAAGCACCGGACCGAGATCGGCCCGGGCGCCTTCATCGGCAGCGACTCGCAGATCGTGGCCCCGGTGAAGATCGGCGCTGGCGCCTACGTGGCGACGGGCACGACCGTGACCCGCGACGTGCCGGAGGATGCGCTCGCGATCGGCCGGGTGAAGCAGGAGAACAAGGAAGGCTACGCCGCGAAGCTCAAGGCGCGGCTGAAGGACGCGGCGAAGAAGTAGCGGGCGCCGCGGCGGCGCGATCTCCCCGCGCGGGGGGTCGCGCCCGCTTCCGCGACGGCTCGGCGCTACTCGGCGTCGCTGGCCGCGGCGCGCTCGCCGGTCGCGCCGTCGCGCAGCGACGGGAGGGCGTGGCCCATGCGGACGCGCTTCGCCTCGAGGTAGGGCGCGGAGAAGGGGTTGGCCGCGACGATCGCCGGCGAGCGCGAGGAGATCCGCACGCCGAGCGCGCGGAGCGCGTCGACCTTGTCCGGGTTGTTCGTGAGCAGCCGGATCGACTCGATGCCGAGGTGATCGATCATCGCGGCCGCGGGCTCGTAGCCGCGGGCGTCGTCGGGGAGCCCGAGGATGCGGTTGGCGTCGACCGTGTCATGGCCGAACGCCTGGAGCTGGTACGCGCGGATCTTGTTGGCGAGCCCGATGCCGCGCCCCTCCTGCCGCAGGTAGAGCACGACGCCGAGCCCGCGACGGCCGATCTCGGCCTGGGCGGCCTCGAGCTGCTCGCGGCAGTCGCACTTCAGCGAGCCGAAGACCTCGCTCGTGAGGCACTCGGAGTGCACGCGCAGCGTGACGTCCGACCTGCCGCGCACGTCGCCCATGATCAGCGCGACGTGGTCGGGGGAGAGCCCCTGCTCGGAGCTCGTGGTTCCACCCCAGTGGAACACCAACATCTGGAAGACACCGTGCTTCGTCGGCACGGGCGCCTGGGCGCGAATATCGAGCTGAGGCCGGATCGCCGTCGTCGGGACGTACATCTCGCTCTCCTGGTGGAGGGATTGAGGGTCACGTTTCAAGCAAGGGGCAACGTGTCTGATAATTCCGTTCACCTTGCTAATGTCCGGCCACCCCTGAAGGTGGCGTCCATCAGGTAGCGTAATCCCCGCCCAGGGACAAGGCAGGGTCTCCAAGTTGTTGCTCCGCGGACATACCGGGAACAGCTGCGCAGGGCTAGCCGAGGTCCCGCGCGAGCTGGGCCGCGAGCAGGCGCGCGACCTCCGAGAGGTCGAAGGGCCACGCGTAACGGAGCGCGACCGAGGGGTGCTCGGCGCGCAGCCGCGCGATGATCTCCGGGATCTCCACCTCGGAGTGCACGCCGCCCGGGGTCAGCATCGACGGGACCACCGCGATCTCCCTCGCGCCCCGCTCGACCGCCATCGCGACGGCCTCGGGCAGCGTCGGGGCGCAGAACTCGTTGTAGGCGACAAGGAGCTCGGCGCCGCCGAGAAGCGGCGCGAGCTCCGCGGCCAGGCGCTCGATGCCGGCGCGGTAGGGGTCGTTCTCCGGCGTGCGCGGCCAGGCGCGGACCTTCGCCTCGAGCTCGCGCTCCTCCTGGCCCGGCGCGCCGCCCCCGCCCGCCGCGCGGCGGCCCTCCAGCGCCTTGAGGCGCGTCACGAGCTCGCGCGGACAGTCCGCCGCCGGCGCCCCGTGCCCGACCAGGATGACGACCCTCTTCATGCGACAGCTCCTCTCCCGTGCCCGCGCGCGCTCGCCGCGCCCATGCGCGCCCCCCGCGCCTCAGAACCACTCCGGCTTCATCCGCGCGTACGAGTCCTCACCCGAGCGGCAGAGCGCCGCGAGCGCGTCGACCCGGGGCAGCTCCGTCGAGAACCAGTACTGCGCCGCGCAGAGCTTGCCCTCGAGGAAGCCGGCTGGCGAGGCGCCCCGGGCCAGCCCCTCCCGGGCCGCCGCGGCCATCGCGAGCCACTGCCAGGCGATTGCGAGGGTGGAGACGAGCTCCATGTAGTCCGCGCTGTGCCGCAGCATCCGCTCGACGTCGCCGCGCGCCCCCGCCTCCGCCAGGTGCGCCGTCACCTCGTCGAGCAGCGACGCCGCCGCGCCCAGGCGCTCGCCCCACGCGGGCTCGACCCCGGCCCGCTGCGCCCGGCCGACGGTCCGCTGGATCTCGCCGCCGAGCGCCCTGAGCGCCGCGCCGCCCTCGGCCACGACCTTGCGGCCGAGGAGGTCCAGGCCCTGGATGCCCGTCGTCCCCTCGTGGATCGCGTTGAGCTTCTGGTCCCGGAGCCACGCCTCCGGCAGGTACTCGCTCGAATAGCCGTAGCCGCCGTGGACCTGGACCGCGAGGGCGTTCGACTCGAACCCCTTCTCGGCGGGGAACGTCTTGGCGACGGGCGTGAGCAGGTCGACGAGCCGCTGGGCGCGCGCCCGCTCCTCGGCGTCCGCGGCGTGCGCCGCGAGGTCGGCGTGCAGCGCGGTCGTCGCGAGCAGCGCCAGGCTGCCCTCCACGATGGCCTTCTGCCGGAGCAGCATGCGGCGCACGTCGGCGTGCTCGATGATCGGCACCTGCGGCGCCCCCGGGTCCCTCGAGCCGAGCCGCCGGCCCTGCGGCCGGACGAGCGCGTAGCCGAGCGCCTCGTGGTAGGCCGCGGAGGCGGTCGCCGCGGCGTTGACGCCCACCGTGATCCGGGCCTCGTTCATCATCTGGAACATGTACGCGATGCCCTGGTGGGGGCTGCCCACGAGGTAGCCGTGGCAGTCCCCCCGCTCGCCGAAGCTCATCGACAGGCTCGGGAGCCCGCGCCAGCCGATCTTGTGGATCATGCCGGCGACCTCCACGTCGTTCGGGACGAGCCGCCCGCCCTCGTCCCACCGCCCGGGCCCCCCCTCGGGCCGCCGCTTGGGGATCGCGAACAGGCTCACGCCCTTGATGCCCTGCGGCGCGCCCTCGATGCGCGCGAGCGTGAGGTGGACGATGTTCTCGGTGAGGTCGTGATCCCCGCCCGAGATGAAGATCTTCGACCCGCGGACGAGGTAGTGCCCGGCCTCGGTCCTCGCCGCGCGCGTCTGCACGTCGGCCAGGCTCGAGCCTGCCTGGGGCTCGGTGAGCGCCATCGTCCCGGTCCACTCGCCGGCGTACATCCGGGTCATGAACGCGGCCTTCAGGGCGTCGTCGCCGAACGTCTCGATGAGGTGCGCCGCGCCCGTGGTCAGGCCGAGGTAGCCGCACGCGCTCAGGTTGGCCGCCATCAGGTAGGCGCCGGCGAGCGTCGAGACGACGAGCGGCAGCTGCTGGCCCCCCACCGCGGCCGGCCGCGTCGCGGCGAGCACCCCGAGCTCGACCATCGGCCGGAAGACCTGCTTGAGCGCGGGGTGCACCTTGATGGCGCCCCCCTCGAAGCGGGGCGGGGACTCGTCCACCGGCTTGTAGGTCGGGAACAGCACGTCGCGCGCCAGCCGCCGGCAGCTCTGGAGGTAGAGGTCGAACGTCTCCCGCCCGTGATCGGCGAAATAGGGGAGCTCGCAGAGGCGGGGCGCGTCGAGCACCTCGTAGAGGAGGAACTCGACGTCGCGGTCGTTGATCAGCGGGTTCTGGGATGCGGTCATGGGGTCTCTCGCCGGCTTCCCGAGCGGCGAAAGATTACTCGGCCGCAGGCGGATGTGGAGGCTTATAGCGCGACAAAGCGCCGCGACCGCTGCGGCGCCGCGCGACGTCTCCCCCGGCGCCACGCGACCAGGCCAAGGCCGAACAGCGCGGCGAGCTGCCAGCGTCCCGACGAAGCGCGACCGAGACTGCAGGAACAACCCGAGCTGCCCTGGTCCGTGGTGCCATCATCCGCGCCCCCCGCGCCACCGGAGCTGCCCTCGGACCCGCCGCCAGTCGCGGCGCTGCCAGTCGCGGCGCTGCCGGTCGCGCCGCTGCCAGTCGCGCCGCTGCCAGTCGCGCCGCTGCCGGTCGCGGCGCTGCCAGTCGCGCCGCCGGTCTCCGAAGACGAGACGCTATCGCACAGCTTGCCAGTTCCAGGAGGGGGCGAGCATCCGTCGACGTCCGGGATGGTTTCACCCGCCGTCCCGGTGAGACGGAAGTAGATGCCGTACCTATCTTCGTATCGCTGATAGTGCGGAGTGAACTTCAACGTGCTATCGGAGTCTGTGTTCCGCAGCGTGAACTCCGCCGTACCCGGGGTTTGAACCAGGTTGTTCTCGATGTCGGCGATCCACTCGTTGATCGTGATGCCGTTGTTGATACCGATGGTGTCTTTGATGACGACCCCAGCAGGAATGGTGGCCTTCTCGGACGCCCACTGGGGCTCCGACAGCATCCTCTCCGTCCCGAGGCCGGCGCTCAAGACGACCGGCCCGTAGACGAACGCCACCGCGTTGGGGTTGTCGGGGAGCCTCGACACCTTCACCTCCATCGGCAGCGTGAGCTCCACCTTGTCTCCGGGCTCCCAGGTGCGACCTACCGTGAGATAGCCGTTCGCCTCCGTCGCGTCGCACGCCTGGCCGTTGACCGTGATCGTCACGGGCTGACAAGAAGCGACCCAGGAGGGCTTTCTGAACTTGATCGTGACCGCATCGGCCGGGGCAGCGGTGATCTCGAAAACCGCCTTGTCGGAGAGAGGAAAATTGGAGGTCTGTTTCAACGACAGACCCCGCGCGGACCAGGTCAACGTCGAGCTGAGGAACATGTTGACGTACAGATCCGTGTCGCCATGGAAGTACAAGCTGTCGTTGAGCTTGGTATAGTTCTCCATGCCGGTTCCGTTGCAGCACCAGAAAGTGTCCTGCGGCTTGCCGAACACCTTGAAAAACCCTGTTCCCATCGGCTTGAAGTACGTCGTCATTCCGTTCGTCGGATTGACGGCGGACATGATTTCGTTGATGTGGGTCTGCTCGTAGTAGTCGGCGTACTTGACGTCCCCCGTGGCCTTGAAGAGCCCTCTCGAGAGCTTCAACATGTTGTACGAGTTGCACGTCTCGTTGTTCACATTGTCCCTTTGGGCGTCCAGCTTCCCGGGCTCGTGAAAATGCTCGAGCTGGCTATTCCCACCGGTGACATAGGTGTGATCCCTCAACACGATGGTCCAGAACTTCTCTGCCGCGGTGTAGTAGAAGTTCTCCGTTTCGCCCAGCGTCCGATAGCGGTTCAGGGCGCCGATGAACTTGGGGATCTGCGTATTGGCATGCTTGCCTGGCAGGACGTTGGTGCCCTGAGAAATCGGGGTAAAGAGCGAGTCCTCGTCGAAGATGTGGGCTGCCGCCAGGTGATTGGCGTTGTTCGTCAGCCTGTACAGATCGTACAGGCAGTCGTTCATGCCGCCGTACTCGACGCCTAGGACCTTCCTTCGAAGGTCCGCGTTCCAGGTTGAGCTGCGATTGTAGGTCCAGTCCCCCAACCTGCTCGCGATCTCAAGGGCCGTCGCATTTCCTTCGAACTCGTGGACGTCGATGAGGCCTGCGATGATCTTGTGCATCGTGTACCACGGCGCCCAGCTGGAGCCGGTGGCCTTCCCCTCGACGACGTCGAAATGCGTCTCCGGCGACGCGAACAGGTATCCTTTGGGACTCGCGTCTTGAAATGATTTCAACTGGCTGATCGTGTAGTCGATCTTCTGCGCGATGGCGGCGCTTTGCTCCGCGTCGGAGCTCTTGAGCTGCTTGTACGCTCGCGCCATGGCGGACATGTAGTGGCCTATCGTGTGCCCGCGCAAAAGGCTCCAGCCGCCCTCCCACCCGCCGTAGAGATTGAGGCCCGACGCATTCCCAGGGTCCTTTCCTTGCGACACCGCCTTGAAGCCCGCCAGAAGTCGGTTAGGGTCGAGGCTCATGATGTACGCGAGCTCTTTGGAAGAGACGTTCTGGTAGTACGCGTCGGTCACGCTCACCTCGTCCAGCCCGAACTCCTGCAGCTTCTCGACGGGGTCCGCGGCGGACGCCACCACCGGAGTGAGGGCTCCCAACAGAAGCGAGACAGTCAACGCAGTGGCGCCCGAGAGCGAGCGCCGGCACTGCAGGATTTTCTTGCTCATGATAGCTCCTATCCGATCTCGAATGCGTTGTATCCAGGAAGCTCAAAACGAGACCGCGCCGCGTCAAACGGCGGCGAGGCCTCCTCCTTGTTCACTTGGCAACCGTCGCACCGTCGCGATCAAGCACTGACCAGACCGCTCCTCAGGGTTGGTCAATCAACCATGCGAGCGACGCCGATGGGCTGCATGCTGACGAGGAACGCCGCGCCGCGGGCGAAGAGCATGCCCGCGAGCGTCACAGGAACCGGGGGCAGAGGAAGGTCATGCCCGCCGCGCAGAGGCCCGTCGCCGCGTCACCCTTGATCAGGCCGACCAGGAAACGCAGGCTCCCCTTCTCGCTGAGCGACTTCGCCGGCGACTGGGATAGACGCCGTGCGTACGGATGCCGAGCCCAGGATGGCCAGGGACATCCTCCGTGACACGTGGTTTTGAGGGTTCATGCTCCTCAACATAGATCACGACGTCCCCGACGGTTGAGATCTGGCCACGTCGCCAGCACCGACGGATCGTCGAACGAATCATCTCCGGTGAACAGCACTCGAGATTCACGACAGCCGCCGAACAAGGGCGGTATGCCGTGTTCTCTGGCGGAGCACCCTCGACCCGATGCCAATCCCCATCGTTCAGCGATCGCTTCCGCGACGACCGAGCGAGCAGAGCTGGTGCAAAAATCGATCAGACCACGAAGGCCTCGGTACGCCTCGGTACGCGTGGCGACCGGAGCAAGGCGCATCAACAAGGATACCCCTCGGCCGGAATGTGAACGATCACATGGCGACCGTCAATTCCAATCGACAGGTCCATAAGTACCTCGATCCCGAGGGAAGACGAGGCTGGCGGGCTCCTCCGTGGCCGCACGGCAAGAGGGGCCGGCGCCTTGCCGCGATCATCGCCGCCCGACCGACGAACCCGAAGCCGACCAGCGCATCGGCGGCTGGCGCGCGACGCGGGGCGTGGCGTCCCCACCGCCAGATCGAGGCCGCGTCGCCGCGCGCCGGTGGCGGCGGCGCGGCAGCGCCTGTGTGACCGCGGCCCGATGCCCGCCCCCCCTGGCACGGCGCCCCGGGAGGACACCTGTCTGCCATCGGGGCGCGAGGGCGGCCGGGGGTGGCCGTTTCGAATTGACATCGCAAATGTGAACGTTCACATTTGGCCCTTGGGGGCGCCTCGGCGCTGCCCAGGACTGGCGTCGTCACGCTGAGGCAGGAGCAGCGGCGGAGGCCCGGACGAGCCCTTGTTTCACGTCTTTCTCCTCCTCGAGCGATCGGACATGGCCGGGTACCCCAGGGCCCCGAACGCGGACAGGACCGAGGATCCCCGCATCAAGGTTCTCGGCTTCGATGAGTGCGCCGGGACCGGGCGCGTCGAGGGCCCGTGGGACATCGCCGCCCCGCCGCTCTCAGGCGGTGTGGCTTCGCGCCGGGGCGGCCGCGCGCCTGCGCGAGCGTGCCCCGGGGCCCGGCGAGGTGTGAGGCTCTCGGTGGTTGAGCTTGCTGCCGACCTCGACGATGGCGCGGAGCGCGGGCACCAGCTCCTGGCCGAGCGGGGTGAGCTCGTACTCGACCGAGGGCGGCGAGGTGGGCATGACGCGGCGGCTGACCACGCCCTTGGCCTCGAGCTCGCGCAGGCGCGCGCTCAGCACCCGCGCCGAGATCTGCGGGATGTCGACGCGCAGCTCGCCGAACCGGCGCGGCTGCCCGCTGAGCGACCAGATGACGTTCGGCGCCCAGGCCCCGCGCAAGAGCGCCATGCACAGCGTCAGCGGGCAGAGGGGCGGCGGGGGGACGCGATTTTTTCGCACCGGCAGTGCCATGGGTAACCCCGAAGATACCCCTTTTTCAGGTACCTGGCACCTGGCCAGTATCCAAGAGTAACTTCGCGCGCTAGCTTGCTGGTCTCGATGGCGCCGGCCCCGGGCGATCGGGGCTGGCGCGCCGCGGCCCTCGCCGAAGCGGCGGGCTTCGCCTTGACGCGCGGGGGCCTTCGCCGACCCCCGCGCCCGCCCGCCCCTCGCCGCCCTGAACGCCCGGGGCGCGTCGCCGGGGCGGGGTCGTTCGGGGTCCTCACCAACACCACATGATTCGAGGGATGCTCCTATGAAATTGTACTTCTCTCCCGGTGCCTGTTCTCTGTCTCCGCACGTCGTCGCCCGCGAGCTCGGCATCGAGCTGACGCTCGACAAGGTCGACCTCGCGTCCAAGAAGACATCGTCGGGCCGCGACTTCTCGGCCATCAACCCGAAGGGGTACATCCCCGCGCTCGAGCTCGACGGCGGCGAGGTCTTGACCGAGGGGCCGGCCATCGTTCAGTACCTGGCCGACCAGAAGCCCGAAGCGAAGCTCGTGCCGCCGCCGGGCACGATGGCTCGCTACCGCGTGCAAGAGATGCTCGGGTATATCAACTCCGAGCTGCACAAGAGCTACAGCCCGCTCTTCAACCCGAAGAGCTCGCCCGAGCAGCGGCAAGAGCGCGAAGAGTACCTGCGCAAGCGCTACGGCCTGATCGAGGCGGCGCTCGCGCAGGGGCCCTACCTGTTCGGCGAGCAGTTCACCGTCGCCGACGCCTACCTTTTCACGGTCACCAACTGGTCGAATTTCGTCAAGCTCGACCTGTCGGCCTTCCCCAATTTGCAAGCGTACCAGCGGCGGGTGGCCGCGCGCCCCGCGGTGCAGGCGGCGATGCGGGCCGAGGGGCTTCCGGTCGAGGGCGGCAAGTAAGGGGCGCCGCGCGGGCCCCTCGCGGTGCGCGCGCGGCGAGCGCTCAGGGCGATGCCCTCGTCGCGCTCGCCGGTTGCTCCAGCCTTGCGTGGGCGCGCCCAGCTCAGGGCATGAACGCATCCGCCTCCACTCCCGTCAGGGGATCGGGTACACGAGCGAGAGCCCGGCGACGCACATCTCGTCGAACGTATTCCCCTCGCCGTAGGCCACGCCGATCGTCGAGACCCTATTCGCCTCCTTGAGCGCCTTGACCACGTACGGGTTCTCCGTCGAGTTATCCGTACGTGCACCTGATCCGGAGCACATCGCCCGGCTCGAGCGCCGGGAGCGTCTCGATGGGCGCGTCGTACGAGTACGAGCGCTGCCAGCCGAACTCCCACGTCGGCGCGTGCCAGGCTCGCCGACCAGCAGCACCTGGGCGTGCTCGGTGGAGCCATCATCGATGGTAGAGCGCGTCGGGTTCGCCGTGACGGCGCAGGGCGCCGGCGGTCGTGCCGAGCATGTCGACCTCTTTCTCGGTGGTGTGCGCCTCGAGCGCGACGACGTCGCGAGAGGCGTCGTCGAGCAGCCCGTGGGTGCGGATCGGCGTCGCTTTGCCGCCGACGGTGCAGCCGGTCACATGATAGACGTCACCGTGCCAGAGCGCGCCGAGGCGATCGGCTTGCCAGCGCAGCCGGGACGTCGGTCAGAACTGCTTGAAGAATTTCCACGACTCGATGGGAATCCAGTTCGGATTGCCGTCGATGTTCGTGTGCCCGCCGCCGAAGGTGCACACCCGCGTCGGGTGCTCCGGATCGCAATCCTTGAAATCGTAGCAGCTGTACGCGCCGTTTGACGTCGGGATGTTGTCCGGGATCGTGCAGCCGTTGTCTTCGGCTTTTTCGAGGGCGATGAACTTGGCCCCTCTCTTTTGACCTTCGTTGTTCACCCAGGGGCAAGTCCCGTCGCTCATGCCCGTCGTGTGCATCCAAGCAATGGGCTTATGTGTCTTTTCAGGCAACCAGATGTTGTAGTTGGCCGGGGCGATGCCCACGGCCGCGCGGATTTCCGCTTGATGGTTCGTCGACAGCGAATAGGTGATCATCCCTCCGAAACTGAAGCCGGTCGCGAACACGCGGGTCGTGTCGTAGCAGACATTCTCATTCATGAGCGCCATGATGTCGTCGAACAGCGCGTGGTCCTTCTCTTGCCACGTCGCGCCGTCCGAGGAGGGGGCCACGAAGATAGCTTGCTCTCCGTCGGCCTCCAGCTGCGGCTTGAGAAAGTAGAAGTCTTGCCCCTTGACGTCTTGATAGCGGCTGCCGATCCAGTGGGAGGTGTAGAACAGCCGGTAGGGCTTGTTCATGTCGTAGTTCTTGGGCATATCGACGTAGTACACGCGATTCTGGCCCGAGCTCGAGATCGTATACTCCTTGCTCGTCAGCGTGGTCGCCTTGCCGCACCCCGCGCTCGGCACAGGCGCGTTCCCCATGGGAATGGCTCCCTCGGGCCAGCCGCCCGTGCCAGCGCCGCCGGTGCCGGTGCCGGTCGGCTCAGCCCCGCCACTCCCGCCGCTGTTGTCACCGCCGGTCCCAGCCGCGGTGGTGACGCTAGAAGAGGTCGCAACGCCGCTGCCGCTCGCGCTGCTGACGCTCGTGCTACTGACGGAACCGGTCGCCGTCGCTCCGCCCCCTCCGCCCTCTCCGTCGTTGTTCGAGTCGGACTCGGCGGGGGTGCATGAAATCGCGACCCAACTCGCAAGGGTGACACAAAAGGCGAGTCGGCTGAACGTTTGATCTTGCATCACAGGTCTCCTACGTACCGCAATCAGGTGAAAAGGAAACAAAACGATTCGAGCGTTTCAAGGGCGACTCGCCACACTCACCTCAGGTGACAGAACGTTCCTCACGGGATCCGCCGCCCTGGCAAAGTGCCTCCCACCCGGCTCGGGCGAGCTCCCGGACCGGGCCGATGTGATGACACCGGTGCGCCCGAGGAGCGTCTCAGCACGGCCCTCCGCAACATAGGTTCCCTCGTTCCCGAGCTTGCCATCCGGTCGCTGCGCCAGCATCGCCGGCTCCTTGACGAAATCATCTCCAGTGGACAGCACCCAGGATTCCACGACAGCCGTCGAACAAGCGAGGTTTGTCGCGTCCTCATTGGATCGCTCCTGGCAAAGCGCCGATCACCATCGATCAGCGATCGCTTCCGTGACGACCGAGCGAACAGGATCGGTGTAAAAATCAACCGAATGGACCAGATTGACGAAGGGCTCGGTACTCAGGAGGACCCGAGCATATCGAAACAAAAGGATGGGCCTCGACTTGAATGTGAACGCTCACATTGCCGGTGTCAATTCCAATCGACGGGCCCGCGGGTATCTCCGGGCCCGGGGGAGGACATGGCTGGCAGGGCTCCTTCGGAGCGCCGCGTTAAGAGGGGTGGGCGCCGGACCGCGGCCATCGCCGGACTGCCCGACCATAATCGTACTGCCAGCGTGTCATGTTGCCGCGGCCGATGCGGAAGCCGTGCCGGTCGGACTCCACGTCTTGTCGGTGGCAGGGCGTGTGGTCGTCGAGCTCGTGGACGAACAGGCGGGAGAAGGGGCTCGGATCGGCAAGGCGCCTGTCCATCGGGCGCTCCGGCAGCGCGGCGATCATCACCGGTCCGCCGCTGCCCGCGATGGGCCAGACGGTCTCCATGGGGCCGCGACGCCGGCAACGCCGCCGGTGGAGGGAGGGCGCCGCTATTGCTGCGGCGTGGCCGGGTGCGCCGTGCTGGCGGGCGCGCTTCGCCCTGCGCGCCGCGTCCGGAGCCGCGCGACGCGGCCCTGCACGTCGTCGGCGAGCACGTAGAACGCCGGCACGACGAGGAGGCTGAGCGCCGTCGAGACGAGCAGTCCCCCGATGACCGCGGCGGCCATCGGAGCCCGGATCTCGGCGCCGGGGCCGAGCGCCAGCGCCGACGGGACCGCGGCCATCAACGTCGCGATCGAGGTCATCAGGATCGGGCGCAGCCGCACCGGGCCGGCGCGGAGCATCGCCGCGCGGGCGTCCATCGCCTCCCCTGCCCCCTCGCCGTGCCCGCCTCGCACTTCGATGGCGTGATCCACCAGGATGATCGAGTTCTTCTTCACGATCCCCATGAGCAGGAGGATCCCGATCATGCTGAAGATGTTCAGCGTCTGCCCGGCGAAGAGCAGCGCGAAGGCGGCGCCCGCGATCGACAGCGGCAGGATCGTCAGCACCGTGACCGGGTGCAGGAACGAGTTGAACTGGGACGCGAGGACCATGTAAGCGACCAGGATCCCGAGCGCGAGCGCGAAGAGGAGGCCGCCCATCGACTCGCGGAACGTCACGCTCGCGCCGCCGAGCACCAGGCGGTAGCCGGCCGGCAGGTCCCGTCCGAGCGCCTCGACCCGCGCGACCGCCTCGCCCTGCGAGCGCCCGGGCGCGACGTTGCCGAAGATCGAGATCGCGCGCTCGCGATCGCGGCGCGTGATCGCCTGCAGCGCGGGGAGCTCCTCGTAGCTGACCACCGACGTGAGCGGCACCAGCGCCCCCGACGCGCTCCGCACCTGGATGCGCGCGAGGTCCTCGGGCCGGCTCCGCTGCTCCGCGAGCAGGCGCGCGCGGACGTCGACGCGGCGCCCGTTGTCGTTGTACTTGGCGATGCGCCCGCCGCCGACCAGCGTGTTCAGCGTCGTCGCGATCGACTCGACGCTCACGCCGAGGTCCGCCGCGCGCGCCCGGTCGGGCACGATGCGGAGCTCGGGCATGCCGAGCTGGTAGTCCGTGTCGAGATCCACGACGAGGCCGCTCTGGGCGAGCTCGCCCCGGATGCGCTCGCTGTGCTTCGTGAGCTCCCCCCAGTCGGGGCCGCGGACCGAGAACTCGACCGGGAACCCGCGCTGGGCCGTGAAGCCCGACTGCGAGAGATCCTGCACCACGGCGCGCAGGCCGGGGTAGCCGTTCAGCTCCTTGCGGAGCACGCCCTGGAGCTCGGACTGCGAGAGCTCCCGCTCGTCCGCCGGCTTCATGGTGACGAACAGGATGCCCCCGTTCACGCCGCCGCCGCCGCCGAAGCCGCCGACGACGGAGAAGACGCGCGCCACCGCCGGGCTCTCGCTCACGAACCGCTCGGCGCGCTGGAAGAGCCGATCCGTCTCCTCGATGTCCGAGCCGACCGCGGTCTGCAGGCGCACGAGGAGCCGCCCCTGGTCCTGCGAGGGGACGAACTCCGTCGGGAGCCGCTGCATGGTGACGACCGCGCCCGCGAAGAGGCCCACGCCGAGCAGGACGACCGCGACGGGGAACCGGAGCGCCCGGAGGAGCATCCAGCCGTAGCCGCGGGCGAGCGCCTCGAAGCCGCGGTCGACGAGCTGCCCGACGCGGCCCCGGCCCTCGCGCGAAACGTCGAGGATCTGCGCGCAGCGGGCGGGCGCGAGGGTGATCGCCTCCAGATACGAGAGGAGCACGGCGATGCAGAGGGTCACGCCGAACTGGAGGAAGAACCGGCCGACCACCCCCTCCATGAAGATGATCGGGATGAAGATCGCGACGACGGCGAGCGTCGCGGCGAGCGCCGCGAAGGTGATCTCGGCCGTGCCCTCGCGCGCGGCGCGGACGCGGTCCTTCCCCCCCTCGGCGTGCCGGTGGATGTTCTCGAGCACCATGATCGCGTCGTCGACGACGATGCCCACGGCGAGCGAGAGCCCGAGCAGCGTGAAGGTGTTCAGCGTGAACCCGAGGAAGTAGATCGCGGCCACGGTGCCGAGCAGCGACATCGGGATCGCCAGCACGACGTTGATCGTGCTCGAGAGCGACCCGAGGAACATCCAGCAGACCAGGGCCGTGAGCGCGATCGCCATGCCGAGCTCGAGCTCGATCTCGTGGACCGACTCCTCGATGAACTTGGTCGAGTCGAAGTTGACCCCCACGCTCATCCCCTCGGGCAGGGTCTTCTGGACGTCGGCGAGCGCGGCCCGGACGCCCTTGGCGACCTCGACCGCGTTCGAGCCGCGCTGCTTCCGCACGCCGAGGCCCTGCGCGGGCTCGCCGTTCACGCGCGCGAGCCGGCGCACGTCCTCGAAGCCGTCCTCGATGAGCGCGACGTCCTCCAGGTACACCGTGGCCCGCGCCGACGACGGCGGGCCCGCCAGCGCGCCGCCCGCGGCACCTGGTGGCTGCGCGGCGGCGCCGGGATTGCCCTCGGCGATGACGATCTTCTTGAAGGTCGCGAGGTCGAGCGCCTCCCCCATGACCCGCACGTTCACCTCGCGCCCCTCTGTCTCGAGGCGGCCGGCGGGGAGCTCGATGTGCTGGCGGCGCAGGGCCTCGGTGACGTCGGCGATGGTGAGCCCCTTCGAGGCGAGGCGGTCGGCGTCGATCCAGATGCGGACGTTGCGCTCGAGGTAGCCGCCCAGGGTCAGCTCGCCGACGCCGGGCACGGTCTGGAGCTTCTCCTTCAGCCGGTAGCGCGCGATGTCGGCGACGAGCTGGGGGGAGAAAGGGCCGGAGAGCCCGACCCACATGATCGGCTGGTCCTCCGGGTTCGTCTTGGAGACGACCGGCGGGTCGAGGTCGAGCGGCAGGTTGCGCTGGGCCTGGGAGATCTTCGTCTGCACGTCCTGGAGCGCGACGTCGACGTCGCGCGACAGGTCGAGCTCGATGGTGACGGAGGCGCTGCCCTGGCGCGACGTCGACGTGATCGACCGGATCCCCTCGACCTGGACGGCCGCCTCCTCGAGCGGCTCGACCACGTCGTGCTCCATGATCTCGGGGGCGGCGCCCTCGAGCGTGGCGGAGATGGTGATCGTCGGGAAGTCGACGTCGGGGAACTGGCTGATGCCGATGCGCGAGACGGCCACGAGGCCGAAGACGACGGTCGCCGCCATCAGCATCCAGGCGAAGACCGGCTTCCTGAGGCACGCTTCGGTGAGGCTCATGGCGCGCTCCGCGTCGAGCTGGCGGGAGAGGTCGCGGGCGTCGCGCCGGCCGACGAAGGCGGCGCCGCGCCGGCGGGGGCTGCCGGCGCCGCAGCGCCGGCCGACGAGGGCGGCGTCGCGCCGGCGGGGGCTGCCGGCGCCGCAGCGCCGGCCGACGAGGGCGGCGTCGTGCCGGCGCCCTCCGTGGCGTGCCCGGCGGTCTGGCCTTGGGGCAGGCTGCCGGGCGGCCCGACGCGGACCTGCGCCCCCTCGCGCAGCGCCTCTGCGCCGCGCACGACGAGGCGCTCCCCCGCGGAGAGCCCCGCCTTGACCTCGACGCGCCCGTCCGGCGTGCGCAGCCCCAGCGAGAGCACGCGCTCGCGCGCGGTCGTGCCGTCGACCACGTACGCGAGGAACCCGCGCTCGCTCGGCCGCACCGCGGTCAGGGGGATCACCGGCGCGTCGCCGCTCGCGCCCACGGGCACGGTCACCTCGGCGAACGTGCCGGGGCGGAGCAGCTCCTTGCCCTCGCCCTGCACCTCGCCGGTCACGGCGACCATGCGCGTCGCGGGGTCGGCCGCGTCGGCGACGTGGGTCAGCTTGGCTGTGTAGGTCCGCGCGTCGCCCTTCACCTGGAAGCGCGCTTCCATGTCGGGCCTGACGCGCGGGGCGTCGGGGCCTGGGATCTGGAAGCGGAGCAGGAGCGGGTCGCGGCGGAGGAGCGTCGCGAGCACGGTGCCGACCGCCACGTGCTGGCCGGTCTGCACGGTGCGCGTCTGGATCTTCCCCTGGATGGGCGCGCGCACGTAGGCGTCGCGCAGGTTCAGGAGCGCCTGGTCGACGGCGATCTTGGCCTCGGCGACCTGGGCGGAGGTGATCGCCGATCTCGACCGCCACGACGCGACGTCTTCCTTGCTGAAGACGCCCTCGGCGCCCTCGGCCTCGCGCCGCTCGAGCCCCGCGGCGGCCTCGGCCTGCGTGGCCGTCATGCGGTCGAGCGTCGCGCGGGCCGCGCGGACGGCGAGGTTGTACCGGGCGGGGTCGATCTCGACGAGCACCTGCCCCGCCTTGACCTCGTCGCCTTCCATGAACCGGACCGCCTCGACGACGCCGGCGACGCGCGCGGTGAGCTGCACCTGCTCGAACGCCTCGACCGTGCCGACGGCGGGGACGGCGTACTCGACCCGCTCCGCGGCGACGGGCACGACCTCGACAGGGAAGCTCGTCCCCTTTCCGGGCTTGCGCCCCTGCTCGGGCGAGGCCTCGTCGCCCTTCTTGCAGGCCGGAGATCCGAGGAGGACGAGCCCCGCCACGAGGGCGAGCGCGGCGACGCGAATTGGTTGGAGCGCCATCGAGTTCGAGGCTTAGCGCAACTGGCGGCCCCGTGCGCGGGGTTCGGCGGGTTCGGCGGCGGCGTCACGCCGGCAACAGGCCGCGATGGGAGGTGCGCCGCGCTTCGGAGGGCGCCGCGCTTCGGAGGGCGCCGCGTTTCAGAGGGCGCCGCGTTTCAGAGGGCGCACGTCCCGCTTGCCTGCGTCGCGCGCGAACGGAGATTGGCTGCGGACGATCCCTCGCCGGGAGCGCCCTTACAACCTGCTCTCCGGCTTCCGCGCGGTCAGGGGCGGAGCCGCGCGCTTTGCGCCCCCCGCCCGCGGGGCCGGGAGGGCGCTCGCGGCGGAGCTCGCCACGGGGCTGGAGCTCGCCGCAGCTGGCGGCGCCGCCGGCGGCCAGCGCGTACACCGGTACTCCCCGAGGATGATGTGCTCGCGCCTGCACCGGATCGAGATGTCCTCGCCCCGCACGGCGATACGAAAGCTCCGACCGAGGGAGCTGCGCTGGAAGCTGATCAAGAGCTCGTCACACGGAGCCTGCACGCCCTCGCACGCCTGGGCCCGCGCCATCGCGTCCACCTCCGGCTCCTCCGCCACGAAGTTGTGGATGAGCAACAGCGGCACCGCGAGACCCGCCATCCAGAGAAGAAACGAGAACAGCTGCTGCAGTACACGTCCCATGAAGACGACGTTAGGCCTCCTCACCGACCGAGGAAATCGATTTCATCCGTGCTCTTTCGAAATGCGCTGCGCTGGGCGACCGCGGTGCAGAGCTCTCACGTTCGTTTCACGAATTTTCCCTAATGATTTTTTGTCGCTGCTCGTAAGAGCTCCACCGCGGCGTTCCAGGTCGCACTCAATGAGCCACTTAGGTCGATTTTTTGACGGAACCGACGCGCCGCTCGTACGCGTGTGACGCGCCTCCAGGTACATGCCGAGCACCTCATGTCGATTTGCTGGCAGATCGGGCGGGCTGCTCGTAAGCAAGTGGCCCGCCCGCGCCACAACATCGAGCTCAGCAGCAACAAAGCCGGGTTCCGCCCGGCGCGCACAGGTGCGCCGCAGCGCGCGGAGGCACGGTAAGTGCCGCGTGAAGCGCTGCCCTCCCCAGCGTTTCGGGCGTCGCAACATCCACCTCGACGTGCGTCGCGCCCTCCGTCGGCGGGTCGGGGGGCGCGAACGGCACGCGATCCGGTCGCCCGTCGGCGCCGTGGACACCAGTTTTGAGAGCGGATTTATTGACTTTAAAGCCTGTCGGTAAAAACCGACGTCGCGAGGAGGTCGGTCACGCCTGCCGCTCGCCCGCAACTTCCCTCTTCGGAAACGCGCATTCCCGCGCCCCTCGGCTCATCGCCGAACGCTGCAGACGACCCACCGCATGGTCCATCCACGCACAACCGGCTTTGGTCCGCGACTCGAAGGTTACTGATCGGGCTCAAGCGAACCGCGAACCGCTTCTCGCGCGGCTCGCTCCCAATCCGAGCCGAACAGGCTCTCCATGCACTGGAGCGAGACCTGGTACAGCTCGGGCGGCCGCTGCCCGCCAGCCAGCGCGGCGGAGCCCATCGTGTGAAGTCGGCGCATCCGCTCAACGTCCTCCACGGTGATGGTCGTGAGGCCCTGCACGCGCCCGTTCACATGCTCCATCATCGCCCACTCGGCGGCGCTCAGGGTGTTCTCCCAGGCGGATGGATCCACCCCAAGATCGGCGTCGCCGCGCTTCAGCGCGCAGGCAAGAAGGTAGATATAGCCAAGGGCGAAGACCTGAGCATAGACCGTCCATGCGAGCTCATCTTCCAGATCTTCTTCCGCGTCGTTCCGCTCCTCGTGGGTCATGGCGTGGACTGTACTTCCGTGCCGAGGGACTGCCAGCTGCGGGAACCGCTCCAGGCGCGCGGCCACGGGGCATCCAGTCGCCATCGGGCATCGATGTGCGCATCACCGGCCCGTCGGTGCTCGTGGTCGCGCTCGCCTTCCGGATCCACAACCGGAAGGGACCGACCGGACGGTGGCGCACTCGCCGGTCTCGGCGAGCGATGGGGCGCTCGCGGGCGTTAGCGTGACGTCGGCGAGGGCCGCGCGCGCGCCGGCGTTCACCTCGAACCCTGCAGACGCTCCGGAGCGAAGGCGCAAACCGCGGACACCGGCCGTTGAGCGTGAAGGTTCCAGATGACAGGCGCCTCTCGAGCGCAGGCTCGACCAGCCGTGCAGCGTCGATGCCGAAACCCGCGCCCAAGCGCGAGTTCCTTCGCCGATTCGCCGCTCTCGCGCCACGCCCGCACTCGCTCGGACCACATACAGCGCTTACCCCGAGCAAGACGGCGCAGGCCGGCCCAACACGCCGAAGTCGGCTCCCATGGCCGCGTGAGATGGCCGTCTCCCCGGCTTCATTGACTTTCCCGCCCAGCGGATGACGTATCACCTCCTTTCAGTGCTCGCGCGCATCGTTCAGCCAAAGCGTGTATTTCTTGAGCCACTTGAAGCGATTCATCACTATCCAACCCCCGCTCGACCAGCCGGTTGATTCGCTTGACCACCTCAAGGTTTCCCGCTGAGAAGTCGGCCGTTCCAACGCCGAGCTTGCCCGCCGCGTGAAGCTCGACCAGTTGCTCGTATGCCCTCTCGAACGACGCGAGATACTCAATCACCATCCGTCGGTTCGCCGTCACATAAGCCCATGCGGCGACGACATCAACCATAGGCGCACCGTTGTAAAAATCGACCAAAAGCCCCTCAACGTCCATAGCAAATCTCTCCACCTGACTCGCACGGCACCGCAACAAGCTCACCAAGCCTACACTAAAATCTAGTCATCACCAGAGCAGGAACAAACATTTGGAAACGGCAGACCGCCAAATAGATAATAACAATCGTCACCATTGGAATAATGATACCCACACATGAACCCAAGCACAAGATCATTACATGAAACCAACCTCCCATTGCCGCCGTCAGGCTTGTATGGCTGCACAGCGAGCGCGACGCATCCAATTCCCTTTGCCAAGCACCGTTCTGAACACGTGGCACCGTGATCCGACTTGGTGCAGAATACCTTTAGACCCGCTTCATACGAACCAGCATCTTGCAAGGGACCGTCATCTTGTGCCGGACCGTAACCGTGTGCCGGACCGCCTTCGTCCGGGTGCCTTGGCTCTGTGCTGCTGCATTCGGGAGGCTCGTCGGCGCCTTGTGGTTCGGCTGACGCATTCCCGAAGTCTCCGGAGCCTGTCGTCGGGATAATGACACCACCGCCGACGCCACTCGTTTCCTCACCGCGGACCCAGCACTCGCCTACATCGTAATTGCAGCCTGCAAGGCTGAGAAGCAGGACAGCGAAAGCTTTGATCATTTCGAATCCACTTCATACTTCCAAACAGGCCCAGCAGTGACCATCGCCACCAAGCTGTCCTGCAGAACACGGCTATGTCCGCCGATCCAATCCAGGTTAGCGCTGACGGAAGCCCCAAAAGCTTCGGAGAAGTACCAGTCGGCTTGAGCGTGGCCCCCCGGAGCCACCCCTACCACTCGGCTGCAGATCGTGATGCCGCAAGCCGGCATCCAATAAACCGACATGGACGGGCCGAGGCTGACTTTGCCTGTCTCCCAGGCGTACACAAGGGCAACTGCCGTGCGATGATGGGCCCCCACCCGCTGCCCGGGCAGGATGCTTAACATGTTGTGAACTTCGAACAGGAAGTCTCTCTCTCGGCGCCAGAGCAGTCCGGCGAAAGGACTCACCGCAAGCTTGGGGTCGGCCCCGATCTGGATCCCTCCCACGCCCACGCCACCACTGAGCTCGAAAGCCTTTGCCGGTCACGGAACGACGATGAGCGCACAGATACAGCTGCACAGCACGAGTGTGCGCGCATTCGTCTTCAGCCCGTGCCCCATGTCTTCCCCCCGACTCCGGATGCTCCTCCCATCGGACGGCGGCGTCAACGCCTGAATCAGTTCTCGATTATGTTCTTATTAGAACTGCGCCCCTGGCGAAGCCGGACGCCTCGGGCTTCGCCTGCCGGAGATTGCCGCGACAAAGGGTGGCGATGAGGTCGTCCTCCGGATAGCTGTCATGCCACAGCCCGAAAGCCCAAGGCGGCGATCGCGGCCGCTCGCCCGATCCTGCTCATGAGGCCCTCCTCGGCCATGGCTCCCCGATGTCACGACGTCGCGCAGGGCATGAGAGTTGAAGATCTCAGCCGGCGAGCTCTCGCTACTTGCACGGAGGGCAGTCCCCGCCGCAGTCAGCGTCTTCCTCTTCGCCGTTCCTCCGGCCGTCGCTGCAGGTGCGCGGCTGACATTCCCCAGCGAAGCAAATGCCACTCTCGCAGTTCTCATTGGTCCGGCACTTGTACCCGTCTGCACATGGGTAGCAGCCGTAGCCACAATCCACATCGGTCTCGTTGCCGTTCTGCACGCGATCAAGACACCTGTCGACCGAGCATGTACCGTCTGGCCCGCACACGCCCGTAAGGCAATCGTATTTGTTCTTGCACGGCTGCGTTATCCTGCACGGATCGCAATGACCGCCGCAGTCCGTGTAAGTCTCGCCGAAATCAGGATCAAGCATGCCGTTCTTGCACTCGAGAGGGATGCAGTTCCCGAGGAGAGAGCAGTACAGCATCGAGTCCGCGCAGTCCGCATCGTACAAACATGTAACCTCCTGACCACTGCCATTGCAGAAGCCGGAGCCGGACGGCGCAGGGGAAGGTGCCACGTACTTGTTGACGGGCCCTGTTGGATCGCAGACGTCTTCGGTGCACGGGTTGCCGTCATCCAACACATCATCTGGGTCGCGCTCGGCGACACGTTGCCCGTCATGGCAGCGGGTGATCTCACAGTCGCCTCGATACTGGCTCCTCGACGTCTCGAACAGCTCGAGCTCGCAGGCGCCCTCGATGCAGGCCATCTCCCCGCATCTCGGGTCCACATTATAAGGGAACGCACAGTCCGTGGTGGCTCGGCACTCGGGCGGCGGCGTGTAGGTAGGTGGCGGAGGGTCCGAGCAAGCGAGCCAGGACGACGCGACGATAGGCACCGCGAGCACCGCGGGGAAACTCCTCTGTCTGTTCATGATCCCTCGTGTCAGATGTCTGGGCGGTCGATGTACAGCGGGCACGAGACGCAGGGCCCGCCGCAGTCGAGACCGGTTTCGTCGCCGTTCATCACTCCATCGCTACAGGTCGCCTCGCGGCACACGCCATCCACGCACACGCCGCTCTGGCATGACTCGTGGGAGCTGCACTTCATTCCTGGCTCACAGGCGGAGCACGATGGAGCACCACAGTCGACGTCCGTCTCCGATCCGTTGAGCACACGATCGTTGCAGCGAGCGTGTGCGCACGTCCCGTCTTCGCAGATCTGCTCGACGCAATCGTCGTCGCTGTCACACGGCTGTCCGGACTCACAGGGATCGCACGGGCCACCGCAGTCGAGCGCCGTCTCTCCGGAGGAGACATCCAGGATGTCGTTCTCGCACCACTCGTGGACGCACCTGCCGGACGCAGAGCATGCATAAGATGGGTTTCCACAGTCCTCATCTCGTAGACAGCCAACCCACTCGCCGTCCTTACAATACCCAGAAGTCTCCGGCGATGGCCCAGTCGGCTGAGGCAGGTGAAAGCTAGCTCCGTCGGTGCAACCGTCGATCGTGCACTCGTTGCCGTCATCGAAGACATCGCTCCCCGAATACTCGACCCAGATCTGGCCTGCGTTGTCACACTTGACGACACGACAGTCGCCGGCGAGCTGGTGTTCGAGCTGCTCACGCAGTGCCAACCGGCAGACGCCAGCGACGCACAGAGCTTGGCCACACCGCGGGTCCACGGGTCCCAGGCAGTCCCGAGACGTCTCGCACAGCCTAGCAGTGCATTCACTGGCGGGACGGCACGCCCGTTCGCAGAGATCTCCCTCTTCTTCCCTGGCTCCAGGCCCGCAGCAGCTCACCTCCTCGGGCTCCGGGCACTGGCAGCGCCCGTCGATGCACTGCGTTCCGGTCCGCTCGGCGTCGCAGTCCGCCGTTGAATCGCACGGAGGCTCCTGCTCCACATCGACGTAGGCGTCACCGCTGCAGGCCGCCCAGAGGACACCTGCCAGCAACACCACGCAGGAGGCACACAGGTGCCGCTTCCACATGCGTGTCACGATACCAGGCATCCTCGTGCACGGGATAGGAAGATCCGGAACAGGTGTTGATAAGACGAAGGCAAATCACATTACGTCGAGCGCGCTCGAATTCTCCACCAAAGTGGGCTCTGTTCTAAAAACGAGCTCGGCGCCGCGCTCGCGAGCACGCCCGTACGATGTCAGGCGGCTACCACGAGCAGGAGAGCGTCGCGGCGGGAGCGGTCCCGACGCCCCCCACGCGGACCTTCGCCTGCGGCGCGAGCAGGAACGCCGCGGCCGCGGCACCGCCAGCCGCCACGCCGGCCCCGATGAAGGCGCCCACGGACAGGGCGGTGAAGGTCTTCGCGCGCCCGTCGGCCTCCGCGTAAGCGTCACAGGCCGGGAGTCCCGGCCGGCAACGGAAGACCTCCCAGCGCGCCCGGATGAAGGCGGCGTCCCTGTCGTCGGCCGCGTGGTTGGCTTCCGAGACCGAGACGCCGCCGAGGATGCCGAGGGCGGCCGACGTGGCCGCGAGCCCGCCCACGGTCCACCACCGGAGCGCCGGGCCGCGCGGCGGAAGCTGTGGAAGAGGCGGCGCCGCGCCGGGGAGATCCGCCGCCTTGGTCGCCCGGGGAGCCCCGGGCGCCTCGGCCCCGGCGCGCCGGAGCACCAGCCAGACGGTCCGCTCCCCGCCCGCGTCGACGGCGGCCGGCACCTCGATCTGTGCCCCGGCGAGCTGCGCGCCGACGTGGTGCTGCCCGGACGCGACGAACACGGGGAGCTTCAGCGGCGAGACCCCGACCTGCCGCCCGTCGACGAGCACGGCGGCGCCGGGCTCGCTCACGCGCACCTCGAGCGCGCCGACGTGCCGCCGCGCCTCCGCGAAGTTGGCGCGCGCCAGCTCGTAGCTCTCCTTGAAGCCCGGCGGCACCCAGATCTTCGGCGCTTCGGGGGTGCCGACCATGTCGAAGTAGATGGCGAGGAACTCCGCCGCCACCTGGAAGTCGCGCAGCCTGAAGGACAGCATCCCCACGCGGAACGCGTCGGAGGCGCTCCTCGTGAGCCGCCACAGCGTCAGGTGGATGTCGCGCGCGTCCGCGATTCGCCCCTGGTCCACGAGCCGCTTCGCCTGGTCGAGCATCTCCTGCTCCGGCCCGGTCGAGGGAGGGCGCCGCGGGGGCGGCTCCGCCGCCGCCCGCGTCGGGCACGAGAGCAGCAGCAGAACCGCGGTCATCAGGCCTCGTGGCGAGCATCTCATGGTCTTGTCTCCCGGGCGCCCTCCGCGCGACGAGGGTGCTCTGTGCAGTTCGAGAGGTGATCGCGGGCTCGGCGTTCCTCGTCCCCGAAGTCGGTCCGCGGGAACAAGGGCTCGCCCGACGCGATTCCACGCCCTCGACAGCCGTTCTTACCAGAGATCGCCGCACGGTTGCGGAGCGCTCGACACGAAGGCAGATGTCAGGCGAGCAACACGCATTACGTCGAGCACAACAGAATTATCAGCCTCCGTGTGCTTACCCAGCGAAATGGTCCTCCGGACCTAAGCAATCACCTTATTTTGCAGCCCTTTTCAGCGAGAAAATTAAACAGGGAGGCGGGGAGACAGGGAGTAATTCTGGATCTCCCTCCCCGTCTCCCCGCCTCCCTGTGAATTTTTCCGAAGAATTTGAGCGGATGCCTCGGCCTCCGGACAGGAGCCGTGACCGCCCGCGCCCGCGGGACGGTCGCACCGCCAGCGGACGCGTCGGTGCGCTGTCCGTGTGACCGCCGCCCCTGTCCGGGCGGCGCGCTACGTGTCCGTGTGACCGCCGCCCCTGTCCGGGCGACGCGCTACGTGTCCGGATGCCGTGTTATTGGACGGAACCGCAACCTGGGTCGGGGGCGGCACCGCCGGAACCGCAACCTGGGTCGGGGAGGGCGGAACCGCAACCTGGGTCGGGGGCGGAACCGCAACCTGGGTCGGGGGCGGAACCGCCGGAACCGCAACCTGGGTCGGGGGCGGCAGGGTCGGGGGCGGCACCGCAACCTGGGTCGGGTACGGAGCCCCTTGAAGCCCGTCCGGTCGCTGGCCAGGGCGCGCGGCGACGCCGCCTGGAGGCCGCCCGCAGCGCCTCCGCGCTCGCCCTCGGGCCGCGCCGCTTCTACCATGGGGACATGCGCCCCACGGTCCTCCTCTGGGACATCGACGGCACCCTGCTCTCCACCGGCGGCGCAGGCCGGCGCGCCATGGAGCGCGCGTTCGCCCGGTACGCCGGGCGGAGCGACGCCTGCGAGGCGTTCTCGTTCGCCGGCATGACCGACCGCGCCATCATCCGGGCGGGGCTCGAGGCGGTCGGGCGCGAGGTCACCGCGGGCGCCATCGACACCCTCCTCGCCATCTACGTCGAGATCCTCGCCGAAGAGATGTCGCTCGCCGGCGACACCCGCGTCCACCACGGCGTCCTCGAGGCGCTCGACGCCGCCGCCGGGCGGGCGAACTGCGCCATCGGCCTCGGCACGGGGAACGTCCGCGCGGGCGCGCAGGCGAAGCTCACGCGCGTCGGCATCTACGAGCGGTTCGCTTTCGGCGGCTTCGGCTGCGACCACGAGCGCCGCGACGAGCTCCTGCGCATCGGCGCGGCGCGCGGGGCGGCGATGCTCGAGGCGCCCGTCGAGGCGTGCCGCGTCGTGGTCATCGGCGACACGCCGAAGGACATCGCGGCCGCCCGGGCGATCGGCGCCGAGTCGATCGCCGTCGCCACCGGCACCTACGCCCTCGCGGAGCTCGACGCCTGCGCCCCGACCCACAGCTTCAGCGACCTCCGGGAGGAGGGCGTGCTCGAGGCGCTCCTCGGGTAGCGCCGCGTCAGCTCGTCCCGGACCGCGCGGGCGGCCTCACGGCGCTGCGAGGCCGCGTCGCCCTCCGCTCAGTGCGAGCACATCTCGATGAGCATCGTCTCCAGCACCGCCTGCGCCGGGCGGCGGCTGCTCTTCAGCGCGAGATCGGTCTCGGCCAGGAGCCGCATCCAGCCGGCGAGCGCGCCCTTCGGGAGCTGGCGGATCGACTGCGCCACGTCGTTCGCCTTGAAGGGGGCCACGCCCGCGCGCTGGGCGGCCTCGGACTGGCTCGCGCCCGTGGCGAGCGCCGACTCGAACTTCACCATCTGGCGGACCGACCACGAGACCGCCCCGAGCAGGCGCAGCCCGCCGTCGCGCGGGTCGTACGCGTCGGCGAGCGCAGCGAGCGCCCGGTCGAGGCGCCGCCTCCCGAGCGCGTCGATGAGCTCCCAGACCGTGCTCTGCCGGACGCGGATGACCACCTGCGCGATCGCGTCCTCGGTGATCGGCTGCTTCGGCCCGACGTACAGCGAGAGCCGCTCGATCGCGTCGACCACGTAGCCGAGCTCGGGCCCGGCGAGCTCGGCGAGCTGCTCGGCCACGTCGCTCGCGATCGGGTTGCCCTTCTCGCGCGCGATCGACGCGATGAAGCCGGGCAAGGCGCGGCGGTTCAGGGGCTCGCACGAGACGATGAAGTCGCCCTTCTTGGCCGAGGTGACGAGCCGGCGCTGGCCGTGGAGCTTCGCCGCGACGAGGACGAGGACCGCGCTCGGCGCGGGCGCCTTGGCGTACTCCGCGAGCGCGTCGAGCGGGCTCGCCTGCTTCACGCCCTTCTTGCCGCTCGCGCCGCCGCGCTCATCGTCGCCGTCGCCGTCGTCGCCGTCGTCCTTCTTCTCCCAGCGCTCGACGCTGCGCACGAGCACGAAGCGGCGCGGGCCCATCATCGGGAGCATGCGGGCGGCGCCGAGGATCGACTCGACGGGCGCGTCGCCCGCGGTGAACTTGTCCTCGTTGAAGCCGGCGATGCCCCCCTTGGCCGCCGCCTCCCGGATCGCGCTCACCACGCGATCCACCAGCCAGCGCTCCTCGCCGAGCACGAGGTAGACGGGGCGAAGCGCGCCGGTGGTCGCTTCCTTCAAGGCTTGATCGGGCGTCACCGCTCCGGCATCGGGCGTTCAGGCAGGTGCGTCAAGGGCGACGCGCTCGCGCGCGGCCCGATGAGCCCGACCCCTCCGTCACGGCAGCGAGAACGGCACATCCACGCGCACGTTCGCGCCCGGCGCCGGAATGGCGACCGGCGGCAGCGCGGCGACGAGGCAGGCGGTGACCTCGGGGCGCGCTGTCTCCTGGTCCTCGATGAGGCCGCGCGCGATCTGCCGGCCTCCCGCGTCGAACGTGATGTTGAAGACGTACTTCACCGCGCGCGGCTCCGGCTTCGCCGCGATCGCCGGCTTGTAGCAGCGGTCTACCAAGGCCGGCCGGTGCGCGTCGAGCGCCAGCGCGGCCTGCCTCGCGACCTCGTCGCGCGGCACCGCCTTCGCGCTCTGCGGCGCCGGCGCGCCCGCGCGCTCGGCCGTCGCGGCGGAGGCTCCCGGCCCGGCCTCGATCGGGGGCGCCGCGCCGGCGCGCGCGTCCGGGGCGACCGCGGCCGGGCCGTGGCGGAGGCCGAGGTAGACGGCGGCGGCGATCATCGCGCTGCCGAGGAGGATGGCGGTGGGGGTCGAGAGCTGCGTGCTCATGGCCTAGGACGCCGAACAGGCTGAAACCCCGAGAAAATGAACCACAGCGGCACAGAGGGCACAGAGTTTTTCTGTTGTTCCTCTGTGTCCTCTGTGCCTCTGTGGTTCAAATCTCTTCATTTCCGGGCGTTTCGCGCTGACCGGTGCTCAAGCGTCCCCGCGGCGCCCGGGGGGCGCGCCGCGCCTGCGCGGGTCCGCGGCCGCCGCTGCTTAGCCGGAACGCCGGCCGGCCGCGAGACGGCTCGCGGCGCGCCCGGCAGCGCCGCCCGGCCGGCCGCGAGAATGCGCTCCGACCCGTTTGACAGGCCCACGCCTCGCCGCTCTGATGCCGCGCCGTGTGGTCCGTCCTCCTTGTGTTCGCCGCGACGTACGTCCTCATCGCGGCGCGGCGCCTGTCGCTCCTGCCGATCGGCCGCCCGGCCGGCGCGCTCGCGGGGGCGTGTGCGATGGTCTTCCTGAGCGCGATCGAGCCCGGCGCCGGCCTGACGCCGCACGAGGCGTTCGCGGCGATCGAGCCGAACACCATCGGCCTCCTGCTCGGCATGATGCTGCTCTCGGCGTCGCTCGACCTCGCCGGGGTGTTCGAGATCGCCGCCGCGTGGGTCGCCCGGCGAAACCTGTCGCCGGTCCGCCTGCTCTACCTCGTCACGCTGGGCGCCGGGCTCGCCTCCGCGGTGCTGCTGAACGACTCGGTCTGCGTGATGCTGGCGCCGCTCGTCGACCGGACCGCCCGGCGCGCCGGGCTCGATCGCGTGCCGTACCTCCTCGCGCTCGCGATGGGCGCCAACGCCGGCAGCGCGCTCACGCTCGCCGGCAACCCGCAGAACATGCTGGTCGGCCACCTCTCCGGGATCTCGTACCGCGCGTACCTGCTGGAGGCCGGCCCCGCCGCGCTGGTCGGGCTCGCCGTGACCGCCGTGACGCTGCACCTCCTCCTCCGCCGCCGGATCGCCGCGCGCACGCCACTGCGCGATCCCGCGTCCGATTCCGCGCTCGGTTCCGCGTCCGGTTCCGCGCTCGGTTCCGCGTCCGGTTCCGCGTCCGATTCCGCGTCCGGTTCCGCGCTCGGTTCCGCGCCCGGTTCCGCGTCCGATCCCGCGCCGCCGCCGGGCGCGCGGCCGAGCGCCCTCGTGCCCATCGCGTGCGTGGCGGTCGTCTCGGTGCTGTTCGTCCTCGGCGCGAACCTGGCGTGGACGGCGGTCGGCGGCGCGACCGCGGCCATCCTGCTGCACCGCCGCGATGCGACCGGCCTGTTCGACCGGGTGTCGTGGACCGTGCTCGTGTTCTTCGGCGCCCTCTTCATCGTCGTGGCGGGCCTGCAGAAGACCGGCATGCCCGAGCAGGCGCTGCGCGCCGCGAGCCCCTTCCTGCCCTCGGGACCGACGCTGGGCATCGTCGGCCTGAGCATCGCGATGCTCGTCGGCTGTCAGATCGTCTCCAACGTCCCCTTCATCCTGCTCGCGGAGTCGTACATCCGCAGCCAGCCCGATCCGCACCTCGCCTGGGTCGCGACAGCCCTGGTCTCCACCCTGGCGGGCAACTTCACGCTCCTCGGGTCGGTGGCGAACATCATCGTCGTGGAGACCGTGGGCGCCGAGCACGAGATCGGCTTTCGCTCCTATGCCCGGGTCGGTGTCCCGGTGACGCTCGCCTCGAGCGCCGCGGCCCTCCTCTGGCTCCTGCTGGTGCGCTGAGCCGGACCATCCCCGCGCCAGGAAGCGCCGCGCCGATCAGAGCTCGACCTGCCGGCGCTCGCGCCCTTGCTCGCCCTCGCGCCCGCCGCGATGCCGCGCCGCGGCGCGCGCGAGCCGTCGCCCCTCCAGCGGCCCGCGCCGCGCGTCGATCCACGCGTGGATCACCGTGATCCCCACGGCAGCACAGAAAGCAGGGCCCATGGCCAGCATCACGAGAGGCTTCAGCGCGGGGTGAAATGCATGCGTGTTCATGTGTCCCAGCATACTCTTTTTAACATTGCGCGACAGCGCATCGCGTCGAAGTCGATTCGATTCTGATCGCAGAGAACCAGCCCAGCATCACCGCGCGAAGAACGACGGAAAAATCTTGTATTGCTGGATCATGGTCATTACACATGCCGTGACCGACCGCGGCCTCTGCGCGCGCGGCACGCAGCGCCGCGGCGACGGGAGCCCCCTCGGAGGCGCGCCTGCGCGGCCGATCTCCCTGGGTGCGACGAGGGAGCCGCGGTCCCCCACTCCTGGAGAGGCCTCCTCATGGCGCACGATCTGACCCAACGCGTTGCCCTTGTCACCGGCGCTTCCCGCGGCCTCGGCGCGGCCATCGCCCGCAAGCTCGCGGGCTCTGGCGCGCGGGTCGCCGTCAACTACTTCGGCGGCCGCGAGGGGGCGGCGCGGGTGGTCGAGGACATCCGGCGGGACGGCGGCGAGGCCGAGGCGTTCCAGGCCGACGTGCGCGACGAGCGGGACATCGCCCGCCTCGTGGACGAGGTGAAGGCGCGCCTCGGCCCGATCGAGGTGCTCGTGGTGAACGCGACGGGCCCGCAGCCGTTCGTGAAGCTCGAGGAGCTGACCTGGCAGCACTGCCTCGACCAGCTCGAGTTCTTCGTGAAGAGCCCGGTCCTCCTCGCGAAGGCGGTGGTCCCCGGGATGAAGGAGCGCCGCGCGGGCCGGATCATCCAGATCGGGTCCGAGGTGTTCGAGCAGGGCGTCCCCGAGTTCTCCAGCTACGTCTCGGCCAAGGGCGCGCAGCTCGGCCTCACGCGGTCGTGGGCGCAGGAGCTCGGCCCGTGGGGGATCACGGTCAACCTCGTCGCGCCCGGCTGGGTCCCGGTCGAGCGCCACCTGAGCGAGGGCGCGACCGAGGCGGCCATGCAGGGCTACGCGGCGGGCAACCCCCTCCGGCGCATGGGCAAGCCGGACGAGATCGGCGACGCCGTCGTGTTCCTCGCGTCCGACGCCGCCAGGTTCATCACGGGTCAGAAGCTGTCCGTGAACGGCGGCAGGACGCTGGCCTGACGCGCCTCGCGCGCCGCGCTCCGCCGCGCGCCCCTCAATGCCTCTTCTTGCGCTCCGCCTCCTCGACCGCCGCCGCGTGGAAGGCGCCGAGGACATCGTCCCAGAAGCTCTCGACATAGGAGCGCAGCGCGCTGAGCCCCTCGCGATCCACCTCGTAGAAGTTGTGGCGGCCGCGCTTGTGGCAGCGGAGCAGCCCGGCGTCCTCCAGCACGCGCAGGTGCTGCGACACCGCGGGACGACTGACGCTCACCGTCTTGGCGATGTCTCCCACCGAGAGCGGCTGTGCGCGCACCCGCTCGAGGATCTCTCGCCGCGTCGGATCAGCGAGTGCCGCCAGCACCGCCAGCCGAGCGATCCGCGCGACGCGGCGCGGATGAACCAGGCGATCGGCATCCTCGACGCGTACTTCTGGAGGGCCGCGGGCCCCGGCGTCGTGGGGCAGCGCCTGTTCGCGGTGATGCGCGGCCTCGCGCCGGACGAGGCCGTGGTGCAGGCGGCGGTCCCGGTCGTGCGGACAGCCCTCTCCGAGCTCGATCGCTTCCTCGGAGACCGGCAGTTCCTGGCGGGCGATCAGCTGACGATGGCAGACATCATGGTCCTGCCGATCGTCCGCTATCTCCTGCTGACCCCGGAGGCGTCGCTCTTCGATCCTCACCCCCGCCTGCGCGCGTGGTGCGAGCGGATGTCGTCCCGCGACAGCGCGCGGGAGACCGAGCCGCAGCTCGCGCGGAAGGGCTGACCTCGGGGCGCCCGGCGTCGAGGACCCGGGCGGAGGAACCGCCGGGCACCCGTCAACGGCGCGGAAAGCGCGGCCGTGCCGGGAATGACCGAGCTCCGCGAAGAGGCCTGACGGCGCGGAGTCGCTTGATTCAATCCATGCTTGCGGTCGAGCCCTTCTGCCCGACGTTGCGCTTCGGGGGAGACGAAGATGCAGCATGGCCCGCGGCGAGCGCCTGACGAGCTCTCGAGCCGCTTTGCAGAGTTGCTCGTATTCCGCCACGCGAGCCTCGACGAGGCCCGCGTGTACCGGTTCATCGCAGGCATCGACGAAGAGATCGTCGCCATGGGCGAACCCGAGCTGGCCGGGCTCCGCGATCCGTTCGCGGAGCTCGTGTTGAAGCGCGGCGCCTCGCCTGTCTCGCTGCGCGACCTGCTCGCCGCCGTCGACCGGCAGAACGGCGGCTCCGACGCGCTGCCCGGGCAGAGCAGCTTCGTCGTGGGCGAAGGCAGCCAGATCGCCTGGACAGAGGGGACGGAGGACGTGAAGCGCGCCATGCGGCTCGTCGTCACGCGGAACAGCGACGACAACGGGCCCAGCGCCGAGTCGAGCCTCTTCATCAGCACCGCCCCGAGGCTCGATGACGAGCACGTCTTCCTCCAGGTGCTCGCCTGGGATCCGGTCGCCGAGGTCTTCAATTACTACCTGCGGGTGGGGATGGCGTGGGTCTTCGCCGGCGACTCCAGCCATGCGCTCGCCGAGGGCTCCCGCGGCCGCGGCGCCTTCGACAGCCACGTGAATGGCGCCCTCGTGATGAAGGAGCTCAGGGCCCCCTGGATCAACTGGCACAGCGTGCGCGCCACCGTCGACGCCGCGTTCGCCCCGGACGACCCGATCCGCAGCACGAGCCTCTTCCAGGACCGCTCGAACGCCGAGCTCTTCGAGCCCGTCGTGCGCGCAGGGATCCAGCTATGGAACGACGCGAGGATCGCCAGGGCGCTGCGCACGGGCAAGGCCCTGACCGGGCTCGACGCGTTCATGCGCCAGGTGCTCGAGACGACCACGGTCAACCTGGTCAGCTCGGACTCCGAGGCTCACCTGGTGACGCAGGCCGACACGCTCACGCTGCCATCTACCCTCTTCGTGAACGTGGGAGCCCTGCTCGACGTCCTCGAGCTGCAGGCGGATCTCCCGTCGCTGGACGTCCCCGGCGAGCTCTACCTGCGCAGCCTCGAACGCCACGACGTCGCGCGCACGGACGGCAAGCACGCGTGGCGCGGGGACACGTATTTCGCGTTCCTGGTCCCCGAGCCGGCCTTCGAGGACATCGACGTCGTCCGGGCGCTGATCGACGCCGGGATCATGACGCCGCGGCTCGCGGCGAGCCTGCTCATGGTCGACTTTCCCAACCCGATCTACTCGTCGCGGCGCCGCCGGCTCATGCGGTACGTGCCAGAGAAGGCGCCGCTCGACGCGCCGGGCGCCGCGCTCGAGCGCGAGCTCATCGCGGCCGTCGCCGCGGCCGCGGGCGCGCTGCCCGAGGCGAGCCCGGAGCGCGAGCTCCTCGCGAACTGGGCGGTCGGCGAGGGCGCGTGGCGACAGAGCTTCACGGACCGGATCGCGCGCTACATGGAGCGCGTCGCGGCGCGGCTCGCGACCGAGGAGGGGTTCGACGCGTGCTTCCGCCTCGCCGAGTCGCGGAGGCGGCGCTTCCGCCGCCTGCCGCTCGACGAGTTCTCGCTGCTGCTCCCGACGACGAACCTCGATCCGAGCATGCCATGGCTTCGAATGAACGAGGACGGGACCGTGGAGGAAGAGGGGGAGGAGAAATGAAGTCCACCAGCAACAGCCATGCTCGCACCGGTGAGGTGATGACGCCCGCGCCGACGGTGGCGCTCACCAGGTTCGACCCGCCGGGCCTCCTGGAGGATCTCAACGACAACCAGAAGGCGCAATGGAGCCAGTGGATCTCGGACTCCATGGATCGCGCGGGGGCGGGCTCCTCCGAGGGGCCGAGGGGGCAGTTCTACAATCCGCTGGAGCGGCCGACGGCGGACGACGGGGTCCTTGCGCCCATCACGTGGGTCGCTTTCCCCAAGCTGCTGTCCGCGAAGCCGCAGCTCGCCCGCTGGAAGATGGCCGACTCGTCCCGCGACAGGCAGGACGAGTACTGCGAGTGGAGCGTCACGCGCGGCGCGACCGGCAAGATCACGCGGGTCGCCTTCACCTGCGAGGGCCCGGAATACTGGAGGCTCCTCGCGCGGGTCGCGCCGGAGAAGCTGCTGGAGCTCTACCGGGAGCTCGCGAGCCCGGACGTGAAGGAGGAGGACCTGTTCGGGCCGCAGGGGGCGTACATGCTGCGCAACCGGTGGAACGAGGCCGCCGCGGTGCACCTCGTCCAGGAGGCCAACACGCTCAGCGCGGAGATCGAGATCGCCGCCGCCGCCACCGTCGTGCGGTCCATCGGGGGGGAGGTGCTCACCGGCGAGCAAGAGCTCATCCGTTGCGGGATGTACGGTGTGGCGGGACGCAACAGCGACCCGCACATCGGGGCGCGCGTGAACAGCCTGGCGAGGCAGCGCGCGGACGTGACCCTCGCAAACCCCGTCGGCATCTACTTCGACCGGCTCATCACCACCGGCTGGTCGACGCCGGACGGCTCGGATCCGCGAGCCTACTGGAAGTACGTGCGCGGGGCGCCGGGTTACCCGGTGCGCGCGGTCTACGAGGTGCCGCCGGACAGGCCGTTCGTGGTCGGGGATATCCGCATCGGCCGCCAGCCGATCGACTTCGGCGCCCAGATCGCCGACCACATCAACATGAAGCTGGTCGGCCTCGCCTGCCGCTTCAACCAGAGCCAGGTCCCGCCTGTGACCAGGTGCCGCAAAGATTTTCCTCGTCCGGGTGCTCCTAAAGAAGGCCCTGGTGGTGGAGGGAGAGGAGGTCCATCGACGTAGCTACCGCGATGTGGATCGCGCACCCGCCCCAGATGGAGTCGCTCTTCAGGCTCACCGTGCCGAGGATGAACCCGGCGAGCACCGAGCCGAGGGTCTCTGGCAAGGGCTTGCCGAAATGGATCATCGTGTACGGCACCATCATGGCGAAGATCGAGGCGTGGCCGAGCGCGCGGCGGACGCCGTGGATGAAGAAGCCGCGGTAGAAGAACTCGAGCGCGACGAACTGCGCGGCATAAAGAGCCTCCCACGCCCAGAACCACGGCCAGAGATCCTCGCCGCGCGCGACCCTGTAATAAGGGTACTTCGCCTGGAAGGCCGGCGAGAGGGACGCGACGTAAAGGACCGGCGCCATGACGGCGAAGAAGAAGGCATAGATGGACAGGTGGCGGGCTGTCCCGCGGACGCGCAGGCCGAGGCTCCGGAGCGGCGCGCGCAGCACGAAGCGCGCGACGAGGAGGGTCGGGAGCAGATAGCCGGCGAGGCGGCCGACCGCCCAGACGATCCGCTGGTGGAAGCGGCGGTCCGGAGAGGTGTTCAGCGCGTCGTGGAGCCGCGCCGCGAGGTCGTCGAGGCCCACGGCGCGGAGGCCCTGCACCATCCAGCGCGTGTCGTTCTCGTTGCCGGCGAAGCGGACGAAGATGAGCACGCCGATCACCGTGAGAAACACGCTCACGATCCGGCGGGTGACCTCGCCCGCCGGCGTGGTGGTCCGGTACAGCGCGGCCTCGGCGTCGAGGCGGTCGCGCAGGTCGATGACGTACTCCTGCCAGATGCCGCGGATAAAGCGTCCGATCACGCGCCGTGCTTATCACCGGAGCCGCTCGCGGCACAGCGCGGAAGGCCGGCCGCCGCTCCCGCGGCGCGCCCCGGCGGGCATCGCCGCGCTGTGCCGGTCAGCCGTTCGACTCGTCTTCGCCGCGGGACCTCCCGGCCTCGAACAGGTCCGCTTCGAGCACCTCGGCTCCGAGCGCGCCGGCTCCGAGCGGGCCGGCTCCGAGCGCGTCGAGGATGTGCTGCGTCTCGGTCATCATCGTCGCCACGATCTCGGCTGCTGGCCGGACGCTGGCGATGGCCAGGACGCTCTCGGAGCCGGCGGGCATGTCCATCTCCTCGAGGTCGCCCACCGTGTCCGGCGTGGGGACGATGGCGCTGAACTTGGGCATGACGTACGGGACGTCCAGCACCCCGGGAAACAGCACGGTCGTGCCGATCGTCGCGGGCGGCGGCGGCGGGTTCGGGATCGTCCTCTCTTTCCCGGCCCACCGCTTGACGACCCGGTTGCGCAGGACGCGCTGGCGCTGATTCGGCCACTCCGGGCCGAAGAAGGTCTGTAGCGCCGTGGAGTTATCGCCCGCCTGGACGAGGCGAGCCTTGTAGTCCGGGTGGGCGTAGGCCTCGGTGGAGGCGACGAGGCGCGTGCCGACGACCACGCCGTCGGCGCCGTGCGCGAGCGCCTTCACGACGCTCGCGCCGTCCGCGATCCCCCCTGCGGCGAGGAGGAGCGCGGGGTTCACCTGCCTGCGGACGTCACGAACGAGGGGATTCGTCTTCTGCGTGGCCCGGCAGTGCCCGCCGGCCTGCTCTCCCTGCGCGATGATCCCGTCCGCGCCCGCCGCGACCGCGGCGCGCGCGGCCGCCACCGAGCCCACCTGAGCCCAGACCTTCGCCCCCGCCGCGTGGAGCGCGTTCACCCAGGCGACGTCCGGCGTGTTCCAGTGGAAGATCACGAGCTCTACCGCCTCGGCGATGCAGACGTCGATATGGTCCTGCGTGATGAAGGGGCCTGACGGCCCCGTCCCGACGATGAAATCGACGCCGAACAGGTTGGGCGTGAGCGCCTTGATCGCCTGGATGCGCGCCTGCACCACGGGAGGCGGCTCGATCCCCGCCCCCAGCACGCCGATGCCCCCCGCGTTCGAGACGGCCGAGACGAGCGGAGGGAGGCTGACGAACGCCATGCCGGCGCTGACGAGCGGGTACTGAACACCGTAATCCACGGTGAGCCTGGTCGTGAGCGAGAGCGCAGAGGCGGCGCTCGACCCCTCCGCCAGCGCCTCGTCCCCCTCACCCGGCTCGCGCCCCGCGTCGCCCAGCGCGCAGCCCGGGGCGATGGCCAGACCGGCCAGACCGAGCCCACCCAGCCCCAGCAGGTCCAGAAACGTACGTCGATCGAGCTGCTGCACCGCATCCTTCGTGTTCTTCGTCTTGCGCATGCTGTACTCCCACTCCCGACCACATCAGCCGGTTACCGCACGATAAGAAATTTCGCCTTGGACTGCGCGCCAAGGAGCCGGACAACCGTCTATCCGGTACGTGTTTTGCATTGAGTCTTGCAGTTCTACGCGCTCTCGGAGAAAGCCAGGCCATGAAAACAGTCCAGCAACACATTGTGAGCCATCAGGCGCGCTTCAGCGACCACCCGTTCTTTGCCCGTCTCGAGGCGGACCCGCCCCTCGAGCACCTCGCCCCGTTCCCGCTCTGCTTGACGTTCTTTGTGATGACCTTCCAGGAGATCCTGCGCATCTGCGACGAGCGGGTGACGGACCCGGAGTTCAAGCGCATGGTGCACTGCCACCGCCTGGAGGATGCGGGGCACGACCGCTGGTTCCTCGGCGACCTTGCGGCGCTCGGCGTCGAGGTCCCCACGGCGGCGCAGCTGTTCGGCCGGCCTCATCACGCCGCGCGCCAGGCGAGCTTCGCGCTGATGGCGGAGGCGTTCAACGCGCGCCACGACGCCAGCCAGCTCACGCTGCTCCTGACGCTCGAGTCGGCGGGGCACGTCTTCTTCGAGCGCTTCGCGCGTTACCTGGAGCGCATCGGCGAGCAGCGCCCCCTGCGTTACTTCTCTCAGACGCACCTCGACGTCGAGAAGGCGCACGACGTCTTCGAGGACTGCACGGACGCTCGTATCGAGTCCATCGTCCTCGCCCCGGAGGTGGAGGCAGAGGCGCTGCCGCTCGTCGACCGGTGCTACCGCGAGCTTCAGGGGATGTTCGACAGGTTCGAGGCGCTGATCGAGGAGAGCGCGAGGCGCCGCGCGCCTGCTTCGTCGAGGCGTGGGTCGGCGAGGGAAGCCGGGGTTCACTCGGTGAGAGCGCCTGCCCTTCAGCCGTTCGCGCGCCGCGCCTCTCGCGACGATGGGGCTGACCCGCGGTGACCGCGGCGCGGTCGCACCATCACCTGTCGTGAGGACCGCGTCTTCCCTCTCCCGTCTCCCCCTCTTCCTTCTCCCGTCTCCCGTCCTACGTCTTCCATCTCCGTGCGCGTGCGCGCTCTCGTTGACCGGGATCGAGCCGGGCGAGCGCGCGCACGCGCACGCGCACGCGCACGCGCACGCACACGCACACGCCGGACGAGGACGAGGACGAGGACGAGGACGAGGACGAGGACGGGAGACGCGAGACAGGAAGACGGCTGAGGTGTCTTCTCCTGGCGTCCTGGCGGATCCACCCCTTCCCGTCCGAGGACCGATCCAGATCCGCTGACGCCCGCCGCGCCGGAGCCGCGGACCGCTGACGCCGGAAGGCGCGAGGTCCGCGGCGCGCTTTATTGCCTTTACTTACTGCGCGGAGGTGGGATTGACGATGATCTCGACGCGCCTGTTGTTGGCTCGGCCTTCGGCGCTCGAGTTGTCCGCCACCGGGCGGTCCGGCCCGTGGCCGACGGTCGTGATCTTGTCCGCGGGCAACCCCGTGCTGATGAGGTGGGTCTTCACGGCGTCGGCGCGATCGAGCGAGAGCTTGCGGTTCGCCTGGGCAGAGCCGGTGGAGTCGGTGTGCCCCTCGATCCGCAAGGGCGGCGAGCCCTGGTCCTTCAGCGTCGTCGCGACCTGGTTGAGCTTCTCCTTCGCGATCGGCAGGAGCTCGGACTTGCCCGACGCGAAGAGCACGGCGCCGGAGAGCGTGATGACCACGCCGCGCTTCTCCTCCTTCACCGCCGCGATCTCCTTGAGGCTGGCGAGCGCCGCGTTCGCTACCCGCTCGGCCTCGCGCCGCGCCGCCTCGGCCTCCTGGCGCGCCTTCTCGGCCTCGCTGCGCGCCTTCTCGGCCTCGGTGCGCCCGCTCTCGGCCTGGGCGCGCGCCTGTCGCTCCCGCTCGATCTGCTGCTGGCCGCTCTGGAGCGCGTCCTTCGCGCTGGCGAGCTGCTGCTGCGAGAGCTCCTTGAAGTTCTGCTCGGCCTCGGCCTTGTCGCGCTGCGCCTGCTGCAGCTCCGCGGCCGCCTCGGCCTCGCGCGCCTTGCGCTCGGCGATGTACGCGAGATCGCGCGTCTGCTGGGCCTCGGGGTCCTCGTTGAAGGCCCCCTCGGCGCGGGAGAGCGCCTGCTTCGCCGTGTCGAGCTGGGCGGGCGCGAGGTTCGCCGCCGGGCCCTCGGCCGCGCGCGTGTAGCTCGAGCGGGCGTCGACGAGCTCCTTCGGCGGGAGCGCCGCGCTGCACCCCGACGCCGCGTACAGCGCGGCGCACAGCGCGAGAGACCGGCTCGGCAAGGACAGGTTCTTCATTCCAGAAGACATCACCTTCACCTCTCGCTTCACTTGACCCCCGCCTGCTCCAGCTGCTCGACCTGCTTCAGCGCCTCCTGCGCCTGGGCCTCCGTCGAGCGCGCCTTCGCGATCGCCAGCGCGAGCTCGGCGTCCGCCTCGGCGCGCTGGAGGAGGCGCGTGGCGGACTCGTTGTCCTCGGCCTCTATCAGCTTCTTGGCCTTCTCGAGCTGCTCGCGGGCGAGCTTCAGGTGGAGGGTGGCCTGCGGGTCGGTCTCGGCGCCCACCTCGTCGGCCGCGCGGATGGCGGCCTGGGACGCGGCGAGCTGGTCGTTCGGCGGAGGCACGCTGCCGCCGCATCCGACAGCGGCGAGACCGAGCAATGCAGCGAGCACCGCGGCCGGGCTCGCGAGACGGCGTATGGCTGGCTTGTTGTTCGGGCTTCGGTTCACCTGGCCCTTGTACAACACCTGAGGTCGTCAAGAAATCAGGAAACCCCTGCCTTTCATGGCGATTATCTCCGTAGCGCGCGCGCTGGCGCGCTCGCGGCAACGCGCCGTCGCGGTGCGCCACGCTCGATCTACGCCCTGCGCCCTATGCCGCGCGCCCCACGCCGCGCGCCCCACGCCGCGCGCCCCACGCCCGGCGTCGGCGCAGCGGGCGCGCGGCGCCGGAGCTCGGGCTAATCGACGCGCATCGAGCTCGCGCGGACGATCCGGATCCGCGCGTCGCGCGCGTCGGGCTGGTTGACCGCGCGCGCGAAATCGGGCGCCGCGGGGGAGGCCACCTCGACGACGGACGCGGTGCTGCCGATGCGGATCGCGCCGATCTGCCGGCTCGACACGCCGCCGCGGCGGCACACGAGGGCGAGCAGGCGCCGGGGGTCGGCGCCGTGGCGCTCCCCCCAGTTGACCTGGAAGGGCACGAACGGGAGGCGCGGGGCGTGCTCCGCGGCGCCGTGACGAGCGGGGTCGCCGCCGCGATGAGCGGGCTCGCCGCCGCGATGAGCCGCACCGCCGCGCTGGGCGACGTCGCCCCGATGAGCCGCACCGCCGTGGTGGGCAGGGTCGCCGCGGTAAGCCGCACCGCCGCGGTGGGCGTCGCCGCGGTGAACGACGTCGCCGCGATACCCTCCGCCGCCGCGGCGAGCGGCGTCGCCACGGTGAAGAACAGCGTCGCCGCGGTGCATGGCCGAGCGGTCGCGCGACGGCTCGGACCGGGGCGGCGCGACGGCGGTGACAGGCTGCGGCGCGCAGGGGCCGGTGTGCTTCGCCCGCGCGAGGAGGGCCGCGACGAGCTCGGTCGCATCCATGTCCGCGAGGAGGCGCTCGGCGAGCGCCTTGAGCCGCGGCTCGGGGGCCGGGCCCGACGCGTCGCGCGCGCGACCCGTGCCCACATCGCCACCGGCACCGCCGCCTCCGGCCGCGCCGGCGCCGACCGCAACCGCGCCGGCCGCGCCGTCGCCGACCGCAACCGCGCCGGCGCCGACCGCAACCGCGCCGGCCGCGCCGTCGCTGACCGCGCTGGTCCCGCCGGCCGCTCCGTCTCCGGCCGCGCCGTCTCCAACCGCGCCGTCCCCGACCGCGCTGGCCCGGCCGGCGGCGCCCGCGTCGTGCCGGCGGGCGGCGGCGAGCTCGGCCGCCAGTCGCTCGTCGGCGGCGCGCAGCACGTCGTCGGGCGACGGGACCGGCCGGAACGTGGCCTCGACGCGCGCGCGCCGGAGCAGCCGCAGCGCGTGCTCGCGCGCGAAAGGCGCGACGAGCAGCACGCTCGTCCCCTTGCGGCCGGCCCGCCCGGTGCGGCCGCTCCGGTGCGTGAAGATCTCGGGATCGCCCGGGGGATCGGCGTGGATGACGCGCCCTACCTCGGGCACGTCGATGCCGCGCGCGGCCACGTCGGTCGCGACGAGGGTGGTGATCGCGCCGGAGCGAAACGCGTCGAGCGTGCGCGTGCGCTCGCGCTGCTCGAGATCGCCGCTCAGGGCGCCCGCGGGCAGGCCGAGGGCGCTGAGCTTGTCGGCGAGCTCGGCCGCGCCCTCGCGCGTGCGCACGAAGACGAGCGTGCGCTCGCCGGGCGCGAGGAGCAGGAGGTTCACGATCGCCGCGTCGCGCTCCGCCGGCAGCACGAGGTGGGCGACGTGCGCGATGTCGACGTTGGCCGCGCCGGGGCGCGTCCCCTCGACGCTCACGGCGTCCCGCTGGAAGCGATCGGCGAGCGCGCGGACGTCGCGCGAGAAGGTGGCCGAGACGAGGTGGGTCTGGCGGTCCTCGGGCATCCTGCCCGCGATCGCCTCGAGCTCCTCGCGGAAGCCGAGGTCGAGCATCTGATCCGCCTCGTCGAGCACGAGGGCGAGGACGCCGCGCGGATCGATCGTCCCGCGCTCCAGGTGGTCGAGCAGGCGGCCGGGCGTCCCGGCGATGACCAGCGGGTCGCGCCGCAGCGAGCGCGCCTCGGCGCCGAAGCTCGTGCCGCCGGTGACGCACGCGACCCGCGCGCCGAGGGGCGAGAGGAGCCAGCTGAGCTCGGCGGCGATCTGCGCGGCGAGCTCGCGCGTCGGGGCGATGATCACCGCGGCCGGGGCCGCCGTCGCTCGGGGCGCGGCGTCGGGCGCGGCCGCGGGGGCGCGCTCGGCGAGGGCGCGCTCGAGGCGGGGTGCGAGGGCGAGGCCGATGGCCACGGTCTTTCCCGAGCCGGTCTGCGACGAGACGCGGAGATCTCGGCCGGCGAGATCGGGAGCGAGGACGGCCTGTTGAACGGGCGTGAGGGAGGTGAAGCCGCGGCGGGCGAGCGCGCCCGCGAGCGGCGCGGGCAAGGCGTCGAGCATTGAGTCTGGATTCATGAAAGCCGCGCAACCTAGCAGAAGCTGGACGGCTGTCGCGACCAATCGCACGCCGATCGCTCACCGCGGCGGAGACGCGCGCGGTTCGGCGTTCGGCGTTCGGCGTTCGGCGCTCGCTTTACAGTTCCAGTTCCGGCGCCCAGCGCTCGGCTTCCGGGCTCAGCACCGGGTGTTCGCCGCGCGCCGCGGCTGGCCCTACCGTGGGTGCAGGGCCAGCGGGGCGCGCCGTGCGGTCACGCGACCGCACGGCGCTCCACGTCATCCACACCATCCACGCCAGCGGCGGGTCACTGGCCGGACTTGGTGCCCTTCTCGTCGAGCCAGGACACGACCCACGCCAGCGGGCCGTTCCAGTTGATCGTGATCTCGTTGACCGACCACGCCCCGATGTCGTCGATAAAGCACTTCTGCGGCGCGCAGGCGGCGTCGACCTGCTCCATGGCCACCGGATCCTGCCGCGCGGTGTTGGGCCCGCCGGAGACCGCGCCGGGCGGAGCGGACGGGAACGACTCGTCCAGCTGGTGAGCCCAGAAGCGATGGTGCGGGTTCATCAGCGGGTTCTCGCCGTAGCCGGAGACATACGACTTGTCCATCGCGTTGCGCCCGAGGATGTAGTCCGCGCCCGACGCCACGCCGTCGAGGTACTTCTGCTCCCCGCTGAAGTCGTGGGCCAGCGCCAGGACGATCATGTTGTTGAGCACGAAGGAGTTGGAGCCCCAGGGATACCCGTTTGCGTCCGCCTTGAAGGGGACCCGGTACCCTTCCTCGCCGATGACCGCGAGGTACTTGTCGGCGATGGCGACCAGCTTGGCCCGGGCCGCCTCGCGCTCCGCCGCCGAGTGCTGGGCATCGACCACGGCGAGCGAGATGGCGCCCAGCCCGTCGACCTGTCCCCACGTCATGGCGCTGAACGTGCCGCTCTCGCCGAGGAGCTCGGCGGTGTAGGGCGACCCCGCGACCTCGGTCTTGTACGCGGCCTCGCCCGTGGTGATGAAGAGCTCGGCCGCCGCCCAGTAGAACTCGTCGCTCAGCTCGCCGTCGCCGTAGGCGCCGCCGCCCACGACCGCGCTCTCGTCCGGGATGACGGCCGGGTTCGCCTTCGCCGCGGTCCAGGCCCGCGTCGCGGCCTCGAGGCACTCCGCGGAGAACGCGGCGTCGATGTCGCGCCAGATGCGCGCGGCCTGGGCCGCCGTGGCCGCCAGGTTGAGCGTCGCCGCCGTGCTGACCGGGCGCAGATAACGCGGCTGCGGGTCCTCGGCCGGAGGCATCGGCAGGCCGGTCCACTCCAGGTCATGGACCTTGTGGTGCACCATGCCCGCGTTGTCCTCGCCTTCCGGCACCTGCATCTTGAGCATGAACTCGACCTCCCACCGGGCCTCGTCGAGGAGGTCGGGGGCGCCGTTCGCGTTCTCGGGGATCTTCATCTTGCCGTCGCCGAAGTCGCCCACCGTGGACCCGAGCGCGGCGAGGCGCTCGTACTGGTTCAGCAGCGTCCACGCGGAGATACCGCCGTTGACCACGTACTTGCCGTGATCGCCGGCGTCGTACCAGCCGCCGGTGACGTCGAGCGTGTACGTGCAACCGAGGTCCTCGCCGCAAGGCGCCTGATCGGGCAGGTGCCCCGCCGCGCGCGCGTGAGCTTCCCCGACGTACTCCGCCAGGATCTCGATGCCCGAGCGGTTGTGATAGAAGTAGGCGAGCGCGTCGTACTTCAGCTGAGAGTAGATGTTCGGGCCCACGTCGAACGGATGGCTGGTCACCTCCCCGACGCGCAGCTTGTAGCCCTCGCCGGCCGTGGCGAAGTCGCTGAAGTCGATGGTGTGTACGTGCTCGCCAGAGGTCGCGTCGTCGCCCACGACATGGGTCGCCCCGCTGGCGACCACCGCGCCGGCGGCGTCGACGAGCTCCCACGCGTGCGGCTTGTCCGCCGCGGCGACGACCGTCGCCACCTTCGCGGCGTTCGGCAGATACCCGACCTGGTTGACGCGGATCAGCTCGCTGCCCGACGGCGGCACCGTCTCGACCGCCTCGTCACCGCCCGCGCCGCCCGACCCGCCCGACCCGCCGGCGCCGCCCGCGCCGCCCGACGCGCCCGCGCCGCCGTCGCCGCTGGACGCGCCCGACCCGCTCGTGTCGCCAGGGTCGTCGTCACCGCAACCAACCGCGGTGAGGCCTCCCACGAGCGCCAGGAGAAGCGAGCCGCCCAGCGACAGCCATGAACGCTTCCAAGCAGCCGACCTTGAAGCAGAAAGCATAATGAATATCTCCAGATGAAGTTGAAAGTTGAGCAGAAAGAACAATACGCACGGAACCTTACGACCGCGCCACCATCGATGGATCCCGTGTAATTGTCAAGCGCAGATGTGCCTCCCGGACGCGGTCCAATCAGGCGACTTCGTCAATCCGAGGTCACGCGTCGCGGCACGCTCGCGGTCACGCATCGCGCCATCGACGGTGTACCGCGATCCGATCACCAACAGTGGAATTTTACAGGCAACTTCGTGAGGGTGATCACCGTCTCTGCGGCGCGCCGCCGACCTCTGCCTGTTCCTTGCGTGTTCCCTGCGCGCTCGCCGACGGGCCGAGGCGGGCGGCCGCGTCCGCGGGGATCTGCGGGGAAGCGAGCGCGCGCCGTCGTCAGTAGTGCCAGGGAAAGCGCGTGAAGTCCGGGCGACGCTTCTCCAGGAAAGCGTCTCGGCCCTCTCTCGCCTCCTCCGTGCCATAGGCGAGCCGCGTCGCCTCGCCGGCGAAGAGCTGCTGTCCCACCAGCCCCTCGTCAGGCAGGTTGAAACCGTACTTCAGCATCCGCATCGCGGTCGGGCTCTTCGAGTTGATGATCGCGCCCCACCGCAGCGCCTCCTCCTCGAGCTCGGCGTGGGGGACGACGGCGTTGACCATCCCCATCGCCGCCGCCTGCTCTGCGGTGTAGTCGAGCCCCAGAAAGAAGATCTCCCGCGCCTTCTTCTGCCCGACCTGCCGCGCGAGCAGCGCCGAGCCATAGCCGCTGTCGAAGCTCGCCACGTCCGGGTCCGTCTGCTTGAACATCGCGTGCTCGCGGCTCGCGAGGGTCATGTCGCAGACGACGTGGAGGCTGTGGCCGCCGCCGGCCGCCCAGCCGGGCACCACGGCGATGACCACCTTGGGCATGAACCGGATGAGCCGCTGCACCTCGAGGATATGGAGCCGGCCGAGCCGCGCCGGATCGGCCTGACCGGCGCTCTCGCCCTCGTACTTGTAACCGTCCTTGCCGCGGATGCGCTGATCCCCTCCGGAGCAGAACGCCCAGCCGCCGTCCTTGGGAGAAGGCCCGTTGCCGGTGATCAGCACACAACCCACGTCGGCGGTCGTGCGCGCGTGCTCCAGCGCCGTGTACAGCTCATCGACGGTGCGGGGGCGAAACGCGTTGCGCACCTCAGGCCGGTTGAACGCGATGCGCACGGTGCCCTGATCCACGGCGCGGTGGTAGGTGAGATCCTCGAACGAGAACCCTTCGACCTCACGCCAGCGCTCCGGGTTGAAAATCGCAGAGACGGTCATGGTCCACTCCTTGTAAGCGCGGACCCTACCCGCCTCATCGTGAGCTGGCAACCTCGTCGTCCCGACAAGGGGGCCCGGCAAGGGGCATACGCATACCCTGGCTCCAGCGGCTGCTTCAGGTCGCCGGCCTGGGAGTCTCCGGACGCCGCTGCGGAGACGCCCGATGCTCTTGACATGAAAGCCGATCTCGTGGACAAGCAAGCTTCGACGCACCGGGGGCTCGACCTCGCTTTGGCCGCGCGCACCCGCGCGCTCCAGCCAGACAGCGCGGGAGACGCTCACCCTGCGTCCGAGCTGGGGGTTCGCTGAAGGCGGGCGGCCGCGACAGGGAGCACGCGCCGCCCGCACAGGGGAGTACATGGGCTCGAGCCACGACAAGCTGTTCCAGGTATCGGCAGGACTCCTGGCCACCGCGGACGCGCGCGGTCACTTCCATGATCTGAACCCCGCCTGGGAGCGGACCCTCGGCTGGTCGCTCGACGAGCTCAGGGGCAAGCCGTTCATCGATTTCGTCCATCCGGCCGACCGCGAGGCCACGCTCGCCGAGACGGCCGGGCTCTTGCGGGGTCAAACGATCGCCCGGTTCGACAACCGCTACAGGTGCAAGGACGGCTCGTACCGGTGGCTCGGCTGGGCCGCGAGCGTGGACATGGACGAAGCCCCCGAGCAGCGCCTCATCTACGCCATGGCGATCGACGTGACGAGCGACCGGGAGCGGGCCGAGCAGCTCGCGCGCGTGACGCAGCTCGCGGCGGTCTACGAGAAGCTGTTCCGGGTCTCGGTCGGTCTCCTCGTGACCCTGGACGCAGAGGGGTACTTCCGGCACGCCAACCCGGCCTGGGAGCGGACCCTCGGCTGGTCCCCCGCGGAGATGACCGCGAGGCCGTTCATCGATTTCGTCCACCCCGACGACCGCGAGGCGACGCTCGCCGAGGCCACCGCCCTGTTCCAGGGCAAGACGACCATCCGGTTCGATAACCGCTACGCGTGCAAGGACGGCTCGTACAAGTGGCTCGCGTGGACCGCGCACATGGACGCGGACGACGATCCAGCGAACCGCCTCGTCTACGGCACCGCCCACGACGTCACGTCCTACAAGGACCTGCTCGACGAGCTGGAGCGGACGCTCGCGCGGCTCCGCGACACGATGCAGGCGATGTCGACGCCGCTCATGCCGATCACCGATCGCATCGTGGTCATGCCGCTCATCGGTCAGATGGACTCGGAGCGGATCGGCCAGGTGATGTCGGTCGCGCTCGCGGGGGTCCAGTCCACCCAGGTCGAGATCGTCATCCTCGACGTCACGGGGCTCAAGGAGATCGACACGAAGGTCGCCTCCGCGCTCGTGGACACGGCGAAGGCGCTGCAGCTGCTCGGCGCAAGGACCATCCTGACCGGCATCCGGCCGGCGGTGGCGCAGACGCTCGTCGGCCTCGGGCTCGACCTGGCGGGCATCCTCACGAAGAGCACCCTCCAGAGCGCCATCGCCTTCGCGCTGCAAAGCGGCCAGATCGCGGCCCGGGCCGCCGCCCTGTGACGCCCGGCGAGGACGGCCTGTAACGACCCTGTAACGACCGCCACGACCGCCACGACGGCTCGTGGCGACGGCCCATGGCGCCGGCCCGCGACGGCGGCCGGCGCCGCGCCCGCGGCGGCGAGCCCCCAGCGGCGCGCCGACGTCGTGCGCGGCCGATGCACGCGCCCGGGCGGCTGGTGTATAGGGCGGCGTGGTACGTGCTCGTGTCCCTGGAGGTCGCATGGCGCTCGGCAAAGGTCCGGTCGCAGGAGCCTGCTGCGCAGCCATCGTGGTGCTCGCCGCCGCGCCGGCCTGCTCGACCAAGGTGCGGAGGTTCGATGACGCCGGCGCCGGAGGCGCCGTGGTCGCCTCGGCGGCGAGCGCCGGCGAGGGCGGCGCGGCCGGGGGAGGCGGCGGGCGCCCCTGCGATCCCGGCAGCCAGGAGGACTGTTACAGCGGGCCGCCCGGCACGCTGAGCCGGGGAGCCTGTCACGGCGGCGTGCGGACGTGCGACGAGGCGGGGAACGGCTTCGGCCCGTGCGCGGGAGAGGTGGTGCCGGCGCCCGACCGCTGCGACACCGCCGAGGACGAGGACTGCGACGGCGAGGTCAACGAGGGGTGCGCGTACGCCCGGTGCCGGGACATCCCTCCGGGCCTGCCGAGCGATGTTTACCGGCTCGATCTGGACGGGGCCGGCCCCGAGCCGGCGTTCCCCGTGTACTGCGATCTGGAGACGGACGGCGGCGGGTGGGCGCTGCTCTACAACAGCGTCGGCTCGGAGGGAGGGACGACCCTGCAGTTCTGGGACATCCCTTACGCCGAGCGGCTCGGGACCAGGGGAGAGCCGGCGCTCGGGCAGAACTTCTACCGGGGCTCACTCTACTTCGTCGGCCGGGAGTACCGCGACGACATCGAGGATCTCGAGGGGACCGTGAAGGAGGTCATGCGCGCGACCGCCGAGGGCATCGACTCCGCGACAATGAAGCTCCTCCGCCCCACGCACGTCACCGGGGACGCCAATATCTATTTCGCGCACTTCCTCTCTGGCTGGTCGTCACGGGACCACGACGGCGACACGGACCCGGACGGCAACTGCGCGATCGAGTACCAGAACGTCGCGCAGCACTACGCGCAATGCTGGGAATACAACCTCGGCGCGGACGCGGACGAGCCGACCGACGACGGTGGCTGGGGTCCCCACCTCGGGACGCACATCACGGAGCGGATCGGACTCGCCAGCGACGAGACGCGCTATACGCGCGTGAGGCGAATCTCTCGCTGGACGCGGTGGTGAGCCGGGCAGCGGGCGCACCTCCGCGGATTTCGTGACATTTCTCGGGCGCCCAGGGTATGCTCGCCCGGCCATGCGCTTCTATGCACTGATATTGCTCATGCTCTTCGCGGGCCTCGGTCTGGCGAGCTGCTGGAACAGCGGCGCCTGCGTCGAGGGAGACGCGTGCGAGTGCTTCAACGGAGACGAGTGTTACCTCGGCTGCGACGGCGACAACTGCGACCAGCGCTGTTTCCAGATGGATCGCTGCGGCGCCGTCTGCGAGCACGGGTGCTCGTTCGAGTGCTTCGACGTCAACGAGTGCTCGGCCTCGTGCGGGGACGACTGCGATCTCGACTGCCATAACACGGCGGCGTGCGGGGCCATCTGCGACCGCAACTGCCGGTACGAGTGCCACGACACGAGCCGGTGCGGCGTCGTCGTCGGGTCGAGCAGCGTCGTGACCTGCCGGAACGTGGGGACCTGCGAGGTCGACTGCCAGGGCTCGTGCCAGGTGTTCTGCGAGAACGTGAGCGGCGAGTGCCGCGTCACCTGCCTCGACGGCGGCGCGGCCGTCATGTGCCCGGACGGCTCGCGCGCCTGCGGTGGATGCTGAGGAGACCGAGACCATGCAGATAGCGATGACATCGCAGCTTCGCGCGCCGCGCCTGCTGGCCGCCGCGCTCTCGTTCGTGGCGCTGACGCTCGGGTGGGCCGAGGTCGGCGAGGCGCAGATGACGATCAAGCGCCCCGGCGACCGGCCCGACTACAAGGTCGAGCTGGAGCCGCACCTCCTCATCGCGCCGTTCGAGCCGCTCGGCCCCGGCGTCGGCACGGGCATCGGCGCCGGGTTCCGCGCCACGATCGACATCGCCCCGAGCGGCTTCATCAAGAAGCTCAACGACTCGGTCGGCATCGGCTTCGGCCTCGACGCCGTCCATTACGGAGGCAACGGAAACTACCGCGGCGACTGCACGCACTTCGTGAACGGGCCTGCGGGCACGCGCATCTGCGACGAGGTCGACACGTACGGGGACGCGTCGAACTACCTTTTCGGCTCGGTCGTGATGCAGTGGAACTTCTGGCTTCACCGGCGGTGGTCCGTCTTCGGCGAGCCGGGGCTCTCGCTCTATCTCGGCGACGTGGACCGCCGCGTGCTGCCCGGGGTCTCGCCGGTCGTACACGTCGGAGGGCGCTTCCACTTCACGGAGAACGTCACGCTGACGATGCGACTCGGATATCCCGCGTTCTCGCTGGGCGTATCGTTCCTCCTGTGAGCTGCGCCGCCCCGCGGCGCGCGCTCTCGCGCGGGAGGCGCCGCGCCGGTTCCCCGGGGCGCCGGCTGACCTGATATCCTGCGCCGCATGCCGGAGACGCCGGGATCCGAGGAGACGCTGGGCTCGGCCTACATCGAGGACCTCACGGGTGCGAAGGTCGCAGCGCCGGCCGCGACCGCGCTCGAGGAGCTCTCGAGCTCGGCGCTCGCCGAGGACGTCGAGGCGGCCGAGGCCGCGGCCGCGGCCGCGGGCGGCGACGCGCTGGTCGGGAGCCTGATCTCGGGGCGCTACCGCGTCCACGAGCTCATCGGCGAGGGGGGGATGGGCGCCGTGTACCGCGGCGAGCAGGTGCACCTCCGCAAGCAGGTGGCGATCAAGCTGCTCAGGCCGCTCGCTCGGCGCATGCCGGAGCTCGTGACGCGGTTCGAGCGCGAGGCGGTCGCGGGCGCGCACATCCGGCACCCCAACGTCGTCGCGGCCATCGACTTCGGTCAGCTGGACGACGCGTCGTTCTTTCTGATCCTCGAGTACGTCGAGGGCACCCCGCTCAAGGAGGTGATCGGCAAGGGGCGGCTCTTGCCCGCGCGGGCGCTCCGCGTGGCGCGCCAGATCGCGTCGGCGCTCGCGGCCACGCACGAGAAGGGCATCGTCCACCGCGACGTGAAGCCCCAGAACATCCTGCTCGACGCGCACGACCAGGTGAGGCTCATCGATTTCGGGCTCGCGAAGGTGAATGTCGATCTCCTGTCGAGCCAGATCCGCAAGACGTCGAGCCCGAGCCCCGCCCTCACCAGCGCCGGCGAGGTCTTCGGCACGCTCGCGTACCTCGCGCCCGAAGCGCTGCGCGGGATGGACGCGGTGGACGCGCGCGCGGATCTCTACGCGCTCGGGCTCGTGCTCTACGAGATGCTCACCGGACAGCACCCGTTCGACGCGAAGAACGTGGTGGAGCGGCTCAAGCAACAGAACGCGTCGGGGCCGCCTCCCCTCCGCGTACGCGCTCCGGATCTGGAGGTGCCCCACGAGGTCGAGCAGGTCGTGAAGCGGCTCATGGAGCACGACGCGTCGTTCCGCTACCAGACGGCGAACGACGCGATCGCGGCGCTCGACGACGCGCTCGCGGCCGTCGCGCGCGCGGCGGCCGCGGCGGCGGCAGCGGCAGCAGCCGCCGCCGTGGCGCCGGCCGCGGCCGCCGGGAGCGCCGCGATCACCGGAGCGGCCGGGAGCGCCGCGGCCGCCGCGATCACCGGAGCGGCCGGGAGCGCCGCGGCTGCCGGGATGGCCGGGCACGCCGCGCCGGCCGGGCAGGAAGCGCCCAGGGGGCCGTCGCCGCCCCGCTGGTCGGGGCCGCGGGCGACCCTGCTCGCGCACGCGCACCGCCGGCCCAGGCCATCGACCCGCTGGGCGGCCCTCGCGGCGGCGCTGGCGGCCGTGGCGACGCTCGCGATCGGCGGCGCGCTCTGGCTCGCCCTCCGGCGCCCCGAGGCGACCGCGGTGGCGCCCGCGGCGGTCCCCGTGGAAGCGCCGCCCGCGCCGGCAGCGCCGCCCCCGGCCCCGGCGGAGAGCGCGCCGCCCGAGGACGACCCCAGCGGCGCCGGGGCGCTGCGCGGGCAGCTGAGCCGCGCCGTGTCGACGAGGAACTGGGTGCTCGGGGCGCGGACGATGCTGGCCCTCGCGGAGGCCGACCCGGAGATGGTCCTGAGCAGGGGCCTGCGCGAGGAGGTCCTCTCCACCGTGGCGGGCATCGCCTTCGAGGAGGACAACCCGGCGGCGGACCAGGTCTTCGACCTGCTCACGAACAAGCTCGGCAGCGGGGGGCTGGACGTGCTGCTCGACCTCGTGCGCGCGCGCGGGGGCACGAAGGCGGCCCGGCGCGCCAGCGAGATCCTGGCGCGGCCCGCGGTGATGGCGCGCGCGACCCCCGCGCTGCGCGTCACCTTCGCGTTCCGCCGGGCCTCGTGCGGCGGCAAGCGGGCCCTCTTCAGCCGCGCCGCGGCCGAGGGCGACGAGCGCACGCTCTTCGAGCTCCAGGTGCTGCACGGCGCGCGGTGCAGGCGCACCGATCCGTGCTGCTTCCGCGACGACAAGGCGATCGCGGAGGCGATTCAACAGCTGAAGGCGCGCCTCGGGACGTAGCCAGCCGCGCGGCGCTCACGCCTCGGGCTCCGGCAGGCTCCCCGCGCGCCGGCGCCGGTCAGAGCAGGCCGCAACTGCCGTAGAGCGGGAGGAGATCGCTGTCGCGTAGTTCGGTCCGGATCGTCTCGGTGTAGGAAGGCCCGAGCAGCGGCCCGACCAGCGGCCCGACCAGCGGGAGCGTGTGGCAGGTCGAGTCGCCGGCGGCGTCCCGCGTGCAGACGAGGTCGCAGAGCCCGAGGAAGGCGACGCCGCACGTCGGCACGTGGCCACAGAGGCGCTTCAGGGGGAGCAGGTTGATATCGAGCGGGCAGCTCGACGAGAGGGACGAGAGCGCCGCCGAGAGGCCGGCGTCGATGCAGGCGTACCCGGCGACGGGCCCGGGAAGAAAGGCATTGCCGTACATCGTGGCGTCCTCCACGACGAAGTCCGCGAACCGCTCCTCGTCCGGGCTGAACTCGAGGGCGGCGTGCCTGCCCTCCAGGAGGATATCCACATGCTCGCCGGAGCCGTTCAGGTGCTGAAAGATACACGCCGACACCCAGCGCTGCTCCGACGTGTTGAGTGGACGCCCGGTCCAGTCCGGCGCGAATCCAAAGGCACCATGATACTCATCGCCGTTCGGAGCGCGGACGACCTGCTCGCCGGACAGCGCGCAGCGCACCGTATAGTCGAGCACGCTCTTTCCGCCGGCCGTCGCGAGCAGCGGCGTCGCGACCAGGCCGCCAGCGGCGCCCGCCAGCGCAGCGCCGCCGAGCGCCTGGAACGCGGCGCGGTTCGCGGGCGCCCAGAAGTCTCCGGGATTCAGGCCGTTCGCGCCGATGGGCACCACGGTGCGCCGCATCGGCAGCTCCGCCGTCTCGACCGGCTCAGCGTCCGGGGCAGCGACGCACCCCGCCGTGAACACACCAGCGCCAACGAGACCAACAGCGACGGATCGAATCGACAGCATCAAGCTCTCCTTACAAGGTGGCCGTGACGCCGGGCGCAACCCGATACTCTCGGCCTTCCTTAAAGCAACAGTATTTCACCTTCCGGAAAGTCGCGCAATGCTGAAAAACTGTACATAAGCTTTGTACGGGACTACGGACTTGCCCGAACGGGACGGAACATACCCTGTCGAATCACGGCGACAGGGTCGGGTGAACGTCCGGAGTCCGCGACGCTCCGTCCAGCGCCCGCTCGAGCTCGGCAAAACGGGACAGCCACATGGGGCTGTCCCCGCGGCGCTCGCGCGCGCTCGCGAGCGCTTCACCGGCTTCGGTGGTGTGCCCGCGACGAAGCGCCATGCGAGCTCGCCAGTAAAGGAACAGCAGCGTGACCTCGACGAAGGGCTGGTCTTTCGCGAGCTGAACCGCCTCGCTCCACGAGAGAGAAGAGGAGCTGGCCGGCCGGACCCCGACCTCGGAGAGCACGAGCCTGAGCAAGGTGTAGTCGGGAATGTCGCCAGGTCCGAGGGCGCAGGATCGCTCGATCCAGAGGACGAGCTGATCCGCCTGATCGTACTCGTCGAGCGCGAGGTGAATCTGCCCGATCAGGATCGCCGTCTGGGGCATCGGCCGCTCCGAGGACTGCTCCTCCAGCCACCGGGCGCGCCGGGCGAGGGCGAGCGCCTCGCGCTGCCTGTCGCTCCAGTGAAGGAGCACGGCGACGTTGTACGACGCCATCTTCTCCAGCGATGGATTGCCGATCTCGCGGGCGAGATCGACGGCGCGGCGCAGGTCGTCGACGGCGCCCGGCAGAGACCACCTCCAGGCCCACATCGCGATGCGATTGATGTACGCCGCGCAGAGGTGAAATCCATCGCCGGCCGCCGTGAGGAGGGCAATCAGGTCCCTGAAGACGGACTCAGCCTCCTCGCGGCGACCTGCAGACGAGAGCTGGAACGACAGCATGAGCAGGGCAAGGACGCGGGCGTCGTAGTCCCCCAACGCCGCGGCGCGCTCGGCGCACGCAGCGAGCTCTGCGATCGACTCGTCGAGCCGCCCCCGCCGCCACAGGCTCCGCCCCTCGGCGACCCGGAGGCGCAGCGAGAGCTCGGGCGAGCGCTGCGCCTCGACGAGCGGCCGCGCCTCCCCCACCCGCCGCGCCGACTCCTCGAACTCGAAGGCCCAGTCGAGCGCGGTCGCGTCCTCGAGCAGGAGGCTCGCCTCGAGGCGCGCGTCGCCGAGCGCGCCGGCCAGCGCGAGCGCCTCGCCGAAGTCGCCGCGCGCCTCCTGGATGCGGCACATGCGGTACCGGCTCCTGCCGCGGCCCGCGAGCGCGCGCACGCGCCGGGCCGCGTCGCCCGGGTCGGCGACGTGGAGCGCGGCGTCGTAGCGCTGGTCCGCCTCGACCGCGTCGTGCCGCGCGGACGCGAGGTCGCCGAGCGCGAGGTAGGCGTCGGCGGCCTCGGCGCGCTCGCCGCAGGCGGCGGCGTGGCGCGCCAGGGCGCGGAGCCCGCCGGTCGAGCCGGCCGCCACCTGCGCCCGCCAGTACGCGAGGGCGCTCCGGTGGATCTCGGCGCGGTGCGCCGGATCGAGCATCTCGTAGACGGCCTCCTGGAGGACCGCGTTCTGGAACGCGTGCCACTCCTCGACCCGGCCGCGGCCGGCGCTGTCGCGCAGCAGGATGCGCCGCTCGACGAGCGCCGAGAGCCCGAAGCCGGCGTCGACCATGGGCCCGGCGCCGCCCGCGCGATCGAGGCCGTCGAGCACCGCCTCGAGCTCGGCGCGATCGAACGACATGCCGAGCGCCGAGCAGACCCGGGCGCACGCCGCGAGCTCCGGCGGCAGGTCGTCGAGCTGCCGCGCCGCGAGCCACTGCCACGCCGGCACCGGCGGCAGCGCCTCGACCTCCGTGGTCGCGACGTAGAAGCCGCCGCCGGCGCGCCGGCGCACGACGCCCGCGTGCTTGAGCGAGCGGACGAGCTGCCGCAGGCAATCCGGGTTGCCCCCCGCCCAGTCGGCCAGCCGGCGGAGGGTCTCGGCCGGCGGGTACTCCGCCGGCAAGAGCAAGCGCGACGCGAGATCCATCGCCGCCGCCTCCGCGAGCGGGGCGAGCGTCACGCGGGTGTGGCGCTGGTTGCGCTGGCCCCAGCTCGGGCGGGCCTGATCGAAGCGAGGGCCGCCGGCCACGACGACCCAGAGGAGGACGCCCTCGCCGTCGAGCGTGGCGTACTCCAGGGCGTCGAGCAGCACGTCGTCCGCCTGGTCGGCGTCGTCGAGGATCACGGCGAAGGGGCCGCGGCGCGCGCGGCCGCGGAGCGCCTCGGCGAGCGCCAGCATCAGGCCGTGGCGGGCCGCGCCGGAGGGCCGCCCTCCCCTGGCGCTGGCCCAGCCGAGCGCCGCCGCGACCACCTCCCAGGTGGCGCTCCCGAGGGGCTCGCCGAGCCGCTCCACGCAGAAGCCCCGCGGGTCCTCGGGGACGTCCTCGGGGGCGTCGAGCGCGACGCGCAGGACGGCGCGCACCGCCTGCGCGGCGCCGCCGTGGATGGGGTGGAGCGCGCGCGCCGCCACGACGCGCACGTCGGGGAGCGGCACCCCGGCGATGCAGGCGGCCTCCGCCGTGAGGCGCGTCTTGCCCAGGCCGGCGTCGCCGACGAGCGTGAACAGGCCGGGGCACACGCCGTCGAAGGCGTCGGTGGCGCTGCCCGCGAGCGCCGAGAGCACGTCGTCACGCCCGAGCAGCGGCGGCTCCCCGAGGCTCTCCGGCGCGTCGGGCGGCGTGGGGGCGAGCTCGGCGTCGGGGAGCGCGCGCTCGAACTCCCCGGTCATGGCGAGGCCGCACCAGGGCTCGGCCGGCAGCCACGTCTCGGGGCGCTCGACCGGGGTGCCGTAGACCGCGTGGAGCCCGCCGGCGACCCGGCGCAGGCGCACGCTGGCGAGGTGCAGCGCCACGCGCGCGCCGCCGCTCTGCGCGAGGTCGCGCGCCGCGGCGAGCGCGGCGCGGGCCGGGTCGTCGACGTCCCTCGCGGAGAACACGGCGACGCAGCGCTGCCCTCGCTGCCGCGCGATGAACCCCCGGCGGCTGCCGACCGCCGCGATCACCGGCCCCGCCCCCGTCTCCGCGAAGAGCAGCGCGACCGGCTGGCGCCCCTCGGCGGCGGCGGTCGCGACGCCGTCCGCTTGCGCCGACGACGGCGACGGGCGCGGCGTGGACCGCGGCGCGGAGGGGGGCGGGATGGTGTCGGCGCGGGGGCGCGCGCGCAGCGCGTGCAGGGTGCGCCGGAGCGCGGCAGCGCTGCCGGGGCGGCGGTCCGGATCCTTGGCGAGGCAGGCGAGCGTGAGCTCCTCGAGGCCCTCGGGGACCTCGGCGAGATCGCTCGGGCGCGGCGGGCGCAGGGCCAGGTGGCCGTGCCCGACGGCGTTCTCGTCCCCGAGGAACGGCGGGCGCAGCGTGAGCAGCTCGAACAGGATCACGCCGAACGCGTAGATGTCCGCGCGCGCGTCGATCCGCGCGGCGTCGGCGCGGAGCTGCTCCGGGGCCATGTACTCCGGCGTCCCCACGACGTCGCCGGCGCGCGTCGCGGCGGCGGACGCCGACGCCGGCGCGGCGGGCTCGCCGTCCGTGGGGGCGAGCTTCGCCAGGCCGAGATCGAGCAGCACCGCGCGGCCGCTCGAGCCCAGCAGGAAGAGGTTGTCCGGCTTGAGGTCGCGGTGGACGACGCCGCGCGCGTGCGCCGCCTCGAGCACGGCGAGGATCGCGTCCGCGCGCTCGGCGGCGCGCTCCGGATCGAGCGGGGCGCGCAGCCCCGCGAGCTCTTCGGCCAGCGTCTGGCCGAAGAGCCGCTCCATCGCGAGGTACGGCCGGCCGCCGGGGAGCTCGTCGCAGGCATACAGCTGCGCGACGTGCGGGACGCCCACGCGCTCGAGGAGCGCGGCCTCCCGCCGGAACCGCTCGCGGACGCTCCGCGTCGCCTGCCGCGCCACCTTGATGGCGGCCGGCGCGCCGTCGTGGTCGCGCTGGGCGGCCCAGACGTCGGAGAACCCGCCCCGGCCGAGCGGACCGAGCAGGGTGAAGCCGCCGACGGCGGGCGCCGCGCGCTCCACGACCTCATGCTCCCCCGGCGGCGGCACGAAGCCGTCTCTGACGCACGGCGCGCCCTCGATGAGCCGGCCGTGACATACGGCGCAACGGTGCATGGTTTCGCTACGGCTACACGCGCCCGATGCTCGCGTTGGACATCGGCTTACGCCTACAGTATCGCGCGAACTCGACGGCTGTCATGTATGAAGAACGATCCTCGAGACGATGAACCGCCCGCGGTCGCACCCTCGACGGAAGCGCCCGTCGCGGACGAGCCGCCGCTCGGCATCGCGCCGACATGGGACCAGCGCACGCTCGACACGCGCGATCGGGAGGCTGATGGTCCGGGCGTCCCGATCGCCGTGGCGATGCGGGCCGGCGAGTACCTGCTCGACGGCGTCATCGCCGAGGGCGGATTCGGCGTCGTCTACCGCGCGGTGCACGCGACGAGCGGGGCGCCCGCGGCGGTCAAGGTCATGCATGCCGAGCTGATCTCGCGCGCCGACGTGGTGCTCCGCTTCCAGCGCGAGGTGGACGCGATCGGGCGGATCAAGCACCCGAGCGTGGTCGAGATCCTCGACGTCGGGCGGCTCGACGACGGGCGGCCCTACTACGCGATGGAGCTGCTGCAGGGCAGGAGCCTGGAGCAGCACCTGTTCTCGCGGGGCCGGCTCCCGGCGGACGAGGCGCTCGCGATCCTCGAGCCGCTCTGCAATGCGCTGGCCGCGGCCCACTCGGTCGGGATCATCCACCGGGACGTGAAGCCCTCGAACGTGATCCTGTGCGAGCAGGACGGGGGCTTCAGGGTCGTGCTGCTCGATTTCGGCATCGCGAAGCTGCTCGACACGACGGATCTCTCGCTCACGTCGTCGCGGCACGTCGTGGGGACCCCGGCGTTCATGTCGCCCGAGCAGCTCCTCAACCGGCCGGTCGACATGCGGACCGACGTCTACGCGCTCGGCGCGCTGCTCTACACGATGATCGCGGGGACCATGCCGTTCTCGGCGAGCGCGTACCCCGTGCTGCGCCACCTGCACCTGCACCAGGCGCCGCCCCGCCCGAGCCTGCACGCGCCGGTCGACCCGGCCTTCGACGACATCGTCGTGCGGGCGATGAGCAAGGACCCGGCGGGCCGCCACCCGGACGTCACCGTGTTCCTCGACGAAGTCCGGGCCGCCACGGCGCGGGTCATGCGCGCCGACGCGAAGGAAGGGGGCCGCATCCGGCGGCTCGCGATCGGGCTGCTCGTCGAGGTCCTCGCCGAGGCCCGCGCGCTCGAGGCCCCCACCGACTCGTTCCTGACCGACTTCGAGGCCGTGCTGCCGCAGGCGATGACCGATCTCGCGGCCGCGGGGTTCTCGGCGCTCGCGGTCACGAGCACGAGCGTGCTGCTCTCCGCGGACTGGCCGCGGGACGAGCGCGGCGGCGAGGAGGCGCGCCGCCGCGCGATCGGGGCCGCGATCTCGCTCTACGATCGGCTCGACGGGCCCGGCCAGCGCGACCGGAGGGTCGGCATCCGCTTCTGCCTGCACGCCGGCGAGGTGGTGGTCACCGAGGACGGCTCGGTGGTGGGCGGGAACATCATCGAGCTCTCGTCGTGCCTCCCGGAGACGGCGGCTCCCGGCGTCTATGCGTCGCCGGCCTTCCTCGAAGGCCTCGGCTTCGCCTCCCACCGGGCCTCGGGGGCCGCGGGCGCCGCGATCCCGATGCGCCGCGTGGTCGCCCGACCGCCGGCCGGCGGCGAGGCGCCAGCGTAGGGCTGGGTCCGTGGCGTGCGCGCCGACGCGGGCGCGCGACGCGCTGGCCGGGGTGGAGGGCTCACGCGCGTCCCGCGCGGCGGGACGCGCGGGCGGGCGCGTGGGAGACGCGTGGGATCAGCGGGCGGGCTTGACGAACTTGAGGGTCATGCGGTCGCTCTCGCCGATGGCGGCGTAGCGCGCGCGGTCCTTGTCGCCGAGCCGGAAGTTCGGCGGCAGCGTCCAGACCCCCTCCGGGTAGTCCTTCGTGTCCTTCGGATTGGCGTTCACCTCGGACTTGGCGCCGAGCTTGAAGCCGGCCGACTCGACCTTCTGGATCACCCACGCTTCCGGGAGATATCCCTGCTTCGCGCTCTCATCGGGGTTCGCGTCGGGCTTGGCGCGGTGCTGCTCGATGCCGAAGACGCCGCCGGGCTTGAGCGCCTTGAACGCCTCCGCGACGTAGACGTCGAATTTGCCGTTCCGGTGCCAGTTGTGCGCCTCGCGAGCGGCGATCACGAGATCGACCTTGCCTTCGAGCCCGAGCTTCGGGTTGTCGCGGTCGATCAGGGCGACGTCGACCTTGCCGAACAGCTCGGGCGACTTCTCGAGCAGGCGCTTCACCCGCTTGCCGTAGAGGGTGTTGCGCGAGTCCGCGGGGCCGTTCGGGTCGAAGGACGTGATGATGAGCTTGCCCTTCTTCGCGAGCACCGGCGCGAGGAGCTCGGTGTACCAGCCCTCCCCCGCCCCGAGCTCGAGCACGGTGCTCGTCGGCTTGAGGCCGAAGAACTCCAGGGTCTCGACCGGGTGCCGGGCGGCGTCCCGCTCGGCGTTGCCCGGGGCGCGGTACTTCCCCTTGAGCGCCGCGCGCAGCGCCGCGCCCGCGCTCGGGTAATTGGCCGCGACGAGCGCCTTCACCTCTGCCTTGAGCGCGTCGTCGAAGCGCGCCGCCTCCTGGTCGGCCTTGGCCTCCATGGCCTTCGTGTCCTCGGCGAGCTTGGCGAGCTCCGCCTTCTTCTTCTCCTCCTGCGGGTCGGCCTTGGGCGGGGGCGCCGCCTCCGGCTGCGCGGCCGCTGCGGGCGCCTCGGGCGGAGGCTGCGCGGGAGCAGCCGGCGCGGGCGGCGGACCGCTCTCGACGGGCGGAGGGTTCCCACCACAGGCGGCGAGCGCGCCGGCGAGGACGAACAGGAAGGTCCTTGACGTGATGTGCATGCACGGCGGCGTAGACTGGAGCGACGACGGCCGCAAGCGTCCACGGCGCTCGCGGCGGCGCGAGGACGGCTGTCGGTCCCGGCGCCCCGGTGCGGAGCGTTCACAGCGCAGGGTCGCCATCCAGAGTCGGTGGGGAGGTGACGGGAGCGACGGGAAAACGACGGGAAATCCCCGAAATACCTCGGGAAAGAGCGGAATGTTCCGCGTTGACCCGACGGCGGGGCCAGGGTAGCGTACGCGGTCCCAAGGAAAGCCCGCACATTCACGCAGGTCGCCGATGCCGCTCAAGGTCCATAATACGCTCACGAGGAAGAAGGAGCCATTCGTCTCCGCCCAGCCGAAGATCGTGCGCATCTACACATGCGGTCTCACGGTCTACGCTCCGATGCACATCGGTCATGCGCGCACCTATTGTTTCTGGGACGTCTTCCGCCGGTACCTCGAGTACCGCGGAGTTCATGTGCTGAGCATCATCAATTACACGGACATCGACGACCGCATCATGCAGCGCGCGAACGAGCGCGAGGGCGCCGTCGACGTCGCCGAGCGGAACATCGGGGCGTTCCGGCGCGACTGCCGCAAGCTCCACATCAAGGACTACGCCGTCTACACGCGCGCGACCGACTTCGTCGACGAGCAGGTCGACATGATCAAGCGCCTGATCGACAAGGGCCACGCGTACACGGTGAACGGCGAGGTCTTCTACGAGGTCAGCACCTGCGCTTCGTATGGCGAGCTCTCGGGGCGCAAGGTCGACGAGCAGGAGGTCGGGGCGAGCGGCCGCGTCGAGGAGGACTTCGCGCGCAAGCGGCACCCGGCGGACTTCAGCCTCTGGAAGCCCACCGACGCGAGCCAGCCGTCGTGGCGCACCGGGGAGGACGCCTGGCCGACGGGGCGCCCCGGCTGGCACATCGAGTGCTCGGCGATGAGCACCGCGCTGCTCGGCGACCACTTCGACGTCCACGGGGGCGGGATCGACAACATGTTCCCGCACCACGAGAACGAGATCGCGCAGAGCGAGCCGCTCTGCGGGCGGCCCTGGGTGCGCTACTGGCTGCACCCCGAGCACCTCGATCTCAAGGAGGTGAAGATGTCGAAGAGCCTCGGCAACGTCATCTCCATCGAGGAGCTCCTCTCCAGGCACGGGCACGACGAGGCGCGCTGGTTCTATGTGACGCAGCACTACCGGTGCAAGCTCCCCTTCAGCTGGGAGCTGGTCCAGCAGGCCGCCCAGGGCTACGCGCGCATCAAGAAGCTCGTGACCGTCCTCGCCGAGAAGCTGCGCGGCGCCAAGGACGAGCCCCTCGCCCCGGGCGCGTACGCGTCTCAGCGGCCCGAGGAGGAGCGGGTCCCGAGGATGCGCCACCAGTACGTCCACGGCCAGTTCCACGAGCACACCGAGCGCTTCATCACGCGCTTCATCGAGGCCATGGACGACGACCTGAACACGCCGAACGCCGTGGCCGCGTTCTTCGATTACGTGAGCGCGCTCTACTCGGCGGGGATCGAGCAGTGCGACGACCGCTCCTCCCTGCTCGCGGTCTACCGCGCCGTCGCGCGGCACCTCGCGGTCTTCGGGGTGGAGGTCGTCGAGCCGGCGCTCTATCCGGCGCTCGTGGCCGACTACGCGTTCGCCCCGGCCGAGGGTGCGGCGGGGCGCGGGGGCGACGCCGCCGTCGATCGGCTGATCGCGATGCGCCAGGCCGCGCGCAAGGCAAAGGACTTCGCCAAGGCCGACGCCATCCGCAACCTGCTCGCCGAGGCCGGGGTGGTGCTCGAGGACACGCCGCAGGGCCCGCGCTGGAGCACCTGAGCGAAGCTCTCCCGCACAGGAGGCGGCTCCCGACCGGCGCGCGGCTCCACGTCCGCGGGCGCACGGGCCGCACGGGCTCCGCGGACGTACGGGCTCCGCGGGCGTACGGGCCCCGCGGGCGCACGGGCCGCACGGGCTCCGCGGACGCACGGGCTCCGCGGGCGTACGGGCCCCGCGGGCGCACGGACCGCACGGGCGCACGGGCGCCCGCCGAGCACCGAAGGTGTCGAGTCGGGCCCACCGCCAGAAGCTGGTGAGCTTCTCCAGCTGACTCCTCTATCAGAGTCCGGGAGAGCACCGCTCCAGAACCGCGCGCCAGAATCTTGCCGCAGGCGCCCTGCCGGAGGTGTGTCCGCGGCTCAGGAGCTCTGTCGCCTGCGCCGCGCCTCGTCGCGCTCAAACCCCTGGAGTGCTGGAAGCGTGCTTGTCTGAAGCCAGGCGCGCACCGATGTCGTAATAAGGTGTGCCACGTGTGCCAGTGTCGGGCTCCCACGACATGGCCAGGTGCCACCGGCACCGACGCGGCAGGGGGAAATCGCTGCTCAGGATACGGGCATACGAGTTGCCAAGCAGGCGACTCGTACAAGCGCCCAAGCCCGGACAGCTTCATCGGGTCAGACCGACGCCTGCTCGCGTCAACGGCTGCAGATCGCGCTGCAGCCGGACGGGCGCTCGTGCAGTTAACGCTTACCCAACGAGAACGCAGATGCGGAACGTCTCCTTCGGCTTCGCCCACTCTCTTTCAATCAAATCCAGCTCGGCTGCGGTCCTCGCCCTCTTCGCCCTGGGCGCCGCCGCATGCGGAAGCTATGGCGTCGAGGAAGGCTCATTCGATGATACGGAACTGGCGCTCGGCGAGGCCGACGCGCCGGTCGGCTCCGGGATCACCGTCAGCGCCGTATCCGTCGGCGTCGGCGTCGGTGGCAGCGACCCGGGTACCGGCGGCGCCGGCGGCGTCGCCACGGGCAGCAGCGGGGTCGGCGTCGGCGGCGGCGGCGAAGGCGGCAGCGGGGAGCCACCCCCGGTAGGCCCGCCGGCGGTCGGCTTCTGGCAGTTCGACGATTGCGACGGCTCGACGACGGAGCTGCTCGACTCGTCCGGCAATGGCTCGACCGCCACCCGCTCGGCCGGAGCGGCCTGCGCGCAGGGCATCAGCGGCCTCGGTATCTCCTTCGATCACAAGAACGACACGGTCACGGTCGACGACGACCCCCGCTTCACGTTCGGGAAGAACCTCGCGGTCGCCGCGTGGGTCAACCCCACCTCGGTCTCGGGGTCGACGGTGCGGACCATCGCGCAGGAGCGAGACGGCGGAGATTCGAGCTTCTCCCTCGTCGTCCGGAACGACGAGGCGCGGTTCAGCGTCACGCTGGACAGCGGGCGCACGATCACGTCGCGCGCCGCGATCGCGGCCAACGTCTGGACGCACGTCGCGGGCATCTACGACGGCAGGTTCGTGCGGCTCTTCCTGAACGGCGAGCAGGTAGGCCAGATCAGCGCGCCAGGCACGATCCGCGACGTCAACGCGCCGATCCACATCGGCAACAACGCGCAGAAGCAGCGCTTCACGGGCCTGATCGACGAGGTCTGGCTCTCGAACAGCCCGACGACAGGCTCCGAGATCGCCCAGCTCTCCTGCATCAACCGTCCCGAGACGATCACCGTCACGCCGGCGAGCAGCGGCCCCGTCGCCCCGAACACGCCTGTGACGTACCAGGTCGCGGTCACCAACAACGATGTCGGCGCGTGCTTCCCCGCGGAGTATTTCCTCAGTCCCGCCTTCCCGCCGGGGATCAACGTCCTCGTGGATACCCCGTCCATCCCCGGCGTCCAGCCCGGGACCACAGCGACGTTCCCGGTCACCGTGACCGGCTCCGAGGAAGCGGGGCCCGGACTCCACGAGATCCCGTTCTCGGTGTTCGACTTCAACTCGCCCGAGTTCTTCGTCGGGTCAGGGAACCTCAACTACGAGCTGCTCGAGCCGACGGGCTGCTTCGTCCGGACGAGCCGCGAGATCTTCGTGAAGCACCTCAGCGTGGTCGAGGATCCCGTGCGCACGACGTTCGATGGCCCGGCCGGCGACCCGCGGACCGGCGCATGGACGTTCGCGCGCCTGATGGAGGACATGGCGCCCACGCCGGCCGACGCGCCGGCGATGGTCGAGGAGTTCTTCAGCACCTGGCTGACGGATCAGGAGGTGAACGGCTTCACGGTGCCGGCGCGCCCGGCCATCCAGCAGGTCGTGCTCGACGAGTGGCCGAGGAACGCTGACGGGTCGCTCGACCTCCAGCGGGCACCCCTGCTGCTGCTCGGCATCGTCAACCGGATCGACGTGCGCAACCTGGCCGAGGGTCACGCCGGCGAAGGCCGGTTCGTGTTCGGCGTCGTCAGCCAGGGCTCCCCGCAGCAGTTCACCGTGATCCTCGAGTACAAGCTGCCCGCGTCGACCGAGGCCGACGTGCTCGAGTGGGCGAACGCATGGCACGCCCTCGGCAGCCTGCCGTTCCCCTCCGAGGAGTACAACGCCGCGCTCCAGGCCATCACCACGCGGTTCGCGGGCCGGAACGCCGCGCCCGGCAGGCCGAACGGGAGCTCGCTCGGGCAGCTCCGCACGAACGAGATCGCGCTGGCGGGCCCGTGGGAGCTGCGCGAGTTCGTCCTCTCGCCGGACACGGGCTTCCTGCGCCCGGAGACCGTCAAGCTGACGCCGGACCTCGGCTTCGACGGGACGCCCACGCTCGCGGACTTCGTGAACCAGAACGAGGCGGCCATCGTCGCGGAGCAGTTCACGGTGCCCGACACGTTCCAGGGGGCTCCGTTCCTCGGCGGCTCGTCGTTCAACAACCTGACGGCGTGGACCGCTCCGGGCATCCTCAACAACGAGGCGCGGCACAAGTTCTCGCTCAACACCTGCAACGGGTGCCACGGCGGGGCGGAGACCGGGACGCCGTTCCTGCACGTGAACCCGAGGACGCTCGGGAGCGAGGCGTCGCTGTCCGGCTTCATGACCGGCATCAACATCCCTGATCCGGTGACCGGCGAGGTGCGGACCCTGAACGACCTGGGGCGCCGCAATCAGGACCTGGCCGCGCTCGTCTGCGAGCCTGTCCCGACCTTCGCGGCGGGCGCGCCCGCGGCGAGGGCCGCTGCGCCGTCCGGGAGCCGCTCGGCGTTCATCCGCCGCGGCATCGGTCGCGTCCACTGACGGCGAAGTGCAGAATTACACCACGCTGGAGAGATAGTACGTTCCTGCCATTGTCGGAGAGTTGCGCTGCGCGCGGACCATGAGATGATCCGCGCGTCAGGCTTCCTTCCTTCATTGAGCAGTAAACCGACGACGTTCATCCACGGGGCTTCCTTGCTCGAGCCCCGCGCAGCGGAGCTGCGCTCCGGCCGGGAGCTCCAGGCCGAAGCGGTTCTTCAAGACGTCGAGGAGCTCGTCGTCGCCGAGCTCGAAGCGCTCGAACTGGCCGCCTCGGAGTATACCCAGCTGGCGGTTGCGCAGCGTCATGCGAGCTTCCGGCGAGGAGAGCGACGCGAGCACGTTGCTCATGAACAGCGAGCTGGGGTGGGTGGACGTGTAAAGGTTCGCCACCTCGTAGTCGACCGGGAACTGCTCCTCGAGAGTGAACTCGTAGAGATCTTGCCACGGCTCGCTCGCCCTGGACTCGAGCATCCACAAGGCGCCCTCACGTCGCAGGCCGACGACGTCGTGCGCCTGCGGCTGGCTCTCCCCCTCGACGAGCCGGATGGGCTGCGTGAGGCCCGGACCGCCGAAGCCGACGTCCGCGATGAACGGGCCTTCAGGCAGGTCGATCAGGGACAGCATATGAGTCCGCGGCCCGATCTCACTCCGCTGGAACCACACCCGCGCGATGAGCGTCGTGACCTTGAACCCGATCCGGCGCAGCGCCGCGACGAACAGGGTGTTTTGCTCGAAGCAGTAGCCGCCGCGGCGCGCCCGGACGAGCTTCGCCTGCAAGCTGGCCAGGTCGATGCGGATCGGGCGGCCGAGGAGGACGTCCAGGTTCTCGAAAGGGATGGAGTAGACGTGCGCTGTGTGGAGCGCGTCGAGCACCTCCCGCGTGGGCGCGAGCGCCCCGCGGTAGCCGATGCGGGCCAGGTAGGCGTCGAGATCGAGCGGTTCGCTGTCCTGTGTGGGCGGCTGCATTGGTTCAGGTCAGCAAGGATACGCTCGTCGGGACGAGCCGCGCCAGACGGAAGCTCCGCGCGCGCAGGGTCCGATACGCCGGAGCTGGCTTGACCACCACTGCACCGGCCGGCACACTGCGGACGGTGCGCCACGACCACCGAACCAGCGCAGAGCACGCCCGGTCGCTCTCTGCGCGATGCCGGTCCTCGGAGCGCCGCGACGCGAGCGCCGCCGGGCTCGAGCGGACTGGGCAGCACGCCCGGCGCGGCGGGCTCGCCGCCGGCCCCGGCGCCGCCGCGCGTTGAGCGACATGCCCGCGTCCGATCGCTACACGCTGACGGAGCTCCTGCGCGAGGGGACCACATTCGTCGTCCATCGCGGCGTCCGGAACGAGGACGGCTGCCCCGTCGTGCTCAAGGTGCCTCGCGCCGAGCCGGCCGATCCCCGGGACGTCGCGCGCTTGCGCCACGAGCTCGAGATCGGGCGGAGGCTGGGGGGCCGGTTCGCGGTCAGGCCCCGTGAGCTCACCGCGTACAGGGACCGGCCCGCGCTCGTCCTCGAAGACTTCAGCGGACGCCCGCTCGATCGGCTGCTGGGCGCGCCGATGGATCTCCGGCAGTGTCTGACGGTGGCTGTCCGCGTCTCGGCCGCGCTCGCGGACATCCACGCGAACGGGGTTGTCCACAAGGACATCAAGCCGCAAAACATCCTCGTCGACACAGGCTCGGGCGAGGTGAAGATCGCGAATTTCGAGCTCGCCTCCGCGCTCCCGGAGCCGGAGGAGGAGCGCGGCGGGCGGAGCCCGGGCCTCATCGAGGGGACCCTCGGCTACATCTCGCCCGAGCAGACAGGGCGCGTCGACCAGGCGGTCGATCAGCGCACCGACCTCTACTCGCTGGGCGTCACGCTGTACGAGATGCTCACGGGGCTCCTGCCCTTCTCGGCCGACGACGCCCTGGAGTGGGTGCACTGCCACGCCGCCGTGTTCCCGCGGCCGCCCTCGGAGCTCGTCCCGGGGCTCCCGCCGCCCGTGTCCGAGCTCGTCATGAAGCTCCTGGCCAAGGCCGCCGAGGACCGGTACCAGAGCGCGCGCGGCCTCACGATCGACCTCGAGCGATGCCTCGATCGGCTGGCGGCCGGCGGGCACATCGACCCGTTTCCGCTCGGAGAGCACGACATCTCCGGCCGCTTCCAGATCCCGAAGAAGCTCTATGGCCGCGAGCGCGAGGCCGGCGCCCTCGCCGCCGCGTTCGAGCGCGTGGCGCAGCGCGGAGCCCCCGAGCTCCTCTTCATCTCCGGCTACGCCGGGGTCGGCAAGACCTCGCTCGTGGAGGAGCTCCGCCGGACGGCCGTCCGCGATCGAGGCCTGTTCGCGGCGGGCAAGTTCGACCAGCAGCACCGGCACGCCCCCCACGCGACGCTCGTCCAGGCGCTCCGCCAGCTCGTGCTCGGCGTCCTCGGCGGGAGCGAGCCTGTCGTCGCGGAGTGGCGGAGGCGGCTCTCCGCGGCCCTCGGCAAGAACGCGCAGCTCATCATCGACGTCCTCCCCGAGGTGGAGCTCATCCTCGGCGAGCAGCCGCCCGTCTCGGACCTGCCGCTCGGCGAGGCGCAGCGCCGGTTCGCGATGGTCTTCCGCCAGCTCCTCGGCGTCTTCTGCAGCGAGGAGCGCCCCCTCTGCCTCTTCCTCGACGACCTCCAGTGGGCAGACCCGGAGGGCCTCGCGCTGCTCGAGCAGATCGTCACCCACCCCGAGGCGCGGCACCTGCTCACCATCGGCGCGTACCGCGACAACGAGGTGGGCCCGTCGCACCCGCTCTCGCGCGTGCTCGAGCGCGCGCGGGCCGCCGGCGCGCCGCTCCACGAGCTCGAGCTCCCCCCGCTCCCGGCCGAGGACACGCAGCGGCTCGTCGCCGACGCGGTCCGGGCGAGCCTCGAGGAGGTCGCGCCGCTCGCGCGGCTCGTCCACGACAAGACCGCCGGCAACCCGCTCTTCGCCACGCAGTTCTTGACCATGCTCCACAAGGAGGGCCTGCTCGAGGTGGATCTGCGCGCCGGCGCCGTCCGGTGGGAGCTCGACGCGATCCGCGACAAGGCGTTCGCCGACAACGTCGTCGATCTGGTGATCGCGAAGATCAAGCGCCTCTCCCGGGCCGCCCAGAGGGCGCTCACGCTCGCCGCCTGCGTGGGGAGCACCGTCGACGCGAGGACCCTCGCCGTCGTCCGCGACCGGCCGGAGGACGCGATCCACGAGGACCACTGGGAGCTCGTGCGCGAGGGGCTGCTCCTCAGGTCCGGCGACACGTACCGGTTCCTCCACGACCGCGTCCAGCAGGCGGCCTACGCGCTCATCCCGGAGGAGGAGCGGGCGGCGGTGCACCTCCGCATCGGCCGGCTGCTTTCCGCCCACGCGCCGCCCCACGCGCCGCCCCACGCGCCGCCCGACGCCGCCGACGCGCGCGTCTTCGAGATCGCCGGCCACCTCGACCTGGGCGCCGCCCTGGTGACGGATCCGCGCGAGAAGGAGCGGATCGCCAGGGTCAACCTGCTGGCGGGCCGGCGGGCCAGGGCCTCCTCCGCCTACGCGGCCGCGGCCGGCTACCTCGCGGCGGGCCTCGCGCAGCTCGGGGACGACGCCTGGGAGAAGGAGTACGCGCTCGCGCTCGCGCTCCACTGCGAGGGCGCGCGCTGCGCCTCCCTGAACGGCGACTTCGCCCTCGCCGAGCGGCTCGTCGGCGCGCTGCTCGAGCGCGCCCGGACCCGGCTCGACCTCGCCGAGGTGCACCGCATCGAGATCGAGCTCCACACGACCCGGGCCGATTTCGAGCGCGCGGCGCGGAGCGCCCTCGCCTGCGCGCGCCGCTTCGACCTCGACGTCCCGCTCCACCCCGCGCGCGACGCGGTGGAGCGCGCGGCGCGCGAGGTCTGGGGCGAGGTGCGCGAGCGGCGCATCGAGGCGCTCGTGAGCCTGCCGCGCATGGTCGATCCGGACACGCTGGCCGTGATGAACGTCCTCTCGGCGGCGCTGCCGGCGGCCTATTACACGGATCCGGAGCTCTACGGCGTCGTCGCGTGCCACATGGTCCGGCTCAGCCTCCGCGCGGGGAACGCGGACACCTCGCCGCCCGGGTACGTCGCCTTCGGCGGGACCCTCGGCCGCGTCCTCGGGCTCTACCGGGAGAGCTACCGGTTCGGGGAGCTCGCGTCGGCGCTGCTCGAGGCCGGCGGCCCGACCGGGAGCCGGCCGCAGATCCTCCACATGATCAGCACCTTCATCGACCCGTGGATCCGCCCGCTGCGGGACGTCGTCGGCCTGTTCCACCGGGCCTTCGACGAGGCGGTGGAGGCAGGCACGCTGATCTACGCGTCCTACTGCTGCTTTCACATCGTGGCGCTGCGCCTCGCGTCGGGCGATCCCCTGGCGGACGTGGCCGCCGAGGCCGAGCGGCGGATGGACTTCACGCGCCGGGCCCGGTACGAGGCCATCCACGACGCGGTCGCCGTCCTGCACCGGTTCGTGCAGCGCCTGCGCGGGCGCGACCCGCGCTGGGAGCGCGAGGAAGCCGGGGAAGCCGAGGGCCCGCCGCCCGGGGCGACGGCGCCCTTCACGCGCTTCTACGAGCGCCTCTACCGGGCGGAGGCGGCGCTCCTGTTCGGCCGCCACGGCGAGGCCGTGGCGTCGGCGCGCGCGGCGGGCGAGCTGCTCGGCGCGGTGACAGGCCAGATCCAGGTCGCCGAGCACTGCTATGTCGCCGCGCTCGCGCTCTCGTGCCACGCCCGCGACCAGCGCGGCGCGCGCGACCTCCGCGACCTCCCTGAAGAGCAGCAGCAGCAGCGGAGAGAGCTCCTCGCCGCCCTGCGGGCGCACGAGGCGGAGCTCCGCCGCTGGGCGGAGGTCGAGCCCGCGAACCAGGAGGACCGGCACGCGCTCGTGTCGGCCGAGATCGCGCGCGTCGAGGGCGACGAGCTCGCGGCCATGCGGCTCTACGAGCACGCGATCAGGGCCGCGCGCGCGAACGGCTTCATCCAGAGCGAGGCGCTGAGCCTGGAGCTCGCCGCCGCGTTCTACCGCGACCGCGGCTTCGACCTGATCGCCGACACCTACCTCCGCGCGGCCCGCTCCTGCTACGCCCGCTGGGGCGCCGACGGCAAGGTGAAGCAGCTCGACCGGCGCTTTCCGCACCTCGAGGCGCGCCCGCTGGCCGCGACGAGCACGGTCACCATGCCGGCCGAGGAGCTCGACCGGCTGGCCGTCGTGAAGGCGTCGCAGAGCATCTCCGGCGAGATCCTGATGCCCCAGCTCGAGGAGGCGCTGCTCCGGGTCGTCCTCGCGCACGCGGGCGCGCAGAAGGGCTACCTGCTGGAGGTCGACCGCGGCGCCGTGTCGATCCGGGCGCGGGCGAGGATCGAGGGGGGGAAGCCGTTCGCGGAGGCGCTCGCCGGCGTCGACGAGGCGCGCGCGCCCGCGTCCGCCGCCGCGCTGCCGCTGTCGCTCGTCCACTACGTCCACCGCACGGGCGAGCCGGTCATCCTCGACGACGCGGCGACGACGCGGTTCTCGGCCGACGCGTACGTCGCGCTGGCCAGGCCGCGCTCGGTGCTGTGCATGCCGATCGCGCGGCGCCCCGGGTACGACGCGATCCTCTACCTGGAGAACGCGCTGGTGCGCGGCGCGTTCTCCGAGGACACGCTCGCGGTGCTCGAGCTGCTCTCGTCGCAGGCCGCCATCTCGCTCGAGAACGCGTCGCTCTACGCGGCGCTCCAGAAGAGCCAGGAGCAGCTCCAGGCGATCGTCGACAACTCGCCGGCGCTCATCTACGTGAAGGATCTCGAGGGTCGCCTGCTCCTGGTCAACCGGCGGTTCGAGCAGCTGCTCGGGCTGCCGAGGGCGGAGGCCGTGGGCAAGCGGGATCGCGACATCTTCCCGCCGGAGGCCGCGGACGTGTTCGTCGCCCATGATCGCGCGGTGATCGAGATGGACAGCCCGCTCGACGTGGAGGAGGTCGTGCCCCAGGACGATGGGCCGCACACCTACCTGTCGCTGAAGTTCACGCTGCGCGACGCCGCGGGCGCCGTCTACGCGGTCTGCGGCATCTCCACGGACATCACCGAGCGCAAGCGCGCGGCGATGGCCGAGCGCTTCCTGGCGAAGGCGAGCAGGAGGCTCGTGGCCGATCCCGGGTACGAGGCGACCCTGGAGGCGATCGCCGAGGTCGCGGTGCCGGAGCTGGCGGAGGGCGCCACGCTGTACGTGCTCGACGAGTCGGGCGCGCTCGCGGCGGCCGCGGTGGCGGCGGACTCCCCGGAGAAGGCCGCGCGGCTGCGGGCGCTGGCCTCGCCGGAGGGCGCGCCCGGGGAGCCCCGCCGCGTCCTCGGCGCGGAGCGAGCCGAGCTCTGCCGCGTGGACGACGTCCGGATGAAGCGCTGGGCCGCGGGCGCGGCGCGGCCCGAGGCGCTGCTCGAGCTCGCGCCCGCGGCGTACCTGAACGCGCCGCTCGTGACGCGGGGCCGCTGCCTCGGCGTGCTCTCGCTGGTGCGGACCGCCGCGGCGCCGCCGTACGCGCCGGCAGACGCCGCGCTCGTGGAGGAGCTCGCGCGGCGGGCCGCGCTGGCGCTCGACAACGCGCGGCTCTACCGCGAGGCGCAGCGGGCCATCCAGCTGCGCGAGGAGTTCCTCTCCGTCGCCTCGCACGAGCTGCGCACGCCGCTCACGCCGCTGAAGCTGAAGCTCGGTCAGCTGCGGAAGAGGGTCGCGAGCGAGGTCGCGGATCGGTCGCTGGAGCGCATCGTCGCGGGGAGCCTGGTGCAGGTGGAGCGGCTGGCGACGCTCATCGACAGCCTGCTCGAGGTCGCCCAGGTCGCCCGCAGCGGGCTCGAGCTCGAGCTCGACGAGGTCGACCTGGCCGCGCTGATCCGCGGCGTCGCCGACGAGCTCGGCGAGCCGCTGGCGCGGGCGGGGTGCCGGCTCGAGCTCGACGCGGGGCGGCCGGTGCGCGGCCGCGTCGACCGGCTCCGCGTCGCGCAGGTCCTGAGGAGCCTGCTCCACAACGCGATCAAGTTTGGCAAGGGCCGGCCGATCGAGGTGAGCCTGGCCGCTCGCGGCGACACGGTGCGGATCGTCGTGCGCGATCACGGGGTTGGCATCGCGCCGGAGGACCTGGAGCGCATCTTCAGGCGGTTCGAGCGGGCGGTCTCGTCGCGCTCGTACGGCGGGCTCGGGCTGGGGCTCTACATCGCGCACGAGATCGTGAGGGCGCACGGGGGGACGATCCAGGTGTCGAGCGCGCCGGGCGAGGGCGCGCGCTTCACCGTGGATCTGCCCCGCGGCGGCGCCTCGTGAGCTGCCCGGGAAGGCGCTCCGCGGCGAGGCGTCGAGTCAGAGGGGCAGAGATGGACTGCCAGGAAAGAGACAGAGATTAACCGCCAAGAGCGCCAAGGACGCCAAGAGAGAAAGAGAGAATGAGGCTCAAAAATCTCTTTCTCTTTGTCTCTCTTGGCGTCCTTGGCGCTCTTGGCGGTTGATCTTTCATCTCTCCATCAAGAGAGCGCCTGAGGGTCCAGGAACAGCTTCTGGAAGCTGTCCTTGTCGATCGCCTTCTCGAGGGCCGCCTGCACGGAGATGGTCTCTTTCCTGACGAGCCGCTCCAGCGCCATGTCCATCGTCTGCATGCCGGCGGAGCGGCCGGCCTGCATCAGGTTCGTGATCTGGAACGTCTTGCCCTCGCGGATCATCGAGGAGAGCGCGCTCGACCCGACGAGGATCTCGTGCGCGGCGACGCGGCCGGTGCCGTCCTTCGTGCGGAGGAGCTGCTGGGCGATGATCGCGGCGAGGCTCTCGGCCAGCATGCCGCGGACCTGGAGCTGCTCGTCGGCGGGGAAAGCGTTGATGATGCGGTCGATCGTCGCGGCGGCGCTGTTCGTGTGGACCGTGCCGAACACGAGGACGCCGAAGCTCGCGAGCTGCAAGGCGAGCTTCATCGTCTCGTTGGTCCGGAGCTCGCCGATCAGGATCACGTCGGCGTCCTCCCGCCCGGCGCTGCGGATCGCGCTCGCGAAGCTCCCCGCGTCAGGGCCGACCTCGCGGTGCGTGATCTGCGCCTTGATCGGGCTGTGCACGAACTCGACCGGATCCTCGATCGTGAGGACATGGCAGGCGCGCGAGCGGTTGATATGGTCGATCATCGCCGCGAGCGTCGTGGACTTGCCGGAGCCGGTCGGGCCCGTGATCAAGATGAGCCCGCTCGACCGATCGGACAGCCGGCGGATGATCTCGGGGCAGCCGAGATCGTCGAGGGAGAGGATCTTGCTCGGGATGGTGCGGAAGACCGCCGCGAGGCCGGTGGTCTTGTAGAAGTAATTGGCGCGGAAGCGCGCCTTGTCGGCGTAGGAGTAGGCGAAATCGAGGTCGAGCTGCTCGACGATGCGCCGCGTCTCCTCGGGGGTCGTGATCTCGAAGAGGAGCGCCTCCATCTCGGCCGCGTCGAGGGGCGTGTCGCGCAGGGCGACGAGCTCGCCGCGGGCGCGGACGAGCGGCGGATAGCCGATGCCGAGGTGCAGGTCGCTGCCCTTCCTGGACAGGAGCTCGTCGAAGAGGCGATCGATCCGGGCCACGCTAGCCTCCCTTCTTCCCGAAGAGCGCGCCCGCGCGCTCGAAGAGGCCCTTGCCCGCCTCGGGGGCGCCGGGCTTCGACGCGTCCGGCGGCGGGGAGGGCGGCCTCCTGTCCGGCGTCAGCGCGGGCTGCCGCTTGCCGGTGAGGACGGCCTCGAGCTCCTCGGGGGCCTCCGCGACCACGAGCGCCGCCTCCAGCGTCGTCTTGCCGGCGCGGACGAGCTCGGCCAGCGAGTCGTCGAGGCGGATGATCCCGAGGCCCTTCCCGCGCTGCTGGAGGCTCGGGATCTGGAACGTCTTGGAGTCGCGGATGAGGTTCCAGAGCGCGACCGAGCCGGGCAGGACCTCGGCCGCGGCGACCATGCGCCTGCCGTCGGCGCTCGGCAGGAGCCGCTGGCTGACGATGAGCCGGAGGCCGCCCGCGAGCGTGACGCGGACCTGCTGCTGATCGCCGGGGGGAAAGAGGTCTATCAGCCGATCGATGGTCTTCGCCGCGCTCGGGGTGTTCATCGTGCCGAGGACGAGGTGGCCAGTCTCGCTCGCCGCGAGCGCCATCCGGACCGTCGCCGTGTCCCTGAGCTCGCCGACGACGATGACGTCAGGGTCCTCGCGCAGCGACGCCTTCAGGGCGTTCTCGAAAGAGCGGGTGTGGGTGCCGACCTCGCGCTGGCTGATCATCGCCTTGCCGCGCGCGTGGACGAACTCGACGGGATCCTCGACCGTGATGATGTGATGGCTCGTCTCGCGGTTGAGGATGTCGATGACCGCGGTCAGCGTCGTTGTCTTGCCGTGGCCCGTCGGCCCGGTGAGCACGATGAGGCCCTGGTGGTGGCGGGTGGCGAGCCCGATGGCGTCGGGCAGGCCGAGCGACGCGAGGGTCGGGATGCTGCGCGCGATCAGGCGGAAGCAGCCCTTGTAGCCCTGGCGGTGGCGCGCGATGTTCACCCGGAAGCGGCCGAGCGCGCCGAGCTCCATCGCGAAGTCGCAGGAGCCCTCGGCCGAGAGGACCGGCGCGAGGCGCGCGGGCACGCGCGGGAGCAGGAGCGACTCCACCGACGCCGGGTCGAGCGGCTCGCCCTGCGGCACGAGCTCGCCCGCGACCCGGAGGAGCGGCGGGCGGCCGGCCACGAGGTGGAGGTCGCTGGCGCCCTGGTCGCGCGCCATGGCGAGCAAGCCGTCGAGGGCGCCCGCCGGGATGTCGGTGGACGAGGACCGCGCGCGGCCGCCCGCCGCGGACGCCCGCGCGGCGGCGCGGGGCTCCTGGGGCGGCGGCGCGGGCGCGCGGGCGGCCGGCGCGGCGCGCTCGGCGGCGGGCGCCTCGTCGAGCCGCGGGTCGAAGCGAGGGGTCGAGGCGCGGCTCGCGCGGGGCTCGGCGGGCGGCGGCGGGCCGCCGCGGAGGTCGAGCGCGAGCTCGGCGGAGAGCGTGCGCTTCGCGTCGGCGTCGCGCGGCGCCGGGCGCTGCGCCTCCTCGGGCGCGAGGTGCTCGCGCATGGAGAACTGCTGCGAGGGGCGGGCCGGCGGCGCGGCGGCCGCGGCATCGGAAGCGGCGGCCGCGGCCCCGGACGCGGCGGACGACGCTTGCATCCGCGTCATGCGGGCGTGCACGAGATCGCCCTGGCGCGCGGCGACGACGGAGATGGCGCCGATGCCCTCGATGCGGATGTGCCACTGCGACGGCTTCGCGCCGAGCGTCTCGATGAACCGGCCGCCGCCGAGCGCGCTGAGGAGCATGAGGATGTCCTCGGTGGTGAGGGCGCCGGGATCGACGGCCTGGAAGGTGCCCGAGACCTTGACGCTGGGCATGCGCCCCGTGGCCACGGCGAACTCCGTCACCTCGGGGCGATTCAGTTGCGAGAGCCAGGATCGAAGGGCGTTCATCGTCGTCGCTCGTCTCCGCAAGCCGACTCTATCAACGATGAGGCGCGGCGTTTCAAAATGTCGTGCGGTCCCGGCGAGATCCCGGAGGGTGGCCTCACCCGCGCCGCGGGGGCGCCCGCGAGCCGCCGGCGCTCCACAGGCCGACGGCGCTCTACAAGAAGCCGCCGGCGCTCCGACGCCCGACCCCGCGCCTGCGACGCCGCGCGGCGACCCGCCGGCGCCCCCGCGGCGCGGCGCAGCGAGCGACCGCGGCGCGCCCGGCAGAGCGCCGATGTCGGGGTACCTGGGATGTCGGGGTCACTGGATCGCGAGCTTGAGCCGCGCGCCCTTCACGAAGTGGCCCGGCGCGCTGCCCTTCTCGCCGGGCGGCGCCTGCTGCTCCGAGTCGATGGTGAGCTGCATGTTGCCGGTCGACTCGATCTTCTTCATCGTCACCTTGGCGATCTCGACCCACCTTGCGCGACTCGCTCTCTTGGGGTCGTCGAGCCTGCGGAAGAGCACCGCCTTGGTGCCCGCGGCGACCGGCGTCGCGGTCGTGGCGACCAGCGGCAGCAGCGTCGCCACCTTCCCCGCGCGGGAGACGAGCATGCCGTAGACTTCCACGGAGTAGCTGTCCCACTCCCCCGCATCGGGGGCAGAAGCGGGCTCTGCCTTGGGCGGGCTCTCCGCGACCCCGGCCGCGGCCGCGGCCGGAGCGCTCTTGAGCGCGGCCGGCTGCGGCGCCTCCGGGTTCTCTGCCGAGGCGGCGCTCGGCGTGGCGGAGAGGAGCGCGGCCGCGCCTGCGGCGACGAACGTTCGCGAGCACCTGGAGAGCCAATTGCCAACCGTCTTCATGCACTCCGCTCCTTCGTTCCGATGTGATTCCACGGTCCGCGATCACCCAGCAGATCCGCAGACACTCCGGTCACAAAACTTTTCATGATGCCCCAGACTGGCAGTCTCCGCAACTCATTTCGCATCGCGACGACGATTGCCTTTTACAGGCGTCGTGCGCGTCGTGCGCGTCGTGCGCGTCGTGTGCGTCATGCCAGCGCGCCTCGTACCATCGCGCGCACTGTCATCTCCGTCCGCTCGGCAGCTCGACAGCTCAGCCTTCACCGCGATCACCACCCCGATCGGAGCCGGCGTTGTTCGACCGGTCGTCCCATCCCATCCCGTCCCGTCCCGCCGGGCCCCGCTCCGCCGCGCTCGCTGCCGCGTGTCGCCACCTTCACCGGTGCCGTGGGCGCCGGCCGCGGACTCGCCATGACGCGATGTCGCAAGGAGGACCGGCGCTGGCAGAGCGGCGCGCGCAGGAGCGCGGCGCGGCTCGCCTGAGCTCACCTGGTGTTCTGGCTCGCCTGTGGTTCTGGCTCGCCTGTGGTTCTGGCTTGCCCGTTGTTCTGGCTGCCTGGTCACCCGGCTTGACCGCTCGCCCGGGCTCTCCGGCTCGCCTGACTGGACTTCCGACGGGTCTGTCAGCGCGCTTCGCGCGGGGCGCGCTCTCGAAGAGCGTCAGGCCCGCGCGAGCGACCGGCGTGCTCGGTCCAAGCTCGCCGCATCTCATTCTTACTTACCCGTCCGACGAAACCAGCTGCGCAAAGCAGCGCGACCTCTCCCTCCTCAACATCGCCTCGGGATCATCCCCGATGCCTTCCAACATCGCCGATGCGAAATTCGATGTCGGAGTAAAAGTCGCGTTCCAATCAAGATATCATGACTCCGTCAAAGCAGAACAGAAATTTTCGAGCAGAGACGATTCTGGTGCGCCTCCGTGCGCTCATGTGCGCGCGGCACGCGGTCACGTGGTCACGCGGTCACGTGGTCACGTGGTCACGCGGGGCCGGGTCGCTGCATGCGGCAGGCCCCCGCGGCTGTAGGATGGCCGCGGAGGAAGAGAGCCCATGCCCACGGTCGACGATCACTACGACAAGCTCCTCGCCGAGCACTACTCGCGCATGTTCGGGGATCACGACGCCAAGGTCGCCGAGCAGCGGGCGCTGCTCGAGCGCCTCGGCCTGCGCCCGGAGGGCCCCTCCGAGGCCATCGATCTCGGGTGTGGCTCCGGCTTTCAGTCGCTCGCGCTGGCTCAGCTCGGCTTCCGGGTGACGGCGGTGGACACCTCCGGCAAGCTCCTCACCGAGCTCGCCGCGCGCCGCGGGCAGCTCCCCATCGAGACGGTGCAAGGCGATCTCGTCGAGGCGCTGGAGCGCTCAGGGCCTGTCTACAAGCTCGCCGTGTGCATGGGGGACACGCTCCCTCATCTGGGCAGCAAGGCCGACGTGGAGCGGATGTTCGCCGGCTGCGCTCGCCGGCTCGCCCCCGGCGGCCGGCTCGCGCTCACGTTTCGCGACCTCACCCGCGAGCTCGAAGGCGTCGACCGCTTCATCCCCGTACACGACTCTGCGGATGTGATCATGACCTGTTTTCTCGAGTACGAACCCGAGACCGTCAAGGTCCACGATCTCGTCCACACGCGCGGCCGAGAGGACGGCCGGTGGACGCTGTCAGCGAGCTTTTATCGCAAGCTGCGGCTCTCCCCCGATTGGGTCTCCGGCAGGCTCGAAGCGGCCGGTTTTCGCGTGCTGCATCGCGAGATCGCGCGCGGCCTCGTCACCCTCGTCGCGCGCTCCGGGGCTGACGTGGGCCGGGATACGAACAGCGATTAAATATCTCGTCAGGTGGTTGATGGCGCGGGCGAGGCAGCGCTACTTTGGTATGGGAGGATGAGACCCATGTCCGAACGAGCAAAGCAGACAGGCATGAAGGACGCCGGGCAAGCTGCGGTCGTCAACCGGCCGTCGCGGGATGAGGTCCAGGACCTGCGGCGCGAGCGGGACGAGGCGCGCCTGCTCCTGGTCGCGCTCGTCGCGGCGCTCAAGCGCGCGACGTTCCGGCACGGGACGTACATCGACGGTCTCGGCGCCGCGATGGTCGCCGTGGATCGTTGGTCCAAGCCGCAAGGCCGGTAGAGCCCCGCCAGCGAGGCTCCGCGCGCAGCGCGGCGGGGCCAGTACGTCGCAGACGGGGCCTCCACTCCCCGAAGGCTCCGGCGGCGCTCCTCGCCGGAACGTAAGGCCGGCGCCGCGGCCATCGCGCCGGCGTCACTCCCTCTATCATCGCTCTTCCAGCGCTCTCGACTCTCCCGGGCCCCCCGTGCCAGGTCGATGATGCGATCCGTGTAAAGCTCGCAATCCACGCGGGGCAGCGGCGCTGGAGGCGAACGAACGCGCGCAATTCTATTTGACGGCAATATCACAACACCACAAAGTCGCTCACCCGGAGGTCAATCCGGATCTCGCGGCCAGTCCTCGACCGACGGCCGCGATCCGACACCGTCGTTGACGCTCCGGACGCGATGGGCGTCCAGGGGCGAGGCGCACCGGTGTGGCGTGCCGAGGGGAGGAAACCCTTGTTCAGGAAGAGGCTGCTCGGAGCTCTCAGCTGGGCTGCGGTGATGCTCGGAGTCGCGGGCTGCGGAGGCCTGGGCGACGAGCCACCCGATGAAGAAGATCCTGGATCTTCCGAGATGGCGGTCGGCGAACACCCGGCGAGCGGCAGGACCGTGTTCGCCGACGTCGTCGCGCTCGACCAGGTCTACGTGTACAACCGGTTCGGGTCCTTCAACCCCGCGGGCATGATGTACGCGCTCAAGCGGGACGTCGTGCCCATCCGGCCGTGCGAGCCGCTCGGTCCAGGCAACGCGCGGCTGCGCGATGGCAAGCGGCCGAGGCCGCTCGTGCTGCGCGTCAACGCCGGTGACACCCTGCGCATCCGGTTCACCAACCTGCTCGCGCCGGCGGACGAGCGTCCGGATGACTCCCCGAAGACGAGGAGCGCTTCCGTTCACGTCACCGGGCTGCAGATCAAGAACATCGAGGCGCTCGGCGGCAACGTAGGGCGGAGCCCCGACTCCCTCGCAGAGCCCGGCGAGACGCGCGTCTACGAGCTCTTCGCCGACCGAGAGGGGCCGTTCCTGATGCACAGCAGCGGCGCCATGGACGGCGGCGAGGGAGACGGCGGACAGACCGTCCAGGGGCTGTTCGGCGCGGTCACCGTCGAGCCGCCGGGGGCCGTCGCATACCGCTCGCAGGTCACCGCCGAGGAGCTCAAGGCCGCCTCGCTGCCCGATCGCAACCCCGACGGGACACCCAGGATCGACTACGACGCCCGCGACGAGCACGGCGAGCCGATCCTCCGGATGATCAACGACCGCGACGAGATCGTCCACAGCGACCTCAACGCGATCATCGCCGGCTACGACGAGAGCCAGCTGGACGGCGCCAGACCTGTGGCCCCGGGCCGGTTCCGCGAGTTCACCGTCCTCTTCCACGACGAGCTGAAGGCCGTCCAGGCATTCCAAAAGCTCGAGGATAACGAGGCCTTCCACGGCGTGCGCGACGGCTTCGGCGTCAACTACGGCGCCTCCGGCTTCGGCGCCATCCTCCTCGCCAACCGGGCGAGAATCGGCCCCAGCAAGGAGTGCGTCGAGTGCGTGTACGAGGAGTTCTTCCTGAGCTCGTGGTCCAACGGCGACCCGGCGATGATCGTCGAGCGGGACCGGCGCGGCAACGCGACACACGCGCTGTTCCCCGACGACCCCTCGAACGTCCACCACGCGTACCTCGGCGACCCCGTCTGGTTCAGGAATATCCACGCCGGGCCGAAGGAGACGCACGTCTTCCACCTCCACGCGCACCAGTGGCTGAAGACGCCGAACAACGACAACGCCAACACCCTGGACGCGCAATCCATCGGCCCGGGCGCGGCCTTCACCTACAACGTCAACAAGGCCGGCAACCGCAACTTCACGCCCGGAGACGCGATCTTCCATTGCCACCTGTACCCGCACTTCGCGCAGGGCATGTGGGAGCTCTTCCGCGTCCACGACGTCTTCGAGGCCGGCACGCGCGACCGCTTCCTGCCCGACGGCGAGATCAAGGGCGGGACGCCCACGCCCGCCGTCGTGCCGGTCCCTGAGATCGCGATGGCGCCCATGCCGACGTACAAGCCCACCGTGGTGGAGCTGCCCGGCGGCGGAAGGGAGGTGCGACCGCCGATGCCTGGATATCCATTCTACATCGGTGCCCTGAAGGGGCACAGGGCTCCTCAGCCGCCGCTCGATCTCGTGGTCGACGGCGGGCTCCCGCGCCACATCATCACGAGCGTGCCGCCGGACGGCGCGGTGTTCGGCAGGCGCGGCAAGTTCGATGTGGAGATCGAGAAGGCCAACATCAAGCTGCTGCCGGACAAGGGAACACCCGCTGAGCTGCTGGCTCAGGACTTCCATGCCGGCCTCTTCCCGGGAGCGGAGCCCATCGCGACACCGGACGGCTTCCCCGCGCTGGCGTACCCGGCGTTCACGCCCGAGGGCGAGCCGTCGCAGTTCGCCGTCAACGGCCAGCCGCCGGCGCCGGGCGCGCCGTACGCGAACCCATGCCCGCCGGGGACAACGGAGCGCAGGTACCGCAGCGCCTTCGTCCAGATCGACGGCGTGGTCAACCAGCGCGGCTGGCACGACCCGCAGATGCGCCTCATGGTCCTCGAGGACGATATCAAGGCGACCCTGTCGGGCGAAAAGCCTCCGGAGCCGCTGTTCATCCGCGCCAACTCGGGCGAGTGCGTCGTCTCCGAGGCGACGAACCTGCTCCCCAACTTCCTGAAAGCCGATCCATTCCAGATCTTCACGCCCACGGACACCGTCGGCCAGCACATCCACCTCGTGAAGTTCGACGTCACCTCCTCGGACGGCTCGGCGAACGGCTTCAATTACGAGGACGGCACGTTCGCGTCGAGCGAGGTCGTCCAGCTCATCAACGCGGCCAACGCGCTCGGCGGCGCCCTGGAAGCCGACGGCTCGGTCAAGGAGCGCGGCGGCCGCGTCATGCTGACCGCGCAGCCACACCCGCGGATCCGCAACGGTATGGTCGGCCAGCAGACCACGGTGCAGCGCTGGTGGGCCGATCCGGTCGTGAACCAGCAGAACGAAGATCGCACCCTCCACACCGCCTTCTCACACGACCATTTCAGCCCCTCGTCGCACCAGCAGCACGGCCTCTACATAGGCCTGATCGTCGAGCCGGCCGGATCGACCTGGCGCGCCCCGGATACCGGGATCGAGTTCGGCACGCGCCCCGACGGCGGGCCGACGAGCTTCCGCGCCGATATCCTCCCGCCGCGCGGCTCGGTGGAGCCGCCGTTCCGCGAGTTCGCCCTCGCGCTCGCCGACTTCGCCCTCCTCTTCGACGAGTGCGGCGAGCCGGTGAACCCGCCGACGACGCAGGAGGCCCCGCTCCCGCTCGCGGTCGAGCACCGCGACGTCCTCGCGCCGGAGGCGATCTCCGCGGCCGATCCCGGCGGAGGGCTCATCAACTACCGCAACGAGCCGATCCCGCTGCGCATCGCCAGGCGCGATTGCAGGACGGGCCGCGTCGAGCAGAAGCGGGGCGAAGAGGGGGAGATGCACAACGTGTTCAGCTCCCTGGTCCACGGCGATCCGTTCACGCCGCTGCTCTCGGCGCAGGAGGGCGACGACGTGCGGGTGCGCCTGCTCCAGGGCGCGCAGGAGGAACAGCACGTCTTCTCGGTCAACGGACAGCGGTGGTTCAACGAGATCAGCGACCCGGACAGCGGCTACTCGAACGGCCAACCGCTCGGCATCTCCGAGCACTTCGAGTTCGGGCTCACGCCGCCGGTCTCCGCGCGGGGCGACAGCGGCCCCGGCGACTACATGTACCAGAGCGCGCCCACCGACGACCTGTGGGACGGCATGTGGGGGATCATGAGGGTGCGGCCGCGGACCGACCTGGCCTTGCTGCCGTTGCCCGACGCGCCGGTCGGCGTGCCGCGCGGGATGCGGCACTTTCCGACGTGCCCGGCGAGCGCGCCCGTGACGCGGTACACCGTCCACGCGATCACCGCGAAGGGCAACCTGCCGTACGACCGCCTCACCTACAACAAGGAGTTCGATCTCTACGACCCCGACGCCATCCTCTTCGTCCGCGCGGAGGACCTCCACGACCTCCGCGCGGGGCGCCTCGCCCCGGAGCCGCTCATCCTGCGCGCCGCGGCGGGCGACTGCATCCAGGTGACGCTCGTCAACGACCTTCCCCTCGAGCTGCCCAGGACGCCGCACTGGAACTACAACCCTCCGATCGTCGACGGCTTCAACACCAACCAGGTCAGGCCGTCCAACCACGTCTCGCTCCACCCGCAGCTCGTCGCCTATGACGTCAGGACCGACGACGGCGCCAACGTCGGGCTGAACGAGCCGCAGACCGTCGCGCCCGGCGATTCCCGCGAGTACACCTGGTACGCCGGCGAGTTCGCCCAGAAGGACGGCAGGTGGGGCCCCGTCGAGCCGCGCGCCGTCGAGTACGGCGCCATCAACCTCAGGGACATGGCCGACGTCGTGAACCACGGCATGCACGGCGCCGTCGGCGCGCTCGTCGTCGAGCCCAAGGGCGCCACCTGGCGCGCCGATCCGGGCACCCAGGCGCAGGCGGACGTCACGTTCACGGACGTGTACGGGTACACGCGCTCGTTCAGGGAGTTCGTCGTCGTCTACCAGGACGAGGTCGGCCTGCACTCGGGCAAGCAGAAGTTCCAGTGCCTCGACCCGGATCTGAACTGCGGCACGGCCATCCGGAACTGCGACAACGAGGACGACGCGGAGGACACCGGGCACGAGGCCTTCAACTACCGCACCGAGCCGTTCTGGGCGCGGCTCGGGATAGCGCCCGATATCGCGCTAACGGAGCTCAACGAGCGGGACCTGCGCGACATCTTCAGCTCCCGCGTCCACGGCGACCCGGCGACGCCGATCTTCACCGCCGGCGCCAGCCAGAAGGTGCGCGTGCGCCTCGTGCATCCGTCCGGCCACCGGCGCCAGCACGCCTTCGGCCTCTGGAACACGGAGTGGCCGCACAACCCCTTTGCCACGGGGGAGCGCTCCCGCCGGATCGGCGAGAACCCGGAAGTGCTGAACATCGCCATCGAGAATGCCATCGGCCCCATGACGAACCACAATATCGTTCCGTTCTACGGGGCAGGCGGGAAGTTCGCCGTCCCCGGCGACCGGCTCTACCTCGACCAGCCGAGCTTCAAGGTCTCCGACGGGCTGTGGGGCATCCTCCGCGTCACGCCGTAAACGCGCTCGCCGCGCTGCGCCGGCTCTCGCCCACCATCAACCCACGATCTCCGCCGCGCCGGCGCCCTGCCGGCGGTGACGGCCTCCGCGGCGGCGCGGCGCGAGGGAGGCTCGCGACCGAGCCGGGGCGAGCGGCTCTCGCCGAGACACACGGCTCCGTGCGCGCCGGCGCTCGCGTCTCCGCCCAGGAGCGATCGCCAAGTCGCTCTGTCCGCGGCGAGACCGGCCAGAAATAGCGCCAGATTCTATTTGACCGATCTGTCGCGCGCCTACAGATTCGGTGTCTCGAACACGGGGCGGCGGCTGCCCCGATACGCCGCTGACGGCGCCGATCCAGCCATCTGTAGAGACGCGCAGGGCGCGCGCGGCGTCCAGGGCGAGACGCACACCGGTGTGTGCGTGCCAGGAGAGTACGCGTGTCGAAGACGAACAGGCTGCTCAGAGCGACGCATCGGGCTGCGGCGATGCTGGGGCTGGCGGGGACCTCCTTCGGCCCCACGACCCATCGCAACATCGTCCCGTTCTTCCCTGCGGGCGGGAGATTCGCTGTCCCCCGGGAACGGCTCTACCTCGAACAGATGACCTACATGCTCTCGAACGGGCGGTGGGGCCTCTTCCGGGTGGTGCCGCGATGACGCCCGCCGTCGCCTCGCGCCGCCTCTCGCTGTGCGCAGGCCTCCTCGGCGCCGCCGCGGCGCCGGCCTGCAGCCGGCGGGAGCCGCCTCCCCCGCCCCCTGCCGCCGTCCCCGCGCCCGCGGAGGCCCCTGGCGGCGGCGCGCCGAGCCCGGTCGTGAGCCGGGTCGAGCGAGATGGGCTGTCGATCGCCTTCGAGCTCCGGCCGCTCCCGGGCGCCGGAGGCCGCCCGGCGGCGCGCACCGACGCGACCGCCGTCTTCACGATCACCGACGCCGCCACGGGCGCGCCCGCGCGCGACCTCGGGCCGCTCGCGTGGATGTCGAGGCGCGCGGGCGCGCCGCCGGACGAAGCCGGTTGTCAGGAGAAGATCAAGAGCTTCATGGCCGGGCTCATCGCCGTCCACCCCGACGTGGACATGAACGCTTACCTCCTGTGGACGCAGAACCAGGACAACACGCTCTCGGTGATCAACCCGCAGCTCGCGTTCACCCGGAGCAAGCTGCGCAGCATCGTCACCCTCGCGGCGGGCTCCACGTCGGTCGCGCTCCACCCGGACGGAAATCGCCTCTACGTCACGCTCCAGAGCGGGCGCGGCCTCGCCGTCGTCGACACGCGGCGCAGCCTGGTGGCGGCCAACGTGCCCGTCGGCGCCGAGCCGATGCGCGTCGCGGTCGCGCCCGACGGGCGGACCGTGTGGGTCGGCAACGACGGAGACGGGACGGTCAGCGTCGTCGACGCGCGCGCCGCGAGCGCGCTGAAGACGTTGCGCGCCGGCCCCGGTCACCACGAGTTCGCTTTCTCGGGCGGCGGGCGCACCGCCTGGATCACGAGCCGCGACGCCAGCACCGTCACCGCCGTCGACACCGGCACGCTCGAGCCCATCGCCGAGATCGAGATCGGCGAGGGGGCCGCCGCCGTCGCGGCGAGCGACGCCGCGAGCGCCGTCTACGTCGCGAACGAGGCCCGTGGCGAGGTCGTCATCATCGACGCCGAGCGCCGCGCCGTCGCGGGGCGCGCCCCGGTGAAGGCCGGCGTCAGCGCGGTCCAGTTCGCTCCGGGCGGCCGCTTCGCCTTCGCGTTGAACCCCGCGAAGGGCGAGGTATCGATCCTCGACGCGTCGGTGGGCGCGGTCGCGCACACGCTCGCCGGGTTCGCGAGCCCCGACGCGATCACCTTCACGAAGACGTACGCCTACGTGAGGAACCTCGGCGAGAGCAGGGTCTCGCTCGTCGAGCTGCCCTCGCTGGAGCGGCCCGGCAAGCCCGCGGTGATCGAGGTCCAGGTCGGCCAGCAGGCGCCCCGGGCCGCGAAGGGCGGCGGGAGCGCCGCGCCGTTCGCCGTCGTTCCCGAGGGCAACGGCGCCATCATCGCGAGCCCGGCCGACAAGGTCCTTTACTACTACGTCGAGGGCATGATGGCGCCGCTGGGCACCCTCTCGAACTACGGACGAGAGCCCCGGGCGGCGCTCATCGAGGATCGCTCGCTGAAGGAGGTGCAGCCCGGCGTGTACGCCGCGGCGGTCCAGCTCGGCGACGAGGGCGTGCACGACGTCGAGCTCCTGCTCCGCGGCCGCCGCGTCGCCGCCTGCCTCGAGGCGACGGTCGCGCCCTCGGCCGTCCCGGCGGAGGACCGATCGCCCGGGCTCACCGTCGAGCCGCTCTTCGACGCCGGCGTCGATCTCGAGGTCTCGAAGCCGGCGACGCTGCGCTTCCGCGCGAAGCCGAGGGCCTCTGCGCCTCCCCTCGAAGCAAAGGAGATGAAGGTGATGATCTTCCGATTCCCGGTCGGCTTCCGAGACACGGTGCTGCCGCGCGCCGAGGTGGACGGCGTCTTCTCGGTGACGTTCACGCCCCCCGAGCCCGGCCAGTACCGCCTCTTGCTGGAGGCCGAGTCGCGCAACGCCCCGCTCGGCGCGCTGCCTTATGTCGACCTCCACGTCGGCTCGCCCAGCGCCGCGCCGGACGCGGGAGGTGGGCAATGAGGCGCGGCGCACCGCTCCTCGCGGCGGCGCTCGCCCTCGCGCTGCCCACCGCGAGCCCGGCGCGCGAGCCCGCGCCGGCTCGAACGCCCGCGCAGGTCGGCGGGCCTCCCGCCGCCGCCGACGCGGCGGCGGCGTACTTCACCGACACGGAGCTCATCGATCAGGACGGGCGCCCGCGCCGCTTCTACACCGACCTCCTGCGCGGCCGGGAGGTCCTCATCCATTTCATCTTCACCTCGTGCAAGGGCGCGTGCCCGACGATGACGGCGAACCTCGCGCGCGTGCAGGCCCTCCTCGGCAAGCGCGCTGGCAAGGAGATCGCGATCCTCACCATCACGGTCGACCCGGTGAACGACACACCGAAGGTGCTCAAGCAGTTCGCCGCGAAGTTCAACGCGGGCGAAGGCTGGCGCTTCCTGACCGGGACCCCGCAGAACGTGGAGACGGTCCTCGGGCGCCTCGGCGGGCTCACGCAGAAGCCCGAGGAGCACACCTCGACGCTGCTCATCGGCGACACGAAGACCGGCATGTGGCTGAAGACGACGGCCACCGAGCGCCCCGAGACGATCGTGCACCTCGTGGATGACATCAACGACGCGCCATGAGGTCGAGATGGGCCGATCCGTGACGAAGACGCGGGGGGCGCGCGCCCACGGCGCGCTCGCCGCCGGCCTGGGCTCGGCGCTCGTCCTCGCCGCCGCCCTGAAGGGCGCCGCGTCCCCCGGCGACGCGCGCGCGCCCGCCCCCGTCGCGCCGGCGGCGTGCGCCGGGGCCGGAGCCGTGCGCCGGGCCGACAGCGTGCGCCGAGCTCAGCCCCGCGGCGCTGCACGACCTGGCGCACACCGCGCCGGTGTCCGCGTGGGTCGAGGTCGTACCCTGACGCCGGCCCCGCCTGTCGGCTAGGCGCGAAGGCTGGAACGGAGTAGGTTCCGGGCATGGCCGGATACCGCAGTCGTACATCCACCCAGGGGCGCAACATGGCAGGGGCGCGCGCGCTGTGGCGCGCCACCGGCATGAAGGACGCGGACTTCGAGAAGCCGATCATCGCCATTGCCAACAGCTTCACGCAGTTCGTCCCGGGGCACGTCCACCTCCACGACGTCGGGCAGCGGGCGAAGAAGGTCATCGACGCCGCGGGCGGGTGGGGCGTCGAGTTCAACACCATCGCCATCGACGACGGGATCGCGATGGGCCACGCCGGCATGCTGTACTCGCTGCCGAGCCGGGAGCTCATCGCCGACAGCGTCGAGTACATGGTGAACGCGCACTGCGCCGACGCGCTCCTGTGCATCTCGAACTGCGACAAGATCACGCCGGGCATGCTGCTCGCGGCCATGCGGCTCAACATCCCGACCGTCTTCGTCTCCGGCGGTCCGATGGAGGCGGGCAAGATCGTCGGGACGCACGACCGCGACGGCAAGCCGCTCATCCGGAAGCTCGACCTCATCGACCCGATGATCGCCGCGAGCGACAGCAAGGTGACGGACGCGGATCTCGCCGCGATGGAGCGGTCCGCGTGCCCGACCTGCGGCTCGTGCTCTGGCATGTTCACGGCCAACAGCATGAACTGCCTCAACGAGGCGCTCGGGCTGGCCCTGCCCGGCAACGGGACGCTGCTCGCGACGCACGCGGCGCGCTGGGAGCTCTTCGAGGCGGCGGCGAAGCGCGTCGTCGCGCTCGCGCAGAGGCACTATGTCGAGGGGGACGACTCCGTGCTGCCGCGGAGCATCGCGACGTTCGAGGCGTTCGAGAACGCGATGGCGCTCGACATCGCGATGGGCGGCTCGACGAACACGGTGCTCCACCTCCTGGCGACCGCCCGCGAGGCGCAGGTCGACTTCAACATGTCGGACATCGATCGCATGTCGCGCAAGGTGCCCAACATCTGCAAGGTCGCCCCCTCGTCGCACTACCACGTCGAGGACGTGCACCGCGCGGGCGGCGTGCTGACGATCCTCGGGGAGCTCGACCGCGCGGGGCTCATCCACCGCGAGGCGGGCACGGTCCACGCGCGCACGCTGGGCGATGCGATCGACGAGAACGACATCCGCCGCCCCACGGCGACGGCCGCCGCGAAGAAGCGCGCGCTCGCCGCGCCGGGCGGCGTGCCGACCACGGTCGCGTTCTCGCAGGACAAGTACTTCGCGGACACCGACGACGACGCCGAGAAGGGCTGTATCCGCGACGTCGGCCACGCGCACAGCCGCGAGGGCGGCCTCGCCGTGCTCTACGGCAACATCGCTGCGGACGGCTGCATCGTGAAGACGGCGGGCGTCGACGAGTCGATCTGGAAGTTCGAGGGTCCCGCGCGGGTGTTCCACTCGCAGGAGGCGGCGTGCGACGCGATCTGGAACGACCAGGTCCGCGCGGGCGACGTTGTCGTCATCGTCTACGAGGGGCCGAAGGGCGGCCCTGGCATGCAGGAGATGCTCTATCCGACGTCGTTCCTGAAGGGGAAGGGCCTCGGCAAGGCGTGCGCGCTCGTCACCGACGGCCGGTTCAGCGGCGGGACCTCGGGCCTGAGCATCGGCCACGCCTCGCCCGAGGCGGCCGAGGGCGGGACCATCGGGCTCGTCGAGGAGGGCGACCGCATCCGGATCGACATCCCCGCCCGGACCATCGAGGTGGTCGTCAGCGACGCGGAGCTCGAGCGGCGCCGCCGCGCGGCCGAGGCGCGGGGCGCCGACGCGTTCAGGCCGAACCGCGACCGCAAGGTCTCCCCTGCCCTGCGCGCCTACGCGCTCATGGCCACGAGCGCCGCCAACGGCGCTGTCCGCGACGTCAATCAGATCGAGCCGAGCCGGCGCGCCGGGGACGGCGCCGCCCGGCGCTCGTAGCTGACGCGCGGAAACGCGGACGTTCGCTGATACCGAGTCATCGTCCCTTCATCGAGTCATCGTCCCTTCATCGAGTCATCGTCCCCTCTGAACGACAACACCGGAGCTCGCGATCCGGAGACGAGCGCGACGCCTCTGCCGCGGCGGCCGTCCTGGCCGCCGTGAGGCCCGCGCTCGTCGCCTCGACCCGGGCCGGTTCGTCGCCGGGCGCGGCGGCGCGACGCGCCCGGTGACGTATGATGAAGCACATGAGACAACTGGCGCTCCTCGTGTCCCTCTCGCTCGTTTCAGGTTGCAGCCCGAAGGTCCGCAGATTCCCCGATGACCAGGGCGCCGGGAGCGGCGGAAGCGGGTCCGGCGGCGGCAGCGGCAGCCAGACCAGCAGCCACACCGGCGGCAGCGTCACCAGCGGCAGCGTCACCAGCGGCAGCGGCGGCGGTGCCTGCGTCGACCCGGCAACGCAATGCCCGCCGCCGCAGAGCGCCTGCACCGAGGCGGTGTGCGTCGACGGCGCGTGCGCGGAGCGGCCGCGGCCGGCGCGGACGCCCTGCGGAGAGGACGGGGGCGCCGAGTGCGACGGATCGGGGTCCTGCGTGGCGTGCGACGGCAGGGTGGATTGCGGCATGTGCGCGGAGCCAGGTTGCCCGCACACGTGCGGCTCCGCGCCGGTGACGGACACGCCGCCGAGCTGCGCGGACCGCGGACCGGGCGCCGACGACAGCTGCGGTGACGGCGACGACGAGAGCTGCTGTGGCAGCACGATGGTCTCCTGCGGCACGTACCTGAGGAGCTATGACGGCGAGTCGAGCACGGACGACGCGTTCCCCGCCGCCGTCAGCGATTTCCGGCTTGACCGATACGAGATCACGGTGGGTCGATTCCGCGCCTTCGTGAACGCCGGGCAGGGCGTGCTGGCGAGCCCGCCCCCGATCGGGGTCGGCCGGCACCCGCACGTCGACGGCAGCGGGTGGGTCGCGGGGTGGAACCGGCAGCTCACGCCGGACACCGCGGCGCTGAGATCGGCGCTGAAGTGCAATGGCGACAACCTCTGGACATGGACCGACGAGCCCGGAGCGAACGAGGAGCTGCCGATCAACTGCATCACCTGGTTCGAGGCGTTCGCCTTCTGCGCGTGGGACGGCGGCCGGCTGCCCTCCGAGGCGGAGTGGAACTACGCGGCTGCCGGGGGCGACGAGCACCGGACGTTCCCGTGGGGAGACGACATCGACGCCTCTCGCGCCGCGTTCAACTGCACCGGCGATGGGAGCGCCGCGGGCAGCTGCGCGCTGAGCGACATCCTGCCGGTCGGATCGAAGCCGAGCGGCAACGGGCGGTGGGGTCACGCGGACCTGGCCGGAAACTTGTGGGAGTGGATGATGGACTGGTGGAGCGACGAGCTCTTCACGCCGTGCATCGACTGCGTGGAGCGCGCGGACGGTGAGCGCGACGCGCCGCGGGTGACCCGCGGCGGGAGCTACCGCGCGCCGGCGGCGGACGTGCGCGCGGCCAACCGCGACTACAGCGGGCCCACCGACCGCGTGAACAACATCGGAGCCCGGTGCGCGAGGGACCTGTAGGTCGGTTGAGCGACGCGAGCAGCGCGAGCAGCGCGCCACGGCCGCCGAGCGTGCGGCCGCGAGCGCGCCGCCGTCACGCGCCGCGGCCGCTCGCCGCGTCCTCGGGCCAGGCGTTCTCGGCGACGAGCTCCGACAGCGGGCGGCGCGCCGCCCAGCCGCACGCCTCGAGCATCGGCTGTTCGTAGAACTCCGCCACGTGACCGACGCACAGGAGGGCGAGCGGCCTGCTGCCCTTCGGCATGCCGAGCAGCGCGGCTAGGCCGTCCGGGTCGAACAGCGACACCCACCCCACGCCGAGCCCCTCCGCGCGCGCGGCGAGCCACAGGTTCTGGATGGCCGCGGCCACGGAGGCGACGTCCATCTCGGGCAGCGTGCGGCGGCCGAACACGTGCGCTTCCCGCCCTGCCATCAGGCCGACGACGAGCAGCTCGCCGCACTCCCGGATGCCCTCGACCTTGAGGCGCATGAACTCGTCCTCGCGCTCGCCGAGCGCGCGGGCCGTGGCCAGGCGCTCCGCCTCGACGAGCGCGTGGATCTCGCGCCGGAGCTCCGGCGCCGTGATCCGCACGAACCGCCACGGCTGCATCATGCCCACGCTCGGCGCGGCGTGGGCGGCAGCGAGCAGCCTGGCGAGCGTGCCGGGGTCCACCGGATCCGGCAGGAAGTGGCGCATGTCGCGCCGCTCGTGGATGGCGCGGTACACGGCGGCGATCTCCGGATCGTTGAAGCTGTAGCTCGACATGGTCCCTCGCTCGCGCGCCGCGGCGATCCCGGCGCGACGGACGCCGACTGCGTAGCACCGCCGGCGCCGCCGCGGCAGCGCGCGCGAGGCGCCACGCGGCCGCGGCCGCGCGGCGCCTCGCGACCGCGGCCGCGCGGCGCCGTCAGGGGCGCGGGCGCGCAGCCCGGAGCACGCGCGAGGCAGCTCGGGACAGCGCGGGATTGCGCGGAACGGACGTGGAACGGACGTGGAAAGGACGTGGAAAGGACGTGGAACGGATGCGGAACGGACAGCCTCGGCTCCGGTCTCCGCGCGCGGCGCGCGCTCTCGACGCAGGGGGACAGCGTGCTAGAGCGCGCGGTCGTGGAGCCCTCGGAACAGCAGGCCTCGGAGCGACGGATCACCGTCGTGGGCGCAGGGGTGATCGGGTTGACCACGGCGGTCGTGCTCCAGCGCGACGGTCACCGGGTGCAGGTGATCGCGGCGAAGCGCGGCGACCGCACGACCTCCGCGGTCGCCGCCGCGCTGTGGTTTCCTTTCCGGGCCGACCCGCCCGAGCGCGTCAACGCGTGGGCGCGGAGGAGCCTCGACGAGCTCACGCGCATCGCGCGGGAGCACCCGGAGGCGGGCGTCGATCTCCTGACCTGCCGCGAGGCGGCGGACGAGACGCAGCTGCCCTGGTGGGCCTCGAGCGTCCCGGACCTCTCGCTCGACCCTGGACCGCACCCGCTCGGCGCGCCGCACAGCTTCCGATTCACGGCGCCGCGCATCGAGCCTGCGTTGCACCTGCCCTGGCTGGAGTCGCAGCTCGAAGCGCCGGTGCGCGTGGAGCGCGTGCAATCGCTCGCCGCGGTCGAGGGCGACTGCGTCGTGAATTGCACGGGGCTCGGGGCGCGCGCGCTCACCGGCGACCCCGAGCTCCTCGCCCTCTATGGCCAGGTCGCGCTCACCGAGCCGGGCGAGATACACCCAGATGTCGCACTGGGTGATGAAAGGGACGAATCGGCGCTCTCGTATGTCATCCCGCGGCGCCATGAGATCGTGATTGGCGGCTGCGCCGTTCCGTCCCCTGACGACCGCTCGTTGACGCCTGATCCCGAGCTCACTGACGCGATGCTCCAGCGGGTGCGCGCGGCCGGGCTCAGACCGGGCCGCTTGCTCGCCGTGCGCGCTGGACTGCGGCCGTATCGCACCACCGTGCGGCTCGAGCGCGAAGGCCGCGTGATCCACAATTACGGCCACGGTGGCGCGGGGTACACGCTGGCGTGGGGCTGCGCCGACGAGGTGAGGTCGATGCTGCGGCACGTCGACGCGGTCGACGCATCGGCGCGCTGCCGCGGTTAGGTGATCACCCGAAGCACTGTTTTGACGCCCCCGCGAGCGCGGCGCCACACCTCAGGACCGGCGCTCCGCGGCAGCGATGCCGCCGCGCGGTCGCGCGGCCCACTTGAGTGTGCGAACAAGCGTGCGCGCGTGGCGGAGCGAGGCCCGAGTGAGACACCGCGAGCCACGCAAGCCAGGCAAACTGAAGAGGCCGCTCCTGGAATCCAGCTAACCGGAAGCGCAACGCATTGCACCGAAAGCTCGTTGTACTCCGGTTGCGAGGCTGCTAGATTGGATTCGTGCTCGTCTGCGAGCAACTCCCGCCTTCTCTCGCAGTGGAACCGCCCACAGCGCTCCCCTGTTCGTTCGAGGGAATGGCCGTGGAGGACCTCGCTCTGGAGATCGCTGGCCGCTGACGACCTCTCGGTGCGATCCCTGGAGCGCGGTCCCGAGGTGGTCGAACGTTCGCTCGCGCAGGGTCCGGCGTGCAGCGTCCGCTGTCACAAAAGTGAAGAACCGAAGCTTCCCCCGGGAGTCTTGAACGCCATGAACAACGACGAGAATCGACTCAGTCGTCCATCGGGGCGGCCGGCGGCCTGGAGTGTCACGAGGAACAACGACGAGGTTCGCTCCAGCCGTCCTTCGGGGCGGCCGTCGGGGCGACCTTCGGGGCGGCCGTCTGGACGGCCGTCGGGTAGACCGTCCGGGCGGCCGGCGGTCTGGAGCGTCCTGCCGCTGGCCAGCGGCTTGCTGCAGACACGGCCGATCGAGTGGCCGACGCTGGTGCTCTTCGCGGGGTCGTACGCGCTCTGGGCGGCGGCCGTCACCGCGGGGGTCATGGGCTGGGTGTCGACCGTGCCGGCTGTGCTCGCCGCGGCGGTGGCGGCGTATGCGGTCTTCACGCCGATGCACGAGGCCGCGCACCGGTCGCTGGCGCGCTCCGCGCTGCTGAACGGCGTGGTCGGGCGGCTGGCCGGGCTGCTGCTCATGGCGCCGTTCCTGGCCGTGCGCCACTTTCACATCGAGCATCACAAGCACACGAACGAGGCGGATCGCGACCCCGACCACTGGAGCGGTCGCGGCCCGTGGTACCTGCTCCCGCTCCGGTGGGCGACACAGGATCTCCACTATTACTATCTATTTCTGCGCTCCTACGGCGCGCAGAAGCGCAGCGAGCGGATCGAGACGGTCGCGACGCTCGCGGCCATGCTCTCGCTCGTCGCGCTCGCCTTCGGGCTCGGGTTTGGCGAGCGCGTGGTCCTCTACTGGATCGTTCCGGCGCGGCTGGCGATCTTCTTCCTCGCGTTCGCCTTCGACTACCTGCCTCACTACCCGCACGGGATCACGGCCGCGCAGGACCGGTATCGCGCGACGCGGGCGGTGGACAGCGCGCTCTTCAACGTGCTGCTCTTCGGTCAGACCTACCACCTGATCCACCACCTCTACCCGGCCGTGCCGTTCTTCCGGTACCGGACGGTGTGGAAGCACCAGCGCGAGGAGCTCCTCCGGCTCCGGTCGGATAGCGTCGCCCCGCCCCGCGCGCCCTTGCCCTCGCTCGCCGTGGGCAGCCTCGCCCCGCCGCGTACGCCCACGATCCACGCCGCCCACCCCGCGCAGTCGGCCGCCGAGCTCGACGCGATCTGATCCCGACCAGCGCGGCGCGGCGCTCCTCGTCGAGGGCGCCTTCGCCGCGCTGCGAGGCGCCCGCGTCAGCGCGAGCGACGCCTCGCGCAACGTGTCCCCCCCTCGACGGATGACGCCGTTCCCACCCGACTCTGGCCCTCGCGCCTCAGCGCGGCTCTCGACGGAGTCCGCGCAGCGCGCCGGATGAGCCCAGGAGAAAAAACCGCCATGACGCCAGGGACACCAGGAAAGACGAGAGTTTTCTTCTCCTGGCGTCCTTGGCACCTTGGCGGTTCAACTGCTCTCCATCCGAACACCGCTTGGCGGCTCAAAGCCTTCTCGCCCGAGCATCGTTTTACAGGCGTGTTACAGGCGCGCGCGCCGGCGGGCGCGGAGCGCTCTCGGTGGCAACAGGATCTCCCGGAAGAGCAGCGCCTCCATGACGGCGCGGCGGTCCAGCGCGACGCTGGGCGCGCCCGCGGCCGGCGCGAACGCGTCGGGGCGGCGCTCGCCTGTGCCGATCGCCGGGATCGCCGCGCGCGCCAGGGTCAGGATCATGAACGCCTGCCCGGGCGCCTGGTGCGCCGCCAGCACCGCGCCCGCCAGGAGCGCGCGCGCGTCGCGGATCGCGGGGACGCGGCCGGCGAGCAGCGCGTCGCGCGCGCGCAGCGCCTCCTGGTGCTCGTGCGGGCCATAATCGAGGCCGCTGATGTCCTGCAGGCCGAACCCCGACAGCGCCAGCAGCGGACCGGCGTAGAGGCGCTCCACGATCGACGCGGCCAGCTCGGCGAAGGGCGGCAGCGGGAACGGGAGCCACGCGCCCCGCACCGGCCAGATCAGGTGATCGAGGCTCACCCCGGCGTGGCGGCGCGCCCACGCGTCCCTCAGCGCGCGCGCGGGCTCGTTGAGCCCGGCCCGCTCGAGGACCATGCACCCGATGAGCACGCGCAGGTGCGGCGGCGGGTGCACGTCGTAGCGCCTGGCGTCCCTCTGGACCGCGAGCGACGCGTACGGCACGCCGTCCTGGAAGAACAGCTCGCTCATCGTGATCACGTAGGCCGGGCCGAACATCATCGTGCCGAAGACGTCGCAGAAGATCTCCTCGAACCACGCGCCGAACACCGGCTTGAGCTCCGGCGCAGCCGCGCCTTCGTCGTCCAGGTCGAGCGCGCGCGGCCGCGCGCCCGCGTCCGGCAGGCCGAGCTCGCGGCGCAGCGCGGGCTCGAGGCCGTCGATCGAGGCGAGGAAGTCGTGGCCGATCTCGTGCGCGAGCGCCGGCCAGCGCAGCGGGGTGGCGAAGAAGTCGGCGGGGAGGAAGATGGGCGCGATCGACGTCGGGATGAAGCCCGTCCAGATGGCGAGATCGAAGCTCGTGAGCTGCGTCGCCGGGAACCCGCTCCGGAGCGGCAGCCCCTCCGCCCGCGCGAACGCGATGACCGGGGCGTAGCAGGCGTCCGCGAGGGCGTCGGCGTCGCCGAGCGCGGGCAGGAGCGACGGGTCGCGGCGCTGCCGCGCGAGCACCGCGATCTCGCCCAGCACGAGCTCGATGCCGTCCGCCGCGGCCTCCGCCGCGCGCGCCCCGAGCCCCGCGTCGACGGCCGCGCGCGCCCGCGCGATCTCCTGCGGCACGAACCGGGTGAGCGCGTCCGCGAAGCGCCGGTTCGCCCGCTCGTGGCGCGCCGCCTCGCCCAGCGCGGCGGCGCTCCGATCGAGCTCGTCGAGCCGCAGGAGCGCCGCCCGCTGCCGGGCCGCGTCGGGCGCGCGCGGGGCGCCGAAGGGCACCGCCGGCCGCGGCGCGGCGGTCCGCGGCGCGCGGCGCGGTGACGCGATCGCGGGCGGCGCCGCGCGCGCGTCGCTCCTGCTCGCGAGCTTGATCGCGACCTGGACGATCAGCCACGCCGCCGCGAGGGCGACGCCGAGGTATCCTTGGAGGTCATCCATGGCGCTCGTCCGGCGTCCTCAGGGGGCGGCTCGGCGCACGCGCGGCGCGCGGCGGCGATCGGCGAGAGCGCCCGCGGCGGTCCGAGCACCTCCGCCAGCACGAAGCGCTGCACGATCGCCTCGCGGCGGCCGAGCCACGCCCAGCGCGGGCCCGCGGCGTCGCGCGGCGGCACCTCACGACTCCCCGGCGGGGTCGGGCTTGCCCCCCGTGGTGCCGGCGATGCCCTGACGCATCTCGGTGTCGGCGATGACGTTGCGCATGTTGTAGTAGTCCATCACGCCGAGCTTGCCCGTGCGGAGCGCCTCGGCGACCGCGAGCGGGATCATCGACTCGGCCTCGACGAGCTTCGCGCGCATCTCCTGCGTCTTCGCCTTCATCTCCTGCTCCTGCGCGACGGCGAGCGCGCGGCGCGACTCCGCCTTGGCCTGCGCCACCTGCTTGTCGGCCTCGGCCTGCTCCGTCTGGAGCTTCGCGCCGATGTTGGAGCCGACGTCGACGTCGGCGATGTCGATCGAGAGGATCTCGAACGCCGTCCCCGCGTCGAGGCCCTTCTTGAGGACGTTCTTCGAGATCGTGTCGGGGTTCTCGAGGACGTGCTTGTAGTCGTCGGCCGAGCCGATGGTCGAGACGACGCCCTCGCCGACGCGGGCGAGCACCGTCTGCTCGCCCGCGCCGCCGACGAGGCGCTCGATGTTGGCGCGCACCGTCACGCGCGCGATCGCGAGGAGCTGGATGCCGTCCTTGGCCACCGCCGAGACCTTCGGGGTCTCGATGACGCGCGGGTTCACCGACATCGCCACCGCCTCCAGCACGTTGCGGCCGGCGAGGTCGATCGCGGCCGCGCGCGAGAAGTCGAGCTCCATCCCCGCCTTGCCCGCCGAGATGAGCGCGTTGACGACGGCCTCGACCCGGCCGCGGGCGAGGTAGTGCGCCTCGAGCATGTCGACCGACACCCCCTCGAGGCCCGCCTTCACGGCGCTGATCCGCGCGTTGACGATCTGGTCGGGCGGCACCCGGCGCAGGCGCATCGCGATGAGCGTGAGCATCGAGACCCCGGCGCCCGACGCCTGCGCGGCGACCCACAGCCGGAGCGGCACCATGTACAGCGTCGCGATGATGGCGACGAGCACGAGCCCGCCGATCACGATGACCGAGATGATCTCCATATCCCCTCTCCACCCGTCCCTGTCCGTGAAGGGCCGCGTCTCGCGCGCTCCCTAGGGCTTGCGCGGCTCGACGACGACCCGGTTCCCCTCCACGCTCGACACGCGCACGGGCGTGCCGGCCTCCACGTAGAGGCCGTCGGTCACGACATCGACCGCGCGATCGTCGATCTCCACCGTGCCGGCGGGGCGGAGCGGCGTGAGCGCCCTGCCCTCCTTGCCGGCCAGCGCGGCGAGCCGCGCGTCAGGGCCGCGCCCGCTCCGCTGGGTCTCGCGCAGCACCATCTTCTGCCCCGCCCGGGTCCCCGCGAACGCCCAGAACAGGAGCCCCGCCGCGCAGACGCCCGCGCCGAGGGCGAGCAGGCCGTGCGCCGCCCCGAGGGTCGCCCACGCGACCGCGACCGCGCCGACGACGGCCGCGCCGCCGAGCAGCCCGACGAGGCCGACGCCGGGGATGACGAACACCTCGATCGCGAGCAGCACGAGGCCCACCACGAGCAGCAGGACGACGAGCAGCGCCGGGGTCACGCGCCGCGCTCCTCGTCGCCCGCGCCGCCCGCGCCGTCCGCGCTGGCCGGGATCGCCCTCACGACGAGCCGGCCGGCCTCCGCGCGGAGCACCCGGACGCGGGCGCCCGCCTCGACGTACCCGAACGCCGAGAGCGCCTCCACGCGGCGGCCGTCGAGCTCGACCTTGCCCGACGGGCGCAGATCGGTGGCGGCCGTGCCGACCCGGCCCTCGGACGGCGCGAGCGCCGCCGCGCGCTCGGGAGGTCCGCCGGCGACGGCGCGGATCGCCGCGTCGAGGACGAGCCGCCGCCCGAGCCGCGTCCTCGGCGCGACGCGGGCGGCGGCGACGGCGAGGAGCGCCGTCGCCGCGAAGGAGGCGCTCGCCGTGGCCAGGGCGCGCGGCAGCCAGCCGGCGTGCCAGGCGATCTCGAGCGGCACGCGCTCGAGGTCGAGGAGCGAGAGGACGAGGGCGATCGCCACGCACGCCGCGCCCGCGATGCCGGGCACGATGTGGCCCGGGGCGAGGACCTCCACCGCGATGAGGATCACGCCGGCGGCGAAGAGCGCGATCTCCTCCCAGCCCGCGAGCTTCACGACGTGGTGCCCGAAGAAGAAGAGCGCGAGGCACGAGAGCCCGACGGCGAGCGAGACGCCGTGGCCTGGCGCGTAGAGCTCGAGGAGGATGCCGAGCATCCCGAGGGTCATGAGGAGCCCGGAGAGCGTCGGATCGGAGAGGAAGCGCGCGAGCTCCTCGGCCGAGCTGAGGCGCGGGCGCGCGATCTCGGCGGGCGCCGGGCGGCCCAGGGCGCCGAAGAGCTCCGCCTCGGTGCCGGCCTGCACCTCGGCGACGCCCCACGCGAGCGCCTGCGCGCCGTCGAGCGTGAGCAGCTTGCCCTTCTCGTCGAGCCCGGGGACCTCCGCGTCGGCGTCGACCATCGCCTCGGCGATGTCGCCGCGCCGCCCCTTCGCCTCGGCGGTCGCGCGCATCTCCTTGCGCATGTACGAGACGACCTTCTCGGCGACGGGCTTCATCTCGCCGCCCTCGCCGACCTGCACCGGCGTCGCCGCCCCGAGCGTCGCGCCGGGGGCGACCGCGATGACGTCGCAGGCGAGCGAGATGAGCGCGCCCGCCGAGATCGCGCGCGGGTTGACCCAGCACACCGTGCGGGCGCGGGCCCGGAGCAGCGCGTCCCGGATCGCGAGCGCCGCGTCGACGCGCCCGCCGAGCGTGCTGATGTCGAGCACCAGGAGGTCGCCGTCACCCTGAGCGGCGATGACGCGCTCCAGGAAGGGCGAGAGGCCGAGGTCGATCGCGCCGGCGATCGCGACCACGGTGACCTTCCCCGCGGCGGGGATCGGCGGCAGCGGCCGCGGGCCCGGCGGCGCGGGGGCGCTGGCCGCGGCGCCTGCGCTGCTCGCGCCGCTCGCGAGAGCCGCGGGCGCCGCCTCGCCGCGCGCGGGGCGGCACACGGCCATCGCCGCCAGCAGCGCGAGGAGCGGCATCGCGAGCCGCGCCCGCCGCGCGGCCTGTTCCAGCAGGCGCCACCAACCAGTCAAGCCCCACTCCCTGGCGCGTCGTCGGCCCACGCCGCGCGCCGCGCTCCCGAGGTTCACGCCGAAACCGCCGCGACGAGCCGAGCGTAGCGCACGCCGGCGGTCCACGATACCCCCATCGGGGCCTCGCGCTTGGCCGAGCGGCGCCTGTGCCTGCCCAGCCGCCGGTGCTCAGCCGCTGCGCTCCATGAACGTCGCCACGACGTCCGCGAACTCCGCTGGTCGCTCCACGATCCAGTCGTGGCTCCCCTTCGGCGAGATAGCGAGGGTCGAGCCCGGGATCAGGCGCTGAAGGCCGAGGGCCGAGCCGAGCGGCACCGTGTGATCGCGCGCGCCCCACGCCAGCAGCGTCCGCACGCGCACGCGCTGGGCGTGGCCGCTCAGCTCCGCCGTCGCGGCGAGCCGCACGAAGCTCAGCGCGCTGCGCGTGTGGAAGAGCAGGTTATAGAGGAGCGCGGGCGGAGCGCGCACGGAGAACCGCGGCTCGAGCGACCCGTCGGCCATGCGCCCGAGGAGCAGCGCCAGGACGGAGCCCGGCGGGTTGACGCCGACGGCATCGGCGAGCACGAGCCCCGCCAGCCGCGCGGGGTACAGGGCGCCGGCGACGAGCGCCACGGCGCCAGACATCGAGTGACCGATCAGCGTGACCCCCTCGAGCTGCAAGACCTGCATCACCTCGTCGACGCAGCGCGCGTACTGCTCCAGCGTCCACGGCGCGCGGAGGCGCGAGCCGCGGCCCGAGCCGGGCAGCTCCGCGACGAGCACCCGGGCCCGCCGCGCCATCGCCTCGACCGTGGGCCGGTAGGTCATGCCGCTGAGCAGCATGCTGGGCAGAAGCACGACCGGCGCCCCGGTGCCCGTCTCGGTCACATAAACGACCTCGCCTCCGGCCCGGATCTCCCGCCCACGGCCTTCCTCCCGCGCCGCTCGTCTCACCGCAGCCCTCGCGGAGGTGGGCAGGCTCTTCTCGCTTCGACCCGGCCGCGGGACAGACAGGCCGGCGGCGAAGGACGCGCGTCCAGCGCCGGTTTCCACCAATCCATGTCGTCGATGGCGCCTCTGCATGAGCGCCAGGCCGATGCCGGGCGTGTGCCAGGGGCGCGGCGCCGCAGCGGGGCGGTGGCGCGGATGTCGTCGATGGCGTGGATGGCGTGGATGGCGTGGAGCGCGGGGCGCCGCGCGAAACTCTGGAAGTGTGTTGAGCCCGTCCTGCGCCGCGCTAAGCTCCTCGAACAGCAGCGATCTCCAGGCTCATGGGGAGCCAGCAGGCGTGTCGTCAAGGGCCGAGAGCCCCGCGCCGCCTGCTCGGATAACCAGCTCTTCTGGAATGAACAGAGGCGAAATGTCGAGGTTCCGCTCCACGTCCGGAGATCGGAAGACAGCTGAGCTCAAGGTCTCGGCGCTCTCGATCTCCGCTGCGCTGTCCGTCCTCTCCCAGGGTGCATGGGGGACGGACGCGCCGCCGGCGGCCGAGGTCCAGTGGGCTTATGCGCTCATCGCCGCGCTCGGGTATCTGCCCACCGCGATCGAGGTCGCCGCCGCCACGCTGCGGCGGACCGGGATGTCGGCCGAAGCGTACGTGCGGAAAAATGCAATGTACCTGGATCCGGAGGGTCCCGAGGACGAGATCGTGGGCGTCGTCTTCGGCGACGCGCTGGAGTCGCTCGGGGAGGATGCGCGCGCCGTGGTCCACGCGCTCGCCGCGCTGCCGACCCCGGGCGTTCCCCTGGAGGTGGTCGCCGCCGCGGCGGGCAAGCCTGCGCCCTCGGCGGCGCGGCCGCTGCAGCTGCTCGTGCACGGCCGGCTGGTCTCGTTCGACCAGGGCTCGCAGACTTACCGGCTGGCGCCGCTCATGCGCGCGGTGGCCCTCAAGGACGTCGCTGGCGACGCGGAGCGCCTGGCCGCGCTGCAGCGCGGCGCCGTGGACGCGATGCAGGCGCTCCTCTTCTGGACGGCCGCGGTCGAGGGGCGGCCGGAGGCGGCGATGTGCCGGCGCGTCGCCGGCGATCTCATGGCCGCCCTCGACACGGCCCCGTTCCGGGAGGGCGGGCGCGGCGTCGACGTGCTGGCGCGGGTGCTCGTCGACGCCTGCACGGTGCTGGACCTCGGGCTCCCGGCCGAGGTCCAGCAGCGCCTGCTCGACGAGGCGGCGCGCCTCGCCGGAGAGGCGCTGCCCGAGCTGCGCGCACGCGCGCTCGCGGCGCTCGAGGGCGCGCGGCGGGCGGAGCTCGCGGGCAAGCGGCGGGGCACCTTCGGTACGCTCCGGGCCACGCCGGCCGCCCGCGACCGCGGCCGCCCGGGTCACCGCGACGTCCTCCGCAAGGCCGTGCGCGCCAGCGCCCAGCGCGCGGCGGCGCGGATCTCCTCGCTGCCCGAGGACGACCGCATCCGCAGCGCGAAGGAGCTGCTCGCGCGCGGCGGGCTGCGGGCCCGCGAGGGCGCGCTCGAGGCCGCCGCGGCGGACTACGACGAGGCGCTCGCCGCGCTCGAGGCGGCCGGCGAGGGGCGGGGCCAGGCGACCGCGCTCCTGCTCCGCGGCGATCTGCGCCGGCGGCTGGGGGATCCCGCGGCCGCCTCGCGCGATCACGAGCGGGCGCTGCCGCTCTTCAGGGAGGCGGCCGACCGGGCCGGAGAGGCGATGGGGCTGCTCGCGCGCGGCAACCTCCGGCTCGATCAGGGCGACGCGCAGGGCGCGGCGGCCGACTACGGCTGCGCGCTCACGCTGCTGAGGGCCTGCCGCGACCGGCTGGGCGAGGCCAACGTGCTGAAGGCGCGCGGCGATCTGTTCTTCAGGGAGGGCGACCTCACGGGCGCGGCGCGCGACTATGACCGGGCGCTCTACATCCTCGAGGGCGTGGAGGAGCGCGTGCTCAGCCAGCTCCGCTCGCCGCCGAGCAGCGCCGACGAGCGCCGCGGGGCTGGCGCCCGCGCCCCGCGCGACGTCCTCCCGCGGCCCGAGATCCTCCGGGCGCTCGGGTACGAGCAGACGCACGCGCGCACGTGGCAGGCCCGCGGCGACCTGCGCCTGCGAGAGGGGCAGACAGCGCTCGCGGCGCGCGACTACGGCAATGCGATCCTCCTGTACCGGGAGAGCGGGGACCGCCGCGGAGAGGCCGCCGCGCTCAAGGCCCGCGGCGATCTGCGCCGCCAGCGGGGCGCGCTCCCGGGCGCGCAGCGCGACTACGAGGATGCGCTGCACCTCTTCGAGGCGCTCGGCGACGGCGCCGGTCAGGCTGCCGTGCTCCACGCGCGCGCCGACCTGCGCTGCGAGCAGGGCGACACCGCTGGCGCGGCGCTCGACTACACCACGGCACATGCGCTCTTTGACGCATCGCACGCATCGCACGCATCGCACGCATCGCACGCATCGCACGCATCGCACGCATCGCACGCATCGCACGCGTCGCACGCGTCGCGCGATCCTGCTGGCCAGGCGGGCGCGAGGGGTGGTGCCGCGGGCGTCTCCCATCGCGAGGACCCGCCTCGGCCCGTCCCGGCGGCTGTCCCGCGGTGACGGCGAGGCTCGGCCCGGGCCCGCCGAGCTGCCGGCGCCCGAGCCACGATCCCGCGATATCGATGCCTCCGTCGCCCCACCTCCGTCGCTCCAGCAGACGGCCGAACGTCGGATTCAGCGCTCATCGATGGATGACGCATGAGAGGGTGCCACACGAGCGCTGGCGCTATTCCTGCTTTGTGACTTCGTTGTTCGTCCGTCCTGCGCTAGGGTTCACTCGTCCGGATACTCGCCCCGGCACCGAGGTGGCCCCTGTGCGACGACACCGTTCATTCGTCGGCATCAACTTCGCTTTGCTCTTGCTCCTGCCGAGGGTCGTGCTCGCCTCGCCGACGGTGACCGGCTCCGCGCGGGAGCTCGGAGCGTGGGACGTGCGCCTGGGCGCCCCCCTCCGCGACGATGGTGTCGCCCCGGACGCGGAGGCCGGGGACGGCGTCTTCACGGCGACCGTCTCGTTCGCGGGGCAGGGCGAGATCGAGTACAAGGTCTCGCGGAACGGGGAGGATCTCGGCGATGGCGGTGCGGGTGCGGCCACCGGGGACAACCTGCGCTTCACCCTGGCCGGCGGGACAGCGCCCTACGATGTCACCTTTTATTACGACACGCGCGACCTGACCGCACAGGGGTTCTTGCCAGCTACCGAGTCGGCCTCGGACTCGCGCAGCGCCTCGCTCGCCGCGGACGGCGCGCCGCAGGTGTGGGTCGCCGTCGGAGACTGGCAGCGCTCCGTGGGCGATACGGACTGGAACTCGTCCTCGACGCTGACGGTCGCGCGCGACGACGGCCTCCTCGGCGATCGTGTCGCGGGCGATCATGTCCACACGTACCGCTTCGTGGCCCGGGCGCCGCTCTCCGGCGCGCTCTTCAAGTTCGCGGCGCAGGGCCCCTGGACCACGAGGCTCGGCGCGAACGGCTGGAGCTACGCCCCGAAGGACTCCTCGAGCGCCGCGTTCAGCGCCGCGGCGGGGCAGGTCGTCACGCTGGAGCTCGACGCGCTCCACGGCCGGATGCGCGCCCAGGTGTCGAGCCCCGCGAAGCTCCTCCTCACGGAGCTCCGCGTCCACCCCGCGGCCGCGGAGTTCGTGGAGATCTATAACCCGGGCAGCGCGCCGGTGGACCTGTCCGACTATTACCTCGCCGATTACCGCTTCTACTACGAGCTCGTGACGACGAGCGCGACGCTCCCGAACACGAACGACTTCCTGGTGCGCTTCCCGGCCGGGGCCGAGATCGGGCCCGGCGAGATCCAGACTGTGTCGCTCGGAGGGGCCGAGTGCTACCGCATGGGGTGCGGCGAGACGAGGGCGTTCGAGGGCTGGGGCTCGCCCCCTACCTACGAGATCTACAGCGCAGGCACCTTCGGCGCGGGGGAGAGCAGGTCGGCCGCCGCGGTGCCTGACATGCGGCTGCCGCTCCCTGGATCGGTGGGAGAGACGCGCGGGCTGACGAACGATCATGAGTGTCTCGTCCTTTTTTACTGGGACGCCGTGAGCGATCTCGTGAAGGACGTCGATTACGTCTTCTATGGCACGACGGGCCTGAACGCCCCTGTCGACAAGACCGGTAAATCGCTCGACGGACCGGACCCTGGGGCCGGGCGGAGCTCCTACCTGGACGACGCGGGGGATGACGTCGCGCTGCACGCGCCGCTGTCCGCCTCCGGCGGGAGCTGCCGGCAGGACTTCACCGAGGGCGCCCAGGCGGCGAGCGGGGGAAACGGGGTGACCGGCGCGGTCGAGACCAGCGAGCCCTTGTCGTCGACCTGGGCCGCGTGCGAGGTCCAGACGCCCGGCGCCATCGATTTCGACGGCGATGGCGTGCTCCTGGGCGACAACTGTCCCTGGGCGCCGAACCCTGATCAGGCGGACGCGAACGCGAACGGCGTCGGCGACGCCTGCGATCGCGACGACGACGGGGACGGTGTCTCCAACGAGGCGGACAACTGCCCCCGGGCGGCCAATCCGGGACAGGGAGACACGGACGGCGACGGCGCGGGAGACGACTGCGACGCGGACGACGACAACGATTTCATCAGCGACATGAATGACGACTGCCCGACCGAGGCCGGCGCGGTCGCGAACCGGGGTTGTCCGGGCGGAGAAGGCGGCGGCGGTGCGGCGGTGTCGAGCGTGGTGAGCTCGTCGAGCCAGGCCTCGTCGTCGTCGTCGGGCGGCGGTGGCGGGCTCACCGGCGGCGATGACGGCTGCGACTGTCGCGCCGCGGGCATCCCTCCGGTGCGCGGCGCCCTGGCCCCATGGCTCGCGCTCCTCGCCGGCGCGCTGTTCTTGGCGCGCGGCCGGCGGCCCGCGTGAGCCGCGGCCATCTCACGTTGAGAGATCTCCGGCAGGATTTCTGACGCGCGAAACTAGCTCCCTCGCTGCCGCTCGAGCCGCTCTCTCATCACATTCGGAATCCTCCCGGCTGCCTCGATCGCCCGCTCGAGCACCGCCTTCGCCTCCGCGTGGCGGCCGCGCCGCGAGCACGCTCGCGCCCGCGCCTCGATGACCTCGATCTGCTCCTGCCCCACGAAGAAGCGGGCCGACCGCTCCTCGAGCTCGTCCCACGCCTCGTCGGTCGCGTCCCGCGTCGCCAGGTCGATCATCGACCACTGCACCTCTTCCGCGGGCGCCATCTCCGTGCCCTCGCGCCCCTCCGCGGCCGCCTTCACCTGCTGAGCCCGGATCCCCTCGATGATCTCCCGCGCCTTGCCCTCTTCGCCCTTGTACAGGAGCAGCCGCGCCAGGAGGAGCTGCACCACCGGCCGCGCCTCCTCCCCCCGCTGCTGGCGCTCGAGCGCGACCGCCCGCTCCACGTGCGGCATCGCCATCTCCAGATTGCCCATCAGGTAGAGGTACTCGCCCAGGTTGAACTCCCCGACGAGCTCCATCGTCCCGAGGCCCAGCTCGCGCGCGATGGCCAGGACGCGGCACAGATCCAGGATCATCCCCTCGTTGTCCCCGAGGCACGCGCGCAGGAGCGCGCGGTTGCTGATCGCGGGGCCGAGGTGCAGGAGGTCGCCGCGCGACTCGCACATCCGGATCGTCCGATCCAGCACAGCACCCGCCTCTTCGAGCTTGCCCAGCCCTGGATAGATAAACCCCAGAAAGAGGAGCGACGCCACGAGCGTCTCGTAGCCCTCGTCGCCCAGCGCCTCGGCTTGCGCCGCCGCGAGCTCGAGCTTCGGCGCCGCCTCCTTCTCGCGGCTCTCGCGGGCGAGCGAGCGCGCGAGACCCATCGAGAGGCGCGCCGAGAGCGCGGGCGGCAGCTCTCCGGGCGCGAGCGCCCTCGCCTGCTCCACCCGCTCCTTCGACCGGCCGTAGTCGTCCATCCAGTCGAGCGCCGTGGCCTCGTCGAGCAGGAGGTCGATCTGCTCGATCGCGTCGCCCTCCTCCACCGCCATCGCGCGCGCGCGGGCCAGGTCGCCGAGCGCGTCGTGGTAGCGCCCCAGCCGGTAGCGCATCAGCCCCCGGCCCCGGTACGCCGCCCTCCGCCGCGCGCCGCGCTCCTCGACGGGCTGCGCCAGCGCGCGGCTGTAGTAGAGCTCCGCCTCGACGTAGGCGTGCCGCGCCGCCGCCCGCTCTGCGAGCTCCAGGTAGGCCTCCTCCGCGATCGTCGCGAGCCCCGCCTCGGCCGCGTGGAACGCGATCTTGAACCGCCGCTGCTCCTGGCCCTCGTGGGCCGCCGCGCGGTGGTGCTCGTACGCGGCCAGGTGGATCCGCCGCCGCTCCGCCTCGGCGCACCCGTGCGCGATCGCCTCCCGCACGAGCGCGTGACGGAAGGCGAACCTGCCCTTCCGGCCGGCCACCAGCACCCCCGCCTCGACCAGCCGCTCGGTCCCGACGCGCGCGTCGAGCGGGAAGGCCGCGCCCTCGCCGCGCTGGTCGAGGTGGTGCAGCACGCCGGCGACCTCGTCGAGCGACACCTCCGCGCCGAGCAGCGAGACGAGCCGCGCGTGCGCCCCGAGCGCCGGCCCGAGCGCCGCGATCTCGGCCTGCGCCAGCGGATCGATGAGCGGCAGCACGGGCAAGCGATCGAGCTCATCGGTCGCCAGGTACCACGCGTCGCCCCGCGGGTGCCGCCGCAGGATCCCCTCGCGCTTGAGCCCGTGCACGAGCTCGACGAGCAGGAACGGCACCCGCTGCGAGCGCTCGAGCAGGCGATCGATCGCCGGCTCGGGCACGTCGCGCGCGGGCCGGAGCAGCCGCCGGCACAGCGCCCGCGCGCTCTCCGGGTCGAGCGGGCCGAGCCGCACGGTCTCGCGCCGCGCCGCCCGCTCGCCCCAGGACGGGTGCGCCTCCGCGAACGCCGGGCGCCCCATCGCGCAGATCCACAGCGGCGCGGCGCCGTCCGCGAGCGCCGCGTACTCGAGCGCCGCGAGCGTCACGTCGTGCGCGAACTGCGCGTCGTCGAGGATGATGATCACCGGCGCGACGGCCGCGCGCCGGCGCAGGCACTCCCCCGTCGCCCGCACGCGCGCCGAGCGCAGCGCGCCGGGCGCGGCCTTGAGCGCCTCGATCTCGGGGAACACCTCGCCGCCCGTCCGCTCGTCCACCCAGCCGAGCGCCATCGCCAGCCCCGAGCCGAGCTCCTCGCCGAGCGTGGGCCCGAGCCGCTCGGCGAGCGCCGCGCGGACCCCGCTCTGCGGGGGCGCGTCGGGCACGTCGAGCGCCTCGCGCACGAGCTCCTGGAGCGTCGCGTCCGGGGCGCCGCTCGTCGGCTCCTGCCCGCGCAGATCGATGAGCTGCGCGTGCGGCAGGCGCGCCCGGAGCTGCTCGCCGAGCTCGGCGAAGAGGCGTGTCTTGCCGTAGCCGGGCTCCCCGATCACGGACACGACCGTGGGCAGCCGGAGGCGGAGCGCCTCCTCCGCGCTGCGCAGCAGGGGCTCGACGACGTCGCCGCGACCGATGAACGCGCCGGGATCCGTCGCGTCGCGCGCCGAGCCGACGGAGCCGAGCGTCGGCTCGTGCGAGGGCTCGCCCCCCGCCGCGGCGGACGCCTCGGGGAGCGCGGCCGCGGCCGCGGGCGTGAGGAACGGCCCCGGCGGGCCAGACGCCGCCGGCCACCGCTCGGCGCGCGAGAAGAGCGGGCTCAGGAAGCGCGTCGCCCCGCCCGGCCGGACCTGGACCGACACGGGCGCGAGATCGATGAGGACCCGCTCGCACAGCCCCCCGCGCAGGAGCTCGTCGGCCGCGCGCTGCGCGTGGCGCACGGGGTTCGCCGCGCCCTCGTGGCCGAAGACCGCCGCGTAGCGCGAGCCGGAGGCGTGCGCGAGCTCGCCGCCGAGCGCCCGGATCCGGCGCTGCACGGCCACCCGGTCGTCCGCGCCCTCGAAGAACAGGAGCCCCACCGCGCGGCGCGGGGCGCCGCTCCCGGCCCGCGGCGCGTCGCGCTCGCTCGAAGCGAGCTCGTCCCCGAGCGCGCGCTCCAGCGCGGAGCGGAGCTCGGTCGCGCTGCCGAACCGCTCGTTCCGGTCCTTCGCCAGGCACCGGTGCACCACCTCCTCGATCGCCCGCGGCACGGCGACGCGGGCCGCGAGGCGCGGGGGCCTGCGGCTCCTGTGGTCCTCCAGCACCGCCGCGCGCGGCCCCCAGAACGGCGGCCGGCCCGCGAAGAGCTCGTACAGGATCACGCCCATCGCGTAGATGTCGGCGCGCGCGTCGAGCTCCGCGCGCCCGGCGGACTGCTCCGGGGCCATGTACTCCGCCGTCCCGAGCGCCAGGTCGTCGTCCTGCACGCCGCCGCGCCGCCCCACGACCCGGGCGATGCCGAGGTCGATGAGCGTCGCCTTCCCCGCGCCGTCGACGAAGATGTTCTCGGGCTTGAGGTCGCAGTGAACGTAGCCGCGCGCGTGGACGCCCTCGAGGGACGCGAGCGTCGCGAGGCCGAGCCGGGCGGCCTCCTCCGCGCGCGGCGCGGGACGGCGGGCGAGGCGGGCGGCGAGCGTCGGCGCGGCGACGCGCTCGAGCACGGCGTACGGCGAGCCGTCGTCGAGCGTGCCCCACGCGTGCACGGCCGGCACGTGGGGCGAGCCCACGGCCAGCAGCGCCTCGACCTCGCGCCGGAGGCGCCCGCCTGCGCCGAGGCGCTCGGCGCGCGCGAGCTTGATGGCCACCGTCGCGCCGCCGCCCTCCGGCTCGGCCTCGAACACGGTGCCGAACCCCCCCTGCCCCAGCATCCTGAGGGTCCGGTAGCCGGGGAAGTAAGGCAGCGCGACGGGGACGACCTCGGTGATGTCCGGCACCGTCACGTCGAACGGCAGCGGTAGATCGTGCGCCGGGCACTCGGGGCACGCGCCCTGGTTCCGCCGCCCGCACGACGGGCAGCGCCGGCCTTCGAGGGGCGCGCCGCCCTGCCCCTCACCTCGCAGCGCGTCCGGGCGCACGCCCATCCCTAGGGCGGCAGGAACGACGTGACCACCATGTCCGTGCGCGCTGAGCCCGGGATCGCGGGGTTGTCGAGGCATTGGGAGTAGTACCCACCGTCGGCGTTCACGACGCTGCAGACCGTATCGCACGACCCGGCGATCGCGATAGGGCCACACGCCTGGGTGGTGGTGGCCCCGGACCCGGGGTCTACGTTCAGGTGACCGGCCGCACAGTCACGCTTGAGCGCCCGCGCGCGGTTCACGCCGGCGGGCGAGTAGCAGGCGCGCATGTAGGGCGTCGAGCTGAACAGGTTCCCCCAGAACGCGCCCTCCCTCACCGTGTAGCTGGAGCGCTCCGTGGCGGCCGAGGCCATGAACGGCTGATTGGAGCGCAGCGAGATCAGCACCGAGACGCCGTACCAGTTCGTCCTCGCGGCGAGGCACGCCGACATATGCCGCTGGTAGAAGGGATCGTTGAGCGGGCCGTACACCCACCAGTCCGCGATCGCGAGGTCGCCGTGGTACGTCTCCGGGTGGACGGCGCCGCTCGAGTCGGTCCACGAGAACGAGAACGACTGGTTCGGCCTCAGCGCGCAGCTGACGACGTACCGCAAGAGCTCCCTTGACAGGTTGCCGTTCGTTCCCGGATCCTGGAGGGCCCCGCGCGCGCTCCAGCTGAGGGAGGCCCAGGTGAGCGCGGTCGGGCTGAGCGCACCGGGGGTGAGCGCGGTCGAGGTCGAGTTGAGGGAATTCTTGTGGAGCGCATTGGGGAGAATGCTGTTGCTGCTGATGACAGCCCCCTCGGCCTCCCCGATTGGTTCCTCGAACTCGTCGTCGAGCTCAGCTCCGATGCAGGCGGTAGTAACCAGAGGTATTGCGAGGAGCGCAACAGTCCGCGTACAGCAAAGGAACATCGTGGTTCCCCCTTTCAGCGACGGGTCCGGCGTTTCAGTGTCGAGTGTCGGCCAAGTTTAAGTTACCATTTCGAAACGCTCCTGAGTATACCGGTTCATCGAATATCTTGCTCGGGTGGGCAGCGGCGCGCGCGGCGGCCCCGTGACGCGCTGCACGGTGAGGCGAGATGACGAAAGAGGACGAGACGAGGCCGTTTTCGGAGTTCGAGAGGGCCACCGCGCGCGGCGAGCTGGCGCCGGGCACCGTGGCCGGCGACTACATCCTCGAGGGATTCATCGCCCGCGGCGGCTGCGGGGTCGTCTATGCAGCGAGGCACGCCCGTTCAGGGAGGCCCGCAGCGGTCAAGGTGCTGAGCGAGGCGGTAGCCCACTCTCGCCGAGTGGTCGAGCGGTTCGCGCGCGAGGTCGAGGCGCTCCAGCTCATCTCCCATCCCAACATCGTAGAAATCTACGAAGTGGGTGAGCTCAATGACAACCAGCCCTTCTACGCGATGGAGCGCCTCGAGGGACAGACGCTCGACGCGCTGATCAAGGCTCAGACGCGGCTCACGCCCCGGGAGGCGCTCGATCTATTCGAGCCCATCTGCGCGGCGCTCGGGGCCGCGCACGCCGCCGGGATCATCCACCGCGACGTCAAGGCCAGCAACATCTTCATCTGCTCCGGGAAGCCGCGCACCGTGAAGCTGCTCGATTTCGGGATCGCGAAAATGATGGGGCCGGAGGAGGGCTCGACCTGGCTGACCACCGCCGGAAGAATGCCCGGGACACCCTCAATCATGGCGCCGGAGCAGATCCTGGGCGGCCCGATCGATGCGCGGGTGGATGTCTATGCGCTCGGCGTGCTGCTCCACCGTATGCTCGTTGGGAGATTACCATTCCATACACACGATATGGATGAGATGGTCCGGAAGCACCTCGAGGAGCCGCCGATGCCCCCGAGCCTGCGGGTCCCGCTCCCTCTCGAGCTCGACGCAGTGGTGCTGCGCTGCATGGAGAAGCGGCGCGAGCGGCGGTTCAGCTCGGTGGAGGAGCTGGTGCGGGCGCTCCGGGAGGCGATCGGCGAGCCCGCGTCGGGCGCGCACAGCGGGCCCGACCCGACGCTGCCGGCGGTGGCGGTATACCTGGAGGTCAGGACGCGCGGCGGCTCCGACGATCTCGACGAGGCGCTCGCGGCCGATATCGGGCAGGTGCTCGATATGGCCGAGTCGCAGCTCGCGCGCGCGGGGTTCATCCTGGCCTCGACGACAGGCAACGAGGTGCTCGGCGTGCGCCTTTTGCCAGCAGGGACGGTCGAGCAGCAAAGCGAGCGGCGCGCGGCGCTCGATTTCGCGGGGGCGCTGCACGAGGAGCTGGCCCGGCGCGACGGGGCGGACGCGCGCGTGCACGTCAATGTGTGCGTGCACGTGGACGAGGTGCAGGCGCGCCCGGGGCCGCAGCCCGAGATCACCGGCGGCCCGCTGATGTGCGCGGGGCTGTGGGCGCCGGCAGACGAGGCGCAGGGCGTCTTCGCGACGCCGAGCGCGACCGAGGGCCTCGCGGAGCACTGAACGCCGCGCTGCCCGCGGGGAGGCGCGCCGGGGCGGCGGGGGCCCGCGAGCCCGGCGCGTCAGCGGAGCGCGTGGGTGCGGGTCATCCGGTTCGCGAACGTCGACAGGGTGAAGGTGCCGACGCCGACGATCACCTCGAGCGCCTGCTCGGCGGTGAAGCCCGCCCCGATGAACGCGTCGAGATCCGCGTCCGACACCTGACCCCGCTCCCGCAGCGTCGCCTCGGTGAACGCCGCGAGCGCCTGGAGGCGCGCGTCGGGCACCGGCGTCCGCTCGAACAGGGCCGCGGCCACCGCCGGCGGAGCCCCCGCGCGGAGCAGCAGCCCGCGGTGCATCGTCCGGCAGAGATCGCACCCGTTCTCGGTCGCGACGACCATCACCACGACCTCGCGCTCGACCGGCGAGAGCGTCGCCTCCTCGAAGAGGGCGAGGAGATCGTCGAAGGCGCGGACCAGGAGCGGCGAGGTCGCGAAGCGCGCCACGGGCAGCGGCAGGAAGCCGAACTTCCGCGCGGTCCGCTCCAGCGCAGGGCGGACCGCCGCGGGCGCGGAGCCGGTCGTATGGGCGGGGAAATGAGGGGAAGCGGCGGGCTGGCTCATGCGGGTCTCTCCTTGAGTCATGTACTTGTCAATGCAACCAATTGGGTGTCAGGGAGCGGGGCCGAGGCGGGCGCCGCGCTCAGCCCTCGGGCTCGAGGTTCGCGAGGATGCGCTGGAGCGTGCGCCGGGTCGTGAGGAGATCGTCCTCCGGGATGCCGGCGCGCAGCGCGTCGACGAGGGCCATGGCCTCGCCCGACAGGGCCTTGCGCAGCTGTCGCCCGCGCGCCGTGAGGTAGACGAGCCGGGCCCGCCGGTCCGTCGGGTCATGGCGCCGCTCGACCAGCCCGTCGCGCTCCATGAGCGCCAGGATCCGGCTCATCGTGGGCACGTCCCGGAAGGTGCGCTCGGCGAGGTGCGTCTGCGTGACGCCCTCCTGCTCCCACAGCCGGACGAGCACCATCCATTGCTCGGGCGTGATCTCGACGCCGTGCGCGCGGAAGCGCCGGTACATCGCGGCGCGGGACGCGAGGTACACGCGCGCCACCCAGTAGCTGAGCGCGTTGTCGAGGACGATCCCCCCGTCGGCCGTGAACTGGTCGCGCATGGTGGACCGAACGTACCACGGAGCATTTACTTGTCAATGCAAGTTGTTGGCTCGCGCGCGGCGCGGGGCGTCGTTGGCGCGTCCGCGCGCGCCCGCGCGCGCGGTCGCCACGAGGCCGCCGGCGGCCACGAGGGCGCAGGCCGCGAGCAGCCGGGGGCTCGCCTCGGCGTGGCCGGCGAGGCAGAGGAGCAGCGTCGAGAGGACCGGCGCGCCGTAGGACAGCACGCCGAGCTGCGGCAGGTCGCCGTGCTTCGTCGCGTGGTCCCAGGCGAAGAACGCGATCCCCACGGGGCCGAGCCCGAGCGCGAGCAGGCCGAGCGCTTGACCCGCCGTGGGCAGCACGGTGCGCTCGAGCGCGAGGTGCCCGGCGAGCCCCAGGGCGGCCGTCGCGGCGCACGAGCCGGTGACAGCGTCGGCGGGGACGTCGGCGAAGCGGCGCTGGAGGACCGAGTACGTCGACCAGACGAGCGCGCAGCCGAGCGCGGCCAGGTAGCCGGGCGCGTGCGCGGCGCGGAGGCCGAGGTCGCCCCCGGCGGCGAGGACGGTCCACACGCCCGCGAGCCCGAGCAGCGCCCCGGCCACGTGCCGGCGGCGCAGGCGACCGCCGGGGAGCGCCGCCGAGAGCAGGACGATGAGCAGCGGCCAGAGGTACGAGATGACGCTCACCTGCACGGGCGGCGCCGCGGACAGCGCGTAGAAGTAGAGGGCGTGGTACCCGAACAGGCCGCCGACGCCGAGGAGCCAGCTGCTCGGCGGCTGGCGCAGCGCGCCGAGGCCGCCGCTGCCGCGCCGCGCGATCCGCGAGATGCCGAGGAGCGAGGCGATCGCGAACGTCGACGCGAGCACCTGGAGCGGCGGCAGGCTGCTCACCGAGGTCGAGAGCAGCGCGAAGCTGCCCCAGAGGCCGATGGCCGCGACGCCCGCCAGGGTGGCGGCTCGCCGCGAGGGTCGCGTCGCAGACGTCGTGTCCGACATGGCGCCGAGCATGCTGCGCCGGCCCGCCGCCGTCTTGGCCTGGGCTCCGCCGCCCTGTGCCAGGGCTCCGGGCTTCCCGCGCGACCTGCCGGCGCTACGCGCCTCCGTCCCGCGGCAGCGCGCGCCCGCGCCGCGGCTCGACCGGCCGTCCAGACCGGGCGGCGCGGCGCAGGGCCGCCGGGGTCACGCCGTGGCGGCGCCGCAGGCTGCGGGTCAGGCAGCTCTGATCGGCGTAGCCGCAGCGGAGCGCGATCTCGGCGATCCCGAGGTCGGTGCGGGACAGCAGCTCGGTCGCGCGCGCGAGGCGCAGCGCCGCGATGCGATCCTGCACCGTCGCGCCGAGGACGGTGCGGAACAGGTGGTGGAGGTGGCCGGGGCTCAGCTCCGCGTGCGCCGCCACGTCCGCGACCGTGATCGGCTCGTGCGCGTGCTCGTCGATGAAGCGGAGCGCGCGGCGCAGCTTCTCGGGCGCGCGGCGTGGTCCGCGCTCGCCGCGCTCGGCCAGCGTGAGCACGAGCAGCCCCGCCCACTGCCGGCGCAGCGCGACGGAGCCGACGCCGTCGAGCTCGTCCGCCGCGGCGCGCACCAGGAGCGCGACGGCGGCGTCGAGGGCGATCGGCTCGCCGGCGGCCCGCTCGAACCACGGCGCGGCGCCGAGCTGCTCCGCCGCGGCGTGCGGCACGTCGATGACGAGGAAGCGGTTCCGGTCCGGCGCCGCGAAGGCGTGGCGCGCGTCGCTCGGGACGAGCATGCCCGAGAGCCCCGCCACCCTGAGCTCCCGCCCGTCCATCGAGAGCGAGAGCGCGCCTTCCACGGGCAAGACCAGCTGGTGGTGCGCGTGCCGGTGCGCGACCACCTCGGCCGAGTAACGCTGGATGTTGAGCTCGACCTCGGCCACGGGGCGCCATGCTCTCACGCGCGGCCCTCGCGCGCCACTGACCGCGGCGCGCTGCCGCGGTCAGTGGCTCACCAGCAGGGAGGGCCGTAGAGGGCGGCGGCGCCGCGGGCGTCGTCCTCCGTCAGCTCGAGGTCTCCCCAGTTCGTGCCGTTGCACCACGGGTAGTGCATCACCGAGCCCGCGTCGTAGGGCGTCAGCGCGCGCCAGTTGTCGTCCTCGAAGCACGCGCCCGCCTCGGGCCGCGTGTGCTCGTGCCGGAAGCCGAGCGCGTGGCCGAGCTCGTGCCGCAGGACGCCCGTGAGCGTCCAGAAATCCATCGGCTCGAGGGCGGCGGCGTCGATGAGGAGGTTGCGATCGCGGCGCTTGCTGTCCGGGAAGAACGCGCGCGCGTAGTACGGCTGATCCTTGACCGGGCTCACGTCGAAGACGACCTTCTTGTTGCGCGCGTCGCACGCCTCGTCCTGGTCCGCGAGGTGAACGAAGTCGATGTGCGCCGCCCCCTCCCACGCCGCGGCGGCGCTCTCCATCGCGGAGACCACGGTGCCGTGTTGGGCGCCGAACGCCGCGCTCACGCAATAGCTGAGGTGCAGCTTCTTCCGGTCGCTCCATTTCACGTCCTTGCCGTGGTCCTGGTGGACGATGAGCGCGCCGCGCCGGACGTGGCGCTCGTAGAACCGCTCGAGCCCATCGAGGCCGTCGACGGGAATGTCGCCATCGACGATGTAGATACCCGTCTCTGGCTCCTGATAGGCGCGCGCGACGAACTCCTCGAAGGTCTCCTCCGTGTCGCCGGCGTCCTCGGAGATGTCGTCACCGGCAGGCGCGCCCACGGCGCAGCCGACCGACGCGAGCGACATGACCCCGAGGGAGAGAGAGCCCATGAGGACGAGACGACGAGACGTCGAGAACAGGTGATTCAACATACAGATACCTCTCGTTCGTGCCTTCCCTTCCGGGAGGCGAGTGTGTTCCTTGATGCGATGATCTCTGCCGGGCCGCGCTGCGCGGTCTGCGCGGCCGGCCCGGCCGACTCCATGGCTGGCCCTGACGCGCCTTTCGCCTTTCACAGGTCGTCTGGCTCCTGGCGTCTTGTGATTCGTATTTGGCAAGCGACGTGCCGCCGAGACGACAGCGCGAATCGACCGCGCAATGGCCCCTGTCGCAGCGATGGAGTCCGCACGGCGGGAGCGGAACATTGCGGGTCTGTGCAAGGCGTTGCGTGGAGAGAGAGCGCGCGCGTCGTCGCCGGGGCGCCCACCACGCGCGGCCTTCCGTCTCTGTATGTATCTCGCTCCCGCTGCCTTCTGTATCCCTCCCCGCCTCGCTGCTCGAGGGCGGGCGCAAGCAGCGTCGCGCGTCGCAATCGTGCGCTCGGCCCGGCCGGGCCGCGCGCGGCGCGACGACGGGTCCGGCGCGACGGTGTGCGTTCAAGGGCTTGACGGCCCGGCGCGAACAGAAAATTGTGGCGCCATGCCGGGGAGAGGGACGCGGCCGCGCGCACGGCGCGGGCACGACGCACGAGGCGGCCGCTGATGTCGTTCGCGCTCGCGGAGGGCGCCGTGTTCGCCGGACGCTACCGCCTCGGCCGCGTCATCGGCGTCGGGGGCATGGGCGCCGTGTACGAGGCCGTACACCTCGAGACCAACCGGCGGCGCGCCCTCAAGATCATGCACCCGACGCTCTTCGAGAGCCCCAATCTGCGCGACCGTTTCCAGCGGGAAGCGAAAATTGCAGCGGACATCGAGAGCGAGTTCATCGTCGAGGTCTTCGACGCGGGCATCGACGAGCAGACGCGCATGCCGTTCCTCGTGATGGAGCTGCTGCGCGGCGAGGACCTCGACCATCGCATCGAGCGCCTCGGCAGGCTGTCGGCCCTCGAGGTCGTGACGTACCTCCACCAGGCCGCGCTGGCGCTCGACCGGACCCACAAGGCCGCGATCGTCCACCGCGACCTCAAGCCCGAGAACATCTTCCTCACGCAGCGCGAGGACGGGCAGCCCCGCGTGAAGATCCTGGATTTCGGCATTGCCAAGCTCGTCGCCGAGACCTCGAGCGTGGGGCGCGCGACCCACGGGGTGGGCACGCCGATCTACATGGCGCCCGAGCAGTTCGACGGGGCCGCGCTCAGCGGCGCGACGGACGTGTATGCGCTCGGCATGGTGGCGTACACGCTCCTCGTCGGGGCCTCGTACTGGGTCCAGGAGGAGAAGACCGGCAACCTCCTCGCGATCCTCGCCGCCGCCTCGCGCGGGAAGCCCGAGCCGGCGAGCGCGCGCGCGGCCGCGAGCGGCGTGGCGCTCCCGCCGGCGTTCGACGCGTGGTTCGACAGGGCCACGGCGATGCGGCCCGAGGAGCGGTTCCAGGTCGCCACGCACGCGGTGCGCGCGCTCGCGGAGGCGCTGGAGGTCGCGCCCCCGCCGAGCGCCCCCAGGCCGCCGGACTGGATGGCCGAGCTCGCCGCGCGCCCCACGGTCGCGTCCGTGCCCGCCGGCACGCCGCTCCAGGCGGCGCCGGACCCGCAGGACGAGCCGGACAAGACGCCGGCGCCCCCGGGGACCCTTCACGCCGAAGCGCCCGCGAGCGCGCCGTCGCGGGTGGGGCGGATCGCCGGCATCGCGATCGCGCTCGCGGTCGGCGGGCTCCTCGGCGCGGTCGTCTATGCCACGCAGATCGAGCGCGCGCCGGCGCCCGCGGGGAGCACCCCCGCGGGTACGCCGGCGGCCGCGAGCATCGCGCCGGACGCGGAGCCGAAGGTCACGCCCGGCATCGCGCCGCTCGGCGCTGCCTCCGCCGAGCCATCGGACGTCCCGCCCGAGCCCGCCTCCGCCGCGCCATCAGGCGTCGCGCCTCCCGGCGCTGGCTCGGCCGCGCCCCTGGCTGGCGCCGCCTCCGCCGCGCCCTCGGCAGGCGCCGCCTCCGCGGCGCGGGGCGCGCAGGCGCCCGCGGGCGCCCCGACCGTCAAGAAGAAGAGATGGACGCGCGACTGAGAGAGGCTCGCCGCGCGCGAGGATCCCGAGAGCCCCGACGACGCCACGAACGCCCGAACGCCCCGATGAACACCGCGCGAACCACCCTCTCCGCCGCTTGCCTCTCGAGCGCGCTCGCCGCCGCGGGCGCGGCCTCGGCTGCCCCCTCCGATCCCGCCCAGGCCGCGTTCGATCATGGCGTCTCGCTCATGGAGGCGGGGCGCTTCGAGGAGGGCTGCCCCTCCATCGAGTACAGCCAGCAGATCGACCCGCGGCCCGGCACGCTGTTCACGCTGGCCGAGTGCGAGGCGCTGCGGGGACGGCTCGCGACGGCGATCGCCCGGTTCGACGAGTACCTCGCGCTCTACCCCACCCTGACGCCCGGACAGCAGCGCGCGCAAGGCGATCGCGAGAAGAGCGCGCGCACGCAGCGAGAAGCGCTCGCGCGCCATGTGCCCGGCCTCCGGCTGGAGCTGCCGCCACAGGCGCCGCCGGGCACGTCGGTCGAGCTCGACGGTCGGACCCTCGCCCTCACGGCGATCGGGTCCCGGCTGCCTCTCGATCCGGGGAAGCACCTCATCAGGGCGCAGGCCCCTGGAGGTCCCGTCTTCGAGCGCTCCGTGGCCCTCGACAAGGGAGAGGAAAAGACCGTGACCCTGGAGGTGACGGCGCCGCCACCACCGCCGCCCTCGCCGCCGCCGCCCGGGGACTCGGGTGCAGCGGGCGTGGCGAGCCCCCTCCAGGTCAGCACGCCGCCCGCCCCGACGACGCGCGACGAGGGAGCCGGCGGGCGCCGCCTCGCGACCTACCTCGCGGGTGGGCTGGGCCTCGCGGGGTTCGCGGTGGGCGGCGTCACCGGCGCGCTCGCGATGGAGAGGAAGAGCGTCGTCGACAGGAACTGCGCCGGAACGGCGTGCAATCACGAGGGAAAGACGGCTGCCGACGCGATGAAGGCGCTCGGGCTCGCCAGCACGATCGGCTTCGGAGTCGGCCTCGCCGGGGCCGGCGCCGCCGCAGTGCTGATCTTGACCGAGCCGAGGGCCGCAAACCCGGGCGCGTCCCGCGGGACGTGGATCGCCGCGAGCGTGGCGCCGCTCGACTCGGGCGGCGCTGCGCTCGATGTGCGAGGGGCATGGTGACCTGATGGAAAGAGTGCGCGCACGCTGGGTGATCGCCGCGGGCCTCGCGTTCTCGTCGGCCTGCACGGCCCTCCTCGGAGGGGACCAGGACTACTACGAAGTCATCGGCACCGGAGGCGCAGGCGGCGCGGGCGCCAGCGGAGGTGCAGGCGGCGGGGGCGCAGGCGGCGACGGAGGTGCAGGCGGCGACGGAGGTGCAGGCGGCGGGCCGCCGGAGACGTGCGGCGCGGCGGACGAGTGCCCTCGAGGCGACGTCTGCCAGGTCCCGGTCTGCGACGACGGCATCTGTGGATTCGAGCCGGCCGACGCCGGGACGCCTTGCGGCGGCAGCGGGTCGTGCGACGACGGCGCGTGCGTGTGCCCGTCCGGCGAGGCGTACTGCGAGGAGGCGTGCGTCGACACGGCGGCCGATCCGCTGCACTGCGGCACCTGCGGCCATGACTGCCAGGGAGGCGCCTGCGAGGCGTCGGCGTGCCAGCCGGTCGTGCTCGCGGAGGGGTTCCGGAATCCGGTCGGCATCGCGCTCGACGCGGAGCGCGTCTACTGGACCAACCAGGCCGTCGAGGGCTCGGTGATGGCCGTGTCGAAGCGCGGAGGCGCGCCCGCGGCGCTGGCCACGGGCGTGCACAGCCCGTGGGACATCGCGGTGGCCGGGGACTATGTCTACTGGTCGAGCTACGTGCTCGGTTACCTGAGCCGGTCGCCGATCGACCGGTCCGACCCGGTGGAGCTCACGCAGCAGTCGAAGCCGGTCGCGATCGCGGTGGACGCGACGAACCTCTACTGGGCCGATGCCGTCGGATACACCATCAACAAGATGTCGCTCGCGGGCGGCGCCGAACCGGAGCGGCTCGTCACCGAGCAGAACGAGCCGTTCGACCTCGCGGTGGACGCGACGCACGTCTACTGGACGCTCGACGCGGAGACGGTCTCGAAAGGCATGGTGCTGCGGGCGCCGATCGCCGGAGGCGAGGCGGAGACGCTCGCCGCGGACCAGCGCCAGCCGCGGGGCATCGCCGTCGACGCGACGCACGTCTACTGGGTGAACCAGGACGGCGACGTCCACAAGACCCAGCGCGAGGGCGGTGGGAGGGACATCACGCTCGTCAGGGCGGGGCTGCACGCGCGCAGCATCGCCGTCGACGCGACGCACGTGTACTGGACCGCCCCGAACGACGGCGCGGTGAGGCGCACGCCGCTCGATGGCGGCGTCGCGGAGACGTTCGCCGAAGCGCAGGAGATGCCCTGGGAGATTGCGCTCGACGAGACGAGCGTGTACTGGACGAACAACGTGAATCCAGGCCGCGTGATGAAGCGCGCCAAGTAATCCCCTCACCTCGATCAGGCCATGGACCGTCCCAGCGCACGATTGCCGTGGGCTCATTGGGCCTATGGAGTGACGGTCTTCACGCTGACGCTCCTCGCAGCGGTGCCTTTCTGGCTGACCGACCTCCTGCCGATGATGGATTACCCACCCTTCCTGACGTTCGTCCGAGCGTTCCAGGACCTCGGGGATCCCGCCTCGCCCTTTCACGGCACCTACACGACCGGCTGGCCCATCGCGCCGCTCGTCCTGCCGATCCTCCTCGCGCGGGCGATCGCGGCCGTGAGCTCCATCGAGATCGCGGGCAAGGTCCTCCTCACCGCTTACACCGTCGCCCTGCCCGCCGCCTCGATGCTCCTCCTCCGCGTGCTCCGGCGGGATCGCTGGTGCGTGCTGCTCGTCTTCCCCCTCGTGCACTCGTACTGGGTGAGCGGCGGCTTCTTCGCGTTCGCGACGGCCCCGCCGCTCGTCGTGCTGGGCCTGGCCGTCGCGGTGCGATGGCTCGACCGGCCGTCGCCGCGCCTCGGCGTCGGCCTCGCCGCGATCGCGGTCGCCCTGCTCCTGTGGCACGCGCTCGCGCTGGCCCAGCTCCTCCTCGACGTCACGCTGCTCTGGGCGCTCTGGAGGGCGCCGGGGCCGCGGGAGCGATGGCGGGCGCTGCTCCCGCTCGCGCCATCGCTCGTCCTTTTCGCGGTCTGGGTGGCCAGGTCGGTGCTCACAAGGCCCTCCGGCGCCGCGGTCCCCGGCCCTGTCGCGGCGTGGCCCCCGTTCTTCGAGAACGCAGCGCAGCTCCCCGAGTTCGTCGGGGTGCTCCTCCCGATCTCGGTCGGCTACGTGCTCCTCTTCGCGCTGCTCGTCCTCGCCAGCGCCACCGCCGAGCCCACCGCGCCGCACGCGTCGCCCGGGTCGCCGACCGCCCGGTACCGGGTCCCGAACGCCTTCGCCGTGCTCGCGCTCGCCAGCGTGGCCTGTCACGTGGTCCTGCCCTCGTATTGCCTCGGGGTCGAGGGGATCAACAACCGGCACCCCTGGATGGCGGCGCTGCTCTTCACCTTCGCCTGGAACCTGCCGGCGCGCCCCGCGCCGAGAGCGGGCCTCCTCGCCTCGATGGCGATCGGCGCCGGCGCCCTGCTCCTCCACCTCTGCGGGCGCTTCGCCGACTTCCATCGAGAGACGGTCGGCGCGTCCCGGCTCATCGACAGGCTATCTCACGGCCAAACGCTGCTGGCGCCCCTCGACGCGTGGGGGGCGACGGAGGCGTTCCCCGTCAAGCCGCTCCGCGCGGTCCAGGAGATCGCCACGGTGCGCCACGGCGGCCTGCCGAACAGCTCCTATGCAGGCTATGGGATGAACTTCATTCAGTACGTCGGCGGCAAGAACCCGATGCCAGGGCTCGGCCCGAGCTGGCTCCGCCAACCGGAGCTGACGAGGTTCGATTACGTCCTCCTGCGCTCGCCCTCTCCCGCGCTGCTCGTCCACGAGCGGCTCGAGCTCGTCGCGCGCGACGGGCAGTGGGCGCTCTTCACCGTGCGGCGCTGACGCGGCGCGGGGGGCAGGGCGCGTTTCGCTGGACGAGCGGCCGCGGCTCGCCAATCCTTGAGCGCATGAAGCTGACCAGCGTCGCCGCAGAGACCGTGCAGATCGCGAGTCGAGGCGAGTACACCGCGCCCTCGGGCGCGACCGTTCGCATCCGCGACCGCGTGCTCGCCGCGGTGAAAGGGACCGTGCTCTACCGGCCCGGATCACTCGACGCCTGGGAGCTGAAGGAGCGCCTCGATCGCCCGGCGGTGATCGAGGTCACCGGCGAGACCACGGGGGCGGCGGGGCGGCGGCTCGTCGAGCAGGAGGGCGAGGCCCGCGTCATGGCCCTCAACTTCGCCTCCGCCAAGAACCCCGGGGGCGGGTTCCTGCGCGGGGCCAAGGCCCAGGAGGAGGACCTCGCCAGGTGCTCGGCGCTGTACGCGTCCCTGGTCGAGCAGCGCGATTATTACGACCAGAACCGCGCCTGCGGGAGCTTTCTCTATACCGACCACATCATCTACTCGCCGGACGTGCCGTTCTTCCGCGACGAGCAGCACGCCCTCCTGGAACGGCCGTTCGCGCTGTCGATCATCACAGCGCCGGCGCCGAACGCCGGCGAGGCGTTCGAGCGCGACGACGCCACGGACCAGGAGATCCGGGCCGTCCTGGAGCGCCGCGCGGACATGGTGCTCGCCGCGGCGGGCGCGCACGAGCACCGGTGCCTGGTCCTCGGGGCGTGGGGGTGCGGCGTCTTCCGCAACGATCCGCGCGAGGTCGCCGACGTCTTCGCCCGGTGCCTCGAGCGCCCGCGCTTCCAGGGGGCGTTCTCGCGCGTGGTGTTCGCCGTGTACGACCGGGGCCAAGATCAACCGAATTACCGGGCTTTCCAGGAGCGGTTCGCGAGGACGGACCACACCCTGTAACCCTGTATGTAACGCTGTGTGTAACGCCGTGTGTAACAGACGCGCCCTCTGCTGCGTCGAGGGCACTTTCCCGTGTACCTCCGGTGGGAAATTCGAAAGCGGAAACCTTGCGCCGGCTCCTTTCGAATTGTCGAACCGTGATTGAAGAGCGATACTCATGCTTCCGCATTGAGTACGATTGACAGCAAGCTCGCCGTGCTCTTCGCGACGGCCGTCTTCTCCGCGTCGCTGCCGCTCGTGAGCGGGTGCGCGTCGACCTCGCCCGCGCCGCCGGTCGCGAGGCCCGCGGCTCCGGCGCCGCTCCTCCAGCGCTTCGCCAGCGAGCCCGCGCCGGCGCCGCGCTTCCTCGATCCCGAGCGCGGGCGGAAGCTCCGCGCGGCGACGGCCGAGGTGCAGGGGCTGGCGCAGCGCACCGCGGAGCGGGAGCGGCTGCCCGCCCTCGCGCTCGGCGTCGTCATCGACGAGGATCTCGCGATCCAGAAGGTCACCGGCGTGCGGGACGTCGCGCTGGGCGGAGCGGTCGACGAGCACACGCGCTTCCGCGTCGGCTCCATCACGAAGACGCTGACCGCCGCGGCGATACTGCGGCTCCGCGACGAAGGGCGGCTGTCGATCGACGCCCCGGCGGCGCGCTACCTGCCCGCGCTCGCGGGCGTCGTCTACCCGACGCGCGACTCGCGGCCGATGACGGTGCGCGACCTGCTCACGCACAGCTCGGGCCTGCCCCGGCTCGGCGTGTTCTCCCCGGCGTCGACGGCGCGCGACGTCACCGAGCGCGAGATCCTGGCCACGCTCGACGGCTTCGGGCTCGAGAGCGCGCCGGGCACCGAGACGTCCTACTCGAACCTGGGCTACTCGCTCCTCGGGCTGCTCGTCGGGCGCGCCGCGGGCGTCCCCTACCGGCGCTACGTGAACGACGCGCTGCTCGCGCCGCTCGGCATGCGCGACGCCGCGTGGGACGCCGCGCAGGTGCCGCCTGACGCGCTCGCGACGCCGCACGTGCGCGCGGGCGGCGCGTTGACGCCGATCCAGCCGTGGCGGCTCGGGGCCTCGGAGTCCACGGCGGGCCTCTACGCGAGCCTCTCCGACATGGGCCGCTTCATCGGGTTTCAGCTCGCCGCCTGGCCCGCGCGCGACGCGCCCGAGACAGGCGCCCTGCGGCGCAGCACCGTGCGCGAGTCGCACATGATGGCGCGCAACGGCTCGGCGTTCCCCGCCGCCGGCGGCGACGACGGCCCCGGGCTCGGCTGGCACGTGCGCGAGGACTGCGGCCTCGGCCACGTGGTCTTCCACAACGGCCTGATCGACGGGTTCTCCGCCTCGGTGATGCTCCTCCCGGAGCGCGGCGTCGGCGTCGTCGCGCTCGCGAACGTCGCCGGCGCCGATCTCGAGTCGCTCAACCAGAAGGTGCTCGGCAAGCTCGAGGCGACCGGCGCCATGCTCGCGCGCGTGGTCCCGCCCTCCCCGTCCGTGCGCCGCGCGGCCCAGGCCGTGGCCTCGGTCATCGGTCGCCCCCGGACCGACCTGCTCGATCGCCGGCTCCGCCCCGGCTGGTTCCCCGAGGATCACCTCACGGCGCTGCGGCAGGAGCTGCGCGACGTGGGCGCGCGGGTGGGCGCGTGCTCGCTCGACGGCTCGGCCATGGTGGAGAGCGCGACGTCGGCGCGCTTCGGCCTCCGCTGCCAGCACGGCGCGCTCTCGGTGGCCGTGCGCGTGGACACCTCGCCGGACCCGCTGATCACGTCGCTCAGCGTGGAGGAGCAGACGGGGGCGATCGCCTGGGACGGCGCGCGGGCGAACGCGAGACGACCGGCGCGCTGCCGCTGAGCTCGCCCGCGTCGGCCATCGCGCCACACCTGTGGCAGAGCGCCCCCACACGAGCTGACGGACGAGCTCGCGGGAACGCGGTGAGGAAGAAGCCAGTTTTCTGGCGTTGTCGCACTGTTGGCTCACCTCGTGCATTGGGCCGCCACCGCTCATCAACGGACTTCCGTTCTTCCAGCGAGCTGCCGGAAAGACTGGAGCTCGCACCAACGCTGCCGCCCGTCTCGGGCGGCAGCGAGGAGATCGATCCAATGCGATATCTCGTTCACTCTGTTGCGCTTTCGACCTTGATTGCCCTCGGCGGACTTGGCTGTTCCAGCAACTCGCAGCCTGCGCATAGCCCGCCCGGGGCCAGCGGCTCGCAGGGCACCACGGGAACGCAGGCGCCTTGGGGCTCGGACGCGAGCGGCAGTGGGACCAACACGGGCTCTGGAATGAGCGGCGCGCCGGGGACCGGTAGCACCACGGGTCAGCCCTCGACGGGCGGCATGGGCTCCGGCACGAGCGACATGGGCTCCGGCCAGGGGACTTCCGGGATGGGCACGGGCAGCGGGATGACCGGCACCGGCACCGGGAGCAGCGGGATGACCGGCACCGGCACCGGCACCGGCGCGACCGGCACCGGGAGCAGCGCCACCGGCACGGGCACCGGCGCGACCGGCTCGGGCACCGGCACGACCGGGACGGGCACCGGCGCCACCGGCTCGGGCACCGGCACCGGCGCGACCGGCTCGGGCGCGGGGGTTCCCGGCGGCTTCCGGGGGGATACGAGCAGCGGCCAGCAGTCGCCGGCCACGGGCACGCAGCAGGGTAACCAGCAGAACAAGAAGGGCGGCACGACGGGAGCGGGCACCGGCACCGGCAGCCAGAGCCCGGGCCAGGGCAGCGGCACCACCGGCACCCAGGGCTCCGGGACCACCCGCTGAGCTGGGGAATCCCCCCATTCTGAGCCCTTTTCAGCGGAGAATTTTCACAGGGAGGCGGGGAGGCGGGGAGCGAGAGACGGCAAGAGAAAGAACTTCATTTTTTTCTTCCTCCCCGCCTCCCCGCCTCCCTGTGAAAATTCTCCGGGTTTCAATGTGATCGGTGTTCTAGGAGAAGGCACCACAGAGGCACAGAGGACACAGAGGATTGAGCAAAGAACCTCTGTGCCCTCTGTGCCTTGTGGTGACCTTCTCCCCGTCACCGACGCAGGGACCAGCATCGGGGGAGGCGGTGCCAGCGATCACGGCCGAGCGCTCGCGAGAACGCGGTCGCGCCGCCGGCTCGTCGTGAGCGCCCAGGCCAGCTCCCCGCTCATGGAGCCCGCGGCGGCCCGGAGATCCGCGCCTCCCGCAGCGGCTCACCCGATGCCGCTCCGGCGATCGCGAGCGCCGCCGTGTGCGCCGCCGCGCGCCGCGCGCCGGTATTCGGCTCGACCGGTCGCGATCATCGGCTAGTCTAGTCGCGCCCATCGCTCCGGGCGTCGTACCATCCCCCCCTCACCTCGCGGAGGTCCGCTTGAAGCACAACGACGTGGTGGTCTTGATCCTCGGCGGAGGCGTCGGAAGCCGCCTCTACCCGCTCACCAAGCTGCGCTCGAAGCCAGCCGTACCGACCGGGGGCAAGTACCGCCTGGTCGACATCCCGATCAGCAACTGCCTCAACTCGGGCTTCAATCGCATTCACATCCTCACGCAGTACAACTCGGTCTCTCTCCACAACCACATCACGCAGACGTACCGGTTCGACGTCTTCTCCGCGGGCGCCGTGCAGATCCTCGCCGCCGAGCAGACGCCGAACCACAGCGATTGGTATCAGGGCACCGCCGACGCGGTCCGCAAGCAGCTGGGCGAGGTCAAGTCGCCGGACCCGCGCGACGTCATGATCCTCTCGGGCGACCACCTCTACCGCATGGACTACGAGCCCTTCCTCGCCCACCACCGCGAGACCCGGGCCGACGTCACGCTCGCCGTGCGCCCCGTCCCGACCGCCGAGGTGTCCCGCCTCGGCATCGTGGCCACCGACGACTCCGGCCGGGTGGTGAAGTTCGTCGAGAAGCCGAAGGACATGAAGCTGCTCGACAAGGTGCGGCAAACGACCGACCCGAAGAACCCGTGGCTCGCCTCCATGGGCGTCTACATCTTCCGCGCGAAGGCGCTCTACGAGATGCTCGAGCGCGACAACTCGTCCGACTTCGGCACGCACATCCTGCCGCAGTCGCTCGACACCCACCGGATGGTGACCTACACGTTCGACGGGTACTGGGAGGATATCGGCACGATCCGGAGCTACTACGAGGCGAGCCTCGCCCTCACCGACACCAACCCTCCGTTCTCGTTCTACGACCCGCAGCGGCCGATCTACACCCGCCCGCAGTTCTTCCCCCCGGCCCACGTCACGGCCGGCTCGGTCCTCGATCAGGTGCTCCTCGCGGAGGGGAGCCGGATCATCGAGTCGAAGATCCAGCGGTCGGTCGTGGGGCAGCTCTCGTCGATCGGGCCCCACGTCACCATGTCCAACACGGTCATGATGGGCGCGGACTACGAGTCGCTGTTCAACAGTCAGCCCCCCGAGAGCACGAGGGGGCTCCCCCCGATCGGGATCGGCCGAGGGTGCAAGATCGACGGCGCGATCATCGACAAGAACGCGCGCATCGGCGAAGGGGTCGTGATCCGCAACCTCCCCGACCGGGAGGACACCGACGCGGAGTACTACGCGGCGCGCGAGGGCGTCGTCGTCGTCCCGAAGAACGCCGTCGTTCCCCCGGGCACGGTGATCTGAGCGCGAGCCCCCGTCGCCATCGCCCGCGGCGCCGCCCCGGCGTCCCCGTCCGGGCCGCCGGGACGCCGCGGGCGCGCGCCCTGCGTCGTCGCGGCGGCGCCCGGCACTGGCCCCTCGTCGGCTGGGCCCTGGTCTGGTAAAGAGCCCCCCTATGCGAATCTGCATCCTCGGCGCTACGGGCCTCGTCGGTCGCGAAACCATCACCCTCATCGCGCGGGCGTGGCCCGGCGCAACCCTCGCCCTGTACGCGAGCCGGGACCAGGAGCTCACCCTCGACGGCAAGTCGTACGAGGTGCTCGGCGCGTCGCGCCTCGAGGCGCAGGACGCCCCCCGCGGGGACCTCGCGTTCGTGGCCCTGGATGACGAGCACAGCAAGCGGTACGTCCCGCGGCTCCTCGACCTCGGGTACCGCGTGATCGACAAGAGCAACACGTACCGCACCGACCCGAAGGTGCCGCTCGTCGCCGCCGGCGTGAACTCGAGCATCGTCGACGAGTCGGTCCGCCTCGTGGCCAATCCGAACTGCACGACCATCCCGCTGACCCTCGCGCTCTCGCCCCTGCGCCGGGAGTTCGGGCTGAGCGCGGTCACGGTGAGCACCTACCAGGCGGTCAGCGGCGCCGGCATCGCCGCCCTCGACGCGTTCCTCGCGGACGCGCGCGACGGATACCAGGCCCTCGATCGGCTCGGCCTCCCGTTCAAGCTGGCGGGCTACGCCGGCAACACCGTCCCGCACAACGGCGGCACGGACGAGAGCGGGTTCTCCTCGGAGGAGCGGAAGCTCACCTTCGAGAGCCGCAAGATCCTCGGCATGCCCGAGCTCGGCATCTCCGCGCAGTGCTGCCGCGTCGCCGTCGCCGTGGGCCACTACGAGAACGCGTGGGTCACGTTCGAGCGCCCGGTCGACCTCGAGCGGGTGGCGAGCATCCTGAGCGATCCGGCGCAGTCGCCCTACGTGAAGCACCTCCCCGGCGCCGCGGGCGAGGGCCTGAGCGCCCTCCACTGCGTCCAGGACCGCGACCTCGCGCTCGTCGGGCGCGTCCGCCCCGACGCCCGCGACCGCGACAGGAAGACGGTGTGCCTCACGGTCGTCGGGGACAACCTCCGGCTCGGCGCGGCCACCAACGCGGTCCGCATCGCGACGCGCTGGTTCCAGAGCGCCGATCAGGACCTGCAGGCCCCGTGACCAGCACGCCCCTTCGGACGGGCGCCGCCGCGGCAACCGCCGCGGCGCGGAGCTCTCCGGATCTCACGGGCTGAGCGCCCGCCGCCCCGCCCCCCACGGCTTCATCGAGCCTCGCCGCCGTTCTCGCCCGCGTGACGTGGTCGGGCGACGGATGGCCTCGACGGAGACGATCACGCCGTCAGGCATGGGCTCCGCACCGCCTGTCGCTCCAGCCCGGCCTCCTCGGGGCCGCGCGGAGCGGCGTCGTCGAGGAGCAAGGGTGACGGTCGTCCGCTGGAGACGATCCAGAGCTGGTGCGATGTCCGCGTCACCGCCACATGGAGGCGCCTGCGCGCCTCGTCGGTCCCCGGATAGGCGCCCGCCGAGGCGTCCGTCACGATGACGTAATCGAACTCGAGCCCCTTCGCGTTGTCGAGGTCGGTGACGTCGATGCCGGGCTCGAACGAGAACTGCCCGTCGAGGACCAGCCGCGCGCTGCACGTCTCCGCGGCGAGCGCGTGCAGCTGCCTGGCGCCGTCGGCGCTGTGGGCGATGAGCGCGATGGAGGCGAGGGGCTCCCGCTCCGCGAGGTCCCGGACCGCGCCGAGGAGGAACAGGTTCGCCTGCCCCTCCTCGGGGAAGTGGAATCGCCCGACCGGCGCGCCTTCCCGCGCCGCGCGCGCGGGCGCCTCCGGGGCGAGCGCGCCGAGGAGGCGCCGCGCGAGCGCCACGACCGGCTCCGGGCAGCGGTACGAGGTCGCGAGTCGGCACGTCTCCACCTCGCTCGCCCCTACCCCGAGCGTCGAGAGCGCCGCCGGCCACCCGGCGAAGCTCGAGGACGTCTGCTGCGCCTCGTCGCCCGCGAGCGTCACGCTGCGCGTCTCGCCGAGCAGCTTGCCCAGCACGAAGAGCTCGAACAGGGAGAAGTCCTCCGCCTCGTCGAGCGTGAGGTGGGCAATCGGCGCGGCGTCGATGCCGGCGCCGAGGGCCCGCAGGAACAGCAGAATCGCGAGATCCTCGACGTCGATCGTGCCGGCGAGCTCGTCCGGCACGCCCTCCCAGACCGGCCGGCCGTCGATCCCCTTCTTCATCTCGGGGACGACGATCGTCTTGAGCTCCTTCTCGAGAGGCTCGGCCAGCTGGAGCATCGTGTGCCGCACCGTCTCCTCCACGGCAGGCCGGGTCAGGGCCCCGCCCGAGTCGGCGACGATGGCCTCGAGGAACGGCCGGTCCGTGAACAGCACGGCGAGCTTGCGGCGCAGCCGCTTGAGCGTCGCGCCCGCGGGCTTCAGGCCCTCGAAGCGCCCGAGGAGCGCGCGGTAGAGCGCCGGGTGACGCTTCAGGCTGGAGACGAGCGCCGGAGGCTCCACGCAGCGCTTCGGCAGCTGGTCGCCGAACACCTGGCGCGCGAGCTCCAGCGCCCAGTCGTCGAGCGTCCTCACCTGCGCGGCCGACGCGCCGAGCGGCTCGAGCAGCCGGGTCGAGAGCCGGGCGAGCCCCGGCTCAGGCACGATGAGCTTCATGCGGGAGAGCGGGTATTGCCGGGGCTCGGCCGCGGCGATGCGCGACAGGCGGTGGAGCGCCACGGTCGTCTTGCCGCTGCCCGCGCTGCCGAGCACGAGGAGCGGCCGCTCCGCGGGCGCCGAGACCGCAGCGAACTGGTCCGCGTCGAGCAGCGCGGTGATCTCCGCCGCGGGCGCGCGGCCCCGGGCGCCCGCCCCGACCCCGAGGCTCCCGGGGCGGGCCGCCGCCCCCGCGCCGCCGGCCGAGAGCGACCACGCCGCGGGCGCTTCGCTGCGCCAGCTGCCGTCCGCGGCGCGCGTGAGCACGAGCCCGTCGCACAGGATCCCGGTGAGCACCCCGCGCTCGACGACGACCACGCGGCGCGCCTGGACGACGCCCTCGACCTCGCGGTTCGGAAGGACCTCTTCATAAGGATCGCCCTGCCTGTACCGATAAAAGATCTTCGCGATCGGGGCGACGCGCCAGTCGACGATCCGCACGCCGGCCGGCACGTCGACGAAGCTCGCGTGGCCGAGCAGGTAATCCTTCGTTCCACCCCCCTCCTCGAGCAGGCGCAGGTGGGCGACATACGGAGACGCGGGGTCGGGCAACACCTGCTCGTGAGGCCGCTCGAGCAGGCGCTGGCGGACGCTCATCTCGAGCAGGAGCGCGGGCAGATCGTCCACGGACGCTGACGAGGCCTCGTCGCGGAGCGCGCGCAGCCCGGCGACCGATCGCAGCTCGGAGCTCCTCGAGGCGCGCGCTCTCTTCTCGCGCGCCGCCGCCAGCGAGGCGAGCGCGCGCGAGAGCAGGTCCTCTTCCTCGCGGACAATCCGCAGCGCCTCGGGCGCGAGCAGATCGCTCATCACGGCCATAGGAACCCTCCTTGGTGGAGGCGTAGGGTGAGAGTCTGGCCGTCAAAGATCAACCTCTTGAAATCTATGTTTTTTCTGGTAGATTATAATGGTGGAATTCGGCGCTGCCCCTTGCGCCGCTGAGCTCTCCCCCGCAGCGTTCCGGGGCGGTTGTCCACGAAGAGCGCGGGGCGGATGGCACGCGCGGAGGTCGACGCACGCGTTCGGCCCGCACGCGCTCCGCGCGCTCGAAGGCGCTTCACGGTCAACGCCCCATCGAGATCGAGTACCCTGCGCGGTACGATGACGAACGCCCAGCCCCTCATGATCCTCGTCGCCGGGCCCTATCGCTCCGGCACCAACGATGATCCCGCCCTGATCGCGGCCAATGTGCGCGCCATGAACGACATGGCCGTGCGCCTGTTCCGCGCCGGCCACCTCCCCGTCCTCGGCGAGTGGTTCGCGCTGCCGCTCATCGAGCACGCCGGGTCGCGGCAGATCGGGGACGAGATCTTCAACGAGATCTTCCATCCCGTCGCCCGCCGGCTCGTGGCTCGCTGCGACGCTTGCCTGCGGATCGGCGGCCCGTCGAAGGGAGCCGATGAGATGGTCGAGCTCTCCCGCTCGATGGGGAAGCAGGTCTTCTTCAGCCTGGACGAGGTCCCGAGCTGCGGTTGACGCCACGGCGCCGCGGTCAGCGCTGCAGCGCCGTCACGGCGCCGACCCCGGCCAGCCGGCCCCGACGGGGAGCGCCTGCACGTCGGGAAAGAGCATGTAGAGGCTCCGCCCCTCGGGGGTCCGCTCGTGCGGCGGCGCTGCCGTGGCCGCGGCGACGCTCGCGCGCACGGCGCGCCCGAGCGCGGCCGCGCCGTCGAGCGCCTGGCTGAGGGCGGCGAGCGCCTGCGCGAGCTCGGGCAGCGGGGCCTCGCCCGACGTGCCCCGCGCGACGAGCGCGTCGACCTCGCGGTCGTACACCCCGAGGTCCGACGGCAGCGGGTGGCGCGGTAACGCGGGCTGCGCCGCGCCCACGCCGAGCATGAACCGGCGCTTCGGCTCGGCGCCCGCCGCGCCGAGGCCGGTGACGAGCTCGAAGAGCGCCGACGCGACGCCGAAGCCGGGCTCGGCGGCCGCGAACGACGAGGCGCTCATCCCGAGGGCGTCGAGGTACTCGAGCCCCGTGTAGCTCAGCCTGGCAGAGCGCTCCGTCTCGGGCAGGGGCGGCGCGACGCGCACCTCGCCGCTCTCGAAGACGATGACGCCCGCGTGCGTGAAGTCGGCATGAGGCACGGCGAGCCGCACGCGCGCGAGCTGCGCGGCGACCTCGACCGCGGCGCCGACGTCGAAGCGGGAGCCCGGGAGGTGGCGCGCGATGCCCCCCAGCGTCATGCCCGCCGCGTCGGGCCAGGGGCAGACCGCGACGTGCCGCGGGGCGGCCTCCGCGTCGCCCGGCGCAACTACGCGCTCCAGGCCGAACGAGCTGGGCGCGAGGAGCGGCGGCGGCTGACCCGCGACGCGCCGCAGGTCGTCGAAGAGGCGCGCGCGCTGCTCGCCGTGGTCCTCGGGCACGAGCACCCGCGCGCCGAGGAGCAGCGCGACGGTGCCGCCGACGCGCGCGAGCCAGGCCTCGGGTACGCCGAGGTGCTCGTACAGGTAGGCCTCGACGATGAGCTGCCACTCGCGGGGTGACTCGGGCGGGCGGGACGCGGCGATGCGGTACATGGCGGGTGCGAGGCCTCGAAGGAAGCGTGCTCGGCCCCGGATCCACGCGCGAGACGAGCGAGCTCGTGAGACAGCGTATCCAAGCCGCGGCCCGCGCGGAACACGGCGATGCGTCGCTCCCGCCGATCCCCTCGATCCACGTCAATTTACCTCGCCGGCCCCTGCGCTGTGGTGCCGCTCGCCTCGCCCGCGTCCGGCGTGGGCCGGCTGGTGCTCGACAGGCGCTGGTCGACCGACGCGATCGGCGGGTACATCGCCGGCTGAGGCGAATGCCCGTGGCGACCTGGCCGGATACATCGCCGCCCGAGGGCGATAATCCGGCCGTGCCCGACGCTCGGCCGATGTGACGCCGTGCGAGCCTCCGGCCATCGGCAGGGCTCGAGCGCCCTTCCCATGACAAGGAGCGACTCGATGGTTGAACTGGCGGACAAGGTTTCCCGGCGCGGCCTCTTGCGGACGGCCGGCGGGGTCGCCGTCGCGGGCGCGATCGCCAAGCTGGGCGCCGCGTGCGCCAGGGCCGAGAGCAGCGCCGGCGCGTCGCCGGACTCGCCCGCGCCCGTCAAGCTGCCTCGGCTGATGGCGCCGACCGAGCGCGAATCCGAGGAGATGCCCGCCCCGCTCGCCCCGGACAAGCGCGTCGGGTACGCCATCGTGGGCCTCGGGCGGCTCTCGCTGGAGGAGATCCTCCCGGCGTTCGGTCAGTGCAAATACGCGCGGCCCACGGCGCTCGTGAGCGGAGACGCGCAGAAGGCCGCGCAGGTGGCCGGGCAGTACGGGATCGACCCGAAGAGCGTCTACAGCTACGAGACGTTCGACCGCCTGAAGGACAACAAGGCCGTCGATGTCGTCTACATCGTGCTGCCGAACAGCATGCACCACGAGTACACGATCCGCGCGGCCCAGGCGGGCAAGCACGTGCTCTGCGAGAAGCCGATGGCCAACACCTCGGCCGAGTGCGTGGAGATGATCGACGCGTGCAAGAAGGCGGGCCGCAAGCTGATGGTCGCCTATCGGCTCCAGTACGAGCCGCACCACCGCGAGATGATCCGCCTCTGCCGGTCGAAGGCGCTGGGGCCCATCAAGACGATCATGGCGGTGAACGCCCAGCACCAGGGCGACCCGAACCAGTGGCGGCTGAAGAAGGCCCTGGCCGGGGGCGGCGCGCTCCCGGACATCGGGATCTACTGCCTGAACGCGACGCGCTACCTCACGGGAGAGGAGCCGATCGAGGTGCTCGGGTCCGTCTACAGCACGCCCGACGACCCGCGCTTCCGCGAGGTCGACGAGACGGTCGACTTCTTCCTGCGGTTCCCGAGCGGGGCGCGCGCCGTTTGCTCCACGAGCTACAGCTGCCACGTGTCGAAGCGCTTCCGCGTCATGGGGCCGGAGGGCTGGGCGGAGATGGACCCAGCGTTCCCGTATCGAGGCCTCCGCATCCGCGTGTCGCGCAAGACGCCGGATCGCCCGATCGAGGACACGAGCGAGTGGAAGCTCGAGGAGAAGAACCATTTCGCCCTGGAGATGGACCACTTCGCGCAGTGCGTGCGAAAGGACAAACAGGCGCACACGCCGGGGGAGGAGGGGCTCCAGGACATGCGCCTCATGGAGGCCATCTACGCCTCGGCGCGCGAGGGGCGCCCGGTGAAGCTCGAGCCGGTCGCGGGGCTCGACGCCTTCCGGGGGCCGGCGCCGGAGGGGAGCTAGAACATCGATCACGTTGAGACCCGGAGAAATTTCACAGGGAGGCGGGGAGGCGGGGAGGAAGAAAAAAAAATAAAGTTCTTTCTCTTGCCGTCTCTCGCTCCCCGCCTCCCCGCCTCCCTGTGAAATTTCGGCTTTTTCTCGTGGTTTCAAACCGTTTGTCGCTCTAGCCAGGCGTGATGGCTTCGAGATCTGTTACTTGAAGGCTCGCGAGCGGCCGCACCGCGCGGCCGCCGATGGAGGGATCATGAAGCTATACGAGTTCGCCCCTACCCGTTCGATCCGCGCTCGCTGGGTGCTCCAGGAGCTCGGCGTCGAGTTCGAATCCATCCCCGTCAACCTCGCGGCCGGCGGACACCGCAGCCCCGAGTTCCTCGAGATCAACCCGGCCGGCAAGGTGCCCGCGCTCGTCGACGGCGACCTCGTGCTCACCGAGTCTGTCGCGATCGTCCTCTACCTGGCCGAGAAGTACCCCGACAAGGGCCTGCTCCCCGCGGATCTCCAGCAGCGAGCCCAGGTCTACCGGTGGCTCCTGTTCGCGGCGACCGAGCTGGAGCAACCGCTGTGGCGCATCGCTCGTCACACGTCGCTGTATCCGAAGGACCAGCGCCTGCCCGCCGACGTCGCCCTCGCCGGCAACGACTTCAAGGCGATGGCCGAGGTGCTGGAGAAGCACATGCAGCAGCGGCAGTTCGTCGTGGGCGACGGCCTGACCGTGGCCGACATCGTGATGGCCTACACGCTCGACTGGGCCAAGGAGGCCCGGTTGCTCGACGGCTTCCCGCAGCTCGTGGCCTACATGGAGCGGATGTACGCCCGCCCGCACGCGGCCCCGCGCATCGCCCAGGCGTTCGCCAGCCTCAAGGCCTGAGGGCAGCGCTCCAGCCGCCGTCACCGCGACGGCGGCTGGAGCGCGCCTCCCGTCGAGGCGAGGACGCCGGCCCGCGCCCCCGCGCGGCCGGCGCGTTCTTCCTTGACAAGCACGCGCCCGCGACCTATTTAACCAATAGGTTAATTAACCAATCGGTTAAGTCCACATGCCGACCGATCACCTGAGCACCACATTTGCGGCCCTGGCGGACCCGACCCGCCGGGCGATCCTGGCGCGCCTCGCCACCGGGGAACGCTCGGTCACCGAGCTCGCCGAGCCGTTCGACATGAGCATGCCCGCCGTGTCGAAGCACCTGCGGGTGCTCGAGCGCGCGGGGCTGATCGAGCGGAGGCGAGACGCGCAGTGGCGGCGGTGCCGGCTCGAGGCAGGACCGTTGAAGGAAGTGGCCGACTGGGCCGAGCACTACCGGCACCTCTGGGAAGGGCGGCTCGACCGGCTGGACAAGTACCTGCAAGAACTGACAGCGAACGAACCGACAACGAAGGAGTGAGGAACATGGTCGTAGGCAGCGCGGCGAACAGGGACAGCTTCAAGGTCACGACGCCCTCGGAGAAGGAGATCTGCATGACGCGCTTGTTCAACGCGCCGAGGCAGCTCGTGTTCGACGTGATGACGAAGCCAGAGCACGTGAAGCGGTGGTGGGGCTGCCTGGGCGAGGGCTACTCGGTGCCCGTCTGCGAGATCGACCTCCGCCAGGGCGGCAAATGGCGCTTCGTGAACCGCCACCCGCAGGGCGAGGCCGCCTTCCACGGCGAATACAAGGAGATCACGCCGCCGAGCCGGCTCGTGTTCACCGAGATCTTCGAGGACTATCCGGACACCGTCTCCGTGGTGACGACGGTCCTCACCGACGAGGGCGGCAAGACGCGGATGACGGCCACGGTGCGCTATCCGTCGCTGGAGGTTCGCGACATCGTCATGGGCACCGGAATGGCCAATGGCGCGGGCCTCAGCTACGACCGCCTCGAAGACCTGGTCGCGCAGCTGCAGCGGTCCTGAGCCTCCTCGGGTTCGTGAGCCCGTACCCGGCCCGGGACGCGCGCTTCGAGCGCGCGCAGCCGCTGGAGCGGCTCCGCTCCCATGGGGCGGGTCGTGCCCGGCTGCGGCACGATGATCGCGCCGGCCCCGCCGCGGCGAACGGAGACGCCGCCCGTGTCCCCCTCTCCGAGGCCCGAGGCTCCGGCTCGCGAATCCGACGCCGCTCGCGCTCGGCCCGAGGCCCGCGGGCGACGGCATGGCCGGCTGCTGGCTTCGTCCCCGCATAACTCGCTCGCGTTTGGGCCCTCGGATCGGCGACGATGCGCCGCATGAGCGAGGCGGTGAACAAGCATCAGAGTGGCGGCGGGGCACCGGAAGAGGCCAGCTCCGCGGGCGGAGCGGGCGCTCGCAAGAGCGCGCCGTCCATCGCGGCGAGGGCCGACAGGCCGCCGAAGCGCCGCGGCCCCGTGCGCCGTGTGCTCCGGTTCGTCGGCCTCGGCGTCGTCGCGCTGCTGCTCATCCTGGTCGTGAAGGCTCTCACCACCAGGAGCCGCCAGATCGGCGCCGAGGCGGCCGAAGGCGTACCGATCGACGAGGCGAAGGCGGCCGAGCACCTCGCGCGCGCCATCACCTTCAAGACCATCTCCGAGCAGCCCGTGACCACGCTCGATGCGCAGACGGCGCCTCCGGCCGGCGAGCAATCGACCAGCGTCGACGCGTTCCTCGGCCTGCACAGGGCGCTGGAGGAGATGTTCCCGAGGACCCACCAGACGCTCACGCGCGAGGTCGTCGGCGGGCTCAGCCTGCTCTACACATGGAAGGGCAAGGACGCCGGCAAGCCCCCGATCCTCCTCATGGCACATCAGGACGTCGTCCCCGTCGAGCCCGGGACCGAGGGCGGCTGGCAGAAGCCCCCGTTCGAGGGCACGATCGACGGTGGCTATGTGTGGGGCCGGGGAAGCATCGATTTCAAGAACGGGGTCGTCGGCATCCTGGAAGCGGTCGAGGCCCTGCTGAATCAGGGGCACTCGCCCTCCCGCACCGTGTATCTCGCCTTCGGTCACGACGAGGAGCTGGGCGGCCCGAAGGGGGCTTCCGCCATCGTCGATCTCCTCGCGTCGCGCAACGTCCGCCTCGAGTATGCCCTCGATGAGGGCATGTTCTTGACCCAGGGCATCATCAAGGGCGTCGCGAGGCCCGTGGGCCTCATCGGGCTGGCCGAGAAAGGCTATGTCAGCGTCGAGCTCGTCGTCGAGACCGAGGGAGGCCACTCCTCGGTCCCGCCGCGCCCGACCGGCGTGGGCATCCTCGCCAGGGCCATCGACCGCCTCGAGAACAACCCGATCCCCGCCAGCCTCGACGGCCCGGCGCGGCTCCTCTTCGAGACCCTCGCCCCCGAGATGCCGCTCCTCCCGAACCGCCTCATCCTCTCGAATCTCTGGCTCCTCGAGCCCGTCGCGACGCTCTCGCTGGCCGGAAACCCTGCCACCGCGGCCATGATCCGCACGACCACGGCCCCGACGATGCTGGACGGCGGGATCAAGGACAACGTCTTGCCGAAGCGCGTCCGGGCCGTCGTCAACTTCCGCATTCGCCCCGGCGAGAGCGTAGAGGCCGTCCTCGACCACGTCGGGCGCACCGTGAACGACCCGCGCGTCAAGGTGCAGATCCTCGGCGGGGGCAAGGGCAAGGAGCCCTCGCCCGTCAGCAGCGTCGAGGGCTTCGGTTACAGGTCCATCGAGAGGACCATCCGCCAGGTCTTCCCCGACGCCATCGTCGCGCCATCGCTCGTGCTCGGCGGCACCGACTCCGCCCACTACCAGCGCGTCGCCGACGGCGTGTACCGGTTCTGCCCGACGCGCCTGACGGACGAGGACCGCGCGCGCTTCCACGGGACCAACGAGCGGATCTCCGTCAAGAACTTCGCCGAGGTCGCGCGCTTCTACGCGCAGCTGATCAAGAACGCCGACGCGCCCTGAGCGCGGTGCGCCCCGCCGTCGCGCGCCTCAGGGCGCGCCGGCCTTCTCGTACCCGTAGCGGTCGGGGAGGGTCAGCCCGGGCCGTTCATCGTCCCAGGCCATGGAGCTCATCCTCCAGCCGGCCGGCGTCCTGATGAACTGGGTCGAGATGACGCCCCTCCCCTCGAACGCCTTCCCCTTCAGCGTCCCTCGCTTCTCGTACGTCGAGAGCCGGTGCGCGATGTTCCCGAACACCTCGGTGATCGCGGCGCGCTCGACCTCTCGAAAGGAGGTCAAGTCCCCCGCGTCCACCAGCTTCTGGCGGGATTCGATGAACTCGCTGACGCCCGAGATCTCGGGCGAGTCCGCGCTGTTCTTGATGAGCTTCCCCTCCTCGATGAACAGCGCGTGGATGCCCTTGTAGTTCGGCTTCGCCCCTTCCTCGAAGGAGACGCTCCGGAAGAACTCGCTGACCATCCGTTCGAATTCCGGATGCTGCTCGGGGCGCGCCGCGGTGCTCTCGGCGCGCTGATTCGGAAGCGTCATTGCATTCTCCGTTCGTGTCGATCCGCAGGATAGCGGCATCAGCGCTACCCCGAACGCCATGACCCGGGCAAGAGATCGGCTCGTCATCGCGCCCTTATACCCGCCTCAGGACCCGGGCGCGACCTCGTGAGCCGGAGGCTCCACAAATCCCCGAGCGTCCATGACCGGCGCCGGCGCGGGCGCCGGCGCCTCCTGCGGCCCACGGCTCCTCTTGAGCACGTAGGCGATGCAGAAGAGCAGGCCTATCGAGGCCGACGGGGTGATCGTCTTCAGGATGTTGGGCGTGCCGGATAGCCAGTGCACCGTCATGAACAGCGTGACCATCGCGGCGTGCGGGCCGATCGCCGCGAACACCAGGTTCGGGGTGCTCCTGCCTCTCCTCAGCACGAGCTCTATCACCAGCGTGAGGAACGACGTGGAGCAGAAGCTCAGCGCGAACTGCGCAGAGGCCGCTCGAGCCACATGAGGGAGATCGTGGCCCCAGTTGGCATACACCGCCCAGAGCCCGTATACCGTGCCTGCCAGGATGCCCATGAGGAAGGGCGTCCGGTGTCTCTTCAGGCTCATGTCACGATCCTTCCGATGTCTTGATCTTGAAGAGGGTGTCCGCGCCCGCGCGACGAGCCCGCCGCCGGCTCGTCCGAGCGGCCGCCGAGCGCGCCTACGCGCACGTCGGCCGCTTCGCGCTGAAGCTGGGCGCCGTCCTCTCCGGCGCGCTCGGCGGCGGCGCCGACGTCTCGAGGCCGCCCGCGTCGATGGGGTCCGAGGGGAGGACCTCCCGGGAGAAGACCGTCCGCAGGAACGACCAGTAGCTCCGGTTGAAGTACTGGATGTCGTGCCTGAGCGTCGTGTGCACGCGCGGGAGCTTGTCGATGGCGACGCGCGGATAGAGGTGGTGCTCGACGTGGAAGTTGTTCCCGTTCGTGAACCAGAACGACAGCCAGCTGCCCCGGATGGTCCGCGTGTTGACGAGCACGCTCCGCTTGCTCAGGTCGCAGCCGAAGTGCTCCGGCAGCTCGACCCAGAAGTGGACCGGCTCGGCGACCAGGAGCAGCGGGAGGACCCAGAGGCGGAGGGCGAGATCGCTGCGGGTGACGGCGGTGAACGCGATCGCGCCGACGATGACCGCGAGCATCGCCAGATACTCGAGGCGGATCGCCCGGCTCTCCTGCTCGTTCGCCGCGCCGTCCGGCGTCTTGCCCGCCAGCGCGCCGAGGATGTTCTTCGCGACGTTCAGGTACCGACCCAGCGAGAAGGACCGGGCGAGCACCACGAGGGGGTGCTTGCCCTTGACATTGCCATAGTTGAAGAACTCCTTGTTGGCCGGCGTCCCCAGGTTCCGATGATGCGCCAGGTGCAGGGATTTGTAGTGCGAGTGGGATACGAGCATGGGCAAGGCGCACAGGAAGCCCGCCACGCGGTTGGCGGTGCGATTCCGGAAGCCGGTGCCGTGGAGAAACTGGTGCGTGAGCTCCACCCCGTGCGCGAACATCGCGCCGACGAGCAGCGTTCCGAGGACGCTCCCGGCGATGTGCCCCGAGAGGATCCCGGCGTAGCCGGCCGAAAGGAGCAGCACGAAGACCGCCACCTTCACCGCCATCACCCACGGATCGACGCGGAGCAGCTCCTTGTCGATGGGCCTCGCGTGGCCCCGTGAGGCGACCCCAGCTTGCTTGGGGGCTTCATCCAGGCTCGAAGATTCGATGTCATGTTCGATGATCAAGAGAGTCTCCGTTGTTGAATATCTGTTGCGCCACGGCCCACGCTTCGGGTCTTTGCCAGCACCTGTCCCGAGCCGCGGCCGTCTGCAAAAAGCGGCCGCCCAACCTGCCCGGCGAGCGACGCTCGAGGCGGTCGGATGGCAGGGCTGTCCCAACATCCTCGAGAGAGGAAGTCAGCTCTGGATCAACCGTTCAGCCCGCGGCCAACCGGACCTATGTACTCCTCGGGCCACGGCGGATGGACCGCCGCGACCAGGGCGCCGGAGCGGCGCCCTCCATCACCCGGAGCGCGCGTCGTGTCGACGCGCGCCCGGCGCAGAGCGAGACGTGGGGAGCGCCCTCGGCGCTCGTCGCAATCCCCGCGTCAGACCTGTCGATGCTGGAGCGAGCCGACCCTGCGCCCGATCTCCATCAGGCGCGACAGGAACGCCCCCACCTCTCCGTCCGTGAGGTCTGCGAGAGAGGGCTCTGCCTTCCTGAAGCCCTCCAGGCTCAGTCGACTGTCCATCAGGCCGGGCGACGCTCCCGGCGGGCCATCCTTAGGCGAATCACCTCGCGCAGGCCGGAAGTCTCGGACCTCCGTGCGCGGGACGGGACGTGTGGAGTTCGTCAGCGGGAAGATCAGGTGAAAGATATCCTCGTGCCGCAGTATGTCACAAAGCCGCCGCAGCGCGACCTCGATGGACTCGATGGCCCGGTCGTCCAGGTTGATCGACGGATGGAACCGGAGGAGGTTGGTCGCGCTCCCCGTGGGTGCAATCCGGATCTGATGGGCCTTCAGCAGGTAGCCCGAGAGCAGGTAACCGAAGAGCTTGTACTGGGCCAGGGTTCGCAGGAGCGGCGAGCCCGACCCGAGCGGCGGGAAGAACTCCAGCGCGAGGAACAACCCTCGCCCGCGCACTTCCTTCGTGAGCTCGGGATACGACGCGTGGACCCTCTCGAGCGCCGCCCGCAGCCGTCGCCCCGTGGCCTCGATGTGCCTGTAGGTCGCGCCGCTGTTCTCTTCCAGGATCTCCAGGGCGGTGCGCGCGGCGCGGCACGACAGGTCGTCCTCGGAGAACGTCGAGCTGTGGTGCAGGGCGAAGTCGTGCTGGTACAGCGACGCGCGGAACATGACCGCGGTGATCTTCGCGACGCCGCCGCCGAGCGACTTCCCGAGGACGTAGTAGTCCCCCTTGAGGCCGATGCAGCTGGCCGCGAAGAAGCGGCCGGTGCGGCCCATGCCGCTCTGGATCTCGTCGAGGATGAGCGGGCACCCCTGCTCGTCGCAGAACCGACGCAGGGCCGCGCCGAACTCGGACGACACCTCGAGCACCCCCGCCTCGCCCTGGATGGGCTCGACCAGGACCCCGGCGACGGCGGACAGGCTGCGCTTGGTGAGGCGCACCGCCCCGTCCTCGACCTTGAGCCCGTAGAGGTCCAGGCTCTCCTCGCGAGAGAGCTCGGCCTTCAGCGCCTCGAGCGCATCGAGGCTGTTCAGGGGAAGGAACCTCACGTTCAGGCCGAGGTTGCGGTACGGCGGACGGGCCGCGTACGTGAGCTGGACGCTCGCCACCAGCCTGCCGTGGAACGCGTGCTCCAGGCCGACGAAGATCGGGCGCCTCGTCAGCTGTGCCTGGTTGTGCGCGAGCACGCGGCCCACGAGCTCCTCGAGGCTCCTCACGCGGCCGAACTTCGACGCGATCGACGCGTGCTCGAGCTGGCCTTCGGGCATGGAGACCTCCCCCGCCCGCGCCGCGCGCTGCACCTCCTCGAGCTCCGGGCGCAGCGCGTCCCACGCGGCGAGGAGCTTCGACATCCGGGTCACCTCAGCGTGCTTCATCGCGCACTCGATCGCCTCGGCCCCGCTGTTGGCGAAGTGCACGACGAAGCCCTCGTCGATCCCGGAGTCTCGACGAGCGACCTTCACCAGCGTCTCGGCGAGGAGCCCGGCCTCTCGCCGGATCGAGAGCTGCGCGTGCACGACCATCCCGTCCGCGAGGGCCTCCCGCAGATCGGCGATCACCCGCGGATGGTTGTGCCCGAAGAGCAACGAGCCGTTGCCTCCGACCATGTCCAGGACCTCGATCTCCTTGCCGGACTGATCGCGCAGGTAGACGTGATCCCCCTGCGCCCGGTGGTAGACCACGTCCAGGCCCATCGTCGCGAGGCTCTCCGCCAGCCGCGGTTTGACGAGCTGCCTGTACGCCAAGGAGTCACTGGAGTCGTTCATGTTCATTCAACCTTCCCGATGATGCTACCAGCCAGCGTGCCCCCTCGAAGCGACAGGCGGGTCACCGCGCGTCGGCGCTGAGCGTCGGAGGCGACGCCCGGCGCGTGTCGAGCTCGGCGAAGAAGAACTGCAGCAGCTTCCTCTGGCTCTCCGAGCCTTCGCGCCAGAGCTTGAACGCCGTCTCGATCGCCACCATCCCCACGACGCTCAGCGGGCTGCCCGCGAAGCGCACGTCCTGGTAGGGCTCGCAGATCGGCTCGAAGCCCGTCTGGGTATAGAAGTGCTGGAAGTTCCCGTTCGCGTCGGCGAAGAAGTCGCCCAGGATGTGTGTCGCCTTGAGCATGGTGATGCTGAAGACGAGCCCGTGGCGCATGAGCTGCATTCCCACCCCCTGCGAGCGGACCTCCGGCGCGCTCACGAGGTGGCCGAACTCGACCAGGCGAGCCCCCTTGGCGCGGTAATCGTTCAGGTCCACGGTCAGCTTCGCGGTCGACTCGCACGGCAGCCCGAGCTCCGAGTCGCGGATGATCTTCACCGCCCCGATGGGGGTGGCGTCGTTGTAGGCGACGAAGTAGGTGCCGTACTGGTCGTACTTGTCGAACGTCTCCTTCGTGTCGTCGACCGAGTTCAGCCGCCCCTGATCGTCGACGTACACGCGGTCGCGCAGCGTGATCACGTCGCGCATGCCCGCTTCGGTGTTGATCTCGCGCACTGTGATTTCTTTGCCCGTGGGACGCGCAGAATTCATGTTCTCTCCTCTGTTACCGCTGAACCGTTCAAGACCTTCGAGCTGCTCCCGTTGCGAGCCCGGCTCCCTGCCGTGGGGGCCGGCGCTGGCAGGTCAGAGATGGGGATCGGCCCGCGCAGCTGGCGAAGCGCCGACGCCACGAAGCCGCCATCGTAGACGAGCCCCTCTTCGCGGGCCTTCGCCGGCAAGGCGCTCCAGGGCAGGCTGGGATAGCGATGGTGCAGCCCGTGGTGGTTGAAGTGGAGCACGAGCCAGGACGGGCCGAGCTCGTGGTTGCGGGCGGGCTGCGGCGCCTCCGGGAGGTTGCGCGCCGTGCCGTAGTGGTAGGCGTCGTCGAAGAAGGACACGAGGAGCGCTCGACCCGACAGCGCCGCGAGCAGCACCCACACGTCGTGCCGGTAAAGCCAGAACGACGCGCCGAGCAGGGCGAGGCACAGCGCGGCGTCGGTGCGCGCCTCCTGGAGGGTGCTCTTCTTCGCGAGGGTGGACTTGATCCGCCGGCCCATCTCGCCGTCGCCGATCAGGTCCTTGATGACCCGGTCGCGCCGACCCTGCGGCAGCCAGACGATGAGGCACGCGAGGACCTCGCTCCAGTACCGCCCCGCCAGCACGGTGTAGTAATGGTGGACCGCCGCCCTCGACCACGATGTACGCGCCGGGTCGTAGGCCTCTGCGTAGTCCTCCACGCGATTGTACTTGTGGTGCAGGAGGTGGACGAGCTTGAGGACCGCGAACGGCGACCCGTGCAGGACGCTGAGCAGCCGCGACACCCGGTCGTTGGCGTCGCGGGCGGGGTAGAGCATGTTGTGGATCCCCTCGTGAATGAGCACCCAGGAGGGGTAAGCGAGGGCCACCGAGACGACCAGCGCGGCGATCGCCGCCGAGGGCTCGCGGATGAGGCCCAGGGGATAGAGCACCAGGAAGTACGCCTGGGAGACGCCGAAGATCGCCGCGAGCAGCAGGTTCAGCCGCGCGGGGATCAGAGCCTTGAAGGACCTCGACGCCGCGCTCGCCGCGCCAGGAACCGAGGCCGCCGGGACCCCCGCCGGCGCGTCCGACGGACGCTCGACGGACGTCAGCCGCGCCGATGCCACGAGCTCCGTCGCGCTCATAGGCCCTGGCCCACCGAAAGGAGGGCGCGCTCGGGCAGCCATCCCCTGCGAGCAATGAATCGCTCATGCGACTTCGCAAGTTTCATCTCGTAAAACCGCCTTTGCATCGTTTGATTGAACCGCACCCGGGCGATTGCCGCGACGAGCCGGCATCACGGCGGTCCTCGCTCGTGCGGCCCTCTCTCACGGAGCCCCACATCGGTCATCGAGAGCGGCCAGGAACGACGCCTCGGCCTCCCCTCTTCCGATGTTCTGCCGGCTGTACCGTCGCGCGTCTCGTCAGCAACTCGTCAGCAACGCCTGTGCCAGTTACCCCGCCGCTCCCCCCGGATCCCCGTCTCAAGGCGTCTGTTGCGAAGACTGACGAGGAACATGGCCCCAGCTTCGAACGACATGCTGCGCCGCAGCGCTCGCGAGAGCCGCAATCTAGATCACTTCGAGACAATAACAAGGATCAAATCGTCGCGCGTGTGTCGATGGTCGAATCGAGGAATCGTCGACGCGTATTGAAATATCGACCCACCAGAGCATCGTATGTGGTGAACCGATCCAGCGATGTTAAGCAGTGTTAAGTTCCGTTCCGTTTCAGCGGGGCGCGAACATTCTACCCCTGTGCCGACCCCGCGTGCGTTTGACGTTTGAGGGGGCGGCACGAATGCAGTCCGGCTCGAATTGTACCGTGTGCTGCGCGGCGGAGCCTGATTCACTCGGACCGGCGTGCTGCATGGCTGAAGCGTGGCGAGGTCGTGCCACATGCGGGGACCTCTCCTCTACTGATTGCTGATCCGGTGCTGATCCGGTGCTGATCCGGCGCTCATCTGGAGCTACCCGGCTCGGGTAAATTGATGAATCCGCTCGCTTCGGTCTGCCGTGCCCAGCAGCGCCGCGCTGCACGGCGGCCGCCGGGATTTCCAGGAGATCAGCCCCTGAATGGCTCGATCGGGGTGTGTGAGCAGGTACGCCGTCGCGCCGGAGGCACGACCTTGGTTAAAGGTACATACAAAGGTAAGTGCTGGGCCCTGTCCCGGAGCGACGGTGGCAGGTGAGGAGGGCGCTTTCGAGCCTCCGCGGTCGCGCGCTGTCGGAGCGTGGGGCGCCGGCCGGTGGTGGCCCAATTTGCCCCGGAGTGATTCACATGAAGGAGGGAAGGCAGGAAGATCATTGATCTTTTCTTCCCGCCTTCCCGCCTTCATGTTCAAATCCGGCCACCACCCGCCGGCGGGTGATCGATCAGGCAGACAGGCAGATGACGAGATCATTGCGGCGGCATCGCAATGTTGCAATTCCGTTTCGAGCTCGTCTCGTGTGCGTCACGGCGTACGGCCGTGAACGCCAGTCGAGCTACCCCGACTCGCCTGGGCTCCCTCTGCCGACGACCGGCGCCCCGATCACGCCAGTCGCTTGACCCAGGCGATGACGAAGTCGCGGAACACGGCCACGTTCCGCGCCACGTGCCGCGCGCTGGGGTAGACCAGGTACAAGGTCCCAGCGCGCTGCGACCACTCGGGCAGCACGTGGACGAGGCGCCCGCTCGCCAGGTCGGGCGCGGCGAGGACGCGCGGCAGCGGCCCGATGCCGCCCCCCGCGCGGAGCAACGAGCGGATGAGCTGGAAGTTGTCGGTGGCGACGCGCCCGGTCGACATCGCGTCGCGCACCGCGCGCGCGTCGTCCACGGGCCACTGGCCGCGCCGGGTGCTCGGGAGGAACACCACCCGATCGTGGTCGGCCAGCTCGTCCAGCGCGCGGGGCAGGCCGCGGCGCGCGAGGTACGAAGGGGCCGCGAAGAGCTGCACGCTGGAATCGAACAGCTTGCGCGCGACCAGCGAGGAGCCCGGGAGCTCGCGCGCCGCCCGCAGCGCCACGTCGAAGCCCTCGCGCAGGAGATCGACCTGGCGAGAGGACAGGTCCACCTCGACGGACAGCAGCGGGTACCGCGCGCCGAACTCGACCAGCAGCTCGCCGAGGAACGACTCGCCGCCGTCAGGCGGCGCGCTGAGCCGGATCATCCCCTGCGGCTGGCCCTGGTAGTCGTCGAGCGCCTGCGCCGCGTCGCGGAGGCCGGCGATGTGGGGCGCCACGTCGCCGAAGAAGCGGCGCCCCGCGTCCGTCAGCGCGACAGCGCGCGGCGACCGCTGGAGGAGCCGCACCTTGAGGCCCTCCTCCAGGCGCGTCACCGCGCGGCTCACCGTCGACTTCGGGACCCCGAGCTGCGCGGCCGCGGCCGTGAACGAGCCCAGCTCCGCCACCCTGACGAAGGCGGCGATCTCGTCGAGCTGGGGCGCCCGGGGCGATTGCGCTCGGGCTGCCGCGCGAGGGACAGGCATGCGGGACCTCAACGGGGCTGGGGGTGGCTGGCGTCGGGGTCGATCGCGCCAGGCTGCGGGTCAGGTTGCCAGAACGCAACGCTGCGTTGAATCGTTGCACAATAGCACCGGCGCTCGCCAGCGCCCATAGGAAGGGGGCGGGCGCGGCGGCGAACAGGGTCGCGCGAGCCCGCCTCACCCAGCGAGGCTCGTCATGATCAACGTCAAACGTTTCGCCCCCGCCGCCGCCCGCACGCTTCAAGGGCTCGTGTTCTTCGTCTTCGGGCTCGACGGCTTCTTGCACCTGATGCCGCACCCGCCGGCGCCGGAGGCCGCCGCCAGCTTCGCGGGCGCGCTGGCCGCGACCGGGTACATGCTCCCGCTGCTCAAGGGGACCGAGGTCGTCGCCGGCGCGCTCCTGCTCTCGAACCGCTATGTCCCGCTCGCGCTGGCGCTCCTCGCGCCCATCGTCGTGAACATCGTCGCCTTCCACGCCTTCCTCGCGCCGGGCAACCCGGTCGCCTGGCTCGTCCTCGCCCTCGAGATCTACCTCGCCTTCGCCTACCGCGCGGCGTTCCGCCCGATGCTCCGCGCCCGCGTCGCGGCAGGCGCCGCGGAGGGCGCCGGCGCCGCGCAGGGCAAGCTCAGGCCGGCCGAGAGCGCCGCCTGAACCGCCGCCGCGGCGCGGCGGCGCGCTCAGCCCTGGTACACGATGCGGCCGCCCGTCCTCGCCAGCGCGTAGCGGACGCCGCGCGCCAGGTCGACGTGCGTGGTCATCGCGCCGACGTCCACGCCCTCCGCGACCATCATCCGCGCCGCGCTCCCGGCCACGCCGACGAGCACCGCCTCCGCGCCGAGCAGCGCGGCCGCCTGCGCCGCGCGGACGAGCTGGTTCGCCGCCTCGGCGTCGATCACCGCCATCCCGGTGACGTCGATCAGCACGACCCGCGCGTCGTGCTCGTCGATCTCCCTCAGCAGCGACTCGATGAAGCGGCTGGAGCGCTGGGCGTCCATGGTGCCCACCACGGGCATCACGAGGACGCCGTCGGCGATCGGCACCACGGGGCTCGACAGCTCGTTGATCGTGCGGAGCATCGACTCCTGCTGCCGGTTGGCCCGCTCCAGCGCGTCGGTCCGCTCCGAGATCCGGCCGAAGAGCCGGGCGTTCTCGATGGCGACCGCCGCGGTGCCGGCGACGCGCTCGAGGAAGCACAGGTCCTCGGCCGCGCAGGCGCCGCCGCGCTGGGTGCTCAGGACGATGGCGCCCACGACGCTGCCCCGGGCCCGCAGGGGCAGGCCGACCAGCGTGCGCGCGCCGGCGTGGCCGCGGGACAGGGCGGCGTCCTCGGGCCCCTCGTGCTCGGCCGGGTCGATCACCAGCGGGCGGTCCGCGGCGATCACCCGGGCGAGCAGCGAGCGCGGCGACAGCGAGACGCGCTCCTCGACGACGGCCTCCTCGCGCGCCGAGACGCCGATCAGCAGCACCTCGACAGGCCTGGCGCCGGCCGGGGCCCGGTCGACCCGCCGGCTCGCGACCCGGCGGGCCGTGTCGAGCGCCAGGTGATCGCTCAGCGTCGTGGACCACGGCGTGTGCTCGAGGGTGACGCAGTCGACGCCCGTGTGGAGGATCCGCGAGGCCGGCAGCTCCGCGAGCGTGGGCTCGACGCCCCGGGTGATCATCCCGTGGAGGATCTCGGTGGCGCGACGGCCCATGTCGTACTCGCGCTGGACGATCGTCGCGTGGATCACGCCCTGCCGGAGCAGGGCGACCGTGGCGGCGACGAGATCGAACCCGATGATCTTGAGATCTCCCGCCCTGCCGAGCTCCCGCGCGGCGCGGCCCCAGGCCGGCCCGTTCTCGCCCGCGACCCCGAAGGCGCCGGCGAGGCCCGGCCGCGCCCCGAGCGCCCGCCGGGCGAACTCCGTCGCGAGCGCCTGATCGTAGTCGCAGTCCTCGTCGGGCGGCAGCACGGTGATGCTCGACCCCGAGAGCGCCGCGCGGAAGCCCTCGATGCGCTCGCGGGTGTTGATCGCGTGCCGCGTGGGCCGCTGCGACGCGACGACGCCGCCGCCGGGGAGCAGCCGCCTCATCATCTCGCCCGCAAGCCTGCCCGCCGCCACGTTGTCCGTGCCGATGTAGAGGGGCGCCCGGCTGCCCGGGACCGGCGGCGTGTCGACCACGATCACGGGGATCCCCGCCTCCGCCGCCCGCCGGAACGCTTCCTCGGCGGCCTCGGGCGCGCCGGGAGCGATGATGATGCCGTCGACGCCCCGGCGGATGCCGTCGTCGAGGATCTCCCGCTGGCAGCCCTCGCCGTCACAGGGGCCGAGCCGGAAATCGATGGTGATCCCCAGGCTGCGCGCGGCGTCGACGGCGCCGTCGCGCAGGCTGTGGAAGTACGTCGTCGGGGCGGTCGTCGGCGCCCGGTACACGCGCGCCTCGAGCGCGTGTCTGGCGGGGGCGGCCGCGGCGGGGTGGGCGGCGTGGGCGGTGGGGGCCGCGTCGTCCCCGCGGCTCGCCTCCTCGATCAGCCACAGCTCCACCGAGGACCACTGCGGCTCGATCTGCACGCTCTTGATGCCCTGGGCGAGCGTCTCGATGAGGTTGTGCGGCCTGACCGTCGTGCCCACCACGCTCAGCACCTGCTCGAGCAGGCGGATCTCCTGCGCGGATCTCGCCTTCTCGTCATAGAGCCTGTTCCGCTCGAGCGCCGCGCCGGCGGCGTCCAGGAACACCTCGATCATCGCGCTGCGCTCGTCGCTCGGCGGCTCCAGGGTGGCCTGCTCCAGGGCGAGGTAGCCGACCGGCGCCCCACGTAGATGGATGGGCGCGACAAGCACACCGGCACCGGCGGGCGCGGCGCCCCCTGGCGCGACCGCGGGAGGCAGGTGCGCTCGATACCATTCCTGTGCACTGACGACGCACATTCCGCGCGCCGCTTCGGGCGCCGCGCTCGGAGCGCACGGGGCCTGCGGGGCCTGCTCTTGCTCGGCGACGGCGGGCCCCGCGTCGGCCGGCAGGCTCACGCCCTGGCGAGAGGGCGAGTCGAACCCCTCGAGCGCCCTGTAGACGAGGCGAGGCCCCTCGCAGAGCAGCAGGCCACCGCGCGGGGACCGAGGAGCGATCGCCATGGCCCGCCGCACGATCTGCTGCAATGTCGCGAAGAGGTCCGGTGCGTGGTGCATACAGAGCTTGCTTGAGCGGCCGTCACGACGCGCGACGACATGGCGCAGAGCGTGCGACTCGCACGCTCGTGTCGACATGGCATCAAGCTACTTCCCGGACGCTTTGCAACGCAAGCGTTCCATAATGAGCGTGAATGCCCGATCGACTCCCCCCTTCGCGCTCGCGCCCGGGGAGGCGCCCGAGGCGATGTCCGCCGGAGCACCGCGACGCAACGACGGTATCGGGCGCTCGCCCGAGCGGCGTCGTCAAAGGCCCCAGGCGCCCAGGTTCACCCACTTCGCCCCCCCTCGCCCTGCACGGTCGGATTGTCTCCAGCAGCGCACATCACGCAACCCCGGCAGCGAGACTCACCAAACGGCGAAGTGTCTTCGTGGTACCATCCGGGACGCAACCATCGCCGGCCACGCCGTGCTCCGGGCTCGACCGCGTCGAACAGCGCCGGAGCGCGGCCACGTCAGTCAAGGGGAGTGATGCTGACGATCTCCGGATATGAAGCGACCGCCAAGATCTACGAGAGCGGCAACTCGCTCGTCTACCGAGGCCGGAGCGCCGGCGACGGGCGCTCCGTCATCCTCAAGCTGCTGCGCTCAGACTATCCCAGCCAGGCGGAGCTCACGCGCTACAGGCACGAGTACGCGGTGCTCCGCGGCCTGGATGCGCCGGGCGTCGTCCAGGCGCTCGACCTGTGCAGACATGAGAGAGGGCTCCTCCTCGTCCTCGAGGACTTCGGCGGCCATTCGCTGGCGCACCACCTCGCGCAGAGCGGACGGTTCGACGCCGCCGACTTCCTCCGGCTTGCGATCGGCACCACGCGCGCCCTCCACGATGTCCATGAGGGCAGAATTATACACAAGGACATCAATCCGTCCAACGTCGTTTTCAACCGCGAGACGGATACGATCAAGATCATCGACTTCGGCATCTCGACGCGGCTCTCGCGGGAAGAGCTGTCGATCAAGAGCCCCGCGGTGATCGAGGGGACGCTGGCCTACATTTCTCCCGAGCAGACCGGTCGGATGAACCGGTCGCTCGACCATCGCACCGACCTCTACTCGCTCGGTGCCACCTTCTACGAGCTCCTCACGGGCGTGGCGCCGTTCGGCGCGAAGGACGCCATGGAGCTCGTGCACTGCCATATAGCGCGCGATCCCACCCCGCCGCGCGCGCAGTGCCCGAGCGTGCCGGAGGCCCTGTCGGACCTCGTGATGAAGCTCATGGCGAAGACGGCCGAGGACCGTTACCAGAGCACGGCCGGCCTCCTCCACGATCTCGAGGCGTGCCAGAGGCGGCTCGGGGCCGCGGGCGAGGTCTCCTCGTTCCCGCTGGGGCGCGCCGACGCGTCCGGCGAGCTCCGCATCCCGCAGCAGCTCCATGGACGCCAGCGCGAGGTGCAGGCGCTGCTCGAGGCGCTCGACCGCGTCGCGCGGGGCGGCACCGAGCTGATGCTCATCGCCGGGTACTCGGGGGTCGGCAAGTCCGCGCTGGCGCACGAGCTGTACAAGCCCATCACCGAGGTGCGCGGGTACTTCGTCGCCGGCAAGTACGACCAGCTCCAGCGGAGCACGCCGTACAGCGCGCTCACCAGCGCCTTCCGCGACCTCGTGCGGCAGATCGTCGCCGAGCCCGAGTCGCAGTTCGCGCTGTGGCGCTCGAAGATCAAGGCGGCGCTCGGGGTGAACGGGCAGGTCCTCGTCGACGTGATCCCGGAGATCGAGCTCGTCGTGGGCCCGCAGCCGCCCGTCCAGGCGCTCGGGCCCGCCGAGTCGCAGAACCGCTTCGTGCGCGTCCTGCGGAACTTCGTCCGCGTTTTCTGCGACGCCGAGCGCCCGCTGGCCGTCTTCCTCGACGACCTGCAGTGGGCCGACGCGGCGTCGCTCCGGGTCATCGAGCTCCTGATGACGGACGCCGAGCTGCGCGGCCTGCTCGTGATCGGCGCCTACCGGGACAACGAGGTCGGGGCCGCTCACCCGCTGTCGGCCGCGATCGGCGCGCTGCGGCGGGAGGGGGCGGTCGTGCGCGAGATCTCTCCGGGGCCGCTCAGCACGGAGATGGTCTGTCGGATGCTCGCGGGCGCCCTGCGCGCCGAGGCCGCGGCGGTCATGCCGCTCGCCGCGCTCGTCGCGCGCAAGACCGGCGGCAACCCGTTCTTCGTCAACGAGTTCCTCCGCACGCTGCACCAGACCGGGTGCCTGCGGTACGACGCCGGCAGCGCGACGTGGACGTGGGACGTCGCGTACATCGAGTCCAGGAACATCACCGACAACGTCGTCGACCTGATGATCGGCAAGCTCCGAGGCCTCCCCGGCGACACGCAGCGGGCGCTCATGTCGGCGTCTTGCCTCGGCAACCGCTTCGACCTGGGCAGGCTCGCGGTCATCCGCGAGGAGACGCGCGGCGAGGCCTACCGGCACCTCCTGCCCGCGCTGCACGAGGGCCTCATCGTCCCGCTGTCCCCGATGGAGCCCGCGGCGCCCGACGACCTCGCCGCGCCGCTCGTCTTCCCGGACTACAGGTTCCTCCACGATCGCGTCCAGCAGGCGGCATACGCCATGATCGAGGAGGACGAGCGCAGCGGCCTCCACGCCGAGATAGGCCGGCTCCTCCTGCGGAGCCTCGGCGGCCGCGACCCCGAGGAGAAGGTCTTCGACATCGTCTACCACCTGAACCGCGGCGCCGACCTGCTGAGCGACGCCGCCGAGCGCCGGCGCCTCGCGGAGCTGAACCTGCTCGCGGGCCGGCGCGCGCTGCTCTCCGCCGCCTTCGACGCCGCGCGCGGCTACTTCGCCAGCGGCCTCTCGCTCCTGCCCGCGGGCGCGTGGCAGGGCGATCACGCGCTGACGAGCGCGCTCCACGTCGGCGCCGCCGAGGCGGCGTGCATGAACGCCGACTGGGGCGCCATGAAGGAGCTCGTGGACGCGGCCCTGTGCGAGATTAACGACGTCATCAGCAGGAGCAAGCTCTACGAGCTCCTGATCCTCTATCACCACACGCAGGCGGAGTTCCGGAAGGCCGTGGACATCGCCGTGGAGGCGCTCGCGCAGCTCGGAGAGACGTTCCCCGCGAGCCCGGGCACGCAGGAGTTCGTCGACGCTTACACGACGACGACGAAGCAGGTCGCCGAGCTCGGCCTCGGGCGCCTCGGCCGGCTCCCCCCGATGACGGACGCCTCGAAGCAGGCGGCGCTCGTGATCCTGCGGCGCGCGATCCACGCGTCGTACTTCGCCGCGCCGGAGATGCTCGGGCTCTTCATCTGCCGCGGGCTCGGCCTGACGATGGATCACGGCGAGTCGCCGCTCTCGTCCTACGCGTTCGCGGCGTTCAGCGTCCTCGTCAACGCCGCCGTGGGCGACATCAAGGCCGGATCCCAGTTCGGCGAGCTGGCGATCGAGGTGCACCGGCGCCGGGACGAGCCGCTCTACAAGGCGAGCGTCTACAACTTCTATTACGGGCTCTCGCGGCATTTCTACCGTCCGGCGCGCGAGAGCCAGGCGCCGCTCCTCGAGGGGTACCTGAGCTACGCCGAGAACGGCGACGCCGAGAGCGCGGCGTACTGCCTGATCAACGGCTTCGTCTGCGGCGCCGTCTCCGGGCAGAACCTCCTGGAGCTCGAGTCGATGTTCGAGCGGCACATCGAGGAGGTCTTCCGGTTCAAGCAAGAGCAGGTCATCAACCAGCTCAGCGTGTGGCGGCAGGCGATCCGGAACCTGAGCGGCAGGTCCGAGCACGCGGCGAAGATCGAGGGGGAGTTCTTCGACGCCGAGCGCGTGCTCCCCGGCCTGTACGCGACGAGGAACTTCAACACCGTCAACTACATCCATACGGCGCAGGCGATGCTCTACTTCGTCTTCGGCGAATACGAGCTCGCCTACAAGCACGCTGCCGAGACGGAGCCGACCCTCGGCGCCAGCACGGGCAAGGTGTTCACGCCGATGCACACCTTCTATTACTCGCTCTCCATGACCGCGCTCTACCCGGCGGCCTCGCCGGAAGAGAAGGAGCGCTATCGCGCGAAGCTCGCCGAGAACCAGGCGAAGCTCAGGGCGCTCTCCGAGACGTGCGCCAGCAACTTCCTGCACAGGTACCTGCTCGTGGAGGCCGAGCTCGCGCGGCTCGACGGCCGGCCGGCCGAGGCCCTCGATCTGTACGACCGCGCCATCGCCTCCGCGTCGGAGCACGACTACGTGAACGAGGCCGCGGTGGCCTGCGAGCTGGCGGGGCGGTTCTGGCTCGCGCAGGGGAAGGAGAAGCTCGCGCGCGTGTACCTCTCGGACGCGTGCTATCACTACAACCTCTGGGGCGCTGTCCGCAAGACGCAGGACCTCCAGGAGCGGTATCCGCACCTCGCGGCGCGCGAGGCGCTCTCGCAGCGATCGCCGGAGGTACCGCCCTCGCGGACGTTCGTCACGACGACCTCGCTCGGCGCATCCCGCCTGGACCTGAGGACGGTCTTGAAGGCGGCGCAGGCGATCTCCGGGGAGATCGTGCTCGACCGGCTCCTCAGCAAGCTCATGTCGGTCGCCATGGAGAACGCGGGCGCCCAGCGCGGCTGCCTCGTGCTCCGCGACAGCGACGGCCTGCGGGTCGAGGTCGAGATCGACTGGACGGACGGCCGCGACGACGCGAGCTTCCCGGGGCTGCCCCTGGACGAGGCCGCGGCGCGCGCTCGCCCGCTCGTGCCGGCCGGGATCGTGCAGTACGTCGCGCGGACGGGCCAGAGCGTCGTCCTCGTCGACGCCTCGACCGACCGGCAGTTCCAGCGCGACGACTACGTCGCCCAGCGCCGCCCGAGGTCGGTGCTGTGCACGCCCATCGTCCACCACAACGGCCTTTACGGGGCCATCTACCTCGAGAACAACACGGCGACCGGGACGTTCACCCGCGAGCGGCTCGAGCTGCTCACGATGCTCTCCTCGCAGATGGCGATATCCATCGAGAACGCGAGGCTCTACACGGGCGTGGAGCAGAAGGTCCGCGAGCGCACGGCGGAGCTCGAGGCGGCGCACGCGACGATCGTGCGGCTGGAGCGGGAGGCGGTCGAGAACCAGATGGCGGGCGGCTTCGCGCACGAGATGCGCAACGCGCTCTCCGGGGCCGCGATGGTGCTCGGGACCGTGACCCAGGGCGGCGAGACGCTGTGCGCGAAGAACGCAGCCAGGCTGGGCGAGCTCTTCGACCTGCTCAAGGACGACATCCCCGAGGGCAAGCTCGAGGCGGTCCTCACCCGGCTGGGCGATCTCGAGGGGGCCGAGGAGACGCTGGACAGCGTGCTCTGCATGGTGGGCGACTGCACGGCGCGCGCGCTGAGCGTCACGAACAGCATCCTGGAGTACTCGAAGCTCGGCGTCGCGCTCGCCGGCAACGAGGCCGTGAGCCTCCGCCGCGTCGTCGAGTCGGTCGCGGCGCGGCACCGCGACGAGTTCGCGCGCCAGGGCGTGTCGGTCGAGCTCGATCTCCGGGGCGGCTCGGCGGTCGTCGGGTACGAGTCGCATTTCGACTCCATCGTGAACAACATCGTCCTGAACGCGCGCGACGCGCTGCTCCTGGTCGACGCTGGCCGCGGCCGGCGGGTGCGGATCGCGACGGTCGACGAGGGGGAGCTCCAGGTCCTCACCGTCAGCGACAACGCGGACGGGATCTCCCCCGACAACCTCTCGAAGGTCTTTCAGCCGTTCTTCTCGACGAAGCCGACGACCGGCGTTGGCCTCGGGCTCAGCTTCGTCTCCCGCATCGTCGCGATGTACGGCGGGACGATCGCCGTCGAGAGCGACGCGGAGCGCGGCACGACGTTCATCGTCCGGCTCCCCCGCGCGATGTCGCGCGGACAGCCGCAGCCGGCCGGCACCCCCCACGGCCGTATCGAGCAGAACCTCGCGGAGAATTGAGAGGAGGCGCCGAGATGACATCAGCGAAATTCACCAGGCGCTTTCGCGGGACCTCGGACGAGGCGCCGGAGGAGACACCGAAGGAGCGGCCGATCGTGGTCGTGATCGACGACGATCCGCGCATGCGGTCGGCGCTCGCGTTCACGCTGCGGCACGACTACGACGTGCGCCTGTACGCGAGCGCTCAGGAGGGCATCGCCGGCGTGACGGAGATGACCAGCCTGGTCATCCTGGACATCCGCATGCCGGGGATCGACGGGCTCACGGCCTACCTGAAGATCAAGGCGCTGTACCCGAAGGTGCCGATCATCTTCTACACGGCGTTCCAGGACATCCTCGAGAAACAAGATCTGCTCTCGACCCACAAGGCGTTCGGCTATTTCGACAAGAACGGCGACGTGTCGGGGCTCATGGCGGCGGTGGAGAAGGCCGTCCAGCACCACAGCGTCGTCTCCAGCATGGCGAGCGCGCAGAAGCTCGTGCGCGCGATCAGGCCCCGGGACGACCACTGACGATCGGCGCTCTTGCTTGCCATGAGATGAATTCGTCTACGCGAGAGTTGCTCACATGATTGTCAAGCCTTTCGCGGGCGAGCGGACGCGGCGTGTGGCGCGGCGCGGCGACTGCCAATCCGGGGGGCTCGCGCTCAACATCTCCTGAGCTCGCCTGCCCTCGCGTCGACCGCGCTCGCCGACCACCTTGCGCGGCCGCCGCGGCGTCGCAAGAACATGGGTCGATGTCGCGCGAGGCGCTGCTCCCGACGCGGAAGAGACCTGGTGATGAGGAGCGGCTCGCGCTGCTCCGCAGCTTCGTGCGGGCGGGCGCCGAGAACCGGCCCGGCGTCTACCGGATGTTCGGTGAGGACGGCTCCGTCCTCTACGTGGGGAAGTCGAAGCGCGTGCGCACCCGGCTGCTCGGCTATTTCCGCTGCGATCCCGAGGAGAAGGGCGCGCGCATCCTCCGGCAGACGAGCCACGTCGCGTGGGAGTACTGCCCGAGCGAGTTCGCGGCGCTGCTCGCCGAGCTCAGGCTCATCCGGCGGCTGTGGCCGCGCTTCAACGTGGCCATGAAGCGCGATCTCAAGCGCTACGCCTTCATCAAGGTCACGCGCGGGCCGGCGCCGAAGCTCCACGTCGTGCGCGGCCCCGCGCGCGACCCCGGCGCGCTCTACTACGGCCCGTTCACGGGCGCGGGCCGCGTCCGCGAGGCGGTGCGCGCGCTCTCCAACGCGCTCGGGCTGCGCGACTGCGCCGAGGACGTGCCGATGCACTTCAACGAGCAGCGGGCGCTCTTCACGCTGTCGCCCCGCACGCCCGGCTGCATCCGTCACGAGATCAAGCGCTGCCTCGGCCCGTGCGTCGCGGGCTGTTCGTCGCGGGAGTACGGCGACCAGGTCGAGCTCGCCCGCGCCTTCCTCGAGGGCCGGAGCGACGGCCCCATCAGCCGCTTCCGCGACGAGATGGAGGCCTGCGGCGCGCGCGACGAGTTCGAGCGCGCCGCCGCCCTGCGCGACCGGATCCAGCGCCTCACGGCGCTGCGCGGCGAGCTCCAGCGGCTCCGCTTCGCGCTCGAGTCGCTCTCGTTCCTCTACACGGTGCCTGGCCACGAGGGCGACGACAGGGTGTACCTCGTCCGGCGCGGCAGCGTCCGCGCCGAGGTCCCGGCGCCGCGCTCGGACGGAGAGCGCCGCGCGCTCGACCGGCTCGCGGCCGACGTGTTCGGCCCCGTGGAGCCCGCCGCCGCCCCGGTGCCGCTGAGCGAGATCGACGAGGTGCTGCTGCTGTCCGCGTGGTTCCAGCGCTACCCCGACGAGCTCGCGCGGACGCAGCCGGCGCCGGGCCTCAAGGGATAGCCGCCGGCGCCCGCGCGCGCGGCGCCACGCGTTTGCGGAAATGGTTGCGGTACGCAACGATCTGTGTTCCTCTCGGGCGGTGACCACGCGAGAGCTCCGCTCCGAGGTCCGCGCCTTCGTGCGCGGGTTCGGGCTCCTGGACGAGGAGCGCACGCCGTGCGGCGTCCGGGTGGCGCCGCGCGAGGCCCACGCGCTGGCGGTCCTCGCGGAGGCCGAGCAGGCGGGCGCGCAGCTCTCCCAGAGCGACCTGCGGAGAGCGCTCGGCATCGACAAGAGCAACGTCACCCGGCTGATCCAGCGCCTGCGCGACGACGGCCGCGTCGAGCAGGACGTCAGCGAGGAGGACGGGCGGGTCCGTCACCTGCGGCTCACCGCGGCCGGGCGCCGCATGGCGGGGCACCTGGAGGAGCAGAGCCTGCTGCGGTTCCAGTCGATCCTGGACGCGATCCCCTGCGCGGAGCGCGCCGCCGTGGTGCGGGCGCTGCACGTCCTGAACTGCGCGCTCCGGCGCGCGACCGAGGAGCCACCTCATGCGAGCGACGCGACGTAGCGCCGTTGCCTTCGCCCTTCTCATGGCCACGAGCGCCTCGTGCAATCCCTCGAGCGAGCCCTCCGCGGGGCCCGCGCCGGGCGCGGCAGCGTCGGGCACGGCGGGCGCGGCGCCGGTCCGCTCGTTCGGCGCGCTCCGCGCGATCATGCACGAAGGGCAGACCGGGCCCGCCGTGCGCATCGGCGACGTCGTCCCGGGCCCGCACGCGTTCGGGATCGGAGCGCTCAGCGAGCTGCGCGGCGAGGTGACCGTCGTCGACGACGCGATCTGGACGTCGTATCCGCGCGACGACGGGACCGCCGACGTGCGCCGCGGCGGGGCGGAGGAGCAGGCGGCGCTCTTCGTCGTGGCCGACGTCGCGCGCTGGCAGGAGGCGACGCTCGACGCCGACGTGCCCGACGGGCAGCTCGACGCGCGCATCGAGGCGCTGCTGCGGGAGCGCGGCCTCGACGCGGAGGGCGCCGTCCCGGTCCAGGTGCACGGGAGCTTCCGCGACCTGAGCTGGCACGTCATCGACGGGAGGAAGCTCGCCCCCGGCGGCGGGCACGCGGACCACGCGCGGGCGTCCGTGAGCGGGGTGCTTGCCGCCGCCGAGGGGACGCTGGTGGGCTTCTTCTCGAAGCGTCACCACGGCGTCTTCACGCACATGGGGTCGAACACGCACTTCCATGTCGTCGTGCCGGAGCGACCGCTGATGGGCCACGTGGACGCCGTGACGCTCGCCCGCGGCGCGCGCGTCCTCCTGCCAGCGCGTTGAGCTCGACCTGCCAGCGCGTCGAGCTTGACCTCCCGCGCCGCAGTCTCCACGCTCCCCCGGCGGCCATGCCCCTGCGCATCCCCCTCGGTATCAGCGATTTCCGCGAGCTCCGGGAGAAGGGGCTGGAGTACATCGACAAATCGGGCCTGCTCGTCGAGATGATCGACCGGGAGGGCACGAAGGTCCTGCTCCTGCCCCGCCCCCGCCGCTTCGGTAAGACGCTGAACCTGTCGATGCTCCGGTGCTTCTTCGAGAGGCGGTCCGAGGACCTCTCTCACCTGTTCCAGGACCTCGCCGTCTGGAGCGCGGGCGACGCCTACCGCGGTCACTTCCAGCGTTATCCGGTCATCTTTCTGACTTTCCGCGACGTCAAGGCGAGCACGTTCGAGGGCTGCTGGGCGGATCTGACGAAGAAGATCCAGGCGCTCTACGACGAGCATCGGGCGGTGCTCGACGAGGGCGCCCTGAGCGCGCTCGAGCGCAGAAACTATGCTGCCATCCTCGACGGCACGGCCGAGGCCGCGCTGTACCGCCAGGCCCTCGGGGATCTGTCGAGGTACCTGCACCGGGCCACGGGCGAGCGGGCGATCGTCCTCATCGACGAGTACGACGAGCCGATCCATGCGGGGTTCATCCACGGATACGCCCGGGAGATCCTCGAGTTCTCTCGCGCGTTCCTGACCGTCGGCCTCAAGGACAACCCGCACCTCGAGCGCGGGGTGGTCACGGGCGTCCTGCGCATCGCGCGCGAGAGCATCTTTTCTGGCCTCAACAACCTGGCCGTGTACACCCTGCTGCAGAGGACCTTCTCCACCTGCTTCGGCTTCACCGAGCCGGAGGTCGAGGCCTTGATGGCCAGAGCCGGCCAGCGCGACGCCATGGACCTCGTCCGCGCCTGGTACAACGGCTACGACTTCGGCGGGACGGTCATCTACAACCCCTGGTCGGTGCTCTCCTATCTCGCCGACCAGGAGCCAGAGCTCAAGCCTTACTGGCTCAACACCAGCTCCAACGAGCTCATCAAATCCACGCTGGAGAAGCACGCGGCGCGCCTCGGGCCCACGCTGGAGGCGCTCCTGCTGGGAGAGGGGTTCGAGACGGTGCTCGACGAGAACGTGCCGCTCGATCGGATCGATCAGAGCGACGCGGCGCTCTGGAGCCTGCTCGTGTTCTCCGGCTACCTGAAGGCGGAGAAGCGCCCCCGCGGCGCGATGGAGCAGGCGGCGCACCGGCTCTCCATCCCCAACCGCGAGGTGCGGCTGCTCTACTCCGGCACGTTCCAGCAGTGGTTGGAGGCGCGGGTGCGCGACCAGGGCACCGACCTGCACCGGCTGATCCAGGGGCTGCTCGGGGGCGACGCGGCGCTGGTCGAGCGGCAGCTCGGCGCGTTCGTGAAGAACGTCCTCTCGTATCATGACCTCGGCGCCGACACAGCGGATGCACCGGAGAGCGTCTATCAGGTCTTCGTGCTGGGCCTCCTCGCCGCGCTCGAGCCGGGGCACCGGGTGCGCTCGAACCGGGAGTCGGGAAACGGCCGCCCGGACGTGCTCATCCTGCCCAGCGAGCCCGGGCGGCCCGGCGTCGTGCTGGAGCTCAAGGTGGCGAGGGGCAAGAGGACGCTGGAGCAGGCGCTCGACGAAGGAATCGAGCAGGCCCGCGGAAAGGACTACGCCGCGGAGCTCCGCGCCGCAGGGGCCGATCCTTTCCATGTTCTCGTGATCGCGTTCGATGGCAAGGAGGTCCGCGTCCGGCGCGCTGGCGCGGACATGACGTGATCCGGGGTGACCGGCGCCCCTGGCACAGAGGTTGATATCACGCATCTCCATGGATGCCGGACGTCTCGACTCGCCACCTCCCGCGACCCGGGCGAACACCGCGGCCGATCACCCGGCAGAGCCCCTCTCCTTGCGGAGGCGCGGGCGCCTGCTTCCCCGACGAGGCGCGCCGCGCGCGCGTGGCGCCCGGGCCCGACTGCCCGTCAGGGGGCGCCGTGCGCGCCCGTGAGCTCGGCGTCGCGCCCGGGATCTTCGCCCCGGGCCCGCTGAACGCGATCACCGACGTGGAAGGCGTGCGGGTCGGGCACGCCACGGTGATCGAAGGCGACGCGATCCGCACCGGCGTCACCGCCGTCCTCCCTCACGGGGCGAACCTCTACCTCGACCGAGTCCCCGCGGCGATCCACGTGGGCAACGGGTTCGGCAAGCTCGTCGGCTCGACGCAGGTCCGCGAGCTGGGCGAGCTCGAGACGCCCGTCCTCCTCACGAGCACGCTCTCCGTGTTCCGGGCGGCCGACGCGCTCGTGGCGTGGATGCTGGCGCAGCCGGGCATGGAGGAGGTGCGCTCGCTCAACCCGGTCGTCGGCGAGACCAACGACGGCGCGCTCAACGCGATCCGACTCCGGCCGATCACCGCCGAGCACGTGCGCGCGGCCCTCTCGTCGGCGCGCGGGGGCCCCGTGCCGGAGGGGTGCGTCGGCGCGGGCACCGGGACGGTCGCGTTCGGATGGAAGGCCGGGATCGGCACCGCGTCGCGCGTGCTGCCCGCGCCGCTCGGCGGGGCCTGCGTCGGCGTCCTGGTCCAGTCGAACTTCGGCGGCGTGCTGCAGGTGATGGGGGCGCCGGTCGGCAAGGAGCTCGGCCGGTACGCCTTCCGATCGGAGGTCGAGGCGGACCGGGGAGACGGCTCCATCATGATCGTCGTCGCGACGGACGCGCCGCTCTCCGAACGCAACCTCGGGCGCCTCGCCGCCCGCGCGATTCTGGGCCTGGCGCGCACGGGCTCCTCCGCCGCGAGCGGCTCCGGCGACTACGCCGTCGCCTTCTCGACGAGCGCATCGGTCCGGCGCCCCTCCGGCGCGAGGCGGCTCGTCACGACAGAGCTCTCCAACGAGGACACCTCCGCGCTGTTTCAGGCCGTGATCGAGGCGACGGAAGAGGCCATCTACAACTCGCTCTTCACGGCCGAGACGACCGCCGGCAACGGCCGACGCGTCGAAGCCCTTCCGCTGGATCGCGTCCGTGAGGTGCTGTCCAGGCACGGCCTCCCGTAGCGTCCCGCCGCCGCCGGCAGGCGGGAAGGGCCCACGCCCGCGGCGAGCGCGCCGCTCCCTGGCGACTCGCTCGCTCCCGGGGCGCGCAGGCGAGCCGGCGCGGGCGCACACCCACTGGACTGCTCGCGTTGATCGTGGCGAAGCGCGGCGCGCTTGTCAAAATCCCCGGTCGGCACTCGGCACATCGGAAGCCGCGCCTCGACCGCCCCAGAGATCCTGGTATGCCCGTCCTTTCGCAGTACGTCGCCCTGGAGGTCATCCACGAGGGGGCCGACACGATCCTCTACCGGGCGCGACACCGGCAGAGCGATCGCCCCGTGGTGCTCAAGGTCCTGCGGCGCGACCACGCGAGCCCGCGCGCCCTCGGGCGGCTGCACCACGAGCACGAGGTCGCCAGGGCGCTCGACACGCCGGCTGTCGTCAAGCCCTGCGCGATCGAGGCGCTCGGCGACCAGGTGGCGCTGGTGCTCGAGGACTTCGGCGGTCGCTCGCTCGACCAGCTCCTCGACGGGCCGATGCCGCTCGAGCGCTTCTTCCCCATCGCCCTCCGCCTGGCCGGCGCGCTCGCCGAGCTGCACCGCCACCACGTCATCCACAAGGACATCAAGCCGCAGAACCTGCTCTGCAACCCCGAGACAGGAGAGGTGAAGATCACCGACCTCGGGATCGCCTGCCTGGCGCCGCGCGAATCCCAGGAGCTCGTCCACGACGGGCTCATCGAAGGGACGCTCGCGTACATGGCGCCCGAGCAGACAGGCCGGATGAACCGCTGGATCGACGAGCGGACCGACCTCTACTCCCTCGGCGTCACCTTCTACGAGATGCTGACCGGGACGCTCCCCTTCCACGCGAGCGACCCCGTGGCGTGGGTCTATTGCCACATCGCCCAGAAGCCGCAGCCGCCGCACGCGGTCGTCCCCTCGATCCCCCCGGCCCTGTCCGCGGTCGTGCTCAGGCTGCTCGCCAAGGCCGCCGAGGAGCGTTATCAGAGCGCGCTCGGCCTGCGGTACGATCTCGACGCGTGCTTCGCGCAGCTCAGGGCGAGCGGCACCATCGAGGCATTCCCGCTCGGGCAGCGCGACGTCTCCGACCGGCTCCAGGTCCCGCAGCGGCTCTACGGGCGCGAGCGCGAGGTCGAGGCGTTGCTCGCCGTCTTCGACCGCGTGGCAGCGCGGGGCCGGCCGGAGCTCGCGCTCGTGTCGGGCTACTCGGGCATCGGCAAGTCGTCGCTCGTGGCCGAGCTGCACCGGCCAGTGGCGCGCGCGCGGGGCTTCTTTCTCTCGGGCAAGTTCGACGAGCTCAAGAGGGATATCCCCTACCACGCCTTCCTCCAGGCGTTCCGCGGGCTCGTGCAGGAGATCCTTTGCGTGAGCGAGGACGAGCTCGAGCGCTGGCGGCGGCGCCTCCAGGAGGCCCTCGGCCCGAGCGGCGGGCTGCTCGCCGACGTGCTCCCCGAGCTCGCGCTGCTCCTCGGCCCGCAGCCGCCCGCGCCGGAGCTCCCGGCGGCCGAGGCCCGGCACCGGTTCCACGCGACGCTCCGGCGCTTCGTCGCGGCGTGCGTCCAGAAGGAGCACCCGATGGTGCTCTTCCTCGATGATCTCCAGTGGGCCGACGCCGGGAGCCTCCAGCTGCTCGAGCAGCTCGTCACGCACGCCGAGGCCGAGCACCTCCTCCTGGTGGGCGCCTACCGGGACAACGAGGTCGGCCCGGCGCACCCGCTGTCGCTCATGCTGTCCGAGGCGCGAAAGGGCGGCGCCGCCGTCACCGACATCGTCCTCGCGCCGCTGTCCGCCGCCGACGTCGGAGCCCTCGTCGCCGCGACGGTCCGCGCTCCGGCCGAGCAGGTCGAGCCGCTCGCCCGGCTCGTCCACGAGAAGACCGGCGGCAACCCGTTCTTCCTGATCCAGTTCCTGATCGCGCTGCACCAGGAGCGGCTCCTCGCCTTCGACGCGGACGAGCGCGCGTGGCGGTGGGACATCGCCGCGATCCGCGACAAGGGCTTCAGCGACAACGTCGTCGACCTGATGACGGGCAAGCTGAGGCGGCTCTCGGCCTCGACGCAGGACGCGCTCAAGCTCGCCGCGTGCCTCGGCAGCAGCTTCACCCTCGACATCCTCGAGGTGATCGCGAACCGCCCGGCGGCGGAGCTCTCCGAGGCGCTCGCGGCGGCCGTGCGCGAGGGGCTGCTGCTCTGCCGGGACGTCACCTACCGGTTCCTCCACGACCGCGTGCAGCAGGCGGCCTACGCGCTCATCCCGGCGGCGCAGCTCCCCGAGGTGCACCTCTGCATCGGTCGGCTGCTCCTCGAGGGGCGCAGCGCGGGAGAGCGCGAGGAGGCGCTCTTCGACATCGTGGGCCACCTCAACCGCGGCGCCGCGCTCATCCGCTCCCCGGCGGAGCGGGCCGACCTCGCCGCGCTGAACCTCCGCGCCGGCCGGCGAGCGCGGGCCGCGGCGGCCCACGAGTCCGCCGCCGCCCTCTTCGCCGCCGGAATGGCCCTCCTCGGCGAGGATCGCTGGGAGGCGCAGTATGCGCTGGCCTACCAGCTGAGCCTCGAGCGCGCGCACGCCGCGTACGTCACCGGCCATTTCGAGGAGGCCGAGCGGCTGATCGGAGAGCTCATGGAGCGCGCGACGACCCAGCTCGAGAGGGCCGCTGTCGTCGAGCTCGCCGTCGCGCTGAACATCACCCGCGAGCGGAGCGACCGCGCCGTGCAGATCGGGCTCTCGTGCCTCCGCGCCTTTGGCATCGAGCCGTCGCTCCCCGTCACCGACGCGCAGGTCGAGGAGGAGACCGAGGGCATCTGGCAGGCCCTCGGTGATCGGAAGATCGAGGATCTGATCCACCTGCCCCCCATGGAGCACCCGGAGATGAAGGTCGCGATGAGCGTCCTCCGGGGCGTGGCCATGGCCTCCTTCTTCGTGGACCAGAGCCTGCACTACCTGCTCGTGGCGCGCATGGTCGAGCTCAGCCTGCGCCACGGCAACGCCGAGAGCTCCGCCCAGGCGTACGTCGCCTTCGCGCGGGTCCTCGGCCCGCGGTTCGACAGGTACGAGGCGTGTTATCTGTTCGGCAAGCTCGGCTACGACCTGGCGGACAGGAGCCCCGCACTCGCCATGAAGGCCCCGGTGTTCACGCTGTTTGGACAGCAGGTCGCCTTCTGGTCGCGCCACTACCGGGAGACCTGCGTCTATGCGCGCCACGGCTTCAACGCCGCCGTGGAGTGCGGCGACTGGAACAACGCTTGCTATAACTGCATCTGGGCCACGGTGTTCCCGCTGCTCTGCGGCGAGCCGCTGGAGGACGTCCTCCACCAGACCGAGGACCGCCTCGGCTTCGTGCGCAAGGCCGGGTACGCGTTCGTTCATGGCGTCCTCCTCGGCGTCCGGTACGTCATCCAGGCGCTGCGCGGGCGGCCGCTCCAGTTCTCGATGCTGGATGGGTCCGAGCTGGATCAGGCCGGCTTCGAGGCGCGGTTCCCTCCTCCGGACTCGCGCAGCGCCCACAGCCTGTACTACGGCGTGAAGCTCCAGGCGCTCTTCGTCCTCGGCTCCCCCGCGGAGGTGCTCGCGGCGGCGGCCCGCGTGATCATCGATGACGACTGGACGACGGACGCGCACGCGCTGGTCGCCGAGGGCTTCTATTATCGCGCGCTCGCGCTCGCCGCCGCCTGCGGCGAGGCGCACGGGGCGTCGACATCGCCGCGAGGCGAGCTCCCCACGGGGCTCCTCGATTGCGAGCGGCAGCTCGGCGTCTGGGCGGAGAGCTGCCCCGAGAACTTCGGCCACAAGCATGCCCTCGTGTGCGCCGAGATCGCCAGGATCCGCGGGCAGGAGCTGGAGGCCCTCCGGCTCTACGAGCAGGCCATCGCCTCGGCGCGCGAGAACGGCTTCGTCCAGCACGAGGCGATCGCCTGCGAGCTCGCCGCGGGGCTCTGCCGCGCGCGCGGCCTCGCCACCCCGGCCGACGCTTACCTGCAGAGGGCCCGCGCCGGCTACTTCCGCTGGGGCGCCCACGCCAAGGTCGAGCAGCTCGACCAGCGGTATCCTTACCTCGTCGAGCGCAGGCCCATCGCCCCCACCGTCACCTTCGCGGTGCGGGCCGAGCAGTTCGACGTCCTGTCGGTGGTCAAGGCCTCCCAGAGCATCTCCGGCGAGCTCAAGCTCCCGCGCCTGCTCGAGATGCTATTGCGCATCGTGGTCGAGCACGCGGGCGCCGACGAGGGGTATGTGCTCCTGCTCCAGGGAGATCGCCTGTCGACCGCGGCTGCGCTCGCGGCCTCCGAGGGCACGGCGCGGCTGCTCGACGCCGAAGAGGCGATGGCGGCGGCGCTGCCGCGGTCCCTCCTCAACTATGTTCACCGGAGCCACGAGCGCGTGTTGCTCGACGACGCCGCCACCAGGCACCCGTTCTCGGAGGACGAGTATTTCGCCCGGAAGCGGCCGAGATCGGCGCTGTGCCTCCCGATCGTGCGGCAGGACCGGCTGCTCGGCCTGCTCTACCTGGAGAACGGCCTCGTCGCTGGCGCCTTCACCGCCACGCGGCTCAGCGTGCTCGAGCTGCTCGCCTCGCAATCGGCCATCTCGCTCGAGAACGCGATGCTCTATTCACGGATCGAGCAGAAGAACGCCGAGCGGCGGCGGGCGGAGCAGGCGCTCCGGACCAATCAGGCGACCCTCCAGGCGATCGTCGACAACTCGGCGGCGGCCATCTACCTCAAGGATCGCGAGGGCCGGTATCTGCTCGCCAACCGTCACGCGGGCAGCGTCCTGAACCGGTCGAGCCGTGAGCTCCTTGGAAAGACCGACGCCGCTCTCTTCCCTGCTCCGGCCGCCGAGACCCTTCAGGACAACGACCGGAGGGTGCTCGATACCGGCGAGCCGCTGGAGTGCGAGGAGGAGATGTTGCTGGAGGACGAGCCGCACACCTTCCTGTCGGTGAAATTCCCTCTCGGCGACCATGTCATGCCCGGCGTGCTCTGCGGCATCTCCACCGACATCACCGACCGCAAGCGCGCCGAGCAGGCCGAGCGCTTCCTGGCCGAGGCGAGCCACAGGCTGATGGCCCTCGGCTACAGCGCCACCCTCGAGAGCGTGGCGCACCTCGCCGTGCCCGACCTGGCCGACCAGTGCGTCATCGACGTGGACCTCGCTCCCGCCGCGCCGGCACCTACGGCCGCGCCGGCACCTACGGCCGCCACGGCACCTACGGCCGCCACGGCCGGCATACCGGCCGAGCTGACCGGCGCGCTGATGGACGCGCTGCGGCCCCTGGCAGCGGCGCCGCCGAGCCGGCCCGAGGTGGGCGACCTCCGCGCCGCGCCCCTGCTGCAGCAGCTCGGCGTTCACGCCTTCCTCCGGGTTCCGCTCCGCGCGCGCGACCGGCGCTTCGGCGTCATGACCCTGCTGGCGACCGCGGCCCGGCGCCGTTACGGCCCCGCCGACCTGTGGCTGGCCGAGGAGCTGGCGAGCCGTGCGGCGCTCGCGCTCGACAACGCCCGCCTGTTCGCCGAGGCCCAGGAGGCGATCGCGCGCCGGGACGAGTTCCTCCTCGTCGCCTCGCACGAGCTCAAGACCCCGCTCACCTCGCTGAAGATGCAAGCGCACCTCGTCGAGCGGCTGCTGCCCCGCTACCAGCGCGCGGAGGTCCCCCGGGAGCGGATCGACGCCGCGTTCCAGGTCCTCAACCGCCAGATCGCGCGGCTCGGCCACCTCGTCAACGAGCTGCTCGACGTCACGCGCCTGAACGCCGGGCGGCTGACCCTCGTGCGCGCCCCGGTCGATCTGGCGGCCCTGGCGCGCGAGGTCGTCGAGCGGATGGGCCAGCAGCTCGCGGACGCGCGCTGCAGCGTCCAGCTCGATCTGGACGAGGCTGTGATCGGGCGCTGGGATCCGTCTCGCGTGGAGCAGGTCCTCATCAACCTCCTGTCCAACGCGATGAAGTACGGCGCGGGTGGCCCCATTCACGTCGTCGCGCGCGGGCAGGGCGAGCGCGCGCTGCTCGCGGTCCGGGACCACGGCATCGGCATCGCCGCGTCGGACCAGGCGAGGATCTTCGAGCGCTTCGAGCGCGCTGTGTCGGTCCGGAACTTCGGCGGGCTCGGCCTCGGGCTCTACATCGTGCGCTGGATCGTCACCTCGCACGGCGGCACCATCCGCGTCGAGAGCGAGCCGGGCGCCGGCGCCACGTTCATCGTGCAGCTCCCTTTGCGCGGGCCCGAAGCGGACCTGGACGCGGACGGCCACGGCGTCCGCCTCGCGCCGGCGTAGATCTTCACCGGGAGCCGCTGCGGGAGGTCGGCTTCCTTCGCCCCGGCGGGCCTGGCGCGGCGACACGGCAGGCGATCCAGCGCGGCATAACGCCGCCATTTGCCCGTGGCGAAGCGCGACGCTTTTGGCAACATCACCATCGACGCTGACGCCTCGGAGGCCGCTCCGGCTTTCGAAGATCCTGCGATATGCCTGAGAGTCCTCGTTACCTCGTGCTGGAGGTCCTGCACACCGGCGCAGATACGATCCTTTACCGAGCCCGGCGCGAGCAGGACGGCCGGCCGGTCGTGCTCAAGGTCCTGCGGCGCGACCACGCGAGCCCCCGCGCCCTCGGGCGGCTGCACCACGAGTACGAGATCGCGACGAGGCTCGACGCGCCGGTCATCGTCAGGGCGCATGCGATCGAGGCGTTCGGCGACCAGGTGGCGCTGGTCCTGGAGAACTTCGGCGGCCGCTCGCTCGACCAGCTCCTCGACGGGCCGATGCCGCTCGAGCGCTTCTTTCCCCTCGCCCTCCGCCTCTCCGCGGCCCTCGCCGAGCTGCACCGGCACCACGTCATCCACAAGGACATCAAGCCGCAGAACCTGCTCTGCAACCCCGAGACAGGGGAGGTGAAGATCACCGACTTCGGGATCGCCTGCCTCTCGCCCCGCGAGCCTCAGCGCCTCCCTGACGACGGGCTCATCGAGGGGACGCTCGCGTACATGGCGCCCGAGCAGACAGGCCGGATGAACCGCTGGATCGACGAGCGGACCGACCTCTACTCCCTCGGCGTCACCTTCTACGAGATGCTGACCGGCACCTCGCCCTTCCAGGCGAGCGATCCCGTGGCGTGGGTGCATTGCCACATCGCCCAGAAACCGCAGCCGCCGCACGCGGTCGTCCCCTCGATCCCCCCGGCCCTGTCCGCGGTCGTGCTCAAGCTGCTCGCCAAGGCCGCCGAGGAGCGTTATCAGAGCGCGCTCGGCCTGCGGTACGACCTCGACGCGTGCTTCGCGCAGCTCAGGGCGAGCGGCACCATCGAGGCATTCCCGCTCGCGCAGCGCGACGTCTCCGACCGGCTCCAGATCCCGCAGCGACGCTATGGGCGCGAGCGCGAGATAGAGGCGCTGCTCGCCGCGCTCGCCCGGGTGCTCTCGCAAGGCCGGACAGAGCTCGTGCTCGTGTCGGGCTACTCGGGCATCGGCAAGTCGTCGCTCGTGGCCGAGCTCCACGGGCCGGTGGTGCGGGAGCGAGGCTTCTTTCTCTCGGGCAAGTTCGATCAGCTCAAGCGCGACGTCCCCTATCTCGCTCTGCTTCAGGCCTTCCGGGGGCTCTTGCAGGAGATCCTCTACGTGAGCGAGGACGAGCTCGAGCGCTGGCGGCGGCGCCTCCAGGAGGCCCTCGGCCCGAGCGGCGGGCTGCTCACCGACGTGCTCCCCGAGCTCGCGCTGCTCATCGGCCCGCAGCCGCCCGTGCCCGAGCTCCCGGCCCCCGAGGCCCGGCGCCGGTTCCACGCGACGCTCCAGCGCTTCGTCGCGGCGTGCGCCCGGAAGGAGCACCCGATGGTGCTCTTCCTCGATGATCTGCAGTGGGCCGACGCAGGCAGCCTGCAGCTGCTCGAGCAGCTCGTCACGCACGCGGAGGCCGAGCACCTCTTGCTGCTCGGCGCCTGCCGGGACAACGAGGTCGGCCCGGCGCACCCGCTGTCGCTCACGCTGGCCGAGGCGCGCAAGCACGGCGCCGTCGTCTCCGAGCTCGGCCTCGCGCCGCTGTCCGCCGCCGATGTCGGGGCGCTCGTCGCCGAGACGGTCCACGCCACCGCCGCGCAGGTCGAGCCGCTCGCCCGGCTCGTCCACGAGAAGACCGGCGGCAACCCGTTCTTCGTGCTCCAGTTCCTCCTCGAGCTGCACCAGGAGGGGCTCATCGCCTTCGACGGAGAGCAGGGCGGGTGGCAGTGGGATGTCGCGGCGATCCGTGCCAAGGGCTTCACCGACAACGTCGTCGACCTGATGGCGGGCAAGCTGCAGCGGCTCTCGACCCCGACGCGGGACGCGCTCCAGCTCGCCGCGTGCCTCGGCAGCAGCGTGGACCTCGACACCCTCGCGCTCGTCGCGAGCCGGCCGGCGGCAGAGCTCCGCGAGACGCTCGCGGAGGCCGTGCGCGAGGGGCTGCTCCTCTGCCGCGGAGACGCCTGTCGGTTCCTCCACGATCGGGTGCAGCAGGCCGCGTATTCGCTCATTCCGGAGGGACAGCTCGCCGAGGTGCACCTCTGCATCGGTCGGCTGCTCCTCGAGGGGCGCAGCGCGGGAGAGCGCGAGGAGGCGCTCTTCGACATCGTGGGCCACCTCAACCGCGGCGCCGCGCTCATCCGCTCCCCGGCGGAGCGGGCCGACCTCGCCGCGCTCAACCTCCGCGCCGGCCGGCGAGCGCGGGCCGCGGCGGCCCACGAGTCCGCCGCCGCCCTCTTCGCCGCCGGAATGGCCCTCCTCGGCGAGGATCGCTGGGAGGCGCAGTACGCGCTGGCCTACCAGCTGAGCCTCGAGCGCGCGCACGCCGCGTACGTCACCGGCCATTTCGAGGAGGCCGAGCGGCTGATCGGAGAGCTCATGGAGCGCGCGACGACCCAGCTCGAGAGGGCCGCTGTCGTCGAGCTCGCCGTCGCGCTGAACGTCACCCGCGGGCAATGCGCCCGCGCCGTGGAGATCGGGCTCGCGTGCCTACGCGCCTGGGACATCGCGCTGTCGCATCCGATCACCGACGCACAGGTCGAGGAGGAGACCGAGAGCGTCTGGCGAGCCCTGGGCGACCGGGCGATCGAGGACCTGATCCACCTGCCCCCCATGGAGCACCCGGAGATGAAGGTCGTGATGCGCGTCCTGATGGGCGTGACCGTCCCTGCTCTCTTCGTGGATGTGAGGCTGCATTACGTGCTCCTCGCGCGCATGATCAAGCTCAGCCTGCGCCACGGCAACACGGAGAGCTCCCCCACTGCGTACACGTCCTTCGCGAAGGTGCTGGGCCCGCGGTTCGGGAGATACAAAGAGGCGTACCTGTTCGGCAAGCTCGCCTACGATCTGGCGGACAGGAGCCCCTCCCTCGCCGCCAAGAGCGCGGTGTTCAGCCTGTTCGGGGACCTGGTCGTCTTCTGGACGCACCACTACCGAGAGACCTTTTTCTACAGGCGCCTCGGCTTCAACGCCGCAGTGGAGTGCGGCGACTGGAACAGCGCGTGTTACAATTGCCTGTTTGGCGCGGTGTTCCCGCTGCTGTGCGGCGAGCCCTTGGAGGACGTCCTCCGCGAGGCCGAGGATCGCCTCGGCTTCGTGCGCAAGGCTGGTTATGAGCTCGTTCACGACGTCCTCCTCAGCGTCCCTCACATGGTCCAGACGCTGCGCGGCAGGCCAGCCCATTTCTCGATGCTGGATGGGTCCGAGCTGGATCAGGAGGCCTTCGAGGCGAGGCTCCCTCCGGGAAACTTGCGCGGCTTTTACTACGGCCTGAAGGCCCAGGCGCGGCTCGTGCTCGGCTCCCCCGAGGAGGCGTGCGCGGCGACGGCGCGCGTGCTCGTCGATGAGGACTGGAAGACCGCCGCGCACGTGCTGGTCGCCGAGAGCTTCTACTATCGCGCGCTCGCGCTCGCCGCGGCCTTCAGCGAGGCGCACGGGGCGTCGACATCGCCGCGAGGCGAGCTCCCCACGGGGCTCCTCGATTGCGAGCGGCAGCTCGGCGTCTGGGCGGAGAGCTGCCCCGAGAACTTCGGCCACAAGCATGCCCTCGTGTGCGCCGAGATCGCCAGGCTCCGCGGGCAGGAGCTGGAGGCCCTCCGGCTCTACGAGCAGGCCATCGCCTCGGCGCGCGAGAACGGCTTCGTCCAGCACGAGGCGATCGCCTGCGAGCTCGCCGCGGGGCTCTGCCGCGCGCGCGGCCTCGCCACCCCGGCCGACGCTTACCTGCGGAGGGCCCGCGCCGGCTACTTCCGCTGGGGCGCCCACGCCAAGGTCGAGCAGCTCGACCAGCGGTATCCTTACCTCGTCGAGCGCAGGCCCATCGCCCCCACCGTCACCTTCGCGGTGCGGGCCGAGCAGTTCGACGTCCTGTCGGTGGTCAAGGCCGCGCAGAGCATCTCCGGCGAGCTCAAGCTCCCGCGCCTGCTCGAGATGCTATTGCGCATCGTGGTCGAGCACGCGGGCGCCGACGAGGGGTATGTGCTCCTGCTCCAGGGAGATCGCCTGTCGACCGCGGCTGCGCTCGCGGCCTCCGAGGGCACGGCGCGGCTGCTCGACGCCGAAGAGGCGATGGCGGCGGCGCTGCCGCGGTCCCTCCTCAACTATGTTCACCGGAGCCACGAGCGCGTGCTGCTCGACGACGCCGCCGCCAGGCACCCGTTCTCGGAGGACGAGTATTTCGCCCAGAAGAGGCCGAGGTCGGTGCTGTGCCTCCCGATCGTGCGGCAGGACCGGCTGCTCGGCCTGCTCTACCTGGAGAACAAGCTCGTCGCCGGGGCGTTCACCCCTGCGCGGCTCAGCGTGCTCGAGCTGCTCGCCTCGCAATCGGCCATCTCGCTCGAGAACGCGATGCTCTATTCCCGGGTCGAACAGGAGAACGCCGAGCGGCGGCGGGCGGAGCGGGAGCTCCGGGCCAACCAGGCGACCCTCCAGGCGATCGTCGACAACTCGGCGGCGGTTATCTACCTCAAGGATCGCGAGGGCCGGCACCTGCTCGTCAACCGGCACTTATGCAGCATCCTGCGCTTGCCGATCGAGGAGATCCTCGGCAAGACGAACGCCGAGCTCTGGCCTCCTGCGTTCGCGGAGGTCATCGACCATCACGACCGGAGGGTGCTCGGGGCGGGAGAGCCGCTGGAGTGCGAGGAGGAAGTGTTGCTGGAGGACGGGCCGCACACCTTCCTGTCGGTGAAATTCCCTCTCGGCGACCATGTCATGCCCGGCGTGCTCTGCGGCATCTCCACCGACATCACCGATCGCAAGCGCGCCGAGCAGGCCGAGCGCTTCCTGGCCGAGGCGAGCCACAGGCTGATGGCCCTCGGCTACAGCGCCACCCTCGAGAGCGTGGCGCACCTCGCCGTGCCCGACCTGGCCGACCAGTGCGTCATCGACGTGGATCTCGCTCCCGGCGCGCCGACACACACGGCCGCCACGGCCGGCATACCGGCCGAGCTGACCGGCGCGCTGATGGACGCGCTGCGGCCCCTGGCAGCGGCGCCGCCGAGCCGACCCGAGGTGGGCGACCTCCGCGCCGCGCCCCTGCTGCAGCAGCTCGGCGTTCACGCCTTCCTCCGGGTCCCGCTCCGCGCGCGCGACCGGCGCTTCGGCGTCATGACCCTGCTGGCGACCGCGGCCCGGCGCCGTTACGGCCTCGCCGACCTGTGGCTGGCCGAGGAGCTCGGGCGCCGTGCGGCGCTCGCGCTCGACAACGCCCGCCTGTTCGCCGAGGCCCAGGAGGCGATCGCGCGCCGGGACGAGTTCCTCCTCGTCGCCTCGCACGAGCTCAAGACCCCGCTCACCTCGCTGAAGATGCAAGCGCACCTCGTCGAGCGGCTGCTGCCTCGCTACCAGCGCGCGGAGGTCGCCCCGGAGCGCATCGACGCGGCGTTCCAGGTCCTCAACCGCCAGATCGCGCGGCTCGGCCACCTCGTCAACGAGCTGCTCGACGTCACGTGCCTGAACGCCGGGCGGCTGACCCTCGTGCGCGCCCCGGTCGATCTGGCGGCCCTGGCGCGCGAGGTCGTCGAGCGGATGGGCCAGCAGCTCGCGGGTGCGCGCTGCCACGCCCAGCTCGATCTCGACGGGCCTGTGGTCGGCCACTGGGACCCGTCCCGCCTGGAGCAGGTCCTCATCAACCTCCTGTCCAACGCGATGAAGTACGGCGCCGCTGGCCCCATTCACGTCGTCGCGCGCGGGCAGGGCGAGCGCGCGCTGCTCGCGGTCCGGGACCACGGCATCGGCATCGCCGCGTCGGACCAGGCGAGGATCTTCGAGCGCTTCGAGCGCGCTGTGTCGGTCCGGAACTTCGGCGGGCTCGGCCTCGGGCTCTACATCGTGCGCTGGATCGTCACCTCGCACGGCGGCACCATCCGCGTCGAGAGCGAGCCGGGCGCTGGCGCCACGTTCATCGTGCAGCTCCCTTTGCGCGGGCCCGAAGCGGACCTGGACGCGGACGACCACGGCGCCCGCCTCGCGCCGGCGTAGGCGTTCACCGGCGGCCCTGACGGGGAGCTCGGTCGCTGCCGGGCTCCTGGCGCTGCGGCCGCTGCCCCGGGCCTCGGGCCATCGTCGGCCCCGCGGCGCGGCTCAGGCGGGGGGCGCGGAGAGCGCCTCGGCCAGCGCGTCGCCGAGGTGGGCGGCGTCGTTCCAGACCGCGAGGCGGTAGCCGCTGGTCCGGTCGTGCTCGATCAGGCAAACGCCCGTGTTGGCCGGCACCTGGAGCGCCTTCTGCCCGCCGGTGCCCATCTGGAGGATGCGCCCGACGAGGGTCTTGATGGCGGCGCCGTGGGACACGATCCCCACCGTCTCCCCTGCGTGCCGCTCCGAGATCCGGTCGAGCGCGCGCGTCATGCGGTCGCCGAGCTCCGCGTACGTCTCGCCGCCGCCGCGCCGGACGTCCTCGCCGCGCCGCCATGCGGCCCACTCCTCGGGGAAGCGCGCCTGCACCTCGGCGCGGCCGAGCCCCTGCCAGGCGCCGAGGCTCACCTCGCGCAGCCCGGCGTCCGCGATCGTGCGCAGGCCCAGCGCCGAGGCCAGCCGCTCCGCCGTCTCCCGCGCGCGCTCCAGGTCGGAGCAGTAGACAGCCGCGAGCCGGATCCGGGCGCCAGCGAACCGCGCCGCGAGCCGCGCGGCCTGGTCGCGCCCTCGTTCGTTGAGGCCGCTCCCCGCCTGTCCCTGGAAGACCTGCGCGCGGTTGTCGTCCGTCTCCCCGTGCCGGATGAGCATCAGCTTCGTTGTGGCGTGCACGTCGGCCGCACTGTAGCAGGGCGCGCGGCGCGCGATCGCGCCCGAGCGCCGGACAGCGGCGCCGGGCGCCGCTCGCCGCGCGTCACTTTGTGCCACGCGCGGCCCGGCGCCGATCCTTTCTGCCACAGCGCGTGGTTCGTCCTCTTTGTAAAATGTCCTCGCATACCTGCGCGCCGCGGGCGGGTACGGCGCGTGCTTTTGGCCCTCGCTCGCGACGAGGTCATCGGGAAGGCTCTGGACCGTGGACGTGCCACGCGGCTGGAGCCTGCCTGTTCGGAAAGGGTCGTTCGCATGAAGCGGTATCTTGCGCCTTTGCTCGTTCTGTTGCTCGCGCCGTCGTGCGCCGAGGATGGCGGCGTGAAGCCCGTCGACTCCCCGGCCGGCTCCGGGGGGAGCGGCGGCGCGCCTCCGGACGGCGAGACCACGCAGTCGGGCGGGGGTGGCCAGGGCGCGGGCGCCGGCGGCGCCGGGGGCGGCGGCTACAGCCCGGAGGACGACAACACCTTCAGGCCGGAGGAGCGGCCGTTCTCCGACGAGCTGCTCGAGAAGCTCGAGACGAAGCCCGGGTTCACCATCAGCGTGTTCACGAAGGACGTCGGCAATGCGCGCATGATGGCGCTCGCCCCCGGCGGGGGCGTGTACGTCACGCGGCCGACGCCAGGCGACGTGCTGCTCCTGCGCGACACCGACGACAACGGGGTGGCGGACGAGGGGGTGCCGGCGTTCGCCGGGGACCAGAGCTTCGAGACCCTGCACGGCATCGCGATCAGCGAAAATGGCGAGACAGCGTACCTGGCGACGGCCACGACCCTTTACGCCTCGCGCATCAACGGCGACGGCAGGTTCGGCGACCCGATTGCCCTCCTCACCGATCTGCCCGACGGGGGCCAGCACGGCAAGCGCACGATGCGCTTCACCCCTGACGGCGCGTCGATCCTTTTCTCGGTCGGCAGCAGCTGCAACGCGTGCGCGGAGACGAACCCCGAGCACGCCACGCTCCTGCTGATCGACCCGTCGCTCGAGGGGCAGACGCAGCCGAGCCGCGCCGTGTTCGCCAAGGGCCTTCGCAACACGATCGGCTTCGACTGGTACCCTGGCACGGACGAGCTCTGGGGCATGGATCACGGCAGCGATCAGCGCGGCAACGTGGTGCCGCCCGAGGAGCTCAACCGGCTCGTCGAGGGCAAGGACTACGGCTGGCCTTATGTCTACTCGGCCGGCCCTGGCGAGCGCGGGATCGACCCGATCATGGACGACCCGCCCGGCACGACCAAGGAGGCTTACGCCGAGACCACCGAGCCCGCGGAGCTCGTCTATGACGCGCACAGCGCGCCCATCGATTTCCGCTTCTACACGGGCGATCAGTTCCCCGCCGAGTACAAGAACGACGCGTTCGTCGCCATGCGCGGCTCGTGGAACCGCTACCCGGCGGTCGGTTACAAGGTGGTGCGCGTCCTGTTCGACAAGGAGACGCGCCAGCCGAAGGGCTTTGAGGATTTCGTCACCGGGTGGCTCATCGAGGACGGCCGCGCCGTCTTCGGCCGCCCCGCCGGCCTCTTGCAGCTGCCGGACGGCTCGCTGCTCGTGAGCGACGACACGAGCGGGGTTATCTACCGCGTTGCGTACAGTGACGAGTGACGTGAGGTGATGCGCCTCGCGTGTTCAGCGCGGGCTCCGCCGGGTGGCGCCGGCCCGGGAACAGCAGCAGGGCCGCCGCCGGCGAGAGCGCCGCGAGGGCGGCCGCCAGGCTGAAGTGCAGCGGATAGCCGAGGCGGCCCGCGGAGAAGCCGCTGGCGGCCGACGCGACCCCGGTGGCGATCACCACCGCGCTCGCCTGGATCGTGTAGTCCGTGGCGGCGCTCTCCCGATCGGTCCAGTCCATCATGCACGTGAAGAGCGCCGCGGTCGCCATCCCCCCGGCGAAGTGCTCGAACGCGCAGAGCGCCGCCAGCAGCGGCACCCCGGGCTCCGCGCGCGCGACGTACGCGTACCCGAGCACGCTCACCGCCTGGAGGACGGCGAAGCCGACGAGCGACGAGCGCCGCCCGAGCCGCAGCACCAGCGCCCCGCCGGCCAGCGCGCCGAGCAGCCCCGCCACGAAGCCCACCGTCCCGACGAGCCAGCCGATGTCCGAGAGGGAGAGGCCGATGTCGGAGAGGAACGGCCGCAGCATGCCGACCGCGAAGGCGTCGCCGAGCTTGTACACCACGAGGAGCGCGAGCACCTGCCTCGCGTGAGGGCGCCGCCAGAACGACGTGGCGATCGCGGCGACCGAGGCGGCTCGATCCGATCCGGGCGCGCTCCCCGCCTCGCGGGTGAGCAGCGTGGGGACGCTCAGGAGCGCGATCGACAGCGCCATGACCGCGAAGGTGAGGCCCCAGCCGAGCCGGTCGAAGAGGACGAGCAGCGCCCCCCCGCCCACGATCATCCCGGCCCGGTAGCCGGCCACCTGGATGCCGTTGGCCCACCCTCGCTCGCCCGGCGCCAGCATGTCCACCGCCAGGCCGTCCGTGGCGATGTCCTGCGTCGCCGAGAGCAGATTGACGATCAGCACCGCCGCGAGCACCCACGAGAGCCCCTCGCCGGGCCCCCGCAGCGAAAGCAGCCCGAGCACCAGGGTCATGAGCCCTTGCGACGGGAGGATCCACGAGCGGCGGCGCCCGAGCCGCGGGGAGAAGAAGCGGTCGACGAGCGGCGCCCAGAGGAACTTGAGCGCCCACGGGAGCGCGAGCAGCGAGGCGAGCCCGATCCCCTCGAGCGAGATCCCCTGCTTGCGGAGCAGGACGGGCAGCGCCTGCGTGAAGAAGCCGAACGGGAGCCCCTGGCACATGTAGAGCGACGTCAGGAGCCCGAGCCGCCGCAAGGACAGATGGGGAAAGCGCATCAGCGGCTCGCCTTCCTGGTGGAACTGGTGGAAGAAGAGAGGCCCAGGAGCCCCGACGCCATCGCCCACGTCGCGCTGGCGGCCGAGCCCGGCGGGATGAGCTCGCGCGCCGTGGCCGCGAGCACGAAATAGCCCTGGATGGCGGCCACGATGGCCGCGGCCGCGGCGTCGACCTCCGCGCGCGGCAAGGAGAACACCCGCGCTCGCGCGCCGCGCCTCAGGATCGCGACGAGCCGCCGCACCGCGTCCTCGAGCGCTCCCGCGAACGCCGCGCGCACCCCGGCGTCCCGGAGGGCCTCGCCGCTCACGCAGATCCAGCACGCGAGCGCCTGCGGATCGGCCGAATCGCCTGCGCGCAGGTGCGCGTCGATGAACGCGCGGAGCTCCGCCGCGGGGTCGTCCCCCGCGGCCGCGAGCAGCCGCTCGAGCCTCTCGGCGTGGTCCTGCGCGAGCAGCTCGACCGCGGCGAGCAGGATCTCTCGCTTGCTCTCGAAGTGGTAGTGCACGAGCCCCGGCGCGATCTGCGCCGCCGCGGCGATCGCCCCGACGGAAGCCCCCTCGTAGCCGCGCTCCGCCATGGTCTTCAGGAGAGCGCGCGCGATCTGAGCTCGGCGCTCCGCGGTGTTGGACGGTCGGGGCATGGTGACGTTCCTGCGTCCGGTCTGTGCTCGTTCGGCGCGTTCGGCGCGTTCGGCGCGTTCGGCGCGTTCGCTCGTCCGTCGAGCGGCTCGCCGGTTTATTGGTTGGTCGTACAACCAATTTATGAGCGGACCTCGGCCGGCTGTCAAGCAGCGGCTCGGGTCGCCGTTCGGGAGAACGCCGGGCGAGCTTCACCTGCGGCGGCTAAGCTACGGCACCTCGCTCACGAAGGAGCTCGATCGATGACGCCGCGTTCTCTCTCGCTGACGCTCGCAGGGCTGCTCTCCTGCGCGGGCCTCGTCTCTGCGTCCTGCTCGACGTCGGATCCCCCCGGGGGCGCTGGCGGACAGGGGGGCGCCGGCGGCACGGGCGCGGGCGGAGGAGACGCCGGGGGCGCGGGCAACGCCGGGGGCGCGGGCGGCGCCGGCGGCGCGGGCGGCGCGGGCGGCACGGGCAACGCCGGGGGCGCGGGCGGCGCGGGCGGCGGTCCGGGGCCCGGAGAGGGCCAGTCCGAGCTCCTGCGCGGGCTCGACGAGGGCAGCGCGCCGCTCCGGGCGGTGGGGCGGCTGAGCGGCGGGCTCGGCTCCGGGGCCTGCACGGCCTTTCTCATCGACCCTGCGGGGCGGCCCGAGGCGCCCGCGCACGTGCTGACGAACGCCCACTGCACGCACGAGTGGGCCGCGCTCACGTCGGCCAACGCGGTGAACGTGGACACCGCCGCGGCGCCGGAGCTGCAGATGATCTTCAACTACTTCAGCGACACCGTGGACGCGCAGGTGGCGGTCCCGGCGAAGACCATCCGCTATGCGACGATGAAGGGCACCGACCTCGCGGTGGTCGAGCTCGACGCCACGATCGGCGCCCTCCGGGAGCGCGGCGTCGTCGCGCTCGGCCTGGCCCCGTCGGCGCCGGCTCCCGGATCGCGCGTGTCGGTCGTGGGCGCGCCGCAGCTCGAGGTGGAGTTCCTGCGGCGCGCGCGCTGCAGCGAGGAGGGCACGTTCGATATCGTCGAGCACGGCTGGCACTGGTTCGGCGCGCACCGGAACCGCTGCGCCGACGTCGCGAACGGCAGCTCGGGATCGCCGGTGCTCGACGAAGCGCAGCGCGTCTACGCGGTCGTCAACACCACCACCCTCGGCAGCCCGCCCGACGGCGACTGCTTCCTCGGCAGGCCGTGCGAGGTCGACGCGCCCCCCGGCGTGTCGGCCGAGGGCGCGAGCTACGCTGTCGACGTGACCTCCGTGAGCGCCTGCTTCGCGGCCGACGGGCGCTTCGCGCTCGACCTGGAGGGCTGCCCGCTCGACGCCGGCCGGGCGCTCGACGTGCTCACCTATCCCTTACCGCGCGAGCGGCCGAGCGATCCGGCGACCGGCGCGACGAACACCTGGGAGGTGACGCTCGGCGAGCGCGACGCGCTCGGCTTCTTCCGCTACAAGCTGGGGCGCGCCGGCGAGGTCGACTGCCGCCGGCCCGAGGGCTACTCGGCCCCGATCAAGCTCGACGCGCAGTCCCTTTCGGGCCTGTCGCTGCCCGAGGCCGAGGGGGTCCACCAGCTGTGCGTGCTCGCGGGCCCGACGCAGGCGCCGGACGCCGCGTGGCAGCCGCTCTCGTTCCCCACGGTCGTGCTCACCACGATCGACACGACCCCGCCCACGCGCCGGCCCGAGCTCTCGCGCGGGGGCGACGCGACCGAGGGCATGCACGTCGAGCCGATCTTCTCGCTGCCGGAGCTCGCGGACTTCGAGTACCGCTTCGGCCCGCCCGAGGCGACAGACTGCGACGATCCGGAGGCCGAGTGGCTCCGCTACCGGCGGTTCCCCATCTTCCTGGATGCCCGCGACCTGCCGGCCCGGTTCTGCGTGCGCCCGACGGACTGGGTGGGCAACGTGGGGCAGCCGTTCGACTACCTGCTGCCGGAGTGAGCCGCGCCGCCGCCCTGCGCCGCCGGCGGCGAAAAGATCCGGGCGCGCGGCGTGGCCGCGCGCCGCGCCGCTCCCGGCAATTCCTTCCGCGCTCGAGGTGGGGTACACCCTGTGTCCTGCGGGGCTCTCGAAAGGACGGTTCGCGGTGGAGGCGACGAGGATCTTGTTGTTGCCGGGCCTGGGCGGCTCCGGGCCGGAGCACTGGCAGACGCTGTGGGAGCGTGAATACGGCTACACGCGCGTGCTCCAGGACGACTGGGATCGCCCCGCGCTCGACGCCTGGGTCGCGCGCCTCGACGAGGCGGTCCGCGGCGCGCCTGGCCCTGTCGCGCTCGTGGCGCACAGCCTCGCGTGCGCGCTCGTGGCGCACTGGGCGCGCGGCGCGGCGACCGGCCGCGTGATCGGCGCCCTGCTCGTCGCCCCGGCCGACGTCGACTCGGAGCAGCGCACGCCGCCCGAGGTGCGCTCGTTCTCGCCGATGCCGCTCGACCCGCTGCCGTTCGCGACGATCGTCGCGGCGAGCCGGACCGATCCGTACGTCGACGTGGCGCGCGCGCGGCACTTCGCCCGTGCCTGGGGGGCCGCTTTCGTCGACGCCGGGGACGCAGGGCACATCAACGCGGAGTCCGGGCTCGGGCTCTGGCATGAAGGCCATCTGCTCGTCTCCGGCCTGCTCGGCACGGACCGGTGAGCCGGTCGCCCCGTCGCGCCCGACAGCAGGGGGCGCGGCGGTCAGGCCCTCAGGAGCTCGAACCCCTCGGCCACGAGGCCCTTGAACACGGTCGGCCCCGTCCGGCGGAACCCGAGCTTCTCCAGCACCCTGACCGACGCCGCGTTCTCGAGCATCGCGTGCGCGACGAGGCGCGGGAGCCCGAGCTCCTCGAAGGCATAGCGGACGCACGCCGCGGCCGCCTCGGTCGCGTACCCCTGGCCCCAGTGCTTCCTGAAGAAGCGGTATCCGAGGTCCGCGAGCTCGAGCTCCTCATGCCATCTCAGCCCGCACCAGCCGAGCTTCTCCCCCGTGCTCCGGTGGAGCGCTATGAATCGCCCCATGCGCCACGCCTCGAACTGGCGCGCCAGCCGCCCGATCACCGCGCGCGCCTCCTCCTCGCTGGCGAACGCGGCGTCCCCCGTGTAACGGATCACCTCCGGATCCGAGTTCAGCGCGATCATGAACTGGACGTCGGAGGGCCCGTGGGGGCGTAGATCCAGGCGCTCCGTCGCGAGGACGACCGCGGCTTCGTCGGCTTCGTTCATACGAGGGACAGGCATACTCCCCATCGTGGCGGGTCCGCCACGGCCATGCACAAAATCGCCTCCTTGGTCCGGCGCGTGATGGCGCCCATCGCCCGCGGCGAGGCGAGCGCCAGCGGCCACGCCAGGAGCGCCAGGCTCTCTCTGCTCCTCCATGCTCCTGTCGCGGCGGCGGTCCGAGCCCGCTGCCCTGGAGAGATGCCCGGACGATGAGGAGTTGAACCGCCGAGACACCAGGGAAGCCAGGGAGAGGCTCTCCTGGGTTCTCCTGGCGGCGCCTCCGCCTCGCGGTTCTCCTGCTCCGGGTCGCTGTACGAGGCGCGGCGAGCGATGAGCTGGACGCGCCGCGGCGGCCTCTCACGGTGTTCGTTCGCCGCCCCGGTATCCGTTGTTCGCCCCTGGCGGCTTCTGCGCGTTCGCGGGCTCGATCGGCGTTTATTTTCAGGCCTTCGCCGCGATCGGCCTCGATGACCAGCGGCGCGCCGGCGCCCCGCGCCGGGGCGGCTACGGCGCTCCCCGGATTGGCGTCGGCGAGTCGACTCTCGTCGTGGCTGTCAAGCCCTCAACATGGGGGCTTGGTGAACCGCCCCCATCAACCTAGGATCGCTCCAGACACAGCGCATCGGTGACAGGAGCCTTCGAGCGCTGGCTGCACCTGGCCGCGCCCGCGTCGTGGCGCGGCTTCTCGGGTGTCGCATCGACGCATCGCCCTGACTTTTCGTGCCGCTATTGGTGGGACTCTCGTCGAGCAAGGCGGGGCTGGGCGCGGGGGGGGATCCGTCCCGAGATCGCCCTTTGACCGACGAACTCGCCTCCTGGGCTCCACCTGATCTGAACACGGCTGCCTGCGGGATCGAGCGCATTGAAGCTCGGAATTGAGAGAAAGGTGGAGTCACATGCGGAAGTATCGAGCAAGTGCGGTTTCTGCTGGAATCCTCGCCGGGTTTGCGGGCGTGATGGCCAGCGCGGGCACCGGCTGGGCCGGCGGTCCAGCGCAGGTGGAGGCAGACGCCGATCTGATCTACACCTGCACGCAGAAGCAGACTGGACAGGTCCGGATCGTGAGCGGCCCGGGGCAGTGCCAGACCTCGGAGGATCTGGTGTCCTTCAGCCGCCCGGGCAAAGTGGCCATGGGGCCACAGGGGCTCCAGGGGCCCGCGGGCCCCAAGGGCGAGATCGGTCCTCAGGGGCTCCGGGGGCCCGCAGGGCCCAAGGGTGAGCGCGGAGAGCGGGGAGAGCGCGGCCCGCAAGGGCCCGCGGGCCATGACGGGACCCAGGGTCTGAAGGGCGTTGACGGCATGCGCGGTCCTCAGGGGACAGCAGGCCTCAAGGGCGAGATCGGTCCTCAGGGCTTCAAGGGTGCTGACGGCGCGCGCGGCCCGCAGGGCCTGGCTGGGCCCAAGGGCGAGATCGGTCCTCAGGGCCTCCAGGGGCTCCAGGGGCCCGCAGGGCCCAAGGGCGAGCGCGGTGAGCGCGGAGAGCGCGGCCCGCAAGGGCCCGCGGGCCACGACGGGACCCAGGGTCTGAAGGGCGTTGACGGCATGCGCGGTCCTCAGGGGACAGCAGGCCTCAAGGGCGAGATCGGTCCTCAGGGCTTCAAGGGTGCTGACGGCGCGCGCGGCCCGCAGGGCCTGGCTGGGCCCAAGGGCGAGATCGGTCCTCAGGGCCTCCAGGGGCTCCAGGGGCCCGCAGGGCCCAAGGGCGAGCGCGGTGAGCGCGGAGAGCGCGGCCCGCAAGGGCCCGCGGGCCACGACGGGACCCAGGGTCTGAAGGGCGTTGATGGCATGCGCGGTCCTCAGGGGGCAGCAGGCCTCAAGGGCGAGATCGGTCCTCAGGGCTTCAAGGGTGCTGACGGCGCGCGCGGCCCGCAGGGCCTGGCTGGGCCCAAGGGCGAGATCGGTCCTCAGGGCCTCCAGGGGCTCCAGGGGCTCCAGGGGCCCGCAGGGCCCAAGGGCGAGCGCGGTGAGCGCGGAGAGCGCGGCCCGCAAGGGCCCGCGGGCCACGACGGGACCCAGGGTCTGAAGGGCGTTGATGGCATGCGCGGTCCTCAGGGGGCAGCAGGCCTCAAGGGCGAGATCGGTCCTCAGGGCTTCAAGGGTGCTGACGGCGCGCGCGGCCCGCAGGGCCTGGCTGGGCCCAAGGGCGAGATCGGTCCTCAGGGCCTCCAGGGGCTCCAGGGGCCCGCAGGGCCCAAGGGTGAGCGCGGTGAGCGAGGCCCGCAAGGGCCCGCGGGCCACGACGGGACCCAGGGTCTGAAGGGCGTTGATGGCATGCGCGGTCCTCAGGGGGCAGCAGGCCTCAAGGGCGAGATCGGTCCTCAGGGGCTGAAGGGCGCCGACGGCGCGCGCGGCCCGCAGGGCCTGGCTGGGCCCAAGGGCGAGATCGGTCCTCAGGGTCTGAAGGGCACCGACGGCGCGCGCGGTCCTCAGGGGCCAGCAGGCCTCAAGGGCGAGATCGGTCCTCAGGGGCTGAAGGGCGCCGACGGCGCGCGCGGTCCTCAAGGGCCCATGGGCGAGCGCGGCCCGCAAGGGCTGCAGGGGCCCGCTGGGCCCAAGGGCGAGCGCGGCCCGCAAGGGCTGCAGGGACCCGCTGGGCCCAAGGGCGAGCGCGGTGAGCGCGGCCCGCAAGGGCCCGCAGGCCACGACGGGGCTCAGGGTCTGAAGGGCGTTGACGGCGCGCGCGGTCCCCAGGGCCTCAAGGGCGCCGATGGCGCGCACGGTCCTCAGGGCCTCACGGGTCCCAAGGGCGAGATCGGTCCTCAGGGCCTCAAGGGCGCCGACGGCGCGCGCGGTCCTCAGGGGCCCGCGGGTCCCAGGGGCGAGGTCGGCCCCCAGGGCCTCAAGGGCACCGACGGCGCGCGCGGTCCTCAGGGCCCCAAGGGCGAGGTCGGTCCTCAGGGCCTCAAGGGCGCTGACGGCGTGCACGGTCCTCAGGGACTCATGGGCCCCAAGGGCGAGATCGGTCCGCAGGGCCTCAAGGGCGCTGACGGCGCGCGTGGTCCTCAAGGGCCCGCGGGTCCCAGGGGCGAGGTCGGTCCTCAGGGCCTCAAGGGCGCTGACGGCGTGCACGGTCCTCAGGGACTCATGGGCCCCAAGGGCGAGATCGGTCCTCAGGGCCTCAAAGGCGTCGACGGCGCACGCGGTCCTCAGGGGCCCATGGGTCCCAAGGGCGAGATCGGCCCCCAGGGCCTCAAGGGCGTCGACGGCGCGCGCGGTCCTCAGGGCCTCCAGGGCCCGATCGGTCCTCAGGGCTTCAAGGGCGAGATCGGCCCCCAGGGCCTCAAGGGCGTCGACGGCGCGCGCGGTCCTCAGGGCCCCAAGGGCGAGATCGGTCCTCAGGGGCCGGTTGGTTCCAGGGGTGAGGTCGGCCCTCAGGGCCTCAAGGGCGCTGACGGCGCGCGCGGTCCCCAGGGCCCGGCTGGTCCCAAGGGCGAGGTCGGCCCCCAGGGCCTCAAGGGCGCTGACGGCGCGCGCGGTCCTCAGGGCCTCAAGGGCGAGGTCGGCCCCCAGGGCCTCAGGGGCGCTGACGGCGCGCACGGTCCTCAGGGCCTCAAGGGCGAGATCGGCCCCCAGGGCCTCAAGGGCGCTGACGGTGCCAAGGGCGCTGACGGTGCGCGCGGTCCCCAGGGACCGGCTGGACCCAAGGGCGAGGTCGGCCCCCAGGGGCTGGCTGGGCCCAAGGGCGAGCGCGGTCCCCAGGGACCGGTCGGGCCGCGCGGCGCTCAGGGCGAGCGCGGTCCCCAGGGACCGGTCGGATCGCCCGGCCTCGCCAAGATCCGCGTGGTCTCCGTGACGCGCCAGGCAGAGCCCAACAGCTCGTTCGTCAGCGTCAAGGCGACCTGCAACGCCGGTGAGATCGTCCTCAGCGGTGGATTCTCGGTCTCCGGCGGAGCGCAGGCGACCAGCAGGGTGATCGAGAACTCCCCGTTCGACGCGGCGGAGGAAGGCCGCGCGGGCTGGACGTCGACCGCCGCGTTCGAGAGCGGCTATGGCAAGAAGGCGACGAGCATCACGCTGACCACCTATGCCATCTGCGCCGAGGTCCCCGTGCGCTGAGCTCGCCAGACCGCGGCGCCATGCTCACGTGACCTCGTGAGCCCCTCCTCCGACCAGCTGTCCCCGTGCCTCCACCACGGCCCCCGAGGCAGGGGACAGCTGGATCCATGCCTCACCACTGCTCCCCACGCACCGCACCCCGCACAGCAAGGAGCGCCTCGTCGCCGCGCCCGCAAGCCCACCGCTGCAGGACCGCAGCCCCGGGAGCACGCTCGCGTCGCGCGATGCCACCGTTCGCACGGACCGCGCACGGCGCCACGCACCGACCTCCTGCTGAGGCCATGGCCCCCGACGGAGCCGTGGAGCCGTCCACTCCCCCCCGGCCCCATCGCACGGCGTCCCCCTGCGTACGCTCCCCGAGCTCGCCGCCGTACACCGTACGTAAATCTGGCGGCGCCCCTGCCTTCCGCCCATGAGAAAGGCGAAACAGTAGAACACATTCACATACATTCAACCACTTTTGATTACACGCACGCACCGTCGCGCCGGTATCCCCGAGCCCCGTGGTGCAGCTTGCACGCTTTTCGCAAGGAGCCGGCTCGGTGACCTCGTGAACCTCGAGCTCTTCCGCATTGCCGAAAAGATTGCGCAGCTTCCGCTGTTTTTACCGGAACGTTGCGCCGCTCGGGCTGTTGCTCCCCGCGCGAGCCGCTGCAGACCGTTCAGAATCGATGGGCGCGCTTTGTCACACTGTCGCCAAGTGCCACATCAGTAACTCCAAGTAGTCCGCTGACCGGCCCATGAAGGCACCCCCTCACGTCACCCCAGAAGTACGAGGCATGTTGGGCAGCGCCCAAGACAAATCGCCTAGCCTCGTAGACTCTGTGGTAGATTCCCCCTGGGGACGAGAACACGAAGGAGGGGTTTCTCTCAGGTCAAACCACATGCGTCCGAGCGTGCCCTAGAGGGGAACCATGAGTATAGATTACGCCATGAAGACCAGCGACCACGCACCCACGTCCCGAGCGCGTCAAAGCCGTCTGGTGATCGCTCACGTGCTGAACTCCTTCCACGTGGGAGGCGCCGAGCAGGTCGTCGTGGACCTCGCCGGGCTGCAGCGCGAGGCGGGTCATGAGGTGATGGTCGTGGGCATCGCCATGGCCCCCGACGGCCCGCGCGCAGAGCAGCTCCGCGAGCGCGGCGTCGCGGTGCACATGGTGCCGAAGCGCCCCGGCTTCGACTTCAAGCTCCCCGGGAAGCTGGCGGCGTTCTTCGCCAAGCATGGTGTCTCCATCGTGCACTCGCACAACCAGCTGCCGCTCATCTATGCGACGGCGGCGGGCCGGCTCCACCGCGTGCCCGTGTGCCACACGCTGCACGGCGCGATGTTCGATCAGGGCCGCCGGGCGTGGCTGCGGCACCTGGCCGCCAAGCTCGCCGACGCGCACGTCGCTGTGTCGCAGTCGACGGCGGACTTCATGCTGAAGCACAACGAGGTGCCGAGCTCGAAGCTGCACGTGGTCCTGAACGGGATCGACCTCTCCCGGTTCCGGCCGGACTCCGCGGCTCGGGGCCGCGTCCGGGCCGAGCTCGGGATCCCCAAGGACGCGTGGGTGGTCGGGGCGGTCGGGCGCCTGTCGCAGGTCAAGAACCACGCCCTCCTGCTCCGCGCGGCGGCGGGCGTGCTGTCGGACAACGGTCGCCTCCTCCTCGTGGGGGACGGGCCGGAGGCCGCGCCGCTGCGCGCCCTCGCCGAGGAGCTCGGCATCAGCGACCGCGTCGTGTTCGCCGGCGAGCGCCATGACGTGCCGGCCTTCCTCGCGGCGAGCGACCTCTTCGTCCTGTCGTCGAACTCCGAGGGGCTGCCGCTCTCGATGGTGGAGGCCATGGCCACGGGGCTGCCCGTCGTCTCGACCGCCGTCGGAGGCATCCCTGCGCTGGTGGCCGACGGAGAGACTGGCTTCCTCGTGCCCTCCGGGGACGTCGACGCCCTCGCCGCGAAGCTCGCGGCCCTCAAGGCGGATCCCGAGCTCGCGAAGGCGATGGGCAAGCGGGGGCGGCAGCTCGCGCTGGGCCGCTATTCGGCCGAGCGGATGATGGCGAGCTACATGGACATCTACGAGGCGCTCCTCGCCCGGCGAGAGTCGGATCGGCGCGCCGTCCTGCGCCCGAGCGAGCTGCTCGCCGGCCTGAACGCCTGAGCTCGCGCGACGGAGCCCCGCGCGGCGCCGTTCTGCCGCGCTGCGAGCGTTCACGGGGCCCCGGCCGCTCCCGCCGCAGCCCCTCCAGGGGCCGCGGCCGCCATTTCTCGTCACCCCACGCAGCGAGCTCCAGGGCGCGACGAGCCCTCGTGAGGGCGCGAGTCCTCATGAGGAGCTGAGCCCTCACCAGGGCACCTCACGGCCAGCGCAGGCCGTCGCCGGCGGGCGCTCGTGTCACGGCACGCGCGGGATCGTCGAGATCGCGCGCGGGATCGTGGAGAGCGACGCCGACGATGGTGACAGGCCCGGCGTCCGGGAGGGCCGCGTCTGGGGACGACCAGGCTGCGCCCGCCCCTCCAGCGCGCCGAGGTCGCGCAGATTCCTGGACGGCGCCACGGTGCTCCGCGGCGGCGGCGGCGGCGCCACGGTGCTCCGCGGCGGCGGCGGCGCCACGGTGCTCCGCGGCGGCGGCGCTACGGTGCTCCGCGGCGGCGGCGCCACGGTGCTCCGCGGCGGCGCCACGGTGCTCCGCGGCGGCGGCGCCAGGGCCACCAGGGCCAGCGCCTCGCGCACCGCGGCCTGCATCGAACGCGCGTCCGGCCAGCGATCCGCCTGAGCGAACTCGAGCGCGCGGTCCACCACCCGCACCACGGCCGGGTGCATCGACGGCTCGACCCGCGCGAGCGACGGGATCGGGCAGGTCATCCTCAGAAAGAAGAGCTCGTTGACCGTCGGCGCGTCCTGCACGTACCGGTTCGTGAGCAGCGAGAACATCGTCGCGCCCAGCGCCCAGATGTCCGTCCGCGCGTCCACGAGATCCCAGCGCGCGCGGGCCTGCTCGGGCGGCATGTACGCCGGCGTCCCCATCGCGCGGAGCCCCGCCAGCGACGTCTGCCCCGAGGGGAGCCGCAGGCGCGCGATGCCGAAATCGAGGAGCTTCACCCCACCCTCGCGCGTGAGGAAGATGTTGTCAGGCTTGAGATCCCGGTGGACGACGCCCTTCTCGTGCGCCGCCGCGAGCACGTCGAGGATCTGCTCGCTCAGGGCGAGCACCTCGGCGGGCGGAAGCGGTCCCTTCTGCGCCTTCCAGCGCTGGAGGAGGGTCTCCCCATCGAGGAGATCCATCACCAGGAACGGCGACCCGTCCTCGGTCACGTCATCCGCGAGCACCGACGCGATCCCGGGGTGATCGACGGTGTCCGCGATCGCCTTCTCGCGAAGGAACCGGGCCCGATCGACCTTGTCCCTCGCCCGCTCGGGGTGCAGCAGCTTGATCGCGACCCGCGCTCCAGCGCGGTGCGTCGCCGCATACACGGCCGCCATCCCCCCGAGACCGATCAGCGCATCCAGCCGCCACGCGCCGTTGAGCACCGTTCCCACGCGTGCCTGCGCTCTCTGGACGTGCTTGACATTCTCGAAGTCCATTGCTGACTCTTTCTGTGCCCTCGGGCAACCGACCCTTCCAGCGCTCGCGACGCAAGGGAAGGCTCTCGTGTTTACGTTCCCGGTGTCCCCGTATCGGCGCTACGACCGGCTCGGCGCTCCACGATGGCAAGCTGAGGGTGCAGCTCGTCGGAACCGCGACCTGCCCGGTCGTCCTGCGTCACCGACGCAGGAGATGCCTGGAGCGGGCGGTATCCAACAGCACGTCATTTCATGGAAAAGTTCAGCAAGACCTGCGCCACCCCGGCCTGCTCCGAGGACCGCGGCCCGGCCAGGCGACCGCATGGGGCGATTCGCCCCATGCGGCAAGATGCCACGACCCACCGCGCGCCAGGGCGCCGCTCGCGCGCTCAGGCGATTGCACTCTGAACGTCAGAGTCAGAGCGCGCGTGAACGCGCGAACGTCAGCGAACCGTCAGCAAGACGCCAACGCAACATCAAGCCCGCCTTCGATGAGCCTGGCGCTCTCGTGATCTCCGGTGCGACCAGGGCCGCTCCTCACCGCACGGTGTGGGGAAGCGCGCGCGGCGCGTGCCCTTTGCGTCAGGCCTGCTCGCGGGGCCGCGCGCTCACTGGAGGCCCCTCATGCTCGGGTCGCCCAGCCTGAACGCCGACAGCGCCTGGCGAATGAAGACAGGCACCGAGATGTAGCTCTCGAGCGCGACGCAGGCGCGGTTCGAGGAGCACGTGCACCGGTAGAAGTCGCTGTGATCGTCGTCGTCTTCGTCCGAGTCCGCCTTGCAGCCCGGCACGCCCCCCCGCTCCACCTCGCCGTCCGCCGCAATCGCGGCGATCGTCGGGTCCCACCGCACGATCGGCTGCCCGTTCTCGGGGCTCCGCTTCACCTCGTGCCAGTCCGGCGCGCCGTCGCCGTCGAGGTCGGGCCCCGGCTCCGTGACATAGGCCCTGGCCAGGAGCTCATTGCCGTACTCCAGCACGCGCGCGCCGATGCCCTTCTGCACGACCTTGCCGAAGATGGTCTCGGTCCCGTACGCCTTGGCAACGAACACCTTCCCGGACGGGTGGTGGAGCTCGATCCGGTCCTGGAACCCGGGATCGGTGTCTGCCCCCGTCTCCCATACCTGCATCATGTCCAGCCATCTCTGCTTCTGGTTCTCGGGCAGGTAGAGGAGCGTCCAGGCGATGAGGAACTTCTGCTGCTCCCAGCCGATCTGCGGGTCGAGGATGGCGACCTTGGCGGGCGCCCGCGGGCTCCATGGCGCGCTGTCCGTCGCGCCGTAAGCGCTGCAAACGATGCTCCCCGCGCCCGGGAAGCAGCTCTCCGGCCCGCTCGTGCTCCACCACGAGGTCCAGCCCATGGCCCTGGCCGGGTACCCGCTCGGGTCCTTGATCGGCTGGCCGCTCGGGTCCGCCTCGATGCGAACACCCTTGATCGCGTCGTCGCCCGTGAGGTTGTTGGCGAGCCAGCGGCGGTACCCTTCCGGGAAGACGTCCGCGAGCGAGACGGCGCGGTAGCGCGCGTCGAGGAAGTCGTGGCGCGAGTCGCTGATGAAGTTGTCGACCGACTCGGTCATCAGCATCGGCACCCACGCCTTGTCGTAATAGGAGCCGGCGTTCATCGTGTAGGACGAGTCGTACTCGCCCTTGTCCTCCGCGAGCGCGTTCTCGAGCGGCTTGCCGCCCAGGGCGATGTCGCCGAAATACCCCGTCGCGCCGTTCGGGATGACGACCAGCGTGTCGCCGGCGTCGCCGAAGACATCGGTCGACGATCGGAGGACCGTGTCCCCCTTGGGCAGGAAGTGCTTGCCCGGCTGCGGGCGCGCCATCTGGAGCGCGAAGTGATCGAACGCGATCCCGGCCGCGAGGATGTTCTCCTTGAAGAGGCTGCCCGCGGCATGGACCCAGAGGGTGTCGAAATCGTAGCCGCGGTCGAGCGCGAACTCTCGGTAGATGTTCGCGAGCAGGCCGAGGCCCTTCGCGCCGTCGCGCATCTTGGCGTTGTAGCGGTTCAACGTCCGCTCCGACGCCGTGCGCACGCTGAAGGACTGCCGGCCGCGCCGGTAGTTGTCGAAGATGTGGTTCACCTCCTGCTGCGTGATGAAGAAATTGAAGAGCTCGTACGCGTCCGCGCCGCTGTCGTGCCGGTACACGCTCAGGTTGCCGAGGTCCGCCCACCGGTCCGTGGCGAAGCCGTACGGCACGCGGGTGCGGCCCGCCGGGTCCACCGAGGGCCCCTTCACGTCCTCCGGCGTCCTCAACGCGCGCCACGCCACGTAATCGACCTTCTGCTGCCGGCACCGCGTGTACTTGCCGTTGACCGGCACGATCTGGCCGTCGAGGACGGGGTGCCAGGCGCCGTCCCGCGCCTCGTTCCAGTCCGAGGGCCGGTACGCGCCCGGATCGACCTCGACGCAGCTGTCCCGCCGGATCAGCTCGTATCGGTTCTGCAGGTCGGAGTAATGGATGTCCTCGCCGTCGTACTCGGGCTGCAGGCCGAGGACGCCGCCGAAGTCGTCGATCTTCTCGAGCATGCCCTTGCCGCGCGGGGTGGTCGCCCTGTAGCTCGGGTCCGCGTGCACGGCGACGGCGTCGCCGTAGAACATGCGGGCCGCGGCGAAGTCGTAGGCGCCGAGGCCGATGAGGTCCTGCGTGGGCTCGCCGGCGTAGTCCATCGTCGACGACTGCATGAACATCCAGAGCAGGTTCTTCCGCTCGTTCTCGGTCACCGGGTCGAAATAGCGGGGCCCGACGCAGGCCTCGCCGTCGTCCGAGAGCGTCTCGCACAGCGCCTTGACCTGCCCGTTGTTCGTGCGCAGCTGCCAGTACTGCGGCCGGTATCCCCAGGCGTCCGACGAGCTCACGAAGTTGTGGCGCAGGCCGACGGAGTGGCCCATCTCGTGGAGGACCACCGCATAGTGCGCCCGCTGCGCGAGGTAGCGCCGCATGGCCTCGGCGCGCCGCGCCTTCTGGGCGTCGTCTCCCTCCCCGAACCGGCCGTGCTGGCCCGCGAACTTCTCCTCGAGGATGTTCGCCAGGTTGGCGGTCGCGAGCGGCGCCGGCGCCTCCTGCATCACGCACGCGCCGCGCTCGGCCAGCGCGACCTCCTTCAGGTTCCTGAGCTCGCGCTGCACGCTCGGGTTCGCCCCGCGCAGGGGCGAGGCGAAGCGCATCACCTCGTCCGTCAGCGGCAGCCCCTCCGTGCCGGTGAGCTCCTGCATCCTCTTCGTCGTGAGCTCGGCCTCGAGCTCGGTGCCCATCGCCGACCGCCGGCGGGCCTCGTAGACCGCGCGCATGCTGTCCGGCGCCGTCGCGTCGGCGGCGATCGCGCGCACCTCCTTCGAGAGCCGCCGGAGGCTCTCGCGCAGGTGCGGATCGCGCGCGAGCTCGGCGGCGCCCTCGGCCGCCTGCCCGTCGACGCCGTCGACGCCGGCCGACCGGGCGATCCGCCGCGCGAGCTCCTCCCGCGTGAGCCGCGGCAGCGCGCCGCCCTTCGACGCGCCCTCGCTCGCCTGGGCCCAGTCCCGCACGTAATCGCCGTCGGTCACGTCCTCGGTCCTGAGCTCTCCCTTGATGTAACGGGCCGTGTCGACGACTCCCTGGCTCCAGATGTCGCTCACGTGCGTCCAGACATTGATGCTCGCCGCCACCTTCTCGCCCGTGAGCGGGTCCTCCGAGTCGCTGTAGATCCCCCAGGCCGAGGGCGACTGCGGCGCCTCGAAGTTGTTGATCTGGTGATAGCGCAGGTCGCCGATCCGCGCGCTCAGCGCCGCGCCGCACGCCCGCATCAGCGCCTCGTCGCGCCCCGCCTCCTTGCGGCGCTCGTCGCTGCACATCCTGGCCGTCACGCCCTCGGGCAGGCGCGGGCCGCCGCACGCCGCCGGGTCGGCCGCCTCGACCGGGCTGTGGCAGAGCACGATCATCTCGGGCATCCTCGCGAGCGCCACGACGCCTGGCGCGTACCCCCGCCGCGCGCCGATCTCGTCGGCGAGCGCGTCGCAGTCCTGCCCCTCGTGCGCCCTGCCACGCCGGCACGCGTCGACCTCGCGCGCGAGCGCGATCGCGTCGGCGTTGTCGTCCATCTGCCCGTCGTAGACAGGGAACGCCGCGCTGCAGCGCGCCGCGTCGCCCGACGTCCCCGACGTCCCCAACGTCCGATTACACTCGGCGTACCTGGCGGTGACGACGGCGCTGCGCAGGGCGACGTCCCACTCGTGGGCTGCCCAGTCGGTGGCGTCGAAATAGTCGGGGTTGCTGCTCGAGGTCACGTACCACGGCTGCGGCACGGCCTTCCGCTGCTGGTAGGGCAGGGTGCAGCGCTGCTTGAAGGTGTCGCACCGGGAGCCAGGGCCCACCTCCACCGGCCCTCCTTCCCCGTCGATCGTCGCCTCGGTGACGGCCTCGCACTCGTCCTCGGTCCCGTTCCCGTCCTCGTCGCGGTGCGGATCTGCGCCGAACGGGGTGGTCTCGGGCGTGAAGCACGGGATCTCGCCCGTCATGCCCTCCGGATCGGCGTAGTAGTGGCTGCGCTCCCAGATGTTGTAGCGGCTGATCATGCGGTGCCACTTGGCGTCGCTCATGCCGTAGTTGCGGGCGTACCCGAGGCGCTCGCGCACGAAGGCGCCGTACGCCTGGAACCGGTATCCGTCCCACTCGGCCGGCTCGTAGTCCCGATCGACGACGCGGCGGAACGACTGCCGGAGCGTGATCTCGACCGGGTTGCAGGACCCGACCGGCGCGGTGCCGCCCGAGAAATCCGCGTCGAGCATGCAGGCCGGGAAGCGGTCTATGCCCCACCCGAGGTGGCTCAGGTCGATGAGCTGGGGAACCGCGAAGGCCTTGTTGGTGACGTCGAAATATCCCTCCTCGGGGTCGAAGTGAGGCGCGTCGGGGTGGCCCGGGTCGCTGATGGTGTACGAGAGCGGCTCGTACTGCACGCCGCCATAGATGCCGAGGAGCGACAGGGTGTCGAAATCGTAGGAGTCGACGTTCAGGTTCTTCGACCAGTCGACCCGCATGTACTCCCGCGCGTACCAGGGGCGGTCGGTCGTGTTTTCGACGACGACGTTGCTCTCTTCCCCCGTCGCGCGGTTGTAATCGCGCTGGACGTCGAAGTGCGACAGGATCTTGTACGCGACGGCCACGACGCCCTCGTCCGTGGCGGCGCCGGCCCCTTTCCCGTCGGAGTCGTTCACGCGCTCGTAGGTGATGCGTCCGATCAGGAGATCTTCCTGGATGACCCACTTGATGCGCGCGACCTCCGCCTGCGCGTACGACGACGAGAAGAGCCCGTCCTGCGACGCGCCGTAGCCCACGTCGACCACCGTCGTCCGCGCCCAGAACTCCGGATCGTCCTCCTTGCTCTGCAGATCGGCGCCGACGAAGAACGATTTCGCGAGCGCGTTCGCCTGAACCTGGCTGAGCGGCGCCCGCTCCTCGGCGCAGCCCGCGATGAGGCCCACCGCTGCCGCGAGCCATGCCTGTCTCACAATCCAACTCATCGCAGAGTCCTCCCCTGGCACGCTCGGTCTCGAGCGCGCATGCCCCCATGAGAACCTCGGCGTCCCCGTGCGATCTGCAGTGAAGACCGCCCCGCGTGTGACGTATCTCGTCTTCCCACGACAGCAGCACACCGCATGCCACGCCTTCATCGCCGCGGATTCATTGCATAAGCGATCCCCTCTCCCCTCCATTGCGCGCCCGATCCGCGCCACGGGCGTTAGCGGACTGACGGCTTACCCGTCTGTTCCGGCGAACTCCGGATCGCCCCCGGCATCACGCGACTGCCGTGCTTCCAAGGATGCCACGGCGCATACCCTCCTCGCACGCCGTAGGCCCCCGGCGAGGGTGCTCGTGGGGCCGAGCGGGGGATGGGCCGATGTCTGAGCCTGGGACGTTCGCTCTCTGGCGTGCGCAGCGCGCCGGAGAGCGAACGTCCCAGGCGAGTTCGGCGGGGCCCCCGCTCGGCCCCACGAGCACCCTCGTCGGGGGCCGGGCAGGTTGGGTCGCCCTCCCCTCCCGCCGCACCGCTGCTCTCCCGCCGCGCGCCACCCACCCCGAGATCAGCGGGCCTCCCCCCGCGGACTGCGGTATCGACACCCGCACCCGGTCCGGAGGAACGCAGTGCCCGAAGGAGACGTCCTGCTCTCGAACGCGGAAGGTACCATCCGGGCGCACGGCCCTGCTGTGCTCGTCTGCGACTGCCCGGGCGACGGGCTCGACCTCGCCGTGCGCCGCGTCGCGGCGTTCGCGCTGACCGCCTCGCTCATCGTCGTCGGCATCGTGGCGGCGCGCGCCGCGCCCTTCCCCATCGTCTTCATCGCGGCAACGTGGACCGCAGGAGCGACCGCCGCGCTGGTGTTCGTCCGGCGGCGCCGCCGCCTCCACGGGCTGTTCCGCCTCGACTTCGAGCGCGCCGAGATCGTCCAGGAAGGCCGCGGCTTCCGCCGGATTTTTCCAGTGCAGGCGATCGTCCGCGTCTCGACCCCGCCGGCCGTGGACGCTGAGATCGACGAGCCGGGCCTCGCGCCGCGCTGGCTGCTCCTTCACCTCTCGACCGGGGAGCAGCTGCGCCTGGGCAAGGCGCCCGCCTACGCGCTCGGACCGGCGCTCGCCTTCCTCAGGCGAGCCGGCGTCGAGGCGTGACGGGCGCTCCCCGCGCCGGCCTGCGCCGCGCCGTCGTCATGGCGTCGGCAGGCTGTGGTAGGGCGGGCCGAACTCCCTGATGACCGTCCGGGTGTTCGACAGGAACGGCGTCTTCGTCGTCTCGTCGCGGTAGATCGGCCTGACGACGCACGTGTTGCTGCCGCACTCCCCCGGGTCGGGGAACACGACGTCGGCGACCAGCCAGAACCTCTCGCCCGAGTCCTCCGGGAGGAACGCGACCGGCTGCTCGGGGTCGTAGAAGCCGGTCGGCCCGAGGTCGGCCCCGAGCTCTCCGTTGCAGAAGATCTTGATCCGCGGGTGCACGTCGAACGACACGTCGCCGCCGAAGTAATGCACGGCGACCCGCATCCACCCGGCCTTGGGCGGGAAGTCGACGTTGATGTTCTCCGGCGCGCAGAAGGTCGAGTCGTCCGGATCCGTCGTCTCGTGAGCGCAGGAGATGTTGTCGAGGTCGAGCCGCGGGTTGTGGCAGCCCATGCCGAGATCGCGCCACTCCTCCCCCACCCCGCGGGGCGCGTAGAAGCAGGTGTTGTTGCTCTCCTCCGGATCCAGGTACCAGTTCACCGGATCCGGCGGCGTCGCCGTATCGCTGAACCAGGTGATGCCCGAGTCCTCGAAGAGGCTCTCGATCGTGCAGTTCCCGTAGCCGCAGGCGACGTTCGAGCCGCCGATCCTCCACGCCTGCGTGTTGTTCGGCTTGTGGAGGTAGAGATCCAGGTCGACGCTGGACGGCTCGTGCTCCCACTCGAGCTCGACGCGGAGGCCGCGGGCCCCGACGAACAGCGGGTAAACGCAGGTCCCGGTCTCGCCTCCCGCGACGGTCTTCGTGTACGTGACCGTGTACTCGCCCGACTGCAGCGGCTTGAAATCGTCCGACGGGTCCGTCCCGCCCACGGAGGGGCACGGGTCCACGCCCGGCGGGCAGGTCACCGTCCACGTCTCGGAGCCCGGGACCGCGTTCTCGCCGAACGAGCCGGTGCCCGCCTTGAGGTCGACGGTGGCGAAGGGCGACGCCTGGATCGGGTGGCAGCCCGCGGCGTCGTTCAGCTGGCAGTTCTGGTCCGCGTGAACGCCGCCGACGCAAGGGCCCCACGTGCCCGTCTCGTCGCAGAGCTGGGTCCCGGGGAAGCACCCCGGGCTCTCCCGGAACGACGGGTCGCCGCGAAAGCAGGAGTGCGCCTGGCCAGCGATGCACGCGCAGGTCTCGTCGATCATGCCGTTGCAGTTGTCGTCCAGCCCGTCGTGGTCGACGCCGAGCTCATCCACGCCGCAGAGCTCCGTCGGACCGCACGCGCTCCCGCACGGGTTGACCGCCACGTCGGGATTCTCCTCTTCCGGCCCTGCGTCGATGACGAGGTTGCCGCCGAAGCCGTCGGAGCCGCCTGTCGTGGCGGAGCTCGTCGCCTCGACGCCGCCCGCGGCGCCGGCGCCGCCCGCGCCGCCGGTGCCCGAGCTGCTCCCTGTTGACACATCATCGAAACCGAACCGGTTGCCTTCTGCGCTGCAGCCGGCCGCCACGACGGCGCCCGACGCCGAGGCCGCGATCACGACGGGGAGCACGGAGAGGACACGAAGACGAAACATGATACCTCCACTTGAGGGGAACTCGGCGCAGGGTCGCAGCGGGGTTGCCTCCGCTCAGCGCCACGGCGATGAGCCCCGTAGCTTAGCAAAGCGGAGACGCCGCGGCCTCATGATGCGGCGCCGCCGCGCGCCAGGGGGTGGCAGAGCACCAGGCATCGCGCTTCATCGGGTGAGAAACAAAACCAATTTGCAGATTCAACAGGGTGCCACGCAGAGCGCCCTGGCGCGACCGCCGGCGAGCGCCGACGTTGACGAACGGCCGCTGGCCGGCGATGCCCCCCTCTCCCGAGACGGGGAGTCAGGTGAATCACCATCAGGCAAATCACTACAGAGTCATTGCCTCGCCGGCCGGCGCCCGCGCCGCGGCCCACGTCCCCGGCGCCGGCCGGCGAGGCGGCGCCCGGTCCAGGTCCCCGCGATCGCCCGGCGCGGCCCTGGCGTCGCCGGCCGGCGCGGGGCGCTGGAGGGCGGGCAGCGCGCCCGCCGGTCAGGGCAGCGGCGGGTAGGCGGGACCGAAGTTCGCCTCGACGTAGTCCTTCGTGGTGAGCAGCGGGGTCTTCGTCTCTTCGTTCCGGTAGATCGGCTGGACGACGCAGGTCTCCTGACCGCATTCGTCGGGCTCGGGGAAGAGCACGTCGGCCACGAGCCAGAACCGGTCGCGCACGTCCGCTGGGGCGAACGCGACAGCCCGCTCGGGGCTGTAGAAGCCCGTGGGCCCGAGATCCGCCCCGAGCGCGCTGTCGCAGAAGATCTTGACCCGCGGGTGGATGTCGTCGGGAACCCCGCCGTGACCGTAGTAGTGGACGCCGATCCGGATCCACTGGGCCTTCGGCGGGAAGTCGATGTTGATGTTCTCGGGCGCGCAGAACTCGGCGTCGTCGGGGTCGGTCACGGACGCGTCGCAACTCACGTTGTCGAGGTCGAGGCGCGGGTTGTGGCAGCCCATGCCGTTGTCCCGCCAGGCTTTCCCGACGCCCCGCGGGGCGAAGAAGCAGTTGTTGTTGCTGTCCACCGGATCGAGGAACCAGTTCACCGGGTCCGGCGGCGTCGCGCTATCGCTGAACCAGCGGACCCCCGAGGCGTCCTCGAACTGCTCGATGGTGCAGTTGGACCAGCCGCAGTCCGCCGCCGAGCCCGTCGCCTTCCAGGGCTGCGTGTTGTTCGGCTTATGGACGTGCAGGTCGAGATCGACCCTGCCGAAGTCGTGCTCCCACTCGAGCTCGACCCGGAGGCCGCCGGCGCCGACGAAGAGCGGGTACTTGCAGGTCCCGGTCTGGCCGTTCGCGAGGCGCTTCGTGTACGTGACGGTGTACTCGCCCGACTGCAGCGGCTTGAAGTCGTCCGCAGGATCCGTCCCGCTCACGGCGGGGCACGGGTCGATGCCCTCGGGGCAGGCCACCGTCCACCGCTCGGAGCCCGGGACCGCATCCGCGCTGAAGATGCCGGTGCCCGCCTTGAGGTCGACGTCGGCGAAGGGCGGCGACTGGAGCGGATGGCAGGCGACCGAGCTGTTCACATAACAGCTCTCGTCGGCGTGCACGCCGCCGACGCACGGGCCCCACGTGCCCGTCTCGTCGCAGAGCTGGGAGCCGGGGAAGCACCCCGGGCTGTTCCGGAACGACGGGTCCCCGCGGAAGCAGGCGTGCGCCTGGCCAGGGATGCAGGAGCACTCCTCGTCGATCCTGCCGTCGCAGTCGTCGTCCAGGCCGAGGGAGGCCCCGGTGCACAGCTCCTTGTCGCCGCAAGCGCTCCCGCACGGGTTCACCGTCACGACGTCGGGCTGCTCCTGCCCTCCGTCGATGTTGACGAGCCCGCCCGCCCCCGCGAACCAGCCTGCCGCGCCGCCCTCGCCGGCGACGCCCGCCCCGCCCTGGCCGCCGTCGCCCCCCTCGCCGGCCCCCGTGTCGTCACCTCCACCGCCGCTGATGTTGAACGTGCCCTGCTTGCCGGTCGCGCTGCAGCTGGCCGCGAGGCCGGCGCTGAACACCGCGGCGCCCGCGAAGATGAGGAGCGAGGAGGAGAAACGAAGTCGACCCATGAGACCTCCATTCGAGGGACCCTCGACGCGGGGACCAAGCGGGCTCACCCCCCGCCCACACTCCCGGTGTTCCAGGAGCTCGTGCGAGTGTAGCAAAATCACCAAGCCACAGCCCTGCTGTAGCGCTGTGAGAGAGCGTGAATGGCCCGGCGGTCGCTGCCCTCGATCCGGAGCGCGGGGCGCGCGTCAGCCGTCGGCGCGCGGCGGCGAGCCGGGCGCGCGTCAACCGTCGACGCGCAGCGGCGAGGAGCGAGGAGCGGTGCGGCAGGGCGCCGCGTCACCGCGGGCCAGCGGAGGTCTGTCGCGATGCGCTGCGGCGCGCAGGGCGTCGCAGCGTGGGGCGCCGCCGCGGGCTCGGCAGGGGCAGATTCAGCCGATGATCGGCAGCTGCCTTCCGCCCCTGGCCTTCGGCGGCTGCGGCTGCTCCGGCTGCGCCGCGGGCGGAGGCGCGGTCTCCTCGATGTGCACGCCGGACCGGAAGCGCTGCTCGCCGCCCGCGATCTTGCGGTGCGCCAGCGAGTGCTGCATGAAGTTCAGCGGGAAGAAGCCGGCCAGCTGAATCCAGCTCGACTGCCGTGTCAGGGTGAACCGGCGCCAGATCGAGGTGGGCGAGTAGAATTTCGTCCACGCGGACACCCAGCCCTCGCGGAGGCGCTCCCGGGACATCCGCTTGGGCACGAAGTAGGGTGAGCCGGCGTCGTGGTCGCGGCGGAGCCACCAGCGCTCGTCCGTGAGGCGCCCCTCCGCCTTCAGGCGGCGGTAGAGCTGCGTCGCCGGATACGGGGTCAGGATGGCGTACAGCGCCATCGTCAGCTTCATGTCGATGCCGAACTCCACCGTGCGATCGAACACCTCGGGATCGTCCGTGTCGAACCCGAAGACGAAGCTCCCCCAGACCGAGATGCCGTGATCGTGGAGCATCGCCATCGTGTCCTTGTACTGGGAGGGCCGGTTCTGGCGCTTGCCGGTGAACTTGACCGTCTCCTCGTCGATGCTCTCGAAGCCGATGAAGAGCGCCTTGCACCCGCTCTCGGCCATGAGCTTCACGTTCTCGAGGCGCTTGACCGCGGCGAGCGAGCACTGGCCGATCCAGTGCTTCTTGAGCGGGGCCATCCGGGTGAACAGCTCCTTCGAGTAGGCCCGGTGGATCATCACGTTGTCGTCGGCGAACATGATGAGCTTGCCAAGCGACCTGAGCTCGGCCAGCACCTCGTCGGTCGGGCGGAAGCGCATCGTGGTGCCGTTCGCCGTCGACACGCTGCAGAACTCGCACGGATAGGGGCAGCCGCGCATCGTCTGCACGACCTGGAACGGGATGTACTTCTTCGAGGTGAACAGGTCGCGCCGCGGCGCGGGCCTGCCCGCGAGGTTCGGCAGCTCGGGACGGTAGAGCGGCTTGAGCTCGCCGCGCTTCACGTCCGCGAGCAGCGCCGGCCACGCTTCCTCGGCCTCGCCGACCACGACGGCGTCCGCGTGCTGCAGCGCCTCGTCCGGGCACGCCGTGGGGTGGATGCCCCCGAGCACCACCTTGACCCCGCGCCTGCGGTACGCGGCGGCGATATCGTAGCTCCGGCGCGCGGTCTTGCTGTCGACGCTGATCCCGACGAGGTCGACGTCCTTGACGTCGCGCTGGAGATCGAAGGGCTGCACGACGTCATCGGTGTAGATGACCTCGTCCTCCGGCGGCGTCAGCGCCGCGAGCGTGCCGAGCCCCACCCGGGGCAGATACGCGGAGTCTTCGCTTGCCGTGGCGATGAGCTCGATCTGCATGGCAGATCGGGCTTATCACGGGGCCGCGCCGGGCCCTACTGCCGAGGCGCGGCGCACGAGGATCTCCGGCCGCGGCCGCCCCGGCGGAGTCGGCACTTCGGGGCTCCCCGGCGGTGCCGGCGTTTCGGGGGCGGGCGGGACCTCGTGTGGCACCTCACGCTCGGGCTGCGACGGCTCGGGGTGGTGGGGGACCTCTCGCCCCGGCTCGGTCGGAGGCAGGATCTCCGGCCCGGGCCGACCCGGTGGGTGCGGCACCTCCGGCGCCGGCCTGCCGGGGGTCTCCGGCCCGGGTTGGCCGGGCTCCGGAGGCGCCCCGGGCTCCGGCTGGAACGGCACCTCGGGGGTGATCGCGAGGGTCGCGGCCCGGGCGCCGGGCCCACCGGCGGCGTGGATCTCGTCGCGCTTCGTCATCCGCGCAGCGTAGGGCCGCGGCGCGCCGCCAGCATCAGGGCCTCCCTGCTTTGCGCTAGGCGCGCCGCCACCTCCGGCGCACCCTCTCCCGCGCGCTCCGGACGACGCGGAGCCCCAAGGAGACCCACGACGAATGAGCTTGCTCTCTCACGCCGCAGTCTTTCTCGGCGCGGCCGTGGTCGCCGTGCCGCTGTTCAAGCGGCTCGGCCTCGGCGCGGTGCTCGGCTACCTCGTCGCCGGCGCGCTCATCGGCCCGTGGGGCCTGCGGTTCATCACCGACGTCGAGAACATCCTCCACTTCTCGGAGCTCGGCGTGGTGCTCCTCCTCTTCCTCATCGGCCTCGAGCTCCAGCCGTCCCGGCTCTGGGTGCTGCGCCGCGCCGTGTTCGGGCTCGGCGGCGCGCAGGTCGCCGTCACGGGCGCGCTCATCGCGCTCGGCGGCGTCGCGCTCGGCCTCCGCGCCGACACGGCGGCGATCGCCGGCGTCGGGCTCTCGCTCTCGTCCACCGCGTTCGTCCTGCAGATCCTGGGCGAGAAGGGCCAGATGCAGTCGCAGCACGGCCGCTCCGCGTTCGCCATCCTGCTGTTCCAGGACCTCGCCGTGATCCCGCTGCTCGCGGTGCTCCCCCTGCTCGGCGCGGGGGGCGGGGCGCCGGCCGAGGGGAGCGCCCTCGCCTCGTCGCTCAAGGCGGTGGCCGTGCTGCTCGCCGTGGTCGCCGGCGGCCGTTACCTCGTGCGCCCCGTGTTCAGGGCGATCGCCGCCGTCCACGCTCACGAGATCTTCACCGCGGCGGCCCTGCTCGTCGTGCTCGGCACGGCGCTGCTCATGGTGCAGGTGGGCCTGTCCATGTCGCTCGGCGCCTTCATGGCCGGCGTGCTGCTCGCCGACTCGGAGTACCGCCACGAGCTCGAGGCGGACATCGAGCCGTTCAAGGGCCTGCTCATGGGGCTCTTCTTCATCGCCGTCGGCATGTCGGCGAACATCGGCCTGCTCATCGAGCGGCCGCTGCTCGTCCTCGGGCTCGTCCTCGGCATGATGGCGCTCAAGGCCGCCGTCCTGTTCACCCTGGGCAGGGCGAGCGGGCACGCCGCGGGCTCGGCGCGCGACCTCGCGCTCGCGCTCCCGCAGGGGGGCGAGTTCGCCTTCGTCCTCTTCGGGCTGGCCGCGGGACAGGGCATCATGGACAGGCTCCTCTCCGACCTCCTGGTCGTCGTCGTCACCCTGTCCATGGCGCTCACGCCGCTGGTCCTCGCGCTCGGCGACCAGCTCATCAAGCGATGGCAGCGGACCGGCCCAGCGCGGGAGTTCGACGCGATCGAGGACGACGACCCCAGGGTCATCATCGCTGGATACGGCCGCTTCGGCCAGATCGTCTCTCGCGTCCTGCGCACGAGGAAGATCCCCTTCACCGCGCTCGACGCGAGCGCGACGCAGGTCGACTTCGTCCGCAAGTACGGCAACAAGATCTACTACGGGGACGCCTCCCGGCTCGACCTGCTCCGCGCGGCGCGCGCCGACAAGGCGAAGATCCTCGTGCTGGCGATCGACGACGTCGCGTCCTCGGTGAAGACGGCGGAGGTGGTGAAGCGGCACTTCCCCGAGCTCAGGATCTACGCGCGCGCCCGGAACCGCCAGCACGCATACCAGCTGATGGACGTCGGGGTGGAGGTGCTGGAGCGGGAGACGTTCCTTTCCTCGCTCGAGGTGGCGGCGCGCGTGCTCGAGGGCCTCGGGATGCGCGAGCCGGAGGCCCGCGCCACCGTCGCGCGGTTCAGGGCTCACGACGAGCGGGTGCTCCAGCGCGGGCACGCGGTCCACCACGACGAGGCCAAGCTCATCGAGGCCGCGAGGCAGGCCGCGCAGGAGCTGGAGGGGCTGTTCGAGACCGACGAGGTCGCGCCGTCCGGTCGGGAAGACAAGGCCGCGGCGGTGTGACGGCTAGAACACCGATGACTTTGAAACCCGGAGAAATTTCACAGGGAGGCGGGGAGGCGGGGAGGAAGAAAAAATGAAGTTCTTTCTCGTGCCGTCTCTCGCTCCCCGCCTCCCCGCCTCCCTGTGAAATTTCTGCTTTTTCTCGTGGTTTCAATCCGTTTGTCGCTCTAGCCGAGCCGCTGCACGAGGCCGCGGTAGACGTTCTTGTGCGCCGCGATCGTGGCCTCGATGTCCCGGCCGTAACCGCCGCCGAGCGTCGCCACGAGCGGCACGCCGAGGCGCGCGGTGAGCTCGAACACCCGCGCGTCGCGCCGCCTCAGCCCCTCGTGCGTCAGCGCGAGCCGGCCCAGCCGGTCGCCGGCGAGCGCGTCCACGCCGGCCTGATAGAGGATGAGCTCGGGCCGGTGCGCGGCGACCGCCTCGAGGGCGCCGTCGAGCGCCCGCAGGTAGTCGGCGTCCTCGCAGCCGTCCGGGAGCTCGACGTCGAGCGAGCTCACCTCCTTCTGGAAGGGATAGTTCTTCGCGCCGTGCAGCGAGAGCGTGAACGCGCCGGGATCGCCGCGCAGCAGCGCCGCCGTGCCGTTGCCCTGGTGCACGTCGAGGTCCACGACGGCGAGCCGCCGCACGCCGTGGTCCCGCCGGGCGACGAGCGCGGCCGCGGCCAGGTCGTTGAACACGCAGAAGCCCTCGCCGCGGTCGCGGAAGGCGTGGTGCGTGCGGCCGGCGAGGTGCCCGGCCGCGCCGTGCTCCATGGCCCAGGCGAGCGCCGCGAGCGTGCCGCCCGTCGACCGGCGCGAGCGCGCGACGAGCGCCTCGCTCCACGGGAGGCCGAGGCGGCGGACCTCCGCGGCCGGGAGCGTCCCGCCGCGCACCGCCCCGAGGTAGGCCGCGTCGTGCGCCAGCGACAGGTCGTCCCAGGACGCGCGCGGCGCCTCGTGCACGAGCGCCGGGAGCTCACGGAAGAGCTCGGCGCGCACGCGCTCGTATTTGGCCATCGGGAACCGGTGCCCGGGCGGGAGCTCGACGACGTCGCCCTCGGAGGAGAAGAGCCGCACGCGCGCAGCATGGCACCGGTTCGCGCCGCGCGCCGCGCGCCGCGCGGGCCGGGGCGTCTGGCGTCGGGCCGGCGCGCCGCGCCGAGCCCGCCGCGCCGGCCGCTCACTCCGGCTCTTGCTTCGCGCCGATGCCGTGGCGGCGGAGGTAAGCCCGCACGTGCGCCCGCTCCATGCCCGCGCGCCGCGCCATCTCGCTCACGTTGCCCTTCGCGTCCTCGGACAGGGCGGCGAAATAGTCGCGCTCGAACCGCGCGAGGACGTCGCGCTTCGCCTCCTGGAACTGGCGGCCCTTCAGCGACGCGAACGCCCCGTTGAACGCGCCGCCGCTCGGGTGGATCGACGGCGACGAGTTGCCGTGCACCGGCGTCTCGGTGAGCGCGCCGAGGTGCGCCGCGATGTCGATCTCCTCGCCCTCGGCCGCGAGCGCGAACGCGACGGCCACCGCGTTCCTGAGCTCGCGGACGTTGCCCGGCCAGTCGTGCCGCATCAGCCGCTCGAGCGTGCTGTTCGAGACGCGCTCGTAGGCGCTCTCGTCGCCGAGATCCTTCAGCATCCGGCGGACGAGCACCGGGATGTCCTCGACCCGCTGCCGGAGCGCCGGCAGCTCGATCTTGATCTGCGCGACGCGGAAGTAGAGGTCGCTCCGGAAATTGCCGCTGTTGACGGCCCGCACGAGGTCGCGGCGCGTCGCCGCGAGCACGCGCACGTCGACCTCGCGGTAGCTCGAGCCGCCGACGCTCTTGATGCGGCGCTCGGCGAGCGCGCGGAGGAGCTTCGGCTGCACCTCGAGCGGCAGCTCGCCGAGCTCGTCGAGGAAGATCGTCCCGCCGTCCGCCTCGATGAACGGCGAGAGGCGCTTGTCGACCGCGCCCGTGAACGCGCCGCGCTCGTGCCCGAACAGCGTCGCCTCGGCCAGGGTCGGGGGGATCGAGCCGCAGTCCACGACCACGAACGGCTTCTTCGAGCGGGCGCTCGCGATGTGCAGCGCCTGCGCGACGAGCTCCTTGCCCGTCCCGGTCTCGCCCGTGATGAGCACCGTGAGGTCGGTCGGCGCCATCTTGGAGAGGCGCTCGAAGATGCCGCGCATCCCGGCGCTGCTCGCCACGAGCGGGCCGAACGCCGGGATCGCCGAGACCGTGATGCGCTCGGGGCGCAGCGGCTCGAACTGGATCTCCGTCTCGCCGAGCCTGAGCTTCGTGTTCGTGAGCAGGTAGATGTCGCCGACGCGCACGCCGCCGACGAACGTGCCGTTCCTGCTGTCGAGATCGCGCACGCGCACGCCCTGCTCGGTGGCGACGAACTCGGCGTGTACGGCGCTCACCTTGGCGTCGTCGAGGACCAGCTGGCAGGCCGCGTTGCGGCCCACGATGACGGGATCCGTGCCGATATCGAGCCACCCGCCGCCGCGCGCGGCCGACGACTTCATCGGGCGGATGCGACCGCCGCGCACCTCGACCCTGTTCTTCGTGCCTACCGTAGCGTCGAGCAAATCAGTGCCTCTCTGTCTTGCGGCGCGAAGGCGGGCCCTCCGGCCGGGGGATCTCTGCGCCGCCGGTCCTGCTCGGCGGCGGCGGCGGAGCGGCGCCGCTCCGGCTCGGCGGCGCCGCGGGCACCGCGCCGCTCCGGCTCAAGGGTGGCGGCGGCGGGACGGCGCCGCTCCGGCTCGGAGGCGCCGCGGGCACGGCGCCGCTCCGGCTCAAGGGCGGCGGCGGCGGCACGGCGCCGCTCCGGCTCGGCGGCGCCGCGGGCACGGCGCCGCCGGTCCTGCTCGGCGGCGGCGGCGGGATGGCGCCGCCGGTCCTGCTCGGCGGCGGCGGCGGGACGGCGCCGCTCCGGCTGGAGGGCGCGGAGCCGCCCGTCCTGCTCGGGGGCGGCGGCGGGACGGCGCCGCTCCGGCTGGAGGGCGCGGAGCCGCCCGTCCTGCTGGACGGGGCGGGGGGCGGCAAGCTCTGGCCGGTTTCGGCGAAGCCGCCGTTCTCGGTCATCGTCGGCGGGCCGTCCACGACCGTGGGGTTGTCCTCCAGGAGCTCGTCGGGCAGCTCGGAGGGCAGCCTGCTCCGCTGCGCGCGGCGCGCCGCGCGCGTGATGTTCGCCGGCTGGATGGCGCGCCAGCTCGTGAGCGCCTCCGCCGCGGTGCTGAAGCGCCGCTCGCGCCGGCGATCGAGCGCCCGCTCGAGGAAGCGCTCGATGCCGACCGGCCACTTCTCGCCGGTCGCCTCGGCGAGCGACGGCGCCGCGCGGTCGAGCTTCATCGCGACGAGCACCGCGGCCGTCGCGCCCTCGAACGGCAGCCGCCCGGACAGGGCCCGGAAGGCCACGGCGCCCACCGCGTAGATGTCGGCCCGCTCGTCGGCCCGCGCGGCGCCCCGCACCTGCTCCGGCGCCATGTACGCGAACGAGCCGAGCGTCGCGTCGAAGGCGGTGAGCGTCGGCTCCTCCTTCTCGCGCCGCGTGAGCTTGGAGATGCCGAAGTCGAGGATCTTCGCGCGCTCGCGCCGGTCCGGCAGGCCGAGGTGCTCCAGGTAGATGTTGCCCGGCTTGAGGTCGCGGTGGATGACGCCCGCGGCGTGCGCGGCCACGAGCCCCTGGAGCACGTCGTCGATGATCGGGCCGACCTCGCTGAACGGCAGGTACTGCTCCCGCTTCAGCCGGTCCGCCAGCGACTCGCCGTCGAGCTGCTCGAACACGAGCAGGTGCGCGCCGTCGTCCGCCTCGTTGACCTCGAGTAGCTGGCAGACGTAGGGGCTCTTGATGGCCGAGGCGATCTTCGCCTCCCGGTCGAAGCGCCGCACCAGGTCGGGCTTCATCGCGGCGCGCGCGAGCAGGACCTTGATGGCCACCTGCTGCATGTCGGACTCCCGCGTCGCGGCCCAGACTTCGCCCATGCCACCCCGCCCGAGCAGGCGGGTGACACGGTAGCCAGCAACAAGGTCGCCCGGGTGGATCGCCACGTAACCTGGATCGGGACCGTACCACCGCCATCTCCGATCGGGTGAGAAAAAAGCGAGAGCGCGGGTAAACCCCGAGATTCCCGCGGCGCGCGGCGCGGCCGACGCGCGCGGTCTCGCGGCGCGGGGGAGCCGCCGATCGCGGCGCGCTCGCGCGGCGCGAGGAGAGAGCGAAAAATGCGCCAGCTCCCGCGGCGGAGCGCCCGCGCTTCCACGCGCCGCGCGGGCGCTCCGCTGCGGCAGCCGGCGCGCGGCGCTCGTCCGCGCGAGCCCGCGCGCGCCCCGCCCAGGCTCGTCGCGGGGCGGAGCGCGCCCCGCGGCGCACCCCGGCGGGCGTGGGCGTGACCCGCGCCACGCGCGGAATCCCGGGAGGAACTCGGGGGACGCGGCACTAGCCCGAGGCGAGATGATTCTGTAGGCTCGCCGCGCCATGCCGCGTACAGCCGAGGACGTCGAAACCTACCTCCTGCAGCTCGATCGCCGGTTCGACAACGACGCCGGTACTTACCTCGTCTCGGGGGGCCCAGGCGCGCCGCCGATCGCGATCCGCATCGATCCCCCGATCGTCGCGGTGCGCGTCTCGATCGGCCCCGTGCCCGAGGACGACGCCCACCAGACCAAGCTCTTCCGCCGCCTGCTGGAGTACAACGCGACGGATCTCATGCACGCCTCGTACGGGCTCGAAGCGGGCACCGTGGTCCTGTCGGCGGCGCTGGAGCTCGAGAACCTCGACATGAACGAGCTCGAGGCGATCCTGAGCGACATCGATCTCGCGCTCGCCCGCCACGTCCCCGTGTTGCACGATCTCGCGCTGAGCTGACTGGACCCGCCGCGCCCTCGACCCCTGCGCTACCCGAGAGTTGGAGCTGATCTATGGGAATTTTCGCGCGCCTTGCGACCCTCATCAAGTCGAACCTGAACGACCTCATCAGCCGCTCGGAGGACCCCGAGAAGATGCTGAACCAGGTCGTCATCGACATGTCGAACCAGCTGATCGAGGCGAAGAAGCAGGTCGCCGTCTCGATCGCCGACGAGAAGCGGCTGGCCAAGCAGGCCGAGCAGGAGGCCGCGCTCGCCGCGGAGTGGGAGCGCAAGGCCATGCTCGCGATCAAGGCGGGGGACGACGGGCTGGCCAAGGAGGCGCTGAACCGCAAGAAGGAGCACGACCAGCTCGCCGCCACCTACAAGGACCAGTGGCAGAAGCAGAAGCAGGCGGTCGACCAGCTCAAGACGGCGCTGCGCCTCCTCAACAACAAGATCGAGGAGGCGAAGCGCAAGAAGAACGTGCTCATCGCCCGGAAGAAGCGGGCCGAGGCGCAGAAGGCGATCCAGGAGACCATGAGCGGTCTCAACAACGCCTCCGCCTTCGAGACGTTCGACCGGATGTCGAACAAGATCGACCAGATCGAGGCCGAGGCCGAGGCCGCGGGGGAGATCGCCGAGCAGTACACGGGCGACACGCTGGCGCACAAGTTCGGTCAGCTCGAGGCGACCGCGGGCGCGGACGAGGAGCTGCTCGCGCTCAAGCGGAAGATGGGCGTGCTGCCGCCCGAGCCGCCGCCCGCCGCGACGCCGCCGCAGGTGCGCGTGGCCGGGACGGGGGGCGCGCCGACCGGCATGCCCCAGGCCGAGCAGGACGAGCTCGCGGCGGCGATCGCGGAGCTCGAGGCCGAAGAACAACGTGAACAAGCCAGGATGAAGCGCTAGAGCACGACCGCCCATGAGCCAAGCCGCCACGGCGCTCCGCCGGCCCGAGTCGAACGCCGCTCCGCCTTCCGCCCCCATCCCCGTGCACGCCGAAGAGGTCGGCGCGTTCCTCGAGCGCGTCGGGGTGAGCTCGTCCGGCGGGCTCTCCGAGGACGAGGCCCAGAGGCGCCTCGCGGAGCACGGCAAGAACCGCCTCCCCGAGACGAAGAAGAAGAGCGCGCTCGTCCGGATCCTGGAGCAGTTCGCGAACCCGCTCGTGCTCACGCTCCTCGCCGCGGCGACGATCGCCGTGGTCGTGGGCTTCACCGCCGACAAGGCGGAGAGCTTCCTCCACAGGTTCGGCGACGCGATCGCGATCCTGCTCATCGTCATCCTGAACGCGTTCCTCGGCTACTACCAGGAGCGGCGCGCCGAGGCGGCCCTCGAGGCCCTCCAGAAGCTCAGCGCGCCGAACGCGCGCGTGCGCCGCGGCGGCAAGACCGTGGTCATCGCGGCCGAGGACGTCGCGCCCGGCGACATCATCGAGCTCGAGGCGGGCGACTCGATCCCGGCCGACGCGCGGCTCGTGCAGACGATCAGCTTCGCGACCGAGGAGGCGGCGCTGACGGGCGAGAGCGCGGCCGCGGTGAAGGACGCCCTCGCCCCCGTCGCGGGCGACGCGCCGCTCGGGGACCGGGTCACGATGGTCTTCACGGGCACGAGCGTCGTGCGCGGCAAGGGGCGCGCGGTGGTGACCGCGACCGGCGTGAACACCGAGCTCGGCCGCATCGGCGAGATGATCCGCTCGGTCGGCGACCAGAAGACGCCGCTCGAGGAGCGCCTCGACCGCTTCGGCTCGGTGATCCTGCGGGTGTGCCTGGGGCTCTCCGCGGTGCTGCTCGGCTGGGGGTTCATCCGGGGCGGCCGGCCGTGGCACGAGCTCCTGCTCGAGGGCGTGAGCCTCGCCGTGGCGGCCATCCCCGAGGGGCTGCCCGCGATCACGACGATCACGCTCGCGCTGGGCATGCAGCGCATGGCGCGGCGCGGGGCGATCGTGCGCAAGCTGCCCGCGGTCGAGACGCTCGGCGCCGCGACGATCATCGCGTCGGACAAGACGGGCACGCTCACCCAGAACGAGATGACCGTCCGGAACGTGTACGCGGGCGGCCGCAAGTACACGGTGACCGGCGAGGGGTACAACCCGGGCGGCGCGCTGCGCGACGAGTCCGGCGCGGAGGTCGTCGAGCTGTCGGCGCCCCTCACGTACCTGCTCGCGACGGCGGCGCTCTGCAACAACGCCTCCCTCAACGAGGACAAGGCGACCGGCCGGTGGAACATCGTCGGCGACCCGACCGAGGCGGCGCTGCTCACGCTCGCCGCGAAGGGCGACCTCTCGCGCGAGTCGGTGGCGCCGTCGCACGCGTTCGTGCACGAGCTGCCCTTCGACAGCGACCGGAAGCGGATGACGGTGATCACGCGGGACGATCGCGGCCGCGAGATCGCGCACGTGAAGGGGAGCGTCGACGTGCTCCTGCCGCTCTGCGTGAAGTTCGCCGACGACAAGGGCGTGCGCGCGCTGACCGAGGACGACCGGCGCGCGATCCTCGCCGAGGCCGATGGCATGAGCGCGTCCGCGCTGCGCGTGCTCGCGATCTGCCGCCGCGTCCGGGTCAGCCGCGACGAGGCCGACGTCGAGCGCGAGCTCACGTTCCTCGGCCTGGTCGGGATGATGGACCCGCCGCGGCAGGGGGTGAAGGAGGCGGTGGCCGAGTGCCGCCGCGCCGGCATCCGCGCCGTCATGATCACGGGCGACCACCGGCTCACCGCCACGGCGATCGCGAAGGAGATCGGGCTCTGGGACGAGGGCGACGAGGCGCTCAGCGGCGCGGAGCTCGCCGCGATGGGCGACGAGGAGCTCGCCCGGCGGATCATGCACCTGCGCGTCTTCGCCCGGACGACGGCGGAGCAGAAGCTCCGGCTGGTGCGGGCGTTCAAGGCGCACGGCCACATCGTGGCGATGACGGGCGACGGGGTGAACGACGCGCCCGCGCTGCGCGAGGCGCACATCGGCGTGGCGATGGGGCGCGGCGGCACCGACGTGGCGCGCCAGGCGGCGGACCTCGTGCTGGCGGACGACAACTTCGCGACCATCGTCGAGGCGGTGCGCGAGGGGCGCGCCATCTACCGCAACATCCAGAAGTTCATCTTCTTCCTCCTCTCGTCGAACATGGGCCTGCTCGTGGCGGTGTTCGTCGTCTCGTTCTTCGGCAAGTGGCCGCCGCTGACGCCGCTCATGATCCTCTGGATCAACCTCGTGACGAACGGCCTGCCGGCGCTCGCGCTCGGCATCGATCCGCCGGATCCGCAGCTCATGGCCGAGGCGCCGCGCCCGCGCGACGAGGGCCTGCTCGTGAAGCGCGACTACCTCGGGATCCTCTACGTCGGCGCGATCATGGGGCTCGCGGCCGTGGCGCTCTACGCGACGTCGGAGCAGACCGAGGACGCGCTGCTCCGCACGCGCGCCGTGGCCTTCTCGCTGCTCGCGCTGTCGCCGCTCTTCCACGCCTGGAGCTGCCGGAGCCCGGTGACGTCGATCTTCGCGTCGAAGCCGCTCGTCAGCCTGCCGCTCCTGCTGGCGGTCGCGGCGAGCGCGGCGATCCACCTGATCGCGCTGCTCGTGCCCGCGCTGCGCCCTGTCTTCCGCACCTACGCGATGTCCACGAACGAGTGGATGCTCCTGCTCGTCCTCTCGGCGCTCATCGTGCCGGCCGTCGAGATCGCAAAGCTCGTGTACCGCCGGATCCGCCCCGCCGACGCCGGCCCTGCCCGCCTCGCCGCGTCCACCCAGCCCCGCTGACCAGCCCGGTGTGGGCCGGCGTCGCCGGCCCCTCCTCCGCCGCGCCGAGGTAGCCGCCCGGGCCGCGCTCGGGCGCTGGCGCGCTCACGCGGGGCGATCCGGAAACAAAGTGCTCGTGGTAAGAACAAGCGGGCGCGGAAAGGCGTCCAAACCCGAGCTTATGAGACGTCGAACACCCAATTTCCGTGCGCCGGGGGTTCCCGCCCTCGGTTCTCGCCTCGCCGCGCTGGCGCCGGCCGCGCTGGTCGCGCTGGTCGCCCTGAACGCCGCCGCGCCCTCCCCCGCCCTCGCCGCCGGCGCGCCCCTCGCGGCGCCGCTGGTCGAGTCGAAGTGGCTCAAGCTCGACGGGGTCCCGAAGGAGTGGCCGGTGGCGCTCGTCTCCCTCGGCAACCGGGTGAAGGGCAAGCCGAGCAAGGCCGATCTCTCCGCGCAGGCGGCCATCGCCTATGACGACGCGCGCGTCTACGTGGCGGCCGACGTGACCGATGACGCGCTGCGCGGCGGCGCCGACCACGTGAAGCTCGTCCTCGGCTTCCCGGGCGGGAAGGTCCAGGAGGTCGCGCTGTACCCGGGCGAGCCGGGCAAGACCGCGGGCAGCGTCAAGCTCCCGGGCGGCAAGGCGGTGGCCGGGGCGAAGGTGGTCGAGGCGCCCCGGAGCGGCGGGTACACGCTGGAGGCGAGCATCCCCTGGTCGGCGTTCCCCGAGGCGGCGACGACCCGGGTCGGGCTGCGGGCGGGGTTCTTCGCCCACGACGTCGACGGCGGCGGGGGGGTCGACGCCGTCGTCGGCAGCGCCGCCTCGGAGGCGTACGCGTCGCTCTCGCCGCTCGCGACCGAGCCGGAGCTCGCGCTGGCCGACGGCCTCCTGCGGAGCAAGGGCATCCGCGGCGCCGCGAAGTACGACCTCGTCGCCGACGTCGCCGGGGACGCGATGCGCGAGCGGGTGATCGTCCACGAGCGCTACCTGATCGTCCTCGGCCCCGGGTTCCGGAAGGGCGCGCAGTACTACTTCGAGGACCTCGGGATCGACGCCAACGACGGGATGCTGCCGTCGCTCACGGCGCGCGACGTGACGGGCGACGGCCAGGCCGAGCTCATCCTGCGGAAGCGGTCCGGCAGCGGCGCCAAGTACCGCGAGGTGATGCACGTGCTGCAGTTCGGCGCCGGCGACACGCCGAAGCCGATCTTCCAGCACGAGGTCGCGATCGCGACGGACAAGGGCTCCGTGGTCAACGAGGTCGAGTTCGTCCCCGACGGCGCGAAGATGGCGATCCGCGTGGAGCCGGGCAAGGCGACCCGGTACGACGCGAGCAACTACGCGGAGGGGGTGGAGACGACGTACGACCCGCTGCTGTTGCCGTGGGGGTCGATCAAGTCGCAGCTCTACAAGCTGACGGGGGCGGTGTTCACGAAGGCCAGCGAGCAGAAGCAGGCCGCGGCCGCGGGGCCGCGTCCGGCGGCCGCGAGGCCCGAGGAGGCGCGGGGCGCGGCGAAGCCGCCCGCGCTCTCGCCGGCCGAGATGCTCGACAAGGTGTACGCGCTCTACCGGCGCGACCGGGGCGCCTCGTCGAGCAAGCCGCGGTTCGACCTGGGCGCCGACGTGGCGAGCGGCCGCGAGCCCGAGCGGGTGCTCCTGCACGACCGCGATCTCGTCGTGTTCGGCAAGGGCTTCCGGGGCGGCACGGGGTACGCGTTCATGACGCTGGCGCAGTTCGCCTCGCCGGCCGACATCCGCTCGGTGAGCGCGCGCGACCTGACCGGCGACGGGAAGGCGGAGATCATCGTCCACGGCACGGTGCGCGCGGCGGCGCCGAAGGAGGCGGGCGGCGGGACCGTGGACCGCGACGTGGTGCTCATCTTCCGGGTCGAGGGCGAGAGCATCCAGCGCATCTTCGCGGCCGAGGTCGCGCGCAGCGTCGGCGACAAGAAGGTCTCCGGAGAGCTCAAGTTCGTGCGCGTGGGCGACAAGGTGGGTATCGAGCTCGCCCCCGGGCGAGCCGTGGAGTGGACGGAGCAGACGTATCCCTTCAACCAGGACAAGGGGCCTGTCGGCGGCTTCGAGCCGCTGCTCTTGCCGTGGGGGGGAGCGCAGCCGGTGCGCTACGTCTGGAACGGGTCGCTCTTCGCGAAGTAGATCGACAGAGTACGCTCTCCCTGAGAATGTGAGACGAAAGGTTCCCCATCGTCGTAATGCGATGGATCAGGCCTTGAAAAGCGTCTCGCGCGCTCATCATTTCTTGTCTGTGTCGGAGCTGCCCAGTACAGGGAGCCATGGGCTCGACCCGGACCGCCTGGCATGTGATGCTCGCGTCGTTGCTGCGCCAGCGCCGCCCCCGCCACTTCCAGGTCCAGAGCGAGGTGCCCCTCGCGACCGAGCCGCCCCGCGCCGATTACCTCCTGCTCCGCAACGACGCGCCAGGCGAGGCCGGCGAGCCGGCCGGCACGTTGCGGAGGCTATGGCCGCTCTTGCCCAGAGAAACGATCGTCGAGTTCAAGAGCGTCCGGCGCACTTACCGCAGCCGCGACCTCGACCGGCTCTGGGGCTACCTGTCGCTGCACTATGCCGACGCCGCCGGCCGGCTCGGGCCGCGATCCGACCTCGCCGGCGTGGTGCTGCTGCCCTCGCGCAACAGGCCGCTCGACGTCGACGCTGCGGCGCTGGGCTTGACGTGGCGCGACCTCGCCGGCGGTTACTGGCAGCTCCGAGGGGGAGCGTTCGCGCTGTACGTGGTCGAGATCGACGTGGTGGCCGATGCCGAGGACGACGATCTGCTACACTTGTTCGGTCACCGCGGGGCGCGGACTGCCGAGGCTCGCCGGTGGCTGGCCCAGCAGGTAGGGGCGAAGGAGAGCGCGATGGCGATGCACGAGCTGGAGGGCTTCGACGAGGTGATGGCGAAGCTGCTGGCGACCCTGCCGGTGGAGACGGTGCTGGCGGCGTTACCGAGCGAGCAGGTGCTCGCCGCCTATACGCCAGAGCAGCGGATCGCGGGGCTCACCCCCGAGGAGCGGCTCCTCCTGGCTCCCGACGAGGTGCTGCGGCTGCTCCCCGAGGACTACGTGCGCTCGCTCCCGCCCGACGTGCAGGCGAAGATCCGCGCTCGGCGCGGCTCCCCGCCCGAAGACGCGTGACGGCGCGCGCAGCGGAGGCCTACCGCTCGTAGGCAAGACGGCGGCGACGGCGCCGTGCCGCCGACGCGGCCGCGAAGGCGAGGCCGAACAGGGCCAGGACGACGCCGCTCCAGGCGACCAGCCGCAGGCGCGGGTCGGCGTCGAGCGCGGTGGCCTCGTCGGCGCGGCTCTGGACGATGACCACGAGATCGGTGTGGCCAACCGGCGCGATCCCGGCGAGAAAGTCGCCGCCGTACTGCGCGGGATCGCGCTCGGCGAGCGGATCGCGCCAGTCGTCCACGGAGGCCACCCGATCGGGCGGCGGGAGCCGGAGCTGATCCAGCGCCGGCGCGCCGGGCGCTGGCCCCCCTGGCAGGAGCCCGCTCAGCGTCGCGCTGCGGAGCGAGGCGCTCTCGCCATGACCGAGGCCGTCGTGGACCAGCACCGTGAACTCGTCGCTCGCCGGAGCCGGACCGCCGCGCTCGCGGTCGCGGCGCGCGGCGAGCGCCGCGGACCGACGGCCGTCGCTGAGCTGGAGCGCACCGAGCCGGGAGTCCGTCGCGATGGTGGCGATGAGCGCCCCGGCGAACTCCCCGGAAGCGCCGCGGATGGGGGCCGCGAGGGCGAACTTGTACTGGTGGTCGGTCTCCGACCGGAAGGCGCGGGAGACATACGCCACGCCGGGATCCAGCCCCTCGGCGAGGCGCCGGGCGCCCTGGAAGTAATCGCGAAAGTCGTAGTTCCCCAGAGGCGCCGACGCCCGCGGCCAGTGCAGGAGGAGCACGCCCTCCCGATTGACGACGAACCAGGCCCCCAGCGAGGGGCCGCCGTCCCGGCCGACGTACGCCTTGCGGAGTTCATCGAGCGCCATGAGACGCGGCTGCTCCAGGAGCGCAGCGGCCCGCGGATCGGCGGCGGCGCGGGACACGAGCACGCCGTAGTGCGAGAGCTGAGCGAGCACCGCGCCGGCCACGGCCCGCGCCGCGTAGACGTTGCCCTCGAGCACCTCCTGCCGGCGCGCCGCCTGCTGGGCGCGCGCGGTGGCAACCGCGCCCGCGAACGCGAGCGTCGCGGCCAGCATCAGCGCCACCGCGGCCGGATGGCGGGCGCACCAGAGGAGCGCGCGCTCGACACGACCGGGGGAGCGGGCCACGACGGGCTCGTGGCGCAGCCAGCGCTCCAGGTCGTCGGCGAGCGCCTCGGCGGAGCCATAGCGGAGCTCGGGCTTCTTGCGGAGGCAGGTGAGGCAGATGGCCTCCAGATCGCGGGACAGGTCGCGGCGGAGGGCGCGCGGCGCGGCCGGGTCCTCTTCGATGGTGCGGCGCAACGACTGCATGGGTGTCGGGGCGTCGAAGGGGCGTTGCCCGGTGAGCAGCTCGTAGAGGATGACGCCGAGGCTGAAGATGTCGGCCGCCGCCGTGACCCGCTTCGCGAGGCCCTTCGCCTGCTCCGGCGCCATGTAGCCGGGCGTTCCCACGCGGTCGCCGGTCATGGTGCCGCCCTCGTGACCGAGCTGCTTGGCCACCCCGAAGTCCGCCACGCAAGGCTCCCCGTCCTTGTCGAAGAGGATGTTCGCGGGCTTCAGGTCGCGGTGCAGGATGTGGCGGCGGTGGGCCTCGTGGACGGTGCGGGCGAGCTTCGCGACCAGCCCGGCGGCGCGGCGCGGGTCGCGGTAGTGCTCGAGGCGGTCGGTGAGCGTACCGCCGGCCATGAACTTCATCGTGAAGTAGGCGCGCCCCTCGTGCTCGCCGACATCGTAGATCGGCACGATGTTGGGGTGATCCAGCCGGGAGACGACCGCAATCTCGCGCTGGAACAGCCGCACCGCGGCGTCGCTCGCGAAGGGGCCGCTCCGGAGCATCTTGAGGGCGACGGTGCGATGATCGGCGAGGACCTGTCGGGCCCGGTAGACGACGCCCATGCCGCCTTCGCCGAGGAGCTCGAGGATCTCGTAGGCGCCGAGGCGCAACGACGGGAGGGGGCTACCCTCCTGGCCAGGCGGGTCGGGCTCGGACCGCGGTGCGCGGCCGTCGATCACGCGGGCGATCAGGCAGGATGGGCAGAGTCCATGCGGCGCATCTTGCGGCATCTCCGACCGGCATGTCGGGCAGGCGCGGACCGTCGGGGCCAGGGCGGCAGCGGCGTCAGTTCGAGGAGCCATCACCCGTCATTCCGGATCCCGCCGTGAAGGTTACCGTCCATCGACGGAACCTCCCCCGAGCGACGAGAGCAGGGATCGCAGCTCCTCGTCCACGTCCTGCACGCGCGCGACCGTGCGCGCCACCTCCTCGCGAAGGTTCCGCTCGTAGCGGTCGTACAGGCGGGAAGTCGCGGTCTTCACCGCCTCCACGCTCATCCCGAGCGACGCCGCGACCTCCTTGTGCGGTCGCTCGTCGCCTTCCCCGGAGAGCCGCCCCTTGAGCGCTTCGAAGAGCCGCGCCTGGCCGGCCTGCGCATACTGGTCCTGCAGCACCGCGAGCGTTCGTTCGAGCAGGACAAGGGCGAAGCGCCGCTCGTAGAGCGCCTCCGGCGTGAGCACGTGCGCCGGCTCTGCCTGATAACGCCGCTCCGCGCCGTCCGCGTCGAAGCCGCGGAGCGCGGCGTCGCCGCCGCGCTTCTGGGCGCGGGCGCGCTCGCGCTCGTTCGCGACGTAGTGCTTGACGCACGCGACGAGCCACGAGCGGAATCGCCCGCGGTCCTGGTCGGCCACCGAGAGATCGTTCCTCTCGAGGAGGCGCGCGAAGAAGCCCTGGGTCAGGTCCCGCGCCTCGTCGGCCGGCGCGCCGCGGCGGCGCACGAAGGCGTAGACGGGATACCAGTACAGCTCGCAGAGCGTGGCGAGGGCCTGCCGCCCCTCGGGGGTGAGCGGCTGGCCGGCCCGCCCGACCAGCCCCCAGGAGGTCTGGGGGAAGCGGTGAGGTGGGTCGGCGGGCGCAGGCATGGGAATGGCCATCGTAACGGCAACCACCGGAGCTGTGGAAAGTACTTTTGTCGGGGACCGCGCCCGCGGGGACCGCTGCCGCCGCTGCCGTTCAGCGCCGGGTCACCCGGTGGGTTCGGGGAGGCAGCAGACGGTGGTCGGGTACGGCTCGCCGCCGGCCGGGTCGCAGAACCCCACCTGGTTGATCTCCAATTCGGCGCGGATGCTGCCGAGCGCCGCACCATCCTGCTCGGGACGCATGCAGCGATCGACCTCACCGGCCGTCACCGTCGTCGTCCCGAGGAGCGACCTCGATCACCGTTGACGCCGCCCTCCCGGCGGGAGAACGGATGCGGCCATCCGAATAAAGAGGAAAGCATGGGAGACCGCTTGGAGACCGCGTGCGCGTTCGTGCTGTGCGGCGGGTTCGTGATGGTGCTCGCGTCGGCGTGCGACTTGTCCTACACCTGCGACACGGTGGAGACGGGAAGCGCGGGTGCTGGATATCCGACAGAATCCGCAGGGGCGGGAGATTTCCCGAACAACGGCGAAGGAGACGAAGAAGTGGGAAGCGCACAGCTTGAGATGGCGGGGGCCTGCTCGCCGAGCAACACATGCACCGACATGTTCGAAGCCTGCCAGGCCAAGGGTTACCCGTGCACTCGTCAGATCGAGTACAAAAAGACTCTCTGTGCGATTTGCCAGAGAAACTGCGTCAACAAGCATCCATACAAGTACGCTGAATGTTACGAGTGTGGATTTGAGTGACCATGACTGATCGTCCGACCCTTCGCAATGCGATCCATGTTGCCTTCGATACGCCTACAGCGGAGCAGCTGTCGCGCATGGGCGCGTCCAGCGTCGTGCCTGCGTCTGATTGCCTCGTCATCGGTCCGAGCCGCCAGGACGCCGAGGAGCATGCCCGCGCGCGTGAGACGTTCTGGGCTTCGTCCGAGAAGTTCGACCGGCTATATTCGTCGAAGATCAGCTGGAAACCGCCAGTTGTCTTGTGGGCGTCGTCGGGCGTGCACGAGCGGGTGAACCTGTGGCGAGCCTGTAGCTGGTTGCGCCGGCTCGGAGTCTCGTACGATCAGGTGGCGGTTGTCGATTTCGAGCCACTGGTCATCTCGCGTGACCTTGACGAGCCAGCGCCAATGTTCGAATGTACGGATTCGGTGTCTGATCGCCCTGACGCGATTCTTCTAGAGCGCCTCGACAAGGCTCAACCCTGGCCACGCGAACGCTACGATCTCGCCGTGCAACTCTGGACGATGTACACCGGCGCGGATCCCCTGCCCTTCGTTGAAAGTTGCGTGCGTGGCGTGGAAGGGTTCCCCGAGCTCGCGTCCTTGTGGGCCCTGCTCTCCTGCTTTCATGCAAGGAGGACCCCGGACGGTCGCCTGCTCTTGAGCCGATTCGACGAGTTCTTGCTGGAGCTCCTGTCAGAGGAATGGCGGACGCCGCTTGCCGTGTTCTGCCATAAGTCGCAGCAGGGAACGGAGCTCCGTGGGTTCCTGTCATATACAGGAGATCTGTTTCTTGCCGATCGCCTGAATCATTGGGCGGACCATGATGCAAGCGCGGCTGTGGCGCGTGCGCCTGGGCCGAAGCCGCCTGACGCTGGTTACCCGATGCTCTCGGAAGTCTATCGCCTCACCGAACGTGGCACGCGACTCCGTGACAAGGGACTCGAACAGCTCACGGATGCGCCAAGCCTGCCCATCGCCGGGACCGCGGCGTACTCGGCTTCAGCCCCCTGGGTGCTGCTCGAAGATGGACGGCTCGCTCGGCTGTGAGGGGTAGCAGCGGCTCCGGCCAGCGCGCCGTCCCCTCCGGCTCGGAGGTGCCTGGTAGCGCCGCTCCGCGTCGAAGCCGCGGAGCGCTGCGGAGCTGACCGATCCCGAGGCGGCGGGGTTTCGTGAGGCTGGATTGGTTCCGCGGAGGCCGATCACCTCCGGGCGGCGCCGGCCTCAAGGACCTACCGCACCCTCACCCGGTGGGTTCGGGGAGGCAGCAGACGGTGGTCGGGTACGGCTCGCCGCCGGCCGGCTCGCAGAGCCCCAGCTCGTTGACGTCCCATTCGGCGCGGATGCTGCCGAGCGCCGCCCCGTCCTCCTCGGGACGCAGGCACCGATCCGCCCCGCCGGCCGTCACCGGCGTCGTCCCGAGGAGCGCGCCCTCGCTACACGCGCGATCCGAGTAGGCGCTCACCCGCGCGACGCACTTCCTCGGCGTGCGGCTGGGCACGCAGACGCACGGCTCGCAGCTCTGCTCAAGGTCTCGATCATAGAAGGTGAGCTTGTCCGAGAACCTGGGCCGCTCCCCGGGACCGGCGGGCGGATAGCATTCGTGAGGCCCCTCGTACTGCGAGATCATGCAGTACCGCCACCCGGGGGGCACGTTGGTCTCTTGCTGGTCGACCATGCACACGTCGCCGATCTCCGGACACCGGTTGCTCGTCACGACGCCACTGCACGCGACCGCGATCTTCGCAGGGCTCTTCGGTGGAGAGGGCTCGCCCACGGTGGAGGGCGTGCACGAGCCATCCGGCCCGGGCGCGATCCAGATCGCGCTGAACGCCTCTGCCGGCACGGTCCCCGGAGACGTGCATTCGCCTTGCCAGTTCCACGGCGGATTGAACGGCCTGAGCATCTCCGCAGGGGTGTTCTCGCACGATGCATCCGAGTGCGCCGCAACGATCTCCGGCATGGAGCAGTACGGAACGCTACAAATGCACTTGGGACAGGGCTCGTCGCCCGGCAGCAGCGTCCGGAACCGGAAGGACGTCCTCGAGGCGATTTGCACCGTATCGCGGCTCTGGAGGTCGAGGCCGGTGAGGTCCTCGCACGCCGGCTCGGGGTCGTCAGCGTCTCCGATCCACAGGAGCATCGGCTTGTGAAAGCTGTCCATCGGTTGTATCACGCATTTCCCGGCGCAGACGCCGTTGCTCGTGCCGTCCTCGTTGGTGATGAGGCATGGATTCCACGGCGAGCCGCACGGCGGCTCCGCGCTGCCGCAGCCGCCCGCGACCAGCGCGCCGCCCAGGCTCCCCAGCGGCAGCGAGATCAACCCGCGCAGGAGCCAACACCTTCTGTTCCACCTCATCGCGACCTCACCGCCTCCCCCACGCGCTCCCGAGGAGCCCGCGAACCGTCGGTTGGCTCCTGCCGCGGGCGGTGCGCCCGCCGCCCGCCGGTGTTCTCGACCAGGCCGTCACAGCGCCTCCAGCACCTTCGGCAGACAGCAGACCGTCTTGGCCCTGCCGTTCACCTTGTCGTCGGGTTTACCGCGCGTCGGCTTGCACGTCCCGGGCTCGTTCGAGAGCCACGTTGCGCTCACGCTGGCCAAGCTGGAGGTCGGCTCAGGAACCACGCAAATCCCACGCTCGTTCACATCGATGCTGACGAGCATGTCGCTGCAGGCGCCGTCCTCCCAGGCGACCACGTGCGCCTCGCACCGGCTCGTCGCCGGCGCCTCGCAGGTGCACGGCGAGCACGCGGGCACGGTCACCAGGTTCACGTAGAACACCCCCAGCTTGTCCGAGAAGACCTTCCGAGGGTCCGCCCCTCCCTCGGGCTGCTGGCAGCCGAGCTCCCCCTCCGCGACGATGCAGTGGCGCCAGCCGTCAGGCAGATGGGCCGGCTGCTGCTCGAGCATGCAGAGCTCCCCCTTTCCCGGACACAGCTCGTCCTCCACCACACCGCTGCACCCGACGGCGACCTCGCCCACGCCTCCCGAGAGGGGCTGCGGGGGCTCCTCGGCCACGATCGGCGTGCACGGCTCCCAGATCGCCGGACCGATCGAGAGCGAGCCGAGCTGCTCCGCCGCCACCGTGCCGGGCGACACACACGAGCCGTCCCAGCCTGCCGGCGGGAGGAACGACGTCTGCGTCCCCGCGCTGCCGTCGCCGCACGCCTCGATCGACCTCGCCGTCACGGTCTGCGGGAGCGCGCACGCCGGCGCCGTGCACGCGCACGGGGGGCAGTCATGCGCCGGCTCCGGCATGGCCCACGCGAAGAGCGACCGCGTGGCGCCGACGAACGGGATCCGCTCGCCGGTCCCGGGGACGACCCGCACGAGCTCGGCGCATGACGCCGGCGCGAGCGCCTCGGACCCCATCCAGACGAGCATCGGCGCGCCGAAGGAGTCCGGCGGCGCGTGGACGCACTGCCCCCAGCAGTGCCCGTTGCTGGTGCCGTCTTCGTTCCAGATCTCGCACGCAACCGCCTCCGCGCAGTCGTACGCCCCGGCGCCGCCGCACCCGCTGGCCGCCACCACCCCTCCGAAGCCGAGGAGCCAACGCCCTGCCCCCCTTCTCTGCCGCACGCTCCGCATCAGCACTGCTCCTTCCGGCTCCAGCGCAGCCTCACCAGCTGCCGGAGAAGATCACGCCCCCACCCTGCGCCGCCGCGAGCGGCGCCGCGCGCACAGCGCGCTTTCCCGGCTCCGGCGCCCACAGCAGCGACGAGAGCGCGACCGCGCCGACGACGCCGGCGCCGAGGAAGCTCCCCCATGCGGCGGCCTTCAGCGTGCCGCGCGCGTCGTTCATCTCGAGCAGCACACCGCACGGCTCGGAGTATGCCTTGGACAAGCACGCCGCCCCCCCGTTGCGCTCGCGGATCTGGGCAGCCTGCGCCTCCGCCTCGGCGCCGCGCACCGCCGCTGCCACGGCGAAGGCCGTGCCCAGCACAACGCCGGCCGACGCGAGCGCGATCCCGCCGACGCGGAACACCTTCCCCGCCGACGGGCCGCTGGGCGCCGCCGGCGCGGCAGCGGCCGGAACAGGCGCGACCGGCGCCACGGCCGGCGGCGGGGGCTTGACCTCCAGGTGAAGGCCGATCATCGACTCCCGGCCCCGCTGCGCCTCGAAAGGATAGGTGTCCTCGACATACCCCTCGAGCCGGGCGCTCGCCTCGTGCCGCCCCGGATCGAGGTAGACGAAGTACGTGGCCTGCCCGCGGCCGATCCGGCGGCCGTCGATGAACACCTCGGCCTCGGGCCGGCTCACCGCGACGGTCGCGGACGAGACCTCGCGCTCGGCGCGCTCGAGCCCTTCCGAGAAGCGCCGCCGGGCCGCCGCCGCGAGCGTCTCCGGATACAGCAGCGCTTCCCGCAGGTGCTCCGCCGCGTCCCGGAACCGCCCGAGCGCGAGCTCGCAGAGGCCGAGCTCCCCCGCGAACTCCGGCCGAGGCTCCGCCGCCCACGCGGCGCGGTACGACGCCTCGGCCTCGTCCCACCGCCTCGCGCGCCGCTCACGCTCGCCCCGCGCGAACGCCTCCTCGGCCCTGGAGCGCGCCTCGGCCGCTCCGGACGGTGCGGCAGGCGGCCCCTCGCAGGCGGCGATCGCCGCGCGACTCCACACGACGGATGCAGCGGCCACCGCGAGGAGCAACCGGCCTGTGGACCCCATCCACTCGGCACCCTACGCGGTGGGTCTCTTTGCGGTCAAGCCGTCATGACGCGGAGAAAACAGCAAAATCGACTCACTCATCAGGCAATCCGAGAGGCGCTTCCGGAATGCGCCGCCGCGTCCCCGCACCCTGGGCGGAGCGCCCCCGCGTGAACGCAACGAGCGTGGCTCGATTCAGCCCGCCGTGACGTTTTTGAAATGCTGAACGAGCTCGCCAGGTAACCATGTGCTCCCGGCGCGAATCAGCCCCGCATGACGTTCTTCACATGGTGAACGAGCTCCCCGGGTAACTGGGCTTGTATGGGGAAACCTTCTCGCAAGCCGGACGCCGCCCCGGAGCAACCACCGCTCCCGCCGGACGCCGCCCCGGAGCAACCACCGCTCTCGCTGGACGCGATCATGGCCGAGCACCAGGCCGCGATCCGCCGCTACGTGCAGCGGCGGGGCTTCCGGGGCGCGGATCGAGACGACATGGTCCAGGAGATCTTCCACGGCGCCGCGCGGTCGCTGCCCAGGTTCGATCCCCGCCTCGGCACCATGCGCGGCTGGCTCCTGCGGATCGCGTTCAACCTGATCTCCAAGGAGCGCCAGCGCGCCCATCGGCGGCACGAGGAGCTCTGGCCGGAGGAGGCGCTGGACGGGCTCTCCAGCGACGCGCCGGACTCCGAGACACGGCTCATCGAGGCGCAACGGAGCGACATCCTCGCGGAGCTGCTCCTGGAGGTCCCTCCGATACGCCGTGAGATCCTTGTCGCGCACGACCTCGAGGAAGAGGCGGTCCAGGACATCGCCGAGGAGCGCGCGATCCCGCGCGGCACGACGTGGAACCACCTCCGGCTCGCGCGGCTGAGCCTCGCTGCCGCCGCGCGGCGCTGGCGGGCGCGGAACCGCGGCCGCGGCGCGCTGATCGTGCCGCTCGCCGTCGCGCTCGGCGCAGGCGAGGCGCGCGCCGCGCCGGGGCCGCTCCACGGAGGCACGCTGCGGCGGCTGCTCGGCTGGGCACGCCGCGCCCTCGGGCGCGCGCCGTCCCGCGGCGATGCCAGCCGGGCGGCGAGCTCGCGGCGCACATCGCGGGTGGCGACACGCGCTGTCGGAAGATCGATGGCCCACACAGCGGCCGGCGTGGTGGCGGGCGCGGTCGCGCTGTTCGCCACGGGTGGGAGAGACGATGTTGCGACGCCGCCAGCCGGCGCGATCGCGCTGAGCTCGACGCAGCTCCCGGCGGCCGTTCAGCGCGGCCCGGCCCTCCCCTGGGCTCCCGCGTCACCGACGGACCAGCCGGCCGCCGGCGGCGCGGGCGGCGGTCCCAGCGCGACAGGTCGCAGCCCGTCGCGCCCGCGGCCAGTGCCCGGTCCGCTCCAGGGCGGCGACGCCCTGTCCAGCGTCGAGGCCCGGCTGTGGCGAGCGGCGATCGTGACGCTCACCTCCGGCCGAGGCGACGCGGCGCGCCTGATGCTCGAGCAACACCGGCGTGCGTTCCCCCGGGGCGTTTATGCGGGCGACCGCGAGGAGCTCATGCGGCGCCTACCGGCCTCGGCGGGTCCCGAGTGACGCGGTGGTGGTAGCACTCGAAGGCGAAGGTGAAGGCGAGAAGAAAAGCTCCATCCTATTCCCGCCTTCACGCCTTCATGTGAGCTCGCTCTGCACCACGTGACAGGACCCAGGCATGCCACGCGCGGCGGGCAGCACTCAGGGCAATCCGATCCGAGAGACACCTGCTGCCGTCCCTCGCTCGGGCCCACCCGACCCTTGCCAGCGCCGGATCCCTGCCATGGTCTTGCGAAGGCCAGCCGCGCTCGGAAAGCATGGGCCCGTTTTGCTCAACCCAAGGAGGCGCCTGTGGCAGACCCCTACATCGATCCTTTCGAGACGAAGATTTACGGCAAGTTCGCGCGCGAGCAGATGGCCGCGGTCCTGATGGGCAAGCTCCCTGCCCTCGACGGCATGGTCGAGTTCGCGATCGGCAAGCAGCTCGCCGCCGATCAGGCGATGTCCGACATCCTCGATCGCCAGCCCAAGCCCGCGCCGGAGCTCGACAGCGCCGAGGTGCTCGAGGAAGCGCGGGACGTCATCGTGCGGTTCGGCTCGTACCTCGACTCGCTGAAAGGCAGGCCGGTCGATCCCAAGGTGTTCTTCCGCGGCGAGATGCCGAGCGTCCTCGCGCGCCGGCGGATCACGAAGCTCACCGCCGCGGTCGGGCACATCGCCGACGAGCTCGAGCGGCAGCGCGAGAAGGTCCGCGGCGCGGAGGCGTGGCTGGCCGAGCTCCGGGAGGTGCACGAGAAGCTCGGGATCGTCGAGCGGCAGCAGCGCGCCACGCGCGTCGAGCGGCTCGAGCTCGGCCCCGAGGTGTCGACCGCGCGCGAGGCCTGGCTGGGTGTCTACAACGCCAACAAGAGCCTCGTGCGCGGGCTGCTCGCCCACCTGGGCAAGCCGGAGCTCCTGCCGCTCCTCTTCGACGACCTCGCCGAGGTCCACCGCGCGGCCGGCGTGAGCGACGCGCTCCCGCCCGGCCAGCCGGCCGCGCCGCCCGGGCCGGCGGGCGCGCCGGCCGCGCAACCCGCCACGCCGGCCGCGCCGGCCGCCACCCCGCCCGCCCAGCCGGCGTCCTCCCCGGACGCGTGAGCCCGCGACCCGCTGCAAGGCTTGATGCAAGCCTTGCAGCGGGCGACTCGGTCGCCGAGTCGGCCGTCTCAAGGCTTGAGACGGCCGACTCGGCGGGCCAGCGGGGCGGATCAAGGCTTGAGACGGGCGGCTGGGCGGCCAGGAGAGCCTTTTCAAGCCTTGAAATCGCCGGCTGGGCGGCCAGGTCGGCCGCCTCAAGCCTTGAAGCGGGTGACTGCGCGCCAGAGAAGGCGATCCCGGCCCGGGCCGCGGCGGATTCATCGCCCTCCGGGTCGCCCGCGCGCCTACGCTCCGCGCGTCAGGGGACAGCTGCGCCTGGACACGAAAGGAGACCCGCTTGGCACCGCATTCGCACGAACCCGAGGTGGACGATCTTCCCGAGACGCCCGCCGTGCGGCGCGCTTACGCCTGGCTGGTCTTTGCCTTGAGCTTCGGCCTGCTGCTGTCCGACTACATGTCGCGGCAGGTCCTGAACGCGGTCTTCCCGTCGCTGAAGCTGGCGTGGGGCCTGTCCGATACCGAGCTGGGGGCCCTGAGCGGCGTCGTGGCGCTGACGGTCGGTCTGCTCGCCATTCCGCTGTCGTTGCTGGCCGATCGCCTGGGCCGCGTCCGGAGCATGACCCTCATGGCGACGCTGTGGAGCGTGGCGACGCTGGGGTGCGCGCTGTCGGCCGACTTCGGCCAGATGCTCGTCGCTCGTTTCATCGTCGGCGTCGGGGAAGCCGCGTATGGCAGCGTCGGTATCGCCGTGGTGCTGTCGGTGTTCCCGCGCCACCAGTGGGCGAGCCTGAGCGGCGCCTTCGCGGCCGGCGGCGCCTTCGGCGCCGTGCTGGGCATGGCGCTCGGCGGCCACGTGGCGGCGAGGCTGGGCTGGCGCTGGTCGTTCGGCGTCATGGCCCTGTTCGGCCTCGTCCTCGCCGCGATCTACCGCTTCGCCATCACCGAACAGCGGTTGCGACCAGCGCTGGAGGAGGGCCGGCGCGCCGCCGTCGCACAGCCCCCTGCGCGCCAGCCGGTGACGTTCCGCTCCGTGCTGAAGGCGCTGTTTCCGACGCTCTCGATCGTCTGTGTCTACGTGGGCAGCGGTCTGCACCTGTTCGTCATGGGAGCCGTGCTGACCTGGATGCCCAGCTACCTGAACCGTTACTACGGAATGACGGTCGATCGGGCGGGCGCCGCCGCGGCCGTCTTCGTCCTGATCGGCGGCGCCGGCATGATCGCCTGCGGTGTGTTGACCGATCGGCTGAGTCGCGGACAGCCGGCTCGCCCGTGGCGGATGGCGCTCGCCTACAGCCTGACCTGTTGCACCTTGTTGAGCGTGGCTTTCCGGCTCGAAGCAGGCCCCACGCAGCTGGCGCTCCTCGGGGCCGGGACGCTGTTCGCCGGGGGCACGGCCGGCCCGGCCAGCGCCATGGTCGCCAGCATGATCCGGGCGTCGATCCGCGCGACCGCGTTCGCGACGCTGGCGGTGGCCAACAACCTGCTCGGCCTGGCCCTGGCGCCGCTCGTGACCGGCGTCCTCGCCGACCGGATCGGCCTCCTCGGCGCCCTGCAGGTCGCGCCGCTGGTCGCGCTCGGGGCCGCGCTGGCCTTTGCCCTGGGCCGACAGCACGCTGGAGCCCGGCGCCACGCGGGCGCGGCGGTGCTGCGATGAGCTCGTCCCCCGAGCATCCTCCGGAGAGCCGAGGACGCGGGCGCCGGCGGCCCCCGGCCGCTGCCTCCCCGCTTCAGCCGACCCCTGCGAGCGCGAGCGCCTCCACGAGATCGTCAATCAGGGCCTGGTCCGCTGTCATGCGGCGGACGACGGCCCGGGGATCCCGCGCGACCTCGGGCAGGATGGCGGCGAGCTCGCGGCCGGCGGCGCGGGCGTCGGCCAAGCGGCCGAGGCGGGCCAGGGCGACGGCGCGGTCGAGCGCGCCCCAGGCGAGGTTGGGGGTGGCGATGGCCTCGGCCTCGATGAGGGCAGCGGCGTGGTCGCCGCGACGCCAGGCGTCGAGCGCGAGGGCGTGGTGGACGCTGCTGGAATAACGCTTCGTCAAGCCCCGATGCTTGCGGAGGATGGCAGTGCCGCGCTCCCAGTCGCCGGAGAGCGCGAGCAGGAAGCCCGTGAACATGAGCGGCCCGCCGAGCTTCAGGGCGACCTTGGCCTCTGCCTGCGCCCCCGGGCCGTCGCCGGCGTCGAGCAGCACGAACGCGAGCACCTGGTGGGGGTTCGCCAGCTTGGGCTCGAGCGCCACGGCCCGGCGCGCATGGCCTTCGGACCGGCAACGGTCGTGATCCCTGCCGGCGGCCGTCCACGACGAGAGCACATGAAGAAATGAGGAATAGGCCAGCAGCACCCCGTCATCGGGGTCGCGCTCGAGGAAGCGCGCGCAGTGGTCCGCGAGCTCGGCCTGCAGGCGGCCATCGAAGGTGGCGAGCCACCGGGGGAAGCGCAGGAGCACCTCGTACGCCGAGCGCGGAGGGTGGATGGAGCGCTCCTCGGCCTCGATGGCATGGACCGCGCCGAGCGGCAGCGCGACGAGCAAGGTGGTGATGTCGCGGGCGAGCTCGTCCTCGACGGCGAACAGGCGGTCGTCGACGCCGGAGCGGTCGAACGTCTTGCCCCACACCTGGATCCCGCGCGTCGTGTCGTGGAGCTTGACCGTCACGCGGAGCGCGCCGGGGATGAGGCGCACGCTCCCCTCGACCACGTAGCGCGCGCCCCGCGCCTCGGCCTCATCCAGGGTGGCGGCGCGCGAGAGCACGCGCACGCGCGGGACGCGAATGAACAGGTCGCCGAGCCGGTCGGTCAGGCCGTGGGCGATGGCGCGGCTCCGCGTGCCGGTCGAGCCCGGCACCGGCAGCTCGCTCTCCGACCCGTCCGCGTTCAAGGAGGCGGAGACGGCGGTGATCGAGGTGAAGGGGAGAATCGCGACGACGGGCCCGTCGGCGCTGGCCGGGAACCGCGGCCCGCGGGGGGACGGTGGATCCGACCGATCGGAGGGCGGCGGATCGATCGCGGCGCGCAGGGAGACGCGGGGCTGGGCGGGGTCGGGCGCGGCCTGCCCCGTGGCGATGACGGGGGCGTAGCGGCCACGCGGCAGCTCGATGCGCACCGCGGCGGCGGGGCTCGCGGCGTAGTAGCGCACGAGGGCGCGCCGGAGCTTGCTCATCTCGACGCGCACGATCGAGTCCTCGGTGGAGTCGAAGCCCTCGGGCCGATCGAAGATGCGCGTGGCGAGGAGAGGCGCGCGCAGCTCGGCGCCGCGGCCCGCGAGCACCTCGCCGACCAGGAAGCGGAGCAGCCGGATCTGCCGCGCAGACCCCCCGAACACCGGGCTCGTCACCACCCGCTCCAGCTCGGCCGCGATGGCCGCGCGCTGGTCGGTCTGCGGAGAAGTTTCCATTGAGGTCATCATGCTCACCTGAGTGACCCTGCGGATGCAACAGCGTGAATCGCACCGGGTTCACACCCGCAGGAGAGCTGTGGGGCGTTGCCCAACGCCCGGCCGTTCCGCCGCGGGATGCGCGAGGAGCGGCGCGAGCCGCGGACCGGGCGATGTGATTCACAGCGAATTCGCAGTGAAACAGCGTGATGGGCCGCTGCGCTGACGTTTACCGTGCGCGATCAGGGCACACGCGCCTCGGCCCCGTCAGGAGGGCAACGCGGGGCCTGCCCGGACGTGCATGAGCTCCGGCGCGGTATCACCACCGTCCGCGACACCTACGTCGACCATGACCAGCCGAGCTACAGCCACGGGTCGGCGGTCACGATGCACGTGGGCGGCGACCGGCGCACGGGCGTGATTGAACGGGTGCTCCAACACAAAGGAAAGTTTCAGCGATGCGTATCTCTCGAATTCACCTTGCAGCCACGGCGCTCGCCGCGTCGACCGCGGGGCTCTTCGCCGGCGCCGGGGGCGCTCTCGCCGAGGGCACGGACTTCGCCGGGACCTACGTGGCGAGCCTCCCGGAGCGCGCGGAGATCATGCACCTCCACCGGGACGGCACGGCTGGGATGACCCTCTCGGATCAGGTCACGTTCGGCGCCGGCGGGTTCACGTTCAGCGACAGCCTGGGCTCCTGGAGGCGCGCCGGGAACCATACGGTCTCCGTGCGCACGCTCAACCTCAACTTCGACCTGACCGGCGCCGCGCCCGCGTTCTCCGGGATCGCGGTGGTCGACTACGTCCTTGTATTTGCGCCGGGCAAGGACACGTTCACGGCGAGCTGCCAGGGCAAGATCTTCGCCACGGGCGTCGACCCGCTCGATCCAGGCGCCACCCCGGTCACGGAGTTCGATTGTGCGTATCTCGATGGACATCTCTACCATCGGTCATCCGCGCCGTAGCTCCCCGCGCCGAGAGGGCTTCCGGCGGCGCCACCGCCGTGAGAGAAGAGATAGTTTCTCCACGCTCGCTCGAACGGACCCGTGGCGGCGTGGCGGCGCTCCGGCGCGCGGTCGCGCCCAGAGCAGGCGCCTGGTCCATGGAAAGGATCGACACGTATGCGCAAAAGGCTTCTTTTTGCTATCTCGTTGCTCCCGATCGCGGCCATCGGGCTCGCCCTCCGGCCGGCGCCCACCCTGGCGAGCGGCTTCCCCCACAGATGCGCCGGGACCTACCTGATCTCGGAAGCGGGCGGGGCGAGGGATTTCTGGACGTTCGCGGCTGACGGGTCCTTCTTCGGGACCACCTCGACGCAGCCCCTCTACAACTTCTCGAACCAGCAGGGCAGCTGGGAGAAGGTCGGCAACGACGGCGCTCGGGGCGCCCTATTCGCGTTCGTCTACGACGAGGGCAACGCCCTGCTGACGACGGCCCGGATCGATATCGTCCTCGACACGGTCGGTCAGGGCTGCGACGAGATCGCCGGCTCCCTCGTCGTGCGCACCTTCGAGGACGGCGAAGATCCGCTCGATCCTTCGACCGACACCGGCGAGCCCATCGCCTCCGACACCTTCACCGGCCGGCGCGCGACGCCGAGCCCGTGACCGCCTTCGCCATGGCGCCAATGCACAGACGTTGCCCCGACTGTACACCGATGAAAGTGCCTGTCCACGAATAGCCACCCATCGTCCGAACGCATTTCCCGATTTACTTGACTCGCCCGGCCAGTAGTATGCGGACAAACACGCTGTCGACGTTCTCGTCAGGGTGTTCACGGTCGCTCAGGAAGGTGATGGTCGCGCCCCGCAGCTGAGACATTCAGGCAGCAGCAGCGGCGCGCGCTCGGGCCCGTGGGTGGCCCTTGTCCGGTACCGCGGTGTGTGCGAACCCGGGCAAACGGGCCCGATGCAGCGGTGTGCCCTGATTTCGGCGCGATCTCAGCACGGGAGCCGGTGGCTCGCGCGGCGGCGGCGCGAAACGCAACGTAGAAGACGCGCAGTGGCCTGCCTCGACATCACCTCCGCAAGCGGCGTAATCACACTGGCATCGATCTTGAATTGAAGTGCCTGACCCGATGCTTCTCCAGCCAGCGCAGGCTCCGCAGCGCGCGGCACCCCCTATTTGAACCAAAAAAAAAACAGAGGACAAGACATGCGCCTTCGCAAGAGCTCTCTTCTCGGCTATCTGGCGTTCCCTGCTTTCTCCACCCTGCTGGTCGCGAGCTGCACCAGCGCCGACCCCTCCGTGACCGGCGGCGATCATGACGACGAGGCCGTGGGCGAAGCCCATGGCGCGCTCACCCCCGAGCAGTGCAACTACTTCGACGTCAACGGTACGGTCCAGCTCTGTCACAGGACCGGCTCCGCGACGAAGCCGTACACGATCATCCGCGTCAACGAACAGGCGTGCATCAACGCGCACAGCGCCCACGCCCAGGACTACGTCACCAGCCTCGACCCGAGCTCGCCGCTCTACGATCCGACCTGCGGCGGCCAGGGCTGCCTGGCCGTGAACGCGCCGTGCGACCCCACGGTGCCGTGCTGCGACGGCACGCAGTGCATCAACGGCACCTGCCAGGACCTCTGCGCGGGGGTGACCTGCGCGGCGTCCGACCAGTGCCACGCGGCCGGCACCTGCGACCCGCAGACCGGGCTCTGCTCGAACCCCGTCGCCCCTGACGGCACCGGCTGCGACGACGGCGACGCCTGCACGCAGACCGACACATGCCAGGCCGGCACCTGCACCAGCGGCAACCCCGTCACCTGCACCGCGAGCGACGAGTGCCACGTGGCCGGCTCCTGCGACGCCTCCAGCGGCGTCTGCTCCAACCCCGACGCCCCGGATGGGATCTACTGCAGCACGGGGATCTGCAAGGCCGGGGCATGCTACGTGCCCACCCTGAGCTTCCAGGCGAATCAGGACTACGCTGGCTTCAACCGCCCCCAGGGCGTGGCGGCGGGGGACGTCAACGGCGACGGCAAGCCCGACCTCATCGTGATCAACGTCAGCGGTGCCAGCGCGAGCGTGCTGCTGGGCAACGGCGACGGCACCCTCACGGCCGCCGCCCCCGTCGGCGGCGTCGGCACGAACCCCGGCGGCGTGGCGCTGGGGGACCTCGACGGCGACGGCAGGCTCGATCTCCTCGTCGGGGGCTTCAACGTCCCCGGCACCGGCGGCCTTCGGGTGCTGCTGGGCAACGGCGACGGCACCTTCCAGGCCCCCGTCCTTTATGCCGTGGGCAATCAACCGGTCGGCGTGCAGGTGGCGGACTTCAACGGCGACGGCAGGCTCGACGTCGTCACAGCCAACTTCGTCGGCAGCAGCCTGAGCGTGCTGCTGGGCAACGGCGACGGCACCCTCCAGCCCGCCGTCAACTACGCCGACCCCTTCAACGCCCGCACCCCCAACGACGTGGCGGTGGCGGACGTCAACAGTGACGGCAAGCTCGATCTCGTCTCGGCCAATTTCAACAGCAGCAACCTGAGCGTGTGGCTCGGCAACGGCGACGGCACCTTCCAGTCCGTCCTCCTCTACGCCTCCGGCGGCAACGGCCCCGGAGCCGTGGCGGTGGGGGACCTCAACGGCGACGGCAAGCCCGACATCGCCGCGGCCCACCAGAACTCTGCCGACGTGACCGTGCTGCTGGGCAACGACGACGGCACCTTCCAGACCCCCGTCGCTCATCCCGTCGGCGGCGGTTTTCTCCTCGACGTGGCGATCGCGGATCTCAACGGCGATCTCAGGCCCGATATCGCCACGACCAGCTTCAACAACCGCGCGGTGGGCGTGCTGCTGGGCGACGGAGCCGGCGCCTTCCAGCCCGTCACCTTCGTCTCCACCGGCAACAGCAGGCCTTACGGCCTGGCGGAGGTGGACCTCAACGGCGACGGCAAGCTCGACATCGCCACGACCAACTTCCTCGACAACAACGTGAGCGTGCTGATCAACCAGTCGTTCTAGCTGGGACGGCGTTGCCAATTGGACGCCGCGCAGCGCTGTACGAGCCTGCGCGGCGCTCCTGCGGCGACCGTGCGTCGAGACACGGTCGCCGTTCTACTCGGCATGACATCCGTACCTGCCACGTGCCAGTCCGGCCGGTCTCGTCAGGTGACTTCCCGGACGATACGCAGCGTAAGGGCGAAATGGCGGGTCAGAGTCCGTTGGGGACCACGGTGAGGGTGCCGGATCCCCTGTTGGTCAGGACGAGATCGTCGTACCCATCGCCATCCAGGTCCGCGACGGCGATGGCGTTGGGGCCGGGCGAGGTGCCGGTCGAGACGACGTCGCCCGAGGCGAAGGTCCCGTTGCCGTTACCAGTCATCGGGCGGACGCCGCCCGAGGAGGTGGTGACCAGGATGTAGGCGTCGAGCCTGCCGTCGCCGTTGAAATCGCTGGCCACGACCCCCAGCGCCGAGTTGGCGATCGCGCTGGTCCCGGCGGCGGAACCAACGCCGCTCGCGACCGTGCCGTCGCCGTTCCCCTTGAAGAAGAAGAGGTACCGGCCGGCCGCGCCGTTCGAGAGGATGTCGAGCTTGCCGTCCCCGTCGGCGTCGCCGAAGGCGATGCCCGCCGTCTGGCCATTCACGTTGTTGGTGTAGGCGACCGGCGCGGCGAACGAGCCGTCGCCCTGGTTGATGAGGATCGACAGGCGTGCGGAGGTGGGGCTCGTCACCACGAGATCGGAGGAGCCGTCGCCGTTCAGATCACGGCAGGCGATGCTCGACTGCACGCCGCCGGTGCTCGCGATGGAGATGAGCGTGGGCGCGCCGAAGCTGCCCCCGGTGGTGCCCATGATCACGCTCACCTGATTCAGGGTCACGCTGGTGGTGGCGATGTCAACGGCTCCGTCGAGATCGAAGTCCGCGGCGCAGAGGTGGACGGAGCCCGGGGTGCCCGTGGTGAAGCTCGTCGGCGTGTCGAAGGTTCCGGGCGCGCTCGGGCCCCGGTTTCGGTAGACGCTGATGCTCCCGTTGCTGGAGGGCAGGTTGGTCTGGCCGTCGACGGTGACGGCGTCGAGCCACCCGTCGCCGTCCACGTCCACCGCCACGACCGCGTTGCTGGAGAGCGGGGCGCCCGTAGAGTAGAGTTCCGGCTGGACGGTCGCGTCGCCGTTGCCGTGAAACACGGAGAGCGACCCGGAGGGGGTCGTCGACGAACCGGATTCGGCGTTGGCCACCAGGATGTCGAGCTTGCCGTCGCCATTCACATCGGCGACCGCCGGGGCCAGCGGGCTGTGGGGAACGGAGGAATCGATCGGCGTGCCGGGGACCTGGCCGGAGGGCGGATCCTGGCAACCACCGTTCGAGCAGATTTGACCTGCCGCGCACGCGAGGCCGCAGGCGTTGCAGTGGGCGGCGTCGCTCTGGAGGTTCACCTCGCAGCCGTCGGACGTGAGCCCGTTGCAGTCCGCGAGGCTGCCTTCGCACGCCTCGCAGCGGGTCCCCTCGTAGGTGGGCAAGCACGCGCACGTGTAGCTGTTGATGCCGTCGGCGCAGGTCCCGCCGTTCTGGCACGGGCTTCCGGCGCACTCGTCGATGTCGGTCTCGCAGCTGGCGCCGGTGTAGCCAGGCAAGCACGCGCAGGTGTAGCCGTTGATGCCGTCGGTGCAGGTCCCGCCGTTCTGGCACGGGCTTCCGGCGCACTCGTCGATGTCGGTCTCGCAGCTGGCGCCGGTGTAGCCGGGCAAGCACGCGCAGGTGTAGCTGTTGATGCCGTCGGTGCAGGTCCCGCCGTTCTGGCACGGGCTTCCGGCGCACTCGTCGATGTCGGTCTCGCAGCTGGCGCCGGTGTAGCCGGGCAAGCACGCGCAGGTGTAGCTGTTGATGCCGTCGGTGCAGGCCCCGCCGTTCTGGCACGGGCTTTCGGCGCACTCGTCAATGTCGGTGCACGTCACGCCGTCGCCCTCGTACCCCGCGTTGCAAGCGCAGGTGAAGGAGGCCGACGTATCGGTGCAGGTAGCGTTCGCGTCGCAGTTGTCGGTGCCCAGGGCGCACTCGTCGACATCGACGTCGGTGCACGTCACGCCGTCGCCGGAGTACCCCGCGTTGCAGGCGCAGGTGAAGGAGCCCGCCGTGTTGGTGCACGCCGCGTTCGCGTCGCAGTCGTCCGTGCCCAGGGCGCACTCGTCGATGTCCGTGCACGTCGCGCCGTCGCCGGAGTACCCTGCGTTGCAAGCGCAGGTGAAGGAGCCCGCCGTGTCGGTGCACGCCGCGTTCGCGTCGCAGTTGTCGGTGCCCAGGGCGCACTCGTTCACATGCACGTCATGGGCTCCGCCCGCGCCCTCGTTATCATCGCCGTCGGCCGCGGAGGGGCCGCCGCAGGTGCAGCTCGCGAACAGCAGGCTGGAGAACGCCGGGATCGCCAGACAGCTGAAGAGAGAGCTCTTGCGATAGCTCATGGTTGGTCCTCTGTTTTTTGTTGAAGCCGAGGGGGTGCCTCGGGCCCGTTTGCCCGGTACCGCGCACATCACGGTACCAGGCACGAGCAGCCCCCCGGGTCCAGGCGCGCTCCGCTGCTACTGCTGCTGCCTGAAGGCCTCAGCTGCGGAGCGCGCCCCTCATCGTGCGGAACGACTGCGTACGATCCGCCGTCAACGGAGAGTTTCAGCTCACGTAGGATGCTCCAACCAGGCGAGCCACGTAAATAAAAAAGGGCGAAGAGGCGGGTCAGAGACCGTTGGGGATCACGGTGAGGGTGCCGGATCCCCGGTTGGTCAGGATGAGATCGTCGTACCCATCACCATCCAGGTCCGCGGCGGCGATGGCGTTGGCGCCGGGCGAGGTGCCGGTCGGGACGACCGGGCCCGCGACGAAGGTCCCGTTGCCGTTGCCGGTCATCGGGCGGACGCCGCCCGATGAGGTGGTGACCAGGATGTAGGCGTCGAGCTTGCCGTCGCCGTTGAAGTCGCTGGCCACGACCCCCAGCGCCGAGTTGGCGATCGCGCTGGACGACGCAGCGGACTGAACGCCGCTCGCGACCGTGCCGTTGCCGTTCCCCTTGAAGAAGAAGAGGTACCGGCCGGCCGCGCCGTTCGAGAGGATGTCGAGCTTGCCGTCCCCGTCGGCGTCGCCGAAGGCGATGCCCGCCGTCTGGCCGCTGACGGCGTTGGTGTAGGCGACCGGCGCGGCGAACGAGCCGTTGCCCTGGTTGATGAGGATCGACAGGCGTGCGGCGCCGGGGCTCGTCACCACGAGATCGGACAAGCCGTCGCCGTTCAGATCGCGGCAGGCGATGGTGGACTGCACGCCCCCGGTGGCCGCGATGGAGATGAGCGTGGGCGCGCCGAAGCTGCCCGTGCCGTTGCCGAAGATCACGCTCACCTGGTTCAGGGTCACGCTGGTGGTGGCGATGTCGGCCGCCCCATCGTTGTCGAAGTCCCCGGTGCAGAGGTGGACGGAGCCCGGGGTGCCCGTGGTGAAGCTCGTCGGCGCGCCGAAGGTTCCGGGCGCGCTCGGGCCCAGGTTCCGGTAGACGCTGAGGCTCCCGTTGATGAGGAGCTGGTTGGTCTGGCCGTCGACGGTGACGGCGTCGAGCCACCCGTCGCCGTCGACGTCCACCGCCACGACGGCGTTGCTGGAGAGCGGGGCGCCCGTGGTGTAGAGCTCCGGCTGGACGGTCGCGTCGCCGTTGCCGTGAAACACGGAGAGCGACCCGGAGGGGAACAGCAACCCCCCGGATTCGCCGTTGGCCACCAGGACGTCGAGCTTACCGTCGCCATTCACATCGGCGACCGCCGGAGCCAGCGGGTTGTGGGGCGCGGAGACGCTGCTCGGCGTGCCGGGCACCTGGCCGGAAGGCGGGGTCTGACAGCCACCGTTCGAGCAGATTTGACCCGACCCGCACGCGCTGTTGCAGGCGTTGCAGTGGGCGGCGTCGCTCTGGAGGTTCACCTCGCAGCCGTCGGACGTGAGCCCGTTGCAGTCCGCGAGGCTGCCTTCGCATGCCTCGCAGTTGGTCCCCTCGTAGGTGGGCAAGCACGCGCAGGTGTAGCTGTTGATGCCCTGGGTGCAGGTCCCGCCGTTCTGGCACGGGTTGGACGCGCACTCGTCGACGTCGGTCTCGCAGCTGGCGCCGGTGTAGCCAGGCAAGCACGCGCAGACGTAGCTGTTGATACCGTCGACGCAGGTCCCGCCGTTCTGGCACGGGTTGGCGACGCACTCGTCGATGTCGGTGCAGGTCACGCCGTCGCCCTCGTACCCCGCGTTGCAAGCGCAGGTGAAGGAGCCCGGCGTGTTGGTGCACGCCGCGTTCACGTCGCAGTTGTCGGTGCCCAGGGCGCACTCGTCGGCTTCGGTGCACGTCACGCCGTCGCCGGAGTACCCTGCGTTACAAGCGCAGGTGAAGGAGCCCGCCGTGTTGGTGCACGCCGCGTTCGCGTCGCAGTTGTCGGTGCCCAGGGCGCACTCGTCGACTTCGGTACACGTCACGCCGTCGCCGGAGTACCCTGCGTTGCAAGCGCAGGTGAAGGAGCCCGGCGTGTTGGTGCACGCCGCGTTCGCGTCGCAGTTGTCGGTGCCCAGGGCGCACTCGTTCACATCGGTGCACGTGCCGCTCTGGCAGCTGAGGCCGTCGCAGCACGGCACCGTGGGGTCGCACGGCGCGTTCACAGGCAGGCAGCCCAGGCCGCCGCAGGTCGGGTCGTAGAGCGGCGAGCTCGGGTCGAGGCTGGTGACATAGTCGCCGGCGTGGGCGCTGTGCGCGTCGATGCACGCCTGCTCGCTGACGCGAATGATCGTGTACGGAGTCTTCGTGGAGCTGGTCTTGTGGCAGATCTTGACCGTACCGTTGACGTCGAAGTAGTTGCACTGAGCGGGGGTGAGCGCGTCATGAGCTTCGCCCACGGCCTCGTCGTCGTGATCGCCGCCGGTCGCGGAGGGGCCGGCGCTGGTGCAGCTCGCGACCAGCAGGGTGGAGAACGCCGGGATCGTCAGATAGCCGAGAAGAGAGCTCTTGCGATGGCGCATGTCTTGTCCTCTGTTTACGTTCAAATAGGGGGTGCCGCGCGCTGCGGGGCCTGCGCTGGCTGAAGAAACCTCAGGTCACGCACTTCAACAATTCAAGATCGATGCCAGCGCGAGTACGCCGTTTGCGGCGGTGATGTCGAGGCAGGCCCCTGCGCGTCTCTCGCGCTGCGTTCCGCGCGCGCCGCCGCACGAGCCACCGGCTCCAGCGCTGAAATCGCGCTGAAACCAGGGCACACCGCCCTATCGGGCCCGTTTGCCCGGCATCGCGCACGCCGCGAACCCGGGCACGAACAGCCCCGGGGCCCAGCCGCGCTCCGCTGCCGATACTGCTGCTGCCTGGTTGCCTCAGCCGCGGAGCGCACCCCTCACTGCCGTGAACGACCGCGGAACTCTGTCGAGAACGACGGAGGAGTACCCGCCAGCATAGTACGGACCGGGCGAGTCACGTAAACCGAAAAATTCGTCGGCTCACGCGATTCACATTGCGATTCACATTTGCGATTCACATTTGCGATTCACGTTCCTGCACAGGCGCCATCGCTTGTATGTTGCACAGACGCCAACGTCTGTGCACAGGCGACATGGCTCTCGACATGTCGCTGAACCGACCCGGGTGACCGAACGCGACTCCGCTCCGGACGGCGCCAGAGCGCTGCTCCAGCCGGTCCCCGATTCTCACAGGAGGGATGAACCATGCTCCGCAAGGGGAAGATCAACACGCTGCGAATCGCCCAGCTCACCGCCGCCACCCTCATGGCCGCCGCAGCCACGGTGTGCTTCACCCTCGCCGCGCCCGCGCGCGCAGCGGTCATCGACGTTCAATGCCTGGGATCCTTCGGCCGATCCTTCAGCCCGGCGGTGACCGTCACCCCGCAGACTGTCACGGTGGCCGAAGCCTTCGACTACGACACCTGCGCGATCGGCCCCAGCGCGACCGGCGCCGCCTCCATCACGCTGTCCCTCGGCTGCGTGCCCGTCACCGCGGGACCACCGGAGACCGAGACGGTCGCCTGGAACGACGCCACCGGCGGCACCAGCACCATCAGCTGGTCAGCCCCCACCGTCGTCGGCCAGACCGCCATCTTTTCCGGGACGGTCACCGCCGGGCGCTACGCCGGAGACTCTGCCACCAAGGTCACATCCGGCATCAGCTATCTCGGCAGCGTCGTCGGATGCCTGCTCGGCACGCCCGTCAGCAACACAACAGGCCTGGTCGACAGCCTCGTGCTCACCCAGTGATCGCACGGAGGAAGGGATTGCAAGCACGTCGGAGACGTCACGCGCCAACCGCGGGACCTGCCCTGGGTTGAAAGAGCATTTTTCTCTGCGGTCCGCCGTGCGCCGCACCTTCGCGAGCGCGTCCGCGCCCCGGCCTCAGATGACGCGGTCCAAAAGCGGCTCCCCCCGCTCGAACCGCCGCAGGTTCGCCAGGAAGTGCTCCACCTGCGCCACTCCTCATGGCTCACTTCCCGGAGGCAGCGCGACCTTTTCCGGCGCGCCGGGGCGTCATGACGGCGCTCAACGGGCTGCCGGAAGCGTCCGCGTCGTCGGAGGCCTTTTGCTGCTTCGCCTGGCGCTGCTGCTCGATGAGCCGCACCAAGTCGGATGCGACCTCGAGCACCTCCGGAGGGGCCTGGACGGACTGCCCGGCGATCTGACGGAGCGCGACGAGAAGCGGCTCGAACGAGATCCTGGCAGGGGATCCTTCGAGGAGGGTCAGGGCTCTGTCGACATGCCCTGCAGCGACTGCATCGACAAGAAGGTCGAGCACCACGTTTGCTGATACGGCGCTGACCTTCGAAGAGAGCACCTGCTCCACCGCGGTGAAGGCCTCGTCCCAGAGCCCGCTCGCGCCGAGCAATGCAGCGCCGAGCATCCTTATAGATAGACCTGGCGACATGACGAGGAGCCGCCCTGCCAAGGGGGACTGCCCTTCACGGTTCAGGCGCGCGGCTTCCACGAACAACACACGACCAAGCTTCTTCTTGAGACCTTCGCTGACATCGGGCCAACTCAGCACACCCGCCTGAATCAGCGAATCAACAAGCTCGCGCCGCAGCTTCGCGTCGCGAATGCGCTCAAGGATCCCCTCAATGACGTTGAGGTGGTCCGTCCGCTCCTCCGGCCCGAGCCCCTTCGCCTCCTTCGCGATCCGTCCGAGCAGCCCCGCGAGCCCATCCTCCTCGTAGAAGTGCACCATGAAATCCACCACCGACTGCACGCGCGCGGCGCCCGCCCCGCGGCGCCGGAGCAGGTGATAGACATTGTACAGCCGCTCGCTGAGCCGGTACCGTACCCTTCGCCCTCGCCCCTCCTCGACCACCGCCTCGACCACCGCTCCGCGGCCCACGAGCCGGTGCAGCAGCGCGCTCGCCTGGTTGACCTCCATCCGCGCCGCTTCCGCCACCTCTCGCGCCGTGGACGGCGCCCAGAGATCCGCCAGCATGACGTACACCTTGCGCTCCGTAGGCGGCAACCTCTCCAGGTGGCTCTTGAAGTAATCGGTGTTTTCGTCGACGAGCTGCGCGAGGTTCTCCATCAGGTGACGCAACGACGTCTTCGCCGCGAACGACGCCAGGATCCCGAGCAGCCGCGGGTTGCCCCCCGTCAGGATCTGCATCGGCCGCACGCGCCGCTCACTTGCCTCCACGCCGCCCACCACCTCCCAGAGCGCCCGGCACTCGGTCAGGTCGAGCGGCTCCAGCGCGTACGTCGCGAACATCTCGTAGAGCGCCTGCTCCTCGTCGAGGATCGCGCCGAACCGAGATGTCGCCGTGGCGAGCAGCAGGATGCGGGGCTCGTTCTGCAGGGTGTGCCGCAGCGACCAGGCGTCCTTCTTCGACATCTGCTCGTCGAGCAGCATGTGCAAATTCTCGATGATGAGAAGAATGCGTTTTCCCTGCTCCTCGGCGAACCCGACCAGCTGTGCGAGCGCCCGCGCGCACAGCCTGTCGTCGTCTCGCTCGGCCCGGAGCTCGTCGTGGAGCGCCTGCCAGCGGGCGTCTCCCGTCTGGTCGCCGAGGTGCATGATCGCCTCGAGCCAAAGCTCGCCGATCGTCGAGACCGTGTAGCTCTCCTCGCCGAACAGCAGCGGATACCAGCGCGCGCCGAGCTCTGGGTCTCGCGCCACCGTGTCCGCCAGCATCCGCACCAGGGTCGTTTTGCCCATGCCCCGCGACCCGAGCACCAGCACGTGCTGGTTCGAAGGCCCGGTGCTGTCGCGGATGTACCGGAGCACGATGTCGAGATCGCGCCTCCGCACCACGAACGACGACCGCAGCTGCTCCGGCGTGAGGAACGCCGGGTTGTGCTTCATCAGCGGCGCGTTCATGGCGCGCCCCGCGCCGCGGCCGGCGTGTACTCGGACGCGAACCTCCCCTTCCACCAGTCGCGCAGCAGAAGCGACCCAAAGACGAGCGCGCCGGCATCGTTGTCCACGAGGTAGCCGTCGTGCTTCAGCACGTCCACGACCCGCCGCAGCACGTCCTGGGGCTTCTCCCCCAAACCCCCCGGCTCCGCGATCGCTGCGCTGTCCCTCGCGAGCGCCATCGACGCCCCCGGCGTCAGGACCCCGACCACCGCCGCCTCGGTGAGCAGATCCAGGGTGAGCGGCAGATCCCTCTGCCCGAGCACCAGCTTGAGCCGCTCCTCCATGTGGCTGAGCTCCGCGTGCCCGCGCGTGCTGAGCATGCTGTGCTTGTAGACGCGCTCGACGTCCTCGAGGGACACCTCCTGCTGCGCACGGCGCTTCGTATCGTTGTAGACGTGGTTGAAGAACATCTGGACGTGGTGGGGAATGCAGGAGCCGAGCTTCTCCACCATGCGCCGCGCCGCGCCTTCGAGCAGCACGACGCTGTAGTTGTTCGCCAGCGCATCCAGGCATCCCACGGCCGTCTCCTCGTCCCACGGACGCAGCTCAAACGGGGTGAACGTGTTGATTGTAGCGCTCAGACCAGCCTGACGCAGCACCGGCTCGAGGCCGATGGACCCAGCGACGACCAGCCGGATCTTCGACCGGTGCTTGATGGTCTGCGCGCGCAGGAACGACAGGAACTCGTCCGTCAGCTTCCTCCGCTCGGGCGTGATGGTGTACTCGTCCCCCTTGAGCAGCCGGTTCACGAGGATCGGCAGCTCGTCCATGAAGATCACGACCGGCTTGTCCTCGTCACCGCCGGCAAGCGCGTCGAAGAGGCGCTCGCCCTTGGCCTGCCAGTCCTGCTTCAGGTGCTCGCGAAACGTCAGCTTGAAGTCCTCGGTGCCGAGCGATTCGAGCCGCTCGGCCTTGTCCCGCACGAGCTCCTTCGCCCTGTCCCAGAGCGTCTGGTGAGGTCTCGTGGCTACGCCGAGCTCGACGATCGCGTCCTCGCCGCTCTGGGACCTCTGCAGATCGAGGAACAAGCATCTGTAGTTCCCCTGCTCGAGCTCCTCGCAGAGCTTGCGCATCACGCTGGTCTTGCCCACCCGCCGGGGCGCAGCGATGAGGACGTTCGCCCCCTCGCCCAGGAGCTCCTTGAGATCCCAGATCTCCTTCTCCCGGTTCCAGAAGCGCTCGCCGCTCACCCAGTTGCCCACCTCGCGGACGAGCTTGGCCTTGCTCTGCATGGGGTCACCCTACCCCGCCCCCCATGGCTCGCAACAGTTTCGTTGGCAAGCGGCCCGCGCGCAGCCCGGCGCGCCCCCTCGCCTCAGATCACCCGATCTTCGAGCGGCTCCCCCCGCTCGAACCGCCGCAGGTTCGCCAGGAAGTGCTCCACCTGGGCCACCGGCTCCTCGCGCCGCCCGCCGGCCGTGTGCGGGGTGACGTAGCAGCCCGGCGCGCGCCACAGCGGGTGATCCGGCGGCAGCGGCTCGGGGTCCGTCACGTCGAGGTACGCGCCGGCCAGGCGGCGCGCCTCGAGCGCCTCGAGCAGCGCCGCCTGGTCCACGGTGGCACCCCGGCCGACATTGAAGAACCACGCGTCCGGGCGCATCCGCGCGAGCAGCGCCCGCGAGACGAGGCCGCGCGTGCTCTCGGCCGCGGGCAGGCTCGAGACGACGTGGTCCGCCCAGGCAAAGGCGTCGCCGAGCGCCTCGGGGCCGACGACGCGGCCGGGCTCGTCGCCGCGCGGGCGGGCGCGCAGGATGCAGAGGTCCACCTCGAACGGGGCGAGCAGCGCGGCGAGCCGGCGGCCGATCGCGCCGAAGCCGAGGAGCAGCACCCGCCGGCCGCGCAGCAGCATGCTCCGCGAGCGCACCGGCGCGTCGGGCCAGCCGCGCGGGCCGAGCTGGTTCTCGAGGCACTCGGGCAGCCGCCGCGACGCCGCGAGCAGGAAGGCGAGCGCGTGCTCCGCGCACGGGTCGGCGTAGACGCCGCTGCTCGTCGTGAGGAAGGCGCCGCGCGCGGCGAGCGCGGCGCGCACGGCCGCCACGTCGTAGCGGGTGTAGCCCGCGGTGCTGAGGTGCACCCAGCGCAGGCGCGAGGCCGCGCACACGTCCTCCGGGTGCGGCTGGCCAAAGACGACGTCGGCGTCCAGCACCACCGGATCCCGCCCGACCACGGCGAGGTTCTCCGCGGAGCGCGCCGCCGGCAGCGCGAGCTCGTGCGGCGCGACGCCCCCGGCGAGCAGCCGCTCGGCCTCCTCGGGGAACGTCATCGTGCAGGCGACGACCATCCGGCCCATCGACGCCCCGCTCCTCCGTGCATCGCTCATCCGTCCATCCCTACGTGCATCGCCCATGCGTGCATCGCTCATCCGTGCACCGCGCGCCCGAACTCCCTCATCCATGCCTCCTCGTCCGCCGTGAGCGGCCCCTTCGCGAGCGCGTCGAGGTTCTCCTCCATCTCGGCGCGGCTCTTCGGCCCCGTCAGCGCGAGATCCACGTGCGGGCTGGAGAGCTGGAAGCGATAGCAGTCGCCCGCCGTCATCGCCGGGCGCTCCCAGCCGTTCGGCTTCTTCAGGAGGCGCCGCCACGCCGTCGCCGTGTAGGCGAGGACGCTCGGCCGCGCGTCGCGCACGTGCGGGAAGATGTCCCGCTCCGCCCCGGGGTGCGCGGCGTTGTAGCGGATCATGAGCAGATCGAGCGGCGAGGAGCCCGCGAGCTGCCCCGCGCGCGGGCGGTCGTGGATGCTCACGCCGAGCGCGCGCACCTTGCCGCTCTCGCGCAGGTGCAAGAGCTCGCGCTCCGTCGCGCTCGTCCACGCGGAGCCGACGCCGAGCCAGCTGAGCAGGTAGACGTCGAGGTGATCGGTCCCGAGCTCCCGCAAGAGCTTCTCGGCCCCCCGGCGCACGCCCCAGCCGAACCAGCCGACCTGCGCATAACCGACGACCGCCACCCGGTCGCGCCGCTGCTTCAGCGCCTCGCGCAGCGGGTTGCCGAGCCCGCGCGCGCGCATCGTCCAGAGAAAGAGGTTGACGCCGCGATCCATCGCCGCGCGCACGCCGTCCTCGTCGATGCCGTAGTTCGCCGCGAGGCCGAGCCGGAACATGCGCTTGCCGCGAAGCGCGGTCGGCGCGCGGTGGAGCCAGTCGTCCATGCGGCGGATGCTACACCACCTCAGTCGAGCACGCGGTGGATGCTACACCACCTCAGTCGATGTCGTCGTACTCGCGGTAGAGGAGCCCCGGGACGCGCGGCGTGCGGACGTCGAAGCCGAAGCTGCGATCGACCGCCTCGAAGAGCTCGATCCGCTGCGCGAGCGCCTCGGGCTCGCCGAGGCAGGAGGGGTCGTGGCGCGCTCGCCAGCGGCCCTCGGAGCGGATGAGCGGGAAGCCGCGCGCGGCCAGGGCGACAGCGAACGTGCCCGGGGCGAGGCTCGCCACGTCGGAGCGCTCGGCGCGACTGGCCTCCATCCGCGGCGACTCCACCCATCCGAGCCGGTCGCCCTCGCGCGAGGCCCGGATGAGGTGCTCCTTGCGGCCGTCGACGAGGACGCCGAACGTGGCCTCGCCGCCGTCGATCTCGACGTCGTACGCGGGCAGCCCGCGGCGCCACGTGAAGGCGAGCGCTTGCGCCCAGCCGGCGACCCACATGCGCAGGCCGAGATAGAACCTCACCGCCGGCTGCCACGCCCAGGGGGTCCTCACGCCGAGGCCCGCGCCGTGCGCCCGCGCGACCTCGTCCGCGCGGCGCAGCGCCGCGCTCGCGACGCCGCGGCCGCGGTGGGCGGGCAGCACGTAGAGACTCGACACCTCCAGCAGCGCCCCGCCGAGGCCGCCCGTGGACAGCGCGATCGTCCCGACCCGACAGCCACCCTGCGTGAGCCAGTACGGGACCACGTAGCGCGCGCCGGCGTGAGGGGTCCCGAGCTGCGCGCCGTCGCGCGTCGCCCTGGGCTCCCACACGTCGCGCAGCTCGGCGCCGCGCGACGCCGGATCGACGCGCGCGAAGAAGCGGTTCTCGACGAGCGAGGCGAGCTCGCAGTCCATCCACAGGCGCGTCTCCGCGTCGTCCATGGCCAGCCGCTCGATCTCGCCCCCCGCGACGAGCTCGGCATGAACCGCGAGCATGCGCTGCTCTGCGCCGTCGTCCCCCACCGCTCGTGGGAGCGACGGTATCATGGGCGAGCGCGGATCGCCCGCGCCGACAGCGCAGGATCGCGACGCCAGCGCCGCGCACGCGCCCTCGCCGAGCGACCGGCGCGCCACACATTCGCCGCCCACGGCCGCCCCGACCTGTGCGAGACTCCTGCCGACCGATGGGCCAGGACACCTCTCCCCGGTGCGCCGGCTGCAGCTCTCCGCTCCCGGAGAACGCCCGCTTCTGCCCCTCGTGCGGCCACCTCGTCGCCGATCACGGCCCCGGCTACGCCGCGACGGCGTTCCCCGCGACGCAGCCCGGCGCCGTCGGGCTGCCGCCACCCTCGCTCCCGCTGCCGCCGGTGCGGCTCCTGCCCGGGACGGAGATCAGCGTCTATCGCATCGAGACGACGCTCGGCGAGGGCGGCATGGGCGTCGTCTACCGGGCCCACGATCGGGCGCGCGAGCGCGTCGTGGCGGTCAAGTGCCTGCACTCGAACCTGTGCGGCAACGCCGAGATCCGGCGGCGCTTCGCGCGCGAGGCGCGGGTGCTCCGCTCCTGGAGCCACGAGCACGTCGTCGCCGTCTACGACTTCGTCGAGCGCGATCACCTGCTCGCGATCGTCATGGAGTACGTCGAGGGGTCGACGCTGGTGCGGCACCTCGAGCGGTGGCGCGGGCGCATCCCGTACCAGGAGATCCGCGCGCTGTTCGGCGGGGTCCTCGACGCCATGGACGAGGGGCACCGGATGGGCATCATCCACCGCGACCTGAAGCCCGACAACATCCTCGTCACGACCGGCAAGGACGGGCTGACGCCCAAGATCGTGGACTTCGGCATCGCCAAGATCCTCGAGGGGACGACCTACACGCTGAGCGGCGCGTTCCTCGGGACGTGCTGTTACATGTCGCCCGAGCAGGTGAAGAGCCCTCACGCGGCGGACCCGCGCTCGGACATCTACTCTCTCGGCGTGACGCTCTACAAGCTGTGTACCGGGCAGGTGCCGTTCGACAGCCCCAATCACTTCGCCGTGATGATGGCCCACGTGGCCGATCCCCCGGCGCCGCCCTCGTCGCTCCGCGCCGACATCCCGCCGGCGCTCGACCGGCTCATCCTCGACGCGCTCGCGAAGGATCCGGCCGGGAGGCCGGCGTCGTGCGCGGAGTTCAAGGCGCGGCTCGACGAGGCGCTCGCGGAGTTCTCGCCCTCCCCGGCGCGGCCCTCGTCCGACGGGCGCGAGCTCGCGCCGACGGTCCGCGAGAAGACAGGCGAGCAGATGATCCTCGTCCCTGGCGGGCCCTTCCTCAGCGGGCAGCAGCGCCGGAGGGTCCATGTCGACGCCTTCTACATGGACCGGACGCCGGTCACGAACCGGCAGTTCAAGGCGTTCGTCGATGTGACCGGGTATCGCCCCGACGACACCGACGCGAGCCGGTTCCTCTCCCATTTCAGGCGGGGCGAGATCCCCGCGGGCCTCGAGGATCACCCGGTGGTGTACGTGTCGTGGGACGACGCGCGCGCCTACGCGAACTGGGCCGGCAAGCGCCTGCCGACCGAGGCCGAGTGGGAGAAGGCCGCGCGCGGCACCGACGGCCGCAAGTACCCCTGGGGGCGCGCCGAGCCGGGGCATTCGCGCGCGAACTACGACAACCGCGAGGGCGGGACGGTGCCCGTCGGCTCGCTGGCCGCGGGCGCCTCGCCCTACGGCATCCTGGACCTCGCCGGGAACGTCTGGGAGTGGTGCGAGGACTACGACGATCCGCACTTCTATGCAGACGGCCCCACCCACAACCCGCGCAACACCCGGCCTCCGGACCGCCCGCTGCTGGTGATGCGCGGCGGCTCGTGGATGTACGGCGCGCAGTCGCTCCGCACCTGGGCGCGCACGAGCTTCGAGGCGCACTACCGCTTCGCCGACGGCGGCTTCCGCTGCGTGCGCACGGCGTCGTCGAGCTGATGGCTGGTCAACCGGCGGCGGCGCGGTTAGAACCGCCGGGCAGATGAAGAAGGCCACGGCGAGCGGCGGCGTCCGCGTGCGGCTGACCGGCATCCGGCGCGTCTTCCCGGTGCTGGACGACGCGGGCCGCGCGCCCCGGGGCGGCGCCTCCGGCGTCGTGGCGCTCGACGGCATCGACCTCGACATCGCGCCGGGCGCGTTCGTCGCGCTGCTCGGGCCGTCCGGGTGCGGCAAATCCACCTTGCTGCGCCTCGTCGCCGGGCTGGACCGCGCCGACGCCGGCGCCGCGGTCGTCGAGGCCGAGGCGGGGGCGGGCGGCGCCGGCAGCGCGCGCGCGCCCATCGCGTACGTCTTCCAGGACGCGCACCTGCTGCCCTGGCGGAGCGTCCTCGAGAACGCGGCGCTGCCGCTCGAGCTCGCGGGGGCGCCGCTCGACGAGCGCCACGCCGCGGCGCAGGCCGCGCTCCTCCAGGTCGGCCTCGCCGACGCGGGCGGGCGCTACCCGGCCGAGCTCTCCGGCGGCATGCGCATGCGCGTGTCGCTCGCCCGCGCGATGGTCACGCGCCCGCGGCTGCTCCTGCTCGACGAGCCGTTCGCCGCGCTCGACGAGCTCACCAGGAGCCGGCTCGACGATCAGCTGCGCGCGCTGTGGGCCGAGCTCGGCATGACGGTGCTCTTCGTGACCCACTCGATCACCGAGGCCGCCTACCTCGCCGAGCGCGCCGTCGTGCTGTCCCCGCGGCCGGCGCGCATCGTCGCGGACCGCGCGCTGGAGCTGCCGGGGGAGCGGACCGCCGCGCTGCGCACCGAGCCGGCGTTCGCGCGCGAGGTGCGCGCGCTGCAGGAGGCGCTCGAGCGGGGCGGGGCGTGAGGCGGCGGCCAGGAGGCGAGAGGACGGTTCAGCACGCCCAGGCTTTCCTCCCGGTAAACCCTTGTCATGCGCGCTCCGAATCACCGCGCGTCGCGGTACCCTGGCCCGCGCTACACTCCCGCCTGTCGACCATGGCCAACGCGATCCGCATCCACACCCAGGTCACCTCCGATACCCTCCACATCCCGGAGCTCTCCGCCTTGGTGGGCAAGAACGTCGAGGTGATCATCCTCGAGGAGGAGTCGGCCCCGCGCAGGTCCACGCCGCCGGCACGCAAGCTCGGGGCGCTCCGAGGCCTGTTCGAGGTCCCTGACGACTTCGACGCCCCCTTGCCCGAGGACGTGCTGCGCGCTTTCGAGGGAGATGGGGAGACGTGAAGCTGCTCCTCGACACCCACGTGTGGCTCTGGGCAGTGCTCACGCCGGAGCGAATCGCCACTGCGGCGCGTCAGGCCATCGAAGATCCGCACAACACCCTCCTGATCTCCGCAGCCAGCGCCTGGGAGATCTCGGTCAAGCACGCGAACGGCAAGCTCCCGCTGCCCGAGGCGCCAGAGACGCTCGTCCCGCGCGCCATCGCTGCGCTCGAAGCCATCGAGCTTCCCGTGACCGCCCGTCACGCGATCTCGTCCGCGGCCCTGCCGTACCATCACCGAGACCCGTTCGACCGCCTCCTGGTGGCACAGGCGCTTTGCGAGGGCGCGGCGCTCGTCACCGTGGACGAGCTGCTCACCCGCTACGGCGCCACGATGCTCTGGGCCGGCTCGTAGAACGATGCCATGAGTCAGGCGTCCTCGTTCTCCTGGATGGACCTCTCGCACCCCGAGCCACGGCTCCGGGCGCGGCGCCCGGACCTGCACGGGACCGCGCATCAGCACAGCACCCGCTGAGCCCGGCCCCTCCTCACGTCGCTCGTCCCGCCTGGCCCGCACGGCCTCTCCCCCCGCGCCCCTGACCTCCGCCGCGAGCGACGCCCATCGTGGGCAGAGCTCCCACTCGGCGCACGAAGCCGCGCGCGAACGCGCTTCCCTGCGGACTGCGCGCCCGTACAATCGCCTCATGCCCACGTGCCCCCGGCGATTGCTTCCCCTCGCGCTACCATGGTTTTTGCTCGCTGCAGCGGCCTGCAGCAACCCGGAGATCGTGACGCACCCGGGCGAGGGCGGCGGGGGCGGGGCCGGCGGCAGCACGATCGAGAGCACCGGCGTGTTCGTCGGAACGACGGTGGGCTCGGGCGGGACCGGCGGCGTCGAGCCCGGCTGTGAGGGCGTGGCGTGCCGGCCGGACCAGCACTGTGAGCTGGAGGACGAACAGCCCACCTGCGTCAACAACACCTGCGACGACCTCACCTGCGGCCCCACCGAGGAGTGCCAGACGACCGCCGAAGGGGGGGCCATCTGCGTCGATATCGGCTGCCGCAGCGACCTCCAGTGTCCCCTCGATCGGTACTGCAACGGCACCCTCTGCGTCGCCGACGCCTGCGCCGCCGGCGAGCGCACGTGCGACGGCGACAGCCTCAGGCTCTGCGTCTCGAACGGCAGCACCACGCGCGAGCTCTTCACGTGCGGCGGAGAGGCCTACTTCGAGAGCACGTGCACCGACGACGGCATGGGCAACGCCAACTGCCCCTGCGAGGACGACTGGGACTGCCCCACCTACGCCGCCTGCGAGGTCGGCTCCTGCTCCGGCACCGGCGCCGCGCCCACGTGCCTCCTGCCCCCGGAGCCGTTCGAGAGCGTCCTGCCGCAGATCGAGATCCAGTGGGGAGGGCAGAACCGCGCCAACTCGAGCGCCACCGGCAGCCCGTTCCCGACCTCGGCGCAGAACGTCATGACGCCGCTCGTCGCCAACCTCGACGACGACAACGGCGACGGGCTCATCAACGAGCTCGACTTCCCCGAGATCATCTTCTCGACGTTCTGCGCCTCGACGTACAGCAACAGCGGCGTCCTCCGCGCCATCCACGGCGGCGGCCCCAACAAGGGGCGCGACTACTTCGCGGTGCTCGGCGCGCAGGTGTGGCACGAAGGCAATCCGACCGACGTGGCCTACCGCTGCAGCGACGCGACGCTGCTGCCGACCGCCGCGCTGGCCGTCGGCGATCTCGACGGCGACGGCGTGCCGGAGATCGTCGCGATCACCGAGCTGTCCGGGCTCCAGATCTTCAGCAATACGGGCGAGACCCGGCTCCTCGCGAACAACCGCTGGACAGGTTACAACGAGCCGGCGCCGTCGATCGCCAACATCGACGGCGAGGGGCTCCCGGAGATCGTCGTCGGCGCGAACGTGTTCACGCTCCACGTCGACCCGGAGACCCGCGTGCTCTCGATCGTCGACCAGTTCAAGGGCACCCTGGCGCAGGGGCTCCAGGGGGAAGCGTCGAACCCGGCCAACCGGCTCGGACCCATCACGTGCATCGCGAACCTCAAGGACGATCACCGGCTGGAGATCGTCGCGGGGAGCACCGTTTACGCGCTGCCCCGCCCTCCGACCGGCGTGACGAGCAGGGCCGGGTGCGAGCCCCCCTACGACGACGCGGAGGCGACGGCGTTCTGCAACGGGGAGCTCCTCGTGGTCTGGGACGGGCAGGCGGTCAACGTGGACGACACCGGCGCGCAGCTGATCCCGGAAGTCCACCGCGACGGGTTCTGCGCCGTGGCCGACGTCCTCGGGGCCGACCAGGCCGCCGCGCCCGGCCCGAGCAACCCGCTCGATCAAGTCCCGGAGGTGGTCCTGTTCAACAACGGGCAGTTCTTCGTGCTCAACGGGCAGACCGGCATGATCGCGCGCAACATGGCGATGGGCACGGGCGCCACGCGCGACGGCGGGGCGCCGAACGTGGACGACTTCGACGGCGACGGCTTCCCCGAGGTCGGCACGGCGTTCGGCCTCCGCTACATGATGCTCGACCTCCAGGCGCCGACCGCGGAGTGCCCCGCGTGGACCAACCCGCTCAGCGACGCCGGCACGGGGGTGGCCAACCCCCCGCGGACGCTGAACGGGCAGGCGTGCAGCACCGACGAGGACTGCGGCGCCCCGGGCGCGGCGACGTGCAACCAGCAGACGGGCGCCTGCGTCTGCTACCACAACGGCTGGCAGCGCGTCACGGAGGACAACTCCAGCCGCTCGACCGGGTCGAGCGTGTTCGACTTCAACGGCGACGGCGCCGCCGAGGTCATCTACAACGACGAGTGCTACTTCCGCATCTACGACGGCGTGACGGGCGGCGTCCTGTTCAAGGAGCACTCGCCGAGCCGCACCCGCTCCGAGTACCCGATCGTCGCCGACGTCGACAACGACGGCAACGCGGAGATCGTGTTCGCCACCTCGAACGAGTCCAACAACTGCGGCGAGGGCGTCGACTACAACAACGGCCTCGAGGTCTGGGGCGCGCAGAACGATCTCTGGGTGTCGGCCCGCCGCATCTGGAACCAGCACAGCTACCACGTGACGAACGTGCTCGAGAGCGGCGGCATCCCCGTGCGGGAGCCCGAGAGCTGGAAGACGTACGGCGGCCGCGTCTACAACACCTACCGCTCGAACCCGCGGTCGTACGGCATCGCGCCGGACCTCACGCTGAGCGGCGTCCAGGTCTCGTCGCCCGACGCGGCCTGCGGCGAGCTCACCGACAACATCAACATCACGGTGCGCGTCGACAACCTCGGCGACCTCCGCGTCGGCCCCGGCGTCGTCATCAGCTTCTACGGCGAGTGGGACGACCCGTCCGTCGCGGAGCCGCTCTACGACGCGGCCCTCGACCCGCTCCAGGCGGTCCTCCAGACCAGCATCGAGCCGCACAGCTCGCTGCTCCTGACGGTCGGCTACAGCGCCGGGAACAACCCGCAGGGGACGCTGCCCGCCCGCATTCGCGCCGTCGTCGACGAGGCCGGCAGCGAGCGCGAGTGCGACGAGGGCAACAACGAGCTCCTCTCGCCCCTCAACGCCGGCAGCGCGCTCCCGGACCTCCAGATCTCGATCGGCCGCGTGACCGACGCGAAGTGCACGTTGCAGCAGGTCGACGTCCCGACCACCATCACCAACGCGGGCTCCGCGCCGGCGAGCGACGTGCGCGTCCGCTACTACGCCGGCGACCCCAGCCAGGGCGGGACGCCGCTCCACGACGAGGTCATCCCGGGGCCGATCGCGCCGGGAGAGAGCGTGGACCTCGTCGCCACCATCGGCGAGTTCCCGTGGAACCTGTCGATCCTCATCTACGGCCAGGTCGACCCCGACAGCGCGATCGACGAGTGCAACGACGGGAACAACAAGGACGCCGCCTCGGACAAGGTCGAGTGCCAGCACGTCGACTGACGCGCGGCTGAGACGCCCGCCGCGTCCGCCGGCTCCGGCGCGGGGTCACGGTGCTATGTCTGTGCGCCGCGCCGCCGCGGCGCTCCCCCCGCCGCGCGGCCAGAGCCCCCCACAGCGCCATGCTCGGAACATCGAACCTCGCGAAATCATTCGGAGATCGGACCCTCTTCGAGGGCGTCTCGCTCAAGCTGAACCCGGGCTCCCGCTACGGCCTCGTGGGCGCCAACGGCTCGGGGAAGACCACCTTCCTCAAGATCGTGGCGGGCGACGAGCCCGCGAGCGACGGGAACGTCAGCATGCCGAAGGACGCCCGCGTGGGCGTGCTCCGGCAGGACCGGTTCCTCAGCGACGACGAGGTCATCCTGGATCTCGCGATGATGGGCGATCGCGTCGTGTGGGACGCGCTCGTCGAGTCGCGCCGCCTGGCCGAGGGCGGCGGCGGCGACCCGAGCCGGGTCGCCGACCTCGAGGACCGCATCCGCGCCCACGACGGCTACACGCTGGAGGCGCGCGCGAGCGCCGTCCTCGAGGGGCTCGGCATCCCGGTGGAGGCCCACCGGAGGGCGCTCTCCACGCTGTCGGGCGGCTTCAAGCTGCGCGTGCTCCTCGCGCAGGTCCTCCTCGGCGGCTCGGACGTGCTCCTGCTCGACGAGCCCACGAACCACCTCGACATCCTCTCGATCCGCTGGCTCGAGAGGTTCCTCGCCGGCTACAAGGGCTGCGCCGTCGTCATCTCCCACGACCAGCGCTTCCTCGACAACGTCGCCACGCACATCCTCGACGTCGATTACGAGACCATCACGCTCTACACGGGCAACTACGCCGCCTTCGTCGTCGAGAAGCAGGCGATCCGCGAGCGCAAGCAGGCCGAGATCGCGCGCGCGGAGAAGATCATCGCCGACAAGCGCGCGTTCGTGGAGCGGTTCGGCGCCAAGGCGACCAAGGCGCGCCAGGCGCAGAGCCGGCTCAAGCAGATCGAGAAGATCGAGGTCGAGGAGCTCGCCGACACCTCGCGGCGCACGCCGGCGTTCCGGTTCGCGATCCAGCGGCCGAGCGGGCGTGACGTGCTCGAGGCGCGGGGGATCTCCAAGGCGTACGGCGCGAAGCAGGTGCTGCGCGACGTGTCCCTGTCGGTGCGGCGGGGCGAGCGGCTCGCGGTGATCGGGCCGAACGGGCTCGGCAAGTCGACGCTGCTCAAGATCCTCGTGGGCCGGCTCCAGGCCGACGCCGGCGGCGCGTCGTGGGGCCACGAGGCGCGCGTCGGCTACTTCGCCCAGGACCACCGCGAGCTGCTCGTCGACGGGTCGATGACGCCCCTCTCCTTCCTGTGGGCGGCGTGCCCCGACGAGTCGCCGAGCTACGTCCGCGGCCAGCTCGGCAAGGCGCTCTTCTCCGGCGACGACGTCGAGAAGAGCGTCGGCTCGCTGTCCGGCGGCGAGGCCGCGCGGCTCATCTTCTGCCGGATCATCGTCGAGCGGCCCAACGTGCTCGTGCTGGACGAGCCGACCAACCACCTCGACCTCGAGGCGATCCACGGGCTCGTCGAGGGGCTCAAGGCCTTCGAGGGGACGGTGCTCTTCGTCTCGCACGATCGCTTCTTCGTGTCCGAGCTGGCGACGCGCATCCTCGAGGTGACGCCGACAGGGCCGCGCGATTTCCCCGGCACCTACGAGGAGTACCTGGCCGGCTGCGGCGACGATCACCTCGACGCGGACACGGTGGTGCTCAAGGCGAAGCGAGAGCACCAGAAGGCCGCCCCGGCGCCCGAGGCGGGCGGCTCCTGGGAGGAGCAGAAGCGCCGGCGCAACCGCCAGAAGGAGCTGCCCGCGCGGCGCGACAAGGTGCTCGCGGCCATCGAGGCGGCCGAGGCGCGGAAGAAGGAGATCCACGACCTCTACTGCAGCGACGGGTTCTTCGAGCGCACGGGCAAGGCGGAGGTCGCCGCGCTGAACGCGGAGGACGAGGCGCTCGGGCCGCGCATCGACGCGCTCATGGCCGAGTGGGAGCAGCTCGAGCAGGAGATCGCGGAGCTCGGGGCGCCTTCCTAGAGCACCGTTCAGCGTGAAACGCCCGGGAGTGAAGAGATTTGAACCACAGAGGCACAGAGGGCACAGAGGAAGCGGGAAGATAAAAATCTCTCTCTTTCTCTTCCTCTGTGCCCTCTGTGCCTCTGTGGTTAGTTTTCTCGGGGGTTCAACCTGTGCGGGCGATGTGGTCAGGCGGGGATCTGCGCGACGTCCTCGCGATCCCAGTGGCGGTGCTGCGCGATCGCCCGGAGGAGCTCCTGGCTGAACGGCGCGAGGCCCGCGGGGTCGCGCAGCGTGACCACGCCCTTGTCGGACAGGAGCGGCCCCGCGCCCGACGCGCCGGCCAGCGCCACGCCCTGGATGAGCGACGACGAGAGGAGCGCGACGCCCTCGCCCGTCGCCCCGATCGCCTTGCAGTGCTTGAAGGCCTCGTTGACGAAATGGACCGCCTCGCCCATCGCCGAGAGCGCCTCGACGCTGGCGCGCCCGCCGGGGACGTAGACCGCGTCGAACATGACGGACTTCGCCGTGAGCAGCGTCCGGTCCGCCTCCACCGTGCTGCCGTCGTCGCCCGGGATCGGCCCGAGGCGCGTCGACACGACCTGCGCGTGCGCCCCGGCCGCCTCGAGCGCCGCCTTCACCGCCGCGAGCTCGGCGCCGCTGAACCCGTCGGCCGCGAGCACGGCGATGAGCCGGCTCTTCACCGTGTCCTTCACCGTGTTCTCCATGCTGAGCGCCGGCGAGGCGTCCACGGAGCGCTTGCCCGTGGCCTTGCCCTTCGAGGGCACCTGGGGCTGGCCCGCTGGCGGGGCGACGCCGATCCCCTCGGCGACGAGCCTGCCGAGCTGGAGGTCGACCTCGCCGAGCCGCGCGACCATGCGCTCGCGGACGTCCTTTGTCGCGACGTTGGCGAGCTCGAAGCGCGCCGCGCGGACCAGGTGCTTCTTCTCGGGCAGCGAGAGGCTGTTCCAGAAGAGCCTCGCCTGGGTGATGTGGTCCTTGAAGGTGTCGCTCCGCGCGCGCAGCTTGAGCCCGAGGACCCGCTCGGCGTGGTGCACGAACGCGCCCGTCTCCCACGACGCCGTCACCGGACATCCGCCGGCGAGCGAGTTCGGGACGTAGTGCGCCCGGCCCTGCTTGATCCGCTGCTGCATGAAGCCGTCCCGGTTCTGGTTGTGGACCGGGGCCAGCGGGCGGTTGATGGGGATCTGCGGGAAGTTCGGGCCGCCGAGCCGCAGGAGCTGGGTGTCGAGGTACGAGAAGTTCCGGACGTGGAGCAGCGGATCGTCGGTGAAGTCGATCCCGGGCACGATGTTGGCCGTGTGGAAGGCGACCTGCTCGGTCTCGGCGAAGAAGTTGTCCGGGTTGCGGTTCAACGTCAGCTTGCCGATGCGGCGGACCGGCACGAGCTCCTCGGGCACGATCTTGGTCGCGTCGAGCAGATCGAAGTCGAAGGCGAACTCGTCCTCCTCCTCGATGATCTGCACGCCGAGCTCGTACTCGGGGTGATCCCCCCGCTCGATCGCGTCCCAGAGATCGCGGCGATGGAAGTCCGGATCCCTGCCGGCGAGCTCCTGCGCCTCGTCCCAGACGTGGGAGTGGACGCCGAGGAGCGGCTTCCAGTGCAGCTTGACGAAGCGGGATTTGCCCTGCGCGTTGACGAAGCGGAAGGTGTGGACGCCGAAGCCCTCCATCATGCGGAAGCTCCGCGGGATGGCGCGATCCGAGAGCACCCACATGGCCATGTGGGTCGACTCCGGCATGAGCGAGATGAAGTCCCAGAAGGTGTCGTGCGCCGACGAGGCCTGTGGTATCTCCCGGTCCGGCTCCGGCTTGACCGCGTGGATCACGTCCGGGAATTTGATGCCGTCCTGAATGAAGAAGACCGGGATGTTGTTGCCGACGAGGTCGAAGTTCCCCTCTTCGGTGTAGAACTTCGTCGCGAAGCCGCGCACGTCGCGGACCGTGTCCGCCGACCCGCGCGAGCCGACCACGGTGGAGAACCGCACGAAGACCGGCGTCCTGACGCTCGGGTCCTGCAGGAACGCCGCCCTCGTGTACTCGGCCATCGACTCGTAGACCTGGAAGTAGCCGTGGGCCCCCGAGCCGCGCGCGTGGACGACGCGCTCGGGGATGCGCTCGTGGTCAAAATGAGTAATCTTTTCGCGTAGATGGAAGTCTTCAAGGAGCGTCGGCCCCCTCGCCCCTGCCCTGAGCGAGTCGTCGGTGCTGTCGATCCGGATGCCCTGGTCGGTCGAGAGGACCGTGCCGGTCAGGTCCTCGCGGTGAGGTTCCAGGCTATCGATCTTGCTTTGCGCGCTGATCTCCGGGCTCGCGCCCCTCTTGCCTTGTTCGGCCATGCGTCCTCCTCATCCTCGCCTGCCGGATGCGTATGCGCAGGTGGCCATTGGATGCAGGAGGGAGGCGCGCGTCGCCGGAGGGAGCAGATCGCTTTGCGGATCTCGAGTCCGCCCGGCGCCCCGGGGAGGGGCGTTCGTCGCGGGGTGGGGACGGGCAGAGCTCGCCTGGGACGTCCTGTGCCCGTCGCGCTGCGCACGCTGGACAGAGGAGGTCAATCAGGCTCGCTGGCGCGGCCCAATCGGCTCCACCTCGCCCGCGAGCCGCGGAGACGGCGACCGACGTCAGCGCCGACAGGACCGAGCTGTCGTCGGTGCGCGAAGCGCCCGGAGCACGCGCCCGTACATGTCCTCCGGAGCTGCGTCCTTCTGGTCGCCACCGCGAGCGCCGAGCTGAGCGATGCACGGACGGACGTACGCGCGCGGCGCACAGATTTTATCCGTATCCGAGCGCGCAAGGTGTGTATCCTCGCTGGAACCGGAGCGATGCACCTGGGGGAGCACGACGGTGGGGGGGGCACAGCAACGTGCAACGCAAGAAAATTCTGATCGTGGATGACTCGGAGACGGCCTTGATGCTTCACCGGATCATCCTCCAGCGTGGCTATGACATCGTGACAGCGAAGGACGGCCGCCAGGCCCTCGCCGTCGCGAGCGCGGAGCGGCCGGATCTCATCCTGCTGGACATGGTGATGCCGTTGATGGACGGGCTGGATGCCTGCCGCCAGCTGCGCGCGGACGGCGGGACCCGCCAGACTCCCATCGTGATGGTCACGAGCCGCGGGGAGCTGGACAGGATGGAGGAGGCGTTTCGTAGCGGGTGCTCCGATTACGTGCTCAAGCCCGTACGGAGCGTGGAGCTCCTGGACAAGGTCAAGGACCACATCGGTCAGTGACAGCGCGGGGCGACGGAGGTTGCGTATGACCTTGGGCGGCGCGGACCATCCTGGGCGCGTGGGGGGCGGCCGGTCTCGCGGGGCGATCGCGGCGCTCGCCGGGGCGCGGCAGGCGCAGCGCGGCGGAGCGGGCAGGAGAGCCCGGGCGCTCCGGCAGAAGATCGCAGCGTACCGCAAGGAGCGGGCCCTGCTGGAGGCGCGCGTGTCCGAGCTCGAGAGAGCGTCGCGCCGGCTCTACGCGAGCTACGTCGAGGCGGAGGCGCAGAGCACGCACCTCGCGCACCTGTTCGTGACGGTGGAGCGGCTCCGCGCCGCGCGAGGCCGCGGCGCCATCTACACCGCCATCCGGGAGCTCGTGGAGAGCATCGTCGGCTCGAGCGAGCTCGCCATCTTCGAGCTCGACGAGGACGGCGCGCACCTCCAGCTCGGGGGCGCCTTCGGGATCGATCCCACCCCCTACACCCGCGTCCCGCTCGCCTGTGGCCGCATCGGCCAGGTCGTGGCCAGCGGCCAGCCGTATTTCGCCGAGGGCGACGTCGAGGAGAGCGACGGGCTCACCGCGTGCGTCGCCCTGGTCGCGGAGGGCCAGCGCCTCGGCGCCCTGGCCGTCTTCCGCCTGCTCGCGCAGAAGCCAGCGCTGTCGGCCGCTGATCACGAGATCCTCCGCGTCCTGGCGGCGCACGCGGGCGCGGCGCTCCGCGACAGCGCCCGCCCCGCGCGGCGCGCGCCGGGCGAGGCCGCGCGCCCGCCGGTGGATCCTGCCGATGGAGAGCTCGGAGCATGAGATTCACGATCGGCATGAGGCTCGGGCTCAACGCCGCCGCGTTCGTCCTCTGCATCATCGTGCTCTCGTACGTCTCCTGGCGTACGAACCACGAGCTCGGCACGCTGCTCGATACGGTGACCGACGTGAACTACCCGGCCGTCCGCGCCGCGCTGGAGATGGAGGTCGCCAGGACGGGACAGGCCGACGACATGGGGAGCTACCTGGCCTCGAAGGACGAGGTCTTCGTCCGGCAGTGGCGGGACGGGAAGAAGGAGTTCGAGCGCTGGCAGGCCAGCTTCCAGCAGCTGAATCTCGGCAAGCGCGAGCAGGTCCTGCTCACCGAGATCGACCAGCTCGACGAGGAGTACTACGGGCGCGGCGAGGACGTGATCAAGCTCGTCCAGGCGGGCAAGCTCGACGACGCCAACCGCATGTCGAACGACGTCCTCGGATCGCTCGAGGACAGGATCTTCGTGCGGCTCACCGAGCTGGAGGACATCAACCACGACACGATGAGCGCGCGCGGCGCGGCGGCGGATCTCACGATCGAACGCGCCATGCTCCTCGCCTGGCTGGCGCCGCTGCTCACCCTCGTGACCGGCCTGTTCGCGAGCATTTACCTGGCGCGCTCCATCACCCGACCCCTCCAGCAGGTGGTCGAGCTCTCGAGGAGGGTCTCGGTGGGCGACGTGCGCGACGAGGTGGCGGTGACGCGGAACGACGAGATCGGGCAGCTCCAGGCGGCGACGCGCGACCTGGTCCAGTCGACGAACGCGATGGCCCAGATCGCGGATCAGCTCGCGGCCGGCAACCTGACCGTCAGCGTCAAGCCGCGATCGGCCAACGACACGCTGGGGCTCGCGTTCGCCGCGATGACGTCCAGGCTCTCGGAGGTGGTCAGCGAGGTCCGCGAGACCGCGGGCACGCTCGGCTCGGCGTCGGAGCAGATCTCGACGACCTCGCAGGCCCTGGCCCAGGGTACGAGCGAGCAGGCCGCGAGCATCGAGGAGACGACGGTGAGCCTGGAGCAGATGAGCCAGGCCATCGCCCACAACGCGGACAACAGCCGGGAGACGGAGCGGCTGGCGATGCGGGGCGCGGCCGACGCGGAGGAGAGCGGAAGGACGGTCAAGGAGACCGTCGAGGCGATGCAGACCATCGCGAAGCGGATCTCGGTGATCGAGGAGATCGCCTACCAGACGAACCTCCTCGCGCTGAACGCGACCATCGAGGCGGCCCGCGCCGGCGAGCACGGCAAGGGCTTCGCGGTCGTGGCGGCCGAGGTGCGCAAGCTGGCCGAGCACTCGAAGGCGTCCGCGAAGGAGATCGGCGCGCTCGCCTCGTCGAGCGTGCGGATCGCCGAGCGCGCGGGCAACCTGCTGACGGAGCTGGTCCCCAGCATCCGGCGCACGGCGGAGCTGGTGCAGGCGGTCGCCGCCTCGTGCAGCCAGCAGGCCGCCGGCGTCGCCCAGATGAGCAAGGCCATGGCGCAGGTGGACCAGGTGACGCAGGGGAACGCGTCTGGCTCGGAGGAGCTCGCGTCGACGGCAGAGGAGATGGCGACGCAGGCCGAGTCGCTTCAGCAGGTCCTTTCGTTCTTCCGCGTCACGTACGGCGACCAGGAGAGGCAGGGGCCGCCGCGGGTCGGGCCCAGCCGCGCGGGGAGCGCGCTGGCGGCGCCTCGCAGCGCCGGCAGCGCGGCAGGCGCCCGGCGCAACGGCGCCTCGAACCCGGTGAACGAGCGGGATTTCACGCGCTTCTAGCGCGCCTCCAGGCGGCGCCCCTCGCCTTCCGCGTCGGGCGCAAGCCGGTACACGGTCGGGAGCACGCGGACGAGCTGGTGGCTGGCCGCGCTGCACAGCCCCTCGGCGTGCCCGAAGAGCAGGTAGCCGCCCGGCGCGAGATACCTCATCAGGCGCTCGATGACGCGTTGCTTCGTGTCATTCTGGAAGTAGATGAGGACGTTGCGGCAGAATATCAGGTCGAAGCGCCCTGTCAGGGCATAGCGCTCCTCGATCAGGTTGAGCCGCTGGAACCGCACCATCTGCCGGATCTCGCTCCCGGCCATCATCTTCCCTTCCTGCGGCCCCTTGCCCTTGAGCATGAAGGCCTTGAGGTACCGCTCGGGGATGTCGGCGGCCGCCTCGATCGGCCAGATCGCGTGGGCGGCCCTGTCGAGGACCCGGGTGGAGATATCGGTCCCGAGGAGCTCGAACGAAAAGCCGCCGTCGTCGCCGAGGTGATCGAGCAGCGCCATGGCGAGCGAATAGAGCTCCTGGCCGGTGGAGCAGCCGGCGCTCCACGCCCGGATGCGCCGCGAGCGCCGCCCCGCGGAGGCGCCCTGCTTCCACGCGGGGAAGACCTCGCGCGCGAGGAAGTCGAAGTGCTTGGGTTCGCGGAAGAAGCGGGTCTCGTTCGTGGTGATGCAGTCGATGAGCCGGAGCAGCTCCTCCGGCTCTTGCATGGCCAGCCCGAGGTACGCCCGATACGAGGGGCTCCCCGTCGCCCGGAGCCGCCCGGCGAGGCGGGCCACGAGGAGCGCCTTCTTCGCCGGTGAGAGGTGGATCCCGGTCTCCTGCAGGACGAGCGCGCGGAAGCTCGCGAACTCGGCGTCGCTGATCGCCATCACGGGGCGCGCAGCCCCGGCGCCGCGGCCTCGCCGGGTTCGGCGGCGTCCGACTGGGGCGGCAGCTCAGGGAGCGGCGCGTCGGGCTTGCCGCCCTCCAGCGCGGCGTGGAGGGCGACGCGCTCGGCGAGCAGCGCGTCGATGTCGAGGATGGGGATGAACCTCGCCTCGAGCCTGCCGAGCCCGAGCACGGCGCTCGGCTGGAGCGCCATGCCGAAGGTGGGCGGCGGCTCGATGTCGGACAGCGCGAGATCGACGACCTGCCCGACGCTCTCGACGACGACGCCGACCATGGTGAGCTTGCCGTCGACGATCACCTCGACCACGACGACGCACGTGTTCTTCGAGACGGGGGCCACGGCGAGCCCCAGCCGGAGCGCCAGCTCGACGACGGGCACGACCGCGCCGCGGAGGTTGATGACGCCCCGGAGGTGGGCCGGCGCGACCGGGATCCTCGTCGGGGGCTGGTAGGCGATGACCTCCCGGATCTGGAGGATGTTGATGGCGACCTCCTCCCCGCCGACGAAGAAGGTCAGGAATTGCTCCAGCTTCGCCCGCTCCTGCTCCATCGTCCTCGTCTCCTCCGGTCGTGCCTTCACCATCGGCGCCTCTCCTCGAGCGACGACCCGCCCGCCAGGCGCGCCGCGCTCGGCGCGCTCCCGTCCCGCAAGGCGAGGCGACAGACGCCCGCGACGTCGAGGATGAGCGCCACCGTGCCGTCGCCCAGGATCGTCGAGCCCGACATGCCCGGGAGGCCTTGGAGGAGCGGGCCGAGAGGCTTGATCACCGTCTGCGCCCTGCCGTGGAGCTCATCGACGACGAGCCCGACCGGCTCTCCATCGAGGCGGACGACAACGACGCTCTCGCGCCGCGGCGGGGCGGCCTCGACGTTGAAGAGCGAGCGGAGCCGCACATAGGGCAGCGGGCGGTCGTGCAACCTGAGGAGCCCCCGGCACGCGCCCCGGCGCTGTTCGCCTTCGGGCAGATCGGCGCACTCCTCGACGGCCTCGAGCGGCAGGACATACATCTCGCCGCCGACCGCGACCGTGAAGCCGGCGATGATGGCGAGCGTCAGAGGAACGCAGAGGACGATGGTGCAGCCCTCGTGATCACGGCTGCGGACGCTCACGGAGCCGCGGATCGCCTCCAGGTTGCGGCGCACGACGTCCATGCCCACCCCGCGCCCCGAGTGCGAGGTCACGGAGGCTGCCGTCGAGAAGCCCGGCTGGAAGATCAGCTGGTAGAGGTCCGCGTCCGACGGCTGGCTCGACTCGTCCATGAGGCCTTGCGCCCGGGCGCGCTCCAGGATCTTGGCGCGGTCCATCCCGGCGCCGTCGTCCGAGATCTCGATGACGACGGTGCCCGACTCGTGGCGGGCGCGCAGGACGATGTTCCCGCACGGGGGCTTTCCGCGGGAGACGCGCTCGGCAGGTCGCTCGATCCCGTGATCGAGGGCGTTGCCGATCATGTGGGTCAGCGGCTCCCGGATGTGCTCGACGACGCGGGTGTCGAGCTCCACGTCCTCGCCCTCGATCGTCAGCCTGGCCAGCTTGCCGTGCTCCGCCGCGAGGTCGCGGACGGCGCGGAGATAGCCGCGGAACGTGTCCCCGATCGGCACCATGCGCGCCTCGATGATGACACTCTGCAGCTCCAGGAAGAGGCGATCTGCCTCCTCGTGGCTCTGGGCGAGATCAGCGCGCTGCAGCTCCTCGGGGCTCTCGAGCATCCGGCTCACCCGGCTGCGCGCGATGGTCATCTCGCCCATGAGGCTCAGCATGCGGTCGAGCTTCTCGACGTCCACCCGGAGCGTCTGCGCCCGCCCCTTCAGCCGCTCCGGAGGTGGCGCGACGTGCTGCGACGCCGGCTCGACGCCGAGCTTTCCGGGGTGGTGCCCGAGCTCCAGCACGAGCCGATGCAGCAGGGCGACCCCCTCGACCGGCAGCTCGTCGATCCCGGTCGCCGCCGCCGAGATCATGCCGCGGAGCACGTCGACGCACTGGAGCAGGAGGGTGACGAGCTCCCCGGTCACCGCCAGCGTCCGGCCGCGCAGCCCCTCGAGCACGTTCTCCACGGCGTGCGCGAACTCGGCGATCTTCGCGAACCCGAGGGACGCAGCGTTCCCCTTGAGCGAGTGCACGCGGCGGAAGAGCCTGCCCAGCGTCTCGGAGTCGTCAGCGTGCGTCTCCAGTCGGATGATCGACTCTTCAAGGTCGATGAAGCTATCCTCGGTCTCCGCCAGGAACACCTGGAGAACGGCCTCCGTGTCGACGTCCATTTGACAGCCCGAGTCTACCAGCCCGGGTCACCGGAGCGAACCAGGTTCACGAGCGGGCGCGGCCGGAGGGATCTCGACGGGCGCCACCCTGAGGAGATCTTGCTCTACGCTCGTCTCGATGCCCAGCGACGCTCCTGTCGATCTCTACTCGCTCGCCTTTACCTGCAGCGTCGACCCGCTGCTCTTGCTCGATGAAACCGGCCGGATCCTGGCGCTGAACCCTGCCGCCGAGCGCCTCTGCTCCACCCCCGGGGCGACGGCGCGCGGAGAGCCCGTCGAGGAGGCCCTGCGGCCCGAGCCGCCCCTCGGCGCGCTGCTCGAGCAGGTGCTCCGCGATCGCGCCCCGCGCGCCCTGCCGCCCGACTTCACCCTCCGCCTCGCGGACGAGCGCGCCGTCCTCGCCGAGGGGAGCCTGAGCCCGCTCGTCGCTCCGTCGGGCGCGTGCGCCGCCGTGCTCCTCGCGCTGCGCGACGTGACCGAGCAACGCCGGGCCGAGCAGGCGGCGCGCGAGCAAGGAGCGCGCCTGCAAGCGGCCGCCGAGGCGCTCGACGTCGGCTTCGTCATCTACGACGCCGACGAGCGGCTCTGCTACTTCAACGCGGCGTACAAGGCGCTCTACCCCGAATGTGCCTCTGCCATCCAGATTGGCAATACGTTCGAGGACGTCGTCCGCGAGGGCTGCCGGAAGGGGATCCACCTCCACAGTGGCCTCAGCGAGGACGAGTGGGTCGCCGGTCGCCTCGCGGACCATCGCCGCCCCGGGGAGGTTTACGTGCGGCGGTTCGGGGACCGCTGGCTCACCCTCAAGAGCACCCGCCTCGCCGACGGCAGCTTCGTCGGCCTGCGGATGGATACGACCGAGCTCAAGGGGGCAGAGCTCGCCCTCGAGCGCGAGCGGCAGTTCATCCGCCTCGTGCTCGACACCATCCCGATCATCGTCACGGTCAAGGATCGTGAAGGCAAGATGAAGCTCGTCAGCAAGGGCTACGCCGAGATGTACGAGCTCACGGTGGACGGGGCGGTGGGCAAGACCGTGGCCGATCTGCCGTCCTCCCGCCCCGAGCTCGCCACTATCCACGAGATGGACCGGGAGGTGCTCGCGGGCATGAAGCGGGTCTCGAGGGTTCAGCCCGTCACGCGCCCGAACGGCGAGGTGCGGTGGATGTCGATCATCAAGGTGCCCCTGGTCGAGCAGGACGGTACGACGCACATCCTCGCCATCGGCCACGACATCACGGCGCAGCGGGAGCACGAGGCGCAAATGGCCGCCACCATCGCCGAGCTCGAGCAGCAGCGGCAGGCCATCGCCGATCAGCTCGCGGTCATCCAGAGCCAGCAGGCGCTCATCCGCGCCCTGTCCACGCCCATCCTGCAGGTCGCCGCGGGCGTGCTCGCCGTGCCGCTCATCGGCGCGCTCGACGACGCGCGCGCGGGCGACGTCACCAGCAAGCTCCTCGACGAGGTCGTGCGCACGGGCGCTCGCTTCGCGATCATCGACGTCACCGGCATCGAGAGCGTCGATGCCGCGACGGCCGACCACCTCGTCCGCATCGTCCGCGCGATCCGCCTGCTCGGCGCGAGCGGCGTCCTCACCGGCATCGGGCCGGCCGTCGCTCAGTCCCTGTGCGGCCTCGGGGTCGACCTCTCCGGCGTCACCACGCACGGCAACCTCCGCGCCGGGATCGAGGTCTGCCTCCGCGCGCTGCCCGCGCGGCGCTGAGCGCTCCCGGCGCTTGCCCTCCCCCACGAGGGCGGAGGCCCTGCCCCCATGAACTCGCGAGGGTCGCTCCGTCGCCCCGCGCCGCCGTGGTCGCCTCGCGCTCCGAGGTGCTCACCCGCGCCGTCGCGCTCGGATGAAGCCGGTTCTCTGGCGCTTGACACAACAAACTACCAAAGGTAACCTACCAAAGGTAACAGGCTATGCCTCTGTGATCAGCAAGCAGGAGTTTCAAGATGCACGCGCTCCTCGTCGTCTCGCATCCCGATCCCAGGTCGCTCACCCACGGCGTTGCCGCGCAGGTTGCTGAGGGGGTGTCCCTATCCGGCGATTCTTTCGAGCTCGCGGATCTCGCGGCGGAGGCCTTCGATCCGAGGTTCACCGCGGCTGATCTTGCCGTTCATCGGGGGCAGGCGCCGCCGCCCGCCGATGTTGTCGCCGAGCAGGCGAGGATCGATCGCGCCGATGCCCTTGTGCTGGTCTATCCTGTCTACTGGTGGTCGATGCCGGGGCTTCTCAAGGGGTGGATCGATCGTGTGTTCGCCAACGGCTGGGCATTCGACTTCAGCCCGGGAGCCGGGCTGGTGAAGAAGCTTCGCGACCTCCGGGTTCATCTCGTCGCCATCGCGGGCAGCGACGCGCGAACCTACGAGCGGCACGGCTATTACGGCGCCATGAAGACGCAGATCGACCATGGGATCTTCGATTACTGCGGCGCACGCGTCGTGACGTCCGAGCTCCTGCACGAATCAGAAACGCAGGATCCAGCGTCTCACCTTGCCGCCGCGCGCGCCCTCGGCCGCAATCTCTTCAGCGCCCCCACCCGAGCCCAGCCGACCGCCGCCCCATGAAAGCGCTTCCGTTTGCCCCCACGCCGGCGCGCCTTCCGGAGCGCCCCAACGTGCCCCCACCCGACCGCCCCCCAGCTCGGTCTTCCGCCCTCACGCGTTGACCAGAGCGGGGCTCACCCACGTCTGGTACATGCGACACAGAGCGGCGGTCACCCGCACAGGAGACGGGTCCAGCTCGGCATTTTCGGCGCGCAAGCGCACTCCAGTGCGCTGAGCACCGAAAACGCCGAGATGGGCCCGTATCCGAAGCGGGTGACCGCCGCTCTAGTGGGCGCGGGTTTTGCGGCTGGCCATGTCGATGCCGACGGCGAGGATGAGGATGACGCCCTTGATGATCGGCTGCCAGAAGCTCTCGGTGTTCATCAGGCTCATGCCGTTGTCGAGCGAGGCCATCACGAGCGCGCCGAGCAGCGCGCCCCAAATCGTGCCCTGCCCGCCGAGCAGCGACGTGCCCCCGATGACGGCGGCCGCGATCGCGTCGAGCTCCATCATGCGGCCGGCGTCCGAGGTCGCCGAGCCGACGCGGGCGGTGAGCACGACGCCCGCGATGCCCGACATCACGCCCATCAGCGTGAACACGGCGATGAGGTGACGATCGATGTTGATGCCGGAGTAGAAGGCCGCCTCGCGGTTGCCGCCGATCGCGTAGAGGTGCCGGCCGAACGCGGTGTGCTTCGCCAGCACCGTGAACGCCGTCGCGAGCACGAGGACGAGCAGCACGGGGAACGGGACACCCTGGTACGAGTTCATCAGCGCGGCGAACGCGACGGTGAACGCGGCGAGCCCGATCCACGGGAAGCGCGCCGGGCCGGTGGCGCGCGCCGCCTTGTACAGCAGCACGAGGCAGAGCACGCCGGCGCCCGCCCAGCCGAGCGCGTGCGGCACGTACGCCTGGCCGACGAACAGGTAGGGGCGCGCCGGCGAGATGGACACGCCGCCCGTCGTGCCGAGTATCGACCCCTGGAAGATGAGCATCCCGCCGAGCGTGACGATGAAGGGCGGTATCCGCAGCCGCGCCACGAGGGCGCCCTGCACGAAGCCGAGCACCGCCCCGAGCACGACCGGCAGGAGGAAGGCGGCCGGCAGCGGCAGCCCGAGGTTCACGTAGGCAATCGCCGACGCGGCGCCGAGCAGGCCGGCCAGCGCGCCGACCGAGAGGTCGATCTGCCCCGCGACGATGACCATCACCATGCCGATGGCCAGGATCGAGGTCACCGACATCTGCCGCGCGAGCAGCGTCAGGTTGCGCGGCGTCACGAACGTCCCGTCGGTCGTGATCGAAAAGGCGACCCAGATCGCGATGAGCGAGCCCACCATCGACAGGGCGCGCCAGGGGATACGCACGCGAAGCTTCGCCTCGCTCATTCCGTCACCTTCCTCGTTGCTGCGGCCATCACGCGCTCGGCCGTGGCGTCCTGACGATCGAGGCAGGCGGTCATCCTGCCCTGGGAGAGGACCAGCACGCGGTGGCTCATGCCGAGCAGCTCCGGCAGATCGGAGGAGACGAGCACCACCGCGAGCCCGTCCGAAGCGAGCTTGTGGATGAGCTGGTAGATCTCCGCCTTGGCCCCGACGTCGATGCCCCGGGTCGGCTCGTCGAGCAGGAGCACGCGCGGCCCCGTCATCAGCCATTTGCCGATCACGATCTTCTGCTGATTGCCGCCAGAGAGCTGGTTGGCGAGCGCGAGCGGCCCCGACGCCTTGGTCCGGAGCGCCTTCATCTGCTCGACCGCGGTGACCTCGCGCTGGGCGTGATCGAGGAAGAGCCCCTTCACGAACCGCCGCAGGGTCGCGAGCGTGATGTTGTCGAGGAGCGTCGCCTCGAGCACGAGGCCGAAGCGCTTGCGATCCTCGCTGACGAGCGCGATGCCCGCGGCGATCGCCTCGGAGGGCGACCTGAACGGCGGCGCGGCGGGCCCGCCGCGGACCGAGACGGTGCCCGTGACGCGGCTCGTGGCCGCGCCGAAGAGGGTCGAGACGAGCGCGGTGCGCCCGGCGCCCATGAGGCCGCCGATGCCCAGCACCTCGCCGGCGCGCACCTCGAAGCCCACGTCACGCAGGACGAACCGGCCGGGGTGCCCGGCGTCCTCGACCGACCAGCGCTCGACCGAGAGCGCGACCGGGCCCTCCGGCGCCGGCGGGCACGGATAGAGGTTCGTCACCTCGCGGCCGACCATGAGCGAGATGACCTTGTCGGGCGAGAGCGCGGCCCTCGGCTGCGTCGTGATCGACTTCCCGTCCCGGAGCACCGTGATGCGGTCGGCGATCTCGAAGACCTCCTCCAGGCGGTGGCTGATGTAGATGCAGGAGACGCCGCGGGACCGCAGGTCGTCGAGCAGGCGGAGCAGCGTCCTCACGCCGGAGTCGGTGAGCGCCGCGGTGGGCTCGTCGAGGACGAGGATCTTCGCGTCCTTGAGCAGCGCCTTCGCGATCTCGACCATCTGCTGCTGGCCGATGCCAAGGTCCTTGATCGGGCGCTCGGGGTCGACGTCGAGCCCCACGCGCGCGAGCGCCTCCCGCGCCACGGTCCGCACGGCGTCCCAGTCGATGAGCCCCCCGCGGATGGGCTCGCGCCCGAGCACCAGGTTCTCGGCGATGGTGAGGTCGGGGACGAGCGCGAGCTCCTGCGCGATGAGGGCGATCCGGTGCTCCTCGGCGCTGCGCATGCCGCTGAACTCCACGGTGCGGCCGGACAGCCGGATCTCGCCGCCGTAGGTCCCCGCCGGGTAGTACCCGCAGAGGATCTTGATGAGCGTGCTCTTGCCCGCGCCGTTCTCGCCGCAGAGGGCGTGAATCTCGCCCTGCTGGAGGTCGAACGACACGCCGTCGAGGGCCTTCACGCCCGGGAACTGCTTCGTTATCGATGCGAGCTCGAGGAGGGACATTGTCCTGGGAGCAGGTGCGACGCGCGGCCACGTTTGCCCGGGGCGCGCCCGCGATGCAAGCAATTATTTCGGCGGGCGCGGAGAAGCCGCGCGACCCGGGTCGCCGCTGGGGCCAGCGGGGCTGGCTGGAGTCGCGGCAGGCGCAGAGTGGATGAGAGCCCTCGGTGGATGAGGGCCCTCAGGTCGAGGGCCCTCAGTGGATGAGGGCCCTCAGGTCGAGGGCCCTCGGGCGCTAGCGCGGGCGCTCAGTTGTAGAAGCCGAGATCGTCGATGTAGACGTCGAACTCGGGCGCGGCGCCGACCTGGAACTGGATCGAGTAGAGCTGGGTCGCGTCGATCTGCTCAGAGCCCGCCGGAGTTCCCCAGCCGCCCTGCTTCAGGTCCGCGAAGGGAATCGTGAACTGCTGCCATTCCTCGGTGAGGGCGAGCGTCTTTTGCCACTTGTCGCACTCGTCGGTGCAGACACCGCCGTCGGGATCCGTGCCCGGGTCCGAGATCATGACGGTCGCGCTCTCGACCGAGCCCGCGCCGATCTTCGCCCAGAAGGTGATGCCCGTGAACGCCGAGGCGTCATAGGCGGCCTTGGCCCCCTCGGGGCTGCTCAGATCGAAGCCGAAGCCGGCGCCCCACGTCTCGAAGCCCTTCCCCCACGAGCGCGCCGCGGTGGTGCTCTGCCCGCGCGCCGGAGCGAGCTCCGTCATCGTGAAGGGCGTCTCGCCGGTGCCCTCCGGATCGGGCGGAGGGGTCTGCGTGGCGCCCTCGCTCCCGTCATTGAAGGTGTACCAGTACCCGACCCTGCCCCCCGCGGCGAGGATGGCGTTGTCGTTGTCCTCCATGTCATCGATCATCTCGACGGTCTGGGGGCCACCGCCGCCCACGCCCGTCGTCGCGGTCGTGGTCGTCGTCGTCGACGACGACGTTGTCGTGGGGTCCGTCGTCCCCGTGGTCGTCGTCGTCGAGCTCACGCTGCCCGACGTGGTGCTGCCCGAGCCGCCGCCCGCGCCGCCGCTCCCCTCACCGCCGTCGTCGCCGCACGCAACGAACGCCCCCACCGCCAGACCGCAAAGGGCCAAGTTCAAGCCATGCAGGAAAATTCTATTCTTCATGGGCTCGTATCTCCGTATCTACCTTAGGCTAATCAGGAGTCACCTTACGCCGGACATCATGTGATCTAAGAAACCCAAAGAACGTCCTGGCGTGCGGAGTATCGCCCGGAAGTTCGGTTCCCGCAACCTTCTTCTTTCCACGCTGCAATCCGTCTTCGTCTCGAGCGCCGCAGAGCGCGCGCTGGAGACGAAGTCCTGGTTGGGGCCGCTCGCAAGGGCGATGGAGGAGCGGAGCAGCGGTGAGCCGTGAGCGGCTGGATCATCGTGAGTGGCCGTGTGCTTGCAACACGCCCTCGCGGGCTCTCGGGACGAGGCTCGAAGGGGGAAAGATGGGAAGAGCGAAGGCTGTCCTGCGCGCGCGCGCCGCGGCGCAGCGGGTGGAGCAGGCCGCACGCCGGGCGCCGGGCGAGGGAGCGGGCGCGGGCGCGGGCGCGCCGCCGGCGAAGCAGGAGAGCGCTTCGCTGGGAGAGCAGCTGGGCGCGATGAGGCAGGGCGGGCAGTGCGCGCCGCTGCCGGGCAAGAGGGGAATCGCGCGGCGGCTGTGGAGCCGCGTCGAGACGGCGGCCTACCGCGCCTACGAGCGGCTCACCGGGCTGTCCGAGGAGCGGGCGGGGCTCGGGGCCGAGCTCGCGGCGCCGGTGCTGCGGGCGCTCGGCGTCCCGGCGCCGCGGATCGCGAGCAGCGTGACGGTGAGCAGGCCGCGCGCGGCGGTGCTGCGCGCGCTGCACGACGCCGAGGGAGTCCGGCGCTTCCTGCAGAGCGTCGGGCGCGCGGAGATGGGCGCGAGCGAGGGGACCGCGACGATCTGGGCCATCGGCGTGGGCGGCCGGGAGCACGGGAGGACAGGAGTCGTGTCGCTCTCGAGCGCGCCGGGCGAGCGGGGCACGGAGGTCAAGGCGGTCCTGCCCGGCGCGCGGCCGAGAGGGCCTGTCGCGCGCGCGGCCGGCAAGCTGCTCGCGGAGCTGCCCAGGCGGCGGCTGCGGGGCGACCTGCGGCGGCTGAGGCAATGGATCGAGATCGGCGAGATCCCGACGACGGCGGGACAGCCTTCCGGCCGGGCCGGCGGTGAAAGGACGTGACCATGCGAGCCATCTGCTGGAACGGGGTGAATGACATCGTGGTGGAGTCGGTGCCCGAGCCGAGGATCCTCAGCCCGCATGACGCCATCGTGCGCGTCTCGCTCTCGTCGGTCTGCGGCTCGGACCTGCACCTGCTCCACGGGTACATCCCGGCGATGAAGGAGGGCGACATCCTCGGGCACGAGTTCCTCGGCGAGGTCGTGGAGACCGGCGCGGAGGTGAGGCGGGTCCAGCGGGGCGACCGGGTGGTCGTGTCGTCGATCATCGGGTGTGGGCGGTGCGCGTATTGCCAGAGCGAGCTGTGGTCGCTCTGCGACAACTCGAACCCACACCACGCGGTGGCGGACCGGATCCTCGGCGACACGACGGCCGCGATCTTCGCCTATTCGCACGCGTTCGGGGGGTTCGCGGGGAGCCACGCCGAGTACGTGCGCGTGCCGTTCGCGGACCACGGCGCGTTCAAGGTGCCCGACGGGGTGCGGGACGAGAGCGCCCTGTTCGCCTCCGACGCGCTCACGACGGGCTTCATGGGGGCCGAGCTCTGCGACATCCGCCCGGGCCAGGTCGTGGCGGTCTGGGGGTGCGGCGGCGTCGGCCAGATGGCGATCAAGAGCGCCTATCTGCTCGGCGCCGAGCGCGTCATCGCCATCGACAGGGTGCCGGATCGGCTGGCGATGGCGAAGGCGCACGGCGGGGCCGACGTGCTGAACTACGAGGAGGTCGACGTCCAGGAGGCGCTCCGCGAGCTGACGGGCGGGCGCGGGCCCGACGCGTGCATCGACGCGGTGGGCATGGAGGCCGACGGCTCGGGCCTGCAGTACGCGGTCGACCGGGTGAAGCAGGCGCTCCGGCTGCAGAACGACCGCCCGCTCGTGCTGCGCGAGGCGATCCTGGCTTGCCGCAAGGGTGGCACGGTGTCGATCATGGGCGTCTATGCCGGGTTCGCCGACAAGATCCCGCTCGGCGCGCTCATGAACAAGGCGCTGATCCTCAGGACCGGCCAGCAGCACGGGCCGCGGTACATCCCGAGGATGCTCGACCTCATGCAGCGCGGGGATATCGATCCGTCGTACCTCGTGACGCACCGGCTGTGCCTGGACGACGGGGCGCGCGGGTACAGGCTGTTCGAGGAGCGCGCGGACGGGTGCATGCGCGCGGTGTTCGCGCCCTGACGGGGGCACGGCCCCCGGAGGGGGTGTTCGTCGCGCGGGGCAGGGACGGGCAGAACTCGCGTGGGACGTCCTGTGCCCGGCGTGCTGCGCACGCCAGACACAGGACGTCAATGGCGCTCAGACATCTGCCCGTCCCCACCCCGCGCGACGAACACCCCCTCCGGGGGCCTACGGTGGGTAAGGGGGGCGAACCGCGGCGGGACTAGCGACCCCGATGGGGGGTTGCTTGTTGCTTGGCCAGCGTCGTCTGGATCGCCTGCGCACAGTCCAGGTGGCTCGCGACCTCGCCGCGGATGCGCTGGAGCTCCTCCTTCAGGGCCTGATCCTTCACCCTCGGGATGAGCTGCTCGTCCAGCATCCGCAGCGTGTGGCGGTGCGTCATCACCTGGGCGGCAATGAACGCCTGATCGAAATTCCGGGCCGGCTGCCTGCGCAGGTAAGCGGCGACCACTGACGAGTGGCCGATGAGCATCGAGCTCACCCGCGTCGGCTGCACCTTGATCCGGAGGCGCTGGAGCAGCGCGCTCAGACGACGCGCCGACTGGCTGTGAGACTCCAGCATCTCCCGCGCGAAATCCTTGACCTCGCGCGACCTCGCCTGCCGGCGCGCGATCGTCGCCTGCACGATCTCGAACTGGTTGGACGCCGAGATCACCCCCGCGATCGCGCCGTCAACCACCTGAGACTGAACACCCTTCGGGCTCGCCTGCTGCGACACCTGCTGCTGCAGATTCATCTGCTGCTGCAGATTCATCTGCTGCTGCAGATTCACCTGCTGCTGCAGATTCACCTGCTGCTGCGACCTCGACTGCTGCGGAGAGAGCTGCGCGTGACCTCCCCGCCCGGACGCGTGCGCGGCGCTGCCAAGGACGCTCGCGGCAAGCGCGGCGATCACCGCGAAGCAATGCCTGAAATGATGGCGCATCATGGCTGGTCCCCTTCCCTGCTTTCCGCGCGCGGTCCACGGAAAATCCATGGACGCCCGCGGGTCATCACGTCTGGACTGTTAAGCAATCGGCGGACCCGCTCTCGACGGAATCGACGGGACCACACTGCCCATCTCGCCGCCCGGCGACACCCAAGGAGCGCAATCACCGCGCACCCGGGCGGATCACCGGCGCGACGTCTCTGGACCTCGCGCCCTCGCGTCAAGGGCTGGCACCTCGGCAGAACCCGCGCAATCGAGGCCTCCTCCGCGATGAGGCGCCCTCTCCGGCGGAGGCCCGCTTCCCTGGACCCTCGCGCCCCTCCGGGAAATCCCCGGCGCCGCGGGCGACAGGGCTTGCGGGGGACGGGCCCCGGTGGTCAAGTGCAGCGTGGCGCGGAGCGGTCCTGGCCGCCCCGCGCTGGCGATGAGCTCGACCGGAGGCCCTCGCGCGACCGCACATGCCTGACCGCGGCTTCATCCTCACGCCCACCTACCGGGTCGTCGCCGGATGCCCGGAAGTCCATCTCTACGCGGTGATGGAGGACGGCGCGCCGGCGCTCATCATCGAGGACAGGTTCAGGCCCTACTTCTTCGTGCGCGCCCGCGACGAGGACATCGCGCGGCAGCTCGCAGGGAACCGCGTCTCCCCCGCGGCGCTCGAGACGCTCGACGGAGAGCCGGTGCTGCGCATCGAGGCCGCCCTCCCCCGGGACGCCGCGGCGCTGCGCGACAGGCTCGGCGAGGCGGGCGCCGACTGCCTCGAGGCGGACGTGCGCTTCGCCTACCGCTTCCTCATCGACCGCGGCATCCGCGGGGCATTCGCGATCTCCGGGCCGTTCGAGCTGCGCCCCGGCGTCGGGCGCGTGTACCGCAACCCCGAGCTCGCTCCCGCGACCTTCGTGCCGGAGCTGCGCGCGCTGTCGCTCGACATCGAGACAAGCCTCGACGGCGAGCAACTCTATGCTGTCGGGGTCGCGGGCGCCGGCGGCGAGCGCTGCTTCCTCGTCCGCGACGAGCCCGCGCCCGGCGGGCTCCCCGCGTACGTCGAGCGCTTTCCCGACGAGCGGTCGTGCCTCGAGCGCTTCCTCGCGCACGTGGCCGAGGCAGACCCCGACGTCCTCACCGGCTGGAACATCCCGGACTTCGACCTGCCCGCGCTCCAGCGCTACTGCCGCCGCGCCGGGCTCTCGTGCGCGCTCGGGAGAGGAGCCGACGAGATCTCGATCCTGCGCGACCCGGGCTTCTCGCGCGAAGGGCGCGCCATCCTCCAGGGGCGCGTGGTGCTCGACGGGCTCGCGCTCCTCCGCAGCTCCTTCATGCGCCTCGACGACTACCGGCTCGAGACAGCCGCGCGCACCATCCTCGGGCGCGGCAAGCTGTTCGGGCCCGACGACAGGGGCTCGCAGATCGAGGCGTCGTACCACGACGACCCGGCGCGGCTCGCGGAGTACAACCTCGAGGACGCCCGCCTCGTCCGCGATCTGCTGGAGAAGACGGGGCTGGTCGAGCTCTCGGTGCGGCGGAGCCTGCTCACCGGCATGCAGGTCGACCGGGTGGGCGCGCAGATCGCGGCGATCGACTCGCTCTACCTGCCCGCGCTCCGCGCCCGCGGCAAGGTCGCGCCCTCGGTGTCGGGCGAGGCGCCGGACGGTGAGGTCGAGATCGCCGGCGGCCTCGTGCTCGATCCGGTCCCCGGGCTTTACCGGAACATCCTCGTCTACGACTACAAGAGCCTCTATCCGAGCCTGATCCGCACGTTCAACATCGACCCGCTGACGTTCGTGGCCGGGGACGGCGCGCCGCCAGAGTCGCTCATCGTGACGCCGGGGGGCGCGGCCTTCCGGCGGGGCGAGCCGGGCATCCTCCCCGAGCTCGTCGCGCGCCTCTGGGACGAGCGGGCCGACGCGCGGCGGGCGGGCGACGAGCGCGGCGCGACCGCGATCAAGATCCTCATGAACTCGCTCTTCGGCGTGCTCGGCTCGCCCGCGTCGCGCCTGTTCTCCCCGGCCGTCGCGAACGCGATCACGAGCGCCGGCCAGCACGTCATCCGGCTCGCGGCCGAGGCGGTGCGGCGGGCCGGGCACCGGGTGCTCTACGGCGACACCGACTCGCTCTTCGTCGAGAGCGGCGAGCCCGACGCCGCCCGCGCGCTCGCCCGCGCCGAGGAGCTCCGCGCCATCGTGTCGGAGTCCGTCGCCGCCCAGATCGAGCGGACCTTCGGCTGCGAGAGCCGGCTGGAGCTCGAGTTCGAGAAGGTCTATGCCCGCTTCCTCCTGCCCGAGCTGCGCGGCGCCGCGCAGGGCAGCAAGAAGCGCTACGCGGGCCTCGTCGCCGGGGAGGAGGGCGGCCGGCTCGAGATCGTCGGGCTCGAGGCGGTCCGGCGGGACGCGAGCGCGGTGGCGCGGCGCTTCCAGCGGGAGCTGCTCGATCTGGTGTTCCACGATCGCCCGGTGGAGGCCTTCGTGCGGACCTTCGTGGCAGATCTGCGCGCGGGCCGCTTCGACGCGGAGCTCGTCTACAAGAAGGCGCTGCGGAAGCCGCTCGGCGCCTACACGAAGACGACGCCCCCGCACGTCAAGGCGGCCCGCAAGCTGGGCGGGGACGCGGGGCGGATCGTGGCCTATGTGATCACGCGCGCGGGCCCCGAGCCGGCTGGCCAGACGACCGCGCCGCCGGACTACGACCATTACGTGTCGCAGCAGCTCAAGCCGATCGCCGACTCGGTGCTCCGGTGGCTGGGCGGGGCCGACTTCGACGCGATGAGCGGCGCGAAGCGGCAGCTGTCGCTGTTCTGAGCTGGTGCCGCGCCCTCGTCGAACAGGGCCGCCATGACCTCGGTGACCCCGCGCTGGACCCGAGCGCCGCGCACAGCCTCCTCCCGCCCGAGGCGCACGGGATATGTCGAGCGACCCACGGCGAGGGCGAGAGGGGCGCCGAACGGGTCAAGCGATGCTGCGGTGTCGTAGCCGCAGCGACCGCGAACAGGCCGCACAGTTCGCTCGTCTCCCCGGAGGCCCCGGCCTTGCACTCGTCGCCCCGCGATTGATGACGTTGCTTGGCGACCATCACGCTGACCGCGAAGAAAGCGACGAGCGACCGCGCACCTGAAGCGTCTGTGACGCGCTGAGCGCCGCTCCGGGGACGCCCGGAGCGCCTCGTTCAGGTGCCGACGTGCGGAGAGCGCGCCTCGCGGGAGCGCCGGTCCATATCGCCCATGAACCCCGGTCTGGAGGTGTATCCATCATGCAGTCCAAACGATCGATGTTGCTCCTGCTCGGCGCCAGTGTCCTGGTCGCGCCGCGAACGACGCTCGCGGCGCAGCTCACCTGCTCGTCGAGCGCGACCCTCGAGGAGCTCGCGGCGTGCATCCGCGACCAGATGCCAGGCGAAGACTCGGATATCTTCGTCGTCCCCAGCGCCACGCAGATCGACGCCTGGCGGAGCGTCGCTCGCACGATGATGCGCGGCGCATGCAGCTTCTCGCTCCCGTCGAGCCTGTCCTCGTTCATGCGGATCCGGTCCTTTCGCGACGCCGGCAACGGGCGCAGGTACTGTCTGCTCATGGAGAGCGGCGACGGGGACGAGGACGGGATCGTCGATCGCGGCTTCGGCGCCTTCGTCGTGGACGCGGCCGCCGAGCGGGAGCTCATCCACACGACAGCGCACCCCATCTCGGACATGGCAACGGAGACCGAGGCGATCACCATCTTCAAGGAGACGAGATCCCGCAGCTTCCTCGTGGCCGGCGCTCATCGCAGGGCGAGCACCATCACCAGCACCTGCCAGAGCTCAATGACGATCTCCGACAGCGCCCACAACGTGGCGAACGTGTTCCATGCGACGCACCTGGAGCTCGCGAACTTCTATGGATCGCGTCCGTGGTGGCTCATTCAATGGCACGGCATGGCGGAGAACACCTGCTCTGACGTGGATGTATACCTCTCCCACGGAATGGATGTCGCTCCCGTGGAAGGAGACAGGGCGCTGGAGCTCAGGGACCGATTGCGCGCCCATCATCCCACATGGCAGGTCGGGGTCCCGGGCGCCGGCGTGTGCTCGCTCAACGCGACGACCAATGTCCAGGGCAGGTTCCTCAACGGTGTGCCGGCGAGCCGGGTCTGTCGTACCCCGGCCGCGAGCTACACCGGACGCTTCCTCAGCGTCGAGCAGGATCCCGACTTCCGGGATCCAGACAACTGGATCGCCGCGGTGCTCGAGACCTGGCCCTGAGACGGGCGCCTCCTGGGCCGGAGGCCGATGCTCGCGTGAGCGTCCTCGCGCCTGCCGGGGACCTTGTGTCTTCGCGCTCTTGGCGTCTTTGCGCTAAATCTCTCTTCGCTCGCGAGGCAGATCCCTGGCAGGATTTCTGAAGTGCGGAACTAGACCTTCGCTTCTCTGCCCGAGAGCTTCGCCTTGGCGAGAAAATGAGAGATCGCGCCGAGGAACTCCTTCAGCGACACGGTGCCGTCCCTGTCGATGTCGCACACCCGCAGAAACTCGTCGATCTCGCCGTCGCGGAAGCCCTTCTCGCGGAATTTCGCCATGATCTCGGGCACGTCCAGCACGCCATCCCCGTTCGCGTCGATCTCCTCGAAGATCTGGAACATCGAATCCCGCATCATCGATTTGTGTATGGCGTCGCGGAGCTCGTGCTCCAGCACGTCCAGGGTGGACCCCTCCGGGGACTCCAGGAACCAGGGCGCCATCGTCGTGGACCGGAGCACCGTCACCGTGGACCCCGGCGACCCCGAGACCCCGAGGCGCCGCTTGTAGTCCTCGATGAAGACATTGCCGTACTGCTCCTCGCTGAAGTCCGTCGTGCTCACGATCATCCGATAGCGATAGATGTCGTCCCCGGGGTCGATGCTCAAGAGCTCGTAGATGGCCGCGTTCAATCGGTTCATCATGTCGAGGTTCGTGTTCAGCGAGCCGTCCGGGTGCTTGAAGTTCACGGCGTAGGTGAGGATGTTCTGATCGGGCCCGAGCTCTGGCAGCAGCGCCATCGCCTCGGGGTCGGCCAGGAGCTCCTCGATGCTCCGTCGGTCGATGCGCTCGCGGATGAACTCGCGCTCGGCCTCCGCGTCGCCGCCGCCGACCTCCGCCGGCAGCCGCGGCACCGGGACGATCACGAAGCGATCCTCGGGGTGGGCCATGCAGAGGAGCCGCGCGTAGAACCTCTTGCAGTTGAACAGGGCCCTGCGGTGGATCTGTCCGTACCCGCTCCGGGTGGGTCGGATGACCTTGTGGCTCAGGTAGACCGCCGCCACCGCGGCCCCCGGCTTCGACCCTTCCAGCCCGTAGATCCCCACCGTCGGCTCCGCGTCCCCGTGCACGATGTAGGGGGCCTTGAACGTCACCATGTCGCGCATCGCCGAGTTCCGGTAGCAGAGCGCCCCGGCCGGGTAAGGGACATAGCCCGACTTGTGCGGGTCCACCGTGATCGAGTCCGCCCGGCCGAGCGCCGAGAGCTGCGACGTCACGTACCTGCTCATTCCGATCTCGGCCGCAGGCCTCGAGGGCGCGTCCTTCGCGCGCGGCCCCTCGTCGGGGCGGAGGATCGCGGCGAAATAGCCGCCCCATGCGGCGTCTGCGTGAACCGTGAACGAGAGCCCCGCCTTCTGAAATCGATGGCGCAGCTCGAGGATCGCCTTCAGCGGATCGACCGCGCTCTCCTCCGTGCTCCCGACGACGCTCACCACGGTGTAGACCGCCCGCCGCTCGTCGAGGCAACGCTTCAGCGTCGCCTCCAGCGCGGAGAGGCTCATCCGCGCGTCGCAGTCCACGGGGATGTCGAGCACGTTCGCCGAGCCGATGCCCAGCACCGCCGCTGCCTTGGGGAACGAGTAATGCTTCGTGGCGGGGACGAGAAACACAGGCGAGCACGGCAGGTCCGCCCCACATCGCCGGTAGAGCTCCTGGATCCCGAGGTGCTGGAGGGAGTGGCCCGCCATCGCCGCCGTGATCGTATCGCTCGGGATGCCGTACTCCTGCGTCATGCGCGCGGGCAGCGCGAGAATCTCGTCCACCTTGAGGTTCAGGAGCGACCAGGCGTCGAGCGCGCCGAGCGGCGCGCGCTTGCCGTCGCACGTGGTCACGACGAGCTCACGCGCCGCCGAGAGGCTCGGCTCGGACTTCAGCGCGTCGCGGAGCGACAACGGGTAGAACTTCAAGTTCCTGGAGGACCAGATCGCCTCGATGTTCGCGACCGTGCCGCCGCAGGTGATGTGCCCCCATGGGCGTATGGCCTTCTCGTCGACCGCGCCTTCCTCTGGCACCGTGTAGCCGAGCATCCGGCAGAGATCGTCGCCCACGAGCATCTCCAGGATCGTGGTCGCCGTGGACCCTTCGAAAGCGACGTTGTTGGGGTTGTACAGCATCGCCGCGAAGTAGCCGAGCACGCTGGGGAGCGAGGTGTCCCAGTTCATGTGCCCCTGGTATCGGGCGCTGAAGAAGGGCACCGATTTCTTGAGGAACGACATGAGTGATCGGAGGTTGTCCTTCAGCGTGTCCATCGCGTGGAGATAGGACGGGTGCCGCTTGGACTGCTCGGTGATGTGCGTGGGGTCCTGGGGGTGGAAGTTCCGCCGCCAGAACGCGTGATCCCGGATGGCCTCCACGATGAGCTTCTCGAGCTCGTCCGCGTTCTCGGCCTTCGAGCCCAGAAACCACGCCTCTGGCGACGTGGTGCCGACGCCCTTGAGGAACGGCCTGTCGCCGAACTGGAAGTAACGGTTCACGCCGGAGCCGTCGCCTCGCGCACCCCTACCGCTCATGATTTCCTCCCGTTTCGGCACCACCTTCGGATGAAGGTTCCGCCAAAGCTGACCGAGGCTACAGGAGCACGTCCGGCGAGATCAAGTGACGCGACCGCTCGCCACGGAGCACACGAGCAGCCTCTTCGTCACATCTCCTGAGAGAGAGAGAGAGAGAGGCGTCCGGCAGCCGCGATGATGCCGTCCGTGATCCGCTGCCGGAGCAGAGCGCTCCACCGCGGCTATGCATCAGGTGCTCGCTCGAGCTGGCGCGATCAGCGCCGCTGCGCGGCGCCACGTCTGCGCAACGTGGCGCGGCCGCGCCGGGCTCACTTCGCGCGATTACTTCGCGGACAGCGCGTCGGCGACCATCGCGCGCGCCTCGTCGAGCACGCGATCGAGGTGCGCCTGGTCCTTGAAGCTCTCCGCGTAGATCTTGTAGACGTCCTCGGTGCCCGAGGGCCGCGCGGCGAACCAGCCGTTCTCCGCGACGACCTTGAGCCCGCCGATCTCGCCGCCGTTGCCGGGCGCGCGCGTGAGCTTCGCGGCGATGGGCTCGCCCGCGAGGGTCGTGGCGCGCACCGCCTCGGGGGAGAGCTTCTTGAGCACGCTCTTCTCCTGCGGCGTCGCCGGCGCGTCGATGCGCGTGTAGAGCGGCGCGCCGAAGCGCGCGGTCAGGTCGCGGTAGTGCTCGGCGGGGTCGCGGCCCGTGCGGGCGAGGATCTCGGCGGCGAGCAGGTCGAGGATGATGCCGTCCTTGTCCGTCGACCACACCTGCCCGTTGCGCCGCAGGAACGAGGCCCCCGCGCTCTCCTCGCCGCCGAAGCCGAGCGAGCCGTCGAGCAGCCCGTCCACGAACCACTTGAAGCCGACCGGCACCTCGCGGAGCGGCCGGCCGAGGTCCTTCGCCACCCGGTCGATCATGCTGCTCGAGACGAGCGTCTTGCCCACCGCGGCGTCCGGCCGCCAGTGCGGGCGGTTCTGGTACAGATAGGAGATCGCGACCGCGAGGTAATGGTTCGGGTTCATCAGCCCGGCGCTGCGCGTGACGATGCCGTGGCGGTCCGAGTCGGCGTCGTTGCCGAACGCGAGGTCGTAGTCGTCCTTGAGCGCGATGAGGTTCGCCATCGCGTACGGCGACGAGCAGTCCATGCGGATCTTGCCGTCGTGATCGAGGGGCATGAAGCTGAAGGTGGGGTCGACGGCCTTGTTCACGACCGTCAGATCCAGCCCGAACTTCTCGGCGATCGGCCCCCAGTACGCGATGTTCGAGCCGCCGAGCGGGTCGACGCCGATGCGCAGCTTCGCGCCGCGCACGGCCTCGAGGTCCACGACGTTGCCGAGGTCGGCGACGTAGGACCCGATGTAATCGTACGGGTGCGTCGTCGGCGCGTGCAGCGCGGCCTCGTACGGGACGCGCTTCACGCCGGCGTTTCCGCCGCGGAGCAGCTCGTTGGCGCGGTCCTCGATCCAGCCGGTGACGGCGGTGTCCGCGGGGCCGCCGTTCGGCGGGTTGTACTTGATGCCGCCGTCGTCGGGCGGGTTGTGCGAGGGCGTGATCACGACGCCGTCCGCGAGCCGCTGGGCGCGCCCGCGGTTCTGGGTGAGGATCGCGTGCGAGATGACCGGCGTCGGCGTGACGCCGTTGTGCTCGGCGAAGATCACGTCGACGCCGTTGGCGGCGAAGACCTCGATGACGGTGCGCTGCGCCGGCTCGGAGAGCGCGTGCGTGTCCATGCCGAGGTAGAGGGAGCCGGTCGTGCCCTGCTTCGCGCGGTACTCGCAGATGGCCTGGGCGACGGCGAGGACGTGCGCCTCGTTGAAGCTGCGCCGCGCCGCGGACCCGCGGTGGCCGGAGGTGCCGAAGGCGACGCGCTGCTGCGGGTCGCCCGGGTCGGGGCTCTCGCTGTAGTACTGCGCGCGCAGCTTGTCCGGATCGATCAGCACGTCGGGCGGGGCTTTACGGCCTGCGAGGGGGTGGAGCGGCATGGGCCTCCGCATAGCCGAGCGCGCGGGACGAGCAAAGCCCTCCGCGCGGCGCCGCGGCTGGCTTGCCGCCCGGGCGACGCTCGGGGATGCTCGCGCCCATGACCGCGCCGCTCCGGCTGCTGCTCCTCCCGGGTCTCGACGGCACCGGCGCGCTCTTCGCGCCGTTCCTCGAGGCGCTGTCGGCCGACATGGCGCCCGAGGTGGTCTCCTACCCTGCGGACAGGGCGCTCGATTATGACGCGCTGGAGGCGCTCGTCGCGGAGCGCCTGCCTGCGGAAGGTCCCTACGCGCTGCTCGGCGAGTCGTTCTCGGGGCCGCTCGCGCTCCGCCTGGCCTGCCGGCGCCCCGGCGGGCTCGTCGGCGTGGTCCTCGTGGCCACCTTCGTCACGAACCCTGTGTGGCTCGTCCCGTCGCTGGCGCGGCACCTCGTCGGCGCCTGGCTCTTCCGCCGGCGCCCGCCGGCGTTCGTCGCGCGCCGCTACCTCGTCGGCGCGGGCGCCTCCGCCGCGTGGCTCGAGCGCTTCGCCGCGAACGCGGAGACCGTCGATCCCGCGGTGATGGCGGCGCGCGTGCGCGAGGTGCTGACCGTGGACGCGCGCGCGCCGCTCCAGCGCTGCGCGGCGCCCCTGCTCTACCTGGGCGCCGCGGGCGACGCGCTTGTGCCGCCGCGCGTGCTCCGCGAGCTCCGCCGCCTGCGGCCCGACCTCGAGTGCGCCACGGTCGACGCGCCGCACCTCGTGCTGCAGCTCGCGCCGGAGGCGTCAGCGCGGGCGATCGAGGGCTTCCTGAGGCGCGCGGCCGCGCTGCCCAGGGGCGCGGCGCCCGGCGATCCGGGCGAGCCGTAGCGCGTCGCGGCGCCCCCGCGGGCAGGGCCGATCCGCGCCTCGCCGCGCTGACCCGGAACGTGATGTTCGGTGACGTGAAGATCGCCGCCGGTGGGAGGAGGCCTTAACGGGCTGCCCGGCCCGAGGAGACCGCGCTCGTCCCCGGAGCGCTTACGGACGTCAGCCTTTGCGGTGCTGGCTCGACCTGCGCGCGGGTCGAGCCGGTCGACCGCTCGGACGCTCTTCGTGCTGCGCAGGCGGTCTCGTATCGACCGCCAGGGGCGACTCGAGCACGCGCACGACGAGGCGATAGAGGAGCTCCACGTCCGCCTGCGTGAGCGACGCGAACGACGCTCGAAGGACCTCGTCGACAATGGCAGCTCCTTTCTTCATGAGGTCTGCACCCGTCGGGCTGAGGTGGTGACGTATCGCGCGTCCCGGGCCGACCTGTCGCTCGATCAAGCCGCGCTCGAGCAGCCGGCTCGACAGCGTGCCGAAAGCCTGATCCGTCTGGAAAGTCAGCTCGGCCAGCTGATGAGATGACGCCCCGGGGTTGTTTGCGATATGGCGCAGCGCATCCCACTGCACCAGCGTGATGCCGAGCGGCGCCAGGCTGGCGTCGACCGAGCGGTGGTGCCGCATCTGTAGCCGCTTGATCGCCAGGCCGAGGTCTCGAAGCTTCACCGCCATGGCCGGATGCTAACGCGCCGCGTTTGTTGTGTCGATCCGGTGAACGGCCCAGACCGACGCCGGATCCCGAGGACGGATCGAGCCCCGGCGGGCCGAGAGCCACGAAGCATTTTCCCCGGGGCGCTTGACAAATAAACATGTTTATATAGACTGGCCGTGACGTGGAGGCGTACAGCATGCGAAATCACGCACTACAGGTGTCGCTTTTCTCCGGCACGCTGCCGATCGCGCTCGAGGATCGCGGTGAAGGCGGGCCTACCTTCTTGCTGCTGCACGGCGGCGCCGGACCGAGCTCGATGGCCGGGCTGGCCGAAGGCCTGGCGAAGGCTGCGCGCGTCCTCGTGCCGACGCACCCGGGCTTTGCGGGCACCGTCAGGCCAGAGCGCATCGCGCGGGTTGACGATCTCGTGCTCACGTATCTGGCCCTCCTCGACATCCTCGACGTCTCCGACGTCGTCCTCGTCGGCAACTCCTTCGGCGGCTGGCTCGCGGCGGAGATGGCGCTGCGCGGCTCGCGGCGCGTCGCCTCGGTCGCGCTGCTCAACGCGGTCGGCATCGACACAGGATCGCAGGCGCGCGCCATCGTCGACCCGATGGCGGTGCCGCCGGAGGGCCGGATGGCGCTCTCGTTCCACGATCCAGCGCGGTTCGCTGCCCGGCTCGCGAGCCCGGAATCCGCGAAGCACATGCCGGACAACCAGCGGGCCCTCCGCGTCTACGCGGGGGAGCCGTTCATGCACGACCCGACGTTGCACGCGAGGCTCGGACAGCTCTCCGTCGCCTCGCTGGTCGTCTGGGGCGAGAGCGACCGCATCGTGGATCTCGAGTACGGCCGGCGTTACGCCGCGAGCATGCCCGGCTCCGTGTTCAAGCCCGTGAGCGGGGCGGGGCACTTTCCGCAGATCGAACGCGCGGACGAGGTCATCCAGTTGTTGACCGCGTTCGCTCGCTCAGCGCCCATCACGTCGAGCCCGGCGAGGTCCAGCGAATGACGGGGGCCGCCGCCCGACAGGCTGCGATCAGCTCGAGCGCGGTCCCCGCGGTCAGGCGCTGACGGAAGCGGAGGCACGGGGGGAGCCGATGACGGCGGCACGGACGGCGGCGACGAGGAGAGGCGATCTCAGGATCGGCGGTTCACAGCGGCCGCTGCGCCGCGATCGACTCGAGCCACGCCGCGCACGCGGCGTCGTCGGCCGGCGGCTGCGCGCCCTTGATGAGATACCACGTCTCCCGGTGCTGCGCGCAGGCGCCCGGCTCCACGCGCTGGAGCGGCCCGAGCGACTCCACCTCGAGCATGTCCGCGTTCGTGAAGGTCTCGAAATTGACCCCCATGTCCGGGTAGGTGGCGCCCTCGACGAACGGGAACCGCTTCAGGAACACGTTCCCGTGGTTCGCGTATGCGGCGTAGCCCTGGCTCAGGAGCGTTCCCACCTTCTGCGGGCCCTTGCCGGCCACCTGCCGCAGGCGGAGCACGCGCTTGCCCCAGGTCCACCGGGGGTCGCTCATGTCGACGTACGGCCACAGCACGAGCGGCCGCGCGGGCAAGAGGCCCACGGGGTGCGGGACGAACGGCGCGTGCGGGAACAGGCACTCGCCGCCGGCCGCCATCACGGTGAGCGCCCACGGCGTGAACTCGACCGCGTAGGCGCCGTGGTTCTCGATCGCGTGATCGAGGACGAACCTGCCCGCCGCCGCGTCCGCCGTGATGCGGAGCTCCTTCTGCATCCCATACTTGTCCGGCGCAGGCCGGAACACGTGCGCGCCGTTCTCCTCGCGGTGCTCCACCGGCTCGTTGTCGGGCTGGAGCGTCCTCTGCTCGTCCTCCGGGCCGATCCAGAGCCGGTGGCCGCCATAGAACCTGTACTTGGTCCCGCCGGTCGCGCCCAGGTCCTCGGGGATCTCGGAGAGCTCGTTCGGGCCGCCGATGACGCCGTACCGGATGATCCGCGGGCCGATGTCGAGCGTGACCACGAGCTCCGTATCGCCGCAGACGAGACGCGCAGCGCGCTTCCAACCGCCGTAAGGGATGATCTCCATGACCGAGGCTCGTACCGCAGAACCGGAGCGCGGTTCAACCCCGACCGCCTGGCGCGCCGCCGGGACGGGCCTGGCGCGATCCGCCCGCGGCGCGCTCGCCGCGCGGGGGGCGCGCGCTCACGTCGCTCACGTCTGGCGCCCGACGAAGCGCTCCGGAGGGGCGAAGTCGGCTGGACGCCCGCCCAGGGCGATGGCGACGGAGCGCTGCCAGTAGCGGTCGCCGAGATCGAGCGCGAAGTCCTGCAAGGACGGCATCGCGTGCGCGCGGCTCGAGGCCACGGCGACGGCGCGGAGCAGCGGGACGGCGAGGATCGAGCTCTGCCTCGGCACGCCGAGCTGATCGGCGAGCTCCTCGCCCAGCACGGCGCGGGAGATGGTGCAGAAGATCGACCTGAGCTGCTCGGCGCGCCGGCGCTGGCTCTCGTTCCACGCGCTGCCGATGCCGCTGGAGATCAGCGCTTCCACGAGCAGGCGCGAGTCGTTGTCCGGGGCGCCCTGCGTCGCGAAGATCATCTCGGCCAGGCGCCTCGCCTCGGCGTACGACCCGGGGATGAGCTCCTGCTCGACGCCGATGACGTAAGCGACGTAGCGCCAGAGGTGGACGAGGTCCTCTTTCTGGGCGAGCGGGATGTGGTAGCCGAGCTTGTCGAAGCCGTCGAGCACGGCGACGGAGAAGAGCAGCGCGGTCGCGACCATGTCGTGCTGGTTGACCGGCTCGCCCCAGAGCGCTGTCTGCCACCGGCCGCTCGCGCGGACGAGGCGCCGCACCTGGGCGTGCATGATGCGCACCTTGACGGTGATCGCGAAGCCCTCGCCGGAGCGGCGCATGCCGTTCACCTGGCTCACGGCGTGAACGAACCGGCTCGTCTCGCCGAGGCGGCGCGGGGCCTGCTCGCGGAGCCTCCCCGAGAAGACGAGCGGTTTGTTCCCGCCGGGCGAGGCGTACCCGAGGATGAGCGACTGCATCGCGAGCAGGATGCCGCCGAGCATCCCCGTGCGCAGGAACGTCGTCCCGCCGCGGTTGACCGCCTCCCAGTCGACCCAGAGGGGCACGTGATCGACCGCCGCGAAGAGCGCGCGCAGCTCGGCGGGCGCCTGGGCCAGCGCGCCGTCGTCGCCGCCCGCGCCGCGCGCGAGGGCGGCCTCGAGGAGGCGGAAGCCCTGGCCCGAGGGCATCGACGCGAACGCCTCCACGACAGCGTCCGCGACGGGATCGACGCGGAGCAGGAAGGGCGCGAGGCGGTCGAGCTGGTCGCCGAAGCGACGGCGGGCATCCGCGGTGTCCTGGAAGCGAGCAGGGATCGTCGCGTTCGTCATGCGGTGGTGCCGAATGCCTTGGCATATCGGTGAAATTCCGCAAAGACGAGGTCTCACGCCAGCGAGCTGGCGGCTGGCGAGCTGGCGGCTGGCGAGCTGGAGCGGCGGTCTCTGGCCGCCGCGCGTCGCCAGCGCTCAGGTCTCTGCCTCGTCCGACGCCTCGGCCAGCGCCGCGCTCCGGCGGATCGCCTCGGCGAGGTTGTACGTCTTGCGTTGCGCCAGGCAGAAGCTGAGCCCCTCGCGGAGGCTGCGCATCGGGCTCAGCTCGTCGAGCGAGACGCCGATCGTGACGAGCGTCCCCGCGACGTGACCGCCGAGCCCGGTGAGGATGCAGCGCGCGCCGAGGAGCTGCACCGCCTGGGCCAGCTTGATGAGGTGCTGCGCGGTCATCGTGTCGACGACCGTCACGCCGGTGAGGTCGAGGATCACCCACTCGACGTCGCTGTCGTCCGCCACGCGCGCGAGCAGCCGCTCGGTCACCTCGACGGCCCGCACCGAGTCGAACAGCCCGACGAGCGGCAGCGTGAGGATGCCGTGCCAGATGTCGATGATCGGCACCGAGAGCTCCCGGATCGCGCGCTCCTGGCGCTGGATCGTCTCCAGCTGGCTCTCGAGCTCGCGCTTGGACGCGGCGAGCGCGCCGAGCGCCTGCGTGTTCTGCTGCGTGGTCGCGGAGAGCTCGGAGAGAAAGATGCGCAGCGCCTCCTCGACCATCCCGAAGGCGTCTTCCTCGACATTCTCGAGGTGCTGCAGGGCGAGCTCGATCTCTCCCGTGGACGCGAGCGCGACCGCGTTGATGACGCGCTGCATCCGGCGCTCCTCGAAAGAGACCACATTCTCGGATTCTTGCATGGGCTCCTATGCGCTCAGCGGGGTTGCTCGGCAGAGCTCGGTGCTCTGTCGCTGAGTCCAGACGCGGTATCGGCGTCGCCGGTGGCCTGCACGCCGGCGACGTGCTCGTGCGGATCCGACCTCGCGCGCGGGGGCGAGCGACTACACTTCTCCTTGATATCCTACCTGACAGCCAGCCGTGTGAACCTTCGTTCGATCGTCGATCAAGGTCAAACAGATATCCTATCCCCGGCGCGGCTGGAAGGAACCTGCTCGCGTGGCCGGCTGAGCCGCTGCACGCGTGTGCTGGCCCTGGCGCCAGCCTGGCGAGCTCTCCCGTTCCCTTCGCGTTCCCTTCCCGTCCTCCCTGTGTCCCTGAGCGTTCGCGGTCAGTCGACGGTGCGAGCGCAGCGGAATCCGGTCGAGACGTCGCCTGCCTCACGGTCGTACGCGAGGCGGAACGTCGACCTGGCGGAGCTCGCCGAGAAATCCCACGACCCGCCCCGGAGCACGCCCTTGCTGCCGGTCGCTGGGACCACCGGGTCGGTCCGGGCGCCTTTCGCGTACACGCCTGGGTCCCAGCCGTCGGCCACCCACTCCCAGACGTTGCCGGCCATGTCGAGCGCGCCGGACGGGCTCGCCCCGGCCTTCGCCGAGCCGACGTCCTGCGTGCCCCTTCCGCGCCCGCCGCAGCCCTGCCCGGGGGATCGCGACACGACGGCGTGCGCGCACCCCGGCGGCTCGTTGCCCCACGGGTACTCGCGGCCGTCGGTGCCGCGCGCGGCGTACTCCCACTCGGCCTCGGTCGGGAGCCGCTTGCCGACGAAGGCGCAGTACGCCGCGGCCTGCGCCTGATCGACGCACGAGATCGGGTGCTGCGACTTCGCCGTGTCCGCCGCGGTGCAGAGCGCGCCGCGCTGCTCGACGTCCGCGTCGGTGGCGCGGGGGCCGTGCAGGCCGCTCGGCGTACACCGGCCCGCCTCGACGCAGCGCTGGTACGCGGCGACCGTCACCTCGGTGCGATCGAGGTCGAACGCGCGGGTCAGCGTCACCTCGTGCGGCGGCCGCTCGGATTTGCCGCCCTTCGCGCTGCCCATCGTGAACCGGCCCGCGGGGATCCGGACCATGTCGGCCGCGGGCGCCGCCTTCACCGGCGGCACGGAGAGGCCGCCGTGCGCGCGCGCCGGCAGCGCGGACGCCGGGGCCCGCAGCTGGACGAGCGCGACGGCGCCGGCAGCGGCGGCGAGCGCGGCCGCCGACCCGAGCGCGAGCAGCAGGCGCCGCCGCGGCGCCGCCGAGGGGGGCGCGGGGGCGGCCGGGAGCGAGCCCTGGTGCGGCGCGGCGAGGGACGCCGCGCTCGTGGCAAGGCCGCGCATGGTGGTGAGGGGCGGCGCGCCTGGGGTTGCGGCAGGCAGCGCTGACGGCGCCCGCGCGGTCCCCGCCAGGCCCAGCGCCGCGACGTCGGCCGCCGCGACAGCGCTCGGGCCCGCGACGGACGGCGCGCGCGGGTCGTGCTGCGCAAGGAAGTCCTGCGTCGGCATGGCGGCGCCCGCCGCGAGCAGCGCCGGCGACGACGGCGGCCGCGGCGCGGGCGTGGCAGCGTGGAGCGGCGAGCCTGACGCCGCCATCGCCTCCTCGAGCGCCCCCCAGAGCTCGCCCGCCGTGCGGTAGCGCTCGCGCGGCTCGACCGCGAGCGCCCGGCGCACCACCGCCTCGACGGCGTCGGGCGCGCTCACGCCCGCGCCGCGCAGGCTCGGGCGGAACGCCGGATCGGTCGCGGCGATGTAGAGCTGCGTGACGTCGCTCCCGAGGAGGGCGCGGCTGCCCGACGCGACCTCGATGAGCACGAGGGCGAGCGCGAAGACATCGGTCCACGGCCCGGTCGCGCCGAAGCGCTGGTGGAACTGCTCCGGCGCGCCGTAATGGACCGTGAAGGCGCGGAGCGTGCTCCCCGTCTCGGCCATCGCCTGCGTCATGCTCGAGAGCTCGCTGAGCACCTTGGCGATGCCGAAGTCGAGGACCTTCATCGTGCGCCGGCCGCCGATCTCCGCGAGGAACAGGTTGGCCGGCTTGATGTCGCGGTGGGCGACGCCCTGCGCGTGCGCGGCCTCGAGCGCGTGCGCCGCGGGCGCGAGCAGGGCGACCGCCTCGGCGAGCGGCCGCGCCGCCTCGCCGCGGGCGCGCCGCTCGGCGATGTCGCGGTCGAGCGGCGCGCCGTCGAGCCACTCGAGCACGAGATAAGGCGTCCACTCGCCCGACGGCGAGACGGCGGCGCCGGCGTCGAGGGCCTGGACGATCCCGGCGCTCGCCCGCGAGAGGCGGTGGAGGAGCCTCCCCTCGTTGAGGAGCATCCGCTGGAACGACTCGCGCTCGGCCGGGGCCAGGGATCCGAGCATCTTCAGGCACTTGACCGCGACCGGCTCGTCGAGGCCGAGGTGATGGCCGCGGTAGACGACGCCGAACCCGCCCTCGCCGATGACGGCGTCGAGCCGGTATTTGCCGCCGATCGTCGCGCCCACCCAGCCGAAGGGATCCGAAGGTGCCATGCTCGCGGCGCGAGTCTACACCGTCGGCCGCCGCCCGGAGATCTCGCCGAGATCAGCGCGCGATCCGGCCGGCGCGCCGCCACTCACCTGCTGCGTGCTCACGCCCTGCCGCCGCCGCGCCCTTGGCCGCCATCCATCGTGAGCGCGTCGTCTTGAAAGCCCGGCTGTCCCGGTCCTCGGAGCCGCGCAGTTCAGGTCGCGCGCGCCGCGGAAGGATAGATAAAAGGACAGATGAGGTCCTTGACGCCCTCACCCCGCCCGCTCCTCGAACCCCCCCGCGCTCAGCGCCCTCTCGAAGAACGCGCACAGCTCCTCGTGCCGCGCGCGCGCGTCGGCGCGGCCTATCTCGATGAGCGCTCCGGCGAACTCCCCGTCGAACAGTAAATAGGACAGGAAGTCCGCCTCTCGCTGCTCGTCCCCGTCGGCCAGGCGCCGCATCACCCGGCCGAGCACGCCGGTGGTCCGCGCGCGGAACGTCGGGGAGCGCACGAACTCCGCCGCCAGGCTGCCGATGTCCTTGGAGGCGCGGATGAGCAGCGACCGGAGCGGCCGCAGCGAGCGCCCCGGCGGCAGCCCGAGCTCGTCGTTGAGCTCGCCGATGAAGCCCTCGCCATAGCGCCGCCGCCCCGCCTCGAGGATCCCGTTGATGCTCTCGAGGCGCGCCAGATCGTTGTCGATCCGATCGAGCATCAGCGCGTTCAGCGTCTTTCCCAGCAAGAAGAGGGGCCCCGGGAAGCCCGGCGACTCGCGCTCGGCCGTCGACGAAGCGGGCTCGATGTACTTCGGGTTGACGACGATCACCGCGTCGGCCCCGAGCCGCCGCGCCGGCGACAGCGGGACGTTCTGGCGCAGCCCGCCGTCGCAGTAGAGCTCGCCGTCGATGCTCACCGGGCGGAACAGGATCGGGACCGCGGACGACGCGAGCGCGTGCTGGGCGCGGAGCGCGGTGGCGCGCGGGGAGATCGTCGGGTCGTGGCTCCAGGGCGGCAAGCCCGGCTCGCCCCGGTGGACGAACACGACGGTGCGCCCGGACTTGACCAGGGTCGTCGACACGGTCACCGCCGACAGGAGCCCTCTCCCGAGGTGCTCGTCGATCCGCTCGAAGGGCACGGCGTCGGCGATCTGCCGCTCCAGGCCCGACGTGTCGAGCAGCGCGGCGTGGCCGCCGCTCGCGGGCGCGCCCGCGCCGCCGCCGCGGAGCAGATCGTGCCCGACCGCGAGCACGCCGCGCACGTCGAGCCGCACGAGATCGTCGATGCGCAGGCGCGTCCACACGCCGGCGAGCCGGCGGGCGCGGCTCCGCGCCTCGTCCGCGAACGCGGCGAGGCCGCAGACGTTGATGGCGCCGACCGAGGTGCCGCACAGGATGTCGAGCGGCACCTCGCGGCCGAGATCGCGAGAGACCTCCTCGAGGATGTGCTGCACGACGCCGACCTCGTAGGCGCCTCGTGCAGCCCCGCCGGCGAGCACGAGCGCGATCTTGGGGGCGCGGCCGTTCCGGGTCGAAACGGGCGAACGGTTGGCCATGCTCGCAGAGTACCATGGTCGCGATCGCGAACGCGGCCCTGAAGCACGCCAGCGCGCTCGCCGCGTCGCGCGCCCCAACGTCGCGCGCCCCCATGCTACATCCACCGTGCTCGCGGGCACGGAGGCGCCCGATGACGGCAATCTACCTGGTCCTCGCCTACCTCCTCGGAGCGATCCCGACAGGCTACCTCTTTGCGCGCTTCGCCAGAGGGGTCGATATCCGGACCGTGGGCTCGGGGAACATCGGCGCCACGAACATCCTGCGCGCCTTCGGCTGGAAGCCCGGCCTCGCCGTCCTGGCGGCCGACATGGCGAAGGGCGCGCTCGTCGCCGGGCCCCTCGCGTCGTGGCTCGCCGCCGCGCCCGGGGGGTGGGTCGCGGCGGCGGGCGGCCTCACCGCGGTGCTGGGCCACGACTACACGGTGTTCCTCGGGATGCGGGGCGGCAAGGGCGTCGCCACGTCCTGCGGTGTGCTGCTCGTGCTGGCGCCGCGGTCCACGCTCGCCACGATGGCCGTCTTCGCGGTCGTCGTGCGGGCGACGCGCATGGTCTCCGCGGGCTCCCTCGCCGGCGCGCTCGCCCTGCCGCTCTTCCTCTGGCTCCTCGGCGAGCGGCAGGCCCCGGTCCTCTGCCTCTCGCTCCTCCTCTGCGCGTTCATCTGGCTGAAGCACACCCCGAACATCCGGCGGATACTCGCGGGCACCGAGCGCACGATCTCGTTCGGCCGGCGCCCCGACGAGGAAGCGAGCGCCCGCGCGCCGGACGACCGCGGGCGGTCCTGACGCGCGGGCCGGGTGGTCCGCGCGCGGCGCTCGCTCACCTGCGGCGCTCGCTCACTTGCGGCGCTCGCTCACCTGCGGCGCTCGCTCACTTGCGGCGCTCGCTCACCTGCGGCGCTCGCTCACTTGGAGATCGCCTTCACATAGAGCACCGCGCCCTCCTTGTCGATGAACTGGAAGAGCAGCGTGTCGCCCTCGAACTGCAGGTACGCGAAGCCCTCGACCCGGTCCGTGTAGAAGAGCTGCCGCGCGTCGCTCGGGGCGCCGGACGCCCGGAGCTTCGAGCCGGCGCCGCTGATGGCGAAGTACGTGTTCGGGCACAGCGCGTCCCGCCCCTTGTCGATGAGCTCGAGATTGTGATCGTGGCCGCTCATGTACATGTCGGCCCCGCAGTAGATCGCCCGCTGCATGTTGAACATCCCGCTCATCCCGATCTGCTCGTTGTCGGAGAAGTGAGCTCCCGACGTGTAGCGGGGGTGATGGCCGAAGACGATCTTCCAGCGCGCGTTCGAGGCGGCGACCCGCGCGCGCATGTCGACCGCTTGCTCGTCAGAGGTGAAGTCGACCGTATCGATCCCGAAGAGATGAACATTGCGGATGCGAACGTCGTAATACGAAGAGGGCATGTGCCACTTGTCGGTCGTCCGCTTGCCCGGCCCCGCGCCCACGGGCAGCCGCGAGTAATCGATCTGCGCCTGCCGCACGCCGCTGCTGCTGGGGCCGAAGTCGTGGTTGCCGAGCACCGCGTAGAACGGGAGGCCGTTCAGGCCCGGTCTGTCGTAGGGCTGCTCGAACTTCGGCCCCCATTGCGCATCGCCGGTGTCGGCCACGCCGTGATCATAGAAGTTGTCGCCGTTCATGATCACGGCGTGACAGCCCCCGACCTGGATGCACTTCTCGCTCATCCGATCGGCGACCTGGTTCTGCGCCAGGTTGCCCTCTCCGGTGTCCCCGATGGCGATGATCCTGACCCCGCGGATATCCGCGTCGACGGCGCCGACCACGCCGCCCTCGGCCGCCCCCGCTCCGGCGACGCTCGCCCCGCCCCAGGCGACGCTCCCGCCGCTGGTCGCGGCGCCGGTGCCATGGCCCTCGTCCTGGCCCGCTCCGCTCCGGTCACCGCCTGATCCGGCCTGCGTTCCGTCTCCGCCCCCCGTCGCGCCTCCGGCCCCGGTCGTGAACTCCGCCCCGCCGCAGCCCGCTCCACCGCTCGCGGCCGGCAACACGAGCAGCAGGGCAGCAAGGGAAGCCCGGGCCATGGCCAGAGGACGTACTGCGCGGAGCGGCTTCATCGGCGCGCATTCTACCACCCCATCCCCACCCACCCCCGGCGCCGTTTTCTCTTGACTCTGCCTGGAGGCTCACGTATCGAAATTGAACATCATTTTCAATATCAACAACGGAGCCAACGTGAGCCGAGAAATGCCCCCCGCCCCGAGCCCGTCCTGCCGCGCAGCGCGCGCAGCCTCCCCCTGGTCCGACGCGCAGAAGGAAGCGGCCTCGTGAGCTCGCGCACACCGCTCTCCGTCGATCGCCCGCTCCGGTCCGACCCCGCGCGCCGCACGGCCCCCGCGCACGGCGAGGGCTGGCCTCCGCCGCCGCACGATCCTCGCGAGCGCGAGCTCGCGCTCGTCGTCGCGGGCTGGGAGGTGCGCCTCTTCGGCGGGCGGAAGTTCGAGTACTTCGTCACGCGCGGCTTCTGGCACCTGCAGCTCTGGCACCCCGCAGCGCGCGTCTCGGTGCTGACACCGTCGCGGCTCACGCGCGGGCTCTACGAGGCGTACCCGATCGCGAACTGGAAGGCGCAGGCGCCAGACTACGAGAAGCTCGCGGCGCTGCTCGGCGGGCTGTTCGCGGCGGAGCTCCCGGAGGCGTCGGCGGTGCTGCGCCTCGAGCGCGCGCTCGTCGCCGAGGTCGTCCGCGGCGGCGGCGGGGTGCTGTCGTGACGCGCCCGCCGCCGGGGATGCGCGCCCTCGAGGCCTCGCCTCCCGCGACGCAAGGAGCGCGCGTGAGCTCCGTGGCCGTCCCCTGGGAAGCCGTGCTCTCGCTCGTCGGGCGCGCCGAGGCACGCGCGCGCTTTCCGGAGCTCGGGTTCGCCGATCCGTGGGCAGAGGCGATGCTGGCCACGCTCGACGTGGATCCGGCGGGCTTCGACGACCGCGCGCTGCGGGCCTCGGCGGTGCGCGCCATGGTCGTCGACGGGCTCGTCCGGCACTACTTCGAGCGGAACCCGGACGGCCTCGCCATCGCGCTCAACGCCGGGCTCTGCACGCGGTTCTCGCGCGTCGACAACGGGAGGCTCCGCTGGGTGGACCTCGATCCGCCGCACGTGGCCGAGTTCAAGTGCGCGCACCGCCTCTGGCAGACGTCGGACCGCCACGCCATCGCGAGGTGCTGCTCGATCGCGTGCACCGGCTGGATGGATGCCCTCCAGGGCGCGGGCGACGTGCCCACGCTCCTCATCGCCGAGGGCGCCCTGGAGCGTCAGCCCCCCGAGCTGGTCGACGCCTTCTTCACGCGCGTCTCCGCGCGCCTCCCGAAGGGGACCGAGCTCATCGTCGACCACGAAGCGCACCCGCCGCTGCGGACCCCGCCGCGGCTGCGCGCGTGCCTGGAGGTCCCGGCGGCGGACGGCGCCGTGGCGCGCTACCCGCGGCTCCGACCGATCGGCGAGGGCGAGGTCACGCCGGCGCTGGAGCAGGCGCTGCGGAGGGTGAGCAGGGCGTCTCGCCTGCTCCGGGGGGCGCGCGCGGCGTCCGTCCTCCACCTGCGCTTCGAATGAGCGCCGCGGCGAGCGCGCGCGCGGCGCTCGGCGCCGATCGTGAAGGCGGCGGCCCTCCGCCGGGAGGCGTGCGATGTCCACGGCCAGCAGGTCGCCCTCGGCGCTCGGCGCCAGAGCAGCCCGACGCAGGCGCCCAGCGCGCGTCAGTACACGCGGAACTGCCCGCTCAGCGTCAGCAGCGAGAGGATGTGCAGCAGCCCCGCGTAGTAGCGCGGCATCCCGGTCGTCGGCTCCAGCGTCCACGCCGCCTCGATGTACGCGGCGCGATCCTCGGTCTCCGCGACCAGGCCCGTGACGCCGTTCATGAGGATGAGCGCCGCCTCCCGGTTGTACGGCACAGGCGGATCGGGCGGCGCGCCGTCGAGCGCGTACGCCCCGCCGTACTTGTCGATGCCCTGCTCCGAGAAGAACGCCAGCAGCCGGTCCGCCTCCTCCACCTGCCACGCATCGACGCCGAACCAGACGTGGTCGAGCGCCATGTTCAGCGGCGTGCGGTAGGCCTCCGACCCGAAGTAGTCAGAGCCGGGCACCGGCGTGGCGTCGAAGCGGGCGCGCACCGGCATGAGCCCGGTGCGCGGGTGCGCGACCTGCTGCCAGTACGCGCGCGCGCTCGCCGCAGCCTCGGACCAGAACGGGTCCCCCGTGGCCTGCGCCCAGAGCTCGTAATACGCGGGCATCTCGATGGAGGGGCGGGTGGTGTCCGCCGCCGTGACGTGCGGGACGTCGAAGACGAGCTTCGTCTCGTCGTCGAAGGTGTTCGTCACGCCGGAGACGACGCCCCCGTTCTCCTCCTCCTTGTGCCGCATCACCTCGAGCAGGGCGAGCGCGTCCGCCCCGTAATCGATGCTCCCGGTGTGGCTCCCCCAGCGCCCGTGAGCGAACAGCAGCGCCATCGCGGCCTGCTGCTGGCCGAAGGGGTCGATACAGAACACCTTGCCCGACGGGGCCGCCGGGCTGTCGCACACCGACTGGAGGTAGCCCCGGTTGGGCCCGGACTCGTGCTCGAGCACGTCCTTGGCGTACCGCCAGAGGCGATCGAACTCATCACGTTTGTCCATCTGGACCGTGATGATCATCGCGAAGCCCATGCCCTCGGTGCGCACGTCGCTGTGCAGGACGTCCCACACGTAGGACTGCTCGGTGCCGGCCGGGTAGTAGATCGCCTCGTTCCAGGGATCGCCGTAGAAGAGCTGATTGAAGCGCTCCTCGATCTTGGTCGCGATCTCCTCATCCGTCTTGCCGAGCACGTCGCGGAGCGCGTTGGGATACGTCTCCGGGCCGCTCAGCGGATTGAGATCGTCGCTGTTCGGCCGGTCGTCGCCGAGCCAGTCCACCGTCGTTCCGCACGCCGGCAGCGCGCAGAACACCCCAATCGCACACGCGATGCGAGAAATTCCGAGGAGCGAGCGGAGGAGAGCGGGGCAGCGCATGACCCGAAGATTAATTGTTTACATAGCGTCGAACCCGGGATGCAAGCACGCTGTTCGGGTGCCGGCGAAGAAATGCCTCGGCGCGCTGCGCTGCGGCGTCGGTCCGGCCGCTCTTCGCGAGCGCGTCGATCCGCAGGACCTCGGCCTCGAGCCTGAGCCGGCCGCGCGGGTGCTCGCGCGTGTACGCGTCCAGGAGCGAGAGCGCGCCCTGAGCGTTCCCGCTCGAGAGCGCCGCGCGCGCCGCGTCGAGGGTGTCGAGCTCCGCCTGGAGGGCAGCCTTCTCCGCGGACGACTTCGCTGCCGCGCTCACGCTCTGGCTGCGCGCCGGCGCCGGGGCGGCGACCTCCTCCGCGCCAGCCTCGACCGGCGCTGCGCCAGCCCCGACGGACGACGGCGGCGAGGACGGCATGGCCCTCGCGATCGGACCCGGAAAGGAGCCGGCGAAGCGGCCGAGCTCGGAGGTCGGCGGCTGGTGGTACCCGCGCCAGGCGAGGTAGCCGGCCGGGATGCCGGCGAGCGCGCCGACGGTCGAGAGCGCGACGAGGATCTTGGTCCAGCCGAGCTTCGCCACGAGCGACGAGGACGCAGCGGCCGTCCCCGCCGCGGAGAGCGCCGCGGGCGCCGCGGCGCTCGACAGCGCAGCCGCGCCGGCGAGGCCGAGGGCGGCCAGCGTCTTGGCGCGCGTCTCCTGGGACGGGGAATACGACGCGCCGGCGCTCAGCAGCGCGCGCTCGAGCGGGCTGTCGCTCTCTTCTAGCAGGCGACGTGGTTCGGTCATCGTCTCACCTCGCTCGTCGTGACGAGCTCGAGCGCGCGGACGCGCTCACGAAAATCTGCCCTGGCCCTCCGCAGCCGCGAGGCCACGGTGCCCTGTGGGATCCCGATCACGCCGGCGATCTCCACCATGCTCATCTCCTCGAACTCGTACAGCACGAACACCGTCCGCAGATCCGGCTCCATCTGATCGAGGACCTGGTCGAGCATCTGCCGGGCGCGCTTCTGGCTCGTGAGCTGCTCGGGTGTCGCAGCGTCCACGACCTCCGGCGGCTCGGCCGCCGGGACCTCTCGCCGGCGCGCCGCGCTGCGGCGCGCGTGGGCGGCCACGTGCAGCGCCGTCTGGAGCAGAAAACTCTTCTCAGCGCCCGGTCGGACGTCATCGAGCCGCTGGGCGGCGGCGATGAACGTGCGCTGCACCGCATCGTCGATCTCGGCGGCCGGGGTCCCCGCGTTGCGGAGCACCCGGCCGATGAAGTCCAGATGAGCGTCGACCATCCGCCGCAGGCGTGCATCTCGCTCGCTCACGCGCGCGGTCGATGGCGCCCTCTTGGCCGGGTCCGTGTCAGGCAAAGCAACCGCCGTCATCACCCCGACGCCCATGCTTCCGCTCACCGCGAGAGGAAGCATGATACCGGGAAACAGGAGACCTCAGAAGAAAAAAACCCTTGAAAACCGGAACGGAGCGGGTGCCGCGGGTCGAGAGAGCCAGCGCGCTTGCGACCCTGTTTCGGGGTGCCGTCCATGCGCTATGATTCCCGGTCATCGTCGAAGTGATCACAAAACCCCGGCCTAGAAGCTGTGCATGATTCCGACGCTGGCCCTCGGCGAGATCACAGGCGTCTCGCCGACCGTCTCCGCCGGAGATGCGATTGTGAAGCTTCGTCGCACGAGCGGCGCATCGGCGCCCGCCCCGATCTCGATGGCCGTGCTCCCGCCGAGCGACACGGCGGCGCGCACGGCGGCCCCGACGCTCCACCACGAGCGCACCGCGGACTCCGGGCTCGCGATCCCTTCTCCCGTCGCCGCGAGCCAGCCGCCGGTCGCCGTCACGCACGGAGCGGCGCTGAAGGTGCCGGCGATCTCCCAGCGCAGCGGGCAACCGGAGAGCGTGGCGGCTGTCCACTGGACAGATGCTCGGTCTGCGCCTTGGAGGAGGTCGTTCCGCGCGTGGATCAGCGCCAGGCCGAAGGAAGGGCTCAGCGCGCTGCCGGTGCGCTGGGTCATGCGCGCGACGAGCGCGCCGCCGAGGCTCACGTAGGGCGTGACGACCTGGGTCAAGAGGACCTCGGCGCCGAGCTCCAGGCGAAACGGCGCGACCGCGTCCGGGGCGATCGGCTTCGGCGGCGGCGGCTTCGGCGGCGGGGCGACCGGCGGCGGCGGGACCGGCGGCGGGGCCGCCGCGGTCTCCTCGACCACCTCGTCGACCGCGAGCGCCGCGGTGAGCGAGAGGGCCTGGACCACGACATCGCACGAGCTGCCATCGACGGTCCGGGTGTCCGTCTCGCCGCGCTCGTGGATCACGCGCAGCTCGCCGTGGACCTTGGGCCCGACGCGCGTCAGCCGGACGCGGACCTCCCAGCCGTCCTCTCCCTGTTCCGCCAGACGCACGCGGTCCGTGCGGGCGCGGATGCCCTCGTAGAGCACATCCGCCGTGGAACAGCCGGGCGGGGCGTCGAAGTCGACGCGAATGGGGATCGGAGCCGGCGCCGCGGCGGCTGAAGACCAACCGAGGACGACGAGCTCGATGAACGAGATGCCGCCACCGGAAGCCACGGGCCCGAAGGTGCCACGAACCGTCCGCGCGCCGCCATACGCACCTGCATCATCCCGTCCGGGCGGTGCAAATAGTCGCGCGGCGACGCGACGACGTCGTTGTGCGCGGGGGTGCGCTCTGTGAGCTACCTCGGCGTCCGCGCCCGCGGCGACGTCACGCCCGGGGCTCCTCCAGCCGGGCGAGCACCTCGCGCAGGGAGCCGAGCCTCTCGTCCGCGCCGGTGAAGTCCGAGGGCGCGGTGAGCGGCGACGGGACGACCCAGCATGTCAGGCCCGCCGCCTTGGCCGCGCGGAGCCCCCGCTCGGAGTCCTCGATGACGAGGACCTCCGGCGCGGCGAGCCCCAGCCGCTCGCGCGCGACCAGGTACGGCTCGGGATCCGGCTTGGCGCGGGCGTACTGCTCGCGCGTGAGCGCGAACTCGAACCACTGGAGGAGGCCCGTCGCCGCGTGCGCTCGATGAAACGGCTCGGGCTTGCTGCTCGTGACGATGGCCATGCGGAAGCGCGCGGCGAGCGCCGAGACGACCTCGCGCGCGCCCGGCAGCAGGGTGTCTCCGCGCGCGATGAGCTCGAGGTACCGGCGGTCTCGCTGGTCGGCCAGCGACCGCACCGCCGCTTCATCGACCCCGCGAGCGCTGGCGAGGTGCCAGGCGCCGCGCGCCTCGACGAGGAACAGCTGGCGGTAGTCCTCGACGGTCAGCTCGACGCCGACCGACGCCATCGTCTCGCGCGTCGCCTGGAAGTAGAGCCCCTCGGTGTCGACGAGGACTCCATCGTTGTCCCAGAGGATCGCCTTGAACACGCCGGGCGTTCCTAGCGCCGCCCCTCCATGCCGGCAAGCGCGCGGCGCGTGCGGCAGAGCGGACGCTACGCCCCGAGCTGTCGCCGCTCCTCGAGGAGGCGATCGCGGGCGAAGGCGAACGCGGGCATGACGAAGGCGCCCGTCAGGGCGACGACGAGCGTCGGGAGGAGAAAGAAGGCCAAGCCCGGGATCGCGCTCGCGAGCACCGCGTAGCCGAGCGCGCGGAGGGCGCCCGGGGGTGGATCGTCGGCGAGGTCGCGCGTCGACGTCTGGTGGAGCGTCCGCGCGTAGCCGAAGGCCAGGTACGCGGCGACGGCGTGCACGTGGCCCACGATGGCCACGCTGATGCGGATCCACCAGTCGAAGCCGACGAACAGCTCGCTCCACGCGAGGGACCAGCCGAGGAGGCGGTAGACGACGAGGTGCAGCAGGAGCGGCGCGAGCACCACGAAACCGGCGAGCGGGAGCGCGACGCTGCGGCGCTCCTCCGCGTCGACCATGCTGCGCACGCGCGCCTCGGGCGCGGCGGCCTCGAGCCTCGCGCGGTCTGCGTGCACATTGCCGCTCCGCTCGACCTCGAGGGAGAGCGCGCGCCGAAGCCTGACGTCCGCGAGGTGCAAGCCGGCGAGGTATGCGCACGCGGCGACCGCGCCTGGGGCGAGGAGCGCGGCCGTGACGGCGCCGGGGAGGAGGTCGCCGAGGCCGGGCAAGTACGGCGCGGCCGCGGTCACGAGGACGGGGATCGTGCCGCCGAGGGCGACCTGCCCGGCGAGGGACCGGGCGACGCGCCGACGGTACAGGCGAGGGAGGTGCTCCGGGAGGGCCTCGACCTGCCTGCGGTGGCGCGCGAGCAGCGACTCGATGTGTAAACGGGCGACGTCCTCGTCATTTCGGTACGTGGCTCTCATGAGAGGCTCCCTCTGGGTCGGTGAACGCCGGCGGACAGCGGCTGTTCCCGGTGCCCGTCGGTCGACCTGTTCAGCAAGCCAGGTGCCGCATCGAACCTCCTTGTTTTCGAGGCGTTCCGCGCGCCGCGGCCCCCGCCCGCGCCCAGCCGGTGGACGGCGGCTGTCCACGCCGTGGACACCCACCGGCGGGTCGCGCGCCGCGCACCGGCAGACGCCAGCAAGCGGCCGAGCGGCCGAGCGGCCAAGCGCGGAACGCGACGGCCTCCCGCGGCCTGGGTCCGTCGGTGGGCGACCGCGGGCGAGACGCGAGATGCTGTCCACCGCGAAGTACAAAGTTCGTGACTTCGCCGCGAAGGATGGTGCTAGCCTCGCGCAAGGTGGATTTTACCAACGCATTCCACCGAGGCGGTGCTCCCATGGGTGACAAATCTCCGAAGGCCAAAGATCGACAGAAGAAGCAGGACACGGCGGAGAAGAACCAGAAGAAGGCAGCCGCGGTAGCCAAGGCGTCGCCTGCTCCGGCGGCGCCCGCCAAGAAGGGCAAGTAACCTCCTCGAGGCGCCGCGCCCCGCGCCTCCCCTCCCCGGACAGATCCACGCTCCGCCCGCCGTCGCGGGCGTTCCAGGCAGACGACGAGCTCCGTCGCGCGAGCCGGCGATGAGAGCCGGAGTCGCAGACCACCATGTCGCGCAGCCCGGGCGAGTCGTGTTCACCGGACGCATCGTGCCTGTCGCCTCGCCGTCGCGACACGGCGGCGTCGCGACACGGCGGCGTCGCGACACGGCGGCGGGATCTCTGACAGCACGGCGCGCGACGGACCGAGGAGCGCGCGAGGGCGCGCGTTTCTGATGTACCCGCGTGCCGGCGAGCCCGAGGCGCACGCGCCCGCCTCGGCCGGGGTTCTCGCGCCGCGCCCTCTTCCTGGCGCGGCGGCGGCGCGCTAGAGAGGCAAAGCAGTGCGACCCACCCTGCTCCATGTCGTCGCGCCGCCCCTCGCCGCGCTCGTGCTCTTGCTCGCGCTCTGGGAGGTGCTCGCCCGCGCCCTCGGCATCCCCGCGTACCTGCTCCCGCCCCCCTCGGACGTCGCGCGCGCGGGCGCGGCGGACGCCGTCACCCTGCTCGCCGGCGCCGTCACCACGGCCAAGGCCGCGCTCGCCGGCTTCTGCCTCAGCGCGGCCGTCGGCGTGCTCGCCGCGATCGCGCTCGCCTCGTCGCGCCCCCTCGAGAGGGCGCTCTACCCCTATACCGTCTTCCTGCAGACCGTCCCGATCGTCGCCATCGCCCCGCTGCTCGTGCTCTGGTGCGGCCCCGGCCTGCGCGCGGTCGCGGTCTCGGCGTTCATCGTCTCCGTGTTCCCGGTCATCGCGAACACGCTCACCGGGCTGCGCTCCGTCGAGCCCGCGCTGCGCGACCTCTTCCGGCTCTACGGCGCCCGCCGCTTCGCCACGCTCCGCAAGCTCGAGCTCCCCTCGGCGCTCCCCCACATCGTGACAGGGCTCCGGATCGCGGCGGGCCTCGCCGTCATCGGCGCGATCGTCGGGGAGTTCGTCGCCGGCTTCTCGGAAGACGCCGCCGGCCTCGGCATCCTCGTCCTCTCCGCCTACCGCCAGCTGCGCACCGATCTGCTCTTCGCCGCCGTCCTGCTCGCCTCCGGGCTCGGCCTCGCGCTCTTCGGCGCCGTCGACCTCGCCGGCAAGCGGCTCTTGCGGCGCTGGCATCCTTCGGAGATCAATCGCTGATGCACTCCACCGACAGCCGCCGGCTGTTCCTCCAGGCTCTCGCCTCGCTCGTCGCCGTCCCCGTCCTCGCCCCGGCCTGCTCGCGCTCGTCGTCGCCCGAGGGCGACGGGCGCTCCTCGGCCGCCTCGCCTGCAGGGAGCGCGCCCGCCGCGCCTGCGCAGGGCGCGTCCGCCGCGCCCGCGCCGGGCACGCCCGCCGCGCCCGCGCAGGGCACGCCCGCCGCGCCGGCCGCGAAGGTGAAGCTCGCCCTCAACTGGGTCCCGGAGCCCGAGTTCGGCGGGTTCTACGAGGCGCGCGAGTCGGGCGCGTTCGCGAAGGAGGGGCTCGACGTCGAGATCCTCGGCGGCGGCGCCGGCGTGCCGGTCGTCCAGATGGTGGCCGGCGGGCAGGTCGATTTCGGCATCTCCGGCGCCGACGAGGTGCTCACGGCCCGCGCCCGCGGGGCGGACGTGCTCCCCCTCCTCGCCGTGTTCCAGACCTCGCCGCAGGCCATCATGACCCACGAGGGCCGCGGCGCGAAGGGCATCGCCGACGTCCTCAAGTCGGGCACGCTCGCCATCGAGCCGGGGCTGCCCTACGCCGCGTACCTCAAGAAGAAGTACGGGTTCGACAAGGTGAAGGTCGTGCCGTACGACGGCGGCGTCGCCCGCTTCGTCGCCGACAAGGACTTCTCGCAGCAGTGCTTCATCACGGCCGAGCCGATCGCGGCCAGGCGCAAGGGGAGCGATCCCGCCACGTTCCTCGTCGCCAGCGAGGGGTTCAACCCGTACGTGGTGGTCGTGATCACGCGCGCGGCGCTCTGGAAGGAGAACCCGGAGCGCGTCCGCGCGTTCGCCCGCGCCACGCGGGAGGGCTGGCGCGCTTACCTTCACGACCCGACCCGGGCCAACGCCGTCATGGCCAAGCTCAACACCTCGATGGACGCGGAGACCTTCGTCGCCGCGGCGGAGGCGCAGCGGCCGCTCATCGAGACCCCCGAGGCGAAGGAGAAGGGCCTCGGCGCGATGACCCGCGAGCGCTGGGAGACGCTCGCGAAGCAGCTCGTGGACCTCGGCGTGCTCCAGAAGACGCCGACGCTCGACGACCTGCTCGTCGCGGCGCTCTGATCGACGCGCCCCGCGGACCGCTCGGCGCGCGCGGGCGAGGGATCCCGGCGCGCGAATTCGTCTAGAATGCGGCTCGCGCCGTCGCGCGACCACGGCGCCGCCGCGCCACAACGCAAGGGAAAAGCGCCCTCCATGGCTTTCACGCATCGACCCCGGGCCCGCCGGCTCCCGCTCGCCTCGCTGCCCTTCGCGGCGGCGTACGTGCTCGTTGCCGTCGCCGGCGCCCTCGCCTCCGGCGCGTGCGGCGAGGAGTTCAAGGTCCGCCCGCCGGACGCGTCGACGAGCTCGAGCACCGGCGGCGGGAGCGGCGGGAGCGGCGGGAGCGGCGGCGGGTGCCCGGAAGGCGAGCTCGCGTGCGGCGAGGCGTGCGTCGATCCGAGGACGGACATCGAGCACTGCGGCGCGTGCGACGTCGCCTGCTCGGCCTTCGGCGGCGCGCCCCGCTGCCTCGACGGCGTCTGCGAGCCGCTGGCGTGCGAGGCGGACCGCGGCGACTGCGACGGGGATCCCGAGAACGGCTGCGAGGCGGATCTGCTCACGAGCACCGCGCACTGCGGCGGCTGCGACGCGCCGTGCAGCGGCCAGTGCGTGCAGGGCGGCTGCGTCGTGCCCACGCACATCGCGGCCGGCACGGATTACACGTGCGCGGTGCTCAGCGACGGCACGGTCTGGTGCTGGGGCAGGAACACCTGGGGCAACCTCGGCGACCGCACGCTCCAGCAAGATCGTCCGATCCCCCGGCAGGTCGTCGGCCTCGAAGGCCCCGCCGCCACGGTCGCGGCGAGCATCTCGTCGGCGCGCACGCACACCTGCGCGGTGCTGAAGGACGGCGGCGTGGCGTGCTGGGGCGCCGGCAACAGCGGGCAGCTCGGCGACGGCGAAGCGACGAACTTCCCCACGGCCGTGCGCGCGAAGGACCTCGCGGGCGCGACCCAGGTCGCCGTCGGCGGGACCCACACCTGCGCGGTGACGAGCTCGCACGACCTCTGGTGCTGGGGCGAGGGCAGCTTCGGCCAGCTCGGGTACGGCGACGAGAGCGACCTGTTCGTGCCCACCGTGGTCCTGGACGACGTGGAATCGGTGAGCGCCGGCCTCTCGCACACCTGCGCGAGCATGATCGAGCGGATGGGCGAGCGCTCGATGCTCTGCTGGGGCCACAACCGGTATGGCCAGCTCGGGCTTGGCAACTTCGAGCAGCAGCCCGTCCCGGTCGCCATTCCGGGGCTCACGACCGTCGCGCTCACGGCCGCGGGCGCCTTGCACACGTGCGCCGCGCCCGAGCGCGGCGTCGCCGCCTGCTGGGGCCTCGGAGAGCAGTACCGCCTCGGGACAGGCACCGTGAACACCGAGGCGGCGCCCCGGGAGATCCCGGAGCTCGTGGACGTGCTCCGGCTCTCGCTCGGCGCGAGGCACTCCGGCGCGGTGCTGGCGAGCGGCGAGGTGCTCCTGTGGGGCGACAACGCGAAGGGGCAGCTCGGGAACGGCACGCAGGATCCAGGGTTCACGCCGGACGCGCTCGGGCTGACCGACGTCGTCGAGCTGGCCCTCGGCAGCGACCACAGCTGCGCGCTGAAACGCACCGGCGAGATGCTCTGCTGGGGCGACAACAGGAACGGCGAGCTGGGCGACGGGACGCTCGAGCCGCGGCTCGTGCCGACGCCCGTCGCCTGGCCGGCGCGGCCCTAGGCGCGTCATGCTCGACGACGACGCGCTCGTGTACGCGCCCGGCAGCGCCGCCGCGCCGGAGATCGTCGCCGGCGGCCGCGGCGTCGCGGACGGCGGGCGGCTTCCGTCCGGTGCCGCGACATGAGCGCCGCGGCGGGGGTGAGCGCCGAGTGCTTCACGGCGCACCGGCGCTCGCTGTTCGGGCTCGCCTACCGGATGCTCGGCAGCGCCGCCGAGGCCGAGGACGTGGTCCAGGAGGCCTACCTGCGCGCGCGGTCCGTCGAGGAGGCGCCCGAGTCGCCGGGGGCGTACCTCGCGACGATCGTGACGCGCCTCTGCCTCGACGTGCTGAAGTCGGCGCGCGCGCGGCGCGAGGCGTACGTCGGGCCGTGGCTGCCCGAGCCCGTGGCGACGGGCGATCTGCTCGACGGCGAGGTGGCCGCGGCGGGCTGCCAGGACGAGCGCGGCACCGCCGAGAGCCCGGCCGCGCGCATGGACAGGGTCGAGTCGATCTCGATGGCGTTCCTCGTGGTGCTCGAGAGCCTGTCGCCCCTCGAGCGGGCCGCGCTGATCCTGCGCGACGTGTTCGACTGGGAGTTCAGCGCCGTCGCCGCGGCGCTCGGCCGCTCGCCCGCCGCCTGCCGGCAGCTCGTGCACCGGGCGCGCGAGCACGTGGCCGCGCGCCAGCCCCGGTTCCGCGCGACCGAGGCCGAGCGACGGCGTCTGTTCGGGGCGTTCCTCGACGCGGCGGCGCGCGGCGACGCCGGCGCGCTCGCCGCGATGCTGGCCGAGGGCGCGAGCGCGACCCCCGACTCGGGCGGCAAGGCCAGCTCGGCGCGCCGGGTGCTCAGCGGTCGCGATCGCATCACGCGTTACTTCATCGGTCTTTTGCGGAAGAGCGTCGGCCCGGTCACCCGGATCGCGTCGGTCAACGGCGGGCCCGCCCTCCTCGTCTACGAGGGGACGCGGGTCGTGACCGCGCTGGGCCTGGACGTCTCGCCAGCCGGAATCGACGCGATCTGGATCATGCGCAATCCCGACAAGCTCGCCAGGCTCGGGGCGGCGCTCCCGCTGCTCCCGCCCGACGCGAGCGCGTGATCTCGCGCGCCGGCGCGCCGCGCCGAGCGCGCGAGCGCACGATGACTGCGCGCTGCCCGGCGCGACACGACGGTGCGCCGCGCCGAGCGCGCGAGCGAGCGACTACGCACTGCTCGGCGCGCGCTTCAATGAGAATCGATAACATGGCGACACGCACCTGGGACATGCGACTGTCAACAGGCGAGCAATAGTTACGCCAACAGGCGGCCAACAGCGCGCGATCATGTACGTCGACAAGCGCACCAGCGCGCGAGCCGACAGGGACGCAACCGCGCAACCACGCAGAATCGCACGTGAAATCAGGAGCGACACTCAGGAGCAAAGTCAGGAGCGACGACGGCGCGCGCGTCCGCCTCGCCGTGTTTTATGAGCCAGGGAAATTTGGCTCGACAGTCGATTGGCGCATCTGCATATACTGCTGTCATCATCAACGCCTCTTCGGGTTGATGAGGCCATACAGATCCACCTTGGCCTCTCGATACCGGTCATTCCGACAACCCCGGTCCGTGGATCACGGATACAGGAGGGATCTATGTCGTATTCTGTGCTGTCAAAACTATCGCGCTCCAGCGGAAAGCGGCTTGTCCATGGCGCCCTGATGCTTCTTTCCGCCGTCTCGATGCTGATCGCGGCTCCGGCTCGGGCAGATAGGGGCTGGCACGGCGAGATCAAGACCTTCGCCAGGACCCCCGCAGATCCCGGGTTCCCCGAGGGGATCGCTGTCCATGGCAATCGGGTCTACGTGTCTGGCCCGGCGACGTTCGGCACTGCGGGCCGGGGCCCGTCGAAGATCTTCGTGTACGACAGGGACAGCAAGGTCCTGAAGAGCACGATCACGGTGGCGGGCGAGGCGCTGGGCGCCGAGCACGCGCTGAGCTGCATCGCGATCGACGGCGAGGGCCGGGTCTACGCGCTCAGCACGCAGCTCGGACTGCTGCGCTTCACGAAGACTGGACATGGATATGTCCAGGAGGGCTACGGTTCTCCGCTGCCGGACCTGCCGACGTGCGCGGCGGCCGCGCCCGGAGAGGCGTGCTCGCCGACGCCCGTCGACTTGCCGCCGATCCCGAACGACATCGTCTTCGACGACGGCGGCCACGCCTACGTGACCGACTCGCTCCAGGCGACGATCTTCCGCTATCCGCCCGGGGGCGGCGCGCCGGAGATCTGGTTTCAGAGCGCGGCGTTCGCGGGGGGTGGCCCCCAGCCGTTCGGCGTGAACGGGATCCGGCTCGATCCGTCGCGCGAGTATGTCTACGTCTCGGTGACCTTCTCCCTCTCGGATCCGACCCTGGGCTCGATCTACCGCATCCCCCTCGTCCACGAGCCCGAGGAGGCCGACCTCGAGCTGGTCCACGACTACACCGCCGGTGAGGCGCCCGATGGATTCGCGTTCGGCAGGTCGGGGAAGCTCTATGTCACGCTCGCCGGGGCCAACGCGATCTCGGTGCTCGACGAGGACGGGGACGAGGAGTCGCGCATCGAGAGCTCCCGCTGCGACGACATACCCCTCGACTCGCCGGCCAACGTCGCGTTCGACGACTCGGCGAAGACGCTGCTCATCGTGAACCACGCGCTCCTCAGCGGGAACCCGGAGCACTTCGCGGTGCTGAGGGTCTGGGTCGGCGACAAGGCTGATCCGCTGGAGAAGCCGTGGCTCCCCTGAGCCGAGACGAGCAGCCGAGAGCAGCCTAGGCGCGCGCGGGCGTGCGCGCGCACTCCGGGCGGGCGATGGCCCGCCACCTCACGCGAGCCCTCCGCGCCGGCGCACGATCCAGTGCGCGCCGAGCGCCACGGCCGCCGCGAGCGTCCACGCCCACGGGGGCAGGAGCGGCGCGACGTGGCGCTCGGCCGCCACCTGCGTCGCCGCCGGGAGCGGCAGCGAGCCGGCGCCCGGCGGCAGCACCGACGCGCCGCCCGTCGCGCGGGCGATCTCCTCGAGGCGGGCGACGTCGGGGCGCGGATCGGCCCACTCGTCGCCGCCGCGCTCGCACGCGAAATCGCGCCGCGTCGTCGCCCGCTTCTGATCGCCGCCGCCGCGGTCGTCGGCGCCGACGGCCGCGACGGCGCCGTCCGCCGGGAGGATCTCCACCGTGGCCGCGTAGCCGCCGGGCTCGAAGCGGCCGGCCGCGAGCTCGACCGGCTCGCCGCCGTCGCCGACCCGGGCCCTCAGCGTGCGCACGACCGCGCCGCTGCCGAGGCGCGCGATCGTCACCCTGGCCTCGCCCCCCTGCCCCGCGAGCGGGCGCAGCACGAGCGTCGTCTCCTCGCCCGCGAGGCAGCCGCCGCGCGGCTCGATCGCGGCGGGCTCGAAGCGGGGGTCGCGCATGAGCCAGCCGAGCAGGGCGTCCCAGAACGCGCCGTGCGCGCGGCCCGCGGAGCTCGAGGCGAACGCGCTGAAGAGCAGGCGGTGGCTGCCGTCGAGCGTCAGCGCGATCGTCCGGCCGCTCTCGTGCTCGCCCAGCGAGAGCACCGGCATCGGCGCGCCCGAGGCCGTCGTGCGCGTCGGGTGCGTCATCAGCACCGTCGCCCCGGGGAGCGGATCGCCGACCACGTTGGTGCCCGGCATCTCCGGCATCTCGTCGCCGATCAGCGCGAGCAGCGGCGCGAGCACCGGCGCCGCGCGGCCCGCGGCGGTGATGCGCGGCACGAAGGCGCCGAGGTCCACCGCGGGCGCGCGGCCGATGTCGAGGTCCACCGGCAGCACGCGGGCGAGCCGCGTGCGCGCGTAGTTGCCCTGCACGAAGGCGTTCGGGCCGCCGACCATGATGAGCCCGCCGCCCTTGTCGACGTACTGGGCCAGCGCCGGGAGGTGCTTGGTCAGGCCGTACGGCGCGGCGTCGAAGTCCTGCAGGACGACCGCATCGAAGCTCGACAGGTGCACGCTGAACAGCTCGTCCACCGGGAAAGGGATCAGCGCGAGCTCGTCGGAGGCCGCGTTCACCTCGTCGCCCGGCGTGCGCAGGATGAAGAACGCCACGACGTCGACCGAGGCGTCGGCCTTGAGCCACATCCGGAGCGCGCGCACGTCGTAGGTCGGCCGGCCCGCCACGTGGAGCACCCGGATGCGGTCGCGCGCGACGTCGAGCGTGATGTACCGGACGTCGTTCTCGGGGAGCTCGTCGCCCTGGGGCGACTGGATCGCCACCTCCAGGATGCGCGTGCCGGCGCGATCGAGCGTCACGCCGAGCTCGACCGTGCCGACGCCGCCCTCGTCGACGTGCGCCGTGCCCGTCGCGAGCGTCGTCGGCGCGCCCTGCTCGCGCAGCTCGCGGGCGACGACCGGGACCGCGTCGCACGCGAGGCCGCCGCTGCAGCCGATGTCGATGCGGAGCGAGAGCGGCTGGTGGGCGACCGCGGCGCCGGAGGTCCGGACCGCGCGCACCCCGGCGTCGCGCACGGCCTCGGTCGCGACGGCGACCGTGTGCACCGGGACGTCGAGCCCCTCGAGCGCGGCCCGCGTCGCCGCGGCGGTGTCGTCCGGGCCGGGGCGGTCGAGGCGTCCATCCGAGACGACGACGAACGCCGACGGGCGCTCGTCGGCGGCGCGGGCGAGCGCCTCGAGCGCGGCGCTGAGGTCCGAGCGGCGATGCGGCCGGGCGGACACGAAGGGCGCGGCCGCGCCGGCGGACGCCTGCGCCCCTGCGTCTCCCTCCGCGGGCGCCGCGGCGGCGCTCCCGCCCGGCGCGGGCGTCGCGCCGGCGCCCTCGCCCGCCGCCGCGGCTGCGCCGGCCGGCTCCGCCGGCGCCGGCGCGCCCTCGCCGAACACGTAGCGCGAGAGCCGGACGTCGGCGCGCTTGCCGAGCTCGGCGAGCGCCCGGTCGGCGGCGTCGCGGCGGGTCCCGGCGAGGCCCGGCAGGTCCATCGACCGGGAGCCGTCGACAAGCACCACGACCTTCGGTCCCACGAGGCTCCCGCGCGACGTGACCGCGACCGGGCGGAGGATGGCGGCGAGCAGGCCGAGCACGGCGAGGGCGCCGGTGAGGATCGTTCCGAGCGCCGCGCGCACGGGCGCGCCGCCCGAGCGCCCGCGCGCCCGGAAGAGCTCGAGCACGAGCAACACGAGGCTCAGCGCGGCGACGACGCAGGCGACGGCGACGACCGGCGAGGAGAGGTCGCCCGAGGGCGCGAGGCTCCGGGTCACGGCCGCTCCAGGAGCGCAGGAGCGGGAGAGAACGACGGTGAAGAGGAAGGCCCGCTGGCCGCGCCGGCGCGGGAGCGCGGCGGGGCGAGCAGCGGGTCGAGGACGCGCGGCACGGGCGGAGCCTAGTACATCGGGGCGGGGTGTCCCAGCCTGGCGCTCAGCACATCAGCGCCGGGTATCACCGCTCAGCGCCTCGTCTGCGACCTGCGGGGCAACCTTGAACAGGCCGGTCGGCAACCTTGAAATGCCGAGCACGCTGCGCATACGCTCTGGTAGCTGGCCAATGGTGCGCGAAGAGCTGGGGGAGACGGAGACAGGGCGACTCAGGGCAGAGAACGCGGCGCTGCGGGCTCGCATCGAGGTGCTGGAGGAGGCGCTGGCGGAGCGGGCCGATGGCCGCACGGCGGAGCCGGACGGCGCGGCGCTGCGGGGCGCGCTCGATGGCGCGGCGCTGCTGGACGCGCTCGACGGCGCGGCGTCGCGAGGCGGCCTCGACGGCTCGGCGCTGTGGGCCGCGGACAGCGCGGCGTCGCGAGGCGCTCTCGACGGCGCGGCGCTCCGCTCGGGCGCTCACGCTGCCCCCGAGTGGCTGCTGCCCACGGCGGTGCCGGCGCTGATCCACTGGCGCCCGGAAGGCACGGTGACGCGCTGGAACGATGGCGCCGAGCGCATCTTCGGATGGCGGGCGGATGAGGCCGTCGGCCGCAGGCTCGCCGACCTCGTGGCAGCAGAGCCCGTGTCGCCGGAGGCGGTGCGGGCGTTCGGCTTTCCCCGCATGGAGAGCCGGTTCGCCACCGCGACGAGCGGGGCCACCACGAAGGAGGGGCGCGCGCTCCTCTGCCGGTGGACCTATGCCGTGCTGCGCGACGACCGAGACGACGTGCACGAGATCGCGTCGATCGTCGATGACACCGTCGACCCGCGGCGGAGAGAGCGGACGGTGCACGGACGTTATCAGCTGCTCCTGCAGCTGGTGGACAACGCGCGCAGCAGCATCTTCATCAAGGACATCGCGGGACGCTACGTCTTCGCCAACCGCGCTCATGCGCAGGCAATGCAGCGGCACATCATCGAGCTCATCGGCAGCAATGAGGCCGAGCTGAACCCCATGATCCCCGAGGTCACCGAGTTGCTCATGGCCAAGGAGCGAGAGGTGATCGTCGGCGGACAGGTCATGCAATTCGAAGAGGCCCTGCCGGCCGGCGACTCTCAACGTCATTTCTTCACGGTCAAATTCCCGATCCACGGCGACCACGGCGAGCCCATCGGCATGGGAGGAATCGTGACCGAGATCACATCCTTGAAGCACGCAGAGGCCGATCGGTCCGCGCTCCAGGAGAAGATCATCGCCTCGCAGCAGGCCGCGCTCCGGGAGCTGTCCACGCCGCTCATCCCGCTCGCTGACAAGGTCGTGGCCATGCCGCTGGTCGGGGCGATCGACAGCGCGCGCGCGGAGCTGATCATGGAGACGCTGCTGGCCGGTATCAGCAGCCAGAGCGCCCACACCGCGATCCTGGACATCACCGGCGTGCGCGCCGTCGACACGCTCGTCGCCGATGCGCTGACGCGGACCGCGCGCGCCGCCCAGCTGCTCGGTACGCGCGTGGTGCTCACGGGCGTCCGCCCGGAGGTGGCGCAGACGCTGGTCACGCTCGGCGTGGACCTCTCCGGCATCACGACGCTGAGCACCTTGCAGAGCGGCATCGCCCACGCGCTCCGCCATGCGCCCGGCGGCAGCTCGCGTGTCAGAGACCCCGCCAGGGGTTCCTGACGCGCGAGGTGAGCGCCGCTCCACCCGGGTTCTCGCCGCAGACAGGCCCGGAGCGAGCCCGAACAGCGCGTCGTCTCATGTCAGAGAAGCAAGGTAGTCGCTCGGCCAAGGCGAGGCTCTGCCGCGCTCACCTTCTTGTCGATTTCGCAGGCCCGCCGGTCCGACCTGCCGCGCGCCTCGCGGCGCGCGGCGGCAGCAGGGCCGCCCTCCGTCAATTCACGACTGGCACGAACTCGGTGCACGCCTCCTCGATCGCCGTGAGGGCGTTCGTGAGCCCGTCCTCGAGGTGCCCCTCGCACAGGTCCCAGAAGAAGCCACGGTTGTCAGATGTGAACGTATCCACGAGCTGCTGCATGTCCTCGGCTTCATCCGCGCTCCCATAAGCACCCTCGCAATCGGTCCTCCCGGCGATGCCGAGGAACACGACGTTCTTCGCCTCGCCCTTCGTGGCGACGAGCCGGTCGTGGATCGCTTGCATCTGCTGGCGCGGGACGGGCTGCTCGTCCTCGTCGGTGATCGCCACCACAACGAGCAGCGCGTCGTCGCGGAGGAACCCCGCGTTTTCACCGGTCGAGAACGGCGGCTCCAGCGCGGCGGCGATGGACGACGCGGGCTGCTCGTCGTCGCTGTCACCGCTGCACTGGACATCGCCTGAGTAGATATCCGCGGCGCACTGGAACTCGCCCGTGAGGTCGGCGCTCGAGCTCTCCATCCACGGCTTTCCGCTCTGGAACGAGCACTCGCCCGCGGCGCCGCGCGTGTGGAAATTCGCGGGGCTGGGGCAGGCGTCCAGCACGGCCGCGCGGAAATCTTTGATGCCGCTGATATCGAGCAGCGCCTGCGCGAACGCCGGAAATACGACCTCGCGCATCGACTCCTTTTCCTCTTCCATGCTCGAGGAGTTGTCGAGCGCGAACACGACATCGACGTGCTCGCAACCCGACCTGTTCGCGCCGCCCCCCGTGCCACCGTTCGCTCCGTTGGAGCCGTTGCCGAAGGGGTCACCCCCGCCGCCGAAGGGGTCACCCCCGACGCCGAAGGGGTCACCTCCCTGCCCCTGGCCGGCCCCCGCGCCGCTCGCGCCCGGGCCGCCCGGCGAACCGCTGCTCCCGTTTGTGCCCGAGTCCCCGCCGCACCCCATGAGACCCACCATCCCTGCGCAGAGCGCCGCGCAGCATGCCCTGAGATCCATCCCGCACTCCTTCTTCTTCGGGGCGCCGTGCCCTACCCATTCGTAGCAAGTCCCGTGCGACACCGATCGCCGGGATGTCCATCATATCACGCGCGCAGCGCTGGCTCCAGCGGTTCAACCCAGGGCGGAGCTGACGCGCGTCACCGTCCCCACTGGGCCTCTGCGCACACGAAAAGCGGGCCCTGGTCACCCCTGTGCTGATGAGCTCGAGGGTCCATGAGCGCGACGGTGGCGCGATATCGCCAGGCAGCGATCAACGAGGCCAGCCCCATCACGGAACATTCCTCGCCCGCACGCGCCCTGGCGTCCGCCTCCCGGTCACGTGACTGCCCCTCGCCGGCGCAGCGCCCCCGGAGCGATTCAAAAGACCGTGTCCTCCCCGGACAAGCACGGTGCGAGATAACGCAGCTGAGCGCCGCTCAGCCCTCTTCGGTGAGGTACCGGAGGAGGGCGGACTCGTCGGCCGTGACCAGCCGCTCGATGCCGTCCTGCCTCGCATAGCGCTGGATCTGCATCGCGCCGACGACGCTCTGCACGAGCACGCCGACCCTGCGAAAGCCACGCAGCCAGCGCGGCCGGATGCGGTCCATGGCGGCCTCGAACGAGGGGTCGTTGCGGCCTGGAGCCGCGCGCACGTCGACGAGCAGGGCATACCGCGAGCGGCCGAGACCATCGAGGCAGTGGCAGAGCGCTGCCTTAACGGCCTCGAGCTCCTCGAGCGAGGCGAACGGCCTGCCGCTGCGCACGTTCCAGACGATGCCCAGCGTCGCGTCGAGCAGCACCGTGTAGTGGTCGTTCTGCCAGATCAGCTTCGGCGCGGGGACGAGGCGCTCCGACATCGCTGGCTCAGGGCGGCCCGGGGAGCGCGGGCGCGGAGCGGGGGTGCGCGTCGTCGATGGCGCGGCGGCGCATCAGGAAGGGCGCGTGGACCTGGTCGTCCTTGTAGTTCGAGCAGAGCACGTACATGGCGATGTTCACGGCGAGGCGGAACGCGCGCTCGCGCTGCGCCTCGCCGCCGGGCGTGACCTCGACGCTCGGGCCGCCGCCGTCGGAGCGGGCCAGGGCGCCGGAGAGGTCGTGGTCGGAGAAGATCACCTGCGGCATGCCGCCGCGCACGATCGCCGAGAGCTTCTGCGGGCCCTCGACGCGGCCGACCGCGCGAGGGAGCAGGTAGAACGAGCGGAAGACGACGTTCTCCGTGCCGATCGGGATGGGCGAGCCCTCCGGCAGGACGCGCGCGAGCTCGCGCCGCGCGGCGCGGCCGAACGCGCCGCTCCCCGGGGCGAAGTCGTCGACGAGGAGGACGCCGCCGAGCGCGAGGAACCGGCGCAAGCCGAAGACCTCGCGCTCGGTGAGCGCCGGGATGTCGCCCTCGCCACCCCAGAGCGCGAACGGCTCGGCGAGGAGCGCCGGGTCATCGGCGCGCACCGTGGTCGGGTTGCGGCGCGCGGGCGCGCTCGTCCGGCGCTCCAGCTCGAACGACCAGCGCGCCGGCGCGCTGGCGCGGACGCCCTCCCAGCGCGCGTTGCCCGTGAGCAGCGGCCGCGGGTTCCACGCCCCCTCCTCGCCGAAGGCGCGCACGGGGCGCGGGATCGCCGAGAGGAGCAGCGTCGCGACGAGCACCAGCGCCGCGGCGCCGAGGCGGCGCGGCCGGAGGGAGCCAGCCGGCCCGATCCATCGCCTCAATCGAAGTCCTCGACCCGCCATACGCCCGCCTCGCGCCGGAGCTTCACCTCGTGCCCGCCAGGGATCTGAACCGTCGCGGAGTCGCCGGCAATCTTGACCTCGAGGCCCTCGGGCTGGGCGAGCCCCTCGACCAGCGAGCGGAGGTCGCTCTCGATGGCGCTGCGCGTCGCCGGCGTCAGGACCCGCAGCAGGCCGGCGTAGCTGCGGCGCGCGAGGACGCGGCGGAGCTGCTCGAGCGCCTGCTCGGGGGTGCGGCCGCCCGCGGGCAGCGCGTCGGCAGCCGAGATCCGGAAGGCGCGCTCGCGGTCGTCGAGCTCCAGCGTGGCGATCTCGCCGTCCGGGTAGCGGACGCGGGCGCGGGTCTTGACCACGACCCCGGGCGCCGTGACGCTCCTGGCCTGCTCGGCGAGCTCGGCGCGCGCCTCGGCCACCCGCCGCCGCACCTCCTCGCGCGACATCGCCGTGCGGCTCCGGTCGCTCAGCATGCCGTAGATGGCGTCGGCGTCGCCGCGCGCGGCCGCGTCGGCGTAGGCCTGCACCGCCTCCTTCGGGTCCGGGAGCGAGGAGGACGCGCAGGCGAGGCCGGAGAGCGGCAGGAGGAGCGCGAGCAGCGAGGTGGGGGCGCGCGGCACGGCCGGAGCCTAGTACATCGGCGGCGGCGCGTCCCGGCGCCGTGCAGGAGCGCAGCGGCCGCCGTGGGGACCTGGCCGTGGTAAGGCGGCTCCGCCACGAGGCGGCGCTCCCCGCGCCGCGCACCGACGTGCCTCCACCACGACCCGACCGAAGCGATCGCCGCATGACCGACGTTGTTGGAAAGCTCTGGGGGTTCTGCCACACGCTCCGCCACGACGGCATCGATTACGGGGACTACATCGAGCAGATCACGTACCTGCTCTTCCTGAAGATGGCCGCCGAGCGGGGCCTCGATCTCTCGCGCGTCGAGCGCAGGGCGCCCGGCGGCGCCCCCGAGGCGATGGACTGCTCCTGGCCCGCGCTGCGCGCGTGGAGCGGGCAAGCGCTGCTCGACCGCTACGCCGAGGTCCTCCGGGCCCTCGACGCGGCGCCCGGCGTCCTCGGGGAGATCTACGCGGGCTCGCAGCCGCGCTTCAAGAGCCCCGCGAGCCTCAGGAGGCTCGTCGACCTCATCGACGAGGTCGAGTGGACGCGCCTCGGCGTGGACATCAAGGCCGCGGCGTACGAGGGCCTGCTGGAGAAGGCCGCCGCCGAGGGCAAGAAGGGCGCGGGGCAGTACTTCACCCCGCGCGCGCTGATCCAGTCGATCGTGCGGTGCATGCGGCCGGATCCGCGGGGCAAGCCGGGCTTCGCCGTCTGCGATCCGGCGTGCGGCACCGGGGGGTTCCTCGTCGCCGCCTGGGAGTGGCTCGAGGCCGAGGCGCGCGGGGCGCTCGATCGGGAGACGGCGGAGCGGGTCAAGGCCGAGGCGTTCTTCGGCCACGAGCTCGTCGCGCGGCCCCGCCGGCTCGCCCTCATGAACCTGTACCTCCACGGGATCGAGCCGAGGATCGCGCTCGGCGACTCGCTCGACGCCCCACCGCCGCGCGAGCGGTTCGACGTGGTCCTGACGAACCCGCCGTTCGGCACGAAGGGGGCGCACGAGACGCCGGGCCGCGAGGACTTCGCGATCGCGACCGCGAACAAGCAGCTCAACTTCATCCAGCACGTGCTGACGATCCTCAGGCCGGGCGGCCGGGCGGCGATGGTCCTGCCGGACAGCTGCCTGTTCGCCGACCAGGCGGGCGAGGTGTTCGAGGTCCTCGCCGAGGGCTGCGACCTGCACACGGTGCTCCGCCTGCCGCGCGGCACGTTCACGCCGTACAGCCCGGGCGTGAAGGCCAACGTCGTCTTCTTCACGAAGGGCCGGCCGACGGAGAAGGTCTGGATCTACGACGCGCGCACGAGCGTCCCCTCGATCACCAAGAAGAGCCGGCCGCTCTCGCCGGCGCACTTCGCCGAGTTCGAGCGGTGCTACGGCGACGATCCCGACGGGCGGGCGCGGCGCGAGGCGGGGAGCTCCCGGGAGGGCCGCTTCCGGAGCCTCGAGCGCCGCGAGGTCGAGGAGCGGGAGTTCAAGCTCGACGGGTTCAAGTGGCTCAGGGAGGAGTCGCCCGACGACGCCGGCGAGCTGCCCGAGCCCGAGGAGCTGGCGACCGACGCGATCCAGGAGCTGGAGGAGGCGGTCGCCGCGCTGGGCCGCGTGCTCGCGCTGCTCGAGGGCGGGGCGAAGGCGGCGGAGGGGTGAGCGGGTACCTGCCCGAGGGGTGGGCCGAGACGACGCTCGCGTCGATCTGCGCGCACCGGAGCGGGAGCTCGAAGCTCATCAAGGGGAAGCTCCACGCCGAGGGGCGACCCGGGCTCTACCAGGGGTTCAGCGCGTCCGGCCCCGACGTGTGGTGCGACGGCTGGGAGCACGAGGGCGAGGCGCTCGTCGTCTCGGCGGTGGGGACGCGGTGCGGGAAGGCGTTCAGGGCCCGCGGGCGGTGGTCGGCGATCGCGAACACCCACGTGGTCTGGCCGGACCTCGGGGCCGTCGACCTCGACTACCTGTTCCTCCACCTCAACAACGAGGCTTTCTGGGTGAAGGGCGGCTCGGCGCAGCCGTTCGTGAAGGTGCGCGAGACGCTGGAGCGCCCCTTCGCGCTGCCTCCCCTCCCCGAGCAGCGCCGCATCGTCGCGAAGGTCGAGGCGCTGCTCGCCGAGGTGAACGCGGCGAAGACCCGGCTGGCCACGGCGTCGCTCATCCTCCGGCGGCTCCGCCAGGCCGTGCTGTCGTCGGCGTGCTCGGGGCGGCTGACGGAGGAGTTCCGCGCCCGCGCATCGCGCGCCGCTCCGTCGGCCGACGGGCTGGCGGAGGCCCCGCTGCGCACGCCGCCCGCGGCGCCGGGGCCGGGCGGCCACGGCGACGCCGGCGCGACGCGCCTGCCGGCGTCGTGGGCCCTGCGCCCGTTCGGCGCGCTGGTGGACAACCACGACGGCCGCCGCGTCCCCGTGAGCTCGACGGCGCGCGAGGCGCGCCGGGGGCCTTACCCCTATTACGGCGCGTCGGGGGTCATCGACGCGATCGATGGCTACCTGTTCGATGGAGACTACCTGCTCATCGCCGAGGACGGGGCGAACCTCCTGTCCAGGAGCACCGCGGTGGCTTTCCCCGCGAGCGGGAGGTTCTGGGTGAACAACCACGCGCACGTCGTCCAGCCGAAGGCCGGCGTGCTGCTCGGGTACCTCGAGCTGCTCCTGAACTCGCTGGATCTCCAGCACCACGTGACCGGCTCCGCGCAGCCGAAGCTCACGCAGGCGGCGCTCAACGGCATCCCTGCGCCGGTGCCTCCGACGGAGGAGCAGGCGGAGATCGTCCGCCGCGCGCAGGCGCTGTTCGCGCTCGCCTGCGCGATCGAGGAGCGCGTGGCCGCCGCCGCCGCCCGCGCCGACAGGCTCCCGCAGACGATCCTCGCCAGGGCGTTCTCGGGCGAGCTGGTCCCCACCGAGGCGGAGCTGGCCCGGGCGGAGGGCCGGGACTACGAGCCGGCGGAGGTGCTCCTGCGCCGGCTCCGGGGGGGGTGAGCGGCCGGGGTCCGGGGCGCGACCCGGCGCCGGCCGCGCGCCGTGAGGCCCGCGTCAGCCGCGGGCCCGCTGCGCGCCGAGCGTCATCATCGCGTCCCAGAACAGCTTCTCGTAGGCCTGGAAGAGCCTCGTCGTGCGGCGGATCGCCCGGGGCTCCACGCCGCGGTCCAGCCCGTCCTGCACGATCGCCACCGCGGTGTCCTCGAACGACGGCAGCCCCGCGAACGCGTCCAGGAAGGCGGTGTGCTCCGGGCCGAAGCCGTACCGCTCGCGGAGCGCCTTGCCCATCCTGCCGCAGTTGAACCCCCAGGCGGGGAAGTTGATCAGCAGGGCGCACGCGATCTCGGCCGCGGAGGCGTTGGCCGCCGCCCAGGCCATCTGGGTGGCGTAGGCGAACCCCTCCGGGGTGACCTCGTAGCGATCCAGGTCGTCCCTGGTCATGCCGAGCTTCTGGCCCATGGCGGCGATCCCGCCGGGCGCCGCGAGCTCGCCCTGGAGGACGCCGCTCCAGAAATCGCGCCAGGGCGTGTCCGCGAAGCGCTGGAGCATCATCGCCATCGAGCGCAGATCGCTGAGCGCCACGTGGTGCTGGTGACCCGGAAAGGCCTTCAGCCCCTCGAGCGTGACCTCGCCCCGCTCGAGGGCGTCCGGATAGGGGTGGGCCCGCAGCTGATCGTCGATGCTACGGAGCTCCTCGCGAATGTCCTTCACCAGCGCGGCCGCGGCCTTCATGGATGCCTCCTCCCGGTCGGGGGGCATCCTACCACCGCGCGGCTCAGCCTCTCCGTTCCTTCGCGCAGTAGCGCTCGACCCACTCGATGAGGCGGTGGTTGTAGAACACCCGGTGGCTCGGCTTGCCGTGCTCCGCGAGGTGGTGGTCGCCGCCGGGGAAGCGGATGAACTCCACCGGCGCCTTGCCCGAGCGCACGAGCGCCGCAAAGAGCTTTTCCGACTGGCCGATCGGGCAGCGGTGGTCCTCCTCGCGCACAGCGTGTCTGGCGTCATGACGGCACGCTGTCCGCCAAGACCCGGACACGACTGCAGGACAACCTCGCTTCGCGCGCCACGTCCGCTCGGCCGCGTCGTTCGCGGCCGAGCGGACGTGGCGCGCCCTCTCCCGAGGAGCTCGCCCGGAGCGTCAGCCGCGCTGCGCGAAGAAGCGGGCGTTGATCTCACGGTAGTGCTGCCAGTCGGCCGGCAGCTCCTCTTCATCGAAGATGGCATCCACCGGGCACTCGTTCTCGCAGGCCCCGCAGCAGATGCACGACTCCGGATCGATATAGAGCTGGAGGCGCGCGAGGCGCGTCTTCCGCTCTCCCTCCGGGATGCGTGCGATCTCGCCGGCCGGGAGCGGCCCGTGGATGCACTCCACGGGGCAGACGGGGACGCAGGCGGTGTCGCAGGTGGCGATGCAGGGCTCGGCGATGACGTAGGCCATGGGGACTCCTCTCCGCGGAACGGTCGTCCGCGCGCCCGCCTCTTCCGCACGGCGCGTGCCCGCGGTCGGAGCGGCTTTTCCCGGGCTTGCGCGGGCCTTGTGCGGCCCGGGCAACGCTCCTACGGTGCCGCGCAACGCCATTTCGGTGGCGTCCCGCCGCGCCCGATGACCGCCTCCGCCGATCGCGCCCTCCGCCTGCTCGCCGACCTCGGCGAGGCCGCGGCGCGCGCGCACACGGAAGCGACGCTCGTCCCTGCGGCGAGCGCCGTGCTCGCGCGGCATTTCCCGCTGCTGCGGCTCGAGCTCCGCCGCGGCGCCGGCGCGCCGGGCGCGCCGGAGGTCCGGCGCGGGGCCGGCGGCGAGACCGTCGCCGTCTTCGCGCTCCGCGACGCGGAGGGCGCCGTCGGCTGCGCCACGATGGCGCTCGCCGAGAGCGCGGCGCTCGACCTCTCCCCCGCCCTGCTCGACGCCGTCGGCCGCCTGCTCGCCGTGGCGCTCCGGCAGGTGCAGGTCCTCGGGCGCGTCGCGGCGATCGCGCGCCGCGCGCAGGGCGAGAAGCGGGCGCTCCGGGAGGAGCTCGATCGCGTCGCGCTGCCGAGGGAGGTGGTCGCGGCAAGCCCGGCGATGCGGGCGATCTTTCAGGAGATGGTGCCGCTGGTCGCCCGGCAAGACACGACCGTGCTGGTGCGCGGCGAGACGGGCACGGGCAAGGAGGTGATCGCGCGCCGCATCCACGCGCTCTCGCGCCGCGCGGAGCGGCCGTTCCTCGCGGTGAACTGCGGCGCGCTGCCCGAGGGGCTCGTCGAGAGCGCGCTCTTCGGCCACGAGCGCGGCGCGTTCACGGGCGCCGCCGGGCGGCACCTCGGGTTGTTCGAGCGCGCGAGCGGCGGGACGCTGCTGCTCGACGAGGTCGGCGAGCTGCCGAGGGCGGCGCAGGCGAAGCTCCTGCGCGTGCTCCAGGAGGGCGAGATCGAGCGCGTCGGCGGCGAGGGCCCGGTGCGCGTCTCGGTGCGGGTCATCGCCGCGACGCACCGGCCGCTCGAAGCCATGGTGGCGAGCACCGCGTTCCGCGACGACCTGTATTACCGGCTGCAGGTGTTTCCGATCGTCGTCCCCCCGCTGCGGGAGCGGCCGGAGGACCTGGAGCCGCTCACGCGCGTCATCGTGGAGAAGGTCGCCGCGAGCTTCGGCCGGACGCCGCCGCGGGTGAGCGCCGAGGTGGTGGCGCGCCTGCGGGCGCACGACTGGCCCGGCAACGTGCGGGAGCTGGAGAACGTGATCGAGCGGTCGATGGTGATGTCGACCGGGGACGAGCTCGTCCTGTCAGCGCCGTTCACCCCGGCGCCCCGGGCGAAGGGGCGCGTCATGACCTATCGAGAGGCGACGCAGCGGTGCATCGAGGAGGCGCTCCGGGCCTCGGGCGGGAAGATCTACGGAGAGGGCGGGGCCGCGGCGGCGCTGGGGCTCAAGCCGACGACGCTGCAAAGCAAGATGCGGAAGCTCGGTATCCGGAGAGAAGGCGGCGAGGAGGGCTGACTCCGAGCGAGCCCTCGGCTGGTCCGCCGTCAGCGCTGGCCGTCAGCGCCGCGCTGCGACGGTCAACGCTCCGCGACGGCGAGCCGCTCGACGGCGCGAATGCCGCGCTGCGGGGGCCAGTAGCGCGCGGCCCAGTCCACCGCCGACTCGTCGGAGAGCACGCGGAGGCCGGCGCGCGCGAGGAGCGCGTGCATGGCGTCGCGGGTGAGCGGCGCCCGGATGGGCTCGCCCATCGAGCGAAACACGCCCTTGATCAGGCGCCGCGACCAGGCGGGGAGATCGTCGTCGGGCAGCATTCCGTAGGTCAGCGCGATGCGGCTCCCGGGCGCCGAGAGGGCCGCTGCGAGGCGCAAGGTGCCCTCGACGGCCTCGGGCGTCAGGTACGGGGTCACGCCCTCCCAGATCCAGAACGCCGGCTCGGCGGGGCGGAAGCCGGCCGCCCGCAGCGCCTCGTCGAGCCGGTCTCGTTCGAAGTCCACCGCGACGCGCGCGAGCCCGGCCGCCTTGAGCTCCGCCGCGGACACGGCGCTCCCCGGGCCTTCCGCGCCGGCGCCCGCGCGGCCGAGCGAGGCGAGCCGATCGGCCTTGTAGCGCTGCGTGCTCGGGTGATCGACCTCGAAGACCTGGACGCCGGCGAGCTCGGGGAGGCGCATCGCGCGGCTGTCCAGGCCGGCGCCGAGGACGACGAGCTGGGACGCGCCCCGCGCGACGGCCTCGCGGAGGGCGTCGTCGATCGCGCGGGTGCGGAGCGCGACGTGGTAGCTCACGCCGAGCAGGGCGAGGCCGAGCCCGCGGTGAACGGCGCGGGCGCTCGCGTTGGCTGCGGGCGAGCCCGCCGACAGCGCCAGCGCGCGCGCCGGGAGCGCGAGCGGCCACGGGACGAGGCGCGCCGCGAGCGGGTCCGGCGCCAGGCGGTAGGGCTCGGGCATCTCGGTGTAGAGCGCCCGCAGGGCGGCGACGATCGAGGCGGTGAGGCTTGGGCGGTGAGATCGCACGACGAGGCCTTGGTTCGCTGTGTGCCGAAAGGGAGCTCCCGCGGCGGCGCCCAGCGTACATGCCGCGCCGCCCTGGCGCCCGTCGCCTCCTCGACCGCAGGCGAGCACGCCCCGCGCGGATCCGGTGGAGCGCCGCGCGCGGGCGGCCGAGCGCGATCGTGCAGTGAGCCGAGGTCGTCGCCACTCCCACGCTCGCGCTCCGTGAGCGAGGTCGAGCCCTTGGCGAGCGGCGCGCTCGACTCGAGAGAACAGCGCATCGCGACGGCGCGATGCGCGCCAATCGCGATGCCCCCGCGGGAGCAGGCGAGACGAGACACCGCTCCGCGCGCAGCCAGCTGGCAACTTTACAGCGGCTCTGGACACGGAAGAACGGCTCCCGGGGCGCGGCGAGTTCTGCTAAAAGCTGTTGGCCGCGTCGAGCGCTTGTCGCGCCTCGGCGCGAGCAGCAAGTCCTTAGAATTAACGGCGAACGTGCCGCGCTGCGCAGCGCGCAGCTCCGGTGAACGGGCCGATACCCATCGAGCGTCAACATGACTTTTCATCGCGAGACTGCACGCTTCACCTTGGTTGGGATCTCCTGTCTGGCCCTCGCCGCTGCGGTGGCGGGCTGCACGGGTAGCTCGGACGGCTCGGACACGGGGGGCGCCGGCGGCAGCGGCGCGGGGACCGGCGGCGCCTCGAGCGTGAGCTCGGGCACGGGCACCCCCAGCGCCACCACCAGCGGAGCTGGCACTCCCACCACCACCACCACCACCACCAGTGGCGCGGGCAACCCCAGCACCACCACCACCAGTGGCGCGGGCAACCCCAGCACCACCACCACCACCGGCACCGGCGATCCCGGCACGACCACCGCGAGCACCGGCGCGGGGACGCCGAGCGGCGCGTGCCCGGCGAGTGCGACGTTCTGCTCCGATTTCGAGGCCGCGGGGCTCCCCGAGGGCGCGACGTACCGTCCCTCGTACCAGGCGGCAGACGCGTTGAACAACATGGAGATCGACGCGTCGACCTTCCACGCTGGCGCGCACTCGCTGCACGTGAAGCCCGGGGGCAGCGGCTATGACTGGAGGATGCTCTCCGTCCCGGCGCCTGGGCCGAAGTTCTGGGCCCGGCTCTACGTGCGCAGCAGCGTGGATATCGGTCAGGCCGAGCACAACGCCTTCTTCCAGGCCATGACGGGCAACGGCGATCCGAACGAGGGTCACAACGTGGAGGTCGCCGAGCAGTTCTGCCAGATCCTCTTGAACCTGCACGACGCCCTGGTCCTCCAGGAGGGTGCCACCTCGATGTGCGGGAGCGGCACGAAGCTCCCCGCGAACACCTGGCATTGCATGGAGGCCTATTTCGACGGCACCAAGGGCGACGTCCAGGTCTACGCCAACGGCACCAAGATCATCGACAAGGCCGGCTGGGACAAGCTCGACTTCAAGACGTTCAGCTTCGGTTACCTCGGCTTCCACGGCCCCGCGCGGTCGATGTGGTACGACGACGTGGCGGTCGCGCCGGAGCGGATCGGCTGCGCCCCCTGAAATCTCTTGACGTCGCCTGAAGTCTGTTGGCGTCTCCGCGCGCCAGCGCACCGACCGCGCCCTGCCCCCCGCTGTCCTCCCCTTCTCACTCTCCCTCCTGATCCACGCTCCTCGGCGTACCGAGCGGGGCTCACCCGCACAGGAGACGGGCCCAGATCGGCGTTTTCGGCGCACAGGCGTGCTCCAGCACGCCGAGCACCGAAAACGTCGAGGTGGGCCCGTATCCGACGCGGGTGAGCCCCGCTCGAGGCCCGTATCCGACGCGGGTGAGCCCCGCTCTCAGAAGCGGATGCGTAGTCCGAGGGCTCCCGGTCCGAGCACCGGTGTCAGCGCCGCGCTCGCGCCCGCCGTCGCGCTGCGCGAGGGCTGCATCAGCAGGCCGGCGACGCCGACGCCCGCGCCGACCGCGAGGGCCGCGAAGCCGGCGTTCGAGACGTTGGCCAGCGTCTTCGCGGTGCTGAGCTCGCCGCCCCAGCTCGGAGGGCAGCGGTCGTCCGTGCACACCTCGGCGAGCGCGTCGGACTTCGAGAGCGTGAGGGCGCCCGCGACCGCTCCGACCACCAGGCCGACCGCGCCCACGCTGAACCCGATCGCCATCAGCGTCGTCCCGGTGCTGTCCGCCGGCGGCTTCGGCTCCTGCGGCCGGGGCGCCGCCGCGGCGCGCGGCGCGAGCGCGCCGGGCGGCGGCTCGTCAGCCAGCGCCGGGATGGTGACGACGATCGAGGCCTGCTCGGACGGCACCTCGACCGCCGTCGACCACTCCTTCTTCCCCGGCGCCGCGGCGCCGACGCGGTGTCGGCCCGGATCGATGGGGAACGGCGCGTTCAGCGCGGCGCCGTTCAGCGGCTCGCCGTCCAGGGTGAGGCGCAAGCTCGCGGGCGGCGCCTCCATCCTGAGCTCGAGCCGCGCGAGCCGCCCCTCCAGCGCCGCGCGCTGCGCGCGCGCGAACGCCTCGCGCTCGGGCGGGCCCTCGCGCCGCGCGACCTCCTCCACCGAGCTCAGCTCGGCCCAGGCCGTCGCGAGCTTGCCCACCTTCTCGTGGCACACGGCGAGGTTGAGCAGGGTCCCTGGCTTCGGCTCGAGGCGCTGGCTCTCCTCGAACTTGGCGCACGCCTCGGGGTACTGACCTCTCTTGAAGAGGTCGCGCCCCTGCCGGAAGAGCGCCTCTGCCATCGGCTTGACCGCGCGCTCCGCGGACGCCGCGCCGGAGAGCGTGACGGCCCCGAGCAGCACGCCGGAGCCGAGGAACGAGAGCCCTCTCTTCATCTCATCTCGCCGGGTCACTCACGTTGGTCGAGGAGCGTGTCGAGGCCGCCGCCATGGCTCAGCGACGTGCCGCGCGCGGCGCTGGCGCCCCGCCGCGGCGTCGGCAGCGGCGACAGGGTCACGTCCAGCTCGCGGTCTCGGTCGGGACTGAGCTTCACCCTCGCGTCCTTGAACCCTGGCTTCCGCAGGACCAGCTCGACAGGCTCGCTCCCGCGCGGCAGCGCGAGCGGCGCGCTGGAGCTCCCGACCCTCCTGTCGCCGATCCAGACGCCGGCGTCCGCGGGCCGCGTCGACAGCCGTACCGCGACCGTCTCTACCGGCGAGGCGGGCAACGGCGCCAGCGGCGCGGCGGCGCTCACGGGCGCCAGCGGCGCGGCGCTCACGGGCGCCGGCGGCGCGGCGCTCACGGGCGCCGGCGGCGCGGCGGAGGCGGGGGCGAGCGCCATGGCGCTCGGCGCGTCCAGCGGCGGGAGCCCCGACGGGTGCCCGACCGCCCACGCCGACACCGCCGCGAGGAGCCCCGCGGCGGCCCCGATCACGAGCTTCCGGCGCCTCGCCGCCGCGCCCCGCGCGACTGGAGCGGAGGACGGCGCCTCGATCGCGGCCACCTCGCGCGTCGACGACCGGCCGTCCGCATTCGCTGCGTGCGCCGGGTCCGCTGCGTGCGCCGGGTCCGCTGCGTGCGCCGGGTCCGCTGCATGCGCCGGGTCCGCTGCGTGCGCCGGGTCCGCTGCGTGCGCCGGGTCCGCTGCATGCGCCGGGTCCGCTGCGTGCGCCGGGTCCGCTGCGTGCGCCGGGTCCGCTGCGTGCGCCGGGTCAGCGCCGACCGCGGTGTGCCCCGACAGCCGGGTGGACGTGTCTCCAGCGCTCGCCGGCGGCACGGGCACGTTCTCCGTGGCCGGGAGGGTGGAGCTCGGCAGCGTGCCCGAGAGCTCCGACGTGGGGAACGTACCGGCATCCGAGCTGCCCGCTGCCCAGCGCTCGGCGGTCGCCGCGGGCCCCGTCGCGACGATGGAGCCCGTCGTCGGGGCGCTCGCGCCCTCCGTGGCCGAGGCCGCCGTCCCCTCCGAGGTCCACGTCGGGCTCTCGCTGGCCTCGCTGCCGATCACCGAGGCCAGCGTCCCCTCCGAGGTCCACGTCGGGCTCTCGCTGGCCTCGCTGCCGATCACCGAGGCCGCCGTCTCCTTCATGGTCCTCGTCGCGCTCCTCGCGCTCGCGGACGCCGCCGGCTCCTCCGGCGCGCGGTCCCGCCCGAGCCCGATCTTCCGCGCGACCTCCAGCAGGTCGGCCACCGCCTTGCTCGCGCTCGGGGGCCTGTCGCACGCGCGCTTCTCGAGCATCGCGAGCACCGGCAGGTCGAGCTCGCGCGGCAGGTCGGCGCAGACGCTCGACATCCGCGGCGGCGGGTCGGACGCGTGCTTGCACATCAGATCCACCGCGGACGCCCCGGTGAACAGGGACCTCCCCGTCAGCATCTTGTGGATCATCACGCCCAGCGCGTAGATGTCCGCGGCGGGCCCTGTCTTCTGGCCGCGCGCCTGCTCCGGCGCCATGTACTGCGGCGTGCCCAGCACGACCCCCGTGCTCGTCTGCTCCGGGTCCTCGCCGTACGCGAGCTTCGCGATCCCGAAGTCGAGCAGCTTCGGGAACCAGGTCCCGTCGCGCTCCGCCGCGAGGAAGACGTTGTCGGGCTTCAGATCCCGGTGCGTGATGCCGGCCTCGTGGACGGCGTCGAGCGCGTCGGCGATGCCGCGCACGATGGGGACGATGGTCGGAAACGGCAGCCGCCGCCGGCGCCGGCACAGCTCGCCCAGCGTCATGCCGTCGAGCAGCTCCATGACGAAGTAGTGCCGCTGCAGCCCCGGGAGCACGCCGAATGAGAAGATATCGATGATGTTGCGCTGGCGGATCGTGTTCACCGCGCGGGCCTCGGCGACGAACCTGGCGACGGCCTGAGGCTGCGCGGCGAACCGCCGGTTCAGGACCTTGATCGCGACCTTCTTGCCGATCAGCGGGTGCTCGCCGGCATACACCTCTCCAAACGTGCCCGCGCCGAGCTTCCGCGAGACGCGGTACTCGCCGACCATCGTGTCCGCGGCGAGGAGCGGCTCGGCGGGAAGGCACAGCTCCGCAGGCAGGAGCGGACTGCCGTCCGCCACACACGATGTAACGCTCTCATCGTACACCGCAGCGCACTTGGGGCACGTCGCCATACTGAGCCATGGAAGCTAGGGGTCGCGTGGTCCTGGCTGCCCCACGCGGGGGCAAGTGGTGATGCAAGCCCCAGCGTATCGAGGTCGCGTGGTCCTGGCTACCCCGATCCCGGGCGCCTCCCGTCGCGCCGGCTCGCCGCCCCGTCACCTCGCCGCCTCGCTGTTCCGGAGCGCCGCGGCGCCCGCGCGGATCGATCGCAGCCGATCGTCGGGCACGAACGGGAGGTCCCGCATTCCTTGTGGATCGAGCCGCTGAGGACGCCGCAAGCCACAGCGCAAAATTCGTCCCACACGCAACCATCACGTTGCCCGAGCCCTCCCCATGTCGTTGCACTTCAGCAAGAAAATGCCGTCTTGGCCAACGCAAGACAAGGTCCCGGCAGCCGCCGCCATCGAAGATGACCTCGCACGCATACGGCCCCATGCAGACCAGGACAGCGCCGTTGCACGGATCGTCGCGCTCGCACGGCGGGGGCTTCAGCGTGTCGAGCAGCACGGGACGGTCGCGCCAGCCCTCGACATCGCATTTCATGACGCGCGACACGCCCCCGCCGGCGCCGCGACACGGCAAGCGCGCCCGCGCGCGGCGGTGCCTTCGAGGGCGGCGCGGGCGCCAGCTCGACGGGCCCGCTCCGCCGCCGCGCTTCGGACACGGCGAGCGCACGGCGAGCGCGCGCGGCGGCGGCGACGAGCGCGCTTGCCGTGTCGCGGCGCCGGCGCCATACCGGCGCCATGGCCGAGGTGGCCAGCGCGCCGCGGGCGTGGGCGCCGCGCCCCCCGGCGCGAACCGTACTGTCAGCCGTGAGCCGTGAGCCGCAGAGGAACGAGGAGCCGTACTGACGGCCTGACCGTGATGACGGCGCGAAGGTAGATACCATGCCGGACCTTGTTTTCCGGGATTTCCCCGACAATACACCCATCCCAGACGACTGCTATAGCTGCGACGGCGCGCCGGACCTGGCGGCGTTGCTGGAGTGGATATGCCCTGATCTCTCGCCCGATGAGGCGGAGCGGCTCGCCGCGATCGGGGAAGCGAGCGACCTCCGACCGGATGTGGTCAGCCTGAAGCGGCTCATCGAAGAGCACGCGAGGCCGTAGGCGCCGCCTGACGCGAAGACCGACGCAACCGACGCAACCGAGAAGGACCAACGAGGCTGGCCGCGGAGCGAACCCGTGACGACCTGGTGTCATGTGTCTGACGTGCGACTCTTGATGGCGCCACCGCGCCTTGCGCCGCCCCCTTTCCACCGGTTTCACCGCGCGACGGCGGCAGATCCAGCCCGGCGCGAGGGCGATGCCCTGGCAGGGCGCCTCGCGTGCCGCTAAGGAGGGGGCGATGTCGAAGATCATCGACCCTCGGCGCCACACGTGGTGCGACACCCCGGTGGACAGCATCGGCCTGCTGGTCGACGCCGACGAGTATTACCCCGAGTTCTACCGGGTCGCCTCCAGGGCGCGGCGGTACCTCCTCCTCGCCGGCTGGCAGTTCGACAGCGACGTCGCCCTGCTCCGCGGCGGGCGGGAGGAGCAGGTATCGAGCCCGATCACGCTGCTGAAGTTCCTGAGCCACCTCTGCGAGATCAACCCCGAGCTCCAGGTTTACATCCTCGCCTGGGACTTCCACCTCGTGTTCGCGCTCGAGCGCGAGTGGCTCCAGCAGCTCGTCTTCGAGTGGACGAATCACCGCCTGCACTTCCTCTTCGACTCCACCCACGTCGAGCGCGCCTCCCATCACCAGAAGTTCGTGGTCGCGGACGGCGAGCTCTCGTTCCTCGGCGGCCTCGACCTGTGCGACCACCGCTGGGACGACCGCAGCCACGCGAACAAGAACCCGTTCCGCGTCAGCCGCGGCGAGCCGCACAAGCCGTTTCACGACGTGCAGGCCTATCTGCGCAGCCGCGCGGTCGCCCGGGCGCTCACCGAGATCTTCACGGATCGCTGGCGGCGCGCCGGCGGCGTGGCCATGACCCTGCCGGACCTCGAGGGGACCGAGCCGACGTTCTCCGACTACCGCCCCGAGGGCGGCATCCCCCTCGAGACCGGGCACGTCACGCTGAGCCGCACCGACCCGCACGGCTCGCCCACCGGCGCCGAGCACTGCACCGAGATCCGCGACATCTACCTCGACGCCATCGACGCCGCCGAGCGCTTCATCTACATCGAGACGCAGTACTTCAGCGCTCAGGTCATCACCGACGGGATCGAGCGGCGGATGCGCGCCGAGGGCCGTCCGCCGCTCGACGTGGTGCTCATGCTGAACATGGAGGCAGAGACCATGAAGGAGCAGATCGCCGTCGGCCTCTCCCAGGCCAAGATGCTCGGCAAGCTGCGCGCGGCCGCGGCCGAGACCGGCCACCGCCTCGGCGTCTACTACACCCTTCCGTCGTGCGGCGAGGACGAGACGGCCGAGCGCGCCACGTACATCCACTCGAAGGTGATGATCGTGGACGACCGCTTCCTGACGGTGGGCTCTGCCAACCTGACGAACCGCAGCCTCTCGATCGACACGGAGATCAACGCCTCGGTCGAGGCGGACGACCCCGACGACGCCCTGGGCCGCTCGATCCGCCGGGTGCGCGCGTCGCTCATCGGCGAGCACCTCGGGGACCTCGAGTTCGATCGTGCTGACGACCTCGTCGCGTACCTCGACGGGCTGGCGAGCCCGCCGACCGGCCCGCGCACGCCCGGCAGCTCGTGCCGCCTGCGGCTCCACCCCTCGCCCACGCCGGACGAGCGCGTGCTGCTCGAGGTCATCGACCCGCAACAGCTGCCGTTCGACCCCGCCGCGGCGGAGGACATCGACAAGCGCCACGGCTCGCTGTTCGTCGGCGGGCTCGGCGTGCTCTGGCGCCACCTCGTCAGCAGCCTGACCGCCGAGAAGTAGGCGCGCCGTTGCCGGCCGTCGGTGGTACATGGTATGCTGGTGTATTAAGGACGACCGAGGACGATCGAGGACGGTTTCTCGAGGTCGGCTCGCACGCTGGAGCGTTGAAGCGACGAGGAGTATGCAAGAGGCAGAGATCACGATCGGGGGCATTTCGGTCCGCGAGCTCGCGGAGCAGTACGGGACGCCGCTCTATGCCTACGATGCCGAGCGCATCCGGGAGAACTTCCGTCGACTCACGCGGGCTCTCCGCAGCTGTTATCCGGAGGTGTCCGTCTTCTACGCCATCAAGGCGTGCAACAACCTGGAGATAGCGAAGCTCCTGGTCGAGCAGGGCTCGGGGGTGGACGCCGCCAGCCCGAACGAGATCCGCCTGGCGCAGGCGCTCGGGCTCTCGGGCGAGCAGATCATCTATACAGGCAACAGCCTCTCGGACGAGGATCTGGCCGCGGGGCTGCGGGCCGGGGTCATCTTCAACGTGGATGATCACGGGATCTTGCGGCGCCTCTTCGCGCTCGGGCGCCCGCGCTGCATGTCCTTCCGGATCAACCCGAGCGGCGAGGACATCGCGACGCCCGATCTGAAGCCGTTCGCCGGCCCGTCCGCGAAGTTCGGGATCCACCCGCGCTACGTGGAGGAGGCTTACCGCACCGCGCTCGAGAACGGGGTCGAGCGGCTCGGGGTGCACATGATGCCTCACTCGCAGGCGAACAAGCCGGAGAGCTTCGCGCACGTGACCGGCAAGCTGCTCGACCTGATCGGCCCGGTCGCGCGGAAGCTCGGCTTCGACCTCGCGTTCCTGGACATCGGCGGCGGGCTCGGCATCCCCTACCGGAGGGAGCAGCCGGCGCTCGACGTCGAGGCCGTGGCCCGCGAGATCACGGCGGTGGTCCAGAAGAAGTGCGCCGAGCACGGCCTGAAGATGCCCCGCCTGGTCATGGAGCCGGGGCGCTACTTCGTGGGCGACGCCGGGTACGTGCTCGGGCGGGTGATCTCGATCAAGCAGGGATACAGGACGATCATCGGCACGGACATCTCGATGAACACGATGGCGCGCCCGGTGATGTACGGCGCTTTCCACGAGGTGCGGATCAACGGCCGCCGCGGCCGGACCGCGCCGATGGCGATGACCGGCCAGGTCTGCGAGAACACCGATATGTGGATCAGCGAGCGCGAGTTCCCCGCGGACGTGGCCGAGGGGGATGTGGTCGTCCTGATGGACGCCGGCGCGTATGGCCACGTGATGAGCTACGACTACAACGGCCGGCTGCGGCCGGCCGAGGTGCTCGTCGACGGCGGCCGGAGCCGGCTGATCCGGCGGCGCGACACGTTCGAGGACATGGTCTCGCGGATGTGCCTCTCCGACGAGATCCAGGAGCGCCTGCGCGCGGCCGCCGCGGAGCCGGCGGGCCCGGCCGGCCGGGGGTGAAAGGCTGAGGCTGAAGACAGATGCCGTTCACGTTCGTCAGCATCGACCACGTGCAGCTCGCGATGCCGCCCGGGCAAGAGCCGCGCGCGGTGGCGTTCTACCGGGACGTGCTCGGGATGGAGCACCTCCCGAAGCCCGAGCCGCTCGCGTCGCGCGGCGGCGCGTGGTTCCGCGCGGGCGCCGTGGCGGTGCACCTCGGCGTGGAGCACGACTTCCAGCCGGCGCGCAAGGCCCACCCTGGCCTCGTGGTGAAGGGCATCGACGACATCGCGGCCGCGCTCAGGGCCGCGGGCCACGACGTGCGCTGGAGCGACGAGCTGCCCGAGGTGAGGCGGTTTCACACGGACGATCCGTTCGGGAACCGCCTCGAGATCATCGACGGCGGCTGACGCGCCGCGGGCCGGGGTGCTCGCCGGGGCCTCCGTCGCATGACCGGCGAGCTGCGCTCGCCCGACACGCTGCCATCCGTCACTCGCCAGGGACGCGCGCCGCCCGTACCAGCTTCCCGTCGAACGCGACGGCCAGCGCATGAATCGGCGCCGCCCCCGCCGCCCGCAGCTCTGCCGTGTAGTCGTTCCGCCGGATCTGCTCGATCCCCTCCTCGAGGGCCTGCTCCAGCGTCTTGCCCCCTCGCGCGACCTTCAGCTCCAGCACCACGCCGGGTCTCCCGGGCTGCGAAGGCCGGATGATCACGTCCGGCCGGCCGCGCCCCGACTCGCGGTTCGATCGCACCTGGTAGTCCGGCTCCAGCGCCGCGAGGAGACCCAGCACGAAGCCCTGCATGACCTGCTCGGGATCGGGCCGGCCCGTGTCGTGGTACGACAGCACGTCGGTCGCGAAGGCCTGGAGCTGCGCCTGGATGCGCTCGGCGTCGCCGGCGAGCAGGGCGGCGAGGATCCGGTCGAGCCCGCCGCTCTGCCGCTCGAGGCGCGCGCCGAGCCACCGCCGGAAGGTCGTCGTGTACACGCCGCGCACCTCGCGGTTCGGGATCGAGAGCAGGTGGGACGGCTGCTCCATCGACCCGCGCGAGCGCTTCTCGGCCCTGAGGTAGCCCGTGAAGACGAGGAGGCTCCACAGCACCTCGTCGCTCCGGTCGAGCTCCCCGAGCGGCACGCTCTCGTCCAGCACCCGCTCGATGCTCCCCCCGTCGAGCATCGCCGCGAAGGCCGGCTCGAGCGCGAGCGCGCGCCGCTCGAGCTGCTCGCGCACCAGATCGTTCGAGCTCGTGTTCACCCAGTAGGGCTGCGGCGCGCCGTCTTCGCGGGAGAGGAAGTTCAGGACGCTCCAGGGGTTGTAGACGACGGTGCCGCCGAAGAGATACCCGTTGTACCAGGCGCGCAGCGACGGGAGCCGCTCAAGCCGGTCAAACCTCGTGAGCAACGACTCGACCTCGGGCTCCGTGAACCCGAAGCAGGTGTCGAACTCCGGCGCGAGCAGCGAGTAAACAGCCACGTTGTTGAGACCTGAAAAGATGCTCTCCCGGGCCACGCGCAGGACGCCCGTGAGCACGGCCTTGAACAGGTGTGGATTGCCCTTGAGTCCCTCGGTGAGGAACGCGCGGAAGAAGCCGATGACCTGCGCAGCGTAGCCGTGGAGATACCCGGCGTGGAGGGGCTCGTCGTACTCGTCGAGGAGGATGACCACGCGCTCACCGTGGAAGCGGTGGAGATAGCTCGACAGGTCGAGCAGCGCTGTCTCGTACGCGATCCTGCCGGCCGTGCCGTCGAGGACTTCGCGATACCGCCGGGACTCACGCTCGCTCAGCGCGCCGCTGCCGAGCAGGTCACGGTGCTCGTCGAAGAGGCGCGCGACCCTGTCTTGCACCACTTCCCAGAACGCATCGAAGCTCTCGGCCTTCACACCCTTGAAGGTCAGGTGGAGCACCGGGTAGCGCTGGAAGTGCGTGCGGTACTGCTCGCCGGCCTGCCAGATCCGAAGATCACGAAACAGCGGTGAGAGATCCTGCGCGTGCCGCTCGAAGAAACAGCGCAGCATGGAGAGGTTGAGCGTCTTGCCGAAGCGCCGCGGGCGCGGGAGCAGGACGACCTCGGTGCCCGGCCTGTCGACGAGCTCCTGGATCAGGTGCGACTTGTCGACGTATTCGAGCCCCAGCTCGCGGAGCCGGCGGAAGTCGTCGATGCCGATGGGGACCTGGATGCTCATGGTGCTTCGGGCGGGGTGGCGTGCCCTCACGGACGCTACTCCGCCGCCCGTCAGCGGCAAGGGCTCCGAACGGCCTGAGCAGGCAGCCCTACGTCCTCCTTCTCCGCCGAACACGCCGGCGAAGCGGCGGAGCCGCGGGTCACCTCGTCCAGGTCAGCAGCAGCGCGAAGATGGTGAGATCGGCGGCGACGTGCGCCACGTACGGCGCGAGGAGGCCGCCCGCGCGGCGCCGGAGCACGCCGAGCATCACCGCGTAGATGGCCGCCAGGCCGACGCCGACGGCCCCGCTCGGGATGCCGTTCAGGTGGAGGAGCCCGAACGCGGCCGCCTGGACGAGCACCGCGGTCCAGCCGGAGGTCGTCACGGCGTCCAGCGATCCGAGGAACACCAGGCGGAAGACCGCCTCCTCGAGGAGCGCGTTGAAGAGCGCGAACCCCAGGCCGCCGAGGAGCAACAGCGGCAGCGAGACGGGCGGGAGCAGGGCCCGCATCTGCGACAGATCGGGCCGCATCAGCCGGACCCAGAGCACGAGCGCGAGCGCGGAGACGAGGACGACCGCCGCGATCCAGCCGAGGACCGCGGGCCCGAACGCCCCGCGCCGCAGGGGCGGCACCGACGACCGCAGCGCCGGCACGGCGCGCGCGAGCAGCGCGAGCACGACGAGCGGCGCGGCCAGGGAGAGCGGCCAGGGCGCGGCGAGCCCCACCCCCACGGGCGCGAGCGTGAGCACCGCGAGGAGCGGCGCGAGCAGCGCCGCCCGCTCCGGCGCACGCGCCACGGCGAGCAGGGAGACGAGCGCGACGCCGAAGCTGGCGAGGCCGAGGGCGCGATCCGCCGCGGCAAGCGGGTACGCGGCGTAGGCGAGCGTCGCCGCGGAGACCGCGGCGAGCCCCGGCCAGCCAAGTCGAGGCAAGCCCGCTCGCCCGGCGGTTTCGCCGACCGGCGTAACACCGGCGGGCGCCGCGCCTGACGGCTCGACCTGCCCCATCTGCCCGAGCCGCTCCCAAAGATGAGCTTTCACTCGGATATAGTCGAGCTTTTGCTCAGGTTGTCAAGTACGCTCGGCGCATGGCCACGAAGCGCAAGAAGCCGCCGCCGACCGCGCCCCGCCGGGTGCCGCTGCAGGCGCGGAGCCAGCGGCGCAAGGAGCGGATCCTCGACGCGACGGCGGCGCTGCTCGCGTCGCGCGGGCTCGACGCGGTCACCACGAACGCCATCGCGGCGCGAGCGCGGACGTCCATCGGCTCGGTCTACGAGTTCTTCCCGAACAAGGAGGCCGTGCTCCACGCGCTGACGGGGCGTTACCTGGAGCGGCTGCGGGTGCGGACCGAGGCGGCGGTCGCGGAGACGCCGCAGGGCTCGTGGCGCGCGCTGACCGAGCGCTGGATCGACGCGCTCGCGGCGTTCTACCGGACGGAGCCCGGCTACCGGGAGCTCTGGTTCGGCGTGCAGCTGTCCGGCGCGATGCTCTCGACGGCCGCGGCGTGGGGGGATGAGTTCTCGGCACGGATCGAGGCGCTCCTCTCGCCGCTGACGCCGGCGCTCCCGCCCGCCGAGCGGCGCGTCGTCGCGCAGACCACGCTGTATCTGGCCTCGACGCTGCTCGCCCTCGCCGCACAGCAGGACGAGCAGCAGGGCGCGCTCTACGTCGAGGAGGCGAAGAAGGCGGTCTGTCGCTACCTCGCGCCGTACATCGAGTCAACGGACCTGCTGGGGAAGAGCGCGTGACGCGATGAGGCGCGACCTTCTGCTGGCTGGGAATCTAGAGACTGAGCCTGGCTCGCGGTAGGGCGCCCCTCGCTCGCGAGCTGCCGCTTCAGGCTGCCGACGCCCGCGGCCTCGCTCTGTCCGCGTGGCGGTTCGCCGGCCGGGCCAGCCCGAGGTTCTCCCGGAGCGTGCGGCCCTCGTACTCGGTCCGGAACAGGCCCCGTCGCCGCAGCTCCGGGATCACCAGGTCCACGAAGTCGGTCAGCCCGCCCGGGAGCCACGGCGGCATCACGTTGAACCCGTCGGCGCCGCCCTGCGTGAACCACGCCTCCAGCTGATCCGCGATCTGCTCCACCGAGCCCACGATCGTCCAGTGCCCGCGCGCCCCCGCTACCCAGAGGTAAAGCTCCCGGATCGTCAAGTTGCGCTTGCGGGCGATGTCGAACATCAGCGCTTGCCGGCTCTTGTTGTTGTTGGTCTCCGGCAGCTCCGGCAGCGGCCCGTCCACCGGATACGCCGACAGGTCGACCCCGCCCGAGAGCCCCGAGAGCAACGACAGCCCGACCTCCGGCAGGATGAGGTCCTGCAGCTGCTGGTACTTCGCCTTGGCCTCCGACTCCGTCCTGGCGACCACGGGGAACACCCCCGGCATGATCTTCAGCTGGTCCGGGTAGCGCCCGTACCTGGCCATCCGGCCCTTGACGTCGGCGTAGAAGGCCTGCGCGTCCTCCAGCGTCTGCTGCGCCGTGAAGATCACCTCCGCGGTCTCCGCCGCGAGCTCCCTGCCCGCCTCGGACGACCCCGCCTGCACGATCACCGGGTGACCCTGGGGCGGACGCGGGATGTTGAGCGGCCCGCGGACGGAGAAGAACTTCCCCTTGTGATCGAGCGTGTGCAGCTTGTCCGGGTCGTAGTAGGCCCCGGACGCCTTGTCGCGGAGGAAGGCGTCGTCTTCCCAGCTGTCCCAGAGGCCGGTGACGACATCGACGAACTCGCGCGCCCGAGCGTAGCGCTGCGCATGGTCGGGGTGCGCCTCGAGCCCGAAGTTCCCCGCGGCCTCGCCCCCGCCGGTGGTGACCACGTTCCAGCCTGCCCGCCCCTGGCTGATGTGGTCCAGCGAGGCGAACTTGCGGGCCAGCAGGTACGGCTCCTCGTACGTGGTGGACGCCGTGGCGATGAAGCCGATGCGTTCGGTGACGGCCGCGAGCGCGGAGAAGAGCGTGACCGGCTCGAAGCTCGCGCCATAAGCCGTGCGGCCCTTCGCGCCAGGCCGGTTCTGCAGCGCGAGCCCGTCCGCGAGGAACACGGCGTCGAACTTCGCCCGCTCCGCCGCCTGGGTGATGCGCTTGTAATGTTCCAGGTTGATGCCGCCGTCCGCCTGCGCGTCCGGGTGCCGCCAGGCCGCCACGTGGTGCCCGGCGCCAGGCAGAAAGGCGCCCAGACGGATCTTCCGCTGATTGTCGCTCATGGGTGTCCTCGGTCTCGTTCCTCGCGTTCGCGCGCGGACGCGCGGGCGTGCCGCCGCTCGCCGCCGCGCGCACCGCAAGCGCCGTGCCCGGAGGCGGAGCCACCGGCGCGGCGGCAAGGGCGAGGCGCCTCACCTCCCCCGCGACGACGGCGTGCTGCGAGGGCAGCAGCGGAGCCGCCGGCGCTGCGGAAGCGTTGCTGGCAGGGAAACACCCGCCGCGAGCCGGCCCGCCGCCGCGAGCCAGCCCGGGCTACTCCCAGCGGAAGAGCTTCAGGGCGAGGGCGAAGGAGACGACGCCCCAGCCGGCCAGGAGCGCGAGCTCGGGCGCGAGCGCGGCGAGCGGCGCGCCCTCGAGCATCACGCCGCGGAGCGCGTCGTTCAGCGCGGTGAGGGGCAGGGCCTGGATGAACGGCTGGAGCGCGCCGGGGAAGCGCTCGGTCGAGAAGAAGACGCCGGAGAAGATCCACATCGGGAACGTCGCCAGGTTGGTCAGGCCCGAGACGCCCTCGAGGGTCCGCGGCCGCGCCGCGATCAGCAGGCCGATGCCGACGAACGACAGCGCGCCGATCATGACGACCAGCGCCAGCGCGGCGAGCGAGCCGGCGATCGGCACGCCGAGCGCGAGGACCGCGAAGAGGAGCAGGGCCACGACCTCGAGCGCCAGGAACACGAGCCGCGCCCCGAGGTGCGCCGCGAGCAGGTGCCAGCGCCGCATCGGCGCCGCGACGAACAGCTTCAGGAGCTTGCCGATGCGCTGCTGCACGATCGAGAAGCCGATCGCCCAGATCCCGGTCGCCATCACGTTCATGCCGAGCAGCCCGGGCACAAGGAAGTCGATGTAGCGCGAGCCCTTCTCGGTCATCTCCAGCGCCGCCGGGCGGAAGGCGTCGGCGCGCCCCGCCGCGCGCTGGAGCGCCTCGTCCACCTCGAGCCGGGCGATGCGGCTCTCCGGCCGCGTCGGATCGAACCAGTACGTCGGCGGATCGGTGGCGAGCACGACGAGCGAGACCTTGCCGGTCCGGAGCTCCTGCCGCGCCTGCTCGCGCGGGACCACCCTGGGGGTGACCTGCCCCGACGCGTCGAGCGCCGCCCGCCGCAGCTCGGCCCCGGCGCCCTCCTCGACGCTCACCAGCACCGGCTCGGCGGGCTGGTTCCTGAACGCGACCGCCAGCGCCGACGAGAGCAGGATCGGGAACACGAACATCCAGAAGAGCGCCTCGGGCTCGCGCAGGAACTCCACCACCCGCGCCCGGATGAGGAGCGCGAGCGGCGCCGCGCGGAGGGAACGGAGCCACCCCGCCATCACGCCGCCTCCTCGCCCGCGAGCTTCCGCCCGGCGAGCGCCATGAACACGTCCTCCAGGCTCGCGTGGTGCGTCGTGAGCCGCCGCACCTCGACCCCGCGCGCCGCGCAGAGCGCGAGCAACGGCGGCAGCGCGCGCGCCACGTCGCGCACCGTCAACCGGAGCGTCCCTTGCCCGACGCGCACGGCCTCCACCTCGGGCAGCGCCTGGAGCTCCTCCTCGGCGATGTCCTTGCTCACGTCGATCTCCACGACGTGCTCGGCGCCCAGCGAGGCGACGAGCGCCGCCGGCGTGCCGAGCGAGAGCACCCGCCCGCGGTCGACGATCGCCACGCGGTCGCAGAGGCGCGCGGCCTCTTCCATGTAGTGCGTGGTCAGGAGGATGGTGCGGCCGCGCGCCTTCAGGTCCTCGACGACGTCCCAGATCTCGCGGCGCGACGCCGGGTCGAGGCCGGTGCTCGGCTCGTCGAGGAAGAGCACCTCCGGGTCGCCCGCGAGCGCGCAGGCGAGCGACAGCCGCTGCTTCTGCCCGCCCGAGAGCCCGCGCACGAACGCGCCCGCCTTCTCCTGCAAGGACACGCGGCGCAGCGCCTCCGCCGGGTCGAGCCCGCGCGGGTAGAAGCTGCGGAAGAGCGCGATCACCTCGCCGACCCGGAGCTTGTCCGGGAAGCGCGTCTCCTGGAGCTGGATGCCGAGCCGCGCGCGCAGCGCGATCCCGTCCCCGACCCAGCGCTCGCCCAGCACCTCGACCTCGCCGGCGTCGGGGCGGGTCAGCCCCTCGAGGATCTCCACCGTGGTCGTCTTGCCCGCGCCGTTCGGGCCGAGCAGGCCGAAGCACTCGCCGCGCCGCACCTCGAGGTCGAGCCCGTTCACGGCCACGACGTCGCCGTAGCGCTTGACCAGGCCGCGGCAGACCAGGGCGGGAGAGGCGGACACGGCACGCCTCTAACGCAATGCACGCCGAAAAGGAACCGCCACGCCGAAAAGGAACCGCGCCCCTCGATCGCGGCGCGCCGCTGGCGCGCGCGGCGCGGCGTGGCCGTAGGTGCGACGGCGCGCGGGGCGGAGGCGCGACGGCGCGCGGGGCGGAGGCGCGACGGCGCGCGGGGCGGAGACGGCCTCCGGGGCGCCCGCGACGAACGGAGCGCACCTCCACGCGCCCACAGGCGCGCCGGAAAATTCGACAGGCGACGCGACGCCTTGCCTCCCAGGAGAATCGAATCTCGCCAGACACCTGCGGCAAGCGCGTCGAGCGTGGCCCTGCAAGGAACCCGGTCCGGGATCGTGGCTGGCCGTTCTGCAAGCTCAGAGCGACGGAGTTGGGGGGCGCGTGGTGAGCGATGAAGAGGGAGTGGTGCCGGTGCACTGCGGCGAGGTCATCGCGGACCGCTACCGGGTCGAGCGGCTGCTCGGGATCGGCGGGATGGGGGCTGTCGTCGCGGCGCGGCACCTGGCGCTGGGCGAGCTCGTGGCCATCAAGTTCATGCGGGCGGAGTACTGCGGCAACGCGGCGCTCCTGAGGCGGTTCCAGCGCGAGGCGCGCGGGATGTTCCGGCTGAAGACCGAGCACGTGCCGCGGGTCTACGACCTGGGCACGCTCGCGCCGCGGCCGGGGGGCGGGCTGCCCGTGCCGTTCATCGTGATGGAGCACCTCTCGGGCAACGACCTCCGCTCGATCGTGGAGCGCCGCGGGCGGCTCCCGATCGACGAGGCGGCCGAGTACGTCCGTCAGGCCTGCGTCGCCCTGATCGAGGCGCACGCGCTCGGGATGGTGCACCGGGACCTCAAGCCCGCGAACCTGTTCCTGACGTACCGGACCGACGGCACGCCGCTCGTCAAGGTGCTCGACTTCGGCGTCGCGAAGTTCACGTGCGCGAAGCCCGAGGACGACGGGCTCGAGATGACGACGGCGCGGTCGGTCATGGGCTCGCGCCGCTACATGGCGCCCGAGCAGATGCTCACGCCCAAGGACGTCGATCTGCGCGCGGATCTGTGGGCGCTCGGGGTCGTGCTCTACCAGCTCGTGAGCGGCACGCTGCCGTTCGGCGCGGAGACGCTGGAGCAGCTCGTGCTGGTCGTGTCGGAGCAGGCGCCCCGGCCGCTCCGGAGCGCGCGCGCCGATCTGCCCGAGGGGTTCGAGGAGATCGTGATGCGCTGCCTCGAGAAGAACCGGGCCCGCCGCCCGGGCTCGGCCCGCGAGCTCGCCGCCGCGCTCGCGCCTTTCGCGCTGAGCGGGCCGCCCGACGCGACGCTGCCCACGGCGGTCCACCGGAGCCAGCCGACGTTCACGTGGCTGGACGAGAGCCCGCCCACGACCGCCGTCCGGCCGCCCGAGACGACGCAGAGGCCCGAGGTCCGCCGACCGAGGCGGCCGTGGCTCGCGGCCGCGGCCGGCGCCTTCGCCGCGAGCGCCGCGCTGGCCGCGGCGGTCCTCCCGTCCGGGTGGCCGCGCGCGGCGGGGTCCACCTGGGCCGACGGCGCCGTGGCGCAGCGCCTCGCGGGGGTGCCGCAGGGGCTCGCCGAGGAGCCGCAGGCGACCGCCTTGGCCTCCGGGCCACAGGCGCCCGGCGACCCGGCCGACGGCGCGCTGCGCGGCCCCGGCAGCCCGGGCGGCGCGTCCCCGGCCGATCCCGGCGAGGCGCCCCTGGCCGCGTGCGACGCGGCCGGCATCGTCCTGCCGGCGAGGGTCGCAGCGCCAGCGCGGGCGAGCTCCGGGCGGCCGCGCGCGCCGGCCCGCGCGGCGCTGGCGTCCGGGGCCGCGGCGGACCTGGCGGCGCCGCAGGAGCCGCAGGAGCCGCAGGGGCGGCCGGGGCAGCCGGCGCCCGCGGCGGCCGCCTGCGAGGCGCCCTCGACGGCCTCCGCGGCGCGCCGTGGGCCTCCGCAGCGGCCCGCGCCGCCGGACGCGCCCTCGACGGCCCCCGCCCCCGTGGCTGCCGTCCCGGCGGCGGCCCTCGCGGCGCCGGTGTCGCGGCCGGGCAGCGTCCCGGCCGCCGTGGAAGCGCCGGTCCGCGGCGCCGAGACCGCGCCGGCAGGCGCGTCGGAGAGCCCCTGGTGATCGCCATGCGCCGCGGAGCTCGGACGACGATGGGCAGCTCGCTCCCACGGAGGCTCGGTTGCGCCATCGCGGCGCTGTCGCTGGCGCTCGCCCCGGCGAGCGGCGCCGCCGGCGAGCCCAGCGCGGGCCAGCCCAGCGCAGCCCAGCCCGGCGCAGCCCAGCCCGGCGCAGCCCAGCCCGGCGCAGCCCAGCCCGGCGCAGCCCAGCCCGGCGCAAGACACAAGGAGCAGGTGCTCGCGCTCTACCAGGTCGCGCGGCAGCTGCTCGAGGAAGGGCGCATCGCCGAGGCGTGCGCCGTGCTCGAGCAGGGCAGGACGCTCGATCCGACGGCGATCAACCTCCTCCTGCGGCTCGGCGAGTGCCTCGCGCGCGCGGGCAGGACCGCGGGCGCCTGGAACGTCTTCAGCGAGGCCGCGGCGATCGCGAAGAGCTCCGGCGACCCCCGCGCGGCGCGCGCGGCCGCGCTCGCGGCGGCGCTCGAGCCGCGGCTCTCGCGGATGGCGATCGCGGTGCCCGCGGCGGGCGCGGCGCCGGGGCTGGAGATCCGGCGGGACGGCGCGCCGGTCGCGCCCGCGCAGTGGGGCCAGGCGCTCCCTGTCGATCCGGGGACGCACACGATCGAGGCGCGGGCGCCCGGCAGGAAGCGCTGGTCGCTCGTGCGCGCCGTGCCGCCGGACGGCGCGCGCGTCGTCGTCGACGTGCCCTTCCTGGAGCTGGAACCACGGGAGCCGCCCGCCCCCGCGCGCGCCGCGGCGGCGCCAGGCCCCCGGCGGCAGGCGCCCGCGGTCCTGACGATCGCCGGCCAGGGCGACGGCGGCGGCGGCTGGCCCGCGCAGCGGGTGATCGCGCTCGCGAGCGGCGGCGCTGGCCTCGTGGGGCTCGGCCTCGGCGCTGTGTTCGGCGCCGAGGCGCTCGCCCGCCGGGACGCCTCGAACCGCGGCCACTGCGACGCGCGGAGCCGCTGCGACGCCGCCGGGGTCGCGCTGCGGCAGGACGCGCAGGCGGCCGGCACCGCCTCGACGGTCGCGTTCTCGGCCGGCACGGCCGCGCTGCTCGCGGCCGGCCTGCTGTTCTGGACCGCGCCCTCCAGCGCCGCCGGCGCGCCCGCGCGCCGCGCCGCGACGACCGCCGCGGCCGCGGCCGGCCCCGGCGCCTTTTCGCTCGTCGTGGGCGGGAGCTACTGACGTGGGCGCGCGCGGCTCGATCGGGATCGGCACGCGGCTCTCGCTCGTGGCGCTCGGCTGCGCCGGGTGCAACGCGCTGCTCGGGCTGGAGGACGGCATCCTCGTGGAGGACCGCTGCGAGCCGCTCTCCGCCGTCGCCTGCTACAGCGGGCCGCCGGCGACCGAGGGCGTCGGCGCCTGCATGATCGGCCTCAAGCGGTGCAACGCCGCCGGCGACGGCTACGGCCCCTGCGAGGGCGAGGTGACGCCCGCGCCGGAGCGCTGCGGCAACGCGGCCGACGACGACTGCGACGGCGCTGTCGACGAGGTGGACGAGATCGCAGCCGGGCGAGGCGGCCCCGCGGCCGACGGCGAGGTCTGCGCCTGCGAGCCCGGGACGATCGAGCCGTGCCCCTACGGCGGGCCGCCGGGCACGGTCGGCGTCGGCGCGTGCAGCGCCGGCCAGCGGACGTGCGGGGCCGACGGCCGCTGGGGCGCGTGCGCCGGCGAGGTCACGCCCCGCGCCGAGGACTGCGCGACGCCGGAGGACGACGACTGCAGCGGCGGAGGGGACTGCGGCGCGGTGCTCCCCGGCGGGCCTCCCGGCGGGCTCCTCGGCGGCGCCGGCCAGGAGCGGGCGCGGGCGCTCGCGGCCGGCGGCGGGGGCTTCGCGATCCTGGGCGGCGAGTTCCAGGGCTCCCTCGACCTCGGCGCCGGGCAGGTCGCGACCGGCGCCGAGCAGGACATCTTCGTGGCGCGGATCGAGGCGGACGGCGCCGTGGCGTGGGCGCGGCGGCTCATCGACGAGGGGCAAGGCTCGCTGCAGGCGCTCGCGGTGGACCCCGAGGGCGAGGTCGCTGTCACGGGCGAGCTCGCGGGGGTCATGGGCGCGGCCGGGCTCACCGCGGCCGCGCCGCGCGGGTTCGTGGTCAAGCTGGACGCGGCCGGCGCGGTGCGCTGGGGGACGATGCTCCCCCCGGGCAGGCCCCAGGACATCGCTGTCTCGGCGGCGGGCGAGGTCGTCGTCGCCTCGGCGGTGGCGGAGCCCGGCGGGAGCGACGTGGCGGTGTCCCGGCTCAACGCGGCGGGCGTGCTGCTCTGGACCCGGGCGTTCGGGGGCGAGGGGACGCAGGAGCCGACGGGCGTGGCGGTGGACGGGCGCGGGGACGTGGTCCTGACCGGGAGCTTCGAGGCCGAGGTGCAGTTCGGCGAGGAGGCGCCCCGGCTCTCGTCGGCGGGGATGAGCGACGTGTTCCTGGCCAAGCTCGACGAGCGCGGCGATCACATCGCGTCGCTGGCCTTCGGCGACGGCCGCCAGCAGCGCGGGGGCGACATCGAGATCGGGCCGGGCGGCGAGATCGCGCTGAGCGGGACGTTCGAGGGGCTGCTCGATCTCGGGAGCAGCACCCTGTTCTCGGACGGGGTCTCGGCGTTCGTGGTCGAGCTCGGGGTCGCGAGGGAGCACCGCTTCAGCCGGGCTTACCGGGCGGAGCGGCCGCCGCGCCTCGCGATCGAGGCGGACGGCGGGCTCGTCCTGGCAGGCGACGCCAGCGGGCCGACCGACCTCGGCGGCGGGCCCCTCGACGGCGCCAGCAGCGACATCGTCGTGGCGCGGCTCGACGCCGAGGGGCGCCACGTGTGGAGCAAGCGGCTCGGCCCCGGCCGGGCGGAGAGCGGCGGGAGCCGGTCCGCGGCCGGCGTGGCGGCGTTCGTGGATCGCGGCCACGTCCTGCTCGCGGGCACCGTGGAGGGGAGCGTGGACCTCGACGGCGCCGCCGCGCGGTCGACCGCCGCCGACATCCTGCTGGTCCGGCTGGCGCCGTAGGGCCCAGGAGCGCCGGGTCGTCGCGCAAGAGGGCGGCCGAGCCCGGAGCCGCCCTCGGGTCGCGCCCACAAAACACGACAGGCGGCCTGCGAGAGGCCGCCTGTCCTGCCCGGTCAGGCCGGAGAGCGGGAGATCACTCGCACTTGTCAGAGCAGTCGGTGAGCGCCTGGCAGTCCGCTTCCTCTCCGCAGGCCGTGTAGGCGTCGTCGTAGCACGTGCCCGTACTCGACTCCTCGGCGACGCACGTCTCGCAGTTGGGGTTGTCCACGGCCAGGTTCACCGAGCCGTCGTCCCCGCAGACGTCGGTCGTGGGATCCGTGGTGTCGCACTCCGCGGCGCACCGGGAGGTCGCGGAGCAGCCGCAATACACGTAGGTCAGCTCGGTGAACACCTCCACCTCGCTGGAGTGGGCCTCCGAACAGCACGTCGTGCACGCCTCCGCTTCCAGGCCGGAGCACTCATCGCCCCCGCCCTCGCCGCCAGTGCCGCTGTCCTCACCGCCCTCGCCGCCGGTGCCGCTCGTGGTGCTGGTCGTATCCGAGGCGCCAGAGCCGCCGTCGCCGTCACCGCCCGCGCCCCCGGAGCCGGTGCCGTCGCCGACCTTGCACGCCGCCATCGCACACACGCTGACCAGGATCGCCGCAAAACCGAAAGCTTTCATAATTCCATCCTCCGACCAACAAAGGTTGCGCTGCTCGTGATGAAGGGGATGTCGCGCGACGCCGCCCGGCAGCCCTTCCTCTGCACTTCCGCGCCGCCGTGGGCGCCGGGTTCTGTTCCTACACCAGAAATTTTCGTGAGGGTATCTGCTGCGTGCTCACCGCTGCGCCCACGCGTCGCTCGCGACACGCGAAGAGCGCACGTTCACGCAAGCTGTGCGTGAGGTGGGCGCGCGTGAGCAAATTCGACCGTCAACAGCTTTTTGCAGCAGGAGCAGACACTAGCACGGCAGCGACGCGCGGGATCGAGCCCCGCCGCGCGGATAACCTGCTCTTCTGGGGAGGTGGCGAGGAGGAACGTGGCGAGCTCAGGCGCGAGCGACAGCCGGAGTCAACGATGGAGTCGAGCGGCAGAGTCCGCTGGTCGACTATCGGCCAGACGAGGCGAGCCTTCGCCTTCCGGCTAGGAGCCGCCGGCCGCGCGCCGCATGGCGCAGTCGAGGTCGCCCTTGCAGGGGTCGCTCGCCGCGCGCGCGGCGCCCGGGCTCGGCGGCGCGGCGGCCGCCGGGGCGCGGCTCTCGACGGCGCGCTTCGCCGCCGCCCTCTCCCCGCCTGACGCCGCGGCGGGCCGCGCCTTCGCGCCGCGGGCGGCGCGCTCGCGCGGCTTGTCGCCCTGCCCGACCGGAGCCGCCGCGGTCGCGGCCTTCGGCTCCACCTTCGGCAGGCGCGTCAGCGCGGCGCCCGCCGCGTACCGCACGCCGGGCTGCGCCGCGGCGCGGAGCGTCTCGCGGGGGGCGCCGAGCCACACCGCGCTGGCGACGACGGCGGCCCCGACGAGGCCCATGGCTCCATACCGCGCGACCGCTGCCCGCCGCGCGCGCGGCGGGCGCAGGTCGATCGGGACCTCGGAAGGCACCGGCGTGAGCTCAGGCGGCCTGAACGCCGGCAGCTCGGGCGAGCCGAAAGGGAAGAGATCCAGATAGCTGCTGCGCTGCTGTTCGTCGCCGTCGGCCATCCCGTGGATATCCACCATCCCGGAGCTCTTCGCGCCTTGAGCGGCCCGCGCGCTGGCCGCCTTGTCGGCGGCGGCCTCCTCCACCGCGAGCAGCGCGCTCAGGGAGATCACCACCGAGTTCTCGTCGCGCGGCCCTGCCGCGACGCTCGTCGGCGCCGCGCCGCCGACCGAAGATCGCCGATCCGCCTCACCGGGCAAGTGCTCTGTGCTTCTCATACGCTCCACCCCGCCTGCCCTCCGTGTCGACCGAGCACAGGGCGCAGACAGCATCCACCAGTGTACTCGGCATCTACCGCTCTTGATACAGTTTTTTCTCCGCACTGGAGAGCGCACCTCGTCGCTCTAGCTCGTGATAGCTCACGACAGCGCCGGGGGGCTCAGCGCTCGTGCGCGCGCCGGCCAGAGCTCCCCACACCGTGTCGCGACGAGCGACACCGGTGCTCCGCCGGGCCTGTCGAGCCGCGCGTACAGCCTGGCCCAGAGCGACAAACGGGCTGAAACCACGAGAAAAAGCAGGGATTTCACAGGGAGGCGGGGAGGCGGGGAGGCGGGGAGCAAGAGACGGCAAGAGGGAGAAAATTCATTTTTTCTTCCTCCCCGCCTCCCCGCCTCCCTGTGAAAATTCTCCGGGTTTCAACGTGATCGGTGTTCTCGCCTGGCCGCGCGCGCCGCGCCGGGCTCCGCCCGCGCGCGGTCGCGCCCGAGGCGGAGCGAGGAGCGCGCTTTGTGATCGGGAATCCCAAAGGTCTGCGGAAAGCGCGCAGCCCCTGCCCGGCCGGCCGACATTTCATCTCGACGAAACCTCGAGGAAACATCGCGCTGTGCATAAGACATTTCACCACGACGTCGTGTCGCTGGCCCCTCTCCGAGGGCCGGTCCCTGCTGCGCAGGGCGGTCCTCCGGTGTCCAGCCGGGAGCCTCACAGCGCAGTCGCTGACTCCCGAGCTTCCCAACGGCTCTTGTGCAGTCGGTTCGCCGCGCCGCGTCGATGCAGGGCATTGAACGGGCTCCCGGCACTCAAGGAGGATGCGTTGAATATGTTCACGTCTGGGTTGGGCGTTGAGGAGCGGCCGGCGGCGGTCCCCTCGAGGCGGCGGGCGCTCTGCGTCGCGGCGGCGGCCCTCGCTGGCGCGGCCCTGCTCTCCGCGTGCGCCAAGGAAGGCGAGGAGACGGCGGCGCCGGGGGCGTCGCCCGGGGCGCCCGCGCCGGCCGCGGCGGACGGCGCCACGATCAAGGTCGGCGTGCTCCACTCGCTGAGCGGCACCATGTCGATCAGCGAGGTGGCGGTCAAGGACGCGACGCTCCTCGCGATCGAGGAGATCAACAAGGCGGGCGGCGTGCTCGGCAAGCAGCTCACGCCCGTGATCGAGGACGGCGCCAGCGACTGGCCGACGTTCAACGAGAAGGCCAGGAAGCTCATCCAGCAGGACGGCGTGGCGGTCGTGTTCGGCGGTTGGACCAGCGCCAGCCGCAAGGCGATGCTGCCCTCGTTCGAGGAGCTGAACGGCCTCCTCTTCTACCCGGTCCAGTACGAGGGCCTGGAGCAGTCGCCCAACATCTTCTACACCGGCGCCGAGCCCAGCCAGCAGATCGTCCCCGCGGTCGACTACCTGCTCGAGAAGGGCAAGAAGCGCATCTACCTGCTCGGCTCCGACTACGTCTTTCCACGCACGGCCAACAAGATCATCAAGGCCCAGCTCGCGGCCAAGGGCGGCGAGCTCGCCGGCGAGGAGTACCTGCCGCTCGGCGGGACCGAGGTCAGCACGATCATCAGCAAGATCGCGGCGGCCAAGCCGGACGCGATCTTCAACACGCTGAACGGCGACAGCAACGTCGCGTTCTTCAAGCAGTTCAAGGACGCGGGCTACACCGCCGACAAGGTGCCGGTCCTCTCGGTGAGCGTCGCCGAGGAGGAGGTGCGCGGCATCGGCGCCGACAACATCGCCGGACACCTCGTCTCGTGGAACTACTACCAGACCACCGACACCCCCGAGAACAAGAAGTTCGTCGACGCGTACAAGGCGAAGTACGGCGCCGCGCGCGTGACCGACGACCCCATCGAAGCGGGCTATTTCGGGGTCTTCCTGTGGAAGCTCGCCGCCGAGAAGGCGAAGTCGACGGACGTCGCGAAGGTGAAGGAGGCCGTCCAGTCCGGGGGCATCGAGTACGCCGCGCCCGAGGGCCTGGTCCGGCTCGACGGCAAGAACCAGCACACCTGGAAGACGGTGCGCATCGGAGCGGTCCGCAAGGACGGCCTCATCGACGAGGTCTGGAGCTCGGGCAAGCCGATCCAGCCGGATCCGTACCTCACGGCGTACACCTGGGCGAAGGAGCTGGTCGCGAAGTAGCGGCGCGCCGGCCAGGGAGGCCGGTCGCCGGACCGTCAGGGCGGGAGCACCGCCGGGAGGTCGCTCTCTTCCTCCTCTCGCGCTGACGGTCCGCTCGAGAAGCCCGGAGACCAGACCACGGAGGCACGGAGAGCGCAGGTCGTCGTCACGGCTCGCGCTGTCCTCTCCGGCCACAACCCCCTCTTGCGCGGCGTTTCAGCCTGTTCGGTGCACCAGATGAACGAAGTTCTCCTCCACGCCTTCAACGGTCTGAGCCTGGGATCGATCCTCCTGCTCATCTCGATGGGCCTCGCGTTCTCGTTCGGGCTGATGAACGTGATCAACATGGCTCACGGCGAGTTCATCATGGCGGGGGCCTACACGACGTATGTCGTCGGGCACCACCTCGCGCCGCTCGTCGGCGGGACCGAGGCCGGGGTGTGGTTCCTGCTCGCGCTGCCGGCCTCGTTCCTCGTGGCCGGCTTGCTCGGGCTCGCGCTCGAGCTCTCGATCGTGCGCTTCCTCTACGGCAGGCCGCTCGACACGCTGCTGGCCACCTGGGGGGTCGGCCTCGTGCTGCAGCAGGCGGCGCGGAGCCTGTTCGGCGCGTCGAACGTGCAGGTGTCGAGCCCGTCGTGGCTGAGCGGCGGCGTCGCGCTCGCGGGCGGGGTGCAGCTGCCCTACAAGCGCGTCTTCCTCATCGCCCTCGTGGTCGCCTGCATCGCCGCCGTCTACACGTACCTGCACCGCTCCCCGAGCGGCAGGCGGCTCAGGGCCGTGATGCAGAACCGGCAGATGGCCGCGTGCCTCGGCGTGCGCACGCGCCGGGTCGACGCCGCGACGTTCGCGCTCGGCGCCGGGCTCGCGGGGGTCGCGGGGTGCGCGCTGACGCAGCTCGGCTCGATCGGGCCGTCGCTCGGGACGAACTACATCGTCGACGCTTTCATGGTGGTCATCCTCGGCGGCCTCGGGCGGCTGCCCGGCACGGCGGTGGCGGCGCTCGTGATCGGCGTGGCGAACACGCTGCTCGAGCTGTCGACCACGGCGTCGCTCGGCAAGGCGCTCGTCTTCGCGCTGGTGATCGCCTTCCTGCAGTGGCGGCCGACTGGCCTGCTCGCGCTGCGCACTCGATAGAGAGGACACGGACATGGCCCCTCGAGACTCTGCCCTTCGCAACTTCGTCTGGACCTGGGGAGCGCCGCTCGCCCTGGCGCTGCCGCTGCTCGCCGCGCCGCTCGTGCTCTCCGACTTCCGCCTGAACCTGCTCGGCAAGTTCCTCACGTACGCCATCGTCGCGCTCGGGCTCGACCTCATCTGGGGCTACGGCGGCATGCTGAGCCTCGGGCAGGGGCTCTTCTTCGGCCTCGGCGGCTACGCGATGGCGATGTACCTCAAGCTGGAGACGTCCGGCCGGCGCCTGCCCGACTTCATGAGCTGGAGCGGCCTCGAGGCGCTGCCGCTCTTCTGGGAGCCGTTCCGCTCGCCGGCCGTGGCGCTCTGCGCCGTGGTGGTCGTGCCGATGGCGATCGCCAGCGCGGTGGGCTACCTCGTGTTCCGCAGCCGCGTCCAGGGGGTGTATTTCTCGCTGATCACCCAGGCGCTCACGCTGATCGCGTCGATCCTCTTCATCGGCCAGCAGGCGATCACCGGCGGCACGAACGGGATCACGAACCTGAAGACGATCTTCGGCTTCTCTCGCGGGGCGGCCGGGACGCAGACGGTGCTCTACTTCGTGACGCTCTTCTGCCTGGGGGCGCTCTACCTCCTTTGCCGGCGGCTCACGCAGTCGCGCTTCGGGCGCCTGCTCGTGGCGATGCGCGACGACGAGAACCGGGTGCGCTTCCTCGGCTACAACCCGGTCACGCTGAAGACGCTGGTGTTCGCGCTGTCGGCGGGCATGGCCGGCATCGCCGGGGCGCTGTTCGTCTGTCAGGTCGGGCTGATCTCGCCCTCCTCGATGGGGGTGATGCCGTCGGTCGAGATGGTGACGTGGGTCGCGGTCGGCGGGCGCGGCACGCTGATCGGCGCGGTGGTCGGGGCGATCCTGGTGAGCCTCGGCAAGAGCGCCCTGAGCGAGTCGTATCCGGAGGTGTGGCAGCTCGGCTTCGGCGCGCTCTTCGCGGCGTCGGTCATGCTGCTCCCGACGGGCGTCGCCGGCTTCCTGCGGAGCCACCTCGCGAAGGTGGCGCGCCGGGACGCGCCGGGCGGGGCGGGCGCGGCTGGCGCGCGGGGCGACGCCGCGGCGGCCGAGGCGGCGCGCGCGGGCGAGGTCGACGCGGCGGGCGCGGAGGCGCCGGCGACGTCAGGGCGCTGAGCTGGGGAGGAGCGGAGATGAGCGGGCACGACACAGGGAATCAGCAGAGGAGCGACGTGATGAGCCGCGGCAACATCGTCGAGGTCCAGCAGGTGACGGTGAGCTTCGACGGCTTCAAGGTGCTCGACGGGCTCGACTTCTCCATCGGGCGCGGGGAGCTGAGGTTCCTGATCGGGCCGAACGGCGCGGGGAAGACGACGCTGCTCGACATCCTCACCGGCAGGACGCGGCCGTCGAGCGGACGGGTGGTGTTCTATGGAGGTGGGGAGTCCGGGCGAGAGGCCGTGGAGGCGCAGCGGCTGCCGGAGCACGCGCTGGTCCGGCTCGGGGTCGGGCGGAAGTTCCAGACGCCGGCGGTGTTCGGCAGCCTCACGGTGCTCGAGAACCTCGAGGCGGCGATGGGGTTCAGGGAGAGCGCGCCGGGGCTGCTCCGCGGGCTGTCCGCGCAGCAGGAAAAGGAGATCTCGGAGACGCTCGACCGGATCGGGCTCCGGCGGCGCGCGGACGTGCGGGCCGCGGTGCTCGCGCACGGGGAGCGGCAGTGGCTGGAGATCGGGATGCTGCTCGTGCAGCAGCCGAAGCTGCTCCTGCTCGACGAGCCGGTGGCGGGGATGACGCGGCGCGAGCGGGACCGCACGGGGGAGCTCGTGCAGGAGATCGCGAGGCACCGGTCGGTGCTGGTGGTGGAGCACGACATGGAGTTCGTGCGGCGCTACGCCAGCACCGTGACGGTGCTGCACGCCGGCAGGAGGCTGTGCGAGGGGCCGGTCGAGGAGGTCCAGGGCGACGCGAAGGTGATCGAGGTGTACCTCGGGCGGGCGCACGACGCGGGGCGCGCGCGAGGCGGCGCTGTGGCTGCGGCGGAGGAGCGGTAGAGAGCATGCTGGTTGTCGAGGATCTCGCGGTCTATTACGAGGAGAGCTGCATCCTGTCGCAGGTCAGCCTGGACGTCTCGCCCGGCCGGGTGTCGTGCCTCCTGGGGCGCAACGGGGTCGGCAAGACGACGCTGCTCAAGGCGATCATGGGCGTGCTGAAGCCGCGGCGCGGGAAGGTGGCGCTCGACGGGGCGGACATCACGTCGAGGTCGCCGAGCGACAGGGCGCGCGCGGGGATCGGCTATGTGCCGCAGGGGCGGGGGATCTTCCCGTACCTCACGGTGCGAGAGAACCTGCTGATGGGCTTCGAGGCGAAGAGCGATGCGACGCCGAGCGAGGCGGCGCTGAGAGAGATGATGGAGATGTTCCCCATCCTCGAGAGGTTTCAGGCGCGGGCGGCGGGGACGCTGAGCGGCGGGCAGCAGCAGCAGCTCTCCCTGGCGCGCGTGCTGCTGAGGAAGCCGAAGCTCCTCTTGCTCGACGAGCCGACGGAGGGGATCCAGCCGTCGATCATGCAGGAGATCGGGGAGGTGATCAAAGGGCTCGGGAAGAGGGGGGATATGGCGATCCTGCTCGTGGAGCAGTTCCTGGATTTCGCGCTCTCGACGGCGAGCGAGTACTTCATCATGGATAACGGGGGGATCGTGCGGAGGGGGAGCGTGGCGGAGTTCGATGACGAGATCGCGAGGGAGTTTCTGGCGGTGTGAGGAAGGGGAGTGCCAGACAGGACGCGCGCTGGAGCTGGAGGAGCACTCGGACCGAGCGGCTCCTCTTGCCAGTCCACGGACCACGTCACGGCTTGCCGGCGGCGCAGGGCGCCTGTGGCGCCCATACCAGCGCTTCGTCGGTGGTCGCGGCGGTCACGGCGTACTGCCTGCGCGCCTCGATCTCCGGCTCGCCGGAGCGGCCGAGCTTGCGCATCAACTCCTCACGTACCTTCGGTGACAACGGCATGTGCTGTACCATGCTGAGCACCCATTCCATCTCTCGCCGCGGTGCGACCCACCGGGCGAAGTCGTCGAGGGCCTGTCCCGAGCGCGCTGTTAGAAAGGGCACCAATTCGTCGCACAAGGGCAGCTCGTTCGCGGCGATCCACAGAAACGGAAACGACGAGGGTCCGACGCGGTAGCAGCCGGGTGCGAAGCGCTCCAGCACCCGCACGCCATGCAGCCACGGCGGCACGTCGGGAGCGACGAACCATAGCGGCTCCTCGCCAATCCAGTGCGGCGAGCGCTCCTCGACGCGCTCGACCTCGCGCGCCTGCCGCCGGAGCAGGGCCCGCTTGACCTCCACCACGCCGAGGTGGTCTCGGCGACTTTCAGCTCGACCAGCAGTTCCTCGTGGTCCCGAGCCTCCGGCCAAGGTGCCGGCAGGTGCGCCGGGCCCTCTGGCCGCAACACCCGCAGATAGCCGTCGGCCTGTAGGCGCTCACGCCATGACTCGGTCGACCGCTGTCGGGCGGCCGGTCCGGCTTCGACGTGCGCCGTCCCCGCCGCGAACGTCTGCCTCGCGGACCCATCGAGTCTTCGCATGCCGCTCTGGTATTAGCTCGCAAACGGCGATGCACGTACAATAAACGATTTTTATGGCAGATACAGAGACACGATTCCGGTGACATGCTCGTAATGACGCGCCCCGAGGCGACCGGGAGAGAAGCGGCGGCGGAGCGCCCCGGAGCCGCGCGACATTTGGCCGCGGCGGAGCCGGCGCCGTGGAGCCGGCCAACCTGCTGCGCGCCAGAGGAAGGCATCGCCGCGGGCCGCTGCGAGCGCGCGCTTGCGGAGGATGTGCAGCCGATCGGCCCCGTCGACTCGGGCTACGGCGGCCTCTGGCAGCTCGCCGAAACGAGCGCGCAGCTGCCGCAGCAGGATGGCGCGCTCTCCTTTTCGGCGACCCAGTTCGCGTCCCTGCGCGACGTACTTCTTGGCGAAATCGCTCTGGTACTCGTAGCCCTTCATGATCGCCTCCAGCGCCCGGCGGGCCGCCTCGTTCAGGGGATTTAGCACGAGATCGCCGTACAACCTGGCCCTCTCCTCATCGAGCCCCCGGATGGCGGGTGGCCCGCGGCGGAGGTGATATCAGCGCTCCTGGAGGAGTGCATTCGAAAAACCGACGCTGAGCAGCAGAAATAGAGACACCATTACGGCAGCTCGCGCGTAATGGTGTGAGTCTGCGCGCCCTGCCGAGAGAGCGAGCCGGAGGACGTGCGCTCAACGGTCCGCAGCGATGCAACGCGGGCGGGCAATGGGAGAACGCGGAGCCGTGTGCTGCGGAAGCGGTGTGCCGCGCAGGCAGGTGCGTGCTTCCTCCGAGCTGTGTTGGATTGCCGGCACCATGCGGGCCAGCGGGTAATGAGAGCTGTCGGCTTCCGACAGCGACACCACCATCGACCCGAGCCACGCAGTGTATGATTGTACGGCGGATAGCGTCATGCCGCGGTCGTGTGCGTTCAGCGATATCCAGCCTGTCGGGTCGACGGCGGGACATGAAAAGTAGGGGCATGCGGACCTGGCCGGGAGGATGTGGAAGTGGGCTCTGGGCTGGTACGCAGACTATCTAACTCAACAGAATGATTGTTCCAATATGATCACTTAGCGATCCGGGTGGTCTGGGGCGGGAGCTGGCGCCTCAGTGCGTCGGACCGACTCTCTTCCCGCCGCGGCAACAACCCGTCGGGCCGCAACTGCGACGTCGGGGCCCGGTGCGCGAGGACGCCGTAGCACGTTGCCATGATGATTGCTCAACGCAGTACTTCGCTTGAACTTTGATCCTTGACCCCCTTCATCAAGCAAGGATCTCCGCCGGGCCAAGGCGACGCGCCGGCTCGCCCAGCGTCTACCCTCAGCTCGCCTCGTCCAGCACGTCGGCCAGGGTCTTCGCGCTAAGCACGCGCTCTGCCCACTGCTCGAGGCTCGCGGTCTCGGCCGCCTCGATGCGGACCACGGCGGCTTCGGGTAGCTCGCCAAAACGAGCGCGCAGCTGTCGCAGCAGAATGGTGCGCTCTCCTTCTTGGCGTCCCTGCGCGACGTACTTCTTGGCGAAATCGCTCTGGTACTCGTAGCCCTTCATGATCGCCTCCAGCGCCCGGCGGGCCGCCTCGTTCAGGGAATTTAGCACGAGATCGCCGTACAACCTGGCCCTCTCCTCATCGAGCCCCCGGACCGCGGGCAGCGCCGCGGCGGCGATCTACGCGCCCTGCTCGCTGTCGCCGTGCGCCAGGGCGGACAGCACGGCCAGCTCGGGCCGGCGGACCGCCTCCGCGGGGTCCGTCACGATGGGAATCGCCTCACGCCCCAGCACCGGCGGACGCAGGATAAAGCCAGGGATGCCGGTCTCGATCGGCGCTGCGCACCACGCGGCGACGTCGGGGTCGGGCGCAACGACGAGCAACCCCACCTGGTAGCGGTGCGCGGCGCGCGCCCCCATCGTGTACTCAGGCCAGCTGAAACGCTTCCGCGGATCGATGCCGAGTTGGACCTCGACGATCAGCACCCCGACCGGCACATCGCCCTCGAGCAGGACGACGACGAGGTCGGCGCGGTACTCGGCAGGCTGGATCTGGGTCAGATCGAACGAGGTCAGGCGCGCTCCGGTGTACGGTGGAAGCGGCACACCCAGCACCTCGACGAGGATCTCGGCGGCCAGCGACGGGCGGTTCTTGAAGAGATCCACGAGGATCTCGTGGGCCATGGATGGCATCGTGAGGTTGCTCGCAGGCGGTGAAGTCCAGGAAGCGCGCGGGGTCTCCTCGGCGAAGGACCGCTTCGCGCCCCCGTCGAGGTTGCTCCACGGCGGAGGAGATATCAGCGCTCCGGGGGGAACGCATTCGAGATATCGACTCTTCATGGCAGAAATAGAGACACCATTGCGACAGCTCGTGCGTAATGGCGCAGGCCGCGCGCCGCTCGTCGAGCGGCTCGCCGCACCTGCGGGCTCCCAGGGCTGCGTGACGGGATCCATGTCGGCCCTCGCTCGCTTGAGCCGAGGGAGCAGCCGCGCGATCGCCGGCTGCGGCAGAGCCGTCGCCGTCGAGCCCACCCACCTGCTGGGCGCCCGGAGAGCCGGCAATGCCGCGGGGACCTGGGAGCACGTGCAGCGGAACTTGCGCAGCCGGCGCGCGCAGCAGGGGGGTGACCCCGGCCACGCGCGGCGGTAGACAGTGCTGGCGGCGGGGCTGTAGGAGGAGGCATGGGGAAGACGATGCGCGCGGCAGGGCTTTGGGCGGCGTGGATGATGGCGGCAAGCGGGTGCGCGGCGCTGGTGGGGCTGGACGACGGCTACGAGCTCTGGGAAGGGGAGCCTGACGGAACCGCTACCGGGGGGGCTGCTGGCGGCGGGACAGGTACCGGGGGCGCCGGAGGCAGCGCCGAGTGCACGCCAGGCGGAACGGAATGCGTCGGGCAGACGTGTGTGGAGGGCAAGTGTGTTGGGGAGTGCGGCCCTGAGGACGTGCGCTGCTGGGAGAACCGCCCGCAGCGATGCGATGAGCGCGGGGCGTGGCAGGACGCGGAGCCGTGCCCTGCGGAAGCGCCGGTGTGCAGCAAAGGGACGTGCATGACGCCGCCGAGCTGTGTCGGGCTGGCGGCGACGTGCGGCCCTGAGCCTGAGGGCGATGAGAGCTGCTGCGCGAGCGCGGAGGTGGAGTCCGAGGGAAGAAGGTTCAACCGGGACAACGATACGAGGTATCCAGCGACGGTGAGCGGGTTCCTGCTGGACCGGTTCGAGGTGACGGTGGGGCGGTTCCGGAAGTTCGTGGAGGCGTATCCTGCGAGCAAGCCGGCAGAGGGAGCGGGGAGGCACCCGCTGATCGAGGGAAGCGGGTGGAATGCGGCCTGGACCAACGAAAATCGCCTTCCTGCGGGTAAGGCGGAGCTGAAGGCAGAGGTGAAGTGCAGCTCCAGCTACCAGACATGGACGGACGACGCGGCGGAGCATGAGAACCTGCCGATGAACTGCCTGAGCTGGTACGTGGCGTTCGCCTTCTGCGCGTGGGATGGTGGTCGTTTGGCGACAGAGGCGGAGTGGAACTATGCGGCTGCGGGTGGAGACGATCAGCGGGAGTATCCATGGTCGGCTCCGGCGAGCTCGACCACGATCGATGGCACGTACGCCGTGTACGACTGCATGGGGGATGCGAGCATGCCACGGTCGTGCGCATTCAGCGATATCCAGCCAGTTGGCTCCCGATCAAGGAGGGGAGATGGGAAGTGGAGGCAGGCGGACCTGGCCGGGAATCTGTGGGAGTGGGTCCTGGACTGGTACGAAGCTTATCCGAATAAATGCAGTAATTGTGCCAATCTAACCGCTACCTCTGGCCGGGTGCTCCGGGGCGGGGGCTGGGGCTTCAGTGCATCGGCCCTGCTCTCTTCCGGCCGCAGCAACAACGGCCCGTCGAACCGCGGCGACTTCGTCGGGGCCCGGTGCGCGAGGACACCGCAGTAAATTGGCACATTTGTTGCTTACATGACACTTTGCTTGAAACTTGATCCTTGAACCCTTGATCAAGCAAGGATCCCCGTCGATGTCGCGCGACAGCAGCCGGAACACAGGGAGCCGGGGTCCGGGGGCTCCGCCCCCGGACCGGCTGCAGCGCCGGTGATCGCCGTCCGCATGGAGACGCTCCTCGCCTGGGTGGCGGAACGCGTCACCAAGTTCCCACGTGACCACCGCTTCACCGTCGGCGACCGCCTCCCCCACGCCTGCCTCGGCGTCACCGAGAACCTCATCGAGGCCTCCTAACCGTCGCGACAAGCGCGCCGACCTCGCCGCCGCCTCGCGCGGCCTCGTCCGCGCGCGCGTCCTCATGCGGCTCGCCCACGCCCTCCGCTGCGTCGCCGAGGCCCAGCGCCTTCACTTCGCCCGCGAGAGCGACGAGATCGGCAGGATGCTCGACGGCTGGATCCGCTCGGCCCACCCGCGCTGACGTGCGCGGGCGCCCGCACGGGCCGGATGGCGTCGCGAAGGACGCCTCCAACGGGGTGATCCGGGGCGGGAGCTGGAACAACAATGCGTCGGACCTGCTCTCTTCCCGCCGCAACAACGACGACCCGTCGAACCGCAACAACAACATCGGGACCCGGTGCGCGAAGACAGTGACCTTCCTCCCCGCGAGGACATCCAGAGTCAGCGCGATCACGGTCGCGCCGAGCGCGATGCTCCACAGTCCACCCTCGCGGCGCCGTGCCTCCCGGGGCGCGAAGAGCGCCCGCGGCGCGCGCCGCGGGCTCCCCGGGCCGAGCAGGCGTGCCGGCCGGCCCCGGTTTTTTTCTCAGCCGCCCTCTCCCCCTTCCTCCCCTTTCCCCGCCTCCGGCCCCTCGCCGCCGCCGAAGGCCAGCTCGTCCAGCACGCGCCGGCACAGCGCCCGCGTGTGCCCGTGCCGCGCGGGTGCGAGCCAGGCCCGCACCCGCGACGCGACCTCGCCCGCATCGATCGCGCCGAGCTCATAAAGCAGCCGCACTTCCCTCATCCGCGCCCGGAAGCGCCGCAGGTTCTCCTCCCGCAGCCGCACCGCCACCGCGCCCTCCGCAAGCACCGGTGCGTACCGAAGCCCATCCGGCAGGCGTAGGACTGCGGCGCGAACGAGCGCTCCAGCCCCGGCAGGGTCGCCTCGATCAGCGCGTGCTGCACGATCCGGTCGCGGAACGGCAGCTCCCAGATGAGGCGCGGCTTCGGCTCTCGGAGGACGAACGCCCGCGGCGCGCTGGGGCGCCAGCGTCCTCCCGGAGTTCCTCGACGAGCGCGAGGCAAGCGGCCTCCCGGTCGATCAGGAAGGCCGCGACGTCCGCCGAGCGGCGCTTCCCGCGCGCGGCGGCGAGCGCGAGGCGGAGGGTGCGGGCGGAATCAATAAGGTCATGGCGGCGCTCGCCAGCAGCGGATGCAGCTCCCACGCCCCTCGATTCTTGACGCCGCCCGCCCGTCGCGCGAGCCTCCCGCCGTGTCGGTCATACTTGTGGAGGGGACCGTCTTCGCGCGCCGCTATCGCGTCGTGCGCCTCATTGCCGCCGGCGCGATGGGGGCTGTCCACGAGGTGGTGCACCTCGAGACCGAGCGCCACCGGGCGCTCAAGGTTATGCACCCGCACCTCTTCCAGAGTGAGGAGATGCGCGAGCGCTTCAAGCGCGAGGCGCGCATCGCGGCGAAGGTGGAGAGCGAGTACATCGTCGACGTGTTCGACGCGGGCGTCGACGAGGCGACCGCGATGCCCTTCCTGGTCATGGAGCTGCTCCGCGGCGAGGAGCTCGGCGAACGCCTCAGGCGCGCCGGCCGCCTCCCGCCCGCCGAGGCGATGACCTACCTCTACCAGACCGCGCTCGCCCTCGAGCGCACGCACGCCGCGTCGATCGTGCACCGCGACCTCAAGCCCGCGAACCTCTTCCTGACGCAGCGCGAGGACGGCTCGGTCCGCGTGAAGATCCTCGACTTCGGCATCGCCAAGCTCGTCGCCGAGGGCGCGACCGCCGCGGGCGCCACGAGCAGCCTCGGCACGCCGATCTACATGCCCCCCGAGCAGTTCCTCGGCGGCACGAAGCTCACCGCCGCCGCGGACATCTTCGCGCTCGGCATGATGGCCTACACGCTGCTCGTGGGCATTCCCTACTGGCAGCCCGAGGCGAGCAGCGCCGACGGCGTGTTCGCGTTCGCGATGGTGGCGGCCCGCGGCCCCGAGGAGCCGCCGGTGCAGCGCGCGCGCTCGCAAGGCGTGGTGTTGCCGCCGAGCTTCGACGCGTGGTTCGCCCGGGCCGCGGCGCCCGATCCGGCGGTCCGGTTCCGCCGGGCCATGGAGGCGGTGCAGGCCCTCGGCGAGGCGCTCGGCGTACCGTTGGGCGGCGGCCGGGGGACGTTCCCGAGCGCGCCGTCCTGGCCCGGGGTCGTCCCCGCCCCCACGGCGCTGCCCTCCGCGCTGGTAACGACGGAGCCCGCGCCGCCGAGGAACCCGGAGCGCGACGCGCGCTCGCCGGTCCTGACGCTCGCGGGGACATCGACCGGCGCCGCGGTCTCCGCCATGTCATCCAGGTCGGCGAAGCCGAGCCGCGCGCCGCTCCTTGCCGGAGTCGCCGTGCTGGGCCTCGGCTTGCTGGGCACGGGCATCTGGCTCGGGCTGCGCGCCGCTAGCGGAGGCGAGCCGGCGGCAGCGACCCAGGACGCCGTCTCCGAGAACGCGGCCGCGCCCGGGCCGGCCGTGGCGACAACCGGCCCGACCGCGGCGGCGCGCGAGCCGGGTGCGACAGCACAGGAATCGCGCGCGGTAACGCCCGATCCGATCGCCACGCCGCCCGAGCCCGCCGCCGTGCCGCCCGGGCCCGCCGCCGCGACCGCCGCGCCTCAGCCGCCGGCGTCGCCGGGAGCGGCGCCTTCCCCCTCGGCTGCGCCCCGCCCGAGCGCACCGCCGCCGGTACCTGCGAGCAAACCCGTCTCCGCCGGGACGAAGCCGCCTCCACCCGACAAGAAGCCAGCGCCGCCTCGGACCTCATCGACTTCCTTGTACGGGCGACAATGACTCCTTCCTGGTTCCCCCGATCCACCCCTCTCCTCGCCGTTCTTGGCCTGCTCGCGCTCTCCGCGCCCGCGGCGGCGCAGGACATCGCGGCCGCCGAGGCGCTCTTCGAACGAGGGCTCGCCGACATGCAGGCGGGCCGCTACGAGACGGGCTGCAAGGCCCTCGCCGAGAGCCAGCGCCTCGACCCGCAGCCCGGGACGCTCTTCACGCTCGCGTCGTGCGAGGCGCAATGGGGCCGAGTCGCCACCGCGGTGACGCGCTTCAAGGACTACCTGGCCGTGCTCGACCGCATGACGCCGGCGGAGAAGGCCCGTCAAGGCCAGCGGCCGAAAGTCGCGATGCAGGAGCGCGACAGGCTCTCGCCGCGGGTCCCGAGGCTCGCGCTCTCCTTGCCGCCGGGAGCGCCGGCCGGGACCATGGTGAAGCGCGACGGTCACGAGCTGGGCGACGCCGCGCTGGGCATCGCCTTGCCGGTGGATCCGGGAGAGCACCTGGTGTCCGTCCAGGTGCCGGGACGGCCCGCTCGGGAACAGCGCATCACGATCGCCGAGGGGGAGACGAAGGAGCTGGCGCTCGACCTGCCGGTGAAGGAAGCGCCTGCGCCCGCAGCACCGCCCGCGCCGTCTCCGGCTCCTCCGAGACCACCTGCGCCGGAGATCAGCCCGGCGCCCGCGCCCGTCGAGCCGGACGCGCCGTCGCCCTCCGCGGGTCACCGGACGGCCGTCTACGTGGCGGGCGGGGTCAGCGCGGCGGGGCTCGTGCTGGGCGGGGTCCTCGGCGCGCTCGTGATCGGCAAGAAGGGTGTCATCGACGAGCACTGCGGCGAGGCCATTCAGGCCCCGTCCAAGGCCTGCGATGACGAAGGCTACGACGCCGCGGGCAGCGGGAACGCGATGGCCCGCGTGAGCACCATCGCCTTCGGGGTGGCGCTGGCCGGGCTCGGCGCGGCGGCGGTGCTGTACTGGACCGAGCCGAAGCCCGCCGGCGCGGCGGCCGGCGCGAGCCCGAGGTGGGTCAGCGCGGGGGTGCTGGAGGCAGGGCCGGCGGGCGCAGTCCTCGGCGCGAGAGGGACTTTCTGACTCGGCACGAGAGGGACTCTCTGACTCGGCACGAGAAGGACTCTCTGACTCGGCCAGCGGCGCCTCGTGAAGACAGAGCACGGCATGACGGTGCCCCCGCTCGATTGGTGAGACGGAGCCGGGGCGTAGCGCGCCGGAGCTGTGAGACGGAGAGCGGCGCTGAGACGGCATCGCGGAGCCGAGCAGGGCGCGAGGGCCATCGGGCCCGGCCACCGCCGGTATCTTGCGGGCGGTTTGACGGCACAGCTGTCCACTCACTACCCTCCTCCGGTTGCGCATCACCCTACCTCCACAGGAGCAGAGATGAGCCCTGAACCCAAGAGAATGAATGACCTCTTCGCCGAGGCGAAGCCGACCCTGCTCGAGCTCCCCTCGGACTCGCTGGAGCGGCCGCGCGTCTCGCGCGAGCGCGCGCTCCAGCTCACCGCCGCGCTGCGGCAGGAGTTCGCGTCGCTCATGCCGCGGCTCGCCGAGGAGCTCTCCCCGGCGAAGGCCAGGAAGCGAAAGGCCGACTTCGAGGCGCTCGAGCCGCGCGCGCTCGTGTTCTACGCCGCGGATCTCGCGGTCGACGCGCCGTGGACCTCGGTCCAGAAAGAGCGCCGGGCGGCGCTCGCGCGCAAGGTCCGCGAGCACGACGAGCTCCTCTCGGCGTGGGCCGTGCCGCTCTTCCGCAAGGACGAGGAGGCGAGCGCAGCCGTCGCTGACATCCAGCGGGGCAAGGGCACGCGCGACGACGCCGAGGACACGGTCCGACTCGTCGCCCTGTTCCGCAAGCACTGGCCGGCGGTCAAGGGACAGACCCCGATCAAGGAGAGTTACCTGGACGAAGCCGAGGCCGACGCCACCGAGTTGCTCGGCCTGCTCGACGTCGGCGAGACCTCGGCCCTCGGCTCCCCGCGGGATCTCCGCCAGCGCGCGTACACCCACTGGCTCGCCGCCTACCTCGAGGTCTTCCACCTCGGCCGCTACCTCCAGCGGCACGATCCCGCCGCCGCCGAGCGCTTCCCCGCCGTCGCCGCCGAGCGCAGCGCCGCCGCGCCTCAGACCGCGCCCGCTCCAGCCGCTCCGGCCGCTACGTCGCCCCCCGCGAAGCCCGAGGCCTCGTCAACGTCAGCGCCCCCCGCAAAGCCGGCGACCCCCGCGACCCCGGCAACGCCGGACAGCGACAGCCCGGCGCCCTTCTGATCCGCGTCCCTCGCCGCTGACCACGAGGTGTGCCGCCGACGATCCCAGGATGCCAACCTGAGCCAGCCGTGGACCGTTCGGCGGTCGCGGGATGGAGGACCGCACCGGCGCTCGTGCCAGACCGGATCCGCGGATGCGTCTTCGCACCGACGGCGGCACGACGGCGCACCCGCGGGTCGCCGCGACCATGACCCCTCGTCGATCGCGCAAGCGCTCCATCCCGTGGCTGACGAGCGTCGGCACGGGCCGCTCTCCGCAGATCCCACGCTGTGCCACGTCCTGTGCAGGGAGACGCCCGGCCGGCGGCGTCGGCCGCGCGGGGCGCTCCTCACGTCCACGCAGCCGTCGCGCGTGCTGTGCCCTGGAGAGCACCCATTCCACCTCCCGCCGCGACGCCACCTCTGGGCGAAGTCGCCCGCCGATCTCTGATATCAGTCAGTCAACGAGGAGACATGAAGAGCAAGCGCGCCAGGTGGTGGTGGACAGCCCCGGCCCTCATGGCCGGCGGCTGCACGGCGCTCCTGGGACTCGACAAGGACTATCACCCGCTGGATGGCGCGGTCGGCGACACGGGCACCGGCGGCGGCGACACGGGCCCGGGCGGCGGCGACACGGGCTCGGGCAGCGGCGCGGGCCCGGGCGGCGGCAGCGTCGGCCATGGCGGCAGCGCCGGCGGCGGGCAGTGCACGCCTGGCGTCGCGCAGTGCTCGGACAACCAGGTGCAACGGTGCGACGATGGGGGACAGTGGGACGCCCCGGCGCCGTGCGCGGCGGATGCGCCCGTGTGCAGCGACGGGGCGTGCGCGACGCCGCCGAGCTGCGACGGACTGCCGTCCACGTGCGGGCCCGCGGGCGACGAGAGCTGCTGCGCGACCGCGATGGTGCCCGGGGGGAGCTTCAACCGCGGCAACGATCCAGCGTTTCCCGCGACGGTGAGCGGCTTCTTGCTGGAGCGCTTCGAGGTGACCGTGGGGAGGTTCCGGAGGTTCGTGGAGGCGTATCCAGGGAGCCAGCCAGCCGCGGAAGCGGGAGCGCACCGGGGCATCCAGGGGAGCGGGTGGAACCCGGCGTGGAACAGCGAGCTTCCTCCGGACGCGGCGGCGCTGCGAGCCGCTGTGTCATGCCAGCCGGACAGCCCGGACATGCCGACGTGGACCGATGAGGCCGGCGCCCAGGAACACCTCCCGATCAACTGCGTGAGCTGGTACGTGGCCTTCGCGTTCTGCGCGTGGGACGGTGGCCGCCTGCCGACGGAGGCCGAGTGGAACTACGCAGCGGCCGGAGGGGACGAGCAGCGGCAGTACCCGTGGTCGAACCCGCCGGAGTCGACGGAGATCGACGCGAGCTATGCCTCCTACGATTGCAGGGAAAGCGCAGCCCCGGGCTGCACGTTCCAGAGCGACTTCGGAGACATCGTGCCTGTCGGGTCCCGGTCGCCGAAGGGCGACGGGCGGTGGACGCAGGCGGATCTCGGCGGGAGCATGCGGGAGTGGATGCTGGATGGATACGGGGCCTACCCGGCCGAATGCGTCGATTGTGCGAACTTGACGGACACCGCCGAGCGGACGGTCCGCGGCGGGAGCAGCTTCGGCACCCCGCGCTACCTGCTGTCGTCCGAGCGTGTCAAGGTCTCGCCCGCGGCCCCCTACTACAGCCTCGGCGTCCGGTGCGCGAGGACACTCTAGGAGGCCGCGCTCGGCGGTCGATCAGCTGAAGAAGTCGAACGCCGTACCGGCGCCCTTGCTGCGCGCGGCGGCGTAGAGGACGCGGGCGAGCGCGACGTCCTGGATCGCGAGCCCGGTCGAGTCGAACACGGTGATGGCCGCGTCCCCGCGCCCGGTCAGCTTGCCCGCGACGACCTCGCCGAGCGTCCCCTGGATGTGCTCGCGGTGCAGGGCGCCCGCGTGCAGCGGCACGTTGACCTCACCGCTCTCGGTCGCCTGCGCCCAGTCGTCGATGATCACGCGCGCGTCCAGGAGGATCTGCGGTTCGAGCTCCTGCTTGCCGGGCGCGTCGGCGCCCATCGCGTTGATGTGCGCCCCCGCGCGGACCCACGCGCGCTGCACGACGGGCGCGCGCGCGGTCGTCGCCGCGCAGACGATGTCGCAACCCGAGGCCTCCTCCACCGAGACGGCGCGCCCCCTCGCCTCGGCCGCGAACTGCTCGCTCGCCTCGCGCGACACGTCGGCGGTGAGGACCTCCAGCCGATCGCCGTAGACGGCCCGGTGGGCGTCGAGCAGGAAGCGCGCCTGCACGCCGCAGCCGACGAAGCCTAGGGTCCGGGGGTGCGGCCGCGCGAGGTGCTTCGACGCGATCGCCGCCGCCGCCCCTGTCCGAACGGCCGTGAGGCGGGTCGCGTCCATCACGGCGAGGGGCGACGCCGTGGCCGGGTCGCTGAGGATGTAGAGCCCCCTGACGCACGGCAGGCCAAAACGCGCGGGGTTCTTCGGGTGCGAATTGACCCACTTCACCCCCGCTGCTCCGTCGACGTAGGCCGGCATCGCACGGAGATCGCCGTCGTGGGCCGGGAGCCCCAGATACACCTTCGGCGGCATCGCAGCCTCGCCGCGGCCGTGCGCCGCGAACGCCGCCTCCACGGCGGCAATGGCCGCATCCATGGCGAGGAGGGAGGCCACATCGGACTGGGAGAGGAGCAATGTTTTCTCGGGCGTCATCGAGCGCGAACCGTACGCCACGCCGCCGCTGGACGCACGCGTTCCAACGCCGGACGGCTGTGCTCGCGCGCTCGGCGGGGCGTCTCTCCACGAGTGGCCGCGCCCCTGCTCGGCACTTGCCGCCGCGCGGCGCGCCTGGGCGCGCGGCGGACATGAAAGAGGGGTTGGCAGGCGATGCTGTTGCGCTGAAGATGGCAGAGCGCTGCGCCGTGGGGTGGGGTCCACCTCGCGTCTCGAGAATCCCTCTTGGTGGAGCGGGTGGATGAACATACGAATCGTTGCAGGTCTCTTCGTGCTCGCGCTCTCGACGACCGCCGGGTGCGGCGACGATGGAGGCGAAGGTGGCCATGGCGGGTCCGGCGGCGCCGGTGGCATCGGCGTGACGGGCAGCGGCACCGGTGGATCCGGCGCGACCAGCACGGGCAGCAACGGCGGCGCCGAGCCCACGGGGACCGGCGGCGCCGAGCCCACGGGCACTGGGGGCGCAGAGCCCGCGGGGACCGGGGGCGCCGAGCCCACGGGGACCGGGGGCGCCGAGCCCACGGGGACCGGCGGCGCCGAGCCCACGGGGACCGGCGGCGCCGAGCCCACGGGGACCGGCGGCGCCGAGCCCACGGGGACCGGCGGCGCCGAGCCCACCGGAGGCACCGGCGGCTCCGGTGGAGCCTCCTCCCACGTCTATGGGGCTGCCTGCACCAGCGATGCGACTTGCCCCGAGGACTACTGCATCACGGAGGCGGACTGGGGATGGCCGTCTGGCTCCTGTGCAGGCCTCTGCGATCCCGCCGTGGGCGCCTGCTCCGAAGATGGTGTCTGCATCGACTTCGGCGAAGGCCTGGGCCTGTGCGTCTTCGCGTGCAGCCGGTCGGACGAGTGCCGCGACGGCTACAAGTGCAGCGACGTCGTCGGTGGCATCACGGCCTGCGTCCCGGCGTGCACCGAGAACGCGCAGTGCCCGGCGCTCGGCATGTGCGACACGCTCGATGGCCGCTGCGTGCTCGGCGAGACGGAGTGCACCGACGGCGTGGACAACGAGGGCGACGACCTGGTCGATTGCGAGGACGACGACTGCGACTCTACCTGCGGTCCGCTCGTCGACGCGGCCTGCGCGGACGCCGCGCCCGTGGCGACGACGACCGTCGAGGGCGACACATCGCGGGGCACGCGCGTGTTCGAAGGCAGCTGCATGGGCAGCGGGCCAGAGGAGGTCCACCTGTTCACGCCGCCCGCCGGCCAGTCGGGCACGCTCCGCGTCGAGCTCCACTCGGACAGCGATCACGTCCTCTATGCCCGCACGGCGTGCGCGGACGGCCTCAGCGAGCTCGATTGCCAGGATGAAAGCGTCGCCACGGGGGGCGGGCCCGAGGAGGAGAAGATCGAGATCGTCCTGCGCAGGGGCCAGACGGTTCCCATCTTCGTCGACGCCTACGCGCAGGAAGACGCAGGGCCCTACACGCTCGATTTCTTGTTCTCTCCGACCCTCTGCGGCGACAGGACCGTCGACCCGCCCGAGGAGTGCGACGACGGCAACACGACCAGCGGCGACGGTTGCTCCGCCGAGTGCACCCTGGAGCTCGACGCGGTCTGCGGCGACGCGCTCGTCGCCGTCCTCGGCGACAACGAGGGGGACACGACGACCGGCACGTCGCTGTTCGAGGGCAGCTGCCTCGGTTACCTGAGGCCGGAGAAGATCCACACGTTCACGCCGCCGAGCGACGGCACGCTGTTGCTGAGGCTGTCCTCGGATACCGACCTGGGTATGTACGTGCGGACGAGCTGTGTTGACGACGACTCCCAGGTCGAGTGCATGGACAATGTCGGCGACGACAGCGAGGAGGTGCTGGAGATCGACGTCGACGGCGGAGTGCCCCTGTTCATCTTCGTCGACACGTACTTTGTGACAGACGCAGGGCCTTACACGCTCAACCTCGCCTTCACGCCCGCCCCCTGAGCGCCGGCGCAGTCCGGCGCGCCCGTCCGCCCTCCCGCCGGGGCGGATGAGCTACGCTGCGCGTGTGCCCTCCACCCCTCCTTCAGCGCAGTCGTCCACCCGCAAGCTCCTGTTCGCCGCCGCGGCGCTCGCCGTGTGCGCCTGCCAGCCGGCGCCCACGCCGTCGGCCCGCGCCGCGCCGTCGCCTGCGCCCTCCGGCGCGGCCGGTCCTGCGACGGCGCCGTCGCCTCACGACGCCGCCACGCCCGCGCCGCCCCCCCGCGACGGCGCCGCCCCGCTGGTGCAGGCGACCGCAGGCGACGGCGCGGCGAGCGCAGCGCTCGACAGCAGGTCCCCCGTGAAGCTCGCGGCGCCGCCGTTCGCGCAGACGCTCGTCCGGCCCGCGCCGGCCGGAAGCTCCGCCGCGCCGCGCCTCGTGAAGGTCACCGAGCAGAAGAACACGATCACGGACGAGGCGGAGTGGTTCGCCAGGAACGGCCTCTCGCTGCCGGTCCTGCAGGTACCGACCGGCCCCCGGAGCGGCGCCCGCCCCCTCCCCTCCTTCGTCCCCACCCGCTACGGAGATCAAGAGCTCGTCAAGGCCATCGATCACGGAGACCACCTGGCGCTGTTCTACGGCCCGAGCTTCGCCGACGCGCGCTTCGTCGCGATCCTCGACGCCGCGCACAGGGTCGTCGCCTTCTTCGATTTCGAGAGCTTCCTCGTGCCGCCCGCGTTCGCTCCCAAGGAGGCGGAGTTCGTGCGGGGCCATGTCGGCTGGGCCGTGGCCAAGGACGGCGTGCTCTACGTCTCGTCAGGCCACAGGACGTACGCGGCCTCCTCGAAGGGCAAGAACGCCTACCTCTCGGCCCTCGATCTCGCCACGGGGCAGCTCCTCTGGCAGAGCGCGCCGCTCGTCTGCAACGCGGAGAACTTCGTGCTGCGCGGAGATCATCTCCTCTGCGGATATGGCTTCACCGCGGAGCCGGATTTTCTCTATGTCCTCGAGCGCGCCACCGGCAAGGTCGTCTCGAAGCTCCCGATGAAGAGCGGGCCTGAGTTTCTCGTCGAGAAGGAAGGCAAGCTCTTCGTCCGCACCTACGACACGGATTACGTCTTCGATCTTCGCTGAGGCGTCGCCCGGGGCGCCCGGGCGGCCCGACGGCGCCGCGCGCCGGTCGTGCGCGCCAGGTGACACCCGGCGCTTCGCGTCAGCGTGTTCAGCGTTCAGGCAGCAGCTCGGGGAACAGCCTTACATCGGGGCGCTCTGCCCCATCGGCCGCTCATGCTCGGTGCCGAGCGCTGCCGCAGCCGCAGGGGTGTGGCGCCCGGCGGGGCCCCACGGCGCGCCCGGAAGCACGCACCCGCGACGGCGAGAGAGCAGGCTCATCGGCGCGTTGCAAGGCGATGAAGCGGGCCGAGCAGAGGACGCGCGGGGCGGAGCTCGCGCTGCCGGGGCTCCGCCGTCGTGCTCGCCGTCCCCGCGAGCGACGGCGGCCCGCCCTGCGCACCTGATCCCGATCGGCACGGCGAGCGGCCAGCTCGCGCCGCCCGGCGCGACGCGCAGACCCGCCCTCGACCGCCGGCTCTCGCGGCGCCGCTCGCGGCAGCGCCCGCCAGGAGCGGTCCGCGCCATTTCCACGGGCCAGAAGCTCGCGGGGCCCCTGCGGATGACGCGAGACGCCCCGCGTGTCGCAAACTGCCCCACACGGGGACGGGGACGCCCCCTTCCGCCCCACCACGTGGTCGTCCGGCCTGGAGAACGACGAGGGACGGAAGCTCCTGCTCCTCCACGGGCGCCCGTGTTCCCCACCCAGGCACGGCGCCGCTCGACCGCAGAAGCGGGCGCTCGTGTCTGCCGTGCTGCTGGGCGGCGGTGGCAGCGAACTTGCTACGGTTTTCTTTGAGCACACACGAGGGGTTCATGGTCGCGACGCTCAACCACCCGGAACCTGCGCGGCAGGCGAACCAGAAATCCCACGATGAGCTACAGCGTGATTTGAACCCGAACCACATGGCCGGGCAGAACATCGAGGGCGGCCCCGCTGCCCTGGGTCCGAGCGTGGAGCCAGCGTTGGAAATCGACGATCCGACGCGCCAGCTTCAGGGCTCCACGTCGACGGACGCCGGGAGGGCCCGCGCCTGCCTGAGCGTGCCCGGCCGCTGCAAGATGCCGTCTACGTCGACCTGGCAGGCTCGGAGCGGCGCGCGCTCCGGGTCACCGCGCAGAAGGTCGCGAGGTCGGGACAGTACCTGGTGCACCAACCCGGGTGCACCTCACATGGACTGGAATCGGCTGGTACGAGTCAGCGACCCCCAGCGACTTCCGTGATGCGTCCCAGCGACGCGGGATGAAAGGAGCCAGAATGCAACTGGAGCTCACGTTCCGACATATCGACAAAAGCCCCTCGCTCGAGGAGCTGATCCGGGAGCAAGCAAACAAGATTCAGCGCTTCAACGACCACATCAACAGCTGCGCTGTCGTGGTCGAGCTCGACCACGCGAGCCAGGGCACGGGGGGAGAGTTCCGCGTGCGCGTCGACCTCCACGTGGCCGGCAAGCACGAGATCGTGAGCGAGGAGCGGGCCGCCAAGAACCTGCTGCCGACGGCGGTGCGCGACGTGTTCCAGCGGGCGGGTCGCCAGCTGAAGAAGCTCGCGAGCGAGCAGCGCAGCGAGGTGAAGGCGCACCCGGCGCAGGACACGGCCGGCGTGATCACCAAGCTGTTCAGCGATTACGGGTTCATCACGACCACCGATGGCCGGGAGATCTATTTCCACGAGCGGAGCATCCTGTCGGGTCCGTTCTCCGACCTGAAGATCGGGATGGGGGTCGCCTACACCGAGGAGGACGGCGACAAGGGTCCTCAGGCGAGCACGGTCCGGATCGTCGACGCGCGCGGCGGCAACCGTGGCCGCGAGGAGATCCCCACCCTCAGCTAGTTCCGGCCGCCAGAAATTTGGCCGTAGATGCCGGGCTCCGCTAGCCCGGGAGCATGATCAATCCCGCACCCTGGGCAGGCCGATCGCACCCGGGGCCGCGCACCGTGCCGCTCGCGCTGTCGGAAGACCAGCGCACGACGGTGGAGGCGGCCCTGCGTCCGGACAAGACGGAAAAGCGCATCGTGCGGCGGGGCGAGGCGTTGCTGCTGATGGCCGACGGCGTAACGCCGGGCGATGTCGCCAAGATTCTCGGCGTCCATCCCCGGACCGTTCAGCGCTGGCGTGCGCGGTTTCGCGGTCCGGCTCCGGAGAGCAAGCTTGCGGATGCCCCGCGGTCAGGGCGTCCGCCCTCTCTCTCTCGGCCGCCGACTGTGCGCGGGTAGAAGCCGAGGCCTGTCGTCCACCAAAGGACGCGGGGGTTCCCGTCACGCAATGGTCCTGCGCTCTGCTGAGCGCGCAGGTGCTGCGCAACGGGATCGAGGCGAGCGAGTCGTCGGTCCGGCGCATCTTGCGCCGGGCGGCCCTGCAGCCCCACCGGCAAAAAATGTGGCTAACGTCGCAGGACGACGAGTTCCGCGACAAGCGCGACGACGTGCTGCACGTCTACTACGACACGCCGACCGATGAGCACATCATCTGCCTCGATGAAAAGACCGGCATGCAAGCCCTCGAACGCCGTTACGCCGATCTGCCGATGCGACCAGGGCAGCCGGTGCGTCGGGAGTTCGAGTACATCCGCCACGGCACGCTGACCTTGATGGGCGCGTTCGACGTCCGTCGGGGCAAGCTGTTCGGCTTCGTCTCCGAAGACCACAACAGCCTGACGTTCGTGGACCTGCTCAACGTCGTCGATGCCTGCTACCCCGAAGGCGACGGCCACATTATCTGCGACAACCTGTCCGCGCATGACACGGACGACGTGCTCGACTGGTTCGACGAACACCCTCGGTGGAAGCGCCACTTCACGCCCAAGCACGCCTCGTGGCTGAACCAGATCGAGTGCGCCTTCTCGATCCTGCACGCGCGCGTTCTTGCTCGTGGTTCCTTCGTTTCCAAGGACGAGCTTCGTGAGGCGCTCTACGCCTACATGCTCTGGCATAACCAGACCGACCAGCCCTTTCACTGGACCTACCGGCCGGCGTCCTGGTCCACGAACCGCGGCAGAACTTCAGGCGGGCGGAACTAGATCGTCGTACCGCGCGGCAACGGCGGGAGAGGCGACGGCGGCGGTCTCCAGTCCATCGGGGGCTCGGCCGGCGGCGTCGCGCTCTCCTGCTCCTCTCCCCGCGGAGGGACCGAGTCCCCGTCCGCCGGAGGCTCGGGCTGCGGCGGCGCCTTGGGCTGCCTCGCGGCGCACTCCTCCAGCTTCCTCTCCAGCTCGTCGACCCGCTCGGAGGCCTCGTCGAGCCTGCGGTCGAGCGCCCCCGCGCGCGCGGACTCGCGCCTCAGCTCGGAGAGCGCGGCCCTGAGCTCGTGCTCGCGCGAGCGGAGGGCGGCCCTCACCCGCTCGCCGTCGTGCTCGGCGCGCTCGAGCCGCGCCGACAGGCGCTCGCGGTCGACCTCGAGGCCGGCGATCTCGCGCTCCATGGCGCTCTTCGACTGCTCGTAGCGCGCGTCGGCTTCCGCCTTCGCGGCGGCGGCGGCCTGGGCCGCGCGCCGGGCGCGCTGCTCGGCGCTCTCGGCCAGGCGCTTCGCCTCGGTCATCGCGTCCCTGGCGGAGTTGGCGCTGCGCGCGTCGTCGCTCGCCTTCATCGCGAGGGCGAGCGCCTCCTCGGTGGCGCTCTGCGCCTCGCTCATCTTCGCGAGCGCCTCCTGCGCCGACGCGTTCGCGGCCGCCTCGAGCCGGCTGTGCTCCCGCGCGGCGCGCTCCGCGGCCTCGGCCGTCCGCCGCGCCCGCGTCGCGTGCACCCAGAACACGGTGGTCGTCGCGACCATGCCCATCAAGACGACCACCCCGAGGACGAGCAGCGCGCGCGTGAGGCGCTCGCGACGCGCCTCCGCCGTGGCGGCCGCGTCGAGGAAGCTCCGCTCCAGGGCGGAGAGATCGTCGATGTCCCGGGCCCACGCGGACAGCTCGTGCAGCGCCTTGCCGCGAGGCAGGAGCCTCGGCGCCTTGCCGCCCGCGGCCCACCTCGAGAGCGCCTCGTCGAACTCCTTCTTCGCCCGGCCGAGCCGGTGCAGCGCGACCGCCACCTCGGCCATGCGCGGCCGCGCCTCGGGGTCGAACGAGAGCACCGCGTGCACGAGCGCGACGAGATCGGGCGGCGTCGCCGCGCTCATCGGGGGCGGCCACGCCCCGCTCGACGCGTCGGGCGTCTGGCCCTCGAGCAGCTCGTAGAGGATGACGCCGAGGGAGTAGACGTCCGCCTTGACGTCGACGCTGCCGGAGTGGCGCTCCTGCTCCGGCGCCATGTAGCTCCTCGTCCCGAGGCCCCACGCGCCCTCCTGCGTGAACGGCATCGTGGGCTGCCCCGCGCCCTCGCTGTGCGGCGCGGGCGCGCCAGGCTCGATCGACACGCGCGCCGCCGCGTAGGACGCCGCCACGAGCGGGATCTCCACGGGCGCGGGGTTCATCGCGAGCCGCCCGACGCTCACGAGAGGGAGGCTGCGGAGCGCCTCCTCCTCGCGCGCGCCGCCGTCCGCCGTCGAGTCCGCGGCGCCGGTCGCGGCCCCCAGCGTCAGCGCCGGCTGCGCCGAGAGCTCGGTGCGGATCACGGGCGCGGACGCGCGCGTGACAGGGCCGTTCCCGTCCAGCTCCAGCACCTCGGGGAGCCCGCCCCAGAGGACCTTCGCGATGCCGAAATCGAGGATCTTGACGCGGCTGCCCCCGGGCGCGAGCTCGTCGTCGACCACCATGATGTTCTCCGGCTTGAGATCGCGGTGGACGACCTTCGACGCGTGGGCCGCGGCCATGGCGGAGGCGATCTGGTAGCCGAGCCGCACGACCTGCCGCGGCCGATCCGCGGCGGGCACCGCCTGCACCCAGTCGCGCAGGCCGCGCCCATCGAGGTACTCCATCACGATGTACGGAGAGCCGTCCTCGAGCTCGCCGGAGTCGAAGACGCGGACGATGCCCGGGTGGTTGATGATGTTGACGGCGATCGCCTCCTGCCGGAAGCGGGCCACCACATCCGGCCGGCGGGCGTAGTCGCCGAGCAGCACCTTGATCGCCGCCCGCGCCCGCGTCTTCGGGTGCCGCGCCCGGAACACCCGCCCCATCCCGCCGCGCCCGAGCTCGCCCTCGATGAGCCACCCGCGCAGGACCGCAGGGAACGGCGCGGGCTCGTCCTCGACGAGGTCGATGGCCGGAGGCATCTCCATGCCCGGCCATCCTGCACCCGCCCGTCGGCCGGCGGAAGCCCCGACCCGCGCCGGCGCGCCCGGCCCGCCCCGCGCGCGGGCCGTCGGCACATCGGCCGCACGGCACCGCGCGCGGGGGCTCAGCTCATCCCGAGCTCGCGCAGTAGCCCGCCCACGCCTCCGGAATCCGCCGCTCGCTCAGGCCCATGACGGGCGCCGGCGGCAGCCACTTCGGCTTCACCGGGGCGCGGAGCAGCTTCATGCCGGCCTGCTCCGGCGTCCGTCCCCGCTTCGTCGAGTTGCACGCGTAGCAGGAAGCGACGATGTTGTCCCACACCGTCTTTCCGCCCTGCACGCGCGGGATGACGTGATCGTAGTTGAGCTCGCGGGCCTCCTTCTTCACGCCGCAGTACTGGCAACGGAAGCCGTCGCGCAAGAGGACGTTGGTCCTCGAGAACCGCACGCCGCGCTTCATCTGCAGCGTCGGCCGCTTCAGCCGCACCACCGCCGGCGCCTTGATCGAGAGCGACGGGGACCGGATCTCGTCGTCGTACTCCTCGATCACCTCCACCTTGCCCAGGAAGCTCATCGTGACAGCGGTCTGCCACGGGATGACCTTATGGGGCACCATCCATGGCGTCAAAAGCAGCGTCAGCGCGGTCATGGCTCACCTCTACCGTCTCTTCCTCTTCATGATGTCACTCCAGGTCACGTGCAATCTCACGTGCAATCGATACGCACGACGGGTGCCCGGGGAGGGATTCGAACCCCCAGTCGGCTGGTTCTAAGCCAGCAGCGTTTGCCGTTTCGCCACCCGGGCAGGGTGTCACCGGTGGGACTCGAACCCACATACCCCGAAGGGCGCAGGATCTCAGCCTGCCACGTATGCCGTTCCGTCACGGTGACGTCCGCGCGCCGCGGTCTGGGTGGGGGGATTCGAACCCCCAATCCCCGGCTCCCGAAGCCGGTGCTCTGCCAGGTTGAGCCACACCCAGGATTCTGTCGTCGATCTGTCGATTCGAAATGGCAGGCTCGCTCGCTCGGGCGCGGGCTCCCGAAGTAGCACGCAGGCGAGCGGAGCGGCCCGGCGTCCCCAGCGGGATTCGAACCCGCGTCTCCGGAGCGAAAATCCGGCCGCCTGAGCCTCTAGCGAGATGGGGACACAAGCACGTGTGCAGGAGCGGAGCGGTGGAGGAGAATCGAACTCCCGTCGCGAGCCTGGCAAGCCCGCGCTCTACCGTTGAGCTACCACCGCGTCTTCATCGAGAGAAAAATGAGGCATCGAGAGAAAAAGGAGGCGGGCCGCCGGGCGCCGCGCGACCGCACGACGTGCGGCTCGCCGGCCGGCGGCCCGCCTCGGCAGCGAAACGAACGAACGGACAAGGGGTTGCCGTGGGGAGTCCATGGGTATTGGTAACCCACGAGCTTCGGCCCGTTCGGTGGAGCGACGAGGGCTCGAACCTCGATCCCTGCCGTGCGAGGGCAGTGTTCTCCCGGTTGAACCATCACCCCGAAACAAGGAATCTCACATCAGATCTTCATCGCCACCTCCCTATCTCCTTCCGTCCATTGGACGACCATCGCTCGATTTCGTTGGATCCATTCTCTGCTTTTTTCTCCTCTAATCGCGCGAAGAGCCGGACCTCCCCCGCAGGAGCGCTGGAGGCTCTGCGGTCGCCATGACACCACACCACGAGGCGCCCCCGAGGAGGATCGAACTCCCCTCACCTGATCGACAATCAGGCTGCCTCACCAGATGCATACGAGGGCAACGCAGCGCCGCTGGCGGGATTCGAACCCGCGACATCCTAATTAATGGTAACCGTCCTCCTGCGGCCCGGATCGGGCAAGGGATCGGAGGACGGCATGTCAGGTGCTCTACCAGGCTGAGCTACAGCGACAAACCAGGGCGCCCGCGCGGCGCCCCCGGCGACGTACGGGCTGGCGGAGCCCGTACGTCGCGCCTGTCACGAAGCACCCCGGGTGAAGTCCGCCATCACCTGAGGGGCCGCCCCGTCGAACCCCACGACGTCGAGCATGCCGGGGTCCGTCGGGTCGGCGATCGAGAAGCCGGTCGACGTCATGCCGACGACGATCAGCCTCGCCGGCCGGCCCATCGCCTGCCGGTAGTCCCTGAGCGCCTGAAACGGGTGCACGTCCCCCGCCCAGGTCTCGTTGTCCGTGTAGATGACGAACGTGTCGACCTCTACCCGGCTCCGCTTCGCCCAGATCATCGGCAGAGCGCAGTCCGTGCCGCCGAAGGGCAGGCCGTTCACCGCGCGCAGCACGTCGTCGAGCCGCTGCTTCGGCGAGATGGACAGCGGCGTGAGGCCGGGCGCTCCCCCGCCCCACTTGCCGCCGTAGCCGCCCGAGGCCGACGTGAAGCCGACCACGGCGACCTCGCGCTCGATCCTCGCCGTCGCCATGGCCATGGCCGCGCTCGCCACGCGCGGCGTCAGGCCGGGCACGCCGGCGATCTGGCCGCTCGTCATCGAGCCGGAGACGTCGAGCGCCAGGAGGTGCTTCTTCCTGGTCGGCTCGACGGCCTCGAACGCGAGATAGAACGCCTCGTTCAGCGCGTCGACGATCTCGCGGACCGGGGTCCACGAGAGCGCGCCCTCGCGCCGGCGAGCGCGCTCGCCGTGGCCCTGCTCGTAGACCTTGAGGGCCGAGAGCACGGCGACCGGGTGGACCCTGGCCGCGCGGAGGCGCGCGGCGTCGGTGAGCTGTCGCGCCGCCTTGCGGGACGCGTCACTCATCGGCGAGAGCAGGCCGACCGCGGTCATCTTGCCCAGATTGCGGATGAGCGCCGTCTGGGGCATGTGCTCGAGCAGCGCCTCCCAGACCGCGGGGTCGTTCTTCCACTCGGTCTGGAGCATCTCGTGCGTGAAGCGGTGCTGCCGGATCAGCGCGGTGACCTGCTTCCGGTTCGTCGCCGCGCGGAGCGACTCGAACGCGCGCACCGCGTCCGGCAGCTCCTCCGGGCGCAGCGCGTTGCCGCGCGCCGACGCCTTGCCGAGCGCCTCGACGCCGCCGACGATCCAGCGGTACAGGGCGTCGTGCTGCGGGCTCGGCGCGACCGGATGCGCGAGCCGCAGGAGATCGCGGTGGCTGAAGCCGTCGCGCTGGCGGTACTTGATCGCCTGGTACGCGAGCCTGTCGATGGGCTTGCCGTTGTACCACGCGGCGACCGCGGACCGGAGCCCGCGCCCCCACCTCCGGAACCCCTGCACATCGCGGGCGAAGTGGAAGAGATCCGTCCCTGTGCGGCATACCTCGGGCAAGGCCCCGAGGGCGGCCTTCCGGGTCTCGACCTTGGCGTCGGCGGCGGCCATCGCGAGGGCGAAGATCGCAGGCGCGCTCTTCGGCGCTCGCCCCGAGCCGCTGACATCGACGATGCGCTGCACGGCGCGGGGACCGTCCGCGGCGAGACAGTCCCCGACGGCGCGGGCGTTCTCCACGGTGAGCTTCCGCTCGGTCGCGTAGTACGTCCCCCCCTCGGCGCCGAGGATGAGCCAGCGGTCGAGCCTGGCCCAGTCGTCGAGGGCGAAGACGAAGCCGCCGGCGCTGTTCTTCGCCTGGTCGGCGCGGGCCTTCTGGCGCTGCGGGGTGAGCAGCGCGGCGAAGTGCTTCAGATAATTGGCCATGACACCACCTCCGGCCCGGTGATCCGGGCAAAAAAAGAGGACGGATAAGCAGCTCGCGCTCGGGTTGATCCACCAAAGATAACCGAGCGCACACGACCCGTCCTGGGTGGGCGTACGGGAATCGAACCCGCCTTCGCAGGGTCACAACCTGCCCTCTTCACCAGATGAGTAACACCCACACAAGCTATCGTCGGGACGGCCGGAATCGAACCGGCGGATCTCCTCACCCCAGATGAGGCGCCTTACCACTAGGCTACATCCCGCAGCGCCTGCTCGTGGCAAGCGCCGTCAGCCCCCCGGCGGGAGGCGAGCTGGCGCCTCGCAGAACGAGGCGGGCTCCGCCCTCCGAGCGCCAGGGGCGCGGCTCCGGCGGGAGGAATCGAACCTCCAACCACCCGCTTAACAAGCGGACGCTCTACCCTTGAGCTACGCCGGAACACGGAGGCGCAGGGCGCCTCCATTTACATTTACATTGCACATGGCAGGTTGTCACAGATCGAGTGTTCCCTCTGCCGGCGCTGCGGCGTCGGCAGGGGATCGGCACAGGCGTACCCTCCCCGCGCGCCCGCTCCAGGTGGAGGGGCGGCGTTGCAGGCAGACCGGCGCGCCAGGTGGACCCGAGAGGAATCGAACCTCCAGCCGTCCGCTCAAGAGGCGGCTGCTCTATCCAGTTGAGCTACGGGTCCCCGCGGAGGGCGTACCTCCGCCTCGCCTGCCGCATCGGCAGGCCGTGATGATCTGAGAAGCTCGAGCCTCCACATCGAAGGAGCGGACAACCATGGCCGTCCGGCCCCACGCACACGAATCCCGATCGCGCCCCGACGAGCGCGCACCCTGCCCCTGAAACAGCCAGGGCCGCCCGATTCCCCGGGCAGCCCTCGCACGTCACCATGGACGCGTGAGAGGAAGCCTAGGGTCGCTGCTCCAGCGCAAGATCGCCTGGTCTCCGCGAATGCGGAGCGACATCAGCGCGCGCGCGGGAGCGCTCCGCGGCGCTCGGCGGGAGCAATGCATGCCGGCCAGTGCGGAGCGTTGCCCGGCGCCGAGAATGCACGCCGCGATCATTCATTTTCGATTCGAATGCTTCCAGTGCATGCGCCACGGCGCCTCCTTTCACCGGGCGCAACTATCCCGCGCCACAACGCACGACGACGTCGCCCGCGCGGCAAGCAACACAACCCCTCTCCTCGAACAAGCCCCCACTCACAATCACAGCGTGGCCTGTCAACCATGGCCTGGCTGCAGCTCACAACGAGCCTACGGCCCACCAGCGTGGTCAACAGCCCGCAACGGACGACCAGCTACGACCCCCAGAACGCCGAAGGCCGCCTGGGTTTCCCGAGGCGGCCTTCGCGAACGTCGTCGATCGACGCGTGCTTAGCTGCCTCTAGGCGCTATTCTCCGGGTTACCGAGCTTCCGCGACAGGCGGAGACCGCAGGAATGTCCGGGGTTGTGCGCCAAGGAATCGCCACCCAGCAGATGCCCCCATGCCACGGCCGCTTCAGGCGTACCCGCCTTGGGCTGGATGGCGATGAGCTGCATGTTGTCGAGGCGGCTGAACATAACGAATCCTTGTGCGGAATGAGTACTCCCCTTCGATGACCTGCGCAACAGAAAAGTTCCTCGAGTCGATTCTTTTTTCTCCGCGTTCATCGCCGACTCAATGGCCGGGACTCATGGGGTCCCCGCGCGGGCCAGCGCAATCGAGGAATCCCGCGGCTTTCCGGCGACTTGACGCGATATGACGCGGGCGGCGGCAGGCCCGTGACCAGGCATCATGGGACATCGACGCACGTCGCATTGCGACAGCGCGCGACAGGGTACTACAGCGCGCCGGCGCGCTCCGCGGCCGCCTCGGCGGAGCGCACGGCGGCGTCGATGCCCGAGCCGTGGAACGCTGAGCCGGCGAGCAGCACCCCGCTGCCGGCGAGCGCCTGCTCGACCTCCCGGACGCGCGCCGCGTGCGCGGGGGTGGAGACCGGCAGCGCGCTCGACCAGCGCGAGACCCACGCGCGCTCCGCGGCGCCGCGCACGGAGAGCACGCGCGCGAGGGAGGCCTCGGCGCGCGCGGTCCAGGCGGCGTCGTCGAGCTGCTCGAGGTCCCCCGGCTCGGGACGGAAGAAGAGGCGCAGCGCGACATGGCTGGCGGGGGCGCGCGCGGCGAACTTCGAGGTCGTGAACGTGCACGCGCGGAACCCGTGCGCCTGGTGCCCCGCGGCGACGACGAAGCCGGTGCCGTCGAGCGGGTGCTCGATCGCAGCGCGCGGGTACGCCAGCGAGACGGTCACGCTGGAGAGCGTCTCGGCGCCGTGGATCGCCCGCGCCGGCTCGCCGAGCAGCGCGGCCGCGCCCGCGGCGCCCGTGGCGATCACCACCGCGTCGGCCGCGACCTCGCCCCCGTCGGCGAGCGAGAGCCGGAGACCGCCAGCCTCCCGCGCGAGCGAGGTGACCGCGGCGGACACGCGCACGTCGGCGCGCCCGCCGGCCGCGAGCGCGGCTGCCAGCGTGTCGGTCAGCTGCGCCATCCCGAGACGGAAGGTCCGGATCCCGCGGCCGAGCTCGTCGCGCGGCACCTGGAAGCCGAGGAACGCAGCCGCCTCGCCCGGCGCGAGCTCCCGCAGCGCGGCGCCGTCGAAGCCGAACGACCGCTGCGTCTCCTGGCCGACGAGATCCCCCGCGATGCCGAGCGCGCCGGCGAGCGCGGGGACCGCCTCGCTCCGCGCGATGAACCCCTCGGCGCCGTGCTCCACCACGAAGCCAGAGGCCCGCTCGGTCCAGAGCTGCCCGCCGAGCCGCGGCGCCGCCTCGACGAGCGTCACCTCGTCGCCCGCCGCCGCCCGCCGGAACGCGACGATGCACCCGGCCAGACCGCCCCCGACGATGGCAATGCGTCTCATCGCGCTTCTATACCACGAGCCCCGATCACCCGAGGAGTCTGCCCGCGTCCGGGGCGGACGCCGGCGCCGCCGGGTACAGAGCGCCGCGCCCGACAGTAGAGAGCGCCGCGCCCGACAGCCGAGGTGATCAGGTCGTGGCGTGTCCGGCGCCGCCGGCCCGCGCGGTGAGGTCGGCCGAACTGGCATCCTGTGTCGCTCGAGCCTAGGCTCCCTCGATGGCGAGGATATCGAAGTACTTCGACGTCAAGAGAGACGCGCTCGGCCGGGAGTACATGGAGGTCTACGTCGACGGCATCGCGCTCCTCAGGCTCGTCATGACCAACAAGGGGACGGCCTTCACGCTCGACGAGCGCGTGAGGCTCGGGCTCGACGGCCTGCTCCCGCCGCAGGTCAACACCCTGGAGCAGCAGCTCGCCCGCGTCTACGGCGGTTTCTGCCGCGAGCCGACGCCGATCGCCAGATATCAGTATCTCCGGGCGCTCCAGGAGCGCAACGAGGTCCTCTTTTACGCGCTGCTCACCCGTCACCTCGGAGAGATGCTGCCCATCGTCTACACGCCGACCGTGGGCGAGGCGGTGCGGCAGTTCAACTTCCTCTACCAGAGCGCGCGCGGCGTCTCGCTCTCTCCCGACAACATCGGTCGTGCCCGGCGCGTGCTCGCGAGCTTCCCCTGGGAGGACGTGCGCATGATCGTCGCGACCGACTCCTCCGCGATCCTCGGGATCGGCGACCAGGGCTACGGCGGGCTCGCCATCCCGATCGGCAAGCTCGCGCTCTACACCGCGGGCGGCGGCGTGAGCCCGTTCCACACGATGCCCGTGGTGCTCGACGTGGGGACCGACCGGGCCGAGCTCCTCGACGACCCGTTCTACCTCGGCGTCCGCCAGCGCCGCCTGCGCGACGGGGCTTATTTCGACTTCCTCGACAGGTTCGTGGACGCGGTGAAGAACAGCTGTCCCCGCGCCGTCGTCCAGTGGGAGGACCTCTCCAAGGAGTCTGCCTTCTCCGTGCTGGAGCGGTACCGGAAGGTGATCCCGTCCTTCAACGACGATATCCAGGGGACAGGCGCCGTCGCGCTTGCCGGCGTGGTGGCCGCGTGCAGGCTGCGCGGCGAGTCGATCAAGGACCAGTCGGTGGTGATCCACGGCGCCGGCGCCGGCGGGATCGGCGTCGCGTGGGCGATCTGCCAGGGGATGATCCGTGACGGGCTCACCGAGGAGGAGGCGCTCGCCCGGGTCTTCGTCCTCGACTCGAAGGGCCTGCTCGCGAAGGACCGCCCGATGGAGGAGTACAAGCGCAGGTTCGCGCAGGCGCCGGAGCGGATCGCCTCGTGGACCCGATCGGGCGCGGCGCCGTCGCTGCTCGAGACCGTCGAGGGCGCGCGCGCGACGGTGCTCCTCGGCCTGTCCGGGCAGCCGGGCGCGTTCGGCGAGCGGGTGATCAAGGCCATGGCCGCGAACACCGCGCGGCCGGTCGTCTTCCCGCTCTCGAACCCGACGAGCGCCAGCGAGGCGCTCCCCGGAGACATCCTCACCTGGACGGGCGGCCGCGCGCTCGTCGCGACCGGCAGCCCGTTCGCGCCCGTGGAGCTCGACGGGAAGACCATCCCTGTCGGGCAGGGCAACAACGCCTTCATCTTCCCGGGGCTCGGGTTCGGCACCATCCTGTCCGACGCGCGCGAGATCACGGACGGCATGGTGCTCGCCGCGGCGTACGCGCTCGTCGACTACACGGCCGAGAAGCACCTCGACGCGGGGCTCATCTACCCGCCCGTCGAGGAGCTCCGGGAGGTCTCCACGCGCGTCGCGATCGCGGTCGTCCGGGCGGCGTTCGCGGAGGGGGTCGCGACCAGCGCGAAGCTCGACCCGGCGAGGGCCGAGGATCACGTGAAGGCGCGGCTCTGGCAGCCAAGGTACCTGCCCGTCGTCCGCGGCTAGCCCCCGGGGAGCGACCCCGCCGCGCCCCTCCGCGTGCCGGCGCGCCGCGCGAGCGCCGCCAGCCGAGCCGCGGTGAGCGCCGGCTCAGCCGAGCTGAGACAGGAACTTCCTGAGCTGCTGCGCCTCCACCATCGTCATCACCGGGACGAGCCAGGCCTCGAGCGAGGTGGTGTCGCGAAACGCCTTTCGGCTCGAGTTGTGCGCGTCGCGGATGAGACGCTCGACCTGGAGACCCAGGATCGCGTTCGCCACCGGCAGCAGGTACGCCGTCCGGTGCACCGTCGCGTTCTGCACGCGCATCATCTCCAGGAACTTCTCCGCGCTCTCGGGCGCGAGCACGTCGACCTGGAGGAGCTCGATACAGACGACAGCCCCGTGCCGGTTCTGGGTCACGATGCCCTGAACCCTAGCGATGCACGCGTCGACCTCGCCAGCCGGGAGCGGTGATGCAAGCCTCACCTCGATCAGGCGACCGGCTTTGTTGTCAACGGAGTACATGAGCGAAATTAACCCTACCGTAGACGTTTGAGCCAGAGCGCGTCAATCAACGGCGGAACTGTGCGGTGCGGTCCCGTGCGTCCACACAGATCAGCGGCGCTTTGCAGGCCCGGCGTTTTGCAGGCGTGACGTTTTGCAGGCCCGGCGTTTTGCAGGCGTGACGTTTTGCAGGCCCGGCGTTTTGCAGGCGTGACGTTCGCGACATTCGCAACGTTCACGACGCTAGCCGGCGAGCGCGTGAGGGAGCGCACGGCCGCCCGTGACGTTGCTCACGCGTCGGAGGAGAAGATCACCTTCCCGGCGCGCGCCTCTTCCTCGGAGGCCGCCTCCCGCTCTGCCTCGAGGGCCTTGGCCTCGGTCTCCAGATCGGGAAAGCGGTACCGGATCCCCTCGCCTGCCTCGAGGTCGACGTCGCCCCCGAGCGCGACCACCTCGCGGGTGATCTCCTCCGAGCGCGGCGCCTCCCCGGCCGCGTCCTGCCAGGCCCGCTGGAGCACCGCCTCCGTGATCGGCTCCCGGCCCTGCCTCGCCCCGATGCGGGTGAGGATCGCGCGCAGCACGGCCCGCCTGGCGTTTCGCCGGGCGAGCCGCCGCTGCTTCAGCGGGCGCAGGAGCGCGCGGCCGAGCGGCAACGCGAAGAGCGCGAGCGAGAAGACGAGCGGCACCACGCCGAGCGCGACCGCCGTGCCCGTGGGGGGCAGCTTCGCCATCGGCACCCCGCGCGCCAGGAGCCCCAGGTTGTCCAGCGTGAGGTGCGCGCCGAGCGCGTAGAGGCTCATCAGCAGGTTGAACCCGTTGAGCACCACGATGAGCGCGTTCGCCCCCGCGCCGTTCCCGGTGAGCGGCGGCAGCTCCTCGCGCTTCGCCCAGACCGGCGCCGGCGGCCGCGGCGGCGCCTCCGCCGTCGTCCGCCGGATCGCCTCGAACCGGTACACGATGCCCCCCTCCTCCGACACGTCGACCGTGCCGTCATAGTCGAGCATCAGCCGCGCCATCAGCGGATCCGCCTCGTCGCGCGGCAGCCCCGTCACGCGCATCACGTCGGCGAGCCCGATCCGGCCCCGCTGCGCGCGGATCTCGGCCAGGATGAGCTTCTCGTCCTCCAGCGGATCGCGCGGCGCCGGCGTCGGTCCGAAGAAGAAGCGGTTCACCTTCTCGTAAAACGGCGTCTCGTCTCTCGAGCGCCCGTGCGCTTGCCCGAACGCCCCGCGGCGGTCGTACGACGACGACCACGGCGGATCGGCCGTCCACACGAACGGCGAGAAGGGATGGAAGGTCCAGAAGATGGCGTCGAAGACCATGCGGAACAGGAAATAGCCCGCGAACGATCCGGAGAAGCCGTTGTGGTCGCGCGAGTCGCTGCTCGAGCGCGCGAACATCTGGGCGATCAGGATGCCCACGAAGATCACGACGTACGCGATCAGCACGATCGCGATCCACGCCCGCACGACGAAGCGGGCCACGCCGGCGGCGCCGCGGAGGACCGCCCCGAGCGCGCGCTGGAGCCGCGTGCGGGTCTCCCACGGCCTGGTGAAGCCGTGCGGGAAGCGGAAGAGCAGCTCTCCCTCGGAGGTCGCCTTGAGGTGCCCGCGGTACTCGCTGACGAGCAGGTGCAGCCCGCTCTCGGCGTCGCGCAGCGGCAGGCCGCTCTTCGCCGCGGCGTCGGCGAGGGTCAGGTCGCCGGTGTGCCCGCGCAGGGCGGACTCCAGGATGCCGGCGGCGCGGCGGGCCTCCATCAGCTTCGGAGATTTCAGCGTCAACGGTCGCTCGCCCCTGTTTCACGGCGGCGCTGCCGGCCTCGCTCGCGGCACGGCCGCGCTCGCTGGCACGGCATCGCCGCGCTCGTCCGCGGAGGCGCAGCTGCCCCCGTGCTGAGCTTCATGGTGGCGCGCAGGGCTCCGCGCAAAGGCCGCGGCCATTTTTTGACGCGCCGGCGGGCAGTTATCGTGTGTCGCCTGTCGCGCGGCTCCTGACGTGTCCGCCGCCCGCCGCCGCGGCGGCTCCTGGCGCGTCAGCCGCTCGCCGCCGCAGCGGCGGGGGGCGGGTGCGATCGCGGCGTGACGTCGACCATCCGCACCTCCAGGCCGAGGGCGTCGCGCAGCATCCCGGCCTTCGCGACGACCGTCCACTCCTCGAGCGCCCGGTCCTCACCGCCCTGCACCTCGAGCACCAGCGTGTCCGCCTCGATGCGGCCGCTCACCTCCGCGACCTTGGCCCGGTGCTCGCGATCGAGCGCGTCGGCGATGCGGAGGATCGACGCCATCGCCTTGACCTTCGAGCGCGCGTCGCGCGAGAGCGCGCGGAAGTTGTCGTGCTCCATGCTCGGCGGCGACTTCCTGTGGTAGCGCGCGATGTTCGCGACGATCGTGCGCTCCTCCTGGGTGAGGCCCATGAGGTCGCTGTTGATGATGATGTAGTAGCTGTGCTTGTGGTGCCCCTCGTAGCGGACGAAGTCGCCGACGTCGTGGAGCAGGGCCGCCGCGCGCAGGAGGATCCGGTCGCGCTGGCCGAGGCGGTGGCGCGGCGCGAGGTCGTCGAAGAGCCGCTCGGCGAAGCGGGCCACGAGCGCGCCGTGCTGCTCGTCGAAGTGGTAGCGGCGGCCGAGCCGGGTGCAGGCGTCGCTCACGGCGGCCGCCTCGCCGCGGAAATCGGGCCCGAGGAAGTGGACGTGGGCGAGGTCGACGAGCACGCCCTCCTTGAGCCCGACCCCGGGCGCGACGATGAGCGGCTGCGCGAACGCCCGGGCGAGGCGGCTCAGGATCGTCGCGGCCGGCACGATCGTGTCCGCGCGGTCCGGGCGCAGGCCGTAGATCTGCGCGCGCTCCTCCGGCGTCTTCGGGGCCATCTCGTCGAGCAGGCGCGACATCGCCGCCACGTCGATCGCCCGCCCCTCCGCGGCCCCGCCCGGCGCCGGGCACAGGTCCGCGAGCGTCTCGATGTTGCCGCCCGTACCGACGAGCAGATCGACCCCCGAGCCCGGGCCGAGCAGCTCCACGATCTCGCGCGTGGCCTCGACCATGACGCGGTCCACGTACTCCTCGACGAGCCGCCGGTGCCCCGCGTTGACGGGGCGGCGATCCTCGAGGAAGGTCTCGACCATCCGCACCGTGCCCACGGGGAGCGAGCGCGAGAAGAGCGCGCCGCGGCCCCGGAGCAGCGTGAGCTCGGTGGAGCCGCCGCCGATGTCGACGAGCAGCGCGGTCCGCTCGCCGAGCGGGACTCGCTCGCGGACGGCGAGCTGGACAAGGCGCGCCTCCTCGACGCCCTCGATGACCTCGATGTGGACCCCGGCCTCGCGGGCCGCGCGCTCGACGAAGAGGTCGCCGTTCTGCGCCTCGCGCGCCGCGCTCGTCGCCACGGCGCGGTAGCGGTCGACCTTGGCCGCATCCATCGCGGTGCGGAAGCGCCGGAGCGCCTCGCAGGCGGCGCCGATGACCCCGGGCTCGAGCCGGCCCTTCGTGAACACGTCATGCCCGAGACGCACCGACGCGCGGTCCGCGTGGACGTCGCGGAAGGGGTGGAAGCGCGGCGCGTCGGGCGCGCCGCTCGACGACCCGGCGAGCGCCGGATCCCAGCCCGCGCCGAACGCCCCGAGCGCCGGAGGATCGACGTCGACGATGCGAAGCCGTATCGCGTTGGATCCGATGTCGATCGCAGCGAGCCGCGCCATGTCGGCAGAAGTAGCGAAGCTCCGGGCAGTTGGCTACTCTCATGCCGCTCATGTGGAGGAAGCTTCATCGCGGGTCGGGGCCCCACCTTCGTGGTCCCCTTCATCGTCGACCCTCGCCAGACGCGCGCCGGCCGCCCGGCGGCGCGCTCGCGGCGGCGCGCTTCGTGCTCGGGGTCGCGGCCACGGCGCTCGCGCTCGGCGGTTGCAGCGGCGGCGAGGCGCGCGCGCCGAACCCGACGCGCGCCCTTGACGAGCGCAGGGCGATCGAGGTGATCCGCCGGGCGATGGTGCAGGAGGGCGCGCAGCCGGTGCCCGGGCGCGAGGTCGATCTCGTCAGCGGGCGCAAGGTGCGCATCGACGTCGGCGTGCAGAACCGCACGTACGGCGTCGTCTACGTGACCGAGGAGGACGCCCAGGCGCTCGGCGCCGCGATCCCGCCGGCGAACGGCCAGGACGAGAAGCTCCGGATCGTCCGCGGCGGGCCGGACGGGGCCATCCGCATCGTGCTCCTCTACCAGAACAACTACCGCTATGACGACCTCATCGGCGAGTCGCACGAGCGCACGACGATCAGCGCCGAGCGCCAGCTGACGCGCGACGTGCAGGACTTCATCACCTACGCGCGGACGCAGAAGTTCCAGTGAGCGCGCGCGACGCAGGGGAGGAGCGCGAGGGCGCGCGGCGCTCGGGACGCCCGATGCGCCGCCGGGAGGCCCGGAGCGAGGCCGAGCTCCGCGCGCGCCGCGCGCTCGGCGGCGGGGGCCTGCTCCTCGTGGCCGGGCTCGCGCTGGTCGGCGTCGGGCCGTCGGACGCGGGCATGGCGCTCACGCTGCTCGCGCTGGCCTTGCTCATCTACGGCATCCACAGCTTCGGCCGGCTGGGGCCGGAGCGGGACGAGCGGGCGCGGGCGCCGTCGCCTTGAGGCTTGCGGAGCGCGGCGGCTTCGAGCAGCATCCGCCGCCATGAATCGCCCCACGCGCCAGCACCAGCACCTCACCCTCAAAGTCACCCAGAAGCAGGAGCGGAGCACCCAGAGCTCCCGCAAGCCCGGCCGCAAGACCAAGCGCTGGAGCAAGTTCCTCACGCAGTACGCGCCGCTCATCGCCGGCGCCGAGGCGGCCGCCCCCGCCGAGAGCTGAGCGAACACCTCCGGCCGATGGCGCCCCCAGCGTCCGGCCCTCCCCCTGGTTGTACGCGACTTTTTCGCTTTTCTTTCAATTTTACAATGACGTAGCAAGCCGGCGCGAGCCGTCTCCGCTCGAGACGACGCCCGCGCCGCGGCTGCTCGAGATGGCGCCCGCGCCGCCCCCGCCGTGAGCCGCCGGCGCGCGCCGCCTCTGCTCTGATCCGCGTCGCCTCCGCCCGGAGCCGCCGCCGCGCCGCCCGGCGCGAAGCGGTCGGCGCGCCGCCCTTTCCGTCGCTCGTGCGTTTTCGTGATGGCGCCGCGCCGATCGCGCCACGTAGCCAAGAGAACACGCCCTCTCGGCGTCTGACATGCGATCGCCAGGCGGCCTGTCATCCACCCCGCGCGAGACAGGCGCGCCGGCGCAGCGCGCGTCGCGCGCGACGCGCGAAGGGGCCCACTCCATCTCTCGCGCAAGGAAGGTTCCATGGCCGCTCGTCGTCCATCCCGCGCTGCTCGCGCAGCCGCGCCGCTCGTCTGCACCCTCGTCGTGGGCGGGACATCGCTCATCTCAGGGTGCCTGAGCCGCCCCATCGCACGTCAGGATACGCGCACGACAGGGACAGTCGTCGAGCGGATCCCGAAGCGCGTCGACAAGATCGACCTCCTCCTGACGATCGACAACTCGTCGTCGATGAAGGACAAGCAGGATATCCTCGCGCTGGCCGTGCCCGATCTCGTCGAGCGCCTGGTCAACCCCAGATGCATCGACCCGCTGAACCCGCTCGACTCGGAGGAGGCGGAGGACGGCCGCTGCCGGAGCGGCAAGGAGCGCGAGTTCGCCCCTGTCACCGACATCCATATCGGCATCATCAGCACGAGCCTCGGCGACCACGGCGCGGGGTCGGCGTGCTCGCCGACGGACAAGCACTTCTCCAACGACGACCGGGGGCACCTCATCGCCCGGAGCGACGAGGACGACAAGAATTACGAGGACAATAACCCGCCGACCTACGAGAACAAGGGGTTCCTCGCCTGGGATCCGGAGCAGAAGCTGAGCCCCGCCGGTGAGTCGATCCTCGACGACGGCCAGGGCCGCGGCCTCGTGCCGACCTTGACGAACATGGTGAAGGGCGTGGGTGACGCCGGGTGTGGCTTCGAGTCGCAGCTGGAGAGCTGGTACCGGTTCCTCGTGGACCCTGCGCCCTATGACACCATCGAGCGGGTGGGCAACGAGGCGGTCCGCAAAGGCCTGGACACGAGGCTCCTGGAGCAGCGCCAGGCGTTCCTGAGGCCAGACTCGCTCCTCGCGATCATCATGCTGTCGGACGAGAACGACTGTTCCATCCGCGAGGGCGGGACGGCCTACAAGGTAGCGCAGGCGGGACGGCTCCCTCGGCCGCGCAAGGAGTGCTCGGAGAAAGGCCCGGACGATCCGTGCTGCAAGTCCTGCTCGGTGGACCGGGGCGAGTGCCCGATCGACGAGACGTGCGGCGTGCCCGGTGGCCCGTTCGAGGTGCTCTCGGACGTCGAGGACCCGCCCAACCTGCGCTGCTTCGACCAGAAGCGGCGGTTCGGGGCCAACCTGCTCTACCCGATCGACCGCTACACGAAGGCGCTCACGGAGCCGCAGATCCAGGATCACGAGGGCAACGTCGTCGACAATCCCATCTTCTCGGATCTCGACCCGACCGACGGGAACGCGACGGTCCGGCCGCCGGAGCTCGTGTTCTTCGCGGGGCTCGTCGGCGTCCCCTGGCAGGACATCGCGCGCCAGAACGACGCGGGCCAGCCCGATCTCAAGGGCGGCAAGGACAAGGAAGGCAACCCCGTCGGCGGCTTCAAGAGCGCCGAGGAGCTGGGCGCCCAGATCGCCGGCCTCTCGAGCACGTGGGACATCATCCTCGGGGATCCCAGGGCGCGACGCGCTCCCGCGGATCCCCACATGGTCGAGTCGCCGACCCCCCGGGAGGGCGAGAACCCGATCACCGGGACGCGCATCGCTAGCCCGGACTCGCCGGACGACGAAAACCTCATCAACGGCCACGAGTGGAACCCCAAGCCGGACTTCGGAGACCTCCAGTTCGCCTGTGTGTTCCCGCTGCGCACGAGCGTGATGAACGGGGATTGCGACAAGAGGACCGACAAGGAGGACCGGAACAGCCCTCTGTGCGTGGACAACCCCGATGGCACCGACAGCAACGTCCAGGTCAAGGCGAAGGCCTACCCGGGCCTGCGGCAGCTCGAGCTCATCCGGGACCTCGGGGAGCAGGGCATCGTCGGCTCGGTGTGCCCGGCGCAGACCGAGAAATCGGGGCCGGGCGACACCGACTTCGGCTACCGGCCGGCGGTCGGCGCGATCGTGGATCGCCTGAAGACGCGGCTCGGCGGGCAGTGCCTGCCCCGCGCCCTCCAGCCCAGCGAGACCGGAGAGGTCAGCTGCGTCGTCGTCGAGGCGCGCAGCGTGCCCGAGGGCCAGTGCAGCTGCGAGGGGCGCGCGGCGCGGCGGCAGGTGCCCCCGGAGCACCTCGGCGCGCAGCGGGTGGTGCTCGACGATCCGGTGGCGAAGGCGAGCGGCTGGAACTGCGTCTGCGAGGTCGAGCAGCTCAGCAAGCCCGAGGAGCTCGAGGCCTGCCAGACCACGCTGCCGCCGGCGCCAGTCGAGGTAGGAGGCGAGAAGGTGCACGGCTGGTGCTATGTCGACCCGCGGCTCGGCTTCGGCCGGGACGAGGTCGTCGCCCAGTGCCCGTCCACCGAGCGCCGGCAAATCCGGTTCACCGGCGAGGGGGAAGCCCTGGACGGCGCGACGCAGTTCGTCATCTGCGCCGGCGACACAGCCAAGCAACAGTAGCGCGGCGAGAGCGCCCCTCCCGGGGCGCGCGCGCGGTCGCGCCCCGGACAGGCGCCGGGGGCGGGGATGTCACCGTCGAAGCGGAGCTAGTTGGCCGCGGTGTGGGCGATCGCGAAGATGAGGTTCCGCTCGAGCCGGATCCCCTGCGGCGTGCGCCACGTCTCGAGCTCCCTCGCCAGCCGATCGCGCACCTCGCGCTTCTCCTCGACGCTCAGGTGCGAGAGGTGATTGCCGAACGATCCCGATCGGCTCTGCCGCAAGATCTCGTCGATGTCGGCGGCGTGGTCGACGAAGGTGCGGATCTCCAGCGCGTCCACGATGAACCCGGCGCCCTGGAGCAGCGCCCGCGCCTCGTCGACCGTCACCTTGTGGTTGTAGGGCGCGGCGCCCGGCGGCTCCTTCCCGAGCTCGGCCAGCACCTTGCGCTGGACCGACTCGAGCTGGTGCGGCTTCTCCTGCGATCCGGTGCTGAACCCGAGCTTGCCGCCGGGCCTCAGCACGCGCGCCGCCTCGGAGATGGCGCGCTGCTTCTGGGCCGCGTCCAGCCAGTGAAGGACGCTGTTCAGGTACACGACGTCGAAGCTGCTCGCGGCGAAGGCGGAGAGGTCCTCGGCGCGCCCGACCGCGGTCGCGAGGTTGTCGCGGGTCTTCTGCCGGGCGATGTCGACGCGCAGGGGCAGCGGATCGATCGCCACCACGCTGCCCTCGGCGCCGACGATCTCCGCCACGTGCGCGGCGAGCCGGCCGGTGCCCGCGCCCACGTCGAGCACGCGCTGGCCGCGCCGCACGCCCAGCGATTCGATGAGGAGCTTGCCGTGGTTGAACTGCCGGTCGCTGCCGCGCTCGTAGGCCTGGGCGAGCTCCGGGGTGTCGAGAGAGAGGCTGATGGTCGTCATGCGGGGCCGCCGAGCAGGGGCCGTGCCGCGCCGGGGCGGCGGTGGCCAGCCGCGCCGCCGCCCCCCCGCGAGCGAGCCGCAGCCGTGCAGCAACGCTGCTCCTGGGCCAGCAGCGTTGCTGCACGGCTGCTGAGCCGCGAGCAGCCCGGACCTCGCGCCCCCGGCAGCGGCCGGGGCCGGGCTACCCCGGAGCCGGCGGGCAGCGGCACAGGCCGTGCAGTCATGCCATGAGATGCCGGCGATGCCCGCAGCGCCAGCCACGCCGTCGCCGGCCGCCTCGGACCGCAGCGACCCGGCGCTTCGAGCGCTGCTCCTCTCCCTGGGAGCAGCGGTGTTCATCGTGAACCTCGACTCCCGCGCGGTGGCGCCCCTCCTGCCGGCGATCGCCAGCGAGCTCGGCCTGTCGATCGGCCGCGTGGGGCTCCTTGTCTCGTCCTACCTGCTGCCGTACGGGCTGTTCCAGCTCGCGTACGGCCCGCTCGCCGATCGCTACGGCAAGCTCCGGGTCTCCGCCCATGCCCTGCTCATCTTCAGCGCGGGCACGGCGCTGTGCGGCGTGGGCAGCTCGTTCACCGCCATGGTGGCCTTCCGCGTCCTCACCGGAGCCACCGGCGCGGCGCTGTTCCCGCTGGCGCTGGCCTTCATCGGGGACACGGTGCCCTACGCGCGGCGCCAGGCGACCATCGCCCTGCTCATGGCGAGCGCCGGCGCCGCGCAGGCCTTCGGGGCTGGCGCCGGAGGTCTCCTCGCCGCCGTGGTCTCGTGGCGGACCGTCTTCCCCGTCATCGGCGCGCTGGGCGGGACAGCGGCCCTGGCCCTGTTCCTGCTCGAGCGCCGCCAGCCCCCCGCCCCCGCCGCCCCGCCGGGCCGCCGCGCCAGCGCCCTCGACGCGCTGCGGGCGCCCGGGCTGCGCACCCTGCTGGTGCTCGTCAGCGTCGAGGGACTGCTCTACATCGGCGGCCTCTCGTTCCTGAGCGGATTGCTCGAGACGCGGTTCGGCCTCGGCGTCCTGGCCAGCGGCCTCGTGCTGAGCCTCTCGGGCGTGGCCCAGCTGGCAGGCGCCCGGATGCTGCCCCTGCTCGTGCGCCGCGCGGGCGAGGGAGCGCTGCTCGTCTCCGGCGGCAGCCTGATGGCCGGCGGGTACCTCCTCGCCGCGCTGGCGCCCGTCTGGGCGCTCGTCGGCGCCGCGTGCCTGATGACCGGCCTCGGGTTCACGCTGTGCCACAGCACGCTGCAGACCCGCGCCACCGAGGCCTTCCCGCAGGCGCGCGGCACCGCCGTGTCGCTGTTCGCCTTCTCGCTCTTCGCCGGCAGCGGCGCGGGCGCGCTCCTCTACGCCGGCGCCATCGACCGCTTCGGCTACGCGGCCGTCTTCGGGGCCGCGGGCGCGCTGCTCGGGGTCTACACCGCCGTGGCGGCGCGGGCGCTCCGGCGCCGGATCGCCGCGGCGCCCGCGCCGGCTGCCCCGGCGGCGCCGGACCCGGCGTGATCTCTCGTGTGGAAGGGATGATTCAGATGGAAAAGAGACGGATCGGATCGCTCGAGGTGTCGGTCGTCGGCATCGGGTGCAACAACTTCGGCGGCCGCATCGACGAGCAGCGGACGGCGGCGGTGGTCGACGCGGCGCTCGACGCGGGCATCAACTTCTTCGACACGGCCGACTTCTACGGCGGCACGCGCAGCGAGGAGCTGCTCGGCCGGGCGCTCGGCGGCCGGCGCGGCCAGGTGATCATCGCGACCAAGTTCGGCCTCCCGCTCGACGACGAGCGCAAGGGCGGCGCGAAGCCGGCGTACATCCAGCGCGCCGTGGAGGACAGCCTGCGGCGGCTGGGCACCGACTGGATCGACCTCTACCAGATCCACCGCCCGGACCCCGAGACGCCGATCGGCGACACCCTGGAGGCGCTCGACGCGCTGGTCCGCGCCGGCAAGGTGCGCGAGATCGGCAACTCGAACTTCTCCGCCTCCCAGCTGCGCGGCGCCGAGGAGGCTACCCGAAAGGGCTCGGCGCGCTTCGTGAGCGTCCAGAACGAGTACAGCCTGCTCCAGCGCGAGCCCGAGCTGGAGGTGCTGGCGGAGAGCGAGCGCCTCGGGCTCGCCTTCCTGCCGTACTTCCCGCTCGCGAGCGGGCTGCTCTCCGGGAAGTACCTCGCCGGCCGCCCCACCCCCGAGGGCGCCCGGCTCTCGACGCCCGGCGACCGGCTGACCGCCCGCTTCCTGACCGAGCAGAACCGCGGCGCCGCCGAGGCGCTCGCCGCGTTCGCGTCGTCCCGGGGCCACTCGCTGCTGGAGCTGGCCTTCTCGTGGCTCGCCGGCCGGCCGACGGTCGCCTCCGTGATCGCCGGCGCGACGTCGCCGGAGCAGGTGCGCGCCAACGCCGCGGCCGTGGGCTGGCGGCTGACCGCCGACGACCTCCAGGAGATCGACCGCCTCGCGCCGCCGCCCGCGCGCTGATGGATGATCTGCCCGGCCTCGCGTCGCCGCGCTGGCAGCGATGCGCGACGATGCAGGCCCCTCGCCCGGGAGCTCGCCCTTGATCTCGACGCCGCTCCGGGACATCCAGGCCGTCCTGTTCGATCTCGACGGCACGCTGTTCGACCGCGAGACAGCGGTGCGCGAGGTCGTCGCGAGCCAGTACGCGGCCTTCTCGTCCGAGCTCGCCGGGGCGACGCGGGAGCGGTTCGTCGGCCGCATGCTGGAGCTCGACGCGCACGGCTACGGCGACAAGTCGGAGCTCTACCCGCGCCTCGTCCAGGAGCTCGGGCTGCCCGAGCCCCTCGCCGCCCGCCTCCACGCGCACTTCTGGGACACCTACGCCACGGTGGCGCCGGCGCTCCCCGGCGCGCGCGCGACCCTCGCCGCGCTGCGCGCCCGCGGCCATCGGCTCGGGGTCGTCACGAACGGCAGGGTGCGCGTGCAGGAGGCGAAGCTGCGCGCCCTCGACCTCCTCCCGTACCTCGACGTGGTGCTCATCTCCGAGCGCGAGCAGCTCCGGAAGCCGGACCCAGCGATCTTCCACCGGGCGGTCGAGCGGCTCGGCCTGCGCGCAGGACAGGCCTGCTACGTCGGCGATCACCCGGTGAAGGACGTGCTGGGCGCCCGCGACGCCGGGCTCCACGCCGTCTGGCTCCGCACGCCGCACTTCCCGGCCCCGGAGCTCGCCCACACCGCGATCGACGGCCTGAGCGAGCTCCTCGCGCTCGTCTGACGCGGTCCGGGCGAGGCGCGCGCGCGATAACCGATGACCGATGACCGATGACCGATGACGGCTCCGGCGTTGCGATCCCGGAGCAGGACAGGCATCCTCCCGCGCCTCGAACGGTGGAATCCATGAGCGCCAGAGAGGGCGGCGGAGACCGCGCTTGCAAAGGGGCCGAGGGGGCCGCGCCGTGACCCCGGTGGCCGGCCTGCCGCCGTTCGCCGACCGCCCGATCGCCGAGGCCGACCTCGCGGCGCTCGCGGCCGCGGTGGAGGGCGCCGCGTTCCAGCAGGCCGACTTCTCGCACGCGCGCCACATGCTCCTCGCCCTGCACTACGTGCGCGCCCACGGGCCCGAGGCGGCGCTCGCGCGCATGCGCTCGGCGCTGCAGGCCTTCAACGCGCGCCACCCCCCGAGGTTCGGCTACCACGAGACGATCACGGCCGCCTGGCTCGGGCTCGTCGCCAGCCACGCCGCCGAGCACGCCGGCGCCGGCGTGCACGAGATCGCGGACGGCCTCCTCCGCCGCTACAGCAGCAGCCAGGCGCTCTACGCGCACTACTCGCGCGCGCGGCTGCTCTCGGACGAGGCCCGCGCCGCGTTCGTCGCGCCCGACCTCGCGCCGCTCCCGGCGCCCGGCGACGGCGTGCGCATCCGCCTGGCGACCGAGGCCGATCTCGCGGCGATCGAGGAGATCTACGCGTTCTACGTCGAGCGCTCGACCTGCACCTTCGCCACCACGGTCCCGACGGTGGCCGAGCGGCGCGCCTGGCTCGCCGCGCACGGGCCCCGCCACCCGGTCACCGTGGCCGTCGACGGCGACGGGACCGTGGTCGGCTGGGGCTCGCTCTCCCGGTGGAACCCGCGCGAGGCTTACGCCCGCTCCGTCGAGAGCTCGATCTACGTGCGCGAGGGCCGCCACCGGCGCGGGCTCGGGCGCCGCATCCTCGCCGACCTGGTGAGCCGCGCGATCGCGCTCGGCCACCGCACCATCCTCGCGCAGGTCGTGGGCGACCAGGCGCCGAGCCTCGCGCTGCACCGCGCGCTCGGGTTCGAGGACGCCGGCCGGCTCCGCGACGTCGGGTACAAGTTCGACCGCTGGCTCGACGTGGTGCTCATGCAGCGGGCGCTCCCCCACGCCGAAGGGGGCCGGCAGCCCTGAAGCGCCGCACCCCCGCCGCCGAGCGCGAGGGCTACGACGCCTTGGCGTCCGGCTTTCCCGGCCCCTCGAGGTAGTCGTCGTACGTGCCGTTGTAGAGCTGCGGCCCCTTCGGTGACAGCTCGAGCACGCGCGTGCCGAGCTTGCCCACGAAGTGCCGGTCGTGGCTCGTCACGATGACCGTCCCCTTGTACTCGATGAGCGCCTGGAGGAGCGCGTCGATGCTCTCCACGTCGAGGTGGTTCGTCGGCTCGTCGAGCACCACCACGTTGTTCTTCACCAGGATGAGCTTCGCGAGGAACAGGCGCGCCGCCTCGCCGCCGGAGAGGTTCTCCGTCTTCTTGAGCCCGGCGTCGCCGCTGAAGAGCAGCTTGCCCAGCACCGAGCGGACGTGCTCCTTCGGCGCGCTCGGGTCGAAGCGGTACAGCCACTCGTAGGCCGTGAACCCCGGCTCGATCGCCTCGTGATGGTCCTGGGCGAAGTAGCCCACGTTCGTGTCGTGGCCCCACGTGACCGTCCCGGCGTCGGGCGTGAGCTCGCCCACGAGGAGCTTGAGCAGCGTCGACTTGCCGATGCCGCTCGGCCCGATCACGACGAGCTTGTCGCCGCGGTTCAGGTTCATGTCGAGCTTCTTGAGGACGCGCAGGTCGCCGAAGCTCTTGGCGAGGGCCTCGACGCGCAGCACGTCGCGGCCGGAGGGCTTATCGATCTCGAACTTGATGTACGGCCGGACGACGCTCGAACGCCGCACCGTGATGCCTGCCTCGAGCTTCTCGATCTCCTTCACGCGCGACTGGGCCTGGCTCGACCGGCTCGCGCTCGCGCCGAAGCGGGCCACGAAGTCCTTGAGCTCGGCGATCTTCTTCTTCTTCTGCGCGGCGTCGGCGTCCGACTGGCGCTTGCCCGTCGTCTTCTGCTCGATGAAGTCGTCGTAATCGCCCGTGTACACCGTGACCGTCTGGTAATCGACGTCGGCGACGTGCGTCGCGATCGCGTTCATGAAGTGCCGGTCGTGGCTCACGACGAGCAGCGTCCCGCGGAAGGTGTCGGTGAGGTACGACTCCAGCCAGCGGATCGAGTCGAGATCCAGGTGGTTCGTCGGCTCGTCGAGGAGCAGGACGTCGGCGCCGGCGAAGAGCGTCTGGGCGATGAGGACGCGGAGCTTGTACCCGCCCGCCAGCGTGCTCACCGTGCTCGTGTGCCGGGCGGTCGCGATCCCGAGCCCTTCGAGGATCTCGGCCGCGCGCGCCTCGGCGGTGTAGCCGTCCTCCTCGCCGATCGTGCCCTCGAGCTCGGCCAGCCGCATGCCGACCTCGTCGGTCATCTCGCCCTCGTACAGGCGGTCGCGCTCGTGCATCGCCTCCCAGAGGGCCCGGTTCCCCATCAGGACCGTGTCGATGATGCGGCTGGACTCGTAGGCGAAGTGGTCCTGCTTGAGCACCCCGACCCGGAGCTGCCTCGGGATCTCGACCGAGCCCTGATCCGACTCCTCCTCGCCGGAGATGACCTTGAGGAGCGTCGACTTCCCCGCGCCGTTCGCGCCGACGAGCACGTAGCGCTTGCCGGGGTCGAAGCGCATCGAGACGTTCTCGAAGAGAATTTTTGGACCGTACCGCTTGGTGAGCTTTTCGAGCGTGATCATCTCAGCGGCGCGGGGCGTAGCACGTGTGCGCCTGCGTTTCCGGTGAATTCCTGCGGAAGCGCCCGCCCCAGCCGGCGACGACGGACGTGGCGCGCGCTGGCTAGGACAAGCGCCGCGCGGACGGCTCCCCCGCCCTCGGCCGCGGGCGACCCCGCCGCCTGACCGGCGGCGGCGAGGTGCCGCCGGCCGTGGTCGCGGCGCCCGGGGTCAGCCCCGTCCACCGCTTGAACGCGCGATGGAACGCGCTGGGGCTCGAATAGCCGAGATCGAGGGAGACCTCCTTGAGCTGGGCGCTCCCCAGCGCCTGCCGCGCCCGCTCCAGCCGCAGCTCCTGGAGGAGCGCCCGGTGGCTGACGCCGACCGCCGCCAGACGCCGCTGCAGCGTCCGCGCGCTCATCCCGAAGCTCTCGCCGACGCGCACCAGGCTCGGGTCGCCCGAATCGAGCGCCAGCGCCAGGGCGTGCCGGAAGGCCGGCACGAACGCCTCGTCGTGCGAGACCGTGCCGCGCAGGTCCAGGCGGGAGAGCGCCGCCTCCGCCTGCGCGATGAGGATGCTCCGGAGCGCCGGGTCGTGGCTGGCGATCGGCGCCCGGACGATCTCGCGCTCGAAGATGAGCTCGTCGTGGTCGCCCCCGAACCGCACCGGGACGCCCAGGACCTCCTCGTACGCGCTCGCGGTGGCCGAGGGCGCGTGCGCGAACTGGATCAGCCGCGGCGCGAACGCCGGCCCGAACATCGTCCGGGAGCGCTCGACGATCAGCCCGAGCAGCAGCTCCGCCAGCGAGGGCAGGCCGCCGGGCGCGGCGTGACGGAACCGGAAGGTCTTCCGGTCAGCCTCGGTCCAGACGCGCCCGGCATCCGCGAGCAGCGGGAGGTACCGCGTCAGCTGCTCGAACGCCTCGGCCCCGGTCGTGCTGGTCTGCGCCAGGTAGTCGAGGATGTCGAGGCTGCCCGGCGGGAGCTTGCGCGCAGCGCGGAGGCTCAGGAGGGGGCCTGCAGCCCCGTCCGTCAGCCCGCTCCAGGCGCGGCGGACCACGGCGATGGGGACGCGGGCGCCCCGCTTCTCCAGGAGATCGCCGGGGACGGCCATCAGGCGCCGGACATCCTCGATCTCGAGCCCGTCTCTTTCCGCGGCGGTCGCCAGGACTCGCAAGAACTCCGTCGATCCCGACCCGTGAGCTGGCACGGTGTCACATTATGTGAGCGTGGCGCGAAATGTAAATCCATGGCGCCCTCCACGCGATGACCGGGTAGCTACGATGGGTTCTGCGAGCCGCGGACATATCAATCGACCCCCCCGGCTGCACTAGCGATGATCAGCGCCAACCACCCATCACGCCTCAGTTCATCAGCCCTCCCCTCAGCCCTCCCCAGCACAGCGCCTCGCCCGCGCCGCTGGGGCCCGTTCGCGGCCGCGGCCCTGGCCGCCTTCGCCCTGTCGACCTTCGGGTGCGACGCCGCGATCGAACCCTCTGACGGCGGGCGAGACGCCATGGACGAGCTCACCCTCTCTGCCCGGAGCGACCTCTCCGCCGGGATGGCCGCGTCCGCCGCGTCAACCTCGCTCCCCGCCGCGGCAGCGCCCGGCGCAGCCCCGGTGAGCGGCTTCGCGGATCTGCACTTCCACATGATGTCCGAGGAGGCCTTCGGCGGCGGATGGCTGCACGGCAAGCACGACGGCCCCGGCGCCCTGGATGACTGCGACGGCGGCATTCCCGAGAGCGACCACGCGCGCCTCCGACAGAACCTCAGCGAGCTGCTCGACAGGTGCCCGCAATCAACCATGCTGGATTTTGCCAGCAACGGCGCAATCTCGGCGCTCGTGGGCCTCGGGGGCGGCGTCGTCGGCTCCGAGGCGATGGGCAAGATCGAGGGCACCCAGGGCGACACAGGGCTGCACCTGGGCCGGAGCGAGCTCGGCGACGGGTGGCCTCGCTGGGACACCATCGCTCACCAGCAAGGTCATGTCGACTGGCTGCGCAGCGCGCATGAGCGCGGCCTCAATCTCATGGTCATGTCGGCGGTGAGCTTCGACTGGCTCTGCTCCATCTTGCCGGAGCAGAACCGCGAGCGGCCGTGCGATGAGATGGCCGACGTCGACCTCCAGTTCCAGATGACCCACGCGCTCGTCGCGCGGAACGCCGGCTGGATGGAGATCGCGCTCTCCCCCGCGCACGCCCGCCAGATCATCGGTGCGGGCAAGCTGGCCATCGTGCTGTCCATCGAGGCCAGCCACCTGTTCGGCCTCGACGTCGACGCGGCCAGGATGCGCGCGCAGCTCGACAAGTACCACGCCCTGGGGGTCCGGACCTTGCAGCCGGTGCACCAGGTCGACAACCCCTTTGGCGGGGCGGCGCTGCACAACCCGATCTTGCAGTTCGCCCAGTATACCGAGACCTGCTTCATCGACACCGACTGCGGCGCCACCCTGGCGGGGGTCACCCTGGGCATGGATGTCGACGCGGAGTGCAACAACACGCGCGGGCTCACGCCGCTCGGCGAGCAGCTGATCGGCGAGATGATGAACCGGGGCATGCTGATCGACGTCGCCCACATGGCCGAGCGGGGCGTCAACCGGGTCTTCGAGCTGGCGCAGGCGCGCAGCTATTACCCGATCTACATCTCTCACGGACACTTCCGCGAGATCATGGGCCCGAGCGTGGCGGAGACCGAGAAGTCCACGCCGGCGCGGGTGATCCGCATGCTCCGGCAGACGGGGGGCATCTTCGGCCTGCGCACCGCGCACGACGAGACCAGGCAGTACACCCGCAGCGCGGTCGAGAACACATGCCAGGGCTCGTCGCGCTCCTTCGCGCAGGCCTATGACTACGGCCGGCTCGGCCTCAAGGTCCCGATGGCGTTCGGGGCCGATCTCAACGGCTTCATCCAGCAGACCCGCCCGCGCTTCGGCGAGGACGGCGCCTGCTCCGCGGCGTTCAGGGCCGAGGCCGACTGCCAGGCGCGCGACGAGCGCGAGCAAGGGCCTGGCCCCCTGGGCACCGGCTTCGACGAGAAGGGCCTGGCGCACATGGGGATGCTGCCCGATCTGCTGGCCGATCTCGATCGGCTCGGCGTGGACACGTCGGCCCTGAGGTCCTCGGCCGAGTCGTTCCTCCGGATGTGGGAGCGCGCCCAGGGCCCGCGCGCCGGCATGGCCGACCCCGCCACCGACATGGATGAGAGCGGGATCGCGCCCTTCGCCACCGCGGAGGAGCGAGAGCTCGCCTACCCGACGAAGTGCGGCGCCGCCTACTGCCCGGGCTTCCAGGAGCTGGGCGGCAGCTGCAGGTTCAACGAGGAGTGCGAGAGCGGCCAGTGCACCGCCGTCGCCTGCAACGCGATCCCGGGCCGCTGCGTCTGCAACGATGACGCCGATTGCGGCGATAGCCGCTCCTATTGCGCGATGAAGACGCCGGGGGTCGGGGGCGACAACGCGTGCGTGCCGGACAAGGGCGATCATGCGACCTGCACGCGCGACGGCCAGTGCGCCTCGGACCGCTGCGGCGGCCTCATCGCCGGCGCGGGCTGGTGCTACACGCCCGGGTCGAAGGCCATCGGCCAGGGGTGCCGGGTCAACGAGGAGTGCCCGAGCAACCGCTGTGGCGACCTCACCCAGACCTGCCTCTGCCGCCAGGACTCGCACTGCGGCGCGAACCAGTTCTGCGGCTGGGGCGCCAACGAAGGCGAGTGCGTCAACAAGCGCAGCCGAGGCGCGGCGTGCACGAAGGACAACCAGTGCCAGTCCGGGAACTGCAGGTTCCTCTTCTGCCGCTGACCCCGAAAGCGCACCGCGAGCTCCGTCCCCAGACGGAGTGAGTGAGCGCTCACTCTTGACGAGTGAGCGCTCACTCAGTTACAGGAGGACGCATGGCACCACCAAGCCGGCGAGCTCCTCCCCTGCCCCCCGAGGCGCGTCGCGCGAGCATCATCGCGGCGACGATCCCGCTGCTGCGCTTGCACGGCCGCAGCGTGACGACGGCGCAGATCGCGATGGCCGCCGGCACCGCGGAGGGGACGCTGTTCCGCGTGTTCCCCGACAAGGAGTCGCTGATCCAGGCCGCGATCGCGACCCTGTTCGATCCGACGCCGACGTTGCGAGAGCTGGAGCGCATCGACCTCGCCGCGCCGCTGCGCGAGCGCTTGATCCAGGCGGTCGAGGTCCTGCAGCGCCGCGTCGAGGGCATCTGGCAGCTCATCTCGATGCTCGGCATGACGATGCCGGCGCCAGCGCGCCCCGAGCCCGGGTGCGCTCAGACGCCGCGCCAGGATGGCCAGCTCTGCGAGCAGCTCGAGCGCCTGTTCGAGCCGTCGCGCGACGAGCTGCGCTGCGATCCGGCGTATGCAGCGCGGCTCTTTCGCATGATGTCGTTCGCGGGCACGCACCCGCGGATCACCGACGGCATGCCCCTGACCGCCGCGGAGGTCGTGGCGATCCTGCTCGACGGTATCCGCCGCCGCTCCGAAGAGGAGGAGCCTTGCTGAGGCAGCTATTGCGCCGCTTCTTGCGCCCGCAGGCGCGGTTGCTCGCCGTCGTCGTCGCGCTCCAGCTCGTGGCGACGCTCGCTTCGCTGTACCTGCCGAGCCTGAACGCCGACATCATCGATCAGGGCATCGCCGCCGGTGACACGTCGCGGATCTTGAAGCTCGGCGCGATCATGCTCGTGGTCACCGGCGTCCAGATCGTCTGCTCGGTCGCCGCGAACTACGCCGGCGCGCGCGCCGCGATGAGCTTCGGCCGCGACCTGCGCGCGGCGGTGTTCCACCGCGTCGGCGAGTTCTCCGCGCGCGAGCTGTCGCGGTTCGGGGCGCCGTCGCTCATCACGCGCACGACCAACGACGTCCAGCAGGTGCAGATGGTGGTGATGATGGGCTGTACGACGCTCGTCCTCTCGCCGATCATGTGCGTCGGCGGCGTCGTGATGGCGCTGCGCGAGGACTGGTCGCTCGCCTGGCTGCTCGCGATCGCGGTGCCGCTGCTCGCGGGCGCCGTCGTCGCGATCATGTCGCGGATGGTGCCGCAGTTCCGGCTGATGCAGCCCCTCATCGACGCGGTGAACCGCGTGCTGCGCGAGCAGATCACCGGCGTGCGCGTGATCCGCGCCTTCGTGCGCGAGCGCGCCGAGGCGGCGCGCTTCGATCGCGCGAACGGCGACCTCACCGAGACCGCGCTGCGCATCGGGCGCCTGCAAGCGATGATGTTCCCGACCGTGATGTTCGTGTTCAACGCTTCGAGCGTCGCCGTCCTGTGGTTCGGCGCGCACCGGATCGCGGACGGCAGGCTCGCGATCGGCTCGATGACGGCGTTCCTCGCCTACCTGGTGCAGATCCTGATGGCGGTGATGATGGTGACGTTCATGGCCGTCATGCTGCCGCGCGCGGCCGCGTGCTCGGAGCGCATCGTCGAGGTGCTGAACACCGAGCCGTCCGTGCGCGCGCCCGACCAGCCAGTGACGCTCGTCGAGCCGGCCGGCACGGTCGAGCTGCGGGACGTCGAGTACCGCTATCCGGGCGCTGAGCTGCCCGTCCTGCGCGGCATCTCGTTCGTCGCGCGCCCCGGGCAGGTCACCGCGATCATCGGCAGCACCGGCTCGGGCAAGACCACGCTGCTCGACCTGATCGCGCGGCTCATCGATCCGACGCGGGGCGAGGTCCGGCTCGACGGCGTCGACGCGCGCATGCTCGCCCTCGACGCGGTGTGGTCGTGCATCGGGCTCGTGCCGCAGCGGCCGTTCCTGTTCTCCGGCACGGTGGCCTCGAACCTGCGCTACGGCGACCCCGCCGCGACCGACGAGCAGCTCTGGGCAGCGCTCGCCGCCGCGCAGGCGCGCGACTTCGTCGAGGCGATGCCGCAGAAGCTCGACACGCCGATCGGGCAGGGCGGCACGAACGTCTCCGGCGGCCAGCGCCAGCGGCTGTCGATCGCCCGCGCCCTGCTGCGCCGGCCGCGCGTGTTCCTGTTCGACGACGCCTTCTCCGCGCTCGACGTCGCGACCGAGGCGCGGCTGCGGGCGGCGCTCGCCGAGCGCACGCGCGATGCTACGGTGATCATCGTCGCGCAGCGCGTGTCGAGCATCGTCGACGCGGACCAGATCCTGGTGCTCGACGGCGGCGAGATCGTCGGCCAGGGCAAGCACGGCGAGCTGCTCGCGTCGTGCCCGACGTACGCGGAGATCGTGGCCTCGCAGCGCGACGCGGCGGTGGCCGCGTGAGCGCGCGCCCTGCTGGTCCCCGGCCCGCCGCCCCCGAGGGGGCGCGCTCCCCGATGATGCAGCGCCGCCCCTTCGGCGGCATGGGGGCGGCGCCGCCGCAGAAGGCGAAGCAGTTCGCGCCTTCCGCGCGGCGCCTCCTCGGCCGCCTCGCCCCCGAGCGCGCGCGCCTCGCGGTCGTGATCGCGTGCTCGCTGCTCAGCGTCGGCCTCGGCCTGGCCGGCCCGAAGCTGCTCGGCCATGCGACCGACATCATCTTCTCCGGCGTGATCGGCGCTCGCCTCCCGGCGGCCGCCACGAAGGCCGAGGCCGTCGCGGAGCTCCAGCGCTCCGGAGAGGCGCGGCTCGCCGAGCTCGTGGGCCACATGGACGTCGTCCCCGGGCGCGGAATCCAGCTCCGCGAGCTCGCCGAGCTGCTCCTGTTCGTGATGGCGCTGTACACCGGCGCGTCGCTGTTCGCCTGGCTGCAGGGCTACCTGCTCAACGAGGTCGTGCAGCGCACCGTGCGGCAGCTCCGCACCGAGGCGCAGGACAAGCTCGCCCGCTTGCCGCTCGCCTACTTCGACGGCCGCCCGCACGGCGAGCTCTTGAGCCGCGTCACCAACGACATCGACAACATCGCGCAGGGCCTGCAGCAGACGCTGACGCAGATCATGAACGGCGCGCTGACGCTCGTCGGCATCGTCGTCATGCTCGTCGTGATCTCGCCGGTGCTCGCGGTGATCACGCTCTTCACCGTGCCGCTCTCGGTGCTCACGACCGCGGCGGTCGCGAAGCGCGCGCAGGCGAAGTTCGTCGCGCAGTGGGCGCATGTCGGCGTGCTCAACGGCCAGATCGAGGAGGCGTTCACCGGCCACTCGCTCGTCAACGTGCTCGGGCGACGCCGCGACGTCGAGGCGCGCTTCCAGTCCACGAACCAGGAGCTGTTCGAGACCAGCTTCCGCGCGCAGTTCATGTCCAGCACCATCATGCCGGCGGTCAATTTCGTCGGGAACCTGACCTACGTCGCGATCGCCGTCGTCGGCGGCCTGCGCGTCGCGTCGGGCGCGATGCTGCTCGGCAGCGTGCAAGCGTTCATCCAGTACTCGCGCCAGTTCTCTCAGCAGCTCGGCCAGCTCGCGTCCGTAACGAACGTCCTCCAATCGGGTGTTGCCTCCGCGGAGCGGGTGTTCGAGCTGCTCGACGAACAGGGCCAGTCGCCCGACGCCACCCCGCCCGCGGCCCTGCCGAAGGTCACCGGCGAGGTCCGGTTCGAGCACGTCACCTTCCGCTACAAGCCCGACGAGCCCCTGATCGAGGACCTCGACCTCACGATCACGCCAGGCCAGACGGTCGCGATCGTCGGCCCGACCGGCGCCGGCAAGACCACGCTCGTGAACCTCTTGATGCGGTTTTACGAGCTCGAAGGCGGTCGGATCCTGATCGACGGCGTCGATATCGCGCGCTTGCCTCGCCACGAGCTGCGCGCGAAGCTCGGTATGGTGCTGCAGGATACATGGCTGTTCTCGGGCACGATCCGCGACAACATCGCGTTCGGCAACGCGGCCGCGACCGAGGCCGACATCCAGGAGGCAGCGCGCGCGGCGCACGTCGACCGCTTCGTGCGCGCCCTGCCCGCCGGTTACGACACGGTCATCAACGAGGAGTCGGGCAACCTGAGCGCCGGTGAGAAGCAGCTCATCACGATCGCGCGCGCGTTCCTCGCGAACCCGGCCATCCTGATCCTCGACGAGGCGACCTCCTCGGTCGACACCCGGACCGAGGTGCTCGTCCAGCGCGCGATGGCCGCGCTGCGCGCCCAGCGCACGAGCTTCGTGATCGCGCATCGCCTCTCGACGATCCGCGACGCCGACATGATCCTCGTGATGAACGCAGGGCGCATCGTCGAGCGCGGCACGCACGCGGAGCTCCTCGCCGCGGGTGGCGCCTACCACGCGTTGTACCGGACCCAGCTCACCGAGAGCGGCGCGAAGCTCGAGGGCTAAGTGGCTCTCGGCGTTCAGACTGCGGTAGAGTCGGGCCATGTACATCGAGCTACCGTTCCTCGCACCGATCCCGGTCGGAAACGAAGTCGTCGTTCAGTCGCTCGAACGACCGACGTTCTTCGGCGGCTGGGAAGAGTCGGATTGGATCGTGCTCGATCGGACGACCGGCATCGTCTGGTCGCCGTGGGGGATTCCGATGGGACTGACGCGGGAGAACTTTCACAGCCATCACCTCGGTGACCATCGACGACGCAGGCCGAACGTCGCGCCGACGCTCGGACGCGTGGTGGCTTGCCAGGTGTCGACCAAGGGGATCGGTGAAAGCAATCACGTGGTCACCGGGCTGACGCTCGCGCCGCTCGAAGCTACCGCCTACCGCTGAGTCCGGGCGCTCTCCACCCGAAAGCCAGAGCATCTTGAAAATTCATTCAGTCCATACTTCGCTTTCGTCCATAGTGACCCATGCGGGTGGTTTCAGAACCTGTACTGGTTGAATTTCCCGCTGCCCTCGCGTTGTTATGACCAGCTAAGCTGGGCCGGTTCGCGGTACCCTGATTGCACTCATTCATGCGCAGGGAGTCCGATTCATGAAGAAGCTCATCGCGGGCGCGGTTTGCGTCCTCACGCTCGTCGGCTGCGACAGCACGCAGGCCGAGCCGCCCGAGCCGCTGGTTTCCGGCATTATCAAGGAGAACTTCGACCCGGCGGTGCGCCCGCAGGACGACCTGTTCCGACACGTCAACGGCAGCTGGCTGGCCAGGACCGAGATCCCGGCCGACAAGTCGAGCTACGGCGCCTTCACCAAGCTCGACGACGACGCTGAAGCGGAGCTCAAGGCGATCATCGAGGAATCGGCCGCCAAGAAGAACAAGGCGGACGGCTCGGACGAGCAGAAGATCGGCGATTTCTACACGGCCTTCATGGATGAGGCCAAGGCCGAGGAGCTGGGCTTGAAGCCGCTGGAGGCGGAGCTCGCCCGCATCGATGCCGTCAAGGACACGGCCGAGTTGCCGGCGCTTCTCGCGCACCTGGGCAAGATCGGCGCGCGCCACCCGTTCTCCGGCTACATCGCCCAAGACGCCAAGGACTCGACGCAGTACACGGTGTACTTCTTTCAGTCCGCGCAGATCGGCTTGCCGGACCGCGATTACTACCTGTCCCAGGATGAGAATTTCTCCAAGCTGCGCGCCGCCTACCGCGCGTACGTCGAGAAGATGCTGGGTATGATCGGCGACGAGAGGGCCGCCGCCAACGCCGAGGCAATCCTGGCGATGGAGACCCAGCTGGCGCAGAAGCACTGGACACGAGTCGAGTCGCGCGACGACGACAAGACCTACAACAAGTACGAAGTGGCGAGGCTCAACGAGCTGACCCCCGGCTTCGACTTCGCCGCCTTCGCCAGGGAGGCCGGCGTCACCACGAGGGCCGTGATCGTGATGCAGCCCAGCGCCTTCACCGCGATGGCGGAGCAGCTGAAGGGCCAGAGCCTGGACACGATCAAGGCTTACCTGAAGTTCGGCCTGGTATCGTCGTTTGCGCCGTACCTGTCCAAAGCCTACGTCGACGAGAACTTCGCTTTCTATTCCAGGACCCTTCGCGGAATCCCGGAAGACCGTCCGCGCTGGAAGCGCGCGGTCGAGAGCACGGAAGGCGCGCTCGGCGAGGTGGTGGGGAAGATCTATGTCGCCAAGCACTTCCCGCCGGAAGCCAAGGCGCGCATGGAGGTGCTGGTCAAGAACCTGCTGAAGGCCTACGAGACGAGCATCAAGAGCCTCGACTGGATGAGCGAGGACACGAAGGCCAAGGCGCTGGAGAAGCTGTCCAAGTTCACGGCCAAGATCGGCTATCCGAGAAAGTGGAAGGACTACTCGAAGCTTACCGTCAAGGGCGACGACCTGGTCGGCAATGTCATGCGCTCCAACGAGGTCGAGTACGAGCGCCAAGCCGAGAAGCTCGGCAAGCCGGTGGACCGCGAGGAGTGGATGATGACGCCGCAGACGGTCAATGCCTACTACAACGCGAGCCTGAACGAGATCGTGTTCCCCGCCGCGATCCTGCGGCCGCCGTTCTTCAACATGGCGGCGGACGACGCGGTGAACTACGGCGGCATCGGCGGCGTGATCGGCCACGAGATCGGCCACGGCTTCGACGATCAGGGCTCCAAGTACAACGGCGACGGGAACCTGCTGTCATGGTGGACGGACGCCGATCGCAAGGCCTTCGAGGACCGCACCCAGGCGCTGATCGCGCAGTACGACAAGTTCTGCCCCCTGCCCGACCAGTGCGTGCAGGGTGCGCTGACCATCGGCGAGAACATCGGCGACCTCGGCGGCCTGTCGATCGCATACAAGGCCTGGCAGCTCACGCAGGGCGGCGAGCCGGCCGTGGAAATCGACGGCCTGACCGGCGACCAGCGCTTCTTCATGGGCTGGGCGCAGGTGTGGGCGCGCAAGTACCGCGACGAGGAGCTGCTGAACCGTCTGAAGACGGATCCGCACTCGCCCAGCGAGTACCGCTGCAATGGCATCGTCTCCAACGTGCCGGAGTTCTACACCGCATTCGGGGTCAAGGAAGGCGACAAGCTGTACCTGGCGCCGGAGAGCCGCGTGAAGATCTGGTGAGACGCCGGAGCCAGGTACCCAAGACGCAGCGTTGCCTCGTAGAGGGCCCGAGCAAGTTCACCGATGGGCGCGTAATCGACGGACGTCCAGTTGCTCGCCGCCAAGTCTCCGACCTGCTCCCTCTCGACCCCGGCTACGACGCCTGCGACGCCTGCCGGCCGCGCTGCGGCTGCGCTCACTGCTGCTCGCGTCTCGTACAGCCATGCTGTAGGTGACAGAACATTTTCTAATGCGATCCACCGCCTCCGGATTTATCCACGCATCAATGGCGCCGCCTTCACTCCACAGCCACAGCCTGTGGGGCGACGCTCGCTGAGATCGTTCGCGCGTGTTAGCATCGCCCGCATGGTGTGGGTGGTCCTCCTGGGTGCGCTCCTCTTCGCGAGCGCTTGCGACAGCAGCGTCATCGTTCCCGAAGAGGGCCATGGCGCGAGCGACGGCGGCGGCGACGGCGGAACGTCAGCATCAGGCGCCGGAAGCAGCGACACCAGCAGCTCGTCCTCATCACCCGGTCGGACGGTGCCGCCGGATCGGACCTACAGCCGCATCGATTGCGACGACGAGCCCGCCAGCTCGACGCTCTTCGTGGAGATCTGGCCGGAGGGCTCCGGCTGTGGGGACCCGCCGGCCAACGCGGACGGTGTGCTCGTGCTCGGGCTCCTGAGGTGGGACGGGCAACCGGGAACGTTTACGCTCGGTGTCGAGACGCCGCACGGCATGGCGCAGGCCGGCATGGGCTTCGAGCTCGATCCCCTCACCGGCACGCTCACGATCGAGCCATACGTCGGTAGGCCTTCGGCGATCGCGTGGGATCTATCCGTAGGCGCTGGCCGCACCAACCTATCCGTTTGCGGCCACTTCGACGACTTCCCGTGCCGGTGAGCCTCACTCGCCTTTGACGAACGGCACGTCGAGGATAGCCCGCGCAAAGCCATTCCGACCTGTCAAGGATTATCCGCCAACGACCGGCAGTCGACATAACGTACAAAGTACGGATCCACTATCGATTTGCCGCCGCTGCAGAATCACCTCGTCGCGCTCTCCTTGACACGCTCCGACGGCGTGTCCGCGCAGACGCCGGTTGATCTCGCCATCGGCGGCACCACGCTCCTCACCGCCCCGACGTTCTTTCGTGCCGTCGTCGTGAGCGCTCCGCTCGCGGTGCCCGATCAGGTCGTCTGCGATCGCGCCCTCGCGCAGCCGGTGTTCGGGGCGTTCCCGCCGCACCCGGCGTTCACCGGCGATACGCGCTTCGACGCGCGCTTCGGCGTGTTTCCCGCGCCGTCGTCCTCCGCGTCTGGGTCGCCGAGCTACCGCGACCAGGCTGGCCATCTCCTCGCGTGGGCCACGCCGGCCGTGCTCGCGAACCTCGATCGTTGACGCTCCCGTGCCGCAGCGATCGTGCTTTCGGTGGCGCCCCTCGCCGAAGGCCGCCACCGCGCCCGATCCATCTGCCTGCTGCTCCGCAGCTATCCTGATAACTGGCTCTCACGCGGGCACCTTCTCGTCGTGGCCCCTGCTCACTCCTGGTTGATGAGCTCGTCAGATCACGACCCACGTCGCGGCGTCGCTCACCAGGCGGATGGTGACGTAGGGGTACCCGTCCCGCGCGAGCTGCTGGCCCGGTGCGGCGTGCCCGTAGCCGACCGCGAGGGACGGTACCGGCCGGAGCCCGGGCTGCATCCGAGACGCATCCTTCAGCGCTGGCTGATCGGCATCGCCGTCCACCAGGCGAGGAAGTACCACGAGAAGGCCTACCGCCGCCGGGAGGTCGCCGTCGTCGATCCGAGGCGCCGGGAATCGAAACGCCCGCCGAGGGTGGGGATCCGCATGGATCGCGTAGGTTTCCGCATGAGTCGGGAGAGGCAACGATGCCGTCGATGGCGGCTAAGTGCGCGAAGCCTCGTGAGCCGGACGAATCGCGGACGAAACCGGCGGACCCGCGGACGGTGCTGCTCAGCCAGCTCGCGGAAGGCATGCGGGCGGCGCTAGCCGCGGGCGACGTCGAGGCGGCTCGCATCGCCCACGAGACCATCGGGCGGCTGCTCGCTGCAGCAGAGACAAGGAGGTCGAGCACTCCGGGGCGTAAGCGGCCTAACGCCCTGCCGGTCTGCCGCGGCGCGCAGCGCTGCCGGCAGCAGCGGCTGGTTGGGCAGCTTCATGGTTCAATCATCGGGCGGATGCCAACCCACAATGACCCAGCCTCGCCGGGCTTCCACGACCTCGGCGCGGTTCAGGCGAACCGCAGCGATCGTGGCTCGGCCAGTTGGCGTCTTGCCGATGATCAGAGATCCCTCCGTGCTCCAGCTGGAATGATCCAGCCAGGTCTGCTGTCGTGGGTTGAAGAGACGCACGACTTCCCCGGTGTACGGGTCGGGAGCAGCGATTCGATTGCCCTTGTGATCGTTGCACATCGAGCATGCGAGCCAGAGGTTTTCCCTGGCCGTAGCTCCGCCCAGCGACTCAGGGATAATGTGGTCGATCTCCATCGGCGTGCCGACGATACGCGCCGAGGTCAGGCAGTAGCCGCAGCGATGGCGCGCCTCACTGGCGACCTGCTCACGCAGCGCCCTCCCGATGTAGCTACGGCTCATGTCCTTGGTGAAGCCCCGAGACGTCATGACCTCGCTGTTTGAGCAGCGCGGCAGATCGGGAACGAACCAGCATGATCCGCCTGTACTCCTTCATGAGCGTCGCGAGCGCCTCGATGTCCGACGCGGAGAGCCCTTCACTCTGGCGCTTGATGTGCAGCTCCTCGAGATCCGCGGCCTTCTCCGGGGCGAGGCTCTGCCTGGCGGCCCGCCATAGATCCTCGTCACCTAGCAAGTGCAGCGCGGCGATGGCCTCCGCCATGTCGGCCGGCAGCCCATCGGGCTCGTCAGGGAGGGAGGTTGCCACCGCATCGACGAGCTCGGCCTCGACGGTTCGTTGCGTCGTTTGCGCGCGGCGAGCCAGGCGCTCGTACAGCGGCTCGGGCAGGTTCACGGTAACGGCTTGAACGGCCATGTCCTAGTTTACGATGAGCCGTCGAGGCAAGCAAGCTCGGCGGTGCAAGGCAGCGCCGACGCGCAGCCGGCCAGTCTCCTCTGCCGTGCCATGATCGGTACCATCGTCTGCCCAACGTCGCAATCAGTTGCGTCGCAGGGCCTAGCGGCGGGTTATAGAATGTAGGCGGCGAGGCGCCGCGGCCAAACTCCGTATTCCCGCGAATAGGTCGCGACGCTCCGCAGCATATCCACGTATTCCCGTGAATAGGCAGCGACTTCCGCGACCTATCTGCGCATCTCCGAAGATAGGCCGCCGCTGCGGAGACCCGGCGGGGGCGGGGCATCGGCAACCCCTCGGATCCTACTGCCTGGTGGGCCGAGGGCGGCGTCGCGGTCGAGGCTCTCCAGGGTCGCCAAGCGCGATCGTTTCCCGTTGGGCCGTTCTGTGGAGGGTACGGGCGGCGTCGTCATGCTTGGAGTCGAGGACGTCCGCGAAGATTGACAACATGACGACCGTTTCATTGACGTTCCATTCATCGCCGCCAAGCCTTTGCTGGACCAGCCCGTGCCATACATCCGGCATCGCTCCGGTCATTGCATCACCGTCGGCTACCTCCATGGCTCCCCGGATCTGCGACGCCATCTGAAATCGCGTACCGTGTCAAGAGCGTGTACCGCCGGGACTTCCTGCAGGGGATGCCTCCCGCACCGGAAGGGGGACCGGCCGGCCCGTTCTAGCCGTGCTATCGGCAAGCGAGTCCCAGGTTGTCCCGAGGCAGGCGTACGTGGGTTCTGGGACCGCTACCGCACGGTAGGAGGCTCTCCACTGGAGCGACATCATGTCGCGGTCGTCGATCTTGGTCAGTGCCTGGGCGAGCTCCGCGCCACTCGTCTCACTCGCCAGCATCCTGAGCCGCGCCGTCTCCCTTGAGGATGAGGTAGGCGCAGACGTCATTTAGGAGGCGATCGGTCGGCTGCTCGTCCTGCCGCCGGCGGCCGGCGACGAGATCGAGCCCGCACCGATGGGAGACCTCCCCCCCGCCGGAGCGGCTCGGTTCACTCGGGGATAACGCCGAACGGGCAACCAGCCAGGCAGGCGGGCAAGCACACCTGTCCTGCCCCCTTTCGACCGTCCGCGTGCTCGAAGGAATCGACGCGCCCGAGGCAGAGCGCTGGCCACGGGCGGAGCACGGGCGCGTCGCGCTGGCGGGCGCAGCACTCGAGCGCGAGTTCGACGCCTACTACGGCAGAGACGTGGGGGCCGATCGCACAGGTCGGCGGGTTCCGTCATGGCCCGGCCCGCTGCTCCGACGCGAGCTCAGTGGCGCACGCGCCGAGCTCGGCGCCTATTCTTCGCCCAGAAGCGCGAGGACGTTGTCGAGCAGCTCTCGCTTGACCCGCCGGCGGTGCCTGCTCCGATAGGCGACACCTTGGTGACCCCTTTGAGCATCACGAGAGGATCAGTCATTCGCTCTGCCTCACGGTCGTCCAGGTCGTGCCGGAAGTGCACCACCAGGCCTTTGACGCTCATTAACACGTCACTCCGTACGTGGACATTTCCCTGGCTTCCCGAAGCCTAATGGCGTCACGTAGCACATCGATGGCCTTTGTACGTCGCTTGTAGAGCGTAGAGAGAGGGAGCCCTGCGTCTTCGGCTATCTTGGCCATAGAGACTCCGTTCAGGTCGTGTGCTACGAGCACAAAGCGCAGCTCCGGATCGAGCTCGTCCACTGCGTCGATGGTGCTGGTCCTGGTGTTGTCGCACTCCATCAAAACAGCAGCGTCCGGCGCTGGATCGAGCACTTCGATCAAATCGACCAACTCCTCCCTGCGGCGCTTCGCCCGCTCGTGGTAGTGCGAGGCAGCGTGTACAGTGATCGCGTTCAACCAGCGTTCCGGCCTGCCGCGCTTCGGATCGAACCTGGGCCAGCTCTCCCAGGCGTGGAGCCAGACTTGACCTGCGACGTCGCCACGATGGCACAGTGGTACCCCCAGCCTCCCCAGCCAGCGCAGCGGCACGAACCAGCGTCGGGCAAAACAGGCGCGCATACGCGGCAGCGCGCTCGTCTTCATCCGGCGGTTGACACATAACTTCACCCCCCGGGGCAGTCTCCCGTCCTATGATGATGGCTCGCCGGCGCACCTGTGCGGCACCGGTCAGCGGTCTTCCCCGCAGATGGTCCGCTACCAAACGGAGGCGTCAGCCGTAGCTGTTCAGCGGCCGGAGCGGTGCGATCCTCGCCAGCATGCTCCTGAGGGCGAGCAGCGTCGGAGCATCCTTCAAGCGGAGCGCTCTTCGCAGTTGCTTTCTTCCACGCTCCAAGCGATGCTGAATCGTGTTGGGGTTCTGGCCATACTCCGCCGCTATCTCCTCAGCAGTGTACCCCAAAGCGGAATCCGCCACAGCGTCGCGCAGACACGGATCGAGCCGCTCCAAGCCGCGGAGGCTCAGCCGCGCCTCCACCTGTTCGGATGGCGGCGGCATGTAGCCATCCATCGCCGGATGCTTGTACGAGGCGCGGCCTTTCTCCCACTGGTGCTGGTGTTCCCTGTAGTGCGTCGTGTGGTGCAATGTGACGACGAACAGCCAGTGCCTCACCGCCTTCGTTGCCGACAGGCGCTCGCTCACATAAAACCCGCCAGCCTCGACGGTTCGCCAAGCAGAGAGAAGAATCTCCTGCATCACGTCTGAACGATCGCACTCTGGAACCTTGAGCCGGCGCAGGTTGTCCCTGATGATGGAACTGTTTCGCACGATGGCTTCGAATGAGACGCGTGTCCCCGATCGCTTGCCCATCTCCTCTGAACGCGAGGGGCGGCCGCGCTCACCCATGGCTCCCTACTCCTGGAAGTGTCGTGTTCAGCGACGAGCGCTCAACGTCCTCCCAATCCGATCCGCGTCCCGGACTGGACCCACCTTCGTCGCGCCGTAGCGGGAAGCTCGTCAGCGTGGCAGCGCGACGCGCGAGTTGGGCGCCCGCCTCGGCGCGAGCAGGCAGCGGCGACCGCAGCCGCGGCTGTGGAGGCGGCGGGAGCTTCGCCCGGGGGCTCTTGGCCGCAAGCTCGGGAGACGTGACCACGGGCGGAGGAACGTCGAGCGCGCGAGGAGGTATCGTGGGCGGAGTCGGCGACATCGGGCTCGGCGCCGGTGACGACGCGGGACGCGCCGAGCTCTCGCGCTTGGTGACGGGCTCGCCGAGCTGGATCACCACGGTCTCCTCTGCGTCCGCCCGGTAGTCGTCGTGCAACCGCCACAGGCGCTCCCAGTACCGCGCCGGCGCGCCCGTGAAGGCTTCCAGCTGCCGCGCGAGGCCGGTCGTGATCGACAGGTCGCTCCGCAGCAGCCGCTCCACCTCCCTCGGCTCCAGCCCCGTGCTCTCGGCCAGTTTTCGCTTCCACGAAGGAATCGTCGCGCAGAACGACTCGAGGACCCTGCCTGGCCAGGGGACCGGGCGCGCGCGAGCGTCGGTCAGCTCTGCGAGGGCGGCGTCGACATGACAATCCAGAAGGCGCCGGTATCGGTCCCGCTCCTCCGCTGCCTGCTCCTTCGCATCGGTGAGGGCCGACGTCTCGTCATCATGCGCGTGCTCGCGCGCCTCGCGAAGCCCGCGTTCGCGTCCCAGCGCTTCGCGCGCCGTGATCGCGTAACCGAGCGCGACGCAGGATATCATCGCGAGCCCGAGCGGCGAGACGAGCCACATCGCGGCTAGCATGTCCTCCATGAGTTTCTCCTCCTCGACGTGAGCAATCCTGTCCGGCGCAAGGCGGATCTCGGCCTTGTGCCGCCCGACGACAGCGCCGTCCTCACCGCTTGCTTGGCGGTCGATGGACAGCCGACGACTCAGCGAATTTGTATCAGGAGCGCTTCACGCTCCGCAGCGAGCTGCCCTTGCGGGAACTCCCGTGCATGCGTCTCGAGCAATCGTCGCGCCTCCGCATCTGCGACTGCGCTATGGGCCTCGATGGCCCTTCGGGCCTCGCCGATGAGGCTCTGCTCGCGCTCGCTGACGGCTGGGACCACGGCGCGGACGGGGAGCGAGGTACGACGAACCGGCGCGGCTGACGGAACAGGCACTCGGGCGTCTCGGTCCTGCGCCGGCTGCGCGGTCTCCTGCGCGTCCGTCGCGGCCGCCGCGCGCATCGGGAGTTGGGCCGGTGGCTGCACGATCTCCGCCACGGCCGGTGCGGGCGCAGGAGCGCGCACCACCGCCGCCCGCAACCACGACTCCGGGGTGAACGAGTCCGGCAACGTCGCGATGACGGCGCCGGTCAGCACGACGACTGCCCCCTGCACCACGATCTTGATGCCCAGGCGGCCGATCTTGCTCAGCCACCCCTCGCGGCCGCGCAGATCGAAGGCGAACGGGACGCATGCAGCGTCGTCCCATCCGTGCGAGCGTTGCCGCGCCCTCCAGCGTTCCACGGCCGCGGCGAGGTCCTCGAGCGCTCGGCGGTAGCGTGTCCTCAGCGTCTTCGGTTTGAGCCCCAGCTCGGAGGCGATCTCGACGAGCGGCACCTCCTCGATCGCGTGCTTGATCAAGACGTCGCGGTACCTGGGGTCGACCTGGTTGATCAGGTCGCGGATGAGCTCCTCCCGCTGCTGCCTGCGGAGCATCTCTTCCGGAGTCGGGCACTCCGCCCGAAAGTCGTGGTCGTCGAACGAGGTAAGGACTTCCCCCCGACGGCGTTCGTTCCGGACGTGGTTCCGCGCCTGGTTCAGGACGATGGTGGCACCGTAGGACGCTCGGGCCTCGACCCGCAGATCCGCTTCGAGTCCACGCAGCAAGGCGTCCTGCGCGAGGTCCTCCGCGTGCCGCGCAGGGACCCCGAAACGCCGCGCGAGGCGCCGGAAGAACTCGAAGCCGGTCGGGGTGCTGCCTGGCTCGCCCATACCCGGTAGAACACCTGAGCCGTCTGCAGGGCTTCAAGAAAATGCAGGGCGGCTCCAGGGTCGGTCGGAAAAAGTGCGACATGTGGGCCCGCGAGGTGCGCGACTGCACGAGCAGCGATGGCCGCATTCCCTGTTCGGGCGGGGTTTTTCTCATCCCATCGTCCAGGTCATGCCGGTTTCAGCGCCGTTGACGCGCCACGGCTGGCGTAAGTACTGTCGTGCATGCGTTTCGTTGCGCAATCACTCTGGAGTTGCCTGACGCTTGGCGTCGCGATCGGCACCACGAATCCGGTTCGTGCGGAGGACCGCAATCCGGTCCCCGCACGAAATGACGACTCGATCGTAAAGGACCATCTTCGCCGCGCCCGACGAGCTCGGGCATCGGGAAAATGGACCGAGGCACACGCGGTCTACAAGGCGGCTTTCGAGGCGATCGACTCGACATCGGTTACAGAGAGAGAATCTGCTGAGGTCGCTGGAGAGCTGGGCCTTTGCGAGCTCAAGTTACGCAAGTTTCGTGACGCAGCGGAGCACCTGGCTTGGAGCCTTGAGCGGCGCAAGGCCCTTTCTCCTGAACAGCAAAAAGGATTCGCGGACGGACTGGCCAAGGCCGTTCCCTTCGTCGCGACGCTCTATCTGTCGGTGGATCCGCCGGATGCCGAGGTGCTCATCGACGGCAAGCCCATCGGCCATCCCAGGCGGACCTACACGCTGTTCTTCGAGCCTGGGAAGCACATGGTGCGGGCCCGAGCACCGGGCCGTGAGGAAGGATCCCAGACGCTGGACGCGCAGGCGGCGACGGAGCCGACCATGACGATACAGTTGCCGAACGCGTCCGTGAGCAGCGCCAAGGAGGGCGCGCCCGCGGTACCGAAAACCGCGAGCGCATCGCCCGCTTTGCGCCCGCAGGCTCCCGGGCAGCCGGCGTCGTGGCCGACGACGCTGCGAATCGCCGGGATCGCCGTCACGACGGCCACCCTGTCCGCGGGCAGCCTGCTCATGATCCGGGCCACCAGTCTTGACGGCGATCTGAGCGAACGGCGCGACGGGCTCAACGGCGGTGCGGCGGCGAGCGGGTCCAGGTGCTGGCAAGCGGCGGACCGCCCGGCGTGCGCTGACCTGCTCCACCTCCGAGACGAGCGGAACCTGTCCGCGGGCGTGGGCACGGCCATGCTCATCGCCGGCGGTGTCATCGGGGCGGCAACCGCCGCGTCGTTCTTCACGGACTTCTCCTTCCTGGGGCTCACGCCCGCTCAGGATCGGATCCACGCCTCGCCCGTGGCGACCGGGCGAGAGATCGGCGTGATGATCGAGGGGCTGTGGTGAGGACATCGGGGGCCGAGACGATGCGTTCGAAGAAAGGCCGGCACGTCGCGAGGTATGTCGTCGCGCTTGCGATCTGCCTGTGCGGCGCGAGCACGCTGACAGGGTGCCCGTACTCCGACCCTTGCTGGGAGGTGGAGGCGTGCGAACCCGATCCGGTGCCTCCGCCCGGTCCGTGCGAGGGAGAGCCTGGCACGGCGCCGGCGCTCGACGAGTGCGGGGTGTTCGTCAACCCATTGTCGGGTGACGATAACAGCCCCGGCACGAAGGACGCGCCGGTGAAGACCTTGCAACACGCGATCGGGCTCGCCGCGCACGGGAGAAGCCACGGCGAGGAGCCGACCCGGCGCGTGTACGCGTGCGGCGCGTTGTTCGAGGAGGAGATCACGCTGCACTCGGGCGTGGACCTCTGGGGCGGGCGCCAGTGTGACGGCGGGGATTGGCCGTACGACGGGTCATTCGGCGGGCCGGATCACCCGACGGTCATCGCTCCGCCGGGGGGGATCCCGCTGCGGGTCCTCGGGGTGGAGGATACGGCGCTCGCGGGGCACAACGCGGCGTCGGTGATCGCCGGCGTGCACGTCGTGGCGGCGGACGCCTCGGCGCCCGATGGCAAGTCGTCGATCGCGGTGATTTTGAGCACGGGGGCCACGGCGATCGTGCAGGACAGCGTGATCGTCGCGGGCGACGGCAAGGACGGGGAGCCGGGAGAGGACGCGGACGCCGACCGGGCGACGGACGGCGTCGTAGGTAACAACGGCGCGAACGCATGTACAGTGGACGCTGCCGAGGGCGCCCGTCCGGTGGTCACCAGGTGCGGCGACGGCATCGAGTCGACGGGCGGCTACGGCGGTGACGGCGGACTCGACGTGGGCAGCGATGGCGCACCGGGACAGCCGGCGCTCGCGGAGGATCCCGATCGCGACAGCCACGCGGGGCTCGGCGCGGATCAAACGCGATGCGAGGACGGGGGCGATGGCGCGAACGGCGCCGACGGTGGTCGTGCGGATGGCGCCCTGGGTCCAGGCTTCCTCAGCGACGATGGCTGGACCGGTGTCCGTGGTAAGGACGGGACGAAGGGCGGCGTCGGCTATGGCGGCGGCGGCGGTGGCGGCAGCAAGTCGCGCGGGCTCAATTTTGCGTGTCCGGCAAGCCGCCCCCAAAGTGGTGCAGCCGGCGGCTCGGGGGGAAGCGGGGGCTGCGGCGGCAAGGGAGGCTATGGCGGCGGCTATGGCGGCGCGAGCATCGGTATCGTCGCGCTGGAGGGCACGGACCTGACCGTCGCCAACACCGACGTGCTCACAGGCAAAGGCGGCCAGGGCGGCGTCGGCGGAACGGGCCAACTAGGCGGTGCTGGGCAGTCCGGCGCGCACGGGGGCTTGGGTTATGGTCATGAGGGTATGTGGAAAGCGTGCGATGGCGGCTGGGGAGGTAATGGGGGTCGCGGAGGCGACGCGGGCGGCGGGCTGGGAGGCGCCTCCGTCGGCATCGCCTACGTCGTGCCCAACTTCGCCCTCAGGCCCGGAACCACGATTGTTCCCGGAGACGCCGGTGCAGGCGGCCTCGCGGGTAACGCCGGCCCGGAGGACGAGGTGGGCAAAGGCGAAACCGGTCCACAAGGTCAGCTGGTCGCCTTCCCCGCGGCAGGCGAGCCGATCCATTGAATCGCGCCGCGCGACACGCGGCCATCGAGGGATGCCCATGAACCTGAATTCCGCGATCCTCCTCGTCGTTGCTCTGCCACTCGCCTCGGCCGGCTGCGGGACCGCACCGGGGGTGGAGGACCCGAACGGCGCGCCGCCGTGTGACGGCCGCTCGACGTGTGAAGGCGATCCGATCCCCGAGTCCGTCTGCCTGGAGCACCTTGCGAACGGCAAGGCGGTCGATGGCTGCGGCGTGTTCGTCCACAATCCGTTCTTCGGAGGCGACGACGCGAACCCCGGCACGAAGGACAGGCCGGTTCGTTCCATCCAGCGCGGCATCGAGCTTGCGCGCACCGGACGCGGTCGCGTGTTCGCCAACAACGATGCTTTCGACGAGTCCCTCACGCTGCCCTCCGGGGTGGATATTTACGGAGGCTTCAGCACGTTGGAATGGGAACGGGTGACGGAGATTCAAACCGTGTCGCAGGGCATGAGCAAGCTCATTCCCCACTCGGCCGGGCAGATCGCGCTGATCGTCGAGCCGGCCCGCGCCGGCGACACGGGGGCAGCGGACGGGGTCTCGGTCATCGATCACATGTTCATCCGCAGCCAAATTCATATCGGGATGATCGCTCGGTCGGGCACCGCGGTGGAGATCGTCGGAAGCTGGATCGAATCGGACTACGGACTGGGGGGCCACGATGGGGACAACTGGCCGGGCCGGGCAGCGGAAGGACCGGATGGGCAGTATGGGGGAGACGCGTGCTCCGCAGCGACGGTCCCGGGTGGGGCTCGGGCGGTGAACTCCTGCGAGGGAGGGATCCCGAGCGTCGGTGGCAAGGGAGGTGACGGGCTCGCCGACGGCGCCGGAGATGGGGAGGACGGCGAGCCCGTACCCGAGCCGAACCCACAGCACGAGGGGAAAGGAGGACGTGGCAGCCGGGCAGACGGGGGTTGCAGCAGCGGCACCACCGGCAGCAGCGGCATGTGGGGCGCCGTCGGCGCACCGGGCAAGGGCCGCGGGCGGGTCGATGAGAGCGGATGGCACGGCGATTGGGCCGGCGACGGCGCCCCGGGGATGCCGGGCCAAGGCGGCGGCGGGGGCGGCGGGCGTCGCGGTTGGCTCGCGGTGTGCGGCGTGGCCACCCAGGGCGGCGCCGGCGGCGGCTCCGGAGGCGCGGGCGGTTGCGGGGGGCGGGGCGGCCGAGCGGGCGGGAACGCCCAGCCGAGCATCGGGATCCTGGCGCTCCACGCGAAGGTGACGGTGCGCGACAGCTTCATCATCAGCAACGACGGGGGCTACGGCGGCGACGGCGGGGAGCCGGAGGAAGGCGGCAAAGCCGGCCGAGGCGCTCCAGGAGGCGCCTCGGAGGACGGCATGTGGTCCTGCCAGGGTGGCAGCGGCGGCCCCGGAGGCGACGGCGGCTACGGCGGCCCCGGGCGCGGCGGGGACTCGATCGGCATCGCCTACCTCGACGAGGACCAGCTCACGCTGGAGGGGGTCACCTTCGAGATCGGGCAGCCGGGCCCGGGCGGCACGAGCTGGGAATGGACTGGCGACGCGATCACGGGGGAGGACGGCATCGCCGTCGAGACGCTTCGGTTCCCTGAATAGGGTCGACGCAGAACGCTACGGAGCAGGCTCGCCCAGTCGATGCGCGCACCGACTGGCTTGGTGACGCCGGTGCCGAGGCTGGTAGTGGTCAACTTTGCCCGGAGAGAGTCCACATGAAGGCGGGAAGGCGGGAAGGTTATTAAAGTTTTCTTCCCGCCTTCCCGCCTTCATGTTCAAATTTGACCACTACCCCGAGGCTGGTGCGCGGACCGCTCCGCACGGCCGGGGCACTCACCTCCGAGGGGGCGAACGGCGCCCGACCCGGCCTCCTGTTCAGCGCCGTCGGCCCTCCTGCGCAGCCCATCGGCCGGGCCGTCGGCCCTCCTGCGCAGCCCATCGGTCCTGCTACGCAAGCCCCGACGGCCTCCTGCGCAAGCCCCGACGGCCTCCTGCGCAAGCCCTGGCGCCTCCTGCGCGGCCCTCTCGGCCCTCCTGCGCCATCCCGTTGGTGTCCTACGCTACACTCGGCCCAGTCCTGCGCGGCCCCCGCGCCCCTCCTGCGCACCCCTGTCGGTGTCCTTCGTCGCCATCGTCCGGCTCCTGCGCAGCCCCGGTGGGTCTCCTGCGTCGCCTCAGCGTCGTCTCGCGCGCCTTTCATGGTGGCTGCGCAGCTCTTCCTCCCTCGTGCGCCCCCTCCGCCAGCTCCGCGGCCCGCTGCCCGCGGCGCCGCCACACCGCTCCCCTCGATGCCGCGGGACACCGCCTCTCCCAACCCTCGGCGCCAGCGCCTCCCTCGCGACGTGACCGACTCGTGCTCTCCTCTGGCCAATGCCTTGTGCGCCGATACCCTCGCCGATCCTCAGGCCCCTCATTCCGAGGGGCACTGGCCCCGACAAGGAGGCGTATTTTTACCATGGCAAAGGCATCCACCACCACGTCGTCCAGGACCAACAAGGCCGCAAGCAAGCGCGCCGCGCGCGAGACACAGGGCGCGCCTCGCTCCTCGACGAGAGCAGCAGCGTACGCGCTGAGCGCTGCCCGCGAGGCCGAGCTCCTCCGAGAGGCCGAGTCGCTCGGCGACAACACCGTGGTTTTTCCAGGCAAGCTCGCTCGACGCGTCATCTGGTCGAGCCGCATCCAGCTCGCCGCCGAGCGCGACGCGGCCGATCTCGTCCGCACCCCGTTCCCCGAGGACGAGCCCGCGCTCACACGCGAGGAGATCCACGCGCTCCGCGACAAGATCGAGCTCCTGCGCGCCACGCAATCGCGCTGGCAAGCCGCGCAGCAGCGTCAAGAACAGGCCGTCGCGATGTTCAAGGGGCCGGCCGCCGAGGCCGCCCTGCACAGGCAAACGCTCCTCCGCTTCTTCGATCTCCGCTTCAAGAAGAGCCCCGAAGCGCAAAAGCGGCTCATGGCGATCCGCGCAGGCAGCGGCGACGCGGATCTGGTTCAGGACGTCTCCGACCTCCTCTTGCTCTGCTCAGAGCACGCGGAGGCCCTCCACAAGGCGCCTCGCGGCGAGGCCGACGCGGCGGCCCGCCTCCGCGAGCTCTCGCCGCTGCTCGCGCGCATGCTCGCCGACAAGACGCTCTCTCCCGAGGCGCAGCGCTCGCGCAAACTCCGCGACGCCGCGTACACGCTCGTCGTGCACGCCGAGCGGAGGCTGCGCGCCGCCGCGGAGTACTGGTACGCTGGCACCGACAAGATGAAGGACTATGCGCCCTTCCCCGTCTCCCGCGGCGCCGCGTCCACCGGAGATGGGGATGAGGAGGACAGCGAGGCCGCCGCGGAGGACGGCGCGCCGGAAGGCGACGCGTCGGAGGAGGGCGCAGCGGAAGAAGGCGAGCCGAACGAGGGCGAGGGCGAGGACGAGGACGAGGACGAGGACGAGGAGTAATCGCCCCAGGCCGCAGCGGGCGCGTCAAGGAGGGGGCGATTGGCTCGTCCCGAAGCGTCGAGATCGCCCATCGAGCGCCCCCTCCCGCCCGCGGGAGGGGCGCGTCACTCCGTCGAGCCGGGCGGCGGGCTGGCGACGCGCGCCGGCACTTCCTCGAACACCTCGGCGTCTGGCAAGGAGAGGACCTCTTTGCCAGCCTCCGCCAGCCGCTCTCTCGGCACGTCGCGGAAGCGCGCGCGGAAGACCGCCGACGGGCGCAGGGTCACGGCCTGCCCGGTCGACCTGCGGCGGTACGTGGTCTCGATGCCGGCCTCGCTCGCCTCGACAAGGCTGAGGTTGAGCTTCCCGAGGCTGGCCCCCGTGGCCGCGGCGGCGCCGTCCGCGATGCAGGAGAACTGCACGCTCCGCGGGCTGTGGTGCACCACCTCGAGGTCGAAGCTCCTCGCCGGCAGCCCGAGCTTCGCGAGCGCATACCGCCCCATGCGGTAGCCGGCGACCGCCCACGGCCCCGCCCCGCCGTGGATCGCGGCGACCGCGCGCAGCTCCTCGTCCTGAGCGTCCGCGGACGGCGGGCCCGGCGCGCGCCCGTGGTCGTGCCTAGCGGGCCCGTGCGCGTGCTGCGCGGCCCCCTGCGCGTGACCCGAGGGCCCCGCGGGGTGAGGGGCGCCCTCGCCGGGGCTCGCCCCGCCGCACCGGGCCGAAGAGATGGCGGCGAGGAGGATCAACGCCGCGTGGCTCACCGTCTTGCGCATGCTCGCTCGATGCTCCGGGAAGCAGGCGGAGTGTCCCCGTTCGCGCGCGACGTCAAGAGCGTTCGGCCCGCGCGCCGCGCCGTTCCCCGCACCGCGCGCCGTTCCCCGCGCCGCCCGATCCCCGCACCGCGTTCCGTGCCGCGCACCGCCCGTTCCCCGCACCGCGCGCCGCGCCGTTCCCCGCACCACGCCCCGCACCGCGCCCCGCGCCCCGCACCGCGCTCCCCGCACCGCGCCCCGCGCCCCGCACCGCGCTCCCCTCACCACGCTCCGCGCCCCGCACCGCCGGATCCCGGCGCGGGCACGCGCGTGCCTTGCGCCGACCTTGGACGGTTTCACGCCCCGCCGCGCCAGACCGCGGTAACATGCGCCCGTCATGCCTTGCGCTCCCGTCAGCCATCCCTGCCCCTCGAGCCGCGCTGGCCTCGCCGGCTCCGCGGGCCCCGCTGGCGAGGCGATGCCCCATGTGGCCAGTCCAGGGAATGGTCCTCGCCGATGACCCGAGTCGACCCTGAGGGCTTCCGGCCAGAGGCGCTGGTGGGCCAGGTCCTGCGCGGCAAATGGCGCCTGGACCGCCTGCTCGGCTTCGGCGGGATGGCGGTGGTCTACGCCGGCACGCACCGCAACGGGATGCGCGGCGCGGTGAAGATGCTCCGCCGCGAGCTGTCCGGGGACGAAGAAGCGCGCTCGCGCTTCCTGCGCGAGGGCTACGTCGCCAACCGGGTGGATCACCCGGGCATCGTCCGCGTGCTCGACGACGACGTCACCGACGACGGCTCGGTGTTCCTGGTGATGGAGCTGCTCGAGGGCGAGACGGTCGAGGCGCGCCGCGCGCGCGAGCCGGCCGGCATGCTCGGCGTCGGCGAGGTGCTCGGCATCGTGGACGACCTGCTCGACGTGCTCGCCGTGGCGCACGAGCGCGGGATCGTCCACCGCGACCTCAAGCCCGACAACCTGTTCCTCACGCGCCAGGGCCAGCTCAAGGTGCTCGACTTCGGCATCGCGCGGCTGCGCGAGCTCTCCGGCCCGACGAACGCGTCCACGCGCGCCGGCAGCCTGATGGGCACGCCGCAGTTCATGCCGCCGGAGCAGGCGAGAGGGCAGTGGGACAGGGTCGACGCGCGCACCGACCTCTGGGCCGTCGGGAGCACGATGTTCCAGCTCCTCTCGGGGCGCTACGTGCACGAGGCCGAGACGCTCCCGCTGCTCCTGCTCGCGGCCATGACCCAGCCCGCGCCCCCCGTGGGGAGCGTCCTGCCCTCCCTGCCGCCCCCGGTCGCCGGCGTCATCGACGTGGCCCTCGCGTTCGAGCCCGACAGGCGCTGGCCGAACGCCCGCGCGATGCAGCGCGCGCTCCGCCAGGCGCGGGGCGGCGCCGGGCTCGACGCGCCCCCGGGCTCGTCCTCGGAGGCCGGGCGCGCGTTCACGTTCAGCGATCCCGGGCGCGTCTCCGCGTCCTCGGAGCCGCCCGGGCGCCAGTCCGCGCAGTCGGAGTCCGGGCGCGTGTCGGTGCAGGTCCGAGGCCCCGGGAGCGGGCCGGGCGGCACGGAGTTCACCACGGCGGGCACCGCCATCGGCAGCGCGCCCGGCAGCGGCGCGTCCGGCGGCGGCGCCGCCAGCGCCGGCACGGTCTCGCCGGTCGTGGAGCGCTCGACCGGCGGGGAGCGCGCCGTGCCGCGCTCGACGATGACGGGCGCGCTCCTCGCCGCCGCCGGCGCGCTGGCCGTGGGTGCGCTGGTCGCGCTCGTGTGGTGGCAGCGCGGGCACGACGGCGCCGCGGGCTCCGAGGACGCGACGCACGCCGCCACGGTCGAGGCCGAGCCGCACGCCCCCTCGATCGCCCCCTCGATCGCCGCCGCGACGCCGGAGCCGCCCGGCCACGCGGCCTCGCCCGGGGCCGGGGCGCCGTCCGGCGATGCGGTCCCGGCGATCGCGCCGTCCGCGCCCGCGAGCGCGCCGCCGGCGAGCGCTTCCGCGCCGTCCACGCCTTCGCCGCCCTCCGCGCCCGCGAGCGCGTCCGCGCCCACCTCGAGGCCGGCCGTGGTGACCAGGGCGCGGCCGCCCGCGAGCGCGCCGCCGGCGAAGGCGCCGACCGCGACGCCGCCGGCGACCCCGCCGCCGCCCGCGGAGGACCCGTTCAACAGGAGACGTTGAGGTCGCACGGATGCGTAGATCGAGCTCGCGTAGACGATTCCCGGCCGAGGTGCTCGCCCTGGGGGGAGCCGTGCTCCTCGCCTGCCCCGACGCCTCCGCGCAGGCGCGCGACCCTGCGGCCGCGGAGGCGCTCTTCGACGCAGGCAGGGCGGCGCTCCAGGCGAAGGACTACGAGACCGCGTGCCCGAAGTTCCGGGAGAGCTACGAGCTCGATCCGGCGCCCGGGGCGCTGCTCAACCTCGCCGACTGCGAGGAGAAGCGCGGCAGGGTCGCGACCTCGTGGTCGATCTTCCGGCAGCTCGCGCGCGATCTGCCGGCGAGCGACGACCGGCGGCCGATCGCGCAGGCGCGCGCGACGGCGCTGGAGGGCCGCGTCCCGAGGCTCACCATCCGGCTCGCGCCCGGCGCGCCGCCGGACACGGCCGTGCAGCGCGCGGGGATCCCGGTCGGCGCGGGCTCGCTGGGCTCGCCGCTGCCCGTGGACCCGGGCGAGGTCCAGGTGACGGCGTCGGCGCCGGGCCGCAAGCAGAAGACGTTCACGCTGCAGCTCGCCGAGGGCGCGCAGGCCGAGCTGCTCGTCGCGCCGGAGGCGCCCGCGGCCGGCGGGAGCGCGGGGCCTGGGCTCCCGCCGAAGGAGGGCCCGCGCGAGGCGGGGAGCTCCGGGTGGCGCACGGCCGGCTGGATCAGCGCCGGCGTCGGCGCGGTCGGGATCGGCGTCGGCGCCGTGTTCGGGCTGCGCGCGATCGGCAAGATGGGCGACGCGGACGACCACTGCAACGAGGCCAACGTCTGCTCGGCGGAGGGGATCCGGCTGCAGGAGCAGGGCGCGACCGCGGGGACGATCTCGACGGTCGCGTTCGTCGTCGGGGCGGCGGCGCTGGGCGCCGGCGCGGTGCTCGTCTTCACGGCGCCCTCGTCGGCGCCGGCGTCCTCGGCCCCGCGGGCGACGCTCGGCGTGGTGCCGGGCGGCGCCGTGGCCACGCTGGTCTTCTGAGGGCTCCGCGGCGCCCGACGGAGGGCTCCGCGGCGCTCGACGCGGACGATCGAGGCCGAGCTCGATCTCGGCGAGCGGCACGAGCTCACCGCCCCGGCGCACAGAGCTCACGACACGCGACCACGGCGCCTCACAGATTGACCAGCGCGCGCGCCGCGCGCTCCGGCGGGCCGTTGACGCCGGGGAGAGCGGCGGGTTTCATCGACGGATGCGCCCAGACCTCTTCGGCCCCCGGAGCGACGACATGAGTGGACACCGCAGGTCCGGTGGGAGCGATCTTTGGGTGGCGGCCGCGGGGTCGCCGCGCGGCGGGGAGCCGAAGTGATGAAGCGCGATCTCGGGAGCGCTCGGGCCCTCTGCGGCGCCGCGCTGCTCGCCGCCGCTTCCGCGGGAGGCTGCACGACGATCATCGGGCTCGAGATCGGCGAGCTCGATGAATCGACCGGGGGCGGGGGCGCGACCGTGTCGAGCGTGTCGAGCATCTCGGCGGGCGGCGAGGGCGGCGCGGGCACAGGGGGCACGGGCACCGCGGGCGGCCATACGGGAGGCGGGGGCGCCGGCGGCGGCGGTGGCGAGGAGGCCCTCTGCAGCTACGTGCGCGAAGGGGCCGCCCGCGCCCCTTCGAGCGAGTGGGGCGCGCTGGCCGGCCAGCAGGTCATCGACATCAAGACGCGGGCGGGCGCGGTGACGGCCCTCGTCAACAAGGAGAAGACTTTCTCCGTCGTGCGGTGGAGCGACTCCGGGACCCTCGACAGGGAGTCTTCGATGGAGACGAGCGAGCTGGCGGGCAGGTTTCACGGCGAGCACGTGGCCATCACGTCAGAGATGACCTACGTCACCGGCGCGGGCGTGCCAGGCGTCGAGGTGCCCGTGCTGGCCGACGAGTGCGCGATCACCGCGAGGGCCGACAGCTCCCCCACGCCGACCTTCCTGATGGCGCTCGACGAGAAGGGCGCGTGCGCGTGGGCGTGGAGCGTCGACACCGAGTCCAACAGCTCCCCGCTCGGCCTGGCGGCGACCCCCGAGCAGATCGTCTTCGCTGCGGCGCTGTCCGGGCGGACCGTCGCGAGCACCGACGACTGCGCGTTCGGCACCGACAACGCGAAGACCTCCGCGGAGCTCATCGCGTTCAACACGGCCGGGAGGTGCCAGTGGAGCCGCTCGCTCGGGACGCTGGACGCCGTGCACATCGCGTCGGTCCTCATCGATACCGAGTCGAGGGAGGCGCTGGTGATCGGCGATTACAAGGCGCCGAGCGGCCCCATCCTGATGCAGGGGAGGCCGCTCCCCACCTCCCAGGAGAGCGATCTCTTCATCGCGCGCGTCCGGCTGGCCGACGGGAACCTGAGCGACGTCATCACGATCAACGCGCCGGGGTTCCAGGCGGCGGCGCGGCGCGGGGCGGCGTTGCTCCCGGGCGGCGACGTCGTGATCGGCGGGACCTACCTGGGGCCGTCCCTGGATTTCGAGGATGAATGCCCGTCGCTGCCGTCGGCAGGGACGCCGCCCGCATCCGGGACGCTGGGGACGGGGAACACCTTCCTCCTGCGCGTCGACAGGGGCGGCCTGGTCTGGAGCCGAGGCTTCGGCGACGACGTGGATGATCAGCTGGTCATCAGCGTGGCGGTGGATGAGGAGGGCTCGATCTACGCGACAGGGACGCTCGAGGGCACGATCGACCTGGGGGGCCGCATGAAGCTCAGCGCCCCGGAGGACGAGATCGCGAGCTTTCTGCTCGTGCTCAGCGACCGCGGCAACGTCCTCTCGGCCTCCGAGCTCGTCGGCGAGGGGATGGTCTGGGCGTGGGCGATCGCGCCGGGGCCGACCCTCCGCGATCCGCTCTACGTCGCAGGTGAGCTGACGCAGACCTTCTATCTCGTGCCCAGCGATCACTCCACCGAGGACACGGGAGAAGGGTTCATCGCGCGCGTCGCCGGCATGCAGTGACCGCGGCGCTCGGCCCTCGCCGCGATCCGGCGTGCCTGGCCAGGATCCCACGACATTTCCATACGACGCCGCAGGCGCTGCGACCTGTTCGCCGCGCCGCGGCGCGAGCCGCCGGTTGACGCCGGTGAGAACGGTGGCATTCCATCCAACGATGCGATCGCTTCATCCCGTTTTCTGCCTGGCTCTCCCCGCGGTGGCGGCCGCCCTGAGCGCCGGCGCCGGGTGCGGATTCCCCGACGTGACCTTCACCGGAGAGGCGAGCGCATCGAGCGCTGGCGGGGGCACCGCGAGCTCCAGCGCGTCCTCGGCGAGCGCCGCTTCGTCGTCGGACGCGGCGAGCTCGGGCGGCGGCGAGGCGGGCTCTACCGCCAGCGCTGGCGGCGGTGGCGAAGGCGGCGCGGCGGCGAGCTCCAGCGCCAGCACCGGCGGCGAAGGCGGCGCGGCGGCGAGCTCCAGCGCCAGCACCGGCGGCGACGGCGGCGCGGCGGCGAGCTCCAGCGCCAGCTCGTCGGCCTCCGGCTCCGGCGGCGGCGGTCCCGTCGACTGCGACGCCGACGACGACGGCTATCGGTCGAAGGCGTGCGAGGGCGGCAACGATTGCAACGACGACAATCCCCTGGTCCACCCCGGCCAGGCCAGCACGTTCTACGGCACGCCGATCTCGCCGGGGGGCGGCTTCGATTACGACTGCAGCGGCGCGGAGGAGAGGGAATTCCCGGCGGTCACCTGCTCCAACATTCTCCCTCTCTGCAGCGCCGCGTCCAATGTGTTCCAGGCCGACGTCGATTGCGGGCGCCGGACCTCGTTCGGCAGCTGCACCACCACCTGCCAGTTCATCGTCCTCTATCCTGAGTACCTCAGGAAGTGCCACTGAGCCCGCGCGCTCGATGGCGGCCTCGAGAGTGCCACGCAACGGAGAGTCGACGTGATGAAACGCGAGCTCGGTAAGATTCGGTCCGCCGTGTCCTGCGCCGGCCTGTTCGCCGCCGCCGCGGGAGGCTGCAACGCGATCATCGGGCTCGAGGTCGGCGAGCTGGATCCATCGCAGACGGGCGCGGGCGCGGGCGCGGCCTCGGCGTCGGGCGCGACCTCCTCCTCGGGCGACGCCGGCGCGGGGGGCTCCGGCGGCGCGGATGCGGCCTCGGCGTCGGGCGTCGGCGGCGCGGGCGCAGGAGGCTCGGGCGCCGGCGGTGAGGGCGCCGGGGGCGACGGCGGCGGGGGCAGCGGCGGCGGGGGTCCGTTGTGCAGCGAGGCTGGCGGAGCCATCGTCACGCCGTCCGGCGCCTGGGGCGAGACCGTCGGCTTCGACGTGGGCGACCTCGCGTCGCTGGACGACGCGGTGGCGGCCGTCTTCACCGACACCCTCGACGACGGGCGCTATCGCTTCTCCGTCGCGAAGTGGAGCGAAGGTGGGACGCGCGACAGCGGATACGGCCTGTCGGCGAACAACGTCTGGGGCTCGCACCTGGCTGTCGGAAAGGACTTCACCTACGTGGCCGGCGAGGCCCAGGGGGCCGTCGATCTGCCTGGCGGGGTGCTGGGGTGCCGCGTCGGCCCGCCCTTGCTGGGCACCAGCAACACGCTCGGCTTCGTGGCCGCGCTCGACGCGAGCGGCCGCTGCGCGTGGGCGTGGGGCCTCGATTCCGACCACGGCATCACGGCGCGCGATCTCGCGACGACGTCCGAGGCGGTCATCTTCGCCGTCGATTTCGACTCCACGGAAAAGAGCACGACCTTCGGCCCCTGCAAGCTCGACGATCTCCCGACGAGCTCGACGCTCGTCGCCGCGGTCTTCCCGGAGGACGGCGCGTGCAAGTGGAAGCATATCCTCGGGCCGCGAGAGTCCGTGACGGTCAAGGCGCTCGCCGCGGACTCGAGGCCAGGATCGAGGCTGACGGCCGTGGTGGGCGACTATGACGCGCGCAGCGGCGAGGTCTCGTTCGGCGGGGACACCCCCTTCGCCTCGCAGGGACGCGACGTCTTCATCGCGCGCTTCGTGTCGAGCGACGGCGCGAGGCAGGAGGTCACGACGCTGAGCGCCAAGGGAGACCAGTACGTGCCGACGCACGGGGCCGCGCTGCTCCCGGGCGGCGATGTCGTCATCGCCGGCATGTACCGCGAGACCCTCGGCTTCGGGGAAGGATGCCCCGGGCTGCCCGACGCGGGCGACACGGAGAATTTCTTCATCGCGCGGGTCTCGGAGTCCGGCGTGGTGTGGAGCCGCGGGTTCGGCGACGCGAGCGCCGACCAGACCGCGACCGCCGTGGCGGTGGACGACGCTGGCTCCATCTACGTCACGGGACACTTCGAGGGGGCGATCGCGCTGGGGAGCGCCGGCACGCTCGTGGCGGAGCGCAGGGCGGGCTTCCTGATGAGGCTGGACTCGCGAGGCAACCTCGTCTCGGCGGCGAGGTTCCAGGGCAACGGCGCCGTCGCCCTGAGGGGCGTCGCGACCGGCAGGGCTCCCGGCGCGCCGCTCTACGTCGCCGGCGAGGTGACGGGGACGCTCGACCTCGGGCTCGACGAGCCGCTCGGCGGCGGCGACGACGGCGCTCGGGGGTCGCACGGCTTCATCGTGAGGCTCTCGGGCGTGCGCTGAACCGCGTTCGCGCCCCGGAGCCGCCGGACCCCTGAGGCCGCTCGCCTGAGCCCCGCAGTCGACTTCAAGGGTGGATCGGGTTGTCGGGACGCAACCACCGTGTTTCCTACAGACGTCGTCTGCAGCAACGGAGTCGTGCTCGGGGCGCCCGCCGCGCTCTCGGGATCGAGCTCGGGCCCCCTGCGTTGCGTGTCGAGGAGGACCAGCCATTGCGCTGGCGCTGGCCTCATGGCGGGCAGGACCACTCCGTGCAATAGAGACGGCGGAGACGGCGCCGCCATGAATCCCCCTCTCACGAAGGTCCTAACCGTGTGCTGCGCTGGGCTGTGCGCCGCCGCCGGAGGTTGCAACGACCTCATTGGCCTCGAGGTCGGTCAGGAAGATCCGATAGAGGCGGATGCTGGCGCGTCCTCGTCCTCGGGCGGCTCGCCCTTGAGCGGCTCATCCGCGGGCGGCGCGTCCGCGGTCAGCGCGGTCAGCTCGGGCGCGGGAGGGGGGAATCCGTCCTGCAACGAGGCAGAGGGGGCAGCGCTCGTCGAGCCGTCGGGCCTCTGGGGCGACACGGTCGGCGCGAGCGTGGGCGGCATAGCGGCGCTGGATGATGGGGTGACGGCCCTCGTCAACGACACAGCCTCGCTCACCGCGACATCCTCGTTCACCGTCGCGAGGTGGAGCGCGAGCGGGGCGCGCGAGAGCGAGCTCCCGGCCTCGGCGTCCGGCGTCCGGGGCACGCACCTGGCTGTCAGTCCGGGAGTCGCGTTCGTGGCGGGGGAGTCGACCGCCAGCGTGCGGCTCTCCGGGGCAGAGTGCCATGTCGGCCCTCAGGGCGGGGTCAGCCACCGTCCCAGCTTCGTGGCAGCGCTGGATTCAGCGGGTCAATGCACCTGGGCGTGGAGCGTCGATTTCGATGGGGGCACCACCCCGCGCGGCCTCGCGGCGACCTCCGGCGCGGTCGTCCTCGCCGTCGAATCGGCGGGCAAGGGCAGGAGCTACGGCCCGTGCGTCATCCGGCGCACGGTCGCGGAGGGAGCCTCGCTGATCGCCGCGCTCGATCCGGAGAGCGGCGCGTGCAAGTGGGACCTCAACCTCGGCGCCCCGGCGGCCGTGTCCGTCAGGGCGCTCGTCGCCAGCGCGACGGCGGGGTCCCTGACCGTCGTGGGCAGCTACAACGCCGCGAACGGAGCCGTCGCGGTCGGAGAGGACCCGTCCCGCACCGCGGAGGGGCACGGGCTCTTCGTCGCGCGCTACGCGCTGGACGACGGCGCTCCGCAGCAGGTCACGACGTTGCGGGTCGAGGGAGACCAGCGCGTCGAGCCCCGCGGGGTCGCGCAGCTCCCGGACGGCGATCTCGTCCTCGTCGGCAACTATGCCGGGCCCCTCGATCTCGGCGAGGCCTGCCCGCGGATGCCCGACGCGGGCAACACGGACAACGTCTTCGTCGCGCGCGTCTCGGAGCACGGGGCGGTGTGGAGCCGCGGGTTCGGCGACGCGTCGACGGCCCAGAGGGCCTCCAGCGTGACGGTGGACGGGGCGGGCTCGATCCACGTCACCGGGCTGTTCTCGGGCGAGCTCGACCTGGGGAGCGCCATGAAGCTCGCGGCCCCGGCAGGGAAGCAGGCAGGGTTCTTGATGAAGCTCGACGCGGCCGGCCACCTCGTCTCGGCGTCCAAGCTCGAAGGGGACACCGCCGACCTGCAGGTCGCCGCGACCGCCGGGGCCGCCGGCGGCCCCCTGGTCGTCGCGGGGAACGTGACGGGGACGCTCGATCTGCACCTCGGCGACCTGCTCGGCGGCGACGCGGGCGCAGGGCCGCGCGGGTTCGTCTCGCGACTCGCGGACGCGCCCTGATCGCGATCGCGCCCGCCGCCGGGACGCGAGCCAGCAGCAGGAGCGCGGGCGCCGCGCGTCAGCGCAGCGCCTCGGCGGCGATCGCCGCGGTGAGGGCCTGGTCGCGCCTGCGCTCCAGCGTGCCGAGGTAACGGATCGTCACGCCGATGACGTCGTTCAGGTCGGGGTATCGCTGCCCTGGATCTCGGTGCGATGCGGTGGCCGCCTTCACCAGCCCGGGCGGCGCCGCTTGCGCGGGCGGCGCGCGCCATCGCACCCTCGCGCGCGATGCTCGCCAGAAGCTCGCCCGATCGGCGGCGCCGCGCCCCGGCCGGCGCGGTCGCCGCGCCGCTCATCGCGGCGCTCTCCTTCGCCTCGCTCGCGTGCGCGCCGGCGCCAGCGCGCGCCCCCGCGCACGACCCCGCGCCGCTGCGGAGCCTGCGCATCCCGGACACCGACCTCGATCGCGGGCCGCGGACCGTGTCCGCGGCCGAGGCGCTCCGCGATCTCCACGTCGCGCGCTACGCCTTCGAGCAAGCGTACGCGGGACTCGACGGGCGCTCGCCGTCGCCCTCGCCGCGCGCGATCGCCCGGGCCGAGGGCGCGCTCCGCGGCCGCGCGGCGTGGCGGCCCGAGGAGCTCGCGCGGCTCCTCCGCGAGCTGTTCGGGGCGCCCGACGGCCACCTCGCGTTCGGCCACGGCGGTCGCGTCCCGCTCCGGTTGACCGCCCCCTCGCGGCGCCGCTTCGCGCGCGGCGAGGGCGACGGCGAGCGCCCGCTCGCCTCCCCGCGCGCGGCCGCCGTGGCGGTGGCGGCTCTGCCAGGCCTCCCGCGATGGACCGCGCCGCCGCGCCGCCCTGGCCACGGCCCGCCCGTCGAGCTCACGCGCGGCCGCGACGGCGTCCCGGTGCTCGCCATCCGCACCTTCGACAGCGCCGCCGCCGCGGCGCTCGCGGCCCTGCCCGCGCTCGCGGCCGAGCTCCGGCGCGCGCCCGCCTTCGTCGTGGACCTGCGCGGCAACGCCGGCGGCGACTACCGCTTCGCCGAGCGCTTCGCGCTCGCGCTGACCGACGCGCCCCTCTGCGCGCTCGACGAGCGCGAGGTCATCTCCGTCGCCGCGGCGGAGGGGCGCGCGAACAGCGTCCGGCGGCGGCTCGCCCGCGGCGACGTCCCGGAGGCGGCGCGGCCGCGCTTCGTCGAGCACCTCGCCGCGCTGGAGCGCCTCGCCGGGGCGCTGCGGGCGCGCCCGGGCTCCGCAGCGCCGCGCGCCGAGCTCACGACCCGCGGCGCCGTGGTGCGCGGGCAGGCGGCGGGGCCGCTCGAGGGCCGCGCCGTGTTCCTGGTCGACCGCGGCTGTGCGTCGGCGTGCGAGATGCTGCTCGCGCTGGTCCGCCAGATCCCCGGCGCGCTCGTGGTCGGGCAGAACACCCGCGGCGGCATGAGCGTCGGCGAGGTCGCGCTCTTCCGGCTCCCGCGCTCTGGCGTCACGGTCTCGCTCGGCACCCGGGCGTTTCGCGACCCGCTCGGCGACTTCGCCGAGCTGCGCGGGTTCGAGCCCGACGTGCGGCTCGACGGCGCCGACCCTGCGGGCGACGCGGCCGCGCTGGCGCGGCGCGGCTGGCCCGCGAGCGCGCCTCGCCGCGGCGCGCGGGCATCGTGCGCGCGGCGTTGAGTTCGTGAACGGTCCGCGTATCCTGGCCTCGCTGCACCGAAGCACCCGCAGTTCCTTGGAGTCGCCGTGAGCGCGACGGGAGCCAGCATGCCGCACAGGCAATTGGAAGGGAGTACCGCGCCGCCTCGCCGCGCCGCCTCGCCGCGCGCCCGCCGCGCGCCGGCCGTCGCGTCGATCGCCGTGCTGCTCGGGATGGCCGCGCCCGCGGCCGCGCAGGCGCCGGCCGTCCGACCGAAGGCTGCATCCGGCAACCAGGTTGCGCCTCCTGCGGCGCCGGGCCCGTCCCCGGCGCCTCCTGGCGCGCCCCAGGCGCCTCCTGGCGCGTCCCCGGCGCCTCCTGGCGCGTCCCAGGCGCCTCCCGGCGCGTCCCCGGCGCCTCCCGGCGATCCCGCGACGCCTCCGGGCTTGTCCCAGACGCCTCCGGACGCGTCCCAGACGCCGCCGGGCGGCGCGCAGATGCCCTTTCCGCACGGCTATTACCTGCCGCCGCCGCTCCCGCCGTGGGCCAACCCGCGGACCATCGAGTACGTGGAGGGGGATCCGGTCCCGCGCGGCTACGGGTTCAAGACCAGGGCGGACCGCACGCTCGTCGGGGCGGGGCTCGTCACGTTCGGCGTCCCGTATGCGCTCTCGTTCACGGTGGCGAGCATCGCGACCCTCGGGGACGAGGACTTCGACCAGTTCGGGCCGCTGTTCATCCCGTTCGTCGGCCCGATGCTCGCGGCGACGACGCTGGAAGGCGCCGAGGGCTCGGCCCTGTTCTGGCTCACGATGGACGCGGTGGCCCAGGTCGGCGGGCTCCTCCTGTACGTCGCCGGCTTCGCCCACGAGGAGGTCTACCTGCAGCGTCAGTTCCCGGTCGGCGCGCGTAGCGCGCGCGACGCTGAAGCCGCCTCGCTGCGCGCGCCCACCCTCTCGATCGGCGCGTCGTCCGCCGAGCTCCGATGGCGATTCTGAGCCGGCGCGCCCGCGCCGGGAGCGCTCACCCCGAAGGGAGACGCACGTGACCGCGATCCGCACTGTCCATTCGATGGCCGCGCTCCTCGGCGCGCTCGCGCTCGCGGCGCCGGCGGCCGCGGAGAGCGCCCCTTCGCCCGCGCCGCCACCAGCTCACGCCGCGCCGCCGCCGGGCTACGCGCCGCCGCCAGGCTACGCCGCGCCGCCGGGCTACGCGCCGCCACCAGGTCACGCCGCGCCGCCGCCGGGTTACGCGCCGCCGCCGGGCTACGCGCCGTATGTGCCGGCCGTCATCTACGGCATGCCGCGGACGCTGCCGTTCAAGGAAGAGGGCGAGCGGCCGGACGGCTACCGCCTGGAGACGCAGATGAGCCGCCGGCTGATCGTCGCGGGGTCCATCGTCCTCGGCAGCGCGTGGGCGCTCTCGGCGCTGACGGCCGGGACCATCCTCAGCGAGGGAGAGAGCGGGAGCGTCAGCTACTCGCCGCTGCTCGTGCCCGTGGGCGGCCCGTTCATCACGCTCGCCACGGGCGAGGACGTCGACTTCTCCGACGACGACGGTCAGGTGGCCGGCACCTTCGTGCTCCTCGACGGGCTCACGCAGGTCACGGGGTTCGCGCTGCTCGTCGCGGGCCTCGTCGCCAACCAGAAGGTCTGGGTGCGCGACGACATCCCGCGCACGGCGTCGCTCCACGACCCCGAGATCGTCGTGGGCCCGACGGGCGGGGCCCTCCGCGTCCGCTTCTGAGCAGAAGCGGACCGCGATCGCAGGGCCCACCCCGCGACCTCACCTCATGGCCACCACCGCGCCGCCGTGCGGTGGTGGCCGTGCGGCTCACTTCCTCGTGGACCGGTACGTCGCGTCGAACGGCGAGCCGCCCTGCGGCACCTCCCGGACGACGCCGCGATCCGGGTTCGCCGCGAGGTGGCGCAGGATCCAGAAGACCGTCTCGACGTCGTCCGTGCCCGCCGCGCGCGCGATCTCGTCGAGCGACAGCGCCCGCGCCGCGGACTGCCGCCCCGCGCCGAGCGCCGCGAGCACGCGGGCCTGGAGGTCCAGCACCTGCTGCGCCGCCTTCTTGCCGGCCTCGACCCCGGGCTGGTGGTACGCGTTGATGCCGACGAGCGACGCGTACAGGCCGACCGCGCGCTCGTAGAGCGCGATCAGCATGCCGACGGCGCGCGCGTCGACCGTCTCGATCGTGATCGAGATCGACTCGCGCCCGCTCTCGGTCAGCGCCTTGCGCGTCCCCTGGAGGAAGCCAGAGAGGTAGTCGCCCGTCGTGACGCCGGGGTCGACCTCGATCGCGCCGCGCGACGGCGCGCGATCGCGGAGCACCTCGATGAACGTGACGAAGAAGTTGTCGAGCCCGTCGCGGAGCTGCTGCACGTACGCGTGCTGATCGGTCGAGCCCTTGTTGCCGTAGACGGCGATCCCCTGGAAGACCTCCTTGCCCTGGAGATCGAGCCGCTTGCCGAGCGACTCCATCACGAGCTGCTGGAGGTAGCGGGAGAAGAGCTCGAGCCGGTCCTTGTACGGCAGCAGCACCATGTCCTTCCGGCCCGCGCCGCCCGTCGCCGAGTACCAGGCGAGCGCGAGCAGCGCCGCCGGGTTCCGGAGCACCTCCTTCGAGCGCGTGACCTCGTCGATCTCGCGCGCCCCCTGCAGCATCTCCGTGATCGACAGCCCCTGGAGCGCCGCCGGCAGCAGGCCGACCGCCGAGAGCTCGCTCGTCCGCCCGCCGACCCAGTCCCACATCGGAAAGCGGGCCAGGAAGCCGTGCTTCACCGCGAACTTGTCGAGCTCGCTCCCCTCCCCCGTCACCGCGACAGCGTGCGCGCCGAGCGAGAGCCCGAGCCGCCTGTACGCCGCCTCGAGCTCGAGCATCCCGTTGCGCGTCTCCTTCGTTCCGCCCGACTTGGAGATGATCACCGCGAGCGTCGCGCCGAGGTCGTCGCCGATCGCGTCCAGCGTGCGATCGATCCCGTCGGGATCCGTGTTGTCGAAGAAATACGGCTGCATTCGATCAGCCGGCGTTCCGAGCGCCGAGGCGACGAACTGAGGCCCGAGCGCCGAGCCGCCGATCCCGACAACGAGCACCTTGCGGAAGCGGGCAGCCCGCTCCGGCCGCACCCGCGCCGCGTGGACGTCCGCGGCGAAGCTGAGGATGCGCGCTGTCGTCGCCTCGATGGCGGCGCGGAGCGCGGCCTCGGGCGCGAGCTCCGGCGCGCGCAGCCAGTAATGGCCGACCCGGCGGTCCTCGTCGGGGTTCGCGATGCTCCCGCCCTCGAGCGCCGCCATCTCGGCGAGCGCGGCCTGCATCCGCGGCTCCATCGCGGCGAAGAAGCCGTCCTGGAAGCGGATCCGGCTCACGTCCAGCCAGAGACCCAGGTTTGCGTCGTGGAAGAGGTGGTCCCGGAAACGGTCGAAGGGGATGCCGGCGGGCGCCGGTCCTGGCCCCCGGGTTGCGCGGTCTTGATCCATGGCCCCCTTCTACCGCTTCTCCCTACCGTTTCTCCAGGCGCTCGAACCCCTTGTCCGCGCGATGTTCTGCCCCATGCGCCGGAGTCATCGGAAAACGACTCTAGCGTGCCGCCCCGACACGCGTTATTTGCACGCCGACCACGATGCAGCTTGATTTCGGAATCAATGCAGGGCTCGTCGAGGAGCTCTATGCCCAGTACCTCGAGAACCCGGAGTCGGTAGACCCCGGCTGGCGCTCGTTCTTCGAGGGCAAGAACGGCGGCGCCGCGCCCGGCAGGCTGCCCGCTCCGGCCCCGCTGCCGACCTTGCAGGCCCAGGTGCTGCGGCCGTCGGCCGCGCCCGGGAACGGCAACGGCAAGAAGACGAACGGCGAGGCCACGAAGACGCTGGAGGCCGCGTTCGCCCAGACGCTGAGCGAGCACCCGACCTCGACCGAGACGTCGCGCGATCTCAAGGTGCTCGCGGAGGCGGCGCTCAAGGCGCGCGTCTACGCCCTCGTGAACGCGTACCGCGTGCGGGGCCACCTCTTCGCGCACGTCGACCCGCTCGGCTTGCCGCCCGCCACGCCGCCCGAGCTCGACCTCACGAACTTCGGGCTCCGCGTCGAGGACCTCGACCTGGCCTTCCCGACGACCGACCTCGCCGGCGTGCCGCCCGTCCTCACGCTGCGCGAGATCATCCGCCGGCTCGAGGAGACGTACTGCCGCTCGATCGGCGTCGAGTTCACGTTCATCGAGGAGCCCGAGGCGCGCCAGTGGCTCCAGCAGCAGATGGAGTCGACGCGCAACCGCCTGACGCTCGACCGCCAGAAGCAGCTCCGGATCCTGACGAAGCTCTCCGACGCCGAGATCTTCGAGCAGTTCATCCACAAGTCCTACGAGGCGGGGACGAAGCGCTTCTCGCTCGAGGGCGCCGAGAGCCTCATCCCGCTGCTCGACCTCATCATCGAGCGCGCGGGCGGGCACGAGGTCGACGAGATCGTGGTCGGCATGGCGCACCGCGGCCGGCTCAACGTCCTCGCGAACATCATGGACAAGAGCCTGCGCGAGATCTTCGCGGCCTTCGAGGACAAGGACGCGGAGCGCCACCTCGGCAGCGGCGACGTCAAGTACCACCTCGGCTACTCGACCGATCGGACGCTCGAGAACGGGCGCAACGTCCACCTCACGCTCACGTTCAACCCGAGCCACCTCGAGTTCGTGAACCCCGTCGTGCAGGGGCGCGTCCGCGCGAAGCAGGACCGGCGGCTCGCCGACGGCACCGAGGACGCGCGCCGCCGCGTGATGCCGCTGCTCATCCACGGCGACGCGGCGTTCATCGGGCAGGGCGTCGTCGCCGAGACGCTCAACATGATGAAGCTGCCCGGCTACACGACCAGCGGCACGGTGCACGTCATCGTGAACAACCAGGTCGGGTTCACGACCGATCCGATGGAGGGGCGCTCGACCCGCTACGCCTCCGACATCACGCGCATGCTCAAGGTCCCCGTATTCCACGTGAACGGCGAGGACCCGGAGGCGGTCGCGCACGTCGCGCAGCTCGCGATCGACTACCGCACGCGCTTCGGCTCGGACGTGGTCATCGACATGTACTGCTACCGGCGGTACGGCCACAACGAGGGCGACGAGCCGCGCTACACGCAGCCGCGGATGTACGCCGCGATCGACAAGAAGCCGACGGTCCGGCAGGTGTACGTCCGGCGCCTCATGGAGCTCGGGCAGGTCACCGAGGAGAAGGCCGAGGAGATCGTGGTGCGGCGCCGCGAGGCGCTCGCCGCCGCGCTCGACGAGGTGAAGCAGAAGGGCTTCGCGCCGGTGCTCTACTCGATGGGCGGCGTGTGGTCGCACTACCGCGGCGGCGCCGACCAGGCGACGCCCGACGTGCCGACGAGCGTGCCGGCCGAGAAGCTCATCGCGCTGTCCGAGAAGCTCCTCGAGCTGCCCGAGGGCTTCAAGGCGCACCCGAAGGTGCTGCCGACGCTCAAGCAGCGGCACGAGCGGCTCGTCGCCGGCGAGCCGTTCGACTGGGGCACGGGCGAGATGCTCGCCTACGCGTCGCTGCTCTCGGAGAAGACGCCGGTGCGGCTCTCCGGGCAGGACGTGCAGCGCGGCACCTTCAGCCACCGGCACGCGGTGCTGCGCGACGTGGACACGGGCGCGCGCTACGCGCCGCTGTCGCGCGTGGCCGAGGGGCCGGCGCGCTTCGAGGCGTACAACAGCCCGCTCAGCGAGGCGGGGGTGCTCGGCTTCGACTTCGGCTACAGCCTCGACTACCCCGACGGGCTCGTCATCTGGGAGGCGCAGTTCGGCGACTTCCTGAACGGCGCGCAGGTCATCGTCGACCAGTTCCTCACGTCGAGCGAGGACAAGTGGCACCGGCTGAGCGGCATCGTGCTCTTCCTGCCGCACGGCTACGAGGGCCAGGGCCCCGAGCACTCGAGCGCGCGCATCGAGCGCTGCCTGCAGAACAGCGCCGAGGACAACATCCAGGTGTGCAACCTGACGACGCCCGCGCAGCTGTTCCACGTGCTCAGGCGGCAGGTGCACCGGCCCTGGCGCAAGCCGCTCATCATCGCGACGCCGAAGAGCCTGCTGCGCGTCCCGGCGACGTCGAAGGGGCCGCACCGGCCCGTGTCGACGATCCAGGATCTCGCCGAGGGCAAGTTCCAGCGCGTGCTGCCCGACACGAGCGGGGTCGATCCTTCCGACGTGAAGCGGATCCTGCTCTGCTCGGGCAAGGTGTACTACGACCTCGCGATCGCGCGGGAGACGCGCGGGCTCAAGGACGTGGCGATCCTGCGGCTCGAGCAGCTGTTCCCGCTGAACGAGGAGATCGTCGAGGCGCTCGCGCCCTACAAGGACGGCACGCCGCTCGTGTGGGTGCAGGAGGAGCCGCGCAACTACGGGTCCTGGTACTACATCCTCGCGGTGCTCCGGCAGCGCATCGGCGACAGGCTCCCGCTCTCGTGCGTGAGCCGCGCGCCGAGCTCGAGCCCGGCGACCGGCTCGCGGGCGAGCCACCTGCTCGAGCAGAAGATGCTGATGGATGAGGCGTTCGTCGGGGGCAAGCTTTGAGCGAAGCGGCGAGCCTGCAGGACAGGTACGCGCCGCACAATCGCTGCTTCGGGTGCGGTCCGGCGAACGACCGGGGGCTCCGGCTGAAGAGCCGCGTCGAGGGTGACGCGGTGGTCTGCGACTTCACGCCGGAGCCGCACCACGAGGCGTTCCCCGGGATGCTCAACGGCGGCATCATCGGGGCGCTGCTCGACTGCCACTCGAACTGGACCGCGGCCTACCACCTCATGCAGGCGCGCGGGGCCGACGCCCCGCCGTGCACGGTGACGGCGGACTTCCACGTGAAGCTGAAGAAGCCGACGCCGCTCGGCCCGGTTCACCTGCGGGCGCAGGTGGCGGAGACCGAGGGGGATCGCGTCGTCGTCGAGGCGACCCTGGAGGCCGGTGGCCGGGTCACGGCGACGTGCCGCGGGACGTTCGTGGCCGTCAAGGAAGGGCACCCGGCCTTCCACCGCTGGTAGGCGCCGTTCCACCGCTGGTAGGCGCCGGCTGGCGTATGCTGGCCGGCGCGCGGCGCTGGCGGCCCGTCCGCGACCGGGAAGGCGTTGCTCGCCGCCTCCGTGGCACACGCGATGCTCGCGCCCCGGCGAGCGGCGTTCCCGGCGTGGATCGCGGGATCCCGCCGTCCTCGTGACGCCGCGAAGCGAGGAGAATCCGCAATGAAGGCAAACACCGGGGTCGCGGTCGCCGCGGGGGCGATCGCCGTGCTCTGCGCGAGCGTCGCCTCCGCGCAGGACTACGAGGGCGAGGTCCCGCCGAGCTACCTGCGCTCTCCGTTGAGGGCGCCGGGCAACGCGCTCGAGATCGGGGTCAGCGTCGGGTACGCGCAGGGGTTCGGCGACATCGGGAGCGAGCGGCGCTTGCGCGACCTGTCGGGCCCTGGCGCGGGCGTGGGCGTGGCGCTCGGCTACCGTGCGGTCCCGGGGGTCGGCCTCGGGCTGACGTCGAGCTACGAGCAGTACATGGCGCGGGGCTCGGAGCAGCGCGGGACCGACGTGCGCGGCATGACGGTGGGCGCGGAGGCGAGCTTCCACCTCGCGCCGTTCGAGCGCGTCGATCCGGTGATCTCGCTGGGCGGTGGTTACCGGGCCCTGTGGACCGCGGCGCCGGGGCGGGAGAGCGACACGGTGACGCACGGGATCGAGCTCGCGCGCCTCCAGGCGATGCTCGACGTCCGCATGTCCGACAGCGTCGCGCTCGGGCCGTCGCTCGGCGGCGGGCTCAACCTCTTCCTCTGGGAGAACGCCGCGGGGTCGATCAGCGCCCGCGAGGTGCCAGGGAGGCGCGTGAACACCTTCGTGTTCGCGGGGCTCCAGGGGCGCTTCGATGTCGGCGGGCAGCGCGTGCGCGAGGTCTTCCCGGTCGCGCGGCGCTGAGCGAGGGCCCCCCTCCAGAAGACGCGAGCGCCGGCGGGTGGTTCCGCGCGGCGGGGGCGGGCGGGCGCGGCGAGCACCGACCGAGGGGCCACAAGGTTTCAGAAGGCTCGAGGTCCCAGGCGCGCCTTGTGTGGCGCGCGACGAGACGTCCCAGCTGGCGTGGCCCGAAGGGAGACATGCCGGGTGGTGTCTTATGCGCAAGCTCTCGGTCCCCGTCTTGGCGGATGGCCGAGCGCCCGCCCGCCCCCGCCGCGCGGAACCACCCGCCGGCGCGCTCGGCTCGGATCCCCCCGGACCGCCGCCCCTCGCCCTGGACCCGGGCAGCCTCCTCTGGCCCTCCCGATTCCGGTCCCGCGACGCACGGCCTCGGCTACCCTACGCCGCCGCCTGCGGCGCGGATCGCCGCCAGCGCCTGCCCACCGATGCAGCTGTTCATCGCGCTCGCCCTCTTCGAAGGCTGTCCCTCCGACTTCCTGAACAGCCCCACCGCGCTCCGCGGGGCGCTCGAGGCGGCCGTCGCCGCCGGGCCGTTCACCCTGCTCGAGATGGCGGTGGTCCCCTTCTCGCCGCAGGGCATCACCGCGTGCGCCGTCGTGGGCGAGTCGCACGTGGCGCTGCACTCCTGGCCCGAGTCGGGGCGGCTCTTCGTCGACGTGGCGTCGTGCAGCACGCTGGAGAGCGTCCGCCGCGCCGTGGCCGCCATCGGCGACGCGCTGCCCGGAGGGCGGCTCGCCACCCTCGACGAGCGCATCGTCGACCCCGGCGGCGCGCGGGCGCCCTGACGCGGCGGCGCGCCCCCTCCCCGGGGCGCCGCCGCGAGGGGCGGCGCGTCTCTGTCAGTGGCTCAGTGGCTGCCGATGACCCGGCGGAGCGGCTTGTTGAACGCGAACATCGCGGCGCCGGCGCCGACGCCGAGGACGGTGAGGAGCAGGAAGAACATCTCCTTCGGCCAGCGCGTGTAGAAGATGCCGATGTAGCCGCTCAGCGTGTTGCCGAAGAAGCTCGAGACGAACCACATGCCCATCATCATCGACACGATCCGCACCGGCGAGACCTTGGTCACGAGCGACAGGCCGATGGGCGACAGGTAGAGCTCGCCGATCGTGAGCAGCAGCGTGCAGAAGACCGGCCAGAACAGGCTGCCCTTGCCGTCGCCGACCGCCTGCGCGCCGAGGATCATCACGACGAACGAGAGCCCGAGGATGGTGCAGCCGATCGCCATCTTCGACACGCTGGTCGGCTCCGAGCCCCGCTTCGCCTGCCAGCGCCAGAAGATGTCGAGGAGCGGGGCGAACAGGATGATGCAGAGCGGGTTCACCGACTGGAACCACGTGGAGGGGATCTGGAACCCGAGGACGCTCGGCCACATTGTCTTCTCGTCGGCCCAGGTCTGCATCGTGTTGCCCTGCTGCTCGTAGACCGCCCAGAAGACGATGTTGAGGGCGCAGAGCGCCACGAGCGCGCCGACGCGCTTCCACTCGTCGCTCGTGAGCGGCTGCTTCTGCTCGCCGACGCCCTCCGCCGCCTTGGTCAGGTTGTCCTTGGCGAGGTACTTCTGGCCCATGATGTAGACGACGAGCCCAAGGCACATCCCGACGCCCGCGGCGGCGAAGCCGTAGTGCCAGCCGTAGACGGCGGCCAGCGTGCCGCAGACGAAGTTGCAGATGAAGGCGCCGAGGTTGATGCCCATGTAGAAGATGGTGAAGGCGCCGTCGCGGCGCGGATCACCCTTCGGGTACAGGCTGCCGACCTGGGTCGAGATGTTGGGCTTGAACGCGCCATTGCCGAGGATGAGCAGGAGCAGCGCGAGAAAGAACGAGTTCTCGAACGCCATGACGAAGTGTCCGATGGCCATCAGGGCGCCGCCGATCACCACCGTCTTGCGCTGGCCCCACACCCTGTCGGCGAGGATGCCGCCAAAGAAAGGCGTGAGGTAAACGAGCCCTGTGTAAAGGCCGTAAAGCACGGACGCCTGCTCGGCGGGCGCGGCCGGAAGGAGGCCCCGGATGAACTCCCAGGCGAACACCGTGTCCGGGTTGCCCGGGACGAGGTCGCACGGCGGCGCGTGCTGGCGGCACCCCTGGTACGCCTCTCGCGCGGCGACGAACAGGTAGTTCGCCATGTACAGCTTGAGGAGGCCGCGCATGCCGTAATAGGAAAAGCGCTCCCACATCTCCGCGAAGAAGAGGATCACGAGCCCCGGCGGGTGCTTGAAGCGCCTCTCGAAAGCGGTGACTGGGAGGGCCGGCTCGGTTGCTTGCTCGCTCAATGCTATGTCTCCACGAGCTGGGACCACGCTGCGTGGTCGTCGGGCGATGCAGGAGATCGTGGGGCACGCTGCCCCTCGTCGGCGCAATGCTAGACGATCCGCGACGCTCACGTCACGCGCTGTTTGCGCACAGCGTCGACCCGGGCGAACAGGGTGTCGGCGTGGGCGGCCACGCGGACCACCGGCGTCCGCGGCGGCCGGCGCCGAGGCAGAAGGCCCGCCGCGCGGCGCCGTCTCGCGCCGCCGCGCCCCACGCGGCGCTCGCCTGGGCGACGCGGGCGCGGGCCGCCGCCGGCGCCTGGACGGGCCGGGCCCGCGCGCTGTGCCGAGCGCGCGGCGGGATGGCGAGCTCTGCCCTGGTCGCGCGAGGTCATCCCCGGAATGGGGAGATCGACAGTCGAGGCTTCCGGTGAGGCGCCGCCGGTCGCAGATGGTCTGTGATGCAACATCCAATGACCCGCTCCGTCCTCGGGGACAGAGCACGTTCGAGGTGCCTCGTCTTGATTCCGCTCCTCTCCGCCTGCGCCGGAGTCGAGCCCTCGCCGCCCGCGGCGTGCGCCCCCGGCGAGGAGCTCTATCGCGGGCGGTGCGTCCATCCCGCCGCCCGGTACGAGCCGGAGGAGCGCATCGACCGGGACAACGTCGTCGCCTTCGGCGCGCCGCCCACCCGGCTCGCGCTGCCGGAGCCGCCACGCAGCGGGTTCAGGATCATCGCGCCGCCGCGGACCCTTTCGCCCGGTGAGGAGGTGACCTTCTGCCTCTCCTGGCCCTTCCCTGCCCTCGTGAACAGGACCGTCCACGCGGCGCGCGTCTACACGACGGCCGGGCTGCACCACAGCAACGTGATCGCCAAGCCGGTCAATCCGGCGTTCGGTCCGAACCCGTATCCAGATTGCCACCCGGGCGCCGACGACCCCTTTGGCGCGCTGCCGGCGGTCATCCCGGACGTGCTCTTCGCGAGCTCCACCCAGGTCGTCGGCGACGAGACGCTGGTCTTCCCGCCGGGGATGGGGTTCACCCTCGATACGTCCCGCGAGATCGCGACGAGCGTCCACCTGCTCAACGCCTCGGCCGAGCCCGAGGTCGTCGAGCTCGCTTACGACTTCTTCACCATGCCGCTCGCGGAGCGCGCCGAGGAGCTCGTGCCGTTCGTCATGAACGTCAATGACTTCCTCGTCCCGCCGCGCGCCACGCGGACCGTCGGCGCGACGTGCTCGACGTTCGGCGGGAACATCGTCTCTCTGATGCCCCATACCCACCGCTACGCCGAGGCCTTCGACGTGGACGTCGTCCGCGCGGACGGCGGCGGCGAGGCGCGCGTCTACGAGGGCGGCGCGTTCGACCTGGAGAGCGACATCGAGGTCTACCGGCGGGCGATCGCGCTCGAGGAGGGCGACTCCCTCCGGTACGCGTGCCGGTTCAAGAACACGTCCGGGCACGCCCTCACGTTCGGCCTCGGGGACAACGAGATGTGCACGCTGTTCGGGTACATGTACCCGCCGGAGAAGCAGTTCGCGGCGTTCTCGGCGCGCGACGGCGAACCGTGCATGTCGTTCGGCATCGGCGCCTTCCGGTGAGGGGCTATCTTCCGCTGGCGGCCCCGGCGCGCTAGGTTGGCCGCCGTGGACGCCCACCGATCGTCCGGCACTCGCCGCGCCCTGATCATCGGCCTGCCCCTCGCCGCGATCGCCGCGGCGGCCTTCCTCGTCCTGGGTCGCGACGAGCGCCCCGCCCCGCGGGCTCGGCCCGCGAGCGCGGAGCCGGGCGAAGAGGCCATCCCGCAGGAGCGCGATGAGCCACCGGTGGTGCCCCCCACCCCGCCGCCCACCCCTGCCCCCGCGAGCGCCGCAGCACCCGAGTCGGAAGCGGCGGCGGACAACGATCCCGAAGCCCGCGTCATCGACCGTATGCGCGCCGCGCTGACGAGCGATCCCGCGGAGGTGCTCCGGCTCGACGACGCGGCGTCGCGCGAGCTCGGGGAGAGCCCGCGCGCCGCCGAGCGGGGCCAGCTCCGCGTGCGCGCGCTCGTGCGCATGGACCGGATCGGCGAGGCCCGCAGCTTCGCGGAGGACCTCATCGAGCGCTATCCGGACGACCCGGCGGCGAAGAGTGCGGCGGCGTACATGGGGATTCACCCGAGGCCGCGCGGGCCGTCCCGGTAAGGCACGGTGAGGAGCGAGACATGGAGGAGAGCAGCTGATCTCTCGAGGCCGCCCTGACAAGGATCTTGTAGCAAGAGCAGAACGTTGCGCGGTGAGTCACTGAACCGCTTAAGAGATCGCGCTGGCCTGTCAGCGCGTTTCTGGCGATACTCGGCGCATGCGCAATTGGCTTCTTCTTGTCGGGGTCCTCCAGCTCTCCGCAGCTGGAATCGGCTGTGGCGACGGGTCTGACGACGCCGGCCTGGACGGCGCGGGCGGCGGCACGGGAGACGGCGGCTCTGCCAGCAGCGGCGGCCCTGCCGGCAGCGGCGGCGTCACGACCGGCAGCGGCGGCGTCACGACCGGCGCCGGCACCGGCGGCGGCGGCGCGACGACCGGCAGCGGCGGCGACGTCACGACCGGCGCCGGCAGCGGCGCCACGACGGGCACGGGGACGCCGGACACCTGCGCCGGGGCCGGGGAGGACGCCTGTCCCTTCGAGGGCGGGGTCCAGATCGACTGCCGCCTCCGCTTCATGTACGGCGTGAACTACGCCTGGCGCGACTTCGGCGCTGATTTCGGCGGCCAGTCCAGGTGGAGCCAGTCGGGCATCTCGGGCAAGAAGGGCCAGGTGCTCGCCGACCTGCAGGACATGCGCGCCAGCGGCGTGGACGTGATCCGCTGGTGGATCTACCCGCGCTTCTACGGGGACCAGATCGCCTTCGACGGGCAGGGCAATCCGACCGGGCTCGGGGGTACCTCGACGCAGGACATCCTGGCGGCGCTCGAGCTCGCGGATCAGGCGCAGGTCAACGTGATGTTCACGCTGTTCTCCTTCGACGGCTTCTACAAGGCGACGCACAATCCGCCGAGCGGCCTGACGGCCGTGAGCATGGGGCCCCTCGTCGCGGACCCGGCCCGGCGCGCCAAGCTGATCGAGAACGTGGTCCGGCCCGTCGCGCAGGCGGTCGCGTCGAGCCCGCACCGGAGCCGCATGCTGGCCTGGGACGTCATCAACGAGCCCGAGTGGGCGATGACCGGGCCGAGCCTGTACGGCGGCGACCCGGCGTTCGAGGGCGACGCCAGCAAGTTCGATCTCGTCACGCACCAGCAGATGGAGGCGCTCGCCAAGGAGTCGGCCGCCGTGCTGAGGGGCGAGACCGGCGCCCCCGTGAGCGTCGGCAGCGCCGCGATCAAGTGGGGCCAGGCGTGGACCCACGCCGACGTCGATTTCTACCAGGTCCACATGTACGGGTGGGTCAACGACTACTTCCCGTACAACAAGCCCCTCTCCGAGTACGGCCTCACGGACAAGCCGGTCGTCATGGGCGAGTTCCCCGTCAACATGTCGGAGATGGACGTGGGCTACGACAAGTTCGTGAGCGACCTCTACGACATCGGGTATGCGGGCGCGCTCTCCTGGTCGGTCACCGATGCGAACTTCCGCTGGTCGTCCAACAAGACCGCCGTGAAGGCGTTCGCCGACAAGCACCCCTGCGAGACGCGGTACTGACCGCCGGGCGAGCGCCGCTGTCCGCGGCGCCCCGCAGATTCTGCCGTCCAACACGAGCTCATCTGTCGTTCAGCGTGCAATCTCGTCCTGGACGGGATCGGCCGCGCTTGCGTGACAGGTTGCCCCAGCGTGTGGCGCATTGGCCCATGAGGGCGCGCTCGACTGACGCGGCGGCGGCCTCGCTCAGGACGCCGGGCGCCTCTTCCACTCTGGTTCCTTGTGGTCCCCTCTGGGCACGTCGGTTGCTGGGCAAGTGAGCCCACCGCTCACGGAGGTGCCTCGCCTGTGTGAGCCGTCGAGGGTTGTTCACCAGCACCCGGAGGGAGAGCGACATGGCAAGAGATCGCTACGAGAACCGAGACTTCCGCGACGAGGGGACGCGCGACGACTCGCGTCACCGGGAAGAGCACGGGCGCTTTCCCGGGAACAACGACCAGCGCGGCTACCGCGGTCACGACGAGGAGCGCGACGCGTTCGAACGAGGGTCGTACAGCCGCGGCAACTACGCGAACCAGAGCGGCGGCAGCCGGCAGGGCGAGCTCGGCCAGGAGCCGCAGTACGGCCAGCCGCAGGTTGGCCGGCAGGGGCGCGAAGGCAGGGGCCAGTGGCAGGCGGGCGGCCAGCAAGGACAGGACTACCGCGGCAGCTTCGGCGGGCGCGGGCAGGAGCAAGGCGGCTTCGGCGGGCGCGGGCAGGAGCAAGGCGGCTTCGGCGGGCGCGGGCAGGAGCAAGGCGGCTTCGGCGGGCGCGGGCAGGAGCAAGGCGGCTTCGGCGGGCGCGGGCAGGAGCAAGGCGGCTTCGGCGGGCGCGGCTACCGCGAGCACGAGGAGAGCCGCGCCTACGGGCAGGACAGCCCCTCCTGGGAGCAGAGCGGCGGGCGCGGCAATCACTTCGCCGGGCGGGGCGCGGACGACGAGCGCAGAGGGTTCGGCTCGGCGCAGCGAGGACGCGAAGAGAACCGCGGTTATTACGGCCGCGACGTGAACCGCGGGTTCACCGGGCCGGAAGAGGGCCAGGGCCGCGGCTCCTACGGGCGCGACACCTATGGCCGCGAGGACGAGGGCCAGCAGCGCGGCCAGGGGCGCCACGAATACCAGGGCTTCGAGAACCAGTACCGCGGCTACGGGCGACAGGACGAGTACCCGGGCCGCAGCCACGAGGGCCAGGGCCGCGGCTACCAGGGCCGCGACGACTACCAGGGCCGCGAGGGCCAGTACCGCGGCTACGGACGGCAGGACGAGCACCAGGGCCGCGGCTACCAGCAGGGCCGCGAGGACTACCAGGGCCGTAGCTTCGGGCGGCAGGACGAGCACCAGGGCCGCGGCTACCAGCAGGGACGCGAGGACTACCAGGGCCGCAGCTTCGGGCGGCAGGACGAGCACCAGGGCCGCGGCTATCAGCAGGGACGCGAGGACTACCAGGGCCGCGAGGGCCAGTACCGCGGCTACGGGCGGCAGGACGAGCACCAGGGCCGCGGCTACCAGCAGGGACGCGAGGACTACCAGGGCCGCAGCTTCGGGCGGCAGGACGAGCACCAGGGCCGCGAGGGCCAGAATCGCGGCTACGGCCGGGGAGAGAGCCAGTACCACGGCTATCGTGGCGGCGACGAGCACCAGAACCCTGGCCATTACGGCCGGGGCGACGAGCGCGGCGACCAGCGCGGTCGGGACGAGCACCGCGGCTATCAGGGCCGGAGCGACGAGCGCGAAGGCCACGGCCAGGGCCATGAGCGCGCCGGGCGAGACGACCTGTACAACCAGCCGGAGCGACGGCCGGGGTTCGGCCGCTTCATGGGCGATGAGCTGCCGCAGGGGTACTCGACACGGACCCACGAGCGCGACGAAGTGCGCGCCTCGCAGGACCGCGATCGCTCCCAGGCAGACGACAGCGGTCGCTCCGAGCACCAGCGCCAGAACCGGACCTGGAACTGAACCGCTCAGCGCCGATCGAGCCGCCGCGCGGGAAACGGCCTCCCGACTGAGCCCGCGCGGGGCGACGCGCCCGCCCCGCGCGCCCTTTCATCCTGCACCGATCACACCCTCCGGCTGCCCCGCCGACCACCTCGGCCCCCGGAGCGCTCCCGCTGCAGCGACGACCACAGCACCGGCGACGCCTCGCGCAGCGGCGAGCCCGACGCGCGGCGTGGCGCGCGGCCACGCCCCGCGGAGCGACAATGGGGCGCCGCGTGCCACGTGCCACGTTGAAGATGCGCTGAATCCGAAGGTCCGAGAGCGACGTTTCCCGGAAGATGCTTTGGCCGCGTGCACGGACGCCGACGCCCGCGTCGCGGCGTCTTCGCCGGCTCGCAGGCGAAGATTGGCGTTGTCTGCGCCACGGACCTGCAGCATCCTCGCGCGCCATGAGAACAGAAGCTTATTCCAATCTCCCCAGGCTCGCTTTCGCGCTCTGCATCGCCTCGTCGGCGCTGATGACCGGCTGCGGTGACGACGACTCGGGCGCCACGACGAGCACCGGCGGCGGCTCATCGACCGCGACCAGCGCCTCGGGCTCCGGCGGCGCTGGTGAAGGCGGCGCGGGCGGCGCCGGCGAGGGCGGCGCGGGCGCGACGACATCGACCGCGAGCGGCACCGGCGGGGGCAACCCGTCGGGCGACACCATCCGCTTCATCGGGCGCTTCGACACGACGAAGCCTGAAGGCCCCCGCTTCTCCTGGCCTGGCAGCGCGATCGTCACGCGCTTCTCGGGGACATCGCTCAGCGCCCGCTTCAACGACGCGTCGACCCCGGAGCAGTCCAACTTCTTCCAGGTGGTGATCGACGGGGAGCCCAGGGGCGTCCTCAAGGTCAACAACCAGAAGGAGCTCTACACGGTCGCGGACGGGCTGGACGACGGCGAGCACGAGCTCCTGCTCCACCGCCGGACCGAGGCGCTGGTCGGCGTGACGCAGTTCCTCGAGTTCGTGCCGCAGCAAGGCGAGGAGCTCCTGCCCGTCCCGGCAGCGCCCGAGCGGCGGATCGAGGTGATCGGCGACTCGATCTCGGCCGGCTACGGCATCGATGGCGCGGACGAGACCTGCCCCTTCACGAGCGACACGGAGAACAACTACCTCGCCTACAGCGCGCTGACAGGCAGGCTGCTCGAGGCGGACACCACGATCGTCGCCTGGTCCGGCAGGGGCGTGGTCCGGAACTATGACGACGAGGTGGCCGACACCATGCCGGAGATCTACGGCCGGACGATCGCCGACGAGCCGCAGCCCGCATGGGACTTCTCGTCCTGGGTGCCGCAGGTCGTGGTGATCAACCTGGGTACGAACGACTTCAGCATCAACGTCCCGGGCGACGCCGAGTTCCGTGCGCCGTTCACGAACGCCTACGCGGGCCTCGTCGAGACGGTCAGGGAGAACTACCCGGAGGCGTTCATCTTCTGCACCATCGGGCCCATGCTCAGCGACTCGTACCCGGAGGGCGCCGAGGCGCTCACCAGGGCACGGAGCTACATCGGCGAGGTGATCGAGGATCGCGCGGCCAGCGGCGACGATCGGGTCCGCTTGCTCGAGTTCCCCCAGCACAACGGGGAGCAGGATGGGCTCGGCTGCGACTACCACCCGAGCAAGAAGACGAACGAGAAGATGGCCGCGCAGCTCTCGGAGGCGATCAGCGAAGAGCTCGGCTGGTAGCAGCGCGGCGGCGAGGCGCAGCGGCATCGCTGCTGCGCCGCACCGCCCGCGCCCGCGCCCAGGTCATCCTGGTTTTCCTGCGAGGACCTTCCGTCGAACCCCTGTGCCGAACGGCTCCGTCGGAGAGCCGCCCGGCGACATCGGAGCTCGAGTCCGGGGCACGACGGGGCGAAGCGCCGCGGCATCGCCCTGCGCGCGGCGCCGGGGATCATGGCGCGGCGCCGCGGCATCGCCCTGCGCGCGGCGCCGGGGATCATGGCGCGGCGCCGGGGCGCCGTGGCACCGGCGTGTCTCTCCGGCTGTGGCACGGCGCTACACCCGACGCACGTCCGGTACAGCGCAAGCGCCACGGCGAACGGACTCCGATCAGATCCTCTCGCCAGGGCGCGTGACATGCACGCGATCCAGCCTTGGTACACGCGGTGCATCTCTCGGTATCAGAACACCGGACGGGCGGCGACGCTGAAAACGCGTGGGAGCGCGCCGCCGAGCGAGGAGATCATCGATGCAGACCAAGCAAGACGGCTCCCAGCGGGCCACGAGCAGGAGCCACGGACAGGATTTCGTGGAGGCAGCGCGCCAGAGCGCGTCTCGCAAGGACGACCGCGATGCGTTCATCCCCGACCCGGGCGACGGCCCGACGGAGGTGGTGGACGAGTTCGCCGAGCAGATCGCCGAGCAGTATCTCGCCTCGGCGACATCAGGCAAGGGCGACACAACGGAAGACTATGAAGACATGGTGGATCCCGAGGAGCTCGGGGGTCCCTTCATCATCACGACGGCCGAACAGGAGATGGGGTACAGCAGGGACTCGATGAACCCCGACGACGCCGAGGTCGAGCCGTTTCCCCTGGTGAGCCGCTCGCCCCTGAGCTGATTGTCCCGCGCGCGAGCCCCGCTCGCGCGCGGACCACGGAAGATCCCCCGACAGCGCTCCGCCCACGCGGCCGGCCAAGGCGAGCCTCTCTCCGGCGGCGCTGTACAGATCGGCTTGGCATCCGCCCTCGGCGCGCGTACGACCAGCGCGGCTTCACAGAGGAGGATGCGTTCATGGCCCAGACCAAGTTCAAGGGAAACCCCGTCCACACCGCCGGCGAGCTGCCGGCCGTCGGCTCGACTGCCCCCGATTTCCAGCTCGTGAAGAGCGACCTGTCGGAAGGCAAGCTCTCTTCCTACTCAGGCAAGAAGATCCTCAACATCTTCCCGAGCGTGGATACCGGGGTCTGCGCGAAGTCCGTGCGCACGTTCCACGAGCGCGCCGAGAAGCTCCCGGGCGTGACGGTGCTCAACATCTCGGCGGACCTGCCGTTCGCCCACGCCCGCTTCTGCGGGGCCGAGGGCATCAAGAACGCGGAGAGCCTCTCGACGTTCCGGGGCGACTTCGCCGACAGATACGGGGTCAAGCTGGTGGACGGGCCGCTCGCGGGCCTGCTCGCGCGCTCGGTCCTCGTGCTCGACGAGCAGAACAAGGTGCTCCACGCCGAGCTCGTCCCGGAGATCGCGCAGGAGCCCGACTACGACGCGGCCCTCGCCAAGGTGCAGTGAGCCGGCGCCCACGTCCTGCGCGCGCGCCCGCGTGAACGCGCGGTGAGCCGGCGCCCGCGCCTCACGCGCACGCGCGCTTCGTGAACCGGATGCGCAGCCCCTCCGGCTGCATCGCGAACGCCATCCGTTCCCGCACCGGCGCTGTGTGATCCGCGAGCTGCACCGTGAAGCTCCGGAGCACCATGCCCACCGTCACGGCGCACTCGAGGAGCGCCAACGAGCGGCCCGGGCAGACGCGCGGCCCGCTGCCGAAGGCGAGCGCCATCCGCGGCTCGTGGGGCAGCGTCGGGGGCGCGCCGCCGAGCCAGCGCTCGGGGCGGAACGACTCCGGATCGCCGAAGTACTCGGGCTTCCGCCCGGTCGCGCGGGTGAGCACCACGACGCCGGCGCCGGCGGGCACCGCCACGTCGCCGACCACCGTGTCGTGGTTCGCCTCGAGGTAGAGCAGCGGCGCCGCGGAGCGCAGGCGCAACGTCTCCTGGGTGACGGCGCCCGTGTACTCCAGGCGCTTGCTCTGCTCGAGCGTCGGGATCAGCCCGCCGCCGAGCACGCGGTCGGCCTCCTCGCGGGCGCGCGCCTGCACGTCGGGGCGCGAACCCAGGTAATAGAGGATCCACGCGAGGGTGTTCGCGGTCGTGTCCTCGCCCGCGAGCAGCATCGTGAGGACGTTCGCGTAGACCTCGGCGTCCGAGAGGTGCGCCCTCGGGTTCTCGCCGTCGCGCGCCACGATCATGAGGTCCAGCAGCGTTCGCGGGCGCGCGGGCCGGTCCACGCCGCCCGCGCCGCCCTCGAGCTCGCGCCGGGCGGCGGCCACGAGCTCGAGGATGAGCCGCTTCACCGCGAGCAGGGCGCGATCGTAGGCGCGGTCGGCGGGCAGGCCGAGGTACCTCCAGTAGGGCAGCGGCGCGAGGATCCTTCGGTTCAGGCCGAGAAAGACGCGCTGGAGGTGCTCCTGGAGCGCATCGGGCCCGCCGCGGAGCGTGTTGAGGTCGCGGCCGAACGCGATGGTGGAGGTGACGTCGACCGAGTAGCGCATGAGATCGCCGAGGACGTCGCGCGCGGCGCGCTCGTCGGCCGCGCGCGACCACAGATCGCGCAGCCGGCCCGTGATCTCGCAGATGCTCGGGAAGAACCCCTCGACGTGCCGCGCGTGGAGCGTCGGATTGATGAGCTGCCGCTGCTTCCTCCACGCCTCGCCGTCCGCCGAGAACAGCCCGACCATGTCCGCCTCGCGCGACACGTCCTCGATGGCCCGCGTCCGCCGGAACACCGCGGGGCGGCGCTGAAGCACGTCGCGGACGAGCTCGCCCTCGGCCACGACGAGGATCGGCTGGCGGCCCATCCGCACGACGAACACGTCCCCGAAGGCGCGCCACCACCGCTCGAACTCCAGGTGCCAGCGGTCGGCGTGGAGCTCGTGCAGATTGCCGATCACGGGCAGCCCCCGGGGCCCCGGGAGGTCCGCGAAGGTCCGCCGCGGACGCGCAGCCCCGGCGCTGCGGCGGGTGGCTTCATCATGAGCTGGGCAGGTGGGCTTCATTCTCTCTTCATACAGAGCCGGCGTGCCCCGACGCAAACCCCCCAACGCAGACCCCCCAACGCAGACCCCCCAACGCAGCAGGGGACTCGCCAGGTTCGCTGAACAACCACGCATCCGCGCGCTGGGCCGCGCTGCGCCGCGGTCCGGCACCGGCGCCGCGACGTCGCGCCCGGTCGCGCGGAGGACCCGTGCGCGCACGGCGCGCGACCGCGGGCGGATGGCCACCGCGCGCGTCATCGCCGACCGGGCGACCGGGCGGCCGGGCCGCGCGACGGCGCTGGCGTGGCGGCCTCGGCGCAGGTAGAGACGGCGGGCATGGCAGGGCCGCTGGAGAGGGAGCTGGCGCGCTTGTCCGGCGAGGAGATGGTCGCGGCGCTCGGCCTGGGCGGCGCGCCGGCGTGGGTGCGGCGGGCAGGGCGCGCGGCGTTCGCCGTCCCCTCGCTGCCGCTCGGGCGCGTGCTCGCGCGCTTCGACCAGCGCACCGGCGAGGCGGGGATCCACGTGGCGGCGCGGGAGGCGCTCGCCGGGTTCGGCGCGCGCTGGACGGCCGACGCCGCCCCGCCCCCGCGCGGGGCGCTGCTCGTCGTGTCCAACCACCCGGGCGCCTACGACGCGCTCGCGCTGATGGCGGCCCTCGGCCGGAGCGACCTCATGATCGTGGCGGCCGAGCGGCGGTTCCTGCGCGCGCTGCCCCAGGTCAGCCAGCGGCTGCTCTTCGTGCCGATCGACGAGGGCGGCGGCGGGCGCGCGCTCGCGGCGCGGACCGCCGGCGTGCGCCGCGCCCTGCGGCACCTGCGCGGCGGCGGCGCGCTGCTCCACTTCCCCGCCGGGCGCATCGAGGCGGATCCGGCGTTCGCAGGCGCGGGCGAGGCGCTGCTCGGGGCGTGGCACCCGAGCGCCGGGGCGCTGCTGCGCGCGGCGGCGGCGGCGGGGGGGCGCGTCGCGGTGGCGGTCGTCGCGGGGGTACACTCGGCGCGGGCGAAGCGGCTGCCGATCACGCGGTGGGCCGAGCGCCGCGGGATCACCACGCTGGCGCCGCTCCTGCAGATCGCGCTGCCCGGCTTCGACGACGTCGAGGTGCGGGTGCGGCTCGGGGAGGCGCGGGACGCGGCGGCGGTCGCGGGCGGGGGGGACGACGACGCGGGGCTCACGCGGCGGCTCCAGGACGAGGCGGCGGCGATCCTCGGCAGGTAGGCGGCGGCCGCCTGCGGTGGGGAGGATGACGCTGCGCCGGAGGGCGGCGGCGGCGTGGAGGGGCGGAGCCATGGGTCCAGCGCACATCGGGCCGGAAAACTCCATGGATGGGCAGCGACCAGACATTCCCTTGAGAGCGATCGAATTGCCACACCCTGATCTGATTCTCGCTCCGATTCCGAGGGTTCATGAAATCGTGACGACCCGAGAGGCGAGCTCCACCCCGCCTCAGGCCTGCAGCATTCCCTCCGACGTGGTCTATTTACCGCTTCAAAAGGGCCAAAGCTGTCGATTTGATGATTGACTTGTGGATCGGCCAGGCAGGATCCTCATGACTGAGGATACCCATGCTCAGAACACCGCTCGCTGCCGCGCTGTTGCTCGGATCGCTCGGGTGCGGCAGCGACTTCGAGCCGCCGCTGGTCGCTGGCAGAGCCGTGCTCACGCTGGGAGCGACGCAGTTCTTCCTCGACACGGGCAATAACGGGGAGACAGCGGTCGCTTTCGACGAGGACCACCAGCGCAGCTGGTACACGGATTGTGGGATAAAAGACGACGAGTTCGAGGTGATGATCTTCAACGACCCCATCCGGGAGAAGAAGGGCTTCTGGGGGATCATCCTCCGCGCATCTCCCGGCGTGACCCAGGAGGCCTGGAATGTGTCCGTCCATCTCGGGGACGACGGGCTCAACGGGGTCTGCCAGCTGAACCACAAGACGACGCGCGAGAAGGACCCGTATGAAGGGGAGCTCTCCGTGGAGGCGTGCCTCCTGAAGGACCGGACGGTCGACGCGGACGGCCTGCAGGAGGCCCGGTTCGACGCGTTCGTCCGCGCCAAGCGCTGCGTGCTGCGCGCCCCCGCCGGCGGGGAGGAATGACGGCTCAGCGCCGCGGCCCCGCCGCCCGCGAGAGCGCCGCGCGCACCGCGGTCGCGGCGCCGTCCCACGTCGGCAGCGCCGCGGAGCGGGCCACCGCGGCGCGGCTCATGCTGGCGCGCAGCGCCCCGTCCTCGAGGAAGCGGGAGAGCGACCGCACGAGGCCCTCGCCGTCGTCCCAGAGCAGCGCCTCGGCGCCGTCCTCGACCACCTCGGCGATCGCACCGGCGCGGGCGGCGAGCACCGGCACGCCGGCGCGGACCGCCTCGGTGAGCACCATGCCGTAGCCCTCGAGGAGCGACGGCAGGACCAGCGCGTCCGTCGCCGCGAGCTCGTCCGCGAGCGCGTCGTCGCCGAGCACGCCGGGGACCACGACGCGCGCCCGCAGGAAGGCGGAGCCGGCGATCGCGGCGCGCACCCGCCCGGCATAGGCCGGGTCGCGCGCCGCGTCGCCGACGAGCGCGAGCGTGGCGCGCGGGCTGCCGATCCGCTCGAACGCGGCGAGGAGCTCGAGCAGGCCCTTGCGCGGGATGAAGCTCCCCACGAACGTGAGCCGCAGCGCGCCGCCGCGCCGGCCTGCGCCGCCCGCGCGGGGGCGCAGGGGGAGCCGGTCCGCGCCCGGCGGCGCCACGTCGACCCGCTCGACCCCGTGCTCGCGCCGGAGCCGCGCCGCGGTCGTCGCGCTCGTCGCGAGGTGCGCGTCGCACAGCCGCAGCGCCGCGGTCTCCTGGAGCGCGAGCGCCGCGCGGGTCAACGTGGCGCCGCCGGGCGGCAGCTCCCACGCGCTCAGGTGGTGCACGAGGAGCACGCGCGCGATCCGGCGCGGCAGCGCGGCGAACGCGGGCCCGAGCTCCGGGAAGCAGAGCTCGTCGCCGACGACGACGTCGGGGTCGACCCGGGCGAGGCGCCGCGCGAGCGCGAGCCCGGCCAGCGCGCGCGACAGCGGCGCCGGATCGAGCGACACGACCTCCACGGCGTCGCCCCGCGCGCGCAGCCGCTCGACGACGAGCCGATCGTAGATGTAACCGCCCGTGATCTGGTCGAGGGCGCCGTAGACGATCCAGGCGATGCGCATGCGTCAGCCCAGTACCACGGACCCCGCCCGGAGCCGCGCGCGGCCCCCCGGCCCCGCGCGCGCACCTGGAGCCGCGCGCGCCGCGCCGGGGCGTCACGCGCCGGGAGGCGATCGTCTACCACGCGCGCGCGGGGCCGACAGCTCCCCCGCCGCGACCAGGCCGGCCCCCAGCGCGAAGCACACCAGCGAGGTCGCGAGCGCGGGCAGCGGGATGTCGCGATCACCGCCGTTGTACGCCTCGACCGTGGACGTGAGGACCCAGTACTGGAACGCGCAGAGCATCGCGACGACGAGCAGCCTCGCGCTCATGGCGCCCTTCGCGCCCGGGCGAAGATCATGTCTCGGTCCAGGGATCGGCATCGCTCTCCTCCCCTCACCCCTCGCGCCGCGGCGAGAGCCCCACCGCGAACACCTTGCCGTCCTCTATCTCCAGCGCGATGCGCCCGAGCGGCCGCATGTCGCGCGGCGGACCGGACGTGCCCTCGCCCGAGGCCGCGTCGAAGCGGCCGTTGTGGCAGTAGCACCGGAGGTGCTCCTCCCCGCCCTCGCCGCCGCCCCGCTCGTAGGCGACAGGGCAGCCGAGGTGGGTGCACTTCTGCTCGAACGCGACCAGCTCGCCGTCCTCCCGGCGGATCAGCAGCGCCGGCGTCGCCTCGTCCGGGTAGCGGAAGACCGCGGCGCTCCCGGGCGCGAGGTCGTCGACGCGCGCGATCTCCACGCGCGCGCGCGGCTCCGCGGGCGGCCGGCGCGCGCGCAGGTACACGAGGGCGTTGCCGGTCGCGAGCCCGCCGCTCACCAGCACGAGGAAGCGCGCGAAATCGCGGCGGGTCACGTGGTCGTCGCCCTCCGACTCGTAAGGGAAGTCCTCTCGCCACTTCGGCAGATCGTCCGCGCCCTTCACAGGAACTCCGCCTCCTCCCCCGCCCCCGCGCCGCCCGCCTCGGCCGCGCGCCCTCCACCTGCGCTGGCCGCGCCGGCCGCGCTCGCCGCGAAGGCGGTCGCGAGCGCCGCGGGGCCGCCGCCCTCGTCGAAGGCGGGCAGCTCGACCGCCATCTCGTCCACCTCGTGCGGCACCATCACGTGCACGCGCGTCGTGATCCGCTGCTCGCCGAACCGCCAGCGGTTGATCGCCTTGCTCGCCGGCCGCTGCCGCGCCATCTCCTCGCGCGTCCCGTAGAACAGCGCGCCCGTGGGGCAGACCGTCGCGCACATCGGCTTCTTCCCGGCGCTCGTCCGGTCGAAGCACATGTCGCATTTCTGCATCTGCTGGATCCCCGCCTTGATGATCGGGACCCCGAAAGGACACGCCAGCTCGCAGTTCCCGCACGAGATGCACCGGGGCTTCAGGCTCGAGTGAACGATCCCGTTCTCATCCACCTTGATGGCGTCGGCCGGACAGACCGACGCGCACGTCGGGTCGGCGCAGTGCATGCAGACCATCGGCGCGGTCTGCATCGACACGCCCGGCGCCACGAGGTCCACGTGCACCATCGGCAGCCCGCGGTGCGTGTGGCACTCCGAGCACGCCGCGGCGCACGCCTGGCAGCCGATGCACCGCTGAAAATCGATGAAGAAATCACGCACCACAGCGCTCATGAGGCCTCCAGTTGCAGCTCGGCGAACAGCGACCGCGCCCGATCGGCTTCCGCGCGGGTCGCCGCGCGCACCCGGCACGCCGCGACCTTGAACTCCGGCATCTTGCTCACGGGATCGAGCGCCCGGACCGTGAGCTGGTTGGCGGCGAGCTCCTCGGGCCAGTGGTACGGCAGGAACACCGTGTCCGGGCGGATCGTCTCGACGATCCGCAGCGGCACCGTGATCCCGCCGCGGCGGGTCTCGACCGTGACCAGCTGCCGGTCCACGAGGCGGAGCTCCGCCGCGAGCGCCGGGTGCATCTCGCAGACCGGGCCGGGGCTCTTCTCGACGAGGAACTTGATCCGCCGCGTCTGCGTCCCGCTGAGATAATGAAACACGCTCCGGCCCGACGTCATGTACAGCGGGTAATCAACGTCGGGCACCTCCGCGCTCGGGCGGTAGGGCGTCGGGATCAGCTTGAACCTGCCGTCCGGATGGTAGCTCCTGCCGTCCTCGAACAGCCGCGGTGTCCCCGGGTGCCCCTCCGACGGGCAGGGCCAGAACACCCCCATCTCCCGCTCGATGCGCTCGTACGTGATGCCGGCGTAATCGGCGGTCCCCCCCGCGCTCGCGCGGCGCAGCTCGTTGAAGACGTCCTCGCTGCTCGAGAACGCGAAATGCTCCCCCCTCCCGAGCCGCCGCGCGAGCTCGAGGAGTATCCACGTGTCCCGGCGCGCGTTGCCCGGCGGGTCCACCGCGGCGCGGATGCGCACCACGCGGGCCTCCGCCGTGGTCGAGGTGCCCTCTTCCTCCTCGTGCAGCGAGCCGGGCAGCACGACGTCCGCGTAGCGGGCCGTCTCGCTCATGAAGAAATCGATGACGCAGAAGAAATCGAGCTTCTCGAGCGCCTCGCGCGCGAAGTTGGTGTCGGGGTGGCTGACCATCGGGTTGAAGCAGATGTTGAGGAGCCCGCGGATCTCGCCCGCGTGGATCGCCTCGAAGATCTCGACCGTGGTCTTGCCCTTGCGCGGCAGCTCGGCGTCGGTGATCCCCCAGACACGGCAGATGTGCTCGCGGTGCTCGGGGTTCTCGATATCGCGGTTGCCGGGGAGCTGATCGCACTTGTGCCCGTGCTCGCGCCCGCCCTGCCCGTTCCCCTGCCCCGTGATGGTCCCGTAGCCGCAGCCCTTGCGGCCGATCCTGCCGGTGGCGAGCACGAGGTTGATCAGGCTGAGGACGTTCTCGACGCCCTTCGTGTGCTGCTCCACGCCGCGCGCGTGCAGGAGGAAGCTCGTCTTCGCCTGCCCCCACGCCGCGGCGACCTCGCGGATGAGCGCCGCCGGGACGCCGCAGATCTCCGCGGCCCACTCCGGCGTGCAGCGCTCCACCGAGGCGCGGAGCTCGGCCCACCCGGCGCAGCGCTGCTCGACGAACTCCCGGTCGACCCAGCCGTTCTCGACGAGCTCGTGGAGCAGCGCCTGGTTGAGCGCGCTGTCGGTCCCCGGGCGCAGCGGAACATGGTAGTCCGCCGTGCGGCCGATGGGCGTCTCGCGCGGGTCGACGACGATGAGCTTCGCCCCGCGGTCGCGCGCCCTCCAGATGTAGTGCGTCAGCGTCGGGAAGCACTCGCTCACGTTGGTGCCCGCGAGCAGCACGACCTCCGCGTCGGGGATGTCGTCCCAGCCGTTCGCCGTGCGATCGATCCCGAACGCCTTCTTGTTCCCCGCGCCCGCGGAGACCATGCAGAACCGGCCGTTGTAATCGATGTTGGCGGTGCCGAGCGCGAGGCGCGCGAACTTGCCCGCGAGGTAGCTCTTCTCGTTGCTGAGCGACACCCCGCTCAGCATCGCGAAGGCGTCCTTGCCGGCCCTCCCCTGGATCGCGCGCGCCCTCGACGCCACGAGATCGAGCGCCTCGTCCCAGCTCGCCTTCCGGAACCCGCTCCCCTGCCGGATCAGCGGATCGGTCAGGCGGTCGGGGTGGTGCGTCTGCATGTACCGCTTGACGCCCTTCGGACAGAGCCGCCCCTCGTTGAACGGGAACTCCTCCCACGGCTCCAGGCCGATGACCCGGTTGTCCTTGACTTGCAGCTTCACGCCGCACTGCATCCCGCAGAAGCAGCAGTGTGTCTCGACCAGCCTGTCGGGCTCGGGCTTCGGCCCCCACCCGGTCACGGGCGAGTCGGAGACGTGCGGTCCGTACTCGCGGATGTACTCGGCGATGGGCAGTCTCAGGTGCGTCATGTGCTGTCTCCTCCCGTCCTGTCGCTCACGAGAAGCGCCCGCCTCGGGCCCGGTTGTGCGCGCGGCCGATGAGCATCCGCCGCCCGCGCGGCGAGACCTCGCTCCACGCGGCGCCGGTCCCCGACCGCGGCGCGTAATCGAACCCCACCTCCCCGAGCACCTCCTTGAGGTCGTCGGTCTGGAGCTTCGCCGCGAACGCCTCGCCCGTGACCGGGCAGGTCGCCTTCTCGCCCCTGTCGCCGGCCTCCTTGTAGAACGTGACGCCCACCGACGCGGGGCGCTGGAACACGTGGAAGAGCTTGCCGAAGGGCAAGTAGAGGAGCGTCACGATCACCGTCAGCGCGTGGAGCTGGGCGAGCGCGCCGTAGAAATACCCGTGCAGCCACGTGTAGCTCACCCAGAGCAAGAGTCCGCTCACGCTCACGGCGAAGAGCAGGAGGAGCGGCAGGAGGTCGCGCTCGAAGCGCTGGACCGCCACCGCGCCGCTCTCCCGCGTGCGGCGGAACATGGCGAGCATCACCCCGGGGACGACCATGAACCCGCTGACGATGAGCGCGTGGAAGACCGCCCACCCCACGACTCCATGGACCGGGATCTCGGACACCGGGAAGCCGAAGACGACGACGCGGTAGGTCGCGCCCGCGCCGGCCCTGCCGGACTCGAAGTGAAGCCAGCCGAACACCAGCGGGAACGTCACGGCCGCGGCCAGCGTGCAGCCCCACGCGATGAGCATGTGCGCGATCCACCGCGTCAGGCCGCGCCGCAGGATGAAGTCCTGCGCGATGATCTTCGACCAGAGCGCCTTGACGATGAGGGTCGGGCGGCGGAGCCGCGGCCAGCGGCGCGGCGAGAAGAGCACCTGGAAGCCGCGGACCCAGTACATCCGGGTCGGCGGCTTGCTGAGCCAGACGGAGTACCGGTACACGACCCCGAAGGTCATGAAGAGGCAAGCGAAGGTGTAGCCCACGAGCGCGGAGTCGAAGTCCGCGAGATCGCGGCTGCCCACGACGATGAGCCCCGCGAGCGCGGCGGTGGCGACGACCCCGTTGCGGACCGCGCCCAGGTGGACGAGCGGGGCGCGCAGCGGCGCGCTCGCGCCTTCGCGGGGGCGGGCAGGCGCCGCGCGGGAGCCGGCGAGCTCGGCGCTCATCGCTGCGCCTCCATGGCCGCCGCCGCGCGCGCCTGCTCCTCGGCGAGGTGCGGCGGCGCGTCATCCGCAGCTCTGGCCGCCGCGCGCGCCTGCCGCGGCGCCCAGAGCGGGTAGTCGATGCCCGCGAGGCGGTTGATGACGATGGCCTGCAGCGTGAGCAGGGCGACGCCCCCGAGGAGCACGAGCAGCATCGGCGGCCGGTCGACGATGCCCAGCGACACGATGAGCGTCGTGGCGCCCGCGGGCGGGTGGGGCGCGCGGGCGAGCACCATGAGGCCGGCCGTGAGCCCCAGCGAGAGCGCCGCGGCCAGGGCGCGCGGGAGGGTCACGCCGCCGGAGATCGCCGGGCCGGCGTCCGTCAGCCCCGTGAGGAGCAGGCTGACGTAGGCGACCGCGATGGCGATGCTGTGCCCGATGAGGGTGTTGCGCGGCGCGGCCGAGGCGGCCCTCGGCGTGTAGAAGAACAGGAAGGCGGTCGGCCCGAGCGACGGGAACACGAGCGGCGCCTTGGTCACCGCGGCGAGGGCCGCCATGAGGCCGATGCTCACGAACCCGTTCACGCAGCTGAAAACCGCGAGCACCGGCACCTCGGCGTAGCGCTGCAGGAGCCGCGGCAGCCGCAGGCGCGAGAAGATCCCGCGCGCGACGTCCGACATCTCGCCGCCGATCGGGTGCTGCGGCGAGATCGGGCCGTAGCCGCGCCCCTCGCCCCACGGCTCCGCCGGCGGCGGCGCGGCTCGGCTGTCGCTCTCGCCCCTCATTCGCCGCGGGCCCCGCGCTCGCTCCGCAGCTGCGGGAGCGGAGGTGGCCCCCCGCAGGGCCACTGCGGCAGGTCGACGCCGGGGCGCGAAGCGTGGAGGAGGACCTCCTCCGACGCGCTCAGCTCCACCCGGAAGCGCGCGAGCGCGCTGCACTCGGCCCCGATCGGGCGGCCGGTCGAGAGGTCGAAGGCGATCCCGTGCAGGGGGCACTGGATGTCCTTCCCCCCGAGGATCCCGTCCGCGAGCGGCCCCCCCTTGTGGGGGCAGCGCGCCTGCACGGCGAACAGCTCGCCAGCGCGCGTCCGGAACACGGCCACCTCGCGGCCGCCGACGTGGAATGCCCGCCCCTCGCCCACGGGGATCTGGGTCAGCGGGCCAAGGTTGAAGACAGTCTTCTCATCCAGCGCGATGTCGCTCATCACAGAACCTCCTCTCCTGCCGGCGCGCGCCGGCAGGAGAAAACTCCTCATCTCCGCCGGGACGCTCTACCTGTTCCCGGCGCTCCTCTCCATCGCTTCCGCCCTACTCCACCTGCGCGGGCGCGCTGCCCGGCGGCGGGAGCAGGGTCGTGAACTGGGACGGGTGGATCGGGCTCTCCGCCTCGCTCCAGGGGTCGACATACGCCTCGACCGAGGCCTCGACCTCCGCGTCGAGGCGCGCCGCGATCCCCTCGGCGTCGTCCACGATCACCCGCCGCACCTTTTCGATACCGACTCGATCGACGAAATCATACGAGCGCTCCATGTACCTGGCCTGCTCGCGGTAATACTGCATGAAGCGGCCCGCGTACCGGATGACCTCCTCGTGCGTATCCACCACGCAGAGCAGGTCTCCCTTCCTCACGCGCGAGCCCGCCCCGCCTCCCACGTAGATCTCCCACCTGCCGCCCTCGATGGCGACGGCGCCCACGTCCTTGGTCGTCGCCTCCGAGCAGTTGCGAGGGCACCCGGCGGTGGCGAGCTTCAGCTTGTGGGGCGCCTCGAAGCCCTGGAATCGCCGCTCGATCGCGATGCCGAGCGACGTGCTGTCCCCCACCCCGTACCGGCAGAACTCGCTGCCGACGCACGTCTTGCAGGTGCGGAATCCCTTCGTGTAAGCGTGACCGGACGGCATGCCGAGGTCGCGCCACACGTCCGGCAGCCTGTCCTTCGCGATGCCGAGGATGTCGATCCGCTGGCCGCCGGTGATCTTCACCATCTTCGCGTCGTAGCGCTCGGCCACGTCGGCGATCTTCCGGAGCTGGGCCGGCGACGTGACGCCGCCGTAGATGCGCGGGATGACGCTGAACGTCCCGTCTCGCTGGATGTTCGCGTGCACGCGGTCGTTGATGAAGCGCGCGTCGCGCTCGTCCTCGTACTCCTTCCCCCAGATGCCCTTGAGCAGCGAGGCCAGCCCCGGCTTGCTCGCGATGTCCTCTTTCCCGCCCGCGAGCTCCCGGAACACCGACGAGACGCTGCGCAGGCCGCGCTCCTTCACGAGCCGGATGAGCTCCGGCTTCGCGTGGGGCACGCCGGGCACGTAGTAGTGGACCGAGGGGTCCTCCATCGCGCCGTCGCCGAGGACGAGCTCGAGGACGGCCTGCACCTGGGGCTTGCACGCCCCGCAGCCGGTGCCGGCGCGCGTCGCCTGGCACGCCTGCCGGAGCGTGCGGCAGCCGCCCCGCGCCGCCGCGGCGATCTGGCCTTTCGAGACGCCGTTGCAGTTGCACACCTGCGCCTCGTCCGGCAGGTCCGCCATGCTGGGCTCGCCCGCGCCCGCGCCGCCGCCGGCGAAGCCGGGGAAGAGGAGCTCCGCGCGGTTGTCGGGGACCTCGAGCCCCCGCTCGAAGATCTGGAGCAGCCGGCCGCCGCCGGTCGCCCCCTCGCCGAGCAGGATGGCGCCGGCGAGCGTCCCGCCCCGGATCACGAGCTTCCGGTAGATCCCCCGCGCCTGCTCGACGTAGGCGACCTCCTCCGCCGTGTCGTCCGCGGCGCTCTGCTCCCCCATGACCACGAGGTCGACGCCCATCACCTTGAGCTTGGTCGAGACCTTCGAGCCCACGTAGGCCGCGTCGGGCCTGCGCCCGGCGAGGCGATCGGCGAGGACCTGCGCCTGCTCCCAGAGCGGGGCGACGAGCCCGTAGGTGCGCCCGCGGTGCTGGACGCACTCGCCGAGCGCGTGGATGTCCGGGTCATCGGGCGAGCAGAGGTCGTCTCCCACGACGATCCCCCGCTCGACGGTGAGCCCCGCGTCGCGCGCGAGCTGCACGTTCGGCCGGATGCCGGCGGAGATCACCACGAGATCGCACGCGAGCTCGCTCCCGTCCTCGAAGCGGAGCCCCTCGACCCGCTCCTGGCCGAGGATCTCCCGGGTGGACCGCTCCAGATGGATGGTGAGCCCCATGCCCTCCAGGGCGCGCTGGAGGACGGCGCCCCCGGCCGCGTCGAGCTGCACCTCCATGAGGTGCTTCATCAGGTGCACCACGTGGACCTCCAGGCCGAGCCCGAGCAGGCCGCGCGCTGCCTCGAGGCCGAGGAGCCCGCCGCCGATCACGGCCGCCCGCCGCGACCGCCCCGCGCGCTCGATGATGCCGCTGCAGTCGTCGAGCGTCCTGAACACGAACGCGCCTTCCTTGTAGCCCCCGCCCTCGCGCAGCAGGCCGTCGATCCTCGGGACGAAGGCGCTGCTCCCGGTGGCGATGACGAGCTTGTCGTAGGCCTCGACGACGCCCGACGCCCCGCGGACGACCTTGCTGTCGCGGTCGATCGAGGTGACCCGGACGCCGGCGTGGAGGCGGATGTCGTTCTCCTCGTACCAGGACAGCGGGTTGATGAAGATGTCCTCCGGGTCCTGGGTCCCGGCGAGGACGTTCGACAGCAGGATGCGGTTGTAATTGCCGTAGGGCTCGTCGCCGAACATGACGATCTCGAAGCGATCCTTGCCCCCGCGCGCCAGGATCTCCTCCACGAGCCGCGCGCCGGCCATCCCGTTGCCGATCACCACGAGCCGCTTTCTTTCCTGTAGTGGGACCTCTCGCCCGCTCGTGCTGGTGGTGCCGCCCTCGCGCGCGGCAGGTCCCGATGCATTCCTCATGAGACTCACTCCTCCTTATCCAGACAGCCACTGACTGCGGACAGCTGCGCGCGCGGGCCCGACATGCCGCCGAGCCCGGTCGTCCACCGGGCAGGCGCGCGCGCCGGTCCGCGCCCCGGAGACAGCGCTCCATCGCTGCCCAGAGCATGGGCAAAGAGCGCTCAGCCGCTTTTCGCCATGGATCTACAGATGCATCCTGGATGCATCAGTCGCTCCAGCTTTGTGCGCCAGCCTTCATGCACAGCGTCCTTGTGGCCCAGGAGACGGAATCAGGCAGACGTCTGGTTCCGGGTGTCGTGACGAATCAGGCGAGCCCCGATCGCGCCGTGAGAAACCGCGCGGATGCCTGGCGAGCGCGACAGGCGCCGGAGCGAACGACGTCTGCGACGGCGTCGTGACAGAGGAATAAGCGCGGCGCAGCCTTGTTGTGGGCGCGGCGCAGCCTTGCTGTGAGCGCGGCGCAGCCGGAGCGAACGACATCTGCGAGGACTTCGTGACGGAGGAATAAGCGCGGCGCAGCCTTGTTGTGGGCGCGGCGCAGCCTTGTTGTGAGCGCGGCGCAGCCTCGTTGTGAGCGCGGCGCAGCCTCGTTGTGAGCGCGGCGCAGCCTCGTTGTGAGCGCGGCGCAGCCTCGTTGTGGGCGCGGCGCAGCCTTGTTGTGGAGGCGGGAGCCGACTGTGCTCCTTGTGGGCGCGCGTCAGCGCGCCGCTCGCGCAGCCGGCGGGACAGCCGAGCCCGAGCGGCGGGAGGCCGCTACAGGTCGCGCTCGAAGCCCGCGTACGCCGTGGGCGACTCGCGCACGAGCACCCTCAGCGTCGCGCCGGCGACGGGCGCCTCATCTTCGGGGAGCTTCGCGATGTCCGCGGCGAGGAGCCCGGCCACGTGCTCGGCCACGCGTTCGGTCGTCGAGGTGCGCCCGGGGAATGCCTGGTGCTCGTCGAGGTTCTGGTAGTCGATCGTGTCGAGCGCCCGGCGCAGCGACGCGTGCAGCGCGCCGATGTCCATGACCACGTGGTGCGGCCCGAGCGCCTTGGCGCGGATCTCGACCTCGACGGCGTACGTCGCGCCGTGCATCCGGGTCGCCGGGCCGAAGAACGGATCGGAGAAGCTGTGGGCGATCATCACGTGATCGCTGACGCCGAGGAGGAACATGTCAGGCCTCTGGAGCGGTGCTGAGACGAGGAGGAGATGAACCGCCAAGCGGTGCTGAGACGAGCAGGGAGATGAACCGCCAAGGAGTCCAAGGACGCCAAGAGGAATGAAATTTTCTACTCATGGCGCGCATGGCGATCTTGGCGGTCTTGGCGGTTTTCTCGTTCCGGTTCGTTGTCCCCGGCGCGGCCGCTCACCGCGCTAGGTCGCCCCTCGCGTAGCCGATCCCGATCCGTACTGGAAGACCGTCTGCAGCCGCGCGCCGGGCTCGGCCGCGAGCTCGGCGTAGGCCGACGGCGCCGCGTCGAACGGGACGGGCGGGTCCAGCAGCGCGTCGAGCGCGGGGTCCTCCAGCAGCGCGCGGACGAGCGCGAACCGCCGCGCGTGGTCCCAGCGGGGCGCGCGCTCGGGCGGGATCGTCGAGACCTGGCTCGCGCGGAGGCGCAGCCGGCGGCGGTGGAACTCCGCGCCGAGCGCGACCGGGCTCGTGCGCGCCCCGTAGAACGACGCGACGGTCACCGTCGCGTCGCGCCCCGCGTGCGCGATCGCGCGGTCGAGCTCGCTCGGGTCGCCCGTCGCGGCGATCACGACGTCCGCGTCGCCGCGCGGCCGGTCGTCCTCCGGCCGGGTCGCCGCGGCGGCGCCGAGCGCGAGGCCGGCCTGACGCCGCCGCTCGCTCGGCTCGACCAGCCGGACCTCCGCGCCCGCGCGCCGCGCGAGCGCCACGACGAGCAGCCCGACGATCCCGCCGCCGAGCACCACCACCGCGTCTCCGAGCCCGATCCCCGCGTCCCACACGCACGTGATCGCCGTCTCGAGGTTCGCGGCCAGCACCGCGCGCTCGCCCGGGATCGCGCGGGGCAGGGCGCGCGCCGCGCCCGGCCCGAGCAGGTGCACGTCGCCGTGCGGCGCCAGCGCGAAGACGCGGTCGCCGAGCGCGAGCGCCGCCCCTTCGCCGCGGGCGACGACCTCGCCCACCCACGCGTAGCCGTAGCGGCGCGGGTAGGTTGGCGCGCCTGGCGCGTCGAGCGACGGATCGAAAGGCGTCGGCCCCTCGCCGCGGAACAGCAGGAGCTCCGTCCCCTGACTGACGCCCGAGGCGACCGCGCGCGCGACGATCTCGCCGCCCTCGGGCGCGCGCGGCGGGGCGCCTGGCCGCACCTCGACGGCGCCGGGGCGGACGAACCAGAGCTCTCTCGCGGGCGGCGCGGCGGCGTCAGTCGGGGTAGCCAATGTCTCCTCGCAGCAGCAGGTTGCCCCCCAGCAGCTCGACGGCTGCCTCGCGCAGGTCGATCGCCGACGCGAGCGGCGCCTCGCCCAGCGCGCCGACCGCGGGGATCGCCGTGTCGCCGAAGAGGCGCGGCGCGATCTCGACCTCGGCGCGGTCGGCGAGCCGCGCGCGCAGGAACGACGTGAGCACCATGCCGCCGCCCTCGACGAGCAGCCGCCGGACGCCGCGCGCGTGGAGCTCGGCGAGCGCGTGCGGCAGCGAGACGCGGCCGCTGTCGTTCGCGGGCACGATGACGACCTCCGCGCCGCGCTCCTCGAGTCGCGCCCGCGCCGCGTCCGGCGCGCGGCCTGCGGCGCCGATGACGAGCACGCGCCCGCCTGGCGGCTCGCCTGACGATGGGTGGCCGGGCGACGTCAGCAGGCGCGCCCCCTCGGGCACGCCGAGGGCGCTCGCCAGGACCACGCGCAAGGGCTGGGGCCCTGCGCATGCGCGCACGGTGAGGAGGGGGTCGTCGATGACGACGGTGCGGATGCCGACGAGCACCGCGTCGTGGTCCGCGCGAGCCCGGTGGGCGTGCGCGATGCCAGCGGGCGTGCTGAGCCCGACGCGCTCGCCCGGGGTCGCGATGCGTCCGTCGAGCGTCTGGGCGAAGTGGAGCGTGACGAGCGGTCGCGGCGCGCTCATGGCGCGCTCGCGTGCGCCGGCGCGGCGCGGACGGGCGCGCGCGCCGCGCGGGCGAGGGGGGACTGCGTCGTCGTCCCGAGCCGGCAACGGAGCCTCCGGGCCACGCCGGCACTCTAGATCAGAACGCCCGGCCAGGGGAGGAGAGCGCGCGAGCGGCTCGGCGCAGATGGCTCGGGGAGAGCGGCCCGACGCGAACGGCTCCGCGCGAACAGCCCATGGGGAGCGGCTCGGGGGAGACCGGATGCCCCCGGCCCAGCGCTCGCTTGCCGCGCCGCGCCTGGCGCTCTAATCGCGCGGCCATGCCCCTCGACTGGCCTGAGCTCTCGGCGCGCTGCGAGCGCGCGGGCATCCCGCTGCGCGGCGGGTTCCACCCTCGCGACGACGACGCCGTCCCGCCGGCCGGGGACCTCGCGGCGGGGACGCTCGTGTTGCTCGGCAACGCGGGGCCGTCGATGTGGCGCGCGTTCTCGCGCGCCCGGGAGGAGGCCCCCGATCTCGCGCTCGACGACTGGACCTCCGCCGTGGTCTCCGCGCTCGCGGCGGAGCTCGGCGCGGCCGCGCTCTTCCCGTTCACCGGCCCTCCCTACTGGCCATTCCAGCGCTGGGCGCAGCGCGCCGAGCCTGTCTATCCGTCGCCCCTCGGCATCCTCATCCACCCGCGCTTCGGCCTGTGGCACGGCTACCGCGCTGCGCTCGTCTTCACGGAGCGGCTCTCGCTCCCGCCGCGAGAGGACGCGCCGAGCCCCTGCGCCTCCTGCGCCGACAGGCCCTGCCTGAGCGCCTGCCCCGTCTCCGCGTTCTCCCCTGGCAGCTACGATGTCGCCGCCTGCGTCCGCCACCTCGACGCGGGCCCGGACGCGTCCTGCATGACCGGAGGGTGCCTGTCGCGCCGCGCTTGTCCTGTCGGCCAGGAGCACATCTATCCCGAGGAACAGCGGCGCTTCCACATGCGCGCGTTCAGGCGCGCCGCGCCGAAGCCGCAGTAGCCGGCGGTCTGCCGGGGTCGCGGCTTCACCGCTCATCAGGACGCGTTTCGTTGCCTCGACCCTTGAAGCACAGCGCCATCGTCGACATGGAGGTGCGCCGCGACGGGCTCACGCCCGGCGGGCGACCGGGGCAGCGAGCAGGCCCGGCGCGCGGCGTGGCCGCTCCGCGCGGATCACTGCTTCCTGATGCGATATCCCGCGCGCGGAAAGTGCAGCGCGATCTCCCCCACGGCCGGATCGCGGCGCCGGACCGTGATCTCGGAGGCCGAGAGCCGCGCGACGACGCCGCGGCTCTCCTCGGGACCGTAGTCGTCGGCCGTGATCGTCACGGCGTCTCCCGGCCGGAGCTCCTCCCCGGCGGCGCTCTCCCCGCCGGCGACGTCCGCCGGCTCGGACGCGCGGGCGATCGCGAGCGCCTCGGCGGCGGTCATCGGCCGAACGTCGCCCGGGCCGAAGCCCTCGACGCGCGCGAACCACGCCGCGAGCGCCGGCCGCGCCTCGATCTCGGCCGAGAGCCGGGCGCTCCGCCTCAGGAACCAGACCGGGTGAAAGCACGCCGCGTCCGCGATCGAGAACGCGTCGCCCAGCAGGAAGGGCCGGCCGTGGAGCTGGCTCTCCAGCCGATCGAGCGAGAGCCGCGCCTGGCCCAGGGCGTGCGGCGCCGCCCGGCGGACCACGTCCTCGCTCATCGCCGGCGACATCGCCGCGCGGTCGATCAGGATGCCGGGCGGCAGGACGGCGAGCAGCTCGACGACCACCGGCGGCACGACCTGCGACATGAACCGGTGGTCCGCCCAGTCCTCGATCAGCGCGGCCACGCCGGCCTGGTCCGCCGGGAGGCAGGCGGGGTCCGGCTGGAGCTGCTCCAGCCGCCGCGCGATGCACGCCGTGTCACAGTAGATGTCGGCGCCGATCTGCAGGACCGGGATCCGCCGGTACCCGCCGGTGAGCGGCGTCAGATCCGGCTTCGGCGCCATCATCGGCTGCTCGACCGAACGCCACGCCATCTTCTTGTACGCGAAGATCCGGCGGATCTTCTCCGCGAAGAGCGACAGTGGATAGTGGTGAAGAATGAGCTCGACCATGGACGATCTCCCTTGCTGTGACCTCCTCGGGTCGACGGCCATCTTGGGGAGCGCGCCCGCGCCGTTCTTGGAGGATCTTGCGATCGCCCGCCGCCGTCCCTCACCAGCGCCCGACGGCCGGGCCGGTCGGCCCACCGCGGCGCCAGCGTCGCCGCCCCGTCGAGCGCCGCGCCCGGTCGATCCGACGGCCGGCGCGCCGCTCCGTTCCCCCGCGCCGCGCCGCCCGCGAGCCGCTAGCCTACGCCCCCGGGGGGCAGCGCCGCGCGTCGCGGCGTCCTCGGAGCGCCCTCCTCACCGATCGGATCGATCCCGCTCACCGCGGGAGTAAGGAGGCACCACCCATGCTCGCCGGCCGCATGATGGATTATCCGCTGACGCTGACGCACTTCCTCGAGCGGGCGAGGACGTACCACGGTCGCTGCGAGATCGTGACGCAGAACCCGGACAGGACCTCCTCCCGCTCGACCTACGCCGATCTGCACCGCCGCGCCGCGAAGCTCGCGCACGCGCTCACGCGGCTCGGCGTCGGCGCGGGCGACCGCGTGGCGACGCTCTGCTGGAACCACGCGCGGCACCTCGAGCTCTACCTCGGCGTGCCCGCGATGGGCGCGGTCGTCCACACCCTCAACCTGCGCCTCCACCCGAGCGAGCTCGGGTACATCGCCTCGCACGCCGAGGACAAGGTCCTCGTCGTCGACCGCTCGCTGCTCCCGCTCTACCGCAAGTTCGCGCCGCAGGTCCGCTGTATCCGGCGCGTCATCGTCGTCGGGGACGACGGGCCCGTGGAGGGCGACGGCCTCGACTACGAGGCGCTGCTCGCGCCCGAGCCGGATCACTTCGACTTCCCGGCGCTCGATGAGCGCGCCGCCGCCATGCTCTGCTACACGTCCGGCACGACGGGCAACCCGAAGGGCGTCCTCTACAGCCACCGCTCGATCGTCCTCCACACGCTCGTCTCGTGCATGCACGACACGCTCGGCTTCCGCGAGCGCGACGTGGTCCTGCCGGTCGTGCCCATGTTCCACGCGATGGCCTGGGGCATGCCGTACTCGGCGGTCGCGGCGGGCGCCAGGATCGTCCTCCCCGGCCCGCACCTCGACCCCGCGTCGCTGCTCGACCTCATGGCCAGGGAGCGCGTCACGTTCGCCGCCGGCGTCCCCACGATCTGGCTCGGCATCCTCGCGCTCCTCGACGAGCACCCGGGGCGCTGGGATCTCTCGGCGATGCGCTCGATGGTGATCGGCGGCGCGGCGGCGCCCCCGTCGCTCCTCGACGGCTTCCGCGCGCGCCACGGGCTCACGGTCACGCACGCGTGGGGCATGACGGAGACGAACCCGCTCGGCACCATCGCGCACGTCCGGGCGAGCCTCGGCCCGGCCGCCGACTCGCTCGACACGCGCGCGTCGCAGGGCTACCCGGTCCCCTTCATCGACCAGCGCCACGTCGGCCTGGACGACGAGCCGCTGCCCTGGGACGGCCAGAGCATGGGCGAGCTCGAGGTGCGGGGCCCCTGGGTCGCCTCGTCGTACTTCGGCGACGAGGGCGAGGATCGCTTCACGAAGGACGGCTGGTTCAAGACCGGCGACGTCGTGACGATCGACGGCGAGGGGTACATGCGCATCACGGATCGCTCGAAGGACGTGATCAAGTCGGGCGGCGAGTGGATCAGCTCGGTGGCGCTCGAGAACGCGCTGATGAGCCACCCCGCGGTCCTCGAGGCCGCCGTGTTCGCGGCGCGCCACCCGGTCTGGAGCGAGCGCCCGCTCGCGGCCGTCGTGCTGCGGCAGGGGCAGACGGCGTCGAAGGACGAGCTCCGCGCCCACCTCGAGCCCCGGTTCGCGAAGTTCTGGCTCCCGGACGAGTACCTCTTCGTCGAGCGGATCCCGCGCACCTCGACCGGCAAGTTCCTGAAGTCGAAGCTGCGCGAGGAGTTCGCCGATCTCCTCACGGGGAAGCCCTCCGGCTGACGCGCCCGCGCGCGCCGGGGGAGAAATCGCCGGGCGATCCCGGCGGCGCGTGTACTACGCTGCCTCCATGGCCGAAGGGGACCCCGAGGACTTCGCCGCCGCGCTCAACGCCGCCGGCATCGACGGCTGGATCAACGCCATGGGTCTGCGGCTGATCCGCGCCACGCGCGACGAGGTGGAGGCCGAGCTCGACATCGGGCCGCAGCACCGGCAGGCCTACGGCGTCGTGCACGGCGGCGTCCACGCCGGCATCGTCGAGACGCTGGCGTCGATCGGCGCGGCGCTCCACGCGTTGCCGGCGGGCCGCTCGGTCGTCGGGCTCGAGAACCACACGAGCTTCCTGCGCGCGGTCCGGTCGGGGCGGCTCCGCGCCACGGCGCGGCCGCTCGACCGCGGCCGGCGCACGCAGGTGTGGGAGGCCTCGGTGCACGACGAGGAGGGCCGGCTCTGCGCCACGGGGCGCGTGCGCCTCCTCGTGCTGGAGCCGGACGCGGTGCTCGCGGGGCAGCGCCCCGGCGCGCCGGGCTGACGCCGAGCGCTGACCGCTGACCGCTGACCGCTGACCGCCGCCTACGCGAGGTGCCTCGTTGGACGACGTCGCCGCCCTCCGGATGATCGACCGCATCCCCCGCCTCGGCTGGGTCGTCGGGCCCTCGCCTGTCGCGTCGCTGCCGCGGCTCGCAGCCGCGCTGGGCCTCGATTTCCTGGGCATCAAGCGCGACGACCTGTGCGAGCCCCGCCACGGCGGGATGAAGATGCGGAAGCTCGACTACCTGCTCGCCGCGCCCCCCCTGTCGACCGCGGCGGCGTGGTCCGCGGCGGGCGGTATCGGCTCGGGCAACGTGGCGGCGCTCGTCGTCGCGGCGGAGCGGCTCGGCCGGCGCGTGCACGCGCACCTGTTCTGGACCGACCTCTCGCGGAGCGTCGTCGACAACCTCGCGTTCATCGCCTCGGGACCGGCCTCGATCCGCTTCTATCGCTCGCGGCTCGCGCTCGCGCTCGCGCGCCCGTCGCTCTTCCTGCCGCTCCGCGCGCGGGACGGCGACGGCGCCGCGATCGTCCCGCTCGGCGGCACGTCGGCGCTCGGCATGGTGGGCGCCGTGCGCGCGGCGCTGGAGCTGTGCGCGCAGGTCCGGGCCGGCGAGCTCCCTGAGCCTTCGCGCGTCTATGTCGCGCTCGGCTCCGGCGGCACCGCCGTCGGGCTCGCTGTCGGCCTCGCGCTCGGCGGCCTGCGCTCGCGGGTCGTCGCCGTCGCCGTGGTCGAGCGCCTCCTCGCCTCGCGCCTCCGTCTGCGCGCCCTCACGGCCGAGCTCCGCGCGTTCCTGGCGCGCGCGGGCGTCGCGCCCGTGCCGCCCGCCGCGCCGATCGACGTCGTCCACGGCCATCTGGGCCGCGGCTACGGCTCGCCCACGCCCGAGTCGCTCGCCGCGTGCGAGGCGCTCGCGGCCGAGGGCATCTCGCTGGAGCCGGTCTATACCGGCAAGGCCATGGCGGCGCTCATGAAGGACGCGCGGGCTCGCCGGCTCGGCCCGGTGCTGTTCTGGCACACAGCGCGGCGCGAGCCGTTGCCCAGGCCGGAAGGCTTCTGCGAGCGCCTCCCGCCCGAGCTGTCGCGGCGCCTGGGCGCCCACTGCGGCGGCGGTTCTCGATAAGAAACCTACATATCGCCGTGTCGATAGCGTGCTGCTGCTGTCGCACGGAGATGAATTTGTACGTCGCCTCCACATTGCGACGGGATAGGATCGCTTTCTCACTTGCGCCCTCGGCGGCTGTTTGCTTTGGCTGCCCTGGCGCCTCGCGCGCGCAACTCACGCTCAGTCACGCTCAGAAGGAGTCTTCGCATGCTTCAGCCGCTGCAATCGAATTGGTGTGCTCCGCTCGCAATGATGCTGGTCCTGGCCGGGGTCGCCTGTGGCGGCAGCGACGGCGAGTCGAGCGGCTCCGGCTCCGGCTCCGGCGCCGGGGCTGGCGCGGGCACGCCGACGGGCGGCGACGACATCGGCAGCGGCGTGACGGGGGGGCCGGGCGCGGGCGCGGGCGCGGGCGCGGGCAGCGGCAGCGGGTGCGACACGAACCTCACGGGGATCGTGCGCGACTTCCGCGCCTACAACGGCGGCGATGGGCACCCCGACTTCGAGACGTTCACGGGCCAGGGCCTGAAGGGCATCGTCGAGCGCGAGCTGGGCCCGGATCAGAAGCCCGTCTATGCGCACCGGGGCGGCACCGAGCACACGACCGGGCCGGCCGAGTTCGATCAGTGGTACCGCGACGTCGACGGCGTGAACATGCCGATCCAGTTCACCATCACGCCCACGGTCAACGGGAACGGCATTGCCACCTACGACAACCGGGCCTTCTTCCCCGTCGATGGGGAGGGCTTCGGGAACGAGGGGAGGGAGCACAACTTCCACTTCACGTTCGAGCTCCACATGAAGTTCGTTTATAAAGGCGGCGAGGTGTTCCGGTTCTCCGGCGACGACGATCTCTGGGTGTTCATCAACAACCGGCTCGCCATCGATCTCGGCGGCCTCCACAGCCCGCAAGAGGACCGACTCGACCTCGATGCGATGGCCACCGCGCTCGGGATCGCGCCCGGCCAGGAGTATCCGCTCGACTTCTTCCACGCCGAGCGGCACACGGATGCGTCGAACTTCACGATCCAGTCGACGCTCGCGTTCACGAACTGCGAGCCCATCTTCGTCGACTGATCGCGCGCTCCTCGGAAGGATTTGAGGCACAGAGCCACAGAGATTACTTTTCTCCCTCTGTGCCCTCTGTGGTGCTTTCTCTCTCTCGCTCGTGAGCCCGAGGACGACGCCGCGGCGCGGGGCTAAAGCCAGAACGACCCGCTCACGAACGTCGAATCCGCGAGCCGGTACGGCGCCCCCATGATCTCCCTCGGCCGCGGCCCGGGCGCGAGCTCGCGCGGGAGCTCGTAGGTCTGGTCCATCAGCCGAATCTCGATCGGCCCCGCGTCCTCGACCTCCAGCGACCACTCGATGCCTTCCGGCGGCAAGCCCATGTAGGTGAAACCCCAGCGCTGGTTCCGCCCCGCCCCGCGGGCCGACTCTTCCACGCTCCGCCCGTCCACCACCGCGCGGATCACCGCCGTGGGGGACGCCACCTCGGCGAACAGCCAGGGTGCTCCCCGGGCCGACGCGAGGCGCAGCCGGAGCGACCGCACGCCGCCGCCCGTCGCGTCGCCGAGCACCGTGAGCGAGGGCGGCGGCAGGGCGAGGGCCGGCGCCTCGCTCTGGTGGGCCAGGCGCACGTACGGCACCGCGAACGAGGGCGCCTGCACGCGGTCCTCCGGGAAGTACGCGGCGGTCCAGGGATCGAGGTCCCGGTCGGCCGAGAGCCAGTGCGCCTCGCCGGCGGCCGCGTCGAGCGCATAAGCGAGGCTCGCCGGCCGGGGCCGCGCCTCGGTGAAGCCGCCTGTCGCGCAGGCGACGGCGAGCGCCGCGACCGCCGGCGCCCCGAAGGCGAGCGCGAGCGACCGCGAGCGGCCGCCCCCGAGGAACTCGGCGTGCGGAAGGAACAGCCCGAAGACGAGCGCGACGGCGAGGGCCGGCGCCGCCGCCGCCGGCAGCCCCAGCGCCACGAAGAGCAGGTATGGGCCGGGCACGGCCACCGCGACCGCCGGCGCCGCGGCGGCCACGAGGAGCGCGGCGTCGGTCAACGTGGGAGGCAACGTCGGAGGCGACGTGGGAAGCTGCGTGGGCGGCGACGTGGGGAGCTGCGTGGGCGGCGCGCCGCCGCGCCGGATCGTCACCGCCGCGAGGCCCACCAAGGCGGACGCGAGCGGCCAGGCGAAGTAGAAGCTCGCGCCCGGCATGGCGAGGCTCGCCGCCGCCAGGAGCAGCAGCCAGACGAGCAGCGCGCCGAGCGCGACCTCACAGGCCCCGAGGCGCCTGCGGAGCAGCCGGTAGCCCGCCGAGGCGGCCGCGAGCGCGACGAGCGCGATCGCGAGCCTGTATGCGGGCGCGTTGTACGGCTCGAACGGCATCGCCCGCAGCACCGGGTGCGCGCGCCGCAGCGCCCACGCGAGCCCGCCCGCCGCGGCGGACACGCCGAGCAGCAGCGCCAGAAAACCCAGCGATCCCGCGACGATCCGGCCCAGCGAGGCCTCCTGCCGCCGCCGCGCCGCCGCCGCCACGCCCGCGAAGAGGCAGGCGATCAGCGCGGCGATCGCGGGCACCCAGCTGGTCGGGTGCGACACGAGGTGGGCGCCCCAGGTGTTGAAATACACGGCGTCTTCGCCGCCCCGGCGCCCGAGGTCGAGCGCGCCGAAGCGCCGCGCGAGCGACAGCGCGTAGTCGCCGGCGTGCTGCACGCTCCGGAGATCGAGGTTGCTCACGGTGTCGGACGGCGCGTGGTAGTGCGCGGCGCCGTCGCTGAAGGCGAAGTTCAGCCCGGGGATCCCGGCCCGCTTGAACACGCTGAGATCGGTGCTGTGGCCCATGCGCCGCGCGACCTCGGGGAAGAGCGACGACGCCACCGGGTAGGGCGCGGCGCGGGCGAGCTCGCGGACGGGCCAGGCGTCCCCGGGCCCGGTGTCGAACATCGCGACCACGCCGCCGGCCCCGCGGGCGTCGAAGTTGAGCGCGATCCCCACCTCGCCGCGCCGCGGGTGCTCGTCCATGAACGCCTTGCCCCCGAGGATGCCGCCCTCCTCCGCGTCCGTGAACAGGAGCAGCACGTCGTTGCGGAGCGGGGCCCCGCTCCGCAGCGCGCGCAGCGTCTCCAGCAGCGCCGCCACCCCGCTGCCGTCGTCGGCGGCCCCGGGGCTGCCGGGCACCGAGTCGTAGTGCGCGACGAGCGCGACCGCCCGGGTGCTGTCCGCGCCCGGCAGCCGCGCCACGATGTTCTCGACGTGGGCGGCGTCGTACGGCAGGCCCCACTGCCTGCTGAGCACCGAGGTGCTCTGGATCTCGGGCTCCACGCCGAGCTTCGAGAGCTCCGCGAGCAGGTAGTCGCGCGCCCGCCGGTGCGCCGCGGAGCCGGTCGGGCGCGGCTCCGCGGCGATGCGCGCGAGGTGCTCCCTGGCCCGCTCGGCCGAGAACACCTCGGGCGGGGCGCTGGCCGGTACGACGGCGGGAGGGCTCAGCTGGGCGATGCGCAGCGCGACGAGCGCGAGGAGCGCGACGGCCACGAGGAGACGAGGCGACCACCTCATGCCCGGGTGGTATCACCGATCGACGGCGCGTAGCGCGCGGCTCGCTCGTCCGCGCCGCGCGCCCTGCTCGCTCACGCCGCGCGCGCGGCGGCCCCGCCGGACGTGCGCGCGTCCACCCGGTCGAGGTACGCGCTCAGCGCCGCGCGGCGGCGGACCGCGCCCTGCTGCCACGGCGTCAGGTCGATGCGGAGGCTGCGCAGGTGAGCGAAGAGCGAGAGGTCCGCGACCGAGAGCGCGCCGCCGACCCAGAACCCGTCGCGCGGCGCGCGCACCTCGAGCTCGTCGAGCAGCGCCTCGAGCCGCGACCAGCAGCGCTCGGCGCCCTCGTCCCAGACCTCGCGCGTCACGAGCCTGCGGATGAGCCGCCGGCGCACGACCACGGGCAGGACCGCGCGCACCGGGGCTGGCAGCTCGCCGAAGAAGACCTTCCTGAACGTCGGCCAGTTGCGCTCGTCGGCCCACCGGGCCGCGGTCACGAAGCCGCCGAGGCTCGCGTCGGCGAACTCCTCCCAGAGCCACGCCTCGGCCTGCGCCGCGCGGTCGCCGCTCATGAGCGTCCCCGGCGCCATCGCCTCGATGCGCCGCAGGATCTCGGTCGAGTCGCTGATCGGCTCGTCGCCGATGAGCAGCACCGGCACCTTCCCGGCGGGGTTGTACCGCTTGAACACGCCCGGGTGCGTGCCGTGGCGGCGCGCGTACGGCAGCCCGGCCGCCTTCAGGGCGCGGTGCACCTTCAGGCAGAACGGCGAGTAGCTCTCCAGCCCGGGGACGCCTGGATCGGCGAGCTCGCACAGCGTGAGCGGGGGGTTCTTGTCGGTCATGAGTTGCTCTCCGTCCCGGCGTCTCTGTCAGGAAGAAATCAGCTGAGCGGCGCCGGGGCTCCGTGCCTGCCGGCCGGCGCCGCGCTCCAGCGTCAGCCGAGCGGCCCCTGGGGCTCTGCCGCGGGCCGCCCGCTGCCGTGGGACCTGCCGCCGCCCCCGCGCCGGTCGATGTCGTGGCCGTCCTCGGGCCTGCGCGCGAGGCGCGTGGCCGCGCGCCGGTAGAGCTCCATGAGCGCCGCGCGGTGCGCGTTGAGGAGGACCGCCACCCCCGCCAGCCACAGGAGCGCGAGCGGCACGAGCGCCGAGGACGTCGTGTAGACGAGCACGGGGCGGAACGCGCGGTCCCGCGTGACCAGCTCGCGGCTCACGTGCAGGTTCCGCGCGTAGCTCGGGAGCCCCAGCGCGACCGGCGTCACCCCCTCCAGCACGGCGCCGCCGGGGGCGAGGGAGCCGCCTCCCTTGGCCTGGTCGTCGTCCTTGGCCCTGCGCGTGGACGAGGGCGCCGACGCGGCGTTCTCCGCGTAGTCCCAGCGCTCCCCCTGGTAGCGCCCCGCCGAGACAGCGAAGAGCCCGATCAGCAGCGCCAGGCCGCCCATGCCGAGCAGCACCACCATCGCGACAGCGCGGCTCGTGCCCCGGAAGAGCCGCCCCACGAGCCACGCCACCGACGCCGTCGCGATCCCGACGAGGAGCGCCACGAACGTCGCGGGCGCCACGAACCACAGGCCCGCCATGACCAGCCCGCCCAGCACCCGCAGCGCGCGCCGCCGACCGCGGCTCGTCGCCGCGCCGGGGCGGACGGCGATCCACGCCGCCACGAAGCCGATCACCACGGCGACGGCGTCGCCACTGTCCGCGAACCACACCGGCCGGTCGCCGCCGAGCAGCGCGAGCGGCAGCACGCGCTCGGGCAGCCCGACCGTGAGCTGGAGCTGGCTCGCGGTGAGCGGGTAGCTCGGCATCGGCAGCTCCATCGATCCGCCGAGCGGCCGCACCGACGCCTGCGCCAGCGACTGCACCTGGATCATGTGGCTCCCCGTCTGCAGGGGGACGAGGACCTCCTCCGCCGCCGCGCCCTGGTGCATGATCCGCTGCGCCTTCCCGTCGGTGGCGAGGTAGATCGGCCGCCCGCCGGGCGCGTAGGTCAGGTAATCGATGCCGTTGTTCTCGTAGCTCAGCGAGTCGTCGGCCACGAGGTCCCCGCGCTCGGTCAGGACCAGGGTGCGGCGGTGCTCGCGCACCACCGCGGCGAGCACCTCGACCCCCGCGAGCGGCTCGACGTCGACCTCGACGCGCTGGCCCCGCTGCACGAGCAGGAGCCGCGACGTCGCCTGGGTCCGCGGGATCGGCGACTCGGCCGCGTCGACCTGGCGCGCGTCGCCCTTCACGGTGAGCCGGTGCTCCGCGTCGGACTCGAACAGCCACCACTCGTAGGCGGAGCGCGGATCGGGCGAGAAGGCGCCGACCTTCGGGAGCGTGCCCGTGATCTTCATCTCCGCGCTGCGGCCCGAGGTGGGCAGCACGAGCTCGCTGCCCTCGGTCCGGAAGCCGCTCGCGCCCGAGACGTCGAGCACCTTCTCCCCGAACGCGAGCGGCAGGCGCACGACGCCGAGATCGCTGCCCGACCGCATGATGAGCCGGTACTCGAAGCCGATCTCGCGCCCCACGCGCACCGCGCGCGAGAGCTGGAAGACCGTGGGCCCCGCGCTCTCTGCCGCTGCGCCCCCGTCGGGGCTGAAGTGGAGCGTCGCCCCCGAGAGCCCCGAGAGCCGCGCGCCCTCCGCGACCGTGCCGCCGGTCACGTCGGCCTCGAACGAGTTGAGCGGGCCCGCCACGAGGAGCGTGAGGTCGCCCTCGAGCGACAGCGTGCCCCGGAGCACGAAGCGGCGCGCCGCGGTCCAGAGGTAGTAATGGCCCTCCTCGAAGCTGATCGGCGCGGCCTCGCGGCGCGACGCGGGCCTGCCGTCGTCGAGCACGGCCTCGATGCGGACGTGCTCCGGCGGCCCGAAGAGCGGCACGGCCACCGGGCCGTCGGCGAGCACGCCGCCCGAGAGCTCGAACTGGAGCGGCCCCTCGCCCACCGCGCCGGTGATGCGCAGCCGGTCGAGGGCGTAACAGCGCTCGGCGCACTCCCCCGCGGCGCCGCGCTCCTCGACCCAGCGCGAGAGCATCTCCAGCTGGCCGGCCCACGAGTCCGGCGGCAGCGCGGCCCCGCGGGCCGGGGCCGTCGTGCCCTGTTTGGCCGCGGGCGCCGCGGGCGCCGCGCCCGCGGCTGGCGCTCCCGTCGGCTCGGCCGCCGGCTGCCCCAGCGAAAGCGACGGGACCACGAGCAGCAACAGCACCATGAGAAGCCCGAAGAGCCTTGAAGGCGCCGCCTTGTTCGAGCGCGCGAGCGACATAGGGAAACTCCCTTCTTTGACCTGCCGAGCGAACGCGATGGCCGCCGCAGCGTCCTCATCAAACAACCGAGTGAAAAACGACTGCAACAAAATCGACATCCGGTCTTGACAGTTAACGCGTTGCGTCGCAGTGTCGTGGCGACGCGTTTGTGCCTCCGACGAAGCCGCAAAACCGGCCTCGTCCCCTGGCACGATCGCGCACGAGGCCTCCGCGCTCCAGTGCACATCGCGTCTCGCGAGCCCGTGGGAGCGGGCGACGCGCGGGGCGCGGGGGGCCATCGTCCGATTCATCGTCCGATTCATCATCTCTGTACGCCCGCGTGCATCGCGGGGGGACATAACGAAGGTGGGAGGTAGATCATGAGTGAGACCCAGAGCATCACCGAGCCGAAGGCCGCGAACAGCGTGAATGGGAGCGCCGCCCCGGCGGAGCAGGTCGACGCGGGCGCCTCGAAGCCGGCGGCCAAGCCGCCGCTCGTCGAGACGCTGCGCGCGCTGGGCACCTCCTGGGCAGAGGTGGCCATCGGGTATGGGCGGACCGCGCTCGAGAACACCGCGCGCGCCCTCGAGCGGACCGCCGGGAAGCTCGGCGAGCTTCAAGGGAAGCTCAAGAAGGGCGAGGTCGCCGCGACCGAGGGCGCCGGCTGAGCCCGCGTCCCGCTGCGCCGCCGGGGAGCGCTCATCATGGCGCTTCTGGCGGCGCGGGGACGGGCGCGCCGACGATGCCGAGGGCAACAGCGTGGATGGCTCCGGCCGCGCCGCCGACATAAAGGGTCTTTGCATTGAAGCCGGGGCCCGATCCGAACTGCGCATTGGCGACCGAGGTCGGGAACGTGGCCAGGAGCTCCGGCTCTCCCAGGGCCGCGCCGCCGGCGTCGAGCTGCACGCGGTAGAGGCCCCGGTCCTTGCTGTCGATCGTGTAGAGGTGACCGCACGTATCGAGGACGAGCCCGTCGAGCACGGCCGACGGCACCGTGCTCACGAGCACCGGCAGCGCGCCCGCGATCGCGAGATCGATCCTGCGGATCTCGCCGGCGGCGGAGTTCGTATAGAAGACGACCTTCCGCGCCGGGTCGAAGACGACGCCGCTCGGCTGGCTCACCTCGGGCTCGCCGCTCGCGATCACCTCGACCGTCGCGTCCGGGGCGAGGCGGATCACCCGGTTGCCGGCGCGCTCGGTCGCCCAGACGTTGCCGTCCGTGTCCGCGGAGAGGCCGTTCGGCGCCTGGAGGGCTTCCACGTAGTCGTCGACGATGCCGGTGGTCGAGATCTGGGCGACGGCCCCTTGATCCGGCCGCGCGGCCACGAGGGTCCCGTCGGGCCGGTACCTCAGCCCGAGCACGGTGCCCGGCAGAGACGCGAAGTTCGACGTCTGTCCCGTGGCGTCGTAGCGAATGAGGTTCGGCCCCTGCTTGGCGACGAGGTGGCCCCGGCCATCGAACGCGAAGTCCGCGCTGCCGTCGAACACGTCGGTGACCAGGGTCGGCGCGAGGGGTCCGGGCGCGAGCTGCGCGCACTCGCCCGTCGGGCCCGCGCCGGCTCCCCCGCTGCCCACGCCCGTCGCGCCGCCGCCCTCGCCGCCGCCCGAGCTCACGCTCGTCACCGCGCTCGCGCCGCCGCCGCCGTCGCCCGACGACGCCGTGGCGACGGCCGCGTCGCCGCCGATGTCGCCGCCGCACGACGAGGTCGCGCCCGGGAGGAGCAGCGCCCATCCGAGCAGCCGGAAACCTCTCTTCATCTACTCGCCTCCTGGCCGCGCACACTACACGGCGCCCCCCGCATTGCCTACAGTGGACGGCGCGCGCCAGGATCACCCGCTTCGGATACGGGCCCACCTCGACGTTTTCGGTGCTCGGCGTACTGGAGTACGCCTGCGCGCCGAAAACGCCGATCTGGGCCCGTCTCCTGTGCGGGTGAGCGCCGCTCTAGTGGCGTGACTTCGAGACAATGACAACGCCGGCGCCGATGATGGCGGCCGCCGCCCACGTCGCCGCGGAGGCGCGCTCGCCGCCGAGCGCGACGCCGAGCGCGATGGCGACGATCGGGTTCACATAGGCGTAGCTCGTCGCGATCGCCGGGCGCGTGTTCCTGAGCAGGAATGTATAAGCGCTGAGGCCCACGATCGAGCCGAACACGACGAGATAGGCGAGCGCGAGGAGCGACCGCGAGGAAGGCGCCGCGGCCAGCTGCTCGCCCGAGAGCGCGCTGATCCCGAGCATCACCGCGCCGCCGGACAGCATCTCCGCCGCCACCGCCATCGGGCCCTCGGGCAGGGACGCCGTGCGGCTGTACAGCGAGCCGAGCGCCCAGGCGACGGGGGCCAGCACGATGAGCAGCGCGCCGGCGTGCTCCGCGTGGAGGGCGCCGCCGAGGTGGAGCAGCGCCGCGCCCGCGAAGCCGACCAGGAGCCCCACCCACTCGCCGCGCGAGACCTCCGGCGCCGGCGCCCGGGCGCCGGCGCTCGCGCCGCCCCGCGCGGCCCGCACGGTGGTGAACAGCGCCAGCCAGAGCGGCATCGTGGACACGACGACGGCGGCGACGCCCGAGCTCACCCACTGCTGCGAGACAACGACCAGCCCGTTGCCGCCGACGAGCAGCAGCACCCCGACCTTCGCGGCCGCCCCCCACTGCCGCAGCGTCGGCCGGGGGACGCCGCGCAGCCGGAGCACCCCGTAGAGCAGCGCGCCCCCGGTCACGAAGCGCACCCCCGCCAGCAGGAACGGCGGCAGCGTCTCGAGCGCCACCGAGACGGCCAGGTACGTCGACCCCCAGACGACGTAGAGCGCCGCCAGCGAGAGGAGCACGAGCCAGCTCCCCCGCGCCCTCTCGAGCGCCGCCCGCAGCGCCTTCCCCGCCCCGCCCGCGTCCACCGCGATCTGCGCCGGCTCGAGCGCCTCCACCACGAGCAGCCCTCGCCCGTCGCCGCCGTAGCTGGCCCCCGCCTCCAGCACCACGTCGTCCGGCGCTCCCTCGCGCGTGATCCAGACCGAGCCGGAGGTACAGCTCAGGAGGAGCGGGCCTCCCCGGAGCCGGTGCGTCCACAGCCCCCCCTTTCCCAGCTCGATCCGCGCCGCCTCTCGGAAGCGCGACGGCGCCTCCGGAACAAGTGAGGTCAATTTCATGTGCCGGAGCTTGCGCCCTGGCGGGCGACCGGCACAGAGGCAGTCTCTTCCGGATTGAGGCCGGTACAGTTGCGGGAATCGGCGACTGTGCTGGTCCTCACGCGCCCCCGCTGTACCGGTACCGCAGCGGTCGCCCGGCTGTACACTCTCCCTCGTGTACGCGCAGGCGACCCTCGAGCCGCAGGACGATGCCCACCTCTACGATCGCGTGGCCGCGCACATCGCCGACCTGATCGCGCGCGGCACGCTGCGGCCGGGCGACCGGATCCCGTCGGTGCGGCGGCTCAGCCGGCAGCAGGGCGTCAGCGTCGCGACGGTGCTGCAGGCGTACCTGCAGCTCGAGAACCGCGGGCTCGTCGAGGCGCGCCCGCAGTCGGGGCACTACGTCCGCGCCCGCCGCGTCTCGGTGCTGCCCGAGCCGCGGGCCGCGCGCGCCTGCAGCACCGCCACGCGCGTCAGCGTGAAGGCCCTGGTCACGAAGGTGTACCGGGCCACGCGCGATCCGCACATCGTCCCGTTCGGCGCCGCGTGCCCGAGCCCCGAGCTCCTGCCGACCGAGAAGCTGAACCGCATCCTCAGCGCGATCGCGCGGAGCGCGGGCGGCGCGGGCGTCTCGTACGACCCGCCGCCCGGCCTGCCGGCGCTGCGGCGGCAGATCTCCCGGCGCTCGGTCGAGTGGGGCGTCGCGCTCTCCGCCGACGACATCGTGACCACCGTCGGCGCCATGGAGGCGCTCCACCTGTGCCTGCGCGCGGTCGCGCGCCGCGGCGACACGGTCGCGCTGGAGTCGCCGGCGTACTACGGGCTCCTCCAGCTCATCGAGAGCCTCGGCATCAAGGCGCTCGAGGTCCCGTCGAACCCCCGCACGGGCATGGACCTCGACGTCCTCGAGGAGATGCTGGGCCGCCACCGCATCAAGGCGTGCCTCGCGATCCCGAACTTCAACAACCCCCTCGGCAGCGCCATGCCCGACGAGGCGAAGGAGCGGCTCGTCGCGATGCTCGCGCGCCGCGAGATCCCGCTCATCGAGGACGACATCTACGGCGACGTGCACTTCGGCGACGTCCGCCCCCGCCCGGCCAAGGCGTTCGATCGCAAGGGCCTCGTGATGCTCTGCTCGTCGTTCTCGAAGACGATGGCCCCGGGCTACCGGGTCGGCTGGACGGCCCCCGGCCGCTTCCGCGACGAGGTCGAGCAGCTCAAGTTCGGGCAGAGCGTCGCGTGCGCGACGCTGCCGCAGATGGCGATCGCCGAGTTCCTCGAGAACGGCGGGTACGACCACCACCTGCGGACGCTCCGGCGCCGCCTCGCCGCCCAGGTCGCGCGCATGAGCGAGGCGATCGCCGAGCACTTCCCCTCCGGCACCCGGGTCTCGCGCCCCGCGGGCGGCTTCGTGCTCTGGGTCGAGCTGCCGCCGGGCGCGAGCGCGCTGGAGGTGAACGAGCGCGCGCTCGAGCACGGCATCAGCGTCGCCCCGGGGCCCATCTTCTCGGCCAAGCACCGGTTCTCGAACTACATCCGGGTGAACTGCGGCTACCCGTTCACCGACCTCATCGAGCACGCGGTCCGGACGCTCGGGCGGATCTGCGCCGAGGCGACCGAGGCGTGACGCGGGCGGCGGGCGGCGGCGTGGCGGCGCGGCGACGGGCGGCGACGGGCGGCGACGGGCGCGCCCTGGATGCCGTACCCGCGCTGAAGTAAAACCTCGTCTCTCTGGAGAGCGCCCCGACGAGCGAGCGCCCCGACGAGCCCACGACCTTGCGTCCCCGACACCCCGCGTCCCTCCCCTCGCCCGCGCCCCCGCTGCCCTCCGCGCCCCGCCCGTCGCCCGCCCGCGCGGGCTGGGCGCTCGCGGCCCTGCTCGCCGCCGCGCCCGCCTGCCGCGCCGGGGCGACCGCCTCGTCGGGCGCGCCGGCGCCCGAGGTGCTGCGCCCGCTGCCGGACCGCATCGACGGCGGCTCCCTGCTCGGCCGGGACGCCGGGCGCGCCGCCCAGGCCGGCGCGGGCCCGCTCCGGGTCGTCGGCGCGGACATGCTGTCCGAGGGCGATCGCCTCGGCGCCTTCGTCGAGGTGCCCGCGGGCGAGTGCATGCTCGCGATGGCGCGCGTGTCGCCGACGATCGGCGACGTCGACCTGTTCGCCTTCGAGGACGACGGCAGCGCCTTCTCCACGGACGAGGCCGCCGACGCGCGCGCCTCCATCCTCGTCTGCCCGCCGCACCCGCGGCGGCTCTACGTCATGGCGCGCGTCATGTCGGGCGCCGGGGCGGTGAGCGTCGGCGTGCAGGGCGTCCCGGAAAAGGCGGCGGACGCCGTCGCCCGCGCCGTCGGCGCCCGCGGCAGGGCCGGCGACGAGAGCGGCCGGCTCGAGTCGTGGCCGGGCCTGGAGGCGAAGGTCAGGGCGCACCGCGGCGCGATCGGCGCGCGCTGGGAGGACGTCCGGCGCGTCGCGCTCCCCGTGGGCTCGCGGACGGCGAGCCGGATCGGCGTCACCCTCGACGGCGGCCGCTGCGTCGACGTGCTCGTCTCGCCGAGCGACGAGGTCGCCTCGCTCGAGGTGGTCGCCGAGGACGAGACCGGCAGGATCGTCGCGCGCGCCCGGGAGCGGGGCCAGGATCGCACCCTGCTCCTCTGCTCGACGGCCTCGATCGAGCTGTCGATCGCGATCCGCTCGCGCGGCACGCAGGGCCTCGTGGCCGTGGTCGTCGGCCGCGCGCAGCCGGGGGCCGAGGCGGAGATCTCCGGGGCCACGCCGATCGAGCGCGTGACCGAGGGCCGCGATCTCGCCGAGGTGAGGGCGGCGCACGGCCGCGCGCTCGCGAGCCGCGGCTACGGCGCGCCGCGCGTGTCGACCGGGGCCGCGCGGCTCGGCAGCCGGACGACGCTGCCGATCGAGCTGCCGGCCGGCTGCGCCCGGATCGACGTGCTCGCCGGCAAGCCGCTCGCCGACGTGCTCGCGGAGCTCTGGAGCGACGCCCACGCGCTGCTCGGCCGCGCCCGAGGCGGCGCCCAGGCGACGCTCTTCACCTGCGGCAGCGGCGGCCCCGCCCGGGTCGACGTCGAGTCGATGGCGCAGCCTGGCCCCTTCGCGGTCGAGGTCCGCAAGGAACCCGAGGCCCCGCCGGCGCTCGTGGCCCACCCGCTCGCCGCCGCGCGGCTGCTCGGTCGCATGAGCGCGACGGGCGCGACCGGCGCCGCGTCGGCCGCCGGGGCGCAGGCCGTGGCGCTCGACGCGGCGCGCCTGAAGATCCTCCCCCTCCAGATCCCGGCCAACACGTGCGCCGAGGTCATCGCGGCGCTCGACGCCGAGGGCGCCGGCGTCGACCTGCGGCTGGTCGACACCTCGACGGGGGAGAGCTCGCTCGCGCGCGCGCGCCACGTCGTCTCCGACAGCCGCTGCGCCGGCCCGGCGCCCATCCCCGCCTCGATCGAGCTCCGGCTCGCGGCGGGCAAGGGGGAGGCGCTCGTGCTGACCCGGACGTCCGCCAGGGCGCCCTGAGGAGCGCCAGGGCGCCCTGAGGAGCGCCCGGCCCGGCGAGGAAGACACCAGCGGCGGCGATGGCCCGCGCCCGGCGCCTTGACACGGGAACCCCCGGAACACTCAGATATCCGCGAGGAGCCCTTCGATGTCCTCGGGTCGCTTCGCCATCGCCACGCACGCCCTCGCGCTGCTCGCGCAGACCGGCGAGAGCTGCGCGAGCGACGCGCTCTCGGCGAGCATCAACACGAACCCGGCGTTCCTGCGGCGCATCCTCGCCCGGCTGTCGCAGGCCGGGCTCATCGAGGCGCGGGAGGGCCGCGCCGGCGGCTACCGCCTGGCCAGGCCCGCGAAGGCGATCCGGCTGAGCGAGGTGTACGCCGCCGTGGAGCCGGAGGGCGCCATCGCGCCGAGCCCGTGCGAGCCGAACGCGAAGTGCCCGATCGGCGCCGGGATCCAGCGGGCGTTCGACGAGGTCGCCGAGGCGGCCAACGAGGGGCTGCTCCGCGGCCTCGCGCACAAGACCGTCGCGGACATCGCGCTCCGGGCGCAGCACCTCGGCCGCCCGGCGCCCTCCAGGGCCGACTGATCGCGCCGGGCTCGGCCCGGGCGGAGGCGCCCCCCTCCCCTGGCGCAAACTGAAACCGTACCTATAACAGTTGATGCGAGCGTGGCTGTGAAGAGCAGGCCGGCGCCGAGCCGGGGCATCGCGACCAGCGCCGCTCATCCCCGAGATGCACTGAAAGGACAGCGCCATGGGCAGCAAGAACGTCATCGAGGTCAACGATCTGAGTTTCGCTCGAGAGGTCCTGGAGACGGACACGCCGGTGCTCGTCGACTTCTCCGCGTCCTGGTGCGCCCCCTGCAAGCGGCTCGCGCCGATCGTCGAGGAGATCGCGACGGAGACGGCGGGCCAGGTCAAGGTGGTCAAGCTCGACGTCGACGAGTCGCCCGCGGCCGCGAAGCAGTTCGAGATCCGCGGGCTGCCGACGGTGGTCGCCTTCCAGAACGGCGCGCCGCTCGGGCGGCACGTCGGCCTGACGAACAAGAAGACGCTGCTCGCGCTCGTCGGACGCTGAGCGCGGCGAGCGTGCCGCGCCCTCGTCGGGGCCTCGCGGAGCTCTCCCGCGGCGCGGCGCCCACGCCGACTCCGCGGCTCGTCGATAACGGCGCACGGCGCGCGGCGATCTCCCGACATGCATGATCCCTGTGCTGAGGCACACCGACGGCGCGCCGCACAGCCCTCTGCACGTGCGCCGCGCGTCGCCGAGCGCCCGACATCGACCTTCATTTCACGCGATTCACACGCCTTCACCCCGGCTGGGCGAGATCGGACGCCGAGCCGCACGGCTCGCCCGCTGTCATGCACGGACGCAGCACCCCGTTGACATCACCACCCGATACGAGATCCTTCCCTCAAGGAAGCCCAGCGATCCGCAGCGCAGCTCGTGACCGTCAGTAGACGGTCCGGGGGGCGCCCGCGGAGCCCTGCCGGTGTGGGGTTTTGCTGGCACGGCGCGACTGAGCCTGGCTTCCCGAAGGCCATGGCTCTGTTCGACGACGATTTCGAGACGCTCGAGCAGCTCCCCGAGATGCGAAAATCTCGCGGAAAGGGCGGAGATTCGCTCGGACAGAGCCCCACGCCGGTGAACCCCGGCCGCGCCCGGGCGGAGCTGTCCGACATCGCCAGCGACGGACCCCGCTACGAGGTGCGCTCGCTGCTCGGCGTCGGCGGGATGGGGGAGGTCCACTTCTGCAGGGACCGCCGCATCGGCCGCGACGTGGCCATGAAGGTCATCCGCGCGGAGCACCAGGGCGACACGACGCTCCACCACCGGTTCCTCCGCGAGGCCCGGGTGCAGGGCCAGCTCGAGCACCCCTCGATCGTGCCCGTCTACGACCTCGGCGTGGACGCCAAGGGCTCGGCCTACTTCACGATGAAGCGCCTCCGGGGCCTCACGCTGGCGAGGATCCTGAACGAGCTGCGCGAGGGCGACGCGGCGGCGCTCCAGAGCTTCTCGCGCCGCAAGCTGCTCACCGCGTTCTCGTCCATCTGCATCGCCGTGGACTTCGCGCACTCCCGCGGCGTGCTGCACCGCGACCTCAAGCCCGCCAACATCATGCTCGGCGACTTCGGCGAGGTGTACCTGCTCGACTGGGGCGTCGCCAAGCTCATCGACACGCCGCTCCAGACCATCGACATGGGGGAAGATCCGATGAGCACGAGGACCATCCCGGGCGACGTGCTCGGGACCCTCGGCTACATGTCGCCGGAGCAGGCGCAGGGCTGCGTCGACACGCTCGACGCGCGCAGCGACGTCTACTCGCTCGGGGCCATCCTCTTCGAGCTGCTCACGCTGAAGCCGCTGCACCCGAAGAAGGACCGCAACGAGATGCTCGACTCGCTCATCCACGGCGCCGACGCCCGGGCGTCGGTGCGCGCGCCCGAGCGGGAGGTGCCCCCGGAGCTCGACGCCATCTGCGTGAAGGCGACGCGGCGCGAGCCGGCCGAGCGCTACCCGACGGCGCGCGCGCTCTACGAGGCGGTCGAGCGGTTCCTCGACGGCGACAAGGACGTCGAGCTGCGCCGCGGCCTCGCCGCGCGGCACGCGGGCATGGCCGAGGAGAAGATCGCGAAGGCGCTCGACGGCGGGAAGGAGGCCGAGAGCGCCCGCAAGACGCTGCTCAGCGAGGTCGGCCAGGCGCTCGCCCTCGACCCGTCGAACGATCGCGCCCTGGAGACGCTCCGGCGCATCCTGACCGAGCCGCCGCGCGAGATGCCGCAGGAGGTGCTCGCCGAGCTGGACGCGGCCGCCGCGGCGCGACACCGCCTGCAGCTGCACGCGGGCATCCGCGCCGAGCTGCTCGCGACGGCGATCGCGACGCTCGTGGCCGCGGTGTGGCTTGGCATCCGCGAGTGGCAGGTCTTCGCCTGCATCCTGGTCTTCACCGCCCTGGCGGCGCTGATGAAGTGCGTCGCCGCGCGCGTCGTCCACCGCCCGGCGGCGGAGTGGTACGCCTACGGCGGGTTCGTCTTCAACGTGCTGAGCTTCCTGTGCATCGGGCGCGGCTTCGGGCCGCTGCTCTTCATGCCGATGCTCCTCGTCATCTTCACGTACGGCAACTCGTTCACGTACCGGACGGCGTACCGCGTCGCCGTGGTCGTGACCGGCTGCGCCGCGGTGCTGGCCGCCGCGTGGATCGAGTACTCGGGCCTCCTGCCCCCCTCGTACGAGTTCACGGACGGGGCGATGATCATCCTGCCCCAGGCCGTCGAGCACTCGAGGATCCCGACGATGACGGCGCTGACGCTGACGACCCTGTTCATGCTGGTCGTGCCGGCGTTCATGATGGGCCAGCACCAGCACGCGCTGCGGGACGCGGAGCGGCGCGCGTGCCTGCAGGCCTGGCAGCTCCGCCAGCTCCTGCCGGAGCGGGCCCAGTCGGGCGCCGTGCCCGGCCCCAGGTCGGAGCCGATCCCCGAGCGCCGGCCGAGAGGGCGGCGCGACGCGGGGTGAGAGAGCGCGCGGGGCGAGACTCGAGCAAACAAAGAAAATCAACCACAGAGGCACAGAGGGCACAGAGGGGAGAGAGGAGAGAACTTCTGCTCCCTTCTTCTCTCTCCTCTGTGCCCTCTGTGCCTCTGTGGTTCACATCTCTCGCTTCTTCGCGCTGGCGTCAGTCCATCGGCCAGACCGCGAGCACCCAGACCGCCGAGTTGCCCCGCGCGCCGACGCGGAGCGCGGCGCTCTCCTCGAGGTCGGAGCAGAAGGCCACGCCGGCGCCCTCGCCGCCGTCGCCGGCGTCGTCGCGGCCGGCGTGGTCGCCCAGCTCGACGGAGAGCCGCAGCGCGCGCAGCTCGCCCCGGACCAGCCCCGCGGCGGCGAAGTAGCAGCGGCCCGGCTCGACCTGGACCGGGACCAGCGTGTCGCCCTGCGCGCCGACCGCCTCGGCGATCGGCTGCGCGCGGGGCGCGGGCGCGTGGCGGCGGTGCAGCGCCGCGGCCAGGTTGCCCCGGGCGCGCGCGCCGAAGTGCCCCGGCACGAACGGGGGCAGCGGCCAGTGCGCGTCGGACAGCACGACCTTCACCGGGCCCGCGGCCCCGAGGAACGGCACCTCCACGACGCCCGGCTCGCCAAGGCAGAAGTCGAGCCGCCCATCGGGCGCGTCGGACCTGTCGCGGTCGAGCTGCCTCCCCGTGCCCGCCTCGCGCGCCTCGGCGTCGAGGTCGGTCGCGCGGCGCACCGTGGCGCTCGGCACCTCGGCCATCAGATCGATCCGGTGACACCCCTCGGCGAGCTTGACCGAGAACTGCCCCGTCCCGACCACCGAGGAGCTCATCTCGGTCGGCACGACGCGGAGCGCCCCTTCCGCCCGCGCGCGGCGCGCTGCCCGCGCGACCCGGGCATCGAGCGGACCGGGCTCGGCTGGCCGCCCCGGGTCGCCGCGCGGCGCCTCGGGCCCGAACGCGCGCTCCGGCAGGATCGCCTCGATGCGCTCGGGCGGCGCGCTCGACGAGGCGACGACGACGTCGAAGGCGCCGCGCGGCGAGAGCACCTCGACCGCGACGCGGCCAAGCTCCTCGCGCGCGGGCCCGCACCGCGTGATCACCGCGGCCCCGCCGACGCTGTGGACGCGCCGCTCCTCGTCGGGATCCCGGCCGCGCAGCCGCTGAACGAGGCCCTCGAGGGCCGAGACGTCGCCCGCGAGGGGCGAGGTCTCCAGCGTGAACTCCACGATGCGGGGCGCGATAAATGCGGCCGTGAGGCACTCGTCGGCCTTTGCGCCGGCAGCGCCGGGTATGCCGGCCACGCCGGGTATGCCGGCAGCGCCGGAGGTGCCGGCGGGCGGCGGGGTGATCGCGACCAGCCTGGTGCGTCCGTGCTCGATGAAGAGGGGGGGCAGGCGCGCGACGCGCGCGCCGGAGAGCGACCACATCCGCGCCACGCGCGCGGCGTCGTCGCTGAGGTCCGCGCGCGCCGGCGCCCCAGCGGAGAGCCCGGCGAGCGCGGCCAGCAGCGTGAGGGCCGCGGTACGCGCGAGGCGCGCCATGCCTGGAGCCGCGCGGCGGCCCCCCTCGGCGACCCCGCGCGCCGCTGCCCTCAGGCCGGGAGCGCTACGACGAGCCGCGCATCGCGTCGATGAGGATGCGCGCGACCTCCGGGCGGGAGAACTCCGGCGGCGGCAGCTCGCCCTTCTGGAGCAGCTCGCGCACCTTCGTCCCGGACAGGTTGACCTGCGTCGACGCGTCGCCCGGCGCCGTCTTCGCCGTCGCCATCGCTCCGACAACGGTCGAGTAGAACGCGTTCTCGAAGTTGAGCGTGGTGATGCCGAGCTCGCCGGGGCTGAAGACATTGAAGATCTCCTGCGCGTCGTACGTGCCGTAATAGCTGCCGACGCCGGCGTGGTCACGCCCCACGATGAAGTGCGAGCAGCCGTAGTTCTTGCGCGCGAGCGCGTGGAAGATCGCCTCGCGCGGGCCCGCGTAGCGCATCGCCGCCGGGTAGATCGAGAGGAGCACGCGGTCCTTCACATAGTACTTCGCGATGAGCTCCTCGTAACAGCGCATCCGGACGTCCGCCGGGATGTCGTCCGACTTGGTCGCGCCGACGAGCGGGTGGATCATCAGCCCGTCGCAGATCTCCAGCGCCGTCTTGGTGATGTACTCGTGCGCCCGGTGGATCGGGTTGCGCGTCTGGAACCCGACGATGCGGCGCCACCCCTTCTCGGCGAAGTACGCCCGCGTCACCGCCGGATCCCGGTGGTACGCCGGGTACGGCGACTCGACCGGCCGCTCGAGCACGCGGATCTCGCCGCCGACGTACACGGGCCCCGTGCTCATCAGGTACGCGACGCCCGGGTGCTTCGTCTCGGTCGTCCGGAAGACCTCCTGCGCCTCGAGCTCCTTGTTCGGCCGCCACTTGTCGCTCACCTCGATGACCGCGACGATGCGGCCGTCGCGCGTGCGGAGCGCCGCCTCGGCGCCCACGCGGAGCCCCTCCGCCGCCTGCTCCGAGACGGCGAGCGTGATCGGCATCGACCACGGCAGGCCGTTCTCGAGCCGCATCTCGCGCACGACGCGCAGGTAGTCCTTCGAGTTCATGAAGCCGCGCAGCGGCGAGAACGCGCCGACCGCGATCATCTCGACGTCGCTCTCCGTGCGCTCGTCGAGCTCGATGACCGGCAGCCCCTTCGCCCGCTCCGCGAGCGACGCCTTCTCCGCGCCCTCGACCCACCGGTTCACGAGCTCGCCGCCGTGCGGCGCGATGAGCCCGCGGCCCGCCGCGGCCGCCCCCGCGGCGGCGGCGCCGGACACCGCGACAGCGGCGCCGCGGCGCGGGACGTACCCGAGCTCCTCGAGCTTCGCGAGGATCTTCGCGAGGCTCTCCTCCTTGGTCTCCTTGTCGGTGTGGACGACCACCTCGGGGTTCTCGGGCGCCTCGTACGGGTCGTCGATGCCCGTGAAGTTCTTGATCTCGCCCGCGAGCGCCTTCTTGTAGAGGCCCTTCGCGTCGCGCTCGGTGAGCACCGGGATCGTGCAGGAGCAGAACACCTCGACGAAGCGGGGCGTCTGGGCCCGCTGCTCGTCGCGGATCGCCTTGTAAGGGCTGATGGCTGCGGTCATCGCGCAAGCGCCCGACCGGGCGATGAGCTTCGCCACGTATCCGATCCGCCGGATGTTCGTATCGCGGTCCTCCTTGGAGAACCCGAGGCCCTTCGAGAGGTTCGTGCGCACCTCGTCGCCGTCGAGCACCTCCACGTGGACGGAGCGGGCGCGGAGCTCGGCCGAGAGCATCGCCGCGAGCGTGCTCTTGCCTGCGCCGCTCAGACCGGTGAACCAGACAACAAAACCTGACATTTAGGCAACTCCTTCGATGATCAAGTGACGACTACGGATTCGGCCTCTCTGGGCCTCGGGTGCGGAACCCCTGCAAGCGGACGCGGGCAGCGCGAGGGCGAACGACGCGGGCCTCGGCGCGATGAGATCAATCGACGACGTCGAACGTCGACGCGACGAACGCGGCGCCGTCCCACACGAAGAGGCGGTGCTCGGCGACGCGCGGCGCCCCCTCGGGGCGCCCCTCGCCCGAGCCGCCGCGCACGCTCGTGACGAGGAACGCGAGCGGGAACGCCGGCCCGGGCCCCATCACGATCTGGCCCCCTTCCTCGGCCGGCGGCTCGCCGCCGCTCATCATGGCGGCGTCGGTCGGGCTGAAGTAGGCGCCCGCGTCGAGGTGGGAGTGATAGAGCACCTTCACCGGGCGCCCCTCCGCCGCGCTCTTGTCGACGGCATCGGAGAAGCGCTTGCCGTTGAAGTCGAAGAACGTCCGCGCCGTCCGGAAATACCGCTCCGGGTCGACCGCGTGGAGCTTGTTCGCGATGTTCTCCATCCGGACGTGCTCGTCGCAGAGCAGCGGCTCGCCCGCGGGCCCCTTCAGGTAGCCGCAGGCCTCCTCGTCGCGCGCGTAGCCCGCGAGCGCCTCGGCCTCGACCGCCGCGAGCACGCTCGCCTTGAGGACGACCCCGCCGGCGGTCCACGGGTGGGAAGACATCACCATACGTAACGTTTCTCCCATTTCATGGGCGCAAAATAGCGGTCGCCCCGGTCCGGGACAATCGCCACGACGCACCCGCCCTGCTGTTCGCTGTGCAGGCGCCTCGCGATCTCGAAGGCCGCGAAGACGGCCGCGCCGCCCGAGTGCCCCACGTGCAGCGCCTCCTCGCGCGCGAGGCGATCGGACATGTCCCAGCCCTGCTCCGTCGAGATCCGCATCGTCTCGTGGTAGGCGGCCGCGTCGTGGATGGCGGGGACCAGGGAGCTCGGCAGGTGCTTGAGCCCCTCCAGCCCGTGGAGCGCGTCCTCGGGCTCCACCGCGACGCAGCGGATCGGCCGGTGGTGCTCCCGGAGCCGCCGGCTCGTCCCGACGATGGTGCCGCTCGTGCCGACCCCGGCCACGAAGTGCGTGATCCTGTCGCCGACAGCGTCGAGGATCTCCCGCGCCGTGCCGTGGTAGTGGGCGAGCGGGTTGTCCTCGTTCGAGTACTGGTCCGGGTAGAAGTACTTCTCCGGGTCCTTCTGGACCAGCTCGCGCACGAGGCGGATCGCGCCGTCGGAGCCCTCCATCGGGTCGCTGAAGATGAGCTCCGTGCCGAACGCGCGCGCGATGTCCTTGCGCGCCTTGGACACGTTCGACGGCATGACGAGCGCCACCTTGAAGCCCATCGCCGCGCCGAAGAGGGAGTAGGCGACGCCGGTGTTGCCGCTCGTCGAGTCGATGAGCGTCTTCTGGCTCGTCAGGCGGCCGTCCGCGGCCGCGCGGCTCATCATCCGCAGGGCGGCGCGGTCCTTCACGGAGCCGCCGGGGTTCGTGAACTCGAGCTTGGCGTAGACCTCGACCGACGGCGTCTCGCGGCCGATGCGCGAGAGGCGCACGAGCGGCGTGTCGCCCACGGCGTCGACGACCGACGCCATCCGGCGGGAGCGGACGAGCGCGTGCCTCACGGGCCGCCCTCCCCCGCGCGCCCCGGCCGCGCGCCGCCCAGGCCGAGCGCGGCGCGCATCTCGGCGAGCGCCGCGCGCGCGCCGGCGAGCACCGCCCGCGCCGGCGGCGAGGTCACGAGGTCGGCGGGCGCGAGCGCGGCGAGGTCGATCGCGCCCGCCGCGAGCGCGCCGAAGCCGGCGCCGCGCGCGTAGCGCTCCGCCACCTCGTACGCGAGCGGCAGGGCGCCGCCGCCGTCGCCCAGCACGCGCGCCGTCGCCGCCCCGAGCCTCGCCTGCCCCTCTGGACCGATCTCCGCGAGCAGCACCTGGCGGAGATAGCGCGGGTCGTCCACCTCAGCCCCCGGCGATCGCGGGGACGATCGCGACCTGGTCGCCGCCCTTCACCGGCGTCTTCAGCCCGTCGAGGAAGCGGATGTCCTCGTCGCCGACGAAGATGTTCACGAAGCGCCGCACCCCCTTGTCGTCGAGGAGTCGGTCGCGGATGCCGGGGTAGCTCTTCTCGAGGTTCTCGATGAGCTCGCCGACGGTGCCGCCGGCGGCTTTGACCTCGTCCTGTCCGCCGGTGAGGGTGCGGAGCGGGGTCGGGATGCGGACGGTCGCGGTGTCAGCCATGGTCTTGCTCTCCAGTGTTGAGGTGGATCGGGGAGCCGCTCTCGCGGCTCCGTTCATCAACGTACGTCGGGGATCCGCTTGCGCGGTCCCCTTCAACGTGGGTCGGGGAGCCGCTCTCGCTGTCCCCTTCAACGTGGGTCGGGGAGCCGCTCTCGCTGTCCCCTTGTGCAGCACACGAGTTCACGTAACGGGATGCGTCGATGGTCGCGATCGCGGCGCGAGCGCCGCACAGGGCGCAGGCGGACCGCGCGGCGACGGGCACGCTCCGCAGCGCGTCGGTGAGGCCGTCGTAGGTCGCGATCCGGCCGAAGATCGAGGTGTCGCCCTTCAGGATCGCGAGCGCCCGATCCGCCGCGATCGCGCCCGCGACGCCGCACACAGGGCCCGCCACCCCGGCCGTAGCGCAATCCGGCGCCTCGCCGGTCGGCAGGTCCTCGAACAGGCAGCGGTAGCAAGGCCCCCCGCCCGCCGCGACCGCCATCACCGTCGCGCGCCAGCGCACCGCCGCCGCGTGCACGACCGGCGTCATGGTGAGGCGGCACACGTCGGCGATCAGGAACCGCGACGCGAAGTTGTCGGTCGCGTCGACGACGACCGAGACGCCCGGCATCAGGGCCGCCGCCGAGCTCGGCGTGAACCGGCCGAACCGGCGATCGACGCGGACCTTCGGGAAACGGCGGCGCAGCGCCTCGGTGAAGGCGTCGAGCTTCGGGCGGCCGATGTCGTCGTCGTCGAACAGGATCTGCCGGTGCAGGTTGGTGAGCTCGACCTCGTCGTCGTCGGCGACCCGGAGCTCGCGCACGCCGCCCGCGGCCAGCGCGAGCGCGGCGGGCCCGCCGATCCCCCCCGCGCCGACGAGGAGCACGCACCCGCGGACCGTCTCGCCGTCGCCGCCGCTCATCGGAAGTACTCGTCCAGGCTGAAGTACCGCTCGCCCGTGTCGCAGAGGACGGTCACCACGTTCGCGTCCGGGCCGAGCTCGCGGGCGACGTCGAGCGCCACCCGCACCGCGGCGCCCGCGCTGATGCCGACGAGCAGCCCCTCTTGCCGGGCGAGCGCCACCTTCGTCTCGTACGCGTCGCGATCGCTGACCGTGCGCACCTCGTCGACCACGCGCCGATCGTAGTTGTCGGGGACGAAGCCGGCGGCGAGCCCCTGGATCTTCGTCGGCCCGCGCTCGCCGCGCGAGATCGTCGCGCACGACTCGGGCTCGACCGCGATGACGCGCGTCGCGGCGCGCAGCCGCTTGAGCACGCGCCCGACCCCGCTCACCGAGCCGCCCGTCCCCACGCCGGCGACGAACGCGTCGATCGCCAGCGACTGCCGGGGGCCGGGCTGCCCGGGCGCGTCGAGGCCGGCCATCGCGTGGAGGATCTCCCGCGCCGTCGTCTCCGCGTGGACCCGCGGGTTGTCGGGGTTGTCGAACTGGCTGAGGATGATCGCGCCCGGGATCTCGGCCGCGAGCTCGCGGGCCTTGTCGATTGCGCCCTCCATCTGCAGCTCGGGCTCGGTCAGCACGACCTCCGCGCCGTAGGCCTCGAGGAGCTGGCGCCGCTCGAGGCTCATGCTCGCCGGCATCGTCAGGATGCACCGGTACCCCTTGGCCGCGCACACGATCGCGAGCCCGATGCCGGTGTTCCCCGACGTCGGCTCGATGACGACGCCGCCCGCGCCCGCGCCAAGCAGCCCGCGCGCCTCGGCGCCCTCGACCATCGCGAGGCAGATCCGGTCCTTCAGCGAGCCGCCCGGGTTGTGCTGCTCGGCCTTGCCGAACACGCGCCCCCGGGGCGTCGCCGCGTCGACGCGCCGGATCTCGAAGAGCGGCGTGTCGCCCACGAGGTCGAGCACGCTGTCGACGACGCGCGGGTGCGACGGCAGCGGCGGCAGCTGGACCGCGTCCTCCGCGGTTGCGCGGGGGACGCCGGGGGACGGGGCGGCTCGGTCGGGGCTTCTCATGGTTGTCGGCTCAGATCACGTAGGTCGATCGCTCCGGCCGCCCCTTGCGGCGCACGCCGAGCTCGACGCCGCGCTCGCAGACGTCGGCGATCGACACCGAGTCGAAACAGCGCTCGATCGCGCTCGCGAGATCGTGGAACACGGCCGTGGGCGGGTCGAGCGGCGAGCTCTCCGGATTGCCTTCGTCGTCGGGCGCGATCACCGCGACCGGCCCCTCGAGGGCGCGGACGACGTCCCCCAGGCTGATCTCGCTCGCGGGCCGCGCGAGGTGGTAGCCGCCGCGCGGCCCCCGCTTCGAGCTGATGAGCCCGGCCTTCTTCAGATCCTGGAAGATCTGCTCGAGGAAGCGCGCCGGGATGAGCTCGCGCTCCGAGATCTCCCGGATCTGGGTCGGCCGCCCGTCGTTGTGGAAGGCGATATCGAACAATGCGCGCACACCGTAGCGACCCTTGTTCGAGAGCTTCACCGGCAGCCATATGCATTGGTACATCGGAGAAGTCAAGAACCGCACATAGAGCGACTTGCGCTTCTTTTCGTGCGACAAGGCACGCGGATACCGCACAGAAAGCGGCGATCGCGCTGAAATTGACAGCAGAGGTTCACCGATCGCTGCGTCGCCGCGACGCAGCTTCGGCTTCCTGTTGAACCGGATGGGACGGGTTCAGTAGCTTCGAGTTTATCGAGGCTGCGAGTCGCCGCGCGCCCCCGCATGGGGGCGCGCGGAGCGCGGATCGGCGCGTCCGCGTCGCATCGTTCGGGCTGCGGCGCACAACCTAGGAGTCGGCCGGTGGCTTTCTATCAAGACCCCCCCACGCTCGGGAACCAGTACGACGACGATCGCGTGCTGCGGTCCTATCTCTCGCGCGCGCTGCCGCGCGAGGTGGCCGCGTCGATCACGCCCTCGCTGCGGGAGATGGGCGAGCTCGCCGGCGGCCACCTCTACCGCTTGCAGATCGCGGACCGCCCCAACGAGCCGAAGCTCACGTCGTGGGACGCCTGGGGCCAGCGCGTCGACCACGTCGAGGTGACGCAGCTCTGGAAGGAGGCGGCCCGCATCGCCTGCGAGCACGGGGTGGTCGCCGCGGCGTACGAGCGGGCGCACGGCGCGTTCTCGCGCGTCCACCAGTTCGCGCTGGCGTACCTCTTCGACGCGTCGAGCGACGTGTACACCTGCCCGCTCGCGATGACCGACGGCGCCGCGCGGACGCTCCTCGCGAGCGGCAACCGCGCGCTCATCGACCGCGCGGTGCCCCGGCTGACGAGCCGCGACCCCGCCGCCGCCTGGACGTCGGGCCAGTGGATGACGGAGCGCGCCGGCGGCTCGGACGTGGGGCGGACCGAGACCGTGGCGCGGCCGGGGCCGGACGGGGCCTACCGGCTCTACGGGACGAAGTGGTTCGCCTCGTCGGCCACGTCCGAGATGGCGCTCGCGCTCGCGCGCCCCGAGGGCAACCCGGAGGGCAGCCGCGGGCTCGCGCTGTTCTACCTGGAGCTCGCCGGCGACGACGGGCGCCGCGAGGGCATCGTGCTCAACCGGCTGAAGGACAAGCTCGGCACCCGCAAGGTCCCGACCGCCGAGATCGCGCTCGAGGGCGCCCTGGCGACGCCGGTCGCGGGCCTGTCGAACGGCGTCCGGTCGATCGCGCCGATGCTCAACGTCACCCGCACCTGGAACGCCGTCAGCGCGATCGCGGGGATGCGGCGGGGGCTCGCGCTGGCGCGCTCCTACGCCCAGCGCCGGGTCCAGTTCGGCACGCCGCTCGCGGAGAAGCCGCTGCACATGGACACGCTCGCCGAGCTCCAGGCCGAGTTCGAGGGCGCCTTCCACCTGACCTTCCGCGCGATCGAGCTGCTCGGGCGCGAGGAGACGGGGTCGCTCACCGAGTCGGAGGCGAAGCTCCTGCGGCTGATCATCCCGATCACGAAGCTGACGACGGCCAAGCAGGCGGTGTCGGTGCTGAGCGAGGTGCTCGAGGCGTTCGGCGGGGCCGGCTACGTGGAGGACACGGGGCTGCCGCGGCTGCTCCGGGACGCGCAGGTCCTCACGATCTGGGAGGGCACGACGAACGTGCTCTCGCTCGACGCGCTGCGGGTGATCCTGAAGGACAGCTCGCTCGACATCCTCGCGGCCGAGGTGGCGCGCCTCCTCACCGGCGTGGTCGAGCCGAAGCTCGCCGAGGCGGAGACCGCCGCGTCGCGCGCCGTGTCCCACGCGCGCGCGTGGATCAAGGAGATGTCCGCCACCGACCGCGACGGCCTCGAGGCGGGCGCCCGGAGGGTGGCGATCACGCTGGGCCGGGCGCTGCAGCTCGCGCTGCTCGTGCGGCACGCGGCGTGGGCCATCGACCGCGAGCGCAGCCGGACCGCGCTGGCCGCGGCGGTCCAGTTCGCGCGCAACGGCGTGGACCTCATCCGCGACCACGACCCCGACACGATCCAGGCCCTCGCCGAGACGCGGCAGAAGCCCGCCCCCTGAACAGACCGTGCCCCCGGGCACTGAACAGCCCCCTCGTGGGTCTCCCTGCGAGCCCGGGCACCGCGCCGGCTCCGGCGCCCTGGATCGCACCGGTTTGCGGGGGTCGACGATTTTTCCGCGGGTTCCTCGCGTTCTAAGCGCACAGAATAAATGAGTCGTTTCAGATAGTTGCGGACAGCGAACCGCCGCAGTGCGGGACGGGTTTTGTCCTACCAGGGCGCGAAGGCACTAGACGCAAACTGACTGAACGGGCATACAGTAATACGTAGCTGCGGCGCTGAACGCGTGCCCGAGGGGCGACGCGCGGGCGGTCCTGTCCATGAGGCGGGCTCCGCCGGCGCGGCGACCCCGATGGGGTGAGATCCGCCTGCGGGCGCCGGGAGCGGCGCCATCCAGGGACTTCGTCCGGCTTCTGGACGGATCGGGCTCGCGTGGCCCCGGGCACGCGTGCGGCGCGCGGCGCGGGAGAGCGCACGAGACGAGCTTCGAAGGGGCGAGATGAAGACGCAATACACGCTGCTGTCCGGCGAGACGGTCGAGTTCGCGACGCCGACCGGCGAGCTCGGGACGTTCCTGTGCCGGGTGCTGACCGCGGCCAGGGATCCGTCCGTGTCCGAGGCCGAGCTGACCGACCTCGTCCTCGGCCCGGAGAACCCGCTGCTGGACAGGACCTCGGTCGCGGGCCGGAGCGTCGCGACCGCCGACGTGTACCGCGATCCGGCGTTCCACGTGATGCTCGACTGCGTGGCGCGCAAGCGGCTGCCGCCCGACTCCGCGCCGGCCACGCCGCGGGCGCGCTACACGGTGACGGTGCCGGAGGCGGCGCAGCAGCTCGGCATCTCGGAGAGCGCCGTGCGCCAGGCGATCTACGCGGGGCGGCTGCGCGCGACCAAGGAGGGGGGCACCTACTACCTCGATCCGCACTCGGTCGCGGGCTACCGCGTGAGCAAGCGCGGGCCGCGGCGGCAAGATCAGGAGGCCAAGGGGCCGCCCGGGGGCATGCTCGACGCGCGCATCGGCTCGGGCCCGGACGCGAGCTTCCGGGTGAAGCACAGCCGCGACGACTTCGAGCTGACGGAGAAGCGCGGGCCGGAGTGGACTGGCATGATCCCGTCCGGGTGGCGGCGGATCGCGGTGCTCGGCACGTCGAAGGAGCTCTCGCGTTACTGGGAGATCGAGCCCGCCGAGGGGGAGAGCGTCCTCCACTTCGAGGGCTTCTACCTGCGCGGCGGCTTCCGCATCGTCGAGACGGTGAGCACCACGCAGCGGGCCGTGTCGGCCTTCAAGGCGTTCCAGCCGCGATGAGCGCGCAGCGCGGCGGCGCAGGGCGTGACGGCGCGCTGCGTGACGGCGCGGGTACGGGGGCGCAGCGGCGGCCGCCGCGTCAGAAGCGGGCCTGGACGCTCGTGCCGAGGCCGAAGAAGTCCGGGTTCACGAAGGTGCGCAGCGCCACCGTGCCTTCGGACGGGTCGCGCTGCATGAAGGTGCCGTTGTTGTCGCGCACGTACTGGGCCCACGCGACCGCGGAGAGGATCTTGCTGATATCCCACTTGAGGCTCACGCGGGCCTGGACGATGGGGACAGCGGACGTGTCGTAAGGGAGGATCGAGAGGTTGCCCTGCTCGCGCACGACCACGGTGCGGGCGATCGGCGCGCTGTAGGCGTCGAAGGAGGTCGTCCGGAACGAGGCGGGAAACTGGAGCCCCGCGCCGATACCGGGGGTGAGCCGCGCGGAAGCGATGTAGTAGTCGGCGGCCAGGGCGAAGAACAGCTCGTCGGCCGTCGAGGCGCCGCGGACGTCAGGGATCGTCTGGAACGGGATGAAGCTCGGCTGGTTGCGCAGCACGAACGGCAGATCGCGGTAGATGCCGGTGAGGCTCGCGCGCGCGTACCCTGACTTGATGACCCCCTGGACGGCCCCGGCGCGGGCCGCCTGGTGGGTGGTCGCGCCCGCGGACTCGAAGTCCTTGAGGTTCTGAAAGAGGTTCGACGCCTCGAGGCTCACCGCCCACGTCGTGTTGCCCGGCGTGTACGTCTCGGGCTTGAAGATGATCTGCGGCCGGTTCGGGTCGTTGCGGTAGAGCAGGAAGTCGACCGACTGCGGGATCGGCTCGCCCTTCTTGTGGGCGACGATGCGGGCCGAGGCGCCGTAGGTGTAGACCGGCTCGCCCGCGACGTCGGGCCAGTCGAACCTGCCCTGCTGGAAGTAGCCGGCGCCGAGGTCGGCGTGCACGTAGGGGTGGAGCTCGGCGCCGCCGCCGACGAGGACACCGTAGTTCGTCTGCGCGATGCTGATCTGGTCGACCTCGCTCGTCCCGGAGAGGAGCACCCGCTGCGTCTGGGTCAGGCTGGCGATCTTGAGCCCCGCATACACGCTGAATCGCTCGGTGTCGTACTGGACCTTGGCGCCGGGCGCGCTGCCGATGATGCGCGGGAAGATGGACTGGTTGATCGACGCGTTCGTGCCGCCCCACGAGATGTCGTAGAGGTAGCCGAGGCGGAAGCGATCGGTGTCGAGGGGCCAGAGCGTGACGCCCACCCCGGTCTTCCCGTCGACCCTGCCGTCCGTGTGATAGAAGGCGCGGATGAACGAGCCGGCGTCGTAGAGCGCCTGATTGACGTTGTTGGTGTTCCTGGACAGCGCCGCGATGTCGATCCGCAGGACGAGCGAGGCCTCGGTGTCCAGCCCGCGGATGAACCCCGGCATCCGCCGGTAGAGCGCGAGGTGCGTCAGGTTCTCGCGCCCGCTGAACCGGGAGTTCAGGTTGTCGAAGAAGAGCCGGTATTGCTTCCGGTCGCCGATGCTCGGGTTCGGCGAGATCGGCGTTGTCTGGCCCGTGTCGTGGAGCAGGTCGTCGTCGCCGAAGGTCCAGGTGAGGCGCGTGTCCATCGCGTCGCCCACCCGGACGGGATCCTCCGCCGCCTGCGCCGCTTCCGGCGGCGGGCCTGGCAGCTGCGGCACGGTGGACGCCAGGGGCAGCGTCGCCGGCGGCGTGGACGAGGGCGGGGCCGGCGGCGGCGCGGCGGGCTCCGGGCCCGGCGCTACGGGCTCCGGGGCCGCCGCGGCAGGCGCCTGGACCGGCGCGGCGGGCTGCGCGGCCGGCGCGGCCGGCGCGGGCGCCGGCACCGCCTGGGCCGGCGCGGCCTGGGCGGGCGCGGGCCCGGCCGGGACCGGGGCGGGCTGGGCGGGGCCGGGCTGGGGCTGCGCGAGCGCCGCCGGCGCGAGGGTGAGCAGGAGGGCCGCGGAGACAGCGGGGGCGAGGAGCGCGCTTCGGTGCATGGCGGGCGGTGGACTTCCTTGGGGCCTGGGTGATGCGGCGGGGCAGCGCGGCCGCGGCAAAGGAGGAGAGGGCTAGAGCACCGATAGCTCGAAACGCCCGGGAATGAAGAGATTTGAACCACAGAGGCACAGAGGGCACAGAGGAAGAGAGAAGATAAAAATCTCTCTCTCTTTCTCTTCCTCTGTGCCCTCTGTGCCTCTGTGGTTCATTTTCTCAGGGGTTCAACCTGTTCGGTGTCCTAGTTGGTCTCCGCGTCGTTGTCGTCGAGGCTGCGCATCCGCACGCAGGCCTCCTTCGAGCTCTTCACGGCGGGCGCGCAGCCAGGCGCGTCGCAGACGAGATCGTCCGGGCAGCGGGCCTCGATCGTCCAGTTGAGCGAGCCGCCCGAGAAGTTCCGGAGCGTGCCAGTCACCGCGCCGAGCTCCCGGCCCCGGTGCGAGGTCGGATCGAAGTCGCTCACCGTGGCCGTCTGGATCTGGATCATGCTCGATCCGTCCGTGACCTTGTAGTTGCCGCGCGCCGAGTAGCCCGTCCACTCGCTGCACTCGGGGTCGCGCGAGCACGCGTTCGCGCAGCTCCCCTCGGCCGGGCTCTCGAAGTCGATCTGGCCATCGCCGCTCAGGTCGCAGTTCGACTGGTCCGGGGCGAAGACGTTGTCCCGCGCGGGCTTCGGGCCGAAGTTCTTGCTGATGTGGACCCCCTCGACGCGCACGAGCCCGCTCTCGAGCCGCTCCATGGCGGTGGCGTCGGCGATCGTAGGCCCGTCGAGCACGCGGGGCTCCGGGACCGGGCACGCCGTGCCCTCCTGGAAGGGCGCGATCTCGTAGGAGGGGAACGAGAGCTCGGTGAAGCCGAAGAACTCGTTCACCGTGCCCGCGAGGTACTCGAGCCGATCGCAGACTCGCATGTTGGCAGGGGTGTTGAAGTTGTACGCGAAGAGGTGGTTGAAGCCGGTGTCCTGGCCCGCCAGGTCGGTGACGTAGAAGCCGTCGCTCGCGACGCGCGTGACGACGACCTGCTGGGGGGCCGCGGTGTTGATCTCCATCCCCTCGAACGCGTAAGGCGTCGCCGAGCCGCCGCCCTGGACGTCGGCGACGCGCGGCAGGGCGTAGGCGACGGGCTTCGAGGCGCCGGCGCTGAAGGAGCCGCCCTCCTCGGTGTCGTCGTCGGCGAAGGCGCACCCGGGGTCGGCGGGGAAATCGATGAGCACGTCGCCGGGCGCGTCGTCGTTGGCGCCGTTCGAGCACGCGGGCTGGTCCCCCCGGGCCGCGGGCTGGTAGCCGATGTCCTCGGCCCAGAGCCGGGTGGGGCCGTAGACCGCCGTCACGTGGACCGCGCCCACCGCGACCCCGCCGCGCAGGCGGATGTTGCGGCCCACGGCGACGCCCTCCTCGGCGGCCTCGACGTCGATCACGGCCCCGGGCTCGACGCTGAGCCGGACCACGCCGTCGAAGGGCGCCCGGCGGCCGGCCGGGTCGCGCGCCTCGATCCGGAAGTCCCAGGTGTCGACCGTGTCGCCGCGGTTCGCCGGCATGGGCTCGTCGGCGGAGGGCGGCGCCTCCCCGTTCACCTTCTCGACCTTGACCCAGAAGCTCGAGACGCCGCGGGGGGGCTCGCCGTCGCTGCCGCACCCGGCGAGCGCCGTGGCCGCGGTCGCCGTGAGCGCCGCGAGCCCCGCCCGGAGCCGCGCCCGCGCCGTCACTGGCCCACCATCCGCAGGCGACCGTCGGAGAAGTTCCCGAGCCGCCGGTCGACGCACGCCAGGTACTTGCACTGTTCGCCGGCGGCGCTGCACGGCGCGAGCGCGCTCTCGCACTGCCGCCGCACCTCGGCCGTCGGCGCCGCCGCGCAGACGTCGCGCTGGTAGGCCGCCACGTCGTCGCGGCAGCGCGCGAGCACGCACGCCCCCGCCGAGCACGGCGCGTCGCCGGTCCGGCACACAGGCCCCTCGACGACCGACTCGGGGCACGCGCAGACGTAGTCCTCGCCGAGGGCCTCCTCGCAGTCGCTGTCCGCGCGGCACGTCGGGAGCTTGCCGTCCTCGCCCGCGCCGCAAGGGCCGCCGGCGCGGATGTAGTCGATGAGCGCGTCGCGCTGCTGCACCTGGGTGTCGAACTGGGTCGTGTTGCGCTGGAGCACCCGGAACCCGCTGCCGCCCTGCGCGAGGTAGTTCGACGTCGCCAGCTCGTAGGTCGCGATCGGGTCGATCGGCTGCCAGCACCGGTTCGCCTCGACGTCGCAGCTGCCCACCTCGCCGCCCGGGCAGTCGGCGTCGCCGTTCGGGCACGCGATCCGCGGCTCGTGGGCGCCGATGTAGACGTGGGTCGCGACGCCGGGCGCGGCGCCCGGGGACGGGCGCGCGGTGCAGTCGATGACGACCCGCGCGCCCGCGATCTGCGCCTGCGACACGCACCCGCGGCCGCTCGAGCGGCGCGCCACGAAGTCGAAGAGGTCCTGCACCTCCAGCCCGGAGAGCTGCATCTTCGAGATCGAGTTGTCGAAGGGGAAGATGTTGAACATCTGCTCGACCGTGACCGGGCCGGGCACGAGGTCGGCGCGGATGCCCGTCGTGTTCGTGAGGGCGAAGTCGGTCTGGATGCCGAGGCGCAGCCACATCGCCGCGGCGATCAGGTTGCCGAGCGGCGAGTCGCCGCCGCTCGTCGACACGCGGCGCGAGCCGTCGAGCGCGTAGCCGACGAGGAGCTCGAGGTTCGCGAGCGCGTCGAGCCCCTGCCCGTACGGCTCGAGCACCGAGGCGACGATCGGATCGGCCGGCACGCTCTCGGTCACCGGGAAGAGCTCGTACCGGTCCGAGACCACCTCGAAGCCGTTCAGCGGGTCGTAGGCGGCGCCGAGCTCCGAGGGGTCCTTCGACAGCACGAGGTCGAGGCGGCCGACGAACTTCGCGAACGCGCCGGAGTGCGCGAGGACCACGTCGCGCGGGGCGCAGTAGCGCCGGCGCTTCTCGCCTTGCTCGGGGGAGCGCTCGTCGTTCAGGAGGATGTAGTGGCTCTGCTTCTCCTCGTCGTAGTACCGCGAGCAGTCGCGCACGCGCTTCGGCGGCTGGAGCACGATGTGGTTGTGCCCGCCGAGCACGACGTCGATGCCCGTGGTCGTCTCGATCATCTGCTCGTCGACGTCGAGCCCGAGGTGCGTGACGAAGACGATGACGTCGACCGTGGGGCGGAGCAGGTCGACGTAGAACTGGGCGACCTCGGTGGTGTTCAGCGGGGTGATGCCGAGCCGGTTCGGCGCCTCGAAGATCGACGTCAGGCTGGAGAGGTTGCCCATGCCGATGACGCCGACCCGGAGGCCCTCCAGGTCGAAGACCGTGAACGGCTGAAGGATCGCGCCGAGCGGCGAGGCGCCGGGCTGCGCGGGGTCCTCGAGCTGGTAGTTCGCCGCGAGGATGGGGAAGCCGGCGTGCTGCTGGAGCTGGATGCCGAGGTTGAGCGCGCCGCGATCGAACTCGTGGTTGGCGACGATCATGGCGTCGACGCCCATCGCGCCGAGGGTGCGGATCTCCGCCTCGCCCGAGTAGAAGTTGAAGATCGGCGCGCCCTGGAAGCAGTCGCCGCCGTCGAGGTGCAGCACGCGCGACGACCGCGCGCGCTCGCGGCCGATGATATGGGACATGCGCGCGGCGCCGCCGACGTTCGCGATGGTGGTCGCCTCGCCGAGGCCGAGCCCCGCGTCGACCTGGCCGAGCTGCAGGTTGTACGGGAAGAGCCGCGAGTGGATGTCCGACGTGTGGAGCAGCGTCAGGTGCACCTGCCCCACGAGCCGCGTGGGCGGCGGCTCCTGCTCGCAGCCCGCCGCGCCCAGGCCGAGCGCGACCGCGCCGGCCAGGAGCGCGCGCGACGCGCGGGACGCGAACTGCGCAACGCGCGTTACGCGCGCCGAGCCCGTCGCGGGCGTCGCGCTTGTCGCGGGAGCCGCCGGAGAGAGGGGAGCCTCGGAGGGCAGTGTCGTGGCCCCCGGCGCCGCGCCCATGGCTTTACGGGACTTCATGAAGCGACGTCACGCTAGGAAGCCCTCAACGCGAGCTCAAGCGAAAAGGAGGTGAAGGCGGCGAGGCGGCCGACCTGCAATGCAGGTCACTTCGTCTCGCGCTCTCCCGTGAGCAGGTCGTAGAGATCGGGCGCGAACGCCGCGGCGACGCAGCACTCGACCTCCTCCGCCGTGGCGCAGGCGAGCGCCTCGGCCGCGACCGCCTCGGCCTCGACGAGCGACACGCGCCGGAGCGTCTCCTTGATCTCCGGGATCGCCGCGGCCTCCATCGAGAAGTCGCGGATGCCGAGGCCGAGCAGGAGCAGGGCGGCGAGCGGGTCGCTCGCCATGGCGCCGCAGATCGAGACCGGCCGGCTGAAGTCCTGCCCCGCCTGGATCACCTTCGCGATCAGCCGGAGGATCGACGGGTCGAACGGCGAGGCGAGGTAAGCGAGCGAGCGGCTCGTCCGGTCGACGGCGAGCGCGTACTGGATGAGGTCGTTCGTCCCGAGGCTCAGGAACGCGGCCTCGCGCGCGAAATGGTCGACCATGATCGCGGCGGAGGGCACCTCGATCATCACGCCGAGCGGGATCTCGTCGGCGCACGGCTGGCCGCGGGCGCGCACCTGCTCCTGCGCGCGGTGCAGCAGCGCGCGCACCTGCCGGAGCTCGCCGAGGCCCGCGACCATGGGGATCATGATCCGCACGTCGCCGTAGGCGGAGGCGCGCACCATGGCGCGGAGCTGCTCGAGGAAGACGTCGGGGCGCGAGAGCGCGAGCCGGACCGCGCGGAGGCCGAGCATCGGGTTCATCTCCGGCGGCACCTGGAAGGTGGAGACGAACTTGTCGCCGCCGATGTCGAACGTGCGCAGCGTGACCGGCTTCGGGCGGAGCGCCTCGACGACCGCGCGGAAGATCTCGAACTGCTGGTCCTCCGAGGGCGGCGACTTGCGGTCGATGTAGAGGAACTCGGTGCGGTAGAGGCCGATGCCGTCCGCGCCCTGATCGCGGGCGAGGATCGCCTCGGCCGGGAGCTCGACGTTGGCGCGGAGCGAGACCTTGACGCCGTCCTTCGACTGGGCGGCGCGGTGGCGCGACTCCGAGAGCTCCTTCGCGAGCGCGACGTGGCGCTCGGCGCGGGCGCGCGCCTCCACGAGCTCGGCGGGCCCGGGGCGCACGATCACCGTGCCGCGCAGGCCGTCGATCACGACGACGTCGCCCGTGATCACGCGCTGCAGCACGTCGCTGACGCCGACCACGGCCGGGATCTCCAGCGCGCGGGCCATGATCGAGGTGTGGCTCGTGCGCGTGCCGACCTCGGTGACGAAGCCGACGACCGGCTCGTCGACCATCGCCGTCGTGTCGGCCGGCGACAGGTCGTGCGCGATGACGATGGTCGGCCCGGAGAAGCGCGGGATCGCCGCGCCGAACGTCGCGGGCATGGCGATCGAGTTCTGCAGCTCGATCAGGCTGCGGGTGGACAGCGGCGACGTGTCGCGCGAGGACGGCGGCTCCTGGGGCGGGAGGGTGAAGGCGCGCAGCAGGCGCTCGCCGACGAACATCACGTCGTGGCTGCGCTCGCGCAGGTACGGGTCGTCGAGCGCGGCGAAGCGGCCCGCGATCGCCTCGCACGCGGTGGCCACCGCCCACTCGGCGCAGCGCCGCTCGTCCGTGACCTGGCGCTTCACGGCGTCGGCGAGCGTCTCGTCGCCCAGCATCAGCAGGTACGCCTCGAGGATCGACGCCTCGGCGCGGTGGTTGCCGAGGCGCTTCGACATGTCGCGGAGCTCGTCCTGCGCGCGCTCGACCGCGGCCTCGAAGCGCGCGACCTCCGCGTCGATCTCGCTGGAGCTGACGCGGCGGCGCGGGTGGTCCGTCCGGTGCCCGCCGATCACGACGGCGGTGCCGATGGCGACCCCGGGCGACCCGGAGATGCCGCGCAGCGTCTCGGTCCGGGCGCCGGGCACCATCGAGTCGCTCCGGGCGCCGGGCGCCATCGAGTCGCGCCGGGCGCCGGGCGCCATCGAGTCGCTCCGGGCGGGCGCGGCCGGGTCGCTCCGGACCCCTGACGCCGCCGGGTCGCTCCGGACCCCCGACGACGCCGAGTCGTCGCGAGCGGCGTCTGCCGGGACGGGTTGTTCGCCCGGGGTCCCCGCGGGGAGCGCGCTCGGGCCGCGCGTCACTCGGGCTCTCCGAAGCGCGAGGCGATGAGCTCGCCGATGGCGGAGACCGCCTCGGCGGCCTGATCGCCGGTCGCGCGGACCTCGATCTGCGTGCCCATCGAGCCGCAGAGCAGCAGCACGCCCATCACGCTCTTCGCGTTGGCCGACTGCCCATCAGGCCCGGTCAGGGAGATCTCGCAGTCGTACCGCCCGGCGAGCTGCACGAGCTTCGTCGCGGCGCGCGCGTGCAGCCCGCGCACATTGATGATGGTAAAGCGCCTCGTTACCGCCCCGGTCGTCACCGCTCGCCCCCCGTCGCTCTCTTGCCCGATGCCGGGCGAGACTCCGGCGCGGTCACCCCAGGCGGCGTCAGCCGGAGGTCCACGCTCGGGGTCCCGGCCAACCCCTCGCCCGCCGAGGGTACTATACTACCGCTCGCTCGAGCGACGTCTCGATGCACGACCGTGATCGGGAGCCCGGTCTTCCGCCGCAGGCTGTCGCTGAGGACGTTGGTGAGCACGACGGAGCGGTGCCGGCCCCCGGTGCACCCGATGCCGACGGTGAGGTAGCTCTTTCCCTCGCTGGCGTAGCGCGGCATGCAGAACGACAGGAGCTGCTCCGTCCTGCTGATGAACTCGAGGGCGTCCGGGTTCTTCAGGATGTACTCCCGCACGGGCTCGTCGTTGCCCGTGAGCTCGCGGAGGCCGTGGACGAAATACGGGTTGTCGAGGAAGCGGACGTCGAGGAGCAGATCGGCGTCGAGCGGGATGCCGTACTTGTAGCCGAACGAGATGAACCGGGTGGACATGACGGGCAGGTCCACCTTCGCCGGGCGCAGCCGCTCGAGGACGACGCGGCGCAGGTCGTGCGTCGACAGCCGCGTCGTGTCGAGCTCGATGGTCGCCCTGGCCCGCAGCGACGCCAGCCGCTCGCGCTCGAGGAGGACGCCGTCGAGCATCGCGATGGCGCCGCTGCCGCCGGTCGTCAGCGGGTGCGGGCGCCGCGTCTCGCTGAAGCGCCGGAGCAGCGTCTCGTCCGAGGCGTCGAGGAAGAGTATCACCACGTCGCGGCCGACCCGGATCGAGTCGAGCGCCGCCGTGGCGCCCGCGAGGAACGAGCCGACCCGGACGTCGATGCCGAGCCCGATGCGGGTGATCCCGCCCGCCTCGCACGCCTCGACCGCCGACCGGACGAGCGAGGTGGGGAGGTTGTCGACGCAGAAGAAGCCGAGGTCCTCCAGGGCGTGGAGCGCCGTGGACTTGCCCGCGCCGGAGAGCCCCGTGACGACGACGACGCGCCCCGGCGCGCCCTCGGACGGCGGCTGATGACCGCTCCCGCCGCTCATCCTCGCCTCCTCGGCCGCGGCAGGCTCACGGAGGACTCCGTGGCGACGAACCCGGAGCTCGGGCGGTCGCGGTCCGGAGCCGGCCTCCCCCGGTCGATCGGCTGCCGGAAGGCGCTGCTCGGCGGGCTCGGCACGTCCGTCCCGTGGCCGGGCCGCGGCGGCCGGGGCAGGCCGGGCGGCGCCGCGCTCCGCGGGCCCCCCTCCTCCGCGAACCGCACCGGCGGCGGCACCGACGACTCCTCCGGCGTGCGCTCGCCGAGCAGCTCGCCCTCGACGTTGCCGAAGAACTCGCGCGCCGCGTGGAACCCGGCGTTCTTCAGGAGCTCGTTGCGGGCCGCGACCTCCAGGATCGACGCCATGTCGCGGCCCGGGCGCACCGGGATGACGAGCTCCCGGATCTTCACGCCGAGGATCGTGTGGTACCGCTCGTCGAGCCCGAGCCGGTCGTACTCGGTGTCCTTGGACCACTCGACCAGCTTCACCACGACGTCGATCCGCTTGCGCTCGCGGATCGAGGTGACGCCGAAGAGGTCCTTCACGTTGAGGATGCCGAGGCCGCGCACCTCGAGGTGGTAGCGGAGGAGCTCGGCCGGAGAGCCGAAGACCATGCCGGGCGGGCGGTAGTCGCACTCGACCGCGTCGTCGGCCACGAGCCGGTGGCCGCGCATCACGAGATCGAGCGCGCACTCGCTCTTGCCGATCGCGCTCGAGCCCATGAGCAAGAGGCCCACGCCGAACACGTCGACGAGCACGCCGTGCAGGCGGATGCGCGGCGCCAGGCGGTCGTCGAGCAGCGCGTGCAGCGCGGTGATGGTGACGCTCGACCGCACCGCCGAGATGAGGAGCGGCGTCCCGGACTCCTCGGCGCACTGGGCGAGCTCCGGCACGGGGAAGAACCCGATCCCGGAGCTGTTCGTCTCGAACGGCTGGTCGCCCTGCGTGAGGATGACGCAGCAAAGGCCGAGCTCGAAGAAGCCGCGCAGCGACAGGAGCCGGTCCTCGCGCGAGAGCTTGTGGAGGAACGAGAGCTCGGTCTGCCCGAGGATCTGCACCCGCGTCGGGACGATCCCGTGGAAGTGTCCGACGAGCGCCAGCCCCGATTTCTGGATGCGGGTGTTCATGATGGGCCGGTCGAGGCCCGCGGCGCCCGCGATCAGCGAGAGCTCGATGCCGAGCCCCTCGTCGGCCATCAGGCTCCGCACCGTCAGGACGGGGCGGTCCGCGCGCCCTCCGCCCGCCGGGGGCGTCCTCTGGCCGCCCGCGCCGCCCGCGCCGCCCGCGTCCCCTTCCTGTCTGCTGCTTCGCGCGCCGCTCACGATACCGACCTCCCTTCCTCCGCGGCGATGAGCTCGAACGCCGCCCGCCCGGTCGATGCGCCGAGCAACCGCCTCCTGAACGTCTCGTCCCGCAGGAGCCTGGAGATGCGCGCCAGGGTCTTGAGGTGCTCGCCGGTGGCCCGCTTCGGGCCGATCACGGCGACGAGGATGGACACCGGCGCCCCGTCGATCGCGTCGAAGTCGATCGGCTTCGGGCAGAGCAGGACCGCGCCGATCAGCCGCTCGACGCCCTCCATGGCGCCGTGGGGGATGGCGACGCCGCTGCCCACGCCGGTCGACTGGAGGCGCTCGCGCTCGGCGAGCACCCGCTCGATGTCCTCGCTCTTGACCCCCTGCTGTCCCGTCGCGAGCAGGGCGGCGAGCCGGCGGAGCGCGTCGGCCTTGGAGCGGACGACCCCCTCCTGCTCGCTGGCGACGGATACCTGGTGCGCGGTCAAGATGTCGCAGACTTGCATGCTGATTTCGGCGCTCGGACGAGGTGAGGGGGCTCTGGGATGGCGCACGTGGGACGGCGGGCGCTGCGCTCGGCCAGGGCCAAGCGCGCCGACGTCGCCATCGTACCCCGTGGACCACGGGTACGCGACTCAAGGACGCGGTCGCGAGGAGCGATCCAGAATGAGGTGATCTTCCGCGCCACCGCCGCGGGCCGACCGCCAGGCGGTCCGCGGAGGCAGGTCTCCCCGGGCAGGTTGCGCGCGGGCTCCGGGGCGCAGCCCGGCGGCGAAGGGCGCCGGCGGCGAGCGCGGCCGCCTCGGCAGCGGCCGCGGCGATTCGCCGGGCGCGCAGGAGGGCTCTTGTGAAGCACCCGGCGCCCGGCGGCTCACCGGCGCGCCGGACGGCTCACCCGCGCGCCCGGCGGCTCACGCCGCGAGCGAGGCCGCCTCAGCGGCGCAGCGCACGCGGTGCGCGGCCGCTCACGATCTGGAGCGCGCCGCCGCAGCCTCCCGCTCCACCTCGGCGGCGTACTCGCCGGCGCTCGTGCCACCGCGCTTTCGGGCGATGGTGTGTCCCTTGCCATCGCGGATCTGCCGTTCGAGCTTGTCGAGGACGATGTCGATCGATGCATACATGTCCTCACTCCGCTCGGTCGCCTGGAAGGCCAGGCTGCCGGAGGAGATACGGACGTCGGCGACGTGTACCAGGCCCTCGACGGAGAGGGTCACCTGCGCCGTCATCGCCTGCCTTAGAAATTTCTGGAGCTTGGCGACCTTCTCGTGAGCGTGCTTCTTGACGGCTTCGGTACCCACCATGTGCCGGAACGTGATCGTGATGTTCATCGGGCCAGCCTTCCTTCCCCCTGATGCGTAGATGAAACAATCGACTACGGCGACAGAGCTCCCCTCCATCTCCATAGTAACACCGCGATAGAGCTCCGGTCTTGCATCAACGAAGCTGTCCTTTCGTTTTGTTTGTTTCGCTCGGTTTGCTGCCGCGCTGCCGCGCTGCCGCGCTGCGCGCGCCCTTGCCGCGCCGCGCCGCAGCTTGCCGCGCCGCGCCCGGAGGGGCCCGCACGCCTCCTCCTCAGCAAGCCTTGACCCGCCCCGCTTGTTCCAGCGCCCGGCGCACCGCGTGCGGGGCATGGCCACAGGCCAGCGCGATCTCGCCGATGGTGGGCCTGCGCCCAAGCTCGTCGGCGAGCCGCCTGGCGCTCGCGAGGACAGCGCGGAGCACCTCGACGTCGCCCGTGTCGAGCGGCTCGGCGACCCTGAGGCCCTCCGACTCAAGCCGATCGATGATGTGCTCCACCTCCTCGTACGAGACCGGCCGGCCATCGATGACCTCCGCGATGTCGTTGAGGTCCACCCGTCCGCTCGCTCGATGGCGTGTAAGGAGCTCCTGGATCATGTCGTCAATGACAGGCCGCACGGAGCTAGGGTGGCACCTGCGCGCAGGTCACGCACGCCCTGACGCCCGCAGGACTGAGCTCCTCGAGCGCCTCGGTCCCCCTGCCCGCAGGCGCCCGGGCCGCCGCTGCCCGGGCCGGGCTCGGCGCCGCGACCAGCCAGCTCGCCGGGCCGGCCCGCCTCATCCGACGTCGGGGGTCGCCGTGCGGCGTCCGCCCTCACCTCATCTCGCCGCCATCACCATCCTCCTCGTCATCATCACCACCACCCTCGTCGTGCCACTGGCTCAACGACGTTTCCGTCAGGATACGCGGAGGTATGATGGATGCCTCGGTGACATCGAGCGGATATTCACCAGGAGTTCTCCATGCGCTGGGCCCCTCCCCGATCGCGATCGCGCCATGCGATCCGCGACCACATCGAGGCAAACCTCGATCCCGTCAGGGATCATCAGGAGATCGTATTTCTGTCGACGTGCTATGATTTCCCCTGGGACACGCACCGGGCCCTGGAGCTCGCGCTGCTCCGTGTCTTCGGCATCGCGAAGGGCACACCGCTCCTGGTGCGGACAGGGGAGCTCCTGGAGCGCACCCAGAAGCGTTACGACGACACGGTCCTCATCCTCTCCGAGATGCTGGAGAACGGCTACGACAGCGAGCGCGGCCGGGCGGCGCTGCGGCGCATGAACCAGCAGCACCGGCGCTACACGATCCCGAACGACGAGTACGTCTACACGCTGTCGACGTTCATCTTCGAGCCCATCCGCTGGAACGAGCGCTTCGCCTGGCGCAAGCCGACCGAGAAGGAGAAGCTCGCGCAGTACCACTACTGGAAGCACGTCGGGACGCTCATGAACATCACGGATATCCCGCCGAGCTACGAGGCGTTCGAGCGCTTCAACGTGGACTACGAGGCGGAGCACCTGCGGTTCTCGGAGGACAACCGGAAGCTCGCCGTCGCGACGCGGGACCTCATGCTGAGCTGGGTGCTGCCGAGGGCCCTGCGGCCCCTCGGGGCGAAGGTCATCCATGCGCTCATCGACGACCCCATGCTCGACGCCGTCGGGCTGCCGCGCCCCTCGCCCGCGCTGCGCCGCGCGGTCGAGGCGGCGCTCCGCGCGCGCGGCCCGGTGCTGCGGGCGATGCCCCGCCGGCGCTCGCCGCGCCTGCTCACCCGGACGAAGAGCCGCACGTATCCAGACGGCTACCGCATCGAGGACCTCGGCGCGCGGTGATCGCCGGCGCACGCCGGCGATCCGGCGGCCACCGCGCGCCGGCGGCCCGGCGCCCGCCGTGAACATCGCCCGTGCGCTCAGGGCAGCTGGCGCCGCAGGAACTTCAGCGCCTCGCGCGCGGCCGGGTTCACCGGCTCGTAGACGTCCGGGGCCTTCCGGACCGGCGCCCCGATCGGCTCGCCGGGGCGGGCGCCGAGGATGCGCTCGACGTCCTCCAGGAGCGATTGCATCGAGTCGAAGCGGTTCCCGGGCAGCTTGCGCAGCGCGGTGGCGACCAGCGCCTCGAGGCGCCGATCGACGCCGGGGCGGATCGCGCTCAGCCGCGGGGCCGGGGTGCAGGCGTGCTGGGCCACGACCACCACGTCGTCCGGCGACGAGAAGGGCAGCTGGCCCGCGAGCATGCGGTACATCGTGATGCCGAGCGCGTAGACGTCCGTCCGGCCGTCGACGGGATCGGCCAGGGCCTGCTCCGGGGCCATGTACGGGACGGTGCCCAGCACGAGGCCGGCCGCCGTCGCGGGGCCCGATCGCAGCTTCGCGAAGCCGAAATCCATCATCTTGAGCAAGCGCGGGCCGCTCGCCGAGCGGACGAGGAACATGTTGTCCGGCTTCACGTCGCGGTGGATGACGCCGGCCGCGTGCGCGGCGGCGAGCGCCGACGCCGCCTGGCGGATCAGCGGCAGCGCGACCGCCTCGCTCACGGCCACCTCGCGGCGGAGCAGGGAGCCGAGCGACTCCCCCGTGAGGAGCTCGAGCACGATGAAGGGAGACCCGTCCTTGCGCGAGCCCGCGTCGAGGACGCGGATGATGTTCGGGTGCCCGAGCTCGGCCGCCACCTCGAGCTCGCGGAGGAACCGCTCCCGCTGGGTCCGGTCGGCGGCGAAGGTGCGGTTCAGGATCTTGATCGCGACCTGCTCCTTCGTGTGGCTGTCCACGGCCAGGTACACGCGCGACATCCCGCCGGCGCCGATGAAGCCCTGGATCACGTAGCGATCCTCGAGCACGGCGCCGAACTGCCGCGTCGGCTGCGCGGGCGGCGCGGCCGAGAGGGACTGAACCAGGCGGGCGCCGTCGTCCGGACAGAAGACGTAGGACCGGTCGGCGTAGCCGCGGTGGCATCGCGGGCAGATCATGGAGGCGCGTCATGATGAGGGCGCCGGCGGGGATCCTCAAGGGACTTGCGTCCCGGCGCGTCATCGCCCGGGAATCTCGCGTGAAAGGACGTGAAACAACACGGACCACGACACGAAACAAACCGGATGAGCCCGGAGCTACATGGACGTGCGCGGACCAGCGCGGACCAGCGCGGAGCGCGTGAAACAATCGAAACATGTGGAGCGCACACAGCGCAGAGCGCACGGCGCAGAGCGCAGAGCGCACAGCGCGCGTTCCGTCGAGGGCGCGATCTACCGTCCCGGGAGGTAGATCGCGGCGCGGACCTCGGCTATGCGTGCGACTTTCCTGGTCGACGCGATTGACCCCGAGCCCGAGAGACACAGCCCGTGACATCACAGAAGCAGACCGCGACCCTCATCCCTGGTGACGGCATCGGCCCCGAGATCGTGGAGGCGACGCTGCGCGCCCTCGACGCGCTCGGCTCGCCTTTCGAGTGGGAGACGTGCGTGGCCGGCATGGCCGGCGTCAAGGACTTCGGCGACCCGCTGCCGCGGGCCACGCTCGACAGCATCCACCGCACGCAGCTCGCGCTCAAGGGGCCGCTGGAGACGCCGATCGGCGGCGGATACCGCTCCTCGAACGTGCGGCTGCGGCAGGAGTTCCAGCTCTTCGCGAACGTGCGCCCCGCGCGCACGCTGATCCCCGGCGGCCGCTACGAGAACATCGACATCGTGCTCGTGCGGGAGAACCTCGAGGGCCTCTACGTGGGCTTCGAGCATTACATCCCGATCGGGAGCGACGAGCACGCGGTGGCGATCGGCTCCGGCGTGAACACCCGGGTCGGCTCGCGCCGCATCTCCGAGTACGCCTACAACTACGCCGAGAAGCACGGCCGCAAGAAGGTCACCATCGTCCACAAGGCCAACATCATGAAGGCGCTCACCGGCATCTTCCTCGAGACGTCGCGCGAGGTGGGCCGGGCCTTCGAGGGCCGCGTGGCGACCGACGAGCGCATCGTGGACGCGTGCGCGATGCAGCTCGTGCTGAACCCGTGGCAGTTCGACGTCATCGTCACGACGAACCTCTTCGGCGACATCCTCTCGGACGAGATCGCGGGCCTGATCGGCGGCCTCGGCATGGCGCCGGGGGCCAACATCGGCCAGAACGCCGCCATCTTCGAGGCGGTGCATGGCTCGGCGCCGGACATCGCCGGCAAGGGCGTGGCGAACCCGATCGCCCTCATGCTCGCCGCCGCGATGATGCTCGACCACGTGGGCCAGCAGGAGCTCGCCGGCCGGCTGCGCGCCGGCATCGACGGGGCGCTGAACGCGGACGGGGTGCGCACCCGCGACCTCGGCGGCAAGGCGGACACGAAGACGCTCACGGACGCCATCGTGGCGCGCATCAAGAACGGCTGAGCGGTCGGCGTCACGGCGAACGGGCGCGGCCGCCTCCGGGACCGGCGTCACGGCGAACGGGCCCAGCGGTCCGAGGCGTCAGGCGCGGGTCGGCCGTCGCCCGCGGGCGCTTCCGGGAGCGGCAGCGTGAAGTGGAACGACGTCGTCTCGTTCGGCTGGCTCTGCGCCCAGATCCTTCCGCCGTGCGCCTCGACGATGCCCTTGCAGATGTAGAGCCCGAGGCCCGTGCCCGGAGGGGCGTTGCCGGACTGGCCCGACGAGAGCCGCTGGAAGCGCTGAAAAAGCCGCTGCAGATCGTCCGGGTGGATGCCCGGCCCGCGGTTCTCGACGGCGATCTCCACCTCGGCGCCGCGGCGCGAGAGCGCGACCCGGGTCGGCGCGCCGGGGTCGCCGTACTTGGCGGCGTTGAGGAGGAGGTTCCCCATCACCTGGTCCATGCGGGCCGCGTCCACGAGGACGAGCGGCACGTCCTCGTCGGCGGTGAGCTCGACGGCGCGCTCCGGCCGCTCGGCGGCCGCGAGCTCGACGGCGGCGCGCAGGTGGGCGACGAGGTCCGTCGGCCGCCGCTCGATGGAGAGGCGCCGCGCCTCGATCTTCGAGGCGTCGAGCAGGTCCTCGATCATCCGCTCGAGGCGGCGGGCGCTGGCCAGGACCTTCTGGCTCCACCCCGTCGTGTCGGCGGCCTGGGACCGGCGCAGCAGCATGCCGGCGTACGCGGAGATCGCGGTGAGCGGCTGCTTGAGGTCGTGCGCGACCATCGAGATCCATTCCTGGTGGAGCCGCGCGCGCTCCGTGAAGTGGGTGACGTCCTCGTAGCTGGCGATGGCCCCGAGGATCGTGCCGTGCTCGTCCCGGATGGGGCCGGCGCTCACCACGACGGGGACGTAGCTACCGTCCGGCCTCCGGAACCACAGCTCCTCGCAGGTCGTCCCCTGGCCGCGCGCCGCTCGGACGAGGGGCATCTCGTGGTGCAGGAGCGGCCGTCCTCCCGGCGCGCACAGGAGCGCGCGCCGGGGGGACGGGGGCATCGAGAGCGGGTGCGGCCCGCCGCAGATCTGCTCGCAGCGGCGGCTGGCGACGAGCGAGCCGCCGCTGCGCTCATCGAAGACGGCGATCGCGACGGGGAAGTCCTCGATGATGCTGTGGAGCCATCGCCGCTCGGCGGCGAGGCGGCTGTCCGCCTCGCGCAGCTCGGCCCGGACGTCCTCGAGCAGGCTCACGGCGCGTTGCTGTGAGGGAGGGCTCGCGTCGGGGGCGTCGTCGAGCGCGCCGCGGGGGTGGTGCTCGGCGCGCTCGACGACGTGCTCGACGGACCCGAGCGCCAGGCCGAACAGCGCGCCGAGGGCCTGGATGTGTGGGAGGAGCTCCAGCGAAGGCGCGGAGCGGCCGCCGAAGGCGCAGGTGAGGACGCCGAGCAGCCGATCTGCGCCGAAGAGGGGGACGGACACGACCCAGCAGGGCCTCAGGGCGGCCTCGATGACGCGGACGTCGGGGAGGCGTTCGCTGTCTGTCTCGTCCGTCGCGGTGTGCTCGATGCGGCGGCTCTCCGCGGCGCGCCGGACGAGCGACGGGGTGCTCGGGAGCTCGTCGAAGGCCCCGGCGAGATCGAGGGGCACGCCGGAGGAAGCGAGCAGCCGGATGGGGAGCGCGCGGCCGGCCGGCGCGCGGTGGAGGAGCGAGAGGTCGGCGCCGAGCAGCCAGGCGGCCTGCTCGGCGACGGCATGGTGGAGCGCCTCTGGCGCGAGCGTCCGCGAGAGCGCGGCGGATGCCTGGACCACCGTGTCTGCGAGCAGGGCGGCGGCCGAGGCGGGTTCTCCGGTCGCGCCCTGGAGCCGACCATGCTCCGAGATTCTCGTCACGTCGCGTTTCCCCCGCACCATGCCCTAGCACCTGCGCGGGGAGGCGCCGCTCGAGCGGATGGCGCACCTGTCTGGTTCGCCCCCGTGCGGAGGGGATGGCGCAGCGCGGGTGCTCAGGGGGCTCGCCCTGCTGTCAGCGGGAGGGGTCGAAGCGGCGCTTCGCCCAGCTCACGAGCGGGCTGTTGTCCCGGGTGCGTGTGGCGCCGGGCGCGCCGCGGCGTTTCCGCCAGTCGCCTTCGCGGACGCGCCGGCACCCTGCCGCCTGCTCCATGGACAGGAGATAGGCCTCGGCCTCGCGCCCGTCAGCGAGGCGGATGGTCGCGCGCCGGTGCAAGATCGGGTGTCCCCGGTGCACGTCGAGCGCGGCGAGCGCGGCCGGCGTGACGGCGTAGAGCTCGCCGGTGACGGCGACGAATCCGCCCTGGACGAGGGCGCCGCTCGTGCCCAGGTCGACGAGCGCGTACTGGGGCGTTGTGGTCGCCTCTCCGAGGGGGCGGGCGCCTGCGAGCCATTCGTGCTGGTCCTCGCCTTTCATGAGGTTGTCGTAGACGAAGAGCGCGATCTCGCTGGTGGTCATCTGAGTGGTCCTCGGGACGGGCTCGGCGGCCCGGCTCCGACCCTCTCAAAGGGAGGGAGCGAGCGCAAGCTCGGCCGTCGGGAGTCGCTGCAGGAATTCATCGACGCACCGCCCGGCCGCGGGCCGCGCGACTCGACCGGATCGCGCCCCGGCGATGGCGGCGTGGCAGGCCCTCGTGGCCGTGCGCTCTGCCCCACTCGACATCGCGAATGCCGCTGTGGCAGTCACACAGCGTGACAGCGATCTACACAGAACATATCCAGAGTTCCGCTTGAGCCGTGGGAACATCAAGACTCGATCGTGGCAGTGGATGGCGGTCCTTGCGCGCACGAACCGGCTGGAGCGTCTCTCGGCCTGTTGCATCGTCCATGCGCCGCGAGGTGACAGGCTCGTTCAGCGCACGGCCACTCCAGTCCCTGGCCAGCCCGGCCAATGCTCTTCACCGTTCCGGGTGCTGCCTGCTCGCGGGGTTGATTCGACGCAGTGCTCCGCGGCCGGATCCCCACCTACCAACCACCGTAGCGCCGGCGGGAGGGTCCGCGCGGCGGGGGCGGGTGGGCGCGACCAGCACCGACCGAGGTGCCATGAGGCTCCTGGTGGCTCCGCGTCTCAGGCGCGCCTTATGTGGCGCGCAACACAACGTCCCAGGTGGCATGGCCCGAAGGGAGACATGCCGGGTGGTGTCTCATGCGCAAGCGCCTCGGCCCCCGTCTTGGCGGATGGCCGAGCGCCTGCCCGCCCCCGCCGCGCGGACCCTCCCGCCGGCGCGGGCCGCGCGGACCCTCCCGCCGGCGCGGGCTACCAGCTGACCACGAATTGCAGCGTTTCCGTCCCGTGCACATCCACCGAGATGGTCGGCTTGGCCCCGTACCCCATGACGAGCGCCTCGAAATTCCCCAGCGGGTACTCCAGCACACCGCGGAAGCTCCCGATGTCGATCTTCACCTCGGACGGCCCCAGCTGCCTCGCCCGCGCCGTCGGCCCCTTCACGAGCGCGCCGAGGCTGCCCGTGTAGCGCATCAGCGCCGCGCCCGGGTCGGTCGCGAGGTGCATCGTGATCCGTCCGAGCGCGCTGTCCCGGAAGGCCGCGACCTGCTGCCGCGCCAGACGACGGTACGCCTCGCGCGAGCTCCGGTTCGGGTGGGAGAGCCGCGCCGCCGCGTCATAGAGGCGCAGGAAGTCGCGCATCGGGTAGTCCGAGAACGGCAGGTAGAGCCCGCCCCGCGGAGGGCTCGAGAGCGTCGGCACCACCTGCGCGAAGCGCTCCCCGAGCGTCGCCGCCAGCGCGTTGAAGAACATCCCCTTCATCGCGTAGAACTCGGGGACACCCGCGACCACGGCCTCGAGGTCGATGTTGCCGAGGAGCGGATCGGACGGCCGCACCTCGAAGGAGGCGCCGTTCGGCCCGACGAGCGGCCCCTCACCGAACGGGGCGCTCGCCGGCATGACGCTTCGAGGAACGGTGCGCATGACACCGCTCTTGGGAATCGGCGTCTCGTTCGCTTGCCGGCGCTGGTCGCTGCGGACCTCTTTCATATGGAGCTCGCCGTGAAAGAACTCAACTCAGGGGCCACTTGCGGCAACCACCGCAGCGGAGGGCACATTCCAGCGTTCTGCAATGGCCATGCCGCCTGATCCCTGAACGAGTACCGCGCGAACACGGGGGCTCACGGCGGATTTCCCTTGCATGGATGCAAGGCTGCTTCAGCGCTGCAACCGGCGGCGATGGCCAGGACGGGACGCGACTCCGCTCCGGCCGCGCGCGCGTGTGCCCAGCTACATGTTCGCGAGGGCGCCTGACCGAAGGCACACCGCGTCAACGCACCCGGAGACCGAGCTCGCGGAGCTCTGCCTCATGCAGCGGGAGCTCCGCGGCCATGAAGAACTCATCGAGCTGCGGCGGCTTCACGCGCGTGCCGGCGAGCATCGCGTGCGCCTGCCCGCGGTGATGGATCTGGTGGACAAAGAGGTGCAGCAGCACACTTCCCACGCGATCGACCTGCACATAATTTTCACGCTGGATCTGAATCTCGCGATCGGAGTCCCCTGAGAGCTGCTCGCAGAACGCGATGAGGCGGCGATCGGTCTCGCGCTGAGCCTGGCGCAGCGCGGCGAAGTCGGTGAACGGCTCGGTGTCCTCGAAGATCGAGAGGCCGCGGCCGCCGCGCTCGAACGCGTCGAGGTAGTACCAGTCGACGAGGAGGATGTGCGTCAGCGTCTTGTAGATCGAGGGGAAGGGGCTTCAGGATCCTGACAGCACGCTGTCAGGAGGGCGGCTGTAGAGTGCCAGTGCGTGCGGGCCGGAGGCCCGCGAGGAGGACCTCATGAAAGCAGGATTCGGCGGTGTGATCGTCTATGTGCCCGATGCTGAGGCAGCGGCGGCGTTCTACGAGCGCGCGTTCGGCTTCGAGCGAAAGTTCGTCTCTGACGGCAAGGAATACTGCCAGATGCAGGGGGAAGCGCCGCTCGGGTTCGTGCAGGAGGACTACGCCCAGAAGAGCCTCCCCGAGTTCGTGAGGAACCAGTCGGGCGCGCGGCCCGCCGGGTTCGAGATCCTCGTCGTCAACAAGGACGTCGACGCGGCGTTCAAGCGCGCGGTCGACGCCGGAGCGACGCCCGTCGCGCAGCCCCACGACATGCCGTGGGGCCAGCGCGTCTCCTACGTGCGCGATCTGAACGGCGTGCTCGTGGAGATCTGCGCGCCGTGGACCGTCCCATGAGATCGGCCGCTCCGTGGACGGGCGAGCCGGCTCGCGCGGCGGCGCGGCGAGCTCCCCGCCGCGCTCGGAGACGCAGCGCGCCGTCCGGCGACCGGGTGCGCCCTGCCCCCTGACGGCGCTCTCCTGACAGGCGCTTGCGGCAAGTCCTTGCCGCCCCTGGCGCGGCCTGCTTAACCTCCGCGCGTGAACGCGAACGGCCGGACACGGGTGCATCTGCTCGTGGCAGCAGCGATCGCCCTGCTCGCGGCCGGCCCCTCCGGGCTCGGTGACGGGGCTGTGGCCGAGGCCAAGGAGACCGTCCGGGCCAAGAAGACGAAGAACTACGAGTGCCGGCCGCAGAGCCCGCAGAAGTTCCTGAAGCGGCGCAACTTCGTGGAGAAGGGCATGCTCAACCCGAAGAAGCACGCCCGCGCGGTCCGTTACCTCATCGAGCATTACGGCCACGTAGAGACCGACGAGACGCGGCGCCTCAACCCTGAGAGCGCCTTCTCCCAGGCCACGACCGTGCAGTTCATGGGCCTGCCGCTCTCCGTCCACGAGAAGATCGCCCCCGCGCTCCACTGCGTCGAGAAGCGGATCCGCGCGACGTGTTCCAGCAAGTCGCGCCGCTACACGCCGCGCGCCGTCGGTGGGTTTCGCACGGCGAACAGCTATCGTGGCGCGGAGATCTCGAACCACCTCCTCGGCATCGCCATCGACATCGATCCCGAGCGCAACCCGTGCTGCGGCTGCGTCGACCCGTGGCCCACGAGCCCGCTGTGCCACGAGAAGAAGCGCACGGCCTACGAGCGCACCGCGCTCACCCGCTGCTGGATCAAGGCGTTCGAGCGCTACGGCTTCGACTGGCTCGGCCACGACGATCTCGAGGACACGATGCACTTCGAGTTCCTCGGGAACCCCGACCGGATCAAGAAGAAGTAGCGCGCGCCGCCGCGAGGGCCGGCGCTCACGCGCCGCCGCGAGCGCCCCCGCGCCGGGAGAGCCGGCGAGCGCGCCGCTCCGCCGCGGCCTCGGCGAGGTGGCGGTCCTCGTCCGTCTCGAGCCGGAGCGGTCGCACCGCGGTGGGCTTCAGCGACGCGTCCACCGCCACGAACGTCACGAAGGCCGTGACGGTGGGCCAGACGTCGCCTGTCGCCGCGTCCTCCCCCTCGACGGACACGAGGATCTCGAGCGATGTGCGGAAGGTGGCGGTCACCCGCGCGGCCAGGCGGACGACCTGACCGACCTTGATCCCGCGATCGAACGAGAGGTCGTCGATCCCCGCGGTGATCACGGTGCTGCCGGTGTGTCGCTGCGCGCAGATGGCGGCGCACAGGTCGATCCAGGCGAGCACCTGGCCGCCGAAGATCGAGCCGAGCGCGTTCGCGTGCGTCGGCAGGACGTACTCGGTCATCGTGGTGACCGACTCGGAGGCGGGCTTCTCGTGCTGGACCGTCACCCGGCAGGTGTATCACCGCTCCCCCAGGTTCGTCCCCAGCAGCCCACGGTAGGCCCCCGGGGAGGGTGTTCGTCGCGCGGGGCGGGGACGGGCTGATGTCTGAGCGCAATCGACGTCCCGTGTCCGGCGTGCGCAGCACGTCGGGCACGGGACGTCCCACGCGAGTTCTGCCCGTCCCCGCCCCGCGCGACGAACACCCTCCCCGGGGGCCGGTCGGTTCGGCAGGACCTCCCGCGGGCCGAGAGCGCTCTCGAACGGCGCGCTGCTAGCTCGACGTCGACGCCCGCCCCGGCCTCGGAAACAACGGCTCCTCCGGGGTCGGCGAGCGCCCGGATCCCGGCGCGACCGACGACTTCCCGAGGCCCGGCGGCCCCGTCGGGAGCGTGGGCTCGTCCTCGAAGCGCGCCGCCGTGACCTTGAGCCGCGTGAAGATCGCCTCGGCCCGATCGTTCATCGTCACCGCCTCGCGCCGCGCCGCCATGTTGGCGACGAAGCTGCGATCGGTGGTCAGGAACCGCGCGTAGGCCTGGAACGTGCGCGCGAGCTCGAGCTCGTTCCCCGTCTCCTCGAAGATGCTCACCGAGCGGGCGAAATAAGCGCGCGCGCTCTTCGTGTTCGCGCTGCCCCAGCCGCCCGCCGCCGTGATCTCGCCGAGCGTCCGGAGCGCGATGCCGAGGTGCACCTTGCTCCGGACCGAGGCGAACAGGTCCACCGCCCGGCTGATCGAGTCGCGCGCCTTCTCCAGATCGCCCCGGAGCATGTAGGCCTTCCCGAGGGCGCGCCGCGCCTCGGCGAGCCCGAGCCGGTCGCCCAGCTCGTCGCAGAGCTCCTCGGCCTGCTGCAGCACGCGCACCGCCTGGTCCGGGTCGCCGCTCCGGTAGAGCGTCCCGCCGATGTTCGTCAGGATCAGCGCCGTCCGGTTGCGATCGCCGACCTGCCGCGCCACCTCCAGCGCCTCCTCGAAGAGGGCGAGCGCGCGGCGGTGGTCCCGCTGGTCCTGGGCGATCATCCCGAGGTTGTTCAGGCTCATCACGACGCCGAGCAGATCCGAGATCTCGCGCCGGATCGCGAGCGACCGCTCGAACGTCGCGAGCGCCTGCTTGAACTCGCCTGAGTCCTGCAGGGCGAGCCCCAGGTTGTTCAGCGAGAGCGCGATCGAGCGGCGATCCCCCATCCGCTCGCGGCGGGTGAGCGCGTCGCGCAGCCACTTCAGCGCCTCCTGGTACTCGCCCCGGAGCCAGTGCAGCTTGCCTATGTCGTCGATGGTCGAGGCGATCCCCCGCTCGTCCCGCGCCCCCTCGAAGAGCCGGAGCGCGGTCGTGAGGTGCTTGCCGGCCTCGTCGAGCGAGCCGCTGTCGCGGTAGAGCCGCCCGATGCGGTTGTGCGCGGCGCCGCCCTTGCGCCGGTTGTCGAGCCGGTAGGCGAGCGTCAGCATCTCGCGGAAGGCGGCGAGCGCGTCGTCGACCCGGCCGGCGAGCTGCAGGACGTCGCCGTAGTCGTGGAGCGCGTCGATGCGCCGCGCGACGTGCGCGTCGCCGAGCAGCGAGAGCCCGCGCGCGTAGTACTCCGCCGCCTTCGCGTTCGAGTAGCGCCCGCGCGCCACATCCCCGGCGTCGAGCAGCGAGAGCCCCGCCCGCACCGCGTCGCCGATGCGCTCGCGGTGCATCGCGAGCTGCGCCAGGAACTCCTCGCTGGCGCGCACCGCCACCTGCTGCTCCAGCCACTCGGCGATCGCGTGGTGGTAGCGCCGCTGGGCCGCGGCGCTCATCCGCTTCTGGAGCGTCTCGCGCTCCTTGTCCTGCGCGAACACGTACTCGTCCGAGCCCGCGAAGCTCGACTCGCCCTGCTTGCGCAGGTAGCCGCGGTCGCACAGCGAGCGGAGACAGGCGTTGATCCGGTCGAGGTCCTTGTCGCTCTGCTCCTCGCCCCACAGCTCGGGCGCCTGACAGCCGGCGCGGCCGAGCACGAACAGCGCGCCGCTCCAGAACACCGGGCCGATCGTCGCGGCCTGCTCGAGCAGCTGCCGGCTGTCCTGATCGAGCGCGGCGAGGCGGACGTTCACGGCGTCCTCGACCGTCATCGGGAGGCTCGCCGTCGACAGCTTCCCGAGGTGGACGCGCCAGCGCGGCCCGCCCGCGGAGTCGGGCGAGAGCTCCTCGATCACGCCCTGGTCGTGGCAGATGCGGACCATCTGCTCGAGCAGCGCCGGGTTGCCGTTCGCGAAGGAGCAGGCCGCCTCGACGAGCTCGGGCGGCGCGCCCGGCCGGGGCTGCGACTCCGCGCCCGCGGCGTCGACGACGACGACGTCCTCGCCCCCGCGCGGCAGGCACGGCGCGAGCAGCTCCCGCGCCAGCGCCGCCGAGTCGGCCTCGCCGAGCGGCGCGAGCTCGATCAGCGCGTGGCGCCGGTCGCCGACCTTGCCCCAGTCGTCCTGGCGGGTGAGCAGCTCCGGGCGGGCGGCGCAGAGGATCAGGACCGGGCCCGCGAGGTACTCGATGAGGTAGCGCACGAGCGCGAGGGAGTCGTCGTGGGCCGCGTGGAGGTCCTCGAAGACGAGGCACACGGGGCCGTGGGCGGCGTCCGCCTCGAGGAACGCCTTCAGGACGGCGCGGCGGATGAGGTCGGCCTGCGCCGGATCGTCCTGCACCGCGCGGGTGAGCGGGCTGTCGCCGAACGCGAGCCCGATGAACTGGCCGAGGAAGTAGATGACGTCCCCGACCTTGCGGTCGCCCATCACGTGGGCGACCTGCGCGCGGACCTCGGCGCGGGCCGCGTCCTTCTCCATGCCTTCCGAGAGGCCGAAGCGGGCGCGCAGGAGCCGCGCGAAGAGGCCGTACGCCGACGCGATGTCGCCGGCGTTGCCCGAGTAGACGCGCAGCGGGGCGGAGCCGTGGCGCCGCTGCTCGAGGAAGTCGCGCGCGAGCCTGCTCTTGCCGATGCCCGGGGGGCCGACGAGCGTCACGGTCCGGGTGGAGCGCTCCCTCTCGACCGCGTCGAGGGCGCGGGCCAGCGCCGTCAGCTCGCCCTCGCGCCCGATCAGCGGCGCGCGGGCGGGCGGCGCCGCGCCAATTGCACTGTCCTCTCGGCTCATCTACCTGTGGCCTCCACGTCTCCCGGGTGCCGCAGCTCGGGACACGATGTCCGGAGCCTATACCAGGTTCGGCTTCCGTGGCGCGTGCGGTAAACTGCAGGGCGTGGACGACGAGGTCACGGGGACGCCGCGCGGCGCGGGCGGCACGGCGCGAGACGCAGCGGAGATCCGCGGGCGCATCACCGCCTGCTTCAGCCTGATGGAGCTGCGCCGCTTCGCGGAAGAGCTCGGCGCGCCGGACATCCCCTGGGATCGTGGGATCCAGGGCGCGGCGCACGAGCTCGTCCGGCGCTTCGAGCAGCGGCGCGAGCTCTGGTCGCTCGTCGAGAGCCTCCGCGCGGTGAGGCCGCTCGTGGAGTGGCCCGATCTGCGGACAGTGCCGCCGGTGTCGTCGATGGGGCACGCGCACACGGACATCCCGCGACCCGCACCGCTGCCGAATCTCTCGCCGGCGCCGGCCCCCTCACCTCCGGCGTACGTCGCGACCCTGGCGCCGCCGCCGATCCCGCCGACGACGCGGACGCCGGGCGTCCCCACGCCGGAGCCCGCGGCGAGGGCGCGGGGGCGGGCGCCCGGCGTCGGCGGGCCGGCGCGGCGCCAGGCCGGCGCGCCCGGCGCTGCCGAGCGGACGCCCGTGCGGGCGGCGCGCCGCGTCGATGTGCGCATCCTGCTGGCCACCCTGGCGATCGTTGTGGCCGGCCTGTTCGTCGCCTTCCTGATCGGCAGGGCGTCGAGCGCTCCGGGCGAGGAGGCGGCGCGCGCGGCGCCCACGAGCGGAGCGCCCGCGAGCGGAGCGCCCGCGAGCGCCCCGCCGCCGGCGCTCCGGCCGGACGGGGTCGCGGCGCGCGCGGCCTCCGCGATCGATCGCCGCATCGAGAGCGTCGCGCGGGCGTGCGAGATCCAGCCGGGCGCGGCGGAGGACGTGATGCGCCGCGCGTTCGAGCGCTGCGGGCCGGCGCCCGCGCACCCGGTGTTGCCAGCCCCCGCGGCTCGGGGCGCTCCGCCGGCCGCCGACCTTACGCCGTCGCCGCCGCCCGCCGCGGGGGCGGCGCCTCGCGCGCCCGCCGCGGCCGGCAACGCCGGGTGCGTGGGCGCGTGCGAGCGGCGCCACCAGGCGTGCCGGGCGACGCAGTGCGGGAGAGAGCCCACGCAGAGCAGCCAGTACCAGAAGTACCAGGGCTGCCTGTCGACGTGCCTGGAGCAAGCGTCCAGGTGCCGCCTCGGCTGCCTCTGAGCCCGCGCCGCGCGAGCGCTCCGAGCGCCGGGCCAGCGCGGGCGCGTCGATCGTCAGGGCCCGGCGCGAGCTCGTCGTTCGTCAGGGCCCGGCGCGCGCCGCGGGCCGAGCCTCAGAGGGACGGCGGCCGGCTGCGCCGCATCACGTTGACCGTCGCCGTGGGCTGGTGCTCGGGGCAGCCGGTGCGGCCAGACCGGCTGGGATCGAAATCGATGCGGAGGCAGGTCTTGCAGACGCAGAGGTACGCGTCGTGGAACTCGCGGTAGCTCAGGATGTCGGCGGCGAACAGGCTGAGGACGATGTCGCTGAGCAGGTCCTCCTCGCGCGGGCACGGCTCCCAGAGCGCGGGGTCTCCGGCGCGGCGCACGCGCCCGCCGTCGATGGCGGCGCCGAGAAATCGATCGTCCGAGGCGGGGGGCATGAAGGCGCGGAGCGAGGCGAGCACCCGGAACCGCGCCGCGCCGACGAGCTCCCGGAGCTCGGCCTGGTCGAGGTCCGCGTCGAGGGGCGGGCCGAGCATCACCTGCTTGGAGAAGCCCTCGGTAACGTAAGCCGGACGGCGCATCCGCCCGGTCGCCACGAGGTGCTTCTCGAACCAGGCCGCGAGCGCCGCGGCGCTCTGGGGCGGCGCATCGATGAACGTGAGCGCCGCGAGCAACGCGCGTCGATCATGGCCGCTGGCGACGAGCGAGGGAGTGGATGGGAGCGTCGGAATCGAGGTGTGGGAGTCCGCTTGCCGCATGAACACCCCCCTTGTTCACCCAGTCTGCACGAGGACTTCTCTCCAGGTCCAGATGGCCGGACGCCCCGATCAAAGAATGCGGGACTACCTTCAATGCAGCGCGTTAATCTCTCTTTGCTGACGCGGGAGGATGCCGGAGGCCAGCGGCGTCAGTCCGTGATCTTGAGCGCGCCGCTGTCGTCGAGCGCGCCGCTCGCGTCGGCGCCGTCGGAGTCGGCCTCGACCTCCTCCTGCGACGCGGAAGGGGCTGAAGGTCGAAGGAACGACAGGTCGAGGCCGCCCATGGGCTGCTGGGCGGCCGCGCGCGCGGCGGCGAGGGGGAGCGCGTCTCGCTCGCCGGCGCGCGGCTCGGCGCGGCGCCCCTCCTTCTCGGGGCGCGGCTCCTCGCGTCGCGGGCTCTCGGGCCGCGCGTTCGCGGGCCGCGGGCTCTCGGGGCGGGCTCGCGCCGCGGGCTCGCGGCGGCTCGCGTCGGCCGCGCCGGGCCGCGCCGGCGTCGCGGTCGTCTTCTGGGGGCGCGCGGCCGGGGTCCGGAGCGCCCTGGCCATCTTCGCCATCCGCGCGCGCGTGCGGAACGAGGGCGCGTTCTTCGCGAGCTCGATGCAGCTGCCGCGCATGGCGCCGGGGCAGGAGATGCGCACGTGCATGTGGTCGTCGTGCGGCTCGGAGCCCGTCGGCTGCATCATGGCGAGCTGCGCGCGGACGAGCAGCGCGCGCGAGACGCCGATGCGCTTCGCGTGGGCGATCAGCGCGGACCGAAGCGGATCGGAGACGAAGATGTGGCTCACGCGGGCGCGCGGGTCGGTGAGCAGGTGCTGCACGAGGAGCCAGTTGCGCGGCAGGTCGAAGCGCGCCCCGGGCATGTTGGTCGAGGCGAGCCGGGCGTTGAACCGCAGGAAGAACGGCGCGTGCACCTGCTTGCCGCGCGCGTCGAGCGCGTAGAAGCCGAGGTCGACGTCGCGGCCGCTCTCGTGGGAGTTGTGGCGGTGGACCTCGCCGCCTTGCTGGCGCGACAGGTCGCCGACGTCGAGCACGGCCCCCGGGTAGCGCCTGGCGACGCCGCGCGCCGCGCGCTCGATCATGCCGACGAGCGCCGGCAGCCCCCAGCGGACGTCCGCGTGGGCGTAGGCGGGCACGACGCGGATGTCCTTGCGCGAGGTGTCGAGGCGCACGCCGCCCTCGAGGCGCCCCTCGTTCGGATGGCCGACCGACGAGGCGGGCGTCCGGGGCGCGGCCTTGGTCCTGGCGGGCTCGGTCGATCTCGGGCCCGCGTCGCCGGCGCGGGGGCGGTGGCCCTTGTTCGGGTCCTTCGCGCGCAACGCCCGCGGCGTCTTCCGCGCAGCGCGCGGCGCCCGCTGCGCGGAAGACGCCGCGGCGGGGCGCGCCGGTGCTGCCGTCGCGGCGTCGGCTGACCGGAAGCCGGGCAAGGAGAGCGCCAGCATCGTGAACAGCAGGGAGAGCGGTCGAGGCACACCGGTGCGTTACGGGGTTTCGGCGGGCAGGGCCAAGAAGCCGGCGCGCCACGCTTGCGGCGTTCGCGGGGCGCGTCGCGGCGCCGCGTCAAGGCCGGCACCGCCCGGCCCCTGTGCCGCGCTGCGGCGCCGGCGTCGCGGCGTGCGCGGCGGCAGCGGAGGCTTTTGCCTCGCGGCCAGTTGGGCTACCTCTCTTGCGGCCATGGACAAGGTCTACAAGAGCGCGCTGGATGCGGTGAGAGACATCCCGAGCGGCGCCACGATCCTCGCGGGCGGCTTCGGCCTCTGCGGCATCCCGGAGAACTGCATCGCTGCGCTCCGCGAGCTCGGCACGAAGGATCTCGTGGTCGTGTCCAACAACTGCGGAGTCGACGCCTTCGGGCTCGGGGTCCTGCTCCAGAACCGCCAGATACGGAAGATGATCTCGTCGTACGTCGGCGAGAACAAGGAGTTCGAGCGGCAGTACCTGAGCGGCGAGCTCGAGGTCGAGCTCACGCCGCAGGGCACGCTGGCCGAGCGCATCCGCGCGGGCGGCGCCGGGATCCCTGCTTTCTACACCCCGACCGGGGCGGGCACGGCCATCAGCGAGGGCGGGCTGCCGGTGCTCTACAGCCCCGACGGCACGGTGAAGCGGTACTCCGAGAAGAAGGAGGTGCGGCAGTTCGACGGCCGCGACTACGTGCTCGAGCCGGCCATCCGCGGCGACTACGCGATCGTGAAGGCCTGGCGGGGCGACCGGTTCGGCAACCTCGTCTACCGCCACACCGCCATGAACTTCAACCCGATGATGGCCATGGCCGCGAAGGTGACGATCGCCGAGGTCGAGGAGCTCGTGGAGGTCGGCTCGCTCGACCCGGACCACATCCACACGCCCGGGATCTTCGTGCACCGGATCTTCCAGGGCGAGCGCTACGAGAAGCGGATCGAGCGGCGCACGGTGCGCAAGGCGGCTTCGGCCTGACCGCGCGCGGCGGAAGGACAGGGGACACGATGGGACTCACGCGGGAACAGATCGCGCAGCGCGCCGCGCTGGAGCTCAAGGACGGCTACTACGTCAACCTCGGCATCGGGATGCCGACGCTCGTCGCCAACTACATCCCCGCCGGGATCGAGGTGGTGCTCCAGAGCGAGAACGGGCTGCTCGGCATCGGCCCCTACCCGACCGAGGGCTCGGAGGACCCGGACCTCATCAACGCCGGCAAGGAGACCGTGACGATGCTCCGCGGCTCGGCGATCTTCTCGAGCGCCGAGTCGTTCGCGCAGATCCGGGGCGGCCACATCGACCTCGCGATCCTCGGGGCCATGGAGGTCTCCGCGAAGGGCGACCTTGCCAACTGGATGATCCCCGGCAAGATGGTGAAGGGGATGGGCGGGGCGATGGACCTGGTGGTGAGCGCCAAGCGCGTGGTCGTGATCATGGATCACGCGGCCAAGAACGGCGCGCCGAAGATCCTGAACGACTGCGCGCTGCCCCTCACCGGGCGGGGCGTCGTCCACCGGATCATCACCGACCTCGCCGTGCTCGACGTGACGCCCGAGGGGCTCGTGCTGCGCGAGCTCGCGCCCGGCGTGAGCGCCCGAGAGGTGCAGGAGAAGACACAACCAACCCTGCGGGTCCCCTCCGACGTGATGGAGATGGACCTCGGGAGCGCCTGAGGGTTCGCCGATGACCTGGCCCGAAAAGACCCTGCCGACGACCGACGCGAGCGAGAAGCGCTCGCTGGGAGCGGGCGTGTTCCGTCGCTGCGACGGCTGCGCGCACACGCACGACGCCGCCGAGCTCGCGCGCACCTTCGAGGTGTGCTCGCAGTGCGGCCACCACCACAAGCTCGACGCCGACGGGTGGCGGAGGCTCCTGCTCGACGACGGCGAGCTCGCCCAGTGGGACGATCACCTCGTCCCGAACGATCCGCTCCGGTTCAGCGACGGCAAGAGCTACCGCGACCGCGTCGCCGCGCTCCACAAGAAGAGCCGGTCGAAGGAGGCGATCGAGATCGGCCGGGCGAGGCTGGACGGCCGCGACATCGCCTACGGCGCGTTCGTCTTCGCCTTCATGGGCGGGAGCATGGGCTCCGTCGTCGGCGAGAAGATCGCCCGCCTGTTCGAGCGCGCGGCCCGGGAGGAGCTCCCGGTGGTGCTCCTCCAGTCGTCGGGCGGCGCGCGGATGCAGGAGGGCATCCTCTCGCTGATGCAGATGGCGAAGAGCGTGTCCGCGCTCGAGCGGTACCGGAAGACGCGGCTGCCGTTCCTGTCCGTGCTGCTCCACCCGACCACGGGCGGCGTCGCGGCGAGCTTCGCCTTCCTCGGCGACGTGAACATCGCCGAGCCCAAGGCGCTCATCGGCTTCGCCGGCCCGCGGGTCATCGAGAACACGATCCGGCAGACGCTGCCGGCGGGCTTCCAGCGGGCCGAGTTCCTGCTCGACCACGGCATGGTCGACGCCATCGTGCCGCGCCCCGAGATGAAGGCTTACCTCGGGACGCTGCTCCAGCACCTCGCGGGCGGTCGCCGGGCGCGGCGATGACCTCGGCGGCGCCGCGGCTCCCGGCGCTGCTCGACGCGCTGGGGCAGCGCGCGCCGCGGGGCATGGTGCTCGGCCTCGACCGGGTGCGCGAGGCGCTCGCGGCGCTGGGCGATCCCCACGAGAGCGTCCCCGCGGTGCACGTCGCCGGCACCAACGGCAAGGGGAGCGTGTGCGCGATGGTCGAGTCGATCGCGCGCGCGGCCGGGCTCCGCACCGGCCTCTACACGTCGCCGCACCTGTCGCGCTTCGCCGAGCGCATCCGCGTCGGGGGCGAGCCGATCGACGACGCGGCGTTCGAGCGGGCGCTCTCGGCCGCGCTCGAGCGGGTCCCCTCGCCGCTCACGTTCTTCGAGGCGCTGACCGTCGCGGCGTTCGTGGCGTTCCGCGACGCGGGGGTCGACCTCGCGATCCTCGAGGTGGGGCTCGGCGGTCGGCTCGACGCGACCAACGTGATCGCGGCGCCGCTCTGCACGGCGATCACGTCGATCTCCTTCGATCACCAGGCCCTGCTCGGCCCGACGCTGGCCGACATCGCCAGGGAGAAGGCTGGTATCCTCAAGCCCGGCGCGCCCGCGGTGCTCGGCCCGCTCGATCCCGAGGCGGACGCCGCGATCGAGGCGGCGGCGCAGGCGGTGGGCGCGGGGCCGCGCCTCCGCGTGACGCGGTCGGAGCAAGGCGGGCGCGCGGGCGAAATCGCGGTCGGGCGCGGGGGGCGGGCGGGGCCTTCAGCGCGCGCGACGCGCGTCGCCGCGCCGGGGCGCCGCGCGATCGAGGTGGAGCTCGGCCTGCGCGGGGCGCACCAGGCGGAGAACGCGGGCGTGGCGTGCGGCGTCGCGTGGCAGCTCGCCGGCCGGTGGCCCGAGGTCGAGCGCGCGCTGCCGGCGGGGCTCGCTGCCGCGCGCTGGCCCGGCCGGCTGGAGCGGATCGAGGCGGGCGCTGCCCATGTCCTCCTCGACTGTGCGCACAACCCGCACGGCGCGCAGGCGCTCGCGGCGTGGCTCGACGAAGAGGGCCCGGGCGCGGCGCGCACCTCGCTCGTGTTCGGGGCGATGAGCGACAAGGGATGGGGCGAGATGCTACAGACGCTCGCCCCGCGCGCGCAGCGGCGGTTCTACGTGACGCCCAAGGGCCGCGCGGCCGCCCCGCTCGAGGCGCTGCGCGCGATCGCGCCGGGCGAGCCGATCGGCGATCCGGGCGCGGCGGTGGCGCGGGCGATGGAGGTCGCCGCGCCGGGCGAGCTCGTCGTCGTGACCGGCTCGATCTACCTGGTCGGCGAGGTGCGGTCGTCGCTGCTCGGCATCGCGCCGGATCCGGTCGTGGCGCTCTGAGCGGACGGCAGGGCATCACGGGGGGGAGCGCCGCGGAGGCGCGCAGGAGCGGGCGCGTCGCGCTCTGCCAGCGCGCCGGTATGGCACGCGCGATGCCGGCTCCGGCGCCATGGCATTCATCAAGAAACGGCGTTCGCCGGTGCTCTTCCCAGCGGCAGCCCTCGGGGCGGCCGCGCTCGCGCGGACGGCGTTCCGCGCCCTGCGGCGGCTCGACCTGCGCGGCCGGGTCGTGATCATCACGGGCGGCTCTCGCGGCCTCGGGCTGCTCCTGGCCGAGGAGTTCGGCCGGCACGGCGCCCGGGTGGCCATCAACGGCCGCGACGCCGGGGCGCTCGACCGGGCGGAGCAGCGGCTGCGAGCGCTCGGCGTCGAGGTGCACGCGGTGGCCTGCGACCTCGGCGATCGAGCGGCGGCCGAGGCGTTCATCGACGGCACGGTGCGCGCGTTCGGCCGGATCGACGTGCTCGTCAACAACGCCGGCGTGATCCAGGTCGCGCCGATGAAGGACCTCCGCGTGGAGGAGCTCGACGAGGCGATGCGCTCGAACTACTGGAGCGCGGTCCACGCGACGCTGAGCGCGCTGCCGCACCTCGAGAAGCAGGGGCGGGCGGCGCGCGTCGTGAACATCGTGTCCATCGGCGGGCGCGTCGCCTTGCCGCACCTGCTCGGGTACAACGCGTCGAAGTTCGCGATGATGGGCTTCTCGGAGAGCCTCCAGGCCGAGCTCTCGCACGGGAGCGCGAAGGGCCCGCGGGTCACGACGGTGATCCCCGGGCCGATGCGCACGGGGTCGATCTACAACGCCGAGTTCGGCGGCAGCCAGCAGCTCGAGTTCGGCTGGTTCGGCCTGGCCTCGTCGCTCCCGATCGCGACGGTCGACGCGCGTCGCGCGGCGCGCCGGGTGGTGGTGGCGGCGCGCGAGGGGCGCGCCGAGGTGACGCTCGGGCTGTCGGCGCACCTCCTGAGCTGGGCGCACGGGATCGCGCCGCAAGCGACGGTGCGGCTGATGGGCCTGGTCAACACGCTCCTGCCGGCGCCCCGCGGCGCCGAGGGGACGACGCGGGGGCGCGATCTGCGCACGCCGACGCAGAGGTCGGTGTTGCTGCGCCTGAGCAACGAGGCGGCGCGGCGCAACAACGAGGCGCCGCCGGAAGCGGCGCGTTAGCGACCGCGCCAAAACAAGGCGCGTTAGCGACCACCCCAAACACGGCGCGGTAGCGACGCGCCAAAACAAGGCGCGATGAGGCCGCGCCGTCAACGCGGCGCGATCCCGTAGGCTGTCTTGGCAAAGGTTGCTAAGGGTGGTCTCCTCAGCCCCAACCACAGAGAGGGACCGTGCCGAAGCACACCAAGAAGGATCAGAAGGAGAGCGCTCCGTCGGCGACGGGCGAACCGCAGAAGCAGTCCGCAGGCCGCAAGCTCTTCGGCACCGACGGGGTGCGCGGCGTCGCGAACCAGCCGCCGATGACGCCGGAGATGGCGCTGCGGCTCGGGCGCGCGATCGCGTTCGTCGCGAGCCACGGGAAATCGCGGCAGGTGCGGGTGGTGATCGGGAAGGACACGCGGCTGTCCGGCTACATGCTCGAGACAGCGATCGCGTCCGGCGTGTGCGCCATGGGCGGGCGCGTGATGCTGAGCGGGCCGATCCCGACGCCGGCGGTCGCGCAGCTGACGCAGAGCATGCGCGCCGACGCCGGGGTCGTGATCAGCGCGAGCCACAATCCGTACCAGGACAACGGCATCAAGATCTTCGGGCCCGACGGCTACAAGCTCCCCGACGTGGAGGAGGAGGAGATCGAGCGGCTCATGGAGAGCCATGAGCTCGACGAGGCCCGGGTCGTGGGGGCGGCGATCGGCAGCGCGGTGAAGCTCGACGACGCGCGCGGGCGGTACGTCGTGTTCTGCAAGAGCACGTTCCCCACGGCGCTGTCGCTCGACGGCGTGAAGATCGTCGTCGACGCGGCGCACGGGGCTGCCTACCGCGTGGCGCCCGCGGTGTTCACCGAGCTCGGCGCGCACGTGACCGCGCTCGGGGTGAAGCCGAACGGCCGCAACATCAACCGCGAGACGGGCGCGATGCACCCGGAGCACATGAAGGCCGAGGTGCTGAAGCGCGGCGCGGCGATCGGCATCGCGCTCGACGGCGACGCGGACCGGGTGATCATGGTCGACGAGCGCGGCGAGGTCGTGGACGGCGACGCGATCATGGCGCTCTGCGCGCTCAGGATGCTGCGCACCGGCAAGCTGCCGCGGAACACGATCGTGACGACGGTGATGTCGAACCTCGGCCTCGAGCGCGCGCTCAAGGCGCAGAACGGGCACGTGGTGCGGACGGCGGTCGGGGACCGCTACGTCGTGGAGGCGATGCGGAACGGCGGCTACTCGTTCGGCGGCGAGCAGTCGGGGCACCTCATCTTCCTGGACCACGCGACGACGGGCGACGGCATCGTGGCGGCGCTGCAGGTGCTCGCGATCATGGTGGAGGAGGACAAGCCGCTGAGCGAGCTCGCCTCGAAGGCGATGCAGCGGGTGCCTCAGGTGCTGGAGAACGCGACGTTCGCGACGCGCCTGCCGCTCGACAGCATGCAGCGGACGCGGCTCATCGTGGATCGCATCGAGAAGACGCTCGGGGACAAGGGGCGCATCCTCGTGCGCTGGAGCGGCACGGAGCCGAAGCTGCGCGTCATGGTCGAGGGCGAGGACGCGTCGACCATCAGCGCGTACGCGCTCGAGATCATCGAGGCGGCCAAGCAGGACGTCGCGGGGGCCACGGGCTAGCGCAGGCTGCCCGGCCCGAGGGGAGGGAACTGCCCGGCCCGAGGGGAGGGAGCTCGCCGCGCGGGGTGGGGGCCCCGCCGAACTCGCCTTGACCATCACACCTCCGGCTGCGCCGGAGGCGTGATGGCCAAGGCTCAGACATCGGCCCATCCCCCACCCCGCGCGGCGAGCTCCCTCCCCTCGGGCCTACCGCTTTCCTTCAAAAATCCCGCAGACATCGGCCCATCCCCCACCCCGCGCGGCGAGCTCCCTCCCCTCGGGCCTACCGGTTCAGGAAGGTCCGAGGAGCAAGACGTCGGCCAGAGCGAGGCTCGCCTGCACAGGAGACGGGTCCAGATCGGCGTTTTCGGCGCGCAGGCGTGCTCCAGCACGCTGAGCACCGAAAACGTCGAGATGGGCCCGTATCCGAAGCGGGCGAGCCTCGCTCTAGAGCGCGCGACGCATGAAGAGGTCCTCCAGCGTCTCGCGGCGGGGCGTCACCTCGACGACCTGCGCGCCCGCCTTGAGCGCCGCGTCCAGCACCTCGCGCACGCGCGCCTCGCCCTCCACGTCGACCACCACGACGTCGCCACGGCGCGAGGTCGCGAAGCCCGTCGCGCCGAGCTGCGCGAGCAGGCCGTCGGACGCGCCCGCCAGCGTGACGTCGGTGCGCAGCACGTCGCCCCGCAAGAGCTGCCGGATCGCGCCGCTCACCACGACCTGGCCCTCGCGCAGGATCGCCACGCGATCGCACATCGCCTCGACGTCGCTCAGGATGTGCGTCGAGAAGAAGATCGTCCGGCCCTGGTCGCGCTCCGCGAAGATGAGATCGCGCACCTCCTTGCGGCCCACCGGGTCGAGGCCGCTCATCGGCTCGTCCAGGATCAGCATCTCCGGATCGGCGACCAGCGCGGCGGCCAGCCCCGTGCGCTGCAGCATCCCCTTCGAGAGCCGGCGCACCTGCCGGTCCGCCGCGTACGCGATCTTCACCTGATCGAGCACCTCCATCGTCCGCCGGCGCAGCGCCGCGCCGCCCATCCCGGACAGGCGGCCGCAGAGCTCCACGAACTCGCGCGGGGTGAGGTAGGGGTAGACGTACGGGTTCTCCGGCAAGAAGCCGATCTTCCGGCGCGCCTCGGGCGACGGGACGCGCGCGCCGAACAGGTACGCCTCGCCGCCGGTCGGGGAGATGAGGCCCGTCAGCATCTTGATCGTCGTCGTCTTGCCAGCCCCGTTCGGGCCGAGAAAGCCGAAGATCTCGCCGCGGCGCACGCCGAAGCTCACGCCCTTCACCGCCTCGACCGCCTTGCGGCGCAAGAAGCCCAGCTGGAACGTCTTCAGGAGGCCGCGGACGTCGATCAGCAGCTCGCCGTCCGGCGCCTCGCCGCCGGAACGGGCCAGCGAACCGCGCCCTCCGCGCTCCTCGACGAGCGGCTCCGCTCCGCTGCTCATGCGCCCTCCTCGCCCTCGGGGTGCTCGCCGGACGTCCCGTCGCCCGGCCGCGCCCGGCTGCGCGCGTTGGCCGCGCTGTACTCGTGCAGCTTGTACTGGATCTTGCGCGGGCTGATGCCGAGGATCGTCGCCGCCTTCGAGGTCGAGCCCTTGCACGCCTCGAGCGTACGCAGGATCGCGTAGCGCTCGAGGTCGTAGATGGTGCTCCCGGGGATGCGCGGCATCGCGTCGGCCGCCTCGGCCGGCTCGGACGACATCTGCGCCGGCAGGTGCCGGGGCTCGATGCGCGGACCGTCGCAGAGCACCGCCGCCCGCTCGATCGCGTTCTCCAGCTCGCGCACGTTGCCGGGGAACGAGTAGCTCGTCAGCGCGGAGAGCGCCTCGTCCGTGAACCCCTCGATGCGCTTGCCGTTCTCCTGCGCGTAGCGGCCGAGGAAGAACGTCGCGAGCTCGGGGATGTCGCTCCGGCGCTCGCGGAGCGGCGGGATCTCCAGGGTGACGACGTTGAGGCGGTAATAGAGGTCCTCGCGGAACAATCCGTCGGCGATGCGCTGGCGCAGGTCGCGGTTCGACGCGGCGAGGATGCGCACGTCGACCTTGAGGGTCTCGTTGCCGCCGACCCGCTCGAAGGTCCGCTCCTGCAGGAAGCGCAGGAGCTTCACCTGGGTGGCGAGCGGGATCTCGCTCACCTCGTCCAGGAACAGCGTGCCGCCGTTCGCCTGCTCGAAGCGGCCCTCGCGGCGCCCGACCGCGCCGGTGAAGGCGCCGCGCTCGTGGCCGAACAGCTCGCTCTCCAGGAGCGACTCGCTCAGCGCGGCGCAGTTCAGCCGGACGAGCGGCGCCTTCGCGCGCGGGCTGGCGCGGTGGATCATCTCGGCGATGAGCTCCTTGCCCGTGCCCGTCTCGCCCACGATCAGCACGCTCGCGCGGCTCGGCGCCACCTGCTCGACCAGCCGGACGAGCTTCACCATGCTCGGGTGGCTCGCGATCACGTGGCCGAACGCGTTGCGCTCGCGCAGCCGCTCGCGCAGCCGCGAGTTCTCCTGGAGCAGCCTCGCCCGCTCCACCGCGCGCTCGACCACGACCGCGAGCACCGAGAAGTCGAGCGGCTTGGTCAGGTAGTTGTACGCGCCCTTCTTCACCGCCTCGACCGCGCTCGAGATGGTGCCGAACGCCGTCATCACGACGAACGTCGCGTCCGGGAGGGCGAGCTGCGCCTTCTCCATCATCCGGATGCCGTCGAGCCCCGGCATCTTCAGGTCGGTCAGCACCACGTCCGGCGCGAACTCCTCGAGCTTGCCGAGCGCCTTGAACCCGTCCGCCGCGGTCTCGGTGGTGTACCCTTCCTCGCGCAGGATCTCGGAGAGCGCCGCGCGCGCGTTGGCCTCGTCGTCGACGATCAGGATGCGCCCCCGGGATGCCATGGTGGCTTTCCTAGCATGCGCGCCCGCGGAAATGGGCGGCTGCGCGGCCCCGTCGCTGCCCGGCCGGGGCCGCGCCGGGTCAGCGGTCGAGCACGATTGTGACCGGGGCGCGGTCGCGGCAGCGCGGCGCGCGGGCCGCGCGGGCCGTGCGGGCCGTGCGGGCCGTCCGACGATGACGCGCAGGGAGCTCGAGGGCGGCCGGAACGACCGCGCATCCGAGAGCGGCGAGACCGCACTTATCGAGCCGCGCGGCGCGGGTTGTCGCGAATCTGCCGCCGTCGAAAACCGCTGTTTCGTGTGCCGCCCGGAGTGGTACAACGGGCCGCGCGCGAGGTCCTACCGTCCCGATTGGCGGGCGTTTCCTTCATCGATCTCGCGGATGAGGCTCGATGCATACGCTTCTGAAGGTGTTCGCCGACAGGCCCCGGCGCGCTGCGCTCACGGCGCTGCCGCTCGTCGGCTGTCTCACGCTCGCGGGCGCCGCCGAGGCGCAGCAGCCGCAGCCGCCCTTCGGACCGCAGCCGCCTCCGGGCCAGCCGGCGCAGCCGCAGCCGCCCTTCGGGCCCGAGCCTCCTCCCGCTCAGCCGGGCCCCTTCGGGCCGCAGCCGGGCTTTTCTCCGGGCGGCGCGCCGCCCCAGTTCGGGCCGCAGCCGGGCTTTTCTCCGGGTGGCGCGCCGCCGCCCCAGTTCGGGCCGCAGCCGGGCTTTTCTCCGGGCGGCGCGCCGCCGCCCCAGTTCGGGCCGCAGCCGGGCTTTTCTCCGGGCGGCGCGCCGCCTCCTCAGTCCGGGCAGCCGCCCGCGCCAGGCCAGCCGCCGCCGGACGCGAGCTTCTCGTTCGGCGCGCAGGCGTCCGCGGGCGAGCAGGGCGTCCAGGCCAGCGCGACGGCGCCCCGCTCCGCCGCGTGGGACGAGCAGGAGCGCGCGCTCTCGCTCACCGAGCAGCCGAACCTCTGGGGCTCGACCGGCCTCCTCAGGACGTCGTACGCGGGCTCGGGCGCGCCGGGCACCTTCCGCGTGTCGTTCCTGCTCGACTGGTTCTCCACGAGCGGCTTCCTCTGCGATCCGGCGGAGTCGACGCCCGCTGGCCAGCCGATCACGTGCGGCCCTGACGCGCGGGAGGACTCGGCGAGCCACGTGGGGGCGTTCTTCGCGCTGAACGCGACCCCCCTGCCCTTCCTCGAGGGCTACGCGGCGATCCGCACGTTCGCGAACGCGAACGATCAAGGTCGTCCGGGGCTGCTGCAGGTGCTCGGCGACACGACGCTCGGCGTGAAGGCGTTCACGCCCCCGAAGATCGGCAAGCCGCTCACCTTCGGCGGCGAGGCGCAGCTGCTCTTGCTGAACGGGACCGGCGACGTCGGCCTGGCCGGCGGCGGCACGAGCGCGGTCTTCCGCGGGCTCGCGTCGCTCGACCTGCGCAAGCCGGAGGGCAAGGGGTTCCCGCTGCGGGTCAACCTGAACCTCGGCTACAAGCTCGACAACTCCGGCGTCCTCGTCGAGGAGGTCGAGCAGCAGCGGGCCAGGGCGTTCACGGACGACCGCGACAGGCAGCCGATCACGCGCATCGAGCGGTTCGGGCTCGGCATCAACCGGGTCGACTTCTTCCAGACCCACCTCGGCGTGGAGATGCCGCTGCCGAAGGTGCAGCCGTACCTCGAGTACACGCTCGACATCCCGGTGAACCGGCAGGGCTACGAGTGCCACACGAGCCGCGTGTCGCGCGGCGACGTCTGCCTCGGGCTCGACGACTTCGCGTCGCCCGATCCGGCGAACCAGGGCGGCCCGGGGTACGCGGCGGCGCCCTCGCGGCTCTCGCTCGGCGTGCGGGTGACGCCGTTCGAGAAGGCGTTCCGCGGGCTCTCCGGGCACGCGGCGTTCGACCTCGGGCTGTCGGCGACCTCCGTGTTCATCGAGGAGGTCGCGCCGCAGGCGCCGTGGACGCTCTATCTCGGGATCGGGTACGCGTACGACACGAAGCAGAAGGAGCCGCCGCCCGCCCCGGCGCCGCAGATCATCAAGGAGCCGCCGCAGCTCGTGCCGGCGCCGCAGAGCTTCGCGCGCGGCTTCGTGCACGAGCAGAACAGGCCCGACGCGGCGGTGGCGGACGCCATCGTCACGGTCGAGGGCGTCCCCCAGCCGCCGTACGCGACGGGGCCCGACGGTCGCTTCCTGACGCGCCACCTCGAGCCGGGGACGTACACGTTCAATATCCGGGCGAACGGCTACAAGCCGGGCACGTGCCAGGCGACGATCCTCGCCCCCGGGGCAGCGCCTGGGCAGCCCGGCGGCTTCGGCCCGCAGCCCGGGCAGTTCGATCCCTTCGGCCCGCAGCCGGGCGCATTCGGCCCGCAGCCGGGCGGGTTCGGCCCGCAGCCGGGGCAGCCGGGCGCATTCGGCCCGCAGCCCGGCGGGTTCGGCCCGCAGCCCGGACAGCCCGGCGCCTTTGGTCCGCAACCCGGACAGCCCGGCGCCTTCGGCCCGCAGCCCGGACAGCCCGGCGCCTTTGGTCCGCAACTCGGACAGCCCGGCGCCTTCGGCCCGCAGCCGGGGCAGCCCGGCGCCTTTGGCCCGCAGCCTGGCGCCTTCGGCCCGCAGCCCGGACAGCCCGGCGCCTTCGGCCCGCAGCCGGGGCTGCCTGGCGCGGCGCCGAGCCCGGCGCAGCCGCAGGGACCCACGTTCGTGGACGTCGATTGCTCGCTCGAGGCGCTGCCGAAGACGGGGAACGTCGTCGGGACGGTGAAGGACGCGGAGAGCGGCGATGCGGTCGCTGGCGCGACGATCCGGCTGACCGACGCGACGGGCCGCGAGCAGACCGCGACGGCCGACGCGAGCGGCGCCTTCCGCTTCCCCGACCTGCCGGCCGGCGCGGTGACGCTCAAGGTCGAGGCGCAGGGCTACATGAACCACGTCAACCAGGCCGACGTCCGGACGAGCGAGGACACGCGCGCGCAGCTCACCGTGAACAAGCGGCCGAAGGTCTCGCTCGTGAAGGTGCAGGGCAACGAGATCAAGATCTCGCGGCAGATCCACTTCGAGACCGACTCGGCGAAGATCCTGGGCGACTCGAACGCGCTGATGGAGGAGATCGCGGACGTGCTCCAGCGGAATCCGAACATCCGCAAGGTCGAGATCCAGGGGCACACCGACAACACGGGCGGGCGAGAGCACAACCAGACGCTCAGCGAGGCCCGGGCGAACTCGGTGCGCGCCTGGCTGAGCAAGGCAGGCGTGGACGGCTCGCGGCTGGTCGCGAAGGGCTACGGACAGGACCGCCCGGTCGCGCCGAACGTCACGCCCGCGAACAAGGCCAAGAACAGGCGCGTGCAGTTCATCATCCTCGAGAAGTGATCCGGGCCCGCCGCAGGGCGGCCCTCGTCGCGCCCACGCCCCCGGCGTCGCTTGTCGGCGCCGGGGGGTTGCGATAGGGGCATGCGCATGATGAAGCCGGTCGTCGCGTGCGCATTCGCCGTGGTGATGGGGTGCGCGGCGCCCCCGCCAGCGCCGGACGCGCGGCCGGCTGAGAGCGCCCAGCCCCCGTCGGCCGGCGCCTCACCGGCGGCGGCAGCAGCGACAGCGACCGCAGGCGCGGCCGAGGCGGCGTCGGCGCCACCGCCGACGGACGCGGGGACGCCGGAGCTGCCGCAGGACGGAGGCGCGCGCGCGGCCACCGAGGCGGCGGCGGACGGGACGCTCCAGCCGGGATCGGCGCCCATCCACGCAGGCGACGCCGGCGACGCGGCGTCCGCCTTGTCGATGGAGAAGGTCATGCCGGCGCTCGAGAGCAAGGACCTCACCGAGCGGGCCAGCGCGCTGTTCGACGCCATCGTGAAGAACGAGCCGGCGCTGGCCGAGGCCTTCTGGTTCCCGAAGGAGCCGTTCATCCCGCTCAAGGACGTGAAGGACCCCGGCAAGTACTGGGACAACCTCCACGCCGCGTACCTCAACGACGTGAAGGCGATGCACCGGAAGCGCAAGAGCTGGGAGGGCGCGCGGTTCGTCGGCTTCCAGGTCGGCTCCAGGCCGAAGTGGGTGCCCCCGGGGGACGAGGCCAACAAAATCGGCTACTACCGCTCCCTGCACGGCAAGCTGAAGTTCGAGCTCGACGGGAAGCCGGCGAGCCTCGACGTGCACACGATCATCTCCTGGCAGGGTCGCTGGTACATCACGCACCTCGGCGACTTCAAGAAGCGCTAGGCCTCCGCATCGCTCGCCGCGGCGGCGCGCCGCGCGCGGGCAAGGAACCGAGGAAACGCGATGGAACAGGCGCGATGCGTCGCGAGCGGGCTGAGGGCGCGGTACGACGCCGTCCGGGCGTTCACGGAGTCGCTCTGCGCGCCGCTCTGCCCCGAGGACCACGTCGTCCAGTCGATGCCGGACGCGAGCCCGGTGAAGTGGCACCTCGCGCACACGAGCTGGTTCTTCGAGACGTTCGTGCTCGGCGAGCGCGCCGGGTACGCGCCCTTTCACCCGCAGTTCGGGTACCTCTTCAACTCGTATTACGTGAGCGTGGGAGAGCGGCACAGCCGCCCACGGCGAGGGGTCCTGTCGCGCCCGACGGTGGACGAGACCTACCGCTACCGGCGCCACGTGGACGAGAGGATGCGGGAGCTCCTCGACGAGCTCGCCGCGGGCCGGCACGCCGACGACCTCGCGTTCGCGATCGAGGTGGGGCTGCACCACGAGCAGCAGCACCAGGAGCTGATCCTGACCGATCTGAAGCACGCGATGGCGCAGAACCCGCTGCGCCCCGCGATCTTCGGCGGCGCGCCGCCAGGCCGGCGCGGCGGCGGCGCCGGGGCGCTCGGCCGCGTCGATTACGTCGATTACGTCGATCACGCCGAGGGCGTGCGCTGGGTCGGCCACGGCGGCGGCGCGTTCGCGTTCGACAACGAGGCGCCGCGGCACCGCGTGTTCGTGGGCGCTTTCGCGCTCGCGGAGCGGCCGGTGACGTGCGGCGAGTACCTCGCGTTCATGCAGGACGGCGGCTATTCGCGGCCGGAGCTCTGGCTCTCGAGCGGCTGGGACGCGGTCGTGGCGAACCGATGGGAGGCGCCGCTCTACTGGGAGCGCCGCGAGCGCCATGAGCGCCACGACGACACATTCCAGCTGTTCACGCTGCACGGGCTCCGTGAGCTCGACGCCGATGAGCCCGTCTGCCACGTGAGCCATTACGAGGCCGACGCTTACGCCCGGTGGGCAGGAGCGCGCCTCCCGACCGAGGCCGAGTGGGAGACGGCGGCGCAGGGCGCGCTCGCCGGCACGGAGGAGGTCCCCCGCGGCGCCGCGCCGGGCGAGGCGGGCGAGGCGTCGATCGAGGGGAACTTCGCCGAGCGCGGGCGCTACCACCCGGAGCCGGCGGGCGCGCCCTCGCGGCCGGGAGCCCCGCGGCAGCTGCTCGGCGACGTGTGGGAGTGGACGTCGAGCGCGTACGCGCCGTACCCCGGGTTCCGCTCGTGGTCCGGGGCGCTCGGCGAGTACAACGGCAAGTTCATGAGCAGCCAGCTCGTGCTCCGCGGCGGCTCCGCTGCGACCCCCGCGAGCCACATCCGCGCGACCTACAGGAACTTCTTCCCTCCGGACGCGCGCTGGCAGCTGAGCGGCATCCGGCTGGCCCGCGACCTCTGACGCGGGCTTCTCCTGGACGCTGCGCCGGCGCGCCACCATGGTCCCGGCGTGGCGCCGCTCGTCTCCGTCTTGCTCCCGTACCGGCAGGCGGAGGCGACGATCGAGGAGGCGCTGGAGAGCGTGCTCGCCGAGCGCGACGTCGACCTCGAGGTGATCGCCGTGGACGACGGCTCGACCGACGCCGGGCCGTCCACGGTCGCGCGCATCGCGCAGCGCGACCCCCGCGTCGTCCCGGTCGCGGCGGGCGGCGTGGGGATCGCCCGGGCGCTCTCCCGAGCGGCCGAGGCGGCGCGGGGCGAGCTCCTCGCGCGCATGGACGGCGACGACATCTCGATCGGCGGCCGCCTCGCGCGGCAGGCCGAGGCGCTCACGAGGGATCCGCGGCTCGGCGTCGTCGGCGCGCGCGTCGAGGCGTTCGCGGCCGGGCCGGTCGGCGAGGGCATGCTGCGCTACGTGGACTGGCTGAACTCGATCCTCACGCCCGAGGATCACGCGCGGGAGATGTTCGTGGAGTCCCCGCTGTGCCATCCGTCGGTGATGCTGCGGCGGAGCGCGCTGGAGCAGGTCGGCGGCTTCCGCGAGGCCCCGTGGGCCGAGGACTACGACCTGTGGCTGCGCCTCGACGCCGCGGGCGTGCGGATGGCGAAGCTCCCGGAGCTCGGCCTGCGGTGGCGGCACCGCGAGGGGCGCGCCACGTTCGCGGATCCGCGGTACGCGATCGAGCGCTTCCTCGAGGCGAAGGCGCACTACCTCGCGCGAAAGCTGGGACCGGCGCGCCCCGTGGCTGTTTGGGGCGCGGGCAAGACCGGCCGGCGGCTGGCGAGGGCGCTCGCCCGGAACGGCGTCCTGCCGGAGCGGTTCGTGGACATCGATCCACGCAAGATCGGCCGGACCGCGCAGGGCGCGCCGATCGTCGACCCGTCGCGGCTCGAGCGGGGCGCGCAGACGCTCGTCGTCGCCGTGGGGGCGCGGGGAGCGCGCGCGCTCATCCGCGCTCACCTCGCGGCGCGCGGCTTCGTCGAGGGCTCCGACTATGTGTGCGCCTCCTGAGCGCGCGTTCGCAAACAGCGCGGCTATTTGCAAGCGCGCACGCTGATGGGAGGATTCGATCCCCAAGCGATGCGCGTCCCGGTGCTCACGAGCAAGCTCGACTTTCCTCCGCCTGAGCGCGCGACCCCGGAGGGGATCGTCGCCGTGGGCGGCGAGGCCTCGCCGGAGCGGCTCCTGGCCGGCTACCGCCGGGGCATCTTCCCGTGGCCGCACGACGGGCTGCCGCTGCTCTGGTTCTCGCCGGATCCGCGCTTCGTCCTGCCGCCGCGCGAGGCGCACATCCCGCACTCGCTGCGCAAGCGGGTGCGCCGCGGCGAGCTCGAGGTGCGGACCGACACGGCGTTCGCGGACGTCATGCGGGCCTGCGGGGAGGCGCCGCGGCCCGGGCAGCGCGGCACGTGGATCACGGAGGAGCTCATCGCCGGATACGCCGCGCTGCACGCCGCCGGGATCGCGCACAGCATCGAGAGCTGGTCGAACGGCGAGCTTGTCGGAGGCCTCTACGGCGTGTCGCTCGGGCGCATGTTCTTCGGCGAGTCGATGTTCGCGCGCGCGCCGGACGCCTCGAAGGTCGCGTTCGCGACGCTGCTCGGGAACCTGGTCGACTGGGACTTCGCGCTGGTGGACTGCCAGGTGTACACGGACCACCTGGATCGCTTCGGCGCCGTGGAGTGGCCCCGGCGCGAGTTCCTGCGCGCCCTGAAGACGGCGCTCGACGCCCCGACGAAGATGGGCCCGTGGCGCTTCGACCTCGAGCCCGCGCAGGCGATCGAGCGGCTCATCCCGCGGTGATCGCGCCCGGGCGCGGCCAGCGCTGGTCGGCCCGCGGCGCGGCCGCGGTGCTTGCCATCCGCGAAGACTAGGAGCGCTCGCCGCCCGAGTCGTCCTTGATCTCGCGGAGCAGCTCCTCGATCCGCCGCTGGGCGTCGGGCCCCTCGTCGTAGAAGAAGCGCAGCGTCGGCACGACGCGCAGCCCCATCGTGCGGGCGACCTCCCGGCGCAGCCGGCCCGAGGCGGCCTCCAGGCCCTTCAGCAGGGCGCGGCGCGACGCTGCGTCCTCCGCCCCGAACTCGTGCCGCACGTGCACCTTCGCGCTCTGCAGGTCGTCCGTGACCTCCACGCGCGACACGAGCACGCCCGCGATGCGCGGATCGCTCATCGCCCGGAGCAGGTTGGACAGGTCCTCGCGGAGCCGTTCGGCGACCCGCGTCGCCCGCTTCACCGTGCCACTCATTCGTCGTCCTCTGCGTCCTCGAGCATGTCCGAGGGCGCTCCGAGATCTCCATCGTCACGATCGAGCGCTTGCTCGATGCCGCCCTGGACCCCTGCCCCTCCCTCACCGAACGACACGATCTCGGTCGCGCGGTCGGTGAGGACGGCGTGTGGCAGCGATCCGGCCATCGCGGCCACGTCCGCGAGGACCCTGTCGCACATGGCCGCCGAGTTCGAGACGACCGCGACGCCGAGCGTCGCCCGCCGCGGATCGTCGAGCACGCCGACCTCGGCGATCGACACGCGCATCCGGGCCTGCGCCCGCTCCTTCAAGGAGCGCACCACGCTGCGTTTGTCCTTGAGGGAGCGGGCCCCGACGATGTCGAGGCGGAGGCGGAGGACGCCGACGAACATCCAGGAGGCTCAGAGCTTCGTCTTGATCTCTTCGATCTCGAAGCTCTCGATGATGTCGCGTTCCTTGATGTCCGAGTAGCCGTCGAGCGAGATGCCGCACTCGAAGCCCTCGACCACCTCTTTTGCGTCGTCCTTGAAGCGGCGCAGCCCCGAGAGGCGCCCCGTCCAGACCACGACGTTCTCCCGGATGAGGCGCGCCTCGGCGGTGCGCTTGACCGAGCCGTTGATGACCATGGAGCCGGCGACGATGCCCGCCTTCGTGATCTTGAAGACCTGGCGGACCTCGGCGCGGCCGAGGACCTTCTCCACCTTCGTCGCGGGGAGGAGCCCCTCCATCGCGCTTCGGATGTCATCCACGGCGTTGTAGATGATGTTGTAGAGCCGGATCTCGACGCCCTCGTTCTCGGCCAGAGCGCCCGCCTTGCCGGCCGGTCGGACGTTGAAGCCGACGATGATCGCCTTCGACGCGACCGCCAGGTTGACGTCGCCCTCGGTGATGCCGCCGACCGCGCCGTTCACGATCGTGACCTTCACCTTCTCGGTCGAGAGCTTCGCCAGCGCGTGGGTGATCGCCTCGACCGAGCCCTGCACGTCGCCCTTGATGATCAGCTTGAGCTCGAGCTGGTCGGCCTCCTGCAGGTTCTTCGTGATCGACTCGAGCGAGACGCGCGAGTCCTGCGGGATCAGCGTCTTCGACGCCTTCTTCCGGCGGGTCTCGGCGATCTCCTCCGCGGTCTTCCCGTCCTTCACGGCGTGGACGGGATCGCCCGCGCTCGGCACCTCGGCGAGGCCGAGGACCTCGACGGGCGTGGCGGGGCCGGCCTCGGCGACGGAGCGCCCGAGCTCGTCGGTCATCGCCCGGACCTTGCCCCACGCGGCGCCGGCCAGGAGGATGTCGCCCGTGCGGAGCGTGCCGTCCTGGACCATGACGCGCGCGACAGGGCCGCGGCCACGATCGAGCAGGGCCTCGATGACGGTGCCGCTGGCGCGCTTCTTCGGGTTGGCGCGGAGGTCCTGGACCTCGGCGAGGAGCAGGACCGACTCGAGGAGCTGGTCGATGCCCGTCCCCTGCTTCGCCGACACGCTGGCGAACATCGTCTCGCCGCCCCACTCCTCGGGCTGGAGCCCGAGCGCGGCGAGGTCGCGCTTGATCTTGTCCACGTCGGCGCCCGGCTTGTCGATCTTGTTCACCGCGACGATGATCGGCACCTTCGCGGCTTGAGCGTGCGAGATCGCCTCCTTGGTCTGGGGCATCACGCCGTCGTCGGCCGCGACCACCAGGATCACGATGTCGGTCAGCGAGGCGCCGCGGGCGCGCATCGCCGTGAACGCCTCGTGGCCCGGCGTGTCGAGGAAGGCGATCGTTCCGCGCGGCGTCTCGACGCGGTAAGCGCCGATGTGCTGGGTGATCCCGCCCGCCTCGCCCTCGGCGACGGACGCCTTCCTGATCCGGTCGAGCAGCGACGTCTTGCCGTGGTCGACGTGGCCCATGACGGTGACGATGGGCGGACGGATCTCGACCTCCTCGTCGGTGTCGGTCCCGGCCTGCATCGCCGCGGTCAGCGTGTCCTGCTCGCTGACGGCCACGTCCTCGACGCTCCATCCGAACTCGCTCGCGAGGATCTTCGCGGTGTCGGCGTCGAGCGTGCTGTTGATGTTCACGCCCGTCATGCCCATCGACAGGAGCCGCATGAGCACGTCGGTCGCCTTCAGGCTCATCTTCGCGGCGAGCTGCTGGAGGGTGACCTGCTCCTCGATCTTGATGACCTTCTTGTGCGAGGCCATCTCCTGCGTGGAGACCTGGACCGGCTTGCGCGGGAGAGAGCCGCCTCCCGGGCGCGGCCGCCCGAACTGCCCCGGCCGCGTGTTCCGGCCGCCAGTCATGGGCCGGCCGCCCGGACCGAAGCTGGGACCGCCGGGGCGCGCCTGCTGGGCGTTGGCGCGCGGATCGTAGGTCGTGCGCCGCGCCGGCGGCGGGCCGGTGCGGGGAGCAGGCATCGTGACGCCGGGACGACCCTGCCAGACCTCGATGCCGGTCTTCGGCGGCGAGGACGGGCGGCGCGGCGCCTGACCCGCGGCGCCTGCCGCGTCGTCCGGCCTGGGCGCAGGAGCGGACGCAGGCGGCGGCGTCGGACGGGGCGGCGGGCGGGACGCGGCCGTCGCCGGCGCGCCAGGCCGCTGCGGCGGAGCGCCGGGCGCTGGCCTGGACGAGCCCTGCGCCGGAGCGGACGCAGCCGGCTGCGGACGGGCCGGAGCGGGCGCGGGTGACGCGGCGGGCGCCGGTGTCGCGCGCGTCGGCGACGGCGACGGCGCGGGCGCCTGCGCCGGAGGCTGCGCCGCGACGGGCGCGGGCGCGGGCGCGGCGGGCGCAGCAGCAGGCGCGGGTGTCGCAGGCGCAGCAGCCTGCGCCGGGGCGGGAACAGGGGCCGCAGGCGCAGGCGCAGCGGGCGCAGGCGCGGCGGTGGTCACGGGCGGCGCCGCCGCGGCGGGAGCCGCAGGCTTCGGCTCGGGCGAGGCCGCCCTCGCCTCCGCGGCTGCAGGCTCCGCGGCCGGCGCGGGCGCTGCGGGAGCGGCGGCCGCGACGGGCGGGGGCGGTGCAGCCGGCGCAGCAGCCGCGACGGGCGGCGCAGCCGCAGCAGGCGGCGCCACCGGCGCCTCCGCGGCGGGCGGCGCGGCCGGCGCAGCCGAGGCCGGAGCGGGCACGCTGGGGGCGGGGGCCGGCGCGGGCTCGCGCGGGCTCGCGGCGACCACCGGCTCGGAGACCGGCTCCGGGGGAGCTGCGACGGGAGCGGGGGGCGGCGGCGGAGCGGGGCGGCGGACCGGCGCTTCTTCCTGAGCAGCGCGCTCGGGCGGCGGAGAGGCAGAGGGGGGCGCAGCCGCGGGCCGGGAAGGCGCCGGCTCCGGAGCAGCGCGCACAGGCGCCTCCGGCTCGGGCTCAGCCCCGGGCCGCGCGCGGCGCTTGACGACCGTCGGGCGGATCCTCTCCTCCACCACCTCAGGCGACTTCTGCCGCTCGAGGTGCCGCTTAACCCGCTCGACGACGTCGGACTCGACGGCGCTCATGTGATTGCGCACGTCGCCTATACCCATGGACTGGAAGAGCGCGACCAGCGTCTTCTGGTCCATGTTCAGCTGCTTGGCGACCTCGTAGACCCGGACTTTGCTCATGCACCTCGCTCCACGTTAACCAATCCGCCTCACCCATCCGCGCGGGCGACGATTTGCGGCCACTCTGTCCACCGCCGAGGCGCGTCCAGTAGATCCGGACACCGCCCCCCTGCCCCCGACCGCGCCGCCTTCCCCGGTCCCCGGCGCAGTAGCAAGAAGCCGACCGGCCCCGCTCTCTGACACCAGCCGCTCGTCGCCGCTGGCAGGCGCGCCCTCCGAGCTGCCAGGTTGTGTCCCGGCATCCCCGAACGCCCGACGAGGGGCAGACCTGGGGTGCTCGGATTCCACCCCCGCCCTGCCCGTCCGACGGCGAGGCCCCGGGCCAGCATGGCCAGGCGCCTCCGTCCGCGGCTCGGGGCTCCCGCCCTCGTCACCCTGGTCCGGTCGGGCGGCCGCGTTGCGCGCCGGTCGTCCCCGCCGACCAGCGCTGCGCCGCCTGCCCTCCGCTGAATCTTCGCCCCGCTCGACGCGGGCGCAGGTGTCCACGACGTGAACTGCGCCGGCCACGGCGGCCGCCATCGACGCCGAGGAGATCGCGATCACGGCCACGCCGCGCTCGCGCGGGCCGCCTGCGAGCGCGCCCAGCGCCTGCTTGCTGCCCCATGCGACGGCGCGCCCCTCCGCGATCGCCCGCCGTACCTCCGGCAGGTCCGCGCCCGCCGCCGCGTCGCTCGCGACCAGCACGAGCTCGGCCTCGCCCCGCGCGCACGCCCCCGCGACCGCATCTGCGCCGATCGCCACGCGCTGCGAGCGGACGGCGGAGCGGACGAGCCCCTGGAGCCGGCGCTCCGTCGCTTCCCGGATGGCCCGCGCCAGCGAGACGCTCGTGAGCGGCTCCACGCCCGGCGCGGCCTGATCGTCGGCGCCCTCCGCGTGCTCGACCGCGCCCGCCACGATCGCGTGGACACGCCCCTTCGCGGCGCGGGCGAGGCCCCGGGAGACCGCGGCCGCCAGGCAGTCCTGCTGCGGGTGCACGTGCGCGCCCCGCCCGAACCCGCCGTCGCCCGGATCGACCGCGATCACGCCGCCGGGACCGAGGATGAGCCGGACGAGCGGACGCGCGCCGCGGGCGTCGTCGACGCCGACGCGCTCCCCGCAGCCGACGCACGTGCGCACGCGCCCCTTCTCGAAGGGCTCGCGCTCACCTGCGTCGCTCTGTCTGCTCACCGCTGATTCCATCCTCGATCCTCTCGACCTCCAGCCTACGCGTGCCTGGCCTCCGCGGCGCGACGGACATCCGCCCGCGCCGCATCGAGCACCTTCTGCTCGCTCTCCACGAACTCGCGCGCGCCCTGCTTGATCGCGCGCGCCTTCTTGATCCCGAGGCCGGTGCGGATCGCCAGCCGATCCTCGTCCTCGCGCAGCAGGTCCTCCACGCTGCGGTACCCGGCCTCCTCCAGCAGCACCACCGTCCGGTCGCCCACGCCGCGGATGAACATCAGCCGCTCGCGGTCGGTGAGCGGCTCGGTGCGCGAGCTCGCGGAGCGGATGCGCTCCTGCCGGAGCCGCTCCATCGTGGTGTCCGCCTGCGCCTTGATCCGCTCGGCGGCCTCGGCGCCGCCGAGGCCCGGGATGGCGGCGAGCTCCTCGACGGACGCCTCGCTCACCTCTTCCAGCGCGCGGAAGCCGAGCCGGTACATGGACTTCGCGATCTGCTCCGTCACGACGTCCATCTGCTGGAGGGCGGAGATCGCCTCCTCCTCCATCTGCTTGAACTTCGTCTCGCTGATGATGTCGAGCTTCCAGTTCGTCAGCTGCGCGGCGAGCCGCACGTTCTGGCCCTTGCGCCCGATCGCGAGCGAGAGCTTCTCGTCGGGGACCACGAGCTCCATGCGCCCGTCCGCCTCGTCGACGATCACCTTGTGCACCTCGGCCGGCTGGATCGCGGCGATGACGTAGCGCGCGGGGTCCCGGTCGAACGGCACGATGTCGATCTTCTCGCCGCGCAGCTCCTGGACCACCGCCTGCACGCGCGAGCCCTTCATGCCGACGCACGCGCCGACCGGATCGACGTCCGCGTCGCGGCTGGTCACGGCGATCTTCGAGCGGGCGCCCGGCTCGCGGGCGACGGACACGATCCGCACGATGCCCTCGTAGATCTCGGGGACCTCGGCCTCGAAGAGCTTCTCGACGAGGCGTGGATCGGAGCGGGAGAGGATGACCTGCGGGCCGCGCGCCTCGCGATCGATGTCCTTCACGTACGCGACGATGCGGTCCCCGGGCCGGTACGTCTCGCGCGGCGTCTGCTCGCGGAACGTGAGCACGCCCTCGGTGCGGCCGATGTCGACGATGATGTTGTTGCCCTTCTCGAACCGCCGCACGATACCGCGGATGAGCTCACCCTTGCGGTCCTTGTACTCGTTGAAGATGAGATCGCGCTCGGCGTCGCGCACGCGCTGGAGCAGGACCTGCTTCGCCGTCTGCGCGGCGATGCGCCCGAAGGTCGTGCGGCCGTGCTTCAGCTTCAGGATGTCGCCGTACTCCTTGTCCTGATCGCGCGCCTTCTCGGCGTCCTCGGGGCGCCAGAAGACCTGGAAGCCGAGCTCCTCGCCCAGGGTCGCGTCCAGCTTGAGCTTGTCCACGTCAGTGATGGAGATCTCGCGCTCCGGCTCCGTCACGGCCTCGACCACGGTCATGTACTGGAAGAGGTCGATCTGACCGGTGTCCTCGTTGAAGCGCGCCTCGAGCTCGCGGGTGGGGCCGAAGACGCTCTGCGCGGCCTTCAAGATCGCGGCTTCGATCGTCTCGACAAGGATCTTCTTGTCGATCCCCTTCTCCTTCGCGACCTGATCGAGGATGCTGCCGAGGCTCGTCTCCGAGGTCGGCATCGCTGCCATCGTTGCCATGACGTCCCTGTCTCCTGATCTTTCTTCTCTCTACTTGCGCTTCTCGGAGCCGCGCTCGCTCCGCTTCGAGGTCGACCGCGGAGCCGACTCCTTAGCGGCCTCCTTGCCCGGCCGCTGCCCTTTCTTGGGCTTGGGCTGCGACGTGAGCTCGAAGACGAGGCGCGCCTCCACGACATCCGAAAACGGGACCTCGATCCGCTTGCCGTCGACCAGGACCGCGACCTGCCCCTCCGGGGCCTCCAGGAGCTCGCCCCGGAGCAGCCGCTGGCCGTCCGGCGCGGGGCGAGACAGCTTCACCTTCGCCGTCCGGCCGAGGAACCTGGCGAACTCGGCCGTCGTACGGAGCCGCCGGTCGAGGCCTGGAGAGCTGACCTCGAGGTTGTAATGATTGGGTATGAGATCCTCGACGTCGAGGACCGATGAGACGTCGCGCGACACGTCCGCGCAGTCCTCCAGCGTGACGCCGCCGCCCGCGTCCGCCGTCCCCTCGCGCTCGATCGTGAGCCGCAGCGTCCAGCCCGCCCGCTCCGTGGTCCACTCCACATCGACGAGCGTGACCCCGTGCGAGGCGAGCACGGGCAGCACCGCGTCACGGACGCGCCCAAGCTCGAACACGGGTCTGGTCGGAGTCTCCATCGGTTGCGACATGTGAGAGACGTCACCCCTGGCGGATCCGGCACCTCTCAGCGCCACAGGCCCCGAGCGACGGTGCCCGGCGCCCCTGCGCCAAAAAAAAAGAGCCGATTCCCGAACTGGGAATCCGGCTCAGCGGATCCGCCTAGTTGTCGGCGGACAACCTAGTCGAATGCGGGCCTTCATGCAAGGGGGGATACGGGCAAACCGCCCCTGCATGGCCGGGGATCTCCCCGCCGGTTCGTCCCCGCATTCACCTGCGCCGGGCCCGCCCCGCGTTGAGCTGGGCTGGGCTGGACCGTGCTGCGCCGCGCCGCGCTGGATGCTGCGCTGCCTTGCGGCATTTACTCCAGAGTTACGCCAGATTGGGCAGCGCGACGATATCCACGTGCAGGACCTCCTCGAACGCCGCGATTTCCTTCAGGCAGGCTTCGCTCGGCCGGCCGGTGACCCGCATCTTCGTGCAGGTGGCGGTCGCCCCCTCGAAGACGGTGTTTGAGATCTCCTCGATGTTGATCCCGTGCCGTTTCATGACGCTCAAGGTGTTGGCCAGGACGCCGACCTTGTCCAGCATCCGGACGACGACCGCGTAGCGAGCGGGCGAGGTCGCGCAGATGTTGACCACGTTGGGGAGCTCCGCCTCCGTCATGAAGGAGCGGATGATCCGGGCCGTCTCGAGGGCCACGGCGCGCTGGGCCTGCTCCGTCTGCGCGCCGACGTGCGGCGTCCCGTAGACGAGCCCGCGCTCGAGGAGGTGCGACTCGAAGGGCGCCGAGCTCCTGTCGGGCTCATTGGCGAAGACGTCGAGGCCGACCCGCAGGCCTTTGCGCGGGATGAGCTCCTCGAGCGCGGCGTAGTCCATCACCTCGGGGCGCGCGGCGTTCACGACGATGGCGCCGTCGGGGAGCGCCTCGAGGACGCTCCGGCTGACGACGCCGCGCGTCTGCGGCGTCGCCGTCAGGTGAATGGTGAAGATGTCGGAGCGGGCGGCCAGGTCCTCCAGCGTCCGGGCGTAGCTGACGTCCAGCTTGGCGGCGCGGCCCGGCGTCAGCGAGCGCGACCAGGCGTGCGGCTCGAGGCCGAACGCGCGCGCGCGCAGCAGCACCTCGCGGCCGATCGCGCCGAGCCCCGCGATCCCGATCCGGCGGCCGAACAGGCCGCGGGCCACCGAGTACTTCGCCTTCTCCCAGCGGCCGGCCCGGAGCTCCGACGTCGCGTCGACGAGGCGGCGGTCGAGCGCCAGGATCAACCCCATCGCGAGCTCTGCCACCGCGGTGGCGTTCTTGCCGGGACAGTTCGCCACGTAGATGCCCCGCGCGCTCGCCGCCGCGACGTCGATCGTGCCCACGCCGACCCCGGCGCGCACGATGAGGTTGAGCTGCCGTCCAGCCTCGATCGCCTTCGCCGTGACCTCCGTGGAGCGAACGACAAGAATGCCGATTCCGTCCAGGGCCGCCGGGAGCGTGTCCTTGGTGAGCTCCGGCCGGGACTCGATCTCGATCCCGAGTACCTTGAGCTCTTCCAGAGCCGAGAGATCCATCTTATCGGCGACTAGCAGGCGCATGCGGAAGGGAACGGTAACAGAAAAGCTCACGCTGACGATGGGCGTTCTGCTCCTCTCCTGCGTCCCCTGCACCAGTTCCTGCACCAGCGATCATCAGGTTTCTCCCTGGGGCGCCGCGCGCAGGCCGCCCCTCGCCGCGTACATCGCGCCCCCGGACCTCGACGCGCAGCTGCGTGCCATCGACGTCGAGGCCGACGAGCTCGGGCTCGAGCTCGAGGTCGAGCTCCGCGGCGCGCTGCCGCGCGGCCAGGGCGAGGTGGTGCTGCGCGGCTACGCCGGCACCGACGCGCTCGGACGCCGTACCTCGGCGGTCCGCGTGGCGACGCCGCGGGGCGTGGTCATGGCGGCGGGGCCGCTCGACAGCGGGCGCGTGGACCGGAGCCAGGCCACCCAGCTCGTGCCGTCGCTCCTGCCGGGCGAGGAGCCGGACGCCACGGAGCAGCTCGGGGTGTTCCGCTCCGGGACCGATCTCAACGGGGACGGCGCCCCGGACGTCGTGCTCAGGAACGAGGCTGGCGAGCTCGAGGTGTGGGCCGTGCATCCGTTCGGCGCCGGCGCGGCCCGGTACGCGGTCGAGCTCGCGATGCCGCCGCGGTTCGCGCTCGACGTCGATCAGGATGGAACGCTGGAGCTCGCCGCGCGGACGCGGAGGAGAGAGGGAGATCCCATCGCGCCCGATCTCCTCGACGTCGCGAGCTTCGAGGGCGATCGCTACACGCACCGGGGCAGCGCTGCCCGCGCGTTCCACGCGGCGCGCGGCGTGGAACTGGAGCGCCCGGGCGGAGGCGGCGCCGGACAGGGCAAGCGACAGGAGCCGCCGCAGGACGACGCCGCGCGCCTGCGGCGCGCGCTCGAGCAGGCGTGGCACGCGCTGCTCGCGGGCAGGCCGGCGAAGGAGACGCTCGCGGCGCTCGACCGGGAGCCGGTGCCGCCCGCCCTCCAGCCGGCGTTCTCGGCCCACCGCGCGCTCGTGGCGAGCGTGGTCGAGGTCGACCCGGCCGGCGCGCCGGCCGGGGAGGAGCCGCGCGGCGCGGGCGGCGCGCCTACTCGTCCGCGGGGAGCATCGGAAACGCCTGACCGAAGGTGACGACGATGTCGCCCGGGAGGGAGTCGGGCTCCCGGTAGCCGCGCGTGAGCGGGAAGCCCCAGTCGGCGCGCATGACGACGCGGTTGAGCTGCGGGAAGAGAGCCCGGATGCCGAAGCCCGCCGACTGCTTGAGGCGCAGCTCGCCGTAGCCGTCGAAGGCGTCGCCGGCGTCGAGGAAGGCCGCGCCCGCGATCTGGCACGACCAGATCTCCAGCGGGCGCGTCCGGAGCTCCAGGTTCGCGGACAGCACGTCCTCGCCGATTAACGCCGCCGTCGGGTACCCGCGGAGGCGCGTCTCGCCGCCGAGCTGCGAGCGCCGGTTCAGGTAGTTCCTGTAGCGGTCGAGCAACCGCACGTCGAAGACGAGCCGCCCGAGGCCGAAGCTCGGCGTGTGCACGCGCGCGCGCGCCTCGATCGACGCGTCGAAGATCTGGGACCGATCAAACTCGGTGATGGTCTCGACCACCGCGCGCGCGAGGCCGTCGCCGAGCGCGACCGTGTACGCCGCGGCGGCCGAGACGCCGAGGAAGCTCCGGGTGGAGTTGAGCGCGGTCGTGACCGGGTAGATCGCGATCGAGAGCTCGTGCCCCAGCCGGTAGTCCTCCTGCAGCGCGAGCGTGTTGAAGTCGAGCACGCGCGAGAAGCGGGTCGAGTACGTGGAGTACTTGAACGTCGGCGCGACGCGGGTGTCGCTCACCGGCATCTCGCTCTCCTCGAACTCGGCGATCGCGGCGGGGGCGACGCCCGCGGGCTGGTCCAGGCGGTAGACCTTGCGGCTCGCCTCGAGCCCCACCGAGATGTCGTGCTTCACGCCCGAGGACCTCGGGGCGCCGTCGCGCGCGCCGCGGCCGCCGAAGCTGCGCGTGACCGTGTAGGCGCCCACCAGGAGATCGCTCCGGTAGCGGTACGGGATGCGGTCGTTCTCCGGCGTCGCCGCCGCGTCGAAGGTGGCGAGCTTCGTGCCGATGAAGCGGCGGGTCACCTCGTCGCGCCAGGTGATCTCGGCGCCCCAGGCCCACTTCGCCTCCGTCGCGTAGAGCGGCTGCCCGTACACGAACGTCCCGCTGGAGCCCTCGAGCGCGCCGGTCTCGCGCTCGACGATCGCGTTCAGCTCTGTCCGCAGCCGCACGTGGCTGCCCCCGATGCGCGGCATCGCGTAGGCGACGCCGAGCGAGAGCGCGCCGGGGTCGAGCGCGAGCTGCGCCGCGATGGCGTGGTGGATGCCGAACAGGTTTTGCTCGCTGGGCTGCAGGAACAGGTACTCGAGCTGCCCGCCAGCGAAGCGGTAGTTCGTGTTGAGTCGGAGGCTCCAGACGTCCTTGGTGGCGACGACGACCCGCACCCGATCCGGAGCGCTGCCCCGCGCGGCGAAGACGAGGACGAGCGACAGCTGGCTGAGATCGCGCAGGATGCGCGCCGACTCGTCGGCGAGCGCCTGCTCGTAAGGGTGCCCGACCGCGAGCAGCACCTCGCGCCGGATGACGTACCGCCGCGAGAGCACGTGGAACCAGTTGAGGAAGGCCGGGGCCGGGTCGCGGTCCTCGATGACCTCGAACGGGACCACGTCGACCCCCTCGACGATCTTGCCCTCCGGGGCAGGATCGAGCGTCGCGCGGAGGCGCGCGAGGGCGCGCTCGATCGTGGCGCTCTCGTAGCTAGAGTAGCCCTCGCGCGCAGCGGGAGCGGCAGGCGCGGCGGGCGCGCGCTGCTGCGCTTGCGCCGCGCTCGCGAGGAGCGCTCCGGAGAGCGCGAGCGCGCAGCGCGCCAGCACGATCGATGCGCGGCGCAAGCTCCGCTCGCCTCAGAAGGACTCGCTGGCGGGGTACGTCGCCATGACGTTGACCTTGTACTTCACGTACTGGTGCGGGATCGTCCCCCAGTCGGGCGTCGGCATCGCCCGCTTCACGCAGCGGAGCAGCTCCTTCGTCTTCGCGCGGCTCACCGTCGTCGACTTGCCGACGTAGAGGTTCGTCCGCTTGCGCCGGAAGTCCATCTCGAGGACGAAGCTCACGGTGGCGCTCGTCTTGCCCGTCGGCGCGCACTGGACGTTGTCGCGGATCGCGCGCGAGAGGGCGTCCTCGAAGAAGGTGACGTGATCGCAGCGATCGGGCGGCGTGCTGCCCGGGCCGGGGTTCTCGCAGCGGATCGTGGTGAACGGCGAGAGCGTGACGCCCTCCGGCAGCGCGGCGCCCGCGTCCGAGAGCGCCCCCGCGTCCCAGGCGTAGGCGCCGGCGTCGGCCATCGCGGCGTCCGCGGACGGGATCGACTCAGGCCTCGGGCGGCGCCAGAGGTAGAGCGGCACCGCGACGAGGATGAGCCCCGCGACGAGCGCGATGATGATCTGGAGCCGCACGGGGCGCTCGCTGCCGCCGCGACCGAGGTAGCGGTAAGGCGAGGGCTGAGACGGCGGGCTGGAAGGGAACGGAGGCCGGCTGTTCATCGGACGCGTTCAAGTTCAATCGATGAGCGTCCGCGCCGGGCGCCCGGGCTCGCCCTTCACCAGCGTCGCGCCGAGCTCGAGCGTCTCCGGGAGCATGCCCTGAACCTGCGCGACCACCTGCTCGACCACGTGGCGGGCCTCGTCGATGCTCGGGCCCACGATCGAGACGACGAACTTGAGCGGCCCCGTCCGGCCCGCGACCGCGGGCGTGAGGCTGAGCAGGAGCATCTCGGTCAGGTCGATCACCCGCTGCGCCGCCTTCCGCAGGGCGAGCATCTCGAGGATGGTCGGGCGCTCGCTCACCTGGCGGTTCGGGCCGCGCAGCTCGTAGCGCGCGACCTGCATCGGCACCTCGGCCCAGTCGGCGAACAGGCCGTCCTCGTCGATCGCCTTCATCAGGTGCTCGCGCACGAGCAGGCCGGTGAGGCCGTCGCGCTTCGCGAGGTACTGCTTCGCGCGCCGGTGCTGCGGCGAGTCCGGGCCGAAGGTCACGAGCTTCATGCGGCACTCGCCGACCTGCACCTCGCCGCCGTGCAGCAGCGAGACCTGCGACTTGCGCTCGTAGTTGAAGTCCGCGTACGTGCCGTTCGTGCTGCCCTGATCCTCGATGAGCCACGAGCCCGTCTGCCACTTCAGGATCGCGTGCGCCCCCGAGACGGTCGCCTCGGGCACGCAAAGGCTCTGATCGCTGCGCCGGCCGAGCGCGAGCTTCGTGTCGTGAAGCGGGAGCAGCGAGCCGACGATCTCCGGCGCGTTCGTCGCGTACGTCACGAGCAGCGACTGCGCCCCGGGGGTGAAGTTCAGCTTGAGCGCGCCGCCGGGCGGCGGGCCCGGGTCGAGGCGCTCGCGCGGCAGCTGGATCGGGCTCGTCGTGAGCTGCGACGGGTTGAAGAAGCGCATGTGCCGCGCCTGCGGCCGCATCCCCGGATCCTCGTTGAGGCCGCGGAAGATCTGCCGCACCTCGTCGATCGACAGGCCCGCCGGGACGTCGAACATGATCTGCTGCTTCATCGTCTTGAGCCGCGGCTTGTAGCCGGGCTCGGGGACGCGGCAGGTCCACATCTCCCAGAGCGTCAAGGCCATCGCGTACACGTCGTCCTCGGGGCTGGCGCCGCCGTTGCGGAGCCGCTCGGGAGACATGTAGTTCGGCGTCCCGCCGTCGGGCGGCGCGCCCGGGCGCCGCGCCGAGGCGCGCGCGCGCTCCTGCGCGAAGCCGAAGTCGAGGATCACCGCGCGCCCCTCGGAGACCATCACGTTGCCGGGCTTCAGGTCGCCGTGGACGAGGCCCTGCGCGTGGATCGCCGCGAGGCCGTTGCAGACCTCGCTCGCGATCTTGCGGAACTCGTCCGCCGTGTAGCCGCCCTGGGCCTTGCGCTTGCGGATGTGCGTGTGGAGCGTCTGCCCGGGGATCTGCTCCATCACGAGGATGGGGCCCCAGGGGCTCGGCGCGAGGTCGTGCACGCGGCACACGTTCGGGTGGCCGACCGAGCGCGCGAGGAGGAGCTCCTGACGGAGCGCCTCGTCGTCGCCCGGCATGCGCGACTCTTCGCGGACCACCTTCAGCGCCACGGTCTGCTGCGTGGAGCGATCGAAGGCCAGGAAGACCTCGCCCATGCCGCCTTTACCGAGGCTCTGACGGATGTCGTAACGATCGTTGATGACCGTTCCGGCAGTAATGGGAGGGGGAGGTGTCTTGGTCACGGCCCGCGGTGGATCAAAAGGAGCGCGAACCGGAGCGTGCCCGACACCGGCTGCGGCGCACAGCGTCGTCCATCTGAACGTGGAGCGCAACGGTCGTTCTGGGGGATGGGCAGGACTCAGCGAAAGAACCCGGCCGCGCCGCTGGTTTGGGCCGAGATCGCTCCTCCGGACGTCCTGGCTGCCGGGATCTCTTGACGATGGCCGAGGATTTGTTTACGCGAGTCCGCCAGCCCGGCGGGTTCGCCGGCGCGCGCCGGCGCTGGCGACGCGAGGCGCGCCGGGCCAGCGAGCCGGTGGAGCCGTGAAGCCCGGCGCGGGCGCGGAGCCCGGGACGGGCGCGATCAGCGGACCGCAGCGCCGCGGCCCCTCGGAGGCAACGATGCGCTGGGACGGCTGGATCCAGGAGAGACGAGCGAGCGTCGCCGCGGCGGCGCTCTGCGCGGCGGCGACGACGCTCGCGGCGGGCTGCGGCGATGACGGAGGCGCCGGGACGGCGTCGGGCGGCGACGGCGGAGCGAACGGCGACGGGTGCCTGGACGCGCGATCGCACGAGGCGCTCTTCTCGCTGGTCGATCCCGCGTGGTGCGCCGTCGGCGTCTACACGACGGACGAGGAGATCGGCTTCTCGTCGGTGACGTGGGGGCGCCACGGCGGACCGATGTTCGCGCGGAGCGACGCCGAGGGCGCGGTGGAGATCGTGCGGCTGACGCCGCCGGTCGGGGCCAGCGGGGCGCTCACCGCGGCGCGGACGAAGGTCGACGCCGGCATCCCCGACGGCGCCTTCTTCGGCGGGCAGGCGCTGGATCTGCCCTTCTTCGACTGGACGGCGATCTCGTGGACCAACGCGTTCCCGGACACGCTCGGGGAGCTGCAGCTGGTCGAGGACGGCGCGGTGGCGGAGCGCTACGAGGTGAACGGCTTCTTCTCGGCCGCCGCCGTCGAGGGGCGCCTGCTCTACACCGGGCTCTCGCCGCTCGGCGAGCCCGCCGCAGGCTCGAGCGGCCTCTATGCAGCCGACCGCTGCGGCTCCGCGGGGCAGGACGCCCGGCTCGTGCCGGAGGGCGACGCGAGCTGCGCGGCGCCCGCCGCCGTCGCGACGTGGGGCGACAACTCCGGCGCGATCGCCGCGGATCAGCGCGGCGACGTCTTCGCCGTGCTCGCGTCCGCGGACGGGCAGCAGGAGGCGCGCGGCTTCGCGGCCGGCGCGATCGCGCGCGGCGCCGATCCGACGGACGGCGACGTGCTCTTCACGCTGCCCGGCGGCGGCATGAGCCTCGCCGCCCTCGCGCCCGCGCAGGACGCGCCGGGCCTCGTCGTCTTTCAGCCCACCGACCCGGCGACCTACGAGGCCCTCGCGCCGATCGCCGTCGCCTTCAGCGATGACGGCGGTCGCGTGCGCGCCGACGGCTCCCCGGCGGCGCTCGTCGAGCTCGCGAAGGCAGGCACGTCGCTCTCGCTGCTCACCGACGAGGCGAACCGCCTCTGGATCGGCGGCCCCCTGCCGGACGGTGGGTTCCTCTTCGCGGTCGCCGTCCGCCGCTGAGCCCCGCGCGCTGGTCACCGCCCCCGCGCTGCGCCGCCCCGCGCGCCGCTCACCGCCCCGCGCTGCGCCCCGGCGCGCTCCGTCCGCGACCACCCGACCACGCAGCGCGACGCGGCTCACTCCGGCCCGCCGACCTGCGTGTCACCCACGTTGGTCACCCGACAACCACGTGCACCCCGGCCGCCGGCGCTCGACGCCACGCAGCCGCGCGCCGCGCTCACCGACCGTCCGGACGGCAGCGCACCGCGCTTCGCGCATTTCCTGCGTGTATCGTGGCACTGCAGATTGACACCCCAGAGTCGCCTCAGTCACACTGCCTTCGAGGCGGCTGCTGTGTGTCCAATCTTCACCTCCTCACGCTGCCCGAGGAGAGGCACGACATGCCTGATGGCCGACAGGGAGACGTTACCGGCAGCTCGAGGCCCTCGAGGGCTGCCGCGCCGGACCCGCTGCTAGGGCGTGTCATCAACGGCCGCTTCAAGGTCGTCAGCGTCATCGCGCGCGGGGGCATGGGGAAGGTGTACCGGGCCGAGCAGGCGCCGCTCGGCCGCATCTGCGCGCTCAAGGTGCTGAGCCCCAAGTACGACGGCGACCACGACCCCGAGTTCCACAGGCGCTTCTTCCTCGAAGCGTCGACCGCGGCGAAGCTCACGCACCCGAACACGGTCACCGTCTTCGACTACGGCCACAGCGACGACGACATCTACTACATCGCGATGGAGTACATCGAGGGGAAGACCCTCCACCGCGTGCTCCGCGAGGAAGGGCCGTTCCCCGAAGCCCGCGCCGCGCACATCGCCCGCCAGATCTGCCGGTCGCTCCGCGAGGCGCACGGGCTCGGCGTCGTGCACCGCGACCTCAAGCCGGGCAACGTGCTGCTCGTCGACCACGAGGACGAGCACGACCACGTGAAGGTGCTGGATTTCGGGCTCGTCAAGGACACCGAGAGCGGCGAGAACCTCACGCAACAGGGCCTGTTCATGGGCTCGCCGAAGTACATGGCGCCCGAGCAGATCACCAACGGCGACGTGTCCGCGCGGACCGATATCTACGCGCTCGGCGTGATGATGTACGAGATGCTGACGGGCCATGTCCCCTTCGACAAGGGCGCCAGCGTCGGGACGCTCATGTCGCACGTTCACGATCCGGTCCCGCCCATGCAGACGCGCAACCCGGACCTCGCCATCTCGCAGACGATGGAGGGGATCGTGTATCGCTGCCTCGAGAAGGACCCGGCGCAGCGCTTCTCCTCGATGAACGAGCTCGTCGCCGCGCTCAAGTTCACCGCCGGCGGCATCTCCACGCGCGACACGGGCGAGACGCTGCCCACGCGGTCCGGCGCGACGAGCCACCGCCCGTCGGTGCCCTCGTACCCGTCCATGCCCTCGTACTCGACGACGGGCGACTTCCCTGGCCTCTCCACGCCGAGCTCTGCGCCTCCCACGAGCTCCACCCCCACGTACACAGGCCCGCTCGCCACGGAGACCGCGCTCAAGGCGCCGACCGCGCCCACCTTCGTCGCGCCATCGATCACGGACTCGATGGGCCCCCGCCCCGCGGCCGCCGTGGAGGGGCTCTCCGCGACCCAGCCCGGCGCGAGCCCGGGCCGGAAGGTCGCCCCATGGGCGATCGCCGCGGTGCTCGCGGCCGGGCTCGGCGTCGCCGCCGTCGTGACGTCGCGCGCGCCGGCCTCGCAGACAGGCGCGCTCGCGCGCGAGCCCGGCCCGGGGAGCACGCCGCCCGCGGAGACGGCGTCGCCCGCGCCGCTCGCGCCCGCAGCCCGCGCGCTGCAGGTCGAGAGCACGCCGCCCGGGGCGGCCGTCAGGGAGGGCGCCAAGGAGCTCTGCACCGAGACGCCGTGCGAGATCATCTGGCGAGGGACGGCGGCCGCGCTCGCGTCGGAGCACGAGCTCGTCTTCGAGAAGAAGGGCTACAAGCCCGCGACCGTGCGCGTCTCCGGCGCGGAAGAGAGGGTCCGGGCGAAGCTCGACCCGGCCGCGACCCCGGCGCCGTGGCCCCCGAGCAAGCCCAGGGCGAACGTCCAGAAGAGCGAGCCGTACAAGAGCAACCCGTACTGACGAGCGCGCGGACGCGCGCCGGCCACTCTGTTAGAGTCCGCGGCGCTCTCGCGTTTGCAGCCTCGTGACACCGCCGCAGTGGCCTCGCTCGCGCGAGGGGCGTACCGGGCGCTCCCCTCGCCGATGACGTGTTCGATGTGATGTGGGGAGCAGCTCCACGGAGGCTCCCGAGCTCCTGCCGGGATCGCGGTCGCGCCCCGGCCTTTGTCGCCGGGGGACGATCGCTGTCCCCCGGCCCGCTTGAGGACAGGGCGAACCCATGTCGTCTTCCGATTCCCGCTCGCAAGGCCGCCGCGACGCCGGCACGGCGCTCCCCCCGACGAACGACGGCGGCTTCCCGCGCGCGGCGGCGCCGCGCCGCAGGACAGCGCGGGCGGCGCTCGAGCGGAGGCTCTCCGCCTGCGCCGTGCTCCTCGGCTCGGTGACCGCCGCGAGCGGCGCGCTCGCCGACGCGCGCACCGAGGCGCGCATCCACTTCCGGGCGGGCATGGAGCTCATCGCGCAGAAGCAGTTCGACGAGGGGATCCGGCAGCTCCAGACGGCGAACGAGATCCTCCCGCACCCGAACGTCGTCTTCAACATCGCGCGCGCGCACGCCGAGGCCGGCAACATCGAGCAGGCGCTCGCCGCCTACCGCGAGTACATCGCGAGCGACCCTCCGGACCGGGAGCAGGTGACGCGCATCGTGGCGCAGCTCGAGCAACGCCTCGCCGCGCAGCGCGCCGCGGCGAGCGCCGAGCCGCAGCAGCCTTCGCAGCCGCCGGCGCCCGCGCCGCAGCAGCCCGGGCCGCAGCAGCCCACCACGAGCGGCGCGCGCGGCCAGCCCACCGCGGGGCAGCCCGCCGCGGGGCAGCCCGCTCCGCCGCGCGCGCGGGCAGCCCCCGGCGCGCCGGCCGCGATCGCGAGGCCGGCGCCGGGCGAGGGGACCGCCGACGCCGCGGGGATCGTCGGGGCCGCCCGCACCGAGGACGTCTACCAGGAGACCGTCATCACCGCGTCGCGCGGCGCCCAGAGCCCGCTCGACTCGCCGAACTCGACGACCATCGTGACCCGCCAGGACATCCGGCTCTCCGGGATCACCCGCATCCCGGAGCTGCTCCGGCGGGTCGCGGGCATGGACGTCATGCAGATCACGGGCGGCGACGAGAACGTCTCGATGCGCGGGTTCAACAGCCGCCTCGCGAACAAGCTCCTCGTCCTCGTGAACGGGCGCACGGTCAAGAACGACGTGCTCGGCTCGACCTTCTGGGAGGCGCTCTCGATCGACGTCGACCAGATCGAGCGCATCGAGGTGGTGCGCGGCCCGGGCTCCGCGCTCTACGGCGCCGACGCCTTCGCCGGCATCGTCAACATCATCACGATCGAGCCCGGCGCCGGGAAGAGCGGCTTCCGCGCCGGCTACGGCGATCACCAGCAGGGCTACGGCTCGGTGTGGGCCTCCGCGCGCGAGGGCGACTTCGCCTACCGCCTCTCCGCGGGCTACACCCGCTACCCGCGGTGGACGCGCGAGGTCGCGAGCGATCGCATCGACCTCGAGACGAGCGTCCAGAACCAGGACATCGGCGCGCAGAACGTCCGGATCGACCTCCGGGCCTCGCAGCGGCTCGGGCCGCGCCGCGCGCTCGACGTGGGCGCCGGCTACTCGCGCAGCGAGCTCGACATCTACGGCATCGGCCCGTTCAACGACTACAACCTGGAGGTCACGAACGCCGACGTCGCGGTCGCGTACCGCAGCGAGAACGTCAACGCGCGGACGTACTACTCGAACCTCGACGGGTACTCGCTGCTCAACGCCGCGTACCTCGGGCACACGCTCTACGCGGGGCGGCCGCAGCAGCACATCGTGAACGCCGAGCTCGAGTTCGTGAAGACGCTCCGGGCGCCCGCGCCCGTCGTGCACGACTTCCACATCGGCCTCGGCTACCGGCTCAAGGCGACCGAGTGGAGCTACCTCGACGACGACATGCCGATCGAGCACCACGGCTCGGTCTTCCTCCAGGACTCGATGAAGCTCGGGGAGCGCGTCACGATCGTCGCCTCGGGGAGGCTCGACTACGTGCCGTACCTGGAGCGGCTGATCCCGTCGCCGCGCGGCTCCGTCATCGTCAAGCCGACCGCGCGCCAGGCGATCCGCCTCTCCGGCTCGACCGCGTTCCGCTCGCCGACGTCGCTCGAGGCGTACGTGGATCTTCCGATCCAGCTCGCGCTGCCCGGCCTCGAGCTGCTCTCGACCACGAGGCCGCCGGTGAGGTCCGACTTCATCATCGATCCCGAGCAGATCATCACCGCCGAGGCGAGCTACCTGAACCAGCAGAGCGACTACTTCGAGTTCGAGGTCACCGCGTACTACAACCGCGTGAGCGACCTCATCGCGCTCGCCGAGCCGGAGCGCACGACCCTCTCGCAGCGCGCGCAGGGCGTCGGGGGGCTGAACCCGGAGACGGGGCGCTACACCTCCGGCCTCGGCGGCTTCGAGAACCAGTGCGACATCTACCACGTCGTCGGCGGCGAGCTCGGCGGCCGCGTCTACCCGGTCGAGGGGCTCGATCTCTTCGCCAACTACGCGCTCAACCTGTCGAAGCAGCAGCGCCCGGACGGGTGCGACGCCATCGAGGACCGGCGCACCAGCCGGCACAAGGTGAACGCCGGCGTCCAGGTCCGCTCGCCGGTCGGCGTCGACGGCGAGGTCACGCTCCACTACCAGTCGTCGCAGGCGTGGGCCGAGCAGGTCCCGGCGGGGACGGTCATCGCGACAAGCGTCTACCCGCTGCCCGCGTACACGCTGCTCAACGCGCGCCTCGGCTACCGCTTCCTGAACAACCGCGCCGAGATCTCCGCGACCGTCTTCAACGCGCTCGACGGCCTCGGCGATCAGCCGCTGCAGATGCACCCGTTCGGCAACCGGATCGGGCGGCGCTTCATGGGCTTCTTCCGGTACTCACTCTAGGCACCCCCATGCTCGGACCCAGCCTCCGCACCGGACTCCTCCTGCTCGGCGCACTCCTCGCGGTCTCACCGGGCTGCGAGGAGGTGGACGTGTTCATCCCGCTGCCGGAACAGAGCGGCCCCGCCGGGGTGCTCGACGGCACGGTGACGTACTCCGGCCCCCGGCCCTGCACGAAGGACGGCCACGTCGTCGGGGCCGCGATCGTGCTCGGCTTCGACACGCGCCTCCTGCCGCCGCCGGAGGGGCTCGGCGCCTCGGCCGCGAGCATCGACGTGATCACCGGCGACGAGCTGTTCGGCGGCCTGGGGGCGGCGCTCGATCCGGCGCCCGACGGCGCGCTCCGCTGCCCCGCGCCGGACGCGCCGCCCGTGACCGTGAGCGCCACCTGGAGGATGTCGCCGCTGCCCGCCGGCACGTACCAGATCCGCGGCTTTTACGACCGCGATGGAGATTTCGACCCCACCTTCAGCATCGCCAACCTGCCGAGCCAGGGAGACGTGGCCGGCGGCGCGATCGAGAACGCGACCGAGGTGCTCGGCGGCGCAGCCCCGCGGTACCGCGAGGTCACGCTGGCCGCCCCCATCCCGGAGACGGGCGCGCGCATCAGCGGCATCGCGGTCACCCTCGGCCTCCCGCTCCCGCTGGAGCGGCCGGTCTTCCACGTCGCCGAGGTGCTCGCGCCGCCGTCGGGCGTCACGGAGAGCGCCGGCGAGGTGGTCATGGCCTCCGACTTCCAGCTCGACGTGTTCAGCCCTGCCGCCCCCGCGGAGACCGAGGCGTCGCTCCTGCGCCTGCGGCTCGCGGCCGGGGTGCCCGGCAAGGAGGCCGCGAGGGCGGCGGCGCCCCCGCTCTCGCTGCCGGTGGGCGGCGACGCCGCGCCGACCCTCACGTACGCGCGGCAGGACGTGAACGGCGACGGAGCGCTCGACGGGAAGGATCACGTCCCCGACTCGCCCCTGATCCCGGCGCTCTTCCCGCTCTCGGTGTTCTCGAAGCTCGAGGGCGACAGCAAGCTGGTCAGCCAGGCCGCGCCCGCGGTCATCCTCCAGGGGCTCACGATCTACGAGGACCTCCTGACCACGGCCGGGCAGATCGGCTCGGACGACCTGAACGACCCGAAGGAGAGCGCCCTCGTCGGCGTCCGGCCCGCGGCGCTGTGCATGCACCCGACCGACCCGGCGCGGGGGGGCGTCCTGGTCATCAGCCACGCGGAGGACCGGGAGGGCAACCCCATCATCGCCGAGGAGGGCGCGGCCGACGTCGAGGAGGCGCTCTCCCGGCAGTTCGGGCGCGCGATCAAGATCGTCTACGGCTGCCTGCCCGAGGGGCGCTACGCGCTCAACCTCATCTACGGCACCGGCCAGGCGTGGACCGTGCCCAACGAGGCCGGCGTCTGCGCGCCGTCCGAGCCCGCGCCGTCCGCCGAGATCTGCGGCGCGCGGCCGCGCCTCGCGTCGCAAGACGCCGTGCTCCGCGTCGGCCCCCCGGACGATCCGGCGTACTGCGCCGAGCACCCCACCCCCGCGCTCTGCGCGCCCTGAGCACGCCGCCGCGCTCGTCCGATCGCAGCGGGAAAGATCAGCGCAAGCCGGGCGCAATCAGGGCGCGACCGCGCGCGACCCCGCGCGAACCGCGCGGCGGGAGCGCCGATTTCCTGCTGAAAGCGCCGGTTGCCTCGCGCGCATGGACCGATGGTAGGTTCCCGGCATGCGCTGCGCTCGCTTTCCCTCGCTTGCTTTCCTGGGGGCGCTCGGGGGCGCCGCGGCCGGCGCGCTCGTTCCCTCCGACGCGTCGGGCGACTGGCCGCCCCCCACCTCGGCCGACGCGTCGGACATGGCCGATCCGGACTACTGGCCGACCGACCCCGAGTACGGCACCTCGGCCACGCAGAGCGGGCAGTGGAGCCACTACTCCTTCCTCCCGACCCCGAGCGGGCGCTTCCGCCCCCGCCCGGAGGAGTCCGCCGCCGGCATGTCCGTCGATCTCGCCTGGCGCTTCACCCAGGGGGATCCGCGCGTCAGGATCGCGATCACGGACTCGGGGATCCTCTGGGAAGACGGGGATCTCGTCGACAAGGTGTGGCTCAACCAGGGCGAGCTCGCGGCCCACAAGCCGCAGCACGCGGACGGCACGCCGTGCGGCGGCGACGGCGAGCTCGCCGGCTTCGACTGCAACGGCGACGGGATCCTCTCCGCCTCGGACTACAAGGACACGCCGACGCTCACGCCGGAAGGGTCCGCAGGGCGGCCGAGGGGCGACAGGAACGAGAACGGCCGGCTCGACGCCGGCGATCTCCTCCTCCACTTCTCGGACGGGGCCGACGACGATCGCAACGGCTACGCGGACGACATCGCGGGCTGGGACTTCTTCAAGAACGACAACGACCCGTTCGACGACACCCGCGACGGCCACGGCACCGAGGGCGCGAAGACCGCGGCGGCGCAGACGAACAACCAGCTGGGCGGCGCCGGCGTCTGCCCGCGCTGTCGGCTGATCCCGCTGCGCGTCGGCGACAGCCGCGTCGCCGACGCGCAGGACCTCGCGAAGGCGCTCCTCTACGCGACCGACAGCCGGGCCGACGTCGTGCAGTGCCCGGTGACCGCGGTCGACAGCACCGGCTTCCTCCAGGAGGCGCTCGACCACGCGCACAGCGAGGGGACGCTCGTCGTCGCGTCGGTGGGCAACACGGGCTCGCACCACCACAGCGCGCCCGCGACGAGCAACCACGCGCTGCCCGTGAGCGCCGTCCGCTTCGACGGCCAGAGCGTCACGACGTCGACCACGTTCCTCGACGCCTCTCCGTGCTCGAGCTTCGGCGGCAACAACCTGCTCGCCGTGTCGAGCCCCGGCTGCGCCAGCGACGCGACCGCCGGGATCGCCGGCGTCGCGGGGCTGCTCTACGCCGCCGCCCTCGAGGGCGACGTCACGCTGACCGCGGGAGAGGCGCAGGCGCTGCTCATCGCGACAGCCGACGACATCGACGTGCCGGAGTCGCGAGAGCCGGGCTCGGCGTACCGCTTTTCACAGCCGAACTTCGATCAGCGGTTCGGCTACGGCCGCGTCAACGCGAACCGCGCCGTCGAGGCGCTCCGCGAGGGGCGCTTGCCGCCCTCGGTCGACCTCACGGCGCCGCGGTGGTTCGAGGTCCTCTACAAGGATCAGGTCCAGGGGCCGGTGCCCATCGAGGGCACCATCTCGGCGGCGCGGGCGAGGTCCTACGACTACGTTGTCGAGTGGGCCGCGGGCGTGCAGCCGCTCGAGGCCGACTTCAGGGCGATCCGCAGGGAGGAGAACATCGCGCCGACGGTCGTCACCGGCAGCGACGGCCCGCTGGCCTCGCTCGACGTGCGCACCATCGACACGTCCCACGCGCGCGACCCCGACAGCCCCCACGGAGAGAACGACCGCGCGATCACGGTGCGCGTCCGCGCGTTCGCCCACTACGGCGGGACCACGGACGAAGTGCAGGGCGAGGCGCGGCGCACGTACTACGTCGACAGCGACCCGACGCTCGTCGAGGGGTTCCCCTACCTCGTCGGCGACAGCGGCGGGGGCAGCCCGAAGCTCTCGGACATCGACGGCGACGGCCTCCGCGAGATCGTCTACCCGACGGCCGACGGCGCGCTGCACGTGCTGAAGGTGACGCCGAAGGGGCCGATGCAGCTGCTCGACTTCCCGTTCCGGACGCGCCACGCCGACGGCCTCGTCGAGCCCGCGCCGGCCGAGGGCGTGCCCTTCTACCGGGACGCGCAGGCGTACAGCGACGTGGACTGGGAGCTCGGCCGCGAGCCGATCCTGAGCGCGCCCGCGATCGCGGACCTCGACGGCGACGGCGCTCAGGAGATCGCGATCTCCACCTGGCCGGGCACGATCTACGTCGTCGGCGCGGACGGCGGGGTCAAGGACGGGTGGCCGGTGCGCTTGCCCGAGGTCCCCTCCTGCTCGCTCGATCAAGGGGCGCCGGCGGGCGCGCCGTGCGTGCCCGCCGGCGCGCGGATCGCGCGGGGGGCCCTCGCGTCGCCGGTCCTCGCGGACCTCGACGGCGACGGCCGGCTCGACGTGATCCAGGCGGCGTTCGACGGCAAGGTGTACGCGTTCGACGCCGGGGGCGGCGCGCTGCGCGGCTGGCCGGTGGAGGTGCACTACACAGGGCCGCTCGCCCAGGAGCCGGCGCCGAGCCGCCTGCTCGCGACCCCGGCCGTCGCCGACTTCAACGGCGACGCGCTCCCCGACCTGCTCGTCGGCTCGACCGAGCGGCTCGGCACGGACGGCCCCGCCGGCGCTGTCTACGTGCTCGACGCGCGCGGCACGGCCGCGCCCTCCGGTCCCGTGCTCGCGGGCTGGCCCGTCACGGTGCCGTCGCTCTCGCTCGGCCCGCTCGCGGAGGGGATCACGGCCTCGGGCGTCGTCGGGCAGTTCGACGGCACGCTGGCGGGCGTCGTCCAGGGCAACGGCGCGCCGCCGCTCGTCCTTCCGGCCTCGCCCGGCGCGCAGGAGGAGCTCCTGGCGACGCCCGCGGGCGCGCTGCCGCGGGCGCGGGCGGGCGCGCAGGCCGGGCTCGATCCGACGTTCGGTCCCCTCTCGCCCGCCGCGGGCGCCAGGACGATGATCCCGCTGCTCTCGCAGCCCGCGCTCGGCGACGTCGATCAGGACGGCACCCCCGACGTCATCGCCTCGGGCGCCACCGAGGCGACCGCGATCGCCCTCACGGGCGCGCGCGGCGCCGGGCACTCCGGGCCCCACCTGCTCGCCGTCTGGAGCGGCAGGTCGGGCGCGATGCTGCCGCGCGCCCCCTTCGTCCTCGAGGATCACACGCTGGGGAACAGCCAGGCGGTCGTCGACCTGAACGGCGACGACTACCCCGAGGTGCTGACGGGATCGAGCGGCTACTTCCTGCACGCTTTCGACGGGTGCGGCCGGGAGCCGCGCGGGTTCCCCAAGTTCACCGGCCAGTCGATCTCCACGACGCCCGCCGTGGGCGACGTCGACGGCGACGGCAGGCTCGAGGTCGTGGTGGGCACCCGCGACGGCTGGCTCTTCGCCTGGCACACCGAGGCGCCGGCGGACGCGCTCGTCGCGTGGGAGAGCTTCCACCACGACAACCGGAACACGGGCAACCTCGAGACGCCGCTCGGCCAAGGGAGCGCGCGGCGCGCGGCGCGCCCGCTCACCGTGGACATGTGCGAGGCGCGGCAGCCGGACCCGCTCATCCTCCGGCTGAGCGGCGGCTGCGACTGCGCGACCCCGGGGGGCGAGCCGCGGCGCGGGCCGGGCGATCGCGGCGAGGGCGCGGCGCTGGGGGCGATGCTGGTCGGCGCGGCGGCGCTCTGGCGCAGGCGGCGCTGAAGCCCCGCGCCTCCCGCCGCCCCGGCGAGGTACGCTGGCGATGCCATGACGCGCAACGTCCTGCTGCTGGAGCCCATCCTCACCGAGCGCGACTACATGGCCGAGGTGCTGCGGGACGCCGGGTGGTCGGTCTGCACGCCCCCCGGCGCGCGCCCCACCCCCGAGGACTGCGCGGCCGCCGACGCCATCGTCGCGGACCTCGACAGCGCCGTCGGCCAGGGCTGGATCCGCGCTGTGGACCCGACGCCGCCGCCCGCGCGGCTGATCGTCACATCCCGGTTCCGCGCCTTCCTCGAGCGGCTGCGCGGGCACGAGCAGGTGGCCGCGGTCGTTCACAAGCCGGTCACCGCGGAGGCGCTCCTCGACGCCCTGCTCCCGTCGAGGAACGACGTCGCCACCCTGAGCCGCGTGGCGGCGGACGGCGCGGCCGACCCCCTCGACGACCCCGCGCGCGACGCCGAGCTCGAGCGGCGAGGCCTGCGCAGCACGACGCCCGACCCCGAGCTCGTCGCCGTCGCCGAGCTCGTCGCGCGGGGCGTGGGCACGCCGGCCAGCGTCGTGACGATCGTCGACTCCGCGAAGCAGATCTTCATCGGCGCGACCGGCCTCCCCCGCGACCTGTCCATCGCCGGAGGGACGCTGCGCTCGTGGTCGTTCTGCCAGCACGTCGCGCGCGACAACGCCCCGCTCATCGTCGAGGACGCCCGCGAGCACCCCGTCCTGTCGGACAACCCGCTCGTGGCCATGAACCTGGTCCGGTCCTACGCGGGGTTCCCCGTCGTGCTGGAGGGGGTCGGGGCCGTCGGGAGCGTGTGCGCGGTCTCCGGCGAGCCCCGGCAGTTCGACGCGGGGAGCATCGCGACCCTCCAGCTCGCGGCCAGGCTCGTCAGCGAGCAGCTCGCGCGGCGCTCCGGGCTGGCACCCCAGCTGACCGAGCCGAACCAGCAGCCGACGTCGCCGGGCGCGCCGGAGAGCGCCGAGGCGCCCGCGCGGGGCGACGGGGGCGAGCGCTGCGCGCGGCTCGCCCCCGGCGATCTCGTGGACGACAAGTACTGGATCACCGCGATCCTGGGCGAGGGCGGGCAGTCGCAGGTCTACCTGGCGCGCGAGAAGCTGCTCGGCCAGCTCGTCGCGCTGAAGGTGCTGACGCAGCCGGACGACGGCTCGCTGCTCCGCGAGGCCGAGGCGCTCGTGCGGCTGAGGCACCAGAGCATCGTCCAGCTCTACGGCTGGGGGCAGCTCGATCGCGCGCGCATGTACCTCATCCTGGAGTACGTCGAGGGAGAGACGATCCACCGCCACATCGTCGACCGCGCGCCGCAGGGCGGGCTCATGCCCTTCCACCAGGTCCTCGCGGTCATCCGCCAGATCGCGGGCGCGCTCGCGAGCATGCACGCCGAGGGGTACGTGCACGCGGACGTGAAGCCGGGGAACATCCTGCTCGACACGCGGATCGAGCGGGCCGTGCTCATCGATTTCGGGCTCGGGCTCCGCCTGGGCAGCCAGAGGCCGCACCTCGTCGGCGGGACGCGCGGCTACGCGGCGCCGGAGCAGATGATCCCCGGGGCGGCCCGCCCGGAGCCGGCGCTCGACACCTACGCCCTCGCGGCGGTCACCTACGCCATGCTGACGGGCAGGGCGCCCTTCGAGGCCGCGAGCTCGTACGGCATCCTCGCGATGCAGCAGCGCGGGGAGGTCACGCCCGCCTCGCGCGCGCGGCCGGGGCTCTCCCCGAGCGTGGACGCCCTCCTCTCGCGGGCGCTCGATCCGGAGCCGTCGCGGCGCTTCACCTCGTCCGTCGCCTTCGCCGACGCGCTCGCGGCCGCGCTCCTCGCGAGCCCCGGGGAGCGCGCGCAGGGCCCGATCTCGGCGCCGCAGGACGGCGTGCCGCAGAGCCGCGGCCTGGCCTTCCGCCTCTGCAGGGCCGAGGTGGCGCGGCGGCTCGGCGAGAAGGGCGAGGCGCGCGTGCTGGGCGGCCTCGCCCCCGCGGACCGCGAGGCGCTCGCCGCGGCGACGGACGACGGAGCGCTCTACCCGGTGGCGCCCTTCGTGGCGTACCTGCGCGCGCTCGACGGCGAGGTCTCCGTGAGCGCGGAGGCGCTCGGCGGCGCGCTCGCGAGCGCGGCGCTCACCGAGATGCTGCGCAGGCTCCAGGTCGCGCGGACGCCGGAGGCGCTGCTGGAGATGGCCGGGCCGCTGCTCCGCCGGTTCCACGCCTGGGGACGCGTCCAGTTCGAGCGCACCTCGACCCACAGCGCAAAGGTCGAGCTCTGGCTGCCAGAGGGGCTCGCGCCGGTGATGTGCCGCTACGTGAGCGGCTTCCTGCGGGCGCTGCTCGCGACGTCGGGGCGCTCGACGCGCCTCCTCGAGCTGCGCTGCGGGTCCGGCTGCGCGGGGGCGTGCGTGCTGCAGGTGGGGTGGAGCTGATCGCGCCGCCGCGGTGACGCGGCGCCGGCGCGCGGCGCCGCCCCATCGGCCCGGAACCTCGCCGCGGGGCCGCTGTCTCTCAGGGCGCGAGGGACGGCTGGCCGCCGCGGCCGGAGGGCCTCGCCGCGAGGGCGCGGGGCGACGCGTCCTCCACCGCATCCAACGACGCCAGCGCGCCGCTCTCGCGGCGCACAGGGAGATCTATGCGCAACGCGAACACGACGCGCGCCGGGCGTGGCGACGACGCGGCGACCAACGCGACGACCGACGCGACGACCGACGCGAACCCCACGGCCGCGGGGCAGCCCGACGCGGCGAGCACCTGCGAGGCGACCGAGGCCGCCGTGCGCTCCGTGGAGATCCTCATCTCCTGGGGCGCGACCGTCCTCTTCGTCCAGCACCTGACGCCGCCGCGCGCGCTCGACGCCGGCGAGCGGCGCGACGACGGCCGCCCGTGCGACGTGTTCCTCCCCGAGCGCGTGCTCGGCGCGCGCCGCGCGCCGCTCCTCGAGGTCGACCGCGCGGGGCGCGTCCGCTTCGTCCTGCTCGCCGCCGCGACCGGGACGCTCGCCCTGGGCGGCGCGCCCGTGTCCGCCGCCGCGGCGCGGGAGCGGCACGCCGGCGCGACGCGCGCGGACGTAGAAGGCGCGGTGCTCGTGCCCCTCCCCGCGCACGCCCGGATCGACGTCGAGCTCGGGGGCGTGCGGATCCAGGTCGGCGCGGACGTCGCCGCAGGCGAGCGCGTGCGCCGCTCGCTCGTGAGCCGCAAGAGCCTCGCGCTGCACGCCGCCTCGGCGGCCCTGCACCTCGGGCTCCTCGGCGCCCTCGCGCGCTGCGCGCCGCCCCTCCTCGACACGTCGTCCGGGATGAGCGCGGAGCGGATCGCGCTCGTGCAGCAGTACCTCGCCTCCGCGGACGAGCGCGAGCTGCGCGCATCGCCCGAGCACGAGCTCGCAGCGGAGCCCGCCGCGGACGCGAAGGAGGGCGGCAGCGGGACGAGGGCGAAGCGCGAGGAGGGCTCGATGGGCGACCCGCGCGGGCGCGCGGAGGCGATGGGCAACCGGTGGGGGGTGACGGGCCCGATCGACAGCCCCGATCCGCACGTGACGCGGGCGGAGGCGCTGCGCGACTCGGCCGAGTTCGGGATGATCGGCTTGCTCAACGCCGGGGCCGGCGGCGACCCGAGCGCGCCCACGGCGGCGTGGGGCAACGACAGCCCGCCCGGAGGCGCGGGCTTCCCCCTGCACGGCGTCGGAGACGCCCGCGGCGGCGGTGGGCTCGGCCTCGGCTCCGTCGGGACGATCGGCCACGGGGCGGGCGCCGGATCTGGCCAGGGCTTCGGCAGCGGGCACGGGCGCCCCGGCGGCTCCGCGCCGTCGATCGCCGCGCCGGGCGACTACGCCCCGCACGCCGAGGCCCCCCTCGATCCGAACGGCCGCTTCGCCACCACCTACCGGCCCGGGGGCGGCCACCTCGCCGCGTTCGAGGCCGCCCTCGCGCGCGGCGTCGTGCCCGCGGAGGAGCGCGAGCTCGTCAGCGACGTCGGCGCCCGCTACGCCCCGGTGATCCCGATCGATCCCGGCAAGGCGCTCGGCCTGCGGACCGACCTGGAGCGGGCCGCGCTCGCCCCCGGCGGCGGCGCCTTCCACATGCGCCTCGCGCTCCGCTCCTCCGCCGTGGCGTCGCCCGCGCGGCCGCACCTCTCGGTGCACCTCGTCCTCGACACGAGCGGCTCGATGGCCGGCGCGCCGATCGACGGCGCCCGCCGCGCGGCGCAGGCGCTCGTCGACCGGCTCGCGCCGACCGACGACTTCTCGCTCACCACCTTCTCGAGCGAGGCCGAGGTGATGATCGAGGACGGCCCGGTGGGCGCCCGCCGCGAGGCGATCCGCCGCGTCATCGCCGGGCTCCGCGAGGGCGGCGGCACGAACATCGGCGCGGGGCTCTCGCTGGGCTACGCGCAGGCGGGCCGGCCGGACATCCCGGAGGACGCGGTGCGCGTGGTGCTGCTCCTCTCCGACGGCCGCGCCACGAGCGGGCTCACCCACGGCGGGCGGCTCGCGCGGCTCGCGCTCGACGCCTTCCAGCGCGGCGTCCAGACGAGCGCGCTCGGGCTGGGCGACGACTTCGACGGTGAGCTCATGAGCGCGATCGCCAGCGACGGGGCCGGCGGCTATTACTACCTGCGCGACCCCGAGCAGATCGCGCCGGCGCTCGCCACCGAGCTCGACCGGCGCCTCGACCCTGTCGCGACAGCCGTCGAGGTGCGCGTGCGCCTGAAGGGCGGCGTCGACGTGCTCCGCGTCTACGGCTCGCGGCGGCTGAACGACGCCGAGGCCTCCCGCGTGCGCGCCCAGGAGATCGCGGCGGACATCGCCGCCCTCTCTCGGGACCGGATCGCGGCCGATCGCCACGAGGACGCCGCGGGCGGCATGCGCTTCTTCATGCCAGTGTTCGCGCGGGATGACCGGCACGCCCTGCTGCTGAAGCTGAGGGCCGGCCCGGGCGTGGGGAAGCGCACCGTCGCGACCGTCGAGCTCAGGTACAAGGACCGCACCTCCAGGAAGAACGTGATCGAGGAGATCCCGATCGAGGTGCGCTATGCGGACAGCGACGCGGCGAGCGCGGCGTCCGTCGACGCCTCTGTGGCGCGGACTCTTCAGGGCTTCGCCGCGGGCGAGTCGCTCGCCGAGGCGGCGGCCCGTGTCGGGCGAGGCGACCGCGACGGCGCCGCCGCGCTGCTCGCCGAGCGCGAGGGCATCCTCCATGAGGCCGCGGCCCGGCTGAACGAGCCGCTGTTCCTGGAGGACGCGGCGCGGTTAGCGCGCCTCCGCGCGCACATGGGCGCAGAGCAAGGCCTCGGCGATCCGCTCGTGCTCGCGATGCTGCTGGAGACGGCGGGGCGATCGCACCTGCATTGATGCGCGATCGCCGCGCGCGCACGGGCGGAGGCGCCGGTCAGGTGGTAGGCTGAGCGCGGCCATGACAGAGAGAGTCTCATCGACCGGTCGCGCTGCGCTGCGAGAGTCGCTTCTCCAGTTCTCCGCCTTCGCCGACGCGCTCGAATCCCGTTCCATGCGCGAGGCCATCGAGGCCTGCATCACCGTCCTGGACACCCCCGGCCCTCTCGACAGACGCCTCCTTGCCCCGTGGCTCAAGGTCGTCCACGAGCGCGCGGCAGAGGTCTTTCGGCGCGGGATCCGCGAGACCTCGGGGACGCTGCGCGCGCAGATGATGCATGGCCTGAAGCAAGCCGAGGAGGACGCGATCTGGATGCAGCAGGCCATCGACGCGCTGAGTCGAGACACCGCGAACTGACATGCTCGGTTGAACAGCGCCGCTCCTGACGCTGGGTACAAGGAGTCTGTATTCCTCGAGGCGAGCTGGAAGAAGCGCAGTGCGCCAGAGGACGATCGCTGTTTCCCTGTCATGGATGAGCGCGCCAGAGAGGCCGCGCTGATCGGGTGTCTCCGGATTGACCTGGTGAGCTCGCCAGATCTCCTCTTGTGATGACTGCGATGAGCCCGCGGCCGGCGTGACCGGTCGCGCTGGAAGGCCGGCTGTGGCCGGTTGCGCTGGAAGATCGGGCCACCGTACGCCGCCGTAGCACGGTACGCGCGGTCCGTGCTACGAGACGGGGCATGCTCGCCTCGGCGTTTCCGCTGCTGCTCCTCGGGTTCTCCCTCGGCATGCGCCACGCGACCGACGCGGATCACGTGATCGCCGTGGCGACGGTCGTGAGCCGGGTGCGGAGCCTCGGCGTGGCGCTGCTGATCGGCGCGATGTGGGGCCTGGGCCACACGCTCACGCTGATGATCATCGGCGGCGCCATCCTGCTGTTCGGCCTCGTGGTGCCGCCGCACGTCGGCCTGGCCATGGAGCTCGCCGTCGCGCTGATGCTCATCGGCCTCGGGGGGTACCACCTGACGCGGCTCCGCCGGGCGGCGCGGCGGGGCGGGTCGCGCGGGTCGCCGGGACACGCGGCCGAGCACCGCGACGGCCACCGGCACGACCTCGGCTGGGTGGACCGCGCGTTCGGAGCGTCGCGCGTCTACGTGAGCCTCCGGCCGCTGCTCATCGGCGTGGTCCACGGGCTCGCGGGCTCGGCCGCGGTGGCGCTCCTCGTGCTCACCACGGTGCGCGACCCGCGGTGGGGCGTCGGCTACATCGCGCTGTTCGGCGTGGGCACGGTCGCCGGGATGATGCTGATCACGGGGGCGCTCGCGGTGCCGTTCGCGTTCACGCGCGCGCGCTCCAGCGGGATGCACAACGCGCTCGCCGCGGTCGCGGCCGTCGTCAGCGTGGGCTTCGGCCTGTTCCTGGCCTACGATATCAGCGTCGGGTCCGGCCTGTTCACGGCGAACCCGCAGTGGACGCCCGGCTGAAGGCGCCCGGGCCGACCCTTCGTCGGCTCGATGACGGACAGGCCACCTGCCCTCGCCAGGCCCGCGGCGGAACCGTGGCGGGGAGCTCGGCGCTCCTCGCCGCGCCGACGTCGGTGAGCTCACTCCAGCTCTCCCTGCTCGCGCCGCTCAGCGGCTCGCGGCCGACCACGCGCGCTCGGCCTCCCGCGGCGGCGCCGGCGCGATGTGCGCGTCGATCTGGGTCAGGAGCCAGTCCATGAACTCGTCCTTCATGATCGTCTGCGCCACGTGCAGGTCGGTCCAGACGGGGGCGCGCGCCGCCGTCCGGTCGCTCGTCTGCACCACGACCGGGATCGTGCAGAACCGCACGTCGTCGCGCATCGCGCGGATGAGCTCCACCCCGTTCATCACGGGCATGTGGACGTCCACGATGGCCAGCGCCACCGCCTCGGTCGAGAGGAGCGCGAGGGCGTCGCGCCCGTTCTCGGCCTCGCGCACGACGAAGCGCGGCTCGAGGATCATCCGGTAGCACTCCCGGATGCTGGCGTCGTCGTCCACGACCAGCAGGGTGACCCCCTCGGCGGCAGCGCCGAGCACGCGCTCGACCGCGGCCCGGAGCTCCTGCATGGTGACGGGCTTCTCCACGTAGCCGGCGACCCCGCGAAGGATCGCCTCCGCCGGCTTGTTCACCGCGGAGACGAGCATCACGGGCACCCGATCGCGCGACTGCACCAGGCGGCTGAAGGTGAAGCCGTCCATCTCGGGCATCAGGAAGTCGGTGACGATGAGGTCCGGCTTCCACGTCCTGAGCAGCTCCAGCGCCGCGCTCCCGCTGCTCACGGCCCGGACGTCGTGCGCGGCGCCCTCCAGCGCCTCGGCCATCCACGCGAGCGTCCCCGAGTCATCGTCGATCACCAAGAGCTTGGCCATGGCTCACCCTCTCTGCGTCCCTTCCTGGGCCCCTGGGCCCGTCGCGCCACCCGCGCCGGCACGCCGCAACCGGAGCCAGAACCTCGCTCCGCCTTCCGGGCGCGCCTCGTACCCGATCGCGCCGCCCCACGCCTCCACCGCGATCCGGGCGCCGTAGAGCCCGAGGCCGCTGCCCGCCCCCGGATCGCCGCCGCGCGCGAATTTCTGGAACAGGTGCGGCGCCACGGAAGGCGAGACGCCCGGCCCCTCGTCGTCCACCGTCACGCGGACCCACCCGGGCTCCTCGTGCACCAGGAGACGCACCGACGTCCGCGCGACCGTGAACCGGAGCGCGTTCTCGACGAGGTTGGAGAGCACGCGGGCGAGCCTGCGCTCCTCGCCGACGACGTTGCACGGCGGTCCCCCGCAGGGCTCCGGCGGCCCCTCCAGGCGAACGCCGCGGCCGCACGCCGCGGGCGCGAGCGCCTCGAGGACCTGCGCGATGGTGCCGCGCAGGTCCGCCGACACGGGGAGGTCGTCGCCGGGGTCCTCGAGCGCGGCCCCGTCGCCCGCGAAGGCGTCGAGGATCTCGCGGATCAGCTCGCGCTGGCGCAGGGCGGCCCTCAGCGCGAGGTCGGCGAGCGCCGCGCTCTTCTGCGGGAGCGGCTGCTCCTGCAGGAGGGACAGGGCGCCGAGGAGGCTGTTCAGCGGGCCGGAGAGGTCATGGACGATGCAGTGGACCAGGACCTCCTTGCGCTCGACCTCGCGCGCCAGCGCCTCGTGCAGGAGGCGCAGCTCGCGCGCCCGCTGGAGCACCCGGCGGCGCTCGTGCACGAGCGCGTCGCTCCGGGTGATCACGAGCAGCCGCGACGGGCCCACGCGGAGCGCCGTCGCCTCCAGGTGCAGCGCCTCGTCGTCGTCGGTCCTCTGCGTCCAGCAGTCGGACCGCGCGATCGGCGCTCCTTCGGTCACCCAGGCCCGCTCCGCCTCGGGGAGGAACACCTCCAGGAACGGCAGCGCGCCGTCGAGCCGGAGCGGCTCCTCGCGCCACGACGCCGCGCCCTCGAGCCGGAGGAACCACGGCGGCGGCTCCCCGCGGACGACGAAGCTGCCGTCGTGCAGGCGCTCGATCACGAGCTTGTCCAGCGCCGAGAGGAGCGAGGTGGCCACGTCCATCAGCCTCGCCACAGGAGCGCTTCGCTCGCCAGCATCGCGCGCGCGAGCGCGCTGAAAGCGCCCTCGACCCCGGCGCCGGTCTTGGCGCTCGTCCTCGTGACCAGCGCGCCGGCGCTCTCCAGCGCGGCCTCGGCGGCCCGGTCGATCTCCCAGGCGGCCGCGAGATCGGCCTTGTTCAGGACGATGACGGACGGGAGCTCCCCGGCGACCGCCCGCGCGGCAGCGTGGAGCCGGAGCCCGGTCTCCACGGTGGGGCGCCGCGTGCCGTCGATGACGAGGAGGAAGCCCGCGGAGCCGCGCACATACGATATCTGGACCTCCTGGAACTCGTCCTCTCCGCTGAGGTCCCAGAGGATGAGATCGAGCTCTCGATCATCGCACCTCACCCGCCGCGTCTCGATCGTCACACCGATGGTCGTCCGGTAAGACCCGGAGAAGATGCTGCGCACGAAGCGGTCGACGAGGCTGGTCTTGCCGACCCCGGTGGCTCCCAGCATGCAGACCTTGCGCTTCTCCGCCATGCGCTAGTCCTTGGACGCCGCGCGCAGGTCCACAAGGAAGATCACGCTGCGCGCGCGCCGCTCGGCCTCGCCGGGAGCGCACCCGGCGCCGGCCGCTCGTCCTTCGCAGGACGGGGAGAGGGGCGCGGGCCGCACGCCCGCGCCGACCGCGCGCAGCCGGTCGGGCGGGACGCCGCGCGCGCGGAGCTCGGCCGCGACGTGCTCCGCGCGGGCCAGGCTGAGCGCCTGGTTCGACGCCTCCGCGCCGGCCGGATCCGCATAGCCGATCACGCGGATCTCGGCGGCCATGCCGGCCTCGCGCGCGAGCGCGAGCAGCCGCTCTGCCGCGGCCGCGGCCTCGCCGGCGCGCGCGGCCTGCTCGGCGGTAAGCCGGGCGGCGCCGCGGGAGAAGCGGAGCTCGATCGCCTCGACGGCGCTCGCCGCGGCGCGCGCCCGATCCACCGATTCCTGCGCTTGGAGGCGCTCGCCGTCGAACGACGCCACGCCCGGGAGCACCGCCGCCGACCACCGCGCGCGCTCGATCCAACGCTCGGGCGCGACCCCGCTCGCCACGAGGGCGCCGCCGCGGAGGACCAGAGAGACCCCCGGCGGCGGCCGCAGCGCCTGCCTCACCCGCTGCTCGACGATCTGCGGGTGCAGCGAGTAGAACGGCTCGAAGCGCAGCGTGACGGCCCGGCGCACGGGGCCGCCGCGCTCGATCACCGCCCTCGGGTCCGCGGCGAGCGGATCGCGCAGGCCAGTGAACGCATACTGACCGTCGTGCCGCTCCGCCGCGCTCACGAGCAGGCCTGGCTCGCGCCGCAGCGCCTCGACGCAGCCGGCGAAGCGGCGCTGATCCCGCCACGCGGAGCTCGCCCAGGAGCCGAGGACGATCGCGCCGATCGCGGCCAGCACGGCGGCAACCGCGAGCGCGGGCCGACCCCCGCGCGAGACCGGGTTGCGCTGCTCGCGCAGGCAGCTCGCCAGCAGCTCGCGGCTGCCGGAGAACGGCGCCTGATCTCCGCGGAATCCGGCGAGCTCATCCCCGTAGGTGAGGTGGAGGCGCTCCAGCGCCTCGCGCAGGACGGTCTCGTACTCCTGCGGCGCCGCGCCGCGCACGATGGCCACGAGGAGGGCCGAAGGGCCGTGCTCGACCCACCCCGTGAGATCGCCCACGCGGAAGTGCTCCAGCCGCTCCTCGGTCCGGAAGGCGTCGTGCGCGAACGCGTCGATCGCGGTGAGCATCGCCGAGACCTGATCGGGATCCCTGAAGGGGACCCCCTCGGCGCTCACGTGGCCGAGGACGATCCCCGTGCCGCGGTGGACCAGGAAGAGCTGTTCGGTCCGGTAAACCATCGTGCGGAGCAGCACCACCTCCGCGAAAGGGCGCCCCGTGCGCCGCGCCTCGATGCGCCAGCGCACGCTCTTCAGGGAGAAGCCGAGGGCGAGCGCCTCGTCGAGGCGCTGGAGCATCGCCCGGAGGACGCAGGTCACCGACCTGCGGATCGCCGGCCCCATCGCGGGGGAGATCGCCTCCGCGAACGCCCCGGGGTCCCTGCGCACGCTCTCGTGGATCGCGCGGGTGATGAGCGGATCCATCGCCCACGCGAGCGCCTCGCCGCTCTTGCGGCTCGCGACGACGGCCTGCGGCAGCACGTCCGCGACCATCCCGGCCATGGACCCGTCCAGCCGCTCCTCGATCCGCCGGATCCGGCGCTGCTCGGGGCCCACGAGCAGGGGGCGGAGGTCTTCGAGCGTCTTCGGCGGCGGGGGTGTCCCGCGGCGCGCTCTCGGTGGTCCCATCGTTCGTCTCCGGATGTCCGTGCCCGCTCGCCGAGGCGGCGGCGCCGCGTCACGCGGCTTCGTCCGAGCGGCGCTCCGCCTTCTGGTACCGCTCCGCCTCCGCGCTCCCTTCGGCCGCGGGCGCGTCGGGCGCGCCTGCGTCGGCGCTGTCGTCCCAGGCCGCGGCGAGCTCGCGCTCGAGCGCGGCGCTCAGCTCGTCCCGCGTGCGCCGCGTCTCGTCCAGGAACGACTTGGACTGCTCCAGCAGCTGCTGCCGGAACTCGCGCTGCGTGCGCGCCACGAGATCTTCCAGCCGCTGGACCCGCTGCTCGAACAGCCCGAGCGCTTCCCTCGACTCGCGCGCGACGTTGCCGAGCGCGCAGGCGCCGGACGAACGGTGGGCCTCGAGCGACGCGCTGAGCGACTCGATCTCCCTGCGCACGTGGGCCTCCAGCACGTCCAGGCGCCGTCGCGCCTCGCCCCGGATCTCCTCCGCCTGGGCGGCGAGCTGCGCGTCGGTGTGCGAGAGCCGGCGAGCGAACTCGCGGAGCTGCGCGCCGCACAGGATGTCGCGTACCTGCTCCAGGCTGTTGATGACGGCGGACTCTGCGTGTCCTGCGCTCGCATCGTGCTCCGTCCGTCCGCTCACCCTCATGACCATGATCAATTCCCCCTCTCCCCTGCGTGCGGCGCGTGTTCCACGGTGAGAGCCGAGCCCGCCCGTCACCGCACCCTGCCAGTCGCGCGGTCGCGCCCGCGACGCCGGCCCGCTCAGGGTTTTCTTTCTTGTCTGGATACGAGGCCCTCGTTCATCGCGTCACGCACCGCGCTCCATGGGTCAGCGCCATGGCCGCTGGTAGCCCTCGAGAAGGCATGGCCGGCGCAGCGCGCGGGGAGGCCGAGGGGCGCGCCGCGCCGCGCGGGGGAGCTCGGAGGACCTGAGTTTCCCCGAGCGCTGTGGCTCATGATACAAGGGAGCGCATGGGGGCGCTCTCCTGTGGTCAGCGACGCCACGACCTCGAAGCGTTCTGTGCTCGCTAGGGAGGGCGCGCTCATCGCGGGCAAGCTCCGCCTGGAGCGACCGCTCGCCAGCGGCGGAATGGGGGCGGTCTGGGTCGCGCGGCACCTGCTCCTCGACACGGACGTCGCGGTCAAGTTCATCAACACCGAGGGCGACGCGCCAGGGTCGCTGCGCGCGCGGTTCCTGCAAGAGGCCAAGGCCTCGCTCCGTATCAAGAGCCCTCATGTGGTGCAGGTGCTCGACTACGGCGTCGAGGACGGCACGCCGTTCATGGTGATGGAGCTGCTCGAGGGCGAGGATCTGCGCGCCCACCTCGAGCGCGCCGGGCGGCTCTCCCTGGAGGCGACCTACCAGCTGCTCGCGCCGCTCGGCAGGGCGCTGCGGCGCGCCCACAGCATCGGCCTCGTGCACCGCGACCTCAAGCCGAGCAACATCTTCCTCGCGCGCTGCGGCGATGAGGTGATCGTCAAGGTGCTCGACTTCGGCATCGCCAAGCAGGTCCACGAGCAGCCGCCGTCCGCGGTGACGACCTCCAGCGTGATCATCGGCTCGCCGCGCTACATGAGCCCCGAGCAGGTGCGCGCGGCCAAGCAGCTCGATCACCGGAGCGATCTCTGGTCGATGGGCGTGATCGTGTACCAGGCGCTCACGGGGCGGACGCCGTTCGAGGACGAGACCCTCGGCGGGCTGATCATCGCCATCTGCGCCGAGCCGTGGCCGCTCCCGTCAGCGCTCGTGCCAGCGCTCGACGCCGGGGTGGACCGCTTCATGGCCCGCGCGCTCGAGCGTGACCCGGCGGCGCGCTTCCAGAGCGCGGACGAGATGGTCGACGCCTTCGCCGCGCTCGTGGGGGCGCGGCCGCCGATGCGCTCGGAGTCCGCCCTGCTGCGCGCGGAGAGGAGCGACGCCCCGGTCGATCCCACGGCGTCGACGGCTCCCCAGGACGGGATCGCGGCGCGCCACGACGGCGCCGGCTCCGCGCCGGAGGTCGCGCCGGCCGCGGCGCCGGAGGTCGCGCCGCCGGAGGTCGCGCCGCGCGCCCCGGCGGACGACACAACCCTGGCCGCGCTCGCCACGCGAGCGCCGAAGAAGAAGCGGGCCTGGGGCAAGCTGGCCTGGCTGCTCGCCGCGGGCGCGACGGGCATGGCCGCCGCTGCCGCGCTCAAGCTGCGCCCGGAGCGCGGGACCGGGGAACCGACCGCGGCCGCAGCCCCCGCAGCGTCGGCCCAGGCGCCCGCTGCTGCGCCCGCACCGCCCGCGCTCACGTCGCCCGCGGCCCGCGGCGCGCCGGTGCGGCTCGCCATCGAGCCGCCCGGCGCCATCGTGAAGGTGGACGGCCGCGCGGTGGCCGTGGACGGCGGCGCCGTCGAGATCCACGGCGCGATCGGGAGCACGCACGTGGTCGACGTGCAGAAGGACGGCCGCCAGATGACCCGCGCCGTCGTCGTCGAGGCGTCGGGCGCCGTGCCGGACAGGCTGGTGCTCGCCGCGCCGGCGCCCGCCCGCGCCGATGCGCCCACCCGCGGCGATGCGCCCGCCCGGCGCGCCAGCTCCGCCCCGCGCGACGGCGCGCCCGCTCCGGCGCAGGCCTCCGCCCGCGCCGATCGATCCGCGTCTCCCGCGAGAGCGTCGGCCGCCACGCCTGCCGCCGCGCCGCTCGAGCCCGACCTGAACAGGCAGTTCGAGTGAGCCAGGCCAGAGCGCGCCGAGGCTCATGATCAAGGCGAGCGCGGGATCGCGGCGCCGCGCCGCGGCCATCGCCGGCCTTGTCGCGCTCTCGTCGCCGCCCGTGCCCGCGGGGGCCGCGCCGGACGCGCCCCGCGATGCGCCGAGCGCGCCGGCTCCCGGCGCGGAGGCCCGTCCCGGGGGCGAGGAGACCGGGGCGCGGGAGAGCGCGCGCTGGCACTTCGACAAGGGGCTCTCGCTCTACGACGCCGGCGCCTGGGACGCCGCGTATGCCGAGTTTCTCCGGTCGCGCAGCCTCCATCCCACCCGCGCGGCCACCCAGAACGCGGCGCTCTGCCTCCGCCGCCTCGGGCGGTACGACGAGGAGCTCGAGATGCTCGAGCTCCTGCTCGCGTTCCCGGAGCTCACCGCGCCCGAGCGCGCCTGGACCGAGCGCGAGCTCGCCGCGGTCCGCGGGCTCGTGGGCTCGCTGGTGCTCGACGTCGCCGAGCCCGGCGCCGCCATCTCCATCGACGGCCGCGCCCGCGGCGCGACGCCCGCGCCCGCGCCGCTCCGCGTGCCGGCCGGATCGCGCGTCGTGCGCGTCTTCAAGCCCGGATTCGCGCCGGCGGAGGTGCGCGTGGACGTGGCGGGCGGGCAGTCGGTCCCGGTCCGGATCGAGCTCACGCCGCTCGTGCACTCCGGGTGGATCCGGGTGGAGGAGGTCGCGGGCAAGGCGCTCGACGTCGTCGTCGACAACGTGGTCGTCGGCAAGACGCCGTGGAAGGGGCTGGTCCCACCCGGCGATCACGTCGTCTTCCTGAGGGGCGAGTCGAGGGGCGAAGGACGGCTCGGGACGCAGCCGGCCCCGGCGTCGGTGCGGCTCAACCAGGTCACGGAGCTGAAGCTGCTCGCCGAGAGGCTCTCGGCCGCGCTGCGCGTCGAGCCCACGCCGGCGAGCGCCAGCGTCGTCATCGACGGGGTCAACGTCGGGCGCGGGAGCTGGGACGGCGCCCTCCGGCCAGGGGTGCACCGCGTCGCGATCGCCGCCGAGGGGTTCGTCCCCCAGGCGCGCGACGTGACGCTGCGGGAGAGCGCGCGGGAGGTGCTCCGCGCGGCGCTGGAGCCGGTCCGGGGCCCGCCGCTCTGGTGGGCGCAGGCGCGGCCCTTCGTCGAGGCGGAAGGCTACCTGGGCGTGCTCCCCGGGTTCGGGGGCGACGTCGCGGGGCGGTGCGCGGGGGGCTGCTCGGCGCCGCCGGGGCTCGCCTTCGCCGCGCTCGGGCGCGCCGGCTACCGCCTCCCCGCGGGCGTCCTGCTCGCGGTCGAGGCGGGCTACCTGACCGCGCGCCAGACGATCGCCGGTCGCCCCGAGGCCGTGACCCCCACGGGCCTCGCGCCCAACCCCGGTACGGCGGACGACACGCTCCTGCTCCGCGGCGCGCTCCTGGGCGTGTCGCCGGGCGTGCGGCTCGATGCGCCTGTCCCGCTCACGTTCGCGCTCGGCGCCGGCGCGTTCCTCGGCACGCTCGTGGATCGGCGCAACGGCCGCTTCACGCCGCGCTCGGGCTCCCCGTACGAGGTCGGCGCGACCGAGGCGCTGGCCGCGCACGGGCTTTACGTCGCGCCCGCGGTCCACATCCGGGCGCGGCTCGGCGAGCGGCTGGAGCTCGGCGCCGGCGTGAGGGCGATCGTCGTCGTGCTCCCGAGGCAGCCCCGGTGGGCTCCCGAGGAGGGCTATGTCCTGGCTGGCTCCGACGGTCAGGGTCAATTCCCGGGAGCGCGCGTGAGCGGCTCCGTGCTCACCGCCTTCACACCGGGGCTCATCGCGCTGTATCAGTTCTGAAGGAGGAGAGCGCGATGGTGCGAGTCGCCTGCGAGACCGCGCACGTTGGGATCCCCTGGGCGCGGCGGCTGGGGCTCGGGCTCGGCGTCGCGGCCGCCGTGTCCGCCGGCGGGGTGGCCGCCGTGTCGTGCACGCCGGACAGCCCGGCGGGCGAGCCCGCCGGCGCCTCCTCCGCCTCGGCGCCGGACACGGCGCTGGCCACGCCGCGGGCCGCGTACATCGAGGCCGTGCAGGCGCGCGCTCCCGCGGCGTACAGCGCGGCGCCGACCGCGGACGGCGTGCGCGTCGACAACCCGGCGCAGGGGTTCGCCGCCCGGCTCACCGGCGCGGGCGTGCGGCTCGCGCCCCGTCGCGACGCCGGCTGGAGCTGGTCCATCGCCGCGTCGCGCTGGGGGTGCGCGGGCCAGCTCGCGCCTGTCGCGGCCGCGGAGCCCGAGGCGCGCGGTCACCGGATCGAGTACCGGCGCGCGGGGCTGACGGAGTGGTACGTCAACGGCCCGCTCGGGCTGGAGCAGGGGTTCACGCTGCCGGCGCGCCCGTGCGCGGACGAGGGCGCGGAGGTCGTCATCGAGCTGTCGCTCGGCGACGGGCTCGATGCGACGCTCGTCGAGGGCGGCGCCGCCGTGTCGCTGCGGGCCCCCTCTGGCCGCGAGGTGCTGCGGTACACGGACCTGCACGGGGTCGACGCGGCGGGGCGGGCGCTGCCCGCGCGGCTCGAGGTGGAGGAGCGGCGGCTGGCGATCCGGGTCGACGCGGCGGGCGCGGTCTATCCGGTGGTGATCGATCCCCTGGTCTGGGCGGATCAGGGCGTGCTCGTGGCCAGCGAGCCGGGCAAGGCCCCTGTCGGGCGGTCGGTCGCCGTCTGGGAGGACACTGCCGTCGTGGGCGTCAACGAGCACGGCGAGCGCGGCGGCGCATCGGGCTCTGCCCATGTCTTCGTCCGCGCGGGCTCCGCCTGGTCCGAGCAGCAACGGCTCGCCCCCGCCGCCGGAGCGTCGCCGGCTGACCAGTTCGGCGCCGCGGTCGCGATCTCGGGGGACACGATCGTCGTGGGCGCGCCCGGGGACGACGCGCGGGGCGTGGCTTCCGGCGCCGCCTACGTCTTCACCCGCGCTGGCTCCGCGTGGTCTCAGCCGAAAAAGCTGCTCCCCGACGGCGAGGCGGCGGGCGACCGGTTCGGCTCGTCGGTCGCGATCTCGGGGGACACGATCGTCGTGGGGGCCGACGAGGACGGCGACCGGGGCGCCGGGTCGGGCGCCGCCTACATCTTCGGCCGCGTCGGCTCAACCTGGTCGCAGCAGCAGAAGCTCCTGCCCGCCGACGGGGCAGCGGGCGACCACTTCGGCCACGCGCTCGCGGTGGAAGAGGACACGATCGTCGTGGGGTCGCCCGGGGACGTCGTTCGAGGCGTGGGGTCGGGCTCCGCGGTTGTCTTCGCCCGCGCCGACTCCGCCTGGTCGCAGCGGCAGAAGCTCCTGCCGTTGCGCCCGGCGACAGGCGACCGGTTCGGCTCGTCGGTCGCGATCTCGGGGAGCACGATCGTCGTGGGTGCGCGCGGAGAGGACGACGAGCGCAACGGCGCGAACTCGGGCGCTGCCTACGTCTTCGGCCACGCCGGCTCCAGCTGGTCCGAGCCGCAAAGGCTCGCGCTCGCGGACGGCCTCTCGTCCGACTTCTTCGGCTCGTCGGTCGCGATCGCGGGGGACGCGATCGCGCGGGAAGCGATCGTCGTGGGGGCCTATTTCAAGGACGACAACGGCGCGGAGTCGGGCTTCGCCCGCGTCTTCGCGCGCGCCGGCGCCGCCTGGTACGAGCAGCAAGAGCTGCTGTCTCCCGACGGCTCGGACGGCCGCTTGCTCGGCGATGCGGTCGCGATCTCGGGGGACACGATCGTCGTCAGGTCAGAGGACGGCGGCGGCGCGGGCTTCGCCCGGGTCTTCACGCTCGCGCGCGTGGGTGGAGATCGGTGCGAGCGAGATGACCAGTGCGCCACGGGGCACTGCGTGCGCGGGCTCTGCTGCGACACGGCCTGTGACGACGGGTGCGACGTGTGCGCCTCCAGCCTCGGGGCGACGGCGGACGGGGTGTGTACGAAGCTGACGTGCGCGCCGTACACGTGCAGGAAAGGCAGCGACGTCTGCCTGACGCGCTGCAGCTCCGATGCCGAGTGCGCCGAGGGGAGCCGCTGCGCCGCCGATCGAACGTGCGCGCGCGTGCCGAAGAGGCGGCGCGGAGAGGCGTGCGAGCCGGGCGCGGAGTGCCTGGAGAGCGGCTGCGCGGTCTGCGAGCCGGGGCTGTTCTGCGTCGACGGCGTCTGCTGCAACGAGGCGTGCGACGGCCAGTGCGAGGCGTGCGACGGCGCGGCGCGGGGGACGTGCTCGCCCGTCACCGGCGAGCCGCACGGGGGGCGACCGAGGTGCCCCACCGGCGAGGATCCTTGCGACCAGCCGCAGTGCGACGGCAGAGATCCGGACACGTGCGCCGCGTACCCCGCGACCGGCACGAGGTGCGGCGCCGCGTGCGACGGCGCCCGCTTCTCGGTGATGGAGTGCGACGGCGAGCACCGGTGCGCGGCGGCGCTCGAGGTGTCCTGCGACGGGTTCGTCTGCGAGGACGCCCGGACCTGCAAGACGCGCTGCGAGGGCAAGGACGATTGCGCGAAGGGCTACGCGTGCAGCGGCGGCGCCTGCGTCCCCTCGGTCGCGTGCGCCACGGTGGACGACTGCGCGGCGCCCGCCGTGTGCGACGCGACGACGAGGACCTGCGTGCTGCCCGGCAGCTGGACCACGGAGCCGCCGGCCTGCGGCTGCGCGGCGCCGGGGAGCGGCCAGCTGCCCCGGTCGGGCTGGCTCGTCGCGCTCGCCGCCGCGGGAGCGATGGCGCGCAGGCGCTCGCCGCCGCGCGGCAGCCCGAGCGGCCGCGGCCGGCGCTGAGCCCGGGGGGGCCCCGCCGCGCCCTCAGGGCGCGACGGAGAACGTGACCGGCTCGCCCGTGAAGGGCCCCCCGCCCGGCGCGATGCGGTTGTTCTCGAACACCGCGTTGACCACGTCGACCGTGATCGGCGCGCCGGCCGCGCGGAGCTTGTCCCAGGCCGCCGCGTCGGGCGTGTAGCTCAGCTTGGTCGTGAACACCCGGAGCAGCCCTTCGCGCTCGGCCGTCGAGAAGACCAGGAAGTAGGCGCGCCCGTTGACGGGCGTGCCGTGAGCCCGCGCCGCGCGCACCGGCCCGAGGAGCGCGCCGAGCTCCGCGAGCACCGACGCCCCCACGGGGCCGGACTCCCGCGCTCCCGGCGCGGCGCCCGCCGCGCGCCACGGGGCCGCCCGAGGCGCCGCCCCCTGCGCCGCGCCCGCGATGTGGAAGGTCAGCTCCGGCGCGGCGTCGCCCGGGAGCGCCGCGCCCTCCTCGGGCGCGTCGAACACCGTCGCCTGCGAGGCGTCGTCCTTCGGCTCCGCCGCGAGCAGCACGACCAGCGCCTCGTCGGTCGCGCCCCCCTCGTAGATCACGTCGTCGAGGCTCGGCCCGGACGACGTCCCGCTCGACGCGTCGCCGTGGTCGTGGCCGCCGCCGCACGCTCCGGCGTACATCGCGGCCGACGCGAGCGCCGCCAGGGCGGGGATGAGGAGCGCTCGGCGCATGGAGGGTCCGCGGCTCACGGCGCCTCCGTCCACGGATCCGCGAAGCGCGGGTCCGTCAAGAACGCTTCGTCCGTCAGGGTCTTCAAGAAGGCGATCACGTCTGCTTTCTCCTCTGCTGTGAGATCGAACCCGCTGATGAGCTCGCTCTTGAACCTGTTCTCGCTCCCCACACCGGCGTTGGGACCGGACTCGATGGTGCGCCCTCCCGCCGCGTAATGGTCGAGCACCTCCTCGAGCGTCTCGATGCTGCCGTCGTGCATGTACGGCGCCGTGACCGCGATGTTGCGCAGCGTGGGCGCGCGGAACCGGCCCATGTCCGCCTCTTTGCCCGAGATCTCGTACACCCCGGCGTTGCCCTCCGGGTAAGCCCCGGTCCCGCCGATGTTGTAGAGGCCCGTGTTGTGGAACATCACCTCCGTGAACGTGGTCCCGTCGTGCTGCACCGAGTCCGACAGGTTGAAGCCGCCATGGCAGTGGAAGCACTCCAGCTTCTCGGAGAAGAAGAGATCCATGCCGCGCAGCGCCGCCTCCGGCATCCCCGAGGGGTCGCCGTCGTAGCGGTACCGATCATAGGGCGAGCGGTACGAGAGGAGCGACCGCTCGAACGCGCCGATCGCCCTGGTGATGTTGTCGAGGCGGATGGGGTCGCCGTCGCCCGGGAAGGCCTCGGGGAAGAGATCGCGGTACAGCGGCTCGTCCTGGAGCCGCTCGATCATCTCGTCTTCCCTGCCCGCCAGCCCGAGCTCGACCGGCGTCTCGCCGAACATCGGGGAGAGCGCCTGCTCCTCGAGCGTGTCGATGAGCGGATTCCCCCAGGTCAACGTCGTGAGGTACGCGACGTTGGCCAGGCTCATCGAGCCGCGCGTGTGCATCTGGCCAGTCGACCCCTTGGCGCACGCGAGGCCGTCGGAGAACGCGAGTTCCTGGGCATGGCACGAGCCGCAGGAGTACGTGCCGTTGCCCGACAGGCGCCTGTCGTAGAAGAGCCGCCTCCCGAGCTCGACCTTGGCCGCCGACATCGGGTTGCCCTCCGGCACCTTCGGCACCGGGAACCCCGGCGGCAGCCCCCAGTCGTAGACGCCCGCGTCCTCTCCCCCCGCGCCGCCCGCGCCGCCCGCGCCGCCCCCCTGGCCGCCGGCGCCCTCCCCCGCCGACACGCCCGGGTCCGGCTGGCCCCCGCCGCCGCAGCCAGAGGAGAGGGCCGCGAGCGCGGCGAGGACGACGGAGGAGGTCGCGAAGCGACGTAGGGCGATCACCAGACCAGACATCGGCATGGCTCCTACTCTACCCTGAAGAACGCCTGATGCTCGGGGCGAGGCGAGCCATCGGTGATATCGATACCGAGCCGGGTGAACACCAGCGCACATTCGGGATTGGTCGGCTCCGACATGCAGCCCTCGCTCCCCGCCACGTCGCTGTCCAGCACGAGCGTTGCGTAGTCGACGAGCACCTTCGTCGTGAGCGGATCGACCCCCTCGAGGACGACCTCGGCGATATTGAGGCGATCGCACGTCACCTTGCCGTCCGCGCCGTTGATGCAGCCGGTGCTGCCGACATGCACGAGGAAAGCGCCCTGGTCCGCCTCGGCGGCGCTGTCGATGCGCAGGAACTTGTAACCGTTGGTCCAGTTCCAGAACAGCCCCGACAGGTTGAGCGGCGAGGGCGCTGACGACGCGTCGCCGTGGTTGAGCTCGGACGGGACGCCCAGCTTGAACGAGAGGCCGTCGTACTCCCCGGCCGGAACCGACCCGCGCACCGTGGAGTTCGTCTCTTGCGTACCGTTGGCGCAGCTGCCCGTCTTGTCCTCGAAATCGAGCAGCGCGACGTCCTGGAACTGCCATAGCTCGTCCTGTTCGAGCGCCACCGGCACCGTCTCGCCGTCTGCGCGGTGCAGGCGTACATCGTGGATGTACAGGCGGAAGTCGTTGAGCCTCACCTCCGTCGCCGAGGTGCCGACAGCGTAGGACTCCTCGCAGGAGAACACGTCATCACCGACGCGCCCCTCGAACTTCAGCTCCACAGGAATCGTACCGTCGCCGCCGCCTGCCCCGCCGCCCCCTGCGGCGTCGCCTCCCGCTCCGCCGCTCCCGCCGGCGTCGCCCGCCCCGCCGCTCCCGCCGGCGCCGCCAGAGCCCGTCGAGGTCGATGTGGCATCGACAGGATTCACACCGTTCTCGCCGCCGCACGCCATCACCGAGAGCGCCGCCCCGACGAGCGGGAACAGGAGCCTTGTTGCACGAATACCGGATTTCATGAGAGCCCTCCTGGGGAACGACGCGCGCCACGATAGGCCGCGTCGCAACCAAGCTGAATGCGACATGTTGTCGCGATCGCTATCGCGATCGGATCCAGAGCGCGAGTCGGGTCGACGTCACAAAAGAGCCTCCACCGCCCCGTCGCCGCGCCCGGCGGCCAGCGAGCGACCGGGAGCGCCGCGGACGCCGCGCGACCACCGGCGGGAACGTCGCGCAGGACGCCGCACAGGCACGCCAGCGCCGCGGGCGACCGCGCCTTCAGGTCGTAGCACGAAATAGAAAAATCGTGCTACGGTCCCGCCCGGCTGGATGATCCTCTCCTTGCGCACGGCGCTCGTGCCGCTCCTTATCACCACCGCCGCCGTGCCGGCGCGCGCCGGCGACGACGACGCGCCGGCAGCCTCCGCCGCGGCTCCCGGCGCCCCGGCGGCGGCGCCGGAGGGCGACGGTGACCCCGCCGCGGCTCCCGGGACCCCGGCGGCGGCGCCGGAGGGCGGCGGTGACCCCGCCGCGACCGCCGTCGGCGCGCCCCTCACGGTCGTCGTGCAGGGCGCGCCGGCGCCGCGCAGCGCCTCGGAGACGGTGCGGGAGCGGGCGGAGGTGAGGGCCGCGCCGCACCGGACCGCGAGCGACGTGCTGCAGCTCGTGCCCGGCCTGTTCGCCTCCCAGCACAGCGGCGAGGGCAAGGCGCACCAGATCTTCTTCCGCGGCTTCGACGCCGTCCACGGGCAGGACCTCGAGCTCTGGGTCGCGGGCGCGCCGGTGAACGAGGTCTCCAACGTCCACGGGCAGGGCTACGCCGACCTCCACTTCATCATGCCCGAGGTGATCCGCGAGCTCCGCGCCCAGCCCGGGTCGTACGACCCCCGCCAGGGAGACTTCGCCGTCGCCGGCACCGTGCGGTTCGAGCTCGGCTACGACGAGCCGGGGATCACCGTCGCCGCCGGCGCCGGGTCGGACGGCGCGCGCCGGCTCTTCCTCGCCTACCACCCCGAGCAGGCCGACGAGGCCACGTTCGCCGCGTTCGAGGCGTACGCGACCGACGGCTTCGGCCCCGCCCGCGCCGCCAGCCGGACCTCGCTCGTCGCCCAGGGCGTCTACCCGCTGGCCGCGGGGGTCAGCGCGCGCGTGATGGCGTCGGCGTTCGCCGCGCGCTTCGCCTCCGCCGGCGTCCTGCGCCTCGACGACCTCGAGGCGGGAAGGGTCGACCGGCTCGCCTCGTACGACCCGGACCAGGGCGGCGACTCGTCGCGCGCGCAGCTCGTCGTCGATCTGCGCGCCGCGGGCGCTGCCCCCGGCGAGGGCCTGTCGCTCGCGCCGTTCGTCGTGCTGCGCGCGCTCCGGCTGCGCTCGAACTTCACCGGCTACCTGGAGGATCCGACCTCCGGCGACGCCACGCAGCAGCTCAACGAGGCGGTCACGGTGGGCGCGACGGCGTCGTACCGGCTCAGGTTCCCGCTGCTCTCGGAGCGCGACACCTTCGAGGCGGGCGTCGTCGCGCGCAGCGACTGGATCGAGCAGTCGCAGCGGCGCCTCGCGGCCGTCGACGACCGGCCGACCGCCACGCTCGTCGACGGCCGGGTGCGCGCGACCGACATCGCCGGCTACCTCGACGCGTCGATCCGGCCGGCGCGGCGGATCGAGGTGCGCGGCGGGCTGCGCGCCGACGGGCTCGCGTACCAGGTCCTCGACGGCGCCGGCGCCGACGAGCGCGCGGCGGCGCGCGGCGCGCAGGGCGTCCACGTCGGCGGCAAGGGCACGGTCGACGCGGCGCTGCTCCCCGGGCTGCACGCGCTCGCCAGCGTGGGCCAGGGGTTCCGCTCGCCCCAGGCGCGCAGCCTCGGCGACGGCGAGCGGGCGCCCTTCACGCGCGTGCTCTCCGCCGAGGCAGGGCTCCGCTACGCGGACGAGCGCGTCAGGGCGTCGGCGGCGCTGTTCCACACGCGCCTCAGCGACGACCTCGTCTTCGACGAGGCGACCGGCCGCAACGAGCCCGTGCCCGCCACGGCCCGCACCGGGGTGGCCCTCGACGCCGTCGCGCACCCCGCGCCGTGGCTCGTGTCGAGCGTCGGCCTGACGTACACCCGGGCCGCCTTCACCGCCGCCGGGGGGCGCTACGCGGCGGGCGACCTCCTGCCGTTCGTTCCGCAGGTCGTCGCGCGCGCCGACCTCGCGGTGACGCCGCGCCTCGGCGCGCTCTTCGGCCGGCGCCTCGAGGCCCGCGCCGGCGCCGGCGTGACGCTGCTCCACCGCCGCCCCCTGCCCTACGGGGAGATCGGCCACGACGCGCTCCTCACGGACGTGACGGCGCACCTCCGCTACCACCGCGTCGAGCTCGGGCTCGACGTCTACAACCTCCTCGACGCGGCCTGGTTCGACGGCGAGTTCGTCTACCCGTCGAGCTTCACCCGGGGCGCCGCGCCCGATCTCCTGCCCGCGCGGCACGTGACGGTCGGCGCCCCGCGCAGCCTCTTCGCGTCGCTCTCGCTCACCATCGGCTGAGGTCCATCGATGACATCCACCGCAACACAAGGCAGATCACGGCGGCTCCTCGCGCTCACCGCGGGCGCGCTCACCGCGGGCGCGCTCGCCGCCGGGTGCGGCGCCGGGGACGGCGAGACGACGACCGGCAAGCGCCTCACGCTCGCGACGCAGGTCGCCCCGGACGCGGCCTCGGTCGAGCCGTTCACGAACGGGCTCGGTTGGACCGTCACGCTCTCGAAAGCGCACCTCTCGATCGGGGCGCTCCACTACTTCGAGGGCGCCCCGGTCACGGCGCGGCGCGCGCCGCCCGCCCGCGCCCCCTCGCTGCTCGAGCAGCTCGCCCGGTGGGCCGTGCCCGAGGCGCACGCGCACCCCGGCCACTACCAGGCCGGCGAGGCGCGGGGCCTGATGGCGGAGCCCACCTCGGTCGACCTGCTGCGGGGGACGACGGCGCTCGCGGAAGCGGACGCGGTGAGCGGCGTCGTGCGGTCCGCGCGGTTCACGTTCGGCGCGCCGCCCGCGGGCCCGTTCGCCGCGGAGCTCGACGGGCACGTCGTCGCCGTCGAGGGCCGCGCCGAGAAGGGCGACCTCGCGCGGGTCTTTCGCGCGCGCGCCATGGCCGCGGACGTCGCCAGCGACGTGACCGGCGAGCCGGCGGTGGAAGGGTGCGTCTTCGAGGAGGTCTTCCTCGACGGGCCCGGCGTCGTCACGCTCGTGGTGAAGCCCGCCGTCTGGCTCGATCAGGTCGACTTCGAGGAGGTGGCCGAGGGTGAGGGCGGCGCGCCTGTCGATCTCGAGCCGGAGAGCCAGGCGCTGCGCGGCTTCACGCGCGGGCTGAAGAAGGGGACCGCCTACGCGCTCTCGTTCGCGCCAGGCTCCCCGGAGGAGCTGGAGGAGAAAGACCGATGAGGTACAGCGAAGGACAGGGCGCGGCGGCGCGGGCGCTCGCCGTGGCGGCGCTCGCGGCGGGGGCGCTCGCCGGCTGCGGCGGCGACGGCGCGTCGGGGACCGGGAGCGTGGCGTTCTCGACGTGGGGAGAGGACTACATCGAGCAGGAGATCCCGGCCGCCGATCTCGCGGACGGCTGGAGCATCCAGTACCAGAAGTTCCTGTTCGTCCTCCGGAACGTGACCGTCGCCGATCGCGAGGGGAACGTCGGGGCGCGCATGCAGGGCTCGATCCTGTTCGATCACACGAAGGCCGGCGCGAAGCCGGTGGTGACGTTCGACGACCTCGAGGCGAGGCCCTGGGAGAGCGTCTCCTACGAGATCGGCCCCGTCGACGCGGACACCGCGCTCGAGGGGGCGACGGAGGAGGACCGGGCGCTCATGCTCGCGGCGGGCGCGTCGGTGCACATCGAGGCGACGGCGCGCAAAGGCGACGTCGAGAAGCGCCTCGACTGGACCTTCTCGCTCGCGACGCGCTACGCCGACTGCAAGGGCGAGCGGGCCGGCAAGGAGACCGACGGCGTCCTCGTCACGAACGGCGGCACGGACACGGTCGAGCTCACGATCCACGGCGACCACTTCTTCTACGACGACCTCCAGGCCGCGACCGCGGCGCGCCGCTTCGCGCCCATCGCGGCCGCGGACGCCGACGACGACGGGGCCGTCACCCTGGAGGAGCTCGCCGCGGTGCGCCTCGGCGCGATCGAGGAGGGCACGTACGGGACGGGCAGCGCGGGGAACGTCGACGACCTCGGCGCGTTCGTCGCGGCGCTCTCGCGCACGATCGGGCACTACCGCGGCGAGGGCGAGTGCGTCTCCGTCGATCCGTGACCGGCGCCGGCGCGCGGCGAGCGCGAGCGCGAGCGCGCTCACTCGATCGCGACCGTCGTCGGGACCTCCTGGAGCTCGGTCCCGTCGAACGCCGGCACCCGCGTGCTGCTGAGCATCATCTGCACGCAGAGCCCGGACTGGGTCGTCGCGACCTGCGGATCGATCATGACGCGCTGCGCGGCGCCCGCGGGGTTGAAGAACACCCGCGCCGAAACCGCCTTCGGCCCTGCCTTGCCCTTGCAGTGGAACCGCGCGGTCGCCCCCTTCTGCTGCAGCGCCGCGTGCGCCGCGGCGTGATCGAACGGCCGCGCCGCGGCTGACTGCGGCGTCGTCGCCGCCGGCTGCGACGTCGTCGCGGGGGCGTCGGCGTCGCGCGTGGGGCGCGGCGCCTTGGGCAGGAGCAGCGGCATCGGGTTGTGCGGGGGGCCGGCCGCCTTCTCCTTCTCCTTCTCCTGCGCGCCTGCCAGCGCCGTCGCGCGCGCGTCGCCGGCGGCGCTGGCGAGCGTGGGGTGCGCCGGCGCGGGCAGGCGCTGCGCCAGGCGGACCTCGCGCGGCGCGCTGCCGGCGTGGTACGCGATCGCCGCCAGCGTGGCGCCGCCGAGCAGGCAGAACGCGAGGAGCAGCGGCCCCCACCGGGACGGCTTGCGGGGGCCCTCCGCGGGCGCGCTGCTCGCCAGGAGCGGCGCGCTCGCCGGCGGGACCGACGCGCCCGGGCGCGCGCCAGGAGAAGGAGAAGACCGCGCGGCGACCGGCTCCGCCGCGAGCGACGCGCGCCCGCGCGCGCCGTCCGTCGCGGGGGGCGGACGCTGCGTGTCGAGGGACACCTCGGTCGGTCCGCTCAGCGAGAGCGGCGACCCCGCCCCGACGGCCGCGGCCCCGGGCGGCGTCACCGAGATCGGGGCGCGCACGGCGCGCGGGTCGGCGAAGAGCGCGGGCCCGAGCGCGTCGAAGGCCTCGTGCGCCGTCGGGAAGCGGTGCGACGGCTCGCGCGCGACGCAGCGCGCGAACCAGGCGTCGAACGGGTGCACGACACAGCCCGCGCGCCCGAGCGCCGTCGCGCGCACCGACGCCGGGTCGAGCGGCTCGATGAGGATCTCGCGGAGCAGCACGGGCATCGCGGTGCCCATCGGGTCGTTCGCGGCGCGCCAGTACATCCGCCCCGTGAGCATCGCGAACGCGATGAGCCCGAGCGCCCACACGTCGGTCGCCGGCGTGATCTGCCCGCGCGCCTCCGTCTGCTCGGGCGCCATCCAGAGGGGCGTGCCGAGCGACGCGGTCGCCATCGTGTTCGCCTCCGCGGCGACCCTGGCGATGCCGAAGTCGAGGACCTTGATCGACCACGGCGCCGTCGCGCTGCTCTTCTTCGCGAGGAAGATGTTCTGCGGCTTGATGTCCCGGTGGACGACGCCGGCCCGGTGGGCGGCGCCGAGCGCGTGGCAGAGCTGCCGGAAGATCTCGTACATGTCCTGCGGCGAGAACAGCCCGCAGCGCCGCATCCGCAGCGAGAGGTCCTCCCCGTCGAGCAGCTCCATCGCGAGCCACGGCACGCCGCTCGCCGCGTCGATGCCGGCGCCGATCACCTGCACGACGTGATCGCTCTCGACGAGCGCGCCGACGCGCGCCTCCTGCTCGAAGCGCTCGCGCAGCCGGGTGTCGGCGCAGAGCTGGGGGTGCATCAGCTTGAGGGCCCGCAGCTTGCCGGTGCTCGCCTGCTCGGCGACGTACACGGCGCCCATGCCCCCGGCGCTGAGAGGCCGTACGATCCGGAACTCCCCGAAGAGCATCCCGGCCGCCGGCTGGAACGGCGCGATCATGGCGGCCGATGCTATCACGCTCGCCGCCGCGGGGTGTTCGCCCTCTTCACCGCTGCGCGCAACGCCATGCCGCGCGCAACGCCATGCCGCGCGCAACGCAAGCCACGCCACGCGCGCGCAACGCCGCGCCGCGCGGGGCGTCGTCGCCGCGCTCGCTACAGGTGCGCGGCGGCGCGCGGCGGGAGCGACGCGAGGAGGCGCTCGATCCCGATCCGTCCGACGACGAGCACGCCCGTCGCCGCGGCGCGCAGCGCGTCCGGCGCCGGCTGCGGCCTGCCGGCGAAGTGGCGCATGCCGAAGCGCAGGAACGACGGCTCGTCGAGGAGGTAGCGCTCCACACGCTCGCGCGGCGCTCCGTAGAAGGCGCGCATCACCCGGCGCCGGAAGCGGATGTCGATCCCCAGCAGCGATCGCTCGACCCGCCGGTCCCAGTCGTCGAAGCGGAGGTCGCCGGCCTCGAGCTTCTCGGCGAGGTACTCGCCCGCGAGCGCGCCGTACGCGACCGCCTGGGCGATCCCCTCCCCGAGCATCGGATCGATGCCCGCGGCCTCGCCGACGAGCAGCGCCGCGGGCCGGGCGATCGCGGCCGCGCGGTCGAGGCCGCGCTCGGCGAAGCGCTTCCGCCGGTAGCGGTCCGGGTCGAGCCCGAGCGCCGCGAGCCTGCCGCGGAGGACGCGCTCGGCGTCAGGCGCGGGGCCCGCGCCGCTCCCGACGCCGAGCGCGCCCTCGTGCAGCACGTACGCGCCCCGGCAGACGAGCTCCCGCCCGTCCACGACCGTCGGGAAGTCCCAGAGGTAGCCCGGGAACGAGCGATCCCGCATCTCGAAGTGCAAGAGGTCGCGCGAGCGATCGCCCGCGACGGGCTCGGTGTCGACCTCGACGGCCTGCGCGCGCAGCCTGCCGAACGGCAGCCCCAGCGCGCGGCGAACGACGCTGCCGACGCCGTCGGCGCCCACGACGGCGCGGCCGGCGAACGTCCCGGCCGAGCTCTCGACGAGGGCGCCGCGCGGGCTCGTCGACGCGGCGGTGACCCGCGCCCCCTCGACGATCCGGACGCCCCGCGCCCGCGCGGCGAGCGCGAGCGCGCGGTCGAACTCGACCCGCCGGACGACCCGGCCGATGCTCCCCTCGCGGAGCGCGATCTCGCCGATCTGGAACGCCGCGCTGACGCCGTTCACCGGGACCGAGGGCACGTCGACCCTCACCCCGATCGCGGACAGCGCCCTGTCCGCCCGCTCGCCGAGCCCGCCCGCGCAGAACTTGTCCCTGGGGTAGCGCTCCTTCTCGAGCACCACGATCCTGTCGGCGAGGGCCGGGCGACGGTGGGCGAGGAAGATCGCCGTGCTGATGCCCGCCGGCCCGCCGCCGACGATCACGACTTCGTTCGCCGACATGCGGCGCCGCTCTAGCACGGCGCCCCCTCAGCGGGCGCGCGGGATGCTCGCGCCCCGCGCAGCGTCCGGCGCCGCGCGCCGGCGGCTCAGCGCCGCTCGTTCGACCGGCGGCTCAGCGCCGCTCGTTCGACCGGCGGCTCAGCGCCGCTCGTACAGGGCGACGACCGTGCGGTACGGGAAGAGGTACGTCCCCTTGCCCGCCATGTCCGGGTGGGTCCCGACCAGATCGCGGATCTCGTTCAGGACCGAGTACCGCTCGTGGAGGGGGAGCACGGAGATGTAGCTGATCGAGGCGACCCGCTCGAGGAGCCCGTCGAGGTCGAGCTCCTGCGCGTGGGTGAACTCGTGCTCGCCGAGCGGCGCGAACAGGCGGCTGTCGACGAACGACCGGCGCCACGCGCCGATCCGGTGGACCGGGGCATCGCGGCCGTAGCGGTCGAGGATGCGGGAGATGCGGGCGACCCAGTCGACACGCTCGTCCCGCAGGTTGAAGAGCAGGGCGAGGCGCCGCCTCGGCCGGAGCACGCGCTGGATCTCGGCGAGCGCGAGATCGCCGTGGAACCAGTGGAACGACTGCGCGGCGACCGCGGCGTCGACCGACGCGTCGGGCAGGGGGATGGCCTCGGCGACCCCGTCGAGCACGGCGGCTGACGGGACCATCTGGCCCAGCTTGCGGCGCATCCCCTCCACCGGCTCGAGCGCGAGGAGCCGCGCGCCCGTCGGCGCGAGGAGGCGCGTGAGCTTGCCGGTCCCCGCGCCGAGATCGAGCACCGTGCTCGCGGCGTCGATGCGCAGCGAGTCGAGCAGGAGCTCGATCGCGGCGCGCGGATAGTCGGGGCGCCCTTTCTCGTAGGCATCCGCTGCAGTCGCGTACCCCTGCGCAGCGAGGCGATGGAGAGTCATAGGCTGCATCCGCTCCGCGAGAGGGATCCCATGCAGCGCCGGAGGGACCACCCGCCCCGACTGCCCCCCTCGGAGGCTGAGGCTACGCAACCGAGACGCCCGTTGGAATCGGGTTATCCCTCAAAATGCGCATCACGTTCCCTCGCAGCATCTTGCCGATCACACGCTCGCTCAAGCCCGCTTGAAGCAGCGCATCCGTCAGGAGCGGAAGGTGCGCGGCGTCGCGCAGCTGGCGCGTGGGGATGATGAAGCCGTCCCAATCGGATCCGAGCGCGGGGGTGTCCTCGCCTGCAACGTTGATGATGTGGAGCAGGTGCTTGACCACGGGCGCGAGCCCGTCGCCGCCGAGGTAGAGCGGGCAGAAGATGATCCCGGCGCACCCGCCGCGGTCGGCGACGGCGCGGAGCTGGTCGTCATCGATGTTGCGCCAGTGCGCGAACGCGCCGGCGACGCCGGTGTGGCTGACCACCGGCGGCCGGCGCGCGAGGGCGCAGGCCTCGAGGAAGCCTGCGCGGTTGATGTGCGCGAGGTCGACGATGACGCCGAGGTCCTCGGCGCGGCGCACGACCTCGCGGCCGAAGGGGGTGAGCCCCTCCCCGTCCTTGCGGCCGCTGCCGTAGGCGGGGAAGCACGCCTCGTTGGCGCTGAAGTGGCAGAGCCCGAGGTAGCGCACGCCGCGGCGGGCGAAGCGGTCGAGCGTCTCGAGCTCGCCCTCGAGCGCGTGCGCCCCCTCGACCCCGAGCAGCGCCGCGACGGCGCCGCGGGCCCTCGCGGCCTCGATGTCCTCGGCGGTGAGCGCCTTGACGAGGCGCCCCGGCTGCGCGCGGGCGGCCTGCTCCAGGAGATCGATCTGCTCGTGGACGACGGCGGCGAGGCCGCGCCGCTGTCCGATCGGCAGCGAGACGAGGCCGAAGAACTGCGCGCCGACGCCGCCCTCGGCGAGCCGCGGGACATCGACGTGCCCGCCGAGGGCCGCGAAGGGCAGCGGGGGCTCGTGGCGCTCGTGCAGATCGTAGCCGACCCAGCGCGACCACATGAGGCTGTCGGCGTGGAGATCGATGGCGGGGAACTGCGCGTGCAGGGCGCGAGCTTCGGGGCTTCCGTGCATGAAGGGAGGTTAGTCGAGCCGGGGGCGGTCGGCCGGCGCGCCGCGCGCAACGCCACGCCGCGCGCGGCGGACGTTCAGGGGCTCGACAGCTTGAGGCCGAGGATGGCCACGACGAGCAGCCCGAGAAAGCCGAGGCGCGCGGGTGTGGCCGGCTCGCCGAACAGGAAGATGCCCGCCATCGCCGCCCCGGACGCGCCGATGCCGACCCAGACGGCGTAGGCCGTGCCGATCGGCAGGGTGCGCGAGGCGGACTCGAGCAGGTACAGGCTCGCGACGATCGCCGCGATGGTGAACACGGTGGGCAGCGGGCGCGTGAACCCCTCCGTGTACTTGAGCCCGATGGCCCAGCAGACCTCGAGCAGGCCTGCCAGGAGCAACGTCAGCCAGGACAAGACGACTCTCCTCGTGGTGTGACTGCGTCGTCTTGTCCTGACCGGGTACGGCGCGTCTCGTCCGGGGCGGCCCTCGCGTCGCGGGGGCGCCGCGGGGAACCTAGCAGGGGTGGTGATCCGTGCAAAGGGCGAGCCGGCGCGGCGCCGGCCGGGCGGTCGCCGCTGCTTCCGTCGCGCCGGCCGGTCAGCTCCCGTCGACAGCGCGGCGCGCGGCCCTCCTCGCGCGGTCCGCGGTCCGCGCTACTCGATCTCGTCCTCGCGCTCGTCCTCGCCCTGCAGCGCCGCCAGGCTCCCCTCTGCGTCGCTGATCAGCGCGGCGGCGCGCTCGTTGATGTACTCCTCGATCGCGGTGTACCCGGACGGCATCACCTTGCTGTGGTCACCTGCGTTCGACGGGCTGAGCCCGTGCTCGCGCTCCCATGCGTCCGCCATGCCGTCGCGGTCGGCGTCGGCGGGCGCCGTCCCCGGGGTGAGCCCTTCCATCAGGTTTCGCTCGTAGCGAGCGCCCCACGCGCCGTCGCGCCGCTCGATGTTCGCGAGGACACCCTTGGTCACGACGTCGCGCGGCAGCGCGCCCGCCTGGGCGAGGACGAGCCGATAGGCGTCCTGCGCGCGGTGGGTCGTCACGGGGACGTACCCCGGGACGTCGCGCGAGAAGTTGAACTGCGTCGACGCGCGGTACGACTCGGGCCTGTTGAGCCGGCTGAAGCTCGGGTGGAGATACGGCTTCTGCCACGGGTTGTCGACGACGCCAGTGAACCTACCCGGGTCATCGATGTAGTTGTCGGCGAGGAAGTACTTGAGCCCCGCGCCGGCGCTGCCGTCGAAATAGAAGGGGATCAGCTGATCGCTCGGCCCCTTGATGTAGGCGTTGCCCACGATGTTGAACTGGCCGCTCGCCTGGTTGTGGTGCACGAACCCGTGCCTGACGTTGTACGCCACGTTGTTGCGTATATCGGCGGGGCCGTTCGCGACCGCGGGGCACCTCGCCTTGTGGTGCGCGAACAGGTTGTGGTGAAGCGTGATCCGGTGTCCATCAGGGCCGTTGATGAGACCGTAATTGTGCGCCCCCTCTGGATGACCGGTGGTCGACGACGACTCGATGGTCGACCACTGCACGGTCACGTCGTCCGCCTCGTAGAGGTCGAGGGTCTCGTCGACGCCCCACGCGATCGAGACGTGATCGAGGATCAGCTTCGAGTTCAGCGAGAACTGCGCCCCATCGAACTGCGCGCCGTCCCCGCCGCCGAACACCGGGCGGACACGCAGGAATCTTACAATGACGTTGTCGATCCCTTCAGCGTATCTGGAGAGCAGGCGGCCGTGCACGGTGATGCCCGCGCCTGGCGCCGTCTGGCCGGCGATCGTCACGTTTCCACTCCGGACGACGACATCTCCCTCGATGACGCCGCTCACGTCAAAGACGATGGTGCGCGGCCCGGTCGCGTCGAGGGCCGCCTGGAGGCTCCCCGCCCCGCTCGTCCGCAGGTTCGTCACCTTGATGACGCGCCCGCCGCGCCCGCCCGTGGCGACGGCGCCAAAGCCCTCTGCGCCTGGAAACGCCGGGAGCGCGCTCGCCGGAGTCGACAGCGCGGTGAGCGCCGAGAGCGCCGCGATCGCGTAGCCGAAGCGGCGAAGAGCCTGTGCGCCGATGAAAGAACAAGTAGGCAGATATGTCATGACGTCTCGATCCCCTTTCGTACGTCCAAGAACAAAGCCCTAATGTGATGACCCTACAGGACTCGCCTTATCGACGGCAATCGCCAATTGACTATCTGTGCGACAGGGCACATCGAAACCGATCCATCGATTTCAACTCGCCAGATGGCGCGAACCTGGTTTATCCTGCGCGGGCAGCGCACGAGCGGACTCATGGAGCGCCGAGATGCTCCCACCCGCCACGACATCCGGCGCGGGACGCAGGGGAAACGCGAGAACGGGCAGGAGATTGCCAGTCTCGACGACTGCACAGATCCCACCAGGACGCGTGAACATCAAAGCACCAGGTCGCAGCTGGCGCGCAGAGGACAGGTGGCTATCGAGAAGCAATAGGAGGAAAGAAGATGAACCGCCGAGACGCCAAGACAGACAGACAGACAGAGATTTTCTTTTCAGGCTCAACAGGCCAACAAGATAAGACGAGCCTCAAGGAAGCCACGACGCGAGCTCGCGCTCTCCTGGCGCCCTTGGCCCCTGGCGGCCATCCTGTTCCGGCTCGCTGCCCCCGGCGGGCTGGCCGCGCCGCGCTACCGTGCGGGCTTGTAGCGCCCCTCGACCGCCATGAGGTAGTCGACCACGGCCTGCTGCATGCCGACCTCCAGCGCGTGCGCCACGAGGTGGTGGCCGATCGACACCTCCTGGATCTGCGGCGCCTCGCGCACGAGCGGCGCGAGGTTCTCCACGGTGAGGTCGTGCCCCGCGTTGATCCCGACCCCCGCGCCTACCGCCGCCGCCACGGTCGCGACGATCTTGTCGAGCTCCGCGCGGTGATCGCCTCGATCGAACGCCTGCGCGTAGGGCCCCGTGTAGATCTCGATGCGATCGGCCCCCATGTCCGCGACCGCCGGGATCACGGACGGGTCCGCCTCGACGAAGAGGCTCGTCCGGATGCCCTCCTCCTTGAGCCGCTTCACCACCGGCTGGAGGAGGAAGCGCCACTTCGCGACGTCCCAGCCGCGGTGCGAGGTGAGCTCCCCGGGCGTGACCGGAACCAGCGTGCACTGCGTCGGCCTGAGCTCGAGCGTGAGATCCAGGAACTCCTCGCGGAGGTCGCCCTCGAAGTTCGTCTCCACCGTGGTGATGTGGCGAGTCACCGCCCGCGCGTCGTCCGGCGTGATGTGCCGCCGATCGGCCCTCGGATGGATCGTGATGCCGTGCGCCCCGTACGACACGATCTTCTGCGCGAAGGATAGGACGTTGGGAGCGTCGTGTCCCCTCGAGTTCCGCAGGAGCGCGATCTTGTTCACGTTGACGCTGAGCTTCATCGGGGCATCCTCTCGCGGGCTTGTGCGCGGGCTCGCGACGCCGCTATACACGATCGACGCCGCGAGGCGAACACGCCACGAGCCGACCGCGGCGGCGCGACAGGCTGGCGCGGCGCCGCCCCGAAGGACGCGCGGCGCCGCCCCGAAGGACGCGCGGCGCCGCCCCGAAGGCCGCGCGGCGCCGCCCCGAAGGCCGCGCGGCCCGGCCCCGGAGGCCCCGCCCGGCGCGGCCGGCGCCCCTACAACCGCGGCGCGGCGCGCGGGCCCCGCACCCCGCGCGCCGCGGGCACGGTCGGCAGGAGCGACACGATGAGGATGGCCACGGAGACCAGCACGTTGTTCCACACCGTCCCGACCGACAGCGCCGGTATCGCCCAGGCGCTCACGAAGAGCCAGATCGACAGGATCGTGTTGAGGTACCGCGCCCATGGCGCCCAGATCGCGAGCAGGGCGAAGACGACGCACAGCGCGCCCACCACCCAGGTGTTCGTGAACTGCCCCTGGCTGTGCCGCCAGAGGAAGGCGGAGATGAACAACCAGATCCCGAGCGCGACGTTGATGCCGCGCGCCGCCGTCATCTGCTGCTGCATGGCTTTCCCCTCCTCCTCGCGTGGCCGTGCCGGCGCCCTCCGCCGCCCGACCCTCTCGCTCATCGCCCCGATCCGCCCGCTCGCCGCGCGCCGCGTGGAACGCGCGGCGTCGCTCCCCCGGGACGCCCCCAGGGGCCGAGTCCGCTCATCCCCTCTCCCCTTCGCCGCCGCGGCTGCGCCCGGCCCACACATCAACGACCACCGTGCGAATCCAGTGCCACGGCCGCCGCCCGCCGCGCGGGAGCCGGCGGGCGCGTTCGTGAGGGCCGCGGCGCGATCGATCGGCTACAAGCCCCGTCGCCATGGACTTCTTCGCGACCGCCGCCAAAGGCACCGAGCCCGCCCTCCGCGACGAGCTCCGCGAGCACCGCTTCCGCGGCGTCCGCGCCGATCGCGGCGGCGTCCACTTCGCCGGCGCCCCCGACGAGGGCTTCCGCGCCTGCATCGAGCTCCGCACCGCCGTGCGCGTGCTCGCCGAGCTCGCCTCCTTCGACGCGCCCGACGGGGACGCGCTCTACGACGGCGTCTCCAGCATCGACTGGGCCCCTTACCTGAGCCCGGTCCACACGCTCGCCGTCCGCGCCTCGTGCCGCTCGAGCGCGCTGACGCACACCCAGTTCATCGCCCAGCGCACCAAGGACGCCATCGTCGATCAGATCCGGCGGCGCGTCGGCGCCCGCCCGTCCGTCGACCTCGAGGACCCGGACCTCGCCCTCTTCGTCCACCTCGTCCGCGACCGCGCGACGCTCTACGCCGACCTCGGCGGCGCCGCGCTCCACCGCCGCGGCTACCGCACGCACATCGGCGGGGCGCCGCTCAAGGAGACCCTCGCGGCCGCCCTGCTCCGCCTCTCCGGCTGGGACCGCGCCCGCCCGCTCGTGGACCCGATGTGCGGCGCCGGCACGATCGCCCTCGAGGCCGCGCTCTGGGCACGCGACATCGCCCCCGGCCTGCGCGCGCAGCGCTTCGGCTTCGAGCGGTGGGCCTGCCACGACCAGGCCGCCGCCCAGCGCACGACCGCGCTCCGCGACGCCGCGCGCGCGCGGATCCGGCCCGAGGGCCCGCCGATCCTCGCCGCCGACATCGACCCCAGCACCGCCGAGATCACCCGCGGCAACGCCCGGATGGCCGGCGTGCAGATCGAGGTCCGCTGCGAGCCCATCACCGCGCTCGCGAAGACCGCGCCGCCGGGCCACGTGATGACCAACCCGCCCTACGGCGAGCGCCTCCCCGGGACGGCGGCGCTCTACCGCGACATGGCGGCCGCTTTCTCGCGGCTCTCGGGCCACCGCGTCGCCATCCTCTCCGGCACCGAGGAGGTCGAGCGCGCGATGCGCCGCCGGCCGGAGCGCTCGCTCACCGTCTTCAACGGCCCGATCGAGTGCCGGCTGCTCACGTACGACATCCCCTGAGGCGCGCGGCCCGCGCGCCGCGCCTCGGCTGCGCGCGGCCCGCGTTGCGCGTCAGAGCTGGCGCATCAGGAGGAACATCGCCAGCGCCGTGATGAGCATCCCGGCGACGAAGCCGATGATGAGCCCGCGCTTGCCGGCGAGCCAGCTCGGCTCCCGCACCGGCGACGGCGCGGGCGGCGCCTGGGGCACCACGAACGTGTCGGGCACCGTCGCGCGGCGCTCGAGGAGAGCGCGCTGCTCCGCGAGGGTCGAGGCGAGCTCCAGCGGCAACGGCTCCGGCGTGACCGCAGGCGCGGCGCCGGCCCCGACGGCGCTCCCCCGCGCCATCGACGCCGCGCTCCCGGCGGCCTGGGCGCTCGCCGCCGCGCCCAGCCCGTGCAGGCTCGACGCCTGGAGCTCGCCGGGCGTCACCGTGGGCATCTGGCTGTCGGCCGGCGGGTGCGACGAGACGAGCCGGAGCGTGTTGGTGACGCGCCTCGACCTCCGATCCCACGCCGCGCCGGCGTCGAACTGCGGGCTCTGCGGCGTCACCGGCGGGACGGCCGGCGCGGAGTCGACGCGCACCAGGCCGACCTCGGCCCGCTTCTCCGGCGTGCCCAGCCCGAAGTCCTCGGCGGAGCGGAGCGTCGCCTTCACCTCGCGGCCTGGCGGCGTGATGTCGAGCTCGTCGCCTTCGTCGTAGGACGCCGTGTGGACGCGGACCTTCGCCGGACCGCGGAGCTCGTCCTCGCGGACCATGGTCAGCGTGCTCTCGTCCTCGCCCCCCTCGTCGGGCGGGATCGGCGTGGCCAGCCCGTTCCCCGAGAGCAGCGCCTCGCTGGCGCTGTGGGACCAGGACGGGAGCTGGAGCGAGATCTCGGGCACCGACTCGCCTGTCCACCGCGGCGGCTCGCCGCGCGGCTCGTCGCTGATCGACGGATAGAGCCCCGGAGGCTCGAGCGTCGGCGGGAACTCCGACGTCGGGTCGTGGATCAGCGCCGGCGGCGGGTGATCGGCCCCGGAACCGGACGTCCCCGACACGAGCGTCCGCGCCGACTCGATCGAGACCTCCGACCTCCCCTCGGACGGGGAGAGAGGCACGGACGTCGAGCTCGGCAGCGAGGAAAGCGGCACCCGTCCCGACTGCGCGTCGCGCCTGAACAGCGAGCTCGGCTGCCGCGCCGAGATCGGCCCCAGGCCCACCGCCGTGTCCGGCAGGGTGGCGAGCAAGGTGTGCAGCGAGTACCCGAGCTCGCGCGCCGTCTGGTGCCTGTCCTCCGGCTGCTTGGCGAGCGCCTTCAGGATCAGCGCCTCGAGCCGCGAGTCGAGCCCCGGCGCGCAGCTGCTCGGCGCCGGCACCGGGGCGTGGATGTGGAGCGTCGCCGTGTGGAGCGGCGTCTCACCCTCGAACGGAAGCCGCCCGGTGATGAGCTGGAACAGCAGCACGCCGCACGTGTACAGATCGGCCCGCTGATCGATGGGCAGCAGCCCGCACTGCTCCGGGGACATGTAGGCCGGGGTGCCGATGAACGTGCCCGCGCGCGTGACGACGGACATCGGATCGGCGTGGGGGTCGGGCTCGTCGCCCGACGCCGTGTCGAGGATCTTGGCGATGCCGAAATCGAGCACCTTCACGCGCTCGCCGTGAGGGTGCGTGGGGTCGGCGATCACCATGATGTTCTCGGGCTTGAGGTCGCGATGGACGACGCCCATCTCGTGGGCGACCGCGAGCGCCTCGCACACCTCCGAGAGGATGCGGACGGCCCTCGCCTGGCCGAGCGCGCCGTGGCGCTCGAGGAGCGCGTAGAGGTCGTCGCCGACGAGCAGCTCCATGACGATGTAGCTGAGGGCGCCCTCGACCCCGTACTCGAAGATCTTCACGGAGTTCGGGTGCTTCACCCGCGCGGCCGCCTTCGCCTCGCGCTGGAAGCGCCGGACGAACGCGCGATCCGCGGTGAACTCCGGGTTCATGATCTTGATCGCCACCCGGCGGGGCTCGGCGTCGCGCTCGGCGACGAAGACGCTCGCCATGCCGCCCTCGCCGAGGAACCGGGTGATCGTGAACCGCCCGGCCACCTTGCGGCCGAGGAGAGCTTCATGCCTCATGCGCCTGGCACCCGCCGCCGCTCGCGCCGCCCGCTTCCCGGCGCGCGCCCGTACCGCTCGCTCGCTCCCGGGCCGCCGCGCCGCTCGCGCAGAAGAGCTCCGCCTCCAGGGCTGTCCGCGCGCATACGCGACCCGCGCGACCGATGCGAGGGGGAGTGCACGCGGCGACCATACCAAAGAACGTGACAGGGGACGACTTGTCGACCCCGGCGGCGGCGCGCGTCGGGCAGAGCGGCGCCGCCCGCGCCGGGAACCGCAGCGCCCGGCGCCGCGGCGCAGCTGCCCGACGTCGGGCGCTGCGGCACGGTCATCGGTGAGCGCGCGAGCGCGCAATCGATCGTCCCGACGACCGTCCCGACGACCGTCCAGACCGCCGTCACCCCGCACACGGCGCCGGTCGCGGACTCGGCAGGCAGCAGTTAACTCTTTAACGCCACCCCCGGTGCAAATGTGCGACAGGTGCTTAACTTATCGAAAGGGAACGGCTTCGAACGTTGGCAGCGTTCTTGCCTGGGGGGAAATGCCTCGCGACGCGCCGCGTGCGTCGTGAAGGGCCAGCTTGTGCATCGATCTCGACAGGCAGCTTCGGAGGATCGTTGATGAATCGAATTTTCAAGCGTGGGGTGCTCCTCGGCACCGTCGCGCTGAGCGTCGTGGGGGCGGGCTGCGCCGAGGAGCGGCAGGAAATGAACAGGGTGCAGAGCGACGCGCTCGCCAAATCGTTCTTCATCGGGAGCGACTTGCGGGACATCGGCGACGACCCCGAGTTCTACATGCGGGGCACGATCGTCGACGTCGGGTACGGCGCTGCCCAAGATGGCCTTTTCACGTCGACGTACGCCCAGCCCGTCTCCCGGATCAAGTGGGAGGTCACCGAGCACCAGATCAATGCTCGGCTCGCTTACGAGCGCATCGAGGGCACCGACGGCAAGGGCAACGCCTATAACGGCCTCACCAAGAAGACCACGAACGACGGCCAGATCGTCGCGAGCTACGCGATCGAGTCGCACTTCGACATCATCTACGACTACAACCCGGCGACGGGCGAGAAGTCGAACGTCGTGGTCGAGAACACGACGGACAAGCCCTGGTACGAGCGCCAGTACATGCGCGTCGACTGGTCGCGCAACCTCGCCACCGACGCCTACAACTTCGACACCCTCTCGCAGCTCGGCCTCTACGGAGGCGTCGAGTACGAGCCGCTCGCCTACTACGTCAACGATCCTGCCGCGGCCGACGCCCCGCAGTTCGACGCCAAGAACGGCTACTTCGACGTGACGACGAAGGCGTTCGCCACGCCCGCCATGATCGACCTGTCCAGCCTCGGCTGGGGCATCGACAAGTACCCGTCCTGCATGCTCCCGGGCGATTTCGCCGGCGGCACCGACCCGTACGGCAACTGCAACCCGGTCGAGATCACGATCCGGCAGTCGTTCAAGAAGGTGGTCGACAACGACTACGAGCCGGTCGACTTCGACGGCGTCCGGTTCCAGGCGTTCGGCATCTTCAACTTCGACTACCGCTACGGCTACGAGCGCAACTACGGCATCGTCGACAACCAGTGGCGGCGCTTCGCGGCCCGCTACAACCTCTGGAAGCGCAGCCACTTCTACGCGAACCCGGAGACGATGGAGGGCGCGATCGCCTGCGCCACCCCGGAGACGACCCAGGCCGGCGGCGCCCTGAACGCGGACCCGAACCGCGACGAGAACAACGACGGCACCGCGGACGAGTGCGCCGCGGCCGGCCCCGGCTCGCAGTGCGACGTGTTCAAGCAGAAGTGCACGCTGCCCTACGCGCAGCGCGAGGCCGTCACCATCCCCTGGTACATCGGCGGCAACTCGTCGGAGGACCTCTTCGAGGCGACCAACTGGGCGACCGAGGAGTGGGATCTCGCGATGAAGACCGCGATCCAGACGTCGCGCCTCGTCGAGTGCCGGAAGGCGGGCGGCCAGGACTGCGACGCGCGGTTCCCGATGTGGAAGGGCCAGCAGGAGGACATCGACGAGGCCGTCGCGATCTCCCGCGACCTGAACGCGTGCCGCCGCGCGAACGGCTGGGACGCGCCGGCGTGCGACGACGCGGCGAGGGGCGCCGTGGCGCAGCTCTCGGAGCGGCGCGGCAACGATCAGTCGACGCTCGCCATCGGCAGCGTCGTGACGCAGCCGTCCGTGATCGTGCTCTGCCACAACCCCGTCATCGCGGGCGATCACCCGTCCTGCGGCGAGGAGGGGCTCTCCCCGCGGCTCGGCGACCTCCGCTACAACAGCGTGCTCGTCATCGACAAGCCGCAGACCCCCTCGGCGTGGGGCATCATGGTCGACGCCGACGACCCGGTGACGGGCGAGAAGGTGGCCGCCAGCATCAACATCTGGAGCCACGTCACCGACTCCGCGGCGCAGCAGCTGCTCGACCTCGTCCGCTACATCAACGGCGAGCTCCCGACCTCGGAGATCACCGAGGGCAAGTACATCCGCGACTGGGCGCAGGCGAGCCGCATCTCGGGCGGCGGCCAGGGGCCCACGATGACGAAGCAGGAGGTCACGTCGCGGCTCGCGAGCGCCACGAAGCTCGACCCCGACCAGTACAAGAGCCTCGTCGCGCAGGGCGCTTCCCAGCAGATCAAGGCGATCCTCAAGCCGATGAAGGCCGAGGTGGCCGACATCGCGGTGCGGGGCGACCTCCCCTCGCCGCAGCAGGCGGTCGTGGGCGCGCGCATGAGGGCCGCCCGCGGCAGCGTCGCCGAGGCGGAGCTCATGAACCCGGCGATGCTCCAGCGATCGGGCATCCCGGCCGGCATGCCGGTCCAGGGCGCGATCGCCGACGCCGCCTCGCCGTTCGGGATGAACAACCCGAAGGTGCAGTCGCAGCTCCGCCGCATGCACGACAACGCGCTCGCCGAGCGCGGCGCCTGCATCCTGCACGAGGCCCCCGAGGCCTCGTCGATGACGGGCCTCGCCGAGGCGCTCCGCGAGAAGTTCCCCGTGGGCGAGAACGAGACGGACGCGGAGAAGCGCGGCCGCTACGAGCGGATGTTCAAGTACATCCAGCGCCGGTACCAGTACGCGGTCATCGCGCACGAGATGGGTCACTCCGTCGGCCTCCGGCACAACTTCGTGAGCACCTACGCCTCGCTCTTCTTCCGGCCCCAGTACTGGCAGCTCAGGACGCGGAACGGGAAGATCAAGGCCGCGTGCACCGGTGAGGCGGGCGAGGATCCGTCGGAGTGCGTCGGCCCCCGCTACTTCGACGCGATGACGGACGAAGAGCAGAAGAACATGATCTGGATGTTCCAGCACTCCACGGTCATGGACTACCCGGGCGACGTCTCGCAGGACCTGGTCGGCCTCGGCGTCTACGACTTCGCCGCCGCGCGCTTCTTCTACGGCGACACGGTGAGCGTCTACGACAACGGCGACAAGAACTACCAGGCCGGCGGCAAGATCGGCGGCGCGCTCCTCGCGGCGACCGACAACTTCGGCGGGCTGGCCGGCATCAAGTACGGCACGTTCGCGAGGGGTGACGACAGCGTCACGGACTTCCACTACTCGCAGCTGCAGTCGCAGTACAGCGTGATCCGGGACTGCTACGACGTGCCGGCGAAGCCGCCCGCGAGCTGGAACGAGGCGCTCGACGGCAAGTGGCACCAGGTCATGGACGGCGGCGTCGTCACGGTGGACGGCGAGACGAAGCGCTGCCGCCAGCAGCCGGTCGACTACGTGGCCTGGCGCAACCTGCGCAAGCCGCAGGACGGCGAGACCTCGCTCACGAGCTTCCGCGGCGGTCCGGCGGTCGACGAGAAGAAGCGCGTCCGCGTGCCCTACGCGTTCGCGAGCGACAACTGGGCCGACACCGGCAACGTCTCGGTCTTCCGCCACGACAACGGCGCCGACCCGTACGAGCAGCTGATGTTCCTGATCACCTCCCAGGAGAACAGGCACATCTTCGACAACTTCCGGCGCGGCCGCACGACGTTCAGCGTCCGTGGCGCGGCGGATCGGTCCTACAGCCGCTACAACGAGAAGCTGCTCGGCATCGCCGGCGGTATCGGGTTCTTCGGGACGATCTACCAGGATCTCGCGACGAACCAGGGCCTGTCGTTCGACACGCTGTGGCCGCTCCTCATCGACGGCGGCCTGCAGGAGAACGTCGTGGCCGCGACGGTGGCCTTCGACCACTTCGCCAGGCAGCTCTCCCGCCCGGAGGAGGGGCCGCACTACCTGCGCGACCCGCTGTTCAACGATCCGGTCCTCCGCTCGAACAAGGACGGCGACGACTACGGCGCCGGCACCGACTTCGGCTCCTTCGGCGGCACGACGAACAGCCCCGTGCTGGTGCAGATCCCGAACGGCTCGACCGGCTACATGAAGGACATCGGGTTCGGCGGTCACCCGCTCGAGAACGCGAACTCGGAGAACAACGGCGACTTCGACACCGACTTCACGATCAACGCGGGCAGCTACTACGACAAGATCAGCACGGCGATCCTGCTCTCGGAGTCGGAGGACCGGTTCGTGAGCAGCTCCCGCCGCGACTTCTACGACGCGCGCTTCCGCGCGGTCGGCATGGCCGACGTGCTGCCCGAGGGGTACCGCCGCCTGCTCGCGAACGCCCTCACCGGCGACCGCGCGCTCCTCGCGCCTCGCCTCGAGGCTGACGAGAACGGCCGCCCGGTGCTCGACGCGAACAGCACGGATCCCGACCCGATGGCGAAGGAGTTCCCGGCGCGCCCGATGGGCTGGGTCAGCTGGTGGCCGAACGAGGGGCCGAAGGTCTGCTTCCCGAGCGACGGGAAGAACCTCTGCTCGAACTACCTCGGCGGCGACTTCAACCCGGAGACCGTGTCCCGGACCATCGCGGTCGACCCCCAGGTCGGCTGGGAGGTGCAGAAGTTCCTGATCGCCTGGACGCTCGCGTACATCCCCGCGAACGGCAAGACGAACTGGATGGACATGATGCGCGTCTACCGCCTCGGCACCGACTCCGAGCCCGGGATCGAGCAGCGCATCGAGTGGCAGGACCCGACGTCCGGGCAGGTCTACTACGCCCGCACGTACGGCATGGAGTGCCTCTTCGGGACCGGCGCGGACCGGGCGTCGTGCGAGGGCACCGGCGGCAACTGGGTGCAGAAGGGCATCGCGGCCCGCGTGCTCGAGTACGCCAACACCCTCACGGCGAAGGGCTATCAGCTCGACGCGCGGTACGAGGGCGCCGTCGCCGGCGATCCCGCGTACGCCGCCGAGTACGGCCCCGGCTTCAACAAGTACGGCCGCGCGATGCTGACGTACCACCCGGATGGCGTCGCGATCATCGTCCCGGATCCCGCGATCAAGGACGTGCCCCCGGTCGGCGCGCTGAAGGAGGTGCCGGCCTGCGATCAGAACGTCAACCCGACCTGCACGCAGCTCACGATCTACAAGAACCACTACGCGTACGAGCTGAAGAGCTACAAGTCGGTCCCCGACTACATGCTCCAGATGATGACCTACTTCGGTCTCGCTCTGCCCGATCAGCTCGGCGTGTACCCCGACTGATCCGCTCCTCGCTCCGCCGGGGGCCCCGCGCCGGGGCCCTCGCCCTCCTCTCCTCTTCTCCTTCCCCCCCACAAGCTCCAGCGACCTGAGCCCGCGCGGGCATCCCTCGCGCGGGCCCTCAGCTCGTCAGGCCGGGGCGCCCGGGCATCGCCCGCGCTCGGGCCTCACCGTCGCCTTCCCGGTCGCACCGGCGCCGCGGGGGCACTACGCTTCCCCGCGGCGCGGCGCGCGCCACGGCATGGACATCTCCCCCGCCCTCCCCGCCATCGTTCCAGCGCAGCGCTCGGACGCGCGGGCCTTCATGACCTACCTCATGGAGCACGTGGCCGAGTCCGGCCGGCGCGGCGCGCCCCATTTCGCCGTCGCTACATCGCTGGCGCCCGACGAGGTCGAGCACGCCGCGCGCGACCGCTGGAGCAGGTCGCTCGACGAGCCGCTGTGGGGCCGGGCCTGGCTGCTCCGGGCGAGCGAGCCGCGGGCGCGCGTCATCGGGCACATCGAGCTGCGCGGCGGCCGCGTCCGGTCCGAGAACCACCGCGCCGTGGTCGCGATGGGCATCCTCGGCCCGTACACCGGGCAGGGGCACGGCCGGCGCCTGCTCGAGACGGCGATCGCCTGGGCCCGCGACAGGGCGCGCCTCTCGTACCTCGACCTCGGCGTCTTCTCCAACAACGAGCGCGCCCTGCGGCTCTACACGCGCATGGGCTTCGTCCCGATCGGCACCCGCGAGGACGCGTTCCGCGTCGACGGCACCATCCTGGACGACATCCAGATGACGCTCGCGCTCCAGCCCCCCGAGCCGCGCGCGCCGGAGCGCGCGCCTGAGCCAGGAGAGCGTTGAGCCGGGGCGCCGGGGCCCCCGACGCCGGCCCGCGGGGCCGGGCAGGGCTCCGCGAGCGCGCTGGCGCGTTGTAGGGTACCCACCGCCCCGCAGATGGGTCATGAGGACACCGCCGTCCGGGCGCCCGTCTTCCGCTCCGGCCATCGCCGGCGGCTCGCCCGCGGTCCTCACCGCCGTCCATCGACCCCGAGAGCCACCATGCGCCGCTCGCCGCTCCTGCCGATCTTCCTGACCGTCTTCGTCGACGTCCTCGGCCTCACGCTCGTCCTGCCGCTGCTCCCGTTCTACGCCGAGCACTTCGGCGCCAGCGAGCTCGTGGTCGGCGTGCTCGCGGCGAGCTACGCGGTCTGCCAGCTCGTCTCCGGGCCGATCCTCGGGCGGATCTCCGACCGCGCCGGCCGCAAGCCGACGCTGCTCGCCAGCCAGACCGGCACGTTCATCGGGTTCCTGGTGCTCGGCTCGGCGAGCTCGCTCTGGATGCTGTTCCTGGGGCGGATCATCGACGGCCTCACGGCCGGGAACCTGACGATCGCGCAGGCGTACATCAGCGACGTGACCCGGCCGGAGGAGCGCACCAGGGCGTTCGGCCTGATCGGCATCGCCTTCGGCTCGGGGTTCCTGCTCGGCCCGGCGATCACCGGGGAGCTCGCGAGCCGGTTCGGCTACGGCGCCCCGGCCTACGGCGCGGCGGTGCTGTCGCTGACGTCGATCCTCCTGACGGCCACGCTGCTGCCCGCGAAGCCGGTCGTGCCGGCGGCCTCGCCCGAGGCGGCGGCGACCGCGGCTCCCCGGCCGGCGGCGATCGGCCGCGGGGACGCCTTCCGGCGGTACTTCGACAGGCCGCTCCCGCGGCGCCGGCTGCTCGAGTTCTTCGCCTTCTCCCTCTCGTTCTCGACGCTCATCGGCGGCCTCGCGCTCTTCCTCGAGCGGCGCTTCTCGTTCGGCGTCAAGGAGACGGGCTACCTCTACGCCTTCTCCGGCCTCATCGGCGGGAGCATCCAGGGCGGCCTGATCGGCCGGCTGGCGAGGCGGTACGGCGAGGAGCGGCTCGCGCTGGTCGGGTTCGCGACGATGGTGATCGGCTACGGCCTGCTCGGCGCGGCGTACACGCTGCCCACGCTGCTGGTGCTCGTGGCGATCGCGGCGTTCGGCGCGGCGGTGGTGCGGCCGAGCGTCACCACGCTGCTCACGAAGAGCGTCGGCCGCGACGAGCAGGGCGCGGCGCTCGGCGTGAGCCAGTCGCTGGCGAGCATCTCGCAGATCGTCGGCCCCATCGGCGCCGGCTGGCTGATCGAGCACCGGGCGCTCGCGGCGTACGGCCTCATGGCGGCGAGCTTCGCCGCCCTCGGCTTCGTCCTCGGCCTGCAGAAGATCCCCGTCGGCGAGCCGGTCGAGCTCTGAGGGGCGCGCTCAGGCGCGCGCGCCCCTCACGAAGGGCAGGACCGCCTCGACGAGCTGCGACGCGGCGTCGTCGAGCTTCCGGGGGTTGTACCAGGCGAACGGCTCGATGAGCCGCGACGGGCGCAGGCCGAGCTCGCCGCGCGAGCACTCGACGAGGAGCGACAGCGCCCCGTGGCGATCGTGGAGCCAGTCGATCTCCAGGCCCGCCTTGCGGATGCCCCAGGCGAAGCGGACGTAGGACATGGCGCGGTACGGCTTCCGGGCCGCGGCGCGAGCGATGCGCTGGGCGAAGGCGCGGTGCTCGGCGCCGTCGGCGACCGGCCAGAGGCTGTGCGCCGGCGGGTACAGCACGGCGCCGCCGGCGCTGTGCAGCGACAGGGCGCGGTCGATCCGGCGCGGGGACAGCGCGTGCGCGATCGCCTCGACCTCCGGCTCGCTCCCGGGGCGGCTCCCGGGCGAGGAGATGAGCCCGATGAGGCGCTGCACGAGGCCGCGCTCGTACCACCCCGCGTCGAAGTTCCGGTTGAGATCGACGCCGCGGGCGTTGCCGCGCACGTACCGGCGGCGCCCGGCGCGGAGGTTCATCTCGACGCGGAGGAGCCCGTCGGGGTTCACGATCGGGACGGCGAAGATCGACCGGCCGCCGAGGTCCTCGGTCGCGAGCCGCTCGAGCAGCGCGAGGTGGGTCTCGACGCCGATCCACTCGAGCGGGTGGATCCCGGACAGGATCACGGTGGTCCGCTCGCGCGGCGCGGCGCGCACCACGGACGCGCCACGCCGGGCGGGCGGGCCGGAGCGCTCGGCTGAATGCGGCACGGCGGCGTCGTCCGGCGCTGGCTCGTCCGGGCTGTCCGGCGCGCCGCGGCCGTGGTGCGCGCCGGCGTGCGGGGCGCCGTTCATCGAGCTGCCCGCACCCTGGGCGGGCAGCGCGGCGCGGCCCGCGCCCTCCCGGTAGCCGCCCGCGCGGGCCGGGCCGGCGGCGCCGAGCTGGACCGCCAGCAACGGCTCGCCGCGGACCGAGCGGCCGATCAGGGAGAGCTGCGCGCCGCGGTCGGCGAGCCGGTCGAGCGCCTCCAGCAGCTCCCCGTACCCGCGGTAAGGGCCGAGCCCGCGGCGGCCGAGCAGGCGCGAGAGGGGCGCGCGGCGATGGACGAACAGGGCAGCCCTCAGGGCGGCCCGGCCTTGCTCCTCCGACCCCTGATCGGACTTCGGCATGCAGGGCTAACCTTTACCCTAGATGACATGGATCACGGAGCGCCGGTCGCGCGTTCGCACGATCTGGCGCGGGCCGGCCGGCGCGGTTCCGGACCAGGCCAGCCTCGGATTACCGTGGCGGCGGGCGCAACTATGGAATTCGATAGCAACGGGTGGGCGGAAGGACGGATCGAGCTGCTGCCGCCGAGCGAGGGCTGGTCGCTGCTGTCGCCGGAGGCCGAGGCGCGGATCGACGAGCACCGGTGGGCGCACCAGGCGCGCGTCTTCTTCCGGGCGGAGCTCACGCTTGCGCAGAAGAAGGCGTATCCGTCGGGGACCACGCCGATGGTCGACGCCGTGGAGGTCGACGTCGCGCGCGCCGGCGGCGCGCCGACGCGGGTGCTCGTGCTGACGGCGCCGCTGGATCGCGCGCCCCTGGTGCGGGCGGCGGCCGCGGCGGGCGTGCGGGCGATCGGCGGGCGCGGGTTCGACGCGCTGCTCGGGCGGGCGCGGCGGGCCTGGCAGGTGCGAGAGCCGCAGGTCGCGGGCGACGACGCGCGCGCGCCGCTCGTCGTGACCGCGGTCCTCGCGGCGGTGCTGCTCGCGCCCGTGGTGCCGCCGGGAGAGGAGACGATCTTCGGGGTGAAGGGGGCGCGGGAGCGGCTCGATCGGCTCGGCTGGTGACGGGCGGCGGGAGACGGGCTCGGCCGCGGAGCGCCTGCCTCCTTCCTGCGGTACGATGGTGCGAACCCCATGGACCTCGCACCTCGTCTCGTCCGCCCGGCCACGCTCGCCGACCTGGAAGCGCTGCCGCCGACCTGGCGCGGCGAGATCCTCGACGACACGCTCTACGCCTTCCCTCGCCCGCGGGCGCCGCACGCGAGCGTCGAGGGGCTGATCACGACCGACCTGACGAACCCGTTCCAGCGAGGCCGCGGCGGCCCGGGCGGCTGGTGGATCCTCCCCGAGCCGAGCATCCAGCTGCCCCGCGCGCCGGAGATATCGCCCGACCTCGCGGGCTTTCGTCGAGAGCGTCTCCCGGCGCTCCCCGGCAAGGGCCCCATCACCCTCGTGCCGGACTGGGTCTGCGAGATCCTCTCGCCCAGCACCGCGAGCTACGACCAGATCGTCAAGCGCCGCTTCTACAACAAGATCGGCGTCCGGCACATCTGGTACGTCGACCCGCGCGACCGCACGCTCCTCGTCGCCCAGCACGTCGAGGGCAGGTGGATGGAGCTCGGCCTTCACGGCGCGGACGAGAAGGTGCGCGCCGCGCCGTTCGACGCGATCGAGATCGATCTCGCCGCGTGGTGGGACGGGCTCGAGCCGGAGAAGATCCCGGACCCCTGAGGTGAGGGCGTCGCGGGCCGCGCGGCGCCGCTCACCGGCGCGGCCGGAGCTCGCCGGGGCTCAGGCGGGCCGAGGCGGGCGGGGCAGGCGGGCGACGCTGGGCGACCACGCCGGGGATCAAGCGGCCCGCGCTGGCGTGGGGCCAGTCGCGCCGGTGCTCCTAGGAGGTCCGGAGCTGCCCGAGGAGCGCCGCCGCGGACGGCGAGCCGTCTGCGCCTCGCGTGCCGCTAAGGTGCCTGCTCCCCGAGCGCCTGTACTAGCTTGCGCGCCCGTGCGCTCCCGCTTCCCGCTCGTGGCCGCCCTGTTCTTCGTCTCTGGCGCGACCGGCCTCCTTTACGAGGTCGCCTTCTCCAAGCTACTCGCCTACGTCTTCGGCGCCACCGCCTACGCCGTGAGCACGGTCCTCGCCGCCTTCATGGGCGGCCTCGCCCTCGGCGCGCACCTCGGTGGTCGCCACGCCGCGGCCGCTCGCCGCCCGCTCGTCGTGTACGGCGCGCTCGAGGCGATCGTCGGCGCCATCTGCGCCGTCTCGCCGTTCCTCTTCGAAGCGCTGACGTCTGCCTACGTCGCCGTGGCCCGCGCCGCGCCCGACTCGCTGGCGCTGCTCACCGCGGCGCGCGCCGCGCTGACCGCCCTCGTGGTCGTCGTCCCCACCGTCGCGATGGGCGCCACGCTCCCCGTCCTCTCGCGCATCCTCCGCGCCGGCGCCGCGCCGGACGGCGATTCGCTCGCCTCCGAGCACGACCCTGCGCGCCGCCTCGCGTCGCTCTACGCCATCAACACGGCCGGCGGCGCGGCGGGCGCGCTCTCCGGCGCCTACGTGGTCCTCCCGCACCTCGGGATCCGCGGCACGCTGTGGTCGGCGGCGATCGCCAACCTCGCCCTCGGCGCCGTCGCGATCTTCGCCGGGCTCCGCGGCCCCGAGCCCGGCCCCTCCGCCTCGGCCGACGCGCCCGAGGCTCGCGCCGCCGCCGCCTCGCCCGACGCGATACCCGATGCAGCAGAGGCTCGCTCCCCCGGCGCGCGCTCCCCCAGCGGCCCTCTCCCCGCCGGCGTCCGGCGCGCCGAGCCGCCGTTCCTGCTCCCGCTCGCGTTCGCCTCGGGCTTCCTGGTCTTCGCCGCCGAGGTGGTCCAGACCCACCTGCTCGCGTTGCTCATCGGCAACAGCGCCTACGCCTTCGGGCTGATGCTCGCCGTCTTCCTCGTCTGCCTCGCGGCCGGCGCCGCGCGCTCGCCTGCCCTCGCGCGCCGCCACGGCGAGGGCGCGCTCTGGCGCGGGCTCGTCGCGACGGCCCTCTCGCTCGCGGCCACCATCCCGCTATGGGACCAGCTCCCGCGGATCTTCGCCTTCGCGGGCAACCACGTCCACGGGTGGGCTGGCCGCGAGGCGTGCCGCGCGCTCGCCGCGCTCGCGATCCTCGCGCTGCCCACGCTCTGCATGGGCACCACCTTCCCCCTGCTCCTCGCGCGCGCCGCCGCGCACGCCGACGTCGCCGCGCGCGTCGGCAGGCTGACCTCGGCGAACACCCTCGGCACGATCGCCGGCTCCATCGTCACCGGCTACCTCATCCTGCCGGCGCTCGGCTCCGAGCGCGCCCTCCTCGCGATCGCGCTCGCCTTCGCCCTCACCGCCGTCCTCGCCGCCACGCGCGCCCGCGCCGAGCTCCCCCGCGCCCTCGCGCTGGCCGCCGCCGCGGCCGCCCTCGCCGCGCTCTCGCCCCGCTGGGACATGGCCCGCCTCACGAGCGGCGCCAACGTCTACTTCGCCATGGGGCCGCGCCCCGAGCGCATCGATTTCGTGCGCGAGGACGTGCACGGCGGCGTCACCACCGTCGCGCACCGCGCCGGCGTCACGACCATGTACACGAACGGCAAGTTCCAGGGCGACGACGGCCCCGAGATGACGGCGCAGCGGCGGTTCGCGCACTTCCCCTCGCTCTTCGTCCGCGACCCGCGCGCCGCGCTCGTCATCGGCCTCGGCACCGGCACGACGACGGGCACCATCGCGGCCTATCCGTTCGAGCGCATCGACGTCGCCGAGATCTCGCCCGCCATCGTCGAGGCCTCGCGCCGCTTCTTCGCGGGCCCGAGCCTCCGCGCGCTCGACGACCCCCGCGTGCGCCTCTCGCTCAACGACGGCAGGAACGAGCTGCTCGTCGCCCAGGACCGCTACGACCTCATCGCGATCGAGCTCACCAGCGTCTGGTTCGCGGGCGCCGCGAGCCTCTACAGCCGCGAGTTCTACGAGCTCGCCCGGTCGCGCCTCGCCGACGGCGGCGTCCTGCAGCAATGGGTGCAGCTCCACCACATCCGGCGTCGCGAGCTCGCCGTCGTGGTGCGGACGATGCGCAGCGCCTTCCCGCACGTGGCGCTGTTCGTGGGCGGCGCGCAGGGCATCCTTGTCGCGAGCGCCGCGCCGCTCGTCGCCTCCGAGGCGCACCTCGCCGGGCTCGACGCGCGCCCGGCGGTCCAGGCGACGCTCGCCGGCGCGCGGCTCGCGGACCTCCTCGGCGATCTCATGGCCTCCGACGAGGACCTCGACCGGTTCATCGCCGAAGCGGCCGAGGACGGCGGTCCGATCCTGTCCACGGACGACAACCTCTACCTCGAGTACGCCACGCCGAAGGGCAACGTGCTCCCGTACGGCGCGTCGCTCGACGCGACGCTCGCCCTGCTGGAGCGGTACCGGACGCCGTCGCCGCGCGCGCGCCACCTCGCGCCCTGAGGGGCGCCAGCTGCTCCCTGCCGGCAACGCGCCGCCCTTCGCGGGCGCTAGCTGCCGCCTGCCGGCGACGCGCCGCCCTTCGCGGGCGCGCCTCCCGGGGCCGGCGCGCTCGGCGCGGGGGCCTCGCCCTCGGGCGTCTCCGCCGCGCCCCGCGGCCTGACCGGCACCGGCCTGATCTCGTCGCCCGTCGCGACGAAGCCCTTCCGGACCGGCGGCGCCTTCAGCTGCGCGGCCTTCTCGGCGCGCAGCTTGCGCTCCTCGAGGCTCAGCACCTCCAGCGCGAGGCCGCCCATGTACGGGTCCTGCCCCATGAAGGGGCGCCCGTTCACCTCGGCCACGTGGAACTCGACCCGGCGGTTCTCGCTGCGCCCCGCCGCGATCTCGTTCGGCCCGAGCGGGCGCGCCTCGCCGAAGCCGACCGCGATGAGCCGGAGGTTCTCGACCCCGTGGTCGACCAGCCAGTCGGCGACCGCGAGGGCGCGCCGCGCGCTGAGCTCCTGGTTGTGCTCCTCGCTCGACTGCGCGTCCGTGTGCCCCTCGATCCGCAGCCGCGTCACCTCGGGGTGCTCCTTGAGGAACTGGAGCAGCGTCTCCAGCGTCTTCTCGCTGCCCGGCCGGACGACCGCCTTGTTCGTGTCGAAGACGATCTTGCCCTCGATGTAGACCTGGGTCTCCCCGCCCTTCTCTGACCAGGACTTCTCCGGGTACCAGCGCGGGAGTGGGCGCTGCTCGTCGGCGCGCGGCAGATCCCGCGGCGGCAGCCGGTTGTCTCCGCACCCCTGGCCGGCGTGCGCGGCGACCGCGAGCGCCGCCGCGACCGCGAACGGCAAGGCGGTGCGCCCTGCCTGCTTCCTCTTCGAGTCCATCTGGTCCTTTAGCGTGTCAGAACCGGCGCTCGAACCGCAAGTAACCTGGCGGAACCGAGCGGAACCGTGCGGAACCGAGCGGAGCCGAGCGGCGGGCAGCCCGCGGGCGCGGCGCGCCGGGCCGCTCCTGGCAGGGCTGGCCGGCGCGCCGGGCCGCATGTGGTAAAGGAACGACCGCCATGTCCGCGCTGTCGCTCACGCCCGAGGGCTCGCCCATCGACAACAAGCTCGCCCGGCTTCGCGACCGCTTCCGCGAGCTCGGCTCCGTCCTCGTCTGCTACTCCGGCGGGGTCGACAGCGCCTTCGTCCTCGCCGTCGCCCACCAGGAGCTCGGCCCGAGCGCCGTCGGCATGACCGCCGTCTCGCCGAGCCTCGCGCCGGCCGAGAAGGAAGAGGCCGCGTCGATCGCCCGCCTGATCGGCGCCGACCACCGGCTCGTCGAGTCGTCGGAGATCGACGACCCGCGCTACGTGGCGAACAACCCCGACCGCTGCTTCCACTGCAAGAGCGAGCTCTACCGCATCGCCGCGCGGAAGCGCGCCGAGTGGGGGCTCGCGGCGATCCTGAACGGCACCAACACGGACGACCTCGGCGACTACCGCCCCGGGCTCGAGGCGGCGCGCGAGGCCGGCGTCCTGAGCCCCCTCGTCGAGCTCGGCTTCAGCAAGGCCGACGTGCGCGCCGGCGCGGCGCGCGTCGGTCTGCCCATCTGGGACAAGCCGGCCGCCGCCTGCCTCTCCAGCCGCATCCCCTACGGGACCAGCGTCACGCGCGAGCGGCTCGCGCAGATCGGCGGCTTCGAGGCCGCGCTGCGCGGCCTCGGCTTCCGTCAGCTCCGCGTCCGCTACCACGACGACCTCGCGCGCATCGAGCTCGACGCGGGCGAGCTCGCGCGCGCCGCCGAGCCGGCGATCCGCGCCGAGATCGTCGCCGCCGGCAAGCGGCACGGCTTCCGGTACGTGACGCTCGATCTCGGCGGCTACAGGACCGGCAGCCACAACGAGGTCCTCGTCGGCCGCGCCCTCAAGATCGTGAGCTGACCGGCGGCGCGCCCGCCGGGAGGATCGCCGATCATGGGACGCTTCGATCACCTCGCGACGCAGCCCCGCCGCGGCCCGGCCGACATCCTCCGCTGGAAGGTCGTCGACGCGGTCATCGACGCGGTCGCCGGCCGAAACCGCAAGGATCCCGGGGGCTTCTCGACGCCAGTGCGGCCGTACGACCGCGCGCTCGTCGCGGGCGCCGCGCCGTCGCTCACCTGGATCGGCCACGCCTCGTTCCTCGTCACGCTCGGCGGGGCGCGGCTGCTCATCGACCCCATCTACCGCGACGGGCCCGGGCCGCTGCGCCGCCTCGCGCCGCCGGGCATCCCGCTCGACGAGCTGCCGCCCATCGACGCGGTGCTGATCACCCACAACCACCGCGACCACCTCGACACGTGGACGCTGTCCCAGCTGGGCGGCGCGCCGCTCTACATCGCGCCCGTCGGCCACGAGGCGCTCCTCCGCAAGGCCGGCGCGCAGCGGGTGGTCGAGCTCGAGTGGTGGGGCGCGACCTCGGTCGGAGGGGTCGAGATCACGCTGGTCCCCGCGCGCCACTGGTCGATGCGCTTCCCCTGGGACCGGAACGAGGCGCTCTGGGGCGGGTACCTGATGCGCGCCGCCGAGGGCACGGCGTACCACTCGGGCGACACCGCGTTCTTCGACGGCTTCGCGGAGATCGGCCGGCGCGCCGGCGCGATCGACTGGGCCATGCTGCCGATCGGCGCCTACGACCCGCGCTGGTTCATGCAGCCCCAGCACATGTGCCCGGAGGAGGCGATCGAGGCGAGCCTCCTGCTCGGCGCGCGCCACCTCGTGGCGATGCACTGGGGCACCTACCGCCTCACGGACGAGCCGCCTGGCGAGCCTCCGGCGCGGGCGCGCGCCGGCTGGCAGGAGCGCGGGCTCCCCGGCGACGCGCTCTGGATCCTCGACGTGGGAGAGACCCGGGCGCTCGCCCGCTGACGCGCTGCCCCGCCGAGAGCCCGGCCCCCGCGCGGCCTCACATCAGGGTCACGCGCGCCGCCTTCGCGCGCTCGTCCCGCTCCTTCAGGTGCTCGAGGATGATCACCGCCGTCTCCTCGATCGCGCGCCCGGTGACGTCGACCACCGGCCACTCCGGGTGCGCGTCGAAGAGCTTGCGCGCGTAGTCCAGCTCCTGCCGCACGTGCTCGCGCATCGCGTAGTTCGTCTCCGCGGGCATCCCGAGCTGGCGCAGGCGCGCCTGCCGGATCGCGCAGAGCTGGTCGAGCCCGATGGTGAGGCCGACGATCCGGTCCTGGGGGGCCTCGAGCAGCTCGGGCGGGGGCGGGACGCCGAGCACCAGCGGGTAGTTCGCGACCTTGAGGCCGCGCTGCGCGAGCAGCGTCGACAGCGGCGTCTTCGACGTGCGGGAGACGCCGACGAGGAGGATGTCCGCCTTCTTGAAGTTCCGCGGCTCCTTGCCGTCGTCGCTCTTGACCGCGAACTCGACCGCCTCGATGCGGCGGAAGTACTCCTCGCTCAGCGGGAGCATCGCGCTCGGCAGGTTGATCGGCTCCCGGTCGAGGAAGGTGCCCAGCCGGACGATCAGCGAGCCGATCAGATCGATCGCCTCGATGTTCAGCTCGGCCGTGGCGACGTGGACGAACTCGCGCAGCTCGGGGCTCACCACGGTGAACACGACGAGCGCGCCCTCTCGGGCCGCGCGCTCGAGCACCGGACGCGCGACCTCCGGCGTGCGCACCCGGGTGTGCAGGCGGATCTGCACCCCAGCGTCCGGGTACTGGAGCAGCGCGGCGCGCACGGCCTTCTCCGCCGTCTCTCCCGTGGAGTCGCTCAGGACGTCGATGAACTTCGGCTTGTCCATGTCCGATGCCTCCGTCGCCATCTCGGCTCAGGCGCTCGAGGCAGGGCTCGTGCCTCGGCGCTCAGCGGGGCATGGAGGATCGCTCTCCGCCGCGCGGCAGGTCAACCAAACAGCCCCTTCAGCTTGTCCATGAAGGTGGCCTGCTGAGGCTGCACGTTCTCCCCGAGCTCCTTCGCCAGCTGGGAGATGAGCTCCTTCTGCGTCGCGGTGAGCTGCGTCGGCACCTCGACGCTCACCTCGACGAGCTGGTCGCCGCGCCCGCCGACGACGCGGCGCGGTATGCCCTTGCCCTTGATGCGGAGCACCGAGCCGGGCTGCGTGCCCGGGGGGATCCGCAGCCGGCCCTTGCCGTCGAGCGTCGGGAGCTCGAGGTCGCCGCCGAGCGCGGCGCGCGCGAACGAGATCGGCACGGCGCACACGACGTCGTCGCCGACGCGGCGGAAGAACTCGTGCGGCGAGACGCGGATGGTGAGCTCGAGGTCGCCCGGCCCGCGGTCGGCGCGCACGGCGTTGCCGCCGCGCTCGACGAGCCGGGTCGCGCCGTTCTCCACGCCCGCGGGGATGGTCACCTCGATCGTCTTCTGCTTCGCCGCGAGGCCGGCGCCGCGGCACGTCTTGCACGGGTCGGTCACGATCCGGCCCGTGCCGCGGCAACGCCCGCAGGGGCGCTCGATCGCGATCGGGAACATCCCCTGCTGCATCCGCACGCGGCCGCGGCCGGCGCACGCCGCGCAGCGCTCGGTCGACGCCCCGGGCGCGGAGCCCGAGCCGGCGCAGTCGCCGCACGGCTCGACCCGATCGTAGGTGATCTGCTTCGTGCAGCCGAACGCCGCCTCCTCGAAGGTGATCCGCACCTCCTTCTGCAGCGTCCCGCGGTCGCCCACCCGGATGCCAAGCGCGCCGAGGAGATCGCCGAAGATGGCGTCGAGGTTCAGATCCTGCATGTCGAAGGGCACGCCCTGGAAGCCCGAGCCGGCGGGGGCGCCGACGGCGGCGGGGCCGAACCGATCGAACGCCGCGCGCTTCTGCGGATCGCTCAGGATCTGGTAGGCCGCGTTCAGCTCCTTGAAGCGGACGTGCGCCCCCTGGTCACCCGGGTTCTTGTCGGGGTGGTGCTGCGCGGCGAGCCGCCGGAAAGCGCTCTTGATTTCATCCTGCGTCGAGGAGCGCTCGACGCCCAGTACCTCGTACGGATCGCGCACGAGGTGCGAAATAGCATCGATCGCGCTCCCGGGACAGCGCGCGTCGAGGAGCGCTCATCCCGCTGGTTTCTCCTCGGGTCCGACGAGCTCGCGCTTCATCACCTTGCCCGTCGGGTTGCGCGGGAGCGCGTCGACGAAGACGATCTCGCGCGGGATCTTCGGGCCCGCGAGCTGCGCGCGGCAGTGCGCCTTGATGTCGTCCTCGCTCGCGGACGCCCCGGGGCGCAGGGCGACGAACGCGCGCACGCGCTCCCCCCAGGCGCGATCCGGGACGCCCACCACGGCGGCCTCGGCGATCGCCGGGTGGTCGTGGAGGACCGACTCCACCTCGGCGGGGTACACGTTCTCGCCCCCCGAGATGATCAGGTCTCGCTTGCGGCCTTCGATGTGGTAGCAGCCGCGCGCGTCGCGGCGCGCGAGGTCGCCGACCGAGAAGAAGCCGTCCAGCGTCGACTCGCGCGTGGCGTCGGCATCCCTGTGGTAGCCGGAGACGAGCAGGGGGCTCCGCACGTAGAGCTCGCCCACCTCGCCGTCCCGGCACGGCCGCCCGTCCTCGCCCACGAGCAGGAGCTCGCTGCCGGCGACGGGGCGCCCGATGGTGCCCGGCGAGGCGCGCAGATCCTCGGGGCTCGCGACCGTCACGATGCCCGTCTCGGTCGCGCCGTAGAAGTTGAAGAGCCTGTCGCCGAACACCCTCATCGCCTCCGCCGCGAGCGCGGGCGGCAGCGGCGCGCCGCCCGCGAAGATCGCGGTGAGCGACGACGTGTCGTACGCGCGGATGCGCGCCTCGCCGAGCTCGAGCACGCGGTGGAGCATCGTCGGGACGACCGCGGTGGTGGTGACGCGGTACCGCTGGATGGCCTCGAGGAAGAGCTCGGGCTTGAACTCCGGGAGGATCACGATCGTCGCGCCGAGGACGAGCGACAGGCTCACGAAGCCGAACGCCGTGAGGTGGTAGAGCGGGCACACGGCGAGGTGCACGTCGCCGACGCGCATCGGGGTCGCGCCGATCGCCCCGAGCGCCGACAGGACGACCCCGCGGCCGAAGCCGCGCACCGCGCCCTTCGGCTTGCCGGTGGTGCCGGACGTGTACATCACCACGGCGGCCTGCTCGCTCCGATCCGGGGCGTCGCCGCGCTCCGCGAGGAGCTCGTCGAAGTGCGAGAAGCCCGCGGCGCGCGCGCCGACCGCGATCATGCCCTCGCGCGGGATCCCCGCGAGGAGCGGCGCTGCCTCGCGGATCATGTCGGCGATGTCGGCGTCGAACACGAGCAGGCGCGCCCCCGAGTGGCCGGCGAGGTAGGAGAGCTCCGCGGGGGTCGAGCGCCACGACGCCGTCACGACGGACGCGCCCACGCGGGCGAGCGCGATCTGGCTCATCACGAACTCGGGGCGGTTCTTGAGCACGAGCAGCACGGTCGCGCCCGGGCCGACGCCGCGCCGGTCGAGGGCGTAGCCCAGCCGGTCGATGACCTCGTTCAGCGCGAAGAAGGAGTACACTCGGTCCTCGGCCGGGCCCTCCGCGCCTCCCCCGGCCGCGCCGGGCGCGAGGCTCCGCGGGTCGACCACCGCGATCCGGCTCGGGCTGTTCTCGGCGTAGTACCGGAAGAGGAGCGACGGGTTCGCCCTGCCCTTCGCGAGCTCGCGCGCGAGCACCTTCAGCCCCGGCCAACGCAGCGCGGCGAGGAGCCCCGTCTGCGTCACCGCCCGCCGCACGACGAGCGCCTCGTCCTTGAGCGCGCCGACCCTGCGCCGCCCCCTCTCGAGCGCGGCCCTGGCACCACCGACGTCCATGCCGGCGACTTTACTCTGGCCCGGGCGCGCCGTGGTAGGGTGGCCTGGTGACGGAGAGTGACCGCCGCTCAGCCCAGCGCGCCGCGATCGAGCTGAGCGTTGAGTACAAACGACTCAACACGTTCTTCGCCGATTACACGCGCAACATCTCGAAGGGCGGGACGTTCATCCGCACGGATCGCCCGCTCGCCATCGGCACCGAGTTCGTGTTCGCCCTCTCGATCCGCAACCTGGCCGAGCCGCTCCGCCTGCGCGGCCGGGTGAAGTGGATCGTGATGCCCGCCGAGGCGACGGAGACGGCTCCGGCGGGGATGGGCATCGAGTTCCAGTACACGAACGACGCGGAGCGGGCCGCGACCGAGTCGGTGGTCGAGCAGCTGATGATGAGCGAGCTCGGCGAGACGCTCGCCTCCAAGCTGCTCGGTCGCAGGCTCGGCGACGGCTCGCGGTAGCGCCGGAGCCAGAGCGCCGGGGGGTGCGCGCACGCGTCCCCCGTGTACACTGCCCCGCAATGTCGCTGCCGACCCTGCCCCCCCGGCGCCGTCTCGCCCGGGGCCTCGCCGCGCTCGCCCTCGCGCTGTCTCCCCTCGCCTGCGGAGCCTCTGGCTCGCCGGGGGCCAAGGGACCGCCCGGCGCCGAGGGCCGCGCCGCGGTGGTCGAGGTCCGCGACGCCGATTTCTCCGGCAGCCTCTACACCATCGTGCGCGACGGCAAGGCGAGCCCGCAGCGCACGGGCCTGCTCATCGGCGTGATCCGCAGGCAGCTCGCGCACGCCGCCGCGCGCTTCAACGCCGGGCACCAGGACCGGGGCATCGAGAGCGTGATCGGCGCGCTCTACCTCGTCCGCCCCGGCGAGGGCCGCGCCGAGATGATCGACCCCGTGGGCGAGCGCGCCCTCGCCGGCGCGATCGAGCGGCTGAGCCCGCGCGGCGACGAGGGGCGGGTGCGCGCCCTGCTGGAGCTCCGCGCCGCCGCGCTGCCGAGCGGCAGCCGCGCCCGCGCCGAGGTCGACGAGCACCTCGCCGCGCTCGACCGCTGGATGAAGGACACGCGCACCGGCGGGCCGCTCGAGCAGCTCGGCATGGAGCAGCGCGCGTCCGTCGCGCGCGCCCTCGTCGACGGCCGCCCGGAGACGATCCAGCGCGCCGCCGCCGCGACCGCGGCGTGGATCGACAGGGCGATCGAGTTCAACATCGAGTACCGGCAGGGCGGGAAGCGGCCGGAGCGCGACGAGGCGGTCGAGGCGGCGCGCGCGCTGGAGTCCGGCGGCGCGAGCATGGCCGCGCTGTTCCTCCGCTTCGGAGACGCGAAGGGCGCGATCGAGCAGATCGACCGCACGAGCGCGCGCCGGGTGATCCCGCCCGGCCTCTACGAGCGGACCAAGGCCGCCGCGTCCGACGACGACGCGGCGTCGTGGCAGGCGCTCGCCGCGGCCTTCGCGCACCACGAGACGCAGGAGCGCGACGCCGAGACCGGGATCGCGCAGGAGCTGCTCGACGGGGCGGTGTGGGGCACGGCCCTCGAGGCATACCGCCGCGATCCGCTGAGCTACGACAGCGCCTCGCTCCTCTCGCAGGTGATGATCCGCATCGGCATGTCCGAGGCGACGCCGCTCGTGATGGGCAGCGCGCTCGGCGATCGGCCGAGCCCCGGCGCGCTCGGGGCGGCGCTGGGGCTCGTGCTGAGCGCGCTCTCGGAGGAGGCGTCGAACGACGATTTCGACGCCGCGCGGCGCACCTACAACGCCGCGGGGCCGCTGCTCGTGCTCGCCGACCAGGCGGCGCGCGGCGGCGCCGCCCTGGACCCGTCGGGCGCGCGCGTGCGCTCCCTCATGGCGTCGCTCGAGCTGCGCGCCGGCAACCTCGCCGCCGCGCTGCCGCTGCTCCGCGCGGCGACCGCGGCCGAGCCGACGATCAACGGCCTCACGGTGCTCGCGATGGCCGAGCGTCAGGCGGGCGAGCCCCAGGCCGCGCTGGAGGACGTGCGGCGGGCGCTGGGCGCGCCGGACGCGCGCACCTCGCCGCTCGAGATCATCCAGGCGCACCTGCTCGCCTTCGAGCTCCACCGCGAGGCGGGCACGCAGGACCGGGCCAAGGAGTCGCTCGACGCGGCGCTCGCCGCCGCGCTCGACGCCCGGCAGCGCGCGCGCGATCCGGGCGCCAAGGCGCGGACGGAGCGGCTGCTCGGCCGCATCCTCGACGGCTACGGCGATGACAAGGGCGCGGCGCGGGCTTACGAGCGGGCGTTCGCCCTGGTGGCCGCCGAGCCGCCGCAGCTCGGCGCCACGATGCTCGACGCCGTGGGGCGCGCGCTCGTGCAGCGCGACCTCCCCGCCGCGCGCCGGGCGCTGAAGCGCGGCCTCGAGGCGAACGTCGACGAGGACGATCTCGCCTACGGCGGGCTGTGGGTCCTGCTGCTGGAGCGGAGCCTCGGCGTCGCGACCGACGGCACCGCGGGCCGCGCGCTCGAGGGCTCGACGGGCCGCACCTCGTGGACCGGGCGGCTCGCGGCGTGGGCGAACGGCAGGATCAGCGACGCGGATCTCGGCAAGCTCGCCCAGAGCGCGGCGCAGCGCGTAGAGGCGCAATTCTACACCGCCATGGCAAGGAAGGCGGCCGGCGACGCGACCGCGGACGAGCGGCTCCGGGCGGTGTCGAAGAGCCCCGTCATCGACCTGCTCGAGGTGCAGCTCGCGCGCGAGATGCTGGCCCCCGAGCTGCGCCTCGACGTGCCGCGCAACGCGAGCCTCCCCTGAAGGTGCGATGTCGCCTCCTGCGCTGGGCAGGTGGCGAGATGGTCGGATGACCAGCGCCGGTGGTCGGCGCCGCGAGGCCTGTCGCGGAGAGAAAAACTTCCCACGCCCGCGCGTTCTTGTTCGATCATCGCCTGATGCCCGATGACCGGAACGATCCGCTCGAGAAGCTCGCCGCCGCTCACCGGAGCCTGGAAGAGAACCTGAACGATCTCGCGCGCGCCGCGCGCGCGCTCGGCGAGGCTCGGGGGCGCGCCGGCGCGCTCGAGGGGCTCTCCAGCGTCTTCGCCTACTTCGAGCGGTCGCTGAGCCGGCACCACGAGGACGAGGAGCGCTCGCTCTTCCCGCGGCTCGCGGTGCTGGAGGCCATCGCGCCGACGCTCGATCGGCTCCGGCAGGAGCACAAGGCGCATCAGCGCGCCATCAACGCTCTGCGCGCGGCGATCGCGCGCGACGGCGAGCCCGAGGCGATCGAGGCGATCCCCCAGCTCATCGACGAGCTGCGCGCGGCGCACCAGCGCCACGTGGCCTGCGAGGAGCAGGAGGTATTCCCGGCCGCGCGCCGGTTCCTGCAGGCCTCGGCCGTGCAGGGGATCTGGCACGAGATGGAGACACGCCGCGGGCGCGGCGCGCAAGGCAACCCCGCCAAGGGGATCAGCGGCCGACCCTACCGCCCCGGCGGGATGCGCAGGGGCCCGTAGCGGCAGGGCGCGCTCGACGAGCGCGGCCCTCGCCGCGCTAGAGCTGCTCCTCGCGCGCGCGCTCCAGGGCCGCGCGCAGGTAGTTCTGCGCCCGCAGCGTGTACGCCCCGTCCGGGTGCTCGTCCAGGTGGCTGCGGAACGCGTCTGCCGACTGTACGAACTTCCCTAGCCGGTAGAGCGCGACGCCGCGGGCGAGGTGCCTCGGGTACGACGGGTCGAGCGCGGCGAGCTCGTCGATCTTCTTCAGGCGATACTGCTCCGCGGCGCGCCACGCCTCCGCGTCGCGGAGCGACGCCGCGGGCGAGCGCGGCCCCGGCTCGCTGGCCTGCGTGGGGCGCGCCGCCGCCTCGTCGGCGGGAGGCGCCGCGAGGTCCCCGCCCCGCGCGACGCTGACGGGGTGCGAGAGCAGGAACTTGAACAGCGCGCGCTCCTCGTCGAGCGCCAGGCCGAAGGGCTCTCGCTGGATGCCGACGATGGCGTCCCAGCGCTTCTTGAAGAGCACCCCGAGCACGGCGCCATCCATGGCGACGCGGCGCGCCTCGCCGCCGCCGCGCGACCTCGCGTCCCCTCGCTTCAGCCAGCCGCTCCGGCGGAGCAGCCCGAGGAAGTCGCCGCCGAGCTCGCGGAGCTCGCCGGACTCCTCGCCGGTCGACTCGAAGCGGCGCACCTCGCGGATGAACGAGCTCAGCTGGTAGGCCCTCAGCCGGAGCACCGCCTCGTCTCCCTGGGCGAGCGCGGGACCCACGGCGTCGAGCACGCGCTTGCGCGCGGCGAGGAGCTCGGCCTCGGTGTGGTCCGCGTCGGCGTCCACGAGCCCGAACGCGCGGATGGCGGAGCCGAGCTCGCGCACCTCGGCGTCGAGCCCGATCTGCTCGGCCTGGCGGGCGCGGGCGACGTCCGCCTCCCGCGCGCGCTCGAGGGCTCGCGCGTCGGCGAGCGGCAGCGGCAGCTCGGCGGGCTCGACCGGCCGTGGCACCGCGAGGACCGCCGCAGAGCCCGCGATGAGGACGGCCACGAGCCCTGGCTGCCAGCCCTCGAGGTGCCGCTTCCAGCCGGGGCGCGCGCCCGCGCCGCCGCGCCCAGCCGCTCCGACATCGGCGCGGCCCGCCAACGCGCCGGCATCGGCGCGGCCCGCCAACGCGCCGGCATCGGCGCGGCTCCCCGACGCGCCGGCATCGGCGCGGCTCAACGGAGCCGAGCGCGGCTCCCGGCGCTTGACAGCGACGCTCTCCGCTCGCGACATTGATCGTTCCTCTGCGCTTCAGGATACCCCACGCGCGCTACTTTCAGCGCCGCGCAGCTGGCCAAGGAGGAACGTGCGAGATCACCGCAAGCACCCGCGCAAGCCCATCGAGCTCTCGATCGCATTCCGGATCGGCGATGGCCCGCGCATCGATGCGATATGCCGCGACATCAGCCTCGGCGGGATGTTCATCGAGACCACCTCGCCGGCTCCCTTCGGGGCCAGCGTCGAGGTGCTGCTGTCCCTCTCGGGCCTGAAGCAAGCCGCCGCGATCCCCTCCATCGTGCGATGGACCACCGCCGAAGGGATGGGGGTGCAGTTCGGATCCATGGGCGCGCGGGAGACTTACGCGCTCACCGAGCTCCTCGGCTCGCTCTGATCTCCGCGCGACGGCGCGGGCCGCGCGACGGCCGCGCTGCGTCGCGCCGCGCGGTCGGTCGCGCTCAGTCCTCGATGGTCAGCGGGATGTCGAGCTGCCGCGGGCCCTCCGCGAAGCGCCCTCGGTAGAGCCCCTCCGCGCACGCCTGCAGCGCCGGCCGTAGCGGCGGGTTGAAGCGCATGCTGGCGACGCTGCCGTCGGGACGCACGGAGATGCGCAGCGTCGACACGACCGATTTGCGGACCGAGGACGAGCTGCCCGCGGTCTCGCGCGCGAAACAGCTCGACAGCATGGCCTGCACGGAGGCGGGCGTGAGCGCGGGCGGAGCGGACGCCACCTGCGGCTCGGGGGCAGGCGCCGCGGCGACCGGCGCCGAAGCGGTCAGCGCCGAAGCGGTCGACGCCGGCTCGGCCGACGCCGGCTCGGCAGATGCCAGCTCGGCGGGCGGCGCCGGGAGCGGCTCGGCGACCGCGGAGGCGGTGGCCGCTGCCGGCTCGTCCGAGGCGGCGCCGACCGCCGCGACCGCAGCAGCCCCGTTCGGCGGATGCGCGCTGGCGGTCGTCGGCCGGGGCAGAGCCGGCGGGGGCGAAGGCTCCGGCGGCGCGACCGAGGGGGCGCTGTCCGGCTGCGCGGGCCGCTGCAGCAGGCGGGCATCGCGGCCACCGTCGAGCGAGAAGGTGCCCCGCGACGGGCCGACGAGCAGCCGCGCGGTGGTCGCGCCGCGGTACGCCGCCGGACCTACCGCGACGGTGCCGTGCTCCACGTCGACCTCCACGCGCCCGTCCAGGCGGGTCACGGTGAACAGCGTGCCGTGCACCGCGACGCGGGTGCCGTCCACCTCGACGGCGAACGCCTCGACGAGCCCCTCCTCGGGCGCGCGCGTGACGACGTCGGCGCGCACCGAGCCCCGCTCGAGCGCGATCACGTGGCCGACCCCCGCCGTCCCGACGGCGCGCACCACGGCGCGGCTGTTCGGCAGCAGCGTCCAGCGTACCGAGCCGACGTCGTTGAAGGAGACGCTGTGCGCCGCCGTCTCGACGGAGTCGCCCGGTCGGAGGGCGCGGAAGTCCAGATCGCCGGCCATGCCGGCGCCACCGGCTGCCCTGGGGATGTCCGCGACGTCGCGCGCGCGCGACGGCGTCGAGGTCGCCACGACGGGCGGGGCGGAGCGACCGGCCGCGAGGATCGCGAACGCGATGGCGGCCGCGGCCGCCGCGAACCCGAGCGCGCGCCCGAGCGGCGAGCGCGGCGCCGGCGCGGCGCGACGGATGGGAGCGGGCTTCTCGATGCGCGCGAACAGCTCGCGCTCGATCGCGTCCCAGCGTGGCTCCGGAGGCTCCTCGGCGCGGAGCAGCTGCTCCATGTGCTCGCGTGCCCGCTCGTACTGCTTTGCGCCGCTCACATGTCCTCCGTGTCGACAGCCGCTCCGTCCGCCGCGGGGTATCCCCCGGCCGCGTTCCCCACAGATACCCGCTCGCGCGTCGTCGCCGCCGCCGCGCCGTCCGCCTTCTCCGCGCCCCCTTCGGCCAGCTCGGCGGCGAGCTGGGCGAGCGCGGGCTCACCGCGCATCATCTCCTCGATCTCGCGCCGCGCATAGAACAGCCGCGTCCGGACGGTGAGCACCGGCGCGCCGACGATCTCGGCGATCTCGGTCGGGGCGATGCCCTCGAGCTCGTGCAGGACGTAGACGACCCGCTTCTTCTCCGGGAGGCGCTGCAGCACCCTCCGGAAGGCGTCGATCCTGCGAGCGCGAGCGGCGTCCTCGTCCGGGAGCATGCCGCGGTCGACCTCCAGATCGGCGCTCGGCTCGCCAGCGAAGACAGGGCGGCTGCGCGCCGCGCGCCGCGCCATCAACACGGCGTTGACCGTCACCCGGTGGAGCCACGTCGTGAACTTCGACTGCCCCCGGAAGTCGCCCAGGCTCCGGTGTACCTGGATGAACACCTCCTGGATCACGTCCTCGGCGTCGGCGGTCGGTCCGAGCATCCTGAAGACGAGCCGCGCGACGTCACGGCGGTAACGGCGGAATATCTCGGCAAAGGCCGTCGGATCGCCGCTCTGGAACCGGCGGATCCACTCGCCCACGTCGTCGGGCTCGGTCACGGGCGGAAGCCTACTCGCCCGCTCGGCGCTCATGGAGCACGATGGCAAGGCGACCAGCGCCGGGCGGCGCAAGAGGTCGTCGCCCGCGAGCACGGCGTCGAGCGCCGCCCGGGCGGCCGCGGCGGCTCGCTCGGGCAGGTCGTCCCCGCGGCCGTTCGGCGCACCCCAGCCAGGGGGGAGGAACGACCGCGAGAGGTGCGCCCAGAACGCCCCCGTCTCGATCGCCGCGGTATGCACAGAGGCTTCTGATGCGCCGGGCTGCCGGATCATTCACGCCGGCACGTCGCGATCGAGCGCCGGCCCGGAGCCGGGTCGCGCCAGGGAGCGCACAAAAGTTGTTCCTTGAGGCACATTGGCGCGACCTTCCGGCGCATGATCTTCATCGCCGTGTCGCTGACCGTGGCCCTGGTCGCTGCCGATCTTTTCGAGCTGGGCTCCCGCCGCCGCGATCGCGTGTAGCGACCGGCCTCGGCCTCTGACGAGAGACAACGAGAGACAGCGAGAGACAAAAAGAGATCCCGGCGAGAACCCGCTCCGGCCTCGGCCGAAGCGTGCTCACGCCGGGATCAGGGCGCGAGGGTGCTGTCCGGCTCGTCCGGTCGGCTCAGCCCGCGGCCTCGGCCCCCTCGGCCGCTGCGCCGCCCTTCTTCGGCAGGTCGAAGAGCGCCGACAGCTCGACCTTCTCCTGCTTCTTCTGCTCCAGGATGCGGTTGACCGCGCGCAGGACGCGCGTCTTCGCGGGGCCGCTGATCGGCTTGCCCTGAAGCGCGGCGTTCAGCGTGCGGTCGGTCACCGGTCGGCCGCTGCGCGGCTTCTTGGCGCCGGCGGCGTCCTTCTTCTTCGCGGCGTCCTCGCTGCCACGCGCCAGCCGCTTGGTCAGGCGGATCGCCCGGTCCTCCGGCTGCAGCCGCTCGATCTTGACCGACGTCGCGAGAATGCGGCGGGGGTCGATCTTCTTATCCTTCAAGAAATCTTCGATCTTGGTGCCCATCGTCGTCACTTGCCCCGAAAGGGCGGCGACCCTATCACGGGCTTTGTCGCTGTGCATCTGCGACGTTTACCCTTCGCGTCGCCCTGCGGTAGCTTGTCGCGGTGACCATCCTGCCCGAGCTCGACGAGGCCGCCCGCGTTATTCGTCAACAAATTCCAGCACCTCCGACCGTCGGGGTGGTGCTGGGGTCGGGGCTCGGGGGCTGGGGCGACGAGCTCTCCGACCTCGTCAAAGTGCCCTACGCGGCGATCCCCGGCATGCCCCGGCCCGCCGTGGAGGGGCACGCGGGCTTCCTGTGCGCCGGCCGCGTGGGCGACGTGCCGGTCGCCTGCCTGCAGGGGCGCGCGCACCTCTACGAGGGGCACCCGCTCGCGAAGGTCGTGTTCGGCGTGCGCGTGCTCGCGCGGCTCGGCTGCCGCGCCGTGCTCCTGACCAACGCGGCCGGCGGCATCCACCACGGCTTCGCCGCCGGCGACCTCATGCTGCTCATCGACCACCTCAACCTGATGGGGGTGAACCCGCTCGTGGGGCCGAACGACGAGGCGCTCGGCACGCGCTTCCCCGACATGACCTACGCGCACGACCCCAGGTTGCTCGAGCTCGCGAGGGCGGCGGCGCGCGACACGGGCGTCTCCCTGCGCGAGGGGGTCTACGCCGGGTTGCTCGGGCCGACGTACGAGACGCCCGCGGAGATCCGGATGCTGCGCACGCTCGGCGCCGACGCGGTCGGGATGAGCACGGTGCCGGAGATCATCGCGCTCAGGCACATGGGCGTGCCGGCCGCGGCCATCTCGTGCATCACGAACCTCGCCGCGGGGCTGACGCGGCGCGAGCTCAACCACCGCGAGGTCGAGGAGACCGCCAGGCAGGCGCGCTCGCGGTTCACGGCGCTGCTCTCGGCGTGGGTCCGCCGCGCGGGCGAAGGCGCCGCCGAAGGGAGCGCCGCTTCGTGAGCCGCGCCCCGCAGGAGGCCGGCGAGGCGCCCGCCGCTGCCGAGCCCGCGCCGGCGATCGACTGGGAGGCTCTCGACCGGGCGGCCCTCGCCGTCCGGGAGCGGGCGCACGCGCCGTACTCGGGCTACTGGGTGGGCGCGGCGATCCTCGTGCGCTCCGGCCGCGTGTTCGTCGGCTGCAACGTCGAGAACGCCTCGTACGGGCTCACCATCTGCGCGGAGCGCTCGGCCATCGTGCAGATGGTGGCGGCCGGCGAGCGCGATCCGGTCGCGATCACCGTCGCCACCAGCGGGCCCGTCCTCGGCAGCCCGTGCGGCATGTGCCGGCAGACGCTCGCCGAGTTCGCCGTGGATCTTCCGATCCGGCTCATCGCCGCCGGAGGCGGCGCGCCGCCTCGGCTCACCTCCCTGTCAGCGCTCCTCCCGGAGGCGTTCGGGGCGGCAGCGCTCTCGCGCTGATCGCCCCCCGCGCCCGCCGCCGGGTCACTCGACCGACACCGCTTCGGCCTGCTCGATCTGAGACAGCGCGGCGGCGAGCGCCTCGCGCGCGCGCTCCAGCGAGACGCGGTCGTCGCCCCACTTCGAGCGCGCCTTCTGCAGGCGGGCGCGCTCCACGGCGAGCTGCTCGGCGAGCTGCTCGCCGTGCGTCCTCAGGGTGTCGCGCTCCTCGGTCCGGTGCGAGAGCTGGGCGCCGAGCTCGCTCTCCCGCTGCTCGGCCGCGGTGAGCCGGCCCTGCATCTCCTCGATCCCGCGCGCGCGCTCGGCGAGCTCCCCCAGCAGGCGGTCGCGCTCCTCGCTGCGCGCGGAGAGCTCTCCCGCGCGCTGCTCCAGCTGCTGCTCGAGCTCCTCCGTGCGGGCCTGGAGGTGCGCGACCTGGTTGCGCGCCTGCCCGAGCTCGGTCGAGAGCCCGCGGGCGATCTCGTCCAGCTCGTGCCGCTGCGCCGCCCAGGCGGCGTCCCGCTCGGCGATCTCGGCCTGGTGCGCCCCGCGGGCGTCGGCGAGCGCCTGCGCGTGCGCCGCCTCGGCCTGGGCCTGCCGATCGGCGGCGCGCGCCTCGAGCTCGGCCACGCGGTCCGCGTGGGCCTGCTCTGCGGCGCGCACGGCCTGCTCGCGCTCCTCCATGAGCTCGCGCTCTCGCGCCGCGAGCTGCGCCGCGAAGTCCGCGCGCGTGGCTTCGAGCGCCAGCGCGTGATCCTCGGCCTGGCGCTCGACGGCGCGCGCGTGCTCCTCGGCCTGGCGCTCGACGGCGCGCGCGTGCTCCTCGGCCTGGCGCTCGAGCGCCCGCGCGTGCTCGGTCCGGAGGCCGAGCAGCGCGGCCGCGCGCTCGCTGTCGCGCCGCTCGATCTCGCCCGCGTGCTCGCGCCGGAGCTCCTCGACGGCGGTCGCGTGCCCGCCGCGGAGCGCCTCGATCGCCGCGGCGTGCTCGCCCCGCAGCGCCTCGATCGCCGCGGCGTGCTCGGCCTGTTGCCGCTCGCTCGCGGCGACCTGCTCGGCGCGCACCCCTTGCAGCGCGGCCGCGTGCTCCGCGTTGATCCGCTCGACATCGGCGGCGTGCTCGGAGCGTGCCCCGTCCAGCGCTGCGGCGTGCTCGCGATCGCGCCGCTCGATCTCGCCCGTGTGCTCGCGCCGCAGCGCCTCGACCGCGGCCTCCTGCTCGCGCTGCGCCGCTTCGGCCTCGGCCCTCAGCCGGTCCAGCGCCGCGGCGTGCTCGGCCCTCAGCCCATCCATGGCCGCGGCGTGCTCGGCCCTCAGCCCATCCATGGCCGCGGCGTGCTCGGCCTTCAGCCCGTCCACCGCCGCGGCGTGCTCCGCCCTCAGCCCTTCCAGTGCCGCGGCGTGCTCGGCCTTCAGCCCGTCCACCGCCGCGGCGTGCTCCGCCCTCAGCCCTTCCACGACCGCGGCGTGCTCCGCCCGCAGCCCGTCCGCCGTCGCGGCAGACTCGGCCCTCGCCCGCTCGAGCACCGCAGCGTGCTCGCCGGCGAGCCTGTCGACGGCCGCGCGGTGCTCGGTGGCCTGCTGCTCGATCCGCGCGGCGTGCTCGGCGTTCAGCCGATCGGTCTCCGCCCGGTGGCCCGCGAGCGCCTGCTCGAAGCGCTCCCGCTCGGCCTGCGTGCGCTCCTCGATCTCGCGCTGCGCCGACGCCTCCGCGGCCTCGATCGCCTGGGATTTCTCGTCCGCCGCGGAGCGGAGCGCCTCCGTGTGCGCCGCCTCCGCATCCATCAGCGCCTGCCGCGCCGCCGAGAGCTCCGCGTCGCGCGCGGCGACCTGCGCCTGAAGCTTGTCGGTGCGCGCCTTGAAGTCGTCGGCGCGCTTCGCGGCGAGCTCCTTGTCGGCGCGGAGCGACGCGAGCTGCGCGCCGAGATCCTCGCTCGAGCGCTCGAGCTCGAGGAGCCTGTCGACCTGATCGGCCTTCTCTCGCTCGAGCGACAGCGTCTGATCCCGGAGCTCCAGGAGCTCCTTGTCCTTGCGCGACATCTGGTCGCGCAGCGCGAGGATCTCCTTGTCCTTCTTGTTCAGCGCCTCGCGCAGGTCGAGGAACTCGCGGCTCGACACGCCGCCGGGCCGGGAGCCGCTGCCGCCGGCCGCGAGCTTCGCCTTGACCTCGTCGAGCTCGCGCCGGAGGCGGGACGCCTCCTGGGTGCCGTCGTTCGCCGTGGAGAGCTCGCCCTCGAGGCGGAGCGAGGTCGCGCGCGCGGCGGCCACCTCCTTGGTGAGGCGGACGATCTCGCCCTTGGACCGATCCAGCTCGGCGCGCAGGCGCTCGATCTCGCCCGAGTCCACCTCGGAGCGAGGCGGCGCCGGCGGCGCAGGGGTCATCCGCCCGCGCTCGGAGATCGGCGCGCGGTAAGCGGCGGCCCCGCGCTCGGAGATCGGCGCGCGGTAAGCGGCGGCCCCGCGCTCGGAGACCGGCGCGCGGTAGGCGGCGATCGGCGACGAGCTCACGGGCGGGGGCGCCGACGCGGGTACGGGCGTCCTGGTGGACGCCGGCGCCCGCGTCGACGGCGTGGTGGACGCCGGCGCCCGCGTCGACGGCGCGACCGACGGCCTGGGGATGGTCCGATCGTCGATCGGCTCCTCCTCCTCGTCGCGGATCAGCCGGGTGAAGGCGCCGCCGATGAACTCCTCGATGTCCTCGTCCGGCTTGCCGGGCCCCGATCTCGCCCCCGTCCCCTGCGGCGGCCTCGGCGGGCCCGGCACCTGGACGACGCGCGGATCCGCCGCGGCGGCAGGAGGCGCGGGAGGCGCGGCAGAGCGCGGCGCAGGCGGCGCGGCAGAGCGCGGCGCGGGCGGCGGGGCGGAGCGCGGCGCGGGCGGCGGGGCGGAGGGCGACGCGGCGGGCGGCGGGGCGCTCGCGCGCGCGCCGTTCGCGATCACCGTCGCCGTGATGATCGTGGGATCCCCCGAGTCCTCGTCGATGTCGGCCTCGAGCACCTCGGCCTCATCGATCATGATCGGATCGGCCTCCGCGTCCTCTCCGTCGAGCGGGACGTAGGTGCGGATGTGCTCGAGGAGCTCGCCGAACGCGATCGGCTTGTGGATGTAGTCCTCCGCGCGGGTCCTGAGCTTCCGGTGCTGCTCGAACGTCTCCTCGCTCGACTCGCTCGACATGATGACGAGCGGGACATCCTTGAGCTGGGCGTCCTTCTTGAGCTTGTTGCAGACCGAGAAGCCGTTCATGCGCGGCAGCTCGATCGACAGCAGGATGAGATCGGGGCGATCGGCCGCGGCGACCTGCAGGCCGACATTGCCGTCATCGACCACCTGGACGGTGCAGCCGAGGCGGCCCAGTTCGGTGCGGAGCTCCCCGGCGAACGCCGGATCGCTCTCAAATACGAGGACTTTCGTCATGTTCCGGGGTGTGCGCGGGTTCGGAGGGGAACCCAAGATATCGGCCCCCTTCGACGAGTGTCAAACACGAGGCTGGACACGCCGTTCTGGCCGTCCGGCCGACAACGTGAGGAGCGATGAGCCGACCGGTCCAGGGTGCGATACCGGACGATCCGGGGTTCTTATTGCCGGGACGAGGGCAGACAGCGGTAGACTCGCTCGCGGCTCACCTGTCGACGAAGTGGCCGGGCGGCTCGTCGCCGAAGCACAGGCCCATCTCGCGGGCCGTGACGACCGTGTCCGAGTCGAGCGGCACCGTCTTCGTCTTGCCGGCGACGTCGGCGAGGGGGACGAGCTCGATCCGGTTCGCGCGCAGCGCGACCATCCCGCTCCCGCAGTCCTCGACGAGGCAGCGCGCCGCGGCCGCGCCGAAGCGGAGCGCGAGCAAGCGGTCCGCCGTCGTGGGCCCGCCGCCGCGCTGCAGGTGACCGAGCACCATGGAGCGCGCCTCCTTGCCGGTGCGGGCCGCGAGCTCCTTCGCCACGCGCTCGGCCACGCCCCCGAGGACGGCGGTGCGGCGAAACGCGTCGCCCGCGTCCTTGATGGTCAGCTCCCCGCCCTGCGAGTACGCCCCCTCCGCCGCCACCACGATGGAGAAGCGGCGCCCGCGCGACTCCCGGAGGCGGATCTTCTCGGCGATCGCCTCGTACCGGAACGGGATCTCCGGCATCAGGATGGCGTCGGCGCCCCCGGCGATGCCGGCGTTGAGGGCGATCCAGCCCGCGTGACGCCCCATCACCTCCACGACCATGATCCGCTCGTGCGCCTCGGTCGTGGAGTGGAGCCGATCGAGCGCCTCGGTCGCGATGGAGACCGCCGTGTCGAAGCCGAACGTGATGTCCGTGCAGCAGACGTCGTTGTCGATCGTCTTCGGCACGCCGATCACGAGGGGCAGCCCGCGCTCGAGGAGCTGGTGCGCGATCCGCATCGAGCCGTCCCCGCCCACCGCGATGAGCGCGTCGAACCCATGCGCGCGGAACCTCCGCACGAGGTCGTCGGACCGGTCCCGCGGCACGAGCCCGTGCTCGCCTGGCGTCGGGTAATGGAACGGATCGCCGCGGTTCGCGGTGCCCAGGATGGTGCCGCCGAGGTGTGCGATGCCCCGAACGCGCTCGCGATCGAGCCGGAAGAGGCCGTCCGGAGTGTCGTCGAGCAACCCGCGGTAGCCCTGCCGGATCCCCCAGACCTCCCAGCCGCGCTCGAGCGCGGCGAGCGTGGCCGCGCGAATGACAGCGTTGAGCCCGGGCGCGTCGCCTCCGCCGGTGCTGATAGCGATCTTGCGTGCCGCCATGAGGGGCGCAGCATTGCGAGCTCTCCTCGGCGACGCAACAGACATCTCCGCGTCGCGCCCTCGCGCGGCGCGGCGGCTTGGAAGCGCGCGCCTCCAGGCCGTCGCTGCGCCACGACGAGCCGCGACCCCGCGGGCGTGCTGCGACGAGCGCAGGGCGAACCCGCCGCGAACCGATCTTCGCACCTCGCTGCCGGCCGCGCGACCAGGCGTGTCGCTCGCGGTCGGGGCCGCCGCGGGAGGCGCCTCGAGCCGGCGGAGCGACGGCATGACGGTCGCGAGCGCCGCCGACAGGGTATAGGCATGCGCATGCGGTCACCCCGGACGCGCGCCCCCGTATGAACCGCGCCACCCTGATCCGAGGCATCCAGCTCATCGTCACGCTGACGCTCGCGTCGTTCGCGTACGTGCTCTACAGCGAGATCCACGACAAGCAGGAGAGCCTCGCCGCCGGGCTCGCGCACGTGCGGCCGGGCTGGCTGCTCGTCGGCGCCGTGCTGGCGCTGCAGGAGGGCGTGTTCGGGGGCCTCAGGATCTGGGTCCTCGGGCGCGTGCTCTGGCCCGGGCTCCGCCTGCGCACGGCGGTGACGTCGGAGTTCGTGCTGATGTTCTGCGCCGGGGTGACCCCCGGGCAGGCCGGCGCGGCGCCCTCGCAGGCCGCCGTCCTCGTGCACGGCGGCATGCGCCTCGTCGACGTCGCCACGGCCGCGCTGCTCACCGCCTCGTGCACGGTCTCGTTCTTCCTGCTGTCCGCCGTCGCCATCTTCACGCTCCGGTACCACGGGATGCTCGTCCTGCAGGGGGGCCAGCAGATCGAGTGGCTGCTCCTGTTCACCGTCGCCATGTTCGGCTCCGGGCTCGTGGCGCTCATCGCCGCGGCGGCGTACCCGCCGCTCCTCAAGGCGGTCGTCCGCGCGCTGTCGGTGCCGCTCGGGAAGCTCCTGCGCGCCGTCCTGCTGGGCGCCCGGCGCGTGCCCCGGCTGCGGGCCCGCGCCGAGGCAGCGCTCGCCGCGCCCGGCAGCACGACCGCGCGCCTGCTGCGGAGCGTCGACGAGTTCCACCAGGGCTTCCGCATCTACATGCGCCGCGGCAAGCGCGCCTACGCCGCCGCCCTGCTGCTCACGTTCGGCTTCTTCTGCTCGCGGTTCGCCGTCGCCTACTTCATCCTGCTCGGGCTCGGCATCCCGACCTCGCCCTCGACCTTCGTCTCGGTGGGCCCGCCGATCTTCCAGGTCATCCTGACCCAGACGCTGCTCAACTTCGCGCTCTACATGAGCCCGACGCCCGGCGCGAGCGGCGTCGCCGAGCTCGGATCGAACGCGCTGATGTCACCCTGGGTGCGGGGCGCGTTCGTGGTGCCGTACGTCGTCCTCTGGCGGGTGCTCACGCTGTTCCTGTGCATGTTCGTGGGGGGCATCTACGTCTTCCGCTACCTCGGCACCGACGTGCTCGAGGAGCGCGTGAAGCAGACGGAGGCGGAGAAGCGCGCGCTCGAGGAGGCAGCGCGCGCGGCCGAGGAGGCGGCGCGCGCCGCCGAGGCGCAAGACGAGACCGCCGGCCGGCGGCGAGGCCTGGGGTGACGCGGGGCGGGGCGGCGCGGGACGGCTCGCGCCGGCCGCGCCGCCAGGCGCGGGGCGGGATCAGCGCGCGGGGATGGGCACGGCCGCGAACTGGACGACCTTCCCGCGCCGCACCTTGAGGAGCGCGATCGACCCGTCCTTGACCTTCCCGATGGCCGCGCGGAGCCCGGCCACATCCTTGACCGGCGCGCCGTTCACCTCGAGGATCACGTCGCCCACCTGGATCTCCTGCTGGTCGCTGCCCGACGCGAACCCGTCGACCCGCACCCCGCCGCCGGCGGCGTCGGAGATCTGGATTCCGAGCTTCTCGGCACTCTGCTGCCGCTCGGGGCGGGCGCCCTGGGTCGGCCGCGGGCGATTTCCGGCCTCGCCCTCCTCGTCCTGGAGCGCGTCCAGCTTGGCCACGAGCTCCTGCCGCTTCTCGGCGCGCACCACGGTCACCTTGATCTCGGAGCCGGGGGCGTTGCGCGCCACGTTGCGCCGCAGCTCCTCGGCGTGGAGGATCGGGACGCCGTTGACGTCCACGATGACGTCGCCCGGCTTGATGCCGGCGCGCGCGGCGGCGCCGCCCGGCTCGACCTCGGCGACGAGCGCGCCCTTCGGCCCGTCCAGCTTGAGCGCCGCGGCGAGATCGCGCGTGACGGGCTGGAACAGGAGGCCGAGCTTGCCGCGCTCGACGAACCCCTTCTCGCGGAGCTGCGGGAGCACGTCCTTCAGCGCGTCGATCGGGATCGCGAAGCCGATGCCGTTGGCGCCCGCCCGGATGGCGGTGTTGATGCCCACGACCTCGCCCCGCCAGTTGAACAGCGGCCCGCCGCTGTTGCCCGGGTTGATGGAGGCGTCGGTCTGGATGAAGTCGTCGTAGGGCCCCGCGCCGATCGCGCGCGCCTTCGCGCTCACGATGCCGAGCGTGACCGTGTGGCCGAGGCCGAACGGGTTGCCGACCGCGAGCACGTGCTCTCCGACCCGCAGCTGCTCGCTCGACCCGAGCGGCGCCACGGGCAAGCCGTTCGCGCCCTTCAGGTGCAGGAGCGCGAGGTCGAGCTTGGGATCGCGGCCGACGACCTCGGCCTCGAACTCCCGCTCGTCGGCGAGCCGGACGCGGACGCCGGACGCGTCGTGGATGACGTGCTCGTTCGTCACCACGTAGCCGCTCGGGTCGATGATGAAGCCGGTGCCGAGCGCCGTCTGCGTGGGCCGCGGGCCGCGCGGGGCGCCGCGGCCGCCGCCCTGGGGGCCGAAGAAGAAGTCGAAGGGATCGAGCCCCTCGCGACCCACGGATTCATGGGTCGTCGTGATGTTGACGACCATCGGCCGCACCCGGTCGGACAGCGCGGCGACGTCGAAGGTGGCCGGCACCGGCGCGGGCGGGAGCGTCACCGTCGACACGGGCGGCGCTGCGTCCGCCGGCGCGACGGCCGCGGCCTGGGTGGAAGGGGGCGTGGCGTGAGCCTGTTGACCGCACCCGCCCAGCGAGAGCGCCGCCAGCGAGAGCAGCGCGAGGACCGAAGCGCGGGAGCGATGGGAAACCGCTTGAATCATGGAATCTCCGTCGGGCAGTCGAGGGGTCCCGTCCTGCGATCGGCGAACAGGGGACGCACTGCGTTCATTCCGGCGCAGAAATAACGCCCCGCGCTCCGCTGACAAGGGCGGGCGCCGGGGCACCGGCGCGCGGCGCGCGCTCAGGGCATCGGCGCTCGCCCTTGTCAGCGGAGCGCGCTGGCCGCCGGCCGGTCCGCCGTCCATGGCGGCGCCGCGCGTCCGCCGCGCCGGCGGCGGGGCATGTCGAGATTTGAGCCGCGAGCTCGGCAGGGCTGCTAGGGTGCGCGCTCCTGGAGGCGAGCGATGCAGAGCGACGAGGGCCTACTGCGAGGGCGCAAGATCGGGTTTCTTGGCGGCGGGAACATGGCAGAGGCGCTCATCCGAGGCCTGCTCCAGGGAGGCGCCGTGGGCGCGGCGCAGGTCCGGGCGAGCGATCTGAAGGGCGAGCGCCTCAAGTTCCTGCGCGAGCGCTACGGCATCGAGACCACCGAGGACAACGACGCGCTCTGCCGGTGGGCTGACGTCCTGGTCATCGCCGTCAAGCCGCAGATCGTCGATCGCGTCCTCGCCCCGATCTCGGCGGGGCTCGGCGGCACCGACGTGGTGATCTCGGTCGCGGCCGGCGTGCCCATCGACGCCATCGAGGCCCGCCTGCCGGAGGGCGCGCGCGTCATCCGCAGCATGCCGAACACCGCCGCGATCGCGCTCGCCGGCGCCACGGCGATCTCCGCCGGCAGCCACGCGACGAGCGACGATGTCGAGATCGCGCGGACCCTGTTCCAGGCGGTCGGTCGCGTGGTCGTGCTCGACGAGTCGCTGCTCGACGCGGTGACCGGCCTGTCCGGCAGCGGCCCCGCCTACGTCATGCTGATGATCGAGGCGCTCGCCGACGGCGGCGTCAAGGTCGGCCTCGGCCGGGACGCGGCGCTGCTGCTCGCCGCGCAGACGGTGTATGGCGCCGCCAAGCTCCAGCTCGAGACAGGCGAGCACCCCGGGCGGCTGAAGGACATGGTGACGAGCCCCGGCGGCACCGCCATCGCCGGCCTCCACACGCTGGAGGCAGGCGGCCTCCGGCGCACGTTGATCGACGCGGTCGAGGCCGCGTCCAACCGCTCTGCCGAGCTGGGCGCCCAGATGGCGAAGAAGCTCCGCCGCAGCTGACGCGAAGCAAGCCGCAGGAGGCCGGCGGCGCATCGGGCGCCGCGCCGGCGGAGTTAGCGCGGCAGTCGGCAGTCGGCAGTCGACACGCCCGCCAGGTGGCATGCACCATCAAGCGTGTGCCACGACATCGCCTCTGAGCTCTGAAGCGGTAAGGCGGAGTCTCCCTCCGATCTCATGGAGATCTCCCGGAGCACCGCCGCTGTCCCGCTCCGGCTCGGCAAGCGCCTGACGCGGAGGACGGAACGCGCTTCCGCCCGCGCCTTCCATCAGGCGTCGCTCGCGCGTACGCAGGCGGAGTCAACAGGAGCAAGGGTGTTCCTGGGGAGCAGGGCAGATGTAACGAGCGATGGCGCTCTGTCGCACCGCCTACAAGGAGAGGTGTGACGACATGGCATGCGGAGCGCGCACGAGCCACCGAGAGTGCTTCGTACGAATCCGCGGCGCCATCGAGCACACGAGCCGAGATGTCGAAGCACGGTTGAAGTCACCTGGCTCGATAGCCTCCATGAGCTCGCCGGCCCGAGCGTCGAGATTTTGCTCTCTGGATCATCCTCACTTCCGTTCAAGCGCGTCGCGTGCAGCATTGGCCACGCACGGCGGAGCTCGAGCGCATGGTTCCGGCGGCGCGGCGATCGCGGCAGGCGGACTTGGGAGACTGATCTTGCTCGTCCAGTGGGTTCACGCCGAACACCGCTGTCGCGCTCGTGGAGGGGAGACTTCGTCATTCCATGCGCGTCCGGGTTTGTCGAATGTTGCTCGGGACATCCCAACCTGGTTCGTCACCACGAAGCTTGACCTCGAGAGCAGAACGCATGACACTCCATCGCATGCATACATCACGATTCCTCTTTACAGGCATATTGACGGTTGTTGGCGCCCTCGTCGCGCTCCCTGGCTGTGGCGACGACGACGGTAGTGGAGGGAACGGCACCACCGCGACCACCACGGCCTCTGGCACCGGCGGCGCGGGCGGTGGCACCGGCGGTGACGGTGGCACCGGCGAAGGAGGCAGCGGTCAAGGGGGCGGCGACGGTGGCGGCGGCAGCGCGCCGGACGTCAGCTGTACCACCTACTGCGCGGCGCTCATGGCGAACTGTACCGGCGATGCTGCGCAGTACAAGAACGAGGCTTCCTGTGAAGCCTTCTGCGCCGATCTCCCCGAAGGAGCCGCAGGGGATACCTCGGGCAATTCGCTCGCGTGCCGCGCCTACCACGCCACCGCGGCCGCGACGGACCCAGACACGCACTGCGTCCACGCGGGCCCGGCGGGCGCCGGGGGCTGCGGCACGGCGGTCGAGGCGTTCTGCTCGGTCGCGCCCGCGGCGTGCCCCGACGTCTTCGCAGACACGGCTGCTTGCGACACCGCGGCCGCCGACTTCGATGCAGAAGAGCCCTACACGGGCCCTGACAGCATGGGCGACACGCTCGCCTGCCGCCTGTACCACCTCACGGAGGCCACGGTCGATCCGACGACGCACTGTCCGCACATCGGGGCCGACTCCCCTGTTTGCGCCGCCCCTTGATCGCGCCCGGGGAGGCGCGGCTCCCGTGCCGCGCCTCCCCGCTGTATCGCCGGCGGCGAAGACGGCCTGTGCTCCGGCCTCTCCAAGCTCCCTGGCGCGCGACGCGCCGACGGGCGAATTGCCACAGCTGTCACACTTCGCCACGCGAGATACCGACCCAGCGCGGTAAAGCCATCTTGAACGATGACGCCGCCGGACGGAATGGCCGCGGGCCACCACGCGTCGCCTCCGGTGCCGACGTCCCAATGGGGACGGCAGCCGCGGCTCGTGAAGCCGAGGCCACGCGCCCGGCCGGCGCGCTCGTGAAGCCGAGGCCACGCGCCCGACCGGCGCGCTCGTGAAGCCGAGGCCACGCGCCCGGCCGGCGCGCTCGTGAAGCCGAGGCCACGCGCCCGGCCGGCGCGCTCGTGAAGCCGAGGCCACGCGCCCGTCCCGGGAAGCGGCGCGTGGGTCGCGCCGCGCGCCGTGCCCGCAGCGCGCCCGCGCCGCGCAGCGCCGCGCGGAGGTGTTGGCGACCGGCCGTCTCTTGACTATGTTCGCCGCGTCGCAGCGGGACAGGCGATCGCCGGCGGCCGGGGAAACCCGGGCGCGGGAGGAAAGTCCGAGCTCCGCAGGGCAGGGTGCCGGGTAACGCCCGGTGAGAGCGATCTCGAGGAAAGTGCCACAGAGAACAGACCGCCGCGCCGCGCGCCTCGCAAGGGCGAGGAGCCTCCTGCCCGGACGGGCAGCGCTCCGAGCCTCCGCTGGCTCGCCGCGCGGCAAGGGTGAAACGGCGGGGTAAGAGCCCACCGCGCCCTTGGCAACAAGGGCGGCACGGCAAACCCCACCTGGAGCAAGGCCGCGTAGGGAGGCGTCCGCGGCGGCGAAAGCCGTCACGGCAAGGGCTGCCCGCCCCAGGCCTCCGGGTTGGCTGCTTGAGACGCGCGGCGACGCGCGTCCTAGAGGAATGATCGCCAGCGCGAGGGGGGCGACCCCCCGCGCAACAGAACTCGGCTTACGTCCCCTGTGACCACGAGGCCTCGCCCCCCGGCGGGGCCTCGCGCTTTTGTGATCGACCACCGCCCACGTGTGGCAAGGCGCCACGCGGCAGGCGCGGCGCCACGTGGCAGGCGCGGCGCCACGCGGCAGGCGCGGCGCCACGCGGCAGGCGCGGCGCCACGCGGCAGGCGCGGCGCCACGCGGCAGGCGCGGCAGGCGCAGCGCCACGCGGCGGGCGCGGCGCCACGCGGCAGGCGCGGCGCCACGCGGCGCTACGCCGCCAGCGGCTGGAGGCGGTCGCGCAGCTTCTTCTTGGCCCGCGCCTCGAGCTGCCGAGCCCGCTCGCGCGACACCCCCAGGCGACGCCCGATCTCGGCGAGCGACAGCTCCTCCTCGGGATCCGCCATCATCCGCGTCTCGACGATGTACCGCTCGCGCGGATCCAGGTTCTCCACCGCCTGCGTGAGCCGCTCGCGGAGCAGCGCCCCCTCCTCCGCGCGCGAGAAGCGCTCCTCCTGGTCCTGGTCGTCGGCCGGCAGCGTGTCGACCAGCGAGCGGGCGCCGTCCTCGAACACCTTGGTGTCGAGCGAGACGTCCCGGGCCTCCAGCCGGTGGGCCATCTCCAGCACCTTCTCCGCGGGCGCGCCGAACTTCTCGGCCAGCAGCCGGTCGCCCTCCTCCCCCTCGCCCACGAGGCCCGCGATGCGCGCCCGCTCCCGCCGCAGCCGGAAGAACATCTTGGAGCGCAGCGGGCCCGAGCCCACGCCGACCAGGCTCCAGGAGTGGATGACGTGGTTCAGGATGTACGCCCGGATCCAGTAGGCTGCGTAGGTCACGAAGCGATTTCCGCGATCGGGGTCGTACTTGCGGATCGCATGGACGATCCCGAAGTTCCCCTCGGCGATGAGGTCGGACAGAGGGATTCCGTAACGCCGGTAGCTGATCGCAATCGAGACAACATGCCTCAGGTTCGCGAGCGCGAGCGCGGCCGCGGCCTGCTCGTCGCCGTGGTCCCGCCACCGTCGAGCGAGCTCGACCTCTTCCTCGCGCGACAGCTCCGGGATCTGCCGAACATGCGTGATGTAGCGCGAAACTGCGCTGGCCTGATCTCGGGACGTTTGCACAGGGTTTCCTTCGAGGTCCGAAGACCCCGGTTCGGTTGATGAGGCCGGCCTGCGCCGGACCTCGGCTCCTGCTGTCGAGGCCGGCATGCGCCGGACCCCGATCGCGTTGATCGCTTCGCCGGCACTTGCCGCCGAAGTGGTTGGTTCGAGATTCCGAAGGGAGCAGCCCACCAAGACTGCGATGCAGTTGGCATGCCGCCCCGGGCGGGCAGGTTGTGCACCATCGCGCGACCCCATGGCGCACGACGGCTCAGGCGCGCCTGCGTGAGCAGCCAGGCAAAAAGGATGCGCTAGAAAGCCGGGAAGCGCCGGATGCTCCGGGCAGACGCGCTCACGCTGCCCGTGTGCATCTCACGTCGGCCGCTCCAGCGACGGGCGGAGCGAGCCAGGACGGAAGCGGGATCCAGCGGGGGGGAGGTCCGGTCGGGAGAGAACCGAACGCCGGATCAGACCGAGAACGAGGAGCCGCAACCGCAGGTGCTCTTCACCGACGGGTTGCTGAACTTGAACCCCGAGCCGTGGAGGCCTTCCACGTAATCGATCTCGGTGCCGTCGAGATACTGGAAGCTCAGCGGGTCGATGTAGAGCTTGACGCCACGGTCCTCGAACTCCTCGTCGAACTCCGTGGGCTTGTCCTCGAAGTAGAGGTCGTAGGAGAAGCCCGCGCATCCGCCGCCCACGACGCGCAGGCGCAGTCCCTGCCCCAGCAGTTCCTCCGCGGTCGCGATCTCCATCACCTTCTCGGCTGCCTTCTGCGTGATCGTGATCATCCTGGAATCTCCTCTGCGTACTTTCTCCGGCGGGGGGCGGTGGGTGTTTCCCGGGGGTGCTCGCCCTGCCGGTGGTAAGGGCAACCCAGCACGAGCCCGGCCGGCCGTGCCCTGGGGTGGGGTGCTCAGGGCTAGCCAAAGATACGCACCTCCAGGGATATCCGCCAGTGCCTCAGCCGCAGCGGGATACGGCAGGGCCCGGATCGCCCGTCCGGCGTGGTCGACGCTTCCCCATCCGGCGCGGCGAGGCCAGCCGTAAGGCAGGCGCCGAGAGCGCCGCTGGGCCGCGCCCGCTCGCCTCCCATGACGGCAGCCGGCGCCCGGCCTCGAGCTGCCGCTTGACGTCAGCGGGCGAGGCCGCCAGGCTGCAATCTGTTAATCCGGATTGGTGGATAATACCCAGGAGAAGAGCAGAGCCATGAACGGAAGCGAACGCTCCGCGCGCCTCGAAGAGATCCTCGATACCCAGATCCTGTGCCTCGACGGGGCGATGGGCACGATGATCCAGCGCTACCGCCTGGGCGAGGCCGACTACCGGGGCGAGCGCTTCCGCGACCACGCGATCGATCTCAAGGGCAACAGCGACCTCCTCGTTCTGACGCGGCCGGATGTCATCGCGGAGATCCACGGCGCCTACCTCGAGGCCGGCGCCGACATCATCGAGACGAACACCTTCACGGGGACCTCGATCGCCCAGGCCGACTACCGGCTGGAGTCGCTCGCGTACGAGATCAACCTGACCGCGGCCCGCATCGCGCGGAAGGCGGCCGACGCGTGGACGGCGCGCACGCCCGACAAGCCGCGCTTCGTCGCGGGCTCCATGGGGCCGACGCCGAAGACGCTGTCGATCTCGCCGAGCGTGAACGACCCGTCGTTCCGCGCGGTCACCTTCGACGAGCTGCGGCGGTCGTTCGCCGAGCAGGTGCGCGGGCTCGTCGACGGGGGGGCCGACGCGCTCCTCGCGGAGACGTTCCTCGACACGCTGAACATGAAGGCGTGCCTCGTCGCGATGGAGGAGGTCTTCGCGGACAAGGGGCGGCGCCTCCCGATCATGCTCAGCGTGACGATCACCGACCGGAGCGGCAGGACGCTCGCCGGCCAGACGATCGACGCGTTCTGGACGAGCGTCGAGCACGCGAGACCGCTCAGCGTCGGCCTCAACTGCGCCCTCGGCGCGGCCGACATGCGGCCCTACCTCGTGGACCTCGCGAAGCTCGCGCGGGCGCGGGTGAGCTGCTACCCGAACGCGGGCCTGCCGAACGCGTTCGGCGAGTACGACGAGCTCCCGGAGACGACGTCGCGGCTGCTCGCGGAGCTCGCGGACAGCGGGCTCGTGAACATCGTCGGCGGCTGCTGCGGGACGACGCCCGACCACATCCGCGCGATCGCCCAGGCGACGGCGAAGCTCAGGCCGCGGCCGGCGCCCGCGGAGCGCGACGGCTTCGGGCGCTTCAGCGGCCTGGAGACGCTCGTCATCCGGCCCGACACGAACTTCCTGATGATCGGCGAGCGGACCAACGTGACGGGCTCCGCCCGGTTCATGGAGCTCATCAAGAAGGGCGACTTCACGACCGCGCTGGAGGTGGCGCTCGATCAGGTGCGCGGCGGGGCGAACATCCTCGACGTCAACATGGACGAGGGCATGCTCGACTCCGAGCAGGCGATGACGACGTTCCTCAACCTCATCGCCACCGAGCCCGAGATCGCCCGCATCCCGGTCATGATCGACAGCTCGAAGTGGTCGGTCATCGAGGCGGGGCTCAAGTGCATCCAGGGCAAGGGGATCGTCAACTCGATCAGCCTCAAGGAGGGGCCGGAGGACTTCCTCAGGAAGGCGCGCACCGTCCGACGCTACGGGGCGGGCGTCGTGGTGATGGCGTTCGACGAGGTGGGCCAGGCCGAGACGGTGGAGCGGAAGGTCGCGATCTGCCAGCGCGCCTACGAGCTCCTCACCGAGGAGGTCGGCTTCGATCCGCAGGACATCCTCTTCGATCCGAACATCCTCGCGATCGCGACCGGCATCGAGGAGCACAGCGAGTTCGCCAGGAACTTCATCGAGGCGACGCGGATCATCAAGGCGACCTGCCCGGGGGCGCGCGTCAGCGGCGGCGTGTCGAACCTGTCGTTCTCGTTCCGCGGGAACAACGTGGTCCGCGAGGCGATGCACTCGGCCTTCCTGTACCACGCGATCCGGGCCGGCATGGACATGGGCATCGTGAACGCGGGGCAGCTCGCGGTCTACGAGGACATCCCGAAGGACCTGCTCGAGCGGGTGGAGGACGTCATCTTCAACCGGCGCCCGGACGCGACCGAGCGGCTCGTCGAGTTCGCCGAGCAGGTGAAGGGCAAGGGGAAGAAGAAGGAGTTCGACCTCGCCTGGCGCGAGGGCCCGGTCGAGGAGCGGCTGTCGCACGCGCTCGTGAAGGGGCTCGTCGACTTCATCGAGGCGGACGTCGAGGAGGCGCGGAACAGGTACGAGAAGCCGCTCTCCATCATCGAGGGGCCGTTGATGGACGGGATGAAGATCGTCGGCGAGCTGTTCGGCGCCGGGAAGATGTTCCTCCCGCAGGTGGTGAAGAGCGCCCGCGTGATGAAGCGCGCCGTCGCCTACCTCATGCCGTTCATGGAGGCCGAGAAGGCGGCGGGCGCCTCGTCGTCGCAGGGGAAGGTCGTGATGGCGACCGTGAAGGGCGACGTCCACGACATCGGCAAGAACATCGTGGGCGTGGTGCTCGGGTGCAACAACTACGAGGTCGTCGACCTCGGCGTGATGGTGCACCAGGACAGGATCCTGGAGGCCGCGCTGAACGAGAAGGCCGACATGATCGGGCTGAGCGGCCTGATCACGCCCTCGCTCGACGAGATGGTCAGCGTGGCGCGCGAGATGGAGCGGCGGGGCCTCCGGCTGCCGCTGCTCATCGGCGGGGCGACGACGAGCCGGCAGCACACGGCGGTGAAGATCGCGCCCGAGTTCAGCGGGACCGTGGTGCACGTGCTCGACGCGTCGCGGGCGGTCGGCGTCGTGTCGAGCCTGCTGGACCAGGCGAACCGGCCGGCGTTCGACGCGCAGAACCGGGAGGAGCAGGCCAAGCTGCGCGAGCTCTTCGCGAGGAAGCGGGCGAAGCCGCTCGTGACGCTCGCCGCGGCGGACGAGGGGCGGCTCAAGATCGCGTGGCGGCCCGAGGACATCGCGAGGCCGTCGTTCACGGGGCGGCGCGTGGTGGACGACGTGTCGCTCTCCGAGATCGCGAAGTACATCGACTGGACGTTCTTCTTCACCGCCTGGGAGCTCAGGGGGCCGTTCCCGCAGATCCTGGAGCACCCGCAGTACGGCGAGGCGGCGCGCGAGCTGTTCGAGCACGCGCAGAAGGTGCTGCGGCGGATCATCGACGGCGCGCTGCTCACGGCGCGGGGCGTCTACGGGTTCTGGCCGGCGAGCGGGGAGCAGCGGGACATCGTGCTGTACGAGGACGAGGCGCGCGCGCGCGAGCTCGTCCGGCTCAACATGCTCCGCCAGCAGCAGGTGAAGGCCGCGGGCGGGGGCGCCGCCGACGAGGAGGGCGAGAAGGCCGTGGGGGGAGAGCGGCCGTACCTGTCGCTCGCCGACTTCGTGGCGCCGCGGGCGAGCGGGCTCGCCGATCACGTGGGCGCTTTCGCGGTGACGGCGGGGCTCGGGCTCGATGAGGTCGTGCGCGCGTACGAGAAGGACAAGGACGACTACAGCGCGATCATCGCGAAGGCGCTCGCCGACCGGCTCGCGGAGGCGTTCGCGGAGCTGCTCCACGCGCGGGCGCGGAGGGACTGGGGGTACGGCGCGGGGGAGGCGCTGACCAACGAGGAGCTGATCGAGGAGAAGTACCGCGGGATCCGGCCGGCGTTCGGGTACCCGGCGTGCCCGGATCACACCGAGAAGAGCAAGCTGTTCGCGCTGCTCGACGCGCCCGCGATCGGCATCGAGCTGACCGAGACCTTCGCGATGACGCCGGCGGCGAGCGTCAGCGGCATCTACCTGGCGCACCCCGAGGCTCGGTATTTCATGGCGGGGCGCCTCGGCAGGGACCAGGTCGCGGACTACGCGAAGCGCAAGGGGATCGCGGTCGAGGCGGCCGAGAGGTGGCTGTCGCCGAGCCTCGGGTACGACCCGAAGGCGGCTGTGAGCGCATGAGGCAGGCGCGCGGTCTTCCTCGCCTCGCGGGATTCGAGCCGATCGCGCCGGATCCGCCGGGTCCGGGCAAGCGAGACTGGGTGCTGCTCGGCGTGCTCGTCGCGATCGGGCTGCTCGAGGTCGCCGCGAGGCTGGAGCGGTCGTGGACGTCCGCTTCTCTGGCGGTCGGCGTCGCGCTCCTGCCCACGGTAGTGTGGCGGCGTTCGCGGCCGCTCTTGATGATCTCGATCGCGTTCGGCGCGACCGCAGCCATCGCGCTGGCCCGGCTCTGGACCGGCGGCGACCTCCCCACGCTGAACACGGGCGTCTTCGTGTTGTTGCTCCCCTACTCCCTGTTCCGGTGGGGTGCAGGGCGCGAGATCATCATGGGATCGACCCTCATGCTGGCCTCGGCGTCGCTGGGTCTCCTCTCGAGACAGGCGAAGGTGAGCGACGTCATCGGGGGCTTCGCCGTCCTGCTCTCCGCCATGGCGCTCGGCGCGGCGGCCCGCTATCGGGCTCGCGCGCGCTCTCACGAGATCGAGCAGGTGAAGATGCGTGAGCGCGAGCAGCTCGCCCGCGACCTCCACGACACGGTCGCCCACCACGTGTCGGCCATCGCCATCCGCGCGCAGGCCGGCCTGGCCACGGCGCCCACGAACCCGGAGGCCGCGATCGACGCGCTCCGCGTCATCGCGACCGAGGCGTCGCGCACCCTCGCCGAGATGCGCGCGATGGTCCGGCTCCTGCGGCGAGACGAGTCCGCCGATCTCGCCCCCAGCCCGCGCATCGCGGACCTCGAGCGCCTGATCCAGCGGCCCGCCGAGGGCCCCGAGATCCATGTCCATATCTCCGGGGACCTCGACGACCTCTCCCCGTCGGTTTCCGCCGCCATCTACCGCCTCGCGCAGGAGTCGATCACCAACGCTCGTCGACACGCGCGGCACGCGACGCGGATCGACGTCGGAGTCACCGTCGACGACGCCTCGGTGCACCTGCGTGTCAGCGACGACGGCGACCCCACGCACGCTCGCCAGCCCGCATCGGCGGGCTACGGGCTCCTCGGTATGATGGAGCGAGCGGAGCTGCTCGGCGGCACGTGCCACGCGGGGCCCAACCCGGAGCGCGGCTGGACGGTGGCCGCCGTGCTGCCACGAAGAGGACCGACCCCATGAGCATTCGAGTCATCATCGCCGACGATCAGGAGATCGTCCGCACCGGGCTCACGATGATCCTCAACGCCCAGCCCGACATCGAGGTCGTGGGCGTCGCCGCCGACGGACTCCAGGCCGTGCGGCTGGCGCTCGACCTTCGTCCCGACGTGTGCCTGTTCGACATCCGCATGCCCGGCATCGACGGCATCGAGGCCACACAGCGGCTCGCCGGCCCGGATGTCGACCGGCCCGTCGCGGTCGTCGTGATCACCACCTTCGACCACGACGACTACGTGTATGGCGCCCTCAAGGCCGGCGCCCGCGGCTTCCTGCTGAAGGACGCCGGCCCTGACCTGCTCGCCCAGGCCATCCGCGCCGCCGCGAGCGGCGACGCCCTGATCGCTCCGAGCATCACCGCACGGCTGCTCGCCGCGTTCGCCGACTCCCGGCGCGAGCTGCCGCGAGCGCAGCCGAGGGAGGCCCTCACCGACCGCGAGGAAGAGGTCCTCCTCACCGTGGCCCGCGGGCGAACCAACGCCGAGATCGCCGACGAGCTCCACATCAGCCTCAGCACCGTCAAGAGCCACATCGCCAGCCTCATGACCAAGCTCGGCGCGCGCAACCGGGTCGAGATCGCCATCTGGGCGTACGAGACCCACCGCGTCCGGAGCTGATCGGCCGAAAGTACGATCCCACGGTCGAACTCTCGGCCGGCTCGGATCTGGCCGCTCTGCCAATGTCCCGCGACAGGAGCCATCATTACGCTCGAGCGCATGATGGATGAGAGCGCTGCGGTGTCCTGTCCTTCGCCCTCCGTGTCGCCGCTGAGCGGCCGGCGCCTCGAGGGCCGACGACAAGAGCGGTCGAGCACGACGATCCCCTCGGAGAAGGGGGTGGGGCGAGTGCCCGCGCTGCTGATCGCGCTCAGCGCGGTCCCGGTCATCGCCGGCGTCGTTCGCGTGGTCGGGCTGGCCGGCGGCGCCGAGATCACGCCGGAAAACGCCCGGTTCTTCGCGGCCCCCCTGCCCGCGGCGCTGCACATCGTCAGCGTCAGCGTGTGGTGCGTCCTGGGTGCTTTCCAGTTCTCATCCGGCCTGCGCCGCCGGAACCCCGGCTGGCACCGCGCTGCTGGACGGGTGCTGGTGCCTCTCGGGCTCGCCGCCGCGCTCTCGGGTCTGTGGCTGACCTGGACCTACCCCCCTGTCGACCACGACGGCCCGCTCCTCCATGCCATCCGGCTGGTGGTGGGCTCGGCGATGGTCCTGTTCATCAGCCTCGGGGTCGTCGCCGTCCGCCGCCGCGACATCGCCGGGCACCGCGCCTGGATGGTGCGTGGCTATGCGCTCGGCCTCGGGGCCGGCACGCAGGTGCTGACCCACGTGCCCTGGCTGCTGTTCGGAGGCATCCGGGACGAGCTTAGCAGGGCGCTCGCGATGGGGGCTGGCTGGGCGATCAACCTCGCCGTGGCCGAATGGATCCTCCGCAAGCGACCCGCCCTTCCGGCGCGGTCCCGCGCGCTCGGAACTCCATCATGAAGGTGCGCCCGACCGGCGACGTCGGGCGACCTGGCGCACGCGCGATCGCGGCGTCCTCCGCGGGCGGCCGCGGCGCGATGCGGCGCGGCAGGCGCCGTGATAGACAGGCGCCCATGACCGAGGCCGAATGGTTTGACATGAACCGCGCTGCCTGGAACGAGCGCACCCGAGTGCACGTGGCGTCCAAGTTCTACGATCTGGCGTCGTTCCGGGCCGGCGCGAGCTCCCTCAAGCCGATAGAGCTCGAGCAGGTCGGCGACGTGCGCGGCAAGACGCTCCTCCACCTGCAATGCCACTTCGGACAGGACACGCTGTCCTGGGCGCGGCAGGGGGCGCGCGTCACCGGGCTCGACCTCTCCGACGAGGCCATCAAGGCCGCGCGCACGCTCGCCGAGGAGCTGTCGCTCGACGCGCGGTTCGTCGAGGCGAACACGTACGACGCGCCCGCGGCCCTCGGCGGCGAGACCTTCGACATCGTCTTCACCTCGTATGGCGTGCTCGGATGGCTCCCGGACATGGGGCGCTGGGCGCGCGCGGCGGCCGCATGCCTGAAGCCCGGGGGCGTCCTGCACCTCGTCGAGTTCCACCCCGTCGTGTGGACCTTCGACGACGCGTTCGAGCACATCGCCTATGCGTACGACGGGCGGGGGGAGCCGATCATGACCGAGCAGACGGGCACGTACGCCGATCGGGGCGCGCCCGTGAAGCTCCAGGAGGTCGGCTTCAACCATGGGATCGGGACGGTGGTGACAGCGCTGCTCGACGCGGGGCTCACGCTGGAGCGGCTCCGCGAGCTCGACTGGTCGCCCTACGACATCTTCCCGGACATGGAGGAAGGGCCAGCTGGGCAGTTCCGCATGAAGAAGTTCGGGCGCCGCATCCCGCTCGTGTACGCGCTCGCGGCGCGGCGGCGGGCCTGAGCGGGGCTGGCCAGCTTGTAAGCCTCACCGCATCCATGCTAGCTTTCCTGCGGGTGGGCCTGCAGGGATGCTTGCGTGGCACGCCCGGAACGACGGCGGCGCTGTTGCGGGGGGTGCATGCCTGATTTTCGCACGTCAGTGGAGGATTTCGCGGCGCTGCGCGCGTTGCTGGACGACCCTTTTGCAGACGCGGCGGCGTCCCTTGCGCGTGCAGGGCTCGACGAGCCGTCGTATGTGGCGCTCACCGCCGCGTGGCGCGCGCGGCTCGCGCGCGAGTGCGAGACTGACAGCGATCTCGGCAGGCGCTTTGCCATGGCCTACCGAAAGGCGTCGACGGCGCGCCGGGCGCGCGCCGGAAAAGAGGACGCGGTGCGCCAGGAGGACGCGCGGTTCCTGAACCGCGACGCCCAGCCGTGGCGCGCTGAAGCGGCGCAGGTCGCGCTCCTCCCCAACAGCACGTCATCGCAGCTGGGTGGCGCTGCGGGGTCAGCGCAGGCCGCTCCGGTCGCCGGAGCGGCCGCGACGCGCGACAACCCCGCGGCCATCGCGAACTGGGGACAGTCCGGCGGTCCCAATCTGGTCGTTGCCAACGCGTGGCCTGCGACGCCAGGTTGGGTGGCGCCACGGGCCGCGCCGCTGCCGGCTCAGGCACCGCTCGCCGAGGTGCCGCCGTTGGTGCCGGATGTCGAGGAGATCGCTCCGAGCAGCAACGACGAGCCATGGGAGACCGCAACGATGATGACTCCGAGCAGCACGAGCGAGGCATGGGAGACGGGGACCCTCCCCGTCTCCTCGTCCGAGCCCGGCAGGCCGGCCCTGCCCTTTTTCACGGGGTTAGCGTCCCGGACGAGCCCGGCGCCTCCAGCGCGCTCCTCTCTCGCGGGGCTCCCATTCCAGCCCAGCAGCCCGGGGGAGGCGGAGCGCTCGATCCCGCCGCAGGTCGCCGCTCCGGAGCACGTGGACGCCACCGTCCCCCTGCTGAGCGCGAGCGTGCCCCCGCGCAAGCGCCTGATGCGCTTCGATCCGCAGACGGGCAACCCGCTGCCGTTCCCGGTCTGGGTCGACGTGCCACCGGACGGTGACGAGGAGAAGAAGCGCTGATGGTCGGCCGACCGATGCTTCCAGGGGAGATGGCCATCGCGACTCGTGTCTTCAAGGCCACGTTGCCGTATCACAAGATCTTCATCACCCCCATTATCGGGTTACAGTCCCGGCCTTTCACGTCGACCGTCCCTCCGCTCCTCGACCTGTACATCCTCCCCATCGCTTACACGGTCAACATAGGCTGGAACGGGTTCCGTCATGGCATGGACACGGTCGCACCGGCAACGCTCATCCACGAGCTCACGCACGTCTGGCAAGGCGCGCATCGGTTCATCGCCTCTCAGTACATGTGGGAGTCTATCACTCACCAGGCCATCGGCTGGCTCACGAGCACCGATCCTTATCGCTATGAGCCCGGGCATAGCTGGTCGAGCTACAACGTCGAGCAGCAGGCGAGCATCGTCGAGGACTGGTTCAAGCAGGGGGAGCGCACAGACGACCCTCTCTATCGCTATATACGGGACGATATCCGCAGCCTGCTCTGGTTCTTCTGACGAGGGTGGCGTGATGGGGATACGCACCGATCCAGCATGCCGGAGGAGAGACGCCATGGCTGCGGCGGTCGGCGTCGCGCTCCTCTGCTCGGCCCTCGCCTCCTGCTCGCCCCTCTCGCGCCTACGCTCGCACCTGGAGTTGCCGGCGTCGGTCCGCAGCCCCGAGCGCCAGAAGCTGCACGTCACCTTCGCAGCGCAGGCCGCGGCGGGACCGCTCGCCGCTCCGCCCCCCGGGCTCGAGCCGCCGGAGCAGAAGCTCCTGGCCGAGGTGGATGTCACGCCGGTTGGTTCCGGCTTCGACGTAGAGCTGAAGTTCCGCGAGAGGAGCGTTTACGTCAACTTGACAGGCTGGTACGATACCGATGGGGATGGCAAGATAGGCGCCGGGGATGGCGTGGGCTCTCTGGGTCCGGCGCCGATCCTCGTCGCGGACAGGGGGTTATTCAGCGGCAACCTCACGGTCACGCCCCCCATCGCTCTCGAGCCGGTCCCGTGACCTAATCGAGCGCTTCCCGGGTCGTTCGACAAACCTCAACGAGGCATATGGCTGTCACCCTGTCCTTCCTGGATGCGCCGGATCCCGGCTTCCATCTCCTGTCGTACGAGCTCCGCGACGACATGAGCCAGCTGTTCAGCCTGGATCTCCTGGTCCAGGCGACCGACGCGGGAATCGAGATGGCCTCCCTCGTGGGGCGCCGGGTCGCGCTCGATCTCGGCCCCGGGAACCTGCTCCGGCGCGTGACGGGGCTCCTGCGCGAGGTCAAGGTGGTGTCCACCGAGACGACCGGCGTCTCTCGCTATATCCTCTACGTCGTTCCTCCGCTGTGGCTGACCACGCGCCGCACCAATCACCGCATCTTCCAGGACCGCACCACGGTGGAGATCGTGGACGACGTGCTCGCCGACTACGGCGGCCGGATCGAGGCCCCGCTCAAGCAGCTAGGGGGGATCTACCACAAACGCTCGTACTGCGCGCAGTATGGAGAGACCGACCACGACTTCATTTTTCGTCTCCTGGCCGACGAGGGGATCGCAACCCGCTTCGATCACACCGCCGGCAGCACCTGGGAGCTCGTCGATCAGACGGATAGTCTCACGCCCAAGCACGAGACCCCCATCCCCTATGTCGAGCCCTCGCTCGGCAACGAGCCGCCTGTGCCGTCCGTGAGCGCGGTCGTGGTGACGGCCAAGATCAAGACCTCGGCGGTCGCCGTGCGGGGTTACGATCATCTGAACCCTTCATTCACCCTCCAGGCGCGCTCCACGGCCGAGGGCGCCGAGCTCTTCGTCGAGGAGAACGAGCTCGAGGCGTACACGTTCGAGGTCAGCGAAGCGCGCGACGAGGATCAGACGAAGGCCCGCGCAAAGCGGATGCTCGAGGCGGCGCGGGCGGCAGGGCGCCGACTCGAGGTGACGGCCAACGTGGCCATCGGGCCTGGCACCCGGGTGCGCCTCGCGGGACATGCGCGCGCCGACGCGAACGCCGCGCTGCTGGTGGTCCGCACGATCGTCGTCGGGCAGGAGCTCGGCGCGAGCTACCACATGGAGTGCATCGACGCCTCCGTGCCCTTCCGCCCGCGAAAGCTGCCCCGGCCGCGCATCATCGGGACGCAAACGGCGTTCGTCGTGCCGACCCACCCCGATGACGAGATCGACGCCGATGAGCTCGGCCAGGTCAAGATCCAGTTCCGATGGGACCGGCGGAACCTGCGCGCGAACACATCGCGCTACGTCCGCGTCTCGCAGGCGTGGGCCGGGATGGACTACGGTTTCATTTGCCTGCCGCGCGTGGGCGACGAGGTCGTCGTCGAGTTCCTCGACGGTGACCCGGATCAGCCGATCATTATCGGCCGGGTCCACAACGCGGTGAACGTCAGGCCGTTCCGCTCCGCGGCGGAACGGACCATCTCGGTGTGGCGCTCGAAATCGTCGCCGGGCGGTGGCGGGTACAACCAGATCCTGCTGGACGACAAGGCTGGGGCCGAGCGGCTGGAGTTCCATGCACAGCTCGATTTCAAGTCGGAGACAGGACGGAACGCGGTCACGCTCGTCGGGAGCAACCAGACGAGCCGGATCAGCGGCAACTCGTCGACGACGATCAGCGGCGCGCAGTCGATCGGCGCGGGCAGCACCAGCATCTCCACCGGGCCTTACAGGTTAACGGCGAGGTCCATCGACGAGAAATCGCAGACGAACATCGAGACCGCCGCTGCCAACATCCGGCGGGACAGCAGCCTCAACCATTTCGTCGATACCAGCGGCTTCTGGATCGACGCCAAGTCCGTCATGCAGCTGAGTACGCCGCGGTTCGTGGTGTTCTCCGAGGATATCGTGCTCGACTCGGGCGGCGCCAAAGCTACGCTCAAGGGCGGCGACATCACGTTGGAAGCGGGCGGATCCAAGATCAGCATCTCGAACGGCGGGATCAAGATCACGAGCAGCGGCACCATCGAGATCAACGGCAACGTCGTGGACGTCAAGGGCAAACCGATCAAGCTGAACTCCTGAGCCTATGAAACTACTGGATCTGGAGACCGAGAATTTTCGGGGTGTTCCCGACGGCCGGTATGTGTTCACCCATCCGACGACCGGCGCGCCGCTGCCGCTCGTGCTCATCGGAGGGGGGGCCGCTTCCGGAAAAACATCGCTCCTCGAAGCGATCATCGTGCTAAAGGAGAGCGTAGGGAGCTACGATGTTCTCCCTGAACCAGCGCGCCTGCTTCGGTCCGGGAGGCGGTCCGGGAACATCCGGGGAAGATGGTTGCTCAGCCCCGAGGAGATGGCGAGGGCGGGACTGGCAGAGCCCACCTTTACGGCGACGGTCGCGCTCGACGGCGGCGCGGTGCGCGCGCCGGAGCCAGCGATCGAGGCTCTGTTCAGTGGATACAGCCGTGATCCCGCGGCGTGGAAGGCCGAATACTTCCCGTGTGATCGCCGGCTGGAGCCACGGGTGGGGCTCGCGCCGCCGGGCGACGAGGACAGCGGGCGCCTGCGGCTCACCCGCCGGCCGGACAAATATGCCGGCCTGGAGCAGGCCCTGGCGCGGCTCGCCGTGGAGGACGGCCTCCAGGCCATGGCGCAAGTCAAGGAGAGCGGGATCCTGCTCCGCGGGGACCAACGCGACTCGCTCGCTCCTTACAAGGCCGCCGTGGAGACGGTGTGCCCGTGGCTGCGCCTATCAAGCGTCGAGGCGCGGGGCGGTGTAACGGCGGTGTGGTTCGAGCGGGACAACGGCGCGCGAGTCGAGCTGTACAGCCTCTCCCACGGCGAGCAGCAGGCCATCCTGTTCGCCCTGGTTCACGTGCTCTTCGGGCTACGCCACGCGCTGGTCCTCATCGACGAGCCAGAGGCGCACATCCATCCAAACGAACAGATCCGGTTTCTCAATGCGCTCACAAATCTCGGGGAAGGCAACCAGATTCTCGCTGCGACAGCGTCGAATGAATTGCTCGGGAGCGTGCCTCGACATCAGACGCTCCTCTGCAGATCGCAGCACGGCTGAGCACGAGAGGACATACGCCGAGCGCCTCGATCGCCACAGCCGCAAAGACGACCTCGGCTGCGAAGAGATGCTCGTCGCGCATGCCGAGCATGGCGACAGCAATGTTCGGTGGGCTGCCCTGGAGGGGCCCGCGCGCCGGGGCGACCGAGGGCTCGCGCCGCTGGTGCGGCGCTTGTCAGAGACAAGGACCCTCCCGTCATCCGGGAGGCGTGGAAGCGCTCGCGGAGTTGCGGCGGGTCGAGCCTGAGCGAAGGTTTTCTATGTCAACCAGCGCATGCAGCGTGACTGTACGATGGGACGGCCGCTACGAGGAGCTTGACTTTCGGATCGCATTTGGATTTCCTAGCTCCCGGGCGTTGCCGCGCTTCTAAGACACGAGAATTGAACGCCCCTTCGGGAGGATCATGCCGTCGCTCGGTCGAGTGGGAGACCTGTCGCAGTGCCCGGCGGACTCCCACGCGTGCCCCAAGTGCCCGCACCCCGAGGTGATCGGACCCGCAGTTCACGGCTCCTCGGACGTCCTCGCCGACAGCCTCCCGGCGCTACGCCTCGACGATGACGGCGTCCACCTGGCATGCTGCGGTCCCAACACCTGGAAGGCCGCCACGGGCGCCGCCATGGTGTACATCAACGGCAAGCCCGCCTTCCGTATCGGCGACTTCTCTCGCCACTGTGGCGGCCTCGGCCAGCTCCTCACCGGGAGCCCCGACATCCTAGTGGGCGGCCCGGCGACCAAGCTGATCTCCGCCGCGGACGTCGCCGCCATCCAAGCGCTCATCGACGCGGGCAAGAAGCAAGAGGCGCTCGACAAGACCGCTCAGGTTCTCGAGGACGCCGGCTTCAACATGAGTGTCGTCGGAGACCTCAAGTACGACCCTAGCGACAAGAACTACGGCAGCACGCCGCGCAAGAAGAATCCAACCATTACGGTCGGCGAATCCGCCTTCAAGGACGCTTCCACGCTCGTCACCACCGTCGCCCACGAGCGCAAGCACGCCGAGCAGTGGTCGGATCCAGCCGCCGCCGAGGCCAAAGGCCGCGACGCGCGCGAGCTAGAAGCCTACCACGAGGAGATCCGCCACGAGAACGACTTCGGCACGGGGACCGACATGCAACATAACAACAGGGACTATGCCAAAACGCATTTCGGCAACCTCTCGCCCGGAGAGCAGGCGAAGTATCAAGCCGAGCAGGACCGCTTGGTCGGCCCATGATCGCGCGCGGCCTCCTTCGAGCTCGCCCGCTTGGGGCCTCGCTCGCGCTCTTGGCCATCGCCCACTGCCAATCGCAGCGTCCAGAAGCGCAGAAGGATCCCATGAGAAACCCGACGGTACCCGTTGACATCCACCTCGAAGCGTCGCCCAAGGGTGGAGCAGTGCTGACGGTCAAGCTCACCAACACGAGCGCCGCCGTGGTCGTGTTGAACGTGAGGAACGCGGTCGACGAGACGCCGGTGATCGGGCAGCTCCCGACATCGCCGCGCGCGGGTCAGCTCAATGAGCTCGCGTTCGTGATCACGGGCACGGACGGCAAGGCGCTCCCATTCATGGTCGACATCAAGCGCCGGCCGCTCGTGGCGGAGGACTTCCAGCGGTTCGAGGCAGGGCAGAGCCATGAAGAGGACATCGATCTAGCACGGTATTTCGGGTTCGAGGCGGGGCAGCGCTACCGCGTGCGCGCGGTGTATATGAACGACGATGACGGAAGCCGGTTCGGGGTGAAGGCATGGAGGGGGCTCGTCGTATCGAATACGCTGGAGGGCGTGCTTGCGCGGTGAGGGGCTCGACGCGCACCGTGTCGTCAGCACGGTGCGCTTCCATTACGGCGGTCGCGGCGTGAGCGCGCTGGAACGTCGGTCGGCTCGCCGAGCGCGGAGAGGAAGCGGGCGATGCTCCTTGGCTCTGTGAGCATGGCGAAGAGCTCCATCCTGGCTTTTTCGGCTGGGCACTCGAGGACATCGATCGCAAACGTGCAGCGCAGAAGCTCGGCGCGGATTGTCGAACGCCCGATATCGATCTCCTGGTCCAGTCGACCTACACCGGGCTCGACATGGGCTCCCTCGTCGGCCGGCGCGTCGCGCTTGACCTCGGCCCGGGGATCCTGCTGCCGCGCGAGCGGCCGTATGGTGCACGGAGCGGCCGCGTCGTACGCGGGGTGGCCGCTCATGCGGCGATCGCGTTCAGCGGGCTCTTCCGCCCGAGGCCGCCGTGGAGGTCCTGGACACGGCCGAGCCACTCGAGCAGCGGGTCGTCGCCCTGGAGGAGCGGGGCGGTGGCGACCGACGCGATCCAGAGCAGGAAGCCCGCGACGATGTAGTCCGCGTAGCCGGGGTGCGCCCCGGAGAGGAACGGCGCGCCCCCCTTGAGCGTCAACCGGACCGAGTCGAAGCCGGCGCGCGCCGCCTCGATCCGCTCCGCGCGCCCGCTGGCGAGCTCCTCCAGCGTGCAGCCGAACAGCTTCTCGCGGCTCTGCCGGAAATAGGCGCGATCCCTCTCGTGGGCGTGGTCGTGGATGTCCTTCACGTACCCCATGAGGAGCGGCCTACCGGCGCTCAAGAACAGGCTGAGCTCGACGAAGCGACAGAGCTCGCGCTCGGCCGGCGAGCCGAAGAGGCGCGGCCGGTCCGGATAGGCCTCGTCGAGGTACTCCGCGATCGCCCACGAGTCGCCGACGGTCTTGCTGCCATCCTCGATGATCGGCACGGTCTTGTGCGCGCCGCCCCCGATCGAGGGGATGTCCGTGAGCGCGACGGGCACGGCGTCGAACGGCAGGCCCTTGTGGGCCAGCGCGTACTTGATACGCCAGCAGAAGGGGCTCGGCCGGCGGTCGTCGCGCACCTGGAGATCGTAGAGTCGGATAGGGGTCATGGCGGCGGCCATGTTCCAGGCAACCCGCCCGCCGCCGCAAGCCTCGCGCACGCTCAGGGCGCCGCCGCGCTCCCCGCCGCCCCGCCGCCCGCCTTCGTGTACGAGCTGCCAGCCGGCGCCGTGATGTGCGGATTCCTGGCGACCTCCTCCGCGGCCGCCGCGGACCAGCGCGCCATCGCGGGGAGCGACGTGATGACGCCCGCATAGGCGCGCGCGACCTCATCGATCTCGACGTCGTACGAGAGCAAGCGCGTCACCACGGGCGCGAACATCGCATCCGCGATCGAGAAGGCGCCGAACAGGAACGCTCCGCCCTGACCGAACCGGGCGCGGCAGTCGCGGAAGATCCCGAGGACGCGGGCGATGTCGCGGGCAGCGCCGTCCGAGACCTGGCGCCGCGGGTGCCGCCGCGCGATGTCCATCGGCAGCTCCCGGCGCAGGTCGGCGAAGCCCGAGTGCATCTCGCTGCTGACCGCGCGCGCGACGGCGCGGGCCTCCCGCCCCTCGGGCCACAGGCGCGCTCCGGGGAAGGCCTCGGCCACATACTCGCAGATGGCGAGCGACTCCCACACGACGACACCGCCGTGGCGCAGGACAGGCACCTTGCGCGTCGGCGAGTGCTGGGCCACCCGGTCGACCCAGTCCGGGAGCTCGTAAGGGATCACGTGCTCCTCGAACGGGACGCCGCCGTGGGACATCGCGAGCCACGGGCGGAGCGACCAGGACGAGAGGTTCTTGCTGCCGATGTACAGGTGAAGCGGGGCGGTGGTGGTCATCGTTTCGTCTCCTTGTGTCGTCGGATCTTGCGGGGCGCCGCGGCGGCGCTCGCGCCCTCGCCCGGGCCCTCCGGGGGCGGCGGCGGGGGGCGGGCGTCGCCGCAGAGGACGGCGCTCTCCTCGTCCAGCATGCGCGCGATCGCGTCGAGCACCGCGCGGACGCGGGGGGTGTGCTGGAGGTCGCCGTGCACGGTCAGCCAGATGGCGCGGCGGGGCTCGTCCGGCAGGGGAATGCGCGCGAGGTCCGGCTCGAGGTCGCCGATGAAGCACGGCAGGAGCGCGACGCCGAGGCCGGCGCGCGCCGCGCCGAGCATGCACGCCGTGCTGTTGCTGCGGAAGACGCAGGGGCCGCCGGCCGCCATGCGCTCGAACCAGACGTGCTCCGGCGGCATGGCGCCGGGCGCCTCGATGCCGATGCGCGCGTGCGCCGGGAGGTCGGCCGCGGTGGGCGCGCCGCGGCGCTCGATGTAGCTGCGCGCGCCGTAGACCGCCCAGCCGACGACGCCTGCCTTCCGGACCACGAGCCCGCCCTCGGTGGAGCGGAAGAACCGGACCGCGATGTCCGCTTCCCTCCGGGAGAGGTCGAGCGCGCGGATCGCGGTCACGAGCTCGACGGAGATCCCCGGGTGCGCCGCGTGGAGCGCGCCGAGCCGGGGCGCGAGGAACCGGCTGCCGAACGCCTCGGCGACCGTCACGCGCACGGAGCCCGTGAGGCGCTTGTCGCGCCCGAGGCTGCCGCGCTCGATGGCGAGGATCGCCTCCTCGACGCGCGCCACGTCGGGGATCAGGGTCAGCCCCTCGCTGGTGAGCGCGTAGCCCGAGGGAGACCGCACGAACAGCCGGACCCCGAGCGACGCCTCGAGCGCCTCGACCCGGCGGCCCACCGTGGTGTGGTCCACGCCGAGCGCGCGGCCAGCGCCGGCGAGAGAGCCCGCCCGGGAGAGGGCGAGGAGGTACCGCAGGTCATCCCAGCTCATCACGATGCGATTCTCCCGGCCACGCCGCGCGAGCATGCGCTGCCCGCAGCGTACCGGGGAGCCGGCAAATGCGCGCGCAGGTTGTGCAAAAATGCACAGGCCTGCTGCGCACGGGCGCGCTACCTGCCTGCCCTATCCCTGCCTGCCGCACGTTCACGCGGAGAGGGAGGGAGACAAACCGCGAAGGACGCCAAGGACGCCAGGAGAGACTCGGAGTCTTTTATCTGGTGGCTCCTGGAGGACGGCTCTTCACCTCTGGCGTCCCTGGCGGTTCCTCTTCATCTCTTCTCCTGGCGCTCTTGGCGTTTTTGGCGGTTCCTCTTCATCTCAGAAGGACGCGCTCGTCGAGGGGCAGACGCGCGCTGCGCTCCGGCTCGGTGAAGCTGCCCGGCGCTCGGAGCGCGTCGCAGAGGCGCGCGTCGGCCAGCGAGACGAGCGCGTCCGGCGCCGCGGGCAGCGGGCCCTCGCACGGGAGGGGCTGCACCATCGCGTGGACCGTCGGACCGCGCTGGAGGAGGCTCTCGTAGAGCGCATGGCCGAACACGAGCGCCGCCGCCTCGCCCCGCTGCACGGCCTCGCGCACCTCGTCGGCGCAGCGCCGCAGATCGGAGGCGTCGCCCGGCAGGGGCGCGCGGCGCGCGTGCGCGTGCGCGTGCTCGTCGTAGAGCAGCAGGAGCCCGCCCTCGTCGAGGAGCGCGAGCCCGTCCAGCTCGCGCGTGCGCGCCGGAGGGAGCGACGCCGCGCCCGGATCGAGGCGCGCGGCGATCGCCCGGTGCTGGCGCGCGTGGAGCTCCGCCTTCGCGCGCGGGAAGGCGGCCCATACGAGCATGTTGAGGAAGTCGTGCCAGTTGCTCGGCCGCGTGGGCACGCGCCCCTCGACGTGGATGCGCGCGTCGTAGAGCGCCGCAGGATCGAGGGGCCCGCGCCGCCGGCGCCGCCGCGGCCTCGGCGCCTGCTCCGCGAAGCGCACGGGGAAGCCCTCGCCGAGCGCACGGTTGTAGTCCTCGACCGGCGGCCAGCCGGCGCTCCGCGCGAACGCCTCGGCCCGGGGACGGATGGGCCAGTAAAGCCGGCTCTTCTCGTGGAAGAGCGGGTCCCAGGGGACGGGGCCGCTCGCGCCGCTCGCCCGAGCGCCGCCCTGGCGCGGCGCAGCTGGGCCAGAGGCGCTCATGCGCGCAGGGTAGGAGCTGGGCGGCGAGAGCTCAAGCAGCGCGCGCAGGACGGCGCCCGGACCTGGCCCAGCAGGGCCCGGCGCGCCCAGCAGGCCCGCCGGACGCCGCGGGACGCCCGCGCCCGAGCTCCGGGCACCGGAGGACCGGCGCAGGTTCGACCGCGCGCCCGGAGCGACACCGACGCTCGGCAGGGCGCTGCAGCGGTGTCCCGAGACTCCGTAGTCAACAGGTTCGCTGTCCGGAGGACTCCGGCTCTCCTGGCTCTGGAGGATTGCCGCCGTCAGGGAAGCGGCGGAGCGCGGCGGCGCTCCCGCTCTGGATCAGCCCCCACGCCCGCCGCCCGCGTGTCATCCTGAGGGAGCGACATGGCTCGACCCGAGGACCGCCTGCCCGAGAACGCCCCTGGCGATTACTTCGTCGACAGGACGTGTATCGACTGCGATGTCTGCCGCCAGATCGCCCCCTCCGTGTTCGAGCGCGCGGCCGCCCTGGACCAGACCATCGTCGCCCGCCAGCCGGCCACGCCGGACGAGCACCTGCGCGCGGCGATGGCGCTCGTCTCGTGCCCCACCGCCTCCATCGGCACCGCCGCCCGCGAGGGCATGACCGCCGCCGTCACCGCCTTCCCCCAGCCGCTCGACCAGGGCGTTCACTACTGCGGCTACACCTCGTCGTCCTCCTACGGCGCGGCGAGCTACCTCATCCAGCGGCCCGAGGGCAACGTGCTCGTCGACTCGCCCCGCGCCGCGCGCCCGCTCCTCAAGCGCATCCGCGAGCTCGGCGGCGTCCGGACGATGGTGCTCACCCACCGTGACGACGTGGCCGATCACCAGATCTTCCGCGATACGTTCGGCTGCGATCGCGTCATCCACGAGGCCGACGTCGACGGCGGAACATCGCTCGTCGAGGTGAAGGTCCGGGGGCGCGACCCCATCGCCCTCGCCCCGGACCTCACGTTGATCCCCGTGCCCGGCCACACGCGCGGCAGCGTCGCGCTCCTCCTGCGCGACCGATACCTCTTCAGCGGCGATCACCTCTGGTTCTCCGGCGAGCTCGGCCGCCTCCACGCGGGGCGCGACGTCTGCTGGTATTCGTGGGCGGAGCAGGTCCGCTCGATGGAGCGCCTCCTCGAGCACCGGTTCACGTGGGTGCTCCCCGGGCACGGCCGCCGCTACAGCGCCGCCTCCGAAGGCGCCATGCGCGCCGAGCTCACCGGGCTCATCGAGCGGATGAAAGCCGCCTGAAAGCCGCAGGAAACACGCCGAGCGCCGCCTCGGCGGCCCGCGCGGCGCGTGGTATCCTCGCGTCCCTGATGACGCCGGACCTCATCGTTCGCGGGTTGCGGGTGGTCACCGGGGGCGCCGTTCGGCCCGCCTCGGTGCATATCCAGGGCGGCACGATCCTCGCCGTCGCCGGCCATGACGAGGTGCCGGAGGGCTGCCCCGTCGTGGACGCGCAGGGCGCGGTGGTGATGCCCGGGCTGGTCGACGCGCACGTGCACATCAACGAGCCCGGACGGACCGAGTGGGAGGGGTTCGAGACAGCGACGCGCGCCGCGGCCGCGGGCGGCGTGACGTCGCTCGTCGACATGCCCCTCAACAGCATCCCGCCGACGACGACGGTCGCGCACCTCGAGGCGAAGGCGCGGGCCGCGCAGGGCCGGTGCCTCGTCGACGTGGGCTTCTGGGGCGGCGCCGTCCCGGGCAACGCGGGCGAGCTCGTCCCGCTCGTCGAGGCCGGCGCGCTCGGCTTCAAGTGCTTCATGGTCGACTCCGGCGTGGCGGAGTTCGGCCACGTCGGCGAGGCGGACCTGCGGGCCGCCCTCGAGGTGCTCGCGGGCACGGGGGCGCCGCTGCTCGTGCACGCCGAGCTCCCCGGCCCCATCGACGCGGCGCGCGCGGCGCTCGCCGGCCTCGACCCGCGGACGTACGCCGCCTACCTGCGCTCGCGGCCGCGCGAGGCGGAGGACCAGGCGATCGCGCTGCTCGCGTCGCTCTGCCAGGCGACGGGCGCGACGGCGCACGTCGTCCACCTCTCGTCGGCGACGGCGCTCGGCATCCTGAAGCAGGCGCGCGACGGCGGCGCCGCGCTGTCCGCCGAGACGACGCCGCACTACCTGCACTTCGCCGCCGAGGAGATCCCGGACGGCGCCACGCCCTTCAAGTGCGCTCCGCCGATCCGCGAGCGGGAGAACCGCGAGGAGCTCTGGGCCGCGCTGCAGGGCGGGCTCATCGATCTCGTCGTCTCCGACCACTCCCCGTGCACCCCCGAGCTCAAGCGGCTCGAGGCCGGCGACTTCGACGCGGCCTGGGGCGGGATCTCGAGCCTGCAGCTCGGCCTGTCGATCGTGTGGACCGACGCCCGCCGCCGGGGCGTCCCGATCGAGCGGCTCGCGACCTGGCTTTGCCGCGGGCCCGCGAGGCTCGCCGGGCTGCGCCGCAAGGGGGAGATCGCGAGCGGGTTCGACGCAGATCTCGTGATCTGGGATCCCGAGGCGAGCTTCCGGGTCGAGCCGCCGCTCATCCAGCACCGGCACAAGGTGACGCCGTATGCCGGGGAGGAGCTCCACGGCGTCGTGCAGGCCACCTACCTTCGCGGCGAGAAGGTCTATGAGCGCGGGGGCTTCGCGGAGGAGGCGAGAGGGCGATGGCTGAAGCGAGAGGGGTGACGGGGCCGGCGTTCGCGGAGGCGCTCGATCTGGCGTCCGAGCGCCTGGGCGGCGCGGTGCTCGCGGCGAACGACGAGTTCTTCGCGCCGAAGGAGAGCCTGCTCAAGGCGTCGAAGCCGGTGTTCCTGGAGCACGAGTACACCGATCGCGGGAAGTGGATGGACGGCTGGGAGACGCGCCGGCGCCGGACTCCCGGGTTCGACTGGTGCCTCGTCAGGCTGGGGCTGCCGGGCATCCTCCGCGGGGTCATCGTCGACACGGCGTTCTTCCGGGGCAACTACCCGGAGCACTGCTCCCTCGAGGCGTGCGCGGCGCGGCCCGACGCGCGCGTGGACGAGCTGCTCGACCCGCGGACCCACTGGGTCGAGGTCCTGCCGCGCTCGCCGCTCGCGGGCGACTCGCAGAACGCGTTCGCGGTGAGCTGCTCGTCGCGGTTCACGCACCTCCGCCTGAACATCTATCCCGACGGCGGGGTGGCGCGGCTGCGGGTGCACGGCGACGCCGTCCCCGACTGGCGCCGGCTCGACCGTCCTGGCGCGGAGCTCGACCTCGCGGCCGCGGAGAACGGGGCGAGCGTGCTCTCGTGCAGCGACATGTTCTTCGGGGTGCGCCACAACCTGATCATGCCGGGCCGGGCGGCGAACATGGGAGACGGCTGGGAGACGCGGCGCCGGCGGGGGCCCGGGTACGACTGGGCGCTCGTGGCGCTCGCGGCGCAGGGGGAGATCAGCCGGATCGAGGTCGACACGAACCACTTCAAGGGCAATTACCCGGACAGCTGCATGATCGAGGGGATCGACGCGGCGGGGCGCCCGGCGGCGGAGCTCGCCGGCGCGAGCGACTGGCGGGAGATCGTGCCGCGGACGAAGCTCCAGGCGCACACGCGTCACCTCTTCGACGAGGAGCTCCGCGCGGCGGGTCCGTTCACGCACGTGCGCCTGAACATCTATCCGGACGGCGGCGTGAGCCGGCTGCGCGTCCTCGGCAGGGCGACCCGGAGCGGGGCGGCGGAGCAGCGGCTCCGCTGGCTCAACGCGCTCACGGAGCCAGAGGCGGCGGCGGAGCTCCGCGTCGCGTGCGGGTCGTCGGCGTGGGCGGCGCAGGTGGCGGCGGCGCGGCCGTTCCGGGACGAGGAGCGCCTGCTCGCGGCGGCGGCGCAGGCGTTCGCGCGGCTCGCCCCGGAGGACTGGCTCGAGGCGTTCCGCGCGCACCCGCGCATCGGGGAGACGAAGGCGCAGGCGGAGACCGCGGAGACGGCGCGGCGCTTCTCGAGCCAGGAGCAGGCGGGGATGAGCGCCGCGGCGCCGGAGACGCGGGAGGCGCTCGCGCGGCTCAACCGCGCCTACGACGAGAAGTTCGGGTTCATCTACATCCTCTGCGCGACGGGCAAGAGCGCGGACGAGATGCTGGCGGCGCTGCGCGAGCGGATCGAGCACACGCCGGAGGAGGAGTTGCTCATCGCCGCGGAGGAGCAGCGGAAGATCGCGGAGATCCGGCTGAAGAAGCTGCTCCGGGGCGGCTAGCCAGCTGACAGGGCGTACCGAGCTGCCCGGCGAGCCGCCTCTCCGGGCGCCTACCGTCCATCGCCTGAGGCTCGTCCGAGAGGTTGATGAGATATCGAGAGCGCTGGTGCGCTATCGGACTGTCCCTGTACCCGGCGAAGACTCCTGCGGTCGCGCGGTGGTGTCCCCGCCGGGGCTCACCGCGCGAGCTGGCCACGCAGGGCGCCGTCGGGAAAATCGGCGGTGCGGACGGCGATGTAATAGCTCGCCGGATCAAGGAGCAGCGCCCTCAGGTCGTCGCGCTCTGCTGTCACGCAGCCGCTGGAGCTGCCGCCCGTCGGAGGCATCAGCGTGATGACGCCGCGGCCCGCGCGGCCGGCGGAGCCCTCGTGGATGCGCGCCGCGGTCGCGGGCGCAATGCCGGCCACCGCGAGGTCGAAGCAGAGCTCGCCGCGGACAGGGTCGAGCGCGATGCGGGCCGTCCCGGTCCCGTCCAGATCCCCGGGGCCGGGAACCTCGTCCTGCCCGCTCAGCGCCGCCGTGAGCGGGCGGACCGGGCGCTCCGGTAACGCCGCTCGCACGAGCGACGTCGCGAGGACGACGGCGCCCAGAGCGGACATCGTGAAACGCTGCATGTCTCCCTCCTGCACATCCCAGGGATGCGCAACGCGAAGGCGCCGCAGGAGCAAAGACGACGCCGGCCCGCCGCGCCGCAGGGACGCGCTGCGCCACGGGCGCGCGGCGAGGCGCGCGGTGAGCGCGCGCGGCGACGGACACGGGCGCTCGTCGCCGCCGTCCGCGTCGGGCTGAATCGAAGACGCGACGGGACACCGCCCGCGCAATGCATCAAGCAGAGTCGCCGCTTCTGCCGCGATTGAACCCGGATCCGTGGCGGCGTAAGGTACCCGCCCACTCATGATCTCGACCCGAAAGCCGTCCCGCGCCGCGACGCCCCGGCGCGGTGAGGGCAAGCCGCCCCGGCAGCGGCTCGACCTCGACGCTCGCCGCGCGCAGCTGCTCGCGCTCGGGCTCGAGCTCTTCAGCCAGCGCGCCTACGACGACGTCGCCATCGACGAGGTGGCGCAGGCCGCAGGGATCTCGAAAGGGCTATTGTACCATTATTTTCCGACCAAGCGCGATTTCTACATCGCCGTCTTGCGCGAAGCGGCGCGCGAGCTCGTCGAGCGGTCGCTGGACGTCGACGATCTGCCGGTGGACGAGCGGCTGCGCACCGGGCTGGACGCCTACCTCGCCTATGTCGAGCGACAGGGGATCTCCTATGCGGCCGTCTTCCGGGGCGGCATCGGCTCCGACGCCGAGGTGCTGGCCATCATCGAGGAGACGCGCAGCCGCTTCCTCGACAAGCTGCTCGCGGACGCGCCGGTGGCCGAGCGGCCTCCGGCGCTGCGGGTGGCGCTCCGGGGGTGGATCGGGTTCGTGGAGGCGACCAGCCTCGACTGGGTCGAGCGCCACGAGCTCGACCGGACGTCGCTGCGCGACCTGCTCGCCGATCTGCTGCCAGAGGTGGTGAGGCTGGCCATCATCCACGCGGGCGGCGAGCAGGGCGGAAAGGGCGCGGGGGCGGCCGAAACAGCGGTGGAGACCCCCGCGTGAGCGCTTCCCGTCCGTCGTGGCCGGCTCAGGGTTGACGACGAGTCCGCCTTCTGCCAGGAGACGGGCGCGCGAGGCGCGCAGAGAGCACGGCGGAGGCACACGATGAGCACAGACCAAACGAGGACCGAAGGCGACTGGACCATGCCCAAGCTCATCGCGCTCGCAGCCGCGACGCTCGTCGTGGCCTTCTCGGTCATCTACCTGATCTCGCCCTGAGCGGCGCCCCGCGGCGCCGTCCGCCGCGAAGCGCGGCCGGCGCTACAGCGGCCTCGCGCAGCGGACGCCGAGCGCGTCGGTGAGATCGGCCGGGTCCCACCCGCTCCGGAAGGAAGTAGAGATGTCCTCCGGCTCGGGCTGCCACCAGCTGCCGCCGCGGATCACCCGCGCAGAGCCCCCCTCGAGGTTCGCGCAATCAGGGCACGGATCGGGGTACGGCCCCTCGAAGTCCAGGGTCCACTCCCACAGGTTGCCCGCGAGGTCGGCGTGCCCCCACAGGCCATCGCCTCTCGGCGATCTCGAGCCGACGACCGCGCTGCCCGCCGCGTCGTACACGGCGTACGTCGCGTTCGGAAACGCGTTACCCCACGGATACTCCCGCTGCTCGCTCCCGCCGGCCGACGCGTAGTTCCACTCCGCCTCTGTCGGGAGACGCCCGCCGTCCCAGGCGCAGAAGGCGAACGCGACGAACCAGCTCACGCAGCTGATCGGCCTGGCCTCGTTCTCGCCCACGTCGTCAGTCCACGAGTGCAATCCCACCTTGCACTTCAAGTCTTCTCTCAGCGCGGCCTGGCTCGCCGGCAGTCGGGAGTCCCACCCTTCGTCCCAGCCGCTCCGCGGGAGCCCGGGGTGAGCTCCCGCGCCGGCGGCGGGCCGGCTCCCGGGGTACGCCTCGACGAACCTGCGGAATCGTCCGACGGTGACCTCGTATCGATCCAGGCGAAGGTCGCTCACCTCCGCGGGATGCGCGGCGTCGTTGCTCCGGTCGTAGCCGCCGCCCGGAACGCGCGGGCTCGCGCAGCAGGGCTGATTCCGCTCCGAACCGCAGGCCTCGCCGGCGCCGGACCCACCCTCGCGGCAGCTCGGCGGCACGATGCACAAGCTCTCGGAGCCCGCGCCGCACCACCCGGCGCAGCCGACATCCCGCCACCGCCCATCGCTGCCGCACACCTCCACGAGCTCGCCGGCGCACCGCGCCTCCTCGGGAGAGCACGCCACCGAGATCCCCCCGCCGCCACCAGCGTCGCCGCCACCAGCGTCGCCGCCACCAGCGTCGCCGCCGCCCCCTCCCGCAGCGGCCGGCCCACCGCCTGCTGCGCCGCCCGCGGTGCCAGCCCCCGTGGCGGCGCCTCCATCGACGAAGCGCCGCTCCTTCGACTCGCACCCCGACCAGAGCGCGGCCATCGCGACCACCAGCAAGCCAGCCGCGCGCGGGCAACCCCGAGTTTCAACCGACCGAGTTCGTAGAGAGCCCACCGTCACCCCTCCCAATGCCCCAGCGCCGGGCCCCGTCCACCGTATCATGCGCGCAACCGCGCGGCGTCCCGCCGGGCCGACGCCGCGATGCGATCCGAGCGCGCCAGGGACGACCTGCTCGCGCTCCCGACCGCGCGGCGGGGTGCGGGCGACCTGCTCGCGCCCCCGAACGCTCTGCGGGATGGCGCGCTCGCGCGGGCGCGCGCTCAGCTGCCGCGGTACGTGGTGTAGCCGAAAGGGCTGAGCAGCAGCGGGACGTGATGGTGCTGCGCCGGGTCCCGGACCTCGAAGAGGATCGAGACGCTGGGATAGAAGCTCTCGGCCCCGAACGCCGCGAAATAGGCGCCGGTGTGGAAGGTGAGCCGGTACGTGCCCGGCACCGGGCGCTCGCCCTGCGCGAGCAGGCCTCTCTGCCGGCCGTCGTCGTCGGTCGTGCCGCGGCCGACCTCCCGGTAGCCGCCGCCGTCGCTGACCTCCAGCACCACCAGCACGCCGCTCGCCGGGCGGCCCCGCGACGTGTCCAGCACGTGCGTCGTGATCGCGCTCATCGTTCCTCCCCGGTGCCCAGGCATCCCCGCGGTGCGTTCCGCTTCTGACGGGTCATATCACGCGCTCCGGCGCGTCACGATGGCATGAAACGAGCGCTCCCGGAGCTCGTCCGGCGTCAGGCCGGTCCGGTCCGCCGCCTCGCGCTCCGTCATCGCGCCCGCGCTGATCGCGCGCAGGAAGAAGTTCAGGAGCCCCTGCCCCGTCGCCGCGTCGTCGAACACCGTCCCGGCGACGGTCGCCCGGGCGGCCCGATCGATGAAGCTCCGCAGCCGCCCCGCGGTCGCCTCGACGCCCTCCAGGAAGAAGGCGTAGACCGCCGCGTAGCGCACAGGGAGCTCCGCCGGGTGGAGATCCCAGCCCTGGTAGTAGCCGTTCTCGAGCGCGCGGCGGACATGCCCGTACTTCAGCCGCCACGCGCTCACCACCGCGCGCCGATTGTCGTCCACCTGCTGCGGCGTGAGCGGCGCCCCGCCGGGCCGCGCGCGGTGCGGCGCGACGGGCAGGATGTTGCTCGCGCCGTCGGAGAGCCAGAGCCCCGAGCCGGCCAGCGCGACCTGCATCACGTGCCGCGCGAAGTCGCACGCGGGGTGCGCGAGGTGCTGGTGAGCGGCCGTGATCTCGCAGCTCGCCGTGTAGTCGTAAGCACCGAAGTGCGCCCCCGCGCACCGCCCGCGGGCCGCCTCGACCATCCCGGGCAGCGCGATCTCCCCGCGCGGGCCGAAGATCGAGGCCGTCGTCTCGACCATGAGCTCGATCCGGATCGCGCCGCCCGGCAGGCCGAGCGCGACCTCGAGCGCGTCGAGCGCGTCGGCCAGCGCGGAGACCTGCCCGGGCGCCTCCACCTTCGGCAGCGTCACCGCGAAGGCGGGCGGGAGCGCGCCGCCCGACGCGGCGACGAGCGTGGAGAGGAAGATGTCGAGCGTGCGCAGGCTCCTCTCGGCGCACCCCTCGCCCAGCGACTTGACGCGGATCCCGAGGAACGGGGGCAGGCTGCCCGCGGCCATGCCGAGGGCGACCTCGCGCGCGGCGGCGGCGGCGTGCGCGTCCTCCTCGTGGCCGGGGCGCACGCCGTAGCCGTCCTCGAAATCGATGCGCAGGTCCTCGACGGGCTCGCGGCGGAGCTTGTCCAGCACGCGCGCGTGCACCGCCCGCGCGAGCCGCGCCGGCCCGGCGGCGGGGCCCGCCGGGAGGGCGCCGGCGTCGAGCGCGGCCGCGAGGGCGAGCGCCTCGGCGGGGTGCTCCGGGAGCTCGTCCGCCCCCGGCAAGCCGAGCGCCCGCGCGAAGGCGGCGAAGTCGGGCGCGTGCTCGTCGAGGGCGCCGAGCGCCACCGCCCCGAGCTTGCGGGCCGTGTCGGCCTTGAACAGGTGGGCGCCGCCGTAGACGGTATGGATCGGCTGGCGCGCGTGGCACGACGCGCCGCGGCCGCCGGTGCGGTCGAAAACAGAATGCCCGCTGCGGAGGGGCGAGAGCGCGCCGCGCAGCGCTTCAGGGGAGAGGCTTGTCTGGAACATGGTGTGCTTTCAGCAGGTCGGGCGCACACGAGAGGCCGCCTGACTCGGCACGTCAAGTAGCGCTCGCGCTCGTCGCAGGGAGGCGCCATGCTGCGGCCTGAGCCGCCCCGGCGAGCCCGAGGAGCGCTCGGGCGGGCGGCCCCGGCGCCGCCGTTGCGCGCGCAGCGCTCGGGGTGTATCGGTCGTTGGAGGACTTCAATCGATGATGAGACGTCGAGACTTTCTTCGCGCCACCCTGGTGACCGCTGGCTCGGTGGTCGTGCCGACAGCTTGCTCCGAAGAAGAGGGGATGACCGGCGCGTGCGACGTGAACGAGGACGACACGTTCTTCCCCCAGTCGGTGGCCTCCGGGGACCCGACGCCCGAGAGCGTCGTGCTGTGGACCCGGCTGGTCGACGGCGACGGGAGGACGGATCTCAACCTGGCGCTCGTCGTCGCGCTCGACGAGGCGTTCACCCAGCTGGTGGAGCTCAGGCTGAGCTCCAGCACCGTGGCCGCCACCGGGTCGGGCGGCACGCGGGTCCCCGTGACGGCCAGGGCGGAGTTCGATCACTGCGTCAAGGTCAAGGTGAAGGGCCTGAGCCCCGGGACCACGTACTATTACCGGTTCTACTACACGACTGGAAACGGCTGCTTCAGCTCGCGCGTCGGCCGGACGCGGACGGCGCCGGCGCCCGACGCGGACGTGCCCGTGCGCTTCGCCTTCGTGTCGTGTCAGGACTACGTCGGTCGCTTCTACAACGCCTATGCGGCCCTGGCGCGACAGGAGATCGACTTCGTCGTCCACCTCGGGGACTACATCTACGAGACGACCGGCGAGCCGAGCTCCCAGGCCCCGTCGCAGGAGCGCAAGATCGCCTTCTCCGACGTGGGAGGCGCCATCGCCCTGAAGGCGGATGACATCGAGTTTCACGCCGCGAGGTCGCTCGGCAACTACCGGGAGCTCTACCGGACCTACCGGGCCGACCGGGCGCTCCAGCGGGTGCACGAGCGCTTTCCGATGATCGCCACCTGGAGCGATCACGAGTTCTCCGACGACTGCCACGGCGCGACGGCGACCTACCTCGACGGCCGATATGCAGAGAGGGAGGACGAGGACCGGCGCAAGGCAGCGAACCAGGCCTGGTTCGAGTACATGCCGGTCGACTACCGCGCGGGAGAGGACTTCCAGTACAGCAGCGCAGCCGCGTACCCGGAGGACATCACCATCTACCGGGACTTCACCTTCGGGAAGCACGTCCACCTCGTGATGACGGATCTCCGCTCTTACCGGGCCGATCACCTGATCCCGGAGGACGCGTTCCCGGGGAAGGTCATCGTCAACGACGCGTCGCTCCAGGAAAAATTCGGAGCAGTGAGGCCCCCGTTTGCGAGCCCTTACATCGGCGACATCGACGCCTACAAGGATGGTCTCTACAGGAAGGCGCTGGAGGAGGCCGCAGCCGCGTTCGGATTCGACCCGAGCTTCGGTTACCTGCAGAACGAGAGGCCACGCGTCATCAACGCCATGTTCGTCAACGCGATCGTGGCGAAGCTGAACGAGCAGAGGGAAGAGCCACTGGACCTCATCCCCGAGAGCGAGTACGCCTTCTGGGAGCGCGGGATATCCTACGCCGATCTCGGGAAGACCGATTATTACAGCAAGTTCGGGTCGCGTTACTTCGTGCTCAAGGACCCCTTCGATGCCGTGTCGACTTTCGCCGGGGACGCCCCCGTCATGGGGGACGCGCAGAGCGCGTGGTTCAAGGACACGATCGAGAAGTCCAAGAGCACATGGAAGGTGTGGGGTAACGAGTGCTGCCTTTCGCAGCTCACCATCGACATCGCGTCATCCCTCCCCGCAGATTCGCCGCTCAGACCGCGCTTGTACATGAGCTGTGACGGCTGGGACGGCTTCCGCAAGGAGAGGAACGACGTCCTCGAAACGCTCGCCGCGCAGGATAACGTGGTGACGATCACGGGCGATCTGCACGCCTTCCTCGTAGGGACGCCGGCGGAGGACACCTCCTCCTCGATGAACATCCTGGAGTTCGTCGCGCCCGCGATCTCGTCGGCCACATACCGCTCGCTGCTGCGGAAGCAGGTGGCGGCCCATCCGATACTGAAGGACGTAGCTCAAGCGAAGAACATCGCCGAAGGCATCGAGGATTACCTCGTCGGCAGCACGACGGGCGAGGGTGAGGACATGACGAAGGTCAACCCGCGCCTCGCCTTCTGCAAGGCTGCGGGCAACGGGTTCTGCGTCGCCGAGGCGAACGCCGACGAGTTCGTGGTCACCCTGCACATGCTGCCCGACAGCGCCCTCGCCGCGCCCCTGTACGAGGAAGCCGATGAGGCCGCGCTCAAAAAGCAGATCACGACCGAGCGGTTCAAGACGGTCGCGGGCACGCGCGATCTGTACCGGGAGGTAGGCGGCAAATGGAAGAAGTGGAACCCGGAAGTGGCAGACTGGGACGCCTGATCGGCGGATGACACGGGCCGCCGGCCGCGCGCGGCAGGGCGGCGCCGAGGCGAAGCGCAGCGCTCAGCGCGCCAGCATCACCACGGTGCCGTCGCGGCACGCGACAGCCATCCGCTCCTCGCCGGCGGGGACGACGGCGACCGGGGTGGAGCAGAGGCGCTCGGCGGCGATCGAGACATTGCCGTCTGCCTCGACGACGCCGGCGCGACCACCCGAACGCGCGAAGCCGACGCGACCGGCGCGGTCGATCACGACCGGCGGGCTCGGCTTCGCGTCCACCGGGCCGAGGAGGCCGGACAGCCCGGCGTCGGCCGTGGGGGCGGCCGGAGGTCGGTCGATGGCGACCCGGAGCGCCTCGTCGCCCGCGGCGTTGATCCCGAGGAGCAGCCCGGCGGCGGAGAGGACGACGGCGACGCCCCCGGCGCCGACGGCGGGCGGGCCGTCGAGCGCGCCGAAGGCGCTGCCGGCGCGGACGCCGGTGGTCCCGGTCGGCAGATCCAGCGCGACGAGGCGGCGGCCGTCGACGACCGCGAGCAGCGTGCGGGCGTCGGCCAGCGCGGCGCCGCGGCGCGGGAGGCCGCCGAGCTCGCCGAGCCGCCGAGGCGCGCTCGGCGGGCGCCATGTGAGCACCGCGCCCGACTCGGTGGTCACGAGCGTGCCGTCCGGGCCCGCCAGCAGGGCGCCGGTCGCGCGGTCGGGGAGCTCGGCGCGGGCGCGCACGCTGCCGTCGGCGGCGAGCTCGACGAGCGAGCGCCCCACGGCCGCGACGAGCCCGCCGTCGTCGAGCGCGAGCGGCGTCACGTCGGCGTCGCGCCCGCGGAGGCCGAGGGGGACGGCGAAGCGCACGCCCCCCGCGGGCGTGAGGCCGAGGGCGACGCCGGACGAGGTGATCATCGCGACGGTGCCGTCGCTCGTGATCACGGCGGGCGCGAGCGGCGCGCTGTCGCCGATGCGCACGCGCCAGCGCTCGCGGCCGTCCGCGCCCAGCTTGACGACCTCGGGGATCGTCAGCGTGAGGACGAGATCGCCCTCGGCGTCGGCGAGCGGCGCCGCGTCGATGCCGCCGCGGAGCTGCCGCCGCCAGGCCTCCCGCGCGGGGAACGGCAGCCGCGCCGCGGAGCGGCCGGTGCGGCGCGCGTCGATCCGCTCGCTCGGGGCGAAGCCGCGGGGCGCGCCGACCACGATGGTGTGCGGCCGGCTCGTGTCCACGGCGTCGGCGAAGGCGAGCGGCGCCGCGGCCGGGAGCAGGGCTGCTGCCGCGACCAGGCCCGCCCGAAAGAGGCGGCGCGGCCGGCGCTCTGTCGCGCGCGCGGCGCTCACCTGGCGCCCTTCAGGGTGAACTCGACCGACACCTCGGGGACCGCGGCGCCGTCCGGCGCCGTGAAGGGGGGCGCGACGGTGCCGTAGGCGGTGAGGGTGTCGCCGCGCTGAGCCGGGTTCTCCGCGCCGTGGACGAGCCGGACCTTGCACGCCCCCGGAGCGCCCAGCGCGCCGCCGGGGCCCGCGCTCGCGGCGGTCGCGCCGCCCTCCTTGCAGCCGGAAGCGGGCGACACCGAGAGCAGGAGCAGCGTCGAGTAGCCTTGCCGGCGCGTCTCGAGGACCTCGCCGGTCAGCGCGATCGGCTTGCCGATGTGGTCCTTGCCGCCCGCGGCGAGCTCGGCGTACCCGAGGGGGCTCCGGCCGGCGAACTCCCTGGCGGCCGTCTCGATGCGGTCGACCCGGCGCACCGCGATCTTCGCGATGCGCGGCGCCATGCCCTGCATCTTCGCGCGCACCTCGAACTGGGTCGCGCCCACGGACGAGACGTTCATCACGTGGGCGAACGAGCCGTCGGGGCGAACCGCGATCGGGTGCCCGCCGGCGAGGAGCTGCGCGCCGCGGGCCGTGCGCCCGGCCAGCACGAAGCTCTCCTTGTCGATGACCACGCTCGGGCCAGGCGCCTCGATGGCGAGCGGGACGATGCCGACCGCCACGCTCACCACGCCCTGCTCGCGCGGGCCGTCAGGCGGCGTGACGGTGTACGGCACCTGCCGGGTCAGCGTCTTCGCCTCGTCCGAGAGCTCCGTGATCGACTCGGTGACGTCGATCGACTCGACCGCCCGGCCGCTCGCGAGCGCGACCTCCTTGCCGTCGAGGGCCACCTGCGTGCCCTTGCTCGCCTCGACGACGACCTGGATGGAGGGGCGCTCCCCTTGCAGCGTGCCGAGGTCGGGGCGGATCCGGTAGGCGACGTGGATCGAGACGCCGACCGTCTCGTCGCGCCCGCTCCCGGGGCGGTCGATCGCGACCTTCATCCGGTTCTCGCCGACGGAGAGCGGGCTCGCGAGCGGGATCTGCGCCACGCGGCCGGCGATGGTCGCGCGGCCCTCGCCGATCGAGACCGCCGTGCCGTCCGGGCAGCTGTCGCACCGGAGCTCGATGACCTCGCGGCCGCCGGCGTCGGCGCGGGCGCGCGCGGTGACCGGGGGCGCGCTCGGCCAGAGCAGCGCGAACAGCACGGCGCCGAGCGCGAGCACGCCGCCCGCGGCGACCACGGCGACGGCCCGGCGCGAGGTGCGGGCGCGCTTCCTGGGCGGCGGCGGCCCGAGGCGGTGCTTCAGGCGCTGCGGGTGCATGAGCGCCGGGTTCCGCAGCGCCGGGGCGCGGAAGCGCGCGGGCGCGATCGTCGCGCCGAGCTCGGCGGCCGGCTGGTAGCGCGGGTCGAGCTCGGGCTCCGGCCCGGGGTCGAGCTCGGCCGGGGCGCCGGGCGCGAGCGGCGCGATGCCGGGCCGGGCGACGCCGACCAGCGTGCGGGACGCGGCGGGCGGGAGCGCCGGACCGCGCGCTGCGCCGAGGGCCGGCGCGATCGGCACCGTGTGTTCGAGCGGCGGCATGCCCGGCAACGCGTGGTGCGGCGCTGGGTGGTGCGGCGCGGCGGCGTACGGCGCGGCGGGGTACGGCGCGGCAGGGTACGGCGCGGCAGGGTACGGCGCGGCGGGCGCATCGAGGCGCGCTCCCTGGGCGGCCGGGGTCCCGACGACGAGCGTACCCCCGCCGAGGCGCGGGTCCGGCTGCGCGGGCGCCGCGCCGAACACAGCGGCGGGCATGCCGACGATGGTGCGCGACCCGGCGCCCGGCGCGCCGGCCATGGGCGGCAGCGCGGCCCTGCCGCGGGGCGCGCCGGCCGGCGCTGCCGGGGCGGGCGGCGGCTGCCCGAGCAGATCGGGGAGCGCGACGCCGACCATGGTGCGGGCCACGGGCTTCAGGCCGTGGGGACCCGCGGCTCCCAGCGCAGCGCCGCAGTGCGGGCACGCCATCGAGCCCTCGGGGATCGGTTTCCCGCAATGCGGGCAATGCATGGCGCCATGGTAGCGAGGAACCACGGCGCGGTCAGGCTCCGGGCGTCCGGTCCGCCGTGGCGCCGGCCACGCCACCGGAAACGCCGGCGAGGGAGCGGGCGGGCGCTCCCCACGCCGCCGGCGCCGGCGCCAGCGCGCCGCGCAACAGTTGGCCCGGACGCGGCAGGTACGCTAACGCCGACGTATGCTCGCGAAGCGCATCATCCCGTGCCTCGACGTCAAGGACGGCCGCGTCGTGAAGGGCGTCCGCTTTGTGGGGCTGCGGGACGCCGGCGATCCCGTCGAGGCCGCCCGGCGTTACGACGCCGAGGGCGCGGACGAGATCACGTTCCTCGACATCACCGCGTCGCACGAGAAGCGCGGCATCATCCTGGACGTCGTGGCGCGCACGGCGGACGTGCTGTTCACGCCACTCACGGTCGGCGGCGGCGTCCGGTCCGAGCAGGACATCGAGGCGCTCCTCCACGCGGGGGCGGACAAGGTGGCGATCAACACGGCCGCGGTGAACGATCCCGACCTCGTGCGGCGCGCCGCGGACCGGTGGGGCACCCAGGCGATCGTGGTGGCGATCGACGCGCGCCGGATCGCGGATCCGTCGCGCGTGGCCTGGACGGTGGTGACCCACGGCGGCCGGCGGGACACGGGGCGCGACGCGGTCGCGTGGGCGGAGGAGATCGCGCGCGCGGGCGCGGGGGAGCTGCTCATCACGAGCATGGACCGCGACGGCACGCGGGACGGGTACGACCTCCTGCTGACAGCCGCCATCGCGCGGGCCGTGCCGGTCCCGGTGATCGCGTCGGGCGGCGTCGGGACGCTGGATCACCTGCGAGCGGGCCTCGTCGAGGGCGGCGCGGACGCCGCGCTCGCGGCGTCGATCTTCCACGACGGCGAGTACACGATCGGCGAGGCGAAGGCGTACCTCGAGGCGGCGGGCGTGCCGGTCAGGCCGGCGCGCGCGGGCAGGTCGAGCGACGCGGCGGCGCGGGGGCGCTCGTGAGCGCGTGCGTCACGCTGGATGAGGTCCTCGCGGCGGCGCACGCGCGGTGCGCCTCGCTGGTGCCGGAGACGTCGGGGTACCTGGCGCTGGCGGTCGGCGACGCGACGTCGCGGCTGCCGCTCCGGCTCGACGAGCGCGCGGTGCTGCTCACGACCGAGGGCACGGTCACGGTGCGCTCGCGCGGCGAGCCGGTGGCGCCCGCCGAGGCGGCGCGGCTCCTGCGCGACCTGCTCGCGCGGCTGCTCGCCGCGTCCGCGGGCAGCATGCCGAACCTCGCGGCGACGGCGCGCCCGCGCCCCAGGACGGAGCAGGACCCGGATGCGGTCGCGCGAGAGCTCGAGGCCGCGCTGATCCCGGTGAACCGCAACGCCGCGCGGCGCGCGCTGGCGCGGCTCGCCCGCGAGACGCTGCGCGCCAGGGAGGCCGGCCGGCTGAAGCGCGCGCGGGCGGAGGTCCAGGCGGCGCCGCTGGCGCCAGCGGCGAGCGAGCAGCCGGCGGCGAGCGAGCAGCCGGTGCGACCGGCGTGCGCCGCGGCTGCGCCGCGCGGCGAGGTCGGCGGTGCGCGGCGCGGGGAGGTCGCGGCTGCGCCGCTCGCGCCAGCCGTCGTGGAGCTCACCCTCAGCCCTGGGCCGGTTGCTCCGGCGATCGTGGAGCTGACGCTCAGCCCCGGGCTTGTCGCATGCGAGACGGCGGGGCCGACACTCCCGGCCCCCGCGCTCGGCGGCGGCCCTGACGAGATCGCGGCCAGAGCCGCGGTGGTCGAGCCGTCTTCCGAGGTCGCGCCGGCGCCTGCGCGCGCGGCGCATCCCGGCGACCAGGCCGAGGCTTTCCCGGAGCCGACGCCCACGGTGGTGCAGGCGTTGGTCGAGATCGAGACGGCGGCGGCGCTGGTGGAGATCCCGGTCGTCCCGGAGCTCGTCGAGCCTGCGCGAACGGTCGCGCGCGTGGTGCCGGTCGCGCCCAGCGCGCCGGCGATCGTGCCTGCCGAGGCGCGCGCCATGCCCGCGCCGTCGCCTGCCGACGGCGCAGCGTGCCGGGAAGCGCTCACGAGCCCCGAGGGCATCGAGGCGCTCCTCATCGAGCCCTCCCCGGACCCCACGGAAGTCGTGTCGCTTCCGCAGGAGCCGACGCCCTCCGAGTCGATCCTGGTCGAGCTCTCCCCGGACCCCGCCAGCGTCGCGCCGCTCCCGCAGGAGCCGACGCCCTCCGAGTCGATCCTCGTCGAGCTCTCCCCGGATCCCACCGGCGTCGTACCGCTCTCGCAGGAGCCGACACCGACCGTCGCCACCGCCGTCTGGGAAGAGAGGGTGGCGGCCGAGAGCGCCGCTGTCACCAGCGTGACGGAAGCGACTGCCGACGTCCTCGACGCGGCCAGCTCCGCGCCTGCCGACGTGGTCGCCGCAGCCACCGAGGCGCCTGCCGACGTGGTCGACGCAGTCACCGAGGCGCCTGCCGACGTGGTCGACGCAGCCGCTGATGCGATCGACGCAGCTGCCGACGCGTCCGCCGACTTCATCGACGCAGCCACGGAGGCGCCTGAGGACATCGTCGACGCAGCCGCCGACTTCATCGACGCAGCCCCCGACGCGCCTGCCGACTTCATCGACGCAGCCACGGAGGCGCCTGAGGACATCGTCGACGCAGCCGCCGACTTCATCGACGCAGCCCCCGACGCGCCTGCCGACTTCATCGACGCAGCCCCCGACGCGCCCGCCGGCATCCCCTGCAGCCCCCCGGACGCTGCCGAGGCCGCGCGCGCGCCCGCCATCCACTTCCTGCTCGCGGCGGAAGCCGCGCTCCAGGTCACCCCAGCCTACGGCGGCTGGCCCCTCGTCCACCGCCGCGACGCCGCCGCGGTGTCCGTCGGTCCTCGAGCGAGCGTCGCCCCGCTCGAGGAAACGCCGGCCGCGCGGCACACGCTGCCCTGGCCGCTCCCGGCGCAGCGCGGCGACGACGCACCGGCCTCGGCAGCCCCCGCGACCCATACAGCTGCGCCGGCGCCGACCGAGGCCTCGCCGTCAGCGCAGGCCGAGGCCACGACGGCCGCCCACGCCGGCGCGACGCCAGCCGACGCGGAGCCGGCGGAAGAGCCGTGCCCGGCGGGCCTGAGCCCCATCGACGCGATCGTGTGGAGCGCCTCGCGGCGATCCCGGAGCGCGCGCCCCCCGGCGGACGGCGCCGGCACGTCCCGGGTCGACGAGCTCGTCGCGCGCTTCGCTGCGCAGTCGGAGCACAGCGCGCAACGACGCGCCGCGCGCAGCATGAAGGCGCTCGCGGGCCTCGACCTCACCCTCACGCCGCCCCCTGTCGCGACCCTCTCCGCGACCGTCGCGCGCGCGCTCCCGGACGCGCGCTCGCCCCTCGCCGAGGCGAGGCGCCCCGTTCCGTCCGAGGTCCCCGCGCCCGACGCCGGGCAGGTCGCGCTGGACGAAAGCAGCAGGCCGCCTGCGCCCCTGGTGACCCCGCGCCGCAAGGGCTTCTCCTTGTGGCTCGCGCTCGTCGCGCTCGCCCTGCTCTGCGCCGTGCTCGTCGGGACGCTGCGGCCCGAGCTCTTCGCCTCGCTCGCGGAGCCGCTCGCACGCGGCGCGCTCCGCGCCGTGCCGCGCGCCGAGGCGAGGACGCCGCCCCCTCACGATTGACGTTGCCCCGGCGGAGCGACGACACTCGTCGCCATGCAAGAGCAGAGCATGGCGATCGTGAAATCGCTCGTGAGCGTGGCGTGGGCGGACGGCGAGTTCCACGACGCCGAACGCGAGATGGTGGAGGGGCTGATCGCGGCGTTCGAGGCGAGCGAGGAGCAGGCCAGCGAGATCCGCGCCTACGCCGCCGAGCGGAGGACCCTGGACGACGTGCCCCTCGACGAGCTCGGCGGCGAGGACCGCCGCGCGCTCCTCCAGCACGCGGTGCTGCTCACCTTCGTCGACGGCGAGCAGCACGACGCGGAGAAGCAGTACATCGATGCGCTGTGCAAGAAGCTCGAGCTCCCCGAGATCGAGTCCGAGCAGATCATCAAGTCCGCGGAGGCCCGCGCCCGGCGCCTCCTCACGTTGCTCTGACGCCGCGGCGGCGGCGCACGCGCGCCGCGGACCACGCCGCTGCCCGTGCTCCTATCGCGAGCTCAGCGAACCGGTAGCAACCGTCCTCGTGGGCAGCCGCTCGCTGCTCGGCGCGATCGAACGGTCGAGGGCGCTCCTCCGCTCGCCGTGGACGCCGCCGCGACCTTGGACAGCCCTCGCTCCCACGCGATGTTGCAGCGCCGTCGCGTGCGCGTCGCCCCTCCAGCGCATCTTCCCGCCGCTCGGGACGCCCCGGAGCGTTCGTCGTCGAGGAGTGCTCATGAACCACGACATCGGCATGATCTGCCCTGCTTGCAGCAGCATCACCATATTCCAGGCTGGGACCAACACCCCGCGGCAGTGCGCTCGCTGCCACGACATCGACCCTCCGCCCGCGCTGCCTCCGCGCGAGCGGCCGACGCGCCCGGGCGGGCGCAGCCGCCGCCTGGAGGTAGCGCAGCTCGACTGGATGGAGTGATCAGACCGGCGCGCCGAGCTGCCGGAGGAGCTCTCGCACCACCCCGCGCGCGCAGTGCTCGCGGTAGGCCCGCGTCGAGCGCACGTCGTCGATGGGCGAGATGTCCTGCGCCACCGCCGCGTCCACCTCCGCCGGCGTGAGCTCGGCGAGCGGGCGCGAGAGGCAGAGCGCGCGCACGCTCGGCAGGAGCGCCGTCGTCGGCGCGACCGACGCCATCCCGAGCCCGAGCCGCGCGAGCCGCCCGGACCGCACCTCGGCCACGCCCGCGAGCGCGACCTTCGAGATCGCCTGCGCCCGCCGGGCGCCGATCTTCCGCCAGTACCAGGGCGCTCCGGGCTCCGGCAGCGCGATCTCCACCGCCACGATCACCTCGTCCGGCGCGCGCGACGTGCGCTTGTACCCCGTCTGCAGGGAGCCCATCGGGATGCGCCGCTCCCCGCGGACGCTCTGCACCACGACGGTCGCGTCGTAGGCGGCGAGCGCGGCGACGCCGTCGGCGGCCGGCGACGCCGTGGCGAGGTTGCCGCCGAGCGTGCCGCGCGCCTGGATCTGCACCGCGCCCACGTCGCGGCTCATCCTGGCGAGGAGCGGCGCCCGCTCCTGGATCACATCGCTCCGGCGCACCTCCAGGTACGTCGTCGCGGCGCCCACCCGCAGCGTGTCGCCAGAGAGCGAGACGCCGCGCAGATCCGCGAGCCGCGACACGTCGACGACGAGCGGCGGCGCCGCCAGACCGGCGCCCGCAGGGAGCTCGAACGGAGGCCTGAGCTCCTGCTCGACGACCCAGTCGGTGCCGCCGGCCAGGAGCGCGACCGGCGCGCCGAGCGCCGCCTGCTCCGCGACGAGCTCGCACAGCGGGCCGAGGCCGGTCACGCGCCGCATCTCGAACAGGCGGAGATCGGCGATGCTCACGGCGCCGCCCCTCCCCCGCCGCGGCGCAGCGCCGCCGCGGCGCGGACGCTCTCGACGATGCGCTGGTAGCCCGTGCAGCGGCACAGGTTGCCGGCGAGCGCCTCGCGCACGTCGAGCTCCGACGGCGCCGGGTTCCGCGCGAGCAGCGCCTCGGCGGCGAGGAGCATGCCGGGCGTGCAGATCCCGCACTGCGCGCCGCCCTCCTCGATGAAGCAGCGCTGGAGCGGCGACAGGTGGCCGACGCCGGCGAGCCCCTCGACCGTGGTCACGTGCCGCCCCTCGCACTGCCCGATCGCGACGAGGCAGGCGTTCACGGGGTCGCCGTCGATCAGCACCGTGCACGCGCCGCACTCGCCCTCGGCGCACCCCTCCTTCGTGCCCGTGAGCCCGAGCGGCCCCCGGAGCGCGTCGAGCAGCCGGGAGAGCGGCGGCAGGTCGACCTCGCGCGGCGAGCCGTTGACGACGAGCGATACCTTCATGCGCGATCCCCTCCCCCCGCCGCCTGCCGCGGCGCTGCGGCGCCGCGCGCCGCCTCGAACAGCCGCTCCGGCGTGAGCGGCAGCGCGCGCGCGGCGATCCCCGTCGCGTGCTCCACGGCCGCGGCGATGGCGGGCGCGCCGCCGTCCATCGGCATCTCGCCGATGCCCTTGGCCCCGCCGCCCGGACCGAACGGGAAGGGCTCCTCGACCAGGACGACGTGGAACGGCGGCGCGTCGAGCGACGTCGGGATGATGTAGTTGGTCATCCGCGGGTTCCTGATCTTGCCGCCCTGCCAGACGATCTCCTCGGAGAGCGCCCAGCCGATCGCCTGCAGGCTGCCGCCCTCGATCTGCCCCTTGCACATCACGGGGTGGATCGCCTTGCCCACGTCGGTGGCCGACCAGAAGTCGACGACCGTCACCTCGAAGGTGTCGAGGTCGACCTCGACCTCGGCCACGTCGCACGCCCAGCCGAAGCACGGGTACGCGTCTCCCTTGTACGCCTCGTCGTCCCAGCGCACGTAGCCCGGCGGCTCGTACTGCTTCAGCGACGTCACCTGCCCCTCGCGGGCGAGCAGCCTGTCCGCCGCCTCCTCGAACGTCAGCGCCGGCGCCGCGCCGCCCTGCCCCTCCTGCGCGGCGCCCTGCTGCCGCGCCGCCTCCTGCTCCTCGCGCACGCGGCCCGAGAGCTCGCGCGCCGCGGCCTCGAGGATCGAGCCGACCACCATCACCGTGCGCGACGCCACGGTGGGCCCCGAGTCGGGCACGGTCGTCGTGCACGGCACCGCGAACTCGACCCGGTCGATCGGCAGCCCCGCCGCGGACGCGGCGATCTGCCGGAACACCGTCTCCGTCCCCTGGCCGATGTCGGTCGACGCCGTGCGGATGCGGAGCCGCCCGCCCGGCGCGAGATCCAGCGCGACCTTGCCCTTGTAGTAGCGCTCGCCCGACCCGGTGAAGCCCGCGCCGTGCATGAACACGGACAGCCCGACCCCGCGCGCCACGCGCCCTCGCACGACGGGCCCCGCCGCGCGCTTCTGCCGGTAGCCGCTCGCCGCGATCGCCTTCGCGATGCACTCCTCGCCGGCGACGCTCGCGCGGAGCACCTGCCCCGTCGCGGTCGCGTCGCCGGGGCGCAGCACGTTCTTCGCCTTCAGATCGAGCGGATCGCAGCCGAGCTCCCGCGCGACGCGGTCGAGGTGCCGCTCGATCGCCCAGATCGTCTGCGGCGCGCCGAAGCCGCGGAAGGCGCCGTTCGGCGGCGTGCTCGTCGCCACCGCGGTCGCCTCGATCCAGACGTCGTCCCAGCGGTAGGCGCCCGCCGCGTGGAGGGCGCCGCGCGACAGGACCACCTGCGTCAGCGTCGCGTACGCGCCGCCGTCCATGAGGATCCGGGTCTTCAGGGCGCGGAGCGTCCCGTCGCGGTCGCAGCCGCTCGTGATCTCGCAGAACGCCGGGTGGCGCTTCGTCGTCGCCTCGATGTCCTCCGTCCGGTCGTAGATCATCCGCACCGGGCGGCCGCTCTTCTTCGCGAGGAGCGCCGCGTGGAGCGCGATGATCGACGGGTACTCCTCCTTGCCCCCGAAGCCGCCCCCGGTCACCGACTGGGTGACGTGGATCCGGTCGGGCGGGAGGCCGAACGCCTTCAGGAACGCCTTGTGTACGTAGAAAGGGCACTGGATCGAGCCTGTCGCGTGCGCGCCCGCCTCGTCCCACCAGGCGATGACCCCCTGCGGCTCGATGTAGAGCTGCTCCTGGTGGTGCGAGGCGTACGTCCCGGTGACGACCACGTCGCAGCGCGCGAGCGCCGCGTCGATGGCGGCCTCGGCGCGCTCCTGCTCGACGTCGGCGCGCCCCTTCGTGATGAGGTACCGCTTGAGGACGTTGTCGGCCCCCCAGATGATCTCCTTGCCCTCCAGCGCGTCGCGCGCGTCGAGCACCGGCGGCAGCGGATCGATGTCGAGCGTGACGGCCTGGACCGCCCGCGCGAGCTTCAGCCGATCCGCGCAGCCGAGCAGCGCGATCGGCTCGTAGGCGTGGTTCACCTTGCCGGTGCCGAGGACCGGCTGATCGTCCAGGATCAGCGCGACGACGTTGACCGGGACGTCCTCGGCGAGCACCACCGTGACGTCGCTCCAGTCGAACGCGGGGTCGAGCCGCACGCCCCGGAGGATCCCGCGCGGCACGGGGCTCCGCACGGTGCGCCCGAAGATCTCCCCCGGCATCGCCGGGATGTCATCGACGTAGCGCGACGCCCCCGTCACCTTGGGGGGGCCGTCGGTGCGAGGCACGCTGATCCCCACGGCGCTCGCTGAAGCTGGAGGGCTCGTCGCCATTCGTGTGCTCCTCCTGGTTGACGATAGCCCCGTCCCCCGGGCCACGTCGACCCGGGCGCGCCGCGCCATGCGCCGCCCGCGATGCGCGGAGTCGGCGAGCCCCGCCGGCCTTCAGGCCAGGAAGCGGGGAGGCCCGCCGAGCACGCGGATCACGTCGACCGGGACGTTCAGGTCGTGCAGCACCCCCGGATCGTCCACCTCCTCGTCCACGCACCTGTCGCCGAGCGCCCTCAGGTGGTCCCGGAGCGGCGGCGGATCCGCCTCGAGGTAGCGCTGCAGCGCCTCGGCGCGCAGCACCACCGGGTGGCCGCCGCGGCCGAGGTGACGCGGTCGCACCGCGAGCGGCGGCGCCGCGGAGGAGGCGCCCGCGTCGAGGCGGGCGAGCAGACGCGCCACCGTGGCGGCGCTCGCGGGGGGCACGTCGACGGGCGTCACGACGACGGCGTCGGCGTCGCCGATGCGCGGCGCGGCGACGGCCAGCGAGCCGGCTGGGCCGAGGTCATCCGGCGCGGTCCACGAGACCAGGTCGACGCCAGGCCGCACGTGGGCCAACAGCGCATGGAAGACGGAGCCGCGCACCACCACGAGCACCCGCGCGCTCTCGGCCTCCAGGCGGGCCTCCGCGTGCGCGATCGCCAGCGGCCGCTCCGCCCCTCCCTTCGCCGCCGCGGGCCAGGCCAGCAGGGCCTTCGGTCCCCCGAGCCGCTTGCCCGCGCCCGCGGCGAGCACGATGGTGATCACCTTCATTCAGCCTGCTCCTCCCCCGCCGGCCCGGAGGCGGCCGGCATCCACCGCGCGCGCCGCCGCCCCGCGCGCCAGGCGACCAGCTCCGCGGCGAGGGCGACGCTGATCTCGGCGGGCGTGCGCGCGCCGATGTCGACGCCGACCGGCATCCTGACCCGGGCGACGTCGCGCTCCGCCACCCCTTTCGCCTCGAGCCGCGCGCGCGTGCGCGCGGCCTTCGCCCGGCTCCCGACCCCGCCCACGTAGCCGAAGCCCCGCGCGAGCGCCCACTCGATCGCCGCCTGGTCGAGCCCGTGATCGTGCGTCATGACGAGCGCAGCCGCCTCGCCGAGGTCCCTCGGCATGCTCGCCGTCACCTCCGGATCGTCGTGCTCTGCAAGCACGACCCGCACCTGCTCGCCGAGCGCCGGCCCGGGTTCCTCCTGCGCGCCGTCGTGCGCGGGCAGCGCGCCAGCGAGCGGCGCCGGCAGCGCGCCAGCGAGCGGCGCCGGCAGCTGCACCCGCGCGGGGTCGGCGGCCGCGGCGCGCGCGTCGCACAGGGTGACCCGGAAGCCCAGCGAGGCGAGCAGGGGCGCGGCGAACGCGCCCACGTGCCCGGCGCCGATCACGAGGACGTGCGCGGCGGGCAGCATCGGCTCGATGAGGATCTCGACCGAGCCGCCGCAACACATGCCCAGGCTCGGACCCAGGCGGAACGTCTCGAGCTTCGGCGTGCTGACGAGCTCGTCGAGCGCGCGCCCCATCATCCCGAGCGCCGCCCGCTCGACGGCGCCGCCGCCGATCGTGCCGATCGCGGTGAGGTCATCGATCAGGCAGAGCTTCTGCCCCGGCGTCGACGGCGCCGAGCCGTGCCGCGCCACCACGGAGGCGAGCACCACGCGCCGCCCCGCCTCGAGCGCGCCGACCGCGGCGCGCAGCACGTCGTGCGGCGAGGCCGTCCGCGGGATGACCTGGCTCAGATCCGGCATGATGGAACTCTAGCGACCCGGGCACCGAAAACGAGAGCGCCAAGAGGCCCGGCGCTGAAAGAGCTTGCCGGAACGCCGCGCTTGTCGCGAAAGTCGAGCGCGCGCGGCGACCGGCGCCAGAGTTCTTCTGCCCGGCCGGCTGCGCCCGCCGGGATCCCCCATGAAAACGCGGAGATCCCCGACCCGATGAGCCCCCCCGCCACGCCCGATCCCGACCTCCAGCGCGCCCTCTCCGATCCGGGCTTCACGCCGGGACGCCGTCACTTCGCCGTCCTGATGGATCTGCTCGAGGCGGCCGGCGAGCCCGCCGAGCTGGCGGAGCGGGCGCTGCGCCGCGCGGGCGCGGCCGCGCTGCCCGCCGCCCTCGAGCGCGCGGCCGGCGCGGCGCCGTCGCTGCGCGCGCCGCTCACACGGCTCGTCGGCAAGCTGATGGCCGCCACGCCGCTCGACCCCGCGGTCGCCGAGCGCGCGCGCGGCCACCTGATCGCCTGCCTCCGCGACGACGATCGCCGTACGCGCCGCATGGCGGCGGTGGCGCTCGGCAAGCTGCCCGCGGCCGATCCGGGGCGGCCTTTGGTCGAGCAGGCGCTCGCCGAGGCCGCGCGCGGCGAGGGCTCGCCCGACGTCCGCCGCGCGCTGATCGACGCGCTCGGCAAGGTCGGCGGCGGCGCCGCGCTCGACGTGCTCGCCGAGCTCGGCGGCGACGAGGACGTCGCCGGCGTGCGCGCGCGCGCCGAGCTCCTGGCGAGGCGGACCCTGTCGCGCGGCGAGCCGTCCGAGATCGCCGGCGATCGCGCGCCGGAGCGCCCTGTCCGCGTGGCGGTGCGGTGCCGGCGCGGGCTCGAGGCGATCCTCGCCGAGGAGCTCGCGGCGCTGGACAAGAACTCTCCCGGCGGGGCGCTCGTCCCCGAGCTCCGGAGCGATCCGTGCGGCGGCACGCGCGTCGAGGTGATGCTGAGCGGCCGCCTCGATGTGCTGTTCGGGGCGCGCACGATGCTGTCGTTCGCGCTCCCGCTGCCGCTGCGGAAGCTCGACGGGGGCGCGGATCTCGCCGCCGCCGTCGCCGAGCGGCTGGCCTCGCGGGAATCGCGCGAGATCCTGCGCCGCTTCACCGCCGGCGCGATCCGCTACCGCATCGACTGGGCCGGCGGCGGCAAGCGCCGGGCGGCGGTCTTCCGCGTGGCGGCGGCGGTGGAGGCCGAGGCCCCGGAGCTCGTGAACGATCCGACCCAGAGCACCTGGGACGTTGTCGTCCACGAGGGCGCCGGCCGCGTGCGCGTCGAGCTCGCGCCGCGCCTGCCCGACCCGCGGTTCGCGTACCGCCGGGGCGACGTGCCCGCGGCGTCGCACCCGACCATCGCGGCGGCGCTCGCGCGCATCGCGGGGGTGCGCGCCGACGACGTGGTCTGGGATCCGTTCGTCGGCTCGGGCCTGGAGCTCTGCGAGCGCGCGCTGCTCGGGCCCTACCGGCGGCTCGTGGGCTCGGATCGCGACCCGCGGGCCTTGCAGATCGCGCGGGAGAACCTCGACGCCGCGGGCGCGCGCGGCGCGGAGCTCTTTCAGCGCGACGCGTGCGGCGCGCCGCCCCCGGGCGACGCTCCCTCGCTGATCCTGACGAACCCGCCCCTCGGGCGGCGCGTCGAGCGCACGGGAGATCTCGACGCCATGCTCGATCGCTTCGTCGAGGGCGCCGCGCGCGCGCTCGCGCCGGGCGGCCGGCTGGTGTGGATCTCGCCGTTCCCCGAGCGGACCGAGGCGGTCGCGCAGCGCTCAGGCCTCCGGCCGGAGGCGCTCCAGCGCGTGGACATGGGCGGCTTCGACGCCCAGATCCAGAGCTTCCACAAGGCCGCGACCTGGCCGCACGCGCGGGGCGACCGCGGCGACGGTCGACGCGGCGACGTGATCGCTCGCACCGACGCCGGGCGCGGCGGGCGCGCCGGGCGCGGACCCCAGCAGGCCGAGCTGCGCGGCGAACAGCATCGCCCCCACGGCCAGGAGGACCGCCACCACCACCGCGATGATGATCCCGAGCCGCCCCGAGCGGTCGGGCGGCGCATCGTCGGTGGCAAAGCTGCTGCCGTCAGGCAGCCCGAGGGGCGACGCCGGCGCGGCTGAGCTCTGCGCCGCCGCCCGCTGCGCGGGAGCGGCGCTCGACGGCGCGGCGACGGCGCTCGACGGCGCGGCGACGGCGCTCGACGACGCGGCGACGGCGCTCGGCGGCGCGGCGACGGCGCTCGGCGGCGCGGCGACGGCGCTCTTCGGGGGCGGAGACGCCTGCTGCGACGGACCGAGCGCCCCCACGGCAGCGGAGCTCGGACCGAGCACGCGGCCGCTCCCCGAGTCGACGCTGCCAGGTGCGGTCACCGCGGGCGCCCCGGCCGCTCGCTCGACCGGCGCTGCGGCGGCGAGCGGCGCTGCGGGAGCGCGGCCTCTCGACGTCCCCTCGGCGAGCCCCTGCGGCGCGCTGTAGGGCGCCACCGCCGTGATCTGGTGCGGCACGGGCGGCGTGACCGGCGCCTCTCGCGCGCGCGTCGGGACGTCGTCCTCGTCGTCCTCGTCATCGACGACCGTGGGCGCGTCCAGCGTGGGCTCGTCGTGGATTTCGTCGTCGATGTCGCCGAGGAACGGCATGCCGTCGCTCTGGCGAAGCCGTCTCGCCGGCGCGTCGCGCGTCGCGGCCGGACGCTCGCGCGCGACGGACGGCGACGCCGCGCCCGCTCCGGGCCGCGCGGCGCCGCCCACGCGGTGCGCGACGGACGCCGTTCCCCCGAAGCGCGGCGGCGCCGCGACCGCCGCCCCGGCACCGCCGTGGGCGTCGAGGGGCAACCCCTCCCGCATGACGGTCAGCTCGTCCTCGTCGCCGTCGTCGCCGGTCGACTGGGTCAGCGGGACCGCCCCCAACCCCGGAACGTGCCCGCGCGGCACCGGCGCGCGGGCTCGCGCGGCGGGGGCGGCCGGGGCCGCCTTGGGGCTCGGGAGGGCGCCCAGCCTCGGGGCTGACGCGCCGGGGTACGCCGCCGCCGCCGGAGGCAGCGGGCGCTCGGGCGGGATGGGCGGCGGCGGCTGCCCCGCCGCGGCTGCCGCCGCGCGCTGCGCGATGATCTGATCGAGCTGGGCGGAGCTCAGCGGCGCCACGCGCATCAGCGTGCGCACCTCGTCGTCGTCCTCGTCGCTGGTCGAGTCCTCGTCGTCGAGCGGGAGCAGCGTGCGCGCCGCGGGATCGGGGTGCCACTCCTCGAGGGCGCGCCGGAAGGCGGCGGCGTTCGTGGTGCGGGCGGAGCGATCGCGCTGGAACGCGTCGTCGAGGACGCGCTGGAGGTCGTCGTCGCCGACGTCGAACACGGCGAGCGGCGCCGGCGACGAGCTCGCGATCCGCTGCCGCGTCTCCGCGTCGCTCCCGCCGCCGAAGGCGCTCGTGCCGGTCAGCACCTCGTAGAGCGTCGCCGCGATGGCCCACACGTCGTCGCCGGGCGAGAGCGTCCCGCCGGCGACGCGCTCGGGCGACTGGTAGGCGATGCGGCTCGGCGTCTGGCGCAGATCGGCCAGGATGGCCTTCGACGTGCGATCGACCGCGGCCGTGAGCACGCACTCGGGCGAGATGGCGCCGTGCGCGACGCCGAGCGCGTGCAGCGCCTCGATCCTCTTTGCGAGACGGATGGCCCAGCCGACGGCGTCGAGCTCGTTCAGCGGGCCATCGCGCAAGATCCGAGTTGCAAGCGTTTCCACTTACGAAGCCAGCGTAGTACCGGTCCGCCGAAGTTTGTACCTCGATCCGCGTGCAGTTCGCACCCCGGACGACCAAATCCGGGGGACGCGCCTCGCCGCGAACGCCCCGGGGCGGCGCCCCTGACGGACGGCGCGGCTCCGCTGATCCGCGGCGAGGGGGGACGCGCGCGTCACGACCGCTCGCCCCCCGCGCCCTCGGTGGGGACGATGCGGACGCGGCGTACCCTCCGGCCAGCGACGTCCATCGCCACGAGCGTGTAGCCCTCGCACTCCACGCGCTCCCCTGCCTCGGGCGGGTGCTCGAGCCGGCCGAGCATATAGCCGCCGACCGTCTCGACGGTCTTCACCTCGGGCAGCAGCACGATATGGGCGTCGCGCTCCAGGTCCGCGAGCAGCACGCGGCCGTCGACGTCGACGATGCCGCCGCCGCGGCGGTGGATCGGCGGCACCTCCTCGTCGTTCTCGTCGCGGATCTCGCCGACGATCTCCTCGATGAGGTCCTCCATCGTGACGAGCCCGATGAACTCGCCCGAGGCCGAGGTGATGATCGCCACCGGCACCTGGCGCGCCTGCATCTCGAGGCGGAGGCGCTCGACCGAGGTGTTCTCGCGCGCGATGATGGGCTTGCGGAGCAGCTCGGCCACGCGCGTCGCGCGGCGGCGGTGGCTCAGGACGTCGAACAGGTCGCGCAGGTGCAGGTAGCCGAGCACGTTCTTGCCCTGCTCGTCGAGCACCGGGTACCGGGAGTACCCGGCGTCGGCCACGATCCGCACCGCCTCGTCGATCGTCATGTTCGCGCGCAGGGTCGCCGCGTCGGAGCGGAGCGACATCACGTGCCTCGCCGTGCGCCGGCGCAGGTCGAAGATGCGCACGAGCATGCTGCGCAGCGCGGGATCCAGCCCCGCGGGGCTCTTGGTGAGGAGCAGCCGGAGCTCCTCCGACGTGTGCGCGATCTCCGCCTCGCCCACCGGCTGGAGCCCGAAGAGCCGGACGAACCCGTTCGCCATCGAGTTGAGCGCCCATATCACCGGCCACATCACGACGAAGAACCCGTGCAGCGGCCGCGCCGCCCAGAGCGTGACCTTCTCCGTCCGCTGGATCGCGAGCGACTTCGGCGCGAGCTCGCCGACCACGGTGTGGAGCGACGTGATCATGATGAACGCGATGCCCACGGCGATGGCGTGCGCGCCGACCCCCGACCAGGCGTCGAGCGGCGCGAGCATCGGCTCGATCAGGTGGGCGATGGCCGGCTCGCCGATCCAGCCGAGCCCGAGGGACGCGAGCGTGATGCCCAGCTGGTTGGCGGAGAGGTACTCGTCGAGCCGCTGCGACATCTGGAGGGCGAGCCGCGCGCGCGCGTCCCCCTCGCGCACGAGCTGCTCCAGCCGCGTCGGCCGCATCTTGACGATGGCGAACTCGGAAGCGACGAAGAACGCGTTCAGCAGCACCAGCAGCGCGGTGCCTAGGAGATAAACAAACGTCATGCCGGTCGACGTCCTCTGCCCGGTGCGCCAGCCCCCCCGCGCCTCTTCGGCGACGGGGCGCGCTCAGATCCTCGCACGATCGAGGATCTTGCTTCGCAGCTCCGGGTCGTCGTTGCTGAGCCCATCCACGAGCGCGTCGGCCGGGGATTGCCCCCTGGCGATGAGCGCGCTGAGCCGCTCGAGGTGGACGCGCTCGTCCTTGCCGTTCTTGTTCAGGCGCGCGCGCCGCTCGAGGCCGCCCGAGGCGATCGCGACGAGCTGCTCGGCGATCGCCGCGAGCGGCTTGCCGCGGAACGTCGCGCGGAGCGCGCGCTCGGCGATCTGCGGGCGCACGGCCTCGAGCTCGTCGAACCTGAAGCTCTCGGACAGGGCGTCGGCCTCGTCGAGCGCGCGCGCGTCGTACAGGATCCCCGCCCACAGGGCCGGGAGCGCGCAGACCAGGTTGGCGGGCAGCGAGTCCGCGCCGCGGACCTCGATGGTCCGCTTCAGCCGGACCTCCGGGAAGAGGGTGTTGAGGTGCATCTCCCAGTCGGCGCGGGTGGCCCGGTGCCCCTCGAAGCCGTGCTCGAGGAAGTCGCGGAACGTCTGCCCCGTGTTCTCGATCACCGCGCCGTCGCGCTTGATGAGGAACATCGGCGCGTCGACCGCCCACGCCACGTAGTCCGAGAAGCGGCGGCCGCGCTCGAGCACGTTGCGGAGCAGCCCCTGCCGCGACGGGTCGACGTCGAGCCAGACCCTGGCGCGGTAGCTCCGCCCGCCGAACAGCGCCCCCTCGTAGAACGGGGAGTTCGCGAAGATGGCCGTCACGAGGGGCGAGAGGCGGAGCGACACGCGGAGCGCGCGCATCGCGGCCTCCTCGCTGGCGTAGTCGAAGTTCGCCTGCACGGTGGCGGTGCGGCGCATCATGTCGAGGCCGTGCGCGCCGCGCGTCGGCAGGTAGCGCCGCATGATCGCGTAGCGGGCCTTGGGCACCCAGGAGAGCTCGGACTGCGACGCGAAGGGGTGGAACCCGATGCCGAGCCAGGCGAAGTTGAGCTCGGCGGAGATGTCGCGCAGCTCCGCGAGGTGTCCGCTCATCTCCAGACAGATCTGGTGGATGGTCTCGAGGGGCGCCCCGGACAGCTCGAGCTGCCCGCCCGGCTCCAGGGTCACCGAGGCGCCGGCCCGGACGAGCGCGATCAGCGGACCGCCTGGCGTCTCGTGCTCGGGCGTCCAGCCGTGCCGCTCGACGAGCGCCTGCAGCACGGACAGGACGCTCCGCTCGCCCTCGTACGGAATGGCGGCGCCCGTCCTGGCGTCGACCCCGAACTTCTCCGCCTCGGCGCCGATCCGGTGAAGCGACTCGGGCTTGATGGCTTCGTGGAAGGGAAACAGCAGATCGTCGAACGTCTTCAACGGTTGAGACTTCGACTCGCTCGCGTGGCTTGCATCGGCCATCATCACGTTTCCGGTTTGTTTCGTTCTCGCCTAGAGCGCGCGCCTAAGCAGGGGCGCGCGCTGCGTCGTTCGGAGCATCTTCGCGAGCGCACCGAGGTGCGCCAGCGTTGTCCCCGTCCCTCCCCCAAGCATTCGCGCGCCCGCTTCGATGAGGCGCACCGCGGAGGCGGCCCAGGCGTCGCACACCTCGGCGGAGGCGACGCGATCGGAGCCGTCCGCTGCGGGCTCGGCGCCGAGCAGCACGCCGACCTGCGCCTCGTGGGCGACGCCCTCGAGGCGCCGGAGGACGTTGAGCGCGAGGTCGACCGACGCGACCTCGAAGAGCAACGCGTCCGCGCCGCTGTCGAGCGCCCCTCGGGCGACCTCCTCGAAGCCCTCGCCGTCGGCGGTGCGCCCGAGCCCGTCGAGCTCCACGAGCGCCCACGTCGCCAGCTGCGTCGTGCTGGCGCTGACCACCGCCGCGCGGCGCGCGAGCCGCGCGACGGCGGGGGCGACGCACGCGGCCTGGGCTGGGTCGAAGCCGCATGCGACGAGGATCTCGCAGCCAGCCGCCGCGAGCCTGGCCGCATGGACCGCGTAATCTTCCGCAATCCGGTCGGCCATGGGCGCGGCAGCAGTGTGGCCCAGGATACCGGCCACCGCCACGCGTCGCGTGGCCGCGCCCGCCGCCTCGGTCGCGAGCTCGACCGCGGTCCCTGTCAGCGCGGCGGCGCGGAACGCCATGCCGATGGGCGCCAGGGCGCGCGTCGTCGTCGCGGACGTGATCGCCCGGACCACGTCGATCCCCAGCGCGATCTCCTGCTCGTGCAGCTCTGCGATCGCCCTGGGCGACTCGCGCAGCAGCCGGCCGAGCGCGGTGTTGGAGGAGACCGCGGCGCCCCGGTAGCGGAGAGAAGCGAGCGGATCACCGCTGATAATGAGCGGACGACCTACCGGAGGCCGAGAGGTGGAGGCCTCGAGCGCGTTCACGTCCTTCGCTGCTTTCCAGGGCTCCTCTACCACCGGTCTATAAGGGGAAACTAGCCCAAGACGGCCCTTCCGCGTCGCGAAATGGTGCAGACCGGCGGGCTGGAGCACAGCGATCCACGCAGCGCAGTCGGGGGCAACCTGACGGGCGCTCGCCCGCGCTGGGCGCGAACCAGGGGCGGAACGGGAGATCAGCGGTCATGAGGCCTCCATGGTGTGCGCTGGGCCGTCACACGGCGGGGAGCCTCCGCCCCCCTACCCCTCGGCCCCGGCGCGCGACGAACTTCCGGTCGAAGAGCCGCACCCGCCGGACGAACAGGTCGAGCAGGAAGACGGCCATGGCGGCGTAGATGAAACGTTGCCAGAGCTCCTCGTGGAAGGTCACCTTCTCCCCTGCCGGGTCGAAGATGGCCGCCACGCCGCTCGGGTCGACCGCGCCGCCGGTCGATGTCGCGGCCTTCTCGAGGGTCGCGAGCTCGGGCTCGAAGCTTGCGTACTCGCGGGGGTACGGGTTCGAGACGTGGCCGTAGCTGACCGCGACCGGCCGCAGCGAACCGTCCTCCGCCTCGCGCAGGTGCTCCGCCCGCAGGAGGAACGAGCCATACTGGTCCAGCGACAGCGCCGTCTCGTACCGCCCCGGCGCGGTCTGGCGCATGTCGACGACCCGCGTCGTCCCGCCCGGCTCCGGCCCGATGATGCTGAGCCGGGAGGTCAGGTTGTTCTCGAACCGGTCGTCGGCCCCGAACGCGTCGACGGACGCGCGCAGCTCTCCGTCCACGATCTCGGCCTTCATGTCGAGCTCGCGCCGGTGCTTCTGGCGCATGTGCTCGTGGATGAGCTGCCCCCAGAACTTCTCGAAGCCCGGCCACCGCAGCCACTCCACGGCCCAGCGCGCCTTGACGTCGCTCGTCCAGGCCAGCGTCCACCCGAGGCCGACGCGCCACCGCGCGAGGATCGGCTCCTCGGCGTCGCTCGTGAGCAGCTCCTGCGCCGGGGGCGGCTTCAGCTTGGTCGAAACATAGCCGTGCAGGTTCGGCGCTGTGCGGACGTCGATGCCGCGGAGGAACGCCGCGTCGCCGACCTGGGTCACGGGGAACCATTCCTCGACGGCGGCGGCGCGCGCGACCATCTCGGTCTCCTTGGTGAAGATCCGCGGCAGGTTGTTCGGGTCGGGCACCGCGTGGAAGCGCCCCCCGCCCACGTCGGCGATCATCTTGAGCAGCTGCTCGTCGAGATCGTTCCCCAGCCCGACGGTGGTCACGGTGATCGACTCGGCGATCATGGCGGAGACGAGGTCCCGGATGCCGCCCGTCGACGCCTTGCCGTCGGTGAGGAGGATGACGTGCTTCTTGCGCGCCTGCGTCACCGTCATGTCCTGGTAGGCGGCGTCGAGGGCGGCGAAGATCTCGGTCCCGCCGCCCGGCTGGATGCGCGCGATCTCGCCGGCGATGCGGGAGCGGTTGCGCGCGGGCTGCATCTTCACGTAGCGGGTCGGCGCCGAGTCGAAGGCGATGACCTCGATCAGGTCGTCCGAGCCGAGGACCCCCGCGGTCGCCTTCGCCGCGGCCTTGGCCATCTCGAGGGGCAGCCCGGTCATCGACCCCGAGCGATCCATGACGAGCGCCATCGCGACGCTCGGCATGTCCTTCTTTCGCTCATTATCCATCCGCACCGGCAGGATCCGCTCGATCGTGGTGCGGTACCAGCCGCCGAGGCCGTACCCCGACTCGCCGCCGGCGAAGAGGAACCCTCCGCCGAGGTCGCGCACGTAGCTCTCGATGATCTCCTGCCCCTGCAGGCTGAGCGCCTCCTTCGGGGTGTCGGACACGATCAGGAAATCGTAGCGCTCCATCTCCTTGAGGGAGCCGGGAAAGCCGGCCGGCGGCCTGACGTCCACGTCGAGCTGCTGCGCCGTGAGCGCGCTCGAGAGCGGGCCGGCGTGCTGCGGCGTGCCCTCGATGTAGAGCACCGACGGGCGCCCGGGCACGTCGATGGTGGTCGCGTACCGGTTGTTCTCCTTGAACTTGTCGTCCGCGATCTGGTCGAGCTCGAGCGCGTAGGTCACCTGCCCCGCGATGCGCACGACGCTCTTGAACATGACGTCGTTAGGCCCCGCCTTGAGCTCGAGGTCCCTGATGCCCTCGAGGCCGTTCAGCGCCTCCCCCTGGAACAGCCGCGCCCGGGCCCTTGTCGCGCGGCTCGCGTAGATGTCCGCGTGGATCTCGAAGGTCTCGCCGACCTTCACCCGGTCCGGCATCCTGAGCTCTCGCACCGCGACCTCGGGCGGCGCGGGCCGCCGGTACGGGATCGTGAACAGCCGCACCCCGAAGTCGCGCGCCCGGTTGGCCTCCGCGAGCACGTCGCCGTCGGTCTGGACGCCGTCCGACATCAGCACGGCGCGCTTGAGGTAGCCGGGCGGGTACAGCCCGTAGGCGAGCTGCAGCGCCGCCTGGAGGTTCGAGCCAGCGCCGAGGTCCCCGCGCTGCCCTTTCTCGTCGACGTGGCGGCCGATCGCAGGCGCGCGCCGCTCCGCGTCGCGACCTGCCGCCTCACCGGCTGCGCGCTCGACGAGCCGTGGCCGCCGCGCGAACGTGATCACCTTGATCACGCCGTCCTCCGGCTTCTCGGCGAACGCCTTGTCGAGCGTCGCGCGCGCGTCGTCGAGCGCCTCGTCGGTGACGGACTCCGAGACGTCGATGAGGTAGATCGTGGCGACCTTCTCCGTCGTCGCGGTCCGCGCGAGCCGCGACAGCCCGAGCGCGATCAGCGCGACGAAGGCGATCCGCAGCAGCACCGAGAGCACGCGCTGCGGGAGGGGAAGGTCGGCGAGCGACCCCGCGAGGACGCCGACGAACCAGGGCGCGAGCAGGACCGCGCCGAGCATCTTCGGGTTGAGCAGCTCGTATTTCACCCCCTCGCGCACCCACGTGAGCGTCGGATCCGGGTGCATGAGGACGTACTTCCGGTACGCCCAGAACAGGATCCCGCCGAGGGCGGCGCAGGTGATGGCCCACGCGAGGACGCGGAACTTGCGGCCACTGAACGCGCTCACACCGTCACCCTCCTGTGGTACGTGAACCACTCGATCGCGGTCACGAGGAGCACCGCCGCGAGCAGGTAGATCCAGAGCTCACGGCGGACGCCGATCTTGAACTCGCTCACCGCGCCCGCGCCGCGGCCGTCGACCTTGAGCTCGGCGGCGGGGGCGATCGCGCTCTCCTGCGGCGCGGAGAGGTTCGCGGCGAACATGCTCTCCTCCTGCGCGCCGGCGGCGCCCACGCGCAGCGTGTAGAAGCCGGCGTGCTGCCCCAGGAACACGGCGCGCCCGTCCTGGATGGGCACCGTCCGCGTCGTCCCGTCGGGCTGCTCCAGGCTGGCCGTCTCCGCCGACGAGGACGCGGGGATGTGCCAGACGGCGCCGGTGCGGAACGAGGAGATGTAGCTCGTGTCCTCTTCGACGAAGTTGTTGATCGCGTTGAGCAGGAAGAGGGGCCAGGCGATCCGGAGGGGGAAGTCGCTCTCGCGGACGTCGAAGCCGAGCGCGACGAACTTCACGCCGCTGCGCCGCCCCTCGATGAGCAGCGGGCCCTTGTAGCTCCGGCCGACGACCCTGTCTTCCTTGTTTCCCTTGAGCACGTGGGCGCGCGCGATGTTCACGTCGCTGAGCGCCGTGTACCGCAGCAGCGGGTGCTTCGCGTCGAGCTCATCGAAGCCCAGGCGGTAGTTCGGGTCGTCGTCCTGGACCTCGCTGCCCACCTCGAACGGGAGGTTGGTCCCGGTCGGGTTGAGGTAGAGCAGGCTCCCGCTCCCCGGCGCGACGCTCGGCGCCACGCCGTCGAAGATGGTCACGTCGAACGAGGAGGCCGCCGGGTAACGCTGCGGGTCGACGAACGTCACGTCGAGGTACTCGTCGAGCAGCAGCGCCGCCTCGAGGAACATGTTCCCCGCCGAGACGACCTGGACGCGCGCGCGGCGCCGCTCGGGCAGCAGCGCGAAGGCGCGGTTGTCGGCGGGCAGGTCGTCGGAGCTGCCGTCGGCCAGCGCGAGCTTCGCCTCGAGCGTCTTCGAGGCGCCGGAGAGGTTCGGGTAGAAGCGGGGCAGCTTCTCCTTCGGCATGAGCCGGATGCGCGTCAGGTCGGTGAGCTGGCCGTCGCCGAGCAGCGACAGCTCGAGATCGAGCGGCTCGTCGCTCGTGTTCGTGACCTCGAGCATCACCTCGTAGCGGCTCTTGTCGAGCGGGTAGCGCCGCACCGAGAACTCGGTGATGGCGGCGTTCCGCGCGCCCTTGCCGATGGGCAGGAACGACAGCTTGACGTCGCCGAGGCGCACGGGCCCGCCGGCGTCGGCGGGCTCGCCCAGCGCGCCGTCGCTCACGACGATGACCTCTGGCGACGGCAGCCCGCTGAGGGTGTCGCCCGCGAAGCGGAGCGCGCGCGCGAAGTCGGCGGTCGCGTCGGTCGGCCTCACCGCCGCGACGGCCGCCTCGAGGTCGGAGATCTCTCCGGTGAGCGTGGACAGGGGCGTGACGGCCGCGTCCATCTGGGCGAGCAGCATGCGGTCGCTGCCGGAGAGGCCGCGGACCATCTTCCTCACCTCCTCCTTCGCGAGCTCGATCCGCGAGGGCGCGACGTCGATGGCCTGCATGCTCGCGCTCGCGTCGATGAGGACCACGATGTTGCGCCCCTCGACGAGGTTCGCCTGCGGGCGCGGGTCCCCGAGCGCGAGCAGCAGCAGCGCCAGCAGCGCGAGCTGCAGGAGCAGCGAGAGCAGCCGCTTCAGCTGCGAGAACAGGCTCGTCGCTTCCTTGTCCCGGAGGACGCGCTCCCAGATCTTCGAGAAGGGCACCGCGACGGGCCGGCGGCGCAGCTTGAGGATGTAGAAGACGACGACCACGGCCCCGGCGACGGCGCCGATCTGGAGCAGGGTCTCTAGCGGGACGCCGGTGAAGTGCAGCATGGCTACCGGAGGAAGCCGCCTCTGCGGAACACGCGCAGGATCAGCTCGTCGAAGGGGACGGACACGTCGGCGCGGAAGTAGCTCACCTGCCGCGACGTGCAGAAGCGGCGGATCTCGTCGAGGTACTGCTCGTACGCCGCGGCGTAGCGTTCGAGCACCTTCGCGGTCACCGTGACCTCGCGCTCGTCCCCGGTCTCGCAGTCGTAGACGCGCACGTCGCCGCGCAGCGCGGGTCGCGCCTCGCGCGGGTCGGCGACGTGGAGCACGAACGGCTCGAACCGGTTGTACCGGAGCACGTTGATGCCCCGCTCGAAGCCGACCGGGTCGTAGAGATCGCTGAGGATGACGGCGAGCCCGCGCCGCTTGTGCTGCGCCACGAAGGTCTTCATCGCCTCCCCGAGGTCGGTCGCGCCGTCGGCGCGGGCTTGCCCGAGGAAGCGGAAGATCCTGAAGATGCGCGCCTTGCCGCGGGTCGACTGCATGCGCCCGCTGATCTCGTCGGTCGCGGTGACGATCGCGATGCGGTCGAGGTTGGCGAGCCCGACGTACGCCAGGGCCGCGCAGAGGCGCTTCGCGTGCCGCAGCTTCGCGCCGTCGCCGAACGCCATCGACGCCGACGTGTCGAGGATGAAGTAGATCGAGAGGTCTTCCTCCTCCTCGTAGAGCCGGATGAGGAGCCGGTCGAAGCGCTGGTACGCGGCCCAGTCGAGGTACCGGAAGTCGTCGCCGGGGGCGTAGTCGCGGTGGTCGGCGAACTCGACGCCGGATCCGGTCTTCTTGGTCCGCCGCTCCGCGCGCATCGCGCCGGAGAAGACGCGGCGGCTCACCATCGCGAGGTAGTCGAGCTTGCGCTGGAACTCGTCGTCGAAGAGATCCTCGTCGGAGGCGCTCGCGGAGAGCGGCGAGAGCGTGGAGAGCCGTCGAAGCGGCGCAGCGGCCCTCTTGAAGGCGTCGAAGAGCCCCATGCTACCTTCGACGTTCCCTCATTTGCTCTCCGGCAAGCGCTTGAGGATCGCCTGCAGCACCTCGTCGGTCTTCACGCCCTCGGCCTCCCCTTCGAAGTTGAGGAGCACGCGGTGGCGCAGCGCGGGGAGCGCGCACGCGCGCACGTCATCGACGGAGGCCGCGAACCGCCCCTCGAAGAGGGCCCGGATCTTCGCGGCGAGCAGGAGCGCCTGCGCCCCCCGGGGCGACGCGCCGAACTTCACGAACCGCTTCACCTCGTCGAGGCTCTCGCCCTCTGCCGGGTGCGTGGCCTGGAGGAGCCGCACCGCGTAGTCCTGGACGTGCTTCGCCACGGGCACCTCGCGCACGAGCCGCTGCATGGCGACGATCCGCTCCTTGTTCAGGACCGGCCGCACCTCGATCGCGTCCGTGCCGGTCGTCCGCTCGAGGATCGAGTTCAGCTCCTCGCGGCTGGGGAACGGCACGTGCAGCTTGAAGAAGAACCGGTCGAGCTGCGCCTCCGGGAGCGGGTAGGTCCCCTCGCTCTCGAGGGGGTTCTGGGTCGCCAGGACGAAGAACGGCTCCTCCAGCGTGTAGCTCTGCCGCGCGACCGTCACCCGGTGCTCCTGCATGGCCTCGAGGAGCGCGCTCTGCGTCTTCGGCGTCGCCCGGTTGATCTCGTCGGCGAGGACGATGTTCGCGAAGATGGGCCCCTTGCGGAACGAGAACGACCGCTGCCCGCCCGCGCTCTCGTCGATGACCGTCGTGCCGATGATGTCCGCCGGCATCATGTCGGGCGTGAACTGGATGCGCGAGAACTGGAGGTCGAGCGCCTCGGCCATGGTGCGGACGAGCATCGTCTTGCCGAGCCCCGGCACGCCCTCGAGGAGCGCGTGCGAGCCCGCGAGCATGCACGTGAGCACGCCGTCGACCACCTCGCGGTTGCCGACGATGACCTTCCCCACCTCCTCGCGCAGCCCTCCGATGCTCGCGCGGAAGTCGTCCACCTCAGCCCGCGCTGCTTCCTTCGTCTTCTCGGCCATAATGTCCTGCTTCGAGCCCGCTGTCGCGGAGCGTCCGTGGAGGCGCGGTCGCGTTCGAGCCGCCGGCTCGACTCACTCGCGCGGCCTGATGAGCTGGAAATACCGGTTCACGTAGAACCTGTAGCCATCAGGGATCTGGTCCTTGTTGATCTGCTGCTCTGCGACGGTGTGATAGTCGGTGAAGACCTTCTTGTAGCCGGTCCCCTTGAAGCCCCGCTCGGCGGCGCTGAGGATGACCTCGCTGTTCGAGGGCCCCTCCTGCGTGTCGAGCCCCTGCGCCTGGACGTCCTGCGTCCCCATCTTCGGGTCCGTGCGCTTGCCCGCGACCTCGCCGCCGCGGCCGGAGCCGGCGCCGTCGCCGCCGGGCTGGTTGCCGCCGTTGCTGTTGCCCTGGCCGCTCCCCTGCCCGTCCTGCCCCTGCCCCTGGCCCTGCCCGCCCGGCATCATGATCTTCTTGCCGCCCGGCCCGATCACCAGCTCCTGGCCCTGGCCCTGCCCGCCCTTGCCCTGGCCTTGCTGGCCGTTCTGGCCTTCCTGCTCGCCGTCGCCCTGCCGGTCCTGGCCCTGCTGGCCCTCTTGCCCCTGCCCCTGCCCCTGCTGCTCGTCGCCGCCGCCCTGGCTGCCGCGCGCGCGCTTGCCGAAGCGGAGCATCCTCGCCATCCGCTGCTTGCCCCCCTGGCCCTGCTGGCGCACAAGCTCCCGGAGCTCCTCGAGCCGCTGGCGGAGCTCTTCCTTCTCCTGCTCGGACATCTCCTCCTGCTGCATCCGGTTGATGTCCTCGGCAGCCTGCTCGAGATCGTCCGCCGACATCCCGAGATCCCGCATCAGGTCCTCGGCAGCCTTGGCGAGCTCCCGGTCGAGCCGATCGAGCTGGCGCCCGGTCCGCTCCTTCTGCTCGGCCTCCCGGTCGAGCCGCTCCAGCTCGCGCTCCTTCTTCTTGAGCAGCCGCTCCTCTTCGGCCTTCTGCTGATCGCTCGTCGAGGCCTTCTGCTTCTGCTTGAGGAGCTGCTCGCGCGCCTCGGCCCGCTTCTCGTTGATCGCGGCGAGGGCCTCCTTGCGGCGCGAGGCCGCCTCGGCCAGCGCCTTGCGCAGCCGCTCGATCTCGGCCTTGTCGAACTTCTGCTTCTTGTCGCGGAGCTTCTCGGCGAGCTCCTTCAGGTCCTTCTTCGCCTTCTCGAGGTCCTTCTTCTCGAGAGACTCCCCGACGCCCTTCGCCAGATCGCTCTTCTTGAGGTCGATCCCGGTCTCCTTCAGCTCCTCTTCGAGCGCCTTCAGGTCGGCCTCGGCCCCCTTGAGGAGCTCGCGCTCGAGCGCCTCCATCCGGCGGAACGCCTCGGTCCGGTCGAGGCGCTTGTTCGCGATGTCCTCGATGAGCTGGTTGAACCGCTCGACCGCGGACTTCATCTCCGGGCTCTGGTCCTGCCGATCGAGCGCCTTCGCCGCATCCTTGAAGAGCTCGATGTCGTCGGGCGACATGGTGAGCGCGTCGATGGTCTGCGCGACGGGCGCCGGCCTGCGCGGGGTGCGCACCTCGAGCAGCGCCACCGCGAGCACGCCGAGGCCCACCGCGGCCGAGGCCAGGAGCTCGCGCGGGACGGCGAGCGGCGCGGCGCCCGCGGGGCGCAGCCCGCCGGCGTGCTCGCAGGCGTCGTCGATGGCGGCCTCCATCAGCGGGGTCCGCTGCGCCGCGGGCAGCGCCTCGAAGGCGAGGGCGTTGGTCAGCCTGTCCTGGAGGCCGTGGTGCCGGTCGAGCGCCATCGTGCCGGCGCGGGGAGGCAGGCGGCGCAGCATCGCCACGACGAGCGTGGCCAGCACGAGCAGCCCGGCGCCGAGGAGGAGCTGCCGCGCGCGCTGCTCGCCGAGGTGCGCCGGCAGCGCCTTGTGGACCGCGAGCGTCCCGGCAGCGACCGCCAGCGCGAGCGTCAGCGCGCTCGGCAGAGCGCGCAGCGCGCGCCCGAACCGGAGCCTCAGCTCGACAGCCAACGCGGCGCTGCGGATGCGGTCCAGGTGCTTCGTGCGAGAGTCGCTCACGGTGCTCAGCGCTCCGGACGCCCCCCGCGGGGGCCTTCGAAGTGGAAACGTCGCAGCATTGTACCCGCTGACGGGTCACGCGCCCGAAAGTTCCTGGGAGACGAGCGCGCGGCGTGCGAGGCATGACGCGCGGCGATCCCCGACGATTCCCGCGCAGGGCGACTTCTGACGTCAGCGGACCGAGGGCATGGATGCGCAGCGCCGCTGACGTGCGACGGCCCTCGCCGCGCGCTCTGACCGGCGGTGTCCCTGCACCTCGACTGTGGCGGCCGAGCACGTGTGTGGTGTGGAAACGACGTGACCGGGCGCCGCGTACAGCGCGGGCCCGGGTTGGATCACTTCGCCGTCTTCTTCTTGGGTGCCGCCTTCGTGGCGGCTGCCTTCTTCGCCGCGGCGGGCTTTGCAGCCGATCTTTGCGGGGCGGCCGGCTTCTGCGGGGCGGCCGGCTTCTGCGGGGCGGCCGACTTCTGCGGGGCGGCCGACTTCGCCGCGGTCTTCTTCGGCGCGGCCGGCTTCGCGGCCGGCTTCGGCGCCGCGGCCTTGCTCGCCGCCGCCGCCTTCGGCGCCGCGCCCTTCTTCGCCGCCGCGGCCGGCTTCGCGGCCGGCTTCGGCGCCGCGGCCTTGCTCGCCGCCGCCGGCTTCGGCGCCGCGCCCTTCTTCGCTGCCGCGGCCTTGCTCGCCGCCGCCGGCTTCGGCGCCGCGCCCTTCTTCGCCGCCGCCGGCTTCGGCGCTGCGGCCTTGCTCGCCGCCGCCGGCTTCGGCGCCGCGCCCTTCTTCGCCGCCGCCGGCTTCGGCGCCGCGCCCTTCTTCGCCGCCGCCGGCTTCGGCGCCGCCGGCTTCGGCGCCGCGGCCTTGCTCGCCGCCGCCGGCTTCGGCGCCGCGGCCTTCTTCGCCGCCGCCGGCTTCGGCGCCGCGGCCTTCTTCGCCGCCGCCGGCTTCGGCGCCGCGGCCTTGCTCGCCGCGGCACCGTTCGCCGCCGACCTCTTCGCCCCCGACGCGCGCGCCCCGGAGGACTGCTGCGCGCGCGGCGACGGCTGCGAGGCGGCTTCGCGCTCCTCGCCCTCGGCGCTCGCCTGGCCCTTGCCGCCGTTCGTTCCAGGCAGCTGCTTCGCGTAGCGCGCGAGCGTCTCGCGCACCCGCGCATCGAGGTCTGCGAAATCGAACGGCTTGTTCAGCCAGGCGTCCGCCGCGAAGAGCGGTGAGGTCATCTCGTTCAGGTTCTCACCGATCCCGGTGAGCATGATGACGCCGGTGTTCGCGAAGGGACGCCCGTCGGAGGTGTCGCCCTTCAGCCTCTTGCAGATCTCCCAGCCGCTCATGCCGGGCATCATCACGTCGAGGATCACCAGGTCCGGCCGGTGCTCGCGCGCGAGGTCCCAGGCGGCATCGCCCTCGGAGGCCTCGATCACCGAGAAACCCATGTTCCTCAGGTGACGCGCAACAAGGCTCAACATCGCCGGTTCGTCTTCAGCCACCAGTACACGGGGCGGCGTCATGCTCGCGGAAGGCATCGTGGATGCGGATGAGAGTACGTGCGCGCGAACTGGTCAAGAGAGAACGATTCAGCGCCGCGCGTCGCGGCCGCGGCGCCGCGCGTCGTGGGCGCGACGCGCGCCCGGCGCCATCCGCCCCCCACGACGCGGACGCCGAGCGCTCGTCTGGCTTGAGTGGCGCGATCAAGCCGCGCGCGCGAGGGCGATCTTTTCCGTCTGCCCCGCCGCGTAGAAGCGTCGCAGCGCGGCCAGCAGCTCCGCGTGTCGCCCGCGGCGGGCAAACTCGGCCTCGAGCCTGCCCGCGAACCGCGCCGCCAGCTCGTTCGCGATCCGGTAGCGATCGCCGGTCTCCGTGCCCGGGGGATCCATGAAGGTGACCCGCTCGAAGAGGTGGGCGCGGATCTGCGCCGCGCGCTCGGGCTCGAAGCGCTGTCGCCCCGGCGGAGCGCCCTCGTCGCGGCGCCGGAGCGGCGGGCCCGGAAGCTCGACCTCCTCGGCCAGACCGCCGTGGACGAGCATCACGTACTTGTCGACCTCGGCCTGGAGCTCGAGCTCGAGCTGGGTCGCCGGGAGCTCCCGGCGCGCCCGCTCGGCCACATAGAGGAAGTGGCTCACGCCCTCGACGATCTGGCAGATCTCGTCGAACGTCCCCTCTCGCCCCCGCGCGATCGCGCGGCGGGGCAGGTGCAGCGCCACCTCGATGTCTCCGTCCCCGTGCCGGATCAGCAGCGCTTCGCGCGCGCTGCCGTCCGTCGGCCGGATGAAGTCGTCGACGGCGGGCGCGTCGTCGAGCGCGTAGGTCAGCGCGAGCTGCTGCTGGATCCTGGCGGGAAAGGTCGCGCCCTGCATCAGTTGAGCCCGCCAGTCCCACGGCTCGGCACGAGCCCTCGTGCCCCGAGCTCATCGGCGAGGCGGCTGGAGCCGGTGCGGAGCCAGCGCTCGTACAGCCGGAGCACCGACCGCTCGTCGCGCGCGCCGGACGCGAGCGTACCGTCGGCCACATCGTTCAGGACGCTCGCGAAGCGCTCGAACTTCTCCGCCATCTCCGAAAGAACATCGGGCCCCTGGCCGACGCGCGCGTTGAGGCGCAGCATAGCGGCGGCATGGTGGTAGGCGGTCGAGCCGACCCCGACCACGTAACCGCGATCGATCCCCTTGAGCTCGATGTGGCCGCCGAAGAAGCCGACCACGTAGAGCACGCCGTCGCCGAGGTTGCGCAGCCGCCGGAAGCGCTCGGCGCCGGAGGCCTCCAGGGCATCGCGCAGCAGAAAGGTCAGGGGCTGGTTGAAGGCAGACTCGGCGTGCTCGTCCGGGTGAGCGAAGGCACAAAGCAGACCGACCAGGTAACTCGACGCCGCCTCGGTCGCGGCGACGTTCCGAACTCGGAGCGCCTCGTCCACAACCTCCTGGAAGTAGCGGGTCATGCTCGGGGACACAGAGATCGCTTGGCTCACGGGCGCACCTCACATGCGCGGGCGCCCTGGATACCGACGTAACCCGGGCCACCGCGCGCTCAGGTCAACCAGACACGTCCTGTCGGCCTCCCTCGGGCTGGAGACCGTGAGGGCGTCGCTTCGCTGTGCTGCCGCAGTTCCGCCCTCATAAAGTCACTCTAGCGGACGCACCTCGGCGAGCCCAGCCACACGCCGCGCACTTTCCTTGCGATCTTCGGGACTTACAGCCACCCCAGCGCCTGGCTGCTAACGCGCAAAGTACCGGTCCGGGCCGCGCTTGACACCCTCTGGGGGGTGGCTATCTTCCGCGCCGCCCGCTAGCACTCGTCAGAAGCGAGTGCTAGCAAAGTGCCCAGGCTGCAATCGTACGGGACCTCGCGACCTCTTGTTCAGGCCGCTGGGGTCCCGCCGTCTCGTGGGACGCGGCGCTCGTCCCCGGAGGATTCGTCAAGATGAAGATTCGACCGCTCCAGGACCGCGTGATCGTTCAGCGCGTGAAGGAAGAAGAGAAGACCAAGGGGGGTCTCTACATCCCGGACACGGCGAAGGAGAAGCCGATCGAAGGCACGGTCATCGCCGTCGGCAACGGCAAGGTCGGCGAGGACGGTACCGTGCGCAAGCTCGACGTCAAGGAGGGCGATCGCGTCCTCTTCGGCAAGTACTCGGGCACCGAGGTGAAGATCGACGGCGAGGAGCACCTCATCCTCCGCGAGGACGACATCCTCGGCGTGATCGAGAAGTGACGCGGGCGACAGCAGGAACTTAGGAGAGACACCATGGCAGCCAAAGAGATCATCTACAACGAGTCCGCCCGCAGCAGCATCCTCGCGGGCGTCAACGCCCTCGCCGACGCGGTCAAGGTCACGCTCGGCCCGAAGGGGCGCAACGTCGTCATCGAGAAGAGCTTCGGCTCGCCGACGGTCACCAAGGACGGCGTGACCGTCGCCAAGGAGATCGAGCTCGAGAACCGCTTCGAGAACATGGGCGCCCAGATGGTCCGCGAGGTCGCCTCGAAGACGAGCGACATCGCCGGCGACGGGACGACCACCGCGACCGTGCTCGCGCAGGCGATCTACCGCGAGGGCTCCAAGCTCGTCGCGGCGGGCCACAACCCGATGGAGATCAAGCGCGGCATCGACAAGGCGGTCGAGGCGATCGTCGAGCACCTCCGCGGCTCCGCCAAGCAGACCAAGGACGCGCGGGAAATCGCGCAGGTCGGCACGATCAGCGCGAACGGCGACGAGACGATCGGCAAGCTCCTCGCCGACGCGATGGAGAAGGTCGGCAAGGAGGGCGTGATCACGGTCGAGGAGGCGAAGAGCGCCGACACGACGCTCGACGTGGTCGAGGGCATGCAGTTCGACCGCGGCTACCTCTCGCCGTACTTCGTGACCGATCCCGAGGCGATGAAGGCGAACCTCGAGGACGCGTACATCCTCATCTCGGAGAAGAAGATCTCCAACATGAAGGACCTGCTCCCGGTGCTCGAGGCGATCGCCAAGAGCCAGAAGCAGCTCCTCATCATCGCCGAGGACGTCGAGGGCGAGGCGCTCGCGACCCTCGTCGTGAACAAGCTCCGCGGCACGCTGCACTGCGCGGCCGTGAAGGCGCCGGGCTTCGGCGACCGCCGCAAGGAGATGCTGAAGGACATCGCGACCCTGACGGACGGCCAGGTGATCGCGGAGGAGCTCGGCCTCAAGCTCGAGAACGTCACGATCAGCGATCTCGGCCGCGCCAAGACGGTCATCATCGACAAGGACAACACCACGATCGTCGGCGGCCAGGGCAAGAAGGACAAGATCAAGGCCCGGCAGCAGGAGATCCGCGCGCAGATCGAGAACACGACGAGCGACTACGACCGCGAGAAGCTCCAGGAGCGGCTCGCGAAGCTCGTGGGCGGCGTCGCGGTGGTCAAGGTCGGCGCCGCGACCGAGACCGAGATGAAGGAGAAGAAGGCTCGCGTCGAGGACGCGCTCCACGCGACCCGCGCGGCCGTCGAGGAGGGCATCGTCCCGGGCGGCGGCGTGGCGCTCATCCGCGCGCAGAGCTCGCTCGAGAAGCTCCAGGTCAACGACGAGCAGCGGTTCGGCGTGAACATCATCCGCCGCGCCATCGAGGAGCCCCTCCGCCAGATCTCGGCCAACGCCGGGGAAGAGGGCTCGATCGTCGTGCAGAAGGTGCGCGAGGGCAAGGAGTCGTTCGGCTACAACGCGGCTTCGGGCGACTACGGCAACCTGCTCGAGATGGGCGTCATCGACCCGGCCAAGGTCGTCCGGTCGGCGCTCCAGAACGCGGCCAGCGTCGCCAGCCTGATGCTCACCACCGAGGCGCTCATCGCCGAGCGGCCGAAGGAGGAGAAGGCGGCGGCCGGTGGCGGCCACGCGGGCCACGGTCACGACTTCTGATCGCGGCGCGCGGCGCTGACCGCTGAGCGCCAGGCCAGCCGGGCGAGGGCCGGCTTCCTCCCGGGGAAGTCGGCCCTTCGCCATTTCGGCTTCCGGCAGGCCGCAACGCGTGATCTGATCCGCCGCAGGTTCGCGATGAGCACCCTGACTACCGAGCGCCTAGAGCTCACCCCGGTCTCGCTGCCCTTGCTCGAGGCGGTCATCCGCGGCGATCGCCTGGAGGCCGAGGCGCTCTCCGGCGCGCGCTTCCCCGACGCATGGCCTGGACGCGCGCTCGTCGAGCGCGCCTTCAGCTCGCCGCTCGAGCGGCTGCGCGAGGATCCCGACGCCTTCCTGTGGGGCACGCGGCTGATGGTGACGCGCGGGCAAGAAGCGCGCGTCGTCGTCGGCAGCGTGGTGCTGAATGGCCGGCCCGACGCGGCCGGCACCGTGGAGATCGGCTACGGCGTCGAGGGCAAGTCCCAGGGGCAGGGCTACGCGACCGAGGGGTCGCGCGCGGTCCTGCACTGGACGCTGCAGCAGTCGAGCGTGACGCGCGTGATCGCCACCACGCCCGCCTGGCACCGCGCCTCGCTCCGGGTGATCGAGAAGCTCGGGATGCGCCCTGCCGGGACGCTCGATCACGATCTCCTCGGCGAGCTCCTCGTATTCGAGCGCTTCCGCGAGTAGCGACCCCGCGCCCCCCAACGGCAGCGGGCGGCGCGCATCACCCTCCGGCGCGGATCACGCCGCCGCGCGGGTCGCGCCGCCGCGCCCACTCGCACATGGTCATGCCCGCGGCGATCGCCACCGGGTACGAGTGGTTGATCCCGTACATGGGGATCGCGATCACGTCCTCGCACGCGTCGAGCAGCGCCTGCGGCAGCCCGTCGTCCTCGCTGCCGAAGAGGAAGACGAGCCCGTGGGGCAGCGGCGCCTCCCAGAGGGTCCGCCGCGCGTGGTCGCGCTCGACGCCGATGAGCGGGCGGCCGCGCGCCGCCTCGAGGAAGGTCGCCTCGTCGGGGCACTCGACGATGGTCTCGTACTTCTGCATGCCCATCGAGGCGCGCTCGTAAAAGGGCTCGGTCCCGATCAGGAAGATCTCCCGCACCAGGAACGAGTGCGCGACGCGGATGATCGCGCCGATGTTGAACGGGTTCTTCGCGCGGCAGACGGCGATCGAGAAGTCGTTCCGCAGCGGCGCGAGCTCTTCGCGGATCTCCCGGGTGGTGAGCCCGAACGGCGGGATCTTCACGGCGCGCTGGCTCCCCTTACTCGACGGCGCCGTAGCGCTCGAACAGCGGGTAGACGGGCCCCGCGTGGACCCGGATCCGCTCGGTCGCGCCCGTGGCGTGCTTGACCACGAGCACGAGCCCGCCGCGCGGCACGGCGTCGAGCGTGCCCCGGATCTCGGCCACGGACATGCGCCGCACGGGCCGCCCCGCGATCTCGAGCACCTCGTCGCCCTTGCGGAGCCCGGCGCGCTCGGCGGGCCCGCCCTCCTCGGTCCGCGAGACGAACGCGGAGCCCGAGTAGAGCTGGTACCAGAGGCCGAGGCCGACCCGGGCATGGGCCGGCTGGAACGCCAGCGTGAGGGAGCCGCCCGCGTCCAGATCGACCTGGATCTCGCCGGCGGCGCGCTGCGAATCGGTGGGGCGGCCGATGTCGTGCAGCCCGATGGGCTTGTCGACGAGCGGGTCCGACTCCCAGACTTCCACCCGGAGCCGGTCCTCCGGCGAGACGTGGAAATTTCCGCTGGGACCGCCGGGCCAGGTCGGCTCCAGGGTGTCCGACTGCACGGCGGTCCGGAAGAGCTCCACGTCGTTGACCAGGACGCGGACATAAGGGTCCGGGAGGCCGACGACATCGGGATCCCAGGCCCGACCGTCCCGCGTGCGCTCCGGGATCCGCGCCGAGAGGACGCGGAGCCAGCGGACGTCCTCGGGCGGAGGGGGGTGGAGCTCCTGCCCTTCCGGGGGCGCGTGGAGCCTGGACTCGAGCTCCGGAAAGAGGGCCGAGCAGCCGCCTGCGGCGAGCAGCAAGCCCCCTGCGGCGAGCAGCATGAGGGACGCAGGCGGGCGGAGCGCGCGACGCATTCGGCGGACCAAGATGGCGCCATTTTTGGCCGTAGCCGGCGTCAGCCGCAACTAAACCGTGCTATTTCGGGCTCCCATGCAGGACACGCCCGTCATCGCTACCAGCGACCTCAGCGCGCATGTCGGCGGCACTGTCGCGCTCCGCGGATGGCTCTACAACAAGCGCTCGAGCGGCAAGCTCCACTTCCTCGAGCTGCGCGACGGCTTCGGCACCGTCCAGTGCGTGATGGCGAAGAGCGACGTCGGCGAGGAGCTCTTCGCCGCCGCCGACAAGGTCACGCAGGAGAGCGTGCTCGAGGTCACGGGCGAGGTGAAGGCGCACCCGAAGCGCGCCGGGGTCTTCGAGGTCGTCGCGTCCGGCTTCCGCCTGCTCGGCCCGACCAGCGGAGAGTATCCCATCTCGCCGAAGGAGCACGGGACCGACTTCCTCATGGATCACCGCCACCTCTGGCTGCGCTCGAGGCGGCAGCACGCGATCTTGCGCGTGCGTCACACCATCATCCAGGCCATCCGCGACTTCTTCGACGGGCGAGGGTTCACGCTCGTCGACGCGCCCATCTTCACGCCGAACGCGTGCGAGGGGACGAGCACGCTGTTCCAGACCGACTACCACGGCGACAAGGCGTACCTCACCCAGTCCGGGCAGCTCTACATGGAGGCGGCGGCCGCCGCGTTCGGCAAGGCGTACTGCTTCGGGCCGACGTTCCGCGCGGAGAAGTCGAAGACCCGCCGCCACCTGGCCGAGTTCTGGATGGTCGAGCCCGAGGTCGCGTTCATGGACCTCGATGGCGACATGGACCTCGCCGAGGATTTCCTCTGCTTCATCGTCGAGCGCGTCCTCGAGCGGCGCCGCCCCGAGCTCGCCGTGCTCGAGCGCGACGTCGGGAAGCTCGAGGCGGTCAAGAAGCCGTTCCCGCGCATCCGTTACGACGAGGCCGTCGCCATCCTGAACGAGTCGCGCGCGGAGAAGCGCAAGACGGCGGGAGATGCTGGAGTTCCAGACTTCCCGTGGGGCGAGGACCTCGGCGGGGAGGACGAGACGATCATCTCCAGCCGGTACGATCGCCCTGTCATGATCCACCGCTATCCGGCCGAGGTGAAAGCCTTCTACATGAAGCGCGATCCGACGGACGCCCGGCTCGCCCTCTGCGTCGACGTCCTGGCGCCGGAGGGCTACGGCGAGGTGATCGGCGGCGGGCAGCGCGAGGACGATCTCGCCACGCTCGAGCGGGCAATCGAGGCGCACAAGCTGCCCCCCGAGGCGTTCAGCTGGTACCTGGATCTGCGCCGGTATGGCACCTTCCCGCATGCGGGCTTCGGGCTGGGCGTCGAGCGGAGCGTCGCCTGGATCTGCGGCTTGCCCCACGTGCGCGAGACGATCCCGTTCCCGCGCATGCTGAACCGGCTCTCGCCCTAGTGCCGCGCGTCAGAGCCCCGCCAGGTGCTAGGTCACCGCTCGCGGCGCGGGCCACGGCGCGATGCGCCACAGCGTCGACGCGATGGGCCGACGCGTGGAGCAAGCGAGGTTAGCCGCTGCCCGAGCGCAGGAGACCGACGTGGGTGGAGTGTGAGTGAGAGATAACGCGACCCGCGGCGAGCAGCGCAACGCTCCGCGGGCGGTGTGGTCAACCCGTGCCCGCAGCTGGCGGCGGCGCCGGGGATCCGTTTTTGCTCCGCTTGCAGGTCGACTCTGTCGTATCAAGAAAGCATAGGGCGCAACCCGCGACCCACGCTCACGCGGCCGACCGACGGAGCCACCCCTGCTTGCAGATGAGGGAGCGCTCTACCGGCGAGCCGGACACGGCCCCCGCCCCCCGACCCAACTCGCGAGGACAAAGCTATGGCTCGTCTCGTCGGCTTCATCGGTAACCGTCCGGATCTCGGCGCGCGTGCGATCGAGCTTGAAGGTCGTGCCCTCACGGTTCGCCGAAGGGAGGGTGTGATCCCTGGCTGGGGAGTCGGGTTCTACCAGGGAGGAGAGATTCTCCTCAAGCGCCGACCGATCGACGATCGTCCCGAGATCAGCCTGGGCGACATGACGAAGGACGTGCGCGCCGACATCCTCGTGGCGCATGTCCGGGCTGCGACGGTCGGCAGCCTGCGGACCGAGAACACGCACCCCTTCCGTTACCGGCAGTGGCTGTTCGCCCATACGGGCACGGTCGAAGGGTTCGCCCGGCTGCGGACCCAGCTCAGCGACTCGCTGCCGCAGTTCCTCGCGCGGGACGTCCGCGGCGAGACGGACAGCGAGCTCCTCTTCCACCTGTTCCTGTCCTTCCTCCATGACAGCAACCAGCTCGATCGGCCGACCGTGGACGCGGCGAGCGCGCGGGCGGCCCTCCGGTCCTCGATCGCGCTCGTCGACCGGCTCTGCGCGGAGGAAGGGGCGGGGCCGAGCGCGATGAACATCGTGGTCACGAACCCGGAGTACCTGCTCGTGGCTCACGGCGGCACGCCGATGGCGTACCGCATCTACCAGGGCAGCGACGACATGGAGCGGCTGCTGAGCGACGGCGGCCTGGGTCGAATGCGAATGCCCGACTACGCCGCGAGCCGGCTGACGCTCGTCGCGTCGGACTTCGACGACGACCAGGCCCCCGCGGGATGGACCCACGTCGGTGAGCGTGCGATCGTGACGTTCACCCGCGCCGATGAGCCAGCGATCGAGCCGATCTGAACGCCGCCGCTGCCCGCACGGGACGCGGGCGCGCCCATCGCCGGCCGGCGCCCCAGACACCTCGCAAGCGCCGCCTCCGCCTCCCTCGCTGCTCCTCGCCGCGCTCCTCGGCTCGTCGCTCCTGCTGGGGTGCGCGCTCGGGGGCTCGGCGTCGTTTCCCGCCGCCTCCGCGCTGCCCGACGCGCGCCGACGCCCCGACGGCGTGGCGATCGATCCGGCGAGCACCCCTCCGCAGCCGGTGAATCAAGCCGACGCCCGGGACAGCGTCGTCACGCTCCGGACGCCCCTTGGCGTCGGCCTGGCGCTGGACGTCGTGGCCGAGTTCTTCAAGCGGGTGATCGCCGAGGACAGCGAGGCGTTCAGCGAGCTGCTGACGCGCGATGCCCTCGCGATCCAGACCGGATCCGGCGGGCAAGGGCAGCCGCCGAGCGCGGGGACGTGGTGGGAGCAGCGCTTCCGGCGGCTCGAGTACGGGAAGCTCGCTGGAGAGCCGATCTACCGGGAGTCGGAGGTCCAGATCTTCCGGGCAGAGGACGTGCTCGCGGCGCCGCACCACCCCGCGATCCAGCCGGAGACGCTCGACGACCAGGACATCGTGATCCGGGTGCCGATCATGACCGCGCGGATCGCGGCCGACCGGCTGCTCGGCGACGAGATCGTCGTGTGGCTGCGGCGAGACGGCCCGCGATTCCGGATCTATCGGCTGCTCGAGGACTTCCAGCTACAGTAGGCTTTGCGCCTGTGCCGCATCTCCGACAAGATCATGGCTCCATGAGCCGCCTCAAGATCGCGTTCGTTGGCTCCGGGGGGGCGGCGCGGGGCCTGGCGCACCTCGGCGTGCTGAAAGCCTGCGAGGAGCTGGGGATCCATCCAGAGATCTACGTGGGCGCGGGAGCAGGCGCGCTGGTCAGCGCGACGTACGGGCAGGACATCCCGCTCGATGTGCTGCTCGACGCCTATCGCCTGCCGTGGAGGCGACGTCACCGCGGGCCGCGCCTCCACGTGTCGAGCTTCTTCGGGGCGCCCGGGCTGCGCGATCTGTTCGATCCGGGGTACCTCTGCTCGGGCGTGTTCTCGATCGATCGGCTCGAGCGCTACGTGCGCCGGACGCTGCCGATCAACGACTTCCGGCAGCTGCCGCACGCCGTCTACGTGACAGCGGTCGACGTCGACAGCGCGAAGCGCGTCGTGTTCGGCCCGGGCTACGACGAGGCCACGCCCATCAGCCAGGCCGTCGCCGCCAGCTGCTGCGTGCCCGGCCTGTTCCGGCCCTACCGCATCAACGGCCGCTATCACCTGAGCGGCGAGGTGATCAGGACGCTCTCCGCCGACGTGGCCGTGAACGCCGGCGCGAACATCGTGATCATCTCCAACATCTACCGTCCCGAGGAGCGCGACGAGGCGCAGCGGTCGATCGCGAGGAGCGGCGCGCTCGGCGTCGTCCGGCAGTCGCTCAGCATCCTCCTGGCCGAGAAGGAGCGCCGCGGCGTCGAGCTTCTCTCCAAGCTCTACCCGAACGTGACGTTCCTGGACGTGGCGCCCGCGATCGGCCGGTACAGCTACATGAACCGGTTCGCCGCGAAGCCGCTCGTCCTGCGCGGCTACCGGACGGCGCTCCGCGTGCTCGCCGCCGCGAAGGAGAAGGGCGTCTTCGACGCCCCTTCGTCGAAGAGCGCGCTCAACTAGTTCCACGAAGCGGACGCCGGGGTTCGGGGCGAAGCCCCGAGAAAACAAAGCGAGGCCCGCCCGCGCGAAGCCGCCGCGAAGCGGCGCAGAAGTCCGGCCATCCCTGGCCGGACTTCTGGCGGGCGGGACTGGACGTGGACCGACGAGCTGCCGCGCGGCCCGAGCCGCGTCGAGCGCTCGACCGATGCGCTACCGCAGCACGCCTCGCTCGCCTCCCCCTGCGCTCGAGCGGCTCGCGACGCGCGCGAGACGGCGTCCCGCGCCGTCGCGCCGGCCGACCGCGCGCTACATCCCTGCGACGATGCGGTACTCGTCCTGGTGCTCCACCAGCTCGAGGCGGTTGTCCTCCACCTTGCGGCGCCACTCTTCGCCCTTGCGGCCCGGGATGCGGTAGCTGGCGCTGTAGGTGTAGTCGACGTAGATGACGTCATCGTCCCTGAGGACGCGCCGGTAGCGGATCTCGTAGCGGATCGCGCGCGCGTCCTGGAACTTGCCGGTGAGGTACTGGCGCAGGCCGGCGTAATCGAGGTCGTCCGCCGCGTCGATGTTGCCGCCGTCCTCGTAGTACTTGGGCGAGGCGAGCTGGAGCAGCGCGCCGACGTTCTTGCTCTCCACCGCGTTTCGATACTTCTCGCAGAACGAGATGATCTTGCGGTTGTCTTCGTTGTCCTCGACGTCGGTGTTCGGGATGTAGTGGGTCGCGCAGCCGGCGAGGACGGTCGAAGCAACGACGAGGAGTGAAGCGACAGCTTTTGTTTTGCGGCAGAGCATACGCGGGCAGGACAACGCTCAGGGGAAGAAGCCGATTCCAGCTGGGGACCTTGCCAGATCGGGGTGCGGATCGGCAAGCGAAGCGATCAAGACGGCCGCGGACGGCGCGGACAGGCTACCCGCGCGCCTCGAGCCAGCGAAGCAGGGCGAGATGGCCGACCGGACCGTCATGGTCGACCGGGAGATCGAGGTCGACCTCGCGCAGGGGCCCCGCGTCGCCGGGGTCCGCCTGGAGGAGAAGGGCGACGGCGCCGCAGCCGAGCGCGCGGGGCTGCGCGCCGGTGAGGCCGAGGAGCTCGCGCGCGACCGGCCCCGCGTCGTCGGCCGCGATCACGACCATCCGATCCGCGTCGGACGACGCGACGAGCTCGGCCGCGGCGCGGAGCGCCTCCAGCGCGCCGCCGAGCCCGGCGCCGACCGCGAAGCTCGGCCCGGTGAGCTGGTAGGCGATGGCGCACTCGCCCGCGATCGCGTTCGGCGACGTGGCGGGAAAGAGCCGCGGATCGACGAAGCGGGCCCCGCGCGCGCGACGGCGGGCATCGTAGACCTCGTTGGTGTCGAGCGTCGCGAGCGCATGGCCAGCGACGACGCCGGCGCCCCGCAAGACGTCGGCGCCCACCGCGGCGGCGAGGGCCGCCACCGCGGACAGCCCGAGGCGGCAGAGCGCGTCGAGGCGCGCGAGGCGGTCGCGCGCGATGCCGGTCGCCTCCGCGAGGCGTCCGAGCTCGAAGCCCGTGACGCGCGCATGCGCGCGGACGTACACGGGACGGGGGCGCCGCGGGCAGCGACCGCTCGCCGAGGAAGTGAGCAGGAGGGCGGCGTTGGCGCCGCCGAACGCCGCGGAGAGCTTGAGGGCCGCCGAGAGCGGGCGTGCCTCGGCGCGCTCGAGCAGGTGGACCGGAGCGTCGGGATCGAGCTCGCCTTCGGACGCCGCCGGCGGCGCGATCGAGGCGGCGAGGGCGGCGGCTGCCGCGAGCGTCTCGAGCGCGCCCGCGGCCCCCAGCGTGTGCCCGATCTGGGCCTTGAACGGGTGGACCACCGGCGGAGTCGGGGAGCCCGGCAGCCCGCCCGGGCCCTCCCCGGGGCGGGGCGCCGCGAGCACCGCGGCGATCGCGCGCGACTCCATCGCGTCGTTGTAGGGCGTCGCCGTGGCGTGGGCGCTGACGAGGCCGACGCGCGAGGCAGGCCAGCCAGCGTCAGCCAGCGCCGCCGCGCCGGCGCGCGCGAGCCCCGAGCCCGTGCGATCCGGGGCGGTGATGTGCACCGCGTCCGTCGACGCGCCGAAGCCGGCGACGCGGACGATCACCGGGGCACCCCGGCGACGATCCTCGCGGACGAGGGCGACGACGGCGGCGCCTTCGCCGAGCGCCATGCCGTCGCGGCCGATGCGAAAGGGGCGCGACCTGGACGCCGTCGTCGCGCGGAGCGCCTCGAAGCCGGCAGCGACGAAGACGCTGAGCGCGTCGTAGCCGCCGGCGAGCACGAGATCGCACGCGTCGCGATCGAGCCAGCGGAGGCCGAGGCCGATCGCCAGGGTGCTCGCGGCGCACGCGGCAAGAAGATGCGTGCGCAAGGGGGTGCGCTCCAGCCCGAACGCGGCGAGCGCGTCGTTGAACGGCGCGAAATACGTGGCCCCCGAGGCCAGCGCGGCGAGCGAGCTGGCGTCGGCGCCCTCGGTCCGCGCCGCGAAGAACCGCTCCGCGGTGAGCATGCCGCCGCTGGAGGTGCCGAGGGCGATGCCGATGCGCTCACCGCGCCAGCCCGGGCGCACGACCTCCAGCGCGGTGAGCGCCTGAGAGAGCGCCGCCTTCAGGAGATCCGTGGCACGGTCGCTCGCCGGGGCGACGCCGAGCTCCGCGGGGGCGCGCGCGGCGAAGGGCCGCTGGAGACCGGCGCGCGCGAGCTCCGCGTCGTGCGCGATGGCGACGGGCGCGGGCTCGCCAGCGTCGGGGACGCGGTAGGCGAGAGGCCCGAGGCCGAGCGCGGAGACGGCCCCCGAGGCGATCACGCACGCGTCGCTCATGAGCCGTCCCCCGGCCGGATCGCGTCGGGATCGACGAAGGCGCGCGGATCCGGAGCGCGATCGCGCTCCTCGGCCTCGCAGATCACCGTGACCAGCAGCCCGGTCGAGGCCTGCGCGTAGCGGACGTTGCCGCAGCCGGTGCCCTCGGCGATCACGACCTCCTCGTCGAGCTGGCGCCGGCGCGCGCCCTCCGCGGTCGACCACGTCGTGCGGCGCGCGCCGATCAAGCCGCGGTCGTTGATACGCAGGTCGATCACGGCGTCGCCGTCGCGCAGGACGAAGGAATCGGTGCTCGCGGCGCGCTCGTACCAGAGCAGCGTCCCCGCGGCCGGGTGCAGCATCCACCAGCGAAGGAAATCTACCGGCAGGCCGCGGAGCGCCGCGCGCGGCGTCGACGCGTCGCCGCGCTTCAGAAGATCGAGTGCGGGGACGGCGAAGCGGAAGCGATCGCCCCGCGCCCACAGATCGAGCGCGGTGGTGCCGCCCGGGCCGAGGAGGATCATCCGGAGCGCGCCCTCCGGATCGAGGGACGCGCTCCCCGCCGTGCGCGCGCGCGCGTCGGTCGCGATCGCCGGCGGGGCGATCGCGATCGCGCCGCGCGCCTCGAGCACATGGCCCGTGCGCGGCTCCCGCAGCGCCAGGCGGACGCGGAGCGTGCGCGGGCCGGCCCCCTCGACGACGCGGCGGAGGTCGGCGAGGCGCTGGCGCCCCGCGCGCCACGCGGACGCGTCGAGCCGCGCGGCGGACGCGCCCGGCGAAGAGCGCGGCAGGATCTGCGCGAGCTCGGCGTCGAGCGCGCCGCCTCGCCGCGCGTGTCCCGCGGCGCAGGCGGAGGTGCCTGCGAGCGAGAGCAGGAGGCACGCGGCGCCCACGAAGCGGCGCGCGCGACGGCCGGACGCAGGCAGCGACGAGATCACGCGTCGCCGGGAGCGACCAGCAGGATGGCGTATCCGCGGTCGGGTGCGCCGCCCAGGATGAGCACGCTCGCGAGGGCGCCGCTCGCGAGCACCGCGACCGCCGCGGCAGCAGCGAACCCGCCGGCACCCTCGTGATCGCCCGCGCGCGAGGCCAGCGTGGAGCGCGGCACCTCGGCCCACGGCGAGCCGCGCAAGCAGGCGACGATGCGCTCTTCCTGCCGCCCGACGAACACAGCGGCCGGCGCCGGGACACAGGGCTGCGCGCGCGGCGCGGCGTCGGCCGGAGAACCGAGGGGCGCCGGGGCTGGTGCTCCCGCGAGCGCCCCCGCGCCGTCGCCGCGCCAGGAGCTCCACCAGGCCACGGCCGCCACGGGGCGCCCTCCACGCTCGCGCACGCGCGCGGCGCTCTCGAAGAGCAGCACGGCGGCGCCCTCGCTGCGCACGCCGCAGTTGACGACCTCCGAGCAGATCGGGCCCAGGCAGCGCTCGATCATGGGGCTCGCCTCCTCGACGCTGCCGGCGGCGAGCGCCTCCCCCTCGCCGGCCGTGATGAGCTCGATGGCCGTGACCATGGCCGCCTCCGCCGTCGCCCCGAGATCGGCCATGGCGAACACCGGCCCGCGGAGGCCCAGGTAGATGGAAGCGTGCCCGACCGGCGACGAGGGAACCAGGTTTGGGAAATCGGCGGGGCTCGCGTACTTCGCCCCCTTGTCATAGATGCGCCGCATGTACGCGGTCGACGCGTCGACGCTGCCGAAGGAGGCGCCGACGATGGCGCCGGGAAGCGTGCGGCTCGGCGCGGCGTCGGCCGCCGGATCGCCCGCGCTCGCGCCGGCGTCGACCGGCGCCGCGCCTAGCCCGGCGTCCGAGATCGCCGTGAGGACCGCGGCGGTCGTCAGTCGGCCAGCGCGGTCGAGCCGCCTCGCGCGCGCGAGATCGAGGTGCGCGCCCGTGTTGAAGGCGATCGGCCCCTCCGCCGGGGGCGGGCCCGGCTCGAGGTAGGCGGCGCCGCCGCGGGACGAGAGGACGCCGAGCGGGCCGATCGTCGCGGCCGCGGTCACGACGACCGGGCGCCGCTGGGGCGCGCTGCCGGCGCCGGGCGGCGGCGGAAAGCGCTCGGGCTGAGCGAACACGAGCACGCTGTCCGTGCCGCCGAAGCCGAAGGAGTTCGACATCGCCGCGCGGATCGGCGCCTCGCGCGCTTCCTTGAGGTGCAGGAGCTGGCACTCCGGATCGACCTCCTCGAGCCCGCCGGTCGGCGGCATCACGCCGCGCGCGATGGCGAGGGCGGTGATCGCGGCCTCGACCGCGCCCGCCGCGCCGAGCGTATGCCCGATCTGCCCCTTGGACGACGAGACGGCGATGCGGCTCACCTCGGCGCCGAGGCAGGCGCGCAGGGCGGCGCTCTCCATGACGTCGTTCAGCGGCGTCGCGGTGCCGTGCGCGTTGACGTAGTCGAGGTCCGAGGGCGTGAGGGCGGCGCACCGGAGCGCGTCGCGCATGACGCGCGCGGCGGTGCGCCCCTCGCGCTCGGGGTTCGTTATGTGATGCGCCTCGGCCCCCGTCGCCCAGCCGCGGAGCTCGACGATCGGCGCTGCCCCGCGTGCGCGGGCGGCGTCCTCCGGCTCGAGGACCAGGAACGCCGCGGCCTCGCCGAGGTTCAGCCCGGCGCGCCGCCGATCGAACGGGCGACACGGATCGGGATCGACGGCCGCGAGCGCGCCGAAGCCGGTGTACGTCAGCCGGCACAGGCCGTCGGCGCCCCCGGCGAGGACGCGGGTGGACAGGCCGGCCCGGAGCCAGGCAGCGCCCAGCAGCACCGCGTTCGCGCCGCTCGAGCAGGCGCTGCAGACGCTCCTCACCCGCCGGAACGGGCCGACCGCGGAGCGCACGTGGTCCGCCGTCGACGAGAGCGGGTGCGAGAGCATTCGCTTCAGCGGCGCGATCGCGCTGGGATCGTGGGACAGCCAGGCGAGCAGCTCCTCGGTCTCGAACATCCCGGCCGTCGTCCCGCCGACCACCAGGTCGACCGGCATCGCCCTCGGGTCGATGCCCGCGTGCGCGAGCGCCTCGCGCGCCGAGATCACGGCCATCGCGTCGGTTCGAGACCACCCCTCCGCCTCGCCCGGGGGAGCCACCTCCTCGGGCGACAGGTCGCGGACCTCCGCGGCGATGCGCGCGCGCGTCCCCGCGATCTCGAACAGCGAGAGCGGCGCGAAGGCCCGATCCCCCGCGATGAGCCGGTCCATCGTCGCCCTCGCCCCGCGCGCCAGCGGCGAGACGATCCCGATGCCCGTCACCCAGATGCGCACGCTCGAACGGCTCTCTGCGGCGCGATCACGCCGCCGCGGTCGACTTGATGATGTGGGCCACGAGCGCGTCCACCGACGCGAAGATCGGCCTCGCTTCGTCGCCCTCCGGGATCCGGACGCCGAAGCGCTCCTCCACGCTCATGGCGAGCTGGAGCGCGTCCAGCGAATCGAGGCCGAGCCCCTCGCCGAACAGCGGCGCGGCGTCGTCGATGTCGGCCGGCGTCTTCCCCTCGAGGTTCAGCTCCTCGACCATCAGTTCTTTCAACTTCTGCCGCACGTCCTGCGCGTTCATGAGCACGTCCCTGCGGGGTAGCACAATTCCGCGCCTTTCTACCAGGGGGCAGCGCTTTTTCTGACGGTTTGGTAAAGAGCGCGCATGGCTCTCGTCGACTACGCCACCTCTGCCGGCGTCGCGCTGCTTACCCTCAATGATCCGCCCGTCAACGGCTACACGCACGAGATGATGAAGGACCTCGATGCGGCGATCCTCGAGGCCCGCTTCGACAACGATGTACATGTCATCGTCATCACCGGGCATGGCGAAAAGTTCTTCTGCGCCGGAGCGAACATCAACATGCTCCGCGAGTCGGACCCGACGTTCAAATACTACTTCTGTCTGCACGCGAACGAGACGTTGAGCCGCCTCGAGCACACGCCAAAGCTCTGCATCGCGGCGCTGAACGGCCACACTGTAGGCGGCGGCCTCGAGATCGCGATGGCGTGCGATCTGCGCATCGCCCGCAAGGGCGCCGGCAAGATCGGCCTCCCGGAGGTCACGCTCGGTGTACTGCCGGGCACGGGTGGCACCCAGCGCCTCGCCAGGCTCATCGGCAAGTCGCGAGCGATCCAGCTGATGTGCGAGGGGCAGACGTTCGATTTCGAGACGGCGCTCGGATATGGCCTGGTGAACGACGTCTGGGAGGCGGCCTCCCATGACGAGTTCATGGACCGGGTCCTCGCGTACAGTCACAGTTTCACGCTCCCGGACCGCGCGGCGCTGGCGGTCGGACGCATCAAGCGCGCCGTGCAGACAGGCTTCGAGGTGGGACTGGAACAGGGGCTCGCCCTCGAACGGGAGCTCCAGGCTGAGCTGTTCGCGTCCGACGACGCTCGCGAGGGGCTCGCCGCGTACATGGAGAAGCGGAAGCCGACGTTCCAGGGCAAGTGAGCGCGCCGCACGGACACTCGCGCCGGACCGAGCGCACGCAATGGTAATTTACATCACCAGCGAACGGCTTTCTGCGCGTAGCTTGACGATTCTCAAATCAGTGGAGGATGCTGCACGTAAGTTCAGGCATGCAAGAGCCTCTTGAGCACGTGCCGCTTCCGGAGCGGCCCAGCTTCGAGACCGTTTACACGGTTGGCCTCTCGTTCCTCCGGCAAGCGCTCCGCTGGCTCGGGGTGGCAGAGCGCGACATCGACGACGTCCTGCAAGACGTCATGATCGCTGCTTACAACGCGCTCGACGGCTTCGATCCGGGGCGCAGCACCGACGGGGCGCGCGCCGGCCATCACCCGTCCGGCCGTGAGCCGGGCTCGACCCGCAGCGCTCCGCATGGCGCCAGCCCGCCCGGCGAGCCCCTCAGGCGCTGGCTGTTCGGCATCGCCTGGCGACAGGTCGGCCACTATCGCGAGCGCGCCCACCGCCGCCGGGAGATAGCGGTTGGCGCCGGGGCGAGCTGGCCGTTCGATCTCGCCGACCCGGGCTTGAGCTCGGAACAGCTGCTCGCGCGAGAGCAGCGAGGCCAGCTGGTCGGCCGACTGCTCGGAGCGCTCGAGCTCGACCGGCGCATCGTCTTGATCATGCACGACCTGCTCGAGATGACGACCGCCGACATCGCGCGCGACCTCGGCGTGAAGGAGAACACGGTGCGCAACCGCCTCCGGCTCGCCCGCGAGGACTTCCGCGTGGCGGTCAAGCGCATGAACGCCGAGGACCGGCGCGCGCTCCGCGATCCCCTGAGGCTCCCCGTCGCGGAGCGCTCCGGAGCGGCCGACGACGAGTCGCTCTTGAGCGCGGCCCGGCTCATCCCCGAGGTGCCAGAGACCGTCCGGCAGCGGCTGTGGCTCGCCGTGACGCGCGCGATCGCCAGCGCACACACGGCCAGCGCCAGCGCGCAGGTCCTCGCGGCGGCGCCTCCCCCCTGAGCAGTCTCCGCCGGAGCGCCGCCGGAGCGCCGCCGGAGCGCCGCCTGGCGCCGCGCCCCAGGCCTCGCGCTCGGCCGCGCTCAGTGCTCCAGCATCCGGCCGTAATGCTCGGCGAGCGCCGCCCCCCCGAGGCGGGAGAAGAACGAGGAGTAACAGATCCAGATCGCCAGCCCGTTCATGTCGTCGAACATCGGCGGGAGATACGGCGGCGGGCGGACGATCCCGTCGGTCACGTGCGCATGGAGGATGGGGACGTCCTCGTGCGCGACCTTGCCCACGAACAGGAAGGGGATGAGCATCGCGCGATCGTGCTGAATGGCAGCGCGCATGAACGCGTAGTTGAGGACGATCCCCTTGCAGTAGCAGGCGTCCTTGGTGAACGGCGCCCCGCCCGCGAGCACGCCGCCGCGGAAGACGCGCCGGGCGTTCTGGAAGCACTCTTCTTCTTCGTACCCCTCGGTGCGGTACCACTCGAACACGTCGAGGAACGACGCCCCGTCCTCCGCCTTGTCCACCGCGAGGATGCGGTCGTTCAGCTTCTTCGCGCGACGCGGCGTGCTCCTGAAGGTGAGGATCTCGACCAGGACCGCGAGCCCCTCCTGGACCGCCGTTGTGCGCGGAGGCCCCTTGGACAGCCACCGCGCAACCGGCTGAGCCTGCCCGTTCAGGCTCGTCGCGACGTGGACCCACCCCTCGTGCGCCTCGAGGATGTCGACATCGCTCTTCGAGAACATCGCGCCGCTCCGGATCTTCACGTAGTCGCTCCCGGCCGCGGCGTCCGCGAGGAGCGAGTCGTCCACCTGCACGCGGATCGACGCGCCGCCGAAGAACCGGTCGAAGCGCGCGTTCAGCTCGAGCGCCGCCATCTCCGCCGTGATCTCGCGCTGCTGCGCCGGGCCGAGACGCTCGCCGCCGATCGCCGTCAGGAGGTCGTAGAGCACGAAGCCCATGTCCCGCACGCTCGTCTTGCCGTCCGGCAGCTTGTCCTTCGGCGAGCCGTACAGCTCGCGGGACAGGGTGTAGAACGCCTTCGTTCCCCGCCCCATCAGCATGCTCACGACCTGCCGGTACTCGTCCGCGGTCGTGCGGAGGATCTGCCCGAGCCGGTCGCGCTTGCCGAGCTCCCGCTCGGCGTCGCGGAGGATCTCCTCGATCTCGCGCAGCTTGGCCGCAGGATCGAAGCCCAGATCGTCCGAGTAGGTCACCCTGGGCAGCTCACGCTGCTTCGACCGGAGAAACTGCTCCTCGACCTCCGCTTCCCACCGGAGCGCCTGGAGGATGCGGATCGGTCGCTGCGCATCGAGCACACGCTGGGCCAGGTTCGCGAGGATCTCCTTGTAGGAACGCCACGGCCCCCCGACCGGCGGGAGCGGCGCGTGCGGGATCGGCCCGTCGTGCAGGCTCAGCGACTCGAGCGGGGCCGACGGCGCCTCCCCGCGATCCTCGCCGCCCTCGTGAGGGCCGTCCTGTTCCCCCGTCGCAGGGGCGGCCAGGCCTTCCTCGACCGCTCCGATGTCGCCGCTGCGCAGCTCGTCTGCTGGCTCGCTCGCCTCGGCCTCGCGCGCACCCCTCCTCTCCCGGGCTTCAGAGCTCTGCGCCATTGCCATCGATTGCTAACACCGGCTCACCTGTAGGAGCAAACCTCCACGCCGCAGGACCGCCGCCGCCACGAGGAAGGGGGTCGCCCGGTCCTTGTCGGCATCGCGGCCTCAGGGTACGAGCCCTGCCCCTATGAGCGATCCCGAGCACAGGAATGACGCCGAGATGACCGCCGATGACGGGTCGAGCTCCCTGTCGGATGCAGCGCTCCTCGAGCGCACCGCGGACGGCGCCAAGCGGCTCCGCTCGGCGATCGCAGCAGCGGTGGTCGGGCAGGACGATGTCGTCGAGGCCATGCTGATCACGCTCGCCGCGCGCGGACACGCGCTGCTCGTCGGCGTCCCCGGGCTCGCCAAGACGCTGCTCGTGTCGTCGCTCGCCAGGGCGCTCGACCTCAGCTTCGGGCGCGTCCAGTTCACGCCGGATCTGCTGCCCGCCGACATCACGGGGACCGACGTGCTGCACGAGCAGCATGGCTCCCGGAGCCTGCGCTTCCAGCCCGGGCCCATCTTCCACAACCTCGTCCTCGCGGACGAGGTGAACCGGACGCCGCCGAAGACGCAGGCCGCGCTGCTCGAGGCGATGCAGGAGCGCAAGGTGACCGTCGGGACCGCCACGCACGCCCTCCCCGACCCGTTCCAGGTCTTCGCGACGCGGAACCCGATCGAGCAGGAGGGGACGTACCCGCTGCCCGAGGCGCAGCTCGATCGTTTCTTGCTCGAGATCCACGTCACGTACCCGAGCGAGGCCGAGGAGCGCGAGGTGGCGCGGCGGACGACCTCGGGGAAGCCGCCGGCGATCGCGGCGGTGCTCAAGGCAGACGAGGTGCGCGCCATCGGGCGCCTCATCCCGAGGATCCCCGTGACCGACGAGGCAGTGGACCTCGCCGTGCGCCTCACCAGGGCGACGCGGCCCGGGGCGGAGCGCGCCGCGCAGGAGGTCCGAGACTACGTGCGCTACGGCGCCGGGCCGCGCGGGAGCCAGGCGCTCGTCATCGCGGCCAAGGCGCGCGCGGCCCTGCGCGGCGAGGCCGCTGCCGACGTCGACGACGTGAGGGCGCTGCTCATCCCGGCGCTGCGGCACCGGATCGTGCTCTCGTACCGCGCTGAAGCGGACGGCGTTCGCGACGTCGACGTGCTGAGCGCCGTGGAGCGCTCGGTGCGCTGAGCCGCGTGGAGGCGCGGACGACGGCTACCGGGATCGGGGCGCCTGCTGCTGCGCTTCCTTCACCGGGTCGACCGCCTTCATGGCCTTGAGATCCAGGGCGAAGCGCAGGACCCCTGGCCCACGACCGTCCCAGCTCACCGCGACGACGCCGCTCTTCTTCAGGCCGGTCCAGCCGACGTCGCCGAGCAGCGACGTCACCAGCGTCGACAGCGATGGCTCGTGCCCCACGAGCGCCAGCGGCTGCGCCCCCTGGTGCTGCGCGAGCAGGCGAAGGATCTCCGCGGTGTCGCGCGAGGGAGAGAGCTCGGCGACCACCGAGACCTCGTCCGTCAGCGCCGCGGCCTCGGCGATGATCTCCGCGGTCTGCACCGAGCGCACGAGAGGGCTCGTCCAGATCGCCGCAGGACAACGGTCCTTCCGCTTCGCGAGCCACGTCGCGACGCGCCGGGTGACCTTGCGGCCCTTGCCCGTCAGCCAGCGACCAGCGTCGCCGAGGTCAGGCGCGTCATCCACGGCCTGGCCGTGGCGAATGATGAGGATCTCCATGGCGTGACCTTAGCCCGGACGACCGCCAGCAGGGGAGAGCCGCCGCGCATCGGTGTGACGAGAGCGCCCGACCTCTGGAGGTCAGAACTCGCACTGGCTCGTGGCGTCGTTGCAGTGCGAGCCCGGCGCCACGAAGGGACAGACGCTCCCGAAGAAGCTGTTGCACGGCAAACCGCACGTGTACGACGTGTGCGTGTAGCAGATCTGACCGTCGCCGCAGTCCGCGTCCGAGGCGCACCGGCAGTTGAAATCGTCCGGGATCCCGTTGCCGTTTTCATCGAGGCCGTCGCAGCACTCCGTCACATAAAAGTCGCTTGCGCTGCAGTCCTCGTCGGCGCAGTCGAGCGTGCCGTCGCAGTCGTTGTCGAGCCCGTCGGTGCACGCTGCGACCCCGAACTCCGGGCCGGGCGCGGCGCCGCGCGCGCACCTCCGGCAAGGGCCGAAGGTAGCGCAGTCGGGATCGGCGCAGTCGACGTAGTGGTCGCCGTCGTTGTCGAGCTCATCATCGCAGACCTCGCTCGGGTTCGGGATGATCTCGGCGTTGAGCACGAAGGGGCCCTCGTTCGACCCGCTCCCGGGATCGATCGTGTAGCCGTCGAGGAAGACGAAGTACGTGCCCGGGTACAGGATGCTGAACTCGATCAGGGACGCCCACGAGCCCCCGCCGCTGTCGTCGTCGCAGCCGATCTCCCGGCCGGAGTTGCAGATGCCGGTGCGAACGTAGAGCACCGTGTCGAAGCTGGACCCGCGCGAGTCGAGGTGCACGCGCGAAGGCTCCGTGAGCACGAAGAAGAAGACCGCCTCGCCGGCGTCGCCGCCGCACGCGCCCCGGGTCTCGCTCACGTGGCCGGTGGTGTCGCCCGTGTAGGTGCCGGTCCCGGGGATGAGCTTCGGCGACAGGCAGTTGGCCTGCGCGAGCACGCACGACGGGTTGCTCGCGCAGTCCGGGTCCCCGCAGTCGACCAGGGCGTCGTTGTCGTCGTCGAGGCGGTTGTTGCACTGCTCCGGCGTCGGCGCGCAGCTCGGCGCGAAGGCGCAGGCGGCGTCCGCGCAGTCGATGCGAGCGTCGCAGTTGTTGTCGACGCCGTCGTCGCACACCTCCGGCACGCACTGCTTGCAGGCCGGCGCGGTGATGCACTGCGGATCCGCGCAGTCGACGCGCCCGTCGCAGTCGTTGTCGGCGCCGTCGTCGCACCGCTCCGGCGAGCCCGGCGGAACGCACGCGCAAGGGAAGACGCCGCGGCAGTCCGGATCGCCGCAGTCGACCAGGAGATCGCAGTCGTCGTCCGCGCCGTTGTCGCAGGCCTCCCGCTGGAGGCCGCAGACGCACAGCGGATCGGCGGCGCAGTTGCCGTCGTCGCAGTCGAAGAGCCCGTCGCAGTCGTCATCGAAGCCGTTGCCGCACTTCCCGGTCTCGGAGGCGGAGCACCCGCAGGCGGCGGTCCCCGCGCACTCCGTGTCGAAGCAGTCAACGATGGTGTCGCAGTCGTCGTCGACGCCGTTCTGACAGCTCTCGCCGGCGGGGCTCGGGGTGCAGCCGCAGGTCTCCGCCCCGGTGCACGCGGGATCGAAGCAGTCGGCGACGCCGTTGCAGTCGTTGTCCGCCGCGTCCGTGCAGAGCTCGGGGCTCCCCGGGAAGACGGCCGGATTGAGATCGTTGCAGTCGACCCCGCCGCACGCCGTCGGGGGGAAGCCGTCCCCGTCGTCGTCACGGGGGCGGAGCTCGCAGCGCCCGTCCACGCACTCGTCGCTGGTGCACTCGTCACCGTCGTCGCAGTCCGTGGGGCCGCCGCACTGCTCGAAGCCGCCGGAGCCGCCGGAGCCGCCGGAGCCGCCTCTCGACGAGGTCGACACATCACCGCCGGCCACGCCGCCGGAGCCGCCTCCGCCGGCGCCGGCGCTGGAGAGCTCGAGGAGGCTCGTGCGGCCACAGGCTGCCGCCGATGCGCCGAGAGCAGCGAACACCGCGATCGCGAAGAAGAACCGCCGCATCCCTGGGGACCGCGGACGCGCCGCCCCGACCCATGCTGAAGAGCCCGGCTTCATCTCTCACCCTCTCGCACCGGCCGCATGGCCACGCGTAAGCTCACTTTACACGCCCGCGTTTCCAGGGAAGCAAGTTTTGAGCCCTTGAGCTGGGCCGCCTCGTTCGACCTGGACCCGGGGGCTCCTGCTGCCCGCGGCGGGGCTGAACCGGGAGCGCCGGGAACGCCTGGCGGGGTGGGCCGGCGCGTGGCGGATCTGCCGGTCGCGCCGCGGATCGGTTGCGGATCGAGGCATCCGCGTGTAACGAGGCTCGGTGCGCGCGCAGCTCCAGACCGAGTACGAGCGGCCGCCTCCTGGTCTTCAGCGCGGCCGCTACCCTGCGCCACAATGGGTCATCCTGGCGGTGGGCGCCGCCGTGGTGCTCGGCGCGGCCTTCGTCCTGATCTGGCGGGCGCGGCGCGCCCTCCGCGCACGGGAGCGAGGTGGGCCACGGTCCTCGGCGCGACGGTGACGAGGCGCAGGCCGGGCGGATGACGATGACGACGAGGATGATGATGATCGACTGCGGGTGCGATCGCCGGTTGACACCGAGCGGACCGGACCGGTAGGCACCATAGAGGGACGCGCTCCCGGTCGGCTGATGTAGAGTGCCGCCCGAGCGCGCGAGGAGCCCGCAACAACCGGGGCCCAGAACGCGGCCCCCGTGAGGCCTTTTGGGTCCTGAAGAACGCCGCGCAACTGCGGCCCGTGGATACATGGCACCGATCGAACGTGGCGTTGAGCTTGTGCAGCGCGTGATCGCGCAACTGAGGAAGCGCCCTTCCAGCCATGCCGCCGTGGGAGCGAGCCAGGCGGCCCTCGATGCGCTCGAGTCGAAGCTGATGGTCGAGCTGCCGCCCACGCTGCGGGCGTTCCTCGAGTTCGACTTCACCTTCGACAGCCTGGGTCCGCGGTTCAAGGGGCGGCAACGCTTCGGAGAGGACCCGTCAGCGCCGCGACCGAAGCTCACGTCGGTCCGCAAGCTGGCCGAAGCGAAGACCGACCTCGGCTGGACAGAGTCACGGCTCCGGGCCAAGGTCGTCCGGCTGCCCAACCTTCCCGGGCAGCCCTGGAACGCGCTCTACCTCGGCGAGGCGCGGCGGGACGGCGAGCTCGTCATCCTCGGCCTCGACAACGAGGACACCAACGTCCGGGTCTTCCCGCGCTACACGGCGTTCGATCTGTACCTCATGGAGCAGTGCGGCCTCGCCAGGCTGTCCGAGGCGCTCCGACTCGAGGATCTCGAGTCGCACGTCGCCCTGAACCCCGAGCTCGGGACCGCTGAAGAGGACGACGAGGGCGATACGGAGTATTGATCGGCCGCAGCCGCGCCCGCGCGCTGGCGCCGCTCGGCTGCGGACGAGGGCCGTGACGAACGCGATGGCTGCCGGTGCGGAGGCGCTCCACTTCCAGGTAGGCGACGGCGACCCGCAGGACCGGCTCGACAAGCTCGTCGTTCACCTGCTCGAGCGCGCCGGACGCGCGACCTCGCGCGCTGCCGTGCAGCGGTGGATCGCCGCCGGCCGGGTCCTCGTCGACGGGGCGCCCGCGCGCGCGTCGGCGGCGGTGCGTCCGGGCGCCCTGGTCGAGGTCCGGCCGGAAGAGCCGCCGCCCTCCGCCACGGCCGCCGAGCCCGACGTCGCCATCCCGGTGGTTTACGAGGACGAGCACCTGCTCGTGATCGACAAGCCCGCGGGGCTGGTCGTGCACCCGGCGCGCGGCCACGAGTCGGGCACGCTGGTCAACGGGCTGCTCGCCCTGCCCGGGTTCGCCCTGGCCCCGGCCGACCCGCGCGACCCCATGGGCCACGTGCGCCCGGGGATCGTGCACCGGCTCGACCGCGGTACGAGCGGCCTGCTCGTCGTGGCCAAGGACGAGCCCACCCGCGAGGCGTTGAAGGAGCGGTTCGCGAGGCACGCGATCGAGCGCGAGTACGCCGCGATCGTGGCCGGCGCGGCGCGAGACGCCACCTACGACACGCTCCACGGCCGCCACCCGACCGACAGGCTCCGCTTCACGTCGTGGATCCGCGGGGGAGCCGGCGCCTCCGGCGCGGCGCCGCGCCGCGCGGTGACGCACGTCCGCGTGCTCGAGAGGCTCGGCGACGCGGCGACGGTCGTCGCGTGCTCGCTCGAGACAGGCCGCACCCACCAGATCCGGGTGCACCTCGCCGAGCGCGGCAGGACGCCGGTCCTCGGCGACCCGCTCTACGGCAAGCCGCCGAAGAAGCCGGCGCTGCGGGCGATCGCGGAGGAGCTCGGGCGGCAGGCCCTCCACGCGCGCGTGCTCGGGTTCGTCCACCCCGCCACGCAGCGGCCGGTGCGCTGGGAGAGCGCGCTGCCAGAGGACATGCGCAAGGCGCTCGACCAGCTGCGGGGGCTCGCTACCAGATCTTCGATTTGATGTGGCCCTTGGACTTGATGAGGATGTCCACGAGGGCGCGATCGTAGAAATTCTTCTGGTAGAGGTCCGGCGAGACGCGGCTCTTGTACAGGGCGCGCCCTTCCTCGATCTCCTCGGACAGGACCGTGAACAGGTCATCCTGCTGGATGCCCTGCACGATCTTCTCCTCGTTGTAGAGCGAGAGATCGCTTGCGATGGCGCGCGCGAGGCGGCGCGCCGCCTCTTCCGTTTCAATCAAGGGCATCCGTCTCTCCTCCAGGTTCGTCGCCAGCCGGGGGCACGCGCTCCCGAGCCAAGGGGCGCCTAGGATGCAGCAGCGCGGGCGGCGCTGTCAAAGTAGCTCGTCTCCTGACCCGCCGAGGGGCGCAGAGACCGCGGCGCCCGCCGCGGGCGGCGCGCCGGCGCGAGGCGGGTCCGAGCCCTGCCGCGCAGCGGCGAGGGCGGCGAGCCCGGAGAGGAGCGGGAACGCGACCAGCGCGTAGCGCCCCGCGCCGAAGAACACGGCGTGCGTCGCCGCGGTCGCGGCGAGCACGGCGAGCGCGGCGAGCGCGAGCAGCGGCGCCCGGAGGAGCGCGCGGCCATGGAGCAGCGCGAGGCCGAGCAGCGCGATGTAGCCCACCCACGCGTGGACGTGCAGCGCGGCCGCGACGCCGAGCGCGAGCAGCGCGATCCGAGCGAGCGCGAGCGCACGCGCGCGAGCGCGGCCCTGGGGGGCGCCTGGCGCTCGCGCAGGTAGGCGAGCTGCCCACACGAGGGCGAGGAGGAGGACGGCGCGCTCGAAGACGGTCTCGACGGCGCCGAGCGCGACCTTGTCGGCCTCGGTGAAGGCGTCCGGGTTCGAGGCATGCAGGTACCACCCGGCCGCGCCGCAGTAGTCGAACGTCGCCGCGAGCTTCCGGGGCACGAGGCCGAGCCATGCGCCCGGGTGCTCCGTGATGTAGCGGCGCGCCTCGCGGCCGAAGCAGGCGTCCTTTCCGGCCTCGTCGAAGACCTCGCGGCACGCGTCGGGCACCTGGATGGGCGACCACGCCCCGGTGGAGGCCGGGTCCGCGCCGATGAGGAGGTTCCAGCCGCCGTTCACGCTGACCAGCGCGCACTGGTTCATCCGCACGCAGTTGCGCGCGGTCCAGGGCGCGCACACGAGGAGCGCCGTGGCCACGGTGAGCAGGACGGTCGCCGCGCGCCGCGCTGCCCGTGCGGCGAAGCCGCCACGAGGCCGGGGGCTGCCACTGGGCGCAGGGCCCGACAGGGCGAGGCAGGCGAACACGGGCGCGAGCAGCAGCGCCTGTGGGCGAACGAGGGTGGCGGCGCCGACGAGCAGCCCGATGAAGGCGAACGGGGCGAGCGCGGGGCGGCGATCGCGCGCCCACGCGGACGCCCACGCCGCGCAGGTGACGAGCGCGCCGGTGACGCCCTCGGTCATGAGGGCCGGGGTGTACGCGAAGAGCCCGGGGTGGAGGGCGACGAGCGCGCCCGCGAGCGCGGGGACAGCGCGCGAGCGAGGCGCAGCGCGGGACGCGAGGCGATGGACGGCGAGCGCGGCGAGCGCGCCGAGCACGGCGTTCAGCAGCATCGCGACCGCGGGGCGCGCGCCGAGCAGCGCGTACAGCGCGCCGACCGCGCCCGGATAGCCGACCGGATAGTGCGCGGCGTACGTGACGACGCCGTCCGGCCACAACCACGTGTAGCCGAGCCCCGCCGCGATCCGCTCGGCGATGCGCTGGTAGTAGGTGCCGTCGGCGGTGGGCGGGAAGCGCCCGGCCGCCCAGATGACGACGGCGAGCCGCACGGCGAGGGCGAGGGCGAAGATCGCGCCCCCGTCGCGCCGACGCGCGGCGGCCGGTGCGTCGGCGCTCATGACGAGCGCGCGGGCGACAGCGGAAAACGCGCGAGCAGGCCGGTGGCCCGCAGCGCCGCGATGACCTCGCACGCGGGCAGACCGACGACGTTGGAGTACGAGCCCTCGATGCGCGCGACGGCGAACGCGCCGACGCCCTGGATGGCGTAAGCGCCGGCCTTGTCGAGCCCCTCGCCTGTTGCCGCGTACGACGCGACCTCGTCCTCGCCGAGCTCGCGGAAGCGCACCCGCGTCGTGACCGTCTCAGCGTGGAGCGCGTCGGCGCTGCCCGCGACGGCGTCCGGAGCGGGAGGGTGCTGCCCGCCGCCGGCGATCGCGAACCGGGTCCAGACCTGGTGCTCGCGGCCCGAGAGGGCGCGGAGCATGGCGCGCGCGTCGGCCTCGTCCCGCGGCTTGCCGAGGATGGAGTCGCCGAGGATGACCGAGGTGTCTGCGACGAGGATCGCGCCGGCCCCGGCCGCCTGCTGCAGGCGCAGCGCGGCCGCGAGCTTCGCCAGGGTGATCCGCTCCAGGTAGGCGGCGGCGCCCTCGTCGGCGCGCCCCGCCTCGTCGACCTCGGCTGCCGCGACGCGGAGAGGCAGGCCGAGCGTGGTCAGGATCTCTCGCCGGCGCGGCGAGCCGGAGCCGAGCAGCAGCGGATGCGTGTCGTCGATCATGGTCGTGCGGACGCCGGCGGCGCCGGCCCCGGCCGGGCGTGGTCCTAGCACGGCGCGCGAGCGAACGCGGAACACAGCGCGCGCGGGAGCGCCGGGCACCCCCTGGATCACATCGAGACGATTGCTGTTTTGACTCTCCCCCCGGCAGTAGTAGAGGGTCGGGCGCGATGCGCGCCAACTGGAGGGTGCCGGCACGTTCAAGCCTCCCGCTGCTGGTGGCCTCTGGCGTCTTCATGGCGGTCTCTCTGCCGGCTCCGGTGCGAGCGGGCGAGTGCGCGCCGGCGAACGGGCTGTCGGGCTGCATCGACGCCGACAACCTCTGGCCACACGCGGGCGCCGGCCCCTTCTTCGCCGTGGGCAGCACGGCGACGGCTCCGGGCGCGAGGGCCTCGTTCGGCCTCGTGGCGAGCTATCTGTCGCGTCCGGTCGGCCTGCGCGTCGCCTCGCCCGACCCCGGCGGGACGATCGTCCATCTGCTCGACAACATGCTCGACGCGACCTTTCTGTGGTCGTTCGGGCTCACGGATCGTCTCGAGGTGACGATCGCCGCTCCTGTCACCCTGTACCAGGACGGCTCGGGCTTCTCCGATGTCCTCGGCACCACCGACGTGGAGCTGCAGCGCAGCGTCTTGCGCGACACGCGCCTCGGCGCCGCGTTCGCGATCTTGCCGCCGCCGCTGCAGGGCTCGCCCGACGGCTTCTCGCTCGCCGCGCGTCTGGAGCTGGGCCTGCCCACCGGCGACGAGACCGTGTTCGCCAGCGCCGGGACGGTCACGTTCGCGCCGAGCGCCACCGCGGCGTATCAGCTCGGCAAGCTCAAGCTCGCGGCCGAGATCGGGGCGCGGCTCCGCGGCTCGAGCACGCTCGTGAGCACGACGGTCGGCTCGCAGCTCCTCGGCGCGCTCGGCGCCGCCGTCGACGTGCTCCCGGACCGCTGGCTCACGGCCTCTGCGGAGGCGTTCGCCCTCTACACGCTCGCCGAGCAGCCCGCAGGAGGCGCGGCGCCGGTGCCGGCGGAGTGGATCGTCTCGGCCACGAGCGCCCCGCTGCTCGCCGGCGACATCTCGCTGTCCGCGGGCGGCGGGAGCTCCATCCCGTTCGCCTCCGAGGGCGCCCTCACCGCGCCGCGCTTCCGGTTCAACCTGGGGGTCCGCTACGCGCCGACGGGGCGCGACGCGGACGCGGACGGCGTCCTGGATCGCGACGACAAGTGCCCGCTCGTCGCGGAGGATCGCGACGGCTTTCAGGACGGCGACGGCTGCCCCGATCCCGACAACGACGGCGACCGGATCCCCGACGAGCGCGACAGGTGCAGGGACGAGGGCGAGACCGTCGACGGCTTTCAGGACGGCGACGGTTGCCCCGACGCCGACGACGACAGCGACGGCGTCCCCGACGACGACGACGCCTGCCGGAACGCCGCGGAGGACCGCGACGGCTTCCAGGACAGCGACGGCTGCCCCGATCCCGACAACGACGGCGACGGCATCCCGGACGAGCGCGATACGTGCCCGAGGGGCGCAGAGGACGCCGACGGCTTCAAGGACGACGACGGCTGCCCCGATCCCGACAACGACATCGACCAGGTCCCGGACGGCAGCGATCAGTGCCCGGGCGAGCCCGAGGATCGCGACGGCTTCCAGGACGACGACGGCTGCCCCGAGCGCGACAACGACGAGGACGGCGTGGCTGACGCGGCCGACGCGTGTCCCGCGACAGCCGAGACGATCGACGGGACGAACGACGCGGACGGGTGCCCCGAGCCGACCGGCAGATCCTTGCCGCAGTGGTCCGGCGATCGGGTCACCCTCGACGGCCTGGCCCGCTTCCCGGCGGGGAGCGCGCGCGTGCCGCCGGCCCTCGCGGCTCAGGTCGGCATGATCGCCCAGCTCATGCGCGGGCGCATGCCCCTCGACGTCATCATCGTGGAGGCCTACCCCGATCGCCAGGGCGATCAGTCAACGCGCGCGATCGAGCTCGCTGGCGCGCGCGCGAGCGCCGTCAAGGAGCTCCTCGCGAGCGCAGGTATCCCGGCGGACCGGATCACGGCCGCCGCTGGCGACACATCGGCTAAGCGCGCGCCTGGCGCGCCCCAGATCGAGATAACGGCGACCCGCGTCCGGCGCTCGGAAAAAGCCCCCCGCGCTCCGGGCGCAGCCTCCTCGACGACCGGAGAGAAGAAACTGCGATGAATGTTCTCGAGGCACGCCGTGCCCGTCATTTGATCATCCGCCTCGATCGAGGCGAGGAGCTCCCTGCCGCGCTGGTGCGCGCCCTCGACGAGGCAGAGGCGCGCGCCGGCTGGATCGAGGGGGCGGGCTCGCTCGAGCAGGCGGAGATCGCGCTGTTCGACCAAGCCTCCCGCACCTACGCGAAGACGCGCGTCCTCGACGGCCCCTGCGACGTGGTGGCGCTCTCGGGGAGCATCGCGCTCCAGCAGGGCGAGACGTCGCTTCGCCTGTCGGCCACGCTGGCCCGCGAGTCCGGCGTCGGTCTCCAGCTCGCCGCCGGCGAGCTCGTGTGGGCGCGGGTCTACGGGCTCGAGCTCCGCGTCACCGCGTTCGACGACCTGCCCCTCGTCCGGGTCTTCGACGATCGGACGGGCCTCACGCAGCTCACCGCCCAGTCGACCACCCTGCCGGCGATCGTGGGCGAGCCGCCTCGCGCTACGCCTCCGGGGCAGCCCGCGGAGCCGCCCCGCGTTGCGCCGCCGCCGCAGGCCGCGGAGCCACCCCGCGCCGTGGTGCCTCCGGCGCCAGCCGGTGAGCCGACCCGCGCGGCGCCAGCGGCCGCCGCCGTGGAGCCCGCCGCGGTGCCGCTGCCGCAGCGCCCGGTTCGCCGCCGCCAGGAGGAGGAGGCCTATCCGGAGGTGGGCGACAGCGTGACGCACTTCCACTTCGGCGAGTGCACCGTGATCAGCTCGGACGGCGAGCGGATCCGCCTGCGCCAGGAGCGCGACGGCCGCGTGCGCGAGGTCTCGCTGACGATGCTCCGCATCGAGCCGCCCACCGTGGATCCGGCGACCGGCAAGAAGCAGTTCCGCCTCGCGCGGAAGAACTGAGCGCGCCGCGCGCCACCTCGGTCGAGAGGTGGCGGCCGGCGCGTGGCCGCTCAGAAGACGCGCTGGGCGATGTGGATCGAGTCCCCTGCCTGGAGAGGCACATCGGGGATCTTGTTGTCGATGATGTCCTCGACCGAGACCGTGGCGAACACGGTCTTGCCCTGGGACTTCCTGCGGATCGTGACGCGATCCTTGTTCGCGATGCTGTTGAACCCGCCCGCCATCGAGATCGCGCGGAGCAGCGTCATGCCCGGCTGAAGCGGCAGGGACCCGGGCTTCTGCACCTCGCCGAGCACCTCGACCCGCTTCGAGTTGTACTCCCGGATGCTCACGCTCACGCTGGGGTCGGTGAGGACCTGCCCCTCCATGAGCTTCGCGCGCACGAGCTCCGCTACCTCCTGAGGCTCCAGGCCCGCGACCTTGAGCCGCTTCACGTACGGTAGGTCGACCGTGCCGTCCGGCGCGACAGTGAACGTCGAGGGCAGCTTGTCTTCCCCGACGATGCGGAGCTCGAAGACGTCTCCGACGCCGATGGTCGTGGCCTCCACCGGAGGGGGGAGGTTCACTGGCTCGGGCTGACGCGATGAGCAGGCCGCGATCGCCAGCGCGAGCAAGGCGGCAGTCCACTGACGCGAACGCCGCATCACATGAACCAGCGCACGCCCAGGTAGGCTTCGAACTGCTGCCACCCGAGATAGTTCGGCACCGTCGTACCGAGAGTGGTCAGCGCGGTGCTGCTGATGTTGTTGCCGTACCGCAGGGTCGAGTTGATCCCCAGGGAGTCTCCTATCCGGTACTCGCCGAACAGAGAGGCATCGATGCGGATATCGGTCCACGGCGCCACAGGTTCGACACTCTGGTGGCTTTCCGGGATCCCGGGATACACGTTGGCTGCCACGCCTCCGTCGGCGATCAGCAAAAAGCGTCCGCCAAAGAAGTAGGTCAGCTTGAGGTAGCCGCGATTGCGCTCGTAATAGCTCCCGAGGAAGCTGTCTTGGAAGTCGCGCGTGAAGCCGGCCGACAGGGAGGACAGCGCGAGCGTCGCCGCCGCCGGGTCGGTGCCCGGATTCGGCGTCAGGAACCACTTCAGCTCGAGCTGGCCGATGACGCTGTCGAAGTCGTTCACGACGGCCGTGTCGCTGGTCGGCGTGTAGAAGCTCGCGCCCCAGCCGGCCATCGCGAGGAGACCGAACGACGATGTCACGAGACCGTTGATCCCGAGCTGCGCGCGGAGGGGATGAGAGGAGCTCTGGGAGGTAGGGTTCGGGTAATCGACGAACCCCAGCGACGCGTCGTAGATGAGCGCGGTCCGCGGCAGGAAGCGCCAGCGGCCCCGCGTCCGGATCACGTGGTGCAAGTTCGTCAGGCCTTCGAATTCGTCGACCTCGAAGAACGTGCCCTGGAAGCGATAGCCGAGCCGCCAGTCGAATAGCCCCCCGCCCGGCGTCCACACGAGCTCCGCCCCCGCCTCGGCGTGGATGCGCCGGAAGCTCTGGTTGGATATCCCCAGATCGGAAGAAGCGATGGTCCGGCCGAGCGACCCGTCGAGGACCGCGGACCACGGGCGCCGGGGCAGGATCGTCAAGTTGGCGTCGAGCAGGCCGCCGACGTTCCGCTGCTGGCTCAGCCGCTCTTGCCCGGTCTCTGTCCCGGATACCGGGAAGAACTCCTCGTAGGTCGCGGCGATACCGCCGCGAAACTCGACGTCCGGCGGCGGCGCGTCGGGCGTCACCTCCTGGCGCTGCTGGCTGAGCGTAGAGAGCGAAAAGGAAGGCGTGATCCGGAGCCGCAGCGAGCCCACAGGCCCGACATCATCCACGCCAGCCCGGTCTTCTTCGTCTCTGCGGAAGAAGTTGGAGTCATAGCCGAACTCAGCCGCGACCCCCGGGTGCAGCTCGAGGTCGCCAGCGCGTATCCCGATACCCTCGGTGTAGCGGCGGTCCTTGAGCCAGGGCTGATCCTGGGCCAGGGCCAACGCCGGGGAAAGAGTGAGGGCTATTACGGCAGCGGCTATGGTTTCACGAAGTTTCATCGCCTATTGGGCAGTGGCAATCCGAGAGAGGCGGTCGCCTACCGAAAACAGCTACTGCACGCAGGCGGCTCGATGATGATCTGGCTGACCGGGTACTCCGAAGGATCGTCCTTGGGGAGATTCGGATCGATCGTGGCGGTGACGGCGCTATCGCCGATGAAGCCCGCTTCCTGGCCGATGCACTGGTTGGCCTCAGCGGTCAGCTGCTCGGTCCGCTGCCGGAGCACCGTCAGAATCGTGAACTCGTGGTTGGAGAGGTCGGCGTCGCGCCGGTTCACGGCGAGCTCCAGCCCCTGCCGCCGTTCGCGGGCGGACCGGATGGCGACGTCGATCTGATTCAGCTTGTCGTTCAGGCAGAGCGTCTTCACGACATCGCGCTGCGAACGGGCTGTCTCTAGCTGCCGGCGGACCGACGTGCGGGCCCCGTCCATCCGGGCGAGGAAGGTCTCGCTCTGCGCGAGCTGCTCCGCCGGGGAGAGGGTCACCTGCCGCGCCAGGCCCGCGGATGCGTCCGGCGGAGGCGCCGTCTGCGCCTGCGCAGCAGCGATGCCGTGGCCGACCACGACCGCGATCAGCGCTACTGCTGCAAAGCTCGGGATCTGTTCGCGCTTCATCGAAGCCTCCGAAAGTCAGGCCCGCGCAGTATAGGTGCGGGCAGACGTAATTGTCAAAACGCAATGAGCATGCCGAGCAGCGAACAACTCGAACCCATCAGGCGGTTCCGTACGATGTTCTTCCCATTGGATGCGCGACATCGGCTTGGATGCGCGACATCGGCACGCCATTCACATTGGGCGAGGAAAGAGGATTGCGTTTTGTCCACGGATTCAGGTGCGATCGGGGCTACTGGCTCACGAAAGTGACAGGAATCACGACCGTCGCGCCGCCACCTTCGGGTGGAGCGAACTGCGCGCTCTGGACGCGGGCGACGACGCAGGAGACCACCGTCCCGGAGAGCCCGGAGCCGCCGGAGGGGGTGGCCGAGATCACCTCGCCATTGGGGCCGATCTTCGCCGTGATCCTCACCGAGCCCTTCATGCTCGGATCCTCCTGGAGCCCCTTGTTATAGCAACGACGGAAACCGGCGGTCATCCCGGCCACGATGGAGGGCGCGTTGGAGACGCTCCCGCCGGAGACGGCGGCGCCGCCGACCTGGGCGTTGCCCACGGGCCCCTTGACCGTCTGCGCCGAGCCGGCGGTCGCAGGACCGCTGGCGCCCGTGTTGCCGATGCTCGCGAGGCCACCGCCGCCCGCCGCGCCAGGACGCACCGTGCCTCCACCGGCACCGCCCATGTTCAAGCCTGCCACCCCGCCCTTTCCGACCCCGGACCCGGAGGCGGCCGCATTCTCGAGGAGGCCGGTCGGCACGTCGCCCGAGCTCAGGACGCTGGCGGTCGCGTTGCCGCTCGAGTTGAGCGCGCCCAGCATCTGCATGTCGAGCTGCGCGAGCTCGTTGGTGAGCGCGGAGGCGCGGGCGTCGCTCATCCCGCCGGAGCCCTTGGCCGGGCCGGCGGCCGCGCCCTTGTTGCCGCCGCCTGCCGCCTTGGGCGCCTCGGCGGTGGGCGCCGCGCTCGCGGCCGGCGCGTCGGCGTTCTCCTTGGGCTGCTCGACCACCGGCGGCGGGGGCAGCTGCTTCACCGACTCGAGCAGCGCCGCGACGTCGACCTCGTCGTCGACGACCGGATCCATCCAGTCGGAGTAGATCGACCCGACGGCGCCGAAGTGGAACAGGAACGAGAACGCCGCGATGATCGTGGTCGTCCAGTCGATGTCGTTCGCGATGCCCGTCTTCACCGAGACGGGCAGCTGCGGCTTGGGCTGCACCGGCGGCGGCGCGACGAACTGGAAGAGGAACGTCGTCTCGCCGACGACGATCTTGCCGCGCGCCTCCTCGCTGAGCTGGACCTGATAGGCGTTTCCGTTGCTCGCCGGCGCGCGCTTGGCGGACGACTTGAGCGCGGAGAGCTCCGAGACGCCGGCCTTGAAGGCGACCCGGCCGGTCATCCCGTCGAGGAAGTTGAGGAAGTACTCGCCCCCCACGAGCTCGAACAGCCGAAAGCTCGGCGGGATGCTCTTGCTCGGGATGACGAACATGCTCTTTTCGCTGGGACCGATGGTGACGTGGGTGCGCTGCTTGATGACGCGCTCCTCGATCACCTTCCCCCCCTGGACCAGGCCGATCCTGAGGACCTTCGGGCCGGTCACCGGTGCGACCGCCCGCATGACCGCGGTCATCTGCCCGGGTTGCCCGGGGCGCGACGGGGTGGGTTGCGGGACCTGCTGGCTCATTCCAAGGGACTCCGGGAGAGAGGGGACGAAGCAGGGGGCGACGGCGCGCGCGGCGCGAACGGCGAGGCGCCGCGCTCCGGGGCCGGGCGGGCCCCGGGCCTCGGCCCGCGGGAGCAGCGCTGCGCAGCGAAGGGCACCACAGCTCGCGAGGGTACACGCACACGCGGGGGCGGTCCAGGAGAGCGCGCCGCGCTCAGGGGCGCGCGCGGCGCGAACGGCGAGGCGCTGCGGAAGGCGCCCTCGCAGCTCCGTCGAGCGGTCCGATGACGACGTCGACGAGCGCGTCGATCGCCTCGCGCTTCCGCGAGGCGGCGGCGCGGCCAGCGCGCCCCGCCGCCGCGGACGCGATCGCGCCGGCGGCCCCCGCGCCGAGGACGAGCACGATGACCGAGGGGCCGGCCTGCGCGAGGAAGGAGAGCGTGGCCAGGAGCAGCGCCGAGAGCGCCGACAGGCGCGCCGCCGCGCGCGGCCACCCCGCGCCGACGTCGAGCCGCTGCTCGATCTCGACGAGGAGGTCGTTCGCCGCCGCGATCTTCGCGCGCGGATCGGCGGCGGACGCGACCTCGCAGGCGAGACGGTGCTCCCAGCTCTCCGGCGGGGAGCGCCTCGCCAGCTCGGCCAGCCGGGTTTCGACGGGGAGCGCGCGGAGCGAGCGCGTGAGCGCCATCAGGTCCGCGCCGGTCGCGCGCGCTACCTGCGCCGGGTGCTTCCACGAGACCGCGGCACAGGCGCCGCTCGCCGCGATCGACAGCGCGATGATGAGCAGGGCGAGCACCGCGCCGCCTCTGGCGCGCGCGCTAGAACGGCTCCTTGAAGATCGCCTGCTCGATGCGGTCCAGGAAGGGCTGACGCAGCTCGGCGAGCGTGAGCTTCGGCTGGATCCGGCTCACGTCGACGGCCGCGATGGGCTTCTGGATGCGGCCGGTGATCGTCACCTCCGCGAGCGTGATGACCCCGCGCTGCTTGCCCTTCTCCTGCGCGCCCGCGCGCTCGCCGTGAAAGAGGATCGCGAGCAGGACCGAACCCAGCGCAAGTGCCTTGTACATGCTCATGGTCTCCCTCACGTGTCGGTCGCGGCGTCGGCGACGCCCCCGTCGGCCGGGGCAGCAGCAGGAGGAGGAGCCGCGGGCTGAGCTGCGGCCGCGGCCGCGTTGAGCTCGCCCTCCTTGAGCTTGGCCCGGTTCAGGAGCTCCTCCGAGTCGTCGCGCTGGCCCTTGTTGCGCAGCTCCTGGAACTTCGTCAGCGACTTGATCGCCTCCGCCACCTGCTGCTTCGGCGTCATGCCGGGGACGCTCGGGGCAAACAGGTAGAGCAGGCCGAGGTCGTAGTGGACCTGCGGCAGGTTCGGGTTGCGGGCGAGCACCCAGTCGAACTCGCGCTTCGCGTCGGCGTAGCGCTCGAGCAGGCGGTAGGCGTCCCCGAGGTTGAGGTGGGCGGCGATGTGCTCGGAGTCGAACCGGACGGCGCCCTCCAGCAGCGGCAGCGCCTCCTGAGCGTTGCCCGCCTCGAGCAGGTAGGTCGCGAGCTGCACCCGGGCCTCGACGAGGTCGGGGCGTCGCGTCACGGCCTTGCGGAACTCCTCGAGCGCCGCGGCGCGCTGGCCCTGCTCCCGGTAGATCAGGCCGCGGAGCAGCAGCGCCTCGGCGTTGTCCCTGTCGCGCGGCGGGTTCTCGCTGACCGGCTCGAACCCGTCGAGGATCGCCTGGAGCGCGTACAGCGCGAGATCGAGGCGCCGGTTCCGGTAATGGTCGCGGGCGATGATGACCATCGCCGGCCGGTAGTCCGGGTTGATCTTCAGCGCCTCCTGCGCGAGCCGCTGGGCCGAGCCGGTGTCCCGCTGAAGCGACTTGATCTCCGCGAGCGTGGCCGCCACGGCCGCCGACTTCGGCATCTGGCCGCGCTTCTCGTTCAGGAGCCGCTCGGCCTCGCCGAGCTGGTCCTTCCTGGCGAGCAGCATCGCGTACGCGATGATGGCGGGCTCGTAGTCGGGCACGAGCGTGAACGCCTGGCGGTAGCTCGCGCCGGCGGCCCCGTCGCGCAGCCGCTCCTGCACGACGCCGAGCGAGTAGAAGGCCTGGTGCGCGCGCGGGTCGGCCTGCGTCGCTTGCGTGAACAGCGCCCTCGCGTTGGCGAGATCGCCGTTCGCGAACGCCTGCAGGCCGCTTTGATAAACCGCCGCCGCCCGGGCGTTCATGGCCGGGTGCGTCGGCTGCGCGGGCTGGTCGTAAGGCCGCGCCGAGCTCGGCGCGTCGTTCATGCCGTACGGCGCCTGGACGGGCGGCTGCGCCGCGCCGGCAGGACCCGCGGGGCGGGTGGGCACCTTGGGCGGCGGCGTCGCCTCGTCGCCGCAAGACGCGAGGACGAACGGCGACACGGCCGCGAGAAGGATGGCGAGGAGGGCGGCAGGGAGGCGGCGCTTCATGGCACGACCGGCAGGGGCAGGGGGAGGCCGTCGGGCGCGAGCGGCGGGGTCATGCCGGGCCGCGTCCGGAGGAAGAGGCCATCCTTGTACTCGAACGGGCGCTTCGTCTCGGGATCGATGATCCCCTGGCTCCACTCGCGGAGCTTGGCGTCGCCGAGGATGTCCGTGAAGAACGCGAGCCGCTGGATCGCAGTATCCACCGCCGGGCTCCGGACCTTCCACGCCTTCGCCCAGACGACGGACTCGACGTAGAACTTCACCATCGCCATGTCGGCGTCGGCCAGGAGCCGCTCGCGCGCGGCGCGCCATTGCTCGCGCCGGTTCTGGCGGAGCGCGTCGGCCGTCTCCTGGAGGTCCTCGCGATCGCTCGTCTCCGCGAGCTTGAGCAGCTTCTCTTCCTTGTCCGTGTAGAGCCGCAGGCCCGGCGGGCGGGCGTTGTAGAGGCCGGTGCGGCATGAGTCGTAGAGCGAGCCCTGCCGCGCGCGCGCAGCGGCCGACCAAGGGCGCGACTCGTACGCGGTGATGACCTCCTGGAGCTCCTTCCAGTACCTGTCGTTGGCCTTCTTGATGTCGGCCTCGAAGGCCCGCTTCACCTGGTCGATGACGCCTTCGTAGCGGTGGTGCCCGGTGTCGTAGTCGAACTCGGCCTTGATGCGGTCATCGATGGCCTTGTAGGCGCACTCCGCCGCCATGTCGGCCTGCAGCGACCCGAGGGCCTTCGGCTTGTCGCCGGTCGCCGCGTTCCGGAAGGACGTGAACGCCGTCATGGTGTTCTTGCACCACTCGCGCGCCCGTGCGTCGCCGGCGGCGGTGCGCATCTTGGACGCGTGGTACGCGGCCTGGACGACGTACCCGCTCGCGGCCGGGTTGTTCTTGTTGGCCGTGTAGTAGGCCTCCATCGACTGCGTCGCCTTGGTGCGCGCGGCGCGGTTCGGGCCGTCGTCGGAGCCCTGCTCGTCCCAGGCCTTCAGGTCCGCCGACGCGACGAGGAAGTCGATGTCGGCCTTCTGCTCGGGGGGCGGGTTCAGGCTCATGAAGGTGGCGCGCGAGGCGGTCATCTTGTCGCGCTCCCCGATGTTCGCGTAGAGCAGCACCGAGTTCCGCGCCGCGTCCCGGCGCGCCGCCTGCTCGAACCGCGGGTTGCGCGCGATGGTGTCGTAGGTCTCGGCCGCGCTGCGGTAGTTGAAGAAGAGGACGTACGCGGCGGAGAGCGCGTCGTAGGCCTGCTTCAGGTACTTCACCCGCTCGGCGTAGCGCTTCGGATCGGGGTTCTTCGGGGGGCTCGCGTCCGGGTCGCCCTTCTCGAGCTTCGCCAGGTTCGCCTCGTTGCCGTACTCCTTGATGAACAGGGAGTACATCTCGATGGCCTGGTCGTAGTCGCCGACCTGCTTGTAGCAGTAGGCGCCGTTCATCGCAGCCTCCGGCGCCTCGTCGCGGGCCGGCGCCTTCTCGAGCGCGACCCGGTAGAGCGCCGCGGCCTCGCGCCAGGCGGCGACGCGCGCCGGGCCGTCCGGCATCTTCTCGGCCTTCTCGAAGGCCCGGGCCGCGTCGAGGTAATAGCCGCGCGAGATCGTCGGCCGGGCGATGTCGCCCTCCTTCAGCTTCTGCTCCTCGCTGACCGCGCAGCTCCGCGTGAGCGCCGCCTCGGCGAGCTTGCGGCTCTGCTCGACGTTGTTCTCGAGGTTCGACATCGTCGTGAGCCGCTCCCACGCCTTGTAGCCGAACTCGGTCTTGCCGCACTGCGTGTCGTAGATGGGCTCGAGCCGCCGGCGCGCCTCGGCGAACTGACCGTAGAGGAAGTAGTAGTCGGCCGCCTGGAACGCGTAGAGGTCGATGTTCTTCGGGGCGTCGAGCGCGGGCGGGACGCGCTGGATGTACTCGTCGCGCGCCGTGACGGCCGCCTGCACCTGCGAGGGCAGCGGCTCGGCGAGCACGCGCTGCTCGTCGCCCTCGCCGACGATCTTGAGCTTCTCGCGCGGCTCGAGGCCCTCGGCGCCGTTCGTCCGCTGGAAGAGCTTGTGTCGATCCAGGAGCGCCTGGTGGGCGGTGTCGACGACCATGTACGCCGCGGGCTGCAGGTACTTGTCGTCCTCGTTGGAGTCTCGCACGCCGACCGCAGAGCTCCTCGCCAGCTCGATCTCCTGAGCCGTGGGCGAGCGATCCATGGCCACCGTGATCACGACGACCATGTGGTGCGCGTCGGCGAGCCAGTACCGGCTCTCGTACGCGTCGGGGGCGTTCTCGTCCTGGGCCAGGTAGCCGGACCAGCCCTGCGCGGCGAGGCGGTACTCGCTGAGCGCGCGCTCGAAGATCGGGTCGCGCGTCTCCTTCTCGTTCACGGTCAGCGCCTGCTGCACGAGGGCGCTGCCGGCGTTCGTGTGGTCGGCGGCGGCCCGGCGGAGCCCGCCGCGCACCAGCCGCTCCGCGGTCTGGATCGCCTCCGGATCGTCCTTGTTGGCCTCGACCCACGGGGTCATGCCCACGTACTGGGCGAGCTTCGTGCGCGCCTCGAGCGCCTTCGCCGAGTTCAGCGCCCGCTCGGCCGTCCCCTCGCGCGACTGCGACGTGAGCGTGTCGTAGATGTCCGCGATCTGGTTCTGGACGACGGGCGCGTCGCGGTGCATCGGCCACTTCTGGAGGATGATCTCGCTCACCTCGATCGTGTTCCGATACTGGTTGAGCTCCTTGAACTCCATCGCGAGCGCCTTGTAGATCTCGACCGTCCACTTCTGATCCTGCGGGATCAGCTTCGGATCCTGGACGCGCTCGATGGCGATCCGCATCTTCTGCTCGGCCATGCGCGGGTCGGTCTCGACGTCGAGGACGTCGTTGCGCGGGATGTAGGGCTCGTCCGGGCCGGGGCCGACGAAGTCGAGGTACGTCAGCGAGCCGGCGATGTAGGTGTACGCCTCTGCCCGGAAATCCGCGCCAGGATCGCCCGTCAGCTTCTCCTGTTCGTCGGTGTAGCGGAGCAGCTCGATGAACTGGCGAACCGAGGTCTCGTAGCGCTGCTGCTTGAAGTACGTCCAGGCGAGCTTGTACATCGCGACGCCGTGGACAGGGGGCTTCTTGTACTTGATGGACTGCCGGTATCCCGACTCGGCCCTGTTGTAGTTGAACGGGCCGCCAGCGCGGTCGATCTCGTTGAAGTGGTAGTCGCCGATCTGCCACCAGACCTCGGCGATGTAGCGGGGCTCGGCGCCGAGCGCCGTCTTCTGGGGGATCGGCTGGCAGTCGTCCGGATAGGGATCGACATAGGCCGTCTCGTCCTCGACGGCGGGCGCCTGTCCCCTCGCGGCCCTGCGCGCGGGCTGGACCCGGCCGCCCGGCGTGGAGCCGATGGGCGTCGGGTGGCGCGCCTCCCAGCCGGTCCAGTAATCGGCGTCGTGGTCCTGAGGGAGCTTGCCGACGGTGTCGCGCGTCGGGTCCTTCGGATCGGGCGCGACGGGGTACGGGTACTTGTTGTGGCACACGAGCGAGCGCCACACCTGCTGCGCCTCGGGGAAGCGCACCGAGTCGTTCAGCGCGTGGCCGAGGTAGTAGTAGATCCCGGCGAGCTCACGGTACTGCGGGAACTCGCTGATGACGCGCTTGTAGAGCGCGATGGCCGGGAGCAGCGCGACGCTGAGATCCTCGCTCACGTCGGAGTCGGTGCGGGCGCGCTCCTCGTAGAGCGCGGCCAGGCGGAACATCGCGTCGGGGGTGTTCTCCGGGTGAGCGTTCGGGCCGCTGTAGCGCTGGACGAACACCTCGAGCCGGCGGATCGCCTCTTCCCGGGCGTCGCGGAGCCCCTTTCGCTCGGTCTCGATCTCGCGGTCGAGCGACGAGAGGATGCGGCGCCGCCGATCCTCGTAGTGGTGCTGCACGATGCGCGTGATGGCGCTGCGGTAGTCGCGGGCCGCCTTCTCGTAGGCGCCCGCCTCCTTCTCGAGCGCAGCGAGCGCGGCGAGCTGCGCGGGCGTCGGGGGCGGAGGCGGAGGCGCCTGCTTGCGCCCGGCGGCCATCGGGGGCGCGAAAGGTTGCACCGGCGGAACCGCGGCCGGCGGCGCGGCGGCGGCTGACGGCGCGGCGGCGGCTGACGGCGCGGCGGCAGCGGACGCGGCGGCGCCTGGCGTGGCGCCTGCCGCCGCGGGTGCTGCGCCTGGCGCCGCCGCGGTCGGCGTCGTCGCAGGGACGGCGGAGGTCGCCGGCGCTGGCGACGGCTGGCCGCCCGGCTGGGAGAGCGCGAGCGGCGCGACCGCCAGCACCAGCGCCAGGCTGGCGAGCCCGAGCGCGCCGCGCGGGCGACGGCGCCCCGCCCGCACGACGCCGAGCGGGGCGCGCGCGGCCCCCGCCCCGACGATCTGCGCCCGTGCCCCCGCGCGCGGCGCGTCAGCGATCTGCGGCGCGCTCGCGCCGCCGTGCTCCTTGCTCACTTCTCATCCTCCGGATCGCCGCTGTCATCGAGGACCTCGTTGAGCTCCTCCTTGAGGACCCGATCCTCCCGGGCGCGCTCGACCTGCAGGCTGCGGACACGCGTCATCTGCTCCTCGCGGACCTCCCACGCCTCCTCGGTGATGCCGACGTCGGCGCGCAGGATGATGTTCTTCAGCCGGTCGCGGACGAGGCCGAAGTTCCTCATCGCGACCTCGCCGACGACGAGGCGCGCCTCCCTGTCGAGCGCCTCGAGCTGCACCGAGTAGTGCACGACGCTCGCCGTCTCCCGGCCGACGATCTGCCGGAGGCCCGCGGACTTCTGGGCGACCTCGCGCTCGATCTCGCCGAGCGCCGCCTCGACCTTCGCGTCCGCCGCGTCGCCGGCGCGGAGCACCGGCGTGATGCGCTGCGCGTACGCGGCGAGGTCCTGGCCGCCGGCGCCCGCCGCGGCCAGCTCGACCTCGCGCGTCAGCGCGTCGCGGTGGGCCTTCCGGGTCTGCGCGTCCTCGATGAAGCGCTGATCGCCGAAGCCGACCTGGACCCGGCCCGCGCTGATCTGCCTGCGGAGCACGTCGGTCTGCTGCCGGTAGAGCGCGAGATCGCGCTCGTTCTGCGCGAGCTCGTGCTCGAACCGCGCGACGCTCGCGGGGTCCCGCACGACCCCGGCCTGGGGGCCTTCGCGCAGCACCCGCCGGAGCCCGTTGATCGTCGCCTGCAGCGTGTCCATCTGCAGCGTCAGCTGCTGCAGGCGCTGCGACTGGGTGTTCCACTGCCTGATCGCCTGCGTCTCGCGCTCCTGGAAATCGGCGTCGGAGACGGGCACGCGCGCGAGGCGCTTCTCCAGCGCGCGCCGCCTCGCGCGCACGCTGCCGATCTCGCCCGAGAGCGAGCCGTCCTCCACGTCGTCCATGCCCTGGCCGAGCGCGAGGCGCGCCAGCGCGACCCGGTTCAGCAGCGCGAGCGCCCTCTCCTCGCCGGCCCTGAGCTCCGGGAACGCGCGCACCCGGTTCGGCGAGCTGAGCACCGCGTTCAGCTTCTCGATGAGCTCGTTCGACTGCTTGATCAGGTCGCGGCAGTGGTTGATGTCGTCGATCACCGCGAACGCGGCCGGGCCGTCCTCGGCCTCGCGCGCCCACTGCACCGCCAGCGGCGGGAGCGCGGAGGTCGTGTCGAGCGCCTCGAGTTGCTCCTGGCTCAGCTTGTCGTAATAGACCGCGGGATCGCTCGTCGAGCCGAGGAAGGCGTCCACGCGCACGCGCATCGGGTCGTACGTGGCGCGGACCCCCTCGTACACCTTCAGCGCCTTCTCGAAGCGGCCGGCGCGGAGCATCAGGTCGCCGCGGAGCAGCGAGCCGTCCGCGATGTTCTGGCTATCCGGCTCGGCGATGGCGAGGATCTCGAGCGACCGCTGGGCGCGATCCACGTCGCCCAAGCGCACATACACCCAGGCGAGCTCGTAGAGCATGGTCCCGAACTCGGGCGAGAGGCGATCGATGTGGCCGTACGCCTGTACGGCCTGGGCCCACTGGTCGGCCTCGTAGAAGAGCCGCCCGATCGCGAGCCACGCGAGGTCGATGACGCGCCGGTGCTCCGGGGTGTCGGCCGGCAGCTGCGTCACCCGCTGGAACTGGTCGATCGCGGCGACGTAGCGGGTCTTGGGCACCGCCGGGGGCGCGTCGCCCTCCTTGAGCGGCTCCGGCGGGGGCGTCGCCTCCTTCACCGCGATCAGGCCGAGCAGGTACCTCGCCTGGTGGAAGTACTCGCTCTGCGGGTCGACCGCCCCGAGCGCGGCCTTCGCGCCGCCGAAGTCCTTCTTCACGTAGAGGCCCTTGCCGCGCGCGTACGAGAGGGCGCTCCCCGCCGTGCCGGACGGGACGCTGTTCATCGACGCGAAGATGGCGTCGAGGGCGTCGTAGTCCTTGATCCGGAGGCAGATGTCCACGAGCCGGCCGAGCGCCTTCGCCTGGTAGGCGGCGAAGCGCGGCTCGGCGCCGCTGGCGACGATCCGCTGGAAGACCCGGCGCGCCGAGAGGTACTGCTTCGAGCGGAAGTACGTCTCGCCGAGCATCGACAGCGCGTCCGGGAAGGCCGTCGGGTGGTCAGGGTACTTCTCGACCACCTGGTTCAGCACGTTCGTCGCGCGCTCGTAGTCCCTGGAGCCCATGAGGAGGGCGGCGTCCGCGATGCGCTGCGCCGGGGTGCGCTCCTCGCCGCGAGACTTCTGGATCGCCGCCTGGATGGCGCCGAGCCCGGAGGAGACGCTGCTGATCTGCTGAGACGCGCTCGTGTAAGCGCGCTCGGAGTCCAGGGCCCACGCATCGGAAGGGGCCGCGGCCGTGGCCGCGCCGATCGTGAGCAGGCCAAGCAAGGCAGGGATTACCCGCGATCCGGAGTCCCAGGTCATGGCGACTTGTCCTAACGAGCTCGATCTACTTGCCACCCGCGGCGGCGGCCTGCTGCCCGGGAGCGTCCGCGAGGCCGCTTACAATCTTCTCGACGAAACGGACGGCCGGGCGCTCTTCGAGCGGCGTCGTGACCCCGCCCTTCTCGAACGCGACCGCCTGAAGGTTGATCGTCTTCCCCTCGACCGCGGTGAACGAGTGGCTGGAGCGCACCTCGAACCGGTAGCCGCGGAGGTAGGAGAACACGCCGTAGCCGTTGCCCTGCAGGTTCACGAGCACCTGGAGGGTGTGGTCTCCCGGCGGAACCGAGCCGTTGAAGATCGGAATCTCGGACTGCTCCGCGAGGGCGCCGGACTGATCGGTCTTGTTGTACTGGACGGCGCCGTCGAGGACGATGAGCACGCGGGTCACGCGGAACGCGGTCGACAGCTCGTTGTTGAACTTGATCGCGGCGCGCGAGCCGGCGCCGCCCCCGGAGAGGATCGTGTCGCTGAGGAGCGAGAGCCGCGTATGGCTGCGGCGGATCTGCTCCTTGAGCTCATCGATGCGCTGCTCCAGGTCGCGCAGCCTCACCGAGTAGGTCGGGCCGTCCATCGCCGGCGCAGCGGCGGTGCTGGGCGTGCCCGCGGCCGTCGCGCCCGCGACGCCCGGCGAGGCCGCCGTACCCGCCGCCGGCGCGCCCGCCGCCCCCGCCGCGCCTGGCGACGCAGCCGTACCCGCTGCCGACGCGCCCGACGTGGCGGGTGATGCCGCCGTACCCGCCGCTGGCGCGCCCGTCGTCCCCGGGGAGGCAGCCGTGCCCGCCGTCGATCCACCCGTCGTGGCAGCAGGCGCCGGGGCGGCCTGCGCTCCCTTCGCAGGCGCTGCCGAGGCGGCCGGCGCCGCAGAGGCGGCGGGAGCAGCGGCGCTGCCCGTCGCGCCGCTCGGGCTCTGCGCAAGGACGGGCATGGCCATCAAGAAGGAGGCCCCCACCCCCACCGCCAGCATCCTGATAAGTCGCATCGAAAGGTAACCTCGTGGTTTTACCCTCGTCAGCAGAGGGGGGCGACCTCACGCCCGGTGGCGGCGAGTCTAGTGGCGGCAGGCTTCCGAGCGCAACGACCTGGACAGCTTCCTCTTTTCCGCCGGAGCATCCCGTCGCCTGCGACGTAACGGCGGCGTCACATCGTGCAGCAGGAATCGTGCTGGAGCTCTCCTTCCGCTTGCGCGCGCGCCGGCGGCGCCTCCGCCGGCGGGCGAGGTGCTGCCCGGAGGACGCCGCGCCCGGGCTCTCGTCCGGCGCGCGGCTCGGCGCGGACCGCTCTGGCTGCGGGCGAAGGGGGCTCGCTCGCTCGGGGGCGGATCCGCTAAGGTGCGCTTGTGTCAGGGGAAGGAGAGCGCCTCAGATCTTCGAGCCGCGCTGCGCGTCGGATCCGACGCCGCGGTCGTCGCCACGAACACCCCGCCGCCCGGGCCGCCGAAGGAGCGCCGCACAGGCTCGGCCGCTCCGGGAGCTAGGATGGTCCCGATTTCTCGAGAGGAGGTCACGGACGAAGCCCTGATGATGCGTTTTCAGGGCGGCGACCGCGCCGCATTCGCAGGGCTCGTCCGGCGGCACAAGACGGCCATCTACAACTTCATCCTGCGCCAGGTCCGCGGGCCTGCCGTCGCCGAGGATCTGGTGCAGGATGTGTTCGTGAAGATCGTGCAGAGCGCCTCCGATTTCAAGCACGAGGCGAGGTTCACCACCTGGGCGTACGCGATCGCGCGCAACGTCTGCATCGATCACCTGCGCAAGATGTCGCTCCGGCGCCACCCGTCGCTCGACCAGGGCTCGGGCGACGGCGGCGACGGGCCCACGCTCGGCGAGCGCACCGCGGATCCGGCGCCTCAGGCCGCGGTGGACCGGGTCGCGATCGGGACCGAGATGGGGCAGCTCATCGTCCGGGCCGTGGAGGGTCTCCCGCACGAGCAGCGGGAGGTCTTCCTCCTCCGGGAGATCGGGCGCGTGCCCTTCAAGGACATCGCCCAGATCGTCGGGGTGCCCGAGAACACGGTGAAGAGCCGCATGCGCTACGCCCTCGAGCGGCTCCAGGAGGCCCTGTCGGAGTACGAGGATTACGCGAGGGCGCTGCGCTAGCGCTGCGGAAGAGCTGCCTATGGACTGCGAGAAGTTCGATCAGCACGTGATGGACGCGCTCTACGACGAGCTCGACGAGCTGACGTACGCGGCCATGAAGCGGCACATGGACAGCTGCGCCCGGTGCGCCTCGGCGTTCGCGGGGCTGCGCGCGGCCCGCGACGTCGGCGGCTTGCCGCTCGAGGAGCCGAGCGAGGAGCTCGAGGCGCGGATCCTCGAGGCGGTCGAGGTCGCGCAGAAGAAGACGCCGTTCCGGCGCAAGGCGCTCCGCGCGCTGGCCTGGGCTGGCAGCCACGCGATGCGGCCGCAGCTGGCGATGGCGGCGCTCTTCGTGCTCGTCATCGGATCGAGCCTGCTGCTGTTGCGGCCGAAGACGGGCGTGGCGCCGGTGCGCGTCACCGAGTGGGGCCAGCCAGCGTCGGATCAGCACGAGCCGCCCAGCGTCGCCGCGCCGGCCGCCGCGACCGTCGCCGCCGACGAGGTCGACGGCCGGCGCTCGGCCGAAGCCAAGGCGGCCGAGCCGCCGAGGGCGGCGATGGATGCGGCGAAGGAGAAGGGCGCGCGCGGGGCCGCGGAGCCCGAGGACGGCGCGAGCGTCGCGCTCCGGGAGGCGCAGGCGCTGCAGCGCAAGTCGGGCTGCGCGGCCGCCGTCGGCAAGCTCGACGAGGTCGGCGCGCAGTACCCGGGCACGCCGGCCGCGCACGCCGCGATGTGGGAGGCAGCCCGGTGCTACCAGGCCTCCGGGGAGACCGAGAAGGCGCGCGAGCTGCTCCTCTCGCTCCGCTCCTCCAAGAGCCACGGCGAGCGCGCCGAGCTCATGCTCGAGAGCCTCGAGGCGACCGCCGCGCGCGCGCGAGCCCAGAACGCGGGGCCGGCGGCGGCCGCGCCTGCGCGCGCCGCGCCGATGGCGAAGCCCGCCGCGCCGACGGCCACGAGCGACGCGTACGAAGCCGGCAAGCCCGTGGAGGCGTCGCCTCCCCGCACGATGTCGCGCTGAGTCGAGCGGCCGGCATGCACCGGCGCCGCGCTGCAACCGGCGCTGGCGCCGCGCCGTGGCGCCGCCAGCGCCGCCGCGTCGCGGCGAACGCTGCCGCCGGGGCGTGGTGAATGCCGCCGCCGCGGCGCGCGGCGCCAGGGAGGCTCCCGGCTAATTCGAGTTCACCGGGGCGTCGCGGATGTAGGCGATCGTCCGGATCGTGTCGACGATGCGCTCGCGATCGTCCGGCGTGAGATCGACGAAGCGGATCCCCATGCCCGGGTTCGGGTTGTCGTGGAGAGGGCGCACCTCGTTGATCCACTGCACCGTCCCCTCGAGCACGTACGAGCCGTCGGCCCCCGGCGGCGCGAAACGGAGCGTCAGCCGCGTGCCGATCGAGAGGGGCTGCGTCGTGCGGACGAAGATGCCCATCTCGGAGATGTTCGTGATCGACGCATAAAGAAAGGTGTCGTCGGTCTCGCAGTCCACGAGCCACGTCACGTCGAGGCGCTCGGACGAGCGCCGGTTGAGCGAGTCCGGCGCGGGGCTCTCGCGCTCCACCTCGTCGCCGGTGTGGCTCGCATCCACATAGGCGCTCGCCTGCGCGCAGGAGGCCGGTGAACCACCAGGCGCGGAGGGTGGATGGTTCGAATCACCACGGCCCCCGGTCATGTTCCTGCGACTAGCCGCTTTCCGCACGCGCGTCGAGGGCGCTCGACGCGATGGATCGCGCTCGCACGGTCGTACCGCAGCGGGGGCGCCGCGCGACGCGGCAGGCGTCGGCAATCCCACAGCGGCAGGTCACCGCACGCGGATGACGCCGGCGCGGACGCGGTCCTCGTGTTCAGGCCCGCGCGTCACATGGAAGCGCGTCTCGCCGGCGAAGAAGCCGAAGTAGAGCGCGTAGTCGCCCGGGGTGAAGTTGGGCTCGAGCTGGAGCTCGTGGTCGTCCACGATGACGTCGCCCGGTTGCCACAGGCTCAGCGGGTAGCGCCCCTCGAGCACGGGATGATCGCCGTTGTAGCGGCGCTGGAACCCATCGATGTGAACGAACATCTTCCAGTTGCCGGTGATGGGCCGGTGGACGCGGAAGTACGTCCGCAGGCGGTAGCTCTTCTGGGGGACCACGCTGGCGACCGCCCGGCCCTCGTCGTCGGTCAGCTCCCAGCCGAGCACCTCCAGCTGATCCTCGAACATCGCTTCGAGCGGGTTGGCGGGCGCGGCGGGCTCGTCGAGCACCACGCGGCTGAGCCAGCTCTCGTTCGGCCTGCCGCCCAGCTCGTTCGACGCGAGGAGGATCTGGCTCGATCGGCCGTCGAGCACGGGCAGGTTGCGCCGGTGATGCTTGCGGAAGAGGCTGTTTAGCCTGGGCAGCTCGTCGGACTTCACGACGAGCCAGCGGCGCGCGCCGGCGACGGGAGCTCCGCCCGCGGAGCCCCCCGTGGGGGCGGCGGTGAGCCAGGCGAACGCCTGCGGCACATCGTCGAACGAGGTGATCTCGCCACCCTGGTAATAGGCCGCGGCGCGGCTCCGGACGCCGAGCGTCGCGAGCGGCTCGCCGGGCCTGTGCAGCGACGCGTAGGACTCGAAGACCTCCTTCGGCGACAGCTGGGCCGCGAGCGCCGGGTAGTACCAGAAGCTCAGCAGGAAGCCGGCGATGAGCCCGGCGAGCGGCGTGCCGAGGGCGCGGGGGATGGCGGTGCGCGCGACGGCGAAGCGGAACGCGTCGCGCACCGCGACCAGCAGCACGGGGCCGACGGCGAGCAGCAGGGGCAGCGCCCACCAGGCGTTCATCCCGTACGCGGCGAGGTTGTTCGGCATCCTCGCGACGGTCCCCCACCCGATGCGCTTGCCCACGAAGAGCATCGCGCCGACGCCGACGAGCGCCGCCTCGAGGACGATCATCAGGAACAGCAGGTTGCCGTTCCAGATGCGGGTGAGCTCCGCGGCGCCGGCCTGGACCTCGTCGGCGAGGCGCCGCGCCCACGCCCCGAGGCTGCGGTCGAGCGCGCGGGGTTGCTCCTCGAACCAGGTGAGCGCCACGAGGCCGGCGAACGCGAGCAGGACCAGGCGCATCGCCGAGGCCGCCTCGTCCTCGAAGCTCTTCGGGAAGACGGGCTTGTCGACCGAGAAGACGCTGAGGGCCTTGTCGGGGGAGAGGACGAAGTCCCGGTAGAGGACGAAGGCGAGCACGGAGCAGCCGACGGCGAGCGCGCGGGAAGAGGGAGCGCCGCGCTCGAGATCGCGGATGGCGAGCGCGGCGATGGCGGCGAGGAGCGCGGGGCCGCTGAACGGGAGCGCCCCGGCGTGCGGCGCGAGCAGCGCGAAGGCGCCGTAGGCGAGCGCCGACGTGACGACGAGCGCGATCCGGACGCCGGCCTCGGGGTCGAGGCCGGGCGCGGCGGGCGCGGCTCCCCGATCCGCGGCCGGCGCGGCGGGCGCGCGGAAGAGGCGGCCGATGGCGAACGGCAGGAAGGCGCTCCACGGGAAGAGGGCGTGCCCGAGCTGGCGCAGCGTGAGATCGAACGTCGATTCGACCGGCGGCTTGCTGAGGAGCGCGACGCCGAGGGCGCGCGGGAGCGGCGCGTCGGCGCTCGAGCTCGCGAGCACGAGGACGCCCTTCGCGGCCGCCGCGACGCCGAGCAAGAGCGCAGCGCCGCCCACGAGGTCGCCCAGCGTGGGCCGCGGGCCCTCCGGCTGGGGCCACGCGCCGGAGGTGCGGAGCACGAGCCAGGTAAGGCCGGCGCCGAGCGCCGGGACGGCGACCCCGATCAGCAGGCCGCGGCTGAGATACCCCGCGGCGAGACCGACGAGCCCGACCGCGAGCCACGCGGCCGGCGCGAGCAGGGCGCCCCGCCCCACGGCACGGGCGCCCTCGAGCAGCGCGCCGGTCAGCCCGCAGAACGCCATCGTGAGCGCGGCCATGGTGACGATGTCGCCCAGCATGGTGCGGGCCTGCATCACGTAGAGCGGCATCGTCACGAGCACCGCGACGCCGTACAGGCCGGCCTTGCGATCGACGAGCCGGGCGAGGAGCTCGTAGAGGACGAGGGCGCCGGCGAGCCCCCACAGCGCGAGGGGGAGCCGCCCGGCCCAGTCATTCAGGCCGAACAGGCGGAAGCCGAGCGCCATCGAGGTGAACCCGAGCTCGCCCATGCCGAGGTCGGTCAGGGTCGGCAGCTGCCCGGCGGCGTCGGGGAGATCCAGGCCGCGCGCGCCGAAGACGTGGATCGCGATGCGGCGGGCGAGGTCGGCGTTATCGAGCTCATACGGGTCCCAGATGCCGCTCTTGCCGAGGAGGGGCAGCAGCGCGAGGGCCGCCAGCGCAAGGGCGGCGAGCCGCGCCGGGCCGCCGCCCCGGCTGCCGGTGACCGCGCTGGCCGAGCCCGGGGCCGGTGCGCCGCCGACTGCAGCCGAGCGCTCACCGCCAACCTCGGCCGAGCGCTCGTCCTGGGGTGGCGCCTCGGCGTGCGATGGGGACACGCTCTCGTGCGGCTCGGGGACGGCGGGCGGGGCTCCGCTGGGTGGGTCCCCTCGGTGGGCGCTCGACATGCGAGGCATCCCCTTACCGCCTTCGCGCGCGCTTGACCACGGATCGCAGGGAATGGTTTGTGGCCCCCCTGGGCGTCTGCTATCGCGCGCGGCGTGGTGAAAGGCCGTCCCAAGAGTGCGCCCCAGGGCGCGAGAGCGCGCCCGCAGGCGCCGAAGCCCTCCTCGGCCGCCGCTGGCGCCCGCCCTGCAGCGAAGGGCAGCCGCCGGGGCGCGCGCTCCGGCCAGGAGCCCCCGGCGGGCGACGCGGCGATCCATCCGGCGCGCGCGCCCCGACGCGACAGCGAGGCGCACGCCGGCGATGGGTCGCGACGCGCGAGCAAGCGAGGCAGCGCCGAGCGCGCTGCCGGGCGGGGTGATGCGGAACGAGGCGGCGCCGAGCGGGGCGGCGCCGAGCGAGGTGGCGCCGGGCGCGCTGCCAGCCACGGCGGCGCCGAGCGGGGCGACGCGGAGCGGACAGCCACCAAGCGGAGCTCCTCGGCGCGCTCTCGCGGCGGTGCCCGCAGCCAGGCCGGACGTGGCTCCCGCCCTGGCGGGGGCGCGACGGGGCGATCGCTCCCGGAACGAACGGCGGGCGCGCGAGCCGGCGTTCAGCAGCAGCGGAAGAAGAAAGACGGCCCGAGGCCGACGGCGGAGGAGACCGACGCCTCCTTGCCGAGGCGCTCCGGGCGCGTGGCCCTGGTGGGGCGGCCGAACGTGGGCAAATCGACGCTGCTCAACGCGGCGCTCGGCCATCCGCTCGCGATCGTCTCGCCGATGCCGCAGACGACGCGCGACGCGATCCTCGGGGTCGTGCACCACGGCCCGGCGGAGATCGCGCTGCTCGACACGCCGGGGCTGCACCGGCCGCGCACGGAGCTCGGGCGCGTGATGAACCAGGCGGCGCGCGAAGCCGCGCGGAGCGCCGACGTGATCGTGTTCGTGGCCGAAGCGCCGGACCCGGCGCGCCTCCCGCGGCGCGTGAAGGAGGACGAGGAAGGCCCGCCGCTCGCGCCGCACCCGGGCGACCTGACGCTGCTCGCCGACCTCGGGAGCGAGGCGCCGGTGGTGTTCGTGCTCAACAAGGTCGACCGGATGCGGGACAAGGCGCTGCTCTTGCCGCTCCTCGACGCGTTCGCCAAGCTCCGGGAGTTCGCGGCGATCGTGCCGATCTCGGCGCTGCGCGAGGACGGCGTCCAGCGCGTGCTCGACGAGGTGGCGAAGCTCTGCCCCGAGAGGGACTGGGGCTTCGCGCCCGACGAGCTCACCGACAGGCCGACGCGCTTCTTCGCCGCCGAGTACGTCCGCGAGCAGATCCTCCGCGCCACGAAGGCCGAGGTGCCGCATGCGAGCGCCGTGCAGATCGAGCGCTACGTCGAGCCGACCGGCGACGGCGCGCTGCACATCGACGCGACCATCCATGTGGAACGGCCGGGGCAGAAGAAGATCCTGATCGGCGCCGGCGCGGAGCAGCTGAAGCGGATCGGCACGGAGGCCCGGCTCCGGATCGAGGAGCTTGTCGGACGGCAGGTGAACCTCAAGCTCTGGGTACGGGTGACGCCGGAGTGGCGCGAGTCGCTCCAGCGGCTGGAAGAGCTCGGTTACAACAAGGGAGAGACCTCGTGAGCGCGGCAAGACCAGCTCGTTCCAGAACAACCCGGCGCGGCCAGGGCGCCGCCGAAGGCGGCCGGGCAGCGAAGAAGGGCGACGCCCCGGAGAAGAGGGGCGGAGGCGGCCCCAGAAAAGGCGCGGTCGCCTCGAGCAAGGGCGCTGTCGCCCCCCGGAAGAGCGCCGCCGCGGCCGGCAAGGGACCTGCCGCGGCCGGCAAGGGACCTGCCGCAGCCAGCAAGGGACCTGCCGCAGCCGGCAAGCGACCCGCAGCGGCCAGCAAGGGATCTGCCGCAGCGACCAAGGGTCGTCCTGCTGCGTCGGGCAAGGGCCCCGTGGCGCCGAGCAAGGGACCTGGCGGCTCGAAGGAGGGCAGCGAGTCAGGCCTGCGCAAGAGGCGAGGTGCTCCGGAGCAGCGCCTCGTCGACCAGGCAGAGGACAGGGACGAGCTTCCGGCGGAGCTCGACGAGGAGGCGCGCGCCGCGGTCGAGGACGCCGCGGCGGACGCGCCTCCGCCGATCCCCTCGGCCGGGATCGTGGCGCTGGTCGGGCGGCCCAACACCGGCAAGAGCACGCTGTTCAACCGGCTGGTCGGCAGGCGCGCCGCGATCGTGCACGACGAGCCCGGGGTGACCCGCGATCGCCACTACGGCGACGTCACCTCGCGAGGACGGCGGTTCACGCTCGTCGACACCGGCGGGTTCGACCCCGAGAGCGACGACCCCATGCGGCAGGGGATCAAGCGGCAGATCGACCTCGCCATCGCCGAGGCCGACGTCATCGTGTGCGTGCTCGACGCCGTGACGCCGGTCACGCCCTCCGAGCACGCCGAGCTCGGCCTCCTGCGCCGCGCCGGCAAGCCCGTGATCTACGTCGCGAACAAGGCGGACTCGACGCGCGCCGAGGCAGAGGCGGCGGAGCTGTACCGCCTCGGGATGGATCGGCTCATCCTGATCAGCGCCCTCCACGGTCGCGGCATCTCGGATCTGGAGATGGCCATCGAGGCCGCGCTGCCCACGGAGCCCGCGGCCTCCGAGGAGTCGGCCGAGGGTGCGCTCCGCATCGCGATCGTCGGGCGGCCGAACGCCGGGAAGTCGTCGCTCGTGAACCGCATCTCGGGCGAGGAGCGCATGCTGGTCGACGCGCAGCCGGGCACGACGCGCGACCCCATCGACACCCTGGTCGAGCGCGACGGCAAGCGGCTCTTGCTCATCGACACGGCCGGCATCCGGCGCAAGTCGAAGGTGACGAAGGAGGACAGCGCCGTCGAGGCGGTCAGCGTGATGCACGCGATCCGCGCCATGGAGCGGGCGGAGGTCGTGCTCCTGCTCTGCGACGCGGCCGAGGGCGTGGCCGAGCAAGACGCGAAGATCCTCGGGCTGGCCGTCGATCGAGGGTGCGGCATCGTGATCGGCCTCAACAAGATCGATCTCCTCGACCGGAAGACGCTCGCGAAAGCGGAGGAGGACGCCCGCGGCAAGCTCGCCTTCGTGCCATGGGCGCCGATCGCGCAGGTGAGCGCGCGCAGCGGGCGCGGCGTGGCGAAGCTCCTCGAGACGGTGGGCCAGGTGGCTGACGCCTACCGGAAGCGCGTGCCCACCGGAGAGCTCAACCGCTTCTTCGAGCAGATCCTCCTCACCCACCCGCCGCCCACGCACGGCGGGCGCGCCCCCCGCCTGTTCTTCATCACGCAGGCCGAGACGTCGCCGCCCCTGTTCGTGGTCGTCGCGAGCGATCCCGAGAAGCTCCACTTCAGCTACCGGCGCTACGTCGCGAACCAGCTCCGACAGGCGTTCGGCCTCGATGGCGTGCCGGTCCGGGTGAAGTACAAGGAGCGGAGGCGGCGGGGGTAGGCCGCCTCGCGCGTCCGGGCGGCCGGACGGCAGTCCCGCACCGCTCTGCCGCGCGGAGCGGTGCTACTGCGCCATCGCCACGCCCCGGCGGACCGCGGCCAGGACGCGCTGGTGCAGCCGTCAGCCCGCTGCGCCGGGCAGCGGCGCCAGCACGTCGGCGATCCTCGCCAGGCCGGCCACATCGTAGATGTCGTAGGGGAAGGCCGGGACGTCCACGCGGACGCTGCCGCCGCTCTGCTCGTCCTCCAGCGCCGCCTCGAGGGCGATCAGGTTCAGCTGATCGAGCTTCCCCATGCGGCTCTCATCCTGGGCGGCCTGGAGCAGGCGCGGCGCGGCGTCGGGGGTGAGCGCGAGGCCGCTCCCGTCGAGCGCCGCGGCGATCTCCGCGGCGCCGGGGAGCGCGCCGTACTCCGGGTGGACGCGGTTCACGACGAACGCGTCGCGGCGCATCTCCTGCTCGCGCAGGCGATCGGCGAAGTACAGCACCTCGCGCACGCAGAGCGGATCGGGCGTCGTGACGAGCACGTACGCCACGTCGGGGCCGCGCAGCGCCGAGGCCACCGCGTCCGCCCGCTGCTTCCAGCCGCCGAAGACGGCGTTCATCTCGCTGATGAACGCCGCGATCTGCTCGAGGAAGCCGCTGCCGGTCAGCTTGCCGATGCCCCGCAGCACCGCCGCGGTCGAGCGCGCCAGCAGGTTGAGCGACAGCCTGCCGGAGCTCTGGAAGGCCTGCACGAACCAGCGCGTCGCCGCGCTGTCAATGGCGCCGACGAGCCGCTCCGGCGCGTCGAGGAAGTCGAGCGCGTTCGCCGTGGGCGGCGTGTCGAGCAGGACGAGGTCGTAGCTCGGGTCGCCCCTCACGGCGTAGAGCTTCTCCATCGCCATGTACTCCTGCGTGCCCGCGAGCGACGTGGAGATGTACTTGTAGAGGACGTTGCCGAGGATCCGGTCGCGCTGCTCGGGCGACGGGGCGAGCGAGGAGACGAGGCCGTCGAAGGTCGACTTCGTGTCGAGCATCATGACGGTCATCGAGCCGGGCACGTCGAGCCCGGCCTTGGCGAAGCGGGCGGGCTCGATCGTCTGGGCCTCCGTCTTCATCTCCTCGAGCCCGAGGCTCTGGGAGAGGCGGCGCGCCGGGTCGATCGTCAGGCAGAGGACGCGCTTGCCGCGGCGGGCCGCGGCCAGGCCGAGCGCCGCGGTCGTGGTCGTCTTGCCGACGCCGCCGCAGCCGACGCAGAGGATCACCCTGCGGGAGGCGAGGAGCGGGGCCAGGCCGGCGTCGTCCGTCCGGCGGGACGCGGGGGTGACGGGGGAGGTGTTTCGAGGGGGTACGAGCGGGCCGGGCATGACGCGCGACCTGAGGTCGCGGCCCCTTGTAGCACGAACCGGGGACGCGAGCGCCCGGGCTGCAGCGCAGCCGCCGCTCGGGCGGGCTGCGGCGAGCCGCTCAGGCCGCGAGGCGCGGCGGCCGCTCAGGCCGCGGTGCGGAGGATGCGCAGGCAGCCGGCGGCGGCCCGGGCGATGGAGGCGCCGCGCTCCGCCGTGCCGCCTCGGCCGCAGAGCAGCACCTCCCCGCCCGCCACGGAGAGGCTCTGGACCTCGACCTCCGCGGTGAGCGCGGCGATGCGCGAGCCGACGGCCGCGCTCTGGACGGCGTCCCGGTTGGCGAGGAGCGGGGCGTAGGCAGCGAGCTCCTCGCACGCAGGCCAGGCGCCCGCCCCCGCGACGAGGCAGCCGCTGTCGTCCACGAGGACCACGACGTCGAGGTTCGCCTCGGTGCGGGTCGTCGAGAGCTGATAATGCAGCGCGGTGATCGGATCGTCGCTGCGGCGGCGCCGCCGCTCGGAGGCGGGGGCCCCCTCATCCATGGTGGCTGCGGGCGCGCCCTCGGCCGAGCGCGCCCCTGCGTCGATCGCGCGCCCCGGGCGGCCTCCCGGCCCTTCGCCGCGCTGGCCGCCCGCGCAGTCATCCGACCCGCGCTGAGGCACGAGTTGCTGGTTCGATAACGACAACGACACGAACACCTCCTCGACGCGAAGCATGGTCGTAGCGCACGGGGGCGGCCAACTTTGCTAAGTTCGGTCGACGATGCGCGGCTTCATCGATCTTCATTGCCACTGGGTCGCGGGCATCGACGACGGCGCGCGCAACGTCGAGGAGAGCTTCGCCCTGCTCACCGCGCTCCGCGGCGCCGGGTTCGACACCGTCGTGGCCACGCCGCACATGCGCCCCGGGATGTTCGACAACACCCGGCAGAGCCTCCGCGCCGCCTACGACGCCACCCGCGCCGCGCTGGCCGGAGCGCGCGACCTGCCCGCGCTCGACCTCTCGTCGGAGCATTTCTTCGACGACATCGTCTTCCAGCGCCTCCTCGACGGCAGCGCCCTCCCCTACCCCGGCGGCCGCGCGGTCCTCGTCGAGTTCCCGACCCGGAGCTTCCCCGTCCGCGTCGCGGACCGGCTCTTCGATCTCAGCCGCCGCAAGCTCCGCCCCGTCATCGCCCACCCGGAGCGCTACGAGCCCGTCTTCGACGACTGCTCCTCGCTGGATCCGCTCCTCGACGCGGGCGCCGTGCTCCTCCTCGACGTCGCGGCGCTCACCGGCAAGTACGGGCGCACCCCCCGCCGGGCCGCAGAGCAGCTGCTCGAGGAGGGGTACTACTACGCCGCGTGCAGCGACGCCCACTCCGCCAGGGACGTCGCCGACGTGCGCGACGGCATCGAGGCCCTCTTCGCCAGGGTGGGCGAAGAGGAAGCGACGTTCATGCTGATCGACGGCCCGCGCGCGATCCTCGAAGGCCGCGTCGACGCCTGAGGCAGCGAGGGGAGGCCGCGAGGGCGCCGCTCCCTTGACGGGAACGCGCGCGGCTATAAGTGAACGAACCGTTCATTATTGAGTCGCCATGGCGCAGGTCCTCAAAGACGAAGTGCAGGAGAGCATCGCCGCGGCCGCGCTGACGGTCTTCGCGCGGAAGGGGTACGAGAGCGCGACGATGGCCGAGATCGCCCGGACGGCCGGCGTCTCCACGGGCAACATCTACCGGTACTACGCGAACAAGGACGCGCTCTTCTATACGGTCGTGGACGACGGCTTCGTCCGCGCCTTCACGCTCCTGCTCCGCCGCCGGGTGAAGGCGCTCGACGGCGTGGACGACATCCGGACGCTCCCGCCGGCGGCCGCCTACCACCTCGCGTCCGAGGAGCTGCTCCGCTTCTGCATCGAGAACAGGCTCCGCGTCGTGATCCTCCTTGGACGCGCCGGGGGCTCCAGGTACGAGCGCTTCGCCGAGGAGACCGTGCAGCGCCTCGTCGAGCTGGCGATCGAGCACTTCCGCGCCATGAGCCCCTGCCCTCAGGCGATGGAGGTGACCGAGACGGCGCGGTTCAACCTCGACCAGATCTACCGGAGCCTCGTCGGAACCATGGTCAGCACCCTGGCGCGCTTTGAGGACGAAGCCGCCATCCGCGAGGCGACCGGCGGCTACTCGAAGTACCACCTCGCCGGACTCAAGAGCTTCTTCGCGTGAGCTTCTCTTGGTCTTGCTCGTCTTCCTCGTCTTCGTCCCAAAAGTGAACGCGTTGTTCATTCATCGCGAGCTCTGCCCCTCGCCGCGGCGCGGGGCGCACCGAGGCCCACCATGCTGGAAAGCAGGCTTGATCTGCCCGTCGAAGCGCGCGCCGTCCTCGAGGAAGAGGAGGCGCTCCTCGAGCGCGTGCGCGCCGCGCTGGACAGCGCGCGGGAGCGCGGCGCCTCCTCGGCAAGCTCGCGCCCGAAGCGCCCGCGCGCGCGGCGCGGGACGGCGCGCCGATCGGGCTCTTCCGCTCTCCCAGTGAGGCGCAGGCGCACCTGTTCCTCGCCGGCGCGCTCCGCGACCTGGCCGACCGGGAGCCGCGCGCCTCGGTCGCCGTCATCGCGCGGGACCCGGACGCGGCGCGGCAGTTCCACGGGCTGGTCGCCGACCTGCCGGAGGCGAGGCTCGTGCTCGACGGGGCGTTCTCGTTCGAGCCGGGCATCGACGTCACCGACGTGGACAGCGCGAAGGGGCTCGAGTTCGACGACGTCGTCGTGCCCGACGCGACGGCGGCGGCGTACCCGATGACCGACGAGGCCCGGCGGCGGCTCCACGTCGCGGTGACGCGGACGTCGCACCAGCTCTGGCTCATCGCCGGCGCCGCGTGGTCTCCGCTCCTGGCGGACGCCGGGGCGAGCTGACGCTCGCCGCGCCGCTCTTCGCCTTCTGCGCGGCCAGGACGGTGGACGCGGCCGGCGGGAGAGGGCTGTCCCCCACCGCCGTGGTCCCGGCGAGCGCGCACCCGAGCACGGCGGCCCCGAGCGCCCATACCGCCTGCGCCCAGCGCCGCGGGGGCGGGGCGAGCTCCACGTCCGCGGTCGACTCGCCCCCGGGGTCGAGCGACTCGAGCGCCGCGCGCAGCTGCTGCGTGCGCAGGTGGGACGCGTCCCCGAGGATCTGCCCGATCCAGCTGGCGACCAGCGCGTCGTTGCCCGGGTGCGCGGCGCCCGGGACCGCCTCCTCGAGGGCGCGCATGAGCTGCGCGGCCGTGGCCGTGCGCGCGGTGGGCGACTTGGCGAGCGCCTCCGAGACGAGCCGATCGAGCGCGGGCGGGATCAGCTGGGGCGGAGGGGCCGAGCTCAGCCGCTCCGCGAAGCCGCGCCGGGACGGGGCGGCACGTGAAGACAGCGGCGCGGCGGGCCGCTCGCTCGCGATGTGGGTCATCGTGCTCTCGCTGTCGTCGGCCTGGAACGGGTGAGCGCCCGAGAGGAGCTCGTAGAGCAGCACCCCCACCCCGAAGAGATCGGCCCGGCGGTCGCACGGCTGCCCGCGGATGTGCTCCGGCGCCATGTACGGCGCGCTGCTCCTGAACAGGAGCGCGCCCCCCTCACCGCGGGTCGACGCCGCGCCGGCGCGCGTCAGGTCGGCGCGCGGCGTCCGGGGCCAGCGCTCCGAGAGCCGCTCTTCCTCGAACCTGGCGATGCCGAAATCGACCAGCCGGACGAGCCCCTCGGACGTGATGAGGACGTTGTCCGGCGAGACATCGTAGTGGAGGAGCTCGCGCGGATTGCCGAGCTCGTCCCGCAGCTCGTGCGCGGCGTCGAGCGCCGCGCAGATCTGGTAGGCGAGCCTGGCCGCGGCGAGCACCGGCGCCGGGCGCCCTCGCGCGGCGCGCAGCACCGACGAGAGGGGCTCGCCGCCCACCCACTCCATGACATAAAAGAGTGTGCCGTCCCCCTCGCCGAGATCGACGACAGGGACCACGTTCGGGTGCCTGATGCGCGCCGCCAGGGCGGCTTCATCCAGGAACATCCGCACGGCGTCCGGATCGGGCGAGAGCTCGGGACGAAGCACCTTGATGGCAAAGAGCTTCTGAAACCCATGCTCACGCCTGAGCCGCGCCGCCCAGACCTCACCCACGTCGCCTGCGGAAACCCGCAGGACGAGCTCGTACCGACCCAGGGAAAACCCCGGGCAAAGGCGCCCCCCACCCCCCACATGGGAGGTTTGGCCCACAGGTGAAGAGCTCGCCAGTGTTCCCGCTGCGGGATGATCGCGATTGTTGCCCGGATTGTGGGGCTCGCTCCCAGCCGGGAAACTCCGTCTCCGCCCGCGACATGACGGCCCTGTGCGCGCCCGCCATCATGGTCCAGAATGCACGCTCGACGAGCGCCCCCGAGCTGGCCGGGCGAGGCTCCCCTGCGCGGACTTTGTCGGTCCTATCCGGGATGCGGGGGTCTTGCTTCCTGAACAACCGGACAGTAAAGGTCTGGCGGAAACTGTTGCCCCGCCCGTCGGGGGTCGACCTCCGCGATCCCCTTCGGCCCTCCCCTCCCTTCGGCCCCCCTCCCCGAGGTACGCATGAGTGACGAGAAGAACACCAAGCAGAAGTCTGCCGCCCTGGAGCTCGCGATCGCCAGCGTCGAGAAGGAGTACGGCAAGGGGGCGATCATGCGCCTCAAGGACGGGCAGTCGCTGCACGACGAGGTCGCGGCCGTGCCGACCGGCTCGCTCGGCCTCGACATCGCCCTGGGCATCGGCGGCTACCCGCGCGGCCGCATCGTCGAGATCTACGGGCCGGAGTCGAGCGGCAAGACGACCCTCACCCTCCACGCCATCGCGGCCGTCCAGCGGGCGGGCGGGACGGCGGCGTTCATCGACGCCGAGCACGCCCTCGACGTGAACTACGCGAAGAAGCTCGGCGTGAAGACCGAGGAGCTGCTCATCTCCCAGCCCGACTACGGCGAGCAGGCGCTCGAGATCGCCGACATGCTGGTCCGCTCGAACGCCGTCGACATCATCGTCGTCGACTCGGTCGCCGCGCTCGTCCCCAAGGCCGAGATCGAGGGCGACATGGGCGACAGCCACGTCGGCCTCCAGGCCCGGCTGATGAGCCAGGCGCTCCGCAAGCTGACCGGGACGACCTCGCGCTCGCAGTGCCTGCTGATGTTCATCAACCAGATCCGGATGAAGATCGGCGTCATGTTCGGCAGCCCCGAGACGACGAGCGGCGGCAACGCCCTGAAGTTCTACGCCTCCTGCCGGCTCGACATCCGCCGCATCGGCGCCATCAAGGAGGCCGCCGCCGGCGGGAAGGAGCCGGCGGTCGTGGGCAACCGGACCCGCGTGAAGGTCGTGAAGAACAAGATGGCTCCCCCCTTCCGCGAGGTGGAGTTCGACATCCTCTACGGCCAGGGCATCAGCCACAGCGGCGACGTCATCGATCTGGCGACCGAGGCGGGCATCATCGAGAAGAGCGGCTCCTGGTTCTCGTTCCAGGGCGAGCGCATCGGCCAGGGCCGCGAGAACGCCCGCACCTACCTCGAGCAGCACCCGGCGGTGCTCGAGAAGATCGAGTCGATGGTCCTCGCGAAGCACGGCGTCTCCCGCGCCGGCGGCGGCGCCGCGGCGAACGGCGCGGCGAACGCCGGCCCGAAGGGCGGCGGCGCGGCCCCGGCCGAGCCCGCCGCGCACGCGAAGGGGCGCGGCGAGGCGGCCCCCTCCGGTCAGGACGCCCGGCGCGCCCCGGGCAAGACGAACTGACGCCGGCCCGCCCACCGCCATGCACCTCTACGTGATGCGGCACGGCCCGGCGGAGGACCGGGCATCGAGCGGTCGGGACGCCGACCGCAGGCTCACCCCCGAGGGCCGCGAGCGCGTGCAGCGGATTTCGAACGAGCTCCACCGCGTCCGGGGCGGCGCCCCGCTCGCGCGGGTGCTCGCGAGCCCCCTCACGCGCGCCCGCGAGACCGCCGAGATCGCGGCGCCCATCTGCGGCGCGCCGGAGGTCGAGCTCCGGGACGAGCTCGCGCTGGACTCCGGCCTGCCGCTCGCGCTCGTCGCCGCGCTCGGCCGGGGCGGCGCCGACGCGCTCCTGGTCGGGCACCAGCCGAACGTGGAGCACCTCGTCCGCACGCTGGTCGACGCGCCCGGCCGAGGCGCGCCGGGCCTGGTCCTCTCCAGCTTCAGCACTGCCCTGATCGTCGCCCTCGAGCCCGAGCCAGCTCCGCCCCCGCAAGGCCGGTGGCGCGTGCGGCAGATCCTCGATCCCCGCGCGCTCGGCTAGCGAGCCGTGCGCGCCGTCAGCGCCGTACCAGGAGCAGCAGAGGACACGCGTCCGAGGCGGAAGGCGACTCGACCGGCGCGACCGCCGGGGTGGCCTCGCGACGGAGCAGGTAAGCTCATGAATTCACGGCGGAAATTTGGATGGCCAGCGCGCGACGGCCGAGACGTCCGCCGTACCCCTCCAGCGGGACCGCTCCCCCGCTTACGTAATCACAAAATCGAATGATTTCGAACACTTCGGCCGCTCGCTTGACAAGGATCCCACCCGAGAATACGCCCAAATAAGGAGGATTGAGATGGCGGGACAGATGGCCTTCCCCTTCGCTCAACCCCCTCCAGGCCGTCTGTCGCGCAGCGGTGGGAAGGGCGCGGCGCCCTCTTCCCTGTGGCCGCGCATCTCCCGGGCCGTCGTCCGGGTGCCCGATCCCCGGCACCACCCCATCGACATCGAGCTGCCCTCGGGCCAGCCGCAGATCTACGTGCACGAGGGGGCGCGCCAGGCGCTCATCCGGCGCCTGGCGCTGGCCCACAAGCGGCCGGTCCTCCTCTCGGTCACCGACAACTACCGGCAGATGATCTCCTCCTCGCTGCGGGAGGGCATCCTGCAGGCGCGCGTCCACCACATGTTCCTGGATGCGCCGGCGGTCGTTCAGGATGCGCTCGTCCGGTACGTCGTGAACCAGGACCGGGCCGCGTCGCTCCTGGTGGGCCAGTACATCGACGAGAACGGCCATCGCATCCGGGCGAGCAGGCCGGTGAGCACGCCGCTCCTCACGCAGGGGCGGACGCACGATCTGCTGAGCCTGTTCCAGAAGCTCAACCTCGCGTACTTCGGCGGCGGGGTCGACGCGCTGATCACCTGGGGCAAGCGGACCAAGGCGCGGAAGCCGCGGCGCACCATCAAGCTCGGGAGCTACTCCGCGGTCGAGCGGCTGATCCGCATCCACCCGGTGCTCGACCGGCCCTGGGTCCCCCGCTACTTCATCTGCTACGTCATCTACCACGAGATGCTCCACCACGTGATGCCCGCGAGCCACGGCAACGGGCGCCGGATGCTGCATCCGCCCCAGTTCCTCGCCCGCGAGCGGCTCTTCCGCGACTACGAGCGCGCGCTCTCCTGGGAGAAGGACCACGTGGGCAGGCTCCTCCGCACCTGACGCGCCGCCCCCGGCGGCCCCGCGCGAGGACCACGTGAGCAGGCTCCTCCGCGCGTGACGCGCCGCCCCCGGCGGCCCCGCGCGATCCGGCGGCGCGGAGCGACGAACCATTGCGCTGAGTACCGGCTGGCTTTAAACCGGCGGACCCCCGTGGGGCCGGGTGAACCGGCGCCACGCGGGCGACCCACCCCGTAACCTCTCGAAAGTGTGGAAGGCCAGAGTGCAGGAGATTCTCACCCAGGAAGCGAGCCCGAAGCGGGCCATGGAGGCGCTCGAGTGGGCCGCTCAGCGAGCAGAGAAGGCTGACGCCGCGCAACCCGAGGCGGCCGCCGAGCCGCGCCCCTCGCCCCGGGTGATCTCCGGGCGCCCCGCCGACTTCAAGGCCGCGGCGGCGATCTACCTGCCGGATGTCCGCAAGCTGCTCGACCGGATCATGATGAGCCACGACGCCGAGGCGGGGCTCGACGCGCTGCTCGAGTCGGGCGCGCTCGCCGCGATGCTGCCCGAGGTCGAGGCGATGGTCGGGTTCGGCGACGGGGAGTGGCGCCACAAGGACGTCTGGAAGCACACGAAGCAGGTGGTGCGTCAGGCGGTTCCCAGGCTCGAGGTCCGCTGGGCGGCGCTGCTGCACGATATCGGCAAGACCAGGACGCGGTCGATCTCGCCGACGGGCGAGGTCCACTTCTTCGGGCACGCCGAGGTCGGCGCGCGCATGTTCGACAAGATCGACCGGCGGCTGCCGCTGTTCGCGAAGGAGGAGGCGCTGAAGGGCAGCATCCGCTTCCTGATCCTGCACCACCTCCGGGCGAGCCAGTACGACGCGTCGTGGACCGACAGCGCGGTGCGCCGCTTCGCCAAGGAGATGGGCGACTGCCTGAAGGACGTGCTCGACCTGTCGCGGGCGGACATCACGACGAAGCGGCCCGAGAAGAAGCGGAAGGGGCTCAAGCAGATCAGCGACCTGGCCGAGCGGGTGCTGGAGGTACAGGCCCAGGACGCGGTCGTGCCGCCGCTGCCGAGCGGCATCGGGGACGCCATCATGCAGGCGTTCGGGCTGCCGCCGTCGCGGCGGGTCGGCGAGATCAAGCGCGCGCTGGAGCAGGCGGTCGAGTCCGGCGAGGTGGCGTCGCACCAGGAGTCGGACGTCTACATCGCGTTTCTGCGCGAGAACGCGGGTCGGTTCGGGCTCTGAGAGCCGCCTCCCGCGAAGCGCCGGTCACCGCCCGGCGCGGAACGAGCTCACCGAGCGGCGCTCAGAGGGGGGCGGCGCAGGTGGCGCAACGCGAGGGGACGCCGTCCTTGTGGTAGATCTCGCCGCAACGGCCGCAGAGACGGGCGTCGGCCTCGAAGGCGATCAGCTTGTCGGTCGCCTTGCAGCGAAGGCCGGCGACCTGGGGCGGCTCGAGCGCGCGCACCTCGCCGGCGGCGTCGTCAGGCAGAGGCAGCGCGCCCTCCTGGATGTCAGCCGCGCGCGCGGGGACCCGCGCCCTCGCCTCGGCCAGGACACGGGACGCTGCCGGGAGGTGCGTCCGGAGCGGGATGGCGATCGCGGTGCCGCTGCCCTGGACCGTCAGCGCCGCCTCCGTGAGCAACAGGCGCGTGACGTCGTGCCAGCCGATACGCTCGATCTCGCCAGGCCCGTTCTCGATGCCCACACCGGCGTCGCCGACACGGAGCGGCTTCATCGACCACTGGCCGAAGAGGCCCGCCGCCGCGCCGAGGAGCACCGCGGCGACCAGGAGGTACGGCGCGTACGGGTGCGACCCCGCCTCCTCGCCGCGGAACCACATGCCGTAAACGCCCGCCCCGGCGAGGAGCGCCGCGACGGACATGCCCAGCATCGTGAGGCCGAGCTCGAGCGACGCCTTCGGCTCGAAGCGTCGCTCACTCCGCGGATCGGTCCGCTGCCGCAGGAAGACCTCGCCGCCGCCCTGCCCCGTGGACCCCGAGCCCTTGCGCTTGCGCTTCACCGCTCTGTCGGCTGCCATCGGCGGCTTCCTATCGGAGGAGACGCCAGGACGCAAAGGGGGTCGGCGCAAACAGCCGGCGCCCGACGCCAGCAGCCTGGGCTCGGCACCGACCGGCAGCGCTCCGCGCAAGCAGCCAGCCTGGACCCCGGGTGGCCCGCGCCGCAGGGACGGAGCGGTATGCTGGAAGCGATGGTCTCGATGGTCAGCGCGGCGACCCGCGTCCTGCCCGCAGTCGGCATCGGGCTCGCAGCCCTCGTGCTCCTGGGGCCGGGCGCCCAGCGCCTGGCCACCGGCGTGCGGGTGTGGGGAGCGCCCGTCGCCGGCAGCGAGGCGCTGGCGCTCCGCATCGAAGGGGTGCGCCGGCTCCACGGGGCCGAGGATCCGGCGGCGCTCCAGGACCTCGAGGTGAGCGCGGCGTCGGCGGGGGCGCCGCTCGAGCGATGGACAGGCTCGACCGGCGAGGACGGGATCGCCGAGGCGCTGCTGCGCGCGCCGGGGGGGCTGCGGGAGCCGGTGGTGGTGCGGATCGCGCGGGGCGGGGGCGCGCTGCCGCTCCTCGAGGAGCAGCGGGTGCCGCTCGCGCCGCCGCTCCCCGCGACGGAGACGAGCGCGCTGCCGGGCGCGGCGCAGAGGAGCGCGCTGCCGGGCGCGGCGCACGGGGAGCTCCGCCTCCGGGTCACGGCCGCGCGAGGCGCGATGGCCGCGCCGTTCCCCGAGCGGGTGCGCGTCGCGGTCGAGACCGAGGATGGGGCGCCCGCCGCGGGGGCGCGCGTCGAGGCGAGCGCCGTCGGCGCGGACCTCGAGGGGCAGGGCGGCGGCCCGGTCGAGGTCGCGGCCGACGCGCGCGGCGCCGCGGAGCTCACGCTCAAGCCGCTGGCGCACGCCGTCGAGCTGTCGCTGCGCGCGACCCGGCCGGGCAGCGCGCCGCCAGGGATGCGCGGGTCGCCGGGCGAGGGCACCTGGGAGGGGAGGATGCCGGTGATCCCGGGCGCGATCTGGCTCGACCCGGGCGGGCTCGCGGGCGAGCGGCCGGCGCTCCGGCTGGTCTCCCCGGCGCCGAAGCCGCGGGCGTACGTCTCGATCGGCGGCGAGCGCGGCCGCCTCCTGGGGGCGGTCGTGCCGCTCGCGCCCGACGGGGCGGGCTTCTTCGCGGGGGCGCTGGCGCTCCCGGACGGACCGGCGCTCGGCGCGGGCTCGGTGGAATGGGCGGTGGTCGCGAGCGACCCCTACGAGCAGGGCGCGGGCACCGTGGCCTGGCCGCTCTCGCCGGCAGCCGGACCGGCCCCGCCGCGGCGCGTGGCGCTGCTCGCGGACGGATTGCCGGCGGCCGAGGCGCGCGAGCAGGCCCGCGCCTGGGCGGCGCGGCGCGCGGGGCTCGCGGTGCTCGGCGCGACAGCCGTCGCGCAGATGGTGCTGCTCGCGCTGCGGTCCCGGGCCGCGCGGCGTCGCCTGGAGGCGCACCTCGCCGCCGCCTCCACGGACGAGGACGGAACCGCCGGGGCGCCGCTGTCCAGGGAGGATCGCGGCCGGCTGCTCGCCGCGGCGCGGGCGGAGCCGCTGCTGTCGGTGCTGGCGCTGGCGGCGCTCGTCGGGCTGTCGTTCGCGGCGGTCGCGGCGCTCGCGACATTCCGATGACGCGGGGCGCACGAGCGGCGCTGGATGGATTTCATCCGCGGCGCGCCTCGAGCCGCTAGACTGGGCAGACCATCACGGGATGGGGCGGGAGACGACGAGCAGGGCATGTCCGAGCAGCAGCGGTACCGGGTCATCAAGCGCCTCGCCTCCGGAGGCATGGCGGAGGTCTTCGTCGCCGAGAGCGCGGGGATCGAGGGGTTCAAGAAGCAGGTCGCGATCAAGCGCGTCTTGCCGCAGCTCAGCAAGAAGGAGCAGTTCATCGCGATGTTCCTCGACGAGGCGCGCCTCTCGGCGCACCTCTCGCACTCGAACGTCGTGTCGGTGTTCGACATCGGCGTCGGCGACGGCACCTACTTCATCGTCATGGAGTACGTGGACGGCGCCGACCTCCGAGCCCTCCTCGAGCACCAGAAGAAGGTCGGCCGCCCGATGAGCGTCGAGGTCGCCGCCTTCATGGCCGCGAAGATGTGCCAGGGCCTCGCCTACGCGCACGACCTCGCGACCGCGGACGGCAAGCCGCTCCAGATCGTGCACCGCGACATCACCCCGGCGAACGTGCTCATCACCCGCTACGGCGAGGTGAAGATCGTGGACTTCGGGCTCGCGAAGGCGTCGAGCCAGCTCGCCGAGAGCGACGCGGGCATCATCAAGGGGAAGTTCGGCTACCTGGCGCCGGAGACGGTGCTCGAGCAGGGCGTCGACCAGCGCGTCGACATCTTCGCGCTCGGGATCATCCTCTGGGAGATGCTCGCCGGGCGCCGGCTCTTCCTCGGCGACTCGGACTACATCACGGTGCGGCTCGTGCGCGACGCGGTGATCCCGTCGCTCCAGCAGCTCAACAGCGAGGTGCCGCGCGAGCTGGAGCAGATCATCCGCCGCGCGCTCGCCCGCGACCCGGGGGCCCGCTACCGCAACGCGCGCGACCTCGGGCGCGACCTCACCCGCTTCCTCTACCGGTACGGCCGCCCGGTGAGCGAGGACGACGTCGCCGCGCTCGTGGAGCGCGCCAAGGGCGGGCCGGCGCGGGCGGTCGACGGGACGCAGAAGATCGCCGAGCTCATCGACATGATGCTCCTCGAGTTCAAGTCGCTCACCAAGGAGCCGACAGCGGGCGGCAGCGGGCTCAGCCTGCTGCCCAGCCTCGACGGGGCCGAGAGCATGACGCACGAGCCGGACGAGGGGGGCGCCCCCCCGCGGAGCGACGGGCCGCTCGGCGGGCTCGCCGACGAGCTGGAAGGGCCGGAGTCGATGCACCAGGACGAGTCGTCCTCGTCGGTCGCGGCCTGGTTTCGGGGGCTCATCCCGCGCTGAGCCCGCGCGGGCAGCGACGAGACGGACGCGCTGCGGTACCGTGCGGTGACGGGTAACCGGTGGTAACCGGTGACCGGCCAGGAGGAGCCCTCCTCCGGACCACAGACGAGGGACAGAGAAGATGAGCATCGAGATTGGAAAGCCGTTCCCGCGCTTCGCCCTGCCGAACCAGGACGGCAAGACCGTGAAGCTCGAGGACTTCGCGGGCAAATGGCTCGTCGTCTACTTCTATCCGAAGGACGACACGCCGGGTTGCACCATCCAGGGCAAGTCGTTCACGGCCTCCAAGGAGGACTTCGACAAGGCCAACATCGCTGTCGTCGGCGTCAGCGAGGACGACGTCGCGTCGCACAAGAGCTTCTGCGACAAGTTCTCGTTCACCATCGATCTGCTCGCCGACACGAAGCACGAGCTGCTCAAGGCCGCTGGCGTCGGGCAGAGCGAGTGGAAAGGCACCCTGTACTGGGACCGGACGACGTTCGTCGTCGATCCGTCGGGCGTGCTGCGGAAGACCTACCAGAAGGTGAAGCCCGACGGGCACGAGCAGGCGCTCCTCCAGGACATCGCCGAGCTCAAGGGCCAGGCCTGAGCTGACGACCGCCAGGCGAGAATGACTGGATAGCCAGGGGGGAAGCCAGGGGGACCGCTACCCTGTACAAAGCGTGCTCCCGCTGGATTTGCTGGAGTTCCCCCCCTATCCTGTCGACTTTGTGGTTGCACGCCCTCCCTTCGCGCCGGGTCGAGCCGTACCGCTCACGGCGTTCGCGGCGCTCGCCCTGACAGCGCTCGCGACCGCCGCCGCCATGGGCGCCTGCGAGGGCTCGGGGGGCGGCGGGGCCGGCGGCTCGGGCACGGGTGGCGCCGGCGGCTGCCCGATGGGGCCGCGAGAGGCGATGTTCACCATCACCGTGCGCGCGCCGGGCGGCCCCGTCCCGCGGGACACCACCGTTCACGTGGCGTGGAGCGCGGCGGAAGAGCCGACCTTCGTCCTCGACGACCCGTCCACCTGGAAGACGCTCGACGAGGCCAACCTGGTGTGCGCCGTCGATCGCGCAAAGCCTCCTCCCGACGCGCTGGAGGCGCTCGTCTGCGAGCTGTGGACCGTGGGCGTGACGCGGGTCGAGATCTCGGGGACAGGCTACGAGGACTTCGAGCAGACGCTCACGCCGGTCATGAGCGAGGAGTGCGAGGACTTCCTCCCTCAGAAGGTCGACATAGCGCTGGTGGCGGCGACCGACGGCGGGGTCGAGGAATAGGCAGCCGGGGACCACGCGAGCGCTCGAGAGGGGCGAGGCTGGCGGGCCGCCGCCCTGGCCTGGTGCGCGCTGTCCGGCGGTGATATGGCGACTCCTCACCACAAGACGAAAGCGAACCACCATGATCATCCTTCACGGCTCCGCCGGCTCTCCGTTCTTCTCGCGCGTCCGCATGCAGGCCTATGCCAAAGGGCTGGAGATCGAGGTCCGCCGCACGGCGCAGCGCACTCCCGAGTTCCAGCAGATGAACCCGCTCGGAAAGATCCCCGTGCTGGAGCACGACGGATTCGTCCTGCCGGAGAGCCTCGTCATCTGCGAGTACCTCGAGGACGCCTTCCCCACGCCGTCGCTGCTCGGCGACACGCCGGAGGCCCGCGCCCGGGTGCGCCTCGTCGTCCGCACCGTGGACCTCTACTGCGGCGGCGTCATGTCGCTGCTGCGGGCGGCCTCCGACCCGGGCTTCAAGATCGACGCGGCAGCGGAGCGCGCCGGCTTCGACAAGGGCCTCGACGCGCTCGAGGTCTTCCTGGCCGGGGACGGATTCGCCGCCTCGAAGGCGCTCTCGCTGGCCGACTGTACGCTGGTTCCCTGGCTGTTCTACGCCACGATGCTGACAAAGCAGGGCGACGACGCGCTGACCCGCCGGCCCAAGCTCGCGCGCTACGTGGAGTTCATCGGAGGTCAGGAGCTGACCCGCACGATCTGGGGCGAGATGGATGAGGCCTACCGCGCCTTCTTGACCCGGTGGAAGGCAGGGCAGGTCGCGGCGAACAACGGGTGAGGTGACGCTCTGCGCCGGGAGCGAGCGCGGCGGTCATCCGATCCGGGCAGATCTCGCCGCGGCGCCTGGCCGCCGTCGCGCGGGCCCGGCCGTCGACGGCCGGGGTCCGCGCCGTTATCCTCTGCATCCGCTACATCCGCTGTCCTCCGCTCACCTGCCGCACCACGGAGCGCCATCACGCCATGCCGACCCACGAGACCAGTAGCTCCCTCGATGAGCTCTTTCGCGCGCTCGACGCGAGCCCTCGCTCCGCCGGCGTCTTCTATCCCAGGCAGGTGAAGACGACCCCGCCCGCCGGCGCGACGGATCATGATATTCCCGTCGCCCCCGGGGTGACGCTCGGGGCGCGCTGGCACCTGTCCGATCCGCGGAATCCGACCGTGCTCGCCTTCCACGGCAATGGCGAGACCGTCCCCGATTACGACGACATCGCCGAAGGGTGGCTCGGGCTCGGGCTCAACCTCTTCATCGTCGATTACCGCGGCTACGGCTGGAGCGGCGGGAAGCCGACGCTGCGCTCGCTCCACGAGGACCCCGCGCAGGTAGCCGCCTACTTCGAGCGGGCGCTCGCCGAGAAGAGCCGCGAGGTGGGCCTCGACCGGCCGCCGAAGCCGCTGCTCTTCGGCCGCTCGCTCGGCAGCTCGCCCGCGTCGCGCATCGCCAGGGAGCGCGGCGGCGCGTACCGCGCGCTGATCCTCGAGAGCGGGTTCAGCGACGTGCGGTATGTACTCGCCCTCTTCCAGGTCGATCTCGGCGACCTGCGCGACGAGGCGCACCGCCACTTCTCGAACACCGAGCTCCTGAAGCACGTCGAGATTCCGGTCCTCTCCTTGCACGGCGCGAACGACAGGCTGCTCCCGCCGGCTCAGGCCCGCGAGAACCACGCGGCCGTCCCGCACGAGGACAAGGAGCTGCGCGTGATCGAAGGCGCCGGCCACAACGATATCCTCCTGTTCGCGCCAGCTTACTTTGGCGCGATACGCGATTTCCTCCAGAAGTACTGATGCGGAGCTCGCCCCGCACAGGAAACGGGTCCAGATCGACCTTTTCGCAACAGTACAGATGCGGAGCTCGCCCGCACAGGAGACGGGCCCAGATCGACGTTTTCGGCGCGGAGGCGCACTCCAGTGCGCTGAGCACCGAAAACGCCGAGATGGGCCCGTATCCGAAGCGGGCGAGCTCCGCATCACACCTCGACCAGGAGGAACGACCTCCCGGTGAGCTTCCTGAGCAGCGGCATCGCCACGTTGTAGACCGGAGTCCCCTTCGGCGTCCGCCCCTCGAGCGCACCGTGGTGCGCGTGGCCGTGAAAGACGACGTCCGCGCCGTACAGGTCGATCGGCGCGGCCAGCCGGCTCGTCCCAAGGAAAGGCCTTATCTCCACGTTCTCGCCCACCGTCGTGTCGAGCACCGGCGTGTAGTGCATGATCACGATCCGCTTGTCGCTGTCGAGCTGGGACAGCGCCGCCTCGAGCTTCAGCGCCTCGGTCACCGCCTCCTGGACAAAGGCCTTGAGCGGCCCCTCGCCGAACGCCTGCAGCGTCGCGCTCCCGAACCCGCCCATGAAGCCCTTCACGCCGGCGACCCCGATGTCGTCGCGCAGGACCAGGTGATCGCCGTCGAGCACCTCGACGCCCGCGTCGCCCAGGAGCCTCGAGATCTCCGCGCCCGCGCCGCGATCGAGGTCGTGGTTGCCGAGCACGGCCGCGCACGGCACCGACAGCCCGGAGAGCGCGTCCGCCAGCACCTTCGCCTCGTCGGGGTGGCCGCGATCGGTGAGATCGCCGCACAGCACGAGCACCTCGGCCTCCGCGTTCACCGCCCGCACGAACTCGCGCATCCTGCCGCCGTGCTCCGGACGGCAGTGCAGGTCCGACGCCGCCGCGACGCGGCGCTTGCCGTGATCGCCGCCCCCCGCGGCGCCGGCGCTCATGACCCCGCCTTGCGGAGCCGCGCCGCCTCGATCCCCGCCCCCGGACGCTCCGCGCCGCCCGGCTCCACCCCGCCGGGGCGCCGCCGCCCCGCCATCCGCCGGCGCTTCCGGCACAGCGACCCCCGCGCCGCCTCGGGCTCGGGCGCGGGCGCGGCGGGCGACGCCACGAGCCCGAGCTTCTCGTAATCGTGCGTGTACTGCCGCCGGCTGATCAGGTTCCCCCGGCAGACCCGGAGCGGCGCGTCGCCGGCCCGCGACTGCTCCAGCGTGCGACGGCAGAGCTCCTCGACGAGCCACGCCGGCACCCGGCTCCGCGCGCCGGGATAGACGAAGCGGTACAGCGTGAGGTGCGCGAGCAGCACCTCCCAGTGCGGGCCGAAGCGGCCGAGGAGCCGCTCCCAGTCCATCTCGTCGCCGCACGCGTAGATGAGGTGATTCACGTCCGCCCCGTCGTACCGCTCCCGCTCGTCGACGAACGCCTTGGTGAATATGATCTCCTCGACCGGCGCGATCAGACAGGAGTGCCCCAGGATCGTGGCCGGGCGCGCGTGCTCGAACCAGCCGCCGTCGACCACCGCCAGGCCGTTGCTCGACGAGAAGATGAGATCGATGAAGCGCTCGCCGGCGTGCGCCTTCCCGATCCACCGCGGATCGAGCAGATCCGTCTCGAAGCCGGCCCGCTCGAGCGCCCTGAACGCCGCCGGCACCTCCCGCTCCTCCAGCATCACGTCAAGGTCCTTCGTGTCCCGGAAGATGCCGGTGTACGCAAAGAAGGCATACGCGCCCGCCACCATGAACGGCACGCCGGCGCAGAGGAGCGACTCCATCGCCCTTACCCTCACCTCCAGCTCGCCCGCGCGGGACAGCAGGCCGGCGGCATCATCGACGACCGGAGGCGAGAGCGCCGTGCGCTCGGCGGCGCGCGCCGCCCGGGCCGAAGCCGCGCGCTCCGCGTCGCCCGCGGCAGGGGATCCGCTGCGCACCATCCCCCTCTGCGTAATGAACAGGACGTGCGATGACGACCCCCCTCCGCCCTCACGCGCCCGCTACCTGCGCGCCGAAATGGAAGATAGGCGGGCTCGTCGTCGCTGGCCATTGCAAGAAGAGCCGGGTCTGGACCAAGCTCGCCTGCCGGGATCGCTCGGCGCGCTCTGAGAAGGCAGGCGACGGGGCGCGGCCCCCGGCGCTCGAAGAGGAGGCATTTCCGTGAACACCGCCATCGCGACGATCAATCCGGCTACGGGAGAGACGCTCGAGACCTTCGAGCCCCTCTCGTCGGCGGCGCTGGAGCGGAAGGTGGCGCGCGCGCACGCCGCGTTCCGCAGCTTCCGGAAGACCCAGGTCACCGAGCGGGCCGAGAAGCTCCGCCGGGCCGCCGACATCCTGGAGGCCGAGAAGGAGCAGCTCGGGCGGCTGATGACGCTCGAGATGGGCAAGACCATCGGCTCCGCCATCGCCGAGGCCCAGAAGAGCGCGACCGCGTGCCGCTACTACGCCGACAACGCCGAGCGCCTGCTCGCCCCCGAGGAGGTCGCGACCGACGCCGACAGGAGCTACGTGGCGTTCCAGCCTCTCGGCCCGGTGCTCGCGATCATGCCGTGGAACTTCCCGTTCTGGCAGGTCTTCCGCTTCGCCGCCCCGGCGCTCCTCGCCGGGAACGTCGGCCTGCTCAAGCACGCCTCGAACGTCCCCCGCTGCGCGCTCGCGATCGAGGACATCCTCCGCCGGGCCGGCTTCCCGGAGGGCGTCTTCCAGGCGCTGCTGGTCGGTACCGACGTCGTTCCGCGCCTGCTCGCCGACCCGCGCATCGCGGCCGCGACGCTCACGGGCAGCGAGAACGCGGGGCGCAGCGTCGGCGCCCACGCGGGCAAGCACCTCAAGAAGGTGGTCCTGGAGCTCGGCGGCAGCGATCCGTTCATCGTCCTTCCGAGCGCCGACCTCAACGCGGCCGTGGGGACCGCGATCAAGGCGCGCATCATCAACAACGGCCAGTCCTGCATCGCGGCGAAGCGCTTCATCGTGCACGAGTCGATCGTGCCGGAGTTCGAGCAGCGCTTCGTCGCCGCCATGCGCCGGCTCCGTATCGGCGATCCCATGGACCCGTCGGTCGACGTCGGGCCGCTCGCCACGCCGCAGATCGCCGCGGAGCTCGAGGAGCAGGTGCGCGCGTCGGTGGCCGCGGGCGCGCTCCTCCTGACCGGAGGCAAGCGGCTGAAGGGGCCGGGCAACTACTTCCCGCCGACCGTGCTCACCGACGTGCGGAGCCCCTCCCCCGCGGCCGACGACGAGCTCTTCGGCCCGGTCGCCGCGGTCTTGCGCGTCACCGACATCGACGAGGCCATCCACATGGCGAACTCCACCCGCTTCGGCCTCGGGGCGAGCGTCTGGACGCGCGACGCGAAGGAGCGCGAGCGCCTCATCGACGAGATCGACGCCGGCCAGGTGTTCGTCAACGGGATGGTCGTCTCCGATCCGCGGCTGCCGTTCGGCGGGGTCAAGATGTCCGGCTACGGCCGCGAGCTCTCGTCGTACGGCCTGCGCGAGTTCGTGAACATCAAGACCGTCTGGATCGCCAAGGACGAACGGCCGAGGGGCCTGCCCGCGACGGAGTGACCCGTCCGCCATCGCCGGGCGCCTTTCCTGGCGCAGCGCGCGGCCAGCGCGGGTGAGGCGGCCTGTGGCGCTCCGGCTCGCCGGAGCGCGGGCAGCGGTACACATCACGCACATCGTCGACCTGAAGCGCCGACCTGAAGCGCCGACCTGAAGCGCCGACCTGAAGCGTCGACCTGCTCGAAGTGAAAGCGCCCGAACCAGAACGTCGCATTGCGATGCGCAGCTGGTTGCGTCCTCGTGGACGGCGACCTACCGTCATCGATTGTGTCGGACGATCCGGCCGTGGCCGCTCTGCTGAGCGAGTATCCTCCCGCAGCGCAGCAGCTGGCGTTGCGCGTGCGCAAGCTGCTCCTCCGCATCATCCCCGACGTGCACGAGCACGTCTATCCGGGCTGGCGGATCATCAGCTTCCGGATGGGCGACGGGCAAAAACACCAGGTCTGCTGGCTGGCTCCCCAGCGCTTCGGCGTGACCATCGGCTTCGAGCAGGGCGCCGAGCCGCCCGACCCGAAAGGCCTGCTCACCGGCAGCGCCAAGCAGGCCAGGAACGTCCATATCCGCTCGGCCAGGGACGTGGACGTCCCGAAGATCGCCGCTCTCGTCGCGGCCGCCATCGAGCTCCACCGCGATCGCTGATCGCGGCGTGGGGCGGTCGTGTACGGGCGCCGCCGCCCGGGGGTCAGCCGCGCTGGTACACGACCCGCCCGCCCGTCTTGCCGAGCGCGTACGAGAACCCGAGCTCCAGCGTGGAGCGGGTGACGATGCTGCCGAGCTCGAGCCCTTGCTCGACCATCAGCCGCGCCGCCTCGGGCGCGATCCCGACGAGCACCACCTCGGACCCGAGCAGCCCGGCGGCGCGCGCCGCCTGCGCGAGGTGGCTCGCCGCGCTCGCGTCGATGACCGCCATGCCGGTGACGTCGACGATCACGACGCGCGCCTGGTGCTCGGAGATCTCCTTCAACAGCGCCTCGATGAAGCGGCCGGAGCGCTGCGCGTCCAGCGCGCCGACGATCGGCATCACCAGGACGCCGGGCGCGATCGGCACCACCGGGCTCGACATCACGGCGATCGTGTCGAGGAGCGCCTCCTGGCGGCGGCTCAGCGCCTCCAGCTCCCGCGTGCGCTCCTTGATCCGCGAGAGCAGCCGCGCGTTCTCGATCACCACGGCGGCCACGGAGGCGACGCGCTCGAGCAGCGCGAGGTCGCCGGCGGTGCAGGCGTCCTCGCGCTCGCTGTGCAGGACGAGCGCCCCGAGGACCCCGGCCCGGGACCGCAGCGGCACGCACGCCAGCGTGCGCGTTCCGAGCTCACGGGCGTCGGCGACCTCGCGGAACGCCTCGCGCTCGCTCGAGTCGGGGTTGACGACGCGGGGGCAGGCCGAGCGCATGATCCAGCCGACCAGCGAGTCGCGCCCCACCCGGATCTGCCTCTCCTGGACCGGGTGCACGTTCTCGGCCATGCCGATGACCAGGATCCTGTGCCCGTGATCGGGCGACGGCTCGTCCGGACTGCGGCTCGCGATCTTCCTCGCAGAGCTCATCGCGAGGTAGTCCGCGAGGGCGATCGAGCGCTCCGTGCGCTCGAGGGTGACCACGTCGACGCCGGTGTCGACGCAGCGCGACGCCGGCATCTCCGAGAGGACCGCCTCGACCCCTCGCGCGATCGTCTCGCAGAGCACCTGCACGGCCTGGTACCCCATGTCGTGCTCGCGCTGGACGATGGCGGCGTGGATCACGCCGTCCCGGAGCATGGCGTACGTGGAGGCGACGAGATCGAAGGCGATGACCTTGAGGTCGCCGCCCCTGCCGAGCCGCTTCGCCGCGAGGCCGAAGCTCGGGCCGTTCTCGCTGCACACCCCGAAGGCGCCGGCGATGTCGGGGTTCGCCTCCAGGGTGGCGGCGGCGAGCCGGATGGCGCGCTCGACGTCGTACAGATCCTCGGTGGGCGGGTCGACGCGGAGCGACGCGCCGGCGACGCCAGCGTGGAAGCCCTCGAGGCGCAGGCGGCTGTTGAGCGCCGCCATGGAAGAGGTCTGGGTGGCGACCCGGCCGCCCTGCGGCAGCAGGCACGCCATCATCTCGCCCGCGATGCTGCCCGCCGCGGCGTTGTCGGTCCCGATGTAGAGCATCGCCCGGCTCCCCTTCGCGGGCGGCGAGTCGATCGCGACGACCGGGATCCCCGCCGCCGCCGCGCGCTGGATGGCCGGCTCGAGCGCTTCCGCGTCGATGGGCGCGACGGCGATCGCCTTCACCCCCTCCCGCACCGCCTCCTCGATGAGCGACGCCTGGGCGGCGGGGCCGCTGGTCCTGCCGGTCTTGAACTCCACGTGGACGCCGAGATCGCGCCCGGCCGCCAGCACGCCGTCGCGCACATTGTTCCAGTACCCGGTCATGGGCCGGCGCGGCGCCTCGTACACGCGGAGCGTGAGGTCCGCGTCCGCCGCGCGCGCCCCGTGGCCCGGGTCCTCCTGGATGACCAGATCGATCCTGGTCCACTGCGGGCCGAGCTGCACGCTGCGGATGCCGTCGCCGACCGTCCTGATGAGGGCGATCGGATCCACCGCCTCGGCGACGGCGCCGAGCACGTCCTCCAGCAACCGCAGCTCCCGCGCGGTCTGCGCCTTCTCATCGAACAGGCCGTGACGCTCGAGCACGAAGCCCGCGCGCTCGACGAGGCGGTCGAGGAGCGCGCGGCGCTCGTCCGAGAGCGGCGCGGCGTGGGCCGGCTGCTCCAGCGCGAGGTAGGCGCTCGGCGCGCCGTAGAGGTGCACGGGCGCGATGTACATGGAGGCGCCCTCGGGCAACCAGCCGGGCGCCCCGCCGACGGCGGGCAGGTGCGCTCGGTACCACGCGGCCGCGGGGACGACGCACGGGCCCCGCGCCGCCTCGGGCGCCGCGGCCGGCCCGATCGGGTCCGAGGCGCTGAGCGCCCCCGCATCGTGGAGCGCGCGCGCCCCGGCCGGAAGGACGCCGTCGAACCCTACCGCGGCGCCGTAGACGAGGCGCTGCCCCGCGCGCGTGAGCAGGCTGCCGCGCCTCGCGCCGGGCAGGAGGGCGACGGCCCCCTCGACGAGATGATGAAGTGTCGCGACGACATCCAGTCCGGAATCCATGCAGCTCCGCTCAGCCGGCCGTTTCGAGGACCGTAGCGCCAGCAGCTAGCAGGCGTGACTGCGGTTCCGCTGTCAAGGGATGCCATCAAACTACCGTCGTGACGGTGTCTGTTGCGTAGGTTGCGTAGGTTGCGGTTCCGTTGCGCCGGAGGTGGCGAGCGAGGCGCGCCGGTGGCTTCAGGTGCGATAGACGACCCGGCCGCCCGTCTTGCGGAGCGCGTAGGAGAACCCGAGCTCCAGCGTGGAGCGGGTGACGATGTCGCCCAGGTCGAGCCCCTGGTCGACCATCAGCCGCGCCGCCTCGGGCGCGATCCCGACGAGCACCACCTCGCTCCCGAGCAGCGCGGCGGCGCGCGCGGCCTGCGCGAGGTGGCTCGCCGCGCTGGCGTCGACGGCCGCCATCCCGGTGACGTCGATGATCACGACGCGCGCCTTCTGCTCGGCGATCTCCCGCAGCATCGACTCGATGAAGCGGCCGGAGCGCTGCGCGTCCAGCGCGCCGACGATCGGCATCACCAGGACGCCGCTCGCGATGGGCACCACCGGGCTCGACAGCTCGGCGATCGTGTCGAAGAGCGCCTCCTGGCGGCGGCTCAGCGCCTCGAGCTCCCGCGTGCGCTCCTTGAGCCGCGAGAGCAGCCGTGCGTTCTCGAGCACGATGGCGGCCACGCCGGCCACGCGCTCCAGCAGCGCCAGGTCGCTCGCCGAGCAGGCGTCGGCCCGCGCGCTGCTCAGGAGGAGGACCCCGACGACCGCGTCCCCGGAGATCAGCGGCACGCCCACCAGCGTGCGCGCGCCCTTCCTGCGGGCCTCGGCGACCTCGGGGAAGCGCTGGTGCTCGCTCGATCCGGCGTCGATGTCGATGACGAGCGAGCTGGACGAGCGGATCACCCGGCCCACCACGGACGCCTCCTCGACGGGCAGCTCCTCGTCGTCGCTGGGGCGCGCTCTCTCGGCGATCCCGATCACGAGGAGCTCGAGCGGGCGCTCGTGGGCCTCGCCGAGCCTGCGGTCCCCGAACCGGTGGGCGGAGCTCTGGGCGAGGTGGTCGGCCACCGAGATCGACCAGGGCGTGCGCTCGACGGTCACCACGTCGACGCCCGTGTCGATGACGCGCGACGCCGGCAGCTCCGCGAGGGCCGCCTCCGCGCCGCGCGTCGCGATGTCGTGGAGGACCTGCACGGCGCGGTACGCCATGTCGTGCTCGCGCTGGACGATGGCGGCGTGGATCACGCCGTCGCGGAGCATCGCGAGCGTCGACGTGATGAGATCGAAGGCGACGATCTTGAGGGCGCCGCCCCTGCCGAGCTCCATCGACGCGACGCCGAAGCTCGGGCCATTCTCGCTGCAGACCCCGAAGGCGCCGCCGATGTCGGGCCGCGACTCCAGCGAGACCCTGGCGAGATCGAGCGCGCGCGCCTGCTCGAAGTGGCTCTCCGAGGGGGGCTCCAGGCGGACCGATGTGCCGGCCACCGCCTCCCGGAACCCCTCGAGGCGCTCGTGGACGTTGCGCACCGTCGTGGAGACGCACTGGGCGGCGACCGCGCCGCCCTGCGGCAGGAGCCGCAGCATCAGCTCTCCCGCGAGCCGCCCGGCGGCCCGGTTGTCCGTGCCGATGTAGAGCGCCGCGCGCGTGCCTTCCACGGGCGGCGCGTCGATCGTGACGACCGGGATCCCCGCCTCCGCGGCGCGGCGGATGCTCGGCTCGAGCGCGGCCGAGTCGATGGGCGCGACGGCGATCCCCCGGACGCCCCGGCGGATCCCTTCCTCGATGAGCCTGTCCTGGGACATGGGGCCCTCGCCCCGCCCGAGCGCGAACTGCACCTCGGCCCTGAGGTCGCGCCCCGCGAGCATCGCGCCCTCGTGCACGTTGTTCCAGTACGACGTCAGGGGCCGGCGGGGCGCCCGGTGGATCCGCGCCGTCCGCCGCCGAACAGGCCGCGCCGCGTCCGGCGCGCGCGGCCCGCCCCGCGCGTCGTCGAGGAGGGCCAGGTCGATGGCGGCCCACTGCGGGCCCGTCTGCGCGCTCCTGATCCCGTCCGCGAGCGTCTCGATGAGCCCGACGACGTCGACCGACTCGGCGACGGCGCTCAGCACCTCCTCGAGCAGGCGGATCTCCTGCGCCACCTGCGCCTTCTCGTCGAACAGGCCACGCCGCGCGAGCGCGGCGCCGACGCGCTCCACGACGGAATCCAGGAGCGCGCGAGAGGCGCCCGGGAGCGGCGTGGCGTCCGGCTGCTCGAGGGCGAGGTAGGCGCCCGGCGCGCCGAACATGGGCACCGGCACGACGAGCATGGTGGCGCCCTCGGGAGGCCAGCCGGGCCGCTCCGCGAGCTCGGGCAGGTGCGCCCGGTACCACGCGGCCGCGGGGACGAGGCACGGGCCGCGCGCCGCCTCGGGCGCCGCGGCCGGGCCGAACGGCGCCGACGCGCTCAAGCGCCCGCCGTCCGAAGGCATGCGCGCCCCGCCCGGCAGGATGTCGTCGAGCCCGACGGTCGCCCTGTACACGAGCCGCCGTCCGGCGCGCACCAGCAGGCTGCCGCGCTGCGCGCCGGGGAGGCTGGCCATGGCGCGCTGCACCAGCTGGTGGAGCGTGGAGAAGATATCGAGTCCGGTATTCATACAGATCCGTTCAGCCGGTCACCGGTCGATCGTCGTGCACGGTGCGAGAATGCACCGACGCTAGCAGGCGTGAGTGGCCTCGTGCTTGTCAAGCGCAGGCGATGAGACCACCGTAACGCCCACGAGGAGCTCGCACCCGCATGAAGCTCGCCTCCCTCCGCGGCCCCGGCCGCGACGGCACGCTCATCGTCGTCCGCCGGGACGGACTCGCCTACGCGCCCGCCGGGGCGGCGTTCCCCACGCTCCAGGCCGCGCTCGACGACTGGGGGCGCGCCGAGCCGGCGCTGCGCCGCATCGCCGACGACATCGAGCGCGGCGGCGCGGCGGTGGCGCCGCTCGCCGTGGAAGAGCTCGCCGCGCCCCTGCCCCGCGCGTACGAGTGGATCGACGGCTCCGCGTACATCCATCACATCGTGCTCGTGCGCAAGGCGCGCGGCGCGGAGCCGCCCGAGACGCTCGCGACCGATCCGCTGGTGTATCAGGGCGGCTCCGGCGTCCTCCTCGGCCCGACCGACGACATCGTCCTGGACGATGAGACCTGGGGCCTCGATTTCGAGGCCGAGGTCTGCGCCGTCCTCGGCGACACGCCGCAGGGCGCGCGCCGCGACGAAGCCCACCGGTACATCCGCCTGTTCCTGCTGGCCAACGACGTGACGCTGCGCAACCTCGTGCCCGCCGAGCTCGCGAAGGGCTTCGGGTTCTTCTGCTCGAAGCCTGCCACGGCGTTCTCGCCTTTCGCGATCACGCCGGACGAGCTCGGCGACGCGTTCCGCGACGGGCGCGTCCACCTGCGGCTCCGCTCGACCTACAATAGCGAGCTCATCGGCGATCCGGAGGCCGGCCCGGAGATGCACTTCTCGTTCTTCGACCTCATCGCGCACATCGCGAGGACCCGCAGCTTCACGGCCGGGACCCTCCTCGGCAGCGGCACCGTCTCCAACCAGGACCCGGCGCGCGGCGTGTCGTGCCTGGCCGAGAAGCGCATGCTCGAGGTCCTCGCGCACGGCGCGGCCAGGACGCCTTTCATGAAACCAGGAGACACGATCATGATCGAGATGCTGAATCGCGCGGGCGAGAGCCTCTTCGGGCGCATCGCGCAGCGGGTGATGGCCAGATGAGCGCCGCGATCCGGGGACTCACGCTCTACGGTTACTGGCGCAGCTCGTGCAGCTGGCGCGTGCGCATCGCCCTCGCTTACAAGGGGATCGAGCACGCATACCGCCCGGTGAACCTCGTGCGGGACGGCGGCGAGCAGCTCCGCGACGACTACCGGGCCAAGAACCCGATGGCGCAGGTGCCAACGCTCGAGTTCGAGCAGGACGGCGCCGTCCGGCGCGTGTCCCAGTCGGTGGCGATCATCGAGCTGCTCGAGGAGCTGTTCCCGGCGCCGCCGCTCCTGCCCGCGGATCCTTACCTGCGCGCCAAGGCGCGGCAGCTCGTCGAGATGATCAACTCCGGCACGCAGCCGATGCAGAACACGGCCACGCTCAAGTACGTGCAGGGCGAGCTCGGCGGCGACGAGAAGGCGTTCGCCCGGCGCTTCATCGCGTCGGGCCTGGCCGCCTTCCAGGCGGCGGCGAGCGAGCTCTCCGGGCGGTTCTGCGTCGGGGACCAGGTCACGGTGGCGGACCTGTTCCTCGTGCCCCAGCTTTACAATGCGCGACGGCACGGGGTCGACATCGCGCCGCTCTCGGCCCTCACGCGGATCGAGGCGGCGTGCATGGCGCTGCCCGCCTTCCAGGCCGCCCACGCCGATCGCCAGGCCGACGCGGTCCCGGTCAGCGCGTAGCTCGCGCTTGCGTGGAACTTGCGTGAAGCCGCGGGGAGCCAGCCCCGCGACGGAGGAACCCGATGGCCAAGGTGGAGTCGATAGGCATCAAGCGGGTGGAGGCGCTGCACTACTACGTGCGCGACCTCGAGCGGAGTCGCAGGTTCTACACGGAGAAGCTCGACTTCCAGGAGACCGCCGCGAGCTCGCCGGAGCTCACCGCGGCGGCGGCGCAGCGGTCGGTCGTCTTCCAGGCCGGCGAGTGCGCCATCGTCTGCTCGCAGCCGCTCGGTGAGGGCGGGCGGGCGTGGCGCTACCTGCGCAAGCACCCCGACGGGGTGGGCACGGTGGTCTTCGAGGTCGAGGACATCGACCGCGCCTTCCGGCTGCTCGACGGCCGCGGGGGCACGCCGATCGACGAGATCCACCGGGTGACGGACGGGGGCGGCACCTTCGCCTCGTTCTCGATCACGACGCCGTTCGGGGACACCACCTTTCGCTTCGTGGAGCGGCGCGGCTACCGCGCGCTGTTCCCCGGCTGCGTGGCCCACGACGCGCCGCGCGGCGGCCAGAACCGCTTCGGGATCGCCCGGTTCGATCACATCACCTCGAACTTCCAGACCATGGCGCCCGCCCTGCTCTGGATGGAGCACGTGCTCGGCCTCGAGCCGTTCTGGAAGATCGCGTTTCACACGAACGACGTCGCGAAGGACGCCGGCCACGGCTCGGGCCTGCGCTCGGCCGTGATGTGGGACCCGGGCTCGGGCGTGAAGTTCGCGAACAACGAGCCTTATCGGCCGCACTTCAAGAGCTCTCAGATCAACGTCTTCAACGAGGAGCACCGCGGCGACGGGGTGCAGCACGTGGCGCTCGCCGTGCAGGACATCCTCACGGCCGTGCGCGGCCTGCGCGAGCGCGGCGTGGAGTTCATGCCGACCCCGGGCGCCTACTACGACATGCTGCCGGAGCGCGTACGCCAGCTCGGCATCGGCGAGCTCGACGAGGACGTGGCCACGCTGCGGGACCTCGAGGTGCTCGTCGACGGCGACGGCGCGCGGTCCTACCTCCTCCAGATCTTCCTCAAGGAGTCGGCCGGCACGCACCGCGATCCCGACGCAGGGCCGTTCTTCTTCGAGCTCATCCAGCGCAAGGGGGACCGCGGCTTCGGCGCCGGCAACTTCCGGGCGCTGTTCGAGAGCATCGAGCGGCAGCAGAAGGCCGAGGGGCACGGCTGATGCTCGATCGCGTCGTCGTCGGGGCCGTCCCGCGCAAGCACCACATCGCCCTGCGCGGCGAGGCGGGGGAGCTCCGCTACGAGGAGTGCCTGACGCGCCAGGGCTTCGACGGCCCCTACACGATCGCCTACCACGAGCGCCGGCCGCACGAGCACCGGGTCGCGCGGGCCGAGCACGGCTTCGCGCTGCCGGTCGCCGCGCCGCCGCGCCCGCTCGCGAAGCGGCACTACCGGTCGCAGGACCTGCCGCCGCGGGGTGGGCCCGCGCCCGCGCCCGCGATCGACTGCCGCGTGCCGCTGCTCTTCAACGACGACGTGGTGATCGGCGTCGCCCAGCCGGACGCCGCCGATCCGGTGTACTTCGCGAACGCGGACGCCGACGAGCTGTTCTTCGTCTTCCAGGGCGGCGGTGTCCTGCGCACGATGCTCGGCGATCTCCGCTTCGAGCAGGACGACTACGTCGTCGTCCCGAAGGGGCTCTTCTACCGGTTCATCCCCGACCCGGCGCCCCAGCGGTGGCTCTCGATCGAGGCCGCGGACCTCCACCTCCCGCGCCAGTGGCGCAACGAGGTCGGCCAGCTGCGGATGGACGCGCCGTACTCCCACCGCGACTTCCGGCGGCCCACGTTCGTCGGCCCGCTCGACGAGGGCATCCGCGCGCTCGTCGTGAAGCGCGGCGGCGCCTTCCACGGCTTCACCTGCGAGCGCTCGCCGCTCGACGTCGTCGGCTGGGACGGGACGGTGTACCCGTTCGCGTTCCCGATCCTGAGCTTCCAGCCGCGCGTCGGCCTCGTCCACCTGCCGCCGGATTGGCACGGCACGTTCGCGGCGCGCGGCGCCCTCGTCTGCAGCTTCGTCCCGCGCCCGGTCGACTTCCACCCCGAGGCGGTCCCCTGCCCCTACCCCCACTCGTCCGTCGACTGCGACGAGTTCCTCTTCTACTGCCGCGGCAACTTCACCTCGCGCCGCGGCGTCGGCCCCGGCAGCGTCTCGCACCACCCGGCCGGCGTCCCGCACGGGCCGCACCCCGGCGCGTACGAGGCGAGCCTCGGGGCCCGCGAGACGAGCGAGCTCGCCGTCATGCTCGACACCACCCGCCCGCTCGCGGCCACCCCGGCCGCGCTCGCGGTGGAGGACCCGGGCTACCAGGACAGCTTCATCGCCGGCGCCTGACCGACGCGGTCAGGCGATCACTTCATCTGCAAGCAGTCGAGCGTACACTCGTTGAAGCGGCTCGACTCCACCGGGTCGATCCCGAACAGCCCATCGCAGGACGTGTCGAGGATGCAGCCCGCGTTGCACGCGGTCGGCCCGATGCACATGTCGGGGTTGTCCTCGAAGACGATCCCCTGCCCGCACGCCATGAAGACTTCGTTGGCGTGCTGGCAGGGGGTGCGGAGCACGAAGACGCGGCACTGGCGGAGGCTCCGCTCCTGGTCCTCGCAGCCGTCGAAGGCGAAATTGTCGTCCTTGCACTCGGCCTCTTCCCCGATGCAGGTCAGGAGCTCGTCGAAGGCGCCCGCCGGGCAGCTCGCCGCCTCGGCGTCCTTCCGCGCGATCTCCGTCTTGTCCACGCACTCGAGGTACCTCGCCTCGCTGCAGCCGGTGCAGTCGCACAGGGCGTCGCAGGTGCGCTCCTCCGGCGAGGGGCAGCCGGCGGACACGAGCGCGCCGCCGGCGACGGCCAGGGAGAGGAGCACCTCCAGAATGCGCGGCGGGTGGGGCATGGCGACCTCGCTGATCGGCTCCGCTACCTGGGCATCTTGCCGAGCCGCTCGAGCAGCGCGCGCACGAGCAGCGGCCACGCGACCGTGGCGTCGGCGTACACCTCGGAGAAGCGGCCGCCCTCGTGCGGCGGGACGAACTTCCCCCAGCTCACGCCCTCGGAGTAGGTGCAGCCGGAGAGGCCGCCCCAGTGCACGGGCTCGGGGCAGATGCGGACGCCGTACTGGAACCGCGGGTGCTCGACCTCGATGTCGAGGCGGTCGCCGACGATATCGTAGAACGGCGCGACCTGCTGGGCCCAGTTGCGCGGCACGCCGCCGCCGATGGTGAAGATGCCGATGCGCTTCTTCGTGCGGACCAGGCGCGCGTAGCTCAGGAGGTCGAGGAACGGGTTGTACGACGGCGGCACGGCCTCGCGCCACACGTCGAAGCCCGGCTTGTCGCCGTGCTGCGCCTTCACCTTGCGCAGCATCCACGTCGCCACGTCGAGGCCCATCTCGCTGTCGGTGAAGGCCGGCACGTAGACGGGCACGTTGCGCAGGTACGCGCTCCGGAGCACGCCGGGCGAGTCGCCCATCTCGGCCAGCGCCTTGCCGAGCTGGCGGCAGATGATCTCGCTCGACCACGGCGAGCTGGTGTCCAGCTTGTCGAGCTCCTGCCGGACGAAGACCTCGATGGCGTTGAGGTTCTTCTCCATCTCGAGCGTGTCGTAGACGCGGTTGTACCCCTTGTCGAAGTACGTCTCGTCGGAGATGGTCGGGTTCGCCTTGTAGTGGGTCAGGCCGACCGCCTCGCTCAACCCGTGCGCCATGAGCGCGCCGGTGCTGATGATGCAGTCGATCATGCCCGCCTCGATCATCCGGACGATGACGACGCCCATCTTGGCGACCGTCATCGCGCCGGAGAAGGTCGCCACGACGAGGCAGTCCTCGTCGCGCACCATCGTCTCGAGCACGTCGCACGCCTCGCCGAGCGCGCGGCCGCTGAACGCGGTCCGGCTCATCGCGCGGAGCAGGTCGTCGAACGACCCGATCTTCAGCGGGTCGAGCGCCTCGAGCGGGACGAGCTTGTCTTCGACTCCATCGCCCAGGTGGCGGTGCGAGGAGCGCGGATGCTTCGGAGAGGACATGGCGCGCGAACATATAGCCGCGGGGGGGGTGGGGCGTCGAGCACGAAGCTCCGCACGCAGGAGCGGGTTCACGGTCGGACGGGCAGGGAGCACGCGAGTCGGCGCGCTCCTCCTCCTCCTGCTGCCCGCGCGCGATCGCGCGCCGTTCCTCCGGGCCTGCCAGCGGCTTCGCCGATCCCACGCTCGCCGCCTTCGGCCCGCCGGGCCGCGAGATCGGCGCGCACGAACGCGATCGGGGCCGCGCCGGGATGGGCTTCTCCGCGCCGATCGCGATCGAGCAGCGCGGCGATCTTCGCCACGCAGCCGTCACGCCCCGACACACGAACGTCATAGACCGCCGCGCTCACGGGCGCGCCGCGGCCGTCGACGATCGCGAAGGCGCTCGCGCGGCCCAGCAGGAAGCGCGCGCCGGGCGGGCGCGCAGCGCACGCGGGCAGGCGGGTGAGCTCGGTGCGGACATTCGGGGCGAGCTCCCAGCCGTCGAGCGGCAGCAGCGGCGGCGCCGTCGCGAGCGCGCCCGGCGGGATCCGCTGCACCGGCGCCTCCCGCGCGCCGCGCTGCGCGCGGGCTCCCGGCGCGGCGCCCGGCGCGCGCGCTCCCGGCGCGGGCGGGATCGGCACGGTGCGCGCGAGCGCCAGGTCGCGGAAGCCGAGCAGCAGCGGGACGCCGGCGCTCGTCGGCTGCCCGAGCGCGCGCGCGCCGCCGCCCGCCAGCGCGGCGATCGCCCGCGGGGCCTCGCCGGAGGACCAGACGACGAGCGACGCGTCGCGGAGCCACGCGATGGGCCCGTCCGGCGCCTCGCTGAAGGCGATCTCCGCCTCGGGCATCAGCTCCTGCGGCACCTCGGCGACCTCGGCGCCGCGGCCGGCGCTCGCCCTGACCAGCAGGTCGCGGCCCGCGGCGCGCACCGCGAAGACGACCCGATCGCCGGACGCCGCGAACCGCGCGAGGGTCGCGTCCCGGCCGACGCCCTCGGGCGCGGGGCCCGTCCACGAGCGGACCCGCGCCCCGAGCTCCGTGGGGTCGAGCCAGCGCAGCGTCCACGTCACGCGCGCCGCCGCGTCGGCGCCGCGCTGGCCGGCGCTCCTCGGCGCGACGTCGGGCGCGCGCGCGTCGAGCGCGGCGACGGTCGAGAGCATGCCCCAGCGCCGGTCGCTCGCCGACGAGACGTGGCGCTGGCCCTCCGGCCCGGACCGCGCGTCGCCCGCCAGCAGCGCGAGCGCCTCCTGCGCGCTGGCCGGCGGCGGCAACCCCGGCGGCCCGGGCGGCGGCCCGGGTTGCGCCGTGCACGCGAGCGCGCGCTCCGGGAGCGCCGGCGGCGGCCGGCCCGGCAGGAGCGGCGCGGCCCCGAGCGCCGGCCCGGCGGCGGGCCCCGAGGCCGCGGGCAACGCCGGCCCCCAGCCGACGCGGAGGTGGGCGTCGATCTTGAAGCCGACGTCGTTGACGGCCAGCACCCCGGGCTCGGCGAGCTGGTCGACGAGCCCGGCGATCGCGTCCGCGGCGCGGGCCGGGACCTCGACCGGCGCCCAGGAGCGGCCGGCGTCGGCCGACGCGAGCACCTGCCCGTCCCCGACCGCGACGCCGTGGCCGGCGTGGATCAGGGCGTGCGCGGCGCCGGCCAGGTGAGCCCGCGACGCCTGCCCGCCGGGGGGCGCGACGACGGCGGTGAGCTCGCCGGCCTCGTCGGCCACCACGAACGACAGCGCGCCGTCGGGCCCCTCCTCGATGGGGCTGATCACGTGGACGTCGCCGCCTGCCTCGCGGAGCCAGCCGAGCGGGACCAGAGGCTGCTCCCTGCCGCGGGCGTCGATCACCGCCACGTGGGCGCCGGACGCGTCGCCGTCGTCGCCGGCGGCGCCACCGCCGCGCGGCGCGGGCTCCTCGCGCGGCGCGACGTCGCTGTCCCACAGGCCGCGCACGATCGCGATGCGGCCATCGGCGAGCGGGCCGGCGCCGCGCCAGTGGATGTCGGTGCCCGGGCGGACGGTGATCCACCGCCCGCTCGGCTGGCGCACGCACGCGCTGCCCTCCTCGTCCGCGTCGCACGGCGCGAGCAGCATGGCGCCGCCGCTCGGCGACACGCGGAGCTCCGCCTCGCCGCTCCGCACGACGACCGGCGCCTCCTCGCCGAGGCGGCCGCCGTCGAGCGGGATCTGGAGCACGCCGAACGGGTCGTGGACGTCGCGCCGCGCCGGCGCCTCCTCGCCGAGCGCGCACGCCACCCACGCCGAGCGCCCGGCGCGGCCGGCGCCGCAGGCGCTCACCCAGCTGCCGTGGCCGAAGCGGGCGAGCTCCAGGAGCGCGCCGGAGCCGAGGTCCACGCGGGCGAGGAGGCCGTGGCTCGCCGCGATCGCGGCGCCGGCCACGCCTGCTGAGCGCGCGCCGCTCGCGATCGCCGCCTCCAGCGGGTGCCGCCCGGTCGCGTCAATCCACGTGAGCAGCGGCGCGCCCGCGCCCGGCGCGCGCTCAGCGGGTGTGGGCGGCGCGGCCGGCGCCGGCGGCAGGGGCGCGAGCCGCGCCTCGGCGACGCGGATGAGCGCCTCGCGCTGCCCGTCCGGCAGCGCCGCGCCCGGCGCGGAGGCGAGCAGGTCGTCGCCGCGCAGGCGCAGGCCGGAGAGGCCGAGCAGGGCGGCGGGGTCGGCCTGCTGGCCGTCGGCGCCCGGCGGCGGGGCGACCGGGCGCCACGACGCGCCGCCGTCGACCGTGACCGCGAGCCCTGCCGCCTCGAAGAGCCCGGCCCCCTGCTGGAGGTCCCGGAACGCGATCGCGCGCAGCGGCAGGGCGGGCAAGCCCGGCAGCGCGCGCGGCAGGCCCGTCTCGACGTCGAGGAAGGCCGGGAGGTCGGAGGCGGCGTCCCAGACCGCGACGACCGCAGGCCCGCCGCCGATGCGCAGGAGCTCGGTCTCGGACCGGGCGAGGAGCGCCGGCGCGCCGAGCGGATCATCGAACCGGTACACGCCGTGGACCCCGCGCCCGACGAGCCTCGCGCCGGCGGCGGACGGCACGAGGGCGAGCTCGAGCAGCGGCTCGGGGCAGGGCGCCGTCTCGGGCCGCACGGCGCCGTCGCTCGCGACGAGGACGCGCCTCCCGCCGAGCAGCGCGATCGTGCCGCCGGGGACGCGGGGGCCGATCGCTGTCACGCCGCTCGCGTCGACCCAGCGGGCGCGCAGGGGCTCAGGCGAAGGCGGTGAGGGCGCGCCGGCGGGCGCGCGGCCCTCCGCCGGCGCGGATCGGGGCGGCGCGCCGCCGCAGCGGGCGAGCGCGAGCGCTGCCAGGAGCACGGCGGCGCGCTGCTGCGATCCACGCCGGCGGGGAGCCGCCGCGGGCCGGCGCGACGGCGCTGCGAGGCGGGGAGCGCCCGCCGCTCGGGACTGCGTCATCGCGACGGAGCCTACCGCGGATCAGGGCCCGCCGCGTTGGCGGGCGGCGCGCGAGCGCCGACGCCCGCCAACGCGGCTCTGCCGTCTGTCCGGAGACAGAGCTCCCCTGAAGATCGGAGAGGTCATCGCTGTACCTGCCTTATCTCGCGGTCTGATGGCGATTTCCGACCACCCCTGCAATCACTCCGGATTCGCCGGAATGAGGGCGTCCACGGACGCATCGGGGCGAGGCCTTGGCTCAGTGAACGGCCGAGGCCGGCGGATCCTCGCACTCCAGATCGGCGGCCCGGCGGCGGGCGAGGAGCGTCACGAGCCCCTTGGCCCCGAGCACGGCGTAGTTGGACACGCAGTTGTTGAAGATCGTGTGGACCCTCTCGGCCTCGCCGGAGAGCCGCTCGACGGTCTCCGCCCACGGGTCGAGCTCCGCGGGATCGTAAACGTACCTGAACTTCTCGTTGACGCTGACAGAGGCGTCCCAGGTCTCCGCGCGCCGGCCGTGGAAGCGCACGACCGCGAGGCGCGGATCCGCGACGAGCGCGGTGGGAGGCATGCTGTTCTCCTTGCCCTGCGGCTCGTCGACGATGACGTAGGAGGCGCCGATGTCTCGCAGGAAGTCCGCGACGCGCTCGATCCGGTCGGGCTCGCCCCACGAGCCGTGACGGAGCTCGACGGCGAGCGGCACCCCCTCCATGCGCTCGCGGCACTCCTCGATGACCCTGACGTTCCCGCGCGTCGCCGTGAACCACGGAGGGAACTGGAAGAGCACGTACCCGAGCTTGCGCGCCGCGCGCAGCGGCTCGACCGCCTGCCGGAAGCGCTCCCAGAGCACGTCTCTGGCCTCGGCCGGCAGGTCGCCCGGGTAGAGACGCCGCCGATCGAGGAGCGCCGCCGGCAGGGCGCGCTGGAGGTCCGTGGGGAGGCGGGCGGGCTCCACCGGATGCTGGGTGAGCGGCGCGAACGCCTTCATGTTGAACACGAAGTCAGGCGCCGTCCGCCTGACCCACTGCTCCACCATCGCCGGGCCGGGGAGCGCGTAATAGCTCGAGTTCACCTCGACCACCGGGAACTGGGACGCATAGAACCTGAGCCGCTGCTCCGGGCTCGACGCGCCCTTCGGGTAGAAGCGCTGGCTCTTCACCAGGGTGGGATCGGTCCACCCGGCGGTCCCGGCGAGGACATTGTCGAGGCGGGCGGGCACAGGCGCGCACGCCGCGAGCGCGGTGGCGCGCGCGAGCCGCTCCTCGTGCTTGTGTGGAGTCTCCTCCGAGGGCGACCGCGGCGGGTCGCGCAGGGCTGCTTCGTGCATATCGAGAGCACCATAAGGCCGTTCTCCGGCGACGGAAGCGCTGTCCAGACATGCTGCGTCAGATCATCAACACATCTCGTGCAGCGCCGCTCTATTCCCCCACGCGTCCCCCACGCGCGACCGCTCACGCTCGCTCGCCGCGCGCGACACATTCCGTTGAACATCGGATATTTCTCACATGCTCCGGGGTCGCTCCGGGCGACACGGGCGGTCGCTGGGCCCCTGTCTCTGGCTCGCGTTTGGCTCGCATTCGCAGCGGGGCAGCGATGGAGCGCGCCGCGCGCCTGGCAGACAAACCGCCCGCGCGGGGGCACGGCCGCCGTCGAGCCGGAGCGCCCCCGCGCCGTGCCGCGGTCGCTGCGGCGGCGCGTCCCGCGGTTGCCGCTGGCGGCGCGCCGGAGCCGGCGGCCGGCTCAGGTCGCCACGCCGGGGGCGGTCGTGGGCGGCGCTCCGCGCCTGCCGGCGCCTGGCGTGCGCGCTTCGGTCCCCCCTCGGCCGGGACTTGGCCTATGCTGCCTCGCTGCCCGGATCGAAGGGCATTCCGTGCCGCCCCACCTCGCCGCGCCTCGAGGCGCGGTGCTCGTCGAAGCGGAAGCGCGCAGCACGTCGAAAGGGCACAGGTCGATGCAGAAGAAGAAGACTCTCTTGGAGAAGGTCGCGGCGGCGAAGCAGGAGATCGCCGATGCGGAGAGCAACCTCGAGCAGGCGCTCGGGGCGATACAGGTCGCGCCGCGCGCGGACAAGATGGCGGTCAGCGAGGTCGTCCAGGAGGCGTTCACCAAGCTGCGGGCCGCGAGGACGAACCTCATCGAGCTGGAGGGGATCGTCCTGGCCGACGACGACTGAGCCGCGCGGGAGCGGAGAGAAAGCGCGGCAGCGCCGGCCTCGCTGCAACGCGCGCTCGGCGCTGGAGGGCGCAGATCGCCCCTCGCGCTCGTGCGCTCCTCTCCTCAGGAAGCGCGCCTCCGCACAGCCGCGCTCGCGACCGCCGGCCATGCGGCGCGACCGCCTGTGATTGGCTGTCCCCGGCTGATGTCATACCGACGCAGGCGCTCTTCCGTTACACCCGCTCGTCACGGATCGACGCCATCCTGGAGTGGCCAGATTGTGCATGCGCCGGTCCATCGACTGCGCTATACTGAATAAGGGCAGGGGCTTGGTGCATTCCTGCGTGACCGAGGTGGTAGATGTATTCAGCGAATCGTCGCAGGAATATCGAGCGGGAGGAGCGCATGCTCCAACGCGGGAAGCGGGAACAGGCGGCTGGCAAGCTCCTGCAGAAGGTCCCGGAGCTGACGAGCTTGAACCTGGAGATCCGCGAGACCCGGTCCAACGGGCTGGCGAACGACACGCAGTACATCCGTCGTGTCGTCGTCGAGCACGCGCATGCGCTGTTCGAGATGCCGTGCTCGTACTCTTCCTGCGACAACGGCGGCTACGACGTGACGCGGGAGATCCTGAACGCCCTCGCCTCGCGCACGGCGCGGTTCGAGGGTGAATGCGCCTGCCGGGGGAGCTGTGGCAGCGAGTTCTGCTCCAGGGTCCTCCGTTACGTCGCCACGGCCACGTACCGGACGAACGCCGAGGTAGGGGCCTAGGGCGGCGAGCGCGCATCGTCCGAGGCGTGCCTCGGACGATGCGGCGCGCTGGTCTCACGTCGCGAGCAGCTCGGGCGCCGGGGGCGAACGAGATCACCTGCAACAAGCTGAATCACCGCGACACCTCGATCGGGCTCGACCGACAGCTCGCTGAATCACCGCGACGCCTCGGTCAGGCTCGGCCGACAGCTCGCTGAATCACCGCGACGCCTCGGTCAGGCTCGACCGACAGCTCGCTGAATCACCGCGACGCCTCGGTCAGGCTCGGCCGACAGCTCGCTGAATCACCGCGACGCCTCGGTCAGGCTCGGCCGACGGCGCGAGGCGGGCGCCGGGCGGCGATTCCTCCGCCGCAGCGCGAGCATGGCCGCGGCACAGGCCCGGGGCGCTCGCTCTGCCGCGCTGCGAACGCTGGCGACGCTGTACAGGACCCGTTCCGGGTCGCTGCACGGACGTGGCTAGGGGATCAGGGCGTCTCGGGCTCGATGTGCCTGCGCCACTCGTTCCGTGCGCTGGCGTAGGCGGTCCGGGCCGCGAGCTCGCGCTCCACGCCGGTGATGGCGGGCATCTTCCGGTGGAGCATCTCGCCGGGGAGGGCGATTTCTACCTGGGTTCGCGCTTCGCGCAGCGTGCCGGGCCATCCGCCGGCGGCGGGGCGGCCTTCTCGGTGAAGGTCCTGACGCCACCGCCTGGCCCACGCCTGGCCCAGCGTGGTCGCGCTCTGCTCGATGAACCGCTGTCGCGCGGTCGTCTGCGCCGAGCTGTCCTGATCGGCTGCTGGCCCGGACGGGGCGCTCTCGGCGCCCTGGCTCGGCGCTTCGCGTTTCACTCGACGACCGGAGGCTGAGGCCCCGGGACGATCCCCGCGATGTCCGGATCCTCTCCCGGTGAGCCGTTGTCGCCGGGGCCCTTTTCCCTGCGGCGCGCGACGCGGTTCGCGTCCTTCTCGCGCTGCTTCTCCTGCCGGGCGCGTTCCTTCTGCCGCTTCAATGCTCCCTGCTTCTGCATGCGGAACCAGGCCTTTCGGCGCCGTCGGGCGCGTTCTTCAGCGCCCTGTGGCGCGTTCTGACAGCGCGGGCGCGGCGGCGCACGAACGCCGCCGCGCCGCGCCGGTGATCAGTACCGGTCGCCGCCGCCGCGACCGCCGCGGCCACCACCGCCGCCGCCGTAGCCGCCGCGGCCACCGCCGCCGCCGCCGCCGTAGCCACCGCCACCACCGCCGCCGAAGCCACCACCACCGCCGCCGCCGCCGAAGCCGCCGCGCGCCGGGCGCTCCTGCGCCTCGTTGACCTTGAGCGCGCGGCCGTCGAGGACCGAGCCGTTCAGCTGCGCGATGGCGCTGTTCGCGGCCTGGGCCGAGCCCATGGTCACGAACGCGAAGCCGCGCGGCTGCCCGGTCTCACGGTCGGTCGGCATCGCGATCTCACGAACCTCGCCGGCCGCGGCGAACGCGGACTCGAGGGTCTCGCGGGTGGTGCTGAACGAAAGGTTTCCAACGTAGAGACGATTTCCCATGCCAACCTGCTCTTTTTTTACGGCTTTCTGTTGCGCCATGAGGCGCTCTCGGCCTGCCATCCGACGAAGCCGTAGCGGATCGAACGGAGACGTGCCGCGCGGAACTCCCGCGCGGTCACACGGTGCGTCGTCCAGTCGTCCGAGCGAGCTGCAGTCTCCCTCGTGAGAGAGGGAAGAGGGAAAGCGTCGTGTCGAGGGCCAGGGACGTTCGTGAGGATGAGCATCCTAGCCCGACGTGACGTTTTCCGCAAGCGGGCCGTTCCGTCTTCGTCCGTCCTTCGGCGCAGAGGCTCGCGGAGGCTGTTGTCGAGCACGTCAAGCACGCGAAGTCGCCGACGACCTCGTGAGCGCCATCGCATCGTCCCGGGCGATCCGAGCTGTATCTGGGGCTGAATCCGAGCTGATCAGCGGAAAACAGGGAGGCAGCTGCGGCCGCGCGGCGGGTACGGTGCGCGACAGCTCGCCGAGCCTGGGTGCGTCGCGCAGAGCGCAAGGCTGGCGGGCGCGGTGCGCGCCGCTCGCGTCGGCGTCGTTGCGCGCCGCTCGCGTCGGCGTCATTGCGCGCCGCTCGCGTCGGCGTGACGAGGACGCTGCCTCTCCCATCGCGCGAGAACGCCGTCTCCGCCCCGGCGCTCGCGGCGACGGCGCGGCGAGCGGGCAGAGCGCCAGCTCGTTTGCGCGCGGCCATGCCGCGCCGGAGCCGGCGTGGACGATGTCCCGCGTCTCGGGCAAGATGAGTGGGTATGGACAGGGCGGCTCGTGATGAGGTGTTGGAGCGCTGGCGCGCGCGCGGCTTCCACGGCGGGCTGTGGACCGATCCGCCCGGCCGCGTGTGGAAGGACTATGTTCACGACGACGACGAGCTGTTGATGGTCCTCGAAGGCGAGCTCGAGCTGGAGCTCGCCGGAAAGAGGCTCGTGCCCCGCGTCGGCGAGGAGATCGAGATCCGGGCTGGCGTGGTACACACCGTGCGCAACCGCGGGGCGACGACGGCCCGGTGGCTGTACGCCTACGGGCGACTCGGCTGATCGCCCGCGCTCGCGCTGGCGCCCGCCGCGGCGACGTCGCCGTGCGGCCCGGGCTGGGCCGCGGCGGCGCCGGCCTCGGCGGGGGCGGAGCGACTCGCGAGCCAGAGCCAGAGGACGAGGGCGCCGAGCGCGATGCGGTACCAGCCGAACGGCGCCAGGCCGTAGCGCTTGAGGTAGCGCAGGAAGACGGCGATCACGAGGAGGGCGACCGCGAACGAGACGGCGAGGCCGACGGCGAGGGCCGTGGCGCCGCCGGGCGCGTCGAGGAGGGCGCGGCCGTTCTTGGCGAGGTCGAAGACCGTCGCGGCGCCGAGCGTCGGAATGGCGAGGAGGAACGAGAACTCGGCGGCGGCGGCGGTGCTGAGGCCCGAGAGCTGGCCGCCGACGATGGTGGTCATCGAGCGCGACGCCCCTGGCCAGAGCGCGAAGCACTGGGCGAAGCCGATCGCGAGGGCGCGCTGGAGCGTGACGTCCTCGACGCGCGGCGCGCCCTGGTCCGGCCGGCGCCGGCGCGCGGACTCGACGCCGATCATCAGGAAGCCGCCGGCGATGAGGGCGACCGCGACAGGGCCTGGCCCGAAGAGGTACGCCTTGATGGCCTTGTGGAAGAGCAGGCCGACCAGCGCCGCGGGGAGGAAGCCGATCGCGATCGCGAGCGCGAGGCGGAGGCTGTCCGGGTCGCGCCGGAGGATGCCGCGCACGGTGACGGCGAGGCGCTCGCGGAAATAGACGACCACGGCGAGGACCGCGCCGAGCTGGATCACGATATCGAGCGTCTTCGCCGCCTCGCTCTCGTGGCCGAGCCACGCGCCGAGCAGGATGAGGTGACCGGTGGACGAAACGGGGAGGAACTCGGTCAGGCCCTCGAGGACCCCGAGCAGGACGGCGTCGAACCAGAACATTGCGCGGAGTCTATCCGCACACGGGCCGCGGGGGATCGAGAGCGCGCACGGGATCAACCGTCGTGGCGGGGCGGCGGCGCGGCGGGGGCGGAGAGGCGCGCCTTCACGCTTGACATTTGCGAGACGCCTTGGAATCACTTTCGCCCGACGCTCCGAGCCGATCACGCTGGCGGTGTTCATTGAACCGCCCACGCCACGTGCCGTGTTCCGGGGGGACGCCGTGCTGATGCCCATCGACGAGCACTCGCTTCGCGACCGGCTTCACGATGACTTGAGACAACACCTGCCCACGGCCTGCAAGATCAAGTTACAGGGTATCCTGCTCGCTCCGCACAACGCGCAGCTTCCGCTGCCGAGGCTCGCGAACAAGCGAAGGCCGGCCTCACGATCCCGCCCATCCGGTACACTCACAAGGCTGGCTGGGCCGAGCGGGTCGAGTTCACCACCTTCACCACGCCCACGCCGCGGTGAGGTTTCGAGGTCGTCCGGCACAGACCAGCTCGCGCCGCTGAGCGCCCGGACCTACCAGAGCCGCCGCGCGATCCGGCGGGCGAGCGCCTTTCTGGCGAGCTGCAGCCGTCGGGCGGCCGTGGCCGGAGCGAGGCCGTGAGCCCCGGCGTGGGCGGTGACGGTCCGGGGGCCTGCCGCGGCAAGGAGGAGATCGCGACGGCGCGCGGGCAGCTCGGCGAGCGCGCGCAGCGCGGCGCGGGCCAGGAGCCGGCCATCCAGGTCGACGCTGCCCTCGTCGACCAGCGCGCGCGGGTCGTCGACCGGAACCTCGCGGCGAACGTGGGCGCGCCCTAGGTGATGGCCCGCCTGCCGCCACGTGATGCCCTGCAGCCACGCACGGAGCGCGCGGCGCGGGTCGGCCCGCGGATCGGGGCGGTACCTGCCGGACTGGATGGCTCTCCAGGCGGCGACGAGCACGATCTGGAGCAGATCCTCGCGATCGCGCGCGGGGACGCCGCACGCGATGAGCGTGGCCACGATGAGGCGCTGCTCCGCCACGAGGGCGCCGACCGGTGGGAAGACCGCCGCGCGCGGCGGCATCGATAGCGGCGGAGAGGGCGGCGCGCCGCTCTTCCGATCGCTCACCGGGCTCTCCGATGCGTCGAGCCTCGGCCGGCCGCTGGCAAACCAGGCGAACTGTTGCTGTCATGGAAGGTAGTTTTTCTGGCGGTAACTCGGAGCCTACCGAGCTCATGTTGTACAGTGAGCCAGCGCTGCTTCTGGAACTGCGCGTCCATGCGCGCGAGTTCCCTGAGGCGCCCGCAATTCGCTGCGAGATCGATCGAACGGGCTCGGTTTCACGCCCATGATTCCTCGTGAAGCTCGCGCTGGGGTGACGAGCGGCGTGGCTAGAGCTCGAGCGCAAACGCTCGCTGGAGAGCCCGGAGCGGGAGAGGGCTCAAACCGCCAAGACGCCAAGGACGCCAAGGAGAGGAGAGAATATCCATGGTGCCCAGGGTGCCTTGACGACCCCCTCTTCCAGTCGATCCGGCCGACTCTCTCTTCCAGTCATTCAGAACAGATGAAGGGCGCCGGCCTTCACGGGAGGCTGTTCAATGCGTCCTCGATCACGGGCAGGTACGCGCTGCCAGGGAAAGCCTCGCGGAACCGGGCGGCTCGCGCTGCGGCCTCGGCGCGCCGGCCGGCCTGGACGAGGGCCTGGATCGCCACGGTCTCGCGTTGCTGGGCTCTCGGGCTGCGTGGGTAGCTCCGCGCGTGGCGATCGAGCGCATCGAGCGCATCGGTCGCCTTCCCCGCTCCGAGCGCGGCGATGGCGCGCTGGAGCAGGGTCAAGTCCGTGTCCAGCGGCGGGACGGCCACCTTCACGCTGGTCGCGGCAGCAGGCGGTGCCGGCGCCGAAACGACCCATGACGGAGCCGCCGGGATGGCAGCGAGCTCGACCGTCGTACCCGAGCCGACGGGGGCAGCCGCCAGCATGTCGCCGCGAGCGAGGGCGATCTCGGGTGGGACGGCGCGAGGCAAGGCGGCGTAGACGGTGCCCGCGCCAGCGCCGGCACCGGCCAGGAACAACGCCGCGCCTGCCGCGGCGAGCTTCGCCCGCGCGACCTCGATGCCCGCCCGCGCGAGGCCCGCCGGGGCGCCGCTGGCCGCCCACCCTGGGACCGCCTCCGCTGCGCCGTCGCGGAGGGGAAAGTCCGCCCGCGCCGCCTGGCTGGACCGGGCGATCCCCTGGCCGTCCCTGGCGGCGGGCAGCGCCTGGAGCCGCGCCCACAGCAGCTCGCCGAGGTCTTCCGGGAGGGCGAGCCGAGCGTCCCCGAGATCGAGCAGCAGTGGCCCGTGCGCCAGGGCGAGCGGCGCCAGCGCGAAGCGGGCACCGCACACGCCGAGCGCGTCGCGGTCGCTCGCGCTCAGCCGCCTGACTGCCGCCGCGAAGTCCTTGCGGGCGCGCCGCAGCCGGTCCCACGCGGTGTTCTCCGAGACCTGGAGCGCCTCGGCGATCGCGCGCATGTCGAGGCCCTCGAGCTCGTACAGGATGAACACGACGCGCCGGTCGCCCTCGAGGCGCTGGACGAGCTCCCGGACGATCCGCTGCGTCTCCGCCCGCGCGTACAGCGATTCCGGGTCGCACCCCGGGTCGACGACGTCGATGCGCTCGGCCTCGGAGCGCGCGAGCAGCTCGCGCTTGTTCCGGGCGAGCCGCTGGTGCCGCAGGGCGAGGTGCGACGCGATGCTCGCCACCCATGCCTTCATAGGAAGGCGGGGGTCGTAGTCGTCGAACCGGCGGTGCACGACCAGGAACACTTCCTGGGCCACGTCGCGGAGGTTCCGGGCCGGGACGCCCATCCGCCAGAGCACCCGGAGGACGTACCCGAGCAGGCTCTTGTAGACGTCCTCGAAGGAAGGCCGCGGCAGCTCTGCCGCCGGCTCAGGGGCGGCGTCCTGGGCGGGGACCGGCGACAGCCGGCGGGGTCGTGACTCCCTCATCAGTACTTATTCCGGCGAGATGGGCCGGGTTGTGGCGAAATCGTCCGCGGGACAGAAAAAAGTCCGAAGGGCCGGCAGCTCCCTGCGGGTTCTTCGTCGGCCACCGTCGTCCTGGCGCATCACGTTACGTTTCTCTGTTCCGTTGCAAAATCGGCCAGGCTGGCAGGCGACCGGCGGTCGACTCGAAGGTACCTGGCGGTCGATGAGCCTGTCGCGAGCTCTCGGCGCGCTCTGGCTTTCCAGTGACCGGGGCCGGATCAGCAGGCGTGGACGAGGCGCGACATTTTTGCAGCGGCTCTGGTGAAAGTGCGGTGGCTGCAGGAAGGTACCCCCGGCGCATTCCTCCGGCTGAGGGGGCTTCTCGCCTCGCTCTTCCCGTGGTCCCCTGCGGAGGCGCTCGCGCCGTGGCACTGCGAACTCGGCCGCTGCGTCGCCGAAGGAGAGGAATGAGCCGATGAGATCGTGGGGTCGATCCGTGAGAACCAGCGAGGTGATGGCGTGCAGTGCCGCGGTCCTCCTGCTCGAAGCCCTGGCCTTGGCAGGCGGTTGCGTGGTCGTCGGCGACATCAAAGGCGTCGATGTCTGCCAGGATCCAACCGTCCCCGGCGCCACGGACCCGGGCGGCCCGTGTTACGATGCCGGAGCCGACACGTGCGGCGATGCCGGTAGCGACACAGACGACGCTTGCAGCGACGCGAGCGCGGGCGCGGATCTCGACAGCGCCACAGCTCCCGGCTTCGACCCCACCCTGCCACAGGCCTGCTCGGGGCAGTGCGTGCCCAGAGCACCGCTCGACTGGTCCGAGCCAGCGCTGCTCTGGATTGGCGCACATGACCAGGCGCCCGACTGCCCCGCCTCCGCGCCCAGCATTGGCTACGAGGGTCATGCAGACTTCACGGCGGCGCCGCACGCGTGCCCGGCCTGCCTGTGCGATCCGCCGGACGCGTCGTGCGAGCTGCCGGCCGCGTGGCGCGCCCACGCAAGCTTTCCTTGCGACGTCCCTGGCGCCGCCGAGACCTCGTTCGCAGCACCGGACGGATGGGACGGCGCATGCACCTCGACGAACGCGGTCCCGGCCGAACAGCTGTGCGACGGCGCCCTCTGCGCGCAGTCGCTCGGGATCCCCGCCCCGCGCGTGCTGCCCGGAACCTGCGCGCCGAGGGTCGTCGAGGCGCCTGAAGGGCCGGAAGAGGCCGGGACCAGCGGGGGCTTCGCGACCTTTGCCCGGGCGTGCACCGGCACCGTGGTCGCCTCATGCGGCGATCCCGGGACGGTCTGCATCCCGGCGCCTCCGGCCGGCGACGGCGCGCCGCCCGAGGGGTTCCTGACGTGCATCCATCACGAAGGAGAGCAGGACTGCCCGGAGAGCTATCCGGATCGGCACGTCTTCTACGCAGGCGCCGACGACACGCGCAGCTGCGCGCCGTGTGGCTGCGCCGAGCCAAGCGGGGCGACCTGCAGCATCCTGGCGTCCGCGTTCAGCGACAGCGCGTGCTCGCAGTTCGTCGTCGGCGTGGTGGTGAGCTCTGCAGCCCCCTTCTGCGGCGCGATCTCCCCCGGGACGGCGCTCGGGAGCAAATCGGCGAGCGTCGTCCACCTCGATCCGGGCACATGCGCGCCGACCGGCGGCGAGCCGACCGGTGGCGTCGCGCTGCGCGGCGCCGCGACATTCTGCTGTCGCCCTGAGGCGGTACCTGAGCAGACACCTACCTGAGGCAGGCGGGCCAGGGTTCTCACGGCCGCGTCCACGCGCCGCCTCGTCCACATGCTTCCAGCACGCGCCATGCTCCCAGCAGGCGCGTTCCGAAGGTCGAACTGTCGTACGTGGCTCAGAACGAAGCGACCAGACGCAGTGCTCCTACTGTGGAGGTCGCTGCTGTGGATGAGCTCGATCCGCCAGGAAAATTGAGCGCTGGGCGGCTCACATTGACGAAAAAGTCGCCGCTGAGCTGCGCAGCAAGCTGGTGCGAGATCGGCACCTCCACGCCACCTCGTAGCCCGAGCCCCGCGGACGGCAGCATCGCCTCCCCCACGAAGTTGGCCATGCCGAAGTGCCGCACGCGTCCTGCCGTGCCCAGGCCGCAGCCGAAGAACCAGGCGGCATGCCCGCAGGCGACGAGTGAACCGCCGAGCCAGGACACGCCGAAGATCCTGCCGTGATACGGCTTGGCGGCGACCGGCAGGTGCCAACCTCCCTCCAGCGAGAGCGCGAATGCCTCCCATCGGGCCCCTATCGACCCCGAGAACCCGATGGCCGGGGCAGGCGCGATGCCCTCGGCGAGCAGCGCCCCCAGGCCGACCTGAAGCCGCGGCCACGCCAGCGAGGGGCCCGGGCGCGCCGCGGGCCGCGCCGGAGCGGCGGGCTGGCACGGCGCGCAAGGCGGCGCCGGGACCGGGGCCGGCGCGCGCGGCGAGGCCTCTGACGCCGGCGGGGAGGCTGCCTCCAGCGGCGCCGGCTCTGGCGATGGCGGGGGCGGCGGCGCTGGCTCCCGCGCCGATCGCGCCGGGCGCAACATGATGGCGAGGGCAGTACCGACGTCCTCCACGAGCGCCCCGCACGCCGTGCTCGCGAGCTCCTGGCCGCCGAGCCGCCGGCCGTCGCTGTCGTACAGCGCGATCTTCCCCAGGAAGCGGCGCCCCTGGCGCGCGAGGACCACCTCGACCAGCCGGCCGCTGCCTTCCCCGAAGGGGTCGGCCCCGCCGAGCTGCGCGGCGACGACGTCCCGGAACGCCTGCTCCTCGGGGCACCCCTCCGCGCCCGGGCCGCGCGTGTAGGACAGCCGCACGCCGCCCGGCGGCGCCTGGCCAAGGACCGGCGGCGCGGCCAGCACCAGGGACACGGCAACACTGCACCCGAGGACGTTCAGACGTGGATGGCGCAAGGGACTCCGCTCGAGCGTGAGGCACCGGATCAAGGCCAAAACCGAAGGGCCACGACCGGATGCGACCGGCTCCGAGTGGAATTACGAAGCTCGACCGGCACCCGACAATGCATTTTTCCGCGTCGGCACGATCCGTTATGCCTGCCCTGTCAGGCGCTGGAACCCTCGAGGCCTGCAGAACGGGTCGACGACCCTTTCCGGGAAGCCGACCGGCCTTTCCAGCAGGTCGGCGACCTCTGAAAAGAACCCGATCGGTCCGCGCCAGCACGACGGCGACCCGTTCCAGGATGCCCGGGGGCATCTCCGGGCAGGCCGGCGACTCGTCCGCGAAGCCCCGGAGCCTCGCCCGCAGGTCGGCAACCTGTCCGGGAACCCTCCCGGCATCGCCCACAGGTCGACGACCCATCCGGGAACCCTCCCGGCATCGCCACAAGGTCGACGACCCGTCAGGGAACCCTCCCGGCATCGCCACCAGGTTCCCGACCCATCCGGGAACCCTCCCGGCATCGCCCACAGGTCGACGACCCGTCAGGGAACCCTCCCGGCATCGCCACAAGGTCGCCGACCCATCCGGGAACCCTCCGGGCATCGCCCACAGGTCCCCGATCCGTCCGGGGACCCCTCCCGGCACCGCCACCAGGTCGACGACCCGTCCCCGCAAGCCCGGAACACCCCCGGGACAGCGCTCGCCGCGCGCCGCCCTCCCCTGCCCGCAGCCGCAGAACCCTCCGTCCGTCATCGAGGCAGGTGAACAGGAGCGAAAAACTTCAATGTCACTCCTCTCCTCACCGCTCTTCGCCTGTCCCCCCCGCGCTCCGCCGCTCGCGTCGCATCGATGCTCTCGAGCATCCCTGTGGCGCCGAGAGCACATTGACGACGACAGGAGCCCTGGACTCGGAACACCTACGTTCATAGCGTGGCACGATGGACCAAACGTTCGATGCTTCGGTGTATGTTCGTGCTCCCATCATCAACATCGCCAACGGCGTGACCCTCGCCAACGCGCTGGTCGCAGCCTGTCCCGAGACGGCGCCGGAGAACGTCGCCAAGGCGCGCACGAAGCTGAAGGCCGCCGCGGAGGCAGGCCAGAAGGCGCTCACCGCGCGCCGCCGGGAGAACGGCGCCCTGTCCGAGGAGGACGTGCGGGTGCTCGACCGGGAGGCCGACGCGAGCTTCGGGGCGCTGCGCATGCGCCTCATCGCGTACTCGATGCTGCCCCCCGAGCGCTTCCCGAAAGCGCGGCGCGCGGAGGAGCTGGTCAAGGAGCTGTTCGGCGATGATGGCCTGTCGTTCCTCACCGCCGAGTACTCCGCGCAGAACACGGTCATGGCCTCCATCGTGGAGCACATCCAGGAAGCCGCGCTCCAGCCGGAGATCGACGCGCTCGCCGGGCCCGAGTTCCTCGAGCAGATCGGCAACGTCCTGCCGCGCTACGACGTGATGGTGAGAGACAGGCTGCAGAAGGAGGCCGCCGCGACATCGAACCTCGCCACCTTCGTGCGCGCCATCCAGTCCGCCATCGTGAGCTACGCGACCAAGGTGGCCGGCATGGTCGACGAGGACGAGCCCGCGACGATCGAGGCCGTCCGAAAGGCCCTGCGCCCGCTCGACGCGCACCGCGAGACCGGCGCGCGTCGGACGCAGGGCGGCGCCAAGGGTGAGGCGACGAGCGGCGCGCCGGGCGGCGCCAAGGGCGAGGCGACGAGCGGCGCGCCGGCCGTCCCGGCTGCGCCGACGGCGGCCGGGGCTGGAGCCGCCGGCGGCGGAGAGCTGAGCGCGCCGGTCTGAGAACCCGGCAGATCGAGGAGATCCGCCAGCGCCTACCCGCTTGCGCCCCGCGCCGGACGACTGCAAAGCTAGGGCATGCGCTTCGCCGACCTGAAGAACGACTTCGTCTTCCGGCGGATCTTCGCCAACCACCCCGACATCCTGCGCGGCCTGCTCAATGACCTGCTCGAGCGCCAGGGCGAGCGGGCCATCGAGGTCATCGAATACCTGCCCAGCGAGCAAGCGCCGCACGTCACCGGCGCCAAGCTGTCCATCCTCGACGTGAAATGCCGTGACCGCGCGGGCACCACGTTCGTCGTGGAGATGCAGCTCATCCACGTGCCCGGGTTCGTCAACCGCGTGGTGTACAACGCCTGCAAGGCCTACGTGGCGCAGCTCCAGCGGGGCGAGCCGTACACCAAGCTCGCCGACGTGGTGGCGGTGTCCATCTGCGACTTCGCCCTGTGGCCGGACGCCGAGCAGGACGCCCAGGACCTGCCGCGGGTGCCGATGCTCAGCCGCTGGAACATGACCGAGCGGAGCAGCGGGCAGAACGGCCTCTTGCAGGTCCAGTACGCGTTCCTGGAGCTGCCCAAGCTCCCGAGGCGGTGGCCCGAGACCGGAGCCGAGCTGTGGGCCTGGCTCTTCGTCCACACCCCCGACTTCGCCGAGGTGCCGCCCGAGCTGCCGCCAGGGCCCCACCGGGACGCGGTGGAGCTCGCCAACGAGGCGACCTTCACACAGGCCGAACAGGAAGCCTACCAGCGCGTGATGGACGAGATCCAGCAGGCGCGCGAGCTCGTGAAGCTCGCCGCCGACGCCGAGGCGCGCGCAGCCGACGCCGCGGCGCGCGCAGCCGACGCCGCGGCGCGCGGACGACAGGAGGGGCTGGCCCGGGCGATCCTGGCGGTCCTCGCGGCGCGCGGCATCGCCGTGGACAGCGAGACCCGCGCGCGCATCGAGGCGTGCACGGACGCAGCCACGCTCGACAGGTGGATCGCGCGCGCCGCGACCGCGGCCTCCGCCGAGGACGTCGTCGCGCCCGTGGCATGAGCGCGGCGATCGGCGCCGGCCGCAGCCGAGGAGGTCGTCGCGCCCGTGGCATGAGCGCGGCGATCGGCGCCGGCCGCAGCCGAGCGCTGCAGCAGCACAGCAGGCTCAGCCAGCGGGCGAGCGGGCGAGCGGTCATCCAGCGCCAGACCGTCCATGAGACATGAAACGCGCGCGCGGGCGCCACGCCCGCCGGGTGTACCCTGCGCGCCTGGCGCCCGCGAGCTGCGGGCCTGGCCTGGTTACAGGACGAGCCTTCAGCTCAGCTCGTCACCATGTTCGCGTGATCGCCCTTCGCCCGGGCGAGCACCGACGCCTTGATCCAGGACCGCACCCTCATGAGGTGGCGCGCCTCGGCGGCGCGCGCGTCCATGAACCGCGCCGTGATCTGCGGGTCGTTGAGGCCCTGGGACATCTCGATGAGCACGTCCCACGCGTCGTTGTCCGTGAGCTCGGCGATCAGCATCGCCTCCAGCGCGTCGGCCAGATTGGTCCTCGGATCCGTCACGACCTTGATCAGGCCGCACGAGGCGACCCCGTGGACGTCGGCCAGCGGCGTCTCGGCCGTGGGATCCGCGCCCAGAGTCCGGACCACCGAGGCGACAAGGAGGAAGTGCTCCGCCTCGTCCCGGTAGATCTGCTCGATCTCCTCGCGCGCGGGGCCGCCCTCGAACGAGCCGAGCGCGTCGAACTTCGCGAGCACCCCCTTCCATAGCCGGCTCCCCGCCCGCTCGAAGGCGAGCCGCTCGCCCAGCTTGTCGAGCAGGACGAGCGGCGCCTCGCCCTTCAGCGCCTGGAGCGCCGTCTTCACCGCGCCCTTGAGCGTGCCAGGCGGGGGCATCGTCCCGACCCGCTCCTCCCGCCGCGCGTAATGGGCGATGACACTCGCGATGGCCGAATCGTCGCCCGCGCTGCTCGGCGGCATGATCTTCGCGCCCACGACGACCTCCTTCGAGTCCATGGGCGACATGTCCATTCCGGTGCGGTTCATCCCCGCGGTCGTCTCGGTCTTCATGCTGACCTCATCTTGTAAACCTTCGCGCCATTGCCGTTCGCGCCGTTCGCTTCCTTGGCCTGGCCCGCCAGCGCGGCGAGCTCCGTCCCGGGGACCCACACGTACCCCGCGGCGACCGTCTCGGAGGGCGAGCCAGCCATGTTGAGCCGCTCGCGGTAGGCGATCGTCTGCGGCGACTCCGGCACCTGGCGCGGATCCACGATGTTCTTGCCGACAGCGCGCAGGGGCACCTCGCTCTGCAGCACGCGGCGGACGAACTCGCGGTGGCTCCTGAACTCGATGGGATCCGGCAGCTCCTTCGGCAGGATCTCCGCGGCGTCGCGCTTCTCGATCGTCTCGAAGAGGCGGCGCACGTGCTGCAGCTGCCCGAGCTCGTAATCGACGAACCGCTCCCAGATGGCCTTGATCCGGGGGTTCGACTCGGACTGCGCACAGCTGTAGTAGTTGTAGACCTCGGTCGCCTCGTGCAGGAGCCACTTCTCGATCCAGCTCTCGTTGGGATCGATGATCGACTCGTACTGCGTGACGTGCTGCTCCTCGATGGAGGCGATCTCGGCGTAGAGCTGCCGCGCCATCGGATCGGCGAAGGTCGGCCCGACGTTCATGTAGTAGTCGTGCGTCTGGTGCTCGGACGCCATGATCGTGAGCGCGTTCAGCTTGGTCAGCGGCGCCGCCGTCCTCCGATCATAGGGGGCCCGCAGGTCGTCGTCGGGGTGGCGGTGCTCCACGCTCGTCGGCCTCCCCGGACAGATGTCCGTGTAACACTGCAGGATGTTGTTCGAGTCCTTGCCATGCACCCGGTCCATCAGCGCCGAGTACCGGTACAGGTGGTCGAAGTCCTCGAGCATCCCGAACCGGTAGACCTGGGCCATGTACTCGTCGGGCTCGTTCATGGCGACCGACGCGGTGACCTCGATCGCCACCTGCTCGAAGCCGATGGTGGTCTCGAGCACGGACAGATCGCCCGGCAGGAGCCAGTTCACCATCGTCTGCTGGTGGTGCTCGACCCGGCGGATGAGGGCCAGCTCGCGCTGGAGCGCGCCGTTCATGCGAGCACAGGCATGAGAGAAGCGCACGGCCTCGGACTCGATGCCGTTCATCAAGATGATCCGGACGCGGGTGAACGCGTCATCGTTCAGCTTGCTCGACGGGATGCTGACCATCTCCCGCCAATCGAACTGCTGCTTGTCTAGCGGTGTGCCCCGCTCGTTCAACAAATCAAGTGCCACCTTGACCTCCAGTCTCCGGGGTATCTGCAAGAGGCGCTCCACGGGGGCGCCAGCCCTGTCCACGACAGCCGCGCTCCACGCTGAGGCACTTGGCCACAGCTGTCGCAAGATCGCCTGAGCGCTACTTACCTCCGGCGCTCATGACGCGCGCGTGGCGGCTGGCGGGCTCAACTGGATCGGTGAACGCGCGGTATGCAGTATACGGATGAGGCGCCCGCGCGCCACGGGCTCTGCGGTATCCGTGGCGCGGCAGGCGAGGTGTGCTGTCGAAGAGAGTGCTGTCGAAGAGCGGATGGAGGACCTATGTCCCAGTCGAGCGGCTCAGGCGGCGCTCGTGCCCTTCTCTTCCCACCACTGCGCCATGCGCGCCTGCATCTCCTCCACGGAGACGTCCTCGATGACGGCCGACAGGACCCACTGGTGACCGAACGGGTCCTCCACCCTCCCCTCGCGCCGGCCGTAGAACTGGTCGTCGATGGGATAGATGATCTTGGCCCCCGCCTCGACGGCGCGCGCGGCGACAGCGTCGGGGTCCTCGACGTTGAGCGTGAGGACGATCGGCGAGCCGCCGAGCGCCCTCGGGCCGCGCGCGTTCCACTGGGGGGCCTCGTCCGCGACGCTGATGACCGAATCGCCGATGATGAGCTCGGCGCAGACGATGTTGCCGCCCAGCTTCGGATCGGCGAGGCGCAGCTTCTCGGTCGCGCCGAACGCCTTCTTGTAGAAAGCGATGGCGTCCGACGCGCCGGCGACGACGAGGTGAGGCACGACGGCGTGGTAGGGGGGCGGGGCGATGGGGTGCGGTCGCTTGGTCATGGGCGGAACATGTCCGCGCGACGGGAGGGGGTATTGTAAAAACGTGCCCGCCGGCTCAGCCGTCGAGCCGGACGTGGTTCCGCTCGCGGCGCCGCGCGACGTACTCGGTCGGGGTCAGGCCCGCGAAAGCGCGGAAGTCATGGATGAAGTGCGCCTGGTCGTAGTAGCCGCACGCGGCCGCGACGCCCGCCCACGAGACGCGCTCGCCGCGCTCGATCGCCGAGATCACCTGCTGGAAGCGCCGCACGCGGCAGTAGCGCTTCGGGGTGAGGCCGACCTGCTCGGTGAAGCTGCGGATGAACCGCTTCGCGCTCATCCCGAGCTGCCCGGTCACGTCGGCCACGGTGCTGGCGCGCGACGGGTCGGCGAACGCGGCGAGGGCGAAGTCGACCGCGGGGTCGCGCGCGGGCGGCGCGCGGGGGCGGAGGAGCCGCGCGGCGAGGGCGGACTCGAGCGCGCGGAGCCTCGCCTCGGGGGTCTTCGCCTCGAGGACGCGCTCGCGGACGAGGTCGGCCTCGCGGCCCCAGATCGCCTCGAGCGAGACGTGGGCGCCGCCGAACGCCTCGACGTCCACGCCGAAGAACGGGAACGCGCCGCCCGGGGTGAACTCGGCGCCCATGACCTCGCGCTGCTCGGCCGTGTCGATCGTGATGTGCTCGGCGCGGGCGCCGCAGACGGCGATGCCGCTGAGGCGGTGACAGCGCGGGGGCGAGGGGGCGCCGTCGACGGCGGCGACGCCGGTGGGGTCGTCGTACCAGCGCAGCTCGTCCTCGGCGATATTGATGAGGAGGTTCACCGCGCCGCTGGGGAGCACGCGCTCGAGCAGATGGGGGAGCTCGGGGGTGGCGTAGTACCAGAGCTGGCTGACGAAGCGGGTAAGAGGGGGTGGCGGGGTGTGGACGACGAAGCGCATGGGGCGGCCCGGGGAGACAGCATGCCACGGGCGGAGGACGAGCGGGGTGGGTGTCGCGGTGAACCTGGCCGCGCTCCCGTTCCCGTGCAGGGCCGAGCGAGGAGGCCTCGAGCGCCGCCCGCGCGGGCGCCCGCCGCCTCAGCGGACGCCGTCGATCCAGGCCGCGATGATCTCCCGGTCGCTCTCGGAGAACTCGATGCCTGGCGGCGGCATGTCGCGCTCGACGACGACGCGCTGGCGGATGGCCGTCCGGTGCGACACCCATGCCGCGTACGTCGATAGATCGATCGCCGCAGGCCCGCCCGGCAGGTGGCACAGGCTGCACGACGCCTCGACGATCGGCCGGATCTGCGCCTCCCAGCTGTCGGCGTCCTCGCCCTGCGACGCGTCCGCCGAGAAGCGCAGGAGCTCGCCGCCGGCGATGGCCCAGACATCGCCCGTGCTCGCCGCGATCAGCCGGGCATCGAGCGCGAGCCCGATCCCCTCCGTGCGGACCACCGCGTCGCGCTCCAGGAGGCCGAGCTCCGACCCGATGCCCAGCCACACGTGGCTGCCGGACGCCGCGAGGCCGTGGATCGCCGGGCCGCCCTCCTCCGCCTCGTACACGAGCGCGAGCGCGCCGTCGTCGTTTTCCCGGTACACCGAGGTCGCGGTCGCGGCGACCAGCCTGCCCTCCGGGTCGAACGCCACGTGCGCGGCCCCGGGGACGGCGAACGTCGTGATCTCCTCGGCGGCCAGCTCGAAGGCCTGGACGGCGTCGGCGCCCGCCAGGGCGATGCGCCCGCCGTCGCTGGCGGTCAGGCTGGTGAACGGGCCCGTCGCGTAGTGCGTCACCAGCTCGCCGTCCGCGATCGCCACGCCCTCCTCGAGCCCGAACACCGCCTTCCCGCCGCTCGTCGCCACGGCCGTCACCACGTCGTGCTCGAGCCCGTAGCGCGCCGAGATGCTCTCGACCGGAACCCGCGGCCGGATCCGGAACACGCCGCCTTCGCCGTCGATCCCCACCGTCCAGCCGCCGCTCGTGCGATCGGCCGCGGGGACCACCCCGCACGCGCGCCAGTCGACCTTCGTCGAGTCCGTGCTCGCGACCTCGCCGTGCTCGAGCACCACGGCGCCCTTGCTCCCGAGCACCACGACCGTCTCGCCGCCGTCGACCACGCTCGCGACCTGCCCCACGTCCGCGTCACCCCGACTCCAGACGACCGGATACACGGCGAGCACCTCGTCGGGCTGCGGTGGGTCGGCGTCCGGCGGACCGGCGTCCGGCGCATCGCCGTCCGGCGCATCGCCGTCCGGCGCATCGCCGTCCGGCGGACCGGCGTCCGGCGCATCGCCGTCCGGCGCATCGGTGTCCTCCGGGCCGGTCTCCTGCGGGTCCTGCTGCTCCGGCGCGGGCGAGCCCTCCCCGCCCCCGCCGCACGAGAGCGGGAGCAGCGCCCCCACGATCAGCCAGAAGCGGCGCGCCCTCATGTGGCCAGGAGCTCCGGCATGATCTCCCCGTCGCGCAGGTACTTGCCCGGCTCGATGCCGAAGGCGCCGAGGAAGGTCGCGAGCACGTCGGCGGGGCTGATCGGCCGCTCGCCGTCCGAGAACGACCGCGTCACGACGGGCAGGAGCTGCTCCTCGTCGCTCCGGCCCAGCGCGAAGTTGCCCCTGAACCGCGGCGAGAGGATGAGCGCCGAGTTGTTCGGGTAATGATCGCGCCCGCCCGCGGGGTTCATCATCGGCCCACGACAGAACTCGCTGATCACGAGGATGTGCGTGTGATCCGAGAGCCGCTCGCCGTCGAGCGTCGGGTGCGGCGACGCGTCGAGCACCTGCACGAGCGTCGCGATCATGTCGAACGCCTCCTGAAGCATGAGCGCGTGGTTCTGGTAATTGCCTGTGTGCGTGTCGAAGCCCTGCAGCCCGAAGCTCGCGCACCGCACCACGTCGCGCTTCATCGCCTCGACCGCGAACGCCGCGCTCACCGCCTCGCCCCCGTGGAACCTGCCGCCGTAGTCGAAGCTCGGCTGCGCGACCTTGAGCTCGCTCGCCGTGAACACGTCGCGGATGCCGCTCGAGAGGACCTTGCGCAGCGACTCGTAGTGCAGGGCCATGCCCTCGTAGACCTCGGGGTAATACGCGATGTCCGCCAGGTCCCTGGCCTCCTGGATGAGGAGCTGAGAGATCTGATCGCGGTCCTCGGCGCGGTCGTAGCGGGTCGTCCTCGTGAGCGACTTGCCGATGGCGCCGATCGAGTCGACGAGCACCGGCATGGCGCGGCGATCGAGGTTGCTCCCGACGAACCACGACGGGAAGCGCGCCGAGACCAGCGGGAAGAGCTCCGCGAGGCCGAGCTCGTTCGCGAGGATCGTGTCGATGCTCGGCGACACCGCGCGGCTGCCGACGAGGTGCTGCCCCGTCGCGGAGAACACGGTGCCGTCGGGGTGGCTGACCGTGTTCATGGCAATGCCGTTCACGATGCACATCCGGTCGTAGAGGTCCGCGAGCTTGCCGATCGCCGGACCGAACACGAGGTTGCTGCCCGAGGGCCGGACGAGCTCGAAGGTGGACGCGCCCGGCTCGAGCGGCCTGTCGACCCAGCGGGTCAGCCCGTCGGTCCTCAGGCTCTCCGTGCTCGGCGGGTCGACGAGGCCCCGGCGCTCGTTGCGCGGATCGGACCAGAGGAGCACGTCCCAGCCGCCCGTGATGTCGATGAAGATGAAGTACTCGTGCTCCCCGTCGGGCGGCGCGGCGAGCGCGCGGAGCACCGGAACCCCGGCGGCCGCGAGCGCCGCGGCGCCGCTCAGCGCCTTGAGGAACGTCCTGCGGTTCGAGCAGCATCTCATGGTCGGCTCCTCAGTAGACGATGAACTCCGGATGGCGGACGAGGCCGTAACAGACCGCCGCCCAGCCTGCCTGTTGCGGGGTGAAGCGCGACGTCGGCGCCCCGGGGGCGGCGTGCCGCCGCACGACATCGCGGAAGACCGCCTGAAAGCGGCCCGCGCGGTCGGTCGGGGCGAGGGCCGCCGGATACCCGAGGAACGTCCGGTGCAGGACGTCGAAGCGCGCGACGAACTCCGCGTCGGTAGGATCCGCGGGCGTCATGTCGAAGGCGAACACGCGGCGCGCCGCGATCGGCGGCGGCGGCGGGCTGCTCCGGAGCTCGACCTCGGCCTTGCGCGCGCAGAGCGCGATGCCGAGACGCTCGAAGGTCGCCATCATCAGCGTGTTCGTGTTCGTCTGGCGGTTGACGTCGAGCTTGTGGTCGGGGAAGCCGAGCGGGCTCATGTAATCGGCCCACCGGTCGAACACGTTGCCCGCGTCCGCGCCGCGCGCGAGCGCCTCGACCTGGAGGGGCGTGAGGTCGTCGCCGAAGAGCTTCACATAGGTCTGCAGGTACACCTCCTGCGGGACGAGCCGCGGCCCCTCCTTCGGCGTGTCGTCCTGCAGATCGGTGTGGCCCGGGATCGCCTGCTCCGGCACGCCCACGATCGGCGGCGGCGTGGTCGGCGGCGGCGTGGTCGGAGGCGTGGTCGGCGACGGCGGTGTCGGCGCCGTGGTCGATGTCGTCGGCGTCGTCGGCGTCGTCGGCGTCGTCGGCGTCGTCGGCGGCGTGGTCGGCGCGGGCGGCTCCGTGGCGGCGGCCTGCGGCGTCTCCTTGCTGGAGCACCCTGCTGCGGGCGCTGCGATCACGGCGAGCGCCATGGCCGCGAGGGCCGCGAGATGTCGAGACGAGCGGGTCATCGCGAGCCTCCATTGCGCCAGGCGGCCGACGAGAGGTTGTTGGCGTCCTCGTACGCCGCGGCGCGCACGAGCTCGCGCACGAGCGGCTTCATCCGGTAGCTGCCGCCCACGAACGCCTCCTCGGCCTGCTCGAGGAGCTCGGCGTCGTCGCCGGTGAGGGCCCGGCCGAGGAACGACGAGACGACCTTCTCCGCGACGCAGGGGGCGAACCGCTCGGAGGTCACGATCTGCCGCGCGAGCCCCGCCGGCCCCTCGTCGGCGTGCTCGTGCGAGCCGTAGGCGCCGCGCAGGCTGGCCGAGGTCGCGCTGCTGAACGCCGGATCGTAGAAGTTATCGCACCCCTTCTGGGCCGTGCCGCCGGCGGGCGCGCTGCACTGGGCGCTCTCGAGGGGGAAGCTCGAGCCGGGCAGGAAGGTCCAGTCGCTCTCGACGACGCGCGAGAAGTAGGCCGCGAGCGGCTCGAGCGAGACGTGGCAGCCCGAACACCCGGGCCGGACCATCAGGTTCGACTCGTTCGACGGCGGCAGGCGCGTCTCGGTCGAGACGAACTCGCTGCAGAGAAAGACGTTGTAGAGCACGTGCGCGCGGCCGCGGCGCGAGCCGTACTTCGTGAGGAAGATCGGCATGGTGAGCAGGCCCGAGGCGAAGGGGCCGCGGTCCTCGACCTTCACCCAGGCGGTCGTGTCGTGGGGCAGGAGGTCCCTCGGCGCCCGGCTCGGCTCGAAGAGCGAGACCGGGTTCACGTAGCCGAAGAGCTGACCGCTCACGTAATCGGCGCTGCCGAACTCGCCGCCGCAGCACGTCGAGGGAGCGATCCACTGGTAGAACTGCGAGAGCGGGCCGTTCACGTAGGTGTACCTGGCCGTGAGGACCTCCCGGAAGTCGCGGTCCTCGGCGACGATGCGCTCGAGGAACTGCACGGCCTCCTGACCCCACCAGAAGCGCGACCAGGCGCCGGTGAACTCCGGGTCCACGACGGTCGGCCGCTCGGCGCCGAGCGGCGCGCTGAGCGGCACGGTGAACCCGCGCCGCTCGAGGTTCGGGCCCGCGGTCGGCACGCAGCGCTCGAGGCCGGGGCCGCAGCCGCACTCGCGCGCGAGCGTGACCGAGGTGCCGCTCAGGCAATCGATCGGCGCGTTCGGGTGCGCGCGCGCATAGTCGGTGTCGTACGGCAGCGGGAGGAGCCGGTCGTAGGGCGGCGGCGTCCCGACCGGCTGGGGCCTGCGGCCGGTGATGAACACGGTGCCGGTCGTCGCGGTCTGCGCCTCCTCCTTGCAGACGCGCACGGCCTGGACCGGCGTGGTGCCGTCCGGCTCGCGGAGCAGCTCGTCGGCCGGCGTGAAGTTCGGGTAGCGCGAGGCCCAGGTCGCCGGGTCATAGCGATCGTGCGGATCGGCCGCGCGGTAGTCGCGGTAGAGCCACCAGGGCTTCAGGAGGACGGTGTTCCGGTCGAGCGCCTCCTGCGACACGGGGATCGGCGTGCCGACGCCGGCCGCGTACTTGGGGAACTGCAGCCCGGTCTCGGCCTTGGTGAAGCAGAAATCGCCGTCGGTCTCCGGGCGCTCGCGCCGCTGGAGCAGACGAAAGTAGACGTACATCGGCCTGCCGTCGGGGCCGAGGATCTCGTGGCGGCGCAGCATCGACGCCTTCGGCACGAACTGGAACGACGGGCCGACGTCGAGGCGCATGAGGTCCATGTAGATGCGCCGGATGCGCTCGGCGTACGCCGGCTGGGCCAGGCGATCGTCGATCCACGCGTCGACGTCGAATGCGGGCGACTCGAACGCGGCGATCTCGTCGCGGGTCGGCATCCTGCCCTGGAGATCGATGGATAGCGCCCTGAAATACCGGTAGTCGCCCAGGCCCGGCGCCGCGTCGGCGCGGGACCCGAGCAGCGCCAGCGGGAGCAAGAGGGCCGCGATTCTTCCAGCTCGTCGCATGGATGCCTCCTACGTGATCTGAGCGAAGCAGAGAGATGGGATCTTGCCTCGGACGCCGACGCCAAGCGAGCCTGTCGCTCGGAAAACACACGCGCCGCACGCCTCCATCTGGCGTGGATGTGGAGGACACACGCGCTGCGCGCCTCCATCGACCGCGGATGTATGTCGATGCGCTGCCGCTGTATCCCCTCGCCGTCCGGGAGTTCCGTCCCGCAGGGCCGCACCGGGCGAGCCCGCCTCGAGCATGGGACCCCCGACGAGGCGTCGGTACCCGGCCCGCGACGGTCGGGAACAGCGGTGTTGCCCTCGACGCTGTTCAGCGCCAGGGTCCGGAGGCCCTCATCTCTTTCAGGGTGAGGAGGTCGTCGTCGCTGCGCAGTGTTCGAATGCTTGTCCGGCGGGACAGGACGATATCGTCACGGCGTGCCGCTCGTTCGTTTCCTCCGCAACGTCCGGCCGCCGCGGTTGTATGTCGCTGAATCGAGGACCGCGAGCCAGTCGAAATCGGTGAAGCTCTGCGGCGCGAGAGGGGCGTAGCTCGGGTTCTTCGCGCTGCGCGAGCGAGGCGGGAGCGCGGCGATCTCGGTGGCGGCGAGCCCCCGGCCTCCGTGGGTCGGGATGAACTGCGCCTGGTCGTAGTAGCCGCACGCGGCCGCGACGCCCGCCCACGAGACGCGCTCGCCGCGCTCGATCGCCGAGATCCCCTGCTGGACGCGCCGCACGCGACAGTAGCGCTTCGGGGTGAGGCCGACCTACTCGGTGAAGCTGCGGATGAACCGCTTCGCGCTCATCCCGAGCCGCCCCGTCACGTCGGCCACGGTGCTGGCGCGCGACGGGTCGGCGAACGCCGCGAGAGCAAAGTCGACCGCGCGCGCCGCCCGCGCGGCGAGGGCGGACTCGAGCGCGCCGAGCCTTGCCTCGGGGGTCTTCGCCTCGAGGACGCGCTCGCAGACGAGGTCGGCCTCGCGGCCCCAGATCGCCTCGAGCGAGACGTGGGCGCCGCCGAGCGCCTCGACGTCCACGCCGAAGAACGGGAACGCGCCGCCCGGGGTGAACTCGGCGCCCATGACCTCGCGCTGCTCGGCCGTGTCGATCGTGATGTGCTCGGCGCGGGCGCCGCAGACGGCGATGCCGCGGAGGCGGTGGCAGCGCGGGGGCGCGGGGGCGCGGGGGCGCCGTCGGCGGCGGCCACGCCGGCGAGGCCGGTGGGGTCGTCGTACCAGCGCAGCTCGTCCTCGGCCATGTTGATGAGGAGGTTCACCGCGCCGCTGGGGAGCACGCGCTCGAGCAGATGGGGGAGCTCGGGGGTGGCGTAGTACCAGAGCTGGCTGACGAAGCGGGCGAGAGGGGGTGGCGGGGTGTGGATGACGAAGCGCATGGGGCGGCCCGGGGAGACAGCATGCCACGGGCGGAGGACGAGCGGGGTGGGGAGGCTGCGGGGGAGGGAGGGAGAGGGCGTTCCGGACGAGTCGTGCTGCGGCCGGGCGACGACGTCGACACGAGGTGGGCGCCTCGCGCCCGTCTGCTGGACGATAGCGAGGGCGATCTCTAGGATGCCGGGTCGTGACGGCGGCCGTGCGACAGGCGAAGACAAGGGTAGGGCGAGGCAAGGCCGCCGGGGCGACGCGCCGAGCCGAGGTGGAAGCTGCGGCGGCAGAGTCGCCGGAGACGTTGCTCGACAGGATCTTCGCCGAGGTGCCGGGTAGTCCGCAGGCGAGTGACGGCCTGCCGGAGGTGGTCGGCAGAAACCGGCGCGCGCGGGCGAGGCGGCGCTTGGTGGACGCGTTCGCGGCGCGCGGGCCTTACCCGGTTCCGGAGGAGCTGCGCGGCGAGCTGCGCGCACTCGTGGAGCGGTGGCGGCAGAAGGGCTTCGAGGATGCCTTTCCGGAAGCGGATGTCTTCGAGATCCGGTGCGCGGAAGAGCGCGCCGTGCTCGACGCGGCCGCCCGGGGCGACGAGGAGGCGCGCTTCGCTGCCGCGGAGCGGGCCTACCGGCGCGAGGTCGAGGCGAGATACGGGCAGATCGAGATCCGCGGACTCCAGCTCAGCGCGCGCGTGCGGCAGGATCTCGAGATCGCCTATGTGCCGCTGCATGTGGAGGAGCCGTCGGAAGAGCTGCGCTCGACGAAGCCAAGAAGGGCGGCAGGTAAGAAGCCAAAGGGCGGCGCGATGGCGGTCGAAGCTAAGGCGGCCAGCGCAATGCTGCGCGTGCTGGAGCGGCCGCGGGTGCTCGCTACGGATGCGTTCGTGGACCACCCACGCCTCCTGATCTTCGGCGAGCCGGGCAGCGGCAAATCAACGCTCCTCGCGTACCTGGCCACGCGCGCCGCTCGGGGCGAGCTGGCCACGCCCACGTCACGGCGCGAACCGGCGTCGATTCCCTTCCTCGTGCCAGTGCGAGCGCTTCAGGACCCTCCAGCGAGCCCGGAGGGGATGGCGCACGCCGCCGGCGCGGAGGCCTGGTTCGTGGAAGCAGCGCTCCGGCGTGGTCGAGCGCTGCTTCTCATCGATGGCCTGGATGAAGCCCGGACGCAGGTGGCCGGGAAAGTGCTCCCGGCCCTCACGGCGACGCTCGACGCGTACCCAGGGAACTCGGTGATCGTCACGACGAGGCCGGCCGCCGCTCCTGGCGAGGACGAAACCGCGCCCAGAGGATTTGCGCGCGCACGCCTCTTGCCGATGACGCGCGACGAGGTCGGCGTCTTCATCGACCGATGGTGTCTGGCCGCCGAGCTGAGCCTCAACAAGCCACGTGAACAGGCCGAGATCGACGCGCGCGCCGCCGCGGACGATCTCAAAGAGCGAGTGCGTGCGAGCCGGGCGATCGAGAAGCTCGCGGAGACTCCCCTCCTCTGCTCCGTCATCTGCGTCGTCCACCGCTTCCTCGGGCAGCGGATCCCGGAGCGCCGGGTCGCCCTCTACGAGGCGATCACCAACGTCCTGCTCTACGAGTGGGACCGCGCCAAGTTCGCGGAGGGCGCCGCCATCGGCAAGCTCGACGCCCACGCGAAGCGCGCCCTGCTCGCCCGGCTCGCGCTCTCGATGCACAGGGCGCGCGTGGCGGAGTTGCCGGCGGAGGAGGTCGTCAAGCGGCTCGCGGAACACCTGCCAGACCTCGGCCGTCCGGAGGGGGAGGCGGCGACGATCGTGACGGAGATCCGGGACCGCAACGGCGTACTCGTGGAGCGATCGCCAGGTTCCTTCGCGTTCTCGCACCTGACGTTCCAGGAATACCTCGCCGCGATGGAGTTGGTGAACGCGCACGCCTACAACGAGCTGCTGCTGAGCTACAGGGACAAGTGGTGGCACGAGGTCATCGTGCTCTCCGCCGGGTTCCCGGGCGCTCATGCCGACCGGATCATCCGCGGGTTGCTCGCCAAGGACGGGGACGACGTGGCCGAAGGGACGATGCTCGCGGCGCAATGCACCGACACGGCCATCGAGGTCAGGCAGGCGCAGCGGAAGGAGATCGAGAAGCGCGTGGCACGGCTGATTCCGCCGGCGAGCCCCAAAGAATTCGAAACGCTGGTTCATCTCGGCGACGTGGCCGGACCGGTGCTCCTTCGATCGCTCGACAAGGCGAGCACGGAAGAGAAGACGTCAATCATCGTGCTCCTTGCCTATATTCAATATGAGCCAGCAACACGATCAATTTTGAAGTTTCTGAGAGACCCCAGCCGGACCGATTACCCGATCCCCACCTTGCTCGGGATGTTCAACAAGCCTCGCACTCTTGCCGAGTGCGCCGCCCTCTTCGTGAGAAGCATCATTGAAGTCTCGGAGACGGCGTTTTCCATCTTCTTCGATGCCATTCCTTCAGCCGATCCGAGCGCCGTTCGATCTCTCCAAATAAGCATGGACCTTGTGGAGGACCCCGAGTTGCGCAACAAGCTCAGGGCGCTTATCGAACGCGCCGAGACCGCCCACGCGACGAGTTCTGCTTCTTCTTACGCCGTCCGTTCTCCCAGACGCGCCGCACGTTCTGGTTGATCGCTTCGGAGAACGCCACCGGCCGCGTGATCAGCATGTCCTGAAGCTGAATGCCTGGACGCCCCATCAGCCTCCGCACGAAGTCAAGATGGCTCTGGATCGCCGTTCCCCGGTGCTGCGTGAGCCAGTGGCGCGCCAGGTCGAAGTCCTCGACCGTGCACCTCGCCTGCTCATCGCCGTCACGCGCCTCGATCTCGCCGTTCTCCGCGAACACGAACCGGCTGCCCGGGTCGCCCTCGTCAGGCCGCACGTACCCGCCGGCCGGCCACTTGTCGTGCTTCGCGCCGTTGCACCCCATGCATGCCAGGAAGTAGTTGTCCCATGCGTAGGCCTGCGCGGGAAAGCGAGCCTTGGGCCGGAAGTGCTCGACCTGCCCCGGCGGCTTCTCCTCCCCCTTCGCCCCGGGGTGGGTCGAGCTGACGGGAGACTGGCAGTAAGCGCAGAAACCTTGAGACATCCCGGCGATCGCCTGCCGGACGCGCGCATCGGCGCGCCAGACCGGCGGGAACTCCGGCTTCCCCTTCTCGTCGGACGGCAGCACATCCGGCGCGTAGCGCACGAACCCCTTCTTCCGCTTCGCCCCGTGCTCGGCGAGCTTCTCGAAGGCCTTCACCTTCTTCCAGAACGCCGCCGCGTCCGGGAACGCCGCGTCCACCGTCGCTTGCCAGTCAGCGGGAGGCTTTACGCCTTTTCGCCGGAGCCGGATCACGCCGTCCCCCTCCCTTCACGGAAAGCTGTGCATCCAGCCGCCTGAGCAGCGCGATCTGCGTCCGCGCGATCTCGGACAGCAGCGGCCCTCTGCCCTCCCGCTCCTCCTCCCGCGCGAGCACGCCTTGCAGCTCGTCCAGCGTCTTCAGCAGCGTCTGCCGGTCGCGCGCCGTCGCCGTGCCGTCCTCGACCTTCTGGCGGAGCGCGGCGGCCTCCAACTCCCGCGCCTCGTACGTCGGCGAGAGGCGCGAGGGCACAGCGAAGACAGCGCCGTCCACCATCACCGAGTCGACCTCCGCGCCGTCGAGCCGCTCCAGATCGCCCTTCGTCAACGGCCGCACCGTCGTGCCCTCCCCGGGCTTCTCGTCCAGCACCAGAATCTGGATCTCGCGCTTCTCGTCGTCGATGGCGGCCTGCACCACCGCGGGAGAGTGCGTGGTCAACACGAAGCGCGTGCGCGGAAACAGGCTCGTGAGCTGATCGATGATCCACCGCTGCCAGCGGGGGTGGAGGTTGAGATCGACCTCGTCGATGGCCACCATGGCCTCGCCCGCGAGCGGATCGTCGAGCGCGGAGAAGAGCTGCGCGTAGCGGATCGCGAGATCCAGGACGACGGAGAGCATGGCGCGGTACCCGTCGGAGAGCTCGGTGACCGAGAGCGTGACGCCCGAGCGACGGAACGCCACCACGCGGCGCCCTTCCTGCTCCACGATGTCCACTCCCTCGATGCGCCGGTCTAGCCCCAAGAGCCACGCCCGCAGCCTCTCCCATACCGCCCGCGCGGCAGGATCGTACTCGCCTCGCTCCTCCAGGAGCGCGACGTAGGCCGAGAGATCCCGGAAGAGGTACTCGTCGAAGTCGACCAGCGTGCGCGTGGCCGGGCGGCGCAGCGCGTCCTCGAGGTGCGCCGGGAGCGCCCGGGCCAGCGCCTGCTCCCACTCCGGACCGAGGAGCGTCGGGCCGGCCGCCTGGCGCGGCCTCGCCGGCGGACGCAAGGCCCGGTACTGGCCATACGCGAAGACGTGCTGTCCGCGCGGGAGCCGCGCGCGCTCGGCGCGCCCTTCGCCATCGACCCAGCGCGCGAGCGGCTCGGCGCCGGTCCCGTGGAGCGCGATCGAGCCGCCGGATGCCCCGCGGCGGAGCGGAAAGCGGTCGAGCCCCTCGCCGTCGCCGGGCGCGAGGGAGGCGATCGCCTCGATGATGCTCGTCTTGCCGGAACCGTTCTGCCCGATGACGACCGTGACCTGCGCCCCGAGCGGCACCTCGCCGCGCGCGAAGCAACGCACGTTCTCGAGGACGAGCCGGGAAACAGCGGTTGTACCTGCCCCCGGCGGAGGCGCGGGCGGCGACTTGCTCTCGTTGCGGCGCGTCGTCACGCGCCGACTATAGCCCAAAGCACCGCGAGGAGCGCGCTCGTACAGATTCTGGCGAGCGAGCTCTCGCCGGAGCTGCCGAAGCTCGTCGGCGCGCGCTGGCGCGAGGAGCGAAGCGCGCGCTCAGTTCACGTCAGTTCACGTCGACGTAGAAGTCGAGGCTCTGCAAGTTCGTGAGCGGGCCCTCCCAGATCTCGAACCCGACGCCGACCGCGTTCACTGTATTGCCGGGCACGCTGAGGCCGCGCGTCTCCGCGTCGCGCACGAAGTCCATCACGTCGAACTCGATCTCGTAGCTGTCGTTCCCTTCGGCGCGCACCCAGTTCACGTTCGGCAGGCCGTTCACCATGCCGTTCCAGATGTTCCACGTGCCAGGGACGTTCGCGACCGTCACGCCCTGATGCGCGGGGTTCGGCTGCCCGGCGGGCTGATAGCTCGGCGGATCGCGCAGCCACACCATCAGGTAGCCCTGGAGCCGCGTGCCATTGCCCATCCAGATGTCGTATGCGGCGCCTCAATAGGGCGGCAGCATCCTCCGGAATCCGTGCTTCAGCGCCAGCATCAGGAAGATCAGGTTGCGCACCGGCACGAGCGGCCAGAAGTAGCCGAGCGGCCCCTCCCCGCGAGGAGCGCCCTCCCCCGCCGCGGCGCCCTCCCCCTCGCCGCGGAACGCCCGCGCGAGCCGCGCCCCGAGCCGCCGCATCCACCCGACCGACAGCGGGAAATCGGCGATCCCGCGGAGCCACGCTCCCGGAATGGCGCGCGCACCCAGCGTCGCGCCCGCGAGGCCGCCGACGATGGCGCCCGTGCTGTCGGCGTCGCCCCCGAGCAGGATCACGTCCTCCACCGCGCGCCGGAAATCGCGCACGTTCGCGAGCCAGCAAAACAGGACCGCAGGGACGGTGTCCACGATGAAGCCGCTCACGCCTTGATCGAGCCCGATCGCAGCGGCGTACTCCTCCGCCGAGGCGCCCCGGGCGAGCAGCTCCGCCGCGCAGTCGAGCCGGCGGCGGAGCTCCCCGTCCGAGACGCGCTCGCGCAGCATCGCCAGGAGCTCGCCCGGATTGACCTGCTCCGGCCCGCGCACCGCGGCATACGCGGCCGCAAGGGCGATGAGCCGCGCGCCCTCCTCGGCGCGCGGATCGGTATGGGTGAGGCGCGTGGAAGCGCGCACCATCGGCTCGATGCGCGACGGCGCGAGGGCGAGCGCCGCGCCGAGGATCGGCGCCCGCATCGCAGGGCCGTTGCCGGCCGAGAAGACGCCGCTCCGCTCCGGAGAGAAGCCGAGCCATAGCTTGAGGATCGCCCGCAACGTGGCGTATCCGACGCCCGCCGGCAGCGCGGCGAGCCAGCCGCGGAGACGCCACCCGAGCGAGCGCGCGAACCGCGCGGTGTCCCGAGGGGCGGCCAGCAGCGCCTGCGCCGTCATGCACGCGTGCTCGGCGTCGTCGCTGATCATCCCGCGGCCGAAGACGAAGCGGTGCTCGAGCGGCGCAGGGCCGAAGAGGCGCGCGGCGCGGCGGCGCGAGAGGCCCTCGCGCGGGAGGCCGAGGGCGTCGCCGACCGCCGCGCCGAGGAGGACGCCGGTGAGCCGGTCCTCGCGATCGATGGATGTCGTCTCGATGGGCATGCGAGCGCGCCTTTCACGCGCCGTGCCGCGGAGACGACCGCAGCGCGACGCGGAGACGGCCGCAGCGCGCCGCCGAGATCCGCGCGATTCGACGCGCCACGCCGCGCGTCCGCCCCGGGAGCAGCCCGCCAGGCTGGCAGTCGCTCTCCGCGCCGATGGACATCGTGTCACGGCGCCGCCCGCCGCCGCGGCGCCGCCGCCCGCCGCCGCAGCGCGACTCCCAGGCTCGCCGGGCGCTCTGGCTACCTTCTATGCAGGCGAGATCGGCAGCCCCTTGGGCGAGCCGGCGGACGTCGCCTCGCCGCGCGCCGGCTCCGGCGAGGCCCGCCCGTCGAGCAGCGCGCCGACGCCGGTGAGCGCCGCCAGGAGCACGGCCGCCCCCGCCCACAGCGGGCCCGCGCCGAGGCCCGGCGCCGCGTCGAGGAACGCGATCGCGCCGACGAGCGCCGCCAGGAAGAGCCCCGCCGCGAGCGCGCGGACCGGCAAGGGACGCTCCACGTCGTGCAGGACATAGCCCGGGTCGGTGCGCAGCGGGCCCTCCTCGGGCGGCGACGCCTCGGAGCGCCAGTCCGGCGGCCGGAGAAAGACGAGCAGCTTGCCCGAGAGGCGCGGCTCCGCCGCCGCCGTGCGCGCGAGCTTGCGCCACGGGTCGAGGTTCGCGCGCAGCGCGCTGAAGCTCCCGAGCGGCTGGACGACGCCGTAGCGCGGGAGCGCGCCCTCCGCGCGGAACGTGCCGAACAGCCGATCCCAGACGATGAGCATGCCGCCGTGGTTCCGGTCCAGATACGCCGCGTCGACGCCGTGGTGCACCCGGTGGTGAGACGGCGTGTTCAGCACCCACTCCAGCGGACCGAGCCGGCCGACGAGCTGCGTGTGGATCCAGAACTGATACAGCGTGTTCAGCGTGTACGTCGTGACGAGCACCGCCGGCGGGAAGCCGAGCAGGGCGAGCGGCCAGAAGAACGGCCAGAAGAACGTCCGCTGGACCCAGCTCTGACGCAGCGCGACCGAGAGGTTGTAGTCCTCACTCTGGTGGTGGACCGCGTGCGCCGCCCACAGGAAGTTCACCCGATGGCTCGCGCGGTGGGCCCAGTAGTAGCAAAAGTCGACGGCGACGAAGCAGGCCAGCCAGGTCGACAACGCGCCCGGCGGCAGCCGGACCGGCGCGGCGCGCTCGAAGAGGAAGACATAGACGAGCAAGCCGACACTAACGAGGGTGACAATCGTTTGCTGGCCCACCCCGCAGGACAGGTTGGCGAGCGCGTCGGAGAAGCGGTAATCGCGGCGCCCGCGGCGGCGACAGAGCCAGAGCTCGACGCCGATGAGCGCAAAAAAGGCCGGTACAGCAAGCAGGATCAGCCTCGACGACATGCCCCCGTCCTCCGCGCGGCCGGCGCACAGCCCCTCGGCCACCGCCCGCCTATCCTAGCCCGGACGCCGCCCGGACGCCGCCGGCACGCCGCCAGCACGCCAGCAAACACGCGCCACCCGGACGGCCTCGGCCGGCGCGCAGCGACCACCGGCGCCGGCCCGGATCGCCCCGCCTCAGGACCCGGCGCCGCCCGCCGGACAGCCGCGCGCCGGCAGCGCCCCGAACACCGCACGCCCGCTCCGGAGCCGCCCCGCCGGCCGCTCGGTTCCCTGTTGACGCTGAACCGATTAAGTGGTCTGCCACCAGCCAAGCCAGCAGGAGCGACCACCCCGAACGGAGATCTGTCGTGGCGCGACGTCCGGGGGAATCGCAGCCATGCCGGCGAGACGATCACCGCGCAGGTGACGCGGCCGCTCGGCAACTCGCCGTGAACCGGCCGCAGGCTCCGAGCGACAGCGCTCAGCCACGCTTGAGGAACGAACCTCGAACCAGGTAAGGAAACACCATGAACAGAACCTTGTTGCTCGCTCTGGGACTGCTCTCCCTCGCCGCGTGCTCCTCTGACGCGGTCGACCCCTCCCCCTCCGGCGGCACCGGTGGGTCCGGCAACACCGGCGGCGGCGGGAGCGACACCGGCGGCGGCGACACCGGCGGCGGCGGGGGCGGCACCGGCGGGGGCGACACCGGCGGCGGCGGGGACGGAACCGGCGGGAGCGCGGCCGTCGACTGCGCCCGGCAAGCCGAAAAGTGCTACGTCCGCACCGATGGGAGTAAGCTCACGCTCGACGGGAAACCGTACAAGTACATGGGCACGAACTTCTGGGCAGCTCCCTACGTCGACCGCGAGCGCTTGCGCGCCGAGCTCGACATCCTCGAAAGCCAGGGCGTGCTCAACCTCCGGATCATGGCGCTCAGCGAGGGCGACATCCCCGAGGCGCAGCAGAACGACCCGGAGTTCGGGCCGCAGCGGATCTTCCCCGCGTCGTCGGATGCGCCGTGCGCCGACCCGAAGCTGGAGCAGTACGTGAGCAACCTGAAGACGGTGCTCGACGAGATCCACGGCCACGGCATGAAGGCCGTGATGACGCTGAACGACTGGTACCACTGGTCCGGCGGTATGCCCCAGTACATCAAGTGGGCGCACGAGCAGCCCGAGACCACGTGCGGCAAGGACTTCAGCGACTACCAGGTCGGCCTGACCCACCCCGACACGGGCGCGGACCTGCTCGCGGCAGGCCACTTCGTGCCGTTCGCCGGGTCGGCCCGGTTCGAGGAGGGCACCGGCGAGGACTGCCAGGCCGTCCCGCTCGCGGGCGACTTCGCGATCCCCCACCCGAACACGATCACCGACCCGAACCTCGTCGGCCCGGCGTGGGACGACCAGCAGAACCTCTCGACCCTGTTCCTGTGCAACAAGAAAGCGCAGGAGTTCTTCTACAGCCGGGCCGAGGTCGTCATCGCCGCCCTCAAGGACCACCCGGGCATCATGGCGTGGCAGCTCGCGAACGAGCCGCGGTCGTTCCGGGGCTGGAGCGCGCTCTTCAAGCTCTGGGTCGAGCGGACCGCGAAGTTCATCAAGGACATCGACCCGAACCACCTGGTCTCCATCGGCTCGGAGGGCGAGCTGTACCAGTGGGGCGACTACGCGAACAGCGACTACCGCGCGTTCCACGACGTGGCCGGCATCGATTACCTGACCTTCCACGTCTGGCCGGAGAACTGGTCGTGGTACGACCCCTCGCTGCCGATCGACAGCGACGCCGAGAAGTCGCTGAGCGCGGCCATCGACGAGAGCGACGCGTTCATCGCCACCCAGGTCGCGCACGCCAAGGCGCTGAACAAGCCGATCGTCGTCGAGGAGTTCGGCCTCGCGCGCGACGACAAGTCCGACCCCATCAGCACGCCGGTCACGAAGAGGAACGCGTACTACGCCTCCGTCTTCGACGCGGTCAAGGACAACCCCGAGCTCGCCGGCGTGAACTTCTGGGCGTGGGGCGGGACCGGCAGGCCGGAGAACGACGGGAACCTTTACTGGCGCATCGGCCAGGACTACATCGGCGATCCGCCCCACGAGCTCCAGGGCTGGTACTCGGTGTACACAACCGACGTCGACACGCTGACGCTCATCATGCAGTACGCTGACCAGATCAACTCGACACAGTGATTACCCGTGGGGCCCATCACAGCCCCACACCCCTTCATCTGACGCGGAGGTCATCTTGATTCGTCGTTCTGCCTTCCTCATGGCGCTGTTCTCGCTCGCGTTCTCGGCCGGCTGCTCGAAGCCGGAGGCAGGGAACGAGGTGGGCGCGGGCAAGACGGAAGAAAAAGCCGCGAAGACCGCGGACACCAAGGGCACGGAGAAGAAGAAGCTCACGATCGGCTTCTCCATGGACACCCTCAAGGAGGAGCGGTGGCAGCGCGACCGCGACCTGTTCAAGGCGAAGGCCGAGTCGCTCGGGGCGCAGGTCCTCGTGCAGTCGGCGAACAGCGATGACGCCCTTCAGAACTCGCAGGCCGAGAACCTGCTCACCCAGGGCGTCGACATCCTCGTGGTCGTGCCCCACAACGCCAAGACGACGGCCACGATCGTCGAGTCGGCGCACAAGCAGGGCGTGCCGGTCATCGCCTACGACCGGCTGATCCTCGACTCCGACGTCGACCTCTACGTGTCCTTCGACAACGTGAAGGTGGGCGAGCTCCAGGCCGAGTACCTCGTGAAGATGCAGCCGAAGGGGAACTACGTCCTCATCGGCGGCTCCCCGACCGACAACAACGCGAAGCTGTTCCGCGAGGGGCAGATGAACATCCTGAAGCCGCTCATCGACAAGGGCGACATCAAGGTCGTGGCGGACCAGTGGGCCAAGGACTGGCAGCCGGTCGAGGGGCTCAAGATCACCGAGAACGCCCTCACCAAGAACAACAACAACGTCACGGCGGTCGTCGCCTCGAACGACGGGCTCGCGGGCGCGGCGGTCCAGGCGCTCGGCGAGCAGAAGCTCGCCGGCAAGGTCGTCGTCTCGGGGCAGGACGCCGAGCTCGCCGCCTGCCAGCGGATCGCGGCCGGCACCCAGAACATGACCGTCTACAAGCCGATCAAGCTGCTCGCCGAGAAGGCCGCCGAGCTCGCCATCAAGCTGGCGAAGAAGGAGGACCTCGGCGAGAAGACGCAGACGGTCAACAACGGGAAGAAGGACGTGGCCAGCGTGCTCATCACGCCGGTCGCCGTGGACAAGGACAACCTCGCCTCCACGGTGATCGCCGACGGGTTCCACAAGAAAGAGGAAGTCTACAAGGACGCCCCGAAGGAGCAGTAGCCGGCGGCCGAGCAGGCCTCTCCCGGGCGAGCGTTCGCCGCCCGATCGGCGATCTGCCGTCGGATGTCCTCCAGGGCGTCTGACGGCGGACGCCTCCCGCCTCCCATCTCCCTCCCTCGCTCCCTCGCGCGCGCGTGGGCGCGTGACCATGACCCGACCGCGCTCCCGGGCGTCGCGGGCGCCCGGCCCGCAGCCGCGCGTCGTCCCAGGCGATCCCGGTCGTACGGCTGAGCCCTGGATGTCGCCCGGAGCCCAGCGATCCCGGAACCGTTCATGATCCCGGCGCTCCTCGAATCCGGAGCTTCCCGGGTGGCTCGGGTCCGCGCGCCGGCCATCCTGGTGCGCGCTCGCAGCGTGCAGCGCGAGGCAAGGAGGCGCGATGTCCTCGATGAAGCGACGACCTCTCCCGAGGCGCGGTCTGGCCGCGGCGCGACCGCGGCGCTCCGGCGCGGAGGCGTGGTGAGGGCGGCCGCGGCCGCGTGCCCGGCCGTCCCGGGCTCGGTCCCGACCCTGCCCGGCGCCGCGATCCCCAGATACACGCGCCCGCTGGCGATCCCGCGGGTCATGCCCGAGGCGGCGGTGCTCAGCGTGGACGGCGCCGACACGGACTACTACGAGATCGCCGTCCGGCAGTTCGAGCAGCACGTCCTGCCGCCCGAGCTGGGTCTGCCCCCGACGACGGTGTGGGGCTACGGCTCCGTCCATCACCCGCAGTCGTTCAGCTACCCGGCGTTCACCATCGAGGCGAAGTGGCGGCGGCCGGTGCGCGTGAAGTGGATCAACGATCTCAAGGACCCCGCGACAGGCCGCTTCCTCCCCCACCTGCTCCCGGTCGACCCGACCCTCCACTGGGCCAACCCGCCCGGCGGGGTGAAAGGCCGCGACAGGCGGCCCACGTTCGCCGGCGACTGCCCGCCGGGACCTTACCGGGGCCCGGTGCCGTTCGTCACGCACCTCCACGGGACCGCCAGGGTGCGGCAGGAGAGCGACGGCTATCCGGAAGCCTGGTACCTCCCCGCGGCGACCGATATCCCCGAGGGGTACGCGGAGACCGGCACTTTCTACGACCATTACCGGCGCACGTCGCCGCTCGGGCAGCTATGGGAGCCGGGGACGGCCGTGTTCGAGTACCCGAACGACCAGCGGCCATCGACGCTCTGGTATCATGACCACTCGCTCGGCATCACCCGCCTCAACGTCTACGCGGGGCCGGCCGGCTTCTACCTGCTCCGCGGCGGACCGGACGATCTGCCGCACGACGCCCTCCCCGGACCAGCCCCGAGACCAGGAGACCCCCCGGGAGCCAGGGTCCACGAGATCCCGCTCGTGATCCAGGACCGCTCCTTCAACGACGACGGTTCGCTCTTCTATCCAGCCTCGCGCGGGCTCTCCCCGCCGCTCGACGCGCTGTACATCCCGAAGGGCGATATCCCGCCGATCTGGGTCCCGGAGTTCTTCGGCGACGCCATGGTCGTCAACGGCCAAGCGTGGCCCTACCTCGAGGTCGAGCAGCGGCGGTACCGCTTCCGCATCCTCAACGGCTGCCCGTCGAGGTTCCTGCTCCTGAAGATGGATAACGGCCTCCCGTTCTGGCAGATAGGCTCGGAGGGAGGGTTCCTCCCCTCCCCCGTGGAGCGCGGGACCCTCCTGCTCGCTCCGGCCGAGCGCGTGGACGTGATCGTCGACTTCAGCGGGGTCCGCGCGGGCACCGAGATCGTCCTCCTCAACCTCGGTCCTGACGCGCCCTTCACCGGCGGTCCGCAGCCCCCGGCCGACCCGAAGACGACAGGGCAGGTGATGCAGCTCCGCGTCGTGCCGGCGACGAGCAGCGACACGAGCACGCCCCCCCACCGGCTCGATCTCCCCCGGATCCCCCCCCTCGGCGAGGTGGACGTCCGCCGGCAGGTGTCCCTGAACGACGTGAGCTCCGCGCTCGATCCCGAGGCCGGCCTGCAGGTCGCCCTGCTGGGTACACTCGATCCTCCGCAGGGCGGGAGGACGCCCAGGCCGCTCTTCTGGCACGATCCGATCACGGAGAACCCGGCCGTGGGCTCGACGGAGGTGTGGGAGATCTACAACTTCACCGTGGACGCGCACCCGATCCACGTCCACGAGGTCCACTTCGAGGTCGTCGATCGCCAGCCGTTCGACGGCGATCCGCGCCCGCCGGAGGCCGGGGAGGAGGGCGTCAAGGACACCGTCGTCGCGCTGCCGTTCGAGATCACGCGCATCAAGATGAGGTTCGAGAAGCCTGGGCGGTTCGTGTGGCACTGCCATATCCTCGAGCACGAGGACAACGAGATGATGCGGCCCTACCAGATCGGCCCGATGCCGGACGACATCCCGCGACGGTGACCGCGCCTCGCGCGCCTCCAGCCAGCCCACTCCCCCGCTTCCGGGACACAAGCAAGGACGCGAGCCGCGCGCCGAGCCCGTCCCGCACGCGCGGCGCGCCGCCCGGCACGATCCCGATCCGCGGAGAGGCATCCTCGCCTCACCCGAGGTCTCGGTGAATCCGTATCCTCTCTCATGATCACGCAGGCGCCCGAATCCGGGGCCTCCTGGATTGTCCGGATCCCTGCGCTCGTCATGATACCTCGCGTTCACAGCATGGGCTGTGGCGCAAGGAGATGCGATGTCCTCCATGAAACGGCGACAGCTCCTGAAGTATGGTCTGGCCACGACGGGCGGGCTCCTGGTGCTCCGGCGCGGCGGTATGGCGAGGGCGGCCCTCGATGCGTGTCCGATCCCCTCGGCACAGGGACCGACCCTCCCCGGCATCGACATCGCCGCATTCCGGTACAGCCGCCCGCTGCTCATCCCGCCCACCATGCCCAGGGCAAACGGGCGCCACGATCTCGGCGCGCGCTTCGATCGTTACGAGATCGCTGTCCGGCAGTTCCCGCAGCAGGTCCTGCCGCCCGAGATGGATCTACCCCAGACCACGGTGTGGGGATACGGGGCGTTCGGCCGCCCGGAGACGTTCAGCTACCCGGCGTTCACGATCGAGGCGAGGTGGCGAAGGCCGGTGCGCGTGAAGTGGATCAACGACCTCAAGGACCCCGCGACAGGCCACTTCCTCCCCCACCTGCTCCCGGTCGACCAGACCCTCCACTGGGCCAACCCGCCCGGCGGGTTGGAGTTCCGCGATATGCGGCCCACGTTCGTCGGCGAATGTCCGGGCGAATGCCCGCCGGAGGCGTACCGGGGGCCGGTGCCGATCGTCACGCACCTCCACGGCATGGCCAGGGTGGAGCAGGAGAGCGACGGCTATCCGGAAGCCTGGTACCTCCCCGCGGCGACGAACATCCCCGAGGGGTACGCGGAGACCGGCACCTTCTACGATCACTACAAGCGCACGTCGCCGCTCGGAGACCTGTGGGAGCGAGGGGCGGCCGTGTTCCAGTATCCGAACGACCAGCGGGCAACGACGCTCTGGTATCACGATCACGCGCTCGGCGTCACTCGCCTCAACGTCTACGCGGGGACGGCCGGCTTCTACCTGCTCCGCGGCGGCCCGGACGATCTCCCGCCCGGCGTGCTCCCCGGCTCATCGCCGACACGGGGCGACTGCCATGGATCCGGGACGTACGAGATCCCGATCGTGATCCAGGATCGCTCCTTCAACGACGACGGGTCGCTCTTTTACCCCGATACGCGCGGGCTCCCTCCCGAGCTCGCGGACCTGTACGTCCCGTGCGGCCCCTTCCCGCCGATCTGGGTCCCGGAGTTCTTCGGCGACGTCATGGTCGTCAACGGCCAGGCGTGGCCCTACCTCGAGGTCGAGCAGCGACGGTACCGCTTCCGCCTCCTGAACGGGAGCAATTCGCGGTTCCTGATCCTCCAGATGGATAACGGCCTCCCGTTCTGGCAGATAGGCTCGGACGGAGGGTTCCTCCCCGCCCCCGTGCGGCGCCGCAGCCTCGTGCTCGCTCCGGCCGAGCGCGCGGACGTGATCGTGGATTTCAGCGATGTCCGCGCCGGCTGCGAGATCGTCCTCCTCAACCTCGGTCCGGACGGGCCCTTCACGAGCGGCCCGCAGCCCCCGGCCGACCCGGCGACGACAGGACAGGTGATGCAGTTCCGCGTCGTGCCGGCGACGAGCAGGGACACGACCACGCCCCCGCACCGGCTCAGGCTGCCGTGGATCGAGCCGCTCGGCGCCGCGGGCGCGGTGCGGCGCGTGTCCCTGAACGAGGAGTTCTCCGCGATCGCCCCCGAGGCCGGCCCGCTCGCGGTCCTGCTGGGTACGTTCCAGCCTCCGGGCTCCGACACGCGCTTGCCGCTGCACTGGGACGATCCCATCACGGAGAACCCGGCCGTCGGGTCGACCGAGATCTGGGAGATCCACAACTTCACCATGGACTCGCACCCGATCCACCTCCACGAGGTCCAGTTCGAGATCGTCGAACGCCAGCTGTTCGACGGCGATCCGCGCCCGCCGGAGCCAGGCGAGGAAGGCCGCAAGGACACCGTGATCGCGCCGCCTGGCGAGATCACGCGCATCAAGATGCGGTTCGAGACGCCTGGGCGGTTCGTGTGGCACTGTCACATCCTCGAGCACGAGGACAACGAGATGATGCGGCCCTACCAGATCGGGCACATCCCCCCCGACATCCCGGATCGCTGAGCCCGCCACGCGCGGCGTGGCGAGGCGCCGCGCACGTCTCGCGCCGGGGCGCAGATCCTGCGAGGGCGACCGGCCCGGCCGGCGCCCCGCGCGTTCGTCGCTCGCCGCCGACCCCGCTGACACCGCGGCTCCAGCCACAGCCCGCGGTGCGGCATGAGCAGGCTCGTCAGGCACGCGGCCTGCTTCTTGCCGGTCACGTCGCCACGTCGCCACGTCGCCACGCCGGCAGCACGTCCCCACAGCCCCCACGAGGAGACCATGAGCGCCGCCCAGACGGTCCTGTCTGACGCCGATCCCTCACGCCCAGTCCGCCAGCTGATCGAGGCGGTCCTGCCGGACGCGCGGGTCGTGGAGGTCGCCGCCATGGGGCCGGACGGCGGCGCCAGCCACGACCTGACCGAGAAGGCCGCCGGTTACGGCGCCCCCCGCCGGATCACGGTGGCTCGGCCCGACGGCTCGACGCAGCGGCTGGTCCTGCACACGTCGACGGCCAACGAGTTCGGACACGACAGGCGGTCGGATCGCGCGGCGGAGATGCTGCTCGCCTTCGACACCTTCGGATCGATTCCATCGCACGTGGAGGTCGTGGACGTCGGCTCCCTGACCCGCGATGACCGCTTCGTGTCGCTGCGGGACGCGGGCGAGTTCTACCTGCTCACCACGTACGCGGAGGGGCAGGTCTACGCCGACGATCTGCGCCGGATCGCGCGGGAGCGCCGCGCGGCGCCGGAAGATCTGGCGCGCTGCGAGGCGCTCGCCAGGTACCTCGTCGCGCTCCACGCGGCGCCCGGCGCCCAGCCGGGCAGCTACCGCCGCGCGGTGCGCGATCTCGTGGGCCACGGAGAGGGCATCTTCGGCATCATCGACGGCTATCCGGACAGCGTGCCCGGCGCGCCGCCCGAGCGGCTCCAGGCCATCGAGCGGCGCTGCGTCGCGTGGCGGTGGAAGCTGCGCGGCCGGGACCAGCGGCTCGCGCGCACGCACGGCGACTTCCACCCCTTCAACATCGTGTTCGACGAGGCGTCGCGGCTCACCCTGCTCGACACGAGCCGCGGGTCCCAGGGCGATCCGGCCGATGACGTGACGTGCCTCGCCATCAACTACGTCTTCTTCGCGCTGGACGCGCCCGGCGCGTGGCAGGGCGGCCTCCGCGCGCTGTGGCGGCGGTTCTGGCAGGCCTACCTCGACGGGAGCGGCGGCGCGGGCGCGCTCGACGTGGCGGCGCCGTTCCTCGCGTGGCGCGCGCTCGTGCTCGCCAACCCAGCCTGGTACCCCGCGGTCCCGGGGCGCGCGCGGGACGCCCTGCTCACCTTCGTGGAGCGCGCCCTCGACGCGCCGCGCTTCGATCCGGACGACGCGGAGCGGGTGTTCGCGTGAGCGGCGGCGTCGTGTGGATCACGGGGCTGCCCTCGTCGGGCAAGTCGACCCTGGCCGCGCGGGTACACCGCGCGATGCTCGGCGAGGGCCGGGCGAGCTGCCTGCTCGACGGCGACGAGGTCCGCGGCGCGCTCGTGCCGCGGCCCGGCTACGACCGGCGCGGCCGCGATGATTTCTACGAGACGCTCGGGCGCCTGTCCGCGCTGATCGCGCGCCAGGGGCTCGTCGTGATCGTGGCGGCGACCGCGCACCGCCGCGCCTACAGGGAGCGCGCCCGCGCGCTCGCGCCGCGGCTCCTCGAGGTGTACATGGATGTCCCTCCGCGGGTCTGCCAGGAGCGCGACCCGAAGGGGCTCTACCGGTCGGCGGGCGCCGGCGAGATCGACGCGCTCCCCGGCGCCGGGCTCGATTACGAGGCGCCGCCCTCGCCGGAGCTCGTCGCGCGCGGGGGCGAGGACGACGCGGCGCTCGGGGCGATCCTGGAGCGCGCGAGGTCGTGGTCCGCCGGCGTGGCCGGCGTGGAAGGCAGCGCGTGATAGCCTCCGGCGCCGTGCCCTCGCGAGAGACGCTCTTCGACGAGATCAAGCGGTACGTCCGCTTCAGCGAGGAAGACGCGGGCCGGCTCGCCTCGTTCCGCGCGCACGCGGAGCCCCATTTCCCCCGCATCGCGGACGAGTTCTACGACCGCATCCGCGAGCACGAGGGCGCCCACGAGGTCTTCACCGGCGAGGAGCAGGTGGAGCGGCTCAAGCGATCGCTCGTGCGCTGGATGACGCGCATCTGCACCGGGCCGTACGACGGCGCGTACTTCGAGGAGACCGCGAAGATCGGGCGGATCCACGTCCGGGTCGGGCTGCCGCAGCGGTACATGTTCACGGCGATGACGCTCATCCGGCTCGCGTTCGACGAGATCGCCGCGAGCGCCCTCGGCGAGCAGGTGGCCCCGGTCCGCGCCGCGGTGATCAAGGTGCTCGATCTCGAGCTCGCCATCATGCTGGAGACCTACCGCGACGACTTCCTCGCGCGCGCGCGGCACGCCGAGCGCCTGGACCGGGAGGAGGTCGGCCGCACCCTCGCGCGCACGGAGCACCGGTACAAGAGCGCCGTCGAGCTCGCCCGCGTCCTCGTCGTGGGGCTCGACGCGCGGGCCGTCGTGCGGCTCTGGAACCGCGAGGCCGAGCGGATCACGGGGCTCGGGCGCGAGGACATCCTCGGGACGCCGTTCGTCGAGACGCTCCTGCCGGAGGAGCTCCGCGCGGACCACGGCGCGCTCGTGAAGGAGATCGCCGCGGGCCGGCGGGCGGGCGCCGAGCTGCTGGAGAGCAGCCTCCGCACGCGCGCCGGGAAGATCCGCGACGTGCGGTGGCAGCTGGCCTATGCGCCTTCCGCGGCGGACGACGAGGTGGTCCTGTTCGCGATCGGGCAGGACACGACGGACGAGAACGCGCTCGCCGCGCGCGTGCGCCAGAGCGAGAAGCTCGCCGCGGTGGGGACGCTCGCGGCCGGCCTCGCGCACGAGATCCGCAATCCGCTCAACGGCGCGCAGCTCCACGTGACCTTCCTCGAGCGGGGGCTCGCGCGCGCCGGCATGAAGGACCCGGACACCGTGGAGGCGATCCGGGTCGTGCGCGACGAGATCCGCCGCCTGTCGGGGCTGGTGAGCGAGTTCCTCGACTTCGCGCGGCCGAGCCCGCTGCTCGTGCAGCCGACGTCCGTGCTCGCGCTCTGCGAGCGGGCGGCGCGCGTCGCGCTGTCGTCGGAAGGCGCCGGCGCGCAGGCCGAGGTGAGGGTCGATCTGCCGTCGACCGATCTCGTGCTCGACCTCGATCCCGCCCGGATCGAGCAGGTGCTGCTGAACCTCCTCCGCAACGCGCTCGAGGCGGTGGGGCCGGCCGGCGGCGGCACGGTCACCCTCCGCGCGCGGCGACAGCCGCGCCACGCCGTCCTCGAGGTGGAGGACGACGGCCCCGGCGTCGCGAGCCCGGAGGCGCCGATCTTCGATCCGTTCTTCTCGACCAAGCCGAACGGCACCGGGCTCGGGCTGGCGATCGCGCACCGGATCGTCACCGATCACGAGGGGACCATCGATTTCCAGAGCCGGCCGGGAAAGACGCTGTTCCGCGTGACGCTCCCGATCCGCCTCTCCGGCTGAGCCGCCGCGGGGCCGCGGCGCGCGCCGCCTTCGCGTCCGTCGTCGAGGCGCGCGTGGCGCGCAACTTGATAGTCCTCGCGGCGTGGAACCGCGCAGCATCGAACAACCCCTGATCCTCCTCGTGGACGACGACATCCGCACCGCCCGCCTGCTCGCGCACCTGCTCGAGGACGACGGCTTCCGGGTGGAGCTGGCCACCGACGGCGCCCTCGCGATCGCGCGGCTCGCCCGGGCGCCGGTCCCCGACATCCTGGTGACGGACTTCCGGATGCCCCACGCCGACGGCATCGCCGTCGCGCGCTTCGCGCGATCGCTCAGGCCCGATCTCCCGCTGTTCGTGGTCACCGGCTATCCAGAGCTCGTGGCGCGGCTCGGGCGAGGGTTCGCGCCCGAGGCGGTGGTGCACACCAAGCCGGTGGACTACCCCGCGCTGAGCGCCGAGCTCCGCTCCAGCGTGGAAGCGGTGTCCTCCGGCGCCGCGCGCGCCCGGCCGACCTCCCCGGCCCCCGCCCCGGCCTGAGCGGCCGAGCGCGTCCGGCCCGGCGAACGGCTTGCGCCGCCGCGCAACCGCTGCGACGCGCGAGCTCCGCCGCCCCGGCCGACGCGCCGCGCGGCCCCTCCGCGCGGCCCCTCCGCGCGGCCGCCACAGAGAGGCGCGGCGGCGGGCGCCGGGCACAGCCAGCCTGGCGCACGTCGTGCAATGGCCCTCGGCATGTCCCTCAGCCGCTTTGAACATGGCGCCGTGAGCGCCGAGCTCACCGAGTCCGCCACCGCCGTCGCGCGCAGGATGCGCGACTTCCGCGTGGGGTGCGTCGTCGTCACGCAGGGCGCGCGCGCCGTTGGCATCCTCACCGATCGCGATCTCGTGATGCGGGTGATGGCCGACGCGCGCGAGGCCGAGAAGACGCTGGTGTCCGAGATCGTGACGTACGATCCGACGACCCTGCAGCAGACCGACAGCATCGAGACGGCGCTCCGCCTGATGCGCGAGCGCGGCGTCCGGCGGCTGCCCATCGTCCGCTACGACGGCAAGGTGACGGGCATCGTCACCGCCGACGATCTCACGATCTTGCTCGCCGAGGAGCTGGCCGACCTCGGCGCCGGCATCCAGGGGAACGTCAGCGCCGCCGAGAGCCGCTGACGTCCCCTCGTCCCTTCGGGTATCCTCCGACGGCTGCGCGGTCTTCGGAAGGGAAGCCATGAACGCCGAGAAGAGACAGGGCTCGAGGGTGCTCGTCGTGGACGACGAGGCGAGCGCGCGCTCGGGGCTGGAGAAGCTCTTGCGCCAGGAGGGCTACGCCGTCGACGCGGCGGGCGACGGCGTCGAGGCGCTCGAGGTCGCGGCGGAGCGGCCGCCGGACGTCGTCGTCACCGACCTGAAGATGCCGAAGATGGATGGGGTGGCGCTGCTCGGGAAGCTCCGCGAGCAGGATCCGGCGCTGCCGGTGCTCGTCGTCACCGCGTTCGGCGATGTGAGCTCGGCGGTGCAGGCGATGCGCGCGGGGGCCGAGGACTACCTGACCAAGCCGGTCGACTTCGACGCGCTCCTCCTGTCGATCGAGCGCGCGCTGGAGCGGAGCGCGCTCCGGGTCGAGGCGGAGAACCTCCGCCGGCAGCTGCGCGAGCGCGAGGGCGAGGGCGTGGAGGGGCTCATCGGGGCGAGCCCGGCGATGCAGAAGGTCTATCGCACGGCGAGGCAGGTGGCGGGCGCGCGGGCGACGGTGCTCATCACCGGCGAGAGCGGCACGGGCAAGGGAGAGCTCGCGCGCGCCATCCACGCGAAGGGCCCGCGCGCCAGGGCGCCGTTCGTGACGCTGCACTGCGCGGCGCTCGCGGAGTCGCTCCTGGAGAGCGAGCTGTTCGGCCACGAGCGCGGCGCGTTCACCGGCGCCGACAAGCGGCGTATCGGGCGGTTCGAGCAGGCGAACGGCGGGACGCTCTTCCTCGACGAGGTGGGCGAGATCGCGCCGTCGACGCAGGTGAAGCTGCTGCGCGTGCTCCAGGAGCGGATGTTCGAGCGGGTCGGCGGGAACGACACCGTGTCGGTCGACGTGCGGCTCATCGCGGCCACGAACCGCGATCTTGCGGCGGCGGTGCAGGAGGGCCGCTTCCGGGAGGACCTCTACTACCGGCTCAACGTCGTCCACATCGACATGCCGCCGCTGCGCGTCCGCGACACCGACGTGCTGCTCCTCGCGAATCACTTCCTGCGCCGGTTCGCGGCGGAGAACCACCGCAAGATCGAGGGGTTCACCGACGAGGCGCGGGCGAAGCTCGTCGCGCACCGGTGGCCGGGGAACGTGCGCGAGCTCGAGAACGCGATCGAGCGGGCCGTCGTGCTCTGCGACGACGCGCGCATCGACGCGGAGCACCTCCCCATCGACGCGGCGCCGGTGGTCAAGGGAGCCCTGCGCATCCCGGGCGCCACGATGGCGGAGATCGAGCGCTATGCCATCCTGTCGACGCTCGAGGCGACGAACGGCTCGACGACGCGCGCGGCCGAGCTCCTCGACATCAGCATACGCACCATCCAGTACCGCCTGCACGAATACGGCATGACGGCGAAGTCCAGGCGATCGCCGACCGCGGAGTAGGCGCGGCGCCGCGCCGGAGACACAGCGGCGCGCGGGGCCGCCGCGCGATCAGGTCATCAGGTCGTCAGATCACGTCGTGCATCCAGCCGTGCCGGTCGGGGGCGAGGCCGTGCTGGATGTTGAGCAGCGCCTCGCGGAAGCGCGCCGCCACGGGCCCTGTCTCGTTGTCGTGGATGGCGAACGTCCCCTCCCGGGACTTCACCGCGCCGATGGGCGTGATCACCGCGGCCGTGCCGCACGCGAACGCCTCGGTCATGCGGCCGTCGCGCACCGCCGCGCCCCACTCCTCGAAGGTGACCTTGCGCTCCTCCGCGCCATAGCCGAAGTCGCGGGCGAGCTGCATGATGCTGTCGCGGGTGATGCCGGGGAGAAGCGTGCCTGTCAGCTCGGGCGTCACGAGCACGGGGCGCCCGCCCTCCTCGTAGACGAAGAAGATGTTCATTCCCCCCATCTCCTCGACATACCTGCGGTGGACCGCGTCGAGCCAGACCACCTGCGCGCAGCCCTCCGCCGCCGCGTTCATCTGCGCGAGCAGGCTCGCCGCGTAGTTGCCGGCGAACTTGGCGGCGCCCGTGCCGCCCGGCGCCGCCCTGACGAAATCCTCCGAGATCCAGACCGTCACCGGCTTCACGCCCTGCGGGAAATACGCGCCTGCGGGGGACGCGATCACCACGAAATCGTACTCGCGCGAGGACCTCACCCCGAGCGCCGCCTCGGTCGCGAACATCAGCGGTCGGACATACAGGCTCTCGCCCACCGGCGCGGGCACCCACGCGCGATCCTGGCGGATCAGGGCGTCGATGGAGCCGACGAACAGCTCGACCGGCATCTCCGGCATCGCCAGCCGCCGGGCAGAGCTGTTGAAGCGGTGCGCGTTCGCCTCCGGCCGGAACGTCTTGATGCGCCCGTCCGGCTGGCGGTAGGCCTTGAACCCCTCGAAGATCGCCTGACCGTAGTGCAGCACCATCGCCGCCGGATCCAGCGTGATCGGCGCGTACGGCTTGAGCTGCCCGCGGAGCCAGCCGCCCCTGTCGGCGGCGTACGGGATCACGACCATGTGCTCCGTGAACAGGCGCCCGAAGCCAGGGTTCTGCATGCGCTGCGCGCGCTCCGCGTCGCCGAGAGGGTTCTGCGTGGGGAGGATCTCCAGATCGACCTTCGTGGCGGGCGCGCTTTCGGTGCTCATCGTGCTCGACTTCCGCGACGGACAGCGTTCGACCGGCTCAGGGACGCCGGCGCGGGTCTCGTCGTGTGGCATTTTTCGGAAGAATCCTGGCGGGATGCAAGCACTTTCTCGCGGGAGAGCCGCGCCGGTGCGCGGGTCGTTTGATCCGGTTCCTCCGGCTCATCCGCTTCGTACGTTTCGTGTGTTTCGTGTGTTTCGTCTGGTTCGTCTGGTTCGTCTGGTTCGTCTGGTTCGTCTGGCCGCACCCAGCTTCATCCGCTTATCCGTTTCATGTTCATCCCGAACATCCGGCCGCGCGCGGGCGCGCTGTGATTGCGTCTGCTTGCGTCCGCTCGCGCGGGGCTGCACCCGAGCGCCCGCCATCGCGCCGGCCGAGCTCGCTCCGCCGTCGGCTCACCGCGCGAGCGCGGCGGCGCGTCACGCCCTCAGATACGGGTTTCGATCGCGCTCCTCACCGATCGTCGTGGAAGGGCCGTGTCCGGTCACGACCCGGGTCGACGGATCGAGCGTGAGCAGCTTGCCCCGGATCGATGAGAAGATCGCCTGCGAGTCGCCCCCCCACAGGTCGGTCCTGCCGATGCTGCGCCGGAACAGGGTGTCCCCCGTGAACGCCACCGCGCCGGTCGTGGCCTCGACAAGGAACGACACGCTGCCGGGCGTGTGGCCCGGCGTGTGGAGCACGTGCAGATCGAGCCCGCCCGCCTTCACGACGACGCCGTCGTTCAGGTCGCCGTCGATCTCGCACCGCTCGGGCAGCGCGACGCCGAGGAGCGCCGCCTGGACCGGGAGCATGTCATACAGGAAGCGGTCGGCCTCGTGAATGCGCGCGGCGGCGCCCGACCAGCGCTGGAGGGGCGCCGTGGCGCCGACGTGATCGATATGGGTGTGCGTGTGCACGATGGCCGCGACCTTCGCCCCGGCCCGCTCGAGGCGCGCGCGGATCACGTCGAAGTCGCCCCCGGGATCGATGACCACCGCGCCCTGGCTGGCCGGGTCGACGAGGATCGAGCAGTTGCACCCCAGCGGACCCACGGGAAACGTCTCGAGCAGCACGGGGCGAGCTTGTAGCACGCCCCGGCCGGGGACCGCATTGGGCGGCCGCGCCTATTTCGGGGCGCTCTCGATGGTGCCGTTCGAGCCGAGCCCGTTGGTCCAGTAGACGCGCTCGGCGTCGAGGGCGATGCCATAGGGCGACGCCTCCCTCGCGACGAACGTCCCCTGGATGCCGTTCGGCCAGATCTTCATGATGTTCACCGACTCGGGGTCGGTCCAGTAAACGCCGGTCCGATCGGCGACGATCCCCCGCGGGTTCGGCGCGCCGGTCACGAGCGCCGTGACCTCTCCCTGTCCGCCGACCTTGGGCGCGCGCATCACGGTGCCCGTCCTGCTGGTCGTCCAGTACACGTACGTCCCGTCGAGCGCGATCTCGCGCACCTCGCCCTGCGCTGTCGCGATCGTGGTGAACGGCCCCTCGCCCATGGAGTCCTTGCGCGCGGCCATGACGCGGCCGTCGCTGTCGTCGAGCGGGAGGACGGTCCAGTAAACATGGGTCGCGTCGACGATGACGGCGTGCGGCGAGCCCGCCCCGCCCCAGATCGTGGTGAACGGGCCGTTGCCGTTCGAGTCCTTCCGCGCGCGGACCACGCCGCCGCCGCCCTCGCGGTTCGTCCAGTAGACGAACTCGTCGTCGAGCGCGAGGCCGAAGGGCGCGGTCTGCGCCGCGGCGACGACGACCGGCGCCTCGTCGCTCCCGCGCCGCGCCCGCACCACCGCGCCGGTGTACGACGGCTCGCGCTCGCCCTGGGTCACCCAGAAGACGTGGGTCGCGTCGGCCTTGATGCCCGCCGGCTCGACCTGATCCGAGGCGATGACGGTCGTCTCTTCGGTCTCGTGCGACCACTGCATGACGGACCCTTCCTCCCCGTTGGTCCAGAAGAGGTCGCCGCCGGCAACGGCGATGTACAGCGGATCACGCTGCCCCATGGCGTGCGTCCTGGTCTGGACGCAGGTGCCCTCCTGGCAGCTGCCCCGGCACGGGACGGGACAGGTCCCGCAGTGGAGGGCGTCGCCCATCACGTTGACCTCGCAGCCGTTCTCTTCATTGCCGTCGCAATCGACGTAGGTGTCGCCGCAGACCGGCGGATCCACGATGACAGGTCCCTCGTCGCCCCCGGCGCCCCCTGCGCCGCCCTCGCCCGGCGCGCCGCCATTGCCCGGCCCGCCGCCCTCGCCCGGCGCGCCGCCATCCCCTCCACCTGACGACGCCGTGCTCCCCGGCCCGGCCCCGCCGGCAGCGAAGAGGCTCCCCGCATCGGGAGAGGAGCAAGCTGCCACGGCAAGTCCAGAGAAGAGCGCGAGGAGAACGGTGCGACGCATTGTGCTCTGCATGGAAACCTCCACCCATACAGGGTACACGAGCCCGTCGAGAAAACGCATCTGCGAACTTGGCATGTCGCTCACGCCGCGTTTCGTCCGAGCACCAGCCGCGCACCGGTCCGCGCACGACAGGCGCGGATGTGGGGTGTTCGCGACAGATCGGCTCGGTTGGCTGCGCGTCGCGCGTCGCGGCGACGCGTCCGCCGACACCGGATCGCGGCGACGTCGCGATATATGCCGAGAGGTGGTCGCGCTCCGCCCGGCGACGGGCTCGCCCGTCCGGCGCCTCCGCGGGTCCGGGGCGCGGGCGCGACTCCGCACCTCGGGGGCGACTCTGCATCTCGCCGGCGACACCTCTCCTCCGCGCTGACGTGAGCACAGGCCATGTCGGCGCCCGCGCGGGCAGGACAGGGCAGCGCAGGAGGGACCTCCGGGTGACGTGATCGCCTGTCCGCTGTTGTCGGCGTCGGCAGGTCGCGCCGCGCGCGCTCGCTCGCAGCTGCGACCGCCATCGACCTCCAGGGCCGACCGCGGAGATGGCGCTGGACGCAGAGGGGCGCTACCCTCGGGCGCCGGGTGTCTGAGCGCACGATGTCAGCCAGGGTGGAATCACCGTTCCGCCGCGAAGCGCGTCACGGCGCGGACCTGCGCGCTCTGCGCCGCTGCGGCGCGCGCGCTCGCGCGTCGCTCCCTGGAGGCCAGGCCGCATGAGCGGGCCCATGTTCATCGCGGGAGGCCAGGCGAGCTCCGCGGCGCGAGAGCGGGCGATGGCGCTCGTCGGCCGCACGCTCGTGCACCGGTACCGCATCGAGGAGCTCGTGGCGATGGGCGGCATCGCCGCCGTCTTCCGGGCCAAGAAGCTCGCGACCGGCGAAGACGTGGCCGTCAAGGTGCTCCACCCCGACGCCGAGGAGCTGCCGGAGCTCATCGAGCGCTTCGAGCGCGAGGCGCTCGCCGGCCGCCACATCTTCCACCCCAACGTCGCGGCGGTCTACGAGATCAACCAGCTCGACGACGGCGCGTGGTTCATGGTGATGGAGTTCATCCGCGGCATCACGCTGCGCAAGCTCATCGACCAGGGCCCCATCCCGCCGGTGCGCGCGACGAACATCGCGCGCCAGATCGCGACCGCCCTGAACGCGGCGCACGACTTCGGGATCGTGCACAGGGACGTGAAGCCGCTCAACATCATGGTCCTCGACGGCCCGGACGAACGCGTCCAGCTCATCGATTTCGGCCTCGCCAAGGTCCCGGTAGAGCAGTTCTCCATCCCGAGCTCCATCCCCAGCGAAGACGGCGCGCGCCGCTCGCTGACGAACGCCGGGGTGCTGCTCGGCACGGTGGCGTACATGGCGCCCGAGGCCGCGCTCGGCATGCGCTCGGTCGACCGGCGCGCCGACCTCTACGCGCTCGGCGTCATCCTCTACGAGATGCTCGCGGGCAAGCACCCGTTCACCGCGGTCGAGCCCTCGGCGCTCTTCGCGCAGCACCGGTCGGCCGTGCCGCCGCCCATCGCCGAGCGCTCGCCCGGCATCGTCGTCCCGCCCGCGCTCGAGGCGGTCGTGACGCGCCTGCTCGCCAAGGATCCGGACGACCGCTTCCCCCACGCGCGCGCCGTCGTCCTGGCGCTCGACGCCGCCCTCCAGAAGATGAGCGGGCCCGACAACCGCCTCAGCATCGCCGCCCCGTCCAGCCTGCGGGCCGCCGCCAGCTTCCTCGAGCGGCGGACGTCGCGCGCGGTGCTCGCCGGCGCGGGCCTCCTGTTCTTCGCGGTGGGGAGCGTGATCGCCTGGCTGCTCGCGTCGAGGTGACCGCGGCGCGCAGCGGGCCGCGCGCCGCGCGCCGTCGCGGTGAGCGCGGCGCGCGGCGAGGGGCCCCTGGCCTCGCTCGGCTCGACCTACTCGCACACGCCCACGGGGAGACCCGCGAACGCCGAGCGGTCGACGCACTTCCTGCCGCCCGGGCACGCACCGGCGCGCTCACCGGCGCGCTCACCGGCGCGCTCACCACGCGGATCGCAGAGGTCCTTGCACGTGCTCGTCTCCGGGTCGCACACGCTGCCGGGCGCGCAGGCGAACAAGGCGTCACACGGCTGCCCGCCCGAGCCCGCGCCCGCGTACCAGCACGAGGTCGCCCCGTTGCCCAGGAACACGCACGCGGCGCCGTTCTCGCAGGCCTGCGCGAAGAGATCGCAGCCGTCGCCCTCCGCGCAGGAGCCCCCGGTGGGCGAGCCGCCGTCGAAGAGGCACGCGCTCCCCGGCGCGCAGGCCGAGGGGCGATCGCAGATCGCGGCGCAGCGCTGATCCTGGCTGCACGACAGCGCGTCGCCGCACTCCGACGCGGCGAGGCACGTCTCGCCGGGACCGGCGCCGGTCCGCGGCTGCCTTGCGAGGCTCGCGCCGCGGGGCAGCGCGAGCGCGCCGCGATCGAGGAGGACGCCCGATTTGTAGACGCGCGAGACCCGCTCGAGCGCGCGGACGTCGGCGAGCGCGTCGCCGTCGACCACGAGCACGTCCGCGAGCACCCCCTCCTCGATGCGCCCGAGGTCGGGCCGCCCGAGCACGTCCGCGGCCGCGCGCGTCGCGGCGGCGAGCGCGTCGATCGGCGGCATCCCGGCCTCGACGAGGAGCGCTACCTCGCGGCGCATGGCGAGCCCGTGGAAGACGCCTGGGTTGCCGGCGTCGGTGCCGGCGGCGACGGTGACCCCGGCCTGAACCACGGTGTGGAGGTTCGCGATCGCGTGGCCGCGCCACCCCTTCACGAGCTCCCGGTACCGGGCTGTCGTGGTCTCCGCGAGCAGCGACGGGTCGCGCAGGGCGGCGATCACGCCGGCCGGCACGTCGTCGCGGAGGGCGGGGTCGTCGAGCTCGTCGAGCGCGCCGTGGGCGACGCGGTACAGGCCATCCATCACGGAGAGCGTCGGCACCACGACGGCCCCCGCGGCGGCCATCCGGCGCGCGAGCTCGGGCGAGATGAGGTCCTGATCCGGGATGTGCGCGAAGCGCGTCACGCCGGCGTCGAGCGCAGCCTCGACGTCGGCGGCCTCCGCCACGTGAGCGATGACGCGGAAGCCCGCGGCGCTGGCGGCCTCCTCGATGGCCGCGATCGACGCGTCCGAGATCTGCGGGCGCGGCCGGGCTCCGTCCGAGTCGATGACGATCTTGATGACGTCGGGCTCGAGGGGGAGGAGCGCCGCGAACGCGTCGCCCACGTCGGCGGGCGAGTCGATGAAGACGCAGAAATCGCCGGGCGGGGAGCCCTGGAGGCAGGGGTGCCCCCCGGTCGGGGTGAGCAGCGGCCCGGCCGCGAAGACCTGCGGCGCGAGGATCTCGCCGGCGCGGGCGCGCGCTCGCTGCTCGAAGATGACGCGCTGGGATGAGCCGAGATCCAGGTACGAGGTGACGCCCGCCCGGAGCATTGCCTTCGTGTGGTCCTCGAGGTGGAGCTCGCCGTCATAATAGTCGTAGGGCCCGGCGACGCTCAGCGAGTGCACGTGGAGGTCGATGAGCCCGGGGAGCACCGTCTTCCCCGAGACGTCCACGACCTCGCCGCCCGCGACCTCGACGTCGTGCTCGTGCTCGTTGAAGACGACCTGTCGCACCTTGTCGCCGTCGATCACCACCGTCGCCCTGCCCGCGCGCGAGCCGTCGAACACCGTACCTCCCACCAGCACGGTGCAGCCCGCGCACCCCACCTCGATGGGTTCGAGCGACGGAGAGCGCTCCGGGGCGCCGCAGCCGACAAGCCATGTTGAAGCGACAAGGGCACACGAAGATAGACCAGCGCAAGCCAGTCCGAGCGAAGTACGATGCATGACACTCCTTTGCCAAGGGCGCTGAGCGCTCACGAGCGAGCGCGGGCCCGGTACCGGAGAGCGCGATGAAAAGCAATTCGACGAGGTCGCGTTCACGGCGCGATGGATGCGCGCACGCAGCGTGCCGCGTTATCCAGGATTGCTGGGTTCGGCGGAGCGACGCGATCGACGCGCTTCGTCCGCGACGCCCCGGCGACGATCGAGGGCAGGAGAGAGAGGCGCCATTCGCGGGATGGACGCGAGATCGCGCATCGCCCGTACTTCGGCGGGATATCCCGCGCTGCCCGCGGCGCCGGTCGCCCCGGATGACAGGGAATCAACGCGACGTCCGTCATCGCGCAATGGGTCCTTCGGATTGACGAAGACCCTTTGCGCGCCTCACCTACTCGTGGGAGGATGTGCGATGAGTGATTCGAACAACGGGAGTGGGGCGCCGAAGGATCTGGATGTCGCGGTGAAAGAGATCCGCAACGCCATCGACGAGTTGTCGAGCAGGCTGGAGGCAATGGAATCAGCGCGTCCGGCCAGCTACAGCTGCGGTTGCGGCGGCGGCTGCGGCTGCGGCGGTGGCTGCGGCGGTGGCTGCGGCTGCGGCGGTGGCTGCGGCTGCGGCGGTGGCTGCGGCGGCGGCTGCGGTGGCAGGTGCGGCGGCAGGTGCGGGGGGAGATGCGGCGGCAGGTGCGGGGGGAGATGCGGCGGCAGGTGCCGCTGAAGCCAGCCATGATGCGGTGAGGCCGAGCGGTAGAGCGCTGGAGGAAAGCGATGGGGGAGACGAGGAGCGCGAGAGATCGAGAAAGGCATCTCCCGTCTTCCCTGGCTCGCCTCGATCAGGCGAGCTCGCGCCCCGGCCGCACGCGAGGGTCGTCTCTCCCCGGCTTGTCGGGGCGCGGCTCCTCGAGCGCCAGGATTGGACCTCTTTACCGAAGGTGCAGCGCGGCGCAGGTCGAGACGCCGCCGCGCTGCCCTTTCCTGGAGATCTCGCGTGGCCATTCGACTGCCCAGCTCATCGACCGCGGCGTCGTCGCTCGACGAGACCGCTCCGCCCGCGCCGGCGGCGGCGCACGAGAGGCTCGCGCGCGCGCGCGTCCTCGTGGTCGGGCTCGAGCCGTGGGGCGCCGTCGCGGCGATCGAGCTCGCTTCCGCGGGCGTCGGCGCGCTCCACGTCCTCGACGACAGGGAGGTCACGGCGGACGATCTCGGCCCATTCGCCGAGGCGGATCTGGGGAAGGATCGCGCGCGCTCGCTCTGCCTCGCGCTGTCGCGGATCGCGCCCGGCTGCGCGGTGACGCGCGGCGCGCTGCTCGCGGCCGCGGGTCGACCGCTCGTCCAGGACGACACCGCCTGGGACCTGGTCCTCACGTGCGTCCCGGGCGATGATCTCCTCGTCCTCCAGAGCGTCGCCCGCTTCGCTCACGCGAGCTCGGTCCTCTCGCTCAGCGCGCACCTCGACGGGCTCGACGCGATGATCGGCCCGGGTGTCGTGCCGGGCAAGACAGCGTGCTGGAACTGCTGCCGTCTCCGGCGGCTCGCGACAAGCGATCAGCCCGAAGCGGATTGCGCGCTCCAGAGCTCGCTCCTGGCCGAGCGCCCGGGGCGCCGCGCGCGCACCTACCTCGCGCCGGTGCCAGGGTTACTGGGCCACGCCGTCGCGCTCGCGGCCATCGATCTGCTCGTGAACGGCGCCGCGTCGCGGCTCGCTGGCCGCTTCGTGGTCCAGAGCCTGATCGACCTGGAGGCGTCGTTCCACGCCGCCCTGCGGATGCCGTGGTGCGCGGTGTGCGGCGGCGCCGCCGGCGCCGACCGGGCGGGTCGCGCGCGCCCGCGATCGAGCGCGCGCCTCCGCGACGCGCGCGACCCGGCGGAGCTCCGGCGGATGCTCGCCGGCATCGTCGACGCGCGGGCGGGCATCGTGCGGCACCTCGGGCTGGCCGCGGTGAGCCCGGCGCTCGCCCCCGAGACGCCGATCATCGCCACCGCGCTCCTCAGCAACACGATCGACGGCTCGGCGCCCGCACACTGCTGCGGGGAGCCGGAGGTCGGCACCGGAAAGGGCGTCACGGCCGTCGAGGCCCTGATCCGGGCGACCGGCGAGGCGGTCGAGCGCTACTCCGCCGGGATCTTCGACGCGCGGGCGCTGCTTTGCGCCCCGGTCGCCGAGATGAAGGGCGACTTCATCGCCCCGGAGCGGCTCTGCCTCTACGACGAGGCGCAGTATGCCCGGCCCGGGTTCCCCTTCGCGCGGCTCGATCCGACCACGCCCATCGCGTGGGTCCTCGGGCGGTGGCTGGACACCCACGCGCCCGTGCACGTGCCGGCGCTCCCTACCTACTATGGCAACTGCGCCGAGCCCGGCGCATCCTTCTGCCAGGTGACGTCGAACGGGCTCGCCGCCGGCCCGACGCTCGAGGGCGCGTCGATGGGGGCCGCGCTCGAGCTCATCGAGCGCGACGCCTTCATGATCTCGTGGCTCGCTCGCCGGCCGGGGCGGCGGATCTTGCCCGACGACGCGATCGACCCGGAGGTGCACGAGGTCGCGCGGCAGCTCGAGGAGCGCGGGGCCCGGATCGAGCTGTACCTGCTCGAGGCGGGCATCGCGGTCCCCGTGGTGATGTGCGTGGGCTACGGCGACGGCAAGCGCTGGCCCGGCGCGGTGGTCTCGATCTCGGCCCACCTGAGCCCGCTCACCGCGATCAAGAAGGCCATCCTGGAGCAGGGCCAGATTGGCAATTTCGTCTTCCGCCTCATGACGGGCGAGGCCGTCGCCGTCCCCGAGCGGCCGGAGGACGTGCGCACGATCGAGGATCACGCGGTCTATTACCTTCCGCCGAGCCGCGCCGCGGCCTTCGCCTTCCTCCGCCAGGGGGGCACCGTGACCGCCGCCGAGCTCGAGGAGCCGAGCGAGGTCTCGCTGTCCGAGCTCGCCCGGCGCGTCCAGGCGGCGGGGATGCGCGTCGCGATCGTCGACGTGACCTCTCCCGATCTCGCCGCGACCCCGTTCCGCGTCGCCCGGGCCCTCGGGCCCGACTTCCAGCAGATCCATTTCGGCCACGAGCTCGCGCGGCTCGGCAATCCTCGCCTCCGCTCGATGGCCGCCCACGGTATCAACCCCGATCCTCACCCGATGGCCTGAGCGAGGACACCATGGCAAGGAGCGAGGACGGGTGGTGGTCGGATTTGAACATGAAGGCGGGAGGGCGGGAAGAAAAGCTCAATGATCTTCCCGCCTTCCCGCCTTCATGTGAACTCTCTCTGGGCAAATGAGACCACTACCCGAGGACGGGCAGCGGTGGAGTCGGACGAGGACCGTGAAGAAGGTGAAAGCGACGCGCCAGCTCGAAGAGGGAGCGGACCGCGGAGATCGCATCGGCGCATTCCGCCCGTCATCCAGGGAGCATCGATTGACGAACACTCTTTGCGTGCCCCATCTACTTGTGGGAGGCTCTGCCATGAGTGATTCGAGCAACGCGAATGATAAGCCAAAGGATCTGGATGTGGCGGTGACGGAGATCCGCAACGCCGTCAATGAGCTGGATGCGAGATTGGAGGCGATGGCAACAACGACTCCGGTCAACTTCAACTGTAGCTGCAGCTGTAGTTGTAGCTGTAGCTGTAGCTGTAGTTGCAGCTGTAGCTGTAGCTGTAGCTGTAGCTGTAGCTGTAGTTGCAGCTGTAGTTGCAGCTGTAGCTGCAGCTGTAGTTGCAGCTGTAGCTGTAGCTGCCGTTGCCGTTGCCGTTGCCGTTGCCGCTGCGGTTAGGCACGTTCCGACGAGCGTCGCGGACGGCGCGAGCCCAGGGCGAGCGCGCGAGAAACACTGCATATCTCCGAAAGCGGTCGAACGCCCCCCCGGGCCGCCTCGCCGACCGATCGACGTTCTATCCCCCGCCTTCGCTTGTCACCCTATCGCTTTTCAACAGGTCCAAAACTCTTTGTCGAAGGGTAGCGCGGCGCAGGTCGAGGCCTCGCCGCGCTCATCCTTCCTGGAGAGCTCGCGTGTCCACGCAACTGCCCAGCTCATCGGCCGCCGCTTCACCGCTCGACAGCACCGCGCCGCCCCGGCCGGAACCGGAGGAGACGCGCGAGGCGCTCGCACGGTCGCGCGTCCTCGTGGTCGGGCTCGAGCCGTGGGGGGCCGTCGCGGCCGCGCAGCTCGCGTCGGCGGGCGTCGGCGCGCTGCGCGCGGTCGACGACCGGCAGGTGACGGCGGACGATCTGGGCGCCTTCTCCGGGGCGGATCTCGGCGAGGCGCGCGCCGACGCCCTCTCCGCCACGCTCTCGCGGATCGCGCCCGGATGCGCGGTCACGTCGGGGACGCTGCGCGCCGCCGCGGATCGCCCCCTCGCCGAGGAGGACACGGGCTGGGACCTGATCCTCGCCTGCGTGCCGGGCGACGATCTCCTCGTCCTCCAGGGCGTCGCCCGCCTCGCCCACGCGCACTCCATCCTCTCCCTGAGCGCCCACCTCGACGGGCTCGACGCGGTGATCGGCCCGGCCGTCGTGCCTGGCGAGACCGCGTGCTGGAACTGCTACCGGCTCCGGAGCCTCGCGACCAGCCGGCGCGCCGAGGCCGACCACGCCCTCCAGGCGGCGCTCCTCGCCGAGCGCCCGGGGCGCCGCGCGCGCACCTACCTCGCGCCGGTGCCGGCGTTCCTGGGCCACGCCGTCGCCCTCGCGGCCGTCGAGCTGCTCGTGCGCCGGCGCGCGTCGCGCCTCGCGGGGCGGTTCCTGGTGCAGAACCTCGTCAACGCGGAGGTCTCTTCCCACGCCGTCCTGCCGATGCCCTGGTGCCCCGTCTGCGGCGGCGCCGCCGAGGCCCTGCGCCGCGGGACGGCGCCGGCGTGCCGGCCCGCGCGCCTGCGCGACGCGGGCGATCCCGCCGAGCTCCGCCGGCTCCTGGCCGGCATCGTCGACGCGCGCGCGGGCATCGTCCAGCACCTCCAGCTCGACGCGACGAGCCCGGCGTTCGCCCCCGAGGCGCCGCGCACCGCCACCGCGCTGCTCAGCAAGTATACCGAGGGCACAGGAGACGCTCACCGGTGCGACGAGCCCCAGCTCGGCACCGGCAAGGGCATCACGGCCGTCGAGGCGCTCATCAGGGCGGTGGGCGAGGCGGTCGAGCGCTACTCCTCCGGGCTCTTCCGGAAAGAGGAGCTCCTCCGCTCCTCGGTCGCCGACATGAAGGGCGACTTCATCGCTCCGGAGCGCCTCTGCCTGTACGACGAGGCGCAGTACGCCCGCCCCGGGTTCCCGTACCCGCGGCTCGACCCGAGCACGCCGATCGAGTGGGCCCTCGGGCACTGGACGGACACCCGCGCGCCCGTCTACGTCCCGGCGCTCCCGACCTATTACAACTACTGCGCGCCCAAAGAGGCTTATTTCTGCCAGGTGACCTCGAACGGCCTCGCCGCCGGCGCGACGATCGCCGGCGCGTCGCTCGGGGCTGCGCTCGAGCTCATCGAGCGCGACGCCTTCACGATCTCCTGGCTGGCCCGCCGGCCCGGTCGGCGTATCCTGCCCGACGATTCGGTCGATCCCGAGGTGCGCGAGATCGCCCGGCAGCTCGAGGGGCGCGGCGCCCGGATCGAGCTGTATCTCCTCGACGCCGGCGTCGCCATCCCCGCCGTCATGTGCGTGGGTTACGGCGACGGCAAGCGCTGGCCCGGCGCCGTGGTGTCGCTCGCCGCCCACCTGAGCCCTCGCATCGCCATCAGGAAAGCCATCCTGGAGCAGGGCCAGATCGGGACGTACGTCTTCCGCCTCATGACCGGCGAGGCGCTCGACATCCCCGAGCGCCCGGAGGACGTGCGCTCGCTCGAGGATCACGCGGTCTACTACGTCCCCCCGAGCCGCGCCGGCGCCTTCGCGTTCCTCGGAGAGGGCGGCACGGTGACCGCCTCGCAGCTCGAGGAGCCCGAGGAGATCACGCTCTCCGCGCTCACGCGCCGCGTGAGCGCCGCGGGGCTCCGCCTCGCGATCGTCGACGTGACGTCCCCCGATCTCGCGGCGACCCCCTTCCGCGTCGTCCGGGCCATCGGGCCCGACTTCCAGCAGATCCATTTCGGCCACGCGGTCGCGCGGCTCGGCAACCCGCGCCTCCACGCGCTGGCGCCCCACGGGATCAACCCTGACCCCCATCCGATGGCCTGAGAGAGGACACCATGGCAAGGAGCAATGAGGCGGACATCGCGCGGCTCTATCACCTCCAGTCCGCTCACGTGAGATCGCGGCCGCTGGAGCCGGCGTTCGACGCGGACACCCAGCCGCTCCAGTTCCGCACCTACGCAGGGTCGGAGCGCACGCCGCTGCCAGGACGCGATTTCGCGATCGACGCCCCGCTCGGCGAGGTGCTGGAGCGGCGCCGGTCGATCCGCGATTTCGCCCTCGGGGCGATGCCCCTGGAGACGCTCGGGCGGCTCCTCCACGCGAGCTACGGCGTCCGGGGCGCGCGCAAGATCGACGCAGAGTGGACCTGCGATCGCCCGACCCCCTCGGCCGGCGGCCGGTACCCGCTCGAGATCTATGTGGCGACGCAGGCCGTGGAGGACCTGCCGGACGGCCTCTATCACTACGACGCGCGCGCGCACGATCTCGAGCTCCGCCGGGGAGGCCTCGCGCACGCCGCGCTCGCGGATCTGACCCTGGCGCAGGACATGGTCCTGAACACCAACGTCGTCGTCATCATCACGGCGGTCCCGTTCCGCACCATGTGGAAGTACGGCCAGCGCGGCTATCGCTTCCTGTGGCTCGACGCAGGGCACCTCGGCCAGAACCTCTACCTCGTCGCGACCGCCATGGGCCTCGGCCCGGTGGCGATCGGCGGCTTCTACGACGACGAGCTCAAGGCCTTCCTGGCGCTCCCGGCCGAGGAGGACGCCATGTACGTCGTCTGCGTCGGTCAACCCGCGCCGGCAGGGGGCCAGAACGGGCCCCAGCGCGGCTGAACAGGGAGCATCGGAGTTCACCATGCCCAGCATTCGACTCAGCCGCTCGGCCAGCATCACGCCCACGGACGCGGGGGTCATCCTCCGGTCCGATCTCGGCACCTTCCAGCTCACCGGCGCGGACGTGGGCGCGTTCCTCGAGCGGATGGCGCCGCTGCTCGACGGGTCGCGCGACCGGGAGGCGATCGTCGAGGCGCTCGCCGACTACTCGCGGCAGAGCGTGACCGCGCTCCTCGACCTGCTCGAGGCGCGCGGGCTGATCGAGCCGGCGCCCGGCGCGGCGGAGCCCGCGGATCGCGAGCGCCTGCGCGGGCAGCTCGAGTTCCTCCGCAGGTGGTCGGCGGCGCCGCAGCAGGCGGCGCAGCGGCTGGCGAGCGCGCGCGTGCTCGTCGTGGGCCTCGAGCCCTGGGGCGCCGCGGCGGCCCTCGCGCTCGCCGAGGCGGGGATCCCCGCGCTCCGCCTGATCGACGACGGCGAGGTCGGCCCGCGCGACGTCGCCGTGCTCCGGGAGCGCGGCGAGGCGGCGCTCGGCGCGCCCCGCCGGGGCGCCGTGGCGGCGCTGATCCGCGAGCGCGCGCCGCGGTGCCGGGTGGACGAGAGCCACGCCGCCGCGCTCGAGGCGGGGGACCTGCTCTCGCCGGAGGGGCGCCCTCACCTCGTCGTCGCGGCGGCGCGCGGCGACGACGCAGAGCTCCTCTCGCGCGTCGCGCGGTTCGGCCATCGCGCGCGGGTCGCCTCGCTCTTCGCGCACCTCGAGGGGACGGCGGCCGTCCTCGGCCCGCTCGTGTTCCCGGGGAAGACGGCGTGCCGGGTCTGCGCCGCGGCCGACGCGCTCAACCCGCCGCTCGCGGCGCGCTCGCCGGCGGAGCCGCCGCCGCACGCGGGCGCGATGGCGCAGATGCTCGGCCACCTCGCGGCGATGGAGGCCCTCAAGGTGCTCTCGGAGTACACGCCGTCGAGGCTCGGCGGCCGGGTGCTGCTCCAGGACCTCTCGACGCTCGAGACGTCGTACCACACGCTGGTGAGGCTGCCCTGGTGCGGCGTGTGCGGCGAGGGGTGACGCCGGGACGGAGGTGCTCTAGCCTGCGGTCCGGACCTGACGCCATGATCGGCCGGACCCTCGACGACCGCTACGCGATCCACCGGCTGCTCGGCCAGGGCGGCATGGGCGCCGTCTACGAGGCGCGGCACACGGGCACCGGCCGCCGCGTCGCGGTGAAGGTCATCCTCGGCCAGGCCGCGGACGACGACCTCGTCCGCCGCTTCCAGCGCGAGGCGCGCGCGGTCGGCGCGGTCGAGTCGGAGCACATCGCGCAGGTGTTCGACACCGGGCGCGACCGCGAGACCGGCGCGCCGTACATCGCGATGGAGTTCCTCGAGGGCGAGGACGTGCAGGCCCTCATCGAGCGGCTCGGCCCGCTGCCCGTCGATCTCGCGCTCCGCGTCGGCCTGCAGGCGTGCCTCGGGCTCGAGCGCGCGCACGAGGCCGGCATCGTCCACCGCGACATCAAGCCGGCGAACCTCTTCCTCGCCCGGAAGCAGGGCGGCCAGCGCGTGATCAAGCTGCTCGACTTCGGCGTCGCCAAGGTGGCCGACAACAGCCTCGGCAACGGCGGGATGACCAAGAGCGGCGCGCTGCTCGGCTCGCCGCTCTACATGTCGCCCGAGCAGGCGCGCGGCAGCGGCGGCGTCGACGCGCGCTCGGACATCTGGTCGCTCGGGATCAGCCTGTACCACGCGCTCTCGGGGCAGCGGCCCAACCAGCACCTCACCGGCCTCGGAGAGCTCGTCCTGGCCATCTGCACGACGCCCGTGCGCTGGATCCAGGAGGTCGCGCCGTGGGTGCCGCCGGAGGTCGCCCACGTGGTGCACCGGGCGCTGGTCATCGATCCGGCCGGCCGCACCGCGAGCGCCGCCGAGCTCGCGGCCGCGCTGCGGGCGCTCCTGCCGAACGGCGAGGCGATCGTCGACGCGATGCTCGTGCCGCTCGGCGCCGCCGCGCGGTCGTCGCGCGCGTCGTTCGCGTCGTTCGACAGCGCGCACGGCGCGCACGGCGCGCACGGCGCCCACGGCGCCCACGGCGCGGCGCGCGGGCCGAGCGCGCCGTCGTTCGACGCCGCCTCGGGGACGCCGCGCGGCCAGGGCGCGGCCTTCGACACCAGCTCGGGCCTCGGGCGCGGGTCGGGGCCGCCGCTCGGCGCGCCGGGGCCGCCGCTCGACGCCGGGCGCCCCTCGCGCGCGCCGACCGGGCCGCACGGCGCGCCGCACGCGCTGTCGGGCACCGCGCCCGCCACGAGCGTGGGGCTGTCGAGCCGCCCCGACCGGCCGGCGTCGCGCCCGCCCGTCGCCCTGCTCGCCGGCGGCGTGCTGGCCGCCGCGGTCGCGGGCGGCGTCGGCGTCTACTTCGCGGTGCGCGGCGGGTCGCCGCCGGCGGCTCCCTCGGCCGAGCCGGCGCCGCCCCCGCGCGCCGAGGCCGAGCCCGCGCCGCCGTCCGCGGGCGCCGACGTCAGGCCGGCCCCGCGCGCCGAGGCCGAGCTGCCGCGCGCCGACGCGCCGGCGCCCGCCACCGCGACGCCCGACGCGCCGCCCTCGCCTTCCGCGGGCGCGCCGGCCGCGCCCCCTGCCGCGTTGACGTCGGCGCGGGTCGTCGCGCGCCCGCCCGCGCCGCGGCCGTCCGCCGTCAGGCCGCCGCCCTCCAGGCCCCCCAGGAACGACGATGACGAGACATCGAGGAAATAGCCGCGCGGCGTGGTGTGTCGCCGCGCTCCTGTCGCTCTCCGCCGGCGTGGCCCGCGCGGAGCCGTCGGCGGACCAGGCGGCCGCGGCCGAGGCGCTCTTCCGCGAGGGGCGCGAGCTCGTCGCCAACGGCAAGCTCGCCGAGGCGTGCCCCAAGTTCGCGGCGAGCCAGCGGCTCGATCCGGGCTACGGCACCCAGTGGAACCTCGCGGACTGCCTCGAGCGGCTCGGCCGGAGCGCGAGCGCCTGGGCCGCGTTCCGCGAGGCGGCGGACATGGCGAGCCGGGCTGGCCAGGCCGATCGCGAGGCGAAGGCGACGCGCCGCGCGGCCGATCTGGAGCCGAAGCTCGAGCGCCTCTCCATCGCGGTGAGCGCGCCGGCCGACGGGCTCGTCGTGCGGCGCAACGGCGCGGTCCTCGACGCGGGCGCGTGGGGCGCGGCGCTCCCGGTCGACCCGGGCAAGCACCGCGTCGAGGCGACCGCGCCTGGCAAGAAGCCGTTCTCGGTGGAGGTGCAGACCGCCGGCCCCGGCAAGGTCGTCACGGTGGGCGTCCCGCCGCTCGAGGACGCCCCCGTCGCGGCCGCCGCGGCGTCCCCGCCGCAGCCTGGCGGGGCGGCCGAGCCGGGGCCCGCCGCGCCGCCCGCGCCGGCCGCGGGCGACGGGGACGGCGGCGCGGGCACCCGGCGCACCCTCTCCTTCGTGGCGGGCGGCGTCGGCGTCGCCGGCGTCGTGACGGGCTCGATCTTCGGGCTCATCGCCAGCTCGCGGTGGAACCGGGCCCAGGACGAGCACTGCCGGACCAGGACGCTCTGCGACGACCAGGGCGTGGCGCTGGTCGACGACGCCCGGGGCGCCGCCGCGCTCTCCAACGTGGGCTTCATCGTCGGCGGGATCGGGCTCGCGACAGGCGTCGCGCTGTTCGTGACGTCGCTCGGCGGCGACGAGCGTCCCCCCCGTGAACAGCCGGCGCGGATCGTGGTCACGCCCGCGGTAGGGCTCGCCGGCGGCGGGCTGGAGCTCCAGGGCCGCTTCTGACGAGCGGGCGCGCGGCGGCTGCCGGCGACGGGTGACGGAGCGCGCGGCCGCGGCGGCGCCGCGCTCAGGCGGAGAAGGTCACTGGCAGCGCGCGGAGGCCGCGGACGAGGAAGCTCTGGATCCACTGCAGGTGGGGCTCGGCGACCGCGAGATCCGGCAGCCGCCGGACGATCGTGTCGAGCACGGCCTGGGCCTGGACGCGCGCCATCTGCGCGCCCAGGCAGAAATGGATGCCGCCGCCGAACGCGACGTGCCGGTTGTCCTTGCGCAGGATATCGAGCCGGTCCGGCTCCGGAAAGCGGGCCGGGTCCCGGTTCGCCGCGTGGAGAAAGCCGAACGCGATCTTCCCTGCCTCGATGCGCACGCCGCGGATCTCGACGTCCTCGCGGGCGCGGCGCGTGGATTGGTAGGCCACGCCGTCGAAGCGCAGGATCTCCTCCACCGCCTTGTCGATGACCTCCGGGCTCTCCCGGAGCTTCTGCAGCTGGTCAGGGTTCTTGATCAGGGCCAGGGCGCCGTTGCCGATGAGGTGGGTCGTGGTCTCGTGGCCGCTCGCGATCAACAGCGCGCAGGTCGACACGAGCTCGGCGTCGCTGAGCATGCCGCCCTGCTCTTCCGCGAGCAGGAGCCGGCTGAGGACGTCGTCGCCGGGGCGCGCTCGCCGCTCCTTGACCAGATCGCGGAGATACGCCTCGAACCCGAGGACCCCCTGATGGCCCCTGTCGATGATCTCCTCGTCCGGCGACGGCGCCCCGAGCAGCGTGAAGATGGCGTCGGACCACTGCTTGAGCTGCCGGTTGTCCTCCGGCGAGATCCTCAGCAGCTTCCCGATGACGAGCCCGGGCAGCGGATAGGCGAGATCGCGGACGATATCCATGCGCCCGTCGGCCCGCACCGCGTCGATCATCTCGTTCGCGAGGCGCTGTACCAGCGGGCGCAGCCCCTCGACCACCTGCGACGTGAACCCCTTGGCCACGAGGCTGCGCAGCCGCGTGTGCCTGGGCGGGTCGGCGAGCACCATCCAGTGCGATATGAACTCGTCGTACCGCTTCAGCTTCTCCCGGAGCGCCGGGGGGGCGCCGCTGATGTAGTAATCGACGCGCTCCGCGGAGAAGCGCGGGTCCCGCGTGATGAGCTGCACGTCGTCATAGCGGGTCAGGCAGTAGACGTTGAGCTGTGGGTCCCAGTAGACGGGATCCTCGGCCCGCATGCGCTGGAATGTCGGGTGCGGATTGGCAAAGAATTCAGGACTGAGAAGATCGTATCTTGGCACAGTGCCGTGGGCTGCCATCGTGGACCGACTCCTGTGGGTGGAGGGGATCGTGTATCGTAGCATCCCTGCGGGAGGCCGGCCCGGAGAGTGAGCTGTCATGGCGCCCCGGGATACACGGATGACGCCGATGCGGAGCTCTCAGCTCCGCGCATCGCCGCGCATCGCCGCGCATCGCCGCGCATCGCCGCGTATCATTGCGTATCATCGCGTATGATTACCCATCCGGGCCCTGGCTTCTGTCGATGTAGGGCGTCAGCGTCCGGCGGTCGCCTTGCCGCCGCTTCCCGCGCGCTTCAGCTCCCGCACGACGATCGCCCCGTAGTTGCGGCTCGGGCCGTCGGGGTAGAAGTCGCTGACGATATGGTCCCTGTCGGGCACCGTGAAGCCGTACCCCCTGTACATCTCGAGGAACGGATCGATGAGGCACCCGTTCAGCTGCATGAACGCGTAATCGCGCGCGTCCACCTCGCCGCGCCGCCGGCAATAGGCGTCGTAGCCGGGGATCTTGGCGCCGGCGACGACGTAATCGAGGCCGAGCTCCTCCGCCAGCCGGACCGGCGTCTCGATCAGGAGCGCGTACGTCTGGGCCCCGCGCGCCTCCCGCCGGAGCGTGCCCGACACGAGGTAGAGGGCGTTCGCGCTGGCCATGTCGATGTCCGGGAGGTTGCCGTGATTCGTGACCTCGTCCCAGCTCTTCCAGCCCTTGCGCCCGCCCCGCTCGTACCTCGTCGGGCAGCTCGTGAGCGTGCCGATGATCTCGCCTTCCTGCTCGAAGACCCAGAAGCCCTGGGGGAACTTCTGGAGCCGGACGAGCATCGTCTCCCGGCTCGCGCGCTGGTGCTCGGGCCAGTCGTCCTCGACCCGCATGATCCCATCGATGTCTGCGATGCTGGCTTGACGCGCCTTCACCATGTCCTGTCTCCCCGGCGCGACGTCGTCACCCCGGCGTCGCGCCCGCCTCCGGTCACAGCTTGCCGCTCCTCGTGGCCGACACGAGCGCGAGCGCGTCGCGGTCCGGGTCGGACGCGACGTGGCGCGCGATGGCGTCGGCCGCGGCCTGCGCCTCCTCGAGCACCGCGCGCTCGTCCATCGTGAGCACCTCTCCGTCGCGCATCACCGTCCGCCCCGCGACGATCACGGTCTTCACCTCGATGCCGCGCGCGTTGTAAACCAGGTTCGGCACGATGTTCCGCACGGGGGCGTCGAGCACCGGAGAGAGGCTCGCCTCGCGGAGGTCGATGAGGATGAGGTCGGCCTGCTTGCCCACGTCGAGCGACCCGATCTGGTCCCCGAGGCCGATCGCCCGCGCGCTCTCGATCGTCGCCATGCGCAGCACCTCCCAGGGCGGCATCACCTTCGGATCGCGCCGCGCGATCTTGTTGAACAGCGCCGTGAGCCGCATCTCGTTGAACATCGAGCACGCGCTGTTGTCCGAGCCGAGGGCCACCATCCCGCCCGCCTCCTTGAAGGCGAGCGCCGGCGGCACGATGCCGTCGATGAGGCCGATGGCGCTGGAGCAGAGCATCATGCGGACGCCGCGGCGGGCCATGAGCTGCACCTCCTCCTGGGTCGCCTCGGTGAGGTGGACGGCCATCAGCTGCTCGTCCAGATAGCCGAGCTCGTCGAGGTACTCCGGGGTCCGCTTGCCGTAGCGCGCGAGCATCTGCGCGATCTCCCGGTCCCCCTGGGCGACGTGCATGTGGATCATGAGGCCCTCGCGATCGGCGGCGCGCTTGATCTCGAGCAGGTGCTCCCGGAGCACGATGTCCGGCGCGACCGGCCCGAGCAGCACGGAGATGCGCCCCTCCGCCGCGCCGTTCCACTCGCGCGCGAACGCGACCGCCTCGTCGATGTCCCTGCCCGCCTGCGGATCGAGCGGATAGAGCCCGTCGAGCTTGGCGTCCATGCCGAGCGCGCTGATCGACGCGGCGAGGCGGCCGCGGACGCCGGCGGCCGCGTACGCCTGCGGCCAGCCGGGGAAGGGCGCGACGTGGTCGAGGAAGGTGGTTATCCCCGACTTGATCCCCTCGAGGAGGGTGAAGCGCGAGCGGGCCAGCGCGTCCGCGTCGTCGACGTACTTGTAGAAGATCCAGTATGCCTTCTCCAGCCAGTGGTCCACGTCCTGCGCCACGCCGCGGATCACGTTGACCGGCGAGTGCAGGTGCGCGTTGATGAACCCCGGGAGCATGGCGTGGCCGGTCGCGTCGATGCGCTCGCTGGCGCTGAACCGCGCCGACAGCTCCGCTGTCGCGCCGACCGCCGCGATGCGCCCGCCCTGGATCGCGACCGCTCCGTCGCCGATGTACCCCACGCCGTCGCCGCGCATGGTCAACGCGTGCGCGTGCACAATGAGCGTGTCGACATGTTGCATGTGAGAGCTCCTTTCCGGTTTTCCATGGCGCGTCGACGTCGACGCCAGTCCCCCTGAAGCACGCGAAGAAAGCAAAGGAGCGCGGGGGCGCTCAGGCCTGTCCCAGCACCTTACCGACCTTGCGCCACGACGGGCGCGAGCTGACGCGCTCCCACCAGGCCGCCACGCTGGGGCGGCTCGACACGAAGTCTCCGCCCCCAGAGGCGATGAGATAACTGATGTACGGCATGTGCGTGACGTCCGCCAACGAGAACGTCGCGCCGGCGAGGTACGGCTGGCCCGAGAGCGTCCTCTCCATCACATCGAACGCCTTGCCCACGTCCTGCCTGGCCTTCTGCAGCATCGGCTCGTCGGGCGGCGGCGGGAAGTACACCGCCCCGGGGCTGCTCCAGACGATGTTGTAGACCGGCCCGCTCCGGATCACGTCATAGACAGGGCCGCTGAAATACGATTGCTCGGAGCTGATCCACTGTTCCATGAGCGCCCACTCGCGGAGGTCGCGCGGCGTGAGCGAGCGCCCGGGCAGGCGCTGATCGAGGTAGCGGATGATCGCCCTCGACTCGTAGAGGAGAAACCCGTCGTCCTCCAGCACGGGGATCTCCCCGAAAGGATGCCGCGCCAGGTGCTCCGGGAGGGTCTTGTCCTCGCCCATCAGCACGTTGACCTCCACGAGCTCCGCCTCGTGCTCCTTCTCGGCGAGGACCGTCAGGACCTTCTGGGTACACGTGCTCTCCTGCATGCCATAGATCTTCATGGAAGCCTCCTTGCTCTGCGCGTCGTCCACGTCTCCAACCGAGGCCACGCCTGGGGCGGCCGCGCGGCCTCACCGCGCCCGTGCGCCTGTCAGTCCCGCGCCGCGCTCTCGGGAGGCGGCAGGGCCGCGCTCTCCGCCGGCGGCAGGGCCGCGCTCTCCGCCGGCGGCAGGGCCGCGCTCTCCGCCGGCGGCAGGTGATCGAGCAGGTACCGCGTGAGGAGCTGCACCGTCGGATACTCGTACGCCAGCGTCGACGGCATCGGCTGGCCGGTGCGCGCGGACAGCTCGTGGCGCAGATCCACCGCCATGAGCGAATCCATCCCGAGCTCGCGCAGCGCGCAGTCCGGGGGGACGGCGCTCGCGTCGGGCAGCAGCAGGACCGCCGCCACGTCGGCCCGCACGGCGGCCTCGACCTCCGCCGTGCGCGCCTCGACGGGGAGCTCCCTCAGCCGCTCGACCCATGCCGTCGTCCCCTGCGGCGCTGCCCCGTCGGAGCTCGCGCCGTCCGCCGCCGCCGCGCCGGCGCCGTTCACGGCCGCCGCGTCGGCCGCCGCCGCGCCCGCGCCGTTCAACGCCCCGTCGCCCGGCGCCACGTCATCGGCAGGGAGCGCCGCGCCGGAATGGGGATGCGCCGGCGCTGCGGCGCGGCGCGGCGACCGCGCCTCGGGAGAGGGGCTGAGCCAGTACCGCTGTCGCTGCCAGGGATAGGTCGGCAGCGAGGCGACGCGCCCTCTCGGATAGAGCCGCCGGAAATCCACCGCGGCCCCGCAGGCGTACAGCGCGCCCACCGATTGCATCAGGCACCGGAGCTCGTCCTTCCCCCGGCGGAGCGTGGGGATCGCGTGGCCCTCGATCGCCGACGCGGCGATGCACCGCTCCAGGTTGCTGGCGAGCACCGGCTGCGGGGCCACCTCCAGGAAGGCGCGGTGCTGCTCGCCGATCGCGGCGTCGACGGCGCGGGCGAGCTGCACCGGCTCGCGCATGTTCCGCGCCCAGTACACCGCGTCGAGCTCCGCGCCGGACACCCGCGCTCCGGTCACGGTGCTGTACATCGGCAGCGCCGCGCGCCGCCGCGCGATCGGCCCGAGCGCCGCGATGAGCTCCCCCGCGAGCGGCGTCATCTGGTGAGAGTGGAACGCGTAGGCGACGTTCAGGAAGCGGCACGCGACGCCCTGCCGCCCGAGGCGCTCCACGATCTCGGCGAGCGCGGGCGCCTCGCCCGAGAGCACCACCGAGCCAGGATCGTTGATCGCGGCGATGCAGAGCCTCTCCTCGAGCCCCTCGAGCGCGCGGGCCGCCTCCGCGGCGCCCAGCGCCACGGAGGCCATCTTGCCGCCGCCTGTGGCTCGCTGCATGACGCGCCCGCGGATCACCGCGAGGCGGGCCGCCTCCTCGACGCTGAGGACGCCGGCCACGTGCGCGGCGGCGATCTCTCCGACGCTGTGCCCGAGGACCGCGTCGGGCGTGACGCCCCAGGAGGCCAGCAGCGCCGAGAGCGCCACCTGGACGCCGGCGATCGCCGGCTGGACCACCTCGGTCTCGTCGAGGCGAGCGCTCGCCTCCGGGGCGGCGAGCTCGCTCGCGACCGAGAACGGCGCGTGCTGCTTCACGGCGGCGTCGAACGCCTCGAGCGCCGCCCGGAAGACAGGCTCTTCCGCGAGGAGCCCGCGCCCCATGCCCACCCACTGCGAGCCCTGCCCCGAGAACACGAACGCGAGCCGGGTCCGCGACGCCGGGTTGGCGCGACCCTTCACGATCCCGGGGCGCGACGAACCGGAGGCGAGCGCGCCGAGCGCGTCGGCCAGCTCCTCCGTGGAGCGGGCCACGACCGCCGCGCGGTGCTCGTGGTGGCTCCGCCGGACCGCCGCCGTGGCGGCGATGTCGTGCAGGCTCACGGCGCCGTCGCGCGGCGCCTCGGCGAGGTGGCGATGGTACGCCTGCGCCAGCGCGGCGAGCGCGCCCGGGGTGCGGGCCGACAGGGGCACCACGACCGCGGCGCGCCGCTCGCCGGCGTCGGGGGCCGCGGCGGGACGGGGCGCCTCCTCCAGCACGACGTGGGCGTTGGTGCCGCTCAGCCCGAACGAGCTCACGCCGGCGATGCGCGCCTTGCCCCCCGCCGCCCAGGGCAGGTTCTCGGAGGGGATGACGAACGGGGTCCCGGTGAGATCGATCCTCGGGTTCAGCGTCCTGTAATGCTGGTTGGCGGGGATGACCCCGTGCTCCAGCGCGAGCACCGCCTTGATCAGCCCGGCGACCCCCGCGGCCGCCTCCAGGTGCCCGATGTTCGATTTGACCGCCCCGAGCGCGCAGACCGAGCCGTCTTCCCGGGGCTGCCCGAGCACGCCGGCGAGCGCCTCCACCTCGATCGGATCGCCCAGCGAGGTCCCTGTCCCGTGGGTCTCGACGTACCCGACCTCCGCGGGCGAGACGCGGGCGCTCTGCAGCGCCTGCCGGAGCATCGCCTGCTGGGCGAGGAAGTTCGGGGCGGTGAGCCCGGTGGAGCGGCCGTCCTGGTTCACGGCCGAGCCGCGGATCAGCGCGAGGACGCGATCGCCGTCCGACAGCGCGTCGGAGAGGCGCTTCAGCACCACGATGCCGCACCCCTCGCCGCGCACGAAGCCGTTCGCCCGCGCGTCGAACGTCTTGCAGCGCCCGTCGGGCGAGAGCGCCTGGAGCTGGGCGATGAGCCGCGTGGTGAGCCGCGAGAGGATGAGGTTGACCCCGCCCGCGAGCGCGAGCGAGCTCTCCCCGCTGCGCAGGCTCTGGCAGGCGAGGTGGACCGCGACGAGCGACGACGAGCACGCCGTGTCCACGGCCATGCTCGGCCCCTCCAGCCCGAGGACATAGGAAAGCCGCCCGGGGGGGAAGCAGTGGCCGTTGCCCGTGGCGGCGTACGCGTCCTGCTCCTCCAGCGCCGCGGTGGCGCTGAGCAGCTGGTAGTCGTTGGTGGTGATGCCGACGAAGACGCCGGTGCGCGACCCCGCCAGCCGATCGGCGGCGACGCCGGCGTGCTCGAGCGCCTCCCACGCGACCTCGAGGAGCAGCCGCTGCTGCGGGTCCATCTTCACCGCCTCGCGCGGCGAGATCCCGAAGAACTGCGCGTCGAACCGGTCGACCTCCTTCAGGAAGGCCCCCCAGGGCAGGACCTCGTCGCCGGGCGGGACGAGCGCGGCGTCGAGCGCGAAGCGCTCCGGCGGCGCCTCGGACACGGCGTCGACGCCCGCCTCGAGCAGGCGGAAGTAGCTCGCGGGATCGTCCGCGCCGCCGGGGAAGCGGCACCCCATGCCGATGATCGCGATCGGCTCGGTCCGCTGCCGCTCCTGCGCGCGGAGCTTGGCCTCGAGCTCCTTGATGGCAGCCGCCGCCTTGAGCAGGCGGGACAGGTAATCGGCTTCGTTCACGACGGTCGTGCTCATGGCGTCTCGCTCCCCGGGATCTCATCCCGCCGGTCGTTCACTCGGTTCAGCGACTCATCGAGCAGCGCGAAGATCTCCTCCCTGCTGAGCTGCGCTTCGGGCGCAGCGCCGTCGCTCGACGCGCGCTCGTCGGCAGACGGCGGCGGCGGCGCCGACGGGGCCGGCAGCGCCATCCGGTCGAGCAGGTGCTGCGCCAGCGACGCCACCGTGGGGTACGCGAACAGCAGCGCGACCGAGAGCCTCACCCCGAGGCTCGCCTCGAGGCGGTTGCGCAGCTCGAGGCCCATGAGCGAGTCGACGCCCAGGCTGCTGAACGTCGCCGCCCCGTCGATCATGGACGCGCGGAGGTGGATGACGCGCCCGAGCTCCTCCTTGAGGTGCTCTTCCAGCAGCCGCGAGCGCTCCCCGGGCTCCGCCTCGATCAGCGCCTCGCGCAGGCGCGGCGCGCGGCTCGCCTCGGGCGCGCCGCGCCGCTCCTCGCGCCGCAGCGCCGACAGGAAGGGAGCGCCCGCCGCGCTCGGATAGAACTCGAGCCACTGGCGCAGATCCAGCCTGAGCACCGCGATCTGCGGCGGCGCGCCCGCGAGCAGCCGCCCCAGCACCTCGAGCCCCTGCGCCGGCGTGATGGCGCCGATGCCGCGGTGCGAGAGGCGGTCCCCGAGCCCTCGCCGCGCGACACCGCCCGCCTCGGAGAACATCCCCCAGTCGATGGCCAGCGCCGGGAGGCCGAGCGCGCGGCGGTGGTGCGCGAGCGCGTCGAGGAACGCGTTCGCCGCGGCGTAGCTGCCCTGCCCGGAGGGCCCGAGCAGCGCGGCGGCGGACGAGTACATCACGAAGAAGTCGAGCGCGCGGGCGCGCGTCGCCTCGTGCAGGAGCCACGCGCCCTGCACCTTGGGCGCCATCACGCGCCGGAAGCGCTCGGCGTCGAGCGAGAGCGCCGTGCTGTCCTCGAGCACCATGGCCGCGTGCACGACCCCGCGGAGCGGGGGCAGCTGCGCGTCGATCTCGGCGAGCACCCGGGCCACGTCGTCGGGCCGCGACACGTCGCCCTGGAGCGCCAGCACCCGGGCCCCCCTCTCCTGCATGGCGGCGATCGCCGCCCGGGCTGCCTCCGGCGCGCCGCTGCGGCCGACCAGCGCGAGGTGGCGGGCGCCCTGCGCGACGAGCCACTCCGCGAGGCCGAGCCCGAGGCCCCCGAGCCCGCCGGCGATCAGGTACGTCCCGTCGGCGCGCACGACCGGCTGCACGGGCGCCGCGCCGGCGCCGCGCTGCGCCGCGCGGCCGCACGCCGCGAAGGAGCTCCTCGCCAGGCGCGCCACGTACCGGCCGTCCGCGCGCAGCGCGACCTGGTCCTCCCCGTCGTCCGAGGTGATCGCCCCGAGGAGCGCGCGCGCGGCCTCCTCGCCGGTCCAGGCCGGGTCGATGTCCACGCGCGCGCAGCCGAGCTCCGGGTGCTCCATGGCCAGGGTGCGCCCGAGCCCCCAGAGCGGCGCCTGCGCGACGGACAGCGGCGACCCCTGGACGCCCGCGGGCTGCGCCCCCCGCGTGACGAGCCACGCCGGCGGCGGGTCGCGCCACCGGCGCTGGAGGAGCGCCTGCGCCAGGTGGAGCGCGCTGAGGCTCCCCAGGCGCTGATCCGCCTCCAGCGTCGCCGCGGTCGTCGCCTCCGCCGCGGTCGCGTCCAGGCTCCACAGGTGCACCACCCCGCGGCACGCCGCCTCGCCGCCGAGCGCGCCGTCGAGCAGCGCGCGGTAGGCCTCGGGGTCCGCCGGGTCCACCTCGAACAGGGCCGGCTCGATCTGGCGGTACCGCGCGCCCGGGACGACCCTGGCGCACGCCTCCCCTCGCCGCTCCAGCAGCGACGCCAGCGCCGCGCCCGCCCCGCCGCGGTCCATGAAGATCAACCAGACGCCCTGGGACGCAGCGGCAGGGGTCACCGGCGGCTCAGGGAGATCGCCGGCGCGGCGCCACTCGAGCGCGTGCAGCCAGTCCTCCGCCGGGTGTCGCGCCGGATGGCGCCCGAGCAGCGCGCCGGCCGAGAGCCGCTGCACGCGGAGCCCCCGGACCTCGGCGACGACCAGCCCGTCGTCCTGGAGGATCTGCAGATCGCCCGCGGGCAGCCCGAGCTCCCCCGCCTCGAGCGGGCGCAGGCGCGCGTGCACCCACGCGTGCCGGGCGGGGCTCCGGAAGACCCGTACGAGCTCGATCCCCACCGAGACGAGCGCGCCGTCGCCCGCGCGCGCCGCGTCCTCGGAGAGGAACAGCTGCGCCAGCACCTGGAAGCAGGCGTCCAGGAAGGCGGGGTGGAGCCGGTGCGCGGCGGCCTCTGCCGCCACCGCGTCAGGCGCGCTCACCCGGCCGAGCGCCTCGCGCGCGCCGAGCCACAGCTGCTCCACGCCGCGGAACGCCTCGCCGAAGTCGACCGAGATCGCGCTCATCCGCCGGTAGTGCTCGGCGGCCGAGATGGACGTCGCGCACCGCGCTTGAACGTCGCGGAGGTCGCGGACGCCGCTCGCCGCCTCGCCCGGCGGCGCGGCCGCGGCGCCGTGGGACGGCTGCGGCCGCACGCTCCCGGCGGCGTGCCGCGTCCACCCGCCGCCCTCGTCGTCGCGCGTGAAGACCTGGAACGAGGCGCGGCCCTCGACCTCCTCGGCGAGCGCGACCTGGACCGATCGCGCGCCCGCCTCGGGGAAGGCCAGCATGCGGTCGAACGTGACCTCCTCGATCGCGTGGGCCCCCGCGCCGTGGACCTCGGCCGCCGCGGCGAGCGCCATCTCGATGTAGGCCGTCCCGGGCAGGACGATCTCGCCCTCGACCCGGTGGTCCGCCAGGTAGGAAAGCGCCCCCTCAGGGCGTAGGTCTCGCTCCCAGAATCGCGTGCCGGGCTGGGTGGCGACGGAGAACGAGGCGCCGAGGAGCGGATGAGCCCCCGCCTCGCCGCGCGCCTGCCGCGGCCTCCGGGGCGCGCTCGAGGGCCGCGCGCCGGCGTCGATCCAGTGCCGCTCGCGCTCGAACGGGTAGGTCGGCAGCGGGACGCAGCGGCCGCGCTCGGGGAAGAGGCGCGCCCACGCCACCGGGCAGCCGCGCGCGTGGAGCGCCGCGAGCGACTCCAGCAGCACGCGCCGCGACCCCTGCTCCCGGCGCAGCGACGGCACCGCCGCCCCCTCGTGGCCGCCGTGGCGCAGCCCTTCCTCGACCGCGGGGAGCAGGACGGGGTGCGGGCTCATCTCGACGAAGAGCGCGTGGCCGCCCTCGAGCAGCCGCTCCACCGCCTGGGAGAACAGCACGGGCGCCCTCAGGTTCCGCGCCCAGTAGCCGGCGTCGAGCGCCTCCTCGTCGCACGAGCCGCCGGTCACCGTCGACAGCATCGCGACGCGGGGCCGCCCCGGCGCGAGCTCGCGGAGCGCCTCGAGGAGCTCCCCGCGGAGCGGATCCACCTGGGGGCTGTGCGAGGCCACGTCCACCTTGATCCGCCGGCAGAAGACGCCTTGCTCCGTGAGCGCCGCGAGCACCTCGTCCAGCGCCTCCGGCGCCCCTGCGAGCACCGTGGATCTCGGGCTGTTGCTCGCCGCGACCGACAGGCTGTCCCGGTGGCGGGCGATCGCCGCCTCGGCCTCGTCGAACGGCAGCTCCACGACGGCCATCGCGCCGCGCCCGCTCACCTGCCGCAGGAGCCGGCTCCGGCGGCAGATGACCCGCGCCGCGTCGTCCAGGCTCAGCGCCCCGGCGACGTGCGCGGCCGCCACCTCGCCCATGCTGTGGCCGACCACCGCGTCGGGCTCCACGCCCCACGACCGCCACAGCGCCGCGAGCGCGACGCCCATGGCGAACAGCGCCGGCTGGACGACGTCGATCTGCCCGAGCCGCGAGCGGCCCTCGTCCGCGTGGAGCTCGTCGAGCAGCGACCACCCGGCCTCGCGCCGGATCGCCGCGTCGCACGCCTCGATCGCCTCGCGGAACACCGCTTCGCTCGCGAGCAGATCGCGCCCCATCCCGAGCCACTGGGAGCCCTGGCCGGGGAACACGAACACAACCTTCGGCCGCCGCTCCGCGCTGGGGTGGCCCGGGGCGAGCCCCGCGGGCTCCTCGCCGGCCGCGAGGGCGTCGAGCCGCTCGCAAAGCTCCTCCCGCGAGCGCGCCACCACCGCCGCGCGGTGCTCGTGGTGGCCGCGCCGCACCGCCGCGGTGTAGGCGATGTCCCGGAGCGACCATGCCGCCGCGCGCGAGGAGCGGTCAGCAAGGAAGCTCCGGTACGACCGCGCCAGCGCGAGGAGCGCCGCCGGGCTGCGCGCGGAGAGCGGGACGATGACCGCGGCCTCGTCGCCCGCGGCCTCGTCGCCCGCGGCCCCGTCGCTCACGGTCCCGTCGCTCGCGGCCCCGCCGCTCGCGGTCCCGTCGGCCGGCGCGCGCGGCGCCTCTTCCAGCACGGCGTGCGCGTTGGTCCCGCTCATCCCGAACGAGCTCACCCCTGCCAGGCGCCGCCGCGCCCCCGGCCGCCACGGGACGGGCTCGGTCGGGATGACGAACGGCGATTTGTCGAGCGATATCCGTGGGTTGAGCGACTTGAAGTGCAGGTTGGCCGGGATCTGCTCGTGCTGCAGCGCGAGCACCACCTTGATGACGCTCGCGATCCCGGCCGCCGCCTCGAGGTGACCGATGTTGGTCTTCACCGCCCCGAGGACGCAGGTGGAGCCGTCCTCGCGCGGCGCCCCGAGCACGTCGGTCAGCGCCTCCATCTCGACCGGATCGCCGAGCGGCGTCCCGGTCCCGTGCGCCTCGACGTACCCGAGGTCCGGGGCGGAGATGCCGGCGCTCTCCAGCGCCTGCCGCAGGAGGGCCTTCTGGGCGAGGACGCTCGGCGCGGTCAGCCCCGTGGAGCGGCCGTCCTGGTTCACGGCCGAGCCGCGGATCACCGCGAGCACGGGGTCGCCGTCGGCGACGGCGTCCGAGAGCCGCTTCAGCACGACGACCCCGCAGCCCTCGCCCCGCACGAAGCCGTTCGCCTGGGCGTCGAACGTCTTGCACCGCCCGTCGACGGAGAGGGCCTGCGACGCGGCGAGCGCCTGCGTCACCCACGGCGTGAGCATGAGGTTCACCCCGCCCGCCACCGCGAGCGAGCTCTCGCCGCTGCGCAGGCTCTGGCAGGCGAGGTGGACCGCGACGAGCGACGACGAGCACGCCGTGTCCACGGCCATGCTCGGCCCCTGCAGCCCGAGGACGTAGGACAGCCGCCCGGGCGGGAAGCAGTGCCCGTTGCCCGTGATCGCGTACATGTCCGGCGCGACGCCCTCCAGCGTGCCGAGCCGGTCGTAGTCGGTCACCACGACGCCCATGAACACGGCGCTCCGCGTGCCCACGAGCCGCTCCGGCGGCTGCCCCGCGCGCTCCAGCGCCTCCCAGGTCACCTCGAGCAGGAGGCGCTGCTGGGGGTCCATGCTCTTCGCCTCGCGCGGCGTGATCCCGAAGAAGCGCGCGTCGAAGAGGTCGATGTCCTTCAGGAACGCCCCCCAGCGCGCCGCGCGCTCCTCCGCCGCGCCGGCGCCGTCCCCCAGCGGCTCGAGCGGCCACCGCGACGCCGGGACCTCGGTGATCGCGTCCCGCCCCTGCTCGAGCAGCTCCCAGAACGCCTCCGGGCTCGCCGCGCCGGGGAAGCGGCACGCCATCCCGACGATCGCGATCGGCTCGGTCTTCGCCCGCGTCTCCGCGTCGAGCTTCGCCTGGAGCTTCTTGATGGCGATGAGCGCCTGCTTGATCGCCGGCGTGGACTCGCTGCTCATCGGTCGACCCCTCCCGTGATGGCCGCGATGCTCTCGAGCAGCAGCCGCTCGGCCCTCCGGCTCGACATGGCCGCGACCTCTTCACGGATGCTCGACGACAGCGGCGGCGGGATGCTCCCCGGAGCGCGCTGCGACTCCGCCCGCGCCTGATCGGGCGCGAGCCCGAGCTGACGCAGGATGTAGTCGCCGAGCGAGGCCACGTCGCTGTAGGTGAACAGCAGCGCGGCCGAGAGCTGGAGGCCTGTGCTCGACTCGAGCCGGTTCCGGAGCTCGAGGGCGAGCAGGGAGTCGAGGCCGAGGCTCTTGAACGGCGCGAGCCGGTGGATGCGCGACGCGTCCTGGCGCAGGCTCTCGCCGAGCTGCTCCCGGACGTGCTGCTCCGCCATCTCCGCGCGGCGCTCCGGACGCGCGCCCTCCAGCGCCGCGCGGAGGCGCGACGGCGCGGGCGCGGCCTCGGCCCGGCGCTCCTCGCTCCGGAGCTCCGACAGGAGCGGTGAGCCCGCCGCGCTCGGGTAGAACTCGATCCACTGGCGCAGGTTCAGGTCGAGCGCCGCCACGTGGGGCGCGCCCGCGGCGAGCGCTCGCTCCAGCACCTCCACGCCCTGCGCGGGCGTGAAGGCGCCGATCCCCTGGTGCGACCGTCGCTCGTCCGGGCGCCCGGGCGCCGCGGCGCTCTTCGCCGCTTCGCGCGCCGAGAGGTCGCCCCAGCCGATGCTCAGCGCCGGCAGCCCGCACGCTCGCCGGTGCTGGGCGAGCGCGTCGAGGAGCGCGCCCGCCGCCGCGCGGCTCGCCTGGCCCGGCGTGCCGAGCAGCGACGCGCCGGACGCGTGGAGGACGAAGACGTCCAGCCCTCGATCGAGCGTCATCGCATGGAGGTTCCAGGCCCCCTGCACCCACGGCGCCATCGCCCCGCGCAGCCGCGGCGCGTCGAGCGCCAGCACGGGCCCTTCGCCGGGCGCCTCCGCCGCGTGCACGACGCCCCGGAGCGGGAGCGCGCGCCGGTCGATCTCCGCGAGCACCCTGGCCACGTCCTCGCGCCGCGACACGTCGGCGCGCACCGGCAGCACCTCTGCGCCCGTCCCCTCGAGCGCCTCCTTCGCGCTGGCCCAGGCCGGCGCGGGCGTGTCGTCCTCGCCGACGAGCACGAGGTGGCGGGCGCCCTGCGCGGCCATCCAGGCGGCCACGGCGAGCGGGACGGCCCCGAGGCCCCCGGTGATCAGGTAGGCGCCCTCCGGGTCGAGGTGCGGGGCGTCGCGCTGCCCCTCCAGCGCGGCGCGCGACAGGCGCGCCACGTGGCGACCGCTGGCGCGGAGCGCGACGTCGGCCTCCCCCTCGTGCGACGAGAGCTCTCGCAGCAGCGCGCGCGCGTCGTCCGCGGAGCGCTCGCCGCCGCCAGCTCCGTCGAGGTCGAGGTCGACGCGCGCGCAGCCGAGCTCCGGGTGCTCCATGGCCAGGGCTCGACCGAAGCCCCAGAGCGGCGCCTGGGCCACCGACACGGCCCGAGGGGCCTCGCCCACCGCCTGCGCCCCGCGCGTCACCAGCCAGAGCTTCGGCGCGTCGCGCCACCCCATGCGCACCGCGGCCTGCGCGAGGTGCAGCGCGCCGAGCACGGAAGGCGCCTGGTCCGCGGCCAGCGTCTCCGCCGTCGTGTCGTCGGCCGCGGCCGCGTCGAGGCCCCACAGGTGCACGAGGCCGCGCGGGGACGGCTGGTCCGCGAAGGCGTCGCGGAGCGCCGCGCGCAGCGCGCCGGGCTCCGCGGGGTCGGCGCGGTACCGATCCGGCGCGAGGCGCGCGTACCGGTCGCCCGCCTCGATCTGCACGCACCGGTGGCCTCGCTGGCGCAGCAGGGCCGCCAGCGCCTCGCCCGTCCCGCCGCGGTCGGTGAGCAGCACCCAGGCGCCGGGCGGCAGGGCGCGCGCCTCCCGCTCCTCTGCCCTCGGCTCCTTCCGCCGCCACGCGACGCTGTAGAGCCACGCGTCCGCCCGCGCGCCACCGCGGCGCTGCGCGGGCGCGCGCGGCGACAGCCGCCGGACGCGCAGCCCCTGGGCCTCGACCACGGTCTGTCCGTCGTCGTCGAGCACGCGCAGGTCCCAGGCGCTCTCCTCATCAGCGTCGCTGACCGCTCCGTCGCTGACCGCTCCGGCGCGCAGCCGCGCGTGGGCCCAGAGCGCCTGCCCTGGCGCCCGGACGACGCGCAGGCGATCGAGCGCGACGAGCACCATCGCGGCGCCGCCGGACGGCGCCGGACCGGGGTCGAGGAGCCCCGCCACCGCCTGGAAGCACGCGTCGAGCACGGCGGGGTGCACCTGGTAGGCGTGCGCCTGCTCGCCCAGCGCGCCCGGGCGCCGCACCCGCGCGAGGGCCTCCCCCTGGCCGATCCAGAGCTGCTCCACGCCCCGGAAGCTCTCGCCGAACGAGAGCCCCGCGGCGCCGAGGCGCTGGTAGTGGTCGTCTCCGCTCCTCTCGCGCGAGCAACGCGCCTGGATCGCCCGCGGCGGCTCGCCTCGGTCCGCCTCGATCGAGCGCTCTCCGGATCGCCGCCGCCGCAGCCTCCCCGCGGCGTGGCGCGCCCAGGCCCCGCCCTCGCCGCTCGACACGACGAAGGCCGCCTGATCGGTGCCTTCCTCGGTGAGGACGAGCTGGACCCTCGGCCCGCCGCCCGGCGGCACGACGAGCATCCGCTCGAACGCCACGCCCTCGACCTCCAGCGCCGCGCCGCCGTGGAGCTCTGCGGCCGCCGAGAGGGCCATCTCCAGGAAGGCGGCGCCTGGCAGCACCACGTCCTGCTGCACGCGGTGATCCGACAGGTAGGCCAGCCGCTCGGTGCCCAGCTCCTGCTCCCAGAAGTGGGTCCCCGGGTGCATCGACGAGGTGAGGCGCCGGCCGAGGAGCGGGTGACCCGCCTCGTCGTCGCGCACCCGCGCCCCGGCGGCCGGCGGCGCTGCCCGGGGCGCCTCGTCGATCCAGTACCGCTCGCGCTGCCACGGATAGCTCGGCAGCCGGACGACGCGGCCGCCTCGATGGAACAGCTGCTCGAAGTCCACCGGGTGCCCGTGCGCGTACACGGACGCCAGCGACAGCAGGACCGCCCGCCGCTCGTCGTGCCCCCGGCGCAGAGACCCGAGCGCCACGCCCTCGTGCGCCCTCCCGCGCAGCCCCTCCTCGATCGCCGGCACGAGGATCGGGTGCGGGCTCATCTCCAGGAACAGCGTGTGCTCCTCGTCCGCGAGCCGCGCGACGGCCTGCGAGAAGAGCACCGGCTCCCGCAGGTTCCGGGCCCAGTACGCGGCCGTGAGCGCGGCGCCGTCGACGACCTCGCCCGTCACCGTGGAGTACACCGTCACCTGCGCGGAGGCCGGAGCGACCTCGCCCAGGGCGCCGCGGAGCTCGTCGAGGAGGGGCTCCACCTGCTGGCTGTGCGAGGCCACGTCCACCTTGACCCAGCGCCAGAACACGCCGCGCCGGTCGAGCCGGGCGACGATGTCCGCGAGCGCGTACCGATCGCCCGACAGCACCGTGGATCGCGGGCTGTTGCTCGCCGCCACCGAGACGCGGGCCTCGTGGCCGCGGAGGGCGCGGGTCGCGTCCGCGAGCGGCAGCTCGACGAGCGCCATCGCGCCCTGCGCGCTCAGCCGCCGGAGGAGCCGGCTGCGGCGGCAGATGACGCGCGCGGCGTCCTCCAGGGACAGCGCGCCCGCGACGTGCGCCGCCGCGACCTCGCCCATGCTGTGGCCCACCACGGCGTCCGGCTCGACGCCCCACGAGCGCCACAGCGCCGCGAGGGCGACCTCCACCGCGACGAGCGCGGGCTGCACCACGTCGATCTCGTGGAGCCGCGAGCGGCCCTCGTCCGCCTCGAGCTCCGCCAGCAGCGACCAGCCGAGCTCGCTCCGGATCGCCCCGTCCCAGGCCTCCAGCACGCCCCGGAAGACCGGCTCGGCGGCGGCGAGCGCGCGCCCCATCCCGACCCACTGCGAGCCCTGTCCCGGGAAGACGAAGGCGACCTTCGGCCGCTGCTCCGGGCTCCTCTGGCCGCGGGCGACGCCCTCGTGCGGCTCGCCCTGCAGCGACGCGTCGAGCAGCGCGCGCAGCTCCTCCCGCGACCGGGCCACCAGCGCGAGGCGGCAGTCGTGGTGGCCGCGCCGGGCGCCCGCGGTGTACGCGATGTCCTGGAGGCTCGGGATCGCTTCCGCCGCGCCCGCCGCACCCGCCGCCTCGTCCCGGAGGAGGTCCCGGTGCGCCGCGACCAGCGCGGCGAGCGCCTCGGGCCGGTGCGCCGACAGGGCCACGAGCTGCGGCGGCTCCTCGCCGGCCGGGTACAGCGCCTGCCAGCGCACCGGCTGCCCGGCGGCGTGGAGCGCTCCGAGCGAGTCGAGCAGCACGGCGCGCTCGTCCTCGCCGCGGCGGAGCGAGGGGAGGACGAGCGCCTGCCGGCCGGCGTGCTCGGCGCACGCCTCCAGCGCGCGCTTCAGCAGCGGGGTCGGGCTGACCTCGATGAACGTCGTGTGCCCCTCCTCCAGGAGCCGCGACACCCCGTCGCCGAAGATCACCGCGTCCGCCAGGTTCCGCGTCCAGTGCGCGGCGTCGAGCCGCTCGCCGTCGACGAGCGAGCCGGTCACGCCGGAGACGATCGGCACCGACGCCGGGCCCGGCCTCACGCCGCGCAGGCGCTCGAGCAGCTCCTCCCGGAGCGCGTCGACCTGCGGGGTGTGCGCCGCGACGTCGGCGTGGACCCGGCGGCAGAAGACGCCCTGCTGCGCCAGCGCGGCGAACAGCTCGGACAGCGCCGCCGGGTCCCCGGCCACGACCGTCGAGCTCGGGCTCTCGCGGACCGCGCGCCACAGGCGCCCCTCGTGACCGGCCAGCGCGCGGCCGGCGTCCTCCCAGGGCAGGGCCACGAGCCCCATGGCGCCGCGGCCGCGGATCTGCGCGATCACGCGCCCCTGCGTGCAGCTCACCAGCAGGGCGTCCTCCAGGCTCAGCGCGCCGGCGACGTGCGCGGCCGCGGCCTCGCCGATGCTGTGCCCCACCACGACGGCGGGCTCGATCCCCCAGGAGCGCCACAGCGCCGCGAGCGCGATCTCGACCGAGGCGATGGCCGGGCAGGACACGTCGATGTCGTCGATGCGCCCTCCGCCCCGCTGCTCCGTGAGGAGCGCGAGCAGCGACCAACCCGCGTACTGCTGGATCAGCGCGTCGCACCGCGACATGACCGCCCTGAACACGGGCTCGCGGTGGAGGAGCGCCCGGCCCATGCCGGCCCACTGCGAGCCCTGGCCGGGGAACACGAAGACGGGCTTCCCGCGCGGCTCCGGGGCCACCTCGCCCGCCGAGAGCCCGGGCCTCGCCTCGCCCGCGAGGAACCCCTCGAGCAGCCGCCGGAGCTCCTCGCGGGAGCGGACCGTCGCCGCGAGCCGGTGCGGCGCTCCGCCCGCCCGCGCCGCCGCCGCGCGGCACAGCGCCGACAGCGGCGCGGGCTCGCCCGGCGCCGCGACGTGGTCCACGACCTGGGCCACGACCTGGGCGAGGACATCCCGGGCGAGCGACCGCAGGGCCTCCGGGCTCCCGGCGGAGAGCGGGAGCAGCTCCGCCGGCGGCGCCCAGGGCGCCTCGAGCACGGCGTGGCAGTTCGTCCCGCCGAAGCCGAACGCGCTGATCCCCGCCGTCCCGGGCCGGTCCGGCGCGGGCCACGGGCCGAGCGCGCGCGGCACGTCGAGGCGCAGCTCGGCGAAGGGGATATACGGGTTGGGCGTCTCGAAATGGAGGCTCGGCGGCAGCTCCCGGTGCTTCAGGGAGAGCGCCACCTTGATGACGCCGGCCACGCCCGACGCGGCCTCGAGGTGCCCGATGTTGGTCTTCACCGATCCGACGAGCAGCGGTTTGCCGACGGGCCGCGCCGACCGCGCCGCGCCGAGCACCGCGCCGAGCGCCCTGGCCTCGATCGGATCGCCGAGCAGGGTCCCGGTGCCGTGCGCCTCGACGTAATCGACGGCGGCGGGATCCACGCCGGCCCGCGCGTAGGCCGCCCGCAGCACGGCCTCCTGGGCGGCGGGGCTCGGCGCGGTGAGGCCGTTGCTCGCCCCATCGTTGTTGACCGCGCTGCCGCGGATCACGCAGTAGATGGGGTCGCCGTCCGCGATGGCGCGCGCGAGCGGCTTGAGGACGATCACGCCCCCTCCCTCGCCTCGGACGTACCCGCTCGCGCGCGCGTCGAACGTGAAGCACCGCCCCTGCGTGGACAGCGCGCCGAACTTCGACACCCCCACCGTGCTCTCCGGGATGATGTTCAGGTTCACGCCGCCGGCGAGGGCGAGCGCCGATTCGCCCCGGCGGAGGCTCTCGCAGGCGAGGTGCATCGCCACGAGGGACGATGAGCACGCGGTGTCCACGGCGAGGCTCGGCCCCTCCAGGCCGAGCACGTACGAGACGCGGTTGGCCACGATGCTGTGGTGGAACCCCGTCACCGTGTGCTGGGCCAGGGCCCCGAGCCCGCCGCGGTGGACCAGCGTGGCGTAATCGGTCCAGGCCACGCCGAAGAAAACGCCAGTCCGGCTGCCCTTGAGCGCCCCGGCGACGAGCCCCGCGTCCTCCAGCGCCTCCCAGGCCAGCTCCAGCATGAGCCGCTGCTGGGGGTCCATGTGGATCGCCTCCCGCGGCGAGATCCCGAAGAACTGCGGCTCGAACTCGTCAATCCGGTCCAGGAAGCCGCCCCAGCGGGTATTCATCTTTCCTGGCGCCGAGGGATCGGGGTGGAACAGCGCATCCGGATCCCACCGCGACCGCGGCGCCTCCTGGATCGCGTCGACCCCGCCGCGGAGGAGCCGCCAGTAATCGCCCGGGCCCGCGGCTCCGGGGAAGCGGCAGGCCACGCCGACGATCGCAATGGGCTCGTCCTCATTATAAGGAAGGCCCGCGTTCACCGTCGGGCGCTCCGGCGCCGCCGGGCCGGCGAGGTGGCGCGCCAGGGCCTCCGGGGTCGGGTGCTCCCAGATCAAGGTGGGCGACAGCGGTCGGCCGAGCATCTGAGAGAGCTCGGCGACGAGCCCCGCGGCGCCCTGCGAGTCGACGCCATGACGACTGAACCGCTCATGGACATCCACGGTCCGCGGATCGGCGCCCCTCGCGGCCGCGAGGCGGCGGACGAGCCAGTCCCGGATGTGCTCCGCTGTGCGGGCCACACTGTGTGCGTACATGTGATTGCCTCGGCTATCGGGCAGCAGGTGGATGATGGATGATCGGCGCAGGAATCCCGGACGACGAATCCAGGCGGCGGGTGACAGGGCCAGCTCCCCGGAGGGCGCCTCGCCTCAGCGCCGCCCGATGGTCACCCCCCCCACAGTCGTCGCCTCAACCAATATCTTGTCTCATCAGCGAGGCTTTCGCCACCTCGAGATGATTCGATGCGCACATGGACACATGCATTCAAGGAAGCGCGCTTGGCGCTCGTCGGACCCTTGTGAAATGCGCTTAACAGACGCAACCGTGGGTGTCTTTTGCCTGACGGGCCGCTGCTCGAGAATTCAGGGACCGAGTCGAGGCGCGGCGCTCGCGTCGCCTCGAACGGTTCGAGGTCGACCAGCGGCGATCGCACGATTTTGGCGACGCGGGGCGCGCGCTATCTCTGCCGAGCGGCTATCGACCGAGGCGGTGGGGCGTTCAGCCGGTCTGGCCCGGAGATGCGTGGACCGACGCAGAACGCGGGACGGCGTTCATTTCGCCGGTCAGCCAGCAGGCGAGTGAGCCCCTTGGCGACAGACGACGGCGACGCCGATGCTCGCTCGCAGGCTACAGCGACGTGGTAAATGTCCACCCGAGAGCAGGCGTGGAAGCGCCCTTTCGGGACCGGCAGCAGCGCGGCGCCGGCGCTCGCATGCATGTGACAACTCCGTGACAGAACCCGGCCCGACGCCGATCGCTCGTCATGTGGCGAGCGACGGCGCCCCTGGCTTCGGTGCGAGCTCGCCGCCGGCGCTGGGTGTGCCCCGGCCCGCGGCCGGCTTGCTCGCGCTCGTCGCGCCCTGGAGCGCATAGGCGATGCCGTTCGCCAGCGTACCCAGTGTGATGATTCCGTCCAGCTTGGCTTCCAGGTGTACGAGTGTCTGTGCCACGGCCGGGCTGATGCCCGTGAGCACCACGCGAGCGCCGAGCAGCCGCGCCGCTCGGGCGGCGCTGACGAGCGCATTGGCGACCTGGGTGTCGACGACGCGGACGCCGGTGATGTCGAGGATGGCGGTGTGGGCGCTCTGCTTGGCGATCCCGTCGAGCAGCGTCTCCAGGATCTCGTGGGCCCGCACGCTGTCGATGGTGCCCACGAGGGGCATCGCCATCACCCCCGGCGCGAGCGGCACGAGGGGCGTCGACAGCTCGCGGATCGCCGCCTGTTGCGCCCTGATCACCTGCTCCTTCATCGCGAGGCGCTCGAACTCGACGCGCTTCATGTCGGTGATGTCCCGGATGAAGGCGCCGACGCCGAGCGGCGCGCCCTTCGTGTTGTAGATGGGGAATTTGACGCAGTAGAAGTACCGCTGTCCGTCCGAGTACGTCAGCTCATGCTCGTACTCGAGCGGCTTGCCGGTGGAGAGGACCTGGTGCTCTTCCGCGATCATCTTGTCGGCGACCTCGTGCGGGAACAGGTCCCTCTCGCTGCGGCCGATGATCTCGTCAGGGCTCTTGTTCTGATACTGCGCCCCGAGCTTGCTGATCGCTACATAGCGGTGGTCGAGGTCCTTGATGAAGAAGATGTTCGGCACATAGCTCACGAGCGCCAGCAGATAGTCATAGCTATGCTGCCCGGCGCTCTCGGCGACGACCGGCTCCAGGCCGGCGGGCGAGGCGGCCTGGCTCGGCGCCGCTTCGAGCTCCGCCACGCGGGCGCGCAGGCGTGCGATCTCGGCCTTGAGCTCGTCCACGGACTCCCCCGCCGCGCTCGACCCCGCGGAAGGATCGGGAGCACCCGCTGCTGACTCCGCACGCTGCCCAAACGGCTCTCCTGTCATCGCCGAGCTCTCCCGTCCGTCCATACGTAGCGCGGAGGGCAGCGGAGGAGCAAGGCCCCTCATTACACTTCATCGCGCTTACCTCGACGCCCCACCTGATACACACGCGCTCCGGGATTGCACGCGGGACTCGATCTGGAGCGCAGGCAGGCTGAGCAGCCCGGGGGCTCCGCAGCGCCGGCCTGGCCGCCAGACACGATCCGGCAACACACGGCCAGCGCCGGGGAAATGGCGTCTGGCGCGCTCGGCGTCTCGGTGCATCGCGATCCGGGAGCAAGCCCGACTACCTGTGCGCAACCCGTGAGTGGAATTTTATAGCTCCATGCGCCGGATGTCCGTGACGGCGTACCTCACTCTCCGTGCAGAAAGGGGACGCGAGACGGGCCCGCCCTCGTCTTGGCCGCTCTCTCGTCGCGGGAGAGCGCCGTCGCGCGAGGGCGACGGGTCAGCGGCGAGATCGCGGGCGCATGGGTCTCCACGGAGCGAGGAAGGCGGGCGAGCGCCCCCGCGGACATCGGCTGAAGCGGTCGGGTGACCCGGTGTCCTGGATTGCGGTCGATGCCGGCCCGACGGGACCGGCGACCATCCGGGAGAGAGGCGGAGCGCGCTCCGGGAGCGAGCGCGGCGGCCTCACTCGTCGATGACGAACTCCACGCGTCGGTTCTTCGCCCGGCTCGCGTCGTCGTCGCCCTCCGCGAGCGGCCTGTCCGGGCCAAAGCCCTCCGCCGTGAGCCGGCCGGGGCTGACGCCCTTCTGGATGAGGTAGTTCCGGACCGTGTCCGCGCGCTGCTGGCTCAGCTCGAGGTTCAGCTCGCGCGTGCCGGTCTCGTCGGTGTGCCCCTCGACCCTCACCCGCTCGATCTCAGGGTTCGCCTTCATGACGAGCGCCACCTGGTCGAGCGTCTTGTACGACTCCGGCTCGAGCTCGGCCGACCCGGTACGGAAGCGGATCGTGTCCCGCATCACGAACTCGCCCTGCTCGTACGTGACCTGCGGATCGCCCTTGTCCGGGCAGCCGTCGTCGTCCTTGACGCCGTTGATCGTCTCTTTCTCGTCCGGGCACTCGTCGTCCGAGTTCGGCACGCCGTCATGATCGTCGTCGGCGTCCTCCTCGGGGCAGCCGTCGCTGTCGTAGTCGCCGTCGCGATCCTCGGGGACGTCGGGGCACTGGTCGCGCTCGTCGTCGACGCCGTCGTGGTCGCCGTCGTGCGAGGTCGGCGTGTACTTCACGCCCGCGAACGCGCGGAAGATCGGCACGCCGTACCCTGCCAGCGCGCCGATGCCCGGGCCCGCGACGATCTCCCACTCCTCGCTCGGGTTGATCTTCACGTAGCCGAGCGCCTCGAGCGGCGTCTCCTCCACCGCCATGTCGTCCGCGGCGAGGCCGATGCCGCCGTTCGCCTCGGCGCCGATCTCGACCTTCCCTTCGATGCCGCCGAAGCGGTAGCCGAGCGCCGCGGCGTACGTCAGCTCGCTCGCCGCCTCGACGTTCGCGTACGTCGTCTCCTCGCGGATCGCGACGCCCGCGTTGACGCCGAAGCGCAGCCCGGGCGCGAAGCGGTGATCGAGCACGATGCGCGGCCAGAACACGACGTTGCGCGCGCCGCCCGAGAAGTCGCCCGTGTGCGTGGGCACGCGCAGCTCGGCCACGAGGGCGAGGCCGATGGAGTCGCGGTCGTCGAGCAGGCGCAGCTTCGGCACGAGCCGGATGTCGCCGAGGCCCCCGAACGACGGCGAGCCCTCGCCCGACTGCGCGAGGAAGAACGGGATGTCGAGGCCGAGCGCGAACGGCTCGGCGATCGTGACCGAGGCCATCAGGTCGGCGCCCAGGCGGCCGCTCACGATCTGGCGCCGCAGGTCGCCGTCGCCCGTCGCGACGATGAGCGGGTTGCGCGCGTAGTTGAGGAGCAGCCCGATCTCCCAGGGGTCCGCGGGCTCGCGGACGCCGGAGCCCTCGGTGACGACGAAGGCGTCGTGCGTGACGGCGGGCTTGAAGCGCTCGATGTCGATGTCCGTCTCCTGCGCCGACGCGCTCGTCGCGGCGGCGAGGACGGTGCAGGCGATGGCGGCGATGATCGGTGCGCGCATGGGTCTCCTCTTCATCGGTCAGCCCCGGCTCCGCGGCGCGGGCGCCGGCGGAAGGCGAGCGCGAGCCCGCCCACGGCGAGCAGCGAGAGGGCGCCCCCGCCGAAGGGCGCGGGCCCGGAGGTGCAGGCGCAGGCGCCGCCCTGGACAGCGTCGCCCGCCTCGAGGTCCGGCTCGCCGGGCCCGCCCGCGCCGCTCGACGCCGCGCCCTCGACGCAGCGCCCGGTCGGCGCGCAGCGCTCGTCCGCGCCGCACTGGACGCCGCCCAGCGAGCACGGACCGCACTGCCCGTCCAGGCACACGAGGTCGCCGCATTCATCGTTCGACGTGCAGGTCCCCGACGGCGTGGGGACGCACCGGTAGTCGGGCGAGCAGTCCTCGTCCGCGTCGCAGTCGGCGTCGTCGGTGCACGACACGGGCAGCACGCAGTCGCCCTCGACGCACACGCCCGCGCCGGCGCAGTCCGCGTCGCGGGTGCAGCCCGAGGGCGGCACGATCACGTCGGGCACGCGATCGTCGTCCGAGTCGCCGGCCACGCACGGGGCGGAGATGCCGATGTCGAGATCGCCCGGCCCGACGCCCGCCGCGTCGGTGACCGACCGGAAGTACAGGTTCGCCTCGCACGCCGCGCTGACGCCCGCGATGGCGAGATCGATCGATCCCTGCGCGTACCCGCGCCTCGCGTCGCCGAGCAGCAGCGGGTCGACGTCGGTCCCGGCCTCGGTCGCGACCTGCATCTCGTTGACGGTGACGGGCTCATAGGTCCCCGACGCGGCCGCGAAAGACCAGACCCCCGAGAGCGTGCCGTCGCCCTTCACGCCGAGCACGACCTCGTAGCCGCCCATCGACTCGTCGGCCGTGAAGCGCGCGTCGATCTCCGGCGCCTGGGCCGTGCCGCCGGTCCCCCGGTTCTTGTCGGCGTCGATGAACACGAAGAGCGTGACCTCGGCGCCGATCGCGGTCGTCTCCGACACGTACCCGCGCGCCCAGAGCCGCCCGGCATCGGCGATCGCGTAGGCGGCGCGGAAGTCGATCGACCGCTCCGGCTGCGCGAAGGTCGCCTCGCCGTCGCCCGCGACGTCCTCCTCGCCGTACGGCCAGCGCGGCTCCCCGGTCTGGTCGATCGCGACGATCTCGTCGAGCACCGGCGTCGTCCGCCCGCCGGTCCACGTCTGAGCGGCCGAGCTCTTCGGGACGAGCGCGACGGCGAGCGCCGCGCCCAGAGCCAGCGGCGCCGCGAACGAGCGCCCCCTCACCCACCCCTCTGTGTGATGTGCCATGGCGGCGAGCATCCTCGCACAGGTCGCTGCAACCCTTGCAAATGAAAGGCGATTTGCGCCCATGGTGCGCAGGGGTACGCCCCCGCGATGGAGCGCGTTTCGCGGCCGTGGTGCAGGAGACCGAGCGCTCCCGTTTTTCGTGACCGCCCTCTCGCCGCGACCTCCGGCGCGCTCACCGCCGCTTGGCCACGGCCGCGGTTTCTGTAACTGTCCCGCGGTCAGTTATGCGCCGCCGCGCCGACCTGTGCTCGGGCGCTCCGAGGTCGCGGGACCCGGCCGCGCGAGGTGAAGCCCTCTTCCACCGAGCGCCGAGGAGACCCGATGCACTGCACCGTCCAGAAACACCGCCCCGGAGCGTTCCGGGTGGCCTGCCTGCTGCTTGGATCGCTCGTCGCTGCGTGCTCGGGAGAAGGCCCGGCGCCGCTCGAGGGCAGCGCGTTCGACGTCGAGCGCTACGACCTCCGGGGCGAGTTCGACTGGGAGCGCAGCCGCCTCGTCGCGACGCTCGGCATCACGCTGTCGCTCACGGGGGACGGCCCGCGGAGCGTCGTGCTCGACAGCGCCGTCGCCGAGGTGAAGGAGGTCCGGCAGCAGGGCGGCGGCGCGCTCCCGCACGCGATCGATCCGTCGCGCCGCGCGCTCGCGATCGACCTCTCGAGCCTGCCCGGGGCGGCGCGCGGCGAGCCGATCGCGATCGAGATCGACTACGAGGCGCTCTCCGGCGAAGCGCTCCGCGCGGTGCCGGCGCGCCTCGGCGATCCGGTCGCCGTGCGCGCCGTCTACACGGTGTCCGAGCCGCTCGGCGCGTCGTGGTGGATGCCCTGCCACGACGCGCCCGCGGACCGGGCCCTGTTCTCTGTGTCCATGCGCGTCGACGGCGGCGAGGCGATGATCGCGAACGGCGATCTCGTGGTCGACGAGCACCTCGGCGCCGCGGGTCACCTCGTCCGTTACGAGACCGACTACCCGCTGCCGACGTACCTCATGGCGTTCGCGATCGGCGATTTCGAGGTCGAGCGCGGGGCGAAGGGCGACCTCCCGATCGCGATCTGGCGTCGCCGCGGGCTGCAAGGCGATCACGGCGAGATGGTCGACGAGCTCGCGCGCGCGATCGGCCGCTTCGAGGAGCTGCTCGGGCCGTACCCCTTCGAGAAGTACGCGCTCGTGCTCCTGCCGGACTTCTCGGCGGGGGGCGTCGAGCACGCGAGCATCAGCTTCCAGCGCGAGGAGCGGAGCACGCAGCCTGCGCTCGCCTCCGATCTCCTGCTCACGACGCACGAGCTCGCGCACCAGTGGTTCGGCGACCTCGTGACGGTGGAGACCTGGGACGACCTCTGGATCAAGGAGGGCATGGCGACGCTGCTCGAGCAGGAGGGCGTGCGCGTCTACACGGACGAGAGCTGCGCGGGGACGCTGAACGGCGACGAGCTCGGTCTTCAGGGGGGCGACGCAGTCCGCGATCTGGCGCTCGCGCCGGACGACAAGTACACGAGCGGCCCCTACGGCCGCGCGGCCTGGCTGCTCACCCAGATCCGCAGCCTCACCGGCGAGGAGGCGTTCTGGTCGGCGCTCCGCGGCGTCCTCGAGGCGCACCGCTTCGGCAGCATCGGCACGGACGAGTTCCTCGACGCCTTCGCGCCGGCGCTCGGCCCGGAGGCGACGGCCCGCGCGCGGCGCGCGGTCGCGGCGAGGGAGCTCCCGTCGCTCGCGGTCGAGGCCGCGCCCTCCGGCGGGGCGTTCGTGACGCTGCGCGACCCCGAGGGCGCGCTCGTCGCGCCCCTGGAGCTCGCGTGGTTCGCCGGGGATGGCCTCGCCCGCGTGCAGACGCTCGCGCCGGGCGAGCGCGTCGAGGTCGCGCCCGCGCGTCCTTCCGAGCTCCTCGTCGTTGACCCGCAAGATCGCCACCCCGAGTGGGCCTTCCTCGGCGCCGAGCGCGACCTCGAGGCCTACGCGGCGCTCGTCGCCCCGCTCCGCGTGCCGTCCGATCCTGACGGCGTCTCGCGCTTCCTCGACCTCGCGGGCGCGCACCAGCTCGCCGCGCTCCAGGACGGCCTGCCCGAGGGGCTCGTCCCCGATCAGCTCGATGCCTTCGTGGGCGACCTCGACGGCGAGGCGGCCAGGGCCGTGGCGCTCGCGGCGGCGTGCGACGCCGCGGGCGCGCCGGGCCTCGACGTCGAGGTCCGCGACGCGTGGTCGCGCGTGCTCACCGGCGCGCTCACCGCCGCGCCGTACAGCTACGGCCTCGATTACGTCGCCAGCTACGCCGCCTGCGATGCCGTCCTGTCGCCCGAGGCGCTGTTCGCCGAGGACTGGGCCGCGCTCGAGGCGGGGCTCGCGTCGGGCGGCGTCTCGGACGCGCGGCTCCTGTTCCTCTCCAAGTTCAGGTTGCCGCCCGAGCGCGCGCTCCTCGCGTGGGGGAAGGTCGCGCTGGCGTCGTCTTCGGTGCGCGCCCGCGTGCTCGCGATCCGGCACCTCACGGCGTACCTCGACGGGCTCGACCCTGCTGCCCTCCCCGAGTGGCGTGCCTTCTTCGCCGGCGTGCTCGGCGCGACCGACGTCGCCGACGTCCTCGGCGCGGATCTCCGCGCCGTGGTCGCCTCGGCCGCGCCTGCGGCGGCGGGCAACGCGGACGCGCTGGCGGGTCTGACTCGCGTGCTCCGCTCGCCCGCTGCCCGCTCGGTCCATTCCGCTGCCGTCTGCGCGGCGTTCGCGCTGACGGCCGGTGACGGGCCGGCCTTCGCCCGGTTCGTCGCCGGCCTCGATGGCGCGGAGCTGACCGCGCCTGCCGCCGCCCTGCTGCGTTCTCCTGCCCACTGCCGCTGAAGCCCTCTTGGCGACAGGGCGTCTCGCCCGGTCAACCTTGCTTCGTGCGGGGCGACCTGCGCGATGCGCGATAGCTGCGCGCTGCTATGCTCGCCTGCCCATGTCGGAGCTCATTCAACTTCTTCGCCAGAACGCCCCGGTGGCCCGCCTCGCCGAGCACCTTGACGGGTTGACGCACGACGAGCGCCTCCGCGCCCTGTCGACGACGACCCGCGCGGATCAGCGCGCGCTCTATGCCGCCGCGGGCCAGGCCCCGGCGCTCACGCTCGACTTCTTCGTCCCGGACGGCACCCCGCGCCGGGTGGGAGTTCATCACAAGGGGAGGAACACCCTTCCTCTTCCCTCGCCGTTTCGTTTCTTCGAGAAGCGCTTTGCTCTCCCGGAGGACGGCAGCGCTCGTCTCTTTGGTTACAACGAGGGGCTCACGCGTTCCTGGGTTGGCCCGGGGTTCTTCGTCGCGGTTCCGACGGCGGGCAATCCGTCCTGGCAGGAGCGTGGTGCGGTCGTGATCGACTACTTCCAGGTCCCTGACGGCCCGGTGCCTCCCGGCTGGCCTCCTGTCGTCCCGAACAGCAAGGGTCTCCAATCCGTCGTTTACGACGGAACGCGTGACTTCATGCGTCGTCTCTCGAGGGACGTCTCCATCGGCGCCGCGTACAAGGGCGAGAAGCCCCTCGATCACTACTTCACGCTCTGCCGCGAGCCCTCCGCCGCCTAGCGCGGCAGTCCCCGCAGGCGCGCGTAGACGGACTCCTTCTCGCGTGGTTGGCGGCTGGTGTCTGAAACTCCACCGTAGGCCCGCGGGGAGGGGGCCCTTCGCTGTCTGAACCAACTCCACCGTAGGCCTGCGGGGAGGGGGCCCTTCGCGCGGGGCGGGCGCGGGCCGGTGTTTGAGCGCAATTTACGTCCAGTGTCCGACGTGCGCAGCACGTCGGGCACTGGACGTCCCACGCGAGTTCGGCCCGTGCCCGCCCCGCGCGAAGGGCCCCCTCCCCGCGGGCCGGGCTCCTTGGTCCAGTCCAGGCTCTCCCTCCCGCGCTCCCCCTAGTTCGGCGGCGCCCCCCCGGACAGCCGCGCGATCATCCCTTTCCGCAGGAGCCCCACCTTGTTCCGCATCGCGGTCACCTGCTGCCGCATCCCGTCCGCCTGCTCGGCGAGATCGACGATCCCCGCCGCCGTCGCCGCCTGAGCCAGCTCGCGCGCGTCGTCCGCAAGGCGCGCCATGCGCCCTTCCACCTCGTCCATGGCCGCCACCACCTCGCCGATCTGCTCCGGGCTCGTCGCCTCGCGCTGGCGCGCCGCGGTCTCCTGCACCAGCTGGTTGATGCCCCGCCCCTCCTCACCGAGCGCCGCGAAGCGCTGGAACAGCTCCCCGAGCTGCTCGGCCCGCCGCTTGATCTCCTCCCCGCGCGCCGCCAGCGCCGTGGCCGTCGCCTCGTGGCGATCCCGCGCCGCGGCGATCGCCGCGATCAGCGACCCGAGCGCCACGCTCACGCGCTGCTGCGCCTCCGCGGCCTCCGTCGTCGACTTCGCCGCGCGCTCGATCCCCTTGCGCGTATCCAGCGAGAGCCGCCGCGCCGACTCGGCGAGCTCCTCGAAGCGGAGGAGCTCCCGCTCGAGCGCGCGCGCCGCCTCCGCGAGCTCGCCCTCGCCCCTGCCGTGATCGTCTTTCCCGCCCACGCTGCGGCCGTTCTTTTCGCGCTTGCTCACCTTGTACACTCTCGACCGCCTCTCGCGTCCGTTCGCGTGCGGCGCCCTGCATCCTGCCCGATCCCCGCCCTGCGCGGCAGCCCCCAGCGCGCCGGCGGCGCGGTCCCCGCCATCGGAAGCGCCGCCGCGCGCCGCGATTGCCGCGATCGCCGGCAGCGCGCCGGCGTCGAGGCCCCTGCGCCGGCGCGCGCAGCGTGGTACGGATGGCTCCTACGCGCCCGTCCGTTATTCTCACGACCCCGTTGCCCTCGCGCTCTGTTGTCCATGAGAACGAAGAACAGCAGCCGCGCCAGGCGGCCATCCAGCAGGAAGAAGAAGCCGGCGAATGCCCAGGTCGCACCGAAGCTGGAGGCTCGAGCGCTCGGTCCCGCGGGCGAGCCTGCGCCGCGCGCGCCCCTCGTCCAGGTCAGCCCCTCCTACGTCGTCGGGATCGGCTCCTCCGCCGGAGGTCTCGAGGCGCTCCGGGTCCTGATTGGCGGCCTCAAGAGCGCCGATCGGATGAGCCTGGTCATCGTCCAGCACCTCGCGCCGCAGCACCGGAGTCGGCTGGTCGAGATCATCAGCCACTCCACCTCCCTGAGCGTCAAAGAGGTCACCGAGGGCGAGGACCTCTGCGCGAACACGGTCTACGTGACCCCGCCCAACGCGGATGTGATCGCCGACGGCCGCGCCCTCCTCCTGCGGAAGCCCGGGACCAAGGTCGGCCCGAAGCCGTCGGTCGACCTGTTCTTCAAGTCGATCGCCGAGCACTACGGTGAGAACGCCATCGGCGTGGTCCTCTCGGGGACGGGGTCGGACGGCGCGCAGGGCGTCCTCGCCATCAAGGCCGCGGGCGGGGTCACCATCTGCCAGACCCCCGAGTCGGCCAAGTACGACGGGATGCCGCGCGCCGCGAAGCAGACGGGCGCCGTCGATCTCGAGCTCGGCCTGGAGGAGATGGCCAATCAGCTCAGCAAGTTCAACGAGCTCGCCGGCCGCCAGGACCAGCCGGACGCCTCGCTCCGGCAGCTCAGCCTGAGCCAGCAGGACCCGTACCAGAGCATCCTCTCCTTCCTGGAGAAGGCGAGCCGGGTCAACTTCGCCCAGTACAAGCAGTCCACGGTGCGCCGGCGGATCGAGCGGCGGGTCATCGCCACGCGCTGCGAGTCGATCGAGGCCTACGCCGAGTACCTCCGCGTGCGCCCCGAGGAGAGCAGGCTCCTCTTCCAGGACATCCTGATCTCGGTCACATCCTTCTTCCGCGACGAGCACTCGTTCAGGGCCCTCGCGGGCGCCATCGCCGAGCGGATCGACCAGAAGCGGACCGGCGACAGCTTCCGCGCCTGGGTCGTCGGCTGCGCCACGGGGGAGGAGGCGTACTCGATCGCCATCCTCGTCTTCGAGGCGCTCGCGAAGGCGAACAAGCAGCTCAACGTCCAGATCTTCGCGACGGACATCGACGAGCAGGCGATGTCCGTCGCGCGCAAGGGGCTCTACCAGCAGGCGTCGGTCGCCGACATCCCGCCCAGGCTGCGGTCCAGGTACTTCGACGAGCAGGACCAGTGGTTCAGGATCAAGGACTACGCCCGCGACGCCATCGTCTTCGCGCGCCACGACGTCGCCCAGGACCCGCCCTTCCTCAAGCTGGACCTCGTCTCGTGCCGCAACGTCTTGATCTACTTCAACTCCCACCTCCAGGAGCACACGCTCAAGACGTTCCATTTCGCGATGGACAACCAGGCTGTCCTGTTCCTCGGCAAATCCGAGTCCGCGACCACCGTGAGCGATCTCTTCGAGCTCACGGACAAGAACGCGAAGATCTTCGTCCGGTCCGCGAAGAAGGGCGATCTCCCGCGCTCGTACTCGAGGCAGGAGTTCAACCGCGAGAGCGCGCTCATCACGAAGGATCGCCAGTCCACCACGGCGATGGATCTCTTCACCTCCATGGTGAACGGCTTCGCCCCGGACTCGGTGCTCGTCGACCAGGACCACCGGGTGCGGCACGTCTTCGGGGGCGCCAACCGGTACCTGCATTTCCCGAAGGGCGAGCCGTCCGTCACGATCCAGAAGCTGCTCCCGTCCGACGTGGCGGTCGAGGTCAGCGCGCTGCTCCACCGGGCAGAGCGGTCCGGCCACGCCGCGAAGGGGGACCAGCGGCACAGGTTCGTCATCGACCGCGACGAGCGGAGGATCCAGCTCACCGTCGCCCCGCTCCCCTCCGACGGCCGGGTCGAGTTCATCGTCTGCTTCAGCCAGGCGCCGCACGACGCGCTCCGCCCCGTCAAGTCGACCGCGGGCAGCTCCCGCCTCGCGCCGGAGGAGCAGATGCGGCGGCTCGAGCAGGAGCTCGCGGCGGCGCGGGAGCACCTCCAGACCGTCATCGAGGAGCACGACACCGCCACCGAGGAGCTCCAGGCCCTCAACGAGGAGCTCCAGTCGTCCAACGAGGAGCTCCAGTCGACGAACGAGGAGCTCGAGACGACGAACGAGGAGCTCCAGTCGGCGAACGAGGAGCTGACGACGCTGAACCAGGAGATCAACGTCAAGTCCTCCGAGCTGGTGACGCTCAACCAGCGGCTCGTCGCCATCCAGAACGCGATCGCCTATCCCCTCCTCGTCGTCGACAAGAACCTCCGCTTGACCGACTACAACCCCGCTTCGCGCTACCTCTTCCGCATCTCGGAGGTGGACCGCGGCCAGCACATCCGCGCCGCCCTCTCGCACCTGAGCGTCGAGCCCGTCCTCGAGATGATCGGCGAGAGCCTGCGCGAGCGGCGGGCCATGCGGCTCCAGCTGGAGGTCCTCGACCGGCACTTCGAGGCGTGCGTCCAGCTCATCGACGGGTCGAAGGGCGAGGTGGACGGGCTCGTCCTGAGCTTCGTCGACAACACCGAGCTCGTGCACGCGCTCACCCAGAGCCGGGTCAGCAAGGAGCGGCTCTCCGCCATCGTCGACAACACGCCGGCGCTCGTGACCATGAAGGACTCGATCGGCGCCTACGTCTACGTCAACCAGCGCTTCTGCGACGTCCTCGGGCGCTCCGAGAAGGAGGTGCTGGGGCGGACGGACGAGGAGCTGTTCGGCCCGAAGGCCGGCAGCGCGCTGCGAGAGCGCGACTTCGAGGTGCTGAAGAGCCGGTCGCCCATGTGGCTGGAGGAGAGCCTGCACGTGGGCGGGAAGCTCCGTTACTGGCTATCGTCGAAGTTCCCTTTGCTCGACGACCGGCGCACCGCGCAGTCCGTGTGCACGATCGCGCTCGACATCACCGAGCGGGTGCTCCAGGAGCAGCACCTCAAGGTCTTCAAGAGGGTCGTCTCCGCGTCCAACGCGGGCCTCGCGATCCTCGAGTCGCACGAGGGGGCCTACGAGGTGACCTTCGCCTCGAACGAGTTCGCCGACAAGATCGGCAAGGGCGCGCCCGAGCTCCACGGGCTGCCGCTCGACGAGCTGCTCGAGATCGTGCTGAGCGACGCGGAGTCGCCGCGCACCGCCGAGCTCTCGGAGGCGGCCCGCCAGCGGCCGCTCGCGTCGTTCACCATCAACCTCGCGGAGAAGGCGGGCGGCGAGCTCTGGGTCGAGCTCAGGACCGCCACCATCAGCTTCGGCGGCGAGGAGCCGAATTACCTCATCCTCCTGCTCTTCGACGTCACGCAGCGTGTCCAGGCCCAGCGGATCATCCTCTCCCAGCAGGAGGAGCTCTCGCGGTTCAGCAAGCTCGCCTCGCTCGGCGAGGTAGCTGCCGGGATCTCCCACGAGATCAACACGCCCCTCAACGTGATCACCACGAAGACCGATCTCCTGAAGAGGCTCGCGGACCGAGGGCAGCTCGAGAAGGAGCGCCTCGCCCGGGTCGCGACCGACATCGACGGCATGGTCGAGAACATCACCAACGTGATCTCTGGCCTCAAGTCGATCACCAGGATGGAGTCGGAGCAGCTCCGCCCGCACAACGTCCAGGAGCTGGTCCGGGAGGCCGTCCGCGTCAGCGGCTTCCGGCTCCAGCAGGCGAGCGTCCACCTGAGCTTCGATCTCCCGCGGGAAGAGCTCGTCATCGACTGCTATCCCGTCCAGATCGTGCAGATCCTCATCAACCTCATCAACAACGCGGTGGACGCGATCTCGGCGCTCCGGGAGCGATGGATCCGGATCGAGGCGCGATCGTCGGACGGCAAGGTCAACGTGCGCATCATCGACAGCGGCAAGGGGATCGACCCCGCGCTCGCCGAGAAGATCATGACGCCATTCTTCACGACGAAGAAGGAAGAGCACGGCACCGGGCTCGGGCTCAGCCTCTCGCGGAACATCGCGCAGCACCACGGCGGCGATCTGCGCCTCGCCACCGAGGAAAAGAATACCTGCTTCGAGCTGGAGCTACCCCAGAAGCAAGTTTGAGGCCGCACGGGCGCGCACGGGGATGCGTGGCGAAGCGGGCGCGATGGGCCTTCCCGGCGTGACGGGCGTTGGCGCGTCTGCCCCCTCGGCGCCCCTCTGACGCGCCCCTCCGACGCGCCCCTCCGACGGCGCCCCTCCCTCCGACGCGCCCCTCCCTCCGACGCGCCCCTCCCTCCGACGCGCCCCTCCCTCCGACGCGCCCCTCCCTCCGACGCGCCCCTCCGGCGCGGTCGATGAGCGGCGCCGAGGCCTCGGGCCCCGGCTGAATCCGCTTGAGCCCGTTCGTTTTTCTCGTAAACTACCTGAGTTTACCTAAGGACGATCCTTACACGGGCTTCCGTGCAGGATCTCGGATGCGGCCAGTTCTCCGGGCGGGACGAATCCCTGGGGACTGGGGCCCTCGACGCCCGTCGTGTGAGCTGCTACTCCGTGATGAATGCCCGGCACGCAGGTCCACATGGTGGTGGGAGCATGCTCCTGAACATCATCATCGTAGAGGACAGCGAGGAGCTGTGTGAGGGGTGGCAGGACATCCTGTCGCTCGACGGGCACCGCGTGCAGTGCTTCCTCAACGGCAGGACAGCGCTGGAGGACCGGACGCTCATCATGCAGGCGGACGTCCTCGTCACCGATTACTACCTGCCGGACATCAATGGATTGACGCTCGTCTCCATGGTCCGGAAGATCCGCGCCGACCTCCCGATCATCCTGCTCACCGGGACGCGTGACCCGGCCATCCGAGAGAGCCTCCGTCAGGTGGAGAACGCGCTGTTCCTGAGCAAACCGATCAGGATAGAGCAGCTGGAGCGGAGCATCCGGGAGCTCATCGCCTCCTCGACGAAGTCCCCGCCCGTCGAGCCCGACAATGTAACCCGGCCCCCCTCCTCGCCGTACTGAGCCGTGCGCTCCGGGGCGCTCTCGCGGAACCTCGGAGCACCGACCGTCCCTGCCCCGCCTATCCCACCTACCGGAAGCGCCCCGCCGTTTCGCGTGCGGACACCGATCGGACCGGTGTACTGTATCGGATCGTCGGATCGTACGTCGGACGCACGTCGGAGGAACCGATGCGAAGCGCGTTGCTCGTCCTCGTCGGAGTTCATGCCTTGCTCGGCTGCGGCGGGGCGCCGTCACGGCGCGAGCCGGTGGCCGCCGCCCGCGCCGCGCTGGTCACGGAAGCCGCCCCGGAACACCAGCGCCTGGAGACCTCGGCGGCGGAGGCGCGGGACGACGCCCCGTGGGCCGACCTGGAGCGCGTCGCGCTGCGCTCGCCCGAGGAGAAGGAGCGCGTCGCGCTGCGCTCGCCCGGGAGCCAGCGCGCCCGCGAAGGCGCGTCCGCGCCCGAGAAGGCGCGCGCCCCTGCCTCCAAGGCCGACAGCAAGCCCGATGCCGCGCTGTCGCCCAGGTCGTCGCCCATGTCGTCGCCCATGTCGTCGAATGAGCGCGCGCCGGACAAGGACAAGGAGCGCGCCCTTGCACCGAAGGCCGACAGGCCCGTGAAGGGGCGCCCCGCGCGCTCGGTCGAGGCCGACTGCGAGGCGCTCGGACCCGAGGTGCAGAAGGCCTCGCGGATGATCGAGGTGCTCCGGGAGTCTGACCTGAGCACGCCGCCCGAGGTGCTGCTGCGGATCGCGGATCGGCTCGACCTCTGGGCCGGCGCGCCCGCGGTCCGCCTCGCCGATCCCGAGCTCGCCCGCGAGGCCAGGCACATCCGGGAGAGCTTCGACCGGACCAGCACCGCGATCCGCAAGCTGCGGGCGTCGCTCATCCTCAACAAGCCCAACCTGAAGAAGGCAGGCGCGGCGCGCGCCGGGCTGGAGCGGGAGCTCGACAAGGACGCGAAGGTCGTGAGGAGCATCGTCGGCCGTTGCAAGAGCAACCCCTATGAGCCGATCAAGGGCAAATCCCACATCCCGCCCCACGTCGTGCGCCGCGTCGTCCAGGAGAACTTCGGCGCCATGCGCGCCTGCTACGAAAAGGGCCTTCGCCAGAATCCCAAGCTCGAAGGGCGCATACCCGTGCACCTCGCCGTCGACGGCCAGGGAAAGGTGACGTATGCAGGCGACGCCGATCGGCCGCCCGCGGACGCGCCCCTGCTGATTGCGCTCCCCTCGCCCGGCGCGGCGGCGCCGTCCTCGCCCGCGCCGCCCCTCCGCGACGAGAAGGTCATCGGCTGCGTGCTCGAGGTCTTCCGCGGCCTCCGATTCCCCTCCGCGGCGGATCGCAAGAGCGTCGCGACGGTGGTCTATCCCGTCGTCTTCGGTGTGGACGACAACCGCTCTTCGGCCACGTCCGCCAGGTGACGCACGGCGCAACCGCCAGCGGCCTGCCGCTGCCGTTCCGCCGTCCGAGCGAGGCCTGCGTCAAGCATGCTCGCGGCGCGACGTGCAAAGTTATTTCCTTCTCAGGAGCCCGAGGGTAAGAATTCCCCTGATGAAGCTCTCGCTCACCGAGCTCCAGGACATCCGCCGCACCCTGGCGGCGCGCATCGTCTTTGGCCTCTCCACGCCCGGCACCGAGATCGCCGCGCTCCCCGCCTACCTCGCGCCGCCGCCGGATGGGATGACCGGGCGCGCCGTCGTGGTCGACGCTGGCGGCACGAACCTGCGCGCCGCCATCGTGGAGCTCTTGCCGGGCGGCGTGTCGCGCATCGTCGCCGGGCCCGAGCCGGCGAAGTTCCCGGGCGGGCCGGAGGTCGCGGGCGACGCCTTCTTCGACGTGCAGGCGGAGCTCGTCGAGCGCCTCGGCGCCGTGCACGGCCTGCCGGTGGGCTACTGCTTCTCGTACCCGTCGGAGACGCTGCCGTCGCTCGACGCGCGGCTGCTCCGCTGGACCAAGGGCGTCCAGATCGCCGGGGTCGAGGGCACCAGCGTGGGCGAGCGGCTCGGCCGGGCGCTCGCCGCGCGCAAGCTCCGGCCCGGCCCGGTCCGGGTGCTGAACGACACGGTGGCGAGCCTGCTCGGGGGCGCCTTCGCGCACGGCGGGTCGCAGCCCGCGGCCTTCATCGGGCTCATCGTGGGGACGGGGACCAACATGGCCACCTTCCTCCCCGCCGGTCGCATCCCGAAGCTCAAGACGGGGCACTTCGTCGCGCCGATGGCGGTCAACCTCGAGAACGGCAACTTCAACCCGCCGCACCTCCAGCCCTTCGACGCGGAGCTCGACGCGAGCTCGGAGAACCCGGGGGCCCAGCGCTTCGAGAAGGCGGTGTCCGGGGCCTACCTGCCGCGGCTCTTCGGGCGGCTGTGCCCGGACCACGCCCCCCTCACGAGCGCCGCGGACCTCGTGCGGCTCCGCGAGGAGGGCACGGCGGAGGCGCGGCGGGTGGCCGGCGATCTGCTGCAGCGCTCGGCGGACCTCGTGGCGGCGGGGCTCGCGGCGGTCGCCGACGTGCTCGAGGGCCCCCCGGGGCTCGGCGTCCTCGCCGAGGGCAGCCTCTTCTGGGGCGATCCGCGCTATGCGCCGCGGGTGAACGAGACGCTGCGCGCCCTCCTCGGCTCGCGCGTCGAGCCCCGGATCGCGCGGCTCGAGCACGTCAACCTGATCGGGTCCGCCTGCGCCGCGCTGTTCGCCTGATCGGCCGCGCGCCCGAAGTACCCCGCCGCACGCGCCGCACGCGCCGTACGCCATCGCGCGCGACGGGTGCCCCGACCGGCGGCGCCCGGGCTGAGCAGCAGGGCCGGAGCGCGGGAGAAAAGCCAGCGATCTTCCAGGGTTGCCTCGGTTTCAGGGCCCGTCCGTGGCGGCCTGCACACCGGTCTGCCTACCCGCTCGCCGCGCCCCCGCGGGCAGTCCCGGACGGCTGGGCGCACATTTCTGGCCGCATCCGCCGTTTACGACCACGATGACGCAGCGTGAACGATGTGGGAGGGAGCTCCCCGGTGAGTTGTGAGACAGCAGCGCGCGTCGGCTCTGCCGCCTGGATCGGGCGAACGGGGTGCGGCCGGTTGCCACGGGCGAGACGAGATCGCCAGAATGGCTACTGTCATTAGAGAGATGCCTCCGTCGAGCCGCAAGCCCCCGTTCCGAAGGCAGCCGCACCTGCTCGACGACAGCGGGAGCGTCGGCGTGTGGATCACGCAGCCGGCCGGGATGCTGGTGCAGCTCGTGCGGGAGACGGTGGCCACGGGCGAGATCGCGCGGTTCATCTCGGTGGACGCCTACCAGAAGCTCGTGAGCGTGATGCGCCCGGGCGAGCGGGCGTTCTTCATCTACGACATGGCGCTCATGGTGCGCTACGAGACCGAGGCGCGCGTGGTCCTGACCCAGTGGGGCCTCAGCGTGCGCGACAAGATCGAGCACATCGTGGTCCGGCCGCCGCCGGAGATGAACAAGCTGGGGCGCATGGGCATCCAGACGATCGCGGCGGCGATGAGCCTGGCGGGCGTGCAGCTCGACGTCGTGGACGACATCGAGCCTTTCCTGCGGGAGCGGAACCTGCGGCCGCGCATCAGCCTCACCTGAAAGTAGCCTGCGCAGCATGAGACAACCGCTTCGCGCACTTCAGGCTAGTACGCGTCCTCGAAGTACACCGTCACAAGCAGCGCAACCTGAAGGACCGCACGTCCAGCGTGATCCTTGACCACCGGGTGCTCATCGAGCACCTCTATTCTCTCGTTCCTCTCGTCCGACACGTCCTCTTCCTCGTCATGGCACACCCACAGGATCGCGGAGAAGCGGCGCAAGCTCGCTGAGGATCCATGCGAGCGCAGGCGGGATGGCGCCATCATCACCTGCGTCAGCGCTCCGCTTCCTCGGCGACATGGGTCGCCACAGGCGACGCCTGCTTCAGCAGCGCATCCGTCGTGGCGGCCACCTCCGCCTTCGACGGACTCAGATTCACCGTCAGGTTCACCGTCTTCCCTGCCGTTGCTTCGATGGCATCCCGGCTCGGGATGTGGCCCTCGAGCTCGGTGTCGATCCAATGCACGCCGGGAGCCAGGAACACCGGATACGCGAATGGCGTCCTTCCCACCACGCGACCATCGACCGTCACCTGCGCGCCTTCCGGCACTGTCGTCACCTTGAGCGTCATGACCTTGGTCAGCGCCTCCTTCAACGCCGCCTCGGCCTGCTCCTGCATCGCCGCCATCTCCTCGGGCGTCAGCTGAACGGACGACGGCTCCTGCGTGGGTCCCCTCCTCATGTCCGCACAGCAGCAGCACGACGGCGCGAGCGTCGGGGTCGCCGCAACGTCCGCGGACCGAACAGCGCATCCGGCGAGCGAAAGCCCGGCGGCCAGCGCGAGGACGCCGACCCGTGGCGGTGCGAGATGAGAGAGGCTCACGCCCCGGCGGTGTCCGGCGCCTTGTGCCTGCCCGCCTCCGGCTCCTCCCGCCTCCCGCGCGCTGCGCGCCCTACGAGGGGATGCCTTGGTCGCTGACTTGCTGTCCATCGTTCTCATCGCTGCCTCATCGCACGCCTTGCCCTTGATGTCCCGCGCGCGGCGGCAGGCCGCACCTCGCCCCTGCGGACACCCAGAGCGCGCTCCACACGGCGCTCGGCCTGGCCGCACCGGAGCGCTCACGGGAGCTCCTGCTCCGCAGCCGTCACGCCGTCGGCTCCGCCGTTGCTCGCCACGTTGTTGCTCCCACCAGGACTACCCGCTCCGGGAGTACCTGGCGTCAGCGTCGTCGTGCCTTCCTGCTTCACCGATCCGCCGCGAAACGCGATCGCAAGCGATGCCGCCGCCGCCCTTCTTTCCCGCGCCCTTCCTCGCCAAGGCGTCGCGCAGCCCTGCCGCCTCGCTCGGCTTCCCCTCGTGGTCCACCCGCACGCTCACGCTCGGCACGGTGGGCGGCGGCCCTTGCCTCGTCTTCTCCCACGCCGCGTAGTCCTCCCAGTACCGCTGCATCTCGTCGCGCAGCTCCGGCTCCACGTGCACCACCCCCGTCTCGAACGCCGGGTGTCTCACGGGCGGGATCGACCCGGCGTGCCGCGCGCCGCGCCAGGGCTGGCTTCGGGGCTTTCGCGCTCGTCTTGGTCGGTGAGCGCCCTTGGCCGAGAAAAGAGAAGGAGGAGCAGGAGAATGATAGATGCCCACCCCCGGCCCGTGCTCGGCCCTTCGGGCCTGCGCGCGGTCCGCCCCTCCCAAGTCCCGCGCTCCGCGCGGGACGGGAGGGGTGCGTCCATCGCCGCCGTCTCGGTTGTCATGGAGAGGTCCGAAGGCTGAATGGCCGTGGTCCTCATCTTGATCGTACCGTCATCTCGCCGTGAAGAGCGACGGCGCCGCCTCGTAAGTCGACCTGCTCGACGCGCAGCACCTCGCCGCACGCGAGCGGTGCCTTCAGCCGCGGCAGCGCGTCACCGCCGACCACGTCACCCGCCTCCAAGGCGCGCCAGCACGCACGTCACGTTGTCCGGACCCCCGTGCTCGTTCGCGATGTCGACCAGCAGGCTCGCCGCGAGGCTCAGGTCCCGGTGCCTTCCCAGCACGCCCTCGATCCGCGCCTCGGGCACAGGGCCCCACAGCCCGTCCGAGCACACGAGGAACAGATCGCCCGGCATCGTCGCCTCCACCCGCGACTCGATGTCCACGCTCTTGTCGCACCCGAGCGCCCGAGTCACCGCATTGGCCCGGTCGCTCAGCGCCTCGAGCGCCGCGAGCGCGCCATCGCCGTCCCGGAGCAGCTCCTCCAGCAGCGTGTGATCCCGCGTCAGGCGCTCGAGTCGGCCGCCGCGCATGCGGTAGACGCGCGAGTCGCCCACGTGGGCGATGTACGCCATGCCGGGCCCGAGCAGCACGCCCGCGAAGGTCGTCGCCATGCCGCGCACCTCGTCCTGCTGCTGGCTCGCCTCGTAGATCTCCCGGTTAGCGCGCCGCACGCTCAGCACCAGCCGCACCTCGTCTCGGTCGTGCGCGCTTCCTGTGCCGTACGGCCACGTATCCTCGAGCTCCTCGTCCTCCTCGATGCAGCTCTTGACCACCTCGATGGCCATACGCGACGCCACCTCTCCGGCCGCGTTGCCGCCCAATCCATCGGCCACCATGAAGAGCCCCAGGCACGGTAGCGCCGCGAAGCTGTCCTCGTTGTGGCTGCGGCGGCGGCCCACGTCTGACTGCGCTGCCGCCTCGATGGCGAGCTGTGGATACACGATCGTCCTCCTCGTGCGCTCGTCGACAGGACGAGCCGAGCCATGGCGCGCCGCAGACGGCGGCGCGCGTTCCTCTGCTTCTGATCAGACCGCGCTGCGCGCGGCCTTCGCGACGTCGCTACCGCTCCGCCATGGCGGAGCGCGGTCTCGCCTCGATCAGCCGTCGCGCTCGATCGACTCTCGCGCGACGTCGCCACGTCTCACGCGCACCTCCTCGTCGTCTCAGGGCTGCGCGCTCACTCCATCAACGCTCCGACTCCGCGGCGACGTGGCTCGCCGCAAGCGGCGCCTCCTTCACCGGGTGCATCCATCGTGGCGGGCACCTCCGTGTGCGACGGACGCAGATGCACCGTCAGCCCCAGCGTCTCCCCCGCCGTCGTCTCGATGACATGCCGCGTCGGCATGTAGCCCTCGAGCGCCGCACGGATCAGATGCGGACCCGGCTCCAGGAACACCGGATACAAGAGCGGGGTCCGCCCCCTAACGCATCCGTCGACCGTCACCTGCGCGCCTTCCGGCACTGTCGCAACCTCGAGCGACACGATCCTGGCCAGCACTTCGTTCAGCCTCACCGCGGCCTGCTCCAGCTCCGTCGTCTCCTCGGGCGTCAGCTCCACGGACGAGGACTGCTGCGCTGGATTGCTCGTGACGTCCGCTCTCCAGCAGTTCGCGCGCTCCCCCTGCGCTGTCCGCTCCGCGGGTGTTTCCTGCAGGGACGATGACGGGTGCGTCGGCGCCGCCGTGGCATCCGCAGGCCGAATGGCGCATCCGGCGAGGGAAACTCCCGCCGCCATCACGAGGATGGCGAACCCTGGCGAGGCGAAATGAGGGATGCCCACGCCCCGGCGGTGCTCGGCGCTTCGCGCCTGCGCGCGGCCGGCCCGTCCCACGTCCCGGCCTCCGCGCGGGACGTGAGGGGATGCCTTGCTGCTCATCGTTCTCATCGCTGCCCTCCGTCCAAGTCTTGCCTTCGATACACCGTCCGCTGCTGCAGGTTGCGCCAGACCGCTCACGGAAGCTCCTGTTCCGCGGCCGTCATGCCGTCCGCTCCCGCGTTGCTCGCCACGTTGTTGCTCCCGCCAGGACCACCGGCGCCCGGGGTACCGGGCATCAGCATCGTCTTGCCTTGCTGCTGCACTGGCTCACCGCGGAACGCGATCGCGAGCGATGGCCCGCCGATGCCTCCGCCGCCGGGGCCCCCGTTGCCGCCCTTGCCACCTTGGCCACCGGCGCAGCCGTCGCTGGAGCCACCCAGGCCGACGCCACCTCGGCCACCCGAGCCGCCAGAGGCTCCCGGCTGGAGGTTGCCACCCTTGCCACCGTTGCCACCGCGTCCGGCGGTGAGGGTGCAATCGATGAGGGTGACGCTGGCGTCGACGCTGGCGAGCGCGATGCTGGCGCCACCCGGACCGCCACCTCGTCCAGGCAGGCCGCCGCAGCCGCCCGCGCCACCGCTGCCGCCGCTGGCGCCCGCGCCCGAGACGCCGCCGGCGCAGACCGGGCCGCCCCTGGCGCCGCCACCGCCGCCGCCGCCCTGTCCGGGCTTGCCGGGCGTGCCGTCCCCGCCGGGCACTCCGGTGTAGCCGGTGGCGCTCAGCGCGCCGAGGCCGCTAGCGCCGGCGCCGGAGGTGCCGGGGGTGCCGTTTGCGCCGGCGCTGCCACCGCCCTTGGTCGGATCATTCGGGATGGCGCCGCAGTTCCATCTCTCGTTCATCGACGGTGGCTCGCCGGCGCCAGCCTGTCCCTCGACGCCGGTCTGGCCTGACACGCCACCGGCGCCGTTGTTGATGTTGCCATCGCCGCCGCTGCCTCCGATGGACAGTTCCTCCCCGCACTCGTTGACCACCTGCGCGCCACCCGACAGCATCGCGTCCGGCCCCTCCACGTCGTCGAGGTCGCTGCACGCGTCGGCGCCGTCGCTGCCGCCCGGCGCTCGTTCCGGCGCCTCACTCGGTGCATCGTCGCCGTCGATACCATCGGCCGCGTTGCCGGCAATGAGGGCGCAGCGCGCGAGTTCGACGGTGGCACCGGCGGCGAGCACGGCGATCGACGAGCCGCCGTTCGCCAGCGTGTCAGGCGCGCGCGCCTCGACGTCCTCGACGCGCGTCGTCCCCTCACCGCGCATGAGCCTCAGCGGGATCGCGTCCACGTCTGGCGCCACGATCGTCTTCTTCTGTTCGCCAATCCATCGCCACCCGTTCGCGCAATCCAACCCGCCGAAGAGCGTCACGCCGGCCGGCACCTCGACCGCCTCGGCGAATTCCTCGGCGCACGCGTATACGGCGGTCCCCTTGGCCGCGGCCCGAGCGATCGCCTCGCTCAGCGTCTTGACGGGCGCCTCCTTGGTCCCCGTGCTGGCGTTGTCGCCGCTCGCCGCGACGAACACGCCGCACGCATCGCCGACGCTTGCCTCGTTCTCGCTCGGTACGCATCCCTCGGCCGACCCGCCGCTGCTGGTCGTCGGGAGAAAGTGCTCGCACGTGAGCATCTCCTCGCAGTCGTCCTGAATGTGGTACCAGAGCCCATCGCAACCGTTGGCGCCGACGATGGCTGCGGTGGTTAACGTGAGTGCGCGCAGTCTCCAACGTCTCGTCGCCTGATCTCTCCAGCTCATCACCGCGCCCCCACGACGATGATGCCGCTGCCGTGCAGGCCGACGTGGGGTCGTATCAACACCTCCGTCGAGTTCTCCGGCAGCTTCGCCCGAGACGCCTCGCTCGCAGCCTGCGGCCCTTCCGTGCCCAGCCCGCCCATGCCCCGCGCTCCGCGCGGGACGGGATGTTTTGCTCGCCTCCATGCTGTTTGTCGCTCTCATCCTCATCGCTGCCTTCGTCCCACGATTCGCCCTCGACACACCGCGCGCCGTCGCAGGGCGCACCTCGCCTCTGCGCGCGCCGCGCTCGCACCGCTCCATGCGCACGCCAACGCTCTGTTCCGCCACGACGGCGGAGCATCTTCTCGCCTCGCTCACCCGCCGCGCGCGAGCCGCTCTCGCGCGCCTTCGGCTCGCTTCCGCGCCGCATCACACCGCGACGTCGGCGTCGCTTTATACGGCGCTTGGCATCACCTCAGCATCACGGAAGCTCCTGCTCCGGGGCTGCCACCCCGTCAGCTCCAGCGTTCATCGACAGGTTGTTGCTCCCGCCGAGGCCACCTTTGCCCGAGACACCGGGCGTCAGCGTCGTCTTGCCTTCCTGCTTCACCGACCCACCGCGGAACGCGATCGCGAGCGAGGGGCCGCCGAGGCCGCCGCCGCCGGGGCCGCCGTTGCCGCCTTGGCCTCCCCTGCCGCCATCACATGCGTTCTTCGAGCCGCCGACGCCCATGCCTCCGAGTCCGCCCACGCCCCCGGCGCCGCCCGGCTGCAGGTCGCCGCCAGCGCCTCCCTTGCCGCCGCTGCCGGCCTTCAGCGAGCAGTCGGTCAGCGTCACCTTTCCCTCCACGCTCACCAGCGCGATGCTGGCGCCACCCGGACCGCCGCCTCGTCCAGGCAGGCCGCCGCAACCGCCGGCGCCACCGCTGCCGCCACTCGCGCCCGCGCCCGCGACGCCGCCGGCGCAGACCGGGCCGCCCCTGGCGCCGCCACCGCCGCCGCCGCCCTGTCCGGGCTTACCGGGCGTGCCGTCGCCGCCGAACACTCCGGTGTAGCCGGTGGCGCTCAGCGCGCCCAGGCCGCTAGCGCCGGCGCCGGAGGTGCCTGGGGTGCCGTTGTCGCCGCCCTGGCCCGTGCCGCCGGCAGCACAGCTCCAATCGGCCACTGTGGGCTCTCCAGATCCCGCTGCACCCAGCACGCCAGACTCTCCAATCTGCCCGCCGCCACCGTTGCTCTCGTTGCCATCACCGCCGCGCCCGCCGATGGACAGCTCGCCGCCGCACCTGTTGACCACCTGCGCGCCGCCCGCCAGCGTCGTGTCAGGCCCTTCCGTGCCGTCGAGGTCGCTGCACGCATCGACGCCGTTGCTGCCGCTGGGCGCGCGCTCGGGTGCCTCGCTCGGCGCGTTGTCGCCGTCCGCCCCGTCCGCCGCGTTGCCCGCGACGAGCGCGCAGCGCGCCAGCTCCGCGATGGCACCGTCAGCGAGCACCGCGATCGAGCTCCCCCCCTTCGCCTGCGCGTCGGGCGCGACCGCTTCGACATCCTCGACGCGCGTCGTGCCCTCACCGCGCGCCAGCGTCAGCGGGATCGCCTTGATGCCGGGCGCCACCGTCGTCTTCTTCTGCTCGCCGATCCATTGCCACCCGTTCGCGCAGTCCAGGCCGCCGAAGAGCGTCACGCCGGCGGGCACCTCGACCGCCTCGGCGAACTCCTCCGCGCACGCATACACCGCGCCCCCCTTGTCCGTTGCCCGCGCGATCGCTTCGCGCAGCGACTTAACTGGCGCCTCCTTGGTCCCCGCGCTGGCGTTGTCGCCGCTCGCCGCGACGAACACGCCGCATCGATCCTCTACAGCGTTGCCCTCCTCGCTCGGCACGCAGCCCGTAACGCCCGCATCGCGGTTCCAGAGCCCACGGTGCTCCTCGCACATCAGTGTGAGCTTGCAGTCGTTCGCGCGATCGCTCCACACTCCGTCGCAGCCGCCCAGGAGGGCGATGGTGAACCCGACCATGCCGAGCGTCGAGGTCGGCGTCCGTGCCGAGCTTGATTGCTTGCGATATCCCATCACCAAGCTCCCTGCGCAATGATGCCGGCGCGGCGTGCACCGAGGTTGGGAACCAACTGCACACGACTCACGTTTCCCGAGGGCGTGGCTGGCCACAGCCAGTACGTCAGCGCTCCTGCGAGCAGCAGCCCCGAGGTCGTGTAGGCGATGCGCGCTCCGTTTGAGAAGGCATCGACGCGCGCTTCTCCATCACGAAGCTTCGCACACCCTCCGACGTGCTCCGCTGGAGCATCGATGCAGCCGCCGCCCGCGTTCCAGATTGCGACTCGCTGAGAGCTCGTCTCCGCGCTCGCGTCGTTCGCGGCGACGGTCAACCCGACGCCCACGCCGAGCCCCACGACGCTCGCCGCCCCCAGCACGATCGCGGGCACCCAGCTCCGCGCTTCCGGTGGCGCCGCGGTCGTCTCCCGCAGCTTCGTCGGCCCGGTCCCGCTCGCCGCCCGTGGTGCCGCCGTCGCCGGCGCAGCCATCGCAGCGGGTGCGCCCGCATCGCTCCGGACCAGGTGCAGCGTGATCCCGATCGCATCGCCTACCGCCGGCTCGGTCTGCTCCTGCGCCGGCTTGTACCCGTCGAGCTCCGCGCTGATCACATGCGGCCCCGGCTCCAGGAACACCGGCAATGTCATCGGCGTACGTCCCACCACGGCGCCATCGACCGTCACCTCCGCGCCGGCCGGCACGGTGCTCACCGTGACCGATGCCACCTTCGCCAGCGCCTCCTTGAGCAGCGCCTCGGCGCGCTGGCGCTGCGCGGTCCGCTCCGCGGGGGCCTCGCGCAGGTACCACGACAGGTGCTCTGCGGCGTCGCGGTGCTTGCCGAGACGCAGCTCGGCCACGCCGAGGTTCGAGGCGATCTGGTAGTGCTGCTTGATCCTCCACGCCGCCAGGAACGACGCGTGCGCCTCGGCCCAGCGCGATCGGTTGAGCGCCGCGAGCCCCTCGTCGTAGAGCTGCCGCGCCTTGTCCGTCAGCGCATCCACCTCTGCCGCGCCTGGGGAGCCGGCGGCTGTCTGGGCGCTGCTCGCAGGCGCGGTCAGCGCGATCGCGAGGCCGAGTGAGCACAGCAATGCATGCTTGTTCATGGTCAGAACTCCGGGACGCCTTCGACGTAGGGGGGTGGCTGTTGCGGCACGGCCTCCGGGGGCGCCGGCGGCTTCGTAGGCGCGGGTGCCGCCGGTGTGCCCGTCGATGCCGCGACGCCATGGGGCGCCGCGTCGGGTGAAGGCTGCCGCTTCGGCGCCGGCACCGCGGGCACGCTCGACGCCGGCGCATCCGGCTCGTGCCTCCGGCGCGCTGCGCGCTCCGCTTCACTTGGGTCCGCAGCCACGACGGGCACAGCGCGCTCGACGGACGCCGCGGGTGTCGCGCGCCCTGGCGTACTCGCCGCGACGGCCACCGCGCCGCCCGCCGTGCTCTCGCCGTGCGCCGCCGCCGCGCCGCTCGCCGCCGCGTCGCTCACCGCCGCATCGCCCGCGGTGCTCTCGCCGCGCGTCGCCGCCGCGTCATCCACCGCACCCCGCGCCGCCGCATCGCTCGCCCTACCCCGCGCCGCCGCCGCGCCTTCCACCGTCGCCCGCTCCCTCGCCCCGCACATCGCCGCGGCCCCGATCCCGGCCGCCAGCGCCAGCGCTGCCGCCGCCGTCGCCGCCCACCGCGCCTTCTCCGGCCGCGCCGCCGCCTCGCCCGCCTTCACCGCCGGCCGGAGCGCCGACGGCAGCGCGCCCTTGTCGATCACCGCTGCGCCCGCCGCCGCGTCCGCCGCCCACGGGCTGCCGCTGCCGCTCTTCGCGCCTGCGCTCTGCGCCGCGACGCTCTTCGCCCCGCCCTTGTTCGCCATGGCGTGCCGCAGCCCCGCCGCCTCGGTCGGCTTTCCTTCGTGGTCGACGCGCACGCTCACGCTCGGCACCCTGGGCGGCGGCCCTTGCCTTGTCTTCTCCCAGGCGGCGTATTCCTCCCAGTACCGCTGCATCTCGTCGCGCAGTTCCGGCTCGACGTGGACCACCCCCGTCTGGAACGCCGGATGTCTCACGGGCAGGATCGACCCAGGCGTCCCGCTCGCCGCGCCAGGGCTGACTTCGCGGCTTTCGCGCTCGTCTTGGTCGGTGAGCGGCCTTGGCCCAGAAAAGAGAAGGAGGAGCAGGAGAATGATAGATGCCCACCCCCGGCCCGTGCTCGGCCCTTCGGGCCTGCGCGCGGTCCGCCCCTCCCTTGTCCCGCGCTCCGCGCGGGACGGGAGGGGTGCGTCCATCGCCGCCGTCTCGGTTATCATGGAGAGGTCCGAAGGCTGAATGGCCGCGGTCGTCAACTTGATCCCGCCTTCGTGTCGGCCGTGAAGAGCGACGACACCGCTCTCGCAGGCCGCGATCCGCTCGATGTGCAGCGCCTCGCCGCACGTGAGCGACAGCTCCACCCGCAGCACGTCACCGCCGCCCACGTCACCCGCCTCCGAGGCGCGCCAGTACGCACGTCACGTTGTCCGGCCCCCCGTGCTCGTTGGCGAGGTCGACGAGCAAGCTCGCCGCAAGGCTCAGATCGCGATGCGCCCCGAGAATGCCGGCGATCTGCCCCTCGGGCACTGGGCCCCACAGCCCGTCCGAGCACACGAGGAAGATGTCTCCCGGCGCGGTCGCCTCCACCCGCGATTCGATCGCCACGCTCTCGTCGCAGCCGAGCGCGCGCGTTACCGCGTTGGCCCGGTCGCTCAGCGCCTCGAGCGCTGCCAGCGCGCCGTCGCCGTCTCGGAGCAGCTCCTCCAGCAGCGTGTGATCCCGCGTGAGCCGCTCCAGCGTGCCTCCGCGCATCCGGTAGACGCGCGAGTCGCCCACGTGCGCGATGTACGCCATCCCGGGCGCGAGCAGCACGCCCGCGAAGGTCGTCGCCATGCCGCGCATCTCGTCCTCTTGCTGGCTCGCCTGGTAGATCTCCCGGTTAGCGCGCCGCACGCTCAGCACCAGGCGCACCTCGTCCCGGTCGTGCGGCCTCGCCGTGCCGTAAGGCCATGTGTCCTGGAGATCGTCCTCCTCCTCGAAGCAGCTCTTGACCACCTCGATCGCCATGCGTGAGGCAATCTCACCTGCCGCATTGCCCCCCAGCCCATCGGCCACCATGAAGAGCCCCAGGCACGGTAGCGCCGCGAAGCTGTCCTCGTTGTGGCTCCTGCGGCGGCCCACATCCGAGTGCGCTGCCGCCTCGATGGCGAGCTGTGGATACACGATCGTCCTCCTCGTGCGCTCGCCCAGAGGACGAGCCGAGCCGAGGCGCACTGCAATGGCAGCGCGCCAGGTCATTTCTCTGGGGCAGCGCGCCGCGGCGCTGCCGCTGGTCGTCAGCGCGCGCGGGCCGTGCTCGCGGCGCTCGCGTGCTCTCCTGAAAGCGCGCCGTTGGTGCGGTGCCCCTCGATCACGTCTGCTCGGGCTTGGGCCGCAGCAGTCGCACGAGCTTCACGTGCCTCGGCATACCCCTCCGTGCGCTGCGCGCTCGTGACGCGCCGGCGGATGCCGCCGCGTCCTCGCCGTCTTCCCGCAACAGGAGCTTGGGTCGCGCCTCGGACGGCGGCGGCGCGAGAGCCTCGACCGCCTCTCCTCGATCGGCTCGCTCCCCTCTGCAGCACAAGCAGTAGCGCTCCGGGTCCCAGTCGATGTCCTCGAGGCCCATCTTGCGCACCCACGACAGCTCCCACAGCAGCGTCGGGCTCACGTGGATCACGTTTCCCGAACGACGCATGCCGTTGCTGCTGAACCATCGACGCTTCGACATGGGCGCGCCTCTCGAGCAGAGGACGCCCATCGTGCCGCCGACGTGGCTGCTCGCCAAGCGCTTTCACGGCGAAATCCGTGAAGGGACGCTGGTTTACGTCTGGCCTCGTGGGATTGTCACGGAACGACATGGTGGCTCTCACTGCCCGCAGCTCTCGCCGGTCGCGAAGTCCCAGCAGCTTCCAGCGCTGCCTGGCGCACCGGCGCTCTCTGGCAAACCGCCGGGCGCGGCGCTGCCGCCGTCGCCGGGCGTGCCGGGGGTGAATTGCACCGCCGGCGCGTCGCTCGGGGCCGCCGCATAGGCGATGCCGACGGCGTGGCCACCGCGGCCACCTCCGCCGGGACCGCCGGCTCCGCCTCGGCCGCCTCGACCGCCATCGCAGCCGGGAATGGAGTCGCCCAGCCCGGAACCCGCGCCTCCGGTCGCGCCGGCACCGCCTGTAGCCCCTGCCTTCCCCTGTGCTCCGTCTCCGCCCTTGCCCGCCTTGCCCACCGCGACGGTCACATCGGTCAGCACCAGCGTCGTGCCGAGGCTGAGGATGCCGATGCTCGACCCGCCGGCCTTGCCACCGCCTCCTCCTTTACCGCCGCACCCGCCGGCACCGCCGCCGCCGCCGCTGGCGCCGGGGCCCTCCACGGTGCTGGCGCCGGCCGGGCAGAACAGCCCGGCCTTCGCCCCGCCGCCCCCGCCTCCACCTTGACCGCGCCTCCCACTTGTGCCGCTGCTGCCATCACCGCCGGTGATGCCGGTCAGCGCCAGCGTCGTGCCGCTGCCGGCGGCGCCAATGACGCCAGGTCCACCGGGCGCGCCATCTTCGCCGCGCCTGCAGTTTCCCGCTGCGTCCGTCTGTCCCACGCCGCCGAGCCCGTACTCATCGGGGTTCTCCTCCGGCAAGGGCGCGCCATCCTCCCCGCGCTGCCCGTTGCCCTCGTCCATCCCCGGGTTTCCACCGCGCCCGCCGGGGCCGCCGCGCGTCTCGCCGTCCTCGCACGTCGTCACGCCAGCCTCGCCGCCGAACGCCGCAGAGCACGCGTTCGACACCGCCCCGGCCGGCGCTCCCGCCTGCGGCGCCTCCATCGGCGTCTCGCCCTTCGCGCCGTCCATCCCGTCGCCCGCGGTCACGTCGACCTGCACGAGCTCCGCCTCCACATCCGCGACCGCCACGCCGATCGACGAGCCGCCGGCCACCGTCGCGCTCGGCGCGCTCACCTGGAAGCTCCGCACCTTCGCCCCGCTCGCGGCTTCCGTCAGCGTCAGCGCGATCTGGTCCGCGGGCCCCTCGATCGCGCTCCGCGCCGCCTCGCTCCACGTCCACCCCGCGCCGCAGTCGAAGCCGCCGATCACCTCGACCCCCGCATCGACCTTCACGCTCTCCGCGAACGCCCCGCTCGCGCACGCCAGTACGCGCTTGCCGTTCGCGTTCTCGAGCGCCTCTCCGAGCGACGCGTACGGCTTCGCCTTCGTCCCGTCACCGCCCGGCTTCGCGGTCGCGCTCGCGAACACCGCGCACTCGTCCGTCGCCGTGCTCGCGTCCTCGGTCGGATCCGCATCACACACGGCGTTGCTGCTGCCGCCGCCGCCCTCGCCGGGCGGCAGTGCATTCAGGCACATCCCGAGCGTGCAGTCTGGCGCGACGAAGAAGCAACCTGCAACGGGAGCTCCCAGCGTCACGCTCACCGTCATCAGCACCGCAGAGGTCCACCACTTGCGTCGCATCGTACGTTTCTCCCGAGACGAACAGCCGCTGGCCGTCACCACGCGCCCCTCACGACGAGCCCGCCCCCTTGGGCACCGACCATGGGGCTCGCATGAAACCCTGCTTCGCTCTCGGCGCGTGGACCCACTGCCCAAACGATCGCGGTTGTTACACCCACCACGCCCGCCCCGATGAAACTCCATGCCGCGACATTTCCGAACGTCGCCGCGTTCTCCTGCAGTCCGCGTAGCGCACTGCACTCAGCGGCGTGCCGCCCAGCGGCGCAGGCACTCGGACCGTCCGTCGCGCGGAGCGCAGCCTCCTGTTCGCTGGCATCCGCCGCGTTCGTGTTCGCCAGCACCGTGAACACCACGCCCGCGACCGCCGCCGCCCCCGTCGTCGCTGCGCCTCCGATCAGCAACGCCGTCCTCGGACCGCTCCCTCGCTGCTCCACATGCTCGCGTGGCGCGGGAGCCGGCGCCGGCGCGTTCTCCGCCGGCCTTCTCAGCCTCACCACCGACGCGATCTCGCCACCCGCAGCCACGTTGACGGTGAACTTCTCCGTCACGTACCCCTCGCGCTCCACCTCGACGGTGTGCGTTCCTGGCTCGACGAACAGCGGATCGACCATCGGTGTCGTTCCCATCTGCACCCCGTCGACCAGCACCGCGGCGCGCTCCACGTTCGCCTGCAGCACCACCGCCCCGACCTTCGCGCGTGCCGCCGCGTACGCGGCTTCGCCTTGGGCGCGCTCCTCCGCCGTGCTCGTCGCGTCCTTCTTCAGCTCGCGCACGTACCGCGCGAGGTTCTCTGCGGCGTCGCGGTACCGGCCCAGGTGGAGCTCGCAGTCGCCGAGATTGCCGGCGATCGTGTAGTGCGGGTGCAGCGCGCGCGCCGCCAGGAACATGGCGTGCGCGGCTTCCCAGCGCGACTCCGCGGCGGCCTGGACGCCGTTCAGGTAGAGCTTCCGAGACTCTTCGGTCATGGCTTCCGTGATCGCTGCTCGCGGTGGCTCGGGCGGCCTTGCAAACCCCGAGGGGCTCCACGCGAGGACAACGAAGAGGCTGGCGATGGATGCGGAGCGGCGAATCGTCATGGTCAGTACTTGAGCTTGGGTTGAAGGACGGGCGGCTCGGAAATCGGAGGATGTTCATCGCCTCCCCCGGCAGGATCTTGGAACGGCGTGGCGGTCGCGGCCGGCGCCTGGGCCGTCGTGTCGGGCGCGCCCACGGGTGAAGGCTGCCGCTCCGGCGGCTGCGCCGCGGGCGTCCTCGGGGCAGGCGGGTGCGCCTCGGGCTCGTGCCTCCGGCGCGCTGCGCGCTCCGCTTCACTTGGGTCCGCAGCCACGACGGGCGCAGCGCGCTCGACGGACGCCGCGGGCGTCACGCGCCCTGGCGTGCTCGCCGCGACGGCCACCGCGCCGCCCGCCGTGCTCTCGCCGCCCGCCGCCGCCGCGTCGCTCGCCGCCGCGTCGCCCGCCGCCGCGTCGCCCGCCGCGCTCGCGCCGCGCGTCGCCGCCGCGTCGTCCACCGCGCCCCGCGCCGCCGTACCCCGCGCCGCCGTCGCGCCTTCCACCGTCGCCCGCTCCCTCGCCCCGCACATCGCCGCGGCCCCGATCCCCGCCGCCAGCGCCAGCGCTGCCGCCGCCGTCGCCGCCCACCGCGCCTTCTCCGGCCGCGCCGCCGCCTCGCCACCCTTCACCGCCGCCCGGCTCGCCGGCCGGAGCGCCGACGGCAGCGCGCCCTTGTCGATCACCGCTGCGCCCGCCGCCGCGTCCGCCGCCCACGGGCTGCCGCTGCCGCTCTTCGCGCCTGCGCTCTGCGCCGCGACGCTCTTCGCCCCGCCCTTGTTCGCCATGGCGTGCCGCAGCCCCGCCGCCTCGGTCGGCTTTCCTTCGTGGTCGACGCGCACGCTCACGCTCGGCACCCTGGGCGGCGGCCCTTGCCTTGTCTTCTCCCAGGCGGCGTATTCCTCCCAGTACCGCTGCATCTCGTCGCGCAGTTCCGGCTCGACGTGGACCACCCCCGTCTGGAACGCCGGGTGTCTCACGGGCGGGATCGACCCAGGCGTCCCGCTCGCCGCGCCGGGGCTCGCGGGCGCGCCAGGGCTCACCGGCGCGTCCGCGCTCGCCGCCGCGCCCGCCTCGCGGCCTCCGCGCCCGTCCCGGTCCTCGTCCTTCACTGCGTCGCCTCCCATCCGTGCCGCCGATCCGTCACCGCGATCCATCGCCTCCGCGCGCGCCGATTCTCACCGTTCTCTCCTCGATCGACCGCCGCGCTCACAGCTCGTCCTCCCGCGGCGGCGGCTCGGTCAGCCCGGCCGCGCGCACCAGCTTGCCGAGCCGCACGATCGCGCGGTCGTGCACCCGGTACGCGCCCGGGTGCGGGATCCGGAGCGCGGCGCCGACCTCCTTGAGCGGCCTCCCGTCCACGTAGTGCATCGACAGCACCTCGGCCTCGCGCGGCGTCAGCCGCGCCAGGGAGCTCCGGAGCAGCGCGTGGGCCCGCTCGTGGACCTGGCGCCGCGACAGCGCCTCCTCCCCGGTCGCCGGCTTCGCCATGCCCACGGCCGTCGCGAAGACGCTCGCCGCGAGGCCATCGACGTGGTCGAGCAGCCGCTCCTCCGCCTTGCCGTCGGCGTCGGTCATCACGTCGCCCTGCCGCCGCCGCCGCGCGACGTACTCGTACCCGCCCCGCATGCACAGCGCGAGCACCCGGTCCTGCTCCTGCGCCTCCCGGAGGTAGCCGTCGAGCATCGCGCCCCGGATGCGGTACCGCGCGAAGCGCGGGAAGCTGTCGTTCTGCGCCGGGTCGTAGACGAGCGCCGCCTCGACGAGCCCCGTGCGGCCGAGCGATATCAGCTCGTCGAACGAGAGGTGCTTGCGAAGCCTCGGCGCCAGCCTGCGCGCCGCGCCGCTCACCTCGTGCAGCGCCGACGCCACGAGCGCCTGCTGCGCCGGCGTGAGCCGCTTCTCCTCCCCGGGCTCATCCATCCTCGCCCCCCGCCTTGCGCCGGGGCTCCCCCGCGCCGTCCCGGGTCTCCACGCCGCTCCCGAGCGGCGTCGCGTGAGGCCGCGCGCGCTCCAGCAGATCCCGCCCGACCTCGTCCTCCGTGAGCGCCTCGATGAGCAGCTCGCGCATGGCCTCGAGCAGCTCGCGCGGCGCTAGCCCGCGATACGGCGCGAGCGCCCGCTCGACGACCTCGTCGAGGAAAGGATCGGTCGCGCTTGGTTCGTCGTTCGCCATGTCCTCGCTCCTTGCTCGTCGCTCCGCGCTCACCTTCGAACCATCGCTCCGCGATCGCCCTCAGAAGCGGGGCGGCCCGCCGATCGGCCCCTTGGCGTCCTTGCCGCGCCGTGGCCTGGCCGGCTGCGTGCGCGCGGGGACGCGCCCGCCTGAGGGGACCACGCGCCCGCCCGAGGGCACCCCGTAGATATCTTCTTCGTCGTCGTAGACATCCTCCGACAGGTCGACCCGGCCGCGCGCCCCCGCGGATCGAGCCGGCCCCGCGCCCGGCCGCGCCGTCGTCCGCAGCGCGCCCGCCGGCGGCGGCGGGACGGCCGCCGGGGCCGCCCCCGGTCCCGCCGCCTCCCCAGCGACCTCCGCGCCCGCGGCGCGCCCGGACGCCGCGCTCCCGCGCGCTTCGCCCTCGGCCGTCGCGGGCCTGTCTTCCCCGGGGACTGCCTCCGCCGCCCCGCCTGCGGTGCCGCTCGCAGGCGCAGCCGCTGCGGTGGCGCTCGCGGGCGCCGCCGCGGCCCTGGTCGCGGGCGCCGCCGCCGCGGGCTCGGCGGCCCCGGAGCGCCCGCGATCCATGTGGATGTACAACGCGGTCGCGGCGCCGGAGATCGGGATGGCCAGCACCCCGGCCGCGATGCAGCGGCGCAGGAGCTGCGCTCGCCGCCGCCGGTCGGCGATGCGGTCCGTCGGCGGCGCGCCGGACGGCCGCGGGCTCGGTGCCTGACCGCCTGGCAACGATCGCACCGTCACGGGCCCGGGCGTGACAGCCATGGGCCAGCCAGGCTCGGTCGCCGGCGGCGCGTTCGGCGGCGCGTGCGCCGGCGGATCCGTGGCAGGGGCCGCCGCCCGCGCCGCTGCCGCAGCGCCTCGCTCACTGGCCTCACCTCCGCCGAGCTCGGCCGAGGCCGCCGCGCCGGTGAGGATCACCCGATCGTCCGTGGACACCGGCGCCGTGCTCAGCCGTTCAAGCGACCGCGGAACGTGGTGTTCCCGCCGGGCCCCCGGCGGTCCCGCGTCCTGACTGGCGAGCAGCCGGCCGGCGCGCACATCCGACAGGTAACGCTCCCGGAGCTCGCGGAGGGCGCTCGCCGCGGCGCCGGCGTGCCGGAAGCGCGCGTCCGGCTGCTTCGCCAGCCCGAGCTGGAACACCGGCCAGAAGTACGGCGGGATCGACGGCTCGACCTCGTGCAGCGGCACCGGCATCCGGAACATGTGCGCCGCCACGAGCTGCTTCTCGTCGGGCAGCCCCGAGAGACCCCGGCCCGTCGCGAACGCGTAGCGCCCGGCCAGGACCTCGTAGATGACGAGCATCATCGAGTAGACGTCGCTCGCCGGCGTGCACGGATCGCCGAAGCAGTCTTCCGGGGCCATGTACGCCACCGTGCCGAAGCGCTGGCCCGGCCGGGTGGTCAGCATGCCGTCGACATGGATCTTCGCGATGTTCAGGTCGAGCAGCTTCACCTCGCCGTCCCGGTCGAGGAACACGTTCTCCGGCTTCACGTCGCGGTGCACGATCCCGAGCTCGTGCGCCGCCGCGAGGCCGTCGGCGAGCTCGATGCCGACGTGGAGCCCCCGCGCCACCGGCAGCGGCGACTCCACCTGACAGATCCGGCGCAGCGACTGGCCCTCGAGCCGCTCCATGGCCAGCCACACCGTGCCGTCGGGCAGCGTGTCGGCGCTGTGCACGGTGACGATGTTCCTGTGCCGCAGCCGGCAGAGCGCGATGGCCTCCTTGCGAGCGCGCTCCCGCGCCTGGGCGGAGCTCGCGTGGCTCGCCAGCAGCAGCTTGAGCGCGACCCTCCGCTGCGTGAACTCGTGGACCGCCTCGTAAACGGCGCTAAGGCCGCCCGAGCCGATCAACCGGACGAGCCGGTGGCCCGCGACGACGCTGCCCAGCGGGTACGGAGCTAGCGGCGAGGGCGCCTCGACGTCATCGTCCCCTGCGCTGTCGTCCCCGTGGCTCATCCCATCCACCACCGTGTCAAGGCGGCCGCCACCATACCAAAGAAGGCCGCCGTCAATGCGATCATCAACCAGGCCAGCGCCGGCCCACGCGAGCGCGGAACGATCGCGCGGGCGTCCGGCGGGCGCTGGTCCGCCTCGGCGCAGCGCGGTCTCCGGCGCACCGGCGGAGAGGGCACGTCGATCACGACGGGCCGCGTGACGGCCGCCGGAGCGAGCGGCGCGGGCGGCAGCGGAGCCGTCGCGGTGGGGATGGGCGCCGCCTGAGGTGGCGGCCACGGTAGAGGCGAACCCGGGCGAAAGACTGCAGGAAGCGGGTGGGTGGCCAGCGGGGCCGTCGCGGTCTCGACGCGGCCGTGCGCCCCCGCGGCCGGATCGACGGCGGGCGTGCGCTCCTCCACGGGCGCGGTCGCGAGAAGGCGTTCGGTCGAGCTGCGGGCTGTCACGGCCATGTTCCTCGTCAGCGAGCGCGAGCGCGAGACCAGAGCGGAAGAGCGAGCTGCGGAGCGCGATGCCCTGCAGTGGTCGTCCACGCCGCTTTCGAGAGGCACTATCGAGTCGACGAGCAGGAAATCTCAGAAAAGAGCGCCGTCGCGGGACGCCGCTGGCGGCCGCGTTTCCGGGACCATGGCCGCGCTCCCGGAGACCGTGGCGGCGCTCCCGGATGCCGTGGCTGCGCTCCCGGAGACCGTGGCTGCGCTCCCGGATGCCGTGGCGGCGCTCCCGGATGCCGTGGCTGCGTCCTCGGGGCCGTGGCTTCCTGCCCTGAGGCCTTGCAGTGTTCTTGGATGCTCTGGGTTGTGCCCGCGGAGACCGGGCTGCGCGGAGAAGCTCGGAGACGTGGGGCCGGAGGTCGTGGCGAAGCTACGTCGGCGCGCCGGCCTGGGGCTGAGGCTGTGGCTCCGCCGGAGGGGCCTTGGGCTCCGCCGCGGGGGGCTGCGGACTGGTCACAGGGGCTGCTTCGGCGGGCTTTTCCGGCCTGCTCCGCCGCGGCGAGAAGTAACGGCCGAGCGAGATGGGGACGAGGCGCGGCACCGACGGATCGACCGCATGGCCGGCATCAAAGATGTCGATGATCATCTCCAAGAGAAGCAGGTTCGTCCCATCCCAGGTGTCAACCTCTGTCTGGTCGACGCTCGCGCTCGCCGTCACGGCGGCCGCGGCGTCACCCGCCTTGCGGATCTCGCCGGCGAGCGCTTCGATCGCGTCCAGCTTTGCGGCATCGAAGCGCGTCCCCTTGCGCCGCTGCGCGGCGGCGTCGGACCTGTCGGCGAGCGTCTCACGCCCCACCTTGACCAGCGCGGCGAGCGACGTGGCGAGCTTGCCGGCGTCTGGGGCGACGCCATAGGCGCCGTCGATCTTCTTCAGCAGCCTCGGGTCGCCGCCGCTCAACGTCCGGAGCGCGGTCGCGAGCTGCTCTCGCACGGCGCGCCCCCTGCGCCGTGCCGCCTCTGCCGCGGCCTCGCGCGCGGCCTTCGCGCTGCCGGCCTTGGTCACGCTCCCATCGCGCGCGGCCGCGAGGCGGCTGCCTTGGCGCGCGGCCCAGATCGCGATCCGCAAGAGATCGTCGGACAGCCCGAGCAGGGCGTCGCGCTGCGACTCCGTCGCTTTTTTCAGGAACGCATCCGCCTTGCCGTAGAGGCGCGCCGCGTCCCGATCGATGCGCGAGGTCGCGACCGCCCGGCCCTCGCGGACGAGGTCGGCCTTGTCGACGCCGCCCACGTAGGCGAGTACCTCCTCGACGGTGGCCTCGCCTCGCCGCTTCACGAGGTCGTCGAGGCTGTAGATCGCGTCCTCCTCGTCCTGCGTCTCGAGCGCGGGCGCCGCCGGCCGGACGTTGGGCCGCGCGGTCGTCGACCTTGTCCTCGCGGGCGCAATGCGAGACTTCCCCTTTGCTGCAACTCGTGTCTTGGGAGTGTCCTTTGCCATGGTCCAACACTACGAACCATGACATCCAGGGCGCAACGGCATGGCACGATGCTGACGTCGGCGGTGGGATCGGTCGACAAGTTCAAGGTTGGCGATGTCCCTTTCAAGACCGCCAAGGCACGCCTGGAGGCCTATGCCGATCTCGGCAGGACGCTCGATGCGGTGCGCACGTTCGAGTGTGACCTCTTCGCCAGCTCACTGGTGCCCATCATCATCGCGCACCGGCACGCCTCTATCAGTCGTGTACCGGGCGGCAAGGTGCTCGACATCGCCGGTCTAGCGGCGTTCGCGGCAGCTCGACCGAGCGGAGGCACCTAAGCTGCGGCCCTGGTTCGTTGCAGACGGACCGGCGCGGAGGTCGACCAGAACAGGGGCCTGCTGGAGCGCAGGCCCTGGAGCGGCGGATTAGGGACGCAACTTAGAAAACGGAGAACGAGGACCGTTCTTCCGGTCAGTGGCCGCCGCCGGTGCCCTTGATATCGAGCTGAGGACGGGAGGGGTCCGGCCAGTCGAGGTGGAAGAACTTGCCGCGCGGCTGATCCGTGCGCTCGTAGGTGTGGGCGCCGAAGTAGTCGCGCTGCGCCTGCAGGAGGTTCGCGGGCAGATGGGGCGCGCGGTAGCCGTCGTAGTACGACAGGGCCGACATGAACGCCGGCGCCCAGACGCCGTTCTGCGCGGCGATCGAGACCACCTTGCGCCAGTTGGCCTGACCCTTCTTGATCTGATCGTTGAAGTACGGATCGAGCAGGAGGTTCGTCAGGCCGGGATTGCGCGTGTACGCCTCCGTGATCTTCTGGAGGAACCGGGCGCGGATGATGCAGCCGCCGCGCCAGATGCTCGCGATCGTGCCGAAATCGAGCTTCCAGTTGTACTCCGCCTGGGCCGCCGCCATGAGCTGGAAGCCCTGGGCGTAAGCGCAGATCTTCGAGCAATACAGGGCGTCGCGGATCGCGGTGATCGTCCCCTGCCGGTCCTCGACCGGGGCCGGGGTCGGACCCGAGAGGTGCTTCGAGGCCTCGACGCGCTCGTCCTTCAGCGCCGAGAGGCAGCGCGCGAACACCGCCTCGGCGATGGCGTTCGCAGGGATGCCCATGTCGAGCGCGTTGCTGCTCGTCCACTTGCCCGTGCCCTTCTGCCCCGCCGTGTCGAGGACGAAATCAACAAAGGGCTTGTCCTTGTTGACAGGGTCCTTCTGCTGGAGGATGTCGGCGGTGATCTGGATGAGGTACGAGTCGAGATCGCCGCTGTTCCACTCGGAGAACACGCGCGACATCTCGTCCTTCGACATCCCGAGCAGCCCGTCGAGGAGCGTGTACGCCTCGCAGATGAGCTGCATGTCGATGTACTCGATCCCGTTGTGGACCATCTTCACGTAATGGCCCGCGCCGTTCGGCCCGATGTACGCCGTGCAGGGGACTCCGCCCTCCACCGGCTTGCCGGGGGCCGCGCCCTCGAGCGGCCTGCCGGTCGCGGGATCCACCTTGGCGGCGATCGCGCGCCAGATCGGCTCCAGGTGCTGCCACGACGCGGGGTCGCCGCCGGGCATCAGCGAGGGGCCGAAGCGCGCCCCGACCTCGCCGCCGGAGACGCCGGAGCCGAAGAACTTGCACTGCTTCGCGTACTCCTCCTCCCGCCGGATGGTGTCGGTCCAGAGCGAGTTGCCGAGATCGACGACGATATCGTCGGGCTCGATCCCCGCCTCGAGCAGCTGCTTGACCACCATGTCCACCGGCGGACCGGCCTTGACCAGGATCACCGCCTTGCGCGGCTTCTTCAGGGCGCGGACGAAGTCCTTCAGCGTCTCGCAGTAGACCAGGCCGCCGGGCGTGCTCGGGTTCCTCGCGACGAAGTCCTTCGCGACCTGCACCGTGCGGTTGTACACGGCCACCTTGAACCCGTGGTCGGCCATGTTGAGCGCGACGTTCTCGCCCATGACGGCCAGCCCGATCATGCCGATGTCGCAGCTGGATGTGGCATCATTCATCCCGGTTCTTCTCCTTCACACGTTGCTCATGCTCCGTCAGCGACCGCTGTCCTGTCTTGCGCAGATCGGCCGGCACAGCAAGGCATCTTCCTTCCCGCGCGCTGTCGATCTCACTGGGCTCACTGGGTCGGCTGGCAGCCACGGCCGCGCATTCTGAGCAGGCCGGCGGCGCGGCGTCCAGTGTGGAGCCGCGCTCGCGCCGTGGTACGCTCTCGCCGGTGCGACCGGGCCCGGCGCTCGTAGGTCTCCTGCTCCTCGTCGCAGCCTCGGCCCCGGCCTGCGTCCCCGCGACGTACAACGTCCGCGCGGCGCGCGCGTTCGCGAACGAGGACGCCCGCCGCGCGATCATCGACGACCGCACGGTCGAGCTGGAACGCGCGATCTCCCTGGCCGACGAGGTCCTCGGCCGCACCCCGTACTCCCCGGGGGACGCGTGGGTCGCCGCGCTCCGCCTCGACGAGGACGAGGGCGAGCGGCTGCGCGAGCGCTTCGAGGAGGCGCCCCCGTACGACGGCGAGCACGAGGTCCCGCTCGCCAAGCTCTACCGGGTGAAGATCGACGAGGCGCTCGCCCGCGCCAGCGGGCCTCGGCCGGCGCCGGCCGCGTTCGCGCGGCTCTTCGACGCGCTCGCCTCGCTCGCGGCGCCCGCGCCGGCCGCGTCAACCGAGGGCGCCGCGAGCACCGCGGGCGCCCTGCCGGTCGCGTGGGAGGCGCTCGCGGAGCACGCCAGGGCGCTCGCCGCCGAGGAGCGGACCGTCGCGCGGCTCTCGGCCGGGAGGCCGCTCGGCGCCCCGGACACGCCCGAGATCGCCGCCGCGCGGGGGAGGGCCGCCGCGCGGCGGCGGGCGCTCGCCGGAGCGCAGCGGGACATCGCGGGCGCGGCCGTCGCGCTGCGCGCCGCCAGCGCGGGGCAGGAGCCCGCCGCGACGATCGCGCGCGACGCCCTCCAGGCCGTGTCGTTCCTCCTGCGGATGCACATCGAGGCGCTCGCCGTGGCGCCCTACGTCGTGAAGCAGGCCCGGCGCGTCGCGCGGGGCGAGCCCGGCTACGCGGCCACCGTGGCGCGCGCCGAGGCGGCCTCCCGCGTCCTCGAGGAGCAGCGCGAGGCGCTCTCCGCCTGCGCCGAGGCGCTCTCCGTGCCGGCGCGGACGCCGCTCGAGGAAGCCGCGGGCTTCGAGATGCAGGAGAGCCTGCTCGTTCAGGGCAGGGCGATCAGCCTCGACGCCGTCCACCTCCGGCTGAACAGCGACGTGGAGCTGCTCTTCTTCCACCAGCTCGCGAGCCCGAACTCCTCCGGCGGCATCAACGATTACCGGGGCAGGACCAGGCGCCTCGCGTACGACGTCGACCCGGTGTTCATGGTCGGCGGCCGGGCCATGCTCACGTACGACTTCGAGCACGTGCGCAACGCCGCGCGCCTCAACGCCGGGTTCAAGACAGACCGGCTGTTCTCGTCGGGGGGCGACATCCAGTACGACAGCTCGCTCGGCAAGCTGATCGGGCTGAACGGCTTCGCGAGCGACGTCTTCGACATCGGCGCCGACCTCGTCGGCATCAGCACGAGCCTCAAGATCGCGCGGTTCACCTCCGGGAGCGTGGCCGAGATCGCCGTGGATCCGGCGTCCGGGCGGGACGCGGGCGTCGTGGCCAGCGCGCCATTTCAGCTCCTGGTCCGCCAGATCGACGTCGGCTTCGACGTCACCAAGCTCTTCCCGGAGGCCGCGGACGACCTCTATCTCGAGGAGCTGCTCGCCGGCTTCCGGTACATGGATTACAAGCTCCCGCGCATCTTCTATGCGCTCCGGGAGCAGGAGCCGGGCACGGGCGGACTCTACGTCTTCGAGCGGCAGAGCCCTGCTCAGAGCGTGACGTCGCGGTTCTACCAGGGCGGCTTCAGCCTGCGGATGGGCAACGGCGAGTGGCCGCGCCTGGCCCCGTTCGGCGATATCGGCCTGTACGGCGGCGCCGGTCCGGTGCGTTACGCCTTCTCGGACGACCCCACCGCGCCCGGCGCCGAGCGCGAGGTCGACGAGGCGACGATGATCGCGCTCTCGGGCAACCTGTCCCTCGGGCTCCGGCTCCGCCTGACCTCGAACCTGAGCCGCCTCCGCCTGCTCACCGAGCTTTCCTACAACCTCGAGGCGGTCGGCCAGGGGATCGTCTCCAGCATCCACGCGACGAGGCGCGGAGACGAGACGACATACACGATCGGCCGCAAGATCGATATCGGCGGGTTCGACCTGTTCCACGGGCCACGGCTGCTCGCGGTCCTCGTGCTCTGAGGGCGCCTTGCCGCCTCGCCGCGGGGCTGCGCTGCCGCCGCCCCGACCGCGCCCCGCAAGCAGGCTCCGACGCGCGGTGCAAGGGAAATCCATGACGGGACCTTCCCGATTCCCGCCGGGACCGTGCGTTTCTACCTTGAACCGCGGTCGAATGTAGTATCAATAAAAAACTACAGTTCCACGCGCCGAGCGGGATTGAGATAACGGATGAAAGGACAGCTCATGATCACGAAGACCACGATGGCGATGTTCGGGCTCGCGGCGTCTGGCCTGCTCGCGGGGTGCACGGAGACGCTCGACTCGCAGCAGCTCCGCACGCGGGGGATCTCGGCGACGCTGGAGGCGACGGCCGAGAGCGCGTCGTCGACGGACGTGAAGGCGACCCTCAAGGCCGGCGGCGACGAGAGCAACACCTATGTCGTCCTGAGCGCGGGCGACCGGATCGCGGCGAAGGCGGGCGACAAACAGGTCACGATGTCGGCCGAGAGCAGCGGGGAGTACCTGGCCCACTTCAATCTCGGCGAAGGAGGCACCGAGGTCCAGGTGCTGCTGGACCGGGAAGAGGACGACGACGCGCTGAACAACACCGGGACGCTCCCCGAGCCGTTCGACCTCGAGGCGCTGCCCGAGGAGCCGGTCTCGCGCGCCGAGGAGCTCACGATCACGTGGTCGCCGAGCGACTCCGGGGACGACATGGTGATCGACGTCGACGGCGACTGCATCTTCTCGAAGACGTTCGATGTGGGGGGCGACCCGGGGACGTACACCATCGACGCCGACGTGCTGGACGCGACCAACGACGAGAAGGCCGAGAGCTGCGATGTCGATGTCGTGGTCAGGCGCTCGCGCCCCGGCGACACGGATCCGAACCTGGACCCGGAGAGCTCGTTCGTGCTGACCCAGGTCCGGGGAAGCCGCTTCACCTCGGCGCCCTGATCCCCGGCCCCGAGCGCCGCCTGCGCGCGGCGCGCTCCCTCCCGGATCAGCGCCGGCACGGGCGCCGCTTCAGCCGAACAGCGCGGCGTAGTCGTCCTCGCGAAAGCCGACCAGCACCTTGCTCCCCTTCACCAGCACGGGCCGCTTGACGAGCTTCCCGTCCTCGGTGAGCCACCGCGCGACCTCCTCGTCGCTCGCGGCGTCGACGCGCGCCTTGCCGAGCGCGCGGTAGCTCTGCCCGCTCGTGTTCAGCCACCGGCGCACCGGGAGCCCGCTCGCCGGGACCCACCTGGCGAGCTCCTCGGCCGTCGGCGGCTCATCGACGATGGGCCGCACCGCGACGTCGACGCCGCGCTCGCCGAGCCACTTCAGGGCTTTCTTGCAGGTGCTGCAGCCGGCATAAGAGAGGATCTGAACCTTGCTCATGCCGGCCTTCTGCCCTCACCGCCGGGAGAGGGCAAGCCCCGGCGAGGGTGGTCGTCGAAGGTCGGGGAGGTGAAGAGAGAATGAACCACAGAGGCACAGAGGACACAGAGGACACAGAGGGAGAGAGAGAAAAATTCATCAATCTTTCTCTCCTCTGTGCCCTCTGTGCCTCTGTGGTTCAAATTTTCATCTTCACCTCGGCGCGCCGACTGATCAGCGTCCGGCGATCAGTAGGGGTATCCGGGAATGTTCATCTCCACCGCGTAGAGCACGCCGGCCGCGGTGATGTAGAGGGTCTTCCGGTCAGGCCCGCCGAACGCGACGTTCGACGACTTGCCCGTGCCCTGGATCGTGCCGAGCCTCCCGCCGCTCGGCGCGATGACCTCGACGCCGCCTTCCCACCCGACGTAGAGGTTGCCCGCGCAATCGACGCCCATGCCGTCGGCGTCCATGAGGTCCGCGATGCGCTCCCGGGCGGGGCCGGGCGAGCCGTCGGCGTTCAGCGGGTACCGCCAGACCGGGCCGCCGAACTCGCCGGCATAGAGAGCGCTGCCGTCGGGCGAGAGGGCGACGCCGTTCGGCCTGTCCAGCGTGTCGACCACGCTGACGTCGCCGGACGGCGACACGCGGTACACCGCCATCGGCAGCTCAGGGCGGCCTCTGAGCTGGAAATCCGGATCGGTGAAATAGACGTTGCCGTCGCCCCGCACGACGACGTCGTTCGGCGAGTTGAAGCGCTTTCCCATGTAGCGTTCGGCCACCGTTCGCCGCGCCTTCGTGCCGAGATCGAACACCGAGATGCTCCGCGTGTCGTGGGTGCACGCGATGAGGTTGCCGTCGACGTCGAGGCCGAGCCCGTTCGACGAGCTGTCCTGGATGAACACCTCGAACGAGCCCGGCGGCACAAACCTGTGTATCGTCGCCTTCGGGCCGTTGAGCGGCGGCGCGTTCTCGGCGGTGAGGTGGATCTCCGAGAAGAAAAGCGCCCCCTGCTCCGCGACCCAGACCGGGCCCTCGACATACTCGAACCCATCGCGCACCCGCCGGGCCTGGCCCGCCGGCAGCGGATTCGCCGCATACGGGCCGCCCGGGCAGATCGACGCGCCCCCGCCGCCAGCGCCCCCGCCGCCAGCGCCCCCGCCGCCGGCGCCGCTCCCGGCAGACCCGCTCCCCGTGGCGCCGCTGCCGCCGCTCCCCGCGGCGCCGCTCCCGGCAGACCCGCTCCCCGCGGCGCCGCTGCCGCCGGTCCCCGCGGGCCCGCCCGTCGCGGCGCTCGCGCCCGTACTCCCGCTCACAACGGTCGCGCCGTCGGTGCCGGTCGAGGCGCCTGGCTCGCCGCCCCCCTCCGAAGAAGAGGCAGGAGCCGCACCGCCATCACCACAGCCGAGAGCGGCCGCAGAGCAGCCGAGGGCTGCCGTGGAGAGGATTCGCCATAGCAAGGGAGAAAAACAAGCTTTCATACGCAAGGACCTCCGTTCGAAGCGAGCAAAGCGTAGATTGACACGGATCGCCACCGCGCGGGCTCACCGCCCGAGGCGGACGAAATGCCGCGGCGCTTGACGGGACGTCTGGTATACGTCCGCGGAAAGGAGCCGCCTCCGGCGGCAGCGCCCCTCGTGATCCGCCTCGATTCCATCAGCAAGCAGCACGGTAAGCAAATCCTCTTCCTCGAGGCGTCGGCGGCGGTGAACCGCGGCGAGAAGGTCGGCCTGGTGGGGCCGAACGGCTCGGGCAAGACCACGATCTTCCGCATGATCACCAAGGAGGAGGCGCCCGACGGCGGCCAGGTCGCGATCGACCGCGGCGTCACAATCGGCTACTTCAGCCAGGATGTCGGCGAGATGAAGGGCAGGAGCGCCGTGGCCGAGACCATGGACGGCGCCGGCCCGGTCTCCGTCGTCGCCGCCGAGCTCCGCGAGCTCGAGGCGGCGCTCGCCGACCCCGAGCGCATGGATGAAATGGAGAGCCTGATCGAGCGCTTCGGGCACGCGCAGGCCCGCTACGAGGAGCTCGGCGGCTACGCGCTCGACGCCAGGGCGCGCGAGATCCTCGCCGGCCTCGGCTTCAGCCAGGCCATGATGGACGGCGACGTGGGCGACCTCTCGGGCGGGTGGAAGATGCGCGTCGCCCTCGCGCGCATCCTCCTCATGAGGCCTGACGCGCTCCTGCTCGACGAGCCGACCAACCACCTCGACATCGAGTCGATCATCTGGCTCGAAGGGTACCTGAAGCAGTATCCAGGGGCCCTCGTCATGACCTCGCACGACCGCGAGTTCATGAACCGCATCGTCACCAAGATCATCGAGATCGACGGCGGCGAGCTCACCAGCTACTCGGGCAACTACGAGTTCTACGAGCAGCAGCGCGCCATCAACGAGCAGCAGGCCGAGGCGCAGTACGAGCGCCAGCAGGCGATGCTCGCGAAGGAGATGCGCTTCATCGAGCGCTTCAAGGCCCAGGCCGCCAAGGCGGCGCAGGTCCAGTCGCGCGTGAAGAAGCTCGAGAAGATCGACAAGGTCGAGCCGCCGAAGCGCAGGAGGACGATCCGCTTCGAGTTCAAGCCCGCCCCGCGCTCGGGCGACGACGTCGCGCGGCTCGAGCGGGTCAAGAAGGCCTACGGCGGCCGCCCCATCTACGACGGGCTCGATCTCCTGATCCGCCGCCGCGAGCGCTGGTGCATCATGGGCGTGAACGGCGCCGGCAAGTCCACCCTCCTCAAGCTGATCGCGGGGGCGGCCGCGCCCGACGCCGGCGAGGTGAGCGTCGGCGCGAGCGTCAAGATGGGATATTTCGCGCAGCACGCGATGGAGCTCCTCGACCCTACCCGCTCGGTATGGGAGTCGATCGTCGCAGCCTTCCCCCAGGCCTCGATCGGCTCGCTCCGCACCCTCGCGGGCGCGTTCGGCTTCTCCGGCGACGACATCGACAAGCCCTGTCGGATCCTCTCCGGCGGCGAGAAGGCCCGCCTCGTGCTCGCGATCATGCTCTACGACCCGCCGAACTTCCTCGTGCTCGACGAGCCGACCAACCACCTCGACATGGCGACCAAGGAGATGCTCGTCGAGGCGCTCGCCTCGTTCGAGGGGACCATGCTGTTCGTCTCGCACGATCGCCGCTTTCTCGCCGCGCTGTCCAACCGCGTCCTCGAGCTGTTGCCGGACGGGCCGCACGTCTACGGGGGCGGATACCTGGAGTACGTCGCCCAGAGCGGACACGAGGCGCCGGGCCTCCGGAGCTGAAGCGCTCATGTGGCGCGCAACACGCGACCGCGCGCGCTCCGCCCCGGCTCGACTCACGTTGCTCACGTTGCTTGCTTCGACGCAGCGCGCGGCGAGGTGAACACATGCTCAAGGTTTCGCGCTATCGTAGGGCCCCGCATGGATCAGCTCGGTAGACCGAACGAAGGGCGGCTCTCCGACTTCATCCGGCGCCACCGCGACGCGATCCTGGAGGCATGGAAGCAGCGGGTCCAGACGCTGAGCCCGGCGCGGCACCTGGCGGATCCGATGCTCACCGACCACATCCCGAGCGTCCTCGCCTACATCGCCGAGGTCACGGGCGAGGCGGGCGCCGGGGCCGAGGTCGACCGGAAGCTCCGGGGCATGCCCGGGTACCACGCGCTGAACCGGCTGGCCCACGGGTACGACCTCGCCGATGTGGTGAAGGAGTACGCGGCCCTCCGCGCCGTGATCCTGGAGCTCTGGGAGCGCGACGGCGGCGACGGGGGGCACGAGCTGATCCGGCTGAACGGCGCGCTCGACGACGCGATCGCGGACGCGGTGACGCGCTACCAGGAGGCGCGCGTGCGCCTGCTGCAGGCGCTCGACCTCATCTCGACGGCCGCCCTCGGCAGCACCGACCTGGACGCGTTCCTCACCGCGCTCATCCGCGCCACGCGGGAGGCGGCGGCGGCCGTGGACGTGGCGATGGTCCTGCTCGGGGACGGCGACGCCCTCGAGGTGCACGCGACCGCGGGCCTCGACGACGGGCCGCTGCTCGGCCCCCCGCTCGAGGCGACGCGGGAGTTCGCCCGCGCGGTCCTCGCGCTGCGCGGGCCCGCGTCGCTCGACGCCGCGCTCCGGACCCTGCCCGCGACGGCGCGCGAGATCCGGTCGAGGGGGCTGCGCGCCGTCTACGGGGTGCCGCTGATCCACGACGGGCACCCCATCGGCGTCGCGATCCTCGGCTCCCGCAACGCCGAGGAGTTCTCCGAGGAGGACACGCTGATGCTCCGCACGATGACCAGCCGGGCGACCGGGATCATCGTGCAGGCGCAGCTCGTCGCGCGGGAGCGCGCCTCGCGGCACCAGGCGGACGACGCCCGCGCGCTGCTCGCGACCGTGATCGAGCAGATGCCGGCGGGGCTCATGATCGGCGAGCGCGAGACGGGGCGCGTCCTCCTCACGAACCGGCAGGCCACCGAGATCTTCCGGCAGTCGTTCGAGGGCATCCAGAGCATCGAGGGCTACACCGGCCGCGGCTTCCACGTGCAGTCCGGCAAGGCGTACGAGACGTGGGAGTGGCCGCTCTCGCGCACCGTCACGACCGGCGAGGTCGTGAACAACGAGGAGATCGACGTGCGCCGCGGCGACGGCACGTGGGGGCGGATCCTCGTGCGCTCGACGCCGGTGCGGGACCCGGACGGCCGCGTCTCGGCGGGCGTCGTGACCTTCTTCGACATCACCGAGCGGACGCGCGCCGAGCAGGCGCAGCGGTTCCTCGCGGCCGCCAGCGCCTCCCTGAGCGACAGCCTCGACTTCCAGGGCACGCTCGACCGGCTCGGGCGCATCACGGTCCCCGAGCTCGGGGACTGGTGCGTCATCCAGACGCTCCCGGAGGTCGAGGCGGCGCGGCGGGTCACGGTGACGCACGCGAGCCCGGAGACGATCAAGAAGGCGCGCGCGCTCCTCCGCGACGTCGATCCCCTGCCCGGGCTGTCGGCGCTGGTGGAGGACGTCCTCTGCAGGGAGCGCCCGGAGCTCATCCGGGACCTGTCCCACCCGCTGCTCGCCCCGCTCGCCGAGAACGCCGCCTTCCGCCGGCTCGTCCGCGAGCTCGGGATCACGTCGGCCATGCTGGTCCCGATGGTGGCGCGGGGCCGCACCTTCGGCTGCATCGCGCTGGCGACCGCGGAGTCCGGCCGGGTCTACGACGAGGCGGACCTCGCCGTCGCGCACGACCTGGCGCAGCGGGCCGCGCTCGCCGCGGACAACGCGCGGCTCTACGAGGCCGCGCAGCGCGCGATCGAGCTGCGGGACAACGTGCTCGCCACCGTGTCCCACGACCTCCGGAACCCCCTGAGCGCGATCATCACCGCGGCCGCCGTGATGACCAAGCGCGCGGCGGCGCGCAGCGGGGACAAGGGCGACACGAAGGCGATCCAGGCGATCCAGCGCTCGGCGCACCGGATGGACCGGCTGATCCACGACCTGCTCGACTTCGCGAGCCTCCGCGCCGGCCGGCTCGAGCTGCGCCGGCAGCCGCAGGATCCGCGGGAGATCGGCCGGGAGGCCGTCGAGACGTTCGAGTCGCAGGCCCACGAGAAGGGGGTGCGCCTCGGCGCGGCGGCGGACGACGACCTGCCGCTCATCGCGTGCGACCGCGACCGCGTGCTCCAGGTGCTCTCGAACCTGCTGAGCAACGCGCTCAAGGTGACCGGCGCCCAGGGGTCGGTCACGGTGCGGTGCGAGCGCCGGGAGGAGCACGTGGTGTTCTCGGTGTCGGACACGGGTCCGGGGATCCCGGAGGACGAGCTGCCCTACCTGTTCGAGCGGTTCTGGCGCGGCCAGCGGAACGGCTACAAGGGCACCGGGCTCGGTCTGGCCATCGCGCGGGAGCTCGTCGCCGCGCACGGCGGGACCATCAGCGTGGACAGCCGCGTGGGCGTGGGGACCACCTTCAGGTTCACGATCCCCGTCGGGGACAACGAGGGCTGAGCCGAGGGCGCCGGCGGCGAGCGCGGCGCCGGCGAGGGCGCGGCCGGCGCGGCGAGGGCGCGGCCGGCGCGGCAAGGGCGCGGCCGGCGCGGCGCGGACGCGGATGGCGAGCGCGGCGCCGGCGGAGGAGTGGACGATCGAGCGCGCCGGCCCCAGAGGTCCACCGGAAGGAGGAACCATGGGAGACGAGAAGACGCAGGACCAGCTGGGCGTCCCGCGACCCGAGCACGAGGTCAGCGAGGCGAAGCAGCCGCACCCGCAAGCGGACGTCCCCGGCGTCCGCGGGGCGATCACCTCGACCGGCGAACGGGAGGACGCTCCCCCCGGCGAGGTCGAGACCTGGGGCAGCGAAGGCGGCGCCGGCAACTACGGGGGCGGGCCCGAGTTCTCGGACACGAAGCTCCCCCCGGAGGAATCAGGCCGCAAGCCTGCGTAACTACAGCGGTTTTACCGGCAACAACGGCCCGCGGCGGGCCCCGGCCTCACGGCTGCTGCTGCTGCGTGGGCCTCGGCGCGCACCGCTGCATGTACGCGGGCTCGGGGCACCCGTCGTGGGTCAGGATCTCGCTCTCCTGGCACTTCACGAGCGCCGCCCGGATGTCGAGGCACTTCCCCGGCCCCGCCTCCACGCAGCGGTGCTCGGTGGTGGTCCCGTTGGCGCAGCCGTCGAGCTGCCCCTCGGGGCAGTCGAGGAGCGGCCCGGTCGAGCAGTCGTTCTCCCGTCTGGCGCCCGCCTCCTCCCGGGCGTCCGTCGTCGCCGCCGTCGTCCCTTGCGCCGCCTGCGGCTGGGTCGTGCAGGCGGCGCTCGCGGCGAGCGGGAGGGTCGTGAAGAAGAAGAACAGGCCCCGCCGGGGCGAGCTGCTGCGCGTGTTCATGCCGTCGTTCTCCGTGGGTGAGGTCCGGCCGGGAACCCGGAAGGCAGGTCGCCGCCCGGCGCGCCCGGCAGACTACTCCACGGAACGCCGTCTCCTTGACGCTTTCGCCTCCGCCCGGGCGGCCGCCGCGCGCGCGGCGATCCCGGTCAGAACGCGCCGCCGCCGTGCGCGAGCAGCGCCCAGCTGTCCCCGCCCGTCTGGCTGGCGGCGCCGCGCACGGTCAGATCGTCGAAGAACGTAGGGCGGAAGTTGAGCCGGGCGCCCAGCTTGATGTTGCGCGTGACCAGCCGCTCCACCCCCACGGTGAGCGGCACCGCCACCGCGAACGCGTCGCCGCCCTCGCCCGCCCAGCCCGTGTAGCCCACGCCCGCGACGACGAACGGCTGCACGATCGCCTCGTCGGCGCGCAGCACGTTGTAGCGCACCCCCGCGTCGAGCGAGGTCATCACCAGCGTCCTCCCGAGCGTCGGGCGCTGGTTCACCGAGCCGATGTAGTTGCCCTCGACGGCCAGGCGCCGCGACATGGTCCCGGTCACGCGCACGTTCCAGGTGGGCCCGACGCCCGCGGTGGCGCCCAGGTACCCCAGCATGCCGAAGCCGCCCTCGACCGCGATCGAGGGCTCGGGGATGCGCCGGATGAGCGGCTGATCCGCCGGAGGGACGTTGCCCGTCGGCCGGCCCTGCTGATCCGCTCGCGCCCCGCCCTGCGCCTCCGCCGTGCCGGCGAGCGCCACCATGGCAGCGACGGCCAGGACCGCCGCCGCGAGTCGTCGCGTGCTCATCGCTGTTCTCCCCCCGTTGACCGGTTCCACCTTCGACGACCGCCTGGGTGCATGCCGCAGGCCACCCGCGGCTGTGCAGCGCAGGTCCGGCGGCACCTCCCGCCCCGCGCGCCCGCGACCGCACGGCCGCGTGCGCTCGCCGAAACCGCGCCGGGCCTCGCGCGTACTCCACGGCAAGGACACCGCGGGCGCAGCGCTCGAGCGAGCGCTCGCGCGACGGCGCCGCGGCATCACCGTGGCCAGAGGAGATGTTGAGCGAGAGGGTGGGAGACGGGGACGACCTCGATCGGCCTTCCCGTCCCCCTGCCATCCTGTTCAATTGAGAGCAGCGCGCGGCCAGGAGCGGCGCGCACCCGATCGAGTCGAGAGCTCGAGTCGAGAAGGCGAGGAGAACAGCGTGAAGATGATCTGGACAAGGACCCTGCTGCTCGGCGCGCTCGCGGCCGCCAGCCTGGGCGCGGTCGCGTGCGAGGAAGAGAAGCCGCGCCTCGCCCCCGCCGCGACCGAGCTCAAGGCGCCGGAGGCGAAGGCGCCCGCCGCCGCGACCTTCGCGATCGACAGGGCGAGCAGCAAGGTCGAGCTCTCGATGGATGCGCCGCGGGAGAAGATCCGCGGGCGGATCCAGGGCGCCGCCGCGGGGACGCTGCAGGTCGACCCCGCAGACGTCACGCGGACGACAGGCCTCATCACGGTCGACCTCTCCACGCTCGAGCTCTTCCAGACCGCCGTCGGCGACGACGGCAAGCCCGACGAGGAGAAGAAGAGCGACCTGCAGAACGAGCACGCGCGCACCTGGCTCGAGATCTCGAAGGACACGCCGGACGCCGTCCGCGAGAAGAACGAGAAGGCGCAGTTCGCGATCCGGTCGATCTCGACCTCCGGCGAGAAGGACCTCACGAAGATGGCCGGCGCGGAGCGGACGGTGACCGTCACCGCGTCGGGCGATTTCCTGCTGCACCAGCGGCAGTCGCCGCGGACCGTGGAGCTCATCGCGACGTTCAGGTACGAGGGCGACAGGCTCGCCGGCCTGACCGTGAAGACCGCGAAGCCCTTCGCCGTCGGCCTCGCCGAGCACGACGTCCGCCCGCGCGAGGCGTTCGGCAAGCTCGCCCAGAAGACGCTGGAGGTGCTGTCGCCCAAGGTGGCCAAGGAGGCGATGGTGTCGCTGGAGCTCTCTGCGACCGCCGGCCCCGCAGCCGCAGCCGCAGCCGCGGCCGCAACCGCAGCGCCGGCCGAGGCGCCCGCGAACGGCGCGCGGTGAGCGACGCGCGCCACGCGCCACGCGACGCGCGACGCGCGACGCGCGACGCGCGACGCGCGATGCCAGCCACCGAGCCGTTGCGGCGCCGCAGCGGGTCTGAGATGAAGCGGGGCTCCGGACGCGGTCGCGAAACCGAGCCACGCCTCGCCCGTACCGGGCACAGGGACCGTCGAGACGAGAACCAGAGGAGCACACGATGCTGTCGAAGAAGAGCATTTACGAGACCCTCGCCGCGCTGAGCGCCGGTGCCATGGTGATGAGCGGCTGCGGGGCGGCGCAGGCGCCGGTCAACGCCACCGAGGTGCCCGCGGAGCAGCAGGAGACGGCCCCGGCCGCGCCCGCCGCGCCGACAGAGGCCACCTCGGGCGACGCCGCCGCGGGCGCGGACGTCCCCGCGACGCCCGCCGCGGCGCCGGCGCCCGCGCCGCCCACCGACGTGCAGTCCGCCGCGACCACGCCGCAGGTCGCCCCCACGGCCACCCCCGCCCCCGCCGCGCCCGCGCCGCCCCCCGTGGCCAAGCCCACCGCGAAGAAGCCGGCCGGCAAGAAGGCCGGCCACGCGGGCTGCGGCCAGGGCACCTGCGGCTGATCGCCGCCCCGCCCGCCCCATGCCCCCCACGACCGGCAGCGCGCTCACCGGCGTCGGCCTCGGGCTCCGCTGGGAGTTCCTCGACGAGGTGCTCGACCTGCTCGACACGCTCGACGACAGCGCGGCGCTGCCCGTCCCCTTCTTCGAGCTCTCCCCGGAGAACTACATGCGGCGCGGCGGGTACTTCCCCGCCGCGATCGAGCGCGTCCGGGAGCGCTGCGCGATCCTGACGCACGGGCTCACGCTGTCGGTGGGCGGGCTCGACCCGCTCGACGACGGCTACCTGCGCGAGCTCGGGCGGTTCGTCGGGCGCCTCGATCCGCCCTTCCATAGCGACCACCTCTGCTTCTCCGGCGTCGACGGCAGGTTCCTCCACGACCTCCTGCCGCTGCCGCTCACCTCCGCGGCCGCCGCCCACGCCGCGGCCCGCATCCGGGAGGCGGAGGACCGGCTCGAGCGCCCGATGGCGATCGAGAACATCACCTACTACCTGGCCCCGGGCCGCGCCTCGCTCGACGAGGCCGACTTCCTCGCCGAGGTGCTCGAGCGCGCCGGCTGCGGGCTCCTGCTCGACGTGAACAACCTCTACGTGAACGCCCGGAACCACGGCGTCGATCCGGTCGCGCTGCTCGAGAAGATCCCGCCCGGGCGCGTCGTGGAGATGCACGTGGCGGGGCACGAGTGGCGCGACGACGCGGAGCTCCTCATCGACACGCACGGCGCGCCGGTGATCGAGCCGGTGCTCGACCTGCTCGCCCGCGCCGTCGCGCGGACCGGGCCGGTGCCGGTCGTGCTCGAGCGCGACAACGACGTGCCGCCGCTCGAGGCGCTGCTCGCCGAGCGCGCCGAGGTCGACGCGGCGTACCGGCGCGGGCTCGCCGCGCGGGAGGCGCGGGCGTGACCGCGCGGGAGGCGCGGGCGTGACCGCGCGGGAGGCGCGGGCGTGAGCGAGGCGTCGAAAGCGCCGCCGCCGGAGCTCGCGGCGCTGCAGCGGGCGCTCCAGCGCACCGTGAGCGCGCCGGACGGCGCGGCGATCGCGGCGGATCCGCGGGCGTGGCTGGCCGGCACCGGGATCGAGGGGGCGGACCTCGAGGCGATGGCCTCGCTCCCGCCGGGGCGGCTGCTCCTCTACCGGAGCCTCATCCGCCGCGGGCTGGCGGGCGCGATCCGCGCCGGGATCCCGCGGACGGCGGCGCGGCTCGGCGCGCGGTTCGAGGCGGACGTGGCGCGCTTCCTCGAGGCGGAGCTGCCCCGGTCGCGCTACCTCCGCGACGTCGCCTTCGAGTTCGTCGCCTTCGCGGCGCCGCGCTGGGGCGAGGACCCGGAGGTGCCCGCGTACCTCGCGGATCTCGCGCGCCACGAGCTCGCCGCCTTCGCGGCGTCGTGCGCCGAGGCGGACGAGGAGGCCGGCGAGCCCCGTGCGTGCGCCGCGCCGGGGGCACGGGACGCGCGGGACGCGGCCGGCGCGCCAGCCTCCCGCGAGGAGCTCTCGCTCGACCGAGGCGCCCGCTTCCAGCGGGCCGCGGCGCTCGTGCGCTACGAGCACGCGGTCCACAGGCTGGAAGGCGGCGAGTCGGCGCGCGACGTGCCGGCGCGCGAGCCGACGCGCCTGCTCGTGTACCGCGACGCCAGGCACGAGGTCCGCTTCCTGGAGCTCACGCCGCTCGCGGCCGAGATCCTCGGGCGCCTCCTCGCGGGCGCCGCGCTCCGGGACGCCGTGGTCGAGGGCTGCGCTGCGCTGGGACGCCCGGTCGACGGCCCGGTGCTGGAGAGCACCGCGGCCCTCCTGAGCGATCTCGCCGAGCGCGGGGCGCTCCTCGGCGCCGCCGCGCCGTGACGCTTGCCCCGCGGCGCTGGCCGGGGGTAACGCATGCCCGGAGGACGTCGACCGGTCGATGCAGCGCACACTCTTCTCGCTCGTCGCTGCGGCGCTCGTCGCTGCGGCGCGCCCCGCGCGCGCGTCGTCCGGGGAGCAGACGGCATCGCTGAGCTGGGTCCGGCTCGCTGGCGCCGAGGCGTGCGTCGGGGCGCGCGCGCTCGCGCAGGCGGTGGAGGCGCGCCTCGGGCGCGCGGCGCTCGTCTCGGCCGCCCGGGCCGACCTCACGATCGAAGGGCGCATCGAGCCGGGCGGCTCCGGCGGGTGGCGCGCGGTGATCGCGGTCGCCGACGCGGAAGGCGCGGTGCTCGGGACGCGCGAGATCGCCACGGCGTCGCCGCGCTGCGGGGCGATCGAGGACGAGCTCGCCCTGGCCATCGCGCTCATGATCGACCCCAGCGCGACGCTGTCCGCCAGCGCGCCGCCTCCCTCGGCCTCGCCAGCGCCCGCGCCGCCTCCCTCGACCTCGCCAGCGCCCGCGCCGCCTCCCTCGGCCTCGCCAGCGCCCGCGCCGCCGCCGCAGGTCATCGTGCAACGCATCCTGATCCCGGTACCGCCGGCGGCGACGCCGCCCGCGCCGTGGCGCGTGGAGGTCGGCGCCGGTCCGCTCTTCGGGCTCGGCCTCCTGCCCTCGCCCGGCGTCGCCGCCGTGATCCGCGCGCGCCTCACGCCGCCCCGGTCTTTGTCGGTCGAGGTCGGGGGGGCGGTCTGGGCCCCGAACGAGACGACCACCGGCGCCTTCACGACGCGCTTCTCCTGGGGCGAGGGGTTCGTCTCCGCGTGCCCCGCCTCGATCGGGAGCGCCACGCGGCTCTCCGCGTGCGCGGGCGCCCGCCTCGGCGCGCTCCGCGTCAACGGCATCGGGTTCAGCGTCGACCGCACCGACGAGCGCCTGACCGCGGGCGTCACGCTCGACGTTCGCCTCGTCCGGCGGCTGTTCGGCCCGCTCACCGCCGGCGGCGGCCTCGGGCTGATCGCGCCGCTCGTGCGTGACACATTCTACTACACCGACGCCGAGGGCCGGGACCGCGAGGTCTTCCAGATGGCGCCGCTGGCCGGGACGGTGGACGTCCTGCTCGGCGTCGACTTCCCCTGATTCCCTGATCGGCGCCCGGCCCCGCTTTTCTTTGATAAAATCTCGCCTTCGCAACCATCCAGGGCTGGAGCCGGCTTTCCTTGCGCCCCGGCCTCTCGCGATGACCCTCGAGGAGATTTTCGAAGAGAACGCGGCCTACGTGTGGCGCGTGCTGCGAAGGCTCGGCGTCGGCGAGGCCGACGTCGAGGACGTCTGCCAGGAAGTCTTCCTCATGGTCCATCGGAAGCTCGACACCTTCGACGGCAGCTCGGCGCTGCGCACGTGGCTGTACGGCATCTGCCTGCGGCTCGCGTCGGAGTACCGGCGGCGGCCGCACCGGAGGCGCGAGGAGGTGGCCGCCACCGTTCCCGAGCAGTCCATGGCGGCGCCGCAGGACGAGGCCCTCGATCGCCGCCGCGCGCTCGACCGGCTCGACGCGGCGCTCGATCAGCTCGACGACGACAAGCGCGCGGTGTTCGTCCTGCACGAGATCGAGCAGATGCCGATGGCGGAGATCGCGAAGGCGGCGGGGTGCCCGCTGCAGACGGCGTACTCGCGGCTGCGCGCGGCGCGGGCGCAGATCGAGGCGGCGATGCGCAGGCACGAGCTCGGCGCGACGCGGGCCGGGGCCGCGCGGGTCACCGAGGGGAGCAGCGTATGAGCGGCGATCCTCGCAAGATGCTCGGCGCGGATGGCGGCCCGGACGTGCTCCGGGTGGCCCTCGAGGCGGCCCGGCGCGACGCGCCGGACAAGGCGCAGCTGGCGCGGCTCGCGGCGCGGTTGCCGCTCGGCCTGCCGGGCGGACCGGGAGGCGGCAAGGACCCAGGCGGTCCGGCGGATGGCGGAGGACCGACGGGGGGCGGGGGCGCGGGCGCTCCGGCGACCGGCGGGGGCGCGGGCGCGCCGGCGACCGGCGGGAGCGCGGGCGCGCCGGCGACCGGCGGGGGCGCGGGCGCGCCGGCGGCGCTCGCTCCGGCAGGGCTCGCCGCGGCGGGGGCTGGCGCACCGCCGTCGGTGCTCTCCGGCCTGGCGATCGGCGCGGCGCTGGGCGTCGTCCTCGTCGGGGCGGTGTGGCTCATGCCATCGCGCTCGCAGCCGCCGCCCGCGCCGACTGAGGCCGCGGTGGTCGCGACCGCAACGCCGAGGGGGGCTGCGGCAGCGCCCGCGCCCGCCGCAGAAGCGCCGGAGGTGCCCGCGGAAGCGACCCCTGCGGCGGCGCCACCGCGCGCGCCTGCTCCGGAACCGCCCCGCGCGCCCGCGCCGGCGCCAGCGAGCGCGCCGCTGCCCGCGCGCGCGTCCGCCTCGACGACCGGCGCGCCGGCGGCGGCCGGCTCGGCGCGGGCGGCGCTGCCCGACGCGGAGACGGAGCTCGGCCTGCTGCAGCGCGCGCAGGAGGCGCTCGCGGCGCGCCCTGCGGAGGCGCTCGCGCTCGCCGACGCCCACCTCAGGCGCTTCCCGGGCGGCGCGCTCGCCCAGGAGCGCGAGGTGATCGCGGTCGGCGCCCTGAAGGCGCTAGGCCGCGGCGGCGAGGCGCTCGCGCGCGCGAACCGTTTCATCGCGGAGCACCCGAGCTCTGCCTACCGCCGCAGGCTCGAGATCCTCGTTCCGGAGCTGAGAGGCGAGCAGCGCTGACAGGAGGCAGCGGGCCGCGCTCGTCCTTCTCGCTGCCGCTGCCTCGCGCGGCTCCACCGCCTCCGCCTCGAGCAGAGCCACCGTCGCACCCGGACGAGAGTTCGATCGGGAGATCATAAAAACATACGATTGACGCCATTCATGGAGTGACGACGGGCTGAGCTTACAAGCCCGGGGAGATATGAATGCGACGTCTCGTGGACACATCCATTTTCTTGTTCTTCGGGCTCATGATGTTCCAGACCTTCGGCGCCGGGTGCACCGCCCGGGTGCAGGTCGGCGATGACAGCGACAGCGACGGTCAAGAGGTCGGGTCCGACGGCGCCGCCGGAGGGGGCGAGTCGTCCGACGGCCCCGGGCTCTACGATGCCTTCTGCGACGCCCAGGCCGCTTGCAATGAGGAATCCGGCCCCTCGTACGACACGGCCGCCTGCAAGGCCAGCGCCCAGTGCGACTCGATGCTGCTCCATCACCCCGGAGGGCCGCTGTTCGATTGCCTCGCGGACTCCTGCTCTCCGTCCCTGTGCCTCACCAACGTCTACCTCGACTACTCGAAGCATTCCACCGTGGAGCGCACCGAAGCCGCCAGAGCGTTCGAGGAGCGCTGCGGGACGGGCTGCCCCGTCTTCGAGGACTTCTGCATGGCGGGGGCGCTCTTCACGGACGAGGCGCTCGAGACGATGACCGAGTGCTTCGATCTGGCGAACTGTGAAGAGGTGAAGCGCTGCGCGCTCGAGACGTATGTCCCCTGCACGGCGTGGGTGTACCAGATCTCGCCGTGACGGGGCCCCGTGGCCCGGCCGGCGCTGGATCCGAGGCGCCCGCTCGCGTCCCCTGGCCCATGGCGCGCCGCGCTGCGCGCCGCCGCGCGAAAAGGTGTATACCGGCGGAGCCGTCATGGACGAGCCCGCCCTCAACGCAGCCATGGACCGGTACGCGTGCGGCGACGCGCGCGCGTTCCCGGAGCTGCACCGCGCGCTCTCGTCTCGCCTGATCGCGTACCTCACCCGCATGTGCGGCTCCGCGACGCTCGCGGGCGACCTGACGCAGGAGACGTTCCTGCGGATGCACCGCGCCCGCGCCACCTTCGCCCGCGGCGGCGCCGTCGCGCCGTGGGCCTACGCCATCGCCCGCAACGTCTACGTCGACCACGCGCGCGCCCAGAAGCACCGCGGCACCGAGCGCCTCCCGAGCGATCCGGGCGCGGAGCCGCCGGACGCGCGCGGGGCCGACGGCGAGGCGGTCGCCCTCGCCTCCGAGACGGCGCGGGCGGTCGAGCGGGTGCTCGCGAGCCTCCCGGCGTCGCAGCGCGAGGCGTTCATCCTGCTCCGGTACGAGGGGCTGAGCGTGCAGGACGCCGCCGCCATCCTGGGGACGACCGCGACAGCGGTGAAGCTGCGCGCGTTCCGCGCCTACGAGGCGCTGCGGGCCGAGCTCGAGGAGCGGAGGTCGCGACCGCACGACGAGAGATCCGGGGAAAAGACCGCGGGAATCGCCGCGGAGACGGCCGCGGGGAAGCGCGCGGCCGCGAAGCCGGAGCGGAGCGGCCGCCGCGGCAAGGAGCAGGGAGGCATCCGAGGAGGCACCGATGACGGATGAGCGCGACTTGCTGAGACGGCTCGAGGACATCCCGGATCCCGCGGCCCACGTCGCGACCCGCCTCGCCGCCCGCCCGCCGGCCCCGATCGAGGCGCCGGCCGAGCCGTCGCCGACGCGCCCTGCGCGCGAGCGCCGCGGCCTTGCCGCGGTCATGGCCGGGCTCGGCTGGGTCGTGCTCTTCAGCTGGATCGAAGGCTTCCGCGACGATCTCGGGTCTCCCCGGGTCATCGTCCCGCTCGCCGTCGCGGCGGCGCTCTCCGGCCTCGGCCTGCTGCTCGCGCTGAGGCCGCGCGCGCGGGGCCTGCCGGCCGGCGTGAGGGCGATCCAGGCGCTCGTCGTCGCGGTGCCGGTCGGGTTCCTGATCGCGGCCGTCGTGAGGTCGCGCGCCGCCGACCCGCCGCCGCCCCTGGAGCTGCACGTCCGGTGCATCGCGAGCGCCTGCTGCACCGCGCTCCCGCCGTTCGCGCTGGCGGCGCTCCTGCTGCGCCGCTCGTTCCTCTCGGCGCCGGCGTGGCGCGGCGCCTCGATCGGGGCCCTGTGCGGCCTCGTCGTGGCCGTCGGCCTCGAGACGCACTGCGCGCTGGACGATCTCCTCCACCTCACCTTCGCCCACGGCTTCCCGATCGCGGCCGGCGCGCTCCTCGGCGCCGCCGCCGGGACGCTGCGCGGCCGCGCCTGATCGCCGCGCACGCCCGACGCCGGCGGCGCGGCGGCGAGCGCCCGGGCGCTTGCCCCGCGGCGCTCGCCGGGGGTAACGCTTGGTGCAGAGGAAGTTGATCGATCGATGCAGCGCACACTCTTCTGGCTGGCGGCCGGGCTGTGGATCGGGTGCGGCAGCTCCGGCGGCGGGACCGCGAGGGACGGCACCTCATCGGGGATCACCAGCGGCGGCGGTGGCAGCATGAGCCAGGGCAGCGGCACGGGCGGCAACGGCGCCGGCAGCAGCGGCACAGGCGCGAGCAGCGCGAGCAGCGGCGGCACGGGCGCGAGCAGCGCGAGCGGCGGCGGAGCGGGGGGCGGCGCGCCGCAGCCCGCGGGCGCGCCCCTCGTGTATGTGGGCGGCCATGAAGGGATCTTCGTCTTCCGCCTGGACGAGGCCGACGGGGCGCTCTCCCCGGTGCAGGGCCCGCTCGACGCCGAGATGAACCCGACCTTCCTCGCCGTCGACCCCGCGCGCGGGCGCCTCTTCGCGGTGAACGAGCTCGGCGAGGTGGACGGGGAGCTGTCGGGGGCGGTCAGCGCGTTTCAGATCCGCCCGGAGGACGGGACGCTCGCGTTCATCAACAGGGCGTCCTCGAAGGGCCAGGGCCCTGCCCACCTCGCCACGGATCGCGCGGGGCGCTTCGTCCTCGTCGCCAACTACGGCGGCGGCACGGCGGCGGTGCTCCCCGTCGGCCAGGACGGCGCGCTCGGACAGGCGGTCGACGAGGCGTCCTTCGGGCGCCGGTCGAGGTCGCACCACGCGGTGACCGACCCGGCGAACCGGTTCGCCTTCGTCACCAACCTCGGGCTCAACACGATCGCCCAGTTCACCTTCGACGCGGCCACGGGCCAGATGAATCCGGGCGAGCCGCCGGCCCTCGCGCTCCCCGCGGGCACGACCCCCCGACACCTCGACTTCCACCCGAGCGGCCGGTTCGCGTACGTGATCAACGAGAGCTCGGGCTCGATCACCACCCTGAGCTACGATCCGGAGCGCGGGACGCTCTCCGCCGTGGCCACCGTCTCGACGCTGCCGGAGGGCGTGAGCGCCGAGGAGAACGCCTGCGCCGAGGTCCAGGTCGCCCCGTCGGGCAAGTTCGTCTACGGGTCGAACCGCGGGCACGACAGCATCGCCATCTTCGCGGTCGACCCCGAGCGCGGCACGCTCAGCCCCGTGGGCCACGCGCCGACGCAGGGAAAGACGCCGCGCCACTTCCAGATCTCGCCCGCGGGCAAGCTGCTGCTCGTCGCGAACCAGGACTCGAACAACATCGTCGCGTTCCGCGTGGACGAGGCGACGGGCGCCCTCGAGCCGACCGGCCGCGTCACCGAGGTCCCGGCGCCGACCTACGTCGGGATCGTGGCCCCGCCGGCGCGGTGACGAGGCGCCCTCCCCCGGCACCCTGCCGGCCTCACGTGCCCCTCGCTCCTGCAGCGCATTCTGGACTGATCATTCCAGAATGATCGATCCAGAAGAGCCGCAGGGGCGAGGACAGCTCGGCTCGAGCGTGGGTCACCCGCGCCGCGCGAGCGGTCACTCGACCACCTGGACCGTGGCGTCGAGCAGGTTGACGCCGCTCGCGCTGTCCCACGTCGCGCCGCTGGAGAACCGGATCGCGTAGCGTGGATCGTCGCGCAAGCGCTCGGCCCCGTCCGGGAGCCACAGGCCCAGCTGATAGTCGCCCGGGGGGAGATCGGCCGGGATCTGCGCTTGCAGGCAGAGATCGCTCTCCGCACCAGGCGCCCAGCGGCGCGGATCGGCGTCGACCTCGAGGACGTGCCGCGCGTCGCCCTGCTGGAGCACGAGGTGGACCGGGCGCGGATTGTAGGCCCGGGCGTACCCGTCGTTGGACACGCGCAGCCGGAGGGACAGCGACTGCCCGCGGGCGACCTGCTCGGGGGACTCGTGACCCATCACGACGAAGCGGTAGCCGAGGCGGCAGGCGATGGTCTCGAAGCAGCCCTCGGCCTTCCAGTCCGCGATCACGTCGGGGTGATAGTCGGTGTGGAGGAAGCTCCAGTGATGCAGGGAGAGCTCGGCGAGCGCCGAGGCGCACTGGCTGCGTGGCGGGTTGACCGCGCACGTCTCGCCCCCGACGGGCACGAACGCGGAGTCCTCGACGGCGTACTCCTTCTCGCCGGGCAGCTGGTAGGTGCCCTCGTCGTCGTCGCTCGCGAGGAAGCAGTCGTCATGGTGGCCGACGCGCGACAGCGGCGCCCCGGAGAACGCCGTCGCCTCGGTCAACGGGCCGCCGTACGCCTCCTGCTTGTGGGAGGGGCGGCGCGCGAGGGTCATCCGGCTGCTCGGCAGCGCCTCGAGCAGCGCGTCGAAGATCTGCTTGCGGTTGCTCGGCTCGGTGAGATCGTTCGTCGAGGAGTGCCATTCTCCCCAGGCGCCGACGAAGCCGGGGTTCAGCACGGCGATGACGTCGGCGTTCTCCTCGAGCACGGGCCTGAGCTGCTCGATGTGGGCCAGCACGCGGCTGAGGGGCGCGTCCGGCTCGCCGATGTCCGTCGCGTAGTAGATCCGCGGGAGCACCTTGAGCCCGGCCGAGCGCGCGGCGGCGAAGCTCTCGTCGAGCTGGTCGATGAGGCTCTGATCGATGTCCCGCGTGCGGTAGTCGTCGATGAGGACCTTCCCGTAGATCAGCGTGTAGCCCTGGTCCCGGAGATCCGAGAGCGGCTCGAGGCTGCGAAGATCCATGAAGCGGAAGACGCCGCGCTCGGGGTTCCGCACCCCCTGGCACTCGACGTCGCCCGAGGGATCGTCGCCCGCGGCGAACAGCCTGGGCGCGTAGGAGCGCTCCACGGTGGCGCCGCTCCATCCGCAGCTGCCGGGCGGGAGGCCCGTGCTGCTGCCGGTGCCGCCGCTGCTGCTGCCGCCGTTGCCGCTGACGCCGCCGCCGGCGCCGCCGCTGCTGCTGCCGCCGCCGGCGCCGCTGACGCTGGACGCGAGCGAGTCGCCCGGGCTGCCTTCGCTCGACTCAGCGCCGCACGCCGCCACGAGCGCCAAGGAAAGGCAGCAAACGCCGCCGTCAAGGAGGCGTGACAGGACATGGCACAACGATCGGCTGCTCTCGTGAAGCATAAGCGATCTTCTCTCCGTTCGTGAATCAATGAAGCTGGGCCGCCCGCTCCCGCGGGCGCGCCGTCTATTATCCGGCGCCACGTCGCGCGTTCAAGTTCCGCGCCGGCAAGTCGACGCGTCCGGCCACGGTAGCGCTGGAACGGCCAGATTTGTGGCTGGACGCCGATCGGCCCCGTGCTCCTCGACCCCCGCGCTCACGGCGCTCCAGCACTCATGAGGATGTGACCAGATCCACTACCGTCTCGACCAACGCGACGGGCGTCTTCGTCGGGGAAGAGGCGAGCTACTTCGGCGATAATAATCCGATGTTTGTCATGAAGATCGCGCTCACCTGGCTCCGGCGATCCATATAAGATCAGCCCGAGGAGGTTCTTCATGCGCACGCATCGACCTGTCTTGCTCGCGACGCTGCTGTCGGCGGTCACCGTCGCGATGTCCGCCGTGCCGGGGTGCGGGGACGACGATACACGGGCGAGCAGCGGAAGGCTGGAGCCGACAGGCACCGACTTCCTCTCCAGGTATGCGAAGGCCCTCTGCGACCGCACATTCGCGTGCTGCGACGCGGCGACCCGGGCCGCGCACGGCCTGGACGCGAGCTCCGCCGACGCGTGCGCCTCGGATTTCGAAGCGATCTTCGTTGCCTTCAGCGGCGGAGGCGAGGTGAACGGCACCTTCGTCCCGGAAAAGGCGGAGGCGTGCCTCGCCGAGGTGGACGCGGCCCCGTGCGCCGAGCTTCAGATTCTGGGCGTGCTTCTGGGGGTGGACGACGAGTTCACGCCATCCTGCCTCGATGCGTGGGACGGCTCCGCGCCCGAGGGCGGGACGTGCGGCACGGACTGGGACTGCGCCCAGGACCGCTGCCTGCACACGACCGACGCGAGCGGGCAGAGGACGTCGGCGTGCAAAGCGAGGGCGGCGGCCGGACAGCCATGCTCGTCGAGGTTCGACTGCGACGAGGCGCTCCGCTGCGACCAGCCCTCGCCGCCCGACGCGGGGACGTGCGCGCCACGGCTCGCCGCGGGCGAGTCGTGCAAGGGAAGCCTCGACTGCGAGGAGGATCTTCGCTGCGGCCAGGACGGCACGTGCCAGGCGCGCGAGCAGGCGGGCGGTCCGTGCGGGTCGGACGAAGACTGCGCGGCCGGCGCGACGTGCGATGGCGCCACGTGCGCGCCGCTCGGCGCCGCCGGGGCGCCCTGCTTCTCCGATTCGGACTGCGCGTCCTCCGCGTGTGTCGACGAGACGGGCACCTGCGCCGAGGTCTGCAAAGGCAGCTGATCGCAAGCGCCGCGACTTCGTCCTCGAGCGACGAGGTGCTAGGTCGCCGAGAGGCGCCGCTGCATCTCTTCCGGGGAGACGTCCTCGATCCGGCTCGCGAACGCCCAGCGGTGGCCGTACGGGTCGCGGAGCCACGCCATCCGGTCTCCGAACGGCAGGTCCTGCGGCGGCCGCTCGACCGTCGCGCCTGCCGCCGCGGCCTGCGCCACGAGCGCGTCCACGTCCTCCACGTAGACGACCACGCTCGCGCTCGTCCCGCCGAGCGTCTCGGGGCTGACGGCGCCCAGCTCGGGATACTCGTCCGACAGGTAGAAGCGGGCTCGGCCGATCGACAGCTCGGCGTGGCCGAGCCGCCCGTCGGCCATCGCGATGCGCGCGACCTCGCGCGCGCCGAACGCACGTCGGTAGAAGTCGATCGCCTCCGCGGCCCTGCGCGCGCTCAGGTAGGGAATGCACGTCTGACCTTCCGGGATGGGGGGGACCTGGCTCTTCGTCATCGTCGCGCTCCTTCGTGCTCGTACCGCGTCGGGGCCGCTCCAGGGGAACGGCGGGTCATGCCTCGCAGCCCGCGCGGCGCTCCTCGCGCGCCCCGGCACGCACAGGCCGGAGCACGAGCAGCGCTCGCCGCGAGAGGGCGCCGAGGGCCAGGGGAAACGCGCCGTCCTCCGGCGCGCCCCCGCCGCCTCGGCGTCCCGGGTTGCCTTCCGTTGTAGAGCGTCACACCGCCCAAGGATTGGACGAAATTTACCTGCCGCCCTGGCGGGCGCGCCCCCGCCGGCGCGCGGCGCCCCGACCGCCCTCGCGGCGCGGACCGCGCCCGGCGGCGGACGGGACGGTCGGGGCGGGCGTGACGGGGAGGACCGCCGGATCGCGCGAAAGGGTTCCAACCGACCGCGGGCCCACTAAGATGGCCCGACGCACGCGCGAGGCGCTCCGACAGGCGCCCCGCCGCGCTGCGCAGGGATCTCATGAGCCAGAACCCGGACCGCAGCGATCCGCTCGCCATCGCCGGCACCCTCATCGCGGACAAGTACAGGATCGAACACGCCGTCGGCGAGGGCGGCTTCAGCGTCGTCTACAAGGCCGAGCACGTCATCTGGAAGCAGCCCGTCGCCCTCAAGTGCTTCACGCTCCTCGCCAACGCGCCGGCCGAGCAGCGCGACCAGCTGCTCCAGGCGTTCATCCAGGAGGGCAAGCTCATGGCGGAGCTCTCCAGCCGCTCGGCCGCGATCGTCCAGGCGCGCGACATCGGCACGTTCAACGCGCCGGACGGGCAGTGGCTGCCCTACATGGTCCTCGAGTGGCTCGAGGGAATGCCGCTCGACCGGGTCCTCTACGAGGAGACGACCCGGGGCCTGCCCCCGCGCGACGTGTACGCGACCGTCGCGCTGCTCGAGTCGGCGGCGGTGGCGCTGGAGCTCGTCCACTCGCGGGGCATCGCGCACCGCGACATCAAGCCGGCGAACCTGTTCGTCATCGGCCCCCCGCGCGACACGTCCACGTTCGTGAAGGTGCTCGATTTCGGCATCGCCAAGGTCATGGCCGAGCACGCGGCGGCGGCGACGGCGCTCGCCCACACGGGCAAGGACATCACCGCGTTCACGCCGAGCTACGGCGCCCCCGAGCAGTTCAGCCGCACCCACGGCGCGACCGGCCCCTGGACCGACGTCTTCGCGATGGCCCTCATCATGATCGAGGCGATGCTGGGCGGGGCGCCGGCGCTGCAGGGCGACGACTACATCCAGCTCGCCGTCGCGAGCCGCGACCCGTCGCGCCGGCCGACCCCGCGGACGCTGGGGCTCACGGTCAGCGACGAGGTCGAGGCGGTCTTCGAGAAGGCGCTGGCGGTAGCGCCGGCGGACCGCTTCCCGACCATGGGCCGCTTCTGGGCGGCGCTGCACCGGGCGGTCTTCCCCGAGGCGCCAGGCTGGGCGGTCGCCACGGGCGGCGGCTCCCTCGCGCCCTCGGCCGCCGGGTCGTCGCCCCGCATCTCCGCCCCGCGGATGTCCTGGCCGCACGCCGCGACGACAGCGCCGACGATGGCGGCGCCGCCCACCGCGTCGGCGCCGGGTCTCGCCCCCTCGGCCGTGCGGGCCGCTCCCGGGACCGAGGTGAACACGACCGGCGGCACCGCGAACGACGCGGCGGCGCAGCGGCTCGCGGCGAAGGCGGCGCCGAGGTCGAAGGGCGCGCTGGCGCTCGGCGGCGTCGCGGTCGCGCTCGCGGCCGGCGGCGCCATCGCGTGGAGCCTGCTGCGCGGCGCGCCGCCGCCGCCGTCCGCCGACGAGGCGTCGCGGAGCGCGCCGGTCGCCTCCGCGTCCGCCGCGGCGGCGGCGGTGGCGAGCGCCGCGCCGCCTGCGTCGGCCGCGGCGGCCGCGCGCCGGACCGAGTGTCCTTCCGGCATGGTGCTCGTCCCGGGCGGCAAGTTCTTCATGGGCTCCGACGAGCCGGACTTCAAGCTGTGGCAGCCCGCGCACAAGGTGACGCTCGACACCTTCTGCATCGACGCCTACGAGGTGACCGCGGGCGACTACAAGGCGTGCTCCGACAAGGGGGAGTGCAAGCGGCCCCCGGCCACGCCGGACTTCCCGAAGCAGGACGGGATGAGCGCCGCCGAGCACCAGAAGACGGTGACCGCCCTCGCCGAGCTCTGCACCTTCGGCAAGCCCGACCTCGAGCGCCACCCGATCAACTGCGTGTCGTGGAGCCTCGCGGACGCCTACTGCGGGGTCCACGGCAAGCGCCTGCCGACCGAGGCCGAGTGGGAGTACGCGGCGCGCGGCTCCGACGGGCGCAAGTTCCCCTGGGGCGACGAGCCGGGCGACAAGACGTTCATGAACGCGTGCGGCACCGAGTGTACGGCGTGGGAGAAGGCGCGGGGGCTCAGGCCGAGCACGCGCATGTACGACGCCGACGACGGCTTCTTCGGCACGGCGCCGGTCGGCTCGTTCCCGAAGGGCAAGACGCGGTTCGGCGCCCACGACGTCGTCGGCAACGTCTGGGAGTGGACCGCGGACTGGTTCGAGACCTACAAGGACGAGGAGCAGGTGAACCCGAAGGGCGCGCCGGCGGGCGATCGCAAGGCGATCCGGGGCGGCGGCTACAACGGCGGGGTCCTGCTCTGGCTCAACCCGGCGTTCCGCTACCACCAGGTCGCGACGGCGAGCGCGCCGGGCATCGGCTTCCGCTGCGTGGCCGACCTGTAGCCGTGCCCGTCCCCGCCGCGCAGCTCGCGAACCCCTCGATCACCGGCCCGCTCGGCACGCTGGCGTTCTCGCAGGTGCGCCCGCTGAGCTCGTCGCTCGCGCTGCGCGCGATCCGCTGGCACCAGAGCCTCGAGCGGCTCGGCGTGGTCCTGCCCTTCGCGCTGGTGCACGACGCGGGCCTGCTCTTCTCGACGCCGCGCGAGCAGCTCGAGGTGGGCCCGCGCTGCGACCCGAGGGAGCTCGCGGGCCGGCTCCGCGACGCGGAGCGCATCCTGGAGGGGTACCGGACGGTGCTCCGCGAGCTCGCCGAGAGCGAGGCGGCGCGCGGCGCGGCGCAGCTCCGGATGAACGACGACCTCGTCACGGTCGTGCTGTCGCGGCTGTTCGGCGCCGTCGCGGCGCGCACGCACACGGCGCCGGCGTACCGGGCGATGCTCCCCGTCGACGCGGCGCTCTTCGACGGGATCGAGCCGCAGCTCCGCGGCCTGTTCCTGTCGACGCGGCGCGACTTCGAGCAGCGGGCGCTGGAGGCGCTCGACGTCTCGCGGCTCTACGTGCTCACGATGTCGGACGCGCTCGACATCGAGACGCTGCGCCTGTTCGGGATGCTGGGCTCGGAGGCGTCGGCCGGGGCGCTCGCCCAGGTCGACCTGCTCGCGGCGCTGTCGTCGCCCGAGGCGAACGACATCGTGAATTTCTCGCTGGAGATCCTGCCGAGCGTGCTCGAGACGAAGACGCGGCCGGCGGCGGGCACGACGGCGGCGCACGGCTACTCGGGGCTCGGCACGCGCGGCTCGATCGACAGCATGGTGCTGACGGAGCTCGCCTGGGACGACATGGAGCTCGCGCGCCGGATCGCGGACAACGAGGTGCTTTATTTCGCCCGCGAGCAGAGCCGGGACGAGCAGAAGCGCATCCATTACCTGCTGATCGACGCGTCGGCGTCGATGCGCGGCGATCGCCAGACGTTCGCCCGGGGGATGGCGATCGCGACGGGCAAGCGGCTCCTGCTCGAGGGCGAGGACGTGGCGTTCCGCTTCTTCGACGCGCGGCTTTACGAGCTCTACCGCGCGAAGAACGGCCAGCTCCCGACGGCGCACCTCCTGTCGTTCAAGGGGGAGCGCGGCAGGAACCCGGCGCGGGTGTTCGCGGAGCTCGCGACGGATCTCGACCTGACGCGGCACCACGACCCGCGGACGCCGGTGGTGCACCTCTTCACGCACGCGGCGCTCTACATTCCCCGGGAGATGGTGCAGGCGGTGCGCAACCACGCGCACATCTCGGCGGTGTTCATGCTGCCTTCCGGGGGGCAGCTGGACCTCGACTACCTGGATCTGCTGGACGCGCACTGGGTGGTCGACCACGCGACCGTGGCGAGCGGGGCGGCGCGGGCGAGCGCGGCGAAGGCCATCCTCGGGGAGAAAGACCGGCAAGACCGGCAGGACCGGCCCGAGGAGGGAGGTCCCGCCGCACGGCGCCTGGGGGCCCCGCCGAACTCGCATGCCCCTTGAGCCTTACCCCATCTGGTCGAGCTCTCCGCCGAGGTGGCGCCACCTTCGCCCCAGCCACCACCCTCACCGCCGGCCGCAACGTCCCAGTCTTCTGGATAAACGTGAGCCCACCCCAGCCCGCAGCGTCGGCGGCCGCCTGGGTGCGCCGCACCCGCTGGCACGCGTCGCAGTAGGTCTGCCCCTCTGGCGCCCGCATACCGCACCGCTCGCAACGCGTCGGGTTGTCGTCCCCCATGCAGCCAGGCTACCAGCACCACAGGCGACCGACTGCCGTTTTGGCGCTCGCGCCGCCCCGGTGACGCACCGGATGCTACGCCCGGTACACCCACCAGATCCGCATCAGACCGTCCCAAGGATCGAGAGTGCCGAGGACGCGATACTGCCCGACACGGAGGCGCACGATAATGGCGTTATCCGCGGCGACGCGGAACACGGCACCCTCGCCGGTCGTGGCGAAGCGCTGCACGGCAGCGTCGATGCGTTCACCGTCACGCCAGTGGATCCGCTGAAGCGAGACGATGGCCGGCGGCATCCACTCGACATCCCAGCTCATCGAGGCAGACGCGCGCGCATCAGCTCGTCGAACTCGACCCCAGCACCTTCGGCTTCTGCCCGCCGCCGGAGCTCAGCCGTGACCACATCGTGCGGGATTCCCTGACCGTCCGCCCCAGCCTCCATCGCCGCGCGCTCCTCCTCCGTCAGCGGCTCGTCATCGATCGGCGCGCGCAGAACGGCCTGCCACACCGGATCGTCCTCAGGGATCGCGGGTTTCCTGGCGGGCGCGGCGCTGTCTCGTCTGGGGCTCATGCCCGAAGGGTACTACAGCACCCCGGTCGACTCGACGGCGTACGGCATGGAAAACGCGCAGGGCGAACCGGAATGCTCGCCCTCAGCCGAACCGCTCCCAGCGCTCCTGCTCGGCGATCGCTCGGTCGGCCGCTTGCACGCCCTCGACGAAAAGCTCCGCGGCCGACCCACCGCTCGGCTCTCGCCGTCTCGATCCAGAGCGGGGACCTCCAGCCGTTCGTCGAGGACCTCGACGCGCGCATCCGCGCCGGCGAGCTCGCGTGGAAGACGGCGTCGAACATATGGATGCTGGTGGCCAAGGCGTTCAAGGACGCCGTGAAGTCGAAGACCCTCGCTCTGCGCGTGCGCAAGGACAACCCCGCGCTGAACGTCGTAGGGCCCGACGAGGGCGTGCGCGCGCGAAGAGCTCTGCCCGACAGGGGCAGGCCGCGTGCCCAACCCATCGGAATGTCTATGCTTATTGACCGTAATACTCCGGCTCATTGCCGGGCTTCCACTTGATGTTGCAACCGATGCTCGGGCGCTGATCCGAGGGGATGGGCGCAGACGCGAGCACCGCGTCGATGGCGGCGCGGAGATCGCGGCCAGTCACAGGGACGTTGTTGCCAGGGCGGCTGTCGTCGAGCTGGCCGCGATAGACCAGCCGGCGATCCGGGCCGAAGAGGTAAAAGTCCGGCGTGCAGGCCGCCCTGTACGCCTTCGCGACCTGCTGCGCCTCGTCGAGGAGGTAAGGGAACGTGTAGCCGAACTCGCGCGCTTCCCTCGCCATCGCCTCGGCGTTGTCCGCCGGATACGCTGCGATGTCGTTCGAGTTGATCGCCACGATGGCGACATCCTCGGGGCGGTAATCGCGCCGCAGCCTCGCGAGCTCCTGGCGGACGTGCTTGACGAAAGGACAATGATTGCAGATGAACATCACGAGGAGCGCCCGCTCCTTCGTGAAATCCGACAGCGCCACGGGCTTTCCGTTGTAATCCGGCAGCCGGAAGTCGGGCGCCGGGGTGCCCAGCTCGAGCATGGTGGACGGGGTGCGTGCCATGACAGAATTCTCCTATCGCTGTAACGGCGCGCACCATACCACGCGGGGCGGCAGGAACGCCCGCGCCGCGCGCCCGGACGCCGCAACGCCGCCGCTCCCCACCCCGGCGGCCGCTGGCTCGGCGCACCGGTCAGGCTGAGCGCTCGCGCCGCCGGAGGGCCGAGGGCGGTCACGGTGACCGAGACCATCAAGGCACGCGAACAACAAGGCTCCAGCGCGCCGCCGTGGCCATGAATCCTCCGGACAGCCGGGTACGCGGGACAGCCACGGAGGGAGAACCACAGGAGCAAGGCCGCTGACGGACAGCGCACGAGAGAGCCACGCTTCCGTGGCTCATCGATCCACGCGCACTACATTCATCGTATGCGGCTCAAATCGCTGGACATCTTCCGTGGAATGACGATCGTCGCGATGCTCCTCGTGAATTTCCAGGACAGCTTCCCGGCCATCTATCCGCCGCTGGCTCATTCAACCTGGGACGGCTGCACCCTCGCCGACACGATATTTCCCTGCTTCCTCTTCATCATCGGCGTGACCCTGCACATCTCCCTGTCGGCGCGCCGCGCGCGGGGCGCGACAGACGGCGAGCTCGCCCGCCAGGTCGTCAGGCGGGGCGCGATCTTCGTCCTGCTCGGGCTGTTCCTCTCGGCGTTCCCGTTCTTTCCCGCGGAGCGGCTCACCGAGCTGCGCATCCCGGGCGTCCTCCAGCGCATCGGCGCCGCGTACGTGCTCGCCGCGCTCCTCAGCCTCGGGACCACGGCGCGGCAACAGGCCTTGATCATCGCCGCGGCCCTGATCGGCTACTGGCTCGTCCTGCGGCGCTATCCGCTCGACGACCCGCACCGGACGCTGCCGGCCCTCGTGGACCGGGCTCTGCTCGGAGGGCACATCGCGCGCAAGGGCTGGGACGCCATGGGCGTCCTGGCCACCGTCCCCGCGGCGATGACCGTGATGCTGGGGGGCCTCGCCGGCCGCTGGCTCGGCGCGACCGCCGGGCTCCGCGCGCGCGTCGCCGGGCTCCTCGCCGCCGGCGCCGCGGGGATCGCGCTCGGCCTGCTCTGGGGCCGCGTTTTCCCCTGGAACCGCAGCCTCTACTCGAGCTCGTTCGCGCTGTTCACCGCCGGCGTGGCCGCGGTCGTCCTCGCCGCCTGCATGTGGATCGTGGACGTGAAGCGATGGCAGCGGTGGGGCGCTCCGTTCCTGATCTTCGGCGCGAACCCGATCGCCGCTTACATGGGCTCGACCATGATGGGACACCTGCTCTACTTCGTGACCAGCACCGGAGACGACGGCGCGAGGACGAGCGCGCTCGAGCTCCTGTACGCGCGCCTCTTCGCGTCGTGGCTCTCGCCGCTGAACGCCTCGCTCGCCTTCGCGCTCGCGGCGGTCTCCCTCTGGCTCGTGCTCCTCTACCCCCTCCATCGCCGGGGCATCTTCCTCAGGGTCTGAGGCGCGGCGCGCGCCGCGATCACCTCGGGAAGTGGCGCGCGATCATCGAGAAGAACGCCGCGCCGCCCGGCTCGCCGCCGATGCTCCAGTACGTCACCCCGCCGAGCCCGCCCTGGCTGGCGGCGACGACCTTCTCCTCGAGCGACTCGAGGTCCTCGAAGAAGAGGTGCGCGCCGCTCGCGAGGACCCGGTTCGGCGCCCTTCCCGCCGCGAACCGCTCTCCCCCGTCCTCCTCGCACCGGCCCATGTGGTCGGTGCTCGTCGCGTAGCTGTCGCCCGCGAGCTCCCGGCACGTGCGGAGCGGCTCGCACCCGACCACCACGCCACCGCCCTCCGGCGCCTCCGGCCCGAGCAGACCGTAGTTCGGCAGCCCGAGGATGAACTTCTCGCGCCGCGCGCCGCCGTCGATCCCCCCGATGTACGCGACGGTCCGCTCGATCCACCCGAGCGGCGCGACGGGGCCGGCGTGCGGCCCGCCGCCCCAGTGGTAGTCGTAGCTCATCACGTGCACGTGATCGGCCGAGGCGCTCAGCGCCTCGTAGTCGAAGACGCCCCTCGCGGACGCGACCGCCGGGACCGCGAGCGAGAGCGCCTTGCCGCGCGCGTGGAGCGCGCGCGCGAGCTCGTCGATGAACGCCGAGAACGCCGACCGCTCGGCCTCGACGGTCTCGCCCGGCCCGAGCACGGACGCGAGGTGCTCGTAGTCGACGTCGATCCCGTCGTAGCCGTTCTCCATCACGAGCGCCGCGAGGCCCGCCACGTGCTGCGCCCGGAGCGCGGGGTCGTGGATCATGGCGTGCACCGCGACGACGTCGGGCCTGTCGACCGCGGCGACGAGCGGGACGAGCCAGGTCCGCCCGCCGCCGGCCGCTCCGCCCGTCGTCGCGTCGATCGCGTCGAGCACGCGCCGGTCGTGGAAGCCAGCGAAAGGCGTCGCCCGGCCGCGCGGGTGGTTCTCGAACGTCGTCGGCGAGGCGACGCGCCACCACTTCGGGTGGACGGCGTCGAACGCCCCGGCGTGGGCCGCGAAGGTGTCGTAGCCGAGCTCCGTCGACCCGGGATCCCCGAGGAACTCGTGCAGCCAGCCGCAGAAGCGGTGCTCGCCGGATGCCCCCTCGCGCGGCGGCGCGGCGCGGCCGACGTCGAGCGCGTCGGGCGCGGCGAGCGCGTCGGGCGCGGCGCGGCCAACGCCGAGCGCGCCCGGCGCGGTTCGCTCGGCGCTCGCCGCGTCGACGAGCAGCGGCGTGCGCTGGCCCGCATCGCCGCAGGAGAGGGTGGACGCAGCAGCGCAGGCGATCGGCAGGGCGCGACGGATCAGCTTCATGTCGGCCGCCGCTGTAACAGACCGCCTGCCGCAGCGTCAGCCGGGTTCTCGCGGTTCCGCGGGGCGCCTCACGGCGCGCCCGCGATGCGCCTTTTGACGGTTCCTCCATCGCCGCGCGCCGCTCTCGCGGCGTTGTACTACGCTCGCCCGGCGCATGACCCAAGGCGTCCGCCCCCTGCACGAGCTCCGCGACGAGGCCCGCTCCGCGCTCGCCAGGAGCGATCTCTCCCGCGCGCGGGACGCGCTCTTCAGCGCCCTCCAGCACACCATCGCCCGCGAGGAGGACTACGTCGCCATGACCGACGAGCTCCGCGACGTGCTGGTCCGGCTGGGCGACCACCGGAGCGCCCTCACCGTCGCCTGGTACGCGGGCAGCGAGCACAGCCAGCGGCCCCTCATCACCCACGTCCCGCCCATCGATCGCGCCCGCACCATGCTCGCCTGGGCCGAGCGCGAGCAGGACCCCGAGCGGCAGAAGCGGCTCTACGCCCGCGCCGCCGACGAGTACGAGGCCGCCGGCCTCGTCGCGCAGGCCGCCATCGCCCGCGAGCGCGGCCAGGACTTCGCCCGCGCCCGCGCCCTCTGGTCGCGCCTCGCCCAGCTGCTCTCCTCGTCGGGCAGCGACCTCTACGCCGCCGGCCTGGCCCGCTTCAACCTCGCCCGCACCTCGCTCCGCACCGGCGACGCCGCGGCCGCGCGCGAGGCGGTCTTCGCCTCCGTCCACCTGCTCGAGGAGGCCGCCGACCGGTACGAGACCATCGGCCAGCGCGAGCGCGCCTTCGACTGCTACCAGGTCCTCATCGCCGTCGGGCGCGAGAGCCGCGCCTTCGAGCACGTCCTCGAGGGCTACGTGAACGTCATCCGCATCCTGCGCGAGGACCACCTGCGCTACTACGCGCTCCAGTCCTACGAGGAGGCGGTCGCCGCGGCCGAGAAGCAGGGCGAGATCTCCGCCGCCGCCACGCTCGCCCGCGAGATGGCCACGTACGCCCGCAAGGAGGGGCTCGCCGCCGTCGCCAACTTCGCGGTGCTCACGCAGGCCCGCCTCTGGCAGGAGGTGTCCGCCGTCTCGCAGAAGCGCGCCGCCCCGCCCGAGATCGCCGAGAACGCGCTGCTCGCCGCGGTGATCGCGCTCGGCGAGGCGGGGCAGTACAGCAAGGTGGGCAGCGTCTACCGCGCCCTCACGCAGCTGCCGCTCGAGGAGAACCGCAAGAAGCACTACGCCCGCGCCGGCGGCCGCTACGTCGACGCGCAGGACCTGCCGATCGACGCGTCGCCGCTGCCCGCGCACCTCCGCCACGAGCTCGGCTTCCCCGACGTCTGGCACATCGATCTGGTCGAGTGGGAGCAGGCCGGCAGCGCCAGCCAGGCGTGCGGCGACATCGTGCTCGACCCGGCGCAGTGGTCCGAGGTCACCCGCCGCCGCGCCATGCTCGCCCGGCTCACGGCGCTCGCCGTCGAGAGCGCGCCGCCCGAGGCCGCGCCCCTCTCCCGGTCGCCCGCGCAGCAGCTCATCAGCCTCGCGGAGCAGCTCGCGACCGTCGAGCTCTACACGATCCTCTCGCCGCTCGAGCACCTGTTCCGCCGCCCCGAGCCGAAGATCCGGGTGGCCGTCGTCCGCGCGCTCTCCCGCTTCCTCTACAAGCGCACGTTCATCACGCTCCGCGACGCGCTCGTCGACCCCGACCCCACCGTGGTCCACGAGGCCGCGCGCGCGCTGGAGGAGCTGCGCTTCGCCCACGCCTTCGATCCGCTCGCCCGCATCTACCGCGAGTCGCAGGCGCCCGCCGTCCGCGCCAGCGCGGTGCGCGCGATCGCGAAGATAGACACGCTCGAGGCCGGCGAGATGCTCCTCGGCATCCTCCAGCACGAGGGCGCCGAGGAGCGCGCCGCGGCCGTCGAGGCGCTCAAGCGCGCGCGCGGCATGAAGTTCGTGGAGCTCGCCCGCGGGGCGCTCGCCGAGCTGCCAGGCTCCGCGCAGGCCGTGGTGCGCGAGATCCTCCAGAGTCGCGGCATCAGCCCCTGAGCGCGCGCGCACGCACGCGCCTGAGGCGGGTCCGCCGGCCGCCCCGCTCGACGCAAGCCCGGGGTGGTCGTCTGTCCGGACGCGGACCGCCCCCTGCGCCCGGTCCCCACCTGCGCTCACGCACGCAAGCCCGTCTCAGACGAGCAACCCCGCGATTGTGCGCTGCGGCAAAGGGGATTCCCTAACGCTTTGTCTCTCGAGGGCTCATCGAGGGCGTGCGCATCGGCCTCCAGTCGGGATACCCTGCACTCGCCAATCCAACTCACCCCGAGGGATTCTCGGCGCGTGATGTCGTAAGCATAGAAGCGGACGGAGCGCTTGGGGGAGCGCTGGGAAATCGCCGTCCGGGCTCCCGATGGTGCGCTGCTCGACAACGGTCGACTTCTCAGCGCGCCACCGGCGGCTCTTGTGCTGCGTGGGCAGCAGCTGGGCGCCGCGCCGCGGCGCCCAGCTGCCCTGCCCATCCGGCCGGGCGAACCGAGGCGCTGGCGCTGGCGCCCGGGCGCCCGGCGGCTCGAGCTGCGCGCTCGGCGCCTGACGCCGCGCGCTCAGCGGCAGGCGCTGGCGCTGGCGCCCGGGCGCTCGGCGCCTGACGCCGCGCGCTCAGCGGCTGAAGATCGACTCGAGCGCCGGCGCGAGGCGGGCGTGGCGGAACTGGTAGCCCAGCTCCTCGGCGCGCTTCGGATAGACGCGCTGCCCGGTGGTGATGATCTCGGCCGCGTCGCCCATCCCGAGCTTCACCACCGCCTCGGGCACGCGGAGCCACGACGGCCGGCGGAGCACGGCGCCGATCGCCTGCGCGAGCTCCTCGCCGGTCGCCGCGTGCGGCGCGGTCACGTTGAGGGGGCCGCGCACCGCCTCGTTGTCCAGGGCGAGCAGCGTCAGCCCGACGACGTCGTCGCGGTGGATCCACGAGGTCACCTGCTTGCCGTCGCCGATCGGCCCGCCCACGAAGAACCGGAAGGGGGCGATCATCTTGTCGAGCGCGCCGCCGCCCTCGCCGATCACCACGCCGATCCGCAGCTGCACCGAGCGCACGCCGTGCTGCTCCTCGACGGCGCGGGCCGCCTCTTCCCAGCGGACCACGACGTCGGCGAGGAAGCCCTCCCCCGGCGCCGCGCCCTCGTCGAGCACCCGGTCGCCCGGCTGCGGGCCGTAGTAGCCGACCGCGGAGGCGCAGAGGAACGCGCCCGGCTTGCGCCTGGCCTTGCCGATCGCCTCGCCCATGAGGCGCGTCGTGTCGACGCGGCTCCTCACGATCTCGCGCCGCGCGTCCTCGGACCACCGCTTCACGATCGACTCGCCCGCGAGGTGGATGACCCCGTCCACCCCGTCGAGCTCCTCGAACCACGGCCCCGCGCTGTCGGGGGTCCACGACACGACGCGCGCCCCGGGCAGCGACGCCTGCGTCCGCCCCACGTCGCGCGTCAGCACCGTCACCCGATCACCCCGCGCGAGCAGGTCCTTCACGAGACCGCGCCCGATAAACCCGCTGCCGCCAGTGACAAGAACCGTCTTCACGGGATCTATCTATCACGGCTCGGACGGAGGGGGGGCGCCCGCTTCGGCGCCGTCGCCGTCGAGCGCGCGCGCGCTCGACGGCGACGGAGGCGGCGGGCAGCTGTCCAGTCGTGACGCGGAGCGCGGGAGACGGTAAGACGCCGGACGTGATGGATGACCTAGAGACCTTCAAGAAGCTTCCCCTCGGCGGCCTCGATCGCCGCGCACTCGTCGGCGCGCTGGCCGAGCACGGCGCACGCGTGGCGACCGAGCAGCTCGCGGCGCACCGCGCGCGCATCAGCCCGGCCGGCGCGCGCATCGCCCCGGACACCGCGGTGCTGATCCTGGGCGGCTCGAACGGCATGACCCGGGCGCTCGCGCTGCAGCTGCTCTTCGGGGAGCGGGCGGCCGTCTTCGCCGTACACTTCGACAGCGAGAAGATGCAGATCGGCCCGCACCACGTGAAGGCGATCTCGGACGCGGCGGAGGCCGAGGGGCTCACCGCGCGCTTCTGGAACAACGACGCCACGAAGCCGCAGGTGATCGACGAGGTCGTCGCCGCGCTGAAGGAGCGGTATCGGGCGGTGCACCTCGTGAACGGCATCGCGGCCGGCGCGATGAAGCGGTACGCAGAGCACGGCCCGACCAAGGTGAAGGACCTCGACGTCGCGTTCGACCCGGTGCTCCAGGTCCCCGACTTCTCGCGCCCCGAGAACATCCGCAAGCTCGGGCTCGTCGAGGTGGACGTCGCGAACGACGTGGACATCGAGCGGACGAACAAGTTCATGGGCACGTCGTCGCTCCTGTGGGCCGAGCCGCTCGCCGCGGCGGGGCTCCTCGCCCGGGGCGAGAGCGTGGTGTCCTTCTGCGACTACGACTACCCGAGCGACGACCCTGTCTACGCGATGGGCCCCCTCGCCGGCGCGAAGCAGCTCCAGCGCAAGACGATGGCGGAGATCCAGGAGCGGTTCGGGGTGCGGACCGCGCGCATCTGCTATCCGGCCCTGGCGACGACGGCGCTCGGCGCGATCCCGGGCGGGCTCCTGATGTACGGGCTCAGCACGCAGATCCTGAAGGAGCGCGGGCAGTTCAAGGACGTCATCGACCTCGCGGGCGAGACGATGGAGATCTGGCGCCCGAGCTGGGACGGCAGCGACCTGCGGGTCGACGCGGCCTACCAGGCCACTCTGCCGGAGTTCAACAAGCGCAAGGAGCAGCTCGGGCCGAAGGACGTCCCGGGCGCGTTCCGGCTGCTGTTCGAGAACGCCTAGAAAAAAAGGCGCGCGGGGCCTCGGCTCCGCGCGCCTCTCTCCACGATCGTGTGTGCGAGCGTGCCGGCCCGAGCCGCGCGGGGCGCGCGGCGGGCGGCCGCTCCCTACCCTTCGGCCCGCGCGATCTCGGGCTCCAGCCGGGCGACCTGGCACTTCTCGGACATCTGGAGGATGCCCATCCACGCGAACACGCGGATGACCTGATAGGCCGGGTCGATCTCGAACCACCGCACCGCGAAGTTCGGGCTCATCGAGTACTTGTGGTGGTTGTTCTGGAAGAGCTCGCCGAGCGTCACGACGTCGAGGACCAGCGTGTTGCGCGAGTCGTCGTCGCTGTTGAAGTTGCGGTAGCCGTAGCGGTGGCCGCACCAGTTCACGATCGCGCCGTGCATCGGGCCCATGGTCCAGTGGAGCGGGAGGAACAGGAACTGCCACCAGTGCGAGGCGAAGGCCGCGTAGAAGGCCACGTAGCCCGTGCCCCAGGCGAGGCGGCTGATCCACGAGTTGCCGATGCGGTCGAGCGTGGGCCACTCGGGGTAGCCGCCGAGGAAGCGCGGCTCCACGTCGGCCGTGCCCGCGTAGATCTCGTCGTACTTCTTCGCGGTGTCCCACATCATCGGCGCGACCCCCGAGTAATACCGCGGCGAGTGCGGGTCCTTCGGCGTGTCGCTGTAGGCGTGGTGCATGCGGTGCAAGATCGCGTAAACCCACGGGACGAGGTACGAAGAGCCCTGCGTCAGGTACGTGAGGAAGTGAAAGATCCGCTCCCAGCGCTTCGACATCGTGAACATCCGATGGGAGGCGTACCGGTGCAGGAAGAAGGTCTGGAAAAAGACCGACAGCGTAGAGTGGGCGATGAGGACGACCGCGATCTCCATGTTCGGCTTCTAGCCCGGCGGTACGGGGCAGGGGGTCAGCTCACGGTCACGATTCCGTAACGGGGCCTGGATCCGTGGGGTTTCTGGTTGCTTCCGAGGTCTCCCGTGATCGCCCGAGTGCGTCCGTGGTAACGGCGGAGTCGTGAAGGCCGTGATCATCGGGGCGGGCCGGGGCAGCCGGCTGCGTCACCTGACCGAAGAGCTGCCGAAGACGCTGGTCCCCATCCTTGGCCGCCCGATGCTCGACAGCATCCTCGACGCGCTCGCGGCGGGGGGCTTCCGGCGGTCGGACGTCGTGTTCGTCTGCGGCTACAAGGCCGAGGTCATCCGCGCCGCGTACCCGGATCTGACGTACGTCGAGAACCGCGACTGGGAGCAGAACAACATCCTGCTCTCGCTCCTCTGCGCGCGCGAGCACCTCGGGGGCGGCTTCGTCTCGACGTACGCGGACATCGTCTACCGGCCCGAGATCGTGGCGGATCTGGTCCGCTCGCCGCACGAGATGACGCTCGCCTGCGACACGGACTGGCGGCGCCGGTATGTGAACCGATCGCAGCACCCCGAGACCGACGCCGAGAAGCTCCGCGCCGACGCGGCGGGTCGCGTCGTCGAGATCTCGCGCCGCATCCCGTCGGAGTCCGCGACGGGCGAGTTCATCGGGGTGATGAAGCTCTCCGCGCGCGGCGCCGCGCGGTTCCTGTCCGCCTTCGACGCCGCGCGCGCCGCGTTCTCGGAGCGGCCGGAGTTCCGCGAGGGCCGGTCGTTCCAGCGCGCCTACCTGATCGATCTGCTGCAGTACATGCTCGAGGCCGGCGCCGATCTCCACAAGGTCGACACCCACGGCGGCTACATGGAGATCGACACCCTGGAAGACGCGTCGCTGTCCGACGCGTGGTGGCGCGGCGGGACCTGAGCCTGCTGCCGGTCGCCGCGGCGGAGCGCTAGAATACGTCGGCGAAGGCCGCGCCCTGCGCGAGGAGGCCGGGGAGCCCGCCGGTGTGCAGGAACAGCACCCGCTTGCCCGAGAGCTCGCCCCGCTCGGCCATGTCCCAGAGCCCGGAGAACGCCTTGCCCGTGTACACCGGGTCGAGGACGAGCCCCGACAGCCGCGCGACCTTCAGGATCCGCGCTCGCTGCTCGGGCGTGGACACCGCGTAGGCCGGGCCCCTGGCGGAGTCGTCGATCACGAGCTGAGCGGGCGCGCCGAGGCGCGGCTCGAGCGCGCGCGCGTCGTCCATGATCTCGCGCGTGATGCGCGCGAACGTCTCCCTGTCGTCGCACACCGCCATCGCGCGCACCTCGCCGGCCACGTCGTAGCGGGCCGCGCCGAGCGCCGCGCCCGCCGCCGTCCCGCCGGAGCCGCACGCGTGCACGACGACGTCGAACGGCTTGCCCCCCGCGAGCCCGAGGTCGAGCTGCTTCCGGATCTCCTCCATCGCGCGCACGTAGCCGAGCGCGCCGAGGCCGTTCGAGCCGCCCTCGGGGATCACGTACGGCCGGCCGCCCGCCGCGCGGATCTCGGCGGCCGCCTCGGCCATCACGGCGCCGCGGGTCCTGTACACCTCGGGCGAGATCAGCCGGATCTCCGCGCCCGCCAGCCGGTCGAGCAGCACGTTGCCCTCGAGCGGCGCCCCGGCCGCCGGATCCGCGGTGCGCAGGAACAGCACCGAGCGCAGGCCGAGCGAGGCGCAGAGCAGCGCCGTCGCGCGCGCGTGGTTCGACTGGAGGCCGCCGCAGGTGATCACGCAGTCGGCGCGCTCCTCCCGCGCGGCGGCGAGGAGGTACTCGAGCTTGCGGATCTTGTTGCCGGCCTCCGCGCCCGACGTCATGTCGTCGCGCTTCACGTGGAGGTCGACGCCGAGCGCCTCGGCGAGCCGCCGCGGGCGCTGGATCGGGGTCGGAAGGTGGCTCAGCGCGAGTCGCTTGCGCATCGGTGCTCTCCCATCTCTCCTTGCCGGGGGAAGCCGTCGGCCGCCGGCGCCTTCACCCGACCTCGACGAGCCGCGCGCCGCTCTCCACCGTGGCGCCCGGGGTCGCGTAGATCTTCTTCACCACGCCGCTGCGCGCGGCGCTGAGCTCGTTCTCCATCTTCATCGCCTCGACGACGACGAGCGGCGCGCCGGCCAGCACCTCGTCGCCCTCGCGCACGAGCACCTTCAGCACCCGGCCCGGCATCGGCGACGTCACGAGCCCCTCGCCCATGGCCGGCCCGGCGCTCGCGGCGCTGCGCAGGTCGCGCGCGCGATCGCTCTCGACCCGCGCCGTGAAGCGCCGGCCGTTCGCGGCGACGCCCACGTCGGGCGTCGCGCCCTCCAGCAGGAGCTCCACGCCGCGCCCGTCCAGGCGGAGGTGCGTCGAGGCGCCGTCCCCGAAGGCGTCGGCCGCGAGCGTGCGCCCCTCGACCGAGACCTGCACCTGCCCGTCCGGCAGGTGCGTCACGTCGACGGGGATCTCTCGGCCGGATGGGAGGGTGACGTGGTATCGCATCGCGTCTCGTTGATCTCTGCCAGGTGGCGTCCGCTGCTCTCCAGCGCGCCGGCGCGGCGCCCGCGCTCGCCGCGCCCCGCTCGCCGCGCAGCCGCCCCTCTAGCACCCTGCGCGGCCCTCGTCTGCTGGTTCGCGCGCGGGCGCGGCCCTGGGCCCGAGAGCGTGGCCGGCGCGCCGATCGCGCCCGGCGCGGGGACGAGCGGGTCAGGGCCGGGGAGCCCTCCGCGGCTCAGTGGATCACGCCCAGCTTGAGGGTGAGCAGGTACTGATCGGGGAGCTCGGCGCCCGCGACGTCGTCGAACGCGCCGCCGGGAAAGAACGCGCCGGCCTCGGTGCCGAGCTGGATGGTGACGAGCCTGCCCATCGCGATGCGCGCGTCGACGCCGAGGTCGAGCTCGACGCCGAGATCGTGGCGGCGCCGGTCGCCGCCGTCGTAGTTGGGCAGGCCGCCGCCTGCCCGGGGGACGCCGTACGGATCGACCAGGTCGGCCGTCGTCTCGGCGATGACCGCCCCCGCCTTCAGGTCGAGCCAGCGCGCCGGCCGCACGACGATCCGCGGGTTCACGTAGGCGGCGCCGAACACGCCGCCCTTGGAGGGCAGCGACCTGATGCCCGGCTCGGGCGTCGCGGCGAAGCGCTCCCGCTCGGCGATCGTGGCCGCGCGCGCGGTCTTCCAGGCGAGCACCTGGTCGAACAGGAGGAGCCCGACGTTGTGGCTCGGGTCGAACGTGAACCGCCGCGCCACGCCGTCCCTGGGGTCGTCGTCGCCCGAGGTGTAGCCCGCCTCGACCTCCGTGACGACGCGCCCCCAGCGCTCGGCCGGCCGCCGCCCCCGGCCCGCGACGTGCACCGCGCCGAGCGTGGCCGCGCCGCCGGCCGAGCGCATCGCCACGGGCGCGCGCTGCGCCGCCGCGCCGGAAGGCGGCGTGGACCCGCTCGGGGTGAACGACGCCGAGCCCAGGACCACCGCGGCCTCGAGCTCGCCGTAGACGTGGGCGCCGCCGCCCGGCACCGGCGCGTTGAACTTGCCCGCCACGTCGATCACCCCCGCGGTGGACGCCTCGGTGAACTGGGCGAGGCTCGTCTTCGCGCGGCGCTCGCGCGCCTGCCGGCGCAGGGCGCCGTAGATGCCGACCTCGCCGCGCCGAGCTCGCCAGAGCGCCGACACGACCGCCTGGAGGGCGCGATCGCCCTCGCCTTCGTCCTGACCCTCGACGTCGTTTCCGAGCAGGTCGGCCGCGCTGTCCTCGAACACGAGGTCGCCCGCGACCGTCACGACCAGCGGCCCGCTCGGGCCCATCGGCGTCGCCGCGAAGAGGACGCGCTCCACCAGCGACCCGCGCTCGTGGTCGCCGAAGAGGGTCGCGCGCTCGCCGTCGTTGGCGACGAGCCCCATCCCCCAGTGGGCGCCCTGCTGGCCCAGCCTGAAGACGCCGATCGTCGACGGCACCTCCAGGTAGAGGTAGCGCGGGTGCACGTCGTACCACGCCAGGGCGGCGCGCGCGTCGCGCACCTGCTCGACGTGCCGCGTGACGTCCCCGGCGAGGAGCCCCCGGACGACGTCGATCTGCGCGATGAGCGAGGCCTTGTCCTTGTAGTGGAGCCGCGGCGAGAGGCGCAGCCAGTGCGCGATGTACTGGTTCTGGCCGAGCGTCGTCGCGCCAGGATCCGAGAGGGGCGGCGCCCGGAGCCGGAGATCGCTCATGGCGTGGTAGCGGAGCTGGTACTCGCCCTGCAGCGAGAACGTCACCCGGTCGGGGTCCGGCGCCCGCGGCGGCGCGCGGCCCGTGTCGAGCACGAGCCGCTCCTCGAAGCGCTCGACGTCCGGCGCGGCCGGCTCCGGCGGCGGCGCGCGGCCCGCGTCGGGCGCGAGCCGCTCCTCGGGGCGCTCGACATCCGGCGCGGCCGGCGGCGCTCCTGCCCCCGCGCTGGCGCCCGCCGCAGGCTGAGCGGCGCTCCTCGAGGCGAGCCCGACAGCAAACGCAAGGGTGGCGAGTGGGACGGAGGCGAAGCGCATCGGAAGCAAGCGAGCGCGCACCGGCGCCCGGCCGGGAAATGCGCCCGGCGAGGATAGGCGGATCGATCCCGGCGGGGCACCGGATTCGTCCGTCGCCGGCGGGCCCCCGGCAGGGTCGCCGGCGGCGAGCGGGCCCCGGGGGTGCGCCGGAGGACGGAAAGAACGCGAGAATGCGCCTGGTCTTCCGGCCGTCCTGTCCGGCTTCGTCCCTCCGGACAGAGCAGGATTCCGCGCTTTCCCGGGAGGGCGCTCCCGGGACGTGGCGCGGGCTGCTGGCGAGCGGCCGGGCGGCGGCGTTTGCGACCGACTGCGGCCGATCTCGGCCGCAGTCGTGGCTTTTCTCGGGGCATCCGCCGCTCTAGCGTGAGCCGCCGTGACCCCTTCCACGCCGCGCCCCGCCGCTCCCTCTCCGCTCTCTCCGTTGCTCCTCGGCCGTCCTCTGTCGCTCGCGGATCTCGAGGACGTGGCGCGGCGCGGCCGTCCGGTGGCGGTCTGCGCCGAGGCGCGCGAGCGCGCCGCGGCCTCGCGCCGCGCGATCGACGCGATCGCGGCGGCCGGCGACGCGGCGCCCGCCGTGTACGGCATCAACACCGGCTTCGGCGCGCTCGCGGAGACGCGCATCGCCGATCACGACATCCGGGCGCTCCAGCGGAACCTCGTGCGGAGCCACGCCTGCGGGGTCGGGCCCGATCTCGGGGAGGCGGAGGTGCGCGCCATGATCGTCCTGCGCGCGCAGGTGATCGCGCTCGGGCACTCCGGGGTGCGCACGGAGGTGCTCGACCTGCTCGCCACCCTGCTCGAGCGCGGCGTGTGCCCGCGCATCCCGGCGCAGGGCTCGGTCGGCGCGTCGGGCGATCTCGCGCCGCTCGCGCACCTCGCGCTCGCGCTCATCGGCGAGGGGGAGGCGCGCTTCGAAGGGCAGCTCATGCCGAGCGCGGCGGCGCTCGCGAGGGCCGGCATCGCGCCGCTCGAGCTCGCCGCGAAGGAGGGGCTCGCGCTGATCAACGGGACCCAGTACATGACCGCGCTCGGCGCGCTCGCGCTGCGAGACGCGGCCGCGCTCTGCACGGTCGCGGACATCGCCGGCGCGGTGAGCCTGGAGGCGCTCATGGGCTCGAAGCGCCCGTTCGACGACCGGCTCATGCGCGTCCGCCCGCACCCGGGCCAGGCCGGCACGGCCGGGAACCTGCGCGCGCTGCTCGCGGGCAGCGAGATCATGCAGAGCCACGCGGACTGCCCCCGGGTGCAGGACGCCTACTCGCTCCGCTGCATGCCCCAGGTGCACGGCGCGACGCGCGACGCGCTCGCCTGGGCCGCGGAGGTGCTGACCCGCGAGGTCAACAGCGTCACCGACAACCCGACGGTGTTCCTCGGGGAGGGGGGCGCCGAGCTCATCTCCGGCGGCAACTTCCACGGGCAGCCGGTCGCGCTCGCCCTGGATCTGGCCGCGATGGCGGCGGCCGAGCTGGCGAACATCAGCGAGCGGCGGGTGGAGCAGCTCGTGAACCCGGCGCTCTCGATCGGCCTGACCCCGTTCCTGGCGCCGCGCAGCGGGCTGCACTCGGGGTTCATGATCGCGCAGGTCGCGAGCGCGTCGCTCGTCAGCGAGAACAAGGTGCTCTGCCACCCGGCGAGCGTCGACTCGATCCCCTCGAGCGCCGGCCGCGAGGACCACGTGAGCATGGGCAGCATCAGCGCCCGCAAGCTCGCGCAGGTGATCGAGAACGTCCGCAGCTCGCTGGCGATCGAGCTGATCACGGCGGCGCAGGGCGTCGACCAGCGGCGCCCGCTCCGGCCGAGCGCGGGGGTCGCCGCGGCCCACGCGGCGATCCGGCGGGTGGTGCCGGAGCTCACCGAGGACCGTCCGCTCTACCGGGACATCGCGGCGGCGGCGGAGCTCATCCAGAGCGGGGCGCTCATCGCCGCGGTCGAGGAGGCGGTCGGGCCGCTCAACTGATTTTTTCTGTTTTCGAAATTACAACTGAGACGATCTTGTGGAAATTTGATGCGAGTCATCGGAATGCAAATGCTCCATTGAACGGCGAGTTGCTGTACATTGGCGCAGTGCCCATTCCGGTCAGCAGCCCGCCGTTTCCATTCGATGCCGTGCGAGATCTGCTCGGGGTGGTGCGGGCGATCTATGCGGCGGCAAAGGACGGGGGAGCGTCGCGGGAGGAGCTCGCTCGGATCGCGCGGGTGGGCAGGGAGCTGAGCCGGGCGCTGGACCTGGCGGGGTCGCCCCAGCAGGGGGCGTCGGGTCACGCGGCGGCGTGGAAGGTGACGGACAAGGCGATGCTCCAGGTGAACGACCTGGTGGATCCGCTCACGCCGGCGGCGCCGCTGCTGCTGGCGGCGCGGAGCCGCGTCGCGGGGGGACGGCTGGCGGTGCGGAGCAAGCCGCAGGCGCGGTAGGCGCTGGGGGCTGGGGGCTGAGGGGCGGCCTTCTGGGGTGATCGGCCCCCTGAGGGGGTGTTCTCCGCGCGGGGTGGGGGCCCCGCCGAACTCGCCTTTGCTGTGCTCCTCCGGCGGAGCCGGAGGAGCACAGCAAAGGCTCAAACATCGGCCCATCCCCCACCCCGCGCGGAGAACACCCCCTCAGGGGGCCTACCGCCTTGCCAGATGGGAGTGCTGCCAGGAGTGCAGGGACTGCAAGGAGCGCAGGGACTGCCAGGAGCGGGCGCTGCCAGGAGGGCGCTGCCAGGAGCGGGTGCTGCCAGGAGCGGGGCCCCTCAGGAGCAGCAGCTTCGGTCGGTATCCGTAGGAGGGGCTACCGTAAAGGTGGAATTATCAGCTGCGGCCGAAGAACCGGCGGCCGCGCGACCGCTCGGCGTCGCGGCGGATGCCCTGCATCACGACGCGGACGAGCTCGCGGGAGTAAGCGCGCCTGTCGTGGCGCTTGTGGACGGGCAGCTTGACGCCCAGAGCGTGCGCAAGCCGTTCTACGTTCTCTACCTTGGCCTCACGCAGACAGTCGATATCCAGATCCATGTAGTGTGGCGCTCCCATTAGTCGAGTCCACTTCGTTTGTCGAGCCCAGAGGACACGGAACGAGCTGCGCGCCGCTCCCCTTCAGATTCAGACCACGACAGGCCTCGATCAGGCGCGACGGCCGCGCGACGTCTCGGGCACGCCGGCGTCACGAGAGACAGCGAGCGCCGTGGTCCCGCTCGAGACGGGCAAGCAGCTCAGGTGAGCTGCTACCGCCGGGGGCCGAAGATCCCGAGCGCACCGCAGAGGCGAGCGATGCGCTCCACAACCGCGGACGGTGTGAGAGGCCGTGGGCGCTGGCAGAGGGTGTATCCGGCGTGGTCGCGGGCGTGCCCCGGACAGGAAGGAAGAGCGCGACGCCGCAGGCCTACAGGAAGAGCGCATGCCGGGCGGGTGAAGCGATGACGCGCAGCTCGACGCGCCAGGTCGAAGCCCGATCCGCCAGGCCGCTCGAGGCGGTCTCCAGGGTGAAGCCCGCCCCCCAGAGACGCTCGGCGCGCCGCATCACGAGGTAGCCCCGGCCGGACTCGAACCGGCACGCCCGCGAGGGCCGCGGATTTTAAATCCACCGCGTCTGCCATTTCGCCACGGGGCCAAGTGATTGATTTTGTTGATATTTGTGACCTCGACCTGCTCCGCCCCACCCCCATCGCTGGCTACTCCGCTGGCTTTTCCCCCGAGCTCGGGGATGGCCTCGGCGAGGGAAGCTAGCTCGCCAAGGCCCAGCTCTGCAAACGTCCTGACCGCCCGGCGGTACCTCTGGATCATGATCGAGTTCCGGTGCCCGGTCCGGTCGGCAACCCAGGTCTCGCTCCGGCCGTTCGCGAGGGCGACGGTGATGAAGGTCGAGCGCGTGTCGTGGGCGCGCACCTGCTGGCGCTCGTCGGAGTCCTCGAAGAGCTCTGGGCGGTCGCTGCCGGCAAGCTGGAGCTGGGCGCGGAGCCGCTCGGCCGTGTGCTCGAAGACGCGCGTCCTCGTCGGGGTAGAGGCACGCCTTCGCCTTCGTGGGGCCGAGCTTCGGGAAGAAGCCGCGGGGGAGCGGGTTCGCCGCGAGGAGACGGCAAGGGATCGCAGAGCGCCCGGCCCTCGCGTACCGCCGCGCGCTCCAGCAAGGCGACGATCGCGTCGCGCGCGACGTTGCGCGAGGCGCGCGGCCGCGCGGCCGCGCGGCCGGGTCGGCGACGACCTCCTTGCGCTGCTCGGCCTGCTGCTCGGTCAGCTTGGGGTCGAGCGGGAAGCTCTCGCGGTCGTTGTCGCCGACGAGGACGCGGACGTAGAGCCGGTCAGCGGCGTTGCGGAAGAGCGATCCCGTGGGCATGCGGGGCATGGCGGCTCTCTTCTACCCCGATTTGCGGCCGCGCTCACGCCTGCGGCAGCCCGCCAGCGCAGGGGCCCGGCACGAGGCGGGCCTCACGGAGCACCGCCGGTGCGCCGCTCCCTTGCCCGGGGTCGTCCGCCGCGCGCTCCGGGAGCGCGGCGGCGGCGTCATGCTTCGTCTCGAGCCGGGTCGAGCCAGGCGATGAACGCCGCTCACCCGACAAGACGCAGCTTTCCGAGGTGCATCACCGGGAGCGGGAAGGTCGGATCGAGCACCATCGTCGACCCCGCAGCCTGCGGTGTCGCGGACGCTCTCTGTGTGCGATGCCGGCCGTTGGGGCGGGCTCGTTGCGAGGTGCTCACGGACGAGCGACAGCCGATGCGCTTGGAGCTGCGACGAAGCCGCGGGGAGCTCTCAAGGCGGAGGACCCGCCGTCCCGTCGAGGATTCCGCTGTTGCACTCCAAAGACGGGCAGCCGAGGACGGCTCTCCTGCACGGCAGCCCGGCAGTGACGAGCGGCACCTTGGTATACTTCTCGTTCACGACGTCACCCCGCAACGCTGGTATGCTCGTAACATGCCCTCCTACCGCCGCGCCCACTCAGCTGCCGAGATCCTCCGCTCCGTCTCGCCGCGCGAACGTGTCATGATGCTCCGGTTTGGCCTCGACCTGGACGACCCTGAGCACGCGGAGCTCTTCGTCTCGGGTGTCCGCGCCGCGGACGACGCGATTGCGGCGCAGGAGCGCTGGGAGCGGGAGAACGCGCTACGTTGAGGTGGAATCCCGCACGAAGAGATCGTCGCCAAGGTAAGCGCGCTCCGGCCTTGATGACCTGGAGCATCCGCTGTTGCTCTCGAAGCTCACCCCCGCGCTCCTTCGAGCCCTCGCGGACGCGCCGCGCGCCGATCCCTCAGGACCCGAGCCGTCCGGCCGCGGTGCTTGCCCACGGGCAGGACGGGTCGTCACGATGCCTCGCCCCCGAACCGTGACATTCGCATCCGCCTGAGGGCATCGAGCCCTGCTACGATGCCGGCGTGCCCGGGCACAGGACCGCTGAGTTCACTTCTCTGAACGTCGCTGCGCTCGCCAGCGCCGCCCGACGCGGCGAGGTCGACACCGATGTCGAGCTCGGCATCGTCGGCGCGCGCCTCGTGCTGGCCGGGACGATCACCCTCCAGCTCGAGACGACCCGCCTGGCCGCCGGCGGCCTCCGGCTCTGGGCGCGTTGTCCGGGATGCTCCGCGCGGGCGGCCGTGCTGTTCCTCGCTGCGCCGGGCCTGCGCTGCCGCCGCTGCGCCGGGCTCGTCTATCCTGCGACACGGCAGCGCCCCGAGGAGCGTGTCCTCGAGCAGGCGTTCGCACGGCGGACAAAGGCGCGGGCCGCGCTCGGCGCCAGGCCGGACCCGCGGGAGCCGCTCCCGCGACGACCGCCGGGCGTGCGCTTGTCGACGTGGGTGCGTCGCCTCGACGAGCTCCACGAAGCCCAGGCCGCGGTGCAAGCCGCGCTCGCCGTGCTCGTCGACCGGCTCGGTGCCCGCTCCGGAGCGCTCGCTCAGGAGGACGGCTCCCCTTCCCCGGCGCCGCCGCCGGCCGCGCCCACGCCTGCGACGCCTTCGAGAGAGGACCAGCAAACTCGCGGAACCACGCCCTGAGGGACCTCCGGCGTCCTCGAGCGTGGTAGAGCTCCCGGTGCTGGGCGCCCCCCGGGAGCGCCCAGCACCGGAAGCTGGGAGACCGGCGCTGTCGTGGCTGGCCCCCGGTCTGCCACGCGCATCTACGCGACGCCGCCGGCAGCGCCAAGCGGACCCGCGCTACTTCGGCAGCAGCCGGCCACGCCTCGCGCCTTCGGAAGGAGCGCTCGCTCGGCCGTCCCGCGGCTGCCGAGCCGGCTCAAGGCCGGCAGCCGCTGCGCGCTGCGATGGAGCCGTGAAATCGTCGGTGCCTCCGGCTTGCCGGGCCGCTGACGCGAATATCAGTAATTGAGGTTGCGAACGAGAATGAGACCCTTCCCATTCCCGTCCATGTCATCCTCCCAAGCCACCACGAAGCGGCCCTGATCATCCACGGCGGTCACAGGCAACCGCTGCTGGCCGCTCGCGTCGCTATTGACGGTGAAATCAGCCCGATGCTGTGCGCCGCCGGCCGTGAAATCGCGCCCGAGGATCTGGTACACACCGTTGTCGTCCTGGTCATCCTCCCAGACCATCGCAAAAGCACCGTCGCCGCGCATTCCCACGCTGGGCGCATACTGCTGACCGTCGCCCACGCTGTTCACGGTCATCACCCCGAAGCGCTCGACGCCCGCGATCGTGAACCCGCGCGCATAGATCTGGTAGTAGCCGTTTGCGTCCTGGTCGTCCTCCCAGGCCACCACGAAGTTCCCGTTGTTCGCCATGCCGATCGACGGCTTGGTGTGCTGACCGGCAGCGTTCGTATTGGCCGCTCTCTGCGCGAACCGGTTGCCGCCCGTGGCGGTGAAACCCCGGTGGTAGATCTGGAAGTTGGCGTCGTCGTCCTGATCGTCTTCCCAGGCGACGACGAAGTCGCCATCGGAATCCATGGCGATGGCCGGATTGAACTGCTCGCCCGCAGCGACGCTGTTGACGGTGAACGTCGGGATGCGCTCAGCGCCGGCCGCGGTGAAGCCGCGCGCCAAGATCTGATAGTACCCGTTCCCATCCTGGTCGTCTTCCCAAGCAACAACGAAGTTACCGGTCGCGTCGCAGGCCACCGCGGGCCTCGACTGCTGACCACCCGACACGCTGTTCACCGTTCGGTCATGAAAGCGCTCACTGCCATTGGCGTTGAAGCCGCGCGCCAGGATCTGGTAGGCGCCGTTGCCGTCCTGATCGTCCTCCCACACCACCACGAACCGCCCCGAGTCGTCGATGGCGACGTCCGGGTGCTGCTGCTGACCCGCATCCACGCTGTTCACGGCGAGCTGCGAGAACAGCGCATTGCCGTCCGGGTCGAAGCCGCGCGCGTAGATCTGACCGACGCCGTTGTCATCGTGGTCATCTTCCCAGACCACCACGAAGTTGCCGTTGGGCGCCGTCGCGATCTTGGGATCGAAATGCTTGCCCGTGAGCTGCACGTTAGCCATGCGATCCTTGAACAGGATATCGTTGGCCACGTAAGCGTACGCGGGCATCGCAGACTGCATGTCGTAGCTGATGGTGTAGTTCTGCTGGTTGTGTTTGGTCGTGGTCGGACTGGACGCTTGGTTGTAGTTCAAGTACAGCGTCGCCTGGCAGTTCGCGAAGATCGCGCAGTTGCCGTCCTCGGCGCTCAGCGTCTGCACCGTGATCTGATTCTGCGCCGGCGCGAACGTGAGGACGCGCAGCCAGCCATTGCCCAGCGCGTGGCCGTTGCCCAGGACCGGCTCACTCTGAAAGTCGTTCAGGATCTCGTGTACGATGTTGCCGTTGTTGCCGGTGCGGCGGCGGTACGACACCCCCTGGATGTGTCCGCTCGCGGACATGAACACGTTGCTGTGGCGCTGGATCAGCTCTTCCCAGAGGTCTACGCCGTCGCGGCCCTCGAGGTTGTAGTTGTCGGCGCAGCCGCTCGCGTGCTCGGCGTTGTTGTCCATGTGGCAGTGCGTGGCCACGATGACGCGCCGGTCCGGGTGGCTCGCGATGACCTGATTCGCCCACGTCAGGACGTCCTTTCGCGGCGCGAACTCGAGGCTCATCACCATGAACTTGAGCCCGCCGGCCTCAAAGTACGTGTAGTTGTTCATGTTCGACGCGTCGTACGCACCGCCGTAAAACGACTCGCCCTGGTAGCGCGGCTGACCGAAGTAATTCGCGTACAGCGAGCTACGCTTGTAGGCTTCGCTGCTCGGGAAGATGTCGTGGTTGCCGATCGTCATGCTGTACGGCACGCCGGCGATGTCCAGCAGCGTGTGCGCGGCGCTCGCCACGTCGTACTCGCTGGCGATGTCGTGATTGGTGATATCGCCGAGGTGCACCGCGAACTTGATGTTGCGCGCGGCACGGTTATCGACGATCCACTGCATCTGGTGCTCGTAGACCTGGTACGAGGAGAACTCGCTATAGTTCTGAGGGTCGGGGATCAGCACGACCGAGAACGCGGCTTGCGCGCTCGCGGAGCGTGCTGCTACGCACCACAACGTGAACACAGCTGCTATGAGCATCAAACGATAGGGTCTTGTCATGTACGGGTGCTCCCCTGGCAGGAACGGACGAGCCTGACTCCAGTCGCGTTCACGCTTGTATACGGAGCGGATGGCAACTTCGTGCAGCTCTCGTTACCGCTCGTTGCCTCTCGCCCCGAGCTGCGCCGCGAAGTGTCGTCATCTGACCGTCGGGTCACCACGCCGTCGCGCCGCTGAAACAGAGACGCCACGGATCACCGGTAGCGTTGGCCGGGCTCACCAGCCCGTGAGCAGGATACGCTGCACTCTCGTTGGCCATGACTCGCACCGCCGCACCTCCCATCGCTGACTCGACCGCTTTCGAGGGCACATCAGGCCACACGGCCAGAGATGCCAAGAGCTTCGCCGCTCGGTTGCGGCGCATCGCGTCCGAGCCCTTCCTTCACTTCACGCTGCTCGGGGCGCTCGTGTTCGCCGGACATCGCCTGGTGACCCGCACGCTCGACGTGCCCACGGTCGACGTGTCGGTGTCGAAGCAGCGAGAGCTGGCCAGGTTGTTCGAGCAACGCCAGCGCAGGGCCCCGAACGACACCGAGCGCGAGCAGCTTATCCGGCGCTACGTCGAAGACGAAGCGCTGTTTCGCGAGGGCTTGCGCCTGTCCCTGGTGCACACGGACCCGATGCTGCGCGCGCAGGTCATCGCCCGCGTGCGCGGGATGCTGCAGGCCGAGATCGAGCAAAGGCCGCCCACGGACATCGAGCTACAAAGCTACTACGAAGCACATCTCTCCGACTACGCCGTCCCTGAGACCATCAGTTATCGCGAGTACCTTATTCGCAGCGGCCCGGACGCCGACGGCGACTCGCGACGGCTCTTGTCGATGTTGGAACGACAAGAAGCGGTCGACGGGCCGGGGATGCCCATCCCGACCGATCATTCGCGCCGCTCCGGTGCGGAGCTAGCCTCATTGTACGGTCCCGAGCTCGCACAAGAGCTCTGGACTCTCCCGAGCGGGAGCTGGCGAGCGCTGCGGTCCAGTAGCGGAGTTCACATCGTACGTGTCGCTGAGCGCACCGCAGCGTCGGAGCCCTCGCTCGCGACCGTCCGCGAGCAGGTGAGCTCGGACTACCGCAAGGATCGGACCGCGCGCGCGTTTCAAGCGGAGCTCACCCGTCTCACATCGAAGTGGCGCGTCCAGATCGAGGAGCAGCCATGACGAGGGCGAAGCGGCTGCGAGCGGCTGCGATGCTGTGGATCACCCTGTGTCTCCTGTACGCTGCGAGCGCGCGCGCCCACACGCCCTCGCTGAGCGTGCTGGCGCTCGACGAGCGCTCGCCGGGCGAGTTCATCGCTAGCTGGGAGCGCACGCAGGTCATCCAGGACGTCAGCGCGGCGTACGACTTACTCAAGCCCGTGTTCCCCGAGCACTGCCGGTTTGCGCCGCCGCGCCTCGATTGCGGCGAGCGCGGACTGACGGGCCGCGTCGGGTTCGACGGCTTGGGCGATCTCTCGACCTCGGGCATGATCAAGATCAAGTGGGCTGACGGCGGCACCCGGATATTGACCCTGACCGCCGCGCAGCCGCACGTCCGAGTGTCAGAGGCGCGGCTCGATACCACGGCGCTGCGCGGGGCGTCCAGTTTCATCTGGATCGGGGTCACGCACATCTGGCTCGGGCTGGATCACTTGCTGTTCGTGGTCGGGCTGCTCTGGCTGCTGGACTCGTGGCGCGTGCTGATCAAGACCGTCACGGCGTTTACGATCGCGCACAGCCTGACGCTCGGAGCGGCGACCCTCGGGCTGCACAGCCCGCCTACCGCCCCCGTCGAAGCCGTCATCGCGCTCAGCATCGCGTTCATTGCCGTGGAGATAGCTGGCGAGGCACGCACGAAGCAGCCGAGCTTGACCCGGAGGCGGCCCTGGGTAGTGGCGTTCGTGTTCGGTCTCTTGCATGGCTTCGGCTTCGCGAGCGCCCTGGCGGAGCTGGAGGTCGCCAGAGCGGAGCTTCCCATCGCGCTGCTCTGCTTCAACGTCGGCGTGGAGATCGGGCAGTTGGTGTTCATCGGAGGCTTGCTGGCGCTCCGCGCGGCGCTGCGTAGGCTCGAGCGCGCGTTGGGCCTCCGGTTCGCGATCGCCGGTTATTACTCCATGGGCATCCTGGCGATGTACTGGTTTTTCGAGCGCGTCGTCGCTTTCATGCCCGACGTCTGACGTCCGCGCGGCCTGCCTCGGTCTCGACGTCTTCGCCGATCACCTTCTACCTCGCTTGCTGCAACAGCCGCCGCCAGCCCCTCCCCGAGCTACAAGCAGCGTCGCCCTCACCGACGCTCCCCTCGCCCCCAATCCCTACCCAAAGCACTCTCCTGCCGCCCCATTCCCCCCGACCGAATCGCCCCGCACCCCTTCTGAATCGTCACCCCCCTCCAACCGCGTCGATCCGTCGCCTCCCGCCTCTCCGGTGCCCGTGATCGAGGACGAGACAGCACCGACGAGGAGCGTGAGGCGGGCGCGGATGCAGCTGAGGACCCCTGGATCCCGCACGAAAAGGTCGTCGCTGAGGTAAGAGCGCGCAGCACCGACCACGCGGTCGCGCCGGACCCCTGACGTACGCCGCCGCCTGCGGCCATCTAAGCTGCTACGCTGCCGGCGTGCCCACGCTCACGACCACTGCGATCGCCTCTGTCAATGTCGCTGCGCTTGCCAGCGCCGCCCGACGCGGCGAGGTCGACACCGATGTCGAGTTCGATATCATCGGCGCGTGCCTCGTGCTGGCCGGGACGCTCACCCTGCCGCTCGAGGCGACCCGCGTGGCCTCGGACGGCCTCCGGCTCTGGGCGCGCTGCCCCGGGTGCTCCGCGCGCGCGGTCGTGCTCTACCTCGATGCGCCGGGCCTGCGCTGCCGCCGCTGCGCCGGCCTCGTCTACCCATCGACACGGCAACCTCCCGAGGAGCGTGTCCTCGAGCAGGCGCTCGCACGCCGGACGAAGGCGCGGGCCGCGCTCGGCGCTGGGCCGGACCCGCGGGAGCCGCTCCCGCGACGACCGCCGGGCGTGCGCTCCTCGATCTGGGTACGTCGTCTCGACGAGCTCCACGAAGCCGACGCCGCGGTTCAAGCTGCGCTCAGGGCGCTCGTTGACCGGCTCGGCGCCCGCTCAGGAGTGCCCGCTCAGGAGGCCGGCCTCGCTGCGCCGCTGATCGCGTCCACGCCAGAGGTGCCTCCGAAGAAGCGCCGGCGAGCTCGCGAAATCACGCCCTGAGAGGCCTCCTGGTGAGTTGGCTCGCGGACTCGGATCCCGAAGCTCGCGCGTAACGGTCGTAGAGATCCGCGCCGTCCTCTCGTGACGTAGCTGCGACTATTCGGGAAAGCGGCGAGCTCCGTGCGCAGCACCGTCAGCGAGCGCGAGTCGAGCCTGATCCGCGATGCCCGGAACGCGCTCGACGCGCACGACGCCGTCGCCGACCTCGAGGCGCGCCGGCTACTGGAGGCCCACGCGCGGGAGTTTCCGCGAGGCCGGCTCGTCGCCAACGCGAAGCGCTGCTCAGGCAGATTCGCTGACGCACAGGCTGTCCGTCGACAGTTAGGATGCGGCGACCTTGGTGATCTTTTCGGATAGCACAAGGCAACACAAAGGGGGCATCTGGCGGACCGACCTCGCCCGGACCCGTCAGTTACTGTTCTGCGCGGCCTTGGCCAGCGGCCGGGTAGCCGAACCGCATCACCCCACCGCGGCGCGCTTCCGCAGAGGTTTCCCCTCGCGGGCTCGCCGGAGCGCTAGTACCTGGCTCACCTGGTTACCCCGCCTCCACCACCGCGCTGTGACGGAGGCGGCCCCCTCGAGAAATAAGACGAAATCGCCACGAGCGCCGACCTGACGTAGCTTTCCGAGGGTGACGGCGAAGTGATCGCCGTCGATCGCGCGTCGACGCGTCGGCGCGCTCTCCCATGCGCTTCTTCAACCGAGGATGACCACACATGCACAACGTGCGTTCCGATATCGACGAAAGTAAGAATGCCCATGAGGACCCGGGGCACGAGCAATTTCCAGTGGACACGCGCGTCATCACGAAGATCCGCCTTGCTACTGATGGAGCGGGGGGCGATCTTGTACGAATCGTGGTGATGAACGATCAGACGACGCCCCAACGATCTCCTTTCCGCGAGTACCACCACGGCAACACCGGCATATCCATCGACTCCATCACCTCGCTTACCATGCAGGCCGATAGGACCGAGGGTACACAGCAGGCGATCGACAGCTTCGTCGGAGCCATGCCGCTGCATCTCGACCTATCGCAGTCCGCCAGCTGGTGCTGCGGTGTGTACAGCCCCTCCGAGTCGCGCAAACGTCTTTACAAGGCGACGGACCCTGACGACAGCACCAAGATGATCGGCCTGCTCGTCGAGCAGGATGCGCAGGGTAAACTCGCGAAGATCACATGGTACAAGACTCAGGCCGCGAAAGCGCTGTTCAGCTCTACCCCCGGCGAGCTCAGCTTCGAGCTGGTGAAGGACGAGAACGGACTCCCTAGCCTGGATCCGAACGACATCGGCGGATGGACTTGGTACTACACCACGAGTGTCTGCAGCGGCTCGTGAGCCTGGCGAATCACACAGCGATCTGTCGCGCCAGGCGGAACCCCAGCACGCCGTGGCGCATGGTGGGGAGCTCGGAGTACCGGATCGCGAGGCGCATCAGGTCGCCAACCGAGATCCACGCCCCGCCGCGCATTGGCCTGTAGGCGGCGTCGTCCGCCGGCGCGACCTCGACCTGTACGACGTCGCCCTCCACGCGCGGACCATCGAGGAGCCACCGCTCTACACACCAGTCGCGCACATTGCCAGCCATGCCGAGGACACCATAAGGGCTGACGTCCGTGGGATACTTGTGCACGGGCATCAAGTGCTTCCGCTCCGGGTGGCTGCCCGACACGCACGCCCACGTGGGCTCGACCTGATCCCCCCATGGCATGAACCGTCCATCGACGCCGCGCGCCGCCTTTTCCCATTCCAGCTCGCTCGGGAGCCTCCACGGGAGGCCGGTCCTGCGCGCCCAGTACGCGGCATAGGCCATCGCCGCATGCCAGTCGACGAAGACCACCGGCAACGCATGCTCATCCTCGTGCGCCTTGAGGCTGTAGCGTCCCGAGCGCGCATCGAGCAGGTAGGCGAGCGGCGCGTCGTCGCTCATGGTGGCGCCCAAGGGCTGACGTGGACAGTGCTGGCGCGCCTCATCCGCGCGTCCTTCCTCGACCAGCGTGTTAAGAAACGCAACGAACTCGGCGTTCGTGACAGGATGCTGTTTGATCACGAACCCGTCGAGCCAGACGCGCCGCCGCGGCAGGCTCTCCCCCGCGCGCGGGTCACCGCCGGCGATGAACCACCCTGCCGGGACATAGACGTCGTCCGCTCCGAGCTCGTCGTCCCGAAGGAGGCGGATCGGGTACGGCGCTGTCCCCCCAGGGCGGACGCCGTCCCAATGCTCGTCGCCTCCGAGCGCTACCGGATAACGAACCTCGCGATAGCCAGGCGCCGTGAGGAGCAGGAGGTAGCTGCCACGCCGGAGGCCGAACTCACGGAGCGGCGCGATGGTTGTGAGCGCATTGTCGTCGCTCGGCATCAGGTAGCGGCCGACCGACTCGTAAGGCTTGATGGCGACGCGAGCGCCCTCTGGCGCGGTCACCAGCGTGAGCCGCGCATCGCCTCGGAGGAGAGCCTCGTAGCGCGCGCGTCCGCCCTGGGGAAGGTATCTGGCGTGATCCTCGAGGAGCGCCGCGAAGCGGGTCGCCGCGGGCTGGTCGTGCTCGGCCTGGGCCCGCAGCAGGCTCTCCGCGTAGTGCTCGGCGAGCGCGGTGTGCGCCTGTGTCAGATCGGGGACCTCGTTGAGCGCCGAGCGCAGCTTCTGTGTCCAGTAGATCTCCTCTCGCAACGCCTCCTGCTCGATCGCGGCCGCCTCGTCCGCGAGTCTCCAGCCCTCCGCCTTTTCCTGGGCTCGGTGAAACGGACGGAGCCCGTCGAGGATCTCCCGCGACCGCGCCCTGTGCTGGTCGGCCTCCGCCCGCATGCGCGCGATCCGCGCGCAGTGCGCGTCGCGCGCGTCCTCCACGATGCGCGCCGCGCGCTCCTGACGATCGGCGCCGTCGAGCCAGTCGCGCACCGCCTCCATCAACGCGCCGGCATCAGCGTAGCGGCCCCGAGGCGCCCGCTCCATCGCCCTGCGGCACAGGGCATGGAGCTCCTTCGGAACCTCGATGCGCGCGACCTCCTCGATCGGCCGCGGCGGCCCGCTCCGGACGCGCTCGACCGTCTGCTCAGGCCCCTCTCGCTCTCCGCGCGGAGGTGCGTACGGCGGCCGGCCGCTCAGGATCTCGTACAGCACGGCGCCGAAGGCGTACACATCGCTCGTCGGACCCATGGCCGCGATCTCGCCCTGGGCCTGCTCCGGAGACATGTAGAACGGCGTGCCGGCGACGCGCGTCCGCACGCTCGTCTCCGACGGATCCAGCGCAGGCGCCCAGGAGGCCGTAGCCCCGGCTGGCGCGACCGCCACGCTTCCGCCGAGTTTGCGGGCGAGGCCCCAGTCCATGACGTGCACCTCACCCAGCTCGCCGACCATGAGGTTCTGAGGGCTGATGTCGCGGTGAATGATGCGCTGCGCATGGGCGTGGGCCACGGGCTCGCAGAGCCGACGAAAATCGTCGAGCAGCCGGCGCAGGACCCTCACGAACTCGGCCCCTCTGTGGCTGTGCAGCGCGTCGATCCGCCTGCCTATCGTGTCGCCGTGGACCCGCTTCATGGTGAACCAGATGCGGCCGTCCGGCAGCTCGCCCCAGTCGTAGAGCGGGACGATGCCCGGGTGCTGCAGCTGGGCAGTCAGCGTGACCTCTTGCCGGAAGCGCGCGCAGTCGTCCGGCGAGCTCCTCGAGGGGAGCTGCATCTTCAACGCGACGCACCGCCGGACGTGACGGTCCCAGGCCTCCCGCACCTCGCTGAACCCGCCGACGGCGATCAGCCCGAGGTCGTTATACCGGTGCTTGAGCTCCTCCGGCGCGGACGGCGCCGGGAGGGTGTGATGGGGGTCGCCGATGCGCTGCGTCGGCGTCCGCGGGAGCGCGAGCTCGTAGAGCTCCGTGAGCTCGCGGAGCGCTTCCCCGCCGATCCCGTACCGCTCCGCGATGAGGCATAGCCGCTCGATCATGGTCCGTCCCGTCCGCCGAGGGCATTGTACTGCAAGAGCATTGTCCATTACCATGTGCCCGATGGGAGTCCTCCGGCATGTTTCTTCGGGAAGGTCGGTGGTGCTGGCCGCCCACTCCGTCGCGGGTCGCGCGGCGAGCTCTGCCGTGCGCCTCGCCGATCACGCCGCGTCGAACGATCACGCCTCGGTGTCCTGGAACGGCGAGCGCTGGCAGGTCCGCGATCTGGGGAGCACCAACGGCACCTTCGTCGACGAGGTCCGCGTTCTTCCCAGGGAGAAGGCGGACCTCAAGCAGGGGTCCATCCTCCGGCTTGGCAGCGACGCGGAGCGATGGGAGCTGACCGACGATCGTGGACCTGTGGTCGTGGCCCGCGCGGTTGTCACGGGTGAGGTCCACCAAGCGGTGGACGGGCTGCTCGCGCTTCCGGACCAAGACAACGTCCTCGTATCCATCATCACGGACTCCACGGGCCGGTGGCTCATGGAGGGCTCAGATGGGTCGCTGCATCAGGTGAGAGACGGGGAGGAGATCACGCTCGCGGGACAGAGGTGGACGCTCACGGTGCCGCCTGCCTCGCCCGTCGTCGGGACGTACAAGACGAAGCCGTCTTTCTCGCTCGCCACGTGCACCTTGCGCTTTCATGTGAGCCGTAACGAGGAACACGTGCGTATCGAAGCGGTCGATGGGGAAGAGACGCTGCCGCTCGGCCAGCTCACAGCCTTCTATGCCTTGCTACTCCTCGCCCGCGAGCGAGCGGAGGACGCCGGAAAAGCGAGTCTGCCCGTTGACGAGCAGGGATGGATCGACGTGAGCACGCTAGCGGACAGGCTCGGCGTGGAGGAGACATACCTGAACGTCCTCCTTCACCGCGCGCGCCGGACCTTCGCCAAGGCCGGCCTGGGAACTGCGATCGTGCAGCGGCGGCGGGGGGAGATCCGGCTCGGGACCGGACGTGTGGAGGAGCTCAAGGCGTAGCCTCTTCAACCGCGGACTATGCAGATGCGCATCATTCCGTCCAACATGTAAGATCCCTCGATGCACAGGCTGAGCGCTCTTCCACCTGAGCGCGCCGCCCCCTGAGTGCTCTTCGGCTGGAGCGCACAGCCACCTGAGCGCGCAGCTGGCCGACTCGTGCTGTCCAGCCGCCCGGAAATGCGATGACGTTCCAGTGCCGGCTATAAGCACGGCGAGCCTTCGCGCTTCGATGCGTGATCGCGGATGCACGGGCCGGACTTGAAATGATGTGAAATAAACAGCGCCTTGCAAGCGGCGACTTCCATTCTATCTTCCGGATGCTCCGCTGCAACGCCACCCGAGGAAGGACGCGCGGAGATCGGGATCTGGAGGATCGATGGGCACCCGCCCTGAGCTCGAGATCCCGGTAATGCGCGTGTTCATCCGGGCCCTCGAGCCGCTCGACAACGTCCCAGATTACATTCCCGGCGCGCGCCCAGCGGCGCCTTTCGGAGCGCAAACCATGAAATTTTGCATCTTCACAGGTCCCACCCTTCCGGCTGCGGAGGGCCAGCAGCAGATCGACGCAATCTTCCTGCCGCCCGCGGCCGAGAGCGATGTCTACCGCGCGGTGCTGGACAGACCCGTCGTCATCGGCCTGACTGGCGGTTACTTCGAGCGCGTCCCATCCGTGCCTTACAAGCAGATCCTCCGGGCGATGGCGCAGGGGATCCACGTCCTCGGCACGTCGAGCATCGGGGCGCTCCGCGCGGCCGAGCTCTCGCTCTTCGTCATGGAGGGCGTGGGCGCCATCTACGAGATGTGCGCGCGCGGCCATCTCGACGCCGCGAGGACGATGGAGGTAGGCCGATGAGCTCCAGCGAACAGGTCTCCCTCTCCGGCCTGGGCACCTACGTCCTCGGCCGGCTCCTCTGCGACCGTGAGGGTTTCACCCCACGCGGTATCGCGAAGACGCTTATGTTTCTTTTCAAAAGCATGCAAGGTCAAAACGACCCGATCCGACTCATCGAGAACGAACTCATCGACTTTGTGCGATCCGGTTTCGCCATACGCGTGAGGAGATCGTCCTATCAGATCACCGGTGACGGTCAAAGGGCCATCCGCATGGCCCTCCACCTGACACACCATAAAACCGTGAGCTGGAAAGCGATCAAGAATCTGGTGCCGGCCCGGATGGTCGAGGTGGAGATCTCAGCGGCGAAGGGCCGGAAGGAAATGGCCGTCGACATGTCCCCCGCGGAGGCCGCGAGCATCGCGCCCCTCCTCGCCAGCGCCTTTCACCTCGACCTTGGCCAGGCCCCATCGCTGCCACGCGTGCTCGGCGCGGTCGCCTGGAGTGCCATCGGCGTCACGACGGCAGATCCCTTCACCGTGGATGCCGTCATGCGGGTGCTGCTGAGCCGTCAAGCCGACGCCCCTCCTCAGGGGACACTGAAGCAGGCGATCGACCTGCTCGTGAGAAAGGCTTCAGCCCTCGGCACGGGAGCGCGCAGCCTGCTCGCTCCGCAGACAGCCCCTCTGCCCGCGGACGAGTCCGCCTTCGCCGCCCGCGTGCTCGAGGCGGCGCGGACGTCGAAGAGTGGGCGGTTCGGAGATAACAAGGTCTTCATCTCGCATGTGCTCCGACGCCTCGCCGAGGATGGCGTCGCGATCGGCGACGCGGACGCGTTCAAGGCCCGGTTGGTCTCCGCTCATCGCCGTGGGTTCCTGGCGCTCAACCGCGCCGACCTGGTCGAGGCCATGGACCCGGCCGACGTCGACGCCTCGGAAACCCGGTATCTCAGCACGACGTTCCACTTCGTGCGCATCTGATGTGGTGAGCGCCGACGAGATCCGCGCTTAAGTCGCGCGCGCCGGCGTCGACGAGCAAGAGGGAGAAGGGGTGCACCATGACGAAGCAGGACGCCCTGCTCGACGTGTTCCTGTCGACAGCGAAGAAAGACGTGTTCCACTCCGTGGAGCACCGCGGGCAGATCTGGCGCGAGGATCCGTTCGACGTCGATTCAGTGCATGAGGAGGCCCGCACGGCCTTCCAGCGACTGCTCACCCAGGTGACGACCCCGCCCGGCCTCGACGCGGGCCGGATCCTGCTGCTCCTCGGCGAGTCCGGCAGCGGAAAGACGCACCTCGTGCGCGCTTTCCGAAACCAAGTTCACCTCAACGGGCTCGGCTTCGTCGGTTACATGCAGATGACCACATCGGTCACGAGCTACAGCCGTTACCTGGTGAGCAACCTCGTCGACTCGCTCGACCAGACCTACTACGAGGCGCTGGGGACCGGCTCGGGGTTGCTCCGGCTCTCCAACGCGGTCGCGGCGAGGTGTGGTGATCCGGAGTCCATCCGGTCCTTGAACGAGCGCGAGAACCTGACCGAGGGCGAGGTCGTCGATCTCGTGGAGCGCGCCGCCGACAGGCTCATCAGGCACCCCCGCTATGCCGACCTCGACCTAGATCTCATCCGCGCCCTGCTCTACCTGCAGAGGCAAGATCCAGCGCTGAAGAAGCGGGTCGTGAAGTACCTGCGCTGCGAGGTGCTCTCGGAGCGGGAGCAGAAGCTCCTCGGGGGCCTATCGCCGAAGCGCGAGGACGAGGACGCCCAGCGCGTCGTCGAGGAGCTCGGCCGATTGATGTGGGCGTGCGACTCCCGCGCTCTGGTCCTCTGCGTCGACCAGTTCGAGGACGCGTACCGTGTCAACGATGCCGAGTCCCTGTTCCGGCGGGTGATGTCGTCGCTCTGCGCGGTCGCGGATCAAGTGCCCTCGTCGATCATCGTGATCGCCTGCCTCAGGGACTATTACGACACGATGCGCGTCCGCCTCACCCGGTCGACGCTCGATCGGGTCGAGCGTGACCCGGCGCCTGCTCTTCTGGTCGCGGAGAGAAGCAAGGAGGAGGTTGAGCAGATCATCCAGAAACGCCTCGCCTATCTGTACGAGACCGCGGGGCATGCGCCGGCGGACGGCGCGGCCGATCCCCTCTACCCCATCCCCCGAGAGTTCGTGGAGCAGCTCTCCGGGATGAGCGTCCGCTCGGCGCTCAACGAGTGCCAGATCTTCCGGGATGCGTGCATCGACGCCGGCCGGATCGTGGCGCAGTGGGGCACGAGCGCTCCTGCGAGTACACGGCCCCGGGCCCCCGCGGATCAAGATGTGCGCGCGGCCAAGGAAAAGGTCGAGCAGGAGTGGAACGACTTCCTGGCGCAGTTCGAGGACGACCCGTCCGAAGACGACACCGAGATCGCCGCCCTCTTCGCCTGGGCGGTAAACCATTGCGCCGAGGAGATCGAGAGTGGCGTTCGCTTCGATGCTCGGCCACGCGACAAAGCGGTCGAGATCGACATCCGGGTCCCGATCCCGGGCGGAGCGACTCGCGTCGTCGAGGAGATCCTCGTCGTGGTCTGCAACCAGGCACCCCAGGGCGGCGGGCTCCGAGCCCAGTTCGAGAATGCGCGCAAGCGCGCCGGGCGCCGGACCCTCGCGCTGCTCCGCTGCGGCGAGTTCCCGCGCAATCCCAACACGCAGGTGCACTCGGCGCTCGCCGAGATCCTCAAGAACGGCGGCCGCAAGGCGGTCTTCGAGGAGAGCGATCAACGCACCCTGGCCGCGTTCCGCAGGTTCCATGAGACCCATGCGCGACGCGAGCATTTCCGCGACTGGCTCAGGGAAGAGAACCACATCTCGCGTCTCTTGCCGCTCATCCACGTGCTGGATCTCGACCGCCTCGACCGCTTCGAGCAGGAACTCCCACCCTCCGCCCCGGCGCCTCGATCGCGAGGAGCCGTGCCGTCGCCCTTCGACACGTCACCTGCGAGGCCGGGCGCACCGGCCTCGGCCGCCGGTCCCGACGGTGCGATGCCAGGCAGCGCGGACGGAGCGGCGCCGCGGGAGGCCTTCTCCCTCGCGATCGGCACGACGGGGGAGCTCGTCTCCCACAAGCTCATGGTCGACGCAGGGCAGCTCACGGCGCACGCCGCCTTCCTCGGCAGCACGGGGAGCGGCAAGACCACGCTGGCGCTGAACGTGATCGAGCAGCTCCTGCTTCACGGCATTCCCGCCATACTCATCGACCGCAAGGGGGATCTCTGCGGCTATGCGCGACAGACGCTCTTCACCCGCGCGCACCCGGAGGCGGCGCTCGACGCCCGGCGGCGAGCCCTCGCGGAGCGACTCGACGTTGCCCTCTTCACGCCGGGGCACCCCGGCGGCCGCCAGCTCGGGCTCTCGCTGATGCCGAGCGGCATTGAGGCGCTCCCGGACCTCGAGCGCGATCAGGCCGCCGGCTATGCGGCACACGCCCTCGGCGACATGCTCGGCTACAAGCAGACGCGCAAGGACAAGGGTCTCCGCACCATCCTCGTCCAGGCCTTCCAGCTCTTCGCGGCGCACGGCTCCTCGCGCAAGCTCGACGTCGCGTCGTTGATCGACCTTATCGCGAACGAGGATCCGGCCCTCGTCGCTACCCTCGGGCGCCTCGATACACGGCTGTTCAAGGACCTCGTGCACGACCTCGAGGTGCTCAAGCTAAACACCTCGGACCTGCTCTCCATGGACGGCGAGGCGCTCGACGTCGAGCTGCTCCTCGGTCTCGGGCCCCACGCGCAGCCTGGGAAGACGCGACTCAGCATCGTCAGCACGAAATTCCTGGGCGACAGCGCGCGTGTCCTCTTCTGGGTCGCGCAGCTCCTGCTCGCGCTGAGCCGCTGGGTGAGCCGCGCGCCGTCGCCCCAGCTGCGCGCGCTGGTGTTGCTCGACGAGGCCGACATGTACCTACCGGCGCAGTCGCAGCCAGCAACCAAGGCGCCCATGGAGAACCTCCTGCGCCGTGCGCGCTCCGGCGGCCTCGGCGTCCTGCTCGCTACCCAGAGCCCGGGAGACCTCGACTACAGGTGTCGTGACAACCTCCGGAGCTGGTTCGTTGGTCGGGTGACCCAGCAGACTGCGCTCGACAAGATGAAGCCGCTCCTGAGCGACGCCCGAGTGGACGTCAGCGCCCGCATTCCCGGCCAGGAAGCAGGCGAGTTTCATCTGCTCCAGGATGGACGGGTGACAGCCTTCAAGAGGGATGTCCCGCTGCTCCGCGCCGAGCAGGTGCCAGAGAGCGAGATCCTGAAGCTCGCGAGGCGCCGCCCGCGCGACGCTGTCCGCTGAGCCGGCGCGCGCGAGCGCGAGCGCGAGGCGCACGTTTCTATTGTTGGATTCATCGGTGCCCATAGGCGCGAGGAGTGACACAGTGAGCGGCGCGATCAACGATTTCGAAGAAGAACGATCCAGACATGGCGAGCTGCTCGGGCGCGACAACGTGGTCGAGAGGCTCCTCTGGCTGATTGACGACAGCGCGCCGCGTGGCGGGTGGGTGCTCTTCCTGGGGAGCGCCGGCGCCGGCAAGAGCGCCATCATCAACCGCCTCCTGGACCTGTTGCCTCAGCACACGCCGCACCATTTCATCCGGCGCGATCACGACGACTGGGATCGACCCGACGCTGTGGTGCACAACCTCTGCGCGCAGATCGAGCGGATCCACCCGGAGCTGGCGGATGCCGAGCAGCCCGTGGAGACCCGGCTCGGGGAGCTCTTGCGGCGCGTCTCGAAGCGCCACCTCGTGCCTCGCGGCGACAGGCTCGTCGTCGTCGTCGACGGGCTCGACGAGGCGGCGAAGGACCGCAACGGCAAGAGCCTCTTGCCGCGCTTCTTGCCGCGCGTCCCGCCGAAGGGCGTCGCGCTCCTCGGCGCATCGCGGCCGATGTACCGCCGGCACGACTGGCCCGGCATCCTCGATCACGCGCGCACGCTCGATCTCGACGACGAGGAGTGGGCGCCCTCCAATGATGCTGTGTGCCGAGCCATCTGCGAGCAGCGCTCGCGCTCGCTCGCCGCGCCGTTCGACGCCTCGCTCATCGACGTGATCGTGCGCAGCGCGCGAGGAAACATGCTATACGCGAGCGGGATCTGCGACTGGCTCGCCGGTCAGCCGCCGGCGCAACGCACAGCGGCGCGAATCACGCAGGGGCTCACCCCGTTTCTCCGCCAGATCTTCGACGAGCTCCGCGACCTGGACGAAGCGCGACGCGCGCTGATCCTCAAGGGCCTCGGCCTCGCCTGCGCCGCGCGCGAGGCGCTCCCGCCGCACGTCTTCGGCGATCTGCTCGGCAGCGATCCGATCACCGCCGCTGGCGACGAGTTCCTGCGCGCCACGTTCCACCTGCTGCGCAAGGAGCCGACGCACTGGCACGACCACAGTCAGTTCGGCTATCGGCTGCGTCACGAGCACGTGCGCGAGGTCTTCGTCAACGAGCTCGGAGAGCGGGTGATCCGTGACCATCACCTGCACCTGCTCGGAGGGCTCGCGGCGTGGCCACCTGGCGAGGGCGACCCGGCCGGACGGCGCTACGCCCTCCGGCATGCGGTGATGCACCGAATCGAGGCGGGCGACGTGGACGGTGCGCAGCGCCTGTGCGTCGACGTCGGCTATCTGGACGCGAAGTGCCGCGAGCTCGACGTCACCTACATCGAGCGGGATCTGGAGGCGGTCATCGGCGCCTCGGAAGGCAGCGCGACCTTCGATCTCACAGCCGTGCTCGCCGCCGTGCGCGCGGAGGCGACCCGGCTGTCCGCTTACCGAGATCAGGGGCTGCTCCCCTCGCTGCTCTACAACCGCCTGCGCTGCGCCGGATGGCCCTCCGAGGAGATCGCGCGCATGCTCCACTTCGAGGGGAACCTGCCCCCGCTGCGCCTGTTGCACGGGGTGCGCCTCGGACCGACGCCGCTGCGCACGTTCTGCGAGCCGACCAAGGCGATCGTGGCGTGCGTCGTGAGCCCGGACGGCCGCTGCGCCCTGTCGGCCTCGGCCGATCGCTCGCTGCGCTACTGGGCGCTCGTCTCCGGCGAGGTACTCGCGACGATGCAAGGACATAGCGACGAGCTCACGGGTTGCGCGCTGACGCCGGACGGCAAGCTCGCGCTGTCGACGTCCGTCGACATGACGGCGCGGCTCTGGGATCTCGCGACAGGCCTCTGCATCGGCGTGCTCGACAACCGCGGTCGCTGGGCCACCGCCTGCGCGATCAGCCACGACGGCCAGATTCTCGTGGTCGGCTCGGACAACGGAGCCCTCACGCTCTGGGATAGAGGCTCGCTCCAGATCATCGGCACGCTGGAGGGTCACGACGATTACGTGACGGTGTGCATGACGACCCCCGGGGGTCAGCTCATCTCCGGCTCGCGGGACGCCTCGGTGCGCGTCTGGGACCTCGCGTCCCGAGGGCGCCTGTACGAGTTCTCCCCGACGGGCCAGGCGACCTCGTCCTCGCCGGCAGCCTCGGAGCAGGGTTGGATCACCGCGCTCGCCCTCATGCCGGGCGGCGAGCAGGTGCTCGCCGCGAGCGGGGACGGCACGCTCTCGCGCTGGGATCTCGCGCTCGGCCAATGTCTCCAGCGCGTCGGTTCGGGCCAGGGCCGCGTGGACGCGCTCGCGATCCTCCCGTGGGGTGGTCACCTGCTCTGCGGGATGGCAGACGGCGCGATCGCCGTCTGGGATCTCGCCGCCGAGCGCCGCATCCTGCGCCTCGCGGCGCACGCAAACGCGGTGTCCGCATGCGCCGCGACGTCAGACGGCCGCCGGATGATCTCCGCGTCGCACGACCGCTCGGCCAGGCTGTGGGAGCTCGGAGGTCCGGAGAGCCTCATGGCCCAGGACGGGCACGCCGCGCCGGTCACCGCGGCCGCGGTCACCCTCGATGGCCGGCTCGCGGTCTCGGCCTCGGAGGACCGGCAGCTCAAGCTCTGGGACACCGCGACCGGGGGGTGCCGCGCCACGCTGACGGGGCACGCCGACCTGGTGACTGCCTGCGCGATCTCCCCCGATGGGCGTCGCGTGCTCGCCGGCGCGCGCGACGGCGGCGTGCTGTTATTCCATCTGGATCTCGAGCGCGGCGAGGTGCGCGTGGAGACCGCCAAAGCACACCAGAACCTGGTGAGTGGCTGCGCGTTCCTGCCCGACGGACGGATGATCACTGCCTCCCGGGACGGCGCGCTCTGGATCCGCTCCGAGGCGACGCTCGACAAGCCCTCGCAGCTCGGCACCCACGAGGGGCAGATCACCGGCATCGCGCTGACCCCCGACGGGAAGCGGCTGATGTCGTTCTCTCGAGACGGCGCGGTGAAGCTCTGGCACCTCACCGACGGCTCACGTGCCCCCTCGTCGATCCGCCTCACGGGCGGGCTCCTCGCCGGAGCGATAACGCCGGACGGTGGGCGCGCGGTGCTCGTCCGCGCCGACGGCCAGATCGAGGTGCGCGAGTTGCCGAGCCTTGGCTATGTCCGCCAGATCCCCGGTCACACCCGGCGCGTGTTCGGCTGCGCCGTCTCGCCCGACGGCGCGCGCGTGTTCACGGCATCCGAGGACGAGACGGTGCGGGCCTTCTGCCTGGAGACGGGGCGGCCTCTGGGAACCCTGGTCGGGACCTCGTGGTTCCGATGCGTCGCAACGTGCTCCGGATTGCTCTGCGCCGGGGACGAGGAAGGCAACCTCTGGATGATCGTCGACGGCTTGGCCGCTGTCGACCCCCGCGCGAAGAGGAGCGCGAGGCGGCGACCCACGCTGTCCGACAGTGACAGATTCCGCCTCCGAGACACGCTCGCTGCGCTCTACGATACCGAGCACACCGCACGGCGCATCACCAGGGAAGCGGGAATCAGCCTGCACTTGGTCAGAATCGCCGGGAGCATCATCGACATCTGGGACGCTATCCTCGAGGAGGCAAGAAAACAGCATCGAATCGCAGATATCGTGCGTTGCGCGCTGGGAGAGTACTCCAACGACGATGATCTCCAAGTACTCGCAGAGAAGCTCGCTCGCTGAGAGACCCACGTTGCGGCCTGCAGGCGGCGGCGACGCAGGCGTGCTCCACCGGAGAACGAGGAGATGATGAATCAGGCTCTTTCCCCCGAAGCGATACGCATCTTGCGAGAGTCCCTTTCGTGGAAATATCCGTCCGACGCCGAGGTGCGCCGGTTCCTCGCTGATATCAAGCTCGACGCGACTCGCATCGCCTTCCACAACCGAGCAGACCTCACCTGGCATAGCGTCCTGGATGAGGCGCAGAAGCGGGGTGCGCGGTGGGTCTTCGCGGTGCTCGACCGCGCGATCGAGGAGTACCCCGAGGACGAGATCCTCAGACGCTTGCGCGAGGGCGCAGCGGTACGCTACGTCGAAGCGCCGAGCATCACCTCGCTTCCGTGGCGGGGCAGCGGCGGTCCGGCGCTGGAGAAAATCCTCGGCGCCCAGAGCGCGCTCGTCCCGGTGAACTTCCTTCAGATCGGCACACGCCGAGAGCAGGCGGTCGCGCGCATCAAGGTCTCCGGCTCGCTCGGAACGGGCTTTCTCATTCCCGGTGACCTCCTGGTCACCAATCACCACGTCATCGGTGGCCGAGACGCCGCTGCCAACGCGACCGTCCAGTTCAACTATCAGAAGACCGTCGAGGGCCGCGATGCGGAACCGGAGGAGTTGCGCTTCGACCCTGACGCCTTCTTCGTTACCTCCAGCGACGACGACTGCACGATCGTCAAGGTCGCGGGCGAGCCCTCCGCACGCTGGGGGACGATCGCGCTCCAGTCGGCCCGGGTCGAGTTTGGCGAACGGGTCAACATCATCCAGCACCCCGGCGGCGATCAGAAGCAGCTCTCGTTCTTCCACAACCTGGTTGTCTACGTGGGCGAGGGCCGCGTGCAGTACCTGACCGACACGCTGCCCGGCTCATCCGGCTCGCCCGTCTTCAACAAGCACTGGGAGCTCGTCGCGCTGCATCACAGCGGCGGATGGCTCCTCGAGCCAGGAACCAAGGACCGCTTCTTCCGCAACGAAGGGATCCATGTCGATCGGGTGGTAGATGTGCTCCGCAGATGCCGTTGAGACATGAATTCCCTCGCCCGCCGATCCGCGCCAGAGGGCGTCATCTGCGACGCGGCATTCAACGAACCTCGCGAACGCTCCACTTTTCCGGAGGCACACAACAATCAATCGAACCATTTTTCTCTCTGGACCTGCAGTACAAGATTCACACACGAATCGTAGGCAGCAACCCAATTACTAAGGCAAGAGCCAGCGGAGCGCAACGATACCCGAAGGACACCATAAAAATTGTTTACACAAAGAACGCAAGCAAATTCAACCTTACGAATAATAACTTAAGAAGCTGATCTGAACACAAGGAGAGATCCACATGGCAGAGCGACAGGTTACGAGGACGGACAAGGACAACAACGGCGACATCACCAGGCTCTGCAACCCTGGAACGACTTGGTCGCCACGGACGAAGAGCGAAGCCATCCGCGACATTGATTCGGGAGCTCACACGTATTTCGTTTCCTGGCCTGACGGGCGCCGGACCGAGGTCCGAGTCGTGAATGGGCCCACAGGCAGGTATCTGCGAACGGACCGGGACTCCACGACACGAAACAACCTGGCCGACCTCCCGGACTGCTGAGCACATAGGAGAAGAACACATGGCATATTTCATGACTCGCATCGAGCTGCACTCCGCTACCCCGGACGACTACAACACACTGCACGCCGCGATGGAGGCAGCTGGATTCAGCAGGATCGTGCCTGCTGCGGACGGCAAACACTACCACCTTCCATCGGGAATGTATTTCCTCGACTCGTACGCGGACACGGCGGCAACTGTACGCGATCGAGCTAACGCCGTCGCGGCCACGACTGGCAAGAGCCGTGAGGTGCTCGTTACACAGGGAACGAGCGCCTGGATAGGGCTGACAGTCGTTCAGGCGACGAATGCCTCGTCGACAGATTACTTCCGTTGACGGGTAAACCAGCCTGATGCGCGGCCAAGGTGCATGAATCAGAGCGGCAGCGCCGCACCTGTCTCGTCAGTTTTCTTCGACGTAGGATGCGCAGGCCGCATGCGCCCCCTCCTCGTGGGGCTCTTGATCCTCGCCTTGGCGACCGGGCTCGCCATCCTCCATCGCCGGCGGAAGCGGCGCTCACGCGCGCTTCCGCTCGGCGCTCGCCTGGATATCACGGTGGTCATGTGCACGGCCGGCGCCGACGCCATACGGCGCACGGTAGCGGGTCGTGCTCCCCGCATGGCCGGCTCAGCCGCCAACGGTGGCGCAGAAGAGCTGGCCGCTTTTCTCTCCAGGGTGAACTACGTGATTCGTCCTGAGGCGGGTCAGCTGACCGAGGGCCGGCGCACGCCGCTATACCTGCGTCAGGGCGTCAGGGCGAAGCAGTAGATCCCGCCATAGCCGCCGCCGGAGCCGACGCTGGTCGACCCCGGCTGCGGGCCTCCCGTGTCCGCGATATTGACGCCCGGCGCGCACCCCGGTGCATCGTGGGACGATATCCAGTGGGCTCCACTCATGCCCCCGCCCGGGCCGCCGCCGCCGCCCCTCGGCCACGAGTGCCCGAGGCGCGGTCCCCCGGAGCCCCTGTCGCCCGTCGCGCTCGTCCAGTCCTTGCACGTCGACGTGGCGCTCTGGAGCCGCCCCTCGGTGTTGGAGCCCGTCATCGTGTCGTGGTTGTCGACCTCGGGTTGACCGGGATCGGGCTGGTGGTTGGGGACGCCGTCCTCGTTCGGCAGATCGTCGACGATCGCCTCATCGGCCCCGCTCGGACGCGTGTTGGGCAGTTCCTCCTTGTTGTTCGCGACCAGCCGGCCGAGCCTGTCGTACCAGGGCCCCTCGCCGATCCGGTCGATCGCGTCGACCTGGTTACCATCCTCCCCTGCCACAGCGCTCAGGTACGCGCGCCACGTCTTGCCTCCTGCGCCCGGGAGGCTCTTCTCGGCGATCGTCGCGCAGATCTTGTCCGCGCCGCGGAGACCGGCGCCCGGCCCTGTCTCCCCGAAGCGGAGGTCGCCCCCGAACCCGTCCTGGGAGCCCGACAGCTCCCGCATGGCGGCGAGGCTGGTCACGAAGAAGCTGAATCTCTCGGTCGTCCCCCCGCCGGAGGAGGTGGACGAGGCGGCGTCGCCGCCAGAGGTCGACGAGGTGGCGTCGCCGGATGACGAGGCGGTGCCGCCGCCGGAGGAGGTGGAGGAGGTGGACGAGGCGGTACCGCCGCCCGACGACGAGGTGGTGCCGCCGCCGGAGGTGGACGAGGTGCTGGTCGCTCCGTCGCTCGAGGCGTCCGCAGTCGAGTCCGAACCGGAACAGCCGGCCACGTACGAGAACAGCGCGACGGTAAGAGGCAGCAGCAACGGTCGATAAGTGCGTTTCATGGTCTCCGTTTCCTTTCCTGTATCAAGCTGGAGGGGCAGCTGCGCCGTGGAGCGGCGAAGCTCATGGGCATGTGGAGCGCTCTGGCAGGTCTTGGCGTCGGGGCGCTGCGAGCTGCCATTGCACGAGGTCAGCCCCGCGAGCACCACCGGCCGCTCGATCCGGAACGAGATGACCAGAGCGACCCGGCCGGGGCGCGATCATCGCGGAGCCCACGGCCTCGCGCCCCCCCGAGTCCAGCTTGTCGTTGCTGCCACGCACACCTACCGAGCTCGATCAGGCGAGAGACAGGGGGCGACGACCCAGCCAAGGGCGCTGGTGCCCCATCCGCACGGCGAGGGGAATTTATCAATTCGGCAAACTTTTTGCAACATCCAGATGGCCACGTCGCAACGCTGCGGGATCGGGGGTCGGTTTTTTGCGAAAGCCCCCAAGGCGTCGGCGCAGCTGGTCAGCGCGCGGCCACGATCTCCCCCTCGACATCCGCACGCGATAAGCCCGTGCGCGAAAGCCTCAGTATCGACGCGCGCGACGAGCTCGCGCGCCACATGTTGCATGGCACGAGTCGATACGGCCGCTCGGCGCTCACCCAGGCGAACATCGAGGTTCCCGAGCTCGCTGGCGTCGATCCCGACGCCACGGCCGCGCGGTTCGCTGGGGTGCCATCTACATGGTGCGCGACGCTGTCACCTGGAGACCTACCGCTCGCGCCCGTACACGGATCACGTGGCCAGGAGTCGGTCGAACGACCGCACGACGGCCGACCGCTTCCGCACCGCCGCGCTCGCCGCTGGCGGCAAGGACCGCGGCGCTCCCGGCCAGCGCCCATACCGCCCTGGCCACCATGCTACGTTCGTGCTCGATCTCGACCGAAGCAACATCGCGGGCGTCCACCACAACCGGTCGAACAGGGCGGCAGACGCCGCAGACGCTATCAAGATCACGTTCCGGCCTGGTCGAGGCGCCGCCATGGCGCTGAGCCACCACCCTTGCGCACCTTACGGCAGATCCGGAGACCCCCCAGCGAGGCGCTTCCATCGTTCCTGATTCCACTTTCGCCCTCCTGGTGGTATCGTGGAAGACATGCCCCGGTCTCGATATCCAGGAGCGTTGTCGCATCCGCGCGTCAACGAGCCTGGACACGGCGACGGCACGGAGGGTAGCGCTCGTGTGGCAAGCATCGGCTTCCGCTGGACAATCTGACGCCAATCTCCAGATGGTGGACAGCGCGCGTGCCGTTGCCGCGCGCTCCAACAGCTCTGGCGACGCCGGTCCCGCTTCTTCTGCGGCCGGGCGGGACGAAGTAGCGCAGGACCCGCGGCGCAACCAGCTCGTCGCCGGGCGGTACAAGCTCTCGCGGCTGCTCGGACGCGGCGCGATGGGCGAGGTGTGGCTCGCGCACGACAGGGCCCTGCGGATCGACGTCGCGCTCAAGCTCCTCACGGTCCAGCGCGAGAGCCAGGCAGGCACCGCCCTGGAGCGCTTCCGGTTCGAGGCTCAGCTCGCGGCGCAGCTGGCGCAGAAGACGGACCACGTCGTCGCCGTGCGCGACGTCGGCAACGATCCTGCCGCGGGTCCGTACCTCGTCATGGCCTACGTTCGAGGTCGGTCCCTGAGGCAGCTCATGCAGGAGCGAGGGCCGATGTCCCCGGCGGAGCTCGCCCCGCTCCTCGGCCAGATCGGAGAGGCCCTCTCGGTCGCGCACGGCCTCGGCATCGTGCACCGCGACGTCAAGCCGACGAACGTGCTCCTCGAGGAGGAGCGCAACGGTGAGGTGCGCGCCAAGGTCGCAGACTTCGGCATCGCCAAGTGGATCCGAAAGGACCTGCCAGCCGACTTCCCCCGTCGAACCGCCGACGGCGTGGTGCTGGGCACGCCGGCGTACCTGAGCCCGGAGCACACGTGCGACGGGGACACCAACCCGCACTCGGACATGTGGGCGCTCGCGGTCGTCTCGTACGAGGCGCTCACGGGCCGGCTGCCCTTCCCGGGCCACACCATGAGCGACGTGCTCGCCTCGATCCTGGCCAGCGCGCAACCACCGCGGCCGGCGCTGTACCCGGAGGCGCCGCCAGCGCTCTCCGCCTGGTTCACGCGGGCATTCGCCCTGGATCCGGCGGAGCGGTTCCCCTCGATCGACGCCATGATCGCCGCCTACAAGGCCGCGGTCGGCCTGTCGGGGGCGCCGGCGCGACCCGAGCTCGCGCGCCGGGGCAAGCTGGGCCTCGCGGCCGGCCTCGTCGTGGCGCTGGGCGTCGTGCTGTCGACCGGCGCGCTGTGGGCGCAGGTCCAGGTCCCCGCCGCGCTGCGGGCGTCGAGCGTCGACGCGCGCGCCGCGTCGATCGGTGGCGCCGTGCAGGCGCGCGTCGCTGCCCAGGCGAGCCCACGTCCAGCAGCGAGATCGGCCGACGCCGCGGCGGCGGAGGCCGCCGTCCCCGCGCCCGAGGAGGCCTCCGTCCCCGCGGGCGCGCCGCGCCCCCTCTCCGCGCAGGCCGCGCGCCCGGTCGACCCCCGCCCGGCGCCGCGGAGCGCGCCCCCCCTCCGCGGCAACCGCGCGACGAGCGCGCGGGGCGGGCCCACCGAACGCGATCTGCTCAGGACGCGCCACTGAGCGGTTGTTGTGTCCTCCCCCTGGCCCGAGGGCTGGGACCAGTAGAAGATCTCGACACCTTCTCGCGGATCGGCGACCAACTTCGCGTCTGGTTCGTCCTGGCGCGGGAGATCGGCCGGCCGTGGACGATGCCTATCTCCTCGGGGGCCAGCGCGCATCGTTTCTTCTGATCGGAGGTCGATTTGAAGCTACTCGACAATTTGCTGTGGCTGTGCAAGATCCCGTCGCCGTCAGGTGAGGAGCGCTTGCTGGCCGACGAGCTGGATCAACGTCTCGCGGCGTTACCCTTGGCCTCATCGCTGCGCCGCTACGGTAACTCTCTGGTAGCGCCGCTCTCGCGCGGGTCGGGAGGCCCCAGGGTTCTACTCGTCGGGCAGCTCGACGTGGCGAACCCGGGGCAGCGAGGAGGGGCGCGGGTGGAGAACAACCGCGTGCTGGGCGCTGGAGCTGCCGAGAAGAGCGGCCTGTGCCTGATGCTCGATCTGGCCGAGCGAAGGCCGCCGGTACGCGCCGACATCACCCTCGTCTTTCACGCTCGCGGAGAGTGCGGCTTCGACGGGAGCGAGCTCAGGCTGGTCATGGCGAAGGACGCCGAGCTCCGGGATGCCGACTTCGCCCTGGTGCTCAAGCCCACGGACAACAAGCTGCAGCTCGGCTCGGGAGGCTCCACGCACGCGACACTGGCGTTTGCAGGCCGCACGGCGCACAGCGGGTTGCCCGGGGCTGGCGTGAATGCGATTCACAAGTTCGCGCGCGTGCTCTCTCATCTGGCCGCGTTCGAGCCCGTACCCGACGTCGTGGACGGCCTCACCTGGTACGAAACGATGAGCGCCACCTCGGCCCACGGGGGCCGCGCCGGCAGCGTCGTGCCAGACCAGCTGGAGGTGAACGTGCACCACACGTTCGGTCCGAGCACGGACTCCCACACCTCCCAGGAACGGCTGATGGCGCTCGTGGACCGCGTGGGGGCCGTCCGGTTCGAGGAGCTCTCCGAGCCGGCGCCGCCGAACCGGAGCCACGCGCTCATCGCCGCGCTCGAACAGAGCGGCGTTCAAGGCGTGGAGGCCCGGCAGAGCTGGACGGAAGTGGCAGGCTTCGCGGCGCTCCGGATCCCGGCGGCGAATTTCGGACCGGGCGCGGAGCGGACAATGCACGCCCAGAACGAGGTGACGGAGATTGCAGAGCTCGAGCGGGCGCAGACCATCCTCGACCGCTGGCTCGCCAGCATGAAGTGACGCGCCCCTCGCGTCGGCGCATATGCGATCGAGGGCTCGGCCGACGACGCGCCTCAGGGAACGACCTGGTCCGACTACGATCGGAATCCCGCGAGGACCGACGCAATGAGCCCGGCAGCGCGCAGGCCGGACAGGCGGATGGCGCCATTTGGGCCGCCGTGATATCGCACGTGGCGCATCGTCACCGTGGAAACCGTGGAAACGACGCGCACCGCCCCGACCTTGCCCTCCATCGAGGGCGCTTCCTGCCCGATCGGGCCGGGTGAGGTGCTGGCAGGTCGTTATGCGGTCGAGCACCTGGTCGGCGACGTCTCCTGCGGAGAGCTCGAAGCTACTGGCTCAGGTGCTCGATGGTAACCACGCCATGGCCGCTCGGCGTGCACACGCCTTCCCCACCCGCGGGGTTGGCGCCGCTGTTCAAGGAGCCGCCGCCGCCGCCCACACGGCCACCGCCACCTCCCGAGTAACCGCCGCCGCCGCCGCCGCCATAGCAGCCGTTGCCGGCGCCGCCGCCGCCATACCCTCCGTGAGCCAACCCGCCGCAGGACTTTCCAACCCCACCCTTGCCAGCCATGATCCCCGCCGAGAATGCGAAGCCGCCTTCCCCGTAAGCTCCGTCGGAGGCGCCGTTGCCTAGCCAGCCACCGCCGGCGGATCCGTAGGATGCGATCCTGGTACCACCGAGGCCGTTGGCGCCGCCCGCGATGAAACCGGACGTATAGCTGGAGCTCACCGAGCCACTCACACCGGCCGTGCTGACGCTTCCGTTGCGACCATTGACCAGCGCGCCGGAGCGGACCCCGCCGCCCCCGCCGGCGATGACCAGGGGGGAGCCGTTCAATGTAACGAACGTCCCGCCGCCGCCGCCGCCGCTGTAGGGGGCAGAGGTCCCCTTCTGGCCGACGAGGATCGCGACGTTATCACCGGCCGACAGCGTGAAGTCTCCGGCGATCTGGGCGCCGCAGCCACCAGAGACGTTTGTTGCCTGCGAGGCGCTGGCGCCGCGGGCTCCGACTGCCGTGATACGATAAACGCCGCTCTCCTGCACCGTCCACGATTGCAGCGCAGGCGGTCCCGTCGGCCCCTCGTACGATACGCCGTCCACCGTGTTGGTGAACTTGAGCTTTCCCTTCAGCACCGTGAACGGCGAGAAGCTCCGCGTCATGCCGCAGACCTGGACCACGCTAATCGGATTGTCTGGATCGCTGTAATCTATGCCGCAGCTCGACTCATCGTCGCAACCGCACGCCGCAAGATCATCGATGCAATTCATCGCTGACCTGTCCGCTCCCGGTGGAGGCTCAAGCACCTCCCACGCGCTCGTCGTCTCATCATAATGACCAAGGGAGAGGAATTCGGTCGGCTCGGGACCCAAGAACTGCCTCTTCACGCACACCTTCACCAACCGGTCGTCTGGACCATCCGGATAGCTGGCCGTGGTCTTGATGTCGTAGTAGATAGGGTTACATCCGACATCTGCGGCGACATCCCCATTCTCGCAGAACGCCTGGAATCCCTCCGGCGGCTCGGGACCGAAGGGGGTCTCGGTCACGGTGGTGACGCCAGGCGACGTCACCTGAGGGAACTCCAGGCTAACCGTGAGCGCGGTGCCCTCGATCGGCTTGATCAATACCTTTGGGTGAGAGGGATCCGCGCTCGGCAGTGTGGGCGCCGGTGTTCCGAACCTGACGTCCTGGGTGCTGAGCTGTGTCACGGAGTCATTGACCGTGGCGTACGCTCTCATCGTATAGGTGCCCGGTTCGGCGACCATGGTCAAGGCGGGCATATTGCTCTGAGTCGAGGAGCCATACGCTCGGAACCATCGATGATATTTCAGCGAGCCGTCGCCGTTGAATTCGTTCCGGTAGGCATCGATGTACGGGCTGTCCAGGGGAGTCGATGAACCTCTGACGGAAAAGTAGGCGTTGCTCTTGACCAGCGTCACGTCCTCGGCGCCGAGGTTCTCCACTGTACCCGGGGCGACTGAGATCGGCGGGGCGCCGCTGTCATTGTAGCGATAACGGTAGTATTGAACGTTGAGCGGGAGCTGTGGGTCGGACGAGTCGTAGAGGCCGAACCTCAGGAGGTAGCGTCTCCATAGTCCGCTCGGGAGTAAATGTTCGAATTGACCATCGATTGGTGCGAAGTGCTCGGCCGACGTCTCGATACCCGGGCTCGGATCCTGACGCAGGAGCTGCGTATGTACCCAGGAGAGATCAGCGTCGGAGAAGAGACCGCTCACGTTCAGGGTCACCTGGCCCGTGCCCAACGTCTCGACGAAATCCTGGGTGCTCGTCGAGCCGGCGGTGATGATGACACGGTGCGACCTGGTCTCGGAGTACTGGGATGCGAAGCTGCTCCGCAGGTACACGTCGTACTGGCCAGGCGAAAGATCGAGCGTGTAGTGGCCATCAGGAGGTACCTGCAGCCAGCCGTTGGTTCCCTGGGTCGGCGTGTTGTTGACGCCCCGGAAATACAAAATTTGACTGTTGATGCCGCCCCCGGGGGTGACGGCGATGAGCCCCTCCAGCGTTCCCGTGCTGGTGAGATCGATCGGCCAGATCACGCTCGCCGGCTCCGCTTGCAGATTGACCGTCTGCATACCGAGGGGACGCGTGACCTGGGTCGTCCCATCTGCAGCGACCAAGTCGACCGAGCCGTACACGCTGACGCCATCCCGGGGAACCATCACATTCCAGCTCGTAACGGACGACGGCCGCGGGCTGGCGAGGTGTTGATAGGTCCTCGCGAAGTAAGACTCGGCGCCAGCACCTGCGGATGCATACACGAAGTAACGAGAGATCGTACCTCCAGTCACACTGATCGTGAAGTTGAGGCGGCGGGTGCTCGGATATTGCCAGTCGACCGTGGTCGGCCCGCTCGCATTGTCGATAAACACCGACGCCGACCGGCTGATCCGCAGGGATGTCGACTCAGCGGTAGGATTGCTGAAGTACGCCTCGACGCCAGGGTTATAATTGTGGCCGCTCTCCACGGTCAGCGAATACGGGCTCGTCGTGACTGACTCCCACGCCTCCAATCCGTCGGAGGAAGAGGCGCGCACGGTGGCGCTCGTGAGCGTCTCGGCGCTGAACGACAGCTTGCCCGTCATCTCCGCGGGATTGAGGATCAACACGGTCGACGCGACGGCACCGCCTGCGATGACCAAGCTCGCGATGAAGACCGCGCCGCCCGCTACCCACACCAGCGATTTCTTCGATCGCACACGCATAGTTCGCTCCTGGTCTCTCCATATCGGCGCAGGCGAGCTGACGCTCGGCCCGCAGAATTGGCCCTGTATCTCTGCGCTGGCGAATACGGTGAGGCTCTCCCGCACAGCGTGCGCGAGGTTCGCCGTGGTCGTTCACGGGCCGCCTCAAAAATCGGCTGACTTCAACTGTCGAGCCGCGCTGCAAAGTAAGCCCGAGCTCGGCGGGTCGATATACCACTTTTGTGGTATGCTGCCGGAGGGCATCGGAAGGTCTGACGTGACCCTCGCCGTTGCCCGTGACCGCACGCGGGGCGGTGGTCCCGGCGATTGCCGGTGTCCCGAATGCTGGCGACGGCGCGGCTCGTGTCAGCTATCCGCGTGTGTCGCAAAGGCATGTGACCATGACCCAGAACATCTACGACGATCCCGGATTCTTCGAGGCCTACAGCCAGCTCCGCCGGTCCGTCGAGGGACTCGACGGCGCACCGGAGTGGCCGGCCCTGCGGGCCCTCGTGCCCGACCTGACGGGCCTGCGCGTGGTGGACCTCGGCTGCGGCTTCGGCTGGTTCTGCCGGTGGGCGCGACAGCACGGAGCGGCCCGTGTGCTCGGCGTGGACGTGTCCGAGCGCATGCTGCAGCGGGCCATGTCAGAGGCCTCGGACGAAGTCATCGCCTATACGCAGGCAGACCTGGAGCGCCTGGACCTGCCGGAGGCGGCGTTCGACTTCGCCTACAGCTCCCTCGCCCTGCACTACATCGATAACCTGGGCGGGCTGCTCGCGGCCGTACACCGCGCCCTGACGCCGGGAGCGCGCCTGGTCTTCTCGGTCGAGCACCCGATCTACACGGCGCCGAGCCGCCCCGGCTGGCGCGTCGACGCGGACGGGCGCAGGACCTGGCCGGTCGACGGCTATCTCGTCGAAGGCCCGCGCACGACGAACTGGCTGGCCGAGGGCGTGGTGAAGCAGCACCGCACCCTGGGCGCCACGCTCAACGCGCTCCTCCGCGCAGGCTTCGCCGTCTCGCACGTCGAGGAATGGGGCCCGACCGACGCGCAGATCGCCGCCCGGCCGGAGCTCGCGGAGGAGCGCGAGCGGCCGATGTTCCTGCTGGTGGCCGCCCAGCGCTAGCGCGCCCGCCCTCGGGCCTTCGCGACGTCGCTCCAGGCCCCGCTCGGCGTTCGCGTCAGTCCCCCCCGCCCCCCACCTCGCGCCAGCGGATCTCCACCCGCTTCGCGCCGAGCTGGGTCGCGAGCGCCGTGATCTGCCGCTCGGCCTGCGCCTTCGCGCGCGCCATCACGTTCCCCTCGAGCGCGGCCTTCTCGATCGCGGCCGTCGCCTCCTTCCGCGCCCGCGACTCGAGCTGCTCGTTGCGCCGCGCGAGCAGGCTCGTCGACCGCGTGTAGACGTACGTCTCCTCCTCGTCGAGCCGCGTCGAGAACACCTCCGGCGCCGGCAACGTGAGCCGGGCGACGCCGGTCTCCGGGTCCATCGCGATGTCGTCCTCGCCGAGCCGCGCGAGGTCGACGCCGATCGTGACGTGGCCGACCGCGACGAGCAGGAGGGCGTCGGTGGCCTGCACCAGACCGAAGAGGCGGCTCTGCCGGTCGGCCAGATCCACGACCTTCTCGACGTGCACCTCCGTCGTCTCGAGCCGCGCCAGATCGCGGATCGCGATCACGAGCGCGGGGGACGGCCGCGCGACCACGGTGTCCGGAGGCGCGGGGGCGCGGAGGCGCGGCGCCACCACGAGCGCGCCGAACCCGACCGACGCGAGCAGCGCGACGACGAGCAGCGCGATGCGCGCGGCGCGGCCCGCGCTGCTCGTCGTCGCGCGGGGGCGCGGCACGTGAACGGCGGCCGAAGCGTAAGGGTCGTGGAGCGGGCCTTCCATCAGGGCTACCTCCGAGGACCACGGGCGCGCTGCAAGCGCTCGCGGCAGCGCCGCTGGACGGAGACCAGCGAGCCGCGCGTCCTCCTGAAAGAGTTCTGAGAACAGGAAGGCCGGAAGGCGAGAAGAAATCAATCGCGGCGCGCCCGCTGGCGCGAAGCGACCTCACGCCGCCGGCAACGTGCACCGCGGCGCGACCGCCCTCGGGCCCGGGCTCGCCGACGAGAGCGCCCGCTCGAGCATCCAGTCGTCCATGTCGCCCTCGGCCGCCTGCTCCAGCGCGAGCCGCACGTCTCGGCTCGCGCAGCCCTCGGCCGCGATCCGCAGCCGCTCCACGGTCTGTCCGTCGCGCCACGCGGAGAGCGCGAGCGCTGCGCCGATCCGGAGCTCGGCCGGCGCCGCGCCGTCCTCGAGCACCGCGAGCGCCTGCTCCCGCGTGAGCTTCGCCGTGCGGTAGTCGGCGCCGGACTCGCTCACGAGCCGGCGCAGCGCCGCCCGCCAGGCCGTCGCAGGCAGGCCGCGGCGCTCCAGCAGCGCGCCCGCGCGACCCGCCTCGGGAGCGCCGCGCCCGCTCCGCTCGCGGAGCAGCGCGAGCAGGTGCTCGCGGCGCCGCTCCGCGAGCACCATGCTGAGCCCCGTCTCGCTCGGATCGCGCAGCAGCTGCGGCGGCACGAGGGTGAGCGGGAGCTCCTCGCCCCCCGCGAGCACGAGCTCGACCCCGAGCGCTGTCTCCTCGACCCGCTCGATGCAGCTGAAGGGGATGAAGCGCTCGCCCGCGTCGTCCCGGAGCGAGAGCCCGTCGCTGCCAGCCACCAGCACGCGGCGCGCCGAGCCCTCCCTGAGCAGCGCCGCGAGCACCCACGCCGCGGCGCCCGTGACGGCGCCGAGCGACAGCGCGACGTCCGCGTCCAGCACCGACCAGCAGATCAGCGACACGAGCGCCGCGACCCCGACGAACAGACGGCGCCGGAGCGGCGGCGGGACGTCGTCGTAGAGCCGCGCGCTCCACGTCCCCCGCGCCCGGCCGGCGGCGATCGCGCCGACCAGCCGCTCCGCGTCGCCCGGATCGTCGACGCGCACGCGGATGATGTCGCCGTCGTCCGTCCTCAAGGCGACCTCGCCGCCGGAGCTCGAGAGCCGCGCGCTCGTGAGCGAGGGGAGCGAGAACGATCTCCGATCGCCAGGACGCTCGATCCACAGCGCGCTGCTCACGCGGACGACCGCCGCGCCGGACGAGCCCACCGCCGCTGCCAGCCAGGCGAACGGCGCGTACAGCATGCACATCACGCAGACCAGCGCGAGCAGCGACCCGAGCAGCGCGAACGGCATCAGGACGCTCGTCGCGAGCGGTCCAGCGAGGGGCTCCACGAGCGAGGCGACCGAGAAAAGGACGAGGAGCCACGCGAGCGTCGAGGTCCACATCCGGCCGATGAACCGGGCGTCCGCATAGGGCTGGACGACCACCCCGCATCGCTTGAACACGCCGTCACTTCCAGCGGTTCCTGCCACCTCATCACGGTGAGGGCACCCGCCCGCAAGTTCAAGCACACAGCGCAATTTCAGCGCGGAAGGAACCCCGCGCCGTCGCGGCGGCGGCCGCCCTCAGTACGCGTCGGCCGGGGCGCGCGCGTCCGCGGGGAGCGTGAGCGGGAGCATCTCCACGGCCGCGTCCCCGCCGTCGAGCCACTGGTACCGCGCCAGGTTCGAGAGGACACGCCCGACATAGGTGCGCGTCTCGTCGTAGGGGATCCGCGCCACCCACACGTCGGTGTCCCTGTCGATGCTGCCCTCGAGCCAGTGCGACACGGCCTTCGGGCCCGCGTTGTACGCCGCCGTCGCGAGCGGCAAGCTGCCCGCGAACGTCCGGAGCAGCTTGCCGATGTAGAAGCCGCCGAGGCGCAGGTTGAGCGGCGCGCTCTTGAGCTGATCGAGCTCGAAGCCGAGCGACAGCTCGCTCGCCGCCTTCTTCGCCGTCGCCGGCATGAGCTGCATGAGCCCGACCGCGCTCGCGGGGCTCACCACGACGGGATCGAACGCGCTCTCCTGGCGCATGAGCGCGTGAACGAGGCCCTTCGGCAGCCCGTGCTGCGCCTCGAGCGCGCGCACCTCGCCGGCGTACGGCTCCGGGTAGACGCACTCCCACGTCCAGCGCTCGGCCTGCGAGGGCGCGCGCTGGAGCGCCGCGGCGGAGACCGCCCGCGTGCCCACCCGGTAGCGGCGCTTCGCGGACGAGAGCATGCCGTACATCCTGCAGAGCGCCTCGCTCTCCTGGCCCGCGTAGGGCGCGGTGACCTGGCGCTCGTTGTCGGCGAGGTGGGCCTCCGCGTCGCGATCGAGCCCCATCGAGGCGAGCAGCGCCGCGGCCGGCGGCAGCTTCACCTCCACGGGGCGGGCGTCCCGGAGCGACGCCGGGACGAGCAGCGGCGGCATGGGCGCGCCCACCGCCGCGAGGCGCGACCGCGCGAGCAGCGCGCCCCACGAGAGCGGCTGCTCCCGCATCACCTGCGTCCAGAGCCGCACCGCGCCGTCGCGGTCGCCGCCGCGCAGCGCCGCGAGCCCCGCGAGCTCGCGCAGCCGCGCCGCCTCCGCCGCGCCCGCGTCGCGCGCGAGCTGCTCGAGCGGCTGCCGCGCGCGCGCGGCGCTGCCGGTCGAGAGCATCGCGAGCGCCCGCTCGCGGAGCGCGTCGCCGCGGCGCTCGCTCTTCGGGTAGGCGTCGATGAACCGGCCGTACTGCGCGACAGCGTCCGCGTAGCGCCCGACCTGCACGAGCAGCCGCGCCGCGAGCAGGCTCGAGAGCTCTCCCCACCGGGTCTTCCGGAACCGGCGCGCGACCTGGAGGTGCCGCTCGATCGCCTCGCCCTCGCGCTGTAGCCGCGAGAGCGAGCGCGCGGCGAGGTGCAGCTGCTCCGCCTGGCGCGCCGACGGCGACGCCGCGACCTTGAGGAACGCCGCGGCCGCGCCCTCGTAGTCGCGCGCCTGGTACAGGGCCGCGGCCCGGCGGTGGTGGAGCTCCGACGCCGGCACGCCCGGCAGCGCGTCGAGCTCGGCGATCGCCTCGGCCGCGCTGCCCGCGGCGACCATGGCGTCGACCTTCTGGAGCCGATCCTGCGGCGAGAGCTGCCCCGGCATCGCGGCGAGGAGCGCCGCGGCGTCGCGCCCCTCGGCCGACGAAGGCGCGCTCTTCGCGAGCCACCGGAGATCCGCGAGCGCGAGCGCCGCCGCGGCAGCGCCCGCGCCGCCCTTCTCGCCGGAGCGCTCGGCCGCGTCGCGCACGCCGAGCAGGACGCGCGCCCGCGCCATCCGCGCCGCCGCCTCGTCGCGCGACCTGCGCGCGCGCTGCGCCGCCGCCACGGCCCGATCCGCGAGCGCGCGGGCCTGCTTGAGATCGCCGCCCTTCATCGCGGCGATCGCCGCGCGCGAGAGGCCCGGGGCGTCGCCGACGCCCTCGAAGTACGCCGCCGCGGCGAGGAACGGCCCCACCTCGAACGCCGCCTCGGCGCGGTAGCGCGCCACCTCGCGGGCGAGCAGCGGCAGCGCCTGCTCCAGGCCGTGGAGCAGCTCCACCGCCTTGCCGTGATCGCCGAGCTCGAACGCGACGCGCGCCCGCGCGTACTTCATCGCGGGCAGCGACCGCTGGTCCGCGGGCAGCGCGTCGAGCCGCTCCGCCGCCTCGGCCCAGCGCTCGAGCCGCACCGCCTCGACCCACGCGCCGTCCACCATGGACGGCGCGAGCGGCGCGAGCGGCGCCACGGCGGCGGCCACGCCGTTCAGGGCGAGCGGCACGGCCGGCGGCGCGGAGCGCGCGGTGCTCTGCGACGGCGGCGGCCCGGCCGCGTGGTGCTCTGCGCACGCGGCGAGCGAGAGGCCCAGGACACACGCCGCGGCCAGCCGGCGGCGCGCTACCCGTGAAGACGGCTTCGGTAACGACGGAGCCCGATTCATAGCCGACCCGGCGCGGTGTACGACCCGCCGGCAGCGCGCCGCGAGGAAACAGCCCCGCGGGGCGACGGCCACCGCGCGCAGGCCGCTCGCACCGCAGCGCTCGCGCTGCCGACCACTCTAGCTAGCAAGCTTCGATGCCGGGTCGCAAACAAAGTGGCGGGACGGACGCGATCCACTGCTTTCCGATCTCGACGTCCTCCTCAAACAGGAAGGCCGCCACCTCATCGAGCGAGCCGGCCCGGTTCGGCGGCGCACCGAGACGGAGCGCCGCGGCCTTGCCGAACGCGGCGACCACGGGGTGCGGCGAGCTCGCGAGGCGCAGGAGCTCCGGCACGAGCTCCGCCGCCCCGAGCACGCCCGCGAGGATGGCCGCCAGCGGCCGCGGGTCGGCGGGGCAGTCGTAGCTCCACGACAGCGCCGAGCGCAGCACCGCGATCGTCTCGGGCGCCGCCGCGCGCGTCGCCGCGGTGCGGTAGCCGCCCCCGGGGAGCGCGAGCTGCGCGGAGCCGCGGCTCGTCGCGCAGACGCCGTCCGCCACCTGCAGCAGCGCCGCGGCGATCGGCTCGGTCACGCCGTCGCCGAGCACGGTCTGCCCCTCGATGTCGCCGGCGACGGGCCGCTCCGCCTCCTGCGCGTAGCCCTCGAGGTTGGCGAGGAGCCGCTCCAGGTCCACGGCGCCCGCGGCGCGGCCGGCGAGCACGTCGCGCTCGGTGTGCACCGTCACGAGGCTCGACACGATGGCGGGCGTCCCGCCGCGCATCGTGTGGGAGACGTCCACGCTCACGCGCTTCACCGCGGGCCACCGCAGCACGCGCGGCTCCGTGTCCGGGTCGACGAGGATGCCCCAGGGGACGACCGCCATCGTCACCTCGCGCGCGCCGCGCTGGACCGGGAGGCGCTGCTCGGCGCGGGCGAGCGCGAGCACGCCGAGCGCGCTCCCCATGGCCATGAGCCCCAGCGAGAGCGTCTGGCTGCCGGCGCTCCAGACGGCCGCGGAGATGCCCGCGAGCCCCGCGGAGCTCGCCGCGGCGAGCGCGCCGGTCGAGCCGGGCTCCGGATGGAGGCACACGTAGCGGAAATCCGGCGGAGGCAGCTTGCGCAGCACGGTGACGACCCCGGAAGACGACTCTAGGCTGCCGCGCCCCCGCGCGCTACCGGGGGCGCGGAGGCCCGGGGGCGCGGGCGGCCGCGCGCTACCGGGGGCGCGGGGGCGGGGGCGGCCGCGCGCACGCGCGGGGCATGCCACGGCGCGTCGAAGGCGCGCCGGGGGCCGAACGTCGGTGCTGGGGGCGTTCCGCGGGCGCGCTGCGCGGTGATAGCTTCGCGAGCGGTGCTGCTCTCTCGCGTCCGCCTCGCCCATGTCGGCCCCTTCGATGACCTCTCGCTGTCCTTCGGGGACGCCACCGGAACGCCGCGCCGACTCGTGGTCCTCTTCGGCGGCGACGGTGTGGGCAAGACCTCGATCCTGTCGGCGATCGCGTCGACGCGGCCCGGGTACGCGGTCGCACAGCTGAGGTCGCGCGGTGAGGAGAGCGCGCCCCCGGTCGTGGTCACCGACTGGAGGCTCGGGACGGACGATCCGGCGCGCGCGCACCCGCTGCGCATCGCGAGCCCGAACGCGCGCCTCGACGAGCCCGAGGACGCGGCGCTCCTGCGTCGGCGGGAGCAGTCGCTGTTCGAGCGGCGCGCGGCGGAGGGCGGCTTCGTCCTCGTCGCGCTCTCGGGCGCGCGCTGGTTCTCCCGCACCTCGATCGTGCTGACGACGCCCGAGCGCAGCATCCTCCGCTACGACGTGCGCGCGGCCGCGAGCTTCGACGACGCGACGCGGACCGACCTGGCCCGCGAGACGAAGCAGGTGCTCTCGTTCGTCCCGGTCGCGGCCGCGCTCGCGCGCGGCAACGCGAAGGACAGGCCCGGCGCGCAGCCAGGCGGGCACGACGGGCGAAACGGGCACGACGGGCCAGGCCGACACGACGCGCCATCGAGCGCGCGCCCCGATGCGCACGCGGATGGGCGATCGGACGCGCAATCAGACGCGCAATCAGACGCGCAATCAGACGCGCAATCAGACGCGCAATCAGAAGCTCAGCCGGACGCGCAGCTCAACGTACGATCGCACGCGCAATCCGCCCGCCTCGACGCGCTCGATCGCGCGCTGAAGGAGGTGCTCTCGGCGCTGCTCGATGGCCACGGCGCCCGGTACGTGGGCGTCGATCCGCTCCGGCTCGAGCCGATCTTCGAGCGCGCGGACGGCCAGCGCGTCGACTTCGACGACCTCGGGCGAAGCGCGCGGCACACGATCGCGTTCGGCGCGCTGGCGCTCCGCGCGCTCGCGGCCGCGCACCCGAGCGGCGATCCGCGCCTCGCCGAGGGGGTGGTGCTGATCGACGACGTCGAGGCGCAGCAGCCGGTGCACCGCCAGCGCTCGCTCGCCGCGCGCCTGCGCGCGGCGCTGCCCAACGTGCAGTGGATCATCACGACCTCGTCGCCCGCGATCGCGCTCGGCTGCGAGCTCTCCGACGTGATCGCGCTCCGCCGCGAGCCCTCGTCGGGGCGCGTCGAGCTGCACGAGGGCCCGGACGCCGTGCTGCACTGAGCGGCGCGGCCCCGGGCTCACCCGTCCCGGCGGCGCGCGCCGCGCGCGTCAGGCGAGCGGCACGGCGAGGAGCACGACCTCCTTGCCGCGCACCTCGATCTTGTAGCGCATCGGCTTGCCGTGCTTCTGCCCGAGCTGTTGCTCGCTCGCCTTGAGGCGGGCGACGAACGCGTCGCGCGTGATGTGATCCACCGGGTCGCCGAGCGACTTCTTCGCGGCGATGTACTCGGCGAAGATGCGCGCGTAGTAGGCGTCCTCCGGCTCCTCGAAGAGCGCCTTGGCGTCCGCCGGGATCTCGTCGGCGGGCAGCGCGGCCATGCGCTCGTCGACCTCGAGGGCGTCCCGGAACGACGCCGACGTCGGGGCGCGCGACGGGCGCCCCTCGGCGTCGGTCTCGTCCTCCTGCACGCCGAGCAGCTGGTTCAGGAGCGAGTTCAGCCGGAACACGAGCCCGCCGAGCTCGGCGTGCTCGATCCCGAACCTCAGATCCGTGCGGCCGTTCATGATCGCGAGCAGGCCGTCCTCGATCTCGGAGACCGGCTGCGAGATGTACGCGTCGAGGAAGTAGGCGGCGAACACGACGAGCACGAGCCCGAGCGCCGTCACGCCGAGCAGCGGCCACAGGAGCGAGCTCGCGAGCCCAGGCGTCCGCAGCTGCGCGATGCTGAGGAGCACCGCCCGCCGCCCGTCGCCGTAGCCGTCGAGCGCGTGCCCGACGGCGCTGTACTCGCCGGACACCCCGCCGATGTCGACCATCCGCCCGGAGGTCAGCGCGTGCAGGGCGCTGTCCTTCGCCGGCGACGCCGTGAGCGTCGCGAGCAGCGGCGCGGGGGCGTCGCGCGACTTCGCCACCACGTCGAGCCCGTCGCCCGACTGCATCGCGACGACGAGGAGGCGCCCGCTCGTGCGCTCGCTCGCGTTCGTCAGCCGCTCGTCGTTCAGCGCGGTGCCCACCGCGACGGCGCCGATGATCTGCCCGGCGTCGCTGCGGATGGGCGCGTACGACGCGAGCAGTTGCTCGTTGCGCGCCCGGCTCACCCACACGTCCGAGCCGGTCACGCCCTGCTCGATGGCGAGCCTCAGCGACGGGTAGACGGCGCCGAGGTTGTCCCCGCGCATGAGCGCGGAGGCGTTCCGCCCGAGCACCACGCCCTTCGTGTCGACGAGGACCACGAGGGAGGGCGGGGTCCTGGCCAGCTCGGGCGAGGCGGCGACCGCCTCCCGGATGGCGTTGGCGGCGCTGGTGGCCGCCTCGGCGCGCGCCGGGGCGGTCCCGGCGTTGAACGGCTCGCGCAGCTTCGGGTCGCTCGCGTGGGAGGCGAGCCACCGCTCCAGCACGAGGCCGTCCACCTGGAGCTGCGCCATGGCGGCCGCGAGGGCGCGGGGCGCCTCGCCCGGGCTCGCGATCTCGCCGAGGGAGGCGCGCGCGAGGGCGTACGAGAGCCCTCCGACCATGAGGACAATCACGGCGAAGACTGCGATGATCTTTCCGCGCATCCTGCGTCTCCACTCCTTCTTGCCGGGGCTCAGGGCAAGCTACCATCCGCTGCGGCGCTGCTACAACTCTCCACCCAGCTCATGGTGCACTTGAATCAGCACTCCGAAGGCCCGCGCCTCTACGTCGTCGACGATGCGCTGTTCGAACAACACCGCGCGCGCGGCGCGCACCCCGAGCGCCCCGAGCGCCTCGAGGCCGCCCGCCGCGCGATCGAGCGCTGCGCCGCGTCCGGCCTCGCGCTGGAGCGCGTCGCGTCGCGCGACGCCGCCGAGGAAGAGCTCGCCCGGGTCCACGCCCCGCGGTACCTGGAGTCGCTGGGCCGGCTCAGCGGCCACTACGCGGCGCTTGACCCGGACACCTACGTCGTCCCGCGCTCGGTCGACGCGGCGAGGCGGGGCGCCGGCGCGGCGGTGGCGCTGGTCGACGCGGTGCTCGCGGGCCCCGGTCAGCTCGGGGTCGCGCTGCTCCGCCCGCCCGGCCACCACGCCACGCGCGAAGCGGGCATGGGCTTCTGCCTCCTGAACAACGTCGCCGTGGCGGCGAGGGCCGCCTTGAGCAGCGGGCTGTCGCGGGTGGCGGTGATCGACTTCGACGTGCACCACGGCAACGGCACGCAGGACATCTTCTGGGACGACCCGCGGGTGCTGTTCTGCTCGCTGCACCAGTGGCCGTTCTACCCTGGCACCGGCGCCGCGGAGGAGGTCGGCGGCGGTGAGGGCGCGGGCTACACGGTGAACGTGCCGCTGTCCGACGGGGCGACGGACGCGGTCTACGAGGCGGCGTTCGACGAGATCATCCTCCCGGTGCTCGACGAGTACGCGCCCGAGCTCATCCTTGTGTCGGCGGGGTTCGACGCGCACGAGCGCGACCCGATGGCGACGATGAAGCTGTCGCGCGCGGCCTACGCGGCGATGGGCCGCCGGCTCGCGGCGATGGCGACCGCGAAGGCGAAGGGGCGGCTCGCCTTCCTCCTGGAGGGCGGCTACGACCTGGCCGCGCTCGAGGGCTCGCTCACGGCGGCGCTGCTCGCGGCTTCCGGTCGGGAGGGCGCGGAGGAGCCGGGCGGCGCGCCCGGGCAGTCCGGCGCGCCGGGGCAATCGGCGCCGCCGCCGCGCGCGCCGGTCTCGACGCGCCACCGCGCGGACCTGGACCGGGCCCGCCGGGTCGCGCTGCGCCGCTGGGCGACGCTCTGAGCGAGGCGCCCGGCGCTGCGCCGCGGCCGGGGGAGTGAAGGAGGAGGCCGCGGGCGGGGGGGTTGCAGCAGACGGCCAAGGGGGGCGACCGCGGCGCGCGGCAAGGGGCGGCCGCGGCGCGGGTGTGAACGAGGCGGCCGAGGCGGCAGGCACGGGCGGGGGCGTGCAGGCCGCGGGACGCCGCGGCTGCCGGCGCCTCCCGGGGCGGGAGAAAACAAAAACAGCGACGCGACGGTGCGTTTACCCGATTGCACTCTGCGCGGAGCTGAGTATTCTGCCAGGCCTTCGCAGCCCACGGGCCGCGAAGAACGGTGGGTATAGCTCAGTTGGTAGAGCACTGGATTGTGGCTCCAGGTGTCGCGGGTTCAAATCCCGTTACTCACCCCAGGTAGAACGGCCCGACGCGGCGGCGCAGCGGGTAGAGCAAGTCGGCGGCCTACGCGGCCCACCGGCGGCGCGCCGCGCGCAACCTGATTTCTGCCGGGGCGCCGCTCATCCCCCCGGCCGGCGAACTCGCCGCTGCTACTTCGCCCAGAGCACCGAGAGGTCGAGCTCGATGGCGTCGAAGGGCTCGACGCGGACGTGCGCGGCGTCGCGGTGGACGACCGCGGGCCCCCAACGACGCTCCTGGCCGAGCACGTACACCTCGAGCGTCCGCGCGAGCGGGTCGACCAGCCACGCGTACCGCACGCCCTCGCGCGCGTAGATCGGCATCTTCTCGTCGCGGTCGAAGGACGCCGTCGACGGGCTCAGGACCTCGCAGACCCAGTCCGGGGCGAGCGCGAAGTAGGCCGTCTCGGGCAGCTCGGGCATGCGCTCACGGCGCCAGCCGGCGAGGTCGGGCACGAGCGCGTCGATCTCGCCCGGCGCGCCCGGGTCGGGGAAGTGCAGCTCCGGCTCGTCCAGGATGACCCAGCCCCCCGGGCCGCCGCGTCCACGTTGGAAGGGGCCGATGAGCTCGGCTCCCAGGCCCGACGACGTCCAGGCGTGCTTCGGTGCCGGCCGAGGGAACACGTGCAGCGTGCCGCGGACGAGCTCCGCCACCTTGTGCGGCGGGACGGCTTCGAGGTCGGCGTACGTGGCGCGGCGATGCTTCTCGGCGGGCTGCCCCATCGGGCGAAGCCTGCCCGGGGGCGGGCGGCGGGGCAAGGCGAGGAGGAGCACGCGCAGGGGGCGTCGGTCGAGGCGCTCATCGGCTCAGGGCTACGACCGCGCCTATCAACCCTCGTTGCCACCGAGCCTTGTGTCCGGAGCAGGCCGGATGGGCCATCGACTTGCAATGACTTGCGATCGGTGTGCATGGCACTGGCCAGCAATTGAAGCCGCCAAGCAAGTCGGCGTGATGCGCGGCCCACCGGCGGCGCGCCGCGCGCAGCCTGATTTCTGCCGGGGCGCCGCTCATCCCCCCGCCCGGCGAACTCGCCGCTGCTACTTCGCCCAGAGCACCGAGAGGTCGAGCTCGATGGCGTCGAAGGGCTCGACGCGGACGTGCGCGGCGTCGCGGTGGACGACCGCGGGCCCCCAGCGACGCTCCTGACCGAGCACGTACACCTCGAGCGTCCGCGCGAGCGGGTCGACCAGCCACGCGTACCGCACGCCCTCGCGCGCGTAGATCGGCATCTTCTCGTCGCGGTCGAAGGACGCCGTCGACGGGCTCAGGACCTCGCAGATCCAATCCGGGACGAGCGCGAAGTAGGCCGTCTCGGGCAGCTCGGGCATGCGCTCACGGCGCCAGCCGGCAAGGTCGGGCACGAGCGCGTCGACCTCGTCAGGTACGTCCGGGTCGGGGAAGTGCAGCTCGGGCTCTACCAGGATGCGCCATCCACCGGGTCCCCCGCGCCCACGACCGAACGCGCCAACGAGCTCGGTGGCCAGCTCGGTCTCTGCCTGTGCATGCCGCGGCGCCGGCCGGGGGAACACGTGCAGGGTGCCGCGGACGAGTTCCGCCACCTTGTGGGGCGGGACGGCTTCGAGGTCGGCGTACGTGGCGCGGCACTGCTTCTCGGCAGGCTGACCCATGGGCGAAGCCTGCCCGGGCGCGCGCGGCAAGGCAAGGCGGTGAGGGGCTTTACCGAGAGCACGGGCTCGCAACCCGCGGCTCCGACGATCAGCCGGACCCTGATGATCAACCCGACGCGCCAGCGGCTCCAGAGCCGCGCGCTGCGCCCTCTCCACGCTCCGCCTTCCTCGGCGAGCTCACGACAGCCTCCCCCTGCTCCCGGCCGACTCGCCTCCGAGCGCGACGCAGGCCACCGGTCCGAGCGCTCGACGCGAGGCGGGCAGCTCACCCACGAGCGCGCCCGCACGGCAAACCACGATGAGCGCGCCCGCACGGCACCTCGCGAGTCGCTCGATTCAATAAGTGCTCTTCTCGCGCGCCCCGGAGACACCGATTCCTGGATATCCATCCATCGCGGTGAGCCATTGCCCCATCCCCCGGAGACAGCAAGTCTTTTTTCTGTAACCGGTTTGCCACAGTGCCCGCGTAGCGTCGCGCCCATGAAAACCACTCTCCCTGGGAGCCGCGCGCTGGCCGCGCGCCTCATGTCTGCCGCCCTCCTCGCGCTCGGCGCGCCGGGGCTCGCGTCGTGCGCCGTCGCGCCGGGCGACGCCGCGGATGATGCCGAGTTGCCGGCCCCCGGCGACGTCGATGTCGTCCAGCCGCTCAAGCTGTCAGAGCGCGCCCGCGTGCCCGAGAAGGAGCCGGGGTTCGTCGCTGCAGAGCTCGGGGACCACGAGATCGTCATCACCCACGACGGCAGCCTGCCGCCGTTCGCCGCGGGCGACGTGCTCGGCGGCACGGCGGGCGGCGGCTACCTCGCCCGGGTCGTGAGGGTCCGCGCGCTCGACGACGCCCGGGTCGCGCTCGAGACGACGCCCGCCGACCTCACGGAGTTCCTCACCGAGGGGCACTTCCACGTCCACTACGACGCTCGCGAGTACGCGCGCGCCATCGACGAGCACCTCGCGCGCGCCCGCGAGCTCGGCGAGGAGGACGGCGAGCAGATCGCGAGCCAGGCAGAGGCCCTGAAGGTCTCGTCCGGCGCCTCGATGAAGCTCCTCGATCTCTCGTCGGCCTCCCTCCCCGCCTCGTGCGGGATCACCGCGCACGGCGCGGCGGCGCTCGACGTGACCGCCGAGCTCTCCCCGGCGCTCGACCTCGAGGTCCACGTCGGCCCGCGAGGCAAGCTCAACCCGGTGCCGGAGCTGAAGCAGCTCCGCTTCGTCGCGTCCGGCAAGCTCGACGTGAGCGCCAGGCTGGAGGGCGCCGGCACGGTCACGGGCAGCTGCACGGTCGACCTGCTCGAGCTCGCCGGCGGCGTCCCGAGCCTGCCGCTGCCGACGCTGACCTTCTGGGTGGGCCCCGTGCCCGTGGTCGTCACGACGGAGGTCGTGCCGCGAGCGCAGGCCGACCTGGCGCTTTCCTTCACGGCCGCCGAGGTCGCGGCCGAGGCCCAGACGACCGCCGAGCTCGAGGCCGGGGTCGACTACACGAACGAGACGTGGAGCACGATCTGGGAGCCCTCGTGCGCGGCCACGGGGACAGCCTCCGTCGGGGCGCCCGGCGCGATCACGGCGTCCGGCAAGGTGAGCGCCGGCGCGGAGCTCCGGGCGCGCCTGTACGGCATCCTCGGCCCGAACGTCGGAGTCCAGGCGTACGCGCGCGTCACGGCGGAGACCGCGCCGCCCTACTGCTCGTACGACGCGCGGGTCGACGGCGGCGTCCGCGCCTACGCCGAGGCGGAAGCGGGCGTGTCGGTCGGCCCGCTCCACCTGACGTTCAAGAAGCTCGACCTCGTCGATCTCGACCTCTTGCGCTTCGACGGCCCGCACACCTCGGGCAAGCTCCGCGACGCGCCCGAGTGCGACGCGGAGCCCTGATCGCGGCGCGTTCTCCGACGAGACGACAGGGAGGCCGACGAGGCGACAGGGAGGCGAGGCGCCTCGCCTCCCGCGCGCCCGAGGGCCTCAGCGGTCCGCGCACAGCACGTAATCGCAGGACGCCTCGGCCATGCACTCCTCGGTTCGTTCCACGAGGTCCTCTCCCTCCAGGCCGAGGCACGCCGTCTCACAGCTCGTCTGGCTGGGCGGCGGAGTCCCTTTCTCCTCCGCGCAGAGGATACGGTGCTTGCAGAGCTCACTGCACGCGTGCAAGTTCTCTTCGTCCCTGCACCCTGAGGCCCCTGCGGCGAAGAGGCCGAGCGCGGCGACGATGGCGATGAAGAGGGGGATCGATCGGAGTCCTGCGTTCTTCATGGGCAGCTCATCTCGGTTGTGGAACAGCGACCCTCCCCGGCCAGCGACCCGATGCCGACCGGCAGCCCGGGGCAGCGCGCGAGGAGACGAGCGCGGGAGCCGTCACGACACCAGCGCTTTGCATCAGGCCTGCAAGCCTCACCATGAGGCCACGCCCTCGCGCCCAGCATAGACGAATCCACAGGCGCCGCCCAAGGCCCGGCGGCCCGCGCCCGGCGGCGCGCGCCCGGCAGCCCGCGCCCGGCAGCCCCGCGCGACGGCCTCGTCTCGCCGTCGCCGTCGCCGCGATCGACCGCGCGCTGCGCGGATCACTACGCACCCGGCGCCGCTCCGGCGAGCGCGCCGCTGGCTGGCTCGATCCGCCAGGCGTGGTACATTGCGTCATGGGCGTCCTGACGCGCCCGCCGAGATCGACGCATGTCCGCCAAGGAATCCGATACCCTGCTCGTGGCCCATCCAGCCCAGCGGCTGGATCGCGAGAAGCCCGAGTCCACGCGGCTTCCGCTCGTGCTCGTGGTCGACGAGGACAGGAGCAGCTGGCAGGCGCTCGGCGTCCTCCTCTCGGAGCGATACCGCCTCGTCGTGTGCGCCTCGGCCCTCGACGCGGTCGCCGCCTTCACCGAGGACACCTGCGCGGTGATCATCGATGTGCGGATGTCCGGGCAGGACGGCTTCTGGGTCTGCGACCAGATCCGCAAGGTGCAGCCGGAAGTCCCGGTGATCTTCTATTCGGCTTACCAGGACGAGAAGGACTCGTTCGAGGTCATCAACGCGCACCGGCCGTTCGCCTACGTCGACAAGCACGGCGCCGCGCAGAAGCTCCTCGACGCGCTCGAGAAGGCGACGCGGATCTTCCAGAGCACCCTCCGCAGCAGGCGGATCATCGAGCGGCTGCAACGCCGCCGGCAGGAGGCTGTCTGATATCGCAGGAGGGCGAGGCCGGCTCGAGCGGCCATCCGGCATCGCCGACGCAGGAGGACGAAGCCCCCCACCCGACACCGCCGGCGCAGCAGGGCGGGGCGCGCTCCGGCGGCGACCGGCGCGATCTGTGGCGGACGCTCGTCCAGCTGGTGCTCAGCCTGGGCGCCCTCTTCGGGCTCATCGCGCTCGCGGCGCACCTCGCGCGCGACCAGCTCGACGCGCTCGGCCGCGGGTTCGTGCAGCGCTTCGGCCTCGCCGGGATGTTCGTCGGCACCTACCTCGCCGACGCGTTCTCGTTCCCCATCCCGCCGCAGTTCTACATGCTGACGGCGATCTCCTCGGGAGGCTCGCAGGTCGGGCCCATGATCGCGATCTCCGCGGCCTCGCTCCTCGCCGGCTGCACGGGGTACCGCCTCGCCGGCCACCTCGCGCGTTTCCGCATCTTCGCGGCGCGCCTCGCGCGGACGCGGCCCAAGATAGACCGGCTGTTCGAGCGCTACGGAATCTGGGCGATCGCGATCGGGAGCATCTCGCCCGTCCCCTTCTCGATGCTCTGCTACCTGTCGGGGCTCTACCGCATCCCGCCGCGGTACTTCTTCCCTCTGGTGCTGTTCCGGGTGCCCCGGCTGCTGCTCTTCTACGCGCTCATCCGGATGGGATGGAGCCAGTGACGCCGCCGGCGTGAGCCTACCGGGGGCTGTCCGCCTCCTCGGGGGACTGGTTCACCCGGACGCGCTCCAGGATCTGGTCGACCATGCCGAGGTCGATCCCGGAGCGCTCCACGACGTTCCTGGAGAACAGCCGAGTCGCCTCCTTCGCGAGCTCCTCGTCCGGGAGGAACGGCCGCGCGGGCGACCGCGGCGCCGGCAGCCCGATCTCCTTCTCCAGCTCGGAGATCGCCCGGATCATCTCCTGGTAGCAGGCGGAGGCGATCTGCACCGAGAACGGGAACACCTGGGCGTTGCCCCGGCCGGCGCGCACGGCGTGCAGCGTCGCGGCGACCTGCTCGGCGAACTGGCGGCTCCCGAACGCGTTGGCCATCTGCGCGTACATCGCGAGCGACTCCTGGTCCGCCGCGAGGTCTTCCTCCTTCATGCGCGGCGCGCCGGACGGCGGCGTCGAGGACCACCGGACCACCATCCGCCCATAGTCGTCGAGGGCGCGCCGCTGGAGGGTCAGTAGCTCCAAGAGCGCCTCTCGCCGCTGTCTTTGCACCTCCGCTCTCTCCTCGTGCTCGGCCCGGCGATCCCCGCTGAGCTCTGCCGATCTCCGCGCCAGGTAAGCGCCGATGAAGAGGGCGACGCCGTTGCTAACAGCGATGAAGAGCATCTCCAGAATCTTGGGATCCATGCTGGTTCTAAAGACTTCTAGCACGATCGCGCTGAACGCAGTGATATGCCGCACGACGCGAGGAAAACTTGGCCACCGCCCTCCTCCCGTGCAGGTGCGCCGCCATCCCACAGGCGGCCGCGGCGGCGCGTGGGGCAGGCCCGCTGGCGAGGCGAGCGCGCCTTCAGCGCACAGGCAGCGCCCAGCCGGCGCCCAGCCATCGAGAAGCGACCCGCGGGCGCGCCTCGCCGCTCCGGGCGCGCGGGCGGCCGTGATAGGATGTCGGCATGGCCGGTTCACCCGACGCCGGGGCGGGCCCGCACCTGGACGGGCTCGAAGGGACGCTGCGCGAGGCGCTGGAGAGGAGCCTCGCGGACCGGCTCTCGGGGCAGGCCGGCGCGGAGCTCAACCTGGACAACGCGTTCTGGGGCGCCCCCGCGCCGCGCGACCTCGGCGAGGCGCTCACCCGCCTCGGGCCGACGTGCGTCAACGTGGTTGTGCGCATCTTCGAGCGTCTCCGGGACATCGACCCTGCGCTCGGGCTGTGCAGACAGATCAGGTATCTGCGCAACGTGTGGTACGGTGGGAGCGCGGGATTCAAGGTGGTCTACGCGGAGCCGGCCGCGATGCGCGAGCGCCTCGACGCCCAGCTCGCGGGGGCGGGCGGCCGCCGCATGGCGCGCGACACGATCCTCGGGGGGATCGAGCACCAGCGGGGCGCGCTGTTCGGCGCGCTCCCGGGGAGCATGGCCTTGCTCCTCCGGGGCGGCGAGCCGCTCGACGCGGACACCTGGCGCGAGGTGCACCGGCCCGGTCACGAGGCGGTGCACGTCTGCGTGGGCAAGCGCGAGCCGCGGCTGGCGGAGCTCGACGACATCCATCTCGACTGGAAGTCCCCGGTGGTCGGCGTGAACGAGGCGAGTCGCCGCTGCCGGTATGGGCTCCTCATCAGCGTGGTGCACTGGACGCAGGCGAGGTTCGGTCTCGGCAAGCCGGTGTTTCCGCTCCAGAGCATCGATGAGAAGGTGGACGCCCTCTCCGCCCTCCCCGCGCGGCACGACGCGCCGGCGGGCTCGGGCGCGTTCGTCGCGCGCTGGCGCGACGCGCGGTGGACGCTGGCGATGCGGGGCAGCGACGGCGCGGAGGAGGCGCTGCGGTGGCTCCGCGAGTGCGATGAGCTCGCCCTGGCGCCGCGCGGGGACGGCTGAGGCGCCGTTGCGCGCCCCTTCGGCGCCCGCCCGGTCCACGCTATAGGCGGCCGCCATGCCCTACCCCGCCCCCGACGGCACCGAGCTGATCGAGCACCTCGGCACCGGCGCCACCTTCGACGTGGCGCTGGTGCGGCTCGGCGGACACCCGCCCGGCCCGGCGCTCGGGCCCACGCTGGTGTGCAAGCGCCTCGCCCCCGGCGCCCTCCACGAGCACGCCGGGCGGGCCGCCATGGTCCGCGAGGCGAAGGCGCTCGCCCTGGCCCGGCACCCCGCCCTGCCCGCCCTCGCGCGCGTCGGCGCCGATCGCCACGGCCCCTTCCTGCTCGAGAGCCGGCGCGAGGGCGCCTCGCTCCGCGACGTGCTCGACGGATGGCGCGGCCGCGGCCGGCCGCCGCCCGCCTCGCTCGTCGTCCACGTCGTCAGGGCCGCGATCGAGACCCTCGCCGAGCTCCAGGAGCTCGAGGACGCCGGCGGCCCGATCCGCTTCGTCCACGGCGACCTCGGCCCCGATCACGTGCTGCTCGGTCCGCTCGGCGACATCGGCCTCGTCGACCTCGGCGCCGCGCGCTTCCGCGGCATGGAGCCGGAGCTCGAGACAGCCGATCGGGGCACGCTCCCGTTCGTCGCCCCCGAGATCGCCCGCGGCGAGTCGCCGCCGACCCAGCGCGGCGACGTCTACGCGATGGCCGCCACCCTCGCCCACTTCGCCACCGGCGCGCAGCTGACACGCGCGCGAGAGCAGGCCGCGGTGCTGGTCGAGATCAGCGAGGCGGGCCTCTGCCTCGACGCGCTCGCGGCCGCGGACGCGCTCTCGCCGGGGCAGCGCCGCGCGCTCGCTGCCGCGCTCGACCGCGACCCGGCGCGCCGCGTCGGCAGCGCGCGCGCGCTGCTCGACGCGTTCGACGCAGCCTCCTCGCCCGGAGAGCCCGGCCCGGACGCGGCGCGCCCCGCTGGTCCCCCGAGCGCCAAAACCGTGGACGCACGCGGCGCGTGAGATAAGGCTCGACCGCATGAAGCCCCACGTAGGTCACGACAGGCTCGCCTTCGACACGCTCGCCATCCACGCCGGCCAGCCGCCGGATCCGACGAGCGGCGCGGTCATGACCCCGATCGTGCTCGCGAGCACCTTCGCGCAGGAGCGGCCGGGCGATCACAAGGGGTTCGAGTACTCGCGCAGCGGCAATCCCACCCGCAAGGCGCTCGAGGCGTGCCTCGCCACCCTCGAGGGAGGGCGCCACGGCTTCGCGTTCGGCAGCGGCTCCGCGGCGACCGCCACCCTGCTCCACACGCTCCGGCCCGGGGACCACGTGCTCTCGGGCGACGACGTCTACGGCGGCACATTCCGGCTCTTCGACAAGGTCATGCGGCCGATGGGCATCGCCTCGACCCAGGTCGACATGAGCGACCTCGACGTCGTCCGCAAGGCCCTCACCCCGGCCACGCGGATGATCTGGATCGAGACCCCGACGAACCCGATGCTCAAGATCTTCGACATCGCCGGGCTCGCCGAGATCGCGCGCGCGCACGGGGCGCTCCTCGTCGTCGACAACACCTTCGCCACGCCGGTGCTCCAGCGGCCGCTCGACCTCGGCGCCCACGTGGTGGCGCACTCGACGACGAAGTACCTGAACGGGCACTCGGACGTCGTCGGCGGGGCGCTCATCACGTCGGAGGACGCCCTCGCCGAGCGGATCGGGTTCCTGCAGAACGCGATCGGCGGCGTCCCGAGCCCGTTCGATTGCTACCTCGTGCTCCGCGGCATCAAGACGCTCGGCGTGCGCGTGCGCCAGCAGTGCGTGTCGGCCGCGCTCATCGCCGGGAGGCTCGCCGAGCATCCCGCCGTCCAGTCGGTGAACTACCCCGGCCTCCCCACGCACGCCGGCCACGCGCTCGCCGCGCGGCAGATGCTCGCGCCCGGGGCGATGATCTCGTTCGTCGTGCGGGGCGGCCTCCCCGTCGCCTCGCGGTTCCTCGAGCGGCTCGCGATCTTCGCCTGCGCCGAGAGCCTCGGCGGCGTCGAGTCGCTCGCCGAGCATCCGGCCATCATGACCCACGCCTCCGTGCCCGCGGCGGCGCGCGAGACGCTCGGCATCGCCGACGGCCTCGTCCGGCTCTCGGTCGGCCTGGAGGCGAGCGAGGACCTCTGGAACGACATCGCGCAGGCGTTCGACTGAAGCCCGCGCAGGCGCTCGGCTGAAGCCCGCGCAGGCGCTCGGCTGAAGCGCGCGCGGCGGCTTTCAGCGTCGTTGCACGCGCGCGCCGGACGCGGCCGCCGTTTGATCGCGGGCCCCCGAGTACGATAGAAGCGAGGTGCGGCCTCGGGGCCGCCATCTACCCACCGGAGCTCTCCATGCGACTCGCCCGCCTCGGCTTCGTGCCCGTGCTCGGCTTCCTCCCCCTGCTCGGCTTCGGCTGCAGCGACCCGGCGCCGCCTACCCCGCGCGGCGCCTACTCCGTGAACTTCGCCGACCCGGGCGCATCCTGCAACACGTCGGGGCACTCGGAGACCCTCGGCGAGGTGACCTCGGCCTCGAGGACCAAGGTGCTCACCGACGGCGAGGAAGGCGCCACCGTCGACTGCGTCGTGTCCGGCTCCGGCACCTTCAGCGTCTCGGCGAGGGCCAGGAACAGCGCCACGGCCACGGAGATCCGCGTCGACATCGACAGCATCAGCCCCTCGGCGACGGCGGAGATGCCCGCCACCGGCAGCATCAGCTTCTCCTCGGCGAGGACGGGCGGCGAGACCTTCGTCTCCGACCCGGAGGACCCGTGCCGGTTCTGGTTCGTCCCCGAGAGCGAGCAGGGCATCGACGCCGGGAAGATCTGGGTCGTCTTCGAGTGCACGTCGATGCTGAACGATGGCTACTCCTGCGAGCTCAGGAGGGGCGCCCTGGCCTTCGACAGCTGCGGGACCTGAGCAGCGCCGGCGGCTGAACGGGGCGCGCGGGGCACGTCACAGCGCGCTGACCGCGCGCGGGGCACGTCGACCGCGCGCCGGCTGCGTGCGGTCAGCGCGCCGCGTCAGCTCTTCTCGGAGCGCGAGGCCGACGCCGCGGGGACCGTCGATCGCTCCCCGCTGTTGACCTGCTGCGAGTCGGCGGGCGGGCCGATCGTCGCGCTGTTCGGGAGATCGGCCTCGTCCCGCTCGTCGATCCGGATCACGAGCGCCGTGATGTTGTCCTCGCCGCCGTTCTCGTTGGCCTTGGCGATGAGGCGGCGGCACATCTCCGGCACCTCCTCGGTCGAGCTCACGATGTGGAGGATCTGGTCGTCCGAGAGCATCCCGCTCAGGCCGTCGGAGCAGAGCAGGTACACGTCGCCGGGCTGCGGCTCGTCGCTGATCAGATCCACGGCGACGCTGTCGTTCATCCCGAGCGCGCGGGTGATGACGTTGCGCGGGAGCTCGGCCCGCTGCTCCTCGGTGAGCTCGGGCATCGCCATGATGTAGTCGTTGAACAGCGAGTGATCGCGCGTCAGCTGGCTGATCGAGCCCTTGCGGACGCGGTACGCGCGGCTGTCGCCGACGTGGCCGACGTAGATGCGGTTCTTCTTCTTCGAGAAGAGCGCCCCCACGACCGTCGTGCCCATCCCGGCGCAGTCCCGAGAGCGGATGCTGCGCTCGAAGATCTGGCGGTTGGCCACGCGGATGCCCGCCTGGAGCCGGTTCTCCTCCTCCGACAGGCTGGTGTCGAAGTGGAATGGCCAGGTGGCGTCCTCCCGCGACGTGGACCGGAAGAAGTCCGCGATCGACTCGGTCGCCAACCGGCTGGCTACGTCCCCCGCGCGATGACCCCCCATGCCGTCCGCGACGATGAACAGGTCATACTCCGACAGGACGGCGTAGCTGTCCTCGTTGTGGTCGCGTTGGAGACCAACGTCCGTCATTCCTGAAGCGATCGCTCGCATAACCTCGGGAATCCTTGAGACGGCTCCGGGCCTTCGGCTTCGAACACCAACCGTTTCATGCTACCGAAAACCTGTCAAGCAGGGCCTCTCGCACCGTATTGGGCGTCATGAGACGCCCGCTCGCCGACCTTCCTGATCCTACCGACTCGGACCGGGGGGACCGCAAGCCTCTTTTTCATTCGACGCGTCATTGTCGGGCGTTCGGCGTCGCGCGTCGCGCGCCGGCATCCTCGCCGGCGCCCGCGACACGCCGCGCGGCAGGCGCTTGCCCGGTCGGCGGCCGGCTCCGGGTTGGCCATCCCGGTGAGGCCCGCTCGGCGCCTCGGCCCGTCGTGCACGGCCGGGAGGCGCCGTGGCCCCGCTCTCCGGTCTCCCATCTTCCCGTGTCCCGCGTCTCCGGAGCCCGCGCCGCCGCGGCCCGGCTCACACGTCCAGGATGTCCTTTTCCTTGCCCGCGATCACCGCGTCGACCTGCCGCGTCCCCTCGGCCACCACGTCTTCGACCTTCTTCTTGGCCCGATCGGCCTCGTCGCCGCTCACCTCGCCGTCCTTCTCGAGGGCGTCGATCATCTCGTTGGCATCCCGGCGGTGCTTCCGGATGGCAACTTTACAGTCCTCTCCGTTCTTCTTCGTGAGCTTCACCATGTCCCGGCGCCGCTCCTCCGTCAGCGGCGGGATCGGCAGCCGGATGAGATCCGCGTCCACCTGGGGGTTCAAGCCGAGATCGCTCTCCCGGAGGGCCTTCTCGATCGTCTTCACCTGGTTCTTCTCCCAGGGCTTGATCGTGATGAGCCGCGGCTCGGGCACGGACACCGTGGCCATCTGCACGATCGGCGTCGGCACGCCGTAATAATCGACGCGGATGCCGTCGAGCATGGCCGCGTTCGCGCGCCCGGTGCGCACCTTCGCCAGGTCCCGCCGGAGAGCTTCGATGGCCTTGTCGATCCCTTCGCGCAGCTCCTTGATGACGTCCTCGAGCATGATCCGGCTTCCTCCGTGTGGGGCTCGCCCAGCCCGCCCTCTTCGGCGGCGGGGGCGGAGCTTACCGCGTATTTCTGGGCCGGCGGAGAAATCGATCTGCCCGCGCGCGGGCAGGCCGACGTCGCGCGTCGCGGTCGGAAAGATGCTCGCCTCCGGCCGGGCGCGGCGCGGGCGCGGTCGCTGCGCCCGCGCCGCGCCCGCGCCCGCCCGACCGAGCCGGCGCGCCGGGGAAGCCCGCGCCAGGCGCGCCACCTCCGCTGTCACGGTCGCGCCGAGCTGTAGTAACTCTGGGAGGCAGGGCCACCCGATGCGCGATCTGGACTGGAACAGCTTCGACGTCCTCGTCGTCGACGACGAGCAGGACAACCTCGACGCGTTCCGGTTCGCCTTCAGGAAATCGTTCAGGCTCCATTACGCGCTCGGCGGCGCCGAGGCCCTGTCGCTCCTCGATCGGCTCGATCCCGCGGTGATCGTCGCGGACCAGCGGATGCCGGGGATGAGCGGTATCGAGTTCCTCAAGCAGGCGAAGGAGCGGCGGCCGGACGCGGCGGGCGTGCTGCTCACCGCCTACGCGGACATGACGGTGCTGATCGACGCCGTCAACTCGGGCGCGGTCGACAGGTACGTCCAGAAGCCGTGGAACTCGAAGGAGCTCGCCGTCATCCTCCGGCAGGCGATCTCCGGGTTCGCGACCCTCCGGGAGAACCGGCGGCTGCGCGAGCAGCTCGCCCACTACGCCGGCTACCTCGAGCGCGAGCAGCGGGACCCGATCGACTTCGGGGAGATCGCCGGCGAGAGCGAGGTCATGCGCGAGGTCACCGCCCGCATCGGCGAGGTGGCCAAGGCGGCCACGCACGTGCTGATCGAGGGCGAGGAGGGGGCGGAGAAGGAGGTCGTCGCCCGGGCGATCCACGTGGGCTCCCCGCGCGAGGAGCAGCCGTTCGTCAAGGTGACGTGCGCCGCGTTCCGGGGCGAGGCGCTCGAGCGCGAGCTGTTCGGCTGGCGGCGGGGCGCCTTCGACGGCGCGTTCACCGAGCGCGCGGGCCGGCTCGAGCTCGCCCACCGGGGGACGATCTACCTCGACGAGCCGGCGCCGCTCACGCCGTCGCTCCAGGCGAGGCTGCTCCGCGCGCTCACCGACGGCGAGGTCGAGCGGCTCGGGTCGACCGAGACCGCCCGCGTCGACGTGCGCGTCGTGCTGTCGCTGACGCCCGGCATCGAGGAGGCCTGGGCGCGCGCGGGCGTGCTCCCGGAGCTCGTCTCGCGGCTGTCGGTGTTCCCGCTGAGGCTGCCGCCGCTCCGCGAGCGGCGCGAGGACATCCGCGCCCTCGCCGAGCACTTCCTGCGCAAGTACGCGCGCCGCAACGCGCGCGCGGCCACCTCGCTCTCGGAGGAGGCGATCGCGAAGCTCACGGCGTACGCGTGGCCGGGGAACGCGCGCGAGCTGGAGAACGTCGTCGAGCGCGCCGCCATCCTCTCGCGCGGCGACGTGATCCTGCCCGAGCACCTCGCGTTCACGGCGCGCCCGCAGCCCGCCGAGCCGCCTGCCCGCGCGTCGAGGGCCGCCCCCGCGGCGGGCCCGGAGGCGGACGGGGCCGGCAAGGCGCTCGCCGCGCCGGCGTCCTCGCGGCCGAAGCTCGACCTGAGCTCCCAGCTCGACGACATCGAGCGGCGGGAGCTCCTCGCCGCCCTCGAGCGCTGCGGGGGGAACAAGGCCGAGGTCGCGCGGCAGTTCGGGATGCAGCGCACGACCCTCTATTACAGGCTGAAGCGGCTCGGCATCGACACGTGACGCGCGCCTCGCAGGCCCGCGCGCCTCGCAGGCCCGCGCGCCTCGCCCGGCGCCGCGCGCCCCGTGAGACCGCGCGCAACGCCCGGCGCCGCGCGCCTCGCGGGCCCGCGCGACGCAGCTCGCCGACCGCCTCGTGGGCCCGCGCGCGACGCAGCTCGGCGGCCGCCTGGCCTGTCGACGCGGGCGGCGAGTTGCGGCACATTGCGGCGACATGCTGAAGGTCGGGGAGCGCGCGCCGGAGATCGACAAGGAGGCCATCGACGGCCAGCGCTTCGTGCTGTCCACCCAGGGCGGGCTCTGCACGGTCGTGTACTTCTTCCCGAAGGCCTTCACGCGCGACTGCACCGTCGAGGCCCAGCTCTTCCGCGACAACCACACCGAGCTCGCGCTCGCGGGGGCGAGCATCGTCGGCATCAGCACCGACGATCACCGGACGCAGTGCCGGTTCGCCGAGACGCACAAGGTCCCTTACCCGATGATCGCCGACCGCGATCGCAGCGTCTGCCGCGCGTACGACGTCCTCTGGCCGCTCATCGGCGTCGCCCGGCGGATCACCTACGTCATCGCGCCCACGATGGAGATCGCGGCGGTGTTCCACCACGAGTTCCAGGCCAAGAAGCACCGCGACGACGTGCTCTCGTTCGTCAACGAGCGCTTCCGGGCCGCGCGCCCCGACGTCTGAGCCCGCACCCCGCCGTGCGTCCCGCCCCCGAGCCCCGCGCGCCCCGCGACGGCGCCGCGCTCCTCGAAGGAGCGGCGCCGCTGCCGCGCGAGTTCTATGCGCGCCCCGCGCTCGTCGTGGCGCGGGCGTGCATCGGCAAGGTGCTCGTCCACAGGACCCCCGAGGGCGCCGCCGCCGGGCGCATCGTCGAGACCGAGGCCTACCGCGGCCCGCAAGATCTCGCGGCCCACAGCGCCGGAGGGCGGCGGACAGTGCGGACGGAGGTCATGTTCGGCCCGGCGGGCCACGCCTACATGTTCCTGCTCTACGGCATGCACTGGGCGTTCAACATCGTCGTGGCCTCGGAGGGGAAGCCGCACGCGGTGCTCGTGCGCGCGATCGAGCCCCTGCTCGGGCTCCCGCTCATGAGCCGCCGGCGGGGCGTCGCGCCCGAGCGGGTCGAGCTGACCAACGGGCCAGGGAAGCTCTGCCAGGCGCTGGGGCTCGACCGCGCCGCGTACGGGATGGATGTCTGCGGGCCCCAGCTCTCGCTGCTCCCCGGCAAGGCGGGCCCCGTCGGCAGGTCGCCTCGCATCAACGTGGACTACGCAGGTTCGTGGGCGGAGAAGCCGTGGCGCTTCTACGAGCGCGGGAATCGCTATGTGTCCGTTCCGCCTCGCCATTGAGCGGGCGTGATGCGCCCGACCCTCGAAGCGCTCGCGCCCGGGCCCGAGATCGCGCGACAATGGGACGTATGGGATTCTGGCCTTTCGGGGGGCGCGAACCTGCCAACGTCGAGACCGTATCGCAGATCGTGACGGCGGCCGCGCGCGGCGAGAAGATCAGGGGAAAGTTAACGCTCTATTTCAAGGAGCCGCAGAAGCAGGCGACCGCGGACAGGGCCGCGGAGCGGTGCGCGCAGGTCGCCGGAGACCTGCTGCGCGAGCTCGGAGAGCAGGAGCCGCTGCTCGGCAGGGAGGCCGAGCTCGCCGCGGCGATCGCGGCCCGCGCGCCGCGCAACGTCCCGGCGCTGCGCGCGATCGAGCTCGCGTCGCTGCACGTGGTGACCGAGCGCACCACGCAGGCGCGGCGCGCCGGGCTGGCCGCGGCGCCGCCGCTCGTCCAGGAGGCGCCGCGCGCGCCGCAGCCGGCGTCGAGCATACCGCCGCCGAGCGGCACGGGCTGGGGCGCGGGAGCGCCGCCGGCGAGCACCCGCGGCCTCGGGTTGATGCAGGGCGCGCCGCCGATCGTCGGCCGCAACTCGCCCTCCAGCGTGCCCCCGCCGAAGAGCGTGCGCTCGCCGCCGAGCTCCGGCGCGCAGCGCCTCCGCGGCGTGGGGGCGAGCGCCGCGCGGGGGTCGAGCCCGGGGCTCATCGGCTCGCCGCCCACGGTGATCGCGGCCGCGCTCGCGCCGCTCCTGCGCGACACGTCGGCGCGGCTGCTCATCGGGTGTCTGCGAGCGCACGATCTCATCATCGTGCGCCGGGTCGCGATCGATCCTGGCGCGCCCGAGCAGCTGGCGGCGCTCCTGCCGGTCTCCGAGGCGCCGCCGGGGGAGTTCGAGGCGAGCCGGGCCGCCGAGCTCTCCCGCTGGCACTCGGCGCTCGGCTCGCCGGTGATCAGCCAGCTGCGCACCGAGTCGTGCACGATCAGCGCGCAGAAGGCGCGGATGGCGCTGAGCACCGCGCAGATCGCGCCGGGCGTCGCGGGGGAGCTCGTGGACGCGCTCTGCCGCACCGCGTTCCCGGGCCTCGCGCTGTCGAGCGCGCACATCGATCGCTACGCCGAGCAGGACCTGAGCGAGCTGGCGGCCGAGACCGTGGCGCGCATCCTCCGCCACCCGAACTCGAAGCAGCTGCGGCTCGCGCTCGGCCCGCTGCTCGACGCCGTGCACAGCGACATGGACGGGATCTCCCGCCTGGCGAAGGCCTCGCTCGGCAGCGCGCCGTGACGCGCCCCCACGCCGCCGCTCTCCCGGGCACGTTCCCTTCTCCACGCGCCGGCAGTAGAAAGCGCAGGTGCGACGACATGATGCCTCCGATGAACCTCCTCCGCTCCGCCGATCGCTCCCTTGCCGCCTCCCGCTGCTCGTCGTCGCGCTGCTCTGCGCGTGCGGCTCGACCGAGCCCGCCGCCCTCGCGCCCGCGCAGCCCGGGGCGAAGGAGGCCGTCGTGAGCGCGGCCGACGCCCGGGCGGGCGCGGAGCAGGCGCTCGCGGCGCTGTCGGCGCGCGTCCTCGAGGAGTACCTTCGGGACGAGCCGGTCCGGGCCACCGAGGCGGGGGACCACCGGTACGACGCCGCGTGGCCGGACGTGACCGAGCAGGGCGAGGCGGCGCGGCGGCGCGCGATCGAGGGCGCGCTGGCCGAGCTCCTCTCGGTGCCCGCCGCGCAGCTCGGCCTCCAGAGCCGCGTCGACGCGGCGATGATCGAGAACCAGCTGCGCTCCGCGCTGTTCGCGATCGACGAGCTCCGCGAGGCGACGTGGAACCCGATGGTCACCACGGGCCTCGTCGGCGACGGTCTCGACCCGCTGATCACGCGGAGCTTCGCGCCGCTCGAGGAGCGCCTGCGGAGCCTCGGGGGGCGCCTCTCGGGCGTCCCCGCGCTCGTCCGGGCCGCGAAGCAGCGCCTCACCGGGGCGCCCCCGCGGATCCACACCGAGACGGCGATCGCGCAGAACCAGGGGCTCATCGCGCTCTGCAAGACCGACCTGCCCGAGCTCTTCGCGTCGGCCCCGGCGCAGCGGGCGGAGCTCGACGCGGCGGCGCGGGCCGCGGCGGCGGCGCTCGAGGACTTCCAGGCGTTCCTCGAGAAGGAGCTGCTCCCGAGGAGCAACGGCGACTTCCGGCTCGGCCGCGCGCGCTTCGAGAAGAAGCTCCGCTTCGCGCTGGACGACGCGACGATCGACATCGACGGCGTGGTCAGGAGCGCCCGCGCGCTGCTCGCGCAGACGCACGCGGAGATGCTCGAGACCTCGCGGGAGCTCTGGCCGACGCTCTTCGGGAAGCAGCCGTTCCCGAGGGTCGAGACGCAGGACGAGAAGATGGCCGCGATCCGGAGGGTCCTCGACGCGCTCGCGGCCGAGCGCCCGACGAACGCCACCATCGTGAAGGAGTCGGATCGGCTGCTCGCGGCGGCGACCGCCTTCGTCCGCGAGCGCGATCTCGTGCGCATCCCGGAGGAGCCCTGCCAGGTGATCGAGATGCCGGAGTACCGCCGCGGCGTCGCGGTCGCCTACTGCGACGCGTCCGGCCCGCTCGAGGCGAAGCAGGAGACGTTCTTCGCGATCGCGCCGACGCCGAAGGACTGGCCCGCGGCGCGCGTCGACTCGTTCTACCGCGAGTACAACACGAGCATGCTCGCCGACCTCACGGTGCACGAGGCGATGCCGGGCCACTTCCTGCAGCTCATGCACAACAACAGGTTCCCCTCGAAGATCCGCGCGGTGTTCTCGAGCGGCCCGTTCGTCGAGGGGTGGGCGGTCTACACCGAGTGGCTGATGTCCCACCACGGCTTCGGCGGCCCGAAGGTGCGGATGCAGCGCCAGAAGATGGTGCTGCGCCTGTCGGTGAACGCCATCCTCGACCACGGGGTGCACGCGGGCGCGATGGACGAGAAGGAGGCGCTCGCGCTGATGACGAAGGACGCGTTCCAGGAGGAAGGCGAGGCCGTCGGCAAGTGGCGGCGCGCCCGGCTCACGAGCGCGCAGCTCACCACGTACTACCACGGCTTCGCCGAGATGATGCGCCTGCGCGCCGAGCACCAGGCGAAGCCGGGCTTCTCGGAGCGCGCCTACCACGACCGGCTCCTGAGCTACGGCTCGCCGTCCGTCCGCCACCTCGCCGCGCTGCTCGCGGAGTAGCGCCCGCACAGGAGACGGGCCCACCTCGACGTTTTCGGTGCTCAGCGCACAGGAGTGCGCCTCCGCGCCGAAAACGCCGATCTGGGCCCGTCTCCTGTGCGGGCGCGCCTCGCTCTACTAGACAGGGTTGATCGAACCGCCGAGCTCCACGAAGCGCGTCTTGGGGAACGCCTTCGCGCAGCTCTCGAGCTGCCACTCGCCCTTGAAGAGCACGACCGAGTTGCCGTGTACGTCGAGGGCGCCGTAGCCGTAGAGGTTCGACTCGAGCTCGGCGAGCGGCACCGGCTCGCCCTCGACCCAGCGGGCCATGCTGAACGAGAGCCGCTCGATCCGGGCCTCGACGCCGTACTCCGCCGAGAGCCGGTGCTTCACGACGTCGAACTGGAGCTCGCCCACGACGCCGAGGATCGCCTCGCCCTCGCGGCCCTCCGGCGGCCGGAAGAGCTGGACCGAGCCCTCCTGCGCGAGCTGCTCGAGCCCCTTCTTGAGCTGCTTGCGCTTCATGGGGTCGACCATGACGACGCGGGCGAACTGCTCCGGCGGGAACTGCGGCAGCGCGGCGTACTTCACGGGCGAGCCGCTGCAGAGGGTGTCGCCGATGAGGAACAGCCCGGGGTCGAAGACGCCGATGATGTCGCCCGCGAAGCCGTCCTCCACGAGCGTGCGCTCCTGGGCCATGAACTGCACCGGGTTGGTGAGCCGGATGTCGCGGTCGAGGCGCACGTGGTGCACCTTCATGCCGCGCTCGTACTTGCCCGAGCAGACGCGGAGGAACGCGATCCGGTCGCGGTGGGCCCGGTCCATGTTCGCCTGGATCTTGAAGACGAACGCGGTGAAGCGGTCGTCGTCCGGGGCGATCGGGCCCTTGTCGCTGCCGCGCGGCGCGGGCGGGGGCATGAGCTCGATGAAGGCGTCCAGGAACTGCGGGAGGCCGAAGTTGGTGATCGCGCTGCCGAAGAACATCGGCGTGACCTCGCCGCGGGCCAGCCTGTCGCGGTCGAGCGCGTCGCCGGCGGCGTCGATGAGCTCGATGTCCTCGCGCAGCTGCCGCGCGCCCTCCTCGTCGAGCGCCTCGACGAGCTCGGGGGCGTCGAGCGAGACGACCTCCATCGGGGCGATCTCGGCGCCGTGCGCGACGAGCTCGAAGAGGAACACCTGCTTGCGCTCGCGGTGGTACACGCCGCGGAACTTGCCGCCCACCGAGATCGGCCAGGTGACCGGGTAGACGCCGATGCCGAGGACCTCCTCGACCTCGCCGATGAGCTCGAACGGCTCGCGGCCGGGGCGGTCGAGCTTGTTCACGAAGGTGAAGATCGGCATCTGCCGGAGCTTGCACACCCGGAAGAGCTTCTTCGTCTGCGCCTCGACGCCCTTCGCGGAGTCGAGGATCATGATGGCGGCGTCCGTCGCCATCAGCGCGCGGTAGGTGTCCTCGCTGAAGTCGGCGTGGCCGGGGGTGTCCACCAGGCTCAGCAGCCGGCCCTTGTATGGGAACTGGAGGACGCTCGTGGAGATCGAGATGCCGCGCTCGCGCTCCATCTCCATCCAGTCGCTGACCGCGTGGGCCCGCGCCTTCTTCGCCTTCACGGCGCCGGCGAGCTGGATGGCGCCACCGTAGAGCAGGAGCTTCTCGGTGAGCGTGGTCTTGCCAGCGTCAGGATGGGAGATGATCGCGAACGTCTTTCGGCGCGCGATCTCGCGGGTGAGCATGGGGTCGGGCACAGCGGCGGGCCAGGATAGGATCGGCGGGGGCCGCGTCAACCCAATGCACCGATCCCCGGGAGACGGCCGGGACGTGAGGGGGTGGCTCGCGGGCGGGCGGGCGGGGGTCCCCCCACGAACTCGGGCCTTTTGGAGGGCCAATGCCGTGGGAACGGGGGACTCGGTCCGGGGGGTGGGAACTGCGGTGCGGGCCGGCCCTCGGGTTCGTGGGGCCCACCCCCGCCCGCCCGCCCGCGAGCCACCCCCTCCCGCCCCGGCTCCTATTGGGGGCGGTGGCGGCGGGCGATCTTGGGGGGCGGGGGAGCTATTTCGCGGCGCGCAGGGAGAGGGTGACGGTGACGCCCACAGGGTCGGCGCTGGGCGTGCCGATGGGACGGTTCTTGAGGAACTGACGGATGCAGCGCTGAGCGTCAGGAGTCACGCCACGGGCTTCGAGGATCTCGACACCCTCGGCACGGCCACGGACCCGGACCAGGAACTGGATCTTCAGGCTGCCAGAGGCGCCAGAGAGACCGCCATGATCGGCGACGCACTGCGCGAGATCGGTGGAGACCTTCTCGAGCCGCTTGGCCACGTTCGGGACATCGCCGTTCATGAACTCCGGCTCCCTGACCTCCACGAGCGGAGGCGGGGCCGAGACGATCGAGGCGTCGGGAACGCCACCGTCGATCGGGGCAGCGTCGGGGGCGCCACCGTCGGGTGGCGCGCCAGCGTCGTCCGGCGGAGGCTCGGGCTGCGGCGACGGCGGGAGCCAGCCAGCGTCCGCCTCGCCCGGCTCCAGGCACCGCACGAAGCCACGGTGCGGATCCTCCAGCGCACCATGCGGACACCGCGGACCACCGCCAGCGTCAGGCGTCGCCGCGGAGATCCAGCCGGGATCCGGGGAGTCCTGCGACGCGGGACGCGCGCCGCCCTCGGCGGCCGCTCCCACACACGCACCAACGGCGCCCGCCGACAGCGCCAGGGAAACCGCCCACTGACCCACTCGCCCACCTGCTGCTCTCCACCGCATCGGCGCCTGTGATACTGCGGAACGAGCGCGCGTACAGGAGAAACCGCGGGTGAGCGGCGGGACGGGAGGCGGGCAGGCCAACCACGGGGCGCGCTCGCCGGCGGCGGCGCAGGGGCGGCGGGGCGCTACGCGCCCACCCCGCGCAGCCGGAGCGCGAACCGGACGCCCTCCTGGAGCGTGAGAAACGTCCTCACCCTCGAGAGCGAGATGCCGCGCTCGACCAGACGCCGCGCGGCCTGCGGGCCAAGCCCCGTCAGCACCAGCTCCCCGCCGAGCAGGCGGACCGCGCCCGCCGTCCGCTCGAAATCGGCCGTCGCACGCTCGTCGAGCTCGGGGACGCCCGTGACGTCGAGGATCGCGATGCGGGTCTTCCGCGCGGCGATCTGCTCGAGCAGCGCCGCGCGCATCCGCTCGCCACGGCGCGCGTCGAGCTCCCCGACCACCGGCATCACCACCACGTTCCGGGAGATCGGCACGACCGGCGTCGACAGCGCCCCGAGCGCCTCCACCTGCGCCTCCAGCGCGATCTCCCGCTCCCGCAGCAGCGCCTCCTCCGCCTCGCGCTGCTTCAGCTCGGTCACATCCATGAGCGAGACGATCGCCTCGAGACGCCCGCCGCCCAGGGCCGTGACGCTCACCTCGACGTGCCGACGCCCCCCGGCGCCCTCCGCGCAGAACTCCGCCCGCTCGATGGTGGCCTGGTCGATCGAACGCTCGATCAGCTCGAGCAGCCGCGGCACCTCGGCCGCAGGCACGAGCTCGGACAGCAACGACGGGACCGCGCCCGCGCCGAGCTCCGCGCCGCCGCGGCGCGGCCGGTACTCGAAGCACCTCCCCTCGCGATCGACCCGCAAGATCGACTGCGGCAGCGCGTCGATGAGCGCCCGGAGGTGCGCCTCGCGCTCGACGAGCTGCTGCTGCGTGGCCCGCAGCTCGCGCGTGCGCTCCTCGACCATCCGCTCGAGGTTCTCGTGGACGAGGGCGTTGTCCAGCGACACCGCCGCCTGCGCGGCGAGCAGGTGGAGGAGCTCGAGGCGCTCAGGCCCGAAGAGCCCCTCGAGCAGGTTGTTCTCGAGGTGAACGACGCCCAGCACGCGACCCTTGTGCAGGAGCGGCGCGCAGAGCAGCGACTTCACCCCGTGCGCGCTGACGTGAGGGTCGTCCCGCAGCGCCGGATCCAGGGACGCGTTGGCCGAGATCACGCTCTGCCGCGTGCGCACGGCGAGCCGCACCGCGGACGCGCAGACCTCGCCGCTGCGCTCCTCGAGCGGCAGGTACGGCAGCGCCCGGTGCTCCGGCGGGTGCGCCACCCCCTGCGCCACGAGCTCGATGCGCTCGCCGCGCGCGAGCAGGAGCGTCCCCCGCTCCGCCCCGGCGTTCTCGACGAGCACCTGCACCATGCTGCCGAGGAGCCGGTCGAGCACGAGCTCCTGGGACAGCGCGCGCGCCGCCTGGAACAGCGTGTCCACGTCGAAGACGTCCGCGCGCGCGGCCCGGAGGGGGGCCGCGTCGCGCTCCTGCCTGGTCGCGGGGAACTCCCGGGCGAGCAGCAGCGCCTTGCGGCCCACGTCCCAGCGCCGGTAGGCGAGCAGCGCGTCGCCCAGGTAGTCGTGCGCTACGCGCGCCCTGCCGCGCGCCATCCAGAAGCGGCCCGCGAGCTCGCAGGCGATGGCCTCGACGTTGACGAACCCGTGCTGCCGCGCCAGCGCGATGGCGTCGTCGTAGAGCCGGGCCGCGTCGTCCACCCTCCCGTCGAGGCGCGCCGCCTCCGCCTCCACGAGCGCGCGCTTGTGCGCGAAGTTCTCCGGGCAGCCGTCGACCCAGCCGCGCAGCCGCTCCCGGCAGGCGTCGAGATCGGCGCGCAGCCGCGCCCGCTCCCCCTCCCCCGCCGCCGGGAGGACGGCCGCGAGCGCGAGCGCCCGGTAGAACCGCAGCGCCGCCGTCTGGTACTTGCCAGGGAGAAAGCCGAGGTTCGCCTCGGCCTGATCCGCGAAGCGCAGCGCCTCCGCCGGCGAGCCGTGCAGGTAGGCGCAGATCGTCTTGAGGATCTGGTAATGGCAGAGCGCGTAGCCGGTCTGATGCGCGGCGCAGTCGGCGAGGTACCGCTCCTCCGTCAGCGTCTCGCCGGCCGACGTCGCTTCATCGCCGGTCAGGTCCCGCAGCGCGAGCAGCAGGCCGAGGAGGGTGTCCGTCGCGAGCGGGTGCTGGATCCGCCGCGTGACGCGCAGCGCGCCGGGCAGCTCCTCGAGCAGGCCGCGCGCGCTCGCGCCGCGGAGGAACGGGTTGAGGAGCAGGTAGGCGAGGGCGTAGCCGGCGAACTGGAGATCCCCCGCGTCCATCGCGGCGCGGTAGCCCTCCCGGAACAGCGCATCCGCCTCCGCGAGCGGGCGCACCCACGACTGGATGTTGTTGCCGAGGATGTAGCAAGCGCGGCACAGATCCCCCTGCACCTCGAACCTGCGGCCCACCTCGACGGCCAGCCGGGCAAACTCGTAGCCCTGCCGGTAGCGGCCGTCGAAGTGGCCGAGCCACGAGCCGTACATCGCGAAGCCGTACGACGCCTCGGGCGCGAGGCCGTGCTCGAGCGAGATCCGCACGATGCTGCAACAGGCGAGGTAGTTGAGCCGCTCCTGGTTCAGCATGTAGAGCGGCGGGATCAGCTCGTTCAGCACGCGGACGGCCAGCCGCTGCCGCTCATCCGCGATCTCCGGCGCGTCGATCAGCGAGGCGGGGGCCCGCCCGTCGAGCAGCCGCTCGACGCTCGCGACCTCGACCTCGACGAGCGCCTCGATCTCGGCCGCGGCGGAGAGCGGCGGGAGCGCGACGCCGACGAGGGCGAGCGCCTCACGCCCGGCCTCCACCGCTTCGCCGAAGCGCGCGCGCATCGTGTACTGCACCACGCGCAGCTGCAGGAGGTCCGCCTGCTCGACGGCGTTCCGCGCGCGGCCGAGCGCCTCGGTGACCAGCGCGTCCGCTGCGTCCAGCGCCCCGAGCAGGTACTCCACCTCGGCCAGCTGCCGTAGCAGCGCGAAAGCGAGCTCGTCGTGCGCGGCGAACGCGTCCTCCGGCAGCAGGCGGCGGCCTGCCTCGAGGTAGCGCCGCGCGGCGGCGTAGACGGTCGACTGCTTCGCCCGGATCGCCGCCTCCAGGTTGAGCCGCGCGATGGCGAGGCGCTCCTCCTCGTCGCTCACGAGCTCGAGCCCCTGATCGAGCTGCTCGACGATCTCGAACAGGCGCTCGACGCGCTCCTCGGCCGTCGTGCCCGCGAGCAGCCGCCGGCCGATCTGCAGGTGGACCGCCTTGCGCTGCGCCTCCTCGATGAGCCCGTAAGCCGCCTGCTGCACGCGGTCGTGCAGGAAGCGGAACCGGACGCAGGGCTCCGCGTCGACCGTCATCTCCGGGAGCTCGCTCGCGCTGCACAGCACGTACTCGCTGCGGATCGCCGGCTCGAGGCGGCGCGCCGTCTCCGCCCTGTCGAGGCCAGCGATGACGGACAGCGTCTCCAGGTCGAACGTGCCGCCGATGCAGGCCGCGAGCCGCAGGATCTCGACGGTCTCGGCGCTCAGGCTGCGCACCCTCCCGCTCATCAGCTCGACCGCGTTCTCGGTGAGCCCGCGCGCCTCGATCTTCGCGAGATCCCAGCGGAACCGGCGCTCTTCCGGGGAGAAGTGGACGAGCCCGTCCGCGTGGAGCGCCTGGAGGAACTGGCCGGCGAAGAACGGGTTCCCCTCGGTCTTGCGCATGACCAGCCGCGCGAGCGGCTCCACCTCTCCCGGCGCGAGGTTCAGCGCGTCGGCCACGACCTGCTGGAGCGACGCGAACGACAGCGGCGCGAGCTCCAGGGTGCTCACGGTCACGCCCCGCGCCTGCACCGAGCGGAGCGTGACGAGCAGCGGGTCCCCGTCGCTCACCTCGTTGTCGCGGTACGCCCCGACGAGGAGGAACGGCCCGAGGTCGTCGCCGTCGAGGATCCCCTCGAGGAGCCAGAGCGAGCCGGCGTCGGCCCACTGCAGATCGTCGAGGAAGAGCACGAGCGGGCGCTCGCGCGCGCAGAACGCCCGGAGGAGGCTCCGGAACGCGAGCATGAGGCGGTGCTGGGTCTCCGCCGGGCTGAGCCCCGGCGGGGCGGGCTCGATGTGCTCGGCGCCAAGGATGATCCCGATCTCGGGGAGCATCTCGACGAGCAGCCACGCGTTCCGCCCGAGGGCGCTCTCCAGCGCGCGCCGCGCCTCGTCGACCTTCTCCGCGCTCGCGGCCAGCACCTGCCGGAGCAGGCTCTTGAGCGCCTGGATGACCGCGGAGTAGGGGATCCCTCGGTGGAGCTGGTCGAACTTGCCCGAGACGAAATACCCGTGCTCTCGCGTGAGGGGTTTGTAGATCTCGTGGACGAGCGACGACTTGCCGATGCCGGAGTACCCGGTGACGGCGATCATCTCCCGGCTGCCCCGGAGCACGCGGTCGAAGGCCGCGAGGTAGCGCTCCGCCTCTTGCTCGCGCCCGTACAGCCGGTGCGGCGTGCGGAGCTGGCTGGAGACGTCGTGTCGGCCGAGCGGGAATCGCTCGATCCGGCCGGCGTCGCGCAGCGATCGCTGGCACGCGCGCAGGTCCTGAGACAGCCCGCTCGCGCTCTGGTACCGCGCCTCCGCGTCCTTCTCCAGGAGCTTCATGACGATGTCGGCCACGGCCCTGGGCACGGCGTCTTCGGGCAGCGGAGCGGGGGGGCGCGCGAGGTGGCAGTGCATCCACTCGAGCGGCCCCGCCGCGTCGAACGGCAGGCGCCCGGCCAGCATCACGTAGAAGACCACCCCGAGCGAGTAGAGGTCCGTGCGCCAGTCGAGCGCCCTGTTCATGCGGCCCGTCTGCTCCGGCGACATGTAGGGGAGCTTTGCCTCGACGACGGCGCTCTGCGCGCCCTGCGGCCAGGCGTGCTCCTTCGGCAGGCGGGTCGCGGCCACGAGGTGGGTCAGCCGGACCGCGCCGCTCTCCGGCGCGACGAGGAAGCTTTGCGGCTTGATGTCCTTGTGGATGACGCCGCCCCGGTGCACCTCGGAGAGCGCGTCCGCCATGGCCACGGCGAGCTCGAGGAACCGCTCGATCCGGAGCGGAGATCGCTCGAGGATCGCGCCGAGCGGCGCGAGCCCCGCGTCCTCGAAGACGAGGAAAGCCCTGCTGTCTTCCCGCTCGATCGCGGCGGCGTGCAGCACCCTTTCCGGGTCGAGGCCTCTCGCGATCTCCAGCTCGTTCAGGAGCGCGCCCGCGGCCGAGCCCGCGGCGAGACGTGGTGAATCGGCGTGGGCCTTGAGGAGCACGCGCCGCCCGTCGCTCTCGCGCGTGGCATAGGCGGTGATCCAACCCTCGTTGGTTTGCATCACGCCTTCGATCCGGTACCCCCGAGGTGCCTGCAACGCTCTGCTCCTCTCGACGTCGCCCTGTAGTAACCGGGATCACCGCATGACGGCCCCCGGGCACACGTCTCCTCGACATTTCAGCGGAGTCACAGCCCCCTTGACCCCGTGTTCCCCCGAGTCGTGAGCCCCCGCTCATCGAGGGTTGGTTCAAGGCTCATGCAATCCAATCCGTCCACGAAAGGCAAGCCCGTCGCGCCGCATCGCGCGGATATCGCGAGCAGCCGGATATAGGTCCTCGCCCCACAGCGAGCCGTTTCGCCTTCTCTCCACCGCCCCGAGGAGCCTCGCTGTCCACCTCCTGCTCCCCTCGAGAGCTGCCGTGGAGGGAACGGGCCCCTGCGCCCGGGATCACCGCGCTCCGCCGCCGCGCCCGAGCCCCTGATCAGAGCGCGACGTGCGCGAGCGACCCCGCCGATGCGTCCCAGAGCGCCCTGGCCCGGGACAGCACCGCCGCGTGCGCCGCGGTGGCCGCGTCGAGCCCGGTCACCGACACCTCGCCGTCCGCCCCGAGCTCCACCCGCTCGATCCCTGCGTCCGGGAACTCGTCGCGGAGCTCCCTCGTTATCCGCTCCGCGACGCGCTGGAGGAGCCGCGAGAGCCGCTCGGGCGTGATGTCCCGGAACACGAGCACCTGCGGCAGCTTGAGCTCCGAGACGACGCGCGCGCGGTCCGACAGGCCCTGCTCGCCGAGCCGCCGCTCGACGAGCGCCGCGAACACGCTGCCGTACGCCCGGTCGACCTGCTCCCGCCGGAAGCGCTCGTCGATCGCCGGCCCGAGCCGCGTCTCCAGCTGCGCGACGCCGTTGAGCCCGTTGGCGAACCGCCCCTCGTTCTGCGCGAAGTACTCGCCGCGCGCGCGCAGGTCGCTCGCGAGCGACGCGAAGTGCTCGCCCATCGTGGAGAGGGCGCGCAGCACGAGATCGGTGAACTTGAGCTCCTCCCGGATCCAGCCCACGTCCGTCACGCGATCGGCCATGAACGGCCAGACGACGAGGTTGTAATAGTTGTTGAAGTCGAGCAGGTACTTGAGCCGGTAGAGCTCGAAGGAGCCAAACACCGGGTACATGCGCTCGTAGAGCCGGAGCGTGCTGTCGTACTTGAATCGATAGTACGCGTCGTAGGCCGCGACCTTCTCCTCGAACGCGGCCCTGTCGCCGGCCACGTCGGCGAGGATCATCTGCGTGATGAACTCGTTCGCTGTCGCGATGAAATCGGATCCGGGGCTGTAGAAAGGGTCGGTGAACGCGCCCGCCTCGCCGGTGACGGCGTAACGGTCGGTCGAGAAGTACCGATCTGCGTGGTACGGCAGGTGGGCGTAGCTCTGGAAATCCTCGAGCTCCGCCCCCTCGAGCAGCTCGCGCGCGGCGCGGTGGGCGCCGAGGAAGCGCTCGAAGTCCGCGCGCGTGCGCGGCCCGGGCAGCGCCGCCCCCGACCCCTCGCCGATCCGGTCCTTGTCGAACACCACACCCACGCTCATCAGATCCCCGGCGAGCGGGATGAACCAGATCCAGTACCCGTCGTACATGAAGTGGTTCGTCGACAGGTGGCGCGAGGTGTACCGCGCGCGCGACCGCCACGCCGGGTCGGCGACGGCGTCGAGCCCCGCCACGCCGCGGTAGCGCCCCCACGCGGCCGCCGTGTTGAGGCGCGTCTCCTTGTGCACCTTCACGCCGAGCTTGCGCCAGAGCACGTGCCGCCGCCCGGACGCGTCGCACACCCAGCGGCAGGCGACCTCGCGCCGCTCGCCGCCCTGCTCGTAGACGACCTTGTGCCGCCCGCCCCCGTCGATCGCGACGTCGACCACCTTGGCGCCGAGCTCCACCTCGGCGCCCGCGGCGCGGTTCATGGCGACGAGATCGCGCTCCAGCCGCGCGCGCTCGAGCTGGAAGCTCGGGTGGAACGGCATGTGGTCGGAGCCGATCTCGCTCATCCGGGGGAGCGGCAGGTCCTTGCCCGGCGAGTCGAAGAAGAAGCGGAGCCCGTTCTTGGGCAGCTGGTGCTGGTAAAGGTACGTGCCGAGGTTCAGCCGGCGAACCATGTAGTTCGCCGCGACCTCGACCGTGCTCTCGCCGACCTTGTAGTCCTCCATCGCCTCGGCGGCCTCCAGCACGAGGACCCCGAGGTCGGGGCACGCCAGGCGGAGCTGCCGCGCGAGGAGGCCGCCGGCGATGCCGCTGCCGATGATGACGATATCGACGTTGCGCATGACGCCGCCCCTTATACCGCGCCCGCGGCCGGCGGCCCGGGCTCTCCGAGCAGCTCGGCGCGGAGCGCTTCCGGCATCGCCGCCGCCTCGTCCGGGCCGAGCAGCCCGTCGCCGTGGACGATCGACGCCGACAGGCGCCCGCCGAAGCGGCTGAAGATGACCTGGAAGCCCGGCGGCGTGACGACCGCGGGCAGCGGGTACGCCGACCGCACGGCCAGCCCCGCGAACCGCTCCACCGTCACCGCGCCGGGGTTCGAGACGATCAGCGAGGCGAGCTCGCCCTGGAACGGCTGGTCGCCGAGCCAGCGGTAGACCGGCCCGGGCAGCCAGCGCGCCAGGTCGAGCGCGGCGATCATCCCGAGGTCGAGCCGGTCGCGCACCATGGCGCGCTGCTGCTCGGCCAGGCGGGCGACCGCGCGGGCCTCGTCGTGGAGCTCGTCGCGGCCGAGGGAGAGCAGGACCATCGTGAGGTGATTGCCGAACAGCCGCCGCGCGCCCACCTTCGGGTCGAGCGAGAGCGGGAGCGGGATCACGTGGTGCGGCGGGGCGAAGCCGCGGCCCACGAGCGCCCTGTCCGCGAGCCGGGTCGCCGCGATCAGCATGAGGCTCGACTCGGCGAGCCGCGCCTTCTGCCGCACCCGGGCGTCGAAGGCGCGGGTCTCCTCCGCCGACAGCGTGAGCCGGAGGACGCGCGAACGCGAGGGCAGCGCCCGCGCGCCGCTCCTGTCGCTCGCGCAGGCCCGCGCCAGCGACAGGATCGGCGCGCGGCCGAGCGCGAGGACGTGGGCCTTGTAGGCGCGCGCGAGGGCGAGCCGCTCGTCGCGGCTCAGGGGGGCGAGGAGGCGCTCGGGGGCGTCGTGCCGCTCCTGCCGGAGCGGCGGGTCGTCCGGCGCGTCGCCGCTGCCGGAGCCGAGCCAGGCGACGAGCCGGTCGGCGCCCTTGCCGTCCGTGAGCGCGTGAAAGTGGCGGAGCACGACCGTGTCGCCCTCCCCCGCCCCGCGCACGACGTCGAGCGCCCACGGCCGCTCCCCGGAGGTCCGGTCGGCGAGCAGCGCCTCGACGCGCGCCGCGCGCTCGCGCTCGCCCGCGACCTCGTGGAGGCGCGGCTCGGGGGCGCGCCGGTGGTGGTCGACGACCCAGCGGGGCCGCCCGGCCCGGCCGAGCACGCTGTTGTCGAGGCGGAAGCGGAGCTCGGGCAGCACCTGGGTGGCGCGCTCGAGGCGCGCCGCGAGCCGGGCCATGTCGAGGCGGCCATCGAGCTCGAGCACGTACAGGCAGTGGTTCCCGGCCTGGCCGCGCGATCGCATGGCGCGATCGTTCATGAGGTGGAAGAAGTCGATCCCCCCGAGCAGAACGGGCGATGTCATGGTCTCCGCGGGGCGCCGCCGGTCAGGGGGGAGCCGCGGGCGACCCTAGCAGCCAGGGCGGCCGCGCGACCAGCGCCCGCGAGCGGGCGGCCGGTCACGTCACGGCGCGTCGCCGCGCCACCTCGCCCTCCTCGCTGGCCTTGCGCCGCCTCGCGTCATCGCCTGTTCCAGCGCGCAGCGCACAGCGCCCGGCGCGGGTGGTGGCCGGATTTGAACATGAAGGCGGGAAGGCGGGAAGAAAAGATCAATAATCTTCCTGCCTTCCCGCCTTCATGTGAATCACTCCGAGGCAAATTGGGCTACCACCCTGGCGCGCAAGATAACGTAAGTATCCACTCCGGGAATACCCATCCAGGTATATATTCCAACCGTGAATCTCTCGGCGATCGACGTGAACCTCGTGGTCGCGCTCGACGCGCTGCTCCAGGAGCGCAGCGTGACCCACGCGGCGCGCCGGGTGGGGCTCAGCCAGCCGGCGATGAGCCACGCGCTCACGCGGCTGCGCGAGCTCTTCTCCGACCCGCTGCTCATCCGGGTCGGCCGCCGGATGGCGCTCACCTCGCGCGCCGAGGCGCTGACCCCGCAGGTCGCGGCGATCATGTACGATCTCGGGAAGCTCTTCGGCGGAAGGGCGCCGGCCTTCGATCCCTCGAGGAGCGAGCGCACGTTCCGGATCGCCACGACGGAGTACGTGGAGCTCCTCCTCCTGCCGCAGCTGAACGCGGCGCTCGCGGTGGGCGGGCCGAGGCTCGCGCTCCACTTGCTCCCCCTCGACGCCCGCGCCGCGGACGCGCTCCGGAACGGCGAGATCGACCTCGCGATCGGCGTCCTCCCGCGGGACGCCCTCCCCCCTGATCTCCGCCGCGCGACGCTCTTCGACGACCGCTTCGCCGGGCTCGCGCGCGCGAGCCACCCGACCGCGCGCGGTCGCCTCGACCTCCCGACCTACGCCGCCCTCCAGCACGTCGTCGTCACCCGCCAGGGCGCGAACGAGGGGGTCGCGGACGACCTCATCGCGTCGCGCGGCATCTCGCGCCGCGAGGTCATGGCCGTGCCGCACGTGTTCCTCGTGCCGCACGTCGTCACGGCGTCGGACCTCGTGGCGACCGTGGCCACGCGCCTCAGCCGGGCTTTCTCGAGCCTGCTGCCGCTCCGCACCTTCGACCTGCCGTTCGAGCTGCCGCCCCTCGAGATCGCCATGGCGTGGAACAGCCGGACCGAGGACGACCCCGCGCGGGTGTGGCTGCGCGGGATCGTGGCGGACGCGGTCCCGCAGATGCGGGAGGCGACCCGGCGGAAGCGCATCTGAAGGGCGCGGCCCGCGCGCGCCCTCCGACGAGCTCGCGCGCGCCCCGCCGGGGCGTTACCGGCCGAGGGCCTCGGCGCGGTTCACGATCCGCGGCGTGAGGAAGATGACGAGCTCGCTGCGCGTGTCGCTCGCGCGGCGCCGCTGGAAGAGCAGGCCGAGGACGGGGATGTCCCCGAAGAACGGCACCTGATCGAGGTTCCGGCCGGTGTTGCGGGTGAAGATCCCGCCGATCACCGCCGTGTGCCCGTCCATGATCAGGAGGTCGGTCTCCGCCTCGCGCTTCAGGATGGTCGGGTCGCCGCGGGCCGAGGTCTGGTTGAAGTCGGGCTCGTCGCGGTTGATCTTCACGTGCATCGCGACGCTGCCGTCCGACGTGACGTGCGGCTTCACGAGCAGCTGCAGCTTCGCCTCCTGGAAGGTCGTCTGCACGCCCTGCGCGCTGATCTGCGAGAACGGGATCAGCGTGCCCTGGCTGATCCGCGCCTCCCGGTTGTCGAGCGTGAGGATGCGCGGGCTCGAGATGATCCGCAGCATGCCGCTCGCCTCGGCCGCGGAGAGCCGGACCCCGAGGTTCACCGTGTTGTTGATCGAGCCGAGCGTGAAGCCGAGCGCGCCGCCCTGCCCGGTGCCGACGATCGCCGGCAGGTTGACCGCGAAGTTCGGGTTCGCGACCTGGTTCGCGAACGGCGAGAGGCCGCCGGTCGGGGCGTTCGAGTCGGTCGCGCCGCCGGCGACGCCGATCGCCGACGGGAACACGAGCCCCGTCGGGTTGCCGGTCGCCGCGCTGAACGTCCCGTCGCCGCCCCACTGGATGCCGATGTCGCGCACGTAGCGGCTCGTCGCCTCGACCACGCGCGCCTCGATCAGGACCTGCGGCGTCTGCGTGTCGAGCGAGCGGACCAGCTCCTCGATCTGGTTCAGGTTGCCCGCGACGTCGCGGGCGATGAGCACGTTGGTCCGCTCGTCGACCGCGAGCGAGCCGCGCGGCGACAGCATGTCCTTCGAGCGATCCTGGAGGTCCTTCGCGTCCGCGTAGTTGATCGGGATGAGCCGCGTCTCGAGCGGCGCGAGCTGGAGCTCGCTCTTCCGCCGCGCGATCGCGAGCTCCCGCTCCTTGTTGAGGTCGGCGATCGGGGCGACGCGGATCATGTTGCCCTGCCGCACCACGCCGAGGCCCTTGGCCTGGAGCACCGTCTCGAGCGCCTGGTCCCACGGGACGTTGCGCATCCGGATGGTGACCGTCCCGCTCACGTTGTCGGCGGTCACGATGTTGACCCGCCCGACGTCGGAGATCAGCCGGAGGACGTTGTGGATGTCGGCGTCCTTCAGGTCGAGGTCGATGCGCCGCCCCGTGAACCGCCGCTGCTGCCCGGCGAGCGCGGGCATGAAGGCGCCGGCCTGGTCGGGCTCGACGAGCGACTCCTGGCTGCCCGCCGGCTGGTCGGGGCCGCGCCCCGCGAAGCCGGGCTCCGCCCCCACCCCGTCCAGGCCCTCGAACGACGTCTCCACCTTCGGCGCGCCGGCGTCGGCGAGCTCCTCGCGCGCGACCGTGCGGGTCCGCCGCGCGGCGCCGCCGTCGGCGCCGATCCCCGAGAGCGTCGAGGGCAGCGCCCCCCGCGCGACGCTGAGCACGAGCGCGTTGCCCTCGCGCGCGACGGCGCCCGAGGCGCCCTGGGCCTGCTCCACCTCGACGACCACCTTGGAGCCGTCGCTGTTGCGCCGGAACGTCGAGATCGCCCGCACCGGGCCGCCGAAGGCGCCCACGTCGAGCGTGCGCTGGAGGGCGTCGGGGAGCCGGACGCCGTGGAGCTCGATGACGCGGCGGCCCCCCTTGCCGGTCGACTCGCGGTAGCTCGGGATCGACGAGAGCTCGATGATCACCCGGTCGAGCGTCGCCTGGTGCTCGAAGCGCACGTCGGTGATCGCCGCCGGCTCGCGGGCCGGCGCCGCCGCCGCGGGGGCGCCCGGGGCCCGCGCCGCCATGGGCGCCGTCGCGTCGGCGGCGGCGAGCTCGATCACGAGCGCGCCCTGGTCGGCGCGGACGCGGTAGGCCGCCGGGCGCGCGAGCTGCACGAGCACCCGCGTCGTGCGCTGGGCCGCCTTGCCGAAGCCCTGGGTCATCACCCCGGCCACGATCGCGTTGCCGTTCGTGATCGCGCCGGGCCCGCCGCTCATCTCGGCGCCGTCGAGGTCGATGAGGAGCCGCTTGCCGCCGTCCGCCACCCGCGCCGAGAAGCGCGGCGCGCCGCTCGTCGCCACGACCACCTCGGCCCGGTCGTCCGCCGGCGCCGTGAGCCTGACGTCGCTGACCTTGATCGGGGCCGCGGCGTCTGCGTCTCCCGCAGGAGCGCCGAGGATCAACATCATCCCGAGCGCCGCGGCACGGCGAAGCGCGCCCCGCTTCGGGCGATAGTCTCGATTGCTCTTCATTGCACTCCCGCTTCGCGGTGACGCGAGGTCTGCGTCACGCTGCCGGGAGGCTACTTCGGGTGCCCGGGGCGGGCCCAATTCGTGGCGGTCAGGGGGCGGGCTCGTTCTGCTCGCCGAGCGGGCGCAGCGCGATCACGCGCGTCGTCGGCGGGATCTCCGGGTGCGACGGGTCCTCGCGGATGAAGACGACGTCGGAGTCGCGGATCCGGTCGACGCGCCAGTTCACGGCCACGTCGACGCCCGTGGGGCCGCCCGCGTGTACGATCTCGGCCTTGCCGACGAAGTCGCCCACCTTCGCCACCCACCCGAGCCCCGTCGGGTCGGTGAGCAGCGCGCGGGCGGGCGCGCGCGAGACGACGCCGACCAGCTTGAGCTCGTCGAGCGCGAAGCGGTCCACGAGGACCTGCCGCTGGATCGTCACCCGCCCCCGGGCCTGCGTCGCGAAGAGCGACTCGAAGCTCCGGAACGGGTCGCGGCTCCGATCGCTCTCGGAGAAGTCGGCCTCCTGGAACTCGCGGAGCGGCAGCGGCGGCATCTCGGGCGCGCCGGCGTCCGGGGCCGCGGACGCCGACGCCCCGGCCGCGGGGGCGCGCGCCGGCGAGGCGGTGGCCTGCGGCGCGGCCGTGCCGCGCAGCTGGGCGGAGGTGATCACCGGCTCGTCCTCGCACCCCGTGAGCGTCGTCAGCGCGAGCGCCCACGCCGTGGTCGCCCCGAGGGCGAGCAGCAGCAAGCGACCGCCGCTCACCGGACACCCCCGCCGCTCCGCCGCTTCACGCCGGCCGTCGGGGTCTCTCCGGCGCGCACGGCGCGGAACGCGGTCGCGAGGCACTCCACCTCGACCTCGACGTCGGTCCCCACGACCTTCGGCTCCTTGATCTGGACCTCCTCCAGGTTGATGATGCGGTCGAGCTGCCCCACGCCGTGGAAGAACTTCGCCACCTGGTGGAACTTGCCGGAGAGCGTCAGCTTCATCGGCACCTTGGAGAAGAACTCCTGCGGGATCTCCTCGGTCGGGCTCCATGACGTCAGGTTGACGCCGGAGACGGTCGCGACGCCCTGGATCGCGGAGAGGAAGGCCGGCGTCTCGGACTCGTCCGGGAGGATCTTCTTCTGCTCGCGGCTCAGCTGCTCGCGCCGGGTCTTCTCGTCGAGGTCCTTCTGGTAGGCGGCCTTCGACGCCTGCGCCTTGGTGAGCTCCGCCTGGAGCGCCTGCTGCTTCTGCACGGCGCCCTCGATCTGCGAGTCCACGTCGGCGTAGAAGCCGACGAAGTACAGGATGCCGACGAGCGCCGCGAAGAGCGCGCCGACGCCGACCTTGGCGAGCGGCGGCAGCCGGTCGAGCGCCGAGCCGGCGGGCGCGGGGTTGGGCTTCGTGGCCATCAGTACCTCACCTTCAGCTGCAGCGCGAACGAGACGAGCTCGAGCCGCGACGCCTTCTCGTTCTCCTTCTTCCCCGGGAGCAGCTGCACGTCGTAGAAGTACGACGACAGCTTCAGCCGCTGGGCGAGCTCGTAGACGTCGGTGCCGTCGCGCGCGAGCCCCTCGACGCGCACGGTCCGCTCGGACTCGACGTAGCTCGTGAGCCACAGCCGCCGGCTGTCCCAGGAGGGGTTGTAGACGGCGAGCGGGTTCTCCTTGCGGAGCTGCGCCAGCTTGTCCGGGTCGGCGGTCGGCCCCTTGCCGTTCGTCAGGAGCTGCGCGAGCTCGAGCAGCACCGCGGTCGGCCCGCTGCGCGCCGCCTGGAGCTTCGCGATCGCGTCCTCGCGCGCGCGGAGGACCTCGAGCGCCTTCTTGATCTCCTCGTGGTTCGCGACGAGCGTGCGGATGTCCTGGATCTGGCTCTGGAGGACCGAGTTCTTCCGCGTCTGCTCCTCGAGCTCCTCGACCTTGGTCTGGTGGAAGAGGAAGAGCGCGACGATCTCGAGGATCACGACGCCGAGCGTGACGAGCAGCCAGCGCTGGCTCGCCTGCGGGGCGGCCCCGCGCGTGCCGCGCCGTTGAGGGAGCAGGTTGACGCGTATCACGAGCGCTTCTCCCGGTCCTTGCGCATCGCGAGCCCGAGCGAGACGCAGAACTGCGCCGCCCGGAGCCGGAGCAGCTCCTGGTTGACTTCCTTCGCTTCCACGGTGATGCGCTCCATCGGCTGGATCAGCTCGACGGCGACCCGGGCGCGCCGCCCGATCGCCGCGGGCAGCGCGGGCAGGTTGGACGAGCCGCCGGTCAGGTAGATGCGGTGCATGTCGCCCTCACCGCTCGTGGCCAGGAAGAAGTCGAGCGAGCGCTGGATCTCCCCGGCGATCGAGTCGCACACCTGCTCGATGGTCTCGATGACCTGGGCGGGCACGCCGCCCGGGCCCGAGGTCACGCTGGCGCACTTGAACTCCTCGGCCTGCTCGAAGCTGATGCCGAGCTTCCGCTGGATCTGCTCGGTGATGTAGTTGCCGCCGTTGCCGATGTCGCGGGTGAACGCGCTCGCGCCGCGCGACACGATGTTGATGGACGCGAGGCTCGCGCCGACGTTGATGATGGCGAACGTCTGGTCCGGCGGGATGCCGCGGTTCACCTCGAACAGGTTCTGCACGGTGAACGCGTCGATGTCGACCACCATGGGCTTGAGCTTCGCGGTCCTGGCGATCTGCGTGTAGTCGTTGATCTCGTCGCGCTTGGCGGCGACGAGCAGGAGGTCCATCTGCCCGGCCTCGGGGCGGCGGCGCAGCACCTCGTAGTCGACGTGCACGTCCTTGATGTCGAAGGGGATGTGCTGCTCGGCCTCCCACTGGATCTGCTCGTCCAGCTCGGCGGCGGTCATGAGCGGCACCGTGATCTTGCGGATGATGACCGCCTGGCCGCTGATGCTGAGCGCGATCTCGCGCTGGCGGATCTTCGCGTCGGAGAAGGCGCGGCCGAGCGCCTCGACGATCGCCTGCGCGTTCATGACGTGGCCGTCGACGATCGCCTGCGGCGCGAGCGGCGCGTAGCCGAGCCGCACGAGGCCGTAGCCCTTACGGCCTTCCTTGATCTGAGCGATCTTGATCGCGCTCGATCCGATGTCGACCCCGATCAAGTTCTTGCCTTCCGACATCCCGTCCGTCCTGGTCCGCGCCGCCTTGGGTGAAGAAAGGGGAGCCCGGGCCCGCGTTGCCCGGGCCCTCGCGCGCCCGATCCCCGATGATCGCTTCTGGTCGCTTCCGGCGAAGCTTCGCACCGCCGTCGATCGCGGGGCAAAAAACCGCTTTACGCTCGCCTCTCGCCCGCCTATCGAAGCCCGATACGCGGTGCGGCGCCCCCGGTATGGCCGGCCGGCGCGCGCCAGCCCAGGGTAGCACCGTCCGGGGCTCGGTCGTCGGGCACGGATGACGTCAGGTCAGAGTCCCCTCATGCATCCGGACTTCTCCCTTTTCTGCGGCCCCCGCGGCCTCGACGTCGGCGCGGCGCCCGGCGCCGCGCTGGAGCCCCGCGCTCGGTCACTGCCTGCCATCGCGCGGCCCTCGCGGCTGCGCTCTGCCCTCGCCGCCCTCGCGGCGGCGGCCTTCGTCCTGCTCGCCGCCCCCGGCGCGGCGCTCGCCGAGGACGGCCAGCACACCGTCTACGCCGGCCAGACGCTCGGCAAGATCGCGAAGCGGTACCGCATCACGGTCGACGCGCTCCGCGAGGCGAACGGGCTCAAGCCTGGCCAGCGGATCCACCCGGGGCTGGTCCTCGTGATCCCCGAGCGGGGCAAGCCGGGCGGCCGGTCCGCGCCGGGCGCGCCGAACCGGGCGGCCTCGCTGCGCGACGGGCCGGAGCGGAGCCGCGGCGCCAGTGCAAAGGAGCGGAGCGCCGAGGCTCGCCCCCTGGGCAAGGGGTCGACGAAGCGGGACCCGAAGCCCGACCCCCGGTCGATGCCGCCGAGCAAGCGGTACGTGCAGCGGCCCAAGCGCCCCGGCTTGGTCCGCCTGGTGCGCGGCGCCGAGCGGATCGACCTCCAGCTGCTCACGTCGAAGGGGCGCCTCGTCCCCAAGGCCCTCCCCAAGCTCAGCCGGCTGATGCGCGCGTCGCCCACCGCGTCGATCCCCATCGACCCGCGCCTCGCCACGCTGATCGGCATGGTGAGCGACCACTTCGGCGGCAGGACCATCCGCGTCGTGAGCGGGTATCGCCCCTACACTCCGACCCAGTACACGCCGCACTCCAACCACAACTTCGGCCGCGCCGTCGACTTCATGGTCGAGGGGGTGCCCAACACCGTGGTCCGCGACTTCTGCCGAGGTTTCCGCAGCGCGGGTGTGGGATACTACCCCAACTCGACGTTCGTTCACCTGGACGTCAGATCAGATAAGGTCTACTGGGTGGATTACTCGAGGCCTGGAGAGCCGCCGCGCTACGAGGGGGCGAGGGGCTCTGTCGGGGCCGACGAGGCAGCGAGAGATGTCCCCCTCTCGGCGGAAGAAGAGGTGTATGGGTCAGGCCAGCCCCGCGCCACTCCGCCGCAACCAGCGAATACTACAGGGACAAACTCGGACGCGGGGCGCAGCGGCAATGAAGCGCAGCAGGGCGTGGGTTCAGGAGCACCCACCCAGGCGCCCGCCGCTTCACCGGCCGGAAGGTGAGCTGCCGAGGTCGCTGGACATAATCCACACACTGAACATCCGCACCAGACACAATTGCGCGGCTCTACCTTGCACGCTGCGAGAGTTGTGGCACCAATCCACCTCACGTGCAGCAATCGACCCGACTGCAGCGGGAGGGGTTCCCTTCTCCCAGGTCACTCGCCCCGTGCTGTGACGGGGACGAGCTTGTCCAGCCGGTCATCATGGGCACAGCGTGCCCGGTCGTCACGTGTGATCGCGCGCTGATCGACGCGCAGGTCGCTCTGGGTATCGACGCTCTCGATTCCCTGGACTCTCTCGACGCCCACGACGCAGGGCCGGTCGCCGCGGCGCGAGAGTCGGGCGCGGCGCTCGCGCACGGTGCATGGGAGTCCGCGGAGCTCACGTCAAGCTGCGCTCACGACTTCTGGGAATCCGCGGAGGGCACGTCGCCCTGCACCTACGAGGAAGCGTGGGAGCCTGCGGAGCTGGACCGCGGCGCGAGCGACCCGCCAAGCTGTACCGGCGCGGCCTGCGCGAGCGGGCCGCGTGACCGCGAAGCGCCGTGCGCGCCGCTCCGACCGGAGGTGCTGAAGGGGTACTTCCCGCTCGTCCGCAAGCTGGTGCGCCAGGTATCGCGGCACCTGCCGCCCAACGTGCAGCGCGACGACCTGCTCAGCGCGGGGATGCTCGGCCTGGTCGACTCGCTCCGCAAGAACGGCGGGTGCGACGGCGAGACGTTCGCGGGCTACGCGAAGCTCCGGATCCGCGGCGCGATCGTCGATGAGCTCCGGGCGCAGGACTGGCTCTCGCGGCGGGCGCGCGAGGCGGTGGAGGCCGGGGCCGCGGGCGGGGTCGGCGGCTCGACCGTCTTCGTGAGCCTGAGCGAGGTCACGCCCACCGAGGAGTCGGTGCACATGTCCGGCGGAGACGACCCGATCGAGGCGATCTCCGCGCAGGCGACCCGGCGGGCCCTCGCCTTCGCCATCGCGCAGCTCCCCGAGCGGGAGCGGCGCGTGATCGGCATGTACTACTTCGAGGGGGCGAAGCTGAAGGACATCGGCGCGGAGCTCGGGGTCGGCGAGCCGCGCGTGTCGCAGCTGCACACGCGCGCGCTCGGGATGCTGCGCGGCATGCTGTCCCACGCCTGACCGCGGCGCCGGCCGGGACCACCGCGGGCCGCCGCCGCGATCAGGGGGATGAGTCCACCGTGAGCCGGCGCGCGCGGCCGGGCATCGCGAGCCCGACCGCGAAGAGCGCCGTCTCCTCGTACCCCTGCTGCAGGGCGGGGTCGCCGGAGGCCCGGTGCACGAACGCGTTGCGGTGCGCGCCGCGATCGAGCGCGACGACGCGGGCGCAGCCGAGATCGAGCAGCGCCTCGGTCGTGGCCTCGTCGCTGTCGAACGTCGTCGTGGCCACGAGGAGCGTCCCGTCGTCGAGCGCGCACGCGGCGCCGCGCCGGCGCATGGTGCCGATCTCGCGCGCCTCCGGCCGCAGCCTGCCGTCGTCGGCGGTGAGCGGCAGCTCGGTCGCGTCCGTGCCCGGCGCGAGTTCGACGCCGCCAGCCGGGCGGATCTCGACGCGGCCGCGGCGGACCAGCAGCAGGCCTCCCTCGCCCCGGAAGCGGAGGCCGACCGTGCCGCCCACGGCGAGCCCGCGCGGGCCGCGCCGCCGGCCGGTGCCGACGCCGATCGCCGCCAGGACCTGCTGCCGCTCGTCCTCCGGCACCTCGGCGGCGAGCTTCGGCGCGTTGCGCGGCGAGATCTCGCGCGACCCGGCGCGCAGGCGGAACACGAACCGGTCCGGCGCGAAGGCGTGCACGCGGACCTGCGCGCCGAGGTGCACCGTGTCGACGGCATACAGGGCCGGGCTCCACGCCGGGGGCGGCTGCGCGCCGCCGTCGACCGTCCAGCCCCCGCGCTCGCCCGGGAGCGACAGATCGGGCGGCGGCGGGCCGTCCGTCGAGCGCGACGAGAAATAGAGGAAGGGCCCCGGGGAGGCGGACGCGACCTGCGCGGGCGGCGCGAGCGACATCGCGGGCGAGAGCCGCTCCGCGGTCAGGCGGCCGTCCGGCTGCACGCTCAGGAAGGCGACCCCGAGCGGGTCCGGCGCCCTGCCCAGCGAGACGCCGGCGACGCACCCGGCGCGCGCGAGCGCCGCCCTGAGCGCGGCCGCGTCGAGGGCGCTGCCCCACGCGTGGACCACGAAGCCGCGGTCGGTCGCGCACAGCGCCGCGCGCTCGACGACGAGGTCGTCGCCCTCGCTGGGAGACAGCGTGGCGTCGCCCGCGGCGCGCGCCGCGGGCGAGAGCGTCGCGTCGCCTGCGGTGCGCTCCGCGCCAGCCCCGGCGAGGGCGGGGAGCGAGGCCGCGGCGCCCACGGCCTCGAAGAGGGACGGCCCTTGCCAGAGCGACCAGGGGAAGCGCCTGGCCCCCTCGCCGCGGGGCTCGCCCGGGCTCGCGGCCGCCGGGCGCTGCCAGAGCGCCCACGGCACGCGCTCGACCCCGGCGCCGGAGGGCCATGCGCCGAAGTAGGGCCGGCCCGAGGCGTCGACCCCGAGCGTCGCCGCGCCGTCGCGCGGGGGCACCAGCGGGCGGCCGCCGACGACCATGCCGAGCGCCTCCGCCTCCTCGTGGAGCGCGACAGGGTCGCGCGGGCCGGCGCCGAGGCCGATGGCGCCGCGGAGCGCCGCCGCGTCCGGGAGCGTCCCCGTGCCGTGCGGGCCGGCGGTCGGCCGGGGCGCCTCGAAGCCGGCCTGCAGGGTGAACTTGATGTGCCGCGTGTCGATCGCGAGCAGGTGGACGCGCACCTCTTGCCGCTGCGGATCGGGGCGGATCGTCGTCGCCGCGAAGGGGCTCGACGGGCGCTGCGGGTCGCCCTCGATCCCGGGGAGCACGCGCGGGAGCGAAGGGGCCACGAGCACCCAGGCCCCCTCCCCCGGGAGCGGCGGGTCGACCGCCGGCTGGACCGGCGGCGGCGGCCAGAGCGAGGGCCACCCTGGCGGCGCGGGCTCCGGAGACGCCGGCCCGTGGGTCAGGTACGCGGCGTCCGGCCCGGCGCGCAGCCCCGCCGCCGCGCTGTCGGCGGCGAGCGCGAGCCGCTCGACCGCGGCGGCCGCCCCCGGGCCGAGCAGGCGACCGGCGGAGAGCCCGGCGAGCTCCGCGAACGAGGGCACGCGGCGCGGGACGCGGTGCGCGCGGGCGCCGAACGGATCGCTGCCGCCCGTGTCGAGCTCGCCGGTGCCGGCGCTCAGCGCCGCCGGCGCCGCCTCGGGGCCGAGCGCCATCACGAGGGCCTCGTCGGCGAGGTCGAGCCGCGCCGACGCGGGCGGGCTATCGAACGAGATCTCGGTGCGCGACGCGCCGTCCGCGCTCCCCGTCTCGAGCCAGCCGTCGACCGCCGCGCGGAGCCGCTCGCCGAGGGGCGCCCCCGGGCGGGCGCCGCCGCCGAGATCGAGCAGCGTGATCCCCTGCACGGCGCCGAACGCGGAGGTGGTCACCGCGACCCGGCGGCCGCGGGCCACGAGGTTGCGGTCGTCGCCGAGGGGCGTCTCGGTCAGGTTGCGGACGCCGCTCAGGCTCACGGGCCGGCCGGAGCGGGTGAGCCGCACGCGCGCGCGGTACAGGTCGGCGGCGCCGCGCCTTCCGGGCGCGCGATCGGCCTCCGGCGCGCGCTCCGCGTCCGGCGCGCGCTCTGCGCCGGGCGCGCGCTCCGCGTCCGGCGGGCCCGCGACGTCCGGCGGGCCCGCGACGCCCAGGAACAGCACGCGGCGGCCCAGCAGCGCGTCGGAGAGGAACCCGCCGCGCTCCTCCCAGACGAAGTCGTCCGGGCTGACCGAGCCGCCGATCGCCTCGCCGAGCATCCCGGCGATCGCGTCCGCGGTCCGCGCGGGCGGAGACGGCATCGAGAGCCGCGCGGCGGCCCCGACAACGGCGACGCCGAGCGCGATCGGGAGCCGGCCGCGGAGGTGATCGGCCCAGGTGGAGAGCGGTCTTCCAATCATCCCTGCGCGAGCGCGCTCTCTCCCCCGGCGGCGCCGGCCTGGGCCGCCGCCGCGGCGCGCGAGCGGACCCCGAGCAGCTGGCGCGCGCGGTCCGGATCGACCACCTCGCGGCCGATGCTCCGCGCGAAGGCGGCCGCGCGCGCGACGAGCGGCGCGCTCCCCTCCGCGAGCACGCCCTTGTCCAGGTAGATGTTGTCCTCCAGCCCGACCCGGGCGTGCCCGCCGAGCTGCATGGCGAGCTCGGTCATCGGGCGCTGGTGGCGGCCGACGGCGGCCACCCCCCAGGTGGCGCCTCGCGGGATCTGGGTGATCATGAACCGGAGCACGTCCTCTCGCGCCGCGATGCCGCCGGGCACCCCCAGCACGAACTGGAAGTGGAGCGGCTCCGCGAGGAGCCCGTCGGCGTGCAAGCTGAGCGCCTCATGGATATGGCCGACCTCATAGCACTCGAGCTCGGGGACGCTCCCCGCCGCGCGGATGCGCGCCGCCATGTCCCGGATGAGCGGCCGGGCGTTGTCGAAGATCCCGTCGCCGAAGTTGATCGTGCCGCAGTTCAAGGTGGCCATCTCGGGGCTGCAGAGCAGCGGCTGGGCGCGCTCGTCGACGCTCATCCCGACGGCGCCCCCGGTCGACGTCTGGACGATGACGTCCGTCTTCTCCTGGATGGCCGCGATCGCCTCGGCGAACAGCTCGCGCGACTGGCTCGGCGAGCCGTCCGGGTTCCTGACGTGCAGGTGGACCACGGCGGCGCCCGCGTCGCGACAGCGGGCCGCCTCGTCGGCGAGCTCGCGCGCCGTGACGGGCAGGTGCGGCGTCTGCGCGCGGGTCGTCTCGGCGCCGACGATGGCCGCCGTCAAGATGAGGGCGCTGTTCGGCGGCGTGACGATGATCCGGGGGGGCGGCGTGATGATCGGCCGCGGCTCCGGGAGCTTCGCGTGATCCGGGGGCGGCGCCGACAGCGCCGGCAGGACGAGGCGCGGCCGACGCTGGAGCTCCTTCGGGACGACACACGTCCCGAGCGCCCGGCAGACGATGACCGGCTCGGCCAGCGCGTCCGCCGCCGAGGGCGCCACCCCGGCTTCGCGGACGCTGGCGACGACCTTGCGCGCCTCGAAGGCCATCGCGCGCGACGTGGCCCCGACCTTCGTGACCACCCCGGTCGCCTCGATGAAGTCGCCTGCTCGGACCGGGGCGAGGAACTCGACCGCCTCGTACGCACGGAAGAGCCCCTCGTCGCCGTCCAGACGGATGAGGAGCTCGGTGGCGACGTCGCCGAAGAGCGCGAGAATTCGCGCGCCGTCACACAGCTCCCCCGCGTAATGTGCGTCGTGCGCGCCCATCCTGACGCGCAGCGTGACCGTGAGACCAACCCCAGTGCTCATGGGCGTGAAGACTCAACAGTCGACAGTCGGTAGTCAACAAGGGAAACTCCCCCCGCCGATGAACCTCGTAGAAGCCAGAAATCTCCCGCGCCACGTCGGAATCATCATGGATGGCAACGGCCGCTGGGCCGAGCTGCGCGGCGAGCCGCGCGAGGCCGGCCACAAGGCCGGGAGCGCCGCCGTGCGGCGGATCGTGCGCGTCTGCCGGAGGCTCGGCGTCGAGGCGCTGACGCTGTACGCCTTCAGCGAGCAGAACTGGGCGCGGCCCCGGAACGAGGTCGACGCGCTCATGGGGCTCCTCCGCGAGTTCCTCATGAGCGAGCGCGGCGAGATCCTCGAGAACGACATCCGCCTGGTGGCGATCGGCGACATCAGCCGGCTCCCCGAGGTCGTGCGCGAGGTGCTCGACCCGCTGCGGAAGGCGTCCTCCGCGAACATGCGGATGACGCTCGCGCTCGCGCTGTCCTACGGGGCGCGCGAGGAGATCGCCGCCGCGGCGCGCGAGCTCGCGATGGAGGCGGTCGCCGGCCGGCTCGACCCGGAGTCGATCGACGGCGCGCTGCTCGCCGCGCGGCTGCCGAGCCTGAGCGTGGGCGAGCCGGATCTCATCATCCGCACCGGCGGCGAGCAGCGGCTCTCGAACTTCCTGCTCTACGGGGCCGCGTACGCCGAGCTGTCGTTCACCGAGCGGCTGTGGCCGGACTTCACCGAGGACGACCTGTTCGCGGCCATCGCGACCTACCAGCAGCGCGACAGCGCCGTCGAGCCCGCGTACAGGGCGGAGGGCAGCGGCAGCGGCGCTGCCGGCGCTGCCGGCGCTGCCGGCGCTGCCGGCGCTGCCGGCGGTGGCGGTGGTGGCGGCGACGGTGACGGCGGCGGCGAGCCGGTCCTCGTGCGCGGGGCGCTCGACGGGGCTCGGCCGTGGCGCGCGCGCGAGCTCGCCTCTCACAACGGCTCACGGACGGGGGTTTGACGCTTGGCTGCTTCCAACCTCGCGATGCGGTTCATCACCGCGGTCGTGGCTGCGCCCGTGCTCCTCTCGCTGCTCTACCTCGGCCCGGCCTGGGGGTGGGCGGCGCTCGTCGCCGCCGCCTCCGCCGTCGGCGCGCTCGAGTTCTTCGCGATGACCCACCCGGACGACCGCGCCTCGCGGTTCGCCGGCGTCGCGCTCACCCTCGCCGTGCTCGGCGTGCTCTGGCGCTTCGGGGGCTCGCCGGGCGCGCTCCTCGCGGTGATCTTCCTGCTGCCGTTCGCCGCGATGCTCGTCACGCTGACGCGGCTCGGGGAGATGCGCACCGCCGCCCTGCGCGTGCTGGCGATGACCTTCGGCCCGCTCTACGTGGGCGGCGGGCTCGGGGCGCTGGCGCTGCTCCGGCGCGACGCCGGCGCCGACGGCCCGTCGTTCGTGGTGCTGGCCCTGATGCTCTCCTGGTTCTCCGACACGGGCGCCTACTTCGCCGGCCGCTTCCTCGGCCGGCGCAAGCTCTACGAGGCGGTGAGCCCGAAGAAGACCGTCGCGGGCGCCGTCGGCGGCCTGGCCTTCGCGGTGATCGGCGCGCTGATCGCCCACTTCTGGTTCCTCCGGTCGCTGCCGCTCGTCGACGCGCTCGCGCTCGCGATCGTCGCGGGCGGCCTCGGCCAGGCGGGCGACCTCGGCGAGTCGTTGTTCAAGCGCTCCTTCGGGATCAAGGACTCTGGCGGGATCGTGCCCGGCCACGGCGGCATCCTCGACCGGGTGGACGCCCTGCTCGTCACCGGGACGATCACGTATCTGTATGTCCTGTGGTCGAGGACGTGATCGACGCCTCGCGCCTCGCGCTGCGGGCGCGGACGTGGCGCGAGACAGGTGCGTCCAGCGACACGAGAACCGCGCGCGGCGTGCCCGCGCCGGGGCCTTACCGGGGCCTCGCCCACCCGATGCGGACTTGCCGCCGTTGTCGTTAACGCGCCGCCGCATCGCGCATTCCCAGACTGACGCGATGTCCCGCCCCTCCGGATACGCGATAACGCGTCGCGTGAGAGCGCCCTGACATTGAACGGAGGGGCGCAGCGGACTAAAAAGTTACAGAGCCATGGAAGATCAATTCAGTGCCAAGCCCACGACTCCGCCGGTGAGCACGCCTCCGGCTCCGAGTCACAAGCACAAATACGAGTTCTTCAAAGTCGTCCAGGGTTACCTGGACGAGGCTGCCCGCTTGATCGAGCTGCCGGGTTACATCACGACGATCCTGAGCCAGCCCAAGAACGAGATCATCGTCAATTTCCCGGTGCGGATGGATGACGGCAGCATCCGTCTCTTCAAGGGCTACCGGATCCAGCACAACAACCTCCTCGGGCCGTTCAAGGGGGGTGTTCGTTACCACGAGACGGTGTCGCTCGACGATCTCAAGGCGCTGGCCGCGATGATGACGTGGAAGTGCGCGCTCATGAACCTGCCGCTCGGCGGCGGCAAGGGAGGCATCAAGTTCAACCCGAACGAGGTGTCGCGCGCCGAGCTCCAGCGGATCACGCGCCGGTTCTTTCATGCGCTCGGATCGAACATCGGTCCGGAGACGGACATCCCGGCTCCCGACGTGGGCACCGACGCGAAGACGATGGCGTGGGCCATGGACACGTACATGAACACGGTGGGCCAGCTCTTCAAGCAGGCGGTGAAGGGCGTGGTCACCGGCAAGCCGGTGGCGTCCGGCGGCACGCACGGGCGCGAGAAGGCGACGGGTCAGGGCGTCGTCCACTGCATCACCGAGTGGGCCGAGGACAACGACGTGAACCTCGGCGGCTCGACGCTGCTCGTGCAGGGGTTCGGCAACGTCGGTTCGCACACGGCGGTGCTCCTGTCGAAGCTCGGCGCCTCGACCGTCGCGGTCGGCGACCACACCGGGTATCTGTACAATCCGGAGGGGTTCAACCCGCACAAGCTGCAGGATTATGTGAAGAAGCACCGCTCGATCGCGGGCTATCCGGCGGGCAAGCCGATCAGCCGCGAGGAGTTCTTCCGGCTCAAGGCGGACATCTTCATCCCCGCGGCGCTGGAGAACCAGATCGGCGTCGAGGAGGCGAGCTCGCTCCAGGTGCGGCTCGTGGCCGAGGGCGCGAACGGGCCGTGCACGCCGGAGGGCGAGAAGGTCCTGCTGGAGCGCGGGGTCGACATCCTGCCGGACGTCCTCGCCAACTCGGGCGGCGTGACGGTGAGCTACTACGAGTGGGTGCAGAACAAGCGCTCCGAGACGTGGACGCTCGAGGAGGTCGACGCCCGGCTCGAGAAGGCGATGAAGCGGGCCTACCGCGACGTGACCGAGATGGCGCGGCAGAAGAAGTCTACGCTGCGGCTCGCGGCGTACGCGGTGGCGCTGCAGCGGCTGGCGGCGGCGTATGGGGAGAGGGAGATCTTCCCGTGAGGCGGGGCCGGGGGGGCGCGGCGCGGGGGGCGCGGGGCGCGCGCGGCTGAGCTGAGGGGGCGGGGCGGAGGGGGGCGGGCGGGGGGCGGGGGCGGGCTTGCCGGGACGGGGAACCGCCTTTCCGCGACACGGGGCGGCTCTTCCGGGACACGTAGCCGCCCTTCCGGGACACGCAGCCGCCCTTCCGGGACACGTAGCAGCCCTTCCGGGACACGTAGCCGCCCTTCCGGGACACGTAGCCGCCCTTCCGGGACCTAGAGCGAGAAACGGGTATAAGCTGCCTGAAAAGCGCAGAGATTTAAACCGCCAAGACGCCAAGAGCGCCAAGAAAAGAATCCTATCTTGGCGTTCTTGGCGGTTAATTTCTCGCTAGGTCAACGTGATCGGTGTTCTGGGCGCCCGTGTTCCCCACGTCCTGTGGGCGACACGACGCGTGTTCCTCCGAGCAGCATCTCGGCAATGCTCGCCCCTTGCCGGCGGGAGGTGCGTGCATACGGTTCGCAACCGTACTCGGGGGTGAGACGCTCACCTCCCTTTTCCGGGCACCGGCTCGTAGAAAACGAGGCGGTGGCCCAGGAGGAACATGAAGAAGCCGAGCAAGGAGCTGGAGCAGTGGATCAGCGCCGCTGCCGAGGTGGCAGATAGCGCATCGCCGGTCATCAATCAGCCGCTGCACGTTCTCTTCGGAGAGGCGGTCGACGTCGCCAGATTCTTTGACAGGTACTGGAAGCCAGAAGCGGATGAGCGCGGTAAGATCGTGCGACCCGGACTCGAATCCGCGGTCGGCAAGGCCGGTAAGGGCAAGAAGGTGCCCGCCGGCGCGGTCGGCCGCATCCATGCGAAGACCGGCGACGAGATCCTGTCGCTCCAGCGCGCGACGCAGGAGGCCCACACGCGCTATCTCCTGACCATCAACCCGAAGGGCGAGGATCCCGCGGCGCGCGGCCGGTTCCTGCTGAACGAGCTCACCGCCGTCCTCGAGTGGTATTTCGACGATGGCGTCGAGGACGAGAAGGACGCGCAGCTCGCCCGCGTGGACGCCGCCCACGCCGACGATCCACAGAGCGCCGACGCGCTCGCGAGCGCGCTCGACGACTACGCCCACCTCGCGGAGCCCCACCGCGACGAGCTCCACGGGCTCGGCGGGTTCGAGTCCGGGCACATCGACGAGGCGCATGCGATCGCGGCCGCCCTCCGCGACAAGCCCGCGTCCGTCGCGGCCCTGGCCGGCCCCGCGCGCTCGGCGATCGACCTCCGCAACCGACTGGCAGGCATGCTGCTCGACCGGATGAACGCCGTCAGGGCCGCGGCGCGGTTCGTGTTCCGCAACCACCCGGAGATCGCCCGCGAGGCGACGAGCGCGTACGAGCGGCGCAAGCGCGCCGCCGCCCGGCGCGCCAAGGCGAAGGGCGCCGCTGCGCCCGAGGTGCCGGCGGCGCCGCTGCTGGTTGGCTGAGCGGGCGGGAGCGGCCCGGCCCGGCTGACCCAGGGCCGGGCGCGGGCGCGCTGGTCAGGACCGCGTCGCCCAGCCCCTGGTTCCGTGATTGAGGAAGGAGAGGAACCAGGGACGAACTTGGGCTTCTTCCCTGGTTGTGGCGAGGGAGCGGCGGAAAGTAGAACGATTTCAGCGGGGTCACGCCCATCGTCGAGCGGGCCCTCTTCCGGTGTGGCCCAACGCGGGCCCAACCGGCGCCCCTCGGCCACCACAGTGTCCACCTCGGGGAGCGCGGCCTCGTCGCCCAGGGCCAGCTCCCCGTCGGACGGCGCGGAGGCGAGGGAGCCCGCGTCGCTCGTCGAGCCCGCATCCGGCTCCCCGGAGTCCGAGGACGCGCGACCGCTTCCTCCGGCCGAGCCGCCGTTGCCGCTCAGCTCAGGAATCGCCTCGTCAAGGGGAGCGAAGTCGCCCAGAGCGAGCTCCGCGACCTTCCGCGCGGCGCGCTTGTAGTTGTGGATCTGGTCGCTCGAACTATGCCCGGTGCGATCAGAGATCCACGTCTCCGTGCGGCCGTTCGCGAGCTTGACCGTAATGAAGGTCGCACGGGTGTCATGCAGGCGGATGTTCAGCCTCGCATCCGTGGTCTCGAACAGCTCTGGCCGATCGACTCCGGCGCGGCGGAGGTGATCTCTGAAGTTCTTCGCCCCGTTGTGCCCTGGCAAGGCGTTGCCCCACTTGCCGACGAAGACGCGTACCTTGTCCGGGCAGATCTCGCGCCACTTGCGGAGCGCGCGCACCACGTCGGGCGAGAGTGCCCAGGCCCGGGGATCGTCCGTCTTGTTCTCGTCGAGAACTACAGCCCCGCGGTCGAGATCCAGATCCGACCATTGGAGTTTGCCGGCCTCATCAGCGCGCATGCCTTCCCGGTCGAGGAAGCCGTAGTAGATCCGGAAGCACAGGGGGATGGCCTTGCACCTCATCAGGCGATGGTCCTCGTCGGGGTAGAGGTACCCCTTCGCCTTCTCATCATCGTTTTTCGGGATCCACCCCCGCGGCAAGGGATTGCTAGCGATAATGCGCGCCGGATAGGTCGCGAGTGCCAATATGCGATGGATGATCTGAGCGATCTTTTGACGCGTTCCGGGCTGCAAGTGCCCTGGAAGCAACGACATCGCGTGATCGGCGTGATCGAGCGTGAAACGCACGAGAGGGACGGGACCGAGCACGTCAAGTACGTGAGCGAGCCTCCTTCTATAATCATCGGTACTTCGAATCGCCTTTACATGATCCGGATACTGCTCGGCGAGCTTCCCGGATAGAACCCGCTCCGCGAAGTCGGCGAAGGTCGTTTCCCCGGTTGCGCGGGCCCGCGCTTCGCCCCGGCACAACTGGTCGATCGCGAGCCGGACATCACGGAGCGCGTTCCCCTCGCGCGCGGCAGCCTGCTCCAGCAATGGCAGGCCGAGCACGATCTGGCCGGCTGTGAGCAGGCGGCCGGCGAGGTCGGCCAGCACCTTCAGGCGCCCGTTGGCTTCGTGCTCGGTCCGGCACGTCGGCAGGCTGAAGGTGCGTCGACCGGCCTCGCCAAGGCTGAGACGCGCGGTCCACGTCTTCCTGCGCAGCCGGACGGAGCCGGATCCATTGGCGCGCTTTTCTCCTGCTGGCATGCCGGGGCCGCGGGCGGCCAGCTTCGGGCGCTCCGTTGTGCTCGCCGAGCCCGGCGAGTCGGCCACGGGTGCTGCTGTCTCCGCCGGAGTGGGGCGTCCGCCAGAACGGCTCGAGCGCAAACGCCGGTCGGTCGATGCCGGTGCAGGGAGGGATGAGGTGGGGGTCGAAGCTGAGCGCTTGGCGCGCGCCCGTCGCTGGGGTACGTCGGTCATGGGTCGGTCTCCGGTGAAGGCGGGGGTCGATCAAGGGCCCGTCCGGCGTTGGTAGCGCCGAGCGGGCCCGCTCTACTTCGGCGGCAGCCTAGCACGGCTTGCGCCTGCGGGATGAACGCTCGCCCGCCCGGTGCGCGGACCTGGGACAGCTTCGAGGCCGGCGGAGGGCAGCACGGCCGCAAACATCACCATCGCGGAGACGCACAACGTGCTCTTGATGGGTGCACCGGGCTCCGGTTAGCCGGCGGGGCCCAGGCCCATGCGGACCATTCGGCCTCCAACCGCCACCCATGACCGGCGACGAGGGAGTGGGCTCGAAGAGCTTACCCTCGAGCTGCCGGAGCGTGATCTGTCTGACCTGGGCACCGCACCCGTTGACCCGCGCGAGCACTCCCCGAGACTGGCGATCGCGGTGGTCTGACATCGATGTGCTTGTTCACCAGATTCACGCGTGCCAACGCGCTCGCTTGCGTCAGGCGACCTGATAATCAATGAGCAAGAAAACTCGTCCGATCGCCCCCGCCGCCGATGGGAATTGGAGCACACCGAGCTCCTGAGCACGGTCACCGTTTAATGACCACGACTCGATCTGGAGAGATCCATGGTACAATTCCGGCCATTCGGAGCTCGCGACGCACGTGACGAACCGGCGCTCGCAGTCGCATCCCGCCCCGTGCGAGTGGCCGTGTCGACCCACCAGGAACTCGACCACGTGGCTGGCGCTGGGCTTCGCCCCCGGCCCCTCGAACAGAAGCTGGAACCCACGAACCCGAACGTTGTGCCGGCCAGAGAGGAACGGGAACATCGCGCGGGTCAGGCGCAGAGAGAGCGCCCGTCGTAAGGGCTCCCGACCGCTGGCCTCCTGGAACGCGTGCCACGCATCGGGAAGCTCGTGCCGGATGTCGATGAGCCGGACGCCGGCGCCGGGGAGGTGTCGCTGCGCGTACCTGTTGGCCGCGTGCCGCAGCACCTCGCCGCCCTCACGCGCGGTGTAATTGAGGTGCAGCACGAAGTCGCCGAGCGTGTCGAGCGACCACTGGTTGTTCTCCGGCGGCAGTTCGACGCGGAAGCGGCTCACCGCGCCGGCGAGTTCGAACGGCAGGTACCGCTCGTCCCTGAAGTTAAGCTCGAAAAGCCCGGAGTCGTTCCGGCCGCTCGACGTAGCGATCGCCTCGGTCGCCGCGTACGCCTTTCGGACCCTCGGGTCGTCCGGGAGCGCGTGGTACCCGTCGGAGCAACCCGGGTCGTCGCAGCAGCGCGCCGGCGGATCGGTGAGCCGCGGGTCCACGCGGGTCACGCTGCTCAGCAGCGTGAGCCGGCAGTGCACGCCCGTATAAGGTCCTGTGACGCATGGAACCGTGACGTTCACGTTCTTGATGCGACGCATATAGTGTCCCGGGTAGTCCAGGTCGAACATCCACTCCGGAATGTCGATCTCGCAGTACCCGGTCATCTGGAGGAGGAGGAACGACGCGGGGAAGTGCTGCCGCAACGAGATGTGCTTCGTCAGCTCGTACTCGCGGCAATTGGCATCAAGATACGCCTTCTCCATCTGGCGCACCGCGGCCAGCAGCTTGTCGCCGGCCAGCAGCGCCTCTTGCAGGTTGTCCCATGCGTCACTCGGTAGGAAGATGCGCGCCGTGTTGCCCCGCTCGTGGTTGAAGGCTTGCTGCGCCTGTCGCGCCTTGTGCAGCGCCAGCTCGTACGACTGGCGGAGAAGCGCAGCGGTCTCCTGTTGCAAGAAGATATAGAGCTCGTGGCTCGTGAACTTGTCGCGGAGAAAGCTCTGCACCTCCTCTGCATTCTCTATCTGTCTCTGATGGTTGTCGAGCTCGCGCAGGGCGGCGTCCCTGCGGCGCTCGGCTGCGAGGATTTGCCGCTCGATCTGCTCGATCTCGATGCCGATCACCTCCACCTGGTGGTGCCACTCCTCCTCGCGTCGCTCCCAGCCTCCCTCCGTCAGGCTGAGCGACGCACCGGTGGACGCGTTGTCGGCGACGGCGTTCAGGATCCTGGCGGCCGTGGCGAACGCCCCTGCGAGCTTGCTGCCGATGGGGAGCTGGTTGAACTGCAGCGGCGACCCCATGATGCCGGCGATGCCGATCCACATGTCCGGCGCGATGCCCATCCCCTGCGCGATCGCCTCGACGACGTTCCCCGCGATACGGGAGGCGATCGAGACCCCGATGAGCATCTCGTAGCCGATCTCGCCAGCGTTCAACCCGTTCGCGATCAAGGTCCTGTAGTAACGGTACCGCGCCTGGGCGCCCTCCTTCGTCTTCTGGAGGGCCTGCACCTGCCAGTCGGCCTCGCGCCACTGATCCTGTCGCACGCCGAGAGCGAGCTGGAGGAGCTGACGTTCGTGCGTCGCGCGGAGGGACATCAGGTACTCGGCGTCTCCCTTCTCGTACGCGGAGAGCAGGGCCGCGCCGAGCCCGCGCACCTCGTTTGCCAGCTCGATCGCCTTCTGGACGAGGAAGCTGAAGCGATAGGCGCTGCAGCAGGAGAGGCACCAATCGCTCTCATCCTCGCAGGCGCTCCCCTCCGTCTGCCAGCCATCGCGGAGGCCGCTGTTTCCGAAATAGGGCATGTCGATGCTTGGCCGCCCGCTCCGCAGACGCCGGCCGTTCTGGCAGTGGTGAACGTGCGCGAGGCGATCTGCGGCGCGATCGTAGAGCGACAGGAGACGCGGGCTCAGCGGCGCAGGTCGCGGATGGAATTGCGCCAGCGTCATCGGGGCCTCGTCGTCCCTGGCGGCGATCGTCAACGGGCGCTGCCCCAGGGCCCTGCGGAGCGTGTCGTAGATGACCGTGGCCTGCTGGAATGCCTCCGGCGTGTTGCGGCACATGAGCGCGTCGCCCCATTGAAGCAACGTCTCGAGGTAGTCGAGGGTGACTGCGCGGCTGCGCGCGAGGGCGTCAGAGACCGGCGTGCTCGGGCAGCACGGGACGTCGTGCTCGCAGCGACCCGGGACCTCGACACCCTCAATCCCGGAGGTGGGGACCTCATCGAGCAGTTCGTGCAGGGGCTCGCGCTCGGGCGGCCGCTGGCGGTTCGGCGGGCACTGCGCCCACCTCATATCGCGCTGGAGCGGATCGAGGACGAGGCCGTACCATTTCAACGCAGCCTCAAAGCGGCAGTGGGCGCGCAAGGTGCCGGCCACCGCCACGGCCTCGGCGAACATGGTCAGCGGCAGCAGCGGAGCGCCCGGCGCGAAGTACGCGAAGTAGGGGTAGACCTTCAGCCCTCCCGGGAAGGGACCATTCGGCGGCGCTGGCGGAGCGGCGACCAGAGGCAGCACCACCGCCGAGTCCGTGGCGAGATCGTAGCGGAAGCCAGGGGGCGTCGGATCGTGGTGGCCGGGCGGCGCGACGGCCCCGGGCACCTCGAACCGGAGGGAATCTCCCGTCCGGCCCATGAATGCGAGCTGCGAGTTCCCGCCCGAGGCGAGGAGCGCCGGATCGATCCGTACGCCCGCGTGCGAGCGGCGAGGCTGCTTCAGCTCGCCGTTGTGGAGCCGGCACCAGACAAGCAGCACCATCGGGCGGGAGTCCCAGTGCAAGAGCTCCGGAAGCTTCTCCGGGTTGTGCCAGTCGGAGAGCACGCCGGCAGAAGTGACGCCCTGATCCGCGTTCTGGATCTCGTCGTCAGGCGAGAAATGCCGCGCATCTTGCAGCCAGAAATAGTATTCGTCGACGACCGGCGGGTGCACACGCCCGCAGTCAGCGCAGCAACCACCCTTGCTGTCGGGGCGCCGAGGCGAGAAGCCGGTGGACGCGGGCGGAGTACCGGCCGCCGCTACCCGAACGAAGCGCGTCCCGAGGCGGACGGCTGCCTGGATCCAGAGCGGAAGCCGCTCGAGCGGCACAGGCAACGGGGCGGCGGTGGCGTGGACGAGGCTCCCGCCCTCCTGCGGTGCGAGCTCCGCCGAGACGACGCGGATCGGAGGCTGGCGGTCGCCGTCATGGCGCTTATCCCGAGGGCGCTCACCCTCGCCGGGCTCGTCGGGGGTCGGCGCGCGGCGCATGCGGAACAGCGGGGCGAGCCACGCCGGCCGTGCATGCCGCTCCGGGGTGCCCAGCAGATCGAGACCCTCTGGCCCCGGTCCAGGGGTCAGGATCTGGATACCGGCGGGCTCGCGGGTCTGCAGCAGCGTAAGCCCGGGGTAGGCAGGCGGCCTGCCGCCTGGCCAGTACGCGAGGCCTCCGGGGGCTGGCACGGTGAGGGTCGCGCGTCGCAGCTCGTTCTGAAGGAAACGGAACGCCTCCGTGCGCCTGGCCTTCTCGATCTCGTCCCAGACGATCCAGCTCTCGCGGTACACGGACCGGCGCGCGCATGTCTCCCAGGTACGGAACGAGGCGAAGTGGCGATCCCAGAGGAGCGCGAAAGCCGATGAGATCACGAGCGCCGGCTCCAGCCCTAGGCGCGCCCGCTGGACGAGCTTCTGGACGGCGCTGATCGCCTCTTCGATCCGGCTCGCTCGCTGGCATACCCCGACCTCGACGTCCTGGAGCAGGAGGTCGCTGAGATCGCGCGGTGCCGTCGCGTGGCCTCCCCACGGGAGCGCGACGCGGCTCATGCCGCACAGGTAAGAGAGCAGCGCAGCTCGCGCTCGTTCTCGCAGCCCGTTGTTGAGTACCGAGACATCGTCATAGCGGCGCGGATCCCCGTTCTCGAAGCTGCCATTCCTGACGAACAGTGTCAGGTTCGAGTTCCCCGACTCCGGCGGTGCTCCACCGACGGCGGCGAGATCGTCGGACGCCCAGAGCGCCGGACGCGCCGACCCGATCCACCTCGGGAAGAAGTGCTTCTTCAGGGTTCTCACCCACTTCTCGGCCTGCCAGACGCGCAGGGCCCAACGCTCGTCCTCGAGCTCGGGCGTCTGGATCGTGTGGCTCGTGGGCGTCGCGTGGTAGCTGAGCACGAGCGGCGCGTGGCGGATGTCCACGCCCAGGTGGCGCACGAGCTGCGGCGGATCGTCCGGCTGCCGCTCGGATGCCTCGTAGAAGAGGAGCCACGCGGGACGCTCGCGCGCCGCGCGCGTCTCTCTCCGCATTACGGTGTAGTCGTGGACGCGTTCCCACCAGTCGTAGAGAGCGCTCTGTCGCTTCGCGCTGGGCGCCTGGCGCTGATCCTCCGCCGAAGGAGGCGGGTGGTACGGATCGGTCACCGGGAGCAGGTTGAAATCGAGGTAGGCGCGGTGAACACCGAACGTCGCAGGGCCTGTCCTCGGGTGCGAGGTCCCGAGGAATACGCCGCCATGATCGAGGATGTAGCCAAGCTCGGACAGGTGTCCTCCAGGGACGGGCCGCGCGGACAGGGCAAACTGGTGCGCGAAGAGGACCGCCTTGAAGGCGCGCTGGTACGTGCGGCGGACGTCGCGGAGCGTGCTGGTGTAGAGAGCGTCGAGGTACGCCGCGGCGGCGCCGGACAGGCGCAGGCCCGCGCTCAGCGTGCCGGTCTTCAGGTCGCGGAAGAGCCTCTCGTGGGGGATCACCACGAGGCGATCGTCGCTGTCGGGTCCGGAGTACTTGACCTCGAACCCCGCGCGCTGCGGGCAGATCTCCTCGGCCGTGGCGAACGTCGGATCCTCTTGCTCGAGCTCCACCACGATCTCGTAGGCCCCGCGCCGCAGCGACAGCGCGCCCGAGCAGGCGTCCGGGGCGTCTTCCCCTTGCCAGCGGCGGTTGAGCAGGATCCACTTTTTCTGCCCCCGTTTCAGGGTAAGCCGCCACCTCAGTCCTTTGGCTGCGTGGAAGTCCGGCTCCTCTCCGTCGGGGTTGGGCGCCCCCGCGTGGAACCGGTACTGGCCCGGCTTCTCGACCATCAACACGCCGCTCCACCGCACCGCGAAGGGCTCCGCGCCGCCCAGCGGTTCGCCGTTGACGTCGCGCAGCGCGAACCCATTGCGCACGACGACGAACCGGAGCTGCTCCGGTGTCAGCGCGAGGCCCAGAGAAGGCACGATGACGGGAACCGGCGCGTTCCACTGGTTGCGCAGGGCGCCGAACGCGCTGAGCGAGCCGCCCACGTCCCGCCAGACGGTGGTGTCCTTGACGCGGAACTCGGCCAAGAGACCTGTCCCCACCACGCCGAGCAGCGCCGCGAACGCGCCGCCGTGGGGCAGCGGTCCCCACGTGACGCCCGGCGGCGCTCCGGCGTCGTGCTCCCACGAGGCCTTTCCGAGGTTCTCGTCGGCGAGCAGGTGCCGGAGGATCTTCCTCGCGACGGCATCGCCCTCCGCGTGCTCACGACCCGTCTCGGCGGCGACGTGCGCCGCGAGGTGCTGCGCGACGAGGCGGCAGCGCCGGTAAAAGCGCGCGAACTCCTGGCGGAAGTAGGACCAGCGCGCGGCCTCGTCGGGCTCGTGGGTCAGCCGGTCGACGGCCTCGCTGAAGTTGCCAAAGACGAGCGCGAGCCGCGCGAGATCTGCGCGCGGCGCGAAGTACAGGCTCTGGACTGCCGCCTGCTCGACGGGGGTGAGGGCCCTCATCTCCTGGAGCGCCTTCGCCACGGCGTCGTCCCGCAGCGGTACTTGCGCCCAGAGCTCCTCTGTCGCGGGGTCGTACTGGAACGGGCCACCCGGCGGCGTATTCCACATGAGGGGGGATGTGGCGGCCGCGGCGAGCGGCAGGCGGTACTGGCGCGCCTTCAGCGATACGGGATGGCCGGCGCGCTCGAGCGCGGAGGGAAAGAAATGCTCGCCGAGCGCGATGAGAGGATCCGGAAGGCTGGGCGTCGCGGCGAACCCCAGCTCTTCCCGGTAGACCTGGACGATCCGCGCCCAGGTCCACTCCTCGGCCGCCTCGTCGCTCCTCGGCACCTCCAGCAGCTTCCGACGAAGCTCCCAGAGATGGTGGAGCTCGTCGTCCTCGGGCAGGTCGAGCGGATCCTCGCGCGCCTCGTTGGCGTCCGCCATCCGGAAAGGATCATCCCCCGCGAGGTGGACCTCCGGCGTGAACAGGAACAGGACCTGCCCCGCCGTGAACCCCGAAGCATAGATCTTCGTCAGCACCTCCACGAAGCGCAGCGTGCTGGACGGGCGCGCGTTCCAGGCATCGGTGGCCAGCGACGGATTGAACCCGGCGAGGCGCGAGAGCGGGGCGAGGTTGTCTGCGATGAGCTTCGTCAGCTCGGGAGCGCGACGCAAGCTGCGATTCTGGGCCTCGGCGCGGGCGTCTATCCGCTCGAGCAGCAGCGCGATGGCCCAATTCCATTTCGCGTGGGCGGGGCCTCTCCACAGCGCGAGGAGGTGCGTCCGGTCCGCGCCCGTCGCGCCCGGCGCCGGCGCCTCCGCCTTCTCCGACAGCGGCAAGCCCAGGAAGTCGCGCAGCATGAGCAGCGCCGCGAGCTCGCGCAGGAAGCCCGGTTGGATCGCGTCGCGCTTGAAGAGCCCGAGCACCTCGGCGATGTCCCGGAGTTGTGCGAACGAGAGCTTGGATCCTTCGATCTCTTGCAACCTGCGCCACAGCCGGATGAAGACCGCGAGCTTGCGCAAGGCGACCAGCGGATCGAGCGATGCGATGAAGTCGATCTCGAGGTTGTCCGGGCAGCAAGGCAAGCACTCCGGGAACTCCCGTGACGGGCCCTTGCGAACGAAGGAGACGAACCCGGATCGCCAGAGATCGAGGAGCTGGCAGTAGGTCAATCCCGTGCGCCGCAAGAACTCGGGCACGAGGGTGACGATCTTCGTCCACGGAACACCGTTGACCAGATCGTCCGGGAAGCCATAGAGCTCCCGCAGGAGCAGCTTGCCGGGAGCGGGCGTGGTGGCGATGTCCTGGCTATAGAGCAGCTCGTACTCCTTGAGCGAGATCTGGAGGAACTCGAGGGCGATGGGGAAACGCACCGGGTAACGCCAGAGGTGGCGCTGGAAGCCGGCGGGCTCGTTCGCCGGATCGAGCACGAACTCCGTGATCTGTTCGCGGAAGGTCCGCATGGCAACGAAGCGGCTCGACCCCAGCGCGCGCAGGTACGATCGGTTGATGTCGAGCGCCTGCGGGTAGGGAAGGAGCGGGGCGGTGAAGTCGGCTTCGAGCTTCGCGTAGGCCCCCGGGCGCTCGACGGGCACCGCGGGGGAGGAGTGCTCTGGGAGAGCAGCAAACAGCGTCTGCGGATCGTGGAGGAACGGCTCTTCCTGCACGCCCGGAGGAACCTGGCCAGGGCCGCGGAGCCTGTGCCCCGCGAGGACATCGGCTGCCGTGTCGTAGACCGCGCCCGAGGCTGCTCCCGGAAGTCCGTCCGCCAGCGCCTCCAGGCTCTCGTTCACGAGGTCGATCCTCGGCAGCGGCGTGACGAGGTTGGCGCGCGTGGCGCGCAGGCTCCCGAGCGAGCCGCGCCGGCTTTCGAGGAGGGCAGCCAGGCCCGGTGCGCGTTCGTCGCCCGGCTGCGGGAACGGGGCCTCGCATGTCGACGCCGCCGTCACGCACAACATCTCGGCCAGGTACGCGACCGGACCGAGCGGTGAGAGATGCTCCGGAGGGATGCAATCGACGAGCGATCCGCCTGGATTAACAGGCTGGAATGTCCCGGGGCCGGGCGCTGCTGGTGGAGGCGTCGCCCCGGACTTCGCGTAGATCGCAGCAGCTTGCGCGTAGCCGACGGTGCCGGCCAACGCGTCCTGGAAGTCCTCCGGCGACAGCCCCACGAGGTCCTGCGGGCCGGTGATCCCACGCGCGAAGAGCGCCTCTATCAGGGAGAACTGCAGCTCTTGAGCGCCGATCCCCGAAGTCATCTGGAAGAGATCGTTGATCGTGTGAAGGACCTGGGAGAGCCAGGCCCGCGCCTCCGGATCGGCGGGGAAGACGTCGACGATGGCCTGGTCGACCGCGCCGTCCAGGGCGCCTCCGAACGTGAACTGCGCACCGACATGAGCGAGGTAAGCGTCCGCGAACGCCGCCAGGACATCGCCAGGGGACATGTCCAGGGTTGGCGGGGACGTCGGGTCGGCGCCGGTCGAGGGGACTGGGGCCGCCGGTACCGAGAAGAACTTCCGCAAGTGACGGATGAACGCCTCGGCGCGTTCCTTCGGGGTCCCCGGCTCGGTGAAGGGCGGCAAGAGAGCGGCCTGGACAGGCGGGCCCAGGAACAACCTTCTCCATTGCTCATCGGTGAGCGCGACGAGGTCCGAGACGCTGGCCACGTTATGCGGAGGCGCCTTGATGGCGGCCATCAGCACGAGGTGGTTGTCGGTGATCACCCGGAGCAGGAGATCCAGGTAGGCCGCGGGCTGGGCGGCCGCCTCCGGCACCCAGAAGCTCGCCTCGATCACTGAGGTCGAGCCGGCGTAAGCGAGCCAGTCGGTCACGAGGGTGGTGACCGGCGCTGCGACGGTGATCTCCGCGGCGGACCCCTGCGACGCGCCCAGCGCGCGCAGCCGCCGCGCGGCCTGGGCGACCTGGATGCCCGGCGTCGCCGGCATGACCGTGAGCGGCGCGGCCGGCATGGCGATGACGCCCGCGTCGACGCTGGCCTGGATCTCGCCGGCGACGCGCGCCTCGCGCTGCAGGCGCGCCATCTCGTAGCGCTGCTCCGGCGCCACCGCCATGGGCATCATCGCGCCGAGCGCGTAGAAATAGGCGGCCGGCACCACAAACGATGGATTCAACGCCCCGGCTTGGGTCAGGATGACCCGCGCGCCGGCGCGCTCGGCCCCGGTCGAGGCCCCCGTGATGATCGGGACGTCGAGTCCCGCCCGGCTAGCCTGCTTGCTCATGATCTCACAGGCGATCGCCGCAGATGCGGCATACACGAAGCCGGCCAGCCTCAGCGCTTCCACGTCATGTGTGGTCTGGTAGCCGGCGAGCTCCGCCTCGAACTGCTTCCGCTCGCGCTCGAGCTTGTCCTTGTCGGCGCTCGGATCGATGGGGGGCATCGTGTACAGCGCCCCGATGGAACGGGGTGGCTCCGGCGGAGGGTACAGCGCCCGATTCCACACGATCTCGGCGGCGACCTGGCGACTCTGCGCCGGGGTAAGGACAGGAGCTTCGACGAGCGTGGCGCCCGCGCCGCCCGGATCTTTGGCAAGGACGAGGTCGATGGCCTTCACCAGATCATCGAACCTCGGCGGACGTCCGTCGGCCGGCAGATCGACGTAGGCGAGCGACGGGTCGAGACCCACGGTCGAGGAAGGGAGCGCGATGAACGCGCTCACTGCCATGCCGAAGTAGCTCGTTTGGTCGCTGGACAGCGCGACGACGTCCGTAATAGTGACGTTGTAGTGGAAGGCCTGATTAACGAGGCCCATGCCTCCCCGCGTGATCTCGAGCCGGATGTCGAACGACGTGCCCGAAGGATACTCCGGATGACCGGCCGGAGCGTTCACGACGATAACTGCTGTCGCTGCGGCCTCGAGGATGCGGACCGGCACCGGCGGCCCGGGTGGCACGAAATCTACGTAGTGCTGCAGGATCGAAGTGTTGTTTACGTCGACGCTGTTGTCGGTCGTGCTTGGCAGGTGAGGATCGGCCAGGCCGCTGGCCGTGCCGATGTGGACGCCCGTGACGCTGTCGCCGAACGAGAGATCGAACGCCTTGATGGTGAGAGCGGCCAGGAAATCCCGGAACGTCGCTCCGTCGATTGGCTCCACGGGATGGAGCCGCAGGATGATCAAGCTCGGCATGACTCAGTCTCCTTCCAGGCACAACGTGCTATGCGTCCGTCGTCTCCGCATATATGGCATGTAAATCAATAATCTTAGTCGATGTGAGCGAGAATGCACATCGTGAACGCGTAAAATAGATCAGTATGAATCCGTGTACCACGAGCACCGTACACGGGAGAGGTACTCACTTGTGATCGCATAATCCGCCGCAGGGCCGCCGTATTCACAGGCACGCAAAAATTGATTACGTCATTGTTATAATGCTATTCGTCGGCGCGCTGCATGCTCCGTCAGGATTGAACTGCGAGGAGGATGATCCCAAGAATGTGTGCGGCTGCGTTCCAGTCTATGGTAAGCAGCAATAACGAGCGCCACAACGACCGAGAGCAGCATCGTTGCTATGGCTCCCTCGAGAACAAACTTTCTTCCAAAGATCCAGAGCAGCGCCAGATATAGCGCTACCAGGATCGCCCAGGCGCCAGACGCATACAATGGGTCATTAGTTGCGAATAACAGAGGGATACCAAGCAGGATGCATACAATTGTTATATGATACCAGAAAAATCGGTTGTCGTCGCGGCCGTCCATTGTCAGGCTTTCTGTTTGCGACCCGATAGATTCGTTGAATCCAATCGGCGCATTGCTCAATGTGAGCCGAATCTGCCAAAATCGTCGTTAAAATCAAATTGCGGGTTAGCGTTCTCTTCGAGGCCATATGTCCAGACGCCTACCTTTGCGCCTCCGTAGATAAGCGAGTCGATTCCATAATCGAGCAACCACTGGTGGGCAAGCTGCCCAGCGTACTCTCCGCGTGTGGCCATTCGGAATGCTCCACGCTTGAAGATTTCGCCTCCAACGAATTCTCCTGTTTTTAGATTCACTGAGCCCAGCGGTGTCATACGCACTCCTGCAAAGCGGCGCGCGCCGGAGAACAATCCGAAGAGTGGGGGACGACCGAACCATTTCGCGCCCTCTGCGCCGATTCGCACCTCGCCGGCAAGAGATCCGGGGACGAGTGTTGCAACATTACGCCCTAGCTGTGAGGTGGGCACTCTACTGGCGTCGAGCGCGAAGACGCCCCACTTGGATCCTACCTTGGCCATGTCACCGGCTCCTTCAATGGCCGTCCTCGCTTCAGGAGTCGTGAGGTGAACGACGCTGCTGCTAGCCTCCCTGGCCAGAGCTTCCTCGCCTGCCTGCACGCCCACGTTCCTAGCAGCAATCTCCGTGGCTTCTTTCATGGCGGCTTCGCCCACCGTCTTGGCAAACAACTTTCCGGCCGCCGTGACTAAAGACTTTACCAAGAAAACATCAGTAACCGCCAATGCGGTATACAGTGTCGCGCGACCCCAGTTTCCCCCCTGAAAGTGGTGTATCGCTGAACGGCCTGAACCCCAGATGGGAATTAAGCTCTCCAAAAGACCAGGCTCGCCCACGGTGCCATTGTCGTGCTGTGTCACGGGACGTTGGGGCTCAGGCGCGGACGTGTTCGAAGCGGGCGACATTATATCGGGTTCGGGGGGCAGCGGCGAATAGCGCTCTTCGTTCGGTAGGCTCCGCTGCAATGTTTCCTCGCGCGGTGTGGGAAGCGTCGGGTCAATGCATGACTGCACTGTTGGCTCGCACTGCGTGCCGCTTGGATCGGTGTTGAGCAATGGATTGTCACGAGTGTACGCGTATAAGTTCGTTCCATCGACCATGCCAGCCGGATCGGCGCTCACCCACCTTCCTACCCACGGTGCATAATACCGCGCTCCGTGGTGATTGAAGCCTGTCTCCTCGTCGCGCTCTTTGCCGGTGTAGCGGTAGCGCTTTGGACTCACCTCAGCAGTGCCACGCCCGATCTGTAGGGCTGTGGTGCCGTAAGAATGATATTCCTCATAGGAGATCATTTTGCCGTCAGCGGCCAGTTCCAGGCTGGCAGACCCTAGGTGGTTGCTGAGCTGGTAACGCTGCAGCGGCAACGCCGCCTCGGTTCGGTTGCAGTCCTCGACGGTCTGGGTGTCAACCAGCGCGATGCGCTGCTTGTCGTCCATAATGTGCAGCGATTCGCGCTCTCCCGTCACGGTCGCGCCATCGCCGCTATATTCGCGGTACACTTCGAACCCACCGATGTAAATGCGCTCCTTTAGACGATTCCCGCTCTGCGACGCGATGACCTTGCGCACCCGCTGGCCCGCGGCGTCGTACACGTAATAGGCAGTGCCGCCGCCCCCGAGGTCCACCTGGCGCAGTTGGTCCTTGAAGTCCCAGACCATGGCCGCGAGGTGCGGCATGGCGACGATATTCCCATGAGCATCATGGGCGTAGCGCTCGAATTGAGCGCCTCCATCGCTCAACGCCATCCGCGTCAGTCGATTGTTCTTCTTGCCGGTTTCGAGGACGCTGTCCTCCTCATAGTCGTAGCGACGTGTCCAGCCGCCGCGGCCGGCAAGGTGACGCAGCACCTGGAAGTTACCGACGGCGTCGTACTCATATTGTTCGGTATAATTGCGCAGCGCTTTCGAATCGTTCGGATGCGCACGATGCCCGGCGAATGGGTGGTCTCGGCGATTCCCGTCCGCGGTGCTCTCGTATGCTGTCTGCCCGATGTGCTCGCGGCCGTGGGCTACGATCAGGCGGTAGAGAGCGTCGTAAGTGTAGCGGCCCACCGCCTCGACACGCTGACCATCGTGGAACACGGCCTGCAGCGCGGCGTCTTCGATCTGGGTCAGGTTGCCAGCGGGATCGTAGGTATAGCGCAGGTGCTGCACCACGGCCGCGTCCCGGAACAACTGCGAAGCAACACCATCGAAGCCGGACGATCGCGTCGTCCGGAGACGCCTCAGGCGGAAGGTCAGCGGATCGTAGTCGTAGATGGTGCGCGCGCCGTTACCGTAGGCAATCCGCTCGCGTTGGCTCCTCGCATTGTAGTCGATACCCGTGACGAAAGGCGTGAACTTCGTCCCGCCACGCAGGCGCACGTCGACCTTTTCGAGCAAGTTGTATTTGTTGAAGGTGGCACGGTAGACGCTGCCATCGGGCGCCGTCGAGGTGTACGGACGGTTGAGGGCGTCGTAAGTCGTCCGTTCGGTGAAGCTGCCGTCGTTCGCAGCGGGGCTCTGCTGCCAGTCCACTTTGTGCGCGTAGCCCGGCAAGAGGTCGCGCCGGCTCTCCAGCAGGTTCCCCTTGAAGTCGTACGCTTCACTCGTGACGATGCCCGCGCCATCAAATACGCGGTACACGCGAGTGCGATGATTTTTCCCATCGCCGACGCCCTCGCCATACACAGTGCGTTCGGCCAGCCGCTCGGTGCCTTCTTCGGTGACGTACAGGCAGGCGGGACGGCGCAGCTCGTCGTACGCCATCCGCCGCACGAAGCGGCGGCTGTCCCAAGCGCGGACGGTCTTGCCAGCGGCGTCGTTGAGCGTCCATCGCTCGCCGGCATCCATATTCGCCTGATGGACGCGAGTGCCCGAGAGATCGTAGTCGTAGCGCATGACGACCCGCCCTTTGGCGTCGATGACGGCGCGCTGGTTCCCCTTGATGTCCAGTTCGACGCGCGTGACGTAGCTGTCTTCCATGACGGCGCCGCTTCTGGCATACCGATTATGTGCGACAGTCGCGAAGGGGCGGCCGAGCGCGTCGAAATGCGCGGTGGTGGGGGTGTCGGCGTGTACGTTGGCCTTCTGTGCTGCCTCGCGCTCGGCCGGGCCCATCTGACCGTCGATGCGCTCCCCGTACCAGGTCCGCCAGTTCCGCGCCTGCATCGTAAAGTACTCGCGCACGAACCCGGCGACGTCCGGATCGGTGCGCGGGTCACCGGTCTGGCCGCCGCGGGCGGCAATGGTATCGTTCACGTCGAAGGTCGTCTGGTGCCACGGGCCGAAGACGACCTTCTCGTAGGTGTGGTTGGGGTGGAGCCTGGCGATCACACGCAGGGCCGGGTCATAGAACAGCACCGCGCTAACGCCCGTGTCGGTCATCTCGCGCTCCGGCTCGAACAGGTGTGTAGCGCTGAAGAACGGCTCGTATTGCTTGACCGGCTTGCCTTTGTTGTTGAAGACCGTACGGCCGGAGCCGATCCAGCGGCGCGTGGCGCCGCTCTGCACGAGTTTACCGCGGGCGTCACGAGCCAGGTCGCCGGGCCGGACATCCCCGGTGGGGAGGACTACCGTCTCCGTGCGCTCGGGGGCGTTGCCCGGCTCCGCCTGGACCTTCTTCTGGATCTCGCGCCCGAAGCCGTCCGAGTACGCGATGCTGACCTGGATCTTGCTCTGTGCGCCCAAGAGCTCGTGGACGTGGCTCTCGCGCGCTAGGGTGGCGGCGAGGGGTGGCTGGCCGGCGCGCCGGTAGCGATCCAGATCGTACACGATGCGCGTGGTCGCCTTTCCTAGCAGCGATGCTGCCCTCTGCTCTGGGCTGGCGAGGAAGGCTTGCACTTCCGGCAGCGCCGGGTCGAGCTCGACGTCGTCGATGAGGTCGCCGAGGAACTCGCCCTCCTTTCCCATGACCGCGGTGGCCACCACCATGCCCAGCGTGTCGAAGGCAGCCGCAGTGCGGTTGCGGTTGGGATCGGTGAGGAGCCGCGGGTGCAACACGCGGTAGTCGTTCTCCGCTGTAACCGTGTTGTCCAGCGCGTCCTTGACGCGTATCACGAGCAGATCGTGAGGATCGTAGTCGACCACGGTGCTGTGGCCGAATGCATCAGTCATCTTGCGCGGCAGGTAGAAGTGCCGGCGCGCCGTCAGGAGCTCCCGCGCGGCGGATCGCGCCGGGTCAGCGACGTCTGATTGCGGATCGAAGAACGCTCGGCCGGACGGGATCCACCAACCTCCATCCATCCAAAAATATCCGCCTTGATCCTCGGCCTTGCCTTCCAGCAACGCGGCGGGATCCAAGAGCAGGCACTCGTCCGGCTGCCCGGCACGCCTGCGCTTGAAGACGTGTGCGAGCAGGCCCGGGGTGAGCGCGAGCTTGTACGTCTCGCCCGGGAGGGCCAGGCGCTCGACCTGACCGAGCGGCGAGAGAGCGGCCAAATCGTCTCTCCGGTACAACGTGCGGGCATGCTCGACGAGACGCTTCTGTCTCGTCGCGTGATCTCCCACGTCCTCATACGGGATTTCCGCGGCCGACCGCAGTAAGGCGAAGTCCTCGCGTGTCCACTCGTCGAAGCAGAAACGTGCCGTGCCACCCTCCGGCGTCAAGCCCGTCACCTCGTACGTCCGCGTCTCGGCCGGGACGGGCGCCCGGTGATGGTCGGCCCCGCGCTCGGCGTTGGTGAACCGGTTCTCCGTCCAGGTAATCAAGGAGCGACCCTGGTTTTCCAGGTCTGCAGCGGTCAACGCCGGATCTGTCGAGTCCGTGCGGCGGCCGTAGGCAATGGCGACGGACCGGAGCACGTTGCCGTACTCGTCCACCTCCAGCGTCAGCGCGTGGGTGACGCGCGGATCCTTGGAGTTGCGCTCGTAATGGTACTGGAGAGATTCGCGGGAATGGGTGAAGAATACCGCGTGTCGGTTGCCCGCGAGCGATTGCAGGCGCACCACGGTGAAATTTTGCTCGACCACGGTATAAGGAATGTCGGCCTTCTCCGCGCCATCCAGCGCATAGACCTCCTGCCGCAGCATCGCGCCCTTGAGCGCACGGCGGGCTTCCTGCGCTTCTTCCATCGTGAGACCGGCTGGCAAGACCGTGTCGGGCAGCAAGCGCCGCCGGGCCTCGGCGTCGGTCAGCCCTGGCTCGCGGTAGTACTCTCCACGATCGCGCCAGTCGAGCAGGCCGGCGAAGAAGTCGGAGACGTGATCGCCGCCCACGTGGACGCCCGTGTGGAACCACGTCCTCGTGAGGAGCGGCGGCACGTGGGACACGACGTCGAGGTTGGTCGTCTGCGACAGGTCGCTGTCGGCTGCGAGCGCGGCAAACTCCTCAGTATCCCACTGCTCGACCATGCCAAAGCCGCGGAACTCCCGCTCTTCGCCGTCGAAGTAGCCGTGGTGGTAAGCGTAGCGAGTCACGAAGCGATTGCCGCTTATACGGTCGCGGGTCTCGACGCGCTCGACCACGTGCACCGGGAACGGGAGCCTCGTGAGCCAGGGCTTGCCCTCGTGCTTGTCTCGCAGATAGAACTTGGTGGACGGCGCGTAATCGACGTGCGTCTCGGCGCCGAGATTGTTGACGGCCTTGACAAGCAGGTGCGGCTTCTTCCCGCCCATGAGGTCGACGTAGCGCATCTGCCGTGGCGTTTCGCTCGGCAGGGGGGAGGACCAAACCAGGCACGCCGTGCCGTTCCCGAGCAGGTCGATCACGACGATGCTGGCGAGCTCGTCGATGCGCGGGAAGACACGCAGGCGCTGCGGCGCGCTCCAGCCGTTCCCGGCCTGATTGAAGTAGAGGCGCACCCCATCGCGGTGCAGATAGATGATGTCGGTCGTGCCGCTGCCATCGATGTCGGCGAGCCGGATGCGGCTCTGGTCGAAATGAACGGGGTGATCGAAATGGGGCGCATGGTCCATGGTGATCTTGGCACCAAAACGGCCGTGACCGAGGTTGGGCCAGTAGCAGACCTCGCCGTTGCGGATGCGTACCAAGTCGGTGAGGCCGTCGCCGCTGACATCCGCGAGGTAAATCGACTGGGTGCCGTCTGCGAAGACTAGGCGGGGACCCTTCTCTTCGTCGAGCGCCTGATGAACGCGACGCGCCGGGCCGAAGCCTTCTTCGCCCAAGGAGGCGTGCCAGACGAAGGCGTCGTCCTCGCTGATGAGCGCCTCCGCGCGGCCGTCCCCGTCGAGGTCGACGAACCGGAGGTTGGGATCATCCGCGTCCAGATGGAGGCGCGAGGTGAACGGGCGGAACGGCTTCCAGCCTTCCTCGTCGTCGTGCTCGTAGAAACCAGGCGCGGGGCCATTCAGGACGACTACATCGGGCTGACCATCGCCGGCCAGATCCATGATCTGCGTCGCCCCGCCGGCCAAGGCCACATTGGGCTTCGCAGCGACGAGCTCAGACGGTCCGAGGCGGGCCCGTCCGCCGCCGAGGGGGCTCCAGTTGCGCTTGTAGAACCAGGCCCCGGCCTCCTCGACGAGGACGCCGGGGACACCTTCGCCGTGCAGGTCGATCCACCGGTAGTTGATGCCGTCGAGCCCTGCAGGTAGGTTCTCGAGGTTCGCGGCGTCCACCTCGTGCAGCGTGTCCTGCACTTGGGGCTGTGTGTACTCGTATTCGACCGGTGGCAGGCTGCGCCTCGTGTAGCCGCCCTCGCGCTTCCGGTACCCGGTCTGCGTGACGGCGCGCAGGAATGTGTAGACGGGATTCCTGGCGCTCGCGGGATCTTCGTCATGGGAATACGTGAAATTGGTGGAGCGAACCAGGCACTCGTCACCGACGCCGGCCTCGCCAGTGAAGTGATGGAACATCAATATCCGGCGGCAGAGCCTTGAGGTGCGCACCTCGAATCCCGCGCGGTAGGACGCGAACGCGTCGCTCCGGAGGAGCCACGCGCCGGGGTCGTCTGGGCCCGGCGTGTCTGCGTCATGCTCACCATAATCGAAGACAACCTCGAACATCCAGCCGGCGTCCTGGATCTGCATGGCTGTCAGCCAGCGTGGCCGCTCCCCCGCGCTGTCCAGCAATGGTACACGATTGCCGTAGCGGATGCGCTTGATGTAGCGGTTCGCCGTCCGCCGCAGATCATCGCGGCCGCCGCGGTTGCGCTCGCAGGCACGGGCGAGATCCACGCCGACGCCGTCCTCCGGTTTGTACTCGTAAATGACGGCATTGCCCCTGTCGTCGCGGGTCTCGCAGATGAGCCAGGTGAAGACGCGCAGTGGATCGGTCGGGTCCGCGACGCGCGCGTTCGCGTCCTTGCCATAGAGGGTCAGGATGTTGTCGCGAGAAATCGAACGCCAGTGGACGTCGCCGTCGGTCTGCCGGGTCCAGCGCTCGATGCGGGCGAACAGCCCCTCTACGCGAGGACGGTAACGGTGAATGGTGTAGCCCGGCGCGGAGGTGGTGTCTGCGAAGCGGCTGCCGTCTTCGGTGAGCAGCGGGACCAGATCTTCCGCGCCGGACAGGATGAAGACGTCGCTCTCCTCCGCATCGCGGTACCGGGGCAGCCCCTTATCCGTCTTGCGGGTGATCTGCGGCATGCCGAGCGACCAGCTGAACCCGAAGGGACCGTTCCCTGCGCCGGAGTCGTAGGTCAGCGAAAGCTGCGGCCCGAAGCCGGAGCGCCCGGGGCTGATCGCGATGGGCAAGCTCATCGAGCCGGTACCGCTCACCGGGTTCGCGGTGAATTTTTCGCCGATTCCGCGAATAGCGCCACCGCCCTTCGGCAATGAGATCGAGGGCGTTGGAGTGTGTTCGCCTTCGGTTCGACCTGCTGTCTTGTTCGGTGAAACCATTTCCATTCCTCTATATCATCACGCCGTCTGTCGCCAACCTCGCCCATGCCGGGATCCTGCCGACCACCATTCACAGAACGTCGCAATCAGTCGAGACACGCGGATTATCGGCGTAGCCCCGCACTTATGCCGCGAATCGTTGCACCCTGTCTCGGAAGTCCGGCGAGACAGTTTGCCCTTCACCGCCGACCGCCACACCTCGTGGAGCACACGGATGTCCGACCCTACCCAGTCCCTCACCCCCCGCCACAGGGATAGAAGCGTAGCTCACGGTCGACCCGCCTTGTCAAGCCTCCCGTAGAAGGCGACAGGTGAGCCGAGCGATGTGGGCGGGGTGATGACGTTGGAGAGGACGGCGACGGCACCAAATGGCCGTTGATCTCGTCTGCCTTTACAAGGGATGCGGTCACCTCGCGGCGTCGCCGCATACGCGAGGCACACCGAATGGGCGCGTGGCATAGCGGTTTCGCCCATGGTTCGATGCCTCAATGCCATGATCACCACGCTCACCACGGTGGTGCGCCCAGAGTCGCGATTTTTTGTTGACAAGTGATTGCTCTTGAGCATGAGCTGGATCGTTGTCGATCCAAATGCCTCTGCGTGCGAGAAATCAAGGCATATATCGACGGACAGCCTGCGGTTCGCTTATTGTCAGGGACCGGGCGCGATCCGAAGCGGCGGTCCCTGACACGAGCGGTGGGTTTGACTATCGGCCCAGGCTTGCTCGCCCCTCCGGTGCCAGCGGCAGCCCAAGCAGCCGACCAATCGTCTCGTGAACGACCCCGGGCTGCCATCTCTTCCCAAGGGCAACGGTATGGCTCAGGGGGGCAGGCGAGCGAGGCAATGACGGCGGCTTGAGGCGACACGTCGCTCGTCGCGAACTCCCCATGCCTGGGGCTCGCCGGTTGAGTTCGGGTTGGGGCCTTGCCTTCTGAGGGGGTATGATCCGTCGTCACGCCACCCCAAAATCTCGAGGGCTCCAACGGTTCGCGACGGTTCGCCACCGCAAATTCGTCCGTATGGTTCTTCCCTGGGCTTACCGTCGCCTCCGCCGGACGCTCCGCTTCACCCAGGCTACGATCAGCTTCGCCTCCTTCGGCGTGAAGCCCCACTTTGCGCGAGGTCCTTGGGAAAGCTTCCGACCAGCAGGTAGCTCCCTCCCGAGGCGCCTGCGGATCGTCTGCATGGAGCACGTGGCCCGGCGCGCCAGCTCCTTGAGCCCGACGAGTTCCGGCTTCGGGCCGAGCCGGGTCTGCTTCTCCGAGCGCCTCATGAGCAGCGCCGCGGGTTCGTTGGGCCAGACGAGGCCCTTCGACCCGCGTGGCGCCTTGGCCAGGAGGCGCGATCCGTCGTCAACCTCCCGAAAACCCGCGAAAGGCGATGGAGCGCACCTTTTCACCCCTCGTCCTTGGCCGTTGAAGTCCTTGCCTGGGATCGCGGCCGCCTTCTTCGGATGTGCCGCTTCACCCACGCGACGATCTGCTTCGCCTCCTTCGGCGTGAAGCCCCACCAGGCGCGGGGCCCCTGGGAGAGCTTCCGACCAGCAGGGAGCTCCGCTCCGAGGCGCCTGCGGATTGTCTGCATGGAGCACGCGGCTCGGCGCGCCAGTTCTTCGAGCCCGACGAGCACTGGCTTGGGGCCGAGCCGGGTCTTCTGCCGGAGCTCGTTGCGGAGATCCTCGACCTGCTCGGGGGCGAACACCCGCATCTTGCGCGTCCCCTGACGGGGGGCGGGACGAACGCGGCAGGGATCGAAGGCGAGCGCTTCGCACGCGCCCGCCACCGCTGGGCCAGCTCAGTCATGGGTCGGTTTCCGGTCGCGTCGAGGCCGATGAAGCGCTCGCCCGGCATTCTCAGCGTCGGACGAGCCCACCCTGCTTCCGCGGCAGCCTGCTACCGGTTACGCCGTCGGGAGGAGCTCCCGCTCGGCCGGTGCGTGCGCATGGGACGGGCTCCAGGCCGGCAGCTGCCAACACGGCGGCAACGCCCGTGCCCTCGTCCGCCTCTGCGTCACGGCGCGACGCCGGGTCACGGGCCAGCGCTTGGAGGTAGGCAACGAACGCCTCGCGCTGGACAAGGCGCAGCTTGCCGAGCTTCGTGACCGGCAGCGGGAAGCCCCGCCCGCGGATCGTGTCGAGGAACACGCGTGCCGGGATCCCGGTGACCGACTCGACGTCCTTCTGTGAGAGCATCTCCGGCTGCGGCGCTGTGAGCGTGAGCCCCTCCAGCGGGATCGCGAGCGTCGCCGTTGCCGTCGTCGCGGGAGGGGCGAGCCGCCGGGGGCTGCCCGGGCCTCTGGCGGACACCTCCGGGACTGTCCTTTCGACCACGCGCATGCGGTTGTCTGCCTGACGAAGAGCAAGGGGTGCCGATACACGCGCGAGAGCCGCTCGTGTCATGCTGTACCTCCATCCGTGTTGGGTTCGCGCGCACCCATCAATGGCATGGTTGTGAAGCTCAAGATCGTTGTTGGTCCCAAGTAGTCCCGCGCAGGATCCGATCGTACGGCAGACGTGCATGCCGATCGCCCGAACGTGGGCTTGGGACCGCGGGCGTCCCGCGCTCCGCTGCCTCCCACGCGGCGCGCAGGCTGCTGGCAGCTTTTTCTCCCCTCTCCATCGGCGGCGCCATTCGCTTCAGCGCCTCCAGGCGCGCAGCCTCCAGCCTCGACCGGCGCGGCGCCGTCGCCCGGCGCTTCTCGACGAGCTCACCGAGCACCTGCGCCGCGCGCTCCCACTGCGCCGCCGCCCCCGGCGCGTGCGCGATCCTTCGCACGGCGTTCCAGGGTGCTTCAAGCTGATCACACAGGTTGCCGATCTCGGGGTGCAGCCGTGCGATCGCGCGCAGGTGGCACCGGGTCTGCTTGTTCATCTGGAAACACTCTTCCAGAACGTGGCTCGGCGCGCGGACAACTCCGCACGCGAGCGCGTACCAGCGCCGCGAGCTCATGCGCCTACAAAAGCACCGAAACACGAACCTGCCAGAGCGAAGCCTTCATTTTCCGTTCAACTTTAAAGAGCGTTTAAGCGAAGTACCAGAGCCGGCTCCTGGCGAGGGCGGCGGCATTAAAGTGTGATGTAGCGTGCGACCAAGAGAACGCCGGTTCTCACGTGGCACCGTGACCTGACTGGCATTCGCTGGGGCCCGATCACGTGACCTCGGTGTGCGGGGTGACCCCGCCGGCGATCCCACGGCCCGGCCGTCGAGCGGGGCCAGGTCGCCCGGCGCCGCGGCCGCGGATCGCGCTGGCGTCCACCTGGGCGAGCTCCGCCTTGCGCCAGCCTCCCGCCTGGACGAGCTCCTCGGCCCCGTGCGCCGCGTTCGCGCCCCGCCGCGTGCTCGGCTCAACGCCCAGGCCGCCCCGGTCCGCCGGGAGGAGCTCGCGCCGCGCCGCCCGGGCCGCCCCGCGGTCGTGCCCGCCGCGCGCCGGAGACCCTCAGCCAACCCTGCGCAGAATTACCAAATCGACCCCTTCGCGACCCCCCAAAATCGACCCCTCGGGTGCTCCCTCGAAGCGGCCTAACTGCGCGTCGCCAGAACGGTTTCCCCGCCTGACCAGATCCCGGTAACTCGCGACGAGTTACCGGGTCGTCAGAATTACCGTTTCGGGCCTCCTCACGGGCTCACGTTCATGCTCCGTCCCGAGCCCGAAACACCACGACAACGGAGGGTCGCATATGGCAGGAGCAGCTACCCTCGCGCCGTTGGCCGCTTCAGACGCGCGATCGTCGGGCCGCGCTGGACGCGAGCGCGCCGCCGCCGGCGTCTAGCTAGGCCCTGGAGCGCCAGCGCGCCGCCGCGGGCGTCGAGGCGGCCGGCGTCGAGCTCCTGGAGCCGCCAACTCGACCGCCGGCGTCGAGCTCCTGGAGCGCGAGCGGATCATCTCCTCCAGGTAGGAGCGCCGCGCGAGCTCGGGGCCGTCGCCGTCCACCTGGTCGAGCTCGGCCACGTCGCGGCGCTGGACGCCGGCGAGCTCGCGATCGCGCTGGCGCCGTACATGGCGCCGCGCTGGCGCCGTACATGGCGCCGGAGCAGACAGCTGGGCTGCGGCGCCGAGGACGACCGCGGCGGGGTCCGCACCTCCCGGCGGACCGGAGGGGGCGGTTTATGTGAGGATGGGCTGCTCAATGAAAACAGCGTGGTCTCCCGGGTGCGGTGCGGTGGCCGTCTCCTTTAGCTCGGATCCCCGGGATTGGGCGTGGGTCGGCTTGGCCCTGCTCGTGCTCGTCGGCATGGGCGCCGCTCTCGTCCTCGGCTTCCGACGTCGTCGCTGACGCGGTCGGCCGGCTGTACCCCGCAGGAGGCGCCGCTCGCTTGAGGCGGCGTCAGGCGGAGGAGCGGCGGCGAGGTCGAGGTGGACGCCGGCGAGTTCGGGATGTCCGGCTGGCCGGGGATGGATCCGGCGCCCCGATGTCCACCTGGTCGGGGGCGGAGTGGCCGCGCAGGTCGAGGTCCATGTCAGGCGCTGGTGGCTGCCGTTGCTCGCATCGGCTTATCGACGAGATGCTGGCGACGTTCAGATCCAACTATCCGCGGCTCGGTGCTAGGGTGACGAAATAAAGGCGATAACTCGCTCCGAAGTGCTCGACGTCGTTTACCGCTTCTACCCGCGGGGCGTGCAGAATTTCGCACGCATCCACGTACCTCCCGACGAGCCCTTCTACGACGACACGGAGGAGCACCGCCGCCTGGTGGAAGCCGCAAGCCGCGGGCGAGCGGAGTACCCAACGTGGAAAGCGATGATCCGCCGCCTGGGGAGTCGATACGGCCTTCAAAACGAGTCGCTCCACCTGCTGTCCGGTGGGGCCGACCCGGCGTACTCGGCCCGCATCTGGCTCACCGACCAAACGGCGCTCAGCTTCCACGTGTCCTTGCTCGGGCCGTACTACGGGATCCACCTGCCCGGCATCCCAGACGAGGAGCCGGTGGCGCGCGACATCGCTCGGGAGATCGAGGCCACGTACCCCGGCTACCGACGGATCCCACCGGAGTTCGGGAACGAGGTGGTACCGGATGTGGCGATGGACGGGGCGTCGATGGGCAAGGCGACGATCAACATGTGCCTCTTCTCGGTCGCATGGACTTTCGTGGCTCCGGTGTAGCCCTTCCCTGGCGTCCGCCGCCGACCCGGCCGAGCTTGTGCCGCGCCGCTCGGCAGGGAGATCGAGACGAGCTTGGCGGCTTCGCCCCGCGGCGGCACGGGCGCGGAGGTCGAGGTGCACATCGGCGAGCTCGGGGTTATGGCCGTCCAGCTGGTCGAGCTCGGCCACATCGCCGCCGAGCGCGGAGCGGACGCGAGCGGTCATGCGGGCGGCCCTATTCGGGAAACCTAAGCGTCTCGTGCGCCTTGCCGCTCTCTCCCGTCGTCGTGCTGCCATCGTGGTTCCAGCTGGTGCCGCCCTCGCCCGGCCGTCCGGTCTCGATGGTGACGCCCTCGAGCGTGAGCTGGTCCTCGTCGAGGTAGGCGACGCCGATCGAGTCGCCGCCGCGCCCCGGGCCGCCGTAGCCGCCGGGCCCTCCCTCGCCGCCATGGCCGCCGTAACAGGCGGTGTACTCATCCTCCAGCTTTCCGCCCGCTGCGCCTCTGCCGCCTCGTCCGCCGCGCTGGGGTTCCCCGCCGTCGCCGCCATGGCCGCCGAAGTTCGTCGTGATCTTGGTGTCGCGCACGGTCACCCGGGCGTGAAGCGCGATGACGCCGATGGACGGCTGACCGTTTCCTCCCCCGCGGCCACCTCGGCCACCGCAACCGCCGGCCCCTCCCGAGCCTCCTCCTGGGCCTCCCCTGGAGGCCACGCCGCACAGGGTGATCCCACCCCAGCGACCGCCGCCGCCGCCGCCGCCCTGGCCCGGCGTGCCCCAGGTCCCTTCGCCCCCCGTGTCGCCCTCCCATCCTGTCTCGGTGAGGCGCCCGATGCCCTCGCCGGGCGCGCCCTGCGTCCCCGAGGCCCCCGGGCCCCCGTCGGATCCGATGTCGCAACTGCGGTTGTCCTGCTCCCCGATACCACCGCGTGCGGGCGGCAAGAGGTCGGCGGGCTCGCCGTCGCCTCCATCCTCGCCGCTGTCCGGCCGCCCGTCCCCTCCCTTGCCCCCGGTGCTCGTGACCCCGTTCTCGCACTGGTTCACGACCGCAGGGCCGCCAGCCACGACGGCCGCCGAGCACGCGGCCCCGCCGACCATGCCATCTGGTCCGTCGGGTTGAATGGTCGGCCAGTTCTCGCCAGTCCTGCCAGCATCGCCTCCGCTGGCGGAGATCTCGCTCCGCAAGATCTCCACCTCCGTGCTCGACTGAGCGAGCACGCCGACCGGGCCCCACGAGCGGACGTAGAGATCGGCGAGCGTCGACACCCCGTCCGCGGCCCCCCTGTCGTCGGGGCCCGCGGGCTCGACGATCACCTGCGGGCCGAAGACCCGCCGGGGAGAAAACTGGGTCCGCGGGAGCAGGGGATCGCGCTCCCACTTCCGGCAGTGGAAGCCCCCGCGGAGATCCACGCCGGAGGGCGCCCTGATCTGATCCACGATAAATCCCTCATTGCAGAGGAACACGCGCCCTCGTCCAGCGCGCGCGAGCTCGACGACGCGCGCGACGGTGTACACCGGCTTCGCCTTCGTACCGGGGTTCCTGTCGTCGCCGCCACCGACGTTTCCAGCGAGGAACACGCCATCCGTCGTCGAGGATATCGGCGGCGACGTGCTCGACGCAGACCAACTCCGGAAGCTACCTGACCCAATGGATCGCCAACGCCGGGCTGAGGGACCTCGTGGAGCGCGAGCGCCGCTACCGGGCTGCATGCGAAGCGCGCCGGCGCAAGGTGCCGTGAACGCAGGAAGACTCCTTCCCGCTCGCGTACGTTCGCGCTGCGTAGCGCGACCTGCGCAGGCCGGTGGCGCGGCACTGGTCGCGCTCCCTCCATCGCCGGTTCCGCTCTCAATAGAGCAAACTCCTCGGCAGCGCGGCACTGCCGGCTAGCGGAGGCCTTCGCCTCGCACGACAAGCCGGGCTCGGCTAACCAGAAGATCCCTGCTTCGCGTGTGCCCTGCGCGGCCTCCCGACCGTCGCCTCCGGCAGAGTGGCGCGACGCATCAGAGCACCGGGCGCGACACCGAGCGCGTCAGCTAGGCGGACGAGAATGACGACCCCAAGGTTCGTCTTTCCCCTCTCGACACGCTGCAGGAAGCCGGTGCTGATACCCGTCGCTTTGGCGAGTGCCTCCTGGCTCAGACCGGACCGTACACGAAGCCGATGCACGTTCGCCCCGATGTACTCGAGCACCGCATCCGCATGATCGCCCTCCATACCTGCGGCGTCCCCTCCGCGTCCTGCGAAAACGCAACCTTTAGGTTATGTTCCCTTGACTGCCTTGGTTCGCGGCGCATAAGCTGCGGGCAGCGCAACAAGTGCAGCCCGCGGGCGCGCCAACGCCCCGGGCTGCGTGGCCGAACCCCGCTTGCACGAGGTCCGACATGGAAACAGTACGTCCACGCCCTGAACCGGGCCAAGAGATCGATCCGTCCTCCCGCCGCCGCCCCCGTCCCGCTGCTTCCAGCCGGCTCGCCGGTCCGCCCAGAGGCCGGCACCAGCCATCTCACCCCGCCGTCTACCTCGAAGCCACCGCGCTCCTCGAACAGCGTCCGCTCATCCGCAGCACCCTCCGCGCCCGCGGCGTTCTCCCCGCCGATCTCGACGATGCCACGCAGGACACCGTCCTCGGCGCTTGGCGCAGCATGCGCGCCGGCCGCTTCCGCCCGCCCCCGGCTCTTGCTCCCGCCGACGCCCTCCGCACCTGGCTCGCCGGAGTCGCCTCGCGACAGGCTTCGCACTACCGTGACAAGGCCTACCGCCGACACGAAACGGCCCCGCTCGATCTTCAGCGTCTCTCCACGTTCGCTGCCTCCTCTCCGGAGGATCGCCTCGTCGCGCGCGGTTTGCTTCGTGCCTTCAACCGCCTCCGCCCTGAGCTTCGCGAGGTCCTGGCGCTCACCGCCACCGGCCTGACGATGCACGAGGTCGCCGAATCCCTCGCAATCCCAAGGCCGACAGTGGCCACGCGGCTCCGTCTGGCGCGGCGCCTGTTCGCCCGCTCCCTCGCTCGCTACCGGAGGTGGTCGCGATGAGCCGCGCCGTGCAGAGCGCCTGCGTGAAGGCGCTCGCGGATCTCCTCCCAGCCCTCGACCCGCCGCGGCTCGCCTCCGCCAAGGGGGCGTCATGAGCGACGCGGCCGAGAGCCCCCCTGCCGCCCCGCTCGTCGACGTGCCCACCGCCCCGGAGGCCACGCTCGTCGACCTGGTGCTCGGCGTGCCCGGTGCGGCGTCGCGCGTGCTCGGCATGCACGGCCTGCTGGAGCTCGGGCGCCTGACGCCCTACGCGGTCGCGCAGCGGACCGAACTCGCACCCGAACACGCGCTGCGGCTGCTCGCCGCCCTCGAACTCGGGCGGCGCGTGCACGCCGCGCGCACGCGCCGCCCGAGGCGCCTGCGCACGCCGCGCGAGATCGCCCGCTTCTTCGAACCCATGCTCGCCCACCTCGTGCACGAGGAGCTCTGGATGGCTGCGCTTGACGTCCACCACGGCGTGCGCGGCGTCCGCATGCTCTCGCGTGGCGGACTCATCGGCACCGTGGTCCAGCAGACCGATGTGCTGCGCGCCGCGCTCGAGATGGCCGCCACCTCGTTCGTGCTCTGCCACAATCATCCGAGCGGCGATCCCAAGCCCACCGACGAGGACGTGTTCCTGACCAACGCCGTGGAGCACGCCGCGCACCTGCTCGGCGTACCTCTCGCCGATCACGTCATCGTCACACCCGCCGGGCGATTCTCCTCGCTGTTCCGCCGCTGAGACCGGTCCGGTCCTGCCCCCGAAGCTGCGCGACACCAGCCCACCTCGGCGATCGCTGCCATCGAGGACAAATCCTCGTCCATGGGGGCGAGCGTCGCCGGGGGCGACGGCGCCGCCCTGCTGCGAGGCCGGCGGATGGCGGACCGGATCGCCCGTGCCCCTGGCTGGTGGAGAGACCTGAGCAAGCACGAGCTGGAGAAGCTCCGGCTCAACGCGGGCGCCCGATCTCTGCCGGCCAAGTCTTGCATCTCGGCGAGCCAGCAGCAACACTTCGAGACCGTGTCCGAGGCCGAGCTTCGTGCGCTCCAGCTCTTCGTCAGTTACGCACCCGAGGACCAGGAGCTGAAAGATGAGTTACTCAAGCACCTCTCCGTTTTGCAGCGCGTCAGCGTCATAGCCGATGTGTCCGGCAACCTCCCGATGAGGCGGCCCGCGCCATGTCAACTATGCGCGGCGCCTCCGGCGGCGCGTCGGCCGCGCCCCCGGCCCCCCGGAAAAACAGCGACTGCCGCCGGCGTTAGACGCATCTACCCTATGGCGCTGGACGGCGTTCGGGCCTTGCGGCACAGAGCCGGTCCGTGAGACTTTCCGTGGGGGGAGGTTACAGAAGGCGACGATCTAGACAGACCTGGTCCGGCGGCTTCGGTGGACCAATGGACTGATAGTTCTGTGGACCAGGGGACGAAGGCGACGACCTGCAAGGCGGCACCATGAAAGACCAGTCTCATGGCTGAAGAACGACGCAAGGGTGACCGTGTTGGTCCCTGGAGACTCGAGCGTTACCTCGGCAGGGGCGGAAACGCTGAGGTCTGGGAAGCCATACACGACCACGGTTCGCGAGCAGCGCTCAAGATGCTCAGCCAACAGTTTTGGAAACCAGGAAGCCAGCGATACAAGCGATTCTGTGACGAGATCACAGCCCTTCAACAACTGCGTTCCCGACCGGGGGTCTTGGCGCTCATAGATGCCTGTGCGCCGGAGCATCCTTCGCACGACTCACCACCGTGGCTCGCAACAGTGCTGGCGATCGAGGTTACAAAGTACATCAGAAAAAACGACGCTTCTCTCGCCGACGTTGTGGATGCCATCGCGACGTTTGCCGAAACACTAGCATCGTTGCATGCAGACTCGTACTTTCACCGCGACATAAAGCCAGCCAACCTCTACAACCATGCCGGCGCGTGGGTCATCGGCGACTTCGGTCTCGTTGACTTCCCGGAAAAGACGGCCGAGACAGTCCACGGCGAGAAACTGGGTGCGGAGAACTACATCGCACCCGAGATGCTACTGGGCAAACCCGGCGTCAGTGGCGCGAGCGTGGACGTATACGCTCTAGCCAAAACCCTTTGGGTACTCGCTGCAGGGCAAACTTACCCACCGCCCGGCCTTCAGCGTGTCGAAGATCGCGGCCTAGTATTAGACGCGTACATATCACACCCACGTGCGTACCTTCTTGATCGGCTTATTGAGCACGCAACGAGCCCGAACGCTTCTGACCGACCGAGCATGGCCCAGATGGGCGCCGAGCTTCGCGCCTGGCTGGCCGCCCCTGTGTCTGTCAGACTCCCATCGGATCTCTCAAGTCTTGCATCACGACTCGCCGCCTTGCACGAGCCGGCCAGAAGAGCAGACGAACTTCAGAAGGCTCGGTTGGAACGCGCCAAGGAGGCATACCAGACTTTGGAATGGCGGCTTCGCCCGCTCGTTAAGCAACTCTCGGAAGTGGTTCCATTTCCCGTCGAGTTCGGCGCCGGTGGGCTCATACGCAACATGGCTCGTCAGAGTTTGGCAGGCAAAGAAGACGAGTGGAACACCGGCATTGAAGCCGTCGTTAGGAGCCCTGGCGACGTACCGGTGACGCTTTGGTCCGGAGCAGCTCTCTTTCTCATGGCTGATGGCAACCTGTGCATCGCCGCCGGTCATGCGGTGTCGGCACATCCAGCGCGCGGACCAATCACGATAACATGGATGGACTTACGCACTGCAAAGGTTGGCTCAGCCGAACAAGAGCAAGCCATTGGTCACCTGGTGAACGATCTCGCCGAACACTGTTGCGAGGCAGTGGAAGGCTTTTTGTCGGTCCTTGCCTCGAAGTTGTAGGACGAGTCATGAGCACCATGCCCAGTATTTATCAGCCGAGCGGCTACGGGCCACACCTCGGTACAATGCGCACTGTAAGACCAAATCGCGCGCTACGATTGCGATGGATAATGAACTTTGAATTATCGTTAACAAGCCCCTGCGCAGCGCATGGGCGTACGGCAAAATCCAGCGTTGGGCCGGCGGATTGCGCAATCGAGCAGGTTCGACATCCCTGAGGTGTTGCGAGATGGTACTCATGAAGCGAACACGGATGGCAACCAGTTGTCGCAGCTAGGCACACATCTCCGCTGTCACATGTTGACAAGCCACCACCCGCCGAACCGTAAGTACTCGTCCCATAGTCCGTATAACTGAGAATGATAGCCGGCAACCTCCGCAATCTAGTCACCGCCGTCACTCGGCATTTCCGGAAGCAGCCCGCCGTCCCTGATCGAACGCGCCTGGCATCGCTCTTCGAGACTGCTTTCCTGGCAAGCATGATCACAGATGAAGGGCGGAAAGTCACTTGTAGTGTATCCGTATTCGACGCCGAGCAAACGACCAATGACGTGCCACAAGTAGTTCGCACGGATCGGTGGTCTGTTGTACCGCTGGCGAACCCCGTCCCACTCACACCTGAGCACCTCGCCCGCTTCTCACAGGCAATTCCTCCCGATGCCGGTGCGATCGCCGTACGTCCCACCACGAATGAAGGTTGGATCATCTGGGCCGTCATCGATCAAGAGCACCTTGTTCATGGATTTCGGCATCACAAGGAGGACAAGTTCTATCCGCGTGCCGGCAGATTTCAGATTGAAGTCGTCGGACCTGGATGTATCTCCGTTTATCACGATACTGCCTTGCTCGCAAGGCTTCAGCGGGACTCGCTTGCGACCGATTTTCAAGATGTATTCCACGACGGTCCGATCGCCGAGGCCCTCGGCAAGCTCGCCGACGCGCATCTTTCCAGGGTGGTACAAGCTATTCGCCGATGGCAAAGCCCAAGTGACCGACTAGACGGCAATGGCGTTTACGGACCCATAGAGATCCCAGAATTACCGTTTAAGCTATGGCTTGATCGCGCTAGAGAGAGATGGCTCGAAGCGCTGTCCGGAGTCTTGCTTCAGATTAGACAACTCCGGCACGGAGGCGCTCTCCTGCTTCTGCCCAAATCCACCCTCTCGGACTTGAAGTTCAAGCATGCAATCGACTATTGCCGCATGGACCAGGCGCTGGTTGAGCGGTGCGCCAGCGACGTAATGGCGTGGGCGTTCCGGCACTTTGGACTGGACACCAACGATGAAGAACGGTTGCATGTGATGCTCCTCGATCTTCAGCAAGCAGAGCGTCGCAATGCAGACGCTGTCAGAGCGCAGGCAGGCACTATGCAGTTCATCGCCTCACTCACGGGTGTCGATGGCCTTGTGGTCGCTGTGCGTGGACTGAGCATTCGCGGCTTTGGTGTGGAGATTGTGACGAAACGAGATCCGGACTTTGCGTTCCTGGCTCTAAATCCATGCGGCACAGCTGGCGAGCGAATCGACCCGACCCGATGGGGAACGAGACATCGATCGATGATGCGCTACTGCGCCCGTCATAAGGGGAGTGTCGGATTTGTGGTTTCTCAGGATGGAGATGTTAGAGCCATGATGCGGGTCGCAGACCGCCTTCTCGTCTGGCCCAATGTTGCACTTGAACGCAGCGCAATGCAGCCACTTGAGGTTCCGTGTCCTCATTGCTCAAGCGTCGGTGACCTATTTCCTATTCGTCCTATTGGTGATGACGATGACGGCGCTTGACTTTGCCAGAGTCGAACCAGATCGCCCCATCGTAAGGGCGACCCAACCCTGCATGGTGCTGACGGCCGAGCTTGCATGCGCTTTGCGCCCGCGGCGCTCGCCCGCAGCACATGGCGGCGCTAGACACACGACAAGAAGGAACCCATGACGGAGGACTCCAACAAGCACTTCTTGATCACTGTGGCGGCGGACTCGGGCGGGTTTCTTAGATGGCAGTGCCCAGGTTGTGGCCAGGATTTCAAGCTCAAGGGCGAGGTGAGCGAGCAGCAAGACGCGCTCGCTTGGTGGCTCCAGCAGTCTCTCCGCGATGCCGAGATTGCCTCGGCAGGCCAGGATCCTCCCTCAACGGACAGCAAAAGCACCTGTTGCCCCTACTGCGCCAAGCTCGGACCACGACAGGATTTCGTCCATCCTGAAACCGTCTCCTACATCCGCCGTATTGCGAGGCGTGAAATCATAGAGCCAGCGCTCTTCCGAATGTTTCGCAATTTTGGTTCCGGCCTCCGTTCGAACAGCTTCCTCAAGATCACGGTCTCAGGCCCATCCGTCCGCAGCCCTCGACCGATTTCCGGGCCGGAACCTGATGATTTGGTTCCCATATTGTGCTTGCAATGTAGAGGCACATTCAAAGTAGACGATGGGTGGCGTGGTACTGTGCATTGTCCGAACTGCCACACAGAACTTCTGCCCCAGTGAACTGAGTGAGGAGTTTCATGCCTACCAGAAAAGACTTGGTCGATGCCCTTTCCGACTTCAAAGGGGCACGGGACGCTCTCATCCATGCTGATGATGACGACTTTCTTCACCACCTCCGGCTGTTCGTCAAGCAACTCGACCGCAATCCACTTTGTCAGGAAGCCCTCGCCAACCTCCCTTCCTTTGATGTAAACGCGTGGTTAGACGCGCAAACCCGCGGTCGCGAGCACCGACGTGTCGTTCTCGACGCGCTCAATCTGCCGGACAACAAGGATGAACAGCTGACTATTTACCTGGACTTCGTGCGCTCTTTCGCCTCCGACGAACGAAACCAAATGCGCGCGGAAAACTTTGGTGCGCTGTTTGGGAAGCACAAGCGTTCCGACGCGCTAGGTGTGGTCCAGTCGTTAGTAATTCGCCCTCTCGCTGAAGAACTTTCCCGCCGAATCCGTGAGGCCGCCGCAATGACGAATCCAGATATGAGGGACTTGGCTGGTGTGCCGCTGCCCCGGATACCTTCCGAGAGCGAGCTTGGAGTATTTCTGAGCCACAAATGGGTCAACAAAGAACGTATTCGTCGATATCACCGAGTCCTGGAAGATCTCGGCTATAGACCGTGGCTGGACGAGGAAGAGGTTGTAGCCGGTGACGTGCTCCACAGGGCCCTTGAAACTGGTATGGAGAAGTCCTGCGCCGCGGTGTTCTTTGTGACGCCCGATTTTCGCGACGATCGTTGGATTGGCCAAGAGGTCGATTTGGCGATGAACCGCAAGGTCGAGCGCGCCGAGAAGTTTCAGATCATTACTCTAGTCTTTGATGGCGCTGAGGTTCCTAAGACCTTAAGGAGGTCTGTATTCATATCGGTAGAAAATGACCTGGATGGCCTGCGTGCCATCATTCGGGCGCTGCCGATCGAGTTGGGCCCTGCGCGATGGAAGGAGCGCGTAGTTGCCGACAAGAAGAGTTCCTAACCGAGCAGTTGATATAGAACGCGAACCCGCGCATCCTTGGGTGCATCATGTCCGAATCGGCCGACCCTTCCGTTCCAGCGCCCCATGCGGGCTTCGCCCTGCTCGTTAATGTCGAGGAGATCACTGCCCCGCTCCCGTACGACATCGCTGAGGGGTTCACACTTGTCCGAGCGGACAACATGCAGATCCAAGAACTTCGACGCGACCTTGAGCCATTCGTCCCACACTGGGGCGTAACCCCGTATCCAACTCCGTACGAATTTAAACGGGTGCCGCGGGAGGACGGCGGATGGAGCTTCGTGGCGCGAGAGCTGGAGGATTTCCGGTATTTTGTAGTCAACTTCACCGGGATGGGCAACGAAATTCACGAAATCGGCTTGGCAGGATCGCTTCTCCCGGGAGAGGCTGAGGTCGAATTCGCGCTCAACTATGTTGCGTATGCGGCCATCGGATTCACGAAAGACATGCTACTTCCCAATGCGCGCGTACGAAGCCCGGTTACGAGTCCTCTGGATCTTCATCGATTTTTCTTGACCCTTTCGAACACGGGAGGGGCACCATCTCAGGGACTTAGTCGGCTCTCGGCGGATGACCTTGCGCAGTTTTCGCGCCTGTACAAGCAGATTCAGACGCACGATGAGAGTGTGATCGCGCTGAAGCCGAAGCTGTATGAGCTTCATGTCTTGCGCTCGATTGATCCGCGCTCTCGCCTTGGCTTGGTGGGGTACATGACTATCATCGAGTCTTTGCTCACGCATAAGCCCGACCCCAAGGACATCCACGAGTCCCTAACGAAGCAGGTCGTGAGCAAGATGGGCCTCCTTGAGCACCGGATTTCGGGAGGTTTCGGCTATCAGAAGTGGTTTCCTGGAAAACTCGGTGGGAATCAGATCTGGAGGAAGCTCTACGGCATCCGGAGTGCCATCGCTCACGGGGACAAGCCCGAGTACAAAATGGGCGAGATCCCGGACTATCAGACGGCACTTAAGTTCCTGAGAGAGGTGGTCAAGACACTGATCCGTCAGTCTCTTGCCGAACCGCAACTCATCCGTGACCTGCACGACTGCTAGTGTGCAGTAGCGGCCACCGCGTTGCGTTACCGCGGCGGTGTCACCGAAGAAGCCGCTGCACCCGGCTGGGTGCAGCGGCTCGCTCCGCTCGCCACGGCGCCCCGCAGGTGAGCTGCTGTTAGCGTACCACGCCGACGCGGCTCGTCCTCTTAGGAGCTTCGCATCTGTCCTATCTGGGCGCCTCGTCAATGCGGCCTGCTACCGTCGGCGCGGCCTTGCCCTCCCCGCCGGTGCTGGCGCTAGACCGAGCAGCCGACCAATTGCCTCGTGAACGACCCGAGACGCAAGGTGGTCCCCGAGGGCGACGGCGCAGCTGAGGGCATTGGCGAGCGCTGCGAACACGACCGCGCGGGGCGGTGGAGGCGATGGGTCGGCCGCCGCGAGTTCCTCGGGCCCCGGGCTCGCTGGTTGGGCCCGCGTTGGGTCCACGCCTTCCGAGCGGGTGCGATCCGTCATCATGCGCCTCCCAGATCCCGAAGGGTCCGACGGCTCGCGACGTAACGGGAGGAATCGCTCGCGCCCGCACGGTGCGTTCCGATCTCAATGCCGAGTAGCTCGCGCCCTTCCAGCACCTCGACCTCGCGCGCTTCCGCGCCGCGTAGGGCACGCGTAGGTCATACGCCGACGTACCGCTGTTGTGCGGCGAATACGGGATTGCGTGGATTTTTGAAGCTTCGCCGCGGCAAACTCGGGCTACGGCTTTTTTACCCTCGTGCTCGACTCGAGCAGCGCCTCGATCGTGAAGTCGGACGTAAACGCCACCACGGCGACACCGATCCAATCCTTTGGGGAGCCGAACCACGAATCCTTGTAGAGGAGCCACGCGAATACGCCGGATAAACCGGCCGTGATGAGGCCGATCCAAAGGCGATCCCGCACGAGCTGGCGGGCCGATTTCACGAACAAGACGTCGAGCGGGACCGACACCGGCGGTGTGAGCGCGAAGGTCTGCGCGCCCGCGACGACCACCGGCGCCGCCACGGCCACGGTCATGGGCTCGAGCGCGGCGCCGCCTCCGTCGTCGGAGACATTCGTTCCACCCATCCCAGCAACCCCCTTGCTCGAGTCGGGGGCGGTGACCGCATCCAGGTAGCGACCCTCCTTCCAAGCCGTCTCCGCGTCATCGGAGGTCGCCCCGCCACCCTGTTGTTTGATCACCGTCCCCACGGCCTCGTGGATGTCATCGAACACGCCCGTGAGCACCTCCAGCGCGCCGGCCGTGTCGCTGCGATCCCCCGGCAGGCGAGCCGCGGCCTCCTGCACCTGCTTCCTCGCGTCGTCGTCGTCGATCGCCTTCGCCAAGGCGCCGGCGACCTCCGCGACCCTCGCCCGCGCCCGGCCGACGACCTCCTCGGCGATCGTGTGCGCGGCGTGGACGGCGGCTAGGAGATCCTTCGTCGCAGCGCGTGGGTCCGCGCAGCACACGGCGGCAGCATCGAGCGCGGCTCGAAGCCTGGCGATGTCCTCCTTCCTCTCCAGGCGGATTGTGTGGGGGACGGGCCCCTGGCCGGGGTCGAAGCGCGTGACGGCGACCCGGATGCGCTCGATCCAGGCCATCGCCTTCTTGGGCAAGGCGGCGAGCGCGCCCTGGACCTCTCCCAGACCGGCCTCGCCGCCGGCCATGTCGTCCGCGAGGAACGCGCTCCGCGCCGTCGAGAGCGCGAGCTTGGCCGCTGAGAGATCAACGCCTGACGGCAGGCTCCACGCGACGTCCACGTCGGCCTGCCGGGCCGCGATCGCGGTGAGGTGCTCGGTCCGGCGTTGCACGCGGGCGGCCGCGGCCTTCGCTAAACGCGCGTCGGCGCTCTCGATCGCCGCACGGACGGCCGCGACGTCGCCGTCACGAAGGGCGTGCTCCAGCGCATCGAGGCCCTCGCGAAGGGTCACCTGGTCGTCACTCGTGTTCCGCTTGAGCTCAGCGCGAAGCCGCCCCACGACGCCTCCGGCTTGGACCTCGAGCCGGTGGCGCTCCTCGCGCTGGCGGAGGACGACGCGGTAGAGCCACCCGAGGAGCCCCGCCCCCCAGAAGACAGGGAGGATCCAGACGTGGTGATAGCGCGCGCGGAGCTCGTAATCGACGACCATCGCCTCGCGGAGTTGGGGCGATCGGATCTCTATTTTCCCGCGCGACGTGCCTGCCGGGAACGATCCCTCCGACGTAAAGGTCGCCTGCTGCGACGCGTCGGGGTCGATGTTCGCCGGCGGCGTCACGACCAACCGGGCCACGATCGGCTGATCGCCGGACGTCGCGGCGCCGACTTGCTCGGCCTCGATCGGCCCGAGCGCCGTCTTTCCCGTCGTCTCGCGGAGCGAGACGCTGCTGGGGCGGAGAGGCTCGTCCGAGCGAAAGACGGAGAGGTCCTGCTCAAAGACCAGCGGGCCGATCGGTCGCAGCGCCCCTACGTCGGCAAGGACGCGGACGACCAGGATCTCGCGCGCGGGGGCGGCCTGTGCCTGGCGGACGAGCAGCTCCACCGCGACGTCGTAGGTCGCAGGGCGGAGCGCGCGCACCACCTCGAGTGTGAGAACGGGCCCCGCGCCCTGCTCCACGGCGATCTTCGGGACGAATGCCGACAGGAGCCCTGGATCGTCGGCGCCGAAGGTCGTGACCGAGGCGACCTGCGGCCAGATCGCGTCCGGCGCGACGCCGCTCTGGAGCACCAAAGGGATCCGCAGCTTGGCGTCGCTCCGCAGCACCTGCGTCGTGCCACGGGCGGATTCGATTAGCGGCCCCTCGGCTCGCTGCGGCGCCACGGGGGAAGCGCCTTCGCTCTTCGGCGCGCCCGACGGCTCGCCGGCCTGACCGAAAAGTGAACCTGCCCACACCGCGAGCGCCGCCGCCGCCGCGCCCGCAACGAACACCCTTCGCAAATTACCCTCCACCGAGCCGCCCGCGCTTCGTGCCGCGGCTTCGCTCCGACAGCTCGGTCGAGTATAGTCCTCGGCAGCACGCCCTGAAAGGAAACGGTGTTGTTGGAGCTCCGTGCAGTCTGTCGCATCGTGGTGGACCTCGGCGCAGGGCGCGAGCCGCGGCGCGGCACCGGGTTCCTCATCTCGGCGACCGACGTGCTCACGGCGGCCCACGTCGTCCACGATCCGAACGACGCGGTCAGAAAGGTCAGCGGCAAGGTCAGCGTCCGCTTCGCGCGGCTCGCCGTGGCCGACAGCGCGTTCCCGACGAAGGGCGAGGTCCTCTGCTTCAACCCAAAGGATGACTGGGCGCTCGTCCGGCTCGACGATCCGCCGCCCCTCACGCCCTTCCAGGCCCGCCCGCTCGTACCCGCCTACCACCCGAGGTGGACCACGTTCGGCTTCTCGAAGGACGCCGAAGACGCAGGGCAGTCGTACGGCGGCGCCGTGCGGACGTTCTACGGCGACCGGATCCAGCTCTTAGTCGACGAAGCGACCGCAGAAGGGGGGATCCACGCGGCGGGGCTCTCGGGCAGCCCGGTCCTCGTGGACGGGTACGTCGTGGGCCTCGTAGCCTCGATGCCGGAAAGCGACAACCAGGGCATCCCACGCGGAGCGACGCTCCGCGCGGTCCCCATGACGCTCGTGGCGAAAAAGCTCTTCGAGGAGCGCGGGCAGGTGTTCACCTTTCCGACCGAGGATCCGCCATTCTTCACGGCCGTCGCCGACTGGATCAAGGCGGCCGAGGCGACCCTGCCCAGCGTCGCCTCCACGCTGGGCATCCCGTCGCCGCACGGAACGCTTCCCGTCGAGCTGGCGAAGCAGGTCGCGAAGGAGATGATGCGGCAGGGCATCACGCCGACGACTGAGGCGCTCAAGCCGCTCGCGGTCTCCGTGGAGGAGAGGTACGCGAAGAACATCCTTCAGATGTCCGCGAGCATGTGGCTCGATGTCCAGGCGCTCAAGGTGCTCTGGCAGCTCATCTCCGATGGTACGCGCGAGAAGCTCGTGATCCTCCTGAACGCCACGAGCCACCAGATCGGGGACTGGTACGGGCTGCGGGCTAAGTGCCTCGAGCGGCTCTTCCCCGGCGCGCGGTCATCCTTCGTCGTCCTCACGGACGGCACGGGGCTGCACGCGCAGGTCGAGGCCACCCTCGGCTCCAACAAGGTCTGGAACTGCGCGCTGTCGCAGGTCCGCGAGCGGAGCACCTCACACAACTACGCGAAGCATCCGATCGTATTGATCGTGCCTCACCCGCCACCCGATCCAGAGGAGATCGCCGCGCTGCACAAGCACTATCCCAAGGTGCGCTTCCTCCTCCTCGTGGGGTCGACGCTTACCGAGAGCGTGAAGCTCGATTATCCAGGCGTCCCGATCGTGGAGCCGAAAATCCCTGAAGACGCCGAGATCACCATCATGACGGAGTATCAGAGCGGGCTCGACGAGCTCGAATGGGCCTACAGCGAGGTCACCTAATGACGACAGCCGACGCAGGTACGCAGTACCGACCGCTCTTCGATCCAACAGCGCTCGCCCAGGGGAAGGTCCGCCCCGAGCGCCACGTGCCGTACGTGTATGAGCCGGGCCTCACGCTTGCAGTGAACGTCGCGATGGCCGCGAACCGGCCGCTCCTCCTGCGTGGAGCGCCCGGGTCCGGCAAGTCGACGCTGGCCGCGGACGTGGCCTGGCGGCTCGGGTGGCGCTTCGATCCGGTCGCGGTGACGTCGAAGACGCAGGCGCAGACGCTGGGGTGGCGCTTCGACGCCGTCCGCCGCCTCGCCGACGCTTACAACGACGCGCTGCGGTCGCAGGCGCAAGACGCGGCGAAGTACGTCGAGCCGGGCGTCCTCTGGCGCGCGTTCGACCCGGATCTGGCGCGGACGTACGGCGCGGCGATCGCCCCCGACGATCCCCGGAGCGTCGTCGTGCTGCTCGACGAGATCGACAAGGCGGACCCCGACGTGCCGAACGATCTCTTGATGGTCCTCGACCAGCGGTGGTTCCGCGTGTCCGACCTGCCTGATCGGGTCGTGAAACAGCAGGAGGGCGTCCAGATCCTGATGATCATCACGACGAACGGCGAGCGCGAGCTGACGCCGGCCTTCCTGCGTCGCTGCGTCGCCTACGACATCCCCGAGATGACCGACGATCGACTGAAGGCGATCGCGATGGCGCACTTCCCCAACGTGGACCAGGATCTTCTTCGCGAGGTGGTGAAGCTCCTCGGCGAGCTCGTGGCGCGCGCGTGCTTGCGGAGGCTACGCAAGCCGAGTGCGGCCGAGCTGGTCGACGCGCTGCAGGCTTGCAAATCGCTGAAGATCGAGGGCACGGCGTCGGGCGCGTGGAAGGCGGTGGCCGAGACGGCGATGTGGAAGCACAAGGCGCCCGAGGAGACGCCGGGGAGCTCGTCAGGCTGATGCCGCTCGGCGATCTCCTCCGAGCGATCGCGGCCCTCGAGCCGCAAGACGGCGAGACGCGGGCGCGCATCGCCGAGCTCCTGGGCATCCCCGCGGCGCCTGCCGCGCCGGCGCTCGCCGCGCCGGCGCTCGCCGCTCCGGAGGCGCCGTCGGCGGACGAGGGCGCCGCGAAGCCGCCGGGGGTGCGCCCCGTCGTTCGCTCGGACGCGAAGCGCTCGGTCGAGACCCGGCCGGAGCCGAGCCGGGATCGCCTCGACGTGGAGATCATCGCCGTGGCGCCACCGCGTCCGCCGTCGGGCACGCTCGTCGGGAGGCCGATCGCGTCGCCGCTCGAGCCGGGGCGGGCTGCGGCTCTCTACCTGCCGCCGCTCTTTCGGCCCGAGTGGATCCGCGCGCTCATCGCGACGGCGGTCGCGCGCCCGGAGGCCCAGGGGCCGATCGACATCGAGCGCGTGGTCGATCATGTCGCTCGGCTGCGGCCGATGACGGCGCTCTTCCGCCGCCGGACGCCGACCGTCGCGCGCGGCGTGCAGGTGCTCGTCGACGTGAGCGATGGAATGGCGCCGTTTGGGCGCGACGCCCGCGAAATGACCGAGGCCGTGCGGCTCGTCGTGGGCCTCGACGGGACCGACGTCTGCTATTTCGAGGGATCGCCGCTCCTCGTGGCTGACGAGTCGGCGCCCACCGAGCTCCGCGACTACCGGCCGCCGCGCGAGGGGGCCACGGTGCTCGCGATGAGCGATCTCGGGATCGCGCCGGCACTGTCGACGGACACCGACGTCACCGGCGCGTGGCTCGAGCTTGCCGATGTGCTCCTGAGGAACCGCTCGGCGCTGGTCGTGCTCGTGCCGTACCCGGAGCAGCGATGGCCGGCCGCTCTCGCCAAGAGGCTGACGCTCCTGCCGTGGGATCGGCCGACGGGCGTGGCGAGGGTCCGGCGCGCGATCGCCGCGGGGTCCTCGTGACGACGCCCGGGAGGCCGGCGAAGGCGCCGCACCCGCAGCGGCGAGGCGTGATCGAGCGCCTCGCCGCCCGGAACCCGAAGGCCCTGGATCTCGCCACGCTGGCGTCGCTCGCGGTCCGTATCGAGCCGGAGCTCCTGCGCGCTCTGCGGCTTGAGCTCGTGCCCGACGCGGATCCATCGGCCGAGGCCGATTTTTGGTGGAACGCCGCGGTGGAGATCCGCGGCGCGACCGCAGTGCGCCTAGGGATCGAAGCGGCGTCGCTGCTGCGGGCGCGTCTGCTCGAGGATCCGGCGCGAGCCGCCGCGGCGTACCGCGTGATCCGGCGCGTCCACCGGGGGACGTCGCCGCTCCTGCGGCTGGAGGAGCTCGTCACCTGGCAGGCGCTGCGTCGGCCTGGCGTGGTCACCGCGATCGAGCGGCTACTGCGGCCGGCGGCGGTGACGATGCTCACGGACGCTTCGCGCCGCGCGGCGCTGGCGGTCTGGGCAGCGCGGATGCTCCCGCGGCTGCCGGAGGCCGCGCGCCGGGCGCGATCGTTTTGGCTGCTGCTCTTCGGCGTCAACGCGCAGCCTCGCGGCGAGCCGGTGCGGGTCGACGGCCCGGCGGGGATCGCGTTCGGCGACGTTCCTGCGGAGGTGTTCGCTGGCGTGCCGGACGCCCACTTGGAGGTGGAACGGCGCGGCGATCGGCTCGCGTTTCGGCGCGTCTCCTCGCCGGGGCCGGGCACGCTGGCCTGCCCCGCGATTCAGCCGATCGTGGTCGAGGTGATCGCGCAGGACGGCGCGACGACGCTGGCCGTGGGGAAGGATTGGGCCGACACACCCGCGAGCGGCGCGACGGCGCGCGTGCGGGCGCTCGACGGGCGGGAGTATGAGGTGCGGGTGCGACCGCGGGCCGCGGTGGCTACGGCAGTGCTCGAGGCGAAGGAGGTCCCTTGGGCGGCGTGCGCGAAGATCACCCACGCGTCGGGTGTAACCACGAGTGGGTACCTCGTTGAACCGACGCTCGTGGTCACAGTCCCTCGGCAGGGCGGGGCGGAGGTTACGGTGGACGTCGGAGGGGCTCGCCGACGCGGGCTCATCGCGCGTGAGGATCCCAGTCGTCGAACGACTGTGTATCGGCTCGATGAGCCGGTGCTGAGTGTGACACCCTTACGGATCGCGGCGCCCCCTGCGTCACCGCAGGACGTTCGGATGTATGGGTACCCGACGGGGAACGTGGCTGAGATAGCGGGCCGCCTACGGAGGGGCGAGGCCGACGATCTCCTCCTTGATTTCTACCTCCAGATGACCGACGCGCCGGGTCTCGCGGGCGCCCCGCTGATCGCTAACGGCGCGGCGGTCGGGCACTACGTGAGCGCGCGGCACCCAAGGGAGCACCTGGGCGCGCGGGGCGACCGCGTGCTCGCGGTCGTCAACGAGCTTTCGCAGGCGCGCGCTCGCCTGGAGGAGCTCGAGAGGGATATCGATGGCCTTTTGGCCCGTGTCCCGTCGACGGTCAGCTCGCGCCCTGAGCTCGATGCCTGGCGCGCGCGCGCGCGCGCGTTCACCGATGACGACTGGCCTGCTGTCGGAGAGGTCATGGCGCTCTTCGAGACGGGGCGCCCGGGCGCTCGGCTCGTCGCGCTGTCGTTCCCGCACGTCCTACCGACGCCGGAGCTGATTACAACGGTGTGGTGTGAGGCCATTGAGCGGCGGCGCAGCGCGTTCGAGCAGCTCGTGGCCTTGGAGGAGGCGCAGCGCTTCCTCGCGAGCATCGGCGATCAGCAGCGCCGCGAGCTGGCGACCGCCGTCCGTGCTGCGCGGCGCGGGCCCACGGCCACGATCGATGGATCCGATCCGCGGCTCGACGAGGCGGCGAGCCGGATCGAGGCGTCGCTTGCTGCCTTCATGAGCCCGCAACCCACCGACGGCGCTGCGCAGTGGGACACGTCGCGCCTGCTCGACCCAGGAACGCCGGGTATTTACGCGCGGGAGACGCACGAGATGGTCGCGCGCGAGATCCAGTCGTCGCCGGTGTTGATGCTCGTGGGAGGCACGGCGTTCGGCCGCGCGTCGGTGATCCGACGGTGGCTCGCGACACGCGCCGACCGCTCGAAGCCGCTCGTGGCCTGGAGCTTCGAGGGATCGGAGACGTCGCTCGACGCCTTTACGGCCGCATGCGCGAGGATCTTCAGGTGTGAGCCGACGCTTCCTTCGATCGCGCGGATGGTCGAGGAGCACCACGCGGTCGTTGTTCTTGAGGGAATCGACAGGGTGGATGGGCGGTTGCGTGAGAGCGCTCTGACCCTGGCGAGCCGGCCTGTGAACTCCACGTCCGCGCGGAGGGACGAGTCGACGGGGCGCGTTGTGCTCGCCCAGGCGATGCCTGAGCGGCTGCCGGACGCCGTCCAAATCATCCTCTCGGTAACGCCGCGTGACCCGGCGTTCGCTGCGGCGCTCGATCTCTCGCGACCGATGGACGCGGCGATGGTCGAGCGCGTCGCGGCCTTCGGCATCGATGTGCCTGTAATGATTGCCTATACGGCCGCATCGGAGGTCGCGACGCCGGAAGGGAGCCCGGCGCTCGAAGCAACGCACCGCTGGCTGCACGCCCCGTTCGCCGCGAACGCGGAGCGCGCGGGCGACGTCTCCGGCGACGTCTTGCTCAAGATCAACGATGGCGACAACGACGCGGAGGACGCCGCTGCATACGCGGCCGAGGCGGCCCTGCTCGCCTCCCGCAGAGGCGACGTCGCGCCCAAGGTCCTCGGGGCCGTTCGCCAAGCGATCGCGTCGACAGGCGATCGCGCGCGCGTCCACGCCGCGATCGCGCGCGCTCTCCTTGGCTCAAGATCTCCGTCCGACGCCGCCGCGGGCGCCGAACCCGCGTCGCGCTGGTTGCTCCGCCTCGACGCTCCCCTGCCCGCCACGCAGCTTATCGTCGCCCGCGAGCGCCTGCGCCAGGCCGCGCGCGATCCGGCGCTCGAGGTGTTCGCCGACGCGGCCGATCCGGCGACCCTCGTCCTCGGTGCGCGCCCCGAGGCCGTCGAAGCGATTCTCGAAGCCTTCCGTAAAGAGCAGCTCAGCCGGCTGCGGTCGCGCGCAGTTCTCTGGATCGCAGAGAGCTCGCCCGCGCCCCGCGCCGACGACACCCAAAAGGGCCTGTTCGGCGGCCTCCCCGAGCGCGACGGTCGCCGTGTCGTCGCGCGGGTCGAGCGCCGCTCCGACATCCTCTATGAGATCACCGTCGAGGTCGTCTCCACCGACCAATCCCGCCCGCTCCGCGGCGAGGTCGTGCTTCACCTCCATGAGACATTCGGCGACATGCGCCGAGCGTTGCCCGTCGTGGACGGCAAGCTCGCGGAGACCCTGTTCGCCTGGGGCGCCTTCACGCTTGGCGTGGAGACCGACGGCGGCCGCGTGCGTCTCGAGCTCGAACTTTCGAACATCCCGGGCGCCACGCACCAATTCATTTACGCCCGCGCGCCCGGCCAAGACCCGTTGCGGCAGCCGCTCCGCCCGGAGCCGCTCATCGACGGGCACGCTCTGATCGCGGCGGTGTCGCGCTACCACGACCTTAGTTTCCCGCGGCTCGCGCGTCCCGTGCCGGAGGCGCAGCGCCTCGCCCTCGCGCTCACGGAGGCCGGCTATCAGACCGACAACGTGCACCTCCTCCTTGACGAGGCGGTCACCGAGCATGGCCTGCGGACGGCCTTCGCGCGGCTGCTCGATCGCGCTGGTCCGCACGCAACCGTGGTGGTCGTCTTCATCGGTCACAGTGTTCTAAGCAGAGAAACCGGGGTGTCGTATTTGGCGTTGGCAGACTCTGAGATAGCGGCACCTCGACCCCAGCTGATGGACCCCCGCGCGCTTATCAACGGGCTGCGCAACCTCAAGGCGGGCCGGTTGCTGCTGGTTCTCGACACCGCGTCGTCCCCTGAGGCACCCCCGCCCGACAATGCGCCGGCCTCACCCTGGCGGCGCGACCATATTCTCGCGATCCTCACGAAATCCGACGCGCGCGAAGGCGGCGGCGCGTCCTCTGACGCCGCGCCTTCGTTGACGGAGCTCATGATTGAGGCGGTCACGCAGCGTGAGACCGTCAGCATTATGAGTCTGCTAGACCACGCTCAGGAGCGCTTGGGCCGCTTCGGTCAGAACGCAACCCTTGAGACCTACGGCGCGGACGCTGATTTTCTCGTGGCCACCAAAGACCACGACGTGTTGAAGTGATCGGCGTTAACGAAGAGATGTCTCTCTGATAAATGAACTCATCATCGCCCTCGGTCACGGTAATGACTGCCACATTGGAGGGGCATGGTGCAGGGGCATGGGGCCAAGGGGATACGACGTGAGCGGTCTCGACAATGCCCGAGACCGCGAAGCGTGTCGAGGTCCCTGGAGCCGGGCGCGAAGCGACCGGCTACGCTTACGCGTTCCATCCTCCACTCTACAATGGCTATCCGGGGAGAAGTTCCATGTCAACCCTCGCGTCCCTCGGCGCGATCTGCGCCGCCACCCGGACCTTGGGCACGCAGGCTTCGGCTGCCTCCGAGGCGTAATGCGCGTGCGGGCCGGGATACTCGCCCAGCGGTCCACGCGCGCCGCCATGACCCGCCCGCGGCGCAGTTCGAGCGAAAATCCCGTCACAGATCCCGGCTGTCCCATCACAGCCTGAGGGAGGCCGGAGCGGCCCGGCCTTCCGGTGGAGGTCGGGGCGCCAGCAAGATTTGCTCACCCAAGCAAGCCACCAGCGACGTCGAGGAGCTCCCGATCCTGCGCTTCCTGCGCGCCCTCGCCGCCGGCATCGACGCGGCGCCGATAGCCCACCTCGTGCTCGACGAGGCGGAGGACTTCTCGCTGTTCGATCTCTCCGTGCTGGGCAAGCGCAACCACTACGCGCGGGCGATCTCAGCAGAGCCCGCGAGCGCTGACGAGCGGCAAGGATCCGGCAGCGAGTCCACGCGAGCGGCGGGCTCAGCGTTCGACCCGAGCCTGCTCACCCCTCCGGTGCCATCGGCAACCCGAGCAGCCGACCAATCGCCTCGTGAATGACCCGGGCTGCCGCGTCGTCCCCGAGCGCGACAGCACGGGTGAGCGCCTCGGCGAGCGAGGCGACGACGGTGGCCCGAGGCAACGCGTCGGTCGGCGCGAGCCCTCGACCCCCGAAGGCCGCCGGTTGGGCCCGGGTTGGGTCCATGCCTCCCGAGGCGGAGCGATCCGCCGTCACGCCTCCCCGGAACCGCGCTGAATTCCACGGATCGCGCCGGTTCGCCACGGCAAATTCGTCCTTGGGCTTCCTCCCTGGTGGCGAGGGACGAACGGATGAAACATCGATAGTTTCGACTAGCTAGCCGCCTCAACAGCTCGGACCAGTGCAGCTCGCGATGGACGCCCCCGGCCACCCAGGGCGCTGCGGCGCCGTCACCAGAACCGGCCGACGAGCCCCGCTCCGCCGAGCCCCGGTCCGAGGATCGGCGCGGCGGAGAGCTCGAGCATCGGGCCGCCCGTGCGCGCGGGGGTTGGGTCCGTGCGCGCGGGCAGCGGCGGCGGGGTCGGCGTGTCGAAGGCGTAGAACACGAAGCCGCCGAGGGCGAACGCCGTGGCCGTGCCGAACAGGCCCGTGGTGGCGTTCGCGAGCTCGTCGCGCGTGTCGAGGTGAGCTCGGTACTGGCCCAGCTCCTCCTCGGAGATCCCCTGCTGCCCGCGCTTCTCCTCGATCTCGCGCGCGTTCTCCTCTTCAGCGAGGCTCGACGACAGCGTCAGCACGCCGACGGCGGCGCACAGGACCCCCACCGCGACGAGGCCATAGGACATCTTCCGCTGGAAGGAGCTCGAGAGGTCCACCTCGATGACGCGGCGCTCGCCGCGGCGGAGCGACAGCTCGCGCGAGAACGGCTTGTGGCCGTTCTTCGTGGCGACGAAGAAGCGCTTGCCGGGAGCGACCTGCATGAGCGGCAGCGGCGTCGTGCCGACGAAGCGCCCGTCCAGCGTGACCTGCGCGCCGACGGGGGCCTTCACCTGGAGGAGCGCCGGCCGCTCGCGCAGCTCCCTGTCGATCCCGAGGACGTCCCCCTCGATCGCGACCACCTCGCGCTCCTCGTCGATGTGGCCGTCGGCCGTGATCGTGATCCGGTGCTTGCCCGGCTGGACCTCGGCCATCAGCGGCACCTCGACCGGCGCGCGGCCATCGATGGACACGCGGGCCCCCGCGGTCGGCGAGGTGACGTTGATGCGGGTCCTCGGCCTGGCGTCGGGCGGCGCCGCCTCCGGCGCGGCGGGCGCGGCGGGCGACGACGGATCGCTCGCCTCGAGGCGCGCAGTAATCACGCCGAGCTCGCTCAGGGCCTCGGTCGCGTCCGCGCGGCGCCCGCCCCGCGGGACCTCCTCCAGGTACCGCCGGTAATTCGCGATGGCCGCCCTCAGCGCCTCGGGGCTCTGCTCGACCACATACAGGCGGCGGTAGGCCTGAGCGAGCGAGAAGAGCAGAGCAGGGCGCGGCGCCTTCCTGTACGCCGCCTCGAAGGACTGCACCGCGTCGCGGTACCGCGTCGCGGCGTAGGCCTGGGCGCCGGCGTTGAAGAGGGCCTTCGCCTGCTCGATGTCCTCCTCGGCCGAGGCCGCACGCGGCGCGAGCGCGGTCGCCGCGAGGGCCATCAGCACGACGCAAAGCGAGGTCCTCATCGGCGGATCGGGACCCCTTCGTGGACGCGGAGCACGCCGTCGCTGAGCACCCCGAGGTCGTCGACCCCGTCGCCGAGGACGTCGCACGTCGCGATCGCGGAGCCGCCGGGGATGCCGTCCAGCTTGCGGCTGCGGAGCAGGTGCCCGCCCAGGTCCTGGCAAGCCGCCGCATCATCGCCGCAAGCATCGAGCGCGTAGGCCGCGCGGCGCGTGAGCACCACGAGCGCCCTTCCCGCCACCTCGTCGATGCGGGCGAAGTCGGCGCTCGTGACCTCGCTCGCCAGGTCGTCCAGACCGGCGTCCGTGGGCTCGAGCTCGACCGGCGCGGCCAGCGCGCCGTCGCCCGTGTTCCAGAAGACGGCGAGCCGGCTCGCCGCGATCCTGCGCGTCCCCGGCTCCAGCCGGTAAGCGATGCCCACGACGTCCGCGCGCTCGTCGCCGTTCACGTCGCCCGCGCGGAGCCCCCCGTACAGCGTGCCAGGCGCTGGCGCGATGGCCGCCTCCGGCACCCCGAGCGCGCCGCTCGCGCCGTGGCGCACGAGGACGACCGCGCCCCCCAGCGCGGGCGCCCCTGACCCAGCCGCCGCGTCCTCCTCCTCCTCCACGACCTCCACCGGCAGCGAGAGGACAATCTCGTCCGCTCCATCGCCGTCGAGGTCGACGGCGACCCCATCCAGCGCCCACGCGGGCTCCCGCGAGGGGACGAGCTCCGCGGGAAGCGAGATGCGCTGCTCGTCCTCGTCCTCGTCGACCATGGCGATCGCGTCCGCGTCGACCGCCGGCAGGAGCCAGAGATCGGCCAGGCCCGCGGAGGAGCCAGGGCTCGGAGGCACGATCGTCAGCGAGGCGACCGCCGCCCGAGCGCCCCTGAAGCGGCCGGCGACGCTCTTCACGGCGCGCAGCTCGCCTGCCCGCCGCACGTCGCCCGCGCGGACGAGCGGCAGCGGCGGCAGCAACGACCGCGAGCTGCTGCCCTCGATGAGGCTGAACGCGATGTCCCCGCCGTGCGAGAAGAGCACGCTGAGGTCGTCCACGGCGTCGTCCGGCGCGGGCAGCCGCACCGCCGCGACATCGAGGAGCCCCTCGAAGGCGCCGAGCCGCACCGGAGCCTCCGGCGCCTTCATGTACCGGCCGAAGCAGACGGCGAGCGTCGGGTGGACCGCGCTCGACAACGAGCTGCCGGCGCTCTCGGCGAACGAGAGGTCCGGCAGGAGATCGCCGTCGAAGTCGCCCACGACGAAGCTCGAGACGTTGCCCAGCGTCGGGATCTTGAGCTCGTTGAGCTTGAAGTCGGAGGGCAACGCGCCGCGGACGCCGTTGAAGAACGTCAGATCCGTCGCGTCTGCGGAGCCGGTGATCACGTCGGACACGCCGTTGCCGGTCAGGTCCGCGATCACCGCGCTGGTCCAGCGCCGGCCGTTCGCCGGCGCGAGCCGGTCGAACTCGACCTGGTATGGAGGAGACGTCCGGGCCTTTCCGAGCCTCACGGCGCCGGGATCCACGACGTCGAGCACCCCGTCGCCGTTGAGATCGCCGATGGCGACGGGGGCCCCGGGGCCGGGCGAGCGCTCGGAGCCCGTCTCGCCGGCCGGGTACGAGAGATCGCCGTAAGGCTGCATGTCCCCGAACGCGCCGCCGCCCGCGCCCTCCGCGACGTCGAGCTCGTAGCAGGCGGCACCCGCGGGCAGGCCCGGATCGCGCTGCGCGCACGTGGCGCCGACGAGCAGATCGAGGATGCCGTCGCCGGTCACGTCCCGGAGGAAGGGCGCGCCCGCGATCCGCGCGCCGGCCGGGAGCTCGACAGCGGTGTGCGCGCCGCTGTCCGGCGAGTAGACGCGCACGGCCGAGTCGTCCGCGAGGGCGACGACCACCTCGTGGAGCCCACCGCCGTCGAGGTCCGCGCTCACGAGCGGACCGGCGACGTCGCGCCGCCCGCGCTGCTGATCGACGAGCGACAACCGGCCGCTCTGCCCCCCCTGCACGACGACGATGACGTCCTCCGGCGCCGCGCCGCCCGTGTCGGTGCCGGCGACCAGGGCGATCCACGTCTGCCCGTCCTCGGGTGTGCTGCCGACCGGCAGGAGGCGCGCCCCGCGCAAGGTCATCGTCCCGGGCTCCGCGCCGCTCAGCGACTCCAGGCGAAACACGAACGCGAGCACGGGGACCGGCGCGAACGTGCGACCCGGCTGGCCGCTCAGGATCGCCACGCCGGGCCCCACGCTGAGCGCGATGTCGGTCGTCCCGTCGTCGGTCAGGCGCGCGAGCGCGGGCGTGTCCCCGGCGGAGGGGATCGACACCTGTGTCCCCACGGTGCCGTTCGCATCGAAGTAGAGCGCCTCGAGGCTCGTCGAGCCGACGCCCACGAGGTCGCCGCGGCCGTCGCCGTCGAGATCGCCCGTGAGCAGCCGCTGCGCGCCGAGCGGCAACGCGGCGCCGAGCGGCTTGAACTTGCCCGTGGAGACGCGGCACACGCGGTCGATCCCGCAGCCCCACCCGCTCGGGCACCCCTGGCCGGCGTCGTCGCACCCGAAGCGGCACTCGTTCTCGCTCCGTGGCGGGTTGCACACGGCGCTCGAGGTCGCGCCCTGCGCGTTCTTCGTCTCGACGACGCACGCCTCGCTGGCCTCGAAGCAGTCGCAGTCCTCGTTGCGCGACGGCTCGATGACGCCGTTGCCGCAGATGCCCGGGGTGATCTCGCCGAGCTCGTCGCACCCGGCGGAACCGGCCGCCGCGCCGAGCAGCGCCGCGGCGCCCGCGGCCGCCCTTACATGTCGCGTGGAGCGGGATCGCGCGCGCATGCTCACTGGAACGGATCTTCCAGGTCGCCCTTCCTGACGGTGCCCCTCGTGGTCGCCGCCGCCCTCTTCAACGACACGGTGAGCGCGCCGTCCGCTTCGGCCGGGAATTCCTGCGCCTGCTCCTGGTAACCGGGCGACTTGAAGGTGAGCTTCACGGCGCGCCCGCGCGGCAGGCGCAGCGGCCCCGGCGCCTTGCCGACGAGCTTGCCCTCGCTCCACACCTCGATCCCCTTCGGCGTCGCGTGGATCTGGAGCTCGACCTCGGGCGGCGCCGCGCGGGCGCTCGCCGTGGGCGCGTCCGCGGGCGCCGGTGCGGCCGAGGCGGCGGGCGCCGGCGCGACCGGGGCGAGCAGCGCGGCCGACTCCGGCGCAGCCGACTCCGGCGCAGCCGACGCCGGCGCGCGCGGGGCGTCGGCCAGATGCTCGCTGCCCGTGAGGCGCAGCGTGAGCGCGGCGGCCGCGGCGCCGCCGAGCATGGCGACCGCGGCGATCGCTGCCCTCCGCCGCGACACCGCGGCCGGTGTGCTCTCCACCTTGCCCGGCAGCGACCGCTGCAGCACCGTCTCGGTCCCGTTGAGGTCCGTGCTCGCGCCCGCGACGGGACCCGGCTGCGTCGGCGCGAGCCCGGCGGCCAGCGTCTCCGCGGCTGCGACGCGCGCGCGGCGCCTGGCGGCGTCGCTCCCGCCGCGCCCGACGGCGGCGTCGCTCGCCCGCAGCAGGCCCGTGGGCACGTCGTAACCTGCGCCCCGCGCGGCCTCCACGAGCGCCGCGGTCGCCTCGATCAGCGACGCCGGGCGGCTCGCGGGGTCCTTCTCGAGCATCCGCAAGAGCGGCGCGTCGAGCGCCGGCGACAGGTGCGTGGCCAGGCTCGACACGGGGGGAGCCGGCTCCGACGTGTGCTTGGTCAGGAGGTCGAACGCGCTCTCGCCGTCGAACGGCGGCGCGCCGGCGAGCACCTCGTGCGCCAGGATCCCGAACGAGTAGACGTCCGTCCGGTGATCGACGTTCCTGCCGCGGCACTGCTCGGGGGACATGTAGAGCGGCGTCCCGATCAGGTGCCCCGTCCGCGTCTTGTGCGCTGTCGTCGAGGGCTCTCCGAGCAGCTTGGCGATGCCGAAGTCGAGCAGCTTCGGGAAGATCGCCCCGTCCTCGTCGAAGACCAGGAACACGTTCTCGGGCTTGAGGTCGCGGTGGGCGATGCCCGCGGCGTGCGCGGCGTCGAGCGCGCGCGCGATCTTGACGAGGATGGGCAGCGCCTCGGCGGGCGGGAGGCGCCCGCGCTTGCGGAGGTAGGCGTCGAGGGTCATCCCCTCGAGCAGCTCCATCACGTAGTAGTGCCGGCCGTCCTCGAGGGCGCCGAACGAGAAGATGTCGATGATGTTGCGGTGCCGGATCTGGTTCACGGCCCGCGCCTCGGCGACGAAGCGGGAGACGAGCTGCGGGTTCGCCGAGCACTGGCGGCTCAGGACCTTGATGGCCGCCGCCTTGCCGATGACCGGGTGCATGGCGCGGTAGACCGTGCCGAAGCCCCCTACCCCGATCTTCGCCTCGATGCGGTACTCGCCGACCGGAGTGCCTGGCGCGAGATCCGGATCGGCGCCCGGCAGCGCGGGGTCTGGCGAGAGCGTGTCAGCGTCCGGCGGGCAAGCGACGACGCCGTCCGCATGCTCGGTTCGGCACGTAGGGCATGTCGACATGAGGAGGCCAGGGAGAGCGTACACGGGGAGCCCGTCGCGGCACAGATCCCGAGCGTCGCAAACCGGCCGGAGCTCTGGCGGGCGGGCGCCGCGCACCCCTGCCTATGCCACCTGACGCCGGAGTTCTACCACGAGCAGACGATGCTCGCGGACGCGCGCCGTAGGGGCGTCGCTCTTCGGCTCGCTTCCAGCGTGACGACGAGGCGCCGGCCGGCACCTCCGACGTTCCGGCCGAGCGGCGCCGGCAGCAGCGGATCTCAGAACACCGTCGCAGCGAGCGACACAGTCACTCCCCACCTCGGCCGCAAGCTCGCCGACGGCGCGCCGCCGAGGCCCACAGGATCATCGCGGTCGCTCCGCTCGATAAACGCAGACGCGCGCTGCGTGACCCCCCTCGTGAGCTCCCATTCCACCTGGGCCGCCACGCGCGCCAGCAAGATCATCTCCCCCACCCGAGGCGCCCCTTCCGGCACGCCCAGATCGCTCACCACGACCCGCTCCGCCAGCACGACCGTGCCGCTGCCGCCTGCGTAGATCTCACGCGTGATCGGCACCCGGCCCTCCGCCGCGACCTGGCCCCCCACGTCGCCCGCGCTCCCTGTCGGATCGAGCCGCGAGAACGTCCCGACGCCGATCGCCGCGCCAGGCCCACGCTCCCCAGCGACATACCGGTCGAGAGAGCTCCAGCTCGGCACGAAAGGCAGCGCCGTCGACCGATAGACCAGATCCCCGAAGAGGGTCGGCATCAGGACGCTCGGGACGCTCTCCTTCTCGCCCTCTTCCGACGACGGCGCCTCCGGCGGCGGCGTGGCGTCATAGAGGTGCGTCGGCACAGCGATACCGATGCCGCCCCGCGCCCCGAGCGACAGTCGCCTCGACAGCGAGATGCCCGCGAGCGACAGCACATCGAGCTCGATCGTGAGCGCCTGCAGATCGGTGCGCTCCTCCTCCCTCCGCTGGAACGGCGCGTTCTGCTGCGCCACTTTCAAATCGATGACCGCCGCACGGACCGGCTGCTCGGGGCTCCGGTCGAAGAACTCGATTGCGACCATCTCGACCCCGAGATCGCGCTGCGTGGTCCCCTCCTCGGAGCGCAGCACGTCGGCCTCGACCGCGAGGCTCATCAGGTTCACCTTCGCCGGCAGCACCGTGAGCATGCCCGGGAGAGCGAACCGGCCGCCCACCGACATCACGCCGCGCTGCGATCGCCAGAAGCGATCGGTAAACTCCACAGGCCTCTGGTACGAGAACCGCTGCTCCAGGACGACCGGCGTGAGCTGAAGCGTCGCGCTCTCCGCCACGCGCCACTCGAACGCCCGAGCGCCGCCCGTCGATCGCGCCGCGGCGAGGCCAGCCGCGCCCGCGCGGACGATCAGGCCGCGGCGCGCATCGAGCGTCGATGGCGAAAAGAGGCCCACGCCAGGCGCACTCGCGTCCGGCTCCGCGGCCGTCCACCCGATCCACCCCTCGCCGTCGATGTACGGCCGCAGCCCGCCCCGCGCGCCATCGCCCCGCGTCGCCGCGGCGAGCGCGTCGACGCCCAGCGACAGCGACGCTCCCCAGCGCTCGTCCTTCACGATCGCGATCGAGCGCGGAGAAGCCTCCTCGTCAGCCGCGGCGCTCGACCCCGGCTCCTCCCCGCCGCGCGCGGACCCGGCCGCGCCGAGCTGCGTAAGGAGCGCGCACGCCCCGGTCAGCGCCATTCGCTGACGACGCGAAACCGGCTGCGCACGCAGGCGCTTCTGCGCGGGGTCTGGACGCATCGACGCGGGGCCCAGAGGACGCCTAACAACTCCCGTGCCGACCAGCGCCCCGAGGCACGGCGCATCTTCAAACACCAGGCGCCGGCGGCGCCGCTGCTGGTCGGCTGGAGCGGGCGGGAGCGGCCCGGCCCGGTGACCCAGGGCCGGGCGCGGGCGCGCTGGCTTGGCCGTTCAGCGCACGCCGCGGCCTGTGTCCAAGAGAGCGCTCAGGGCGCCTTCACCTCGACGGGGACCGCGGAGCTCGTCCCGGCGCCGTCGCCAAGCTGACCCAGGGTGCCTTTGCCCCAGCACAGGACCTGGCCAGGGCCCGTGGGGCCGCACGCCCCCTCGACGATCGCGCACGTGTGGAAGAAGCCGGCGCTCACCGCGACGACCCTGGCGAGCGCGGTGCCGTCGCCAAGCACGACGGGCTCCATTCGCGCATTATCGCCCATCATCGGCGTGCTGCGACCGAGCTGCCCTTGCTCGTTGCTGCCACGGCAGCGGAGCCGGCGCTGGTCGTCGATCGCGCAGACGAATACGTAGCCGGTGGACATCGGACCCCACACACCCGGGATCGCAGCCGCCGTCCCGGCCGGGGGAGCCTCGGCGCCGTGCTGACCTGAGCTGTTGTTCGTCCCCCAGCAGAAGAGGCCTCCCACGTCGTCGCGCGCGCAGCCGAAGTTCGTGCCGTAGGAGATCTCGGACAATGGCAGCGTCGCTCCCGCCTCGATGAGCGGCATGTGCGCGCTGTAGTTCGCGCCGCCCTGGGAGCTGGCGGAGGTGTTCGTGAGGATATAACCGCCGCCGATCGCGCCCCAGCAACGCAGCCCGTCCTCCGCGGCCCCGGTCGAGAAGCAGGTGCCTATCGAGCCGATGCCCCGCGCGAGGATGGCCCTCGGACCGGCCGTCGCGGTGAAGTTGAACGCTTTCACCGGGACGAGGCTCTCCTCGCCGCTCGCGTCCGGCCCGAGGCTCGAGAACAGGTTGGCCCCCCAGCAGTAAATGCTGCTGGTCGAGGTGAGCGCGCACGCCGAGTACCACTCTGGCGCGATCTTGCGCACGAGCAACGGGGCCGCACCGTCATTGACGATCGCCGGGGCGTCATGGGCCATCGCGTCCTTGGAGCCGTTCGCGAGGATCCCGGTCTCGTTGTTTCCCCAGGCCCAGAGTCGGAGCTGGCTGTCGATCGCGAAGGTCGCCCGCTCGGTCAACGCGACCTGCGTGATCGTCGCCGTGCCGAGCGAGGCAGGGAAAAGCACCCTCACCGGCGTGCTCGAGGAGACCGCCATCGCCTGCGGAACACCCAGCTGGCCAAACGAGTTGTCCCCCCAGCAGTAGAGAGAGCCGTCATGCCGGATCGCGCACGTATGGCTGTCGCCGGCAGCCACCATGACGGCGTCGGCGAGCGTGGGGCTGTCCGGCGGGATCTGACATCCAGGATCACCACCGCCCCCACCGCCGGACCCGCCCTCGCCGGACGCGCCACCGCCACCCTCGCCGCCGCCCTCGCCCCCGCCGCCCTCGCCGTCACCCCCGCCGGACGCGCCGTCGCCTCCGCCGTTCTGCCCGTCGATCGGACCGCCGCCCGTTCCGCCACCCGCGCCAGTGTCGGAGAAACGCCGGTCGGGAGCGGAGCATCCCGCCCCCGCAGCGAGGGTGGCGACGACGAGAAAGGAGCAGAAGCTCGGTCGCGTCCGGGTGTTCCTCTTCATCTCAAGCATCAGGCTACACTCCCAGCGTACTTTATTCACCCTTACCGCACGGAGGACAAGAAGTCCAGTTGGGCCCGATCACCGATGTCCCCGCTTTCCCCGAGGGCCTCACGGGGAGCCGGCGCCTGGCTGCATTTCGCGCGGAGGTCGCGACGGCGATGGGCCAATGACCGCGACCCTCTCGCCAGCCCGGATCTTCAGTGTGCCGCGGGGCATGTCGGTAAAGCGCCTGGCTCGTCCGCCGGGAGGGCTGATCCTGGCGATGTCGCCGCGGCTTCCGACGTGCACTCCCCGCGGGCGCAGACGGCCCTGGACGCCAGGCACGCAGGCGTGCCGTAGGGGCAGCCCATCCTCCAGTTCTCGCGGCATACCGTCGCGTTGAGGTGAGAGATGACGCGCCTCATCTGCTGGACGCCCGCCCGGTGGATCACCTCACCACAGGTGCCGCCGCAGTAGGTGCTCGTGTCGACGATGACGCAATCGCTGTCGGTGGCGCACGCCCGGTAAGCGGCCCGGACGCGCTCCACCTGGCTGGATGCGTGGGCATGCCGCCGCTGACAGGCCTTCCAGTCCACCTCTCTCTCGTCCTCCGTGCCCTCCATCGTGTCGGTGAAGCCCGCGATCACGAGGGAGAATGAAGCCATGGCAAAGAGCGCAGAGGTCCCCAGACGGATCCGGTTCGTGTTCATGCTGCCTCCTTCGCGCACGCGCTCGTCTTCGCCGGCGATGCGGGCGCATCGCGCGTGCGCTTGCCTCTCATGGAGCTCCATCTGCGGGAACGGTAGGCGTTCGATGCAGCGCTGCGCGAGCGCCCGACGACCGATGCTGCCGCTGTGCGCGCTCGACCGGGCCAGCGGCACGCTCCACGTGCTCACGGGCGCGCTGCTGCCGATGAGCACGCTGGCGCTTCGTCGATCTCGCGTTCGGCGAGGCCTTCGAGGCGCTCGTCAAAGGCCTGCAGGGCGGGCTGCTACCTTTGCGAACAGCGAGCTCGTGCCGTACGCGGCCGCGTGGCGGACCAGGTCGGCGACCTTGGCGCTCCAGATCTCATTCTTGCTCGGGAGGCAGCTTGACTCATGCGCCCCCCGGCGGGCTCGTGGGCGGCAGCGCGCCTGTCGACCTTTCGAGGAGCGCGAGGGCGCGCTCCACGACGTGATCGACCGAGAAACCGTACTCCCTCATCACGAGACCGCCGGGCGCCGAGGCCCCGAACCGGTCGACGGAGAGGACGTCGCCGTCCGAGCCGACCCAGCGCTCCCAGCCGAACGATCGGGCGGCTTCCACGGCGAGCCTGGCCTTCACCGCGCGGGGCAGCACGCTCTCGCGGTACTCCGCGCTCTGCTGCGCGAAGAGCTCCCACGACGGCATCGACACAAGGCGCACCCGGACGCCGCGCTGGCGCAGGACCGGCTCGGCGGCGACGATGAGCGGCACCTCGGAGCCGGTCCCGATCAGGATGAGCTCGGGATCGGCCTCGCCTCGATTGAGCACGTACGCGCCCCGGCGCAGCTCCTCGGCAGGGGCCAGGGCGCGGCGATCGAGGGTGGGCACGCTCTGGCGTGAGAGGATGAGCGCGATCGGCGTGTCGTGGGTCTCGATGGCCACCTGCCAGGCGCAGCGGGTCTCGTTGGCGTCCCCCGGGCGCAGCACGATCATCCCCGGGATGGCGCGCAGGCTGGCGATCTGCTCCACCGGCTCGTGCGTCGGCCCGTCCTCGCCGACGCCGATGCTGTCGTGCGTGTAGACCCAGATCGATCGCAGCCGGGCGATGGCCGAGAGACGTAGGGGCGGACGCATGTAGTCGGCGAAGACCAGGAACGTCGCGCCGAAGGGGATGAAGCCGCCGTGATAGACCAGGCCATTGACGATCGCGCCCATCGCGTGCTCGCGGACGCCGAAGTGGATGTTGCGCCCCGCGTAGCTCCAGCCGCCACCGACGACCCCGTCCACGCCCTCACGCTGCCTTGCCGGTGACTCGAAGTCGCCGCCCTCCTTGAGCCAGGTGAACGTCGAAGGATCCAGGTCACCCGAGCCGCCGACGAGCTCCGGCACCGTCTTCGCCAGCTCTTGCAGCACTGCCTCGGAGGCCTTGCGGGTGGCCATCCCCTTGGCGTCGGCGGGCCACCTGGGCAGGCTCTCGTCCCAGCCGGCAGGGAGCTCTGCGCTGAAGCGCCGCTCGATCTCCCGCGCCAGCTCGGGATACGCCCTGGCGTAGGCGGCGAAGCGCTGGTCCCAGTCGTCGTGCAGGGCCTTGCCGCGCTCCCCGACGGAGCGGAAGCACGCGCGCGCCTCGGCCGGGATGTAGAAGGGCGGATCCTCGGGCCAGCCGAGGTTGCGCTTGGTCTTCTTCACCTCCTCCGTGCCCAGCGGGTTGCCGTGCGCGCGCCACGAGCCGGCGAGATCGGGCGAGCCGTAGGCCATCACCGTCTTGACCACGATCAGCGACGGTCGCGCCCGGGCCTCCTTCGCCTCCTCGATCGCGCGCGAGATGGCCGCCAGATCGTTGCCGTCGCCGACCTCTTGCACGTGCCAGCCGCAGGCGCGGTAGCGGGCCGCCACGTCCTCCGTGAACGTGAGCGCGGTGGTGCCCGAGAGCGTGACGCGGTTGGAGTCGTAGAGGACGATGAGCTTGCCGAGGTTCAGGTGCCCCGCCAGCGAAGCCACTTCGGCCTGGACGCCCTCCATGAAATCGCCGTCGCTCGCGAGCGCGTAGGTGTGGTGGTTGAACACCTCGTGACCCGGGCGGTTGTAGCGCGCAGCCAGGTGCGCCTCGGCGATGGCCATGCCCACCGCGTTCGCGACCCCCTGGCCGAGCGGCCCTGTCGAGGCCTCGACGCCTCTCGTGAGGTGGCTCTCGGGGTGGCCGGGCGTCAGGCTCTGCCATTGACGGAAGCGCTGGAGTTGCTCGAGCGTCATCTCCCGATAGCCCACGAGGTGCATGAGGGCGTACAGGAGCGCCGAGGCGTGGCCAGCCGAGAGCACGAAGCGATCGCGATCGATGAAGCCCGGAGCCGCCGGGTCCCTGCGGAGGAAGCGCGTCGCCAGCACGTAGGCCATGGGCGCCGCGTCGAGCGGCATGCCGGGATGGCCCGAGTTCGCGTGCTGCACCATGTCGACCGCGAGGAAGCGGATGGTGTTGACGCACAACCGGTCGAGCTCTTCCTGGTTCATGCCCCCGCCCTCGGCTCGAACTCATCGGCGCGAGTTGCCGCGAATCGCGCGAATCGTGCGAATCGTCGGCCGATGGCGGCCGGCGATCTCGTCTCTCGTGTCCTGGCGTGAGCGCCTGCCGGCCACGTACCGTTCGAGCGCCTCCTGCCAGAGCGCTACCTAGGACGACGGGCACCGGGAGCAAGCCCTGTGTGCCAGGGAAGTTGTCGCCTCTTCAGCCCGCCAGTCGGGCCTCCAGTCGGGCCGCCGCGACGGCCGAGGCAGCGGACGGCGGGGCGCTCGAGCGTCTCATGAGCACCAGACGCCCTCCGTGTCCGAGATGACGAGCACCTCGCGCTCCTCACTGTGCATGAAGGAGATGGACAGCCCCGCCACCTTGCAGAGCTCTTCGATGAAGTCGAAGTCGCTCCGGTCGTGCTGGACCAGACGATCGTGCGGCCGGTGCTCGCGTTGCAGGTTCAAGCGGAAGTCTTCCCCCGCCTTGAACCCTGCGGCCGTGAGCTTTCGGGTCACGATCTCGGGGACGGCAAGGTTGAGGAACGTGCCCCTCGCGGTGACCCGGGTCATCTCCCAGACGCGCGGCACGATGGCGAGGTGCAGGCTGATCCCGTCCAGGTCCGCGTGCTGGACCTGCGAGTGCTCCGCGACCATGCCGTGCACGAACGTCTCCTCTCCGTTCGCCACGAACACCAGCGTCACGCGGCTCTTCCAGAGCGCACGGCCGCGCAGGCTCGCCAGGTCGTTCACCGCGAGCTCGACATCGTAACGGTACAGCCCATGAACGCCGGACGAGCGTCGGGTCCGGCACAGGACGAAAGGGACGCCGGCCAACGCGATCGACTCCAGGCGAACGGAACGTTGAGCCATCGCGAGCCCTCCGCGCCTCTCCCCGTCTCCGAGGGAACGCCAAGCGCCGCGACCCTATCAAGAGGGCCTTCCATGTCAAGACTGCTCAGCGCGTCTGCCAGCGAAGATCTGTCGTATTCGCCCCAGGGGTTAACATTGATCTTTGCAGATCAAAATTCCCACCATCGCGACGCTTTTTCTTTTCACGGCCGCGGCGCCGCGCCGCTCGCGCCCGACGCCGCCGCGCTCGTCCCCGGCGCGCGCGTGATCTCGGCCGGCCGGCCGGCGACCTGGAGCGCCGTGCCCTGGACGGCGTGCTTGTACTTCACGTAGCCGAGCGCGATCACCCGCTGCCCGCCCGGATCCGCGACCTGGCTCGTGACCGCGCCCACGGCCGCGCCGTCGGGCAGCGCGATCTCCGCGCCGGCGGGCACGGCGCCCTCGCCCTCGACGGCGAGCTGCACGAGCCGCTTCTTCGCGTGGCCGCGCATCTGGAGCATGAACACCGTCTCCTGCCCCAGGTAGCAGCCCTTGTTGAACGAGACCGCGCGCTCCTCCAGCGAGGCCTCCTGCGGGAAGTTCTGGTCGTCGAAGTCGACGCCGAACCGCGGGACGTTGCTCTCGACCCGGAGCACCTCCCACGCCGCCGCGGTCGTGGGCAGCGCGGCTCCCCCCTCGCCCGGGGCGAGGAGCGCCGCGACGACCGCGCCCTCGGCGGGCCGCGGCGCGACGAAGAGCGCGCCCCCGAGGCCGGTCCAGTCGACGATCGCCGCCTCCGCGCCGGCCGCGCGCCCGGCCGCCACGAGATCGGCGGACCGCGGGCCGTGGGCGAAGACCCAGGCGTGCTCGTCGGAGACGTCGTGGAGCTCGGCGTCCTCCATGATGAGGTAACGCTCGAAGCTCTCGCGGAGCCGCTCGACGCGGTCGCGCAGCGCGCCGACGTAGATGCGGTCGGCCGCGACGACGATCCACACCTCGGCGAAGATCTTCCCCGTCTTCACCACGTTGAGCCCGTACGCCCCGCCCGCGGGAGGCGCCGCCCTCACCCCGGGGGGGAGCGGCTTCTGCGGCGCGAGATCGCAGGTGACCAGGCCGTTCAACCAGCTCTGCCGGTCCGAGCCGGTGACGACCAGCGTCCCGAGCTCGGGCATGGCCTGCACGAGCGCCCCCTCGCGGAGCGCGCGCCGCTGCTCGTCCAGTTCGTGGGTCGGGTCCATCAAGGCCAGATCGTGGAGGCGGAAGCCCGGGGCGTCGAGGGGCGGCTCGATTTTTCGCCGGCCGCCGCGCTCGCGCGCGCCGCCGTCCGCCGCTCTAGGGGTCGACCTCGGCGACGAGCGCCGGGAACTGGGCCGACGTGTGGACCGCCGGCGGGACGACCGCCGCGTCGACGTGGCCCACGAGCCGCCGGAGCGCGTCGGCGTCGGCCGAGAGCACCTCGGCGACGACCGTGAGCGCCCTCGGGAGCGACGCGACGCTCGCGATCACCGCCTCCGCCGAGGCGCCCCGGACCAGGACCGCGCGCGCGCCGACCTTCGCGGCGGCCTCGGCCCCCTCCTGGCTCTCGGCCAGCGCGAGCGGCAGCATGCGCATCGTCCGCGCCACCTTCGCGAGGCGATCCCAGTCGTCGAGCGGCAAGAGCGCGTCGATGCAGACCCCGTCCGCCCCGTGGTAGCGGGCCGCGAGCACGCCGTCGCGGTCGCTCACCTTCGACAGGCACAGCGACGGCACGGTCTTCGTCGCGCGCGCGGCCCCCTGCATGGCGGGCCCCGCCTCGGCGAACGCCAGCGCGGAGATGTTGAGCTCATGCAACCGCGCCGCGTCCTCCGCCGGCGCTTCCGAGCCAACGAGCCCGACAAGAGCCATGCTCTTCCTCCGGGTGGAGACCACCTGGAGAAGATCGCGTGTGGACGGGACGATCGATCCCGCATCGAATTCAGGCATGGGGTGGGCGGGTAGACGAGCCGAACGCGCGGGTCAAGCGAGGGATCGCTCCATCTTCCTCGAGCTCGGTTCAGGAATCGATGGCTGGAACGTCCTGCACGCGCATCCACACGGCCGTCTGATCACCCTCGTAGCAGACGCTGCCCTCGTGGCGGAACTCGAACTCATAACGGATCATGTGCCGCGTCACACCGATCCGGGAGCGCTTCGCCACGCACGTGGCCTCGATGGGCGCGCCCGGCTGGACGAGCTTGCGAAAGACCACCCGGTGGATGTTGGTGCCATAGCCGATCCAGCCCTCGCGGTGCCGCAGGCCGAGCAGGTGGTAGGCGTGCACGAAGCCGAGCATCCCCGTGGCGTGCACCATGATCGCGCCGGCGACGTGGCGCGGGTGCAGCAGCGGGTGCGCCCGCTGCGCGTCGACGAGCGGCATCGGCCTGTCGGTGGGCATGCGGCAGCGCACGAGGCCCTTCCCGGGGTCCACCTCGAGCAGCTCGTCGAAGAACAGCACCGAGGGGTCGTAAGGCAGGTCCGCGAGGAACTCGGCGTCGAACGGGCCGAGCTTCACAGGGTGGGGCGCGCCGCTCGCCGCGCCGGGTGCAGGGGTCGTCATCTGGTTGGCTCTGGATCCCGGATTCCCCCCGGAGGCAGCTCCTAGCTAGCAGCGGTGGATCGGGCGGGCAACGGGTCGCCGCTGCCCCGGAGAAAACGAGGCAGCTCGGCGGAATGCGCGCGGCGTCGTCCGGAATCGTTGGGGCCCCACGCATTTGAAGGCGCGCTCGTAGGTCTGCCGCTAAGGTCCTGGGATGCAGAGGACAGAATCACTCGAGCGGTTCATGGCCGATGTCAGGGCGGGCCTGAAGGCGTCGCCCAAGCACCTGTCGCCGGAGTATTTCTACGATGCGCTCGGCTCGCACCTGTTCGAGGCGATCTGTCAGCTCCCCTGGTATCCGCTGACGCGCGCGGAGCGGGCGCTGCTCGAGCGGCACGCCGAGGAGATGGTCGCGCCGTTCGGGGCCGGCGCCTCGATCGTCGAGCTCGGCTGTGGCAGCGGGGAGAAGCTCGCCCTCCTCGCGGCGCCGCTCTGCAGGCGGGTCCCGCGCCTCAGCGTGCACCTCGTGGACGTCTCGGAGACGGCGCTCGACCTCTCGCGCCGGACCCTGGGCCGCCTCCCGCGGGTGGAGGCGTCGGCGCACCGGGCGAGGTACGAGGAAGGCCTGTCCCGCGCGACGGCGCGGCGCCCGGCGGGGCCGGACGGCGGGGGCGCGGTCCTCGTGCTGTTCCTCGGCTCGAACATCGGCAACCTGGACCCGGAAGCCGCGGCGGCGTTCCTCGCGACGTTGCGCGCCTCGCTCCGCCCCGGGGACGGGCTGCTGCTCGGCGCCGACCTCGTGAAGCCCGCGGCGGACCTCGTGCTCGCGTACGACGATCCGCTCGGCGTCACCGCCGCCTTCAACAAGAACCTGCTCGCGCGCATCAACCGGGAGCTCGGCGGGACGTTCGACCTGCGCTCGTTCGACCACCGCGCCGCGTGGAACGCGGAGAGCGCGCGCGTCGAGATGCACCTCGTCAGCCGCCGGCGGCAGGCGGTCCGCGTGGGCGCGCTCGACCTCGAGGTCGCCTTCGAGGAGGGCGAATCCATCTGGACCGAGAGCTCGTACAAATACGAGCCAGACGGGGTGGCGCGCATGGGGGAGCGCGCGGGCTTCCGCTGTTCCAAGCAATGGATCGAGCCGAACGGGCGGTTCTCGACGACGCTGCTCCTCGCCGAGGAGCGCCCGGCGCGCCGGTGAGCCGGCGGGCTCAACGCGGCGCGTCTCGCGCCGGCCTCCGGCGGGGCGCGCCGGGGCCTCGGGAGATGCCCGTACGCGCCGGCGTCCTATTTGACGCGTTGCCTGCCCTCGCGTAACCACTCGGCCATGTCACGCAGTCGTAGCCCTCGCTGGCCTGCGGCGCTCGCTCTCGGCGGGTCGCTGCTGGGGCTGGCGTTCAGCGCCTCGTCGACGTTCGACTACATCCGGCACCTGGACCGGCAGGTCCACGACCTGCACTGCAGCTTCATCCCCGGCCTCGGCGCGCAGGCGGGCGCGGACACGGCCTGCCGTGTCGCGATGTACAGCCCCTACTCCGCCCTGTTCCGGGAGAGCTTCTGGGGCGGTATCCCGATCTCGCTGTTCGCGCTGGGGGCGTTCGCGTTCTTCGCGGCGTTCGCGCTCTACGTGCTGCTCTCCGCCGAGCACGCGCCGCGGCGCGCGGCGCACTTCCTCTTCGTCGCCGGCCTGACGCCGCTCGCGGTGTCGCTCATGATGGCGATCATCTCGGCGGTGCGCCTCGGGGTGTTCTGCAAGACGTGCGTCGGCATGTACGTCTCGTCGGCGCTGCTCGCGGCCGGCGGCATCTGGGCGTTCCTCGAGGACCGGAGGGAGGCGCGCGCCGCGGCCTGGTCCGGCGCGGCGCCGCGCGCAGCCAGCGCGGCGGGCGCGGCCGGGGTGGGGCCCACGGTGCCGATGGCGCCCCTCGGCGTGGAAGGGCCGGGCGCCGCGCCCCCCGCGCCGGCGCGCCGCATGGGCTCGAAGCTGCTCCTGCCGGGGTGGCTGGTCGCGCTCGGCGCGTGCACGGTGACGCCGGCGCTGCTCTACGCGAGCGCGCTGCCGAGCTACGCGAGCTACCTGAACGGCTGCGGCAAGCTGGAGAAGCCGACCGAGCCGAACGGCGCGCTGCTCCACGTGAAGCCCGCGGGCGCGGTGCAGCCGGCGACGATCTTCGTCGATCCGCTCTGCCCGACGTGCAAGGCGTTCCACCAGCGGCTCGTCTCCGAGGGGGTGTTCGACAAGCTCGACACGACCCTGGTGCTCTTCCCGCTGGACAGCGACTGCAACTGGATGCTCGACCGGCCGGTGCACCCGGGCGCGTGCCTCCTCTCCAAGGCGATCCTCTGCAGCGACCACCGGGCGATGGATGTGCTCGAGTGGGCCTACGACAACCAGGAAGAGCTGCTCGAGGGCGCGAAGGCGGGGGCGGGCGTCGCCAACGTGCAGGCGGCGATCCGGCAGCGCTGGCCGGGGCTCGACGCGTGCATGGACTCGAAGGAGACGGCGCTGCGGCTGAACCGGATGCTCCGGTACATCGTGGACAACAAGCTCCCGGTCTCGACGCCGCAGATGTTCCTGGGGACGACGCGGCTCTGTGACGAGGATACCGACATCGGGCTGTCGTATGCGATAAGGCAGCTCGCGCCGGCCCTCCGGACGAGGTGAGGTGGTCATGAGAGGCGCAGGGATCATCGGGATCGTGGCCGGGTGCGCGATGCTGGTCGCGTCCGGCGTGACGGTGCACGGGCAGGTGCAGGCCGCTTCGCAGCGCCTGAAGACGGGGGTGGCCGAGGCGGTGAGGCCGGCGGTGGCCATCGCCAACGACGCCGAGGCGCCGTACTGCACGCCGGCGTTCAAGACGGTGCTGCAGCGGGTGCTCAACGCGTGCGGCCTGGTCGGGGCCGAGGCGCGGCGCGGGTGCCAGCCGGCCGACGTGAAGACGCTCGCGTCGATCAGCGACGACGATTTCAACGCGCTCTTCACGCCGCTGAAGGGGCGCGGCGGGGTCGTGATGTTCGACGACGGCTCGGAGAAGCTCGACGACGACTCGAAGAAGATGATCGAGGAGATGTGGCTCGATCGGCGCGGCGCGCGCTACTTCTTCATCGTGGCGCGGGCGTCGAAGACGGGGACGCCGGAGTTCAACCGGACCCTGTCGCACAAGCGCGCGAACAGCGTGCTCTTCGACATCTCCGACAAGTACAAGGAGCAGGACCTGGACAAGAAGGTCGGGATGCTGTGGCTCGGGAACGAGTTCGCCCAGCTCGGCGCGGAATACTGCCAATGGAACGTCTCGCGCAAGAACAAGGCATGTACGGCAGAGGCCATCAACCGGAGCGCGTTCGTCTCCTGGGTGGACTGCCAGCTGTGAGGAGGAGCGGCGCGCTCCGCGGCGCCCTCGCCGCCCTGGCCGTGGCCGCAGGGCTCGCGGGCGGGTGCGACGGGGAGAAGAAGGCGGATCTGCCGCCGCCGCCGACGCCGGGCCAGGGGCGGAGCAACGCGGTGACGGCGCCTGGCGCGGCGGGGACCGCGAGCGCGAGGGCGCCCGCGAGCGCGGCGGTGACGGCCGCGCCGGCCGCGCCGCGGCTCCTGTGCGCGGGGCAGTCGCCAAGGCCGGCGCCCTCGTCGGGCGGGCTCACGGCGGTCGCCGCCAACGGCGCGGAGAAGCTGCCGGCGAACATCGGGTTCGGCGTGGGGAAGTGGGTGTGGGTGAACTTCTGGGCGGCGTGGTGCAAGCCGTGCCTGGAGGAGATGCCGCGCCTGCTCGGGTGGCAGCAGAAGCTCCGGGCGGCCGGCGTGCTCGTCGACCTGGCGTTCATCTCCATCGACGACGACGAGCGGCAGCTCTCGCGGTTCCTGGAGGCGCAGCCGGGCACCGGGGTGCGCGCCTCGTACTGGCTGCCCGACGGGCCCCAGCGGGCAGGGTGGCTGCGGTCGCTCGGCGTCAAGGAAGCGAACGAGCTGCCGATCCACGCGATCGCGGCGCCGAGCGGGCAGGTGACGTGCGTGATCCAGGGGGCCGTCGAGGACAGCGACTACCCGACGATCGCAGCGCTGCTCGGGGCGAAGAAGTAATCGGCGGGGGGCGCCGCGGGAGCGAGCGCTCGGAGGTGGGAGAGGTGGGAGGGGGGTGCCGAGACGAGCGGCCCCCGGGGAGGGGGCTCGTCGCGCGGGGCAGGGACGGGCTGAACTCGCGTGGGACGTCCTGTGCCCGACGTGCTGCGCACGCCGGACACAGGACGTCAATTGCGCTCAAACATCAGCCCGCCCCTGCCCCGCGCGACGAGCCCCCTCCCCGGGGGCCTGCGGTCGACACGGAACCAGGAATGAAACCGGGCGACACGGTGCTGGCCCGGCTCCTTGGCGCGCCGGAGTCGATTGGCGCCGAAACACAACGGGCGCGATCAGGCTTCACCTCATCTGGCCCCGTGCCCGATGAGCATCTGAGTCACGGCAGTGACGTTGTTTCATTTCAAGATCGTCCGGACGTCAGGCGGTCTGCCTGCGCATGCACGTGCGCCGCGAGGCCGGAGCGCTCCGGAGAGCCGCGCACAGCGGCGCCGGCCTCGTGCGCGAGCAGCCATCGCTTCCTCTCGAGGCCACCAGCATAGCCCGTGAGCTCTCCGCCGGCCCCGATGACCCGATGGCACGGGATGACCAGACAGACCGGGTTCCGGCCGTTCGCCAGGCCGACAGCGCGAGACGCCGACGGCTGTCCGAGCGTCGCGGCGACCTCGCCGTACGTGCGCGTCGCGCCAGGAGAGATGCGCTGCACCTCCGCCCAGACGCGGCGCTGGAAGGGAGTCCCGCCAGGCTCGACAGGGATGTCCGAGAGCGCGACATGATCACCGCGCAGGTACGCCCTCAGCCGGCTGGAGAAGCCAGAAGGGTCCGCGGCGCCCCGGAGCACGACGGCGCCATACCGCGCCGCCAGCGAGCGGTGGAGGCGCGGCGCGCAGTCGGCGAACTCGAGCGCGTGAATCGCGCCGCCCCCGGCCACCAGCAGCAAGGGCCCGACCGGCGTCTCGACCTCATCCAATGAGAGCTCCACTCGACACCTCCCTCTCCGCAGGACGCGCTCCCTGCGCGTCCGCCATCCACAAGAGCATCGCCGCGTAGGCCCGCCACGGGCGCCACGCCTCCGCCATCGCCAGGAGACCCGCGCCCGAGATGCCGCCGAGCGCGCGCCGGAGGCCGAGATCCGTGGCCGGAAAGGCGTCAGGCTCGCGCAGCGCCCGCATCGCGATGTAGTGCGCGGTCCACTCGCCGATGCCAGGCAGGCCCGCGAGCGCGCGCACCGTCTCCTCCAGGCCGCGCGAGGCGTCGAGCGCGACCTCGCCGCCCGCCACGCGCGCCGCGAGCGAGGAGATCGCCGCCGCGCGCGCCCGCGGCAGGCCGAGATCCGTCAGGTCGGCCGCGGCGAGCACCTCGGGCGCCGGGAAGACGAAGCAGAGCGCCCCGCCGGCGTCCTCGGGTAGAAGGCCGCCGCGCAGCGAGAGCGGCTCGCCGTGCCGCGCGACGAGGCGGCCGGCGAGCTGCGTCGCGGCGCGCACGCTCACCTGCTGGCCAAGGATCGCCCGCACCGCGAGCTCGAAGCCGTCCCACGCGCCAGGCACGCGCACGCCCGGCATCGCCGCGACCCACGGGGCGAGCCGCGGGTCAGCCCCGAGGTGCGCCGCGATCGCGTCGGGATCGGCGCCGAGGTCGAAGAGCCGCCGCAGGCGCTCGGCGCAGTGGATCAGCCCCTCGGTGCCGGGCAGGCGCAGCCGCGCGAGGAGGTAAGGCTCGCCGGGCACCGGGCGCACCTCGACCACGCCGTGCCCGCCAGCCGCGCGCACCGTGCGGCGGTACACGCCGGGGCCAGCGGACTCGACGCCAGGGATGGCGCGCGCCCCGAGGAAGCCCGCGAGGGCGCCCCAGTCGAGGGGCGGGCGGAACGGGAGGCGGAGCGCGATGTCCGGCGCGCCGGCGTCCGCTCGCGCCGCCCCGCCGCCCCGCTTCGCGGCGGCCTGGCGCAGCTCGCGCGGCGTCCGCGCGTAGGTGGCGCGGATCGCGTCGTTGAAGCGGCGGACGCTCGAGAACCCCGACGAGAGCGCCACCTCGGTCATGGAGAGCGCGGTCTCGTCGAGGAGCTTCTTCGCGAAGAGCAGGCGCCGCGTCTGCGCCACCGCGAGCGGAGGGGCGCCGACGTGCCGCAGGAAGAGCCGCCGCAGGTGGCGCTCGCCCACGCCAAGCCGCGCCGCGAGCGCCGGGGCGTCCGCGTCGTCCAGCGCGCCCTCCGCGATGAGCCGGAGCGCCCGCGAGACGACCGCCGACGTGCCCAGCCACGCGGGCGTCCCAGGCGAGGCCTCAGGGCGGCAGCGCAAGCACGGGCGGTAGCCAGCCTCCTGCGCGGCGGCCGCCGAAGGGAAGAAGACGCAGCGCTCCCGCCTCGGCGTGCGCGCCGGACAGACCGGGCGACAGTAGATGCCCGTGGAGCGCACGCCCGTGAAGAAGCGACCGTCGAAGCGATGGTCGCGGGTCTCGAGCGCGCGGTAACAAGCGTCTTCGTCGAGGCGCATGCGGAGCGTCTAGCGCGGGGGACGCCGCGCCTCTGGCGCTTTTCGGACCTGAGAGGGAGGACGCTGGCAGCGGCGGTCGCGCGCGCCCCCAGCGAGGCTCGCTCAGGACACCAAGTATTTGAACTTGTTTGCTATTTGCTTCGGTCTCCCCCGCCGCCATCGGCGGTCCCATCGCCGCCGCAGCCCGCCGAGCCTGGCCGTCCCGCCGCGCCGGGTGAGCCGCGGCGCGGGCCGGACGCCGGGCGCGCCGGCCCAGGCGGCCGCGCCGAGTGCGCCGGGTGGTACGCTCGGCGCGGCATGAAGAGCGTCTTCGACACCCTGGCCGCCATGGGGCACGAGCAGGTGCTGTTCTGCGCGGACGAGCCCGCGGGCTACCGCGCGATCATCGCCGTCCACAGCACCGCGCTGGGCCCGGCGCTCGGCGGCACGCGGCTCCTCCGGTACGCGAGCGACGAGGGCGCGCTCGTGGACGCGCTGCGGCTGTCGCGCGGCATGACCTACAAGAACGCGCTGGCCGGCATGGACGTCGGCGGCGGCAAGGCGGTCATCCTCCGCAGCGGCGCGGAGCCGCTCGACCGGGCGCGGCTCTTCCGCGCGCACGGGCGGTTCATCGAGCGCCTCGGCGGCAGGTTCATCACCGGCGAGGACGTGGGCACCACGCCCGCGGACATGGAGCTCATCCGGCGCGAGACGCGCCACGTCAAGGGTCTCGCCGGCGAGGGGGGCGACCCGTCGCCGTGGACCGCGAGGGGCGTGCTCCGCGCGATCCAGGCGGCGGCCCGCCACCGCTGGGGCAGCGACGACCTCGCCGGCCGGACCGTCGCGCTCCAGGGCTGCGGCAGCGTCGGCAGCCGGCTCGCCGCCGAGCTCCACCGGACGGGCGCGCGGCTCATCGTCGCGGATGTCGAGGCAGAGCGCGCCCGCCACGTCGCGGCCGAGCTCGGGGCTTCCGTCGCGCCGCCGGACGAGATCGCCTCGATCCAGGCCGACATCTTCGCCCCGTGCGCGCTCGGCGGCGTCTTCGACGACCGCGCCGTGCAGGCGCTCCGCGCGGAGATCGTCGCCGGCGCGGCCAACAACCAGCTCCTCGAGCCGCGCCACGGCGACGCGCTCGCGGCGCGCGGCGTCCTCTACGTGCCCGACGTGGTCGCCAACGCGGGCGGCGTGCTGAGCGGCGGCGCGGATCTCTTCGGCTGGCCGCGCGCGGAGGTCGAGCGGCGCGTCCACGCCATCTACGACACGGTCCTCCGGGTCCTCGACATGGCGAAGGTCGACGGCGCCCCGCCGCACCTCGCCGCCGAGCGGCTGGCCGAGCAGCGCCTGCGCGAGCGCGCCGCGGCGGGGTGACGCCCGGGCGCGCCGCGCTCTCCCGGCGCCCGCTGTCCCCGTTCGCCCGGGCGCCCCTCAGCGCGCCGGGCCGGCCACCGGCTCCGCGGCCGGCCCGCCGTTCTTCATCGCCTTCACCGCCTCGACCAGCAGCGACACAGCGAGCCCGATCAGCGCGAGCCCGACGAGGCCGTTCATCGTCGTCGCGTTCAGCGAGAACCCCTCGGTCCGCACCGCGTTGAGCGAGGTCCGCACCTGGAGGACGAGGGCCCACACCGTGATCGCCATGACGAACACCATCGGGACCGCCGTGTACCAGATGCGCCGCTTCTCGCGGTGCAGCCAGACCGTGACCGCGAGGAGCGTCAGCGCCGCGAGCAGCTGGTTGCTCGTGCCGAACAGCGTCCAGAAGTCGAGGTACGCCGGGCGCACGCCGGGCGCGGGCGGGCGCGCGGTCATGATGAACAGCGTCGGCGGCGCCAGCGAGAGCGCGGTCGCCGCCGCGGACGCGACCTTCCCCTTCCAGTGGAACAGCTCCTCGAGGATGTAGCGGCTGAGGCGCGTCGAGACGTCCAGCGTGTCGAACACGAAGGTCGAGAACGCCATCGCGCCGAACGTCGCGGCGAAGAGGAAGTGCTCCTTGCCGATGATCACCGTGAGGAACTTGCCGATGCCGTCGCCGTAGATCTTGCCCGGCCCGGGCAGCTTCGTCCCCTGCGCCACGATGACGAGCGTCGCGAGCGCGATCAGCGCGACGAACGCCTCGGCCAGCATCGCGCCGTAGCCGACCGAGTGCGTGTGCGACTCCTTCGAGATCTGCTTGGACGTGGTCCCGGAGCAGACCAGCCCGTGGAAGCCGGAGCAGGCGCCGCAGGCGATGGTGACGAAGAGGAACGGGAAGAGCGCGCCGGTCGCGCCGGGGGCGTTGAACGTGGTGAACGCGGGCTGCCGGAGCTCGAACTCCCCCGGATACCGGAGGTTCCCGAAGAAGATCCCGATCACGCCCACCGCGAGCGCGATGTAGAGGACGAACCCGCCGAGGTAGCCGCGCGGCTGGAGGAGCAGCCAGACCGGCAGGAGCGAGGCAACGAAGCAGTAGACGAGGATGATGAGGCCGAACGCGCGCTGCGGGTTGTCGACCGGCAGCACGAACGCGGTCGAGATCTTCGTGCCCATCCAGACGACGCCGAGCGTCGCGGGGACGAAGATCAGGGTGGTGAGCCAGAGCGGCGGCTTGAGGTACCGCTCGACGACGCCCATGACGACGGAGAGCCCGAGGTACGCGGCGCTCGCCGCGGCGACGGCGCCGCCGGGGTTGAACTGGAACGTGCCGCCCTCGAACTCCTCGGTCTTGCCGACGAAGGTGCTCGCCGTGATGTCCGTGAAGGCGACGATCACGTACGCGAGCGCGAGCCAGATGAAGACCATCATCGACAGCCAGGCGCGCCGGCCGATGTGCCGCTTCGCGATCTCGGCGACGCTCTCGGCCTCGTGGCGGACGCTCGCGATGAGCGCGGAGAAGTCGTGTACCGCCCCGATGAACACGACGCCGATCGAGATCCAGAGCACGCACGGGAGCCACCCGAACGCCTGGCCGGCGAGGATCGGGCCCGCGATCGGCCCCGCGGCGGCGATGGCGCTGAAGTGCTGTCCGAAGAGGTAGAACGGCTTCGTGGGCACGTAGTCGTCGCCGTCGTTCACCTTGACCGCGGGCGTCACGACGCTGTCGTCGAGCGCGTAGTTGCGCGCGACGAGCCTCCCGTAGAAGCGGTAGCCAAGGCACAGCACGACGACGACGGTCAGGGCTAGCAGCGGCAGCACGCGGCGCAGTATAAGGCCAACCGCGCGCGGTTGTGGTCCTGCAAACGGGCCTGATCTGCGACGGGCAGCGGCGGGCCGGTGGTGGGCGGCGGGCCGGGTGGCGGGCAGCGAGCGCCCGGCCGACTCCCCTCCTCCGCTGGGCTATGCTGCCGCCATGGCCGAAGCCGCGAGGGATCTGCCGAAGACGTGGGAGGATCTCGACGCCGTCCCCGAGGGCTACACCGGCGAGATCGTCGGCGGTGAGCTCGTGATACACCCGCGACCGAACGAGCCTCACTCCGCCGCGCAGTCAAACCTGACCAGCCTGCTCGGGGGGCCGTTCCGGTTCGGGAAGGACGGGGGGCCCGGAGGCTGGGTCTTCCGTGTCGAGCCGCGCATCGATTTCAGCGGCGACATTCGCGTGCCCGACCTCGCTGGATGGCGCCGTACGCGCTTCGCGGCGCCAAGGACGGGCCCCCTGACGGTCATCCCGGACTGGATCTGCGAGGTGCTCTCAGCGGACAGCACGGCCGCGACCGATCGCAGCGACAAGATGCCGCTCTATGCGGCGAGCGGCGTGAGCCATCTGTGGCTCGCCGACCCGGAGATCAGGACCCTCGAGGTCTTCCGGCTGCTCGGGGGGAAATGGCTGCTCGTCACCACGTTCCACGGCGACGTGACGGTGCGGGCCGAGCCGTTCGACGCGATCGAGCTCGATCTCGCGCCGCTCTGGGACGAGGACGCATAGCCCGGGCGGCGGCCCGCGCTCAGGAGGGCAGCATCATCGGCGCGCGCACCTTCGCCGCGACCTCCTCGCCGCGGAGCCGCGCGACGAGCGCGAGCGCGAACGGAAGCGCGGTGCCAGGCCCCTGGCTGGTCACGAGCTGCCCGTCCTCCACGACTGGGCTCGCGACGAGCTCGCCGTGCGCCGACACGACGCCGTTCACGGACGGGTGGCACGTCATCCTCCTGCCCTGGAACAGCCCGTGCGCCGCGAGCGCGATCGGCGCCGCGCAGATCGCCGCGACAGCGCGGCCCGCGTGCGCCTGCGCGTGAAGGCGCTCCCCGACGGCCGGCGAGGCGGCCAGCCGGTCGGCGCCGCCCTTGCCGCCCGGGAGGACGACGACGTCGAAGTCGCCCGCCGCCGCCGCGAGCTCCGCGTCCGGCACGAGGCGCACGCCGCGGCTGCAGCGCACCGGCCCCGGGCCGTCGAGCCCGGCAAGGACGACCTCGACCTCGGCGCGCCGGAGGACGTCGACGATGATGGTCGTTTCCATCTCCTCGGCCCCCTCGGCCAGGATCACGAGCGCTCGCGGTGTCTTCATGACCGCCGGCATGGCGCCGCGCGCCGCCGGATGCAAGCGGAGCCAGGCCGGGCGCCGACCCCCTTTGCCTGGGGACAGCTCCGCGCTAGGAGCGGGGCATGACGGAGCCCTCCGACGACCCGTTCGGCCTCGCGGGACACACCATCGAGGGGAAGTACCGCGTCGACACGGTCATCGGCGATGGAGGGTTCGGCGTCGTCTACCGCGGGGTGCACGAGGGCTTCGGCGAGCTCATCGCGATCAAGTGCCTGAAGCTGCCGACCTCGCTCGACGCCGCGCAGCGCGACGCGCTGCTCGAGACGCTGCGCGGCGAGGGGCGGATCCTGCACCGGCTGTCGCGGGCCACGTCGGGCATCGTGCAGGCGCTCGACGTCGGCGCGTTCACCACCCGGGCCGGCGTGTGGGTGCCCTACCTGGTGCTGGAGTGGCTGGAGGGCCAGACGCTCGGGCAATACCTCCGCGACCGGCGCGACCGCGGCGAGGCCGGCATGTCGATCGCCGAGGCGCTCCAGTTGCTCTCGCCGGCCGCCCGCGCGCTCGCGGTCGCGCACGCGCACAAGGTGGCGCACCGGGACGTGAAGCCCGCGAACCTGTTCCTCACCGAGGTCGGCGGGGCGCGGACGCTGAAGGTGCTCGATTTCGGCATCGCGAAGGTGCTCGCCGACCACCCCACCTTCACCGAGGCGCTCGCGGCGACCCGGCAGGGGCCGAGCGCGTTCACGCCGCGCTACGGGGCGCCCGAGCAGTTCAACAAGGCCCGCGGCGCGACCGGCCCCTGGACCGACGTGTTCGCCCTCGCGCTCATCTTCGTCGAGCTCGTGAGCGGCAAGCGCGCGCTCGAGGGGGACGACCCCACGCAGCTCTACATCGCCTCGGCCGACCCGGCGGTGCGCCCGACGCTGCGGGCGCGCGGGCTCCCGGACGCGCCGGAGGCGATCGAGCGCGTGCTCGACAAGGCGCTCTCCATCGAGCCGAAGCACCGCTTCACGAGCGCGGGCGAGTTCTGGGACGCGCTCTCGGCGGCGGCGCGCGGCGAGCGCGCGGGCTCGGGCGCAGGCGCGGGCGCGTGGCTCGACGCGCCCGGCGCGGAGCACGCCGGGGGCCTGTCGACGGCGGAGTACGCGGCCGCGCGCGGGCTCGGCGTCGGGGCCGGCGACGCCGGCTCGCCGGTCGGGCCGACGGTGCTCGCCGACTCGCTCGCGCCCGGCGCGGCGCGGCCCGCCGTCGTCAAGGTGAGCCACGGCGGCGCGAGCGGCTTCGCGGACGCCCGCGCCGCCGGCGCGACGGGCGGCGCCGCGGGGGCGGCCAGCGCGCTCGCGACAGGTGGCTCCCGGACCGCGCAGGTCGACGACTCCATGATCGAGACGGTCGCGCCCGCCGCGTACCCCGCGGCGCGCCCGCCTTCCCCGCCGCCCGCCCACCCTGCGGCGGCCGCCCCGCACCCCGCTCCCGCGGCGGGCGGGCCGCCTCACGCGGCGCTCCCCGCGGGCGCGCCGCCGCACGCCGCGCCGCCCGTCGCCCCGCCGCAGGGCGGCCGCAGCCCTGCGCGCGCGGCGCTGCCCTGGCTCCTCCTCGCGACGGTCCTGCTCGGCGGCGCCGGCGCGGCGGCGTACTTCCTGTTCCTGGCGAAGGCGCCCGACAGCAAGAAGCCGGCGCGGGCGCCCGCCGCGCGCTCCTCGGCCGCGGCGTCGCCGGCCGGGCGCGCCGCGTCGGCCCCGGCCAGCGCGGCGGCGGTCGACACCGCCGTCCCCGCCGAGAGCGCCTCGGCCGCGGTGCCGGCGGCGGCGGCGCTCCCGGCGCCGCCCGCCGACATGGTCTACATCGCGCCGCTCACGGCCACGATCGGCGGCGCCGGCGAGGCGCGCCAGGTGACGCTCACCCGCGGTTTCTACATCGATCGCAACGAGGTGACCGTCCGCGCCTACCGCGCCTGCATGCAGCAGCGCATGTGCTCGACGGCCGATCACGTCTCGCTCACGCCCGAGCTCCTGCCCGGCGCGCAGGCGCCGGCGGCGCCCGAGGACCAGCGAGAGGCCGAGACCTGGTCGCGGCGCTGCAACGAGCCCCGCGGCGCGACCGGGCACCCGATCAACTGCGTCGACTACTCCCAGGCCGAGAGCTACTGCCGCTTCCGGGGCCGCCGGCTGCCGACGGAGGCGGAGTGGGAGGTGGCGGCGCGCGGCGCGGCGGGGCGCGCCTACGTCTGGGGCGACGACGCGCCGACCTGCGAGCGCGCCTGCTACGACCGCAACGAGGGCTGCCTCGCGCGCGGCGCCGACGTGGCGACCTGCGCGTCCGGCGCCCACCCCAGCGATCGCACGCCGGAGGGCGTCTACGATCTCGCCGGCAACGTGTCCGAGTGGGTCTCGGACGGCCTCGTCTTCCCGCCGCCCGGCGGCGAGAACCCGCAGGGCGACCCGTCGTTCCCGCTCAAGGTGGTGCGCGGCGGGAGCTTCCTGGACGGCCCGGAGAAGATCTCCGCCACGTACCGCACGGCCGCGGCGCCCGTGACCGCGCACGCCTGGATCGGCTTCCGCTGCGCCATGGATGTGCCGACGCAGGAGGGCGCCCCGGCCGAGCAAGGCGCGCCGGCCCAGCAGAACGCCCCGGCGCCGTGAACGAGGCCGTGAACGAGGTGGTGCCGGGCCAGGTCGTGGGCGGCGACGCACGCGCCGTCGGCGGCGGCGCGCAGTCCACGCCTGCTCCCGCAGGCTGTGAAGTGACCGCGGCCGCCTCGATGCACGGATAAGTTGTTGAACTAGCGTCGCTTTCCCAGGGGCGATGCCGCGTCGCCCCGAGGCCGCGAGACGTCGGCGCACGGGATCTTCGTGACCTCGAGCGCGCGCTCGCCGAGCACCGTCCACTCCCAGCGCACGACGACACCTTCGACGAGCCCAGGCGCGAGTTGCAGGGTCAAGCCCCGTACCCTTACCATCGATCCCACGATGTCCGACTCTGTGCGCGACGGGATGCGACCCGCGGGAAGCGGGGACTACATCGTTGTCCAGGGCGACACGATGTCGTCCATCGCCGAACGCCACGGCCTCTTCTGGGAGACGCTCTGGGAGTTGCCAGCGAACGCGGAGCTCAAGGCCGCGCGCGAGGATCCGGAGGTGCTCTTGCCCGGGGATCGCGTGACCTTGATCCCGATCCGCACGAAGAGCGCCGCCTGCGAGACAGGGCGACGGCATGTGTTCCGGCGGAGGGGCATCCCGGTGCGGATCCGCTTCGCGTTGAGGGACGAGCGCGGCGATCCTCTCTCGGGCGAGCGCTACACGCTCACGCTCGGCGAGCGCCGCTACGAAGGCAGGGTGGGGTCCGACGGCATCGTCGAGCACTGGGTGATGCCCACCTCGGGCACGGGCGAGCTGACGGTCTTCCGCGGCGACGGGGGCGCCGCGCCGTTCGCGCGCTGGCCCCTCCGCATCGGTCACCTCGATCCGATCGAGTCCCTGTCCGGCCTCCAGGCGCGGCTCAACAACCTGGGGTTCGCGTGCGGCGCGGTGGACTCCGCGATGGGGCCAAAGACCGAGGCGGCCCTCCGCGCCTTCCAGACCGCCGCCGGCCTCGAGCCGACCGGCGCCGTCGACGACGCGACGATCGCCGCGCTGCGGGCGCGGCACGACGCCGAATGACCGCGACGCCGCGAAACAGGAGCTCGCACCGATGGCCGACTACCCGGCACCCGTGTTCCACACCGACTTCCCCGATTACGACGGCTTCCACCTGCCGGACGCCCTGCTCGGCAGCCCCACCCGTCCTGCGCTCGTCCGTCCTACCGTGTCGTCGGGGCTCAACACGCTCGTGCCGACGATGAAGTCCCAGGCGGGGGTCGCCGCGATCCGGATCCGAAACCATGGGTCGACGCGCGTATCGACGTCGTTCGGGACCTTCGACCAGCACTTCGACCCGGCCAACACGGCGCAAGCGTGCCCGATCACGTACTGGTTCGCTCCCCTCGCCGAGACGTCCTATTTCGACGTGGACCTCCTCCAGGCCGACCGCCTCTACGGCCTCAAGGTCGAGCTCTTCGCCGCGGGCGAGGTCACGCCGCTCGAGACGTGGTTCTTCGGCAAAACGAACAGGACGCTCGTGAACGGCCGGAACGCGCCGATCACCTCCTGGGACGGGCGCGTCCGCGCGGTCCTCGCGGGAGGCGTCGTCACCGCGGCGCGGTCGCCCTACAAGCTCAAGGTGACGGCCATGGGGCTGCACGGCGAGGAGCCCGTCCGGTACCCGATCGCGTGGACCTATTTCGCCGTCCTCGCGCACACCATCGAGCTCGCGTGGGGCGAGAGGACGCGCCCGGAGCACGCGGCCGTGCTCGACAGGCTCAAGAAGGACGCACCTCGCCCGGGCGCGATCGCCGAGCACGCCGTCGTCCTCGGCAGCAATTTCTTCGCGCAGAGCGTCCACGACATGCACTGCACGACCGGCCGCGAGGACCCGCGGTTCTCGGCGCACGCGGAGGCGTGGGGAGAGGGCCCCTACATTCCCATGATCGCGCGGGTGCCCGTGCGTCTGTCGACGAGCGGTCAGGGGGTGCAGGACTGCGTGTTCGTCCCGCAGGCGCTCGGCGATCTCTGGCTGCTCTGGCAGCGCGAGCCGCTCCCCGAGCTGGCCATCCAGAACGGTCGAGCCAAGGCGTTCGTAGATGCCTACCTCGACAGGACCGTGTCCGGTCGCGACAGCCGCGATCCGCCGGGCTCGCGGAACTGTCATGGGCAAGACGGCGGCAAGCGGGATCGGGCGGACGTGTTCGTGGCCTCGAAGGGCACCGACGCGTTTCCCTTCATGGCGGGCATCCCACCGCGGGCTCCGTGGACGGCGGTCTCGCGCGTCCAGCCGGAGGAGCCGAGCCTGGGAATGAGCGGAGTCCTCTTCCGGCCCTCGACCATCGCCGGAGACGGCTACGCGATGCGCGCCGTCCTCGCGCTCGTGGCGCGACCCGATGGGCGGCTCCAGCCCTGGAGACTCCACGACGCGGAGTTCGACACGAGCCCTGCCGGCCTGCCAGCCTCGGCCCGCGTGCAGTTCCGCGTGCTGCGGAGCCTCGACGTGGCCGCGTACCAGAAGAGCCACGCGGGCGTCGCCAACCTCGACTTCGCTGCGGTGGCGAGGCTCTTCGAGCCGGCAGGGATCGTCATCGACGTCGTACATCCCGTCGCGCCGCCCGACGACCACCAGGAGATAAGGCGCGCGATCCGCTCCGAGGACGGCTACGACGAAGACTTCGCGTTCGACGGGACACCCAACAAGGAATTTCACTTCTTCGACGTCGCGGTGCATCCGCCGCAGATGGACGACACGACGCTCCTGCGCTGTCGGAGCCTCGAGCAGTGCGTCGAGCGCGTGTGCGCGTACACGCTGGGGAGGTCCAACTACAGCCAGATGATCGACGACACCTCGCTGTGGTCGAGCACGAAGAAGAGCGAGATCGACGATCGCAAGCAGAGGCTGGCCGCGCTTGTGGCCAAGCAGCGCGGCGAGCCGCCGCCGAGCAGCCAGAGCGCGGCGCAGAGGGCGCGTCCTCCCCTCAACCAGATCCTGCTCGCGCTCCTCAAGGGGCGTGATGACGTACAGAGCGCGCTCGCGCGCGTGCTCGGCGTCCCGTCGGTCGATTGTGAGTGGAACGCGCTGGAGAAGGCATACCTGGCGCGCTGCAAGCGCGCGGCGCGGGAAGTGGCCGAGCACCTCTGCAAGCAGCAGATCGAAGCCTGCGACGACCAGAGCCGCGAGGGGCTCGTCGTCCTGCACGCGGGTGAGCTCGCCGCGGTCGACGGGAGCAACGCGCTCGCCGGCTTCCAGATGGACGCCGGCGGCATGGATGTCGAGCTGTTCTCCACGACATCCGCGCGGCGGCTCGGCGCGATCTGCGTGAGCGACGCGGGGGCGCACCTGATCCTGACCACGGCGCACGAGATCGGCCACGCGAGCGGGCTCTGCCACGCGCCGTACTACCGGAGCAACCTCCCGCCCTTCGCGCAGACGTCCGATCTCCGGACGTTCGCCAAGTTCCACGACCTCAACGACAAGACCTGCCTGATGAGCTACCTGCCCAGCGCAGATCACTTCTGCGGGATGTGCATCCTGCGCCTTCGCGGCTTCGCGCCGGATCGCATCGTGAACACGTGGGACGGCGACCTCGACGACTTCCTCGTCGACTCGTGAGGTCGTGGTCCGGAAACGGGCGGCCCCCGGCGCCCCCTACCGCTCGACCGGCGCTCCGTCGCGCAGCCCGAGCGTCTCCTCGCGCGCGGACAGGCACGCTTCGCTCCCCACGACGAACGCGCGGCAGTTGTCCGGCCGGAGCTCGTAGATCGCGCAGCGCAGGTCCTCGCCGAGGTGCTGGCAGCGCCCGGTCGCGGCGAAGCGCAGCGTGATCTTCCCGTCCCGCGCCCGCCGCACGTAGCTGCGCCCCGCCAGATCGCCCCGCCCGGCCACCCGCCAGCGCGAGAGGTCGTCGTCGTCGAGCACCACGTTGGCGTCGTGGCAGCAGGCCCCGCAGGCGAGGCAGTCGAGCGCCACGTCCCGGAGCGCCCCGGGGTGCACGCTGTCGCGCTCGCACCAGTCGAGCACCGACCCCTCGTACTGCCGCTTCACCCGCGCGGTCGCGAGCCCCTGGGCCGGGCCCTCGGTCACGCGGCGGAAGCGCTGCTGCTCGATCGACAGGAGCGACCACAGGCCGAGTTCGGTGAGCTTGCCCTGCGCGTCGACGGAGAGCAGCAGATCGACCCGCTCGTCCGGCAGCACGATGGCCGCGTGTCCGCCCGCCCTGACGTGCGCCGCGGCGCGGGCCAGGAAACGCGGGCGAAACCGGCGCCATACCGGGCGCGACACGACATAGGCGGACATGGGGGAGCATCTTCGCGCTCCCGCCCCGCGCTGCCAAGTCCCGCCCTCGGCCGGCGGCCGCTCTGCTATGTTGAAAGGGTGGTACGAGACAAGAAGATCGTCATCGTGAAGACCGGCGAGCCCGTTCCCCCGGTCCTCGAGCGGCGCGGCCACTTCTCGGCCCTGATCGAGCAGACGATCGGGGCCGCCTGGCGCGGCGGATACGCCACCTTCGACGCCCGCGCGGGCGAGTTCCCCGCGCCCGACGCCGACGAGGCCGCCGCCTTCGTCATCACCGGCTCGTCGGCCAACGTCCCCCACCGCGAGCCCTGGATGCTCCGCGCCGAGGCGTGGCTGCGCGACGTCGTGCGCGCCGGCACCCCGACGTTCGGCATCTGCTTCGGCCACCAGATCCTCGCCCAGGCCCTCGGCGGCGAGGTCATCCGCAACCCGCGCGGCCGCGAGATCGGCCGGATCCGCGTCCAGCGCCGCGCCGACGACCCTCTCTTCGACGGGCTCCCGTCGAGCTTCGAGACGCACGCGACCCACATCGACACGGTCGGCGCGCTGCCCGAGGGCGCGCGCAGCCTCGCGTTCACCGAGCTCGATGACCACCAGGTCATCCGCTTCACCAACACCTGCTACGGCGTGCAGTTCCACCCCGAGATGGACCACGACGTCATCGCCGGCTACATCGCGTGGCGGCGCGAGATCCTCGCGGCCGAGGGCCTCGACGTCCCGGCCCTCCTCGCCCGCATCTCCCCGGATCAGCTCGGCACCCGGACGCTGCACAACTTCATCGAGCACATCGTCGCGCGCGGCGCCGGACGTACGCCGTCGGCCTGACCGGGGTAATTACCCGCCTGACTGACGCGCCGGTCAGTCCCTCTTCGCCCTCGGGCGGCGGCGCGCCGGGCTCGGCCGCTCCGGCTGTTCGCGCACGGCGTGCCCTGTCGCGGGCGCGCGGGCGCGGCTCCCCTCCCCGCGCTCGCCGCGCTCGCCGCGCTCGCCTTCCGCTTCCGCGGGCGGCGCCGCGCGCCCGGCGTCCATCCGGAGGTAGCCGCGCCGCAGGAGGTCGTAGAGCGCCGTGACGATGCGCTCGCGCGGGCGGGCCTGCTCCTCGAGGGCGTTCTCGAACAGCACCTCCTTCAGCGCGCCGATCGTGAACGTCGCGTAGAGCTCCGTGTCCCCCGGCTCGATGATGCCGAGCCGCTGCCCGTCCGCGAGGCTCCGCTCCAGCAGCAGCTTCACCTCCTGGCGGAACGCGCGCAGCTCCTTGACGAACGCCGGATCGAGCCCCGCCGCGTGCGACAGGAGGATGCTCGTCAGCGCCGGATCGTCGAGCAGGACAGCCACGATCGCGCGGATGTTGTGCTTGACCTGCGCCTCCACGTCCGCCGACGGATCCACGCGCAGGATGGCGCCGCCGAGCCGCAAGAAGAGCCCGCGCACGAGCTCGCCGAACACCGAGCGCTTGTCGGGGAAGTAGAGGTAGAACGTCCCCTTCGCGACCTTCGCGAGCGCGACGATGTCATCGACCTTCGCCTCGTGATAGCCCTTCTCGGAGAACACGGTGCGCGCCGCGCGCAGGAGGGCTTGGCGGCGCTCGGACTTGTCCATGGGCCGGTCGCTTTACCATCACCGGCCCGTCACCTGGGGCTCGATGTCTCCCCCCGGGGCCGCGCGGGAACGCCGCGCGACAAGCTCCGGAAAAATCCTCGGTAGGCGTACGACACCCCGCACCGAGCGCGACGGCGGAACCGTGCGCGCCCGGAGCGCCCGGGAGCGCCCAGGACACAGATCCCGGCAAAACGGCGTTCCACGACGCCCGAGACGCACCGAATCATTTGATTTTCCGGGCATCCCGTTGTAGCCATCACGACTGACCAGCCAGTCAGTCGGACCGCTGGCGGCCGGCTACGGCGGTGGGAGGAGCCCCGATGGGAAGGCAGATCCAGGATCCGGTCGTGGTCGGCATCGACGTCGGATCGACGACGGTGAAGGCGGTCGTGCTCGATCCGCAGACGCTCGAGATTCTCTGGAGCGACTACCAGCGGCACCAGACGAAGCAGCCGGAGAAGGTGCTCGAGCTCCTCGAGGTCATCGAGGCGTCGTTCCCCGCGTCTCCCCGGGAGAGCTGGCGGGTGTTCATGACGGGCTCCGGCGCGGCGCCCCTCTGCCCCGGCCTCGGCGCCAAGTTCGTCCAGGAGGTGAACGCGGTCACGCTCGCCGTCGAGAACCTGCACCCCGACGTGGGCAGCGTCATCGAGCTCGGCGGGCAGGACGCGAAGATCATCATCTTCCAGCGGGACGAGAAGACCGGCGACAAGACCGCCGCCCCGTCGATGAACGACAAGTGCGCCTCCGGCACGGGCGCCACCATCGACAAGTGCATGATCAAGGTGGGCCTCCCGTCGTCCGACGTGGTGAAGATCCACTTCGACGACTCGAAGCTCCACCACGTCGCCGCGAAGTGCGGAGTCTTCGCCGAGACGGACATCGTGAACCTCGTGAAGAGCGGTATCCCCTCGACGGAGATCCTCTGCTCGCTCGCCGACGCGATCGTCCTCCAGAACCTGTCGGTGCTGACGCGCGGCTCGACGCTCAAGCACAAGGTCATCCTGCTCGGCGGCCCCAACACCTACCTCCCCTTCCTCCAGGAGTGCTGGCGCAAGCGCATCCCCGAGACCTGGGACGAGCGCGGCTATGCCTGGCCGAAGGACCGGCCGGTCGAGGAGACGATCTTCGTCCCCGAGAACGCGCAGTACTACGCGGCGTTCGGCGCCTGCGTGTACGGGCTCAAGGAGGCGCCGGAGGTCGGCCGCTACGCCGGCAAGGCGGGGCTCGTCGAGTACATGACGAACGGCAGGAAGGCGCGCCTCGGCGAGAGCGCGGGCCCGCCGCTCGTGAAGACGCGGGACGAGGTCGACGAGTTCCGCAAGCTCTACAGCATCCCGAGGTTCACGCCGATGAAGCTCGAGCCCGGCCAGGTGGTGCGCGGGGTCATCGGCCTCGACGGCGGCTCCACCTCGTCGAAGGCGGTCTTGATCGACGAGGACAGCAACATCGTCTGCAAGGCCTACCAGCTCTCGAAGGGCAACCCGATCCAGGACGCGAAGGAGCTCCTGGCCCAGCTCCGGCAGTACGTGGCCGACCAGGGCGCGACGCTCGAGGTGCTCGGGTTCGGCGGCACCGGCTACGCGGCCGACGTGCTCCAGGAGTGCATGCGGGCCGACGTCAACATCGTCGAGACCGTCGCGCACATGATGAGCGCGGTGAAGTTCTTCGGCGACGTCGACGTCATCTGCGACATCGGCGGACAGGACATCAAGGTCCTGTTCATGAAGAACGGCGACATCGCGAACTTCCGCCTCTCCAACTCGTGCTCTGCGGGCAACGGCATGTTGCTCCAGGCGATGGCCGACCAGTTCGGCCTCAAGGTGACCGAGTACGCCGACACGGCGTTCGGCGCCGAGCTCGCGCCGAAGTTCAGCTACGGCTGCGCCGTCTTCCTCGACACCGACCGGGTGAACTTCCAGAAGGAGGGCTTCTCGAAGGAGGAGCTGCTCGCCGGCCTCGCGCAGGTGCTGCCGAAGAACGTGTGGCAGTACGTCGTGCAGATCCCGCGGCTCGCGGCGCTCGGCACGCGCTACGTGCTCCAGGGCGGCACGCAGTACAACCTCGCGGCGGTCAAGGCGCAGGTCGACTACATCAAGGAGCGCGTCCCCGGCGCGGAGGTGTTCGTCCACCCGCACACGGGCGAGGCCGGCGCGCTCGGCGCCGCGTTCGAGACGCTCCGGGTCGTGAAGCGCCGGGGCCGCTCGACGTTCATCGGCATCGACGCGGCGATCGCGCTCGAATACACGACGAAGAACGACGAGGAGACGGTCTGCCACTTCTGCCCGAACGAGTGCAAGCGGACGTTCATCGACGCGAAGCGGCCTGACGGGACGACGAGCCGCTACATCTCGGGCTTCTCGTGCGAGAAGGGCACGGTCGAGAGCGAGCAGGCGATGCTCGCGCTCGTCGCCGAGCGGAAGAAGATCGCGAAGCAGTTCCCGAACCTCGTCGACTACGAGTCGAAGCTCGCCTTCCGGCACTTCTACGACACGGCGCCGCTGCCCGAGGAGGGAGCGCCGGTGAAGGACGTCGTCGTCAAGAAGGGCTTCCTCGGCATCCGCCGGGTGGAGACGACGCGCCCGTTCCGGCGGAGCGGCCCCGAGACGCGCGAGCGCCTCCGCCGCGTCCGCATCGGCATCCCGCGCGTCCTCAACATCTACTCGACGGGCCCGTATTACCGAGCCTACTTCGAGGCGCTCGGCATCCCCAAGCAGAACGTCGTCTTCAGCGACGCGACGAGCGAGGAGATGTGGGTCGAGGGCGGCAAGTACGGCTCCATCGACCCGTGCTTCCCCTCGAAGGTGGCGCAGGCCCACGTCCACAACCTCCTGTTCCACCACCACTCGGACGAGAAGAAGCTCCACTACATCTTCTTCCCCATCCTCACGCACGTGCCGAGCTTCGGCGAGGGCGTGATGGACAAGACGAGCTGCCCGATCGTCGCGGGCGTGCCGGACGTCATGAAGGCCGCGTTCACGAAGGAGGTCGACTTCTTCAAGACGCGCGGCATCGAGTACCTCGATCCGCCGCTCACGTTCTCCGAGATGACGCTGACGGCGCGCCGGATGTTCGAGACCTGGGGCCCGCGGCTCGGCATCACCGAGGACGAGAGCGACCACGCGCACCGCGAGGGGATGCGGGCGCTGTCGCAGTTCGAGCGCGACCTGCAGGACAAGGGGCGGGCGATCCTGGAGACGGTCGAGGCCGAGAACCGGGTCGCCATCCTGATGGTCGGGCGGCCGTACCACTCGGATCCGGGGCTCAACCACGGCATCCCGGAGGAGTTCCAGGTGCTCGGCTATCCGATCCTCTCGGTGCGGTCCATCCCGCGCGACATGGAGTACCTCGCGCGGTACTTCAAGGACGAGATCGCGAACGGCCAGCACCCGCTCGACATCAACGACGTCTGGCCCGAGAACTACTCGGCGAACAGCGCGCAGAAGGTCTGGGCGGTCAAGTTCGCCGCCCGCCACCCGAACGTCGTGCTGCTCGATCTGTCGAGCTTCAAGTGCGGCCATGACGCGCCGACCTACGGCATCATCGACAGCATCGTGAGCTCGAGCGCCACGCCGTACGCCGCGCTGCACGACATCGACGCGAACAAGCCGGGCGGCTCGATCAAGATCCGCGTGAAGACGTACGCGCACAGCCTCAAGCTGCACGAGGAGGCGCTCGAGGACGCGGCGAAGAAGAAGGCGCAGCTCGTCCAGCGCATCGACGAGAAGCGGCTCGAGCTGCTCCAGCTGAAGCGGGAGCAGCAGGCGGCGCGCAAGATCACCGATCCCTCGCTGGAGCGGGAGATCGCCGCGCTCGCCGAGCGGGTGCGGAGCTACGTCGCGCCGGTGTCGCCGCCCGACGCGCCGAAGACGGGGCTCGTGCAGCTGAAGAAGAAGCAGTCCGACGGGACCGTCGTCCCCTTGGAAGCGTGAATTACGGCCGAGGTCGAGGGGGGGACGGCGCGGCCGCCCCTTCCAGCATCCGAGCGAAGGGAAGCCACGCCATGGAACAGACGATCACGCAGAAGACGCGCCTTCCTCTGGTGGGCGACACGAGATCCAACAAGGCTGACATCGACATCGAGGCGGAGCTCAGGGCCTTCGAGGAGGCCGAGCGCGAGCGGCTCGGGATCAAGGCCGAGCGGCGACAGTGGGTCGACGGCATGCTCAAGCCGAAGATGACGAAGAAGGAGCGCGACAGCGTGACGCTCCTCATCAGCGGCCTCACCGCCGCGCAGGACTTCCTGTGCGAGGGCGCGCTGAAGGGCCTCGGCTACAACGTCCACTACTTCGGGATGAGCGACAACGCCGGGCTGCAGGCGGGCAAGGAGTTCGGCAACCGCGGCCAGTGCAACCCGACGTACTTCACCGTCGGCGGCCTGGTGAAGCACCTCATCGACCTGCGCGACAAGCAGGGGATCCCGACCGAGGACATCATCAAGAACTACGTGTTCCTGACCGCTGGCGCGTGCGGCCCCTGTCGGTTCGGCATGTACGTGACCGAGTACCGGAAGGCGCTCCGCGACGCCGGCTTCGACGGCTTCCGGGTGATGCTCTTCCAGCAGACGGGCGGCCTCTCGCAGGCGACGGGCGACGACGTCGGCCTCGAGATGAACCCTGCCTTCTTCATCGCGATCATCAAGGCGATCGTCTGCGGCGACACGCTGAACGCGCTCGGCTACCGCATCCGGCCTTACGAGGTCGAGCCCGGCGCGACGAACCGCGCGATGGAGAGCGCGAAGCGCATCCTCTACAAGGCCCTCTACGAGCAGACGAACGTCTTCCGGGCGCTCTACGAGGCGCGCAAGGAGTTCGAGGCCGTGCGGGTCGACAAGCTCCGTCCCAAGGCCAAGACGTCGATCATCGGCGAGTTCTGGGCGATGACGACCGAGGGCGACGGCAACTACGCCCTGCAGCGGTTCCTCGAGAGCGAGGGCGGCGAGAACGACATCCAGCTCACGACCGCGTGGCTCCTCTACAACATCTGGGAGTGCGCCCGCGACACCCGCGAGCGGCGCGACCTGCGCGGCGCCGACGAGGGCAATTACGGCCTCGCGGGCCTCGACGAGTTCGGCGTGGCGAAGCGCCTCGCGACGATGCGCCTCGCCGAGGGGGCGCTGCGCGTCGGCTTCCAGGCGTTCGCGCTGCCGCTCGGCCTGTTCGACTACCACCTTCCGGACATGGAGCTCGTGGCGGACGTGGCGAAGGACTACTACTCCAACGACCTCCGCGGCGGCGAGGGGCACATGGAGGTCGGCAAGCTCATCGTGAACGCCGTGAAGTCGAAGGCGCACGTCACGGTGAGCGTGAAGCCGTTCGGGTGCATGCCCTCGTCGGGCGTCTCCGACGGCGTCCAGTCGCTGATCACGTCGCGCTACCCCGGGACGATCTTCTGCGCGGTCGAGACGAGCGGCGACGGCGCGACGAACTTCTACTCCCGCATCCAGATGTACATGTTCAAGGCGCGCATCCTGGCCGAGCAGGAGCTCGCGCGCGCCTACGAGGAGGCTGGCGTCACCGAGGCCGAGGTGCGCGCCTTCCTCGAGAAGAACCCGAAGTACGCGAGCCCGCTCCACCACGCGCCGCACCGGGTCGCCGGGTCGGCCGCCAACCTCGTCTACGAGGTGGCGCCGCTCATCAAGCAGACGGCCGCCGAGCGCGCCGTGGTGAAGGCCAAGGCCGCGGCGGGGTCGCTCCGCGACGCGGTGAAGGCAGCGCCGGCCAAGGCGAAGGCGGCAAAGGAGTTCCTGACGGACCCCGAGACGCTCAGCCGGGCGCGCGAGGACGTCGCGCTTGTCCGCGACCTCCTCGCCGGCAAGGCCTCGGAGCGGTTCAGCCCGCTCGTGAAGCGCCTGGCGGGCAAGGCGTACTTCGAGAACAACCCCGAGGTGAGCCACACGGTTCACAGCGTGGAGCCGATCGCCGCGGAGTGAGGCGCGCGCCGGGCGGGCTCGCCCGGCGGCCTCCTCGCTCGCTCACGTCGCTCCGGCATCGCGAGCGGGGAGCGCATAAACCGCCAGGACGCCATCGGAAGAAGAGAGAAGAGCGGGAAAGAGAATTAACCGCCAAGACGCCAAGAACGCCAAGAAGAGAGATAATAATCTTTCCGCCCTCTTCTCGCCTTGGTGTCTTGGCGGCGCAATCCCTCTCTTCTTACGTCTCCTCTCATCTTGGCGCTCTTGGCGCCTTGGCGGTTCAATCCCTCTCTTCTTACGTCTCCTCTCATCTTGGCGCTCTTGGCGTCTTGGCGGTTCAATCTCCCTTTCTTCTCACGCACCGTTTCAAGCTCAGCCCGCCCCGGGCAGGAACCAGCCGACGGCGTCCCGCGCCATCTCCGCGGGCACCGTGTGCGGGCCCTCGAACTCCTGGTAGCGCAGGTCGTAGCCAGCGCGCTGGATGAGCGGCGCGAGGCGGCGGCTGCAGGGGTCGATCCGCAGCACCTGGTCCTGCGTGCCGTGCGAGATGAAGATGCGCGGGCGGCCGCGCTTCTCCGCGGGGGCCATGAAGCCCGGCGAGAAGGCGATCACGTGCGTGAACAGGTCGCCGTTGGTGAGCCCGAGCGACAGCGCATAGGAGGCCCCGTCGGAGAAGCCGCCGATGGCGAGCCGCCCCGGGTCGACCGCGGCGCTGCGGAACAGCTGGTGGAGCGCGCGGTCCAGAAACGCGACGTCGGCGCCGTACGCGTCGTCGGCGAGGATGTCCCAGGTCGCGTGGCGCGAGTCCGGCGCCAGCAGGAGCAGGCCTGCCCCGTCCGCCTGCTCCTTCAGGAGCGCGATGCCGTGGTGCGCGCTGCCCCCGGCCCCGTGCAGCAGGACCACGAGCGGCGCGGGGCGGTCCGCCCGGTACCCCGCGGGGACGTAGAGCAGCCCGTCGCGCCGCGGAGACAGCCCGAGCGGCGTCAGCCCGGCCTGGAGCTCGCCCTCGCGCTTCGCCTGCGGCCGCGCGCTCAGGCGCGAAGGGTCTTTCGTGTGGACGCCGGCGCTCATTCCTTGATCCTCCTCCCGAGGCCCGGACGGGCCCGCAGTCGCCTGACCTCGCCCGCATCCCAGCAGCCCCGTCAGAGCCCCAGCACTCCCCATGCCGAGCAGGCGCCGCCGCCCGAGCCGCGGCTTCAGCCCTGCCAGACCGCGACCGCCCCCGGCTCGCCGCCGGCTGTCCATGGGAGATGTCGATGTGCCGATACGTGGCCTCGGGCAACTCGAGATCCTCGTCGACATGGCCCTCGGCGCGCGGGCAGAAGCGCGGTGGGCGGGCGCTCGTGGCAAAACGCATCATGGGGAGGGTGCCTGTCACAGCGGGCCCAGGCGGGGGCGAGGCGCCGGGCGCGACGGACGGGCCGCGGCGCCGCGCGGCAGGCCGCTGGCGGGCGGCCCGGCTGCGGCATTTTCGCGGCGGATAGCGGGGGTCCACGCGGGTCGGGACGCGCGCGCGAAATTCTGCTAGACATCGCCCGCCATGACCGAACTGCGCTCGTTGTCCCCTGATGCTCTTGCCTCGCTCACCCGGGAGCTCGAGGCACGTTATGACGCCTTCGAAGCCCGCGGGCTCAAGCTCGACATGACGCGCGGGAAGCCGTCGTCCGAGCAGCTCGACCTCGCGAACGGCATGCTCCCCCTGCCCGACGCGAGCGATCTCACCGCCTCCGACGGCTCGGATACGCGCAACTACGGAGGCCTCGACGGCCTGCCGGAGATGAAGGCCATCTTCGCCGAGCTGCTCGAGGTGCCCGCGGCGCAGGTCATCGTGGGCGGGAACAGCAGCCTGACCATGATGCACGACGCGGTGGTCCGCGCGCTCGTCCACGGCGTGCCGGACGGGAACGGCGCCTGGTTGAAGCAGCCGAAGGTCAAGTTCCTCTGTCCGAGCCCCGGCTACGATCGTCACTTCGCGATCTGCGAGCACCACGGCATCGAGATGATCACCGTCGATCTGAACGACGCCGGGCCGGACATGGCTCAGGTCGAGCGGCTCGTCGCGGAGGACTCGGCCATCAAGGGCATGTGGTGCGTCCCGAAGTACAGCAACCCCACGGGCACCACCTACGCTCCCGAGGTCGTTCGCCGCCTCGCGAGCATGAAGACGGCGGCCGCGGATTTCCGCCTCTTCTGGGACAACGCCTACGCGGTCCACGACCTCTACGCCGAGGGCGACCGGCTCGCGGACATCGTGTCGGCGTGTCAGTCCGCGGGCAACGCCAACCGGCCGCTCGTCTTCGCCTCGACGTCGAAGATCTCGTTCGCCGGCAGCGGCATCGCGGCGATGGCGTCGAGCCCCGCGAACGTGGCGGACGCGAAGAAGCACCTCGGCATCCAGACCATCGGCCCGGACAAGGTGAACCAGCTGCGGCACGTGCGATTCTTCAAGGATTACAAGGGCTTGCTGAGCCACATGCAGCGGCACGCCGAGCTCCTGCGACCCAAGTTCGAGGCGGTGACGAGCATCTTCGAGCGCGAGCTCGGCGGCAAAGGCATCGCCACCTGGACCTCGCCGCGCGGCGGCTACTTCACCAGCCTCGACACCCTGGACGGCTGCGCCAAGGAGGTCGTGCGCCTGGCCAACAAGGCCGGCGTGAAGCTCACCGGCGCCGGCGCGACGTACCCCTACGGCCGTGATCCCCGCGATCGCAACATCCGGATCGCGCCTTCGCTGCCGCCGCTCGATCAGATCCGCGTCGCGATGGAAGTCGTCGCGGTCTGTGTTCAGCTCGCGAGCGTGCGCAAGCTCGCGGGCTGAATCGCCCTCAGCGGGCTGAATCGCCCTCACCCCGCCAGGCTGCATTGCGAGCGAAGGACCGCCGTGCCACGCTCGCCGCTCCCTCCCGGAGCGCCTCATCATGCAGCAACTCACCCCTGAAGGTCAGCGCAGAGTTTCCGAGCTGTCACAGCGCTATTTCGTCAGCACCGACGCGGTGATGACGCTGCTGCAAGCGCTCGTGAACGGTCAAGGAACGATGGCGCAGTTCTACCACCCCGAGCTTGGCGGCGGAGGGCAGTGGATGCAGGGCGGCATGACCATGATCGGCGACATGTTCAATAACGGCCTCAAGGCGAAGGTGGACGGCCTGTGCTCCGAGCTGTCCAGTCTCCTGGCCAGCCAGCCCTTCGCGCCTGCGCCTGCCAGCTATTCGTTCCAGGGGCAGGGTGGACAGCAGCAGCAGCAGGGCGGCGGCGGTGGCTTCGGCGGCTCGCCGGTCAGCCTTTTCGTGCCTTCGTCGGGGGGCGGCTCGGGCAGCTGGTGGCCCGGGGAGCTCGGGGTTCCGAGCTCCACCGGGTCGCAGAACAACATCCGGTATGCCTATTTCCCCGGCGCGCGTCGCCTGGCCGTCGACGTCAACGGGCGAGTCAGCGTCTACGACACGCTGGATCACCAGATCGGCGGCGTGTCGCAGCAGCAAGGGTCGGGGTCGTCGGTCACGTTCACCAGCCAGTACGGCGTCGTGAGCGTGCTCAACCTGCCGATCATCTCCGGCGACGCCGCCGTGCAACAGGCGCCGAGCGCCGCGCCTGCTCCGGCGCCGGCGCAGGCCGTCGACGCGCTCCCGCGCTCCTCTTCAGCTCAGGAGTCGGACATCTTCGCTGCCATCGAGCGGCTCGCCGACCTGCGGCAAAAGGGGATCCTCAGCGAGCAGGAGTTTGCCGCGAAGAAGACGGATCTCCTGAGCAGGCTCTGAGCGCGGGGGCGTCCTGGCGCCTTCTCTCGATCTCGCCGACCGGCGAGACCGCAGCTCCGCAGAACGTGCTCCCCTGAGTCCCTCACCCCTCAGGGGCCATGGCACACAGCTTCGATGTTGTGCCCGTCGGGATCGAGCACGAAGGCCCCGTAATACCCCGGGTGATACTGCGGCCGGAGCCCCGGCGGCCCGTTGTCGACGCCGCCGGCCGCGAGGGCGGCCTTGTAAAAGGCGTCGACGTCGGCGCGCGTCTTCGCGACGAACGCGACATGCAGCCTGCCCTGCACGGCGCCGCCCGTGCCGATCCAGAACTGCGGGTTCCCTTCGGGCCCCAGACCGGCATGGCTGCCCGCGCCCCCGGTCATCTCGGGCGTGACCTCCATCACGAGCCCGTAACCAAGGGGGGCCAGGGCCGCCAGGTAGAAGGCCTTGCTCCGCGCGAAATCTGAAACCGGAAAGCCGATGTGGTCGAGCATATGCGCGCCATCATCGCTCGGTCCGTCGCGCGCCGATCGAAGAAATGGCGCGGCGTCCCCGGCGCTCCGCCGGCCGGCGCGACGCGCTGTCTGCCTACCGCGCCGCCGAGCGCGCGTTCTCGCGCTCGATCCGGCGGAGGACCTCGTCGAGCGCTTCCTGGGTGATGAGGCCCACGTGCCGGAACGCCTCCCTCCCGTCGGCGTCGAGGATGACGACGCTCGGCACGTGGTGCAGCCCGGCAAAGGGCCCCTCTCCGGCGATCGTCGGGGCGTCCGCGAGCGCCACCGGGTACGGGAGCTTGAGCGCGGCGACGAACGCCTCGACCAGCGGACGGTTCTCGCTCGCCTCGAGGACGAGGAGCGCCGCGTTGATGCGCGGCGTGTGATCGCGGAAGAGCCCCGCGAGGAACCGCGCCTCCGCCTGCGACGCCACGTCGTACGTCGCGACGAAGCCGATCACGCTGAGCCTGCCCGCCAGCGAGGCGGTGGAGAGCTCGCGGCCGTCGAGCGTCTCGTACGAGAAGGTCAGCGCCGGTCCGCGCGCCGGGCTCGCCGCGGCGGCCGGCGGTCCTGCCACGGGCTCCCGGACCGCGTCGCCGCTGCCACCGCAGCCGATCGCGAGCAGCAGCAGCGGCAAGCAGACCGGCGCGAGCGGCCTCATGGCAGCGGATCCCCCTCCAGCTGCGCGTCGAAGAGATCGGCGCAGAGCTGCAGCGACGGCGGGAGCTCGGCGCCCTTGCGCTGCTGCGCGAGGATGGCGTGGCACAGCTCCTCGATGACCAGCTTGATCGGCGTGGCCTCGAGCTGCGCGCCGTCGAGCAGCATCCCGGGGCCGGGCGCCTCCTCCGCGCGGACGATCGGATCGTGCCGGGCCCACGCGATGCCGTCCTCGGGGAGGTAGCGGCACCAGAGCACCCGCACGAAGCGGAGATAGAGCGGCGTCACCAGCGCCACCACCCGGTCGCCCCCCGCGGCGATGCCGCGCAGCGCGAACCCGCCCGCCGGACCCGACGCGCGCTCCCCCGCCCCGATCGCCTCCTCGATCCGCTCGCGGCGCGCGGCGTCGCTCTCGACCGACAGGAGCGGCGCGTAGATCGCGACCGGCGGGACCTGCAGCTTGGGCGCGTCCTCGGCGAGCACGTCGAGCCACGCCTCGCGCGCCTCGGGGCCGAGCTCCCCGTACACGTGCGCCGCGGCGATCGCGGCCTCGGCGTCGGTCGCGAGCGCGGCGAGCCACTCCCTCCACGCGGCGAGGATGCGCGGGTCGAGGAGCGCGCCCGTGGGCGCAGGCAGGCCCGGGGCCGCGCCGTCGTGGACGGCGGCGTCCAGCGCGGAGTCCTGGGTGAGATCGACCGAGCTGGGGTCGCGGCGCTCCGTCATGCCTCCCTCAGCGTGGCGCGCCGCGGCGCCGCAACCCGACGTCTCGCTCCAGATCGAGCAGGAGCTCGGCGAACTCGTCACCCCGGCCAAGCGGCGCCGCGAGGGTGAGCTCCCCGCCGCGATCCCCGAGCAGGAGCGCGACGCCGTCGCTCGCCTCGACGATGCCCTTCACGAACACGACATCCGCTGGATGAACCACGACGTCTTGCACCAGCATCCCGGCGCTCGCCTCCGCAATCGAGAGAGGGCCGCGAGCAGGCCCGAGCGCCCCCGTGGACGCCGCCGATGGCTGCTCGCCGGCCGGAGGCGCGGAGGCGACTTGCCTGGAATTGCTGTCGCGCCGGCGCATTGGAGGGCGGAGCTAAGCACCGCTCGCCGGAGGGATCCAGCGGGCACGCCGGCCGGGGATGACCGGGTCCCGCGCCGCGTCAAGAGTCCGCGTTCGTCCCTCGATCCGCGGCCCCCGAGCCGCTCTCGAGGATGCCGAAGCGCTTCGCGAGATCGTCGGGCCGCTCACCTTCGAGGGCGCGGAGCTCGGAGGCGCGCTCGATCGGCACGACCACGAAGCGCCACGGGAGCGCCGCGAGATCGGTCCCCTCGATGCACCGGGCGACGTGCGCCGCGTTGAGGGCCGCGCTGATCGTCGTCTCGAGGAGGCCCTCGTAGAAGGCGGACAGCTCGACCGACCCCGACTCGACCGGGGGCCGCACGAAGCAGGCGACGCGCGGCGGGTGCGCGCAGAAGTCCGCGGCGAGCCTCCCCATCCCGAGCTCGGCGAGCGCCTGGTCGAGCGCGCCCACGGCGAGCAGCACCGGCGCCTTGTCGAGCGCTTTCGCGCCCGCCTCGACCACGGTGTGCTCCGCGACGCCCGCGATCTTGCGGCCGACGCCCCGGCCGAGCTCGCGCGCGGCGCCGTGGCCCACGCGCGCGAGCAGCGCGGCGACCTGATCCCACGCGAGCGGGAACATGGCGCCGAGCGGACCGTTGAGCCGGCCGCGCTCGCGCTCGTGGCGGATCGTCGCCGGGCGCTCGTGCTCGCCCTGCTCGAGCGGCATGCGGTGCACGGTCATGAACACGCGGTTGACCGGCGCGCGCGCGAACTGGACATGGACGTCCTGCGCCCCGTGCAGGAAGTGGAAGCGGAACGCGAACCTGTCGGTCGCGCCCGGCGGCTGCTGCGCGAGCGCGCGGAACCGGCCGTAGAACGCCTCGACCCGGGTGCAGGGGGCGATCTCCTGGAAGAAGTTCCTGCCGACGACCCGCTCCGACGGGAGGCGGCTCATGCGCTGCTCGTAGCGGTTGTAGAGCAGCACGACGCCGTCCTCGTCCAGCATGATGAAGCCGTACGGCAGGTCGTCGACCTCGTCGGAGGTCATCTCGGCGAGGCGCTCCACGCTGACGGGGAGAGACTCCGCGAGGCTCTCCGGCGCCTCGTCCATCGTCGACATCTGGTTCATCGCTCGACTCCTTCAAACAAGACGCTCGCCCAGCCGACCTGCTCGACGAGGCGCGTGAGCCCACCAAGGACCTCCCGGATGCGACGGCGCTGGAAGCGCGACGGGACCTTCTCCGCGGCGGCGTCGAAGAAGGCGACGATCCAGGCGGCGACCGCCTGCGGGATCGCCGAGCGGGCGCGATCGATCTGCGCGACAGAGACGAGCGCGTCGCCGCTGATGGCGAACGCGTCGAGCGCGCTGTGGTGCTCGCGCGCCGTGATCCAGGACGACGCGAGCAGGCGGGACGTCATCGGGGGCCCGAGCCACGCGCGCGCATAGGCGGCGCAGGCGTTCACCACCGCGGCGGCGAGGGCCACGTCGGCCGCGTCGTCGACGGGGAACGCCGGGGGGCGCTGGCTCTCGCGCTCGCCGCGCTGCGCGCCGCCCGCCTCGCTCGCGATGACCTCGAAGCTGGCGCCCTGCCAGGCGCCGAGCGACGCGAGCGCGTCGGTCCAGTGCTCCGAGGGCCTCACGCCGTCCGCGCGGGCGTGGATGGGCCGCCCGGCGTCCACCGTCACCTCGGCGCGGAGCGCGCCGGCGCGCACGCGGATGAAGCAAGTGCGGCTGCGCGACGCGAGCGAGGCGAGGAGCCCGTCGAGCCCCACGTCGTCGAGCTCGCCACGCAGGATGACGCGGCTCCGCTGCCGCTCGGCCTGCGCCGCGAGCCGCTGGACCTGCGCGGCGATCACCGAGCTCGGGACGTCGTCCGCGAGCGCCCCCGAGAGCTCCGCCATCGCGAAGATCGCGCGCGACGAGCTGACGCCGATCACGGGCGGCGGGCCGTCGAGCACCGCGCGCAGCGAGCGGGCGATGTCCAGGAGCGCCGCCGGGCTCTGCGCGCAGGCGACGGCCGCGTCGACCCGCAGCGCGTCCGGCGGCGGGCGGTTCGGCGCGATCTCGCAGGTGACTACCCGCATGCGGGCCTCGCGGAGCGCGGCCGCGACGCGATGGGCAAAGGGCGTTGCCGGCGCGGAGGAGACGACGATGTCGAACATAGCGTAATCGACTCTATGGCCATGAACACCCTCCGTCAAACTGCATCCACAAACATTATACGTACAGCAGGCTCCGGAATGACATGAAATCGTCCGGAAACTCATGTAGTTGAATCCAAATTTATGTAAATTTTATTACAATACTGGGCGCGAAGCTCCTACACCTGACAGAGGTTAGACAAACCTGGCGTGACCCGGGCCCCTCCGGGCGAGGCCGCCGGCGCGCGGCGGCCTCCTGGGCGGGGCCGGGCGGGGTGAGGCCGCGGCCGGCCTCGGCCGTCGGGCGCTGGAGGGGAGCGGCGCGCCGGCGCGGGGCGCCGCGCGGGGCGAAAGCGCCGCGAGGGGCGCTACACTCCCGCCGATGTCAGCCTCACGAGCCTGCAGAGAGCGAGACGCGGAGCGCCGCGAGACGTGCCCGGCACCGCAGCCGAAGACCGCCGTCGACGATGACGAGATCGAGCGCGAGCACGACGAGCACGACGACAAGCTGGTCGACCTGCCGCCGCTCGGACACGACGAGGAAGACGAAGGCGAGGAGACCTTCGAGGAGCTGCTGCAGACGCTCGACGAGGCGGAGGGCGGGCTCGACGACGTGAACGCGAGCGACCTCGAGGTAGGCGTCGAGCTCGTCGAGGACAGCGCCGGGGCCGGGGAGGACGAGGCCGCGGAGGAGGGCGTCGACGTCGGGGCGCTCCACGAGGGGATCGCGGACGCCGAGGCGGGCTCGTGGCTGTCCGACGAGGCGCCCGGCCACGACGATGACGAGCACGACGACCTCGACGAGCACGGCGGGGCGCACGGCGACGACGGCGGCGCCGAAGGGACAGGGGAGGATCCGTCGGAGGACGTGGACGAGGACGAGCTGCCGGCGCTCGACGCCGATCAGGACGGCGCCTACGAGGGCGAGGATCTGCTCGCGGAGCTGCCCGATCTCGCGGACGACCAGGCGCCTGTCTGGGACGCGCTGCCGTGGGTCGTCGTCGAGGACGCCGGCGCCGCCGTGCCGTGCAGCACGCTCGCGGTGGCCGGCGGCTACGTCGTCGCCGGAGGCGCGGAGCCGGCGCCGACCGGCGAGCCCGCCGCGCGCCCGGGAGGCCGCGCGCGGCGCGCGGACCGGACGGCCGGCGATCGCGGGACCGTGCTCGTCGTCGACGCGGGGGCGCTGACCGCGCGGCGCGCCGGCGTCGACGCGTCGGCGTCGTCGATCGCGCTGTCGGACGCCGCGTTGCTCATCGCCACGCGCCGAGGCAACCTGCTCCTCAGCGACGACCGGGGGAAGACCGCGAGCCCGCTGGGCGCATGGGGGTCGGGCGGCGCGCCGGTGACGCTCGCGACGACGCCGGGGCGGCTCTGGGTGCTCTGCGGCAAGACGCTGTGGTCGCCCGCGGCGGGCGCGGTGGTCGTGCCGCCGGAGACGGGCTCCGCGGTGACGCCAGGGTCGTCGCGCCGCGACAGCGCGCCCGCGCCGTCGCGGGGCGCGCTGTCGCTGTCGCTCGGGCCGGCGCTGCGGGACGGCGTGCTCCGGATGAGCGCGAGCGAGGGGGTGATCGTGGCGCTCGCGAGCACGCCGGCGGGCCCGCAGCTCGAGCGGCTCCGCGGCGACGACGAGGGCTCGCCGGTGGTGCCGCTGTCCGGCGCGGCGCGGCGCGCCGCGGAGGCCGACGACGTGCGGCTGGCGGCGGCGGCCGGGGGCCGATCGATCGCGCTCGCCGGCGCCGGGTTGCTCTGCGTGTCGCGCGACGGGGGCGAGACCTTCCGCGTGATCGAGGGGCTCCCGCTGGTCATCGCGCTCGCCTTCGCGGGCGATCACCGGGGGTCGCCGCTGCTCGCGCTGGTCGCCCGCGAGGGCGAACGCCGGGCGCAGCTGGTCCACGTGCCGTCGAACGCGGGGCCGACGCTGGTCGCCGACATCGAGGCGACGGCGCTCGGCGCGATCGAGGAGGGGGGCGCGTCGATCCCGCGGGCGGCGATCGCGTGGGACGCGTCGCGCGAGGTCGCGTGGGTGGCCTGCTCGGCAGGGCTCATCGCGCTGACGCGGCAGCGCAAGCACTGACCGAACCAGGAGCGCGCGGGGCGTCCGCGGAGGTCTCGCCGAGACGCCCGGCCCAGGGAGAGGGCGCTCGCCGCGCGGGGTGCGGGCGCCGGTCAGGAGCCGACGAACGACGCGTGGAGCAGGCGCTGCGCGGGGGCTGACTCGGCGGCGTCGACGAGCGCGCCGAGGCGCAGCGGGCCCGCGACGGTGAAGCGGGGGGCGATGCCGGCCTGCTGCAGGACCTCCGCGAAGCGGGCGAGCGGCTCCGCCGTGGCGGTGAGGCCGTCGCCGACGACGCTGACGGACGCGAGGCCCTCGACGAGCTCGAGCGACGGCAGCAGCGCGGCGAGCTGGCGCCTCGCCCCCTGCCAGTCGGGCACGTTGAGGAGCGGGATCGCGAACGCGCCGCCGCCAGGGCCGAAGGAGAGATCCCGGAAGCTCACCCCGAGCTCGCTCGCCGCGCGGAGGAGCGCGTCGAGCCGGAGCCCGGCAGGGGCGCGCGCGAGGACGACGTTGCCCTCGGCGACGATCGCGCGCGCGGCGATCGTCGAGGACGCGGCGCCGGGCGCGAAGCGGCGCACCACCGTCTCCCGCGCGCCGGGGGCGGGGTCGAAGGTCGACCGCGCGTAGAGGGCCACGCCGGAGCGCCGCGCCCACTCGACCGCCTGCGCGCAGACCACCTTCGCGCCGCACTCGGCCATCTCCTGGAGGACCGCGCAGTCGAGCTCGGGCAGGTGGCGCGCGTCCGGGACGACCCGGGGGTCGGCGGAGTACACGCCGTCGATGTCGCTGTAGATCTCGCAGCGCTCGGCGCTGAGCGCCGCCGCGAGCGCCACGGCGGTAGTGTCGGAGCCTCCGCGCCCGAGCGTCGTGATCTCGCGGCGGTAGCTCATGCCCTGGTAGCCGGCGACGATCACGATGCGTCCGCGGGCGAGCTCGTCCTCGATGCGGAACGGGCGGACCTCGATGATCCGCGCGTCGAAGTGGCGATCGTTCGTGAGGATGCCGGACTGCGAGCCCGTGAACGAGATCGCCTCGAAGCCGCGAGACTGGATGGCGATGGAGAGGAGCGCCATCGAGACGCGCTCGCCCGTCGAGAGCAGCATGTCGAGCTCGCGCCGGGGCGGGTCGGCCCGATCGCCCGCCGCCTGACGGGCGAGGGCGAGCAGGCCGTCGGTGGTCTTGCCCATCGCGCTGACCACGACGACGACGTCATTGCCGGCGCGCCTCGCGGCGACGACACGGTCGGCGACCTTGCCGATCCGGTCGACGTCGGCGACGGACGAGCCGCCATACTTCTGCACGATGATCGGGCGGCCCGCCCTCGCGGGCGAGGCGCCCGGCTCGCACGGCGAGCTCCCAGGCTGGACGCGGTTCGGCGGCTCCTCGGCCATGCTGCACCTCCAAGAGCTGCGCGCGCTGCGCAGGAGATCCGGCTATCACGGGCGCCGAGCGCGGGCCAAGCGGGCGGCGCTCAGGTGAGATCGGCGTGGAGCAGCATCTCGTAGAGCTCCGCCTCGGCCGCGCGCCCCTCGCTCCGCGCCCTCGCGGCGAGCCGCAAGAGCACCTCGCGGCGCCGCGGCGCGAGCTCCTGCCGGACGGCCTCGTCCCCTTCGTCCATGCGCGCCGAGAGCAGGGCGAGGAGATCGAGATCGCGGCCGAGCCGGGCGAGCACGTCGGCGAGCGTCGCCGCCACGCCCTCGTCGGTGGGATCGGCGCGGAGCCGATCGGCCAGCCGCTCGGCCAGGATCTCGTCCTCGAGGCTGAGGCCGTAGGCGAACGGCCCCTGCCCCTCGGCCAGCGTGACGCTGTTCGGGATGGGCGCGCCGAGCTCGGTGGACGTGTCCGCGTTGTCGAGCGTGGGCATCTCCTCGATCAACCCAGGGTCGACCGGCGCTCGGGCGACTCTCGCGGCGACGGCGGGTGGCGGGCCGGCGGGCGCGGTCCGCGCGGCGGCGGGCGCGGCGACAGCGGGTGGCGGGGCAGCGGGCGCGGTCGCCGCGGCGGCGATCACGACCGGCCCGGGCGGGAGCGTGCGCCGGCGCGGCGCGGGGACGTGCACCTCGATCCGCTGCTCGGTCGCGCGGGGCTTCGGGGGCGGGCTCGGCACGGCGACCGCGGAAGGCGCGGCGGGAGGCGCGGCCACGGGCGCGATCTCGGCCGAGAGGCGGCGGAAGGCGGCGAGGATGCCCGGATCGCGCGGCCGCAAGCGCAGGGCGAGGCCGAGGTGGCGCTGCGCGGCGAGGAGATCGCCCCGGGAGCGCTCCTCGATCTCGGCGGCCTCGGCGAGCATGGCCGCGAGCGCGGCGGGGCCGTCGCCGGGCAGCGCTCCCTTCACGCGCGCGGCCCCCGCGTCGTCGGCGCGGCCCTGGAGCGCGAGCTCCACCGCGTCGCGCAGCCGCCCGAGCGCGACCGACGCGCCCCCGAGGTCGCCGAGCGCGGCGCACCAGCGGCCCTCGAGCAGGCGCGCCTCGAGCGCCTCCGGCACGCCGGGCGGGACGGCCCGCACGCGCGCGACAGCCGCCGGGAGATCCCCGGCGATCTCCGCGAGGCCGCGGCCGAGCTCCAGGTCGAGCGCGCAGGCGGACGCCCCGCTGCGCGCGGCGAGCGCGCGCGCACGGGCGAGGAGGTCGAGCGCGCGCCTCCCCTCCCCGGCCGCCCGCAGCGAGCGCGCGAGGCCCGCGACGACATCGGGGCTCTCCGGCGCGTAGCGGAGCGCCCGCTCGAAGAGGGCGCGCGCGTCGGCGGCGTAGCCCCGCGCGAGGTAGGCCTCCGCGGCCCGGCGAAAGACGGCGTGGCGCGCGTCGGCGCCGCGCGCGGAGGCCTCGAGGTGCTCGGCGTCGGCGAGCGCGCCGCGCACGTCCGCGACGTCGAGCCGCGCCTCGAGCCGCGCCCAGCGCAGCGACTCGAGCCCGGGCGCGCGCGCGACGCCGAGGTTCAGCGCGTCGAGGCGCACGTCGGTCGCGTCCGCGAGCCGCGCCGCGCGGAGCCAGGCGAGCCCGGCGAGCGGGCCGTAGGGCTCGGCGTGCGCGGCGCGGGCGAGCGCCGAGAAGGCGCCGTCGCGATCGCCGACCGCCTCGAGGAGCGCGCCGCCGAGGAGGCCGGCGTCCACGGCGGGCATGGCGTCGACGACGGTCGAGAGCGCCCCCTCGGCGCGATCGCCAATGACGAGGTCGATCCAGGCGAGGCGCGCGGAGATCTCGGGGTGCCGCGGGGCGCGCTCCAGCGCGGCGAGGTAGGCGTGGCGCGCCTCGTCGAGCCCGCCCGCGAGCGCGAGCTCGTCGGCGGCGCCCGCGAGCTCGGCCGTCTCGAGCGCCCGGAGCGCGCGGTCGCTCAGCGCGGGCGGCGCCCCGCCGAGCGCGCCCTCGGCGCGGAAGCGGCCCGCCTCGGCGGACACCGCCGCCCACTCCACCTCCGCCACCGCGGGCGCCCTCGCGCCCGCCGCGGGGAGGAGCAGGCGGACGATCCGCTCCACCGCGGCGTCGAGCACGACCGCGCCCTCGACGACGCGCCCGTGCGCGCCCGCGATCATCGAGAGCGCCCGCAGCGCGAGCGCGTGCGGCGGGGTCTCGAGGCCGACGCCGCGGGCGCGCTCCGGCATCAGCCTGAGCGCGCGCTCTCCGGGCGCGATGGCGACGTCGAACGCGAGCGCCGTCTCGCCGGACCGCAGCGCGACGAGGGCGCCGTCCTCGGCCGGCGCGACGAGGAGCTGCGGCGTGCCCTCCCCGAAGAAGCCACGCAGCCGAGGCGCGGCCCAGCCGGCGAGATCGGCCCCCTGCGCCTCGACGGCGAGCCGGGCGAGCTGGCCGCGCCGGTGCCGGAAGCGCGCGACGCCGCCGGAGAGGTCGACGGGGAACCGGATGCCGGCGAGCCGCACGACGAGCTCGGTCACGCGGAGCGGGCCGAGCGCGAACGGCTCGCCGAGCTCGATCGCGAGCGCCCCCTTGCTGACGGCGAGCCGGAGGACAGGACGGTCGTCGGGCGGACGCGGGGCGGCGCCGCCGCCGGGCGCGAGCGCGCGGAGCGACGGCGGAAAGCCCAGCGCGCGCGCCGACCGGCCGCGCCTCTGTCCAGCAGCCATACCCGCCAAGGGTATCAACCCTGCGGCGATTCAGGCGAGTTCGCGGCGATCCGACGTGGATCTGGCGTGAAGATGCGCATCCTGAAGTGCGCGGAAGGAGCGCGGAACGAGCGCGGAACGTGCGCCGAGGAGGCGAGCTTCGCCGGTGGGCCGGTCAGACGTCGCCCTTGGCGAGCTTGTCCTTCATCTTCTGGATGAGCACCGGGAACCCATCCTTCTTGATGATCTTCGTGAACTGCGCGCGGTAGCTCCCCACCAGGCTGACGCCCTCGGTGACGATGTCCCGCACGAGCCAGGTGCCCCCCTTCTCGGAGAGCTTGAAGGCGATCTCGACCGGCTCCTCGCGCGCGTTCTTCTTGGAAACGGCCCTGGTCTTGACCGTCATCACGCCGCCGCTCTCGGTCTCGCCGGTGTACTCGATGTTGAAGTCGAGCGTCTTCTTCAGGTTGCGCTCGTAGGCCTTGCGCACGAGCTGCTTGAGCAGATCGCTGAACTGCTTCTTCTCGGCGTCGGTCCGGGCGGCCCACTCGCTGCCGAGCGAGCTCTCCGCCAGCGCCGAGTAGTCGAGCATCTCGTCGAAGACCGCGCCGACCTTCTTCTGGCTCTCGCCCCCGCCCTTCTTCAGGAGGTCGAACAGGACCGTCTGCTTGGCCTTGACGACGTCGGTCGCCGGCCCGGCGTTCGCGAGGCCCACCTGGCCGAGCGTGAGCGCGAGCAGCGAGAACGTCGCCGCGAAGAGGTGGTTCATCCTGCGTGTCACGTGTGGTTCTCCTTCTCTACCTGCGAGCCGCGAGCGAGCCGCCGGTCGCTTGTACTGCTCGCCCTGTCACTGCGCACCCAGGCAAACAGCCTGCCAGGTCGGACGGGAGCCGCGGCGGCTCGGTGACGTCCTGTCCCTGCTCTCCACGAACGCCGCGAAAAGAGTCAGCAATCCGCCGGCGCGGGTCCGCCTCGAGGGGCAGACGGCGGTCGTCGCGGGCTATTCATGCGCGGAAGCGGGCTCCGCCGCAACCTGCCGCGACGCGTCGGTCGACGGGCGCGAGGGGCGTGAACGGAGCGCCACGCGGCCGGTGTGGCGCGCGCCGAACACGGCAGCGGGCGCCTCGCGTCAGCCCGCGGCGCGCGAGCGCGGGAGGTGCTCGGAGAGCGGCGCGGCCGCCGCGGCGCCCGCGAGGCGCTCCGCCTCTCCCGCCGCGAGCGGCGGGTCGGGGATCTTCACCCGGAACGCGGTGCCCTCGCCCTCGCGGCTGTCCACGTCGATGCCGAAGCCGTGGTCGTCGAGGACCCGCTTCACCACGGCGAGGCCGATGCCCATGCCGTGCGTGCGCGTCGTGAAGAACGCGTCGAAGAGGCGGTCGCGGGCGCCCGCCGGGATGCCGCGCCCCCTGTCGCGGATCTCGAGGAGCCAGGCGCCCGCGTCGCGCCAGAGGCGCACGGTCACGGCCGCGCCCGGCGAGCTCGCCTGGATCGCGTTCCGCACGAGGTTCCAGACGACCTGGCGCATCTGCGCGGCGTCGGCGGTGACGGGCGCGGACGCCGGGCCCTCGAAGCGGACCTCGACGTCGCCGCCGCGGCCCGAGCGCCCCGCGAGCACGACGACGTCGCGGGCCGTCGCCGCGAGGTCCACGGCCTCGAGCGCCGGCACCCGCGGGCGCGACAGGTCGAGCATGTCGCCCACGAGGTCGTTCAGGCGCGCCGTCTCGCGCTCGATGATCTCGCAGAGCTTCCTGTCCTCGTCCGAGAGCGTCCCGCCCGTGCGCAAGAGCTCGATGGAGCCCGCGATGGAGCCGAGCGGGTTGCGGATCTCGTGGGCCAGCCCCGCGGCGAGGCGGCCGAGCGCCGCGAGCCGCTCCGCCTGCTCCGCGCGCGCCGTGGCCTGCACGAGCCGGCCGCCGGTCGCGCGCAGCCGCTCGGCCAGGTAGCTCGCGAGCAGCGTGACCACCATGATCGCGAGCAGGTTGACGAACATCGGGTACCGGAGCTCGCCCCACTGCGTCACGTACGCGCCGGAGGGCTGGTCCGGCGGCACGCCGACGAGGTGCAGCCCGAGCGCGGCGCACAGGAGCAGGTACGCGGATGCGCCCGACGCCGCCGCGACGATCGCGCCGGGGAGCCCGAGCAGGATCGCCCCCGTGAGGCAGGTGAGGCCGTAGAGCGACGTGGCGCCGCTCGTGGCCCCGCCGGTGATGTACACGAGCGCGGTCCAGGTGATCTGGTCCGTCACGAGCTGCGCCCGGGCGATCGCGCGGAGGGCCCGGTTCATGCGCAGGAACACCGCGTAGATCCCGGAGACGCCGTACGCCGCGGCGACCGTCACGAGCGCGACGATGCTGGAGAAGCTCCCGGGGGTGAAGCCTCCGAGGTACACCGCCGCGGTCACGACGAGGAAGACCGTGAGCACCGCGAGGCGAAGCGCGATGAGCCAGGTGAGCCGGCTCGCGAGCGGCGTTTCGGCGCCCCCGGGTGCGCCGCGCGGGAGAGGCGTCGCGACCGGCGAGGCCGGGGGCGGCCCCGCCTCGGCGCGGTCCACGTCGGCGCGGTCCACGTCGGCGCGGTCCACGTCGGCGCGGTCCACGTCGGCGCGGTTCGGCGGCGCGCCGGCCCCGCCGCCCGGGCTCGCCGGGGGGGCCGCGGGCGAGATCACTCCGCCTTGACCTTGCCGGCGAGATCGAAGATCGGCAGGTACATCGAGATGAGCACGACGCCGACCATGCCGCCGACGACGACCATGAGCAGCGGCTCGAGCAGCGACGTCAGCGCGGAGACGGCGACGTCGACCTCCTCCTCGTAGAAGTCGGCGATCTTGTTCAGCATCGTGTCGAGCGCGCCGGTCTGCTCGCCGACCGCGACCATCTGCACGACCATGCCGGGGAAGACCTGCATCTCGCCCAGCGGCTCGGCCATGTTCTTCCCCTCGGAGATCTTCTGGCGCGAGTACATGAGCCCCTCCTCCACGACGACGTTGCCGGCCGTCTTCGCGACGATGTCGAGCGCGTCGAGGATGGGGACGCCGGAGCCGAGCAGCGTGCCGAGCGTGCGCGAGAAGCGCGCGACGGCGATCTTCTGCATGACCGGGCCGATGATCGGCAGCTTGAGCAGGACGCGGTGCACCATCCGCTTGCCGGCCGGCGAGCGGTAGAAGTAGACCCCGCCGACGACGCCCGCCACCGTCAGCACGATGGTGAGCGGGAGGTAGGTCACGAACGCCTTCGACGCCGCGATGACGATCTTCGTGAGCTGCGGGAGCGCGTCCTTCGCCCCGAACTCCGCGAACATCGTCTCGAACGACGGGATGACGAACGACATCAGCACGACCATGACGACGATCATGATGATGATGACGGCGATCGGATACGCGAGCGCGCCGCGCACCTGGCGCGCGAGCTTCACGCGCTTCTCGATGTAGATCGCGAGCCGGTTCAGGATGCTGTCGAGGATGCCGCCGACCTCGCCGGCCTGGACGAGGTTCACGAACAGGTCGTCGAAGATCTTCGGGTGGCGCCGGAGCGCGTCGCTGAACGTGGCGCCCTGCTCGACCGTGTTCTTGATGTCGCGCAGCGCCGCCTGGAAGATCTTGTTCGGCTCCTGGTTCGACAGGATCTCGAGGCACTGCACCAGCGGGAGGCCCGCGTCGATCATCGTCGCGAACTGGCGGATGAACTTGACGAGGTCCTTGGGCTCGACCCCGGAGCCGAAGCTCAGGTTGAAGCTGAGCTGGGCGCCCTTCTTCTTGACCCGGGTCGGGTTGAGCTGCTGGGCGCGGAGCCGGTTCTGCACCGCCGCCTCGTTCTCGGCCTCCATGGTGCCCTTCCGGATCTCTCCGGTGCGGCCGCGCGCCTCCCAAACGAACTCCGCCATAGTGCTCCCGGTCTTCTCCCTGGTCACGACGGGCCGAGCCGACGCGCCGGGGCGGCCCCGCCTCGGGGAACGCCAGGATAAAGTTGCGGGAGGGCCAGGGTCAAAGACGGTGGGTCGTTCTCCGATCCAGCGGGGGGGCGGTGGTGTCACGTAGGCGGCGGAACGCGGAACGAGCGTGATCCGAACCGCACGCGCCGGCGGGGGTCTCCGCGCGGTGGGGGCGGGTGGGCGCTCGGCCATCCGCCAAGACCGGAGCGGGGGAGCTTGCGCCGAGAACACCGCCCGGCATGTCTCCCTTCGGGCCATGCCAGCTGGGACGTTTCGTCGCGCGCCACACAAGGCGCGCCTGAGACGTGACGCCCCCTGACACCCGATGGCACCTCGGTCGGTGCTCGCCGCACCCCACCCGCCCCCACCGCGCGGAGACCCCCGCCGGCGCTCACCTGGAACCGCCGGGAGCCTGGATCCAGAGACGGAACCGCCGGGGACCTGGATCCAGAGACGGAACCGCCGGGGGCCTGGATCCAGAGACGCTAGCCGCGACCGCGCTCCGCGACGTAACGCACCGCCCCGTGCACCTCGCGGAGGAGCGCGCCCTGACGGCGCTCGACACGCATGAGCTCCTGGTGGCCCTCCCACGGGCCGACCGGCGCGACCAGGACGCTCCCGTCGGCGAGCTGGTCCTCGAGCGCGGCAGGCGGCGCGGTCAGCGCGTACGTCACCGCGACCTTCCAGGGCCGCTCCGACGGCAGCGTCCGACCGACAGCGAGCACGCGCTCCGCGAGCGAGCGGCCGTCGCCGCACAGCAGCGTGACGCTCGCGCCCTCGTGAGACGGGCCAGCGCCGCTGCACGCGAGCGCCTCGTCGTCGCCCCGGGGATCCGGCCGCGCGCCGAGCAGCCGCGCCGCGCGCACGTGCAGGGCAGGGTCGATCTCGATCGAGGTGACATGGCCGGTCGGGCCGAGGATGCGCCGCGCGAGCGCCGCGCCGTAGCCAGTGCCCGTGCCGAGCTCGAGGAGACGATCGCCAGGCGCGAGCCCGAGCAGGCTGTACGTGAGCAGGTACGCGTGCGGCGCGCTCACGGTCGCGTGCCCGGCACGATCGAGCGGCAACGGCGTGTCGTCCGCAGAAGCCGCGAGGTCCTCCGGCAAGACGAAGCGCTCGCGCGGGACGAGCAGGATGGCGTCGAGGTAGTGCGCGGGGAAATCGAAGCGGCGCGCGAGCTCGACCACCAGCGGCGCGCGGGCGACGCGCCCGGCCTCGGCGAGATCGACGTCGTGCGCGATGACCGCATCGAGCTGCTCGGGGACCGGCGCCCAGCGATCGGGCCGGCGGTCGTCGTACCTCACCGCAAGCGCGGCGAGCGACGCAACAGCAGCGCGTGGTTCGGTGCTCGTGGGGGAAGGCACGGCGAGATCCTGAAGCAGGACCGCCCGCGCCGCTCGATCTTTCGGGGATCGTTCCGCGTTTCTGCAGGCCCCATCTGGCCCCCACCCGAGGCCGTTTGACAGGGGCGCACCGGCCTTTTCATCTTCGGGCATGACCCTCGTCGATCTCACGCCGGTCGCGAAGCTCGTGATCGAAGAACATCGCGCCGCGCCCTGCGCATGCGTCGCCGCAGCCGTGCGAACCCGAGATAACGTCCGGTACGGATTCGGAGCCGCGGGGCGCCTGTGGTTCGAGGACAGCCCGCCGGCGGGCGCGCACGGCGCCGCGCCGCCCGCGGCGGCGGCCGAGGCGATCTTCGATCTCGCGTCGGTGACGAAGCCGTTCACCGCGCTCGCGCTCGCCCGGCTCGCCCGCGCCGGCACGCTGAGGCTCGACGAGACGCTCGCGCAGGTGCTGCCCGAGCTCGCGGACACACGCTCCGCACGCGCGCCGATCGAGCTGCTCGCCGCGCACCGCGCCGGGCTCGAGGCGCACCGCGTGCTCCATCCGCCCGGCGACAGCGCGCCGATCGATCCGCTCGGCGCGCTGCTCGCCTGCGCGGACGGGCGCCGCGAGGCGTGCGCGGGCGAGCCACCGGACGGCGGGTTCCCGCCCGTCTACAGCGACCTCGGCTACGTGCTCCTCGGCGCGGCGCTCGCGCGGCGCGGCGCGGCCGAGCTCGACGAGATCGTGGCGCGCGAGGTGACAGGGCCCCTCGGGCTCGGCGTCGCGACGGCCCGCGCGCACAGGCGCCGCGATCCGCGGTTCGACGAGCGCGTCGTCCCCACGGAGGACGTCGCGTTCCGCGGGGGCGTGATCCGCGGCGCGGTACACGACGACAACGCCTGGACGATCGCGCGCGACGGGATGGCCGGGCACGCTGGCCTCTTCGGAGACGCGATGTCGGTGGCGCGGCTCGGGGTCGCGCTGCTCGAGGCGCTGGCGGACGAGCGCCCGGAGTGGCTCTCGCGCGACGAGCTCTGGCCGCTCGTCGCGCCGCGGCCGGGCGGGTCGCTGCGCGCCGGGTTCGACGGCAAGAGCGGCGAGAAGCCGAGCTCCGGCGCCCGCTTCGGCCCGCGGACCTTCGGCCACCTCGGGTTCACCGGGACGAGCCTCTGGATCGATCCGGACGCGGGGCTCGTCGGCGTGCTGCTGACGAACCGGGTACACCCGACGCGCGCCTCCGACGCGATCCGTCGCGCGCGGCCCGCGGCCTACGACGCGATCGCAGAGGCCATGGCGCAGGCGCGATGAGCGATGGCGCGCCGCATCGAGCCCGCGTTTTCGTGGGCCGGCGCCGACCGATGCTAGGCTGCCGCGGTGTCACACGGCGCCGCCCCCGAAGAGCTGGGCTCGTCCTCCGGGCTGCCTCGCTCGCCCGCCGAGCCCGCGCGCGCGCCCGGCGAGCTGCGCGCCGGCGCGATCCAGCGCGCGCCGAACATCGCGGACGGCGCGCCGGGGCCGCTCGATGGCTCCGGCGCCGCCCTGCCGATGACGGCGCCGCCAGGGCCGCTCGCGGGCGCCGGCGCCGCCCCGCCGGCCGCAGCGCCGCCCGGTCTCCTCGCGGGCGCCGGCGCCGCCCCGCCGGTCCCTGTGGCCGGCGCGGCGCGGCCGCCCCGGAGCCCCGCTGGCAAGCCGCGCTCGCTCCGGCAGAACGCCGCGCAGAGCGGCCGCTTCATCCGCGCCTACCTCACGACGTTCACCGTCATCGCGAGCTACCTCTGGTTCTTCTTCCTGCGCCGCCTCTTCGGCGAGACGTGGGCGCAGAGCCGCGTCGACGAGGTCCACGCGAGGAACGCGCGCCGCATCGAGCGCACGATCGTCGAGCTCCAGGGGCTCTTCATCAAGGTCGGCCAGATGCTCAGCATCATGGCGAACTTCCTCCCCGCGACGCTGCGCGCGGGGCTCGAGGGGCTGCAGGACCAGGTGCCGCCGCGCCCCTACGAGGAGATCGAGGCGCGCATCGCCGACGAGCTCGGGCGCCCGATCGAGCAGGTCTTCGCCCGCTTCAACACGGAGCCGCTCGCGAGCGCGTCGCTCGGCCAGGTGCACGAGGCGTGGCTCATGGACGGCACGCACGTGGCCGTGAAGGTGCAGCACCGCGACATCGACGAGATCGTCCGCCTCGACCTGCGCACCATCCGCCGGATCATGGCGATCGTCGCGAAGTTCGTCCCCATCCAGGGGCTCGACGCCTACCACCACCAGATCCGCTCGATGATCCTGGAGGAGCTCGACTTCGTGCGCGAGGCCAGGAACATCACGCGCATCGCCGACAACTTCGCGAAGCAGCCGCAGGTCCGGTTCCCCCGGCCCATCGAGCCCTACTGCACGCGCCGGGTGATGACGACCACGTTCGTCGAGGGGATCAAGGTGGGCGACGTCGCGGCCCTCGACGCGCACGGCGTCGACCGCAAGGCGCTCGCGCGGCACATCGTGCAGGTCTTCTGCCAGCAGATCTTCGTCGACGGCATCTACCACGCGGATCCGCACCCGGGGAACATGCTGGTCGGGCCGGGCGGGGAGCTCATCCTGCTCGACTTCGGCGCGGTCGCCGAGCTCTCCCAGGAGATGCGCGAGGGCATCCCCGAGTTCCTCGAGGCCGTGATCCGCCGCGACACCGAGGGGATCATCAAGGCGCTGCGCAAGATGCGCTTCCTGTCGCGGCGCGACACCGTCGACATCAGCGAGCGGGTCGTCGAGTTCTTCCACCAGCGCTTCCAGGACGAGGTGAAGCTCGAGTCCTTCAACCTGAAGGACATCAAGCTCGATCCGCAGAAGGGCATCGAGAGCCTGATCGACCTCAGGCGCATGAACATCGGCCTGAAGGAGCTCTCCGGCGCGTTCCACGTGCCGCGCGACTTCGTGCTCCTCGAGCGCACCCTGCTGCTGCTCACCGGGGTGTGCACGCAGCTCGATCCGGACCTCAACCCGATGGATGTCGTGCGCCCCTACCTGCAGGACTTCGTCCTCGGCAGCCGCGACTGGGCCCAGATCGCGCTCGAGGCCGCGAAGGACATGGGGATCAAGGCGCTGACGATCCCGGACGACCTGCGCAAGTACCTCACGCGCGCCAACCGCGGCGAGGCCGAGGTGAAGGTCCGCGGCCTCGCCCAGGCCGCGTCGCTCGTCTACACCGGGGTGCGCCAGCTCATCTACGCGGCGCTCGCGATCGCCGCGGGCTTCGCGGGGCTAGAGCTCTACCTGGCTGGCCACGCGGCCCTCGCGCGCTATTGCCTCTACGGCGCCGCGGCGGCCGGGGCGCTGCTCGCCGGGAGCCTCTTGTTCACGAACCGAGGGTGACGACACGCCATGAGCTCGATCGATCTGTCGAAGTACGAGGCCGACGTCGCGGCCGCCGAGGCCGAAATCGCGCGGATCAGGGAGGAGAACGCGAGGCTCGCCGAGGCGTACCGCGACGATCCGACGGAGGACACGCACGAGGTGCTCCGCCGCGGCGCCGCGTCGCTCGCCGCCGCGCGCGACCGCTGCGACGCGGCGCGCGTGGCGCTGAAGCTCGCGCAGAAGAGCGGCTCGCCGCACGGGCTGCTCGCGCAGGGCGGGGTCGTCGCGGGCTCGGTGGCCGTCGCGATCCCCCCCGGCACCCCGAGCGGCGCGCGGGCCCGTCTCGTCGAGGAGGCGCTCTCGGCGGAGCTCACGGAGGCGGCGCGCGAGCTCGGCGTCGTGCTCGCCGCCCCGGCGGAGCGCTACACGCGGGAGCGCCCGGGGCGCGACGCGGAGGGGCGCACCATCCTGGATGTCTCCGGGCACGTGGAGGGCGACGTGCTGATGCCCGCCGTGACCCGGGGGGCCAAGAACGCGCGCAGGGGCTGAGCGCGCGGCGCTCACGCCTTGAGCGCCGCGACGATGGCCGCTGCGCGCTCTTCGACCCGCGCGCGCAGCAGGGCGAAGCGGGCGTCGGACCGGGCGCGATCGAGCACCGCGCAGCGCTGCATCCAGAGGGCGTCGAAGAGCCCCGCCTCCACCGCGCCGGCGAGCGCGGGGAAGAGCGCGTCGTCGTCGCCGATGTGGGCGAGGATCTCGGCGTACATCTGGAGGAAGAGCGGGCGCAGGCGGCTGCCCGGCTCGGAGCTGTCCGCCTTCGCGCGCAGGAACGCCCGCTGCTCGTCCGACAGCCGCGACGTCGCGAGCACGTCGCGGTAGATGCGCGCGTACTGGATCGGGATGGTCTCCATCGCGAGCGGCAGGTCGTCGATGGGGAACGCCTTGTTGCGCCACAGCCCGAAGCGAGCGCGCATGATCGCCTTGTGGAAGCGGCTCGACGGGTCGTCGGCCGGGAGGTCGAGCAGCGCGCCGGCCCCCGTCCAGTCGCCGAGCAGGGCGCGGCCGCGCGCGAGCTCCCAGCGCGGGAACAGCTCGCTCGGATCGAGCGCCAGCGCCGTGTCGAGCCGGAAGACCGCCTCGTCGACGAGCCCCGCCTCGAGGAGGATGCGGCCGAGCAGCTCGTGCGCCTTGGCCAGGCTCGGCGCGCACTGGAGCGCCTTGCGCAGCGCGGGGACGGCGGCGACCGGGTCGCACGCGCTGAACCGGACCGTCGCGAGGCCCACCCACGGCTCGCCGAGCGAGGGGGCCAGCGCGATCGCGCGCTCCGCGGCCTGCTGCGCCTTGGCGAGCTGCGCCCTGCCGTCGCCCCGCGCGGCCATCAGCCGCGCCGACGCGATCGCGTAGCCGGAGAGGATGTTCGGGTCGTTCGGGGAGAACGACAGCGCCTCCTCGAAGAGCGTCACCGCGGGCGCGGCGTCGCCGTACCAGAGGTGCCGCAGCTGGTGGCGCGCGCGCAGGTAGAGGTCGATCGCGCGCGGGTCGCTCGGCGCCTCGCGGTCGCGGCTGGCGACGTCGACGGTGAGCGCCTCGGCGATGGCGGCCGCCGCGTCGTCGCTCACCGTGAGCAGCGCCTCGGGCGAGCTGTCGAACCGCTTCGCCCAGAGCTGGAACCCGTCCTCGACGCTGATGACGCGCACGGTCATGCGCAAGCCGCCGGGCGGGAGGCGCGACCCCGGCCGCGAGTACGGCGCGTGCGGCTGCGAGCGCGGCGCGGGGGGCTGCGAGCGCGGCCCGTCCTGGCCGTAGCCGCCGCCGGCGCGGCGGATCGACCCCTCGACGACGACCTGCACGCCGAGCTCGCGGCCGACGTCCCGGGGGTCGCGGCCGTCGAGCCGCACCCGGGACACGGCGGCGCACGGCCGGACCTTGAGGCCGGCGGTCATCGACAGCGTGTCGGTGAGGTCCTCGGTGAAGCCGTCGGCGAGGTACTCGTCGTCCGGCGCGCCGACGTTGCGGAACGGGAGCACGGCGACCGTCTTCAGCGCGGGCGAGGTCGCGGACGTCGGCGTGGGCACCGGCGTGGGCGCCGCCAGCGTGGGCGACATGAGCCGCTGCTGCGGCGCGGTGATCGCCTCGGGCGCCGCGGCGACGCGGGTCGGGTTCTGCTCGATCGGCTGCGGCGCCGTCGGCGCGGAGTTGGCGGCGGACGCGGCGATGACCGAGAAGAGGGACTGCGCCGGCTGCGGGGCGATCGACACGCGCGAGCGCGCGAGCAGGAGCGCGCGGTGGGCCTCGGCCGCGCTCGCGTAGCGCTCCTCGCGCCGCAACGCCATGCACTTCAGGACGACGTCCGCGATCGCGAGCGGCACGTCCGGGCGGACGGTGCGCGGGTCGGGCGGCGGCGACTTCAGCCTGGCCATGGCGGCCGCGATCGCGCCGGCGCCCGGCCACGCGCGCCGGTGCGTCAGGCACTCGAAGAGGATCATGCCGAGCGCGTAGATGTCGGTGCGCGCGTCGATGTCGGGCTCGCCCGTCAGCTGCTCCGGCGACATGTACGCGGGCGAACCGAGCACGAAGCCCGCCGACTCGCCGGCGCTCGACCCGGAAGCGGTGCGGGCGATGCCGAAATCGGTGATGACGACCCGCCCGCCCCGGTCGAGGAGCACGTTCTCGGGCTTGAGGTCGCGGTGCACGATGCCCGCCGCGTGCGCGGCGCTGAGCCCGTCGCAGAGCGCGCAGCCGATGCCGATGACCTGCTGCGCCGGCATCGGGCCGGTCCGCGCGAGGACGTTGTGCAGCGACTCGCCCTCGACGCACTCCATCGTGAGGAACTTCTCGCCGTCGTGGTCGCCGAAGTCGAACGTCCGCGCGACGTTCCTGTGCGTCACGCGGCGCGCGAGCTTCACCTCCTGCCGGAAGCGCTCGATCATCCCGACGGACTCTGCGAGATCACGCCGGAGCATCTTGAGGGCGACCACCTCGTCGAGCTCCACGTCGCGGACGCGGTACACGCTGCCCATGCCGCCGGTGCCGAGCAGGCCGAGGATCTCGTAGCGCCCCGCGATGCGCTGAGGCGCCGCGACGAAGCCGGACCCCTGGCTCTCGCTGCGAGGCTCCGCGCGGGGCGTCGGCTCGGAGGCCGTGAATCGCCTGTCGCTCACGCGCTCAGTCTACTCACGCCCAAGGGTAGAAGTCAGCGCGAGCGAGCCGCTGGACAGAAAACCTTGGACTCACCGAGTCCAGCTCACCTCGACACACCTTCTTCCTGCTTCCGCTCCCGGCGGCGGTCCGTTATATGTACGTCCCCCGCCGGTGGACGAATGCAGCATCGCACCAAGCATGAGCCGTCGTCCTCGCTGCTGGAGGTCAGCCTCGACCCGGGCGAGGCGCTGCTCGCCGAGGCGGGCGCGATGGTGGCCCGCTCGCCGAGCCTGCGCACCGAGGTCCGGCTGAACGCGGGGCGCGGGGCCGGGTTCCTCGGGCGGCTCAAGGCGCTCGTCGTCGCGCTGCTCCGGAAGTTCGCGGGCGGCGAGACGTTCTTCGTGAACCACATCTCCGCGCCGGAGGGCGGGTGGGTGTGGCTCGCCCCGCCGCTCAGCGGCCGGGTCAAGCACGTCGCCCTCCAGGGAGAGACGATGCTCTTCAGCACCGGCTCGTACCTCGCGAGCGCGGGCGACATCGACGTCAAGGTGCGCTGGGGTGGGCTGCGCGCCGTCCTCGCGCGAGAGGGCATCTTCTTCATCGAGGCCTCCGGCGTCGGCGATCTCTGGATCACGAGCTATGGCGCGATCGAGGAGATCCCGTGCGACGGCTCGCTCGTCGTGGACAGCGGGCACCTCGTCGGGTTCGACGCGTCTCTCGCGCTCAAGATCAGGAGCCCTGGGGGCGGGCTCATGGGCCTCGTCGTCTCCGGCGAAGGCGTCGTGTGCGAGTTCACCGGCCGCGGGCGCGTGCTGATCCAGTCGCGCAGCGCCGGCGCGCTCGTGGGCTGGCTCGCGCCGCTGCTCCCGCCCTGAGCGAACGAGCGAAGAAGAAGAAGAAGAAGAAGAAGAAGAAGAAGACAGACAGACAAGCGTCCGATGCAGGTGAATCTCCTCTACCGTCCCTCGCAGGCCCTCGCGCAGTGCTGGCTCGGCCCTGGCGAGCGCGTGATCGCCGAGAGCGGCGCGCTCGTGGGCATGTCGACGAACGTGCGCGTGGAGACCCAGTCGGGCGGCATCATGTCGGGCCTGAAGCGGATGCTCGCCGGAGAGTCGTTCTACCGGAACGCCTTCGCGGCGGAGGGCGGGCCCGGAGAGGTGCTGTTCGCGACACCGCTCTCCGGGGACATGGCCGTGCTCGAGGTGGGTGACAGGCAATGGTGCGTCCAGAGCAGCGCCTATGTCGCCTCCAGCCCCGACGTCGAGGTGAAGACGCGCTCGGGCGGCCTGCGCGGCTTCTTCTCGGGAGCGGGGCTCTTCGCCCTGGAGACGGCGGGGCAGGGCCAGATGATCATCGGCGCCTTCGGCGCGCTCGAGGAGCTCCCGGTGAAAGGCCACGTCATCATCGACACGGGCCACCTCGCAGCGTGGGAGTCGACCCTCTCGTGCCGGATCGGCAAGAACACGTCGACGTGGCTCGGCACGTGGCTCTCGGGCGAGGGCCTCGTCTGCCACGTGGAGGGCAGCGGCAGCCTGTGGGTGCAGTCGCGCAACGCCGGGCGGTACGGCGCGGCGATCGGCGCGCGGCTCGCGCCGCGGCAACCTTGAGGAGCGGGGGACGGCGTGCGCGACGAGATCCGAGACAACCCCGAGTTCGGCGTGCTCCACGTGACGTTCGAGCACCCCGGCGAGCAGATCATCGCCGAGAGCGGCGCGATGGTCGCGCGCGACACGGCCATCGACATGAAGACCAGCCTGCAGGGCGGGCTCGCCAGCGCGCTCAAGCGCAGGCTGACGGCCGGAGAGAGCCTCTTCCAGAACACCTTCACGGCCACGGCGCCGATGCAGTCGATGCGGCTCGCCCCCGCCCCCGAGGGATCGATCGAGCGCATCATCCTGCGCTCGGGGATGGAGGCCTTCCTCCAGTCGGGCGCCTACCTCGCGTCCACGCCCGGCATCACGCTCGACACGAAGTGGCAGGGGGCGAGGGGCTTCTTCGCCGGCGGCCTGTCGCTGCTGCGCGCGTATGGCGAGGGCCTGATCTGGTTCTCGAGCTACGGCGGTATCCACACGATCGACGTCGGCCGCGAGCACCAGGGATATATCTGCGACAACACACACCTGCTCGCGTTCACCGAGGGCCTGCGCTATCAGGTGCGCAAGCTGGCCGGCCTGAAGGGCCTGTTCCTGTCGGGCGAGGGGCTCGTCTGCGAGTTCCAGGGGCACGGCAGGCTCTGGCTGCAGACCCGCAACCCGGGGTCGCTCTCGGCGTTCCTCCACCCGTTCCGACCCGTGGGCGGAGGCCATTGACATGCGCCGAGAAACCCGCGGTCAGGGGCGGAATGCGCGGGTGCGGGTCTTCCGCCGCGGCTGCGCGCGGGCTCGCAGCGCCTCTAGCCGCGCAGCCGGCCGGCTGCGCGCGGCGCGCCTCGTCCAGCCGGCCGGCTGCTGCGGGCGGCGCGCCTCGCCCGGCCCGCGGGCGGCGCGCCTCGTCCAGCGCGCGGAGCACGCGGCGCGCGGGGCTGGGCGCGTCCAGCCGCCGGCGCGAGCAGCCTGGCCCGCCCGGTGCTTGCCGCGCGCGCCCGCGCGCCCCGCGGCGGCGACCGCGTGGTCCCGGCCGCCCGGCAGAGGCTGGTGCGCCGTCGTTGCCTTCCCGGAGGCGGACTCGCTAAAGTAGTCGGGCCTCGCTGAGGAGGCTCGCACGGCGAGCGGTGGGTGCCACGGACCCACAGGGGGCTCGCGGGGCGAGCCCGGCTCCGCCTGAATGCCCCGAACCCGCTATGTGGAAGCTGACGATCGAGGATGACGAGGGGAAACAGACGGGGCTTCCCCTCGCCCATGAGGAGTATGCGCTCGGACGCGGAGAGTCGAACTCGATCCGGCTGACCGATCGCAACGTCTCGCGCCGTCACGCGACGCTGGCCAAGAACGGCCAGGGCTGGGTCATCCGGGATCTCGAGAGCTACAACGGCACGTACGTCAACGGGTCGCGGGTCACCGGCGAGCAGCACCTGCGCCACGGCGACCTCGTGCAGCTCGGCGACTACCGGATCGAGATCGTCGATGAGGCGCTCTCGTCCGCCGTGACGAGCCCGACGCCGCCGCCCGGCAGCCGCAGCACGGCGCACCTGCCGCTCCACACCCGCCCCAACCGGCTCGTCATGGTCGTCGGCCCGACCCCGGGCGCGGAGTTCCCGCTCGACGGCGAGCGCTTCACGGTCGGGCGCTCCGAGGACGCGACGATCTCGATCAACCACAGCTCCGTGAGCCGCCTGCACGCGGAGCTGATCAGCCTCGGCAACGGTCGCTACGAGGTCGTCGACAAGCAGAGCGCCAACGGCGTGCGCATCAACGGCGTCGAGCTCAAGCGAGGCCTGCTCGAGGCTGGCGACGCGCTCGAGCTCGGCGACGTGCGGCTCCGCTTCGTCGCCGCGGGCAAGATCTTTCGCGCCGGACCGGACGGCACGCCGGGCGTGGCGCCGGCGCCGGGGTCCTACGCGAGCGTGGCCCCTGCCGTGCAGTCGTCCAGCGGGATGGGCGGGGCGAGCAAGGCGATGGGGATCCTCCTCGCCGTCGCCGTGATCCTCGCGATCGCCGTGGTCGCGATCACCCGCGCCCGCTCGAGCGGGCCGCCGGTGCTCCAGCCGGACGCGCGGCCCGCCGCGCCGGAGCTGGGCGGCAACGACGTGCAGATCCTCGACGGGGCGCAGGAGCGCCTCCAGGCAGGGGACATCGACGCCGCGCACCGCCGGCTGCAGGAGGTCGGCGAGACGGCGCCGATCCGCGAGACGCAGCGCTTCAAGGACGTCGAGAAGCAGATCGAGGAGCGCTGGGCGGAGGGGATGTTCCAGCGGGTGGAGCGGGCCGAGTCGAAGACCGAGAAGCTCGCGCTGCTCAACGAGATCGCCAAGACGACGAGCGTCCCGGCGGCGCTCCGCGAGAAGGTGGCCGAGCTGCGGCGGCAGGTCGACCCCGAGGCGCCGCCCGAGCCAGAGCACACGGCGCAGGGCGGCACGACGTCGTTCTGGCCCCCGCCGCCCGCGGCGACGCCCTCGGCGTCGGCCTCGGCGCCGAAGGCCGCGGACTCGAGCGCGACGCAGGCGAACGCGCCGCTCGACTCGAGCTCGTACCCGGCGCAGAGGAAGGCGCTCGAGCCGAAGGTGTGGGGCGGGCGCGCGTCGGCCAGCGAGATCAAGCTGCTGCGCGCGATCTGCATCCACCAGGGCGACGCGAGCTGCCGCGACAGGGCGAGCGCGGCCCTGGACAAGCTGGAGAAGCGCACCCCGTAGCGGAGCGGCCTCCCGCCGCCGCAGCGCTCCCCTCCCCTCTCCGCCCGCGTCGATGACACCCTCCCGCAGCACCAGCGCACCCGAGCCGCGCCCCAGCGCACCCGAGCCGCCCGCTCACGAGGCGCCCGCCCACGAGGCGCCCTCGAGCGGCGGGCGCGATCGTGCTCCGGAGGGCCGCGGCGCTGACGCGGCGCCGGCGAGCTCGCCGCCGCGGAACGGGCTCACCTCGTCCGCGGCCCGGGCGATGGTGACGCTCGCGCTGCTCGTGCTCGTGCCGTACGCGCACCCGAGCCTGTGGCGGCTGCGGCTGCTCTCGCCCCTGCCCGAGGGCAAGGGGCTCGTCGTGGTCCCGGCGCCGGCGCCCTCGGCGTCGGTCGGCGAGACGGCGCTCGTCATGGAGACCACCGAGCAGGCCGAGCTGCGCCAGCCCGAGGAGGTCGCGCTGCCGGCCGCGGCCGCCGAGCTCATGCCGGCAGCGGTCGCGTCGGAGGGCAAGCCGCCGCGCTCGATCGAGGACCCGAGCGGCACGGCGATGACGCCGTTCTTCCGCGCGCTCGCCGCGGTGGAGCGCAAGGCGCCGGGGTCGATCGCGCGCGTCACCTACTTCGGCGATTCCATCGTGGCGAGCGACTTCGTGACGGCGACGCTGCGGCGCAAGCTGCAGAAGCGCTTCGGCGACGCGGGCCACGGCTTCATGCTGATGGCGAACGCCTGGCCGGGATATTTCCACAACGATGTGGTCCGCTTCGCCGGCCCCGGCTGGCAGGTGAGCCGCGTCGTCGGCCCGTTCGCCAAGGACGGGCTCTACGGGCTCGGCGGCGTGTCGTTCCGGTCGCAGGGCGCGGGGGTGTTCTCGCGCTTCGGCACCGCGGAGAGTGGGAGCTACGGGCGCGCCGTCTCGCGGTTCGCCGTCGACTACCTGAAGCACCCCGAGGGCGGGCGGATGGAGGTCAAGATCGACGGCGAGACCCGCGAGATGATCGACACGCGGGCCGACGCGGCCGCCTCGGCGATCGCGACCTACGAGGTCCCCGACGGCCCGCACGCGCTCGAGGTGCGCGCGCACGGCCCGGGGGTGCGCGCGTTCGGCGTCTGGATGGAGCGGGACACGCCCGGGGTGGTGCTCGACGCGATCGGCATCCAGGGCTGCCGCATCCGCTTCCTCGACAAGAGCGACGACGCGCACTTCGCCGAGCAGCTGCGCGCGCGGAGCCCGTCGCTCACGGTGTTCCAGTACGGCATGAACGAGAGCGAGGACGGCGAGCTGTTCCCGCTCGACCAGGTCGAGTCGACGATGAAGGCGGTGCTCGACCAGGTGCGGGCGGCGCTGCCCGAGTCGTCGTGCCTGCTCGTGGGCCCGATGGACCGCGCCGACAAAAAGGGCGAGGTCTACCGCAGCCGCCCGGTGATCCCGAAGCTCGCGGCGATCCAGCGCCGGGTGGCCGGGCAGGTCGGCTGCGGCTACTTCGACACGTTCGGCGCGATGGGCGGCTCCGGCTCGATGGGGATCTGGGTGCAGCGCGGGCTCGGCGGCGCGGATCTCGCGCACCCGTCGGGCGCGGGGGCCGAGGTCATCGGCCGCTGGCTGTACCTGGCCTTGATGGAGGCCTACGAGGGCTGGAAGGCGAGCGCGGCCCGGCCCTGATGCGGCCTGGCGCCAGAGCACCGCTCGACTCGAAACGCCCGGGAATGAAGAGATTCGAACCACAGAGGCACAGAGGGCACAGAGTTTTTTGTTGTTCCTCTGTGCCCTCTGTGCCTCTGTGGTTCATTTTCTCGGGTTGTAGACCGGTTCGGTGTCCTAGGCGGCCTTCAGCTCCTCGGCCTTCTCCTCGTCCGCGGTGCGCCGCCGGTGCTCCCGGGCGATGCCGATCACGACGCCGAGCCACACGAGCGCGAGCGCGATGTTGATCATCGCGAAGTGGCGGATGGAGAGCGCGAGCACCTGGCCGGCGATCACCGCGATGGCGGCGAGCACGTCGCCCGCGCGGACGACGAAGGTGTCGATCGCCGCCTTGGCGCTGTACTTGGCGTCGCGGCCGACCGGCAGGAAGAGCGCCTGCCGCGCCGTGTTCTGGACCGAGTAATCGGTGCTGTTCTCGGCGATCTTCGCGACGCGCACGACGGCGAGCGCCGGCAGGACGGCGAGGGACGAGTAGCCGAGCAGGGCGATGGTCGGGAGGATGAACAGCGCGAACCGCACGCCGAGGTACTTGAAGATGCGGGAGACCAGGAAGAGCTGCACGAGGACGCCGAAGGTGTTGACCCAGTAGAAGAAGTCTCCCTTGAACGTCCCGATGACCGCGCCGAGCGCCGCCTTTTTCCCCTTCTCCGTGTGCGGGTGGACGAGCCCCTTCTCGGCGCCCTCGACGACCTTGCCGCCTGCCTCGACGTCGAAAGCGCCGCCCTTGACGGCGGTGATCTTCCCCTCGAGCAGGCGCGAGGCCTGCGGATCGACGAGGTAGACCGGCGCGCCCGCCGCGAGCGGCGCGTCCGGCGCCGCGGAGGCCGGCGCCGCGGAGGCCGGCGCTGGCTCGCCGCCGGCGCTGCCGCCCGGCTCGCCGGGGGCGCCGCCCGGCTCGCGGCCAGCGCCGCCGCCCGGCTCGCCGGGGGCGCCGGCGGCTGGCTCGCCGGGGGCGTTGCCGCCCTGATCGAGCGCGCTCGTCGCGGACTCGATCAGGGTGCGATCGAGGATGTACTCGCCGGTCGAGTTCACCCAGTTGAGGACGAGCGTCAGGCCGGCGATGAGGAGGAGGTAGCGGTCGCCCGCGATGATCTTGAAACCGCCCGACGCGCCGCCGGGCGGGGCGTCGGCGGCGGCCTTCTCGCCGCCCGGGCTCGCGAGGTCGTTGCGGTGGACGAGGTACGTGAGCCACAGGCAGACGAGCAGCACGCCCGCCGCCACCAGCATCATGTTGTAGGGGCCGATTGGCACGTAGACGCGCTTCGCGATCTGCGCGCCGAGCATGGCCCCGAGCGAGCTCCCGATACCGACGATGGCGAAGAGCCGCTTGCCCTGCTCGGGCGAGTAGACGTCGTTGGCGAACGACCAGAACTGCGCGATGACGGTGAGGTTGAAGCAGCCCACCCACAGGTAGAACGGCACCCCGAGCGGGACGCCGAGGCGCGCGAGGAGGAAGAAGAGGACCAGGTTCCCGGCGAAGAAGAGCGTCAGCGCGGTGGTGAGCTGCATGCGGCCGAAGCGCCTGGCCATGGCTCCATAGGCCCGGACCACGCCCACGAGGAGCAGCGCCTGGCCCGCGGCCGCGTAGGCCTTCACCTCGGGGCCGTCGAGGTCGAGCTTCTGGCCGCCGATCTCGAGCCCGCCGCCCGCGAGGATCAGCGGCTCGCGCACGACCTTGAGCAGGTAATAGCCGGTGAGGAGGAGAAAGACGTTCAGCGTCAGGACGAGGACGCTGAAGACCTCGCGCGGCTTCACCTCGGCGAAGATCGACAGGAGCCGGTGAAGCACCCCTCGGGATTGTGTCTCGGTCTCGCCTGTGCTTGCCACGCCTCGCTCCATCCCGGGATGACCGCCGATCAGGCGGCACCGGAACAGGACCGATGCCCGACAGGACCGATGCCCGAGCGCGGGAGGCTATCGAGCCTGCTCCCGGCCGGCAACCTCCGTCGCGGCGCTGGCGTGTGAAGCGCCGTACACGGCTCCGACCCGCGCGGCGCAGACAAACGTCGTACGGGTCGGGAACTCCGCTATGCTCCCGCGCGCGGCGACGGGTTCGCGTGCGAGAGACGAGGCGGATTGGGCACCAGAGAGAAGGGATGGACGCGCGCGCTCGGCACGGTGAGGCGGCGGCGCGCGGCCGCGCTCGCGAGCTTCGCCCTGCTGTCCGTGTGCGCCGAGGCGCTGGCCGCGCCGCAGGCAGGGGCCGCTGCGCCGCAGGCGGGAACCGCGGCCCCGCAGGCCGGCGCCGCTGCGCCGCAGGCCGACACCGCGACGCCGCAGGCGGGCGCTGATCCGCGCGGGCCCGCGACGTCACCTGCCGCCGCGACACCACTGCAGAGCCCGGCGGATCCGCCGGCAGCTGCTCGAGTGGCGGCCTCATCCGCGTCGCCCGCGCGGCCCCCCGCGGCGGCGCAGGCGCCGAGCGCGAGGCGCCCCTTGCCGGACTACGATGGTCGCCCGGACGAGGGGACGAGCGCCGGCGACGTGCTGCTCTGGGTGCCGCGCGTCGTGTTCTATCCCGCCTACCTCGTCAGCGAGTACCTCGTCCGGCGGCCGCTCGGCTACCTCACCGTCGCCGCGGAGCAGGGCGAGTGGATCGAGGACCTCAAGGACATCTTCACGTTCGGGCCGAACGACAACATTGGCATCGTCCCGACGGCGCTCTTCGACTTCGGCTTTCGCGCGAGCGTCGGCGTCTACTTCTTCTATGATGACCTGTTCTTCCCCGGAAACGAGTTTCGCCTCCACGCGGCGACCGGCGGGCACGACTGGCTGAGGCTCACGATCGCCGACCGCATTCCGCTCGACGGGCGCGCGTATGTGAAGCTCCGCGGCGAGGCGGACACCCGGCCAGACTGGCTGTTCGCCGGGATCGGGCCGAGGACCCTGGAGCGCGACTCCGCCCGCTACCGCGCCCGGAGCCTCCAGGGGAGCTTGACGCTCCACGCCGATTTCGACGCGTTCAGCTTCGTCGAGGCGTACACCGGCGCGAAGACCGTCGAGTTCGACGATGTGTGCTGTGAGCCGACGGTCGGCTGGCGCGTCGCGAACGGCCGTTATCCGCTGCCCCCCGCGTTCGACACGGGGTTCACCGCCTACCGGATCGGGGCCCACGCGGCGCTCGACTCGCGGCGGCCGCGCCCTGCCCGCGGCCACGGCGTCCGGATGGAGCTGTTCGGCGAGCACGCCGCCGACCTGGAGCGACCGCTGGAGAGCCGGTGGGTCCGCTACGGCGGCTCGCTGGGCGGGTTCGTCGACCTCACCGGGCACGACCGCATCGTGAGCCTCGCCCTCTGGGCGTCCTTCGCCGACCCGCTCGGCGTCGCGGAGGTCCCCTTCACCGAGCTCGCCCCGCTCGGCGGCGACCTTCCGATGCGGGGTTTCCGCGAGGGGCGCCTCCGCGGGCGGAGCGCCGCCGCTGCCACCCTCGAGTACCGTTACCCGATCTGGGCGTTCGTCGACGGCACGGTGCAGGTGGCCGCGGGCAACGTCTTCAGCGAGCACCTCCGCGACTTCGAGCTCGACCTGCTCCGCATGTCGTTCGTGCTCGGCCTGCGCACGAGCAGCTCGCGCGACCACTCGTTCGACCTCCTTGTCGGCACGGCGACCGAGACCTTCGAGCAGGGCGCCCGCCCGGAGGATCTGCGCTTCATGATCGGCGCCAGCCGCGGGTTCTGAGCGCCCTCGCTGCCGGCGGCGCTGGGGGAGAGGGCGGGCCCGCGGGCTGTGAACCAGGTTCCTTGTGGTTCATGAAGAAGGATTGAACCACAGAGGCACAGAGGGCACAGAGGGGAGAGAAGAGGGAGAGAAAGCTTCTTGACCTCTGTGCCTCTGTGCCTCTGTGGTTCAATCTCTCCTTCCCGATGTCGCGGCGGGACCGCTCTGTGGTTCAATCTCTCCTTCCCGATGTCGCGGCGGGACCGCTTCGGGCGCTGCCGGCGAAGAGCGGCGGCGCGGCGGTCGCGGTCAACCGGGCGGGTCGGCGTCTTCGGGGCGCTCGATGCCGACGAGCTTGTAGCCGCGGCGCGGGCCGAGGTCGTAGAGGTGGGCGCGCAGCGGACCGGGCGCGTGCCCGTTCACCACGTCGACGATGGCGTAGCGGGAGGGCGCGTCGTCGGGCGCGCCGCCGTCCGGCGCGATGTGCGGGAGCGACAGGCACACGCGGCCGTCCGGCGACGGGCGCACCGCCGGCCGCGCGCGCAGGGCGAGCGCCTCGCCGGCGTACATCGCGGCCGCGTGCCGGAGGTCCTGCGGGCGCGCGACGCCGGTGCGCCGCGCGAGGTCGACGCCGCACAGCTCCGCCGGCGCGGCCAGGGCGACGTCGGCGATCGGCGAAAGGCGCGTGAGGTACCGCGCCATGATCGCGCGCTTCCGCTGGATGAGCTTGTCCACGAGGAACGTCGTGTGCCGCGGCGCGGTGAAGTCGCCGGTCCGCACCGCCGCCTCGATGAGCTCCGGCGTGAAGCGCGCGAGCGCCCGGGCGGCCCAGGCCCCGTCGAGCTCGGTCATCCGCGCGAAGGCCGGGTTGGGGTAGCCGCCGCGCCATGCCTCCGGCCGGAAGTCGCGATCGCTGAAGAAGCCGAAGATATCGCCCTGCGCGTCGTGCCGCGCCCGGTCCCACGGCCGCTCGGGGATGCCGAGCGTGATGAAGTCGAGCAGCACGTACTCGGTGTCGAAGTAATACGCGTGCCCGAGGCGCTTCGAGATGTCCTCCCACTCCCACTCGCTCCCGAAGCAGTCGCCGAGATCGATGTAGTAGTGGCGCACGTGGCCCGGCGAGGCGTCCTTGTCCTTCTCGTCCTGGGCGAGCCAGACATCCATCGAGTTCTGCTCGCGCGAGTCGAAGTGGTTGAGCCACGCGGCGAGCAGGCGCCCGCCGCGCAGGTCGCGCCGGTCCTCGTGCGGGATGACGTCGTTCGGGTCGTCGTCCCGGATCCCCTCGTACCTGAACGGGCCGATCGCGCGGCCCGGCAGCCAGCGCGAGGCGACCATGCGCACCCGGTCGCCGCGCTTCGCGGCCTTCGCGAGCACGCCGTCGAGCGCCGCCTGGTCGAACGGCCTGCTGACGCCGCTGTTGTCGGTCACGGTGAGCCCGGGCGAGAGCTTCAGGACCGACGGCTTCAGGTAGACCACGGAGTCGCAGGGCGCCCAGAACCCGGCCGCGTGGTAGAGGCGCGCCGCGATCGCCGTCGCGCCGGTGGCCCGCTCGGGCTGGTCCTGGGGGTCGGCCTTGAGCATGAACTTGCCGACGCCCTCGACCTTGACGCGGAAGCCGGGGTTCGCGCCGTTCGGCTTGCCCATGTCGATGACCCAGGACCCGTCCGGCGCCTCGGGATCCAGCGTCTTGTCGCCGCACGGCCCGCGCACGAGCTCCTCGGCGGAGATCGGCTTCCTGCCGATCCGGTTCGTGAACCAGCTCGAGTCCGGCACCTCGTCGAGGCTGTTGACGTTGACCGCCTCCCCGCCTGGCTCCACGGCGAAGAACCGCGACACCGGCCGGAACACGAGGTTGTCGGCGGCGTCCCACGCGAACGAGGACTCGTACTCCTCGGGCGTGCAGAGCCGGTGCTGCGGGTCGTCCTTGGGCGCCTCGGGGTCGGGCCGGCAGGGCAGCGAGACGAGGTTCAGGTCGGCGTCGCGCCAGACCGGATCGCGCAGGGGGAACCGGCGCACGTCGCTGCTGCAGCCCGCGCTGAGCAGGGCGAGCAGCGGGAGCGAGCCGGTGAGCAGCGCCTTGAGCATCGGCGCGCGATGGTACTGGACGGGGGCGCCGCTCGGGGCGGTTTTCGACGGCGGCGCGGCGGGCGTTCGCCGTGGTCGGCGGGCGGGTCGTCGTGGCCGGCGGGTGGTTCGCCGTGATCGGCGGTGGTCAGAAGCCTTCTTGCCGGAGCCGCTCGATCACGGCGCGGTAGAAGTCGATATAGAGCCAGGGGTTCCCCTCCCCCGGGCTCTGCCCGAAGAGCTGGCCGATCTCGTCGAAATGGTCGGCCGGCAGACAGCCCCAGAAGTTCCCCCACCGCGCGTCGCGGGCGCGCACCAGGCCGTCGTTCGGGATCGCCTCGCCGAAGCCGCCATCGAGGATGGTCTCGGTGAGCGACAGCAGCGGGTGTACCGGGTCGAGGCCTTCGTCGAACTGCGCGACGAACGGCGCCGGGTCGAGGGCCAGGCAGTCGCTGCCGCCGACCGCGCGGTCCGTCCGGCCGCCGAAGGAGGCATAGAACACCCCGGGCGCGTCGGTGTACTTCGCGTTGAACTCCGCGATGCCTGGTGTCGAGAACTGGTCGAGCGAAGCGAAGACGCTCGTCTCGTTGCCGATCTGGTCGTAGAGCGGCGCCCCGATGGCGTTGAGGAGATCGTCGAGCACGTCCTGCAGGCGCTCGTAGGCGACGAGCTGGAGCGCTATATCGGCGACCTTCGAGCCCAGGTGAGGCGTCGCGACGGTCACGACGGAGGCCACGAGATCGGGCCGCTCGTGCGCGACGACGCGGGCGTCGAGGCCACCTTGCGAGTGGGCGATGATATTGACCTTCTCGTGCCCCGTCTCCGCGAGGATCTGCTCGATGCGCGCGAGCAGCTGGGCGCCGCGGTAGGTCGAGCTGTTGAACGGGTCGACGGATGGGGTGTAGACCACCTCACCGCGCTCGGCGAGGGTCTGTTTGAGGTTGTAAAAATAGCTGACGTATCCCGCGCCCGCGAAGTCCTCGAACCCGAAGAAGCCGTGGGCGAAGACGATGGGATACGGCGGACCGAGCTTGGCTGACGGCCACCCGCCGCCGCTGCCGCCCGAGCCGTCCGCGGCGTCCGTCCAGCCGCCCGACGTGGAGCCGCCGCCGGCGCCCGTGATCACGTCCTCGGTGCCCCACGGATCGAGCTGCTCCTCGGCGGCGCCGCAGCCGGCGAGGAGAGACAAGGAGGCGAGTATCGCACACCCTCCGAGACCAGCGGACACCCGTCTTCGCCTCGAGCGAGCGTCCGTGTGAGACTTGCACTTACGCGAACCGCCAACGCACGAGATCGAGATTGTCGACGAAGAAAGATCCAGCATGACCACCTCCTGCCGGAATCAGCGCAGACTCCGCTGAAGGAAGGCTTGTGTCAAGCACTGTCGGAAAACTGAACCTGTCTGGCGTACTTACGCATTGCGTTGCGGGCGTGGCGCCGGGCTCCTGCAATGCGCCATGTCCCTTGGACGCCGCGCTGGCGCATTGCGTCGCGGGCCTGCGGTGTTTTTCCATGCGGAGTGGCGGGGCGGCTCCGGTAGGTTCTTGGGCCATGCGTTCTGTCCAGAGCTCTTTTGCGCTTGTGCTGTTGACGGGTTCCCTGGTCGCTTGCGGCGGAGCGACGCCTCCTCCGGCGGAGCCGGATCCTGCGGAAGCCGAGGCGGCGGCGGCGCCGGCCGAGAAGGCGGGCGGTGAGGCGTCGGAGGAGGGGGCCGGGAAGAAGAAGGACGACGCGGCGGCGGAGGCGTCGAAGCAGGTCCCGACGACGTGCGACCAGCAGGACACCATGTGTTTGCCGCCCGCGGCGTTCGTGAAGCGGCTCTGCAGCGGGTTCTATCCGGACGTGGCGCTCAGCCTGTTCGCCAAGGGGACGCCGTTCACGCGCGGGTACCTCACGCGCGACACGGAGGCGTGGAACGCGTCGGGCGGGTCGTCCTCGAACGACAAGCTGCTCTTCGACGAGGAGGTGCTGATCCTGTATCGCCGGGTGGCGGACACGGGGGGCATGGTCGTGAGCGGCGCCGGGGGCGGGTACGACGTGCTGCGGTGGGACGGGACGTGCGCGTCGCTGATGACGGAGGAGGTCCGGCTGCACGTGCCGCCGAAGCCGAAGTACGCGCCGATCCCGTGGAAGAGCCTCGACCAGAAGACGCGCGACGCGTTCCAGGCCGACGAGAAGGTGGGCCCGCTCATCGCCGAGCGGAGGAAAGAGTGCAAGGGGGCGACGATGGGGGCGGTCACCGCGAAGTGCGAGAAGGTCGACAAGCAGATGGGCGCGGCGCTGATCGACTACGTGCGCAACGGCGGGTCGCTGCCGGCGCCGGGGTCGCTCCCGTGAGGGAGGCGGGGGGTTACGGCGGAGGAGAGGCGGGACAGGCGGGGCGGGCGCTGCCGGAGGTCGGCGGGAGCGCCGCCGGACGGGTGCGGGCCGCGGGAGCGCCGCCGGACGGGTGCGGGCCGCGGGAACGGCGCCGGACGGGTGCGGGCGGACGGAGCACCGCCGGCGGCAGGGCCGACGGTGCGCGGCGAGCGGCTACTCCTGCTTGTCCTTGGGCGCCACGTAGTCGGGCGGGGGCGCCGCGGCCTCGTTGCCGCCGGTGAAGAAGTACTTGTCGAGTTCGGTCATCCAGATCCGCTGGCCAGCCTCGGAGATGAGATCGAGGCGGTACTCGTTGATCAGCATCTTCGAGTGCTCCAGCCACATCCGCCACGCCTCCTTCGAGACGTTGTCGTAGATCTTCTTGCCCAGCTCGCCCTTAAGCGGCGGCTTCTCCAGCCCCTCCGCCTCGCGGCCGAGCTTCACGCACTGCACCATCCTTGACATGACGTGCCCGTCTCCTTTTCCGTTTCGCGAGGTTCTTAGCCGAGCCGGGGGGAGCCGTCGAGAGCGGCGGGGAGGCGCGGGGCGGGCGAAGTCAGCGGGGAGCGGAGGCGCGGGGGGCGGGCGGGGAGAGCGAGCGGGGAGAGCGGCGAGGAGAGCGGGAGGGGACGGGAAGACCCGGGAGCGGGCTGGGCGAGAGCGGGAGCACGCGGGGATGGCGGGATGCCGGGGGGCCGGGAGGCCGGGAGCCACGCGGGTGCTGGGGATGCGCCGGAGCAAGCAGGACCGGACCCCGGATCCTCGAGCCAAGGCGAACGATCCGGAGAACCGGACCCAGGGGCGCGCTCAGCAGCGGAGCGATCTGGCGCGAAGGGGTTGACGGCAGCGCAGTTTCTAGCAATGTTTGGTCCGTCTGAACGAACCACGAGGGGGCGATCGGCTTCGACGTGGGGACTGAAGGTCTGTCTGCGTGCTGGCGGCTCCTGCTCCGCCTATCAAGCGGGACGTACAATTGCGAACGACAACGCATTCGCTGTTGCGGCCTAATAACCGCTAAGCCATCCGAGGAGAAGGTCGTCCTAGTACTCTAAGGGTGTCAACCACAGGGCTGGGTCGCGTGAGGACGCCCTCGATAACGCGGCCGAGATTCAGTGAGGGATAGGTCGTAGCCGAATCTACGAACGCCGTCGCCAGCGTATGGCGACTACGCACGTGAACGAAGGTAGACTGGATGCCTTGCGGACCCGGGTTCGATTCCCGGCGCCTCCACCAAGAAGACACGGCGAGAGCCGTGTCTTCTGCTTTTGTGTGATCTGCGTGTGACCTGGCCAGTTTCGGCAGGGGTCTGGGCGGGGCTGGACGGTTTGAGGCAGGGCACCGGTAGCGGGTAGCCATAGCCGAACGGGCGGACCGGAACGGGGCGGGATGGCCGGGTGGGGGCCCGCAGCCCGGATCCCGGGTCCGCCCTGCTGGAAGCCGGGATCAGTGGAGCAGGACCGGAGGTAGGTGGACCGGCGGTGACCCCGATCCCCCAACCTATCCGAGACGAGGCTGCCGAGCGGGCTCCTCTTGACACGGAACGGCGTCTCCGCTGACCTCCAGAGCGAGGTGGCCATGGGGGTCGCTGTACGCGTTCGGTAAACCACATTTTCAGGGTGGATTGAGCGGCAGTGAGGACCGGAGAGACGCTCTTACGGCGCGGACAGCACCCATCGGCGCGTGGGGTTGCGCCGCCCGATCTTCCGTCAACGAGACGGTCGTCTCGTTGTCAATCTTCGCGAACGCTCTGGACTCCAAGCATGACGACGCCGCCCGTACCCTCCACAGAACGCTCCAACGGGAAACCATCGCGCTTGGCGACCCTGGAGTATCTCGACCGCGACGCCGCCCTCGCCCCACCAGGTAGCAGGATCCGCAGGGTTGCCGATGCCCCGCCCTCGCCGGGTCTCCGCAGCGGCGGCCTATCTTCGGAGATGCGCAGATGGGTCGCGGAAGTCGCTGCCTATTCACGGGAATACGCAGATATGCCGCGGCGCTTCGCCGCCTACATGCCATAACCCGCCGCTAGGCCCTGCGACGCAACTGATTGCGACGTTAGGCAGAAGAGGCGAGGCTATGATTGACGTCTGTGCGGGTCGCTACAAATCGTCGACGCCTCCACTGGTGCGATGCTCCTCCGATGACCGCTCCCAGATAGTCGTTCTATTCGACGGCAGCGGTTCTTGGGGCACGGGTGCCGAAGCGGCGGCTTGGTGCCGGGAGAGTCTCGCGGCGAACCTCGCGGTTGGTCCAGACTTCACTCATACGGAGTTTACTCAAGCGCTCGAAGCTGCGGCGGCGACTCTCTCGGACGTAACGCGTGCGAACGAGTGGGGATGGAGCTTTTCTGTCGCCGCGATTGTCATTCGAGACTCGGTCGTCTATGGGCTCGCGGCCGGAGGATTCTCCATCGGCCTTCTGCGTGAAGGCGCCCCCATGCGCAGGTTGTTCGCACCCGATCGGCTCGTCGACGAACTTGTGCGCACCGGCCAGCTCTCGCATGGCGATGCCAAGACAAGTACCTATCGACGCATCCTCCTCAGCCCATGCTTCGGAGATAAGCCAGATGCACTTCGCACCCGCGCACAAGAAGCGCTGCAGCCTGGCGATCGCGTCATACTGGGTGATCCGGATCTCCTCGATCTCTTGGCGACATTGCCTCCCGACGCGCCTGTGCCCCGTGCGATCGAACTACGCGATCGTGTGGAACAGCTCGGAGGCCAGAGTTGTCCGACGGCAGTTCTGCTTGTGGAGAGCTTCCCCCATGGATACTCTGCCTAACAAGCCGCTGCTGCCGACACCGCTGCGCGGCGCGGCAGAGCGGCTAGCCGTTAGGCCGCTTACGCGCCGGAGTGCTCGACCTCCTTGTCTCTGCTGCAGCGAGCAGCCGCCCGATGGTCTCGTGGGCGATGCGAGCCGCCTCGACGTCGCCCGCCGCGAGCGGCGCCCCGTCCGGCGCTACCCGCCGCGTCGGATGCGCTCGGCCGCGAGGTCGACCACGACGCCCGCGCCGGCCCCTGGCGCGCCGAGCAGCCGCCCGATGGTCTCGTGGGCGATGCGCGCCGCCTCGACGTCGCCCTCGGCGAGCGCCGCCCTCATGCCTTCCGCGAGCTGGGCCAAGAGCACCGTTCGCGGGTCCGCAGGTTTCGTCTGCGATTCGTCTGCATGACGCGGTTTCGCGCACTTAGCTGCCGTCGATGGCACGGTTGCCGCTCCCGTCGCCTGCGGAAACCTACGCGATCCCTGCGGATCCCCACCCTCGGCAGGCGTTTCGATTCCCGGCGCCTCCACTGAAAAGACACGGCGAGAGCCGTGTCTTTTTTTTGCGTGTGCCCTGCGTGTGACCTGGCAAGTTTTGGCAGGGGTGGATTGGTGCGCGTCCGAATGTAGGCGGGAACACCGCGAGCGGGCGCGGCAGGTGACGCCAGGGTACGGGGATCCACGGAGTTCCACGGCGGGCACTAGGCCAGCCGGACCGACCCCCGGTCCGAACCGGCGTGCTGGCGCAGGCCGAAGCCGAGCGAGCAGACGTGGCTGAGTGGCGAGGCGGGTGGCGGGCAGGCCCCGAGCCCTGCCGGCCGGCCCCCGTTCCAGTGCCGGTGGCACCCTGCCGAGCGCATGCCTCGTCTTGACACGGGACGGCATCTCCGCTGGCCTCGCAGAGGGCGGCAGCCGGGGGGTAGCTGGAGCGGCAGCGAGGACTGGGAGATGCCTCCAGACGCCTGCGTGGAGCAGCTGCGTGTCTCCTATCCCCCACACGCGCGAGAGGTGGGTGATGAGAAAAGATTTTGGAGCCATTAACGAGCAGAACATGGAAGCGGTCATGACGTGGCTCAACGACCGCAACCAGTTTCACACCTGGCTCACGTCTCTGATCACGGGCAGCTTTGTCGTCCTCACTGCATTCGGAAGCAAGCCAGGCTTCAGCGACATCGGACAGACGATCCTATCCACAGCGCTAGTCCTTTTGCTCATATCCGTACTATGTAGCCTCGTATGTGTATGGTCGATCCCCACCTGGAAATTCAGGGTAAATACCAAGCTGATCACTGACGCCGCATCAATGACCCGGGAGCTGGCTATCACTGCCTGGATTGGGGTGATATGTTTCGTCGCTGGGCTGACGCTTGGTTTCATCGGAAACGTGCCTTGGTGAGGCGAGCTCCAGTAACCTATTGCACTGATCCACGAGGGTGGCCTTGCTTTCGACGCCATCGTACTGGCACCCGCCCGGTCAGCTCCCTCCTCGATACAGTCGGACTCCGGCGACCTCACCGCCCTCTCGGACGCCGCTCTCGCTGAGCACGCCCTAACATTCCGCCCACCCGTTGCCGGCTTCGTACTGGAGCGGAGCTCGCGTACCTCGCGGCAGGCGGGATCCCGGGCACCCGTGTGCGACCACAGCGGGACGCCGCCAGGAGCCGCTCGCCGAGAGCACGGCGGCCGGGCGCCCCCCGGCCCGGGGCAGATGCTCGGATGGCCTCGCAGAGGGATGACGTCGCAGAGGCCGCGTCGCAAGCGGCCGAGGTGTGGCGCCCCGTTCACGCGTTGCGTCTCGCGCCGCGATTTGGGCGGAAAGTCCGCATGGATCGGGGAGGTACGAGCTTTGCTCCCACCGCCGTCATGAGGAACTGCTTTCGTTCGTTGGTTCTCGTGGGGGCTCCTTTCATCTTCGTCGCGGGCTGCGGCGGATCGGACGGCGACGCGATCGCCGAGCCCACCGAGGCGCCGGCAACCCCGTCGACTCCGGCGGAGGTAGACACCACCTATGAACAGATCGGGCGCGGCTGCGGTGATAACGGCTCCCTCGTTCGCTCGCTGACGCACGTCCCCGCGCTCACCACCAACAACCTCTGGATCGTCCCAAACAACGACGCCGCCGGCCTGGCCGCGTCCAAGGATGACAATGGCTGGGGAGCGAGCGTGGGCGTCTACGAGCTCGGGTTCGAGTCGACCGGGGACAACATGGAGAGCCGCTCCGCCGAGCAGGCCGCACGATGCGACGCGGTCAGCGAGATCTTCGACCCCGCCGGGGACGGCGCGCGGCAACGCTTCCTCAACGTCCTCGTCTACGCCGGCGATCACCCGCACGCCGAGGCGATGCCCGCCGAGGGGCTCCCCGCCGCGGTCGAGGCGCCGGTCCGCCTGAAGGGCTATCTGGACGTGGCCGCGGGCACGCGCGAGGAGATCAACGACGGCGTCGTGTACCGAGACGCGCAGCACCAGTACCTGCCCATCTACGTTCGCTGCGAGAAGCCCATGAAGATCACCTACGAGGAGCGCCTGTTTTCGCGCGAGGAGGTCGAGGCGCTGAAGATCGACACCCGCATCTGTCGCCCCGTCACCGAGGACGGCTACGGCTGCCTCTTCGAGCGCCCGCAGCCGATCGAGGGTGCGTGCACGTTCGTGGCGGCCGACGCGAAGTACGTGGCGACGAGCGGCGAGGAGCACAACATATCGCTCGGTGGCCGCATCGAGCGCGGCGAACAACTCAGCTACAAGATCACGGTCGACCGCTTCGCCTTCCGCTGAACGAGGGTCCTCGGTCCGGTCAGGGAGCGTGACGTCGGAGCGCGTGCACGTGCACCGGGATGCGCTCGAGGGCGCACCGAGCAGCCGCCCGATCGTCTCGTGGGCGATGCGCACCGCCTCCACGTCACCCGCCGCGAGCGCCGCCGCAGCCGACGCTACCCGCCGCGCCGTCGGGCGTGACGAAGCGAGCCGCTGTCGGGCTGCATCGGCGTCCAGGCCCCGCCCTCGCTCCTCCGCGGCGGCGCCCTGCTTGACCCACGGCGCGGCCGCGCCGACATGTCGAGCGATGCTCCGCCACATCCTCTACGCCGCATCAGCGCTCCTGCTTGGCGCCTGCGGGCCGTCGCAACCGCCGTCGCATGCTCCGGCGCCCCACCCCACGGCGTCGGCTGCCGCGGCGCCGGGTACGGCGGAGCCGGCGGCGATCGTGGCCGCCGCGCAGATCACCGTGCGCGTGGAGCTCGACCAGGTCCTCCCCCAGGTGCGCCGCGCCCTCGACCAGGAGGCCGCGCGCGCGGGGGCTCCGGGGGAATGCGTGCTCGCCTGGGGAGCGGTGCCGCCCGCCGGCCCATCGACGTGGACCGCGCGCGTCGCGTGGCCTGGCGGCTCGCTGGAGGGTCAGGTGCGGTGCGGCGCGGATGTCGGTGTGATGTTCAGCGGCGAGCGCATGCGGGACGCAGGCATGTTCGCCTTCCGTCGCGGCGTGCTGCACGCGGCGCATCCATCGGATCTCGACGACTCGAGGCCGGTCGAGCGCGTCCCGACGTGCGAGACCCCACCCCCCGATCGGACGCTCGCGATCTTCGAGTCGACCGACGAGGCGGATCGCGATGAGCCGGCTGCGCCCGCGCTCGAAGCGATCCGTGACCTACGCTGCGTCGCCGCGGCCGCGATCTGGCCGTTCCGGTGAGCGCGACCTCACGCCAGGTCGGCTCGCCCCCTCGTCGCGCGCGGTTCACGCCACAGCCAGCCTGCGGTGGATGGTCTCGTGGGCGATGCGCGCCGCCTCCACGCCGCCCGCCGCGAGCGCGGGCCAGCCTGGGCTACCCGCCGCGCCGGCTGCGCTCGGCCGCGAGGCGATAATGCCGCCCGCGTCCGCCCCTGGCGCGCCGAGCAGCCGCCCGATGGTCTCGTGGGCGATGCGCGCCGCCTCCACGTCGCCCGCCGCGAGCGCCGCCCTCATGCTGATCCGAGCGTGACCTGAAGGGGATCGGTGCTGACTGGACCGCGGGTCCGGGCTCCCCTGATTGCTCACGCCCGCTTGCGGCTTAACGAGAACAACGGGAGCGACGCTCTCCGATAACTAGGAGAAATCTATGAAGCTGACATCCAAGTTCGCGCTGAGTCTGGTTACCGTTCTCACGGTAGCAGCATGTGTTGGTGCGCCTGATCCTGAGGATGACAGAGATGTGAACGGCGACATCGAATCTTACGAGGAGACCGCTCAAGCGCTATGCGACCATGGTTCCGGTTACTACTGTGTCGGCAACATTCTAACGTGGCAGCAGAAGACAGATAGCGGATGCGACGTCGTTGCGGAGAAGGTATGTGTTCTGGGGTGTGTCGATGCAGGCCCCGGCCGCCACGACTACTGCACCGAGTACGCTGGCGATTGAGCTCGCTGACGGATTCCATCGGAGCGCCGCCACTGCTCGGTGCGGTCGGCGCGACCGCGCCTGTCGATCTCCGATTGCGGTTTGAGGACGACGCTACTGGAAGCCTATAGAGACAGCAGCGGTACCTGGCTCTCCCGAGTTCGCGTCCAAGTCGCCAGCGCCTCCGCCATCGCCATGATTTCCGAGGCTAGTCACAGAGTCGGAATCAACGTTCGGCCCCAGGTCGGCAGTATGCGCAACCGCGAGCGAGTGCCCACCGTGCCCTCCACCGCCCCGACCGCCGTTGCCGCCTTTCCCGCCATCGCCGCCGCGGCAGCCCGGCAGTGACCCCGCTCTGTTGCCACCGCCCGTGCCGCCGTAACCACCCACGCCGCCGAACTGGCCGTTTCCTCCGCGTCCGCCGTTGCCGCCCCGGCCCGTGGTGATGCTCGTTTTGCTCACGTGGACGCTGGCGTGGTGAGACAAAATCCCGATGCTCGACCCGCCCGGACCGCCGCCCTTCCCCGGCTTGCCACCGCAACCACCAGCACCGCCCGAGCCACCAGAAGCGCCACCCTGCGACAGGTCTACGCTGCAGAACATAGATCCGCCGCGGGAGCCCCCTCCACCGCCGCCTCCGTAGCCGTGCTGCCCAGCTTCGCCATCTCCGCCCCAAGTGCCTTCCAGACCCGCATCGGTGAGCCGTCCCGGCCCTGACGCACCGTTACCTCGAAAACCGTCGACGCCTGACATTCCCCGGAGTCCATCAGTGCATTCCATGCTCTGCTGCCCGAGCCCACCTCGTCCGAAATTCATCGAGTTACTCGCCGGCAAAGGCGTACCATCTTCTCCATCACCACCATCACCCTTGGTGCCAACGCCGCCCATTCCGCTTGAGGAAACGCCGTCATCACAGGACGTCGTGACCCGCGCGCCTCCTTCAACCCTATCTGCGGAGCACGCCACCGCACCTGGGTTTCCTGGCTCTCCCTCTTGTGCTGGTTCTGCTCCGCCGTCCGCGCCGGGAGACCCATCTGCGCCGTCGCCGGCGACGATCTCGCTCAGGCGCACCTCCACCGTCACCCCCGATAAGGCACGCATGGCGATGGCAGAGCCACCCGGCACGGTGGCGTCCTGCGCGATCATCCGCATCCTGGTGAGCGTTGTGGCCACGGCGCCCTCACGCGTGGGCTCGGCCGCCTCATTCGCGACCGTAAGGGGGACGAGGTTCGGTCCTGGCTCGATCGTCGTGAGCTCGCCCAGCGGATGCAGCGGCCAATGCCCCCGGGGATCACGGCAGTCGAGCCCGCCCCACACCTCCATGCCTGCCGGCACACGCACTTCGACATTGAACGTATCGGCGCAAACGTACACGCGCATCCCGTGCTCGCGCGCGAGATCGAATGCACGCGCGAAGGTCTTCACCGGATCCTCTCGCGTGCCCGGGTGATCGTCATGACCATCCTGCCGCAAATACACACCATCGCAGTCGACCGGAAGGTCAGGGTTGCCGTGGTCGGCATTACAAGCCACAACCGGCGTGCACGTGAGTGTTTCCTCACAGGCCTCCCACGTACTCGCGTCGGCGCCGCATCCAGTCGCCGCAAGTGCGGAAAGCCACGAGGTCACGAGCAGCAGAGGCCATGCCTCGGACACGCAACGCCATCGGTTGCGCCTCGATGTTGTGCCTGTCATGGAGTCTCCTCGCATTGCCGCCGCCTACTCCCGCGCCCAGGAGTCTGGATCGTTTGAATCCTCAGCCACGAAGGGCAGGAACTCGGCCGCGACGCCGTCATCACCTGCGCTCTCCGCGGCGTCTGGGTCACCGCCGGGCCCGCCCTTGCCCGCAGTCCCGAGCAGAAACGTCGCCTCGACGTCATCCCGTGTCACCTCCCCGGTCTCGAGGTACGCGATGCCGATCGAATGGCCCCCGAGACCGCCGCCTCCGCCACCTCCGGGCCCGCCGTTGCCGCCGTCGCCTCCGCGGCACCCTGCAAGCGTGCCAGGTACCGCTCTGCCGCCGTCGCCGCCAGGAGCTCCGCTACCTCCCGGTAAGCCTGCCCCTCCCGCGCCACCCCGACCGCCACGGCCCGTCTGGATCGTCGACCCGCGGACTGTGACCTTCGACCCCCTCGTAGCGATGCCGATGCTCGCCCCTCCGGCGAACCCCCCTTTCCCCGGCTTGCCGCCACAGCCCCCCGACCCGCCCGAGCCGCCGAACGCTCCACCGGTCGGTCCGGCGCCACAGGCCGTCGCACCGCCGCGCGACCCGCCACCACCTCCACCACCCTGACCAGGGCGCCCAAACAGCCCGTCCTGGCCCTTGCCCAGGGTGCGCCCCAATGCGACGACGCCGGGACGTTTCGCTCCTTGGCCCTGTACACCAACGGCACCGTCAAGGCCGCGCTGGCCATCGCTGCACGCCATACTTCCCTGCTGACCGATACCTCCGGCACCGGCGCCCGTCGGGTTGGGATCCGGGACAGGCTCTCCGTTGCCGCCGCTGGAGCCCCGATCCGCCAGCCCGAGGCCCCCGCCGCCGCTGACCGAGCTCCCGTCATCGCACGCGGTCGTGACGCCCGGCGTCCACTCCGGGGCGTCCACAGTGCACGCGTCAGCTCCCGGGTGCCCCGTCGCTCCGTCGGCTGCGGCCATGCCACCGGCCGCGGCTCCGGGCTCACCGTCCGCTCCGTCGCCCGCAACGATATTGCTGTCAATCACCTCGATCTCGCTGCCGGTTCGTAGATAGATCGCAATCGAGCTGCCTCCCGGCTCTCCACCACGCCCGGTGATGACTTCGCTCGCCACGAGCTTGAGCTGAACCCCTTCAAGCGTATCTATCCCGATGGATCCATTTTCGTCACCATCCACGTCATCGCCATCGGGAGCCACGATTCGCAGGTTCGTGAACGTAGCAACGGCTCGTCCTCCGAGCCATACCACTTCAGCAACGGGCCCCTCCGGGGCGACAACCGTCTTCGCGCTGGCGCCGAGATGCCGCCAGCCGTCCGCGCAGTCGAATCCGCCCCAGATGCTCGTGCTGTGGAGCCCAAGCGTCTCATTGAAGGTCTCAGCGCATGCGTAGACACGGTGGCTGCCCGTATCTGCGAGCTCGATGGCTTTGGATAATGTCTTTACCGGCTCCGCGCGGCTGCCAGGGTTCGCGTCGTCCCCGAGGCTTGCACTCACGAAGATGCCGCACCCGTCCTCGGGTGGCGTTACCACGGGATCGTCGTCGCAAACGGGCACCGTGGGACCGGGGGAACACCCGCACACGACCGCTGCGATTCCAACTCCAAGCGCGAAGGACACCAGGGTAACCACCCCGCGCCTGCCTTTCGATGCCGCATCCATGTCCCCGTGCTCCACGTTCATCACCATGCACCGATCATCGTCAGCCCTGCGCTTCGCTCGCTCGCCGTGGGCACGATGCGCACCCCATCGCTCGGCGGCGAGGCTCGATCCACGAACAGGGACACGAGCGTCAGCGCACCGATCGCGCCGCCAGTCGCAAGGCTCACCCATCCGACTTGCCTCAACAGATCGCGCTTCTCTTGCAGGTCGCGCAGCTCCGAGCACGCGCGCGGTGCGTTCTGGCGCGCACATCGGTCCGCTTCCTCATCCGCGCCACGCAGCGCGGTAGCCCGATCGTGGAGCTCGTCCTCGGTGTAGGCGCTCCACATCAGGAACCCGCCGCCGGCTACCATGCTTGCCCCCGCCAGCACCGCGCCCGCGACGCGCAGCTTCGATGCGGTGGAGGTGGAGGACGACGCCACGGTCAACGCCTGTGCTCCTCGCTCGGAACGCTTCGCCTCCCGAGTCCCGGTCGCCGTGTCCTTCGAGACGGCTGCCGGCGTCGCGGCGCGCGGCACCCGCATCGAGATGGTCGTCGCCTTGCCCGCCTGCGCGTCGAACGACTGGAACGCTTCTTCATGGCCCGCAAACCGAGCCCGCACCATGTGTTCCCCGGGCTCCAGGAACAGCCTGTAGGTCCGCGCAGGGGCGCTGATGACCTTGCCGTCGATGAGCACCTCGGCATCGGGCGGATCGACCGAGAGGTAGAGCGTCCCGACGTGCGGCGCTGCCTTGCGCTGCCCGGCCTCGAACCGTAGCTGTAGTTGAAGGGGGAGCGCGTCGCGCTGCTCGAGGCTCCAGGCCAGATGCTCGGCTGCATCACGGTACTTGCGCAGCTCGAGCTCGCACAGGCCGAGCTCTCCGGCGAGCTCCGCGCGCTCTCTCTCCGTGCTCGACGCCGGGTCCGCTGCCTCGAAGACTGCCTTGTAAGCCGCGTGTGCCTCGACCCACCGCCCTGCGTCGCGGGCTCGCTTCGCGCGGCGAACGTCGTCTTTCACGATCGAACCCTCGCCCTCTTCCAGCGTTGAATAGATGTCCTCAGCGCTGGCCGAGCTCGCATCGCCAGTTGCGACTCCGAACATCAGGCAAAACAGCAACGAAGGCGCAACGAATCGCATGGCGGCAACGTACTTACGCCCGGTGCGCGGCGTCAACCGCGATAAATGCGCCGAAAAAGAACCTGCTAAGCGGGAAAGTTCAGCTCGAAGACGTAAAGGATTGGTCGACTCTCCAGGCCAGGGGATCACAGGCTCGCATCTCACATTGAACCACATCATCTTACCAAAGTTGTCCGACCATGCACTTTCCTGAACCCTTCCGGGCGGCTCAGGGGTGCTACCAGCTGTGGGCAGGCCAGCAAGAACCACCCCCCGCTTCGAGCTCTTCCGGCGCCTCGCGAGGCGCGTCGGTGTCCCCGAGCGAAACGCCGAGGACGTCGCGCAGGATGCCCTTCTGCGGGCATGGGAGGCACGAGAGCGGATCGAGCCGGGCGAGGATCCGGCGCCGTACTCCGTCACCATCGCCCTGAACCAGGCGCGGAAGCACACCCGGAACGCGCGCCGCCGGGGCGAGGTCCTGACCGCGTTCGATGATCGCGAGCTCCAGGACGAGCGCCCCAGTCCGGAGGACCTGATCCGCAGACGGCATCGGGAGGCGCTCACCCGAACTCTGATCGGCCAGGTCGACCCCAGGTACCGCGAGGTCTTGATCCGGCACGAGCTCGAGGAGCAGCCGCTCGCCGAGATCGCCGCCGAGCTGGGGCTCAGGCTGGAGACCGTGAAGACCCAGCACCGCCGGGCTCGCGAGCACCTGGAGGCAGCGAAGCGGCGCTGGATCGCCCAGCAGCGCTCGCGGGGGTGGGACGAGGAGGCCTGCGTTCCAATGGCGCTCGGCCTGAATCCCCGCGAGTGGTCGGCCGACTCGCTACGCAAGCTGGGCGCGAAGCTCCTCGGGCAGGGGGTGTTCGTCGTGCTCACCGGCGCCGTCGTTGCGGCGCTCCCGCCCTCGTCCGGCACCGAGGCATGGCTCCGGACGGCGACGGTCCACGCGCCCACGGCCGCGCCCGTGGCGCTGGGCACCGTGCCGCCCGGCCAGCAACGCGAGCTACCTCCAGCGGTCGCCATGACGGCGCCCAGCGGGCAGAGCATCGCGCCGCCCGTCGAACCTCGGGAGGAAGCGCCTCCAGTGGACGCGGTGAACGGCATGCCCGGCTCGCCCGCCGCGGCAGCCGCTGGTGCCTCGTCCCCGGTCGGCGCAGCACGCCCGACCGCCAGCGAGCGCGAGAAGAACCTGATCCGCCAGGCGCGCAAGGCCATCGAGGCCCACAACGCCAGGGCCGACGTCGAGGCGCGGCGCCTGCTCGACATGCACGCTATCGAGTTCCCGCGAGGTCAGCTCGCCGCGGAACGTGAGGCGCTGCTGCTGCAAGTTCGCTGAATCGTCGGCTGTCCAGCAACACGTAACCAGCGGTGGAGGCGGCGGTGTCCTTGCGCGACGCCAGGCCGAGATCCGCCCTGGGCCGGGGCAGGAGAATGAGCACATCCAGGAGACGCAAGGGATCCATGGCGGAGCACAGGCGCACGCCGCGTCGAATCGGGAACGTCGAGCATCCGGCAGTGCGCGTTCCGTTCGATGCCCTCGTGCGGCACTCGGGGATCATCCGCGCCGTGTTGCGCCAGTTCGCCGTGCCTGCTCGCGATCAGCCCGATGTCATGCAGGAGATCTTCCTGTCCGCCTGGCGCAGCGTGGAGGCCGCAAGCTTTCGGCCTTCCCCGGACATGCCGCTGAAGAAGGCTCTGAAGCACTGGCTGTTCGCCGTTACCTGGCACCACATCTTTCACTACCGGGAGCGCGTGTGCCGGTGGTCCAACGAGCGCACCGCGTACACCACGTCGTGGCTTGAAGGCGACGCGCCGTCACCGTTCGAGCAGGTGGAGGCCCGGCTGGCTCTTCGGGGCCTGGAGCGGCTCAAGCCCGAGCTGCGAGCCGTGCTCGCGGGCGCCGCGTTGGGCTACACCGCTGAAGAGATCGCCGCGGAGCTCGGTGCCCATCCAGGCACCACGAACAAGCGGATGCACCGCGGGCGAAAGCAGCTGCAGAAGGTGCTCGGCCGAGCGAGGCCCTGACGGAGGGGCTCGCCATCGCCGTGCGCCGGCTGGGCGATGGACCAGCGGGCGCATGCGCCATTGCATCCGTGCGAACTACCCGAACAGCAGCGCTCTCATCCCCGCACCTCGCCGCGAGCGCGTTCCGTCCGATTGTAAGTTTGTGAACGCACACACACGTCGATGACCACATCGCCTCCGCGCCAGTCGAGCGGGCCGGCGATGATCGCGATCCTGCGCCCACCCCTCTGAACGCCGCGCTCCGAACGAGCCCTCGCCCGACGCCGCGCTCCGAAGGAGACCCGCCAGCCTCGTCCTCCCCTGAGATCGAGGACAGCCGCAGTTCGGTCGATTGGAATTGACATCTTACATGTGAACGCTCACACTACTGACCCCGAAGGGCATCCTTCTGCTTCTTGCTTCGGCGATCGACGGAGATCGACGGCGTGCCGCCGGGGTCGGTGGGGCACCATACGGAGTCGCTATGAAAACTAAATCGACTTGGGCTTTCACCTGGGCCGCGCTGGGCATGATTGTCAGCGCTTGCAGCGGCTCAAATGACAACGGCAACGCTGGGGGGAGCGGCGGGGCCCCGGCGGGGGACACAGGAGGGAGCGTGAGCGGCTCGGGCGGCGAGCAGGCGAGCACCACCGGAGGGCCTCTGCCCACGGGCTCGGGCAGCTCACAGAGCACCGCCGGAGGGTCAGAGCCCTCCGGTTCCGGCGGCACGGGCGGAGGAGCGCCTGCCGGCGGCGGGGAGACGACGGGCGGGAGCGGAGGCTCGGGCGAGGGCGGCGGCTTCACCGGCACGTGCACCGCGTCACAATCGGCTGGTCGAAACGTGTCGGGGAGCGGCCCTCATCAGGTGGTCGTCGAGACGAACGCGGACCCGGGCATCAACGAGGGCACCATCTATCGCCCGGCGGATCTCGATGGGGACACCAAGTATCCGATCTTCGTCTGGGGGGAGGGCGGATGTTCGCGAGACGGGTTCGCGACGCAAGCGGCCATGGCCGAAATCGCCTCGCATGGCTACTTCGTGGTGGCGGACGGGACACCGGTCAACAGCCAGCCCAACCGCGACCTCGGGGGCGGAGGCGAAGTGCTGCTCGCCTACATCGACTGGGTGATCGCCGAGAACGAGAAGCCTTGCAGCGCCTACTACCACAAGATCGACACCACGAAGGTCGGCGCGAACGGCTTCTCCTGCGGCGGCTTGATGGCGGCGGGGACCGCCGCAGATCCCAGAATGACGACCTGGGGACACACGAGCAGCGGCTCTTTCTCGGTGAATCAGGCATTCTACAACTCGATTCACACACCCGTGCTGATCGTCACCGGCACCGAGGATAGCCTGGGCGCGAACGAGAACGGCGCGAGAGACTTCGAGAACATCGCCGCCCAGGGTGATATCCCGGTCATGATGTTCGCCAAGGTCGGCGCGGACCACGGGGGCGATCTGTGGGCCCGGAACGGCGGCGAGTTCACCCAGGTCAACCTGGCGTGGCTCAACTGGTGGCTCAAGGGCGACGAATCGGCCACCGGCAAGGGCATGCTCGTCGGCGCGAGCTGCCGCTTCTGCACCGACAGAAGCTGGCAGGTCTCTTCTGCCAATCTGCCGTAGAGCGGCTCGGTCTCCAGACCGCCTTGCTCCGCGGAGCAGGGCGGGTCGACCGACAGGGCGGGCCCGGCGGCGCTCGGCCTGCACCGCAGCGAGGGGCGGGCCGGCACGCCATGCAAGCTGCGCGCGCGGGGCCTCGTGCGGCCTCGTGCAAGGTGCCTTCCGAGCGGCCGTCATGGGGAGGCTCGAGCAGCGGCGAGGACCCGTTGCACGAACCAGCTCGAGCGGATCCTCGTTGACCATCGAGTACGGAGGAGTGGAGATGATCGAGGGTGGCTGCTTCTGCGGATCGATTCGATATCGGATAGAAGGAGCACTTCGGCATGCTCGCGCGTGCCATTGCTCCCGCTGCCGCAAAGCCTTCAGCGGCGCATCATCGGCCTATGCCGAGGTAGCCGCAGGCAGCACGTTCAGGTGGATAGCGGGGGAAGATAAGCTCACCAGGCACAGCTCTGGACACGGTTGGGGCCTGGCCTTCTGCAGTGCATGTGGCTCGACCCTGTGCGGCATGTTCGGGGACCAGGTACATGGTGTCACGCTCGGGTGCGTCGATGGTGATCCAGGCGTCAGGATAGAGATGCACATCTTCGTCGGATCAAAGGCGCCGTGGGATCACATTGCCGGGGACGCCCCGCAGTTCGAGGAGCGGCCCCCGAGCCCGTCCAGCTTTGCGGAATGACGCTCAGCCGAACGGCATGCGGCACGACCCCGCGTCTCGTCGACGACGAGGCCCCCGCCCGAACGGCTCCAGCCGGAAGCCGGCGCTTGGCCCTCGCTGGCGTCATCACGGCGGGGAGCCGATCGACGCGCCCAGCCATCTGACCTGCACCGGCGGTGTCTGGACCGACTCCGACCCCAGCTGCTGAGGAGATCGCCTCCGCCGTCGGTCGGATCGGGCTGATGGACGTCAATCTCGTGGGGGGCCCCTCGTCGGCCTCGTCGAGCGGCTCATCCACCTCCGCGCCGAGCGCCTGGACATCCCGGAGTACAACACGTTGACGAGCTGCATCCGCGCGCTCGCGTACCTGCGCGACCCGGCACGAAGACGACCCGCGACTCCTCGTGCTCCCGCACGGCCTCGTCGGTGAAGTACATCTCCGGGGCCTGGTTGCGCCGCCAGCGCTCGGCCTCGTCGGCGTGGTGCGGGCTCTCCGGAGCGAAGTGCTGGCCGCCCGGCAGGGCGTTCCACGCGCGCGGGCCGTCGGGGGTCACCTCGACGACGAGGCGCTGCACGGCGCCATGACCGTAGTCGAACGAGTCGGTGTCCCACATCCCGAAGTTGGCGGCGTCGACGCCGAAGTTGTCGCCCGGGCGCGGGAAGCCCCCGGGGAACTTCGGATCATCCTCGGTCGGCAGCGTGACCGGGCTGCCGCCAGCGAGCATGGGCACCTGCGACGCGAAGCGGACCGTGTGCAGGCGACCCCACTGCCAGCCAGCCATGTCGGCGCCGAGCCGGTCGCGGAGCGCTGACACGGCCGCCAGCATCGCCCGCACGATCCGCTCGTCGCGCGACTCCATGTCCGGGGTGGCGAGGTCGTCCCAGAGCACTGTATCGCCGAGCGCGGGGTCGAAGGTGGCGAGCTGCTGCGGCGCAAGGACGGCACTCTGAAGCACCCGGGCGATCGCGGCGCTGCTCGGCTGCGCGCCGAGCGCCGTGGCCTCGTCGCCGAAGGCGAGCGGCACGAGCTCGAGCATCGAGACGTTGAAGATCGTGGCCGCGATGGAGTCCTCCACCTCGCTCGCCGGGGGCGCGCCGTCGCCGATGTCCACGCCGGCCGGGGTCTCGTGAGAAGTCCAGCCCGAGAGCCGCGCCGCCGCGGCGGCGAGCGCGTCGAGGTCCTCGGCCGAAGCCTCCGCGACGAGCGCGGCGAGCTCCGGGTGCGTGCCCGGCGCGGCGCGCTCCTCGGCCGCGCGCGCGGCGGCCTCGACGAACGAGGGCGCGAGCAGCCGGCCGAGCGGCGACTGGTGGTCGCCCTGGAGGCGGCTCATGTCCTCGGGGGTCACCCCGCCCGCGGCGGTGAGCTCGTCGAGGCGCTCGGTGATGCGCGCGATGCGGTAGCCGGGATCGAAGCCGTAGCCGATGTAGTGAGCATCGTTGAACGGGTTGCCGTCCGCGGTGACGCCGACAAGATCGTTGTTGGCCGTGGCGATGAAGCCGCGCGCCGGGTTGATGTCGTGCGGCAGGTAGCGGTCTTCCAGGGTGCCGATCCACTCGGCGCTGCCGTCGCCGGGCAGCACCATCGCGGGCGAGAGGCCCGTGCCGGTCTCTGGATCCCAGGTCATCGCCGCCGCCGCGCGGACGGGCACGCGCGACTGCGTGGACCAGAAGATGTCTCCCGCGCGGTCGATCACGACGAAGCTCTGCGCTCCGACCTCGAACTGTTCGAGCGCCGCCTGCGCCTCGGCGACGTCCTTCGCGAGGTCCAGGCCGAGGAAGGCGCCGAGCTCCCCGGAGGGCTCGTCGCCGGTCCAGCGCACGCTGAGCGCGGTGGTCGAGGCGCGCGGCTCGACCTTCCCGTCGACGATGGTGGGAATGATGAACCCGTGGTGAGGGACCCGCTCGAGCTCGATCACCACGTCGTCCTTGCCCGCCACCTTGATGGTCTCGGTGACGATCTCGATGGGCACCTGCTCGCCGTTGAAGAGCACCGTGTCGGCCGCGCCGCCCTGCCCCTCGGTGATGGTCTCCTCGTAGACGTCGGTCACGTCGTGGCCGGCCGTGGTCGCGCCCCAGGCGATGTGGTCGTTGTAGCCGAGGAGCACGCCGGGCAACCCGGCGAGGGCGAGGCCCTGCACGTTGAGGTCGCCGCCCGCGCGGGCGGTGTTCAGGTGCGCATACCAGAAGAGCGGCGGGCTCGGCAGCGACAGGTGAGGATCGTTGGCGAGCAGCGGCGCGCCCGAGGCTGTCTTGGCGCCCGAGACCACCCAGTTGTTCGAGCCGCGGAACTCGTCGCCGAGCTTGTCGCGAAGGCGGCCGGTGAGCTCGAAGAAGCCCTGCGTCGCGGCGAGCACGCCCAGCGCCGGTAGAGGCGGCCCGGGCGGCGGCCGCCCCGGCCGCTTCTGCGGGGCCTGCGCAGGATCGAACCGCTTCGGGAGCACCGCGCGGGTGCCGGTGTCCGTGCCGACGTTCGGGAAGCCGTCGCGCGTGAACACGGCCTGCGCCGGCGCGAAAGAGTAGAAGTCGCGGAAGATGCCCGCGCGCGGGTCGCCGGCCGGGAAGGTTGCGGCCGCGGCGGCGGCCATCCGGGTGAGCTGCACCTTCTCATCGGCGTCGTACGACAGCGTGTGAGCGAGGAAGCGGCCGATGGCGAGCGAGTCCTGAGGGGTCCAGTCGGTGAAGACGTCGGGCTTGGAGAGGAGGAGCACGGTGAGCAGGTAGGCGCCGTCCGGCAGCGTCACCTTGCCGTCGCGCACCTCCTGGATATAGACGTTCACGCCCGCAGCGAAGGCGTCGAGCGCCACCCTGGAGAGGCCGTCCGCCGGGAGCTCATCGTAGATGCGGTCGGCGATGCGCTTGAAGCCGATCACGCGCGCGGCGATGTCCGCCTGCAACGCCTCCGGGGAGAGCGGGCCGATGAACTCGGCGAGACGGCCGGTGACGTTGCGCCGGATCATCTCCATCTGCGGGAAGCGATCGCGGGCCATCAGGTAGCCCTGCACCATCACGGCATCCCGAAAGGTGGTCGCGTAGATGTGCGGCGCGCCGCGGTCGTCCACCACCACCTCGACATCGCCCTCGAGGCCGGCCAGCGCGACGCCGTCGCCCGGAGCGACGCCGTCGTCGGGCGGCTCGCCGGTCGTTGGGGTGTCGGGGCTCACCGGACTCACCTCCTCGTCGGCGCACCCGGGGACACCGAGCAAGCTCAGGGTGACGAGGCCAAGGAACGCTGCGTGGGCTCTGCGGCGCATGACACCTCCAGGAAGACGACCGGAAGCTACCACGGCTGCCGGAACAGCACGCCGCCCGATCGCACGTGACGGCTCGCTCAGCGCCACGCGGGGTGCGTCATCGGCCGGCGGATCCGCTCACGTAGGGGGCGGGTCCGCGCGGTGCTCCGGCGCCGTCACGCGTGCTTCTTTCACGTGGCGCAGGCAGGCATCCAGGTCGGTCCGGGCCGCGACCTCATCCACACGAAGGATCTCCATCCTCCGCTCGGCTGGCATGCAGTAGGCAGTCGCGTTCCACAGCCTCGGGTCGTGGACGCCCCGGAGCGGCTCGAGGTCGGACCACACACTCAACGCCGCTTTACCGGACGCGGCTTCGACGGACGCGGTGGCGACGCGCTTGCCATCGGGGCTGAACGCCACGGCGGTGACCTGGGAACTGGAGCCGGTCAGGACCAATGGCTCGCCCGTGCCGTCGGCATTCCATACCCGCACCGTTCCGTCTCTCGACGCGGCGAAGATGCGTTTGCTATCGGGGCTGAACGCGATGCGTTTTTCGTGAGGGAAGAACTCGATGCGGGTGTTGTCGGGGGAGACCGCCACGGCGGTGACCTGGGAACCAGAGCCGGTCAGGACCAGGGGCTCGCCAGAGCCATCGGCATTCCATACCCGCACCCCGTTGTCATCGGACACGATGGCAATGCGTTTGCCATCGGGGCTAAATGCCACGTCGTATCCCGGGGTACTGTAGCCGGGCAGGACCAGGGATTGGCCCGTACCGTCGGCATTCCATACCCGCACCGCGCCGTCACCGGAAAAGTCGGACACTGTGGCGATGCGCTTACCGTCGGGGCTGAACGCATACTTGCGACCTCGAAGAATCGAAGGCTCGCCCGTACCATCCGCATTGCTCACCCACACGGCGCCGTTGAGCTCGAACATGAACGTGGTGACGATTCGCCTGCCGTCAGGGCTGAACGCCGCCGAAGAGACCGAATCCCCCCTGTGCCCCCGAAGGACCAGGGGCTCACCCTTGCCATCGGCGCTCCACACCCGCGCGTTACCGTCGAAGGACGCGGTGACGATGCGCTTGCCGTCAGGGCTGAACGCCGCCGACAGGACCAGATCCTCGTGCCGGAGGACCACGGGCTCGCCCTTGCGGTCGGCGTTCCACACGCGTGCGGTCCTGTCATTGGACGCGGTGACGATGCGCTTGCCATCAGGGCTGAACGCGACCGATCTGATGTTGTCCCTGTGCCCTCGAAGGACCAGGGGCTCGCCCTTGCCGTCGACATTCCACACGCGCACAGACCTGTCGACGGACACGGTAACGATGCGCTCGCCGTCACGGCTGAACGCCGCCAGAAGAACCAGGTTCTCGTACCCACGAAGGACAACGGGCTCGCCCCTGTCCTCCGCGTCCCATACCCGTGCGGTCCTGTCGCTCGACGCGGTGACGATGCGCTTGCCGTCAGGGCTGAACGCAGCCGATTTGATATCATCATTGTGACCCCGAAGGACCAGAGGCTCGCCCTCGCCATTGGCGTTCCACACCCGCGTAGACCTGTCGACGGACACGGTGACGATGCGCTTGCCGTCAGGGCTGAACGCGGCTGAAGAGACCTCATCCTCGTGCCCCCGAAGGACCAGGGGCTCGCCGTGGCCGTCGGCATTCCACACCCGCGCGGTCCTGTCGCTCGACGCGGTGACGATGCGCTTGCCGTCAGGGCTGAACACCGCCGACATGACTGCACCCTGGTGCCCCCGGAGGGCCAGGGGCTCGCCCTTGCCATCGGCGTTCCACAGACGCGCGGTGTTGTCGAAGGACGCGGTGACGATGCGCTTGCCATCAGGGCTGAACGCAGCCGACATGACATAGTCCCTGTGCCCCCGAAGGACCAGGGGCTCGCCGTGGCCATCGGCATTCCACACCCGCGCGGACCTGTCGACGGACGCGGTGACGATGCGCTCGCCATCAGGGCTGAACGCCGCCGACATGACCGCCTTTTCGTGCCCCCGAAGGACCAGGGGCTCGCCCTGGCCGTCGGCACTCCACACCCGCGCGGTGCTGTCGAAGGACGCGGCGACGACGCGCGTGCCGTCAGGGCTGAACGCCGCCGACGTGACCGCGCCCTCGTGCCGACGAAAGACCAGGGGCTCGCCCTGGCCGTCGGCATTCCACACGCGCACGGCCCCGTCCTCGCACGCGGTAACGATGCGCGTGCCGTCAGGGCTATAGCCCGCACCCACAACGGATCCGGGATGGCTGAACACCGCGCGAGCGACCCCGCCATGCAGCGCCGAGCGGGTGAGGCTGGCCCACCCTCGCGGCGTGTCGGGCGGCTCGATCTCTCGCAGGAGCGCGAGCGCGCTGGTGGGATCCGATTGCAATTCGCGCACCGCGACCATGCGGGTGGCGTTGCGTGCTCGCCGGGCACCGGCTTGCGCCCGAGCCGCCTCCAGGTCGGCGCGGTTCGCCTGCTTGTCGGTATCGATCGCCAGGTACGACACCATGACCGCGATCGCCGTGAGCGCGACGATCGCGCCCGTGGCGAGCCGCCAGCGAAAGCGGCGCGCACGCTCGGCGAACGCCACGACGGCGAGCAGATAGCTCTCTTCGCGCTTGCCGAGGCCGACGCGCAACTCGGCGCCCTGCACCGCGCGACGGCGCTCGTGCCACGCCCGGGCGTCCTCCGCGGCGCGGTCGCGCCAGAGCAGCCCCTCGGCCCTCCCGCTCGCCTCCCACTGCTGGGCCGCAGCCCGCAGCCGGGCCAGGAATTGCGCGTCTCGCTCGCTCTCGGCAAGCCACTGACCGAGCCTCGCCCACCGCTCGATCAGGGATTCGTGGACCAGCTCCACCGTCGCGCCCTCGCGCTCGCCGCCGGTCTCGATGAGCAGGAGCCGCGCGCCGGCCAGGTGCTGGACCACCTGCGCGATCGCGTCGCCAGCGCTGCCCGCGCCGTCGTGCGCGACCTCGCGGAGCTCGTCGAGGCTCACCACCGCGCGCGTGCGCTCGGGCGTGACGAGGCGCAGGAGCACCGCCCGGGCCAGCCGCTGCTCGCCCATCGGCAGCGCCGCGAGCACCGCGTCTGCGTGGGCCGACAGGGCACCGGCGACGCCGCCGAGCTGGTCATAGCTCTCTCGCGTCAGGAGCCGGCGCTCGCGATCCCGCGCCTCCCACAGCTTCGTGGCCGTGAATTGCAAGAGCGGCAAGGGGGTGCGCGTGCGCTCCAGCGTGCGGAGCATGTCCTCCACCATCTCCGTGGTCTCGAAGCGATGACCGGCTGCCTCGATCGGCCTCGTCAAGGCCTCGCGCTGGCCCTCGCGCCCCATCGGCGGAAGGAACCAGAGCCCGCGGGACACGTCGTTGCTGAAGGTGCGGTGTTCGGCCATGCGATCGAGGAAGTCAGAGCGGATGGCGAGCAGGACGCGCAGGGGCGACGAGGCGTCGTCGGCCGCGCCCTCCAGACAGGCGAGGAACGCCGCTCGCTCCTCGGGCGCGGCGCCGAGCGTGCAAAGCTCCTCGAGCTGATCGACGAAGAGCAGGATACGATGCCTCGGCCCCTCGCGGCGACAGCGAGCGCGCAGCCGCGCGCCCAGATAGCCCGGCTGAGCGCGCAGGGTGGCCACGAGCCGGTCGTGATCGGAGAGCTCGGGTGAGCCCGTCGTTTCGCCCGGCGTCGTGGGTGCCGTCTCGGGGACCTGCAGGAGCACATCGGCGAGCGCGGACAGCGGACGGCGCCCCGGGCGCAGGACGAACGCTTCCCAGCGTCCCTCCGCGTGCTTCAGGGCCGGGATCACGCCCGCGCGCACGAGCGACGACTTGCCGGCCCCGGACGGTCCTGCGACGGCCAGGAGCGGCTGGTTGCGCAGCCGCGCCGCCATCGCGGCGATATCGCGGTCCCGGCCGAAGAAGCGCGCAGCGTCCGCCTCCTGGAAGGCGGACAGGCCGGCGAACGGGCTCTCGTCCTCCCCGAGCTCGAGCGGCTTCCGGCTGGGCAGGAGCGCCTCGAGCGCGGCGAGCAGCTCCCTGGCGGAGCCGATGCGCTCGTCCTTCCTCTTCTTCAAGCAACGGTCGACGAGCGCGCCAAGCGCACCCAGGTCCGGGCGGATCGCGCTCAGGCTGGGCATGGGAGCATCGAGGTCCGCGATGCGCGAGAGCCGCGCGAACGAGAATGGGCTCAGCGGGTGCTTCCCTGTGAGCAGCTCGTACAGCATGATGCCGACAGCCCAGAGGTCGGCGCGATGATCGACGCTCCCGCCCAGCACTTGCTCGGGCGACATGTAGCGGGGCGTGCCGAGGGGCCCGCTCTTGCGAGACCGAGGGCCTCGCGCACGCGCCGCCCGCGCCCCCGTGATTCTGGCCTCCAGCTGCTTCGCGATGCCGAAATCCAGCACCTTGATGCATCCGGCGTCATCCAGGAGGATGTTCTCCGGCTTGAGATCGCGGTGTACGATCCCGAGCTCATGCGCGCAGACCAGCGCGCGGACGACAGGAACCATGAGCTCGATCACGGCGCTCGACGCTGGAGGGCCGGGCGGCGCGTGAGGACCAGGCGACTCGGCCGCGCTCTGGTGCTCGCGCTGGGTCATCCACCTGCGCAACGTGGGGCCCTTGATGTACTCGAGCACGAGGTAGGGATATCCACGGACCTCGTCCACCTCGTAAATGACCACGATGTTCTCGTGCCGGCAGCGCGCTGTCGCCCGCGCTTCGTCGAGAAATCGCTCGATCCCGCGCCCGCTGTACTCGAGGAGGAGCTTGATCGCGACCAGGCGGCCAAGCTTCGGATCGCGGGCCAGAAACACGACCCCCATGCCGCCCTGGCCCAGCTTGCGGATGATCTCGTAGTGTTTGATCGAGCCGCCCACAGCCGGGGGCAGGGCGTCCACGACCGGCTCGACCGGCGTGACGGCGGCCGCCAGGGGGGCGGGCACGCCCCCGCGCGCTCGCTCGCCGGAGACCGGATTGACGGCGTGCTCGGCGAGCGACCTGTGGATGAACGCGAGCGTGCGCTCCTCCACAGATGTGGTGGGCGCGTCGAGAGCCACGGAGGAAGCGCCGGAAGGCATGGACGCGCTCGCCGGGGCCGCGGCGTCCACCTTCCCCTCTTCCCGCGTGTCCCTCTCCTCCTCTCGCCTCACCCCGGCGCCGCTCGGCGCGTCTGGCCCGATGAGGTACTCCCGGCGGAGCCCGTCCACCTCGCAGGTGTCGAGCTCGCGCAGAAGGCCTTCGGCCGTGACGGCCCGCGCCGCGACATCCTCTGCCGTCGCGCGCCGCACGATCGCGCCGAGCGGGTGCTCGAGCAGCGTGGCGGGGAGCGAGCTGCCGCAACGCGCACGCCTGCCCGTGAGGCACTCGAGAAACAGGAGCCCCCACGCGTACAGGTCCGAGCGCGCTGTCGGCGGGAAGCCCCTGAGCTGCTCCGGCGCTGCGTAGTTCTGCCAGGCCAGGAGCGCCTCCCTGCCGCCGGGGGGCGCGTCGCCCGGGCCCGCGGGCGCGACGCCCGCGCGCGCTGCCGCGGCGACCGTGCCGAAACCGAAATCGAGCACCACCGCGCTCCGCAGCGCTCCCGCAGGCACCACCATCACGTGGGTCGGCCTGAGGTCGCCGTGGACGATGCCCTGCTGGTGCGCGAAGCCGAGCGCCTCCAGGACCCGCAGCATCAGGTGGCGCGCCTCTGGCGGCTCGAGCGCGCCCTGCTCGGACAGCACGTCGGCCAGGCTCTGCCCGGGCACGAGCTCGAAGACAGCATACAACTGCCCATCATCCGACCGCCCGGAATCGATGAGCCGGACGATGCTGGGATGCTGGAGACGCGCGCAGGCGCGCATCTCTCGCAAGAACCGCGCACCATGGCGCCGCGCCAGGTCCGCGGTGCCTTCGTCCCGGACCAGGCGCACGACCCGGAGGACGACTGGCTGACCGCTCTCGATCTTCCGCCCTTTGTAGATGTCAGCAATGCTGCCCTCCCGGAGGAACGAGAGAACTTCGTAGCGGCTCTGGAACACCGTTCCTGGCGTGAGGATCTGCGGGTTCATCGCGGTTCTCGCCGCTCCATGGAGCGCTCCCCGCCCGTCGTCCAACGCCGGCGCGTCGTCCAGCGCCGTCGTGACGCGAGCGCATCGGGCTTCGCGCGCTCATGCCGGCCAGGGCCCGTGTGGCTGCCGAGCGTCCACGCTCGGAGCGCCGAGCTGGCTCGGATGCGAGGAGCGCCGAGCTGGCCTGGAGGCCGTGACCTACACCTGACGTCGCCTTCCGGGATGCTTCCCCCTGGCCGGCGCGCGGCCTGTGCACTACAACGAGGCACCGGAGGAATCCCATTGAAGGTCGCGGTTCTCGGAGGCGGGATCGCCGGATTGAGCGCGGCGCTGGCCCTCTCCGGACGAGGGTTCGAGGTGGAGGTCTTCGAGAGACACGCAGCGCCTGCGGACATCGGCGCCGGTATCGTCTGCTGGCCGAACGCCTCGTTCGTGCTCCAGGAGCTCGGGCTGCTGCACGCGGTCGCCGAGCTGGCGGGGCGCCCGGCCCGGATGCGAAGGGTCTCCAGGGCCGGCGAGGAGCTCGGGGCGCTGGACATCCGGAAGCTGGACGAGCTGATGGGCTACCCGAGCCTCTCCGTGCTGCGGAAAGATCTTCAGTCGGTCCTGCTGTCCCGCGCCACCGAGCAGGGAGTCCTCGTGAAGTACGGGCACGTTGCCGCTCGGGTCGAGCCGGCTGCCGCGGGCTCGGCGAGCGTTCACTTCGCGAGCGGAGCCACGGTCACGGCGGACGTGATCCTCGGCGCAGAGGGACGGATGAACTCGGCCTCCAGGCACTTCGTCCACGGCGACAACCGTCCGAGGTACCAGGGCTTCATCAACTGGATTGGCACGTTCACCAGCTCGCGAGCGGTGTTCTCGGAGATCGAGGTGACGGACTGCTGGGGCGTCGGCGCGCGCTTCGGCGTCGTCCCCGTGTCCCGCACCGAGGCGTACTGGGCCGGCGGCGCGGCCTGCCCTGAAGTTCGAGGCAAGGTGCCAGCGGATTACCACGATGAGCTCCGCGCCCTTTTCCGAGGATGGCCGAGCCCGATACCGGAATTGATCGAAGGGACGCCCATCGAGCGCATCAACAAGATCTATGTCCACGACCACGATCCCATCGACACATGGCATCGAGACAACGTCTTGCTGATCGGCGACGCGGCGCACGCGGTGCTGCCCACGTCAGGTCAGGGCGCCTGCCAGGCCCTGGAAGACGCGTGGCACCTGGCCGCTTGCCTGGGCGGCGCGGCCTCCCTCGGCGCGGCGTTCACCGAGTTCACGCGGCGCCGCCGCGCCAAGAACGCCACGATCGCCGCGGGCGCCCGCCACCTCGCCCGCTCCTTGTTCGCGACCGATCCAGCGCTCTGCGAGGAGAGAGATCGCAACAGCAAGGCGACCGACTACGAGGCCATGGCGCACGGCATGGCGAGGGGCTGGGCCAGCGGGCTACCGATGAGCGGGAATCCGGCCGCGGCGTAGGTGAAGCGCCGCGGGCGCGGCCGGCGGACTGGCTCAGCCGAGGTCCGGGAACCAGCTTCCGTGGATCCCGAAGGGAACACGCCTGGGCAGCGCGATGGTGGCGAGCGCAGGCGCCGCGAAGTCGGCCGCGTCGAGCACGACGAGGTCGCTCGCGTTGCGCTTGCGGTCGTAGACGTAGCAGATGGCATGGCCGTCGTCCTCGCCGGAGTCCGCCGCCCTGGGGACAAAGACGCACTCGCCAGGGACGCGATCCGGCCCGCACTCGTGGACCGTGGAGCGGCCAGCGGCGACATCGTACTTGCGGAGCGCGGCGTCGGTCGGGACGCCGTTCACCATGTTCCGGAGCTCGAGCGCGTACACGTACCGGTGCGCAGACCCCGTGCGGCGGTCGTCGATGCGCGGGAACTCGGTGTGCAGCGCGTCGAGCGCGCCTTCATGGACCACGCCCCTCTCCAGGTCCAGCGTGTAGCGGTACAGCCGGGTGGGCGCGCTCAGCGTCGACGAGCGCATGAGATCGAGCACGATCGTCCCGCCTTCCTCGTACGCGTTGGCGGTGTGGACGACGTTGCAGGGCGCGATCGGGAACCAGCGCACCTGGTCGCCCCGGCCGTCGCGCGGCAACACGCCGATGCGCGCGCCGTAGTCGTCGCTCCACTGGATGGGCACGGGAGTACGCCAGCCATTGAACAGCACGGGGAGATCGAGGAAGACCGCGTGGCGTCGCGTGATCGCGAAGTCGTGCATGTAGGTGGGGCTCCCGACCTGGATCGGCTCCGACTGGACCAGCTCACCGGACGCGCTCGCGCGGTAGTACGTGACGAACGGAGCCTGCAGGCCATAGGCAAAGAACAGCAGCTCGCCGGTGAAAGGGCAGATCTTCGGATGCGCGGTCATGCCACGGGTCAGGCCACCCGCGAAGTCGAAGGCGCCGACGGTCTCCAGCTCGCTGCTGACGACGACAGGCGGCGCCGTCTCGACCAGGGCCAGCATCCTTCCCGCGTGACGAACGATGTTCGTGTTCGACGTCGTCGGCGCGTTGATCGCGCGGTTCCTGTACCAGCGGGCTCGACCGCCCTCGATGCGAACGCCGTGCAACATGCCCTGGCCGAGAAACCAGGTGGGCGTGGGGCCGTTCGTCGGATTGGGCCCATTGCGGACATAGGTGCCCGCGAGCTCCGGCGGCAGCGTCCCCGTCACCTCGAGGTCGTGAGCGGTGATCTCGTCGAGCACCGGGGCGTAGTTGCCGGTCAGGTGAAACGGCAGCGCCTCGTGCGATGTCGCGGACGTCGAACACGGTCCAGTCATGGCTCTCTCCTCGTCGTGGCCGTACCCGCTCCCCTCGGCCGGAGGAAATCGCAATGAGACACCAGCGTTCGTCGCGCGTGCAGGGTGAAGGCTTCTTCTCGGCGGGATGGGCGCCCCTGCGCACCCGCGGGCCATGGTAGCAGTCGCGAGGCGGGGCGCAACCGGCGAGACACGCGAACCGAGGCGCGCCTGGCCGAGCGGGGCAAGGCCGCGCTCGAGGCACGCTCGCCAGGATCGATGATCGCGGCATGCGAAACAGGCTATTCTCCGGTCACCGACATCCATGACATCGACGTTCGTGCGACCAGCCATCGAGGCCGATCTGCCGCGCTTGCCCGAGATCGAGCGCTCGGCCAGCGATGCCTTCCGGGGGACGGACCTCAACCTCGAGGCCCTGGCGAGCGTGACGCCGGCGGAAGGCTGGCGAGATGCGCTGCGGGCCGGGACGCTCTGGGTGGTCGACGATGGCGCCGGCAGGCCCGTCGCGTTCCTCGGCGCCGAGGCGGTCGGCGACGAGCTTCACGTCCGCGAGTTCGACGTCGACCTCGACCGCCAGGGCCAAGGGCTCGGTCGACGCCTGCTCGGCCACGTGATCGCGTGGGCGAGAGCCGCTGGGCTCCGGGCGCTGACCCTGACCACCTTCCGGGCCGTCCCCTGGAACGGGCCGTTCTACGCCGCCATGGGCTTTCGAGAGCTGTCGCCAGCCGAGACGCCGTCGCGGCTCGTGGCGATCCTCGAGAACGAAGCGCGCAACGGCCTCGACCCAGGGCAGCGCTGCGCCATGCGGCTCGACCTGAGCGAACTTAGGCGCGCATGAACCAGGCGTGACGCTGTGCCGGTGCCGCGACTGACACAGTGCCGCCGGGCGGCGCGGCCCTTGTGCCTTCACCGGCGAGAGGCGCCCTCCTACGCTGCTGATCACACCCGACCGGAGACAACCGCGATGACCGAGCTGCTGCCCCTGGCGACCTATTGCTTCGTGATGTCCAGCACCCCGGGGCCGAACAACGTCATGCTCACCGCCTCGGGCGCGAACTTCGGCTACCGCGGATCGCTGCCGCACGTCCTCGGTATCAGCGCTGGCGGAGCGCTCCAGACCTTCGTCACCTGCCTGGGCCTGGGCGCGCTGTTCGTCACCTACCCGGTGCTGCACAGCGCGCTGCGCGTGGCTGGCTCGCTGTACCTGCTGGTGCTAGCGTGGAGGCTCACGGGCGGCGTCGTGATCAAGAGCTCCGACATGCCGCGGCCGCTGTCGTTCACGCAAGGGGCGCTGTTCCAGGCCGTCAACCCGAAGAGCTGGATCAAGGCGGTCACGCTGGCCGCGGTGTTCATGCCGGCGGGCATGGGCGTCGCGAGCGGCGCCCTGCTCGTGGCCGCCGTCGGCCTCGCCATCGCCTTTCCGTGCATCTCGGCGTGGGCGCTCTTCGGCGTGGCGATCCGGCGCTTCCTCACCGACAGGCGACGGCAGCGGCTGTTCAATGGCATCATGGCCGGCGCGCTGGCCGTGCTGGCGCTCATGCTCCTGCGCTGACCCATGTTCTCGCTCGACCGCGACTCCGCCGTTCCCCTGGCCGATCAGATCGAGGCGCGGCTGCGCGCGCTGATCGAGGGCGCACAGCTGCCGCCGGGCGCGCGGCTGACGTCCATCCGCCAGCTCGCGGGGCAGCTCGGCGTCAGCCCGAATACGGTGGTGACCGCCTACGATCGGCTGGTGGCGGCCGGGCTGATCGAGACGCGCGGCACGGCCGGGTTCTTCGTCTGCGAGGCGGCGTCAGCGATCCCCAACGAGGCGCTGCTCGAGGCCGGCGAGGAGCAGGAGCCGGTGTGGCTGGCGCAGCAGGCCAACGACCAGCGCGCCGGCGTGCTGCTGGCCAGCAGCGGCGCGCTGCCCGCGAGCTGGCTGAGCGACGCCATCCCCGCCGCCGCGGTGCAACGCGCGCTCGCCCGCAACGAGGCCGGCATGGCGGCGCGCTGCCCGCCGCAGGGGCTCCCGGCGCTGCGCGAGCGCATCGCCATGCTGATGCGCTCGCAAGGCATCGCCGCCGACGCGGGCCGCCTGCTCACCACGTGGGGCGGCACGCACGCCATCGACCTGATCTGCCGCAGCTTCCTCCAGCCGGGGGACGCGGTGCTGGTCGAGAACCCCGGCTATTTCCTGATGTTCGGCCGCCTCCGCGAGGCGGGCTATCGCCTCGTGCCGGTGGCGCGAAGGCCGGACGGCATCGATCTGGCCGCGCTCGAGGCGGCCTGCCGCGAGCACCGGCCCAGGCTGCTGTTCATCCAGAGCGTCTTGCACAACCCGACCGGCTGGGGCTCGAGCGCGGCCAACCTTCACCGCGTGCTGATGATCGCGCACCAGCACGGCGTCCTCATCGCCGAGGACGACGTGCAAGGCCACTTCCACCCTGGCCACCCCACGCGGCTCGCGCAGCTCTCGAGCCTGGACGGGGTCATCTACTACTCCAGCTTCTGCAAGGCGCTCAGCCCGGCGCTGCGCCTGGGCTACATCGCCGCCGAGCCCGCGCTGCTGAAGCCCCTCTTGCGCGAGAAGATCTACTCGGTGCTGACCACCGGCGCGCTCAACGAGCTCGTGCTGCTCGAGCTCCTGTCGACCGGCCGCTGGCGCAAGCACATCGACCGGCTGCAGCAGAAGCTCGGCGCGGCGCGCAACGCGGCGGCGCGCCGGCTGCGCGACGCGGGCGTGCTGCTCGACCACCCGGGCGAGGGCGGCCTGTTCCTCTGGGGCGCGGTGCCGCGCGGCGTGGACGTCGACGAGCTCGTGAAGGACGCCTACCTCAACAAGATCCTGCTGGTCCGCGGCGCCACGTTCATGGCCGACAACGCGGCCGATCCGCACATCCGCTTCAACGTGACGTTCAGCCAGCACGTGCGGCTGGAGGAGTACCTGACGCAGCGGTTCGCGGCCCTCGCGACGGTGCGCAGCGCGCTCGCGAGGGCCGGGGTGGCTCCGTAGCGCCACGCCCGGCGGCCCCGCACATCCATCCTCGAGGAGCGCCGCTCCGGCGGCGCTCGCGCGCACGTCGCGCACGTCGCGCACGTCGCGCGGAGACCACGCCGATGCCCGTCACCCTGCCCTCGACAGGGAGAACCCGTCGTAGCCCTGCGCCGCGATGGCCTCGCACTTCTTCCTGTAGGCCCCGACGCCGCCGGCATAAGGCATCAGCACGCGCGGCTTGCCAGGGATGTTCGCCCCGATGTACCAGGAGCTGGCCAGGGGATAGAGCGTGCCTTCGGCCACCTCTCTCATGTGCGCGACCCACCCGTCCTCCGCCTCGACGGTGGCCTCGATGCGCTCGATCCCGCGCTCGCGCAGGTGCGCGATGCAGCCCGAGATCCACTCCACGTGCTGCTCGATGGAGACGACGGCGTTGCTGAACACGGAGGGGCTGCCAGGGCCGGTGATCGTGAACAGGTTCGGGAAGCCGGCCACCGCGATGCCCAGATACGTGCGCGGGCCGCCGGCCCACTTCTGCTTCAGCGACTCGTTGCCTCTCCCCCGGATATCGATGCTGGTCAAGGCGCCCGTCATGGCGTCGAAGCCGGTCGCGAACACGAGGCTGTCCAGCTCGTACTCCGCGCTCCGCGTGCGGAGCCCCCTCGGCGTGATCTCCTCGATCGGCGACGCCTTCACGTCGACGAGGGTCACGTTGTCCCGGTTGAACGTGTCGTAGTACCGGGTGTCGACGCAGAGGCGCCGGGTGCCCAGCGGATAGCCCCTCGGCGACAGCGCCTCGGCGACGGCCGGGTCGCGGACCGTCGCGCGGATCCGGGCCCGGACGAACTCGGCGGCCGTCTCGTTGGCCTCTCGAGAGCGCATCACGTCCGAGAACGTGGCGAGAAAGGCGGTGCCGCCCCGCTCCCACCGGGCGGTGAACTCGCGCTCCCGCTCCTCGGGCGAGACCTCCAGCGCGGACTTCGGGTTGACCTCCATGACGACCCCGGCGCGCGTCTCGCGGGCCTTGCGCCGGTGCTCGTCGTAGCTCGCCTTCATCGACGCCTCGTGGGCCGGGTCGATGGGCGCGTTGCGCGCAGGCACGCTGAAGCACGGGGTCCGCTGGAAGACGAAGAGGCGGGCCGCCTGCTCGGCGATGATCGGGATGACCTGGACGCCGGACGAGCCCGTGCCGATGACGCCCACGCGCTTGCCGGTGAAGTCGACGCCCTCGCGCGGCCAGTGGCTCGTGTGGTACGAGTCGCCCTGGAACGCATCGATCCCCTTGAAATCGAGCCGCTTCGCGACGGACAGGCAGCCTGTCGCCATGATCAAGAACCTGGCGGACGCGCCCGCGCCGTCGCCCGTCCGGATCGCCCACCGACCCGTCGCCTCGTCGAAGACAGCCGCGGTCACGCGCGTGCCGAGCTGGATGTCCCGGCGGAGCTCGAACCTGTCCGCGACGTGCTCGAGGTAACGCAGGATCTCCGGCTGGGTGGCGTATCGCTCGGTCCACGTCCATTCCTGCTGGAGCTCGGGCGAGAACGAATAAGAGTAATCCATGCTCTCGATATCGCAGCGCGCTCCCGGGTAGCGGTTCCAGAACCACGTGCCGCCCACCCCGCTTCCCGCCTCGTAGACCCGCACCGACAGGCCGAGCTGGCGCAGGCGGTGGAGCATGTACAGGCCCGCGAACCCGGCCCCGACGACGACGGCATCGAAGCGGCTGGCGGGCGCCGCCCCCTCTTCAGAACGGTTCGACTGCGAGTCAGACATGATGTTCGCCTCCCTCTGGACGTGCGTGTGCGCCTGGGCTCGTCGCGCCCCGCGCGGTGACTGCGAAGATGCGTTCGACGCCGCGTCGCGCCGCCCGCTCGACGGCGACGGCGACGACGCCGGCGCCGGGCTCAGGTGCGGTGGACGCTCCAGGCGAGCGCCATCAAGCTCAGGACCAGCGCCAGGCCGAGGTACAGAAGCCCGCTCCACCCCAGCACCGACAGGAGGGCCCCGGACGTCAGCGACGCCACGCCGCTGGCGGCGAACACGCAGAGATCATTGACGCCCTGCGCGCGAAAACGCTCGGAGCCCGAGCGGCTGCGCGCCACCAGGGTCGTCGCGGTCACGAACACATAACACCATCCCACCCCGACGAGCGCCAGGCCGACCAGGTGCCCCTCGAAGCCGGGCAGCCAGCTGAACAGAAACCCCACGAGCAGGAACAGCAGCCCGAGGCCCTGCAGCTGCGCGATGGACACCCGCCTCAGCAGGGCGCCGACCGAGAGCGACGGAAGGTACATGCTCAGCAGGTGCACCTGGATCACCCAGCTCGCCTGCTCGACCGAGCTCTGCTCGACACCGCACATCTGCAAGGGCGTCGGCACCATGATCAGGCTCATCACCAGGAAGGCGCCGGCGCCCATGGCCACCATCGGCCAGTACATCGCGCGAACGCCCGCGTCGGGCGCGGCGGAGGCCTCGGCGACGCGCGCTTCCTGCGGCCGGTACGCCACGAAAGCGAGCGCGGCCGCCACCTGGAGCGCCGCCAGGATCAGCAGGGCACAGGGCATGTAGCTGGACGTGCGCCCCTCCAGCAGGCCGAAGAGCGAGACGCCGGGGACGATGCCGGCGGCGCTGGCGAGCTGGATCATGGTCAGCAGCCGCGGCGCCCTGGCGCTCTCCTGCCCCTCGAGGATCGCGAAGCGATACTGCTGCACGAAGGCGCCCTGCAGGCCGACGCCGAGGACCGCCGTACAGAACAGCGCGAAGTCCGACCGGTCCACGGCCCGCGCCGCCAGCGCCAGGCAGCCGGCGGACAGGAGCGCCGCGGCGATGAAGCAGGGCCTGCGCCCGAAGCGGCGCATCAGCTGGCTGGCCGGCCAGGTGCCCAGGGCCGAGGAGAGCACCAGCAGGGCCACCGGCAGGGTCGCGAGCCGCATGTCCATCGCCAGCCGCTCGCCCACCAGGCTGCCGACGAACTGGATCGACACGACACCGGCGATCCCCAGGACCTGACAGAGCAGCAGGACCAGGGTGTTGATGGACGTGGCGGGCGCGGCCCGCAGGGCCCGACCGATCACCGGACGCGCCCCGCGCCGGGCTGCGCGGCCTGGCCCTCCGCCTCGAGCGCCGCGATGGCGTCGAGGGAGAGGCCGAGGTGCTGGTGGAGGAACCGCACCATCGTCCAGTGGGGCAGCGCGCCCTCGTCGAACGGGCCGAACTCCTCGCGGTAGAGAGGCAGCCAGCAGAGCGCCTCCTCGAGCGCCTGCTCCCGGCTGGGCTGCGCCTCGTGGTAGTCCTCGTACGGCAGGCTGCGGTGGTGGATGAAGAAGCGCCCCGGCAGGCGCTCCTCGCACAGCTCACGGTACTCCCGCGTCTGCAAGATCAGGTAGTGCCAGACCTCGTCGATCGCCTGCTCCACGGGCAAGAACAGCCCTGCCAGCGGCTCCGGATAGCGCGAGATCAGGTACAGGTACCTCAGGCACTCGATCACCTGACGCTCGACGTGGGCGGGCTCCTCGCCCGTGGTCTTCACGAAGTGGCGCACCACGCCGGAGAAGAGCGCCTCATCGAGCAGCGCCTTCAGCGCGGCGGTCGTCACCCTGGGTCGATCGAGCTTCACGAGCCACCTCCTCCCGCGGCCTCGCCGCCCTGCGCCAGCCACGCGTACTTCCCGGACTTGCCGATCGCGATGTGCGCGCGGTGCTCGAGGGAGCAATCGAGCCCGGCGCCCTCCAGGACCTTCTCCCGCAGCGCGCGCGCCGCGCTCGGCTCGACGGGCCTGTCGTCGAAGGTGGTGTACAGGAGCCGCGCCTTCTGCGGCCCCTCCGGGTGGAGCTGATAGATGAACACGGAGGGCGCCGCCTCGGCGATCCAGTCGTCGAGGTGAGCCTGGGCGAGGAGCCCCCCGCGATGGAGCCGCAGCAGCTCTCGCTCGCGCCCGCAGAACCGGCGGATCCGGAGCGGATCGGGGGAGCCATCGACCGTCTCGGCGCAGTCGCCGGAGCGATAGCGGATGAGCGGCATGTAGGGGTTGCGCACGCTCGAGACGATGATGCTGTAGACCGAGCTGCCCTCCTCGACCGGGATCAGCTCCAGGTGCATCTTGTCGAGGTAGGGCCAGTAGCGACCGTGACGATCGCTGTAGTAAAGATACCCGAGCTCGGTGCTCCCGAAGAGATCGATGATCGGGCAGTCGAGGTGCTGCTGCAAGAACCGCCGCACGTTCCTCGGCGTGTACTCGTAGGCGTGGATGACGCTGGCCGGCCGCGGAAAGCGCTGCCACGCTCCCCAGGCCTGCGCCTTTCGCACCAGATGAGCGAGGTGGTAGCTGTCGCAGTCGAGGTGGTACCAGCCTCGCGGGTGCGCCTCCTTCACGGCGCTCATCTCGTCGAGCATGCGCTCCACGTCGCCGCGCTCCCAGAGCGCCGGGTCGAGCCGCAGGTTCAGGTAGAGCGTGCGCGCGTCGAGCCGGCGCTCCTCGAGGCTCGGGAGCGCCGGGGCCGGGACGCCGCGCCTCTTCGCGTTGACCCGCGCCACGTGCTCTGTCGCCAGCACCGTGGTGAGCGAGACGCGCTGACAGCCCTGCTGCCATGTGACCGCGACGTCGGGGTGCTCGCTCCACAGCCGGTAATAAGACTGCAAGAGGAAGAACGGCGGGCGGATGATCTGCATCCGCGCGTGGTTGGTCCCGGTCGAGAGCACGAGCTCCGCCTCGCCGGCGCTGAGCGCCTCGGCGAGCCTCGGGGTCATCCAGTTGTCCGGGAAGCCCCTGGCGATCTCCGGCTTCTCCAGGATCGGGAAGGAGCCCGCCTCGATCGACTGGCGGTAAATGGGGATGTCCCTGACCTGATCGATCATCTCGGAGAGCGTCTGTCTGTGGTCGTCCATGGGTCGAGTCCAGGAAGGCGGCGAGCGGCCATCGAGAAGCGTTGCGCCCACAGGTCCAGGCGGCCGCGAGCGAGGCAGGAGACCACCGGTACGATGATCTCCCCGCCTCGCCCGCGAGCCCGGACGACCTATCAGCTGATGCAGCCGGCCTTCACGGGGCGGCGCACCCTGGAGATGCAGCCGGCCTTCCGGGAGATACAGCCGGCCTTCTTCGAGACACAGCCGTCCTTCCTCGAGATGCAGCCAGCGGCGAGCGTCGGCTCGCTGGCCGAGTTGGCCGCGACCCAGCGGTTCCAGAGGTGATCCTGGGCGAGCTGCTGAATCAATTGCTTCATGTGAACCTCCGATAACGTGATGGTGGCGTGAACGACGCACACCTCCACAGCCCGCGCGCTGCTGCGGTCGTGTGCCCCCGCGGCCCGACGCACACGCATTGTGTGCCGCCCGACCGTCTCAGGACTATATGGTTCCAGCAATGAGGGTCAAGGGCGCGCTCTCGACTCGATTGAAATGAAATACCATCATCGACGAGTCGATTCGTGGATGCGCCGCGCCAATCATCCGTGAGCCCGACAAGGCAGCTCCGGGCGCAGCGCGGCCCTCTGGACGCGCGCACCGCGAGCAGATGATTCGAGCGACGCGATACGATTGCGGCGTGAAAGCCCGCGAGGACGCCTTGATCACGGCGTGGCAAACTGCCCCGCGAAGAGGCGCGCCCGCGGTCGGACTCACCTCGCCCGCGATCGGCGCCGGGCGAGCGGCCCGCGTCGAGGTCGAGGCGGCCGAGCTGTCGCTGATTTACGTCGGATCGCCGCCAGGCTTCTTGCCCGGATTGCCCGGATTGCCCGGATTGCCCGGATTGCCCGGATTGCCCGGAGGCGGCCCGATCACCTTCCCGGGATTCAGGATGCCGCCCGGGTCGAAGGCCGCCTTGATGCGCCGCTGCAGCGCGAGCGACGCCGCGCCGACCTGGCGGGCGAGGAAGGCACATTTGAGCGTGCCGACGCCGTGCTCGCCGGTGATCGTGCCGCCGAGCTCCAGCGCCTGCGCCATCACCGCCTCGAAGGCGGCGACCGCGCGCGCCTCGGCCGCGGCGTCGTTGCGGTCGAAGACGACCAGCGGGTGGAGGTTCCCGTCGCCCGCGTGCGCCACCGTCCCGACCATCGTCGCCGACTCGGCCACGATCGCGTCGATGCGCCGGAACATCTCCGGCAGCTGCGGCAGCGGCACCGCGACGTCGTCGACGAGCACCGTGCCGAGCCGCTCGAGCGCCGTCAGGGCGAGGCGGCGCGCCGTGAGCAGCATCTGCCCCTCGCCCTCGTCCTCGGTGGTGAGGACCATGGTCGCGCCGGCGCCCTCGCAGGCCTCCTGCATGCGCCCGAGCTCGGCGGAGCCGGGCGCGTCGCTCTGCGCGATCAGCATCGCGGCGGCCTCGGTGTCGAGCTCGAGCCGCGCGTGGGCCTCGACGGCGCGGACTGCCGTGCGATCCATGATCTCGAGCAGCGACGCGTCGACCGAGCGGACGATCGCCGCGACCGCCCGCCCCGAGGCCTCCAGCGACCCGAACGTCGCCACCAGGGTGGCCGACGGCGGGGGCGGCCGCCGCAGCCGCAGCGTGATCTCGGTGACCAGCGCCAGGGTGCCCTCGGAGCCGACCAGGAGGCGCGTCAGATCGTAGCCGGCGACGTCCTTGCGGCTGCGGCCACCGGTGCGGATCACCGTCCCGTCGGCGAGGACCGCCTCCAGGCCGAGCACGTAGTCGGCCGTGACTCCGTATTTCACGCAGCAAAGGCCGCCGGCGTTCGTGGCGACGTTGCCGCCGATCGACGACATGGCGTAGCTCGACGGGTCGGGCGGATACCAGAGCCCCCGCTCGCGCGCGGCGGCCTTGAGATCGCCGTTGATCACGCCCGGCTGGACGACGGCGAGCATCGCCGCCTCGTCGATCGCGAGGATCCGGCTCATGCGCTCGAAGCTCACCACCACACATCCGTGGATGGCCGTCGCGCCGCCCGCCACCCCGGTCCCGGCGCCGCGCGGCACCAGCGCGACGCCGTGCCGCGTCGCCCACCGCGCCAGCTCCTGCACCTCCGCTGTCGACGAAGGCCGCGCCAGCGCGAGCGGCCAGCCGCCCACCGCCCAGATCGCCTTGTCGTGGCGATAGCCGTCCGTCACGTCCCTGTCGGTGACGACACCGTCGCCCAGCAGGCCCACCAGCTCGTCCAGCGGGCTCATGTGCCGTAGAACTCCGAGAGGTGGGCCCGGAGGAGCGTCGCGGCCGACTTCGCGTTGCCGCGCTCGATCGCGCGCAGGAGCCCCCGGTGCTCCTCGACCACCCGCGGGCGGATCGTCGCGAAAGAGCGCCCCCGCAGCGCCTCGTCGAGGTGGAGCCGGATGCTGTCCCTCACCGCGAGCATCACCAGGGCGAGCGCCTGGTTGCCCGAGGCCGCGACGAGCGCGACGTGGAACGCGACGTCCGCCTGGTGGAACTCGACCGGCGAGATCTGCGGCCTCTCCATCTCCTCGAGCGCCGCGCGCGCCTCGGCGAGGTGCGCCTCGACCGGCGCGGCGGCCGCGCGCGTCATCGCGGCGGTCTCGATCGCGACGCGCAGCTCGACGAGGTCGGGGAGCGGCACGCTCTGGAGCTGGACGACGTGGGTCAGCGCCTCGCGGAAGCGGTCGACCGCCGCGTCCGGGCTCGCGGCCTGCATCGGCGAGGTCCGGCCGTGCGGCGCGAGCAGCCCCTGCGCCTGGAGGTGGCGGAGCGCCTCGCGGATCGTCGCGCGGCTGACCCCGAACTGCTGCGCCAGCTCGCGCTCGGGCGGCAGGCGCTCCCCCGAGGACAGCGAGCGGTTGAGGATCGCGTCGCGGATCTGGTCGGCGACGTGCACGTAGATCGCCGACCGGGGCACGGGCTGGAAGCGGATCGGGCTGGTCATACTGTCTTCTGGCCTTCTGGTCAGACCAACGCTATCGACACGGGTCTCCCATGTCAACCTGGAGGGAGGGCGCCCGCGGGAGGCCGCCAGCAGGGCAGAGACGCGCCCAGGGCGTGAGCGGGCCCCGCGAGGCGGCTGCGGCGCCCGCTGCTCCCGGCCCTCGACGGACGCGCCCGCCTGCGCCGCGCGCCTGGCCGCGCGAGCGCCCGAGGCGCCTGGCCGCGCGAGCGCCCGAGGAAGAGCGCCGAGGTCCCGCACTTCAGCGCTTGACTGGGACGACGCCGGTTGGTACTCCTCCGCCGCCTCGACGGGGACCACCTCGGTCGAGGGCTCGGCACACTCAGGATCTCCCCGCATGCGTTCGCGCAACGTGGCTTCCTGGCTCGTGTGATCGAGGCTTGCGGGAGTAACTCAGTGGTAGAGTGCAACCTTGCCAAGGTTGACGTCGCGGGTTCAAATCCCGTCTCCCGCTCCACGACCTAGTTCCGGCCGCCAGAGATCTGGCCGTACGATGTCGCCAAGATTCTCGGCGTCCATCCCCGGACCGTTCAGCGCTGGCGTGCGCGGTTTCGCGGTCTGGCTCCGGAGAGCAAGCTTGAGGATGTGCCGCGGTCAGGGCGTCCGCCCTCTCTCTCGCCCGCCGACTGCGCGCGGATAGAAGCCGAGGCCTGTCGTCCGCCCAAGGACGCGGGGGTGCCCGTCACGCATTGTTCCTGCGCCCTGCTGAGCGCGCATGGGCTGCGCAACATGCCTGCTACCCCGAAGGCGACGGCCACATCCTCTGCGACAAGCCGTCTGCGCACGATACGGGTGACGTGCTCGACTGGTTCGACGATCACCCCCGGTGGAAGCGCCACTTCACGCCCAAGCACGCCTCGTGGCTGAACCAGAGCGTCAGAAATCCCGCCAGGAGTTTCCGGTCGGAGAGGGGCGGTCGCTGGAAAGCTTAGCGATTCCGAGGTGCGCAATGGTGACCGCCCCGGACGGTACGACTCACGTCCATGGTGATGTTCTCGCCGAATTCCGATTGACGTCCATTTCTACGTTCAGGAGGATGGGTCGTGGTCACGTTGCTCGTTCGTCGCCGAAGTGGGGGGAGAATCGATGGGCATGAGAGGCGGGCGGATACCATGCGCGGCAATGGTCGTCTTCCCGCTCGTTGCCGTTCCAGCGCAGGGAGAAGCATCCGAGCTGAGCGCCGGTGTGAGCTTCGGGTGGGTCCAGGCCGGCACAGCTCAGCGTCTCGCGATGGGGCCGCATGCAGGGATGTCATGGCGCATCGAGAGAGACCTCTTGTTCAAGGTTCACGACCAGTGCAGCGTTGTGCCTCCGTTCCAGGTAGGCGGGGCTGGCGTTTACAATCACACCTCCGTTGCCATCGGATATCAATGGAAAAGCGGCGATGTCAGCGCGGGGCCATCGGCTGCGGTCTATCTCATGCCGGCGTGCGGCAGCACCTTGTGCGGGCGCATCGCCGGGATGGCGGTGGGCGGGCACGCGCCGATGAACGCGTACGTTGTCGGACCGCTCGGCGTGTCCGTGAACGCTAACGTGGACTGGATCGGCGGGAGCAGTCTTGTGCCGCCTGGTCACGCGTCGGTGATTGTTGTCGCCGGTTCCGTGCTTCGATGGAGTGTCAAATAAACGCAAATAGAAGTCTGCTGCTGATCATGGCTATCGCCATCTGGTCGCTTGCGGCATGCAACTGGACCGTGGGAGACTGCTCTCCCCGCGAGGAGTGGGAGAATGGTGAAGGGGCAGGTGCGCCGGTCCATGGGCCAGTCCCCGTCTTCAGCTCCAGCGCGTCGGGCGACTTCGGGGCGGAGCCGCCGGAAGGCGGCGATCGTAAGATCCAGTGCAACAAGACGGAGGGGATGGTCAGCCACGGCTCACCATCACTGCCTGGCAGCGAGCCGCTCGGGGCAATGTTGCTCCGCACGATCTCCACCGCCGTGTTGGACTGGACGAGTATGCCGAGCGGGCCCCACGACGGCACGTCAAGATCGGCGAGCGTCGAGCCCCCGTCGGCGGCCCCGCTGTCCTCAGGGCCCGCGGGTTCGATCGTCACCGGGGGGGCGATGGTGGTCCCCGCGGGCTGAAGCTCGGACCACGGGCGCTGGGGGTCACGCCCCCATTTCCGGCAATCGAAGCCACCGAGGAGGTCCACGCCGGAGGGCACTGTGATCGGATTCATGATGAATCCGTCGTTGCAGATGAACACGCGCCCTCGTCCAGTGCGCGCGAGCTCGATGGCGCGCCTGATGTTGTACACCGGCTTCGCCTTGGTGCCGGGGTTCCTGTCGTCGACGCCCCCGAAGCTTCCGGCGACGAACACGCCGCAGCCGTCATCGATGATATCCGCGGCGATGTGCTCGAGGCAGACCGACTCCGGGGGCGGCTCGTCCTCGCACGAGGTGCCCTCGCAAGCCGTCACGCCGGGGTCGACCACGCTGGGCGAGGTTCCGCAGCCGGTCGTCCATGCGGACAATAGAAGAAGCAGGGGAGCGGCTCTCTCCCGCAAAGCCCGCAAAGTAGGGAGATCCTCCGTATTGCTTGATATGCGGAGAGACCGATTTGGGCCAATGTCACGAGCCACACTTGCGCGCATTGCGGATGGCACTACATGACGAATGCGAAGGCAAGACGCAGTGGTGGGCACGCGGTTTTGCTGTGTCGATAAGTGGGGGGGGATTCTGTATGGATGCTCGAACAGGTCGGTTGTACAGTCGATTGGCTCAGGTGAGTGGCCTTGCCTTGGTGGCGACGCTCGGGATGCCATCAATATCACATGCCCAGGACGCCAAACTGGTAAGCGGTTCCGTGTGCTCGTTTGAGAATGGGAACAGTCATCTTTCATATTTCAAAAGTGGTGGATTCTGGAACAGGTCGGGGGACACGCAGGGTGTTATTTGTCCAATAGTCAAGGACGTCATTGGCGGAAATTTGGGCGCGGTTACCGTGGTCACGACAGGGTTCGGTGAGCTCGTTTCGGGTAATAGGACATGTCTCGTTTTCACGCGTGGGGGCACAGTCGACAACGTCGAATACGATGACTTTGTTCCTGGTTCCAGCCAGCGCTTTCTATGGACCATGCCCATCCCAGCTAGTTCCAGCCACGTGGAAGTCCGATGCCTCGTGCCGAATGGACATGCCATTCTATCCATTCAGCACTCTGAGAATTAACGCAATATCAATCATGGCGTCTGCGCCCACTGCTTCGGCGTTCGTCATGGGCTCGCTGATATTGCGGGTCTCGATGACCCGGAACATAACAGCAGTTATGTGGAGCTCCACATAATCGGAAGAACTGGCTCTTCGTGGGCAGCAAGGACGGCACCGAGTGGAACGCTACCATCGTGTCGCTCATCGCGTCCTGTGGGCTGCACGGCATCGAGCCCTGGACCTACTTGCGCGACGTATTGATCCTGCTGCGAACCTGGCCTCCCGAGCGGCTCATCGAGCTCGCTCCCAAATCCTGGAAGCAGACCCTCGAGAACACCGACGCTCGGCAGCGGCTCGCGGCCAGTCCGTGGTCTCGGGCGCCGACCGCGGCCCCCAGCTGATCGCTCCCCGGCGTCGCCATCCGCTGCCGCGGGCACGGACGCACCCTTGCCGGCCGCCGGACTCGCGGCTCGCCGGCGTTGATGCACTGGTGCCGCATCTTACGGCTCGGTCACCTCGACCATCGGCAGGCGCCGGCGATCCGCATTGAGCTGGTCGCGCGCTCGCGTCAGCTCCTTCTCGCGGATGAGCAGCGTCTTGCGCGCCTCCAGCCACTCGGCGCGCGAGACGACGCGCGGTAGTTCGATCCGGATCATGGGTAAGTCTCCATTGTCGTCGGGAACGGGCCGCGCCCGGTGCGGGCGCTGCCGGGATGGGTCCGGACGATGGACTGCCGGAGCGCGCGGAACTCATCGGTGCATCGTAAGCGCTGCGCGAAGCGCCGTCTCACCCCGGCCGCGCTGTCCAGTTCATGATGGCGAGCATGACAAGGACGAAGGCGACCGAAGTGATGTGGTCCGAGCGCGTTCGGGCGTGGCGCGAGAGTGGTGAAACGGCGGAGGAGTTCGCTCGGAGCCCCGGATTCGCGGCCTCGACGCTGCACGGCTGGTCGAGCCGGCGAGCCGGCTGTCGCGGACCGAGCGGCCGCGCTTTCTGCGGCTGGTGCCGAAGGCGCCCGCCGTGACGAGCAGCGCTTCGGAGCTCGTGGTCGAGGTCGGCGGCGCGCGGGTGCGCGTGGCAGCGGGCTTCGACCCCGCGCTGCTGGCCGACGTGGTCCGCGCCCTCGGCGGAGGCACGCAATGATCCCGGCCGGCGTGCAGGTGTTCGTGGCGCTGGAGCCGGTGGACATGCGCTATGGCTTCGAGCGGCTCTCGGGTCTGATTCGCGAGCGTGTGGGGTATGAGGCGCGCTGCGGAGCGCTGTTCGCGTTCATCGGCAAGCGGCGGACCAGCATCAAGATCCTCTTCTTCGATGGCAGCGGGCTTTGCCTGTTTTCCAAGCGCCTGGATCGCGGGGCGTTCGTGCTGCCCGACCCCCCGACCGAGGGCGCCACGCACGTCGAGGTGGACGACGCGACGCTCGAGACGCTGCTCGACGGCATCGAGATCGCGCCCACGTCCAAACCGCGAAGGCGCGCACCGCGCCGCGTCCACTGGGCCGCACGAATTCGCTCGACAAGGACGCTCGGCTTACGTATGGCGGCGTCGTGCCCGACGCCGCCGCCAAGCCGACGCCGACGCCCGAGCAGCAGCGCATCGCGCAGCTCGAAGCGGAGCTCGCAGCGGCAAAGAGCGAGCTGGTCGGAGCGCGCGATGCGCTCGCGCAGTTCCGGCGCGCCTACACCCGTGCGCTCGAGCAGCTGCAGCTTCTCCGACGTCGACTGTTCGTGGCCAAGGCGGAGCGCGCCGAGGTGAGCGCCGAGCAGCTGGCGTTCGACTCGATGTTCCTCGAGGTCCAGCGTCTCGAGAAGGCACTCGACGCCGCCGAGCGCAAGACGGGCGACGAGCGGCAGCACGACGACCCCAGAGGGCCGAAATGAAGGACCGGCGGCAAGGGCCGTCGCGACCTGGCCGAGTCGGACCTGCCCGTCGTCCGCATCGAGCTCTCCTGTCCTGAGCTCGATGCGACGGCGACGCGCATCGGGGTCGAGGAGACCTCGCGACTCGGCTACGAGCGCGGCGGAATGCGCCGCATTGTGCTCGCACGCGTCGTGTACAAGGCCGAGAGGTCCGTCACGGATGCGAGCAGCTCTGGCGAGGGGGAAGCTGCCCCGCTCCAGGTCGTCGCGAGAGAAGTCCCGACGCCGACGCCCGCTGCGAGCGTCAGCCCGGAGGACACGGCAGCGGCCGGCGAGTCGCGCGCTTCCTCCGCATCGCTCGACGCGCCGCCGCCGGCGCCGAAGGGCGAGACATGCACGATCTTCATCACGACGCCGCTTCCGAAGGAGCTGTTCCGGCGGTCGTTCCTCGCGCCGTCGATGATTGCGCACATCCTCACCAGCAAGTACCTGCTCGGCGTCCCGTTCTATCGACTGGAGCAGCAGCTGGAGCTTCAGGGGGCGTCGCTCGATCGCGGCACAATGTGCCGCTACGCCGAAGACGCGGGCGCGACGCTGGGCGCCATCGTCGAGGCCGCGCGCAAAGAGGCCTTCGAGACCGCCTTCTGCCTCTCCATGGACGCCACCGGGGTCTCCATCCAGCCTGGGCCTATCCGGGAGCGGAAGGACAAGAAGCCCGGGCCGTGCCGCAAGGGACACTTCTTCGTCGTCCTCGCCGACAAGGATCACGTCTTCTTCGACGCCGCCCGAGCCTTCGCCGATGGCCTCATCGGCGATCACGATCACGTTGTGCTTCAGGTCCACCACGAAGTCGTTGTGCTGCGACTCGGTCATGGTGGCTTCGGGTGAGATGGGTATGACGCGCGCGAGCTCGTTCTGGTGGGTATTCCACCCAACGAGCTTGGGCACGAGGCCAGCGGGGCGCCCCGCCGCCTTGTCCGTGGATCTGGCCGAGTCCAGCAGCCAGAGGACGCCGTTCTGGTCCGTGTGCAGGCCGAGCACCCAGTCCAGGCAGGCGTTGAAATCGGATCTCCAGCTGCCGTCGGCGTTCTTGCAGCTTTGCCACGCCGTGCTCGGGTACGGCGTGGTGGACTTCCGGTCTGGGTTGAGCAGCGCCACCTGCACCTCGGGCGTGTAGAACGGGTGAAAGCCGATGATGACGCGGCCGTCGGGCATCTGGGTGATGTCGCCAACGCCGGTCGCGTCGAGCCGAGCGTGGACCTCGAGCGTGGACTGCGGGGGCCGCGCCGGGCTGGCGCTGTCGCCGCAGGCCGCCGCGCTCGCGGCCAGGGCCGCGCCCGCGGCCAGGGTCAGGCTCGCGAACTTGAGCTTGAGATGGGCAAACCGATGCATGCTTGTCTCCTCGTCGTGGTGGTCCTCCATGCTTGAGGAGCGCGCCTTGACGGACAAGCGGCGACACGCGGAAACAGTTTCAGCGTTTCGTTGAAGGTGGCTCGACCCGCGCGAGGCCACGTGGCCACGACGCACGCTTGCCGCTCGCCGACACCGCGTTCCCAACACCTCGAGCTCGAGCCGCGGAGGACGGGGACGTGAGCCGGTTCAGGGCGAGCGCCCCGCGCTCATCAATAAGGGCACGCCAGCACCTCCGGCGCGCTCGTGCCATGGGTGCGCACGCCCGAGATGACGTTCTCTTCCGGATGGAAGAGCTCCTGGGCGCCAGCTGGCCCCGACAGCCAGCATTGCTGCTGGATGGATCGCGTTTGCCTCCCGCGCCCTGGGTCGCAGCGAGCCACCTCACCGCCGCGGATCGTGACGTCGCTGGCCTCTATCTTGATGCCGGGATAGGCGCCCGACGTGAAGCGCAGAGCGTTGTCGAAGACGAGCAGGTTCTCCAGGGTCACATCCCCTACCCGGACCGAGGTCGCGGGCAGCGTCGTGCGCGAGCTCAGGAGGACGCCGTAGAGCGCGTTTCCCCAGGACCAGACGTCCTGGAGCGCCACGCCGGCGCCCGCCTGGACGTGCACGCCATGGCTCCCGTTGTAAGCGAACCTGACCCGCTTGATCAGGACCCCCGTCGGACGGTCCTCCTCGATGGCGCTCGCGAGCACGACGCCGGCGCCGCCGTTGTGATGAAAGTAGCTGTCCTGGACCACGATGTTCTCCGGCACGGGGCTCGGGATCCCGGGCCCAGCGGAGATCTGGGTGGCGATCCAGAGGCCATGCCCGCCGCTGGCCGAGATCGAGCCGTCGCCGGGATGAATCATGCTGTGGTGGACATTGCAGTTACGCACGGTCACGTTGGCGGTGACGATCTTGATCGCGCTGGCGCCGACCGGGCCGTTGATGTTCCTGATCTCGCAGTTCTCCACCAGGATGGGCGGCGTGTCGTGGTACCCGGCGATGGAGGACAGGTAGATGCCGCTCTTCGAGACGCCGTCCACGAGCACGTTCCGGATGACGCCTCCGGAGCCCCAGGTGAAGCCGATGCCCTCCAGGTTGCTCGGCTTGCAGGAAGGTAGCTGGGGCGCGAGGGGCGAGTATCGCATGATGACGTTCTCCACCTTGCAGTCCGAGCAGGTGTTCAGCTGGATGCCGCCGTTGGGCGTCGCGCGTGGCCCGTTCGTGAGCGCGATCTGCAGATTGCGGATCCAGAGCCCCCGGACCGCGCTGACGACGGTCCCGCCCGGCTTGACGACCCGGGTGACCTGGATAGCCCCGGGGTACTGCTCCGGATTGCAGGGGATCGCCACGAGGGTCGCGGTCCGGGGATCGCCCGGGCTGGCCCCGGGAGACAGCGCCGGTCCCTCCAGGGTGAGCGTGTCATAGTGAGGCCGCAGCGGGGTGCGCAGCACGTAGCGCCCCGCAGGGAAGACCACGGTGCGCCTGCTGGCGGGCAGCGACGCCGCGCACTCGATGGCCGCCGCGATACTCGGGCTGTCGTCGACGTTCGTGCTGTGATCGACGGACGCGTCGGCGGAGAAGGGCCATTCCGCCGGCCTCGCCAGGTAGGGCAGGACGTCGACCACGCCGTCCGGGTCGACGGAGCCTGGCAGGCAGCAGGTCGCCCCCTGACATGCATTCAGGTCCTCGTGCAGCGTCCTCGTCCCCGGGCAAACGCGGTTGGCGGGGCAGAAAGGCCCCGTGCAAAGCGGAGATTGCGTGGCGAAATCAGGGCAGGCGACGCCGGTCGTCTCGTCTGCCATGAAGGGCGGCTCGGTGTAGGGCAGATCGAGGCTGCAGAAACCCTGGGACAACGCAGCGCGCTCCACCGCAGGGGGCTGATATCCCCAGCCCGCCTCGGCGCGGCTGGCGCTGTCCTGGGACGGGGTCGCTCCGGCTGGAGCGGAGGCGAGCGCGAGCAGTGTTCCGATCCAGATCTGCACAAACCGCTGGTCCAATAACACACATACCTCCTCTCGGACGAGGGTCGATCCGTCGCTGTCAGTCGCTGTCAGTCGCTGTCAGGTGCAAGGAGCGAGCGCAGAAGTCGAGCGGAGCACCGCTGTGCCAGGGAGAGAGTCATCCCCTCCGGTGCAACCGCGACGCGAGCACACCGATGTTCCGCTCTCCGTGTCCAGCCTGAGCAATTTTCATGAGCGGGCGCGCCGCGCGGCGCGGCGGCCCGTCCTGGCGGGCGCGGAGAGGGCACGTCAACGCCAGGGACGCTGGGCGCCGGGCGCGCTGGCTCGCCGTCGACGGCTAGCGAGGCTGTCCGTGACAGTTACCTTCGAGAGCGATACGCCTGTTGCGGACAACGCGCCGGATGCACCGTCGCCCATGCCGGCACGGATCCGGCCACGCCGCGCCCACTGTATGCCACGTGACTTGTCACGCTCAACGCCTGTGCGCAAGCGCCGCGTCCGAGCGCATGGCGGCGGCCCGCCGAGGTCGATCGGTGGAGAAGAGCCCGCGACGGCCGGGCGAATTTCGTGAAGGACGGGCGCGCGCGCCTGCTCGCTGACCATCGACACGGCGGCCGGCGTCGTCACCGGCCATCCGCGGCCGGACTTCTGGCGGGCGCGCCGAGCGTGCGTTCCAGGATGATGTGGAGAGAGGGCGCTCGGGGGCGTCGTCGATGGAGTGGCCGCCCCCCGGTCCTGACGGCTCACGTCACGGAGCGCGGCAGCTGGGCGGCCCGACCGCAATGAGCCGCCACTCCTCGTCGGGAGAGAGAGAGCTGACTGCTCACGGGCGGGGCGGGGCGACGCGGCGGCTCGGGCGGGCGCGTCTGCCGCTGCCCGCGCCGCCGCGTCGGCGGGGTGCGAGGTCAGAATTGCGTGAAGAAGTTCCAGATGGCCGAGCTCGCGAAGCTCGGCTGCTGGTGGTCACCGGCAAACTCGCAGCGGTGCACCGGGTATCCCTCCCGGCACCCTTGATAGGCGACGCACGAGCTGGGGCCGACGGGGCTCGTCTCGGTGCTGCAGCCGTTCTTGCGCACGAAGACGTCGAGCGCCTCCCTTCCGGCCGAGATGGGGACGACGCTGTCGGACAGGCCGTGGGACATCCAGACGGCGACGGGCTGGGTGTTCGACCGGTTGCAGCCGCTGTAGAGGGCGCCGGACATCGGCGCGATGGCTCGGAAGGTGTCCGCCATGTCACAGCCGAGCGCGTTCGACATCATCCCCCCGAAGCTCCACCCGGTCGAGAAGACGCGGCTCGTGTCGACGCACAGGTTGGCTTTGAGGGTGTCGACCATGGCGCGAGCGAAGGCGATGTCGCGCCCGCCCGTGTTGGCCCAGCCGTTGTCGATGCCGTTCGGCGAGACGAAGATGGTGCTGCCGTTCGCCAGCGCCTTGAGCCCATAGTACCCGTTGTTCACGACGTCGTTGGCCGATCCGCCGCGCCAGTGCCAGCCGAACACCAGCCGATACGCCTTGTTCGCGTCGTAGTTCGCCGGAATGTCGAGCACGTACTGGCGCGTGGTGCCGTTGACGTTGATGGTGCGGCTACCGCTGGCGAGGGAGGTGGGAATGCCGCAGCCGGCGCTGCGCGTGCCGCTGGAGCCGCCGCCGCCGCCGGTGCCGCCGGTGCCGCCGGTCCCGCCGGTCCCGCCCGTGCCGCCGGTCCCGCCGGTGCCGCCGGTGCCGCCGGTGCCGCCCCCGCCGGTGCCGCCGGTTCCCGAGCTCACGGGCGTGAGGCGGAACTGCTGATTGGTGCCGCCGTTCGACGCCCATTGAATCACGGCCGTGCCGTCCGCGCTGCCGCGGCCGTAGACGTCCAGCGACTTGCCGCTGTGGCGCGCGGTGAGGCGCACGACGCCGCTGGCGACGTCCGTGAACGACCACTGCTGGTTTGTCCCGGTCCAGCAGGAGTATTGCTGGACGGCGGCGCCGTCGCCGGTGGAGGCGCCCGCCACGTCCATGCAGCGGTTGCTGTTGACGTTGCGGATGCGATAGTAACCGCCGCCCGCCGATTCCATGCGGAACTGTTGCCGCGTCGAGCCGTTGCAGCTGGAGATCTGCATGGCCGCGCCATCAGCGGTGCTGCCTCCGGCCACCTGCACGCACTTTCCACTCTGGACGCCGACGATCGTGTAGACCGCGCTCGTATCGACCGTGATGGCGCCCTCGAGCGAGCCTTGCTCCTCGATCTCGGCGTCGTACGCCCCCTCGGGGCCGATGACGCACGACACGGCGAGGACGCCCGTCGCCGCCGCAGCAAGCAAGCTCTGCTTGGTTCCGAATCTCATCTTGTCCTCCTCGTCCTGTAATGTAAGTGAAACTGCCGTCTTCTCACTGCTCGACGCCGCCCTTGCGTGGGTCGGGGTCGCGCGCGGCGCGCTCAAGGGTCCCGAGCGGGCCGCCGCGCCGGCCATTGCCGCTGCGGATGAATGTCGAGACGCGCGCGGGGTGGATAGGTTCCCTCCGCGTGCGCCAGGGTCGGTCAAACCGCCTTGCTCCTCGGAGCAAGGCGGTTCGAGAGCGAGCCACCCTAGGGCAGATTGGCGGAAGAGACCTGCCAGGTGCTGTCGGTGCAGAAGCGGCAGCTCGGGCCGACGAGCATGCCCTTGCCGGTGGCCGACTCGTCGCCCTTGAGCCACCAGTTGAGCCACGCCAGGTTGACCTGAGTGAACTCGCCGCCGTTCCGGGCCCACAGGTCGCCCCCGTGATCCGCGCCGACCTTGGCGAACATCATGACCGGGATATCACCCAGGGCGGCGATGTTCTGGAAGTCTCTCGCGCCGTTCACGTTCGCGCCCAGGCTATCCGCGGTGCCGGTGATGATCAACACGGGTGTGTGAATCGAGTTGTAGAACGACTGATTCGCCGAGAAAGAGCCGCTGCTCGTGTGTCCCCAGGTCGTCATTCTGGGATCCGCGGCGGTCCCCGACGCCATCAAGCCGCCGCAGGAGAAGCCGTTCGCGGCGACCTTCGTGGTCTCGATCTTCTGGTAGTAGGCGCTGCAAGGCTTGTCATTCTGGGCGATCACCCAGTCGACGTAGCCGCGCAGCACGTCGCCTCCGCTCCCGAGGTCGCGGTTGGGCTGGCTGTTGACCGGTGTCCCGTCCGCCACCACGAAGTAGCCGTGCGAGGCAATCTGGGCCATGGCCGCTTGATTCGCGAGCCCGTCTCGCGAGCATGCGCCCTCCCCCCAGACGAAGATCGGAAACTTGGTGCTGCCACTGAGATCCGCCGGACGATAGATGGTGCCCTGGTTGATGCCCGGGTCCGAGTTCGTCTCGACGACCACCCGATAAGGGCCGCTCCCCGACACGTTTCGACCAGTCGGTTGTGACGCGGTACACGTGCCGCCGGTGCCGCCACCGGTGCCGCCGGTGCCGCCGGTGCCGCCGGTGCCGCCGGTGCCGCCGGTGCCGCCGGTGCCGCCCGTGCCGCCCCCGCCGGTGCCGCCGGTTCCCGAGCTCACGGGCGTGAGGCGGAATTGCTGATTGGTGCCGCCGTTCGACGCCCATTGAATCACCGCGGTGCCGTCCGCGCTGCCGCGGCCGTAGACGTCCAGGGACTTGCCGCTGTGGCGCGCGGTGAGGCGCACGACGCCGCTGGCGACGTCCGTGAACGACCACTGCTGGTTTGTCCCGGTCCAGCAGGAGTATTGCTGGACGGCGGCGCCGTCGCCGGTGGAGGCGCCCGCCACGTCCATGCAGCGGTTGCTGTTGACGTTGCGGATGCGATAGTAACCGCCGCCCGCCGATTCCATGCGGAACTGTTGCCGCGTCGAGCCGTTGCAGCTGGAGATCTGCATCGCCGCGCCATCAGCGGTGCTGCCTCCGGCCACCTGCACGCACTTTCCACTCTGGACGCCGACGATCGTGTAGACCGCGCTCGTATCGACGGTGATGGCACCCTCGAGCGAGCCTTGCTCCTCGACCTCGGCGTCGTACGCCCCCTCGGGGCCGATGACGCACGACACGGCGAGGACGCCCGTCGCCGCCGCAGCAAGCAAGCTCTGCTTGGTTCCGAACCTCATCTTGTTCTCCTCGTCAAATCAAGTAAGTGAAACTGGAATCTTCTCACTGCTCGACGCCGCCCTCGCGTGGATCGGGGTCGCTCGCCGCGCGCTCGACCGTACGTCGCCGGCGCTGGCTGCGCAGGAAGCGCGCCGCGCCGAGCGCCTCAGGACCTGCTGCACGACGATGAAGCGCACGAGCAGGAGCCTCCCCATCACCGAGCAGCTGGCGTTGCCGTACAGCACGACCAGATGTCTATGGTGCAGCCCCCCGGAGAGGCCTGCTGCTGGGCGGGATACGTCGGGTCGACACCGAGGTTCCCGCCGCTGCCGGCTGCACCGGGGTCCCACCGCCGCTGGGGCCGCTGGGATCGATGCTGCAATCAGGGTGCCACTGGCCAGGACCGCGATCCCAGCCGCGAGCAACATAGTCGAGCGCTACTTCAGGACTGTCTCCTGGATGCGTATAACGGCCCATCCGGAGCGAAGCAAAAGCATGACGACCGCTCGACACTGTGAGCGTTCACATGTTCCGTGTCAACTTCGATCGACCAGCCCGCCGCTCGGCAAGCGAGGTATTCGCTGCTGTGAGCATTCATAAATTCACCCAGCCAGCGCGCTCGCGCGCTGAGCCCCGGCACGCCATCCAGCTCGCCCCTGCTTTCGCGCTCGGCGCCGCGGCGATCCCCGCGCCCACGTGGACCGCCCCATGGCCAGGTTGTGCGCGCTTGTGCGCGCCATGGAGCCCATGGGTGCACAGGTGAACTGGACACTGCAGAGTCAGCTCGTCACCGGCGAGGCCGCGGTGACGCCGCGCGCGCAGCGCCCTCGCCCCACCACGAGGCTCGTCTCCTCGAGCTCCTCGTGGCGTGTCAGTCCGCGCCCGCGCCCAGCGCGAGGAGGGCGAAGCTCGCCAGCCAGTGCTCGCCCATGTAGTCGCCCGTGACGTGCGGCAGGCTGGCGTCGAGGTGGCGCTCCGCCGCGTCGAGGGCGCGGGCGCGCAGCGGGTCTCCGCCGGGCAGCGCCGCCGCGAGCGAGCGCCAGCACCAGGCGCGGCTCAGGTTGAGCCCGTCGAGGTGGACGATCTTGCCGTCGCTCCGGTCGCTGACCACCGCGGGCTGGAACAGCGTCGCGGGCTCGCCCTGCGCCGCGCGCGGCAGGAACCGCGCGAACCAGGCGAGGAACTCCGGCCCGGGCAGGGCCCGGCGCATGCACTCGGCCTCGATCAGGGCCGGCGAGAGGAAGTCGTCCTGCGAGGGCTCCCACGCCTGGCAGTCCGCGTCGCGGCCGTACCACGCCCGCGCCGCCTCGGCGCAGCGCCGCGACAGCCGGTCGTCGCCCTTCACGGCGGCGTACTCCAGCGCGAGCGCGAGGGCGAAGGCCGTGTTCGTGTGCGCGCCGGCGCGGACCGGGTACGTGGCCGTGGGCAGGAACTCGCGGAGGCGCTCGGCGAACGCGTCGCCGAGCGGGGCCAGCGCCGCCGACCACCGGCGGCCCTCCTCGGCGCCGTGCCGCTCGAGCTCGGCCGCGAGCAGGAGCAGCCACGCCCACCCGTAGGGCCGCTCGAAGCCGCGGCTCGACGGGCGCCGGAGATAGGCCAGCTCCGCCGCGACCTTCTCGCCCGTGAGCTGCGCGTCCAGCAGCGCGCGGACGGGCGCGGCGCCAGGCGCCCCGGGGAAGAGGCGGTATATGCGCGCAAGCAGCCAGTGGCCGTGCACGCAAGAGTGCCAGTCGAAGCTGCCGTGGAAGAGGGGGTGCAGGTCGCGCGGGCCCTTCACGTCCTCGGGGCCGGCCATGACGTGATCGAGCTTGTGCGGGTACTCCCGCGTCACGTGCCCGAGGGCGAGGGCGGCGAGCTGCGAGGCGATCTCGGGGGTCAGGGCGTGCGTCATGGAGAGGAGCGCCTCAGCGCGGGAAGACGAGCAGGTACATGAGCAGCGTGTTGCCGGCCAGCAGGAGCAGCGCGGTGGGGAGCTGGGCCTTGATCACGGCGTCGCGGTCGGGGAGCCCGAGCAGCGCCGCGGGCACGACGTTGAAGTTCGCTGCCATGGGGGTCATCAGCGTGCCGCAGAAGCCGGACAGCATGCCGATGGCGCTCATGATCGCCGGGTCGCCGCCGAAGCGGCGCACGATCAGGGGCAGGCCCACGGCGGCGGTCATGACCGGGAACGCCGCGAAAGCGTTCCCCATGACCACGGTGAACACCGCCATGCCCGCGGTGTAGGCCGCCACCGCGGCGAGGCGGCTGCCGGGCGGGATCACGCTCCCGGCCAGCCCGCCGACGACGTCGCCGACGCCCCCGGCCGCGAAGACGACCCCGAGCGCCGCCAGCAGCTGGGGCAGGATCGCCGCCCAGCCCACCGTGTCGAGCAGCCGCCGGCCTTCCTGCAAGGGGGCGAGCCACGGCGGGCGCAGCCACGCCGCGGAGACCGCGAGCGCCAGCGCGACGCCGAGGGCGAGCGAGATCAGCGTGGCCTGCCGGGGGTCGATCAGGGGAGACCCGAGGACGTAGACGCGGCGGAGGACCAGCGTGCCGAGGAGCGCTGTCGCCGGGATGATCAGCGCCGGGACGAAGAGGCGGTCCCCGCTCCTCGCGGCGCCGGCGAGCCGCTCCGCGGGCGTCGTGGTGGCGGGGCGCCCCTGCCCCAGGCCCCCGACGCCGCCGAGGAGCACGAGCGCGAGCACGAGCACCCCGTTCCCGAGGTCCCCGAGGCGCGGGCCGAAGAGGAAGCTCGTCGCCAGGAGCCCCCAGAAGAGGGCGTTCTTCCAGCGCTTCGCGTTCTCGCGATCGACCGCGCTGAGGACGGCCGACGCCGCGAAGAACAGCCCTGCCATGGCGTAGGCGAGGTCGAGCGAGATCACCCGCGCTCCTCCCCGGCTCCCTCGCGGGCGATCTCGCGCTGGAGCCGCCGATCGAGCAGGAGGAGCCGTGTCCCGTGGATCAGGAGCGCCAGGACCGCCGTGGGGATGGCCCAGACCGACACCTGGAGCGGCTCCACGACGATGCCGTTCTGCTCGAGGAACCCCTTGATGAGCAGGATCGACGAGATGGCGAGGAAGATGTCCTCCCCGAAGAACAGGGCCACGTTGTCGGCCGCCGCCGCGGAGGCGCGGATCAGCCAGCGCGCCCGGTCGGGCAGCGGCCCGTGCCGGTTCTCCGCCGCGCCCTCGGCCATGGGCGCGATCAGCGGCCGGACCATCTGCGCGTGGCCGCCGAGCGAGGTCAGGCCCAGGGCCGCGCTGAGCTGCCGTATCGCGAAATAGACCAGCAGGAGGCGCCCGGTGGTCGCGGTCTTCACCCGCGAGATCCGCGCGCGCGCCCGCTCCTGGAGGCCCGAGCGCTCCAGGAGGCCGATGACGGGCAGCACCAGCCAGACCAGGCTGACATAGCGGTTGTCGTTGAACGCCTTCCCCAGGGCGGAGATCCCCTGGATCGGGCTCATCCCCGCCGAGAGGCTCGTCGCGATGGCCGCCGCGGCGATGACAAGGAGCGGATTCAGCCGGGCGACGAAGCCGACAACCACGACCGCGACCCCGAGGAGCGTGAGCATGCTTCCTCCCTCGTGCTCGCGGGCAACGTCGCACGCCAGCGAGGTCGCCGTCCACGGGCGCGCGCTGGATCGAGCGCGCGCCGGACCGCGCGCCCGGCGCCTCCTCTTGACGCCGCCCGGTCCTTCGGGTGGCCTCCCCGGAGAGCGACGGACACGCGGGTCGCTGGAGAGCCGTCAGGGACCAGGACCCCGCGCGCGCAGGCAGAACGGAGGATCGCACAGTGGAGCACAAGGCAGCTGAAGACATCGTCATCTCGTCGGACAAGGCGCTCCTCGACGTCGAGCGGATCCACGCCTTCCTCGCGTCTGCCTACTGGAGCACCGGCATCCCCCGGGAGGTGGTCGAGCGGGCCATCCAGGGCTCGCTCTGCTTCGGCGTCTACAAGGCGGGAGCGCAGATCGGGTTCGCCCGGGTGATCACCGACCACGCGACGTTCGCGTACCTGGCCGACGTGTTCATCGTCGAGGCGGAGCAACGCCAGGGGTACGGCAAGGCGCTGATCGCTCATATCGCCGAGGCCCTGGGTCACCTCCGGCTGCGGCGGACGATGCTCGCCACCGCGGACGCGCACGGGCTCTACCGGCAGTTCGGCTTCTCGCCGCTCGCGAAGCCGGACACGTTCATGGAGATCAACGTCAAGGACATCTACCAGCAGCGAAAGGCGGGGACTCCGTAGCGGCGGCGGCGCGGAGCGCCGGCGGTACGCCGCGAACGGGCCTCACGCTTGCATCATCATGGCCGCAGCGTGGATGGGGTGACACCCATCAAGCCGCTCGCGTTGAAAGGAGTCCATGATGAATCTGGTGAAAGCCCTTGGTGCGCTGGCGCTGTCCGGCGTCGCCCTCGGCACGACGCAGCTCGCAGCAGCGGAGACCACGACGCCAATCCAGGATCTCGTGATCGTCGAGGAGACGGCGACCCCGGTGCTCGACGACGCCCGGGTCGTCCCATATCATGCTTACCGGCCGTACGGCCTTTATGGCTACCGGCCGTACGGCTATCGGCCATACGGCTACCGGCCATACGGCTATCGACCGTACGGCTACCGGCCGGGCTTCCGGCCGTACGGGTGGTATCGGCCGTGGCGCTCGCTTTCCTCGGGGGTCGAGGCGGCTCCGGAAGGTGACATTCCCACGCCTGCGGTGAACCTCCCCGACGGTCAGTGATGGCGCGCTTCTCGCAGCGTCGAGGCGCCGAGGACGAGCCTCGGCGCCTCGACGGCGCCCGGCCGCTCAGGGCCTCCAGGCGCGTGAAGCGGAAGGGATCCTCATGGGTGGAAGAACACGACGTCGTGGGCGCACCGTCTTCATCGTGGCCGCCGCCGCAGCGCACCTCGGCTGCGTCGTCCTCGGGGCGCTCCATGTCGATCCGCAGAAGGCGGGGGGACTTGGCCGGGTGATCGCCTATCATGGGGCCCTCTCCGGGGCTGGTAGCGGCTACAACTTCTTCGCTCCTTCCGTCAGCGCGCTGCCCTGGGCCAGGTTCCAGGTCACGGACGCGAACGGCGCGGCCCGCGCCGAGGTGCTGGAGTCCGGAGCGAACCACGAGGCGGATCTCCGCGTCAGGAGCATCCTCTCGCTGTTCTTGCAGGCGGAGGACGAGCCGCTGCGGCGCTCGCTCGTCGCCTCGTGGGCGGGTAAGATGTTCGCGAGGCACCCGGGGGCCGAGAGCGTGGTCGTCCGGCTGGAGATCTGCGATCTGCCCTCGATGCAGCAGTACCGCGAGGGCCGCCGGCCGGCGTGGGACCTGCTCTATCAGGCGAAGCTCGTCCAGCATTCCAGGGTTCCGGCCGCCCGGCAGAGAAACGGCGGTGCGCCGTGATCGGGCCGAGCGATATCTCGCGCAGAGCGGGGCTCTCCCGCGTCGCCTCGCTGCGCGTCGCCTCGCAGATCGAGCGCTTCGTGCTCGCCCCTGCGTCCGCGGAGCCCCTCGCGGCGCTCCGCATCGGGCTCGCGACCGTGCTCCTCGTCCAGGCGGCGCTCGTCGCTCCCGCGCTCTTCGAGCTCTACGGTCCAGCGGGCATCCTCCAGGGCCCGCTGCGGGAGGCCTTCGCCGAGATCGATCTGCCGGGGATCGGCTGGCTGGCCGAGCGGCTCGGCCCGCTCGGGATCGGCGAGACATCGCTCCTCGAATTCACCGGCGTCGTCTACGTGCTCTCCCTCGCCTCGCTGCTCTGCGGGTTCCGGACGAGGGCCTCTGCCCTGATCGCGTGGATCACCCACAGGATGCTGATGGTGACGGCGGACGCCACCGTGTACGGAGCGGATCTCTTCGCCAACATCTTTCTCTTCTATCTCGTCTGGATCCCGTCAGGCGCCGCGCTGTCCGTCGATCGATGGCTGCGCGGGCCGAGCCGCGCGGCCGCCGAGCCGACCATGGCCGCGCGGCTCGGGCTGCGCGTCGTCCAGCTGCACCTCTGCATCGCTTACCTGGCCAGCGGGCTGGAAAAGGCGTCAGGCCCGTCGTGGTGGAACGGCGAGGCGATCTGGCGCTCGGTCATGCTCCCGGAGTACCGCCAGCTCGATCTCTCCTGGTTGGCCTGGCACCCGTGGCTCGCGCAGGTCGCGGGGTGGGCGGTGCTCGGCGTGGAGATCGGGTACGCATTCCTCATCTGGCCGCGGCTCACCCGGCGCGCCGTCATCGTGGCCACGGCCCTCCTGCACCTCGGGATCGCGGCGTTCATGGGGCTCGGCGTGTTCGGCGCCATCATGCCGGTATTCACCCTCGCCGCCTTCGGCGTGCCCGCGGACGCTCGGGGTCGACTGGACCACGGCCGACGACCGCTGTGCGCCGGCCCGCCGGCGAGCGAGCGCGCCGTGCCGCTGCGTGAGGCATGAACCGTCTTCCTGACCGCCGCAGATCGCGTGCCATTTGCCATGTCGTGTGCCACGTGAAGATCGGTCGATGGCCCAGCTCCGACAGGCCGCAGGGATCTCCTCGACACGAAAGGAGAACATCTTGGCGCTGCACCCCCGCGAGCCCGAGGCGGATGAGCTCCCCGAAACGCCCGCCGTGTCGCGCGCCTACGCCTGGCTGGTCTTTGCCTTGAGCTTTGGCCTGCTGCTGTCCGACTACATGTCGCGGCAGGTCCTGAACGCGGTCGCGCCGTCGCTGAAGGTGGAGTGGGGCCTGTCCGATACCCAGGTGGGAGCCCTGAGCGGCGTCGTGGCGCTGATGGTCGCTCTGCTGACCGTGCCGTTATCGCTGCTGGCCGACCGCTGGGGACGCGTCCGGAGCCTGACCCTCATGGCGGTGCTCTGGAGCGTGGCGACCTTGGGTTGTGCGCTGTCGGCCAACTTCGGAGAGATGCTCGTCGCTCGCTGCGTGGTCGGCGTCGGGGAGGCCGCCTACGGCAGCGTCGGTGCCGCCGTGGTGTTGTCGGTGTTTCCACGCCGTCAGCGGGCCAGCCTGAGCGGCGCCTTCACGGCGGGGGGCGCCTTCGGCGCCGTGCTGGGCATGGCGCTGGGCGGCCACGTCGCGGCGCGGCTGGGCTGGCGCTGGTCGTTCGGCGTCATGACCCTGTTCGGCTTCGTCCTGGTCGTGATCTACCGTTTCGCCATCACAGAACGGCGGTTGCTACCAGCGCAGGAGGGGCCGCGCGCCGCCATCGCGCGGCCCCCTGCAAGCCGGCCGATGACCTTCCGCGGCGTCCTCGAGGCGCTGTTCTCCACTCCCGCGCTCGTTTGTGTCTATGTCGGCAGCGGTCTGGCGCTGTTCATCATGGGGGCCGCGCTGGCCTGGTTGCCCAGCTACCTGAACCGTTACTACGGCATGACGGTCGATCGGGCCGGCGCCGCCGCGGCAGTCTTCGTCCTGATCAGCGGCGTCGGCATGATCTGCTGGGGTGTGCTCACCGATCGTCTGAGCCGCCGTCAGCCGGCTCGCCGGTGGCGGATGGCGATCACCTGCAGCCTGGCCTGTTGCGCTTTGCTCGCCGTGGCGTTCCGGCTCGAAGCAGGCCCCGTGCAGGTGGTGCTGATGGGCGCCGGGACCTTCTTTGCGGGCGCCACCGCCGGCCCGGCCAGCGCCATGGTCGCCGGCATGACCCCGGCGTCCCTCCGCGCAACGGCGTTCGCGACGCTGGCGCTGGCCAACAACCTGCTCGGCCTGGCCCCGGGGCCTGCGGTCACCGGCTTCCTCGCCGACCGGATCGGCCTGCTCGGCGCCCTGCAGGTCGTCCCGCTCGTCGCGCTCGCTGCCGCGCTGGCCTTCGCCCTGGGCCAACAGCGTCCTGGAAGCCCGGATGTGATCGATGCCAACCGTCAGTAGGGCCGGTCGCCGATGATCGTGGCGCGCTCCATCTTGCGCACCGCAGGCCAGTAATCCTGGACCGCGTAGTGCTGGGTGCAGCGGTTGTCCCAGATCGCGACGCTGTTCTTCTTCCAGCGAAAGCGGACCTGAACCTCGGGGATCGCCGCCTGGCTGATCAGGTAGCTCAAGAGGTGGCTCGCCCCGGGCGCGAAATCCTGGCCGACGCGCACATTGTCCGGTGTGTGGAAGTTGACGAAGTGCGTGGTGAAGGCGTTGACGAACAGGATCTTCTCGCCGGTCTCCGGATGGGTGCGCACGACCGGGTGCTCCGCGTCGGGATACCTGGCCCTGAGCGCGTGGCGCTTCTCCATCGCCATCGTGCCGCCGAAGGTGGCCTCGAGGCTGTGCCTGGCGCGCAGCCCCGCGATCCGCTGCTTGATGTGCTCGGGCAGGCGGCTGTACGCCTCGACCATATTGACCCAGACGGTGTCGCCGCCGACCTCCGGCGTCTCGACGCAGCGCAGGACGCAGGCCATCGGCGGCGCCTCGCGCCAGGTCGCGTCGCAGTGATACGAGTTCTCGTAGTGCTCCGGCGGGCTGGTCAGGTCCCTGTAGATGCGCACCAGCCCCGGATGATCAGGATCGCTGCCGGCGATGGGGTGGTCCTCGAGCTCGCCCCAGCGCCTCGCGAACGCGACGTGATCCGCGCGCGTGATGTCCTGGTCGCGCAGGAACAGGACCCGGTGCTTCAACAAGAGCGCCCTGATCTCGGCGAAGAGCGCGTCGTCGCGCGCGGCGTCGGCCAGGCTCACGCCGACGAGCTCGGCGCCGATGGTGCAGGTGAGCGGCTCGACCGGGATGGATCCCCGCGTCTCGGGGCGGGCGGCGGCCGATCGGGCGAATGCTGAGCTGGTCATTCTGGTCCTCCTGTTGCCTTGGCGCCGGCGCGGCGATCCGGGGTCGGCTCCGCGCGCTAGACGACGAAGATCGACGATCCGGTCGTCCGGCGCGACTCGAGATCACGGTGCGCCTGCGCCGCGTCCTCGAGTCTGTAGCGCTGGTTGATCTCGATGCGGATGCGCCCCGCGGCGACGTGGCCGAACAGCTCGCCTGCGAGCTCGGCCTTCTCCGCGGGATCGGCGATGTAGTCGGCGAGCGCCGGGCGCGTGACGAACACCGATCCCTTGGCCGCGAGCGCTGCCACGTCGAGCGGCGGCACCGGGCCCGAGGCCGTGCCCATGCACACGAGCAGCCCGCGCCGCCGCAGCGAGCCGAGCGAGCCGGCGAACGTGTCCCTGCCGATGCTGTCGTAGACGACCGCCACGCCGGCTCCGCCCGTCAGCTCGCGCACGCGACTGGCCACTTCCTCGCGGCCATGATGGATGATGTGGTCGCAGCCGTGGGCGCGGGCGATGTCCCCCTTGGCCTCGGTCGACACCGTGCCGATGACCGTGAGGCCGAGGAGCTTCGCCCACTGCGACACGATGAGGCCCACGCCGCCCGCCGCCGCGTGCACCAGGATGCCATCGCCGGCCCTCAAAGGCCAGATGCGGCGCAGCAGGTAGGCCGACGTGAGGCCCCGCATGGTCATCGCCGCGGCGGTCTCGCAGCCGATGCCCTCCGGCAGCCGGATCAGCGGCGCCGCGGGCAGGATCCGCTCGGTGCAGTACGCCCCGAGCGTGTCCAGGAAGCCGGTGTACGTCACCCGGTCGCCCGGCGCGACGCTCGTGACGCCCTCACCGACCGCCTCCACCACGCCAGCCGCCTCGACCCCGATGCCGCTGGGGAGCGGCACGGGATAAAGCCCGGTGCGAAAGTAGGTGTCGGCGAAGTTGAGCCCGACGGCGACATGACGGACCCGGGCCTGGCCAGGACCCGGGCTGCCGACGTCGGCTTCCTCCCAGCGCAGGACCTCCGGCCCGCCGGTCCGGTGGAAACGGATACCATGTGCCATCGAACTCCCCCCGATCCCATGCCGGCGCTAGGCCGCCTCGCGCCGTGGGGCGTCGCGCTCGCCCGCCTTGCGCTCGGGCGCGTAACCGAGCTTCGACAGCGTCTCGTCGGCGTCCCGGTACGTCTCGCCGATCCTGTAGATGCGGCGGGCCTCCCTGCCGTCCGCCACCTCGCGGCCGAGCTCGCGCGCGATGCGGACGAGCTGCTCGATCTGCTGCACCGAGGTCATGCGCTGCCCCTTGCGTCTCCACAGCGTGTCCTCGATGCCGCAGCGGGTGTGCAGCCCCATCGCGATCGCCATCGTGTTGATCGGCAGCACGTTGCGCATGAGGGTCTCCACCGTCAGGCACGCGCCGTCGGGCACGCGGCGGACGAACTCCATCATGCTGTAGGGGCTCGGCCCGTCGAAACCGCCGCCGATGGCGACCCACGTGAGGTTGAGCGGCCCGGTGTAGAGGCCGCGGCGGATCAGGCGCTCCACGGTCTCGATCTGGGGGATGTTCGCGAGCTGGAAGTGGGGCTGGATGCCCGCTGCTGAGAGCCGCCTCAGGTGCTCCTCGACCCAGGCGGGGCCGGCCGGCACGGTCATCTCGCGGTACGCCTCGTAGACCTCCGGCCGCGCGAACGAGCTGCCGGCATAGTCGTCCTCGGTCATCAGCTCGACGACGTTCATCTGGATGGTGCTGATCGCGATCGTGACCTGGTCGGGCTTCGGCGAGAGCTCGGCCAGCATGTGGCGCGTGTCGTCGCTCAGCCATTTGGCCTGCGCCCCTTCGTTCTCCGGAGAAAAGGAGATCGATCCGCCGACCTGCAGGATCATCTCGGGCACCGCGTCGCGCAGCCCCGCCAGGAGCTCGTTGAACCTGGACAGCCGCTTGGAGCCTTTGCCGTTCGCCTCGCGCGCGTGCACGTGCAGCACGGTGGCGCCCGCGGAGTAACAGTCCACCGCCTTCTGGATCTGTTCTTCCATCGTCACGGCGATGTCTTCCGGAAAATCGGCCGGCTCCCATTCCGGCCCGTACGGCGCCACCGTGATGACGAGCTTCTCCTGGTTCTCCGGGAGGAGGGAGCGATCCGGGAAGTTCATTGGTATTCCTTTTTCTGGGCGCGTCGAATCCAGGGCACCGCCAGATCCTGTGAAGCTCCTGCACATCAGCGCGCTCACACAGGGTTTCTATCGTCCAGGTCCACGGTCCCTCCCTGGTTCCCGGCCACTCCGGGCGCAAGGGTGCAGCGTGAGCGTCCATGGCTCCTCGGGCGCGCGCTCGGGCTCTTGACGGGCCGTCAGCGGGCGTTCGCGCTCAAGCTGCAGGCGCAGACGGCACCACGGCGGCGCGTCGACGTCCTCAACGTCAGCAGGAGGCGCGTGATGGCAGAGGGCGGTGTTCAGTGGCTCAAGGGTAAGCGGCTTCCCGCTCGCGTTGTGCGTATCGACACCATGGCGCGCGCACATGGACCGCAAATGCTGCTCCAGCACCGATCCGGCGAGAACGGCCGCCGGTTGGTAGTAGCCCTTCGAGAGAAACTATTCGCCTCGGTCCATGAGACTGGCCTCCACCTCCGCTTCCGCGAGCTCTTTCACCTCAAAAACGTACCCACGGTCCCATGCTTCCTCAGCGGACTGAAGCACGCCATACATCTCGATGGCGAGCTGGTGCTTCCAGACGGAGATCTTTCCCTGAAGAGTCATAGCGGCCTCGTAATGAGACCCGTTTTCACCAAACACGGACCTTAGTAGGGCCGTTGTGCTTGTTACCCACTTTCTGCTCGCTCGCCCATCTACCTGGGTGGAGAAGTCTCCATTTCTCTTCGTCTCCAGTACTAATTTGAGCACCACCGCACCGCCGAAGGCGCAGCACGGCGCTCAGGGTGCGCCCTTCGTTCTTGGCGATGGTCCCGATGACCTCGGCCAACGGGACGAGCTCAACGACTTCACCCTGCCCTGAGCTCACGCGCGCGCTGGTTTCTCTGGCCCTGGCATGCCGCTGGCAATAAAGCCCCGCGCGCGACGGAATGCATCGCGTGGAGGTGGACCATGCACACCAGGATCAGCCTGGCCCTGGCCGCGCTCATGGGAACGCCAGCCTGCGGCGCACCGGACGGAGCGACCGAGCCACAAGCGGATCGCGACATCCAGGCGGGCGCCGAGCCCCCGTCGGCGAGCTTCTACGTCGAGCTCGACCAGACGACGGCGCCGGAGAACGCGATCCCCCGGATCCTTGAGGCCGGGCGCTCCGAGGTCGCCGCGGCGTGCGCTGACCGGCCCGAGTTGCTGGTCCGCGTCTTCAACCCGCTCGACCCGGGCGCCTACGCGGACGTCTCCTGCGCCTCGATGCTCAGCGGCGACGCCTCGGCCCGGGAACAGCGACCGGACCCCGGGAATGGCGGCGAGCCGATCGGGGTGACGGAGCAGAGGTGGAGCCCAATCGGCCTCGGGTGCGGCCTCTTCATATTCGGGGCCACGATGATCGCGACCTCCGCGCTTTGCCCCCGCGCCAGGGGCCCGGGAAGGGCGCAACGCTGCTCCGACTACTCGGGGGCCGCGCTCGGGAGCATCGGAGTCCTCTGCGCCTTCCTCTGAGCCGGCCATGGGCAAGGTCCTGCGAACCGTCGGCATCCTGGTCTCCGGCGTGGCGATCGTCGCCGCGGCGTGGTTCGGGGCGCCCATCCACCGAGGTTCCCTCTCGCTGGTGGGACTGCTCCGCCTCGGCCTCCCCGTCTTCCTGTACGTGTTCGCGCAGTGCTGGCTGGAGGAGGGTCGAGCCCGCGAGCGGCGCGCGCGTGGGCTGCCGGACCCCGACTAGGCGCCCAGACATCCAGGCGTCTGGACGTTCATACGCTCGGATCGGTGACCGCTCGACCCACCGACGACGCGGCGAGCTCGCCTCCCGACGAGCCGACGGACAGCGCGGGCCTCCGGAAGCGCGGCCACGCGGTCCGTGGTGTTCGCAGCGCCCGCGGACCGCACTTGATTACGGCCGAACTTAGCCCTTCACGGCGAGGCTGGAGTCAAATGACCGCACCAGACCTCAAAGTGCCGCACTACCCTCTCGACAGCCCCCGGGCTGAATTTCAATTCACCCGGGGCCCTCTCGACAGCCCCCGGGCTGAATTTCAATTCACCCGGGGCCCTCTCGACAGGTAGTGGCCAAGTTTGGCCAGCCGCTTGATCTGGCTAAGTTTGCTTACCGCGAGGGTTCACTGAGCTATTTTCCTTGTAGAGAACTGGCTTCCATTCGTCTTTCGGATCCGGGACGAAGGTGAGCCCACCGCCCCAGTAGCCGTTCGGGACGCGCCTCCCGGCGGCGATTGTCGTGTCAGTCGCAGGTGCGACCTGCCCCTCAGGCGTGCCCGTCACATCGCGCTCCACGGTGGCCCAGATGGCAACGAGCCATCCACCGGGAACCTTGGCGCGGTATGTCTCCTGCCACTCCGTCTTCATCGCACCGCTGTCATCGTGGGCGAGACGTTCCCATTTCAGTAGGTCCGGCATGGTGGGCAAGGCTACACCTGTCCGGCGCCATGCGCGAGCGGGCATCGAGGTTCCCAACGTGGGCGGCCAGTACCTCGATCAGCTCGGCTTGGGATCGTCGTCGAACAGCGAGAGCTGCACCGGCTTCCGGGGTGTTACCGCGCCCTTCCAATAGTGGACTTCCCGCCGATCTCGATCCCCGTTCGTGATGGATATCCGCCGATCGCCCCGTGCCCCTCCATCATGGAATCGGTTCGGACCCGAGAGCAGGAGCCGGGGTGGGCGCAGCGGTCCGCCGCCCGCCAGCGATCATCGGCAACACTTTCCGGTCACGCATCCGTGATTCTCACAAAACCTCGCATCCCCGACCTCCGCGCCTCAGTGGCTGAGCTTTCCTGCTTCACGCCCGAAATTACCACTGCACTTCGCACCACGTCCGCGCCGCCGCTGACCTAAGGCCGGCATCGACGGAGCGGAGCATCGGCGCGGAGCCGGCCACAAAATAGGCGACGAGGGGATGCGTGTTGTGGCGACCCGTCCTCCCCTCGTCGTGCTCCGATCACCTTGGAGGAGCGGAGCCCGTGCAGGATCGTTCAAGCCGATGTCGACATCAAGCGTTGGATGACGGTGCTCCCGACGGTTCAGCACGTGCGGCCGGCCCGCTGCCCCTGCTGCGACGCGGCCAGCCGTCCCGTCAACGGCCCGCTGGGGATGCGCGGTCACGGCCTGCGCGCGCGCCAGGTGTACGGCCCACACGATGCGGGCGACGCGCCCCAGCAGGTTACGGTGCAGGCTCGGCGCTACCGCTGCACCGCCTGCGGCGCGGTCGTGGTGGTCGTGCCCCGCGGGCTGCTGCCGCGGCGGCGCTACTCCGCGGCGGCGATCGGCTGGGTGCTGGCCCGCGTCGGACTCGAGGGCGCCACCACACCGGTCGTCCGCGCCGAGGTCTGCAGCGCCGTGGTCCTGGGCGTCGCGGCGGCCGAGCGGTGGCTGGCGCCGTCGCGATGGATCGACGCCAGTCGCCGTGGCCAGCTCTTCCCCCGGCTCGGACGTCACGGCGCCGACAGCACGCGCGCGCAGGTCGCCGAGCGCACGGCGATGCAGCTCGTGGCGCTGTCGGCTCGGGGCAGCGCCGGCACGCCTGCCCCTCACCTGGCGTTCCACGGCGCCGCGCTCGCAGCGTGATGGCCATTCGCAGGCAAACGCGAGGTCCGGCGACGCCACCCCGTAGGATCGGGCACGACGGCACGGATCCGGGGCACTGGGTTTCCACGGGGCGCCGAAACGCACCCGTGGAAAGGACCGTTCGTGGACCTCCTCAAACCCAGAGATCACGCGGAGGAAATCGCCCTCTTCCGCCACGGCATCATTGGCCAGCTCTGCGCTCGCGACCTCGAGCATGGCGATCTGGTCGAAGCGTTGCGCGCCCTCGCCAAGGAGCGCGTGTGATCGACGTCAACTACTCTTGCCGGTCAGCGACAACTATTTCTGCCGGTTGCGGCCAGGTCCTTCCTCTCGCCGTTCCGCTCCGCCCCTCGGGATCCCGTTCGCGTAGTTGTCGTCACCTCCGCCGTAATTGTCGTCGTGTTCCCCGTCCTACTTCCGCCGCTCCCTCGCGCGCTCGCTCCTCGCGTAGTTGTCGTCACCTCCGCCGTAGTTGTCGTTCCGCCCGCATCCCGTTCCTTCGCGCCCACGCCATCGAGGCCTCGGCCGTGAGCCCGCCGTGGCGACGCGGTGCCCCGACGCGCTCCCGCGTCCCCGGGCCCGTCACTGCGTGCCGAGGCCGTTCCCTTCCCCCGTCCTCCTTCCGCTCTCTCGCCGTCCATGCCTCTCGCGCCCACGCCATCGACACCGCGGCCGCGCGTCCGCAGCGGCGATGCGGTGCCCCGACGCGCCCCGCGCCCCACCCCCTCGCAGCGCACCGTCGCCGCCTCCCTCATCCGTCGTCCTCGCTGTTCCTCTTGCCTGCGTTGCGCTTCTTCGCCTCCTCCGCCCGCACGCTTTTGCGCTCGATCTCGATGATCGTCGCGTGATGCACGAGCCTGTCGATCGCGGCCGCTGTCGCCATCGGCGTCTTGAAGATCCGGTCCCACTCGCTGAAGACCAGGTTGCTGGTGATGATCAGACTCCGGCGCTCATACCTCTCGGCCATCAACGTGAAGAGCACCTCCGCCTCGTCCGCGGTCTGCTGCACGTAGCCCAGGTCGTCGAGCAGGATGGCGTCGAAGACGTCCAGCGCCCGCAGCGCCCGTGGCAAGCTCAGGTCGCGCCGGGCTGCCAAAAGCTGCTGCACCAGCTGGTAGGTCGGCGTGAACAGCACGCTCCTGCCCGCGTCCACCAGCGCGTGGCCGAGCGCGCAGGCCAGATGGCTCTTGCCCACGCCGGGCATGCCGAAGAGCAGCACGTTGCCGGCGTGATCCACGAAGTCGCCCCGTGATAGCTCCTGCACCCGCAGCAGCGCCGACTGCGGCACGCGCGTCTTGTCGAGTGTGTCAAACGTCTTGCCCGGCGGAAGCTTCGAGGCGCGCCGCAGCCGGTCGGTGCGCCGCTCCTTGCGCCCCGCGGCCTCGAGCTCCAGCACCTCGGCGACGATGCCGAGCGCCTCGCCGTGCCCACCAGCGACCAGCCTTCGCACCAGCTCGCCGGCCGCCGTGGGCAACTTCCACTCCGACAAGAGCGCCGTGATCCGCGCGCCCATCTCGGGCGTGTACGTCGCGGCGCTCATGACCCACCTCCGGCCGCGAGCAGCGCGTCGTACTGGCCCAGGTCGGGCGCGCCGATGCGCAGCGCCGGTATCGCCGGCGTCTCCGGCTGCGCCAGCGCCTTGACCGCCGCGTAGTCGAACGCTTCGCCGCGCTCGAGCAACGCCGAGAGCGCCTGTTCCACCGCGCGCTCACCCGTGCTCGCCGCCAGGTGCAGCACGCGCACGTACTCCACGTCCGCGCGATCGCCGCGGCGCTCGCGGAGAGCGTCGTAGGCCTGCCGGAACACCAGCGACGGGAACAGATCCTCGCGGTAGCGATACGCCGCGAACGCCCCCGGCTTCCGCACCAGCGACCAGACCACGTGGCGGTAGTCGATGCGATGCGCGCACTCGCCGCGCACCCGCGGCATCGTCTCGACCACCTTGCCGGCGTACCGGACCTCGACGGCATCGGCGAATAGCCGTGCCTCCACTTCATGCCCGATGAGCCGCGAAGGCACCGAGTAGATCCGGCCCGCGACCGGGATGGTGCTCCACTTGCGGACCGTAACGACCACGCGCGTGTACTCGGGCACGCGGCACGAGGGCAGCGGCTTGAGCGCGGCGCGCTCCTCGGCGAGGAGCGCCTCACGGCCCTTGTGAAACTTCTCCTCGACGACGCGCCCGACAAATGCCATGTAGGCCTCGACGGTCGGGAAGTCGCGGCTGCCTCGCAACAAGAGCGCCTGAGCGAGCGCGCTTTTGAGCAGGTGATGTGCCTTCTCTACGATTCCATTCTCATGCGACTCGCCGGGCTGGATGCGCGAGGCCTGGAAGCCGTAGTGCTCGACCACCTCGGCGAACCGCCGGGTCAACGTGCGCCCGCCCGTTTTCACCAGCTCGTGGGTCGCCGCTGACAGGTTGTCCTGACGGATCCTGTCGGGCACCCCGCCGAGCGCCCACAGCCCGCCCTGCAGGCCTTTGACGAGCGCCTCGAAGGTCTCGCCGAACGCGAGCTCGACGAAGCGCCAGCCGCTGTAGGCGAGCACGAGCTGGAAGAACAGGTGCACGAAGAGCACGCCGGCGATGGTGACGTCGAGCTCCGTGGCGTGCGTGAAGTCCATCGACGCCATGCGCGCCGGCGTGTGCTCCTGCGGGAAGTAGACTTCTTTCTCCGGCCCGTGCTGCGCGCGCCACTCCCGTACGCGCCGCTGGAGCGTGCGTAGCTGTCCGGGCTCGAACACGCCGGGCTTTCTGCGCACAAGGTCGTCGAAGATCGTCTTCGCCTCCAGCTTGCCCTCCTTGTCCGCGACCAGCAGCGGCTCGACCTCCGTCGCCCAGATCTCCGCGAACGGGTCCGGTCGCGTGCGCCACGCCCGCGGCTGCCTCGTCTCCGAAGGCAGCGGCCCGCGCTGCCACGTCCGCGCCGTCCTCTCGCTCATCCCGGCGGCCGCCGCAGCCGCCTCCAACGTCTTGCCTTCCATCCGCTTCTTCCTCAGCACGCGGACCTGCCTGTCGCTGACCATCCGGGCTCCTCGAGCCCCGGCACCCGGCCGGAGCCCTCCGCTCCGCACCGTCGCACAGGCCGTCCGCACGGCCGCCACCACCGGCAAATCTAGTTGTCGTCAGGCGGCAGAAGTAATTGTCGCTGATCACGCGTGCGCCCGCCCGGTAGCGCGTGCACGCGCTCCTTCGCGGTGCCGACCCTCGAGCGCTGGCTCTATGCCTACCGCCAGCGGGGGCTCGAAGGCCTCTGCCCTCGCGCCCGTCGGGATCGCGGTCGCGGCCGCGAGCTCGACCCCGTGTTGAGACAGCTGCTGTGCGACATCCGGCGGGAGCACCCCGGGGCCTCGGTGCCGCTCATCCTGCGCACGCTGCGCGAAGACGGACGCCTGAGCGCCACGGTCAGCGCCTCGACCGTGCGTCGCCTCTACCGTCAAGAGGGACTCGACAAGATCCCGCAGCGCGATGGCAAGGGGCCGACGACCCGGCTCAAGTGGCAGGCCGAGCGCCCTGACGCGCTCTGGCACGGCGACGTCTGTCACGGCCCGACGCTTCATCTCGACAGGCGAAGGATCCCCGTGCGGATCCACGCCCTGCTCGACGACGCATCGCGCTTCCTCGTCGCCATCTCGGTCGAGAGCGACGAGAAGGAAGATACCATGTTGCGGCTGCTCGTCCGTGCCGTCCGGCTCTACGGCGTGCCCGACGCGCTGTACCTGGACAACGGCGCAACCTATCGCGGTGACGCCTTGCGCCTCTTCTGCTCGCGCCTCGGGATCACGCTACTGCACGCGCGCCCCTACGACCCGCAGGCGCGCGGCAAGATGGAGAGATTCTGGCGCACGCTTCGGGAGGGGGTGCTCGACCACCTGGGCGCGATCACGTCGCTGGACGATATCTCCTCTCGTATCCAGGCCTTCATCGATGTCCACTACCACGCGTCCCCGCACGCCGGCCTGATGGGGCGCGCGCCGGGGCTTGTTTACGCGCCCGGGCAGCGCGAGATCGACGCGCTCTCCGAGACTCGCCTGCGCGACGCGCTCACGATCCGGCAGCGTCGGCGCGTGCACCGCGACACGACCGTCTCGGTCCGCGGGCAGCTCTTCGAGCTCGACCACGGCTACCTCGCCGGCCGCATCGTGACCGTCGCCTATTGCTTGCTCGACGAGCCAGTCGCCCCGGTCGTCGAGATCGAGGGGCAGCGGATCCCCCTTCGCCCCGTCGACCCGGTGCACAACGCGCACGTCAAACGGCCGCCACGTCGTTCCACGACGAGCGGCGCGTTGCCCACCGAGCAGCAGGTCGCCTTCGACCCAGGCGGCGTGCTGCGCGACAAGGCGGTGCGCGAGGCGGCCCGGGCGGCCGACGCGAAGGACCCCGATGGAGAGGAGGACCTCGATGCGATCTTCTGAGCTTAGCTTCTTCGGCCTTCGCACCGCGCCCTTCTCCAAAGAGCTCGAGGATGCCGAGCTGTGGTTGCCGACGTCGAAGCAGGTGCTCGTCGACGATCTCGAAGCCGCGCTCCTCGAGCGTGCCAGTGTGCTCCTCGTCGGGGAGCCCGGCGTCGGGAAGACGTGTGTGTTGAGGGCCTTACGGCATCGGCTACCCCAGGCAGGATTCCGTCTGACTTACTGCCACAATGCGACGCTCGGCCGCCGCGACTTCTACCGGTATCTATGCCATGCGCTCGGCCTGCAGCCGACATCTAGCGCCGCCAACCTGTTCCTCGCGGTCGAGCGGCATGTCCACGAGCTGCGAAGAGATCAGGTGCATCCGGTGTTTCTCCTCGATGAGGCCCATCTGTTGCACCCGGACATGATGGCGCATTTGCATATCCTCTTGAATCACGAGTGGGACAGCCGCGCCCTCCTGTCGATCATCCTTGTCGGCCTTCCGGAGCTCGAGGGCCGCATGGCCCTGCGGTCGCACCGCTCGCTGCTTACGCGCATCCATCACCGCTTCATGATCGAGCCGGCGACGGTGGAGGACACGGCGGAGTATGTCGCCTTCCGGCTGAAGGGCGCCGGCGCCGAGCACGAGCTCTTCTCGCGGGAGTCGCTCGCCGCTCTGCACGAGGTCGCGTCGGGCTCGCTGCGGGAGATCGACCGCATCGCCTCGGCGGCGATGCGGGAATCGGCGCGCCGGAAGCGGAAGCTGGTCGACCGTGACGCGGTAGCCCGCGTCGCGGAGGCACTCACGCTCTCCTCGGCGCTCGGCTGAACGGCAGCGCGCGGCCCGCGAGGCTCGTCGGCCTCGCGGGCCGTGTCGCGCCAGGCCCACGATGGCCATCGCCTCGCCGCGCCGACGGTGGCCGGCAGGATGCCCATCGCGCCGCCTGGCGCCGGGGGCAACGTCCACGATGGCCATCGGCGGAAAGAGACACTGCCGAGCAGCCGTGAGATGGCCATCGGCCAGGCGGGGCACGGCGCCATCAACGGGGCGGCTCGGTAACACGGGGCTTCGGGCGCCACGAGAGCAGGTCGAGCTGACCGGTCGACTCGACGGGGACGGGTATGCTCGGGGTCGCGGCGACGGGCACCGGGGCGGGCGGAGGTGGCGCAGGGGCGACGGGCGGGCTCGGAGCGGCGCCGCCCTGGACCACGCGCAAGAACCCGCGTCCTGCGGGGAGTTCCCGGGCGGCCCCCTCCGGCTTCACGTGGGCGAGCGGCCGGGCGATGGGCTTCTCGCTCGGCGCGTCGGACATGAGCTCGTCGAGCAGCTCCTCCAGCGACCACACGTGGTCGGTGATGCCGGCCTGCATCGCCGGTGTCACGCGGAGGGTCTTCACCACGTGGCAGAAGTTGTAGTGCGTGTAGGCGAGCGCGACGGCCGCCCTGTGGTTCTCCATCTTCTTGGAGAACGCCAAGCAGAGCCGACGCAGGCGGCCGTTGACGTGCCTCATGGTGAGGTTCAGGCGTTCGGAGTAGGCCGTCGACGCCTTCGCCATGTCGGGCGCGCCGAAGACCGCTCGCTTGACGATGAACGGGTCCCGGGGCGGTTCGTAACGATGGTCCGGACCGCGGCGGCTCCCCTTGCGGTAGTGCTTCACGGTCTGCGCGAAGGTGCTCGACGGGCCGAAGCTCGTCCCCACGGACGACACGTACGGCGCGAACCCATCGCTCGTCATGAGCTGCGGCATCACCACGAGCCGCGCGCGAAGGTCTTCGATGAAGCGGTCCGTGCTCTACTGGTCGCGCTTGCCGACGTAGAACGAGACGCAGAGCCGGCTCGACACGTCGATCGCGGCGAAGATCCACCCCTCGCCGACATCGACCGCATCTTCGATCGGGTCCACGCGGTGGGGCTTCTTCGCGACCCACCCCCATAGTTCATCGAAGGTGATCAGCGAGCAGGACAGATCTCGCACGCGCCGGTCATGCAGGCGCTCAGCGCCCTGCCCGGCCAAGAGCGCGAAGCGGTTGATCGTCGGCCGACTGACGCCGGTCATGCGCTCGACGGCGCGCTCGCTGTTGCCGTCCACCAAGGCCGCGAGCACGGCAAGCCGCCGCTCGCGTGGGAGCTCGTTCGCCACGGGACCCTTGCCTCTCCCCAGGCGCGGTCGTACCCTACGCGGTGCGATGGGCGCGAGGTAGGCGACTGCCTGGCGTTTCGCAGCCCCGTTTTGGTGCCAGCCAAGACGGGGCGCTTTCGTCTAAGGTCCTCTGATTATACGGCTCTTTAGCGAGGGAACTGCTCGGAACGGCGTGAAAGAGGGGCGCTAGGACAGCGGATGTCATAGCGGACGGGGCGCGTTGCAGGGGTGGGTGCGATGAGCGACTACTCGCGGAGAGAAGCGGTGGACCGGCCACGGCGCGCGTAGTCACGCTACTGTAGCATTCTATACACTGCAACGGGCGGGGCCACGGTCGCAGCGGCATGTCCTATTGACGCATTCTTACGACTGACGTATGAGCAACATGCGGCGGTGTGCGCTAACCGCTATTAGTAATATGCGCTGGAGTTCGTCTGATCATGCAACAGATGTTGATTCGCACGGCTGTGATCGTGACAGTTCTCGCCGTTTCAGCAGGCGGATGTGCAGTGGATCCTGTGGGTTTGGATGGCAACGAGGAGCCTCTTGAACAGGCCACGCAGACGGTCGATACCCCTTTGCCAGACGTTGTAGTGCAGAGCTTCACAGTGGTGGATGTATCCGGAGGGGTACAGATGACCGCTGTCATCAAAAACCAGGGGGCGGCCAGTGTCACCAGCACCGAGTGGATGGCCGTTGTGAGCCATCGAAAACCCGTGAGCCCGCTACAGCCGACCAATTGCACTCTATATGGAGGAACCTGGGCGCCGAACACAGGCCCGCTTGCCGCTGGGGCGTCGCGCACGTTCTCATACACGATCACTGGATGGACGGTTAGCGCAATGGAGTCGTGTATTGGAACTTGGTACTCTAAGACCGATTGGGCCAACCAAATAACCGAGTCCGACGAGAGCAACAACATCAAGTACGGGAAAGACTGACCGACTGCAGCAGGTGGCGTGCGATGGCTATTGTCGCTGTCACCTCACAGCCCGGCACATCAACGGGCGCAGGCGCAGGCTCGCGCTCTCGTTCAGCAAGAGCTTGCGCAGCCATCGCGCCGCCGTGGCGCCCTCGGTCGCGACGTACAACCTGACGCGCGCCCACGCGTCGCTCCGCGCGTCGCCCGCGATGGCTGCGGGGCTCGTCGCCGAGCTCTGGTCGGTCGAGGATCTCGTCCGGGCGGCGCTGGCGGAGCCTGCCGCCGCGCCGCTCGTCCCGCAGGCGCTCACCCTGCCGGCGCAGACCGGGCCGGTCCGGCAGCTGCCCGGAGGGTTGGCTGCGGCTCGTCTCGGGTGGGTCGGCCCCGTCAGCGCGCGTGGCGTCGCAACCACCGCGCGTGGCGCCCGCGGCAGCCGTGCCGGAACCGGAGCCGCCGCCTTCAGAGCCGCCGCCCTCGCCGCAGCGATGCGCATGGTGCAGCTCTCGCTGTTTGAGACCTAGTGACGCACGTCTCCGCCGAGCGCTAGACGCTCCGGACCGCGCGGACGAGTACGGTGCTCGGACAGCGGATATTATAGCGATAGGGGCGCGTGGTTGCGCCAGATACACCCGTGCCAGACGCTCTCCGTCAGGCCCGGGGGCACCGTCACCGCGCTCGCTGGCAGCGAGGCACCACGACCAGAAGCGAAGGGCACACCTTCCCTACTCTGCCCATAGGCCCAGTTGAAGCAACGGGTCAGATACCGCCTTAAACTGTTTTGCGAGTCGTAGCCCTTGGCCTTGGTAATGAGAGTCAAAGTCGACACCATAAAGCGCAGCCGGTGCGTCGGTATTTCGAAAATACCGCAATCTAAATAAGTGCTGCCCGTGCTGAACTAAGAATGGCATGTCTCGGTTACGCACCTCCAAAACAACATGGGCTCCAGTGCCAGACATCCCGAACCCACTGTCAAAGAACCCGGCGTAGTGCGTGCGAACCTCTCCACTTCTCACGTCAAAGGCCACCATTTCAGCGCACATTTGCGGCGGAATGCGGACTCTCTCGTTTGATGAGAAGATGTAGAACTCTTCCGGGAGCAAGATAAGTGGCTCGCTGCGACGCCCCGGTATATATGTCCAATAAGGGCGAACCTGGTGGTCTTTCCTTGAAAAGTCTACAATCGGGGTGGCTTTCCTCGAAACGTATCCAACCGTCTCGTCTCCGCTGCCACGAAGCCGCACGGTGAGTAATATACCGTCGTCGATCTCGAGATCTTTGGATGCAATTGGAATACCAGCAGCAGTGCGAACCAGCTGATGTTCGTCAACGAGAGAGCGCAGCTCATCATCCGGGATCACCGCATCCCGGCCCGTCAGCAGACGCAGCTGAACCAACGAGTCACCTTCCCGAAGCTTGATCGGAAATGATCGGGTCATTAGATCAAGGTACAACTTCCCCTTATACCCAAGTGGTATAGAATCAAAAACGTGGCCATCCTCCGTGATTACACGGGCTAGCATGTCAAGACGACCTGCGGAGCTCTTCGGGTTCGTGGCGCCCCAGATATGCTCCGGCAACGCTAGATCTTCAGTTAAGGGGATGAGATACGTCTTGTCGCACTCAAATACATACCCATCGGTCAGATCGATCTCATATACGGCAAATTCCTTGATGAGCGAGGTTGCCGTACTACGCATTCCCGGGACTGGCAAAAAGCTGCACCTAGTGCGGTAAGCCTTCGGACCGAGACGTAGATCGATGCTGTTAGGCTGGAACTGTGCAGTGCGTAACCCACCAGGTGCTGTAATCGCGCCCGATTCAGCGAACCGCCTTAGATCCTGGATCGGCAAAACACCGGACATCAACATCTCTGCACTGTGACCCTATATTGCTTCTGGTTCTGCCTCGCCGCTAATCGGCATCATGGCCTTTCCGGCACTCGACCCACATTTCTCCAACATAGATGCAATCGCAGCGAGTCGCGCGCGCATATTCTTGAGCTGGGCCTGCGTGCCTCCGCACTGCTTAACCTCCCACGCTTCGCGATGCGCCGCGCGATAGGCGCACTCCAGCATATCCACGAGTATGGCGCGTTCGTGAGTCGTCAGGTCAAGCGCAGCCATGGCGTGTCGGTCCTAGTACGGGACGAGGCAGGCGGCAAGCGCACGCTACGATCCAGCCAGATCGTACGTGGTACTTGCCTCCTGCAAGCACCCGAGCCGAGTTCAGCCGCGACGTCTGGGACGAGAACGGCCTCCTTCTTAGGACTTGACGAGGCGACGCGCTACTGAAACGGCAGGGTATCCTGAGTGCCGCCGTCCGAGATGTCGCCCTCCGCGGCGGCACCCGCGATCGCGCGCGCCTCGTCAAGGGGAAAATGTTGACGCCGCGTGACGCTACATGTAGCGCTACACGCGCCGGTAGCCACCACCCGTAGTAGCTCGCACCGACGGCGTAACGCGAACCCCCGCAGACGAACGCCGACGTGATAGCGTCCCACGCCACGCCTCGTCGCGGCAATGCAGGTCTCTGTTCCCGTGGGCCATCCTGATGCGGATCTCTGAAATCTACCAACGGTGAGGAACGGTGCTACATGGGAGTCTATTCTGAGTATCTGAGCCGCGGACTGGACTTCCGCGGCGTTGAAGCTGAACGGAAAGCACAACTGCAGCGGATTGCGCAACTTCGGGGCGGACGCGACGTATTAGTCATCGCCGCCGATATCAGCAAGTCGACGGCTCCAATTGCAATCGACTACTCAGACCTTTTGCCGACAAACGATCAACTATCGAATCTAGGCGGGAAAGATATCGATATAATACTTGAGACTCCTGGCGGATCGGGGCCCGTTGTCGAGGACATCGTTCGACTTGTCAGGGGACGATACGCCAGTATGGCAGTAGTAGTCCCGGGGTGGGCCAAGAGCGCTGGTACTATAATGGCGATGGCCGCTGACGAAATTCTGATGGAGCCGGTGTCGGCTCTCGGCCCGATCGACGCGCAGATCACCTGGCAAGGAAAGCAGTTTTCCGCGGAGGCTCTGATTGAGGGCGTCAAGAAGATCAAAGAAGAAACTGCTAGCCTCGGACAGCTAAACAAAGCGTATATACCTATTCTCCAGGGCATCTCGCCTGGTGAGCTAGAGAACGCCAACAACGCTCTTGAGTTCGCTAAGATCCTCGTCGAGCAATGGTTGGCTGATTACAAGTTTCGAGCCTGGACAAGGCACTCCAGCAGCGGGCGAGAGGTGACGTCGCAGGAGCGTCGCGCCAGGGCGAGAGAGATCGCCGAGAGGCTCTGTAATCATAAGGATTGGCGGACGCACTCTCGCTCAATCAAGATCGATGACTTGAGGGCGATGAGGCTCCTCATCACGGATTACTCAACGGTGCCAGAGTTGGCGGATGCCATCCGCAGGTACCACGCGCTCCTGCAGGTCACTTTTTCGTTCGGAGTCTACAAACTCTTCGAGACGTCTAGTTCGCAGATATACAGGATTCAGGCGGAGCAGCCCGCCGTAGCCAAACCTGCGGCAGGCAACGTTGCTGTGATGGACGTCACATGCGGCAGGTGTGGTGCCGTCACCAAGCTGCAGGCAAACTTGGGCGTGCCATCTCCACTTCGACCTGGCCTCATCGCGTTTCCGGCGGATAACAAGTTTGAATGTGGCTCGTGCAAGGCGGTTACCGATTTGTCGGCACAACGAGCGGAGATTGAGTCTCAACTAGGGAAGCGTGTCGTAGCTTAGAGCAGGAGAACCATGAGCTCTCATATCGATTTGTTTTCTCTTCTAAGTGAAGAGCTAGATCGGGACAGTGACCTGTCTGGAGATATCGAAGCGGCGGCGCGTGTAAGATTAGAACATCAGGCTATCGCGGAACTACGCCAAGCGGTTTCGGAGCTCGTCGATCCAGCGCCGGTCGTCTACACGGTTGCGTAGACGGCGCTGAGCGCTAAGCGCGTCTGGTAAGGTGAACCAGGGCTCCCGCCGCTTCGTTGACCCAAACAGCGGATTTCTAACCGCTCTCCTCGCTGCCCACCATCCGCGTCATGACGGCGATCTCGCGCAGGACCTCGCCGGGCGTGCGCCTGACTGGTGGGGCTATCTGTGCCGCTTCGGGGCGCGCGTGTTCATCGGCGCCTCCGGGCTGGCCCGCCCAAGCGCCTGGCGAGCGCTTCCAGCGCTCGCCAGGCCTTGTTCAGCAGGTCATGGGCTTCCTCGACCGCCCCACGTTCGAAGCGGTCGAGGTGGTCGCGCTGGAACCTCACCGCTGCGTACGCCAGGCGGAACGTCTCCTCGGCGAGGCGCTCCGCCTCGGCCTGGAGCTTCGCGCGGACGTCCCGCGCGCGCCTCGTGCGCTTGCGCCGCTTCATCGGCGCCACCGCCGGATCTTGAGCGCCAGCATGGCGCGCGCGATGCGGAGCCGGCTGGCCGCGGTACCTGGGCTCATCCCGCGCTGCGCGGCGTACGCGGAGAGCGTCTCCGGGGCGTCGACAGCCAGGAGGATCTCCCGATGGCGCGGCTCCAGCCGTTCGATCGCCCTGAGCAGGTCGCGCGCCTCTACCTGCGCGTCGAGGTTCGGACCAACGAGCCCGCGGAGCAACCCGAGCGGCTCCGCGTGCAGGATGGCGCGGCGCACGTAGGCGCTCTCGAAGTACTTCGACGCCTGGCGCCACGCGATACCGTGCAGCCACTTCCGGAGCGCGTCGCGCGGCTTGTCCCTCGGATCCGGCCGGTACTTGCCGCGCCGCACCGCTCGCCACGCGCCGAGGAAGACCTCTTGCTCCACGTCGTCGCGGTCGCACTTCGGGATGCCGGCGAGCGTGGCGCGGACGATGCCGCGCTCGGCAAGGATCGCCTGTATCGTCGGCTTCTTCCGAGGATGTCGAGCGGCAGGCGGGCGTCCGGCCCCCTTCCGCGGGCGCTTCATCCGCTCCTCCCGCAGGACGCGCACCGGCGGGCGTCGACCACGCCGGGCGACAGCAGGCGCTCCACGGTCGTCTCAGCGACGCGAGCGGCCAGCAGGACGAGCGCGGGCGACCCGCGGCCGATGCCGCAGGCGACGCCGGCTAGCGTGCGGACGTGGACGCCGCCCATGGCCGCGGAGACGGCGCGCCAGCTGCCGAGGCGAGCCTTGAGCCCGCGCAGGGCAGCGCGGAGGCGTCTGGTCTCGTTGGTGGTGAGGGATAGGGATCGGCTTCGATGGTACGAGCGGCGTGTAGGTACACGTCCGCCTTGCCCACCGTCGGGTGGCATCAGGTACAACTGCATCGTCGGACCTCGGTTCTGTCGGGGTTCGGCCACGCAGCCCGGTCGGTTGCCGCCGACGCGGGCTGCACTACTTCGGGCCGAAGTCTACCGACGAGGACTCGACATCTGGCCAAACTTGGCCAGTTTCACTCAACCTTGGCCACTACCTCTCGACAGCCCCCGGGCTGAATTTCAATTCACCCGTCCCCCCCGACACCCTTCGACTCGAGCCCCCCGCCCCCTTCACAGCCCCAGGCGCCGCAGCGGCAGCTCCCGCGCGCGCGTCTTCGTCAAGGCGAACACAGCGTTGGCGATCGCCGGCGCGACCGGCGGCACCCCCGGCTCCCCGACGCCGCCGGGCGGCGCGTCGCTCTTCACGAGCTCCACGTGGATGCGCTTCGGCACCTCCGGGCTCCGCACGACCTGGTAGTCGCGGAAGTTCGTCTGCTCGACCGCGCCGCCCTTCACCGTGATCGCGCCGTGGAAGGCGATGCTCATCCCGAAGACGACCGCGCCCTCCATCTGCGAGCGCGCGCGGTCCGGGTTGATCACCGTGCCGGCGTCCGCGACGAGCCACACCTCGTCGACCCTCACCTTGCCGAGCGCGTCCTTCGAGACCGCGGCGACGACGGCCACGTACGTGAGGAAGCTCCGGTGCGCGGCGAGGCCCACCGCGCGCCCCGCCTTGCGCGCGGCCTCCCACCCCGAGAGCTCCGTCACCCGCTCGATGACGTGCCGCAGCCGACCCACGTCGACCGGGTGCTTCTCGATCGGCGCCCCGTAGTTCGGGACCTTCGCGACGCCGAGCTCGGCCAGCGTCGCCTGACGCGCCGGGCCGAGCACCTCGAGCAGCACGTCGCGCGGATCCGCCTGCCGCGCGTGCGCGATCTCGTCGATGAAGCTCTGCACCGCGAAGGCGTGGAAGATGTTGCAGACCGACCGGAGCCAGCCGATCCGGACGTGCGCCGGCGCGTCGCACGCCTCGGCGCGGACGTTCGGGGCCGACAGCGCGAGGTCGAGCACGCCCTGGCCGAGCTCGCCCTCGCTCGGGGTCTTCGCCCTCGCGTCGAACGTCGACGGGATCGGCGGGAAGGCCGTCCGGTGCAGCCAGGCCGTCACCTTGCCCGTCGCGTCGAGCCCGGCCGTGAGGCGCTGCGCGCTCACAGCGTGGAAGTAGTCGCTCTGCACGTCGTCCTCGCGCGTCCACTGCACGCGCACCGGCGCCCCCATGGCGCGCGCGAGCAGCGCCGCCTCGGCGACATAGTCCGGCTTGGACTTCCGGCCGAAGCCGCCGCCGAGGAACGTCACGTGGACGGTGACCTTGGCCTCGTCGACCCCGAGCGCCCGCGCCACCTCGGTGCGCGCCGCCTGGGGGTTCTGCGTCGGCGCCCACACCTCGCAGCCGTTCGCGTCCACCCGCGCCACCGCCGACGGCGGCTCCATGGGCGCGTGCGCCAGGTGCGGCACGTAGTACTCGGCCTCGATCGTGCGCGCCGCCGCCTTGAGCGCCGCGTCCACGTCGCCGACCTTCCGCAGGACCTTGCCGGGCGCGCGCGCCGCGCTCGAGAGCGCCTCCCGGTACGTCGCCGAGTCGTACACCGCGTTCGGGCCGTGGTCCCACTCGATCTGCAGCGCCGCCCGGCCGCGCATCGCCGCCCAGGTGGAGTCCGCCACGACCGCCACGCCGCCGAGCGGCTGGAAGCCGACCGCGCCGCCCTTCGGGCCAGGCAGGTCCACGAGCTTCTTCACGCCGGGGACGGCGAGGGCGCGCGCGCCGTCGTACCGCACGACCTTGCCGCCCACGACCGGCGGGCGCGCGATGACCGCGGTGAGCATGCCCGGCAGGCGCACGTCCGCGCCGAACTGGGCGGCGCCCGTCACGATGGCCGGGCCGTCGAGCAGCGGCAGCGGGCCGAAGGCGCGCTTGAGCTCCGCGACGGGGCGGAGCGCGACGGTCTTCGCGTCGGGCACCGGGAGCTTCGCCGCGTCGGCGACGAGCTCGCGGAAGTCCAGCGAGCGCTTCGACTTCGCGTGGTGGACGGCGTGCTGCTCGGCGACGCACTCCGCGGCGGGCACCCGCCACTTCTTCGCGGCGGCCGCGACGAGCATCGCGCGCGCCGTCGCCCCCACGCGCCGCATCGGCTCGTAGCCGTCGCGCACGCTGCGCGAACCGTCGGTGTTCTGATCGCCGTAGGCCTTGTCGCCGATGCCCTGCACGATCTTCACCCGCGCCATGTCGGCGCCAAGCTCGTCGGCGATGAGCACGGGCAGCGAGCTGCGGATCCCCTGCCCCATCTCCGACCGGTGGCAGACGATCGACGCCGTGCCGTCCATCGCGATGTGCAGGAACACCCCGGCCCGGAGCCCGGGCTCGCCCGGCGCGGGCTCAGGCCCGGGCGGCGCGGCGGGCGCGGGCGGCGCGGCCTCGGCGAGCCCGAGCGCGAGCCCGCCCACCGCGAGCCCGAGCCCCGCGAGGAACGAGCGGCGGAGGAGCACGACGCGTTGCTGTTCCATCTTCACTCCGTGGGCAGGCCGGCGGCCTTGCGGACCGCCGCGCGGATGCGCGTGTACGTGCCGCACCGGCAGATGTTGCCGGCGAGCGACCTGTCGATGTCGTCGTTCGAGGGGCGCGGGTTCTTCCGCAAGAGCGCGGCGGCGCTCATGATCTGCCCCGCCTGGCAGAAGCCGCACTGCGGGACGCCGAGCTCCACCCACGCGCGCTGGAGCGGGTGATCGCCGCCGGGGCTGAGCCCCTCGATCGTCGTCACCGAGCCGCCCGCGGCGCGCTTCACCGGCGTCACGCACGCGCGCACCGTCTCGCCGTCGAGGTGCACCACGCACGCCCCGCAGAGCGCCTGGCCGCAGCCGTACTTCGTCCCCGTGAGGCCGAGCACGTCGCGCAGCACCCAGAGGAGCGGCATCTCCGGATCCACGTCGAGCTTCTGCTCGGCGCCGTTCACCTTCAGGATGATCATGGACGGGCCTCCTCGGGCGGGCACGCGGCGCCCGCCTTCACCCACGCATCGACGAGCGCGCCGAACTGCGCCTGCGAGCCGGGCGCCTTCGTGCGGCCGTGGCCGGGCGCCCACCCCCATGCCACGAGCTCGTCGTGCGCGGCGTGTTCGACGATCTGCGCGAGCGTCTTCTTGCCGTTGCGCGCCGGATCCTTGACCTGCGCGCAGATCGCCGCCGGCGAGCGGCCGAGCCACGCCATCTCCACCGGCGCGAGGTGCCAGCCCGGCGCGCCGGGCACGCGCGCGAAATCGAGGTTCTGCGCCTGGTGGCACGACGTGCACTCCAGCGCGGCGATCCCGCGATCGTGCGGCCCGCGCTCGACGGGCGGGTTGTGGCGCTCGCCGCTGTCGCCCTGGCGCGGGACACCGTCGTGCGGGTGGCAGTTCACGCAGCGCGGGTGGAGCAGCACCTTGCTCGCCTCGAGGAAAAGCGAGGCCGCGCGCGCGTCGTTGTCCCGGATCGACGAGAACGCCTCCGGGCTGCGGAGCTCGCCCGGGGGCACGGGCGGCAGATGGACCGGCCTGGGTGCCTCCGCGGGAGGAGCGTCGCACGCCGCGGCGAGGAGGCCGACGCCCGCCAGGAAGCAGAGAAGGAGAGGCTGCATCGCTCGGCGTAGACTGCTTGTTTCGGGCGCGCGACACAAGCCTTTCGTCGCCAGGGAGGGAGACAGGGAGTATTTGACGATTTCCCTCCCCGTCTCCCCGCCTCCCCTGTGAATTTTCCGGACGATTTGAGGTGATGCCTCAGGTGGAAACCCCCTCGCCGCTGCGGCGATCTCATGAGGAAACGCGCGATCGGACTCCCGTCTGTGCAGCGCTGTGGTCGGCGTCGGAAACCTGCTGCCGCCAGCGCGACATCGCCGCGCCCGCCACCGGCGTCGCGGCGTCGCGGCGTCGCGGCGTCGCGGCGTCGCGGCGTCGCGGCGTCGCGGCGATGTGGCGCGGCTCGCACCGCTCGATGACAGCGAACGTGAGTACACGCAGAGCGCGCGCGAGAGCTGCCCTCCGCTGCTTACATGCCTGTAGCGAACTGTCACGAGGGCTCCCTGCAGCGCGGCCTCACGCCACGATGCGCCATGCCGACTCCAGCTCATGCCCGCCTAACCCCTCGACTCGAGGCGCTGGCTCGCCGCGTGCAAGCTTCCCCCCGGCATGAGCAAGACGGTAGGAATGGGCGAGGCTACCCAGCCATCGCCGTGCCGAATCGCCCCAGCTGAGGCAAGCTGCTACACCGCGCCCTCGAGCTCGGAGCGTGGGCCTCTACCGGGGATGCAGGTAGGCTCCCAGCTCCGTCTCGTCCGGACCCTCGGTCAGGGCGGGATGGGAAGCGTCTGGCTCGCCGAGCACACAGCGCTCAAGACCCAGGTGGCGGTGAAGTTCCTCCGCGACATGTACGTGGACCACCCGCTCGCCGTGGTTCGCCTCCGGCGCGAGGCAGAGGCCGCCGCCCGGATCCAGAGCCCGCACGTCGTGCGCGTGTTCGACCTCGGGTTCACCGATCAGGGGGTCCCCTACATCGTGATGGAGCACCTCGAGGGGGAGACGCTCCAGGACCTCGTGGAGCGCCGCCGGGGGCTCTCGCTCGACGAGACGGTCTCGATCGTGCGCCAGATCGGCGCGGCGCTGGCCAGGGCCCACGAGGCGGGCATCGTCCACCGCGACATCAAGCCCGAGAACGTCTTCCTCGTGGAAGGCGAGCGCGAGCCCTTCGTGAAGGTGCTCGACTTCGGCATCGCCAAGAACACCGTCGAGGAGGCCGAGCCGCTCACGGTGACCGGCGCCATCATGGGGACGCCGCACTTCATGTCGCCGGAGCAGATGGCGGGCGGGGCGAAGGTCGGACCGCACAGCGACCTCTGGGCCCTCGGCGTCGTGGCCTACTTCTGCCTGACCGGGAAGATCCCGTTCGGCGGCGCCACGATCGCCGCGGTGGCGGTCGCGATCGACCGCGGGCCGCCCCCGCCGCCGTCCCGCCTCGTCCCGGGCGTGCCGCCCGCGGTCGACGCCTGGGTCCTCTCGCTGCTCGAGCCCGACCCCGCGCGCCGCGCCCAGAGCGCCCGCGCCGTCCTCGAGGCGCTGGACGCCGCCCTCGTCGCCCGCGGGCAGACCGAGCCCATGCCCCCGCGCGACGCGCTCGCCTCGGGCGAGGGCTTCTCGTCCCTCGTGACGACGCTGATGCCGTTCGCCACGCTCGGCGCCGGCTCGCCGCGGCAGCGGGGGCGCGCGCGCACCTGGGCGGTGGCGGCAGCGGCGGTCATGGGGATCAGCACGCTGGCCTGGGCGGGCGCCTCCGGCGTGACCCGGACGGCGCCGGCGGCGCACGCGGCGCCGGCGGCGCACGTCGCGTCGCTCGCGATGGTCGGGAGCAGGGCGGCGCAGCCCGCCGGCCCCGTCGTCGAGCCCGCGGCCCAGTGCGCGACCCCCTTGCCTCTGCCCGAGGCGCCCGCCGCGGCGAAGGCGCCGCAGGCGCAGGCCGACGCGAAGGCGCCGCAGGCGACGGCGAACGCGCCGGCCGAGGTCCAGGCGAAGCGCGCCGCCCCGGCCGAGGCGCCCGCCAAGAAGGTCGCGACCCGCACGCGCGCCCGCCGCGACCTCGGCTTCTGATAGAGGAAACGCATGCCCCCCCGGCCCAGGACGCTGATGATGCTCGCCAGCCTGATCGTCGCGGCCTCGCCGGCGCTCGCCGCTCAGGATCTCGGCGCCGGCGGCGGAGAGGCCGAGGAGAAGGCGCGGACCGAGGCCCGGGAGCTCGTGTACGCGGGCGACGAGCTCTTCGCCCAGAAGAAATACGCGGAGGCGCTCCGCGCCTACCAGCGCGCCGAGCAGCTCGTCAGCGTGCCCACGACCTCCATCGAGGTGGCCAAGACGCTCGCCGCGATCGGGCGGCTCAGCGAGGCGCGCGATCTCGCGGCGACGATCGCCGCGTCGCACGCGACCCCCGGGGAGCCGTGGCCGTTCATGCAGGCGCGGCGCCGCGCCGACGCCCTGCGCAGCGAGCTCGACCAGCGCATCCCCCGGCTGAAGGTGACGATCAAGCCGAGCCCACCCGGCGCCAGGCTCAAGGTGGACGGCCAGGTAGTGAAGGCCTCGCTCGACGGCGCCTCGATCGATCCGGGCAACCACTGGGTCGAGGTCGAGGCGGACGGCTACGTGGCCGAACGGCAGCGGGTCTACGTTCCGGAGAAGGAGACCACGACGCTCGACGTCTCCCTCACCCCGGTGCCCCCCAGGTCCGGCAGCGCGACGCCGTGGATCATCGGCGGGTTCGTGGCCTCGGGCGCCGGGCTGGCGCTGGGGCTCGGCGCGGGCGCCGCCTACCTGAGCGCGCGGGGCGACCTCGCGGAGGCGTGCCGGCAGCGCACGGCGAGCTGCTCCGAGGACGCGCGGGGCGGCGCGAACACCCTCGGCTGGGTCTCGAACGTGGGGTTCGGCCTCGCCATCGCTGGCGCGGCCGTCGGGGGGGTCGCCCTCGGCATGGAGAGCTCGCGAGAGCCGGCCTCGAAGGTCACCTGGGCGGTCGGGCCTGGCTACATCAGCGTACGAGGTACGTTATGAGACAGCGCTCCGCTGCTCTGTCGACGCTCGCGATGCTCGCCGCGTGGCTCGTGGGGTGCCAGGTCATCGCCCCGCTGCCCGGCGTCGGCGGAGAGGGCGGCGATCCCACGACCGAAGCGGGCGGCGGAGAGATCGACGCCGGCGAGGGCGAGGCGAGCCAGGGGAGCGAGGTCACGCCGGACCCCCCGGCCTCGGAGAACAGCGGCCCCTGCGAGAACGCCGAGTGCTCGACGCACTGCGCCCGGTCGATGGATCTGTGCGAGCTCACGCCGCAGTATCCGTCGGTCGAGACGTGCTGCGCTGTCTGCGAGGCGATGCCGTTGCCCGCCGCGTACGCCGGGTGCCGCGCGGTGGAGACCGGCGATCCTGCGGGCTGCACCGCCAGCGGGCTGCTCGGCCCGTCGGGCGACGACGGGTGCATCGGGCAGTGCGAGGCGATCTGCACGCTCTACGCGGCCCTGTGCCCGGGCATGCCGCCGGATCTCGAGAGCTGCGCGCTCATGTGCTCGCCCTGGTCGACGTCGGCCGTGTTCAATGCGTGCAGCACGCTCAAGGCAGAGGGCTCGTTCGAGTGCCGCCTCCAGCAGCTCTACCTCGCGCTGGAAGAGCCGGACCCCGCGAGGCGCGACGCGGCCTGTCAGGACATCTTGCAAGGCCGCTGCCCGAAGCCCAAGTGCGAGGTCGTCGACGATTGACGCGCTCGCGCCCCCTCCTTGACCGGACCCCCTGAACGCCCCGTCGCTGGCGCCGCTCCAGCGCCGGCGCGCCGCTCGAAGCCGCGCGCGCGCCCGCCGCGCGCCCGCCGCGCGCACGGCTTCGAACGGCGCGCCGCGGCGGGAGGTGCTACCCCCTCGCGCACCGTGAGCACCCGCGTTCCGCAAGAACATTCCGCCCCGCCGCCCGCCCCCGGCGGCAGGACCTCGCCCCCGCCCGCGTCCGGGAGCCCGGTCCGCTTTCCCGAGGAGCTGCCCATCTCGGCGCGGGTGCTCGACATCGCCCGGGCCATCGAGGCGCACCAGGTGGTGATCGTCGCGGGCGAGACCGGCTCGGGCAAGACCACGCAGCTCCCCAAGATCTGCCTGGCCATGGGCCGCGGGCTCTCCGCCCGGATCGGCGTGACGCAGCCGCGCCGCATCGCCGCCACCAGCGTCGCCGCCCGCGTCGCCAAGGAGCTCGGCGTCGAGCTGGGCAAGGAGGTGGGCTACAAGATCCGGTTCTCGGACAGGACGAGCCGGGCGACGTACGTCAAGTACATGACCGACGGCATCGTCCTCGCCGAGATCCAGGGCGATCCGCGGCTCTCGGACTACGACACGCTCATCATCGACGAGGCCCACGAGCGCAGCCTCAACATCGACTTCCTGCTCGGTTATCTCAAGCGCCTCTTGCCGAGGCGGCCAGACCTCCGCGTCATCGTCAGCTCCGCGACGCTGGAGACGGATCGATTCGCTTCCTACTTTGGCGGGGCTCCCGTCATCGAGGTCTCCGGCCGCACGTATCCTGTCGAGGTCATCCACCGTATCCCGGAGAGCGGCGAGGCGGAGGTCGCGGACGCGGTCGCCAACACGGTCGAGGAGATCACCTCGATAGACCCGCGCGGCGATATCCTCGTCTTCCTCCCGGGCGAGCGCGAGATCCACGACACGATGGCCGAGCTCGAGCGCCACGGCCTGCCGCACACGACGCTGCTGCCGCTCTACGGGCGGCTGCCCCAGGGCGACCAGCAGCGCGTGTTCCAGCCCTTGCCCGGGCGGCGGATCGTGCTCGCCACCAACGTGGCGGAGACGTCGCTCACCATTCCAGGCATCGTGTACGTGGTCGACGCGGGGCTCGCCCGCGTCAACCGGTACAGCCCCCGCACGGGCGTCACCCAGCTCCAGATCGAGCCGATCTCGCGCGCGAGCGCCGATCAGCGCAAGGGGCGCGCGGGCCGCGTGCAGAGCGGGGTGTGCTTCCGGCTCTACGCCGAGCAGGACTACCAGGCGAGGCCCGCGTACACCGATCCGGAGATCCTGCGCGTCGGCCTGTCGGGCGTCATCCTGCAGATGAAGGCGCTCGGGCTCGGCGATATCGAGGACTTCCCGTTCCTCGACGCGCCGTCGAAGCGCGCCGTGGACGAGGGCTACCGGGTGCTCGAGGAGATCGGCGCGCTCGACGACGCGGGCGCGCTCACGGACATCGGCAGGAAGCTCGCGCGGCTGCCGCTCGATCCGCGGCTCGGCCGGATGGTCCTCGGCGGCGAGCAGGAGGGGGCGCTCGCCGAGGTGCTGATCATCGCCGCCGCGCTCGGGGTGCAGGACCCGCGCGAGCGGCCGCTGTCCGCGCAGAAGCAGGCTGACGACGCGCACCGGCGGTTCAAGGACGAGGGCTCGGACTTCGCGGGGCTCCTGAAGCTCTGGGCCTTTTACCAGGAGGCGCAGGGCCGGCTGACCCAGAACCAGCTCCGGAAGACGTGCCGCGATCACTTCATCTCGTACCTGCGCATGCGCGAGTGGATCGACGTGCACCGGCAGCTCAGCCGCATCACGAAGGACATGGGGTTCTCGCCGAACACGGCGCCCGCGAAGGGCGACGCCATCCACCGCGCGCTCCTGCCCGGCCTGCTCAGCCGTATCGGCATGTGGAACCAGGAGAACAAGGTCTATCTCGGCGCCCGGCAGACGCGCTTTCAGCTCCACCCCTCGTCGGGGCTGGCGAAGAAGCCGCCCGCGTGGATCATGGCCGCCGAGCTGGTCGAGACGTCTCAGCTCTTCGCCCGGATGGCGGCGGCCGTCGATCCCGCGTGGATCGAGGCCGTGGCCGGGCCGCTCTGCAAGCGCAGCTACGGCGATCCCCACTGGGCCGCGAAGCCGGCGGCGGTGATGGCCAAGGAGCAGGTGACGCTCTACGGGCTGCCGATCGCGCGCGACCGCAGGGTCGATTATGGACCGATCGGCCCAGAGGCCGCGCGCCGGATCTTCCTCCTCCACGCCCTGGTCCGGCAGGAATACGCGACGCGCGCGCCCTTCATGGACGCAAACCGCCAGCTCTTCGAGGAGGTCAGCCGGCTGCGCGACAAGGCGAGGCGGAGCGAGATGCTCGCGGACGAGCACGCGCTCGAGCTGTTCTTCGACCGGCGCGTGCCCGAGGGCGTCTACAGCGGCAAGACGTTCGAGGCGTGGCGGAAGGAGGCCGAGGCGAAGGACCCGCGGGTGCTCCACCTGTCGATCGCCGATGTCCTGCTCGACGAGGCCGCGGAGCTCTCGCCCGAGCGCTTCCCCGACGCGCTCGAGCTCTACGGGGCGAGCGTGCCGCTCTCGTACCGCTTCGATCCGGGCGAGGACGACGACGGCATCGCCCTCGCCCTGCCGCTCGTGCTCCTGCCGCAGGCCGACCCGGACGAGCTCGAGTGGATGATCCCCGGGTGGCACGCCGAGAAGATCGCGCTGCTGCTCGAGTCGCTGCCGAAGGCGCTGCGCAAGGCGCTCGTCCCGCTCCGCGAGGTGGCCCGGGAGATCGCGGCGGATCTGCGGCCGTTCCAGGGCCCGATGCGGGCGGCGCTCGCGCGCGCGGTCGAGGACCGCACCGGCGAGCGCGTGCCGGACGACGCGTTCCGGCCCGACGAGCTACCGCCGTACCTGCGCTTCTATTTCCGCGTGATCGGCGAGGACGGGCGGGTGATCGGCGAGGGGCGCGACCTCAGGGAGCTCAAGGATCGCCTGTCCGGCCGGGCGCGCGACGCCTGGTCGAAGGTCGGCAAGGCGGGCCTGGAGCGGGACGGGCTCACGTCGTTCAGCCTGGAGTCGCTGCCGGAGCGCGTGCAGGTCGACGCCGGGGGGCAGAAGGTGTTCGGCTACCCGGCGCTGATCGACGGGGAGACGTCCGTGTCGGTGCGCGTGCTCGCGTCGCGCGCCGCGGCCGCCGAGGCGACGCGCGCCGGGCTGCGGCGGCTCCTGTTGCTGCAGCTCGGGAGCAAGATGAGCCAGCTCGAGCAGCCGCTGCGCAGCGCGGTGGCGGTGAGCGGGCTTGGCGCCAAGGTGGCGCCGGGCGAGCCTGGCCTCGCGCGGCAGATCGCGCTGCGCGCGCTCGACGAGGCGTTCCAGCTCGGCGACCCTGCCGCGTTCCCGAGGACCCGGGCCGCGTTCCAGGCGCGCCTCGACGACGGCCGGCGGTCGCTGCAGGCCGTCCTGAACCGGCTCGCGGGGCTGGCGCGGGAGATTGGCGTCGAGCTCGATCGCGTGCAGGCGATGCTCCGGTCGATGACGGGAAAGCCGGGCGCGTCGCGGCCGGCGCTCGACGACGCGCGCACGCAGGTCGAGCTCCTGCTGCCGGTGGGGCTCTTCTCGCGCGCCCCGCTCGACCGGCTCGCGCACCTGCCCCGCTACCTGCGCGCCGTCCAGATCCGGCTCGAGCGGCTGCCGAACGGGCCGCAGAAGGACCAGGCCAAGGCAGCGCAGGTGCTGCCGTTCTGGCAGGACTACCTCAAGCACCAGCAGGGGCTCCGCGACAAAGGGGTTCCCGCGGAAGATCTGGAGTCGTTCCGCTGGCTGATAGAGGAGCTCCGGGTGTCGCTCTTCGCGCCCGAGCTGAAGGCGGCTGTGCCGGTATCGACACAGCGGCTGTCGGAGCAGTGGAAGCGGATGATGGGGTGACGGGGGCGGGGCGGCGAGCGATGAGGCGCCGCTTTTCGCATTCCCGTTCGACGCACGAATTTGCCACACCAAGCGTCTTTTCTTGTTTCTCTGTCTCTCCCGAGAAGCGCTGGCAGGTTCCCCTTCGCCCGACCCGACCTGATATGTAGCTCGTCATGAGCATGACGGCCTTGAGAGCCCTCTCTCGAGCGTTGATCCTCGCCGCACCGGTCTTCCTGCCGTCCGCCGGTCGCGCCGACACGGGAGCGAGCGACGCCCAGCGTCGACTCGAGCGCTCGGCCGACCGGGCCGTCGCGGAAGGTCAGCTCGCGAAGGCGCGGGACATCTGGCTTCAGATCTGGCAGCTGGCGCCGTCGGAGAGGGCGGCGTGCAATGTCGGGCAGCTCGCGTTCCGCGTCGCCGACATGCCCAGAGCGGCGGAGTTTCTCAGCCTGTGTCTCGAGAAGACACCGGCCCCGGCGGGTCCCGAGGCGCGCGAGCGGTACGCGAGCCGGGCGCTGGACCTCGCGCGAGCAAGGCAGGAGGCCGGCGCGCTGACCTTCGCCGTGCCGCCGGGCGCGCAGGTCTCGATCGACGAGCGACCCGTCGGTCGCGCGCCGCTCGGCCGCGAGGTGTTCGTCGCGCCCGGGTCGCACCGCGTCCGGGCGGCGCTCGACACGGCGGCGAAGGAGACGGCCGTCGAGGTGCGCGCCGGGGAGGCGCGGCTGGTCGTCATCGACCTGGCAGCGGCGGCGGCGGCGGCGGCGGCGCCGGCCGGCGGCCGGCAGGCGGCGCCGCGCGCGCCGGCGCAGCCGCGCCTGCCAGCGCCGGCGGGGCAGGCGGCACCGGCGGAAGAAGGACCGGCGGTGGGGCTCATCCTGGCGGGCGGCGTGGCGGCCGCCGGCTGCGTCACGCTCGGCGCGATCTTCCTCACGGAGTCGCGCGGACACGAGCGGAGGTTCGACGACCTGATCGCGCGCAACCACGGCGGTTACCGGATCGCCGGCGCGGATCTGCAGCGCGCGCAGAACGCCTACCACGCCATGGAGCGCGCCGAGGAGCGCGCCGCGATCGCGCTGGTCGCCGGCGCGGTGCTCGGCGCGGGGACGCTGGTCTATGCCCTCTATCCAAGGAGCCACGGCCCGAGACTGACCGCCGTCGGCCCGGGGCTCGGCCTGGAGCTGACGTGGTAGACGGCACCGGGCTCGGGTACCGGATCGTCGCGCGGCTCGCGGGCCGTGGCAGGGCGGACGTGTATGCCGCGGTGGATCGCGCCGGGAGGAGCGCGCTGCTCTACGTGAGCGAGTCGGTGCCCGAGGGGTTCCTCGACGCGCTGGAGCGGCTCCGCGCGGTGAGCCTGCTCCTGGACGAGGTCCCGCGGGTGCTCGACGGAGGCCTCGGCGGCTCGTTCTGCTGGGTGGCCGTCGAGCGGTGCGATGGCCCGTCGCTGCGCGCGCTCCTCGACGACCGATCGAGGGATCTCGGGCCTTCATGGGCGCTCTCGCAGGTCGCCGAGTTCGCCGAGGTCCTGAGGACCGCGCACGCCTCGGCGATCTTCCACGGGGGCCTCTGCCCGGAGGAGATCGTCCTGTTCGGCGACGGCTCGTTCCAGCTCGCCGGGCTGGGCATCGCGCAGCTCTTCGGCCTCGACGCGGCGACGACGGCGCACCGGGCGCCCGAGCAGCTCGCGACGCCCGCGATCCTCGACGAGCGGACCGACGTGTACGCGCTGGGCCTCGTCCTGTACGAGCTCCTCGGGCGACGGCGGCCGTTCGCCGGAGGTGCGCCGGAGGAGCTCGCCTGCCGTGTCGAACGCGAGGTGCCCCAGGCGATCGAGACGATCGTGCCGCTACCGCCGCCGGTCGCGGGGGTCGTGAGGAGGGCGATCGAGAAGGACCCCGGCGCTCGGTACCGGGACATGACGGAGCTCATCGTGGCGCTCCACGCGGCGATCGAGGGCTGGTGTCGCTGGCAGGCCGAGCTGGAGCGGGGGATGGAACCGGGCGCGGGCTCCGGGGTGCGCGGCCCCAGGCCGGCGTCGGATGGCGCGCGCTCCAGGCATCCGGCGCCGCTGTCGCCGACGCCGTCGGGACCACCGACGCTGCCGTCCGGCGTGACAGGCAGGTCGACCGGGGTCTCGGAGGACGGCGAGGGGCAGCCGACGCCGCCCCCCGTCGACTCGGCCGATCGTGAGGAGCAGCGCGCGCCTCGTCTCGGCACCTCGACTGACCGTGAGGAGCAGCAGGCGCCCCCACATGGGACCTCGGCCGTGCTGCCTGGGACCTCGGCCGTGCTGCCCGAGGTACCTCCGCTCCTCGTGCCCGAGCCGCCGCAGCCAGCACCGACGCCCGCGCCGCCGGCATCTCCGGTCGCATCGCGGGAGCTGGCAGCGCTGCCTCTCGCGCAGGCTGAAGCCGCGCCGGCCGCGCCTGGACCTCGCCGCGGCCGGCGGCGGATCGCCCTCGCGGCAGGCGCGCTGGCCCTCGCTGCGGCAGCGACGCTCTTCGCCTGGTCCCAGCTCGTCTTGACCCGAACAGCGTGCGTCCCGGCCGTCGCCCGCCTCCCGCCCCCGCGCGCGCTGATCCTGGGCCCCGCGAACCCTCCGCCGGAGCGCCCCCCGACGACGCCCGCCCCCCGCGATCCCCCGCCGCGCACCGCGCCCGTCCCGCCGCGCGCCCGCCCGGAGACGACGGGCCGAGTACCGGCGTCAGGTCGGCCCTTCGAGGAGGACGAGCTGCAGCCACCCTGCGGCGCCGACTGGTACACCTGCGGAGCCCACTGGCCAGGGGCGCGCTCCACTACATTCCATTAACACACCGCAATTTCCCATCAATCCTGGCCTTTTATGTCGGACGCAGCGACGAGTTGCGTGGCTCACCACTTTCCGTTGAAGCACCGCGCTTTTTTCCAACCCACCCTGACCTTTTCTGCTGGGCCCCTTGGCCGGCCGCGCAGCTCGCCACTTTCCATTGAGGCACCGCGATTTTCCAGCTTATCTCGGCCCTTTCTGTCGATTTCTTGCGCGCGTCCTCAGGTCCAGTCCTGTATAGGAGGGACTGCACATGGGCAGTCTGCGCGCCTCCGCTGGCGCTTTCGCTGGCGAGCGATGGTGGATGTCCGGAGGTGCTGCTCCTATGAGACTACTTCTTCGCCGCGTGGTGCTCGTCACGCCGGTCATCGCGATCGCCGCGGGGCTCGTCGCCTCCTGCGCGGGAGATGCGCCGTGGATCGGCGGTTATTGTGATGCCGATGCCGATTGCCACACCGGATATCAAGACGTCCCCGGCGCGGTCTGCACGGGCAGCCGGTGCGTGTGTGTCGATCCGGACAGCCACATCTGTTGCCTTCCCAGCGAGTCGAGCGATCCGGATTGCCCCCTCGCGTGCAGGCCCTGCTCGGAGTGCGCTCCGGGCACCAAGGAATGTACGCCCGACGGCGGCGCCGACGCGGGCTGCCAGAGCGACGCCGAGTGCCCGGGACCGCCGAGCCGCGAGTGCGGCGCCGGCCGCTGCGTCGAGGGAGCGTGCGAGGTGGAGGTCCACCCCGGGCCGGTCGCCTCGCAGCGAAGGGGAGATTGCCGACGGGTGGAGTGTACCGCCGCGGGGGAGCTCGCCGAGATCGAGGATCCGTCGAACGTCTACGACGATGGCGAGCCGTGTACGTACGACAGCTGCGGCGAGAGCGGTCCGGTCAACACGCCCCTCACCGAGGGCGCGGTGTGTCCTGGCGAGCCACAGGGAATGTGTCATGTGGGCGCCTGCGTCGCTTGCTATGACGGCGACGTCACGATGAACGACTGCCCCAACGGCCTGGCGTGCGATGGCGTGGTGTGCGTGCCGCCCCATTGCTCGAACAATGCTGTCGATGCCGTGCTCGGGGAGACCGCGAGGGACTGCGGCGGTCCCTGCCGCCCCTGCGGCGACGGCGAGGCGTGCGGCGCGGGCGCCGATTGCCAGAGCAAGGTCTGCACCGGAGCTCGCTGCGCGCTGCCTGCGTGTGACGACGGCGAGCAGAACGGGGACGAGACGGGGGTCGACTGCGGGGCGCTGCCGTGTCCGCGATGTCCGGCCGGGCGAGGATGCAGGACGGGTGCTGAGTGCGAGAGCGGCGTCTGCTGGGCGGGCATGTGCCGGGAGGCCTCGTGCACCGACGGCGTGATGAACCAGGGCGAGAACGGCGTGGATTGCGGCGGCAGTTGCGCGCCATGCCGGTGAGCCGGCAGCCGTGCGCGCGCAGGGTGCGCGCCTGCGCGCGGGCGAGCCCTGGACGGAGGCTGATCGGCACAGGGCGAGCTGTTGCCACGCCGAAGGGTCTCGTTTCCCTGTCCTGCCTCCGGACGAATCGGAAGGCGGTCAGGCCCAGGACTCACTGAGCACTACCCCATTCATCAACCGACGCTCGAGCGAGGCTCATCGGGTTCTCCTGTTGCGCCAGCGAGCTCGCCGCCTCGTCCTTCGACGGCTCCCGCGACGACGGCATGGGCGCCTGTAGCCCAGAAATTCCAGCCATTCCTGGCAGTGGCCTCCGTGCATTTGTCTGACGATGCGATCACAAGTAGATCCATCGAGCGGGACACGTGATCCCACCGCTCCACCTGGCCCCCTCAGCATCATCGGGCCGAGCCATAGATCCAAGCGAGTCATATCCATGAATTCCAGCCCAAATCCAACTCTCTATGTTGCGATCCTGCTCTACGAGTCATCGTCATTGGACCCCTCCTACACACCTCTGTTCGAAGAGTGTTTCGTCCTGCTCCGTGCCGACAACGACGAGCAGGCACGTGCGCGCGCCGAGCAACACAGCCGCGTGCATGAGACGTGCTTCAACAATGCCGCAGGCCAGGAGATTCACTGGAAGCTGAAGCACGTTGTAGATGTAAGCCGCGTTCTGTCGGATACGCTCGACGACGGCGCGGAGCTCTACTCACGACACTTCAAGGATTACGGGGCATATCACGCGTTTGAGCCGCTGCTTAGCGGTGGACTTGACTGACATACGACGAGGAGGGGTGGAGCATGCGCAGGCTGTTGCGGGGGACCGCCCTGTCACCCTGGCCCGCGGGGCGAGGCTGCAGGACGGGCGCGAGTTGCGAGAGCGGCGTCAGCTGGGCGGGCATGTGCCGGGAGGCCTCGTGCACCGACGGCGTGATGAATCAGGGCGAGAAGGCGTGACGACGTTCGCACCGTAAGTCGATGCGCAACGGAGCTCATCGCGTGGGAGGTGACTCATGTACAGCAGGATCGCCATGGCCATGGTCCCGCTCCTTGGAGCACCGGCTTGCGGCACAGCGGACGAAAGTTGCTGCCCAAGGCTGGCCGTTACAGCCGAACGAGCCGGCGATCTTCGAGCAGCACCCAGGGGGCTGAGGCCGAGTACGCCTCGGTTCCGGCGATGGGCAGGCTTGGCGCATCCGTGAGCTGGTCGAGCCCCTTGTCTCGGAGCCGCATCCCGCGTTCGGTGAGGCGGTAGACCTCTGAGAGCATGGGGTAGCCAGCATCAGGCGGCTTTGGACCGGGCGCGCGCTCTACGAATGCGCTCAAACTATGGTCAGCCCAGTGCTCCAGCCGGCGTGGGAGGAACAGGTCGCCTGTGCAGGAGAGCATTCGCCATAAATCCATTCCAGATCGCATGTCGCGACTAACCACCGCAAGAGGAGTCTCGCCATTCCGCCGACAGGATGGTCATGAGCAGCTGGTCGAATCGACTGAGACGCAGGGCTCCGTCCGCAGTCCCTTTTGGAAAAAAGGAGGAGAAGAGTGCCCATAAGGGAGCGAGCTCTGGAAACCCTTCGACACCGCGCGCGCAACTCTGCGCGAGCGGCCTCGGGTCCGCTGCGGTGTACTCGCTCCAGAGGCGGATCCAGACCGTGGTTATCTCCTCGTCGGCATCGCGTCAGCGGCCAGGCCAGGCAAGTGCGCTGGGGCGCGGCTCCACCATGCCCGGCGGCGCGAGGGTGCACGACGGGCTCGAGCTGGGAGAGCGGCGTCAGCTGGGCGGGCTGCACCTACGGCGTGATGAACCAGGGCGAGAACGGAGTGGATTGCGGCGGAGGCTGCCATTCATGCCGGTGAGCCGACCGCCTGGGGAGGCGAGATCTATCCCCCTGAACATGCTCAAGGGGGCCGTGTTGATGAACAACCGGCAGTCTGGGTTATCGTTTTGGGCCAGGAGGATCGTGCGAGGCGATCCGTGGAAGACGCTGCGGGGGTGGCGGGGGCCGGGGGGGCTCGCGACGGACGGGCTTGGGGGGCGCGGAACCGTGACCGTTTCTGCTCGGCCGCCGCGAGCCGAGCAGGAACGGTCACGGCGCTCCTGACGGGAGCCGCAGGGTCGCTTTCCCGTCCTCGTAGGTGGTCCAGCTGAGCAGACGTCCTTCGGCGGTCGTCTGGTACTGCTCGATCCGTCGCGAGCCGCGCGCGCCGATGAGCCAGACGGTACCATCGTGGTGGTCGTCCTCGTCGCCGTAATCAAAACGGATGGCATCGGGCGCGGCGCTCCACGAGCCCGTAGGAGGGAGGCTCGACTCCTCATCGGCGGACAGGCGAACCACCGTCGCCCCCACGCGGTGAACGCTCACGCGAGGCGATCCGACCACGTGGACAGCCGACTCCAGGATCGTCGCGACGTGCTCGAGCGAGGGGGCGAGCACGAGATCCGCGCGCGCCTCGTACACCTCCGACTGCCGGTAGTGGCGAAGGAGCACGCCGTCCGAAGCGAAGTAGGCCTGATACGTGTCGGTCGCTTCGGAGACGACGGTGAGACCGAGCGACGCCGCGAGGGTGTCGCCCGTCGCGGGGCAGACTTTGACGCGGTATGCGCTATGCGCTTCCGCGGCCGATAGCAACGAGCGCTGCTCGATGTATTTCTCGATCGAGGCGCTCTTGACGTTGGGCTGGGTGATCACCTCCCCAGCCTCGTTCATGAACAGGCCGCAGACCCCCTCGCTGCCGATCGGCACCATCGTGCCGTCGAGGTCGAGCGGGTCGTTCTCGTCGCGCATCGGCTCGTCATAGTAGATCCCGAGGGTGTCCTCGCCCCACGACAGCCCGCCGTAGAGGTGCTCGAAGTCGATGGCCGCAGCGAACAGCGGTCGATGGCACTCGGCCAGTCGGCGGGCGACGCTCTCGCGATCGCGTCCGCTGTCGTCGCGCTGCGCGGAGAGGAGGAACTGCTGAGCGCGAGGGGAAAACAGGGGCAGGGGCAGAGGAGATCGCATAGGAGGTCTGTCAGCGGAACACGGGCACGTTCTGGATTGTAAACACCTGGGCGATGTTGGGCATGGCCTGCGCGGCGGCCTGCGGCGTCATGACCCGGTTCGACAATCCCATGTTGTTCAGGGTCGGACCGCAGAAATCGCACGGCGCCTTGTAGCTTCCCGAGGTCGGGCCGCCCTTGTTCATGGGTACAACGGCGACGACCCCCTGTTGGATCCGGTTCAACATGGTCGCGTTGCCGGGGTTCGGCTGCTTCGCGAGCCAGCTGCGATAATCGGTAAGCGCCGCCGGCTCCGCGCATTTTCCTCGCTGATCAGGGCTCGCCGTGGAGCCCTGAGGCAGCTGGTCCGCGGCGGGAATGTGGTCCGAGATGTCCGGGTGAACGTTCTGTGGGCTGCCACCAGAGTTGCGCCTCCACGCATACTGGTTATGGCCGTTGGCGTCCTGCCCCACGAGCCGCTCCGGAGGCCCGTTGTTCGTTATCATGACACACTGACAGGGAACAAGGCCGTGCGGGTCCGTCATCGTGTTGGGATCTCGCACATAACGGTACAAATTGTGTCCGCCGCGTAGCGAGATGGGGTCGTGCGACAGGTACCGGCCCGTGTCTGGATCGTAATAGCGGAAGTGATTATAGTGGAGACCCGTCTCCTCGTCCTCGTACTGACCCGCGAAGCGAACGGCTGTGCCTACCTTGGATCCAGGGGCGGGCACCGTCCTGCCCAGCCCGGATCGCGAGAGCTCGCCCACGACGGCGCCGCGGGCATCCACGAGGTGCGTCGGCGCTCCGTTGGGATCGTTCACGTAGTGCACCCACTCGCCGGCGGCCGCGCCGCGGGCGTCCCAGCTCACGTCGCGGTGAGCGAGCACGACGGGACCATCTCCCGCTACCCAGTACCTCCGATCGGCGACGACGGGGTTGCCCAGCTCGTCGGCCGAGCGCTCGATTTCCTGTATGACCGCCGCGCCATCCCACAGGAACTTAGTGGTCGAGCGGAGCGCGCCCCGCGCTCCCGGCGCTGGTGCCTCGAACACACGCTTCTCGAGGCGACGGCCGAGGGGGTCATAAAGGAATTGCACCACCAATCCCTCCGGACAGGTGACGCTGCTCAGGCGGCCGGCGGGGTTCCAGGTATATCGATAGGCCCGCTTCGCGCCGTCATCGCCGACGACCGACTTCTCGATCAGCTGACCGACGTCGTCGTACTGGTGGAGTGTCGTGCCGTGCTCGACGAGGCGGTTGCCTCGCTCGAAAACCGAGCTCGTGCTCCCGGCGCGGACGATGTTGCCTGTGGCATCGTACGCGTAGCGATCCTCTCGACCTTGCTCGCGAACGGCGCAGAGGAGCTGCCCGAGCGCATCGACCTCGTACTGGGTCTGCCCCTGGCGCAGATCCCAGTCCGCCCCTATGTGGCCATCCGGCGAGTAGTGGTGGACTCGGCGCACGGAGAGCCCTCCGTCCCGCGAGCCGACCCACGCGGGGTGGCCTGGCCCGACGGCGGGGGTCGTGAACCGGCTACGCGCTCGCCGCTCTGCGAGGCGGCCCATCGCGTCAAACACGCTCTCCAGCCGTCCCCCTCCGGGTAAGACCCGCTCGACCTCGCGCCCGTAGACGTCCGAGCGGCTCTCGACCTCGTGCGCCTCACCCAGGAAGTAGCGGCGCACGAAGGCATTTGGGCCCTCCGTCATCGCGATCGAGTGACCGAGCGACGTCATCGTCACGTGCGCGCGACCTTCTCGCCCGCGCGCGACCGCGAGCGCCTCTCCGCGCACGAGCTGCGTCTCGCGCAGGATCCTCCCCGCGGCGTCCCTCTGAAACTGCACCTCCACGTCCGGGCCGACGGCCCGAACGAGATCTCCGCACTCATCGTACTCGAGCGCTTCTGTCGTACCGTCGGCGTAGCGCCGCTCAACGACCATACCGGAGGCGTCGCGGACGAACTCCATGATCTCCCCCGTCTCGCCGATGACGGCGGCGAGCCGCCCCGCGAGATCGCGGCGGTACCTCCTCCGTACGCCGTCGAAGGTCACCTCCGCGACGAGCCGGCCGCTCGCGTCGTGCTCGTAGTGGTGCTCCTCTCCCTTCGGGTTGACGAGCGCCACCGGGAGCCCGTCGAGATCGTAGAGCATGCGCGTGACCCCGCCTGCCTCATCCACGATCTCGCAGAGTTTGTTGTACCCTCCCCACCGGAACGAGCGGACGCGCCCGCTGGGCCAGGTGACCTGCGTCATCTTCGCTTCACCATCGTAGGCGTATCGTGTCACACCGCCCAGTTCGTCGTAGGTCGCGACATGATCGCCCCGGCCTGAATACGCGAAGCGGATGACCGCGCCGAGAGGATCGGTCACCGACGCCCTGCGCCCCAGCGCGTCGTAGCCGAACCGGGTGACCGCGCCGCTCGGCTCGAAGACCGCCGTCATGTTGCCGTGCGCGTCATAGTCAAAGCGCGTGGAGTGTCCGTGTGAATTGATGATCTCCTTGATGAGTCCACGCTCGTCGTAACGATACGACGTCGTCGCGCCGGTGGGATCCACGACGAGCTCAGGGTTGCCCCGCTGATCCCGCTGGATCCGCGTGACGCCGCCGGCGGGATCAACGATCTCGACAGGCAGGCCGTAAGCGCCGCGCGCGATGACGGTACTGTGCCCCTTCGGATCCGTGAGCCGCGTGAGCCGGCCGCGGGCGTCCACCTCGTAAAGCGTCGTTCCTCCGAGCTCGTCCGTACGGCTGGTCAGGTGACCCGCGGCGTTGTACGTGCAGCTGATCACGCCTTGCCCCTCCACGCGTTTGTCGAGTAGGCCGTGCTCATTGCCGAAAAACCGCCGAACGCGCGCCGAGTCTGCGACCTCGCTGTACCCGTCGTCGAGGTACTCCATCTTACAATGACTGATGCCCTTGACCCGTGTCCGGCCGTCCGCCAGCACCTGCGGCAGACCCTCCGCCAGGCTCAGATCGCGCTGGCCGGGGTACTCGCCCCATGACTCGATGCAGCGCCGGTGCCTGTCGTACACGAAATAAAACGTGAGACCGGCGCGATCCATGTCCTTTGTGAGCAGGTGTTCTTTGTCGTATTCGTAATGTGAGGAGAAGCCGTCCGTGTCCCTGCATTCCACGAGATTCCCATGCCCGTCGTACCGGTACGTCGCGAAGGTGAGCCATGCGCCGCCGGCCACGGCGTTCTTCGTCTCGATCGAGGCGATGCGCCCTTCAGGGGTGGTGCGGACACGGAGGCTCCGCCCGGCGCTGTCGACAATCGACGCGATTTTGCCCTGTTGGTATATGATCGTGATTCGATTCTTGTTCCGGTCCTCGATCGCGGTGAGGCGATACCGGAGACCAGGCTCGTCACGCTCGGAGAAAGTGCGGTACACGTCGTCATTTGCATCGACCACGAACCCCCAGGCCTCTCGGCGGAGCGCCCAGCCAAAGGGCCCCACGACCTCGTCGCCCGGCCGGATCATGGGGAACTCGATGGGCATGCCTTGCTCGTTCCAGATCACGAGACTCCGCCGGCGCACCTCGACCTCCCAGCCGATGGTATGACCCCAGCCGAAGCCAAGGCCCGTGTCCCGAGCCGCCATGGTCGTGGAGTACATCCGTCGGAAGAGAAGCGGCAGGGGCCCTGGCAGGTGCACGTCCACGGTCGGGTAGGTGAATGCCCTTCCGGTGACGACGTCGACTGGATGCGATGCGTACCCGCATTCGGGGTGCTTCTCGTAGTCCGGGGCGCCCTTCCCGCCGCCGCCGGCGCCCTTGCCCCCATTGCTGCCGCCGGCTCCCTGATCACCGCCCTTCCCGCCGCCGCCCGCGCCGCCGCTTCCTCCGCCGCCCGCGCCGCCGCCCATGACGAAGACGCCGGGGTTCATACCTGGGATAGCGGGGATATTCGGTACAGGAGCCGTGCGCGCCATGGCAGAATGATCTCAACGGGGGCTGCAGGAGGCAAGGATCTCAGGCGACCACCGGACGGGGCGGGCCTCGTCGTCCTCCGTGCCAACATGCAGGAGCCCATCCACCGCTCCTTTTTTCACCGCTCCCCTGGCGTCCGCAGCTCGGCCATGGCGTCGCCAGGCATCATCGCGGCGAAACCGGCTATCCCTGGCCAGACTTCTCGCGGGCGAAACTAGGCGCCGTTGCCATCCACCGTGGCGGGGAGGCTCACCCGCCGAGCGGCGCGGCGAGGGCTTGCCTGGCGGAGAGGAGCGCGTCGATCAGGGCCTCCCGCTCGGCGGGCGGCGGCGGCGCGGCGATCCGCTCCCACGCCTCCTTTCGGTGGCTCGCCTTGGCGAAGCGGAACGCCGCGGCGGGGCGGTCGCACGCCCTGGTGAGCAAGCGGCGCGCGTCCTCGATCGGCTCGGCGGAGAGCGCGTCGCCGACGCCCATCTCGAAGACCTCCGCGGGGGAATGGAGGTCCGCCCCGAAGACGAGCCTCCGGAACGCGCGGCTGGGACAGGCGGCGCGGACGATCTCGAAGGCGACGCCCGGAAAGGGGATGCCCACGGCGAGCTCGGTGAGCCCGATCTTGTGGTCGCCGGCGCCGAGCGCGATGAAGTCGGCGCACAGCGCGAGCACGAGGCCGCCCGCGATCGCGTGGCCGTGCACGGCGGCGGCGAAGGGCTTCGGGAAGCGGAACGCGGCAGCGAAGGCGGCGTCGAAATCGTCGAGGAAGCCCGCTAGCCCCGCGCGATCGAGCGACGCTACCTCGCGGAGATCGAGCCCCGCTGAGAGGCATTTGCCGGTGCCGCGGACGAGGACGCCGCGCACGGAGTCGTCGTCAGCGAGCCGCCGGAAGACGTCGGCTATCTCGCGGAGCACCGCCTGGCTCATGGCGTTGACCTTGGGTCGGTTCAGGATGACCTCGGCGATGCCGCCCGTCGTGAGCACCTCGATGAATTGCATGGCGAGAGCATCGCGCAGGGGCCGATCAAGGCGCAAGACTGCGCATCCGGCGCCGGCCTGACGAGCCCATCCACGCGGCGCTGCAGCAGGGCACCGAAGCGCGCGAGCACCCCACCCGCCGCGAGCGCCCAGGTCGCGCCCATCCACAGGGCGACCCCCGCCGAACGGCGGAAAACAGACCTGCTCTTCTGGCGCTCTCCTCGCCCACCTCGCCCGCACAGGGCGATAACGCCCCTCCCGTCTCCGCCTACCTCGCCCGGACGAGCGGTGTGTCCACGAGGTGCTCGGACAGGAACCACACCTGCATCTCGTTGACGCGCACGATCTGGCTGATGAGCAGGTCGTTCGTCCCGTCGTCGCCGCCCTCGGCCGCCTTGCCGGCCGCCTCGCGCGCCTCGATCAGGATCTGCTCGTGCGCCTCGAGCAGCCGCGAGATCTGCACCGGCACCTCCTCGCGCCCCCGCGGCGGCCGCTCGATCTTCGACATCTCCGCGACGTCGTGCGCCATCGCGATCGCGATCCCGCCCAGCGTCTGCACCCGCTCGGCCAGGTCGTCGACGAGCTTGGCCTGCTCCTCATAGTGCTTGTCGAGCAAGAGGTGCAGCGAGTAGAAGGTCGCCCCCGATACCTGCCAGTGATGCTTCTTGTACATGTCGCGCAGCACCATCGTGTCGCTCAGGATCTGGTTGAGCGCCTTGACGCTCGCCGCGCGCACGTCGTCGCCGAGGCCGAGCGGATAGCGCGCCAGCGCCCCGTAGGGCTGAATCTCCTCCCCGCGCTGCCGCAAGATCGGCTGAGCCTCGGGCCCCGGCCGGCCGTCCCCGGTCGTCTGCTCACGAAACTGAGTCATGGTCGCCATGGTCGCTCCTCCCGTTACCAGGCCTTCTTCGCGTTCGAGTCGCCCGTTGGCAACCCCACCCGGAGCGCTGGCTCCTCTGTCGCGCCGCCTCGCCCGCCGCGCCGCGCTTTGTTTCGCGAAGTTTTCCGGCGCCCGCCACGCGCGCCCTCGCGGCGCCGCCCCCGCCCGGTTTTCCACAAGGCGTACGCCGTCTTGCGCGCCGAGCGCGGCTGAATGAGCACTGGACTCAGAGCTCCGCTCGCTGGCACGCTGGTAGCCGGTGAGGACCGTCCTCGGGGTCCTCGGTGAGCGATGCAGGCAGGAGACATCATAGACGGCCGGTTCCGCATCGAGCACCTGGCCGCCTCGGGCGGCATGGGGGCCGTCTACAGGGCCCACGATCGAGAGACCGGCGAGGCCGTGGCCATCAAGCTGCTCACCAACGAGGGCGCGCAGCACCTCGGCCGCTTCGCGCGCGAGGCGCAGGCGCTCGCGGCCGCCCGCGTCCCCGGCGTCGTGCGGTACGTCGCGCACGGCGCGACCGCGTGGGGGCAGCCGTACATCGCCATGGAGTGGCTCGACGGCGAGACGCTCTCCGAGCGGCTCACGCACAAAGGGCTCACCCTCGAGGAGACCGTGGAGCTCGGCCTGCGCGTCGCGAAGACGCTCGGCGCCATCCACAAACTGGGCCTCGTCCACCGAGACCTGAAGCCGAGCAACCTGCTGATCCACGAAGGCTCGCTCGATCGGGTCAGCCTCATCGACTTCGGGCTCGCCCGCGCCGTCACCGACGAGCCGCTCACGGCCGCGGGCCTCGTCCTCGGCACGCCCGGGTACATGGCCCCCGAGCAGGCGCGCGGTGAGCTCAGCGTCGACGCCCGCGCGGACGTGTTCGCGCTCGGGTGCATCCTCTACCGGTGCCTGACCGGCCGCGCCGCCTTCCAGGGGAACGGCGGGCTCGCCGTCCTGATGAAGGTCCTCCTCGAGGACCCGCCCCGCGTGCGCGAGCTCAGGCCCGGCATCCCCGCGGCGCTCGACCGCCTCGTCGCCCGCACGCTCGCGAAATTCCCGTCAGACCGGCCCGCCGACGGCGACGCCGTCGCGGACGAGCTCGCGCAGATCGGCGCGCCCGAGAGCAACCTGGGCGGGCCCCGCACCTTCCCGCCGCGGGCGGTGGAGCTCACGACCGGCGAGCGCCGCGTGATGTGCCTCGTGGTCACCCGCGAGCGCCCCGCCGAGGGCGACGCCGCGGAGGAGCCGCGCCGGGCGCAGCTCTGGCAGCTCCACGACGTGGCCGAGCAGTACCGCGGCGAGCTCGAGCTCCTCGAGGGCCGCTCGCCGATCATCGTGCTGTCGGGCGCCGGCACGCCCACCGACCTCGCGGCGCGGGCCGCCCGGTGCGCGCTCGCCCTCAAGGAGCTGCTCGGCGGCGCGCCCGTCGCCCTCGCCACCGGCCGCGCGGAGCTGGCGGCGCGCGTGCCCGTCGGCGAGCTGATCGACCGCGCCTTCCAGATGCTCGCGGCCGACGACGACCGCTTCCCCCTCGCCGGCGTCCGCATCGACGAGGTGACCGCGGGCCTCATCGGCGCCCGGTTCGACGTCACCGAGGACGCCGCCGGGCGCGTCCTGCACGGGGCGCGCGACGAGCGCACCGCGCAGCTGCTCGGCAGGCCGACCACGTACGTCGGCCGCGAGCGCGAGCTCGCGATGCTCGAGGCGGAGGTCGAGCGCTGCATCGACGAGGGCGCCGCCGGCGCGGTCCTCGTGACCGCCGAGGCCGGCATGGGCAAGTCGCGCCTGCGCCAGGAGCTCATCCGCAAGCTCCGCGAGCGCGGCGACAGGATCGAGGTCTGGATCGGGCAGGGCGACCCCATGGGCGCGGGCGCCGCCTTCGGCCTGCTCGCGAGCGCGCTCCGCCACGCGCTCGGCATCGTCGAGGGCGAGCCGCTGGAGGCGCGGCAGCGCAAGGTCCGGAGCCGCGTCGAGCAGCACGCGGGGCTCGACGTCCCCCGCGTCGCGGCCTTCCTCGGCGAGCTCGTGGGCGCGCCGTTCCCCGACGAGAACGACGTGCAGCTCCGGCTCGCGCGGCGCGACGCGGTGCTGATGGGCGACCAGCTCCGCCTCGCCTGGGAGGACTTCCTCGGCGCGGCGTGCGGCGCGGGGCCCGTGCTGCTCGTGCTCGAGGACCTGCAGTGGGGGGACCTCCCCACCGTCACGATGGTGGAGGGCGCGCTGCGCCTGCTCCGGGACACGCCGCTGCTCGTCCTGGCGCTCGGGCGGCCCGACGTGCACCGGGTCTTCCCGAAGCTCTGGGACGGCCGCCTCGTGCACGAGCTCCACCTGACGCCGCTGCCGCGCCGCGCGAGCGAGCGGCTCGTGCGCGAGGCGCTGGGCGCGCACGCGCGGCACGACCTCGTGGCCCGGCTCGTCGAGCGCGCGGACGGCAACGCGTTCTTCCTCGAGGAGCAGATCCGCGCCGTCGCGGAGGGCAAGAGCGAGGGCCAGCCCGAGACGGTGGTGGCGATGGTGCAGGCGCGGCTCGAGACGCTCGACGCGGAGGCGCGGCGGCTCCTGCGGGCGGCGAGCATCTTCGGCGAGACGTTCAGGGCGAGCGCGGTCGCGGCGCTGCTCGGGAGCGTCGACATCGCGCCGCTGCTCTCGGAGCTCCTCCGGCGCGAGGTGATCGTGCGGCGGGGCGAGGGGCGGCGGCGCGACCACGCCGAGTACTGCTTCCGCCACGCGCTCGTGCGCGAGGCCGCGTACGGCATGCTGACCGCGCGCGACCTCCGCATCGGCCACGCGCTCGCGGGCAGCTTCCTCGAGGCGGCGGGCGAGGGCGACCCGATGGTCCTCGCCGAGCACTTCGAGCGCGGCGAGGAGGCGGAGAAGGCGGCGGAGTGGTACCTGCGCGCGGCCGACAAGGCCCTGCACGGCAACGACCTCGCCGCGGCGATCGCCTGCGCCGAGCGCGGCATCGCCTGCGCCCCGGATCCGGACACCGTGGGCGCGCTCCGCCTGGTCGAGGCCGAGGCGCTGCTCTGGCGCGGGGAGCCCGCGCTCGCGGAGCAGCGCGGGGTCGAGGCGACGCGGCACCTCGCGCCGGGCTCGGTGGCGTGGTTCTCGGCGTTCACCCAGCTCGCCGGGGCGGGGCACAAGCAGGGCCACTACGAGCGCGTCGAGCGCTGGATGATGGCGGTCCTCGGCACCGAGCCGCTCGCGGGCGCGCTCATCGCGCGGAACGCCTGCCTGCTCGAGGGGGCGATCGTGCTCCTGCTCGGCGGCCGCTACGCGTGCGTCGACGCGCTGATCGACGCGGTCGAGCAGGCGACCGAGGACGCGTCGGCCGCCGACCTGATGACCGAGGCGAAGCTGCTCTACCTGCACGGGCTGCTCCGGCAGCACAACGGCGATCCGAGCGCCTGCATCGCGAGCATGAGCGCGGCGCTCGCCGCGTTCGAGGACATCGGCGATCGCCGCGAGGCGTGCAGGGCGCGGCTCAACATGGGGCTCTGCTACGTCCAGTTCGGGTACTTCGACGCCGCGGCCGAGGTGCTCCGCGCCGGGCTGGAGGAGGCGGAGCGGATGGCGCTCGACGACAGGGTCCCGAACGCCCTCCAGAACCTCGGCCTCGCGCTCGCGCACTCGGGCGAGGTCGACGCGGCCAGGGCGGCCCTGCGGAGCTCGATCGAGGCGCTGCAGCGCCGCGGCGACCGGCGCCGGGAGTGCGAGAGCCGGCTCCAGCTCGCGCGGGTCCTCTTGCTCGCGGGCGAGCCGGCGCTCGCCGAGGAGGAGTCGCGGGCGGCCGAGGCGCTCGCGAGGGCGGTGCCGGAGCGGCTGCCCGCGGCCATGGCGGCCCGCGCGCGCGCCCTGCTCGAGCTCGGGCGCGCCGGCGAGGCGCTCGCGGCGACGACGGAGGCGCTGTCGCTGCTCGAGTCGGACCGCGACGAGGAGGAGGGCTTCCTCGTGCGCCTGGTCCACGCCGAGGCGCTGGCGGCGTCAGGCCAGCTGGCCGAGGCCAGGGGCGCCATCGCCCTGGCCCGCAACGGGCTGCTCGTCCGGGCCGGGAGGATCAGCGACCCGGCCTGGCGCGAGCGCTTCCTGCGCGACGTGCCCGACAACGCGCGCATCCTCGCGCTCGCCCACGGATGGCTCGACGAAGGCGAGATGTGAAGCGCCGGGCCTTTGCAGGGACAGGCCGCCAGGCGCCAAGGGGAGAGCACATTTCGCGCCTTTTTCGGCGCCTCGGCGGGTGAAGTTGTTTTATCGCGCTGCACAGGAGACGTCGCGCGTAAGCTGAGCGCCTCCATCTGACCTCGTGATTGCACGCAGGGAGGCAGCGCCATGATCCGGTCGTCCGTTGTTCTGATTCCCCTCGTAGCCCTCGCCGTGGCTGCCTCGTGCAGCAGCGAAGAGAAGCGCCCACCCCCCAGGGAGGGAAGCCTGACCACGAGCAGCGCCAGGGCGGGCGGAGGGGACGGCGGCGGCACCGGCGGACAGGGCGGCGGCACCGGCGGGCAGGGCGGCGGCACCGGCGGACAGGGCGGGAGCGGCGGGAGCGGCGGGAGCGGCGGGAGCGGCGGAGCGAGCTGTTCCAACGGCGTGAAGGACAGCGATGAGAGCGACCTCGATTGCGGCGGCGGCTGCGCTCCCTGCCGCGTGGGCCAGGACTGCGCGGCCGGATCGGACTGCGAGTCGCTGAGCTGCGTTGGCGGCAGGTGCCTGGAGCCGAGCTGCAGCGACGGCGTGAAGAACGGCGACGAGACCGACACCGATTGCGGTGGGCTCTGCGCCGGCTGCGCGCCCGGGGAGGGGTGCGAGGAGTCGACCGACTGCAGCGAGCTCGTCTGTGCCGCGCAGGTCTGCCTCGCGCCGAGCTGCAGTGACGGCGTGAAGAACGGCGACGAGACCGACATCGACTGCGGCGGAACGAAGTGCAGCACCCGGTGCCCCGCGGGACAGCGGTGCATGACGAGCACCGACTGCGCGACGTCGATCTGCAACGCCACGAGCCACACCTGCGCGTGCCCCGCGTGGATGGTGATCTCGCCCGTGGCGGGCGGCGGCAGCTACTGCGTCGATCAATACGAGGTCACGAAGCAGGAGTATGACCTGTTCATGCAGGCGAACCCGGTGCTCGCCGGCCTGCCGGCCGCGTGCGCAGGGAACATCTACCGGCCCTCGAACGGGTGGCCCTACACCGAGGGGAGAGTGCCCGTCAATTACGTCGACTGGTGCGATGCATACGCGTACTGCACCTACGTGGACAAGCACCTCTGCGGCAGGATCGGCGGCGGAGAGAGCTCGCCCGCCGACGCCGCCAACGCCTCGCGGAGCGAGTGGTTCAACGCGTGCTCCGGCCAGGGCACGAACGAGTACCCGTACGGGCACACCTACGAGGACAAGTGCAAGGTCGACGACCCGACCGGAGAGTTCGCCAGGAAGCCGGTGCCTCCCGCGCCGCTCCCGCCGGTCCCGGCCTGCGAAGGCGGCGTGACGGGCCTCTACCAGATGAGCGGCAACGCGGCCGAGTGGGAGAACTCCTGCGACGCGGAAGGCCGCTGCCTCATCCGTGGCGGCTCACGGGCGTCCCGGCCGGACGCGGGGGAACCGGCGACGGAGTTCACGAACGTCAGGTGCGATGCGGTCCAGTCCGCGCCGCGGCTCGACAACACCGATCCGAACATCGGCTTCCGCTGCTGCCTCTGAGCGGTCGTGCCTTGCTCCGCGCTTGTCGTGCCTTGCTCTGCGCTTCATGAAGGGCGTGGGCGGCCCCTGAAGCGCGGAGCCGGGGCGACCGCCGCCGCGCGCCGGGCGACCGGCCAGGCGGCAGCGCCCGCGTGCTCTCCAGGGTAGCCGGCGCGCCCGGCGAGGTCGCCGGCCGGGCGGCGGGAGCGCGCCCGGCCGGCTGGGGAGCTCACTTCGCCGCTTCGGGATCGCAGCCGTAGAGGACGTCGACCGCCGCCCCGGCGTCGGCCTGGACCGCCTGGCACGCGTCGGGACAGAGCGTGATCGTGTCGTTCGCGATGTAGAAGGAGCCCGCGGCGCACGCCTGCGCGCTCGCCACCTGGTCGAACGACTGCGGCTCGCCGCCGTCGCCGGGCGTGTACTGGACGACCACGGTGGAGAGATCGATGACCTCCCCCGGAGGCGAGTCCGGCACCGCGAAGTCGCACGCGACCACCGCGCCGGTGATGACGCCCTCGGCGATCTTCCGGAACACCACGTCATAGGAGCTCGTCTGGCAGAGCGGGAACCTGAGGCCGCCAGTCCGCTTGCTGAGCGCCTGGTAGCCCGTGCCGGGCGCGACGGCGGTGCCGCACATCCCCTCGACCACGTCGCCGTCGGGCCCGTAAGCGTCCGTGGCCGGCGTGTTCTCCTGGAGCCCGACGATGCTGTGAAACACGTATTTGGGCGCGCTCGCGTCGCCGAAGACCGCCGGGTCCAGGCCGAACAGCAGACCTTCGAAATCCTCGACGACATCGTCCAGCTCTTGCCTGGTGTCGTCGATATAGATGTTGCGCTCGAGGTGCGTCGACTGGCAGCCCACGTGGTCGTCGGTGATCACGGTGATCACCTTGAGCGATTCCTCGCGCACCCACTCCGACCACCCGTTCGGCGCGAGGCCGTACTGGTCTGGCTGGACGGCGTTGTAGCTGCCGAGGAGGACGCAGAGCGCGTCGTTGCTCCTGATCTCGTGGCTGTAATGGTAGAAGACAGGAGGGTTGTTCCCCGGCTGCTCCGGGACGGCCGGGGCGCAGCTCGCCGAGCTCAGCGGGGCCCCGACGCAGATGGAGTCGTCGACCTGCGCGGTGCCGTGCGCGGAGATCATGATGACGCGGTAGTCGATGCCGCTCTCGCCGATGATCGCGGCGAAGCTATCGTTGATGTTGTTCTGTACGCTGATGATCTCGTTCGCCATGCTGGCCGAGTTGTCGATCACGAAGATGATGTCGACCGGCAGCTTCGTGAGCGTGGCCTCGGCGACCGTGGCGACACACGCCGTGTCGGGCGTGACCGGCGGCGCGCCTCCCATGTTGCCGGTGGAGCCGGAGCCGATCCCGTCCTCGCCGCCCTCGCCCCCCTCACCGCCGCCGGCGGTACCCGCGCCGCCCACGCCGCCGCCCCCACCGACGCTGCTGTCTCCGGCCGCCGAGCCTGCGTCGCCTTCCGCTCCGGAGCTGCAGGAGCACCCCGCCGCGCCGGTCATCACCAGAACACCCAACCCAAGAAGCGGAACCAACATGGTAGACCGGGAGAGCTTCACATGAACCTCGAGCGCTAGGGCGCAAGAACGCGCCATACTAGATTGCACAATTGAAACGAGAGGTGGTGATCAAAATTTGACCGGAACGCGATTTTTCCTGCTGACTGTCCTGGTGCTGTCCTGGTGACTGTTACATGACATGTGTCCTGAGAGGGTGGTTGTGCGTGGCGGGGTGCGGACCGCGCGCGCGGGCGCGGCGACTCGGCGCACGCCGAGCGACGCAGGCGCGGCGCCCCAGCGCAGGCCGGGCGCCGCAGCTCGGCGCACGCCGGGCGCCGCGAATCAGCGGACGCGGCAACGCGGCAACGCGGCTGGGCGGCCGGCGGGCCGGCGGGCTCCTCCGAGCTTCCGCGAGGGCTCGATGGTCTCTGCACAATGCGCCCCTACGATGCAGGGGATGAGCGTACGTCCTGACTTTCCCCCCATCGGCATCGATGCGATCGCCCTCAGCGTCCCCCGCCGCTTCGTCGAGCTCAGCGAGCTCGCCGAAGCCCGGGGCGTCGCGCCGTCCAAGTACCTGACCGGCCTGGGCACCCGCCGGATGGCGATCGCGGCGCCCGATGAGGATCCGATCACCCTCGCGGCCAACGCGGCCCGCCGCCTCTTCCAGCGCTCGGGCGCGAGCCCGGCGGACATCGGGCTCTGCGTCGTGGGCACCGAGACCGCCGTGGACCACTCGAAGCCGGCGGCCTCCTTCCTCCACGGCCTGCTCGGGCTACCCAGCGCGTGCCGGGTCTTCGAGGCCAAGCACGCCTGCTTCGGGGGCACGGCGGGCCTGCTCAACGCGGTGGACTGGATCGCCTCGGGCTCGGCCCGGGGCCGCGCCGCCCTCGTCGTCTGCTCCGACGTGGCGCGCTACGCGCTCGGCTCCGCGGGCGAGCCGACCCAGGGCGCCGGCGCCGTGGCGCTGCTCGTGCGCGAGCGCCCGCGCCTCGTGGAGATCGAGGTCGGCCGGACCGGCACCTACGCGCGCGACGTCTACGATTTCTGGCGGCCGCTGCACCACAAGGAGGCGCTCGTCGACGGCCACTTCTCGGTGCAGTGCTACCTGGACGCCCTCGCCGGCGCCTACGACGAGTGGCGCCGCCTGGGCGGCGACGGCGAGCCGCTCGCGCGCACCTGCTACCACGTCCCGTACGGCAAGATGGCCCGCAAGGCCCACCGGCACCGGCGGATGGTGGACGGCCTGACCGAGCAGGCCGCCGACGAGAGCTTCGCCGTCGAGGTGGAGCCCTCGCTCGACCTGCCGGCGCGCATCGGCAACATCTACACGGGCTCGCTCTACCTCGCGCTCGCGTCCCTGCTCAACGCCGAGGCCCGCGCCCTCGAGGGGAAGCGCGTCGGGCTGTTCAGCTACGGATCGGGCTGCTGCGCCGAGTTCTTCGCGGCCAGGGTCGGTCCGGAGGCCGGGGCGCTCGTGGCCCAGCTCCAGATCGACGCCCCGCTCGACGCGTGCCAGCGCGCCGCGGTCGACGAGTACGAGGCGCTGCGCAGGGGCGACGAGGCCGCCGACCGGCGGCCGGCGCCGGAGGACGCCGAGCGCGGGGGCCCGAGCCTGGACCGCCGCGTCGTGTACCTGGGGCTCGACTCGAGCGAGCGGCGCATTTACGCGAACGCATGAGCGCTCGGGGGCTCGGCGCGATGAGGGCTGGCCGCCTGGTGAGCTCCTCGCGCTCGGCGCTCCCGCGACTCTGCCCGTCGTGGTCGAGGAACGGACGCGCTTCACGGGCCGGTGGCGGGCGGGCTCGCCCCGGCGGCGCGTGGGCGCACGGCCTCCTCGACGACGCCGAGGTCGACGCTGCCGCCCTCGTTCATCAGCACGAACGGGCGGTCGTCGAAGCGCAGCCCGCCGCTGCCGTCGTGCTCGATGATCTGCACCTTGCCGAGCGCGTGCCCCATCGCGCCGCGCCGCTGGTAGCGCGCGTGAACGCGGTACCGGAAGCCGCCGGGCGGCGTCTCGATCACGAGCACCTCGGGCCCGTAGCCCGAGCTCGCCTGGGTCCACCCCTTGATGCGCGCCGGCTTCTCGAGGAAGCCAGTCCTGGGTGTCGGCCCGCCGTCGTCGACGATGTCGAGCTCGACGTCGTTCGCGTCGTTCTCCCAGGTCAGCGCGAAGCGCACCGAGCGCTCCCGGTCCGGCCGAGCCCCTGCCGCCGCGGCGCGCCCCTCGATCTCCCTGGCGCGCGCCGGCTGCGCCTTCCTCCATGCGGCGGCGAGCAGCCCCAGGTCGTCTTTCAGCGCGACATCCACGCCCGGGAATCGCTCCGCGTCGAAGGCGCGCCGCGTCGCCTCTTCGAGCACGGAGAACGCCGCTTCCAGGCTTCCCTCGCGCGCCAGCCCGAAGGCGAGCAGGCGGTGGCTGCTCGGGTGGTCCGGCCGGAGCTCGACCCCACGGCGATATGCATCGATCGCGAGCAGAAGCGCGCTCCGTGACTGGCCGGCGAGGCGCTCCAGATAGGCGCCGGCCGCGCGGCGGGTGGTGGCCCAATTTGCCCCGGAGTGATTCACATGAAGGCGGGAAGGCAGGAAGATCATTGATCTTTTCTTCCCGCCTTCCCGCCTTCATGTTCAAATCCGGCCACCACCGCGCGCCGCATGGTCGAGCGCCTTTTCCAGGTCGGACGCGCCGAGCGGCCCACGGGCCTTGATGGCCTCGAGCGCCTGGGGGCCGAAGCCGGCGAGATCGCCGCGGTACACATCGGCGACGCCTTGATCGAAGCACGCGACCCGGAGCGCCGCGCCGGGGCCCGCGCTCTGCCGGAGCGAGTCGAGGAGCGACCCGAGCCAGCGCACCTGGGCTCCAAAGCCGAACGCGCGCGAGGCGCTCGTGTCGACGAGCACGAGGAGGCCTCTGAGGGGCGCGGGCGCCTGCTTTTCCTCGGGCAAGGGCGTGACGCGCGCGACGACCTTGGTGCCGGACCGGAGCGCGCGCTCCTGCTCCTCGCCTGGGCGCGCGAGGGGGACAACGATGTCGCGATCCGGGAGGAATCCTCGCTCGTAGAGCCCGAACGCCGGCGAGGCGGCGCCCGGGGAGGTCGTGGGTCCCGGCGCGGCGCCGGCGCCAAGGAAGATCCGGAGATCGAGCGCGTCGAGCCGCGGCATGCCTCGCAACCGCAGCCGGTACGGCTCGTCTGCGCGGGCGAGCTCTTGCGAGTACGAGAGGAAGATCTCCTTCACCTCGCCGGGGAAGATGGGAAACACCCGCGCCTGGAATCGATTTCCTGGCTGCTTCTCGAGCAGCGCCGGGTCGACCTGCCGGTGGAGGAACGCCTCATAGACCCGTGTCGCCTTCGTGGCCTCGACGACCTCGCCTTCCTGCACGCGATTGCCGATTCGCATGGCAAAGCGGCTGACGGCCGCGCCCGCGGGGAGGATCGTCTCGAAGCGCCCCTCGACGAGGCGGGCGCCGGGGTTTCTGAAGAGATAGCGGAGCTCGGTGAACGCGAGGGGGTCCTCGACCACGACGCGCGCGTCGAGGGCCACCATCGCCAGGCGATTGCCGTCGGGCGTGGTGAGCGAGACAGGCGGGCCCAGCGTCGGTTCCGCGTTCCCGGCCGGCTGCGCCGCCCAGTCGAATCGAACGGGGCTCGCCACGGGAGACGGCGTGTTCGCCCTGGCCGACGCGGGGTCAGGAGCAGGTCCACACGCGGCGGCGACGAGGGGGATGAGGGGGAGAAGGTGGGCGAGGGCTCGCTTCATGAGGTTCGCCCGCTCGCTGGGCGCGGCCGGCGGTTGCCCGCCGGCCTACGACCACCACGTTAGAACAGTCCGCTCGAGGCAGGGCTCGTGCGTCGCGACGAGCTCGTGCTCTGGCTGCGCGGCTGTCGAACCGGTCGCCGACGCACCCGGTTCACGTCTCGCTCAGCCGGCTGGCAGGTCCGAGAGCTTCACCGTGAAGAGCTCCGCGCCGCCGGCCGCCGCCACGATGACGCGCAGCGTGCCGGAAGAGACCGGCCTCTTCAGCTCCGCGGCGACCGCCCGCGTGACAGGCGCCAGCGGGGCAATGATCTCCGCCAGCGCCGAGCGCGCCATCACGCCGGCCAAGGTCGGCGCGCGCACGCCGGCAGCCAGGGCCGAGCGGAGCGTGCGCTCGGGCTCGAGGTTCGGGTCGCGCTGCTGCAGGCCGATGGCGATGAGATAGCCTGTCGGCTCTCGCAGGGAGAGGAGATACCCGGACAGCGACGCGGCGGTGCCGCTGCGCGTCGGCTGGCTCCGCAGCAGCCGCGCGAGCTCCTGACGGTGGTCGTCGAGCAGCTCGGCCCGCTCATTGTGTTCAGACATGCTCGTCCTCTCCCTTCTTCGTGATGGCGCTCGTCGTGAGACCGCAATTCAGCGGGGTCTTCGTCGCTGCATGTTCGGGAACCATGTGTCCTCCAGCGAGGGCTCCTCACCCTCACTGTTGCCAGTTCCGGTCACCTCGCAGCGCGTGTCACGAAATCAGCCGCGGCGGCGCGTGAACCCCGCGACCGCGCGCCGTCCGGGCGGGCCGACGCGCGCCATCCCAACGGCCGCCGCGGCCCGAAAGGGCGGCGGCGCCCGGCACCGTGGAGGCCACCGCGCAGGGGCGCGAGCGCCTCGCGGCTCTCGCCCGCAGTAGGGCCGCCGCGCGGCCGGCCGTGGCCGGCCAATGGCCCTGGCGCCGGCAGCAAAATGGCCTCGCCTTCATGCGGAAAACACGCGGAGACGTGGCGCGCTTCCTCCGCGGACGAGGCGCGGGATTTGCGAGCTCGGCCGCGCGCTCGCTGCCCTTCCGCGCGAGAGCGCGCCGGCGCACCGGTGCGTCCGCGCGGGGGGTGTCCGCGCGGAGGGAGCCTCAACTCGATGGAGAGCCGATCGATGCGAACTGGAATGGGGTGGTTCGGGCAGATGATCGCCGCCGCCGTGGTGGCAGGGTGCGGCTCCGGCGCGGAGCCGAGCGGGCCTTCGTCGCCCGCCGAAGGCGCGGCGGCGGCCCCCGCGGCGCCTCGCGCGGCCTCGTCGCCCGCGCACCTGCGCGCGGCGTACATCGCGGCCGTGCAGTCGGACGCGCCCGAGAGCTACCGGGTGATCGAGGGCTCTCCGTCCGGGAAGAGCGCCCGCCTGCGCGCGCCGAACCCGGCGCACCGGCTCGCGGCCGACTTCAGCGCGTCGGGCGTGCGGATCGCGCCGGACGAGGGCGAGGCGCGGTGGAGCTTCTCGATGGCGCCCTCGCGGTACGGGTGCGCGGGCGATCTGCGCGAGGTGGCGAGCGCGGCGCCGAGCGCCGCGAGGAACCGCGTGGAGTTTCGCCGGCGAGGCCCGTCGCCGGGCGAGGAGCTCGTGGAGTGGTACGTGAACGGGCCGCTCGGGCTGGAGCAGGGCTTCACCGTGCCCGCGGCCCCGCCCTGCGGCGCCCCGGGGGACCAGGACCTCGTGATCGAGCTCGCCCTCGGCGGTGAGCTCAGCGCGACGCCGCTCGGCGGCGGCGACGGGGTCGCGCTGCGCGAGCCCTCCGGCGCGGTGGCGCTGCGGTACACGGACCTCCACGCCACCGACGCCGCGGGCCGGGCCCTGCCCGCGTGGATGGAGCTCGGCGCCGACCAGCGCGCGCTGTCGCTGCGCGTGGACACCGCCGGCGCCGCGTACCCGGTGACGGTCGACCCGCTCGCCGCCTCGGAGCGGACGGCGCTGATCGCCGTCGACGGCGCGAGCCAGGTCCACCTGAACGGCGACGCGATCGCCATGTCGGGCGACACGGCGGTCGTCGGGGCGCCCGGGAGCGCGGCCTACGTCTTCGTGAAGAGCGGCGGCGGCTGGGCGCAGCAGGCCCGGCTCGTCCCCAGCGACGGGGGCGCGGGCGGCCATTTCGGACGCTCCGTCGCGCTCTCGGCGGACACGCTCGTGGTCGGGGCGCCCTGGGGCACAGGAGGCGCAGGCGCCGCCTACGTGTTCGTGCGGAGCGGGGGCGTCTGGTCCGAGCAGGCCAAGCTCGTCGCGAGCGGCGGGGCGTCGAACCCGATCGGCGAGGCCGTCGCCGTCGACGGCGACCGGGCCGTCCTCTCCGCCGAGAGCTCGGTCTACGTGTTCGCGCGCAGCGGCGGCGCCTGGAGCGAGGAGATCGAGCTCGCCCCCCCTGTCGGGGAGAACGTCTGGGAGACCCCGCCCGTCGCGATCGCGGGCAGCACGGTGGTCGTGGGCTCGCCGGGGGACGCGTGGTGGCTGGACCACGACGGCGTGGGCGCCGCGTTCGTGTTCGACGCGAGCGACTGGAGCGGCATGCGCAAGCTCACCGGGTACACGCCCTACACGCAGTACGATCGGTTCGGCAGCTCGGTCGCGACCTCGGGCTCGCGCATCGTCGTGGGCGCGCCGGGCACCTTCAGCCCGCCGATGCCCTGGTACCAGCTCGGGAGCGGCATGGCCTACGTGTTCGACCGCGTGGGAGACGGCTGGGGCGAGGAGTCCAAGCTGGTCGCGAACGGCAGCACCGGTGACGGCCTGGGAGGTGCGGTGGCGCTCTCCGGGGGCCTGGTGGTCGCCGGCGCGATCCTGGCCGACCGCTTCGACCAGCCGGACGCGGGGGCTGCCTACGTGTTCTCACCAACAGGCGGCGAGTGGCGAGAGAGCCCCCAGGCCACGCTCACCGGCAGCGGCCCGACCGGCGGCGCCTTCGGCAAGGCCGTCGCCGTGTCGGGGACCTCGGTCGTGGTCGGCTCTCCCGCCTACGCCATCGAGGTCGCGCAGGACGTCGACTGGGACGGGGTGGTCGACGCGCAGGACAACTGCCCTGCCGCCGCGAACCCCTCGCAGGTGGACGGCGACGGCGACGGCCTCGGCGACGCGTGCGACCCGCGGTGCGTGACCATCCGGCGCGGCCTCGGCGGCGAGGTGGCCGACGCGACGATCTGGCAGGTATCGCCCACCTGGAACGACGGCGCGAGCACCACGCTCACGACGGGCACCGGCACCGGCGGCGTCCGGCGGAGCCTCGTCCGGTTCAACCTCGCCGGGCTCCCGGCGAGCGCGCAGATCGCCTCGGCGACGCTCTCGGTCTACCAGACCTACAAGCTCGACAGCAGCGCCGTGCGCGTCCACCGCGTCACCGCCCCCTGGTCGGAGTCGGCGATCACGTGGGGCAACTCCGGCGGCGGCCACTTCGATCCGGCGGTCGAGGCCTCCTTCGCCGCCGGGGGGCCCGGCGGCACCACCGGCTTCCGCAACATCGACGTGACCGCGCTCGCGCAGGCCTGGGTGAGCGGCGCGCAGGGCAACCACGGCGTGCTGCTCGAGGAGGACGCGGTCACCCGGAGCACCGTGCGGAGCAGCGAGAGCGCGAGCGCCGCGGAGCGGCCGGCGCTCACGGTCTGCTACCACGACACCTGCGAGGACGGGATCCGCAACGGCGCCGAGTCCGGCGTGGACTGCGGGGGCCCGAGCTGCGCGCCGTGCGCCCCCGGCGCCGTCCTCTGGAGCAGGCTCTTCGTCAACGGCTGGAACGAGGGAATGCGGGCGTACACCGTCACGGTCGGCGGCGGGGACAGCGTGATCTTCGGCGGCTACGGCTACGGCCCCGTCGATTTCGCCGGGCAGGGCGGGCCGACGTCGTTCGAGCTGTTCAACACGAGCTTCCTCGTGAAGCTCGACGCCGCGGGGCGCCACGTGTGGGACCGGCGCCCGGCAGGCGACAGCATCTTTTTGAGCGTCGCCGAGTCGGGGTCCGGCGAGGTGCTCGCGGGCTCGGACCTCGGGCTGCGGCGGTTCAGCGCGTCGGGCGGCCTCCTCGCGCAGATCGACGGCCTCGACCAGATCGAGATCGCCCGCGCCGGCTCGGGCGCCGCGCTCGCGGCCGTCGTCTGGGACACGGTGGATCTCGGCACCGGCACCCTCGGCGGCGGGCCGGGCAGCGAGCTCTTGATCGCGCGGCTCGACGCGGCGGGCGCGCCGACCTGGGCCAAGACCTTCCCGACGAACGCCTACGAGAGCGGCCCCAGGAGCGTCGCCGTCGACGGCGCCGGCAACGTCGTCGTCCTCGGCAAGTACTTCGGCGTCGTCGACCTCGGCGGCGGGCCGCTCACGAGCTCGCCGGTGGACGACGGCATGTACCTGGCGAAGTTCGACGCGGCCGGCCACCACGTGTGGAGTCAAGTCGTCTCGGGCACGGCGCAGGCGGGCGACGTCGCCGTGGCCCCCTCCGGCGATCTGGTCGTCGCCTTCCGCGGCGCCGTGACGCGGTTCACCGCCTCGGGCGCGCCGCTGTGGAGCGTCGACACGACCGGCCTCGGCTCGGGGAGCGACACTTACAGCGAGATGTCCGTCGCCGTCGACGACGCCGGCAACGCGATCATCACCCCGAACGGCGCGATCGTGAAGCTCTCGCCGTCGGGCGACGTGCTGTGGTCGGCCGATCCGCTCGGCGCGGCGAGCTACGGCGGGATCGTCGATGTGGCCGTGGACAGCGCCGGCAACGTGATCGGCGCGGGCTCGTACGACAACGGGAGCGCGTTCATCGTGAAGCTCGCCCCCTGACCGGAGCTCGGCCGGCGCCCTCCCCTCGTCAGCGCGCCGCCGACGCCCCGCGCGCCGCCGCGGGCTCCGCCGCGGGTCGACCAACCAGCGAGAACAGCACGTAGAGCCCTCCCGAGACGAAGAACCCCACGAACCACGCGTACGTGTAGATCGAGCGCAGCACCTCCGGCACCCCGTCCTTCATCGACGGGACCGCCTCGGCCAGGAAGCCGGGCAGGTTGATGAGCACCCCGATCGCGAGGGCCGCCATCGCCCGCCAGTTCACCCCGCCCTGGTACTCGTAGGCCCCGCCGCGCCGGTACAGGTCGTCGACCTCGAGCCGCGTCCTCCGGAGGAGGAAGTAGTCGGCGATCAGGATCCCGCCGATCGGCCCGAGGAGCGCCGAGTAGCCGACGAGCCACGTGAAGATGTACCCCTTCGAGGACTCGATCAGCTTCCACGGCAGGATCACCGCCCCGAGGACGGCCGTGATCACGCCGCCGGCCCTGGCCGAGATGCGCTGGGGCGCCAGGTTGGAGAAGTCGTTCGCCGGCGAGACGACGTTGGCCGCCAGGTTCGTCGACAGCGTGGCGACCGACAGGCCCACCATCGCGAGGACCGTGATGAACGCGCCGCCGACCCGGGCGAGCAGCTTCACCGGGTCCCAGAGGAGCTCCCCGAAGATCACCGGCGTCGCCGACGTGACCGCCACGCCGATGAACGAGAAGAGCACCATCGTCGCCGGCAGACCGAGCGCCTGCCCGAGCGCCTGGTCGCGCTGGCTGCGCGCGTACCGCGTGAAGTCCGGGATGTTCAGCGAGAGCGTGGCCCAGAACCCGACCATCGCGGTGAGGCTCGGCGCGAACACGCTGAGGAGCTGCCCCTCGGGGATCTTCGACGGCTGCGACAGCATCGGGCCGAACCCGCCCGCGCGCGCGTACGCCCAGCCGAGCAGCACGAGGCCCATGACGATGAGGAACGGCGCCGCCCAGGTCTCGAGGAACTTGATCGACTCCGTGCCCTTCAGGATGAAATACAGGTTGATGAGCCAGAAGACGGCGAACCCGAGGAGCTCGCCGGGCTGGATGCCGATCGCCCCCTTGAACGCCGCCGAGGTGAGCGGCGCCTCCACGGAGGGCGCGAGCGCGACGAGGAGCTGCCAGAGCGCCTGTCCGCCGAGCCACGTCTGGATGCCGAACCACCCGCAGGCGACCAGCGCGCGCAGCACCGCGGGCACGTTCGCGCCCGTCACCCCGAACGACGCGCGCGCGAACACGGGGAACGGGATGCCGTACCGGGTGCCCGCGTGGGCGTTCAGGATCATCGGGAGCAGCACGATGACGTTGCCGAGCGCCACGCACGCGAGCGCCTGCTGCCAGCTCATCCCCTGATCGATGAGCCCCGAGGCCATCGTGTACGTCGGGATGCACACGGCCATCCCGATCCAGAGCGCCGCGAAGTGCCCCAGCTTCCAGGTGCGCGCCGCCTCCGGCGTGGGCGCGAGATCGTCGTTAATCAAGGACATCGATGCTCCTCCCTGCGAGCTCCGCCGGCGCGTGCGCGTTCGCGGTCGTCGCGGGCTCCAGGCCGGCGGGTGAGGAGCCCGGGATCAAGAGCTGCGCGCGCGGGCGGTCGCTTCCAGGCCGCCAGGCACGAAGTCTGTCCCCTTCTGGACACGGTCGTTCCACGTCTCGGGCGGCTTGCCTGAAGGCACCTCCTTCATCGTGATGCACCCGGACACCGGGCACACGAGCGCGCACAGGTTGCAGCCGATGCACTCCTCCTCGTCCACGAACGGGACCCGCGACGGCGCCGCGACCCCGCTCGGATCCGCCGTCACCGCGCGGTCCGGGAGGACCTTCGGGAGGTGCGTGTGCCCCGCCGCGCGCGCCTCCGCCTCCGTCCTGCCGGGCAGGTGGATGCACTGGTGCGCCCCGTCCATGCACGCCACGTAACACAGCTGGCAGCCGATGCACTTCTCGGCGCTGATCTCGGCCACCACGCGGTACGAGAGGTCGAGCTCGCCCCACTCCTGCACCTGCGCGACCGCCCTGCCGCGGAGCTCGCTCACCGACCGCATCCCGCGCTCGTCGAGCCAGTCGCCGAGCCCCTCGATCATCTCCTCGACGATGCGGTAGCCGTGGTGCATCACCGCGGTGCACACCTGCACGCTGGTCGCGCCGAGCGCGATGAACTCCGCGGCGTCGCGGGAGCTCGAGATGCCGCCGATGCCCGAGATCGGCAGCCGGCCGATCTCGGGGTGGCGCGCCAGCTGGCTCAGCATGTGGAGCGCGATCGGCTTGACCGCGGGCCCGCAGTAGCCGCCGTTGGTCGACGCGCCGCCCACCCGCGGCAGCGGGACCATCCGCTCCAGATCGACGCCCATGAGCGACTTGATCGTGTTGATCAGCGAGATGCCGTGGGCCCCGGAGCGGAGCACCGCCTCGCCCGGCTCGAGGATGTCGCCGACGTTCGGCGTGAGCTTCACGATGACGGGCGTCGTCGCGAACTCGACGGCCCAGCGCGCGATCTCCTGGAGCACCGCCGGCTCGTTGCCGACCGCCGAGCCCATGCCGCGCTCGCACATCCCGTGCGGGCAGCCGAAGTTGAGCTCGAGCCCGTCGGCGCCCGTGTCCTCGGCCTTGCGGATGATCTCGCGCCACTCGTCCTTCGTCTCGACCATCAGCGACGCGATGAGCGCGTGGCCCGGGTAGCGCCGCTTGACCTCGCGCATCTCCCGGAGGTTCACCTCCAGCGGGCGGTCGGTGATGAGCTCGACGTTGTTGAGCCCCATGAGCCGCATCGTGCCGTAGTCGATGCCTCCGAACCGGCTCGACACGTTGACGATCGGGTTTCCGAGCGTTTTCCAGACGGCGCCGCCCCAGCCGGCGTCGAAGGCGCGCCGGACCTGGTCGCCGGTGTTCGTCGGCGGCGCCGAGGCGAGCCAGAACGGGTTCGGGCTCTTGATCCCGGCGAAGTCGACAGACAGATCGGCCATCGCTCACTCCCCTTGCGGTGCGGGCCCGGGCGCCGCGGCGCCCGCCCGCTGCATCATCGCCTCGTGCATCGCGCGCGCGGCGATCTTCGCCTCGGCGACCGCGTTGACGACCTCCTTGCCGCCGTTCACGCAGTCGCCGCCGCTGTAGACCCTCGGGTTGCCCGTGCGGTGCGTCGCCGGGTCGACCACCACGCGCCCCCGCGCGTCGAGCGCCACGCCCTCGAACGCGAGCGCCACCCGCGTCGCCCGGCTCTGCCCGATCGCGACGGCGACGAGGTCGGCCGGTACGAGCTCCTCCGCGGCCGGCGCGGCGCCCTGCGGCGCCTCCCGCCGCGCCCCCGCGTCGGCGGGCGCGATCCGCAGCCCGACGAGCCGCCCGCCGTCGCGCGCCACCTCGACCGGCACCCGGTTCTCGATGAGCCGCGCGCCCGCGACCCGCGCGCCCTCGAGCTCGTGCGCGTAGCCCGACATCTCGGCCTCCGACCGGCGGTACACGATCGCCACGTCCACGCCGAGCAGCGCGAGCTCGTGGGCGACGTCGAGCGCCGTGTTGCCGCCGCCGACGACGGCCGCGCGCCGCACGCCCGTCAGCTCCAGGCGCGGATCGGCCTTGAGCCGCTCGATGAACGCCGTCGCGCCCACCACGCCCTCGCCGTCCTCCCCGGGGATGCCGAGGCGCGTGTCGTCGCCCAGGCCGAGCCCGAGGAAGACTGCGTCGAACTCCGCCAGCAGGTCGCGCGCCGAGACCTCCCCCGGCGCCGCCGCCTGCTCGACGACCGACACGCCGGCGCGGAGCTCGATGTCCCCGAGCGACAGCACCCACTCGAGCTCGCGCAGCGCCTCGTGCCCCTTCATCTTGTAGGGCGCGATCCCGAGCGTGTTCAGCCCGCCCGGGATCGACTTGCGCTCGAAGATCACGGCGCGGTGCCCCTCGAGCGCGAGGTAGCCCGCCGCCGCGATCGACGCCGGCCCCGCGCCGACGAGCGCGACGCTCCTGCCCGTGGGCGGCTTCGCCCGCAGGAGCCCCGGGCCCTTCGCGAGCGCCGCCTCGACCGCGTAGCGCTGGAGGCGGCCGATCGCGATCGGCTCGCGCCCCCACGCGTTGTAGACGCAGTCGCCCGCGCAGAGCACCTCCACGGGGCAGGCCTGCCCGCACGACTGGCCGAGCAGGTTGGCCGTGAGGATGGTCCGCGCGGCGCCCTTCACCTGGCCCGTCGCGATCTTCCGGATGAAGCTCGGGATGTCGATCTCCGTCGGACACGCCTTCACGCAGGGCGCGTCGACGCAGTAGAGGCACCGGTTCGCCTCGGCGAACGCCTCGGCCTCGGTGTAGCGCGGGTTCTTGTCCTCGAATCGCTCTTCGATCCGGCCGGACGGGAGGGCTGACAGGCTGGCTGGGGCTCGGGTCATGCTGGTGCTCGCGCGGTCATGCGGTGCGTGCGGTACATGCGGTGATCGACGGCCGGTCGCGCCTACACGGCCCGGGCGCCCTGGGCCTGGCCGAGCCGGCGCGGCAGGTAGCGGCCCGCGCCGCGCTCCACGTCGAGCTTGCCGTCCGAGCACTGCACCCGGCCGTTGACGATCACGTGCGTCGGCCTCCCCTTCACCTCGAAGCCCTCGAAGATGCTCCGGTCGCACCGGTGGTGGTGGGTCTTCGCGGAGATCGTGCTCGTCCCCTGCGGGTCGAAGACCACGAGGTCCGCGTCGCCGCCCGGCACGATCGAGCCCTTGCGCGGGTACAGCCCGAAGATCTTGGCCGGCTGCGTGGAGAAGAGGTCGACGAAGCGGTGGACGTCGATCCGCCCCGCGAGCACCCCGTAGGTCCAGAGGAGCGCGAGGCGGTTCTCGATGCCGGCGGCGCCGTTCGGGATGCGCGAGAAGTCGTCCTTGCCCATGTCCTTCTGGCCGACCTGGTTGAAGGGACAGTGGTCGGTCGCCACGGTCTGGATGAGCCCCGACGAGAGCGCGGCCCACAGCGCTTCCTGGTGGCCCTTCGGCCGGATCGGCGGGCTCATCACGTACGCCGCCCCCTCGAAGCCGGGCTTCTCGTAGACCGAGTCGTCGAGCAGGAGGTACTGCGGGCACGTCTCGGCCATGACCACCTGCCCCCGGCTCCGCGCCTCGGTGACGGCGGCGAGCGCCTCCTTGCAGGTGAGGTGGACGATGTAGATCGGCTCGCCGATCACCCGCGCGAGCATGATCGCGCGCCCCGTCGCCTCCCCCTCGATCGGCGCGGGGCGGCTCTCTGCGTGGTACCGCGGGTGCGTCTTGCCCTCCTTCAGGAGCTTCTTCTGGAGCGCGACGACGGCGTCCCCGTGCTCGGCGTGGACGGTCACCAGCGCGCCGAGCCCCTTCGCGGCCTCCATCACCTGGATGAGCTCCGGGTCGTCGACGCCGATGGCCCCGCGGTAGGCCATGAAGGTCTTGAACGACGGGATGCCGTGCTCGCGCGTGCAGACGGCCATCTCCTTGAGGGTGTCGTCGCCGAACCAGGTGACGGCCATGTGGAAGGCGTAGTCGGCGACCGCCTTCTTCGCCTTCTCGTTCCACATCGCGAGCCCGTCGAGCAGCGGCTGCCCGCGGCTCGGGATCACGAAGTCGATGATCGAGGTCGTGCCCCCCGCGACGCCCGCCGCGGTGCCCGTCTCGAAGTCGTCCGAGCTCTCCGTCCCCATGAACGGCAGCTCCATGTGTACGTGGGCGTCGACCCCGCCGGGGAAGATGAGCTGGCCCGAGGCGTCGATCACCGTGTCCCCCGCGCGCTCCTTCGCGAGCCCCGCGCCGACGGCGGCGATCTTCCCGTCCTCGCAGTAGACGTCGCCGACGAACCGGTCGCTCGCTGTGATGATCTCGCCGTTCTTGATCAGGATGCCCATGTCGCTCCTCCGCGGGTGAGCGCCGGGCGGCGAGCCCCTCCGGGGGGCGGCGCCGCCATGGCGAGGGAAACGCCGGGGGAGAGTGCCGCCCGCGACCAGCGCCCCGGCGCTGCTGGTGCCCTCGCGGTGGGCTTCGGCGTGGCTTGGCGCTCGACGCCCGGTCAACACGCGGCTCGGTCAGCACGCGCCGTCCTCGCGCCGCGGCCGACGGCCCTCAGGGCAGCTGCTTCGTGAGCTCGCCGTAGCTCTCGGGCCGGCGGTCGCGGTAGAACTGCCACGTCCTCCGGACCTCCTCGATCACGTCGAGGTTCATCTCGGCGACGACGAGCTCGTCCTTGTCCTCGCTCCCTGTCGCGAGGAAGCTGCCCCTCGGGTCGCAGAAGTAGCTCGTGCCGTAGAACTTGCCGATGTTCCATGGCGCCTCGGTGCCGACCCGGTTCGAGGCGGCGATGAAGTAGCCGTTGGCCACGGCGTGCGCGGGCTGCTCGAGCTTCCAGAGGTACTGGGAGAGCCCGGCCACCGTCGCCGAGGGGTTCCACACGATCTCCGCGCCGTTCAGGCCGAGCAGCCGCGCCCCCTCCGGGAAGTGCCGATCGTAGCAGATGTACACGCCGATCCGCGCATACCGCGTCTGGAACGTGGGATATCCGAGGTTTCCGGGCTTGAAGAAGAACTTCTCCCAGAACCCGTTCGTGTGCGGGATATGCGTCTTCCGGTACTTGCCGAGGTAGGTGCCGTCGGCGTCGACCACGGCGGCCGTGTTGTAATAGACGCCGGCCATCTCCCGCTCGTAGATGGGGATGATCATCACCATCTTGTACTTCTTGGCGTAGGCGGCGAGCCGCTCGACCGTCGGGCCGGGGACGGGCTCGGCCACGTCACACCACTTCGCGTCCTGCGAGGGACAGAAATAAGGCGTGTTGAAGACCTCCTGCAAACAGAGGATCTGCACGCCTTTCTTCCCCGCCTCGTCGATGAACGGGAGGTGCTTCTCGAACATCGCGTCCCGGATGGCCGCGACGGAGGCGCCCTCGTCGTTGATCGGCGTCGAGCACTGGATCAGCCCGCCAAGTACGTTTCGTGCCATCAGTACCACCTCGTGATGACGATCTTGCGCTCCGTGTAGAAGTCGATGGCCGTCGGGCCGTGCGCCTTGAGGTCGCCGAAGAAGCTGCCCTTCTGCCCGCCGAAGGGGAAGAAGGCCATCGGCGCCGCGACCCCGATGTTCACGCCGACCATCCCGGCCCCGACGCGGTGCTGGAACTCGCGCGCCGCGCGGCCGCTCGACGTGAAGATCGACGCCGCGTTGCCGTATTCGCTCCGGTTCGCGATCGCGATCGCCTCGTCGAGGTCCTTGGCGCGCATCAGGCAGGCGACCGGGCCGAAGATCTCCTCGGTCGCGATCACCATCCCCGGCCGCACGTCGTCGAAGAGGGTCGGCCCCACCCAGTTGCCGTGCGGGTAGCCCTCGACCTTGGCGTCCCGGCCGTCGAGGAGCAGCGTCGCCCCCTCCGCCACGCCCTGCTTGATGTACGAGAGCACCCGGTCCCGGTGCGCCGCCGAGATCACCGGGCCCATGGTCACGCCCTGCTTCGACCCGTCGCCCAGGACGATCGCCTGCGCGTAGCGGACGAGCCCCTCGCGCACCGTCTCGTAGGTGTCGCCGACGCACACGACGACGCTGCCGGCGAGGCAGCGCTGGCCGGAGCAGCCGTAGATGGACTCGGCGATGTTGACGATCGTCTTCAGCCGCTCGGCGTCCGGCATCACCACGAGGAAGTTCTTCGCCCCGCCGAGCGCCTGGACCCGCTTGCCCGCCTCCGCGGCGCTCTTGTAGACATGGCGCGCGACCGACGACGAGCCGACGAACGACACGCCCGCGATGTCCCTGTGCTCGCAGAGGGCGTTCACCACGTCGCGGCCGCCGTGGACCAGGTTCACGACCCCGGGCGGCAGCCCGACCTGCTCCATCAGCTCGAAGATGCGCTGCTGCGAGAGCGGCACCTGCTCCGACGGCTTGAGGACGAAGGTGTTCCCCGTGGCGATCGCGTACGGCAGGAACCAGAGCGGGACCATCGGGGGGAAGTTGAACGGCGTGATCGCCGCGAAGACGCCGAGCGGCTGGCGGATCGCCTGGCAGTCGATCCCGGACGCCACGTCCTCGAGCGCCTGCCCCATCATCAGCGCCGGGATGCCGGCCGCGTGCTCGACGTTCTCGATGCCACGCCCGAAATCGTTCCTCGCCTCGGCCAGCGTCTTGCCGTGCTCCGAGGTGCAGATGGCCGCGATCTCGTCGCGGTGGGCGTCGAAGACCTCGCGCAGCTTGAAGAGGTAGCGCGCCCGCTGGACCGCCGGCGTCGCGCTCCAGCCGGGGAACGCCGCCTGCGCGGCCTTCACCGCCGCGTCCACGTCCGCCGCCGTCGAGAGCGGGACCCTGGCGAGAGATTCCCCGGTCGCCGGGTTCTTCACCTCGAGGTGTGTCTTCCCCGAAGAGCGAGTCCAGGCGCCGCCGACGAAGTTTTCCAGCACGCGCATCGCGAAACTCCCCTCCCCCGGCGAGGTGGTCACATCGAGATCCGGAGCAGGCAGGGCGCCGGCCCTGTTTGCTGGACAATACAACCCACCGATCGAGCGCTACATGCGGTTGGGGTCATCCGTCAAGCCTCGGTGCAGCATTGCAGTGCGTCGCCGCGACGGGAGGGTGACCTCTCACGCACGTTCCGTAGTATAGACCACAGCGCAGCTGACAGCGTCCGGCGCGACTCCCAGCATCACGTCATGAAATCCTTTGGAAACAACTCGGGTACGCCCTGGGCGCGCCGCGCGCGGCTTGAACCGAGCGACGCGAGCGCCGCGGTCGCCGCGAGCGCTCGCCGCCGTCATCGCGCTCGGGCGGCGTCATCCGCTGCGTCCCCCTCGCGCCGCGGCGGGGACGCGACAGCGCGCGGGGCCCGGCGCCGCGGGCGCTTCGTCGCGAGCCGCGCCGCGCATCAGGCCAGCACCGCATCGAAAGTCGCTCTGGAGCGTTGCTGCGTCGTTCGAACCGTCCTAGGTGCAACCCATGGACTTCGCGGACCCCTGCCCGGCCGCCGCGCGCGCGGCTGTCCCCGGGATCGCCTGCACGAACTGGCGGCTCGGCGGCGCGAGGACGTAAGCTCTGCGGGCGCTCGGTGAGACGATGACCCATCCCACCATGCTGTTCGACACGACGGAGCACGTGCTCATCGCCGTCCATGGCAGGGAACCGCCGAGCGACGAGGACTGGGAGCTCTACATGCAGGCGGTGATCGCGCTCCCGGCCACGTGCACCAGGACGCTGGTGGTGACCGCCGGTGGCGGCCCCAACGCGAAGCAGCGCGCGTCGATCAACGATTTTGTAAGCAAACACACCCTCACGGTGGCCATCTGCACCGACGCGCTGCTCGTGCGGCAGATCGGGATAGCGCTGAGCTGGTTCAACCCGCGGGTCAGGTCGTTCCGGGGCAACGACATCGCTGCCGCCCTGCGCTATCTCGAGGTCAACGGGCCTGAAGCCGCCCTCGTGCACCACAAGGTCGCGAAGATGAGGCTCGAGATCGACGGCCGGGCGCCCCGCACGACGCGCTGAGCCGAGGGAGCGTCTGGAGGTCGCGGCGGCGCTGGCACGGTCGGCGCCGGGCGCGCAGGGAGAGGCCGAGACAACGATGACCACGACCAGCTGGCAGCAGCTCATCTCGCATCCTTCGCAACGAGACGCCGAGTCGGCCGGGTGGTGGCCCCGCTTCTTCCGGCCGGCGCGCGAGGAGGACGCCGAGCTGCTCGGGCGCCTGCTCCGCGACGACCCGCGCGTGCAGGTCTTCGACACGATCGACCGGCAGCTCAGGGATCTCGTCAAGACCCGGCACCCCCGCCGGACCCTCGGAGATCAAGAGATCGCGCGGCTCGTGGACGAGCACCTGCGCGGCGTCCCGCGCCTCTCGTACGGCGTCTGGGTCCATTACCCGTGGTCGCACCGGCTCGTGCACCTGCTCGATGAGGCGGAGTTCGTCGAGCTGCGGACCAACCGCAACAAGTACAAGATCAGCGCCGCGGAGCAGGCGACGCTCGCGGGCCGGCGGATCGGCGTCGTCGGGCTCTCCGTGGGCCAGTCCGTGGCGCTGACCATCGCGCTCGAGCGGAGCGCCGGCGAGCTGCGCATCGCGGACTTCGACGACCTCGAGCTCTCGAACATGAACCGGATCCGGACCGGCGTGCACAACCTCGACGTGCCCAAGGTGGTCGCCACGGCGCGCGACATCGCCGAGCTCGACCCGTTCCTCCAGGTAAAGTGCTTTTCCGAAGGGGTCAATTCGGACAACCTGGAGCGCTTCCTGCTCGAGGGCGGCAAGCTCGATATCGCCGTGGACGAGTGCGACAGCCTCGATATCAAGCTGGAGCTCCGCCTGCGCGCGCGCGCCCACCGCATCCCCGTCGTGATGGACACGAGCGACCGGGGGCTCATCGACGTCGAGCGCTTCGATCTGGAGCCGGATCGGCCGATCCTCCACGGGCTCGTCGGCGACCTCAGGCCCGAGCGCATCCGCGGCCTGTCGACCGAGGACAAGGTGCCGTATGTCATGCAGATCATCGGGCAAGACACGCTCTCCACGCGCTTCGCCGCCACGCTCCTCGAGGTGCAGCAGACGGTGAGCACGTGGCCTCAGCTCGGGTCGGCGGTCGTCCACGGCGGGGCGGCGGCCGCGGACACGGCGCGCCGCATCGCCCTGGGCGAGCCGGTGCGGTCGGGCCGGTACTACGTCGACCTGGAGCAGATCATCAGCGGCCCGGAGCAGGAGCCGGCCGCCGCGGTGGCCACGCCGCCCGCGTCGGCCACGCCGCCCGCGTCGGCCACGCCGCCCGCGTCGGCCACGCCGCCCGCGTCGGCCACGCCGCGCCCCGCGCTCGCCGCGGCGTCGCTCGCGCGCCTGCCCGCCGGGGAGGCCGGCGCCGTCGAGCTCGACCGCGAGCAGCTGCGCCGGCTCGTCGAGGCGGGGATCGCGGCGCCCTCGGGCGGCAACTGCCAGCCCTGGCTGTGGGTGTACGAGGCGGGCCGCCTCGGGCTGTTCCACGACCGGGCGCGCTCCGAGTCGCTCGCCGACTTCCAGGGGGCGGGCGGCGTCGTCGCGCTCGGCGCGGCCGCCGAGAACGTCGTCCTCGCCGCGCACCGCGAGGGGCTGAGCGTGCGCGTCTCGCCGTTCCCGCGCGAGGGCGACGACGACCTGACCGCCGCGTTCGAGTTCTTCGGCGCGCCCGTGCGCGGCGCGGAGGGCCACGCGATGGATGCCCTGGCGGACGCCATCGGGCTCCGGCACACGAACCGGCGCCAGAGCGGGCGCGCGGCGCTCGCGGACGAGCACCGCGAGGCCCTCGCCGCCGCGGTCCGGTCCGTCCCCGGAGCGGACCTCCAGCTGCTCGAGTCGCCGGCGGAGCTCGAGGAGGTCGCCGCCCTGATCGGCGCCGGCGATCGCGCCCGGCTGCTCGCGCAGCGCACGCACGCCGACATGATGAAGGAGATCCGCTGGACCGAGGCGGAGGCCGCGGCGCGCCGGGACGGCATCTTCGCCGGCGCCTTCGAGCTGTCGCCGGCCGATCTGGCGGGGTTCAGGATCTGCCGGGACTGGCGCACGATGGACCTCGTGCGGCGCTGGGGCGGCGGCGGCGCGCTGGAGAAGATGGCGCACAAGGCGGTCGCCGGGGCGATGGCCGTCGCGCTGATCACCATGCCGCGCGCCGGGCTCGCGGACTACTTCCAGGGCGGCCGGGCGCTCGAGCGGGCGTGGCTGACCGCGACGCAGCGGGGCATCGCCGTCTACCCGATGGCGACGCTGCCGTACCTGTTCGCGCGCCTCGTCCGGGGCGGCGGCGAGGGGATGGATCCGGAGACCGTCGAGGTCGCGAGGGCGCTCCGGGAGCGGTACCTCCGGCTGTTCGACGTCGCCGACGCGACGGCCGAGATCCTGCTCTTCCGCCTGTCGCTCGCGGGCCCGGCGTCGACGCGCTCGCTCCGCCGGCCCCTCGAGGAAGTGCTCGTCGCGCGCTGAGCGGGCCGGCGCGCGAGCCGTCGCCCAGCGCTGGCGCGAGCTGGGCGACGGCTCGCGCGCGCCGGCCCGGGCAGCCCCGCGGCCGCGGTCAGGTCGCGGCGCGGTCGCCGAAGAGCCAGGCGCGCGCCGCGCCCTCGTCCTTGAAGACGCGCACGAGCTCCGCGGTCCCCGACTCGCGGGCGATCCGGCCCGCCTGCAGCGCGGCGAGGTCGCTCTGGACCAGCTCGGCGGTCCTGATCACCCCCATCGCGGCCGAGGTCGCCCCTGTATCGCGGAGCAGCTCCGTCGCCTGCTCGGAGGCGATGGAGAAGCCCCGGAAGTCCACGAGGACGCGGATCCTCCGGCCATAGAGCGAGCCGAGCGCCTTCTTGTACTCGGCGGCGTACGCCTGCGCCTCCTCGGCGCGCACGACGCCTTTCAACGTGACCTCGATGACGGCGTTGATCCTGTCGATCTTGAGCTGGTACATGCCTCCTCGCTGGGGAGCCGAGATCCAGAGACGACAGCGCCTGTCCCGACGGCCCTGGACCGCTAGAACACCGATCACGTTGAAAGCCGGAGAATTTTCACAGGGAGGCGGGGAGGCGGGGAGGAAGAAAAAAAAATGAAGTTCTTTCTCTTGCCGTCTTTAGCTCCCCGCCTCCCCGCCTCCCCGCCTCCCTGTGAAAATTCCTGCTTTTTCTCGTGGTTTCAACCCATTTGTCACTCTAGCGGTGCGGCGGCTTGGGCTCGGTGAGCTGGTAAACGTGCTCCACGAACTCCGGGACGAGCTCTCTGGCGACGATCCACAGCCGCCCTTCGCCGAGGTCGTTCAGGCTGGCAGGACCGGAGTAGGTCATCCTGCCGCGCTCGCCGAAGTAGATGAACGACGTCCGGTGGTGCTCCTGGAACCAGCCGCACACGGCGTCGAGGAGCGGGCCGAACGCGGCGTCGCCGCCGGGGCACAGCGGGACGAGGCGGACCGAGTCGAGCAGCCGGAAGAGGTTCGTGCCGAGCTCGCCGAGCTCGAGGACGGCGGCCGCCAGGGGCTCGCCGCCCTGGCGCGCGACGAGCAGCGCGCGCTCCCGCTCGAAGCCCGCGCTGCGCCAGCGCTCGACGCAGGGCCCGAGCGCGAGCCTGCCCGGCACGAGGTCGAGCGCCTCGGTGTACAGGCGCGGCGACGTGGCGCACAGCTGCCCGAGCAGCGCCGCCTGCTCCCCCGGGGTCGCCTCGCCGATCTCGAAGGGCTTCTCGCGCACGTCCACGTCAGCGCCCGCGCCCGCGCCCGCGCCCGCCCAAGAGACCTGCGGAGGCAGCGCCGGCACGTCGACGCCGATCAGGCGGAACGGCATCGCGAGGGCGAGCCCTGTCGCCTCGTGCCTGCGGGCGAACTCGAAGAACGACCGCTCGTTCCAGGCGACGTGCGCCTCGGCGTAGACGATGACCCACCGGCAGTCCGGGTCCGCCAGCGCGTACTCGCAGCAGCGCGTGAAGATGTCGCGGAGCACCTGCCGGGAGCTCAGGTTCGACGCGCTCTTCGGCCGCTTCGCGAGCTGATGAAACATCCACGTGCTGTGGTAAGGCTTCATCACCGAGAAATTGCCCTCGATGCCGTGCTCGGAGAGGCAGGTCACGTTGTGCAGGAGGTGCGGCGTCGCCGCGGCCTTCTGCGCCATCCTCATGACGCACGGCTTGATGGACTCGAAGTGCTCCGGGCGCCGCCCGGACAGGTTGAAGTAGCCTGACGAGGCGAAGAGGTCCCAGAACTCCGCCTGCCAGGCGCTCCCGCCGTAGGTCGTCGCGTGCAGGATGCGCGACACGAGCCGCAGCCAGCGCCGCTCGTCCTCGCGCTTCGCGGCCACGACGTGCACGCTGCCGAGCTGGGCGGCGGCGCCCTCGCCCGCGGAGACGGACCGCACCTCGCCGAGGAGGTGGATCACCCCGTCATCGCCGTCGGGGAGCTCCAGCGCCAGCTTGAGCCTGGGCGTGAGCGGGGGCTGCCCCTCCCCGAGCGCGAGCCGCAGGCTCGAGAACGACACGTCGACCACCTCGGCCTCGACGGGCGGCAGGTGGAGCCAGTGCGGGTGCAGGAAGCGCGCGGTGAGCTCGACCTCGACGCCCCGCTGCTGGAGGCTCTGGCGGAGGCGCTCCACCCGGGCGGGCAGCGCGGACACGATCTCGCCCGGGCGCACCTGCTCTGCCCGGATGTTGAACCGGAAGACCGAGCTGTGCCCGGCGATCTCGACCGCGGCGGCCTCGCTCCAGCCCTCGACGCCGAACCACCGGACCGTCCCGACCCCCACCTCGCTAAGCATCACGCACATGGAGGGCGCGCCCTCGGCGGCGCGGCGGACGACGCCCTTCTTCCGCAGGAGGACGCTCAGGATGTCGCGCACCCGCCGCGGGTCGTCGATGATCTCGCGCACCTGCGCGGCGCCCGTGGCCGAGGGCCGGAAGAGGTTGGCGGCGGCGGCCTTTGCCGTGCCGGCGGCGACGAGCGCGCGCAGCGCGTCGCGGATCTGGCCGCTCGCGCGCGCGGACACCTCCTGGAAGCACAGCCCGATGAGCGGGCCCCGCAGCCCCATCGACTGCAGGCCCACGAGGGCGGGGAGCGGGCCGATCTCGACGCCGCGGAAGTACAGGCGCACGCCGACGACGCTGCCGAAGGGAAACGAGGTCTGATAATCGGGCTCGACCCAGGCGCCCATCGCGCCGAGCAGGACGACCGGGTGGCCGTGGTCGAGCCCATCGAGTCGTAGCCAGACCGCGTCGCCGTCCAGCCAGCACGCCTGAGGCAGCTCCGACGGCGGCTCTTCCTGCGGATCTGCCCGCGGATCTGTCCGAAAAATGGCCCGCTCCAGCGACATGGCGTCATCGCCGCCGGCGGCCCAGCGCTCTTCCTCCCCCAGGCCGACCTTCGGAACCACCGTCACGAGGTCGTCTCCTCTCGCGCCAGACTACCTGTCCCCTGTGAGCAACAGGCGACCCTGGCGCCTCGCCCGTGTGGCAACGCGAAGGCACGGCAATGACCGGAGAGCTCGCCAACACCCCTCAGGAGCTCACCTGGAAGCCAGGAAGGAGGCAGATCCACTTGATCGTACTTCCCTACCATCTGTACCGGATCCCAACATGCCACGTCAAGCGGCGCGCGGGAGCGTGGGAGCGCGGGCGAAAGCGCCGGCGCGCGGTCAGCGCATGCGGCCGCATGCGCGGCCGCTGCCTTGCGATCGCCCGCGCTCCCTGAACAAGGAAGCAAGATCCTCCCTGCATCCAGCGGGGAACGAGCGGGAACCCGTGCCAGCGTGACGATGACGTTGCAGGCGACCGCGGCGCCTCATGCTACAACGGGCCACCCCGATGCCCGACATGAGCGCCTTTCTGCACGCCGATGGCTGGATCACGCTGGCGACGCTCAGCGCGCTGGAGATCGTCCTCGGCATCGACAACATCGTCTTCCTGTCCATCATGACGGCGAAGTTGCCGGCGGAGCAGCAGCCGCTGGCCCGCCGCATCGGCCTCCTGCTCGCCCTCGGGATGCGGCTGCTCCTCCTGCTCACGATCTCGTGGGTCATGGGGCTCAAGGCCAGCCTGTTCAGCCTCCTGGGACACGACTTCAGCGGGCGTGACCTGATCCTGCTCGGCGGCGGAGTGTTCCTGATCGGCAAGGCGACGCACGAGATGTTCGACAAGCTCGAGGTCGCCGACGTCAAGGAAGACCAGCCGAAGACCGGGGCGTCGTTCCCGTCGGTCATTGTGCAGATCGTGCTGCTCGACATCGTCTTCTCGCTCGATTCGGTCATCACCGCGGTCGGCATGGCGCAGCACATCTCGATCATGATGCTTGCCATGTTCATCGCGGTGGGCGTGATGCTCGTCTTCGCCGGGAGAATCGGCACCTTCATCCACCGCCACCCGAGCATGAAGATCCTCGCGCTGAGCTTCCTGATGCTCATCGGCGTGGTGCTCGTGGCCGACGGCATGGGCCAGCACATCAGCAAGGCGTACATCTACTTCGCCATGGCCTTCTCGCTCGGCGTCGAGCTCGTCAACATGCGCCTGCGGCTGCGGCAGCAGCCTGTCCAGCTGCACACCAAGCTGGCGAACGCGCCAGACCTCTCGCCGCCGGCCGGGCAGGCCCAGCGCCAGGGGTGAGGCCGCGGCCGGCTCGTCACGGGAGAGCCGGAGCGGCGGCGGAGGCGGGGGCTGCTGGAGCTGCTGGCGCGAGCACCGGGAGAGCCTGTAAACAATTCGCACAGAGGGGGGCGCCCGAGGGTCGACGGAGACAGCGGCCGGTCCCAGAAGTGACACCGGGGTTCTCCACCGAGGTGAGCGTGAGCGACGAGCAAGGAGACGCGGTACGAGGGAGGCGGCGGCGCATCGTCATCGTCGACGACGACGACGCGATCGTCGAGACGCTGGAAGAGGTGCTGCTGGCCGAGGGATACGACGTCGAGGGGTACACCGACTCGCTCGAGGCGCTGGAGCGGCTGCGCTCCCAGGCGCTGCCGGACGTCATCGTCCTCGACTGCGTGATGCCGTTCATGGACGGGCCGCGCCTCATGGAGACGCTCGCGGCCGAGGGGAGGGCGGTGCCGGTCGTGCTCGTGACCGCGCTCAGCGACCCCGGGTTCTGCATCGACCCGAACCACCCGGACGCGACGCGGATCATCAACAAGCCGTTCGACCTGGAGCAGCTGCTCGAGACGCTCGACGACCTGTCGAGCGTCTCTCCGGCCAGCGAGCCCGGGTCGCGGCGGCGCCCGCGGAGCGCGTCGCCGCAGCAGACGTAGCGGCGGCGGGACGGCGCGCCAGGGCCCGACGCGGCGGGCCTCCGCGGGCCCGGCCGTCGCGCCGCGCCCGCGGGAGAGGCGGGGAGCTCAGCGCCCGGGGAGCGCCGCGGAGAGCCCGTGGACGGCCTCGGCGCCGACGGGCACGGTGACGGTCGACCCCTTGAAGTCGTTGCCGATCGGCTCGTACGAGCCGCCGAGGCACTGCGCGAGGAAGGTCTCCGCGATCGCGTTGAACGACATGGCGTTCTCCGGGCGGGCGAACCCGTGGCCCTCGTCGGGGTACAGCACGTACGTCACCGGCATCCCCTTGCCCGTCATCGCCTTGACGATCTGATCGCTCTCGGCCTGCTTCACGCGCGGGTCGTTCGCGCCCTGGCCGATGAGGAGGGGCCGCTTGATCTGGTCGGCGAGGTAGAGCGGCGAGCGGGATCGCAGGCGATCGCGGCCGTCCTCGGTGCGGGGGTCGCCGACCCGCTTGGCGAAGAGCTCGAGCATCGGCGCCCAGTAGGGCGGGATCGACTCGAGCAGCGTCACGAGGTTCGACGGGCCGACGATGTCGACGCCGCAGGCGAAGGTCTCGGGCGTGAAGGTCAGGCCCACGAGCGTCGCGTAGCCGCCGTAGCTGCCGCCCATGATCGCCACGCGGTCCTTGTCGGCGATGCCCTGCGCCACCGACCAGGCCACCGCGTCGAGCAGGTCGTTGTGCATCTTGCCCGCCCACTCGAGGTTGCCCGCGTTGACGAACTTCTTCCCGAACCCCGTCGAGCCCCGGAAGTTGACGCTCAGCACGGCGTAGCCGCGGTTGGCGAGCCACTGGTGCATCGGGTCGAGGCGCCAGGAGCTGCGCGCCCAGGGGCCGCCGTGGACGAGGAGCACCGTCGAGAGCGGCTTGTCCGGCTTGCCGTCCTCGTCGGGATCGGCGGCGCGCGGCAGCGACAGGTAGCTCACGAGCTCGAGGCCGTCGCGCGCCTTGATGACCACGGGCTTCATCCTCACGAGCGGCGCCGACTCGAGCGCCGGCCGGTTCGTGAAGAGGAACGTCGCCCTCTTCGTGGTGCGATCGTAGAGGTAATACCGCGCCGGGCCGTTGGAGACGGTGTAGCCGACCGTCCAGCGCCTGTCGTCGAGCGAGCGGCTCAGCACGTCCAGGTCGCCGTCGGCGACGGCGCGTAGGGCGTCGAGGTCGAGCTGGATGCTCTTGTCGAGCACCTGCCAGCGCTTGCGCTCGCGCTCGGAGGCCGCCGCCTGGACCTTGCCCGTCTTCGGGTGGACGATCGCGCCGGCGATGTCGGCCTTCGCGTCCTCGGCGAGCACCTTGGGCTTCGCGGTCCGGAGGTCCAGCGTCACGAGCGCGGAGGTGTCGCGGCCGCGGCTGTCCCGGAAATAGAGCGTCCTGCCGGTCGCGTCGAAGCCGATCGCCTCGCTCGTGACCGCGTCCTCCGGCCCGAACGCGACGAACGGCTTCGGCTCCTTGCCGGTGAGATCGAGGTACTCCTGGCCTCCGGCGGGGGTCATCCGCGCCGCGAGCCGCGCCTTGAAGTCCTCGTCGGCGACGAACCCGGAGAACCCGTCGTTCTGCCGCACGAGCTTGCGTTCGCCGGTGCGGACGTCGACCCGGTAGAGGTCGTGGAGCTTCTTGTCCCGGTCGTTCATGCCGATCAGGACCTCGTTCGGGATCTTCTGGCTCAGCCCCTCGATCGTCGCGGAGATGCCCTCGAACGGCGTGAGGTCCTTGATCTGACCGGTCCTGAGATCGACGGCGTAGACGTGCCAGTTCTCGTCCCCGCCCTTGTCCTGCCGATAGAGGACGACGTCGCTCGCGTACGGGAACATGAAGGTGCGCACGCCGCGGCTCTTCTCCTTCGTGACCGGCTTGGCGGCCGCCGGCTCCAGGGCCGGGCCGACCCACACGTTGAGCACGCCCTCGGAGGGGGCGAGGAAGCCGAGCCGCTGCCCGTCGGGGCTGATCTGGGGCGACATGCGATCCGGGTTGCCGAAGAGCAGGCGCCGGGGCACGAGCGTCGCATCGGCGCGCGGCCCGGCCTGCGACGGCGCGGCCGGGGCGGCGACCGCCGGGGCCGCCGCGCCCGCCGGGGCTGCCGGGGGCGGCGCGGCGGCGGCCTTCTGGGGCGGCGCCGGCGCCTGCGCCGGGGCCCCGCCGCAGGCGAGCGGAGCGACGAGGGGCAGCAGGAACAGCGTTCGGAGCTTCTGGGGCAGGTTCATGGGTTCACCCGAGGCGCGGAGCCGCCGGCGGCACCCCACATGCGCCGCGCCCGCGCGCCGAGCGTCATACCGAGATCCCGGAGGCCGGTCCACGGCCGCGTCGCCCGGCGCGCCCTCAGGCGGCACGCCGGCCGACGCCAGGCCGATCATGTCGACCCCTGGTGTCATCGCGGTCGGATCGGCGCCGAGCCGCTCCATCGCGCTCTACCGGGTCCGCGGAGAACGGCCCGATGTTGGCGTAGTCGTTGTGCGTCTGCTGCTCGGCCGCCGTGATCGTGAGCGCGTTGAGCTTCGTGATCAGGTGCGCTGTCTTCCGGTCGTGCGGAGGCGCGGCGGCGCGGGCCGGGCTGCGCTGTGCTAGAGCACCGCCCGACCGTGATCTCGAGCAGCGTCCCCGAGCTTCGGCTCCGCACCCGCAACGCGATGCCCGTCCGCGAGGCCGGCGACCATGTCCTTTACTGGATGATCGCGAATCGCCGGACACGCCACAACTTCGCCCTGGAGCGCGCGATCGCCTGGTCGCTGGAGCTCGATCGGCCGCTCGTCGTGCTGGAGGCGCTCCGGTGCGGCTACCGGTGGGCGAGCGACAGGCTCCATCGCTTCGTGATCGACGGCATGGCCGACAACGCGCGCCGCTTCGCGGCGGCGGACGTGCTGTATCACCCCTACGTCGAGCCGGCCGAGGGGGCCGGCAAGGGGCTGCTCGGCGCGCTCGCGGCGCGGGCGTGCGTGGTGGTGACGGACGACTATCCCTGCTTCTTCCTCCCCCGGATGGTCGCCTCGGCGGCGCGGCAGGTGCCGGTCCGTCTGGAGCAGGTCGACTCGAACGGCCTCTTGCCTGTCCGCGCGGCCGACCGCGTGTTCACGACCGCGCGCTCCTTCCGCATCTTCTGGCAGCGGGTGATCGCCGATCACCTCGTCGCTCTCCCGGCGGTTGATCCGCTGAAGAAGGCGCGGCTCCGGCCGGCGGCTCCCCTCCCCCGCGCGATCGCGCGGCGGTGGCCCGCGGCCTCGCCGGCGCTGCTCGCGGGCGACCCTGCCGCGCTCGCGGCGCTCCCCATCGATCACGCGGTCCCGCCGGCGCCCTGCCGCGGCGGCCCGGAGACGGCCGGCAAGGAGCTCGCGCGCTTCGTCTCGGAGCGGCTCCCGCGCTACCTGGACGAGCGCGATCACCCCGACGCCGGCGCGGCGAGCGGCCTGTCGCCGTACCTGCACTTCGGCCACCTCGCGGCGCACGAGGTCTTCGCCGCGGTCGCCCGGCGCGAGGGCCTCCGCCTCGATCGACTCGGCCGGCCGGACGACGGCGTCAAGCGGCCCAGCGGCAGCCGCGAGGGGTTCTGGGGGATGAGCCCCTCGGCCGAGGCGTTCGTCGAGCAGCTCGTCACGTGGCGGGAGCTCGGGTTCAACGCCTTCGCGCTGGGGGCGAGCGAGGGCGACGGGCCGCGCCTCGCCTGGAAGCGCGAGCCGACCGAATACGAGTCTCTCCCGGACTGGGCGCTCGCGACGCTGAAGAAGCACGAGCGCGACCGGCGCCCGCGCGTCTATTCGCTCGAGGCGCTCGCGGCCGGCGCGACCTACGACCGGATCTGGAACGCGTCGCAGGGCGAGCTCCTCCGCGAGGGGCGGATTCACAATTACCTGCGGATGCTCTGGGGCAAGAAGATCCTGGAGTGGTCGCCGAGCGCGCGCGAGGCGCTCGAGGTGATGGTCGAGCTGAACAACCGGTATGCGCTCGACGGCCGCGATCCGAACTCTTATTCGGGCATCTTCTGGGTGCTCGGCCGCTACGATCGGGCCTGGGGCCCGGAGCGGGAGATCTTCGGTACGGTGCGCTACATGTCGTCCGAGAACACGGCGCGGAAGCTGCACCTCAAGGAGTACCTGGCGCGGTATGCGCGGTAGCAGCGGGCGCGGGCACCGCCGGGGGCCGCGCGCGAGGCGCCGGGGCGCTCGCCGTCGGGGATCCGGGCGATCGCGGCGCTGGGCTGCGGGGCGATCGAACGGGGGTGCCCTCGGCCGGCGGCGGCGCTGCCGAGCGCTGGCCGCGCCGCGGCGGCGCGGGTCGATGCGGGGCGTACGCGGGGTTCGACGCGGCCGCCGAGGTGAGCTATCGAGCGGGCGTGGAACTCCTCCGTGAATTTTTCAGCAAGCTGAGGGAGCTCGAGGAGCTCCTCAAGTGGGGCGGCTACCCGGTCCTGATGATCATCATCTTTGCCGAGACCGGGCTGCTCATCGGGTTCTTCCTTCCGGGCGACTCGCTGCTCGTCACCGCCGGGGTGCTGGTCAACGCGGGGCTCATCAACCCGCTCAACCTGACGAACTTCGAGAACCTGCTGCTGATGAACGTCACGCTGATGACGATGGCGATCATCGGCGACGCGGTGGGCTTCTCGATCGGGCGGCGCGCCGGGCCGAAGATCTTCTCGCGCGAGCAGTCGCTGCTGTTCCGCAAGGATCACCTGATCGCGACGCAGAAGTTCTACGAGAAGCACGGCGGCAAGACGATCATCCTGGCGCGCTTCATGCCGTTCGCTCGGACGTTCGCGCCGGTGGTGGCGGGCGTGGGTCAGATGGCATACCGGCGCTTCGCGATGTTCAATGTGGTTGGCGGCGTGCTCTGGGTCTTGTCGATGACCTTTATCGGGTACTTCCTTGGCAAGATCTTCAACGCGAAGCAGATCGAGCGGGTCGTCTACCTGATCGTCTTCGTCTCGGTGGCGCCGCTCGCCTTCGGGGCCATCAAGCACAGGCTCCAGCAGAAGAAGGCCGCCGAGCGGCTCGGGGCCGAGCCGTAAGAGGGGGCAGAGGCGCCGCCCAGGCGGGGCGAGGCTGACCGCGCCGGCGGGGGGAGACGGCGTTCGCAGCTCGGCCTGCATGGCTCACAGAGAGCCTTGTTCAACCGCCCCGGAGGCGGGAGCGAAGCAGGCGACTGCACGATTGACGACATCCTGTCAGCCGGCTGCAGCCTCTTGTACTCCGCACCACCCCCCGGCTACGCTCTCCTCCCACCATGCAGCAGCAGCACCCCGTGCCCTCCGGCGTCCCCGTCCCCGGCGACGTCCTCGCGGGCAAGTACCGCATCGAGCGCGTCCTCGGCGCCGGCGGTATGGGCGTGGTGCTCGCGGCCTGGCACCTCGTCCTGGAGCGGCGCGTCGCGGTCAAGTTCCTCCTCCCGGAGGCCGCCGCGCTCCCCGACGCCGGCGCTCGCTTCCTCCGCGAGGCCCGCGCCGCCGCCGCGCTCGACGGACAGCACATCGCGCGCGTCATCGACGTCGGCACGCTCGACTCGGGCGCGGCCTACATGGTGCTGGAGTACCTGACCGGCGACGATCTCGGCCACGTGCTCCAGACCCGCGGCCCCCTCCCGCTCGTCGAGGCCGCCGACTACCTCCTCCAGGCCTGCGAGGCGCTCGCCGAGGCCCACGCGCGCGGCATCATCCACCGCGACCTCAAGCCAAAGAACCTGTTCCTCACCCGCCGCCCCGACGGGACTCCCCTCCTCAAGGTCCTCGACTTCGGCCTGTCGAAGTTCATCGCCACCGGCGATTCCGTGAAGGAAGCGAGCCTGACGGCGACAGGCCTCATCATGGGCTCCATCCACTACATGTCGCCCGAGCAGATTCGCAGCCTGAAATACGCGGATGTGCGCACGGACATCTGGGCCCTCGGCGTGATCCTGTATCGCATGCTCACGGGGCGACACCCGTTCGAGGGCGACAGCATCACCGCGGTCACGGCGGCCATCATGATGGATACGCCCGTGTCCATCATGGCCCTGCGGCCGGATCTGCCGCCGGCCGTCGGGGCGCTCGTGAGCAGGTGCCTCACGAAGGACCCGGCCGCCCGCGTCCAGAGCGTGACCGAGATCGGCCGCGTGCTCTCGCCCTTCGGGTCGCAGCGCGCGAGGCTCTCGTTCGAGAGCATCGACCGGCTCCTGCCCGAGCCCGCCGCCCGCGCCGGATACCCGCCCGTGGCGGGCGCTCCCTCCGGGGCGCGCGGCGCGCTCGGCACCTCCTCGCCCTCGTGGGACGCGGCGCCCGGCGCGCCCGAGGACACGACGGCCCCCATGCCGGTTCGCCCGGACATGACCTCGGCGCACGGGAGCGACGCGGCGGGGACGGCGCACGGGACGCTGCCCCACGCTTCCTGGGGCAACACAACGCGAGCCCGCGTGCCGCGCAGCCGCGTGGCGCTGCTCGCCGGCGCTGCGGGCGCGCTCGTCCTGGCCGGGTTCGCCCTCGCGTGGCGGCTGACCGCGAGCGCGCCCGCGGACAGCAGCGCCAGCGCCCCGCTGGTCTCGACCGCGGCGCCCGAGCCCGCGTCGGCGTCCCCGGGCGCTGCCAGCGCGGTGACGGTGATACCCACCGGTGCCGCCACGGAGACCGCGCCCCCTGGGCCCGCGGCCACCCCAGAGCCCTCCGCGAGCCCCTCCGCCGCCCCCGAGGCGAAGACAGCGCCGCGCCCCACGGCGCCAGCGCCGGTGAAGGTGAAGTCGACCGGAAGCGCCGCAACGCCGGCCCCGGCAAGACCGTCGGCCCCAGCGGGGGCCAGCTCATCCAGGACGCCCAGAAACCATCGGGAGATTTTCGATTGAGGCGAACAGGAGTTCTTCCGGCGATGCGCTGCGCGCTGTCGCTCGCTGTCCTCTGCGCCATGAGCCACCCGGCGTCGGCGCAGCCCAAAGCCCCCAAGGACGCGGCCTATGAGCTCTTCCAGCAGGGGCTCGTGCTGGCGGAGGCGCACGACTGCCCCCGTGCGATTCCGCTCTTCCGCAAGAGCCAGGAGACCTATCCGGCGCGCGGCACCCTGTACAACCTCGCCCTGTGCGAGAAGGAGATCGGCCAGGTGGCGAGCGCCTGGCGGCACCTCAAGGAGCTGCTGCCGCAGCTGGCGCCCGGCGACCCCCGCCTCCCCACCGCCAAGCAGGAGCTCACGTCGCTCGAGCCGCGCCTGCCCAGGCTGGTCATCAAGCTCGCCCCGGGCGCGCCGGCGCCAGCGGAGCTGCTCCTCGATCGAGCCCCGCTGCCGCAGACCAGCGTCGGCAGCGAGCTCCCGGTCGATCCCGGGGACCACGTGCTCGTCGTGAGATGGGCAGACGGCCGGCAGACCGAGACGCGCGAGTCGCTCCCGGAGGGCGTGCGCAAGGACGTCCGCCTCGAGCCGCCCCCGGCCGCCGCCACGCCGCCTCCGGCACCCGTGCCGGCCGGCGCCACGCCGCATCCGGCCCCCGTGCCGGACGCGGCGCAGGCCCCCTCGCCTCCCCGGGACGCGCCCTCGACGCCCCCCTCCAGCGGCCGGCGCACGCTCGCGTTCGCGATCGGCGGCGTCGGCGCCGCGGCCGTGGGCGTGAGCCTCATCACGGGCGGGCTCGCGCTCGGCACGAAGGGCGACCTCGAAGAGGAATGTCCGACCCCCTCGCGGTGCAGCGATGACGGCATGTCCCTCAGGTCACGAGGTCAGACGCTCACCACCACGAGCACCGTGCTCGGCGCCGTCGGGCTCGTCGGGCTCGGCGTCGGCGTGGTGCTCCTCCTGACCGCGCCGGAGCAGGGCACCTCGGTCGCCCTCACGCCCGCGATCCTGCCCGGCGGCGGCGGCGCGCTGCTGCGCAGCCGCTTCTGAGCTCCTCGCCCGGCGCAGCGGGCGGGCAAACAGCAGAATTCATCATACATTTCGGCCACTTAGAGACGTCATACAAAAAGATCGCCCGGCGTGTCGATCCCGCCGACCCCCGTTCGTCGTGACGATGAAGCCAGGGTTCAACCCCCGCCGGAGCCTCCCCGGAGGCCCAGCCCCAACCCGGAAGCAAGGAGACACGACCATGCGATTCATGATCCTGATCAAGGCCACCAAGGACAGCGAAGCGGGCGCCATTCCGGACGAGAAGCTCCTCACCGAGATGGGGAAGTTCAACGAGGAGCTGGTCAAGGCCGGCGTGCTTGTCGCGGGCGAGGGGCTCCACCCGAGCGCGAAGGGCGCGCGCGTCAGGTTCTCGGGCGACAAACGAACCGTGATCGACGGGCCCTTCGCCGAGACCAAGGAGCTGATCGCCGGCTTCTGGATCTGGGACGTGAAGTCGAAGGAAGAGGCCATCGAGTGGGTGAAGCGCTGTCCCAACCCGATGCTCGAGGAGTCCGAGATCGAGATCCGCCAGGTGTTCACGGCGGACGACTTCGGCCCCGCGCTCACGCCCGAGCTCAGGGAGCAGGAGGACCGCCTGCGCGCGCAGACCGAGGAGCGCCTGCGCGCGGAGTCGTCCGGAAAGCAGTAGCCGCGGCGCGCCCGGGGCTCGCGCCGGCGGAGGGCCCCTGCCCCGGCGGACGGGGCTTGCGCCGGCGGAGGAAGGTGCTCTGATCGGCGGCCGTGACGGCCCCCGATGTGCACCGCGCGATCCACGCGGTCTTCCGGATCGAGTCGGCCCGGCTCATCGCCGGGCTCGCGCGGATGGTGCGCGACGTCGGCCTCGCCGAGGAGCTCGCGCAGGACGCGCTCGTCACCGCGCTCGAACGGTGGCCGGAGTCGGGGGTCCCGGACAACCCGGGCGCCTGGCTCATGGCCACCGCGAAGCGCCGCGCGATCGACGAGCTCCGCCGGAACAAGCGGCTCGAGCGCAAGCACGAGGAGCTCGGCCACGAGATCGAGGCCCAGCGCGCGCGGGCCGCGCCGGATCTGGACGCCGCGCTCGACGACGACGTCGGCGACGACCTCCTGCGCCTCGTGTTCACGGCGTGCCACCCGGTCCTCTCGACCGAGGCGCAGGTGGCGCTCACGCTCCGCCTGCTCGGCGGCCTGACGACCGAGGAGATCGCGCGCGCGTTCCTCGTCCCGGAGCCGACCGTCGCCCAGCGCATCGTCCGCGCCAAGCGCGCCCTCGCCGAGGCGCGCGTCCCCTTCGAGGTCCCCCGCGGGGAGGAGCTCGCGCCCCGCCTGTCGTCGGTGCTCCAGGTCATCTACCTCGTCTTCAACGAGGGCTACTCGGCGACCGCCGGCGACGACTGGATGCGGCCCGCGCTCTGCGAGGACGCGCTCCGCCTCGGCCGCATCCTGGCCGAGCTCGTCCCGAAGGAGCCGGAGGTCCACGGCCTCGTCGCGCTCATGGAGATCCAGGCCTCGCGCTCCAGGGCGCGGGTCGGCCCGTCGGGAGAGCCGATCCTGCTCCTGGAGCAGAACCGCGCGCGCTGGGATCACCTCCTGATCCGCCGCGGCCTCGCGGCGCTCGAGCGCGCCGGGGCGCTCGGCGGCGCGCTCGGCCCGTACGCGCTCCAGGCCGCGATCGCCGCCTGCCACGCGCGCGCGCGCACCGCGGAGGAGACGGACTGGGCGCGCATCGCGGCGCTCTACGCGGCGCTCGCGCGGGTCGCGCCGTCGCCGGTCGTCGAGCTGAACCGCGCCGTCGCGCTGTCGATGGCGTTCGGCCCGGCCGCGGGCCTCGCCGTCGTCGACGCGCTGAGCTCGGAGCGCTCGCTCGAGAACTACCACCTCTTGCCGAGCGTGCGCGGCGACCTGCTCGCGAAGCTCGGCCGCCTCGGCGAGGCCCGCGCCGAGTTCGAGCGCGCGGCGTCGCTCACGCGCAACGCGCGCGAGCGCGAGCTGCTCCTCGGGCGCGCCGCCGAGTGCGCCCGCAGCTCGGCGCCGCCGCCGCGGTGACGGGGGGCGCGGCGTCCCGGAGCGAGCCAGGAGGACGCGGGCCCGCCGCCGGGGAAGACGCGGCCCGCCGCCGGGGAAGACGCGGCCCGCCGCCGGGGAAGACGCGGCCCGCCGCCGGGGAAGACGCGGCCCGCCGCCGGGGAGCGGCGGCCGCCGGATCAGCCTCGGTCGACCGCCGCTGCGAACGCCGCCCCGCTCGCCGCCGTCGCCGCGCTGGTCAGCCACCGCTCGAGCGCCGCCGGCTCCTCGCACGCGAGCACCCGCGCCTGCACCGCCTCGGGCACCGCGATCCCCCGGGCCGAGAGCACCGCGAGGATCGCGCGTGCCTGGGTGCGCGCCTGCACCCACTCGTCCGTGAACCGCGATGCGTCGCGCTCCTCGAACAGCGCCGCGACGGGCACGGCGCCGAGGCCGTGCTTGCCCAGCTCCGGCAGGAGCGGCACGTCCGCGCCCGGCCGGTAGGTGATCGACGCCGTCCCCGGCCGCACGACCTCGAGCTCTCGCCGCTCCGCGTGCGCGATCCACACCCAGGGCCACTCGTGCTCCAGGTAGAGCTTCACCTTCTCCTCGAGGTAACGCCTCGACTGCGTCCCCCGGATCTCGACGGCCAGCACCGGGGTGCCGCGGTATGCGTCGTTCCGCGGCGACGAGAGATCGCCCACGACCACCACGTCCGGCGCCCGGAGCGACGGCCCCCCGGGGTCGCTGAGGTCGCAGTAGACGTCCGTCATCACCGTGAACCCCTCGCGCGCGTGCGTGCGGAAGAGGGCGGCGAGCAGGGCCATCACGATGCCGTGGATATCCTTGCTCCCCATCTGCTCTATCAGCTCCCCGCGGTGCAGCTCCCACGGGCTGCCGTCGTAACAGTCGGCCTCCGTGCCCAGCCGGCGGCCGGTCGGGCCGAAGTCCCGCAGCTCGATCGGCCCCGTGTCCCGGGGCGGACGGGGCTGCAAGCCGTTCGTGCGTGCCGTCATGCTCGCGAGCATAGCACGGCGCGCGCGCGCCCCTGCCCGGCGCGCTCGCGACGACCAGAGGCCGGTCGGACAGCCTGCCAGAGGCCGCCTCGCCCGCGGAGCGCCTCAGGCCGCGAGCTTCTGATCCGCCACGTCGAGCGCCGCGTCGAGCGCCGCGATGCCCTCGTCGATCTCCGCCTCGCTGACGATGAGCGGCGGCGCCACGATCAGGTGGCTCACCCACCCCATGATGGACACCCCGCGCTTCGCCGCCTCGGCGACCACCGCGTCGACCACCAGCGGCCGCCGGGCCGCCTTGTCCTGCGGGACGTTGAACGGCTCCTTCGTCGCGCGGTCCTTCACGAGCTCCACCGCCCAGAACAGGCCGAGCCCGCGCACGTCGCCGATCGAGGGGTGCTTCTCCTTCAGGGCGCGGAGCCTCTCGCCCACGATCTCACCCATCTTCGTCGAGCGGTTCAGGAGGTCCAGCCGGCGATACTCGTCGATCGCGGCGATCACCGGGGCCAGCGTGAGCGGGTGGGCCTCGTAGGTGTGGCCGTGAGCGAACATGTTGTCATCGAAGTAGTCCGCGATCGCGCGGGAGGTCGCCACGACCCCGAGCGGCGCGGCCGCGTTCGTCACGCCCTTCGCGGTCGTCAGGATATCCGGCACCACGCCCCAGTGATCGACGGCAAACCACTTTCCGGTCCTGCCCCAGCCGCTCATCACCTCGTCCGCGATGAGGAGCACGCCGCGCTTCCGCGCGACCTCCGCGATCCTCGGCAGGTACTCGGCCGGCGGGATGAGGACGCCGTTCGTGCCCACGATCGGCTCGACGAGCACCGCCGCCACGTTCTCCTCGTGGTCGATCATGTAGGCCAGGTAGTCGGCGCACGCGACGCCGCACTCGGGGTAGCTCCGGCCGAGCGGACAGCGGTAGCAGTTCACCTCCGGGCCGAACACGACGCCCGGGATCTTGCCCGTCGGCTCGATGAACCAGCGGCGGAAGTCCCCGGTCGCCGCGACCGAGCCCGCCGTCGAGCCGTGGTACGACGTGTAGCGCGCGATGATCTTGTGCTTGCCCGTGTAGAGCCGCGCCATCTTGAACGCCGCCTCGTTCGCCTCCGTGCCCGACGTCGCGAAGAAGAACTTGTCGAGCCCCTTCGGCATCACCTCGAGGAGCTTCTGCGCCGCCCTGGCCCGCACCTCGCACGTGTGCGCCGGGCTGATGTAGGCGAGCTGCCTCGCCTGCGCGCAGATGGCCTCGATCACGGCCTCGTTCTGGTGGCCGAGGTTCGAGCAGATGAGCTGGGAGGACAGGTCCAGGTAGCGCTTGCCGGACGCGTCCCAGAAGGCGCACCCCTCCGCGCGCGTGACGTGGATCGGCTTCCAGCCGCGCTGGGCGCGCCAGGTGCCGTACGTGTGCTTCGTGGTCAGCTCGACGATGTCATCGCTCATGGCAACCTTCGCGGTTCGAGGAGGCGCCCAGCGTAGAGGGTGATCCGACCTCCTCGCACGCGAATTTCCCCGGAGCCGCCCGCCCGCTCCCGCGCGCTCGCCGCGCGCCGCGCGATCGCCTAAAGCGGAAGGCCGTGATCCGTCCTTATCGCCTCGCTTGCTCGCTGCTCGCCCTCTCGCTCGCGCTCCTCGCCTCCTCGGCCGGCGCCCAGATCGTCAATGTCCACCCGCTGATCGCGGCGAACGGGGGCAAGGACGGGTTCGCCATCGCCGTCGAGGGCTCGGCCGACGTCCGGACCGGCAACACGCGGCTCGTCGCGCTCTCCGGCAGCGCCATCGCGGGATACCGCGCCGGGCGTCACCAGGCCTTCCTCATGACGCGCGCCGAGTTCTCCGAGGAGAACGGCGACCCGATCGTGAACAAGGACCTCGAGCACCTCCGCTACCGGCTCGCGATCACGGGGCCGCTCGAGGGCGAGGTGTTCGTCCAGCACGACCGGGACGACTTCCGGCGGCTCGCGCTGCGGGCGCTCGCCGGCGCCGGGCCGCGGCTCCGGGTCGCGCCCATCGAGGGCTTCGAGGCCGCCGTCAGCGTGGCGCTCCTGCTCGAGCACGAGCGGCTCGCGGCGGGCCCGGAGCCGGACGCGGGCGAGCGCGTGACCGACGCGCGGCTGTCGGCGTATCTCGTGCTCTCGTCCTCGGTCACGCCCCACCTCAAGCTCGGCAACACCTTCTACCTCCAGCCGCGGCTCGGCCGCGCCGGGGACGTGCGCGTGCTCAGCGAGACATCGATCCTCGCCGCGGCGACGAAGCACCTCTCGCTCAAGCTGTCGTTCAGCTCGGCCTACGACGCCGCGCCGCCGGCGGGCGTCCTCCCGCTCGACGCGACGCTGAAGAGCACGCTCCAGGTGAGCTTCTGAGCCGCCTCGCGCCGGCGCGCGGCCCGACCGGCGCCGCCGGCGACGCCAGCGCCCTCAGGGCGCGGCCCCGCCCTCCGCCTGCGCCACGTCCCGGAGGCGGGCGACGCGGTACTCGAGCCGGGAGATGACCTCCTCCTTGGTCGCGCCGTCGCCCACGTCCATCAGCACCTTCTGACACATCGCGCACATCTCCAGGAGGTGGGACCGGAGGCCCTCGGGGGTGCACTTCCCGCTCCTCAGCTCGTCGAGCCGCCTCGCGAGGCCCGCCGTCTCGTGGCCAGCCTGGGCCGGATCCCCGGCGGCCGCCGGGTCGTTCCAGCGCGCCGAGCTGGCCTCGCACAAGAAACACGCACCACCTTCGATAGGTTTTTGCAGCATGGCTCTCCTCGCGCCTCCTCGCGCCGTGGGTCTGGAAGGACATCCTGGAGCCGCTCGCCCGGATCACAAGCCGGCCAGGCCTCCGTCGCGGACCGGGGAGCGGGCCGAGGCCGATGAGCCCGCCGCAGCGTCGGCGAGATGCGCGGCGGGGTGAGCCGCACGCCGAAGGCGCGCGGCGGCTCCGCGGTGACGACCCACCTCGATCTGCCCGACGTCGGCGCGACCTGGGAGCGCGCGCTCGAGGCGGGCGCGACGGTCGCGCTGCCGCTCGGGGACATGTTCTGGGCGCGGGGATGGCCCAGGCCGGCGCGCCCTGACAAGGTCGGCTCCGCCGGCCACCAGGTGACGGGGAGGCGGCTACTCCATCCCGGTCAGCTTCCCTGCGCCAGCGTGGCTCATGACCACAGCCGGGATGTCGGCCGCCGGATCAGGGGTGGTTGCGTAGTACGTCCCCGGGTCGAACCCTCTCCCGTTCTCGACGCCGCCGTGCAGCGTCTCGCCCACGAGGTTGGTGTCTGTCCATGTCAGATCCGTCCCGCCGTAGTCCTTCGAGGTGCGCTTGACGACATCAACGTAGTTGCCGTCCGCGTGCACGGAGGCGCCCGTGCCGAGGCCGATGAAGTAGTCGTTGATCTCGTTCGCGAAGTTGTTGAAGACGTGCGCCTGGCCGAACCGCACGCGTGGGTTGCGCTGGATGGTGTGGTCGAACCAGTTGTGATGGTAGGTGACGTGCAGGCGCCCGGTGTCCTGCGGGCCGTTGCTGTCATCGTGGCCCAGCAACATGGTCTTGTCCGTCTCCACGAAGTGGTTCCACGAGACCGTCACCCAGTCCGACCCGCGCTTGACGTCGACGGAGCCGTCGTAGCTCTTGTAAAACGTGTTGTGGTCCACCCACACGTGGTGCGAGTAGCACTGCACGTTGATCGAGTCGTCCGTCGAGTTGATGAACGTCAGGTTGCGGATGACGACGTTGGAGATGGGCGTGAAGAGCGATGCCTTGTCGGGATCGCACGTGACGCCGTGAGCAGCGACAAGGTCCGGCGTCCAGCCGTTGACGTCGAGACCGAAGCCGTCGATCGTCGCGCTCGCGCCCAGGCCGATGAGGGTCTTGTTGGAGCCCACGTCCAGCATCTCCACGCCCCCGGGGCCGGCGATGGTGCCCGAGATCCGGATCACCCTCGGGGTGTGATCGGCCACGGCGGCGGCCAGCTCCGCATAGGAAGTCACGGTCACGACCTCGCCACCGGCGCCGCCCGTCGTGGTGTCCAGGCCATCGGCGCTGTGGGCCGCGAAGCCCACCAGGGTGGGGTCTCCATTCGAGCCGCCGCCCGTGGAGGACGTGCCCGGGCCGCCGCCCGTGGACGAGGCGCCCGGGCCGCCGCCCGTGGACGACGCGCCCGGGCCGCCGCCCGTGGACGACGCGCCCGAGCCGCCGCCTGACGAGGTGCCGATGCCGGACGACGTGCCCGAGCCGCCGCCCGAGGAAGATCCGCTGTCGGGACTGCCGCTCGACGAGGAGGAGCCGTCCGGAGCGGCGACGCCTCCAGGGTCGGGCTCCGTGCCGTCGTCCGTCGCGCTCTGGCCGCAGGCGGCGAGGAGCGTCACGCATCCGAGCGCCATCGCTGCTGCGCGCAGCGTCGACCTCCTCGTTGCGACATCAAGCTGAGATTTGAAATGATGGATGCTCACGAGTTCCCTCTCAAGCAAAGCGCCTCGTCCGCAGCTCGTGAAATCGAGCGCTGATCGGTTCCATGCACACGGCGATCCAGCGCCGCGCGACGGACCGGCCGGTGAGGCATCCTGTCGGTCTTGATGGGAGCGATCTCGGGGACGCTCGCCGGATGGGCGCCCAGGAGAGCTGTCAACCGGCGCTTGACACGGGTTGACGGCTGCAGTTGACGGCCGCGCGCTGGCCTGGCCGATCGTGGGCCATCCGCGCGTGCCGGCTCACGGGTGAGGCGAGCTGACGGACGCCGCGCGGGTCGGCGGCTGCTCGAAGGACGTGGGCGCGAAGATCACCGGCACGTCGCGGCGAGCGAGCCCGGCGCCGGACTCGCCTCATGCCCCCTGTGGCTCGAGGAGCTGGCGCACCACCCGGCACGGGTTGCCGGCGGCGAACACGTTGGCCGGGATGTCCCGGGTGACCACGCTGCCGGCGCCGATCACCGTGCCGGCGCCGATGCGCACGCCGGGGCAGAGGATCGCGCCGCCGCCGATCCACACGTCGGAGCCGATCTCCACGGGGCGCGAGAACTCCACCCCGGTGCGCCGCTCGGCGGCGGACATCGGGTGGTTCACCGTGTAGATCTGCACCGCCGGGCCGAACAGGACGTTGTCGCCGATGCGCACCGGGCCGACGTCCAGGACCACGCAGTTGAAGTTGAAGAACACCCGCTCGCCCAGCGAGATGTTGGTGCCATAATCGCAGTAGAAAGGCGGCTCGATCCAGGCGACGACCGGCGCGCCGAACAGCTCCTGGATCAGGCGGGCACGCTCGTCCTGCTGCTCGTCGCGGGTGGCGTTCAGCGCCTGACACAGGTCGCGCGCGCGGCGGCGCTCGGCGGTCAGCTGGGGGTCGCGGAAGTCGTACAGCTCGCCCGCCAGCATCTTTTCTTTCTCGGTCTTCATCCTCTTCCCTTGTCGGTGAGCATGCGCCGGAAGTACCGCGCCCCGCGCGGCCGGTCCAGGGAGAGCGGTCGCGCGGGTTGCGCGGGATCTCGCGCAACCACGCGCGACTCGCGCAATCACGCGCTCAACCGCGCGCGCAACCGACGTCGCGAACGCGCCGGTTCTCGGCCATCTCGCGCGCCCGCGGCGCTGGCGCGGGACCTGCTCTGACGTGAAGAGGAGTGACGACGGACGGCGCGCGGCGCGCCGCCGCCGCCGCCCCGTGACCTCGGGCGGCCCGAAGGAGGACTCATCACCATGAACGAACAGCTCGCGACGACCGGTTTCTCTCGCATGGATCAGGGAACGAGGGCAGGAGACGTGAACAGGAGCGACGCGCGCGCGTTCCTGGCGCGGGTCGAGGTGGACGAGCGCCTCGCCGAGAAGATGGCGGAGGCCGACGGGGACATGGCGCGCATCCTCGCGATCGCCGCCGAGGCGGGGTGTGCGTGCACCGCGCAGGAGCTCGCGAGGGCCTATGAGGAGCACGTGCGCGCCGAGCCCGGCGCCTCGGCCGACGACTTCGGGTATCCGGTGATCTACCTGAGCCTCCGCGCGCCCTCGGATCTCAGCCACGCGGCGGTCTACCTGAGCCTCCGCGCGCCCTCGGATCTCAGCCACGCGGCGGTCTACCTGAGCCTCCGCGCGCCCTCGGACGCCGGCCTCCCGATGACTGCCTGAACAAACCGCGCGCGCCCTCGAGCGTGGAAGCGCTATCGGTCCGACCCGACCTCCGAGGCGAGCCTCGGGTCGGGCCGCCGGCGTCCGCTCCCTCGAGAGCGCGCGGTCCGGACAGCGACCCCGCCGCCGTGGCGCGGCCGGCGGCGCCGTGCTCGCGATCTCACCCCCTTGCGTGCAAACCACGTTGAGCGCTCTCAAGAGGACTTTCCATGAGCTCATCCCCCGGTCCGAAAGGGCACCCGCTGCACGGCTCCTGGCCGGAATTCCGCGCGGATCCCCTCGCATTCCTGCTCGATGGCACGCTGGCGTACGGCGATTTCTTCCGGTTCCGTCTGGGGCTGCAGCAGTACTTTGCCGTCTCGGATCCGACCGCGATCCAGAAGGTGTTCTCGGACCGGGAAGGCTTCACCGACAAGACACCGCCGCACCGGATGCAGGACGCGTATCCGCGGAGCGTCGCCCGCCTCGAGGGGAGCGAGCACCTCGAGCGCCGGAGGGCGCTCGCGCCGGCGTTCCAGCGGGAGGCGGTCCTCGCGCGCGCCGAGGGCGCCGCGCGCGTCGTGCGCGAGGCGCTCGGGCGGCTGCGCACCGGCGAGGCGCGCGCGGCGCTGCCGGTGCTCGAGGACGTCGCCCTGCGGAGCGCGTCGATGCTGCTCCTCGGCGACGCGGGAGAGCGGGTCGTGGAGCACATCGCGGCCGAGCTGCCGCGCGTGGAGGCGTGGCTCGGGCACGCCGCAGACGACGAGGCGGCCTACGACCAGGCGAGAGAGGCGCTGGCGGCGTCGATCAGGGAGGCGGCGGAGCACCGCCGCGCCGCCGGGAGCCCCGGTACCCCCGATCTGCTCGACCCGCTCGTGCGCGCCGTGGACGCCGGGCAGATGGACGAGCAGGCCATGATCGACGAGATCGTGATGATGCTGGTGACGCACGTGCCGACGGCCGCGGCCTCGGCCTGGGCGCTTTACGAGCTCGCTCAGCGCCCGGAGGTGCGGAGCAGCCTCGAGGAGGAGCTCGACGCGACCGGCGCGCACGGCGCCGAGGTGGAGCGCGCCTCGCTGCTCTCCGCGGTGGTGCTGGAGACGCTGCGGCTGCACCCGCCGGTATGGGTGCTGGCGCGCGAGGCGCGGAGGGAGTTCCGCCATGGGCCGCACGCGGTGACCACCGGCAACGAGGTGCTCGTGAGCCCTTATGTCATGCAGCGGCTCCCGCGCTACTGGAAGCGTCCGGAGGCGTTCCTGCCGGAGCGCTTCCTGGCGGGCTCACCATGGCACGAGGATCGCCCGTCGGCGGCGTTCCTGCCGTTCGGGCTCGGGATCCGGAAGTGCATCGGCGAGCGGACAGCCATCCTGCAAATGAAGCTGATGCTGGCCGCGCTCGTGCGGGAGTTCCGTTTCGAGCTGCCCGCCGGGTACGAGGCGGGCGTCGGCGGCCGGCGGCCGCTCGTGCCGCGGGACGGCTTGCCGCTCCTCCTGGAGCGGCGCAGCAGGACGGAGCGCTGGTTGCGGGGTGATGCGGTGGCTGGTGGTGCTGCCATCTCCGCATCGAGCCGGTGAGGCCGGCGAGCGGCGCTCAGGAGAAGCCCATGGGGCACCGCGCCGCCGGCGGCGCGGTGACGTCCCCGAGCGCCGGCTCCGCCTGGCTGCCCTGGACCGCGGTGTCCGTGCCCTCCGCCGCGCGCCTTTCCCGCTCTCCTTCCATGATCATCGCCACTCGCCCGCTCGGCCCCATGGTGAGCCCCCGTCGCGCGTGCTGGACGGGCGCCTGGCTCTCCAGCCGCAGCCGGTACTTTCCGAGGATCGTGCCGAGCACGACCTTCATCTCGTACATCGCGAACGCAGCGCCCAGGCACCGGCGGGCGCCGCCGCCGAAGGCGATGAACTCGAACGGAGAGAACTTCCGCTCGAGGAAGCGTGAAGGGCGGAATCGCTCGGGCGACGGATAGAGGTCCTCGCGGCCGTGCAGGAGCAGCGGAGAGGCCGCGACCGCCTCGCCGGCCGGGACGGTGTGGCCGTTCAGCTGGAATGGCCTCTTCACGACGCGAGCGACGTCCACCACCGGCGGGTGGATGCGGAGCGCCTCCAGACACACCGCCTCCAGGTAGGGGAGCGACGCCAGCGCGTCCGGCCCGGGCGCCGGGCCGAGCGCGTCGATCTCGTCGAGCAGGCGCGCGAGCACGGCCGGCTCGCGGTGCAGCCAGTACATCGCCCAGCCGAGCGACATCGCGGTCGTCTCGTGGCCCGCGAACAGGAGCGCGCGGAGCTGATCCGCGATCTCGGCGTCGCTCATGCCCACGCCGTCGTCGTGGCGAGCGCTCATCATGAGACCGAGGATGTCCTGCGAGGCGTCGCCCGCCGTCCGCCGCGTCCGGATCTCGTCGAGGAGCAACGCTTCGAGCGCCCTGGCCGCGCGCCGGTTGCGCGCGTAGGGGCCGAAGCCGGCGAACTCGCGGCGGAGCGCGGGGAGGATGATGAAGCTCGGGCTCAGCGACTCGATCAGCTCGAGCACGGCCTCGCGGGCCCTGCCGACGCGCGCCTCCCCCTTCACGCCGAAGACGACGCGGACGATCACGTCGAGCGCGATCGCCTGGGTCGCCGCGAGCATCGAGAACGAGCGGCCCGGCCGCCACCGCGACGCGACGTCCAGGCTGATGTCCGCGATCGCCTTGCCATAGGCGCGCATCGCCCCGGCGCTGAACGGCGGCCCGAGCAGCTTCCGGTCGCGCCGGTGGCGGGCGCCCGTCGTCACCACGACCGATGACGTCCCGAACACCGGCTCGGTCAGCTGGGCGCCCCAGACATCGAATCCGTCGGGGTCGGCCGTGTAGATCGCGCGGATCGCCTCGGGATCGCCCGTGATGGTGAGCATGCCGCTCGTCGACTTCACGCGAAACGTGGGGCCATACGCGGCGGCATAACGCCTGAACATGGGCTCGGGGGAGATGAATCCGGATCGGAGGTAGTCCACGAGGCTGAATGACGTCGGCCCGGGCGGCAGATTTCCCATCGTGTGGCTCCGCGGGTGAAGCGAGGGTTGTCGTCCTGTCCCCGGGCCTGACGCGCGAGGGCGCCGGGGATCGGTACGACACGCGCGCCGGCGTCCGGTTCCGGAAGATCGCCGGCGCGCGCTCGTTCAGGACTGCAGCTCGCTCCGCCGCACGACCTCGACGACCGCCTCGTCGAGCGGGAGCTCGCGCTGCTGCCCCCCCTCGCGCTCCCGGAGCGCCACGGAGCGGCGCTCGGCCTCGCGCTTGCCGACCACCGCGACGAGGGGGATCGCGGACGCGTGCGCGACGGCGATCTTCCGCGACAGCGAGTCGTCGCCCGCGTCGAGGATCGCGCGCACCCCCTTCTGCTGGAGCCGCTTCAGGACCTCCTCGGCATAGGCGCGCTGCGCGTCTGTCACCGGCACGACGACGACCTGCTCGGGAGATAGCCAGAGCGGGAGCGCGCCCCGGTAATGCTCGAGCAGGATGCCCAGGAAGCGCTCCAGGCTGCCGAGCAGCGCCCGGTGCAGGAGGGCTGGTCGCCGGCGCGCGCCCGACGCGTCGACATAGGTGATGTCGAAGCGCTCCGGCAGCACGAGATCGAGCTGGATCGTCCCGCACTGCCAGCTCCGCCCGAGCCGGTCGCGCAGCACGAACTCGAGCTTGGGCCCGTAGAAGGCCCCCTCCCCGGGCTGCAGCCGGTACTCGAGCCCCGCGCTCCTCGCGGCGGCCGACAGCGCCGCCTCCGCCCGGTCCCACACTTCGTCGCTCCCGGAGCGCTCGGCGGGGCGCGTCGAGAAGCCAACCACCATGTCGTCGAAGCCGAAGCCAGCATAGAAGTCGCGGAGCGCGCTCGCGAAGCGCGCGACCTCTGCCTCGATCTGCTCCTCGACACAGAAGATGTGGCCGTCGTCCTGAGTGAACTGCCGCAGGCGGAAGAGGCCGTGGAGCGTGCCGCTCGGCTCGTCCCTGTGCACCATCCCGAACTCGCCGATCCGGAGCGGAAGATCCCGGTACGACGGCGCCATGCGCGCCACGATCTGCATGTGACCCGGGCAGTTCACGGGCTTGATGGCCGCGGCGTGATCCTCCTCGGACAGCCGAAACATGTTCGAGGAGAAATTGTCCCAGTGACCGCTGGCCTTCCAGATCGCCTGGCGCAGGATCAGCGGCGTGCGGACCTCTCGATAGCTGTCGCGCATCATCTGGCGCCGGATCGCCTCCTCCAGGAGGCGATAGAGCGCGAAGCCGCGCGCGTGCCAGAACACCATGCCGGGCGCCTCCTCCTGGAAGTGGAACAGGTCGAGGCGCTGGCCTAGAGAACGATGATCGTCTTCGTCGAGCATGTCAGTCTCCGTCGGCGATGCCGGCCAGACGGAGCGCTCGATGCGACGTGCCCCGTCCGGATTTCCGGCGGGGCTTGGTTTCGTGTGTTCGTCAGTTCACCGCACGCACACGAGACCAATCCCGCCGCTGCGGGTGGTGGTCGTCGTGGTCGCGGTGAAACCGGAGTTCACGAGGACATGTGTATCGCGCCGCGCAGGACTCGTCAAGCGGGACGTCTGCGTGGCTGCTTTCCGGCGCAGCGCGCGGCGGCATGGTCAGGGGGCAGCCGGGCGGACATGGCATGGGCTCTGTCGTCAACGCGCGTCACAACCCGCGTCAACGCGAGCGCGCCGGCGCGTCCCGCGCGACAGCGGCGCCGGATAGGTGGCCGGCGAGGGCGCGGGACAGGAGCACCGCCCCGGTGAAGAGGTAACCCGAGCACGAACGGACGACATCGTAGGAGCGGCCGATCAGCGGTGCGCTCCGGAGGATGTCCCCGAAGCTCCACATCTCCTCGTGGCGCGTGATCTGGAAGCGCTCGCCGGCGTCGATCAGGTCGAAATCGTAGGTCAGGATCATCCGCACGGGGGACGCGCGGCGCGGGGACAGCCTCAGGTGCATGGTGCTGTCGACGAGGGCGCGGCCCGCGTGGCGCGGCTCGGAGAGCTGCACGTGCAGCTGGGAGATGTCGAGGTCGAAACGGGCGCCGCCGCGCGCTCCGGAGAGATCGACCCGGTACGTCTCGACCCCGCGCACGCGCCGCCATGGATTGACGAACTCGATACCTGGGGACAGGTAGGGATAGACCTCCTTCTCCAGCGTCGCGGCCGGAACGCTCGTGTCGTACATGAGGAGCGCCAGCCGTCGGAAGCACTTCTCGAGGTCGGCGAGCCCGAGGCGCGGCAGCGTGGGGATCGTGAACGGGAGGCAGTTCACTTTTGTCGCCATGTCGTGACTCTCCATCTCGATGCGTTCCCCGCCCTGTGTGAAGCGCCGGCCCGAGCGGGGGAAGATGAAGGCCGAGACGCAACGGGCGGGCCGACGCGGAGCGGGCTCCCGGCGCGCGCGGCGACGCACGTGCCGCGCGCCGCGTGTCCGCCGCCGCGTGTGAGCCGCCGCGCGCGGGCGCCGGAAAGGCCGTGTTCTCCGCGCGGTTCAGGGCAGGAATCGCCGCGTCCACCGTGGATTGCCCTGGTCCGCTGGGCGCGCGCGGCTATCTTCCGGCGCCATTCGGCTCGACGGGGCGCGCGACGTTTCGCGCCCCTGCGGGCGAGCCGCGAGGAGAGGACGTGTCACGGGTGCTGGAGCGCGCGGCGAGGCCCGCCGGGAGGTTCACGGAGCCGCGCGGCGCGGCGGCGCGGCGGCTCGCCGCCCTGGTGGCGATCGCCCTCGCCACGGCGGGGTGCGCGGCGCGTGGCGGCGACGCGCGCGACGCGCGCGGCGCGCAGACGGGAGCTCCGGCGCGCGCCGCGCAGGGAGGCGGCGCGCAGACGGGAGCTCCGGCGCGCGCCGCGCAGGGAGGCGGCGCGCGCGCGGCGAGGGCAGCGCAGCTCTTCCGGGAGGCGGAGTCGCTCGCGCGCCAGCGCCGCGTCATCGGCGTGCAGCTCTTCGTGCTCGACGAGGCCGCCATGGCGGGCGCGGCGGGCGAGCGCGGCGCGGCGCGGCGCGCTGCGCTCGAGGCGGAGGCGGCGCGGGTGCAGGCGAGGACCGCCGCGGCCTACGCCGCGCTCGTCGACGCGCCGGCGCTGCGCGCGGCGAGGCAGCGACCCGCGGCGCTCCTCGGGCTCGCGCGGGCGCTCCAGGACGGCGGGGATCTGCGCGGCGCCGAGGCGCGGCTGCGCCAGCTCGCCCTCGAGCACCCGGCGTCCAGCGAGGCGCCCGAGGCCCACCTCGCGCTGGCCGACCTGGCGTTCGCGGCGGGGCGCCTCGACGAGGCCGTGAGCGCCTGCGACGCCGCGCTCCGCGGCGCCGCGAGGGCGGGGCTGCGCAAGCGCGCGCTCTACGTGAAGTCGTGGAGCCTGCGGGGCCTCGGCGGCAGCGCCGCCACCGAGCAGGCGATGGAGGCGCTGCGCGCGATCGTGCGGCTCGGCCCCGCGCGCGCCGGCTCGCCGGAGGCGACGATCGACGAGGCCGCGGAGCGCGAGCTCGTCGAGCTCTACGCCGCGCACGGCGACCTCGATCAGGCGCGCGCGTTCTTCGCCCGCGCCGGCGACCGCGCGGGCCCGCGGCTGCTCGGCGAGGTCGAGGCGCGCGCGGCTCGGCGGCGGCGCCCCGGGCCCGTGGATCGGCCATCGCTGTGAGCGCGCCGGGGCGGCGCTCCCTCGCCGTCGCCCACGAGCGCGCCTCACCCGTCGCCGGCGTCGATCCGGAACCGCGGCGCCTCGATGCGCTCGCCCCGGCACGCCGGGCAGCGGCTCGGCTTCGCGAGCGAGCGCCGCTCGTCGAACGAGTAGCCGCACCGCAGGCAGTGCGCCGGCGCGACCGAGAGCCGCTCGCCGCGCGCGCGCAGCGAGCGCGCGAGGTGCTCGAGGTGCGGCGTCACGTCGCGCTCGCGCATCCCGAGGCGCGTGGAGAGCTCCCACGCGGTCGCCCCGCCCCTGCGGAGCTCCTCGAGGAGCGCCTGCCGCGCCGTCTCGGAGCGGGGCGCTGGGCTCGGCGGTGGCTTCGGATTGCTCATGGGTCGCAAGAGCGTGACACCCCGGCTGCGCCAGGCCAGAGCCGGCCGGCGCGGCGCGCCGGCGCGCCCCTCCACCGCCAGCGCACAAACGCGCCAGGACAGGCGCGCGCGAGGCCCGCGCCGCGCGCCGACGCGGCGCGGCCACGGACAGGACACGACAGGCGCGCGGGGCTCGCCCCGGAGATCGCGGCGCAGCGCGGCAGATCCCGCGCGGCCATTGCGCTGCCCGCGATGGGCACCGACAATGCCCCTCCGGAGAACAGCAGCGCCATGAGCCCGTGCCCGCCCGAAGACGCCCTGGCCGCCTGGATCGAGGGCCAGCTCCCGCACGAGGCTGCGACGAGCCTCCGCGGGCACGTGGACGGGTGCGCGGACTGCCGCGCGCTGATCTCCGCGCGCCCGAGAGAGAGCGACATCGGCGCCCCGCTCGCCCTGCCCTCCACGGTGCTGTACCTGGACGACGGCGACGAGCCGCCGCCGTCGTCCTCGGTCCCCTGGGCGCCGCCCTCCACCTTCGACGACTACCGCATGATCCGGCCGCTCGGCCGCGGGGGCATGGGGCAGGTGTACCTCGCCCACGACGAGGTCCTCGACCGGCCCGTCGCGCTCAAGTTCGTCGCCGCGGAGAGCCCCGATCCGAGGACGATCGAGCGGCTGCGCGTCGAGGCCCGCGCGATCGCGCGCCTCCAGCACCCCAACGTCGTCGCCGTCTTCCGGATCGGCGAGGTGCGCGGGCGGCCGTACATCGCCTACGAGTTCGTCGAGGGCGAGCCGCTCGAGCTGCTCCCCAAGCCGGTCCCGTGGCCGGCCGCGCTGCGCATCGCGCTCGGCCTCACCCGCGGCCTCGCCGCCGCGCACCGGCGGGGCGTCCTGCACCGCGACATCAAGCCCGCGAACGTGATGCTCGACGCGCGCGGCGAGGTGAAGCTGCTCGATTTCGGGCTCGCCAAGCTCGCCGACCAGCCCGGCGCCGGCCTCGACCTCGCCCGGCCCCGGGCGCCCATCGTCCCCGCCGCGCCCGCGTCCTGGGCGCCCTCGGATCCGTCGGCGGTGACGACCGCCATCCCCTTGGCGCCCGACGCGCTCGGCGCGCCCCCGAGCGTCAGCCTGACCGACGGCGCCATGATGATGGGCACGCCGCTCTACCTCGCGCCGGAGCTCTGGGCCGGAACCGCCGCCACGCCCCACTCCGACGTCTACGCGCTCGGGCTGGTCCTCTACGAGCTGTGCGCGGGCCGGCTGCCCCACGCGGGGCTCGAGGTGCACGCCATCGCCAGCTGGGTGACGGCGCGGGCGCTCCCGCCGCTGCGCTCGCTCTGCCCCGAGGTCCCGGAGATGCTGGCGGACGTCATCGACCGCTGCGTGGTGCGCGCGCCCGAGGCGCGCTTCGCGTCGGCCGAGGACGTGCAAGCCGCGCTCGAGGAGACCGAGGCGCTCTGCCGGGCGTTCCATATCGTGCGCGCCGTGGCGCCGCCGTCGGGGGCGGCGGGGCCGCAGGAGACGGACGCGGACGTCGTGCGCGCCTCGTTCGCGCGCCTCGCGTCGCGCGCCGAGGCGCTCGTCGCGCGCTTCTACGAGCGGCTCTTCGCCGGCGAGCCGGCGCTCCGCGCGCTGTTCCCGCCGGACATGCGCGAGCAGCGGCTCAAGCTCGCCGCGACGCTGCAGCTCGTGGTCGACAACCTGCGCGCGCCGGACAAGCTGCTCGAGCTGCTCGACGCGCTCGGGCGCCGGCACGCCGCCTACGCCGCGCTGCCCGAGCACTTCGACGCCGTGGGGCGCGCGCTGCTCGGGGCGCTGGAGGAGCTCGAGGGCGACGCGTGGACGCCCGCCACCGCGCGGGCATGGGCCGGCGCCTACGCGCAGCTCGCGGAGGCGATGCGGCGCGGGCTCGACGCCGCGCGGGAGGCGACGGTCTCGTCCATGCGGGCGCCCGCGCCGCAGCGCGCGGCGGAGACCCGCTTCGCCACGAGCGCCGACGCGAGCCTCGCCTACAAGACCGCGGGCGACGGGCCGGTCGATCTGGTGCTCGTCCAGGGGTGGGTGACGCACGTCGAGGCCGCGTGGGAGCACCCGCCGATGTCCCGGCTCTTCGCGGAGCTCAGCGCGTGGTCGCGGCTCATCGTGCTCGACCAGCGCGGCACCGGGATGAGCGAGCGCGAGGGCGCCGGCGCGCCGGCGGAGCAGCAGGCCGAGGACCTGCTCGCCGTGCTGGACGCGGCCGGGGTGCAGCGGGCGGCGCTGCTCGGCGTCGGCGCCGGGTTCGCGCCGTGCGCGCTGCTCGCGGCGGCGCACCCGGCGCGGGCGCGCGCGCTGGTCGCGATCGGGAGCGCGGCGCACATGGCCGCCTGGCCGGGGTGCCTCTTCGGCCTCACGGGGGCGGACGCCGACGAGGCCGAGCGGTCGCTGCGCAGCGGCTGGGGCGAGCCGCTGTTCCTCGATCGCCTCGCCCCGTCCGCGGCGGAGGACGCCGGGCTGCGCCGCTTCTGGGCCTCGTACCTGCGGCTCGGCGCGAGCCCGAGCGGGGCGGCGCGCATGCTCCGGGCCCACGCGGCGGCCGACCTCCGGCCCGCGCTGGGCCGGGTGAGCGCCCCGTCGCTGGTGCTGCACCGGGCCGGCGATCGGGCCGTGCCCGCGGCGGCCGGGCGCGATCTCGCCGGCCGCATCCGCGGCGCGCGGTACGTCGAGCTCCCGGGCGAGGACCACCTGCCGTTCGTCGGCGAGCCACGGCCGCTGCTCGCCGAGCTGCGGGCCTTCCTCGGCGCGGGCGCCGCCGGGGGGAGCCCCGTATCGAGCCTCATGTCTTCCCCGACAGTGGGCTCGACAGCGGGCCCGACACTGGGCTCGAGCGGCGCGGCCTCCGGCAGCTGACGCGCGCTCTCGTTCGCGGCCAAACCGTGAGTTGCCTCTCGGGCGCTCGCGCTCGACCCCAACCATGTTGAGCACCTCGCGGTGAGCCCGAGTTCGGCGAGCGGACGTCGCTGTATACGGTTTTACCCGACACCACTTGAGAGTTCTCCTTATCTCGCTGCCTTGTTGTTGAAATAAGGTCTCTTCCTTGCAGCAGCATGTGGTGGCCGCTAACTTCATTTGATGATCAGACGGACACGCGCGTTGACCTGCTGCGGCTGGGTCCTGGTCGGCGCGCTCGCGAGCTGCTCCGACGCGGAGCAGCGCCCTGCCCCCGCGACGTCGAGCGGCGCGGGCGAGGGCGGAGGCGGAGGCGTCCCCGTGGGCGCCGGCGGCGCGGGCGAAGGCGCGGGCGGCGCCGGCGGCGAGGTCGGCGGCGCGGGTAGCGCCGGCGGCGCCGGCGAGGGTGCCGGGGGCGCGGGCGGCGCCGGCTGTCCCGCCGGCGAGGAAGGCTGCCCGTGCGGGCCTGAAGACCGGTGCGACGGCGATCTCCGGTGCGTGGACAGCGTGTGTATCTCGGGCTGCGGCTGCGCCGATGGTTACGAGGTGGTCGACGGCGAGTGCGTCTGGAAGGGAGGCCCGCTGGACCCCTCGTTCCAGAGCGCGGATGGCAGCTCGGATGGCTGGAGCACCAGGGGCGCCGCGCTCGTCTCTCCCGAGGCCGAGGGCAACGGCAACCCGGGGGCCGGGGTCATCGGAACAGAGGCGGTGTGCGAGATGGCCGGCTTCTATCAGCAGCTCACGATGCCGGAGCTCGCGTGCGCCGAGCCGCTCCTCCTCACCTTCGCCGCGCACATCGGCTGCGACGCCATGGACTGCATCGGCCCCCCGGGGGTCGGGGTCCGGATCAACGGCGGTTTCAGCAACATCGATCTCATGCCCTCTTCGTCCTTCACCCCCCAGCGCGTGTGTCTGGGGGCGCGCGCCTACGGCGGGCCGATCGAGCTGCTCCTCGGGCCTTCCCGGCGCTCTCCCCTGTGCGATGAGGCGACCGGACAGGGCTACACGCTGGCGTTCGACGACGTCGCGATCCAGCCGGACGCAACGCACGAGTGCCCCGCGCCGGGGCAGGTGCTGAACGGCGACTTCGAGGCGGGGGACTCCGGCTGGACCGCGACCCAGGAGAGCGGCGTCTCCGAGGTCAAGAGCGGCCTTGGCGCGCGCAGCGGCCAGGGCGGGCACATCGCCACGACGTTCTTCTGCCAGTATCCCTCGCTCGAGGGCACGGTCTCGGCGCCCTTGCCCTCCGCCGCGCTGCCGCGCCCGGCGCTCCGCGTCTGGAGCCAGGGCAGCCCGGGCGCGATCGTCAACGTGATGTTGAGCACACACCAGCTCACGACCCTGAAGGGCACGGGCGAGGCGCAGGTCTCGCACCTCTGCTTGCCCCGGTGGGCGCTCGGCATGGCGCACCGGCTCGTGTTCGCCTACCGCAACCGGGGCAGCCAGCCGTGCACGGGCGAGAACAAGAGGGACTTCGCGGTGGACGACCTCGCGTTCGTCTCCGAGGAGCGCTGTCCCGAGGACGCGCCGCTCTTCGATCCCGGCTTCGAGAACGCCAGCTCTGACGCGAGCCTCGCGCCGACATGGGTCCTGAACGAGGACGACGCCACGGGCGGCACCGCCGCGCTCGCCGTCGATCCGGCGGTCGCGCGCTCCGGCGAGGTCTCGCTCTCGCTGTCCGTGCGGAAGCCGTGCCGGGAGCCCACGGCCTCCACCGTGTTCACGGTCCCCGAGCCCGACGGAGCGGCCGGCCCGGCGCTGAAGTTCTGGTACCGCACGAGCGCCCTGACCGCGGCGACCGCCTCCTCCATGCCCGGCGCCGCCCTGCCGCCCAGCGAGCGCTGGACCCAGCGGACGATCTGCCTGGATCCGCGCACGGCGGGCAGGCCGCAGCACCTCTCCTTCAAGATCGGAGCCAGCGGCGTCTGTGACGATCCGCTCGACAACGAGACGCTGTACGTCGACGACGTCGAGGTGACGACCGACACCTCCTGCCCGGCCGCACCGGTCCCCTGATCCGGAGCGCGCGCTCAGCCTCGCTTGCGCCCCACCACGATGACGATCGGATACGCGAAGTGGAGCTCGTCCCCCCGGAGCTCTGCGCCCACGCCGAGCGCGTCGACGCCCACGTCAGCGCGGTAGAGCGCCCGCAGCCGGTCCGCCCCGCCGGGCTCCGGGAAGGAGGCCTGGAGCGCCGTCTCGAGCTCCACCTCGAGCCGGTAGCGCACGGTCCTCTCGATCTCGAGGCCCGCCGCGTCGAACAGGGCGACGAGCTCGCGCTCGGTGACCGCGCGCGCATGGGACGGGTCGCGGATCTTCTCCGCGCGGTCGTACGCGTCCCGCTTGTCCTCCGCGGGGGCCACGTCGATCACGGCGACTCGCCCGCTCTTCTGGCACACGCGGGCCATCTCGCGCAGCGTCACGAGCGGATCCAGCAGGTGATGGAAGCTGTAGCGCGTCGTGACGAGGCGATAGCTCTCGTCCGGGTAGGGCAGGCGGCTCGCGTCGCCGAGCTCCCACGCGACGTTGGAGAGGCCGAGCTTCGCCTGCCGCTCGCGCGCCTCGTCCAGCATCGCAGGGACGATGTCGAGCCCCCGCACGCTCGCCACGCGCGGCGCCAGCGCGCACGCGACGATGCCCGGCCCGCACGCGACGTCGAGGGCCGTGTCGCCCGGCGCCGGGGAGAGCGCGTCGAGCAAGAGCTCCATCGCGGCCGCCGCCGAATGGGCCCGCACCTCGGCGAACGGCCTCGCCTGGCGGGTGAACTGTTCCTGTATGAGCGCATCGTGCTCGGTGGGATTGTGCTGGGTCATGGGCTCGAGGGTGGACGAGCTCGGGCTGGACGGCTGCCGACGGAAGGACAAAGATCGTCGCCGAGAGGCCATCCCGTGCACCCCCGCGCCCTGACCCCGGCGGAGACCGCCGATCGCCTCGTGCTGCTCGGGCTCGATCAGTCTCGGGCGCGCGCGTTCGCCTACGAGGACGATCTGCGGGGAGCCGCCTACGCCTGGCACACGCACGAGCGTCACCAGCTGCTCTATCCCCTCGTCGGCACGGCGCGCCTCGACGTCGACGACGCCTCCTTCCTGCTCCCCCCGCAGCGCGCCGCGCTCATCCCCGCGGGCGAGCGGCACGCGACCAGCTGTCGCGACGCGTCGGTCATCTCGATCTACTTCGACCCCGTGGCGTTCCCCTGCAGCGTCGCGGCGGTGAGGATCTTCGAGATCCCCGCGCTCCTGCGCGAGATGGTGATCTACGCGCGGCGGTGGCCCGTCGCGCGCCGCCCGGACGACGCCACGGCCAACACGTTCTTCGCGGCGATGGCGGACATCCTCGCGCCGCTCCTCGATCGCGGCGCCACCTACCGGCTGCCTCGCGGCAGGACGCGGCCCGTGCAGCGGGCGATCGAGTGCGCGCTCCGCGACGTCGCCAGCGCCGATCTCTCGCAGGCCGCGGCGTTCGCCGGGGCGACCGAGCGGACCTTGCGGCGGCGGTTCCGCGAGGAGACCGGCGTCACGTGGCGCGCCTTCATCACGCGCGCGCGCGTGCTCCGGGCGATCGATCTGCTCACCAGCCCGGGCGCCAGCGTCACGCGCGTCGCGCTCGACGTCGGCTTTCAGAGCCTCGGCGCGTTCGCCGCCGCGTTCCGCGCCGTGACCGGCCAGACGCCGAGCGAGTTCCGCCGGGCCGCTGGATCCACGCCGGGCGACGACGAGCGATGACCAGCGATGACCAGCGATGAAGGGGGAGATGGCCTGAGCCTGCCTGGCGGCGCGGGCGCAGCCCCGCGGCGGGCTCGGGTCCGGCCCGCGGCGCGCGCCGCTCTCGGGGCGAGCGCCGCGCCCGGCGGGGTTACTGCGCGATCGCCTTGAGGTCGAGCATCTCCTCGACGCTCGGGACCACGATGAGGTCGCACCGGCGGTTCTTGCGGCGGCCGTCGTCGGTGTCGTTCGTCGCGACCGGGTCGGTCTCCGCGAAGCCCGCGGCGCTCCACTTCGCGACCGGGAGCGCGCCCCCGCCGCCCTTGACGTCGGCCGGGCTGACCAGGAACAGCAGCACCTCGCGGGCGCGCATCAGCGACAGGCCCCAGTTGTCGCGGAACTGGCCGCCCGCGAGCGGCTTGTTGTCGGTGTGGCCGGCGACCTGGTAGTAGCGCTGGAGCAGCGACGGGTCGTTCCGGACGACCGTCGCCACCTTGAGCAGGATATCCTTCCCCTCCTTCTTCAGCGTCTCGCGCCCGGAGTCGAAGAGGACGTCGCCCGGCAGCGAGATGACCATCCGGTTGTTCCGGATGTTCACCGCCAGGCCGAGCTTCGTGAGCTCGTCCAGCTTCTTCCGGAGCGTCTCGAAGCGCGCCTTGATCTGCTCCAGCTGGCGGGCGCGCGCCTTGAACTCCGCGAGCGCCTTCTCGCGCTCCTCCAGCGTCGAGCTCAGCTGCGACACCTGCGTGCTCGTCGCCTGCAGGTTCTCGTTCAGCTTGCTGATGTCGACGCCGGCCGCCTCGAGCTGCTTCGTCAGCTCCGCGACCTTCGCCTGCTCCACCTCGAGCGCCTTCTGGGTCTCGGCGAGGCGGCTCTCCGTCGACTGCTGCTGGCTCTGAAGGCGGTTGTACTTGTCGAGCTGGGCCTTCCACTCCTCCTCGGAGTACCCGCACCCCAGCAGCGAGAACGACGCGATCACGGCAGGCAAGAAGGCCGCGAAAGCGGAGAGGCGACCTTTCAAGACACGAGGGTGCATGAGCACGCTCCTTCACTTCCAGTGGGTGAACATGGGCCGGGTCGATGGGCTCGACCTGCGCCCGGTTCCAGGTGACAGCGGCCCGTCAGGCCGTGCGGAGGCGTACCGTAGCGAGGTCGCGCCCGATTGTAAAAGCCGCATTGATCACCCGCCCCCACCCGCCCCCCTGCGCGCCGTCCGCCTCGCGCCCGCTGCGGTGGGCGCCTGTTCGCGCGCGGCGGGCTCGCTTGCCGTTGTTCGCGCCGTCGCACACCTGCTATGGGAGCGACCATGGCCTATCGCATCACGCTGATCCCGGGCGACGGCATCGGACCGGAGGTCGTGACGGCGACTCAGGACGTGATCTCCGCGGCTGGCGTCGCGGTCGACTGGGAGATCCACCATGCGGGGATCGAGGTCGCGAAGCTGACCGGCTCGCCGCTCCCGCTCCCGGTCATCGAGGCCGTGCGAAAGAACCGGGTCGCCCTGAAGGGCCCGGTCACCACCCCGATCGGCGGCGGGTTCCGCTCGGTCAACGTCACGCTCCGCCAGACGCTCGACCTCTACGCGAACGTGCGGCCGATCCGCAGCCTGCCCAACGTCGAGCCGCGGTTCGACGTCGACATGGTCATCGTGCGCGAGAACACCGAGGGGCTCTACGCCGGGCTCGAGCTCATGATCCTGCCCGGCGTGGCCCAGAGCATCAAGCTCACGACCGAGCGCAGCTCGACGCGCATCGCCGAGTTCGCGTTCCGGTACGCGAAGCAGCACGGCCGGAGCAAGGTGACGATCGTCCACAAGGCGAACATCATGAAGCTGTCGGACGGGCTCGCGCTCGACTGCGCGCGGCGCGTCGCCGTGCGGCACCCCGAGGTCCACCTCGGCGAGATGATCGTCGACGCGGCGGCCATGACCATGGTCCGCGACCCGAACAAGCTCGGCGTGCTCGTCACGGAGAACCTGTACGGCGACATCCTCTCGGACCTGGGCGCGGGCCTGGTCGGCGGGCTCGGCATCGTGCCCGGCGCGAACATCGGCGACGAGGCGGCGGTCTTCGAGGCGGTGCACGGGTCGGCGCCGGACATCGCGGGCAAGGGCTACGCGAACCCGACGGCGCTCGTGCAGAGCGCGGTGATGATGCTGCGGCACCTCGGCGAGCACGAGGCGGGCGATCGGATCGAGCGCGCGCTGACGGAGGTCTACCGGTCGGGGCAGGTGCGCACGCGCGACCTGGGCGGCGCCGCGAGCACCGACGACTTCACGCGGGCGCTCTGCGCGGCGATCGAAAGGCCTCGCGCGGAGGCGTAGCCGGGGGCATCCTGATCCCCGGACGTGGGATCTGCCTGGACGTGGCTGCTCGAGCGGTGCGCCGAGGTCGTCGGCGCGACGGACGGGGCTGCCGGCTCCGCGGGCGGCGCGCGGCGCCGGCGCCGCCTGCAGGTCTTCCTCGCGCTCTCGCTGGTCGTCACGGCGAGCCTCGTCCTCCGCGGCGTCTGGGGCGCGCGGGGCCTGCTCCCCGCGATCGCGCTCTTCGCGCTCTCGGTGCAGGCGTCGCGCGCCGTCCTCGACGCGCGCGCGGCGGTGTGGCGCGCCGCCGCCCTCGACCTCGAGGATCCCGCGCAGCGGCCGGGCGAGCGCGCCGATTCGTGGTTCTCGCCGCCGACGGCGAGGGTCCTGCGCGCGCTGGCCGACGTGATCGACGCCGCGCGCCGCGAGCGCTACGCGATCGCGCTGGAGCGCCTCCCGTACGTCGACCGGGGCGCGCTCCGGCCCGACGAGGTGCGGCTGCTCGACGCGGCGCGGGCGCTGCTCTCGCTCGGCCTCGGCGATCCGGCGCGCGCCGCGCAGCAGGCGATCGTCGCGCTGCCGACGGGGATCGACGCCATCGACGCGCGGCTCGGCCGGGTGGTGCTCGCCGACGCCTGGAAGAGCCCTGCGCGGCTCGAGGCGATCGATCGCGCGTGGCGGAGGGAGCTCCAGGCCGGCGTGACGTCCGAGGCGCTGGAGCGCCTCCTGTCGCTGTCGCGCCTGCGCCTCGTGCCCCACGCGCTGGAGGCGCTCAGGCCCGCCGACGCGCGCGAGCTGTCGGCGGAGGCGTGGTCGATCGGCGAGGAGGAGCTCGCCGCCGCGCTCGAGTCGCGCGCGCGGAGCGGCGTCTACCGCTGAGCCTGCGCAGCAGGGCAGCGGCGCTGCCGCGTTCAGGGCAGCGGCTCGCGCGGGATGGCTGGCGCGACCTCGCGCTCCAGGCGGACGCCGGCGAGCGAGATCTCGACCACCGCGGCGAGCCGCTCGGCGACGAGCCGCTCGGCGGAGGGCCCCGCGGCGCGCGTCTCGGCGATGAAGGCGAAGCAGCGCCGGCCGGAGCCGCCGAAGGCGACCGCGAAGCCCTCGATGGGCGCGCCCGGCGGGGCGTCGGCGACGCCGATCTCCACGATGGTGTCGAAGCCCTCGGGCACGTCGATCCGGCGCTCCACGGCGGTGAGGCTGCGATCCGGGCGCGGCAGGTCGCGCCAGAGCCGCGCGCGCGCCTCGCACGCGGCCCGGCTCGCGCGGCCGTCCTCTCGCCACGTGCGCACGAGCAGCGACGTCGACGATGCGGCGTGGGTCGCGACGAGCCAGGGGCCCTCGCCGTCCTCGACGCGGAAGCCGCGCGCGTCGGGCAGCGGGAGCCGGAGATCGAAGCGCTCCGAGCGGTACTCGCCGCGCTGGCCCTCGCCGAGCGTGGACGGCGGCGGCGCGGGCGGGGCCGCCGTCGGGGGCGGCGGGGGCGGCGCGGCGGGGGACGGCGCGCACGCGGGCAGCAGGGCGAGCAGCGCGAGGGCGGGCCAGCGGACGAGGCGCTTCGCGGGCGTGGCCGGGCGCCGCGCGCGCCCGGGCGCCCCGGCGAGATCGGCGCGCGTCGACGGCTTCATCGCGCGAGCAGCACGAGCAGGGCGCCGGCGCCGCCCTCGCCGTCCGGGGCCGTCGCGAACGCGGCGACGTGGCGGGCGACGCGGCCGTGGCTGAGCCACGCGGCGATCTCGCCGCGGAGCACGGCGTGGCCGCCGGGCGAGTGGCTGCCCTTGCCGTGAATGATGGCGACGACGCGGTCGCCGTCGCGCTGGCGCTTGCAGACGAACGCCTCGACGGCCTCGCGCGCCGCCTCGAGCCGCAGGCCGTGCAGATCGAGGGTGCCGTCGACGGCGTAGCGGGCGCGGCGGAGCCGCCTGAGCTCGCGCGGGTCGACGTCGAGCCGCCTGCCCTCGATGCGCTCGCTGTCGTCCGTGATCTCGAACTTGATCCCGTCGATGACGAGCGAGCGCATGCGCGAGCGCGCGTCCTCGTCCGGATCGGACGCGATCGTCGGCAGGGCGGCCCGCTCGACGCGGCTCGCGGTGACCGGGATCCGGTTCACGCGGTCCTCGAGCACGCGGACGCCCGCCATGTAGATGGCGAAGGTCTCGGGGTCGACGGGCCGCGGCGCCGGCTCGACGCTCGCCCGCGCCGCGCTGGCGCCCGGGGGCGCCTTCGCGCTCGCGCTGGCGACCGGGGGCGCCTTCGCGCTCGCCTTTCCTCCGGTCGCTGTCGCGGTCGCCTTCGCCTTCCCCTCGGGCGCCGCGGCGGGCGCGCCGGCCTTGGGCTTGGGCTTGGTCAGCTGCCGGAGCGCGGAGAACGGCTGGTAGAACGCCTCACTCGCCTTGCGTGCCGCCGCCTTCGCGGGGCTCTGCGCCGCTCTCGGGTCTCGTTCGCGCTTCGCGCTCTTCGCCATCCCCCAGAACATCGCTCGCGAGACCGCGGAGCGCAAACCGGACGGCCTCGATGCCGGCGAGCTGCCCGTCCTCGAAGTGCCAGTCGGGGTCGTCGAGGTCGGGGAAGTCGTGCGGGTTGCGGATGTCCTCGGCCGTGAGGGTGGGGAGGAGGCGCCGCGCGAGGTCGATGACCTTGGCCCGCTGCGCCTCCTCCATGGCCGCGAGGAGCTCGAAGACGCGCTGGAAGAGCTCGGCAGGCGAGAGGGGAAGAGCCTGCGGGGCGCCGGGGCGGGCTGCGTCGGGGGAGCGCATCGGGCGCAGGGTACTTCATCCGCCTGGCGCCGCCGCGTCCCGAGCGCGGCGCGTCGCCGGCGAGCTCGGCGGCGCGCGGGCCTCACCCGCCGGTGAGGCGCGGGCCCCGGGGTGCTGCGCCGGGCGCGAGGGCTCGACGTCGCCCCCTTTCACCCATGAGGCTCCCTCCGCTGGCCGCTCCGTGGAGGTCTGACCATCGCGGGCGGCGCGAGGAGCGGAGGCCCGCCCCGCCCCCGGCGCCGCTCCCAGTTCAAGGTCAGCGATGGTCGGCGAGGCTCACGAGCGGCATGGGGAGGTCCCCTCTCGGCGTGGCCTCGGAGCTCCGATGGCCGTCGTAAGGGCCGTACGGGTTGAAGGGCCCGTAGGGCCTGAACGGCCTGAAGGGCCGGAAGTGCCCATACGGCCGGTAGGGCCTGAACGGCTGGAAGTGTCCATACGGCCGGAAGTGCCCATGATACGGGATATCGTCAGGGGGGATCCGGGCGTCGGCGAGGGCCGAGCTCGTTGTTTCCTCGACGATCACGAGTTCCTGGATCGGTGTTGTGGTCTCTGCTGCGGCGAGCTGCGCGGTGCCGATGGCCATCCCGAACAGCGCCAGCGCACCGAGCGCTTTCACCAGCTTCATCACGGACTCCTTTCGCGATGCGAGCGGCCTGCCGGGTTTCATCCCGCAGGCTGCGTCCCTGGTGATGCAATCGAGAGGCCGTTCGCAGCGCACCGACGGTGCTGCGCGCGCGGGCGTCGATTCCCGATAAACCCCGGATCCGCGGCGCGCCCTGCCAGCGCCGCATCGCGTGTGCAGGCGGTGGACAGCGCGCGGCCCTCGCGGTGTTTTCGTGAGCGCGCGCTCGTGTCGGAATCGAGGCGACCGGCCCCGCGCGGTTCAGGGCATTATCAGGACGTTCGACAGATCATCGACAATCGTGCCGGCGTCGCCGCTCTCGAGGTTGACGAGCACGGTGATAGAAGCGTCGCTGTCGATTGCGTAATAAGACGACGACGTGAAGCCCCAGATGCTGCCGTCGTGTCCGTACTGGACGCCGAGCGATGATTCACGGCGCGACAGGCCGAGGCCGTATCCGTTGACCTCGCCGAGCGGCGCGTCCACCCACGTGGTCATCTCTGCGAGCTCGGCGGGGCCGAGGAGCGTGCCGTCGAGCAGCTTGCGGTAGAAGCTCGTGAGATCGCTCGTGGTCGAGACGAGCGCGCCCGCCGTGCCGGCCGCGGACGGGTCGACCGCGGAGGTCGTGTCGACGAGCTCCCCTCGGCTCCGCCCGTAGCCGTGCACGAGGCCGGGCAGGGCCGGCTCGGCGCCGTCGAGGTAGGTGTGCGCGAGCTCCGCCGGCTCGAGGACGCGCTTGCGGAGCAGCTCGCCGACGGGCTCCCCCGAGGCCGCCTCGATGAGCAGGCCAGCGATGATGTAATTCGTATTCGAGTAGGCGAACCCCTGCCCCGGCTCGAAATACGGCGGCTTCGACGCGACGATCTCGATGAGCTCCGCGGGCGTCCACGTGCGCGTCGGGTCCTCGAGGGCCGCGGCCCAGAACGCGTCGCTCTCGGTGAAGTCGAAGAGCCCGCTCGTGTGGTTCAAGATCTGCCGCACGGAGATCTGCTCGCCGCGGGGGACGCCGTCCACGTACCTGGAGACAGCGTCGTCGAGCGACAGCCGTCCTTCCGCGCGGAGCATCAGCGCCAGGGCGGCGACGAAGGTCTTGGTGATGCTCCCGACGCGGAAGAGATCACCCGGCTGCATCGCCAGATCGGCCTCTGCGTCGGCCACGCCGGCGGCGCCGAGCCAGCTGCACCCGCCGACGTGGACGGCGGCGGCCACGCCGGGGAGTCGCTGGGCTTCCATGGCCCCGTCGAGCGCGCCCTGGAGCGTGGCCGAGAGCTCGTCGCAGCTGGGGGCGGGCGCGTCGCCAGCGCCGCCAGCGCCGTCTGCGCCGCCGGGCCCAGCGCCCCCGACTCCATCGCTCCCGCCGCTGTTGCCGTGCGCATCGGTCACGCGGTCGGCCGGCGCGGGGGAGGCGCTGCTACACCCGGTGAGCAGAACGACGCCGGCGCAAGCAAGGAGTGCGGTCCGCCGAAGAACACGGCTCATCGATCAGATCTCCATGGTTCCCCCCACGAGGATCACTGCTGCGCTCCGCCGCGCTGCTCCCGAGAGGCCCCCGGGGCGGATCGGCGAAGGGCGCGCATCAAGACGCGAGAGATCCGACCGTGTCAACCTGCGCGCACGGCGGGAGTGCTCTCCGCTACACGATTGCCAGTGAAGCCAGCCATGATCGGCTCTGGCGCAGTAGGCCGCGCTACTTCAGCCTTCGACTCAAGGATGCCGATGAGGTCTTCGCACTCCCAGGAACCCGTACCGCTCTCGGGAGCCTCACCTCGATGAGAGCGCTCTCGCTCTCACGCCGAGGCTTCCTTGACCGTCGTGCCGAGCCGCAGCACACGCTGCTCCGTGGCGAGCGCTTCCACCGGCCTCCCGACCTTCCGCAGGAGCTCTGCAAGCGCGACCCCCACGGCAGCGTACGAGGTCGTCCTCCGCACGCCGGGGTCGAGCGACTCGGCGAACGCGAGCGCGTCCTCCCACGTCCGCTTCGCCAGCGCGGGCTGACCTTCCAGGCGCGAGCACTCGCCGTGCATGCGCATCGCCTCGAGCACGAGCGCCGGCGCCTCCTCGCCCAGGCGCGCGACCTCCGCATACGCTTCGCGCGCTTCGGCCAGGCGTTTTGCTGCGAGGAGGACGCCCGCCTCTCCCAGCGCCGCGTGAGCCCCGAGCAGCCGGTGCCCGGCGGCGAGCGCTAGCGCCTTGCCCTGGCGAAAGGCGGCGAGCGCGGCGCGCGGGTCACCCGCCGCGGTCGCGGCGCTGCCCAGCGCGATCGATGCTGCGGCTTCCTCCTGCCCGAGGCCGCTCAGATGGCAGAGCATGCGCGCGGCCCGCAGCTTGCGCACCGCCAGCTTGAAGGCGCCGTCCTGCATCGCCTTGCCACCGTCGAGCAGCAGCCGGCGCAAGGAAGCGCCAGCGTCTTCCGAGGCGATCTTCCGGCCGAGGGCCCGCTCCACCGCGTCCTTCTGCTGGGGAGCCAGCTTCGGCTGGCGTTCCGCGGACGGTGGCGCGCCACCGCCCCCGATCTGCTTCAAGGAATCGAGCAGCGCCGCCTGATCGATCTCGAACCTGGCGCTGCCGGGGAGCAGCGCGTCGATATCGCTGCCGGGCACGTCGAGCACGGCGAGGCGCAGCGTGGTTCCGTTCGACACCGCCACGAGGCGCGCGATCAGATCGCGGTACGCCGCTGCATGGTCGACGCGGGCGGGCGCGAGCACCACGACGAGGCCGGCGAGCACGCCGGCTGCGGTCCGCCCGGCTTCCACGAGGCGCCGCCGCAGCGCGCCTACGTCGATGGGCCCCGTCGACGGAGCGAGCGGCGGGAGCACCACCCCATCTTCCGCGAGCCCCTCTCGAAGCGTGGCGAGGTCTCGGTCGAGCCGCTCGGCGATCGCCTCGACGTAAGCCGCTTCCCCGGTGAAGGGCGCCTCGACCACCACGAAGGGGTGCCGGTTGTCCGGCTGCCACTCCATCCACCGGAGCGTCTTCAGCCAGTCTCTCCGATCTGCCGGGCCTGTCCTGACGCGCAGCGCGTTCGGCCCGCTCCGCTCGTGACCGGGCGGCGGAGACCAGAACGCCTGCCACTCTCTCCGGAAGCGGTGCGCCGCGAGCGTGATCGGGTCCACGGCGGCGACCTCAGTTCACCTTCACGACGCTGCCCGTGATGTCCACGGTGCCCCCGGCGATCTTGATGGCGCCGCCGGTGATCTCGACGCCCCCCGCGGAGATCTTGATGGCGCTGCCCCCGCCCGAGAGCACGATCTCGCCTGCCGCTGTCGCTGTGATGATCGCGCCCTGCAGGGTGACCGGTCCGGTCGCCACGGCGCTCAGCACGGTGGAGTTGATCCCCGCCACGGTGGTCGCGTTGATCGTGGTGACCGTGCTGTTGATGGTCATCATCGTCGCATTGACCGTCTCCACCGGCGTGTTCAGCGTGTGCCGGGCCGCCGCGTTCACGGTCATCGGGGACGTCACCGAGAGGTCCAGGGTCGCACCGACCGTCTCCGTCTTTGCGGCGGTCACGGTGACCGTTTGTGGCCCATTCACCGTGTACGTCTCCGGGCCGGTGCTCACCTCGTGCGGGCCGGTCACCGTGACCTTGCGGTCCGCGGTCACGGTCATCTCCTGTCCGCTCGTGATCGTGAGGGTCTGGCGCCCGCCGACGGTGATGCGCTCGTCCCCGTCCACGGATTCCTCGTTCTTGCCCCCCACGTGGGCCTTCCGGTTCGAGCCCGTCTCCTCGGAGCGGTTCACTTTCACGGTCGAGGTCGAGTCGTTGGTCACCGTCTCGCTGCGGTTGTTGCCGACGTCGGTGTTCATGTCCTTGCCGGCCGAGAGCTTGATCTGCTCCTTGCCGGCGGTGTCGTCGAAGGACAGCTCGTTGTGCGTCTTGCCGCCCGGGCTCGACATCGACTTGAAGGTGCTCACGGTCGCCGCGCCCTTGCCGGCGGCGGGCGGCTTCTGCACCCCGTTGTAGACGCGCCCCGTGACGAGGGGTCGATCCGGATCGCCGTCGATGAACTCGACGACGACCTCGGTCCCCACGCGCGGGTGGAAGACCGCGCCGCCGCCCGCGCCGGCGAAGCTCTGGCTGACGCGGACCCAGCAGCTCGCGGGCTCTTTCCGGTGCCGTTCCACCTCGGTGTCCCAATGGAACTTGAGCCGCACGCACCCGTTCTCGTTGCCCGCGGGCCCTCCGACGTGGATCTCGGCGCCGCGCGCGCTCGGCTCGTCCACGACGAGCGCCGTCTGGGAGCCGTGGATCCGCGGCTTCTGGGTGCGCCGCGCGGGCCGGAACCTCGACTCCTCCACGCGCCCGGCGGTGCCGCGGCGCGCGCACTCCACGCGCGCCCAGAACGGCGCGCCATCCGGGGTACCGGGGTCCCTTCGCACGCCGAAGCCGCCCGCGAGCTCCCCCTCGGCGGCGCCGCGAAGCTCGGCGCGGGTGACGAGGTACTCGCCGTCGTAGCGGTCCACCGGGTGATCCAGCGCGAAGAGGGTGCCCGCGCCGAGGAGCCGGCAGGCCCCTTCGGCCGTGGCGAAGCGCGCCTCGGTCTGGAGCCGCTCGAGCAGCGCCCGCGCGATCGGCTTGCCTTGTTTGGGCGCGTCGGCGTACCGGCCGGGGTACTCCGCCACGAAGAGGTCGCCGTCACCGGCGCTCGCCTCGGCCGCCATGTCGAGGTTCGGCTTCTCCCAGTTGTAATCCGTCAGCCTGACCCGCGTCGGGCGCAGGCGGCTGCCGAGACGGACGTTGTCCAGGTGGCGTCCGATCGTGTGGGGCGTGAGCGGGTCGAACGGCGAGAGCTTGAAGCGGCCTTGATCGCTGTCGGACAGCACCAGCACGACGGAGCGGTCCGTGTGCTCGAAATGATACGAGATGCCGTCCTCTTCGAGCAGGCGGGCGATGAAGTCGAAGTCGCTCTCTTCGTACTGCACGCAATAGGGCCGCGTGTTGGGGTCGTCGAGCCGCCCCGGGTCGCGCATGCGAAAGGCGAACGTCTCGCCGGGCGTCACGAACGGGTCGGCTGGTTCTGCTGCGCCTTGTGGCGGATCTCCGGGCTGCATCCGCGAATCGCCACTGAGGACCGCCTGGAGGATCTGGCGTGTCGTCTTGTTCAGGAAGATGCGGCTCCGGCGGCGGTGCATGGCGCGGACGAGCGGCGGCATGAGCACGACCTCGTAGGTCATGCCGAGGACCGAGGGCCCCAGCTCGACCGCCTCGACGATGAGCCCGTGGACGAAGCGGAGCGGCGGCTCGGCGCCAGTCAGGATGCGCAGGGTCGCGAGCTTGCCGGCGAGGTCGGCCGGGTCGACCTCATCGTCCTGCCCGCGAGCCTGCAGGGTGATCCGCGCCTGGTACGGCGTGCTCAGGGCGTCTTCGATGACGAAGCCGACGACGTGGAGGTGGTTCCATGACGGGCCGCCGCCGTCCCAGTGGAACGTGAAATCTATTTGTTGCAGCATCGTTCGTTCGAATCTTCCTTGTGGCAGCCACCACAATTTTCAACGTATCGAGCTACAGCGCGCAATGCCCCCCCGATGCAGCATCAGCGACCGGACCACCGCCTCATGGAGGGAAATTCGGCGATGGCTAGCCCTTCGTAGTCCAGCCATCTGGAGGCCATGCATCTGCCATCCCCTCATCCAGCGACATACCTTGCTCTCTCAAAAATTCATCGAACTTCTTAAAAAAAGTGTGCACATTATCACACGACGGATCGACAAACTCAACATACCCTGCCCAACCAAGATTCATTCGACTCGTTGACGCACTTGCGAGCCACTTCCCGAACGACTCAAGCAGCGCCGACTCGCCAGCCCCAAACTCCGGAATACCCAAGTCGATCCGAGCCTGCGTGTACCCCAAAATATAAGTCTCCAGCGTTCTAACCGAATTGTTTCCGAGATACATACCCGGACGCTGGCGCACACACCGAAGAAACGGCAACAGCCACGGCTCATCAACCTTGAACGGCATACTCCCTCCAGATTCAGAACACTGTCTCTGTGATACCAACACCAGGCTTACCGAACAACAGGTCCCCGCCCAAATCTTTGATAAATTCCTGATACGAAATCCCTTGTGGCCTCAAATTGTCGAAGACCATATCCCCTACACGAATAGCCCGATGCGGCTGCCCAATATCACCGAGACGGCCAACAGCATCCGAATAGACTAGCATTCGAGGCGGCACCTGTATTTCGATCAAGCTTCCAGAAATTCCCTTATTCTGAAGCGATTTCTGCAGTCGCGCAGCAAATTCAAAGCACTTTCCATAGACCTTTACCTTCGAGGAGATACGCGCTGCCAGCTTACGTGCCACATCAGAGCACGACGTGAGCCCTAGAGGATCCAGCCACGCCAGCACATCTTTTACATAACCGTACTGCGCCACACCTCCATTGAGCCTGACTGGGTCCTGACTGATATACCTCCCGCACTCTGGATCGTAGTACCTGAACCTGTTGTAATACAGCCCCGTCTCCGCATCCTCATACTGCCCCGGATACCTCCACGGACACTCCGTCGCCTTCGCGGCGAGCTCCTCCCGTGGCACCCCGTACAGGTCGAGCTGCGCCTTCCACGCCACCTGCCCCGCCTCGGTCATGAGCATCGCTGTGGTGCCGAGGTGGTCGATGACTACGCTGTACCGCTTTCTCCCCTCAAACTTCGCGACCGGCGCGAACGCCCCTGGCTCGAAGATCCACGTCACCAGCGGCTCCAGCGTCCCATCCGCCCTCCGGACGCGCTCGTGCACGAGGTCGTCCCCATCCCAGACGTACTCGGTGGCAGCCCCATCGAACTCCTTCCGCACGCGCCGCCCCAGCGCGTCGTACGCGAACGCCACCCTCTTGCCGTCCGGCCGCTCAACCTCCCGCAGCCGCCCTGCCGGATCCCACCGGTACGTCCACCGGCTCCCATCCGCGAGCCGCTTCTCGATCAGGTTCCCCGCCCCGTCATGCCGGTACTCGGTCCCTCCCGCCCGCAGCAGCACGCCCCCGCGCCCGTAGACCCGATCCTTCCGGTCCGCGCTCCGGAACAGGTTGCTCACCGCGTCGCTCTGCCGGTGCTGCGTCGTCCCGTCCGGGAACAGCGCCGCGATCAGGTGCCCCCGCGGATCGTGCGTGAACCGCGTCGCACCCTTCTGCGTATCGATGAGCGCCGCGATCTGCTCCGGCCCTTCCCACTGGTACCCCACGCGCATCACGTCGGTCCCCGCGCTCGACGCCTTCGCCCCGGTGAGCACGTGCTGCAGCGCCGGCCTCCCGAACGCGTCGCGCTTCCACGCCGCGACCACCCCTCCCGGGAGCCGCCGCGCGAGCTCCAGCCCGAGCGGGTCGCGCTCGATCCTCATCTCCCAGTCCGACATCTCCAGCAGCGGCAGCTTCAAGCTCACGATCGCCGGCGACAGCAGTCGCGAGCTCGGCCCTGCCCGCACGCCGGCCAGCTCCCCCGCCTTGTTCCACGCGTACTCGGCGCGATGTCCCAGATCGGTCTGCCGCTCGACCCGCAAGCCCGCATCGTTGTACCGGCTCTCCACCTCGTAGCGCGCCTCGCCAACCTCTCGCCGCTCGCGGACCACCTGCCCCACCCCGTCGCGCTCCAGCACTACGTTCACGTCGCCCGACCGCGCCTCCACGAGCTCGCCCAGCGCGCTGTACGCGAACGTCTCCTCCAGCGGCGCGTCCCCGCCGAGCGGCGCGCTCAGCGTCCTCCTCGTGATCCTCCCGAGCGCGTCGCGCTCGATCTGCGTCACGCTGTAGTCCGGCCCCAGCACGCGCAGCGTCCGCCCGGCCTTGTCGTACAGGTACCGGTGCCTGCGCCCGTCGAAGCCGATCTCCGCCTCGACGCGCCCCGCTCGATCCAGCTCGAACCGGTACTGCTCGCCGTGCTGGTTCTCCACCGCGACGAGGTCCTCTTCCTTGTCGTAGTGCAACCGCACCGTGTACTTCATCGGATCGGTGTGCTCCACGAGCCGGTTCATGCCGGCGTACCGCATCACCACCCGCCGCCCCAGCGCGTCCACCTCCTCGACGACGTTGCCCTCGGCGTCCCGCGCCATCGACAGCCGCTCGCCGTCCGCGCGCTCCAGGTGCGTGATGCGCCCCAGCTTGTCTCGCGCCGCGCGCGATACCCGCCCGCCCGCGTCGACCACCTTCACGAGCCGCCCCCGCGCGTCGTGCTCGAAGCGCGTCGTCCGCGCCTCGCCGTCGGTCATCTCGGCGAGGTCGTGCCGCGACGTCCAGCGCATCCGTGCCCGCCGCCCCGCCGAGTCGTCCAGGCCCGCCAGCCGCCCTTGCTCGTCGTGTGCGTACCATGTGACAGCCCCCGCCGGGTTGCGCGCCCACACCGGCTTGCCACGCGCGTCGTACGCAGCTGCCCACTCTCCGCCCGCCGCATCGACGAGCCGCACGAGCTGGTCCTCTCGGTCGTACTCCATCCGCGTCTCGTGCCCGAGCGGATCGCGGTGCAGCACGCAGTTCCCCCGCGCGTCGTACTCCCATGCGCTCCAGTTCCCGAGCCCATCGGTCTCCGACGTCTTCCGGCAGTACGCATCCCACGCGTACTCGGTCACGGCGCCCATTGGATCCACCATCCTGTCGACGAGCCCCAGCGCGTTCCCCCAGTACTGCGTGATCCCGCCGCGCCCGTCCTCCACCGACGTGAAGTGCCGGTGCTCGTCGTAGGTGATGCGGCGATCGTAGATGCCCCCGTCCCCCCAGGTGCGCACGCACCACCCCTCCGGGTGGTACCAGTTCCACGCGAAGTGGAAGGAGAGCCCGCCCTTGCGGGTCTCCTTGACCATCACCCCGCCGCGGTACTCGTACCGCAGCGCGTGCCCGAGCGGATCCGTCGCTGCCGACAACCGACCTTCCGCGTCGAAGCTGTAGCGGACGAGCGGCTCGCCCTCGAAGTACACCCCCTCCATGCGCCCTTCCCGCGTCCACCGCACCTCGAGCACGCGGCCCGCCGTGTCCACCACCTCCCGCAGGAACCCGCGCTCGTACTTCAGCACGACCGCATTCCCCGACCGGTCAACGAGCCGCGACAGCACGAACCGCCGCGACCCCGCGGGCTTCGTGTACACCGCGCGCAACCCGTCCGCGCCGCGCTTCTCGTACCCGCCGTCCGTGCGCGTCAGCGTGTACCGGTCCTCGCCGTCCCAGTCCGAGGCCCCCACGCGCAGCGGCGGGTGCTCCTTCGGCCGCCCGTCTGCGAGCCGCAGCACCACCCCGCTCGCCGTCTCCTCCACGCTCTCCTCGAACGGGTGGCTCCATCCGGCGCCGAGCGTCCCCTCGTCGGTCTGCCGGCTCCGGTAGTTGCGCTCCCACACGATCGGGATCATCCCCGGCAGCTCGAAATCCACTGCCTCCGCGATGAGCTCGCCGGTCATCACGTCCACCGGGTGCCCTGTCAAAAAACAGATCACCTTGCTGCGCCACGAGCCCTTCGTCGCCCCGGTGAGCGCGTGCAGCTTGTTCGACACCCACTTCGTCCGGATCGCCTGCGTCGCCGCCGCCGCGAAGTCCACCGCCTCGGGTCCGCCGATCACCACCGGCGCCCCCATCGGCACCGCGAGGCACACGCTCGTCGGCAGGTTGATCGGGAAGTTACAGCTCATCACGATGGACGTCGTCCGGCTCTGGCTCGAGCCCTCGAAGTCGACCGTCTTGGAGCCCGTGATCAAAGTCCCGTCGTTGCCAGGGATATCGTTCGGCGCGAAGGACACGCCCGGCGGCGTGGGGAAATGCGGCACTCCCTTCACCTCGGTGCCCGTGTTCCCGACGGGCATGCCATTGACGCGCACCGCGCCCCCTCCGCCGAAGACAGCCCCCATCACGGCGCTCATCGCCGCGCCCATCGGATCGAACACCACACCGATGAACGGGTGCGGCAGCGGCGTCGGCACAGGCCCGGCGGGCGTCGGCACCATCACCATGTGAATGTCGATGCCGAGGACGGGATCACCCCACTTCGCTGCGATCATTGTCAAACCTCTCCGGGAGCTCTCCCAAGCTCGACGTCGCGCCCCGCCACACCACGACGCTCCCGCCTGGAAGCTACGGCGTGCGCCGGAACGGCACGGCAGCGGCCGGCAGCAACGTCGCCCCGGAGAGCGGCAGCGTCTCTTCTTCGGGGAGCGGCCGGGCGCTCGCGGGAAGTAGCTGCGTGGCGCCAGGATCTGCCGTGTCGCCAAACTCCGGCGCGTGAGCACCGGCGCTCGTCTTCTCGAACGCGCCGGGCTGCTGCGCCTCTCTAGCCGCGTGGAAGGGAAGCGCCTCTTTCGGAGCGAATGTAGAAGCGTTCAGCAGCGCAGTCGACGTCGCATAGGATTCGCTCTCGGGCTCCTCTCCCGGCGCGTCGTCCAGCGCGGTCGCGGGTCCCGGGTCGCGCAAACCCAGCTGCCCCCATGCTACGCGGTAAGCCCCCTCGAACGTCCGCAAGCTCAAGGACTCACCTCGCTCCACCTCGTCCGCGAGAGATGCGAGCCATTCCTCCTCGACCTCGTTCCAGCGGCTCGCGTCGAGCCCGAGAGTCGCCAGCGCTTCGCGCTTCGGCTGACCCGCGTCGAGCAGGGCTCGCACGCGCGCGAACTCCTCCAGCGAGATACCCCGATCCCTCGCCATCGCCCAACCTCCCGCTCACGCGCCGACAGATCTCCGCTCTGCCCCAGCGGCAGCACGATGCGGGATTCAAGTCGAGCCATACTCGTCCTACAGGAAAAGGTCGCGCCTCGTCAAGGCCGACCGTGATCCCCCTCACCCCGACCCGGCCCCGCCCGACGATCCTGCGAGCAAGCACAATCCGGCCGCCCACAGGCGGTTGTGTCCCCCGCGGGAACCTCCGTTACCGTCGCCAGCAACGGAGGATCATCTCATGGCCAAGCCCAAGTCCCCGAAGAAAACATCTGCCAAGTCGGCGCCGGCCGACACCGCCGAGGAGACGCCGCAACCGCTCGTCCTCACTGCCGCGGAGCAGGATCTGCTCGAGCGCTCCCTCAAGCTGCTGGTCAATATACAGACAGCACCCTTCAGCGCTCGCGCCCGGCGCGAGGGCTACACCGCCGACGAGCATCGCGAAGGATGGCGGCTCCTCCGGCTCGCCTCGGGCGAGGCGAAGCCGCTCGAGCACCTCTTCGACGAGGTCGCGAATGGCGGGGTCGTGGAAGGCGCGGAGCGGCTCCGCCTGCTCCAGGACGTCGACACCTTCGAAAACACGTGGTTCCCGCGCACCCGGGTCGTCATTCGCCGTGTCGTCCCCCGTGACCGCCGCGAGGCGTTCGAGGCCGCCTTCTTCAAGAACCTCGAGCAGCAGCCCCTCGGGCCGGCGGTCATCGTGTCCGTCCGCACCTTCCTCTCCCGCCTCGACGGCCTCTCCCAGAGCAACGATGCCGACGCGAAGGAGGTCCGCAAGACGCTCGTCAAGCGCGGCCTGACCGAGGAGAAGCTGAAGGACGTCCGCGACATGCTCGGCAAGCTAGAGGTCGGCGGGGGACCGCTGCCGCAGCGCAAGGTGCCGGTCGCCGAGCTCGCGAAGGCGCACAAGGCGCAGCGTGAAGGCCTCGACGATCTCCGCGACTGGTTCAACGACTGGGCCACGACCTTCCGGCAGGTGTTCGGCGTCAAGGCGCAACTCAAGCTCGGCCTCACCACCGCGAAGCGCAGCTCGACGGACAAGAAGGAGGAGGATGCCAGCGAGGCGGAGGAGCTCGGCGACGACGAGGAAAGCAGCGACGAGGAGGAAACCGGCGGGGAAGAGGACACTGGCGACGAGGAGGAGCTCAGCGAGGAGGATGAGGAGCTCGACGACGACGAGTAGCCCGATGCAGGGCCGCCCCGGAGAAAGCCAGGCTGGCTAGGTGGCGCGCCGGGGAGCGACAGCTCGCCGGCGCGCCGTCATGCCCGGGGGCAGCTCCGCCGTATCAAGCCTACCTTTGCCCCACGCAGCCGCGGTGGAAAGAGCCGATCTCGCTGCGGGCCCACCCGCCGATTGGCGTTGCCTACCGGCAGAGCGGGCAGTCGCTCCCCCCGCAGTCGATGTTGTCCTCGTCGCCGTTCCTCTTGCCGTCCTCGCAGGTGCGTGGCAGGCACGTGCCGCCGAAGCAGGACGAGGTCGTGCAATCCGCATCGATCGCGCACCTCGCCCCCTCCGGGCACGGGACGCCGCAGGCGTCGAAGCCGCAATCGATGTCCGTTTCGTCGCCGTTCTTCCTGCCGTCGTCGCAGGTGGCCCGCATGCACGTGTGGTCGGGCCCGCATGAGAGCATCGTGCAGTCCTCGTCGTGGTTGCACGCGTAGCCGCGGCGGCATGGATCGCACGGGCCGCCGCAGTCCACGTCGGACTCGCCGAGGGACGAATCATGCTCCAGGTTGTCGCAGTGCGGCGGAACGCACTTGAAACGCGCCGAGCACTTGAGCGACGGGTCGTTGCAATCGGACGTCTCGGCGCACTCGACGAGATGGCCGTCCCCATCGCAAAAGCCGGATCCGTCGGTCGCCGGGCCCTTGGGCACCATGCGGAACGTTGGCCGCATGCCGTCGCAGTAATCCACGATGCAGGGATCGTCGTTGTCGTCGGGATCATCAGGTGCCGGCACGTTGTACGTTATCCCTGACGCGTCGCACATCACCAGGATACAGTCGCCGCGCGCCTGGCTTTCGGGCTCACGCGCCAGGTCGATCGCGCAGACCCCTTGGTCGCAGATCTTGTCCCCACACCGTCGATCCCAGAGCAGGCAACAGTCCTCGGCGGTCCTGCACGGCCCACCTGGATCGTGGCACTTGTCCCAGGAGCCGGAGCTCGATCCCGAGGCCGATGCGCCGTTTCCGGGACCGTCCCCGGAGCATGCGACCCAGCTCGCCACGAGGGCGAGCACCGCGGAGGCAGCGCACAGGCGTTTCATCACGTCCCCTCGCCGCTCGCCGAGGTCTCGCTCCGCGCCGCGTGGGTGCCGCACGGCGGGCATACGCCGCCGCAGTCGACGTCTGACTCGGTGCCATTCTTGACACCGTCGCCGCAGGTCTGCTCCTGGCATTGGCCGAGCGAGCACACGCCGCTCGCGCAGTCGTCGTGCACGGCGCACCTCTTCTTGCGGCCGCACGGCACGCATGAAGGCCCACCGCAGTCGACATCGCCCTCGGAGCCGTTGCGGACCTCATCGTCGCAGGCGGCCCGGGCGCATCGATTGTCGCTGCAGACGCCCTCGATGCAATCCGTGCCCTGGTTGCATGGCTGCCCCGAGGGACAGGGATCGCATGGACCGCCGCAGTCGATCGCCGTCTCCCCTTGCAAGGTGCTCAGGATCCCGTCCTCGCAATGTCTCAGGATGCATGACCCGCCTCGTGAGCAGATCAGCTCTGGATGGCCGCAGTCCGCGTTCAGCAAACATCCCACCCAGTGGCCCTGGCCGTCGCAGTACCCCGAGCTCTCCGGCGCCGTTCCCCTAGGGTACGGCTCGTTCACGATGCTCATCCTGACCTCGTCGCACCGGTCGATCGTGCACTCGTTGCCATCGTTGAAGACGTCGCCGGGATCCGGCGCGTCGAACGCCTCGCCCTTCTCGCTGCACTTGACCACGACGCAGTCGCCCGCGCGCTGCGTCGCGGCCTCCGGCGCCAGAGCAAGACCACAAACGTTCGCGACGCATGTCGGCCTGCCGCACCGCGGGGACGCCGGCCCCGGGCAGTCCTCGGGGATCTCGCAGCTCGCCGGCGCGTCCACGTGATGCTCATCGGTACACGCGCCGGGCGAGTGGCACGCTCTATTGCAAGAATCCGAGCCTGGCTCCTGCGCGCAGCACCACGCCGTGCCTTCGGGACACCAGCAGGCTCCCCCCGCGCACTCCCAGCCGAAGCCCCACGCGTCGCAGTCCGCCTGGTCGTCGCAGGCCATCTCGCCGTTCACCTCGACGTCCACGTGCGTCTCGCCGGCACACGCGCCCCACAGGGCTCCGATGACAAGCAGCACCCCGCTCGCGCCAAGCTCCTTCCACATGGCGCAAGAGCCTACCAGACCGAGAGAGCGGGGGGTGGAGTCCTCGAGACATCCTGTTACGCCACACTCATTCCCATGAGCGCAGTAAATTTATCATCGCTCCTCGCGCGCGATGACCAAGCGCCTTACCAGGAGACGGTCACCAGCGCCCCCGGCGCGCTCCCGACCTGGACCGACGCCTCCGGGCCGAGCACGTAGGCCGCCACCCCCGCGCCGGCAGCGGCCAGGCCGGCGCCGATGAAGGCGCCCACGGCCAGGCCCGTCATGGTCTTGACATCCCCGTCGGCGGCCGTGAACGCGTCGCAGGCCGGGCCACCCCCCGGACACCCGCCCGAGCTCATGGCGAGCACGCGTCGATGCGCGTGTTGGCGCTCATCGGCCGCCGCGTTGGCCTTGACGACCGCGACGCCCCCGACAACTCCCAGGGCCGCGGAGGTGGCGGCCAGCGCCCCCACGGTCCACCAGCGCACCGCGGGCTCTGTCCTGAAACGCCGCGCCACCGTGCTGCCCGGTAAGCTCCCCGTCTTGCTCGATCGAGGGCCGGCGGGAGCCGTCGCCGCGGCGCCTGAAGCCTTGGCCCGGGTGTCCAGCACCAGCCAGACGGTCCGCTCGCTGCCGGCCTCCACCGCGATCGGCTGCTCGACATGGATGCCGGCGAGCTGCGCGCTGACGCGATGCTGGCCGGGAGCGACGAAGACGGGAGACGTCAGCGGCGACACGCCGACCTGTCGTCCGTCGACGAGCACGTCGGCGCCGGGCTCGCTCACGCGTACCTCGAGCGCGCCGATGTGCCGGCGCGCCTCGGCGAAGTTGGCCCGCGCGAGCTCGTAGTTGTCCTTGAAGCCCGGCGGGACCCAGATCTTGGGCGCCTCGGGCGTGCCGACCCTGTCGAAGTAGATCGTGAGGAACTCCGCCGCCGTCGGGAACTCGTGGAGCCGGAACGACAGCATGCCGACGTTGAACGCGTCCGAGGCGCTCCCGGTGAGCCGCCACAGCGTCAGGTGAACGTCTCGCGCGTCCGCGATCCGGCCCTCGTTGACCAGGCGCCTGGCCTGCTCCTGCAGGTCTTGCTCCGCCTTGGTCGGCGCCGGGCGCCGTGGGAGCGGCGGCTCCGCCGCCGCTGAGATCGGACACTCCAGCAGCAGAACAAGCGCGAGGAGCGGGCTGTAGAGCAGGCGTCGCATGATCTTGTCTCCTGAGCCTCCATGCAGAGAGGGCGGGCACGCGAGCAGGGCGCGTTGCGGTGCTCGATAGCGCGCCCGGCGCCGGCATCCGGACGATGCATGACGACGCCATTCTCAGCGGCCGGACACCCTATCCAGGCAATTCCGGCGCGACAAGCGGTCATGCGGAGATCCACGCCGGCCCATCAGCATTGCGACATCGACCCATGAATTCTCTACGTACGTCGATCAGCGCTCAAAAAGATCATCGGGTCACTGTTCCTTCGCTATCGCATCCGTCGGATGACGCTCGGGCTGCTCGTGCAGCTGCGGGCACAGGGTTGCGAGTCATCCGGAGGCATCGAGCGGCTTCCCGGGGCAATACTCACCGAGCGCTCCGGCATCGGCTCGGGGCGATCGGCTCGGGGCGGGGGGACCATCGCCCTGGCCGTACCGACACTTCCCAGCTCAGCCGGCGCGCGCTCCCAGCTCAGCCGGCGCGCGCTCCTCGCTCACGCCGGCGCTCGGAAACTTCGGTCCGTTGAACGGCGCCGGCGGTCGAGCGAGCGTAAAATCCGCTCTCGCGAACCTCCGGCGGGGGTCTCGAGAACGGAAAGCAGGGTCCCGAGGTCCGCGGAGGGGGGTCTCGAGAACGGAAAGCAGGGTCCCGAGGTCCGCGGAGGGGGGTCTCGAGAACGGAAAGCGGGGTCTCGAGGTCCGCCGAGGGGGGTCTCTGGAACGAAATCGTGGCTCTCGAGAACGAAATCCTGGCTCTCGAGAACCGCGCGCCGGGTCTGGAGATATGCCTCGACCCCGCCGCGCGACCTCGAGACCTCCGATCCCGTGCACCGGAGGCATTTTCCTGGAACCGCGACCCGAGATTTCGTTCAAGCGACTCGAAATCTCGCTCTGCAGAGCGCCGATCCCGTTCTGCCACCCTGAAGATTCGATCTCTGGACCTCGGGAGCGGTTCCCACCGCCACCCAGCCGCACCGGCTGCCCGCCTCGAAGGCGCCGCGGTCAGCGCGGAGCTGCCGTCGTGGCGGCGAGCGCGCGCAGCAGGGTGATCACCGCGATCGAGTGGCTGATCCGGCCGTCCTGCATCGCTGCGGTCACCTCTTCTGCGCTCATCAAGACCGCTTCGGTGCTCTCGTGCTCGTCGCCCGCGGGCTCGCCGATCCGCCGCGCCCCTCGCGCCAGGTAGAGGAAGCAGCGATTCGCCTGGAGCGCCGGATTCGGGTGCACCCACCCGAGCGGCTCGAGCGACGCCGCGGCATATCCCGTCTCTTCCAGGAGCTCGCGCGGCGCCGCGACGGCCGCCTCCTCCCCGGGATCGACGAGGCCGCCTGCCGTCTCGATGGTCACCGCGTCGACGCCGTGCCGGTGCTGCCGCACCAGGACGAACTCCCCTGCATCGGTGATCGCCGCCACCGAGATCCAGTCGGCGAGCTCCAGCGTGAAGGCGGTATAGGAGGCGCCCGCGGCCACGACCTCGTGACGATGTACCGCCAGCGGACCGAAGCTGCCGGCGACCGCGGAGGCGTGCCGGCGAGGGATCGTGATGCCCATCGCACCTTGATACTACAGGGCGCCGCCCGTCGTCTTCTTCGGCGCCGCGCCCGTCGCCTTCTCCGGCGCCGCGCCCGTCGCCTTCTCCGGCGCCGCGCTCGCCGCCTTCTCCGGTACAGCGCTCGCCGCCTTCTCCGGTGCAGCGCTCGCCGCCTTCTCCGGTGCAGCGCTCGCCGCCTTCTCCGGTGCAGCGCCTGTCGTCTTCTCCGGCGCCACGCCCGTCGCCTTCTCCGGTACCGCGCTCGCCGCCTTCTCCGGCACCGCGCTCGCGACCTTCTCCAGCACGGCGTTCGCTGCTGTCACCGGCGCCGCGCTCGCCACCTTCTCCGGCGCCGCGCCCGCCGCCCTCTCCGGCGCCGCCTTCTCCGCCGTCGCGGATTGCTCGCGGCGCTCCCGCCGGAGCACCTCCTCGGCGTCCTCGCTGGACACGCCGTTCGTCGCCGCCCGCTGCTCCTCCTGGGGCGGCGGCCACGAGGTGACGTAGCGGGGAACCTCGCCGGGCCCGGACGCATCGATCCAGGAGACGCTCCCTGTCCCCGGCGCGCGCACGTCGACGTGCACGAACGAGCTGTTCGGATAGTACCCGCACCCCGTATCCGCGAGCTTGCGGCAGGCGGCCGCGAGCTCGTCGTTGCGCACCCCCGCGATGCGCAGGTCGAGCGCCCGCCCCGTCTGGTGCAGGCTGCCCTGGCTCTGCGGGCGGTATCCGCTCACGAGCGACACGAGCCGCCCCGGGTGCTGCCGCGCGAGCGCGTCGATGCGGGAGAGCAGCCCCGGATCGAGCAGCCGCACGCCGGGCGCGACCTCTCCGGCCTGCGCCCCTGCTGGCCTGTCTCTGGCCGCCTCCCGCCTGTCGGCGGTCGTGGGCGTCGTCGGCGTCGTCCGCGCCGTCCGCCGCTTGTGGCTGACCGCCTCTGTCTTCCGCGCCGACGCGCGCTCGTCGGGCAGCACCGGCCGTGGCGTGCCCCACGGTCGAGCGAGCAAGGAGAGGGCGCGCCGGGCCGCCTCGCGCGGCTTCCCCGCGCAGTCGACCAGCTCGAGGCGCTCGGGCTCGATCCCGCTGCGATCGATCGAGAGCGTCGGCCCGAGGCACGGCTTCGGAGGCGCCTCCCTGCTCACCCCCTTCTTCGTCGCGCGCCGCTTGCTCTCGACCGTGCGCGCCGCCCTCTTCTTCTCCTTCCGCTTCGCCTTGCCCGCCTTCGCCGAGCCGGTCTCCTTCCCGGCCGCGCTCTCCGCCGCGTGCGGCGCTTTCTCGCGGGCGCGGCCCTTCCGGCTCGCCGCGCCGCTCGTCTTCTTCTCGTCCCCGCCGTCGCCGCGGCGAGCCCTCGCCCGCGTCTCTGTCCGGCGCGCGTGCTCCGCTTCCTCCCCAGCGGGGCTCGCCGGCGAACGCTCGCGACGGGCCTGTTTACCCGCGCCGGCGTCTTCTCCTTCTCCGGCCTTGCCGGCGGCGTGCGCCCTGGGCAGCGGCTCCGCGTGCAGCGGCCCCGCCGGGACGGCCGGCACCGCGATGCTCACCAGCGCTGCCAGCACGGCAGCGCGAGCACGCGTGAGGCGCGCCCGCGGCTCCGCGTTGCGCATGGCCTCCCCTGCGGCCCGCGGCGCCGCGCCCGCACTGCTCACGGATCGAAGGCTCATCATGGAAAGCTCCAGTCGGGCCGGGTGCGAATGTCATCCACCCTGGGATCGGATCTCCCAGACATGGCGTCGCCGCCCGCCCGTGCGATGGGGAATTGGGAAAGGCAGTCGGCGGTCCGCTTCTTGAATCGACCTGGGACGAGGTCAGCGACCTCGACACAGCGTCTCCAGGACGCCCCTCGCGGAAGCTCAGAATTCAGAAGGGGATCGAGGACCTCTGAGGACCGGATTGTCATGAAGTGCGGAGGGCGGCCCAATTTTCTGCGGCGCTGACCAGAGGCTGTGGTAGGAACCAGCTGCCTCGCGACTGCGGTCGGGTCGTGAGCGCGGATCCGGGGTGCATGGGGGCAGAGCCCCTCATCACGCGGTCCGCGGCCGGGTACCTCTCGGCGCACTGCGGCGCGGCCCGTCCTCCTCGATCGACACCATCGGCGGAGACACAGGCGTCGCGTCCCTAGCAACCATCGTCCGGGCCATCGCGGATCGCGGGGGGAAGCCCGGTCCAACACGCACCAGCCTCATTCACCACACCATCGATGCAAGCGGGGCGCCACACGCGGGATGCGGAAGCCGAACCCGGTGGCGCGTCCATGATCGCTCCGAGGTCAGCAGGGGCACGACATGCGCCGAATTCGTAGAGACGCAACCAAGGTCTGGCACAATCCCGAGCTCCACACCGCCTATGGCCGGGGTCAGCCGAACAGCGCGGGCCTGCCGCGCCCAACACAGACCGGCGAGGACCGGAAGGCGGCGAAGCAACACCGCGCCGCGCTCGAGGCGCTGTTCTCCCCGCGCAAGGAGCCGGAGGCGGACGACGGCAAGGGCGGGCGCATCAAGTCCGGGCGCGACTCCGCGTCCAAGACGCCGGGGCGCATCGTCCTCGCGCCGCCTCCGCAGAGCGACCCGAAGGCCGTCGAGCGCCAGCGGCTCCTGTCGAAGCTGCTCTGCGCGTCGGGCCGGCCCAACATCTCCAAGGCCGCGAACGATTTCCTCCGCGCCGGCCACACCTTCCCCGCGGAGCAGGACGTGTACCTGCAGCTGCTCGAGCACAGCGACGAGCAGCGCATCCAGCAGGCGATCGACGAGCTCTCGGGCATCCTCGTCGGCGAGCTGCCGAAGCGGAAGACCGTGCTCGAGTCGCGGCTGCGGCGCATCGAGGAGTTCGCGGAGGAGCCCGCGACGCGCGAGGCCGCCGAGCGGCTGCGGCGCCAGGTGAGCGGCAGGCCCGAGGCCCCGAGCGCGGGCGGCGCGTCCGCCGATCCCGGCTTCCAGGCGCGGCCGTCCAGCCCCCAGGCCATCGCGCCCGGCGCGGCCGTGGACGGCGGCATCTCCGCAGCGAGCGGCGAGGCGGAATGACGCGCGCGGAATTCGAGGCCGAGCTCCGCAAGCTGATCCAGGGGTTCGAGACGGGCACCGGCAACGAGCGGTGCGTCGAGTGCGTCGCGTGCGAGCGCTGCGTGGACTGCACGTTCTGCCGCAACTCGAAGGCGCTGCAGCGGTGCCACTTCTGCGTCGACGCGCAGCGCTGCTCGGACAGCACGCACTGCCGCGGCTGCCGCGACCTCATCGCGTGCAGCCACTGCGTCGCGTCCGAGCGGTGCACGCAGTCGTCGTACCTCGTGCGCTCGGTCGACTGCACCGGCTGCACCTACTGCTTCGGCTGCGTCGGCCTCGTGCGCAAGGACTTCCACATCCTCAACCAGCCCTACGATCGCAGCACCTACTTCAAGCTCACCGCCAAGCTGATGCGCGAGCTCGGGCTCAGCGCGGGCAGCGGGGCCGAGCCCGCCGCCGCCCCGCGCGCAGCCCACCGCTAGCCGTGCGCGCGGTCGTGCAGCGCGCGCTCGCCGCGCGCGTCGAGGTCGACGGTCAGGTGGTCGGCGCGATCGAGCGCGGCCTCGTGGCCTTCGTCGGCGCCGCCCGGGACGACGACGAAGCGGACGCCGACCACGTCGCGAACAAGGTCGCGGGCCTGCGGGTGTTCAGCGACGAGGCCGGCAAGATGTCGCGAGCGCTCGCGGACGTGCGCGGCGGGGTGCTCGCGATCAGCCAGTTCACGCTCTTCGGGGACGTCCGCCGCGGCCTCAGGCCGAGCTTCGACGGCGCGATGGAGCCCGTGGGCGCCGAGGCGCTGTACGACCGCTTCGTCGCCGCCCTGCGGGCGCGCGGCCTCGAGGTGGCCACCGGCCGCTTCCGCGCCGACATGCGCGTGTTCGTCGAGAACGACGGACCGGTCACCATCCTCATCGACTCGAAGCGCACGTTCTGAGCCGCCCGTTCCGCTGCGCGCCGGCGGCGGCCTCTTCCCGCCCGGCGCCGCGCAGGCTACCGAGGGCAGCCATGCGGATCAGCATCGTGGGCGCTGGCGCGCTCGGGCGAGTCTACGGCGTGCGCCTCGCCACCCAGGGAGACGACGTCACGTTCGTGGTCCGTCCCGAGCGGGTCGCGGACGTACGGCCGTTCGTCATCGAGCAGGTGAACAGCGCCGATCGCCGCGACACGCTCGAGCGCCCGCGCCTCGCGGCCGACATCCCGGCCGACACCGAGGTCGTCCTCGTCGCCGTCCGCTTCGATCAGCTCGCTCCCCGGGCTGACCCCGGCGGCGCCGCGCCGCGCGAGGCCGGGCGCAGGACGGTCGCGGATCTCCTCCGCGGCGGTCCAGCCGTCCCCGTCGTTGTGCTCACGCCGCTCATGCCCCCGGAGCGCACGGCGCTCGAGGAGGCGGCCGTGCGCCGCATCACCCCCGCGATGCCGAGCGTCTCGGGCTACCTCGATGAGCGCGGCGTGGTCCGCTACTGGATCGTCGGGTTCGCCTCGACGCTCATCGACGAGGAGGGCGGCTTCCCCGCGGAGCGCCCGCTGCTGGACGAGCTCGCGCGCCGCCTCACGAGCGCCGATCTCCCCGCGCAGCTCGATCGCGACGTCGGCGCGCAGAACGTCGCCACCACGACCGCGTTCTTCCCGCTGATCGCCGCCATCGACGCGGGCGGCGGCACCGGGGCCCTCGTCGCGAACGAGGAGGTGCTCAGCACTGCGCTGCACGCCACGAAGGAGTGCGTGGCGCTCGCGGAGCGGCTGGGCAAGGTGGCCCCCTGGACGAAGCTCCTGACCAGCGCCATCGGACCGCTCACGCTGAAGCCTGGCGCCGCGCTCGCGCGCCTCCTGGCCCCCGAGGCGCTGCGCTTCCTCGACGTCCACTTCGGCCCGAAGCTCCGCGAGCAGCACCTCGCGATGGGCGCCACGATCGTCGCGCTCGGTCGTGAGCGCGGCGTGAGCTTGCCGTCGCTCGAGCGGCTGATGGCCATGATCGAGGAACGCGCTCAGACGCGCTGACGCGCCGTCCGGCGCGTCAGCGCGCGGTCGCCAGCGAGGATCCGCGCGTCAGCGCGCGGCCGCGAGCTGCGCCGCGAGCGCGATCGCCTCGCGCATGCCGCGCGGGTCGGCGCGCCCCGTGCCCGCGAGGTCGTATGCGGTGCCGTGGTCGACGCTCGTGCGCACGATCGGCAGGCCCAGCGTGACGTTCACCGCCTCGCCGAAGCCGAGGAGCTTGCTCGGGATCGTGGCCTGGTCGTGGTACATCGCGACGACGCCGTCGAGCGCGCCCCGCGCCGCGAGCCGGAAGGCCGTCTCCGCGCCGACGGGCCCCGTGAGCTCCGCCAGCTGCCCCGAGCGCGCGAGCCGCCGCGACGCGAGGCGGATGCCCGGCGCGATCTGCCGCTGCTCCTCGTCGCCGAGGAGGCCGCCCTCGCCGGCGTGCGGGTTCAGCGCGGCCACGGCCACGCGCGGCTTCTCGCGGCCGAGATCCGACAGCAGCCGCGCGAGCCACACCGCGGCGCGCGCCACCTCGCGCGGGCTCACCGCCTCGGGCACCTCGCGCAGCGGCACGTGCGTCGTCACGAGCGCGGTCACGAGCTTGCCCGAGGCGAAGGCCATCGTGACCTCGCGCGCGCGGAGCCGCCGGCCCAGGTGCTCGGTGTGCCCGAGGAAGTCCGCCGACCCCGGCGCGCCGCTCGTGGCGATCGCGTGCTTCGACGCAGGCCCCGTGACGAGCGCCGCCGCGACGCCCTCGCGCACCAGGTCCGTCGCCGCGTCGATCCACGCGAGCTGCGCCGCCCCCTCCTCGGCCTCGGGCCGGCCGAACGCGCTCGGCCGCGAGAGCCGCATGCTGCCCGCCCAGACGCCCACCTCGCCGGGCGCGAGCTGCTCGATGGCGGCGCTCCCGTCGACCACGACGAGCCGGCGAGCGGCGACCCGGACGAGCCGCGCGGCGCGCCGGAGGATCGCCTCGTCGCCGACGAGCACGCAGCGCACGTTCTCGACGGACGCAGCGCCGGCCACCGCCACCTCGGGGCCCACCCCGCTCGGACACCCGACGCTGATCGCGACGACCGGCGGCGCGGCGCGGCGCGAGCGGCCTCCGCCGCGCACCGCGCCGGCGCCAGCGGCGGCGCGCGGCGCGCGGCGGTCAGGCGACTTCATCGCGTGACGCGCCGCTCGCGGCCGGTCGTCGTGGAGGTGGACTCCGACGTCCCCGAGCGCCGATCCCCTCGCGCGCTCGCCTCGCCCTCGTCGTCGCCTTCCTCGTCCTCGTCGCCTTCCTCGTCGCCCTCGTCGTCGCCTTCCTCGTCCTCGTCCTCGTCCTCGTCGCGCGGCTCGCCGCGCTCCTCGCCGTGGGACTCCGCGCCGGCTCCGCCCCGCTGGAGCGCCCTGCCCGCGTCGGCCCCCTCGGGCCCGCCGGAGCCGGGGACGGGCGACTCGAGCCGGTACCCGGCCCCGCGCAGCGTGACGAGCGGCAGCGCCGCGCCGAGCTTCGCCCGGAGGCGCCGCACGTGGATGTCGACGGTCCGCGCGCCGCCCTCGTACTGGCTCCCCCAGACGCGCCGGAGCAACTCTGTCCGCGACACAACCTTCCCGCGCCGCTCGCACACGTACGAGAGCAGCGCGAACTCCTTCGCGGTGAGCGGCACGTGCATGCCGCCGACCGAGACGTCGTGGGCCGCGCGGTCGATGACGATCGCGCCCACCTTCACCCGCTCCTCGGTCGCGAACTCGCTGCGGCGCCATTCGACCAGGCGCACGCGAGCGTAGAGCTCGGCTGGTACGTACGGCACCAGCAGGAAGTCATCGAAGCCGCTGGACGGCTCGATGCGCGCGATCTGCGCCACGCTCACCGCGACGAGCGCGCCGACCTCCTCGAGGCGCGGCTCGCGGCGCAGGGCGCGCAGCGCTGCGGCGGCCAGGTCCGGCCGATCGAGCGCCTCGACGACGATCGCGCGGGCCTTGCTCTCGTCATCGAGGAAGAGCCGCGGCGGATCATCCCAGAGGTCGAGGGTCCGCACATCAGCGCCCAGCGAGCGCAAGACCGACGCCGCGCCCTCATCGCGCTCCAGGTCCGGTCCGTGTCCGACGATGGCTATGAACGAACGACGCGCCATGTCCGCCCCGTATACGGGTGCGGCGTCTGGCCGGCAAGACGCACCGCGCTAAACCCACCCATGCCGCTACCGGGCTTACCTTCCCCCCGCCGCTCCAGCCTTGAAAATCAGCCGATCCGCGTTCCGCCGACCGTGATGAGATCGATCTTGATTGTGGGGCAGCCCACACCGACCGGGACGCTCTGTCCGTCCTTGCCGCAAGTCCAGATGCCGTCGGAGGTGGCGACGTCGTGGCCGAGCATCGTGACGCGCCGGAGCACCTCGGGGCCGTTGCCGATGAGGTTCACGCCCTTGAGCGGCGCGGTCAGCTTGCCGTCCTCGATGAGGTAGCTCTCGGTCAACGAGAAGACGAAGTCGCCGTTCGAGATGTCGACCTGGCCGCCGCCGAACTTCTTCGCGAAGACCCCTCGCTTCACGGACCGCACGATCTCCTCGGGATCGTGCGGGCCGGCGAGCAGGATGGTGTTCGTCATGCGGGGCATCGGCGCGGCGGCGAAGCTCTCGCGCCGCCCGTTGCCGGTCGGCGTGAGCCCGTAGTGCTTGGCCGAGAGCCGGTCGTGCATGTACCCGACGAGCTTGCCGTTCTCGATGAGCGTGCTGCGCTCGGGCTCGTGGCCCTCGTCGTCCACGTTGATCGTGCCGCGCGACTGGAGGAGGGTCGCGTCGTCGACCACCGTGCAGAGCGGGCTCGCCACATCCTTCCCGATCTGTCCGGAGTAGTTGCTGGTCCCCTTGCGGTTGAAGTCCGCCTCGAGCCCGTGCCCCACGGCCTCGTGGAGCAGGATGCCGCTGTCGCCCGGGGCGAGCACGACGTTCATCTCGCCGGCGGGCGCGTCGCGCGCGTCGAGCATCGCGACCGCCTGCCGCGCCGCCTCCTCGGCGTGCCACTCCGGCGACTTGCCCTCGAAGTAGGCCGTCGTCATGCGCCCGCCGCCGCCGCTCGAGCCTTCCTGGCGCTTGCCGCTGCGCTCGGCGAGCGCCCGCACGCCGAAGCGGAGGAGCGGCTGGACGTCGTGCGCCATCCGCCCGTCGCTCGTGGCCACGAGCACCTCGCGCACCTCCTCGGCGAAGCTGGCCTCGACCTTGACGATGCTGGGGTCGAAGGCGAGCGCCGCGGCGCTCGCGCGCTCGAGCAGCGCGCGCTTCTCGAGGCCGGGGACGTCGAGCGAGAGGACGGGCAGCTCGTAGCGGCTCGGCAGCGCGCGGCGCCGGAGCTCGATCTTCTCCGTGCCGCCGGAGCCCGTCGCGATCTGCGCCGCCGTCTCGGCCGCGCGCTTCATCGCGTCCCAGGTGAGGTCCTCCGTGTACGCGTAGCCTGTCGCGTCCCCGCGCTGGACGCGGACGCCGACCCCCATCGACACCCCGCGCGACGCCGCCTTGAGGATGCCCTCGTCGAAGGTGAACCCGCCCCCCGCCCGGTACTCGAAGAAGAGGTCGGCGTAATCGCCTCCCTTGGACAGGGCGACCGAGAGGAGGCGCTCGCAGAGCGCTGCGTCGACGGCATTTTCCTCTCCAGGAGCGAACGGGGCGCGGTAGGCCTGGCTGCGCGACATGGTGGCCAACTCTAGGTCCATTCACCGGGGCGGTCGAGAAGCGCTCACCGGTTCGGGTACCCCTTCCGCGCCTCGCCGCCCCGCCGCCCCGCCGCCCCCTGCGCGCAATCGTTGCGCACGGCCCCGCCTGCGCGGCGCCTCGCCCGCCGGCCCGCCCTCCGGCGAGGAACGCTGAACACGCTGAACACGCTGAACACCTCCGACCACCTGTTCGAGCGCTCGCAGCCGTGCGCAGGGACCCACTTCGGGGCGGCCCGCCAGCGACGCGGGCGACGTGAGCGACAGATGACAGCAGAGCTCGCGACCTGAATCCCCGCCATCCGTCGCGCGCGCCGTCGGGTCAGGCGCGCAGTGGTCACCCGCGTCACCCGCGTCACCCGCGCCACCCGCGTCACCCGCGTCACCCGCGTCACCGGCGCGGCCGCAGGGGGCGAGCTGCCGACATGTGTGCAGAAATGTGCAAGAAGGCCGCTCGACTGCTATGCTTCGAGCTGTCTTCGCGTTGATGGCGGCGCTGGCCGGCTTCTCCGCGATCTTCACATTTCCCGGCTGATCGGCGCGCCCTGGCGCGCTCTTGACGCGCCTCGACCGGACCTGCCTAGCGTCCGACCGGGGCGGGGCCAAGGCCACCGTGCCAGGCGGTCGCCGCGCTCCCCGCGCTCCCCACATGGACCCGCGGGGAGCGCATGCTGCAAACAAGCACCTTGGCGGTAGCTTCCCCAACTTCCGATGCCGCGTGCTTGTACGTGGTAGCGGGATTGGCTAGGTGTTTTTAGGCGAGGTGAGGGATGCCGACGGGGCGCCCGAGCAACGCCTCCCTGTCCTCAGTAGGAGATTCCCATCGCCGTGGCGGTCGATCGCGACAAGGTACTCCAGACCGCGCAGAAGTTTGTCGAGCGGAAGCGCTTCGACAAGGCCATCGCCGAGTACCAGAAGCTGGTCGCGGAGGATCCGAAGGACGTTCGGACGCTGCTCAAGATCGGCGACCTCTACCTGAGGACGGAGGAGTACGTCGAGGCGATCACCACCTACGAGCGCGTCGGCCAGTTCTACTCCCTTCAGGGCTTCGCGCTCAAAGCGATCGCCGTTTACAAGCAGATCCGCGAGATCATCCACAAGCACGTCCCGCAGTACGAGGACCGCTTCGGCCACATCGTCCCGCGCCTCGCGGAGATCTACACGCAGCTCGGGCTCACGAGCGACGCGCTCACGGCCTACGACGAGGTCGCGACGCGCCTGCTCCGCGCGGGGCGCGACCGCGACGCGATCGACATCTTCAAGAGGGTCGTCGACCTCGACCCGAACAACCCGCTTGCGTATCTCCGCCTCGCGGAGGCGCTGATCCGCGTCCGCGACTACGACGCCGCGATCCAGCGCTTCGGGACGGCGGCCGAGCTGCTCCTCAAGCTCGGGCGCCGCGACGACGCGCTGAAGGTCGTCGAGCGCCTGCTGCAGCACCGCCCGGACGCCCGCTTCGCCCGCATGGCCGCCGAGATCTACCTCGACCGCGGCGACCCGAGCGACGGGATGTCGGCCCTCACCAAGCTGCAGATCGCGTTCAAGGAGAACCCACGGGACCTGGAGACCCTCGCGCTCCTCGCCCGCGCCTTCGACCTGCTCGGGCAGCCGGCCAAGGCGATCGAGGTGCAGAAGGAGTCGGCGCGCATCGCCAAGGAGGCGGGCCGGGTCGACCAGTTCGCCACCCTCGTCGCCGCCCTCGTCGCGCGCGCCCCGAACGACGAGGGCGTCCGCCAGCTCGCCGCCCAGCTCGCGCCCAACGCGAGGAACACGCGCGCGTCGATCGACGTCGAGCTCGAAGAGGACGAGGACGCCGACGCGGAGGAGCTCGAGGTCGAGGACGCCGAGCCCTCGTCCGCGGCGCCGATCCCGCTGCGCGCGTCCCAGCCCACGACCGCCCCGGTCGCGAGCCCGCGGCAGCTCGTCGCGCACGCGGAGAACCTCCGGCGCGACCACCAGTACGACAAAGCGATCACCCTCCTCAAGGGCGGCGTCGCCCGGCTGCCTTCCGCGCGGGAGCTGCGCGAGAAGCTCTGCGACATCCTGATCGAGGCGGGAGACCAGGACGGCGCGGTCGAGCAGATGCTCGAGTTCGCGGAGCAGCTCTCCGGCGAGGGCGCCGTCGACGACGCGGCGCGGCTCCTCGACGAGGTGCTGCTCCTCGACCCGGGCAACGCGCAGGCCACGGAGATGCTCAACCTGCTCGGCTACGCCGTGCCGCAGGAGGACGAGCTCGCCGACGAGGAGCACACAGGGCCGGAGGTCTCGCCGGCGGCCGGCGAGAACGACGCGTACGCGTCCGAGGTGCCGAGCCAGGACCTCTACGATCCCGACGCGCCGCTGCCCGCGTACACGCTCGACGAGGACGGCGTCGTCGAGGCGCTCCCCCGGCGTCCGCAGCTCGTCACGCACCTCGACGACCCGTTCGCGAACGAGCCGCCGCTGCCGAGCTTCCCGATCGACGACGTCGAGGAGCTCGAAGAGGTCGAGGACGTCGAGGACGTCGAGGACGACGACGAGGAGACGGCGTCGGTCCACCCGAGCCGCTCGCCCGGGCACCCCCTGGCCGTCGCGGCTTCTCAGGCGCCGCCGGCGCCTTCCCCGTCCTCCATGCCCCCGCCTCCCGTGCTCGCGGCGCCGCCGGCCCTGTACAGCCCGGCGTCGTCCCGGCCGCCGTCCGCTCGGCCGGCGTCCGCTCGGCCGGCCTCGGGCCGCTCCGTGCCGCCGGGGTCGCGGCGCGCGGACGCGCTCGACGAGGACGCGCTCGAGGAGGTCGAGTTCTTCGCGCAGCACGGGATGTTCGAGGAGGCGCGGAACATCCTCGAGGAGCAGCTCGCGCGCCTGCCGAACCACCCGCTCCTCATGGAGCGGCTGCGCGAGGTCACCGAGCTCGCGTCGCAGACGCGCGCGGCCACCGACAACCAGAGCGGCACGCGGGTCGTCCCGCGCGGCAGCGAGCGGCCGGACGAGGACCGCGCGTTCGACATCGCCGAGTCGCTCAAGATGATCGATGAGCTCGAGGTAGCGCCGGGCTCGGTCACGGGCGTCCAGGACGATCCTCGACAGATCAGCGTCGAGAGCGTCTTCGAGCAGTTCAAGGCGGGCGTGGCGGCGCAGATCTCCGAGGGCGACGCGTCGACGCACTACGACCTCGGGGTCGCTTACAAGGAGATGGGCCTCTACGCGGACGCCATCGCCGAGTTCGAGCTCGCCTCACGCGACCCCGGGCGCGAGTGCGTCTGCCAGTCGATGATCGGCGTCACCCACCTCCAGATGGGCAACATCGAGGCGGGCATCGACGCGCTCATCCGTGGGCTGCACGCCTCGCACAAGACGGTGGAGCAGGAGCTCGCGCTGACGTACGAGATCGCGAACGCCTACGAGATGCGCGGCGTCCCCGAGCAGGCGCTCTACTACTTCCAGCGGGTCGCCCGCATGAGCCCGAGCTACAGCGATCCGCGCGGCAGCGTCGCGGAGCGGCTGCGCCGCATCGACCTGCCGAAGCCGGCCGCGCGCGCCGTCGGCGCCGAGATGCTCGCGGACGAGTTCGACGCCGCCTTCGACGATCTCCTCCCGAGCGGCAAGCTGCCCTGAGCGCGCGCCACGACGTCCGCGGCCTCGCGCGCGGGGCCGCGGGCGCGCCGTCGGCCTCGGCGCGTCCGTGGAGTCGCCAGAAACTGGGCCATGGCGGGCACCCTCAGGTACCGGGGGTGCATGAACCGACCGCTCCTCTTCGCCGCCCTCACCTCGATCCTGGCCGCTGGCTGCGGCGCGGGGATCGGAACGAACGCTCGAGCTGGCCGCCCCCAGGGAACCGCCGTCAAGGCGGCGGTCGAGGCGCGACGCGAGGTCGCGCAGCGCGCGAAGGGCGCGACCGGCGAGAGCGCCGCGGGCGCCGAGGAGACGGCCGCGGCGCGCGGGCCCGGCGATTACGTGGCCTACCGGTTCTCGGGCAGCTTCAGGAAGACGCCGCTGCTCCTCACGCAGCGGGTGGTCGCGCGCGAGGGCGACGTCCTCGTGGTCGACGTGACCCTCGAGGGCGACAAGGAGACCGAGGCGCTGCGGGTCCGCATGAGCGACGCGCCGAGCCGGCGCGGCGAGATCCTCAGCGCCGCGTGGATCGACGGTGGGGCCGAGCGGCCCGCGACGCTCTCGGTCTACGACGCGATGATGGCCAAGACCGCGCTCGCCGCCGACGAGAACGAGGAGGTGCTCGGCAGCGAGGCGGTGAACGTCGAGGTCGGCGGCGCCCCCATCGCCTGCCAGAAGACGAGCTTCCGCGTGCGCATCGGCAAGACGAAGGCGACGATGCGCACGCTCCAGAGCGACGACTTCGCCTGGGGCGACGTCGGCGGCGAGATCACCGCCGAGGACGGGCGCGTGCTCTACCGCGCCGAGCTGGTCGACAGGGGCCACGCGGACGCGGCGGACGCGCAGCAGCGCGCGGGCGCTGCGGCCGCCGCGCCGGCGGCCCGCCCCGAGCCGCGGCCGGCGACGGTGGCGCAGTCGGCTTACGAAGACGGCGACGACTGAGCCGGCGCGGGCGCGTCGGCCTGGTTCCCCTTGCGGGCGAGGATCTCGCCCGCGCGCGCGGCCGCCGCCTTGACCAGGTGGCCCATCTTCGGGTGCTCGGGCTCGAAATCCGGCTCGATCCCCTCGGCGCGGAGCGCCTCCGTGCACACCGGCCCGATCGACGCCACCACGCCCCGCGCGAGCGCGGCGCGCAGCGGATCGACGAGCCCTTCCTCGGCCGCCACGAGCAGCGCGTGCTCGACCTGCGCGCGGCTCGTGAACAGCGTGATCGCCGCGCCGCCGTCCGCCAGCAGGCGGAGCGCCTGCCGCAGCGCCGTGGTGTCCTCCGGGAGCGCCCACCGGTACACCGGCACCGGCGTGACGCTGGCGCCGGCCGCCTCGAGGCCGGCGTAGAGCTCGTGGCTCGGCGCCCCGTGCTCCTGCACGGCGATGCGCTTTCCGCTCAGGTCGCCGAGCGCGCTGACGACGTCGAGGATCTCTCGCCACGTGTTCGGCTCGGGGACGGTGATGAAGCGGGTCAGGCCCAGCTCGCGCAGGGCGGCGGCCGGCTTGGGGCCGCGCACGACGAGCTGCACCGAGGAAAGCGCCGCGGCCATGAGGGATACGCCCTGGGCGTCCGTCTCTCCGTCCCGAGCCGGCGCCCCGCCGTCGCCCTGGCCCGGCTCGAGCGCGGGCGCCGCCTCGGCCACGAGCGCCCTGGTCCCGACGCCGGTCAACAGGATCACGAGGTCGAACTCGGCGCCCGCGAGGCGCCGCGCGAAGTCGAGCGCGCGCTCATTTCGCTCGATCGGCACCTCGCGGAGCGTCGGCGCCGTGACGGGCACACCGCCATACCGCTGGATCAGCGACGCCATCTCGGCGGCGCGGCGGCTCTCGAAGCTGATGACGCGGCGCCCGGCGAAGTCGGGCGACGCGGGACGGGAAAGACGGTCGTTCAGGGGGGGCGTGGGCGTGCTCACCCGCGCAGCATAGCCCGGGTCAGGCGCTGGCGGGTTTCGGGCCGTTGACCAGTTTGCTAAGCTCCTCCTGTGAGCCATCCGATGAGCAACGAGGCCGGCGGGGTGCAAGGGGGCGGGCTCTCGCATGCGACCTCGGAGAACGACGTCGGCCCCGATCCCGTCATCGGCGCGGGCATCGCGCTGCTCGGCATCTTCTTGATGGGGGTGGGCGGCGCGCAGGGCGCGCACTACCTCTTCAACTTCGGCGTGCTCGTGGCGGTGCTCGGGGCCGTCCTGTTCGTCCTCTTCGTGACGCTCACGGCGCTGAAGCAGCGCCGCGCGCTCGGCCTCTCGAGCCGCGCCGCGAGCCCTGAGAGCGGCGCCGAGCAGCGAGACGCGCGCGACTGAGCAGCGCCGCTGCGCCGCCCGCTCACCCCCGCGTCTCTCCGCCAGGCTCCTCCGGCGCCGCCGGGGAGCCGGCCTGACCGCCGGCCCCGCCGGAGAGATCCGGCTCGATCTCGGCGAGGGGGACGCCGAGCTCCTCCGCGATGCCCGTGATCTCCGCCCGCTCGGCCGGCGTGGGCGCGCCGTCCGCCGCCGCGAGCCGGATCAGCAGGCGCACGACCTCCACCCGCTCGCTCGCGTTGCAGAGCGACTTGAGCTCGCGGTAGCAGCGATCGACCTCGCCCTCCTGGAGCGCGGGCAGCTTGCCCTGGAGCGCGTTGAACACCGCGTCGACGCCGCTCGGCGCGAGCCCGTCGACGTGCGTGAGCAGCTCGCGGAGCAGCTCGTCCTCCTTGTCGGAGAAGCGGCCGTCGACGCAGGCGACCTTGCCGAGCAGGACGATGACGGTCGCGATGTAGCGGAGGACCACCGCCTCGTCGTCCGGGAGCGCCGTGCGGAGCTCCTTCAGGAGGGCGTCGAGGTTCGGGAACGAGCCCCCCTGCTTCAGGCCCAGCCAGGCGAGGAGTCCCACGCGTCGAAGCTACCAGATCCTCGCCGGGCAGGGCAGCCCGGCGCAGCGCTGCCCCGCCGGGCAGGGTCGCCCGGCGAAGCACCGCTCTTTGCGCCCGTCGTCCATGCCCGGCGCCTTAGTCCTCGCCCCCGCGCTCCGCAATCCAGTCGTCGACGGGGTTGTCGGACTTCGGGGTCTTCAAGATCGAGCCGTCGGGCCCGTCCTTGCGCACCACGAGCGTGCGCCGCGTGGTGGTGTCGGGCGTCTCGCGCGCGACGACGGTGATCACGTTGACCCCCGGCCGGAGCGGCGCCTCGAACGAGAACTCGGCCTTCTTCGGTTCCGCGCCGTCGCGGTTCGACTTGTAATAGAGCTTCCGCGAGCCGACGAAGATGAAGGTGTCGAGGAGCCGCTCGCTGTCCGACGCCGTCCCCGTGATCTTCACCGTGTCGGCGGTCGTCGCGAGCGCCGCCGCGGCGATGTCGAGCGTCGGCGGCGCGTGCGAGTAGACGTCCTCGAACGCGACCGCCGCGGGCGCTGGCCCGCCGCCCGGGGTCACCTCCCGCGCCGCGACGAACGCGAAGCGGCCTCCGCCGAGATCGGCCTTGAGGAACCCGCCGGGCGCCTCGCCGAGCACCTTGACCACGGCGCCCGCCGGGAGCCGGCCGAAGCCGCGCGCGCTCGGCTCCGGCGTCGGGAGCAGCATCGCCCCCTCCGCCCCGGCCTTCACGGTGGAGCCGCCGCCCTTGAGCTGGAGGCGGGGCGAGATCGGGATCTTCACCTTCTCGCTGGCGAACTCGCGGAGATCGCGATCGCCGACCGAGAGCGTGAGGGTCGCCTCGGGCTCCGACAGCTGCGGCTCCACGTCGAAGGTGAAGACCACCTTGCGCACGTCGCCCGGCTTGATGTTCGAGACGTCGAAGCGCCCGGCGTGCAGCATGAGCCCCTCGCCCGAGAGGTTCGCGATGTTCGCCTGGGTCTCGTACGACGGGCCCTTGCCGACGTTCTTGACGGTCAGGTACATGCTGACCCGCTCGCCCTTCTGGATGAGCCCGTCGCCGTTGCCCTCGCGGTCGTCGACGATCTGGTAGGCGTACTGGAAGAGCGGCCGGTCGAGCGCGCGCACCGTGGGCCGGATCTCGACCGGGGGCGGCTCCGGCGCGGCGGCGGCCTCGAACTTCACCTTGAGGCCGTCGCTCCGCGACAGGGCGTCCATCGGGATCTTGCAGGAGCGCTTCTCGTTGGCCTTCCTCGGCTTCGTCGAGCCGACCTTCCGCCCCTCGACCTCGCACCAGCCGAGCGGCGCCTTCGCGGACTTCGTCTGGCCGGGGCCGATCTTGCCGAAGATGAGCTCCTTGCTGTCGAAGTACAGGTTGTCGCTCTCCGTCGTCCCGCGGAGCCGGTAGACCGGCTGCTTTCCGTTGTTCTTGACGGTGACCCGGAGCTCCATCGGCTGGCCGGCGGTCACCTCGGCGTTCGGTCGATCGGTCTCGACCTTCACGTCGAGCTCGGACCTGGCCGCCGGCGTCGCCCCCTCGGGGGCGTCGGACCAGTCGACGCCGAGCTTCGCCAGCTCGGCCGCGACCTTGCCCAGCTCCTCCTTGCCGACCTGCTCGATGTGATCGTGCACCGCGCGGAGCTGCTGGAGCCTCGGGGTGTTCTGCGGCATCCGCGCGGCGAGCTCTCGCGCGAAGCGGATCGGGAAGTCGAGGGCGAAGTCCTCGTCGATGTCGCCGCCGCGCTCGCGCATCTGCTCGCGGTCGGCGCTCGTGAGCTGGTAGCGGACCACCTCGGACGGCTTGCCCGCCGCCGCCGCCCGCGCGTTCGAGAGGTGCGCCGAGAGGTCGCGCTCCCGGAGGCCGTCCTTCTGCACGGTGAGGTCCATCTCGAGCTCGTCGACCGTCATCGGATCGAGCTCGATGTCCGGCGTGACGCCGACGCCCTGGATCGAGATGTCGCCCGGCGTCAGGTACTGCGCGATCGTCAGCTTGAGGGCCGCCTTCTCCGCCGTGACGTCGGGGAACACGAGCTGCACGCTGCCCTTGCCGAACGTCTGCGAGCCGACGATGACGGCGCGGTCGTTGTTCTTCAGCGCGCCCGCCACGATCTCGCTCGCGCTCGCGCTGTTGCCGCTCACGAGCACCACGATCGGGTACAGCGGCTCGGTGCCGGGGCCCTTGGCGCGCTTCTCCTCGCGCCCCTCGGAGGCGCCGACCGTCGAGACGATGACGCCGTCGGCGAGGAACTTGTCGGCGATGCGCGCGGCCTGGTCGAGCAGGCCGCCCGGGTTGCCCCGCAGATCGAGCACGAGCCCCTTCAGCGGGCCCTTGGCGCGCAGCCCGTCGAGCGCCGCGTCGAGCTCCGCGGTCGAGGTCGCCTGGAACGTCTTGAGCCGGACATAGCCGACGCCGCCGTCGAGGGCGCGCGACTCGACGGACCTGACCTTGATCACCTCGCGGGTCAGCTCGAACGCCTTCGGGCCCTGCCACCCGCCCTCGCCGTCGCGGGTCACCCACACGGTGACCGGGGTGCCGGGATCGCCGCGGAGCCTCCGCACGGCGTCGTCGAGCGGCATGTTGAGCGTCGACTCGTTGTTGATCTTCACGATCCGATCGAGCCGCTTGAGGCCCGCCCTGCCCGCGGGCGTGTCGGGCATCGGGTTCAGGACCGTGAGCATCTGGTCGCGGATCGAGATCACGACGCCGAGCCCGCCGAACGCGCCCGACGTGGAGAGGTTCATCTCCTTGTACGCCTCGGGGCTCAGGAACGTCGAGTGCGGGTCGAGCGTGTGCAGCATGCCGTTGCACGCGGCGTACTCGACGTCGCGGAGATCGACCTCCGTGCCCTTGAGGTTCTTCTGCAGGAAGCCGAAGACCTCGCGCAGGCGCGCGGAGACGTCCCAGGGGCCCTGGATGTTGTCGATCCGGAACTTCTTCTCGCTGGTCTCGACGCGGACGGTGACCTCGTTGGGGTCCTCGTTGAGGACGATCACCTGCGCGACGTCGCGCTGCACGGCGTTCAGCGCCGACAGCAGCATCTCCTTCGGCTTGACGCGATCCGGCTCGACGTACTTGTCCCGGATCATCTTGAGCGTCTCGTTCACGGCCTCGAGGCGGGTGAGGTCGTACGGCGCTTTGGCCACCTGCCCGGTGACCGCGAGCGCCGGCTCGAACCCTCGCCAGAGCCCTCCGGGGCCGAACTGAAGAACGAAGTACGCTGCCAGCGGGAACGCGGCGGAGACCACGAGCGCCTTGACGATGCGCTCCAGGAGTCGGTGAGGCATACGGCGCTCGAGTATAGACGCGCGCCAGCGAGCGTCGACCAGCGTCTAGCGGCGCCGGGCGCGCGCCTCTGCGCCTCTGCGCGTCCACGTGACGCGCCGCGCCCGGACGCGAGGACTACACGGGCTTGTGTGTGTCCTCTTCCTTGGCGTCGGGCTTTGCCGGGAGCTGCTTGGCGGCGTCCTCGTCCTCGTCGTCCTTGAGCCCCTTCTTGAAATTCCGGATGCCCTCGCCGATGCCCTTGCCGACGTCAGCGATCCTCCCAGCGCCGAAGAGGAGCAGAGCGAGCCCAATGAGAAGGGCGATTTCCATCGGTCCGATGCGGCCCATAGCGGTAATCCCTCGAAGGCTGCCGCGCTCTCGGCGGCAGGCGGCGGCGGGCCACGGCCCGGTTCCGGTGGAGCCATACCACCCATCCTCCGCACGGGCAATGCAGCGGTTCGGAGCCTTGAAACCCGTGCTAGGCTCGCGCGACCGGCTTCGCTGGAGAAGAGAGGAGGCGCGTGCGTCCCCGCTCTCCGCCGGCGGTTCACAATTCGAGAACGGCGCGACGGTCCAGGCGGGACCGCCGGCCGGCCGGCCCGGGCGCAGGTCGCGCGACGCGCGGCCGGCGGCGGTCCAGAGCTCCAGCCCTCGCAGGCTTCGCGACAATCGACACAGGGAAAACACGATGCCGGTCAACCGCATGAATCGAAAGGCAGCGCAGTGTCTGGCAGGGGCGTCCATGGCGGCGGCGGTGCTCGCCGGCGCGCCCGGGCGCGCGAGCGCCCAGCAAGCGAGCGAGGGCGACAGGGTGAGCGTCACCGGCAAGGGGATCGTCGGCGGCGCGCTGCTCGGCGGTGAGGTCGTGATGCTGACGATGGGCGCGATCGGGGTCGAGCGCGCCTGGCCTTACCTCGTCTTCGGCGGGCTCGGCGCGGCGGGCGGCGGCGTCGCCGGCTACTTCATCGAGGCCGCGGAGCCGCCCGCGGAGGTGCCGCTCTACATGCTCGCCGGCGGCATGGCGCTGGTCATCCCGACCCTCGTCGTCACCCTGAACGCCACCGCGTACAAGCCCCCGGAGACGGATCAGAGCGAGCCGATCCGCAACGAGCCGGCCGCGGAGCCCCCCCAGCCGGGCGTCAACGTCCAGATCACGACGGACGCGGCGCCGCTCCTCCGGGGAGGCCGCTGGGAGCAGCCCCGGCTCGGCCTCGTCGACATCACGCCGGGCCGGGTCGCGCTCGGCATGCCGTCGCTCTCGCTCAGGCCGCTGTACTCGCAGGACGAAATGTTCAAATTCGGCGTGACGCAGGGGCACGAGCTGCGCTTCCCCGTCCTCCGGGCGACCTTCTGATCCGCCCGGCCGCGTCCCGCGCGGCGGCGCCGGACAGGCGCGCTCCTGCCCCGCTCGCCGGTCTCTGTACCGATCGCAACGCTCGGCGTTAGGCTCTCGCCGTGGCCGACCTCCACGATCCCCCGCTTCCCTGGTCCACGCGGCTCTGGTTCGCGTTCGCGTGCTTCTTCCGCGTGCTGTTCGATCCCCAGTTCGCCGCGCGGGCCTGGCAGGCGCGCGAGGCCGCCGCCCTGCCGCCGGCCGGGCGCCGTGAGCCGGAGCAGCTCGAGCGAGCTCGTGAAGGCGGCGCGCCGCCGCTCGCTGAGGCCCCGGAGACCGCGAAGAAGGAGCCCGCCCCCGCGCCGCGCGCCACGCCCGCGCCGCCCGCGCCGCCCGCCGCGAGCTCGGCGCTCCAGCTGCTCGCGCTGCTCCAGCGCGAGGGGCGGCTGGTCGACTTCCTCGAGCAGGACATCGCTTCCTTCGGCGACGCGGACGTCGGCGTGGCGGCGAGGATGGTCCACGAGGGCTGCCGCAAGGCGCTGCGCGGCCACGCGAAGCTCGCGCCCGTGCGGCGCGAGGACGAGGGGGCCAGGGTCACGCTGGAGGCCGGCTACAACCCGTCCGAGATCAAGCTCATCGGCAACGTGTCCGGAAGCGCGCCATACCGAGGGGTGCTGCGCCACCGGGGCTGGCGCGCCGACGAGCTCTCGCTGCCGACGCCGGTCGCCGGCCACGACGCCAGCATCATCGCCCCCGCGGAGGTCGAGCTATGAGCGCGCGCTACACCATCGGCATCGATCTCGGCACGACGCACTGCGCGCTCTCCTACGCGCGCCTGCCCGAGGAAGGCGCCGATCCGCGGCTCACGCCCTCGCCCGAGGTGCTGGCGGTCCCGCAGCTCGTCGCGCAGGGCACGCTCGAGGCGCGGCCGCTCCTGCCCTCGTTCATGTACATCCCCCACGAGAGCGAGGGTCTCCAGGCGCTGCCGTGGGACGCCGAGCGGCGGTTCGTCGTCGGCGAGCACGCGCGCGCGCGGGGGGTCGACGCGCCGGCGCGCCTCATCTCGAGCGCGAAGAGCTGGCTCTGCCACCCCGGCATCGACCGGCGCGGGCCGACGCTGCCGGTCGGCGCGCCCGAGGACATCGAGAAGATCTCGCCGGTCGAGGCGTCGTGGCGCTACCTCGAGCACCTCACCGAGGCGTGGGACCACCTGTTCGCGAAGGACGACCCGGAGCTCGCCCTCGCGAAGCAGGAGATCGTGATCACGGTGCCCGCGTCGTTCGACGCCGCCGCGCGCGAGCTCACGGTCGAGGCGGCGAGCGCCGCGGGCTTCGAGGACCTCACGCTGCTGGAGGAGCCGCAGGCCGCCGTGTACGCGTGGATCGACGCCGCCGGCGAGGCGTGGCGCAAGCACCTCCAGCCGGGCGACGTGCTGCTCGTGGTCGACGTCGGCGGCGGTACGACCGATTTCTCCGCCATCGCCGCGGTCCCGCGCGACGGCTCGCTCGAGCTCGTCCGCGTGGCGGTCGGCGATCACATCCTGCTCGGCGGCGACAACATGGACCTCGCCCTCGCGCACGTGGTGAAGGCGAAGCTCGCGGCCGAGGGCAAGGAGCTCGACCGCTGGCAGATGACGTCCCTCACCTACGCGGCGCGCGTCGCGAAGGAGCGGCTGCTCGGCGATCCGTCGCTGAACGAGGCGCCGATCGTGATCGCGGGCCGCGGGTCGAAGCTGCTCGGGGCGTCGATCCGGACAGAGCTCACGCGCGACGAGATCACGCGGACGCTCGTCGACGGGTTCTTCCCCGAGGTTCCCTCCTCCGCGCGCCCCGCGACCCGCGCGCGCGCCGGCCTGACGCAGCTCGGCCTGCCGTACGCGCAGGACCCGGCGATCACCCGCCACCTCGCGGCCTTCCTTGGCCGTCAGGCCGGCGCGACGTCGCGGCTCGAGGGCTTCGTCCCGCGGGAGGCGGCGAGCGCCGAGTCCGGCCGCGCACCGCTGCTCCTGCACCCGACGGCGGTGCTCTTCAACGGGGGCGTCATGAAGAGCGCGGCGCTGCGCGAGCGGCTCGTCGCGACGCTCGGCGCATGGCTCGAGGAGGACGGCGCGCCGCGGCCGCGGGTGCTCCCGATCGACGACCTGGACCTCGCCGTCGCGCGCGGGGCCGCTGCCTACGGCCTGGCGCGGCGGGGCCGAGGGCTCCGGATCCGCGGCGGGACGGCGCGCGCCTACTACGTGGGCATCGAGGGGGCCGTGCCCGCGGTGCCCGGCCTGGAGCCGCCGATCACGGCGCTCTGCCTCGCGCCGTTCGGCATGGAGGAGGGCACCGAGGCGACGCTGCCGCCGCAGGAGTTCGGGGTGGTGGTCGGCGAGCCGGTGCGCTTCCGCTTCTTCAGCTCGTCGGTGCGCCGGGACGACCTGGCCGGGGCCGAGCTCGAGCACTGGAAGCCCGGCGAGCTCGAGGAGCTCTCGCCCATCGAGGTCACCTTGCCCGCGGAGGGGCGTCGCGAGGGGGACATGGTGCCGGTGCAGCTGCGCGCCTCGGTCACCGAGGTGGGGACGCTGCTCCTGGAGGCGATCCCCCGCGAGGCGCAGAAGGCGAACGAGCGCTGGCGGATCGAGCTGTCCGTGCGCTCCGAGGCGTGACGAGCCGCAAGCTACGTGTCGTCCACACGACGACATATACCTACAATCACCCGGTAGAGCGCAGCGTCCACAAGCTGCATCTGTGTCCGATGTACGACTGGGACCAGCGTGTGCTCTCGCACACGCTCGCGATCGACCCCGAGGTCCCCACGGTCGAGTTCGAAGACATCTTCGGAAACTGGGCCACGCGCTTCGAGGTCACCACCCCGTATACAGCGCTCAGGATCTCGGCCGACTCCACCGTGGAGTTGCTCGACGCCGACCCGTTCGCGTTCGCGAAGAAGAGGAGCCGGCCCGCGTTTCCCCTCGTCTGGATGCCCTGGGAGCAGGCGATGATCGCGCCGTACGTGCGCCCCGTCGAGCTCCCCGACCCCCAGCGCCAGGAGCTCTTCGACTATGCGATGTCGTTCGTCGAGCGGAATGACGCGGACCTGCTGGAGACGCTCTTCGCGATCAACCTGACGCTCTTTCGCGAATACCAGTACGTGCCGGGCTCGACCAGCCTGACGACCACCCCTCACGACGTCTTCGTGAACCGGCGCGGGGTCTGTCAGGATTTCGCCAACCTGTTCATCTGCCTGGCGCGGCTCCTGGGCATTCCGGCGCGCTATGTGTGCGGGTACATCTATACAGGCAATGTCAGCACGAACCGCGCCAGGTCCGATGCGACGCACGCGTGGGTGCAGCTGTATCTCCCGAACATCGGCTGGAAGGGGTTCGACCCGACGAACGGCGTGCTGGCCAGCCTCGATCACGTGCGCGTCAGCTACGGCCGCAACACCCTGGACGCCCCCCCCACGGCGGGGACGCTCTACACACCGGCCACCGAGACGATGACCGTCGACGTGACCGTGTCCGAGGTGGAATAGCCGTCTGCGCGGGCTCGCCCGCGCTCGCCACGGCGCGTCGGAGCGCCGAGGAGCGCCGGCGGTGGACGCGAAAACGGCCGCAGGGAGACAGTCGCCTGCCTGCCCCTGCGGCCGCGGTGCGGATCGCCGGAGGTCGAGCGGACCGGGCCGCGAGACCTCAGCGCGTCGAGATCACTCCTCGCCCATGTCCTGGATGCAGGCGGTGCCCTCGTCCGCACATGCGCCATCCGCGGTGGTGGCCGCCGTGGTGCCGCACTCCGAACACGCGTCGTCCGCCGCCTCCTCCGTGGTACAGGCGGTGTAGCAGGGGTCGCCCTCCGCCGCGCCGCAGGCCTCGCAGATACACGCCGTGAGCGCGGTGTACTTCTCCACCGAGGACTCGCACAGCTCGTTCGGGTCGGCCCCCCTGAGGAGGGGCGCCGAGCAGGTCACACACTCTGCGCCCTCGCCGCCCGAGCCGCCGCCGCCCTCGTCGCTGCCGCCCGAGCCGCCGCCGCCCTCGTCGCTGCCGCCCGTGCCGGTCGTGGCGGAGGTGCTGCTGCTCGCGGTGGTCCCGCCGCCCGTGCCGCCCGTGACGCCCGTGTCGTCGTCCCCGCACCCTGCGGAGAGCGCGGTCGCGCCCAGCATGAGAGCCATCGAGCCAATGCTAAGAAGATTGATGCTACGCATGATGTCCTCCAGCGCGCTTGAACGAGCGCCAGTCTTCGAGAGTCGCTTTGTCAGCCGGTCCCACCGGCGCATGCCCGTCACGGCGTCCCCGCCGCGCCGGCGGTGGCACCCTACTCCACCCGGGCTGTGACGCTCAACTATCTCGAGCGGCGCACGAAATCGACTTTCGGCGCCTGGCCCCCCCGGGCGACCAAAGCATCATGACATGAGCGCCGGCGAGGAAGAGACCGGCGGGGCCCGCGCGGCTCGGGGATCGCCCTACGCCGGCGTCCCGCCGTGGCAGAACGGCAGTCGCCGTTCGTGAGCCGAGCGCATCGCCGCGGTGCGGGCACCCGCGATCGCATGCGCCGCGGGCCGCGGAGGGCGCGGGGCGTCGCCCCGGATCCAGCAAGCCGCGAGTTCCAAGCTTTCTTGTGCCCCACGAGACACTGCGCGGCGAAGCTCGGACTGGCCCTGCGCGCGACCGGCGGTTTGCGGCGTCACGCCGCCTGGATGGCACCAGCGAATCTGGAGATCGGGGCGGACCTCGCCGGGAGCGCTCCCCGAAGGTGGACAACGCGAAGGTGGAAGTTGAAAAGCGCTCGTGTTAGCGGCCCAGCGACGCCGGAGATGCTATGATCAACGGCGCGACATCGCAGCCGCCCGCGGCCGCAGATCCGGACATCGCTCTGCGGCTTCCGGCGCTGCGCGCCAGCGACACGGCCCCATGTGCGCCGCGGAGCTCCCGCGGCGCGCGCGGCTAGCCGAGAGCCGGTCGCGCACTGCCTGCGCACGTTCGCGCGTTGTCCGCGCGCTGTTCTCACCTTGTCCGCGCGCTGTTCTCGCATTGTTCTCGCATTGTTCTCGCGCTGTTCTCGCGCTGTTCTCGCACTGTTCTCGCACTGTTCGCACATTTCAGGTCACCGGGGAGGCCACGATGAGCTTTCGGTTGCGCGTGTGTCTGTTGGCGACGCTCGCGGGCCTCTGCGCCTGCGCGAGCGCGCCCGTGCAGTGGCCTCCTCCGGAAGAGTCGCCGGAGCCCCCGCCCGCACGGGAGATCAACGCGATCGCGCGGCCGGACGCCGCGCACGCCGTGGCGATCGTCGGCGCCACGCTCGTCGACGGCCGGGGAGGCCCGCCCGTGCGGGACGCCGTCGTCGTGGTCCGCGGCGATCGCGTCGTCGCCGCGGGCGCGCGCGGCGCCACGGACGTCCCGGCCGGCGCGGAGGTCGTTCCCGGCGCCGGGCTCTCGGTCCTGCCAGGCCTCATCGACGCACACTTCCACCTCGACGGCGACGACGGGCTGCCCGGGCTGTTCCTGCAGCGCGGCGTGACCTCGCTGCGCGCGCCGGGGCAATGGGTCGAGGCGTACGACGCCGCGCGCAGGCCAGGGCCGGTGCCTCGGCTCTTCCTGGCCGGTCCGCTGCTCGACGGCCCGGTCCGAGCCCGCCCGGAGAGCGCGATGCGGGTGCGCGACGCGGCCGCCCCCACCCTCGCCCTCGTCGAGCGCCGCGCCGGCGGCGACGGCGCGACCGAGGCCCAGGTGCTCGGCTTCGAGAACAGGAGGAGGCCCGCTGGCGCCGCGCGCCGGGCCGGGGTGCGGGTCGTGGTCGGCTCTCACGACACGGCGCCGCGCGCCGAGCGAGGGTGGGCCTACCAGCGCGAGCTGGAGCTGCTCGTCGAGAGCGGGCTGTCGCCCATGGAGGTCCTCGTCGCCGGCACGCTGGAGAACGCCAGGTTCCTCGGCATCGACGACCGGCTCGGCAGCATCCAGCCGGGCAAGCTCGCCGATCTCGTCCTGATCGAGGGCGATCCGCTCGCCGACATCCGGGCGATGCGCCGCGTGAAGCAGGTCATGTTGAACGGGCGCTGGGTCGCCGCACCTGGAGGCGACTGAGCCGCGCGCGCGCCAGCCGAGGCGACCGAGCCGCGCGCGCGCCAGCCGAGGCGACCGAGCCGCGCGCGCTCCGGCCGAGGCGACTGGCCGCATGCGCGCCAGCCGAGGCGACCGAGCCGCGCGCGCGGCTCACCTGCGCCGTCTGTGGGATGTGGCGCGCGCGCCGGCAAGCGCCAGCGCGCGATGCGCCCGGACAGGGGGCCGTTCAGCCCATCTCGACTTCGACGCGCACCGTCTTGCCGGCGGCGGACAGCGGGATGACGTTGCCCGCGACGGGCTTGCCGTCCACGGTCAGCTTCTTCACGCCCTTGCACACCCCCGAGTTCTTGACGCTGATCTCGTAGCTGGCGCCGCGGAAGCGGCGGGAGATGGAGAAGCTCTTCCAGTCCTTGGGGACGCAGGGGTCCAGCTTCAGGCCGTCGTACTGGGGCTGCACGCCCAGGATCCCCTGGCTGACGGACACGAAGGTCCAGGCCGCGGTGCCGGTGAGCCAGGCGTTCTTGGCCTCGCCGAAGACCGGGGCGTCCTTGCCCGCGATCATCTGCGCGTAGACGTAGGGCTCGGCCCGGTACGTCTCGATCTGGCTCTCCTTGGCCGAGGGGCAGATGGAGAGGTAGTACTCGAGCGCGCGCTCGCCCTCGCCCAGCAGACACCAGCCCAGGTGGATCCAGGTGTTGTTGTGGCAGAAGATACCCGCGTTCTCCTTCACGCCCGGCGGGTACGAGGTGACCTCCCCGAGCTCGAGGTGGTAGGTCGAGTACGCCGGCTGCTGCAGCACGATGCCGTTCTTCGTGTAGAGGTGCTTGTGCACGCTCTCCATCGCCTGCCTCGCGCGGCCGTTGTCCGCGCCGGCGCCGCCGAGCACGCACCAGCCCTGGCTCTCGATGAAGATCTTGCCCTCCTCGTTCTCCTTGCTGCCGACCGGCCGGCTCTCGGCGTCGTAGGCGCGGCGGTACCACTCGCCGTCCCAGGCCTCCTTCTCGACCACGGCCAGCATGTCCGCGTAGTGCGCGCGCATGCGGTCCGCGTCGGACTTCTGGCCCATCCAGTCGTACAGGGCGGCCATCTCGCGGCTGGCGTAGAGGAACAGGCCGGCGATCATCACGGACTCGGCCTTCGAGTCCTTCACGTCGCCCGCGGTCTGGAAGCTCTCGTTGGGCTCGGTGCTGAAACAGTTCAGGTTCAGGCAGTCGTTCCAGTCCGCGTGGCCGATGAGCGGCAGGCCGTGCGGGCCCCGCTTCTTCATCGTGTAGGCGATGGACGTCTCCAGGTGGTGCAGGAGGTCCTCCTTGGAGCCCTGCTTGTCGGCGTAGCCCACCGCCGCCTTGAGGATGTCCTTGTCCCCGGTCTCCTTGATGTACGCGCACGTGGAGAGGATGAGCCACAGGTGATCGTCGTAGAAGTCGCCGCCGATGTCGGCGTTCCCCTTCTTCGTCAGCGGCTGGTACTGGTGGTAGCAGGTGCCGTCGCTGAGCTGGGTCGCGGCGATGTCGAGGATGCGCTGGCGGGCGCGCTCGGGGATGAGGTGCACGAAGCCCAGGAGATCCTGGTTCGAGTCGCGGAAGCCCATGCCGCGGCCGATGCCGGTCTCGTACATGCTGGCCGACCGCGAGAGGTTGAAGGTGGCCATGCACTGGTACTGGTTCCAGGTGTTGAGCATGCGCCGCGCGTGCTCGTCCGGGCAGTCGGCCTGGAAGTTCGAGAGGATCCCGGCCCAGTCCTCCTTCAGCTGCGCGAACGCCCCGTCCACCGCGCCGGGCGCGGAGTACTTGGCCAGGATCTCCTTGCCCTTCTGCTTGTTGAGGACGAAGGGCGCCTTGAACTTGGGCAGGTCCCCCTGGTCCACGTACGAGAGCACGAAGCTCAGGGTCTCGCTCGCGCCGGGCTCGAGCGAGAGGCTCACCTGGTGGCTGCCGATCGGGTTCCAGCCGAACGCCTTGGAGTTCGTCGCCTTGCCCTTGGCCGGCACCTGGGCCTCGTGGAGGCCGTGGTGGACGCTGCCGCAGAAGGCGTCGCGGCTCGTGTCGAACCCGTCGACGGCCCGCGTGCACGCGAAGAACGTGTAATGGGAGCGGCGCTCGCGGAACTCGGTCTTGTGGTAGATGGCGCTCCCGTCGATCTCCACCTCGCCGATGGAGTAGGTGCGCTGGTAGTTGGTCATGTCATTGAGCGCCTCGAAGAAGCAGAACTCCTGGAAGGAGAAGAGCTGGATGTCCTTCTTCGCGCCGCTCTTGTTGGTGACCCGGGTGCGCCAGATCTCCACGTTCTCGCCGGGGACGATGAAGAAGAGCACCTCCACCTCGACGCCGTTCTTCTCGCCCGTGATCTTCGTGTAGCCGAGGCCGTGGCGGCACTCGTAGCGATCCAGGGCCGTCTTGACCGGCTTCCACATGGGGTTCCACACGACCCCGCCGTCGTTCACGTACAGGTAGCGCCCGCCGACGTCCATGGGCACGTTGTTGTACCGATAGCGCGTCAGCCGGCGCAGCTTGGCGTCCTTCCAGAACGTGTAGCCGCCCGCCGTGTTGGTGCAGAGGCCGAACATCTCGTCCGAACCCAGGTAGTTGAGCCAGGGCAGCGGCGTGTCGGGCCGGGTGATGACGTACTCGCGGCTCTCGTCGTCGAAGTGGCCGTACTGATTGCTCATGGACGCGCGGTCTCCGTGGGTTCGGTGGAGTCGGAAGCTGGGTCGAAAGCGAAGAGCTTCTTCCCATCAACGGCAGAAAAAAACCCAGCGGCAGAGCTGCCCCGGGTTGGATGAGCCGATGATTGTTGGGTCTGGGGGCCTCCGAGCGAGGAGCTCAGAGGGCCGGCACTCTAGATCCCCGCCCCGCTGCTTGTCAACGGGGCCCGCGGGAGCGTAGGTCGGCGTTTTTCTGGGCGAAATGCGTCACTTCGCTCGGTCACACCCCCGGTGACACGCCATGGCGTGGCCGGTGTGCGGCGGGCGACGCAGTTACAGCATGGCGCGAATTTTACACGACCCTGCCTGTCGTGGTCACGTCGCTACAGATCGTCGTCGGCGAGCACCAGCCTGCCGATGACGACCTGGCGCTGCGTGGTCGGATAGTAGGTCGTGGTGGTGGCCGTGCTCCAGGTGTGCCCGACGATGCCGCCCCACAGGTTCGTATAGACGCGCATCACGCCGTAGCCCGCGCCGGTGTCCCCCCGGCCGCCCGAGGACATCCTGGAGTCGGACGGGCCGTGATGCGTGCTCGTCGAGTCGACCACGCTGACCTCGTACTGGAACGTGCCCACCACGAAGGGGTTGAGCGGAAGCCTCACCCTCGGCGCCCGGCGGAGGATCGCGACGTGCCCGGTCGACGACTCGCCCGCAGGATAACGGAGGACGATGACGTCGCCGGCGCGCGCGTCCTGAGGGTCGTGGATCCTCTCGAATCCATTCTCCTCGACGATGGCGTCATAGTACGTGGCGGCGGTCGGGCTCCGGCTGCCCAGCCAGCCGTTGAATGACGTCTCGGTCCACCCGTAGCTCCGCTTGAGCAGCTCCGTCAAGAAGGTGGCGCACTGCGTCCGGTTCGCGTAACGCCGCGCGCCGGCCACGCCAGCCCAGGACATGAAGCTGGAAGTCGAATACTCGTTGTTCTCAGGATCGAGGTTATCAACGAGGCTCTCCGCCCACCTGAGGTGATCGGCGTCATGCGCGGCGGCGGGCCGCGGCGCCAACCACGATAGCCCCGAAAGAACGAGACAAGCGATCCCCAACGGAAAACGACGAACGCTCGCCATGATCCACCATGCACTGCAATGAGTTGTTCGGACCGGCGCGTCGCACTCAGCGCGCGTATTCCCGTGATGTATTAACCACGATCCGGAGACATCGTTCAATAGAAATTTGCAGCACGAACGAGTTTTGGGAGTCCCTTGTCCCACAGACGCACAGACGGACAGGCATCCTCGCGCGGCGTCCGCCCCGTGCGGCGAAGCAGGCCGCCATGGCAGCCGCGGCCGGCCGCGGGGCACGGACGGCAGCACGCACGCACTACAGCGCGGCCGAGGCGACGCGGGCAGCGAAGGCGGCCAAACGTGACCAGCGCGAGCGGCGCTGAAGTGATGGGGGTAACTGAAGTAACCGACGAGACGGACGAGACCGACGAGACCGACGAGACCGACGAGACCGACGAGACCAGCCCGCTGACGCGCGGGGCGGCGGAAAGCAGTCGATTTCGAGGGAGGAGCTGTGTTAACCTGGCCTGTTTGTCCCGACGCACCGGTGGCGAAGGAGCGAGCGCAGGTGACGTGTTGACCGGGGAAGAAGGAGCGGCGGCGGCCGGACCGGCCCGCCGGGCATCACTTCGTCTTGATGCGGAACTCGACGCGCCGGTTCATGGCGCGGCAGCCCTCGTCGTTCGTGAAGCAGATCGGCGCGCCGGCGCCGTACCCGGGCGCCGTCATCGGCGTCGTGACGCCGCGCTGGACGAGGTAGCGGACCACCGCGTTCGAGCGGCGCTCGGACAGCTTGATGTTGTGCTCCACCGTGCCCTGGTTGTCCGTGTGCCCCTCGACCGTGAGCGCGACGATCTCCGGGTGCGTCCGCAGGATGTTCGCCACCGCGTCGAGCACCGAGAACGACTCGGGCCGGATCTCGTCCTTGTCGAGGTCGTAGAAGATCGGCCGGGCGATCTTGATGCGATCCCCCTCGATGACCGCCTCGGCGGGCGCCGCCGGCTGGACGGGCGCAGGCGGAGGCGGCGGGGGCGGCGGGGCAGCGCTCGCCGCCAACGACATCTCGGCCTTCCCCGACCCGCACCCCGCCGCAAGGACGGCCATGACCACAAGCCAGATCGCTCGGTTCGCTCGCATTTCGCGCCTCTACCACGGGGCATCGCCCGGAAAAAGGACGCTGGCGGCGCGCCGGCACGCGCCGGCACGCGCGGGCATGCGCGGGCACGCGCGGGCATGCGCCGGCACGCCAGCCCCGCGCCGGCGGGCGCCCGCGAGGCTCCCCGCGGCGGCCCGCCGCGGGCGCTGGTGCCCGGGGGGCCCGGGGCGCGCTCGACCTGCGGGCGGAAGGCGCCGCGACGATGCAGTATCGTTGCTGCGCGCACGCATGTCCGCCCTCGCGAAGAACCCGAGCCTGATCGTCGGAGTCGACCTCGGCACCACGCACACGGTCGTGGCGTGGGCCGAGCGCGACGCCGAGCCCGGCGCGATCCGCGTCTTTCCGATCCCGCAGCTCGTGACCGCCACCGAGATCGAGGCGCGCCCGCTGCTGCCTTCGCTGCTCTACGCGCCCCTGCCCGGCGAGGCGCCGGCCGACCCCTTCGGCGACGCGCCCTTCGCCCTCGGCGAGCACGCGCGCCGGCGCGGCGGGGAGGTCCCCGGCCGGCTCATCGCCTCGGCCAAGAGCTGGCTCTGCCACCCCGCCGTCGACCGCACGGCGCCCATTCTGCCGTGGGGCGCGGACGACGACGCGGCCGCCCTGCCGCGCGTGTCGCCGCTCGACGCGAGCGCGCGGATCCTCGCCCACGTGCGGCGCACCTGGGACGACGCCTTCCCGGAGCGCCCGCTCGCGGAGCAGGAGGTCGTGCTCACCGTGCCGGCCTCGTTCGACCAGGTCGCGCGCGAGCTCACCGTCGAGGCGGCCCGCCGCGCCGGACTGTCGGCGCGGCTCCTCGAGGAGCCGCAGGCCGCGTTCTACGACTTCATGCGGCTCGCGGGCGCGCAGGGCCTCGACGACCTGCTCGCCCGCTCGGGCGGCGAGGCGCTGGTCCTCGTCTGCGACGTCGGCGGCGGCACCACCGATCTGTCGCTCATCCGGGTCGCCCGGGGCGCCGGGGCCGCCGGCGCTCCCCCCGTCGAGGTCGCGCGTGTCGCCGTCGGCCACCACCTGCTGCTCGGCGGCGACAACATGGACCTCGCGCTCGCCCACCTCTGCGAGCCGCGCCTCGTGGGCGCCGGCGAGAAGCTCGACCCGGCGCGCTTCGGGCAGCTCGTGCTCGCCTGCCGCGCCGCCAAGGAGCGCCTGCTCGGCGGCGGCGCGGAGACCAGCGCCGGCGGCGCCGCGCCCGCGCCGCCGGACGAGGCGCCGGTCACCGTGCTCTCGCACGGCGCGCGGCTCGTCGGCGGCGCGCTGACGACGCGCCTCGGCCGCGCGGAGGTCGAGGGCGTCGTGCTCGACGGCTTCTTCCCGGAGGCGCCGGCGGACGCGCGCCCGCAGCGCGGGCGGGGCGGGCTCGTCGCGTTCGGCCTGCCGTACGAGCGCGACGTGGCGATCACCCGGCACGTGGCCTGGTTCTTCGCGCGCCACGCCCCCGGGTCGCGCGGGCCGACCGCGCTGCTCCTGAACGGCGGCGTCTTCCGCGCGCGCCGCGTCGCCGAGCGGCTCGCGCGCGCCATCGAGCGCTGGGGCGGCCCGCCGCTCGACGTGCTGCCGTACGCCGATCCCGACCTCGCCGTGGCGCGGGGCGCGGTCGCCTACGGGCTCGCGCTCGCGGGCCGCGGCGTGCGCATCGAGGGCGGCGCGGCGCGCGGCTACTACGTCGGGCTCGAGCCGCCCGCCGGCGGGGGGCCGCGGCCCGCTGTCTGCGTCGTGCCGCGCGGCGCGAAGGAGGGCAGCGTGCACGCCGCGGCTGGGCGGACGTTCGCGCTCGTCGTGGGCCGCCCGGTCCGGTTCGACCTGTTCGCGTCGGACGACGCGCGCGCCGATCGCGCGGGCGATATCGTCCCGCTCGACGAGGACCGGTTCGAGGCCCTGCCGCCGGTCGCGGTGGCGTTCGACGCCGGGGACGCGGCGCGCGCGCGCGCTGAAGACGGCAAGCGGGCGGAGGTGCGCGTCCAGATCGAGGGGGAGCTCACCGCGATCGGCACGCTCGATCTCGCCTGCGTCGAGGTGGGCGCCCCGGCGCCGCGCCGCTTCCGGCTCGCGTTCCAGCTGCGCGAGGAAGGCCGCGGCGCGCGCGCCGGCGAGGCCGAGGGGGGCGCGCCGGCGGAGCGGGCGCCGGGGAGGCCGCACGCCGCGGCGACGCCCGGCGGCAAGCGGCTCGACGAGGCGCGGGAGACGATCGAGCGGGTGTTCGGCAAGGGGCGGCCCGACGTCGCGCCGCGGGAGGTGAAGAACCTCGTCCGCGAGCTCGAGCGCGTCCTCGGCGAGCGCGCCGCCTGGACGACGGAGACCGCGCGGGCGCTGTTCGACACGCTCGCGCCGAGCGCGCGGTCGCGGCGGCGCTCGGCCGATCACGAGCGCGTGTTCTGGTCGCTCGCCGGCTACTGCCTCCGGCCTGGCTTCGGCGACGCGGGCGACCCGGCGCGCGTCGCCGCGCTGGCGCCGCTCTTCGCCGAGAAGCTCGCGTTCCCGCAGGAGGCGCGCTCCTGGCAGCAGTTCTGGATCGCGTGGCGCCGCGTGGCGGGCGGGCTCGACGAGGCGCTGCAGGTGGCGATCCGGGACCTGGCCGATCCGTTCCTGGCCCCGGCCGAGCAGCGGCTGAAGAAGCCGAAGGGGGTGAAGCCGGAGGCGCTCGACGACCTGCTCGAGCTGTGCGCGTCGCTCGAGCGCGTGCCGGCTGGCCGGCGGAGCGAGCTCGGCGCCTGGGTCCTCGAGCGCACGTGGACGGACCGCGACGCGCGGCTCTGGGCGGCGATCGGCCGCATCGGCGCGCGCGTCCCCGCCTACGCGAGCGTGCACCACGTCGTGTCGCCGGCGGCGGCCGAGCGGTGGCTCGACCACCTGCTGCGCGAGAAGTGGGAGGAGCTGCCGTCGGCCGCGCCCGCCGCGGTGCAGCTCGCGCGCCGGACCGGCGACCGGGCGCGCGACGTGTCGGACCGGACCCGCGGCGAGGTGGAGCGGCGGCTCGTCAAGGCAGGCGCGCCGGAGGCGTGGGTCAGGGCCGTGCGCGAGGTGGTCGCCGTCGAGGAGGCCGAGCGCGCGGCGTTCTTCGGAGAGGGGCTGCCGGTGGGGCTGCGGCTGGTGGGGGAGTAGGGGCTGCTCCGGTGCGCGTCAGGATGGCTCGGCGGCGAGCTCACGGCTCCGACGCCGCCCGCTGCACGTCGGCAATGAGCCTCTGCCACGCAGGAAGCTCGTTGAGCGGACCGTCGGTATCGAGGCGCTGGAGCAGAACGGCAGGGTGTTCCGAGAAGATGTCATTGAGCCGCTGGCCCGCTTGCCCCTTGTATCCAAAGCCGCGTCTAGGCTGACCGCGAGGCGCTCCTTGGGAGTCGGTGACCCCGGAGGTGCCTTGACGGTCACAGGCTTGCTCCGGCGACAGAGCCTCAGCTCCAGAAGGTGCAGGCGCCGTCCACGCACCCGCAGGCGAGCCCCGGGCTCGTGCAGTCGCAGGTCGAGATCCCGTCGCTCACGGCGGGGTGCTAGCCGGCGGGGAAGGGCGCTGCGCGCCGGTAAAGGGGATCGCGCGGAACGCGCCAGGGGTGTCACCTCAGAGAGGCGCGTCGACCGAGACCGGTCCTGTGGCAGGCTGCTCGTCGCCTACGGGATGCAGGAGGTGCTGCGCGATCGAGCGTCCTGCGCCGCCGAGGCTGCCAGGCATTACAGGACCTCGAACCCCTTTATCTCGAAAGAGCCGACAAGGCGCTCGTCGGCACCCGAGATGAGCACTTCGTCTGCGAGCTGCATGTCGAGGGTGAAGGTCGTGTTCGCCGCCAGTACCAGCCAGTGGAACCACAGTCCGTCGGGTACCCTGCGGTACCAGACCTGAATGGGCATGCTGCCCACGCTGATCTTCGTCATCCTGAAGGGCGCCGGAGCGCTCGGGTTATTTCCGTTCCAGACCTTGATCCATTGATCCGAAACGTGGGAGTTGACCTGGCGCGGTTCCAACGCCCAGACGGGCGCCACACATTGACCATTCTGGCCCATGAAGCCGAAGCCGCTCCCCTTGCCGTCACCGGGGTCAACCAAGCAGTCGGTCGCCGGATTGGTGAGCACCGGATTGGTGAAGGACAGGTGGTAGTGACCGTAGCCCGAATCGTCGTCCACATTGATGAGCTTGGACCCGCCGCCACCGATGAGGCATTGTTGACGATACATCCAGCACGTAGCGCCCGGGCCTCCACAAGTAGCAATATCTCCATTGACGAGTCGCGACCAGACCGCGAACGAGGTCCTGGCCTCGGCGAAGACATTGCCCAGCGATATGGGGTCGTCGAAGGTGATCGGGCAGCCCGCCTCGGCAGGGCTGGCCGACAGCGCCGCGAAGAATCCGAGCGAAGCGGCCAACGAGCCGCGCAGCAACGATCGAGACGTGATTTTCATGGGTCTCTCCGGCTTCCTCTGAGTTGGATCATCAGTGGGCGGCCACGAGCTCATCGAGCTCGCGCATCGCCTTCACGGCGATCTCCGCGTCTGCGTAGTGAGCGGCGGTGACGTAATCGCCCATGAGCCTCCGCCGCTCTGGCCCTTCAGGAGTGGCCTTGATCTTGGCGAGCAGCTCCGGGAGATCCGTCTGCAAGGCGCGGCGCTTGACGGCGGCCCGCGCCTCGCGCCGCGCGGCCTGCATCTTCTCGACCTCCTCGGCGCTGGCCGCCTTGGCGACGGCGACCTGCGCGCTCCCCGGCTCGCGCGAGAGCTCCTTCTGTGCTGGCTCCTGGGCCTCCTTGGGTTGCGCGAAGGCGTCGATCGGTTGTTCCTGTTCTACGCCGACCGTGCACGCGCCCAGCAGGGCGGCGGCCACGAAGATCGCAATTCTCATGATGTCTCCACTCCGATTGTCTTTTGCCCCGCTGTCGAGCCCGGCAAAAGTGATGTTGTTCGTTCCCGCCGTCATCCAGGCAATATGGCGCGAACTCTGGTGCTCCGCGCCGTCCGGAGCGTTGTGTGCAACGCGCATACCAGCGGTGCTCCCCTCGCCAGTCGCCGGCTCCGGGCGCGGCTCCCCGCAGCGCGAAGACGCGGCCAATTCAGCCCGAAGTGCGCACCTCGGCGGCGCGCTAGGCCCTCGCGTTCGCGGCCAACGGCCGATGCGCGCGAGCAGCATATCGCGGCCCGCGGCGTGACATGTCGCGGCCCGCGGCGTGACATGTCACGGCCCGCAGCGTGACATGTCACGCCGCGGGCCGTGATATGGCACTGCGCGCGCGCGATATGTCACGGCAGCTCGCACCACCAGGGGTGCCTCGCTCGCGGAAGCGAGCGCGTCACGAGCTCTCGACGAAGCCGCTCGCGGATCTCGGCTACAGCTCGCCGCTCCTCGCCAACGGGACGCGCCTCCTCGTCTTCAGCAACAGCTCGCCCTCGATCGCCGTCCTCGACGCCTCCGACCTCGACGAGCTGACGTACGAAAAGAAGGGCGAGCTCTCGTCGTACAGCCACCGGCTGACGGTCTCCGGCGACCTCGCGCTCTGGTACCACGGGCTCGAGGTCGTCGACCTCGGCGACTGATCCGCGGGCCGCCCCTTCGCCGCGCGCTGCTCGTCACGGGCAGCGCCGCGAACGATGCCTGGGCGCAAGACTGGCCAGGCCCCGAAGGCAACATCGAGCTTCAAAGCGACGGAGCGAAGCTTACGCTGCTCGGAGTGGAGATCCCGCTCGGCAGGGTCAAGGTGACGTTCGTCGACCAGGAGCGCATCGCGGCCATGATCCGCGAGGCTATCCAGAGGGCCGGGGCGACGGGCGAACCTGCAGAGGTACGCTTCGAGAACGAGCGTATCATCGAGGAATTCCTCGACTGGCCTCGGCCGGTAGACCGGCTCTACGACGTCGCTTCGACGCAGGCCGGGTACTTCACGCTGGGCCAGGCGGTCGAGGCTGGCTTCGTCGCTGTCACCCAGATGGAGACCGAGCTGCGCGTCGAGCGCTGCGGCAGCGACGTCTTCCGCCTCGTCCAGTTCCTCCCCGTCCGAGCACGAGGACCTCGTCCTCCTCTGGCTACAGACCGAGAAGCAAGGCGTCTTCTCGCACGACACCGCCCTCGCGCTCCACCAGCTCTCCGATATCCTACCAAGCCGGCGGCACGTCACTGTCCCGTCGGGCTGGGAGCTTCCGTCGAGCGCGCGCCTGGACCGAGGCACGGTGCTTCACCACGCGGAAGTCGGCTCGTCGGAGATCGCATGGATGAGCCCGATCCCGCTCACAAAACCGCTGCGAACGATCCGGGACTGTATCGAGAAGGGCGTCTCCCCGGAGTTCATCGAGCAAGCCATCTCCGAGGCGCTCGCGCGCGGGATGATCACCCAGGCCGAGGTGCAGGACCTCCGGCTCGCGAGCGCGCGTTCTGCATGACGCCGCCGAGGTATCCGTCGCCAGACCCGTGACATCGACCTCGCCTTGCACGGTCGCCTCGACGATCTGCTCGTCGAGCTGCGCCTCGTCGGCCAGCGCGACCTCGACGACTTTCTCGCCTTCGACATCACACCCGATCCGAGACACCCGACCATGGAGGGCGAGGGCATCGTCTACGAGGGTTTGCGCTTCCGCGCACAGGCCCGGCTCGCCGGCGAGGTCTATGGAGATCCCGTCGGCCTCGACATAGCGGTCGGCGATCGCATGCTGGTGCGTCCCGAGACCCGGACAGGCGATGATTTTTTCGCCTTCGCTGCGCTGCCCCCCACCACGCTGCGCGTGTATGCGCGCGAGGTGCACGTCGCCGAGAAGCTGCACGCGTTCACGCTACCCCGCTCGCGCGAGAACTCGCGCGTGAAGGATCTCCCTGATCTCGCGCTGCTCGCCACCACGGGGCCGTTCCAGAGCGTGCTGCTTCGCGAGGCCATCCACGCCACCTTCACCCATCGCGGGTCGCACGCGGTTCCGGCCGCGGCGTCGGGCCGCCGCGCGCGCCTCCCGGGCGCGCGCGCCCCCTGCTCCCTTCGGTGACCGCCTCAGTTCCAGAAGGAGCAGACGCCGTCCACGCACCCGCAGGCGAGCCCCGGGCTCGTGCAGTCGCAGGTCGAGATCCCCTCGCTCACGGCGGGGTTATGGCAGACCTCCCCGCCGCAGCCGCCGACGGCGCAGTCGGCGTCCGAGGCGCAGGCGTCGCCGGAGTTACGGATGCAGAGCCCGCTGACCGGCGTCCTGTCGCCCGACGCGTCCGCGATGCACGCCTCGAGCTCTCGCGTCTGCCGCCAGCCGCACTCGCCCGACGCGCCGCGCTCGCACACCCCGTGCTCCGCGTAACATGCGTACTCGTCACGGTACTCGCACGTGGTGGCCACGGCCTCGTCCGCGCAGACCTGACCGCTGCAGCCGGTCACCACGCACGGCGCCGGCTCGCCGCCCCCGAGGCACGCCTCGAGCTCTCGCGTCTGCCGCCAGCCGCACTCGCCCGACGCGCCGCGCTCGCAGACCCCGTGCTCCGCGTAACACGCGTACTCCTCGCGGTACTCGCAGTCCGTGACGACATCCTCGTCCGCGCAGACCTGACCGCTGCAGCCGGTCACCACGCACGGCGCCGGCTCGCCGCCCCCGAGGCACGCCTCGAGCTCCGGCGTCTGCCGCCAGCCACACTCGCCCGACGCGCCGCGCTCGCACACCCCGTGCTCCGCGTAGCACGCGTATTCCTCGCGGTACTCGCACGTGGTGATCACGCCCTCATCCGCATCCGCGCAGACCTGACCGCTACAGCCGGTCACCACGCACGCCGCGGGCTCGCCGCCCGCGGACCCGCCGCCCCCAGGCCCGGGCCCCCCGTCGCCCGGGGGCTGACAGCCTTTGCCCTTGGCGCCGGTGAGCAGGGGGACGAAGAGCATGAACATCCCAAGAACAAGCCGGTGACGTTTGCTGAACAGTTCCATCATCAAGCCTCCTGTCGAACGATCGACCGTGCCACCCGACAGCCGCCGGCGCCAGGCTCGCCTGTCGCTCCACAGCCCCGTGTCCAGGCATCCCCGGCGCGCGAACGCGACGCTCCCGCCAGCGCGAGCAGCTCCGGCCAGGAGCGCGAGCCACTCCGCCAGACCCCGAGAGCCCACCCCGGGATCTGGGCGTGAGGGCGGCGGCGCACCCTTTGCGGGCAGGTGGAGGCACACCGCGGCATCCCGCTGGCTGCACATTCTGGCACAAGGCGGACGGAGACCGCGAAAACTCACGGGTTTTCTGGGCGATCCACCTGGCCTGCTGCTTGCTGGTGCGCCGGGCACGGGACTCCACGGGTGCAGCACGCACCGGCGCAGGCATGACGCCCTGTGTCTTGTCTTGAACGAGGTGACAATGACGTTCCTGTCCAGATCTCACGCCAGCTGGCTCGTCCTCACGGCGGCCGCTGTGTCGGCCTGGCTCACCGGCTGCCAGGTAATCACCTCGACGGGGCCCTCACCCGACGAGACCACGCCGACCGACTTCATCTCCGGCAACCCGAACGGCCCCGGGGGAAGAGACGTGAACGGGGGGGCCGACGGCGAAGGTACGAGCGCCGGCACCGGCGGCGGCGCGGTGCCCGACGACGACGGAGGAGGCGACGGCGAAGCCGAGCGCGCGATCACCGAGGCCGACATCATCCAGGTCAAGGACGGCAAGCTCTACGCGCTCTCGCAGTACTCGGGGCTCAGCATCATCGATATCTCGCGGCGCGACAGGCTGAGGCTCGTCGGGCGACACCAGGCGAGCGGGATCCCCTTCGAGATGTACCTGCGGGACGGGGTCGTCTACGCGATGTTCTCGTCGTGGGAGCATTACATCCTCGACGATTCGACCGGCGGTTACACCTCCGTGCAGACGAGCCGCATCGAGGCGCTCGACGTCTCCGACCCGGCGAACATCCAGCCGATCGGGTCGTTCGACCTACCGGGCAGCATCTCCGACTCTCGCATCGTCGGCGACGTGCTCTATGCGGTCACGTTCGAGAACGGCTATTGCTGGGGGTGCTCGAGCTCGCGGAACACCACCGTCACCTCCCTGTCCGTCGCCGACCCCGCCGACATCGACGTCGTCGATCAGCTGACCTACGGCGACGAGGACCCTTACGGCTACGGGTGGCGCCGCAGCGTGAGCGTCACCGCGGATCGCATGTACGTCGCCGGCATCGAGTGGGACGGGACCGCCGAGGGACACTCCACCATCCAGATCATCGACATCTCCGACCCCGGCGGCGCCCTCGTCGAGGGCGCGAGCGTCGAGGCCACCGGCCAGATCGAGAGCCGCTGGCAGATGGACGAGCACGAGGGCGTCCTCCGCGTCATCAGCCAGCCCGGCCTCTGGTGGAACAACCAGGCGAAGCCCGGCGTCCAGACCTTCTCCGTCGCCTCCTCGGAGGAGATCACGCCCCTCGGCTACACCGAGCTCACGCTGCCCCGGCCCGAGACGCTGCGCTCCGTCCGCTTCGACGGCGACCGCGCCTACGCGATCACGGCCGAGCAGACCGACCCGCTGTTCACCATCGACCTCAGCGACCCGGAGCACCCCGCCCAGGTCGGCGAGCTCGAGATGCCCGGCTGGGTCTACCACATGCAGCCGCGCGGCAACCGCCTGCTCGCGCTCGGGTTCGACAACGCCTCCACCGAGGCCTCGCTCCACGTCTCGCTCTTCGACGTCTCCGATCTCTCGAACCCGACGATGCTGGAGCGCGTCCACTTCGGCGGCTGGGGGGGGAGCTTCGCCGAGGACCAGGACCGGATCCACAAGGCCTTCACCATCCTCGACGACCTCGGCACGATCCTCGTGCCCTACAGCGGCTGGAGCTATGACAGCGACCAGGACGGCTGCGGCTCGTACGAGAGCGGCATCCAGCTCATCGACTTCACGACCGACTCGCTCACGAAGCGCGGCTCCGCCCCCGCGCGCGGCCAGGCGCGCCGCGCCTTCGTCCACGACGACCGGCTCTTCGCCGTCTCCGACGAGGAGGTCGGGACGTTCAACATCGATGATCGCGACGCCCCGGTCGAGGTCGCCGACCTCACCCTCGCGACGATCGTCGACAACGCGGTCGTCACCGGCGACCTCGTCGTCCGCCTGAGCACGGACTGGTGGACGAGCAGCGCGCAGGTCGAGGTCGTCCCCGCCGCGGATCCGGGCCGCGCCGAGCCGCTCGGCAAGCTCGACCTCGCGGAGCTGTCCAACGGGGCGGAGAGCGGCTGCTACGGCTCCGGTATCACCGACCCGCACATCTTCGCGCACGGGCAGTACGCCTACCTGCTCTGGGTCTCGTATTCTGCGGACTGGACGGCGCAGGTGCAGCTCGCCGTGATCGACCTCAGGAACCCCGAAGCTCCCCGCGTCGCGAGCCAGGGCGTCGTGCCGTTCCGCGGCGAGAACGGGCTCTCCTATCTGGGGTACTACGGCAACGTCGTCCAGAAGGTCGACTCCGTGGTCCAGGCGGGGAGCACCCTCGTGGTCCGCAACGTCAGCAGCGGCTACTACTACTACGATGACGAGGGCGGCGGCGCCGGGGCGCCCCCGCCTTCCGAGGCGTCGCTGGAGATCATCGACCTCTCCGACCCGTCGAGCCCGGCGCACCGCTCGGTGGCGCTGCCCGAGGGCGCTGGCTACACCGGCCTGCAGATCGACGGCACCACCGTGCTGACCTCGCACTGGGTGCCGCTGCCCGACGATCCCTCCAGGGCGCGCTTCTACATCGATCGCATCGACGTGGCCGACCCGTCGTCGCCGGTGGTGCGGGCGCCGGTCAACGTGCCCGGCTCGCTGCTCGCCTTCGACCGCACGTCCGGCCGCGCGCTCACGATGGATTACCAGACGGTCGAGTTCGAGGCGGCGGACTACGTCGCGTGCTACGGCACCTTCGGGTGGGCCGAGTTCCTGCCGCACAACCAGGAGACCCGGGAGGGCCCCGGCCTCTGCCGAGGCACGAGCCACACGCTCAAGCTCGTCGACGTCGGCGCCGAGACAGCGAGCCTCCGCGACGAGAGCCCGCTGGCCGACAACAGGTCGATGTGGGAGGTGTTCGTCGGCGATGACCGCGTCTTCATGTACACCTACGGGAGCTACTACACCGCGGACGACGGCGACACCGAGGATCGGTCCGGGGTCCTCGTGGCCAGCGGGCTGGAGGCGGGCAGCATCGAGCTCGCCCCGCAGACGGACTCGGAGATCCGCTTCGGCTGGCCGCTCCTCGCGGACGGGAAGCGCCTCCTCCTCTCCAGCTACAGCCCGCCGTCGCTCGTCGTCCTCGATGCGGCAGACCTCGACGAGCTGACGTACGAAACGAAGGGCGAGCTCTCCTCGTACCCGACCCGGGTGACGGTCTCCGGCGACCGCGCCCTCTGCCCGCTCGGGCACTACGGGCTCGAGGTCGTCGATATCGGCGACTGATCCGCGCGCCGCGCCTTCGCTGCCCATCGCGGGCAGCGGAGGCGCCGCCCGGCCCCTACCCTCCCCCGTAGATCTGCCCGATCTTCTGCACCGCATCCCACACGTACACCGCGCCCGAGCTCAGCAGCAGGCCCGGCAGGAGCACCGCCGCCCAGGCGGGCGAGGGCCGCGCGAGCGGCGCCCGGCGCTCCGCCCCCTCCGCGAGCGCGGCGCGGGCGCGGCGCCTCACCGCGTCGGCCACCGCCGGGTCGAGCGGGACGGCCGGCAGCTCGGCGAGGCCTCTCGCCAGCGGATCCTCTCCTGAGAACGGCTTCATCGAGAACCTCCGCGCGCGCGTCGATCGGCGGCGTCCGCGGCGGAGATCGGGGGCGCCGATCCCGTCCGGGGCCGCTCAGCATTTCGCTTTTCCAGGCAGGCCGCAAGCTCGGCGCGGGCGCGCGACAGGCGCTTGCGCGCGGCGTCCTCACGGACGCCGAGGACCTTCGCCACCTGCGCCGCCTCTAGCCCCTCGACGGCGCCGAGGAGCAGCACCTCGCGGTGCCCGGCCGCGAGGCTGCGGAGCGCCCCCTCGAGCGCCGCCACCTCGGCGCGGGCGTCCGCCGCGGCCTCGGGCCCGGGCGCGGCCGGCGCGGGCTCGCGGGAGAACAGCACGGCGCGCGCGAGATCGAGCACGGCGGAGCGGCGGTGGCTCCGGTAGCGGTTCCGCGCGATCGTGAACAGCCACGCGGCGAGATCGGTGTCCTCGGCCAGCCGGTCGGCGTGGCGCGCGACAGCGAGCCAGGTGTCCTGGAACAGGTCCTCGGCGACGTCCCGGCGGCCCGAGAGGCGCACGAGGAAGCTGAAGATCCGGGGGTGGTAGCGCGCGTAGAGCTCGTCGAAGGCGCGCGGGTCGCGGCGCCGCAGGCGCGCCGCGAGCGCGGCGTCGGACGGAGCAGCTGCGCCTCCCCTCTCCACGCCGCCATAACGCGCGAGCGCGCCGGGCGTGACAAGGAACTTTCCCGGTCACGCCACCGCCGGCGCCGCGTTGGAGGATGTGCAGGCCGGCGCGGACGGCGACGGCGGCACACCAACGCAGGGAGAGGAGCGGGAGGCGACCGATGTTCGATTTCTTCTTCGAGGGTGGCTGGGGGATGTGGCCCATCCTGGTCTTCGGGATGGTCACCGTCGGCGCGGCGGTCCAGTTCGCGCGGCGTCCGGAGCCCGGGAAGCTCAGGTTCATCGCGGCGATGGGGCTGACAACGCTGGTGGCGACGATTCACGCGACCTGGATCGCGCTCGGCGCTGTGTTCGGTTACCTGGAAGACCCGGCGCGGGTGCCGGACGCCGAGCTCGCGCGGGTGCTGATCGTGGGGTTGAAGGAGAGCACGCGGCCCGGCTCGTTCGGAGGGCTGCTGCTCGTGCTCGCGTGCCTGCTCTCGGCCGTGGGCGTCCTGCGCGCCGGGCGGGCGGCGGGGGGCGGCCGCGCGCTCCGCGACGAGCCGCACGAGCCGCACGAGCCGCACGAGCCGCACGAGCCGCGCGGGCCGCGCGACGCGCACCCCTGAGGGCCCCGCGCCGCGCGCGTCCCCGGGGGCCGCGCTGCGCCGGCGCTTGGCGCCGGCTCCCGGGTGCGGCACACAAGGAACATGGGCAGAGCCGAGCTCGGGCAGCTGATCGACCGCGATGACCTCGACGCCTCGGACGGCGCGCGAGGCCGCCTCTCGATCGCCGTGCCGGCGGCGTGGGCGCGCGGCGGCGCGGACATCGAGATCGCCGTGCCCGCCCGCGTCACCTGCGCGCGCTGCGACGGCGGCGGCTGCGACAGCTGCGCCCGGAGCGGCGCCCACCGCGCCCCGGCGGAGGTCGCCGAGAGGACGCTGCGGCTCCGGCTGCCCCCCGATCTCACCGGCTGCGTGACGCTCCGCCTCGTGCGCCCCTTCGGCGAGCACGCCCCGCTCGATCAGCTGCTCGTCGAGGTCCGCGCGGAGAGCGCCGCGTCCCCGGGCGTGCGCTGCGTCGCGCCGCCGCCGTCGGACGCGCTCGCGCGCCCCTCGAGCGCGAGCGGCGGGCGCGTACGCGCGCTCGGCGCGAAGCTCAGCACGCCCGCCGTGCTCGCGACCCTCGCCGCGATCGCGGCGGTCGTGGGGCTGCTATTCGGCCGCTGAGCGCGCTGCGCAGCCACCTCGTCGCGCCGCGCTGGCGCCTCATCCCACCAGGCGGCTCATCCGCAGGGCCCCTCATCCGCCAGGCGCCTCACCCGCAGGGCGCCTCGCCGTCCGCGGCGCGCTCCGTCCGCCGCCCGCGCCGAGCGCCGCGGCTCCGGCGAGACGCCCGCGGCAGACGCGAGCGCGGCGGGCCGCGGGGCCTCGCTGCCGTGCGTTGCCCATGCTAGCGAGAGGCCCGCGGACGCGCGCGGGAGAGTCGACCGCGGCGCCACGGCCGCGGAGGAGAGCAAGAACATGAGCCTGAGCGAGCCCATGCGGGCCAGGATCGCCACCATCGTCCGCGAGAACGATGTCGTCCTGTTCATGAAGGGGACGCGGAGGATGCCGCAGTGCGGCTTCTCCGCCACGGTGGTGGGCATCCTCGATGAGCACCTGCCCGAGTACCAGACGGTGGATGTCCTGTCGGACCCGGCGCTGCGCGACGGCATCAAGGAGTTCTCGAGCTGGCCGACGATCCCGCAGCTCTACATCCGCGGCGAGTTCGTCGGCGGGTGCGACATCGTGAAGGAGCTGCACGCGACCGGCGAGCTGGTGAAGGCGCTCGGGCTCTCGCAGGGCGAGCCGCAGGCGCCGCCCTCGATCCGCGTGACCCCGGCGGCCGTCGCGGCGTTCGCTTCCGCGCGGGAGTCCGACGCCGACTTCGTGCACATCGAGATCGACCCGTCCTACAGCTACGGCCTCTATTTCGGCCCGCGGCAGGCGGGCGACGTCGAGGTCCACGCGGGCGGGGCGGTGTTCCTGCTCGACCGCGCGAGCGCGCGGCGCGCCGAGGGGCTGTCGATCGACTTCGTCGACGGCCCCTCGGGCGGCTTCAAGCTGGAGAGCCCGAGCGAGCCGCCGAAGGTCAAGCAGCTCTCGCCCACCGCGCTGAAGGCGATGCTGGACAGCGGCGAGGCGCTCGAGCTCTTCGACGTCCGCACCCCGCAGGAGCGCGCGATCGCGAAGATCGAGGGGGCCCGCCTCCTCGACCAGGAAGGGCAGCGGCACCTCGACACGCTCCCCAAGGAGACGCGGATCGTCTTCCACTGCCACCACGGCGGGCGCAGCCAGGCGGCCGCGGAGCACTACCTCGCGAAGGGCTTCAGGAACCTCTACAACCTCGAAGGCGGGATCGACGCGTGGTCGCAACGGGTCGACCCGTCGGTGCCGCGGTACTGACGAGACACCACCGCGCGCCGCTCACGACGAGGAGCGCGCCGGCGTCGCACCTCACCTGAATCTTCCAGCCGCACTCCGACGAATTCCTCGGGTCCCTTCAGGGCTGCCGCGGGATCGGGTATGCGTACGGTGTGGTTGTTGACGCTCAATCGACGATCAGGGCGCGCGACGCGGCGCAGGCGCCGCCGGAGACCGCCGTGCCCGGTCTCGTGGTCATCTTCACCCGCGGCCAGCCTGCCTGCGCGCCGATCCCGCTCGGGGGCGGCGCGATCGAGCTCGGGCGCGCCCCGGCGGACGACATGGTGGTCGTCGACGACGACCAGGTGTCGCGCCGCCACGCCCGCATCTCCCTCTCGGGCCAGGGGATCGAGATCGCCGATCTCGGCAGCAGGAACGGCACCTTCGTCGATGGCAAGCAGATAGACAGCCACGTCTTCCCGTCGCTCCCGCGCGTGCTCCGGCTCGGGAGCACGCTGCTGCGCTTCGCCGCGGACATCGCGCCGTTCCAGCGGGGCGGCGTGCTGCAGCAGGAGGACGGGCTCGTCGGCCCCACGCTCCGGGAGGTCCGCGAGAAGGTCGCTCGCGCGGGGATGCGCGGCGACACGCTGCTGCTCACGGGGCCGAGCGGCTCGGGCAAGGAGCTCGCGGCGCGCGCCTTCCACGCGGCGACCGGGAGGAGCGGCCCCTTCGTGGCCGTGAACTGCGCCGCCATCCCGGAGGGCCTCGCGGAGCGGCTGTTCTTCGGCGCGCGGCGCGGGGCGTACTCGGACGCGAACGCCGACGCCGAGGGCTACGTGCAGGCCGCCCACGGCGGCACGCTGTTCCTCGACGAGGTCGCGGAGCTCGACGCGTCGGTCCAGCCCAAGCTGCTCCGCGTGCTCGAGACGCGGGAGGTGATCGCGCTCGGCGACACGCGCCCGCGCAAGGTGGAGTTCCGGCTCTGCGCGGCCACCTTGAAGGATCTCCAGGCCGAGGTCGCGGCGCGCCGCTTCCGCGAGGACCTTTATTACCGGATCGGCCGGCCCGAGGTGCGGATCCCGGCGCTGACGGAGCGGCTCGAGGAGCTGCCCTGGCTCGTCGCGGCGGAGCTCGGGCGCGACGGCGCGCGGCTCGCGCCGAGCGTCGGGCTCCTGGAGTCCTGCGCCCTGCGCGCGTGGCCCGGCAACGTGCGGGAGCTGCTCCGCGAGGTGCGGCAGGCGGGCCTCGCGGCGCTCGAGGCAGGGCGCACCGTCGTGGAGGCGTCGGATCTCGCGCCGTCCGCGGGCCTCGACATCACGGAGATCGCGAAGCGCACGCCGGCGCCGGTGGAGATGCGGCGGATCGCCATCGAGATGGCGCTGCGGCGCGAGCGGGGGAACGTCACGCGCGCGGCCCGCTCGCTCGGGATGCACAGGAACCAGCTGCGCCGCTGGCTCGTCCGCCACGGCGTCGACGCGGCGGCGTTCGCCGACCCGCGCGCGCGAGGGGGCAAGGACGACGAGCGCATCCCCCCTCCCGGGGACGCCGACCGCCGCGAGCCGTCCTGAGCGATCACGATACGAGCGCGCGAGCGCGAGAGCGGTTGAATCCGGCGCTCGGTCCCCTAGAGTGTTCTGGCGTGAAGCGGTGAATCGGGGAATAGCCCGAGTTTCTTCCTGACGCCTCACCTCTCTGTTCACTCCTCCATGGCACGTCGTGCTCCCTTCTCGCGGGTGCGCGGGCGCACGCGGACGGTGCGCGGAGGCGCGCAGGGGGAAGCGGTGCGGGCTGTTCCGGTCAAGCATGCCAAGGAGCCTCGATGAGCTCAGAGATCAGGGTTCGAACCACGGATCTGTGCGATGAGCACCCGGACGCGGTCGCCGTCGCGGATCCGATCTTCCGGGACTACGGCGGAGCGCGCCTGTTTCACGGCCGCGTCGCGACGGTCAAGGTCCATGAGGACAACGTGCTCGTCCGCAAGACGCTCGAGGAGCCGGGCGAAGGGCGGGTGCTGATCGTGGACGGCGGCGGGTCGCTCCGCTGCGCGCTCCTCGGGGACAACCTCGCCGACATCGCCCATCGGAGCGGCTGGGCCGGGCTGCTCGTGTACGGCTGCATCCGCGACGCGGAGGCGATCGCCCGCATCCCGATCGGTGTGAAGGCCCTCGCGACGCACCCGCGGAAGAGCGGCAAGAAGGGCGCGGGGGACCGCGACGTCCCCGTGACGTTCGCCGGGATCACCTATGTTCCTGGCGGATTCATCTATGCCGATCTCGACGGGGTCGTCTTCGCGAAGGGCCAGCTCACCTGAAGAGCTCGCGCGGCGGCGGGGCAAAAACGCGCTCGCCGAGCAATTTCGCCACACTCCGTGCGGACGCCCGCCGGTGATTGCTCCAGAGATTGATGTGCTCGGCTCCGGTCTGGACGCGCCGGCGTCGCGCGCTGCGTTGAAGCACGCCGTCTGGCGCGGCAGATGCATTGGCCGACGAGCACCCAACACCTCGTAGATACGGGAGGAAAAGAATGAGCAACATCACGTCCGAGCTGAAGAGCGATCTGACCAAGAGCCTGGAGTCGCTGCAGACCCTGCGCGACGAGATCCGGGTCAGGCTCCACCTGGCCGGCATGGAGGCGAAGGACGCCTGGGGCAAGCTGGAGCCCACGCTCCTCGACGCGGAGAAGCTGGCGGAGGACGTCTCGGAGACCTCCCGGAACGCGCTGCGCGACATCCTGGAGAAGGTGAAGGAGTTCCGCTCGTCGCTCCCGTCCTGATCGCCGCACAGCACAGCGCACCTCGACGTCGACAGCGCGCTGGCGGCGTTCGCCCGAGCCCCTGAGGGCTCTCGGGTGAGCGCCGCCGGCCTTGTTTTGTGGGTTTGCCTCGGGCGCCGGCGGCGCGGCCCGGCGACGGCGCGCCTCGCGCGGAGCGCCGGCGGCGCGCGGTCACCCCCGCAGCGCCGCCGAGACGACGCGCGCGATGTTGCCCCACCCCGGGGCCGCCGCGCAGGCCGCGAGTCGCTCCCCCACGACGTGGGCGCGCCGGTGATCGCAGAAGCTGGACGGCCGCGGGAAGGTGGTGAGCGGCGCGCGCAGGATCGTCTTCTCGACCTGCCCGAGCATCGCCGTGTTGTGGACGAAGCCGAGCCCGCTCTGGATGTCGGCGAGCGTGGCGCTCGGGTGCGCGCCCCAGGGCGGGACCACGGCCGCGTGCGCGGCGGCGGGCGCCTGGTTCACCGCGATCACGCCGTACCGGAGCTCGAGCAGGGCGCGCTCGAGCGCGGCGCCGACGGCGGGGTCCTCCGCGCTGATCGGGTGCGCCACGATCGACGCGCCCAGCGTGCCCCGGAGCCGGTCGTTGCAGAAGCGCGTCGCCGCCGCCAGGAACTCCACCGGGTCGCTCGTGCCGACCTCGACGACGGAGAGGAGGCCGCAGCGCGGCTCGGTCGAGAACAGCGGCTCGTCGGCGTCCGAGCCGGAGAGCCCGGTGACCAGCGTCCACGGGAGCTCCCCCGGCCCGGGCTCGCCGATGCGCACGACCCCGCGGGGCAGCGGCGCGTCGGGCGAGCCGTCGAGGAGCTCGCGCTCGAGCGGCGCGCGCCCGGCCGTGAGCGCGGCGTACCGCGCCTCGGCGTCCGGATGGCCGGAGCGCCGCGGCGGCACGGCGGAGAGCGCGCGGTGGAGCAGCCGGAGGAGCAGCGGCCGCTGCACGAAGCCCCTGGGCAGCACGAGGACCTGCGCCGCATGGCTGCCGGGCGAGGCGTTGCTCACGACCTGGCTCGCGAGGACCCGCGCCTGGAACCAGAGCTCGTCGCCGCCGTAGAGCCACGGCATCACGAGGACCGGGCTGACGCCGCCGAGCGTGGAGGAGATCGGCTTCTCCAGCAGCCGCTCTCCGGACGCTCGCCGGAGCGCCTGCGAGGGGCCCGGCGGCCCCCAGACGAGCGCGTCGTGCGCGGCCGCCGAGCCGGTGACGTGGACCTCCGCGACCGCGGGGTGGGCCGCGAGGTAGGCGCTCGCGTCCGCGCCGCCGTACACGAAGCGGAGGAGCCCGCGCGAGACGAGCGGGGCGAGGGCGCGCTCGATGATGGCGCCGAGGAGCGCGCTCCGCGGGCTCACCGCGAGCGCGACGACCCGCCCCTCGACGAAGAGCTCGTGGAGCGCCTCCCGGAGGGGGACGCTGGCGACGTCGTCCGCGCCGAGCACCAGCGCGACGCCCCCCTCGGGGTCGCGCTGCTGGTAGAAGCGCGCCTGCTCTTCACGGACGCCGGCGCGCGTCGCTCCGGGCAGCATCAGCGCGCGCGCGCGGGCGGGCCCGTGGAGCGCGGCGTCCCCGCGGCGCGCCGGGAACACCTCCACCTCGACGCGGCCGTCCGCGCGCTCGCGCACCGCGCCGCGGGCGAGCCGCGGGCGGCCGCGCGCGGCGATGTCCTCGAGCGCCTCGGCGAGGAGGCGCACGTGCGAGAGCGTCGGGTACGGCCCGGCGAGCCACGCCTCGCCGCTCGCCGCCGAGCGGGGGTCGAGCCCCATCGCGGCGCACGACGCCTCGACCTGCGGGCGCGCGGCGGCGAGCAGGCCCGGGAGCAGCGAGCGGAGCAGGGAGGCCTTGTCGCGCGGCGGCATGCGCGCGAACCCGAGGGCCGCGTCGCCCAGCTCGGAGAGCGCGCGGTCGAGCTCTACCGCCGGAGTCTCCGGTCCCCGCGCGGCGCCGGGCGCGGCCGCCGGCGCGGCCGCTGTGTCGCTGGCGGCGAGGCTTCCGGGCGCGGGATCGGCGGTGGCGGCGACGACATCGGGGGCAGGCGGCATCGGGCGGGAGACTACAAGCTGGAGATCGCGCGCGCGAGGGCGGCGAGGTTCGCGGCGCGCGTGTAGCCGGCCTGCTCGGGATTCGGTAGAGTCGACCGCCATGGATTGCGCTTTCAGCACGGGTCGGGGCTCCGCGAGCGCGCCCGTCTCCTGGATGGTTCCCCGCTCGGCGGCTTGCGGCGTCCTTCTCGGCCTCGGCGCGCTCCTCCTCGCGCCGGCGTCGGCCGCGCAACAACAGCCCGCTCAGCCGCTCCCGCAAGGCCAGGGGCAGCCCGGCGGAGCTGCCCCGCCGCAGGCCGGGTATCCTCAGCAGCAGGGATACCCTCAGCAAGGTTACCCTCAGCAGCAGGGGTATCCTCAGCAAGGTTACCCCCAGCAGCAAGGGTATCCTCAGCAGCAGGGGTACCCTCAGCAAGGCTATCCGCAGCAGGGGTATCCGCAGCAGCAGGGTTACCCTCAGCAGCAGGGGTACCCTCAGCAAGGCTATCCGCAGCAGGGCTATCCTCAGCAGCAGGGGTATCCTCAGCAAGGCTACCCGCAGCAGGGCTATCCGCAGCAGGGCTATCCGCAGCAGCCGCCCGGCTATGAGGCCTTGCCGGCCGGACCGCCGCCGCCGCCGAGGCCGCCCGAGGCCACCTGCTGCCGCTGGTCGGTCCGCTACAACGCCCTGGATCTCCTGTTCGGAAGGATGACCTTCGAGGGAGAGGTCGCTGTCGTCGGACCGCTCACCATCGGCATCACGCCGTCGTGGATCTGGGGCTCGCTCGACGACGCGACGATCGATACGACCGGATACGCGCTCGCGGCCGACGTCGGTGTCTACGTGGAGGGCAAGCCGCTCCGGGGGTTCTGGGTGAAAGGGCGCTTCGGCTACGAGTCGTTCGAGGCGGTCTACACCCCCACCACCTCCGCGGCGATCACCGGGAAGCGCGACGTGAGCAGCGCCGTCCTCGGCCTGATCATCGGCAGCACGAACATCTTCGGCCGCGACGGCGGGTTCGCCATGTCAGGCGGGTTCGGCCTCGGCGTCGCGCTCGCCCCTCCAGCGCAGATCGACATCCCCGGCTTCCGCCCGTATGTGTTCTACGAGAAGGCGGGGAAGATCAAGCTCATGGGGTCGCTCTCGCTCGGCGTCGCGTTCTGATCACGCCCGCTGCCGCCTGACCGGAAGCAGCGCGGGCGCCGCGGTCTCGTCCGCGGCGGGGCGCGCCGCCCGCGGCGGAGCGCGGCGCACCCCTGCCGCGGACGAGACCGCAGCGCGCCCCCGCCGCGGCGCTCCTGGCGCCGGCACGACGGCGCCAGGAGCGCCGCGCCGGCCACAGAACTTGGCCCCGCGCGCGGCGCCGTGGGACGTCTGCACCATGCCCTCTCGCATCGCCCGCCGCCCCGGGCCGGCGCTGCTGCTCCCGTTCCTGGCGGCGCTCGTGACGATCGCGTTCGCTCTTCCGGCGCGCGCGTGGGTCGAGGTGCACGTCGCCGGAGACGACGTGCGGCTCGCGATCGACCGCGCCGGCGCCGCCACGGTCGAGCACAAGGTCACGCTGAAGGTCTCGGGCGGGCCCCTCCGCGCCCTCGACATCCAGGGAGTCGACCCCGACGCCCAGCTCGACCAGGGCAGCTACGCCGTGCCCCTCAAGGCCGCGGAGGCGAGCTCCCTCGCGTCCGCGACGCCGGTCGAGATCGAGCTCTTGCCCCCCGACGTCCGCCCGCGCGCGGACGGCACGCTCCGCCCGCCGGCGCTGCGGGCCCGCTTCGACGGCAAGGGCCTGAGCCGCGGGGTGTTCGTGCTCTTCTTCCGCTACCGCACGGACCTCATGAAGCGGGGGCTCGTCCAGAAGGACGGCCCGAGCTCCCGCGTCGCGTGGACCGGCCCCCTCTGGGACGACGGCTACGACTCGGCGCGGCTCACCGTCGAGCTCCCGGCCGCGCCCGACGAGCCCCGCGTCGACGAGGCGCCCGAGGCGGGCGACGGCGCCGAGGCGCTCGCGGCGCCGATGACGCTCTCCACGCTCCGCCGCTCGCTCGACAAGGACGAGCTGGAGCTGCTCCGCCCGTACGCCCCGAAGGGCGAGGCCGTCCGGTGGGCGGTCCGCGCCGACGCGCGCGCCTTCCAGCCCGCGCCCGCCACGGCGACGCCCGCCGCCGACGCGCTCGGGCGGCTGGCGGACGCCGCGGCCGCGAGCCCCGATCGCAGCCGCACCGTCTACCTCGCCGCCGGGGTGGTGCTCTTCGCGATCTACAGCGCGCTCGTCGCGCTCAAGGCGCGCGAGCACGAGCGCCTCGCGCGCGCCGCGGGCGTCGCGCCGCGGCCGCTCGTCCCGATCCCGCTCGCGCCGCGCGCCGCCCTGGCGGGGCTCGCGCTCGTCGCGGGCGTCGCGCTGGAGCTCCTGCTCAGGGACGGCACCGCGGGCGCCGCGCTCGTGGCGGCGGCGACCGCCCTCGCCGCGCACCGCACCCCCCGCCCGGAGCGCGCCGGCGGGGCGCTGCGGCGCCCTGGCAAGTGGCTCCCCGTCGCGGAGGCCGAGGCCTTCCGCGAGCCGCCGCGGGTGCGCGGCGTCTACCTCGACGTCTCGACGCGCGCCGGCAAGGCGCTGCTCGTCGCGCTGCTCGCGGCCCTCGGCGGGGGCGTGTACGCCGTGGCCCGCGTCTCGCCGTACCACGCCCACCTGCTGGCGCTCGACGCGACCGCGCTGCTCGCGATCTTCTGCACCGGCCGCCTCGCCGAGCTCCCCGCCGATCCGGCGGCGCGGCCGGTCGCGTTCCTGCGCGACGTCGCGCGGCGCGTGCGCCGCACGCTGAAGGCGCCGGCGAGCGCCGACCTCCGCGCGCCGAAGGCGAGCGCGACGGCCGCGCCAAAGAGTCCTGCCGGCGCCGCGGCGAAGGCGCCCGGCGCGGCGTCCAGGGCGACCGCGAGCGCGGCGGCCCGCGGCGCGGCCGCGGCCACGGAGCTCCGCGTCGTCGGCCGCCTTCGCATCCCGGACGGCAGCCCTGACGCCGACGAGCTCCGGCTCGGCCTCTCGCCGCGCGCCGCGCTCCCCGGCTTCGTCGCGATCGAGGTCGGCGTCGTCTACGCGCCCGGCGCCGGCGGCGCCATCGGGCTGCCCGAGGTGCTGCTGCGCGTCGCCCCGGGCTCGCCCTGCGAGCACGCCGTCGAGCGGCTCGCGAGCAGCGGCCGCTCCTCGCGCGGCCGGCGCCCTGGCGAGCGCGTGCTCGCGTTCACGCCGCGGCTGCCGACCGCGCGGATGACGGCGGCCATCGCCGCCGCGCTCGTCCGCGCCGTCTCCACCCCGCCCGCGGGCGCCACGCCGACGAAGCCGCAGGGGGCCGGCGCGGCCGGCGCGCGACGGTCCCGGAACAAGGCAGTCTCCGCTGCAGCCTAGCTCCACCCACCAGGAGCCTGGCGAGGCATCCGGAGAGAGCTTGCATTGGAACTTCTCTTCGCTCGCGAGGCAGATCCCTGCCGCGGCGCCGAACCACCGAGCTTGGGCTTCGAGGCAGAAGCACCGGCACCGCGGGAAGGGATACCGCTACGAGCGACTGCCGCCCACGATCGTCTCCGGTCTCGTCGAGAAGATGCACGGGACCGCGCTCGCGGTGTTCGAGTGGGTGAGCTACATCCACCCGGTGCTCGGCGAGACGACGGTCGAGCTGGCAGAGAGGTAGCGCGCGTCCTGCGGAGGGCGGCGCGGCAGCGGGCTTGCGCCGCTCCACCGCTGGCCTTGATACGCGTCGCTGTCAGGCGGTGGCCTCCGCGAGATCGCGCTCGAACGCCGGCGAGGCTTCGGCTCTCGCTTGCGCCTCCAGCCAGGCGGATTCGTCGAAGGTCTTACTCGCCATCGCACGCTCAATCGCCTGGGTCTCTCGGAACTCCCGGGCGTCTGCCGCTAGCGTCCACGTTACCTCCAGCGACATCCGCCCGATCTCCTGTCGGATGTCGTGGAGCGGCACACGGAAGAACTCCTTGCGCGGGTTCACCTTGTTCACCTGGTTGCGGACAAAACGCTGATGGAGCGCCCGTTCGAGGGCTGGAGCATCCTGGCTAGAGATCATCGCGTGCACGTCAAACTCGAACGGCACGCTCGCATCGCCTAGCTCACGGACTCGGTCCAGGGGCTCGAGCCGCCGGGTCATGCCGATCTTGTAGACGTGCTCTCCGAACGAACCGACGTTCGAGATGATGTAGACGTGCCCGGCCTTCGTCTGCTGCGCCATCGAGACGGCGCGCTGGTTTTTCTCCTCCGCCGCGCGAAGCCGCTCGGAGAGTTCGAGGAGCTTCTGCTCGTACTTGGCGCGCTCTTCGTCGTTCGCCTTCTCCACATCGCGACGTGCCTTTTCCATCGCCTTCCTGATCGTCTCCTCCTCCTTCTCGGCCTCCTTCTTCGCTTTCTCGAACTCGCGCTGGGCTCGCTCTTCCTCCCGGATTCGCTCCTTAATCTGCCGCTGCTCCTCGCGCTCCTTCAGCTTCAGCTCCTGCGCGATCACGGCCCATCGGAGCTCCTCGAGCCGGGCGTCGAGATACTCGGGTAGGATCCGCGCCTCGCGGAAGGCGCGCCCGTTCTGGTTCACCAGCATGAACGCATCCCGGATCTTCTGCTGCAAGGTCCCAGAGTTGTCGTGCCGAACATCGGCGAGAATCGTGTCCACCTTGCCGTTGAACGCATCGAGCACGAAGGCGATGGCCGTCGTGCGCCGGTTCGCCTCCGCGTACTCGCACGTCGCCGCCGCGCCGTCGCTGATCATGTCGCGGCACTTGCCGCGGGCCGCCTTGAGGCGCTGTCCTGCCTCGGCGAAGCCGAACTCCTCGGCGAGCTCGTCCAGGAGCCCCACCGTCGGCATGACGTAGCGATCGCCGTAGCCCTCGATCACGTTCTTCATCGCCTGCGCGGTCTGCTCGAGGCGCTTCGCTTCCCGTTGCGCGGTGAGCGCAGCGCCGGCGATCTCCTCGGCGCGCCGGTTCGCGTTATCCACGATACGCGCCGCGTCGGCAGAAGCCTGGCCCAGCGTCGCTTGAACCGAGGCATGCGCCGCCGCTTGGGCGGCCTGCGCCTCTGCCGCGATCTGCGCCTTCAAGTTGTCGGCCGCGGTGTGCGCCTGCGCGTGCGTTGCGCGCGCGTCGGCGAGGAGGCGATCGGCCTCCCGTCGAGCTCCACTGGCGAGCTCCGCCGCAGCGGCCTGCGCGTTCGCCCTGAGCTGCGCTGCCCACGTCTCAGTTTGCGCCTTCAAGGCTTCGGCGGCGGCGAGCGCTTGGGCGTCCGTGGTGCGCGCGTCGGCGAGGAGGCGATCGGCCTCCCGTCGAGCGCCGCTGGCGAGTTCCGCCGCAGCGGCCTGCGCGTTCGCCCTGAGCTGCGCTGCCCACGTCTCGGTTTGTGCTCGTATTCCAGCGGCGGCGGCTTCGGCGTCGACGATCGTCTGATAGCGGCTCAGACGCTGAAGTTGCTCCTGCAGGCTTGCGACGTGCTGGCAAAGACCTCCGTTCGTATCGAGCGCCCGCTTGAGCTCGCCGCTTACCTGCTGGCGTGAGCTCTCCATTTGCCGGAGCGAGCCCTCCGCTTGCCGGAGCGAGCCCTCCGCTTGCCGGAGCGAGCCCTCCGCTTGCCGGAGCGAGCCCTCCGCTTGCCGGAGCGAGACGCTGGTCTTGTGCTCCTTAAACGCGAAGAACGCCGCGATCGCGAGCGCGACCACGAAAAGGACGATGAGAATGAGCTCCACGATGCTCCTTCTGCGGACGGCAGTACACCGCGCTTCCAGAGTACGCGACCGTCGTGTCGCGCGTCCCGGCACGAATTTGATGGCGGCTTGTCTTTGTCAATCGCGGGAGCATCCCTCAACACTCCTCACGACATCAGGGCCACCCCATGTCGCGCCAACACGCACGACGCCCTACGCCGGCGCCAGCGTGAACGTCGCCTTCGCTCGTCGCCGGGCGCCGGCGGCTTGAACGGCAGAATCGTTGCACTTGCTCGTTTCGACGAATCAGGGGCGGGCATGAAGAACTGGGAGCCGCTCGTCGTGAAGAAGCTCGAGGCGACCGACCTCGGCGATGACCCCGCCCACGATCTGGCGCACATCACGCGGGTGGTCGCGACGGCTAAGGCCCTCGCGGCGACGCGCGGTACCAGGGTGCAGTGAGCGCGCGCTCCGCGACAGGTTCCGCCCGGTGGGGGGACCGCCGCCGACACGTTCCGTCCGGTGGGGGGACCGCCGCCGACACGTTCCGCCCGGTGGGGGGACCGCCGCCGACACGTTCCGTCCGGTGGGGGGACCGCCGCCGACATGTTCCGCCCGGTGGGGGGACCGCCGCCGGTGTGCGCCGGAATCTGGCCATCGCCTGGACCTGCCCCTCGAGGCCGCGATAACAAGGCCTCATGGGAAAAGCCGCCTTTCTCGCCCGCCGGCTCCCGCTGAGCGGGTGTATCGTCGCAGGGACCAAGCTCGCCGCCCACCGGGAGGCGCTGAAATCGAAGAAGATCAAGCTCTCCGCCAAGGTCGAGACCTCGATCCAGTCCGTCCTCGCAGCCACCGAGGCCCTCCAGGCGCTCAGGAGCACCGACGCCACGATGACGGAGATCGATCGCGGCACCGACCGGTGCATCGGGGCGTTCGGCAGTGTGCTCGATAGCATCGTGCGCGCGTTCGACCATGAAGGCATCCTGCCGCTCTCCGACGAGGAGGCCACGCGCCGCGCCGATGCGGAGTTCGTGCGATCCGAGGTGCTGTCATCAGGCACCGACTTCCTCCGGCTCGTCCACTCCCAGCAATGGGTGCGCATGAGCACGTTGGTCAAGGCGCTCGACCGCAAGGAGGTGAACGCCGCGGTGGAGCGACTCGGGCTCTCGGCCGAGGTAGGCCGGCTGCGTCGCTGGACCGAGCTCTATGGCAGGAAGCTCGGCGTCACCGAGGCCAGGGGCGCGGATCCGGCCGTCAAGGCGGTCGAGGCGTGGCACGAGGCCTACGGCGCGCTCATGGTCCACGTGCACGCCGAGTACGATAACGACAGGGACGAGACCCACGCGCTCCTGCGCGATCGCCTGCTCTCGCCGTACGAAGACGCGGCCGAGGAAGAGCGGCGGGCGCACCAGCGGGCACGCGCCGCCGCCAAGAAGAGGAACGACGAGGCCGAAGCCACACCCGATCCGATCTGAAGGGCCCGCGCCCTGCACGGCCAGCAAGCGCAGCGACCGGCATCATGCGCACGAGGCCGCCGCCCTCTCTAGTCACCTGGCCCGCCACGCCAAACGACCTCCCAGCCGACGGATCGAACCGCACGTTACATCGCGACACGGCGAGGCGCCTTCGGCGCGCCGCTGCTCCGTCCAAAGATCAGTGGAACCGCCGCTGCTCTCTGGCGCTTGCCTCCCGCTGCGACGCAGCGAAGTGGCTAGGGTTGGTCCGGCCCCGCGTCTGGTTTGTTCATGATCGAGGTTCGTCCCCCCCAGCACGTGAAACGCGTCGATGGCATGGTGTACGTGCGCGCCGTTCAGGTTGCCCCACAACGCCGAACCTGTGTAAGATGAGCTACCAAAAAGGGGGGGGGAGGGCACGATGCGCATAAGATTGCAGAGGCAGCTCCTTGCGGTGATGGGGCCGGCCATCGTCGGGTACGCGATGGTCCCGGGATGTGTCATCCGGGTGGGCCCTGGCACGGGAGGCGATGACGACTCGGCGCCGGAGGGCGTCCCGGTCCCGGAGGAACCGGCACCGGACCAGAGCGTGGAGGAGCCGGGCCAGGAGACGAAGACACCGGAGGAGCTGGCCGAGGAGGCATTCATGCGGGGTGACCCGCAAGAGCTCGCCCTCGCGTCGACGAAGGCGACCTTCACGACCTACGCCTTGGCCGGGATGATCGAGTCGCTCGGCCTGGACCCGGCGACGCTCGACGAGGCCGCGCTCAGCGAGCTCATGACGCAGTACATGCCGGCGGCCGCGGAGGAGGCCGAGCGGTGGCTCTCGATGCTCGATCCCTCGACGCTGCCCCTCGGCATCACGCCGCGCTACCAGTGCACGGACGAGTTTGGGTGTGTCTACTCTACCCCTTGCAAGCACGCCATGTTGGGATACTCCATACCGTCCGTGAAGCACCTGTGTTTCGTCACGGACTGCGGCGATGCCCGGTGCAGCACGTGCCCGACCTGGATCGGCGAGATCCTGTCCCATCTCGCGATTCGCGCTTGGTGCGCGTACGTCTGCGTGGAACAAGGTGTGTACGATGGTAAGCCGATCGCAATCGGCGCTGGAGGAATCTCACCGATACGCAATACGTTTATCGGCCCGATCTGCAAAGCCCCGTGAGGAAGATCCATGCCCCAGCATGCAGATGAAGAGCTGCGCAGGGCCGCGCTGGCAGCAGCCCACGAGCTGGCGACCAAGGAGCCAGAGCGGTGGAAGGCATCATGGGACGAGCTCAACGACGTGATGGGCACGCTGTTCGGGGTGCTCAACCTCATGTACGCCTTCGCGGCACCACGCTATCTCGCGCGGGGAAATCCCGACAAGCGCCCCACGCCGGAGCAACTCTTCGGGCTCTTCGACAAATACATCGCGCTCCTCGACGGTTGGAAGCGCACGACCACCAACCTCCACGATCATGAGTTCCTGCGCACCGAGGACGCAACCCGCCGGCTGCGGGCGCTGCTCGAGAGATGGGCGTGGAGCCTCGAGGCGCCCGCGCCCATCGTGCAGGCCGCGCGGGACTGGCTCGCGGCGTACGGGGAACACGAACCCGCCGAAGGCTGGGATCAGTGGCTGGGGCCTGAAGAGGACGAGAGACCTGGACCGAAGGGATGACGCCGCGAACTCGACCATCAAACGGCTTCGCTCGACAGCTGCCCGCATCAGCCAGGCTCGCGCCGCGATGACCACTACCACGCAGCGGATCAGGGCGATACCGTGATGCAGGCGCTCTGCGCGCTGATGATCCTCCTCGGGCTGATCACCCTCGGCGTGGCCGCGCTCGGTCTCCATGCCCTCGTACGGCGCCGGTGGGGCCGCGGGACGACGCTCGGCCTCCTCGCCTCCGCGGGAGGTGTCGTGTGCGGCGCCTTGCCCGTCGTGCTCGCGTCCGCCGTCGCATCAGGCAGCGCGGACGCCGCGCAGGAGGCCCAGCTGCTCGCAGAGACCCTCGCGACCTTGCTGAACTGCGCCGCGGCGGGGCTGCTCGCTCTCCCGCTTGGGGGCATCGTCGCGCTGGTGAGCTTGGCCTTCGGGCTGGGGTCGCGCCGATAGACCGACGAGGTACTCTCAAACGCCCTGCTGAATCGCCCTCACCGGCCATCGCCGGTGTTGCGGCGTCCGCATGAGATAGCACCCGAACAACGCGGCGTGTACGAAACGCCCTGATGGCCCGCCTCGATGAACGGCGTGGCAGAGGCGGAGCTGCTCCGCGCTCTCTACGTGCGCGCTACCTGCCCGCGGCCGTACGCCCCTATGCGACACAGGCGCGCATCACCACAGCACGCCGTCCATGCGCATGCCTGCACGCGCAGGACACCTTGCCAGACCTACAAGACAACAAATCGCAGGCCGCTCCGCTCGAGCCCATAGCAAACATCGACTCAAGCATGATAATCTCACACCGATCATTTTTGTCTCAGGCACCAGCGTTGAAACGGAACGAATCGTGCATGGGTCGGCACCCTCGCGGACTCTCCGGCGAGGGCTGAGCGGCGGGTCGACGCTCGCGCCCGCGTCGTCGGCTTTGGGCACTTCGGAATCTGGTTACGCAGCGCAGCTGCGCGTGGTCCCCGACGGAGCTCTGCTCTGGCTCCGTCATCATATCTCGTCGATGTGGCCCGTCCTCCGACAGGCCCCAACAGACCGGGAGCGTTCATGGCAAGAAGACCCGTCATCCCTACATTCACGTCCCGATGGCTGTGCGCGTGCGCCGCGCTCGGCGCCTCGCTCGCCGCGGGCGACGCGCTGGCGGCGTACCGCTTCGACGCCACCGAGGCGGCGTTCGACGCGACGTACGCGGCGGCACCCATCGATGTGACCGGCGTCGTCGTCGACGAGGCGGGGTCGCCGATAGCGGGCGCCGAGGTGACGGCGATCGGCTGGGGGAGCGGCGCGGTGAACCACGGCGAGCTCGCCTTCACCGACGACGACGGCGCGTTCACGCTGGCGGCGCTCGCGCGGCGCTCGGTCCTCCTGCGCGTCGAGGTCGACGGGTACTACAGCGAGATCATCCCCGCCGATCTGCACCGCCCGCTCGCCGCGGCGGCCGCCGACGTGGGCCGCGTCGTCCTCACCGTGCAGCGCCCGAACCGCGCGCGGATCCTCGTCGGAGGCGACACGATGTTCGGGCGGCGCTTCATCGACAGCGACGAGGACGGCGTCGAGGGGGAGGACGGCGACCTGATCCGCCCTGGCACCCGCGAGGCGGACGCGCGCGCCATCCTCTCCTTCATGCGCGATGTCCTCTCGTCGGCTGACTACACCCAGGTCAACCTGGAGTCGCCGGTCACGGCGAACCCGGAGACGCCGCACCCCTACAAGTCGTTCACGTTCTTCTCCTACCCCGAGGCGGTCAGGGCGCTCGCGCTCGCCGGGGTGGACGGGGTGAGCCTCGGCAACAACCACATGTTCGACTACCTGGACGAAGGCGTCGCCGACACGCTCATCGCCGTGCCGAACGCGGGGCTCGACTGGTTCGGCGCCGGCCTCGACGAGACGATGGCCAAGGGCACCGTGCTCTACCGGACGATCCGCGGCGTCGACGTGGCCTTCCAGGGGTTCAGCCAGATCGTGAACGACGGGACGACGCTGACCGAGTACGCGCTCACCGCCTCCGACGGGCCGCCTCCCAAGCCCGGCGCGCTCGAGCTGAGCCTCACCGAGATCACTGACTTCATGAAGACGGACGCCGTCGGGCGCTTCGCGATCCCGGTGCTGCACGGGGGCACCGAGTACAGCGACTATCCGACGTCCGGCATGCGGCGGCGGTTCACCCAGCTCATCCAGATGGGCGCCGGCATGGTCGTGGCGCACCACCCGCACACGATCCACGGCGTCGGGCTCTACGACGGCGGCGCCGGCCCCCGCTTCATCTTCATGTCGCTCGGCAACATGGTCTTCGATCAGGACGTCTTCGAGACGTACCAATCGTACGTCGCCGTGGTCGACATCGACGAGGACGAGAGCGGCGGCCGCGCGGTGCACCGCGTGCAGCTCATCCCGTTCCAGAACGAGGACTACGTGCCGAAGCTCGTGGGCGGCGCCTGGCTCGGCCGCGCGAGCCGCCACATCGGCCACCTCTCCACGACGCTCCCGGCGGCGGCGGTGGCCGGCGACGCGGCGGACGGCCTCACCGGGGCGGTGGTGTTCCAGAGCGGCCCGCGCGCCGCCGCCGTGAGCGCCCCCTCGCAGTACACGACGACCGAGCAGGTCGAGACGCGGAGCGTGCCGCTCACGAGCCGCAGCACGGGGCCCGTCGCGCACCTGCGCTCGGACGGCGCGGACTCGCTCGCCGCCCTCCGGACGAGCGCCGCCGCGAGCTGTGATTACGGCCGGGAGATCATGATCTACGGCGACTTCGAGGACGGCGACATCGACGACACCTCCCACGAGGGCTCGATGTGGTCGATGAGCGAATACCGCTACATCGAGAACAGCGTCGTCCACGGCGGGACGGGCGCGATGGTGTTCCTGCGCAAGTCGAACAGCACCTCCGAGGTGTCGACCTACATGAACAACCGCATCAAGTTCGAGCCCGGGCGCAAGCTGACGCTGAGCGGGTACCTGAAGGGGGACAACGCCGGGCAGATGCGCGCGCAGATCTACTGGTACACGAGCGGCGGGGCGAGCGTGTCGAACAGCGTCGTGTACACGCGCGCGGCCGGCACCTACGACTGGCAGCGGTTCAACGTCGACCTCACCCCGCCCGCGACCGCGGGCTCCGTGCGGGTCTACTTCAGGGCGGCCGCGCCGCCGAGCGGCGAGGCCACCACGTTCCTCGATGACGTGTCGCTCATCGAGTGGGAAGGCACGGTCGCCGACGGCTCACTCGGGTTCGCTTTCGCGACGCCGAACGACTGGAGCTTCGTGCGCTGCACGGCCACGAGTACGGCGCTCACGAGCCTCGGCGTGACGTTGACGCACAGGTCGTACGCCCTGGCCCCGGCGACGCCCTGAGGGCGCCGCGCGGCCCGAGGCGGCGCCAGACACGACGCACGCGAAGCACGCGACGCACGGCCGGAAGCGAGGGCGCGACGTCGCGAGCCCCGCACTCTGCCTCACGGCCCCCCTGACCTCGACTTCTGTGCTCTGCTTCGATACCATGAGCGGGCGGCGCTGCGCCGTGGACTCGACACCTGCACCGCGCCTGCGCGCCACGGACTCGCCACCATGAAGCCCTCGCGGAAGCCATCGTATCTCGCGCCGCTCCTGGCCCTCTCCGCGGCCGTCGTAGGCTGCGGCTCGGACCCCGAGGGCCCAGACCTCGTGTGGCCGATCGGGGGGACGGACGAGATGCAGCCGATGTCGTCGAGCTTCGGCCCCCGCCTGCAGGCCTCGCGCGACGGCGTCTACGACTTCCACCGGGGTATCGATATCCCCACCGTCATGGGCACCCCGGTGTACGCGGTCGCCGCGGGGAAGGTGACGCGCGCCGGGCGCTACAAGGACTTCGATGACGTCGTGGTGCAGATCGACCACTGCGACCCGCCGGGCGCGTGCTTCTACAGCACCTACGTCCACCTCACGATGCCGCTCGTCGAGGCCGGCGACGAGGTCGGGCGCGGTCAGCACATCGCCTACACCGGCCTCGCCGCGAGCAGCCTGTTCCCCCACCTGCACTTCGAGATCCGCGAAGGAGGGACCGAGAAGGTGTTCTGCGTGCACCCGCTCCGCTTCCTCCCGACGCCGGGCGGGCTGCCGCCGGCGCTCGTCGCGCGCCGCACCGACGACGACGCCACGTCGACCGTCTCGGTCGAGGTCGAGACCACCCTGCCCGGCATCTCCCCGGGCCTCGTCGAGGTCGCCGTGGCGACGTCGAGCCGCTCGACCGGGGAGGTCATCGAGGAGCGGACGTTCAACTACGACGAGTGGAACCGCCAGTACACGGACGAGGGAGACGCGGCGGTCATCGACCAGGAGAGCCTCGGGGGCATCCGGATCGAGCCGGCGAAGTTCAACGCGCAGTCGTCGACCTACGTCATCGCGTTCCGCTTCAGCAACCTCGAGGGGACGGCGTCGGCCGACGACCTCCGGATCACGGCGCGGGCGCGCGACGTGAGCGGCCACGTGGTCGAGGTGGACGCGCCCTGAGCCGGCGCGGCGCGCTCGGCGGAGGACCGAGCGCGCGCACGGCAGCGGAGCGCGACCGCGCGCAGGCCGGGGCGGCGCCACCGCGCGCGCTCACCGCGACGGCCGGGCGACCGCGCGGCGCGGCGACAGGTCAGGCCTCGCCGACGAGCGCCGCCATGTCCGCGGGCAGCGGCGAGGTCACCACGAACGCGGGCACCACGTCGCTGCCGCCCCAGCCGATGTGGTGCGCGTGCAGCGCGTGGCGGCCGAGCCCCTCCACCGCGGGCCCCCCGTAGAGCACGTCGCCGGCCAGCGGGTGCCCCACCGACGCGAAGTGCGCCCGGATCTGGTGCCGCAGCGCCCGCGGCGCCCGCGCCTCGACGAGCTCCCAGAGCCCCACCTGCCGCACGCGTTTGTACATCGTCGCGGCCGGCCGCGGCGCGTAGCGCGCCACGTCGCGCGGGTGGATGCACGGATAGACCCGCTTCTTGTCCTTCGGGTGCGGCGCGAGCGGCACCTCGATCGAGCCCATCTCCGGGAGGTCGCCGATCTGGCAGATCAGCAGGTAGCGCTTGTCGAGCCGCCCCTCCTTCAGGCCGGCGCCCAGCGCCGCGAACGCCTCGCTCGTCCGCGCCGCCAGCACGAGGCCGCTCGTGTCCGTGTCCAGCCGATGGCACAGCCCAGGCTCGCGCGGGGAGAACCCGATGGCCGCCATCTCGGGGTACCGCGCGACCAGGGCGTTCGCGAGCGTGCCGCGCTCGCCCGGATCGAGCGGCGCCGTCGGCATCCCCGCGGGCTTGTTCACCACCACGAGGTCGTCGCGCTCGAGCACCACGTCGAGCGGCACGTCAGGGTCCGGCGTCGCCGCGCCGGAGGCCTCCGTGGGCTCGACGTCGATCTCCAGCACCTCGCCCGCCACCGCGACGTCGCCCTTCGACGCGCGCCGGCCGGCGCCGCTCTTGCCCGCCCCGAGCACGCGCACGCGCCCCTCGGAGAACAGCCGCTTCGCGCCCGCGCGCCCCAGCCCGGGCAGCACCTGCACGAGCAGCTTGTCGAGGCGCGTCCCTGCATCCAGCTCGGTGATCGTGATCTTCATAGCTCCTACGGAATCGCCCCCTGCCACCCGAGGCCGAGCGCGGGCGCCCGCCGGCTCCCGACCACGCTCTCTCCTATCACTCCCATCATGGGCAGGCCGAACCGGTTCCACGAGGGGCTCGCGGCGCGGACGCCAGCGAACGCGGGGCGCGTCACGTACCACGCGACGCCCGCCCCGAGCAGAAATCCTCCGGCGGCGGCGCCGACCCAGGCGCGCTGCTGGACCTGCGTCGGGGACTCGAAGACGAGCGGGCTGGCGAGCGCGGCCGCGCCGAGGCCGCCGAGCAGCGCGCCCACGTCGATCGTCAGCACCTGGGCCGCTGTCAGATCGAGCTGCGTCGCCGCGGCGGCCGCCGCCAGCCAGCCGAGCGCCGCGCCGTAGCCCATGCCCGCGATCGGCGTCCGCTGCACGTCGCCGCGCGCCGCCCACTCGACCAGCCCGCCCAGCGTGAGCCCCAGCCCGCCGCCCGACTGCGCCATCAGCGCGCCGCCCTCGGACATGCGGCCCAGCGAGAGCCCCAGCGCCGCCAGCGTGATCCCGGCCGTCCCGCCGATCAGCCCGGAGGCCCAGCGCTCCTGGTCCGGATCCTCCGCGTGCTCCGCGAAGCGGCCCTCGTAGATCAGGTGGCCCGCGAGCGTGGGCCACCACGTGCCAGACCCGAGGTACCACGCGTCGGCCACGCCGACGTCCCACTCCTCCGCGATGATGATCGCCCCGCCGAGCCCGATGCCCGCCCCGACCGCCAGGAGCGGGTAGAGCAGGCGCGGATCGTCCGAGCCGCTCGATCGCTGGATCGAGAAGCCCACGAGGCCGCCGTAGAGCGTCGCGTTCGCCGCGAGCGTCGCCTTCCCGAGGCTGCGCGCCGGCGTGGCGAGGCGCCCGCGGCACGGCTCGGAGCAAGGCGCCTCCTGGCCGAGCGGCGGGGCCGCGCCCGCGCCGCCGTCGAGCTCGGCCACGAGGTCGCGGAGCATCACCGCCGCGCGCACCGCGAGCTCGTCGCGCGCGACCCGCTCCACGCGCACCCGCAGCGACCGCGCGCCGCCGGAGGCGAGCGCCAGCCTGAGCTCCACGTCGTCGCCGCGCAGCTCGAGGCTCGGCGCGATGAAGAGCTTGTCGCTCGAGCGCGCGCGCTCGATGAGCTCGGCCTCGTCCGGGCGCGCGCGCGAGGCGGCGCGGCCGGCCAGCTCCACCGACAGGCCGAGGTCCTGCGCCGTGTCGGAGAGGAGCGCGTCCAGCGCGCTCGCGAGCGGCGCCCCGCGCTCCGCGGCCTCGGGCGCGAGCGCCGTCGGGAGCACGACGGTCGGCCTCTCCGCAGGCGCAGTCGGCGCGGGTTGCGCTGCCGCGGACCCTGCGGGCGAGGCCGCCCCGGCAGGCTCGGCCGACGCGGGCAGCGCCGGCAGCGCGACGACGAACGCTGGCAGCGCCGCGGTGAGCGCCAGAGCGCGCGCGCGACCGCGGAGGTGCCAGGGGTCGATCATGGGTCGCTGCTTCGGCCCCGGCGACGCGCGCCGCGGTGGCCACCGCCGCTCGGGGCGTCGATCAGAACATGAAGGTGCCGCTCGCGAAGAGGTCGAACGTGTTGCTGTCGTTGACGTAGAAGCGGCGGCCGACCGCGTTGATGGTCGGGCGGTAGTTGGGGTTCGGGCTGCCGGTGACGGTGAAGCTCCCGTCGTCGTTCTGGCGGCGGCACGGCCCGGCCGTCGCGATGCTGTCCTTGTACTGCGAGTTGCACGGCTGGTCGCCGCCGATGCCGTGCCCCTGATCGTGGCGGAAGCCGACGCCGAGCTGGAACTTCACGAGCTCGGCCGCCCTCCACGTCACGCTCGCCGAGCCGCGGTACGAGCCGTACGGCTGGACGTCGCTGAGCCCCGTGAAGTACGTCCGCTGCGAGCCCTCGTCGATGACCGACGGCGCGCAGGCCCTCGGGTCGCCGCTCCTGCACGCGGTCACGTTGTACGCGTCGTTCGCGCGGAACGCCGACCACTGCGGCTGCCGCAGCGAGCCCGCGTCGGTCGAGCCGAGCGCGTCGAAGAGCTCGGAGTAGTCGCGCCCCTCGGAGTGGTACTCGCCGGTGAAGCGCAGATCGAACGTGAGCCCGGTGAACTTCTCGCGGTTCTCCCAGGGGTGGATCATCAGGCCGAGCAGCACGGTGCCGACGAGCGGCGGGTGGTTGACCAGCGACGTCTTCAGGTCCGTGAGGCCGTAGTCGCTCGACTCCTGCTGGAACTCGAACAGCGCCTTGAACCCGCCGTACGGCTCGACGTACTTCACCCGCTTGGACAGGAAGGTGTGCACCTCGAGGCCGATCGTGCCGCGCGACACGCCAGGATCGCGCTGGGCGACCCGCTCCCCCTCGAACGGGACGGGGGTCTGAGCTCTCACATCGCTCACGCCGTTCCGGTTGATGTCCGCCGGGTCGGCGCACTTCACCTGCCCGCTCTTCGGCGCCTCGGTGCAGGCGTGCATCGGCTCGCTCACCGGGAAGCGCCCCTCGATCCCGAACAGCCAGGTCGGCTTCGTCCGGTCGCGCGCCTGGTTCATGATGTTCACGTCGAGGCCGGCGGCGAGGTACTCGATGCCGCTCCGGTTCGGCGACGTGAACGGCAGCGAGAACAGCTGCTCTCCCGGGGCGCCCGCGAGCACGACGCTCTGGTGATCGGCGCTGCCGTCGAGGCCGGTGAGCTCGCGCGAGTTGTTCAAGATGAGCGGCATCCTGAGGTAGAGCGCGAGGTCCCGGTAGAGGCCGACGTCGAGGCGCATGTTGAACTTCGACGTCGCCTCGCTGTAGCTCGCGACGTTGAGCAGGTTCGACGTGTAGCCGCCCGTCGACAGCCCCGCCCCGGCGATGCTCGTCTCGCGGCGGATCTTCGCGCTCTTCGTCGCGTGCTCGAAGCCGAAGCTGAAGTTCAGGTCGAAGGTGTCGCCGTCGTCGAAGGCGTCGACCACGCTCGTGATCTCGCCCGTCTCCATCATGAGCCGCGGCTCGGTGGCGCTACGCGGCTCGTCAGCGGACGCGGGCGGCGCCGCGAGGAGAGCCGCCGCCGCGACGGCGAGCGACGCGAGCGCCGAGCCTCCATCCACGCTGATGGAGACGCGAGCAAGATGGCCTTCGCCGTACCTTCTGCGGTGCATGCTCATGGTTATCCGTCGGACGGACGCTACCGGCCGGGGCAGGAGGGTGTCAATCCGCGAATCGCTCGCCCGGCACGCGCGGCCGCGCCCCGTCGATCTCCCCGTCGCCTCCCCGTCGCTTGGCGGGCGCGGCCGCCGGGATCCCGCTCGCTCCGTCCCCCGTGTCGGGTCGCCGCCGGCGGCGCGGGCGGCGGCGCGAGGCGCGCGGGCTCAGCGCGCGGGCTCAGCGTGCCGACGCGCGCTCCTCGGGGGCGAACGGGCTCTTCCCCTCCTCGCTGTCGGGGAAGATCTCGCTCGTGATGTCCTCCGCGGCGAGCTCCTCGCGGGCGGTGGTCAGGTCGCGCGACGTCTGATCGAGCCGGTCGGCGAGCACCCCCAGGAACTGCCAGAGCAGCTTCACGGCCAGCTCGTGCTCCTTGCGGAGGATCTCGAAGAAGTCGGCGCGCCGGACGGCGATGAGCTCGCTCTGCTCGACGGCCGAGACGGTGGCCGAGCGCGGCATGCTGCGGATGAGCGCCATCTCGCCGAAGTGCTCGCCCGGGCCGACCTCGCTCAGCACCGCGTCGCCGCGGACGATCCGGACGAGGCCCGAGAGCACGATGAACAGCTCGTCGCCGCGATCGCCCTCGCGGACCACGATCTGGCCGGGCTCGAACGAGAGCACCTCGGCGACCTGCATGACCCGGAGCATCTCGCGCTCCTGGAGGCGCGCGAAGAGCGGCATCTTCGCGAGCACGTCGCGCTTCAGGGCGAGCAGGCGGGCGCGGACGCTGTCGCGGTGATCGCCCGCGCCGAGCCGCACGAGGACCGCGGTGATGTTGTCCTTGCCGCCCTTCTTGTTCGCGAGATCGATGAGGCCGTTCGCGGCGACCTCGCCGTTCTCCTCCTCGAAGAACGGCTCGAGCTCGGCGGTGTGGGCGATGTAGCCGTGGAGCCCGTCGGAGGCGAGGAGGAACTGGTCGCCCGGGAGCACCTCGATCGTGAGCGTGTCGACCTCGACGCGCTCGTAGACGCCGACGGCGCGGGTGATCGCGTTCTTCTGCGCGACCTTCTCGATCTGATCGCGCGTGAGCTTCCCGCGCTTGATCAGCTCGTTGTAGACGGTGTGGTCCTCCGTGACCTGCTGGATGCGGCCCTCGCGGAGGAGGTAGATGCGGCTGTCGCCGACGTGCGCGATGTAGCCGTGCGAGCCCGCGATCAGGAGCGCGGAGAGCGTCGTGCCCATGCCGCGCTTCGTCGCGTCGGCCTTCGCCTCCTCGTGGATCCGGGCGCACGCGCGCTGGACGGCGTGCTCGAGGAGGCTGAGGACCTCCTTCATCGCGGCGCGCCGGACGTTGCTGCGCGCCTGGTTCTCGATGAGGTCCCGCTCCTTCTTGAGCTCCTCGTGGATGATGCGGACCGCGAGGGCGCTCGCGACCTCTCCCGCGGCGTGTCCGCCCATTCCGTCGGCAACCACGAAGAGCGCGAGCTTCTTGTCGACGAGGTAGTTGTCCTCGTTGTGGTCCCGCATGCGGCCCACGTCGGTGGCCGCATAAAACCTGATGTTTTCGGACAGGCCCATCGGTTCGGGCAGGCTACCCGAGGGCGCGGGAGGAAATCACTAGCGATTGCGCCCACCGCGAACTGGCCTACCGCCGCCCGTCCTCCGCGCACCTCGCCGCGCCTCGCCGCGCCCGGGACGTGCCTGCGCTATCGGGAGATGCTCGGGGTGCGGGTGGGGGATCGACCGCGTGGCGGCCGCCGCGAGCGGCGGTACATTCGGAATGCGCAGAACAGGAGGCTCGATGCGGCTCGTCCTCTTCGATAACACCGACGTCGGGTGGGGCAGCTCTCGGCGGCCGAACGGCGCGCGCCGGCGGCGGGAGGGCGCGGCGCTCGAGCGCCGCGCCGCCGCCGAGCCCGAGGACCTCGAGGTCCTGGGCGAGGCGGTGGGCGCGACGATCGGGCTCACGCCGATCTGGCGCGCCGGCGCGTTCCTGCACCGCCTGACGGGCGCGGCCCATACGTGGCACGCCGCCTCGAGGTGGGACGACGCGCTCCTGTGGGCGGCGCGCACGGCGCGCGAGCGCGGCCGGAAGATCACGTCGCTGCAGGCGTGGGGGCACGGCGGCTGGGGGTACATGCGGCTCGGGGAGACGCGGCTCGACGAGGACGCGCTCCGGCCCGGCTCGCCGCTCGACGGGGCGCTCGACGCCCTGCGGGGCGAGCTCGCGGGCCCCGACGCGCTCGTGTGGCTCCGCTGCTGCAGCGCCTTCGGCCACACCGGCCAGGCGTTCGCGAAGGCGCTGGCGAGCCGGCTCGGCTGCCGGGTCGCGGGGCACACATACATCATCGCGTTCTACCAGAGCGGGGCGCACTCTCTCCGCCCGGGCGAGGCGCCGGGGTGGGATCCGCGCGAGGGCGTGCGCTTCGCCGGCGGGGCGCCGACCGGCGCCCTGTGGTCGTCGCGCGCGGCGCCGAACACCGTCTCGTGCCTGGCGAGCGACCTGCCGCCCGGCTACTGACCGCGGCCGCGCGGTCGTCGTCAACCGCGTGGCCGCGCGGCCGGCTCCCGGCGGCGACGGGGCCGCTCGCGCTCGGCCGCGCGGCCCGGCGGCGCTCGACCGCGCGGCCCGGCGGCGCTCGACCAGCTTCCTCGCGCCGGCGTAACCTGCCGCCATGACGCCGCCCGAAGCGCTGCGCGCCCGCGCGCTCGATCTGCTGAGCCGGGGGGACATGGCCGGCGGGATCGCCGGCCTCGAGGGGCACCTCGCGGCCGAGCCGGACGACGCGGGGGCGTGGCGCGCGCTCGGGGCGGCGTACGCGGCGGAGGGCCGCTGGGCGGACGCGGCGCGGGCGCTCGCGCGCGCCGTCGATCTCGACGGCGGCGAGGTCGACGCGCGCCTCGCCTACGCTCGCGCGCTGGTCCGCCTCGGCCAGCTCGACGCCGCGGCCGCGCAGCTCCGGCAGGGCGCCGCGCGCGAGCCGCCCGATCCGCGGGTGCTGCGCGAGCTCGGGATCGTGCTCTACGATCGGCGCGACTACGACGAGGCGGCGCGCTGGCTCGCGCGGGCGTGCGAGGCGGCGCCGGACGATGGGCGGGCGGCCTTCGCGCTCGGGCTCGCGCACGAGGCGCGGCGGGACATCGCGCCGGCGATCGCGGCCTACCGCGAGGCGGTGCGGCGCGCGCCGGGCTTCTCCGACGCGCGGCTCACGCTCGCCGACGCGCTCGCGTCGATCGGGGAGCACGAGCAGGCGCTGGGCGAGCTCGAGGCGCTGCTCGCGCGCGAGCGGAGGCACGAGCGGGCGGCGCAGAACCGCGAGGTGCTGCAGCGCGCGCTCGCCGAGATGCGGGCGCGCCGGCTGCTCGGCAAGACGGAGCGGGAGCTCGCGCGGTCGGCGCTCGTCGTGGAGGCGCAGCTCAGGCGTCGCGAGCAGCTGCCCGCGCCTGGTGCGGGAGGAGGGGCGGCGCGGCAGATCGTCCGCTACACGGCGCCGCTCCTCGAGCTGTACGCGACCCTCGACGCGGGCGGAGGCCCCGGCAGCGGCGTCATCGAGGCGCTGCACCTCGTCTTGACCGATCCGGATCGCGCCGCGCGCGCCGAGGACGATGTCTTCAAGGTCACGGTGATCGCCGACGATGGCCGGCAGACGCTGGTGAACTACGCGACCGGCGCTTCGCTCACGTTCCTGCGCGAGGCGCTCGGCTGTCCGATGACGCAGGCGAGCGCGCTCTATGCGTCGCTGCTCCAGGGGAGCCCCTCCGTCGACTGGGGCGGCGCGACGCTGCGGCTCGCGAGCGTTCCGGGCGCGGCGAGCGCGCCCGGCGGAGCGCGGCACGGGATCCTGGCCAGCCGGCGGGGCTAGGCGTCGAGCGGGGACCCGCGCGGCGTCAGGGGCGCGGCCGGTCGGCAGCGGCGGCAGCGTCGGGCGGCGCGTCGCCGGGACCGATCATCCCGAGATCGTGCAGCGAGGAGTAGTGCCCGTCCGGCGCGAGGATGACGTGGTCGACGAGCGGCACCCCGATCACCTCGCCGGCCGCGGCGACCGCGTTGGTCATGAGCACGTCCTCGGGTGACGGCGCCGAGTCGCCGCTCGGGTGGTTGTGCACCAGCACGAGCGCCGAGGCAGCGTCCGCGATCGCGGCGCGCAGGATGTCCTTTGCCGTGACCGAGCAGCCGTGCAGCCCGCCCTGCGCGACCCTGCGGGCGCCCCTCATCCCGTTGCGGCCGTCGAGCGAGATCACCCACATCTGCTCGTGCTCGAGCGGGCCGAGGTGCGCCGCGCACCACGCGGCGATCGACGCCGACGTGCGCACCGGAGGGCGCGGGCGCACCGCGCGCTCGAAGGCGCGCCGCCCGAGCTCGAGCGACGCGGCGATGCGGAGCGCCTTCACGAGGCCGAGGCCGGGGTGCTCGGCGAGCGCGTGCGGGCCGAGGCGCGAGAGCCCCTCCAGCCCGGAGAAGCGGGCGAGGAGCGCGGTAGCGACGAGCGTCACGGGCCGACCCGCCAGCCCGGTGCCGAGCACGATCGCGAGCAGGTCGGCGTCGCCGAGCGACCAGATCCCCTCCTCGAGCGCCCGCTCCCGCGGGCCGGCGAAGCCGGTCAGCGCGGTGGGCTCGTCGGCGTACGGATCGAGGAGGTGATTGGACGGCAGCGCGGCGCTCTTCCACAGGCTCATGCGCGAGCGACAAGCACGCGGCGGGCCCGCCCGCTGACGCGGGGCGCCGCGGGGGCGCGCGCGACGGCGAGGTGGCGGAGCGGGGGCGGAGGGTGGCGGCCGCCAGGCAGTCGCGGGTCTCGCCATTCCCGGTGCGCGTCAGGACATCAGGCCGAGCACGAAGAGGGCGTCGGACCAGAGGGACCAGAGCGTGCGGAAGGGGTGGGTGGACAGCAGCAGGCCGCCGTTCGGAAGGCGCCGGACGTAGTAGGGCGAGTGGCGCTCGATGAACCGGACGTGTCTCCCCGTGGCGACGTTCACCTCGTAGGAGGGCTCGCCCTCCCTGGGCTCTTCGATGATCTCCTGGACGAGTTCGCGCGCGCGAGGCTCGACGGAGCGCCATGCTTCGTCCGGCACCGCCGAGGCTTCGAGCGCGCCGACCAGCGTGGCCGGCGGCATGGAGAGCGCAGCGAGCACTTGTTCGCGCGTGAGATCCTCGTCGCCTACGAGGCGGGCACGTGGGACGCGTCGAACGGCGTCCGCGCGGGTCGGGCGCTCCGCCCGCGATCGGGACGCATCGCGGTCGAGGACCCAGTGCTCGTCAACGCGCTCCACTGTGCCCGCGACCCCGACACGCGCCCCTCTGGGAGCTGCTTCGACGCGCGCGCGCAGCGCGTCCATGGACAGGCCCGCGGCGCGCTCCACGAGGTCGCCGTCGTGGATGTGCAACCACGACAGGGCGAGATCACGCGCGACGCTCGCGGCGTCGGCGTGGTAGGTCGCACACGCCTCGACGGGCGCGGACCAGCTGGAGGCGGCCGAGCACGCGCCGCTCGTCACGCGGGGACGCGCGTCCGGCGCGCACAGGCCGAGCAGGATGTCCTCCATGTCCTGCTCGAACTGCATCGAGATCATCGCCGCCTCGACCTCCACGGAGCGCACACCGTCGCCGATGGGGATCTCCAGGCAATACGGGTAGAGCCCCTTCCACTCGTAGGTGTGTACGCGCAGAGGGCCGCTGGCCCACCGGCGTTCGTGTTCTTCACCATAGCAGCCCAGGCTCAGGCCAAACCTGGCCAGCCACCTCCACTTCGTCCCGAAATTCACATGCGTCTCCGAGCGTGCCTTGAAGGCGGGACGTGTCAGTGCGATGACCTCGTCGAGAGGAACCTCGCTGCGCCACAGGTGTTCGGAGGATCCAGGCGTGGAGAGGCTGACATCGCAAAGTCCCCCCGGGTAGACGAGCGCGGAGAGGGCCGCCGCGAAGGCGTCGAACCGGTCGGCCTCGTCACACCACGCGTAGAAATCGGGTCCGCGTTCACTCCGCGCTTGATTCATGGGTCAACGACCTCGAGGACGCCTGGCTCACTGCCAGAGCCAGGGCGACCGTTCTGCACGCGCCGCAAGGCGGCGCCTCGCGTCTCTGTCATGACGTGATACCGAGCGAGAAAAGGGCGTCCGACCAGAGCGGCCAGAGCGTGCGGTACGGGTGAGTGGCCAGGAGCACGCCACCGCCCGGGAGGCGGCGCACGTGGAACCGGGCGTGGTCGACGAGGAAGTAGACGTGCTCGCCCGTCAATTTCACCCAGGTGAGGGGCCCGCCGCCGCGGGTGAACGGCTCGCCGCGCGCCCTGGCCTGCACCGTCAGGTTGTGGATCTCCTCGGCGCGCGGCGCCGCGGCGCGCCACGCCTCGTCGGGCACATCGGCGGCGGCCACGAGCGCCTCGATCAGGGCAGAGCCCGGCAGGCCCAGCGCCTTGAGGACGGTCTCGCGGGAGAGCGGGATCGAGCGCCCGCTCTTGTCCGTCGGAACCACGCGCGCCCCGGCCGGCGCGGCGTCGATACGCGCGTGCAGCGCCTCCAGCGACATGCCCGCGATCAACGAGACCTTCTCTTTGTCGTGGAGGCTGACCCACGACAGGGCCAGATCGCGCGCGATGTCGCGGGCGTCCGCGTTGTACGTCGCGCACATCGAGACCGGCGCGAGCCAGGTCCACGCGCTCGTGCAGCCGCCGGTCGAGACGCGCCTGCTCGCGTTGGGCGCGCATAGGCGGAGCAGCAGGTCCTCGAGGTCGTCCAGAACGATGTGCCACGTGAGCTCGGCTTCCGCCTCCACGGAGCGCGGGCCGCTGCCCAGGGCGAGTTCCATGTGCATGGGGGCAAAGTCCTCGATTTCGCGGGGGTGCATGTGGATGGGGCCACACGGCTTGATGCGTTCGCTCCTGTCGGTGTAGCAGCGGAGGATGCACGCGACGAACTGCCCGGAGCTCCCCAACATATCGAAGTAGGCATCAGCGTCGGCGTGCCCGAAGTGAGCTCGGATCTTCGCGACCGCCTCGTCGACGGAGTTCGTGCTGAAACTCGGGCTGGGGCGCATGTAGACGGACACGTCGTACGGTGGGTCGTGGACGAGAGCCGACAACGCCGCGCCGAACGCGTCGACCCTCGATGCCTCGTCGCACCAGGCGAAGAAGTACGGTCCTGATCTCATATCTGGCTCACCATGATGGAGTTCCTCGTCAGGACATGAGACCGAGCGAGCAGAGCGCGTTGGCCCAGAGCGGCCAGAGCGAGCAGTACGGGTGGGTTAACAGCACCACGCCGCCGGTCGGCAGGCGGCGCACGACAAACGGGGGGTGCTTTTTCAGGAAGCGGATGTGACGATACGTGTCCGTGTAGACCGGCCAGGTGGGTGGCCCCTCGCCGGTCTCCGCGAGCTGGCTTGTCAGGCCCAGGATCTCGGCCGCGCGCGGCGCGGCCGCGCGCCATGCCTCGTCGGGCACCGCCGCGGCCTCGAGCGCCTCCAGCAGGGCGGAGGGCGGTGCCGCCAGCGCCTTGAGGACGGTCTCGCGGGAGAGCGAGTGCGCGCGCTCGCCGCCACCTTTGAGCGGAACGCGCGCCCCGGCCGGCGCGGCGTCGACGCGCGCGTGGAGCGCGGCCAGCGACATGCCCGCGATGCGCGACACGCTGTCCTTGTCGTGGAGGTGCACCCACGACACCGCGAGATCGCGCGCGATTTCTCGGGCGTCCGCGTTGTACGTCGCGCACGTGGCGACCGGCGCGTTCCAGTGCCACGCGTTCGTACACGCGCCGGTGCGAACGCGCCCGCTCCCGTCCGGCGCGCAGAGACGCAGCAGTAGGTCCTCGAGGTCGACCTGCATGATGTGCCACGCCACCTCGGCCTCGGCCTCGATGGAGCGCGGGCCCCTGCCCCAGGCGAGTTCGAGCTTGAAACGGAAGAAGTCCCTGTTCTCGTCGGGGGACATCTCGAGGGGCCCCTGCGGCTCGCGGGGCCCCCTCGCATTGAGACGTTCGTAAGCTTCAGCGCAGCAACAACTACCAAAATCGATGACGGGTATGCCAAGATAAAAATCGGGTCCGCGACGGTCCGGAAGAACGAAACGTTGGGATGCGCGGAGCAGCACGCTGGACCTGACCAGAGCACCCCCGCCGCATTTGAAGTGGGCGCGGATCATGGCAGCGGCCTCCTCCATGGAGGTCGTGTCGCACGCCGCGTCGCAATACATACTCACGCCGATTAGCCACCCCGGCTGCACGAGAGCCGATAGCGCCGCCGCGAACGCGTCGACCCTCGATGCCTCTTCACACCAGGCGTAGAAGCGCGGACCTGATTCGCTCATAACCGGATCACCTTGATGGGCTTGTTGAAGCCTTTCAGGCTCGCCCTCTTACCCTTGTCCTCATCGAAGAGGTAACCGTCCTTGATAGTGTACTTCTTGCCACCGAGCTTCCCGCCCCGCTCCATGATGAGCTCGACCTCCTCGACATCGCCGGCGCGGCCCTTCCGCGCTAGCGCCTCCATCGCGTTGGACAGCTGGTCGATCACCCTGTCGCCATCGACGTTGGTGCCCGCTTTCGCTTCGCTCAGGATGAGCTTCTCCCGCGCGGACACCGTCAGGAAATCGGGCGCCATCCCCTCGGTGCTCCCCGGCCTTGATTGGTACGGAATCTTGAGCGCGTCGCGCACGCCGTCGTCGCCGACGCCGAGAAGCGCCCTCCTGTCGTGGGTCAGGAAACTCGTCACCGTCTTCTCGAACGAGTTGAGCGGCTTCTCCGTCACCGCCCCCTTCAGATTCTTGTACCCGCGGAGCCTCCAAACCTCGAACCCCTTGACAACGACCTTATCGACCTCCGCGATCTCCCCGGCGATCCGGATCCCACGCGGCGGTAGCGCGCCAGCGGCAGCAACGCCGTGCCAGATGTGCTCGACCGCCCCGAGCCCGAAGCCCAGCCCCGAGAAGATCCGCTCCTCGTCGCTCAACTCTCGCCCGGCCGGCAGGCACCACTCTTTGCCCGTCACGGCCTCGCACAGGTCGAGCGTCGGCCCGACCACGGGCACGAACCCCACCCCGATGCGCGTCGTCGCGTGCACCAGCGTCTGCATCACCTCCCCGTACGCCTCGACGCCGTCGCCGACCGTCGACATCGCCCCCGCGAACGCGCTGATCGTCTGGTAGAGCTGCGTCTGCTCCAGGTCGAGCCCATCCCCCGTCCACTGGTTCAGGCTGTCCTTCATCTGGTCCGCCAGCGCATCGAACCGCGGCTTCAGCACCGTGTCCACCTGCGCCCGCAGGTCCGCCGGCACCGGCGAGTCCTCGAACCAGTCCGACGCATCCATGAACCGCCGCACGACCGCCGTGATCCGGTTCTGCGCCTTCAGGAACGCGTTCGTCTCCGCCAGCGAGACCCCCATCCGGTCTCGCAGCGCGATCTCCAGCGCCGCGCTGTTCTCCCGCCACGCCCGCACGTTCGCCACGAAGTCCGCCCGCGCGACCACCACCCCGCCGCTCACGTCCGCTTCCAGCGCCGCGATCACCGCGTCCGCGTACGCCGCGTAAGGGTCCCGCCCCTCGTCGAACGCCCCGTCCACCTCCGCGATGTCCGGCACCTCCACCCACGGCACCTCGCTCTCCCCGAGCGCGTACGCCGCCGGGTCGTCCGGGTCCCACCCCTCGTCGCGCGCGTCCTGCGTCGCCAGGTCCGCCACATCGTCCGCCTGGGCGCCGAACTCGTCCATCAGCCGCGCGAGCTCGTCCTCCAGGTCGCTGACGCTCTTCTTCAGGTCGTCGACGAGCTGCTCCATCGCCGCCCGCGTCTCCGCGTCGACCACGTCCTTGTACCGGTCCAGGATCGCATCGAGGTCGGTCCGCGAGATCTCGTCCAGCGGCCGGCTGACGAGGTCCATCAGCTCGGTGTCGAGCTGGCGGAGCAGATCCATCTTCTCCGCCAACAAATTCACCCGCCATGCGTTCCTCACGAGCTCCTTGCGCGCCCTGGCGAGCTCGGCGAGCAGGATCTCGATGTCGCGCGCGAGCGCCGGGTTGATCTCGGCGAGGCTCAGGTCGACCCCGGTGCTGCCCTCGAAGCCGGTCCCGTCGCGGCGGATGTCGAAGAGCGGCTTGTTCAGCCCGAGCGGCTCCGAGACGAGGTGCACCACGTCGTGCGCGTGGGTACACCAGTTGCCACCGCCGACGGTGTCGATCCCGAAGTGGAAATCGTTCCTGCCCATGCGGAGCAGCACCGAGTCGAACTCCGCCTCGAGCGTGTTGCTGGCGGAGCCGTCGCCGTGAATCTCCACCGCGCCCGGGATCCCGTAGGTGGGCAGCGGCGTCCGGTTCACCTCGAAGATCGTGTCGCCCTCGCTCGCCAGCTCGGGGTCCGCGCACGAGTCGACGTCCTGCTGGCTGCTCCAGAGGATGGTGTACGGCGTACCGGCCTGCGCGAATGACGGCGCCAGCACCGCCAGCATCGCGACCAGCGCGACGACCTTCTGCAGCGGCGCGGCGCTCCGGCCGCGCAGCACGACATCCATCGGCCCTCTCATGTCCCCTCCGCGCCACGCACGGCGGCGTCATACGCGATCGCGGCGCCCTTCACGTCGCCCGCGTCGAGCCTCGCCTGCGCCGCATCGAGCGCCGCCGCCGCCATCCCCTGCTCCCGCAGCGCCGCCAGCCCCGCCGCGATCTTCCGCGGCAAGCCCGTCCTGAGCTCCGCCTCTGCGGCGTCGAACCGACCGCGAAGCGCCGCGCACCCGGCCTCACGCCACGACGACCCGGCCGCCTCGCAGAGCGGCCGCATCTGCACCAGCGCCAAGAGCTCCCCGCACCGCTCGGCGAGCAGCGGCAGCCCGAGCTTCTCGCTCACCGGCGGTGCTGCCGACAGCACCTCCACCCGCGCGCGCGCCCCCTCGACGAAGGTCTCCGACGCCCGGCGGATCCGCGAGCGCGCGATCGCCTCGCGCGCCCCCGCGTTCGCCTTCAGGATTTCGAGCGCCTGCCGGCGCAGCGCGATGCCGCCGAGCAGCGCGGTCGCGGTCGCGTCGCTCCGGGCGACGCGCCGCTGCACGTAGCCCAGCATCGCGCTCAATGAGCGCAGCGCCCCCGACGTCATGTCCGGCGCCACCGCGCCGTGCGTCGCCAGGAGTTCCTCGTGCGGTGCGAGCGCCTCGTCGAAGGACGCCGCGAAGATCTGGAGCTCCGCCGACAGCGCCATCGCCTCCGCGGCGAGCTCGTTTGGTGCCCGGCTCGCCTCCCGCGCCGCCGCGAGCACCGCCTGCTCCACGCCGTCGAGGCCGTCGATGCCCGACCGCGACGCCTCCGCCGAGAGCGCCGCGTACGCCGCCGTCTCCGCCGCCTCGCTCGCGCGGTACGCGGCGAAGCGCGCCGCGACGCCCGCGTACTTCGATCGCAGCGGGGCGGCGTCGCTCCGGGCCTGGTCGAAGATCGCCTGTACGACCGACATCGCCTGCTTGTCCGCCGCGAGCGCGGCGGCGAGCTGTTCCTCCTCGGCGCTCGCCTTGTCGATCATCGCCGCCTTGAAGTTGCCGGCCGCGTCGACCGGCGCCTGCGCGAGCAGCGCTCTCTGGCGGTCCGTCGCCTCGTCGAGCAGCGACGCGAGCTTGCCCGCGAGCGTCGCCCGCAGCGACTCGGCGTTGCTCGCATCGTCCCGCACGTACTCGATCGCCTCATCGATGTGGCCGAACCAGACGTCGAGCGAGTAGCTGCTCGCGACGATATCGTCGAGCGTCTTGTTGTTCGGCCACGTGGCCCACGCCTCGATCGGCAGCGCGCCGTCCTTCTCGGCCTGGCTCCACGCGGCGCCCGGGCCGAGGTTCTCGCCCACGCAGTGCTCCTCGCCGCCCACCGCCGCCGCGCAGAAGCTCCCGAACGTGGGATCCTCGCGCTCCCACAAGCACCCGGCCCCCACAGCGCCAAACGCCACGGCGACGACAGCCACAACGAGAATCGTCCTCCGCCGTCTCGGTCTGGATCGCTCCCTCATACACATTGCCTCCACCCCGCGATTTTTCTCGCCCGCGCACGCTCGCCTGCACGTTCTCCAGGTGCAAGCGTCCTCACGAAAGTGGTAGGACATTGCTCGGCCGAGGAGCACGCTGGCTGGTCACGCAGGTCCACGGGAAATGGCTGCGAGCCGGCCGCCGGCGAGGGTCCGCCCGTAAGGTGGCCGGCGAGGACGTGATGAAAAGCAAGAGGGCCCAGGTTGCAGCCTGGGCCCTCTGTTGATGCTCGGGTCCGATCAGGGCGCGCTTGGCTCAGACCGGCGCGTCGTCACCTTCGAGCGGATCCTCCCCGTCCGGCGGCGCGCCGCCGGTGCTGCCAGTTCCAGCGCTGCCGCCGCTGCCAGCCGCGCCGCCGCCTCCGCCAGGCGTCTCGGTCGCCTTCTTCCTGGTGCTCCGGCTGAAGAGCCGCCGCGTCGCGATGGGCACCAGCCGCGGGATGGTCGGATCCTGCTCGTTGGCGCGCTCGAACACCCGCACGATCTGCTCGAGCAGGATCAAGTTGATGCCGTCGGCCCGGTCGAGGTCGCCGCTCGTGACCTTCTGGCCCGCGGGGCGCGCGGCCGCGGTCTTCGCCGCCTGGGTCAGCTCCTCGGCGGTCTCTTCGAGGCGCTCGACGTAGTCCAAGTCGAGCCGCATCAGCTTGGCGCGCACGGCCAGGGGGCCCTTCTTCTGCACGAGGTAGCGCTTGCCGAGCGCGGCGAGCCGGGTGAGCCCGCGCGCGAGCGCGCCCGGATCTTCCGCGGTGCCGACGGCCTGCGCGAGCTCTTCGCGCGCCTCCTTGCCCGAGCCGGCGACGCCGCGCAGGACCTCGTAGGCCTGGTCGCGCAGGAGCAGCGCGCGCGAGAGCCGCTCCCGCAGCGCCGCGTCCTTCGTGGCGCGCGCCGCGTCCTTCTTCTGTCCGGCGCTCTCGTGCGCCTCGAGCAGCCGCTCCAGCGCGAGCGCCTGCTCCACCGCGAGCGCGAGCAGCTCCGGCGAGAAGCCGCGCAGCTTCTCCCGCTTCTCCTTCGACGCGCCCGACCAGCACGCGTGCGCCGTCGCGTAGAGGCGCCGCAGGTCGGTCAAGACGCGCGAGGAGGCGATCTGCCGCCCTCGCTCGACGAGCTGGGATTCGGTCGTGCCGTCGAGCAAGGCCTCGATCATGCCGGGCTCCGGCTTGCCGAGCCGGTCGGCCAGCGATTCGAGCGTGGGATCGTTGTCGTCGGTCTCTTCGGGAGGAGAGGTAGGTTTGGCCATCAGCGCAGGCTAAGGGGGTGCGGAGCGGCACGTCGAGGGAGCGGCAAGTTTTGGCCATGGCGCCAGCGAGCGCCGGGGAGCGTGCCCGTGGATGGCGACAGCGCGAAGCGCAAGCGCGCGGCGCGGAATCGTCGGCATCGCGGCGGAGGGCGTCGTCATTCCGGGAGGGGGCCATCGTCATCCGAGGTGAACGTCGTCGTCATCCGCCCGCGAGCCATCTGCATCCGACCCGCAGCCATCGGCATCGGGGCTGGGGCCCGCCGGCATGCGGCCGGAGCCCATCAGCATCCGGTCAGACCCCATCGGCTCCGGGCGGCGAGCCATCGTCATCCGGCCCGGAGACGTCGTCATCGAGGCTGGTACCCGCCGTCATCCGACGGGGGGTTCATCGTCATCCGAGGTGGAACCCGTCGTCATCCGGCGGAGACCCGTCGGGATCCGCTCGCCGGATAGGCGCGGCTACCGCCCCCGCCCGTCGGCTGTCGCATCCCGCACGAACCCGACGGGCGCGGCGCCGGCCGCGCTCACGGCGAGAAGCGGTGCTTCTCGGCGGCGAAGCTGTCGTCGGCCCTCTCGCCGTCCGCCTTGTAGGTCAGGCCTCCCTTGCCCGGAGCGCCGATCGAGAAGGCGACGTCCTCCAAGGTGAGCTGCTCCTCGTCCACATAAGCGATGCCGATCGACGGCGCCCCTGTCCCGGCGCCGCCGTTGCCGCCGCGGCCGCCATAGCCACCTGAGCCGCCGTCGCAGGCCCTACGATAGTCTCCCGGATGTTGCCCTATCCCTCCCCACCGCCCGCTAACCCCGCCGTCCTGTCCGTAATCCCCATCGCCGCCATCACCGCCGTCGCCCGTTTCGATCGCGACCTGGCGCAACGTCACCCTGGCGCCGTCGAGGGCGAGGATGCCGATGCTCGCGCCCCCATAGGCGCCCCCGCGGCCCCCCTGGCCGCCACATCCGCCGGCGCCGCCGGAGCCGCCGGAGGCACCGCCGCGCGGCGACGCACCGCACGCGGCCGAGCCGCCGAAAGCGCCCCCGCCCCCGCCCCCGCCCCTTCCGTTCCCGCCCTGCTTCCCGTCGGTTCCGCTCTCACCCACCCAGCCAGCTGGGGTGATCCGCCCGGCGCCGCGCCCGCTCCTGCCGTCCGCGCCGACCTCCCCCTGCTGCCCGTCTTTCCCGCGCTCGCACGCGGAGCCCTCCCGCCCCCCGGCGCCTCCGAGGCCGGCGCTGCGAGGGTTCGGCTCTGGAAGCGGCGCCCCATCGCTCCCGGCCTCGCCGCGATCCGCACGGCCATCGCCCCCTTTGCCGCCGGTGGACTCGGAGCCGTCCTCGCAGACGGTGGTGACCGGAGCGCCGCCAGGCACGGTGTCGGCCGAGCAGGCGTCGCCCCCCGGACTCCCGTCTGCGCCGTCGCGTGCGCGCTCACGCGCTTCCTTGCGGAATCCATCTCCGGGGAGCCCCGCCCCGCCCTCCGCGACGATGAGGTGGCTCCGGACCAGCTCCACCACCGCGCTCGACGCGACACGCAGCCCGATCGCCGTCTGGCCGAGCGGCATGGCGCCGAACAGCTCGATCTCCATATCCGTGAGCGTCGTGACGCCGTCGTCGAGTCCCTGGCGCTCGCCCTCGTCCGGCACGATGGTATGCGGGTCTCCTACGTCGTGCGCACTCCAGATGCGCGTCCGCAGCGCGTCCCCCTCGTACCGCCAGCCGTCATCGCAATCGAACCCACCGTGGATATCGATTCCCGAGGGAACGGTCACGCTCTCCCAGAAATTCGCTTGGTTGCACGCGAACACGCGGCGCCGGCCCGCGCGCGCGAGCTCGATCGCGCGCGCCAGCGAGTTCACCGGGCTCGCCATGGTGCCATTCCCCCCCTCGGCGAAGGAGTCTGCGAAGACACCGCACCCGTCCACCGCCCTGTGCGCGGCGAGCGCCTCGAGGCATTCGGCCTCCGCCGGCGCTGCGCCGCCACACTCCATCCCGTCCTCGCAGCGGCCAGCCGTTCCGCAGCCCGTGGAGGCGAGCGCCAACAGCACCGCCGCCGCCAACATCGTCCAGCTCATCGGTCTCCCTCGCAGCTCGTCGTGCGCACGCCGGGTTCACCGCGGTGGCTCCCCCTGGGCGGCGATTCCCTGAACGTTCCACATCTCCTTGGAGAAGCCTGGCTCTCCCGCGCCGAGGCCCGCTGCGTAGCCTCCCTCGCCGGCCCGTCCGAGCTCCCAGACGACGCTCTCCCGAATCGTCACGCCGCTGTACAGGGCAGCGATGCCGATCGAGTGGCCACCGAGCCCGCCGCCGCCGGGGCCGCCGTCCCCGCCGTTCCCGCCACGGCCGCCATCGCAGGCGTACTCGGGCTGTCCCCCGTTCATCCCGGCTTCTCCACCATAGCCACCCGGCCAGCCGTACCCGCCCTCCTGCCGGCGTCCGCCGCGTCCACCGTCACCACCACGGCCGGCGACCACCGTGGCGTGTTCGATCGCGACGTTCGCCCCCACGGCGACGATCGCGATGCTGGCACCTCCGGGCTGCCCACCCCCGCCCCCGCGCCCGCCGCAACCGCCGCCGCCGCCCGACCCGCCGGACGCGCCGCCCTGCGGCTCCGTGGTCTGGCAGACGCCGCGTCCCCGCGTGCCGCCCCCGCCGCCGCCGCCCTGGCCCGCTGTCCCAGGAGTCCCCGCGACTCCCCAGTCGCCGTGCCACCCCGCGACGCTGATGCGCGCGGCGCGCTGCACTCCACCCTTGCCTGGGCCGCCCGGGACGCCGTCCCGCCCGTCCTGGCCCGCGGTACACGCGCGGGCACCGGCTTCGCCTAGCCCACCCGAGCCGCTCTGTCCGCCCGCCGGCGGATCGACCGCGGGCGTCTTCTCGTCCACCGTCCCGTTTTCGCCGTCGCCGCCGGCATCGCGACGGCCGACGCCGCCGTGACCACCGGTGGACTTCACGTCGCCGGGGCAGAGCGTCTGCGCGGACAAGCCGCCCGTCACGTTCTCCGCCGAGCAGACCGCAGCGCCGTGGTTCCCGGGCGCGCCGTCCTCCGCGACCTCGATCGGCGCGTCCTCGCCGGGCGCGCCGGGCGCGCCGTCGCCCGCGATGATCTCGCTCCACGCGACGTTCAACTTGGCGTCGTCCGTCACGATCAGCGCGATCGACGAGCCGCCCGGCTCGATCGCGTCCGCCGCCACGAGCTGCACGCCGAACAGGAGCGAGCGCGGATCGCTGGAAAAGAGGTCCGAGAGGACGGCGCCATGGGCATGCACCAGGACCGGCACGCGGCCGGCGCTCGGCGCGACGACGGTCGGGTGGTCCCCGCCGAGGTAGGCCCAGTCCTCGCGGTCACAGGCGCGGCTTCCCCAGATCTCGACGCCCGACGGAAGGCGCACCGCCTCGTGGAAGTCCTCCGCGCATGCGTAGACGTGCGGCTTGCCCTCCAGCAGCGCCTTCTGGACCGCGTGCTGCAACGTCCTCACGGGCTCTTGCTTCGTCCCCGCGCGGGCGTCGTCTCCGTGGCCCGCGACGAAGACGCCGCACTCCTCTTTCGCTGGCGTCGTGGCGGGGTCGCCGGCACACCGAGACGGGGAGGCCGGCGGCGGCTCGCAGCTCAAGGTCTCGGCGCAGTCGTCGGAATAACCGACGGCGGCGCCGCACGAGATCATCGCCCAGCTCAGCGCGAGAGCGGTGATCGACGCTCCCGACGCGCCCGCGAAACCGCGTTTCATGGCGCCCGACATTACACGGCCGCATTACGAGCCTGCAACGAGACTTGCGCTGGAGGCGACAGGGAGGCGGAGGGGGGGGGAGAGAAGCCATCAAGGCAAGAGAAAACAGATCGAGATGAGGCAATGGGTACCTGGTGGCAGCGCCTGGACGGACGGCACCACCACGGGCGGCACTGAGCGCGCCGATCACAGCGATCGACACGAGGGGCACCGCGCCGCCAATGCCGGCGGGCGGACCGACAGCGGCGCGCATCACTCGACGCGGACGATGGTCTCCGCGGGCAGGCTCTCGGCGAAGGCGTCGCGCGCCGCGCGCACCCGCGCCTCGATGAGGCCGTCGAACGTGAGCTTGGTCCGGTACTCGGCGCCCGACCACCGGGGGTAGGAGCCGATGTCGACGTCGCGGTGCGCCTCGACCACGCGATCGAGCATCGGCTTGAGCTGCCCCTCGTCGAGGGTCGTGAACACCGCGAGCGAGATGAACGGCGCGCCGCCGGAGAGCTCCGCCTGGATCAGCGCCTGCTTCGCCCGGAAGATCTGCGGCACGCCGGGCAGCATCCACACGTTCCGCATCACCGCCGCCGGCCACGCGGCGCTGCCGCCGGTCACGAGCCGCGCGCCCTCCGGGACGCGCGCCATGAGCAGGTGCCCCTCGGTGAGCCGGTCGCCGTAGTACTCGCGCAGCATGCTCTCCATGTTGGGCGCGCTGACCACCGGCACGCCGAACGCGCGCGCGACGCCCGCGATCGTGAGGTCGTCGTGCGTCGGGCCCACGCCGCCGCTCGTGAAGAGCCAGTCGTGCGACGCGGCGAGCGCGCGCACCTCCGCGGCGATCACCTCGATGTCGTCGAGCACCATGACGGCCCGCTCCAGCTTGACGCCGAGCGCGCGCAGGGTGCCCGCGAGCACGAAGAGGTTCTCGTCAGCGATCTTCCCGGTGAGCAGCTCGTTACCGATGATCAGCGCCGCCGCGGTCCTCATCTCACCCTTGCTCCGCTCAACCCTCGAACTCGCGCGTCACCGGGCGCCCATCGGCGTCCATCCCGAGCAGCTCCTCGACGCGCTTCTCCGCGCGGTCGAGGCGCTCCTGCGCCGACCGCGACAGGCGGATGCCCTCCTCGAAGAGCGAGAGCGCGCGCTCGAGCGGCAGGTCGCCGCCCTCGAGCTCCGCCACGATCTTCGCGAGGCGGCGCGTCGACTCCTCGAAGGACATCGCGCCGGCGCCCGCCGCCTTGTCGCCGCTCACCGGCGCGCGATCGGCATCGCCCGCAGACGCCGCTGACGTGGCGCGGGGTGCAGCGCTCGACGTTGCGCGAGGTTCCGCGTCCGTGCCGCTCTCGTCCGTCGCGTTGCTCATCGTCGTCATGAGCCAGCGTCCCCCGGTGGTGCGGCCGGCGCAAGCAGGACGGAGCTCACCCCGGGCGGCACCCCCGGCACGAGGAGCACGCCGTCGGGATCGGCCACGACCGGGACGGCCAGCCCATCCGGGCGGACGAGCCGCGCCGGGCGCGACGACGCGCTCGCGATCGCGCTCCGGTCGTTCGGGACGATCGCGACCCACACCACCCCTGTCGCCAGCGCGGAGGGCGCGTCGAGCGCCCGCCGGTCGACACCGGAGAGGGCGGCCCGCGCGAGCGCGCGCACCCCCTCGTCCGGATCGAGGTCCCGCGCCGCTTCGAGGACGCGCCGGCGCTGCACCTCGGCGCGCCGGGACAGCCCGCGGACGATCGCGCGGCGCACAGCGGCGTCGTCCTCGAAGCGGTAGGCGCGCGCGAGGAGCGAGACGCTGTCGGGCATGGGGTCGCTCCCGAGGCCGAGCGCGACGTGCGCGCGGACGACGGGGTCGCTCCCCTCGAGCAGCCGCTTGAGCCTGCCGCGGATCACCTCGTCGTCGCGGGCCGCGAGCGCGCGGGCGGCGAGCGGCGCCAGGGGACCGCCCGCCTCCGCGAGGGCGGCGAGCCGCGAGGTCGCGACGGCGCCGCCCCGGGGCGCCGCGAGCAGCGCGACGCCGGCGGAGATCGCCGCCGCGTCGGGCGCGCCGCCGCCGCCCGGCGCGGCGAGCTCCGCGAAGAGCGGGGCGAGCGCGGCGAGGGCGCGCTCGCCCCGCGCGAGGGCGCCGCGCGCCGCCGCGTGGACCGCCGCGCGATCGCAGGAGGCCAGGGAGCACTCGCCGACGACCTCTCGGGCGTCGCGCAGGCCGAGCGCCACGGCGCCGAACGCCGCGACGGCGCGGTCGCTCGACCCCCTCGGCGAGGCCAGCGCGGCGAGCAGCCGCCCCTCGAGCGCCTCGGGCGCGTCGCGCAGCGCGAGGCCGCGGACCACGCCGGCGCGCAGGCCGAGCCGGCGGAGCTCCGCGTCCTTCGCGGCGCGGGGGCCGTCGATCATCTCCGCGACGGCGGCCCGCGCCTCGGCGCCGGGCGCCGTCGCCAGCGCGAACGCCGCGGCCGTCGCGAGCTCGGGGCGCTCGATCGAGAGCCGGCGCAGCTGCCGCGCCGCCTCCGCGCCGCCCGCGCGGCCGATCGCCGCGACGGCGCGCGGGCGCGCGTCCTCCGGGAGCAACGGGAGCGCGCGCGCGAGCGCCGGCACGAGCCGCTCCGCCGGCGCGAGCTCGGCGAGCCGGAGCCCCTCGAGCCGCGCGAGCTCGGACCCGAGCAGCGCGGCCACGGCGTCCGGCGCCTCCGGGGCCCCGAGGTGGACGAGGACCTCGGCGCTCGCCTCGAGGAGCCCCGGCTCCGGCTTGCGCAGCCACGCGCGCGCCTTCGCCAGCGCGGCCTCGTCGCCGAGCCGCGCGAGCGCGCGCGCCGCGGCCACCTGCGCCGCCCTGTCGCCGCCCTCGAGCATCGGCCGCAGCGCCGCGAGCGCCCGGAGGTCGCCAAGCTCGCCGAGGAAGGCGACGAGCGCGGGCTCGAGCCGCTTGCGGTTCCCGAGCAGGAGCTGGAGCGACGCGGGCGGGTGCGCCTTGAGCGCGCGCGCCGCGGCCTCGCCCGCGGCGCCGCCCTGCACGATGGCGTTCACGAGCGCGGCGAGCGCGCGCTTGTCGCCCGAGCGGGCGAGCGCGAGGGCCGCCGTGCCGCGCAGCAGCTCGCCGAGCGGCGAGGCGGCGCTGCGCGCGGGGGCGCCGCCCTCCGCGAGCTCGCGCGAGAGGAGCTGGCGCACGCTGTCGCGCTGCGCGTGGGGGGCGAGCGCCCGCACCGCCGCGAGGCGCGCCTTCGGGTCGCGCGCCGCCGGCGCCCCTTGCTCGATCGCCGCGAGCAGCGCGTCGATCGCCGCCTCGGTGCCGATCGAGCCGAGCCGCTCGATGCCGCGGAGCCGCGCCTCCGGGTCGCTCGACGCGAGCAGCCGCTCCGCGACCGGCACGCCGAGGCTGCCGCGCAGCCGCGACGCGCCGGGCTCGGCCGTCGCGGGCGCGCCGCTGCTCTCCTCCGCCTGCGGGGCGCGCGCGGTCCGCGCGACGGGCTGCGGCGCCGCCGCGCCGGCGAGCGCGGTGGCCGCGAGCGCCGCCGCGAGGCCGAGGGCGCGGGGTGTTCCAGGGAGCAATCGCATTCGCTGCGCCGCACTATCCCGCGATCGGCGGCCCGCTGTCACGCCCCCGCCGACGCCGCGTCGGCCGCCGTCGGCGGCGCGTCGGCGCCGCGTGACAAGCCTGGAATTTGATGGAAGCACGCGCTAGGTCGACCTACGGTGCAGCCGCGAAATGCGGCTGGTGCGGCTGTAGAAGAGGTGACGCTTGATCGACCTGGTACGGACACTGGAAAAGGCCATCACGGTATCCGCCAACAAGGCATGGCCGGTCTTGCAGCAGCTGAGCCGGCTCGGTGGCGAGCCCAAGCCGTTCCACCCGAGGTGGAGCGACAAGCCGATCCCGAGGGGCGGCCAGCGATCGAAGCCCCCGCTCGGCTGGCCTCGCGAGACGGACAGCCTGTGCCCGCGCTGCGTCAAGGAGGCGCGCGCCGAGATCCTGGGCGGCAGGGCGGACTGGACCCGGCTCATCACCGACAAGCCCGGGGAGATCCGCGCCCGCATCGTCGAGCGCGACGGGCGCGTCGTCATGGAGAAGACCTGCCCGAAGCACGGCTCCTTCTCGGACACGATCTCGATCGACCCGGAGTTCCTCGCCCGCATCGAGCGCCTCTTCGGCGGGCGCGACGTCGAGATGACGCCGGACCGCATCCACAACCACGGCTCGAGCACCATCCGGTACGGGCGCGGCGCGGTCCTCACGGTCGACCTGACGAACCGCTGCAACATGATGTGCGACCCGTGCTTCATGGATGCCAATCAGGTCGGCTATGTGCACGAGCTCTCCTGGGACGAGATCCAGCGGATCCTCGACGACGCGGCCGACGTGCGCCCGCGCCGGCAGATGTCGATCCAGTTCTCCGGCGGCGAGCCGACGCTGAGCCCGCACTTCCTCGACGCCATCCGGTACGCGCGCAAGAAGGGGTACTTCGCGGTCCAGTGCGCGACGAACGGGATCCGCTTCGCGGAGGAGCCGGGCTTCGCCAGGCAGGCCAAGGAGGCGGGCCTCCGGATGGCGTACCTGCAGTTCGACGGGGTCACGAACGCCGCCAACGGCCACCGCAAGATCGGCAACCTCTACGACGTGAAGCTGCGGGCCATCGAGGAGCTCTCGGCCGCCGGCATCGACGTCATCCTGGTCGTGACGATCGTCAACGGCGTGAACAACGACCAGGTGGGGCCCATCATCGACTTCGCGGTCCAGAACGCCGACAAGGTCACGGTCGTCAGCTTCCAGCCGGTCAGCTTCACCGGCCGCGACGAGGACATCTCCGACGAGCTGCGCGAGAAGCAGCGCTACACGCTGAGCCACCTCGCGCACGACGTCGCCCGGCAGACAGGCGTGACCGATCCGCTCCGCGACTGGTTCCCCCTCTCGTCGCTCAGCCCCTTCGGCGACGTGACCGACCTGCTCGACGGCCCGGACAAGGACTGGGGGCAGATCAACTGCGGGTGCCACCCGAACTGCGGGATCGGCACCGCGCTGTTCGTCCACAAGCAGACGAAGCAGATGGTCCCGCTGCTCGACTTCGTGGACGTCGAGGGGCTGCTCTCCGACCTGCGCGCGATCTTCGACGCCGGCCGCGGCCGCGCCTTCACGAAGGCCCAGGTCGTCGCCGCGCTGCTACGCCACTACCGGCCCGAGAAGGCGCCGCCCAATTTCAACCTTGCGACGCTGGTGAAGCAGTTCATGAGCCAGACGGGCGCCGCGCACGCCGGCGAGGGCGACGCCCACGAGTACGAGTGGCGGGTCCTGTTCGTCGCGGGCATGTGGTTCCAGGACCTGTTCAACTACGACTTCCGTCGCACGGAGATGTGCATCATTCCGTACGGAACGCAGCTCGGCGAGATCAGCTTCTGCGCCTACAACACCGGCGCCGGGTGGCGGAACATCCTCGAGAAGATGAAGGCCAACGCCACGGTGGCCGAGTGGTACAAGAAGCACGGCAGGCACCCTGTGTACGCGAAGAATAAGGATCTTCCGCTGCCGGCCTACGACAATCCCCTTACGATCGTCGAGCACGACCTTGCTTTGCGCGAGCGCGAGCAGGGCGTCGCGCGCGCGCGACCTGCGGCCAGGCGGCTGCCGATCGTGAGCTGATCCCGCAGCAGCCGCGCAGGCCTGCGGCGCCGGCGCCGATCGCCGACCAGCAGGCCACGCCGGCGCCAGCTGTCGGAAATCGGTCGTATGGCGCCTCACATCGACATGGGTTCACCCGCTCTTCGTCATGGCTGTGCAGGACGTGCGCGCGCTTGTCGCCGGAGCGGCGGCGCGGGACTCATGGAGAACGCACCAGGCATGGTGTAACCTCGGCATGTGACCTTGCACGCTGGCCGCTATGAGAGCTTGCGCGCCATCGCGTCGGGCGGCATGGCCACGGTGTATCTCGGGCGGGCCGTCGGCGCCGGCGGGTTCGAGCGCCTCGTCGCCCTGAAGATGATGCACCCGCACATCGCGGCGGAGCCCGAGTTCGTCGCGATGTTCCTCGACGAGGCGCGCCTCGCGGCGCGGGTGCGCCACCCCAACGTCGTCGCCACGTTCGACCTCGTCGAGGACCCGCTGTTCCTCGTCATGGAGTACATCGAGGGCCCGTCGCTGCACCTCCTGCTCCGCACGTGCGCGCGGGCGAAGCGGCCCGTCCCGCTCGGGATCGCGCTCCGCATCTTCCTCGACGTGCTCGCGGGGCTCCACGCGGCGCACGAGCTCACCGGGTCGGACGGCGAGCCGCTGCACCTCGTGCACCGCGACGTCTCGCCGCAGAACGTGCTCGTCGGCATCGACGGCGTCGCGCGCATCACGGACTTCGGCGTGGCGCGCGCCGAGACGCGGCTCATGTCGACGCAGGGCAACGCGCTCAAGGGCAAGCTCGCCTACATGGCGCCCGAGCAGATCCGGGCCCAGCAGGTCGACCGCCGCAGCGACGTCTACTCGGCCGGCGTGGTGCTCTGGGAGATGCTCACGGAGGAGCGCCTGTTCAAGGCCGACAACGACGGCGCGCTGATCGCGCACATCCTCCAGGGCCCGCCCACGGGGCCGCGCGGGGTGATGCCGTCGGTCCCGGCCGCGATCGACAGGATCTGCCTGCGCGCGCTGAGCACCGATCCGGACGACCGGTTCCCGACCGCCGCCGCGTTCGCGGAGGCGCTGGAAGAGGCGGCCGCGCAAACGCCGGGCCTCGCTGTCTCGTCTCCCCGGGCGGTGGAGGCGCTCATCAAGGAGGTCGGCCTGCGCGGGTCGCCGGACGGCCTCGGTCCGCCCAGCGCGCGGAACGGCCCGGCGTCGGGCTCCGGGCCGAGGTCGGTGCGGTCGCCGCTGAGCCAGCGCTCTCCCCGGAGCGAGCCGCTGCCCCTCAGCCAGCGCTCTCCCCGGAGCGAGCCGCTGCCCCTCAGCCAGCGCTCTCCCGGGAGCGAGCCGCTGCCCCTCAGCCATCGCGCGCCCCGGAGCCAGCAGGGCGTCGGCGCGGCGACGGATCTCTCGGGCACCGACAGCGCGCAGGGGCTGGGCGCGGTCGTCTCCGAGGCCGTGTTCCGCCGGCAGCACATCGTGCGCCGCAGCGTGATCGCCAGCCTCTGCGCGGTCGCGCTCGCGCTCGGCGTGGGGGTCTTCTTCGCGGTCGGCGAGCGCGAGCCCGTCGCCCAGGAGGTGGCGGAGAGCGGCGACGCTCCCCCGAGCTCGCCGCTGCTCCCTGCGGCCGTCGCGGACAGCGCGCCCGCTCAGGTGGCCACCGTGGCGCACGCCGGCGCGCCCGCCCAGGGCCCCGCCCTCGACGCCCCAGCGCAGGACCCTGCCCCCGGCGGCTCCGCCCAGGGCGTCGGTCCCGCCGGCGCCGCGCACGCGCCCCTTCCCGCCGGCGCCGCGCACGCGCCCCTTCCCGCCGGCGCCGCGCGCGCGCCCCTTCCCGCCAGAGCCGCCCCGGCCCCCGTTCCGGTCAGGGCCGCTCAGGGTGGCTATCCTGCCAGGGCCGCCCATGCGCCGGCGCCCACCGCAAACCGCGCGGCGCCGCGGCCGGGCCAGAGGGCGACGCCGCCCGCCGCCAAGCCCAAGCCGGGCCGGTCCGACCCGCGCGCCGCGAGCGGCTCCGCTTCGTCTACGGCAAAGCCACCGCCCCGCCCCGCGGCCGCTCGCGGCGCGGCGCCGAAGGCCCCGGACCCGAAGCGGAGCGCCCCGCGGACGACCTCCCGGACGCCCTTCAAGCCCAGCGGGCTCTGACGCGCACGACGCGCGACGTCATCGCCTCGACGAGACGCCATCGACGACAGCCCCGGACCGGGGATCCCCTGACGTCAGCCAGGGACAGACGCCATCTCACGAGGTCCGAGCGCTGCCCCCGCGGCGCGCGGCGCGCGCAGCCGGCCTGGCGATGATCCTTTTCGCCGCCACGTCCAACACTCCGGCGGTGGAGGCCCGTCCAATCGCTGGCGGCCACGACCTCCCTCTGCACCGGTCCCGAAGCAGCTCCGATCGCGCGGCGCCAGGCCGCGCTGTCACACATTGAGCGCACCTCGTCACCTACATCTTCGCAAAGCACCGCAGAAGGTCAGTCGTCATCTCACGAGCATGACATGGGACGTAGGCTATTCTTGTCGTGGGGCGGAATGTGCTCGCCCAAGTGAAAGACGCGCCGCGCGTCAGACGTTACCCCGGGGGAACCAGCTCATGCGCTCGCTTTTCGAGCAGGTGGTCGAGTGCTGTGGCCTCGCGCCCGCGTTCGCCAGGAAGATCATCCAGGAGGCCTGCGAGCGGAGCGGCGTGTCGCCGCCCGACGCGATGACCCCTGCCGATCTCATCCGCTCGCTCCCCCACATTCGCCAGGCGCTCGGCGTGTTCCTCGATCCCCGCGAGGTCGCGCTGAAGACGGCCGCGATGCGAGCCCTCGTCAAGGGCTCCTGGCCGTCGATGCCCGCGGTCGCTCCTCCCGCGTCGAGCCCGGAAATCCGGGCGCCTCAGGAGGAGCCGAAGGCCAAGTCGAGCTCGTAGAGCTCGTAATGCGAGCGCTGCATTCCGAGCGCGACATAGGTCGACTGCGCGCGCGCGTTCGCGGTCTCCACGTAGAGGCGGATGCCGCATACGTCCCCCGCGTCCGCCGCCATTTCCCCGACGCGCCGGTACAGCGCCCGGAAGACCCCGCTGCGGCGCGACGCGGGAGACACGTAAACGGACTGGATCCACCAGAAAGTGCCGTTTCTCCAGTCACTCCATTCGTAGGTGACCATCAGCTGCCCGGCCACCTCGGAGGCGCGCTCGGCGAGCAGATAGAACCCTTTGGACTCGTCCGCGATCAGCGCGGCGGCGCCGCGGAGGGTGGTGGCCGTGTCCAGCACCTTGCCTTCCGTCTCGAGCGCCATCGCCCTGTTGTTGGCCGCGAGGATCGCCGCATCCATGGGCGCCGCCCGGCGGATCACGAGGTCGGTCACGGGGCGACCTCCCGGCGGGCGTTGCGGGGGCGTCCTTCCGGCGGGCGGCCGGAAGGCGCCTGGCCAGGAAGCTCGGGTGCGCGGCGTCGGATCGACATGGCCGACCCATACCGCGGGCAGCGAGGCTGCTCAATGGCTGCGCCTCGCGCCGCGGTCGAGAGCGCAACAGACAGCGGTGCGCCGCGGAGATCCCGCCGCGGCGCGTTATGTTTCGAGACATGATCATCGACGAGAACGACGCGAAACCTGCGGCCTGCGGCGACTCGAGCCCAGCGGCGCGCGCGGCCTCAGCGGCCACACCTTCACCGCGCGCGGGCAGGCTGCCTCCTCCGCGGCCGTGGCGGAGGTTGTGCTCCCCGCCCGATCGCGCGTACCCTCCGGGCGCCGAAGTCTCCGGAGGGTGACCTTTGACACTGCTCGTCAGCGACTCGATTGCACAGCGCGTACAGCGGCTGGAGATCCCGTTCAACAGCTTCGGGGTTGATCCTTATGGCATCTCCCGGAAGCACCTCGGCCTCTTCTTCTCTGCGCTGGACTTCTTCTACCACCATTACTTCTCGGTGGACGTGGCGGGCGTCGAGAACGTCCCTGCGCGCGGGCGCGCGATGCTCGTCGGCAACCACTCGGGCGGCGTCGCCATCGACGGGGCGATGGTGGTCGCGTCGACGTTCTTCGAGATGGATCCACCGCGGCTCGCAGAGGGGATGGCGGAGAAGTTCATCAACCGCCTCCCGTTCACCTCGCTCTGGTCGAGCCGCACAGGGCATTTCACCGGCCTCCCCGAGCACGCGAGCCGCCTGCTCGAGGACGAGCGGCTGCTCATGGTGTTCCCCGAGGGGGCGCGCGGCACCGCCAAGCTCTACAGCGAGCGCAACTCGCTCGTGCATTTCGGCTCGGGGTTCGTCCGTCTCGCGCTGAAGACGAGGACGCCCATCATCCCGTTCGGCTTCGTCGGCGGCGGCGAGGCGGTGCCCACCATCGCCAACTCGTACACGATCGGCCGCCTGTTCGGGGTCCCCTATATCCCGATCACCCCGTACCTCGTCCCGGCGCCGCTGCCGGTCCAGCTGGAGATCACCTATGGCGAGCCGATGACGTTCCCGGGGACCGGCGCGGAGGAAGATGAGGTGATCATGGGCCACGTGGATCAGGTGAAGGCGAAGATCGCGGAGCTCATCGACGTCGGGCGGCAGCGGCGCCGCGGGAGGCTCGCGCTTGATCAGCGCGGCGCCACGCCGGCGGGGCAGCGCGGCGCCACGCCGGCCGAGCGTGCCTCATGGAAGGAGCGCGCATGAGGATCCTCATCCCTGGAATCACCGGCCAGCTCGGCCGCATGGTCGCGACGCGCCTCCTCGAGGCGGGGCACGAGGTGATCGGCATCGACCGTCGGCCCTGGCCGTCCGCCCCCGCCGGGATCGAGATGCACAACGTGGATCTGCAGAAGCGCGCCGCCGAGGACGTGTTCCGCAAGAGCCGGCCCCAGGCCGTCATCCACATGGCGACGGTGACGCACCTCGTGGAGCAGACCGAGGAGCGGTATCGGATCAACCTCGGCGGCACGCGCGTCGTCTTCGACAACAGCCGTGCTTGCGGGGTCGAGCACGTGATCTTCGTCGGCCGACACACCTACTATGGCGCTGGCCCCGAGTCGCCGCTCTACCACACGGAGGAGGACCCGCCGATGGCGGTGTCCACCTTCCCCGAGCTCGCCGATCTCGTCGCGGCCGATCTCTACGCCTGCACGGCGCTCTGGCGCGCTCCCGAGCTCTGCACGACCGTGCTCCGCATGTGCTACACGCTCGGCCCGACCGGCCACGGCACGCTGGCGAGCTTCCTCCGCGGCCCGCACGTCCCGTACGTCCTCGGGTTCGACCCGCTGTTCCAGTTCATGCACGAGCAGGACGTCGTGACCGCCATCTGCCTCGCCCTGGAGAAGCGCATCCGCGGCGTCTACAACGTCTCGGGCCCGCAGCCCGTGCCCCTGTCGCTCATCATCCGGGCGGCGGGGCGGGTGGCGGTGCCCCTGCCCGAGTTCGTGCTGCGCAACGCGCTCGGCCGCTTCGGCCTGCCGAAGCTCCCGCGCGCGGCGCTGACCCACGTCAAGTACCCGGTCGTCGTGGACAGCGCGGCCTTCCGCGCCGCCACCGGGTTCAAGCACGCCATCGACGAGGCCCAGGCGGTCCGCGAGTACCGCGACGCGCACCCGGTCCAGACGAGCTGACCCTGAACCGTCCGGCGGTTGCTGGACATCGCGACGTCGCGACATCACGACATCGCGACGTCGCCCGAGAGGAGGTCCCGTTGTTGTCCGAGAAGGTCAAGCAGTTCGCGCCGGCCAGGCTCACCGCGGACGTCAGCAAGCTGCCCGAGCGGGAGAGGCAGGTGCTCGGCAAGCTCATCGAGGCCTCGCGGCTGCTCGATCCCGTCTTCGATCGGCAGGCCCACGCCGCGAACCCGGAGCTCCGCGAGCGGCTCGCCTCGGACAGCACCCCGGAAGGGCGGGACAAGCTCGCCTATTTCGACATCATGCGCGGCCCGTGGGACAGGCAGGATCACCACCGCCCCTTCGCCATCGACAGGCCCCGTCCGCCGGGCGCCGGCTTCTACCCGGAAGATCTCTCGGCCGACGAGCTTCACGCCTGGACAACGCAGCACCCGGGCGACAAGGAGGCCTTCGAGAGCCTGTTCACGCTCATCCGCCGCGACGCAGGCAGGCTCGTGGCGGTGCCGTACAGCCAGGCGTACGCGGCGTGGCTCGGCCCCGCCGGCGCGCGCCTCGAGGAGGCGGCGGCGCTCACGGAGCACGAGAGCCTGCGGCGGTTCCTGAGATCGCGGGCCGAGGCGTTCCGCTCGGACGACTACCACGCATCGGACAAGGACTGGATGGACCTCGACAGCCCGGTCGAGGTGACCATCGGCCCCTACGAGACCTACGAGGACGAGCTCCTCGGCCTCAAGGCCTCCTTCGAGTCGTTCGTCACGGTGAGCGACCCGGAGGCCTCCCGGAGGCTCGCCAAGTACAAGGAGCTCCTCCCGGAGATGGAGCGCAACCTGCCCATCCCCGACGAGGTGAAGACGGAGCGCGGCGGAGAGAGCCCCATCCAGGTCGTGGACCTCGTCTACAGCGCCGGCGACGCCCGCAAATCGGTCCAGACGATCGCGTTCAACCTGCCGAACGACGAGCGCGTCCGCGCCGAGAAGGGCGCCAAGAAGGTCCTGCTCCGCAACGTCATCGAGACGAAGTTCGAGCTGATCATGCGCCCCATCGCCGAGCGCATCCTCGACCCGGCGCAGCTCGAGCACCTGTCCGCCGACGCGTTCTTCAACGAGACGCTCTTCCACGAGCTCTCGCACAGCCTGGGCCCGGCGTTCACGAGCGTCGGCGGCGCCCAGGTCGAGGTGCGCCTCGCGCTCGGCTCGACCTACTCCGCCCTCGAGGAGGCCAAGGCCGACGTGATGGGCGCCCACAACGTCCTCTTCATGATCCAGAGAGGACACTTCCCCGCCGACTTCAGGGAGAAGCTCCTTGTCTCCTACTTCGCGGGCCTGTTCAGGAGCACCCGCTTCGGCGTGGCCGAGGCGCACGGCAAGGGCGCCGCGCTCCAGATCAACCGCTTCCTCGATGAGCGTGCCGCCCGCTTCGACCCGGCGACCGGCCGCTTCACGGTCGACCCCGCGGGGCTCGAGGCCGCCATCGCCCGCCTCGTCCGCGATCTCTGCATGGTGCAGCACCGCGGCGACCGGCAGGCCGCAAGCGAGCTCCTCTCGAGGTACGGAGAGGTCTCGGCGCCGATGCAGCAGGCGCTCGGCGGCCTCGAGGGGATCCCGATCGACATCCGGCCGATCTACCCGCTCGCCGGCGAGTGAGCCGGCGGCGCCGCGGCGCTCACGGGCCGAACTGGACGAGGAACGCGTCGCTGGCGCCGCGGCTCGTGAGCGCGCCACCCCCGAGGTCGAGGACCCCGTTGAAGTGGCCGGTCACCCAGCTGTTGCCGAGGAGATCGACCGCGACGGAGGTGCCCCGCTGCTCGCCCGAGTCGCCGAACCCGCGCGACCAGATCGGGCTGCCGTCGAGGTCGAGCTTGGCCACGAGCGCGTCGGCGGCGCCCGCGGCCACGTGCACGTCGTCCCCTACCTCCACGCTCCCCAGGAAGGAGCCGGTCAGGAGGACGTTGCCGGCGAGGTCGACCGCGACGGAGGCGCCCTCCTGGTCGGCGTCGTCGCCGTAGTCCTCGCTCCACAGCGGGACGCCGTTCTCGTCCAGCTTCAGGAGGAGGATGTCCTTGTCTCCCGACGTCGTGAGCGGCGACTCGCCGAGGTTCACCCAGGAGCGGAACGAGCCGGTCACGAGGACATTGCGCGCGCCGTCGACGGCGACGCCGAGCGCCTCGGCGGCGTTGGTCGCGTTGGCCGACTTGCTCCAGAGGTGGTCGCCGGCGGGGTCGAGCTTCGCGATGAAGAGGTCGCTCTTGGCCTCGGTGACGAGGCCCTTGTCGCCCCCGAAGCTGATCCTCCCGCTGAACCAGCCGACGAGGACGATGTTGCCCGAGCCGTCGACGGCGACGCCGGTGCCGGCCTGGTCCTCCGCGTCGCCGAACTGCCTGGCCCACTGGACGTTGCCGGCGGCGTCGAGCTTGACGAGGAACACGTCGCGCTTGCCCTGGCTCGTCAGGGTGAAGCGCTCGCCCTCCTGGCGCTCACCGAAGTCGAGCGTGCCCCAGAACTCGCCGGTGACGAACGCGTTCCCCGCGCCGTCCACGGCCACCGCCGTCGCCTGCTGGCTGGCGGAGTCGCCGAAGCGCCGGCTGAACTGGTGCGCCCCCGCGGCGTCAAACCGCGCGACGACGACGTCGGGGCGGTGGCCCTGGCCCTCGCGCACGCCGCCGCCGAAATCGACGTCGCCCGAGGCGCTGCCCGCGAGCACCACGTCGCCCTCCGGCGAGAGCGCCACGCCCCGGGCGACGGTGTCGGCGAAGCGACGGCCGAACCGCGAGCGGCCGTCGCGGGAGAGCGCGCCGCGCGGGTACGCGACGAGGAACGCGTCCGCGTCGCCGAGCGTGCCCAGCTCGTCCGACGGGCCCGCGCCGAGGTCGGTGCTGCCGGAAGCCGACCCGACCACCACGACGGCCTCCTCGCTGACGGCGATGGCCGTGCCGTGCTGGACGCCAGCGCCGCCCAGCGCGGCGCTGAGCACGGGATCGCCGGTGCACGCCCGCCCGTCGCAGTTCTCGTCCTCGGGCGTGGCGCAGCTCTCGAACGCGGGCAGGACCTCGCCGACGCAGGAGCCGAACGCCGTCCCTTCGTCGTTGCACGTCGCCACGCCGGCCGCGCAGAGGCCGACGCCCTTGGTGCCCTGCGGCCCCGCATAGCAGGCCGCCTCGGCGAGCGGGACGCAGCCCTCCGGGGCGCCGCCGCCCGCGGCCCCGCCGCCGCCGCTCCCCCCCCCGCCGACCGGGTCCGGCGCGAGCTCGGGGAAGGGCGCGATGAAGGCGCACGCGCCCGCACCCGCGCCCGCGCAGGCCAGGGCGAGCGCCGCGACGACGCCGATGCCGAGGCGGCGCGCGCGGCTCACAGCGCCCCCCGAACGGCGACGCCCGCGCCATCGAGGCCGATCCACGGCGAGAGCGCCGTCGGGCCCGGCGCGCGCGCTGGCCGCGCCTGCCTCCCCGCGGTGTCGGCGGGCGCCGCGCGCGGCGAGGACGAAGGCAAGAAGAGGTACGTGGCGAGGCCGCCCGCGACGAGCGCGGCCCCGGTGAGCACCGTGCTCGTGATGGCGAGCGCTTGCCCTCGATCGCGCAGGGCCTGCCGCTCGTCCAGCGAGCCCGGGGCAGGGTTCTCGTTCTTCTTCAGGAAGGTGTGCCGCACGTCGTACGCGATCACGCCCGTGACCACGGCGCCGGCGGCGAGCGCGGCCGCCGCCCCCACGACGGCCACCGGCGAGATGCGCGGGCCCGGCGCGGGCGCGCGGAGCGGCGCCGCGCGCGTCGGCGCGAGCGGCCGCGCGAACGCGACCGGGCGCCTGGGGCCGAGCTCGGCCCGGAGCTCGACGACCGCGCCCGTCTCGGCCTGCACCGCGGCCTCGAACCGCGCCTCGTAGTTCTCCGCCCTCACCACGACCCGCCGCTCCCCGGGTGTCACGAGGATGGCCGCGCCGACGAGCGCCGGATTGATCGGCTCGCCGTCGATCTCGACGTGCACGCCGGCCGCGTCCTCGGGCAGGCGCAGGACGATCTGCGACGTCCTCACCCGGAGCTTCTCGATGCGTGACCGCGACTCCCTCGCGAGCGCGAGCTCGCGCCGCGCGGTCGCGCCGGACATGGCGAGCTCAAACGCGTTGAGCGCCTCGACCACGTGGCCGAGCGCCTCGTGACAGGCGCCGAGGTGATACAACAGCGACGGCGACACGACGATCTTGCGGATCCGCTCGTAGGTCTCCAGGGCCTCCGCCCATCGGCCTTGATCCTCCGCGGCGAGGCCGAGCGCGAACAGGCGCCGCGCGGACGCGAGCTCCGCGGCGCTCGGCTGCCGGGGCGCAGCGGCAGGCGGCGGCGCGCTCGCGGCGGCAGGCGGCGCGCTCGCGGCGGCAGGCGGCGCGCTCGCGGCGGCGGACAGCGGCGCGCTCGCAGCGGCAGGCGGCGGCGCGCTCGCGGCGGCGGACAGCGGCGCGCTCGCGACGGCAGGCGGCGCGCTCGCGACGACGGACAGCGGCGCGCGCCCCTCGGCCTGCGGGGAAGGATCTGCGGACGCAGCCGGACCGACGCCGACCACGGCGAAGAATACCACTCCGCCGATGGTGATCCGATGCTCCACCTGCGCCTCCTTCCTCAACGAAGCGATAGAGGCAATCTAACCGTACTCATGCCTCCCGATTCTCGACAACTGGAAAATTGTTTGAGATTGGTGGCCGATCCTGGAACGCTCTTCCATCGTCCGTGAGCATCGTCCGTGAGAGCTTCAGCGTGGTCGGATTCACGACGACACAGGAGTCGCAGGTACGAGCTGTGATAGCGCCCGTCGATCTTGTGCCAGGCCAACTTCTCGGCCGCTATGAGCTGCTGATCGCCATCGCACAGGGCGGAATGGGCACGGTGTGGGCGGCGCGGGAGCGCGGCGGGGCAGCGGGCGGCGACAGGATCGTGGCAGTGAAGACGATGCTGCCGGCGCTCTCCAGCGATCCGCGCTGCAAGCGCATGTTCCTCACCGAGTCTCGCATCGCGTCCCGGATCAAGCACCCGAATGTGTGCGCGATCCTGGATCAAGGTGAGCAGAACGGGGTGCTCTACTTCGTGATGGAGTGGATCGACGGCGACGCGCTGGTGGCGCTGCTCGGCGGCAGCACCCGCAAGCAGGGCAGGCCGCTCCCCCTGCCCGTGGCGGTGCGGATCGCGATCGAGTCGGCGCGCGGGCTGCACGCGGCGCACGAGCTCCGCGACGACAGCGGCGCGCTGGTCGGGCTCGTGCACCGCGACGTCTCGCCGCACAACATCCTGATCACGCGGGATGGCTCGGTGAAGATCGCCGATTTCGGCGTGGCCAAGGCGATGGCGCAGGTGGACAACCCGACGACCAACACCGGGCACATGAAGGGAAAGATCCTCTTCATGGCGCCCGAGCAGGTCTACAGCGAGCAGCTGGACCGGCGGTCGGACATCTTCGCGCTCGGCATCGTGCTCTATCAGCTGACGACGGGCACGCACCCCTTCGCCGCCAGCCACGACCTCGCGACCATGGCCCGCATCGCGCGGCCCGAGCCGGTCGATCCGCCGAGCTCGCTCGTCCCCGACTACCCGCCCGCGCTCGAGGCCGCGGTGGTGCGGGCGCTCGCCAAGGATCCGGCCGAGCGGTTCGCGACGATGGCGGACCTCGCCGAGGCGCTGGAGGCGGTGGACGCCGCGCTGGGCGGGCGCCGCGAGGAGGTCACGGGGTACATCCGCGACGCGCTCGCCTCGCGCTCGGCGCGGCGAGCGGCGGTGATCAAGGACGCGCTGCGCGCCGCGGACGGCAGGTCGCAGGGGCGGCCGCTCTCCCGCCTGGACCCGCGCCGCCGCGCCCGGACGATCGCCACCGCCGCGGCCCTCGTGGCCTCGGGCGCGCTGCTCGGGGCGGCGACGCTCCTCTGGGTCGGCCTCGGCGAGGGCCCCGCCCCCCCGGGCGAGGCCGTGCCCGCCGCGCCGCCCCCGCCGCCGGAGCCGCGGACGAGGGTCGCCGCCGCCGAGCAGGTCGCGCCGGAGCCGCCGCGCGCGGCCGCGCCGGCGCCCTCCGCCTCGCCGGCGACGCCGCCGTCCTCCGCCCCCGCCGCGAGCGCGACAGCGGTCCCGCCCCGTCCGCGATCTCCCGCCGAGACCGGGCGCGCCAAGTTCCGCGAGCCCGGCTTCTAGCGCCGCGCGCCGCTTGAGGGCGGCCAGGTCGCCGCGGGCGACCTGGCCGCCCTCTCGCCCGAGGAATATTCACGCGGCGCCGGTTGTCCTCGGGCGGCCGGGCTTGCTATGAGCTCCCACCCGTTATGCACGACGTACGCGCCCTGAACGAGCTGGTCGCCAAAGAGAGCGCCTTCATCGACACCCTGCTCAACGAGGTTGGCAAGGTCATCGTCGGCCAGACGTACATGATCGAGCGCATCCTCATCGGGCTGCTCACCGGGGGGCACGTGCTGCTCGAGGGCGTCCCCGGCCTCGCCAAGACGCTCACCGTGCGCACGCTCTGCGACGCCATCGAGGCGAAGTTCTCCCGGATCCAGTTCACGCCGGATCTCCTGCCCGCGGACCTCATCGGCACGGTCATCTACAACCACCAGAAGGGCGATTTCACCTCCAAGCTCGGCCCGATCTTCGCGAACCTCGTGCTCGCCGACGAGATCAACCGCGCCCCGGCGAAGGTGCAGAGCGCGCTGCTGGAGGCGATGCAGGAGCGGCAGGTCACGATCGGCGACACGACCTACCCGCTGCCGAGCCCGTTCGTGGTCATGGCGACGCAGAACCCGATCGAGCAGGAGGGGACCTACCGCCTGCCGGAGGCGCAGGTCGACCGGTTCATGCTCATGGTGAAGGTCGGGTACCCGGCGCGGGCCGAGGAGCGGCAGATCATCGACCGCACGACCGCGGTGATCGAGGGCAAGGCCGCGAAGGTGACGACGCCCGACGAGCTCGTCTCCGCGCGCAAGGTCGTGCGCGACGTGTACATGGATGATCGCGTGAAGGACTACATCGTGGATGTGGTCTTCGCGACCCGCGAGCCCGGGCAGAAGGGCATGAAAGAGCTGAGCAGCCTCATCGAGTACGGCGCGAGCCCGCGCGCCTCGATCGCGCTGGCGCTCGCGGCGCGCGCGCACGCGTTCCTGCGCCACCGGGGCTACGTCACGCCGGAGGACGTGAAGGCGATCGGCCCCGACGTGCTCCGGCACCGGGTCGTCCTGACCTACGAGGCCGAGGCCGAGGAGGTGACGTCCGAGCAGATCGTCCGGCGCGTGTTCGAGGTGGTCGAGGTGCCGTGATCAAGGCCTCCGGCTCGAAGAACCCGCTGCCGCCGGAGCTCCTGAAGCAGCTCCGGCGCATCGAGATCCGGACGCAACGGCTCGCCAACGAGCAGCTCTCCGGGACGTACTCGTCCGTCTTCAAGGGGCAGGGCCTCTCGTTCCGCGAGGTCCGCGCCTACCTGCCCGGCGACGACGTCCGCTGGATCGACTGGAACGTCTCGGCCCGCATGAGCGAGCCGTTCGTGAAGGTGTTCGTCGAGGAGCGGGAGATGACCGTCATGCTGGTCGTCGACGCCTCCCAGAGCGAGCAGTTCGGCACGCGGCGGGCGTCGAAGGCGCGCGTCGCCGCCGAGATCGCGGCGCTCTGCTCCTTCAGCGCGATCAAGAACAACGACCGCGTGGGCCTCGTGCTCGCGACCGAGGCCATCGAGAAGCTCGTGCCGCCGAAGAAGGGGGACAAGCACGTGATGCGCGTCATCCGGGAGATCCTCGGGCACGAGCCGAAGTACACGGGGACGAACCTGAAGCTCGCGCTCGAGACGCTGGTCAAGGTGGCGAAGCGGAAGAGCGTGGCGTTCGTGATCAGCGATTTCTTCGCCGCCGGCTTCGAGCGCTCGCTCGCGCTCGCGGCCGCCAAGCACGACGTGATCCCGGTGATGCTGGTCGATCCGCGCGACGAGGAGCTGCCCGACGTGGGGCTCGCGACGTTCGAGGACCTGGAGACCGGCGAGGAGGTCGTGGTGGACACCGGGGACCGGGCGGTCCGCGACCACTACCGCACCGCCATGCGCAAGCTGCGGGGCGACCGGGACAAGCTCTTCAAGAAGCTCGCGCTCGACGCCGTGGTCGTGAAGACGGGCGAGAGCTTCGTGACCCCGCTGCGCGACCTGTTCGCCAAGCGGGCGCGGAGGCTCAGGCGATGACGACGCGCGGCTCCTCGGCTGGCCGCGCGCGCCCGCTCGCGTGGGCCGCGCTCGCGGCGGCGCTCGCGTGCGCCCTGCCGGCGCGCTCGCAGCCGGACGCCGGCGGGCCCGCCGCCAGAGACGACGACGCCCCGCCGCCGCCTCCGCTGCCCGCGCCCGCGCCCGCGCCGGCGCCAGCGCCGGGCCCGGCGGAGCGCGGGTCGGGGAGCGTGTGGGCCTCGTGCGCGGAGCACGTGCCGCCCGGCGCGACGCGACCGCAGATCCAGGAGACGTTCCCGAGGAACGGGTTCAGCGGGTACGCGGCCCACCTCGAGGTCACTGTCGCGCACGGCAAGGGCGAGGCGGTGCTGCCGGAGGGCTTCAAGGTCCAGGGCGACAGCGACGCCGCGCGCGCCCTGGAGAAGGCGGGGTTCATCCTGCCCGAGGCCGACGCGGGCGCCGGGCCGACGAGCACGACGACGGCGACCGACACCGGCGCGACCACGAGGCTGATCATCCCGTTCGTGCCGCTCCCGAAGGAGCCGGGCAGGGCCGTGCTGCAGCTGCCGCCGGTGCCGATCGCCGTCTCCCGCGCGAGCGGGGAGCTCGTCACGGTCTGCACCCGGCCGCACGAGATCGTGGTCGAGGACCCGATCGCCAACGAGCGGGATCCCAAGGTGAAGCCGAACCCGCCGCCGCGGCCGCAGCGCGAGGAGTGGGTGCTCGCGAAGCAGCTCACGGTCGGCATCCTCATCGGCGCGGCGCTCGGGGTGCTCGTGGCCTGGCTCGTCCGGCGCTGGCTGCGCCGGCCCCGCGTCGTGGCCGCCCCGCCGCCCAAGCTGCCGTGGGTGGCCGCGCTCGAGGAGCTCGAGGCGCTCCGGCGCTCCGGCCTGCTCGGCGAGGGGCGGACCGACGAGTACTTCGACCGCGTGAGCGACTGCGTGCGCAAGTACCTCGGCGCGCGGTACGGCTTCGACGGCCTCGAGACGACGAGCGACGAGATGCGCGCGCTGCTCGCGCGGGTGCGCCCGCCGGTGCCGGTGCTCCCGCAGATCGCCCGGTTCCTGGCCGACTGCGACCTCGTGAAGTTCGCGCGCCTCCAGCCGACCGAGACAGACTGCCTCGAGGCGATCGAGCGCGGCGAGGTCATCGTGCACCGCACGACGCCGCCGGCCGTGCGCCCGGGCGAGGGCGCCGGGCCCGGCGGCCCGCCCTCCGCCAGGCAGGCGCCGCCCGCACGCCCGTCACGGGCGCCCGAGGAGGCGCCGTGAGCCGGGCGAAGCGCGCCGCGCTTGCGGTCGCGGCGACGCTGGTCGTCGCGGCGATCGCCTGCGTCTACCCCTACGTCGCGCGCCGCGAGGCCTGGTCCGGCGCGAGCTGGCAGAACCCGTGGTTCTTGCTCGCGCTGCTGGCGGTGCCGGTCGTCTGGTACTGGGGCATCTTCGCGGAGGACGCGCGCCGGCCCCGGCTCCGGCTCGGCACGGTCGCGCCGCTCGCGCGCGGGCCGCGCGGGCTGCGCAGCTACCTGCGCGACGCGCCCGGCGTGCTGCGCGCCGTGGCGCTCGCGCTGCTCATCCTGGCGATGGGGCGGCCGGTCAGCGTGCTCCGCGAGCAGCGCTCGGACGACAAGGGCATCGACATCGTCGTGGCGCTCGACCTGTCGGGCTCGATGCGCGCGATCCTCGACGCGCGGCCGAGCGACCTCCCCGGCCAGCCGAAGCTCCCGCGCAGCAAGCGGCTGACCCGGCTCGACACGGCGAAGCTCGTCCTCCAGGACTTCATCAGCCGACGGAAGACCGATCGGCTCGGCGTCGTCGTCTTCGGCAAGGCGGCGTACGTGCTGTCGCCGCCGACGCTCGACTACCACCTGCTGACGCAGATGGTCTCGCAGATGACGCTCAACGTGATCGACGGCAGCGCGACGGCCATCGGCGACGCGCTGGGCACCGCGGTCGCCCGGCTGCGCAGGAGCGACGCGCAGTCGAAGGTCGTCATCCTCCTGACCGACGGCGACTCGAACGCCGGCGCCATCTCGCCCGAGTACGCGACGCACCTCGCGACCTCGCTCGGCGTGAAGGTCTACACGATCCAGATCGGCACCGACGACGAGGTCGAGGTCGAGGACGGCATCGATCTCTTCGGGCAGCCGCGCTACGTGCGCCACCGCTTCCCGGTGAACCCCGCGCTGCTCCAGGAGATCGCGCAGAAGACCGGCGGCGCGTCGTACGTGGCGACCGACGCGAAGGCGCTCGCGGCCAGCATGCACGACGTGCTCGACCGGCTGGAGAAGACCCGCTTCGAGGCGTCGATCTCGGCGTACGAGGATCTCTTCCCGTTCCTGCTCCTGCCCGGGGTGTTCCTGATCGGGCTCGACGCGCTCCTGCGCGCCTGGCTGCTCCGGAGGTTCCCGTGAACTTTGCGGCCCCCTGGTTCCTGCTCGGGACGGCGTTCGCCGCGCTGATCGGCCTCTTGCTCATCCTCGGCGGCTTCGGCGTGGCGCGCGCGATCAGGCGCTTCGGCGACGAGGACCGCGTGAAGGCGCTGACGACCGCCGACCCGGCGAAGCGCCGCGCCTGGAAGGGCGTGCTCCTCGTGCTCGCGACGGCGCTCGCGTTCGTGGCCGCGGCGCGCCCGCAGTACGGCAAGGGCACGCGGCTCGTGCCGGCGACCAACGTCGACGTGGTGGTCGTGCTCGACTACTCGAAGAGCATGTACGCGCGCGACGTCGAGCCCTCCCGCATCTTCCGGGCGAAGGTCGAGGTCGCACGCCTCATCAAGGATCTCGAGGGCGCGCGCTTCGGCGCGGTCGCGTTCGCCGGCGAGCCGATGGGCTTCCCGCTCACCGCCGACGGCGCCGCGATCGCGCAGTTCTTCCGCCAGCTCGACCCGAACGACATGCCGATCGGCGGCACCGCGATCGCGCGCGCGCTCGACCAGGCGAACGAGCTGCTGCGGCGCGACCCGAAGTCGGCCGAGCACAAGCGGATCATCCTGCTGGTCACCGACGGCGAGGACCTCGAGGGCTACCCCCTGAGCGTCGCCCAGGCGATCGGCGCCCAGGGCACGACGATCCACGTCGTGCAGATCGGCGGGCGCACGCCGGAGCCGATCCCGGAGATCGGCCCGGACGGCCGCATCGTGGGGTGGCGGACCGACCGCCAGGGCAAGCCGCTCACGACCGAGCTGTCGCTGTCGGGCGAGCAGCAGCTCGCGTCGATCGCGCAGGCGACGCCGGGGGGGCAGATCATCCGCGCGGAGAAGGGGACCACGGGCATCGAGACGATCGCCGCGGAGCTCAGGCGGCAGATGAAGAGCGAGTTCTCGGAGCGGGTCGAGACGGTCTACGCGGACGTCTACTTCTATCCCCTCGGCCTCGCGATCCTGCTCCTCATCGCCGAGGTGTTCCTCAAGGACGCGCCGCGCCGGCGCTTCGTGGCGACGAGCCCCGAGGCCAGGCCGAAGCGCGCCTCGCTGCTGAAGGGGCGCGCGGGCGGCGCGGGCCTCGAGGCGGGGGCAGGGCCGGCCGCGGGAGGCGACGCGGGAGGGCAGCATGCCGCGTCGTGATCGCAAGCGGGCGGATCTCGCCGGGTTCTTGGCGCGTCACGGGCGCGTCCTCGCGATCGGGCTCGCCGCGGCGTGCCTCACCGGGGCCGCGTTCTCGGCGGCTTCCGGGTGCAGCGGGTGGGATCCGACGTCCCCGTTCGAGCGGAACGCGCCGGCGGTCGACCAGGCGATCCGCGATCTCGACGCGGGCAACCTCGAGTCCGCCGAGCAGGCGCTCGAGAGCTACCTCGGGACGGGCGCGTGCAGCGACGCTGGCATCGGGCTGCCCGACTCCGTGCGCCAGAAGCCGAACGGCTCGTTCGACCTCGGGCTGACGCTGTTCCACCTGGCCGAGCGCTACGGCCACCGGTTCGGCGACGAGGGGCTCGCGGACGGCGGGCCAGAGCAGGAGCAGAGCGACGCGCTGCGCGGGATCGAGATCGACTGCGCGCTGACCCTGGTGAAGGCGATCGCCGCCGATCCGAGCGTACCGGCCGACCTGCGCGCGCGCGCCCGCTACCTCTCGGGCAACCTCGAGTTCCTGCGGCGAAACTACGAGGAAGCCGTGAAGTACTACGACCAGGCCCTGGCCATCATCCCCGGCCTGCTCGAGGAGGCGGGCGGCGACGGCATCGGCAGGGACGCGGCCTGGAACCGGGCGATCGCGCTGCGGCGCATCGAGGAGCAGAAGGACGCCGCGCCGCCGGACGCGGAGCCGGACGCCGAGCCGGACGCCGAGCCGGACGCGGGCGACGACGGCGGCGAGCAAGACGCGGGCGACGACGGCGGCGAGCAGGACGCAGGCGACGACGGCGGCGAGCAAGACGCGGGCGACGACGGCGGCGAGCAGGACCAGAGCCCGGACGCCGGCCCGCAGGACCAGCCGCCCGACGCCGGCCAACCCGATCAGCCCGAGCAGCCGCGCGAGGAGCCGCAGGAGCAGCCGCAGTCCGGGCGGCAGGACGATCGCGTGCTCGACCAGCTCGAGGAGGCGCCGACGTACCAGGAGCAGGAAGCGAAGAGCAGGGCCGGCACGCGGCGCGGCCGCGCGATGGAGGACAAGTGACGCGCCCGCCGCGCTCCCCTGCCCCGCTCGCCGCGCTCGCGCTCGCCGCGCGCCTCCCCGCCGCGCGCCTCCCGGCCGCGCTCGCGCTCGCCGCGCGCCTCCCGGCCGCGCTCGCGCTCGCCGCGCGCCTCCCGGCCGCGCTCGCGCTCGCCGCGCGCCTCCCCGCCGTGCGCTTCCCTGCCCGGCTCGCCGCCCCGCGCCGCCCCGCGCCGCTCGCGACGGCGCTGCTGCTCGCGTTGCTCGCGCTGCTCGCCCCGCTCCGCGCGCGCGCCCAGCAGCCGGAGCTCTCGTCGGGCGCGAGCTCCACCGAGGTCGAGGTCGGCGAGCCGTTCTCGGTCGAGGTGAAGGCGCTCGTGGAGCGCGGCGCCGGCATGCCGTCCGATCCCGCGCTGCGCGTCCCGCCCGACCTCGACATCGTCTCCGGCCCGAGCATCGGGACGCAGATGAAGACGCAGATGGGGGGCGGCATCGTCACGACGCAGCTGGGGATCAGCGCGACGTGGCAGGTCGTCGCGAACAAGCCCGGCCGCTACACGATCCCGGGGCCGACGATCACGTGGAACGGCAGGCGCCTGCCGGCGGCGCCGATCCTGATCAAGGTCGTGCCCGCGAGCGGTCGACCGCGCCGGCCGAACAACCCGTTCCTGCTGCCCGGCGGCCCGCTGCACGGCTTCCCGTGGCCGTTCAGCGGCCCGGGCGGCCTGCTCGACGAGGAGGAGGCCGAGGACGAGCCCGAGGACCAGGCGCCCGAGCTGGCGATGCCGAGCGAGCCTGATCCGGTGGTGTTCCTGCGCGCCATCCCCGACAAGACGGCCGCGGTGGTCGGCGAGCAGGTCTCCGTCTCGTTCTACCTGTACTTCCGCGAGAACGCGGAGATGAGCGAGCCCCGCGCCGCGCCCACCGCGGACTTCCTTCGCTACCAGCTCCTCGAGGACGCCCGCCAGGAGCGGCCCGTGTACACGCGGGTCGGCGGGCACCGCTACGCCGCGCGCCTCGTCGACAAGCTGGCGCTGTTCCCGCTGAAGGCGGGCGAGCTGCACACGGGCAGCATGCAGGCGCGCATCACCGGACGGCGCATCGGCGCCCGCGTGCTGCGCGAGTCGAACGACATCGTCGTCCGCGTCACGGAGCCGCCGCTCGCCGGCCGCCCGTCCGGCTACGCCCTCGGCGACGTCGGTCAGTTCACGCTGAAGGCGACCGTGCAGCCGCGCGAGATCGACCAGGGCGGCTCGGTGGCCGTGAACGTGCAGGTCACGGGCACCGGCAACTTCCCGCAGTCGCTCCGGGTGCCGGAGCGGACCGGCCTCGAGTGGCTCGACCCGGAGAAGCGCGAGTCGCTCGAGCCGCGCGCCGGCGCGATCGGCGGCTTCCGGTCGTTCGGCTACGTCGTGCGCATCCAGGAGAGCGGCGCGGTGAACCTCGGGAAGATCGAGTTCCCCTACTGGGACCCGGCGCAAAAGCGCTACGTGGTCGAGACAGCGGACCTCGGCGTCGTCCAGGCGCGCGCTGTCGCTCCCCCGGCGCCCTCCGGGCCAGCGCCCGGGGCGCCGGACGCCGAGCGCGCCGCCGGCCGCGCCGAGCCATTCGCCGGGATGCCGGGGCTCCGCACGTCGCTCGGCCAGTACACCCCGCCCGCGACGCTGCCCCTCGACGGGGCGCCGTTCTGGCTCCTCCTGGCCGCGCCGCCGCTCGTCGTGACGCTGTTCGGCGCGGGCGACCGGCTCGTGCGCCGGGCGCGCGAGCGCCGCGCGGCAGGCGCGACCTCGCCCGCCCGCCTCGCAGCGCTCGCGCTGCGCGAAGCAGAGGAGGCCGCGGCGCAGGGGGATCTCAAGGCGACGGCCGCGGCGATCGAGCGCGCCCTGCACCGGGCCATCGAGTCCGCGACGGGCCTCCGCTCCCGCGGCGTCCTGCTCGCGGCGCTCCCGGGCGAGCTCGGCCAGCGCGGCGTCCCCGAGGCGCTGTCGACGCGCGCCTGCGAGGCCCTCGCCGCGTGCGAGGCGATCCGGTTCGAGCCGGCCGAGCAGGAGGGCGGCGGCGGCGCCGCCGCGGCGCTGGTCGAGGAGAGCCGCGCCGTCATGACCGAGCTTGCCCGATGGAAGCCGACGTGAACGGACGCCGCAGGCGCCTCTTCGCCGCCGCGCTCCTCCTCGCCGCGTGCCTCGCGCCGGCGCTCCCGTCGAGCGAGGCGCGCGCGCAGCCGGCTGAGCCCCCGGAGGCGCTGTTCCAGCAGGGTACGGCGGCGCTCGGCCGCGGCGAGTACGGCGCGGCGGTCGACACGTTCGAGCTGCTCGCCGATCGCGGCTTCGTGCACCCGGACGCGAGCTACAACCGCGGCATCGCCTATGTCCTCCGCGTGCGCGAGGGCGCGGATCGCCCCGGCGACCTGGGCCGGGCGGCGGCCGCGTTCGAGGAGGCGCTGCGGCTCCGTCCAGGCGACACGGACGCGGATCGCGCGCTCGATCTCGTGCGCGCGGAGATCACGCGCCGGCGCTCTCGCCGCGCCGCCGATGCGGTCGACGCGCGCCCCACGCTCGACCGGGTCATCGTCGGCCTCGCCTCGGAGCGCACCTGGGCGGCGGCAGCGCTCCTCGCCTCGCTGCTCCTCTCGCTCGGCGTGGTGCTGCGGCGCCGCCCGGCCGGCCCTGCGCACGTCGCGGGCAGCGTCCTCGCGCCGACCGCGCTCGTCGCGCTGCTGGCGCTGGTGCCGCTCACCTATGCGGCGCGGCACCTCCGCCTGACGACGCGCGCCGGCGTCGTGGTGGTCCCCGAGGTCCGGCTGCTCGACGAGGGCGGGAGCGCGCTGCCCCGCGCGGAGCAGAGCCCGATCCCCGAGGGAGCGTCGGTCGAGGTCGGCAGGAGATCGGGCGGGCTCGCGGAGGTTCGCTGGGGCGCGACCGAGGGGTGGGTCCCGGCGTCGAGCATCCGGTTGCTCGCTCCATGAACCGCGCCATCGTGTGCTAGGTTGTCCGCGTGTGGGTACGCCGCGCAGCCATTCGCCCCGTCCCCTCGTACGCTCAGGTGCCTGCGCGCGTCCTGTCCGAGATCGAGGATCAGCTCGCCGAAGATGACGACGACTCGCGCAAGCAGCTCGACGACGCGTTCACGCGCTTCGAGCAGACGCAGCCTGCGCTCGCGGACCGGATCTCCTCGGTGCTCTCGGGACCGCTCGACGAGACGGCGCTCGCCCTCGGCTATTTCCTGACGCTCGCGATCTGGCTCGCGTTCGACGAGCTGTTCGGCCAGGACCTCGAGGAGGTCACCGAGACGGCGCTCACGGGGGTCGAGGAGTCGCTGAACCTGGACGAGCAGATCCGCCTCCACGATCCTGCCGAGGCGGTCGACTCGGACGACGTCATCGCGATGGAGCAGCCCGACGTGCTCGCCTTCGTGCAGGAGCACCTCGACGCGGCCCTCGAGGCGAACGCGCACGAGGTCGACGTCGACGACGTCCACGCGATCTACCGCGTGGTGCTGATCGAGGTGCTGGCGCTGAGCTACGCCGTCCGCCCGCCCTCGAACTGGGTGGCGCTGACGACGGAGTTCACGGCGTAGAACGGCTCGGCCAGGCTCGGCCCCGGATCCGAGCGGGCCGGCCCCCTGAGAGGGTGTTCGCGGCGCCGGGTGGGGGTGGGGGCCCCGCCGAACTCGCCTGAGACATGAGTCATCCGGCAAGCGGATGACGCATGTCTCAGGCTCAGACATCGGCCCATCCCCCACCCCCACCCGGCGCCGCGAACACCCTCTCAGGGGGCCTACGGTGGGAGCGGGGGAAGATGCGGTGTTAGCGCGCTGAGAAGGTCGCCAGGAACGCGGGCATCTCGACGCTGCGGCCATCGTCGAGGACGACGGCGCGGCGGGGAGCGTTGATGGCGTCGAGCACGGCGACGAGCTCGCGGAAAGGCGTCTTGTCGTCGCTGTGGAGCACGGCCTGGTCGGCGCGGCGGTCGCTCGGGGCACGGTGCTCGCCGCTCCGCTCCCACTCTCGCTGGATGGCCTCGCCAAGCTCCCGGTAACGGATCGCGGTGGCTCCCGCCGCGCCGATCTCGACAGGATGCTTGGGGACGGTCACCTCGCTCAGCACGGTCGCGCCCTGCTTCCAAACAAGGTTGAAGCTGTCCTCTCCGACATGGACGTGCATCGTCCGGAGAGGCTCCTTCTGGCACTCCTCACCACACCCGGCGGCGGCAGGGACCTCTGCGCTGGTCTTGAGCCGCGAGTTCGTGACCCACACGGCCGTGATCAGGAGAAAGGCGATGGTCACCATCAGCAGATCGATGAACGGGATCATGTTGATCTCGCTGTTCCGCGCCCGCCTCTCGCCTCCCCCAACGTCGACGCCTGCCATGGCTGCCTCCTGATGCGTTCGTGATGCCGCGATGTGTGTTCTTCAGGTTGCGGCGCTCTCCGGCTCGCAACACCGCGACGTGAAGGACAGACGACGGCGCGCGCAGGATGTTCCTGAAACGCCAGATCACGCCCACCCACCGGCGACATGCCGCGCCCCGGCGGATGAACGACGAACGGACGCGGGGGGTACGCGGTCGCGCGCTCCGCCTGTCCACTATTTCGGAGGCCCATGGCCGGAAGCCTCCGCCAGAACTACGCAACGCGTCATTTCACAGTTCGCTGACACATTTCACTTCCACTGTATCCGCGCGAACTCGGCGCGGGGTATCGCCTGAGCTGCGGGCGTGAAGGTCGACACGATGCGCCGTGGATGAGCCCGCACGATGCGGCTCGCCATTTGACGCGACGTGACGTACCCGGCGCGTCATGATCGCGCTGTCCCTTGACAGACAATCCGTTATAACGGATGATGTGCTCACGGGTTGGAGGTAAAGCGGATGCGCCCCCAGAGTGCTCAAGTGATCGACCTACAGGAGTACCGGCAGCGTCGGGTGGTTCGGAACGAACGCCCCCTCGAGGACGACAAGGGGAGGTCGTCGGGCAGTTCAGCGACCATGCCGGTCGCCCTCTGGTGGTACCCCGTCTGGACCTGGATGCCAGTCTGGCAGCTGCGATGAAATCAGTCCGCCAGAACACGCGACGCAACTTCCCGGCGTCGATCCCCGGCGAGGATTTCGATCCCTCGTTGACGGTGCCCAGCCTGGCGAACGGCGCCGTCGCGTCGATCCATTCGGCGGGGACCTCTCCGTCGCTGGCCGGGCCGCCCTCGCAGCGCAGGCCGGAGAGCGCCGCGGGCCCCGCGAGCTCGCTCTCCAGCCGAGCCAAGGGGGAAGCCCTGCCGCAACGGGAAGCGGACGACGGCTCGGACGAAGCCTGGACCTACGAGATGGCCCCGCAGGACGCCTCCTCGGCGCTCACGGGCATCGTCGGCGCCAACCTGCGCCGCCTCCGGACCAAGCGCGGGCTCTCCCTCGAGCGGCTCGCGAAGGCGTCGAGCGTGAGCCGGGCGATGCTCAGCCAGATCGAGCTCGGCCAGAGCACGCCGACGATCAACGTGGTCTGGAAGATCGCCCGGGCGCTGAGCGTGCCGTTCTCGGCGCTGATCAGCGACCAGTCGATCGGCGGCACCTCGATCATCCCGGCCGCGCGCGCGAAGGTGCTGACGTCGCACGACGGCTCGTTCTCCTCGCGCGCGCTGTTCCCGTTCGACGTGCCGAGGACCGTCGAGTTCTACGAGCTCAAGCTCGCCCCCCTCGCCACGGAGCACGCGGACCCGCACCCGCCGGGCACGGTCGAGAACCTCGTGGTGACCTCCGGGACGCTGGAGATGATCGTCGGCGCCGAGCGCCACCTGCTCGCGACCGGCGACGCCATCCTGTTCGAGGCCGACGTGCCCCACCAGTACAGGAACCCCACCAAGCAGGACGTCATCATGTACCTCGTGATGACGTACGTCGAGAAGACCAGCTAACCAGCGTTCGACGCGCCGGAGCGCGAAGACGAAGAGAGCGCCAGGAGAGCTTCCTCTCCTCTTGGCGCTCTCTTCGTCTTCGCGCTCTCCCTGGTTGTCCTGGCGGGCCGTCTTCGAGCCGATCGGTGCTCCGCCGGCTCAGGCGCTGCGCCAGGAGCGCGCGATCACTTGTTCATGCTGGCGACGTGCGCGCCGGAGCCCATGTTGCTCGTGCTGCCCGAGCCGGAGCCCATGCCCATGCCCATGCCGGTGTTCATGCACATCATCATCGGCATGTTGCCGCACATGAGCATCATCGGCATGCCCATGCTCATCATCTTCATCATGGCGTCACAGCGCTCGCGCAGCATGTCCATGCCCATGCCTTCCATGGGCATCATCTTACAGACCATCCCCTCCTTGTCCATCTCACAGGTCATCCGCGCCATCATCGGCATCTGACCCATCATCCCCATCATCTGGGGCATCATCCCCATCATGCCGGGCATCATCCCGATCATCTGGGGCATCATCCCCATCATGCCAGGCATCTGACCCATCATGCCGGGCATCATCCCCATCATGGGCATCATCCCCATCGAGCTCATCATCGGCATGTTCATCATCGGCATCATGGCGTTTCCCTCCGCAATCTCGTGGTTACGTCTGCGGCCCAGGCTAGGCGCGCGAGCAGGGGCGGGCAAGCAACGGCGCCGGGACCGCCCACTTTTCCTCCGGTGGAACAGACGTGTCGCCGCCCTCGACAGACACCGCGCCAATCCAGCAGACAATCGTCTGTCATAACGAATCGTCGGGACGCGCGAGCGCCACCTTCGCCAGGGTGACGCGCGAGCCGGCAAAGCGAGCTCATCTATGCTCACTCGCGCGCGCTGAACGTCGAGCTCCGGACACGCGGTCGACGTACGGGAAGAAACAGGAAGATGTCACTGGTGTCTTGCAATGCTCGGATTAAGGTCCTCCCGGACATGACTACCGCCTTTCCCGAGGATCGAGCGGGAATGTCCATCATCCAGGGTGAGGCGCGCCGCGCATCCGGGCTTCACGCCGCCGTCATCGGGCCGGGCCGCCGTCCACATCGATCAGATAGCGCTCGAGCGCGTCGTCGAGCGCAGGGAGCAGGAGCCCTCTCCGGCTGCCCAGGGCGCTGTACCGGGGGCGCGGCGCGACGAAACAGAGCGCGTGGCTCGGGCACCGGACGAGGGGCGTCGCGTCCACCCGCGCCAGCGCGGCGCTCCGGACGACGAGCTCAGCCCATGTCACCGCGTCGCGGTTCGTCAGGTGCCAGAGGCCCCGCTCGCCGTCGATCAGGAGATCGAGGGCCGCGTTGACGAGGTCGGGCGTGTAGGTGGGCGTCACGACCAGGTCCTCGGCCGCGCTGAAGGGGCGGCCGTCGCGCAGCGCGCGCAGGGCGGCCGCGACGAAGCTGGAAGCGTCCCAGGGGTCGATGAACGCCGCCGTGCGCACCACCAGGGCCGCCGGCAAGATCGAGAGCACCTGCTGCTCGGCCACAGCCTTGCTCCGCCCGTACGCGCTGAGAGGCCTCGCCGGGTCGGTCTCCACGTAGGGAGTCGTCCCCGTGCCGTCGAAGACTTGATCGGAGGAGAACGTGACCAGCCGGACGCCGCGCTCGCGGCACACCGCCGCGAGCACCGCGGGCCCGGAGGCGTTCTCCCGCGCGCACCGGTGAGGCTCCAGCTCCGCGTCGTCGACCCGCGCGTAGCCCGCCGTGTTGATGACCGCCCACGGCGCGTGGCGCTCGAGGGCGCGCCCGACCGAGGCGGGGTCGGCGATGTCCATCTCGAGCCGGCTCAGCAGGCGGTGCGGCAGCCCGCGGCGCGCGCACAAGCGCGCAAACGCCCTGCCAAGCGTCCCCGTGGCGCCGGCGATCACGAGCGGCGGGCCCTCGGCACCCGCGGCAGGGCCGAGGCCGGACGGCTCGACACGCGCCGCGCCGTCGCGCTCGTCCATGCTGACCGCCGGGTAGAGGAGCCGCTCCGGGCGGCGCCACCACCCCGACGACGCGAGCACCGGGTGATCGAACGGCTCCCCGCGCGCGAGCGCGCGGACGAGCCCGGCGAGCGCCGTCGGGCGCGGCGCCTGACCCCGGACATCGAAGACGCCCGGCTCGTAGCGGTCTCGATTGCGCACGACGAGGCTGTCCCAATCAAACGAGCCGAGCAGCGCCCACGCGGTCACCGCCCGCACGTCCGCGCCCGCCGCGCGCGCGGTCACCGCCGCGCCGTGCGCCTCGGCCAGCCACCGGAGCTGCTCCTCGCGGGAGCCACCGAGGTGCGCCTCGGTGATCGCGACGGGCCGGCCGTAGCGGTCCCAGACCTCGAGGAGGCGCGGGAGGTGCCCGCCCACGCCGTCAGCGACGACGCGCACGGCCTCGACGTCGGCGTAAGCGTGCCTGTCGTTGCCGCCGTGCATCCATGACGGGTAACGATCGAGGCGCTCGTCGATGAACCGCTCGCTCGTGATGTAGTAGTTGATGCCGAGGATGTCCGGCGGACAGGGCGACTCGACGAGCGCCTCGAGCTCGCCGGGGGACGCGCCCCACTCGAGGAGCTGCAGATAGAACGGGTGATCCCGGTCCACCCGCCCCATGAGCAGGTCGAGGCTCAGCCACCTGCGGTGATTCTCGTGCTCCGCCTGGTAGGAAAGCAGCGGCGTGCTGAACGTCCTCCCGAGATCCTCCGTCTGCACGAGGCGCGCGCGCGGGTTGATCTCGCGGACGGCGCGCATGGCCGCCGCGATCGCGCGGCACTGCGTCAGGAGCGCGCGGAGGAACGAGCGGCCGTCCTGCCCGTGCGGATACCAGTGGCCATAGAGGCCAGAGAAGCGCGCCGTGGTGAGCGGCTCGTTCACCGGCGTGTAGTCCTCGACCCACGGGTAGCGCTCGGCGACAGCGCGGGCGAAGCGCGCGAGCCCCTCGACGAAGCTCGGATCGATGAGGCTCGTCCGCGGCGGCCCGCTGCCGTGATGGACGAGGCCCACGATCGGCCGGACGCCGAGGTCGCGCAGCCTGCCGAGGCGCGCGTCGGCCCACGCGAAACGCGCGGGGCCATCGGGCGCGGTGCGCTCCCAGAGCACGGGGTACCGGAGCGCCCGGATCCCGAGCTCGGCGAAGCGGTCGAGGTCATCGAGCCGGTGCGCGTGGCCGTTCCGGTCGAGCTGATCGTGGTAGGCGTCGCGGACACGGTTCACCGTGCACTCGACGCCCCCCCAGAGCTCGATCGGCGGCTCGCCGCCCTCGCCCGCTGCCCCACTCACGCCGCCTCCGCGAGAGACCGCCAGCTCGGTGCGCCCGTCAGCTTCGTGTAGAGGGTCAGGGCCTGGGCGACGACCTGATCCATGTTGTAGTAGCGGTACGTGCCGAGCCGGCCGGCGAAATGGACGCCGCAGGTCGAGCGGGCGAGCTCCTCGTATTTCCGGTAGAGCGCGGCGTTCTCCGGCCGCGGCACGGGGTAGTACGGGTCGCCGTCGGCGTTCGGGAACTCGTAGACGATGGTCGTCCTCGGGTGCGCCTGGCCGGTGAGGTACTTGAACTCGGTGACCCGGGTGTAGCTGTTCTCGTTCGGATAGTTGATGACAGGCGCCGCCTGGCACACCTCCTGGTCCCTGGTCTCGAACTTGAACTCAAGCGAGCGGTAAGGCAGCTTCCCGAAGCGGTGATCGAAATAGGCGTCGATCGGGCCTGTATAGATCACCTCGCGGTGCGGGATGACATTGCGGATCTCGCGGTAGTCCGTGTTGAGCAGGATCTTGATGCCGGGGTGATCGACCATCCGCTCGAACATCCGCGTGAACCCGTGGAGCGGCATCGCCTGGTAGGTGTCGGTGAAGTAGCGATCGTCCCGGTTCGTGCGGACAGGGACGCGCGCGGTCACCGAGGCGTCGAGCTCCGACGGGTCGAGCCCCCATTGCTTGCGGGTATAGCCGCGGAAGAACTTCTCGTAGAGCTCTCGCCCCACCTTGCTCACGATCACGTCCTCCGACGTGCGGATGCTCTCGCGCCGCTCGGCGCGCGACGCCAGGAAGCCCTCGACCTCCAGCGCGTTGAGGCTCAGGCCGTAGAGGCCGTTGATCGTGTCGAGGTTGATCGGGATCGGCAGGAGCTGCCCGTCGACCCAGGCGCGCACGCGGTGCTGGTACGGGCGCCACTCGGTGAACTGCGACAGGTAGTCGAAGACCTCCCGCGAGTTCGTGTGGAAGATGTGCGGTCCATACCTGTGCACGAGGATGCCCGCGGCGTCGTGATGGTCATACGCATTGCCGCCGATGTGCACGCGCGCGTCGCAGAGCAGGACCTTCTTGCCGGCTCCGCGGGCGAGCCGCTCGGCGAGGACGCACCCGGCGAAGCCGGCGCCCACGATGAGGTAATCGAACATGGCTCACTCCGCCGCCGCGGCCCGGGCGCGGCCCTCCAGCGCGCGCTCGAGGAGGCGCTCGATCCTGGCCCACGTGGCGTCCCACGAGCTCCGCCCGAGGAGGTCGTCCGCGCGCGCGAGCAACGGGCCGCGATCCTCGGCGAGCGCCGCCTCCACCGCGGCCACGAAGTCGCGCGGCGCGTCCGCGATGCGCGCCAGCCCGAGCTCGCCATAGGGCTGCACCACGTCGCGGATCGAGGTGGAGACGATGGGCTTGCCGCCGGCCAGATACTCAGGCGTCTTCGTGGGGCTGATGAACCGCGTGGCCTCGTTCCGGGCGAAGGGCAGGAGCGCCACGTCCCAGCCCGCGAGGTACGCGGGGAGCTCTTCATACCGCTTCTGCCCGAGGACATGAATGTTGGGCGCGCGGGGCAGCGCCGCGGGGTCGATCTTGACCACGGGCCCGACGAGCACGATCTGCCAGGCTGGGCGGAGCGAGGCGACCGTGGCGATGAGCTCGAGATCCATGCGCTCGTCGAGGACGCCGAAGAAGCCGAGGCGCGGCCTCGGGATCGCCGCCTGGTCGGCGGGCTCGGCGCCGGGAGCGGACCGCGCGCGGGCGAAGTGCGCGACGTCGACGCTGCTCGGGAGCGCGTGCACGCTCGGGTGCAGCGCCCGCTTCGCCTCGTAGAGGCTCGCGCCGCCGGCGAAGACCAGATCGGCGCGGCGCAGGAGCTCGGCCTCGCGCTGCTTGAGCGACGGGGGCGCGCCGGCGAAGGCCGAGAGCTCGTCCATGCAATCGTACACGGTCGCGGCGGGCACGAGGTGCCGAGAGAACGAGAGCGCCATCGGCGTGTAGTACCAGAGCACGTAATCCTTCATCGCGTGGCGCTTCATCATGCCGTCGAGGAGCTCGCGCTGCATCGCGGCGGCCCGCGACGCCCCGGCGCCGGCGGGCAGGTGCGGAGTCGCGACGCGGACACCGGGGTGCTCGGCCGCGACCTCCTCGAGCCGCGGTAGTTCGCTGTCGAGCATCGGCTCCTCGAAGAAGAAGACGCGGCGCCGCCGCGCGCAGCGCGTGAGCAGGTGTTGCGGCCTCTGGAACACGAAGTTGAAACGCAGGTGCGAAAAGCAGATCACGTCTGGCTGCGATCTCGCGTCCATAGGTCCCTCCCGCTCGAGTCTCGGTGTGCACCTGGGTCCCGGCCCGGGCATCGGACAAGCGCTATTCAAGGAGCATGCCGGCAGCGCGCCGCGACGCGGCGTGACCGCGCCTCTCGCGAGATCACAGCGCGATTGTTCCGCAAGACCATGGTGATTGGAGGAGGCGCGTGCCCGTGAGCCCACCGGGACTGGGCGAGCTCGAGCGTCAGCTCACGTGGGGCCGGCCATCCGCCGGCCTCGACCGCCGCCCTCCCGACCGCGCTATCATCGCGCTGCCTCATCCCGAGCAGCCCGGCCCCTCGCCGCATGTCCCACCCCCCCCTCGCGACCGCCGAGCCCGCCTTCGCCGAGATGACCGTCGGCGCCCATCGCGTCGCGCTCCTCAAGGACGGCGCCCAGGCCTACCCGGCCATGCTCGAGGCCATCGCCCGCGCCCAGCGCACGATCTGCCTCGAGACGTACATCCTCCGGGGCGATCGCGCCGGCCAGCGCTTCGCCGAGGCGCTCGCCGCGCGGGCGGCCGCGGGCGTCGAGGTGAGCCTCCTCTTCGACGCCTGGGGCTCGTCCGTCTCGTCGTCGTTCCTCGACGGGCTCCGCCGCGCCGGCGTCCGGCCCCTCGCCTTCCGCCCCATCGAGCTCTCCGCCCCGTTCGGGAAGGTCGCCCGCCGCGACCACCGCAAGGCGCTCATCGTCGACGGCACCGTCGCGTTCACCGGCGGCCTCAACATCTCCGACGACTACGCCGCTCCGGAGGACGGCGGCGCCGGCTGGCGCGACACCCACCTGCGCATCGAGGGCCCCGCGTCCGCCGAGCTCCAGTACTTCTTCCTCCGCACCTGGCAGCGCGCCGGCGGCGCCCCCGTCGACGAGCAGCGCTACAGCCACGCCGGGCGCAGGCCCGATCCCGCCGTCCAGATCATCAGCAACGACCTCCCCCGCCGCAGGCACCGCCACGGCATCCGCGACGCCTACCGCCACGCCATCGAGCGCGCCCGGCGCCGCATCTTCATCACGAACGCCTACTTCCTCCCGCCGCTCCGGATCATCCACGCCCTCAGCGCCGCGGCCCGCCGCGGCGTCGACGTCAGGATCATGGTCGCCGGCACCACCGACGTGCCCGCGGTCCTGCTCGCGTCGCGCACCATCTACGGCCACCTCCTCGAGGCCGGCGCCCGCATGCTCGAGTGGCGCGGCCGCGTCCTGCACGCGAAGACGGCGGTCATCGACGGCGCGTGGTCCACCGTCGGCTCCACCAACCTCGACAGCCAGTCGCTCCGCATGAACCTCGAGGCGAACGCGGTCATCTCGCACCGCGGCTTCGCCAGCGCCATGGAGCGGATGTTCGCCGACGATCTCGCCCACTGCCGCGAGATCACCGTCGCGCACTGGGCCCGCCGTCCCCTCTGGGAGCGAGCGGCCTCGTGGACAGCCTACCTCGCGCGCAACTGGCTCTGATCCCGCGCGCGCCAGCTCGCAGAGGCGGCGAGCTCCGCCGCGCGCGCCGGCGGGGTGCTACCGTTCGGCATGTCCGACTTCCGCCGCTTCCGCGGCACCGAACGCTACCTCACCAACGAGGCGCTCGAGGCCGCCGTCAACTGCGCGCTGGTCCTGGAGCGGCCGCTCCTCGTCAAGGGAGAGCCCGGCACCGGCAAGACGCTGCTCGCCGAGGCCATCGCGCAGAGCCTGTCGGCCGAGCTCATCCCCTGGCACGTCAAGAGCACCACGCGGGCCCAGGACGGGCTCTATGTCTATGACACGGTGCAACGGCTCTACGACTCGCGCTTCGGCGACGGCGACGTGCGCGACATCCGCCGCTACATCAAGCTCGGCCCCCTCGGGAAGGCGTTCAGCGCGGAGCGGCGGGTCGTGCTCCTCATCGACGAGGTCGACAAGGCCGATCTCGAGTTCCCGAACGACCTCCTCCACGAGCTCGATCGGATGCGCTTCCGCATCACCGAGACGGGCGACGAGATCGCCGCCCGGGAGCGGCCGGTCGTGATCATCACCAGCAACAACGAGAAGGAGCTGCCGGACGCCTTCCTGCGCCGCTGCGTCTTCCACTTCATCGATTTCCCGGAGGCGGAGTTCATGCGGGAGATCGTCCGCGTCCACCACCCCGACCTCGACCGGACGCTCGCGGAGCAGGCGATGCAGGTCTTCTACGAGATCCGCAAGAACGGCCGGATCCGGAAGCGGCCCTCGACGAGCGAGCTCATCGACTGGATCGCCGTGCTGCGCAGGGCGGGCGTGCAGGAGGTGAAGCTCGATAAGACGCTGCCGTTCCTCGGCGCGCTGCTCAAGAAGGAGCAGGACCTGGTCGCCCTCGCCGACCAGCTGGCCGGCGGCAAGCGGTACCGGTCGTAGCGATGTTCATCGAGTTCCTCTACGAGCTCCGGGCCCGCAAGGTCCCGGTCGGCGCCCAGGAGGCCGTCGGCCTCGCGCAGGCGCTCGCCGCGGGGCTCCACGACAGCTCGCTCGACGGCTTCTACAACGTCGCGCGGGCGATGCTGGTCCACTCCGAGGCGCACCTCGACGACTTCGACCTCGCGTTCGCCAAGCACTTCCGCGGCGTGCACGTGGAGGCCAAGGCGGTCGCGGAGGAGCTCCTCTCGTGGCTCCGGGATCCCATCAAGATGCGCGCCCTCTCCGAGGAGGAGAAGGCGATGATCGAGGAGCTCGACCTCGAGGAGGTGCTCCGGCGGTTCGAGGAGCGCCTCCGCGAGCAGCGGGAGCGCCACGACGGGGGCAGCCGCTGGATCGGGACCGGCGGCACCTCGCCGTTCGGCCGCGGCGGCTATAACCCGAGCGGGATCCAGGTCGGCGGCTCCGCGGGCGGGCGGAGCGGCGCCGTGGAGAACGCCGACGCGCGCCGCTACCGGCCTTATCGGAGCGACCTCACGCTCGACGTGCGTCAGATCGAGGTGGCGCTGCGCAAGCTGCGCGCCTTCGCGCGCGAGGGCGGCGACCGCGAGCTCGACATCGAGGCGACGATCGACGCGACGGCCAGGAACGCGGGCGAGATCGAGGTCGTCACGAGGCCCCCGCGCCGGCCGAACACGCGCGTGATCCTGATGATGGACGTGGGCGGCTCGATGGATCCCAGCGCCGCGCTCGTGTCGCAGCTCTTCAGCGCGGCGAAGCGCGCGACGCACTGGAAGGAGCTCCGGAGCTACTACTTCCACAACTGCGTCTACGAGAAGGTCTACAGGACCGAGGGGCTCCTCGACCCCATCCCGGTGCGCGAGCTCCTCCACGAGTGCGGCAAGCACCACAAGCTCGTGATGGTCGGGGACGCCTCGATGGCGCCCTACGAGCTGCTCGGCTCGGCGGGCTTCGGCGGCCCGGGGCCAGGCGGGTGGCAGTCCTCGTTCGAGTCCGACGCGCGGATGCCCGGCGTCGCCTGGCTGATGATGCTCCGCGACCACTTCGACCGCGCGGTGTGGCTGAACCCGGACGGGATCAGCCCGTATCCCCACCCGACCGTCGACGCGATCAAGGGCATCTTCCCGATGTTCGCGCTCACGCTCGAGGGCCTGGGGGAGGCCGTCACCGAGCTCGTCCGCGGCCGAGGCCGCGCTTGATCGACGTGCGGCGCGTGCTTGATCGATGTGCGCGGCGCGCGCGCCCCGGGGGTCAGCGACCAGCGCGCTTGAACACCTCCGCCGCGGTCGACGCGACCAGGGCGCGATCGAGCCAGCCATCGAGCTCACGCTCGCTCTTGCACGACGAGATCTTCGCCGCGGCTGCCTTCGAGAGCCGCAATCCGCGCCGGTCGAGGACGCGCCGCAGCGCATCGCGCTTGCCTTCCAGGATCCCTTCCTCGCGCCCCTCCTCGCGCCCCTCCTCGCGCCCCTCCTCGCGCCCCGCCGCGAGCACCGCGTCGAGGTCCTCGTATCCATGCCGCTGGAGCAGGTTGGTCAGCGTGGCCTTCTCCGCCTCGCTGCGGTCGTACAGCGCCTCGACGCGGACCGGGTTCTTCAGGATGCCCGGCGCGCTCAGGACCTGCCCGGGGAGCACGACGCGCAGCGCCTTGCGGGGCTCGTGCACCTCGACCCGCCGCGGACCGTTGAGGCGCACCACCCACAGGAGCCTCGTGCCGGCCGCGAGCAGGTCGACGATCTTCTCCTGGAGCTTCTCCTCGTCCTGCCCGACATCGGCATACTCGATCGCGAGCTCGGGCACCCCCTTCACCCAGCCGGGCCTGTCGGGCACGTTCCCCACCGCCACGTCCGGCGCGCGGAGCGTGCCCGGGGCCACGGAGTAACCCGTGTCCACGCCGGCCTCCTTGACCGCCGGGTCCCAGCCCACGACCGAGCTGCCCAGGTGGTTCGGCCCGGAGGCGCGCCCCCCGGTGGGCGCGCAGTAGACGGGATGGCCGTTGGAGAGCTCGTACGGATCACCGGAGCGGAGGTGCTCCGCGCGAAAGGGACCGCGGTCCGCCGTCCGGCGCCTGGCCTGCATGGGAGGACGATAGCACGCCGGGCGCGCGGGCCGGCGGCCGCCAGCGCCGCGGGGCGGAGCTCCCCGCGCGCTACGCGCTGGGCAGCCACATGCGGAACGCCGTGCCCCGGGAGCAGCCCGCCGTCGCGGTGATCTCGCCGCCGTGGGCCTCGATGATGACCCGGCTCAGCGCGAGCCCGAGGCCGGTCCCCTTCACCTTGGCGGTGACCAGCGGCTCGAAGAGGCGGTCGACCACGCACGGGTGGACGCCAGGGCCGTTGTCCTCCACCTCGAGGTACGTCCGCTCGTCGCCTCGCCACGCGCGCGTGACGATCGAGCCGCCGGGCGCGTTGTCGAGCGCCTCGATCGCGTTGAGGTAGAGGTTCGAGAAGACGCGCTCGAGCAGGATGGGGTCGCACAGGAGCGTGAGATCGGCCGGCGCGACGGCGACCTCGAACCGGACCGCCGTGGGCAGCACCAGCGCGTGGCGGGCGCTCTCGATGAGCTTGCCGACGGCCGCCGGCTCGCGTCGCAGCGGCTCGCCGCGCGCCAGCCCGAGGACGCTGCCGATGACCTCGTGCGCCTTGCGGATCTCGCACGTCACCCGGTCGAGGTGGCGCAGCAGGCGAGGGCGATCGTCGAGGTCCCGCTGCGCAAGGAAGAGCGACGACTCCGCGACCGCGAGGGCGTTGCGCAGCTCGTGGGCGACGCTCGCGCCGACCGCTCCCGCCGCGGCGAGGCGCGCGGCGCAGCATTCGGTCTCGTGACCCTCCTTTGCCATGAATACGAGCGCAGCGTAGCCGATCCCCGCGCGATCGCCCGCGCGGTTGGCGGTCGATGCGCGTCGATGCGCCGTGTCCTGCGAAGGATCTTTACGGTGGGGCCGTCACCCGGGCTGGCTCACCCGGCGTCGGCGGCGAGCGAGGCGGACGGCGCCCGCTCCGGCGCCGATTTGACGCGGCGCGCCCGCTCGAGATCGAGGAGCGAGAAGCGCTCGGGCGAGGCGGAGCCTGACGGCGCTGCGCGTCCGAACAGCTGAAGCCGCACGGCGCGGTGCGGCGGCGGCGTGATCGCGCCCGGCGCCTCCCCGGGCTCCCCCAGGATCACGGCCGCGACCTCGGACGACTTCACCGCGCCCGAGCCGCGGATGTCGACCTCGACGTCGAGGGCGACGAGGTCGCCCGCGAGCCCGGCGCGGGCGAGCGCCGAGAGCACGTCGGGCCCACCGACCTCGGCCCGCACGAGGTACTGGCGCACGTCGACCATCTTCGCGAGCCGGTCGATCTCGCGGCGGATCGGGAGCGACGCGGCCGAGAGCGCGGCGCTGCAGCGGGCGGCGAGGGTCGCCTCCGCGTCGCCGCCGATGGCGGAGCGCGCGAACGCGAGCGCGTAGCGGGCCCCGGCGATCAGCTTGCTCACGGAGGGGTCTTCGGGGCCGAGCTGCGCGGCGCCGCGGAACACGAGCCCGCGCGGGCTCGCGGCGGTCATCGACGCGACGAGCGCGTCGAGCGCGGCGGGGTCGAGGTCGCGCTCGAGGCGGAGGTCGACGTACTCGTCGAGGCTGATCACGCCGAGCGAGAGCGCCGGCGAGAACGTCATGTCGGGCTTCGGGTGGAAGCCCGCGGTGTAGGTCATCGGCGCGCCGACGCGCCGGAGCACGCGGGGCAGCTCGCGCACGACGTCGAGGTGGCCGAGCAGCGCCACCGGTCCGGTCTTCTCGAAGCGGAAGCGGTAGCGGAAGCCGCCGCGCCCCTTCGGCGCGGGCGCGGTCCGCTGCGCGCGCCGGGGCGCGTCTGCCTCGGCGCGGGGCGGCTCCGCGTCGCCGGCGGGCGCCGGATCGCCAGGCAGGTCGGCGGCGGGCGCCGGATCGCCAGGCAGGTCGGCGGCGGGCGCCGCAGTGATGGGCGCCGCAGTGATGGGCGCCGCGGAGACGGGCGCCGCGGCAGCGGGCGCCGGCGCGGCGGCGTCCTTGAGGACCGGCAACGATCGCCGGTGGGCGCCGAGCCGGTCGAGGAAGGTCAGCCGCTCCTCGCGCATCTGCGTCATGTCGCAGGCGACGCCGCAGTCGTAGCAGACGAGCCGGCGCGTATCGGCCGTGGCGTCCTCGAGGTTCGTGTGGTGCACGAACGCGCCGGCGACCTTGCCGCACGGCGGGCTGAGGCGGTTCTGGAGCGCCTTCCTGTACTCCCGCGCGAGGAAGCCCTCCTCGAGGCCGACGTCGATGTGGTCCCACGGCACCCGCGCGGTCACCGGGAGGGTGCCGAGGTACTTCTCGCGGTCGACGCCCGCGTGCGTGAACGCCTCCTCCCACACGGACAGCTTGAGCTGGTCGTCCCACGAGTCGAAGCGGGCGCCGCTCTGCCAGGCCCGCTCGAGGACGTCCGCGAGCGGGCGGTCACCGCGGGCGAAGATGCCCTCGAGGACGCTGGCGTGGGCCTCGTGGGTCTTCAGCTTGACGGCGCGGTAGGGCCGCACCGTGTCCCGGAGCAGCTGCTGCTTGCGCGCGACCTCGGAGAGCGTGTCCATCGCCGCCCACTGGAAGGGGGTGTGGGGCTTCGGCACGTGCGTCGAGACGCTGACGGTCACGTCGGCCGGCTTGCCCCTGCCGGCCGCCTTCCTCCCGGCCCCGGCCGCGCGGGCGCCCGTCTCGACGATGCCGCGCACGTCCTCGTCGGTCTCGGTCGGGAGGCCGATCATGAAGTAGAGCTTCATCTTGCCCCAGCCGCGGCTGAACACACGCTCGGCCGTCTCGAGGAGCTGCTCCTCCGTGACGTTCTTGTTCACGACGTCGCGCATGCGCTGGGTCCCCGCCTCGGGCGCGAAGGTGAGGCCTGTCGCGCGCACGCGCTTGAGCTCGTCGAGGAGATCGGGCTCGAGCCCGTAGGCGCGCAGCGACGAGACGCCGAGCGAGATGCGCTCCGCCGTGAGGCGGTCGGTGACCTTCTTGATGAGCGGCGAGATGCAGGACACGTCGGCCGTCGACAGCGCCGTGAGCGACACCTCGTCCTGGCCGGACTTCTGCACCGCGCGCATCACGGTGTCGACGATCTGCTCGGGATCGCGCTCGCGGACGGGCCGGTAGATCATGCCGGCCTGGCAGAAGCGGCACCCCTCGGTGCAGCCGCGGGCGATCTCGATCGACATGCGGTCGAAGATCGCCTCGGGGCCGCCGGTCGGGCTCTCGTCGGGGAACGGGTACCGGTTGAGGTCGACGAGGGCGCGCTCGACCGGGAACGGGATGCCGGGGACGAGCGGGCGGTCCACGACCTCGAAGCCGGTGTCCGGGTCGCGCCGGGTCGCGTACAGCGAGGGCACGTAGATGGCGCCGAGGCGCGCGATCGCGATCAGCCGCTCGCGCCGCGGCACGCCCTCGCGCTTGAGCCGGGCCCACGCGAGGGCGACCTCCGTGGCCTTCTCCTCGCCGTCGCCGATGACGAGGGCGTCGAGGAACGGCGCGATGGGCTCGGGGTGCGTCGCCGTCGGGCCGCCCGCGATCACGATCGGGTCGTCCTCGCCGCGGTCCGCCGCGCGCAGCGGGACACCGCCGAGGTGCAGCATCGTGAGGATGTTGGAGTAGGTGAGCTCGAACTGCAGGGAGAAGCCCACCACGTCGAAGTCCCTGAGCGGGCGCGCGGACTCGAGCGAGACGAGCGGCAGCCCGCGCTTCACCAGCTGGGCCTCCATGTCGACCCAGGGCGCATAACAGCGCTCGGCGAGCGTGCGCGGGTCGTCGTTCAGGAGCTTGTAGAGGATCTTGAAGCCGAGGTGGCTCATCCCGATGTCGTAGACGTCCGGGAAGGCGAGGCAGACGCGCGCCTCGACCGACGCCCAGTCCTTCACGACCGAGCCGACCTCGCCGCCCGCGTAGCGCGCGGGCTTCTCGACCTGATCGAGAAAGGAGGCGTAGGGGTGGTCGGCGAGCAGGGGGAGGCTGTCCATGGCGCTCCGGCGCGTAGCATGGCGGGCGCGTGGCGGCACCCGGGGGCCACGGGTTCCTCCGGCGCGTGGGCGCCTCGGGCAGGCTCGGCCGGGCGCGGGGTCACCGCCGCCCGGCGGCCGAGCGGCGGCGCAGCCCGAGGCCTCGCGCGGATCGCCCGAGGCCTCGCGCGGACCGCCCGAGGCCTCGCGCGGACCGCCGGTCAATCGACCGGATAGCCCCGCCACATCCAGCGCAGCGTGTCGGGGAGCGTCTGCCGGAGCACTCTCCCGTCGCAGTGGCTGGCGCCCTTCGCGTAGACGAAGCGGTAGTGATACCCCTTCTCCTTGAGGATCGCCGCCACGCGCTGGTTCGCCATCACCCAGTTGTGGTGGCTGGCTTCGTCTCTGGTGCTGCCGAGGTCGTTCTCGCCGACCTGCAGGAAGACGCGCAGCGGCTTGAGCGGGCTCTCCCGGATGAGCCCCTCCGTGTACTCCCAGGCGCCGTCGGGATACTCGGCCTCGGTGGGCGCGCGGGGGTTCTGCTGGTCGACGAACGTGCCGGAGTAGGTGACGATCTTGCGGTAGGTGTCGTGGCCGAACCAGCCCATGGTCAGCGCCGCCGCCCCGCCCGAGCTGCATCCGTACGTGGCGCGGCCGTCCGGGTCGCTCGTGAACTTCAGGTTGGGGTACGCGGCGCGGACGGCCTGGTTGTTCTTGACCGCCTCGAGGAGCTCGGTATCGACGAACCTCTGGTAGGCGTCCGACATGGTGTCGTATTCGAGCCCCCGCTCGCTGCCGTACGAGTCGCCCCCTCCGCTCGCGGCGAAGATCGCGATGACGCTCGGGAAACGATTGCTCGGGTCCGCGACGAAGTTGTTGATCGTGTTGACGATCTCGTTCCTGTTGGTCGCGTCCTGGACGACCATGAACGGCGCCTCCGCGCCGTCGACGTACGTCGCGGGGATCGCGACCTCCACGTGGCGGTTGAAATCCCCCTTCGCGTTGTCGTTCAAGGTCGCATCGTGGCCGGTGAAGATCTCGCTCTCCCGGGACGACAGGGAAAACGTGAACGTCCGCCCCTGAGGAACGCCGTCGATCCTCTTGATCTCCGGGGCGTCCTGGTAGTTAGGCCCGATCTCGAAGTCGCCGTCGCCTTCGGTGCCGACCGGATCGACCGTCCCGCCCTCTCCTCCCCCGCCGTTCGGGCTCGGGTCGTCGGTGCCGCCCGTGCCCGAGGTGCTGCCGCTGCTGCTCGAAGAGCTGCTGCTGCTGCTGCTAGTCGAAGAGCTGCTGCTGCTAGTCGAAGAGCTGCTGCTTCCTTTTCCTCCGCTGCCGCCCGAGCCGTCGGCGGCGTCGTTGTCGGACCCGCAGGCAGCGATTGAAAGCGCGACGAGGAGCGAGATACTGCATGTGATCGAGCGGTTCATGGATCCTCCTGGGATCGGGTTGCGACGACATCCACGGGCCGCCCGCCGGGCGCGGGCCGGTGCTCGTCACGACGCTCGCCATCGGCGTGTGCGGCACGGGCGTCGGGCCGAGGCGCTCGTGCGGACGTGAAGCCGATCGTGACGTTCGCGTGAGCGCGCAGGCGCCGCCGGGCAGCGCGGGTGATCATCGACGAGCTACTCGGTGGTGAACCGGAAGACGACCGTCTGCGCATGGCGCTGGCCGGGCTCGAGGATGACCTCGTCAACGTCCAGGCGGGGACGACGGCTACCCGGGACAAAGCGGAAGGACACGCCTGGACCGATTTGTGAACGCTCACATATCCCATGTCAACCCAAATGAACCGGCGCGAGGCGAGCCTCGAGCCCGGAATTGGAATCCACGTCGAACAATACCGTGAGCCTGCGCCCGCGCTTTTGACGCGCCGCTTCGCGGAGGCTCGCCAACCATCCGATGTCGAGCCTGGCCGCGGATGGATCGATCCTCGTTGACATCAGGAATGTGAGCGCTCACAATCCGATCTACCGACTTCGGCTTTGCCCTGATGAGGGGCACCGGTTTCTTCAAGTTCCTCGTCGCGCAGCTCGAGACCGGCTCGCCGAGCTTCAGCGCCAATCTGTCGCGCCTGGCCGCGGACCCGCGCGTGGGGGGATTCACTGGGTTCTCACCGCTGATGCTCGACAGGCGTTCTCCGACGCGGTGCACCCCACACCGCGCCAGGATCCGAGGAGGCCGCCATGGATGACCGACGACCTGGGCGCCGTCCGCCCACGCCCGGGCAGCCCGAGGAGGAACACCATTACCGTAGTCTTCTACGCACAGGATACGGGACTGATCTTCGCGCGGCCGCAAGGTCGATTTGATCACGAAATCCGCGCGCACCGGTCACAAGAGGTTACAGACGATTTCACACGCGGGAGCCCATGATGACGTTCAGATTGGACCGAGTGTTCGCGGGTCCCTGGCTCGCTGCCGGGGGATGCCTCCTGAGCATCTCGTGCACTGGCACCCTCGGGAGCGATGTCCCTCCTGAGCAGAGCGATGGCACTCCAGGGCAGGACGCCGCCCTCGCTGTCGATGCGATGCCCCTGCACCACATGACAGCTTCGGAGTACAATTCCACAGTCGCCCACCTCCTGGGAACGAGCCTGAGGCCCGCGGACGGCTTCCCGGCCTTCGGCGCAAAGGGCTTCGACGCGAACGTGAGCGCGCTGTCGAACCTCTCGCAGGTCCTCGTCCAGGGATATTACGACGCCGCCAGGGACCTCGCCGAGGACGCGTTCTCGAACGAGGCGCAGCGCGCCAAGATCCTCGTGTGCGACCCGGCTCAAGGCGCGGACGACGCGTGCGCGCGCGAGATCATCGAGCGCTTCGGGCTGCGCGCGTTCCGGCGCCCGCTCGACGCGGCCGAGGTCGATCGGTACGCGGCGCAGTACACCAACGCGCGGACCGCCCTCGAGATGTCCCCGGTCCAGGCGGTGCAGCACGTCGTTCGGACCCTGCTGACGTCGCCGCATTTCCTCCTCCGGATCGAGCTGGGCCCCGACTCGGCGAGATCGCCGGGCGCCCTCAACGGCTACGAGGTCGCGTCGCGCCTCTCGTACCTGCTCTGGAGCTCGCTCCCGGACGACGAGCTCTTCGACGCGGCGGAGGCCGATGAGCTGGCCACCGAGGGCGAGCTCGAGGCGCAGGTGGACCGCATGCTGGCCGACCCGAAGAGCGCCGCCTTCTTCCAGAACTTCTTCGGGCAGTGGCTCGGCACGCGCACGCTCCCCAGCCACAACGCCGACGCGACCCGGTTCCCGAGCTGGAACAACGATGTGAAGGACGCGATGCTCGACCAGGTCAACGACTACTTCGCGAGCTTCACGACCGGCGGGCGGCCCTGGTCCGAGTTCCTCACGGCGCCCCACCCGGAGAGCAAGCTGCTCGATCCGGTCTACGCGAACGACCCCGAGGGCAAGCGCGAGGGGTTCCTCACGCTCCCCGCATTCCTGACGCTGTCGTCCCGCGCCGACCGGACCTCTCCCACGTCCCGCGCGAAGACGATCATGGAACAGCTCTTCTGCGTGCCCATGGCGCCGCCCGCCAACGTGGACATCCCGGAGCTCGGCTCCGCGGGCGGGGAAGAGGGCCCCGTCCTCAATGTACGCCAGGAGCTCGAGAAGCACCGCGCGTCGCCCGACTGCGCGAGCTGCCACAACGTGCTCGACCCGATCGGGCTCAGCCTCGAGAACTTCGACCCGATCGGCGCCTACCGGACCGCGTACCCGAACGGCGACCCGATCGACGCGACGGGGGTGTACGAGGGCGTGGCGTTCGAGGACATCTCCGGCCTCGTGCCGGCGCTCATGGAGGCGGCCCGGTCGGGGACGTGCCCCTCCGAACAGCTCTTCAGCTACGCCCTGCGCCGGCGCCCGAGCGGCGACGACAGGACGAGGATCAAGGATATCACCGCGCGCTGGAGCGGCGGGACGATCGCGGATCTGGTGAAGCAGGTGGTGATCGGCGAGGCGTTCCGCCTTCGAGCGAAGGGCGAGGCGCGGTGAGGCCGCGCGCGTTGTTGCTGCACGAGACGAGGCACGAAGGAGCGATGCGCACATGAAACGCTTGATGACTCGCAGAAATCTGTTGCGCGGCGCGGGCGTCTGCCTGGCGCTGCCGTGGCTCGAGAGCCTCGCGCCGCGCGGGGCGCGCGCAGGGGAGCCCGGCACCCCGAAGCGCTTCCTGCTCTGTACCTTCCCGAACGGGGCGCCCCATCACTGGTGGGAGACGGCCCCGGCGTTCGGAAAGACGTTGAAGGGCACCGACTTCAAGCTGCCGAGGGTGCTCGAGCACTTCGCGCCGGTGAAGTCGAAGATGCTCATGATCAGCCGGCTCGGCAACTACACGTGGAGCACGGAGCAGCACCCCTACATCGAGCCTTCCCACTCGCGCCTCGGCGCGGCGCTCTCGACCTGCGTGGACGCCGATCAGATGGGGAGGGAGGCGCGCCAGGACCTCGGCGAGTGGGTGGGCAACGGCGTCTCGGTCGACCAGCTCATCGTCCAGAAGGCAGGCCCGGAGCAGGCGACCCGCATCCCGTCGCTGCAGACGGGGCTCGGGGTCAAGCCCGGCTTCTTCGACCAGCGCAGCTACGCCTACAACCAGGTCCTCTCCTGGAAGAGCCAGCGCGAGCCGCTGAAGCGCTCGGTCAACCCGAAGGCCGTGTTCGACGCGCTCGTCAGCGCGGGCGCGGGGTCCGGCGTGCCAGGGCAGAGCGACGAGGAGGCCAGGATCGAGGCGGAGCGCCGCGCGGCGATGGAGAAGAGCGTCATCGACGGCGTGCTCGCGGACGCGAACTCGCTCATGACCCGGGTCGGCTCGGAGGATCGCAAGATCGTCCAGCAATACCTGGACTCGCTGCGCGAGATCGAGAAGAACGCGACCCGCGTCCAGTCGACGATGGCGCCGGCGGGCCTGGGCTGCAGCCCGATCAGCCAGCCCGGCGTGGTCCCCGAGCCGCCGGGCCAGGCGGAGGGGCTCAACGAGAACGACAACACGGGAGCCGGCCCGTACAAGCACGAAGATCACGCGAAGGTCATGATCGACCTCATCGTCATGGCCATTCAGTGCGACGTGACGCGCGTCATCACCCACATGCACGACGACATGCGCTCCGAGTTCGAGTACCGGTGCATCCCGGAGGACGTCCGCGCCAAGGTGGGGCTCGCGTACAGGAGAGAGGCCAGCCTGCACTACCACTCCTCCCAGCACGCCGCCGGCAACCTGGACCGCGCGACCCAGGACGGCCAGTACAAGATCATCACACAGAGCAACCTCGACTACGCGGCGATCAACTGCTGGCTCAACCAGAAGAGCGCGGAGCTCGCGCAGCGGCTCGACGCGATCCCCGAGGGCGACGGCACGGTGCTCGATCACTCCGTCATGGTGCACATGAGCGAGATGCGCTCGCACGATCACGACGGGTACGACCTGCCCATCGTGCTCCTCGGCGGCAACGGCGTCTTCTTGAACGACGCGCACGTCGCCTACGGCGCCCTCGGCAGCGATCGTCAGCTCCGCGATCTGTGGTTCACCATCATGAACCAGTACTACGGCCTGGGCGTCACGTCGTTCGGCGAGGATCGCCGCGGCCAGCCGAACGCGTTGCTCGAGGAGATCCTGCGGTAGCGCGGTGACTCCCGCCGGCGCCGGCGCTCCACGCCGACCTCCACCAGAAGCTCCTTCACGCAGAAGCTCCTTCACGGCACCTGCTCCAGCGCGATGGCCACACAGGGTCGGCCGAGGCCGGCCGATCGCGGCGGTCGCGCGCGTCTCGGGCCGCGCCGGCGGGCGCCGGCCGGCACCGGCGCCGCCGAGGCCGCTCGCGCCCGGGCGGCGCGGCGGCCCGCTTGGGCTATGCTCACGCGGTGCGCGAGCGTGATGCCCACCATGTGGAGATCGACCGGCAGCGGCACGTCGAGTACCGCGATCCCAGCGAGTTCGACCGGATCGCCTTCGCCATGCGCGCGCTGGACCGCCTGCGGCCGAAGCGGATGACCGTGGCCGTCTACCCGGCCCTGGCATCGCTCCGCGTCGAGCGCGGGAGCAACCTGCACCGCGGCGAGGGGGGCTCCTGGGCGATCGTCGGCATCCCGCCGCACGCGAGCCGCGAGCACATCGCCTACGCCCTCGCGGAGCTCGCCGGCGTCGAGTCGGTGCCCTACGCGGTGCAAAGCCTCCTCGCCGCCGACAGGAACGCCGGGGCGTAGGCGCGCCCGTCGCGCGCCCGTCCGCGAGCCGTGCTCGCGAGCCGAGCGCGGCCTCCCCTGCCTCGCGCGCTCTCGCGCGCCTCGATCGACGCCGCTTCCGGCGCGCTCTCCGTCGTGTGGGACCGACCCGCACGCGCGCCGCCCCCGCGCCTCCCGGACCGCGCCCTCGGCGGCGCTCACCGGAAGTTGCCGCCGTCCCGAGATCGCCGGAGCCGGGAGCGCGCGGCAGATGGTATTGCGCCCCGCACCAGGGAGAGCGAGGCTGCTCGCGTGCCCGCTCCGATCCGGCGACACATCGAGCGCCACCGCGCCGCCAAGGCGGTGTGGAGCGTCATCATCAGCCTGGATCGCCACAACGCGCCGCGCGCCGCGAGCGCCATGGCCTTCGACGCGTTCCTCAGCCTGATCCCCCTCGCCGCCTTCGCCGGCTACGTGCTCAGCCGGATCCACCAGTGGTCGGACGTCGTGGTGCGGCCGATCCTCCAGGCGGCGCCGCCGGGGGTCGCCGTGCTCGTCTCGGAGGAGCTCATCCGGCTCTCTCAGTCCTCGGCGGTCGCCCCGATCAGCATCACCGGCTTCCTCTGGATCACGTCCTCCGGGCTCTCGACCGCCATGGGCGTCTTCGACACCATCTACAACACGCGCGAGCGCCCCTGGTACATCCGCAGGGCGATCGCGGCGGCGTGCGTGATGGCCAGCCTGGCCGTGGTGCCCGTGGTCGCCGGCGTGGGCGTGCTGATCGGCACGCTGTCGGGCTCCATCGGCGCCCGCATCGTCGCGTTCGCGCTCCCCGCGGGGCTCGTCATCTGCATGGTCGCCGCGTTCTTCAGGATCTCGATCAAGCGGCCGAACGTCGAGCGGCGCCGGATCTTCCCGGGCGCGGTGCTCACCGTGGTGCTCTGGTCGATCGTGTCGACCCTCTTCTCCCTCTACGTCGCCACCCTCGGCCGCTACGCCACGTTCTACGGGAGCCTCGCGACCGTCGCGATCTTCCTCTTCTGGCTGTGGCTGCTGGCCCTCGCGCTCCTCATCGGCGGCGAGCTGAACGCGCGCCTGGAGCGCGAGCGCGATGGGATGGTCTCGATCCCGCCCCCGGGCAAGTGGAGCGCGCTCGAGCTCTCCGAGCTGCTCCACATCGCCGACCCGCCCCAGAGCGCCACGCCGCTGCCCCAGAGCGCCACGCCGCTGCCCCAGAGCTCCACACAGCCGCAGAGCGCCACGCTGCCCCGCGGCTCCGCGGCGCTGCTCACCGACAACGACGGCGCGCAGCAAGACGAGGATCGCGGGGCCCCGAGCTCGCCGCCGGCGCGGCGCGCCGCGGGCTAGCCGGCGCGCCGGGAGGCCGATGCCCCCGGCGGCTGCGCTGAAGGACGGACGGTCGCCGCCCGACAGCTCGGCTCGGCACGGGCGGTGAAAGCTCCGCCGATCGTTCGCCGCTCGGCGCTCACTCGGCGCGCATTCGCACGGTGGGTGCGCGCACTTCGCGCAGGGAGGTGTCGAGGGCGGGCGTGAGGGGGAGCAGTCGAGCGTGCACGCGCACTACGGAGCGGGCGGTGACGGGGGCGGTGGCCGACGCGCCGCGCCTTTGCCAGGGGATGCCGGGCTGTACTTCCTCGGATCGCTGCACGAGCTCGTCGCGGTCGGCCTGCACCGCCCGGCGCTCGAGGCGCTGTGCGCAGGGCAGCGCGACCTCGCGGAGCCGCCCATCGATCGCGCGTACCTGCTCAAGATCCTCGACGAGGAGATCTCCCGCCAGTTCGGTCACCCGCTCCGGCCGCTCATCGAGCTCGTGCTCAACGCCGCCGACGCGGCCCGCGCGCCGCAGCCGCTCGTCGACGTCACCGTCACCGACGGGCGGGTCGACGTCTGCGACACAGGCGTCGGCATGGGGCTCCGGGCAATCCTCTCACGGCTGCTCATCCCGTTCGCGACAGACAAGCGGCCCGGGATCGATCTGGGCCGCTTCGGCGTCGGGTTCTTCTCGGTGCTCGGGTTCGGGCTCTCGGATCCGGAGAGCTTCAGCCTGCACCTCACCACCGGGGACGGCATCGAGGGGTGGGCGATCCGCGTCGTGGCCTGGCCCGGCGAGGGCGACGCGCCCGACGCGCCCGCGTCGGCGCCCGAGGAGGTCGGGAGCGCCCGCGGCCGCGCGGCGCCCGAGGTCGCCGCCGCCCTCATGTGCTCGGTGCGCCGGATCGCGCCGCTGCTCGGCACGCGCGTGCGCGTCACGTCGTCGCTGCTCGAGGCGAGCGCGGTGCGCGCGTACCTGCGCGACGCGCTCCACTTCTTCCCCGCGAGCCGCGCCCTCGTGCTGCTCGACGGCGCTGCCGTGAACGACGGCCGGCTCATCTCGGGCGGGCAGCTCGTCCAGGAGCGGGTCGCACACCCCGGCGGAGCCGTCGCCGGCGCGGGCAGCCCCGCCGGCGCGGGCGCGCTGGGCGCCGGGTCGAGCGGCTTCGCGGAGCTGGCGCGCGCGCGTCTCGAGGAGGCCGAGGAGGCGCGCGGGCGCGCGCTCCTCGCGCGGTTCCACGTCGGCGGGCGGGGGCTGCTCCCGAGCATCTCGGCGGCCACCTTCCACGCCGGCGTCAAGGTCGACGCCTGCCTCGCCCTCGCCGAGCTCGCGCTCATCGATTTCCCGGCCGCGGTGGAGCTGACGGAGGGGCGCGACGCGCTCAAGGTCGGGCCGGAGTTCACCGCCGTCGCGGCGGCCTTCTACCGGCGGCTCATCCAGCTCGCCGCCGCGAGCGGCGAGGGCCGGCGCACGCGCGACCGGCTCGCCGAGATGGCCGCGCAGATCAGCGCCCTCATGCTGCAGTCCGCGGGCTGGGACGAGGTGGCCCGCGATCTCGCGCGCGCCCTGCTCGGCCCCGGCCGCTGCATGGTGACGCCCGAGCGGCGCGAGGCGCTGCTCGGGTTCCTCGGGCCGAGCGTGGCCGAGCGGCTCTTCGTGCCCGAGAGCTTCTGGGCGGAGCGCGAGTGGCAGCCGTACCTGCCCGGCGAGCGCGAGCTCCTCGAGGACGAGCTCGAGCTCGACCCCGCGGAGACGCTGTCGGCCCTCGCGCGGCGCCGCGGCGACCTCGCGGGGCTGCCGCTGCTGCTCGCCCGCGCGGCCAACCCGCACACGACCCTGGTCGCCCTCTGCCGCAGCCGGCTCCCGCCCGACCGCGGCGGCGCGGACGCCGCGGCGCCGCGCGGGGCTCCGGGCGCGCCCCCGTTCGCGCCCCCGTTCGCGCCCCCGTTCCCTGAGGCGGCGGGGCGGCGGCCTGCCGGCCCGCTGCCGTGCCTCGGGACGCGCCGACTCCTGCTCATCCGCGACGACAGCCCGGCGGTGCGGCGGCCCTCCGGCTGGAGCGACTGGTACGCGCTGCGCGCTGCCTTCGACCGGGCCTCCGGGGTGCGCGAGGCCGATCTCGAGCGCGATCTCATCGTCGGCGAACCCGTGGACGGGACGGCCTGCGCCGCGCCCCGGCCCGGTGAAAGGACGTCCGGAGGCGAGCCATGACCCAGATTTCGTACGGCCTCTTCTCGGAGCTGCTCCTCGTGCGGATCCACGGGCGCGCCGAGGCTTACCTCGAGGCGAGCAGCGCCGAGCGCCTCGCGCTCGTCGCCTCCTGCCGCAGCGAGGCCACGGTGCCCGACCTCGCGCAGCGCATCCTCTCGCGCACCATCTACGCGCAGGCGTCGTCGCGGATCGGCCCGCTCCGCGAGCTGCTCCAGAACGCGCTCGACGCCTCGCCCGCCGGCGCGCGCATCGACGTCCGCTCGACCGAGGACGGGCGCGAGATCTCGGTCACCGACCAGGGCCGCGGCATGACCCGGACCGAGCTCCTGACCGACCTGCTCGTCCCCTTCCGGAGCGGCAAGGCGGGCGAGCTCGACGCGATCGGCGAGCACGGGATCGGCTTCTTCTCTGCGCTGGAGATCGCGCCCTGGATCGAGGTCGTCACGGCGACGGCGTCGGGCGGGCACCGGCTGCTCGTCGCGCCGCTCGGCGCCGGGCCCCGCCACGAGGACTTCTCGTGGACGCTGCTGCCCCTGCCCCGCCCGTCTCCCACGCCCTCGCCGCCCTCGCCGTCCGCGGGGGATCACGCCGCGCGCCGCGCGATCACGGCGCGCGCCCCGGCGCCGCCGCGCCGCCCGGCGACCGGCACCTCGGTGCGGCTCTCGCTGGCGCAGCCGATCTCGCGGCCGGCGCTCGCCGCGGAGATCGCCGCGGCGGCGGGGCTGGTCGACCCGGCGGTCGCGCGGATCTACGTGGACGGCGCGCTCGTCAACACGGCGCGGGCGCGCCTCCGCCGCGCCGCGGACGTGCCGCTCCGGCTCCCGCCGTCGGGCGACATCTGCGGCGCGATCGAGCTCTTCGTGGGCCGGGGCGACGGCGTCGAGCCGCAGCTCACGATCACCCAGAAGGGGCTCACGGTGGCGACGCGGGTCGACCCGTTCCCTGGCCCGGAGCTCGGGCTGCACCGCGAGCTCGCGCGGGCGATCACGGCGGCCGGCTTCGGCCTCGTCGCGGAGCTGCCGCTCGGCGTGCCGCTCAACAAGGGCCGCTCCGCCGTCGCGGCGAGCGCTTCCGCGGCGGTCGAGGCGGCGCTCGTCGCCGCGTTCGAGCGCTTCATCCTGCGCGACGCCCTGTACGACCGCGAGCTCCTGCGCGCGGTGGATCACCGGCTCTCGTCGGTGCTCGACCGGCTCGTCCACGCGGCGCTGCTCGGCGAGAGCATCACGATCGCCTCCGCCCAGGCGGCGGACGAGCTCGATCCGCTCGCGCGCACGCCCACGGTGGCGGCCCCCGAGCAGGTCATCCGCTTCGCGGGCGGGCTGCTCGACGCGCCCCTCTTCCGGTCGATCGTGGTCGACGCGGGCCAGCGGCCGCCGGGGGCGCCGCCCGCGCCGCTCGGCCAGCTCCATTGGCGGGGCGCGGCGCTCACGCTGCGCGAGCTGCTCCAGGCCCACCGGGCCGGCGTGCTCCGCCCGCTCGAGGGCGCCCCGCTCCTGCCGTCGACCCAGGCCCGGAGCACCGCCCGCTGGCCGCTGGGCGCCTCGTCGGCGGCGCCCGAGCCGGCGGCCGGGGCGCCGGGCGCGCGGCCCGGGGAGCTCGTGTACCTCGCGCTCGACGAGCCGCTCGCGCTCGCGTTCTGGCGGCGCCTCGCCACCGAGGGCGCGGCCGCGCCGCACGCCCAGCCCGCCGCGGCGGCGCCGCCGCGGCCGCCGGGCGCCGCGCCGTGCCCGATGCCCCGCACCTCGCGCGACGTGCTCCTGAAGACCGCGGCCGACGTGGCCGGCGTGCGCGCCGCGGCGGCGGCCATGACGATCATCGAGCGGCTCGACGCGGCGATCTCCGAGTCCGCGGACCTGCCGACGTCGCCGATCTGGGCGCACCAGGACCTCTACGGCCCCGACGAGATGGCGCACACCGACGGGAGCGGCATCAGCGTGAACCTCGCCTCGGCGCGGGTGCGGGCGCTGCTCACCGCGGTGCTCCTGCGCGACGACGCCGTCGCGTTCACCGCGCTCACCGATCTCCTGCTCCACGAGAAGACGCACGTCTCGCTGGCGAGCTACGTCCCGCGCCCCATGGCCGAGCACGGCACGAGCTTCTACCGCCGCAAGGACTGGATGCGCCGCCGCCTGCTCGCGGCCATCGCGAGCGGCGCCGTCGTCGACCCGATCCGCTGGCTCGCGGTCGCGCGGCGAGGGCTCGTGAGCTCGGCGCTGCCGGCCCCCGAGGAGCTCTCGCGGGCTTTTCAGGCGGCGGCCGCGGCGGCATGAGGCACGCTCGGGTTCGCCGGGGAGCTGTGTCGGAGGCCACCGCGGCGGCTGCTGTTCACCCCGGAGGCCGTCCGGAGGTGCCGCGGCGAATTGAATTCAACCCGAGGCCATCGTGAGCCGGCTGTCGTGAGAGAGCTCACTGTCCAGCGCGCCCGGCGGGGCTGCTCGGTCGTCGACCGTGATCCCGCTGACGCGCCGGCACAGCTCGGCACATTCCGTTGGCGCGCGATCGCCGGCGTCGCGCTCCCGGGAGGGCTCAGCGGGAGACGAGGTCCTTCATCCAGGCGACGTCGTCGGGCCTCGTCACCCGGATCGCGCCGGCCCACTCCTCGTCGGTCATGCGCGCGAAGTCCTCGGTGATCTTCTCGAAGTACGACGAGGCGAGCCCCACGAACGCGCGCGGCGTGCCGCAGGGGTCGGCGGTGACGACCATGAGCCGCGGCAGGCCGGTGCCCACGTGCAGCACGCGCCCGACCGGCGACCCGACCTCGTCGGTCGGCTGCGTGTGCACGTCGGCGATCGTCGGATCCTGGGTCACGCCCTCGATCACGTTGAAGAAGAGCTCGGCGTACCAGCCCTCGGCGCCCTCGGGGGAGCCGCAGCCCATCTGGATCTTCACCGACTGGTTGATGAAATCGAGGTGCTCCTGCGTGAGGGGCAGGCCGGCGCGCTCGTTCGTGGCCATCTCGCCGAGCGTCGTCGCCACGTGGTGGAGCCGCGTGAAGTAGGCCGGGACCGCCTCCGCGAGCCACGGCGCGCTCGAGAGATCGAGCGTCTCGACGACCTTGCCGCCGTGCTCGGCCAGCTCGGCGATGCGCGCGTAGAACGCCGGGTACGGGTCCACGTAGGCGTCCGGGAACTCGCACGTGGCGCCGCCGGTGTACGACTGCTTGGCGTAGAGCAACGTGTCGTGCCGGAGCTCGGCCCAGGAGGCGAGCTGGGTGTTCAGGAGGCGCCGGCCCCACGCCTCGGTCTTCGCCACCTCCGGCAGCCCCTCGGTGTCGGCGAGCGCCCGCGCCGGCGACAGCTCCCGCAGCGCGACGAGCCAGCGGTTGTAGAGGTTCTTGCTCCAGAAGTCCGCCGGGTGCGCGTCGACGAGCACGCGCATCATGTGCAGGTCGGGCGCGTAGCGGAACTGGCCGAGCTCGGACCCGAGCAAGAGGCCCGCCTGATCGTTGCCCAGCGCGGCGAAGCCGACGTCGAGCGGGTTCGGCATCATGCGCTTGACGGCGCCGCCCTGCACCCGGTCGTAGACCACGTTCGAGAACACGTGCGAGTCGACCACGTACCGCTGGCCGAGCATCGCGAAGCTCGACGAGAGCGGCAGCGTGCCCTTGCCGAGCCCGTTGATCATGATGTGGCTCGAGATCCGCTGCGTCCCGTGCCCCTTCTTCACGATGACCTCGGCGATCCGGTCGTCCGGGACGCCGGCGAGCCCGGCGGCGTCGCCGAGGTCGAGGTCCTTGAGCAGGGCGTCGAGCCCGGGCAGCGTCATGTAGTCGCTCTCGCCGACGAAGGCCTGGATCGCGTCGTCGATGCGCGTGTAGCGGTCGAGGGTCTTCGCCTCGGCGAGCGCGCGCAGCGCGTACGCGCCCTCGAGCTGCCGCCGCTGGAAGCGCTGCGTGCCGTCGGGCTGGGTCTCCAGGAAGCGGAAGTCCACGCGGCCGAGCCACATCATGCTGCGGAAGTAGCGCTCGAGCTCGGGCTCGTCGGTGTAGTGGCCGCGGGGCTCGAACTGCGAGAAGTCCATGAGCCGGTCGGCGCCGAAGAGGCTCACCTCGGCCATGCCCTGGTGGGCCCTGGCGCCCGCGACGAGCTCGTCGATCGTCGCGGCGCTGGCGCCCGCGACGGGCGCGACGCGCTCCTCGGTGAGCAGCGCGAGCGCCACGGCCGTGAAGAGGTCCGCGTCGGCGCGCGCCTCGTCGCCGAGCTCGCTGCCCGCGCCGGCGGCGAGCCGCGCGCGCATCTCCTCGAGCATCCTGGTGAGCTCGGGGGCGAGCGACGCGAGCTCCACGGCCTTGAGGATCGCGTCGTAGGAGCGGTGGACCGCGTACAGGATCGAGTCCGCGGACACGTAGAGCGGCAGGTCGAGCGCGTAGATGCTCTCGTAGCCGTACACGAAGGTCGGGAAGCTCTTCTTCTCCGAGATGACGAAGCCGTTCTTCGAGAGCTTCGCGAGCTCGTCGTCGTCGAGGCCGAGCGAGGAGCCCTGGATGAGCGACAGGTGCTCGGCGTCCGCCGGCGCGTAAGGCAGGCTCGAGGCGAAGGCGACGGCGTACTTCGAGGCGAAGTCCCCGGCGGTCATGTCCGCCGAGGCCTCGCGCTCGTCGAGCAGCGCGGTGAGCTCCGCCTGCTGCTCGGGCCCGAGCTCCGCGGGCGGAGTCTCCGTGCCGCCCGGGCCGGGCTCGGGCGGCTGGCGGGTCTCGCCGGAGCAGCCGGCGGCGAGGGCGAGGAGGATCGGGACGACGTGAAAGTGAAGAAGTGTTTTGCGCATCGTGTTCCCCTTCCAGGGCGCCTCACCAGAGGCGCGGCGGACGCGATGCCAGCAAGGACGATGCCGGGCTCGCCCCCCCGGCGGCCACGATGCCTGTCCGTTCAGCCCGGCTTGACGTTCTCCGGCTTGACCTGCCGGAGCTGCCTCATGGCGTGTGCGATACCGGTCTGCAGCGAGCCGAACGTGAGCACACCGCCCAGGTTCAAATCGAGCGCCATGAGCGCGACCGCGACCTCCGGCCGGATACCGGTCAGGATCACCTGCGCGCCGAGGAGCCTCACCGCCTTCACCGCGTTGACGATCCCCTGCACCGCCCGCGCGTCGATCTTCCTCACGCCGGTGATGTCGATGATGACGATCCGCGCCTCCCGCGCCACGACGCCGTTCAGCAGCGTCTCCAGGATCTGAGTCGAGCGGCGGTCATCCACGGATCCGATCACCGGCATGGCCAGGATCTGATCGGCGATCGGCATGAGCGGCGTCGACAGCTCCTCGAGCAGGAGCGCCTGGGTCTCCACCACCTGCTGGAGGCGCTGGCGCTCCTCCTCCTCGAGGCGCTTGCGCTCCGAGAGATCTCGCGCGACGCAGACGAACCCCTGTATCTCCCCCAGCCCATTGATCATGACGGAGGCGGAGAGGGAGACCGCGACGATGTCTCCGGACTTCTTCAGGAATGCCGTCTCCTCGATGAGGAGGTTGGTCGCGCCGCTCATTTCCAGGGGGAGCACGGCCGGGAAGAGGAGGCTCGCGGGCTGGCCGAGGAGCTCCTCGGACGTGCGCTCCGACAGCCGGTAGGCCGCGGCGTTCACGCTCGTGATGAGCCCGGCCCTGTCCACGACGATGAGCAGGTCGCTCATCGATTCGATGATGTTGTCGACGTACTCCCTGGAGACCACCCGGGAGGCCAGCTCCTCCGCGACCATGTTCAAGCCCATGGCCAGCGCGTCCCAGGAGTCGCCCTTGTCGCCGATCTCGGCCCGGACCGTGAAGTCGAACGAGACGAGGGCGTTGAGCATCACCATGATTTCGTCGAGCCGGCGCTCCATCTGCGCCTGCGTGGCCCGCCGGGCGACGACCTCGTCCACGAGCGCCCTGACCGCCTGCGACGCCCGGCCCCACCCGGCGCCGTCCGGCTCCGCCAGCGCGCCCGCCCCGGGCTCCGGGCTCGCCTGGACGAGGATCGAGAAGAGCTCTGCGATACGAGGATCGTCGGTTGGTCCGCCTTCGCTCACGACCGAAAGCCTTTCAGCCACTCGATGGCGGACGACTCGTCATCGAAGATCTTCGTCGGCTTGCCGCGGCCGCCGCTGATGGTGCGGAATACCGCGAGCCAGATGTTGGCGAGGGTGTTGGTGAGCGGCGAGGAGGTCAACATGGCCACAGCAGCCCAGTTCTCCATGGCCTCCGAGCTCCCGTAATACGTCCGGGCATCCCGGTCGAGCCCCTTGACGTTGGCGATGTCGACGAGCGCCGGCCACCGCGGCTCCTTGTTGAGCTCGCGGATGCTCGCGATGACCTCCCGAGCGACCTGAACGTTCTGATGGGTCCCTGGAGCAAACTCGACACGAAGGATGCCGGTCGACTCGTCGGCCCAGACCTTACCGGACGAGAAGGTCACGACCTCACTCTTGCCCATCTTACTCTCTCCGCATGAGCTGAGCGCATGAAGCGCGCGATTCAACTTCGAACGGGCCAGAGCTGCCGCTGCGCTCCGTTGCTGACGAAGCAAGCGACACCCTATCCCAACTCGAACGCGATGTGTAGTGCTCGCCACGACGAAACCGCGAGCGCGGCGCGCGCCATGGGTGGTCAGAGCTCGATCGCGAGGTCACAGCAGCACGGCCTGTGCGCCGACGTGCTCTCGACGCCGGGCGCTGGCCCCAGAGGGCGCAGCGCCGGCGCCGCCCTGCGCGCCGTCCTGCGTCTCACGCGCGGGGATCCGCCGCGACGATACGCTCCCTGAGCCGCTCCGCGAGCGTGCTGACGTGGGGCTCCCGGAGCATCGAGTAGTGGGATCCCGGCACCTCCTGGATCTCGATGGGCTGCGACGAGAGCCCGCCGATGGGCTGGTAGAGAGTGCCGTACGGCTCCGGCGGCACGCCGAAGGGGCACTCCGCCGGCTGCTGCGCAGACCGGAGATAGAGCACTCGGCCCGCATAACACGGTATCGCGTAAGACCGGACGGACCGGCCGTGCGCCGCCGCGAGCCGCTTCACCGCGCCCGTGAAGCCGGGCGCGCCGCCGCGCGCCGCGCCGTCGAGGACGAGCTCGGTCAGCGCGTCCTCGTCGAGCTCGCCGAGCTCGTCAACCGACCTGTCGGGCAGGATCATCCTCGCGGACTCGACGAGCTGCCAGCGCCTGCGTTCAGGGGTGTTGTGGACCGCGGTGTACCCGTCGATCAGGGTCAGGAGCGCGACGCGCTCGCCCCCCCTGTCGAGCTGGTTGGCCATCTCGAAGGCCACGAGGCCACCGAGCGACCAGCCGCCGAGGAGATAGGGGCCTGACGGCTGGACCGCGCGGATGGCCTCGATGTAACGCGCGGCCATGACCTCGATCCGGTCGTCGGGCTCGGCGTCGTCGTCGAGCCCTCTCGCCTGGATGCCGTAGAAGGGACGCGCCGTCCCCAGGCGGCGCGCGAGCTCGGCGTAGCAGAGCACGGGGCCGCCGAACGGATGCACGCAGAAGAAGGGCGCCCCGCTGCCCTCGGGCTGGATCGGGACGAGCAGCGAGCGCCGGGGCGCGCCGCCCCCCTCGGGATCGCTCGTCGCGGGAGCGGGCAGCCGCAGCACGTCCAGCGCGTGCTCGACGAGGGCGGCGAGGGTCGGGTACGCGAAGAGCAGGTTGACGGACAGCCTGACCCCGAGGCTCCGCTCGATGTGGCCGCGCAGCTCCAGGCTGAGCAGCGAGTCGAGCCCGAGCTCGTCGAGGCGCCGGTCCGGGTCGACCTCCTCGGGATCGCGCAGCCCGAGCGTGCGCGCCGCCGACGTTTGCAGCCACCGCGCCAGCAGCCGGCGCCGCCCGTCGGCCGTGGCCGCCTCGAGCTGCGCGACGAGCGCGCCGTCGATCGACGCCTCCGCCGAGGCCGAGGCCGCCGCCGGGCGCGGCGCCGCCGGCGCAGGCGAGCGCGGCGCCGCCGGCGCAGGCGCGCCGTCGCGCGCGGCGGACGTGTCCCGCTGCGTCCAGTACCGCTGGCGCTGCCAGGGATAGGTCGGCAGGGAGACGCAGCGGCCTCCGTGAGGGTGCAGCCGCCGGAAGTCGACGGGGTGGCCGTGCGTGTACAGCGCCCCGAGCGACTGGAGCAGGCAGCGCCGCGCCTCCTCCCCTCGCCGGAGCGCGAACAGCACGTGCCCCTCGGCCTTCTGCTCCTTCTGCTCGAGCAGGCACTGCCTGAGATGACCAGCGAGGACGGGGTGGGGGCCGACCTCCAGGAAGGTCCGGTACCCCGCGGCCACCGCCGCTTCGACGGCGGTCGAGAACCGCACCGGCTCCCTCATGTTCCTCGCCCAGTAGGCCGGGTCGAGCTCGTCGCCCGAGACGCGGGCGCCGGTCACCGTGCTGAACATCGAGGACGTCGCGCGCCGCGGGGCGAGCCCGGAGAGCGCGTGGAGGAGCTCGCGCTGGAGCGGCGCCATCTGCGGGCTGTGGAACGCGTGGCTCACGGGCAGCAGCCGGCAGTCGACCGACTCGCCGCGCAGGCGCTGGACGGCGTCGAGCAGCGCCGCCTCCTCGCCCGAGAGCACGACCGAGCGCGGGTCGTTGACGGCCGCGATGGTGAGCCGATCCCCGTGCCGTTCGAGGACGCGCGCCGCCGCCTCCTCGGCCGGAAGCGCCACGAAGGCCATCTTCCCGCGCCCCCTGGTCCGCTGCATCAGGCGCCCGCGCAGGACCGAGAGCCGCACGGCCTCGTCGAGCGTGAGGGCGCCTGCGACGTGCGCGGCCGCGATCTCTCCCACGCTGTGACCGACGACCGCGCCGGGCGTGACGCCGAGGGACTTGAAGAGCTCGGTCGTCGCCACCTGCACGGCGACGAGCGCAGGCTGAGCCACCTCGGTCTCGTTCAGGCGCGACGACTCCTCGGGCGCCTCGAGCTCCTCCAGCAACGACCAGCCGGCGTCGCGCCGCACGATGGCGTCACACGCCTCGAGCGCCGCGCGGTAGCTCGGCTCCTCGGCGAAGAGCTCGCGGTGCATGCCGATCCACTGCGAGCCCTGCCCAGCGTACACGAAGACCGCCTGGGGCCGCGCCCTCGGCGGCGCGACGCCGCGGCTCGCGCCCCGCGGCGGCTCGCCGCGGACGATGGCGTCCAGCGACGCCGCGAGCTCCTCGGGGGAGCTCCCCACGACGGCCAGCCGGTGCTCGTGGTGGCCGCGCCGGACGCTCGCCGTGTAGGTGATGTCCGCGAGCCCCGGCGGCGCGCCGGCGACGGGCGCCCGGAGGAAGTCCCGGTGCGAGCGCGCCGCCGCGAGGAGCGCCTCCGGGGTCTTCGCGGAGAGCGGCAGGAGCGAGGCGCGCGCGTCGCCGGCGGGGACCTCGGCGCTCGGCGGCGGCGCCTCCAGGATGACGTGCGCGTTGGTCCCGCTCAGGCCGAACGCGCTCACGCCCGCGAGGCTGTCCGGGCGGAAGGCGAGCTTGCGCGCCGGGATGACGAGCGACGTGCCCTCCAGCGCGATGCGCGGGTTGAGCGCCCGGAAGTGGAGGTTCGCCGGGATGGTGCCGCGCTGGAGGACGAGCGCCGCCTTGATGAGCCCCGCCACGCCGGCCGCCGCCTCGAGGTGCCCGATGTTCGACTTCAGCGCTCCCAGGACGCAGGGCGCGCCGCTCTCGCGCGGCCGCCCCACGACCTGCGCGAGCGCCTCGACCTCGATCGGGTCGCCGAGCGACGTGCCCGTCCCGTGGGTCTCGACGTACCCGATGTCCGAGGCCTTCGCGCCGGCGCTCTCCAGGGCCTTCTGCAGCATCGCCTGCTGGGCGAGGACGCTCGGGGCGGTCATCCCCGCCCCGCGGCCGTCCTGGTTGACCGCCGAGCCGCGGAGGATGGCGCAGATGGGATCGCCGTCCGCCAGCGCGTCGCTCAGCCGCTTCAGGAGCACGAGCCCGCACCCCTCGCCGCGCACGAAGCCGCTCGCGCCCGCGTCGAAGACCTTGCACCGGCCGTCGGGCGAGAGGGCCCCCGTCGTGGCGACCAGCCGCATCGTGACGGGCGACAGGAGGAGGTTGACCCCGCCCGCCAGGGCGAGCGAGCACTCGCCGCTGCGCAGGCTCTGGCAGGCGAGGTGGACCGCCACGAGCGACGAGGAGCACGCCGTGTCGACGGTCAGGCTGGGCCCCTGGAGCCCGAGCGTGTACGACAGCCTGCCCGCCGGGAACGAGAAGAAGTTGCCGGTGGCGGCGTGGATGTGCTGCGCCTCGGGGTCGAACGCGCCGCACAGGTGGGCGTAGTCGTTGGTGCTCATGCCCAGGAAGACCCCGGTGCTGCTGCCCGCGAGGCGCTCCGGGACCTGGCCGCCGCGCTCCAGGGCCTCCCAGGCCACCTCGAGCAGGAGGCGCTGCTGCGGATCCATGAGCTCGGCCTCGCGGGGCGAGATGCCGAAGAAGCGCGCGTCGAACAGGTCCACGTCCGCGAGGAACGCGCCGTAACGCACGGCGCGCGACGCCGGATCCGCGGCTGCGCCCGGGGTCGGCTCGAGGCGCCACCGCTCGGCGGGGACCTCCGTCACGGCGTCCACCTCCTCCTCGAGGAGGCGAAAGAGCGCCTCCGGGGTCGTGGCGCCGCCCGGGAGCCGGCAGGCCATGCCGATGATCGCGACAGGCTCGGTCCTCGCGCGCACGAGCGCGTCGCGCTCCGCGCGCAGCTCCCGGATGGTGGCGATCGCCTGCCGCAGGCGGGCGTCGTAGTCGATGGCCTGTGTGCTCATCCTATCTTCCTCTCGCTGGCGAGCATCAACTCCTCGTCGAGGAGGCTCAGCAGCGCGCTCCCGGCGAGGTGGTCCAGATCGTCGGGCAGCGCGGCGGGCGCGGGCCCGCTCGCGCCCTGCGGGGGCGCGTCATCCATCGCGAGCTGCTGCAGCAGGTGCTCGGCGAGGGACGCGATGTTCGGGTAGGTGAACAGGAGCGTCGCGGGGAGCTTGAGCCCCAGGCCCGACTCGAGCCGGTTGCGGAGCTCCAGGGTCATGAGCGAGTCGATCCCGAGGCTCTGGAACACCGCGAGCGCATCGACGTCGGCGATGGCCATGCGCAGCACGCGGCAGAGCTGCTCCGTCAGGTGCCGCTCCATCAAGGCGCGGCGCTCTTCCGGCCGCGCCGTCTCCAGCACCTCGCGGATCCGGACGATCTCCTCGACGCTCGACGCCAGGCGGGCGCGCTCCTTGCGCAGCCTGTCCCAGAAGCGAGAGCGCGCGGCGCTCGGGTAGTAGTCGAGCCACTGGTGCACGTTGAAGCGCGCGACCGCGATCTGGGCCAGGTCGGTCGTGAGGAGGCGCTCGAGCACGCTCAGCCCCTCGGCCGCCGTGAGGCCGTCCAGGCCCCGGTGGCCGACGTGGCCCATGATCTCGGACTGCCTGGCCACCACGCCCGCGTCGGAGAAGAGGCCCCAGTCGACGCTCAGCGCGGGCAGCCCGAGGGAGCGGCGGTGGTGCGCGAGGGCGTCCAGGAACGCGCTTGCCGCGGTGTAGTTCCCGTTGCCCGGGGCGCCGAGGAGAGACGCCACCGACGAGTAGAGCACGAAGAAGTCGAGGGGCCTGTCGGCGGTCAGCTCGTGCAGGTGCCACGCGCCGTGCATCTTCGGGGACATCGTCTTCCAGAAGCGCTCGGGGCTCTGCTCCAGCACCGTGCTGTCGGCGAGCACCATGGCCGCGTGGACGACCCCGCGGAGCGGCGGCGCGCCGCGCGCGATCGTCGCCAGGAGCCCGGCGACCTCGGCGCGCTGCGACACGTCGGCCTGGGCCACGACGACCTGCGCGCCCTCCGCCTGCATCGCCTCGATCGCGCGCCGCGCCGGCTCCGAAGCGCCGCTGCGACCCGAGAGCACGAGGTGGCGGGCGCCCCGGGACACCATCCGCTGCGCCAGCGCGAGCCCGAGCCCCCCGAGGCCTCCGACGATGAGGTAGCTGCCGTCGGGCCGGAGGTCGACCGCGCGCTCGGCCGTGCGCCCGATCGCCGACGCCGCGCCGCGCGCGAGCCGCGCGACGTGGCGCCCGCTCGGCCGGAGCGCCACCTGGTCCTCGTCGTCGCTCGAGTCGAGCTCTCGCAGGAGCGCGGACGCCTCGTCCGGCTCGCGCGCGGGGCTCAGGTCGACGCGCGCGCACCGGAGCTCCGGGTGCTCGGACGCGAGCACCCGGCCGAAGCCGAGCAGCGGCGCCTGGGACACCGACACCGGCGAGGACCCCGCGACGGCCTGCGCGCCGCGGGTCACGAGCCAGAGCCGCGGCGCGTCGCGCCACCCCGCGCGGAGCAGCGCCTGCGCGAGGAACAGCGCGCTCAGGCTGCCGAGGTGCTGGTCGCGCTCCAGCGTCTCCGCCGTGGTCGCGTCCGGGGCCGCCGCGTCCAGGCTCCAGAGGTGCACGACGCCCCGGAGCGCCGGGCCGCCGCGGAGCGCGTCGTCCAGCAGGAAGCGGAACGCCAGCGGGTCCCTGGGGTCGAGCTCGTAGAGCCCCTCCGCGAGGCGCGCGGTGCGCTCCCCGGCGACGGCGCGAACACAGGCGTCGCCGCGGCGGCGCAGGAGCGCCTCGACCTCGTCGCCGAGGCCGCTCCGGTCGGCCAGCAGCAGCCAGGCGCCGCGCGGCGAGCGCGGCCGGGCGTCGTTCGCCGGCGCCGGCGCGGGCGCGCTGCGCTCCCACGCGACCTCGTACAGCAGCTCCTCGGCGAGGTCCGGCGGGGCCGGGGACGCGAGGGGAGCGAGGGATCGCAGCGCGCCGGCGACCGTCGCGCTGCCCTCGATCCAGTACCGCTCCCGCTGCCAGGGGTAGGACGGCAGCGGCACGCAGCGCCCGCCCGAGGCGTGCTGTCGGCGGAAGTCCACGGGGTAGCCGCGCGCGTAGAGCGCGCCCAGCGACTCGCGGAGCGCCCTCGCCTCGTCCTGCTCGCGCCGGAGCGAGGCGAGCGCCGCGCCGCCGCGCCCGTGCGCGCGCAGCCCCTCGTCGATGGCGGGCCCGAGCACCGGGTGCGGGCTCATCTCGATGAACAGCGCGGGCCCGCCCTCGGAGAGCCGCTCCACGGCCCTCGAGAACAGCACCGGCTCGCGCAGGTTCCGCGCCCAGTAGGCGGCGCCGAGCTCGTCTCCGCGGCAGCTCTCGCCGGTCACCGTGGAGCACAGCGGCACGCGCGCCGCCTCCGGCGCGAGCCCCGAGAGCTCCCGCTCCAGCGCGCCGAGCAGCGGGTCCATCTGCGGGCTGTGCGACGCGACGTCCACCTTCACCCGCCGGCAGAACACGCCCCGCTCTCCGAGCTCCGACAGGAGCTCCGAGAGCGCGCCGGGCTCGCCCGACAGCACCGTCGTGCTCGGGCTGTTGCTCGCCGCCACGGAGACGCGGCCCTGACGCGGGCCGAGCGCCTGCTGCGCCTGCGCGAGGGGCAGCTCCACGAGCGCCATCGCCCCCTGGCCGCTGAGCCGCGCCATCAGCTGGCTGCGCCTGCAGACGACGCGCGCCGCGTCCTCCAGCGTCAGCGCGCCGGCCACGTGCGCCGCCGCCACCTCGCCCAGGCTGTGCCCCACCACCGCGTCGGGCTCCACGCCCCACGAGCGCCACAGCGCCGACAGCGCCACCCCCATCGCGAACAGCGCCGGCTGCACCACGTCGATCTGCTCGAGGCGCGAGCGCTCCTCGCCCGCGTCGAGCTCCTCCAGCAGCGACCACCCCGCCTCCTGCGCGACGGCCGCGTCGCACGCGGCCATCGCCGCGCGGAACACCGGCTCGCGCTGCAGGAGCTGCCTCCCCATCCCCACCCACTGCGAGCCCTGGCCGGGGAACACGAACACCACGCGGGGCCGCGCCGCTCGGGTCGCGTCGCCGCGGGCGAGGCCGGCGCGCTCCTCGCCGCGCCGGTAGGCGTCGAGCAGCTCGACGAGCTCCTGCCGCGAGCCGCCCGTGAGGGCGAGGCGGTGCGCGTGGTGGCCGCGCCGGACGCTCGCCGTGTACGCGATGTCCCCGAGGTCCGGCTCGGCCTCCGCCGGGAGCCGGGACAGGAAGCGCCGGTAAGCCTCCGCCAGGTCGGACAGCGCGCCCGGGCTCCTGGCGGACAGGGGGAGGAGCAGCACGCCGGCCTCTCCGGAGCGAGCCGGGCCGGCGCGCCGCGGGGCCTCCTCCAGCACCACGTGGGCGTTGGTCCCGCTGATCCCGAACGAGCTCACCCCGGCGATCCGCGGCGCCTCCCCCGGAGGCCAGGGCACCTCCGCCACGGGGATCGCGAACGGGGTGCCCTCGAGCGAGATCCTCGGGTTCAGCGTCTGGAAGTGCAGGTGCCTCGGGATCGCCCCGTGGTGCAGCGAGAGCACGGCCTTGATGAACCCCGCCACCCCGGAGGCCGCCTCCAGGTGGCCGAGGTTGGTCTTCACCGAGCCGAGCCAGCAGGGCAGCCCGTCCGGCCGCGGCCGGCCCAGCACCTCGGCGAGGGCCTGCAGCTCGATCGGGTCCCCGAGCGACGTGCCGGTGCCGTGGGCCTCGATGTACCCCACCTGCGACGGCGCGACGCCAGCGCTCTCCAGCGCCTGCCGCACGAGCGCCTGCTGCGCGAGCACGCTCGGCGCCGTCAGGCCCGCCGAGCGCCCGTCCTGGTTGACGGCCGAGCCCCGGACGAGCGCCCAGATCCTGTCGCCGTCCCGCTGCGCGTCCGAGAGCCGCTTGAGCACGACGACGCCGCAGCCCTCTGCTCGCACGTACCCGCTCGCCCCCGCGTCGAACGTCCTGCAGCGGCCGTCGGGAGCGAGCGCCTGCGTCTGGCCGACGAGGCACATCGTCAGCGGCGACAGGATCAGGCTGACGCCCCCCGCGAGCGCGAGATCGCTCTCGCCGCTGCGGAGGCTCTGGCAGGCGAGGTGGAGCGCGACGAGGGAGGAGGAGCACGCCGTGTCGACGGTCATGCTCGGCCCCTCCAGGCCGAACACGTAGGACAGGCGACCCGCGGCCGTGCTCGCCCAGGTGCCGGTCGCGCAGTAGACGTCCAGCTCCTGCACGTCGAGGGCGGCGACCCGGTGCTGGTAATCCTGGGCCGCCATGCCGACGAACACGCCGGTGCGGCTGCCCATCAGCCGCTCGGGGGGGTGCCCTGCGTCCTCGAGCGCCTCCCACGCCACCTCCAGCAGGAGGCGCTGCTGCGGGTCGAGGCTCGTGGCCTCCCGGGGAGAGATCCCGAAGAAGCGCGCGTCGAACCCGTCGACCGCGTCGAGCAGCCCGGCCCAGCGCGTGCCGGGCAGGTCGCCGGGGATCGCGTCCGCGGGCCACCGGGTCGCGGGGATGGGCTGGATGGCGTCGACGCCGCGCTTCAGCGCGTCCCAGAGCGCGTCGGGGTGGTCGCCGCCGCCGGGGAACCGGCACGACAGGCCGACGACGGCGATCGGCTCGCCCGCCAGCGCCGCCGCGGCCCGCGCCGCCGCGCCGGCGGCGGTCTCGTCCGGCGCCGGCGGCTCGGGTCGCGCTCCGGCGAGAGGGCCGAGCTTCCCGGCGAGGTGCGCCGAGAGGCCCGCGACGTGCGGGTAGGCCCAGAGCAACGTGGGGGGCAGCGCGAAGCCCAGGCCAGCCTCCAGGCGGTTGCGCAGCTCCAGGCCCATGAGGGAGTCGAGGCCGAGGCTGCTCAGCGGCGCGTGCCGCTCGATGGAGGCCGGGGAGAGCCGCAGGACCCGGGCCACCTGTTCCCGGACGAACCGCTCGACCAGGGCGGGCCGCTCGCCGGCCGCTGCGCCGTCGAGCGCCGCGCGGAGGTGCGCCGCCCCCGGCGCGCGCGGCGTCGTCGAGCGCCCGCGCTCGCCGCGGAGGCGCTCCCAGAAGCCCCACCCGGCGGCGCGCGGGTAGGACTCGAGCCACTGGCGCACATCGAACCTCAGCGCGCTGGCCTGCGCCGGCGCGCCCCCGAAGAGGCGCCCCAGCGCGCCCAGCGCGTCGGCCTCCGTGAGCAGCCCGATACCCCGGTTCGCCCGGCGCGCGGCGCCGGCGTCCTGGCCCGGGGCGGAGGCCTCGTCGGCGAGCAGGCCCCAGTCGACGCACAGCGCGGGCAGCCCGAGGGAGCGCCGGTGGTGCGAGAGGGCGTCCAGGAACGCGGCGCCCGCCGCGGCGACCGGGTCGCCGGGAGCTCCGAGGAGCGGCAGCGCCGAGGAGCGCAGGACGAAGACGTCGAGGGGCCTGTCCGCGGTCAGCGCGTGCAGGTTCCACGCGCCGCGCGCCGCGGCGGCCATCGTGGCCCAGCTGCGCCGCGGGTCCTGCGGCTCCAGCGCGTCGTGCGCGTCGTGCGCGTCGTCTCGAAAAACAGCCAGCGGCGCCGCGTGGACGACCCCGCGCAGCGCGCCGAACCGCTGCTCGATCATCGCCACGACCTCGGCCGCCTGCGCGCGCTGCGACAGGTCGGCGTGGGCCACGACCACCTCGGCCCCTGCCGCCGTCATCGCCTCGATGGCGCCCCGGGCCGCCTCCGCCGCGCCCTCGCCGCCGGTGAGCACGAGGTGGCGGGCCCCCTCCTGCACCATCCACCGCGCCAGCGAGAGGCCGAAGCCCTCGAGGCCGGCGGCGATCAGGTAGCCTCCGTCGGCGCGGAAGCGCGCGCTGCTCGCAGCCCCGCCGGCGGGCGCGACGCGCGCGAGCCGCGCGACGTACCTCCCGCCGCTGCGGAGCGCGACCCGCTCCTCGTGATCGGCCGCGTCGAGCTCGCGGAGGAGCGCCTCGGCGTCGCCCGCCGCGGCGGCCTTGCTCAGGTCGACGCGCCTGCACCGGAGCTCCGGGTGCTCGGCCGAGAGCGCGCCGCCGAGCCCCCACAGCGGCGCCTGCGGCACGGACACCGGGGCGACCTCGGCCACGGCCTGCGCGCCGCGGGTCACGAGCCACAGCGGCGGCGCGTCGCGCCACCCCTTGCGCACGAGCGCCTCCGCCAGGAGCAGCGCGCTCAGGGCGCCGACGCGCGACGCCGCCGCCAGCGCGTCGGGCGCCGCGCCGTCCGCCGCGCCGGCGTCGAGGCCCCAGAGGTGCACGACGCCCTGGCACGCGCCCTCGTCCCCGAACGCGTCGTCGAGGAGCGCGAGGAGCGACGCGCGGTCCTCCGGGTTCACCTCGTAGCGCCGCGCCGCGATGCGCGAGAAGCGCTCCCCGGCCAGGACGCGCACGCACGCCTCGCCGCGGCCCTCGAGCAGCGCCGCGAGCTCGGCGCCGGTCCCGGCGCGGTCGAGCAGGAGGAGCCAGGCGCCCCGCGGCGAGCGCTCCGCCGCGACCGCCGGCGGCGGCCTCCGGTGCCACTCGATCGCGTAGAGCAGCTCGTCGGCGCTCTCGAGCGCGTCCGGGCGTACTTCCGGCTCGGGATCCGCGGCGCGTTCCTCGAGCCAGTACCGCTCCCGCTGCCAGGGGTAGGACGGCAGCGGCACGCAGCGCCCGCCGGACGGGTACAGGCGCACCCAGCTCACCGGGTGGCCGTGCGCGTAGAGGGCGCCCAGCGCCTGGAGCACGCTCCGTCGATCTTCCTGGTCGCGCCGCAGCGTGAAGAGGGCGTGGGCGGCCGCGTCCCGGTCCGCGATGCACTGCTGGAGGCTCGAGAGCAGCGCCGGGTGCGGGCTCACCTCCAGGAAGATCTCGTGGCCGTCGTCCAGCGCCGCCGACACCGCCCGCGCGAACTGCACGGGCTCGCGGAGGTTCTGCGCCCAGTACGCGGCGTCGAGCTCCTCGCCCCCGGCGCGCGCGCCCGTCACGGTGCTGTACACCGGGACCGAGGCGCGGGCCGGCGCGAGGTCTCCGAGCGCCCGCCGGAGCTCGTCCTGCAAGGGCGCCATCTGCGGGCAGTGGGAGGCGTAGTGGACCCGCAGCATCCGGCAGGGCACCTCCCGCCACTGCAGGCGCTCCACCACGGCCTCGAGCGCCGCCCCGTCGCCGGACAGCACGACGGAGCGGGAGTCGTTGATGGCCGCGATCGAGAGCCGGTCCTCGTACCCCTCCAGGACGCGCTCCGCCTCGCCGGCCGACAGCCCGACGGAGGCCATCCTTCCGTGGCCGCTCGCCCGCTGCGCGAGCCGTCCGCGGATGACGACGAGCCGGATCGCCTCGTCCAGGGTCAGGACGCCGGCGACGTGCGCGGCCGCCACCTCGCCGACGCTGTGCCCGATCACGGCGTCCGGGGCGACGCCGAGCGATCTCCACAGCGCCGAGAGGGCCACCTGCACGGCGAGGATCGCCGGCTGCGCGACCTCGGTCCGATCGAGCCGCGACGTCGCCTCGGGCGCGGCGAGCTCGCCCAGCAGCGAGAAGCCCGCGTGGCGCTGCACGAGCGGCTCGCACGCCTCGATCGCCGCCCGGAACACCGGCTCCTCGCGCAGGAGCTGCTGCCCCATCCCGGCCCACTGCTGGCCCTGGCCCGGGAACACGAACACGACGCGGGGCGCGAGCCCCGGCACCGCCTGCCCGTGCGCCACCGCGGGGTGGCTCTCCCCGCGCACGAACGCCTCGAGCGCCTCGGCCAGCTCCTCCCGGGACCGCCCCACCACGGCGGCGCGGCACTCGTGATGGCGGCGCCGCACGCTCGCCGTGTACGCGATGTCCGCGAGCCGGGCCCCCTCCTCGGCGGGCGCGCCGCGCAGCAGGCGGCCGTGGGCCTCGGCCAGCGCGGCGAGCGCCTCGGGGCTCCGCGCGGACAGCGGCAGCAGCGCCAGGGATCCCTCCTCGTCTGCCGGCGGCGCCGGGGCGTCGGGCGCCTCCTCCAGCACGACGTGTGCGTTGGTGCCGCTCATCCCGAACGCGCTCACGCCCGCGCGCCGCAGCCGCTCCGCGCGCGGCCACGCCTCGGCCGCCGCCGTCACCGCGATCGGGATCTCCGCCCACGGGATGTGCGGGCTCAGCGCGCTCGCGTGGAGCTGTGCCGGCAGCTCGCCGCGGCGGAGCGCCAGCACCACCTTCATCAGGCCGGCCACGCCCGCCGCCGACTCCAGGTGGCCGATGTTCGTCTTCACGGAGCCGACCCGGAGCGGCCGCCCCTCGGGCCGCCCCTCCCCGAAGACCGCGGCGAGCGCCTCGATCTCGATCGGGTCGCCCAGCGCTGTCCCCGTGCCGTGCGCCTCGACGTAGTCGATGTCGCCGGGCGAGAGCCGCGCGCTCGAGAGCGCGCTGCGCACGACCGCCTGCTGCGCCTTCCCGTTCGGCACCGTGATGCCGCTGCTGCGGCCGTCGCTGTTGACCGCGGAGCCGCGGACGACCGCGAGGATGCGATCGCCGTCGCGCTCCGCGTCGGACAGGCGCTTCAGCACGACCATGCCGCACCCCTCGCCGCGTCCGTAGCCGTCCGCGCCCGCCGAGAACGTCTTGCACCGGCCGTCCGGCGACAGCGCGCGGAGGCGCGACAGGTAGACGTAGAGGTAGGGGGACAGCATCAGGTGCACCCCGCCCGCGACCGCGACGCGGCACTCGCCGGCCCGCAGGCTCTGGCAGGCGAGGTGGATCGCCGTGAGCGACGAGGAGCACGCCGTGTCGACGGCCATGCTCGGCCCCTCCAGCCCGAGCGCGTGCGAGAGCCGCCCCGCGGAGAAGCTCGTGAACGTCCCCGAGAGCGTGTACGCGTTCAGCGCGCCGAGGTCCTCGCGCGCCCGCTGCAGCAGGCCGTAGTCGCTCGGCCCGATGCCGACGAACACGCCCGTCAGCGGCTCGTCGCCCGGCACGACGCCCGCGTCCTCCAGGGCCTCCCAGATGATCTCCAGGAGCAGCCGGTGCTGCGGATCGATGTGGATCGCCTCCCTCGGCGAGATCCCGAAGAAGCGCGCGTCGAACCGGTCGGGCGCCTCCGCCAGGAAGGCCCCCTCGCGCGCGTACGTCTTGCCGGCCGCGTCCGGATCCGGGTCGTAGTACGCCGCGGCGTCCCAGCGCTCCGCCGGGACCTCCGACACGGCGTCGCCCCCGCGCGCGAGCAGCTCCCAGAGCGCCTCCGGGCTGTCCGCTCCCCCCGGGAAGCGGCACGCCATCCCGACGATCGCGATCGGCGCCTCGTCGACCTCGGCCGCGGGTGCCGCCGCGGGGCGGGAGGGCTCCGCGTTCGCCGTCGCGCCCGCGCCGCCCGGCTCGGGCAGCGAGAGCTCCTCGAGCAGGAAGTCGGTCATCGCGACGACGTTCGGGTGGTTGAACGTCACGCTCGGCGACAGCGGCAGGCCGAAGGCGCGCTTCAGCGAGCCGCACAGCTCCACGGCGATCAACGAGTCCACCCCGAGCTCGAAGAAGCCCTTGGTCGGGCTCACCTCGTCGGGCCCCCCGAACCCGAGCGTCCGGGCGACCTCCGTCTGGAGCCACCGCGCGAGCATCCGCCGCCGCTCGCGCGCCGGCGCCGCCGTGAGCTCGTCGAGGAGGGCGCGCTCGACGGCGGAGGTCGCGGCCTCGGGCGCCCGCGGCATCTCCGAGAGCAACGGGCGCTCTCCGCTGCTCTCGTAGACCGCGCGGAACCGCGGCCAGTCGACGTCCGCCACGACGACCTGCTCCGCCGTGCCGCCCAGGATCCGGGACAGGGCGGCGATGGCGGCGTCCGGGCCGAGGGCCCGCACCCCCCGCTCCTCGAGCGAGGCGAGCAAGCCCGTCGCCATCCCGCCGTCGCGCCACGGCCCGAAGCTCACGCTGACCGCGGCCGTCCCCGCGGCGCGGCGCGCCCGCACGAGCGCGTCCTGGAACGCGTTCGCCGCCGCGTAGGCGGCCTGCCTGGCCGAGCCCCACACGGCCGCGATCGACGAGAAGCAGACGAACGCGTCGAGCGGCCTCCCGCGCGTCAGCTGGTCGAGCACCGACGTCCCCTGGACCTTCGGCGCCATCACGCGGCGCAGCCGCGCGACGTCCAGCCCGGCGAGCGGCGTCTCGTCGGGGACGCCCGCCAGATGGAAGACCGCGGAGAGCGGGGGCAGCCTCGCGTCGACGTCCGCGAGCACGGCGGCCATCGCGGCCTCGTCGGCCGCGTCGGCCTGCGCCACGGTCACCGATGCCCCGAGCGCCTCGAGCGACGCGACGAAGGCGCGGTCGTCGGCGGACGCAGCGCGGCGGCTCGCGAGCACCAGGTGGCGCGCGCCCCGCTGGAGCAGCCACCGCGCCACGCGCCGCCCCAGCGCGCCGAGGCCGCCGGTGACGAGCGCCGTGCCCGACGTCGACCAGGGCTTCGTGACGGACTGCGCTCCGCTGGCAGAGCGCGCGAGGCGCTGGACGAACCGCCCCGAAGGCCGCAGGGCCACGTGGTCCTCTGGATCGGCCCCCAGCACCTGCGCGAGGAGCGCGGGGACCGTGGACGCCTCCGGAGCCGGCGGCAGGTCGACGATCCCACCCCAGACCTCCGGGTGCTCGAGCGAGAGGGTCCGGCAGAGCCCCCAGAGCGGCGCCTGCGCGGGCGCCGCGACGGGATCGCCGGAGCCCACCGACACCGCCCCGCGGGTCACGAACCACGCCCTCGGCCGCTCCGGGCGCGGCGCCGTCAGCGCCGCCTGCACCAAGGCCAGCGCGCTCTCGACGCCTCGCTCGAGCGCGGCGCCGAGCGCGTCTCCCTCGCGCGTCGCGCCGTTCAGGCTCCACAGGTGGATCACCCCGCGCGCCGCGCCGCGCTCGGCCGCGCGCGCCGACCACCACGCCCCGAGGCTCTCCGGCGCGGGGTCGCTGGTCCATACGTGCTCTGCCAGGCGCCGCACCGCGGTCCCCAGGCGGAGCCGGGAGCACGTCGCGCCCGACGCCTCGAGCGCGTCCGCCAGCCTGTCCCCGATGCCCCCCTCGTCGACGAGCACGACCCAGTGCCCCGGCCTGGAAGCTGGCGCCGGGAGCGACGCCGGGGGCGCCGCTCGCCACGAAAGCTCGTGAAGCCACGGCTGGATCTCCGCGACATCGCGCTCCTCCGCCGCCTTCGCGCGCAGCGCGTCGAGCACCCTGCCGATCAAGCGCAGCTCGTCGGCCGAGGGCGCCGCGGGCAGGCCGAGCTGCGCGGCGAACGCCGCCGCGTCCGCCGCGCTCAGCACCGACAGGAGCGCCGCGGGCGGCGCGCTCGAGGTCCCCGCCTGCTCGCCCCGGCGCGCGTCCCCGGGGGCCTCCAGCCAGTACCGCTTCCGCTGCCAGGGATAGGCCGGGAGCGAGACGCTTCGCCCGCCCGTCGGGTAGAGCCGGGCCCAGTCGACCGGATAGCCGCGCGCGTGCAGGGCGCCCACCGCCTCGAGCATGCAGCGCCGCCCGTCGCGGCCGCGCCGCAAGGTCGGGGTGACCAGCCCGTCGAGCCCTCGCTCCGACAGGCATCGCTGCACGCTCGCCGAGAGCACGGGGTGCGGGCCCACCTCGACGAAGACCCGGTGGCCGGCGGCGCTGGCGTGATCGACGGCGCCGGCGAGCTGCACGGGCTCGCGCAGGTTCCGCGCCCAGTAGCTCGCGTCGAGCTCCTCTCCGCCGACCCCCCCGCCCGTCACGGTGCTCACCATGAGCCGCGCCGCGCGGCGCGGAGCGACCGTCCCGAGCGCGCTCAGGAGCTCTCCCCGGAACGGCTCCATCTGCGGGCTGTGAAACGCGTAGTTCACCGGCAGCTCGCGGCAGTGCACGCCGCCGCGGCGGAGCGCCTCCACCACCTCCGCGAGCGCCGGCGCATCCCCGGACAGCACGACCGAGCCGGGATCGTTGACGGCGGCGATCGCGAGCCGCCCCTCATACCCTTCGAGAGCGCGCGCGACCTGCTCCACCGGGGCCTGGACGGAGGCCATCTTCCCCAGGCCCGTCGCCCGCTGCATCAGGCGACCTCGGTGGTGGACGATGCGCACCGCCTCCTCCAGGTCGAGCGCCCCGGCGACGTGCGCCGCCGCGAGCTCCCCGACGCTGTGCCCGATCACCGCGTCGGCGGTGATCCCCCAGGAGCTCAAGAGCTCCGCGAGGGCGACCTGCACCGCGAAGAGCGCGGCCTGGGCCACCTGCGTCTCCTGGAGGCGGGAGGTGGCCTCGGGCGCGCTCAGCGCGTCCAGCAGCGACCAGCCCGCGCGCGCCTCGAGCAGCGCGTCGCACGCCTCCACCACGCCCCGGAAGACCGGCTCCTCCTGGAGCAGCGTCCACCCCATCCCCGGCCACTGCGATCCCTGGCCCGAGAACACGAACACGAGCCTGGGACGCGGCCCCGGCGGCGCCTCTCCCCGCGCGACGCCGGCCCGGGTCGCCCCGCCCAGCGAGGCCTCGAGGGCGCCGGCCACCTCGTCCCGCGAGGCGCCCACGACCGAGAGCCGGTGCTCGTGATGGCTGCGCCGGACGCTCGCCGTGTAGCAGACGTCGCGCAGCAGGGCGCCGCCCGGCGCCCGCAGCCGGGACGCCATCGACGCCGCGAGCTCCCGGAGCGCCTCCGGGGCGCGCGCGGAGAGCACGAGCAGCTCGGCGGGGGTCGCCTCGCGCGCCTGCGCCCCCTGCGGCTGCGAGGCCGCCTCCGGTTCGGGTCCGCCCAGCCACGGCAGCGACGCCGCGAGCGCGTCCGCCGCGCCGGCGCCGGACGGCGCCAGCCTTTGCCACGCGACGGGCGCGCCCGCCGTGTACAGGGCGCCGAGCGAGTCGAGCAGGATCGCCCGCGCCGGCTCGTCGCGCCGCAGCGACGGCACCGCGAGGCCGCGCCGCCCGAGGCGAGCGAGGCTCACCGTGACGGCGTGCGCGAGCACGGGGTGCGGATTCACGTCGACGAAGGCGTCGTGGCCGTCCTCGACGAGCCGCTCGACGGCGGCGGAGAAGAGCACCGGCTCCCGCAGGTTGCGCGCCCAGTACGCGGGGCCGAGCGCGTCGCCCTCGAGGCGCGCCCCGGTCACGGTGGAGTAGAACGGCGTCGCGCCGCGCCGCGGTGAGATCTCCTGCACCGCCCGCTCGAGCTCCGGGCAGAGCGCGTCCATGTGCGGGCAGTGAGAGGCGTAGTTCACGCGGACGCGCCTGCACGTCACCTGCCGGCCGGCGAGCTCGTCGAGGAGCTCCGTGAGCGCCCCGGCGTCGCCGGAGACCAGGGTGGCGCTCGGGCTGCTGCTGCCGGCGACCCAGAGGCGGCGCTCGTGTCGCTCGAGCGCCCGCTCCGTCTCGGCGACGGAGAGCTCCACGAGGGCCATCCCGCCAGCGCCGCTCGCCTGCTCGACGAGGCGGCCGCGAGCGCAGATGATCCGCGCCGCGTCCTCGAGGCGGAGCGCGCCGGCCACGTGCGCCGCGGCGACCTCGCCGAGGCTCTGCCCGACGACGGCGTCGGGCTCGACGCCCCAGGATCGCCACAGCGCGGCGAGCGCGACCTGGATCGCGAAGATGGCCGGCTGGACGACGTCGGACGCGTCGAGCAGGCGCGGGCTCCCCGTCGTCAGCGCGGAGAGGAGCGAGAAGGGCGCGTGCGGCTGCATCGCCTCGTCGCACTGCAGCAGCGCCGCGCGAAACACCGGCTCTTCGCGCAGGAGGTCGCGCCCCATGCGGAGCCACTGCGACCCCTGGCCGCCGAACAGGAAGGCGACCTTCGGCCGCGCGCCCGGCGCGCCGCCCGCCGCGCCGGGCGAGGCGCCGGGCGAGGCGCCGGGCGAGGCGCCGGGTCGGGTGGGCGCGCCCGCGTCGCCGAGGGCGCGCAGGCGCGCGTCCAGCGCGTCATAAGAAGCGACGCTCAGCGCGAGCCGGTGGTCCTCGTGGCTGAGCCGCGCCGCGGCCGCGGCGCAGAGCGCGGGGAGCGGCGGCCGCGCGGCGGGCGACGCGGCGAGCGCGTGGACCTGGGCGACCAGCGCCGAGAGCGCCCCGGCGCTCGGCGCCGAGAGCGGCAAGAGGAGCGTCTCGTCGTGGCGCACGCCCTCGAGCACGACGTGGCAGTTGGTCCCGCCGAAGCCGAAGGAGCTGACCCCGGCGAGGGCCTCCCCGTACGCCCGCTCCGGCCAGGGCTCCGCCGCGCGCTGCACCGCGAGGCGCAGCTCGTCGACCGGGATGTGCGGGTTGGGCCGCTCGAAATGGAGGGTCGGCTGGAGCTCCCGGCGCCGCATCGAGAGCGCGACGCGGATGAGCCCGGCGATCCCTGCTGCGGCCTCCAGGTGGCCGATGTTGGTCTTCACCGATCCGATCCGGAGCGGCCGCTCGGGCGGGCGGTCCGCGCACAGGACGGCGCTCAGCGCCCTCGCCTCGATGGGGTCTCCGAGGATCGTGCCCGTGCCGTGGGCCTCGACGTAATCGACCTCCTCCGGCTTCACCCCCGCGCGCGCGTACGCCTCGCGGAGGACCGCCTCCTGCGCCTTCGGGTTCGGCGCGGTCAGCCCGTTGCTGAACCCGTCGTTGTTGACGGCGCTCCCGCGGATCACGCAGTAGATCGCGTCGCCGTCCGCGAGCGCGCGGGAGAGCGGCTTGAGCACGACCACCCCGCCGCCCTCGCCGCGGGCATAGCCGTTCGCGCGCGCGTCGAACGCCCTGGACCGGCCCTCGGGCGAGAGCGCCCCGAACTTGGACATCGCCACGGTGCTCTCGGGGGCGAGGATCAGGTTCACGCCGCCGGCGAGCGCGAGGTCGCACTCGCCGAGGCGCAGGCTCTGGCAGGCGAGGTGGACCGCCACGAGGGACGAGGAGCAAGCGGTGTTCACATGAAGGCTGGGCCCCTGCAGGCCCAGCGCGTAGGACACCCTCGCAGCGATGATGCTCAGGTCCTGCCCTGTGGCGGTGTGCTGGGCGATCGCCTCGATATCGGCGCGAGGCCCCCTCGCGTAGTCGCTCCACATCGCGCCGAAGAACACGCCGGTCTGGCTGCCCTTGAGCCCCCGAGGCGCCACGCCGGCGTCTTCCAGCGACTCCCACGAGAGCTCGAGCATCAGCCGCTGCTGAGGGTCCATCTGGACAGCCTCTCGCGGGGAGATATCGAAGAACTGCGGGTCGAACCGGTCGACCTGCTCCAGGAACCCGCCCCAGCGCGTGCGCATCTTCCCGGGGGCGCCCGGCTCCGCGCTGTAATACGCGTCGATGCTCCACCGCTCCCGGGGGACCTCCCCGATGGCGTCCACCCCACCGCGCAGCAGCCGCCAGAACGCGTCCGGGTCCGCCGCCTGCGGAAACCTGCAAGCGAGGCCGACGATCGCGATAGGCTCGGCGGCCGGGACATTGTAAGATCCCTTTCCTGCATGAGCCGACTGCGCTGCAGAGGACACAGTCGACCCGCTCGGTCCCCCGGCCAGGTGACGCGCCAGCGACTCGATGGTGGGATACTCCCACATCAACGTAGGGTGTAAGCGCCGCCCAAGCATCGTTCCCAGCGCGGCGAGCAGCGCTGTCGCTGCCATGGAGTCGAGCCCACAGTGGCTGAACCGAGAGCTCGTATCAATCGAGTGCGGCGGCACGCCGGACCGCTCCGCGATCCTTTCCGTGAGCCAGCGCTGTATCTCGGCTGCCGTGGAGAGCGGCGCCGGAGCGTCGTGCGACATGATTAGGACTCCTCAAGCTGGGCGAAGCCGCGCCCGCCACGAAGGGGAGGTCGACATCCGTCGGATGGTGCGGAGAGGAGTCCAGGCACTCGCCCCCCCGCGCAAAACGATCATCGCAAGGACAGGGCGATAAGACAATGAAAATTATCGTGCCATGGCCAACTAACATATCCAACGATCATGAGTTGGTGAGAGCGCATCTTTGCAGCGTGATAAGCAAACTTGCGCCTTGTTCGCGACGTCTGCCGCGGCCGGCGCTGCGCGGCGCGCCCGGCGGGACAGCCATGGACGCCGGCGATTCACATCGATGCTCCCGAGGTCCAGCAGCGAGGGACCAGAGTCCGTCGCGAGCACGGCGTGCGTCCGCCGCGAGCGCGGCGTGCGATGCACCACAGCGATGACGTCCGCCGCGCGAGCCAGGAGCGGCCGCGCTCACCCTCCAACTCACGTCGAATTCTTGCTCTCCGTGGCAAGGATCTCCTGCACGGATCGGGGGCACCTCGCGCGATCTGGGCGTGACGGCGGCGAGTCGGATCCACTACAAGGGGCGCCGGAGGCTAACCGCATGTCCATCACGTTCTATTACGCTCCGCAGTCCAGCGCCGGGCGCGTCCGCGTCTCTCTCGCCGAGCTCGACGTCCCCTACGAGTCCGTCCGGCTCGACCTGCGCGCCGGCGACCAGAAGAAGCCGGACTTCCTCGCCATCAACCCCAATGGCAAGGTGCCGACCCTGGTGATCGACGGCACCCCGATGTTCGAGTCGGTGGCAATCCAGATCGCGCTCGGCGAGCGCTACGGCGTCCAGAAGGGCCTGTGGCCGGCCCCCGGCACGCCCGAGCAGCTCGTGGCCCTGACCTGGCTCGTCTGGGGCCAGGTCAGCCTCACCGGCGCCCTGTTCCGCTACATGGGGAACACGAGCGAGTATTTCCCCAAGGAGATGCACAACGAGAAGCAGGCCGAGCAGAGCCTGGCCGAGATCCATGACCTGCTCCGCATCCTCGACAGCCGCCTCGACGGCCGCCCGTATGTCACCGGCGAGCGCTGTACCCTGGCGGATCTCGACCTCGCCTCCGTGCTCGGCTGGGGCCTGCCGGCGGCCAAGATCGACTTCTCCGAGCGGAAGAACCTGAAGGGCTGGCTCGGCCGCATCGCGGAGCGCCCGGCCTTCAAGGCGGCGATGACCGAGACCTGAGCCCGAGAGCGCACCTCGCTCGCCCGCGCGGGCGAGGCGCCCCTCGTCCCCGCCTTCACAGCCAGGACCGACCGCCGTCCACGTGGCAGTCCACGTGATCAGGCCCCCGCGCCCTGCGCGACCCACGCGCCCTGCGCGACCCACGCGCCCTGCGCGACCCAGGCCGGCGCCCCGGGCGCCCGGGGCCGCGCCCCCGGGTGCCCGGGCCCTCGCCCCGGGCGCCCTTGCGCGCGCCCGACCCATGCTAGAACTCGGCCGCGATGACGGTCCTCCAGGTCGCCGACCTCAGCTTCGGTTACGGCGCCGACAAGCTCTTCCAGGGCATCACCTTCTCCCTGGAGCACGGCCAGCGCGCCGCGCTCGTCGCGCCGAACGGCGCCGGCAAATCGACGCTGCTCCGCCTCGTCGCCCGGGAGCTCACCCCCGACACGGGCTCGGTCGTGATCCGCAAGGGCATCCGGGTCGCCTACTTCCGGCAGTCGCACGAGCTCCAGGCCGAGGGCACGGTGCTGGACGCCTTTCTCTCCGGGTTCGCCGAGGTGCTCGAGCTGCGCCACGCCCTCACCGCCGCGCAGCACGACGCCGCCAGCGGCAGCGAGGCCGACCTCGCCCGGCTCAGCGACCTCACCGACCGCTACCACATCGCCGGCGGCGACGACCTCGAGCGCCGCGTCGAGATCATCGCGGCCCACCTCGGGTTCACGCCCGCCGACATGGACCGCCCCGTCGCGAGCCTGTCCGGCGGCGAGCGCGGCCGCCTCCAGCTCGGCGTCGTGCTCGCCATCGAGCCCGACCTCCTCCTGCTCGACGAGCCCACGAACCACCTCGACATCGAGACCATCACCTGGCTCGAGAAGCACCTCGCCGGCCTCGGCGGCGCGCTCCTCTGCGTCTCGCACGACCGCGCCTTCCTCGACGCCGTCTGCCCGAACACGATGGAGCTCGGCCACCGCAGCTTCCGGGTCTACCCGCTCAAGTACAGCGATTACGCGGTCGCCCGTGAGGAGGACCTCGCCCGCGAGCGGGAGCTCGCCGAGCGGCAGGAGGCGTTCGTCGCCAAGACCGAGGACTTCATCCGGCGCAACATCGCCGGCCAGAAGACGAAGCAGGCCCAGAGCCGGCGCAAGATGCTCGAGAAGCTCGAGACGATCGACCGGCCCGAGGACGTCTGGGCGACCGCCGAGAAGGTCCGCTTCCGGTTCGCGCCCGCCCCGCGCAGCGGGGACATCGTGCTCGACGCGCGCGGGCTCGGCGCCGCCCGCGGCGGGCGCACGCTCTTCTCGGGCGTCGAGCTCCTGATCCGGCGCGGGGACCGCGTCGGCGTCGTCGGCCCCAACGGGACCGGCAAGTCGACGCTGCTCAAGCTGCTGGCCGGCGCGGGCGCGCCCGAAGACGCCGGCGACGTGCGCCGCGGGACGAACCTCTGCCAGGGCTACTTCGACCAGCACCTCGGCTCGCTCGACCCGGCCCGGACCGCGGTCGAGGAGATCCGCAGCGTCCGCGCCGACATGAACGTCGACGCCACGCGCCAGTACCTCTCGCGCTTCCGCTTCTACGGGGACGACGCGCTCCGGAAGGTCCAGGGCTTCTCGGGCGGCGAGCGCAGCCGGCTCGCGCTCGCGAAGCTGCTCCTCGAGCCGCGCAACCTGCTCTTCCTCGACGAGCCGACGAACCACCTCGACATCCCCGCGGCCGAGATCCTCGAGGAGGCGCTCACGGGCTTCGAGGGCACGGTGCTGCTCGTCTCGCACGACCGGCGGTTCCTCGAGCGGGTGACGACGCGCATCGTCGCCGTGCGCGAGGGGCGCGTGGACGTCTACCCCGGCGGCTTCCGCGACTACCGCGACAACCTCGAGAAGCTCGCGGCCGAGGCGGCGGCGCGCGAGGCTTCGGCGCGCGAGGCGGAGCGCGGCGATGCGAGCGGGCGCGGGCGCGGCGCGAGCGCGCGCGCCGCGAGCGGGCGCGGGGCGCCGGAGCCGCGCGACGAGCGGCGGGGCGCGGCGGCCGACGCGGCCGGCGCGGCCGATCGAAGCGCGAAGCCGGCGCGCGCCGTGCGCCGGAGCGGCGCGACGATGCCGCCGCCCGCCGACGACGCGGGCGCGGGGGACGCGGCGGCGCGCCGGCGGGCGTTCGAGAGCGACAAGGCGACCGCGCGGGCCGCCGAGCGGAAGCGCAAGCGGATCAAGGAGCTCGAGGCGGAGATCGCCGCCGGCGAGTCGCAGCTCGCGGAGATGCGCGAGGAGCTGAAGAAGGACCCCGGCGGCGACTGGGCGAAGCTCGCGGAGGCGGCGCGCAAGGAGCAGGCGCTCGCGAAGCGCGTCGACGCGGCGATGACCGAGTGGATGGCGCTCAGCGAGGAGCTCGGGGCCTCGGCGACCGCGGGAGGCGAGGCGTGACCCGCGCGGCGGCCCCCGGCGTCGTCGGCCGCGCCCGCCTCGCGGCGGCGCTGCTGGCGCTCGCCGCGGCCGCGCTCGCCCCGTCGGCGTGCAGGGAGAAGCGCGACGACGGCACCGCCCCGGCGCCGGCCGTCGCCGAGCTGCCGCCGCTCGAGCTGCGCGACGACACGGCGAACCTGATGCTCACGTGGATCGACGAGAAGGGCGACACCCACGTCGAGCTCCACCCCGCCGACGTGCCGGCCGAGGGCCGCGCGCTCGTGCGCGCCATGCTCTCGGACCGGGCGGAGGGCACGCGCGACGCCTTCTACGTCGCGGATCTGACGCAGAAGCGCCCGGACGGCACCTATGCGGTCCGGACGATGCCGCGGCGGGAGTGGGAGTCGCTGCTGGAGAAGCGGCGCGCCGAGCACATCGCGAAGACGGCGCCCCCGCCCCCGGCGGCGCCGGGCCCCGGCGGCTCCGCGGGCGCCGGCGGGCCGGCCGCCCCGAGCAACCTCGGCGGCGTCACGGTGATCATCTACGGCGCCTCGTGGTGCAAGCCCTGCCACCAGGCCGCGGACTACCTGCGCGCGAAGGGCGTCGCCGCGGTGGTCAAGGACATCGAGGAGGACCCGGCCGCGGCCGCCGAGATGCAGGACAAGCTCGCGAAGAGCCACCAGCGCGGCGGCAGCATCCCGATCATCGACGTCCGCGGGCAGATCCTCGTCGGGTTCAGCGCGGGCGCGCTCGATCAGGCGCTAGCGCGGGCGGCGCGCGGCACCACGCTCTGACACGACGGCGGGCGCCCCGCCCTCGGAGCGGGCGCGCAGGCCGTCGATGAACAGCGCGACGAGGCGAGGGATGCGGCTGGCCGCGTCCGGGCTCTGCGCCGCCGCGAGCGAGATCGCGGTCACCATGCACACGACGTCCTCGAACTCCACGTCGCTCCGGATCTCGCCGGCGCCCTGCGCGCGCGCGAGGAGCCGCTGCCCCTCCTCCGTCGCCGCCTGGCAGCCCGGCGAGCCGCTCTGGAGGACGACGCCGAACGACGCCGCGAGGCCGCGGTACCTGCCCGCGTTGCGCACGAGCTCCTCGAAGAACACGCGGAGCGCCTCGGCCGGCGCCGCGGACTCGCCCATGGAGCGGCTCTTGTCCGTGAGCGCGAGCAGGCACTCGTCGCACGCGGCCGCGAGGAGCGCGTCGCGCGTCGGGAAGTGGCGGTAGAGCGTGCCGATGCCCACCTGCGCGCGCCTCGCGACGTCCTCCAGCGACGCGTCCGCGCCCCGCTCGGAGAACACGGCCTCCGCCGCCGCGAGCAGCTTGCCGCGGTTCCGCTGGGCGTCGGCGCGGAGCCCGCGCTGGGGCGCTTCGTCACCAGGATTCCTCACGGCGTTCGCCATCGCTTGCGACCTGTAGGCTACCTCGGCGTCCAGGCCGAGGCATCCGCCGATTTCAAGGAGGCGGGGAGGCGCCGGGGTCGACGAGGCGCGCGCTCGCGGGCGCTGGCTGCGCTTCGCCAGCTCGACCGACAGCCCCGCTCGCGAGCTCGCAGGGACAAGGCGCTCGAGGTACCGACGTGACGTCGGCAACACGAGATACGCTCTGCGCGTCGCGCGCAACCTGACGAGAGCCGAAACGCCGAGACGCCGACATTCACAAGCGATCTGTCAGCGCCCGCACCCCGGACGGCGCAGCGTGGGCTCTCCTGACGCATCCGCTCGTGGAGGCTTCGCGCAGAGCGTCAAGTCGTCCCGGTCACACCACGGCGACATCTCGCATGCGCCCCATCATCTCTTGGTCTGGGGTCCATTTTTTCGACTACAATCGAGGGTCCCCATTCGGGAGGGCCCATGCGCGGCGTGCCCACGGCTGTTCTCGCCATCCTCTCTGCTGTGATCGCCGCGTGCGACCAGACCGCTCCCCCCTCCGAGACTCCGCGCGATCAGGCGGCCGCCCTTTCAGCGGCCGCGGCGGTGGCCCCGGTGATCACGACGGTCACCTGGCCCAAAGCCGCCTCGATCGACCGGAGCGCGCTCGCGGCGCTCCCGAAGACGGCGTTCCACGCCGCCAGGACCTCGCAGGTGCCCGTGCTCGTGCCGTCCCGCCGCGAGCTCCTCTCGGCCCCGGTGATCGTGGCCAAGGAGCACTGGACTTCGTTCTGGGCAAGGACGGAGACGCTCACGGTCTCGCTCACGATGACCCGGCTTTCCCGCAAATATCCGAGCATTCCCCCCGCCCGCGGCGCGCACTCCGTGCGCGGCAAGCCGGCGTTCATCACCGCGAACGAGGGCATCTGGACCGCCTCCTGGCTCGAGAACGGCGTCTCGTACGCGCTCGACGTCGAGTGCGCGGCGCCGGAGTCGCCGGCGTGCGCCTCGGACGCGCTCGTCCGCGAGCTCGCCGCCGAGCTCGTGTACGTGGGCGGCGCCGGCGCGCAGGCGGGCGACAGGCCATGAGCGCGCCGCCCCGCCCTCCGCGCCCCCGCGTCGCCGCGGCGGCCGCGCTGGCCACGACGGCCGCGCTCGCGCTGCTGCCGCGCCCGGCCTCGGCCGATCCGTTCGCGTACCACCCGGCCGGCGAGCTCGCTCCAGGCTCCGGCGAGGGGCGCGCCGACGACGTCGTGTACGCGCCCTCCATGCGCTTTCCCCTCGAGGAGGGCCCCGCGTTCGCCAACTCCCAGGTGTACAGCAAAGGCGGGAGCGCGGGCCCCGCTGGCGGCCAGTGCGACGCGGACAACTACGCCTATCCGTGGCGCGACAACTACTGTGAGTCGCGGTCGTGGGACATGCCGCTCTGCCCCTCCGGCGCGGGGCACCAGGGGCAGGACGTCCGGCCGCCGACGTGCGAGGCGGGGAAGCACTGGGTCGTCGCGGTGGCGGACGGCACCATCACCAGCGTCGGCGGCTACTCGGTGTACCTCACCGGCGAGGACGGGACCCGCTACGACTACCTGCACATGTCCAATGTCCAGGTCTCGCCGGGACAGGACGTGTCGCGCGGAGAGCGCATCGGGAAGGTGTCCAACGTCTTCGGCGACACGCCCACGACGATTCACCTGCACTTCAACGTGCGGCAGTCCCTGAGCGGCGTCGGCATGGTCTACGTGCCGCCGTACACCTCGCTCGTCGCCGCGTACCGGGCGCTCCTCAACGAGCCGCCCGAGGGCGCGCTGGAAGCGGCGGGCTGCGCCGGGATCACGGGCTGGGCCCGCGACCCTGATGCGGAGGGCGCGCCGGGCGGCGCGCGGCTCTACTTCGACGCCGCGGCGACCGACGCGGGCGCCGAGGGCTACACGTTCCCCGCGGACCGGCACCGGGACGACCTCTGCGCGCCGCTCGGCTCGTGCGCGCACGGCTTCGCGGCGCCGATGCCGCTCAGCCTGCTCGGGGGCGAGCACGCGGTCCGCGCGTACGGGGTCGACGCGCTGAGCGGCGACGAGGTCGAGCTCGAGGGGAGCCCGAAGGCGCTCTCGTGCCCGCTCGAGCTGCCGGACGGCGTGAGGCGGCCGCTCGGCGGGGCCGAGGCGCTGGACGCGTGGGGGTTCTCGCGGTTCTGGGACGTCGCCAGCGCGCCGGACGCGGCGCTCGCGGCGCTGCCCGAGGGCGACGCTTTCCCGCCGTCGCCGGTGCTCGTGCGCGGCGACGACGGCGCGGCCTCCCTGTGGCTCGTCGACGGCGCCGCGCGGCGGGCCGTGCCGGACGAGGAGGCCGCCGCCGCGTGGCGGCTCGATCCGGACGGGGCCGCCGTGTGGCCGGCCGCGCGGCTGGCGGCGCTCCCGCTCGGGCCGGCGCTCCCGCCGCGCCCGTTCCTGGCGCAGGGCTCCGGGCCGGCGCTCTACGTCATCGACACGCCGCCCCCGCCGCGGGGCGAAGGCGGCGGCGCGGGCGCCGGCGGGGCCGGCGGGGCCGGCGGCGCGGGCGGCGCGGCGGAGGAAGACGAGCCGTACATGAACGGCCGCATCCACGGGCAGATGCGCTGCGAGTGCGGGGCCGCCGGCGCGGGCAGCGCGGGCGGGGCACCGGCGGGCTGGCAGCTCGGGTTCCTGGCGGCGGTGGCGCTCGGCGCGGCGCGGAGGCGGCGGCGCGGAGCCTCGTAGCGCTGTCCATCGAGCAGGGAGGCGGGAAGGAGCGCCGGTGTTCTTCTCGCCTTCCCGTGAGCCCTCCGCGGGCGACGGCGCCTCGCGTTGCCCGGCCTCGTCAGCCCTCGTGGATCTTGATCCCGGGGATGGTCCGGAGCGGGCTCGCGTCGTCGACCCGCGAGCCCTCGAGGTAGACGTTCTTCAGGCTCTTGAGCTCCCGGAGCGGCGACACGTCGCTCACGCGCGTCCGCTTCATCTGCAGCATCTCGAGCTTCTTCAGGCCGGCGAGCGGGCTCAGATCGGTCACCTCGGTCTCGTCGATCTGGAGCTCGGTCAGGTTGGTGAGGCCGGCGAGCGGGGAGAGGTCGGTCACGGGCGTGCGGCCGATGTCGAGCCGGTCGAGCTTGACGAGGCCGGCGAGCGGGGAGAGGTCCTTGACCAGGGTCGCCGAGACGCGCAGCGACTCGAGCCGGAGCAGCCCCTTGATCGGGCGGAGGTCGTCGATCTTGCCCGGCGGCAGGTAGAGCCCTTTGACGCCCGTGAGCTCGGAGAAGATGCACGGATCGAGCTCGTCGAGCCCCTGGGCGTCGGACAGGTTCATCGTCTTGATGTTCTTGAGGTCGGCGCGCGCGATCGGCCCCTCGGGCTTCTGGAGCTGCTGCCGCACCCTCGCCTCGAGCGCAGGATGAGAGAAGGTCACCGGGTCGCTCTTGCTGGTGCACACGACCTCTTGCCGCTTCGGCGGCGCGCTGGCCACGGCCGCCGGGCTCGCGGCGGCGGGCGCGGAGGCGGGCGCCTGCGCGGCAGGAGCGGCCGAGGCCGCGGCGGCGGCGGGCTTCTGGGGCTCGTCGCAGCCCGCGAGGCCCATGAGAGAGGAGGCGAGGCCAAGGGAGGCAAGGACCAGAGGACGATTCATCGCGTCGATGATACACGAGGCAGCGGAAGAAGAACCACCGGCTGCAAAGGACCCTCATGGTTCGAGTCGCTGACGTCAGACAGGTCCTCGCCCGGGTGGCCGTCGCGGCAGCCGCGCGCGCAGCGGAGCCCGAGAGAACATGGATCAATTCAGAGCGTTAATCTTCGACATGGACGGAGTCATCATCGACACGGAGCCGCTGCACGCCGAGGCGAAGCGGATCACGTTCGAGAGATACGGGATATCGGTGCCTGAGCGCCTTTATGTGGAGTTCCGGGGGCGCTCCGACCTCGACATGGTCGAGCATGTCGTGAGGGAGCTCGCCGGCGGCGCGCTGTCGGCCGCGGAGGTCGTGGGCCACAAGCACGAGGTGTTCAGGACGCTCCACGAGAAGATAGCGCCCATCGAGGGAGCGCTGGAGTTCATCCGTCTGGCGCGGCGCCGCTTCGACAGGCTCGCGCTCGCGACCTCCGCGACGAAGAAGAACCAGGAGTTCGCGTTCGACAGGTTCGGCCTGCGCCCGTTCTTCGATGTCGTCGTGACCGCCGAGGAGATCAGCCGGACCAAGCCTCACCCCGAGCCGTACCAGAAGACGGCGGAGAGGCTGGGGCTGAGCCCGGGCGCGTGCCTCGTGATCGAGGACTCGAAGAACGGCGTCCTGTCGGCCCGGGCGGCGGGCTGCGCCGTGGTGGCGATCACGACGTCGTTCAGCCGCGAGGAGCTGAAGGAGGCGAGCCCCGACTTCACGGTGGGCAGCTTCGTCGAGCTGGCCGCGCTGCTCGAGCTCGACGCGCGAACCGTCACGTAGCCATGTAGACGCGCGCGCCTGTCACAGCGGCAGGAGCAGCAGCCCTTGCCGGGAGTCGAGCTGCTCCGAGAACCAGTCCCGGTGACGCCGCTCCACCGCGAGCGACTGCCGCAGGACGTCGCGCGCGCGGTCGGACAGGCCATCTCGGGACGCGAGCATCCGCTCATAAGCAGCGCAGCTATCCTCCTCGCAATGCCTCATCGCCTCCAGGATGGCGCGGTCGCCGACGATCCCGTTCGTCAGCGCCCTGCTCTTCAGCCTGGGTCGGACGGCGCTCTCCGCGGGCGGGTCGCCGAGCTCGTGGGCGATGGCGGAGAGCTCCTCGAGGTGGCGTTCGTGGTCTTTCAGGAAGCTCGCGAGCCGGCTCTTGTCGCCTGGGCGGCTCATCCGCGCGAGCGCCGCTGCCAGCGCGTCCACCGCGGACCAATTGAGCTCGATCAGTTCAGTCAAAGACCCGATGAACGCGGCCTCGCCGCCGATCACGGACGCCATGGAATATCGCTCCTCTCGCCGCGGAAGCTGGACCGCCCGCGAAGAGGGTGGTGGGCGGCAGCTTCTCCAGGTCTTCGACGCTCGCAAGCCCGATGCCGGAGCCGGCCTGTGCAGCGGAGTTCCAACGCGGCGCGCGGGCCGTCCAGGAAGCTCGCGCCTTTCCCGGCTTGCGGTCCCCGCCGCGCCGCCGGCGCCCCGCTCCCGGGGGCGCGAGCGCGCGGGCGCTGCGAAGGCCCGACCCAGGTGGAGGCTGCGGCCGCGCGGCGCGAGCCGGGTCAAGTCGGTACGTCGGGTACGTGGAGCGAGCGCCGCGGGCGCGGGCTGCCTGCTTGCGCCGGGCGAGACCCGATGCCAGGACGCGTCCTGGACAGGAGCGCGGCTGCGCGCCGAGGCCTCGTCGTCGACGTCAGGAGAGGTGGAGGTGGTCGGTGGAAGAGCGCGAATTCCGCGCGGCGCGGGAGGCGATGCTACTTCTTGCCGAAGAGGCCGCCCAGGGAGCCAGCGAGGCTGCCGACGTCCAGGTTGGCGATGGCGGGAGCCGCCGCGCCGAGCGCTGTGTCGACGTGGGCGGCGAGCGGCGCGGGGAGCTTCTCTTTCAGGAAATTGACCACCGTCTCCACGGCCACGCGGGCCTTGTCCTCCGAGACGCCAACCTTCTCTGCGACCTGTCGTACCAGCTCATCCATGGCCTCGACGCTCATCCTTTCTGCGCGAGCCGCGCTTCGGGGAGAGCATCCACGCGCCGATCCGCGCGGGCAAGGGAATTCAGCGCCGCGCGCTCGATGACGTGGTCCCTCGTGCCGGGCGCGGCGGGTAGCGCCCCACGGCGGAGGCCGCTGTTCCTTGGAGCGGGCGCCGCTCTGCTCGGAAGATTGAGCCGCCAAGACGCCAAGAGCGCCAAGAGCGCCAAGGGAGGAGAGAGAAAGAGACGAGAGATTCTCTTCCCCTCGCCTGGCGTCCTTGGTGCCTTGGCGGTTCAATCCTCTTCCTTTCCCTTGACGTGCCACGCAGCTGGTGGCGCGTGCCAAGCGCTCTCGAATGAGCGGGGGCAGGGCTCGCGCCAGCGCAGGGTGTCTCGCAGCATCCGCCGGCTTGTCACGGCTCCTTCAGTGCGCACGAGCAGTATGCGCGTATGCTGACGTGCAGATCATCGATCGCGGCGTGCGTGGCCCTCTCGCTCATCGCGGTGCCCGCCCGGGCGGATGCTCCCTTGCGCTTCGGGCCATCCGACGTGCGGTCCGCCTTCTTCATCGCGAAGAGCGAGAATCGGAATCAGGTGCACTACGCCGTGCGGCTCGATTCGAATTGCATGCCTTACGGCGAACGTCCCGTCTTTCCCTACTGGCGGGAGCTCGAGCGCGTGCCCGACACGACGTCGCGGCTCACCGCGCTCGAGGAGCCGGCGTACGGCATCGCGCACCAGGACGTCACGTCGCGGGAGGGGACCGGCATCGTGCGCTTCGCGCTGCGCGCGCTGCCGTCGCGCCCGCTCGTGATCGAGACGACGCGACGCGACGGCGGGTGCAAGGCCGTCGCGTCGCTCCAGATCGCGGGGGTGAACGCGCAGCTCAGGCGCGTGTTCGTGCACCTGAAGTGGCCGTTCGGGATCGACCATATCGTCCTCTCGGGCGCGGCCGAGGGCGGACGCGCCGTCACGGAGAAGTTGAAGCCGTGAGCGCGGTGAGCGCGCGAGGCGTCGCCGGCGTCCCGAGCGGACCCATGGACGAGCCTCATTGATGCGACACTGGAAACGCCCTCGCGGAGGTGCTCTATGTCTCCCGCTCGAGCGCGCGCACCAGCAGCGGCGCCACCGAGTGCAGGGCTCCGGGCGTGTCGGCGAGCTGCTGGCTTCCCGGGTGCGAGTCGGTGCCGAGCAGCGTCGTGAACACGCCGGCCTTCCTGATCTTCTCGAGCGAGTCGCCCGGCAGGACGAGGTGGCTGGTGACGGCGTGGACCTTCGACGCCCCGGCGGCGAGGTAGGCGCGCCCCGCCTGGACGAGCGATGAGCCGGTGCGGACCATGTCGTCGTAGATGACGACCTCGCGGCCGGAGACATCGGCGTTGATGCCGGTCACGCCGACGCCGTCCCCCCGCCGCTCCTTGTAGACGAACGCCGGCTCGACGCCGAGGCCGCGGGCGAGGCTCTGCACCCACTTGGCGCGGCCGGCGTCCGTCGCCGCGAGCACGTAGGGCCGGTCGCCCATCAGCTCGCGCACCGCCTGCGTGATGAGCGGCGCGCCGTAGAGATGGCGCGTCACGTGCGAGTCGCTGAAATAGAACTCGATGCCGTCGGTGTGCAGATCGAAGAGGAAGATGCGCGTGCCCGCGTCGCACGCCGGGATCGCCGAGATGAGCCGCGCCCGCGTCTTCGCCGTCACCACCTCGCCCGGCTTCACGGCCCGCTCCATGGTCGCGTATCCGAAATACGGCATCACGATGGAGAGCGACCGGGCGCCGGCGCGCGAGATGGCGCAGCCGAGGTCGTAGATCTCCAGCCAGTCGAGGTCCTGAGGGGCGCCGCCGAGCAGGACCACGTCGCGCCCCCAGCAGTCGACCGCGACGCGCAGGTAGCGCTCGCCGTCCGGAAAGCTCTTGCGCTCGACCAGGCCGGGCTCGAAATCGCCCGCGGCCAGGAAAGCAGGCTCCAGGTACGCGTACGACCGGATCGTGATGAGCACACGGCGCTGGCTCATCGGGCACCTCGGCGGGACGACCGCGCCGGCGTGGCAGGCCCCCTGCGCGCGCCTCCAGGCTTCGCGGACCTCGCGGCCGGCGCGCCCTTCGAGGTCCTCGCGGCCAGCGCGCCCTTTGCCGCCGCCGCGCCCTTCGCCGCCGCGGCCGGCGCGCCCTTCGGCGTCCTCGCGGCCGCCGCGCCCTTCGCCGCCGCGGCCGGCGCGCCCTTCGGCGTCCTCACGGCCGCCGCGCCCTTCGCCGCCGCCGCGCCCTTCGCCGCCGCCGCGCCCTTCGCCGCCGGCGCGTCCTTCGCCGCCGCCGCGGCCGCCGTGCCCACGCTGGCGAGGACGCTCTTCAGGTGGGACTCCGCGCCTGGCTCGCTCGGGAAATCCATGGGATCGGGGAGGTCTTTCATCTGCACGACGTCGCATCCTGCTTCACGCGCGGCCTCGTGCAAATGGCGCCGGAACTTCGCGCGCGCGATGCCGCGGTGGTTGGTGCAGGCGAGCAGCCTGCCGCCCGGGGCGAGCAGGCGGAACGCGAGCGCGGCGAGCGGGCCGAAGTCGCTCGCCGCGCTGAAGCGGCTCTTCTTCGTCGTCGCGAAGCTCGGCGGATCGAGCACGATCAGGTCGAACCGCTCGCCGGCCTGAGCGGCCGCCTTCAGCCACGGGAACACGTCGGCCTCGACGACGACGTGCGCCGCCGGGTCCGCGCCGACAGCGTCGAGGTTGTCGCGCGCCCAGGCGATCGCGCCCCGGGAGACGTCCACCGTGACGCTCGCGCGCGCGCCGCCCGCCACCGCCGCGACGGAGAAGCCGCCCGTGTAGGCGAAGAGGTTCAGCACCCGCGCGCCCCGGGAGAGCTCGCGCACCCGCCGCCGGTTCTCGCGCTGGTCGAGGAAGATGCCCGTCGAGAGCCCGTCGCCGAGCCGCACCTTGAACGGCAGGCCGTGCTCGATCACCGTGAAGTCGTCCGGGGCGCTCTCGCCCCTCACGGCGTGCCGCGGCGCGAACTCCTCGCGCCGCGCGTCGACGATGACGCTCGCGTGCTTCGGGCGCACCTTGACGTAGACGCCCCGCGCCCCGAGCCGGTGGGCCGCGTCGAGCACGACGTCCCGCGGCGGCGCGCCCGGCTCGCCCTCGCCTGCGCCGAACAGCGCCACGACGAGGTGCTCGCCGTAGAGGTCCACCGAGACGAAGGGGAGCCCGTCGCCCGCGCCGTGGACGAGCCGGAGCGCCGTCGTGTCGCCCGCGCGCGCGACGCCGTAGCGCCGCTCGGCGGCCTCCCGCATCGCGCGCTCGACGGCCGCGACGCCGCCCGCGTACGGATCCGCCGGCGCGGCCGCGAGCCACGCCTCGAAGGCGGCCGGCAGCTGCGATCGGAACGCCGCCGGCGCGCCGGTGGCCGGGTGCTCGAGGCGGAGCTCGGCGGCGTGCAGGAGCAGGCGTGGGGCCTCGACGCCGCCGTAGAGCGGATCGCCGGCGATGGGGAGGCCGATCGCGGCGAGCTGCACCCGGAGCTGGTGGGTGCGGCCGGTCTCGGGCCGGAGCTCGAGCAACGCGCGGTCGCCGCGACGCTCGAGCAGCCGGTAGTGCGTGATCGCCAGCGCGCCGCCCGCGCCCCGATCCTCTCGCTCCCTGCCCCGATCCTCTCGCCCCCTGCCCCGATCCTCTCGCCCCCTGCCCCGATCCTCTCGCCCCCTGCCCCGATCCTCTCGCCCCCTGCCCCGATCCTCTCGCCCCGCGCCGGCCTCCGCGATGGCGCGCATCGCGCCGCCGGGCGCCGGGACGAGCCGGTGCCGCAGCGTGCCGCGCGGCGCGCGATCGCCGAAGCCGGACACCGCGGCGACGTACGTCTTCTGCACGGTGCGCCCCTCGAACTGGCGCGCGAGGGCGGCGTTCGCCTCGCGGCGCCGCGTGAACAGCAGCACGCCCGAGGTGTCGCGGTCGAGCCGCTGGTGGATCCCGAGGTAGTCGTCAGCGTCGCCCCGGCCGCGCAGGAAGGCGCGGAGGCGCGTCACCACGTCGTCGATCCGGTCCGCCTCCGGCGCGTGCGTCGACAGGCCAGCGGGCTTGTCGACCACGATGAGATCCTCGTCCTCGGCGAGGATCCACTCCGGGTGGAAGTCGGGGAAGAGCTCCGAGAGCGCGAGTCGCGGGATCATCAATTCTGCTTGACGTCGGTGCCGGGCGGCGCCGTGAACTGGAACTCCGCGGGCTCGATCGACGCGGGCTGCGACGCGTTCTCGAAGTCGAACCGGTTCCGGTTGCCCTGCGCGTCGACGATGAGGACGCGGCGCACGACGCCCGGGTCCTTCTTCGCGAGGAGGGCCTTGTCGATATAGAACATCACGAGGTCGTAGTGAGGAGTCGGCGCCCGCGGCTTGCCCACGAGCACGGGGCCCCCCTCGAACTTCGCCTTCTCGTTGAAGGTGAACGTGAACGACGGCCGCAGGCCGTGGCCCATGAGGAACGAGAGGGCGCCCGGATACTCCGAGTTCTGCACGGGCGTCACGAACATCTGCCGGTCCTCGGCGACGTACACCTTGAGCGACACGCCGTCGGAGACGATGCGGTTCTGGCTCGGCGGATCGTAGCGAAACGAGATCTTGTCCGGCTTCTCGACCGAGATCGTGCCGCTCTGCTTCTTCACGGCGCCGGAGATCTTCTGCGTGTGCTCCTGCTTGAAGCGGGCGAAGTACGTCTTCTTGCCCACGAAGATCGTGTCGACCTCCGCCGCGATCGCCTCTGCGGAGCCTGCCTCCGCGGGCGGCACCGGGGGCGTCGCGCCCGCGCCGGTCGCGCCCGTCGCGGGCGCCGCCGGCGCGCCGGTCGACGCGCTCCCGCCGCCCGTCGCGCCCGCGCCGCCCGCGTCGAGCGCCGCCGTCGCGCCGCCCGCGTCCTTCGGCGGCTGCTGCCCCGCGTCGTTGGCGGCGAGCGCCCCCGCGTCGCGCCCTGCCGTCGCGCCGCCCGCGTCCGCGGCGGCCAGCGCGCCCGCGTCCTCCGGCGCCGCGGGGGCGCTCGCCGGCGGCGTCACCGGCGGCGCGGCGGACGAGGCAGGCGGCTCCGGCGACGCGGCGGAGGTCGCGGCCGAGGCGTCGGGCGCCGCGCCCGCGGGAGCGGGCGGCGCGTCGCAGGCCGCCGTGGCCAGGGCGACGGGCAGGGCGAGGGCGGCGAGGCGGAGGCGGATCATCGAAGAGCTCGCTTTCAAGGGAGTGTGCGTCGCGTGTTCTAGGACAGGTAGGGCCAAGGTGGTAGCGCCGACCTCCGCGGCCCTGCCCACCCGCGACGCCGCCCGCGTCGATGGCGATCTCGCCGCGTCGCCGGGGCGCTCTCGGCCGCCGGCGCTCCGAAAAGGCGCCGGCGCGCGCCGCAGCGAGAGAGCGCCGCGGCGAAGGACGCCCGCCTGACGGCGCGCCCAGCGCCGCATCCTCGACGGCGCGCCCAGCGCCGCAGCCCCGACGCCGCGCCCAGCGCCGCAGCCCCGACGCCGCGCCCAGCGCCGCAGCCCCGACGCCGCGCCCGGCGCCGGAGCGAGCCGGAACGATGAAGAACGCCCGCCCGATGGCGGGATCGACGCGATGCGCGCGGGGTGAGAAGTTCGCCGCGGACATCCCGGGCGAGACCATGTCTTGACCCCTATTTCCGCGTAGCCCAAACTCTCCGGCCGCATGCGCGTGGGCACTCCCTCCCTGATCGATGCGTCGTCGCTCATCCTGATCCTGGACGTGTCGCGCAAGCTCGCGGCGCCCTGCGATCTCACGGAGCTGCTCGAGCTCATCATCAAGACGGGGCGGGAGGTGATCGGCGCGGACCGCGGGAGCGTCTTCCTCTACGACGAGGAGGCCAAAGAGCTTTACTCGCGTGTGGCCACGGGCGAGACGCAGATCCGCGTCAGCATCGACAAGGGCATCGCCGGGGAGTGCGCGCGCAGGCGCCAGACCATCCTCGTCGACGATTGTTATGCCGACCCGCGCTTCAACCCGGAGATCGACCGCCGGACGGGATATCACACGAAATCCCTGATCACGGTGCCGCTCATCGGGCTCGACGACAAGCTCGTCGGCGTGCTGCAGATGCTGAATTCGGTCGTGGGCCACTTCGGCCCGGACGAGCGGGACGTGGCCGAGCTGCTCGCCGCGCAGGCGGCGGTCGCCGTGCAGCGCACGCTCCTGCTCGAGGAGCGGATGGTCAAGCTCAAGCTCGAGCACGACCTCACCATCGCGCGCGACATCCAGCAGAACATCCTGCTGCGGCGGCTGCCGCGCTGCCCCGGATACTCGCTGTCGGCGTTCAGCAAGCCGGCGGACGACACGGGCGGCGACATCTACGACGTCATCCGGCTCGACGAGCGCGTCGACGCGTCGCCGGTCCTCCTCCTGCTCGCGGACGCGGCCGGCCACGGCATCGGCCCCGCGCTCAGCGTGACGCAGTTCCGCGCGATGCTCCGCATCGGCCTGCGCCTCTCGGCCGACATGGACGCGCTCATGCACCACATCAACCAGCAGCTCCTCGAGGACCTGCCGAACGACCGCTTCATCACGGCGTTCCTCGGCATCCTCGACCCGGCCACGCACCAGCTCCGCTACCACGCGGCCGGGCAGGGGCCGCTGCTCCACTACCGGGCGGCCGAGGGCCAGGTCGTGTGGCGCGACCCGTCGACCGTCCCGCTCGGCATGTTCAAGGATCTCGACCTGCCCCCGACGCCGCCCCTCGTGATGGCGCCGGGCGACCTCCTCGTGCTGCTCACCGACGGCTTCTACGAGTACCAGGACGCCGCCGGCCAGGTGTTCGGCAAGGAGCGCGTCGGCGACCTCATCCACCGGCTGCACGCGCGGCCCACGTCCGACATCCTCGGCGCCCTCCTCGCCGAGGTCCGCCGCTTCGCCGGCTCGGCCAAGCAGATCGACGACCTCACGGCGCTGCTTGTCAAGAGAGACGCCTAGCCAGAGCGGGGCGCACCCGCACAGGAGACGGGTCCAGATCGGCGTTTTCGGCGCGCAGGCGTACTCCAGTACGCCGAGCACCGAGAACGTCGAGATGGGCCCGTATCCGAAGCGGGTGCGCCCCGCTCACCCGTTTCCCCTCCCCGCGTCCTTGCGCTAGCTAGGCCCGCGATGAGCGCTGCCACACCCGCAACCTCCCCCTCCTCTTTCCCCGGCGATCCGCCGGTCGACCTCGCGCTGGCGCAGGCGCACAAGCTCTCGGCGAGCGAGTGGGAGCGCGCGCGCGAGCGGCTCGGGCGGCAGCCGACGTTCACCGAGCTCGGGGTGCTCAGCGTCATGTGGAGCGAGCACTGCTCGTACAAGAGCTCGCGCGTGCACCTCGCCCGCCTGCCCACGACCGGCCCGCGCGTCATCCAGGGGCCCGGCGAGAACGCCGGCGTCGTCGACATCGGCGACGGGTTCGCGGCCGTCTTCAAGATGGAGTCGCACAACCACCCGTCGTACATCGAGCCCTACCAGGGCGCGGCCACCGGCGTCGGCGGCATCCTGCGCGACGTCTTCACCATGGGCGCGCGCCCCATCGCGAACCTCGACTCGCTCCGCTTCGGCCGGCCCGAGCACCCGCGCACGCCGCAGCTGCTGCGCGGCGTCGTCGCTGGCGTCGGCGGCTACGGCAACTGCATCGGCGTGCCGACCGTCGGCGGCGAGCTCTTCTTCGACCGCGCCTACGACGGCAACATCCTCGTCAACGCCTTCACCTGCGGCGTCGTCCGCGCCGACCGCATCTTCTACGGGCGCGCGAGCGGCGTCGGCAACAACGTGCTCTACGTCGGCGCCAAGACGGGGCGCGACGGCATCCACGGCGCGACCATGGCCTCCGACGAGTTCTCCGAGGGCGGCCCGAGCCAGCGGCCCACCGTGCAGGTCGGCGACCCCTTCATGGAGAAGCTCCTGCTCGAGGCGTGCCTCGAGATCTTCGCGGAGGACCTGCTCGTCGGCGTCCAGGACATGGGCGCCGCCGGGCTCACCTCGTCGTCGGTCGAGATGGCGGGCCGGAGCGGCAGCGGCCTCGACCTCAACCTCGACCTCGTCCCGCGGCGCGCCGCCCGGCTCACGCCCTACGAGATGCTCCTCAGCGAGTCGCAGGAGCGGATGCTCCTCGTCGCGAAGCCCGGGTGCGAGGCGCGCGTCATCGAGATCTGCACGAAGTGGGAGCTCGACGCGGCGATCATCGGCAAGGTGACCGACACGGGGCGCTGGGTCGTGCGCGCCACGCCCGGCTACGACCCGCTCGGCGGCGCGGCCGCCGGCGCCGCCGCCGCCACCGCCCGCAAACCGGTCGTCGTCTGCGACCTCCCCGTCGACTTCCTGACCGACGCGGCGCCGAAGTACGACCGCCCGCAGCGCGACGACGCCTCGCTGCCGGCGCGCCGGGCGTTCGACCCGCGCACCATCCCGGCGCCGCCCTCGTGGTCCGAGCTCTTCCTGGCGATGGCGGGCTCCCCGAACCTCGGCTCGCGCGCCTGGGTGTGGCGGCAGTACGACCAGATCGTGCGGGGCGGCACCGAGGTCCGGGCGGGCAGCGACGCCGCGGTGGTGCGCGTCCCCTGCGACAAGGACGGCCAGCGGTTCGAGAAGCTGCTCGCCTTCTCGAGCGACTGCAACGGCCGCCTCTGCGAGCTCGACCCGTTCCAGGGCGCGGCGATGGCCGTGGCCGAGGCGTGCCGCAACGTCGTGTGCGCGGGCGCGGAGCCGATCGGCCTCACCGACTGCCTCAACTTCGGCAACCCGGAGCGCCCCGAGATCATGCGGCAGTTCGCGCTCGCGATCGACGGCATGGCCGCGGCGTGCCGCGCCCTCTCCGTGCCCGTCGTGAGCGGCAACGTGTCGCTCTACAACGAGACCGACGGCCGCGCGATCCTGCCCACCCCGACGGTCGCCGTGGTCGGGCTCGTCGCGGACGCGGGCGACGTGCTGCGGGCCTCGTTCCCGGCCGCCGGCCTCACGGTGCTGCTGCTCGGCGACCCGCGCGGCGGCCCGCTCGGCGGCTCGGAGTACGTCGCGCGCCACACGGGCGACGTGAAGGGGCCGAGCCCCGCGCTCGACCTCGATCGCGAGGCGCGGCTCCAGGGGCTCTGCCTCGCGCTCGCGCGCTCGCGGCCGCGGCTCCTGCAGAGCGCGCACGACGTCTCGGACGGCGGGCTCGCGATCGCGCTCGGCGAGTGCTGCGCCGCCGCCAGCGACCCGGCGGCGATGGTGGGCGCCAGCGTGCGGCTGCCGGAAGGCGCGAGCGATGGGGCGCGCGAGGCGCTCGCCGAGGCGCTGTTCGGCGAGGCGCCGAGCCGCATCGTCGTGAGCGTCCGACCCGAGGACGCGGCGGAGGTCGCGCGGCGGGCCAGCGCCGCGGGCGTGCCCTGCGTCGAGCTCGGCGCGACCGGCGGCGACCGCCTCACGATCGAGGCGGGCGGCGACAAGGTGCTCGACGTCGAGCTCGGCGCGCTGCGCGACGCGCGCGATCGTTGCCTCGATCCGATCGTCGGGAGCTGACCTTCCTGCACATCAGGACCTGCCCCGGCGCTCCTCGGGGCAGGTCCCCACCGCGCCAGGCGCCGGCCATATTGCGATTGCGCGAGGCACCCGGAAAAGGGAACCTGTGTCCATGGCGCTCCGCAAAGCTGTGATCCTGCTGATCGATGACAGCGAGATCGATCGCACCATTTACGGGCGCTACCTGAGGGACTGGGCGGACGTCGAGGTCAAGCTGATCGAGGCGGCGACGGGCAAAGCCGCCCTCGAGGAGTGCAGGAAGAGCCCGCCCGATTGCATCATCCTCGATTACCGTCTCCCGGACATGGACGGCCTGGAGCTGCTCGAGAAGCTCAAGCGCATCACGGAAGCCCCGGTGATCTTCATCACGGGCCAGCCGGCCCCGATGATGCTGACGCGGGCCCAGTCGCTGGGCATTGCGGGCTATCTCTGGAAAGAGGTGCTCGGCTCCGCGCGGCTGCGCGAGACCATCCTGAGCGCCCTCAAGGTCTGCGCGCTCGCCGTCGTCGGCCTGCGCGCATGAAGCGCTGGCTCCCGCTCGGGCTCATCGCCGTCGGCGTCGTCCTCGCCGTCGTGGCGCTGCTGTTCTCGCCCTCCGACGAGGACCGGATCCGCGATCGCCTCACCCAGCTCGTGGAAGCCGTGCGCATCGACGACAGCGAGCGGAACCCGATCGTGCGCCACGGCCGCGTTCGCAAGGAGTTCGCCGAGATCTTCACGAAGGAGGCGAGCGCCAGCGTCGTCGAGATCGGCGACCGGCTCAGCGGCCGCGACGAGCTCGCGGCGGCCGCGACCCAGGCCGCGATCGTCTACCAGACCGCGGACGTGAGCCTCGACGACACGGAGATCAAGGTCGACCCGGCCGGCATGACCGCCGAGGTGACCGCCACCGCGACGGTCACCGGCGCCCGGCACGGACAGCCGGTCCGGCGCGACGAGCTCCCCGTGGCGCTCCGGCTGGAGAAGGTCGACGGCGACTGGAAGATCATCTCCGCCACCGTCAGCCCCAGGCGCGCGCCCGGCGACGACGCCCTCTGACGCCTCTGACGTTGCGCCGCGTGAGCCTGGGGCGACGCCGCGCGGCCTCGCCCGGGCTCACGCGTCCGTGAAGGGCGCCTCGGCGAGCGTGAAGTAGAACGTCGTGCCGCCGCCCGGCGGCGACTCCGCCCAGATCTTCCCCTTGTGCCGCTCGACGATCCGCTGGGTGATGGCGAGCCCCGAGCCGGTCCCCTCGCCGTACTGCGCCGCGGTCGAGAGCCGCTCGAACATCGTGAAGAGCCGGTGCCGCTCGTCCGGGGGGATGCCCACGCCGTTGTCCCTGACGTGGAAGATGGTGGGGATGGAGGTCTCATCGAAGCCCACCTCCACCCAGGGCTCGGGGCTCACGTTGTACTTGATGCCGTTCGAGATGAGGTTGGCCAGCACCTCGGCGATGCGGATGCGGTCGCAGACCACCCTGGGGAGCCGCCGCGGCGCGCGGATCGCGGCGCGGCGCAGCAGCAGCGTGCCCGCGAGCCGCCGCTCGACGTCCGCCAGCACGTCGTTCATGTCGACCTCTCCGAAGGAGAAGTCCACGTTGCCGACGCGGGAGTACTCGTAAAGGGAGTTGATGAGCTCCATCGTGGTCCCGGCGAGCTCGCCGATGCGCCGCAGGTTGCGCTGCGACTCGGACGAGAGGGCCGCCCCGTCGTCCTCGATCACGAAGGTCGAGAACGACTTGATCCCGCGGAGCGGCTCCTTGAGGTCGTGCGCCACGATGTACCCGAACTGCTCGAGCTCGGCGTTGCTGCGCTCGGCCGCGGCGCGCGCGCTCTTCTCCCGGACCACCTGCCGCGTGAGATCGAGCTCGATGAGCGCGCGCCGGAGCAGCTCGGCCGCCTCGATCTCGGCGGGCTTCCAGGCGATGGCGGTCTGCTCGACGACCTGCTTCCAGAGGGCGAACGAGCGCCGGGGGCCGAGCACCGCGCCCTCGGCCGAGCTCTCGACCGGCTTCTCGGGGTTTCCGCCCCAGTTCACCGTCTGGATCACCTCGGGCCGCAGCCAGACCACGTACCAGGGATCCGGCTCGGGGATGGAGATGCAGAGCACGCCGCTCGCCACGTCCTTGATGCTGGCGAGGGCGGGCTCGATCCTCGCGAGGCTCTCGGTGTGGAACACCGGATCATCCGCGACGTTGCGCCTGAGCCATGCGTGCAGGCTCCTGAGCTCCTCGGGCGCGGGCGAGAGCCCGAGCGCGCTCACCGTGTCTCCGTGGAAGAGGGCGACGCCCGACGCGTCCGCGAGCTGCATCAGCGCCCCGGCGCTCTCCGCGAGCCCGACCATGAGGTCTTCCCGGCCCGACACCGTCGCGACGACCTCGTCGGACAGGGCCTTGAGCTCCAGCTTCCGCCCCCTGTCCTCGAGCTTCTCCTTGGCCGCGAGCTGGATCGACAGGAACCTGCCGCAGAGCTCGCAGCCCTGCCGGATCTCGAACGACAGCGGCCTCGCCGCGCGGTGGTGGCAGGCGATGAGCCCCCAGAGGACGCCCTCGCGGATGAGCGAGACGCTCATCGAGGCGCCGACGCCCATGTTCTTGAGGTACTGGATGTGCATCGGCGAGACGCTCCGCAGCACGGAGAAGCTCAGGTCGATGGGCGCCTCCGGCTGCGGGACGATGTCCGACGGCTGATATCCGACGTCCGGGATGATACGGAGCCAGTTCCGGAGATAGAGCTCCCGCGCCTGCGGAGGGATGTCGGAGGCCGGGTAGCGCAGGCCGAGGTAAGGCTCGATATCCGCCTCCCTGGCCTCGGCGATGACCTCTCCGTTCCAGTCGCTGTCGAACCTGTAGATCATCACCCGGTCGTACCCGGTGAGGCGCCTGATCTCCTCGGCCGTCACCTCGCACGCGTCGAACAGGCCCCCTGCCGACTGGATCCGCTCGATCGCCGTGTGGATCACGCGGTACACGCTCGAGAACGACGTGTCGCCCGGCGTGCCCGCCGGCTCGAGCTCCACGATCAGCCGATCTCCCGCCCGGTGCGCGATCGCGTCGAACCACGCCGGCGCGCCGCCCGTCCTCGGGCTCACCTTGAGCGGGTTCATCGCCGATGGGTCCGGCGACCGGAGGATGGATTCGAGATCTCCGCCCGCCGCCGGCGCGACGACATCGAGCAGCGAGCGCCCGACGAGCCCCTCCGGCCCGCTCCCGAGCAGGGCGCCGACATTGCGGCTGGCGTGCCGGATGACGAGATCGCCGGGGGAGAGGGCGAGCAGCGCCCCGTGCGGCTGGATCCTGCCGGGGATGTGGATGGGCTCCACGGCGCAGTTCGTGAGGTCAACGCGTTGCCCAGGCCCACCGCGACGCTGCATCATGTCCTGCTCTCCAGCGACCATGACCCCTCGACGACGGTCCAGGACGGCGAGGAGGACACGGGTTCCCTATGACCCGCTGGTCGTTACTGTACTCCCGCGGCGAGGTCGAGCGGATCCACCTGCGCCTGGCCGGCGCCGCCACGCGGCGGCCGCCCGGATAGGGGCGCTCCCGACGCGGGCCGCGAAGGGCGGACGCGCTCATGCAGCGGTGCGCGCAAGAGAAAAAAAGAAAGGCCGGTCGGGAGAGCCCGCCGGCCTGGAGCCCGCTGGAGCGGACCCACCGGGGCCGCACAGGAGCGCCGGGGGAGGAGGGCTCCGCCGGCGGTACCCGAAGAGGCCCGCGGTCACAAAGGTGAAGACAGGAAAGTCAGGAAAGCGATGGCTATGAGAATGAGAAGCGCGATGAAGAAAGAATGAAGAGGAAGCGAAGACGAAGCGGAAGCCTAAGACAGTCCAAGAAGCCAGTCAAAGCGAAAGATCAAGAAGAAGCAAAGGAGGAAGCGCGGACAGGAATCGTAGGAGCAAGCTCAAGAGGTGAAGCGCGGAAAGCGGCGAACAAGCTCAAGCGGAAGCTGGTGACAAGCTGAAGCGAAGCATGAAGCTGGGTCGAACAGAGCCGAAGAACAGACAAGAGAAGCTCGGACCAAGATCGACAAGCTGATCACGATAAGCCAACTCGGCGGCGCGCGTCGCACGCGCCTCAACCATCCTCCTTAATCGCCTCGCAAGGCGTCTGTCATCGCGTGAACCGAAGCTCTCACCGGCGCCATGCGCCAAGTCAATCAATGAGCCCGACAGCAAGACCCATGGCATCCGGGTGGCGGCGGGGTAACGATCGCCCGGCGCAAGCGGCCGTCGATCACCTCGCTCGGCGCCCCCCAACGACCGGGGCTTGCACTGCGAACGGTGTGCCAGGGGCGCCGCGCCCGTCGAGTCTCCACGAAACATTTGGACCGACGAGAGCGACATCTGCTGGATACATTCAGCAATGGGCGGGCCAACGGTGAAACCGCCGCGAGTTCGGCGCCCGGAGCCCAAAAATCCGCAAAAACTTGCCCTCCGGCGCGAGCCGCGTCGCGTCAAAGAGCGACGCAATTCATACATTTCCGCAGGGACTGGTTCGATCCAGGGATGGGTTCAGATCCAGGACGCAATCCCTCCCTGGACATGAATGAGTCCATCTATCGAGGGGATCACCGCCCTGCGCCACACCGTGAGAGCGAACGATTGCGACGAGACGGCACGGCTCCAGCTCGGCGCCTCGCGGCGTGGAGCCCGGCGCCGGCGCGCGGCGCGCAGCGCGGCACGCATCCCGGCGCGCAGCGGGGCACGCGGCGCGCAGCGCAGCACGCACGGTTACGGCGCGGGCGGCGCTACCTGCAGCCGGCCTGGATCAACGGCTCCACCACCCTGCCGATGTTCTCCTGGGGCGCGGAGAACCGCTGGCCCTCGAGCTTCTTCAGCGCGCCCACGAACCGCGGCCAGCTGCCGCCGCAGGTCGCGAGCAGCGCGCTGAGCTCCTCGCTGCCCGAGTTGTAGACGCGGAACTGCACGAGCGCGGCGTTGTTGAGCGGGCGGCGCGCCCCGATGTCCGCCGCGAGCCGGGCGAGCACCGCCTGCTTCTCCGCCCGCTTCTCGGCGTCGGAGGCCGAGGACGCATAGAGCCGGTCGAGGTGGATGTAGGCGTCGTGCAGCGCGCGCGCCCGCGCCTCGCCTCGCTCCTGCTCCCTCATGTAGGACGTCTTCTCCGCCGAGAAAGGGCCCACCCGCTCGTCCAGGTAGACCTTGGCGAGCTCGTCCCCCACGAAGTTCGCGAGGCTCTCGTTCAACCTCGTCTGGCCCTTCACGTACAGCGTCGCGTGCAGCGACTCGTGCAGCACCACGTTGGCGAGGTCGCCGAGCGCGTCGTCCCCGCCCGAGATCATCGTGGAGAGGACCGGATCCTCCAGCCAGCCGAGCGTCGAATAGGCGCCGGCCGGGCGCACGTCCACGTCCCAGCCGGCCGCCTTGAGCGGCGCCGCGAACGCCCTGGCATCCTTGAGGTGGAACCACCCGAGGTAGGGCACCGTCCCGACGATGGGGAAGCTCCATGTCTTCGAGCGGAACCGGAGCGGCTCGCACGCGCTCACCACCCAGACGGCCGCCGGGCGCTCGAGCTCGACGTACGTCCTGTAGTTGCCCGTCGCCGTGAGCCCGTGGCGCTCCCCGAAGCGCTTGATGTGCGGGACCTCGCGCAGCAGGGCGCGCGTCCGCCACGATTTGCGCGCGTCGAAGGCGGCGTCCTTCAGCGACTCGGTCTTCCACGCCATCGAGAGCTGCCCGAGGCTCGCCTGCGCGACGTAGCGGACCTCGGTGCACCCGGAGAGCAGGGAGCAGAGCGCGATCGCGAAGAGCGCGGCGGCGGCGGTGGCCCCGCGCGCGGCGAGGAGGAGGAGGAGCAGGAGACCGCGATGGAGCGGCGCGGACCACGAGCGCGCGGCGCCGCGACGCGCGGTGGCCGGAAGCCTTTCGCTCATGCTCTAGCTGATAGCTGGCGGCGCAGGCTTCACAAGATCTTCCGCGCGCGCCGGTGCGGACGGCGCGCCCGGCGGACCTGGACGGCGCCCGGCGATCTGGACGGCGCGGCCGGCGGATCCGGACGGCGCGCCCTGCGGATCCGGACGGCGCGCCCTGCGGATCAGGACGGCGCGGCCGCCCCCCACGCGCTGAACTGCACGGCCGGGACGATCGGCGCGCGCTCCCGCGGCGAGGGCTCCGCCGCGGCGTACAGCGGCTCGCGCGCGAGCGGATAGTCGCGCGGGGCGCCGTTCGACAGCACCATCTGGATGAAGCTCAGGTGCCCGGTGCGGAACGCGGCGGCGGCGCACGCGAGGTAGAACTCCCACTTCCTCATGAAGGCCGCGTCGAAGCCGGTGACCCGCGCGATCTTGTCCCGGTTCTCCACGAAGTTGCGGCGCCAGCAGCGCGCCGTGAGCGCGGAGTGGCGCTGCAGGTTCTCCGCGTCGAGCACGCCGAGGCCGCGCACCTCGGCGCGCGCCGTCATCCCCCGGAGCGACGGAGGCCAGTAGCCCGGGAAGATGTGCTTTTGCAGGAAGGGGTCAGTCCACGGCGACTCCTGTGCCCGCGTGACGCTCTCGAGGAGGCAGACGCCGCCGGGGGCGAGCAGCGCCTTCACCCGGTCGTAGAACACCTCGATCCGGCGCTCGCCGGCGTGGCACATCGACCCCAGCGAGACGAGCCGATCCCACCGGGGCTCGTCCTCGACCTCCTCGTGGCTCATCACGCGGACCTCCACCGGGAGCCGCCGCGCCGCCGCCTGGTCGCGGATGTACCGCGCCTGGTTCTCGCAGAGGGTGATCCCGAGGCACTGCACGCCGTAGGCCTCCGCGGCGTGGAGCATGAGGTGCCCCCACCCGCACCCGAGATCGAGCAGCCGCTGCCCGCGCCGGAGCGCGAGCTTCCGAGCGACGAGGGAGATCTTGTGCGCCTGGGCGTCGTCGAGCGCCTCGCCCGGCGAGCTGAAGTAACCGCACGACGTCTGGAGGCGCCTGTCGAGGTAAAGAGCGTAGAAGTCGTTCCCGAGCCCATAATGACGCTCGACCGCGAGCCGCTCGCGCTTCGCCGCGCCGGAGAGCCACCCGAGCCCGAGCGCGTCGAGCACGTCGGCCGCGTCCAGCTTGAGCGACGACGAGGGCGCGAGGCGCGGCAGGCGCGCCTCGGCGGAGCGCGCGAGCTCGAACAGGCCGGCGAGCGCGTCCTCGAGATCCCCCTCGAAGGTCACCTCGCGACGGATGTACGCCTCGCCGAGCCCCAGCGTGCCCCGGAGCGCGGCCTCGCAGAGCGCCCGCCGCGTCCTGAACGTCACGGAGAGCGCGGGCGCGCCCGCGCCGAAGCGCAGCCGCTCGCCGCCCCAGAAGCGCAGCTCGATCGGGGTCCCGTCATGGCGCTCGAGCAGGCGTGAGGCCGCCTCCTGGATACGACGGGACAACAGCGGAACTTCGCCCTTCCTCACGATGAACATCGGACCCCCTCCGCGACCCCCCGGCCGCTCGACGAGCTGAGCTGAGCTGCGCTTTCCCGTCAAGCGACATGTCATTCGTCCAACGCTTGACAACGGGCCTCGAGACGCCCGCGACGGCCGGCGGACAACCAGGGCATTCGATGTCGTCAATGACAGGACGAACGTAATCGAGTTCGCGCCTGCCATCCGCGGTTTCTTCGGGATGATCCTGATAGAGAGAGGTGTCTTCGGGAGAGTCCCGACAACGCCTCTGTGTCCGGAAGGTTTCATGTTCCCGACGAAGGGGTGAGTCCGAGCCGCGAAGTCAGGAAGATGACTCGATTTTCTCCCTGCCTTCCCGCCTGCTCGGGTCTCCATCGCCGGTTCGCGCCGCGCGCGCTCGCGGCGCTCGCGGCGCTCGCGACCGGAGCGCGGTCCGTGGTACGCGCGCCGGCCCGCGATCACGCCCGGCGCTCCACCGGATCGCCGCGCCGCTCGGGCCGGGCATCGAGCGGCCAGGGTCCGCCGTCGCGCCTCGGCAGCGGGCAGCCGTCAGCGCCTCGCGTCCGAGGCCGAGGAGGACGGGCTCCTCGTCTTGATCTCCGATCAAGTCGCGGGCTCGCGGGACGAGCGAGGCGCCGGCGTCGCGCTCGCCGGCGGCGCGTCGCTCGCGCTGCTCGTGCCGGTGGACGCGGCCTCCTCGGACCGGAGCCGCGCGCGGCGCGGCGCGCGACCTCAGCGGCGGCCGGGCGAGACAGGCCTCCACGCGCGCACCTCCGCTGCGCTCCTCTCCCTGCGACGAGCGCGCGCGATCCGCGCTCTGTGCCGAGCGCGCGCTGCGCGCGCGGCCCGCACGAGTCGGTAGACCGGAGCACATCCGCGCCGGAAGCGCGACGCCACGCCCTGTCAAGGAGAATGGCGGTGACGCCACTTCGGCTTCCGTTTCGCTGTAATACCGGCTCTATTGGATGGTAGGCGGACTTTCGACGGCCGGTGGAGAGCGAAGAGATCCCCGCCGGATGGAGAGCGACATCGGCCGCGACCGAGACGTGGCCATCGAGCGATCACGGCGGCGCCGGACGGGGAGACGGCGCGGCCACCCTTTTTGTGGACACCAGAGGAGGAGGCATCAGTGAGCCAGGCCCGACCCCATGTGCTCGTGGTAGACGCCGAGAAGAGGGTCCTCGACCGGCTTGCGGTCGAGCTCAGCGAAGGCGGCTTCGACGTCACCTGCGCGGACAGCGGCCGCGCCGCGATCGAGCTCGTCAAGGCGCGCCGCTTCGACCTCGCGGTCGCCGACGTGCGGGCGCCCGGCATGGAAGGCGCCGAGATCATCGCCGCGCTCAAGGCGATCAGCCCGGACCTCGAGATCCTCGTCGGCGCCCCGTGCTCCAGCGCGCAGGCCGCGGTGGCGTGCATCGAGAGCGGCGCCTACGACATCCTCGAAAAGCCTTACAACATCGAGGACATGAAGCGGCGGCTCGGGGCGGCGATGCTGCGCACGCACCTCGACGCCGTGGCCGCCGTCCACCAGGCGAGCGCCGCCCTGGCCGCGTCCCTGTCGCGGGACGATTTCCCGGAGCGCGCCGTGGATCTCGCGGCGAAGGTGGTCTACACAACCGGCGCAGCCCTCTCCCTCGCCCTCGACCAGGGGCCCGCGCTGTACCAGGCGGCCTCCGGCGCGGAGGTGCCCGCGGCGTTCATCGCGCGGCTCGCCGGTCAGCTCGAGGGCGCGCTCGCCCCCGTCCGCCTGTCCGCGGACGACGCCCCCGACCTGCTCTGCACCGCGGAGGGCGATCGCTTCGGCGCCGCCATCGTGGCGCCGCTCCGCCTCGGCGAGAGCTCGTTTGGCGGTCTGGTGGTGCTCCGCGACGCGCGCCTGCCGCCGTTCACCAGCCAGGAAGAGCAGGCCATCGGCATCTTCGCGATCGAGCTCGCGCTCGCGTTTTACGGCCACAAGGTACAGCGCGCGCACGGCCCGCGCGCCGCCTGACGGCCGCGCGCCGCCGCGGGGGGCGGGCGGGGGGCCAGACAGCGCGCCCTCGCCGCGGGTGGCCCCGACAGCGCGCTCCCCCGGCCGGCGCGCGGGCCGAGATCTGCGGCGCACGCCCGCAAATTCTTCGGCGATCTCGCGCGAGATTCCCTCTGGCTAACGCGTTCGCACCCCACTAAAGGAGGGGAGCGATGAGCCCCACTGCTGCCCCATCGACTCTCCCCACCAGGGCTCAGCGCGTCGCGCTCTTCTACCGGGATCTCGTCGGCAAGAAGTTCGCGATGGCGCTGAGCGGCGTCGTCTTCTTCGGCTTCGTGATCGGCCACATGGCCGGCAACCTCCAGGTCTACCTCGGCCGACAGAAGTTCAATGACTATGCCGCCTTCCTCCACGGGACGCCCTCGCTGCTCTGGGGGACGCGGCTGGTCCTCTTCCTCTCCCTCGTCGTCCACCTCTACACCGGCATCACGCTGACGCTGCACAGCCGCGCGGCCCGGCCGGTCCGCTACCAGGTGAAGGGGCAGCGGCACCCGAACATCGCCGCGCGCACGATGCTGCTGAGCGGCGGCTTCCTCGCCGCCTTCATCCTCTTTCACCTGCTCCACCTGACGACGGGCACCGTCCACCCGGACTTCGTGCCGCTCGACGCCTACGACAACGTCGTGAAGGGCTTCAGCTCGGCGCCCGTGACGATTGCCTACGTCGTGGCGATGGGCCTGCTCGGGCTGCACCTCTACCACGGCGCGTGGAGCATGTTCCAGTCGATGGGCCTCAGCCATCCGCGCTACACGCCCGCGCTCAGGAAGCTCGCGGCCGCGTCGTCGATCCTGCTCGTCGTCGGCTTCTCCTCCATCCCGCTGGCCGTCCTGTTCGGCCTGGTCCGCTGAGCCCGGAGCGTCCGTCACCATGCAGCTCAATGCGAAGATCCCCGAAGGTCCCATCGAGAAGAAGTGGGACCAGCACCGCTTCAACCTGAAGCTCGTCAACCCGGCGAACAAGCGGAAGTACACGGTCCTCGTCGTCGGCACCGGCCTCGCCGGGGGCGCGGCGAGCGCGACCCTGGCCGAGCTCGGCTACAACGTGAAGAGCTTCTGTTTCCAGGACTCTCCGCGCCGCGCCCACAGCATCGCCGCGCAGGGCGGCATCAACGCCGCGAAGAACTACCAGAACGACGGCGACAGCATCTACCGCCTCTTCTACGACACCGTGAAGGGCGGCGACTACCGCGCGCGCGAGGCCAACGTGTACCGGCTCGCGCAGATCAGCGTGAACATCATCGACCAGTGCGCCGCGCAGGGCGTGCCGTTCGCGCGCGAGTACGGCGGCGTGCTCGCGAACCGCTCCTTCGGCGGAGCGCAGGTGTCGCGGACGTTCTACGCGCGCGGGCAGACGGGGCAGCAGCTCCTCCTCGGGGCCTACCAGGCGCTCGAGCGGCAGATCGGCCTCGGCAAGGTGAAGATGTACCCGCGCACCGAGATGCTCGACCTCATCGTGGTCGACGGCAAGGCGCGCGGCATCATCACCCGCAACCTGATCACCGGGGCGCTCGAGACGCACCTCGGCGACGCGGTCGTCCTCGCCTCGGGCGGCTACGGCAACGTCTTCTTCCTCTCGACGAACGCGAAGGGGTCGAACTGCACGGCCATCTGGCGGGCGCACAAGCGCGGCGCGCTCTTCAGCAACCCGTGCTTCACCCAGATCCACCCGACGTGCATCCCGGTCTCGGGCGACTACCAGTCGAAGCTGACGCTCATGAGCGAGTCGCTCCGGAACGACGGCCGCATCTGGGTGCCGGTGAACGCGGGCGACACCCGCTCGCCGGCGCTCATCCCCGACGGCGAGAGGGACTACTACCTCGAGCGCCGGTATCCGAGCTTCGGCAACCTCGTGCCGCGCGACGTCGCGTCGCGCGCGGCGAAGGCGGTGTGCGACGAGGGCCGCGGCGTCGGGCCGACGCGGCTCGGCGTGTACCTCGACTTCTCGGACGCGATCCGGCGCCTCGGCAAGCCGGCGATCGCCGAGCGCTACGGCAACCTCTTCGACATGTACGAGCGCATCACCGGCGACGACCCGTACACCGTGCCCATGCGCATCTACCCGGCCATCCACTACACGATGGGCGGGCTCTGGGTGGACTACAACCTGATGAGCACGATCCCCGGCCTCTACGTGCTCGGCGAGGCGAACTTCTCCGACCACGGCGCGAACCGCCTCGGCGCGAGCGCGCTGATGCAGGGCCTGGCCGACGGCTACTTCATCATCCCGTACACGATCGGCGACTACCTCGCGTCGACGAAGCTCGAGCGGGTCGACGACCTCCACCCCGCGGTGAGGGACGCCGAGCGCGACGCGAGCGGCCGGCTGAACAAGCTGCTCGCCACGAGCGGCTCGCGCACCGTCGACTCGTTCCACCGCGAGCTCGGCAAGATCATGTGGGAGCAGTGCGGGATGGCGCGCAACGCGCCCGGGCTGAAGGGCGCGCTCGCGCGCATCCCGGAGCTCCGGGAGCAGTTCCACCGCGACGTCCGCGTCTCGGGCACGGGCACCGGCTTCAACCAGGAGCTCGAGAAGGCGGCGCGCGTCGCCGACTTCTTCGAGCTGGCGGAGCTCATGTGCCGCGACGCCCTCCACCGCGAGGAGTCGTGCGGCGGGCATTTCCGGGAAGAGCACCAGACGCCCGAGGGCGAGGCGAAGCGCGACGACGACAACTTCACCTATGTCGCCGCCTGGGGCTGGCGAGGCGAAGGCCAGGCCCAGGAGCTCTACAAGGAGCCGCTCCAGTTCAACGAGGTTCACCCCACGCAGCGGAGTTACAAATAATGCGCCTCACCCTCCATGTCTGGCGGCAGAAGGGCAAGTACGAAGCGGGCCGGTTCGTCACGTACGAGGTGCCCGATGTCAGCGAGCACATGTCCTTCCTCGAGATGCTCGACGTGCTCAATCAGCGGCTCATCCTCAAGGGAGAAGAGCCGATCGCGTTCGATCACGACTGTCGCGAGGGCATCTGCGGCATGTGCGGCTTCATGATCAACGGCCAGGCGCACGGCCCCCTCCGTGGGACGACCGTGTGTCAGCTGCACATGCGGCACTACAAGGATGGCGACGTGCTGTGGCTCGAGCCGTGGCGGGCCCAGGCGTTCCCGGTGGTGAGCGACCTCTCGGTCGACCGCAGCGCGTTCGACCGGATCGTGGCGGCGGGCGGCTACATCTCGGTGCCGACCGGCAGCGCGCCCGACGCCAACGCGATCCCCGTGGCGAAGCCGGTCGCCGATCGCTCCATGGACGCGGCCGCCTGCATCGGCTGCGGCGCCTGCGTCGCCTCGTGCCCGAACGCGTCGGCCTCGCTCTTCACCGCGGCGAAGCTCACGCACCTGAACATCCTGCCGCAGGGCCAGCCGGAGCGCGATCAGCGGAGCCTCAACATGGTGGGGCAGATGCGCGTCGAGAACTTCGGCCACTGCACGAACGTCGGCGAGTGCGAGGCGGTCTGCCCGAAGGAGATCCCGCTCGACGTGATCGCGCAGATGAACCGCGATTATCTGCGCGCGACGCTGCGCCACCGCGAGCAGCAGGCCAAGGGCGGCACCGGCTGAAGCGCGCGGACACGCCGCAGCGCCGGCCTCGACCGGAAGCTGACTGCCCTCGTTTCGGCAAATTTCAGCACGATTCCAGCGAAGACCCCACCCCACACGTCCACACACGTCGCGGGCGCTAGCGCTCCGCCGCGGCCATCCCGCCGCACGGGCGCGCCGCCGCCCGCGGGGCCGTCGCGCGCCGCTGGGTCCTTGGGCGCGGTCGAGAGGCCGTGCCCGCGGCGGCCCAGGCGAGCCCTGCGGCTGCTGCCCCGGGTCAGGCCCCCCCTCCCTCGACCGCGGGCGCAGGCTGCGCGGCCCCAGGCGCCGGGATCACCCCTGTACGCGCCGCGCCATGACAGGCGAACCCTGGCGCGATCGGCGCGCCAGCAGGCACCAAGAACGTCGGTAACGGACAAAACTCCGCATCGCCCTCAATAGATTTTTACCAGGAAGCGGGAATTCGTGCCGCGCCTGTGGATAAATTCTCAGGGATTTCCCGAGCGCCGACTCAGGGACTTCCCAAACGAATGTCACGAATCGTGAGCAGACCGTACAGCCAGCGTGGGATAAACACTCGGCTTGTTTCAAGAACATCTCGCCGCGATTTGCGTCTGCGGTAGTGGCGATGGCGACCTTCCAAATGCGACCAACCCTAGACACTCCAGTAGCAGCGCAACGGGGAAGATGACGTGGGGCTCTCCCGCGCGACAAAGAAACGTGTCAGGGTCAACAGCCGCTTGTTCGAGCTCGCTAGTTCGAATAGCCTCGGAAGCTGTCCCGAACGGGAGCGTGCGTCATAAGGCAATTGTGGGCACCCCACGCCATGTCGTAGAGTAGATTGAACTTAGAGCGCCGCCGCGAGGGGGGGGATCCCGCGGCGAGCGCGCCACGATCGCATCAGATCATCGCTCTTCTGCGCGGAGCCGGTTCGAGAGGGGGGCCGGCAGTAGGAGAAGCAGGGCATCACACGCGGCGATCTATCTCTCGGCGGGTCCGCAGATCCGCTTTCGACATGGGGACGACGCGCACCGGGACCGCAGGCGGGTCGACCGGGCCGGCCAGACCGCCGGCCGGCGCCTCTGCGCTGTTCGCGCTGCGGGCCGGCGACGCCGCGCCGGGGCGACGAGGTGGTCGGATGCGGGAGTTGGAACATCAGAACAGGTCTATCTGAGAGCGAAGAAGTAGGAGGGGACTTCATGAGCAGCTGCATCGACGGCCTGAACCTGTATCCGAAGAGCGTCCACGATGCCGCCGTTGTGCTCGACACCGTGACGGACCGGCTCATCGCCGCGGGCGACCGCCGCGCGGCGTTCACCGACGTTTACGGGATCGTCACGCGCGCTGTCGCGGCGCAGGTCGATCGGCCCGACGGCATGTTCCTCGAGCCGGCGTGGATCTCGCGCCTCGCCGGCCGTTTCTGCGCCAGGTACCTCGAGACGCTCCGCTGGTCCGAGCGGGGCGTGGCGCAGGACTGCGGCGCCTGGCACCTCGCGTACGCGAGCACGTCATCCCGGTTCACGCCTCCCGTGCAGAACGCGCTGCTCGGCTTCAGCGCCCACATCAACTACGATCTGGTCCTCGGGATCCACGCCACGATCGTCGAGTTCGGTCACGGGCGCGACGCGCGGATGCTCGCGCGGCTCAAGCACGATCACGATCAGGTCAATACGCTGCTCCGCCTCTCGGTCCCCGAGGCGCTCGCTCGCCTCGCCGGCCGGCACGGCTGCCACCTGAGCACCTTTTTCCACGACAACGCCCCGGATCTCGCGACGTGGGTGGCCATGGAGATGCTCTCGCGCTGGCGCGAGCGCGTCTGGGCCGACGTCGTCGCCCTGCTCGAGGCGGGCGGCGCGGGCGAGCGGGCGGCGCTCACCCGCGCGGTGGAGCAGCGCTCCGCGCGCATCGCGCAGATGCTCGCGCTGCCGTCGCTCCACCACACGCCCGGCGCGGCGCTCCGCCTCCTGTCAAGGGCCGCGTGATCGCGGATCGAAACCGGAGCCCGGAGCGATCGTAGAATGGGGGCATGAGCCAGCTGCCCAAGGAGCCGCCCGCGGACGAGATCACCCCTCCAGCGCTCTACATGCGCCGGCGCGAGCTCCTCAAGAACGCGGCGCTCTTCGCCGGCACCGCCTCGGCCGTGGGCGGCGGCCTCGTCTGGCTCACGGGCGGCCCGGCGGGCGTGGCGGACGTCGCCGCCCCCGGGACAGCTGGCGGCGAGGGCGCGCGCGCCGGTGAGGGCAGCGCGCCGCCGCTCCCCGGCGCCGCGACGCCGTCGCCGCCCGGCGCCGCGGGCGGGAGGAGCCCGTTCGTCACGGACGAGCCGCGGACGGACTACGAGGCCATCGTCTCGTACAACAACTTCTATGAGCTCGGCCTGAGCAAGTCCGAGCCGGCCGAGAACGCCGGACGGCTCAGGCTGCGCCCGTGGACCGTCGCGTGCGAGGGAGAGCTCAAGAAGCCCGAGGTCATCGACATCGACACCCTCCTCCGGTGGTTCCCCCTGGAGGAGCGCGTCTATCGCATGCGCTGCGTCGAGGCGTGGTCGATGGTGATCCCCTGGCTCGGGTTCCCGCTGGCCGCGCTGCTCCGGCGCCTCGAGCCGACCTCGCGCGCCCGGTACGTCCAGTTCACCACGCTGCTCGACCCGGCGCAGCTGCCCGGGCAGCGGAGCGACGTCCTCGACTGGCCCTACGTCGAGGGGCTGCGGCTCGACGAGGCGATGCACCCGCTGACGTTCCTGGCGGTGGGCCTCTACGGCAAATCGCTGCTCGGCCAGAACGGAGCGCCCATTCGCCTGGTGGTCCCGTGGAAATACGGGTTCAAGGGGTGCAAATCGATCGTGAGCATCAAGCTCACCGAGCGGCAGCCGAGGACGACCTGGAGCCAGGCCGCGCCGGACGAGTACGGGTTCTACGCGAACGTGAACCCGGCGGTGAATCACCCGCGCTGGAGCCAGGCGACGGAGCGCAGGATAGGTGAGCTGCGCCGCCGCCCGACGCTGCCGTTCAACGGCTATGCGGAGGAGGTCGCGGGCCTGTACAGCGGCATGGACCTGCGGGAGAGCTTCTGAAGATGAGCGCGCAGGTGGACGCGGTGAGGACGGTGAAGGCGGCGTCGCCGCCGCGCGCTGGCACGCCGCGCGCGCCGCGCGGGAAGCTGCCCTGGCTCCCGCCAGCGATCGTCACGGGCGGCCTGATCCCGCTGGCCGTGCTCGGCGTGCGCGCCTTCACCGGGGCGCTCGGCCCGAACGCCGTCGCCGAGGCGCTGAACCAGCTCGGCCTCCTCGCGCTGGTGCTGCTCATCGCCTCGCTGGCGGCGACGCCGCTCAAGCTCGTCTCGGGCTGGACGTTCCCGCTGCGCATCCGCAGGGCGCTCGGGCTGCTCGCCTTCTTCTACGCGTGCGCCCACTTCCTGACGTACGCGGGCGTCGATCAGGGGCTCGACGTCCGCGCCATCGTCGAGGACATCACGGAGCGGCCCTTCATCCTCGCCGGCTTCGTCGCGCTCCTCCTGCTCGTCCCGCTCGCGGCGACGTCGACCGCGCGCATGCTGAAGCGCCTCGGCGCCGCGCGCTGGAAGCGCCTGCACCGCCTCGCGTACGTCGCCGCCGTCCTCGGGGTCGTGCACTTCTTCCTCCGGGTGAAGAAGGACGCGACGGAGCCGATGATCTACGCGGCGCTGCTCGCCCTGCTCTTCGCCGTGCGCGTCGCGAGCGCCGTCCTGCGCAGGCGCGCGGCGCGGCGCTGAGCCCTGCGCGCAGGCCGACAGCGGCAGCGGCCGCGGCGCGCTCAGGGCACCGCCGGCGGGCTCCCGCGCAGCATGAAATAGATGAGCACGCCCGTCACCGACACGTAGAGCCAGAGCGGCAGCGTCACCCGCGCGACCCGGGCGTGCTTCGCGAAGTTCGCCTTGTAGGCGAAGTAGAACGACGTCAGCGCGAGCGGCACGATGCCCGCCGACAGCACGATGTGCGAGATGAGGACGGCGAAGTAGACGGCGCGGAGCGGCCCGGTGCCCTGGTACTTCGTGTCGCCGTGGACGAAGTGGTAGGCGAGGTAGCCGACGAGGAACAGCGACGAGGCGACGAACGCCGAGACCATCAGGTACTTGTGCACGACCACCGCGCGGCGCTTGATCGCGACCCAGCCCGCGACGAGCAGCGTGGCGGCGGTCGCGTTCAGGGCGGCGTTCAGCGGCGGCATGAAGCGGAGATCGGCGCCCCCCGCGCCCCGCCGGATGATGAGGATATAGGCGAGGAACGCCAGCGCGGCCGCGGAGAGCACGGCGTTGAAGACGTAGAACGACCGGTCGCTGGTGCGGGTGAGCAGGCCGACGGGCTTCAAGGGGCTCGAGGCGTGGGTCGACATCGCGCGGTCCATACCAGAGGAGCGCGCTGGGCGCGAACGCGGGCGGGCGAGCGGGCCCAAGCGCGTGGGCCGGCGCGCGCGGGCGCCGCCGTGAGCGGAACGCGCGCGCCCCCTCGCGTTATGCCGAGCTTGGAGCGATCCCCATCGGGGGGCTGCGATCCGCGTTCCGCAGCGGCTCGCGCATGGTCACGAACTCCTCGGCCGCGGTCGGGTGGATGCCGATCGTCGCGTCGAACTGCGCCTTGGTCGCGCCGCACTTCAGCGCGACGGCGAACCCCTGGATGATCTCGCCCGCGTCCGGGCCGACCATGTGGACGCCGAGCACGCGGTCGGTCGCGCGATCGACGACGAGCTTCATCATCGTCTTCTCGTCGCGCCCGGAGAGGGTGTGCTTGAGCGCGCGGAAGATCGAGAGGTAGACGGCGACGTCGTGGCGCTCGCGCGCCTGCGCCTCGGACAGGCCGACCGTGCCGACGTTGGGCTGGCTGAAGACGGCGGTCGGGATGCCGGCGTAGTCCACGCGCGCGGGCTCGCCGCGGAAGAGCATCTTCGAGAGCGCCATCGCCTCCGCGATGGCGACGGGCGTGAGCTGCACGCGCGAGATCACGTCGCCGAGCGCGTAGATCGACGGGACCGACGACTGGAACGCGTCGTCCACCACGACCGCGCCGTCCTCGTCGAGCTCGACCCCGACCTCCTCGAGGCCGAGCCCCTTGGTCTTCGGCAGGCGCCCCGTCGCGTACAGCACGCAGTCGGCCTCGATCTCGGTGCCGTCGGCGAGCGCCGCAGAGAGCCCGTCGCCGCGCCGCTCGATGCTCTCGACGCTCGCGCCGAGGCGGAGGTCCAGGCCCTTCTTCTGGATCTCGGCGGCGAGGAACGCGCGGACGTCGTCGTCGAAGCCGCGCAGCAGGTGCATGCCGCGGTGGATCAGCGACACCTTGGCGCCGAGCCCGTGCAGGATGCCGGCGAGCTCGACCGCGATGTAGCCGCCGCCGACGATGACCGCGCGCCGCGGCATCGTCTGGAAGTGGAACGCGTCGTCGGAGGTGATGGCGAGCTCGCGCCCCGGGAGCTCGGGGATCCAGGGATAGCTGCCGGTCGCGACGAGGATCCGCTCGGCGGTGATCGTGGCGCCGTCGATCTCGACGGCGTGCGGGTCCACGACCCTGGCCTGCCCCCAGCGGATGTCGGCGCCCGAGTTCTTCAGGAGCCGCTCGTAGACGCCGTTCAGGCGCTCGATCTCCTTGTTCTTGTTGCGGAGGAGCGTCGACCAGTCGAACGACGGACCGGCGTGACCGTTCCCGCCGGCGCCGTGGCCGGGCACCGTCCAGCCGTAACCGGCGGCGTCCTCGAAGTCCTCGGCGTAGTGCGAGGCGTAGACGAGGAGCTTCTTCGGGATGCACCCCAGGTTGACGCAGGTGCCGCCGAGGTGGCGCGACTCGGCGACGGCGACCCGGGCGCCGAAGGAAGCGGACATGCGGGCTGCGCGCACGCCGCCGGAGCCGGCGCCGATGACGAACAGATCGTAATCGTACTTGGACATGGTGGACGACTATGCCCCATGCGGGGCGCGGTCGCCGCGCAGCGTGCGCTGGTCGGGGCCCCGGCGGCGGGGGCGGCGCCGGCGGTGGTCCGAGGCGTCCGAGGCGCCGCTCCTTCCGGCCACACCGGCGGGGATTCTGCTACCGTCCCGCCGTTGCGCTCCTCGACCCACACCGGAACCTTCGCCGCGGACTCGTCGCCGCGCGGCGGCGCGCTGCCCGAGCCGCGCGCGCCGCGTCACTGGGGGCGCGCGCGCCGCGCCCTGCCCTTCGCGCTGGCGATCGGGCTCGTCGGCTTCGTCCTCGGCCGGCTCGACTTCGGCGCCTTCCGCGCCGCCCTGTCGCGCGTCGACGCCCCGCTCTTCGGCGCCTTCGCCGCCGTCTTCATCCTCGCGCTGCTCGCCGCCGACACGTTCGCGACCGTGCTCGTCTACCGCCGCCTGATCGCGCCCGTCGCCTTCCGCGACTTCTTCGTGCTCCGCGGCGCCTCGTACCTGCCGTCGCTGCTCAACCACCACGTCGGCCAGGCGTTCATCACGGTCTTCCTCGCGCGCGCGCACGGCGTGCCGCTCGCGCGCGTCGCCGGCGCGACGCTCGTCGTCTACGCGTCGTGGCTCGGCTGCCTGCTCCTGCTCGGCGCGGTCGCCGTGCCCGCGAACGGCGGTCCGCTCGCCGGGTCCGCCCTGCTCCTCGGCGCCGGCGTGCTCTACCTCGCGATCCTCGCGCTGCGCCCGGCCCGGCTCGCCCGCACGAAGCTCCTCGCCCCGCTCTTCGAGGCGGGCGTGCGCGGCCACCTCGTCGCCCTCGCGGCGCGCGTGCCGCACCTGCTCGTCCTGTTCGTCGGCACCTGGCTGCCCTTCGGGTTCTTCGGCGTGCGCATCCCCTTCGCGGCCGCCCTCACCTACATCCCGATCCTGATGGTGGCGGTGACGCTCCCCCTCACCCCGCAGGGCTTCGGCACGCGCGACGTGCTCGCCGCCGCGCTCTTCGAGCGGTTCGCGGCCGGCGCGACGCGCGAGGAGCGCCTGGCGGCCGTCGCCGCGACGACGACGACGTGGGCCGTGGCGCTCACCCTGGTCGAGGCCGCGCTCGGCCTGGCCTTGCTCCGGGGCGCTCTGCCCCACATGGAGGCGAAACGGGTCACCGGCGACGCGGGCTCCGGCGCTGCGGGCGACGCGGGCTCCGGCGCTGCGGGCTCCGGCGTCGCCCGGAGCGAGCCTGCATGACGCGGCCTGACGCGGCTCGGTACCGGCGTTGTCACGGTATTTGCTATGTGTACCAAGTAAAGTGAGAGTGGACAAAGATCTGGCAACGGGCTGTAACGGGTTTGAATAGGAGTCGCTGCCCGGACAACCAAGAGAATGGTCGACGTGATAAGCCTGGAGCGATAGGCTCCGGTACCTCGTTGCGCCTTTCTCCGTCTCGACGGGCCCCCCGCTGAACATCGCTGCTCCGGCCGATCCGGGCAGAGCCCACCCTCCATGAAGAACCTTTATCGCTTCCTCGCCTCGTCCGATCACAGCGTCGCCCGCGCCGTGCGCCAGGTGCGGCACCAGGTCCGCACGTTCACGCTGCCTGCGCCGCGGCCGGTCGTGGTCCCGATGCGCATGGCGTTCCAGGCGGCGCGCGACGCGTACTACTTCGGCGCTCGCGTCCTCGTCTGCGAGCCGCACTTCAAGTCGTACTGCACGCAGTACGGCAAGGGCGTCCGGACGGGGAACTTCATTCACTACATCCAGGGGCGGGGCGACATCATCCTTGGCGACAACGTGGTGCTCGACGGCAAGATCAACTTCGTCTTCGCCGCGCGCTTCTCCGACCGCCCGACCTTGAGGATCGGCGACAACACCGGGATCGGGCACGACTGCCGGATCATCGTCGGCAAGTCGATCACCATCGGCAAGCACTGCCGGATCGCGGGCAGCGTCTACATCCTCGACTCGAGCGGCCACCCCAGCGACCCGGAGGACCGGAAGCGGGGCTTGCCGCCGGCGGACAGCGAGGTGAAGCCCGTCGTGATCGAGGACAACGTCTGGCTGGGCGCCCGGTCGATGATCTTCCCGGGGGTCACGGTCGGCGAGGGCAGCGTCGTCGCGGCGGGCTCGATCGTGATGGCCGATGTCCCCCCGTACACCGTCGTCGCTGGCAACCCGGCGCGCCGGGTGGCATCACTCCGGACCGAGCCGCCGCCGCCGCTCGTCGAGCCCGCCTCGGACCGCTCCGACGCAAGGGGCAAGGGCGCGGACGACGCGGCGAGGCGCTCGCTGGCCGACAGCGCATCTTAACCCTGGAGCTCTTGATGGCGATTGAGGTGGAGAAGGTGATCGAGGTCATCGTCACGGTCGGCAGCCTCCCCGCTGCGATCCAGCCCGATGACGACATCTACGACGCGGGGTTCTCATCGATTCGCGCGCTCCAGCTCCTCACCGAGCTGGAGGACAGGTTCAACGTGACCCTGCCGGACGACAGGTTCACCGTCGCCCGCACGCCGCGCGCGCTGAGCCAGCTGATCCAGGAGCTCGCCCCGTGAGGAAGACCGTCACCGTCGAGCTCGCGACGCCCGCGACCGAGATGGCGCAGGAGGAGATCCCGAAGCAGATCGCCTTCCTGTCGAAGGAGATCTCGAACATCCGCTTCGTCCGCGAGGGCGCCGCGCTCGAGTTCGAGGCCCCCGAGGCGCACGCGGGCGATCTCGCGAACGCGGCCGCGGGCCTAGCGCGCACGATGCAGCGGAGCCTGCGCGCGCTGACGCGGAAGCTCGTGTACCGCAGCCCGGCGTGCGACCGGGTGGAGTTCCGCGGCGGCGCGCTCCCCGACGGCATCACGCAGATGGGGCAGGGCCAGGTCGCGCTGGAGGGCATCCCGCTGCGGCTCTACCGTTACTTCGATCGCTCGCTGGAGGCGCTCGGCGCGCCTTTCTCGCCGAGCCCGATCCTCGTGCCGACGCTGATCCCGGCGGCGACGCTGGCGAAGTGCGACTACTTCCGCTCCTTTCCTCACATCGTCACGTTCACGTGCCACCTGCCGGAGGACATGCCGCGCATCGAGGACTTCCGGGCGCGGCACCAGGACCGGGACTCGCTCGACGAGCGCGCGCTGAGCGACATGGCGCACCCGGAGGTGTGCCTCTCGCCGGCGGTCTGTTACCACGTGTACGCGGCGAACCGGGACCGCGTGCTGCCGGCCGGCGGCGCGCGCTACGCGCTCGCGGGCCGCTGCTTCCGCTACGAGTCGAGCAAGATGGTCGACCTGCGGCGGCTCTGGGAGTTCACGATGCGGGAGATCGTCTTCCTCGGCTCGCGGGAGAACGTCCTCGGGCTGCGCGAGCAGGGGAACGAGCTCGTGGCGGGCTACCTCGACGAGCACCGGCTGGCCGGCGAGATCCGGACGGCGAGCGATCCGTTCTTCATCGCGCCGGACGCCGCCGCCAAGACGTACTTCCAGATCAGCAGCGAGACGAAGTACGAGATCTCGCTGATGCTCCCGGAGGGCGAGCGGGTCGCGGCCGGCTCGCTGAACTACCACACCGACTTCTTCGGCCGCGCGTTCAGCTGCAACGTCGAGGGCGCGGGCCCGATGCACAGCGTGTGCATCGCGTTCGGCCTGGAGCGGTGGGTCTACGCGTTCCTCGCCCAGCACGGCAACGACCCGGCCGGCTGGCCGGAGATCGTGCGGCGCGCCCCGGAGATGGCAGGCCTCTAGTCACGAGGCCGGCGCGCAGTTCCGTTTCCCGGGGGATTCTGCCAGGCTCGCGGCCATGCAGCTCGAGCACGTCGACCCGGTCGCGGCGGCGGAGGAGGCCAGCCTTGTCCTGCGCGAGGCGTGGGCGCCGCCGGCGCTCCACTACACGGCCGACTACCTGAGATGGCAGCTCGGCTTCCCCGGCCCGGCGCCGCGGGCCGTGCTCGCGCGCGAGGGCGGGGAGCCGGCCGGCTTCATCGGCGCCGCGCCGCGCCGATTCCGCTTCCGGGGCGCCGCGTCCGAGGGGTACGTGCTCTCGTTCGTGAGCGTGCGGCCGAAGTTCCAGGGACGAGGCCTGGCGAGCCGGCTGTACGCGGAGCTCCTCGACGGCCTCCGCGGGTCCGGCTCGCCGATCGTCGTGTTCGTGGAGGCGCGCTCCGCGGCCGCCCGGCGCGTGCTCCTCAAGGCCGTCGAGCAGGCGGGGTTCAAGCTGAAGCCGCTGGCCGCGTGCCAGAACCACGGCTTCGTCCCCCGGGCGAGCGCCAGGCCGGCGCAGGCCGTGGCCACGCCGGCGCAGGCCCTGGACGAGGTGCTCGCGGCGATCGCGGCGTGCGGCGGCGAGCGCGTGCTGTGGTCCGCGCCCGACGCGGCGCAGCTCGAGCACAGCCTGCGCGACCCGCGATCGCGCAGGCTGCTGCGCGTCGAGGAGGCCGGCCGAGCCGTCGGCGCCGCGGCGGTGTTCCTGTCCGAGATCGCGACGGCCGCGGGCATCGACCGGGTGCCGACGGTCGACGCGCTCTACCTGCCGGAGCCGACCGCCGAGCGGGTCGCGGCGGTGCTGCGCGCGGCGTCGGAGGCGTTCGCCGGGAAAGCGACCGTACCGGTGGTGAGCGCGCCGAACCTCGCGATCGTCCCGCAGGACCAGCTCAGGCCGGCCGGCGCGCGGGCGACGGGCGCGACCTTCGACGCGTTCGTCGTGCACCCCGACGGCGCGCCGTGGCTCGACGCCGAGGTGACCAACCTCGAGGTCGTCTGAGGCGCGGCGCGGCGACTCCCGGGAAGGCGCGGCGCGGCAAATCTCGCGAGGCACCGGCGAGGCGCGACGGCGGGGACCATCTCCGGAGCAGATGGGATCCATGAGGTGAATGCCGATTCACAAGATGGATCGGCGGGCGCATGCTGGGTCTCATGAACAACACCTCTTCCACGCAGGCCATGCAGATCCGTCGATCCAGCGAGCGCGGCTATGCCGATCACGGGTGGCTCCAGTCATTTCACACGTTCTCGTTCGCCGACTACCAGGACCCGGACCACATGGGCTTCCGGTCGCTGCGGGTCATCAACGACGACTACGTCGCTCCGGGGCGCGGGTTCGGGACGCACGGGCACCAGAACATGGAGATCGTCACCTATGTTCTCGAGGGGGAGCTCGAGCACAAGGACAGCATGGGGAACGGCTCGACCATCCGCCCCGGCGAGGTCCAGCGCATGTCGGCCGGCACGGGCGTGTACCACAGCGAGGTCAACGCCTCGAAGTCGGGCGTGACCCACCTGCTGCAGATCTGGATCTTGCCGGACCGGCGCGGGTACACGCCGAGCTACGAGCAGAAGGCGTTCTCCGAGGAGGAGCGCCGAGGCAAGCTGCGGCTGGTCGCCTCGCAGGACGGGCGCGAGGGCTCGGTGACCGTCCACCAGGACGTGAGCCTGTTCGTGGGGCTCCTCGGACAGGGGCAAGAGGCGCGGTACGAGCTGGCACAAGGGCGGAACGCCTGGGTCCACGTGGCGCGCGGGAGCGTCGAGCTGAACGGGACGCTGCTCGAGGCGGGGGACGCGGCGGCCATCACGGCCGGCGGGGCGCTCCGCCTGGTCGGGAAGGTCCCGGGCGAGGTGCTGCTGTTCGACCTCGCCTGAAGCGCCGGCGGTCCGCTCATCGGTCCTCGTCGCTCCCGGTCATCAGGCGCATCATCTCGAGATCGTCCGGCAGACCGCGCTCGCCGAGGGCGCGGTACACGCGGGCGCGGTCGGCGGGCGAGCGGTTCTGGCTCAGCTTGAACTTGCCCTCGAGGCGCTCGATCGAGATGGAGAACCCCACGATGGCCCGGAGCAGGCCCTGGTGGAGCTCGCGATCGAGCCCGCGCGTGCTCCAGGGCTCGGCCGCGCCGCGCTCATGGATGCTGGAGAGGTCGTCGAGCAGCGCAGTCAGCTCCTCGTCGCTCATCGGCCCTGCCGCGCGCCCGTGGGCGTGAACGACGGCGTAGTTCCAGGTCGGCACCTGCCTTCCGGGCTCCTCGTACCACCGCGCCGAGACGTACCCGTGCGGCCCCGAGAACACCGCGACGAGCGGCCTGCCCTCCGTCGCCAGCCGCCAGATGCGGTTCGCGCGCGCGACGTGGGCGCGGAGGCGGCCGTGGGGCCCCACGCCGCGATCGAGCACGAAGGGCAGATGAGCGATCTCGAACCCTCCCTGCTCGTCCTGAACCATGAGGCAGCCGAAGCTGTGTGCCTCGATGAGATCGAGCTGCCGATCGATGTCAGTCTCCACGAAGGATCCGGGCGAGTACATCGCAGGAGCTTACACCCGCCCCGCCGCGCGGGTCACCCGGCGGCGCGCGGCGCCGCGCCTGAGGTCGGCGCCGGCCACCCACCCGAAGGGCTGTACGGCGCGCGGGTCGCTCCTGACAAGCCGCGCGCGGCGCCGGGACGAGCGCCGCGTCGCGAGGCTCCCGCAGGCGCGGCCCCGCTTGCTCCAGGGGCGGCTCCCGCTACATAGAGAGATCTATGGACGCCATCGACCTTCTCGAACGCCACCACCGCGAGCTCGAAGAGCAGTTTTCCGGGCTGAAAAAGGCATCTTCCGTCAGCGCTGAGCAGTTCTCCACGGCCGCCGACCTCCTCGCCACGCACATCACGATCGAGGAGCAGCACTTCTACCCGGCGGTCCGGGCCCGCCGCACCGAGGATATCCTGCTCGAGTCGCTGGAGGAGCACCTGTCCCTCAAGCGCGTGCTGGCCGATCTGCTGGCGCTCGAGACGACGGACGAGAAGTTCGGGCCCAAGCTCCACGTGCTCGCCGAGCAGCTCGAGCACCACCACAAGGAGGAGGAAGAGCACCTCTTCCCCAAGGTGAAGAAGATCCTCGACGAGGCCGGGCGCGAGGAGCTCGGGCAGACCATGCAGGCGAGGATGGGCGAGCTGCGACGCGGCGAGCCCCGCAAGCTCGTCCTGAGCCAGACCGAAGAGGCAGCACCCCTTCCGTGAACAGCGCGGCGCTCATCCCGCTCCGGCCCGACGGCGCGGGAAGGAGCCGCTGCTCTGCCCCTCGCGAGCCCGCGCGCGTGGGCAGGCTGCATGCTGGAGCCGCATGCTGGAAATGACATCATGATGCAATGCGCGCGTGCCTCGGCTCACGGTACTCACGGCGCTCACGTCACCCGCGTCACTCACGCCGCGCGCGCCGCGCGCGCCGCTCACACTGAGCACGCGCTTCTTTGCGGCGAGAATTCCATCCGGCGCACTACGATTTTTGTAGAAGGATTTCCCTTACCGTTGTTATTGTACCTTGCCGCGAGTCTCGCGGCAGGAGTCCGAGATGGCATCGGCGACAAGGCACATGGCGGAGGAGCCGGTGGAGAGTGCCTGATACCATGCGCCTGCTGCCCGGCGCCGCTGGCGCGATCGGCGCTGGCGGTCGCCGGTGCGAGCGAGCGTCATCGTCGACGCGCGGCGCGCACGGGGAACCTTCGAAGGAGGTAGGATGACTGCTCGACCTGTACTCTCGATCGATACATCCTTCGACCCGGACAGCGCCTGGTTCGCGACGGGCCGGACGCAGCTCTATGGTCGTATGGGAGAGCAGTTCTCCATCGTACCGTTCGGGCGCGCCAGCGCGGAGCGGCGGCGGATACTCCGCCAGATCGCGCGAGCCGAGGGCGCGGGCAACCCCTTCCGCGCGATCGTCGTGTCGTCCCACGGCAAGACGAGCTGCGTTGTCGACGACGAGTCGCCGGACGGCATCCTGCTGTCGCACGAGAGCCCGGCGCCGGAGATCGAGCTCTGGGCGCGCGGCCGCGTGCTCTATTTCTGCTGCGGCGAGACCGCCAGCGGGCCGCTGTTCGACCGGCTCCTCGACGCGGGGGCGCGCGCGGTGATCGGCTTCACCGGGCGGCTCTGCGCCACGACCGTCGAAGGCAAGTTCTTCTGGCGGCAGCTCGACCAGGAGCTCGTGACCTGCGCGCTGCACGACCAGCTCGCGCCGGGCTTCGAGCGGGCGAGGCAGCAGTTCCTGGAGCGCGTCGCGACGCGGATCGCGGGGCTCCCCGACGGAACAGCCCGGGAGGACCTCGCGAGGTTGCGGGACCTGCTCGCATCGATGGTGATCCGCGGCGCCTAGAAGCGCTGATACCTCGCCGCTCACGTACGTCTCTGGTTCCCCGGTTGCACTGGGTGACGAGCTGCCCGACCGGAGGAGCCCAGCTGCCCGCGCGTGCGGCTCATTCTGGACCGGTCGTTCCAGAATGAGCCGCACCGGCTGGTCCCCGGCTGGAGCCCAGCTGCCCGCGCGTGCGGCTCACTCTGGACCGGTCGTTCCAGAATGCTCGGTCCGAGCGAGCCGCACGCGCAAGGGGCACCCGAGTCCGGCAGGAGCTCCGCGCCGCGCGATCTCATCCTCTCCTCATGCGCCGGAGACAACCTCGGCGCGCACGAAGGGAATCCAGTCTGGCCTGATGAGATAGAGAGATGAAATCGCCAGGACATCAGGAGTGAGAAGAAGCGTAGATGAAAAATTCTATTCTTCCCTTGGCTCTCTTGGTGGCTCTCTCCTCCTCATCCGAGCACCGCTCCAGAGCGGCTCTGGCAGGATGCCGCGCGGTCCTGTACATCCAGGAGAGCGATGAGACTCGAGCGATTCACCACGCTTTTCTCGGCGGCGCTCTTCCCTTTCGTGGCGGCCGGGGCCGGCGACGCCCTCGCCAGCCCGGCCGCGGCGCGGACGGCGTCGTTCCTGGATGGCGGGCGGCGCGTCTCGGCCGAGCGGCTCGGGTCGGCTGCGCTGGGCCCGTCCGGCGACGCGCTCGCGCCGGTGCGGCTCCACTACCCCGGCGGCCGGACGGTGCAGGCCCGCGTGGGCGCGACCGCGATCGTGGAGGTCGATCCGGGCGCCGAGGGCGCGCTCGCCGCGGCGGGCGTGGAGGTGGTGAGGCCGCTGATGCGCTCGATCGGGCTGTGGCTCGTCAAGGACACGAGCGGCGGCGACGGCCTCGACCTCGCCGAGCGCCTGCAGGGCGCGGCGCGGCCGGCGTTCCTGCGCGAGGCGATCCCGGACCTCCACGTCCGCCTCGTCGCGCGCGGGGCGCCGTTCACGCCGAACGACCCGCGACTGCCAGGACAGTGGTACTTCGACGACCTCCGGATGGAAGAGGCCTGGGGGCGCACGCGGGGAGACGCGTCCACATCCATCGTCGTCGTCGACACCGGCTGCGACCTCGACCACCCAGACCTCGCGGCGAAGATGGATCCGGGCCGGGACGTCATCGATGGAGACGACGACCCCACCTACAAGCCGGGCGAGGACGGCGTGAGCCACGGGACGGCCTGCGCAGGCCTCGTCGCGGCCGACACCGACAACGGCGTGGGCATCGCGGGCGGCTGCCCGGCCTGCAGGGTGCGGTGCGTGCGGCTGCTCGACGACGAGCCACGGCCCATCTCCCAGTCGGTCGACGCCTTCGAGTTCGCGCTGCAAGCGAACGCCTCGGTGGTGTCCAACAGCTGGGGATACGCCGAGCCGATGCCCGTCCCCAGGGTGGTCGAGGACGCGATCAACCGGCTCTTCGACACCGGGCGCGACGGGAAGGGAGCGCTCGTCCTCTTCGCCGCCGGCAACGATGACCGGGAGATCAACGACGATGAGCTCCAGGCGGTGCGGGGCGTGCTCACCGTGGGCGCCGTCAACCACCTCGAAGAACAGACGTCGTTCACGAACCGCGGCAGCTCCATCGATCTCGTCGCGCCCACCGGGACGCTGAGCACCGATATCGCCGGGCGCGAGGGAGACAGCCCGACCGATTACACCTCGCTCTTCGGGGGGACCTCGTCGGCGTGCCCGGTGGCGGCCGGCGTCGCGGGGCTGCTCGTGAGCGCCGCGCCCGAGCGGACCGCGAGCGAGCTCTACGACATCATGATCCGCACGGCCCGGCCGGCGCCTTACGCGGTGCCCGACGAGAGCGGGCACGACCCCGTCTTCGGGCACGGGATCGTCGACCCGGTCGCGGCGCTCAGGGAGCTTCTGGGAGACGAGCCGCCGCCCCCGCCGCTGGAGGGAGACGGCGAGCCCGGCCCCGTCGCGGCCGAGCAGGCCGGCTGCGCATGCGCGGCGGCGGGCGCCCGCTCAGGCGAGCGGCGCGGCCTGGCCGCGGCGGCGATCCTCGGCCTGGCCGCGGCGGCGCGCCGGCGGGGCCGCGCGCGCCGCGGGTGACCTCACGCGAGCGGCCGCTGCCTGGCCCGGAGCGCGTCCCGCCGCGCGAGCAGCCACGCGCGCGCCTCGGCTTCGGTCGCGAAGAACTCGACGGGATAGGATTGCCCGGTGAGGATCTGCACGGTCTTCGCGGCGAGCGTCGAGACGACGCGCAGCGGGAAGCTCCCTCCGAAGACCGCGATCGCATCGAAGCGCACGCCGCGAAGGCTGTCCGCCATCGCCTTGCGCGCCGACGGGAGGATCGTGCCGGTGCGGCTCGCATCGGAGAGCACGAGGACCTCGCGGCCGCTGTCCATCAGGCGCCGGCACGCGTCGGCGATCGCGCGCGCCGTGTCCTCCGAGATGTCGCCCACCGTGACGGTGAACAGAAAGCCGTCGGGGTCTTCACGGAGAAGAGAGGAGCTCGCGTCCTCGGCGCCAGGATCGCTCATGCGAGCATGCTAGCGCCTCGCCGCCGCCGGCGGCTGCTTCATGTGAGCGGCCGCCGCCCGGCCCGGAGCGCGTCTCGCTGCGCGAGCAGCCACGCGCGCGCCTCGCGCTCCGTGTCGAAGAACTCCACCGGATAGGATCGTGAGGTGAGGAGCTGTACGCCCTTCGCGGCGAGCATCGCGATGACGCGAACGGAGAACGCCGCCCCGATGAGCCTGGCGCCCTCGGGGCCGAGATCGGGCATGCCGACCAGGTTACCCCCTTCGCCGAGGGGGGCTCCCCCTGCGCTCGCGCCGGCGCACGGCCAGCCCGAGCAGCGAAGCGCCGAGCGCGGCGCCGCCGGCCCCAGCGGAGCTGCCGACCGCGGCGGCCGGCGATCCGACACGGCAGCCGCAACCCCCATCGGCCCCGCCGCCTGTCTCCTCCGACGGCGCCTCGCCGCCATCGCTGGCCCCGCTGCCACCGCCACCGCCGCTGCCACCACCACCACCGCTGCCACCACCGCCGGCCCCGCCCTCCGCAGCGGCCCGGCACGCGGCGACCTCGTCCGAGGTGCCGATACACAGCGTCGGCTTGCGCGACTCGCCCTCTTGCAGGCCGTTCACCACGATCACGGTCAGGGCATCGGCGCCGGCCGTGTCGATCAGCGCTTCGCCGGCAGCGACGTCGGCGGCGCGCACGACCTCGCCGTACGCGCTGTCGCGCCGCGGCGCGAGCAGCAGGGCGAGGCCGTCGCGCTGCGCCGGGTCGTCCGCCGGCGCCGCGAGCGCGGCCGTCATGGTCGCGCGCCCGCCCGGCGGCACGCTGAAGTATTGCGCCGACGCGTGGAAGACCCGCAGCCGGTCGGAGGTGGGCGCCTCGACCGCCTGCGGGGCGAGCCCCCGGTAGCCGGCCCCGGCGGCGTAGGAGCGCTCGGGATCCGCGGAGGCGCCGGTGAGCAGGTTCCAGGTGGCGAACTCCACGAACGCCTCGGCGAACGTCGTCTGCGCCTGCGACGAGAGCAGCGGGTCGAGCTGCTCGAACCACACGGGATCCGCCTCGCCGGACGCGCCGTCCTCGACGCGCTCCCAGAGCGCGCGGACCGTGCCGCCTCCGAAGCGCTCCTCGAGGAACTGGAAGAAGAGCGCGCTCCCGTAGCTGAACGGGTCGACCGGGCCGACCATGGGCACGTCGAGCGATCGATCGGCGTTGGAGAGGTAGCCGTCGACGAAGCCCTCGAAGTCCCGCAGCGAGGGGTCGAACGACTCGGTCGCCCACACCGCCGTTCCCTCGGTGATCAGCGTGTCCTGGCCGTGGTCGTAGGCCGCCTGCACCGCGTGGAAGAGCTCGTGGCTCCCGAGGATCCGGTTCGCGGTCCGCGTCGACGGGTAGCCGTAGCCGCTGTAGTCGTTCTCCTGGGTCATGAAGCCGGCGCAGCGGTCCTCGCCCGGAGCGCAGGCATCGACGCGGAACACTCCGTCGCCGACGCCGGCGAAGTCGACGAGGTAGACGTCGAAGCGACCGTCGCCGCCGTTGTCGGGGAGGTCCTCGTCGCTCCTCGGCGGCCGGAAGCCGAGGACGTCGCGGTAGTGGACGATCACCTCGTCGTAGACGGCCGCGACCTCCTCGACGAAGTCGGGGACGCCCGAGGCGTCGGCGTCCGCGCCGGGCACCGCGCTGCGCCCCTCGCGCGCGAAGTGGACCAGGAACGCCCCGGAGGCCGACGCGAAGGTCTCGAGGGTGTCGTCCGGATCGAACCGGAACTGGAGGTCGGTGCCACGCGTGTCGGGCCGGTCGAGCGGCGCCGCGGCGGGCCCGTCGAGCGGGCCCGGGACCACGTCGTCTGCGCCGCAAGCCGAGAGCGCCGGCGCGAGCAGGGCGGCGAGCGCCGGGACGGCCGAGGCCGTGAAGCCGGCAGCGCGGCGGCACGAAGCGACGAGCGCGGCTGCGCGGCCGCGGCACGAAGCGGCGCCGCCGTCGGCGCGGCCGCGGCGCGCCAGCGCGGGGCGCCCTTCGCCGGGGCTCCGCGTCACGGGAGGAAGGCCCACCGGAGCTGGAGGTTGGCGGCGCCGGTGTCCATCATCGGCACCATCCCGGTCTCCTGGCACTGCGCCTGGGCCTCCTCGTTGTAGAAGCTCGTGACGGTCAGCTTGAGCCTCCGGCCGTCGGCGAGCCCGACGACGTAGACAAGGCCGCTCATCGCGACGCAGCCGGGGTAGGTCCAGTAGCCGGAGAGCGCGGTCGCGGGGGACTCCAGCCCGGAGCCGTCGGGGATGAGCTCGCAGCTCTCGGTGAAGTACTCGTCGCGGCGGAGCCTCAGCTCGCCCGGAGCCTCGGCGAGCGCGTCGTAGTCCGGCGTGCCCGGGAGCCGCGCGGCGGAGACGCAGGACGGGCCGGAGTGGCCGCTGTTGATGCGCACGACGTAGCGCCGGAAGGCGATGTCCCAGTCCATGGATCCGAGCGCGTCCTCGTCCGAGATCTCGACCTTCTCGAGGCCCTCGGCCGTGAAGCGGGCATAGACGTAGGCGTCGGGGTCGGAGGCGAAGGGGCCCCCCGCCGTGGCGTCGACGAGCGAGCGGAACCCGTCGCCGTCCGGCTCGTTGTCGATCCCCCCGGGCGCGACGGTCGACTGGAAGTTCATCTGCTGGAAGACATCGTCCTCGCAGGGCACGGGCGTCGGCTCCGTGCACGAGGACTCTGGCTCCGGGGCGGAGCCGCCGCCGCCCTCCGCGGTCGAGCTGTCACCTGCACCCGCGCCGCCCGCGCCGGGATCCGCCGGCGGGTCGTCGGAGCCGCAGGCGCACAGGGAGAAGAGGGCGACGCTGGCAGCGAGGAGCGCTGAAGCGGAGGAGGTGCGCATGCGCGGCATGGTAACAGAAGCCCGGGACAGCGCGCGCTACGGCCCGCCGCTGCGCCGGTAGAGCCACCAGTCGCCGACGTGATCGACGGGGACGATGCTCTTGTCCCTCGCGAAGAGGTGGTCGGCCCCCGCCCGCCGGCGGACGAGGAACCAGTCGAAGAAGGCGCCGTGGCGCCGCACGTCGAACTTCTCCGGCGTCCACTCCCACCGGAGCGGCGTGGGCGGCGGGACGACGGCGCCCGGCTCGGAGCGAGGCCTGTAGGCGATGGGCGAGGCGTCCCAGACGGCGAAATGGAAGCTGAGCCAGCCGCCCCGCGTGGCCTGCACCCAGGCGGGGAGATGGATGAACGGGGTCGTCGACCGGGTCGAGCCGCCGTGATCGAAGACGAGGTAGAGCAGCCTGGGCGCGGGCGGGATGCGCGCGATGATGGCCTCGAAGTCCTGCGTGCTGTCGTCGAAGCGGCGGTAGTTGTCCCGGACCACGGCGCCGAGGGAGACCGCCGCGGCCGACAGCGCGAGCACGGCTGGCACCCTGAGCCAGGGCGATCGCGGCAGGTCGGGGAAGGCGCCGAAGGCGAGGAACAGCGCCGCGACGATCTCGCGCGGGTAGACGTACCACCAGAGGCCGAGCTGCAGCGGCATGCTCAGGAACAGGCCCAGGAACACGGCCGCGCAGGCGACCGGGACGAGGGCCGCGAGGCGCGCGAAGGTCCGCTCCCGCGCGTCGGCGTCGGGCGGGCTCGGCGTGATGCCAGCGAGCTGCGCGGCGGCGCCGGCGGCGCACACGAGCAGCGCCGCGAGCACGAGGCGCGCCGCCCGCCGGGCCGCCGCGGCCTCGGCCGGATCGGTGAAGCTCGTGAACAGGAGCGAGGGGACCTCGCCGAGCCGCTCCCAGTGGAGCGCGGGCGCGAAGGCGCCGTGCAGGGTGTCGGTCCGCGCCGCGAGCCACACGGCGAGGAGGACCAGCGAGGGCGCGAGCGGGAGCGCGATGGGGCGGAGCCGCCGCGTCGCCGGGAAGACGACGATCGCGGCGCCCACCACGGCGGCGAGGGCGAAGGGGAAGCGGAAGACGTGGGTGAAGAACAGGGCGACGAGCGCGAGCGCGAGCGCGAGCTGCCGCCCGCGCGAGGGGCGATCGAGGAGCAGGAGCGTCAGGCCGACGACCATCGCGAAGAGGCCGAGCGCGCCCATGTGATTGAGGAAGCCCCAGTGGGTGAGGTTGCACCAGACGGGGATGAGGCCGAGGACGCCGAGGAGAGGGCTCCGCTTCAGGCCGTGGAAGAGGACGGCGAGGCCCGCGGGCAGCAGCGCGAGCATGGCCGCCGCCGCGACCTTCACGGCGGCCAGCGGGGGCAGCAAGAGCATGAGCAGCGCGCCGAGCGCGTACATGGACATGTACGGCACCGCGAGCGGCTGGAGCGTGAACTGCTCGCGGAAGTGCCACGCCGGGTCGAGGTAGTGCCGGAGCGCCGCCGTCTGGGCCGCGTGGAACGGGAGATCGGTCATCGGCGGATAGCGGACGACCGCGAGCGGGACGGCGATCACATAGACCGACGTGGCGACGACGACGAGCGCGAGCGCCGCGGCGAGCGGCGCGCGGCGCGCGGCGCCCGCGGCGCGGCGGAGCGGCCCGACGAGCGGCGCCCGCCGCGCGGGGCCGGGCGCCGCCGGAGGCTCCACCGGGAGGGACGGGGTACCCAAGGTGGCGGGGAAGCTACCATCTCGGGACGGCGCTGGACGCGCCGGCGCCGCCCCCGGAGAGGGCGCGATGGGCCCGGAACCGGCCCGGCGGCGCCGGGGCCTGCGGGCGATAGCGGCGGTGACCGCGCCCTTGCGGCCGCCACGCTCCGCGACGCAAGCTGCGCGCATGCCGCGCCGATTCAACACCGCCGGCCCCTGCCGCCCCGACTGGGACTACATGATCCCGGCCGAGCGGCGCCTGCCCGAGGCGCCCGGCCTGGTGGAGCAGCGCGCCTACTTCGTGGTCCACGCGCCGCGGCAGACGGGCAAGACCACGGCGCTCCGCGCGCTCGCCGAGCGGCTCACCGCCTCCGGCCGCTGGGCGGCGCTGCACTTCTCGTGCGAGGCGGGCGAGGTGGCAGGCGACGACTACGGCGCCGCCGAGCGCATCCTGCTCAGCGCCGTCCGGGCGCGCGCCGAGCTCACCTTGCCCCCGGCGCTGCAGCCGCCGGACTTCCCTGACGCCCCGGAAGGCCACCGCGTCGAGGTCGCGCTGCGCGCCTGGGCCCGCGCCTGCCCGCGGCCGCTGGCCCTGTTCTTCGACGAGATCGACGCGCTGCGAGGCCAGAGCCTCCTCAGCGTGCTGCGCCAGCTGCGCGCCGGCTTCTCCGATCGCCCCGGGGACTACCCCGCCTCGGTGGCGCTCTGCGGCCTGCGCGACGTGCGCGAGTACAAGGCCGCGAGCGGCGGCGATCCCAGCCGCCTCGGCACGGCGAGCCCCTTCAACGTCAAGCTGGAGTCCCTCAAGCTGGGCGATTTCGACCCCGGCGAGGTGCGCGAGCTCTACGGCCAGCACACGGCCGATACCGGCCAGATCTTCACCGAGGAGGCGATCGCGCGGGCCATCGCGCTCACGGCCGGGCAGCCGTGGCTGGTCAACGCGCTCGCCCGCGAGATCGTGGAGAAGCTCGCGGTGCCGGCGAGCGAGCCGATCACCGTGGCCCACGTCGAGGAGGCGAAGGAGCGCCTGATCCTGGCGCGCGCCACCCACCTCGACTCGCTCGTCGCCCGCCTGCACGAGCCGCGCGTCCGGCGCGTGCTCGAGCCGATCCTCTCGGGCACGCTCGCGATCGTCGGCGACGCCTACCAGGACGACCTCCAGTACGCGCGCGATCTCGGGCTCATCGCGACAGGCAACCCGGCGCGCGTCGCGAACCCGATCTACCGCGAGGTCATCGCCCGCGTGCTCGCCGGGGACGTGGAGCCGACGATCCTGGCCGAGCCGAGGAGCTTCGTGCTGCCCGACGGCCGGCTCGACCTCCCGCGGCTGCTCCAGGAGTTCGCCGCCTTCTGGAGGGAGCACGGCGAGGCGCTCTCCGGGAACCTCGGCTACCACGAGGTCGCGCCGCAGCTCGTGCTGATGGCGTTCCTCCAGCGGGTGGTGAACGGCGGCGGGCTGGTGGTGAACGGCGGCGGGCTGATCGAGCGGGAGTACGGCCTCGGCCGGGGCAGGATCGACCTCCTCGTCCGTTGGCCGTACCGCGGCGAGGACGGGTTGCGCGCCGTGCAGCGCGCAGCGCTGGAGCTCAAGGTCTGGCGGGAGGGAGAGAAGGACCCGACGCAGAAGGGGCTCGCGCAGCTCGATGGATACCTCGCCCAGCTCGGCCTCGACGACGGCGTGCTCGTGCTCTTCGACCGCCGCAGCGCGGCCGGCGACGTCGAGGCGCGCACGCGGTTCGAGGAGGCCCGGACGCCCTCGGGGCGGCGGGTGACGCTGCTCCGGGCCTGACGGCGGCGCGCCTCGCTCAGCCTCGATCCGCGGGTCCCTTGCCGCTCGCCCTCGCGGCGCTCGCGATCTGCGCCTCGAGCACGGCGACGCGCTCCAGCGCCGCCTCCTTCGCGGCGCGCTCCGCCTCCGCGGTGGTGGGGAAGAGATCCTCGCCCTCGGGCCCCGTGGCCAGGCGGAGGCGCGCCTCCTCGCCGGCGCCGATCACCCGCAGCCAGCAGCCGAGCACGCGCGCGTGGATCCGGTCGACGTTCGTCGTCTCCACCCGGACGAAGCCGCGCGTCTTCAGCCGCCGGTAGCGCTGCCAGCGCACCCGGTCGCGGCCCTTCTCCCAGTCGGGATCGAAGATCACGAGCTCCCTCACCCCGAGCTCCCGGTAGCGCTCGGGCGCGTCCACGTAGTCCTTGTACGGCTCGTCCGACGAGACGACCTCGAGCGCGAAGCTCGGGGCGATCCCGGTCTCCCACACCTTCCAGCTCCGCACGCGCCGCCCCGGCGGGACGCCGGGGAGCACGTACACGTCCGGCGCCACGACCTTGGAAGGGTCGAACTGCCGGTAGTAGATGAACTGATCAGCGCCCACGAACCTCGGTCGACCGAGCTCGCCGTACCAGCGCTCGATGAGCGGACGGAGGAGCTCCACGATCCACGTCTGAAGGGAGTCCTCCCCCATCTTCTTCTCCACCGGATAGAACGTCGGATCGCGCTCCTTGCCGTCGCGGTGCGCCCGCCGATGGACCTGCCTGTGCGCCTCGCTCGACATGCCCCAATCCTAACCGAGCCGCGCGCGCGCATCGACCCGCGCCGCCACGGCGGGCGGCGGGCGGTGTACGGCGGGCGCGGCGGCCGCTTCTCGCCTCTTTCTCACCTCTCGGGCAGGCTCCATCGGAGATAGGCTGCGCGCGCCGTGCTTCTGCCCCGCCCCGCCTCGCGCCCGCTCGATCTGAACGGCCTCCCCGCCGCGTCCCGCCTCGAGGCCCGCGCGGCGCTCGCCATCACCGCGATCGCGACGGCGTGGTTCGCGCTCGCGGCGGCGTGGGAGATGTTCGGGCCCATCCTCGCCGGCCACTACGCGTCGTCGGCGAGCGTCGGGATCATCGCGGAGAACATGCTCCGCTGGAAGATCGCCGGGCCCGTCTGGGAGTACACCGCGAGCCAGCCGCCGCCGGAGATGTACTACTGCCACCACCCGTGGGGGATCTTCTGGACGACGGCCGCGTTCATGAAGGTCTTCGGGCGGCACGACGTCATCTGCCGCCTGCCCGCCGTCCTGCTGAGCGCCGCGACGCCGCCCCTGCTCCACGCCATCGGCCGGAGCGTCTACCGCCCCGCCGCCGGGGCGGCCGCGGCGGCGTCGTTCGTCGTCCTGCCGATCACGCTGTCGTTCGCGAACTTCAACGCGCTCGAGGTCCCGGTCATGGCCTGGACGCTGCTCGGGCTCTGGGGGTACGTCCGGATGACGCAGACGTCCCGGCGCCGCTACCTCGCGGTCAGCGCGCTCGGGCTCGCGCTCGGGATGAACGCCGACTGGCCCGCGTTCGTGCTCACGGGCGGGCTGCTCGTCTTCGGCGCGATCCGGGCGTACCTGCTCCCGAAGCGCGTCTTCGGCCCCGTCCACGCGCGGCGCTACGCGCAGTGGTGGGTGCTCACCGCCTCCATCGCCGCGCTGACCGTCGCGCTCTACGTCGCGCTCTTCCACCACGCCGGCAAGCTCGGCGACCTCCTGGGGAGCTACGGGCTCCGGTCCTCGGGCAACGCCGAGCCGCTCAGCAAGGTGCTCGCGAGCCGGCGGTACTGGATCGAGCTGTCGTTCACGCCGGTCGCCATCGCCGCCGGAAAGCTCGCCGCGCTCGTCTGCGCCGCGCGGCTCGTCCTGCTCCGGCGCGAGCACGACGCGCTGCCGCTGCTCTACCTCGCGACCGCGACGGTGCAGTACGTCGTCTTCCGCCAGGGCGCCGACATCCACATCTTCTGGCCGCACTACTTCGGGGCGTACTTCGCCCTCGCCGGCGCCGCCCTCGTCGAGACCGCCGCGGCGCTGATCGAGCGCGCCGCCGCCGCCCGGCGCGCGCCCGGGAGCGCGGCGCTGATCGAGCGCGCCGCCGCCGAGCGCGCCCCCGACGACGCGGCGCGGCCCGCGCCAGCCGCGTGGCCGGCGCCGGGCGCGCTGCCCGCATGGCCGGCGCTCGCGGCGCTCGCGCTCTGGCTCGCGCCGCTCGCCGCCGTCCTGCGCGACGGGCTCCCGGCGCTGCGGTACGCGCGGGAGACGGGCGGGCGCTTCAACGAGCGGGGACACCTCATCGACTCTGACGGGGCGAAGACGGCGTTCCTGCGCTGGCTCGCGCCCAGGCTGCCCGCCGGCGCGCCGGTCGAGATGCACGAGGGCATGAAGGCCACCTGGGCCCAGGTCTGGGCGCTCGGCGGGCGCGTCGTGACCCCGGCGCGGCCCGCGCCGAAGCAGGAGCCGCCGCGCGGCGCCTACCTGGTCGACACGCGGTTCATGCTCGACCGGGACCAGGCGAGCCTCGCGCGGCGCTTCGACATCACGGCCGTGGGCCCGTTCTGGGCGCTCGGCGCGGCCGTCGATGCGCAAGCGGCCGTCGATCCGCGCGCGGCCGTCGATCCGCGCGCCCCCGGGATCGAGGCGTTCTCGTTCCGCGAGCGCGAGCCGGGGCTCCTCGCCTGGTACCTCGTCTCGGGCACCGAGCCCGAGCGCGAGATCGCGCCCGATCCGTTCCTCACGTGGGAGCTCCGCGCGCACTTCGGACAGCCGGCGGAGCCCCCGGCGGGGGCGCCGGAGACGCTGGAAGAGAAGCGGATCGCGCACAACATCGCCCTGGCCGCCGGCGACGGCGCGCGCGCGGCGGCGCTCCTCGCGGAGATCAGCGCCGCGCTCGCGCCGCTCGGGGCGCGGTTCGACGACGGCACGGAGCTGCTCGGGACCACGTTCCACGAGGGCGCGCGCTCGCTCCTCACGATCTTCGTGCGCGCGGGCGGCCCCGCGGCGAGCGACGTGGCGCTCACGGTGCGCTCCCGGGTCGTCGAGCGCGCCCCGCTGTCCACGACGATGGCGGACCCGATCTACCGCGATGTCGGCCTCCCGACGGCGATCTCGCCGCAGCGCTGGAGGGCGGGCTTCCTCTACGCCGATCCGGTGCCGATCCGGAAGAGGCCGGGGACGGAGGTGTTCTGGGCATCGCTGAGGGCCCGCGACCGGGGTCGCGCGCCGGCGCTCGTGGACCGCGGCGGCGCGTCCGAGGTCGAGGTGCTGCGGCTGCGCTGAGCGGTCGACGCGCCTCCATCCTCGTGGACAAGGGGCCGCATTCCGGTTTTACCTTCGGGCATGAGCTCTCGCCGAACAGGTCTGGTTCTGGTCCTCGCGCTCGCGGCCGGCTGCGCCCCGCCGCCGTCCGCCCAGGCGCCGGCGCAGCCCGCTTCCTCCGAGCCGGCGGGAACGGCGCCCGCGGCGGCGGCGGGCGCGGCAGCTCCGGCGACGGCGGGCACGACACCTCCGGCGGCGGCAGGCCCGACGCCCGCCGCCGGGGAGGCGCCCCCGCCAGGCGCGCAGGTCCCCGGCGCGGCCGCGCCGGTCGAGGCGACCGCGCCGAAGCCGGGCACGGCGCGCGGCACCGGGAGCCTGCGGCCCAGCACGGGCGTCGCGACCGGGACGCTGGGGGGCAGCATCTCGGAGGCGCAGGTCCGCGAGGTCGTGGAGAAGCACGCAGAGCTGTTCGACGAGTGCTACAAGATCGGCGTCAAGAGCTCGCCGAAGTTCGTGGGGAAGGTGACCGTCAAGGCGACCATCGGGCCGAGCGGCACGGTCAACAAAGCCGACGTGATCCGGTCGACCACGAAGAACCAGCAGGTCGATCGCTGCGTGGCCACCGCGTTCGAGAAGATGCAGTTCCCCGCGCCGCAAGGCGGGGTGACGACCGTCATCACCTTTCCCATCGAGTTCAGCGGCGTCGAGCTGGTGCAGCCCTGAGCGGACCCCTGCCCGGAAACGCGGTTCGCCCGGGGGCCGCGCCCGGCGAACAGCCGATCTGCCGCGCCGCGCAGACCGTGGCGATTCACGACAACTGAGGCGGATCGTCCGTCGATCCAGCGCTGAGCTCGCGCGCCAGATCCTGGCGTCCCTCGCTGTCGGCCCGAATGGGTGCCGCGGCGGCGAGGGCACGGAAGCTGCTACGACGTCGCGTGTCGAGACTCGGATGCTGACACGCTGGAACGCTGAAGCACCAGCAACCGGCGGCTGTCTGACCCGCCCCGCGGGCGCGGCCGGCAGACGACCAGAGCAAGCCACTCCCATGATGGATGTGCCGGCGGCCAGGCGGCGCGACGCCCCACGGCCGGCTGGCATGGAGATCAACTACCGCCGGCGACGGCACGGGTGAAGAAGCATGGAGAGGATGGAAGTTCAGCGGGATGTTCGGAGCGCGATCGCGATTGCCTATGAGCTCTCGCGGCACGAGCACGTGCAGCACCGGGAGCATGTGTCCCAGGCGCTCGGGGAGCTCAAGGACGAGCTGGCTCGCATCGAGGCGAAGCTCGGCGGGGAACGCATCAACGAGGTCACCGCGGAGGGCCTGCCGCCCGTGCTCAAGCAGATCGAGGCGCTCGTCGAGGACGCAGGCCCGGTCGTCGGCGATCAGATCAAGACGCTGATGCAGAGCGTGGAGCGCATCGCGAGGGAGCTCCATCCGGGCCAGGCGCCCGCCCCGCGCCAGTAGCCTGCAGCGAGGGAGCCCGGCTACGGGCAGCAGGCATACGTCGCCTCGAGCGTGCCGCCCGCGCAGGGCGCGATCGAAGCATCGAAGTGGCTCAGCGGCAGCCCTTGCGCCTGGCAGAGCGCGAGCGCCTCGTCCTTCAGGGCGTTCGGGTCCTCGCACGTCGTGCCGTCACCCACCACGCCGGTCGTCTCGCAAGGAGGCTCGGGCGGCGGCGGCGGCTCCTCGGGCTCCTCCGGCGGCGCCTCCCACGCCGGGCAGCAGAGGTAATTCGCCTGGAGCACCTTGCCATCGCACACGGCGTAGTCCGCCTTGTCGATCTGAAGATCGCGCAGGACCAGCCCGATCTCCTCGCAGATCGGGATGCCCTGCTCGATCAGCGCGTTCGGGTCCTGACACGTCACCCCGTCGCCCAGCACGCCGCTGGTGCAGTCATCCGGGCAGGTCACCCCGTCGAACAGCAGGTCGGTCGAGCACGCCTCCGCGGGGGTGTCGCCTGCCTCCGCGGGGGTGTCGCCTGCCTCCGCGGGGGTGTCGCCTGCCTCCGCGGGAGTGTCGCCTGCCTCCGCGGGAGTGTCGCCTGCCTCCGCGGGAGTGTCGCCTGCCTCCGCGGGGGTGTCGCCTGCCTCCGCGGGGGCGTCGCCCGCCTCTTCATCGAGAGCAACGCCCGCCTCTTTCTCGGGGGCCTGGCCCGCCTCCTCGGGGGCGACGCGCTGCTCGACGGTGTTCCCGTCGAGATCCTCGCCGGACCTGAGCGTCGTCGAGCAACCCGCCAGCAGCGCGGCGCCGGCGATCGAGAGAGCGGTGATGTGGTGATGGGCCAATCGCATGGGATCTCCTTGGCCTCGCCGTGGGCCGCGAGGATGGCTGAGACGCGCGGCCGGCCATCGCACGGCGCCGCGTCGTCATTCGCCATGATCCAACCGCGAAGGGGGCTCCGGTTTCCTGGGCGCGCGCCGCTTCGTGACGTCGATGTGAGATCCGCAGTCCGGCTACGGGCAGCAGGCATACGTCGCCTCGAGCGTGCCGCCCGCGCAGGGCGCGACCGAAGCATCGAAGTGGCTCAGCGGCAGCCCCTGCGCCTGGCAGAGCGCGAGCGCCTCGTTCTTCAGGGCGTTCGGGTCCTCGCACGTCGTGCCGTCGCCCACCACGCCGGTCGTCTCGCAAGGGGGCTCGGGCAGCGACGGCTCCTTGGTCTCCTCCGGCGGCGCCTCCCACGCCGGGCAGCAGAGGTAATTCGCCTGGAGCACCTTCCCGTCGCACACCGCGTAGTCCGCCTTGTCGACCTGGAGATCCCGCAGGACCAGCCCGAGCTCCTCGCAGATCGGGACCCCCTGCTCGATCAGCGCGTTCGGGTCCTGGCACGTCACCCCGTCGCCCAGCACGCCGCTCGTGCAGTCGTCCGGGCAGGTCACCCCGTCGAACAGCAGATCGGTGGAGCACGCCGCCTCCTCCCCGGGGGGCACGCTCGCCTCGGGGAGCGCGCGCTCCGCCTCCTCGTCGCCCGCGCGCGCCACTTCTTCGCTTCCCGCGCGCCCTGCCTCCTCGCCCGCGCGCCCTGCCGCGCCTGGACCACGCGCCTCGATCCGGGGCACCGAGAAGACCGACGGCTCGCGGACGCCCGGCAACCTCGGGCCGCCGGGGTCGCGCCGGAGCAACAGCGGATCGCGCCCGTGCTCCGGCGTGCTGCTCGGATCCGGCGGGCTCGCCGGCGCTGGCGGCGGAGAGCTCGTGACGTCGGCCGGCGGCGGCGCCTCGACGGCCCGGCGCGGGTCGGGCAGGAGCGCGCGGCGGCGCGGATCGGGCGCGGGGGCCACCGGCGCGGGCGGCGGCGACACGCTGGGCCGCGCCGGTCCCGGCTCCGCTGGACCGCTGTCGGCGCGGGGCTCTCCGGTGACCGGCTCGGCGGGCGCGGCCAGCCTGCGGGCGGCCACACCCCACCGCTCGAGCGCGCTCCGGGCGCCGTCGTCGAGGGCGAGCGCGAGCGCCGCGGCCGCGAGGAGGCCGGCCGCGAGCGGGCGCCGGAAGCCCCGGACCGCGTCCCGCAGCGCAGGCGCCGCCGACGCCGCCTCCGCGGCGCGCAGGCGCGCGCGGAGCCGCACCTCGAGGTGCGGCCGCGGCGGCACGCTGGCGAGCTGCGCGTCGAGCGCCCGGAGCTGCGAGACGAGGTCGTCGCGATCAGACGTCGCCATGGTCCACCTTCCATCCGGCGCCGCCGAGGTGCTGCACCGCGCGCTGGATGAGCTTGCAGACGTAGCCCTTCGAGTGGCCGAGGACCCGCCCGATCTCCTCCTGCTCCTTGCCGTCGAGGTAGTACATCGAGAACGCGACCCGCTCCTTGACCGGCAGCGCGTTCAGCGCGTCGAACGCCCGGCGGAGGTCGTCGCGGGCGATGGCGAGCGCGTCCGGCGGCCGGGGCTCCTGCGGTTGCTCGCCGAGCAGCCAGCGGACCGGGGCGAGCGAGAGGAAGCGCTCGCGCCGGAGGCGGTTGAAGCAGCGGTTGGTGGTCGCCCGGTACAGCCACCCCTCGAGGTCATCGTGATCGGTGAGGGTCGGTAGCGCCTTGAACAGATCGAGGAAGACGTCCTGCGTGACGTCCTCGGCCCACGCGAGGTTCCCCTTGCCGTAGCGGAGCGCCAGCCGGTGTACGAGCCGGTGGTGGCGGCGGTAGAGCGCCTCGACGCTGTCGATCGACCGCGACGCGCTGGGCGCGGCGGGCGCCGCGTCGGCGGGCCGACCGGAGGCCACGGCGGGCGGCGGCGCGTCGGACCGCTGCTCGCAGGAGAGCGGACGGAGCGCCTCGGCGAGGTTCGAGGAGGCGAGGTCGGGGCTGGGCAAGGAGGGTCCCTTGCTGCCATCACACACGAGCCGGCCGTCAGTTTCCTGGATTGTCGATCCGACGCTCGCACCGCCTCGCGCTGCGGGTCCCCCGCCGGCCGCGGGCGCGGCGGTCGGGGCCACGCGCCGGGCCGGGGGCAGACGCTGCGCAGACGACGCCAAGGACGCCAAGGGGCCCGGAAAATTCTGTCCTCGATATCTTCATCAAGCGTGGCAGTTCAACTCCTGCTCAATTGCACTCCGCATCACCAGGATCATCACACAAGGAGACCATGACACACACCGTCAGCTGACGTGTCTCTCATCGAAGCTCGCTCTTTCGCGTTGCGAAGAGCCGCGCTCCGGGAGACACTCCGAGTCTTCGACCCGAGCGCGATCGACGGCGCGCCGGGGCCGTCGTCATCAACGTAGAACCGCTTGGAGAGTGCCATGAGCTCGAGCTCTTACCTTTGGTCCTTGGGTTGGGTTCCGGTCGGACAGCTGCTGCGGGTCGCGTGCATCGGTGTCGCGCTGCAGGCGGCCGCGTGCTCGAGCGACGGCGACGGCGCCAGCACCAGCGGCGGCAGCGGCGACAGCGGCGACAGCGGCGACACGGGCGACACGGGCGACACGTCGGCGAGCGCGGGCAGCGGCGGCGGTGACGACTTCGGCGGCATCGCGGTGGGCGCTGGCGGCGCCGGCAGCATCAGCTCCGGCAGCGGCGTGACCGGCAACGAGGACAGCTGCGACGGCGTGGACAACGACGGCAACGGCATCATCGACGACGTGGACGCCGGCGGCGACGGCGTGTGCGACTGCCTCCGCATCGCGACGCTGGGCGAGCCGGGCAGATGGGGCGATGGCGACGTGTTCGAGGCCTGGTTGAACAAGCGCAGCATCAACGGGGCCGTCGACCTGAACGACGCCGAGCTCACCGCCGAGGAGCTCAGCAAGCATCAGGTCATCGTGGTCCAGGACGTGAGCGTCATCGGACGCGCGTACTCGAGCGCCGAGGTCGAGGCGCTGAGCGACTGGATCGCGAAGGGCGGCGGCCTGATGACGTTGATCGGCTACGGCGACCCGGACGAGCGCGAGAACGTCAACACGCTGCTCGAGCCGCTCGGGGTCGGCTACGACGAGCAGCAGATCCTGCCGCGGCAAGGCGGCTCCACGATCCCGATCACGGAGTGGGGCGGCGCGCACCCGGTGCTCGACGGGATCCAGGCCGTCGGCGTGGACACCGGCTACCCGGTGGCCGGCGAGGGCACCACGCTGGCCACCGGCGACGGATATGACGTGCTGAAGGCGCTGGAGTCCGGCGATGGCCGGGTGCTCGTCTGGGGCGACGAGTGGATCACGTACAACAGCGAGTGGGTCGAGCACCCCGACTACCAGGTCGAGCGCTTCTGGCTCAACGCCATCAAGTGGCTGACGCCGGCCAACGAGTGCCAGGTCGCCATCCCGCCGAACATCAACTGATCAGCGCGCGCGCTCGTATCAACCGTTCAGCGCGCGCGCTTGTGCCCCTCTCCCCTCTTCGATCCTCCCCTCCTCGACCCCGTCTGCGCGCGCTCCTGGCGCGGGCGGCCCGGCTCGCCTTTCTGTCCTTTCCGGTCTCGCTCACCTACCCTGCCCGGAGCTCATGGACCTCGAGGCGGTGTTCTCTCTCTGCAATGCGGCGGTCCTCCCCGGATGGCTGCTGCTCGCCTTCGCTCCACGCTGGAGGTGGACCCAGCGCGTCGCCACGGGCACCGCGGCGGCGCTGGCGCTCGTGTACGTGCTCGCGATCGTGCCGACCTTCGGCAAGGGAGAAGGCGGGTTTGGCAGCCTGCACGGCGTCGCGCAGCTCTTCGCGCGCCCCGAGGTGCTGCTGGTCGGCTGGATCCACTACCTCGTGTTCGACCTGTTCACCGGGGCCTGGGAGGCGCGCGACGCGGTGAAGCTCGGGATACCGCGCTGGATGGTCGCGCCCTGCCTGGCCCTGACGCTGCTCTTCGGGCCCATGGGGTTCCTCCTCTACCTGGTGCTCCGGGCCGCGCTGCGGCGCCGGTTCAGCGTCGACGACGTCGACAAGGCTGCGCCGTCACCGCGCTCGACGTGAAGCCCGGCCGAGCGGGCAGCGCGGGCCGCGTTGACACGCGATCACCCCCCACGTACGGTCCGGCGGCATGGATCAAGGGACGTGGCAGTTCGCGTGGCTCATCGTTTCCTTGCTGCTGATCGTCGGCAGCCGCGTGATGAGCGAGAGGGCGCTCTCCGCGCTCAGCGCGAGCGACAAGGCCCGTCTGGTCGACGGCTTCTCGAAGCAGCGGATATACATCCTCGTTCCCGTCATCGCGCTCCTCGGCCTCAACTACGCGGCCATCAAGCTCGCGCCCGAGCGCACGACGGCGATCGTCGCCGCGGTGGTCGCGCTCACGGTCGCTCTGTTGATCGCGGGCAACGTCCTCGCGGTGCGCAAGCTGCGATCGCTGGGGTTGCCCGGCTCCTACATCAGAAAGTACCTGGCCTCTCGCGCCGTGTCGCTCGTCGCGATGATGCTGCTCGTGGGGTCCGTGTTCTACAACCCCTTCGCGCACAGCGCATAGCGGCGGCGCGGCGGGTAGCAGCGCGCTCGACGAGCGCCGCGACGCGCGAGAGGGGCAGACCGCCGCGGGCTCAGGCAGCCCGGGAGCCCTGGGCGCGCCTCGGGTCGATCAGGGTCCGGTAGAGCGCCTCGTACCTCGCGACCATCCTCGTGCTGCAGAAGCGCTCGCGCGCGCGGCGCGCGCAGGCGGCGCGGTCGAAGCGCGCGAGCCGCGTGGCGACGGCGGCGAGGCGCGCGGCGTCGCCCGGCTCGGCCAGGAACCCCGTGACGCCCTCGTCGACGATCTCGGGGAAGGAGCCGCGGCGGAAGCCGAGCACCGGGGTGCCGCAGAGCATCGCCTCGACGGCGATCAGCCCGAACGGCTCCTCCCACTGGAGCGGGCAGAGCAGCGCGCGCGCGGCGCGCAGGAGCGCGACCTTGCGGTCGTGGTCCACCTCCCCGAGATCCGATACCCCGCTCTCCCGGAGGCGCGGGGCCACGTCTTGCAGGTAATAGGCATGATCCTTCGGGTGCGCGCGGCCGCCCAGGCGGATCGGCATGCCGGCGGCCCTCGCGATGTCGAGGGCGAGGTGCGTCCCCTTCTCCTCGGCGTAACGGCCGATGTGCGCGAGGTAGCCCTCGTCGGTGAGGCTCGGCGGGTAGCGCGCCGACGTCACGCCGTGGTGGATCACGCACGAGCGAGGGAGCGCGATCTCCAGCGAGCGCTGCCGCTCGCTGATGGCGACATACGCGATCTCCGGGTGTCGCGCGTAGATGCGCGAGCTCTCGTCGCAGCGCGCGTGGTGCAGGGTATGCACGACCGGAACGCGGACGAAGGGCGTGAACGCGACGGCGAACGGGCTGTTCACGTGGAGCACGTCGAGCCTGTCCTCCCGCGCGACCTCGGAGAACGCCCAGGCGAGGTGGTTGACCTCGTCCTCCGGCACCGGAGGCCAGCGCGCGCCGGCGTAGAGCGCCCGGCGGCGGCAGCTGACCCCCGAATCGCCCGTCGCGAAGAGCGTGACGTCGTGTCCGCGCGCAGTGAGGCCCTCGGCGAGCTCATAACAGAACAGCTCGGTCCCCCCGTATCCGGAGGGCGGCACCCGGATGAACGGGGTGGAAACTATCCCGATCCGCATGGTTGTCGCTCCTGGGTCGCCGCGCCGCGAGCGGGGCCCGGTCCGGCCCGTTCGCGGTGGAGTACATGCCCGCAGATCGACGCATCAATGAGCATGCCAGCGGCGCGCGCCCCACGCGCGTTCTCACCCGTCCTCGTGACCAGGCGCACGAGGGCAGCCGCGCGCCGCGAGCACAGCGCCGCCGTCGCGTCCGGCTCGCGCGATCCAGCTCGGGCCAGCTCCTCGGAGATGCGCGGAGCGGCGCTTTCGTCACGCGTCCCCTGCGTCTAGGATGCCCGCCTGCTCGTCCTTGCGCGCGAGGCAGCGCAGGAAGCCTCGAGGGCTCGAGCGCCCGGTCCAAACTACACGAGGGTGGTCAATGACTTTGAGATCGAATCGATACGGTTCCGCGCTCGCGCTGAGCATCTGCCTTCTGGCCATCTCGGGCTGCGGAGGGGACGACGGACCGGGGGGCTCCGGAGGACAGGGCGGCGCCGGGGGCGGCACCGGCGGCGCCGGCGCCGCGGGGGGAAGCGACGGCGGGAACGGCGGCGACGGCGGCGCCGGGGGCGGCACCGGCGGCGCCGGCGCCGCGGGGGGAAGCGACGGCGGGAACGGCGGCGCTGGTGGCGCTGGTGGCGCTGGTGGCGCTGGTGGCGCTGGTGGCTCCGGCGGCGCTGGCGGCGCTGGCGGCGCTGGCGGCGGGACCTGTACCGCCGACGCGGACTGCGCCGAGCCCGCGAGCGAGTGCGCGGTCGCTGTGTGTGTCGACGGAGCGTGCGCCAGCGAGCCGGTGGCCGAGGGGACGCCCGCGGAGATGCAGATGGACGGCGACTGCAGCGAGCGCCTCTGCGATGGCGAGGGCGCGGTCGTGGAGGTCGACGACAACGACGACGTGCCGGACGACCACAGCGAGTGCACGATCGACTCCTGCCGCGAGGGCTCCCCGGTCAACGACCCGATCGCGGTCGGTACGACGTGCTCCCTCGCCGACGGGGGGCGGTGCAGCTCCGAGGGGATGTGCGTGCAGTGCCTGGTCCACTCGGACTGCCCGAGCGAGGTGTGCATCGATCACGTGTGCCAGGATCCCTCGTGCGATGACGGCATCCTGAACGGCGACGAGGGCGGCATCGACTGCGGCGGCTCCTCCTGCGCGGCCTGCGGACCGCCGGCCAGGGTGACCTCCGTCGACTACCCGGTCATCGCGCACCGGGGCGCCCTCGTGCTCACCGGCACCGGGTTCACCGGCGCGACCGCCGTGACCGTGGGCTTCTTGCCGCAGCCCTTCACGGTCGACTCGGACACGCGGATCACCATCTCCGCGCTGTCGGAGGAGACGACGATCGGCCCGCAGGACATCGTGGTGAGCCGGCCCGGCGCGCTGTGGACGTCGTTCCCGGTGACGGTGATCCAGCTGCAGATCAACGAGCTCGACGCGGACACGCCGACCGCGCCGGTGAACGACGACCGCGAGTTCATCGAGATCAGCACGGGCATGTGGGGCGTGAACCTCGCCGGCTACTCGCTCGTGCTCTTCAACGGCAGCCTCGCAGACGAGCCGTCCTACCGGGTGGTGGAGCTCAACGGAACGACGAACGACGACGGCCTGCTGCTCGTCGGCAACCCCGCCGTGACCCCGGAGCCCGACGTGCTCCTCGACGCGACCGCCGAGAGCGACAACCTGCAGAACGGCGCGGACGGCGTCGGCCTGTACCAGGCGCGGCCCGCGGCCTTCCCCGCGGGCACCCCGGCCACGGCCGTGCGCCTGCTCGACGCCCTGGTCTACGGCACGAACGACGCGGATGACACGGGGCTCCTGAGCGCGCTGATCTCCAGCGATGCGACCGCGCCCCAGCGCGTCCAGGTCGACGAGGGCGCGACGTCCGCGCTGTCGACTACGCAGTCGATCCAGCGCTGCGCCGACGGCGCCCGCGACGGCCGCCGCTTCCGGGCCGCAGAGCCCACCCCTGGCGAGCTCAACACCGTCTCCTGCCCTTGAGCCACGAGGCGCTCCGCGGCGCGCGGCCTGCCGGGCCGCGCCGCCGCTCGCGGCTCACGCACGCCGCTCGCGGCTCGCGCACGCCGCTCGCGGCTCACGCACGCCGCTCGCGGCTCGCGCACGCCGCTCGCGGCTCACGCACGCCGCACGGCGCGCGAGCCCGCCGCTCAGCGCTCGAGGTAGATCTCGAAGTCCTCGACGAGAACGGCGAGCTCGTAGCGCTCCTCGAGGAGCCCCGCGAGCGCTGGAAACCCGGCCAGCGTGTCGCGCGAGTCGATCTCGTCGCCGGTCACCGAGGGGAACACGTCGCGGCGCTCGACCACGATCGCGGCCGGCGGGCGCGCGGCGAGGTCGCGCATCAGCGCGTCGCGCGCCTCCTCCCGGGCCCACGCCGCGCGCTGCGGGACGTTGTAGAGGTAGCGCGTCGCCGGCGGGCGCTCGGCGAGGTCGTAGATCACCGGCTCGAAGCCCCACACGAACACCGGCCGCCCCGGCGCGACGCGCTCGCGCAGCCACGCGGCGACCTCGCGGTTCGCCGCGGCGTTGACGTCCGCGACCGACGCGAGGTGATCGAGGCGGCCCAGATCCCGCGCGCCCGCGGCGAGCAGCGCGACGCGCTCGGCGCAGCGATCGAGGTAGTCCTCGTCCACGTCCTTCGTCGCCGAGCGGGCGAAGGCCGTCGCGACGAGCACCGCGACGAGCGCGGCGGCCGCCTTCGCGCCGTGCCGGACGCAGCGCTGCCACGCCTTCCAGAGGCCGAGCGCGGCGAGCATCGCCGTGAGCGGCCAGGTGGCGCCGTAGTGGTAAGGAAAGAACTTCGCCTGCATCACCACGCCGACGAGGTGCATCGCGATCACGCCCGCGAGCAGCGCCACGCCCGCGCGCTCGTTGCGGTCCGGGTGCAGCGCGAGCAAGCAGCAGAGGCCGAGCGCGAGCGGGCCCGAGTACCGGACGAGCCACTCGCTGACGCCGTGCCACGCCATGTCGAGCACGCCCGCGTCGCGCCACCCGAGCGCGGTGTAGTGCGGCGTGAAGACGAAGAGGACCTCCCGCAGGTCGCCGAGCGCCCCCTTCGCGGCGAACCACGCGACGCAGGCGAGCACGGGCAGCACGCCCCCCAGCGCGATGAGCAGGGCGGGCCGGAGCGCCGTCCACAGGAGCGCGGGCGCCGTGGGCGCCGGGCGCCCGAGCTCGAGAGCGGCCGCGCCGCGGTCGGGGACGCGCGGCGCACCGGGATCGCCGCGCCGCGCGCGCCGGGCGAGCGCCGCGCCGCGCCGCGCGAGCTCCGCGAGGGCGGGCGCGGCCAGGGCGACGGCGAGCACGACGCCGCCGCCGGCGAGCGGCGGCTTGAGGAGGCCAGCCGCGCCGAAGAGCGCGCCCGACACGATCAGCGCGGCGGCGCCGGGGGCCGGGCGCGGCGCGCCGGCGCCGCCGCGCGGCGTGGCCGTGAGCAGGGCGAAGACGGTGAGCATGCCGCCGAACGACTCGGGCTGCGCCGTGTGCCAGAAATCGAGCTGCGCGTGTACGAGCACCGCGAGCGCCCCGGCGACGACGCCGACCCGGCGGTCGCCGAACGCGCGCCCGGCGAGCGAGACCATCGCGAGGCACATGCCGGCGAGGCCGAGGACCTCGAGCGCGCGGATGCCCCACTGCGCCGGGCCGAAGAGCGCGCGCGCGAGCGCGTAGATCAGGAAGATGCCCGGCGGCTTGAAGTCGAAGGCGTCGCGGTAGGGCATGCCGCCGTCGAGCACCGCCCGCGCGACCATGGCGTAGATGCCCTGATCGCGGCCGTAGCCGTAGGTCAGGATCTGCAGCAGCAGGAACGCGATGGCGCCGATCGCGATCGCCCGGATCGCCCCCGCGCCCGCGACGCGCGCAGGCCCGGCGGCGCGGCGCTCGCTCGCGGCCTCGCCGCTCGAGCTGGCCAGGGGACAAGGGACCGCGGTCACGTCCGGCGTGGCGTCACGCACAGGGGTCTTTTACCGGCTCGGGCGCGCCAGCGTCTACGTACGATTCCGGTCCTCCTGCGCCCGGCGCCCGGGTGGGGCCGGCTCGCCGTCGCCAGGGCGGACCCTCGCCTGGCCGGCGGATGGGCGGCGCGCCGAGGCGCGTGGTGGCGCGCGGCGCGGCGCCCCGGCGCGCGGGGGCGCCGCGTGGAGCACGCCGCGCCGCCGACATGCTGACAAATGATGCAAAGGATGCGCACCGGACGAACATGTGTCGTTGCCCTCGAAGGGCGGGCGGCGTATACGACCGTGCCGCCGTTGCCCGGAGAAACGGGCGCTCCCGGCGGCGCACGTTGGAGGAGCGAGAAGCGATGGTCGATGTTCGCATGCCACAGCTCGGCGAGAGCGTGCTCGAGGGGACCGTCTCGAGGTGGCTCGTGCGCGAGGGCGATTTCGTCAAGCGCGAGCAACCGCTGCTCGAGGTTGCGACCGACAAGGCAGACACAGAGATCCCGGCGCCGGTCGCGGGCCGCGTCGCGCGGATCGCGGTGGCCGAGGGCACCGTCGTCGCCAAGGAAGGTCTACTCTGCCAGATCGACGAGACCGCTCAGGCGGAGCCTCAGACGTCGGCCAAGGGCGCGGCGCCAGCGCCCGCGCCCGTCGAAGCGCGGCCCTCCGCGCCGGCGCCGGGCAGCAACGGGCACGACGAGGGCGCCCGCCCGCTGACGAGCCCGTCGACGAAGAAGCTGGCGCGCGAGTCGGGCGTCGACCTGCGCGAGGTGCAGGGGACAGGCGATCACGGCCGCATCACCCGCGACGACGTGATGCGCGCGGCGCACGGCGCGCCGGCCGAGCCGGCTCCGCAAGCGAGCGCGCCGCACGCGCCCGCGGCGCCCCAGGCGGCGAGCCAGGCGGCCGAGCTGTCGCAGCTCATCCAGGCGAGCGGCGGGTTCGTGCCGCCGGTGCCCGGCGTCGGGTTCGGCGCGTACAAGGTGCCGCCCTACACCCCGAAGCCCGGCGACAAGGTGGTGCCGTTCAGCCGGCGCCGCCGCATCACCGCGGACCACATGGTCTACTCCAAGGTGACCTCGCCGCACGTGGTGACGGTGGCCGAGGTCGACCTGCACGAGACGTCGAAGCTGCGCGACGCGCACAAGGACGCGTTCAAGAAGGCGGGTGTGTCGCTGACGTTCCTGTCCTTCATCTGCGCCGCGGCCGTCCGGGCGCTGAGCGAGCACCCGGAGTTCAACGCGCGGGTGCTCGAGAACTCCTACGTGGTGCTGCGCGACGTCAACCTCGGCGTGGCGGTGGACACGCCCGGCGGCCTCATCGTCCCGAGCATCAAGCAGGCGGACGGGCTGTCGCTCCGCGGCATCGCGAAGAGCATCGACGAGCTGGCGGGGCGCGCGCGGTCGGGCAAGATCACGGCCGACGACCTCGCGAACACGACGTTCACGGTCTCGAACCCCGGCCTCAAGGGGAACCTGTTCGGCGGCGCGATCATCTCACAGCCGAACGTCGGCATCCTCAGGATGGGTGAGATCAAGAAGCGCGTCGTGGTGGTCACGAAGGACAAGGAGGACTCGATCGCGATCCATCCGGTCATGTTCCTCGCGCTGTCCTACGACCACCGCATCATCGACGGGGTGTTGGCGAACTCGTTCCTCTGGCGCGTCGCCGACATCCTCACACGCGGAGAGTTCGAAGTATGAGCTTGAAGAGCGACGTGCAGGGCCTGAGAGCGCTGAGCGAGGTCGATCCGGAGATCGCCGAGCTGATCCGGCTGGAAGAGCGGCGGGAGGCGGACACGCTCCGGCTCATCGCCAGCGAGAACTACGTGTCTCGGGCGGTGCTCGAGGCGACCGGGTCGGTGCTCACGAACAAGTACTCCGAGGGCTACCCGCAGAAGCGGTATTACGAGGGCCAGCAGCAGATCGACGTGGTCGAGGAGCTCGCGCGCACGCGGGTGGCCAAGCTGTTCGGGGCCGACCACGTGAACGTGCAGCCCTACTCGGGGAGCCCGGCCAACCTGGCCGTCTACCTCGCCTTCGCGCAGGCGAACGACACGATCATGGGCCTCGGCCTGCCCGCGGGCGGGCACCTGACCCACGGCTGGTCGGTGAGCATCACCGGGAAGTACTTCAAGAGCGTCCCGTACGGGGTGCGCGAGAGCGATCACCGCATCGACATGGACCAGGTCCGCGACCTGGCGCGCGCCAACCGGCCGAAGCTCATCTGGTGCGGGACGACGGCGTACCCGCGCACCATCGACTTCGCGGCGTTCCGGTCGATCGCCGACGAGGTCGGGGCGATCCTGGCGGCGGACATCGCGCACATCGCGGGGCTCGTGGCCGGCGGGGCGCACCCGTCGCCGGTGGGCATCGCCGACGTGGTGACGTCGACGACGCACAAGACGTTCCGGGGCCCGCGCGGCGCGATGATCCTGTGCAAGAAGGAGCACGCGAGCGCGATCGACAAGGCGGTGTTCCCGGGCCTCCAGGGCGGGCCGCACAACCACACGACGGCGGCCATCGCGGTCGCGGCGAAGGAGGCCTCGGAGCCCGGGTTCCGCGGCTACGCGAAGCAGATCGTCGAGAACGCGCAGGCGCTCGGGCGCGCGCTGGAGTCGCGCGGCTTCCGGCTCATCACCGGCGGGACCGACAACCACCTGCTGCTGATCGACATGACCCCGAAGGGAATCGCCGGCAAGCCGTACGCGCAGGCGCTCGACCGCGCGGGCATCGTCGCCAACTACAACTCGATTCCGTTCGATCCACGCAAGCCGTTCGACCCCTCGGGGCTCCGCATCGGCACGCCGGCCGTGACGTCGCGCGGCATGGGCGTCGCCGAGATGGAGCGCCTCGCGGCGTGGATGGATGACGTCGCGCAGAACATCAACGACGAGGCGCGCATCGCGCGCGTCGCCGCCGAGGTCGCGGAGCTCTGCCGCGGCTTCCCCGCCCCGGGCATCCGCCTCTAGCGCGCTGCTCGCCGGGTCTGGGCCGCGCGAGCCGGATCAAGACAAGAGAAAAACCGCCAAGGCGCCAAGGACGCCAAGAGAACCGAGAATTTTTTCTTGGTGCTCTTGGCGCTCTTGGCGTCTTGGCGGTTTGTATTCTTCTCGTCTGGAACCGCTCTCGTTCCGCAGCGGTCGATCAGCGCGCGCGGCCGAGAGCGCCGAGGAGAGAGATCTCCCGGCGTCCTCGGCGCTCTGACGGCGTCACTTCACGTAGAGCTGCGCGGCGGCGATGCCCGAGCCGGCGGTCGCCTTCACGATGTACTTGGCGTTGATGCCGACGGGCAACGACCAGCGGAAGCAATTGCCCCGGCCGCCGAGCGCGGCGTTCGAGCCCGTCAAGGTGTCCTGCGCCAGCACCGAGGAGCCCATCGGGATCGGGGTCAGCGCGACCAGGCTGATGTCGAGCTCGGTGATCCCCGCGCCGACGCCGAGGACCGTGTAGCACTTGCCGGGCATCAGCTGGATCTGCTGCTCGAGCGTCTGCCCGGCGCTGAACTGACCCGCGATCGGCCCCCCCTCCTTCGTCATGCCCTGCGCCTCGGTCGCGGCGAGGTTGTTGAGCGGGATGGTCGCGGCAGAAGCGAAGTTCGGGTCGATCGCTGACGCGCTGCCGGAGCTCGTCCCACCGCCGCTCGGGGCCGGCTGCTGGCCGCCGGTGGTCGTCTGGCCAGGGATCGGGAACGGCCACGGGAAGCCGCCGGGCGCCGTGGGCGCCGTGCCAGGCTGCTGCGGAGCCGGCTGCTGCGTCGTCGGCGCGGGCTGCGTCGGCGCGGGCTGGTAGCCCGGCTGCTGCGGCTGCTGGTACCCGGGCGGCGGGTACTGCTGCGGCTGCTGATAGCCCGGCTGCTGATACCCGGGCTGCTGGTAACCCGGCTGCTGGTAGCCCGGCTGCTGGTAGCCGGGCTGCTGGTAATAGCCGGGCGGGGGCTGGTTCGCGTAGTTCGGCGACGTGGAAGCCTCTCGCTGTTGACAACCGGCAGCGAGGGCTGCGGTGAGGACCATGGCTGACAGGACGCCAATCGTACGGAGCAAAAGAACCTCCTCGAATTTCCGGCGGAACGCCGCGTTCAATCTCACTGACGGGCTCGCGACGCAACGGGTCCCTCGCGGGGAGCTCCCCGGAGCGACCTGCCCCGGCGCCGGATGAACCGAGCTCCGAGGACCGTCCGCCGGATGTCGTTTTGGACGGGTCACGCCCCCGCTTTCATCGCGCTCACCCGGCGAATTGATGCTGCTTCTGCCACGATTTCCCGGGTTTTGACGGTCAGGCTCGGCTGGCCGACGAGAAAAAGTGAGGTAGCCTACGGCATGACCGACCACGGCTCCCGTGCGAAGTTCGATCGTCCCGGAGAGTTTGCGCGGTGGTTCCTGGAACGAGAGATGCTGGCGAGCGCCGGCATGGGGCTCGCGACCGACAGGGCGCGGCTGCACCTCGGGCGCGCGGTCGCCTTCCTGGAGCAGGGGATGCTGCGCGAGTCGCTGACCGAGGCGAACTCGGCCGCGTACCTCGACCGCGCGATCCGGCCCGAGGCGCTGCTGGTCGCGCGCATGTGCGTCCTGCGCGAGCTCGTGGGCGGGGCCAGCGGCTGAGCGACCCCGCCCGCGATGGGCGCCTGGCACCGCGGCGGGGTGGTGCTGTCATTTGCCCAGAGAGGGTTCACATGAAGGCGGTAAGGCGGGAAGATCATTGAGATTTTCTTCCCGCCTTACCGCCTTCATGTTCAAATGCCAGCACTACCCGCGGCGGAGCGGCGCCTGGCACCGCGGCGGAGCGGTACGACCCGTGGCGACGCCCGCGCTGGCCCGCCCGCGCAAAGCGCCTCGCGCATAGCTCCCGGCCTCCGTCGGGTGTATGAGCGCCCGCGAGCACAGCTTTCCGAACGAGGAGCCGCGGCGTGCGGCAGGGCTGTGCGCGAGGAGGCCGCAGATGACGGTGACGGGTAGGTCGTTGGGTTCAGCAGTGCTCTTGGCTCTCTCGGCGGCAGCGCTGGGCTGCGGCGGCGGCAGCAAGGAGTCGGAGTTCGCGGACGATGCCCCGGACGCGGGGACGCTGCCGCCCCCGCAGCCGACAGCGTCCGTCCCGCCCCCGGACGCCGGCCTGCCCCCGGTGGCGGTGCCCACGACGTCGCCCTGCGATGGAGTCCAGTCGCTCGCGATGACCACCATGTTCCAGGGCCGCGCCTCGGCCGAGGCGCCGAGGATGCAGCCGGAAGGGGCGCCGGTGTGCAACGTGGTGCCCGAGGGGCAGACGGCCTCGGGGCAGACCTTCATGCTCCAGCCGGGCAATTGCTACACGTTCCTGGCGCAAGCGCTCCCCACGGTCACCGAGGTCGACCTGCAGCTGGAGATCGACCTCAACGCGGGAGGGCAGCCGGGGCTCGCCGCGTTCAACCTGAAACCGGTGCTCGCGGTCGACTCGGATACCGGGCCGACTGCGGCCATCGGAGCCAAGCAGAGCTGCTACCAGTGGCCATTTCCGCTCCCGGCGACGGCCAAGCTCGTTGTCAAGGCGCGCACCGGGTCGGGGCCGGTGGCGGCGCAGGCCTACAGCCGCAAGAAGTGACGCGGTAGCGCGGTCGGCCGGGCGCACGGACAGGCGGCAGGCGAGGGTGCTCCGAGCTGCCCGGCCCCCCGGAGAGGGGGCCTGCCGCCTCAGGAAGGGGCCTACCGCCTCAGGAGGGGGTCTACCGCCTCAGGCGGTCGACCGTCTCAGGGGGCGTCTACCGCCTCAGGCGGTCGACCGTCCGTCGCCGGGGCCTGCGGGGTCGAGCGGGGCAGGAGGCCAGGAGGACGCGCGGCGGAGAGCGACGGCTCCCGGCGCTCGCACAGGAGCAGGGGCCATGGAGCAAGAACGGCCACGTCGCCGTGGCCGCCCTGCGCTCCGATGGGAGATCCTTGAGCCTAGAGGAGCGCGTCCTTGATGGCCTTGATGGGCCGAGCGCGGACCGACTTGCTCGCCGGCTTCGCGGCGAAGGTCATCGGCTGCTTGGTAAACGGGTTGATCCCCTGACGCGCCTTCGTTGCAGGGCGCTTGACCACCCGGAACTTCGCGAAGCCGGGGAGCGTGAACACGCCCGACTTCTTCAGCTCACGATGACCGATCGTGATGAGGGACTCGAGAACGTTCTTCACCTGCTTGCGGCTCAGCTCATCACCGGCAGCTTCGGTGATGGCCTGGATCAGGCCGCTCTTGCTCAACGTCTTCTTCGCGCCGCCCCCGGCCGTCTTCTTGGTTGCCATGGCTCTCTCCTGGGACATGAGCTCGCGCGCGACACCTCGCCGCGCACAGCCTTAGCGAACCTTACACACGACACAGGACAAAAAAAGACAAAAATGCGGGGAGAAATCGCGATTTCTGAGAGCGGGCATCGCGCGGACCCCTGAAAGGCCGCTCGGAGCGGTGCGCCAGAGGGGGAGCGGAGCCGCTGGGAGGACCGCCGGATCGGCGCGTTGATGGGGCAGAGAGGCGCCAAGAGCACGCGGAAAAGCGGCTAGAATCGCGCGGTTCCGCGCGTCGGCGCGCCGCCTGGGGCGGCCGCGAGGGGCGTCGCCGCGACCCGGGCATACCCGAGGAGAGGCGCGGGAGGGGGGTTTAGCCGGCGCGCAGCTCGTCGAGGAGCGCCCGGGCCGCCTCGAGCGAGGCGTCCTCGGAGACGGACTTGTCGAGCATCAGGCGCGCTTTGCGGCGGTCGCCGGCGGCGAGCGCCATCGCCCCGAGGTGGTAATAGGCGAGCGCCCGCGCGGCCAGGGTGGTGCCGCCCTCGGCAGGCTCGGGGGCAATCTTCATCAGGGTGACCGCGCGGTAAGCGCGCGCGGCGATGTCCTGCTCCCCGAGCCCGAGCGCGGCCTCGCCAAGCTCCATGGCGAGCTCGCCGTTCTGAGGGTCGTTCTCGAGCGCCCTCGAGAGCGCAGTGAGCGACTCGCGCGCATTCCCCTCGGCGTCCTCGATCCGCGCGAGGCGGTGGTAGACGGCGCCGAGGAGCCGCGAGCGACGACCCTTGTTGGCGGCGATGAGCTCCGCCGTGACAGCGCGCGCCTCCTTGGGGCTGCCCGCGGCCGTCAGGGCGTCCACGAGCAGGAGCGCGACCTCGTGATCCTGCGGGCGGAGAGAGCGCGCCTCCCGGAGCACCGGGGCCGCCTGCGCCGCGTCGCCGACATCGAGGAGCAGGCGGCCGGCCGAGACGAGGAGCGCGAAGCGGCCAGCCACGTCGGACGCGGCCGCGGCGTCCTCGAGCGTGATGGCGGCGAGCTCGCGGCTCGCGCCGATCTCGGCGTAGAGCGCGCGCAGGCGGTCGCGGATCGCGGCGTTGCCCGGCGCGGCGCGGAGCGCGCGCTCGAGGCCGCCGCGGGCGTCGCCCAGATGACCCGCGCGCGAGCAGGCGCCGGCCAGGCGGAGCGCGGTGGCGACGAGGGCGTCGCCCTCCTCGAGGGCGATGAGCCTGCGGTAGACCGCGCTCGCGGCGTCCCACCGCTCGGCGGACTCCTCGAGGCCGGCGAGCGCCTTGAGCGCGGCGCGATCCTTGGAGTCGACGTGGAGCAGATCGCCGAGGTGGGCGCGCGCGCGCTCCAGGTCGCCCGAGCGCGCGAGGATCTCGGCGAGGCGCAGCCGGAGCGCGCGCGGCGTGACGGGACCCGCCCCATCGACCGCGGGCTCGGCGGACGCGGCCTCGATCTCCGCGGGGCGCGCCGACGCCGCCGACGCTCGATCGAGCGCGCCCTCGAGCCCGGCGACGAGCTCGCGCGCGTACTCGGCGCCGCCGAGCGCGTAGGCGCGCTCGAGATCGGCGAGCGCGCGATCGCCCTGCCCCAGCGCCCCGTGGACCTCGGCGCGCGCGCGGTAGAGCCACGGGTCGTCCGGGCTCGCCTCGAGCGTCGCCGTGAGCGCGCGGGCCGCGCGGGCGTGCTCGCCCACCGCGCTGCACGCGTCGATCAGCGCCAGCAGGACGTCGCGGTCGCCGGGCGCGACGCGGAGCGCGCGCTCGAGGAGCTCGGCCGCGGCGGCGGCGTCGCCCGCGCGGTCGCGGAGGATCTCGGCGGCCCGGCAGAGCGACTCGACGCGCTCCTCCTCGGCGCCGGCCACCTGCGCCGTCAGCACGTGCAGCTCGGCGAGCGCGTGCCAGGCCTCGCGGGCCGCGTAGCGCGACGCGAGCTCCTCGCGGAGCCGATCGCTCGTGGGGCAGACGGCGTAGCCGGCCTTGAGGGCGGCCTCGGCGGCGGCGTCGTCGCCGCGCGCGGCGTGGAGCTCGGAGAGCTCGAGGGCGAGCTGCGCCGCCTCGCCGCCCTGCTCGACGCGCAGGAGCTTCTCGAGCGCGTCGATGAGGTCGTCCGCGCTGTCGCGCTTGCGGCCGAGGCGCACGAGCGCGCGCAGGACGTCGCGGTTCGCGGCGTCCCAGTCCACCGCCCCGAGGTAGACGTCGCGCGCGCCGCGGTCGTCGCCCCGCTGCTCCAAGAGCGCGCCGAGGCGCATCGAGATCGACGCGATCGAGGCGATGTCGCCGCGATCCTTCGCGGCGTCGAGCTGGAGCGCGAAGAGCTCGCCGAGCTCCTCGGTGCGGCCGGCCTCCTCGAGCATCGTGGCGAGGAGGATGGCGGCCTCCACCTGCGCCGGATCCTCGTCGAGGATGTCGCGGAGCAGGAGCGCCGCCTGCGCCGGCGACTCCTGCGCGAGGAGGCGCGCGCGCTCGAGGCGCAGCGCGCAGCGCTCGGACATGTCGTCGACGAGGGGGACCGTCTCCTCGAGCAGCGCGGAGAGGCGCGCGGCGTCGCCGCTCCGCCGGTACACGCCGGCGAGGGGCATCCAGATCTCGCGCTCGGCGGGCTCGCGGGCGCGGAGCTCCTCGTAGAGGCGCGCGGCGCGCTGGAGGTCGTCGAGCGGGCCGGCGGCGAGGGACGCGGCGTGCAGGAGCAGCGCGCGCTCCTCCTCGGGCGCCGAGGCGCGCGCGGCGCGCTCGGACAGCCACACGGCCGCCGCGAGATCGCCGGCCTCCTCGCGGAGCTCGGCGAGCGCGGCGATCGCCCAGGCGGCGCCGGGCGGGTCGGACGAGGGCGGCGCGGCCGAGCCGACGATGCGCTGCAGGATCGTCTCCGCCTGGTCCCGGTCGCCGAGCGAGCGGGCCGTGCGGACCGCCTCCTCGAGCACCCCGGGGCCCTCGACCTCCGCGAGGAGCAAGAGCGCGTCGACGAGGGCGCGCGGGCGCCCGCTCTGCCGGGCGAGGCGCTCGAAGAGGCGGATCGCGCGCGGGTTCCTCGCGTCGGTGCGGAGCGCGTCGCGCAAGATCGCCTCGGCCCGGTCCGGATCGGCGTGGAGCTCGAGCGCCTCTTCGAGGAGCGAGATCGCCTGGTCGACCTCCGCCGGATCGGCCGCGAGCAGCGTGGCCAGGCGGTAGCGCGGATCGGCGCGCTCGGCGCGGCCCGCGGCGTTGTCGTTAGCGCGCGCGGCGTCGGCGAGGGCGACGCGCTTGCGGAGGACGTCGGCCTGCGCCGGGCGGTCGCCGAGGCGCTCGTAGAGGGCCTCCAGCGAGCGCCACAGCTGCTCGACGTCGATGCCCGCTTCGCGCCCCGCCGAGGGCGCGCCGGCGGCGATCCTCGCCTCGGCGCGGCGGTAGACGGCCGCGGCGCGCTCGTGGTCGCCCGGCTCGAGCTCGAGGGCGCGGCCGAAGCGGAGCAGGAGCGCGACCTCGTGCGGCTCGCCGGCCGCCCGGGCGACGAGCCGCTCGACGAGCTCGAGGTACCGCGGCGTCTGGCCGAGGCGGCGCGCGAGCTCGAGGGCGGCGTCGTGGGCGGGGCCCGCGCCCGGGGTGAGGTCGAGGGCGCGCAGGCGCGCCGTCAGCGCGGGCTCGGGGCGATCGAGCGGCCCTTCATAGAGCGACGCGAGCTCGCCGAGCGCCGCGGCGGCGTCCTCGGCGGGCTCGAGCGCGGGGCCGGCGAGCCTCACCTCGAGCGCGCGGGCGAGCAGGTCGTGGCGCCCGCGGGCGCGCAGCGCGGCGAGGAGCTTCTCGTGCTCGGCCTCGCTCTCGCGCGCAGCCTCGAACGCGGACTCGACGTACTCGGCCTCGCGGTCGGGCGCCTCCTGCCGCCGCGCGATCTCGCCGAGCGCGAGGAGGACCTCGGCCCGGCTGAACGAGACCGCCGCCGGGCGACCCACGCTGGAGCGCGTCGGCGGCATCGTGCTGCGCCGGCCGCCGCCGAGCCCTTCGCCCTCGTGGGGCCGGCGCGCGACGAGCAGCAGCGCGCGGTAGGCGCGGTGCGCGCGCTCGAGCTGGCCGTCCTCGAGCGCGAGGCCGGCGAGGCCGTGGAGCGCGTCGGGGTGCGCGGGATCGATGCGCAGCGCGAGGTCGAACTCCGCCATCGCTCGAGCGCGGTCGCCCGTGGCGAGGGCGACGCGGGCGAGCTCGTGGTGGACGAGCGCGCGCTCCTTGGGGCGGCGGCTGCCGAAGTCCGCGATGATCCCGCGCAGGGACGCGGTCGCGTCGTCGGTCCTGCCGGCGGCGGAGAGGGCGCGGCTCCGCGCGAGGCGCAGCGAGAGGTCGTCCGGGGCGAGGAGGATGGCCTCGTCGAACAGCGGGACCGCGGCGGCGGGCGAGCCGCCGCGCGTGAGGTAGAGATCCGCTGCCTCGCGGAGGAGCGAGAGTCGCGCCGGCGCGTCGCCTCCGTCGCCGATCGCGCGCGCGGCGTCGCCCGCGATGAGCGCGGCCAGCGCGCCCCACGCGCCCGACGCGCGGTAGAGGTACGCGAGCCGCTCGCGGAGCGGCGCGGGCTGCGCGGCGCGGGGCAGCGCCCGCTCGAGGGCGGCGCGGGCGCGTTCGGTCTCGCCGGCGGCGAGGTACGCGTCGGCGAGGCGGAGCGCGGCCTGGTGCAGCTCGTCGGCCGGCGCGCCCGCGCAGAGCCGCTCGAGCGCCTCGGCGGCCGCCGCGTGCTCGCCGCGGCGCGCGAGCAGCCGGGCGAGGGCGTCGAGCGCCTCGGCGGAGCCGATCTCCGCGGCGCGGCGGTAGCTCGCGATCGCGCGCTCGGGCTCGTTGAGCTCGTGCTCGGCGAGCGAAGCCGCCTCGAGCCAGAGCTCGGCGGCCGCCAGGCCGCCGCCGGCCGCCTCGCGCGCCGTCGCCTGCTCCTCGCGCAGCAGCATGAGCTCGCGGTGCAGGCCGCCCGCCTCGAGCAGCGCGGCGAGCCTGTCGATCGACGGGCCGTGGCCAGGGCTCTCCGCGAGGTTCTGGCGGAGCAGCGCGATCGCCTCGGCCGCGCGCGGGGTCTCCGAGAGGAGCTCGGCGGCGTCGTACCGGAGCGCGACGCGGCGCTCGACGTCGCCCGAGACCTCGATCTGCCGCTCGCGCAGGCGCACGAGCTCGTCGCGCCGCGAGGCCCTCCGGAGGAGCGCCGCGAGGCTCTCGCCGACCGGCTCGTCCGCTGGATCCTCGTCGAAGAGCCCGCTGTAGAGGGCGATCGCCTCCTCGGGCTCCGCCGCCTCGGCCGCGACGCGGAGGAGCCGGCGCTGCTCGCTCGACGCGAGCGGGAGCGCGGCGCCGCGGCGGCAGAGCGCGACGATCTGCGGCCGCTGGCCCGCTTCCGCGAGCATGCCGATGAGCGCGTCGATCGCCCACAGGGCGGCGCGCGCGGGGGGCCACGCGCCGGGGATCGGGGGCTCTGCGCCTTCGTCGCCGAGGCGCCGCACGGCGATCTCGAGGAGCTCCGCGGCGATGTCGCGGGCCCGCGCCGCGTCGCCCGCGACGTCGCGCGCCGTCTCGACGGCCTCGCGGTAGAGGGCGAGGTCGTGCCCGGTCGCCGCCGCGAGCCGGAGCAGGGTCGGGACGAGCGAGGGCCCGCGCCGGTGCCGCAGGAGCTCCGCGAGGTCGAGCAAGATCGCGCTGTTCGCGGGGTCGTGGAGGAGCGCCTGCTCGAAGGCGCGCTCGGCGGCGTCCTGATCGGCGCGCGCGTCGCGGTGCCAGCGGCCGACGCGGAAGGTGAGGTCGCGGAGCGTGGCGGCGGGGACGTCGCCGCGGCGCTCGAGCTCGGGGAGCGCGTCGGCGATCGTGTGCCAGCGGGCAGCGAGGTCGGTGAGCCGCAGCAGGCCCTCGGGCGGCTCGGCGCCGGGCGAGAGGAGGAACGCGCGGAAGGCGAGCTCGAAGGCGCCCTCCCGGTCGCCGCCGCGCTCCTCGAGCAGCGCGGCGGAGGCCTTCAGGATGGCGACGCGCTCGGCGTCCGTCTCGGCCGCGGCGAGCCGCGGCTCGAGCAGCGCGACCTGGCCGCGCCAGTCGTCGGCGGCGGCGCAGATCTCGAGCAGCGCGCCCACGGCGGCGACCAGCGCGCCGCGGTGCCCGGCCGACGCCGGATCGATGCGGCGGAGCAGCTCCTCGAGGCCCGCGCGCGCGGCGGACGCGGTCCCCTCGCCGCGTTCGCCGCCGTCGCCGAGCGCGGCGAGGGCCGCGCGCTCCGCCTCGTGCGCGCGGCGGTAGCCCTGGACGGCGCGCTCCCACGCGAGCGTGCGATCGCGGTGCGCGTCGCCGAGGCGACGGAAGAGCTCCGCGCTGCGCGCCGCGCCCGCGGCGTCGTCAGGGGACGCGCCGGCCGCAGAGGCCTCCGCCTCGAGCAGCGCGACGAGATCGTGCCAGCGCTCGGTGCGCGTGTAGAGCGCGGCCAGCGCGTCGCCGCTCTCGGGGTCGGGCGAGAGCTCCTCGCGGACGCGGCGCCAGGTCGCGATGGCCTGCTCGACGTCGCCGAGCTCACGCTCGAACAGGCGCGCGACGCGCGCGAGATCGCGCCGGGCGCCCGCGCCGCCGCGCACGGCCGCGCGGCGCTCCAGCACGGCCGTGAGCTCCCGGTAGCGCCCGCCCTCCTCGAGGATGGCCGCGAGCCCGTCGAGCGCCTCGAGGTCCTGCCGGTCGTCGGCGAGGCGCGCGGAGTACGCCGCGATCGCCCGCGCCTCGTCGTGGAGCCGCGCCGACGCGAGCCGCGCGAGCTCGCCGAGCGCCGCGCGCCGCGCCGCCGGGTCCTCCTCGAGCGCGGCGAGCGTGTCGAGCACGTCGCACCGCTCGGCGACGCGGTCGGCCTCGGCGAAGAGCCGGTCGAGCGCACGGGCGGCGCCCCGCGCGGCCGCGGCGTCGCCGTGGCGCTCGGCGAGCGAGAAGAGCCGGCGGAAGAGCGCGATCGCCCCCTCGGCGTCGCCGAGCCGGTCGCGGCGCAGGAGCGCGGCGTCGCGCACGAGCGCGAGCGCCTGCTGCGCGTCGGCGGCGCGCGGCTCGGCCGCGGCGAGGACCTCGGCCAGGCGGTCGTGCCGGCCGAGGCGCTCGGCGAGCTCGGCGAGCTCGACGCGATCGCCGGGCTCCGACGGCCTGAGCTCGACGAGCTCCGCGAGCCGCGCGAACGCGCCCGGCTCGTCGCCGAGGGCGTCGCGGCGGAGCCGCACGATCTCGCGCAGCAGCGCCGGGCGGTCGTCGACGTCGGCGCCCTCGAGCTGGATCTCGAGCACGCGCACGAGGTCCTCCGGCCGCTCCGCCTCGCGGTAGCGCCGCGCGAGCAGGACGGCCGACCGCTGCCGCGCCGCGCGGGCGGGGAGCGCGCTGTCCTCGCCGGCGGGCGCCTGCTCGGGCGGGATCGCCGCGAGGACCCGCTCGAGCAGCGCGAAGGCGGCGCTGGACCTCGGGTGCGCGTCGAGCAGCTGCTCGATCACCGGGAGCGCCGACGGGGCGTCGCCCACCCCCTCGATCCAGAGCAGCGCGATCCGCTCGCGCAGCCGCTCCGCGGCGTCGCCGGCGAGCCTCGGCAGCTCGGCCGTCAGCAGATCGATGAGCGGGCGGTCCCTGCCGTGGCGCTCGTAGAGCCGCTCGAGCGCGGCGCGGGTGCGCGCGTCGTCCTGGAGCGGCAGCAGCTGCTCGAGGTAGCGCATCGTGCGCTCGCCGTCGCCGGCGAGGTCGCGCGCGACGGCCGCGGCGTCCTCGAGCAGGAAGATGCGCTCGTCGGCCGCCGAGGTGCGCTCGAGCATCGCGTCGTAGAGCGCGAAGAGGTCCTCCCAGCGCTCGGCCGCGTTGTAGGCGAGCTTCAGCCGCTCGAAGCCCCAGAGCGAGCCCGGCACGAGCTCCACGAGCCGGCGGAGCAGCGCGAGGGCGGCCTCCGGCGCGTCGAACCACTCCTCGTGGTGCTCGACGCCGCGCCGGCCGATCTCCTCGATGACGTCGGGCGCGAGCGCCGCGCCCGCGCCCGCGTCGTCGAGCGCCGCGGCGTACGCGGCGGCGACGCGCTCGGGCTGCTTCGCCCGGCGCCCGAGGTCCTCGAGCCGATCCCAGAGGGCGAGCTCGCCGGGCAGCTCGGCGACGGCGCGCAGCGCGACCTCGAGGCCGCGCTCGGCGTCGTGCTCGTGGTGCTCGAGCAGGCGCTCGAACCAGCCGCGGCGGACGGCGGCGCCCTGCGCGGACGCGAGGCCGCTCAGTACGCCGCCGCCGCCGCCGGCGGCGCCCGGCGCCGCGTCGGCGCGCGGGCGCGGCGCGGGCGAGCTCGCGAGGAGCGTCTCGAGCAGGGCGACGCGGGCGGCGGGGTCGTCGAGCGCGTCGCACGCCCGCTCGAGCAGCAGCGCGGCGCGCGCCTGCGTCTCGGGGCGCCGGAGCGCGCGCTCGGCGACCTCGAGCACCGCGGGCTCGATCGTGCCGGCCTCGATCGCCGGCGCGATCGCGTCGAGCGCGTCGGCCGGCCGATCCAGCCGGTCGAGCAGCAGCGTCGCGAGCTCGACGTCGAGCGCCACGCGCGCGCTGCCCTCGCTGCGGTCGCGGCGCATCGCGAGCACCTCGGCCGCGCCCTCGTGATCGCCGAGGTCGGAGAGGAGGCGCGCCCGCGCCGCGAGCGCGTCGTCGTTCTCGGGATCCGCCTCGATCAGCCGCCCGTAGAGCGCCGCGGCCGCCGCGCGGTCGCCGATCTCCTCCTCCCAGGCGGCCCACGCGGCGAGCGCCCGGAGGCGCTCGCCCTCGCCCGTGCGGTCCGTCAAGAGCGTGAAGAGCCAGCGCCGGTCCACGCGGCGCGCCAGCGTGTCCGGGCTCTGCGCGAGGAACGCGCGGAACGCCTCCAGCGCGGCGGGGTCGAGCGCGCCCGGCGCGGCGTCGCCGCCCGCGGGCGGCGCGAGCAGGCGCCGGTAGACGGACGCGGCGTCGTCCTGCCGGTCGGGATCCGCGGCGAGCACGCGCGCGAGCGCGGCGTCGATCGCGCGGCCCCGCGCCGCCGCCTTCCCGGCGGGCGCGCTCCCCTCCCCCTCGGCCGCCAATCGGTCGCGCAGCTTGAGCGCGGCGTCGACGAAGCGGGACGTCGCGCGCGCCCGGATCGCGGCGTCCTCGAGGGCCGCGAGCGCCGAGAGCGCGTCCTCGCCTGTCGGCGCCGTGTCGAGCAGGACCTCGCCGACGGCGGCGAGCCGATCCCAGGCCCCCTGCCCGCGGTAGAGCGACGCGAGGCGGCCGGCGGCGTCGCGGTGCTGCGGCGAGGCGGAGAGCACGCGCTCGTAGAGCTTCTGCGCCCGCTCCGGATCCGCGAGCGGCCCCTCGGCGAGCGCGGCGGCGCGCAGCCACGCCGCCACCGCGGCCTCGAGGTCGCCCGGCGCCGCGGTGACGCGCGCCGCGGGGGCGCCCGCGTCTCCCGCGGCGCCCGCGACGCCCGCGACGCCGATCCCGAACGCCGCCAGGTCGCCGAGCCGCTCCAGCCAGAGCGCCTCGTCCTGCGGATCGCTCGAGGCGGCGACCCGCCGCTCGAGCACGTCGCGGAGCAGCTGCGCCTCGCCGGCGGAGAGCGCGAGCGCCTCCATCGCGGAGAGCGCCGCGTCGGAGAGCGCCGCGCCGCCCGAGAGGATCTCGCGGTAGTGCGCGACCGCGCCCGGGATCTTCCCGCCCTTCGCCGCCGCCTCGGCCATGCGAAGCTCGTGCGCCACGCGCTCCTCGGGCGCGATGCCCGGGAGCCGCTCGGCGAGCGCGCCGTAGAGCGCGTCCCACGCGCCGCCCGCCGCGTACGTCTCGAGCAGCGCCTCGTACGCCGCGTCGTCGCCCGCGTCGTCCTCGATGGCCGCGCGGTACGTCGCCGCCGCGCCGGAGAGGTCGCCGAGATCGCGGCGCTGGATCGTGCCGATCGCGTGCAGCAGCTCGCGCCGCCGCGCCGGCGGGCACGGCTGCGCGAGCGCCTCGCGGTAGAGCGCGAGCCGCTCCTCGGGGCTCCCCTGCTCGCGCAGGAGCGCGTCCACCCGCGCGATGAGCTCGGGGGACGAGGGCTCGAACGCGAGCGCCCGCCGGTACAGGGCGAGCGCCTGCGTGACGTCGCCGCTCGCGAGCAGCGCCTCGCCCGCCCGCCGGGCGAGGTGCGACAGCGCCGGGCTGTCCACCGCGCGGTCGCCGAGCGCCCCGGCGAGCGCCGGCGCGCGGCGCGCGGACTCGCTGCCGTGCTCGGTGAGCCGCTCGACCTCGGCGACCCACCGGGCGAGCCGCTCCGGCGCCGACGCTGTCGCGAGCGTCAGCGCGCGCGCCGCCAGGTCGAGCGCCCGCTTCGGATCCCTGAGCTCGCGCTCGGCGACGCTCACCGCCTCCTCGAGCGCCGCGAGCCTGCCCGAGACGTCGGCCGGCGCCGGCGCGGCCGCGCCGGGGGTCCACACGACGGGCGCGATCTCCGCCCGGGTCTCGAGCACGCGCACGAGCAGCGGGGCGGCCCCCTCCTTGCGCGCGATCGGCTCCAGCACCGCGCAGGCCGCGAGCCGCTGGTCGTCGGTCAGGTGGAGGTGGGCGCTCTGCCGCGACGGGGACGACTCCACCCCGCTGCCGCCGGCGCCGCTGCCCGGGGCCGGCCCGAGCATCTTCTCGAGCGCGAGCCGGCTCGGCCGGTCGGTCGGATCCAGCGCGAGCGCGCCGCGGTACGCGGCGATCGCGCCGGCCGGATCGTCGAGCCGCGCCATGCGGATCGCGCCGATCCGGGCGAGCACCGAGGCGCGCTCCTGGCCGGCCGCGAGCTCGGCCTCGGCCTCGAGGAGCGACTCGAGCTCGGCCCAGCGCCGCTCCTGCTCGAGCAGCGGGATGAGCCGCGCGTGCGCCTCGCGTGACGGCCCGAACGCCGCGAGGTAGCGGCGCCAGGCGGCGACGGCGGCCGGCAGGTCCGCGAGGCGGGTGCGCAGCTCGGCGGCGCGGAAGGCGAGCTCCCGCGCCGCGCGGCGGTCCGGCTCCGCCTCGGCGCGCCGCTCGAGGACCCACGCGAGGCCGTCGTGCGCGGCGGTGGCCTCGTACAGCCGCTCGAGCGCGGCGAGCGCGCGCGGCTCGCGCGAGGAGCCCGCCTCCGCGAGCCTGCGGTACGCGGCGATCGCGCCCGCCGTGTCGCCGAGCTCCTCCTCGTAGAGGCGCGCGAGCCGCTCCGCCGCGGCCTCGCGCGCCTCCGCGTCCGTCTCGGCCTCGACGAGCCGCTCGAGCGCGCCCGCGAGTCCGCGCGCGTCGCGCTCCCGCTCGCAGAGCTTCGCCAGCCCGCGCGCCGCGCGCCGCACGGCCGCGCCGTCGGGCTCGCCGTCGAGCGCCTGCAGGAACGCCGCGCGCGCCCGCTTCCCGTCGCCGAGGCCCTCGTACAGCTCGCCGAGCTCGGCGGCGATGCGCGCCCGGAGCGGCTTGTCCTTGGCGCCGGAGGACGCGCGCACGAGCACGCGCGCCGCGTCCATGCGGCGGTCGAGCGCCGGCGCGAGCGCGAGGAAGCGCTCGCGCACCGCCTCGTCGGACGGATCGACCGCCAGGATCTGCTCCGACAGCGCGAACGCCGAGGCGAGGTCGCCGAGCTTCTGGAAGAGCAGCTCGACGAGCCGCTTCTGCACCTCGACGCGGCGCGGCCCCCGCAGGTTCTCGATCTGCAGGGTCATCATGCGGGCGGCGTCCTGGGCCTTGCCCAGCCGCGCGTGGGCCGACTCGAGCGCCGCGGCGGCGCGCACGAGGGCGGTCTTGCGCCCGAGCAGCGCCTCGCCGGCGCGGAAGGCGGCCTCGTGGGCCGGGTCGTGCGCGAGCACCTCCTCGACGTGAGGCAGCGCCCGCTCGATCTCCTTGAGGGGGCCGCTGTAGAGGTCGATGAGCCGCGCGCGGATCTCGGGCGCGTCGGGCGGCGGCGGCTCCGCGGTGAGCGCCTGCTCGAGCAGGCGCGCGACGTCCTGCATGCGCCCGGCGCGGGCGTAGCGGGCCTCGAGCGCCCAGCGCGCCGAGGCGTCGGCGGGGTCGATCCGGAGGATCTGCTGGAGCAGCTTGATCGCGCGCTCCTCTTCTTTCCCGCTGGCCTCGATGAGCTCGAAGGCGCGGCGGAGCAGGGAGAGCTGCTCGGCGCGGTCAGCGCGGTGGTTCGCGGCGAGGGCGTAGAGGTCCGCGAGCTTCGGCGGCTCGTTCGCCTCCACGAGGATGCGCTCGAGCCGGTAGAAGGCCTCCTGGTGCGAGGGCAGGACGGAGAGCGCCCGCTCGAGGTAGGGGCGCGCGCCCCCGGGGTCGCCGAAGGAGTCGGCGAGGAACTCGGCGGCGTGGACGAGGAACTCGGCCTGGGCGGCCTGCGGGAGCATCCCGAACCGCCGCTCGCCGGCGAAGCGCTCGTAGGCGAACGCGAGCTCGGAGAACCGGTCGTCGCGCGCGGTGGCCTCGTGGAGCTTCGCCCACAGCTCGGGGTGCGGGTTCCCCTTCGCCGCGGCGGCCACGAGCACGTCGAGCGCGGCCGCTTCGTTGTCGATCCCCTGCTCGAGCGCGGCTTCGAGGTTCTCGATACGGAACGAGACGCGCGCGCTCTTCGTGTCCTGCTGCATGTTGGATCCGAACCTCGGCTGGCGATGGGGCGAGAGGCCGGCGTGCCGGCGCTGCCGTCGAACCTGCGCCCGCAGTGCGCTGCGGAGCGCCGCCCAAGGTAACAGGAGCGTTTCCCAAATGGGCTCGCGGATCGGCGGCCAGGACGCTGCCGGGGCAGGCTCCGCCGCCGGGGGCGGCGGCGCGCAGCGCGCGGGAGCGCGGCGCAAGGGGGCGAAAGGGGTAAAGAGCGGCCCGGGCGTAGGACCCGCGGGCCGCCGCGGAGGCCTTCGCGCTTGCCTCGATCGCGCGCCGCGGGCAGGTCCCTGAAGAGGCGACATCGAACGACCGGCGAGCAGGCGCCCGCGCAGGGGTCGTGCGCTGTCTCCTCCAGGGCGCCCGGGTAGGCACACCGCCGCCGTCTCGCTACTCCGGCGCCAGGACGGCCCGGGCGAGCGGCGGTGGGGGCTCGCAGGCTGCTCGCTCGCGCGCGTCGCGCCTCGTCGCGGCGGATTGCCTATCACGCGGTATCGCCCGTCCGACTCCCTCGTTCGCAATGCCCGAGCCTGCTTCGACGCGGCCAGCGATTCCCATCGTGAGCTCACCGACTCGATGGCAGCGCACCGGGCACCTTGACGAGGCCCTGGCTGGGTACCAGGGAGCCCAGCCACGGAGGCGGGCTCATCGCCGGCGACCCGGCGCTGGCTGCTGCAGGGACGGCTGTCCGCGCCTTTGCCCTGAATTATCGAAGATCCTCCGGGAGGCGCCGCGCATACGAAGAAACCGGCGCGGTACCCCTTGCGCACCACGCCGTGCCGGCGTACCCTGCCCTCCTCACGACGTCACTGGCTCTCGACACGATGCTTTTTCTCCCTCTGCACGAGGGAGGCGTTGCTCGCGCGGATGACTGGACGACGCACCGTGTGCCTGCGCGGGATTCGCCGCGCGGCACGTCACCGTTCGATCCGCGACGGCTTCATCGAATGGCGGGCGAAGAGCGCTCACGAGCGCAACTGCAGGCCGTGAAAGCAATGTGTCATGGGTAATCGTCTTTACGTCGGCAATCTCTCGTACAACACCACGCGCGAGTCCCTCGAGAGCGCGTTCGCCGGCAGCGGCGAGGTCCGCGAGATCTCGATGCCGACCGATCGCGAGACCGGCCAGCCGCGCGGGTTCGCGTTCGTCACGATGGGCTCGGCCCAGGATGCGAACAGCGCGATCTCGCAGCTCAACGGCCTGATGCTCGATGGGCGCGCGCTCAAGGTCAACGAGGCGCAGGAGCGTCCGGCCGGCGGCGGCGGCGGACGCGGCGGCTTCGGCGGCGGCGGCGGGCGCGGTCGTTACTGATCTCGCGCTGCTCATCCAGCCTAGATAGGGCGGCGGATCCTCCGAGGGTCCGCCGCTTTTTTTTTGCCGCCCCGTGAGCCTGCGCGCGAGCCAGCCGAGCTCGGGCGGGCCGCCGAGCGCGCGGTGGGGAGCCCTCTCCGCGTGCGCGCCTCGTCAAACGTGCCAGAGAAACCAGGCTGCTCGTGTAAAGTGCGGGCACACGCTCCGGCACGGCCATGACCACATGGCAGCCTGTCGGGGCGTTCGCCCACAGATCCCACCGAGAAGCCTATTCGAGACGCCCGCTCAAGGGCGTCCTGGAGCTGGAGTCATCATGCAACGACAGACCGCGTTGAAACGCCAGAAAGAGCGCGCCCGTATCGAGAAGCAGCGCGAGAAGACGGCGAACCGCCTCGAGCGCCGCAATGACAAGGGTTCGACCGGCGCCCAGGCGCCGGGGGAAGATCCGGATATCGCCGGCATCATCCCGGGGCCGCAGCCGCCCGCCGTCGATTGAGCTTCGCCGCCGCGCCGCGCTGCTCCGCGCGGCGCGGATCGCGAGCCGATGCCCTGCCGGGGCAGACCTCCTGACGCTCACGCCCGGCTCCTCGCTCCAGCACGGGCGCTGGCTCCCACCCTCTCCCGCCGCGCGCGGAGCGAGCAGCAGATTCGACGACAGCCTCTCACCTCCGTGACCAGGCGACTCCGGGGTCCTCTCCCCGGGCGCTGCGGATCGCGAGGCCGCGAGCTGTGATAGTGCTCGTCTTCCCGGGGGGAGAAAGAAAGCACCATGTCGGAGTCGAAGCTCGCCGCGCCGCAGATGGTCATCGATAGCCGGATGCTCTACTCGAGCTGGGTCCCAGCCGATCCGGACGCCGCCGCCGCGCTCCTGCCGAACGGGCTCAGGCCCGCCGAGAACAGGGCCATCTACATGAACCAGTACGTGGTCGACAGGCCGGAGCAGACCTCCGGCTTCGGAGCTTACTCGCTCACGTACCTGGGGCTGGATCTCGCGGGTCACACGACGCCTGACGGCGCGGGCCCGGCGCGCTTCTTCACGCACTACTTCAACTCCTCCGACGCCGTGCGCCGGTACGTGGCCGAGCGCGGCGTGCCGGCGTCGCCCGGGGCGACGACGCTCAAGCTGCACGGCAAGGAGCTCGTGGCCACGACCTCGGTGGACGGCGTGCCCATCATCCGGACCACGGCGCGCGTCGGCAACAAGATCGGCGTTGTCGCGCGCGGACACCTCACGTACGTGACGAGGCTCGGGGATCGGCTCGTCGCCGGCAACTACCCCTATATCGCGGACATGGCCGACCCCTACGAGCTCCTTTCCGTCGAGTTCCTCGCGAAGGATCACCCGGTGTACGCGCTGCGGCCCGGGAGCCCGCTCCAGGTGGTGAAGAGCGCCTCGTGGTACTCGCCGCGCGACTCCTTCGTGTATCCGGGCGGAGAGCGGGACCTCGTCTGACGACCACCGGCCCCGGCCCGGCCGGGGCTCGCGCGCGCCGCGGCGCCGCCCAGCGCCGCGGCTCTCGTCCCGGCGGTACCGGCCGTCGCTCACGCCGGCGTGACGCTCGGCCGCGCCCGGTACGGCGAGCCAGACGAAGAAGACCGCCAGGACGCCGAGGACGCCGGGAGAACCCAGAAATCGCGGCTGCCTGCAGCCGCTTTCGTCCCTGGCGGTTCCCCATCCGTCTCGTGCGAGCGCAGGAGCGCCGTCCCGGGTGAGGCCGCGTCCTCCCGCCGGGGCGAGCAGCCCTGTGCCCATCCTGCCCGCGCCGGCCGCCGCGCGCGAGAGGACAGATCGGCAGGGTGGAGCTCACGAGATCTCGTCAGAGCGCTCGTGAAGGAAGGCGGGAGGGTTGGAAGATCGATGAGCTATCACGCCTCGCCCGTCGCGCCGCGCCGGGCGCGCGCGGTCCTATCGTGCACAACGAGGCCCCCGGTACGTCGGTTGCTCCGAGCCCCCCGGCGGCCGGAGACGGCCGCTCTTACAAGGGAGAGAACGAATGAACCGATTGACCCGATTCGGAGCACTCTCGGCCTTCCTGTCGCTCGTCCTCTGGGGCGGCAAGGACGTGGCGGCCGCTCCGATACCTGCCGCAGTGAGCAGCAAGCAGCTCAAGGACCTGACGACCGCGGACGTCGAGTCCGCGTGTCAAGCGATCGCGCCGAGCCTCTCGCTCTCCAAGGAGGATACCTGTGAGTTCGCCGGCATCCTGTGGTCCACCGTCGGACAGGAGTGCAACGCGGTGAAGGAGAAATGCATGGCCGAGGCCGACCCCCCAGCGACCCAGCCGGACGACGCCGCGGCGGCTCCGGCGAGCTGTCTGCCTCCCGCCGACGCGCGCACGGGCTGCACCGCGACCGTGGCCGAGTACGAGGCCTGCCTGCTCGCCCACGTCGCGAGGCTCCGGGCGCTCACGTGCGCTTCGACCGCGAGCACGATCGAGTCGCCTGTCCAGGAGTGCGCGCTGATCACGCAGAAGTGCCCTGATATCGCCGGCGGCGACGACGACGAAGGCGGCCAGGGCGCCGCCCAGCCCTGACGGCGACGCGCGGCGCGCCTCGCTGGCAGGCCGTCGCGCGCGCTGAGGAGCTGATTCACCAGCGGGGCGCGCCGGCGGGTCGCGGGCTGGGCGAGCCGCCCTCGACCGCGGCGTGGTGACGCGGGCCGGGCGAGCCGCCCTCGACCGCGGCGTGGTGTCGCGGGCCGGGCGAGCCGCCCTCGACCGCGGCGCGGTGACGCGGGCCGGGCGAGGGCGCTCGACCCGGCCTGCGCGACCCCGCGCCTCGCGGGGCCGGCGCGGCCTCAGCGCTCGTCGGCGCCGATGTCGATGCGCGCGCCGCTCGTCCGCGCGCCGCCGTCGATGTCGGTGGCGCCGCTCCGGCTGCCCAGATCGACGCCGGCGTCGACCGCCGGCGAGCCGCTGGTCAGGTGGAGGTCCGACGGGGGCCCGACGAGGAGCGGGTCGACGAACCTCGCGTGCGGGTCGGAGAAGGCGCCCGCCGAGCTGCGGCTCGCGCCGAAGAAGATGTTGTTGTCGACGGTCACGTTCCTGTTGTTGCTGCCGCTGCTCACGTAGTCGTTCCCCGACGTGGCGCGGAGGATGTTGTTCTGGATGAGCACGCCGCTCGAGTTGTTCTGGATGATGATCTCGCCGCCGGCGGCCTGGTAGAGCGTGTTGTTGAGCACCGCGATGTCCGCCGCGTTGCCCCTGTTCGTGGCGTAGCCGCCGATCATGATGTTGCCCTGGTAGCTCCGCGACACGAAGTTGTTCCGCACGGTGATGTTGCTGGTGGTCTTGCCCGCGTGCTCGCTGGCGATCTCGATGCCGATGTCGCTCGAGTCCACCTTGTTTCGTTCGATGACGATGTCCTTGCCGCCGTCGACGTAGATGCCGTCAGCCGACCGCTCGCCGTCGTACGCGGGGTTTCCGGCCGACGAGATGTTGTAGACGATGTTGTCCACGCACACGCCGTCTCTCGCCTGGTCCGAGCCCGAGGGGCCGGTGCCCTCGAAGCCGATGAAGTCGATGCCGATGTTGTCGTTGTCGTGGACCGTGTTGCGCGAGACGACGAACTTGGTGACGTTGCCGTTGAGGACCATCGCCTCGCTCGAGCCGAGCTTGCAGTTCCGGATCTCGTTCCCGTCGACGAGGAGGTCGGTCATCGGCGTCGCGGACGTCCCGTAGAAGGCGATGCCGTGGGCGTCCTCGGAGCTCTCGATGTGGTGCACGAGGTTGTTGCGGATCTCGAGGTAGCTCGAGCTGCCGCTCACGCTGATGCCCATGGGCGTGTCGCCGCTGCCCTTGAAGTTCTGCACCGTCATGCCGGTGACCTTGATGTAGTTCTTGCTGGAGATGTCGATGCCGACGCCGCTCTTGCCGGTCCCGTCGAGGATCGCGCCGGCCTCGCCCTTGAGGGTGATGCAGCCGGCTGCAGCGGTGCCGCTCCTCGTGAAGGAGACCTTCTCGTTGTAGGTGCCCGCCTTGACGACGACGGTGTCACCTGCGGCCGCCGCGTTGAGGCCGGCCTGGATCGTCCGGTGGTCGCCTCCGGATGGCGCGACGGTGATGGTCCTGCCGCTCGAGCGATCGCCGCAGGCTCCGGCGACCGGGCTGGGGGTGGGGTCGGGGTCGGGGTCGGAGGTGGAGCCGGCGTCGCCGCACACGCCGGGCGACCCGCCGCCGCCGCACGTCTGGGTGCCAGAGCATGTTCCACAGCTCGCCACGGTGCGGGGGTTGCCGCAGCTGTCATTGGCGGAGAGCGGGCCGCAGCTCCTGGCGAGCCGCGCGCAGAGCTGCGCGTCGGTCTCGGGGACGCACTCGGGCGTCGGCCCGCTGGTGAGGGTGGCGTTGAGGACCAGCAGGTCGACGTCGGACGCGTCGGCGTTGCTCGTGGTTCCGTAGCGGATCTTGAGCTTGCCGCCCGACACGAACCGAGCGTGCGGGGACGGGAGCGAGATGGTGGCGGCGCTCCAGGCCCAGGACGAAGCGAACGCGTTGTCGCCGATCTTGACCCAGGTGCTGGTGCTGTAGTCCCAGGCGTCGAAGGTCCAGAGCATCTCGGCCTTCGCGGGCCCTCGGTAGTTCACCGACAGGCTGAGCGCCGAGACGTCGGCGTCCGAGGCGCCGGCCGGCAATGCGTACTCGCACTGAGCCTGGCTGCCGGGGTTGAACTCGACATACTTGCTCCACGTATCGGCCGTGCCGCTCAGATCTTTCGTCGCCAGGGCCTGAGCGCCCTGGCCTCCGGTGGACCCCTTGAGGACGGTCAGCTTCGAGCAGGTCATCGTCGCGCTCGAAGCGAGCCCGGCGCCCAGCGTGTCGGAGTCGGGCTCATCGGGTCCGCCTTGCGTCGCGCATGCGGGAAAGAGCCCGACGGCGAGCAGCAGGGCGCCGGGCGAAGCGTACCGATGCATCGTGGGAGTCATCCGGTTCTTGCGCGATCGGTTCATGGGTCGTGGTCCTCGTTGTTTGGCTGATGACGCTGGAGTCGCGTACACGACGCGTGCACCAGGCGCTTCGACGCGAGGACATTGCAAGCAGGCGGCCATGACGCTCGTCCTGCGGGAACGACGAGGCGATCGCCCTGATGGCGCGATTCGATGGCTCGAGCGATCACGCGATCTTGCGCAACGATCGTACAGTTGCGCATCGTTCGGACAGCGGTCGGTTCGCGAGGCGTTGGGGTGAAGAGGGGTTCAGTACGATCGAATAGGGCTGGCGGTACTGGATTCCAGCTCTGCAAAAGATTTCTGGCTGCGTGCAATTCAACCTGGGTCGGGTCGCCGCCGCCGCCCCCGCAACCTGGGTCGGGTCGCCCCGGTCGCCCAACCTGGGTCGGGTCGCCGCAACCTGGGTCGGGTCGCCGGTCGCAACCTGGGTCGGGTCGGGTCGCCGGTCGCCCAACCTGGGTCGGGTCGCCGCCGCCGCCCCCGCAACCTGGGTCGGGTCGCCCCGGTCGCCCAACCTGGGTCGGGTCGCCGCAACCTGGGTCGGGTCGCCGGTCGAACCTGAGTCGGGTCGCCGCAACCTGGGTCGGGTCGCCCCGGTCGCGGAACCTGGGTCGGGTCGCCCCGGTCGCGGAACCTGGGTCGGGTCGCCCAACCTGGGTCGGGTCGCTGGTCGCCGGTCGCCCAACCTGGGTCGGGTCGCTGGTCGCTGGTCGCCGCGCCGGCGGCAACCTGGGTCAGGTCGCCGGGGTCGGGTCGCCGGGGTCGCCGCAACCTGGGTCGGGTTGCCACCAACCTGGGTCGAGTCGGCCGCCGGCAACCCGGGTCGGGTCGCCGGTCGCCATCCGCCCTAGCGTCGCAGCATCCGCTATAGTAGACACGCCACATGACGGTGAAACGCTCGGAGTGGCCGCTCGCGCGGCTCGGGGTTCAACGGTGGTCGCACGCACCCTGAAGCTGGGCGCGTTCATGCGCCCGGTCAGCATCCACACCGGCGCCTGGCGCTACCCAGGGGCCTACCCGGACGCGAACTTCAACTTCGCTCACCTCAAGCGCTTCGCGCAACGCCTGGAGCAGGCTCGCTTCGACGCGTTCTTCATGGCCGATCACCTGGCCGTGTTGAACATGCCGCTCAACGCGCTCGTGCGCAGCCACACGGTCACGTCGTTCGAGCCGTTCACGCTGCTCTCCGCGCTCGCCGGCGCCACGGAGCACATCGGCCTGGTGGCGACCGCGTCGACCACGTTCGATCAGCCGTTCCACGTGGCCCGGCGCTTCGCGTCCCTCGATCACCTGAGCGGCGGGCGCGCCGGCTGGAACATCGTCACCACCGCGAACCCGGACGCAGCCCTGAACTTCGGCCTCACCGAGCACGTCGAGCACGACGAGCGCTACCGGCGCGCGCGCGAGTTCTTCGACGTGGTCACCGGGCTCTGGGACAGCTTCGCCGACGACGCGTTCGTGCGCGACGTCGAGGCCGGGATCTACTTCGACGCAGCGCGCCTGCACGTCCTGGATCACCGGGGCAAGCACTACTCGGTGCGCGGTCCCTTGAACATCGCGCGCCCGGTCCAGGGCTGGCCGGTGATCGTGCAGGCGGGCGCCTCGGAAGCAGGCCGGCAGCTCGCGGCCGAGACCGCCGAGGTCGTGTTCGCGGCGCAATCCACGCTGGATGGCGCGCGCCGCTTCTACGCCGACGTCAAGGGCAGGCTGGAGCGCCTGGGGCGGCACCCCGACACGCTCAAGATCTTGCCGGGCGCGCTGGTCGTCGTGGGGGACACCGTCCAGGAGGCGCTGGAGAAGCGCGCCCGGCTCGACAGCCTCGTGCACTTCGACAGCAGCATCGCCTCGCTCTCGATCGCGCTCGGCTGCGACGCCGCGCGGTTCGATCCGGACGCGCCGCTCCCGGAGATCCCGCCCACGAACGCCGGGCAGAGCGGGCGCGAACGCGCGATCGATCTGGCGCGTCGTGAAGGGCTGACGGTGCGGCAGCTCGCGCAGCGCCTCGGCGGCTTCGGGGGGCTCGCGTTCGTCGGCACGCCCGGGACCATCGCGGATCAGATGGAAGAGTGGCTGGTCCAGAACGGCTGCGACGGCTTCAACATCATGTTCCCCTACTTGCCGGGCGGCCTCGACGATTTCGTCGATCGCGTCGTCCCCGAGCTCCAGCGCCGGGGCCTGTTCCGGCGTGAGTACGAAGGGCGAACGCTGCGCGAGAACCTGGGGCTCGCGCGGCCCGCCAACCGCTTCTTCCCGACCACCGCCGCGGCGCGCTGAGCGCTGCCGGGGCGCCCGTTCGATAACCCGTCAACTCTCCAACCGTCGCGCACGAGGAAACGATGTCACGAGCTACAGTCACCTTGAAGACCCGAGACGGGCAAACCGAGGCCTCCGTCTTCCGCCCCGACTCCGGCGAGGGTCCCTGGCCCGCGGTGCTGGTGTATCAGGATGGCCGCGGCATCCGGCCTGCGCTCTTCGAGCTGGGGGAGCGCATCGCGCAGGGCGGCTACTTCGTCCTGCTGCCGGATCTGTTCTACCGCGCCGGCCCGTACGAGGCGCCGGACGCCGAGGCGTTCGGCCGAGATCCGGAGCTTCGCAAGCAGTGGCAGCAGAAGTACATGTCCACGGCCACCAAGGCCAACGTGCGCTCGGACACGGAGGCGTTCCTCGCCTTCCTGGCAGCGCAGCCCGACGTCAGGTCCCTGTCGATCGGCACCACGGGGTATTGCATGGGAGGCGGGCTGTCGCTGTCGGCCGCCGGCCATTTCCCCGATCGTGTGATCGCGGCGGCGTCTTACCACGGCGGCAACCTGGCGACCGACGACCCGGAGAGCCCGCACCTCCTGGCGCCGCGCATCCGGGCGCGCGTCTACGTCGCGGGCGCCGTCGAGGACGCCTCGTTCCCGGACCAGCAGAAGCAGCGCCTGATCGGCGCCTTCGAGCAGGCCGGTGTACAGCATACGGTCGAGACCTATGCAGGCGCGAAGCATGGCTGGGTCCCCTCCGATTCGTCGGTGTACGACCGGGACGCGTCCGAGCGCCATTACCAGACGTTGCTCGCGCTGTTCGACGCGACGCTCAAGTCGGCGCCGCCGAAGAACTGAAGAGGAGGAGCACCATGACGGATCTACCCACTCGCCAGCTCGGACGCACCGGCGTCCGCGTCACCACGCTCGGCTTCGGCGCCATGGAGCTGCGGGGCGCCCCGCGCGGCCCCGAGCTCTCGGACGAGGACGCGGAGCGCATCCTGAACGACGTGCTGGACGCCGGGATCAACTTCATCGACACCTCCATCGACTACGGTCGCAGCGAGGAGCGGATCGGGCGCTTCATCTCGCACCGCCGGCACGAGTACTTCCTGGCCTCGAAGTGCGGCTGCGTCGTCGGCGGGGCCCAGGGCGAGCACGTGCACACGGCGCAGAACATCCGCCACGGCGTGGAGAACAGCCTGCGCCTGCTGAAGACGGACCACCTCGACCTCGTGCAGTTCCACCGGAGCCTCACCCGGCGAGAGTTCGAGCAGGACGGCGCGCTGGAGGAGGCGCTGAAGCTCAAGAGCGAGGGCAAGGTTCGCTTCCTCGGCGTCTCGGGCACGCTGCCCAACCTGGTGGAGCAGATCGAGATGGGCGTCTTCGACGCCTTCCAGATCCCGTACTCCGCGCTGCAGCGCGAGCACGAGGACGTGATCAGCAAGGCAGCCGAGGCCGGCGCGGGCACGATCATCCGCGGCGGCGTGGCGCGCGGCGCGCCCACCGACTGGCAGCGCACGAACTACATGCTGCCGGGCACCACCATGCAAGACCGCTGGGAGCGCGCCAGGCTCGACGAGCTGCTCGACGGCCTCAGCCGGCTCGAGTTCACCCTGCGCTTCACGCTCTCGCACCCGGGTCTGAGCACCACCATCGTCGGAACCCGAAATCCGAAGCACCTGCGCGACAACCTGCAGTTCGCGAGAAAAGGTCCCCTGCCGGGCGAGGTGCTCGCCGAGGCGAAGCGGCGCTTGAGCGAGGCGGGATCGGCGCCGGAGCCCGTCCCGGCGGCGAGCACACGCCCGCTCAACACGGCGCAGGCGGCGGCGTCCGCGGGGAACCAGCTCTGAGGAGCGGCTCTGGCGAGCAGCCTGCGCGGGGCGGCGCTTGCCGCATCCTCGGACGGCGAGTGGCGACCAGATCGCGCCGGAGGTCCCGCCATCCACGTTGATGCTGGTGCCGTCTGCCGCCCGCGCTGCTGCGCTGGCAGCAGACGGTGGTGATCTGCTGCTCCGGCATGGGCACGACCCGCGTCCGCCGGGGAGGCGACCCGCGGAGGCGGTCCGCTGCGATGCGGTATCGTGGCCCGCGAGGACAGGCGCATGAGCGCGATCATCTTCGACTGTGACGGCACGCTGGTGGACAGCGAGCGCCTGGGCAACGAGGTGCTCGTCGAGCACGCGGCCGACCACGGCGTCAGCATGACGGTCGACGAGGCGACGGCGCTGTTCCGGGGCTGCAAGATGGCGGATTGCGTCGCGGCGCTCGAGGCGCGCGCGGGGAGAGCGCTGCCTCCTTCGTTCGTCGCGGAGCTCAGGCGGCGCACGGCCACCGCGTTTCGCGAGCGATTGCGCCCGATGGACGGGGCCCTGGCCCTGGTGAGCGCCCTCTCCGTCCCTTTCTGCGTCGCGTCGAGCGGCCCGCGGGAAAAGATCGAGCTGAGCCTCTCGGTGACCGGCCTGTTGCCGTTCTTCTCGGGCCGCATCTTCAGCTCGTACGAGGTAGGCGCCTGGAAGCCGGACCCCGGATTGTTCCTGCACGCAGCGGGCGCGATGGGCATTCCACCGTCCGAGTGCGTCGTCGTGGAGGACAGCGGCCCCGGGATCGCCGCTGGCCTCGCCGCCGGGACGACCGTGGTTGCGCTGCAAGGGGAGCGCGCGGAGGGGCGCGTTGCGGACGGCGTTCGCGTCGTGCGCAGCCTCGCGGAGCTCCCAGGGTTGCTGGGCCTCGCGCCGGCCGCACGCGCCCTCTAGCGCCCTCGGGTGCGGCTCCGCCACGGCCCGGACGCCGCGCGCGTCAGCGGCGACCGATCGCGACGTTCGCCGTCGCCGGCACGCGAACGGCGCCGCCTGGCTCGGCGCAGGCGTCGATGGCGGCGCGCAGCGGTCCGCTCAGCCGGGCGCGCCCGTCGCTGTCGAGCGCGGCGTAGAGCGGCATCAGACGGAGGATCTGGTCGATGTCCTCCATGACGAGATCCACCGAGGGCCCGCCCCAGGCGCCGTCGACCGCGTGCACGGCGACCTCGCCGCACCCGGCCCGGACCATCTCCGCCTTCAGGCCCTTCGGCGAGCAGAGGACCGACATGCCGGGCGGCGGCGGGGGGATCGCCGCGCCCGGGAAGGCGCGGCGGTACGCCTGCAAGAAGAGCGGCGCGGGCCCGGCGCCCTCGGGGTTCACCCAGGTTGCCATGATCACCCGGCCGCCGGGCCGGGTCGCGCGGACGAGCTCGGCCAGCCCGCGCCGCCAGTCGGGGAACAGCATGACGCCGAAGATGGAGAAGCTCGCATCGAAGGTCGCGTCCTCCACCGCCAGCGCCTGCCCGTCCATCATGCGCGCCTCGCTCGCGGGGAAGGGCTGGAGTCGGTCGCGCAAGCGCGCCACCATGCCGGGCGAGAAGTCGGTCGCGAGCACGCGCGCGCCCGCCTCGGCCGCGGCGAGCGCGAGGGCTCCCGTCCCGGCGGCGACGTCGAGCACGCGCTCGCCGCGCGCGACGTTGCCCGCCAGCGACAGCGCCGCGCGCGCGAAATGGGATGTCAGGGGCTCGGCCCAGCGCTCGTAGCTGGCCGCGACAGCGGTCCAGCGCGCCTCGTCACCGGGGGGGAGGTGCTCAGCTCGGTCATGCATCGGGGATCCTCGGGTGGCGCGGATGTCGGTCCGGCGCGAGGAGCCTGGCGCCGGCAGAGGCGCGCGTCCTTGGACGCCTTTCCGGTGGCCTTGGCCTCCTTTTCGATCGCGCCCCGCGCCGCCGCCAGGCCACGGCGATGGTGGTACGCTCCGCGGGTGAGCCACGAAGATCTCGGCCCCAATCCGATCCGGTTCATGCGGCATGCGGGCTGCGGCGACGTCGTGAGGCCGATGCGGAGCCCGGCGGTCCACACCTACGTTGCCCTCGCCCTGCACGTCGGCGGTCGGATGCGGGTCGAGCATCGCGGAGAGTTCGAGCTGCGGGCCGGGCACCTCCACCTCATTCCGGCCGGGGACGCGCACCGCGTGCTGTCCGCGAGCCGCCCCGAGGTATGGGGGCTGGGCTTCTGCCGGACGTGCCTCGACCCGGCGCGCTACGGCGAGCTGCTCGCCCCGATCGACCGCGTCCGCCACGGGGCGTCTCCTGTGGTCGAGCTGCCGACGGCGCGACAGGCGTACGTGCTCGATCTGCTCCGGGAGCTCGAGCGTGAGCAGCAGGCCGGGGGGGCGATGCCGGTGGTCGCCGAGAGCCTGCTGGCGCTGGTGCTCGCGGAGGTGGTGCGCGCGAGCGGCAGCGTCCGGGTCGCGCCGCAGCAGCGTCCCTCGATCGTGGCGGAGGCGCTGACCGTGATCGAGGCCCGGTGCCTCGGGCCGCTCTCGCTCAAGGAGGTCGCGGAGGCGGTGCGACGGACGCCCGCCCACGTGACCACGGCGGTCAAGCAGGCCACCGGGCGCACGGTTGGCGCGTGGATCGTGGAGGGACGTCTTGCCGAGGCGAGACGCCGGCTCCTCGCGACCGACGAGTATGTCGACGTCATCGCCGAGCGCGTTGGCTACGCCGACCCGAGCCACTTCGTGCGCCTGTTTCGGCGCCACCACGGCGTCACCCCCGCCGCCTGGCGCGCCCAGCACCGCGAGCAGCGAGCCGACCCAGGTTGAGCAGCGACCCGGCCGCGATCTGACCCAGGTTGAGCAGCGACCCGCGGTTGCGCGAGCTGACCCAGGTTGAGCAGCGACCCGGCCGCGCGACCCGACCCAGGTTGCGCGACCCGGCGCGACCCGGCGACCCGACCCAGGTTGAGCGGCGGCCGCGACCCGACCCAGGTTGAGCGGCGGCCGCGACCCGACCCAGGTTGGGCCCCCGACCCCACCCAGGTTGCGCGCGACCCGACCCAGGTTGGGCCGCGCCGCGCCGCGACCCAGGTTGGGCCGCGCGACCCGACCCAGGTTGCAACCTGGATCGAATTTTCAGCCATGGCGCTATTTTTCAACCTGGGTCGGGTCGGGTCGCCCGACCCGGACCAGGTTGCGACCTAGATCGAATTTTTCAGCCATGGCGCCGCCCCGCCGCCGCCGCCTCAACCTGGGTCGGGTCGCCGCCGTGGATCGATCACCCGGCTCGTCGGCGGATCACAGAGCGCCGCTCAGCGCCCCGCGAATCGCCTGCTCGACCGGTGATTGCTCGCCGCCTTCGCGCTCGAGCCGCAACGGCTCGGACGGAAGCAGCGGCGGTTGGGCCAGAAAGCGCGGGCGCGTGCCGCGGTGCGGCTGCGCGGAGTGCACCAGGAACGGATGACATAGATAGACCGTCCCCGCCTCGCCCGTCGCGAGCACCTGCGATCGATGCACAGTCTCCTCGAAGCCGTTGGCGGCCAGCTCGCGCAGCGTCAGCCCCTGCTCGCCCGCCGGCGCGAGCTGCCTCGCGATGTCCAGATGCGACCCCGCTCGGATGCGCGTCGGCGCGTCGGACTCCCCGACGTCCGAGAAGAGAAACAGCATGAGCAGCGCGCGGCCGCGCGACGCGACGTTCGCGCGCCACGACATGAAGTCCGGGTTCTCGGTGCCGAAGCTCGCGTCGATATGCCAGCCCGCATCTCCAGGGTCCTCAGGCGACGGGAAGCGAACGGGGAACGTGCCGAGCACCGTAAGCGGCTGCCAGCGCCCGCGACCGACCAGCTGATCGAACGCGGCCCGAAGCACCGGCGTGCTCGCCGCGTCAGCGAACGGTCGCTGGCCGTAGAGCCCGAGTCGGACGACCGGCTTCGTCCACGTCTTCGGATCGTTCGGATCCATCCCCGTGTCACGCCACAGGATCGCGCGGCCCTCGTCGGCGACGGTCCGAGGAAACGCCGCGTCGATACGGACGAATCCCTCCGCGATGAAGTGCTCTATCTGCGAACGGCTCAGCTCATTCATGTGGTTCCACTCCGTATGGCCTCTCTCGACCCTTCGAGCAGGCCGGGACGGGCTCGACGGCGCTCGGCCACCCCGATCCGGGTCGGCCGCTCCGGCAGCGACCGAGACCTCGGGGTGCGCGTACGCGCCGAGGAGCTGCCGTCGCTCGCCGCAGTCAGCTTCGACGGCGGCGCTGCGGCCCTGGGCTCAGTCCTCGCCCCGGATGCGATGGCTGAGGTACATCGCCGCCAGCTTTCCGAGCTGGCTCGCCGCGTCCCGCGCACGACCGCCGGTCGATGGATTGATCAGCGACGCCGGCGACTTCGCTTCGAACATGACCTCGTCGAGCACCATCCCGGCCGGGTCGGTGATCTGCACCGTCGCCTTGACGACCGTGTCCATGTTGAAGACGCCGGTGAAGACGCCGGGCTCGTAGAACGTCACGTTCGAGCGGATGAAGAACGGCGCGTCGGCCGCGCTCGTCGCCTTGACGACGATGGCGTCCTCCGACGCTGCCTCCGCCATGAGGGCCGCGGTGAACTGCTCGTTGATCGCCGCCTTGTCCTCCTGCCAGCTCTGCTGCTGCTCGGCGTCCTTCTCCGCCATCCACTCGGCCTCGGATTTGTTGCCGACCTGGAGGGCGATGAACGTCACCGGGACGACCCCGAAACGCCCCTTGCCGTAGAACGGGTTCGGCGCAGCCTGACGGATCGTCTTCCAGGGGTGCCCGCACCCGGCGAGCAGGGAAGTGAGGCAAAGCATCAGGATCCAGAGCGCATGTCGACGGTGCACGGAGGGCCTCCTTGGCATTCAAACAGTCGCGCCGCGCGGGCGCCCGGTGGCGGCGCGCGGGCGCGCGATGCTAGCGGCAAGCGCCCGCCGGCGGAAAGGACAACCGTCCATGGTCGCGAAGCGCGGTCAATCGAGAGCCGTGATAAGGCGGCGGCGCCGCCTCGTCGAACCGCTCCAGCCCATCATCGCAGAGCGTGTCCCAGGGGCTCGGGTCGCCGCCCCGGCGGCGGCTCACGCCGGGACGCAGACCCCGCCGGCAGCGCAGACGCAGCATTCTCCGCACCCGCCGCTGTTCACGCAGTCGATACACCGGCCCGCCCCGTCGCACTGATCCTGCTGCATGTTGCACAAGGTACCTGCCGGCGCGGGCCCCTCCGCGCAGAGCCCGTTATCGCATGTGTATCGGTAACATTCCGTCGAGCTGCCGCACTCGACGTCGCCCGTACACTCGACCGGCACGCAGCGGCCAGCGTCGTCGCAGCGCCCCCCTGGGCACGGCCCCGGCTGGGGCGAGTGGATGGGCGCTGTCCCGTCGCAGGTGTCAGACGTGCACGGATTGCCATCGTCCTCGGGCTCATCCGCAGCAACGACGATCGAAGCGCCGCGATCATCGCAGAAGATCTGCTGGCAATCGCCGGCCGCCGTCGCAATCTCGGTGCCTTCCGGCAACGGCGCCGCGCCACACCTGCCTTCGACGCACGCAGGGATCTGGCACGGGTCCGCCGGGGCAGCACAGTCCGAAGGCGCCGCGCAGCTCTCGCCGGAACCGGTGCTCGAAGCGCCGTCGCTGCCTGCCCCACCGGCGTCCGCGCCGCCTGTCCCGCCAGCACCGCCAGCGCCGCCGGAGCCCCTGTCGACGAAGCTGCGTTGCTCGGCGGAGCACCCAGCGAGGGCAGCGACCAGGAAAATCCGCAGGAGAGCCGACCCCATGCCGCCGACACAGCGATACGGACCCGGTGCAGGGATGGAAGACGACCACATGCGCCGCATCATAAAGCCGATCCGACCCAGGTTGACACCGCGCGCGGGTCGGGGCCGCGCTGCGCGCGTTGGCCAGACCTCACGCAATCTGGTGGAGAGACCGCTCGCGCAGCCGATTTCAGCACCAGCGGATCATCGCCACGTGCCGCCAGCCGCCACGCTCTTCATTTGCTTCGCCACCGCAGCACGCTCGTTGTGCAGGGCCTTGTCTTTCCTCCTCGAGGTGAGACGCTGGAACTGCGGTGAGACACTGGACCTTCTGGAACTGGCGCGATGCCCCGCACGCTCCGCGGGCGTGGATGGACATGGCCGATCGGCTCGTGGTGCTCGAGCCCATCGCCTCGCTTCCGCCAGCGACCGTGTTGTCCGAGGCGCTCGCCATGGCCGATCGCGGCGCGTGCGCGGTGATCCCGGCGCGTTCGCCGGCGATCGTGTCCTGCGTGCAACACGCGCGCGTCATCCCGGCGCTCGTCGCGACGACACAGGCCGAGGTCGAGGCCGGCCTTCCCGCCATCCTCTCAGCGCCAGCCGCCTGCCGCGCGCTCTGGCTGGAGCCCCGCGAGGCGATCGACCTGGGGCCGGACCCCGCTGCGGCGTGCTCGGATCCGAGGCTGCTCTGCCCGCGCTGCGGTGGGTTCGGCCGCGTGTCGCACGGGGTCGACGTTTACGGCAGCCCGGGCCACGTCCAGTGCGACGCATGCCGCGGGTCCGGCGGCGTGGACTGGGTCATCCTCCGCGGCGGCGACGCGCCGGTGCGTCCTGCGTGGGTGACGAGCATCCGCGATGCGTGCTCCGAGGCCGGGACGCCGTTCAGCTTTCTCGGCTGGGGCACGCACGCGCAAGGCCCCACCGTGGCGCCGTCGCGCGCGAGCGCGCCACACCGGTCAGCGCGGCGAGTGGGCGAGGACGATCCGGAGGATCGACCGCCGTCGACGCGCAGCGAGGGCGCCGAGCGCTGGGACACGCTGCTGGCCGGTGAGACGATCGACGAGCGACCAGCGATCGCCAGATGAAGACCGACGAAGGCCGAGCTCGAGCAGAGAGCGCCGGCGTCGCCGCCAGGACCGCCTGTGGCGACCGTCCATGGCCACCCCCGGCGCTCATCGTGACAGCCCAGCACACCGCTGTGCCTGGCGGGGCGAAGGCGGCGCGACATCCTCCGCTCGAGCGGCGGCGGCGGCGCTGGGCAGACGTCGCTCGTGCGGTAGAACAAAGCCTCCCTTTGCCGAGGAGCTGCCGCATGACGAGTCGTCTTCAGGAGCGCCTGCTCGCGATCATGGACCGCAAGAACCACTGGGCCTGGACGCACCTCACGGGCCCTGGCCTCACGCGCGACCAGCTCGCGGTCCACTTCCGGCACGAGTACCGGGTCTACGTGCGCGACTTCCCGGTGCTGCTCGCGCGCGTGCTCGGCCAGTCGCCGCCGGCCCCGGTGCGCAGCGCCCTGGCGGAGAACCTCTTCGAGGAGCAGACCGGAAAGCTCTCGCTGGGCGTGTCGCATCCGGAGCTCTTCCTCGAGATGATCGACGGCCTGGGCATCCCGCGCGCCGCCATCGAGGACGAGTCCATCCCGCTGGAGCCTGAGGCTCGCGCTTACCGGACGCTGCTCGACCGCGTGAGCGCGGCGCCGCCGTGGGTGGTGGGCGCGGCGGTGCTGACCATCTTCGTGGAGGGCAGCGTGCACGAGCGCGCGGAGCTCGAGGGGCGGCGAGAGGTGCTGCCGATCGAGGAGGCGCTGCGCGCGCACCCCATCGTGCGTCACTACGGATGTCCCCCGGAGCAGATGCGTCTGGCGAGGGCGCACCGGGCGGTGGAGGGCGGGCACCGGCGGGACGCGTGGGAGATGGTCCTCGGGCACGTGCCGGACGAGGGACCGACGGCGGACGCTGTCACCGCAGCGGTGGCCGCGGCGCATGCGGCCTGGATGGAGTACCGGGACGGCGTGGCGCGCGCGATGGGGCTCCGACCGGGGTGAGCGGGCCGCCCGCACGAGGAGCGCGAGCCTTCCGCGAGCGTGTGCGGCCCGCGCGAGTCCGCGACGAATACCTCGTGTCCGAGCTCCGTGAGGCCGCGCGAGCGTCCCGCCGACGTGGGCCGCACCGATGACTCCGATCTTCAGGCGCTCTCCGCTCGGGTGCGGCGGATGCGCGCGCCGAGCTCTTCGAGCCTCGCAAGGAAGCGTGCGGGGTCGAGCACGCTCTCCGGGTGGTAGAGGCCGGGGCCGACCGGAGGACCGCCGGTGAGCCCCAGCAGGCGCTCTGTCGTGATCGCTGCGCCGTACGCGCTGAGGCGCCCATGGCTGTCCGCGTCGATGATGTCGTAACGCAGCCGCGCGCTCGATCCGTCGTGGCGCTGCCCCGACACCTCGATGACGAGGTCCGTCACCTGCCCGGCGCCACGCTTGGTCGCGTCTCGCGCGGCGATGTCGACACGGATCGACCGTGCGTCGGTGGCCGCTGCGAGGCTGACCACGTCGAGGAGCGGCAAGGCCTGGCCGACGACCTCCACACCTTCGGCGTCGACGATGCGCCGTGTCGAGGCGTCGCCTCGCGCCCAGGTCCATTTGCCGCCCTCGAGGAGGAGCGCAGCCTGCGCGATCTGCTGGTTTCGCTCGAAGTCGGCCTGCGCTGCGGGACCGCCGTGATCGTCCGCGTCGATCACGCAGCCGATCGCGATCGTGTCGACGCGTCGAAGCTCCTGCGCGAGGTGCAGCGCCGCGAGCGTCGCCGTGCCGCCGAGGGCGTGGCCCAGCATGAGGATGGGAGCGCGCGTCGGTCGCGCGATGTAATGGGCGACCACAGGACCGATCTCCGAGACGAAGTCAGAGAAGGCGACGTAAGGCACGCCGTCCGCCTGCGCGCGCTTCATGGCGTTGGACGCCCCGTCCTTGACGAGCACGACGAGGGCGCTGAACGACGCGCCACGATCGAGACCGAGGTCGTCCCGGTCGATGTCGACGGACGTCGCCGTCGTGGGACCGCCGACCTCCGCGGCGACCGCGGACGCTTTACGCGCGTCGCGTCCGGCGATCGCGATCGGGAGGTCTGGCTGCAGCCGCCGGAGGGCCTTCGCCGCGCGCGCGCCTACGTGGCCGGAACCGCCGATCAAGAGAACAGGTGACATCGTTCGTGTGGTCATGCGGATGGACTCCTCCCGCCAGGTCGCGCGGGCGCCCGAGGTGTGTTCGACGCTAACTTACTGTTGGTAAGTTACCTTTGGTAATATGTACCGATCCGCGGTAGTGTCAAGGCGGATGGAGGAGGCGACCCGACCCAGGTTGGCGCCCGGGGCGACCCGACCCAGGTTGGCGCCCGGGGACCGGGGGGACCCGACCCAGGTTGCGGCGCCCGGGCGACCCGACCCAGGTTGGCGCCCGGGGACCTGACCCAGGTTGCGGCGCCCGGGGACCCGACCCAGGTTGCGGCGCCCGGCGGCGACCCCGACCCAGGTTGAGGAGCCGGAGCCGGCGGCGACCCAGGTTGCGGGGCGACGGCGACGGGGCGACCCGACCAACTTGGGGCAGCCGCGGCAACGCAGCGCGCATCGGCCGAGGTGGCGGCGCCATGGCGGAATTGGCGGCCGCCACCCACCAAGCCGGGCAAATCCTTGAAATGAACCACCCTACCTTCAGGCACAGCGCTTGTCTCTGCACCCCGGCCATGAGCCAGCCTCGCGAGATCGCTCCAGGCGTCACATACCTGATCACCCGACGCGTCCTGCGCCGGCACCTGCTGTTGCGGCCTGATGCGACCATCAACCAGCTGTTGGTCTATGCCCTCGCCGTCTCGGCGCGCCGCTACGGTGTCGAGGTTCATGCCCTCTGCGCCATGTCGACGCACCTGCATCTCGTTGTGACCGATGTGCGGGGTGTGCTGCCGCGCTTCTTGCAGTTCTTCCATCGCCTCGTCGCGCTGGGCACGAAGGTGCTGCGCAAATGGGAAGGGCCGGTATGGGATCATGAGGCCACCAGCGTGGTGAAGCTGCTGACGCAGGCGGCGGTGGTGGAGAAGATCGCCTACGTACTCGCAAACCCGGTGGCTGCTGGTCTGGTCCTGCATGCGACGGAATGGCCAGGTGTCAAGGTGGATGTGGGGGAACTCGGCCGTGGCGCGCTTCACGCGACGCGTCCCTCGGCATATCTCGACCCGGAAAACCCGCAGTGGCTCGACGAGGCGACGCTCCCGCTCGTGCTGCCGCCCGTCATCGCACAGGAAAACGCCGATTGCTTCCGTCGTCAGGTGGCTGATGAGCTAGCCCGCATGGAAGCGCAGGCCCATGCAGAGGTGCACCGGCGAGGTTTCGGCTTCTTGGGCGCCGAGCGAGCCAGCAATGTCTCCCCCTACGAGCGAGCCACGAGCTTCGAGGACCTGTGTGAGCGCAATCCGACATTCGCAGTCGGCCGTGAGCAGGGTGATGCGTGGCGAACCGCTGCTGCTGCGGTGCGTACGTTTCGCGCCTCGTACCGCGCTGCGCTCGAACGATGGTGCGCTGGCGTGCGCAGCGCTGTGTTTCCGGTGGGGACATGGTGGATGCGCATATTCCATGGGGCCCACGTGAATGAGGTGGTGCTCGCGGCGTAAAGCCGGTCGCAGGAGCACGACAAGATACATGGCGGAGCGTGCAGGTCGGTCGGGACCCGGGTCAAGACCCCGGACCGCAACCCGCGCCAAGACCGCGATCTAGTCTAGGTCGACTTCGGGGTCGGTCGGGTCGCTCGGACCGCAGGATCGATCGGAACACAACCCGGGTCGCTCGGCCGGATGACTCCGAACCAACTCCGCCACCCGGATCGGTCGAAGGCCGGATAACTCAACCTGGGTCTGGCTGGATAGCTCGACCCACGTCGAGCGAGACACGGGATCCACCGGGGTCGAGTCGGCGGGGTCGGGTCGTCTTGGCAGAGTCAACCTGGGTCGGGTCGTTCAGTCAACCTGAGTCGGGTCGTTTGGCCGGTCGGAGTCGGGTCGTCTTGCCGAGTCAACCTGAGTCGGGTCGTCGGGTCGCAACCTGAGTCGGGTCGTCCGCGACCTACGCGACGTTGCTCGGCCGGTACCAGTCGAAGTTGTTGTGGAACGGGAAGCTGTTGATCCCCAGGCTGATGCTCGCGTCGAGCGCGCGGACATGGTGCCACCAGCCGACCGGAATGAAGAGCGCCTCGCCCGGCTCGAGCACGACGTCCTTCACGAGCACCGGCTCCATCGAGCCCTGCTCCGGGTCCCGAGCGGCATACATCGCGCGCGCCCCCTCGAACAGCGATGTCTCGAACGGCGCGATCATGCGGTAGCGCTTCCTGCCGTACACCTGGCCGAAGAGGATGTTGGATGTGTCGTAGTGGAGCGGCGTCACGGTCCCCGCGGGGCCGAGCCACAGCGCCGAGCTGCCCAGGAGCCGCTGCGCGGCGCAGTACCCGTCCGGGAGCACCACGTCGTTCAGCAGCGCGCCGAGCCTCGTCCGCTCGAGGACACGGTTGTTGGCGACCATGTAGAAGTCGTTCGTCTCCGTGCGCGCGGCCTCGATGCGCGCGACGAAGTCGCGCAGCGACGTGCTCTCCGTGTGTCGCGCCGCGTGCATATCGTAGTCGGGGTCGCTCAAGCGTCCCGTCGTCACGTCCACCACGACGTCGCCGAAGGTCTCGGAGAGATAGGCCGGCGTCCACCGGCCGAACGCGGGCCAGCGGGTCACCACGTCGGTCAGGATGACCGGGATGTTCCCGGCGACATACACGTCGCGAAGCTCCGCGGCGGACACGCCGGACCGCCGTGGAATTTCCGTCGGATCGCGGGCCGCCGCCGCCATCCGCTGCTGCAGCCGCGCCAGCATCTCGTGTTGCCTCGCCGCGCGGGCGAACGGCCGAGCGGCGAGGAAGATGGGCGAACCGACGATCGCCGAGATGAGCTCTCTGGCCTGTGCGCCGCTCACGCCCGCGGCCTGGAGCTGCTCCGAGACCAGGCCTTCCGCCACGCCGCGCAGCAGGTTCTCCGTGGCCCATCGCCACCATTCGGGCGCGACCTCGAGCTCGCGATCATGTTCGCCCATCTTCCACCTCCATGACGTTACAGGATCTGCACCGGCGCCACGCGGGAACGGCTCACTCGCACGGGGGAGGCATCGGCGGCGGCATGGGCGGGATGACCTCGCCCTCCTCGTCGTCCGGCGGTGGAGGCGGCATCGGTGGGATGATCTCTCCCTCGTCACCGCCCGGCGGCGGCGGCGGCATCGGCGGGATGATCTCGTCATCCGGCGGCGGCATCGGCGGGATGATCTCTCCCTCATCGCCGCACGGCAGCGGAGGTGGCATGGGCGGGATGACCTCGCCCTGCTCGTCGTCCGGCGGTGGAGGCGGCATCGGTGGGATGATCTCGCCGTCCGGCGGTGGAGGCGGCATCGGTGGGGTGATCTCGCCTTCGTCGTCGCGCGGAGGAGGCATGGGCGGGATCGGCTTCCAGTCGCCACAGCCCTCGTCCGGCTGAGGCTCGGTGGTGATCTGGTGGCCTTGATCTCCTTCCTGGTCGGTGCTCGGCGCACCACAGGCAACCACGAAGACGGCGGCAGCCGCGGCGGCAGCGCGGGACGCCCCCCGTATCAGGGCCGCCGTTCGCGGCGGGGGCGTGGGCAGCGGCGACAGCAAGGCTGCATCGTCCTGAAGAAAGACACGTGACATGAACACCTCCGCTGTCGCCGTCGTGCAGGACATGTGCCAGCGCCTCACCGCTGGATATCGCTGGGAATCTCGCGACCTGCGGCCGTGCCCCGCAGCGCTCGCCCTGCCCTGGCCCAGAGTGGCGCACCGTGGTTGCCGCCCCCGCCACCCCCGGTGAGTGGCGCACCGTGGTTGCCGCCCCCGCGTGGTTGCCGCCCCCGCGACCCCCGGAGAGTGGCGCACCGTGGTTGCCGCCCTCGCCACCCCCGGCGCCCCGGCGCCGCGCGCCCCGCATGGCTCAGCGCAGGGCCCGCGCCAGCGCGGCGTCGTCGAGCTCCTCCTCGGCGGCCTGCTCGAGCGCCGCGCGCAGCGCGTCGTCGGCCGTGGTCCCGGCGGCGACCCGGATGCGGTCCTGCGCCTCGGGGTAGCCGGCCACGCGCAGGAAGAGCGCGGCGCCGACCCGGCGATCCCGCGGGGCGTCGGCGTCGTCGAGCGCGTGGACCGCGTCCTCCGGGATCATGCCGGTGGCGCGGTAGTCGCCGGTGGCGAGCAGTTTGCGCAGGTCTTCCCGCCAGGCCGCGACGTCGCGGCCGCGCCGCTCCAGCGCCTCGGCCCCGCGCGGCGCGGCCCCGCCGGCGACGCGCCGGTGCGCCTCGCGAATGCGCACCGCGACCGCATCGCTCTGGGCCTCCCCCGTCTCGAGCACGAGCGTGCCGCTCTTCTGGCTCACGAGGAGCAGCGCATCGCCGTCCTTCCGGATCTCCGTGAGCTCGGCATACGGCACCCACGCGCTCGAGAAGGACCGCTCGACGCGCACCCCGTCGCTGCCCACCACAACCTGGGTGGGTCGGGCGGCACGGCGGAGCAGCCAGGTGGGCACCAGGGTGAGGACCAGCCACGCCATGGCCAGCGCGGCGCCGATGTGCCCGAAGAGCCCCCCGAGCACGACGAGCCACAACGTCATCAACGCCGGCAGCCCAGCGCAGCCGGCCACGAGCTCGCGGTGGACACCGCCGAGCGAGATCGCGACGCGCCGCTCCGCGGGGCCGATCCCGAGGCCCGCGAGCAGGCGCGCGCCCTCCTCCTCGCTCGCGACCTGCACGTCGAGCACCTGCCCGCGGCGCAGGTGGAGCTCGACCCGCATGCGCGGCTCGGGCAACACCAGGCCGGAGCGGACCTCGGCGCGCGGGATCCAGCGCTCCGCGGCGCCCATGGCGAGGCGCAGGCCGCCCGCGCCCGCGGCCACGCGCACCGGGCCCCGCCGGCTGACGGGCGTCGTGGAGAGGAAGACGCTCACCAGGGCGAGACCGAGGGCGACGAGCGCCCCGGGAATCACCAGGGTCAGCGTGTGGAAAGAGTGAGAGCGAAGGCCCTCATGGCCCAGCAAGTCCGCCATCATCAAGATGAGCACGCTGGCCACGAAAGGCCCCCCGATCGCGAGCAGCGCGAGGACCCCGAAGACGCGGCCCAGGCCCTCATGGCGCCACCCGACGCGGGGGCTCGTGAGCTCGACGGAGGGCGGGGACGCGGGCAGCATGGTCTGGAGGGCGGGGTGGGCGGGTCAGCTCGACGGAGAGGAATCGCAGCGGCAGGTGGACGAGATCAAGCGTCTCACGGCGCGGCGCCCTGCGCAGAGAGGGCTTGTGGCGCGGGCTCGCGCACCGCCCCTCGCGCTCGCGCCCGCAACGAAAGCCCACGCCGCCCACTCCTGCGGTTGGGCCTGACATGCGGGTGGTTCACTGATAGAGTCGCGCGCATCGCTTGGGCCATTCTGCGCCCTTTGTTGAGGAGATCTCCAGCATGTCCTTCTTGGCTCGTTCCTTCAGCTTGTTGACCATGGTCACGCTTGCATCCGTGGCCGCGTGCGGCGACGACTCCAGCTCCGGGAGCGGCGGCGCCGGCGGCTCCGGGGGGGAAACCGCGGGCCCCGGGAGCACCTCCTCCGGCACCGGCGGCGCCGCCACGACCACCGGCGTCACCACCACCGGCGCCACCACGACCACCGGCGTCACCACCGCCGGCGCCACCACGACCACCGGCGTCACCACCACCGGCGCGACGACGGGAACCGGGGGCGACACCACGACAAGCACGGCGGCCGGGGGCACGGGTTCCGGTGGGTGCAGCATTTTCTGCTCCGACTTCGAGGGCGGCTCGCTCCCCTCCGAGCTCCAGTTCTTCCCCGAGTACCTGCGCGCCAGGGCCGGCGAATTCGTCACGCTGGACAGCTCGGGCCACAGCGGCTCGCGCTCGGTCAAGGTCACGGGCTCGGACTTCAGCCAGATGCTCGGCATCCCCGTGCCGAGCGCGTTCTGGGGCAGGGTCTACGTCAAGAGCGACACCGCCATCCAGATGGGCCACAACACCTATGTCGCGGCGACGACCGGCAACGGCGATCCCAACGAGGGTGAGCATATCCGCATCGGCGAGCACCAGTGTCAGCTCGAGCTGAACCGCAAGACCGATGACGCCGAGAAGCTCTCGAACGGCGGGACGTACTCGTGCGACGGCGGCGTGAAGCTCGCGGCGAACACCTGGTATTGCCTCGAGTTCAACTACAACGGGCCTGGCAGCGAGGTGCGCGTGTTCGTGGACGGCACCGAGGTCGAGCAGCTCCACGTCACGAACTGGGGGCCGTACGACTACAAGCTCTTCAAGCTCGGCTTCGAGAAGTACCACGGCGGAGCCAAGAACATGTGGTACGACGATCTCGCGCTCGGGTCGGAGCGCGCCGGCTGCGGCCCGTGAGCGCGCGCGGGCCGCGCCGCGCGGACGCGGCCCCGCCCGGCGCGCGCGCGCCGGTCACTCGTCCATCACGGCGTTGACGATCCCGTCGAAGAACTCCGCGCTTCCCACCGAGTCGAGCATCCGGTTCCAGCCGATCTCGTCGAACGGCGTCGGCAGCCCGTGGTTGGTCAGCAGCACCCCGAACAGCTCGCGGCGGCTGTCGATCCACATGAACGTCCCCGCGCCGCCGGACTTGCCGTAAGCGCTCCTGCCGAGGCGCGTCCCGCCGTTGGAGAAGCGGCGGGTCGCGAGCTCCCAGCCATAGCCCTTGGGCGTACACAGGAGGTTCGAGAGCGGGGACTGGTCGGTGTCCGCCGCCCTGACCTCGGGCGTCTGGTTGCTCACCATCGCGGCGGCGGCCGGGCGGCTCAGGATCCGGACGCCGCCGTACGTTCCGCCGTTCAGGATCATCTGACAGAAGACAGCGATGTCCCTCGCGGTCGAGAAGGCGCCGTCGCAGCCGGCGACGCCGCCGAGGGCGAAGTCCTGGTCGTCCTGCACCTCGCCGCGGACCACACGGCCCCGGAGCGCAGAGAAGCCCGTGGCCGCGGTCCGCGGGATCAGCGCGGCCGACGGGTTGAAGGTCGTGTCGCGCATGCCGAGCGGGCCCCAGATGCGCGCCTTCGCGAGCTCGTCGAGGTCCATGCCCGACGCCGCCTCGAGCACCCGCCCGAGCAGGCGGTAGGTGAGATCGCTGTAAAGCACCTGCGTCCCCGGCGTGTACTCGAGCGGCGCCTCGGCCATCCGCCGCCAGACGCGATCGTCGTCCGCCTCGTCCAGGAACTGGCTGTCGATCGGCAGGCCGGCCGTGTACCGGAGCATGTCGCGCACCGTGATCGCCGCCTTGCCGTGGGCCGAGAACCCCGGCACGAAGTCGGCGACCCTGTCGTTCAGCCGCAGGACGCCGTCCTGCACCAGGATCATCGCCGACGTCGCGGTCGCGAGGACCTTCGTCATCGAGAGCAGGTCGAACAGCGTGTCGAGCGTGACCGGCTCGTCCTGGCCGCGAACCCGGGTGCCGAACGCCCGGTGCCCGACGATCCGGCCCCGCCGCGCGATCAGCGCGACAGCGCCCGGGAAGAGGCCGTCGTTCACGCGGCGCGAGACGCGCGCGAAGACGTCCTCGAGGCGATCCGAGCACAGGCCGACGCTCTCGGGCCTCCCGGGGGCGAGCTCCTGCGGCGCCACCACGTGCGCCTCGGCGACCCGGGTCGAGAGGACCGCCGCCGGCGTGAACGCAGCCACCGCCGCCGCGCGGCCTAGCCCCTGGAGAAGACGCCTGCGGTTGAAAGATCCATGCTCAGTGCACATGACCACTCCTGATGCGTAAGTGGGGGTAAGAAGGGGGCGGCTTGAGCCCGCCAGTCCGCTCGGAAGCACCACGCACGCTGTCGTTCAGGACCGGCGGCGCTGCTCGTCCGCGCTCGGCCGTCGATCCGCGTCGCTCCGCGTCGCTCCGCGTCGATCAGCGGTCACCGGTCCGCGTCGTCACGGTCGTCGACAGGTTCGTCGTCGACGTTCGGACGCTCGAACGCTGGAAGAGCAGGACGCGTGCCGCGCGGCGAACCCAGCATTTCGCGGCGCCGGCGTCCGGCCGCTCGGCGGCCGAGGCGCGGATCGCGCAACCGTTTGCACGATCTGCATGATTCTGCATGATTCGTGCAGGACAGGGCGCGGCGCCGCGTATCATGGTCGCGTGGACGAAGGCTCTCCGGGGGGCGATGGGCGTGAATCCTGCGCGCCGCTCCGGCTCGCGATCGTGGCGGGCAGCACCATCGCCTTCGCGCCCCTGCCGCCCCGGGGCTCCGTCGTCCTCGGCCGGGAGGAGGGGTGCGACGTGCGCATCGACGATCGCTCGGTCTCGCGCCGGCACGCCGCCCTCCACGTCGGTCCCCCGCTCCGGGTGGAGGACCTCGGGAGCGCCAACGGCACCTTCGTCGGCGAGCAGCAGCTCCCCGCCGTGACGGCCCGTACCCACCGCCTGCGGCGCCTGTCGCGGGAGAGCGCCGAGATCGTCGTCGGCGAGCGCTTCAACCTGGGTGCGACGACCGTCGTCGTCGGCCGCGCCCCCGTGGGGCCGGCCGTGGAGCCCGACCGCGGGCACGCGCCCGAGGACGTCGTGGTGCGGGCCCCGGCGATGGTCGCGCTCTACGAGCAGGCCGCCCGCGCCGCGCGGAGCCCCATCAGCGTGCTCATCCTCGGCGAGACGGGGGTCGGCAAGGAGGTGCTCGCCCGGACCCTCCACGCCCGCTCGCCGCGCGCCAGCGGGCCCTACGTCGAGCTGCACTGCGCCGCGCTGCCGCCGTCGCTCCTCGAGGGCGAGCTCTTCGGCCACGAGAAGAGCGCCTTCACCGGCGCGAGCCAGGCGCGCCCGGGCCTCATCGAGTCGGCCGACGGCGGCACGCTCTTCCTCGACGAGATCGGCGAGCTGCCGCTCGCCTTCCAGGTGAAGCTGCTCCGCGTGCTCGAGGACCGGAAGGTGCTGCGCCTCGGCGGCCGCACGCCCCGCCGCGTCGACCTCCGCTTCGTGGCGGCCACCAACCGCGACCTCGAGGCCGAGATCGCGCGCGGCGCCTTCCGCCAGGACCTCTACTTCCGCCTGAACGGCATCTCGCTCGTGGTCCCGCCGCTCCGCGAGCGGCGCGACGAGATCGCCCCGCTCGCCAGGAAGTTCCTCGAGGAGGCGTGCCGGCACCTCGACCAGCGCGGCGCGCCCCGCATCTCCCCCGACGCGCTCGGCGTGCTCGAGGCGTACTCCTGGCCGGGGAACGTCCGCGAGCTGCGCAACGTGATCGAGCGCGCGGCGGTCCTGTGCGCGGGGGAATCGGTCCTGCCTGGCGATCTCCCGCCGCACCTCGTGTGCGGCGCCGCGCCCCCGCGGGGCGGCTCCGCGCCGCCGCCGAGCAGCGCCACGCCGCCGCGGGGCGGCTCCGTGCCGCCGCCGCCGCCCAGCGCCGCGCCGCCGCGGGGCGGCTCCGTGCCGCCGCCGCCGCCCAGCGCCGCGCCGCCGCGGGGCGGCTCCGTGCCGCCGCCGGCCCACGCCGACGGCGCGCGCGCGCGCGGAGGACCCGGCGGCGACGGCGCCGACAGCCCCGCGGCCGCCGCGGAGCCCCCCACGCCGACGCCGCGCGCCGAGGCCATGGCGAAGCTCCGGCTCGAGATGAAGGCCCTCGAGCGGCAGCGCGTCATCGAGGCCCTCGAGCAGTCCGCGGGCAACCAGACGCGCGCCGCGAAGCTCCTCGGCGTCTCGCTCCGCACGCTGATCAACCGCATCGACGAGTACGGCATCCCGCGGCCGCGGAAGCGGACCCCGTGACCGCTCACGAGCCGGGCGAGAGGGCGGCGCCGTCCGCGCGCAGCGTGTCGGAGACCCCCTCCAGGATCCCGTGGAGCGCCGCCTCGACGTCCCGCCCCGCGCCGAGCGCGAGCCCCCGCTCCGCGAGCGCCACGGCCGCGGCCGCGTCGCTCCCGGCGAGCGCCTGCTCGGCCGCGCGCAGGTAGAACTCCACGGCGAGCTGCGGCTCGCCCCCCCGCTCGAAGTGCTCGGCGAGCACCTTGGCGTCGTGCTCCCCCGCCTGGAGGAGCCACTCGGCGGCGAGCCGGTGGCCGAGCGCGCGGTCGTGGTCCGTGAGCATCGCGTAGGAGCCGTCGCGGATGAGCGCGTGCCGGAACGCGTACTCCTCCTGGTCCGAGAAGCGGCTCTGCTCGCGCCGCTCGAGGAGCTCGCGCTGGAGCATCCAGGGCAGCCAGTCGACCGCGAGGGTCGAGCCCTCCGCGTCCCCGAGCAGGGCGAGCGCCCCCTTCTTCCAGAACGTCTCGCCGAAGACGCTCGCCGCGCGGAGCAGCCGCCGCGCCTCGGCGGGGATCGCCTCGAGCCGCGCCTCGACCATGCCCAGGATCGTCTCCGGCAGCCGGTCCGCGCGCCCCTCGGCGACCGCCCGGATGAGCTCCTCGAGGTAGAAGGCGTTGCCGCTCGCGCGCTCGACCAGGCGGGCCACCTCCGAGGGCGGGAGCCAGTCGCCGAGCATCTGCCGCACGAGCTCCTCGGCGGCGCGGCGCGGCAGCGCGCCCAGCGTCATCTCGTGGACCTCGCTGCCCTCCCACAGCACCGGGAAGGCCTTCCGCACCTCCACACGCGCGAGGTACAGCACCGCGAAAGGCCGGTCGCGGAGCTCCCGGAGGACGCGCGCGATGAGCTTCAGCGACGCGGCGTCGCCCCACTGGATGTCCTCGAGCACGAGCAGGTACGGCCCCGCCGCGCACGCCGCCTCCATGAAGTCGAGGTAGGCGAGCGGGATCTGGTCGGCCATGAGCGGAGGGCTCTGCCGCGCCTCCTGGAACCTCGGGTCGGCCTCGCCGGGGAAAGGCGTGCCGACGATCTCGCCGAGGAAGGCGGCGATCCGCGTCGTGTCGCCCGGCTCCAGCGCCGGGGCGCGCGCGACCAGCGAGAGCAGCCGCTCGCGCTGCGTGGCGGCGGGCTCGCCGCCGGTGATGCCGGCGGCGCCCCGGAGCGCGGAGCCGAGGAGCGAGAAAGGCGAGCCCGCGCTGAGCGAGTCGCCGCGTCCGACGGCGATGGTGAGCTCGGGGTGCCGCTCCCGCAGGACCTCGATGAGCTCGTAGCGCAGGCGGGACTTGCCGATCCCGGGCGGCCCGGTGATCAGGATGGCGCGGGGCTCGGGCCCGCCGAAGCTGTCCTCGAGGAGCTCGCGCAGGTTCCGGAGCTCCCTGTCGCGGCCGACGTAGGGGCTCGGCTTGCCGAGCAGCGTCCGCGCCGTCCGGCCGACCTCGCGCTCGTGGAGCAAGAGGAAGGTGCCCGACCGCTCGCCCTCGATCTCGAACCGCGCGTCGAGCAGCGCGCGGGTCACGTCGTCGATCCGCACGGGCGCCGGCCGCCCCTCCGGCCGCCCCTCCGGCCGCGCCTCGCGCTCGGCGAGCGCGAGGAGCGCGGCGGCCCGGTCCATGACGGGCCCGACCGGGAGGCTGCCTGTCTGCTCGGCACGGCCGGTCGCGAGCACCACGGAGGCCTCCGGCAGGAGCTCGCCGAGCTCCAGGGCGCAGCGGGCCGCGCGCGCGGCCTGCTCGATCGCGTCGCCGACGCCCGCGATCGAGAGCAGGACCGTCCCGTCGGCGAGCGTGTCGACCCGCGCCCCGAACGGCTGCGTCCTCGTGTGGAGCTTCGTCGTGAGCTCGCGGGGCAGCGCGGAGACGAGCGTGCTCGTCGCGCCCCCGCCGGAGGTCTGCCGCGGCTCGCGCGCGGCCACCATCGAGAGCAGCCGGAGCTCGCCGGTGGTGATCGCCTCGTAGAGGACGGGCGTGACGGCCAGGCCGCTGCTGGGATCGCGCTCGAGGGCGTCGAGCGCCTCGATCACGGCGGCGCCGTCGCGCGGCCGCTTCTCCGGGTCCTTCGCGAGCATGCGCGCGACGAAGTCGTCGAGCTCCTGCGGCAGGTCGGGCCGGAGGTGCCGGACGCGCGGCGGGTCCTCCATGAGCAGCTTCGCGAGCAGGGCCATGACGTGCTGGCCCTGGAACGCCGGCCTGCCCGTGAGGCACTCGAAGAGCACGGCGCCGAGCGAGAAGATGTCGGCCCGCGCGTCGAGGCGGTCCCGGTCGCCGGTGGCCTGCTCCGGCGCCATGTACCCCGGGGTGCCCATGACCGAGCCGGTCCGCGTGAGCGCGCCGATGGTGCGCTTCATCCGGGCGATGCCGAAGTCGAGCACCTTGAGCCCGGCGACCTCGCCGCCCACGAGCAGCAGGTTGCCCGGCTTGACGTCGCGGTGGACGATGCCGCGCGCGTGCGCCGCCCCGAGCGCCTCGGCGGTGGCGCGGAGCAGGGCGAGGCTCTCCTCGAGGTCGAGCCGCTGCCGGGTGAGGCGCTGCGCGAGGCTCTCGCCGTCCAGCCACTCCATGGCGAGGTAGGGCACCCCGTCGGGGGTGACGCCGTGGGCCACATGCCGGACGATCCGCGGGTGATCGAGCTCGGCGAGGATCCGGGCCTCGTGCTCGAAGCGGTGGACGCCGCTCCGGTCGGGCTGGCCGAGCAGCTTCAGCGCGACGGGCGTCCCGGTGACCCGGTCGAGGGCGCGGTAGACCGTCCCCATCCCACCGGAGGCCGCGACGCGCTCGATCTCAAAGCGGCGGTCGATGACCTCACCCGGGCGCATGGGGCGGAGAATGCACCGGCGTCGAGCCGTCTTCAACGGGTCGGTCGTCGGCGGGGGCGCCCGCGCGAGGCGTCAGCAATCGAAGAAGCGGCGGAGCCCGGGGCGGATGACCTCCTCGATGGTCTCGTCGAGCAACACCCGGGCTTCCAGGCCGCTGCACAGCCCGAGCTGCTCCCCGCGCTCTGGCGCGCCGCGCGACGGCAGGTGTGCGTGCTCATGCTGCACGAGGTGACGGAACGCGACAGGGAAGTAGCGCTCGACCGCTCCCCGCTCTGCCGCGGAGAGCTCGGGCGCGACCTGCTCGAGCAGGCGCCAGCCGAAGCGGGCGTGCCCGACCTCGTCGGCGTAGATGCGCGTCAGCAGATCGAGCAGCGGCCCCGGCGGCATCTCCAGCCGCTCGGCGCCGATGAGGGACACGGCCACGGTCTCGCTCATGCAGCAGATGTGGATCACGTTACGGAGCACGGCGGCGCGCGGCGGCGCGTCGCGGTGCAGGGGGAACTCCGGGCGCTCCGGGACGCTCGCGGTCGCCGTCCCGCCGAGGGACTCCACGACGGCGCCGCAGAGCACCCCGTGCCGGCGCTCCTCGGCGGCGAAGCCCTGGCACGCGTCGGCGAGCTCCGGCGGGAAGCCCGCGTCGGTGAGCTGGCGCGCGAGCGCCTCGAAGACGGCCGACGACGCGTGCTCGTTCACCATCCGCGCGCGCCAGGTGCCGATCGCCGAGGGGAACAGCTCCACCGGATACCCGCTCACGTCGAGCGCGTGCGCGCGCGCCTCGGCGCGGAGATCGAGCAGCGAGGCGCTCATGCGACCTCCGACGCGGCGTCGGCGTCGGCGTCGGCGTCGGCGTCGAGCGCCGGCGGGACCGGGGGGCCCCAGGGCGTGCAGAAGGTGTACGCGTAGAGATCCTGCTCGGGCGCGACGATGTCACCAAAGCAGCACGCGTGCCGGATGGGTTCGGCCTCTCCGTAGGTGATGGCGTCGGCGCCCACGCCCACGATCAGCGCGATGCAGCAGTTCACGTAGGAGGCGTCCGCGGCCAGGGCCGCCAGCTGCTCGTCGGAGGGCCGCACCCCGTCGTCGGGCAGGCGCTGCGCCGTGTAGTCGAGGCAGCACTCGAGCTCCTCGCGGGGACGGGCCTCCGCGTCGTCGAACCCGGCTTGCTCGGCGCACGCGAGCTCGGACGGCGCCGGCGGAGAGCCCCCGGCGCCGTCCGTGCCGCCTCCTGCGGCGCTGGACGCGGACACGTCGCCGCCCGTCCCCGGCGCTGCCCCTCCGCCGCCGGCCGCCCCCGCGCCGCCGGCCGTCGCGCCATTGCCGGCGGGATCCGGGCCATCCGGCGCCTCCGGGACGACCTGCTCGCCGGGATCCGGGGCCGGCGACGGCTCGTCGGTGATGTGGACTCCGCCGCAGCCGACCGAAACGCCACAGGCCAGCGCTCCCAGCGCGACCCTTGCTGCTGCCCGCAATGCTGCCCGTCTCGTCTCCTCACGCATACACGTCGCCTCCATTCGAAGGGCCACGCCTGCGGAGCGCACCCGCTGCTTGTGCGGACCGGTCGCGCGCCCTTTTATGGGCCAGAGTACGCGCGCGGAGAAGTGGAGAGAATCTGCATTTTCCGCACGCTATTGGATGGGAATGCAAAACAATCCCGCCATGCGCTCCGCCGCGCGCGGCGCTCACGAGGACGCGGCCGGCGCCGGCCGCGACTCGCGGCCTCCGGAGCGGTAGGCGCCCGGGGGGACCCCGACCTCCCGGCGAAATGCGACGCTGAAGGCGGCCTCGTCCCGGTAGCCCACGGACGACGCCACGTCGGCGAGGGCGAGCTCGGGGCGGTCTCGCAGCTTCTCTTTTGCGAGCTCCATGCGCCAGCGCATCAGGTGCCGGAGCGGGCTCTCTCCCACCTGCCCGCGAAAGGCCTGAGCGAAGCTCGAGCGGCTCATGCCTGCGCTCCGCGCGAGAGAGGCCACGGTCCACGCGCGCTCCGGGGCTCGATAGAGCGCGTCCAGGGCGCGAGCGACGCGCTCGTCCGCGAGGGCGGCGCGCCAGGAGCCCGGCGGCGCGGGGCGCTCGAGCTCCGCGCGAATCACCTGCAGGAGGAGCAGCTCCGCGAAGCGAGCGGCCATGATCGGCGCGCCCGGCCGCCGGCCGCGCACCTCGTCGCGAATGCCGTCGAGGAGCCGGTCGAGGCCGGGCACCGGCTCACCGGCGCCGCCGTCGACGAGCACGACCGGGGGCAGCGCGCGCAGGAGCAGCGACCGCCCGGCGCCGACGAGGCTCATGGCGGCGCAGAGCACCACCGTCCTTGCGCCGCTGCCGCCCAGCCGACGCCGCACCGCCTGCGTCCCCGGCGCGGGGGGCGAAGACCAGCGATCCTCGTCGTCGACCGGAGCCCCAGGCTGGTGCCGGAGACAGTGGGGAGCGCCGTGCGGCAGCAGCAGCAGGTCTCCCCGATCTACATGCAGCTCCCGGCCGTCCAGCTCGAGCCACATCTCGCCCTCGAGGACGTGGTGGAGCGAGACGAGCTCTCGTCGTCCGACGCGGGCCCCCCACGGAGCGCCGAACTCGATGCGGCCGAAGAGGCTGGTCTCGATGCGCACGTGCCGGAGCAGCGCGGTGAGGACATCGGGCATTGGACGATCGCAAAAGGGAGATGGACTCTATCACATGGAGACTCCGCCGGGCGTCCGCTAGGTCTCCACCACCAACTCACGAGGAGGCAGACATGGACGTCTTCATCACTGGCGCGAGCGGCTATATCGGCTCGGCGGTCGCCCGCGCGCTCGTCGCTCGCGGGCACCGGGTGCGCGGGCTCGCGCGCAGCGAGGCGGCGGAAGCGAGGGTGCGCGCCTGCGGAGCGGAGCCGGTCCGGGGCGATCTCCACCGGCTGGACGTGCTTGCGCGCGAGGCGGCGGCCGGCGACGGCGTGGTGCACACGGCCGCCACGATGGGAGAGGACCGCGCGGCCACGGACGCGGCGGCGGTCACGGCGATGCTCTCGGCCATGAGCGGCGTGAGCGGCGGAGTCTTCGTCACGACAACGGGGGCGCCGCGGGCGCGGTCCTCGCGGGTGCCGGTGCCGGAGGATGACGCGGTGAACCCCGGCGGACCGCTCGAATGGCTGGTGGCGGCCGAGTCGCGCGTGCTGGGTGCGAGGGGCGTCCGCGGCGTGGTCGTGCGGCCGCCCATGGTCTACGGCGACGGCGCAGGCCCGGTGGCGCGCCTGGTGGAGGGGGCGCGCGCGGCGGGGGTGGCGCGCTACATCGACGACGGCGCAAACCGCTGGTCCACCGTCCACGTGCGGGATCTGGCGGTGGCGTACGCGATGCTGCTGGAGTCGGACGCGACGGGCGTCTTCCATGCCGCCGAGGGGTCGCCCGAGGCGATGGCGGCGCTCTTCGCGGCGGTCGGCGATGCCGCCGGGGTGCCCGTGCGTTCGTGGAGCCTCGCGGAGGCCCGGGCCGCCCACGGGATCATGGCCGACTTCCTGGCCATGGACGCCGCCCTCGACGCGACCCGGCTGCGGGGGCTGGGCTGGTCGCCGAGGGGCGGGGAGGCGGTCGGGGGGATCTGCGGCGCGCTGCGCGACCCGGCCGAGGGGTATCGGGCGCCGTGAACGGGGCCGCGAGGGCGACGCGCGGCTCATGGCCGATGTCGGGGCGGCAAGCGGTCCCGGAGGATCGATGTCGGCGGTGCGGGGGTCCGGGAACCTGACGAGCCGCGTCAGCGCTCGGTCAGCGCGTCGTCGAGCGTGGGCGCGGTGAGCACGCGCTCGGTCCAGCCTTCGATCTGCGCAGCGTCGGCGGCGCGTATACGCGCCTCGATCGGCTCCGGCAGCTCGCCGAAGCGCAGCCGCAGCTGCTTGAGCAACGTGCTCCGCTGCCCCTCCAGCCTGCCCTCTCGCTCGCCCGCCAGCCGGCCCTCCCGGCGCCCCTCCTCGCGAAGGTAATCTGCGATGGTCACGATCTCCTCCTCGGCGTCCGGTCCCGCCGCCACGAGCAGCCTCTGCAGCAGCTTCTCGGGCTGGCGCGGGTCGGCGATGCCCAAGATATACCGCCACACGCGCACGAGCGCAGCCCCTCCGTCAGGCGCCCGACGCACCTCCTGGACCACGTCGCGCCACGCCGACAGGCGCTCCACCAGATCCTCGGGATCGCGCGCATGCCGGAAGCACCACAGCACCAGCCGCCCCAGCGCCGTCATCGCCCGCGCACGCAGCGCCTCGTCCGTCTCCAGGCTGATGTCGTCCAGCACGAACCGGAACTGCGGCACATGCTCGGCCATCAGCGCCAGCGTCTCCGGCGGCACGTCCAGCACATCCTGGAACGAAACCGCCGCGCTCCAGCCGGTCTCGCTGTGGTGCAGCACCACCGGCAGGATCGCCGGGAGGCGCGTCGCCCTCGGGTGGCGCTCCAGGTAGCCCTGCCAGATCCGCACCATGTACGTGAGCAGCCGAAACGCCATCAGCGGGTGCGTCGTGCTCTGGTGCTCGAAGAGCACGTAGATGAACAGCGACGCTCGCTCCAGCCTGGCGGTGAAGAGCAGGTCGCTGTGGCTCGCGGCGAGCGCCTCGTCGATGAAGCTGCCGGGTTGCAACGCCAGCGACGCGAAGTCGATGCGCGCCGCCAGGGCGGCATGCAGCGCCTGGCGCAGCGCCGCAGCCGCGTGCTTCGGCTGGCTGAACGTGGACTTGAACAGCGCGTCATGAGGGGTGGGCGTCATCGATCCTCACTCCCGGCCGGCGCGCACTTTGGCGGCGACCTCGCCGAGCTCACGCATGGCCGCCTCGTCACGACCGATGGCGATCGCGTAGGCGCGGATCTCCGCGTTTTCGAGAAATGCACGGCACACCTGCGAGGCTTGCAGCTGGCTGGCTCGCATGCTGACGAGCGCGATCAGCCGCGGGGCATCGACGCGCACGGGCAGCGGCAGATCGCGGCCGAGGATGGGCGCTGCCAGCCGCCTGGCCTCCTCGGCCTGCCCGCGATCGATGTCACCCGACACCATCGCGTGCCGCGGAAAACGCTCTTCGACGAGCATCGCCGCCGCGAGCAGGGCGAAATGGTACGGACAGCTCTGCGTCTTGCCGCCGAAGACGCGCACTGGATCGCTGGTGTCGCCTCTGTCCGGCATGGCGGCGGTGACCACGATATCGCCGTCGGGGCACTGACCCCGGCGCGCCGCGTACCGGCCGAGGTCGCGGTAGAGCGACTGGCACTCGGCCGTTTGTAGGCTGTCGCGGTCGCCAACCACGGACCAACATACCCGCCTGGGGTCATCGCCGTAATGACGGAGCGAGCGCATGTACATCGGCACGCGCACACCCTCGATCGAGCGCCAGCCCCAACCCAGGAGACGCGGCTGCCACGCCTCCAGGAGCGCGAGCGTCTCGTCGTATGTGGCTGCCCACTCGGCCTCGTCGATGCCTCGCGGATCGATGTCGAGAATCACGTGCACGCCCATGGGTCGATCCTCCTGGCCGGCGTTTGCAGCCGGCCGTCGTGATGGGGCAAGCGCCTCCGCGGCGCAGAAGGGCAAGCGTCGGTCCGGCACCGCCGAACACGGGCTCGGCGGCGCGCCGTCTCCGAGGTCGATTCGCTAGCAAGCCAAAGACAGGTTGGCCACGAAAAACAAATCTATTTCTGGATACGATCATCAGATGGCATCGAGCGGTGTCGCGCAATTACGACAAGGCGAGCCATCTCATCTCTCAATCGTCTTTCACACACGCCTGTGCTGCCGATCCAGTCTCGTACGGTGAAGCGACCGACCCAGCTCGAAGCGACCCAGCTTGAGCAACTCGGCGGAGGAGCGGCGGGGCCGCGAGGTCGCTCCCTGCGTGAGGGGCCAGGCCCTCACGCGGACGACCCTCAGGTGCAGTAGTCCCCGACGCCCGACCTGAGCAGCTCGAACCCGCGCTCGCCGAGCCGCGACAGCGCGGCGCTGATCTCCGCGTCGGCGTCTCCGCGGAGCACCCGCGCCACCAGCTCCTCGACGAGCACCCGCTCCAGCCCGATCACCATCGCCGCGACCACCCGCGCGGTGGGGTCGTCGGCCGGCGCCCCGGCCTGCTCGATCAACGTCTGCGCGAGCCGCGCCTCGCTTCGCACCAGCATCAGCTGCCCCCGGGCCCTGAGCGCCGGGCTCGCCTCGACCGTCGCCATGAACGGCCGCAGCCGCTCCGCCCGCAAGGGCTCCTTCTTGCCCTTCACCACGTCGAGGAAGCCTCGACGAAGCGCCTCGATCGCCGACTCCCCTGCCCGCCGCTCCCGCACGATCCGGCTCGGCGCCTCCTCCACCTCCTCCGCCCGATCGAAGAACAGCTCCTCCTTCGTCACGAAGTAGTTGAAGACCGTGTTCACCGACACCTGCGCCGCCTCCGCCACCTCGGCGACGGTGACCTGATCGAACCCCCGCTCGATGAACAGCCGCGTCGCCACCTGCGAGATCGCCAGGCGCGTCTGCTGCTTCTTCCGCTCCCGCAACCCCGGTCGCTCGCTCATGCCCTCTCGCTCCACGCTCCGCTCGAACCTCGGACGCCCCCTCGAGCGGCCGCCCTGATTTTGCATTGACACCAAGTTTGTAGTCACTACATTTTCATCTGCTCGGGGGCGAGGCACGCCCATCCGGCGCTCGAGGAGGCTCCCCCATGGTGGATGGTCGGTTTCCCGTGGTGATCGTCGGTGGCGGCGTCGTCGGCCTGACGGCCTCCCTGTTCCTGGCGCAGCAGGGCGTGCGCGCGCTCCTGGTCGAGCGCCACCCGGGCACCAGCATCCACCCCCGGGCGCGCGGGGTGAACGGCCGCACGATGGAGCTCCTGCGCGAGCTCGGGCTGGAGGAAGCGGTCCGCCGGGTAGGCGCGAAGCTCGCCCCGGCCGTCGGCATCCACGCCGGCGCCTCGCTGGTGCAGGTGCTCGAGTCGCGCGGCGAGGGCGGCTGGCTGCTCCGGAGGCTCCGCCGCCAGGGGATCAGCGGGCAGGGGTCGAGGAAGAGCCCGACCGGCCCTTGCCGCGCCACGCAGGACGAGCTCGAGCCGGTGCTGCTCGGCGCGGCGCGCGAGCGCGGCGTCGACGCGCGGTTCTTCACGGAGCTGGTCGGCTTCGAGCAGGACGCGGACGGGGTCACCGCCGCGATCGTCGACCGGGAGACCGGCGCGCGGCAAGCGGTCCGCGCGGACTACCTGATCGCCGCCGACGGCGCGCGCAGCCCGATCCGCGGGCAGCTCGGCGTCCGCCAGACCGGGCCAGGCGTGCTCACGCACCAGCTCAACCTCTACTTCCGGGCGGACCTCACCGCGCTCGTGAGGGGGCGAGAGTTCAGCATGTGCCTGGTGGACAACCCCGATGTCCGCGGGCTCTTCGCCTCGATCAACAACACCGATCTCTGGGTGTTTCACGTCTCCTACCACCCCGAGCGGGGAGAGCGGCCCGAGGATTTCCCGGCGGAGCGGTGTGTCGCGCTGATCCGCAAGGGGGTCGGGATACCGGAGCTGGCCGTCGAGCTCAAGGGCGCGCTCCCCTGGCAATCCGCCGTGCGGGTGGCCGAGCGCTACCAGCATGGGCGGGTGTTCCTCGCGGGCGACGCCGCGCACGTCATGCCGCCCTGGGGTGGGTTCGGGGCCAACACGGGCATCCAGGACGCGCACAACCTGGCGTGGAAGCTCGCGGCGGTGCTCCACGGCCACGCGGGGCCGGAGCTCCTCGCGACCTACGACGTCGAGCGGCGGCCCGTGGGGCGCGCGGTGGCGGAGATCGCCGGGAGCATGAACGACGAGCGGGGGCTGTTCGCGGTGAAGCCGGGGCTCGGGATGCTGTGGGGGATGCGCAAGGTCTTCCCGTACCTCACGATGGGCTACGGCTACGCGTCTCGCGCGGTGATCCTGGAGCGCGGGCCGCTGCCCGGCCCCGGCACGACCGAGCTGCGGGGCCGCCCGGGGACGCGCGCGCCGCACGTGTGGATCCGACGGGGCGGCGAGCGGATATCGACGCTGGACCTGTTCGGCCGGAGCCACGTGCTCCTGGCCGGGGAGGACGGCGCCGCGTGGGTCGAGGCCGCCCAGGTCGCCGCGAGGCGGCTGGGCGTTCGCGTCGACGCGTTCCGGATGGGCGTCGATCTCGAGGAAGACGGGCGCCGCTGGCGACGGGCATTCGGGGTCAAGGCGAGCGGCGCGGTCCTGGTGCGACCGGACGGCATCGTCGCGTGGCGAGGGAGAGCGCGCGCCGCCGCCGCGGAGGCCACGCTGACCGACGTGCTCGCGCAGTTGCTGGCGCGCCCCGCGGCGTGACGCCGGGAGCGCGCGCGAACGCCAGCCGCGCGCGCGCCGGCGATTGGCTACTCGGCCCGGTACCCGGGAGAGAGCCCCTCGCGCGCGCGCTCCGAGGGGCTGCCGCGCGGCGCTGCACGGGCCGCATCACGGCGCAGGGTCGCCAGGGCCGAGCTCCGAGATCGCCTGGCGCACGATGCCACCTCGCACCCAGACCCAGACCTCGCGGGCGTCCACGTGCGCGATGTCCTGGATGGCGAAGAGCTCAGGTGGCGTCGTGAACGACCAGTGGTGCGCGTCGGCCAGGCGATAGACGTGGACCACCTCTTCCGCGATCGCATAGACAGCGTAGAAGCCTTCCCCGACGGCCGAGATCCGGTATCCGATGATGGGACCAGGCCGGCGCCTGGTCGGCACGACGTCCGCCGCCGTCGTCGCGAACGGGCTTGTCCAGAGGGTGGACGGCCCGTAAAGCCCTTCGTCGGAGAGCGGGAGCGCCTCCAGCCAGACGAGCGTCTGCCCGTCGCTCTTGACATCGGCGATGGCCCGGGACGAGGGCGCCCGGAGCAGCGGCTCGACGGCGCGGGTCCGCCGGCTCCAGATCCAGGCCTCGACGGCGCTGTCCTCGAAGAACGCCGCGCCGAGCACGCTGTCGCCGACCGGGTGCATGTGGTCGAGCACCGGCGCGCCGCTGCGCGGCCCGAGCTGCTCGGCCTGGTCGCGGAGCCGGTCGTAAACGGTGATCGTCCTGCCGTCGAGCTGCCATAAAACGAGGGTGTCGTCGGTCGCATGGAGGCCATGGTTCCCCGCGTCGATCGGGAGGAGCCGCCTCGCCGCCGCGAGCTGATCGTAGGTGGAGACGAGGTAGGCCGAGGTGCTCGTCCACTGCGCGCCGAGCCAGACCCGCTCGCGGCCGACCTCGGGCCTCACCGGCACGCAGTTCTCACCGAGGGTGCGCCAGGCGGCGAGCGGCGTCCCGTCGACGTCGTAGACGCCCGTCCGTCGCTCGCCCCAGCGGTCGATGTACATCCCGAGGCGGTAACCGTCGCCCCAGCGGACGACGCTCGGCGAAGCGGTCGGCGGATAGAACTCGAAGTCCCAGTTGATGGCGAGCGACGTGCACCCCGGAGCGCTCCCCGGGCACGGCTCCCACTGCAAGGGAGGCAGCGCCTTCGTCGGATCGTCGGCGACTTCCACCTGACAACCGTCGAGCCAGCCCGTCGCTCTCCAGGTGCTGTCGAGGGGATCCGAGGGCGGGGAAGCCGGGAGGTCCGGGCCGGGGTCCTCTGGAACGCCGGCGCCGGCCGCCGCCTCGCTCGGAGCGGCGGACTCGGTCGCCTCATCGGTCTCCGGGCGCCCACCGGAGCCGTCTGCGCTCGGGAGGTCCAGCATGCTGCGAGAGCAGCCCGCGGACAGGGTCGTCAGAGAGAGGACGAGCGGAATCGCGCTCGCTGCGAGGTGGGCGGGAAGGTCGTGTCGCATGGCGCCGAGGCTCCCGGGCATCTTGCCGCTCAACGTGGTTCGCGTCCACGCTCCGACCGGATCACGGCAGACGAGGCGGCGGCCAACAGCACCGCTCAGGGCGGTCGCGGACGGCCCCTTCCGCGACGCCGGGCCACGTGGTCCTGCGCTCGAGCCTATTTCGGGAGCTTCATCACCGTGCCGCCGGCGCTGTTCGTCCAGTAGACGCTGGTCCCGTCCACCGCGATGCCCAGCGGATGATCTTGCCCTTCCGCGAGCGTGATCGGGTCGCCGCCGCCGAACGGCACCTTGCGCACGCTGCCGTCGTCGTTCGTCCAGTAGGCGCTGGCGTCGTCGATCGCGATCCTCCGCGGGTTGCGCTGCCCCTCCGCGAGCGTGATCGGGCTGCCGCCCTCGATCGGCGCCGCCATCACCGTGCCTCCGTCGTTGGTCCAGTAGACGTGGGTCGCGTCCACCGCGATGTCCTGCGGCTTCGCCTGTCCTTCCGCGAGGGTGACGAGGTCGCCGCCCTCGATCGGCACCTTCATCACGGAGCCGCCTTCGTTCACCCAGTAGACGTGGGTCGCGTCCACCACGACGCCGAGCGGGGAAGCCTGGTCCGTCGCGAGCGCGACGGCGTCGCCGCCGCCGTCGATCGGCGCCTTCATGACCGTGCCCAGGTCGGCGCTCGTCCAGTAGGCGTTCGCGGCGTCGATCGCGATGGCCAGAGGATACGTCTGCCCCTCCCCGAGGATCTCGAAGATCTCGCCGTCGAACGAGGACCTCACGACGTGCTCGAGGCCCGAGTCCGTGTAATAGAGGCTGTCGGCGCTGACCGCGAGGCTCCGGGGGGAAAAGTCGGGGTCTGCCTCGATGAAGACAGCTGCATTGCCGCCGCCGATCGGCACCGTCATGATCTTTCGAGCGACAGAATCGACCCAGTAGACGGTGGTGTCGTCGACCGCGATGTCCAGCGGCTCGGACCCGCCCGACGCCAGCTCCAGGGGCTCGCAGCGCGACGCGACGCACCGCTGTCCCAGGCAATAATGGCCGCAAGCGCCGCAGTGCTCCGGATCGGAGCTCGTGTCCGCGCAGGCGCCAGAGCAGAAGGACAGGCCGTCGCCGCAGGCGGGCAGCCCGCCGCCGCCGCTGCCGCCCTCGCCAGCGCCAGCGCCAGCCGACGCCGCGCTCGTGGAGTCGGAGCTGCCGGGAGCGAAATCCCGCTCCTCCGGGCTACACGCGGCGGCCAGATACAACATGCTCATCATGAGGAAGCGCTTCATGGCGGACAGTGTACACCGGCCGGCTCTCGGCCGGCTCTCGGCGCGGGCTGCGCGCGTTCCCCGCCACGCAACGCCCAGCGTGAGGCGCCTCGCTGGCAGCCCGGCCGCCGAAGCCCCCGCGCCGCCAGCGGCGCTCACGCCGCCGGCGACGCGCGCATCACGCAGCCTGCGGGGTCACGGCACCGTGTTCCTGCGGGCGACCGACGAGGAGCGGAGGGCGGCGATCTTGGCGTCGACCTCGGCGGGCGACAGGATCGCGTCCTTGGCGAAGTAGACCCAGTCGGCGTCTTGATGGTACGTGCGCGAGCTGCCCTGGTTCCCGTCGAGCTCGTCGAACCAGACCTGGAAGCTCAGGTACTGGCCCGCTTCCGGGACGAACCTCGACGCGTGCGTCGCCCTCAGCGCCCCGTCGATGTAGTAGCTGATCGACGAGCTGGTGATCTGGATGACGAGCGTGTGCCACCCGTCGTGGCTCCCCGAGACGTGGTTTGACGTGCTGTCCGTCGTCGTCTCCCACGAGGTCAGCCACATCGTGCTGTTGTTGCCCTGCCCCCAGCCGCCGTTGGGCATGTACTCGAAGTCTTGCTCCGAGTAGTTCGGGTCTCCGGTGACGTAGTCGGTGATCGTGAAGAAGGTCTCTATCGGCTTGTCGGCGAAGAAGCGCGATCCGGACAGCGGCGTGTCGTAGAACTTCACCCGGGCGGCGTAGGTCCCCAGGCGGAACTTCTTGGACACGGACATGACCTCTGCCTGCGAGCTGCCCGCGGGAGCGCCGTTCGTCGTCGCCTTGAGCCGCATCAGCTTGTTCCCGGAGCTCGAGGGATCGGCGATCAGCGAGACGTTCGACGACAGCCATTGCGCGCCGTCCACGCCGGGCCCGCCCGACCAGGTCCGCAGCGACCACCAGGAGAGGAAGCTGCTGTCGCCGGTGCCTGTGTAGCTGAAGTCGTCGAAGAACTCCGCAGTGGCCGCGCTCCCGGCGAGCGTCGTCGCGCTCGCCTGGCTCGACGCCGCCGACTCGCCCCCGGCGCTCGAGGCCGTGACCCGGTAGTAGTACGTGGTGGACGCCGAGAGCCCGGCGCTGTTGTAGCTGGTCGAGGGCACGCCGGTGGCGATCCGGTTGCCCGCAGCGGGCGTGAAGCCCGGCGTGGTCGACCGGTAGACGCTGTAGCTCGTCGCCCCGCTGCTCGCCGACCAGCTCAGGGAGATCGCGCTCGAGCTCGCCGCCGTCGCCGCGAGCGACGTGGGCGCCGCGGGCGGCGACACGCTGCCGCCGCCGGTCGGCGGCGTCCCGCCGCGCACGCCGGCCGTGGGCGCGGAGCCGGCGTCGTGCACGGTGATGTGGCTCCAGTCGGCCAGGGCGGTCTGGTTCCTGTACGAGTAGTCGTCGGCCTCGTTGACGTTCACGTCGAACACGATTCCGAGGTCGATCGGCGCGGTCGTGGCGCCCGCGGCCAGGCTCCCGGCCGCGCTCGAGAAGCGGATCTCCACGTAGCGATCGGCGCCCGTGGCGGCGGCGGTCCCGGTCGCCAGCGTGATGTGGCTGCACGACGGGCTCCACCACCAGCACGCCGGGGTCACCGTCGTCGCGCTGTTCTTCGTGAACCAGTACCGCACGACGATGCTGCTCAGCTGTATCGATGCGGTGGTGTTGTTGCGCACGCTGATACCGGCCTCGACGATCGTGTCGTTCGGGGTGGCGGCGTTGTGGTTGACGTACTGAACGGTGAAGTCGGCCGCGCCGGCGAAGCTCTCGCCCGGATGGCACGCCACGGAGAGCGCGACGACGAGGCTCAGCCACGCGAGGCAGGCGCGGGCGGCCCGCGGGAGACAGGCCGTCGCCCCGAGGGGCGCCGATCGCCCGCGCACGCCGGGTCGATTCTTCTGCTGGTCGCTCGCCGGAGATCTCGATTGCGGTTTCATCAAAAGCGCCTCCTCATGCAAGGATGTTATCGTGTTCCTGGAAAGAAGCGGTGTCGCGGCTTTCCGCCATGCTCGCAGTCGACCATGGTGCAAGAATCCGCGCCGCGACATCGTGCGGAAGTTTTCATTGCAGCTTTTACGAGCGGCGGAAGGCCGCGGATCAAGGCCCGGAGAGCGTCGGGTCGACTCGGCGGAGCGCACGCTCAGGCCGGCCGTGGTTCACGCGTTCACGCACACGGACGCTGCACAGCGGACAGTTGTCGAGATCGCGCCCGGACCCCGCTCTTGAATGCCGGGATGGGCGGCTGTCCTTCAGGGAATCGTCAACGCCGGTCGCTGGCCGGAGGTCAGCCCGTCCCCGTCAGGCCGTCTCCGGCGGAACCAGCACGAACGCGCTCTCCTCGTACGCGCTGCGGGGGTTCCATGCGGCGTAGCCGGCGCAACCGGCGTCCTCGATCGCGCGGATCTGCTCCCGCACATGCCACGGCGTGTACCTGTACCGCCGCATCGGACGCGAGCTGTCCAGGTCGAACGCCTGGATCCAGCTGCGCAGCAGCGCCCTCCGCCCCGGCAGCTCCGCCACCCTGCTCCATCCGGCCGAGAGCGCCGCGTGCAACGTCTCGTACGGGTGGTGCGCCGGGTTGGTGAGCCCGAGGCTGCCAGGCCCCCAGTGCGACGGGTACGGCATCGGCATCACGTAGTCGAAGAGCTCCACCGCGTCCTCCAGCCGCTGGCCCACCCCGTCCTGCGGCCCGAGGAGCGTGATCCCGAACAGATCCGCCGAGATCGGCCGGCCCGCCGCGTCGCCGACCTCCGCGCGCAGGAACTCGAAGAACGCCCTGATCGTCGGCGCCCTCTCCCGCACCGGAGTCCGCGACCGCGGCTCGCGCGCCGCGCCGTAGCGCACGTAATCGTAGTTCACCTCGTCGAACCCGACGTCGAACGCCCGGAGCGAGATCTCCGCGATCTCCCGCCATCGCGCCTCCGAGCCCGGATCGTACCAGCCCCGCGGACCGCCCCTGAACGCGACGACGCGGGCGATCCGGTAGATGCCCGCGTCGCGGAGCGCTTCCAGCTGATCCCTGGTCTCCTCGTCGCGCTCGTGAAGGAGCGCCCCGCCGTTCGATCGGACGTCGATGACCAGAGAGTTCAGCTCCGTCCGCTGGACCAGGGAGGAGAGCCGCTCCATCCGCTCCGCGCTCCTCGCCGCCGTGAAGTTCACGTAAACCGCCTTGATGGTCGTGGGCATGCTGTTCCCCCGCGCCACGACAGAGCACGTCGCCGGCCACCCGGGCGCGCGCTCGCGGGAGCACACTCCAGCCCTGACCGACGCTTACCGCCCTTGCGGCTACCCCCGCATCGCCTGGATCGGGCTGATCCGCGCCGCGCGGAGCGCCGGGAAGAACCCGCCGAGCACGCCCATCGCCACGGCGACCAGCACCGACGCGATCAGGATCCCCGGCGTGGGCTCGAACGTGAACACGATCTCCGAGAAGCTCGCGAAGTTGATGGTCGAGAAGCGCACGAACCGCATCCCGAGCGCGGCGAGCACCCCGAGCGCCCCGCCGACCAGCGCGAGCAGGATCGACTCGATCAGGAACGACGTGAGGATGCTCAGCCGCGAGAACCCGAGCGCCCGCAGCGTGCCTATCTCGCGCTGCCGGTTGGCGATCGACGCGTGCATCGTGATCATCGCCCCGATCATCGCGCCGATCGAGAAGAAGACCGCGATCAGCACGCCCATCCCCTTGATGAACATGCTCGTGCCCTCGGACTGCTTCTCGTAATAGTCGCTCTCGCGCATCACCTCGAGACCGAGGTTCCGGTTCTGCTCGATCGACGCCTCGAACGCGTCGAACTTGCTGGCCGAGCCGAGCCGCGCGCGCACCGACGACACGCTCCCCTCGCGGCCGAACGCGGCGCGCGTCGTGTGCAGATCGGCCCAGACCTCGGACTCCGACGACGAGCCGCCGTCCGAGAACACCCCGACCACCTTCACCGGCCGGTTCTTGCGCAGGTCGAACGACTCGCCGATCGACAGGCCCTTGAAGCGGCCGTAGATCGCCTTCCCCACGATCACCTCGTCCGTGCCCGGCTGCGCCGGCCGGCCCGCGACGATCGTCACCTGCGGGCGGAAGGCGAGCACGTCGTCGGGCACGCCGCGCACCTGGACGTTCGAGACGCCATCCGTGCCGAACTTGTCGAGGAGGATGACCGCCACGACCTCCGCCACCCCGTCCGGCTTGCCGTCCTGCCGCCGCGCCACCTCGGAGCTCGCGAGGATCACGCCGATCTGCTGCTCGTCGACGCTGCTCGCCATCTCGACGTCCGAGCCCTTGCGGATCACCACCGCGACGTCGCTCCGCGCGGTGCGCCCCAGCGTGCGCTCCACGCTGTTCGCCAGCATCATCACCGAGGCGAAGACGAACACCACGAGGCCGAGCCCGGCCGCCGTCGCGACGGTCGTCGTCTTCCGCACCACCAGGTTCCGCACGTTGTAAGCGACGGGGATCATGAGCGCTCTCTCTCGCTTTCAGGGTGTCGAGGACGGCTGCCACACGGCTCGCTCACGCCACGCGCCGGAGCGCGTCCGTGACCGACAGCTTCGAGGCGCGGTGCGCCGGGATGAGCGACGCGGCCAGCGACAGCCCCATCGAGAGCAGCACCGCGATCACCATCGTCGCCGGATCGATCCGGAAGTAAGGGAACATGCCGCCCATGTTCTCCTCCAGCCACCGGCCCATCCCGAGCTCGACGATGGGATAGGCGATCGCGAGCCCCACGATCCCCGCCAGCAGCCCGACCGTCGCCGCCTCCCCGACGATGAAGATCCTCACGTGCTTCGGCTCGAACCCGAGCGCGCGCAGCACGCCGTACTCCCGCGTCCGCTCCCGGACGCCCATCGCGATGGTGTTGCCGAGGATCATCATCATGATGAGGAGGATGATGATCGACACGGCGTTGAGCGCCGTCAGCACCGCCGACATCATCGCCATGAACGACAGGTTCATCGCCCGCTCGCTCATCGTCGCCGTCTGCACGTCCTTCTCGTCGAAGATCTTGTCGATCGCCGCGCTGATCTCCGCGCTCCGCGACGGCTCGTCGATCCGCGCCGTCATCCACCCGATCTGGTCGCGGTCCCGCTCGGGGATCGACTCGTTCAGGTAGTCGTAATGGAAGATGAACTGGGACCTGTCCATCGACTTGCGCGTGGCCGTGTAGATCCCGGAGACGTTGAACTGCCACGGGCCGGGGTAGATCGACCCCTCCAGCGTCACCGTGTCGCCCACCTTGACCTTGAGCCGGTTCGCGAGGACGTCGCCCACGATCGCGCCCTTGCGGTCGCCCAGCCACCGCTCCATGTCCGCGGGGGGGACGACCATCTCGTCATAGACCTTGAAGAAGGTCGCCGACTCGACCGCCATCGAGCCGAAGAAGTTGTTGGCGTCGCGCGGGTCCTTGCCGCCGAACCAGTTCATGAACGTCCCCTCCGTCACGCCGGGGACCTCGCGGACCGTGGCCATGTAGCGCTTCGGCAGCGGGAGGATGAACGAGATCTTGTGCCGCGTCGCGATCCGGTCCTTCGCCGCGTAGTCGGCGGCGACGTTCCACGCCGTCAGCACCGTCCGCAGGAGCACGAACGCGAGCACCGCCACCGCCGCCCCGATCACGGTCAGCAGCGTCCTGAACTTGTTCCGGAGGACGTTCCTGGCGGCGACGGAGACGAGGTTCATGACAGGTTCCCCTTGTCGAGCCGGCGCGTCACCGTGGCGCGCTCGGCCGCCTGCGGATCGTGCGTGACCATCAGGATGGTCTTCTTGAACTCCTTGTTGAGCTTCTCCAGGAGCGTCAGGATCTCATCGGCGCTCTTGCGATCGAGATCGCCCGTCGGCTCGTCCGCCACGATGATCGTCGGGTCGTTCACGATCGCCCGCGCGATCGCCACCCGCTGCTCCTGACCGCCCGAGAGCTGCCGGGGATAGTGGCCCATCCGCTCCTCGAGCCCGACCACGCGCAGCGCCGTCTGCGCGCGCTTGCGCCGCTCGGACGCCGAGAGGCTCGTGAGCAGGAGCGGCAGCTCGACGTTCTCGGCCGCGGTGAGGACCGGCATCAGGTTGTACGCCTGGAAGATGAAGCCCATGGTCCTCGACCGGAAGCGCGCCAGCTCGCTGTCGCCCATCCGCGTGAGCTCCTGCCCCGCCACGCGCGCCGTGCCGCGCGTCGGGCGATCGAGCCCGGCGATGAGGTTCAGGAGCGTCGATTTGCCCGAACCCGAGGGCCCCATCAGCGCCTCGTACGACCCTTCCGGGATATCGAGCGTGATGTCGTCGAGCACCACGATCGGCTCCTTGTCGCGGAAGTAGGTCTTGCCGACCCCTTGCAGCTCGACAATGGGCTTCGGCTTCCCCTCGCGATACCCCTCGCTCATTCGCTCCCCTTTTCCTTCTCTTTGATCTTCTGGCCGTCCGCGAGCTCGGGGGACGGCCTCGCCACGAGGCGCGTCCCGGGGGCCGGCCCGTCGAGCAGCTCCAGCCCGCCCGGCGCCGGCCCGCCCACCTTGATCGGCACCATCTTCGCCTGGCCGTCGTTGACCACGAACACCACCTTGGCGCCCGCCCGCTCGGCGATCGCGGCCTCCGGCACCACCCGCTTCGTCGGCTCCTTCATCGCCTCTTCGGACAGCGCCTCGGCGAGGAAGCTCACCCGCGCGCTCATCTCCGGCAGCGCCTCCTTCACCTCCCCGACGAACTTCACCTTCACCGGGATGGTCGCCTTGGCGCGGTTCACCCGCTTGCCGATCTCCAGCGTCGTGCACCGGAGGCGCTTCTGCGGATAGGCGTCGAGGACGATCTCGCACGGCTTGCCGGGCTCGATGAGGTAGAGCCGCGTCTCCGGCACGTCGGTCTCGACGACGAGCGATGAGAAGTCGGCGATCTCGAGCAGGCGGGGCAGCTCCAGGCCGGCGACCTCCCCGACCTCCGGCGGCTTCGTCATGACCGTGCCGCTGATCGGCGCCAGGATCTTCCGGTCGGCCAGCGTGACCCGGAGGCTCTCCACGTCGGCCGCCGCGGCCTTGACCTCCGCGTCCACGGCCCGGGCCGACTCCTCGAGGGAGCGCATGCGCGCGGTCAGGTCCTCCATGGAGGCGCGGCCGGTCACCTGCCGCTCGACCAGCGCCCGCTCCCGCGCGACCTGCTGCTCGACCTCGAGGATGCTCGCCCGCGAGGCGGCGGCGCGCGCCCGCGCCGCGGCGACCTTGGCCTGGGCCGCGGCGACGAGGCTCCGCTGGTCCGCGTCGTCGAGCTCCAGGAGCGGGTCGCCCTGCTTCACCACGTCGCCCTCCTTGACGAACACCCGGGCGATGCGGCCGGGGATCTTCGCCCCGACGCGGGAGATGACCTGCGGGACCACATACCCTGTCGACGTCACCGAGATCGACGCCTGCGCGGGCGAGACGAGCGCCACCTCCGTGGTGGCCACCTCGGTCTTGAAGATCGCGCTCTGCGCCCGGGGCGCGACGAACACGACGGCACCGGCGACCGCCGCGAGCGCGAGCGCGGCCACCACGACGGTGCGGAGCGGGCTCCGCCGGTCAGGATCGACGTCCCGCTGGATCCGGAGCGAGGCGAGATCCGAGCTGAGCTGGTCGGGCACGGCGCCCCCTTAACACGCTTCAGGCGGGGCGTTTATATTCTAACGTTAATTCATGACAGGCAGCGTCCGTCCGGCCCGATCCGCGGCTGACGTCCCGGCCGGTTCGACCCGGGAGCGGCGCTGCTCCCAGAGCACAGCGCGCAAAGGCAACACCCCGTGGCAATATGGCCGTCCCGACTACAATGCATCGCGCGCGACGCCTCCTGTGTCCGGGCCTACCGCGCGGCGCCCGGACCGCGCGGTAGGCCCGGGCACACTGGAGGTGGTGCTTCGTGAGCGCCGGTCATTCGTAGGCGATCGACCAGCCGTTCGATCCGCAGCACTCGAAGGAGATGTTCTCGTCGTCGCCGCCGCCGCCGACCATGCGGAGCGTGGCCTGGCTGGACACGACGCCGCTCACCGCGAAGCTCGTGTCGCAAGCGGCGGTGACCTCGAGGGGAGTCGGCCCGTCGAAGGTCACGACGAAGTCGGCGGTCTCGCCGTCGTTGCAGCCGACCGAGATACCCACGCTCGCGATCGCGCGTTCGGCGCCGAGATCACAGGGGTACTCGTCGCCCACGGCGATGGCGCCCGCGCCGGGGCAGAGCACCTCGCGGGGTCCGCACGGGGCGCAGGCGCCGCCGCAGTCGACGCCGGCCTCGCCCTCGTCCTGCAGGCCGTTGAAGCAGGGGTCGTCGCCGAAGTCGGCGAGCCCGTAGACGCAGAGCTGGTTGGAGAACGACGGCAGGAAGACCTTGCCGTCGGCGATGGTGGGCGGCGAGAACTTGGCGAAATCGCCGCAGTCGTCGCGCGCGGCGACCTGCTGCGAGGTCCAGAGGACGCGCGAGAGGTCCGACGCGTCGAACGCCTCCAGGACCCCCGGGCGCACGGCCTGGTTCGCGTCGCCGCGGAGCGGGTGCGTCGCCCAGAGGATGCCTGTGCCCGGGGCGCTGCCGTTGGCGGAGAGCGAGAGGATCCCGCCGGGCATGCCAGGCGGCGCCGGCCGCTCGCTCTGGCCGGCCGGCTGGAACTGCGCGCCGTCCCAGCGGAAGCCGCGGAGGTGGTTGTTCTCGCCCCACACGTAGATCCTCGGGCCATCCGGCAGGTCCCAGGCGATGGGGGAGCCGTGGACGTGGTCCGGTGTCACCGGGAACGACTGCAGGATCTGCGTGTCGCCCTCCGGGTTGAACCCGCCCAGGTGGTCGCGGTCGAGCACGTACACGTAACCGCCCTTGCCCGCGCCGACGAGCAGGCTCGAGCGCGGCAGGAGGAGCGCGCCGGACGATCCGAGATCGAGGTCGAGCTCGTTGAGGTGGTCGACGTTGTACGGCGTGAAGTGGTCGAGCACCTCGAGCTCGGGAGACAGCCGGACGACGCTGCTGCCGAAGTTCTCGGCGCCGTCGAAGGTGCCATTGCCGGTCAGGAGGTAGACGCTCCCGTCGGCGTCGACGCTCACCCCCTGCCCTGCCATCCAGATGCCGCCCGCCCAGCCGCCGGGCGTGTCGTTCCAGGCCGCGCGCTGCTCCAGCGTCGCGGCGTCGTGCGCGAGGACCCAGCCGTGGTAAGGACCCGTGTCGCAGTAGCCCGCGAAGGCGATGTAGATCATGCCGTTCGCGAGGGCGAGCGCCGGCCGCTGGTTCTCGATCGCCGCGTCGAAGACGACGGTGCCGTCCGCGCTGCCCTCGCCGGTGCCCGGCGCGCTGGCCTCGAGGACGACAGGGCTGTTCGGCCGCTCCGCGCCGGTGGCGAGGTCGAGCGCGCGGAGCCGATAGACCTGCTCGCCGCCGTTCTCCTTGGTCTTCGGGACCACGTAGATCGTGCCCGTGGCCTCGTCGATCACGGGCGTGCTCAGGATGCCGATGTTGCCGCTGATGTCCCGGTAAACCCCGCACGCCTGGCCGACGTCGAGGTGGTCGACCGGCGTCACGCCGTTCGCCGGATCGTTGAAGTTGACGTGCCAGAGCGGCTCGCCGGCCTGCGGGTCGCGGGCGTCGAACGCGTAGACCGAGTTGTTCATCGTGGCGACGTAAACGACGTCGCGCGTGCCCTGGCCGGGGATGGCCACCCCGGACACGTAGAGCGGCTGCGCGTAGATCTGGTCGTCGACGGCGCGCCGGAACAGGAGCCCGAACTGGCTGGCGCGTACGTTCTCGGTGGTGAGCGTGGTCTCGGCGAGGTTCGCGCCGGTGCGCGCGTTGTCGTTGTGGAACGTGAGGACGCGCGCGCTGCCCGGCGCGGCGCCTCCGCCGCCGCTGCCGCCCTGGCCACCTGCTCCCGCGGCGCCGCCATTGCCACCATTGCCGCCCGCGCCCGGGACCGGAGCCGGCGACACGACCTCGGGAGCGACGCACGACGCGGCTGCGGCGCCGAGCGCCAGGAGGAGCCCGAGCGCGGCGACGGCCGTGAGGTGCCGGCGCGGGGCGCTCACGCGCCGGCCTGGGGAGAGCGAGCTTGCCATTGAAGAGCCTTTCGAGGAATGGGGCCGAAGCGCGCCGGCTGGGGGGCAGGCGCGACGTCCCCGGACGGCCGGCAATCTACGGACGACCGGTGTCCCTGAGGCATCCCCTCGAATTCTTTGGAAAATTGAACAGGGAGGCGGGGAGACGGGCGGGGAAACTTTCGAAATACTCCCTGCCTCCCCGCCTCCCTGTTCAATTTTCCGGACGAAAAGGGGTGCAAAACGAGGGGATGCCTCAGCCGGCGACCGACAGAGGCGGGGCGATGGGTGCTCGCCTCCCGCTCATGAATGCGCCCGGCTCAGCCGTCCTTCATGTCATCGCGCCCGGCCGTGTCGTTTTCCTGGGGCCGGCGCCCGTCGCGGCGCGGGTGCGCGGGCGCGGGCACGCGGGCGCGTGGCCCCAGAGGAGGCAACACGAGCCCGTCCCGTCGGCTCGGGGCTCACACGAAGGTCAGGACGGGCTTCACGTCCGCCGGCTGGCGCGCGAGCGCGTCGGTCCAGCGGTGGAGCGGCACGCGGCGCGAGATGAGGCGATCGAGCCAGCCTTGATCCGCCCTGGAGAGCGACTCTGCCGCTGCCTGGAAGTGCCTCCGGTTGGCGGTGACGGTGCCGAACACCGCGCTGTTCTCGAGCACCATCTTCCGGTTGAGCCGCTGGATATCGACCGGCATCATCCGCTCTCCCATGGAGATGCCTGTCAGGCACACGACGCCGGCCGGGGCCACGACCTGCATGGCGCCGTGGATGAGCCGGTCGTCGCCGGTACACTCGAGCACGACGTCCGCGCCGGCGCCGGCTTCCTGGACGCTGCCTGTATGGTAGGTCGCCCCGAGGTCGCGGACGAGCCCGGGCTTCGGCCCGTCGGCCACGCGGTCGAGGACGCGCACCTCGAGCCCCCGCTGCACGCCGAGCAGGGCCGCGAGCAGCCCGATCGGGCCCGCCCCCGTGACGAGACGCGCTGCGGCTTCCAGCTCGTGCGCGCGCCGATGCGCTCGATCTGCTCCCACGCCTTGGCCACGACGCTCGCGGGCTCGAGCAGGACGCCGCGCTCGCCGAGCTTCCTGTCGACGGCGACGGCGTGCTCCGGCCGGGTGCGGTAGCGCTCCGAGGCATAGCCGTCCGCCGACTTGATGCCGCGCTCCGAATACTGGCCGTTACGGCACATGTCGCACTCTCCCGCCGCGCAGCTCGCGCACGGCACCGGGTCGGGGTGGCGCACGACCCCCACCACCCAGTCGCCCTTCTCCAGCCCGCACCCGGCCGGCGCCTCGAGCACCTCGCCGAGCGACTCGTGCCCGATCACGAGCCGCGCCTTGCCCGGCGGCGCGAAGCCATAGGCGCCCTCCAGGATCTCGAGGTCCGTACCGCACACCCCGACGGCGAGCGTCTTGACCAGCACCGGCCCGTGCTCGACCGGCGGCTCGGGGATGTCCTCCAGGAGACCGGAGCGCGGTTTGCCGGGCTCCACCGTGATCGCGCGCATCGAGATCGTACCTTCCTTGGGCCCGGAGCGGCGCCCCGCGGGGGCGCGGACGGGCGAGATCGGAACTCGGGGTAGGCCTGCGGATCGCCGGCGTCTCGCGGGCGAATCGAGGACAGATAACGAGACGACACCGCAGATCGACGGATGTGTCAATGACGGACAGCCAGCCTGCGGCGGAGGTGGCGGAGCAGACGGCAGGTGCGCTGCAAGCCGCGCACGAGGTGGGATGGATGCGTTATTCGGCGAAGATCTCGTCGAGAGAGCCGGCGCTCATCGCCCGCAGCAGCCAACGCTGCAGCGTCGCAGGCTCCTGACAGGCGAGCAGGCGGGCGCGGGCTTCGTCCAGGCACGGGATCTGGCGCATGGAGAGCGCGGCCAGGATGGCCTCTCGCAGGCCCGCCATGGCCTGCTCGGCCTGCGCCTGCGCCTGCTCGGCCTGCGCCTGCGCCTGCTCGGCCTGCGCCTGCGCCTGCTCGGCCTGCGCCTGCGCCTGCTCGGCCTGCGCCTGCGCCTGCTCGGCCCTCGCTTCGAGGCTCTCCATCATCCCTTTCAGCCGGCCGATCAGGTCCGCGGAGCCGAACAGCTCGGCCATGCCGTGGAAGAACTGGAGCCGGTCGCCGACGACCGCCAGGTCGAGACCGAGCACCGACGAAGCATGGCGCCCCATCTGCGGCACGATGCGCTGGTAGCGCGCGGCATCCGGCTCTGGCAGCCGGTAGCCATGGACCTGCTGCCGGAGCCGGTCGTAGACGAAGTACTCGGGGATGCCGAGGCGCGCGTAGCGCTCGACATTGGCGACGAGATCCTTGTTCCGGTTGCCCTGATGGAGCACCTCGAGGACCATGCTCAGCCCCCTACCCTCGTCGGCCACCACCCAGGCCATCCGCGGGTCATCCTCGGGCTGTGGCACGTCCAGCACCGCGAGGATATCGGGCACGAATACCTCCTCACCCGGGTACAGGACCGCCAGCTCCTCGGCCAGGTAGATGACGCGTCCGGTGGACCCGAAGTGCAGGGTGAGCATGTCGATCGCCCGCACCTTGGCTTTGTGGTGGGGTCGCCCCTCGGCCATGGCGCTCCGCGGGTCCGACAGCGCGTCGAGGATCCTCACCAGCAGGCGCTCGCGCTCCGCCGGGGTCATCGCGCGCCACTCTTCCTCTGTCGGAGCGATCAGCGGGGGGGCGGGCGGCCCCGGCGTCCCGGAGGCGGGTAAAACCATGCCGAGAACCTAGCACCGAACAGGACGGCGCACCGCAGGTGCTCACGGTCAGCATCTCGCGCGAAGGGCCGGAGCTCACGGCCTCGATCGCGCTGCGCGACCCCGAGGGCGAGCCCCGGCGGGCCGACGGATCCGGCACCCGGATCGGTTTACGAAGAGCTGCTCTCCGGCGTGGCCCTCGCGATCGTGGCACGGATCATGGGCGCGCCGGAGCCAGCTCCCTGGCAGCCTGAGCCTTCGCCGCCGCCCCCGCGGGCGCCCCCGCCGTCCCCGCCCGCGCAGCGCCCCGCGCCGGAGCCACCGCGCCCGGTCGAGCTGCCGCACGACAGCTCGCGGCCGCAGGCGGCACCCACGGAGCGTCAGCAGCTCGCAGTGGGCGGGGATCGCGCAAGCTGCCTCTGGTTCGGGTCGGGATATTTACTCGATTTCCACGCAGATGGCATCACCGAGCGGGCGAGAGTCGGTCGCGCGGACGTTGCAATCGTAACCTGCACCGTCAATGGAGCCGCCTCCACCGATCCTCGCGATCCCCCAGTACCCGACGTGACTGCATATCTCAGCCGAGTAGGCGGAGGCGGTGGCGAAATCCACGTGCTCGAAGCCTTCCAGGCACTCTTCTCCACCTCTCACCACCGCGAAGGTGGTCCCGCTGATCTCGAAGAGCTCGTAGTTGGGCTTGCAGAGCGTGTAATCCAGCTCGCGGGTATCGTCAGCGTGCTGCTGGCAGTTGTTCCACGGGCCATCGATCGAAGACCCGTCTGCGATACGGAAGACTCCTGAATAGGGGAGCTCATCGCAGCTGGCGGCAAACGTCCAGAAGGCGTCGAGCGCGGTCAACGGTGTGTAGCCCGCGGGGCAACCTTCTCCTTCGTAGACTCCGTACTCCACCGCCTGAGCTTGAGCGGGCGCGCTCAGCGAGATGCCACCGACGACAAGGCCGCTGATCAGGGCACGCATGAGCCGCGCATGACAGATAGGTTTCATTTTTTCGCCAGTATGTTAATGATGGTAGGTTGTGTTTCCGAACCAAGCGCGTGGTCGGGCGCAGGGGTTCATCCGCGCATCTTGGTCTGGACGCGCCGCAACCCGAGTTCCGGCGACAGGCGCATCCGACCCGCCCGGCAACCGCGCCAGGATCACGTCCAGAGTATGCGGCGACACGGTGGGCGACGCCAGACAGCGGGCTGGAACGGCGGCGTTCGAGGAGTGAAACAGTGCCATCGCTGCCGCGGGCAGTCGAGCCGGGAAGCGAAGCGCCATGACGAGAAGGGCGCCAGGAGGCCAGGGGAGCGGGAACGCGGGGATAGTCCTCGGGTCGCGGGTTATGCCGGCTTCGAGCGGCGCCTCCGTTGGCCTTGAAGGTGGGGAGAAAAATACAGGAACCCCGAAGCGAGCCGGCGATGCCTGATCCAGTCATCCCGGGAGGGCGCGGTGTGAGTGAGAGATTTTGCTCTCCGCGGATTGGGGGGATCTCCACGGCCGACCGAGGTACCTCCCGCACTAACGCTCAGCTGCCCGCTGTAACCGTTTCCGGTGCCGGAGGGGAGCTGACCTGCCCGCCGGGACTGTTCCGGTCCCCGGACCGCAGCTCAGCGGGTCGCCGGCGCTCCCGCACGGCGGGCCAGGGACCTCGCCGTCCCGCGCATGGCGGCGCGTTTCACAAACGGATCCGGAACGCGCCCCGCAATTCTAGATATGAGCTCACGCTTTCATCCCTCCGGGGACCCCTCCCGCGCTCCTATCTGGAATTCCGTTCACGCTGCCGCACTCGAGGTCCTGCCCGGTGCGCTCTGGCTTCTCGAGGTCGCCGAGCCCGCGCAGAGCGCGTCAGGAAGCGAGCCGTCCCGATGAGCCGCACCAGGGCCAGACACGGGCTCGGCGCGCCCCCGGCCCGCCGCGTCGTCGGACGCCGTCGGGGCGCCCCAGGCCTGGCGCGCGCCGCCTTCGCAGCGGTCCTTGGCCTGCTCTGGATCGCCGAGGCGCACGCCGCGCCGGCTCCGCCTGAGGTCCTGATGCGGCTCGAGATGACCCGGGGCCCCGGCGCCGAAGCCTGCCCCGACGAGACGTTCCTGCGCACGGAGGTCGCACGCATGTTCGGCGCCGACCCGTTCCAGGACGACGCGCCGCAGGTGCTCAAGGTCCGCATCGCGCGCGAAGGGCCGGAGCTCGCGGCCTCGATCGCGCTGCGCGACCCCGAGGGCGAGACCCGGTGGGCCGACGGATTCGGCACCCGGAGCGGCTGCGAGGAGCTGCTCTCCGGCGTGGCCCTCGCGATCGTCGCGCAGATCATGGACGTGCCGGAGCCGGCTCCACGGCCGCGCGAGCCCTCGCCGAGGCCCCCGCAGGCGCCCCCGCCGCCCCCGCAGGCGCAGCGCCCCGCGCCGGAGCCACCGCACCCGGTCGAGCGATCGCACGACAGCTCGCGGCCGCGGGCGGCACTCACGGCGCGGCTGCAGCTCGAAGCTGGGCTCGGGGCGATCCTCGGCCTGGGGATCACGCCGGGCGCCGCGGCGGGGATGATGCTGTCCCTCGGCGTTCGCCGATCTGACTGGTCGATCGGGGTGGAGGGGCGCGGGCTCGTCGCGCTCGCGCAGGAAGTGGAAGCGATGCCCATCGGCATCAGGGCATTCTCGGCGGCTGCCGTGGCCTGTCATCGCGGCCAGTACCTGTTCGGCTGCGGGGTCACCACCGTCGGCGTGGTCCGGTTCGTCCCTCGAGACCCGTGGACCATCAGCTCACCCAGCCAGCCGATGGTCGGCGTCGGCCCACGGCTCGGCAGCGCGTGGCCCCTCTCGAACAGGTGGTCCGCGTACGCTTACGGGGAAGCTGTCTGGATCGTTGCGGATGCGGTTCTTCGACGCAAAAAAGATGGAAGCGAATCGCCTCCAGCCCTCAGCTGGTCGTCACCCCCGGTCAGCGCCGCGCTCGGCTTCGGTGTCACGGCAATCTATTGAACGAGCGCGAAGGGCCATGGGGAGCTTCGTTCCTACATGACAAATTTCGGGAGATATCCGTAATGGCGCATGCAGCGGCTATCTCTCATGGATCTCCGTTGTCAGCCTGAAGCAGCATCCGTTAGCTTGTCCCGCATGCGCGTCTTCTCCTGGTTGTTCGTGGGAATGTTCTCGTGGGTGGGCTGCTCCGGCGACGCGATCGTCCACGGTCCTTGTCAGCCTCAGGAATACGGCCACCCGGGCTGCCCTTGGCCCGAGGAGGGTGGCGGCGGGGCCGGCGGGGACGGCGGCAGCGGCGGTGAGGGCGGCGGCGGTGGGGACGGCGGCAGTGGCGGCGACGAAACCGCCTGCGCCGGCGACTGCATCCCGCCGGCGCCGCTCGGATGGTTCGGCCCGGCGCTGCTCTGGTACGGCCCGCCGGACCAGGCGCCGGACTGCCCCGCCGCCGCGCCGAACGTCGGCTATGAAGGCTTCGCCGACCTGGCGCCGGCGCCGTTCGTCTGCGCGGCCTGCCTTTGCGATCCGCCGGACGCAGCTTCCGCCTCGTGCCAGCTCCCGCTGGGGTGGTCGGCGCACGCAGCAACGTGTGCCGCCACTGGCCCCGACACCGTCGAGACCGCCTTCGCGGCGCCCGAGGCCTGGGACGGCGCCTGCACCGCCGAGAACGCGATCCCCGCCGGCCAGGACTGCGGCGGGCAGCCGTGCGTGCAGTCGCTCTCGATCGACGCGCCCACCGTGCTAGTCACCGCCGCCTGCACGCCCAGGGTGGACGAGCCGCCGCCGCCGGCGCGCCTCGATACCTGGCAGACCCGGGCGCTCGCCTGCCTGCCCGGCGCCTACACGGAGTGCCCGGACGACCGGAGCACCTGCATGCCGTCACCGGAGCAGCCCGGGGTCTCGCCGCCCGGCGGCTTCCGGACGTGCATCTTCCACGAGGGCGACGTGACCTGCACGGAACCTTACCTGGACAGGCACGTCTTCTACGGCGGCGCCGACGACACGCGCGGCTGCTCCGAGTGCGCCTGCGGCGAGCTCGAGGGCGCGTCGTGCACCATCATGGCCTCGGTCTACAGCGACAGCGCGTGCGCGCAGACGCTCGTCTCAGCCGTCGTCAGCTCGACAACGCCGTTCTGCGGGGTCACGCCGCCCGGCGTCGGCCTCGGCAGCAAGTCCGCGGAGGTCGTCGCCGTGCATCCCGGCGCCTGCGCCCCGAGCGGCGGTGAGCCGGTCGGCGAGCTGCTGCCGGCCGCGCCATCGACGTTCTGCTGCCGGGTCTAGAATGCTGATCGCGTTGATCCGCCGAGGAATGGCCAGACGTCTGGCTGTCCGTGGCCAGACGTCTGGCTGTCCGTGGCCAGACGTCTGGTAATGGTCAACTTTGACCCTGAGTGGTCAAAATAGCCTGATTCGCGTGGCGACTGACGATCTCGACGCGTAGGTTCGGCCGGAAGAAGTGCAGCCCGCGGGTGCGTCAACACCCCGGGCTGCGTGGCCGAACCCCGCGTCAACGAGGTCCGACATGTCCGTTGTACAGCTACGCCCGAACCAGGGCAAAGGGAGCGGTGCGCCCAGAGGGCGACACGGCTCCGTGTGCCTCACCCGAGAGGAGAGCGCCGCCCTGCACGCGGTGCTCCAGAACCTGAACCGCACGCGCACGTGGGCGCAGATCGCCCGCGAGATCGGCGTCTGCACGAACACCGTCCGGCACGCCGGAACCGGTCGGACGCCCGGATCCGCTGGTCTCGCCCTACGCGTTGCGCGCCTCGCAGGCCTCGGCCTCGACCGCATCCTGAGCGCTGGGCCAGTCAGCTCGACGGCATGTCCGGCATGCGGGAGGAGCGGATGAGGCGCCCGCGGAAGGGGGCTCGCCGCCCGCCTGCCGCACGACATCCCAGCCAGCGCACGCCGGTCCAGTCGATCCTCGCCGAGAGGTCGCTCATCGTCGCCGTGCTCGTCGCCAGCGGCGTGCCGCAGCGCGACCGCGACGACGTCGCGCAGGGCATCATCGTCGGCGCGTGGCGCTCGATCGAGCGCGGCATGTACCGACCTGACCCGGCGGACGAGCCCAGGAAGGCCCTGAGGCGGTGGCTCTGGGGCGTCGCCTGGCGCAAGGCGGGTCACTACGTCAACAGCGCTTGGGCCCGCCGCGCCGTGCTCAGCACGCAGCCGTTCGGGCTCCTGCGTGAACCTGCCGGCCTGAACCTGGAGGCGCAGCTACAGGCGCGCGAAACGCTGGAGGCGCTCGCCGACCTGTCCGACTGGCAGCGCGAGATCCTGCTCGCGGTCGACCAGCCGGAGTCGCTCGTCGCGTACGCCAAGGCGCGCGGCATGCACCCCGGCACGGCGTCCAGCCGGCTCCGCATCGCCCGCGCCATGCTGGCCCTGCGGATCCAGAGGTGGCGGCGATGAGCTTCAACATCCGCGACCCGAAGTTCCGCGTGCTCCTCACGTTCCCCGGCCTGCCGGTGAAGCGCCGCGTCTCGCCCGACGACATCGAGGCCTACCTCAAAGCGAAGGGCTACGGCCCGTACCTCTCCATCGAGCGCGACTGGCCCAAGGGCATCGCTAGGGCCTGGATGCTGCCGAAGTGGCCGGAGCCTGGATCCCCGCCGATGCACATCCAGGCCGTCATGGTGCATGGCCCGCGGCTGTGCTCACAGCCGCTGGACAAGATCGTCGAGGCCATCGCCCACAACGAGGGCCGCACGCCCGGCGAGGTGCTGCGCGAGATCGCCGTGATGGCGCAGATGGCCGCGGGCGGCGGGTAGAGCGAGACCTGGCGGTCGGCGGACCCGGCATGGAGCCCGTGGGCTAAAATTCCGTCACGTCTAGGCCTAGACGCCTTGCGCCGGCAATGTCCCACCCGTAAAACTTGCCGTGCGGCACGAGCTCATCCGTCAGGCGAATGAGGCTTGACCAGTGCCCTGTTCAGCGGTACACCTTCTCTTGCGAGCAGGTATGCGCCGGGTACCCATGGTCGTCTTCGGGCGGCAACCCTTACGGGTGGGATCCTTGGGCCGGGGACCTGCTCGTTACGTTTTTGTACACGCGAATCCATTCCAGCAACTTGTTGGATTCGGCGACGGCTTCGGCCTCGCGCGGCCATAGCTTGAACCCGTAGTTATACTGCTTCTCGCGTCCGTCGGGATACTTGTACGCGTACACGACTGGTTGCAGAATCTTTGCGTACCTGTCCTCTATGAAGCCGTACTTCGGCTCGAGAGCAGCATAAAAGCTGCTGGCGACAGCGTCGGCAATTTGTAGCCCCATGCGCTTGGCGTGTGGCTGCGCCTCTATTCTGTCTGGGTCTATGGCTGCCCAATGTACAGAATTAGAGCTGTATCCTGACTTGTTGGCGTCTCGAAGATTCCTCATGTAAGAGCGGAAATCGTCGTACGACATCCCGGATTTGTTGGAAAAGGTGATGTCTGCGATGCCATCGCCGCTATCACCTGGCAGTCGCATGTCTCTACAGAACCACGATATTCTCTCGACGATATATCGTGCCGTGTAGAAGTACAGCCTGCCTTCCGCGAACGTTGCGCTAGACAGCGACGGCTTGTGGACCAGTATGTTGACGGTCCGCAGACGGCCAGACGCTATCTTCGATACGTATGGGATACGGTGGTGGTGTTTTAGGTCTCGAAAATGAAGCTGTTGCTTAGGCTTCCGACCGATGATGGTGCGTACTTCGTCCAAAAGCTGGACAGTGGGAATGTCGTATTCAGCTCGAGTTATCACGGCTGACAGTACGAACCACTCTGAACTGCCTCGATCGAACCTGAAGCCTTCATCGCCAGACTCGTCAATGTAGACTTTGAAAGAGCCTGCCATGTGCGCGTTAAACCTCTTGCAGCAGGGCGACCCGAACCTTGCTGATGAATTCCTCGTCTGACGCGCACTGGCTTCTGTCTATGTATCGCACGCTAGTGTCCCAGGTACCATCGTTCCGGAAGCGCTGCTCTACGACCACTGGTAAAGCGGCGCCACGCAACTCGATGTTGAACCATGCAGATACGCTGGCGCGGTCGTCCGTGAAGAACGAGTCAGAGCCGAGCATCTCTCGCTCTCCAACTGCGTATAGGTCGCGAGGTCTAGACGCGGTGCGCCATGCAGTAGCGCCGATGGCCTTGAAGATCCGGTCCGCCTCAGACCGAAGCCTGTTCACGTGCTCTCGATGGCCCACATCTCCCATGGCCGCCTCCTACATGTCGCCGAGGTGCAGGACGAGCGCCGGCGATTCCAGTCGCTCCCAGATCCTGGGTCGTCTGTCAAGGCATATGCGTCGCCGTCGAGACGTACTACCGCACCACGGCCGAGCTACCCACCGCGCTTGCTGGCAGCCTTGCCCACCTTCGCGGGAGACTCGGGCGGCACGTGCTGCGCCGGGTCCCAGCCCTTGGCGTGCAGCTCCCGGTTGAGGAGCTCCCGGAACGCCGTCCCCTCCGTCGCCCGCGCTTCGATGCCCTGCGACCGGAGCGCCACCGCCCGCTGCTTCGCGAGCCACTTCAGCCCGGCGCGCTCTTCCTTCGTGATCCGGATCGTCCCGCGCCGCGTCGCGCGTGACGTGGCCCGCCGCACGAACTAGGCTCGCGGCCCCATGACGGACGATCGGCGGCGCACCGCAACGTGCAGGAGGTGCGGACGCGTCTTCATCCCTGTGAGCGGAAAGCTGCCCCGACACAACGTCGAGCCCGGCAAGCGATGCCCGGGATCGGGTGGGTATCCCGAGCCTCCTCCGCGGCCATCAACGGCCGGTCGTAGAGGGAGGCCACGACAATGAGCAACGACGCTTCGATCGATGCGCTCCGCGACGCGATCTGCCTCACGCGGCCCCGACGACCTACGCGCCCCGCAAAGTAGGAGATGGTGCGCGGGTGGTGATGCCTCCGGCCCACCTGAACGCCTGCCGCTGGACCGGTGGCGAGTTACGTCGCCCGACAGAAGCCTGTATCAGGGGCTATGTGCGGAGGGACGGTATGGGCAAATTCGACGAATTAGAGGCGGCTCGCAAGCGCTCTGACGAAGAGTCATGGGCGCAGGACCGTAGAGACGCAGCAATGATGCTGCTCGTGCTCACGGAGCTTCGTCAGTACCTCGAGTGCCCCAGCGGTGGGTTTACGATAGAGCAGGTCCACGCGAACAGGGCAGATGGTGAATCGCACATACAGCAGCGAGTGCTGCGCTTGGCGGACGGACGCGCAGCGAGCCTCTTCAAGCTTAACTTGCCGTCTGGTTGGCTGGAGATATACATGCGCCTAAAGCCGACCGGCGGCGCCTACGAAGCGTCATGTTTCGACGTTGGGCGCAAGATCATGGAGCATGATGAAGCAGGGCGCAGGGTGTTCTACGAGCAGATCTTCGATGCGGTAAAACGACATATCGAGAACAGGCACAAGCAAACTCGGCATCTACTGAAGCAGCGAGAGGTAATCGGCTTTCGCGAACCTGAGCCCATCGACACGCCGAATGGTGCGCAAGGTGAAAATGTTGAGGTGTCTGTGTCTGTGTCTGGGTAGATCTACGTGTCGGAGCGATCGACACTGATGCAGTCATAGCCGATTACAGTCCCGTCTTCGGCGACGATGGGCACTCTCTCCGCATCAGCGGGCTTGGTGCCACCCGCGCGACGCACCGCCATGCGTGAGTGGTCTTCTGCGGCGTCGCCTTTCACCAGCTCAAGCCACCCCCGCCCATTCGGCAACTTGCGCCGCCTCATCGCGCACTCCCCGCGCAACGAACACGCGCGGGCGTGGCCCCAGATGTCCTCGCGCCCAATATCTCGTGCGACATCGCGTAGTATTAGCATGGATCGATGAAGATCCACTAGTAATCGACCTCAGTCCTGATCGGCGAACAGGCTCAGCTGCACCATCCTGCGCGGCCGCGGCGCGGGCGGCGGCTCTGACGGCGGGGTGGGATCCGACGCGGGGCCCCTGGGTGGTGTAGGCGGCTCCGTGAAAGCCTCGGCTCATTGCTACTACGGCGTCCTCGCGCATCGGGCCCCGACACCATTGTAGTAGCCCGACGCATCGGCGTCGTGACGGCGGGAAGAGAGCAGGAACGACTCATCGACTGCCCGGCTCCCGCCGCGGAGCACCCGACGCGAGACAGTTGCTATATTGGCGCAGTTATTGCAATGGGATGGGTATTCTGCGAATCCATCCAGAACCCACTCCCATAGGTTACCGGCCAGGTCCGCCTGTCCCCACTTCCCATCCCCTTTAGGCGAACGGGACCCGACGGACTGAACGTCGCTGAACGCACACTCCCAGACCGCAGACCCATCACCCATGCACTTATACGATGCATATGTGTCATCGATCGCGGTCGAGTCTGCCGGATTCGACCACGGATACGTCCGCTGCTCGTCTCCACCGGCCGCCGCATAGTTCCACTCCTCCTCCGTCGCCAGACGTCCCCCGTCCCATGCGCAGAAGGCGAACGCCACGTACCAGTTTAAGCAGTTGATCGGCAGATACTCATTGTCGCCAGAATTATCCATCCATGTCCAGCTTGATTCCTGCTGCTCGCACTTTAGAGCCACCTTCAGCGCCGCCGCATCCGCCGGCAGATAAATGTCCCCTTCCGCATTCCACCCGCTCCCCTCGATCCGAGCGTGCTCTCCTACTCCCGGCGCGGGCTTGCTACCGGGATACGCCTCCACGAACTTCCGGAACCGACCAACCGTCACCTCGAACCGATCCAACAAGAATCCGCTCACCATCGCCGGATATGCCGTATTGTTATCTCGGTCGAAGTTGCCGCCGGGCACCGCCTCCGCAATCGCGCAGCAGCTTTCATCCCCACCCGGTCCGCACGTCGCAGCCAGTCCGATACAACTCGGCGGTGTCACGCATGTCCCTCCGCTGCACACGGGCGCGTCCTTCGAACACGGCTCCGCGTCCTCCCACGCCCCGCGCTCGTCGCACCGCTGCGGGCGATTGTTCGAACAGCGCACGTCTTCTGGGCCGCACTCCCCGACGCATGCCCCATCGACGCACGTCTGGCCGGAACACGGGTCGCTGCTTTCCCACTGCCCACCAGCGCAGCGCTGGGGCGTGTTGTCCGAGCACCTTTCCTCATCGTCGATGCACTCGGCTCCCCCTGTGCCACCCGGACCGGCGCCAGCTCCCATGCCGCCATGGCCACCGGTTCCGCTGCCAGATCCGGTGCCGCCCGTGCCCCCTACGCCGCCCGTGCCTTCGGCGGTCGTATAGTCGTCCCAGCTGGCACCGATAATCTGCGCGCAGCCGCCGCATGTAACCGCCGCAGCGGCCCAGAGCCACACCGTTGCCGCAGGTTTTTCGCCCCTCATGACGCGGAGCCTCTTGTGGCGCGCTTCAGGCGTCAATGTACTCGGGCGCAGGTCGTGCGGCAGCGGCTATCCATTTGTCGGCTCGCCGGGCGGATCCCCGAACAGCGACAGCTGCACCAGCGTCCTCGGCTTCGGCTTCCATGCAAACAGGTCGAGCTGACGGGAAGGCTCGGCCGGAGGTGCAGCACGCACGACGGAGGCCGTCGCATCGGGCGCAGGTACGGCGGGTACGGGAACCGGTGGAAGCGTCGCCGGGGAAGCGCCGGGCGCCGGAGGCGGCGTCGACGGCGCAGCGGGTGCGGACGGCGAGGGGCCGCCCGAAACGAGGCGGAGCCATCCCTTCCCGCCCGGGAGCTGGCGCACCGGCCCGGTCTGCGCCGGCACGGTGAGCGGTCGCGGCACGGGCGGCGACGTCTCCTCCTCCACGAGCGCCGCCGCGACGAGCTCCTCGATGCTCCAGACGTGGTCGGTCAGCCCGGCCTCCATGGCGGGCGTGACGCGCAGCGCCTCGTGCGGGCGGCAGAAGTTGTAGAACGCCATGTGCAGCGCGACGGCCGCCTTGTGGTGCGGGAGGCGCTTGCTGAAGCCGTTGCAGAGCCGGGTGAAGCGGCGGATGTGCATGCGGATCGTGAGGTTCTGCCGCTCGACATGGCTCGTGCTTGCCCGCTTCATGTCGGGCACCCCGAACACGGGCGTTCGGGTGATGAATGGGTCGCGCGGGGGCTCGTAGCGGTGATCGTCGTCGCGACGCGCCTTTCGGCTGTAGTTCTTGACGACTTGGGCGTAGTCGACCGAACCCGCGAGCGCGAACGACTCGCCCACGGCAGCGATGTAGGGCTGCCAGCCGTCGCTGTAGAGCGGCGGGATCGTCACCAGCCGAGCGCGCAGGTCAGCGATGAAGGCCTTGGTGTTCTCCTCGTCGCGCTTCCCCACCCGGTAGGAGATCACGAGCTTGGAGGCGCTCGCCATGCCGACGAACACGTAGGCCTCGCCGACCTCCGGGGAGTCGCCCGGCTGCACGCGCGCCTGCTTTTTCTGGACGTAGCTCCAGATCTCGTCGACCTGGACCGTGCGGCAGTCCACGTCGCGCACGAGGCGGTTGTGCAGCGCCGCGCAGCCCTCGCCGACGCGGAGGAGCAGCGCCAGGATCGCCGGCTTGCTCACCTCCGTGAGTCGCGACGTCGGACGGATACCCGCCCCCTCGACAAGATGCGCGACGACCGCAACGCGCTTCGCCATGGGCAGCACGTTCGCCATGCAGGGCCTTGCCTTTCCCCAAGCGGCGGCCCATGCTCGCGGTGCGACGCGCGCTCTGTGGGCCACCACAGGGTGTTTCGCAGCCCTGTCTCCGGGGACCAGCCGGGGACAGGGCGCTTTGCTAAGTACCCTGCAATATAGCGCGAAACGCCTTGTTTTCCTGGGGTTTCGGTGCAGCTGGGACACGCGCTGTCACAGCCGACGCGCACGAGCGCAGCCTGTTTGAAGGCTCGGGTGCGCTGTTGACGCGGCGAGGCCTCCGGACCTCAGCGGGCCCGTGGTAGGGTCGCAGCATGCAAGTACGGCTCATCCTGGAACATGACGGGCATGCCATCACCAAGCGTGTGGAGCTCCCGGAGGCGCCCGCGGTCGGCGCGATCGTCATGGCGGAGCGCGAGCGGGAGGTGGTGAGCGTCGAGCACGACGCGGCACGCGGGGAGACGGACGTCTACCTGCGCGAGGACGCGCTCGACCTGAAGATGCAGACCATCCCAGAGGCGCACCTTGCCTACCTTGACCTGATGAAGGGGGATGGGTGGGAGGTAGAGGAAGAGGTCGCGCTCACGACCTGGTTACGGCATCAGATCGCCAGGCAAGACGGGGATGAGCCGGCAGAGCCGAACTGAGCACTGCGAGACGCAGGCAACACGCGGCAGCCGCTGGGCAAGATCGTCAACGGTCGACGCGAAAGTCCTCCGGCATCAGCAGGATGAGCTGGACGCCCTCGATACCCCAGACCGTCGCCGTTGCCCGGATCGCCTCGACGCCGTTGATGCGCAGTGGGACGTCCTTGTCCCGCTCGATAGATGCAGCGACCGTGGGCCACCTGTTCGCTTCGGTTGGCAGGTTAACGAAGTACTGCCCGCGTCCCCGGTCCAAAAACTGAGCCTCGTTCACAGTCTCCCACTCGCCGTCGGCACGCCGCTTGATCTCGATGGTCATCCGTCCACGTTACCACGATGCGGCGACGCACCAGCGCGGGCGCGTCGCCACTACGGTCTAAGCGGTCCGCGGGTGCTCCCATCGCATCGGTGGGACGGGGTGTCCGGGATGCGGGTGGCGCCGATGTGGTTCCTTCACCGCCGCCATCTGTCTGCGGGTCACGAGGACGTCGGTCGTCAAGGTCGCCCAGGGGCGGTTGGTCAAAATTGACCACTACCAGACGTCTGGCTGTCCGTGGCCAGACGTCTGGCTGTCCGTGGCCAGACGTCTGGCTGTCCGTGGCCAGACGTCTGGCTGTCCGTGGCCAGACGTCTGGCTGTCCGTGGCCAGACGTCTGATATCGGTCAATTTCGACCGGCTCCGCGCCGGGTGCTGACTGCTGGGGCCCGCGCCGCGCTGTCCGTTCGCCCGGGGGCGAGCGGCTGATGGAGGATCAGGCACCATCTGCCCAGCCAGGGGCTGCCGTAATCCGATCGGGCGCCGAGAGCCACCTCAGAACACCACGGGCATCGATGGCACCGCTCGCCACGTCATCGACCAGCTTCGCTGCCTCCTTCTGTGTCGCTACGATCCGGATGCCGTTCGCATCCAGGACACGCAACATGGCGCTCCAAGCTACGCGCTTGTTCCCGTCCACGAAGCAGTGGTTCTTGGCGAGGTACACGAGCAGATAGGCGACGGCTACGAGCAGATCTGGCTCCCCGTCCTCCGCCACGTACATCGAAGCGGTTACCGCATTTCCGATGCTTCCTTCAACGCACCCAGCCTTGGGCATCGAGGATTGCTTTCCTCCGTACTCTCGGATAGCGACCTCGTGCAAGTGGAGCACATCTCCAACCTCCACAAACGCCCAGCTCAAATCCTCGCTCATTGGGCAAGGATCCTCATCGTCTCCGCCCAGTTCGTGCGTAGGTGGTCTATTGTGCTCTCGATCGGTACACGGGGCGGCGGGGTCGCCGCGTCCAGGATCCAGACCAGGGACGGCTTCTGCCCGTCCAGGACAGCGGCGACGACGTCCTTGTGACGCAGCAGCAGCGCGCGTTCCACCTGCTCCGATGATGCCGAGCACCGCACCGTACGGCTGTTCGTCCTCAGGGCAACGTGACTCGCGCCCGGGTCGAATCCAACGCCGACGATCCGGCCGACCATCTTGACCAGGCGAGCGGCTTGAACCGGGACTTCTGATAGGGACAGCTCACCGAACTGTACGTCAGCGAGTACGCTCCCGTTCGCCCATGCCGTGTAGCGCTGAGTACGTACGCCGGGCGGCAACGACCGAAGGTACCGGCGAACGGAGGCGTTGGCTGGCCTGCCCTGGCGCTCTGCGTCCAGATCCTGGACCAAACGCTGAACAGTCTGCTCGCCGAGCGTATCGAAACGATGTAGATCCAACTGAGAGCCTGGACGGGCCACACACTCGAAGGTCGGCGCGGCGGATCCTTGCTCGATCGAGGCCAGTTCCAGGTCGAGTAGCTTGGCCTCGGCGGCCAGTCGTCCCCCTCTGTCGCCGTATTCCGTATCATCCAGCGCGGCCGCAAGGATCCCCGACGCGGTCCGCTGAAGTGCGGATAGCAACAGCTTGAGGGGCTCGCCGAAAGCGGACAGGCTCAGTCGATGCTGCGCCAGCCCGGGCTCTTCCCCGTCGAAGGTGACCTTCAGCTTGACGCCCATGGGAGCACGCTGGTGGAGCATGCGGCCGGCGTCAAGCGGGGGCTCGCTCGGACAGGTGTCCTGGGACCCCCTACCCGGCATCCTCCGCCATCCGGAGCCCGGTCGCCTAGCGCGCTGCGTACTTCATGACAAACGAGGGGTACCGATCGCCGACGATCGCGCCCGGCGCGAACGCAGCGTCGAGCTGCGCGAGCTCGTCCGGGGAGATCCGCACGTCGAGCGCCAGGAGGTTCTCGTCGAGCCGCGCGCGCCGGCTGATGCCGACGAGCGGCACGATGTCGTCGCCGCGTGCGCGCAGCCACGCGATGGCCAGCTGGGCTGGCGTGCAGCGCTTCCGGGCGGCCATGGCGACGAGCGGGCGCGCGGCGCGGACGTTCTGCTCCAGTGCCTGTCCTTCCATCCGCGGCGCCACGAAGTGCGCGCCAGGGCTCGGCGCCGTCGCGCCGCTGAGCAGCCCGTCGGCGAGCACGCGGTAGGCGACGATGCCAATCCCGAGCTCGCGCGCGGCCGGCAAGATCTCTGCTTCGATGAAGCGGCACGCGAGCGAGTACTCGATCTCGAGCGCGGTGATGGGGTGCACGGCGTGCGCGCGGCGCAGGAGCTCCACGCCGACCTCGGACACGCCGACGTGACGGACTTTGCCCTCGCGCACGAGGTCGGCGATGGCGCCGATCGTCTCCTCGAAGGGCACGTCGGGATCGGGTCGCCCGGGCTGGTAAAGGTCGATCTCGTCGACGCCGAGGCGCTGGAGCGAGTAGGCCGCGAACGTCTTCACCGTGGCCGGGCGGCCGTCCATCCCGAGGAACTTCCCGCCCGGGGTGCGCAGCATGCCGAACTTCACGCTCACGAAGGCCCGATCGCGCCGGCCTTCGAGGGCGCGTCCGATGAGCGCCTCGTTGTGCCCCATGCCGTAGAAGTCGGCCGTGTTGAGGAGGCTCATCCCGGCGTCGAGCGCCGCCTGGATCGTGGCGACGCTCTCGGCGTCGCTGTCGGCGCTGCGGCTGGGAGACATCCCGCCGCAGCCGAGGCCCAGCGCGCCGACGAGCGGGCCGTTCTTGCCGAGAGGGGCCGTCCCTCCTCTTCGACCTGCTCGCCGAGTCGCAGCGCAACGCCGCGATCGCGGATCGGCTCCAGCGCCACAGCGCCGAGATGAAGCAGCTCCTCGCGAGCGCGGTCGCGCGCGGACAGGCCGCCGGCCTCGTCGACGACACGTTGCCGGCGGCGGCCCTCGCGACCATGCTGCTCGCCGTGCTGGACGGCAGCAAGGCGATCCGGCTACGCGATCCGGCCGTCGACCGCGGCCACGCGCGCGAGATGCTGCTCGCGCTCGTGTCGCGCGTGCTCAGCAACCGACCCACGTCGCCGACCGGAGGCTCCGCGACGGCAGATGATTGACCGCGCTCGTCGCTACGCTCCGGTCCACGTCACGCCGGACTGGGCCGTCGCGTCGCTCCGGAACGAGCCGTCACGTCCGCCGGAATACGCAACCAGATCATCCAGGGCGTCCTCAACGAGGTCTGCGAGTACTTCGACTTCGACGCCGAGGACCGCCCGGCCTGATCGGGTCATGCCTCCTTGCGGCGGTAATGCAGCGCCACCTGGCCGGACTTCAGGCACTTCGTCGAGACGAGCTCGAGGCGCCGCGAGGACTCCAGGCCCTGAAACAAAGTCGGCCCGTGGCCGGCGATGACCGGGTGGACGACGAGACGGTACTCGTCGATCAGCCCCAGCCGATCGAGCGCGGCCGAAAGCGCGGGGCTGCCCACGAGCACGCCTTGCGGGGTCTTCTCCTTCAGCTGCGTCACGGCCTCACGCAAATCACCCTCGAGGCGGAAGGTGTTGTTCCACGGGAAGTCGCGGCGCGAGGCCGAGGCCACATACTTCGGCTTGGCCTCAAGCTTGCGCGCCCAGTCCCGCATCGCGCGTGGCGCGTTCTCGTCGCGCGCCACCGCCGGCCAGGCGCTCTCCATCAGCTCGTAGGTGACGCGCCCCCACAGCATCGCCCCGGCTGCGTCCATCAGCTGCGTGAAGTAGTCGTGCAGCTCATCGTCCGCGATCCCCTCGCGATGGTCGCAGCACCCGTCCAGCGTCACGTTGAGTCCGAAGGTCAAGAGGCCCATGGCGCGAAGATGTACCACGGCGGAGAAGGCGGCGGGAGACTTCCGGTCGCCGGGATTCAGCCGACGCGCTTCGGCTGCGGGATGTTGCGGATGTGGGATCGCGACATCCCGCTCAACATTCAGCAACCGCCAGGGCAGCCACGACGCGACGGGCAAGTGAGCCGCCGGTGCGATGGCGGCAGCACCGGATCGCTTGCCTGACTGTCCGTGGCCAGACGTCTGGCTGTCCGTGGCCAGACGTCTGGCTGTCCGTGGCCAGACGTCTGGCTGTCCTGCCCGAGCGCCTCGGAGCTCGCTAGGCGCTCTCGCTCAACGGGGCCGTGCCTGCGGCATACCCACCGACGAACTCTTGCAGCTTCCGCAGCTGGTACGTCCGCACGAGCCCCCTGAGCTGCTCGAGCCACGGGCCGAGCCGCGGGTCGGCTTCCTCCATCCGCGCCGCCTCCGCCACCACGTTCCGGACACGCCCCGACGCCACCAGCCGCGAGAGAAGGGCAAGCTCCTCGGCCGAAGGCGGCACCAGCGGACCGCTCTCCCGCGCCGCCACGACAGGGGCCTTCTCCTCGGCATGAATCCACTCCACGCCGAGGAAGCGCTGGATCTTGTCGAAGAGCGCGCCCGCTTGCACGGGCTTGTGCACGGAGTCGTTCCAACCGCCCTGGCCGCCCTCCTGCCGTTCGGCCTCGGAGATGTTCGCCGACGAGATCAGGATGACGACCTCGCCGAGCTCGGGCATCTGCCGCAGGCGGCGCGTGGCCTCATGGCCGTCCATCCCCGGCATGACCAGGTCCATCAAGACGAGCGCCGGCCTCCGCTCCCTGGCCAGCCGGAGCGCCCCCTCACCGTCCTCGGCCTCCACGACCTCGAAGCCGATCGGGACCAGCAGATCGCTCACCAGGGCTCGGTTGTGCGGATTGTCATCCACGACGAGGACCGTGCGGCGCTCTCCGCGATACCCGGTGATGGTATGCCACCCGAGGGCCTTCTCGGCGCGCGCGGACGCAGGTGCCTCCGCGAGCGCGAGCGTCACCGTGAAGGCGCTGCCTCGGCCGAGCTCACTCTCGACCTCGATCGTGCCGCCCATCTGGTCGACGATCTTCTTCGTGATGGCCAGGCCCAGCCCGGTGCCGGCGCTCTTCGCCTTGTGATCTCCGAGCTGCTCGAAGGGCTCGAAGATGCGCGAGACGTGCTCCGAGGCGATCCCGGGGCCCGTGTCCTCGATCCGGAACCGCAACGTGCTCCCTTCATCGGAGCCGCGCTTCAGCTCGTCGATGACGAGGGAGACGCTCCCTCGCTCGGTGAACTTGATGGCGTTGCTCAGGAGGTTCAAGAGCACCTGCGTCAGGCGCTTCTCGTCGCCGGAGAACGCAGACGTGGTCACGCCGCGTGTCTCGTGGGTGAACGCGATGCCCTTCTGCTCCGCGCGCACGCGACTCAGATCCACCACCGTGCGCACCATGGTCTGGAGATCGAACTTCTTCGAGGCGAGATCCAGCTTGCCGGCCTCGATCTTCGCGAGGTCCAGCACGTCTTCCAGCAAGGAAAGGAGATGCTCGCCCGATTTCTTGATGACCTGCACCCCATCACGGCTCTTCACGGAGAGCTCGGACGCGCGAGAGAGGACCTGGGCATAACCGAGGATGCCGTTGAGCGGCGTGCGCAGCTCGTGGCTCATGCTCGAGAGGAAATCGCTCTTCGCCCGGTTCGCCCGATCGGCCGCCTCCTTGGCGATCCGGAGCTCGGCCGTGCGCTCCTTGATCTTGGCCTCCAGGTCCCGGTACAGCGTGGCGTTCTCGACGGCAATGGCCGCCTGCGAGGCGAGCACCGACAGGAACTCCACCCGCGCAGGAGGGAACGCCGACGGCACGTCGCGGTGCTCGAGGTAGAGCACGCCCACGAGGTGGCCCCTGTGCGTCAAGGGCAGGGCCAGCAGCGAGCGCACCGCGCGCGACGCGAGGTAAGGGTCGACGGCGAAGCGCGCCTCGCTCGTCGCATCCCCCGTCACCACCGGCTCGCCCGTGCGGGCCGCATACTGCACCATGGTCACCGGCACGTCATGGCTCTGCTCGAGCGGCTCCGACAGCCCCGTCTCGATGCGAGCCCCCTCCACCGACAGCCGCGCCGCGACGGAGAGCGCTTCCCCCTCGCGGAGCACGAGCGCGCCGCGCTGCGCCCCCGCGCTCTCCAGCAGCAGCTCCATCAGCCGGCCCACGACGCGCTCCGGGTCGAGTTCGCTCGAGAGCGCCTGCGCCGCGCGCACCGCGGTGTTCACGTCGAGGCTCGCGCCCGCGGAGGCGCCCGTCGTCGTCGTGGTCCCCGCCGCCGTCATCGTGCGCTCGACAGCCGCCCCTTGCATGGACGCCCTGAGCAACGCAGGGTATCTCGCGTTCAGATGGGCGACCACGTTGACCGCGCCCCAGCGCGCATACGCGTCGCGCGCCTCGCGCAGGTACATGGCGCCGATGTGGCTCTTGCCCGTTTGCAGCCGGAACTCGGCGGCGAGCTGGATCGAGAGAGCCTCGATGTGCAGGAAGCGCTGCTCGCGCGCGTGCTCGATCGCCTCGTCGTACCTGGTGATGGCCTCCTCGGTCTTGCCGAGCACGCGGGCGTGCTCGGCCTCGACGAGGCGCAGCTTGTGGAGGAAGTTCGGCGCGCAGCCTTCGACGAAGTAGCGCATCCGCTCGAGGCCGTGCTCGATGTGCTCCCGCAGCCGCGCCTGCTCCTCGGCGCCGGCGGCGTCATGCCAGCACTTCGCCGCCGAAAGCGCGAGGTAGAAGGCGACGTCCGCCGCCTGCGGCATGCCGAGGATGTCCGCTCGAAACTGGTCTGCCTCCCGCGCCCGCGACAGCGCTCGCTCCCACCTGCCAGTGACACAGAACAGATAGACTTCCAGCGTCCGAGCGAGCCCCCCCGTGAACCCGTCGCCGTCGGCCAGGAGGGAGCGCGAACCCCGCGGCAGCGGCTCGTCGTTCAGGAGCTTCGGGGCGCCGTCCGGGGTCATCAGCACGTCACAATAGGACGCGACCGCCTCGAAGTGGTGCCTCCCCACGGCGTCCCCCGCGCGCTGCACGAGATCCCAGCGAGCCTTGATGTGCGCGTCGAGCTGGCCGAGCTGCATGCCGCGCCAGACGCGGTAATATAACAGATCGGACAGGAGGCCCCAGCTCGTGCCCGTGAACGAGCCGATCTTCAGGCCGGCCGCGATGGCTTGCTCATAGAAGATGGCCGTCTCGTCGACAGGCCTGGAATAGACCAGGTAGATGCCATGGAGCACCAGGCACTCGGGGAGCATCGGGGACCCCACGCGCTCTGCAGCGCGTACCCCGGGCTCGGTCCAGCGCAAGGCGCGGCGATACATGCCCGTGGCCACCGACCACACATTGGAGAAGCTGCTGATCATGAGGGCGGCAGCCGGCGTGAGGGCCCCCCGTCGCACCGCCTCGGAGACGATGCGAACGATGATGAGCGTGTAGAGCATCGGCCGGCCGCCGTAGATGGAGCAGAGCTGCGTCCGCGTCATCAGGTCGTCGATGAGCCGGTGCTCCGGGGACTGATCGGGCGGCATCCGATCGAACGCGCCGAGGTCCTGCTCCAGCCATCGATCCAGCGCGGCGGACTCCTCGACGAGCGCCGGCTGACACGCTTCGTCCGTGCCGGGGAAGGTGAAGCCCCGCTCCGCGAGCGCCGCGATGCCAAGCCCGATCCCCCGCGCGTACTGGCCCGCCGCCAGGCAGCAGCGGACGCGGATCTCCTGCGCCGACAGCCAGGGCACCACCCCGAGAGGCCTCGCGAGCAAGTCGAGCGCGCGGGCCTCGACGTCGTCGAACTCTCGCAACAGATACGCCGCCTCCAGGTGCTCCAGCGCGATCTCCACCGACAGCGCGAGCTCCTCGCTATTGGCTCGCTCGCCGAGGAGCGCCCGCGCGTTCTCCAGCAGGCTGGCCATCAGCCGGTGAGAGCTCGCGGCCTTCGCGACGCGAGCGGCCTCCAGGTTCAGCCGCGCGACGTCATTGCGCTCCTCCGCGGACGTGAGCCGCGCCGAGCCCTGGTTCATGTGCCGCGCGAGCTCCAGGAGCTGCTGCGCCGTGCCCCCTTCTGCTCGATACCGCTCCCAGAGCCGCCGGCCGATCTCGAGGTGCGCGAGGACGCGCTGCTCCGGCGAGATGCGCTCGTAGCTCGCCTGCTGCACGCGATCGTGCAAGAACCGGTACGTGGCGTCCAGCGCTCCGTCGCCAACCCCCCCGAGCGCCTGCGCGGGGCGATACGCCCCGTCGACCGGCACGACCAGCTCCTCCTCCAGCGCCGGCCATAACGCCTCCGTCACCCGGGCGCACGGCCACCCGCTCAATCGCTCGAGATCGTGGAGGTGGAACGTGTGCCCCGCGCACGCCGCGAGCCCCATGAGCTGCTGCGTGGCGTCCGGCATGTCTCGCACTTTGTCCGTCAGCAGCGCCACCACGTTGTCGGTGATCTGCGCTCGCTCCAGATCCGCCTGGTTCCAGCGCCAGTCCCCGCTCTCCGCGTCCCTCACCAGCAGCTCCTGCCGGTGCAGGGAGAGCAGCAGCTGCTCCAGGAAGAACGGGTTTCCGCGGGTCTTTTGCCACTGCACACGCGCGAGCGGCTCCACGCGCCTCGGCTCGCTCTCGAGCGTGCGCGAGACCCACTTTTGCACCTGCTCTTCCGACAGGGGGCCCACCGTGAGCCTCGATACCCTGGCCTCGCTCGCCTCCACCGCCTCGACGAGCTTCCACAGCGGGTGCTCGGGCGGCGTCTCGTTGTCACGGTAGGCCGCGATCACCAGCAGCGATCTCCGCTCCACGTCCGTCAGCAGCGTCTGCAGGATGATCAGCGTGGCGCTGTCTGCCCACTGCATGTCGTCCAGGAACATGACGAGCGGCGGGTTCGGCGCCGTGACGGTGCGAACGAAGTTCAGCCACGTCAGCTTCTGCCGGTTGAGCACCTGCTCGCCGTCCACCGGCGGCACGGGCGGCAGCTTGCCCATGACGAGGTCGAGCTCCGGCACCACGTCGGCGATCAGCCGCGCGTTGTCCCCGACCTCGCTCCGGATCCGATCCTGCCAGGTCTCCAGGACCGCCTTCGGGCTCGAGAGCCATTGACGCATCAGCCCCCCGAACGCCTGCGCCATCGCGGCGTACGGCGTCGACCGCGCGAGCTGGTCGTGTTTGCCCGCGACCAGGAGGCCGCGCCCCGCCTTCGCGATGTCGTGGTAGACCGTGCGCACCAGCGCCGTCTTGCCGATGCCCGACGGTCCGCCGACGAGCAAGAGCTCCGCCGCGCCCCGCTCGGCGCGGGCGAACGACTCGCCTACCCGCTCGACGTCCTGCTCCCGCCCCACGAGCACCTGCGGCAACCGCAGCTTCCGTGAGAAGTCCTTCTTTCCAAGCGAGAAGGACTCCACCGTTCCACGCTCGTCGAGCGCGCGGAGCGCCTTCTCCAGGTCCTCCGCCGCGCCTCTGGCTGTCTGGTACCGCCGCTCGGGATCCTTCGCCAGGAGCTTCGACACGATCGCCGACACGGCGGCTGGCACCTCCGGCGCGATCGTGTCGAGCGGAGGCGGCTTCTTGGCGAGGTGCGCGTGCACCAGCGAGAGCGGATCGCGGTCCGTGAAGGGCCGCCGCCCGGACAGCGCCTCGAAGAGCGTCACGCCCAGCGAGTAGAGATCCGTGCGCGTGTCGAGCGCGCGCGCCGTGCGCCCGGTCTGCTCTGGCGAGATGTACGCCAGGGTCCCCTCCAGCGCTTCGGGAATGCTGGCCTCGGTCGCTTCCTGGGACAGGAGCGAGGCGATGCCGAAGTCGAGCAGGGTGACCTGCTCGCACGTCTCATCCACGAGCAGGTTCTGCGGCTTGATGTCCTTGTGCATCACACCGGCGGCGTGCACGCCCTCCAGCACCCGCGCGAGGTGGCGCCCGAGCCGCAGCCCGGCCGCTACAGGCAAACGCCCCTGCCTGGCGAGCACCTGATCGAGCGAGCTCCCTCCAGGGTTCTCGAGCACCAGCGCCGCCGTGCCGTTCCGCTGCTCGAACGCGTGCACGCGCGCGACGCCGGGCACAGCCGCGAGCTGCCGGAGCACCTGATGCTCGTGGACCAGCCGCCCCATGACCCGCGGGCTCGGCACCTCGGCGAGCGGGAGCTTGATCGCCACCTGCGCGCCCGAGGGGAGGTGCACCGCGCGATACACGCGCGTCTCGCTTCCCTCGTAAGCGATGTCCCCGAGCGCATACCCCATCAGTTCCATTCCCGGCTCCCTCCCGTGCATCGGCACCGAGGTACGATAGCCGAGCGTGCGCTAAACTAGCCTGGACGGGGCAACACAAGTCAATGCAATTGTGAACGATGCTTCGCGACGGCCACATCCGCCCACTCTGCGCACGTGTGCCACGCGCGCAGAGTGGGCGAAGCGCGCGGAACGGGTGAAGTGCGCAGGCACACAGGCATACACCGTTTCCAGGTGGCGACCGGCGTTGCGCAGGCCACACACGTTCACACACAGTTAGTTTGATGTGCCCGGGCACATCGCACCGTCGCAGCCGCGCTCGCTTTCCGGAGCGATGCTGCATACTTGTCCCTTTACAGTCGACACGCCCCTTGATAGGGTCCACGCTGCGTTTTCGGGCACTGGATGGACGATTTGACGCAATTCAATGGCCTCGTCGTCGCTGTCGACGACAACCCCGTCAACCTCGATACGCTCCTCGAAGCACTGTCGGGCGAGCACCTGGACCTCGCCGTCGCCACGGATGGCAGCATGGCGATGAGCTTGATCGAGCGCGAGCAGCCGGATCTCGTCCTCCTCGACGTCATGTTGCCAGATATCGATGGTTTCGAGGTGTGCAGGCGCCTGAAGGCCAACGCACAGACCACCGACACTCAGATCGTCTTCATGACCGCCTTGAACAACCGGGAGCACCGGTTGGAGGGCTTGAAGGCGGGCGCGGTGGACTATATCAGCAAGCCCTTCGATACCGAGGAGCTCCTCGCGCGCATACGGCCGCATATCGCCGTCCGGCGCATGACGCGAGCTCTGCAGGAGAAGAACGCGAGCCTGGAGTCGGAGGTGCGGCAGCGCGTCGCCGTCGAGGCCGCGCGCGAGGCGCTCCTCCTCGAGCTCATGGCCCGCACCGACGAGCTGCGCGAGGCCAAGGAGGGGCTCGAGCGCGAGCTCGCCGAGAAGGGGCTCGCGAACGCGGAGAAGACCGCGCTGCACGAGCAGATCATCGCCGCCCAGCGCAGCCGGCTCCTCGAGCTGTCCACGCCGCTCATTCCGATCACGGATCGCATCCTGGTCATGCCGCTCATCGGGACGATGGACAGCGACCGGGCTCAGCAGGCCATCCACGCGATGCTCCACGGCGCCAGCAGCCGAACCGCAGAGTTCGTCATCCTCGATATCACGGGCCTCAAACGTGTGGACGAGAGCGTCGCCACCATGCTCCTCGCCGCCGCCAGAGGCCTGCGTCTCCTGGGGACTCGCACGCTGATCACCGGGATAGGCCCGGAGGTGGCCCGGACGCTCGTGCAGCTCGACGCGCCCCTGCAAGGCATCGTCACGAAGGCCACGCTCCAGGACGGCATCGCCGTCGCGATGCAGGCCTCCCGTTACCGAGGATAGGGCTCCTGCTCGCGCGCGCGGGCCGCGCGGGTCGCGCGCCGCCGTCCGCCTCGCCCGTGTCAGGGCGCAGACGGACGACATGGCCGTCAGCAGCCTCTTCCGCGGCTCGTGACGGAGGTGGGCGCGAGCGAGGCAAGGCACCCGGGTTGACGGTCAGCGCCCGGAAGGGCAAGGGATCCACGTCAGCGCCCGGAAGGGCAAGGGATCCACGTCAGCGCCCGGAAGGGCAAGGGAGAGCCGATGAAGCGACACGTGTTGATCACCGGGGCGAGCATCGCGGGTCCTGCCCTGGCCTGGTGGCTGGACCGCCATGGCATGGCGGTGACGGTGGTGGAGCGCGCCCCGAGCTTCCGGGACGGCGGGCAGAACATCGACGTGCGCGGCGCCGGCCGGACGGTGGTCCAGCGCATGGGGCTCGAGGACGCGATCCGCCAGCGGACGACGCACGAGGAGGCGATCGCCTTCGTGGACGAGCGGAACAACGTGCGGGCCAGGATCGGCGCCGAGCAGTTCAGAGGCAACGGTCCTGTCGCCGAGCTCGAGATCCTGCGCGGCGAGCTCGCGCGCCTGCTGCTCGATCACAGCCGCGGCTCGGCCGAGTATCGCTTCGGCGACAGGATCGCCGCCCTCCGCGACCGCGGCGACAAGGTCGAGGTCCGCTTCGAGCGCGGCGACGAGCGCGAGTACGACCTGGTCATCGTCGCGGAGGGGATCGGCTCGTCCACGCGCGCAATGCAGTTCGGGGACGAGGTCAAGCGCGTTCCGCTCGATCTGTACATCGCCTACTTCGCCATGCCGCGCGGCGAGAACGACGGCAACGTCTCGCGCTGGTTCAACGCGCCGGGCGGCCGCAGCGTCTTCCTGCGGCCGGACAACCTCGGCACGACGCGCGCCGCCCTGTCGCTGCAGGAGAAGCCTCGAGGGTACGAGAAGCTGTCGCAGGACGAGCAGAAGGCGCTCTTGAAGGAGAGGTTCGCGGACGCCGGCTGGGAGACGCCGCGCGTGCTCGCCGCGCTCGACGACGCGAAGGACTTCTACTTCGAGTCGATCGGTCAGGTGAAGATGGCTCGCTGGTCCAAGGGCCGCGTCGCGCTGGTCGGGGACGCCGCCTACTGCGCCTCGCCGGTCAGCGGCATGGGCACGAGCCTCGCGCTCGTCGGCGCCTATGTGCTCGCCGGCGAGCTGGCGAGGAGCGACGATCACGCGATGGCGTTCGCCGCCTACGAGCGCGTCATGCGCCCTTATGTAGACCAGGCCCAGGACGTGCCGAAGGCGGGGACGCGCATCGCGCAGCCGCAGACCCGGACCGGAATCGCCCTCCAGCAGGCCGCCCTGAGCCTCGCGACCCGGCCCGTGTTCAGCTGGCTCGCCGGCAGGCTGCTGTCGCCCCCCGCCGACAAGATCGACCTCCCGGACTACGGCAAGAGCGCGTCGAGCGCTCCGTCCGCTGGCTGATCAGGAGAACATCACGGCGCAGCTCCCCCGGGACGCGGCGCCGTGAGGCGTTCGAGAGGGCGTGTCGCGCTCACGGCGCGGCGGGCGTCAGAGGCACTCGACGAGGCCGTCGTAGAGCGACCTGTCCGTCCCCGGGAGCGCGGCGTCGATGGCCCGACCTGCCGGCGCCGAGAGCGCCTCGACGAGGTCGACCACGGCGGTCTCCGGGGCGACGGGCATCTCGCAGACGAAGAGCCTGGCGTCGACCTCCACGTCGCCCGAATTGGGCAGGATCTCCTCGTTGCTCGCGGCGAGGACCCAGACGCAGCTGCCTATCGTCCCGGCGCGCTCCTCGACGGAGCAACGGAATCGAAGCGACATGTAATTGCTGTAGTCGCCCTCGCAGAACGTGTCGCCGCACACGAGGTCGAAGTCGTCGTTCAGATCGCGAAGCAGCCCGTACCAGGCGTCGATCTCGGCCGGGCTCGTGAAGTACGATCCGGCGTCGACGAAGCGCTGCGCGCCGGTCGAGCCGGCCGGAGCCCCTGTGTCTTCGCGCTGCGGAGCGGCGCTATCCGGCGGCTCCGGGGCGGCGCCTTGCGCGGTGGAGCAGGCGAGCGCGAGGACGGGGAGAAGCATGGACATGGTGTGATGAGCCGACATGAGTGCCTCCATCCGAGCGCGACGCGCGGCGCCGGCTCGGGCTAGCACGCCGCTTCCGGGCCTCCGCGCTGCCCCGCAACGGCGAGCTCAGCGCGAGAGGTCGGACCTCGCGGCGTTCCGGTGGCGCTCATTGCGAGCGGCGTGCCGCGGTGTTTTTGCCGGATCTCGTGGCCCTCTCCGCGCTCGGGACCTGGCGGCCGCCAGGGACGCCGCCAGGTCCGCCAGCTGCGTCGTGCTAGAGTGGCCCCCCATGAAACATCGACACCTCGGCCAGAGCGGCCTGCTCGTCAGCGAGATCTCCTACGGCAACTGGATCACCCACGGCTCCCAGGTGGAGAAGGAAGCGGCGCACGCCTGCGTGAAGGCGGCGCTCGACGAGGGCATCACCACCTTCGACACGGCGGACGTCTACGCCAGCACCCGGGCGGAGGAGGTGCTGGGCGAGGCCCTCGCCGGTCAGCGCCGCCAGGGGCTGGAGATCTTCACCAAGGTGTACTGGCCGACAGGCCCCGGACCGAACGATCGCGGCCTCTCGCGCAAGCACATCGTCGAGTCGATCCACGGCAGCCTGCGCCGCCTGCGGACCGACTATGTGGACCTCTACCAGGCGCACCGCTACGACGTCGAGACCCCGCTGGAGGAGACGATGAGCGCCTTCGCCGACCTGGTCCGGCAAGGGAAGGTCCTCTACATCGGGGTCTCGGAGTGGACGGCGGAGCAGATCGGGCGCGCCGCGGCGCTGGCGCGCGAGCTGAAGGTGCCCTTCGTCAGCAACCAGCCGCAATACTCGATGCTGTGGCGGGTGATCGAGGCCGAGGTCATCCCCGCCAGCGAGAAGGTGGGCGTGGGGCAGATCGTGTGGTCCCCGATCGCGCAGGGCGTGCTCACCGGGAAGTACCTCCCCGGCCAGGCGCCGCCCGAGGGCAGCCGCGCCACCCACGAGCAGGGCTCGCGGTTCATCGCCAACCTCATGACCGATGAGGTGCTCACGCGGGTGCAGAAGCTGAAGCCGATCGCGCAGGACGCCGGGCTGTCCATGGCCCAGCTCGCGGTCGCCTGGGTGCTGCAGCACCGCAACGTGTCGTCGGCGATCGTCGGCGCCTCCAGGCCGGAGCAGGTCCGCGACAACGTGAAGGCGGCCGGGGTGAAGCTCGACGACGCGGTCATGAAGAAGATCGATGAGGTCCTCGGCGAGGTGGTGGTGCGGGACCCGAAGAGGACGGTGAGCCCCGCGAAGCGGCCGTGAACCCTCAGGGCGAGCTTCTCAAGGCGCTGGAGCGCGCCCCGCGGCCCCGCACGCAACTTCCACGATCGACGTGACATCGTCGATTCTGGACGTCAAGAAGACGCGGCCATCGTTCACCAGGAGATCACCGCCTTCCGTCGAGAGCACCGAGCCAGAAACCTGGCCAGAGAGCTCGACAAGCTCTCCGTTCACCAACCTTGCAAACGAGGCTCCACCGGGATTGCCGATCCAGATCAAGGGCTCTTCGCCCCCGAGGACCCATGCGTAGGCGCTGTCAGCGCCCCGCGCAGGGAGGGTCGCTACCCTTGTGAGTGTTCCGCCATCCAGGGAATAGACGTCCGTCGGACCTGCGTCCTGGCGTTGAGGAAAGGCGAAGTAAATCCCGCTCGGATCGACCGAGATACGAGGACAGGCCGCGCCCTCAGGCATCGGCCAGGTCACGTCCTGCACGATCTCACCCGCGGCATCGAGCTCCACCACCCGCAAGTCGCCCGTGTCCTGGTTCAAAACGTGCGCGAGCACACCGTGCATCGTCCCGGTCAAGGAGAAACAGTCGGCCAGCGCGTCGCCTCCAGACTCGATGAGGAGCAGCGTATCGCTCACCTTTTGCCCATCCTTGTCGAGAAGAACGATGCGGGGGTCCCAGGTCACATGGGAGTTACCGAGCGCAACCCGCTCACCGTCGGCCGAGGTCGCGACCGGGTTCGTGGCCGAGGCGCGCGTGAACGCGTCGAGCACTCTCTCAGGACCCACCACGGTTCCGTCGGGACGCGCTCCATACACCAGGATGGCCCCTTCGTATCCCACGCCCTCGTCCTGCAAATAAGTCAGCAGGAAGCGGGGGTCTCGCGCCGTGCCTGCGACGATGGCGTCGCGAGCTCGCGTGTTCAGCGCGAGCTCGCCCATCGAATACTCACGCCACTCATTCTGCTCGTTCCCCACGGCTACCCGCAGCTCCTCGCCCGCGGACAGACGCTGCACGAAAGCGAATCCATCCGGGAGACGGGTCGACCCGAGCCCCAGAGGAGCGCTCGTGCGATACTCGATCCGACTCAGCTCGACGCACTCCCCGACGGCGGGAACCGACCCCGCTGCGCCGGACGCGCCCGCACTGCCTCCCGCACCACTCTCGAGAGACCCAGCCGCCCCGCCGTCCCCACCCGCTCCGCTCGCTCCCGAGCCACCCTCGCCCGTCTGGCTCCCTCCCGCGCCGGACCCACCCCCTGAGCCCTGGCCCTCCGGGGCGCTCTGGCAGGCCACCAAGGTCGCGATCATCATTAGCCGTGCGAACGGAAAAAACCGTTCACGCCCCCACGCAGGACCAGGCATACCCGTTTCGGTAGCATCGGCCTGAGGTTCGTCGAATGGAATCGCTGGGCTCCCAGCGGGAGCCTGCCTGTGTCGACGCGTCCCCCGGGCGCGGACGCTCCGTATCCTCAGAGGTGCTGGGCTCCTCAGGAGCGCCAGCGAAGCACGACAATCCCGCTGAAGGCACCGTCACGCGTCCGTCTCCGGTTCCCTGGTTGCACGAGGTCTGCCGCCATGCCGCTCCCGGGAGGCGCGCCGAACAGCCTCCGGCGCTCGTGGCAGGACGGCGAACCCCGCGAACGGATGTCTGTGCGCTCGCCACCTGATGTCGAGATGATATCGCACGGCTTAACACGACTTAACAGCAAGCGGCGGTCTGTGCGCTCGGCACCTGATGTCAGCATGATGTCGTGCGGCTTAACACGACTTAACAGCAAGCGGCCGGACGCTGCGCTATTCAGGCGGCGGGGGAAAACACCGCTGTCGGGAGAAGCCTTATGAGCGAGAAGAGCACCCTGTCCCTGCACACCCATCCTCGTCGTCCGTCGAGCGCTGCCCGGGCGGGCGTCGGCGCGGCGCTGCTGCTCCTCGGAGCCGTCGGCGCCGCCGCCTGCACCTCCGGCGTCGCCGAGGAGGAGGAGCCCCTCGGGGAGGCGAACCAGCTCGGGAGTTACCATCTTCAGAGCCACTACACGGGCAACGTCGGGGATACCCGCGGCTGGATCGTCGAGTGGAAGGTCCCCGCGCTCCTGAACCCGTCCACGGCCTGGACCGCGATCGGCCAGTGGTACTACAACCTCGAGTCCGGCATCTACCACAGCCCGGACGGGTGGTTCATCTATTACTTCGGCGATGACAACGGGGTCACGGGGAATCACGCGAGCTGCAACACGCAGTGGACCTCGGGGGGCACCTGCGGCGGCACGCTCGGCAACCTGCAGCCCGGGCAGCAGGTCATCTTCAAGTACGAGTGGTGCACGCCCGAGCGCGTCGCGAGCGTGACCGGCACCCAGCTCTGCCTCTATGTCGACATGAAGGACGGCGCTGGCTACCAGTTCCTCGCCCAGGACGAGCGCAGCACCGTCGAGATGTACGCGCACGACGTCGAGCATTTCCGCGACGTCGGCCTGAACTACACCGAGCCGGCGATCTCCTGCACGTCGCCCATCAAGATGGTTCGCCAGCAGCTGAAGACGACCTCGGGCGTCTGGCAGGACATGTCGGGCGCGAGCACCTGGTCGTTCTACAACGAGCCTCCTTACGTCTACCAGAACAAGAACCTCAGCGCGTCGCCGTCGACCTGGGAGGCCTGCAAGACCTGCGACAGCTTGCCCGCGTGGGCGTCGGGGCAGGTGTACACGCCTTCGACCCTGGTCAAGAACGGCAACCACATCTGGATGGCGAAGCAGCAGATCTGGTGGTCGCACCCGGACTGCTCGCCCAGCAGCCCGCTCTCCTGGTGCCCGGCCGAGTGGGCCGACCTCGGCGTCTGCCCCTGATCGCGGCCCCGCCCCCCACGACGCGCACCGGAGGCGACCGCCAGGCGCTCGCCTGTCGTCCCGGCCTCCAGTGCGCGTGACCCCGCCGGGCGGCGATAGCCGCTGCCCCATCCTTTCAGGCGACAACGCCGGACCGAGCTCGGCAATGGGTGTTCAAGGCGCCGAGCCCGATCGGCTTCGCACCTCGTGACGCCTGGTCGCGCGCATCCGAAAAATGACGTCGCCGGGCGATCCGGGCGAAGGACGACCGAGGTTGCTGGCATCCACCAGCAAACCGCCAGGTGTTGATCCGGGCCAGTCTTTCGAGGCGGCTCGTGTCTCGCACGCCCAGAGAGGAAATCATGAGACAGCCGCATCTTGCTTTGATGAAATTTTTCTGTGTCACGGCAATGACCGTTGCCTCCTCGGCCTGCGGCGGCGACGAGGGCCCCGCTTCCGGGGCTGATCTCGACATCGAGCCCTCGGACGTGGGAGCGCCGCTCGAGGAGAGCAACGGCAGCTGCCCGCTGACCGACGGTGCCCATTCGTTCAACGAGCTCAAGGGCTCGCTCGAGAACCTGCCGGTCGACTGCGTTCCCAGCTGGACCGAGGCGCAGCTGAGCGATGGGTTCGCGGCGATCCGCGACACGCGCTTGCAGGCGCTCGCCTTGCCGGACCAACCCGACTTTCCGCGGCGGATCCCCTGGCTGGAACCCGAGAACGGCTGCGAGGAGCGGGCGCCGGCGGCGGTCTACATCCTCCACGAGTCGGGGTATCCGACGCCCTGGTATGCTCGAGTCCAGTCCAGGGCGAACGGGGGATTGACCCTGGTGACCGAGAACGAGCCGGACGGGTCGGTGTCGTGGAGCCACCATGTCGCGCCCGTGGTCCGGGTGAGCGGGCAGCTCATGGTGCTCGACCCGGCCATCGATCCGGGTGGGCCTCTGCCGATCGCGACGTGGCTCTCTCACTTCGTCGCGGGCCAGGTCGACATGGCGGTGTGCCGCGATCGCGCCGACGAGGACGGGTGCATCGACGCGGCGCCCGCGGCGCCGGCGCTCCCCAGCATGGTCCCGAGTCAAGGGATACGCGGGAAGCTGATCACCGAATGGCGCGTCCAGGAGCTCCTCGGGCGCGACCCGTACCGCGTCCTCGGCGACTGCCCGCCGTGGGGCGGCTGCCCCGCCGAGCCCGCGGCCGACCCGAGCTCGCCGCCGACCATCAGCCGGTTCGCGTCGGACCGCGACGTGGTCGTGTGGTATCCCCTCTACGTGATCGGGGACAACTTCGTCGAGGGCTTGACGACCGTGCGCATCGTCGGGAACGGCATCGACGCGCTGGCGCCCATCTCCAGGATCAACAAGCGCAGGATCCTGATCGAGGAGCCGTATCCGTCGGGCGTCTATCAGGTGACGGCGTCGAACGGAGCGCACGCCAGCCAGACCATGACGCTGACGATCGATTGATCGCCCGGGGCTGAGGCATCCCCTCGAATTCCTCGGAAAAATTCACAGGGAGGCGGGGAGGCGGGGAGGAAGATTTTTTAGATACCTCCTCGTGCTACCGGCGCTCCCCTGCTTCAACGATCGGCGTTCACGCCCTTCGCCCGTTCGCGGAGGCCCTCACGAACGGCCGGCCATTCCTCGGCGAGGATGGAGAAGAGCACCGTGTCGCGGACCGTACCGTCGTCCCGCCGCTGGTAGCGGCGCAGGGTCCCTTCATAGCGGGCGCCCAGGCGCGCGATGGCCTGCTGGGAGCGCACGTTCCGCACGTCGGTCTTCAGCTGCACGCGACCGGCGCGAAGGACATCGAAGGCATACGCGAGCAGCTGCAGCTTCGCCTCGGGGTTGACCTGCGTCGACCAGACCGCGGGCGCATACGCGGTGCCGCCGATCTCCAGCCGGGCATCTCGGGCGGACACCTCGAGATACGACGTGGTGCCCACGACGGCGCCTTCCGGCAGACCTGCGTAAGGGCGCAGCAGGCGCACGATCCACACGAAGAAGCCCTGCGCCTGCCTGGCCCTGAGGCCCGCGGCAGCCGCGCCGGGATCCCCCGGACGGCCGGCGAGATGGCGCCAGACCGCGTCATGGTCCAGCGCCCGGAACAGCGGCTCGGCGTCACGGTCAGGGTCACAGGGCGAGAGCTCGACGACATGCCCGGTGAGCCGGGTGCCGGGCGCCGGCGGCCACGGCATGACCGGCCATGCCGTGTCCTCCGGGCGAGCGTCGACGATCGGGGAGAAACGTTCGCTTACCGTCATGGGAGGGAGAGAGAATCCAATCGTCTCGGAAACGTCAAGCCCCAGCTGCGGGACCTGCCCCGGGTCGGCAGGACATTCTTTTCCGTGCGGTCCGGCCGCGCCGGCGCGCGCGTTCCTGCTCGACGCCGCCCGGGGGCGCGGCTATCCACTCCCTCATGGAAAGCTCGCCGCGCGCGCTCCGGTGCGGTCTCGCCCTGGCCACCTCGATCGCCCTCGCCTGCGTGTCGGGCTGTGGAAAGGACGTCCAGCAGCCGTCGCCGGAGGTCACGCCCGGCGCCGCTCAGGAAGGAAAGGCCATGTCGATCCACGACTTCACCGTGAAGACCATCGACGGACAGGACCGCTCCCTCGGCGACTACCGGGGCAAGGTGCTGCTCGTGGTGAACACCGCATCGGAGTGCGGCTACACGCCGCAGTACGCGGGGCTCGAGGCGCTCCATGATCGGCTCAAGGACCGTGGGTTCTCCGTCCTCGGCTTCCCCTCGAACGATTTCGGCGCGCAGGAGCCAGGGACCGACGCCGAGATCGCCGCCTTCTGCTCCACGAAGTTCGGCGTCAGCTTCCCCATGTTCTCGAAGATCCCGGTCAAGGGCGGCAGCAAGCACCCGCTCTATGCCTTCCTCACGCAGTCCGCGCCCGCCGGAGAGGTGAAGTGGAACTTCACCAAGTTCCTGATCGGCAAGGACGGGTCGGTGATCGCGCGGTTCGACTCGTCCGTGGCGCCGGACGACCCGAAGCTCGCGCAGGCGATCGACAAGGCGCTCGGCGGCTGAGCGCCGGCGCCGCCCGCGCCGCCGGCTCGGGATCTTTGCAACTGGCATGAACAGCCGCCCTGTCGGCGCGAAAGCCGATAGACTGCGACGCGTGGACACCACGAAACACCCCGGCGCGGAGCGGCCTGCGTCGATCCCGCCTTCGGCCACGTACAACCCCGAGCACGGGACGTTCGAGCTCGACGAGACCGACGCCGACGGCCGTCCCTCCGGCGAGCGCTGCGCGTACCGCGCGAGCGACGGCTCGCTGCTCTCGCGCTGCCGCTACGCGGACGGGGTGAAGGACGGGCCGTTCACCGTGTTCCACCCGAACGGTCAAACGGCGCAGCGCGGGCGCTACCGGGGCGGCCAGCTCGACGGCGAGGTGGTGCTCTACGGCAGCGACGCCCCGACCGAGCTCAAGCTGCGATCGTGCTGTGTGCCGCCCGGCGCCTGGGAGGTGCGAGCGCTGTACCGGCAGGGGCGCGTCGCGCGCCACGTGTTTCACGACCGCTCCGGATACCCCATCTCGGCGGACGGCTCCCGCTGGCCCGACAGACCCGCCGGCGCCGCCGAAGACGCGGAGTACGACCAGGGCTCGCAACGCTGGCTGGCCACCGAGGAGGACCACGCCTCGGGCGCGCTCACCTACCGCTACGTCACGCGCGAGGGCAAGCCCTCTCAGGAAATCGAGGTTCGCGCTGGCGTCCGCTGTCGCGAGCTCCAGTACGACGCGCTGGGCCGCCCTTCGGAGGAGCGGCACTTCGACCCCCAGGGGCGCTTCCACGGCCCGTCTGTCCGCTGGTTCCCCGATCCGGACGCGAGCCCTTACCTCGATCCGCGCCTCCGCGAGGAGCGCGGTCAGTACTGGCACGGTCACCCCGTCGGGGCGTTCACGTGGCTCGACGCGGACGGGACGCCGGTCGCCCGGCGCGAGTTCGGCGAGGCCCTCGACGAGGCCAGCCTCGGCGCGTCGCCCGCGTTCGCCGAGGACCTCGAGGCGTGGGACGCCGAGCGCGTCTGGGACCTCGCGCGAGAGCTCTTGCAGGGCGGCCGCGCGCGCGAGGCCTGCTGCGCCGCGGCCCGCGCGGCGGTCCGGGGGGGCGAGCGCGAGAGGCTCGCCGGGTTCCTGGACGCCGCGACGCTGCGGCCGAGGCCCGAGCTCGCGGCGCAACGCGGGCGAGCGCTGCTCGAGGCGTCCGGCGCAACAGCGCTCGGCGTCCTCGACGAGCTGTTGCTCGGCGCCGAGCCCAGCGCGGCCTACCGCACGCTCGCCGCCGTCTTGCCGGGCTCGCGCCGCGTCGCGCTCTCGCTCGTCGAGGCGGCGCTGCTGCTCGAGCCCGAGCGCCGCTCGGCCTGCGTCACGCGCGCGCTCCTGCGGCTCGAGCTCGGCGACACGCGCGGGGTGCTCGAGGACGCCGACCGCATCGAGCCCGAGTCCGCCTCCGTGGCCGAGCACCTCAGGACCTTCGTGCGGCTGCTGTACCCGGAGTTCTCTTTCTGGCCGGCGCGCGAGGCCCTCGATCCGGTGCCCGGCGACCTCTCGGAGACGGTCGAGCTCGGCCAGCCGATCGAGCAGGTCCGGCAGAAGATCCAGCTCTACGCCACCCGCTTGCTGCGCCTGCGCGAGGCCGTGCAGCGCAGCCTGCCGGGCGCGGAGCCCTGCCCGTGGCTCCCGCCCGATCTGTCGCACGTGCTGCCGGACGGGCCGGTGGAGCTCGCGCAGAGGGCGGCGACATTGACCGAGGAGACCGAGAACGGCGTGGAGACCGTCGAGCTCACCGTGGACGAGACGCTCGACACGGGAGCCCTGTCCGTCTCTCTCCTGATGCGGAGGGCCCGCGCCGAGTGGGCCGCCCTCTGCTGGCTCTGCTGGTCGGCCGGCCTCGACCGCGTCGCGTTGCCGGAGCGCATCGCGCACCGGCCCGACTTCACGGCGGCGGTCACCACGTCGCTCAGCCGCGCCTTCCGCGCGCGCGACCAGCTGCAGACTCGCGGGCTCGTCAGCCGGTCGCGCGGCGTGCCAGACTTCGTCTGGGAAGGGCACGCCATCGGCGAGCTCGACCCCTCGCTCGCGGCCATCGCCGCCGACGAGCACTTCGAGACGCGCTGCCTCTTCGCGTGGCTCCTGTTCCCGGAGAACCTCTCCCCGTTCCAGAGCGACATCCGCGCGGCGTGAGCCGCTTCAGGGCGGTCCGTCGGGCCCGCCCTGCCGTCGCGCGCGCGCGGTCGCCGCCGGGACGCGGACGACGCGAACGTTCAAGGAGCGTTGTAGGACACGACTTGACCCTGGTAGCGGTTGTCGCCGGCGTTGGACCAGAACACGCCCTCTCCTGCCGGGGCGAGGATGCGCCAGGCGACGGGCTGTCCGAGCGCGAGCACGACGGTCCTGTTGCTCTCGAGATCGTGCGCGTTGACGCTGCGGTTCCCGCCCGTGTCCGTCGAGAAGAGCGTCGAGCCCCGGAGGGCCAGCGCCGCCATCGAGCCGCCCTGATGGATCAGGGTCTTCTGCCCGCCGGCGATGGGCGCCTTGAACACGCCGCCGTCGCCCACGTTGGCCCAGTAGACGAACTCCGCGTCCACCGCGATCCCGGCCGGCTCGGCCTCGTCCTCGGCGATGACGGTCACCTCCCCGCCCGATTTCGCCACCTTGTAGACCTTGTTGCTCGCCGCGCCGCCGGTCCAGTAGATGTTCTCCGCGTCCTGCGCGAGGTGCGCCGGCCTCCCGGCGTCGGACGCGAGGACGACCGGCTCGCCGCCGTCGAGCGGTATCGTGTAGAGCTTCTCTCCGCTGCCGTCGCCGAAGTAGAGGGCCGACGCGTCGCCGATGACGCTCACGACATAGCCGACCTCGACCAGCGTCTCCACCTCCAGGCTCGCCTTGTCGACGCGCCGGAGCGCCGAGGGGATCACCGGATCATCGTCGCCGCCGCTCGCCCAGTACACGTGGGAGTCGTCGACCCACAGCGCCTTGGGATCGGGATCGGCGGGGATCATCGCCTCCGCCTCGGCGGTGCCCGGCTTCGCGCGGTAGACGTAGCCGTCGTTGTTGTCCCCGGTCGCGACGTCCTCAGTCCCGCCGCTCGCGAAGTAGAGGAAGGTCTCGTCGGCGGCCAGAGCGCTCGGGTAGCGGTGCTGGCTCGCCATCGAGGTCGGCAGGACCATCCCGGGGTAGAAGCTGGAGAGGCGATCGGCCTCCGTGACGACGCTCTCCCTGGAGACGTCGTGCCGCGCGAGCGGCGCGTAGTCGTCCGAGCCCTCCTGTGCGGTGAAGCCGTAGGCGCCGAGGACCGTGTTCTCACCCAGCTCCGCCTTGAGCTCGATGGTGATCGGCAGCGTGAGCGCGATCGGCTTGTCGAACGTGTGGCCCTCCGGGCCGAGGACGTACATGGGCCCCACCGCGCCCTCGGGGGCTTCCTCGACGCGCTCGACGGTGATCACCGTCTCCTCGCTCACCGCGCCCGGCGGCACCTCGATCGTGAAGCCGTCCGCCGCGGTGAAGGTCCCGCCTTGCGCGTCCACGGAGAACCGCTCGCCGGGCTCCGGCTGCGCGCCGGTCCCCGACGTGGCGCCGCCGCCCGCGTCGCCGCCGCCCGCGTCGCCGCCGCCCGCATCGCCGCCGCCGCCCGTACCCCCGTTGCCCTTGTCCGCCCCTCCGCACGCCGCGCTGCTCAGCGCGGCGGCCGCGCACGCCAACACCACGAATAAGGTCCTCTTCATCGTCTCGCTCCTCCGCGGGCGGTCGTCGCCGCCATGTCATGGAAGGCCATGGTCTTGCCGAGCTCGCCAGTGGCGCGGCTGCGGCATCACCATTGATCCAGGACACAGCGTAGCGCTCGTTCGGCTCGTGGCGAGCGAGCCAGAGCACGCGAGAACATACAGTGTTTACCCGTCAGGGTGATCCCCCCAGCGTGTTACGGTATTTACCCATCAGGGTTGTCCCATGTGTGCAGTCGCACCGCGAGTCGCTGGCAGCTCATGCGTCGAGGGGGCGACGGCGCCGCGCGGGGCAGGCGGAGCACGCGGAGCGGATGCCGGCGGCCGAGCCGCTTCGCTTCAACCGCCCGCCTGATGTGCGAGCAGCACCAGGGCGAGGCCGATGGCCGACGGGACGGTCTGCACGAACAGGATGGAGCGCTTCGCCGTCGCGGCGCCGTAGACCCCGGCGACGGCCACGCAGAGGAGGAAGAATGTCTGGATCTGCCATGCAAAGGCGTCGTTCGGGTGGACGACGCCCCAGAGCAGGCCCGCGGCGAGGAACCCGTTGTAGAGCCCCTGATTGGCCGCCAGCGGCGCGGTGATCGCGGCGATCTCGGGGGTTGTACCGAACGCTCTGTACGCTCGTTCCGAGCGCCACAAGAACATCTCCATGACGAGGATGTAGACGTGAAGGATCCCGATCAACGCGACGACGATCTGAGAAGCGGTCAGCATGCGGCCCACGCTACCACGCGTGCCCGGGTACTGGGGACCTCGTGGGCTTGCGGGGCCGCGTCCTGTGCCTGGCCGAGGGGCGCCCCTTCCATCGGAGCGCAGGGCTGGGTCCCGCGTGCCCCTCGAGGATGTGCTCGAGGTCCTGGTTGCGGAAACGGCAAGCTTTGCCCTCCTGGCAAAGCTTGCCAGCAAGGATTGCCATCGCGCGCCGCTGCCCGCGCCCCGCCACGATGGAGATGCCTGGTCCGTGGACTGGCAGACAGGGAACTGGCTGCATGCCGTCGTGGGGAGGCGGGCCGCGCGACGTCTTCGTTGTCGTCCAGGTCGTGGGCAACGAAGGCGGCGGAACGATACCGCTACGATGGTCGTGACTGGGAGGGGTGCTTCACGCCGCGCGCGTCGCGCGGCCCGGCGCGGAGCCGCGTCTCGGCGGCTCCGCGCGGAGGATGGCGGGGGATCAGGCTGAAGGGCGCGCCCTCAGTGGGTCGTGGAGCCGCCCAGCGTGGGGACGTGCTCCGCGCCGTCCACGGACGCATCGGCGCTGGCCGCCGACGTGAAGACGGCCCTGGCGGCCGTCGAGGAGCAGGCCTCCTCGCACGACGCCTCCTCGATGAAGTCCTTGAGGACCTGCGCGCGGTGGGGGAGGAACGTGAACTGGAGGGGGTTCGAGATCTGGCCCAGCTCGTTGACGTGGACGAACCCGGTGGGGTTGTTGGGCCCCGCGGAGTTCGCTTGCCACACGTGCAGGCCGCCGAGGTCGTCGTTGACGAGCGGGTTGCTGCGATCTTCGTCGCTGCTCAGCTGGTGGCACCCGGCGCACGACTGGGTGGTGGCGCGAGCGGCGGCCTGCTCCGCCGAGACCGAGCCAGGCCAGAGACGACTCAGCAGGATCGGAGCGAGCGCCGTGTCGATGTCGGCGCTGAACGCGGTGTTCCCCTGCAGCTGTACCGCGTAGTCGTTCTCGGAGCCGGGGCCCGCGATGCTCTCGCCCGAGTTGTAGTCGTCCGGGTTGGGCAGCGTGCGGAGCGAGATGTCGTTCTCGTCGTCGCCGAGCGGCACGAGCCCGTCGAGGGCACCGAGGAAGTCGCTCTGGAACGCTGCCCCGCGGGGGTCGCTCGGGTCGAAGCTGGCGTTGAACAGGCCGCGGAACGGGTTCTCCTTCACCGTGACCGGCTTGACGAAGAGCCTGACCGAGCTGTCCTGGAAGTCGGTGCCCACGTCGAGCTTGAACTCGCGGAGCGACCACGGCTGATTCTGGGCGCGGGCGTTGAACATGAACTGGTTCGTGCGGATCTGGCCGGTCCCGTCCAGGAAGTTGGACGCCTGGAAGACAGGCGCGAAGCCGGGCAGGCCGTTGTAATAGAAGCCCTCGAGCGCGACGGCGCGCTGGGCCTCGGTCTTGGTCGAGAGGTTCGCCCAGAACTCGGCGACCGGGAGGCAGGCGGCGACGCCGCACTCGGGGTGCGGGTTCGGGAGCTTGGCCTCGAAGATGATGAAGTTGCGGTCGATGATGCTCGACGACTTCTTGGCGAAGACGATCCGGTACTCGCCGCAGTTCGAGCCGTCCACCGGCGCGAGGTCGAACCGGTTCACGAGCGCGACCGGCTCCATGAAGTGAGCCCCCGCGGGGTCGAACGGGTTGCTGCTGGCGAGCACGCCCTCGTTCCTGGGGCACGTGTACGGGAACCCGTTGAGCTGGGGGGCGCCGTTGCTGTCGGTCACGTCGTCGCAGTGGATGGCGTCAGGGTCGTTGAAGACGCGTTCCGAAGCGATGTTCCTGTTCTGCGTGTCCCACCAGCGCTGATAGAGCTCCAGCGGCGTCTGGTCGGAGCCGACGCTGGTGAGGAGCTGCTGGAGGACGGAGCTGAGCGTGAACTCGAGCAGGACGTTCGGGTCCGTCTCCTTCGTGACGAAGAGGGACTTCCGGAAGTCGATGGTCGGCACGGACGCGGGGCACGTCAGCGCCTCCGCGCTCTCGGCCGTGAGCTCCTGGGCCTCGCCGGCGGCGACGACGTCGTCGTCCACCGGATCGGCGCCGCCGCAGGCGCCCAGGGAAACCGACGCCGCGGCGCACATCACCGCTGCGATGAAGGGGAACTTGAAGGCAAAACGAAGATGCATGATCGCTCCTGTGGAGTAAGGCGGACGGGGGCCGCGCCGATGCGGCTCGCGCTGTTGAGCGCCGCTCCGCCTCGTGCCGTACCCGCGCGGACAGCCTCGTCGGGCGAGGCCCGGCCGCCGCAGCCCGGCTGGCGGGGCGCCATCGCAACCGGCATGCCGCCCCGCCCTTCCGACGAAACCGAGCGGCGGGACCGAACGAGCGCGGCGCAGGAGCGGCTGCCGCGCGATCGACCTCGCCCGCGGGTCCAGCGTGCGATGGCAAACCTTGCCGCCATGGCAATCCTTGCCAGCCCTGAACGGCTGGGGCTGGCAAGGATTGCCACCGCGCCCGCGCCCGCGCCGCCACGCGCCCGCGCCCGGACGCATCAGCGCCACCGCGCTCGGGCCTCGGGCTCGACCAGGCGGGCCGGTTGGAGCGATGTTGGAGCGGAGGTGATGAGCTTGACCAGAACACGACGCGGTGGACGCGCCAGGCTCGGCAGGGAGCTATCGCTGTGCGCCGTGCTGCTCGGGGTACACGCGGCGCCCGCGCACGCCGACGGGCAACCGCCGACGTCTCCGTGGCACCAGGGCGTCCCGGAGGAGCGCAAGCAAAAGGCAGAGCAGCTGTTTGAGGAGGGTCGGGCGCTGCACCGGAGCGCGATCCTCGCGGAGGCGAGGGCGAAGTACGAAGAGGCGCTGCGCTACTGGGACCAGCCCGAGCTGCGGGTCTACCTCGGGAGGGTGCTGATGCGCAGCGGGCTGCCGCTCCTGGCCTACGAGAACCTGCAGCAGGCGCTGCGGTGGGGCGCTGGCGCGCTCGATCCTCACCTCGAGGCGGAGGCGCGCGCGTCGATGAGCGAGCTCGTGCGGCGGGAGCTCGCCGTGATCGAGCTCCGCTGCGACGAGCCGGGCGCCGCGGTGCTCCTCGACGGCAGGCCGTGGTTCGTCGGCCCCGGCGCCGCACGGCGGCTGGTCCTCCCCGGCGAGCACGTCGTGACGGCGAGGAAACAGGGGTACTACACCGTCGTCAGGCCCGTCGCCGTGCTCGCGGGCAACCGGGCCTCGGGGACGCTCTGGCTGAGCGCGGACGCCACGATCACCGAGCGCCGGTGGCAGGCGGCCTGGGCGCCATGGGCGGTGGTCGGCGCGGGCGGGGCGCTCGGGCTGCTCGGCGCCGTGCTCAGGTGGCAGGCCGACGAGCACCACGATGATGCGGAGCGGGAGCTCCAGGGTGACTTTCGCCGCGCCTGTGGGCCGGAGTGCGCGCCGAGCGATGGCAGCGCGTACGACAGGGGACGGCTGGAGAACGGGCTCGCCGTGGGCTCGTTCGTCGCGGGGGGAGCAGCCCTGATCACGGGCGGCGTCCTTGTCTACATGAACTGGCCGCGGTCGTACCGGACCGGCGATCGAGGCGACGTCAAGATCGAGCTTGCGCCCGCCGTGTCGGACAGCGCGGCGGGCCTGTCGACGCGGATCTCGTTCTGAGGCGGGCGGTCTACGTGGGCGGCGCGCGAGCGGGACGCGCCCTTGCACCGGGGCGAAACGAGGGTGAGGAGAGGATGGCGCAGCGGAGTTCATCTGTACATGCGAGGCGGAGCCGCGCGGGGCGCTGCTCGTTGGGCGGTGTGGTTCGTCATCTCGCGGCGATGCTGTCGTCGGTCGCCGTGGTGGTCGCCGCCGGAGCGTGCCTGAAGCCCGGGGGGGTTCCCTGCGGAGAGGGCTACTGTCCCAGCGGCTACGAGTGCAACGCCGATCGGTGCGTCGTCTCCTGCGGCGACGGCGTCCGCGACGAAGCCGCCGGGGAGGCGTGCGACGACGGGAACGAGGACGACGGCGACGGGTGCAGCTTCGACTGCCGCTCCGACGAGACCTGTGGCAACGGCGTCGTCGACGCGGTGAGGGATGAGGAGTGCGACGATGGGAACACGGACGACGGCGACGGGTGCAGCTACAACTGCCGGTCCAACGAGACCTGTGGCAATGGCATCGTCGACGCGGCCCGCGGGGAGACCTGCGACTGCGGCGCCGGGCGTGAAGAGTCCACCGAGCGGCAGTGCGCCGCACGGCAAAACTCGGCGGACGGCGGCTATTGCCGCGAGGACTGCAAGGTCCACTGCGGCGACGGGGAGATAGCGCCGGAGGAGGCGTGTGACCCGGGGAACCCCACCGAGCTGCCGTCGTGCCCCAGCCTGCGCTACGACTTCGGTCGCCCTGGCTGCTCCGCCTCGTGCGATAGCTTGATGGAGGATCGCTGCGGAGATTGGAACTGGCGTGAGCAAGAGACCGGCACATCGGAGTACCTGAGCGGCGTCTGGGGAAGCGGCCCCGGAGATGTCTTCGCCGTCGATTGGTCTGGCGCGATCAGGCATCACGACGGCAAACGCTGGAAGAGCGTGACCTACCCGGGCACACCGGTCCACCTGAATGGCGTCTGGGGGAGCGGCCCCGACGACGTCTTCGCTGTCGGCCAAGAGGGCACCATCGTGCACTACGACGGCAACAGCTGGAAGCGCGTGCCCTCCTCGGGCACAGAGGAGACCTTGCACGGCGTCTGGGGAAGCGGCCCTGACGATGTCTTTGCCGTCGGTGACTCTGGCACCATCGTACATTACGACGGCGAGCGCTGGAATCCCGTGCCCTCCGTGGGCACCTCGTACAGTTTGCAAGGCATCTGGGGAATTAGCCATGACAATGTCTTCGCCGTCGGTCAGCGTGGCACGATCTTGCATTACGACGGCAAGACCTGGAAGCTCGTGCCCTCCTCGGGCACCACGAACGATCTGCAGGCTGTCTGGGGGAGCGATACTGACGATGTCTTCGCCGTCGGTACGGCTGGCACGATCGTGCAGCGCGACGGCGAGATCTGGAAGCCCGTGCCCTTCTCGGGCACCGTCGGAGATCTGCACGCTGTCTGGGGAATCGGTCCTGAAGATGCATTTGCCGTCGGTGCGTTTGGCACGATCGTGTACCACGACGGCGTTCGCTGGAGGCCCGTGCATTCTTCGAGCATAGCGGGAACTCTGTATGGCATCTGGGGGAGCAGCGCTGAAGACGTCTTTGCCGTCGGCGCGTCTGGCACGGTCTTGCATCACGACGGCCAGAGCTGGGAGGACGTGCGCTACCCGGACGCACCGGGATCTTTCGAGGGAGTCTGGGGAAGCGATCCATACAATGTATATGCCGTCGGGCGCACAATCTTCCAGTACGACGGCGAGAGCTGGGAGCCCGTGCCCTCCTCGGGCACATCGGAAGCTTTGATCGACGTATGGGGAAGCAGCCGAGAAGATGTCTTTGCCGTCGGCTTTTACGGAACGATCGTGCATTACGACGGCGAGAGCTGGACGTCTGACCCCCCATCGGGCACATCGGCACATTTGCATGGCGTCTGGGGAAGCGGCCCGGGCGATGTCTTTGCCGTCGGCGATGCTGGCACGATCGTGCATTACGACGGCGAGAGCTGGACGCCCGAGCCCCCCTCGGGCACATCGAACGACCTGTATGGCGTCTGGGGAAGCGACCGGGACGATGTCTTTGCCGTCGGTCGATCTGGCACGATCGTGCACTATGACGGCGATCGCTGGGCGCCCATGCCCACCTCGGGCATAGAGGAAATTCTGGAAGGCGTCTGGGGAAGCAGCCCTGAGGATGTCTTTGCCGTCGGCGAGTCGGGCACGATCTTGCACTATGACGGCCATCGCTGGAAGCGCGTGCTCCCGTCGGGCACGTTGGAACATTTGAGAGCCGTCTGGGGAACCGGTCGTGACGATGTCTTCGCTGTGGGCCTTTATGGCGCGTTCGTACACTACGACGGCATCTCATGGCAGCCATTCAATTCCACGACGAACCAGAGTTTTCATGGTATCTGGGGCCACGAAGGCACCTCGTTCGTCGTCGGCAGTCAAGGCACGGCCTTCCGCCACACCCGAGCCGGAGCCCCACGGTAGGGCTCCGGCGCGGAGAGCCGCGGGCGCCTCGCGAGGCGCGGGATCAGTGCGTCGTCGAGCCGCCGAGCGTGGGGACCGGCTCGTCGCTCGCCGCCGCGAATGTGGTCACGCTCGCCGGCGGGGAGCACGTGCTCCCGTCCGCGTGATCCGCGAGGAAAGCCTCGAGGACGCCCTCGCGGTGCGGGAGGAACGACCCGGTGAGCGCGTCCGAGAGCGACCCGTCCTCCTTGATATGGACGAACGGGAAGCTCTGACCGGGCCACGTCACGCCGTTGCCGAGCGATTTGTTGGCGCTCAGCTGGTGGCACCCGGCGCACGACTGGGTCGTGGCGCGGTTGGCCACGTCCGCGGGCGAGAAGATCGTGTCCCGCCCGAGCCGCACGAGCTCGTCCTCGATCTGCTGGATCAGGAAGGTGTTCGGCGTCCCATTCACCAGCGGGTCCAGCTGGTCCGCGTAGTCGTTGCTGCCGTCGACGGTGCTCTGGCCCGCGTTGTAGAGGGCCTGCCTCGAGCCCTTGAGACGAATGTCGTTGATGTCGGAGCTGACGGTCGTGAGCTCGTCCACCGACTCGAGGAAGTCGTCCATGAACCACGTCCAGCGGAAGTCGTTGGGGTCGAAGTTCGTGCTGAACAGCTCGCCGAAGGGGTTCTCCTTCACCGTGACCGGCTTGAAGTAGAGCCGCGCCCCGCCGTTCGGCCCGTCGAAGGACTTCGCGATCTTGAACTCGCGGAGCTGCCAGATCTGGCCCGGCTGGACCTGCCCGGGAGCGCCGGGGTTGCCCATGAACTGGTTGGTGCGGATCTGCCCCGTGGCGCGGTGGCCTGCGGGGCCGTGGACCGCGTCGGCGAAGTTGTCCGGGTGGAGCACCGGACCGAAGCCGGCGTCGAGCAGGCCGACGGTGAAGAACGTCTCGAGCTCCTGGGCGCGCTGGGCGGCGTCCAGGGTCGAGAGGCGCGCCCAGAACTCGGCGACCGGGAGGCATGCGTCGATGCCGCACTCGGGGTGGGGGTTCGGGAGCTGGGCCTCGACGATGATCAGGTTGCGGTCGGCGATGCCAGCCGACTTCTTGCCGTAGACGATGCGGTACTCGCCGCAGTGCGAGCCGTCTTTCGGCGCGAGATCAAAGCGGTTCACGACCGCGATCGGCTCCATGAAGTCCGGCGAATTCGGATCGAACGGATCGCTCGTGGCGAGGCGTCCCTCCCTCCGGCCGCACGTGATCCGGTAGCCGTTGAGCGTGGACCAACCCTCGCTGTCGGTCTGGTCGTCGCAATGGACGGCATCGGGGAACTGAGCCACCTCGGCCTTGTTGAAGAAGTCCCACCAGCGCCGGTAGAGATCGAGGGCGGTCTGTTCACCCCCGGTCCCCGCCCTCAGGATGAGCTGATCGAGGACGAACTGGAGCGGGAACCGGGTCATGGCCTCCGGGTCGGTGACCTTCGTGAGGATCAGCGAGCGCGTCGGGTCGATGTCGAGGGGGGCCGATAGCAGCGCCTGCTCGCCCTCCGCGGCGAGCTCCTCGGCGCCGACGCCGGAGAGATCGCCGGGCGCGCTCGCGTCGACGCACGCGGCCAGAGAGGCCGACGCCGCGACGCACATGACACCGGCGATGAAGGGGAACTTGGAGACATAACGAAGATGCATGATCCCTCCTGTGGAGTGAGGCTGACCGGGGTCGCTCCAGAGCGGCTCGCGCTCCGTACGCTGCTCCGCCTCGCGCCTTGTCTGCGTGGCCCGCCTCGTCGGGGTGAGACCCCGCCTTCGCAGCCCGGCTGGCAGCGCCCTATCGCAACCAGCGTGCCGCCCCGCCGCGCGCGAGGGCGCTTCCGACGAAAGCGGGCGGCGCGACGAACCGAGCGCGGCGCAGGAGCGGCCGCCGCGCGTTCGAGCTCGCCCGCGGGTCCAGCACGCGCATGGCAAGCCTTGCCGCCATGGCAATAATTGCCGGTCCTGAGTGCGACGGCATGGCAACGCTTGCCATCGCGCCACGCGCCCGCGGCTTTGTGGTACCCGGAGCGGGCTGCCGGGCTGCCGGGGAAGGAAACAGCGAGGGAACATGCGGGCATGGCTGCGAAGACGGGGCACGGACAGGAGCGGGAGCGTCACGAGCCCGCCGCGGGGAGGCTGGGCGCCTCGTCACGTCGTGGCGATCGCGTTCGTGACGGCGCTGATCGCGGTCGCGGGTGCATGCCTCCAGGGGGGGCTCCGCTGCGGCGAGAGCTTTTGCCCGATCGACCATCGATGCGTCCCGGTGCCCGAGGGCAGCCTGTGTGTTGCCCCCGACCACCTCGGTACGTGTGGCAACGGGGTTCCCGAGGAGGGCGAGGTTTGCGAGGACGGGAACACGGACGACGGCGACGGGTGCAGCGCCGACTGCAAGTCCGATGAGCGCTGCGGCAACGGCGTCGTCGATGCCGTGCGGGACGAGGTCTGCGACGACCGCAACCAGCTGGAAGGCGACGGGTGCAGCGCCGACTGCACGTCCGACGAGCGCTGCGGCAACGGCGTCGTCGACGCCGTGCGAGGCGAGATCTGCGACGACCGCAACCAGGTGGACGGCGACGGGTGCAGCGCCGACTGCACGTCCGACGAGCGCTGCGGCAACGGCGTCGTCGATGCGGTAGGCGAGGAGACGTGCGACTGCGGCGCTGACGGGATCAGCGCGACCGACCCGGCGTGCCGCGGCGACCAGAACTCGGCGCTGCGCGGGTATTGCAGGCACGACTGCAAGGCACATTGCGGCGACGGTGAGCTGGCGGAGGACGAGGTCTGCGACACCGCGCTGTCCGTCATGACGTCCTGCTTCTACCTGCGCTACGATTTCGGCCGCCCGGGGTGCGTCAGCTCCTGCGACGACCTGTCCGCCGCTCCGTGCGGGAGCTGGAACTGGCGTCGCCAGGAGCCCGTCACATCGGAATGGCTGCGCGGCGTCTGGGGAAGCGGGCCGCAGGATGTCTTCGCCGTGGGTACGAACGGCACGATCCTGCACTACAACGGCCAGAGCTGGCAGGCCATGACCTCGCCCACATCGACATTCTTGTACGGCGTGTGGGGAAGCGGGGGAAAGGATGTCTTCGCCGTGGGCGACGGGGGCACGATCCTGCACTACAACGGTCGGAGCTGGCAGACCATGCCCTCCCCCACATCGAAGTTACTGGCTGGCGTGTGGGGGAGCAGCTCGCAGGACATCTTCGCCGTGGGTAACGAAGGCACGATCCTGCACTACGACGGCCAGAGCTGGCAGGCCATGAGCTCGACCACGTCGAGAGCGCTGTCTGGCGTCTGGGGGCTCGGGGGAAACGATGTCTTTGCCGTGGGTGAAGGGGGAACGATCTTGCGCTACGACGGCCAGAGCTGGCAGGCCATGAGCTCGCCGCCATCGCAGCAGTTGAGGAGCGTGTGGGGCAGCGGCGAGGAGGATGTATTCGCGGTGGGTGGTTACGACACGCTCCTGCACTACGACGGACAGGAATGGCAGCGCATGACCTTGCCCCCCTCGGAGGTGCTGTCTGGCGTGTGGGGGAGCCGGGAAGATGACGTCTTCGCCGTGGACATCAACGGCGCGATCCTGCACTACGACGGACAGGAATGGCAGCGCATGAACGCGCCCACGACCACGTCGTCGGAGCGCTTTTTCGGCGTGTGGGGGAGCGGGCCGAAGGACGTCTTTGCCGTGAGCGACAGGGGCACGATCCTGCACTACGACGGCCAGATGTGGCAGGACATGACCGGGCCCACCTCGGAGACGTTGTACGGCGTGTGGGGGAGCGGGCCGCAGGACGTCTTTGCCGTCGGCGACAAAGGCACGATCCTCCACTACGGCGGCCACGAATGGCAGGACATGACCGGGCCCACCTCGGAAGCGTTGAACGGCGTGTGGGGGAGCGGGCCGCAGGATGTCTTTGCCGTGAGCGAGAGGGGCACGATCCTGCACCACGACGGCGAGGAGTGGCAGCCGATGCTCTCGCCGGTACCAGGGAAACGGCTGAATGCCGTGTGGGGCAGCGGACAGCAGGATGTCTTCGCCGTGGGCAACGACGGCACGATCCTCCACCACGACGGCCTGGAATGGCGGGGCATGCTCTCGAACACGGCCGCATTCCTGTATGGCGTGTGGGGGAATGACGGGCGAGACGTCTTTGCCGTGGGCACTAACGGCACGATCCTCCACTACGACGGCCAGGAATGGCAGGTCATGCGCTCGGAGCCATTGGAGGTCCTGGCTGGCGTGTGGGGGAGCGGGCCGCGGGATGTCTTTGCCGTCGGCAGCAACGGAATCATCCTGCACTACGACGGCCAGGCGTGGCAGGACATGACCTTGCCCACGTCGGAATGGTTGAACGGCGTGTGGGGGAGCGGGCCGCAGGACGTCTTTGCGGTCGGCGCGTTCGGCACGCTCCTGCACTACGACGGGATCTCCTGGCTCAAGCTCAACTCCACGACGGATCGCTATCTTCACGCGCTGTGGGGCGCTGGGAGGTCGTTCTTCGTCGTCGGCGACGGCGGCGCCATCTACCGTCACACCCGCACAGCGCCGTGACGGGGCCCGTGACCCACCTGGCGGCGGCGCGCCTCAGCAGCGGAACACGCGCCGCGCCCCGCACGCCCGCGGCCTGACACGCCAGTGGCACCTCTCCCGCGCTCCGCCGGGACGGGTGCTCCGGCGCGCTACTGTCGCGAGCGAATCGACCGGCACACCGCCTCGGCCGCCTTCGGGTCGCGGCCATTGACGTCTGCCCACGAGCAGCGGTAGTTGCCGGCGGCGATCTCCCTGTAGATGATGTGCGCCCTGCCGCCTGACCGGCCGGGCTCGGCGCCCGGCTGCGTCGGCATGTCGTACGTGAGCTCCCACCCGTCGGGCGTCGCTATCTCGCGAAAGTTCGAGCCAGCGTGGCTCTGCTCGAGGCTCGCCTTCTCGGCTTCGAGCGAGGCACGCTGCGCGGGCTTGGCGATCTCGACGTGGTAGCCGTCGGGGCGGGTCAACACGACGCTCGGGCGCTCGCCGCTCGGGAGGCCGCCGAGCCCCCCGGGCCCGGGCAGCACCCCGTCGCTCTCGTGCGCGTGCGCCCCGTCGGCGCGATACTGGATGCCGTGAAAGTCTCTCCAGGCCCCCTTGCCGTCGGCGCAGGCGGCACAGGCGAGCGCGAGCGCGAAGGGGGCGCAGAAGGGGCGCGGCGGCTTCATCGGCTTCACGCCCTCATGATAGCCGCGCCGCGCCGGTGGCATCCAGCGCCGACGGCCGAGCCCCGGCCACGTGACGCCAGGCTCACCCGAGCGCCTCGCCTGCCCTGGCCGCCGTGCTCGAGGTCGGTCTGCTCGGGTCCGCCACGCGGTGGCCCGGCGAGGTCGGGCGCGCGTGGCGTGACCGCTCCGCGGCGTTCACCACGCCGTGGTCGTCGTGCTCAGGTAGTGGCCGAGCGCGGTGTTCAGGTAGATCTGGTCGTTGGCCAGGGCCACGGCCCGAGGGGTCGTGTTGACCCCGAGCAGGCGGCTCTCCCATGTATCGCCGTCGTCGCGCGACATGGCGATTCCTTGCCCGAAGGCGAAGACATTGCCCTTCGAGTCGACCAGCACATTCCAGGCGGCGTCGGCGACCTCGGTGAAGGAGACGCCCCTGTCGATCGAGCGGAAGATGCCCCTGGAGGAGCCGAGGAACAGGTGGCCGTTCGGGGCGGCCGCGAGCTTGACGTAGCTCTCGTCGTTGTCGAGGGGCAATCCCTCGAGGCGCTCGAACGTCCTGCCGCCGTCGAGTGAGCGAGCCAGAGACCGCGAGCCGTGAGCGTAGAGATCGCCGTTGTCGGTGAAGACGACCGCCGTGATGTCTCGTGGTTCATCCGATATCGGTTCCCAGGACACGCCGCCGTCGCTCGAGAACCCTTGCCTGGAGCTGTACAAGCGGCCGTCTGGATGGAGGGCGATCGCGCCCACGCCGAGGGTCGCGTCGACCATGCTCCACGATCCGCCGCGGTCCGACGAGCGATACAGCTCGGCGCCCGAGGTGGCGAGCATCGTTCCATCGCCCATCTGGATCACGGTGTTGATGAACGGCAGCGGCTCGCCGTCGAGCTCGGCGGCAGCCCACGAGGCGCCGGCGTCCGTCGACCTGTATCTTCCCTCCTGGTTGTCGAAGAACAGCGTGCCGTCCGGCGTCGCTGCCACCCATTGAAGGTTCGTGAGGTTCACCTCGGCGAGGCGCCGCCACGTCGGGCACGCCGGGCAGCTTCCGCCGCAGTCGGCGCCCTGCTCGCCCGGGCCCTGGGCTCCGTCGGTACACGACGCCGGGAGCGGCTCGCCACGGCGCTGGTGCTCGCCCCAGAACGTGGTCGGCCGGCTCACGAACACCTGGTCGTTGTTGTCGAGGACCACGAGGCGGTCGTCCGGGAGCATCACCATCGACCGGAAGCCGAACATCTCGCCGTCGCCCCGCTCGGTCCAGGTGAGCCCGCCGTCCTCGGACATGTCCACGCCGGTCCCGCCCGAGAAGAGCAGATCCGTGGAGTTGGCCGCGAGCACGGGGGCCGTGACGTCGTCCGCTTCGGGCCGATGCCAGGTGTCGCCGCGATCGACGGACGACACGGGAGGACGCGCGCCTTGCCCGACGAGCACGACTCCATCGGAGAGCTCGACGAGCCAGGGGCTCGTATCGTTCTCCATGTAGGCCACCTCGAACCAGGTGGCGCCGCGATCCAGCGACCGCATCACCAGCTCCCGGGACAGCAGGAACCAGATCCCGTCGGCGTTGACCTCCAGGCGGACCAGACCGCCACCTCCGAAGCCGCCGGCGACGAGCTCCCAGCTCACCCCGGCGTCCGTCGACCGGTAGAGGTCGTTGCCGAGCCCGGCGTAGAGCGCATCCTCGATCACCTTCAAGAACCCGGGGCTGAAGTCGGGGTTGATGACCTGCCATGTCAGCCCGTCGTCGTCGGAGCGCGCGAGGCCCTCGCCCACGCCGAAGATCTCGCCGCTGCTCCCGTTCGCCAGCGGCTTCACCGTGACGTTTTCACCGTCCGCCAGCACCCGCTGCCACGCGCCGTCCAGCCGCTCGAGCCGGGTGAGCCAGTCATACTCGTTGCTCCCCAGCAGGGTCCCCTTTCGGGTGAGGAACAGATCGACCGCCCCGGAGGGCGCGACGCGCTGCCAGAACACGCAGGGCGCGCACGGGCCGCCGCAGTCGACGTCGTCTTCACGCTGGTTGCGCTCGCCGTCCGAGCAGGTCCCGGGGTCGTCGAACGGGTGACCGGCGCCGGCCCCGCCCTCCCCGGAGCCGCTCCCCGTGCTGCCGCCCCCGCCGGCGTGCGCGCCGCTCGTGCCCGTCTCCGCGCCGGCGGAGCTCCCGTCCGAGCAGCTCGTCAAGAGCGCGCAGGCCAGCATCGAGATGGCCGCCGACACCAGGCCGAGGTTCCCGCTGCGCCGCTGCCGTTCGATCGTCATTCACCACTCCGCCGAACAACCTGCGTCCGCCAGGCCATCATGGCCTCGCCAGCAGATTGGACAAGGGGGCCAGGAAGCCAGAAGGCGAAACGCGAGTCAAGCCTTGGGGCGGCCGCCTGATCACGTCATCCGGCCATCTGGCCATCTGGCCATCTGGCCATCTGCTATCTGACCATCTGGCCATGGCTTCACGAGTGACGACGAAGGAGAGCTCGAAGGCCTTCACGTTCTCGTCGTAGTGGGGGTACGCCGCCTCGTGGAAGCTCCGGAGGTTGTACCAGGGGATGCCCGGGAACTTGTGGTGCTCGTTGTGGTAGGTGACGTTGTTCCAGAGGAAGTTGGTCATGTGCGCCCCGGTGCCGCAGGTGCGCGAGCTGTAGGCGTCCTCGCCGGGGAGCATCTCGTCGTGCTCGATCATCGACGTCAGGCTCGCCAGGAAGGCCCCGAAGACGAACGGCAGGACGTAGTAGAAGAAGAATGGCTCCGAGAACCTTGACTTTGCGGAACGCGTTTGCTTGTCGTATCTGCCCCATGAGGGCCCGCGCAACGCTGCCTCGGGCGAACACGACTTGGGACGAGAAGCTACAGCCCGATGTCGTGGTGAGTTCGCTCGTCCCGGCGCACCGTGATCACGTGAAGGAACCCGCCGCCTCGTCGCGCATTGTCCCACCGAGCAGATCTCGTCCGTGCATTTCCGGCCGCACCCGCGGCTCGGCGGCGCCGAGCCGGGCGAGGAGGGAGCGCGCGCAAGGCAGGATCACAGCGGACATCGCCTCGCGCCGCACTGCCTGTGATTCACGCGGGGACAGCCGGCCATGGTGTCGCACGACCGGATCGGACGGCGCGTCAGCGCCGGCCCCGCCGGCGAGCACGCGCGCGGCCTCCTCCTCGAAGGCGCGCGCGACGGCGGCGTGCACCGACTCGCCCCCTTCGGCGATGGCCCACGCCACGAACTGCCACGACAGCCCGGCGTGCACGGCTTCATCCGCCGCGATCTCGGCGAGGACCGCCCGGACCGCCGGATCGCCCGCGCCCTCTTCCGCCGCGCGCGCGATGAGCGATGCCATCGTCTCGCCGACGCAGCCCTCGCGCACGGCCGCCACGGCAATGGCCGCCAGATCGGTGCGACCGAGCCCGCCCTCCACGGGCAGCGCCGACGGCCCGACCGCGGTGCCCGAATACGCCTCTGCGAGCGCGAAGCACAGCTCCGCATGGCGGATCTCGTCGGCCATCGCCTTCTGCGCGCCGCGCACGAGCCGCGCAGGGGCGCCCACGGCCAGGAGCTCCAGGGCGAAGCGCGCGAACGAAGCGATCGACGCGTGCTCGAACGACGCGTCCGCGAGCCACGCCGCTGCCAGGACGCGGCGCGTCTCGGGAGCGAGATCGCGCGTGCACGGCGAGAGCTCTGCGCGCCAGTCGTCCCGCGCACACACGCCCGCGACACGGGCCACCCCCTCGACCGTGAAGGGCCGCACGCACTCTGACATATCGAACAGGTCGTAGTCGATCACCCTCGCCACGTAGCAGCACTCGCTCGCATCGGGATCATGGCCGCAGGGCACATCCCACAGCTCCGCGAAATGATCGGGCCGCACCCGCGGCTCATCACCGAAAACGCTCGAGCCACATCCCCATAGCACGCGCTGCCTGATCGTCATGAGCACGGCCGCATCGTCTGCCGGCGCGCACGCCGCGGGACCGCCGCCGATGCACACGTACTCGAGGTGGTTGCCCACATACTGCTCTCCCCATCGCGCCGACGCTGCATCGGTGATATCGGCGGGTGAGCATTGCGCGAGGAACGCGCTGCCGTCACCGTCCTCGCCGCCTCCGGCACCGCCGCTGCCTCCGGCACCGCCGCTGCCTCCGGTACCGCCGCCGCCTCCGGTACCGCCGCCGCCGCGTTCGATGAAGCCGTCGCACCCCGCGCTCAGGACACCGAGCCCGAGGAAGCCCAGGAGGTAATTCGCGAGGATTCTTGATGCGCGAGAAGAGTTGTGTACCATGGCTGCCTGTCCTTTTGCGACCGCTGCGACCGCTGCGACCGCTGCGACCGCTGCGACCGCTGCACCCGCTGTGCCAGTTTGAGCCAGACTGTGCGGCCAAAGAGTGGTTTGCCGCGCGCTGCGTGACCGCCAAGGCAACAGGCGTACCAGCTTCGAGTACGGAGGATGCCTGGCTCCCGAACACGCGCGTAAGCCGCGGGCGCGGCGCCTGCGCGAGCTTGGCTCGGGAGGGCGAACAAGGGGGCTGAGGACTTACGCGCTGATCGTGGGGGCGGTCATGGCGACAGCGGCCTGCCAGAACTGCCTGCTCGAGAGCGACCAGGTGATCCAGGAGCAGGACGCCGGCGGTGTCTTGATCAGCGTCCCGAACAAGGGTGTCGCGCCCGACGACTTGCCGCTCCAAGCCATCGCGGTCCGCAACCTGAAGCCGGGGCGGCGGCGCGCGAGGCCAGGTCGTCGAGGGGCCAGACGGCCTCCGCGTGCTCTTCGCGTCCGACGACACGGCCGGCGCGTCGAGCCCGGCGCCGAAGGCGCGGCTGTCCGAGGTGGCCTTCTCTTCCTCCTTGCACGCGAAAGCCGCCACAAGTTATTTCTTGGCGCGATAGCAGTCCCGGCTCGAACAGCTCGAGGAGGTCATCATGCCATGGTATGTCTATCCCGCGCACTTCTTCGGTGGGGCGTTCTTCGCCAATGCGCTCCCTCACCTGATCGCGGGCGTGTCCGGCCTACCGTTGCAGAGCCCCTTCGCATCACCGCCCTTCAAGGGGCTGTCGTCGCCGACGGTGAACGTTGCCTGGGCGCTGGTCAACCTCGCCTTCGCCTACCTCTTGCTCGTGCGAGTCGCTGCATTCGACCTCAGGAACTGGTCTGATGTTGGTGTCTGTTTCGTCGGGTTCGGCACCATGGCCCTCCTGTGCTCTCGTTCTCTGGGTCGCCTTCGCAAGATGACCGTCCCCTGAGCTGCCCCGTCGCGAGCGACGAAAGCGCGCGCCGCGAGCGCCATCAGCCTATCGCCCGAGCTACGCTCGGGCGGCATGTTCGACATGGCGGAGGGGAATCTCTCGTGGGACGAATCGCGAGCACTCCCAATCCGGCTGTCCAGCAAGAACGATGCAACCGCCGAGGAGCGCTTCGCCGCGCTCTACGAGTGCGATCGCTTCGGGAAGCGGCCGCCCGTACAGGAACCGGATGCATTCACGTCGAACCGCCTCGTGCGGGGCGGCGTGTGAGGAGCCGTGAGCATGTCAGAGCTTCGCCGACCTGGCGCCAGGATGACATCGAAAATCGCTTTCGAAGCAGTGGAAGACATCCACGTGAGGAAGCGGACCTGCTGGTGCCGGCGCTCGAAGGTCTCAGCTCCGGGTCCGAGGTCGGCGTCGTGCTGGGCCACCGCTGCTCGCTTGGTTCGTCAGGATCGCGCTCGTGACGATCTCGAAGAGATGATCGGCGCGTCCACCAATCGACGGTTGGTCGCCGAGCCACGCCAGCGCCGCGATCAGCGCGAACAGCTCCGTGCCGTCGATGTCGCTTCGCGCCTTGCCTTCAGCTTGCGCGCGGGTGAGGAGTCGCGTGCCTGCCGCGCGCACGGCGACGCACGAAGCGTGGAGCGCGGACTTCGGGTCATCGAGGGCGGCGACCATCAACGCCGTGATGCCGTGATAATTACGCGTGAACGCGACCGCATCGCGTAGCCACGTCACGAGCGCATCGTCCGGTGCGCTCGAAGCTTCGAGCTCGGACGCCTGCGCCGTCATGTCGTCGAGGCTCGTGCGAAGCAGCGCCTCGAGCAACGCCTCTCGCGTCGGGAAGTGACGGTACAGCGTGCCGAGGCCAACGTCGGCTCTGCGGGCGACGTCGCGCAGCGACGCTTCGGCCCCCTGCTCTTTGACGACGGCGCGCGCGACAGCGAGCAGGTGGTCGTAGTTCTTCTTGGCGTCAGCACGCATGGGACTCTCTTGACAAGAGGAGCACCGCTCCGTATATGTGGAGCACTGCTCCGTATACAGGGAGCGCTGCTCCGGAAAGTATAGCCCATCCACGCGTCGTTCTCGACGAAAGGAACACCATGTCCAGCAAGCTCGATCTCTCGAAGGAGCTCATCGGTCGCCGTGCCCTCGTCACCGGAGGCTCGCGCGGCATCGGCGCTGCGATCGCGCAACGTCTTCTCGACGCCGGCGCCAAGGTCGTCGTCTCCGCGCGATCGCGCAACGAGGAGACGCCCGCGGCGGCGACGTTCGTTGCCGGCGACGTCCGCACCAGCGAAGGCGTGAAGGCGATCGCGTCGGGGGCGCTCACGGCCCTCGGTGGGCTCGACATCCTCGTGAACAACGCGGGTGGGTCGAACGGGTTCCCGGAAGGCGCCGCCTCGATCCCGGAAGGGGAGTGGCAGGACGTCTTCGCGTTGAACCTCTTCTCCTCGGTCCGCCTCACCAACGCGGTGCTGCCGGCGCTCCGCGAATCGAAGGCGGCCGCGGTCGTGAACATCTCCTCGACGGCCGCGACGATGGGGGCCGGGGCAGGCCCCTTCGCCCACTACAGCGCGGCGAAAGCGGCGCTCGACGCCTACTCGCGCGTCCTCGCCGTCGACCTCGCGCCGAGCAATATCCGCGTGAACGTCGTGACCCCCGGGCCGGTGACGACCGTGGGCTCGGACGCGTTACGGAAGACGTTCGGCGACGCGATGGGCGTCCCCGCCGAGGCCTGGCTCCAGTCGGTGCCGCTCGGCCGCTGGGGTGCCACCGACGACATCGCGGAGGTCGTCGCGCTGCTCGTATCGGATCGCGGGAAGTGGCTGACCGGCGTGAATTACCGCGTCGACGGCGGAATGACGGCGCGCTGACCATCGAATGTCAGCCCGAGACGAGCGTGGGCATGGCCCTTTGACCTCCGCAGCTCCGTTTGCTTTTCCTCACCTCTTCAGGGCGATGGGTGCGGCGAGATGAAGCGAGCCCTCGAACCCTTCGGGCCCGTCCTCCCTCGTCCAGGTGTCGGACCCCGGATCGTAGAGGTCGGCCGTGTTGACGAACAGCCCCGGGTTCCGGACGTTGGTGCCCACGAAGAGCCCCCTGCCGTCGAGGAGACGGGTGGCGGTGAACGATGTGCGGCTGCTGTCCGCAGCCGCTGCTGCTGTCCAGGTGCTGCGACGTGGCTTGGGCTCCCGAGCGCGCCAGAATACGCGCGCCGGACGGCGCGTTGAGCCGGGCGTGCTCCCGAAGCCTCGCCCGGCGTACTGCGACCAAGTCGCTTGACTTTCGGAACGCGTTGAAGTTCCTACCGTCTTCGACGGCGGCAAGGGAGCAAGAGCCTGAAATCCAGCGTTCCTCTCCCTGCGTTCCGAGGTTACCCCCAGGTCAGCGGAGGAGATCGATGGAGTTCAGATTGCTCGGCGGGTCAGGGTTCAAGGTTCCGGTGCTGAGCCTCGGGACGGGGACGTTCGGCGGAGGCAACGAGTTCTGGGACAGCTGCGGCGCGAACGGCGTGGCCGAGGCGACCCGGCTGGTCGACATCTCGCTCGAGGCCGGGGTGAACATGTTCGACAGCGCGGACGTCTACTCCGATGGGCTCGCGGAGGAGATCCTCGGCCAGGCGATCAAGGGCCGGCGGGATCAGGTCATCCTCTCCACGAAGGCGACCTTCCGGAGCGGCCCCGGGCCGAACGACGTCGGCTCGTCGCGGTATCACCTGGTGAGGTCGGTCGAGGCGAGCCTGCGACGGCTGCAGACGGACCATATCGATCTCTTCCAGCTTCACGGCTTCGACGCGCTCACGCCGCTCGAGGAGACGCTCGGCGCGCTCGACGATCTCGTTCGAGCCGGGAAGATACGCTACCTCGGCTGCTCGAACTTCTCGGGCTGGCACCTGATGAAGTCGCTGGCGGTCTCGGAGAAGTATGGTCTTTCTCGGTACGTGGCGCACCAGGCCTACTACTCGCTGGTGGGGCGCGACTACGAGTGGGAGCTGATGCCGCTGGCGCTCGACCAGAAGGTCGGCGCGGTGGTCTGGAGCCCGCTGGGCTGGGGGCGCCTGACCGGGAAGATCCGGCGCGGGCAGCCGCTGCCGGAGGTCAGCCGGCTCCGGAACAAGCAGGTCGTCGAGGGGGGGCCGCAGATGGACGACGAGCACCTCTATCGCGTGGTCGACGCGCTCGATGAGGTGGCGAGGGAGACGGGCAAGACCGTCCCGCAGATCGCGATCAACTGGCTGCTGCAGCGGCCGAGCGTCGCGACCGTGATCGTCGGTGCCCGCAACGAGGAGCAGCTCCGGCAGAACCTTGGGGCTGTCGGGTGGAGCTTGACGCCGGAGCAGGTGGCAAAGCTGGATGCCGCCAGCAAGACGAGGCTGGCGTACCCCTATTTCCACCAGGCCGGGTTCCACGAGCGGAACCCGTTCCCCGTCGCGGTTTGAACGGCTGACCTCACTGCCCCCGGCCGCGCCGAGCGGTCCGCGCACCAGCCTCGGCACAGGGGCAGAGGCCGACGCGCTGGGACATCCTCGGCGGCGCCGTGACCGTGGCCGGCATGGCGATCATCGTTCTCGGCGCAAGAAGTCTCTTGATGATGGTCTGGTTCGCGCTCATCGCCTGGCAGAACGGCAGCCAGCGGCGCGCGTGACGCAGCCGCGCGTCAGAGCCCGGGGGAGATCCTCCTCCGGGTAAAAGCGGTTCCACGCGACCTTGTCGTCGGGCATCGAGGCTCCTGGGAGCGTACACGGCGCGCAGGAGCCCTGACCGGATCCACGTTCAGAGATTGCCGCAGGTATAGGGATCGGGCGAGGTCGTATCGAGGCACGCGCTCCACCAGAGGGGCGCTGTGTCGTCGGTGGTCGTCCAGAGGTTCCTGACCTTGAAGCTCCAGCGCGAGCTCGCGCCCACGGTCGTGAATGCCTTCGTGAAGATGGAGGAGATGAACCAGCTCGAGCGATCGCCCGGCTGCAGTGCGCTCCATCCGGCGGGGAGCGTCGGGCCGAAGACAGCCCCGCCAGCGCCCGAGGTGTCCGGGAAATACCGCGACCCGCCCCCCCTCGCGACGGGGACCCAGGTACATCCGAAGCCGCTGCATTCCTTCTTCTGGATGAAATAGCCGACCCACTGGCAGGTGCCCGCCTGGGGGGCATCGCAGGCGGATCGCTTGACCGAGACGTTGATCTGGTAGGTCGATTGGTCCTGGAACAGCGGAGCGGGCATCACGCCGGTCTTCTTCTGGCACCAGGTCTTGTTGCTGTCGCCCGCGCTCGACCGCCAGGGCCTCAGGTAATGCTCGATCCCTACGGCATTCGGGAGGGCTCCGTTGTAGTCCTCCAAGGCGCCGCCGTCGTAATGGAACGGCCGACCCTCGGACGACCTTCCATTGGAGCAAGGCACGTAGCCCAGCATGATGCCGCTGCCCATCGCATAGGGCACCTTGGCATTGTTGAAGTCGGGACTGGGATCGACGGTGAAGGCGGGATATCCATTGTACATGGCGCCCCCGACCGCGTAAGGGAGGAACGCCCGCGGGGCGACCGCGATGTGGGCGGCGGTGTTCTTCGAGAAAAAGTCCATCGTATCGAGCTCGAAGCTCATCGAGTGGTAGACCCGCTGTCCCTGAGGGTCGAGGTAGGAGTTGTCCCCCCGGACCACGGCGCCGTTCATGATCTGGTCGAGCGCATTGCCGATCACGTTCCCGCTGGCGAGAGCGGTGGCGTCCCCGTAGTTGCAATACGGACCGGCGCAGACCGTGAGGTAGTGGAGGATCGGCGCCGTTTGCGCGCCCCATACCGGGCCCGAGGCCGAAGAGCCCTCGAACGTGTAGCTGTTCCATCCCGGAAACGTGTCGACCCCGGCCAGCGCGGTCGCGGGCGAGAGCGCGAAAAGGCTGCTGGCGACGGTGAGCGCGACCCGGGCAAGCAAGGAACGAGGCGAGAAACCGTGAGACATAATACCTCCTGGCCTCACGTCTACAGCGAACGCCACGCAACGTCCAGGCATCCTGGTCTCCAGAGCGCGGGGAGGATCCGGGACGCGGACCATCGCCGCGCCTTTTCGTCGGGGCCGCGCCGAATTTGCGCGCCGTGGTCCGCGGGGGGGAGCACGCGCGGAGCGCGCGGGGGAAGGCCACGTTCTCCCCTTCCCGCTGCAAGCGTATACCAGACATGGGGGCTTGCTGGAAGCCCCGGGTCATGCCGCACAGTGCCTGACCATGACAAAGCACGCAGTGGTCATCGCAGGTGGGGGTCCGACGGGGATGATGTTGGCGGGGGAGCTCGCGCTGGCGCGGGTGGACGTCGCCATCGTCGAGCGGCGCGAGAGCCAGGAGCTCGCGGGGTCGCGCGCTGGAGGGCTGCACGCACGCACGATCGAGGTGCTCGATCAGCGCGGGATCGCGGATCGCTTCCTCGCGGAAGGGAAGATCGCTCAGATCGCGTCGTTCGCGACGACGCCCCTCGATCTCAGCGACTTTCCGACGCGCCACAACTACGGGCTGGCGCTGTGGCAGAAGCAGTTCGAGCGCATCCTCGCCGCGTGGGTCGAGGAGCTCGGGGTGCCGAGCTACCGCGGGTGTGAGGTGACGGGGTTCGCCCAGGAGGACGCCGGGGTCGACGTCGCGCTCTCCGATGGGCGGTCGTTGCGGGCGGCGTACCTCGTCGGATGTGACGGCGGGCGCAGCCTGATCCGCAAGAAGGCCGGGATCGGCTTCCCGGGGTGGGAGCCGTCGGTCAGCTACCTGGTGGCCGAGGGCGAGATGGTCGAGCCGGCGCTGGGCCTCCGCCAGGGAGACAAGGGGGTCTATGGCATCGGGCCGCTCGAGGACGGCAAGCGGGTGCGGGCGGTGCTGAGCGAGAGGGAGATCCGGCAAGACGGGGAGCCGACCCTGGACGACCTGCGCGAGGCGCTCGTCGCCTCCTACGGGACCGACTTCGGGGTACACAGCGTCACGTGGCTCTCGCGGTTCAGCGATGCGACCCGGCAGGCGGCGTCGTACCGGGAGCGGCGGGTGCTGCTGGCCGGCGATGCGGCGCACGTACACTCCCCGGCGAACGGGCAGGGGCTCAACCTCGGGGTGCAGGACGCGGTGAACCTGGGGTGGAAGCTGGCGCAGGTGGTCCACGGGACGTCGCCGGAGAGCCTGCTCGATACCTACCAGGCCGAGCGGCACCCGGTCGGGGCGCGGGTGCTCAAGCACACCATGGCGGCGACGGCGGCCCATCGGGGCGACGAGCGGACGAAGGCCTTGCGCGAGACCATGGCCGAGCTGTTGACGCTGGAGGAGGCGCGCAAGCGGTACGCCGGGCTGATCTCGGGTCTGGCCATCCGCTACGACCTCGGCGCGGGGCACCCGCTGCTCGGGCGCCGCATGCCCGATCTCGACGTGGAGACCGAGGGCGGGCCACGGCGGGTGTTCACGCTGCTGCACGAGGCCCGGCCGGTGCTGCTCGACCTCGGTGAGCCCGGGGCCCTCGACCTCGGTCCCTGGGCGGCCCGGGTGAAGCGGGTCGACGCGCGGTACGCGGGGGAGTGGGCGCTCCCGGTGCTCGGCGCGGTCGAGGCGCCCAGGGCCGTGTTGATCCGGCCCGATGGATACGTCGCGTGGGTGGGAGACGGCACGGACCAGGGCCTTCGTGAGGCCCTGACCACGTGGTTCGGGCCGCCCGCGGGGGCGTAGTCGCTCGGCCGGCGCCGATCGTCAGCCGCGGACCTTGAGGACGGTCTTCAAGCCCGCCGGAAGCACCGACCCGCGATGGTGAACCTTCACGGTGAAGGTGGCGCGATCCACCTCGTCCTCCGGCATGCTCCTCAGGGAGAAGTGGGCGATGACCTCGAGGTGAGCGCGGCAGTTCGCGCAGCTGCTCACGCTATAACGGCTGAACACGGAGTGGTAGCCCAGGTAGTATTGCCTGGTCTTGCCCCCGTCGTCCGTGACGGTCGCGTGCGCCGTCAGCAGGAACGACCCCTGGAACAGGGCGCGATCGACGCCCCTGACCATGAGCTTCCTGGTGCTGAACCCGGGCTTCACCGCTGCGGCGCGGAGCTGGTCATCGATGGACAGGTCGTCGAACGAGCCTGGCCCATACGTGTAGCCGAGCTGGTTCTCGATGTCCACGCAGTCCGTGCTGACGTAAGGCCTGCTCGTGAGCGGGTTCCTGAACGGTTTGAGCGCGGTTCCACCGAGGGTGAGCCGGGTGCCGGGCGCGACGCCGGGGATCGGCCCTTGCGAGTCGCTCGAGCTGGTGCCCGGGTAGTCCGTCATGTCGTCGGCGACCTCGAGCGTCCTGGTCTGGCCGTGCAGCTTCTGCCAGAGCCAGAACATGCGGTCGATGTTGCAGTGGTGAAAAAAGAAGATCGGATCGAAGGAGGACGTGTTGTTCTCGCCCATGTCCCCGTTCGAGCCGCTGACCAGCCCCATGTTACCAGCGACAATCTGCGGCGCGTCGAACCCGCCGACGGCCATGTGGAGGTCGTTGTGGGGGGCCTCCAGCGGCACCACGTTGGCCTGACTGGAGGGGATCGCCCCGTTCCAGGCGGCGGCCGAGGTCGTGTTGGAGAAGACCGTGTAGTTCGGAGCGAACAGACACGCCCTGTACGATGCGTAGATGTTGGCGCCCTCGGGAGGAGGTGGATCCTCGGGCTCGGGGCCGTTGAGCCAGGCCACGATGTTGTTGTTGAGCAGCGCGTCGTTCGTCTTCGGGTCGGGATACTTCTGGTTGTGGGCGTACGTCAGCTCGGAGTCCCCGAAGTTGCCCACCAGCCCCGAGAGCGGGTACCGCACCGTCGTGTAGCCGGCCCGCTTGTAGTACGGGCGCGCCTCGTCGGCGCTCGCGTTCTGGTCCTGCCAGTAGCTGTCGGAGACCGAGATGGGCAGGGTGAACGACCTCAGCGGGTTCGGGATACCCATGAGGCCGTAGCTCGGGAGGTCGACCGTCGCCTGAGTAAAGATAGCCGGGACGCCGTGATGGAGAGAGTAGTCGTCCGTCTCGTCCCAGAAAGGCAGCATCACGCCCGGCACGATGCTTTGCAGCGCTTTTTCCACGCAGTGAAGGTATGCCCTGTGCCAGGTCGGGAACAGGATGTTGCCGTGGTTGCAGTACCCTCCCCAGTAGGCGTAGGTATCCTCCGGCGGCAGCCGATCGACCGCGCGTCGCAGCAAGAAAGGCTCGCCGTGGAGGCCCCCCAAGGCGAAGAACGAGCGCCATTCATGCGGATCGAGCTGCTGGATGCCCCTCCAGGCAAACAGCACGTCTTCAAGGGGTCTCGTGTTGCCTCTCTCGTACTCCTGCTGGAGGAAATAGATGGACTGCCGTATTCCTGTGGTCATGTAAGGACCTTTCGTTCTCTTCTTTCAGGGTGAGCTTGACGTGTGCGGTCGCAGGGCGGCGCGGGGCTCTCCGCGCGCTCGGTGCTCCACGGCGACGAGGGCAGCGACGGACCCTGCGCTCCCTTCGCCGTACGGTCCCGGGAGGGTGACGGCCCCGTCCTCCGGGAGGCGCGGCGTACGCTCCAGAGCGAGGCGCCGAGCAGGAGCAGCGCGCCCCCCCCGAGTAGCGTGGAGGAGACGAGAGGCGGCGCGTCGAGCACGAACTTGCCCACGAGCAGGGCCGACGCGCCCGCGAGGCCGGCGAGCACGGGGCGGTAGTCCTGGCTGGCCAGCGCGCGCAGCAGGAGCGCGCCGAGCGCGAAGGCGAGCAGCCCGGCGCCGAGCGGCAGCCCCCATGCATCGCGCAGGGAGGCGCTGGCGCCGAGCGAGCCCAGGATCCCGAGGTAGGCCGCCACGCACAAGGGGCACTTCGGGAGCACCAGGAGCGCGATGGCGGGCAAGAGCGGGAGGTGCCGGCCGGCGCGCCTGGCCAGCGTGGCGACACCGGACGAGCGCGGCGGAGGCTCCGCGCACCCGCAGGCGCACCCCGAGGACGAGCGAGCCTTGATGATCCGCCGATTCATGATCGCCATGGTGGGTCTCCGGGCAGCGCTTCGCGGTGTGCCTTCGTGCGGGTGCGGCTCTGCGTGACTCATCGAAGCCCCGGGGAACCCCTCAGGGGCAGGACGGCGTGCCCAGGGAACCAAGGCGGCTCCCCATCAGGACCGAAACAGCGTTGAACACGCCTTTCTGGAAGAGCAGGATGTTCAGCGAGCCGCCGTAGGCGAAGTGCCCGAGCTCGTCGCCCTTCTTGACCGGGACCGGCTCGCCGCCGACCGGAACCAGGGTCGACTGGTTGTTGACGAGCGACGGATACATCGCGCTGATCGTGTTCAGGCCAACCGGGATGACGGCGATGTACCCGTGCTTCTCGGTCTTGATGACGAAGTAGGAGCGGTGAAAGTCCTCGAAGATGCTGAAGTCCGTCGTGCTCTCGCCGACGTTGAAGATGGTGTTGAACCAGTGTTCCCCGTCCGTGATGCCATTGTAAATCCCAGGCACCTCCACCCCCTCGACGAGCTGGCCGGAGGCCGGGGCGTGGTAGCGATGGTAGTTGGGGGGCATGAGGACGCAGGAGACGGCCGTGCCGCCCTCGAACTTCGCTGCGTATTTCGACCCGTTGAGGAGCTGCGTGATGTCGAGCTGACGTGACTTCACGTCGAGCTTCCTGGTCAGCGTGAGGTCCGAGAGGATGAAGTTGATCTCCGAGTCGGCGGACGCCACGAGCACGCCGTCGTCGTCGGGAGCCGCGATGGGCCGGGGGTTCCTCGCGAGGTTGAGCCTGCGCGTGAAGAAGTCGTTGAAGGACTTGAAGCCACCCTTGGGGACGATGAAGTCCTCGAGGTGGGTCCCGGGGTCGCTCAGCCACGCGTCGATGTACTTGAGCGACTCCGGGGAGTCCATGAACCGCCCCCGCTCCTTGATGAACTTGACGGTCCAGTTGAAGATCTCGGTCGTGTACTCCTGGCTCGTCGTGCGGCTCTTGAACGTGTTCAAGAAGGCGAACGCGGACTTGTTGTCGAGGTAGAAGTAGGTGAAGGGCACGATCTTCCCGAGGCCTCCGGTCGGCTCGGGCAGGAACGTGAACCACTGCTCGAAGTAGCTCACGAAGTAGTCGGCGGTCGCTCCGACCCACGGGTTCTTCGACCCGTCCTCCACGAAGGGCTGCACTTGCGCGACGGCCTCGTTGAACGCCGCCTCGACCACAGGATTGGCCATGAGGAGCTTGAGCTCGTCGATCAACCTTCGCATCGCGGGCGTGAGCGGGATCTGCTGATCTTTCTTCTGGATTGCCATGGATTGCCTCTTGGGTTCGTCGTCAAGGATCAACTCAGTGTTTGCGCTCGGAGCGGCGGAGGTACCCCCCAGGGAAGACCGCCTCCTGCGGTTGCCCCGTCTTGGCCGTGGGAGGACGGACCGTCCCCGGCGCGAGGAAGGCAGAGTACCCCGTGGTGCCGGTCAGCGACAGCGACGACATCGGCACGTCCTGGGGGAAGATCTCGCAACCGGTCTTGCTGACGTTGTAAGCGACGCAAGCCTTCGTCTCGCACTGGTATCTGCAAAAGTCGAAGCACTTGTCCGTCAAGGACGCACACTCCTGCCCGGGACCTGGTACGGGCGTGGCGCTGGCCTTGCTCGAGGAGACCTTCATGCCGGTGAGGTCGGCATACGGAGGCTGGAGCGTATCCGGCGTCACGCCCGGCTTGCCTTGGCCAAAGTCGAGCAGGAAGCTGAAATCGGTCCCGAACGCGGTCTGCGCGACGCCGTGGCACCCCTTGCAGCCGCCCATGTTGTACGTCTTCCCGCCGTACACGGTGTTATCGCAGGTCCCGAACGTGTTGCCGCCGAAGCCGGGGCCGCTGAAGTTGTTGAGGAACTTGTCCGTCTCGACGAACAGGTTGGCCATGTAGTAATTGGGGTTCATGTTCAGGCACGTGCTCACGTTGCCGTCCTGCTCGCTGATGCAGGTGAGCCCCGCCTTCTCCTTGACGGCGTCCGGATCGCCGGGATTCGCCTTCGGCGGAGGGGTGCCCGTGATCCCGCAGTTGGTCACGTCGGCCTGCACGCCGATGAGCTGGTAGTTCGCCCAGACCGAGCTGAAACCTCTCAGCTGCTGGCGCATGAGAGCGTTCACCCTCTGGATGTCTTCCGGGATCGCGTGGTTCTGGGTACGGTCGTTGTTGGGGGTAGCGCTCTGCCGCGTCGCGGGCGTCGGCGCCGACGTCTCCGCTCCGTCGTTGTCGAGCGTGACGTACTGGTCGCCTGCGCTGGCCTCTCCGACGTGCTCGAAGGAGGTGAAGACGAAGTCAGGGTAATTCTTCATCTTTCTTATGATATGCAGCCCTATCAGCGCGAACGTGTCGTTGTAGTACCTGTACTTGTAGGTCTGCGACTCCGGATCGTATTCGTACTGATGGTAGACGGCCTTCGAGGTGTAATACTGGGTGGCGTCCTCGGACTTCAGCAGCTTTCGCCATGCGGCCTTGACCTCGATGGCCCCCTCGCTCGCGCCGTCGCCGCAGGGAAGGCAGATCGCTTGATCGGGCGGGCAGCTGCATTGAGCCGCATGGTCGTACTTCCCGTTCCGTATGTCGTTCTGGGCGTTGAGCTGGGCCGCGCACAGGCTCCCGTGGGGGCCGGTCCCATCGCATTCCGAAGAGGAGCCGCTCGCTCTTTCAGGGTTGTTCACCTTCGTCGTGAGGGCGCCCAGGTTGCCCACGTTTTGATCAGGGTAGTTCTGGCGGATGTACTCGTACTCGTCCCGGTTCACCTTCGCCTCGAACAGGACCAGCGAATCTTGCCTCCGAGCGCGCGGCTGCTGCGCGTACTGGCCGAAGAGCTGGCAGGAGGCGATCTCGCTATCCTCGTCCAGGTTGTTCCAGAGGCCCAGCTGTGCGTCGCTGGTCCCCTTGTAGAGCGTCACCTGGTAAGCATTCGCGTACGTGGGCGCGCCGAGCTTGTCCCAGGGGAGCGTGAGCGGCGCGTTGGGCCGGAGCTCGGTCTTGTGGGCATAGGTCTGCCAGACCAGGAGATCATTCGACCCGCCGAGAGCGTCGCTCTGGGGGGTCCCTCGCGGGATGGTCTGGCCGTCCGGCTGCGCGGCTTTGCGGTTCAGAGCGAGGAACTGCTGCCAGGCGAGCTCGGCGCTGTTCAATAAGGTGCTTGGCCGCGGCCATGACTGAGGCAAGCCATTTTGAGACGCCGCAAGGACGTTCTTCGCCCGATCTGCGTCGGCGCCCGACTGCGCCGCTGCGTCTGGCTGCCGCTGTTGCTGGGCGTCTCTCGGCAGGCCGCTCGAGGAGCAGTTCATCGTGGCGATCGCTCCACCCGCGATGAACGGAAAGGTCGCCGCCGCCCTGAGCATTCGAGATAAGCTTGTCATGATCACTGCGCTTCCTGCGTCTGGAGGAGTTGACGTTTCGGGTTCGGGTTGGCAGCGGTCCGGGTCCTGCCCGGGAGCAACCACCGTGATGGGATCGACTGCAATGGCGATGCCAGCCGCGACTGGACGGCTCGGCGCGGTCCGTCGCGGGGCTTCAGGGCGAACTCGGGCCGATCCGACCGGTGGAACGCCGGCGGCGATCCAGGCGGACATGCGGTAGGCGCGTCGGGCGGGGACCCCGCGCGGGGGCGGCGAGGCCTTGCGTCCCGAAATGAAGCGGCGCTTCCCGACGGGAGGCAAGGCCGGCGCCGTGAGGGGGCGGCGAGGCGCGTGCCCGGAAGGTCGGACGACCAGGCACCTGGGCGTGCTTCCTGGGAAGGAAGCGCCCCTGCGCCGGGGGCCCGGAGGGCCGGTCCAGGTGGCACATCGCTTGCTGTTCAACGCCACGCCAGCGAAGACATCACGCCAGCGAAGACACCACGCCAGCGAAGCGGGGCGCTCAGGCGCTGCTCCCTGACCGAGGGGAGCGCTGCTGCCGCGCCTCCATACCAGGCCTCTGCGATCAACGCTTACGGATAGAAGAGAACAACATGACCATGCACATCATTTTCCTGATTGATACCAATGCCATCCAGCAAGCTCCGGGGGGGCAGTTCGGCAATCCCGCCAGTTATCCGAAGGGGCACCCCCCTCTCAAGTACGGGAGAGGAGACAACCCCGACGCCTACACCAACCAGAGCGGGGATACCGCCGTGACCGTGGCCTTCAACGAGGAGGTGCTGATCTCCGTCCAGGACTCGAACTCCGGTATCAACGTGGCCTGTGCCCCGGTGGGCCTCGTCGCGATGACCTGGCAGGGCAACCCTGTCACCCTCGCTAACCTCACCGGCGGGGATGCGGTCATCGGAGACATCAGCTTCCGGGACGACCGCACCGACCTGTATGACTACAACTATGTCGTCGGCTCGAACTCTCCGTGGAGTCCGGACAACGAGAACGACAACTACCTGGTCACCCGCCATGACGCGACCCTGCTTTCGCCCGTGAAGCGCAACCCGTACATCGTTATCCCGGCGCTCACGGTCCCGGGCACGCTCCAGTACGGTCTCGAGTTCTACTGCGCGATCCAGGGAACCTTGGTCGGCACCTACTGGTTCGATCCCAAGATCACGATCTCGGCATCGGGGTGACCACGGGCGCCGGAAGGCCCGCTCGAGGGTGCGCCCGCGCGTCTCGGCGCCCTTGAGCATGCCGCCAGGATCTGTCGACCGCGCCCGGCCTATGGCTCGACCGCCGCGAGGCGGCGCGCGGCCGACTCGACCACCGCGAGCGGCGCGTGGCCACGGCGGGCGACGCGGGCGAAGGCGCCGGGCGTGATCCCGAAGGCGCGCCGGAAATGGCCGTGCAGCTGGCTCTGATCGCAGAAGCCGAGCGCGCTCGCCACCTGGCTCACCGGCATGCCCGCCGCCAGCCACGCGTACGCGCGCGCGATGCGCGTGCGCAGCACGTAGGTGTACGGCGGGATCCCGTGCTCGGCGCGAAACGCGCGGCACAGCTGGAAGCGATCGAGACCGGCCGCCGCCGCCAGCTCGTCGAGCGACAGGGCCTCGCCGAGGCGCGCGTGGATGAGCTCGACGGCGCGCCCGAGGCGGCCGCGCGCCACGCTGGCGTGCGGCCACGCATCGGCGCCGTCGAGCTGGCGCACCAGCGCGTCGAGCGCCTCGGCCACGACGACCTGACGCGTGAGCGGATCGGGCCGCCCGCGGTACGCACGGTGGAGGGCGAGCAACGGCCGGCGATCGGGGTGGCGCCGCTCGAGCAGCGGCACCCGCAGCGCCAGGCCCGGCCGCAGGCCGCGGCGCTCGGCCTGCTCGCGCACCAGCGCCACGTCGAAGGTCACGATCTGGAAGCGCGCCGGCCCGTCGCGCCGCAGATCTCTGTGCACGCTCGCCGGCGCGTCGAGGTGCAGGTCGCCCGGCGCGCTGGCCACGCCGCCGCGGCGCGACCAGAACTCCGCGTGCCCGCGATGGATCAGCGCCACCGCGTACGTCTCCTTGACCGCGCACCACAGCCGCTCGTCGGCGTCGACGAGCAGCGAGCGCACCCCGGGCACGTCGGCGTAGGCGCGCAGCTCGGTGCGCACGGGCGCAGCGTCTCTCGGCATCCTCCGAGGGTAGACCGACGCCGGCGGTCGCGCTCGCCGAAGCTCGCGCACGAACGCTCGAGAGCGACGCTGGCCGTCGCGCGCGCCAGCGTTGGCGCAAGGAAGCCCAAGACCGCGCCGCGGTCGCCCCGCATGCTCGGGCTCGACAGCGAGGAGCCCACGCATGAACGAACCGTCCGCCGCCCCATGCTCGCCGCGCGTCGCCGCCAGCGCCGCGTTCCTGTGCTTCGCCCCCGTCCTGGTCAGCTTCGCCGTCGCCCCCGGCGCGCGGTGGCCCGAGTACCCGGGGCTCGCCTTCCACCTCGCGGTCTTCGCGCTGGTCCCGAGCCTGCGCGCGCCGGAGTGGGCGCGGATGGCCGGCTACGGCTGGCTGTTCCTCGACGTGACCACCGGCGTGCTGGCGCTCAACGACGTGCCCCACGCCGTCGCCGATCCGGTGCGGCTCGGCGCCCACATCTTCGCCGGCATCTGGATCGTGTCGGCGTCGCGCGCCGCCTCGCTGCCGGTGAAGCTCGTCGGCGTCCCCGCCGGCGCCTTGCTGTTCGCCTACAGCTTCGTCTCGCCCTTCTTGCCCCCGACGGTGCTGGCGCCGGCGTCGCTCTTGATGATGGTCTGGTTCGCGCTCATCGCCTGGCAGAACGGCAGCCAGCGGCGCGCCTGACGCAGCCGCGCGTCAGAGGTGAGCGTATCCCGCTGGGCGCAGCGGTGACCACTCCACTGGATCAAGCGCTGGAAGGTGGTGGAGGCCAAGGGCGCCCAGACACCCGGCATCGTGAACCAAGCTTGCTACTCGGAGCGCTTGCCGGGCAGGCAGGCTCACGTTCATGTATCGGGTCTACGAGAGCAGAAGCTCTCGCTCGTTGCCGTCCGCGCTACGCAGCACGACCTTACCTCCCTCGTCGTGGGTCGTGGTGAGTAGCGCGTCGTAGACCGACAACGCCCTCCGGATGACCTCGGTGAGGCTATCCGCCTCGCTCAGCTCCCGGATACGCTCGAGCCTTTCGCGGACTCGCTCGGGCAGCTCCAGGTTGAGCCGTACCTTTGCTTCCTTGCTTGCCTGCCTTGACATAAGCACCTCGTCCGCGGGCCATGAGGACCCCGAACATAGCGACCGTCGTCAACATAACGTCCCGCCGCAGGTCCGGTTGGCCGCTCATGCCCTGAATGCCAAGCACAATGATCGCTGTAACCGTGATGGCGGCAGTAGGACCTAATGCAGCCATCGCTCGAGCGATCGCCCTCAAGCCGAACGGTCGCCTCGGCTCATCGCTGTCGATCTCCCTGTAGAGATCGTAGTTGTCACGAACTTTGTGAGAGAATTTGTCGTTCTTCTTGTTCATGCCGGCACCACGCTGCTTGTGGGCCGGAAGATCGAGCGACGCCGAGATCATTCACCATGATCACCTGCCGCTTCTGGAAGCACCTCAGTCAACCACGCTCGACCTGAGTGCCCTTCGGCCCTGTTGATATGTTTTCCCCATCGGAAGGGTCGTACTCGACGTCCGAACATGCCCGCATCCGGTGCTCGGGGATAACAACTCCGCGAGCACGACTGGCTTCGAATTTAACATACTCAGCTTCCTGGCTCGGATCGGCGTTCAAATGGTGATAGGGTGACCGTCGCCACCGATGTGCATGTTATGTGTGTCCCATGCGCATCGGGCAAGTCGAAACCTTGCTTTCCAGTCCATGGGTACCGTTGTGGCCTGGTGGGGCATGGGGGGCCGGTGGGGCGCTCCCGGTCCGGTCTCCTGGAGATGTCATACGGTACGTCTCTTGCAACACGCGGTCTGCTCCTGCGTTGCGCCGACGTCCCGCTCCCCGGGGGGAGAGGCCAGGTGAGGGCTTTCCAGCGTGGCGATGGCGCTGCTCGGTACGGGCTGCCTGGACGATCGACCCCGGCGGGAGCCCTTCGGGGCGACAGCATCCTCAGTCGATACCCTCCTTCATCACGTCGTCATGGATGTGGCTCGCGAGGTGCTCGATCAGCGCCCGGACCGCGGGCGGTAAGCCGCGGCGCGAGGTGAACACGAGGTGGACGATGCCCTCGGTCACGTACCACTCGGGGAAGACGCGGACGAGCTTACCAGCCCTCAGGTCCGCCGCAGCGATGTGATCGGGTAACAACGCCACGCCCAGCCCTGCGATGGCCGCCTCTCGCAGGGCGGCGAAATCGCCGCACGAGAGGCGCGGCGCGTGACGCACGACACGCGTTTGCCCGCCGGGCCCGACGAGCTCCCACGCATCCTCGCCGGCCTGCTCGCTCGGGCTGAGGGTCGGCACGGAGGCGAGCGCGGCGATCTCCGGCGCGCCGCCCAGGCGACGCGCGAGCGCGGGGCTCGCGACGAGGAGCCGGCGGCTCTTCGCGAGCGTCTTCCGGGTGAGCGCGGCGTCGGTGTCGAGCTTCGTGCGCACCCGGAGCGCGATGTCGATTCGCTCCTCGATCAGATCGACGCGCCGATTGGTGGGGATGACCTGCAGGGCGACACGCGGGTAGCGCTCCATGAAAGAGGGCAGGATGGGCCTGACCAGCTCCATCATGCCCGTGGGGCAGCTCAGTCGGACGAGCCCCTGCGGCTCGCCTTGCGCCTCGGCGACGATCGCCTCCGCCAGCGCCACCTCGCTCATGACGGATCGGCAGCGCTCATAGAACGCCTGGCCCACCTCGGTGACGCTGAAGCGGCGGGACGAGCGCTCGATGAGGCGAACGCCGAGCCGCGCCTCGAGCTGAGCTATCCGCCGGCTGAGCTTCGATTTCGGCTGCCGCAGCGCGCGCCCCGCCTTCGCGAACCCGCCGTTCGCCACGACCTCGGCGAAGAAGAAGAAGTCGTTCAGATCCTGCATCGGTGATCTCTTCGTTCCGCTAGCGGAACGCAGCGTGCCACGATCGCCGGCTGGCCGCCCCCCGCTTCGGCTCTAGATCCAGGGGGCCGGCGACGTTGAGCGCCGCGATCAAGGGACGGACACCATGAGCAACAAACTCCAGGGGAAGGTAGCGGTTGTCACGGGCGGCACCACGGGGATCGGCCTCGCGACGGCGAAGCGGTTCGGGGCGGAGGGCGCGCGCGTCTTCCTCACCGGGCGGCGGCAGGCGGAGCTCGACGCGGCCGTGAAGGAGATCGGCGAGAGGGCCACCGGCGTCCGGAGCGACGTCTCCAGCCTCGCCGATCTCGATCGCCTCTTCGAGGTGGTGAAGCAGCAAGGCGCCCCCATCGACGTCCTGTTCGCCAACGCCGGCGGCGGCGAGTTCGCCCCGCTCGGCGCGATCACCGAGGAGCATTTCGACAGGACCTTCGCCATCAACGTCAAGGGGACGCTGTTCACGGTCCAGAAGGCGCTGCCGCTGCTGCGCGACGGGGCGTCGATCATCCTCACCGGCTCGACGGCGGCCTCCACCGGATCCCCTGCGTTCAGCGTCTACAGCGCGACCAAGGCCGCGGTGCGGAGCTTCGCGCGCACCTGGGCGCTCGACCTGAAGGACCGCGGCATCCGCGTCAACGTGATCAGCCCGGGGCCGATCGACACCCCAGGGCTGCACGGGCTCGGCGCGACCGAGGAGCAGGCGCAGCAGTTCAAGGCGAGCCTCGTGGCCAGCATCCCCCTCGGGCGGCTCGGCCTGCCGGAAGAGGTGGCCAAGGCCGCCGTCTTCCTCGCCTCCGATGACAGCAGCTTCACCAACGGCGCCGAGCTCTTCGTCGACGGCGGCATGGCGCAGGTCTGAGCGCCCGGCGCGCGGTGGGGGCGGCACGACGGTCAGCCTGTCGCAGGGAGATACGCCGACGCCGACCGGCGCGCCCGCTCCTCCTGGACTGGCCGTTTCACCTCGAGATGGCGGTACTGACACGATGAGGAGGAGCGATCGACCTCGGATCGTTCAGCCGTGGTCACCTGGCTCGCCTTGACGCAGTGATGTCACCAGGGACGTACCGCGCAGTGACCGTAGCTGCCTGAATCCATGTTACAGTAGTACCCCGGGGAATACCATGTCTGACATTGACAATCATTGACGCATTTGATGGGACTGGTGTCACCACCCCATACTGCATAAGACTCGCAGTAGTAGCGGGTCAAGTCGCAGCGCTCCGTGAGGGGGCACTGGCAATCCTGGAAGCACGGTGTGTTGACCTCTTGCTCTGCCTGCCCGATGTCCTCCGCTGCGCTCTCGTCAGGGAGCGGCTCGCCCTCACCGCCGGCGCCGCAGCCCAAGCTCAGTCCGAGGAACATGGACGCCAACACCATCATCGTTTTCATGAAAACATCTCCTTGCTAGCGATTTTATGCCGGGGACCTGCGCACAGCGCGCCAATCCCTCGTGCTGCGTTTCGTTGGTGCCTGATCGTGACCGTTCACCGCCCGGACTGACTGAATCAAGGCACCATCGCGGAACGTGACCGTTCACGGGTCGAAATACTCGGGGACACGGACACACGCCGAATCGGCCACGGCCACGCGTGGAATCCGTGGCCGTGGCCGGTCCGTCCGTGCCCCGAAATCTCGTACGCGTCCCGGGTCGAGCGTGGCGTACGAAATATCACATAGCCGAGTGAACTCGTTGGATCTCTTGGTTTTGTAGGCGGCGCAATGGATCGTGCTCTTTGTGCGTTATATCAACTGCCGGTCGTTGACGGGAAATTCCCGGCATCGTCGCGCGTGTCGCGAAGCGCGTGACGCCGTGGCTCCGAGGGCGCGGTCTCGTCGACGAGCGCGCCGCGGAGGTCTCCGGCTTCAACGCGCACGCCGGCGTCACCGCGCGCGCGGGCGACCTCGAGGGGTTGGAGAGGTTGACGGAGCCCTCACCTGGAGATGTTCCGCCATGCATCGAGTGTGCGGATTCCCTCTCCCGTCCACCCTTCGATGAGGTCGGCCCACGCCTTGGCGGCGCGTGGGCCGAGCTTGGCTTCGTACTGGTTGCCCGCTCGTCCGGCGCGGTAGGCCTGTCCTTGGACGGCCTCCATCAGGCCCACCACGACGAGGTTCTGGGCTGCATCGTCTCCGTGGACGAGCACGTGCTCGATCACGTCGAACACCGCTTGCACCCAGGGCGCCTTGCAGCCGCTCGCGAGTGCGTGGAAGTGCCGTCGTCCCATGTCGGCGATGCCTGGGTGATCGAACCACGATTCGTGTTTGCGTTCGGCGTGGAGCCTCTGGCGAAAGCGTGGCCAGGCGGCCGCGAAACACGCGATCGCGGCTGCGGCGCCTTCTGGATGGGGATCGAGCGCGGGCTCCTCCGGCGAGCGTGGGGGAGCTGCGCGCTCCGCGAGCGGCGCCGGCAAGAGCGTGCGATCGACGTAGCCATTCGTGGCTGCCCAGCGGAGGATGGCGAAGCTCTTGCGCCGCGAGCGCCACCCACGATCGTGGGCGTTGTCTCCGATCGTCGCTTCCACGAGCTCCGCCCGCACCTTCGGATCGAGGTCCGGATGCACGAGCGCACAAGCGAATGCGTCGTGGGCATCGTAGGAGCGTTTCGCGCGTGGGCCACGAGGGTCGTCCGCTCGGTAAGCGCTCTGCGCGGCGGCGAGGACCGAGGGAGCCGGGAAGTACCCGCGCGACGATAACAAGAGCCGCGCGAGCTTGGCGGGAGGTCGCGGGAAGAGCCCTGGCCAGACGAGATCACCGGGCGCCCCCTGTGCGGTTCGCACGAGGAGGAGCAGGTCCGCAGCGTCGTGCGGCGGAAGGGGCGCGAGCGGAGGAAAGGGGGCGGTTGCCAGGAAGGAAGCGAGGGGCATGTGGGCGCGGCGGCATGGTGTCTATTTGCCGGAACATTGATCACGTTAAAACCCGAGAATTTAACAGGGAGGCGGGGAGGCGGGGAGGAAGAAAAAAAATGAAGTTCTTTCTCTTGCCGTCTCTCGCTCCCCGCCTCCCCGCCTCCCCGCCTCCCCGTTAAATCTCCGCTTTTTCTCGTGACTTCAAACCTTGTGTCGCTCTAGCGTATATCAATCATTGCATCGGCGCAGGCGCAGCGTCCGGCGCGGGCGCAGGCGCAGGCGCAGCGTCGGGTGCGGGCGCAGGCGCAGCGTCCGGCGCAGGCGCAGGCGCAGGCGTGGGCACCGGGGCTGTCGCGGGCTCCGCCTTGGTTGGCTCCGGCCTGCAGGGCACGCAGGGCGGCAACGCTGGCACCTTCGAGCCCACGGCATAGGAGAGCGTGAGCAGGATGTTGTTCTGCACCTGCCAGGCGTCGATGAGCTGCGGCTGGCGCACGACGTGGAGCTGGTAATCGAGGGACGCCCACTCCACGAGCTTGAAGGAGAGCCCCCCGACGATGTCGACGTTCATGAGGTCCAGCGCGCCGCGATCATCGCCCGCGTCCAGATCCGAATACACGATCGGCAAGAGGACGGCGACGCCCGCCTTGTACGTGATCTGCTTCTCACGGAGCGCGCCTGAGGCCTCGATGACAGCCTCGGCGCCGAGCTGGTTATAGCTCGAGAGCTCGCTCACCTCCACCTCGGGCGTCCCGTCGTCGTCCCCCAGGGCGAGCGCACCCGACGCAATAACCTCCTGCGCGCCAGCGCCGGCGCGCGCCTCCACAAGGGCGGACTCCCGATTGACAGGCTGGACGAAGACGCCGAGCGACTGCTTGAGCGTCGCTGGCTGGAAAGGATCGCTCAGGTGAAGGCGCGTCCCGGTGATCGCCTCGGTCGTCCCGTCCGCACGCGTGATCGCGTAGGTCGTCGGCGCCGAGCGCGGGTCGCTGCCAGCGAACAGCTGCGTGTCGAGGGCGAAGCGACCGAACGGCCCGAACCAGGGCACGACGTGGTAGAGGTAAATGGCCTCGAAGGCGAGCGCGTCGCGCGTCTTGACCCAGGCCTCCAGGGCCGGCGTGCGCGTCACGCCAGCGCCAGCCCCGAGCGTCATGCGGAGCTCATGGGCGGCCTTGTTGAAGTCGAGGGAGCCCTCCAGAACGAAGCCCGCGGATATGCCTGTCCCGTCTGCCTGCCCGACGACGCTGCGATTGTTGGCCAGGTTGAACGTGCCGCCGAGGAGCAGCCCCGGTGACCAGCCCTCCACACGCCCCGGATCGGTCGCGGGCGCTTTGACGTACGTGGTCTCCACGGAAGGGGCCGACTGCGCAGAGGCCCCGCGAGCGAGGAGACCGACCACGGCGCACGCTGATGCCACGAGCCCGAAGCGTTCTGAAGAGATTTTCATGGGATATCCTCGGCGATTGTACGGAATCGGGTACAAACACGGGCCTCTATAGCACACGAAGCGTTCGACGAGGATCGAACGTAAAATAGCTCAGAAGAGATCGGCGCCGTCGACTGGGTTCCCTTCCGACCGCTGGGGTTAACGACATGCCCTGCGACTGGCAACGATCGTCGTCGTGCTCTCGGGGCGCGTCGCCGCGCTCCTCTGCTGGGGCTCCCGTTTCCGCGAGGGCAAGACTGCCCTTCCCCGCCCGCGTCTACAGCGCGCCGCCGCGGCCTGCCAGAGTCCGGGCGTGGGCTCAGAGCAAGTCGGAGAGGTCCGGGGCGTGCGTGTTCAGGAACGCGATCAGCTTCGTCAGCCGGCCTGGAGTCAGGCGCCGCTCGCGGCGGAGCAGCGAGATCGGGACGGGCTCGGCGCGGAGCGGCGCGAGCACCTCGACCGCGGCGCCGCTCCGGAGGGAGGCCGCGGCGAGGTAGAGCGGCGTGCAGGCGATGCCGGCGCCGGCGAGCATCGCGCTGAAGGTCGCGTCACCGTCGTCGAAGGTGAAGCGGGCCTTCGGCTCGTAGCTGCCGTCCCGGTGCGGCCAGGGCAAGACGCGCCCGCTGCCGCTCCGGAACGCGACGAGGTCGTGCCCGTCGAGATCGCGCAGCGACGCGGGGCGCGCGCGGCCAGCGAGGTAGCCCGGCGTCGCGCAGAGCACCCACGGCGCGGCGAACCAGGGCTGGGCGACGTGCCCGGGCAGGCCGTCGAACGGGCCGGAGCGGATCGCGAGATCGATCCCGCCCTCGGCGAGGTCGAGCACCCGGTTCGTGACGCGGATGTCGACCCGGATATCCGGATGCACGCGCGCGAGCTCGCCCACGAGCGGCGCGAGGACATGCCGGACCATGCCAGCCGCCGCCGTGAGCCGCACGGTCCCGCCATCGCCGCGAACGGACGCGTGCGCGGCCGTCTCGGCAAAGGCCTCCGCCGCGCGCACGGCCTCGCGCGCGGGCGCGAGCAGCGCCTCGCCGGCGTCGGTGAGGGAGATCGCGTGCGTCGAGCGATGGAGGAGCCTCACGCCGGCGCCGTCCTCGAGCCGCGTGATCGCCTTCGAGACGCTCGCGGCGGACATCCCGAGCCTGCGCCCTGCCTCGGCGACCGAGCCCGCGTCCACGACGGCGAGGAAGCAGCGCAGCTGCGGGACGGACACCTCGAAGGCGAGCGCGGCCATGCCGCGCGACGATGCGCGCGTTCGCCGCGCGCCGCAACGGCGGGCCTCCTCGCCGCGCTCGCGATCGGCTGCGCCCCGGCGCCCCGTCCGGCAGCGCCGACCGCCTTCGCCGACCCCGCGTCGCCGCCTGCGAGACGCACCTCGCGGCGTGGTCCGCGGTCCCGATCGACGCGAGCCACCGCATCAAGAGCATCGTCATGTTCACGGACATCCCGAAGGAAAGGCTGAAGTAGATGATTGCGATCACCCCCTCCGACCTCGAGCGCTTTCTCCGCGAGGACGACGGCAAGCCCGTCGTCATGCTGAACCTCCTCCGCTTCCGCCCCGACGGCGGCCGCGAGCGCTACTTCGAGTACATCGCGCTCGCGCGTCCCGTCCTCGCCCGCCACGGCGGCGAGATCCTCTACGCGGGCGACGGCAAGACGGCGCTCTGCGCCGAGGCCGGCCAGTCCTGGGATTGCGTCGCCCTCGTCCGGTATCCCTCGCGAAGGGCGTTCACGGACATGATCGCCGACCCGGAGTACCACCGCGCCGACCCCGTGCGCCTCTCCGCGCTCAGCGAAGCCGTGCTCCAGCCGACACACCCGCTCGGCTGAAGCGCTCTGCGCTCTCGAAGCGCCTCAGCGCTCCTCGTGGTGCTTGCGCCACCCCTGGATGCGCGACCAGAAGTGCTCGGTGAACTCCTCGATCTCGTGCTATCCGATCACGAGCGACGCGACGTCCCCGAAAGCGAAGGAGATCTCATGAAGAGAGCGGCCAATCGTCCTGCAGCAGGCCTCGGACCGAGCTTGCCGGGGGTGGTCTTGCTGAGCGCCCTCCTCGCAGGGTGCGGTGACGGCGAGACGAAGTCCAGCTCCTCCTCCATGTCTTCAGGCAGCGGAGGCAGCGGGGGCGGAGGCGCGAGCGGCGGAGGCGCGAGCGGCGGAGGCGCGAGCGGCGGAGGCGCGAGCGGCGGAGGCGCGAGCGGCGGAGGCGCGAGCGGCGGGAGCGGTGGTGGAGCAGGAGGCGGCGACGCGCCAAGCACCATGGGCTACCCCGATCGTTTCACCGTCGGCGCCCCCGGCGTGGGCACCTACGCCCAATCCGATCCCGAGCTCCCGGTGCCGCCCGGGTACACGGAAGTGTGGCCCAGCGACGACCAGAGCAAAGAGTGGGATCTGTACGATTGCGACGGCACTGTAAATCTGGACCACATGTATTTCCACGCGTTCATTTACATCGGCACTGGCTGCCACGGCACGGTCAACATCACCAACTCGATCATCGCGCCGCCGCCCGGCTCCAACAACCGCAGCATCCTGGTCAACGCCGACGAGTCCGCGCCGCTCACGTTGAACATCAGCGATACCACCATTCGCCCCGAGCCGGTCGGTCTCGGAGGTACGAACGCCGCCCTCACCGAGCATGCCGTGAACGCCTGTGCGACGTGCACCATCCGCTTGACCCGGGTGGACGTGGCCAATACCGGTGGCATGTGCCTTTGTAGCCAAAACACCATCATCGAGCAGAGCTGGTTGCACGACAACTACATCGCGCACCTGGCGGACCCCTCTCTCGCGCACACGGGCGGCGTCTTTCCGTACGGGGGCAGCGGGCCGCTCGAGATCAGCCACAACCGACTCGAGCCGGGCGTCGACGCCGCCACGGGCCACGAAGTGCCGAACTACTGGCAAGCCATCACGGCCGTGCTCTTCACCCAGAGCGTCGATGGCTCGACGCTGCGGAACTACGATGTCCACGACAACTTCATATCGCTCGGCGCCTACGACTTCTACCCCGAGAACGGCGAGGGCATGATCCTGCGCAACAACGTCTTCGGCCCGAGCCACTGGGGTTACACGACGTCGTGCGCGACGTGTACGTACGCTGATTGGTCCAACAACGTGGTCGGCGACATCGACGGCAACCCCACGGACGAGATCGTCCCCCAGCCATGAGGCCGCGCCCTCGGCGGCCTGGCGCTGGCGCGGGCTCGGCGCCGGGGCCTGCCGAGCGCTGCGAGGCGCGCTCACACCACGGCGCGCGCGAACTGTCCCGGCGTGACGCCGACGATGCGCTTGAAATGCCGGTTGAGCTGGCTCTGGTCGTAGAGGCCGACGCGCGCGGCGATCTCGGACGGCGGCACGCCCCGCGTGAGGAGCGCTCGGGCGCGGCCGATGCGCAGCTGCGTCACATAGGCATACGGCGTCACGCCGAGCTGGTCGCGAAACGCACGGATGAGCTGGAACTGGTCGAGCCCCACGTGCAGGGCGATCTCATCGAGAGAGAGCGCGGTGACGAAGCGCTCGCGGATGAGCTCGAACGCGCGGCGCAGGGAGGCGCCCCAGGCGTACGGGCGTCCGCGCTCGGCGTGACCCGGACCGGTGAGCGCGACGACGGAGCGCAGCGACTCGGCGAGCGCGGTCTGGAGCGCGAGGGGCTCGGCGCCGCCCTCGTGGCCGGTTCGCGGACCCGATCGAGCCGGCCCGGGCGGCCCTCTTCCTGGCGAGCGACGAAGCGTCGTTCGTGACCGGGGTCGCCCTGCCCGTCGACGGCGGGCTCGTCGCGGCCTGACACGGCCGCTGTGTGGACGCGCCGCCGAACGGCGCTCAGCGAGCGTTGCAGGCGAAGATGTGCTCGATGGCGTCCACGCACATCTGCTCCGCGACGTCCTGCGTGATCCGAGACAGCACCCGGAACCGCGTGAGCTCGGTCAGGGTCTGGGCCACGTTGACCTCGGCGATCACCTCGCCATCGCCCTCGGCGTCCGCCCTGGAGAAGAGGCGGATCAGGTTGTTGGCGTCCGCCGGTACGCCCCGGAGCAGGACGTGAAACTCGAGGCTGGGGGTCTGTTCGCCCACGTCCTGCTCGACCCGGTAGCCATGGCCCGACGCGGCGAGCTCGTCGCCGATGGCCTTGAGCGTGGGCACGACGATGTCGGCCAGGATCCGCCGGAAATCGGCGTTGAAGCGCTCGCGCCGGTCGGGCACGTCAGGGCCGCTCGCGTCCCGGGCGAGGCGCGGGCCGTATTTTCTCTGGATGATCGCCAGGCGGATGCGGGCGTGCTCATTGATGGCCATGCTTGTGTCTCTCAACGGGCAGAGCAGCGCAGGGTCGGGGTCGCTCTCGCGGACGGCGCTCGCGGATGACCGCGCGGACCTCAGAGGAGCAGGACCTTGGGCTGGCTCGGGACGATGTTCGTCCCGTTGATGTTGATCTGGTTCTGGAGGCCCGTGGCGCCGAGCCGCACCGCCGGTTTGTTCTGGAGCAACAGCTTGGGATAGGGGACGAGCCGCCGCGAGGGGCCCATGTTGCGACGGGAGACCACGCCGCCGAGGATCCCAGGGTTATCGCCCATGGAGATGGGGATGATGGTCGCGATGGTATGGGCGGCGCCCCTCCCCAGGATCACCTTGTAGGCGACGGACGTCCCCATGCATCGATTTGCTGTGTTCGGGTACGGGATGGGCCCCGGCAAGCAGACGTCCGGGACTCCGAAGTCGATCCCACCGCCCGAGGTGATGGCAAAGCACATGTCCGGTCACCCTACCTGGATCTGATCGGCGTCGATCTTCACGACGTGCGACGCGGTGATCTTGGCGTTCTCGCCGTGCATGGCGAGGCCGCCCTTGGCCGCATAGTCGATGCGCTGGGCGCGCACATGGTCGGCCTCTTCCACGATGCGGTAGGAGCGCTTCACCCTCTGCATCAGCCGCTCGAGCTGAGCGTCGAGGCTCCGGCCGATCAGCTTGGCCCGGTCGACCTCCGCGCGAGCCACCTCGCTGACGAACGAGAGCAGCCCCAGCGCGACGTGCCCCTCCCTGGCCTGGACACGGAAGGTCGACGCGGCCATCGAGAGGTCCTTGCCGGACGCCACGTGCACGCCGTCCGGCGCTGAGAGGCCCAGCGAGCCGCGCTGCAAGCGGATCTGGAGGTCTCCTTCGGAGACGAGGTGCGAGGGCGCGCCCTCCTCACGCTCGAGGACGGCGAGGATGTAACGCGCGCCATTCACGACGGCGAGGAGCACCAGGTCTCCGGTGGCGGGCTCCAGCAGACAGCTCGTCGCGCGCCTCGCGCGGACCTCGCCATCGTCGGTCTCGACGATGTACGCGGCGCCATCGACGCGGAGCACGGCGCCGTGTTCACCGTAGGCTGCCCGCTCGACCTTTCTCATCCTTGCTACGCTCTGCATGGTTTCCTCATGAGTGAGGGGTGCGTTGACCGCCGGCAGGCCTCCCGAGGACGTTGGCCTGCCAGTCTTCTGCTTCCTTGAGCTCCTCGTCGTCGCCGTGCGCCAGCGCCTTGCTCGGCGGCCAGATCGTGCCCTTGTCCGTCACGCGGTGCAGCCGCGCGCGCGCCAGCGTCGCGTCGGAGAAATCGGCGAAGGACACGTCGGCGTGGGAGAGGTCTGCATAGCTCAGGTCCGCCCGGCAGAAGCGGGTACCCGGGCAGCTCGCCCGGTGCCAGACGCTCGTCTCGAGCCGCGCGCCCGAGAAGTTCGCGGCGCCCACGCGCGCGTCGACGAAGAGCGCCTGGGTCAGGTCGGCCTGGGCGAGGCTCGCGTTCGCCAGGGTCGCCTCGACAAAGACGGCCATGTGGGCGATGACCCCATCCAGCTTGGCCCCGGTCAGGTCGGCGCCCTTGAAGCTGCATTGCGTCAGCGTGGCCCCGGAAAAGTCGCAACCGTGCAGGTCGGCGTTGGTGAATTGCGCGCTGCTGAGGTCCATCCGCCGGAAGTCCTTGGGCCCCATCCGCACCTCGACGAGGATCGCTTCCGTGAGGGTAACGCCCGCGAGGACGGCCTGGGACAGGTCCTGACGGAACAGGACCGCCTTGGTCAGGTTGGCGTGGGAGAAATCCGCGCCTGCGTTCTCGGTCTGAAACAGGGAGGCGTCGGTCAGGTTGGCGCGGACCAACCGGGTGCTCTTGAGGCTGGCGTACTCGATGCCGGCCGACGAGAGGTCCGCTCCGGTCAGATCGGCCGCTTCGAGGTCCACGTGCGAGAGGTTCGCTCCGACAAGCGAGGCGTCGGCGAGCGCAGCCCCCGCGAACGTGCAGTCCATGGCGGTGCCAAGGTGAAAATCCAGCCCCTTCAGGTTCGCGCCGGCCAGGTCACAGCGGTGGAAGATCGCCTCGCGCACCTTGGCGCCGGCCAGGTTGGCGCTGGCGAAACGGACATCCTCGAAGATGCCGCCGGAGAGGTCGAGGCCCGAGAGGTCGAGGCCCGACAGATCCAGCTCCGAGACGGCCTCTCCCTCTTCGATCAACTTGCGCAGCGCTTCTCTATCCATGCTGCTTCTCGGCCGGGATCACCCGAAGTCGCTTGAGGTTGGCGCCCTCGAAGCTCGTGTCGTTGTCTCCGATCATCCTGTCGGCGCACACGCCGAACAGGTTGGCCTTCTCGAAGATGGCCCCACGAACGCACGCGCTGTTCATGACGCTTTGCCTCAGGTCCGCGGCGTAGAGCGACGCCCCGGTCAGGTTGGTCCGGGTCAGCATCGCCTCGACGAGGCTCGCGCCATCCAGGGTCGCCTCGGTCAGGTCCGCCTCGTCGAGCAGCGCGCCGCGCAGGTCGGCGTTGGAGAAGTCGCTGCCGCGGAGGCGCGTCCCCATGAAGTTCGCGCCGGTGAGCGTCGCACCGCTGAAGTCCGCGCCCGCGAAGGACGAGCCCTTCACGCTCGCGAGGTCCCTGGCCACGACGTCCCGGAAGACGGCGCCGTCGCCCTCGGCGGCGATGAAGGTTGCGGAGCTCAGGTCGACGCCGGTGAAGTCGACCTCGGTCACGTTCACCTCGTTGAACGTGGACCCCGAGAGCCGCGCGCCCAGGAGGCGCGCTCCCGTGAGGTCCACGTTCTGGAAGGTCGCCTTCTCTGCGACGACGCCCTCCAGGTTGGTGTCGCGGAGATCGGCCTCGGAGAGGTCGGCGCCCGAGAGCTTGGCCCCGGACAGGTCCGCTCCCCAGAGGTCGGCCTTGACGAGCACGGCCTCGCCGAAATCGACGCCTCCGCGGGCCTTCACGTCCCGCAGGCACGCGGCGCCGAGATTGGCCCCATCGAGCTTGGCCTCCGTGAGATCCGCGCCCTCCAGGTTCGCGTGCGCCAGGATGGCTCCTGTGAGATTCGCCTTTCGCAGGTTGCTCCCGCTGAGAAAGGCCGACTCGAGGATGGCGCCCGAGAGGTCGATTCCCGCCAGGTCGAGATGAGAGAGGTCGGCGCCCGTGAGGTCGCACCCCGCAAAGCTCCGCCCGTCCTTGTGCCCGGCCTCGACCTCGTGGCGAAATCGCAGCGCTTCTTCGCTGTCGAGGCGCGCCGAGGCCGGCAAGAGGTGCGCGAGCAGTCGTCCCTCTTCGCCCCACTCGGCGCGCAACGAGGCCTTCTCGCCCAGTCCCGCCGCGAATTCAGGAGCGTCGTCCTCGGCAAACTCAGCGGCCTCGTCCTCCGCAAACTCAGCGGAGTCGTCCTCTGGAAAGGTGTCTCCGGCTGGCTCCTCCGGCTGGGCGCGGGCGGCCTCGAACGCCTCGTCGGGGATGTCGTCGTCGAGGTCGGCCTGGGGCTCGTCCTCGAGCCCTTGCCAGTCCACCGTCGACAGGAACTCTTCGGCTTTGTCCGGTGCGACGCCCTCGCGCTGCATCGCTTGCCGCAAGCGCTCGCGCGTCTCCAACACCGAGATCTCGCCCGGCTGGTCGGCGGCGCGCCGGCGCGCTTCCGCGAGCAGCGCACCGACGTCCACTCCTTCACTCTTCAACGCTCGGCCGGCGATCTGGCTCTCGACCAAGCTGACCGCGGCCTCCTCGGATTCATCGAGGGGCTCGGGGTCCTCGGTGGGGCCTTGCTGGGAGAGATAGGCCTCGGGATCGATGCCCTGGTCTCGCATCCGCTTCTTGGCCAGCTTCAGGATCGCATCCTGCTGGCGAAGCATCTCGGCGTCGTCCGCGTCCTCCGCGTCGTCTGCCAGATCGGGGGCCGTCGTCGCGTCCGCAGGCTCGATCGGCTCCGGGTCGGCGTCGTGGTGCGCCTCGGACTCGGGCTCGGACCACGCGAGGCTCTCCTCTTCCTCCCTGCCCTCCGGGAGGTCCATGGCCGGATCCGCCTGGGCCTCGTTGGCCGCGGCGCCGAGGTGCTCGGGGTCGATCCCCATCCCGGCGAGGTCGGCCTCCATCTCTTCGATGTCGGGGTCCCTCTCTGCTCCGGCTCCGCGGACGCCGGTGGCGGCGACTCCGGCCGCGGCCGCGCTGGCCGCGGCCGCGCCTCTGACGGCACGATCCGGAGTACCTCCCAGAAACCCCTGCCGTCTGAGCCTCGACGCGAGCCCCGAGAGCCTGTCATCGGGCAGCGGCGGCGCCTCCGGATCCTCGGGCTCGGGCATGAGCACGTCATCCTCGTCGTCCGGGAGATCGGGGTTCCGGAGGCCAAGCCGGGGGGCCAGGTACTCATGGTAATACGCGGCGGGCCTGGGAGCGCCCATGGCCTCGCAGGCGACCAGCACGGCCACCACGTCCTTCGCGTCGTCCTCGGCGACCTCGATGCCGCCGCGGAAGAGGACGACTCCCCGCTCGCGGTGCGGGAACAGGCGCACCGTGTCGAGCTTCATGGCGGGCTCGCGGATCTCCACCCCGTCGCTCGTCTTGAGACAGAGGAAGCACCGGCTCGCGACCCCGGGGAGGGCGCCCTCGATCCGGGGCTTGTCGGGGTGCATGTTCTCGACCACGAAGGTCTCGTCGCCCCGGAAGAACCCGTCGATCTGCTGATCGTCCGGGGCCATGTTGAACAGCGTCGGGTCCATATCCCGCGCAAAACCAGGGAAGCACTCCTCGCGCCACGCTGTATCGCAGGTGCCGATCTTGGAGAACCTCTGGGGCCAGGTGACGTCGTACCCGTCGAGGCCGGCGGGCGCCGGGCGGTCGCCGCGCGCGCGGATCAGGTGCCTGGGCGACTCGATGTTGGGCAGCGCTGCGCTCCTGTCGCCGTGGCCCTTGCCCAGCGGGTTCCTGGCGAACCCCTCTCCGCCAAAGGCGTTGCGCCAGGTGACCGGCATCTCGGTGAAAGGCGTCGGGTCCGACATGCCGAGCAGCCCCCACGTCCGGTCGCCGATGACATAGAGGTTCTTGTCGATGGATCCGAGCTGGACGCGGACCGAGCTCGCGGGGCGAGCGACGCGCCCCGGCGGATAGCAGCGGCCCGTGACGAGGAGCTCGCCCCGGGTCTTGGGGTTGAACTCGTCGAAGAGGCCATCCTTGCCGAGCTCCTCCGTGGCCATCGTCCAGGCCGTCGGCTCGTAGAGCAGCCGGGCCGGCTTTTCATAGGAGAAGCCGACGAAGGCGGTGATCAGGAGGTGCGGGGTGCGCTGGTTCATGAAGACCCTGGGCACCACCCCGAGACGCATGGGCTTGACGATTTTCATCCGACGAAATCCAGGGTAGCGGGCTCGATGGGTCGCATGGCTCAGCGCCGAGCGGGAGCCTGTTCCACACGCGCCAGGTGGATCACTTCAGGATGTGCAAATCCGCGTTCGAGAGCCCGAGGTGGGTCTTGATCTTCATGATCTCGTGTGCGGCGTTGTAACCCTTTGCCCTGATGGTCGAAAGCTTCAATTCCTTGATCTCGTTAGGAGCTCTCTTGAATGCCAGCCCCTTGATATTCTCGTATTTCGTTCCGTTGATGACCTCGACGCGCGACCCGATCTTGGTCTTGTAAAGACCGGTCACTGTGCTTTCGGCGGGGCCATTGATGGTGCTTTCGCTCCGCCCGGTGACCGTGGTTTTCCTCGTGCCGAAGATCTCGGTGGTGACGCCACCCCTGATCGTCGCCTCGGTCCCCCCCGCGTGAACGGTGGTTTTTTGCCCTGCGAGCAGGTCGGAGGTGACGCGACCGACGATTCGGTTCTTCTTCGTGCCCAGGATCTCTTTCGTGCTGTTGCGCCAGACTTTCGAGTCGCTATCTCCGAGCACATGGCTCGTTCGCGAACCTTGGACCGTGCCCCTGTCGTTCCCCACGATCCGGGTGGTGCGGTTCCCCGAGACGACCAGACCACTGTTGCCCCTGATGGTGACACTGCGATTGGCCATGAGCAAGGACGTGTCGTCGCCGACGATCTTCGTGTTCCGGCTCTTCCCGATGAAGGTATCTCGCTTTCCGTAGACCCTCGTCTTCTCGTTGCCGATGATGCGCGTGTCGCGATAGCCCAGGATCACGTTCTGCGAGTATCCAGCGACGAAGCTCCCGGAGTATCCCCCGATGATGCTCAAGGCGAAGCCTCCGACGATGCTCTCGGAGATACCCACGGTGATCGCCGTCCGGTTGCCGGTCACGATGTTCTCGGAGGAGCCTCCGATCCACGTGTAGGCGTGGCCCTGCGTCTTGACCTCATACGACGCGCCGGCGTTGGGCGCCCCCATCCGGATGTAGGTGTTGTCGTAGGGCGTCGACAGGGTGATCCGCTCTTGCCCGGCCTGGTCCTCCAGCTCGAGCCGGTTCCGTCCGCCCGTCTGGAGCACGTTCCGCGTGTTGTTCCCCGAGGTGACCGGGCTCGGCGTCAGCGCGTTGGGCGCGACCCCGACGATGGCCGGCCTGTCGGGATCGCCTCCCGCGAAGGCGCACATGACCTCCGTGCCGGCGCGCAGCGGGAAGTGGAAGCCCTCGATGCCGCCGCCATGAGGCTGGAGCATCCGGACCCAGGTCGACGCCTTGCCCCCGGTCAGGTCGCTCTCGTCGAAGTGAAACTTGACCCGGTAGCGACCATGGCTGTCGATCTGGGCGTACTCGCTGACCGCCGCGCCGTCGACGACCGCGGGCTCGGTGCCGTAGATGCGCGGCCACTCGGTGACCTGCGGCGCGCGGAACTGCGCCGTCGCGGCGATGGCCCTGGCCTCGACGCGATAGTTATCCTGCCAGGGCGTGAGCCCCTGGAGCTCGGGCACCTCCGGGGCCTGATTGGCCCAGTGCTCGACCTCGGTGACGAGATACTGCGTGTTGAACGCGGCCCGCGGGTGGTCCTCGAGCTCGAAGGTGAACCCGGGGAGCAGCGTCACCGCCGCGCCCGTCGCCTGGTAGACGACGCCGGCCGCGGAGAGGCTCTCGGCCTTGATCCGCGCCAGCCGCTCCCCGTCGCCCGGCGAGAAGAACCGCGCGCCGTACAGGCTGACCTCGCCGAAGCCGTTGGCGGAGACCGACGCCTGCCCGGCGACCGGCACGGCCGGGTTCGCGTAATCATAGTCCTTGAGGCGGACCGCCCCGGGCACGGCGCCGTGCCGGCAGGTGAACGCGCGGATGGTGTCCCTCGCCGTGTTGGCGCTGGGCTGCGGGTAATAGCGAACGGGCTTGCTGCCATGGGGCTGATGCGCCGACTTGTCGTCGGTCAGCACGAGCGTCTCGCCGCCCTCCCCGTGCTCGAAGTAATAGTAGATGCCTTCGCGCTCCATCCACCGGGCGATGAAGGCATAATCGCTCTCGCGGTACTGGCAGACATGCTCTTCGGGGCGATAGGCGCCCCGGAGCTGCAGCGAGCAGTCCGCCACGCCGCCTTGTTGAAGGACGCTCTGGAGGATCTCCGGGAGCGCCTTCTCGCTGAAGATACGGCTGTGGACCGACAGGGTGAGCAGCTGGAGGCGCGGGACCATGGTCGCCCGGAAGACGCACCGACCGGCGAAGTCGTTGATGAGCTCGATGCTGCCAATCACGCCGCTTCGAACGAAGCGCTCGCCGCCGTCGCTCCGCTCCAGCGAGACGGTCACCGGCTGGCCCACCGCCGCGGCCATGTCGATCTCATGGCCGACGTCGTGGGTCGTTATCAGGTAGAGCTCGAAGCGATAGAGCTTCGAGATCCCCTCGGTGCCATGGAACGCCACGAGCTTGGTGGAAGAGGGGAGGGCGCCCGATTGGACGACGAACATGTCGGACATGGTGAGCCTTACGTGGGATGGACAGGGGCAGGCACAAGAACGCGCTGCTCAGCTTGGCGAGCCTTTGCGTCGACTTTGTGTCGGGACGCCTGCTTATTGCTGTCGTCCAGGACGAAACCGACAACCAGAGCGAAAATCTCCGCCGAGGCCCAGTCGCGCCGCGGCGGTGCTCCGCGTCCGAGGGGCGCTCGCTCCCCTGCCCTCCCGGGCTCACGGCCGGGGCGGAGCGTCCCAGCGCGCCGTCACGCGCCGGTAGCCGCGGAACCCGATCGCCTGGGCCCGCTCCGGCGGCTGCTCCGGATCGAGGCGCAGGCGCGGCAGGCGCGCGAGCAGCCGCTCGAGCGCGACGCGGGCCTCCAGCCGGGCGAGCGGCGCGCCCAGGCAGAAGTGGGTGCCGCGGCCGAAGCTGAGGTGACGATCGGCGTTCGGACGGCAGGGGTCGAAGGTCGCCGGCTCGCCGAAGAGGCTCTCCGCGCGGTTGGCCGAGCAGACGGCGAGCTGGACCGTCGCGCCCGCCGGCAGCGTCGCCCCGCCCAGCTCGACCTCGGTCGTCGTCCGGCGCGAGATCCAGAGCACTGGCGCGTCGATCCGCAGCGCCTCCTCGACGATGCGCCCGAGGACGCCCGGGGCCTCGCGCGCCGCGGCGAGGTGCGCCGGGTGCTCCAGCAGCAGCACCAGCGCGTTGCCGATCAGGTGGAGCGTCGTCTCGTGCCCGGCCATGATGAGCTGCATCGGCACGGCGATCAGCTCCTCCTCGCTGAGCTGCGCCTCGTCGTCGGCGCGCTCCTGGATCAGGGCCGAGAGCAGATCGTCGCCCGGGCGGCGCCGGCGCTCCGCGATCACCTCGGCGAAGTAGCGCTGGAACTCGAGCAGCCCCCTCGCCGCCTCGACCAGCTGCTCGGCGGGCTCCACGTTCCACACGAGCCGGATCCAGTCGTCGGACCAGCGCTTCAGCCGGGCGATGTCGGCGCGCGGCATGCCCATCATGTCGCCGATCACGATCGAGGTGAACGGGAACGCGAAGCGCGAGATCAGGTCGGCGCTGCCGTCGGCGACGACGTCGTCGATCAGCGCGTCGGCGAGCGCCCGGACCTGCGGCTCCATCGTGGCGATCTGCTGCGCGGAGAAGCCCCTGCCGAGCAGGCCGCGGAGCCTCGTGTGGTCGGGCGGGTCGGTCGTGAGGAGCGTCGGCAGCCGCGCCTCGGGGTCCCCGAGCAGGGCCGCGATCTCCGGCGCGAGCGGCGTCCTCGGGCTCATCAGGTACCTCGATGAGAACCGCTCCGTGTCGCGCAGCACCGCTGCGATGTCCTCGGGGCGCGTGACCATCCAGCAGCTCGCGGACGCGTTGAAGAAGACGGGGGCGCCGCGGCGGGCCTCGGCGTAGAGCGGGTACGGATCGGCGATGTGCTCGGCGCCGAAGAGGTTCTCCGCGGCGAGGGCGGCGCGCAGCGCGTCGGGGTCGGTCATGCTGAAGCTCTCCTGCGTGGGCGAAGCGGTGAAGAAGCTCGATCCCGGCGCCGGTGAGCCCGGCCGGCCGGTTCCCCTGGAGCCTATTCATTGCTGAGCCCGCCACCTAGAGCCTCGAGGCCGGGAGCTTCGGAACCGCGAGCTTCGGGACCGCGAGCTTCGGGACCGCGAGCCGCGACCGGAGGCCTCGGGACCGCGCGCCTCGGGCCTGCGCTCTCCCAGGCGACCTATACTCGGGCGCTGGCCGGCGCGGCTCCACCCCGCGCCGGGCCGGCCTCCCACGGCCCCGGAGCGCTGCATGGCGGTATCTTCTTCTGGTCCTGGATCGACCCCACCCCCCGGCCCCTCGCCCGTCCCCGGCGCGCCGGCGCGCGCGCGGCGCTCCTGGCCGGGGTGGGCTGTCTTCTCTGGCCTGCTCCTCGCGGCCATCCTCGTGCCGTTCTTCCTGTTCGCCGACCGCCTCGAGGCGGCGGCCCGGGGGCTGCTCGCGTCGCCCCCGTCCGGCGCCGCGACGGCGCTCGTGCTGGGAGGGCTGCTCGCGGGCGACGTGGTGCTGCCGGTGCCGTCCAGCTTCGTGAGCACGGCCGCGGGCGGGCTCCTCGGCTTCTGGCGCGGGACGGCGGTCTCCTGGGCGGGCATGACGGCGGGCGCCGCGCTCGGGTACTGGCTCGGCGCGCGGGCCGGCGCGCCGGCGCTGAAGCGGATGGTGGGCGAGGCGGAGCTGGCGCGCCTGAAGGGGGCCGCGGCGCGGCACGGCGTCTGGTTCTTGCTGCTCTTCCGCGGCGTGCCGGTGCTCTCGGAGGCCTCGGTCATCTTCGCCGGCGCGGGCCGCATGCCCCGCGGCGCGTTCTTCACGGTCACCGCCCTGGCCAACCTGGGCATCTCGGCGACCTACGCGGCCGTGGGCGCCTCCGCGGCGCGGCTCACGTCGGTGCTGCTGCTGTTCGCGGGCGTCGTGCTGCTCCCCGGGCTCGCGATGCTGCTCGTCCGCCTCCCCGAGCGCTGGCGCCGGGCGGCGCAGGCGCGAGGGGCGCCCCGCTAGGTCCTCGTCGCGCGCCAGGGAAGCTCATCTCGGACCTGGGAGCTGGCCGAGCGGCGTGCCGCGAGCCGACGGTCGAGGGCGGCTCCGCCTCCGAGGAACAGAGGAGACAGCGGGGGCGACGCCGCCTCCGCGGAACCAGAGCCGCGCTCGGCAAGCCAATGCCAAGCAACGATGCCTCTCTTGCCTCCGCGCTGCCCCATGAAGGAACCAGAGCGAAGGAGCCGGGAGCCGGATACACAGGCGCCGTCTGTAAGCACAGCTCGACGCGCGCCGGAGCGCGCTCCAGCCCACGCATCGGACTTCCATGTTGCTCGCTTCCTGTGTCATCATGCGAGATGCTGGCGGCGCTGGATGTCGAATCGCCGCCGGCGAGATCCTCTTGGTTGCACGCAACGTGTGACCGGACTGCGAAAGGTGTTCCAATGGCTCAAGGTTCGTCTTCGGGGCGTCTGCCCAGGAGCCGCATCGCGCGCTCCCTGTCCATCCTCCTCTGTGCGCCCGTGATGGCGCTGGTGTTCGCCGGTTGCGGCAGCGCGGATCCCTCCTCTTCATCCGATTCCGAGGCTGACGAATCCACGCCGAACGAAGACACCGATTTGAGCTGGGAGGAGTTCCAGGCGAACGTCTACCGCGACCCGGGGTGCGGGCTCTACATCCTCGGCAGCGACGGGCGGGGGCTCAACGACGCGGAGCTGCGTGTCGTCTACCAGCGCTATGTACAGACCGGGGCGCTCGTCGTGGACCGCTCGGACGGGCGCTGACGACACCTCGCAGGGATATGACCGATCGGTCGCTCTGACGTATCGCGTCAGCAGCGCATTCGGCGGCGATCAAAGCGCGGTCACGCGGGCGATGCACGCCTCGGCCGATGCCTACAGGCTATGCGGGGGACACGACCCCTGCGGGTCAGCGCTGGAGCGCGCGGGCCAGGAGCTCGCGCACCCGGCGCGGAGGACGCCCGAGGAGCTGCTCCAGCGTCGGATCGACGCGCGCGAACTCCCCCTGTCGGCTGGCGACGAACAGGCCGAGGGTCAGGTCCTGGATGCGCTCCGGCAAGCCCCTCGCGGCGAGGCTCGCGCGGTACGCGTCGTCGGACACGGTGACGCGCTTGATCGCGCGGCCCGTGAGGTCGGATGCGATCGCGGCCAGGTCGGCGAGATCGAGCGCCTCCGAGCCGGTGAGGTCCGGGGTCGACCCCTCGAAGCGGGTCGCCTCCGAGGCGAGGACGATCGCGTCGGCCTCGGCGAGGTCCTCGCGCGCCGTCCACGAGACCTTGCCGTCCTCCGGCGCGACGAGCTCTCCGCTCGCGAGGGCGCGGCGCACCTGCTCGACCGCGGTCGCGGCGTAGAAGCCGTGGCGAAGCGACGTGAACGGCGTCCCCGCGGCCTCGAGCAGGGGCGCGGTCGCCGCGTGGTCGTGCATCGGCGGGAACGCCGACGTCGCGCTCGCGCCCATGTGGCTGGTGTAGAGGACCCGCCGGGCGCCGACCTCGCGCGCGGCGGCGAGGGCCGTGCGGTGCTGGGCGATCGGGTCGCCGCCCGACGCGCGGGCGTTCGACGACACGATCAGCACCTGCGACGCGCCCTCGAACGCGTCGCGAAGGCTCGCGGCGTCGTCGAAGTCGCCGCGCCGGACGCGCACCCCGCGCGCGGCGAGATCCTCTGCCTTCTTCGGATCGCGCACGCTGACGCCGATGTGGCCCGCGTCGACGCGCTCGAGCAGGCGCTCCACGATTCCATGGCCGAGCTGGCCCGTCGCTCCGGTGACGATGATCATGGGACCTCTTCCTTGGTCGCGGCCGCACGCACCGCGGCCATGTTATCGACGATACGAGAACCAAGTTAGCATCGATTTACTTCGCTAACAAGAATTTGCTATCGTCGCTAACGATATCGCGGTAGGAAGGGGCATGGGTCGGCCGCTGCCCCGTCATCGACGAGGTCGGAGGCAGCGACCTGGTGCGCGCGCGGATCATCGCGGCCGGGGCCGAGCTCCTCGCCGAAGGCGGCCGCGACGTAAGCGCCCAGCCAAGGGCATCGTGACCATCCGTGGGAGGCCGGCTACCTGTTCCCATCGCGACGAAGGAGGAAGCGATGGCGACGAGGGTGGAGTGGGCCGAGAGGGTGGCGCGATGGGAGCGGAGCGGGCTGAGTGCCGAGAAGTTCGCGCGCCGCGAGGGGTACAAGCCGAAGCAGCTGTACTGGTGGCGCTGGAAGCTGCGGGCTGACGGGCCCCCGCAGCCCCCGCCGTCGTCGGCGACGGAGCCGCCGCGCTTCCTGCCGGTGCACGTGGTGGCCGACGTATCGCCGGTCGTCGTGGAGCCGATCGAGATCGCGCTGCCCAATGGGCGGGTGGTTCGCGTTCGGCCGGGCTTCGACCCGGCCACCCTTGAGCGCGTGCTGGCGCTCGCCGCCGAGGAGATGCCGTGCTGACGCTGCCGCCGTCGGTGCGCGTGTACGTCGCGGCCGAGCCTACCGACCTGCGCAAGAGCTTTGATGGTCTGTCGGCGCTGGTCGCTCAGCGCTTCGGAGCCGACCCGCTCTGCGGGCATCTGTTCGTGTTCAGGAATCGGCGAGGCGACCAGGCTCGTGTGTTGTTCTGGGATCGTACCGGATACTGCATATTTGCCAAAAAACTCGCTCGCGGCCGATTCCACCTCGCCCGCGACCTGCCCAAGGGAGCGACCCACGTCGAGGTCGAGGCGGCGGAGCTGTCGCTGATGCTCGAAGGGCTCGACCTGTCGCAGGCCGTACGGCGCAAGCGCTGGAGGCCCGGCGTGAGAAACCTCGACGCGTCGAAGCAACGCTTGATGGATGCGCGCGGGATAGATATCCAGCGCGCCACGTGACCAGTCCCCCTCCGTCCCAAGCACAGCTCCCCGCCGACCTGGCAGATGTGCGGCGCAAGCTCGAGCAGCTCGCGGCCGATGGGCAGGTCCCGGCGCTCATCGAGCTGGTGCTCGGGCTTCTGGTCCAGCTGCGCGACAAGAACACCGCGCTGTCGGCGAGGCTCGCCAGCGCGCTGCGCGAGCTGTACGGCCGCAAGAGCCAGAAGGTCTCTACCGAGCAGCTGATGCTGCTGTTCGCCGAGCTCGGCGCCGAGGTGCCGCAGGGGTCCGCTGACTCCGCGCCCTCGTCAGAGCCCGGCGCGGAGGCTCCTGCGCAGCCGGACCAAGGGCTGGTGCCGCAACCTCCTGAGCCGCCGAAGCCGCCGCAAGGACGGCGTGGGCGCTCGCCGCTTCCCGCACACCTGCCGCGCGAGACGCGCGTTGTGCCCGTTCCGGAAGCCGAGCGGAAGTGCCCGCAGTGCGGCGCGGACAAGAAGTGCATCGGTCATCGTACGAGCGAAGTTCTCGAGTTCGTCCCTGCGCAGTTCCGGGTCATCGAGGAACAGAGGGAGAAGCTCGCCTGTCCGCGCTGCCCCGAGCAGGGGGTTACGACGGCGGACAGCGAGAAGGTGAGGGATCGGGGTCGCCCGGGACCGGGGCTGCTCGCGAGCATCATCGTCGAGAAGTTCGAGGACGCGATGCCGCTCTACCGGCAGGCGCAGCAGTACGCTCGCTTCGGCGTGTCGCTGTCGCCGTCGACGCTGGGCGAGTGGTCGGCGTTCGCGCTCGATGTGCTTGCCCCTGTGGCCAAGAGGATCCAGGAGCGCGTGCTGGGCTCGTGCTACCTGCGCGCCGATGACACCGGGATGCGCGTGCTGGATCAGGATCATCCAGCGGGGGTGAAGAGAGGTCATATCTGGGCCTTCGTCGGAGCCGAGCTCGTCGCGTTCCTGTACGCACCGGACTGGAGAGCGAAGCATCCGGCTGCGCTGCTGCAGGGCTTCACGGGCTACCTGCAGGGCGATGGCTACGCAGGGTACGGCGCGATGTTGCGCGGAGACGACGGTGGCGAGGTGATCGTGCCCGAGGAGCGCCGGCTCGGCTGTGGGATGCACATCCGCGCGAAGTTCGAGAAGGCGGCGAAGGGTGGCGATGCGCGAGCCGCTGTCGCGCTTGCGTACTTCAAGGCCATCTACCGCATCGAAGCGGCATGTAAAGTTGAGGCGCTGTCCGCGGAGGCACGCCTGGCGCGCCGGCAGGAGCTGTCGCTCCCCGTGGTCGAGGAGCTCTACCAGTGGATTCACGATCTGCACATGCGGCTCGTGCCAAGTACGCCGCTTTACGTCGCCACGCAGTACGCCATCAACCAGGAGGCAGCGTGGCGGCGCTGCTTCACGGATGGGCGCTTCGAGATCGACAACGGCGAAGTCGAACGGCGGATAAGATGTGTGGCGCTCGGAAGAAAAAACTACTTGTTCGCAGGCTCGGACAAGGGAGCTGAACGCCTCGCCGTCGGCTACACGGTATTTGGCTCGTGCCGGGTGCACGGAGTCAACCCGCTCGCCTGGGCGACGGACGTGATCGGCACGCTGCAGGCGGGCTGGTCGCGCGAACGACTGGACGAGCTGCTGCCCGACGCGTGGGCGCGAGCGTCGCTCGCGGCTCCGGCCGCTGGCGACGCCGACGCGTCCTGAATGGCGCGGAGCTCAATCTTCGTGCCGGGGGCGAGCACCTCGCCCCCCTGTCGTGTCCGCCCGCGTCCGCGCAGGCCTCGGGCAGGCGCCGCCCCCCGCCGAGCATCGTCGACCCCGGCGAGAGCCGCAAGGGGTCGCGCCCATGGCGATGGCTGGGCGCTTACGCCGCGACGCGCTGACGACGCGCGCGGTCGCCGCCGCCGCAGCGTGCAGGCGCCCACGATCTACCGGCTCTTCAGCGGCAAGCGGGGCCGGCTCGAAGCCGTGGCCGAGCACAGCCTCGCGAGCCCTTGTTAGGTCGCTTACCTGCACCGCCTGAAGCGGGATGAGCGACGGAAAAAACCGGCCACGCGCCGGTGCGAGATGGTGCGCTGGAGGGGGCGTCTGCTTACGCGCAGAAGTGCTCCAAGGGATATTCCGCACCGGATGCGTAGTACGCGAATGGCATGTCCGCGAACCCGTCCAGGATTTGCAAATACGAGCAGCGCCGTTTGCGAAGGCTTCCCTTCGGCACATTGAACTTCGGACTGAAGACCAATCCCCTACGCTCGACCGCGGGTAGAGGTCGGACCGCGTGGTGATGGATAGCCGTCGCCAAAATATAGTCGGCGAGCAGCCTGCCGTTCTCTAGTTGCCTCCATGAGCCGCCGACATTTTCAGACTTCAGTTCGCAGAGGAGCACGAAGAGCCGCGAGTCATCCTTTGTGGTTTCCTGGCAAAACAATATATAATCGCACATGGCCGAAAGTCCGGCAATGTCGAGCCGGAACAATGGAAACAGTCGGTCTGGCGCATTAAGCGTGAGCGCGCACCCGGGACGCGGACAGATGCCGCCGGCGCATTGGTCGGGCTTCAGTACGAACGCTTGACCGCTTTTATGCAACGTGATGGCATCGCAGGTACTGTCGGGAGCCGTCTCCTCAAGACGGATTGGGCCGCGCTGCACGAGCCCCGGACGCAGGATCTGTCCAATAGCTTGAAGCAAGGTCGGCATGACAAATAGCCTCGTCAGTCAGAGAGCCGCGCGTAGAGGCGCTGCTCGTCGGCGTTGAGCTGACTCACGACATCGTCGATGGTCTTGATAGAAAATCCGGTCTCCTCGACGGGAACAGGGTAGGCATGCTGTTCGTTGAATAGATAGACACCGAGCCGCTTCGGATCCAGTGCGAACCTCGGGTCATAGCCGAGTGCCTGGGCTTCTCCTTCGGGCAGCTTGCTCAGCATGATGAGGTGATTGAGCTCGCGGAGCACGAAATCACTGTGGGTGCTTATCATCACCTTGAAACCAAGCCCGACGGCCTTGGCGAGAATGCGCGTGAGTTTGCGCTGGTTGTCGGGGTGAAGATTCAACTCCGGTTCGTCAACGATTATGAAGTCACCGCGTCGAGCGAGGTAGCGAAAGTAGAAGACCAGGCTGGAGAGCGACTTCACCACCGACGCGGTGAGGTGCATTTGCAGGCGACGGTCCGTCTCGCCTCGGAGCGAGAACAGCATTTCTCCGGCTTCGGAGACGGCGATCTCACCTCCAAGCACCGCGCTCTCGAGCTCGTCGGCGAGGGCTGCGAACGGCCCCTTCTCCTTGCTCAGATTGGCGAGATCGTTTGCGGTTTTTAAGCTGTCGCGAATCGGCCACGGGTATCTCCCGGCCTTACGCCTGACGAGCTCCAGAGGCGCACTGCTCTGGTCGTCGAGATCCGCGTCGACCAGCTCGTCGACCAGCTCCGTGCGTTTGAGGGCAAGCTCCTTAGCAAAGATGTTGACGGCGATCCGCTCTGCCGGGAAGATGGTACAGTGAGGAAACAGCACAGAATACACCAAACTTTGCAGGCCGGAGCTGAGATCGCCTTCAAGGCTTTTCCGATGTTCTGTCGCAAGAGTGGTGAGCGCGGATGTGGTTGCAGCCTGCAGCTCCGCGGGCGTGGGCGCACCTTCCTTCATCGCGTTAAAGAACGTCTTGAAGTGATCGTCGACGAGGATCGTCCAGCCTATGCGTGTCGAGCCGGGGCCATGCGTGCGAAGTGCAGAGATACCGAGGGTCGCAGCCAGTCCACTGATATGTGCGATCGGCCCGCTGCGTTTGAGCAGATCGACGTCTCGGAGCGACACGTTCACGGCCGAGAAGTAGGTGCTCTCTGCCGCAAAGCAGAGGTGTAACTTGGATTTGTACTCCGTGGCGATGCTCTCGAGCAGAGCGCCCTCCCCCTGCGCGAAGAGATCTCCAAGGTCTATTGCGTGTTCGGGAGACTCCAGGAGCTGCCGGACCCAGCGGTCCAAGACGACGTTCAGCGCCGGGCGGGAGCGATGGAGGCCATATACGCTCCACGCAATATACGTCTTGCCAGAGTTGTTCGGACCCGCCAGCACCACGAGGTCCTTCGACAAGTCGATCTCGGCATCGCGGATGGGTCCAAGGTTCTGAGCGCGGAAGAACATGGTGGGATCCAGGCGTGCGGCGTTCTCGGTTCAGGGAGCGTGACGGAGCTTACCCTACGGGCGAGGTTCCGGCCAGGCAGCGTTCTCGGTCCAGGAGGCGGGACGGAGCTTACCGCGGGGATGTCTGCCTCCGCAAGGTCGCGACCGGGCAGGCGTCGCCCGCTTCCGGCTCGCCGCTCCCCGCCTGCCCGGCCGAGCTCATCCCCGCAATACCAACGCGGTAGCGACGGGGAGCTGGCCCGTGACCGCCCTGAAACCGTCCCCTTGGGGGGTAACGGGCCCTCCCCCTTGGGACGGAGTGCAACCCCCTGCGTACTGCGATGTCTTGCCCGCACCGAGGACGAATCGCTGTGGCATGGAAGCAGCATCCTAACGGCCTCGGCGTGGTCGGCCACGTAGCACGGTCAAAGCGAACCGCGGCAACTGAATGCGTGAAATTGGTCCGAGTGAGTGATCTCGAGTCTTGGCTCACGGCCCGCCGGCCCAACGTCGCACTTAACCATGACACACGACACATCTACGCAGTTTCGCATGCAGGCCGCGAACCGTGACATCCTATCTCCATATTCCCGACGGTGGATCGCGGCCCGCCATGGCATATCTGGGCATCTCCGGAGATGGGCCGCCGCTGCGTAAACACGTATTCCCGTGGCCAGCTCTCGGCATCATCGACCGCGGCCCTCTCGGCGTCATTGGCCCCATGACCGCTGACCGCCGCCTCAGCGTGGAGCGCCTTGATCTCCGAGCCCACCCCGTCGTGCCGCCCCCACCCATCGTGGACAGGCATCGTACCTGACGGCTACCCCGCCTTGTCAAAGAGACCAACGCAGGAGCGTGCGGGCGTCCACGCCGGAGGAACACGTGGCGGGCCCTCGATGCCCCACCCCTCCTAGCCGAGGAAGTGGCCCCACGACGGCCCCGCCGATCCACATCCGGGCTGTTCAATCCCGCGGCTCGTCGACTCCCCCACCACGCGGATTCGCCCCTTGACATCCTCGGCTCGTTTTGGTTTTTTCCTTCCTCCTCGATGCGCGTTGGGAAGTTCAACCCGTCCGACGTCCACAAGACTCCCGGCTATCACCACGTCACGGTCGTCGAGGCTGGCCGGATGGCCTTCCTCGCCGGCCAGTGCCCGCTCGACCTCGACGGCAACCTGGTCGGCACGGGCGACCACCTGTTACCGCGCCCTTCCAATAGTGGACTTCCCGCCGATCTCGATCCCCGTTCGTGATGGATATCCGCCGATCGCCCCGTGCCCCTCCATCATGGAATCGGTTCGGACCCGAGAGCAGGAGCCGGGGTGGGCGCAGCGGTCCGCCGCCCGCCAGCGATCATCGGCAACACTTTCCGGTCACGCATCCGTGATTCTCACAAAACCTCGCATCCCCGACCTCCGCGCCTCAGTGGCTGAGCTTTCCTGCTTCACGCCCGAAATTACCACTGCACTTCGCACCACGTCCGCGCCGCCGCTGACCTAAGGCCGGCATCGACGGAGCGGAGCATCGGCGCGGAGCCGGCCACAAAATAGGCGACGAGGGGATGCGTGTTGTGGCGACCCGTCCTCCCCTCGTCGTGCTCCGATCACCTTGGAGGAGCGGAGCCCGTGCAGGATCGTTCAAGCCGATGTCGACATCAAGCGTTGGATGACGGTGCTCCCGACGGTTCAGCACGTGCGGCCGGCCCGCTGCCCCTGCTGCGACGCGGCCAGCCGTCCCGTCAACGGCCCGCTGGGGATGCGCGGTCACGGCCTGCGCGCGCGCCAGGTGTACGGCCCACACGATGCGGGCGACGCGCCCCAGCAGGTTACGGTGCAGGCTCGGCGCTACCGCTGCACCGCCTGCGGCGCGGTCGTGGTGGTCGTGCCCCGCGGGCTGCTGCCGCGGCGGCGCTACTCCGCGGCGGCGATCGGCTGGGTGCTGGCCCGCGTCGGACTCGAGGGCGCCACCACACCGGTCGTCCGCGCCGAGGTCTGCAGCGCCGTGGTCCTGGGCGTCGCGGCGGCCGAGCGGTGGCTGGCGCCGTCGCGATGGATCGACGCCAGTCGCCGTGGCCAGCTCTTCCCCCGGCTCGGACGTCACGGCGCCGACAGCACGCGCGCGCAGGTCGCCGAGCGCACGGCGATGCAGCTCGTGGCGCTGTCGGCTCGGGGCAGCGCCGGCACGCCTGCCCCTCACCTGGCGTTCCACGGCGCCGCGCTCGCAGCGTGATGGCCATTCGCAGGCAAACGCGAGGTCCGGCGACGCCACCCCGTAGGATCGGGCACGACGGCACGGATCCGGGGCACTGGGTTTCCACGGGGCGCCGAAACGCACCCGTGGAAAGGACCGTTCGTGGACCTCCTCAAACCCAGAGATCACGCGGAGGAAATCGCCCTCTTCCGCCACGGCATCATTGGCCAGCTCTGCGCTCGCGACCTCGAGCATGGCGATCTGGTCGAAGCGTTGCGCGCCCTCGCCAAGGAGCGCGTGCGCCCGCCCGGTAGCGCGTGCACGCGCTCCTTCGCGGTGCCGACCCTCGAGCGCTGGCTCTATGCCTACCGCCAGCGGGGGCTCGAAGGCCTCTGCCCTCGCGCCCGTCGGGATCGCGGTCGCGGCCGCGAGCTCGACCCCGTGTTGAGACAGCTGCTGTGCGACATCCGGCGGGAGCACCCCGGGGCCTCGGTGCCGCTCATCCTGCGCACGCTGCGCGAAGACGGACGCCTGAGCGCCACGGTCAGCGCCTCGACCGTGCGTCGCCTCTACCGTCAAGAGGGACTCGACAAGATCCCGCAGCGCGATGGCAAGGGGCCGACGACCCGGCTCAAGTGGCAGGCCGAGCGCCCTGACGCGCTCTGGCACGGCGACGTCTGTCACGGCCCGACGCTTCATCTCGACAGGCGAAGGATCCCCGTGCGGATCCACGCCCTGCTCGACGACGCATCGCGCTTCCTCGTCGCCATCTCGGTCGAGAGCGACGAGAAGGAAGATACCATGTTGCGGCTGCTCGTCCGTGCCGTCCGGCTCTACGGCGTGCCCGACGCGCTGTACCTGGACAACGGCGCAACCTATCGCGGTGACGCCTTGCGCCTCTTCTGCTCGCGCCTCGGGATCACGCTACTGCACGCGCGCCCCTACGACCCGCAGGCGCGCGGCAAGATGGAGAGATTCTGGCGCACGCTTCGGGAGGGGGTGCTCGACCACCTGGGCGCGATCACGTCGCTGGACGATATCTCCTCTCGTATCCAGGCCTTCATCGATGTCCACTACCACGCGTCCCCGCACGCCGGCCTGATGGGGCGCGCGCCGGGGCTTGTTTACGCGCCCGGGCAGCGCGAGATCGACGCGCTCTCCGAGACTCGCCTGCGCGACGCGCTCACGATCCGGCAGCGTCGGCGCGTGCACCGCGACACGACCGTCTCGGTCCGCGGGCAGCTCTTCGAGCTCGACCACGGCTACCTCGCCGGCCGCATCGTGACCGTCGCCTATTGCTTGCTCGACGAGCCAGTCGCCCCGGTCGTCGAGATCGAGGGGCAGCGGATCCCCCTTCGCCCCGTCGACCCGGTGCACAACGCGCACGTCAAACGGCCGCCACGTCGTTCCACGACGAGCGGCGCGTTGCCCACCGAGCAGCAGGTCGCCTTCGACCCAGGCGGCGTGCTGCGCGACAAGGCGGTGCGCGAGGCGGCCCGGGCGGCCGACGCGAAGGACCCCGATGGAGAGGAGGACCTCGATGCGATCTTCTGAGCTTAGCTTCTTCGGCCTTCGCACCGCGCCCTTCTCCAAAGAGCTCGAGGATGCCGAGCTGTGGTTGCCGACGTCGAAGCAGGTGCTCGTCGACGATCTCGAAGCCGCGCTCCTCGAGCGTGCCAGTGTGCTCCTCGTCGGGGAGCCCGGCGTCGGGAAGACGTGTGTGTTGAGGGCCTTACGGCATCGGCTACCCCAGGCAGGATTCCGTCTGACTTACTGCCACAATGCGACGCTCGGCCGCCGCGACTTCTACCGGTATCTATGCCATGCGCTCGGCCTGCAGCCGACATCTAGCGCCGCCAACCTGTTCCTCGCGGTCGAGCGGCATGTCCACGAGCTGCGAAGAGATCAGGTGCATCCGGTGTTTCTCCTCGATGAGGCCCATCTGTTGCACCCGGACATGATGGCGCATTTGCATATCCTCTTGAATCACGAGTGGGACAGCCGCGCCCTCCTGTCGATCATCCTTGTCGGCCTTCCGGAGCTCGAGGGCCGCATGGCCCTGCGGTCGCACCGCTCGCTGCTTACGCGCATCCATCACCGCTTCATGATCGAGCCGGCGACGGTGGAGGACACGGCGGAGTATGTCGCCTTCCGGCTGAAGGGCGCCGGCGCCGAGCACGAGCTCTTCTCGCGGGAGTCGCTCGCCGCTCTGCACGAGGTCGCGTCGGGCTCGCTGCGGGAGATCGACCGCATCGCCTCGGCGGCGATGCGGGAATCGGCGCGCCGGAAGCGGAAGCTGGTCGACCGTGACGCGGTAGCCCGCGTCGCGGAGGCACTCACGCTCTCCTCGGCGCTCGGCTGAACGGCAGCGCGCGGCCCGCGAGGCTCGTCGGCCTCGCGGGCCGTGTCGCGCCAGGCCCACGATGGCCATCGCCTCGCCGCGCCGACGGTGGCCGGCAGGATGCCCATCGCGCCGCCTGGCGCCGGGGGCAACGTCCACGATGGCCATCGGCGGAAAGAGACACTGCCGAGCAGCCGCGAGATGGCCATCGGCCAGGCGGGGCACGGCGCCATCAACGGGGCGGCTCGGTAACAACCACCTCGCGCAGGCCGACCAGGTGGCGGCGAACGCCCTGATCGTCCTGGCCGCCGCCGGGGCGCGGCCCGCCGATGTCGTGCGCTCGGTGATCTACGTGGTCAGCGACGACAACCAGGTGCTGGACGCGGTGTGGCGGCGGCTGAACGACTCGGCGCTCGGCCCGGCCTTCGGCTCGGCCAGCACCCTGCTCGGGGTCGCTTCGCTCGGCTTCACCGGTCAGCTGATCGAGCTGGACCTGACCGCCGCCCTCCCCGGTTGATCCAGCGGCGCCCGGCTCCACGATCGCAAGGTGCGCAGCCTGGCGGCGCACAGGATCCTGGTGGACGAGCGGTGGAGCTTTGCGGATTCCACGCCATCGTGTTCACCGAGATCACCGCATCGTGTCCGCCCGGATCGGCGCACCGCGATCACCGAGCTCAGCATCGTGGTCTACGGGTTCCTCGCGCACCGGACCCCGACGTAACCGCTGCGGTCCGCCGGATCGTGGTCGCTGCGGAACGCAGAGCGCAGGTACGACGCGCTGCTGCCGAAGCCCCCGCCCCGGAACACGCGGTTCGAGCCGGCGGTCAGGTTGGCGCAATCGTCGCATGGCGGATCGGCGCCATAGTCGACGTACCTGTCCAGGATCCACTCCCACAGGCCGCCGGCCAGGTCCGCCTGTCCCCACCTCCCATCTCCCTTCGTCGACCTGGATCCGACGTACTGCACATCATCGAACGCACACAGCTCGCTCGCGGTCCCGTCCCCCGCGCAGTCGTACGCCGCGTAGCTCCCGTCGATCGTCGTATCTCCGGCAGGGTTCGACCACGGGTACGCCCGCTGCTCATCTCCACCCGCTGCCGCATAGTTCCACTCCGCCTCCGTGGGCAGCCGCCCACCATCCCAGGCGCAAAGCGCGAACGCGACGTACCAGCTCAGGCAGTTCATCGGCAGGTGCTCGTGCTCGCCAGCCTCTTCCGTCCATGTCTGGTAGGTCGCGTCGCACCGCACAGCTTCCTTCAGCGCTGCCGCGCTCGGAGGCATCTCCATGTTCCAGCTCGGATCCCAGCCGCTCGCCTGGATGCGCGGGTGCGCTCCCGCTCCCCGTTCGGGGAAGCTCCCGGGATACGCCTCCACGAACGCACGGAATCGCCCCACCGTCACCTCGAACCGATCCAGCAGGAAAGCGCTCACCATCGCTGGATACTTCTCGTCATCGCTCCGCCTGAACCTTCCGCCGGGCAACGCCGTCACCGCGCAGCAGCTCTCGTCGCCCGCCGGCCCGCACGTCGGCACGAGCCCGGCGCAGCTCGGAGGCGTCGTGCACGCACCGCCGCTGCACACCGGCGCCCTCGCGGGGCACGGCGCCTCGTCCTTCCACTCGCCACGGTCATCACAACGCTGTGGTCTGTTGTCCGAGCACCGCTGTTCGTCCGTCACGCACACGCCAGCGGGGTGACCACCAGCGCCTCCTCCGCCCGCGCCGCCACCCCCGAGCGCTGGCTCGCCGCTGCCCCCCACAGGAGCGCCGGCCCCCTGCCCGCCGTCGCCACCCGCGCCCCCGAAGTCGCGAGTCCTGGGCGAGCAGCCCGCGAGCACCGCGAGGAGGCCGATGTGCAGAGCAGCCGTCCCCAGGACGCGGGCGCAGAGAGAGGAGCGGACCGAGGAGGAGAGAGCGCGCGACATGCGCTGCATGGTAAAGCAGGCGCAGCTCACCAGCTAAATAAGACACGGGCCGCGGCCGCGCTGGATGTAATAGCGCGTCACCAGGGCGCCCATGCTGAAGCCGACCACGTCCACCGCGCCGCCGGGCGCCCCGGCGAGCGCGGCCTCCACGGCGGCGTCGAGCTGGCCGGCGAGCCGCTCGATGGACGCACGGCCGTCATTGGGGACCAGGTCGAAGGCTCGGGCGCGGTCGACGCCGCGGGCCGCAAGCCCGGCGCGCAGGCAATCGATGCGCGCCGCGGAATCCCAGATGCCGTGCACCAGCAGGATGGGCGGCTTGCTCATGGGGCCGGAACGTACGGCGCCGGCGGGCGCCATCAAGGCTGATCCCCGCAGGAGCACGAAGGAGGCGGCGCCCGCTGGATGCCGCTCCGACGCTCGTGGAAGCATCCCCGCCCGAGCCACGCGCGCCAGCGCCGCCTGGTCGCGGTGGCGCCTCACCCACCGAAAGGATCTGTCCAATGCCTCTGCGCAGCGCCTCGATCCAACATCTCGCGGTCGTGCTCGCGGTCTCGGTAGTCGCCGCCTGCGGTGGTGACGACAGGGAGGGCGCCGGCCCGGCGGACACCCCGAACGACGACCCCGCGCCCTCCGACTACACCGCGCTCCCGAGCCGGTGACCGCGTTCGCGGCGCGCGTGCTCGACGACCACCTGTACGTCCGCGGCGGCCACATCGGCGAAACGCACGACACCTACTCTACAGGACACTTTTCACCAGGCCCATCAGCGAGCCGTTGTGGAGCAGCACCCCGCTGTTGCGCGTGCTCCAGAATTCGGCCCGACGAAAACGTGCGTTCTCGTGGCGCGCAGGACCAGCAGCAGTGTAGGTGCACTATTCCCATGCAGCTACAGCAGACTCTGCTGTAGCGCAGCAGATGTTGGAGGTGCCATGAGATCGATTCATTTCCTGGGTTTCTTCGTGCTCGGCACGATCGCGGCGACAGCTGCGGGCTGCGGCGGAGATGACGACGGCGTCGGCGGACAGGGGGGCGCAGGAGGAGCCGGAGGGGCCACGAGCTCATCGACGTCCAGCTCGACGAGCAGCAGCGTCACCACGTCCACCTCCTCCGGGGGCGACGAGACGGATCAGAACGACAGCACCGAGACGGCCGAGTCGATCGAGATCGACGGCGATCAGGTCGATGCGACGCTCGAGCCAGTCGACGCAGATCAGGACTTCTACAGGTTCACAGGGACCAAAGGACAGGCCCTGTACATCCTCACCGACGCGAAGCCGGAAAAAGACGAGACCGATCCGACCTATCCCGATCTCGTCGTCTCGCTGCTCGACGCGCAAGGCAAGCAGATCGCCCGGAACGACGACCCGCCTCAGGGCGGCAACGACAGCCGGCTGATCACCGTCCTGCCCGCAGACGGCGACTACTACCTCCTCGTCGAGGAGTGCACGTCCGCGCTGGGCCAGGGCAGCTGCTCGCCCGCCGAGAACATCGAGAACTTCGACTATGCGCTGAGGATCTCTCTGCTCGATCCGGCCGCTGCCGACGATGACAGCCTGATCGAGGACAAGGAGCCGAACGACGAGGCCGCTCAGGCCCTGCCGCTCCACTACGAGGCCCTCGATGACGACACGGGATACTACACGACGTTCCTGATCGGCGGCTTCGAGAGCGCGACGGACGTCGACGTCTACTCGTTCACCCTGCCGGAGGCCCCCGCCGCCGAGCAAGGGCTCAGGGCGACGCTCGTCACCTCGGCCCCGTCCGGCGCCGAGGGCAGCGGCTCGACGGTGGACGTCAGTGACATCACCGTCTTCGATGCGGCGGATCTGACCATCCCCTACGCCAAGGTCGACCCGTCGAAGGGCGGCAGCATCGAGGTCCCGGTCAAGGTAGGCGAAGCGGCCGAGTACCTGGTCTTCGTCAAGCGCTCGCAAGGCGACGTGGGGGCGAACGACTTCTATATCCTCCTCCACAACCGGGTGGCGATCGACGGCCTCGAGGCCCAGGATCTGACCAACAATCTGGCCACGACGCCGGAGGGCGATCTGTTTTCGTTCGATCTCCGCGGGGGCGGCATCGCCTACTCGGTGGACGGCCAGCTCGCTGATGGGATCACCCCGGATACCGATTACTACGCGATCCCGGTTCCCGAGAACGCGGACGAGACCTGGAAGGTGTCCGCCTTCTGCGGAGCGCAGCGCCACGGTTCCGGCCTGCGCGAGTTCACGGTCACGCTGCTCAACGGCGACGGCACGGAGCTGGGCGAGGGCTACACGGCCACCGAGAACGAGACGACCGACCTGACCATCGCGGGGGTCGACCTCCCGGCGAGCCCCGCGGAGAACAGGCTGCTCGTCAAGGTGTCGGCCGGCACGCCCGCCGAGGACGTGACGAGCCGCAGCTACGACTGCACCTTCGGCTACCTGCCGGCCGACTGAAGCGCCGAGGCGCGCGGCGCCGCGCCCCGCTCGGGGACGGCGCCGCTGCCCCCCGGCCCGTCCCGCCGCTCGCTGTGGCATCGCCCATTGGCGACGGATGGCCCGCGAGAGATCTTCCCTGTCTTCCCGGCGGAGCCCTTTCGCCCTCTCGATCCCACCACGGAACAACCTACCTCCGCGCTAGCGCGGTCACTTGCGACCAGGGAGCCGTCGCTCGCCTCCCCGGGCGCACCCGGAACGGGAACCTGCTCCAGGTCGCACACGCAACTCTGTGAGAGCCGGATCTGGACGGAAGAAAGAGAGCCTGATCTGGACGGAAGAAATCATGCGACGCGCGGAGGAGGTTTGGTAGCATCACCCGTGCAATGCCCCGTGACAGGAGTTCATCGATAAAGGGCCTGGGCACTACAGCGTCGATGCAAATTTACATGCCGTCCTCCCGGCAAGCGAGCTCGGGGGCCGGCATCGTGCTGCTGTATGCGCCCGACTACGAGCAGTTTCGCCCGGCGTACCCTGTGTCCGAGTCGGGGTCCGTCCTCGGCCGCGATCCGAGCGCGGACATCTACGTACCGATGCGCACCGCGTCGCGCCACCACGCTCGCATCGAGCGGCGCGGGGGCGTCTGGCACCTCTCCGATCTCGGCGGTCGCAACGGCACGATCCACAACGGTGAGCTCGTCACGGAGGCGGTCCTCGCGCACCTCGACGAGATCCGGATCGGCAGCGCCATCTTCAAGTTCGTCGAGAGCGACGTCGAGGGCTACGCGCACTACCGCATCGACGGCGCCTATTTCGAGGATCCGGACTCGTCGCGGGAGGTCCGGGCGCACCCCTCGACGAGCCGGATCGTCGGCGGGTACCAGAGCCAGCTCCTCGCCGGGCGCCTCCGCGAGATCGCGCGCAGCGAGCTGTCGGTGCTGATCCTCGGCGAGAGCGGGACGGGAAAGGAGATCTTCGCCGAGCAGCTCCACGACTGGAGCGGCAGGCGCGGGCCGCTCCAGGCCGTCAACTGCGCGGCCATCCCCGCCGCGCTCGTCGAGGGGGAGCTCTTCGGACACCGGCGCGGCGCGTTCTCGGGCGCCGAGCGCGACCGGATGGGCATCATCCGCGCGGCCCACCAGGGCACGCTCCTCCTCGACGAGATCGGGGATATGCCGCTGGAGGCCCAGGCGAAGCTCCTCCGGGTGATCCAGTCGAAGGAGATCGTGCCGCTCGGCGCGGCGCAGCCCGAGCCGATCGACGTGCGGATCGTCGCCGCCACCCACCGCGATCTCGACGCGCTCCAGCAGAAGGGCGCCTTCCGCGCCGATGTGTTCGCTCGCCTGAACGAATACAGCATCACGCTACCCCCCCTGCGCGAGCGCAAGGAAGACATCTTCTCCCTCTGCGTCGCGCTCGCGAGGCGCCACGGTCGGCACGAGGTGCGCCCCAGCATGGCGTTCATGGCGAGCCTGCTCCACCACGACTTTCCCTACAACGTGCGAGAGCTCGAGGCGCTCATCAAGCGCTGGGCCGCCACGGCGCGCGGCCCCGAGCTCGATCTAGTGGATCTCAGCGACGAGATCCGGAGCCGGATGAGGACGTACGGAGCCCGGAGCTCGGCGTCTCTGCCCCCGCCCGCGGACGCTGCCCGCACCACGCTGATCCCGGAGGACAAGGCGGCGCTGTCGGCCGACGAGGGAGCGTACCCGCCGAAGGGGGCGCTGCCGCCGCGGACCTCCCCGGACGAGAAGGTGCTGCGGGAGCTCCTGGTGCAGCAGCGCGGAAATGTCGCCGCGGTGGCGCGCGAGCTCGGGAGGGATCGCGTGCAGGTGCACCGGTGGATCAGGCGGTACAACATGAACATCGACGAGTTCCGCTGACCGCGCCTCCCGGGGAGGCCCGCCTCGCGGCCGCCTCGTGGTCGGCTACTGGAAGCGCTCAGGCATGAGCGGATTGCTCGCGTCCGCGGGGGCCCGCGCCGCGTCCGGCGCCGCGGTCGCCGTCGCTGCGGGCCGAGGTGTCCCCGCCTGGCTCCCGGCATCCCGGCGCGATACCTGCTCCCGCTTGACCACGATGACGCCCGTGTCGGTCACGACGACCTCCGTCTCGGTCTCGACGTCGCCCTTCAGGACACGCACCGTGTGGACCTTCCCCGGGGCCCCGGGCAGCTCCACCGTGCCGTCCTTCAGGGTCGCAGGCACCCCGTCGATCTCGACCGAGGCCTCCTCGCGGGCGTTCGCCACCCTGAGCCGGCGCGCGACGGTGGAGGACTCAGGCGCCGGCGAGGGCGCCGGGGCCTGGACGGAGGGCGCCTCCAGCGCGCCGCGGATCGCGCGCTGCACGCCGGTGGACGCCGCGCCGGGCGCGTCGGCTGACCGGGACATCGCGGCCCAGCCGAGGCCCGCGGCGAGCAGCGCGAGGACCGAGAGCGGCAACGTCTTTCGGCTCCGGGGCGGCGGCGGCGCGGGCTCGCTCGGCGGTCGCTCATCGACGCGGTAATCCTGGCTGAGCGTCGTCTCGTGCGCGAGCGCCATCGTGCTGCTCGTGGGAACGTCCTTCCACCGCTCCGCGCCGCCCGCGCCGATGCCCGCGCCGACGCCCGCGCCGACGACTGACCGCCTGGCCGCGCGCGACCTCACCCGGGGCTCGAACAGCGGGGCGACGGTGAGGCGCTCGGACGGCTCCAGGGGGACGAGCATGCTCTCGTCCAGCGAGAGAGGCTCCGCGCCGAGCAGCGGCACGAGCGCCTCGAGCATCGCCGAGGCGCTCGGATACCTGTCGGCCGGCTGGTACTGGAGCGCGCCGTCGACGGCGGCGGCGACCTCGGGCGAGACCCACGGCGCGAACGTCTGGACCGGCGCGGGCAGGTCGGCGACCAGGGCGGTGATGAGATCGCCCACCGTCTCGACGTCCTCGGTCGGAGTACGCCCGGCCAGCGCGCGGTAGAGCACGACCCCGAGCGACCAGAGGTCGGTCCGATGATCGACGTCCTTGATGCCGCGCGCCTGCTCGGGGGACATGTAGCGCGGCGTCCCGAGCAAGTGCCCAGACCGCGTGAGGCCCGTCGTATCTCGGCGAGGATCGTGGACTGGCCGGATCTTGGCGACGCCGAAGTCGAGCAGCTTGACGACGATCCCGCCGCCCTCCTCGCGGCGCGCGAGGAACAGGTTGGCCGGCTTGATGTCCCGGTGCAGGACCCCGGCTGCGTGCGCCTTCTGCAAGCCGACGCACGCCTGGGCTACGATCCGGAGCGCGAGCCTGGGAGGCAGCGGGCCGAGGCGGTCGAGGAGCTCCGCGAGATCCTCGCCGCGGAGGAGCTCCATCACCAGGAACGGCGAGCCCGTCTCGCGGTCCACGCCGGCGTCGAGCACGCGGACGATGTGCTCGGTCTGGACGGCGCTCGCGGCCTTCGCCTCGCGCTCGAACCGGCCCAGAGCAGACCGGCCATGGGCGAGCTCCGGGCCGATGACCTTCACGGCGACGCGGCGCTGCAGCGCGACATCGACGGCCTCGTACACGGCTCCCATGCCGCCCTTGCCCAGCAATCGGCCGAGGGTGTACCTGCCGTTCAACGTCGTGCCGTCCACGAGCGGCAATTTACCCCACGGCAGGTGTCGTCCTCGGCCGATTTCCTGCTCGCGGCGCGCGCGAGGCCGGATCTGCCCGATCACCGATCGCGGCTGGCGTTGAGCCACCGCAGCTTGTCGGGGTTGGCCATCGCCCGGATGGCGCGCACCACGCCGCCGTCGCTCTCGAGCGTGATGACGACGCGGATCGCTGCGTCCTTGCGGTCGCGCAGGGCGAGCAGGTCGACCAGCCCGCGCAGGTCGCCCGAGCCCACGCAGCGGGCGAAGCGCGCGACCAGCTCGCGGTGGGCCTCGGGGGTGGGCGGAGACCGCGGCCGCTGCCGCTCGAGGTGCTCGCGGGCGCGAGACCCGAGCTGGCGGCAAGCGGCGGGCGTGCGCTCGACGACCCGCGCGATCTCGGCGTAGTCGTAGTCGAACAGCTCGTGCAGGACGAAGACCGCGCGCTCGAGCGGCGAGAGCTGCTCCAGCACCACCAGGAACGCGACCGACACCGACTGCCAGCGGGCCAGGGGTGACGAGGCGTCGAGCGCGTCGGCCTCGCTCCAGGTCGGCTCGGGCAGCCAGCTGCCGACGTAGGTCTCGCGCCGGTGGCGCGCCGAGCCCAGCAGGTTGAGGCACAGCCGCGTGACGATGGTGCCGAGCAGGGCCTTCGGCGACTCGACCTCGGCCTCGGGCACGGCCAGGTAGCGGATGTAGGCGTCCTGCACCACGTCCTCGGCGTCGGCCGCGCTGCCGAGCATGCGGTAGGCGATCGCGAACACGATGCCGACGACGATCCCGCCGCCGCCTTCGTCGGCTCGTGGGCCTACGCCCCGCCCGATCCGGTCACCCGCACCAACGTCGCCACCGTCGCCTGCGCCGACGCCGAGGGCAACCCGCTACCGCCGAGCTACGAGCCCCAGCTCGGCAGCATCGCCGTCGAGCGCACCGGGCCGCACACCGCCGCCGCCACCGACGGCGACGGCTGCACCTGGACCTTCGCTGTCCACGGCAACACGGCGTTGCTCGACCCGCCGACGCAGCGCTGCGGCCCGCTGACGCTCGACCACTGGGCCCTGGCCGGCGACGGCGCCCACGCCTTCGAGGTCCGCAGCGGCGAGCGCGCCGGCTGCCGCGTCCTCCTGACCGTCGGCGAGCGCGCCCGCCAGTAGGAGCTCATCCGGCGCGTTCTTCCGCTGGCTCAGGGCGCCTTGTACTCCGGGGCGACATCCATGACCCACGTGACGCCGAAGCGGTCCTTGAGCATCCCGTAGAGGGGCGTCCATCCCGACGGCGCCAGCGGCTGCGCGACGGTCGCGCCATCGGAGAGCTTCTCCCAGAGCGCGGCGATCTCATTGGTCGAATCGCCGCGGACCGAGACGAAGAACGCATTCTTGCCTTGGTCCCACGGCATCCGGGAAGGCACGTCGTAAGCCATCACCTGGAAGCCGTTCCTGGCGGTGACCTGGCCCCACATCACCTGCCCCGCCTCCGACGGCTCCTGGACATTGTGCGCGTCCTTGTAGGTGACGATGGTGATGTCGCCGCCGAACACGGACTGATAGAACTCCAGCGCTGCGCGAGCATCGCCACGGAAGTTGAGGTGGTTGGCAACGCTTAAGGTCATGACTCTCTCCAGGTTCAGGTTTTCGAGCGTTTCCGCGCGCTCGCGGCCCTTCGGGGCGACGGGGATGCGTCGGCCCGTGAGGTGGCGCGAACAGGTCTGTGATCTCTCGGATCGGGTGGTGCCCCCGGGGGCTGACCCCTGAGGGCCGGCACGATGACGCCGTCGACCAGCGACACGATGAAGGCCAGGTCGATCGGCTTGCGCTGGACCAGCGTGCGGTAGGCGGCCATCGACGGGATGACCCGGGACAGCGTGCCGATGTCGGCGGACGCCGAGATCTCGCCGCGCTCGACCGCTCGCCGCGTCAGCGCGAGGTGCGCTTCGGCCCATGGCTCGACCACCGCGGCGTTCGCTGCCTCGGCGAGCGCCTGGTCTTGCGCGAGCAACGAGGCGAGCCCCGTCATGATCTTGAGCTTGCGCTCGCCTTCCTCGATCGACTGCGGCTTGAACAGGCCCAGCAGGTCTCCGCGGAGCGTGCCCGTGTCGGGCAGATGCTCGAGATCGACCTGATTGCGCTTCATGTGCGCGACGGCGTCGATGACCATCTCGGTCTTCGACGTCCAGCGGCGGTAGATCGTCGCCTTCCCGGCGCCGGCTCGCGCGGCCACGATGTCCATCGTCAGGCCCGCGGCGCCCACCTCGACGAGGACCTCGAGCGTGGCGTCGAGGATCTTTGCGTCGCGAGAGTGGTCTCGCTTGCGCCCTGGCTGTGCGGCCTCGGCGTCGACGGCCTCGTCATCGTCATCGTTCTGGGTCATGCAGTCATCCCCGCGTGAGGATATTGATACCGGTGAGTTCCGAAACTGTCAAGTTCCGAAACTGTACGGTCTCGTTTTTTCGCGCGGCCCGCCGGCCTGACGCCTGGACGCTGAGCACCGGGACGCCGGAGGGGTCGGCGGACCTCGGCGTGACGCGCGTGTCATGCGGCGGCGCGCGGGCGCGCTCGGCGCAAGATGCCCGGAGGCCGGTGTTTTACGTCCGCACCGATGGCCTGCCCGTTGCTACGCCTGCGCGTCGATCCACGGCGCTTCCGCCGGAGAGAGGATGGTCCCCATGATTCGATCCAATTCTCGCCTCGTTCGACCCGGACCCTTCGCGCGCAAAGCCGTCGCGCTCGTGACCGGGCTGGCCACGATCGCCGCCGCGTACGGTTGCATGCCCCTGGAATGCACGGAGGTAGGCTGCGACGACAGCTTCTCCATCATCACCACGACGGCGGACAAGAGCTGGGCAGCGGGAGAGTACGCGCTGGAGCTCTCGGTGGACGGTGAACAGGTGTCGTGCTCGTATACCTGGACGAACATGCCGCAGGCCGGTGGAGGCGGCATGTTCGTCCCGTGCAGCCCGACGGTCACTGTTTCGATCGAGACATTCATGCGATGCACGGAGACGTCGGACGGCGACTCCGTCTCGCAGTCATGCACCCCGATCCCCGGGCAGCTCGCGCAGGGGATCAAGATCCAGGGCACGCCCGCGCGCGTGGACGTCGTGGTGCGGCGGGACGGCGCCGTCGTCGGGGAGCGGAGCTTCACCCCCGAGTACCAGACCTCGTATCCGAACGGCGAAGCGTGCGGGCCTGCGTGCCGAGGGGACGCGCGGGACTGGGAGCTCCCGTAGCCGCCTCATCCAGGTCGGCCGCGCGACGCCGAGGCGCTGGGGTTCACGAGCACCTGGTACTGGCGTCCCGTGGACAGCACGCTCGGATCGACGCCCTCCTCGAGCGGTACGCGCGTCTGGGTGAGCTGGTGGCCGGGTAAGCAACACGCGAGGGTGAAGGCAGCGTCCCAGCGCAGCCGATCGAGCACCCTGTCCACGTGCACGTGGGCGTGGACGAACGTCACGAACACCGGCATCGGGGGCAGCGCGTTGAGCTGATCCGCGACGTCGTCGATGCTGGCCTTGTGCCACGCCAGGCGGCGAATCCCGAAGCGATCGCGCCACGCCTCCACCAGGGCCACGTTGAGCAGCGGATCGACGCTGATGTTGTCCGCCTCGCTCTTCAGCGAGAAGAGGGCTCCGGTCCTCGCGTGGGCCCCGTCCCCGACGTGAATGACGCGACATGGGCGGCCCTTCGTCAAGAGGGGCCGGAGATGGCAGAGGGCAGAGTAGCTCTCGGTCATCTCCTTGGCGGGCCTGGTCGCCTTCGCGAACAAGGGCCACAGCGCTTCGAAGGAGCCCCTTCGCATCAGCCGGTCCAGGTAGTCGCTGTTCGGGGGTTGCGCGTCGGTGCCGGCCATGGAGGCTGCTTCTAGCAGAGCTGCCGCGCGGCGCCCGGCGATCCGATCGCGCTCACGAGCGCCCCCGCTCCGAGGAGCCCGACGCCGGCCCGAGAGGGCCTCGACTGGCCGCCCCGCACCGGGGGACAGCACCGCAGGGGAAATCAAGGCATCGGGATGACGAAGGTGGTGACGGAAAAGGCCGGCACCGTGACCGTCATGCGATAGTCCTCGATCGCCGTGTCGGGGAGCCGCTCGAGGTCCTCCGTGCGCGAGGTGCGGTGCGCTTCCGCCGCGCGACCGACCGTCGGGAGCCGCGTGAGATCGAACGTGTAGCCGCGGCTCGCGTCGCGATCGCCGTTGCGGACCACGAGCGTGAGAGAGCCCCCGTCGGCGCTGACCGCGGCCACCATGTCCTCGCTGTCGACCTCGACGAAGGTCGCGCCGGGCCGGATGTAACGGCTGAAGCCAGCATGCATGTAGAAGCGTTTGATGGGAGTGTAGGACTGCTCGCCGTCGTTCAGCGTGAAGCTCGCCCAGCTGCGCGACGGATCGCCCGACTGCCAGTCCACCCAGGCCTCCGCCCTCAGCTCACGCAGGTCCCGGATGATGCGCTCCGCCATGAACAGCGCCGCGTCCGTGTCGTCGCTCAGGCTCTGCCCGAGCGGGCCCGACTCCGATTGCCACAGCCGCTTTCCGAGCTCGGTCGCCAGCCGCCGGAGCTCCTCGCGCTGGGTGCCCGCGTAGGAGTGGACGTTGATCTGCTGGAAAGCAGCGAGCGTCTCCGAGCTGAATGCGCCGATGTTCCGGACCGCATCATCCATGCTGTTTTCGTCCGATGCGCTGACCACCGTGTCGCTGAGGCCCTTGCTCGCGAGCTGCTTGGCCACCTCCTGGATGATCTTCTCCTGGCTCGCCCGGTCGAAGTGGCAGCCTTCCTGGGAGCCGTTCGACTTCCACCAGTTCGCGTGAGGCTCGTTCAGCGGCTCCAGCGTGCGAAAGGTGATCGCGTGCTCGTCCCTGTAGTGGCGCACGACCTCCGTGAGGTAGTGGGCGAAGTCGTCGTAGCGGTCGGCTTTGAGGTTGTCTCCGCCGTTCCCGCTGCCCGAGGCGCAGCCGCTGCTCGTCATCCAGTACGGGGGAGAGTTGGAGAACGCCTCGAAGATCAGATCCGCCCCGCGCGCCGCGATGCGCAGGAGGACGGCGCGCTGGTTGGCGTCGTTCTCCCACGTGAAGGTCCCGTCGGCGCCCTGGAACCCCGGCATCTCGCGGTGCTTCTCCATGTGCTCGTGGGACGGGTTCTCCCCTCCACCGATGTTGTAGCGGAAGATGTTGTAGCCGAGGCCGCTCACCGGATCGACGACCGCCTCGACCACGGCATTGCGCTTCGCTTCCGCCCATCCGCCCACGTGATGGGCCCACCAGCACAGGCTCGTGCCCCAGCCCTCGAACGATTGGTGGAGCACGCTGGTGTCGATCCTGACGAGCTCCGTGCCCGGAGCGGCGGTCACCGTGGGGCGTGGCTCGCTCGGTGAGCCCCCGCTCCCCCCCGAGCCCCCGCTCCCACCCGGCGCGCCGGCGCTCGACGATCCGCCCCCCGTGCCCGCGGTCGCGCTGACTCCGCTTCCCCCCTGGCCGCCGCTCCCCGCCGCCGCGGCGTCCACGGAAGGGCCCGGAGCGCTCGGAGAGCACGACACGGCCGCGGTGAGCGCGGCGAGCGACGCGACGAGAGCGCGATACTTCAGGGAGGAGCGTGCGGCTTCGAGGCGTGTCGTCTTGCGCATGGCGACGCGATGCTACTTCAGGGAGGCGCGCGCGGGGTCCCTCGCGAGCGGCCGGGCTCGAGCGCGTCCGCGATGAGCCGCTCCTGGGCGTTCGCGCGCCCCGGGAGTGGTCCTCGCCGACACGAACGTGGGTATCGCCCCGCCACGCGGGTAGCTGAGCGAGGCGCCATGGGCGGAAGCCGAGACGCCGGGCGAAGCCGGGGCGCCGGGCGCGAGCGGCCCTTGCGAACAGCCCATCTCGACGCGTCGGGGCCGCACGTCTAGGCTGGCGAGATGGGTTTTGTCGTCAGTCTCCTCATCGTGTACGGGGTCGCCGGGGTGGCGCTGGGCGCCGCGGTCGCGATCGCGATCGCGCGCTGGCTCCACCACCAGCGGCGCTCGCAGGTCGCTGCTTACGCGCGGGGCCCTGCGGCCTCGCCGGACGCGATGCGCGAGGGGTTCGCCCTGCTCCGCGGCGAGGTGGGCGCCGAGGACGCCGCGCCGGATGAGGCGGTGATCTCGGTCGAGATCTCGTGCCGCAGCCAGGCCTCCGGCGCCGCGCCGGGCGCGTGGCAGACCCGGGCGCGCGCGTTCTCGCTCCGGCTCCCCTCGGGCGCCGCGGTGCGCGTCGAGCCGGCGAGCGGCAGGCTGACCCTCGACACGACCTTCGTCCCGGCGAGCCGCGGCGGCGCGCCCGTCTACGTGTCCGAGGTCCTCCCGGGCGACGCGATCTACATCGCGGGCGCCGTGCGCCGCGAGATCGACCCGAGCGCCGCCGGCAAGGGGTACCGCGACGCCGCGCAGGCGTGGGTGCTCCGGGCGCCGGCGCACGGCAACCTCTGCGTCTCCTCCGACACGGTGATCGCCCACCACGCCCGGCGCGCGCGCTTCCACCGCGGCTGGGCGCTCGCGCTCGGCGCTGCGCTCGCGGCGCTGCACCTCGGGCTGTTTCTCCCGTTCCATGCGAGCGTCCTGGGCGGTCTCGGCGCGACCCGCGGCATCGACGTCGGCCCGGCGGCGCTCGTCCTCTTCTTCGTCGGCGCCGCGGCGCTCGCCTATCGTACCCTGGCCGAGCAGACCTCACCCTGGACCGAGCTCCGCGTCGAGCGCCCTCGGACGGCGTGAGCACCGACACGGGAGGAACCATGAGCACAGAGGGGGGCAACGACCCGATCGCGGCAGAGAACGCGCGCCTGCGGGCCCGCGTGGACGAGCTGGAGCGCCGGCTCGGCGACGGCGCGCCGCCGCCGGGCGCGCGGGGCTCCGCGGGCGAAGCTCGCCTCTCGTACGAGGCGCTCTTCGAGGCGCTGCCGGTGCCCATCTTCGTCTACCGCACCGACGGGCTGCTGGCGGCCATCAACGAGGCCAGCGTCGCGTGGTTCAAGACCGAGCGGGCGCGCGTGGTGGGCGCGTTCAACCTCCTCAAGGACCCCGAGTCCGTGGCGCGGGGGTTCGCGGCGCCCTTCCTGCGCGCGGTCGCCGGCGAGGTCGTCACGCTCCCGGCGACCCCCTACGTGATCGACGAGCAGCAGGGCCGCCGGTGCTGGCTCGAGGTGACCTACCTGCCGCTCCGGGACGAGTCCGGGGTCCGCCACGTCGTGGCGCTGACCCGCGACGTCACCTCGCACCAGGAGGCCGAGGCGAGGCAGCGCCAGAGCGCCACGCTCCTGGAGACCATCATCGACAACGCGCCCCTGCTCATCCACGCGCGGGACACCGAGGGCCGCTACACCGTCGTGAACCGCCAGCTCGAGGCGGCGCTCGGCAGACCCCGGAGCGCGATCCTGGGGCGGACCTCGCACGATTTCGTGTCCAGGGAGCTGGCCGAGCGGTTCGCGGCGCAGGACCGCGAGGCCCTCGGGTCCAGCGCGCCGCTCGTGCTCGAGGACCGGGTGGAGATGCCCGACGGCGCGCACGTGTACATGACCACCAAGTTCGCGCTCCACGACGACGAGGGCAAGGCCACGGGCGTCTGCGGGATGTCGGCGGACATCACCGAGCGCGTGCGGGCCGAGGAGCAGAACCTGCGGCTGCACGAGCAGATGTTCCGCGTCCGCGAGGAGACGCTCCGGTCCATCTCCACGCCGCTCCTGCCGATCGCCGCCGGCGTGCTGGTCATGCCGCTCGTCGGCACCATGACCCGCGAGCGGGCCGATCAGGTCATCGAGGTGCTCCTCCACGGGATCTCGGACCAGCAGGCCAGGATCGCCCTCCTCGACGTCACCGGGATGCCCGAGGCGGGGGAGGAGGTGACCGACGCGCTGGTCCGCGCGGCCCGGAGCGTGCGGCTCCTCGGCGCCGAGGTCGTGATCACCGGGATCCGGCCGAGCGTGGCGCAGGCGCTCGTGGGCCTCGAGGCGGATCTCGGGGGCATCGTCACGAAGGGGACGCTGGAGCGGGGGGTCGCCTACGCGCTCTCCCGCCGGACCCAGCAGCGCGGCGCGGCGCCGTAGCCCGCAGCCCGGGCGCGCCGGTCAGGGCCACGCCCGCCGGTCAGGGCCACGCCCGCCGGTCAGGGCCACGCCCGCCGGTCAGGGCCACGCCCGCCGGTCAGGGCCACGCCCGCCGGTCAGGGCCGACCGCGCCGGCGCGCGCGGAGCCATGCGGCCGCGCCGATCGCGACCGCGGCGAGCGGCGCGCTCGGCCCCGGGCCGCCGGCGGCGGGCGGCGCCGCGCTGCAGCCGATCTGCTGGTCCTCCGCGCACTCCTCGGAGAACCCATGGGGAGGGATGGGGTTGCAGGCCGAGGCCGAGAGATCCCGCGGCGGGTACATCTGGCAGATGCCCGCGATGTCGTCCGCGTGCAGCGTCCGGAAGTTCGTCGGATCCAACCTGTCGTACCTGTAGTGCATGGTCGCCTCTGGCCCGGCCATCGTGTGGTCGAGCCCCAGGAAATGCCCGGCCTCGTGCGTGACGATGGCGAGGAGATCCTCCCTCGGCGTGGCGGAGTCGTCCCCGACGCTCATGGCGTAAAGATCGGTGTTGATCTCCATGTCTGCCCCCCAGAGATCACCGGTCTTCTTGTCGAACTGCACCGTGGTGAGCGCGAGCATCTCGGAGCTGTGCCCGCCGGCCGCGAGCCAGTCCATGTCGCGGAAGACGACCACGTTGGCGTTGCCCGGCACGAGCCCGTCGACGACCCTCGTCTTGCCGTCCCGCGCGTTCAGCTCCACGGCGCCGCAGCTCACCGGCCCGAGGTTCTGCACGCGGATGCCAGGGGTCCCCGCGCCGCAGGGCGCCTGCTGCCACGCGCCGAACGCGGCGTCGAGCAGGTCGGACATCTCCTGGTACGACACCTGGCTCGACGCGTCCTGCTGGAGGGCGAAGCCGATGCAGTCGCCCGTCCAGCGGAGCGGCTTGCACAACCCGACCGGCTGGTCGTCCTGCAGGCACAGCGATGTATCCTTGCAGGTGTTCGAGCGGCAGTAGGCCAAAGCCTGCTGCGCGCTCGCCAGCACGGCGAGCGCGAGCGCCGCGCCGGAGCACCTCGCACCCATCGTCGACATCGACTCCTCCACCGTCGCGAGACGGTATGGCGAAGGTACCAGCGCGCGAGCGAGGTGTGGGGATTTCGCGTCCGGCGCCTTGCTGCCCGTGGGCCCGGCGCCATCCTGAGCGCATGGGGCGTGCTCGTGGATGAGGCGGGCGGCGGGGCGGGCCCGGCGACGGACGCGGCGGCGGGGCCGAGCTTCCTGTGCGACGCGATGCTCGGCGGCCTGTCGCGCTGGCTGCGCGGCGCCGGGTACGACGCGGCGTTCGAGCACGGCATCGACGACGGCGAGCTCGTGCGCCTCGCGCAGCGGACCGGCCGGGTGCTGCTGAGCTCCGACGCCGGGGTATTCGAGCGGCGCCCGCTGCGCACCGCGGCGGTGCGCGGGCTCTACGTGCCCCGCGGGCTCCGGCCGATGGAGCAGGCGGGCTTCGTGCTGCGGGAGCTCGGGCTGCCCGTGCGGGATCCGCGCTGCATGGCGTGCGGCGGCGCGCTCGCGGCCGCGCCGAAGGACACCTTGCGAGGCGCGGTGCCGGCGCTGGTGGTGGAGCGCTACGACGAGTTCTGGCGGTGCGAGCGCTGCGGCAAGGTCCTGTGGAAGGGCAGCCACTGGGAGGGCATCGTCGCCGGCGTGGCCACCGCGGCGGCGGGCGCGGCGGGCGCGGGCGTCGGCGTGGACGCGGGCGCCACGGCGCTTGCGCCAGCGCCAGGCGGCCGGAAGCCCTCACCGTGAGGCGCGCTCCCGGCCAGCGGCCGACCGGCTCGGCCGCCCGACGTTACAGGCACGTATTGTCGACGATCACCCCGGTCACCTGGACGTGCTCGGTCCCCGGCTCGCCCTCGAGCGCGACGGTGAGGTCCATGTCGATGACGCACGGAATCCCGGTGTCCGGCTCGGACTCCCACGACATCGTGCCGGTGGCGCCGGTCACGACATAGAGCCCATCGTCGCTCGGCCTGCGCCCCGCGGTGCAATCGCGCATCTGCCCGGTGAGCCACACATCCAGCAGGGCCCAGTGCTCCGGGAGCGCGACGCCGGTGAAGCGCGGACCGCTCTCGGCCGGCCAGGCGAGGGAGAGCGTCAGGCACCGATTCGCCTCCAGATCGGCGCTGTGCACGAAGACGCGGTCACGCTCGCCGATCTCGTAGTCCGCGCTGGTGCACGACGCGTCCTTCGACGCGTTCACCCCGGCCGCGTGGGCCAGGCACTCGTTGCAATACAGGCGCTGATCGCACCCGCAGACGCCCGGGCACTCCTCGGGGCAATCCTGGGGCCTCGGCCTCGCGGCGCACTCGCCGAGCGCCTCTCCGGCGCACGCGTCGGCCGCCTCGCCCCTATCGCAGTACTGCGCCTCGCCGCAGCTCTCCCCCTCCCCCCCGCAGGCGACCGGCCCTCCGCCGCCGCTCCCACCCCCGCCGGTCGAGCTGGCGTCGCCCTCGCCGCCGGCCCCGCCGCCCCCGGGCTGCGGCTCGACGGCAGCGTCGCCGCAGGCGGCGATGAAGAGTCCGAGGAGCGCTGAGCCAAGGAGTTCGCGGTTCATCGGCCGACTATGCCATGACCGGTCGCCGGAGAGGAGCGGCTCTGGCCGCCTCGTCCGGTGGGGGCGGAGCCGGGCGCAGGCGGCTCGCGAGCTCGGCTGGAAGCGGCGCGCCGGCCCGCGGCGGAGTCGCTCGACCGCCGCGGCGCCACGCCCCCGCGCCGCCTGCGGCGCGTTGACCGGCCGCCGCCCTCGGCGCGTTGACCGGCCGCCGCCCGCGGCGCGTTGACCGGCGTGGGCGGAGCTGGTAGCCACCATGGCCGGGCCGCCGCGCGTTCGCGCTGCGCGCGGCCCCGGCGCCGACACGCTCCTGGAGGTCCACGCATGTTCCGCAAGACGCTCGCCGCTGCTCTCCCGCTCGCGCTCGCGCTCTCCGCGGTGGCGCGCGAGGGCGCCGCGTCGAATTACCCGCCGAGCTACGATTACTGCGGGCCCACCACCACGGCGCACGCCGGGCCGTTCGAGATCATCCAGGATCCGGTCCGGAGCGACTCCGCGAAGCTGACCGTGGCTTACCGCGGCTACCTGCGCGACCTGTATCCGGACCACGAGATCAACCTCTATCTCCGGCTGAACGGCAGCGACGCGTTCCTCCCGGCGAGCGCGGGCGCGCACGGCGACGCCTACGTCCTCGTCAGCAACGCGCCCCGCGACTGCCGGTGGTGCTCGCCGCCGCCCGACGCCTCGGGCCAGCGCATCTGCGGCGGCGCGCCGCTCCCGCCCACCTCGAGCGGCACCTGGGTGTGCAACGAGCCGACCGCGACCGAGGAGGACCTCTTCCTCTGGGCCTACGATCAATACGGCCACATGAACGCCTGGGACATCGAGGTGGCCGCCGAGTCCCACGGCGCGTGGGACAGCAACCTCGGGTCGAACTACGCGGCGCGCTTCGAGGCGCGCTCGAGCTGTTTCTGAGCGCCCCGCGCGGGCGGCGGCGGGAGGCACGCACATGGCAGAGTCGTTGAACAAGGAGAAGGCGCGGCGCGCGGCCGCGCACCCGGACAGGCCTGGAGAGAAGTGCCGGGCCGAGCCCGGCGCCTTCCGGCCCGTGGTGGACCGGAACCGGTGCGAGGCGAAGGGCGATTGCGTCGAGGTGTGCCCCTATCAGGTCTTCGAGATCGCCCGCATCGCGAGCGCCGATTTCGATGCCCTGTCGCTGCGCGGCAAGCTCAAGTCGCTCGTCCACGGCCGGAAGACGGCGATGACGCCGAACGCGGCGCAGTGCCAGGCGTGCGGCCTCTGCGTCGTCGCCTGCCCGGAGGAGGCGATCCAGCTCGTGGCGGCGCCGCAGGCGGGGTGAGCGCAGGCGGCCCGCGGGCGCACGCCGCCTGCCCGCCTGGGCTCAGGGCGCCGGCGGGTACCCGGGCCGACGCTTGCAGGGCCTGACGCCGCCCGGCAAGGGTCGCGCGGGCGGCTCAAGCGACGCTGCGCGCGGGCCCGGACGCGGGCGCGGCGCTGTACGTGGCGCGGTAGCGCCCGTACCGCTCGACGAGCTCACAGGTGGTCTTGGGCATCGGCACGCGCGCGCGGGTGATGTACGAGATCACGTTCTTGCCGCGGACGATGAGCTCCACGCCCCGCGCCGCCTGCTCCCGCTCGGCGGGCGAGGCGTCCGGGCCGAGCTGCGGCTGGAAGGCGGCGAGCTTCTCCGCGGACACGACGAAGGAAGTCCATACCTCGAAGATGTCGGGGTCGGTGCGGAGCGTCTCGCACTTGACCTTGGCCGCGTGCGCGAACTCGCGGGCCAGGCGGTCCATCCCGGCGAACATCGGCGCGCCGCCGAAGGTGGAGATCATCTCGTCACGGATGCCGTCGATCGCCCTCATGCTCTGCGCGATCTTCACATACCGGCTGTTGTAGAACGCCTCGACGGGGAAGGAGAACGCCTTGAACGGCTCTCCCCAGAGCTCGTCGAGCCCCTCCTCCCCGCTGCGATGGAGCACCATCTTCCCGAGCGTCAGCGCCTCGAGCAGGTGCTCTCCGCACTCGCGCATGAGGGCGTTGTCGGGCTCGATGGTGACGCCGAGCTCCTGGATCTCCACGAGCTTCGTGAAGATATCCGCCGCCCGATTGAAGATCGCGCCCGCGAGCATCGCGCCCTTCACGCGCTTTCTTTGCGGATCGGCCTCGGACTCGAAGGCGCGCCGCGCCTCGTCCAGCCGCCTGCCGGGGACGTTGATGCCGTGCTCGACGTGGTTGAAGAGGCGCCGCGTCAGCGCCTCGATGAGGCGCTTCTTCGCGAGCAGCGTATCGGCCGGCGCCTCGTACGCCTTGATCCAGTAGCCGTAGTAATAGACCCGCAGCTGGCCGTCGATGATCTGTTTCTTCCCGAGCGGTATCGCGCTGTCCATCGCCCGCCTCCGATCGGCTGCCAGGCGGCGCCCCTGCGCGAGAGAAACGCGAGGGATGCGCGCCCTTGCGCTATGCGCGTAGCATGGGCCCGAGGCGGCCCGCAAGGCGCGCGCACCGCGAGACAGCCGCGTTCACGGCCGGAAACCGGGACTTAACCGACAGGAAAGACATCGGCTCGCGAGGTCGTCGCCGCGGCCGGGCGCTGGCCGCGATGGCCCGGCGCGCGGCGCGCGGCGCGCGGCGCGCGGACAGCGAGAGGAGCGCGCGAACCAGGAGCTCACCACGCCGTCACCGTCGCGCACCGTCGTGCGCGCCCGCGCGCGCCCATGCCCGACGCTTACTGTACGCTGCACCCCTCGAGCTCGGCCATCATGCGCCAGAAGACGCGGGCCTTGTGCTCGCAGCTCTCCTGCGTCGTGTGCGTGTACTCATACTCCGAGTTGCCGGACGTATCCACGTCGTAATGCGGGTGCTCCATCGGGATCTCGACCCCGTCCACCTGCACGGTGTGCCGCTCGCCGTTCCAGTGGGCGTCGAGGTCCTCGAAGTCGTAGAGGATCTTCCCGTGGTCGCGGCAGAAGTCGCGGATCTGCTGGTTGCGCTTCGCGCGGTTCACGCCGTTGTATTCCTCGTCCCCGGGGCCGGTCATGTAGATGAACGTGACCTCCGGGAACTCCTGCCCGAGCGCGTCGAGCGTGTCCAGGTAGAGCTGCACGCTCTCCTCGGTCTGCTCGGAGATCTCGAACGACCACGCCCACATCGAGTACCGGATCTCCGGGTGATCGCGCAGGATGGCGCGCAGCTCGCCCACCCCGGCCCCCGTCGCCCAGTACTGATCGCCCTCGACGAGGTTGGTGTCGAGCATCCCGTCCCACATCCGGAAGACGCCGGTCTCGGCGGGGGCGTCGCAATACTCTGCCTCGAAGCCGTGAGCAGGGCTCTGCGCCTCGATGCTCTCGGCGCCGACGATGATCTGCGAGCCGTGCGAGCGATGGGCGTAATGAAAGAGGAAGTCCCCCGACTTGAGCGCGTCGACACAGCTCCCCGGAATTTGCTCGAGCGTCCCGTGCCGGTGGTCGAAGGTCCGCGCGTTCGCGGGATCGGGGTTGGGATCGCCGCCCGTGCCCGTGGTCGGCGTGCTGCCCGTGCCGGTGGTCGATGGGCTGCCCGTGCCCGTGGTCGCTCCTCCGCCCGTGGTCGCTCCTCCGCCCGTGCCGGTGGTCGATGGGCTGCCCGTGCCCGTGGTCGCTCCGCCGCCCGTGCCGGCGGTCGACCCGCCCGCGCCCGTGCCGCCCGCGTCGCTGTCGCCGCCGCACGCCGCGCCGCCAAGGACAAGGGCGAGCCCGAGCGCAAAAACACTTGAATGGTGCAAAGATTTTATCATGGCATCATGGATTCTAGGCGGCGGCCAGACGAGCGCAATAGCTCTCTCGGACGGTCTCGTGCTGGCGCGCAGGCGTCGCGCCTCGACCTCGGCGTGGTCGCGCCGCGACCTCCGCGGAGCGGCCACGCCGGCGTGCTGCATTGCGCCAGCGCGGCATCGGCCTGCCGGCCGCGGAGGTCGGGACCTGCATCGCTGCATCGAGGGCCCCCCCTCGCCCCGGATCTCGCGCTCGCCCCGCCTCGAGAGCTCCACAGCGGCGAACGGCCGCCTCGGACGGCGCGGACGCACGCAGTCCAGCGAGCGCGACGGAAGCAGCGCCTGAGTCGATCGGGTCTCCCCCGACTGCCCGGCTCGGGGTCGCGCCGGAGCACCGCTCCCGCTCCCGGCGCTCGCTCAACGTGCCAGTCACCGCGCCGCTGTGTGGAGCGCAATGGTGCCCGGAACGTCGCGCGCGCAAGGACAATCTCTCTACATCTCCCGGCTCATCATGGCCTGAACCTTTCCTATCCTGTACCCTCATCCCACTTCCCTTGGCGCTCAGGAGGAAGCCATCGCCATGCATCACGCCCCGGATTCCGTCGTAGGTGGGAAGTACCGTCTTGAGCGTCCGCTCTCGCGCGGCGGGATGGGCTCGGTGTGGGTGGCGCGGCACGTCAACCTGGGCTCGCTCGTCGCGGTCAAGTTCATGGCCCCGACGTATGCGGCGTCATCCACGTTCCTGGCCCGCTTCGAGCGCGAGGCCAGGATCGCGGCGAGCCTGCAGAGTCCACACGTCGTTTACGTTCAGGACTATGGCATCGACGACGACACCCCGTACCTCGTGATGGAGCTGCTCCAGGGCGAGGATCTGGGCACGCGCCTCGAGCGCGTCGGCCGCCTCTCCCTCGCGGACGCCGCGCTGCTCCTGATGCAGGCGGGCAAGGCGATCCGCCGGGCGCACGACGCCGGCCTCGTTCACCGCGATCTCAAGCCCGCCAATCTCTTCCTCGTGCGCGTGGAGGAGGAGCAGGACGAGATCGTCAAGGTCCTCGATTTCGGGATCGTCAAGGAGACCGGCGCCCACCTCAAGGACGAGGTGACGCGCACCGGCGAGCTGCTCGGCTCGCCCCACTACATGAGCCCCGAGCAGGTCCGGGGCGAAAAGGACATCGACCAGCGCAGCGATCTCTGGTCGCTCGGCGTCATCCTCTTCTGCGCCGTCACCGGCGAGCTGCCCTTCCAGGGCGATCAGCTCGGCGCCGTGATCGCGAACATCCTTGTCGCGCCGCTGCCGAGCGCGTCTCAGCTCGCGCCCGAACTCCCGCCGGGGACCGACGCGTTCTTCGCGCGGGCGCTGGCGCGCGACCGGGCGCAGCGCTTCCAGTCGATCGGGGAGATGCTCGGCGAGCTCCGCCGGCTCGCGGGCATGGCGTCGCCGTCGATCCCGGACCTTCAGCTGTCGTCGGGCAACCCGACCTCGTCCCGGCCGAAGTTCAGCGGGACGATACCGCTGCACGCCGTGGAGGTCAGCGCGCCGGCGGCGGCGCCGCGCTCGGCGAGGCCCGGGACCCTGACCGGCGCCGGGTCGACGGCGCAGGAGGCCGTGCCGCAGAGGCCTTCGCGCGCGCTGCTGGCGCTCGCCGTCGCGGCGACGGTGCTCCTCGCCGCCGGCATCACCGCCACCGTGAGCCGGGGCAGCGCGCCCGACGAGGATCGCCAGCGCCGCGCGGAGGTCGCCCCGGCAGAGCCGCACGCCCCGGAGCGGACCGCGGGCGGGCCGCCGGCAGCGCCGCAGGCGCTGGCTGAGCCTCCGCCGAGCGTGACGCCGGGGGACCCGTCCCCGCCCGCGCCTCCGCCCAGCGTGCCCCCCGGGGCGCCGACCGCAGCAGCGGTGGGCTCGGCGGCGAAGGGGCCCGCAGACAGGAAGGCGCGGCCGTCGCCGCCGGCCATGACGACGCGGCCTCCGGCGATCCTCCGGCCCAGGGCGGCGAGCACGGCGGTCGCTGACCCCGCAGCGAAGCCTCCCGCTCCACCGGCGGAAGAGCCCGAGGTCGACCGCGTCCCGATCCCGGAAGTGCCATTCTGATTCTGCGCGCCAGCGCTCCGACCATCGATCGCCGGCGCCGGCTTCTGCGCCGCTCCTCGGCACCGGCAGCACGACCTGCGTTATCGTGAGCCCCACGAGCTGGCCTGAAGCCCGCACGATCCTCGGCTGGCCAGCGCAGCCCCGATGAGAAATCCCCTCCGATTGCGAGCCATCCACCGACACCTTGCCCTCGGCGTCGCCGCCGTGTGCCTCGCGCCGGGCTGCCGCTGCGGCGCGACCGAGCCGACCCCCCAGGTCGAGCCGCCCGCCGCGTCGCGCGCCGCCGCGCCAGCGCCCTCCGCGAGCAGCGTCGCGCCGCCGGCCTCGCCGGCTCCGTCGGCCCCGCCAGCGTCGAGCGCGCGGCCGCTCACCGAAAAGGAGCAGCAGGCGCTCGCGACGTACAAGGCCGCCCTGGCGAGGGGCCGGCTCGCGACCCAGCGGCGGGACTTCAGGGCGGCGATCCAGGCGTTCACCGAGGCCCTCGCGGCGGCTCCGACCGACGCGCGGGCGGTCGCGGAGCGGGGCTTCGCGCACCTGACCGCCGGCGACAGCGACGCGGCGAGGAACGACTTCAGCGCGGCGCTCACGAGCGCGGGCGACCCCGAGCTCCGGTCGCAGATATGGTACAATCTCGGGCTCTTGCGCGATGAGGCCGGGGACGCCGAGGGCGCCCGGGTCGCCTACGCCAACGCGCACCAGCTCAGACCGTCGCAGGCGACGCGCAGCAAGCTCGCCGGCAGGTCGAGCTGCGCGGTGGAGATCCGCAGCGCTGGCCTCGAGGACGCCGACCTCGTGAAGAGCTGGACCGAGCTTCTGAAGAGGGTCGGCCCCGGCGACGAGGAGGGGGCCAGCGACGCGACGAGCGAGGCCGCGGCGAGCGCGCGCCTGTGCGGTCCCGAGCTGAAGCGGCAGATCGACGGCCCGTGCGCGGGCGCTCCGCCGTGGATCTTCCAGCGCGACTACATGACGTACGTCTACCACCAGAATTATGTGGTCTTCCCTCGCGAGCCGGAGGGGTTCGTGGTCGCGGAAGGCGGCTATTCGGGCGGCTGGCCCGCGCGCTGCCACGGGAGCCGCGGTGTGGCCGGCTCGGTTCAGGGAGACCTGCTCGTGGTGGACGTCACCTTCGACGGCGCAGGCGCCGCCTTCGATGGAGAGGTCAACGACGAGGGCCGGTGCCGGGACGGGGTGAGCTACCGCGAGCAGACGTTCTATGACACGCGCGCAGGCCGCGCGGTCGTGGCGCTGCGCTGGCCGGCCGCGAGCGAGGCCAAGGTGGCGGTGGAGGGCGGCCATGTGGTGGTCTCGGGCGCCGGGTGCAACGAGCGATTCCGGCTCGACGCCGGCGCAAAGTAGAGCCCTCGCGGCCTGCGCGGCGCGGCCCGCTCCCGCGGCTGCCCCGGCCTGTCGTGACGGCAATGCCGGGGAAGGCGGCGATGGCGGGGAAATGGCTGGGAAGAAGAACGAAGAACCCGCCGCGCGGGCCAGATGACATCCCAGGACACCTCCGCCGCCATCTCGACTCCCAGGCGTCGTCAAACCGCCATACGAGGGTTACCCTGTCCGGATCACCTCGCTTGCCTCTGGCGACGAGCGTAGTTTGGCTCCGTGCGATCGCCCCTCGGCGCGCTCGTCGCGCTCTCGCTGCTCTCTTGCCAGCCGGTCTCGCCTCCCCCTCCCCGCGCGTCGCCGCTGTCCTCCTGTGACCGACGAGTCCGAGGAAGCGCTCGTCTGCCGGGCGTTCACCCCCGGCGCAGGAGACCTCTACGTGATCGCGAAGCCGGGGAGCTTCTCCGACCCCGACTACACGCCAGGGCGCGGCTCGAGCCACGGGACGCTTTACCTCTACGACCGCTCCGTCCCCATCCTCGCGCGCGCGCCCGGGAAGATCGCGAAGGGGCGCACGCTCGAGGGCCCGCTCTCGTTCGCGACGTTCACCCGGACTGCCGCCGCGCTCCTCGGCGTCACGCCGCCGGCGCAGGCGATGGAAGGCGACGCTCTCACCGCGCCCGCCGCGCCTCCCTGAGCGCGCGGCGGAGATCGACGCGATCGAGCTGCGCGTGGCGGTGCTCTTCGGCGGGGATCCGGGCGACGACCGGACCGCCCTGGAAGAGCATCGAGGTGGGGACGCCCCTCACGGCGTATTCCGCGGATAGGTTCGGTGATCCGAAGCGCGTCGTGCGCGCTCGCCGACGCACGAACGGAGAGCGGGGAGTCGGCGGTCGTCGCCTCCTCGAACTCCAGCGCTGTCGAGCATCGCTGGCCTGGGCAGTGGCAGCACTTGCATATCCGCTGATGGCAGATATCAGTGGGATAGTAACACGTGTGTCCGCCCCGACGACGGAGTATACTTGTAGAGCATAGCGATGTCGTCCTGTCCGTCACCGTTGTAGTCGCCACTTACCATCCGCTCAGCGAAAGCGTCGGCGCTGTAGCCGCTGCCACTATGCCACCACCCCAGTTCGCCTTGGAAGGCGAACGAAACTCCGGTGGAAAGAAGCACATGTGCTCGTCCCCACGATGGATCGTACTTGTAAAACATGACGATGTCGTCGCGGCCGTCACCATTGTAGTCACCGCTCACCACGCGTCCAGCGACGGCGTCGGCGCTGTAGCCATCGGCGCTGTAGCCATTGGCGCTGTCCCACCAACCCACATCGCCTTGATACTGGAAGGAGACTCCAGTGGACAGAAGAACATGGACACGCGCCCAAGATGGGCTGTACTTGTAGAGCATGGCGATGTCATCGCGACCATCGCCATTGTAGTCGCCGCTCACCATCCGCCCGGTGACGGCGTCGGCGCTGTAGCCGCCGCCGCTGTTCCACCAGCCAAGGTCGCCCTGGTACTGGAAGGAGGCTCCCGTGGAGAGGAGGACATGGACGCGCCCCGACGACGAGGTGTACTTGTAGAACATGGCGATGTCATCGCGACCATCGCCATTGTAGTCGCCGCTCACCATCCGCCCGGTGACGGCGTCGGCGCTGTAGCCGCCGCCGCTGTTCCACCAGCCAAGGTCGCCCTGGTACTGGAAGGAGGCTCCCGTGGAGAGGAGGACATGGACGCGCCCCGACGACGAGGTGTACTTGTAGAACATGGCGATGTCATCACGACCATCGCCATTGTAGTCGCCGCTCACCATCCGCCCGGCGACGGCGTCGGCGCTGTAGCCGCCGCCGCTGTTCCACCAGCCAGGGTCGCCCTGGTACTGGAAGGAGGCTCCCGTGGAGAGGAGGACATGGACGCGCCCCGGCGACGAGGTGTACTTGTAGAACATGGCGATGTCATCACGACCATCGCCATCGTAGTCGCCGCTCACCATCCGCCCGGTGACGGCGTCGGCGCTGTAGCCGCCGCCGCTGTTCCACCAGCCAAGGTCGCCCTGGTATTCGAATCTGTCATTGGTGCTAGCATACTGGAGCGGGTACAGGCTGTTTATTCCAGTTCTATCCATGTTCGTGATCAGAAGGTCACCTGTGTTTGCAGCTCCAGGGCACCATGGATAATGCATGACCGAGGAGGCATCGTAACCTGTGACCGCTCGCCAATTGGTGTCTTCGCTGCACCAGGTAGGCGTTGCCCGAACATGTTCGTGACGAAGGCCAAGGATGTGCCCGAGCTCGTGACGAAAAACGCCAGCAGAGGTAACGGCACCGTAGGCCGGGCTCGTATCGAGGTCATCAAAATCGATCACCAAGGTACGTGCCACACAACCAGAACCTGAGGGAAAAAAGGCACATGCTCCGCCGCTGTCCCAGGGGCGCACCGCAAACCCGACGTTCGGATTTGCGTTATTGCAATTCGAGTCTTGCGTGCCAATGTAGCGAAACGCATAGCCACCCCAGGCTTCCCAGTCGAGAGTGGCTGCGGCCATCTCGCTCACTGCGCGTTGATGATCGGCACCAAACTCCAGGCTCACGCAGTACGACAAGTCCGCGGCCTGCGCCGGGGGCCAGAGGTCATCCTGTCCGTTCCATTGGTTCACTGTGCTTGCTTGGCGAGATGCGCCGACTTCCTCCTCGCTCCCCTGCGGCGAAAAAGACTCAACAATTCGCTCATATTCGGCTTTCAGCTCTTCAAGTGATACCGCGGTGTCACCGTGTATAACGTAGATGGCTTGGCCTTCAAATTCCTTGGTGGCAGCGGCCCTGTACTCTTCCCAACTTGGAGCCGAAGTCGGCCCTTCCGGTGCGCATGACGCAATCCATAATACCGCAGCGCAGAGCCCGGAAGAAATGCGGCGATGGCGAATCGTTGCCATGACGGTGCGTTCCTTTCATCAAGATCATGTGTCCAAGGTGCATACTTGCGTTACCTGAAATGCACGCGATCAAGGATCCGCCGTACCTCCCTCCACGGACGTTCTTATGGATCAGCACTGCGCCGCAAGGCGCAGTTGCTGTCCAGCGCCATAGGTAGATCCGTCTAGCTCCGGCGGCAGTGGCCGCCTTCCCGGGGGGTCGGGGGCGCCTGGAGGGGCGCGGCGGACGCACTTTGACCGGACTTCAAGTCGCCGCGGCGCCCATCCGGCACGCAGGGTGCGAACCGCACTGTGCGTGCCGGCGAGCGGAAACCAGACGTCCTTGTGTGGACGGGTGCAGCGAGGGAGCGGTCCTGCGTGCGCGCGCGACGCGCGTCAGTGGCTGACGGTGAGGGGGACGTCCGGATCCGACGTGTTCTCCACGGAAACGGGCGCTCCCCAGAACCATTGAAAGACGCAGGTTCGGTTGTAAGGATAGACGCCGAATTCCTGTTCGACCTGGTTCATGTACGCTGTCCCGAGCACGCTTGTATTGTTCACGATGCAGATCTTGGTTTCGCCGAGGAGGTATGTTCCGCAGCGGACCACATCCCCCTTATAGATCGTCGCACCGCACGAGAACGTCAACGCCTCGCTTGCGGCGCCGATCTGCTCGCCATCCGCAGACGCCAGAGGATCCGACGGACGCTCCCCACCCGACGCATCGAACGCCTTCAGATCCCCGTAGAGCGCGTTCGCCAGCGCGACGGCGCGCGCGGAGCCGCCGTCAGTGACGACGCCGTCGGCCGTCAAGGTGAGCGCCTCGCGGGTGGCCTCCGTGTCGACCTCCACGAGCAGCCTGGCGCCTCGCTCGAGGCTCTCGGGCTGGATCGTGAGGGTCGCGACCGGCGCCTCGGCGTCGTCCAGCCCGACGAAGGTCCGCGCGTCGCCGGTGCCGGAAACGGACCAGGAAGCGATGTGAAGCGCGTCGTGCGTGCTCGCCGACGCACGAACGGAGAGCGGGGAGTCGGCGGTCGTCGCCTCCTCGATCTCCAGCTCGGTCGAGGACGGCGTTGCGCAGGCGATCATGAGGCTTGTGAGAGCGGGCAGAACATAGAACAAGCGCGTTTTCATGAGCAGCTCCTTCATGGATACGATGCGCGCGATGCGAGGCTCTCTGATGTCAGCGAGCCTCATCGGCGCGGGGTGGTGTCAGCAACCGAGACGCCGATTGCACATCTCGCGAGGCCCCGCCGCGGCGGGGCTCCGGAGAGCGCGAACCGACGGCTATGGGGCGCCCGCCGCGACGAGGCTCGACGTCGGGGACGATGCCCGGACGCCAAAAGACCAATCGTTACGGGCAGTTATCGAATACAAAAAAGAATCTCTGTCGTCCTCGGCGCAGGTCCGTCGCCTCATTCGGATCGACATGCGGACCTCTGACACCAGCCCGCTTGAAGCGCTGTCGCCCCTCGCGTACCTTGCCGAGCGCATGGCGGGCAGGCGGGCGGTACAGGACGGCGAACGACCCCAGGATCCGCTCCACGCAGCGCTCGACCGGGGCGACCACCGCGCAGCGCTCCGCGCGCTCATGGCGGAGCACGGCGCGGCCGTGTACGGCTACTGCACGCGCGTGCTCGGCGACGCCACCCTCGGCGCCGACGTCCACCAGCAGGTGTTCGAGGAGGCGTACCGCGACCTCGGCAAGCTCCTGCGCCCGGAGCACGCCCGGTCGTGGCTCTTCGGGATCGCGAACCACCGGTGCCTGGACGCCATCAAGGCGCGACGCCGCCGGGAGAAGCGCTTCGTCGGCGACGACGACGAGGCGCTCGCCGACGTCGCAGACGAGCCGCGGGACCTCACCGAGCGCGTCGACGCACCGACGGTGGCGACGGCCCTCTCCGCGTGCCTCCGCGAGCTCTCGGCCGAGTCGAGGATGGCCGTGCTCCTCCGGTTCCAGGAGGGGATGACCTACGAGGACATGGGCCGCATGTGCCGCGAGAAATCGACGACGCTGCAAGCGCGGGTGACGCGCGCGCTGCCGCTCCTGCGCCGCTGCCTCGAGGGGAAGGGCATCGAGCCATGAGCCGGCCGGGCTGCGACCGATCCGAGCACGAGAGGGTCGCCCGCTGGGACGACAGAGCGCCTCCGGACGCTCATGAGCTCGGGTGCGACGAATGCCAAGAGGCCCGCGCTCGCTACGATCGCATTGCCGAGATGCTCGTGAGATTGCCCGCGCTCGCTCCTCCCGCGGGGTGGGAGGAGCGCGTGCTCGCTCGCGTCGACCGCGTCGCTCCCCCTGCTGCACCCGCGAGGCGTCTCCCGGCGCGCTGGACGTGGGCGCTCGCGGCCGCGCTCCTCCTGGTCGCCGCGGTGGTGATCCTGCGGCGGCCGCCCGAGGAGCGGCTCGCGCTGCGCCAGGAGGTGATCCCGGCGGCGTCGGGCCGTCGCGCCGACTCGGCGGTCGTCGGCGATCGCCTCGAGCTGCGGGCTTCACCCGGCGGCGCCGCGCACGCGGAGCTCCGCGTCTACAGGGGAGAGCGGGAGCTCGTGCTGCGGTGTCCGGGGGACCGTCGGTGTCGCGCCGCCGGCGGGGCGATCGAGGCGGATCTGACGCTCACGTCGAGGGGGAGCTACCGCGCGCTGCTGCTCGCGGCGGACGCGCCGCTGGGGGCGCCGGCAGGGTCGCTCGACGAGGACGCCCGAGCGGCCCGCGCGCTCGGCGGGCGCGTCGACGTGGGCCTGGCGGTCGACGTGGAGTGAGCGGTGCTCCACGGGTGCGGAGCACGTTCGCCAGGACGAACGCGGAGGAAGCCCCAATCAGGGGTAGAGGTCGTACACATTGTTCACGTCGAATGGCACGTCCGGCGCGCCGGGCCTGCTCCCTGGAGGCGGTGGAGGCGGGGGGTCCTCTGAGCTCGGGACTAACCCGGCGATATCCCAAAGGGAGAGCGAGAAGTCGATGTAGGCCCCGCGCAACGGTTTTTCACCGGCCGCCCTCAGGGCTTTGAGATCCCTGATGATCTGGTTCGAAAAATACAGCTCGTAGACATGGCCGGCGTTCAAATCGAGGGTTCCGCGGCCCTGCTTGACCTTGAGAGGCGGCTTGGCGATCGCATTTCCATGTAGATCGACGCCGCGAATGGCGACCTGAACCCACCGCTGGCCTGCGGTGAAACTCAGCTCCGTGGGCTGCGACGACCGTGGCATGACGTAGTATCGTGCATAGTTCATGCTCGTCTCCTCATTTGCGTGGTGCGCGGAGCGGCGCTTGCCTCCACGATCCGTATCACGCGTACCGCCAACGATAGATGTCGGATCGGGCGTGCGGCCAAAATCTCGACGCGCTCACCTCGGAAGGCGCTGCACGGGGCGCAGGATCGACCCGGGGGGCTGCCGAGTTCGCTGAAAACCAAGCGATTCCGGATATTTGGCAGGATTGCGACCACAGCGGTGTCGTGCTTCGCCCAGGTACGTCGCCTCATCACTCATGCCAGGGCGCCGCGACGCTGTACGCCACGAACGAGGCCCAGCGCCGGGGAGGGACCGAGCGCGCCAGCTCGCGCTGCGCGGCCGCGAGCGCGCGCACGGGATCATCGGTCACCCCATTGCGGTAGAGGCTCGTCACCACCGCGCGCGCGTCGGCGTCGTCCACCGAGCCGAGCGTCGCGATGACGGCGCCGCTGCCGTTGGCCAGGAACGCCGCGGCGAGCGAGCCCCACATCTCCTCGTGGCGCGTCGAGGCCGAAGAGCAGCTCGCGAGCACCACCACGTCGGCGCGCACGTTCGACGCGAGCACGTCGCGCGCGGTCCACCGCCCGTCGTGGAGGCGCAGCCACGCCCCGCTGGCGTCGATCCCGGCGTGCGTGGCCACGTGGAGCACGCGGCGCGACGGAGCCGCCAGGAGCCGCTCCTGCGTCGCGTCGGCCAGGGTGAGCGGCGCGACGCCAAGGAGGCGCCCGACCTGCGCCGCCTCCTCGCGCGCAGCCGGGAGGGTGCCGTCGGCGTCCGCGAGCACCAGCGCCCCGTCGGACCGGGCGGATACCGTGCTCGCCGCGAGGGCGCGCAGGCTGGGCGCGAGCGCGACGGGACGCTCGTCCACGAGCCGGCGAGACCCACGCCGGAGCGCCGCATAGGGAACGGAAAGGAAGCGCCCGGTCGGAACGACGTACAGGAGATCGTCGCCCGCGGCGACGCGCTCGGGGATCAGGAGCGCCCCGAGCTCCCCGGCGGCCGCTTCGTCGTCGGGATCGGCCGCGAGCCGCTCTGCGAGCGCTCGCGCTGGCGCCGCGTCGCCGTGGTCGGCGAGCGCGAACTCCCCGCCCCGGCCGCGGTGCACGACCCACAGGCTGCCCTGCGCCTCGACGTGCACCAGGATCTCGCGCTCGCCGAGGCGCGGTCCGAGCTCGGAGTTCACCGCCTCCTTGCGGAGCCCGCGCCATAGCGCGCCGATCGCGTCGGCGTGCGCGAGCGCATCGCCAGCGGCGCCCTCCGCGCGCACGAGGGAGTCGAGGAACGAGCGCGCGGTGAACGCCTCGAGCGCCTCGAGCGCCTCGGGGGTCCGGCCGGCACGGGCGAGCATGGCGAAGAGCGCTTCGTACGGCGCGCGCCGGCGCCGCAAGACCCACGACTGGAGCTCCGTCAGGTCGACCGCATCGCGCATGCGCTCGACGACAGCAATGGACGTCCGGTATGCGCGCTCCGCCCCCGCCATGTCGCCTGTGCGCTCGGCAATGCGGCCACGCTCGTACGCGACGTCCCACGCCCATTCGTCGCTCCCGGCCACCGCCGCAGCCTCGTCGAGGAGGCTCGCCGCCTCGACGAGCGCACCGCGATCGGACTCGAGCAGCGCGCGGTTGTAGAGGTAGGCCACATCGCGGGGCGCAAGCAGCTCCGCGATGTGGCCTAGCCCCGCCAGGGCGTCTCCTTCGAGGTGGGCCGTGTAGGCAAGGTTCAGGTGCGCGGCGGCCTCGATGTCGCGGAGCCCTGTCTCGCGCGAGATCGCGAGCGCCTCCTCGAAAGCCTGCCGCGCGAGCGAGAGCCGGCCGGCGTCCCGGTGGAGCATCCCCATCTTCAGCCGGACGTACACGAGATCCCCGCGCGTGGCCGCGAGCGCCGCGTCGGCCTCGCGGAACGCGCCCTCGGCGCCCCGCGCGTCACCGAGCGCTCGCAGCACGTCGCCGCGCATCAGCGCGACGTATCCGATCATGCGCGCGTCGCGGCCTGCCTCTGCGTCGCGCATCGAGGCGTCGAGCTCCGCGAGCGCTTCGCGGTAGCCAGCCCGCCGCCAGTGCGATCCCGCGAGGGCGTAGGCGGCCCGCGCGGCCCTGGGCGACTCGCCCCGCGCGCGGAAGAGCGCGAGCGCCTCCCCGAGCGCCGCGCGCGCCGGCGCCGCGTCCCCGCGGCGATCGAGGACGAGCCCTGTGATCAACAGCGCTTCGGCGCGCATCTCGCCGGCCTCCGCGCGGCGCGCGAGCTCCAGCGCTCCGTCGTCGTCGTCAAGGCTCATCTTCGCCCTCGCCAGGGCGAGGCCGTAGCTCGGCCGTGGATCGCGCGCGTAGCTCGCCTGGCACAGCACCAGCGCCTCGCGCCAGTCGCCCCGCTTCTCGGCCTCATGACAGCGCGACGGCGATCCGGCGCCCGCGTCGTCGGAGACGGCGAGCGTGACGCTGGCCAGCGCCAGATAGCCGAGCGTCGACGCGAGCTTCACCCGATGGATTCTACGCTGTCCTGGTCGGCGGCCCCCAGTTACCGTGGCCGACGCCGCTCCCCGCGCCCCCGCGCGGAACCTGCGACCGGCCGCCACGTCGGTGCGTGGAGCGAGCATTTCGCGGTCACCTGCGCTGCGGAGCCCTCGCGCGTGGCTTTTACGGTTCCATCTCGCTGGGTGCGGTCAAGACCTCCTGGTCGCCCTCTCCTGCGAGGGGCGCGCCCTGAAGCCCTGGGTGACGCGCTGGTCGCCCACGTGCGCGGGCTGATTGGCGATGTCGTCCGATGTGAGGGAGAGAGATCCGCCGTCGCGAGCGTGCGCGCGCGTACACGCAACTATGCGCGGGATGAATCAAACCGGCGCGCGGATGCTCGCGTGGCGCCCTGCGGATCGAGCGCCGGTGTTCGGCTCGGAGCGCGGCGCGGTCGAGCCAAGGTCGGACGTTCCGTGCGACGCCGACGCCTGGCGCGATGGCCACGTCGCTCCGCGGACCAGGCGCGGAAGGCGGCCGATTTTTCTGGACAGCGCTGTCCATAATGGTAGGGTCTCAGGGTGGCGAGGGCGAAGGAGTTCGATCGCGAGGTCGCGCTGGAAGCGGCGAAGGCCGTGTTCTGGCGTCAGGGCTACGAGGCCACCTCGACGGAGGATCTGCGCCACGCGATGGGGATCGGTCGGCAGAGCTTCTATGACTCGTTCCACGGCAAACGGGAGCTGTTCGTGGAGGTCCTCGAGCGTTACAACGCGGAGGGCGTGCGTGGCTGCGTGGCCCGGGTCGAGGCTGCGCCTTCAGCGCTCGCCGGGATCGAAGCGTTGTTGCTCTCCTTCTCCAGGGAGAGAGCGGAGCAACGTCTGCTCGGCTGCATGGGGGTGACGGCGGTCTGCGAGCTCGGGGTGAGCGACGCGGACGTCTCGCGCGTGGGCGCGGCGAGCGCTGCGCGCCTGGAGGGTCTGCTCGAGCAGCAGCTGAAGCGGGCCAAGGCGGCGGGCGAGGTGCGCGACTCGGTCGACGAGCGCAAACAGGCTCGCCTGCTGTACGCAGCGATCATCGGCATGAAGGTGATGTCCAAGGCGGGCGCCAGCGCGGAGGCGCTGCGCGACGTGGCGAACGCGGCGCTGGACGGCCTGCGCGCGCGCTCCAGCGGCGCACGGGGCTCGAAGGCGGGGCGCTCGGCCTCGGACTGAGCATCGCGCGCCCTCTCACCCCCAAACCCCTTCGAGCCGCCTCGAGCGGCATTTTTTTATCCCTATTCTGGACAGATCTGTCCAAAAACATTCGTTCATTCCTCAGGAGATGTCATGCAAAGGAAGCTGGAAGGTAAAGTCGCTCTCATCACCGGCGGGACCAGCGGCATTGGCCTGGCCGCTGCCCAGCTCTTTCACGCCGAAGGCGCGCGGGTGATCGCGACTGGCCGGAGCAGCGCGACGCTGGAAGCGGCGCGCGCGGCGCTGCACCCCGACATCGAGCTGCTGCGGTCGGACTCCGGCGACGGCGCCGCCATCGCGGCGCTCTTCGCCCACGTCGGCGAGCGCCACGGGCGCCTCGACGTGCTGTTTCTGAACGCGGGTATCCTGCGCGGGGGCACGATCGCCGCGCAGCCCGAGGCCGACTTCGACGAGGTGTTTCGCGTCAACGTCAAGGGGCCGTGGCTCGCTCTGAAGGCGGCCACTCCGCTCCTGCGCCGCGGCGGCGCCGTCGTGCTCAACGCCTCCATCAACGCTCACCTCGGCATGGCCGGCGCGAGCGCCTACGCTGCCTCCAAGGCGGCGGTTCGCTCGCTGGCGCGAACGGCGGCGTCCGAGCTCGCGAGCGCCGGCGTGCGGGTGAACGTCCTGAGCCCTGGCCCCACCGACACCGGAATCATCGAAAAGACGCAACCGCGCGACCAGGTCGCGGCCGTCCACGCCTCGCTCACCGAGCGCATCCTGCTCAAGCGCCTCGGGTCGAGCGAGGAGATCGCCCGCGCGGCACTGTTCCTCGCCAGCGACGACTCCTCGTTCATGACCGGCGAGGAGATCGTGGTCGACGGCGGCATGACGCGCGTATAGAACGCCCGGTCAGGCGCGACGCCTTGCCGGATGCGAACCGTCCCGTCCTCGGCTGTTTCCAGGTTCCTGGCCCCAAGCCCGTGTGAACGCATCCGGCTGCACCGCCTCGGCACCCCGACGCGCCGACGTAGCCTTGGAGCAACGTGACACCTACACATCAGCGCCGGTGGCTGCGGCGGCTCGCCTGCCCCCATCGTCCTGTGCACGCCCTCCATCTGCTCCTGGAACGTCTCATCGAACAGCTTGAGGGAGCAGCGTGAGAGGATCATGTCGCGCCTTGCTCAAGGCACAGACATCACCATACAGACGACCTGAGCCCCATCGCAGTTTCTGGCATCGTTTTCCTGCCTTGACTGCGATACATAAAAACAAATATATGGATCCTCTTCTTTTGCAAGGCGAGGAAATCATGGCGTGGAGACACCCGCTGGGTGGTTTGTTCGGGCTAACATGCATCGTGGTGGCGGGTAGCGCTTCGTGCGTCGTTGACGCCGAGGTGGAGGACGCGCCTCTTGGCACGGATGTCGTCGAGGCTGCGGCCCCGAGGCCGAGCCAGCGTGCGATGATGCCGCCGGAGCTGCGGGCCGCCTACATCGCGGCGGTGCAGGCAGAGGCCTCAGAGGCATACCGCGCGGAGCAAGGGGGAGCGGCGGTCCGGGTGCAGAACCCGGCGCAGCGGTTTGGCGCGGAGCTCACCACCTCGGGGGTGACGATCGCGCCGAGCGAGGGGCGGGGCGACTGGCGCTGGTCGGTCGCCACCGTGGGTTATGGCTGCGACGGCGCGCTCGATCCCGTGCAGGCCGCGACGCCTACGGTCGCCGAGGGGCGCGTCGAGTACCGGCGCGGGGACCTCGTGGAGTGGTACGTCAATGGGCCGCTGGGACTGGAGCAGGGCTTCACGCTGGCCTCCGCGCCCGCGTGCAGGGCCGCGGGCGGTGGGCCGGTGACCGTCGCGCTGGAGGCCCAGAGCTCGCTGGAGGCGGCCCTCGCCGAGGGCGGGGACGCCGTCGAATGGCGAGACGCCGAGGGGCACGCGGTGGTGCGGTACACGGACCTGCACGTGGTCGATGCGATCGGGAAGGTCCTGCCAGCCAAGCTGGCCTTGAATGCGGGCCATGTATCGCTCCAGGTCGACGACGCCGGGGCTGTGTATCCGGTGGTTGTGGACCCGCTCGTCTGGACCGAGGAGGAGAAGCTCCTGCCCGCCAGCGGGGCAGTCAACGTAGGCTTCGGCAGATCGGTCGCGATCAGCGACGATACGGCCGTCGTGGGCGCTGCCTACGAGTCGACGACGGTCGGCGGGAACCTGAGGAACGCTGGCGCGGCCTACGTCTTCGTCCGCTCCGGCTCCACCTGGACCCAGCAGGCCAGGCTCACGTGCAACGATCCGGGTACCGATGGCTGCGGGTGGTTTGGCTACTCCGTCGCGATCAGCGGGAACACCATCGCCGCCACGGCGCCCTCCAAGAGCGGCACGGGCGGAACCGCCGTCGGCGCGGTCTACGTGTTCGTCGGCTCGGGTTCCAGCTGGACCCTGGAGCAGAAGCTCAACGCCAGCGACTGCGTTCCAGGCGACTCCTTCGGCCAGTCGGTCGCGCTCGACGGAGACACCCTCGTCGCCAGCAGTAGTCATCATGACCATTCGGCCTCCAACACCGGCAGCGCCTATGTCTTCACCCGCTCCGGGTCCACCTGGACCGAGCAGCAAGAGCTCGTCGCGGGCGATGCCGCTGCGGGCGACGAGTTCGGCTCGTCAGTGTCGATCAGCGGGGATAGCATCGTCGTCGGCGCTCCCAACGATGACGCCCCGGGCTCCAACCAGGGTTCTGCCTACGTCTTCGTTCGTTCTGGCTCCAGCTGGACGCAGCAGGCAAAGCTGGTGAAGTGGGGGACGGCCTCGGGGCTGTACTTCGGGCTGAGTGTGGGGATCAGCGGAGACTCCGTGCTCGTGGGAGCCTACTACTACTCGAATCCGTGGAACACCTCGGGCGCTGCTTACGTCTTCGTCCGTTCTGGCTCCAGCTGGACCGGGCAGCAGGTGCTCGCTTCCACGAGTCCGGCTCCCTATGACTACTTCGGGATGTCCGTCGCGATCCAGGGCGACAGGGCCGTCATCGGCGCCACGGGCGCGGAGGCTGGCTCCGTCTCCGACACGGGGACGGCGTACGTCTTCGAGCGCTCCGGGTCCACCTGGACGCAGCAGCAAGAGCTCTCTGCCTCCGACGGAGCCAGCTCCGACATCTTCGGCACCACGGTCGCGCTCGACGGGGATACGATCGTGGTGGGCGCGTCGGGTGACGACGATTTCGGGAGCGGGTCGGGCTCGGCCTACGTCTTCGCGCCCTAGGACATCTGCCCCTCTCCTGCCGTCCGTCCGCGCCGCGCGCGGGCGGATGAGCCAGGTTCCGCGCCGCGGAGCACGAGGACGAGACGGCGCTGACGGAAGACGGGAGACGTCTGCATCAAACCCGCGCGAACAAGCGCTCTAGAGCACCGATATCCCCCTAAAACCCCCTCGCGGGCGGAGTCAGGCCGGGCGTGCGGGCGCCGGTCAGCACGCGGGCGGCGAGCAGGGCGGCGACAGCGAGCTTGTGGCGCGGCGGCGGGTCAAGGCGGGACGGCGAGCACGCGTGCAGCGTACCTCGACTCGGTCTCGAGGAGAGGGCACCCTGGCGCGCCGGACGGCGCGCGGGGCGCTCAGGGAGCGGGGGTGAAGGCGACGGTAAGCGTGTAGGGACCGCTGTCGAGCGGCCTGTAGGTGTCGACGATGACGAACAGGGGCTCGCCGCCGGTGACATCGATCACGAGCGTCTCGTCATCTCCGCGGCCTTCCTGGTCGACGCACGCGAGCTCGGAGCCGAAGTCCGCGCAGCTCTCGCGCACGTGGATGCCCAGGTCCGCCTCCGCGGACAGCGTCAGGGTGAGCGTGCCGTCGCTCGGCGGCGTGAACCTGCCGATCGTCTCCGGCGCGTCCCAGCCGAGGCAGCTGCCCTCGAACACCGACGTGCCGGTCGCGGTGTTGCCCGTGTTCTCGCCGATGACGAGCTCGACCGCGTCCTCGCACAGCACCTCGATCTCGTAGGCGCACAGGGCGGAGCATCCATCGCCGCTCGTGGTGTTGCCGTCGTCGCACTCCTCGGTCGGGCTGACGGTCCCGTCGCCGCAGACGGTCGGGGTGAAGCTGACGTTCAGCGTGTAGGGACCGGCCTCCTCCGGCACATAGCTGTCGACGACGATCGGCACGGTCTGGCCGTCGCGCACGTGGAGCTCGATCCGCTCTTCCTCGGGCAAACCATCCTCGAAGACGCCCGCGTCGGAGCAGTCGATCTCGGAGAGCATGTCCGCGCACGAGCTGCGGGCGTAGACGCTATGATCGGTCGGCGACTCGAGCTCGACCACGAGCGTGCCCGACTGCCCGGCGGGCGGCGTGAACAGGTGGATCTCTTCCGGCCCGTGCCCGGTGTTGCCGAGGAAGCAGGTCCCTTCCAGCCCGCTCGTGCCCCCCGACGTGTCGCCATGGATTGTCGTCGAGACGATGGGGGTCGCGCTCGCGCAGGCGGCCTCGGCGATCGGGGCGCAGGTCGCGGCGCAGTCGGTGTCCGCGCAGTCGTAGGACCCGTCCTCGTCGTCGTCCTCATCGTTCGCGCAGTCCGTCTCGCCGCGCACGCAGACGCCGCTCAGGGTGTCGCACACGCCGAGAGAGGGGCACTGCGCGTTCGAGGTGCACCTCGGGACGCAGGCCTGGATGCCGCCGCCGACGTCCTCGCAGGCATAACCGTCGCGGCAATCCGACGACGCGCTGCAGAGCGGAAGGCACGCGCCCACGCCCTCGAAGAGATCGAGACAGACCCCGCCGTCGCACTCTCCGCCCGGCACTGGCTCCTCCCCGGGCTCACACAGGTCCGAGCAGAGCCCGGAGGGGTATCCAAGTTCCCCCTCGGAGAGGCAGATATCCTCGGTGCACGCATCGTCCGTCGCGCAGGCCTCGTACAGCGAGCCCGTGGGCCCGCCGCCGCCCCCGCCGGCGCCGGTCGGCTCGGCGCCGCCGCTCCCGCCGGCGCCGGTCGGCTCGGCCCCGCCGCTCCCGCCGGCGCCGGTCGGCTCGGCCCCGCCGCTCCCGCCGGCGCCGGTCGGCTCGGCCCCGCCGCTCCCGCCGGCGCCGGTCGGCTCGGCGCCACCGCTCCCGCCGGTGCCGGTCGGCTCGGCGCCGCCGCTCCCGCCGGCGCCGGTCGGCTCGGCGCCGCCGCTCCCGCCGGTGCCGGTCGGCTCGGCCCCGCCGGCCCCGCCGGCCCCGCCGGTGCCGGTCGGCTCGGCCCCGCCGCTCCCGCCGGTGCCGGTCGGCTCGGCGCCACCGCTCCCGCCGGTGCCGGTCGGCTCGGCGCCACCGCTCCCGCCGCTCCCGCCGGTGCCGGTCGGCTCGGCGCCACCGCTCCCGCCTGTACCAGTTCCGGTGCTCGTGGCGCCGGCGCCGCCAGCGCCGCCGGACCCGCCATTGCCGCCGGCGCCGCCCTGGCCGTCATCGTCTCCGCATCCCGCGGCTGCCGACAGCGCCAGCACGAAAAGACCTGCAACGAGTCGTACGTTCATCCACCTGCTCCAACGCGTGAGAGAGTTGTCGTGACGCGAGGTGTGCCTCACCTGAGGAATCCCCTCATTTTACGGCCATGTTCAGCGGGGAAATTGAACAGGGAGGCGGGGAGACAGGGAGTATTTTGAAGATCTGTCTCCCCGTCTCCCCGTCTCCCCGTCTCCTCGCCTCCCTGCGAATTATCCGAAGAATCCGAGGGGATGATTCAGGTGCCTCACCCCATGGCGCAGCGTGATGCCATCTTCGGCGCAACCGCTCCGCCTGCCAACCCCTTTTCATGGGGGCCGCCTGCCTCGGCGCGCGCCGGTGTGCGCGGTCGCCGGATCCGGCCGGGGCTGCGCACCGCCGGGAGAATCCGCGCGCGGAGCACACAATGCGGCTGGATCGTCTGCTGGAAGGACTGCTTTTCTTTCATCAAACGTTCCGGGCTCGCCCTCCGACAGTACACCCATGGGGTAGTGGTCTCAGGCACATCGGCACGGAGGGCTCCCACCGCCTGGCGAATGTGCCAATGTGCCCGGGCGAGCGACCGATGACCAACGCCGGCCGCGCCCGCCCCTGGGCTGGGCGAGCCGCCCCTCAGTCGATCGCGAAGGTCGACAGGCGGGCGGCTCCACGGAACACGAGGTAGACGTCGTGTCGCCCGTACGCGCCGTCGAGCTCGGCGTTCGCGGTGGCGTAGGCGTACACGTCGCCCGTGCTCGGCACGACGGCGGTCCCGACCACCTTGCCGCGGACCGGATCGTCGAGCCGGATCTCGACGAGCGCGTCGCCCGCCTCGGCCCGGGCGAAGCCGCCGCTGAAGTGGCTGGCACCGCTGCCCAGCTCCACATCGGAGAAGCGGAGCCAGTCGCCCGCGGTGGCGCCCGCGGCATCGCCCCACTCCTTGCTCTCGTCGACCAGCTCGATGCCGGCGTGGTCGTCGAAGTCGACCGCTCGCGTCTCGCGGGCGAGGTCGCGCGCCGGGATGCGCTCGCCGCGCACGCGCACGACCGCGCTCCGGCGGATGTCGGCCGAGGAGGAGCCGACCATCAGCTCGACGCCGGCCGCCTCGAGGACCCAGCGGCCCCGAGTCACGTCCCAGTGGGCCAGGTCGGAGGCGGCGAGCTCGAGCTCGACCGTCCGCTTCTCGCCCGGCGCGAGGTGGATCCGCCGAAACGCCCGCAGCTGCTTGTTGGGCTGCGGATCGCGCGACGATGGCTGGCGGCTGTAGAGCTGAACGACCTCGTCGCCCGCCCGAAGGCTCGTGTTCGTGACGTCGACGCGCACCGAGATCGGGTCGCCGGCCTGGACCGACCGCGCGCTCAGCTGGAGGTTGTCGTACCCGAAGGTCGAGTACGACAGCCCGTACCCGAACGGGTAGAGCGGATCACCGTCGAAGTAGAGATAGGTCCGCCGGGCCTTGATGATGTCGTACTCGAGGACATCCGGCAGGTCGTCCGCCGAGCGGTACCAGGTCTGGGTCAGCCGCCCGGCAGGGTTGTGGTCGCCGAAGAGGACGTCGGAGATGGCATGCCCGGTTTCCTGGCCCGCATGGGTGGTCCACAGGATGGCGGGGACGCGGAGCTTCTCCCACGGGATGGTCAGCGGATAGCTGGTCTCGATCACGAGGATGGTGCGCGGATTGGCGGCGAGCACCGCCCGTACCAGGGCGGACTGCCGCTCGGCCAGCGCCATCGACGTGCGGTCGTGATCCTCACGCCCGTTGATGAACGGCATGCTGCCGACGACGACCACGGCGGCGTCGGCGCCCGTCGCCGCGCGCACCGCCTCGTCGACGCCGCTCCGGACCACGTCGATCGCGAAGTGAGCCGCGTTGGCCGCCTCGGTCGCGGTCAGGGCGAGCGCGCCGTCCTCGGCGATGGTCAGGTAGACCTCGGGGCCGGCCCAGTCGAACGCCTTCTCGTATCCGGCGTAGCGGATGACGTGCGTGCCGTCGCTCTGCGCCTCGAGGACGAACTGCTGCTGGACGAACCAGCCGTACGGCTGGGCGGAGTGGTTCGCGAAGTTGGGGCCGAAGTTGAAGCGGTCGACCACCTTGCCGTTGGCCGCGCTGCGCAGCGTGACGACCCCCTGCCCCCAGTCGAACACGTCGAACTCCTCGGTGGGACCGGCGCTGGCCGCGCTGACGCGCAGGACGTCCCCGTCCTCGTCCGCGCCGGCGGTCACGTAGCGGCCGCTCGCCACGTCGCGCAGCACGATCCGGTCCACGCCCTCGCTGGAGAGGACGGTGGCGCCGCCGAGCCGCTCGCGGATGCCGTCCAGCGGCGTGACCCGGTACGGGAGAGCCCCGGAGTACCAGTCCGTGTAGAGCGTGTCCGAGAGCGGCCCGACGACCGCGATCCGCCGCGTGGCCGACGGATCCAGCGGCAGGAGGCGACGCCTGTTCCCGAGCAGCACCACGGCCTCGTCGGCGGCCCGGCGGGCCAGCTGGCGGTGCGCCGGGCTGTCGATGACCTCGGGCCCGATGCCGGCATAGGGGCCCCCCTCCGGGTCGAAGTCGCCGAGCCGGAGGCGGACGGAGAGGACGTGCTCGACGGAGGCGTCGATGTCCTCCTCGGTGAGGAGCCCTTGCGCGAGCGCTGACTGGAGAATCTCGATGGTGTGCGCGCTGTTGGCGTCGTCGACGGTGAAGCTGTCCACGCCGGCCAGGAGCGTGGCCGCGAAGCCCTCCTCGTTCGTGGCGAAGTACCGCTGCGAGCCGGTCAAGTTGGTGGGGGCCCAGGCGTCGGACACGTTGTAGAGCGTCTTCTGCGTCCAGCTCCGCACGACCTCGCCGACATCCGGGTTGACGGTGGCCGGTCTGCCGTTGACCAGGTTGTAGGAGGTCATGACGCCGGTCACGGCGTCGGCGGCGATGGGCATCTTGAAGGCCAGCTCGTCATACTCGTGCTTCACCCGGGGGCGCAGGTTCGACGACGTGGTATCGCGATGGATCTCGTTGTTGTTGGCGAGGTAGTGCTTGATGACCGGCGCGGTCTTCAGGTAGAGCGGGTCGTCCCCTTCGAGGCCGCGCCCGTAGGCGGTGGCGATCACGCCGGAGAGGAGCGGGTCCTCGGAGTAGCCCTCCTCGTTGCGCCCCCAGCGCGGGTCGCGCAGCAGGTTGACCACGGGCGCCCATACCTGCAGACCCCAGACGCGCGGGGCGAGCGCGTGATAGCCGCGCACTTCGTCCCCGACAGCGTCGCCGACCTGCCGGATGAGATCCGGGTTCCATGTCGTCGCCAGGCCGATCGCCTGCGGGAACACCGTGCCGGTCGCCGTCACGACGGCGCCGCCGTTGTCACGATCGGTCGACCAGGCCACGCCGTGCAGCGCCTCGGTGCCGGCCTTGAAAGCCGGAACGCCGAGCCGCGGAATGGGAGGCTGGAACTGGTGCAGCAGCGAGATCTTCTCGTCCAGCGTGAGCCGGCCGAGGAGATCGCTGACGCGGACCTCGATCGGCAGACCGGGATCCTGGAACGGCAGCGTCTCACCCGCGCTCGAGCTCGAGGGGTGAAACACCAGCGCGAGGACGAGCGGAACGGAAGCAGCGATTGAGCGATATCTCTTCATCGGTAGTCTCCTTTGGGGCCGGTCGCCGTGGGCGAGCCCTTCTCTTCCAGCGTGATGACCAGCTCGCCGCCGGCCGCCCTGACCAGCGCTCCCCGCGGGTGCTCCGCGCTCTCCCCGCCTTTGACGGCGACGACGCGGCGGTTGACGAGGAGAACGCTCCAGGCACCCGGGGCGCCCGCGGCCGCGACCCGCACCACCGGGCCGGTCCGGGACGTGGTGAACGTCGTGACCGCGTCCCCGCCCGCGCCCGGGATCACGGTGGTGACGCGGGCGCCGTCCGCCGGCTCGTACACGCGCAGCGTCACGCCGTTCGCGTGGTCGTAGTCGGGGCGGTCCTCCACCGCGCCCTCGGGGATCACCGCCCCCGGCCGAGCGAGCAGCGGCACGCTGTCGAACCCGTGGCGCTCGCGCACCCAGCGGCCGCCCTCGACGCGCTCCCCGGTGAGGTAGTGCGTCCACACGCCGCGCGGCACATAATAGGAGAGCTCCCCGTCGGCGGAGAAGACGGGCGCCACGAGCAGGTCGTCGCCCAGCATGTACTGCCGCTCCAGGTGCGTGCAGGCCGGGTCGTCCGGGAACTCGACGACCATCGCGCGCACCACCGGCAGGCCCTCGCCGTACGCCTGCCGCGCGGCCCCGGCCAGGTAGGGCATCAGCCGCATCTTCAGCCGGGTGAAGCGCCGCAGCACCTCCACACACTCCTCGTCGAAAAGCCACGGCACCCGGTAAGAGCCGCTTCCGTGCAGCCGGCTGTGCGACGACAGGAGCCCGAACGCGATCCATCGTTTGAACACCGCCGGGTCGGGGGTGCCCTCGAACCCGCCGATGTCGTGGCTCCAGAAGCCGAAGCCCGTCATGCCCAGCGACAGCCCGCCCCGCAGGCTCTCCCCCATCCCCTCGAACGTCGACTCGCAGTCTCCGCCCCAGTGCACAGGGAACTGCTGCCCGCCCGCCGTGGCCGAGCGAGCGAACACGACCGCCTCGCCCTCGCCGCGCCGCTTGCGCAGGAGCTCGAACACCGTCTGGTTGTAGAGGTGGGTATAGTAGTTGTGCCCGCGCTCCGGGTCGGACCCGTCGTGGTAGACGACGTCGGTGGGGATGCGCTCGCCGAAGTCGGTCTTGAAGCAGTCCACGCCCATCTCGAGCAGCGCGTCGAGCTTGGCGGCGTACCAGGCGCGGGCCTCGGGGTTCGTGAAGTCGACGATGCCCATGCCCGGCTGCCACAGGTCCCACTGCCACACGTCGCCGTTCGGGCGCCGCAGCAGGTAGCCGCGCGCCCTGCCCTCCTCGAACAGCGGCGAGCGCTGCCCGATGTAGGGGTTGATCCAGACACAGATGCGCAGGCCGCGCTCCCTGAGCCGGCGCAGCATCCCGGGCGGGTCGGGGAACACGCGCGGGTCCCACTCGAAATCGCACCACCGGAACTCGCGCATCCAGAAGCAGTCGAAGTGGAACACGCTGAGCGGCAGGCCCCGCTTGGCCATCCCGTCGATGAACGAGGTGACCGTCGCCTCGTCGTAATTGGTGATGAACGAGGTGGACAGCCACAGCCCGTACGACCAGTCCGGCACCCGCGCGGGCCGCCCGGTGAGCGCGGTGTACTTGCGCAGGATCTCCCTCGGCGTCGGCCCGTAGATGACGAAGTAGCGCATCGACTGGCCCTCGACGCTGAACTGCGTCCGCGACACCGCCTCGGAGGCCACCTCGAACGACACGCGCCCGGGATGGTCGACGAACACGCCGTAGCCCGCGTTGGTGAGGAAGAACGGCGCGTTCTTGTACGCCTGCTCGCTGGACGTGCCGCCGTCGTTGTTCCAGATCTCCACGACCTGGCCGTTCTTGACCAGCGACCCGAACCGCTCGCCGAGGCCGTACACGAAGTGGTCCACGCCGAGGTCGAGCTGCTCGCGCACGTAGTGGCGGCCGTCGTCTGTGTCGATGATCGCCATCGCCTTCCGCGCGCTGCCGGTGAGGCGGCGGCCCCCGGCCAGGAAGTCGAGCCTCCACCCGTCGTCGCGCCCGACCCGCCCGCGCCCGATCCGCACCGACAGCGCGCCGGAGGTCAGCGTGGCCGCGTCCTCGTCCACCTTCACCTCCCCGGTCGGGTCGGTGGCCAGCTCGAACGCCGGGCCGCGGGGCCGCGCGCCCGCGAAGTGCGTGATGGTGACGCCGATGACGTCAGGCATCGGCGACGCGCAGGTGACGGTCACCACCGGTCCCTTGAGCAGGTCGCCGCGGTGCCGGATCCGCTGGACGGGCGCCTGCACGACGAACGACGCTGGCCCGGCGTCGTTGTCGATGTCGACGTCGAGGACCTGCATCGGGTAGACCGCGTGCACACCCTTGCACATCTCCCAATAACCGTCGGTGAACTTCATTCTTTGATCGCTCCTGCTGTGAGTCCGCGCGATAGCGTGCGCTGGAAGATGAGGTAGAAGACGACGGTCGGCAGCAGGCCGAGCAGCGCGGCGGCGCTGGACATGGTGGCGTCCATCAGCCGCTGTCCCTGCAGCACGCCGAGCGCGACCGAGACCGTCTGATTGTCGTTGGAGATGAGGAAGATGAGGGGGATCAGGAACTCGTTCCAGGTCCAGATGAAGAAGAAGACGAGCATCACCGCCAGCGTGGGCCGCACGACCGGCACGACCACCCGCCACAGGATCTGCCACCGGTTGGCGCCGTCTATCCGCGCCGCGTCGAGCAGCGGCCGGGGGAACGCCGACATCACCGACGACAGCAGGTACGTGCCGAACGCGCTCTGGATGATGGTGAATACGATGATGACGCTGATCCGGGTGTCGTAGAGCCCGAGCTGGTTGGCCAGGTAGTACAGCGGGTAGACCAGCGATTCCTGCGGCAGCGTGTTGGCCATCAGCAGCAGGACGAGCACCCACATCCGGCCCTGGATCCGGCCGATGCCCAGCGCGTAGGCGTTCAGCACCGACAAAATGACCGCCAGCACGGCCACCGAGCCGCTGATGAGCAGGCTGTTGAGCAGGACGTGGCCGAAGCCGACGCGCTCCCAGAAGGCCCTGATCCCCTCGAGATGGAATCCCTCCGGCGGGGCGAGCGGGCCGTTGGCGGTGTACTCCGCCGGCGTCTTCAGCGCGTTGAAGACCACCACGGCAAAGGGGATCAGCATGATCGCGGCCAGCGCCGCCAGCGCCGCCAGCACCGCGTAGGCCGACGGACCCCGGCGGCGCCGCCGCGGCCGGCTCCGCGCGGGCGCGCTCACCGGGCTTTTGGCCAGCGTCGTGGTCACCGCTCCTCCCCCAGCTCACGGCCCTGCAGCCGCAGGAAGACGATGGTGAGCGCGATGACGATCAGCGTCAGCACGGTGGCGATCGCCGAGCCGTAGCCGACGTCGGTCTTCTCGAAGAAATGGACGTAGGAGTAGTAGGACGGCACGTTGGTCGCGCCTCCCGGGCCGCCCCTGGTGAGCACGAAGATGTGCGGGAACGCCTTGAGCGCGGCGATCGTCGTCCACAGCAGCACCACGAAGATCTCGGGCTTGATCTGCGGGACCGTGACGTACCAGAAGCGCTGCGCCCACGAGGCCCCGTCGATCTCGGCCGCCTCGTACAGCGAGGGGTCCACGCGCTGCAGCCCGGACATGAAGATCACGAGGGGGAATCCGATCTGGATCCAGACCATGACCCCCATGACGCTCCACAGCGCGGTGGCGGGATCGCCGAGCCAGTCGTGCGCGAGCGAGCCGAGCCCGATCGCGCCCAGCAGGACGTTCACCGCGCCGTTCTCGGGGGCCAGCAGCCAGCTCCACACGATGCCCGCGATGACGATCGGCAGGACCTGCGGCAGGTAGATGCAGGCGCGCAGGGCGCTGGCGGTGCGCGGGCCGAAGTGCCGGTCGATCAGGTCGGTCAGGACCGAGGCCAGCACGAGCCCGATCATCGTCGGGAGGATCGCCATCCCGACGATGACCAGCGCGTTGTGCCGGAACGACGCCCAGAACTCGCCGTCCGTCGCCAGCTCCCGGTAGTTGTCCAGCCCCACCCACGTCGGGGTGCCGACGCCGGCCCACTCGGTGAAGCTGGTCCCGATGTTCATCAGGAACGGCACCCCGATGACCCCGGTGAACAGCAGCAGTCCGGGGATCAGGTAGGGCAGGTAGGCGAGCCGGGCACGCCCTGTCGCGCTGCGTGCTGTCACTTGGGCAGGCCGCTGTCGTAGGTCTTCTGGAGACCGCTGAGCACCGACTGCGGCGATTCGCCGTTCATGAGCTTCTGGGTCTGCGAGACCCACTGGTCGTAGAAGCCCGGGGCCGGCCAGTCCGGGTAGTACGCCAGGCCGTTCGACTGGGCGAGGGTGGTGAAGCCGTCGATGAGCTTCTTGGCCCTGGGCTCGGTGATGGCCGCGCTGTCGGCCGCCACCGGGACGCCGCCCGCGTTGCCGAGGATGTTCTGGATCTTCTTCTGCAGCGTGATGTCGATGAAGTCGTAGGCGAGCTGCTTGTTCTTCGATCCCTTCGGGACGACCCACAGGTTGCCGCCCGATCCGAGGGTCATCCTGGCGCCGGGCCACACGAAGGTATCCCAGTCGAACTTGGCCTCCTTGGCCACGCGCCCGAACCACCAGTTCCCGGAGAACATCATCGGGAACTTGCCGCTCATGAACGCCACGCCGGCGTCCTCGCCCTTGGTGCTGACCGAGCTCTTGGCGATGTAGCCCTTCGTCACCCAGTCGGCGAACGTGGTCGCCGCGTACGTCCACGCCGGGTCGGTGAAGTCGGTCTTGCCTGTGTAGCGCTGGAACGCGTTGACCCACGGCTCGTCGGCCTTGTCCAGCGCGAGCTGGTAGACGTACTGCTGCGCCATGTACTCGGCGCCGCCGTTGGCCAGCGGCGTGACGCCCTTGGCGACGAACGCGTCCATCACCTTGGTGAACTCGTCGAACGTGGTCGGGACCTTGACGTCGTGTTGCTTGAACAGGTCCTTGTTGTAATAGACCTGCGTGTACTCGGCGTAGGTGGGCACCCCGTACCACTTGTCGCCGCCCATGATGCCCTTGTCGTCGTACTTGGCGACGACCTGCACGCTCGGGCTGAGCAGCTTGTCCCAGCCGCGCTTCTTGACCTCGGGGGTGATCTCCTCGAGCAGGCCCTGCCTGGCGAGCAGCCCGGCGGTCGCGTTGCCCTTGTTGTACTCCATGACGTCGGGGGCGCTCTGGGAGTTCACGATCATGGGCGCGGTCTTCTGGATCTGCTCGAAGCCCTTCAGCTCGAGCTTGACCTTCACGCCCGGATGGGTGGCCTCGAACTCCTTGATGGCCTCGTTCCAGGCCACGCCCATGCCGCTCTCGGGAGCCTCGTAGTGCCAGACCCGCAGCTCCTTGGCGCCAGGCTCGCCGCCGTCGCTGCGACCGCACGCGACCAGCGTCAGGGCCCCTGCGGCGAGCACGGGGAGCAGCGCTGCGCCCGCGACCCTCTTGATCATAAATTTCCTCCGGGGTGAGAAATGGACATCGGCCCTCCTTTTCGAAGCGCTCCGAGTGCGGGGATGATAAACCCGTGTGAACGTTCACACAACAAGGAAATCACACAAAACGCTCGTCACATGTTCACCTGGGAGAATGTGAGCAACCGTCGCGACGAGGCGCACCGGGAGGCAGCACCCATGAAAATCGTGGGAAGAGTGAAGCCGCCAAGGCACCGAGAGAGCACAGGGGTATCGCTCCTCGCGGCGTCCTCGGCGGTTTGCGCGCTCTCGCCGGGGTGGTGCTGTCATTTGCCCAGAGAGGGTTCACATGAAGGCGGTAAGGCGGGAAGACCATTGAGATTTTCTTCCCGCCTTACCACCTTCATGTTCAAATGACAGCACTACCCTCGCCGGTGCGGCTTCACTGCACGGCGGCCGCACGGTCCAGGCGAGCGTGGGCGCGACCGTGATCGTGAGGGTCGAGCCGCCCGCGCGGGCGGCATCCGACGCGATCAGCTTCATACTTCAGCAAAATTCATAACCTCAACCTCAAAAAAAGAACAATATGGATCTGGGATTAGAGAACAAGGTCGTCATGGTCACCGGGGGCGCCAGAGGTATCGGAGAAGGCATCGTACGAGCGCTCGCAGAGGAGAAAGCCATTCCGATAATCATCGGACGTGACGAGAGCGACAATTTGAAGCTATGTCGATCGATCGTTTCGCAAGGGTCCAAGTGCGGCCATGTAACCGCCGAGCTTGCGTCGAACGACGCGTGCAGGCGGGCCGTTGAAGAGACGATGTCAAAATTCGAAAGGATCGACGCGCTCGTCAACAACGCAGGCGTGAATGACGGCGTGGGCCTGGCTTCGGGGAGCTATGAGAAATTCATCGACTCGCTCCACAAAAACCTGATCCATTATTATTTGATGGCGCACTATTCATTGCCGGAACTGATTCGCAGCAAAGGTTCAATCGTCAACATCGGATCGAAGACGGCCGAAACAGGGCAAGGCAATACCTCCGCATATGCCGCCTCCAACGGAGGGCGGAACGCGCTCACGCGCGAATGGGCGGTGGAGCTTCTGCCCTACGAGGTTCGGGTGAACTCTGTAATTGTTGCAGAATGCTATACCCCAGCATATGACACCTGGATCAAAAAATTTCCTGATCCCGAAGAAAAATTAAAGCTGATAAATGACAAAATTCCATTGGGAAAAAGAATGACTACAAAGGAAGAAATCGCCGCGATGGTAGTTTTTTTGCTTTCACAAAAGTCCTCGCACATCACCGGACAGCTCATTCATGTCGATGGAGGATATGTACACCTCGATCGTGCACTGCTTTGATTTGGTGCGACCGCACGCGGCCAGCGTCAGGGACCCCGCGGCGGTGGTGCTGTCATTTGCCCAGAGAGGGTTCACATGAAGGCGGTAAGGCGGGAAGATCATTGAGATTTTCTTCCCGCCTTACCGCCTTCATGTTCAAATGACAGCACTACCCCCCGCGGCGAGCACGGCGAGCAGCGCTGCGACCGCGACTCTCTCGATCATGACTTCCTTCGGGGCGAGAAACGGACATCGGTCCTCCTTGTCGATGCGCATCGAGCGACGGCGGGGTGAACATCATGTGAACGTTCACATCACGGCAGGATCATACAAATTCTGGCCATGCGTTCACCTGGGATATTGTAGGTGACCGTCGCCGCCAGGCGCACCTCAGGGCAGCGCCCATCAGGGGCACGCTCAGCGCCGCGCCCGAACCTGGCGCCACGCCCACCGCCGTGCCGAGGCCGCCCCGACCTCGGCCGCTCGTTTCGCAGAGCCGGAACGCGCCCCTCAGCGCCATCCACTCCTGGAACTCTCATCCGGCCTGCCTCAAACCTGTTGGCATTCTCCGGATCCAGGCTCAGTACTCGGTGACGTTCTCCGGGGGGACGTCGCGGAACACGCGGTCGCTCTTGTCGCCCGAGCCGGCGAACTCGTACGTGAGGTCGTGATGGCGGACGAAGCAGAGCGGGCTGTCGCTCTGCACGACCGCCGAGACGACGCCGGTCACCGTGACGGTGTTCAGGTCGATGTGCAGCTCGAAGCCCGTCCCGCCGTTCTGGCGCACGAGCTTGCCCATCTCGGCGCCCGTGAAGCGCTCGATCCGGACGTCGCACGGCGCGTTGAACTGGAACATCTTGTCGGCGGCCTTGTATCCCTTGCTGTCCTTGATGGTGATGGCGCCGCCGGGGAAGTAGCTGCGGACCGACGCCGCGTCCTCTCCGACGTCCTCCCAGGTGATGTTCTCGAGCGCGTTGTCGCCCATCATGTGGATCCCCTCACAGCCGGGGTAGGCGATGGTCACGTTCTTCACGCTGGCCCCCGGCGCGAGCAGGAAGAAGGGCCGCTGGCTCTCGGCCTGCTCACCCTTCGACGTGTCGCATTTCATGGCGGCGACGTCGGCGGTCAGCGTCTCGCCCTTGCCGTCGTACACCGCGTTGGGAGGGACGAAGAGGGTCTGGGAGATCGTCCGGGCGGTGCCCGTGCCCTCCGTGGCGTAGGTGAGCGGTCCGACCTCCTCGGTGATGTAACCCTCGTAGGCCTCGGCCAGCTCCTCGTCCGCCGGCGTGAACTCCCGGAGGATATCGAGCGGGTCGCCGGTGGGGACGACGCCGCCGGCACCCGAGCTCGCTGCGACGCTGCCAGCGCCGTCGCCGCCGCTGCCCGAGCTGGCGGCGCTCGTGCTCGTCGCGCCGCTGGTCACACCGCTGCTGGAGCCGGCGCCGCCGCTGCCCGAGCCTGCGGCGCTCGAGCTCGTCACGCCGCTGCCGACAGACCCGCTCCCCGAGCTGCCGATGGTGGTGCTCCCGCCCGGTTCGCTGGTACCCCCGCCCGTGTCGGAGGCCCCGTCGCCGGGCTGCGCCGAGCACGCCCAGACGAGTGAAAGCGCTGGGATCAGGAGCCCGGCGCGGAGCCGGGCAGAAGCAATCAATGCTCTCGTCGACATGGAACCTCGCTCGTTTGTCATGCGACCGGGGACGACAGGGCGCCGGCGCCGCTCGTGGACGCACAGCGATCTATCCAGAGGTGCGTGGTCCCGGTCCGGTCGCCCCCTGCGATCCTTGTCGAGCGTCACCTGTGCAACGGGTGTGCCGCGCGGCGCGGTGTGGGCCCGGCCGCCATGCGGCCCGCGCGTCGTCCGACGCGGTGGCCGCAATAGCCCCTCTCTGGCCTGATGTCCGCCGGCGCCCGCGTGAGCGGGTGGCCACGCGACACCGGCGGAGCTCCCGCGGACAGCGCCGCTGGTCGACGTGCCGTCAACACCGGCGCCGTCAACCGCGTCAACCTCTGGTTGACGTCGCCGCGCCATGACGCGCACTGACAAGGACGCTCACGTCGCGAGCACAGCCGGACGGGAACGCCCTCGCGGCCCCGGCGGATCGCGCAAGGGACCTTTCGTCACCCGTGGCGAGCGGCGCTTCGGCCTTGACACCCTCGATTCGTTTTGCTCCTCCTGTCGAGCAGGATCTCCATGAAGCTCTTCTACGCTCCCACTTCCCCCTTTGCCCGCAAGGTGCGGGTCACCGCGCACGAGCTGCACCTCGGAGATCGCATCGAGCTCGTGCTGGTCAATCCATGGTCGGACGCGGAGCTGCGGTCCCTGAACCCGCTGGCGAAGGTTCCGACGCTGGTCCTCGACGATGGGCAGGTGCTCTTCGAGTCCGCGCTCATCTGCGAATACCTCGACCACCACGCGGCCGGGGGGCTGTACCCAGCGCCCGGAGAGGCGCGGTGGAGCGCCCTGCTCCGGCAGGGGATTGCGGACGGCATCAACGCCGCCGCCGGGCGCCTCTTCGCCGACGAGCATCGCCCTTCCAACGAGCGTTCGGGCAGCGTCATGCAGCGCCAGGCGGCTGCCATCGAGGCCGGCCTCGACAGGCTGGAGCGCGACGCCGGGAAGCTATCGAGGGAGCTCGCGGACATCGGCGCAATCTCGGCCGCCTGCGCGCTCGGCTACCTCGACTTCCGCTGGCCCGACCGGGCGTGGAGAGACGGCCGGAGCAGCCTAACGCGCTGGTTCGACGTCGCCGGCCAGCGGCTGTCCATGGTCGCCACGCAGCATCACCTGCCGTGATGTCCTGAAGACGCCCGCCCCAACAGTTATTGCGCCGGAGCCGAACAGCATCACGTAGGCGTGACGACCTCCCCTGGATCAAATATCCGATCCTGAATTGGCAACGGGCGAGCTGAGCACCGGCCGCTGGCTCGCAGGTGACCCCGGGTGCGGGGAGATCCCTCCGCGCGTCACCCACGTTTGGCGCACGCCGGGAGCGCAGGACGCGCGACGGCTCGCGCAGCGAGCTCCCCTCACCAGCCCGAGCCACCGGCGCACCTGGGCCTGCTTGACGCGCTGCGTCCCGCGGGGCTCGTGCCAAGGACGCCCTCCGAAAACGTGCCTCTGCTCAGATCACCGCGGGGCCTCCTGGGCATATAGCACGACGAGTCCGGACGCCTGGTTCAGGCGCCGCCACGGGTCTGCTCCCAACGATTGAGGACTTCAGCAATGGACAGGGCACGAGGTTCGACCACCGGCGTGTTGCTCGCATGTTTCTTCGTCGCTTGCGGTTCTTCGCCCAGCGCGACAGAGCCCGAGGGCTCGGGCGGGTCGGGCGCCTCGGGGACCGGAGCGGCCGGCTCGACGGCATCGGCCGGCTCGACGGCACCGGCCGGCTCGATGGCATCGGCCGGACCAGGCGTGGGCGGCTCGACGGGCTCCGGCGGCGCCGGCGGCGATCCTCCGACCGGAGACGGCGGCGCTGGCGGCTCGTCCACCGGCGGCGGGCCCCCCGTGATCGAACCGACGCTCATCACTTCCGGTCCGAACGACTACTGGAAGACAGGGGCGCCGACGGAAGCGACGGACGGGAATGCCGACGTGACCGTCAACGACGCGATGACGTACCAGCAATGGGACGGCTTCGGCGGCACCTTCAACGAGGCGGGCTGGAACGTGCTCTCGATGCTCAGCGACTCCGAGCGGGCGCGAGCCATCAAGCTGCTCTTCGACACAGAGGAGGGAGCAGCGTTCGTCTACGGACGCATACCCATCGGCGCCAGCGACTACGCGATGGATCGCTATACCCTCGACGAGACGCCGAACGATCACACGATGGCGGATTTCTCCATCGATCGGGACAGGGAGAAGCTGATCCCGTACATCAAGGCGGCGCTCGCGGTGAGGCCCGACCTCCACCTCTGGGCCAGCCCCTGGACGCCCCCCACCTGGATGAAGAGCAACGGCGCCATGGATGGCGGCAGGATGAAGGACGACGCCAACATCCTGCAGGCCTACGCCCTGTACTTCGCCAGATTCGTGGAAGCGTACGCCGACGAGGGCATCACCATCGAGGCCGTCCACCCGCAGAACGAGCCGAACTACGAGACGCGGTACCCGAGCTGCACATGGACGGGGCCGCTCATGGCCAAGTTCATCGGCGCCTATCTCGGGCCGACGCTGGCGGAGCGGGGGCTCACGACCGAGGTCTACCTCGGCACGATGTCCAACGCCGATAGCGGGAAGGACGGCACGATCCTCAGCGCGGTGACCGGCGACGCCACCGCGATGCGGTACGTCAAGGGCTTCGGGCTGCAGTGGAACATGCTGAGCAGCGTATCCGGCTTGCGATCGCGCAATCTGCCGATCGTGCAGACGGAGCACAAGTGCGGCAACTATCCCTGGAACCCTGCGGGCATGCCGCCGTTCAACGCGAGCGCGGCGCCGAACGACCATGCCTACGCCGAGGAGAGCTGGAAGCTCATCCGCGACTGGATCCAGGCAGGGGTGACCTCGTACAGCGCCTGGAACATGGTGCTGGACACGTCGGGGAAGAACCTGGACTCGCAGCGGCCATGGCCCCAGAACGCGCTCCTCACCGTGGACACGGGGACGAAGACGCTCAACGTCACCCCCGCCTACCACGTCTTCCGCCACGTCTCCGAGTACGTCGATCCGGGAGCGACGCGCGTCGGCACGACCGGCGGCGACGCGCTGGCCTTCAAGAACCCTGACGGCACCATTGTCACGGTTCTTTACAATTCCGGCAACGCAGCGAAGGCGACGACCCTCGGCGTGGCCGGCAAGAAGCTCCAGTTCAGCATTCCTGCCCACGGGTGGGCCACCGTGAACTGGAAGTGAGCCCGAGGCCTCGAGGTGGCCGGATCGACCGCCGGCCACCTCGAGGCCACCGCTCACTGCGCCTTGAGCAGATCCGCTGGCGCGCGAGGGGCCACCTCGTACGTATCCTCGTACTGCGACGTGAAGCCCGTCACCGCGAGGCTGTCGCCCATCGCGATCCCCATGAGATCGGCGGCCTTGAAGCCGGCCGATATATGAATGAAAATCTGGATCTCCCCCGAGCCGTCGTCGACATAGAGCTTGTAGCCGTAGGGCGAGTCGTCCTCGAACGTCTTGCTCACCTGGCCGGATACGCGCACGAGGCGCCCTTCCACGGGCTCCTTGACATCGCCGGTGGCGACGTCCTCGGGCGCGACCGTCCTTTCGCCGTCGACGCGCTGGACCTGCGCCGGCGAGCTCGCGATGATGCGCAGCTTGGCCATCTCGCCCGCGCGCCCGGTCACCCGCACCCTCGTGTCGAGGGGGAAATCGAGCTTCTCCGGCACGCTGACGTAAACGCCGCCCGAGTCGTCCTGGATGGCGAAGCCCTGCTCCGACGTCGCGGAGGAGAACGTGCCCGGCGCCACCGTGACGAACCCCTCGACGGTCGTCTCACCGTCGAGCGCGACGGCGCGCGCCTCGGCGATCGTGCTGATCTCCGCGCCGCCGGGCACGGGGTCGGAGGTGTCGCCGCACGCGGCGAGCGCGAGGGCGGCGATGGAGCAGAGGAAGGCGGAGCGGAGCGGTTTTATCGTCTCGGTACGGATCAGCATCGGGCGTGTTTCCTTTCGTCGAGAGCGTCTCCGCGACAGACGGCACGAAAGCCGTTGAGAGCTCCCACGGAGCACCGATATCACAGACGTGAATTCCTGCGGGAGCGCCGGGAGCAACTACTTCGTTGCGATCGAGGGGGTGCGCGCCGCCGCGTCGCCATGGGCACGGCTGTCGCCTGGCTGGGCTCCTCGCGTCTCCCGCTGCGCCTTGCGGTAAGCGCCCGGGGGGGTGCCCGCCCACTGGCGGAAGGCGTGGCTGAGGGCCGCTTCCGACGAGTACCCCGTACGTTGCGCCACGTCGGCGAGGGTCGAGCCCGCGCGGAGCAGCTCGGTCGCGCGCTCCATGCGGAGCCGCGTCAGGTAGCCGAGGGGCGGCTCGCCGACGGTCTGCTTGAAGCGGTCCGCGAACGTCGAGCGCGAGAGGCCGCACTTCGAGGCGAGGCTCTCGACCGTCCAGGGGTGCTCCAGCTGCCGGTGCATCAGCCCGAGGGCCTGTCCGATGTGCGGCTCCCGCAGCGCCCGGAGGAAGCCTCCGGAGTCGTCGGGGAGCCTCTCGATGAAGGCCCGGAGGGCCTGCACGAAGATGATGTCGGCGATGCGCGTGAGGACAACGTGGGAGCCCGGTCGAGGCGACGCGGACTCGGCGGCGATGAACTGGAGGTTCTGCTCGAGCCACGGCACCGCGCACCCCTGGTCGGACGTGATGCGGATGAGCGGGGGCAGCGAGGCGAGGAGCGGGTTCCTCGACCGATCTTCGAACGTGAAGCAGCCCGAGATGAGGGTCGTTGTCGGGCCACCGCCGGCGGACCTGAGGATGTCGTCTCCGCCGGCCTCCGAGATCAAGGCCTCGATGCTCCGGACGGGGCTCTTCGCCCTGTCGCGCAGCGTGTGCGCATGGCCGAGCGGCAGGAGCACGAGATCACCTCCCGAGAGCGCCGTGGCGGGCGCCGAGGTCCCCTCGACCGTGAGCCAGCAGCTCCCGCGGACGACGTAGTGGAAGCCCGCCAGCGCGCCGCCCCGCAGGCGGATGCCCCAGGGCGCCGAGAGCTCGGCTCGTTTGAACACGTTGCTCGCGAGGCGGATCGCCTGGAGTACGTCACTGAGCGCGTCCACGAGACCTCCTCCTTCCGGACGATGAATCAAGAACGACGGACGACCTCGGATGGTGCGTCCGCGCCCGCAGGCGCACCATCAAGGTGCACCACGACGGAGGAATGCACAACGTGTGCGATCGCGAATCGTGGGCCATACCAGGTTCGTCATCACCAGACATCGTGAGGAAAGAGCATCATGCGATCCATCACTGCCTTCTGCTTCTCTCTCGGTCTCTCTCTGTCCATGCTCGCCTGCGCCGATGAAGGGAGCTCCGGCGGGGGCCCCGGCGCCGACGAGCATGCCGGCTGGCGCGATCTCCCTGCCATCGCGGGCGGCCCGCGCCAGGAGCACGCGGTCGTGGCGCTCGACGGCAAGGTTTACGTCATCGCCGGCGCCGGCGGCGACGGGCTGAACACCGGGCGCGTCGAGGTCTACGACCCGCGCGAGGACGCGTGGTCCGAGGCCGCGCCGCTGCCTGTCGCGCTGAATCACCCGAACGTCGCGGCGCTCGGCGGGAAGATCTACCTGCTCGGCGGGATGGTCGGCGACTTCCCCTGGACGGCTGTCGGCGACGTGCTCGAGTACGACCCCAGCACGGACGCGTGGACGGAGCTCGCGCCCATGCCTGCAGGCACGGAGCGAGGGAGCGCGGCCGTCGGCGCGCACGGCACGAAGATCTACCTCGCGGGCGGGCTCCGCTCGCTCTCGGAGGCCTTCCAGGACACGGTGCCCGAGTTCTCCGCTTACGACGTCGCGACGGGCGAGTGGGAGACGCTGCCGGAGCCGCCCGAGCCGCGCGATCATGTCGGCGGCGCGGTCGTTGGCTCGACGTTCTATGTGCTCGGGGGGCGGGCGAACGGCCAGGAGAACGTCAAGAATACGGTGTTCGCGTACGATCTGTCGGCGGGCACGTGGTCGACGCGCGCGCCGATGCCGACGGCGCGCGGCGGCGTCGCGGCGGCCTCGGACGGCGACAAGATCTACGTCATCGGCGGCGAGGGCAACCCGGCGCCGGGCGCGCAGGGCGTCTTCGACGACAACGAGGTCTACGATACGACCACCGACACGTGGGAGGTGCTCGCGCCGATGCGGACGCCGCGCCACGGCACCGGCGCCGTCGCTGTGGACGAGACGATCTATGTTCCCGGCGGCGGGACGCAGCAAGGCTTCGGGCTGACCGACGTCTCGGAGGCGTTCAGTCCCTGAGCGGGGCGAGGAGCGCGGCGACGCGTGCTGTAGAGCGGCCTCGACGAGGTGCAGGCGCGCCGGGTCGGGTCGCGCCCGGCGTCGCCTCCTCGTCCGAGCCGGCCTGTCACGCGCGCGCGGGGCGCGGGCCGCACAGCGGGCGCAGCGCCTCGCGCTCGGCCGTGGACAGCACGGTGACCGGGTACTTCGGTTTGCCGCTCGCGCGATCGAAGAACGGGTGCGGCCACCCCTTGCCGCGGAGCTTCCAGCCGAGCAGCTTCCCGATCATGCGCGCGAGGAGGGGCACGTTCAGCTTCACCGATCCGGGCGGCGGCTCGCCGACAGCGAACTGGCCGTAGATCCGGCCAGCGGGAGGGCCGAAGACCTCGTCGGACGGGCGCGCGCTCGGCGCTTGCTGGAACAGCTCGGTGACGATGCCGAGGACCGGGAGCCGCGGCGTCGGCGTGTTGCCGAGCGGCGTCTTGCAACAGCTCGCGTACCAGCGATAGAGGGCCTTCGGCGTGAGCCGCACGGCGGTGATGAGGTCGCTGCCGCGGTCGAACGAGATCATCGCGGGAGCGACCTGCACGATGTCCGAGCCGCCGTGCTCGTCGAGCATGTCCGCGCGGCCTAGGTGGTGCAGGAAGGCCTGACAGTCGTCGCAGTAGCAGATGGCGTGGTTCACCGTGCTCGGCGACGCATCGCGCAGCCATCCGTGGACCTTTCCGCAACGACACTGGAGCTCGACGTCTCGGGACATGGAGGCCGCATACCACATCTCGACGCGCGACGCGCGCGCATCGCGACGCGGCCGCGACGAGAGCGCCAGGCGCGCCGGTCACCGCTGGGGCCGGGAACGCGCTCGTCCGCGGCGCGCGGCTCGCGGCAGTCAACGGCGAGCGGCTCGGCCGGGGACGAGCGCGTTCCCGACCCAGCGGTGGAGTTGGTGGTGTCGTTGCGCGACGCCAGGCCGAGGTCCGTCCAGGGCCGGCGCAGGAGAAGAGAATGAGCCTGTCCAGGAGACGCCAGGACCGCGGTCGCAAGCAGCTGCGGAAGCTGCTCCGCTGAGCGAGACGCTCGCTGTAGCTCGCCGTCGCCGCCCATGGCCGAGTTCGCTGTTCGTCCCACACAGGCCGGAATTGCAGCTACAACGTCATCCGCCGGCGCAGGAACGCGGGTATCGTTGCGCAACCCATTGTGTAATCCCGCAACCTTTTCGACATACCGCGCTGCCTCATCGCCGCAGCAACAGCGCAATGTTGCAGCAAAACTGCACCCTCGCGCGACTCCCTTCGCGCAAAACCGCGATTGCGGCGTCGTTGAGTCGCCTCGCACACGCGGCACATCACTTGCTAAGGCGTGCCCCGCCAAGCGAGCTCGGCCAGGACCACACGGTGCGGTCCGGCAGATCGAATCGCGGCGCCGGCATTCTCCCTGACCAGGGACAGGCCATCGAGGGGTCATTTCATGACGACTTCCAGGCTCTTGAATCATCGTTTCGTTGCGATGGGCTACTTTGCCTTCTCGGCTATCGCGTTGTTCGGATGCGTGGAGGGAGCGCCCGTCGACTCCGGCGTCCCTGAGGACGTGAGCGACACCCAGCTCAGCTTCGAGGAGTTCGTGGCGAGCACGTACCAGGAGCGGGACACAGGGCTCTATATCGTGGACGGCGATACGCCCGTCGACGGGCTCGACGACCTCAAGAAGTTCTACGAGCGCCATCTCCTGCGTGGCGCGCTCGTCGTCGACCAGAGCGGCGGCGTGGACGACAGGTGGAACGACACGCAGAAGCTGAGCATCACGTACTGCGTGAGCACATCGTTCGGCGGGAACTACAGCGCCGTGGTCGCTGCCATGGCGAGCGCCACCGCGGCGTGGGAGGGGGCGGCGTACGTCAACTTCGACTACCGCTCCGACCAGGACTCCTCGTGCAACGCCAGCAACAACAACGTCGTCTTCGACGTCAGGCCGGTGAGCGGCCAGCCTTACCTGGCTCGCGCGTTCTTCCCGAACTACAACCGCGCCAACCGCAACGTGCTCATCGACTCGACCTCGTTCGGGGTCATCGCCCCCTACACGCTCGCGGGCATCCTGCGGCACGAGCTCGGCCACACGCTCGGCTTCCGACACGAGCACACGCGGCCCGAGGCGGGCACGTGCTTCGAGGACAGCAGCTGGCGCGCGCTGACCGCCTACGACTCGGCCTCGGTGATGCACTACCCGCAGTGCAACGGCACGAACGCCGGCGACCTCAACCTGACGACCAGAGACGTCAGCGGCGCCGCCGCGCTCTACGGTGCGCGCTGGGAGTCGCTCGGCGGCGGGCTGACGTCCGGCCCGGCGGTGAGCTCCTGGGGCTCCGGACGGCTCGACGTGTTCGCGCGGGGCACGGACAACGCGCTCTGGCACAAGTACTACCAGGGGGGCTGGTCGGGCTGGGAGTCGCTCGGCGGCAGCCTCACCTCCGATCCGGCGGCCGTCAGCTGGTCGAACGGGCGAATCGATGTGTTCGCGCGGGGCACCGACAACACCCTCGTGCACAAGTATTTCCAGGGCGGCTGGTCGGGCTGGGAGTCGCTCGGCGGCGGGCTGACGTCCGGTCCGGCGGTGAGCTCCTGGGGCTCCGGACGGCTCGACGTGTTCGCGCGGGGCGCGGACAACGCACTCTGGCACATCGCTTACCAGGCGGGCTGGTCGGCCTGGGAGTCGCTCGGCGGCAGCCTCACCTCCGATCCGGCGGCCGTCAGCTGGTCGAACGGGCGAATCGACGTGTTCGCGCGGGGCACCGACAACAGCCTCGTACACAAGTATTTCCAGGGCGGCTGGTCGAGCTGGGAGTCGCTCGGCGGCGTCCTCACGTCGGCGCCCGGGGTGTCCTCCTGGGCTTCAGGCCGGCTCGACGTCTTCGCGCGGGGCGCGGACAACGCGCTCTGGCACAAGTGGTACCAGGGAAGCTGGGCGGACTGGGAGTGGCTGGGCGGCAACCTCACGGCGTCGCCGGACGCGGTGAGCTGGGGGAACGGGCGAATCGACATCTTCGCGCGGGGCACGGACAACAGCCTCACGCACAGCTGGTTCGACGGAACCTGGTGACGCGCGCCTCCGCCAGGGCGGCTTACCGCGGTGCGTGCCTGCCGTTAGCGTGAGCTCGACGCGCGCCCGAAGGGTATGGTAGGGCCGCCGGCGTGCCCGGATGAACCGGGTCGACCGCTTGCTGGCGCTGATCCTCTTCCTGCAATCCAGGCGCCTCGTCACGGCGGAGGAGATGGCCCGACACTTCGGGTTGAGCGTCCGGACCATCATCCGCTTCCCAGCGGTCCGGCTCGGCGAGGTCCGTGCTCACCAGGACGCGCTCCCACGCCGCCGCGGGCTGCGGAGACCTGAACGGGGGCGAGTAGAGCGCGATCCTACTCCTCCGCCTCACCATCCAGGGCGGGCGCTGCCTGCTGGGCAGGAGCGGGCGGCGTGCTCGCCTCCAGCAGGAGCCCCCATTCCGGGAACACGGTTTCTCCATGTTCAGGCAACATCAGACGACCTCTCATGGTGTACCACTCGACGTACTTGGAGAGCGCGAAGATGCCAAGGATGACCGCTCCTAGCCCATCGGTTCCCCACACCGGCGGCAGTTTCCACGGTTTCTCTGGATCCAAGATGTCGATCTGGACCTCCCAGCCGTCATCCGGTCGTTGTTGAGGCCGGCCGACGCGAAGAGAAATCTCGCGCTCATGCTCCGCTCCGGCCGGCTGAAAGACGATTTTCCGTTCGCCGATGATGTCCATGCTGGCATCATAGCACCCGATCTCCCCCCAGCCCGTCAACCGGCTCGTCAGGGACAACGCGCGTGGCACGCAGCGTTTCCAGACGCTTTCGCGAGATGGCAGCGAACCTTCCACTTCACTGGAACTTGCGAGCAGAACCTGTCGATGACCTCATAATAGGCCATACAGGCGTCCTCGCATCTGCCGCGCGGCGCCGCATCCGGTGTTACATCCGTCGCCGCTGGTGTTTCCAAGAGATCGAGGCTTTCCGAGCCGTCCAAGTCCTGCTGGCTGTCCCGAACACCGCCGGTCATGGCCGCGATCCAGGCCTCGAGGTCGGCGTCCGTCTCCCGTGTCGCTTCCGGACTCAGGGCGCACGATGCAGTACCGAGCCCGCACAAGACGGAGAACAGCATTGCTGAGGCGAGATGATGTGTTCGCATGTGCGCGGCTCAAGCGAGCCGCGGGCCACCGCGGAGCGATCACCGAGGGAACGACCTTGGCGCAATCGTGCTCGATCCGCCGGTAGCGTACGTCCGCAGCGGGTCGTTGCCGCTCCGGCCCGTGCTTACGGGCAGCCCACTGGGCTCGTTCGCCTCCGTGTGACCTGCGTGTGCCCCGACTCCAGGGCACGGGGCTCCACGAGAGGGCACCAGGCCGACGGGACCGATCCCGGGTCCGAATCTGTGTGGTGCATGCTGCCCAGCGCGGGACCGTGGGTTGACTCGGCCATCAATCCCACGCAAAGCCGCCCGCTCGTGCCGCTCTCCTCCCCCACCCCGCGCGACGCCCCCTCCCCGGCGCCACGGCCCTTGCGCCCGTCCCCCTACGACCCAGTGGACTGATACCTCCGCTCGCCGAAGCGCCAGATGCGCAGCGACACGAGCAGGAACACCACGCCGACCACCGGAGATCCCCACCGCGCGGCCTCGGGCAGCGCTGGCACCGTGGGTCTCTCGAGCAGCGCCCCCGCCGGGATGTAGCTCACGAACGCCAGCGGCACGACGAACGTGAAGAACCGCCTGAACCAGTCGCGGTACAGGGTCAGCGGGTACTGCGCCGCTTCCGTGCCGCCGTAGGTCACCGTGTTCATGATCTCGAGCGACTCGACCGTCCAGAAGCACAGCGTCGCCTGGAGCACGAGTAGCCCGTAGAACACGCAGGCGCCGCCGGTGATCGCGCCCGCGAGCAGCGCCACCTTGGCCGCCGTCCACCCGACCTCCAGCGCGGCGCCGGCCCAGAAGAGCATCACGAGGCCAACGGCGAGCCGCCCGGTGCGCAGGAACTGGAACTCCCGCGTCGCGACCTGGAACGCCGTGGAGCGCGGGCGGAGCAGCATCCGGTCGAAATCGCCGGATTTCACCAGCGCGGAGAAGGTGTCGAATCCACGGCCGAACGACTCGGCCAGCGCGAACGAGACGTTGACGAGCCCGAACAGGAGCGCGACCTCCGCGAAGCGCCACCCCCGGACCGCGCCGAACCGGTCGAACAGCGCCCACACCCCGAGCAGCTCGATGCCCACGGTGACGAACTGGCCGACAGACCACATCGCGAACGACGCGCGATACTGCATCTGCGACCGCAGCGACGCGGCGGCGAGCCGGAGGTAGAGCCTTGTTGCGTCCCGCGACATCTCGCCTCTTCCTCCCTTGCTCCTCGCCTCTCCCTCGTCCCTCGCCCGTTCCTCGCCGCTCAGCCGCCCTGCACCACGAGCCGCCGCAGTCCGCGCGCGACCATCGCGCGGCCGATCATCACGAAAACCGCGGTCCACAGCGCCTGGTGCAGCAGCACGCCCGGGAGCGCCCCCGCGGGCAGGTGCCCGAGGTAGAGCCGGAATGGCGCGTCCATCATGCCGCGGAACGGCAGCGCGTCGAGCCAGGGCTGCATCCACGCCGGGAAGAGCGGCAGCGGCACGATCATGCCCGAGCCGATGAGGACCACCGACGGCACGATCCGCGCGATGCCGTCGCCGGACGTGGTCCACAGCATCGTCGACGTCACCGCCGTCGCGAAGGCGCCGACGAGCGCCGCCGCGCCGACCATCGACGCCGCCCACGCGCCGGCGGCGGCGAGCGACGGCGGCAGCGACATGCCGAGAAACGGCACGGCGACCACGGCCATCGGGACCGCGCGCAGGACCGTCGGCGCGACGCGCGAGGCGAGCGCGCGGGTGAGCCACATCGCATGGAGATCGAGCGGGCGCGCGAGCTCGTAGCCCACCGAACCGGTGCGGATCTGCTCGCGCACCTCGGGGTCGGGGTTCGTCGAGAAAGGCATCAGCTGGAAGAACGCCTGGCCGAGCCACGTGTAAGTGACCGCCTGCCCGAGCGCCATCGGCAGCGGCGCGCCCGCCGCGGCGTTCGCGTAGAACGCCTCGAGCACCATCACCTTGATCAACCCCCAGAAGAGCTGCGTGCCGAACCCTGCAGCGGCCGCCGCGCGGTACTGCAAGAGCGCGCGGAAGCGCGCGCGAAACATGGCGTAATAAGCGAAGATCCCGCTCACGGCCGCGCGCCCGCCTCGTCGCCCCGGCCGCCGCCCTCGCCGTAGAGCCGCGCCACGATCTCGTCGATGGGCGGGTTCTGCACGAGGAGGTCGCGCACCGGGTAGCGGGCGGTGACGCGCCCGACGAGCTCCGCCGTCGAGATCGCCGCCGGGTCGAAGCGCAGCGTCACGCGGTCGCCCTCGCGGCGGATCACCTCGGCGTGCGGCTCGGCGATCTCCGCCGCGGGGTCCGTCAGGTCCACGATGAGCCAGCGCTCGGCGGTGACCTGCGCGCGCAGCGCCTCGAGCGAGCCGTCAGAGAGCACCCGGCCGCCGGCGATGAGGATGACGCGCGAGCAAAGGGCCTCGATGTCGTCCATGTCGTGCGTCGTCAGGATCACCGTGACGCCGCGCTCGCGGTTCAGCCGCTGGACGAAGCGCCGCACCGCGAGCTTCGAGACCGCGTCGAGGCCGATCGTGGGCTCGTCGAGGAAGAGCAGCTCGGGCGCGTGGAGCAGAGCAGCCGCGAGATCGCAGCGCATCCGCTGGCCGAGGCTGAGCTGCCGCACCGGCGTGTCGAGCAGCGGCGCGAGGTCGAGCATCGCGACGAGCTCGTCGCGCGCGCGGGCGTAGTCGGCCGCGCCGACGCGGTAGATGTCCCGGAGCAGCTCGAACGAGTCGATGACCGGCAGGTCCCAGAGCAGCTGGGTGCGCTGGCCGAAGACGACCCCGAGCCGCTGCACGTGCGCGACGCGATCGCGCCACGGGACGCGGCCGGCCACCTCGCAGCGCCCCGAGTCCGGCACGAGGACGCCCGCGAGGATCTTGACCGTGGTGGACTTGCCGGCGCCGTTCGGCCCGATGTACCCGACGAGCTCGCCCCGATCGAGCGAGAACGAGACGCCCGCGAGCGCGTCGACGGCGCGGTAGCGCGGGCGCACCAGCCCGACGACGGCGCCCCACGCGCCCTGCCGGCGCTCGGCCACCCGGTATGCTTTGCGGAGATCCTCGACGACGATCAGCGGCATGGCGGCGAGCGCCCCACGGGGGGCGCGGGAGCATACAGGATGTCGGTGCGACGGCCAGCAGCTCCGGCGCGACGCGCGCGCGCGCGCGCCGCGAGGCGCCGAGGCCGGACAGGACCGGTCGTATCAATCCCGGATATAGACGCTGAGCCCCTCGAGCTTCGCCGAGCTGCCCTTGTCCGCGAGCGTCGCCACCACCCGGATGGCGTCGCTCCCGCCGGCGGGGACTTCCATCGCGCAGCTGCCGTTCAGGTGGGTGGCGTTCGAGCCGCACCCGGCGCCGCCCTCCAGCTCGAACCCGTCGCACGCCATCGTGCCGACCGGCGCGCCGCCGCGGAGCAGGGTCACCTCGATGCGCACGTAGTTTGCGCCGCCGTGCTCGTAGCTGTCGGCGTGCACCGGGAACTCCAGCTTCTTCCCCGCCGGGAAGGAGAGCGCCTTCTCCACGGGGGTGTCGAAGCCCGGCAGATCGACCTGGCCCGCCGTCGGGCCGAGGCAGCTCAGGACGAGGGCGCCGACCCCGAGCGCCCCCACGAGGGCGCGCGTCCGGCCCCGACTCTCGGCGGTCCTCATGCGCCGCGCCTCACCCGCCGGGCTCTTCGACGACATCGAGGACGTCGCGCACCCAGGAGTAGACGGCGACGGTGCCGGGCAGGCCGAGCGTCGCGGCCGAGATCGCGACGACCTGCTCGATCTCCTCGGGCGATATCCCCATGGCGAGGGCCTTGCGCACGCTCGAGTGGACGGCGCCTTCGCGCATCGCGCCGCACGCGAACGCGAGCTTCAGGAGGCGGACCGTCTTTTCGGGCAGGGGCCCTTCCGCGCCGGCTTCGCCGAGGAGCGCCCAGGCCTCGCCGAGCTTGGGGAAGCGGCGGATGAACTCCTTGTGGGTTTCCGGGGGATCCGGCATCTGCATGGTGGAACGCTCCTCTCCAGGAGAACGAGGTGGTGTCGGGGAACGACGTTTCCCGCGAAGGATGTTCCAGTCGCCCGGGCTCCGCCAGGTGTCCGTTCTTCGTCTTTCGCGCGACGCGCGACGCGCGAGATCGCCGCCGCTGCCGGCGCGCGGCGCGCGGCTCGCGGCTCGCGGCGCCACGCGCCGGGGAGCCGCGCGCCACGTCCGCGCTCGCCGGCAGCCACGCCGGCAGATTCCTCGATGGCGGCCCGCGCGCACGCGCGTTAGGGTGCTCGCCGCCTATGCCGCCCGATCCGAGCGCGCCCGCGGGCGACCAACCCCTCTTCCCGCCGTTCGACGGCCCCCGCGCGTTCGACCAGATCCGCGCCGATCTCGACGCCTTTCGCCCGGCGATCCTCGCTGTGTGCGCGCGCCACGGCCTCTCGACGGGTGGGCTCTCCGCGTTCGCGAACGGGACCAACGTCGTTGTCGCGAACGACGCCGGCCAGATCATCAAGCTGTTTCCGCCCTTCCTGCGGCACCAGTTCGAGGCCGAGCGCCTCTCGCTCGCGCGCTTCCACACCAACATCCCCGCGGCCACGCCGGAGCTCCTCTGGCAAGCGGACCTCGACGGCTGGCCCTATCTCGTGATGTCGCGCCTCCCGGGGCGCACCCTGGAAGAGGCGTGGCCGGCGATGGGCGGCGCGGAGCGAGTCGATGCGCTCACCCGCATCGGCGAGATCATGAGAGCTGCCCACGCGCTGCCCACCGGCGGGCTAGAGGGCATCGACCTCGGCTGGGACGCGTTCGTGGAGCGCCAGATCGCCGGGTGCGAGGCCCGGCACCGGCGCATGGGCCTGCCCGAGCACCTGGTGTCCGAGATCCGGTCCTACCTGGAGTCCGCCCGCCCTCTGCTCCCGAGGTCCGTGGTCCCGGTGCTCCTGACCGGGGAGTACACGCCGGAGAACCTCCTCGTGACGCAAACGGACGAGGGGTGGCGTGTCACCGGCATGATCGACTTCGCGGACGCGTGCCTCGGGCCACGCGAGTACGACCTGCTGGGCCCTTGCCTCTTCCTCGCCGCCGGCAGCGCGGAGCTCCAGCGCGCCCTCCTTGGCTCGTATGGATACGACCTCACCGAGCCGAGCCCGGCGCCGCGCCGCAGGCTGATGGCCCTCGCGCTCCTGCACCGGTACAGCAACCTCAAGTTCCAGCTCAGGCTCGACGGCTGGGAGTCCCAGGTCTCATCGCTCTCCGAGCTGGAGCAGCGGATATGGCCGCTATAGTACCTCGTCGCCCGGCGACGGATTCGCGGTGGCGCACCGGGGGCTCGCGGCGGCGATCGACGTCGAATCGGCCGGTGCCGCTTGAAAGGCGAGGCCGCCTCGGGGCAGCATCGGGCGCATGAATCCTATCGAGTTCGTCGACGTCGCGACCGCGAAGGCGGCCCGCGGCGTCCGCCTGGTCGCGACGGGGATGGTTCCGAGCCCCTGGACGGAGGCCGCGAAGGGGCTGTTCCGGCTGCAGGGCGTGCCGGTGCGCGTGGTGCGGTTCTCGCGGGAAGACGCGGAGCTCGCGGCGTGGATGCGCACCGACAACGTGCCTGTCGTCTTCCACGACGACGAGCCCCCGCGCGCCCACTGGGCCGCGATCACGACCCTCGCCGCCCGCCTCGGGTCGCCGGGCGCCCTGCTCCCCGACGACCTCGATCACCGCGCCCGCACCGTCGGCCTGCTCCACGAGATCGCGGGCGAGGAGGGCCTCGGCTGGAACGCGCGCCTCTTCATGATCCACGCCTCGGTGACGAGCGAGGGCAAGCGCGGCTTTCCGCTGCCCGTCGCGCGCTACCTCGCGGCGCGCTACGGCTACTCCCCCGCGATCGACCTCGACCGCGCGCGCGCCCGCATCACCACCACGCTCTCCGCCCTCGCCGCCCGCCTCGACGGAGGCCGCGACTACCTCGACGGCGATCGCCCGAACGCGCTCGACGTCTACGCCGCCACCTTCCTGACCCCGCTCTGCCCGATCCCGGAGAGCGACTGCCCCCGACTCCAGCCTTTGCTCCGCCAGGCCTTCGGGACCGCGCACGAGGCGATCGGCGACGCGGTGCCGCGCGCGCTCCTCGAGCACCGGAGCCGGATGTACGAGCGCCACCTCGGCTGGCCGATCGAGATCTGACGGGCACGGGCACCCTCCAGGGGTCGCCCCGCTCGCGTGGATGAGCCGTTGAGCTCCGCGTGACGGCAGGCTCCGCCGGCCGCGGTGCAGCCGCTGGCGCGCCGGTGGTACCATCGCCCGGTCCTCGTGGAGCTCCGACCCGACGCCGTCATCGCGGACAAGCTGCACCTGCTGAGGCCTCTCGGGCAGGGCGGGATGGGCGTCGTGTGGGCGGCGCGGCACCTCGCCCTCGACACCGACGTTGCGGTGAAGTTCATCCGTCCCGAGCGGGTGGCGGCCAACCCCGCCCTCGTCGCGCGTTTCCACCGGGAGGCGAGGGCCACGGCGCGGATCGCGCACCCGCACGTGGTGCAGGTCATGGATTACGGCGCCGTCGACGGCGCCGTGCCGTACCTCGTCATGGAGCTCCTGCGCGGGTTCTCGCTCGCCGAGCTCCTCGAGCGCGGCGGCCGCCTCAGCTTCGCCACCGCGAGGTCGCTCGTGCAGCAGGTGGGGAGCGCGCTCGAGAGCGCCCACGAGCGCGGCATCGTGCACCGCGACATCAAGCCTCACAACGTCTTCATCACGGAGGGGAGCAAAGAATACCCGCTCTTCGTCAAGGTGCTCGACTTCGGCGTCGCGAAGATCGCGGGCGACGCGGCGGCGCCGGCGGCGAACCCCGCGCTCACCGAGACAGGGATGGTGATCGGATCGGCCCCCTACATGAGCCCGGAGCAGCTCGAGGGGAGCAAGGACGTCGATCTGCGCTCGGATCTCTGGTCGCTCGGCGTCATCCTCTACGAGACGTTGACCGGCGCGCAGCCGTTCCAGGGCAGCTCGTTCGTCGCCGTGGGCGCGGCGGTCCTGAAGGGGAAGTTCCGCCCCGTCACCGAGCAGAGGCCGGACCTGCCGGCGTCGATCGACGACTGGTTCGCCAAGGCGCTCTCCGTCGATCCGAGCTGCAGATTCCAGTCGGCGCGCGAGATGGTCGAGGCGCTCCTCGGTCTGGAGGCCAGGATCGTGGAGCTCGACGCGCCGGCTGGCCGCCATCACCCGGCGGCGTTCGCCACGACCGTGGCCGCGCCGGTCGATCTCCGGGGCGCGCCCCACGGCGCGGGCGAGCTCGCGAGAGGGCCTGTGGCCTCAGGCGCGCTCGCGACATCAGGCGCGCTCGCGACATCAGGCGCGCTCGCGGGCGACCCCGTGACGGCAGGCGCCATCCATGACTCCGCGGCCGGCCACACCGTGCTCCACCCGCTCGCCGCGGCGCGGCCCGCGGCGCCGGGTCCCTCGGGCGGGCGCGCCACGCGGCTCCGGCGCGCCGTGCCGCTCGCCGCCGCCGCGTGCGCGGCGGGCGCGGGGGTGTACCTCTTCCTGCGCGCGCCGCCGGCCAGATCGGGCGGCTGCCCGGGCGGCATGGTGCTCGTCGAAGGCGCCGAGTTCCAGATGGGCTCCGACGTGGACGCGGAGACGCCCAGCGACGAGACCCCGCGACACGGCGTGACCGTGAGGTCGTTCTGCCTCGACACCACCGAGGTCACGGTGAAGGCTTACTCGGACTGCGAGGCTTGCGAGCGCCCGCGGCAAACCGTCGAGTCGGAGGGGCTCACGCCGAGCGGCCGCTCCTTCTGGAGCCAGTTCTGCAACGGCCCCGAGGCGCCGGACCACCCCATCAACTGCGTCGATTGGTACCAGGCGAAGGCGTATTGCGCCGCCTCCGGCAAGCGGCTGCCCACCGAGGCGGAGTGGGAGCTCGCGGCGCGCGGCAAGGACGCATGGACCTACCCCTGGGGCCACGCGCCTCCCTCGGGCGAACGCCTCAACGCCTGCGGGCCGGAGTGCAGCCAGATGCTGACGGAGCGGCTCGAAAAGGTGGGGAAGGGGCCGTGGCCCCGCATGTACAACGACGGCGACGCGGCCCCGGCGACCGCCCCCGTCGGACGATCGCCGGCAGGGAGATCGCCAGTCGGCGCCCTGGACCTGGCCGGCAACGTCTGGGAGTGGACCGAGAGCCATTATTGCCCCTACGAGAGGGACGAGTGCGACGACTCCCGCCGCGTGCTCCGCGGCGGCGGGTGGGACACGGTCGAGAGCCAGTACGTCCGCTCCGCCCACCGCCGCCCGAGCGCTCCCACGGCGCGCGGCTGGAGCATCGGCTTCCGCTGCGCCAGCGCCCGGTAGGGCGATCACTCCTCTTGCTGCGCGCGCTTGAGGAAGCGCAGCAGCTTGCCGCGCGAGACGCCAAGCCGCTCCGCGGCCGACGTCACGTTGCCCCCGGCGGCCGCGAGGGCGGACTCGACGCGCTCCTGCGTGAGCGCGACCTTCTGGTCGTCCGGCGCCTTCCCCAGCACCTCCTCGAGCGCCCACAGCCGCAGCCCGGGCTCGGGGTCGAGGCGGCGCACCGCCGCGAGGGCCGCGTCGAGCCCGCGCACGTTGCTTGGCCAGGGGTCGAGCAGCAGCCGCTCCATGGCCTCGACCTCGACCGCCTCGGCCGGGAGCGCGACGCCCGCGCGCCGCGCGAGCTCGCACGCCACGCTGAAGAGGTCCTCGCGCCGCTCGCGGAGCGCCGGCACGTGGATGCGCGCCATCGCGAGCCGCGCGAACAGGTCGCGCCGGAACGCCCCGCGCGCCACCATCTCCTCGAGGTCCCGGTGCGTCGCCGCGACGACCAGCACGTTCACGTGGACCGGCCGCTGCGCCCCGACCGGCAGCACCTCGCGGTTCTCCAGGAGCCGCAGGAGCTTCGCCTGGAGATCGAGGTCGAGATCGCCGATCTCGTCGAGGAACAGCGTCCCGCCGTCGTGGGCCACGACGATCCCGGGCGCGGCGCTGCGCGCGTCCGAGAACGCGCCCGCCACGTGGCCGAACATCTGGGACTCGAAGACGCCGCGGGCGACGCCGGCCACGTTCACCGCCGCGAACGGCGCCGCGCGCCCGAGCGCCGCCGCCGCGGCGCGCGCGACGAGATCCTTGCCCACGCCGGTCTCCCCCTCGATGAGCACGTTGCCGGGGCGGCTCCGCGGCAGTCCCGCGAGGGGCTGCGCGACGGCGCGCAGCCCGTACGGACCGACGAGCCCGCCCACCGGCGGCGCCGGATCCAGGGGGCCGTGGAGCTCCTCGCGGAAGACGAAGAGGATGCGCCCGAGCCTCAGCACCGCGCCGTCGTCGAGCGGCGTGAGGTCGCGCGGCGCGAGCCTCGATCCGTTCACCCACGTGCCGTTGCGCGACCCGACGTCCGCGACGCGCAGCGCGCCGCCGGCGCGATCGATCCGCAGGTGCCTGCCGGACACCTCCTCGTCGGCGAGGCCGCGCTCGGCGAGCCAGGCGCGGCCGATGACGCTGCCGGAGTCGGGCAGCGCGAACGCCATGGGCCGCGGGAAGGCGCACACGAGCGCCGGCCGCCGCCGCCCTGCCTCGGGCCGCACCGGGCTCCGGTGCTCGCTGGTGCTCGGCACGTCCTTGGCCATTCTCCTCGCAGGGTGCCATGCGCCTCCGGAGCGTGGAAGCGCTGCGCCGGGGGCGGCGGCGCCGTCGCTCGCCCGGAGGAGCGGCGGCGCCGTCGCTCGTCCGGAGAGGAGCGCGGCGTCAGCGCCTCTGATTCCACGCGTGGCGCGCGGAGCTAGAGAGGCCGCCCATCGAGCCCGCACATCGGGTCGCCCGGGTTCGTGCACTCGGGCCGCGGGGGCCGGATCTGCGGCTGCGGGCCCGGCGCCGCGGGCCGGGCGAGCGCCTCCCGCAGGCGATCGAGCGCGCTCTCGTAGGCGCGGAGCGCGGCCTCGTCGGCGCCCGCCGCCCTCGCGCGCGCCGCGGCGACCCGAACCGCCGCCGTGGCCTCGGTCCGGCGCTCGGCGGCCCAGGCGGCGAGGTCGGCGTGGCGCCGATCGAGCGCCGCGATCCTCTCGAGCGCGTCGAGCCGCGCCTCCAGCGCGTCGAGCGCGTCCCCGAACGCCCGCAGCCGGTCGTGGTCCAGCGCCCGCGGATCGAGGGCCTTCCGCGCCGCCTCGGCGGTCGCGCGCGCCGCCTCGGCGCCGTCGGCGAGGGGGCGGCCGCGCAGCGCCGCGTGGCGCCGGTCGAGGGCCGCGAGCGCGGCCGCCCTCGCGCTCTCGCGCTCCTCTGCCAGCGCCGCCTGCGCGTCGCGGAGCCGCCGGGCTTCGTGCTCCAGGCCCGCCACGTGCTGCGCGACCCCGTACGCGGCCGCCGCGCCGCCGCACAGCGCGAGGCCGAGCGCCGCCGCGAGCGCGTGTACCAGGCTGCGGCGCCGGCCCTCGGCGCGCGCGCGGGCGACGGCCAGCTCGTGCGCGCGCGCCGCGTTGTCAGCCTCGAGGCGCGCCTTCGCCTCGGCCTCGATGCGCGCGACCTCGAGCGCCGCCCGCGCCCGCGCTTCCGCGCGCGCCTCCGCCTCGGCCTGCTCCTGTTCGCGCCGCGCCCGCGCCTCTGCCTCGGCGGCGGCCCGCGCCGCCTCCGCTGCGCGCCGGCGCGCCTCCGCCTCGCGCTGCTCGCGGGCTTCCTGCTCGCGCATCCTCGCGCGCTGGAGGTGCTCTTCCCGCACGCGCGCCTCCTCGAGCTTCGCGAGCTCCGCGAGCGAGAACGTGACGGACGTGTCGGAGGTATCTCGGGTCATCATCGGCATCGGGCTCCTCTCCGAGCGCCGCCCGTTGCAGCCCGTGTGCCGGCGAGATCCGACGTGAAATCATGGACTTGGGGCCGCAGTTCAGCCCGGATGGTCGATCGCGATCGCGCCCGGCGCTGCCCGGCGCGATCGCGATCTCCGCTGCAGGTGGGGCACGCCGGCGACGGAGCTGGCCAGCACGCGGGCGTGCCGCCGCACCTCGTCGGCGTCGAGCGGCCCTCCGTGGCCCAGGTGGAAGATCTGTACCCCTTCGTCGACCAGCCGCTCCAGCTGGACGCCGACGGCGCGCGGGTCCATCTCGAAGGGAGGACGGATCGCATGGCCGAGCCGCGCGAGCCCGCCCAGCATCACCCCCGAGGCGACCAGATCCCCGACCAGCGCCTCGCGCGACTCGAGGACGACCGAGATCGAGCCCTGGGTGTGCCCGGGCGTGGGGCGCACGCGGCCCGCGATCCCATAGGGCGCCAGGTCGAGCGTCTCGTTGCCGGACAGCACGAGGTCGGGCGCGACGGGGGCGTAGCGCTCGTGCGGGAGAGGGGTCCGGACGAACAAGCGACCGAACCAGCCGGTCGGGCAGTAGGTCATCGGGGCACGTCCACTGAGGTGCTCGACCTCGGCCTCGTGGGCGATGACGAGCGCTCCGGAGCGCTCGCGCAGCTCGGCGGCGCTGCCGGCGTGGTCGACGTGGGCGTGAGTGACCACGATCGCCTTCAGGTCGGACCAGCCGCGGCCCGCGCGGGCCAGCGCCTCGCCGACCCCGGGCGCCGCGCCTGGCACGCCGGCATCGACCAGCACGCAGCCTGCGGCGCCGACGAGCAGATGGGCGCTCAGCATGCGAAAGGGTAGAATGGGCACGCGAATGATCTGGACAGCAGACATGATGTTCCTCCGGGGCCGAGTGTCTGGCCCCAGCGTGGGGTGCCGGGGCGGACGGCGCCTGGCCCGATTCGACGCGGCGGATGGTCCACGATGGAACTGACGCACGTGGCGACGCCTCCGGACGCGGTGATCGAGCGCGCGGTGCGGGCCGGCCCGGGCGAGCTGCTCTGGCTCGGCGCCGAGCCGTTCGAGGTCCGCTGCGAGCCCAGACAGGCCACGGGGCTGCTCAAGATCGTCGCCGTGGCCGAGGGCGAGGGGGTGATCGCGCAGGGAGGCCACCGGGCAATCCTGCGCGAGGGGACGTTCGCCTGGGTTCAGTCGGACGCCCCCTTCGAGCTGACGATGAGCCGGGGGCGGCGGCTGCTGCTGCGGCTGCCGCTCTCGGCGGTGCAGCAGCGGCACCCCGGGGTCGACCTCCGGACGGCCGTCACGCGCGGCGAAGAGCACGCGGGCGAGCGGGTCGTGGCGGGACTCTTGCGCCAGATCCTGCGCGAGAGCTCGTCGCTGTCGGAGCGCGACTGCATGGCGGCCGTCGGCGTCGTGCTCGAGGCGATCGGCATGTGCGGCCGCGCGCCCGAGCTCCCGCGGGCCCGGGTCGAGCGAGCGCTGGCCGACATCGAGCTGCGCCTCGGCGACCCGGCGCTCCAGCCGACGGACATCGCGCGGGCGCAGGGGGTGAGCCGCCGCTACCTCGACGGCGTGATGGCAGAGCAGCTCGGCAGCTCGCTCGCCACGCACATCCGGCGGCGCCGCCTCGAGCGGGCGGCGAGCGAGCTCTCGACCCGCCCGGACGACGCGGTGTCCGAGGTCGCCGCGCGCTGGGGCTTCCGCGACGCGAGCCACTTCACGCGCCTGTTCCGCGGCCACTTCGCCACGACCCCCGCGGCCTACCGGCGCGCGGCGCTCGACGGCGCGGGCAGCGGCGGGCGGGCCCCGGGCTGCCTTTCTTCTGCGATCAGACGCGGATCACCACCTTCCCGAAGTGCGCCCCCGACTCCAGGTATCTCAGCGCCTGCGGCGCCTCGTCGAACCCGAACACCCGATCGATCACCGGCTTGATCCGGTGCGCCACGAGCGCCCGGTTCATGTCCTCGAACATCCTCCGGCTCCCGACGAACACCGGCAGCACCTGGAGTCGCTTCTGCTCGATCGCCTTCGGGTCCGGCGCCGCCCACGCCCCGCTCAGGAGCCCGATCAGCGCGATGTGCCCCCCTTCTCGCGTCGCCCGGATCGACCTCGGCAGCGTCTCCTCCCCGCCCACCTCCAGCACGTGGTCCACCCCCTGCCCGCCCGTCACCTCCAGCACCTTCTCCTCCCAGCCAGGGTGCTTCCGGTAATTGATCCCTTCGTCCGCCCCGAGCTCGCGCGCCCGCGCCAGCTTCTCGTCCTTGCTCGACGTGACGATCACCCGTGCCCCCAGCGCGTGCGCGAGCTGCAGCGCGAAGATGGATACCCCGCCCGTGCCCTGCGCCAGCACCGACTGGCCCGCCTGGAGCTTCCCCTGCGGCACCAGCGCGTTCCAGACCGTCACCGCCGCGCACGGCAGCGTCGCCCCCTCCTCGAAGCTCATGTGCTCCGGCAGCGGCACGAGCCCCTCGGCGTCGAGCGCCACGAGCTCCGCCAGCACCCCGTCCGTGCTCCCGGCCCCCAGCGCCCGGTCCCGGAGCTGCTCCCGCGCCGCCTCGCCGTCGGTCCACGTCTGGAAGAACGTCGGCGTCACCCGGTCCCCCACCTTGACCCGCGTCACCCCCTCCCCGACCTCCACGACCTCGCCAGCCCCATCCGAGACCGGGATCACCGGCCGCGTCACCGGCTGCAGATAGCCGCCCTTCGCGATCAGCAGATCGCGGTAGTTCAACGACACGGCCCGTATCCGCACGAGCGCCTGCCCGGGGCCCGCCTTCGGCGCGTCCCTCTCCACCTGCGCCCATGCATGCGCTCCCCCGGTCGTCTGCGGGCTCTGCAGCTCGTATGCCTTCATGTGCTCATCACCTCCTGCCCATCGAATGCGGCCCAAGGATGCGCCCCGGCGCCGCTGAACGCCAGGCAAGGCGCGGCGACCTCGCGAGCATAGAGCGGGCTCGAGAGGACCAGCGAGGGCGGCGCGCGCGGCGGAGGACGGTCGGTCTGGCGCGACGTAGAGTGCGGAGATGCTCGAGAAGACCATCGAAGCTGGGCTGTGGGGGCTCCTGGCCGGCTCCGCGCTCCTCCTCGCCGGCTTCCTGGCGGCCTTCGGGCTGACCAAGCTGTCCGAGGAGGGCGCCGCCGCGGAGCGCGAGCGCCGGGCAGCGCCAGAGCAGGGCGCGGCAGGGCCGGAGGCGTCGCGCCCGCGCGCCCCGTCGGGTCCGTGAGCGCGGCGAGGGCCCGAGCGCCAGGAGCGATCGCGACAGGGGACGGCCAAGGGGCGGCGCGCGTGAGGCTCACCCCCGGCACGGGCGCGAGGTCTCCCTCGCGCCGCGACGCCGCTATTGCGTCGCGCCGATCGAGTCGAGGAAGTCGTTGTAGGCGTCGACCTTGTCCCACGGGACCATGTCGACGCCGATGTTGAAGCGGAACTCGTCGGACATCTGCGGCGCGAGGATCGCCTTGGTCGCGTCGAGGCCGATGCTGTTGATGCCGTAGAGGATGTAGGGCACGAGGTAACCCTCGTAGTACTGCCGCTGGATGTGCGTGGCCTTGATGCGCCCCTGGCGCATGTAGTCGACGGTCTTCGGATCGAAGTCGAAGGCGACGACGGGGAGCTCCGGCTTGCCCACGGCTTCCGCGGCCATCGCGCACCGGTACGAGAGGTTGAACAGGCCGAGCATGCCCACGACGGGCGGGTTCGCGGCCTGCATCTGGGACGTCATCCACGCGACGTCATCGGCGTCGCCGCCGCCGAAGAAGAAGACCTGGCTCACCACGGTCGCGTAACCGGCTTTCGCGAGCACGTCCCGCGCCCCCTCCGTCCGCTCGAACCCGTCGACCCAGTCTGTTCCGACGTTGCCGTGGATCACCACCGTACCCGGGGCGGGGGGCAGCATCTTGAGCAGGGTTTCCCCTGCCGTGGCGCCCGCAGACCTGTTGAGCGTTCCGACGTAGATCGAGCGCTTCGAGGTCGCCAGGTCGGTGTCGAACGTCACCACGTGGACCCCCTGCTCGGCCGCCTTGTCGATGCCCGCGGCGTTGACGTCATTGAAGGGCGAGACGCCGATCCCCTTGGCGCCGTTCGCCGCCGCCTCGGCCATCTGCTGATTCTGAAGCTCCTGCGTGCTGAGGGGGTCGTCGGTCTGTTCGGTGGGTCCGAGCACGTTCCCGGTGACACCGAGCTCACCCATGGCGCGGCTCGCGCCCGTGGCGATCGGCGTGAAGAAGGCGCCGAGGTTCTTCAGCAGGACGACCATCTGCATCGGCTGGAGCTCGTTCTCGTTGATCCTGGCGACGAGGTGATCGACCGTCGCCTCGAGCTCCACGGGGACGAACTCGCTCGCCGGAGTCTGCGCCCGGGTGATGTGCGCGACGTCCTCTGCCTCGTCGACCTCCTCGCTCGCTCCGCACGCCGCCGTCATCAGCGCGAGCCCGAAGCCCGTCATCCAGCGTCGCCCCATCCTCGTCATGACACCCTCCTCGTCCGTGGTTTGCCCTGCCGCGCGCGGCCCGTTTGCGCGAGGCATGCGTGAGGTCCACGCTCGATCTTTCACGATACGTGGCCGAGGATCTGACCGTCAATCGATATCAAAACGAGCGACGAGGACCGGAGTGCGGGCTGACGTGAACGCCCATACCATCCACGCGCTACGTGGCACGTGACACAGGACACAAGCGCCGGCGCGCGGCGCGCGCGTTCAAGTAGGAGGCAAGTAGGAGGCAAGTAGGAGGCAAGCAGGAGGAAAGCAGGAGGCAATTGATGAGGCTGGTGACGAAGGCGCAGGCGGCGGGCCCCGGGGCGCAGCGCGCCGAGGGCGCACCCAGGACGCCCCGCGCCCTCAGAACCGCAGTGTGTGCGTGAATGTCGCCGCGCCGCGTCCGCGAGCGGCGGCCGGCCCGGTCAGACGTCGAGGAGGACGGCGAACCCGCCGAAGATCATGCGCTTTGCGTCGAAGGGCGTCGTCTCGTTGCCCATGTTCATGCGCGGATCTTCCATGACCTTCTTGTTGCCCTCGTCGCGAGCCTCCTTCGAAGGCCAGACGATCCACGAGAAGACGACGACCTCGCCGGGCTCCGCCTTCACCGCGCCCTTGAAGTCGGTGATCTTGCCGTCGGGCACGTCGTCGCCCCAGCACTCGACGACGCGCGTCGCGCCGTGCTCCTTGAACACCACCGCGGCCTTCTCGGCCAGAGCGCGATAGGCCTCCTTCTTGTCCGCCGGCACCGGCACAACGAAACCATCGACGTAGCTCATCGTGTTCCTCCTCTCGCTCGGGCCCGATCCGGATGGGCCCCCGGCCCTCGACTCGAATCCGCGCCGCCCGCCGGCCGGCTCGATGGTCGGGGTCGATGCCCACGTGCCCCACCCGATTGCCGAAGGCAACTTCGGCGCGGGGCTCCCGTCAGCGCGAGGCCTCTCCTCACCTCCCCCGTACGTCCCGCCTGCCCAGGCACACGTCCACGTAATCGCGGACCATCCTCTCCAGCGAGAACCGCTCCCGCGCGCGCTCCCACCCCGCCGCGCCCATGCGCGCCCGCAGCGCCGGATCCGCGGCCAGCTCCACGAGCGCCCCCGCGAGCGCCGCCGCGTCGGCCGGCGGCACCAGCCGGCCCGTCACGCCGTCGTCCACCTGCTCGGACATGCCGCCGACGGCGGTGGCCACCACCGGCAGCCCCTCGGCCATCGCCTCCAGCGACGCGTTCGGGCACCCGGCAGGCTCGGCGATGAGCGCGAACACATCGAGATCGCTCAGGAAAGCGCGCGTGTCGGCGAGCTCGCCGACCCACTCGACCGAGAGGCCCGCCGCCATCCGCCGCAGCTCCTCGGCGTGCGCCTCCGCGCCACGCTCGACGCCGCCCGCGACGCGCAGCACGTGCGGCGGCAGGCGCGGCGCCGCGAGGCGCAGCGCAGCGAGCAGCTCGTCGAGCTTCTTGTGCGGATGGATCCGCGCCGCCGTCCCGATCGCGAGCCGCGCGCGCTCGTCGCTCGTCGCTCGTCGCTCGAAGCGCGCCGCGCCGCGCCGCGCCGCGGGCGGGCGCGGGCCGAGCGCCACGCCGTTCGGCACCACGCGCGCCGGCGCCCCGAGCACCTCCGCGGCGAGCGCCGCCTCGGCCTCGTACTTGACGATCACCCCGGCCAGGCGCGCGCCGTAATCGCGCGGCGCGCGGTACGGAAGCCCGCGGCGCGGCGACGCGAAATACCGGCGCAGCGAGGCGAAGTACATCTCGCCCGGGCTGACGTCGAAGAGCGGCACGTCGAGCAGCCCGTCGGCCAGGAGCACCTTGTGCTCGGCGATCACGTTCCACATCAGCACGGCCTCGGGCGGGTCCTCGTCGATCGCGCGCAGCAGGCGCTCCACCGCCTCGGCCGGCTCGATGTCCGCCGGCGGCGGCACCGCCAGCACCGGGATGCCCGCGGCCGCGAGCGCGCGCCGCCCCGGCGTCGGGTACTCCGGCTGCTCCTCGATCACGGCCGCCCGGCCGCGCACGCCCGCCGCCGCGAGGCCGAGCAAGAGGCGGCGCGCGCTCGACTGGGCCCCGCCGGTCGAGAAGTTGTTCGTCACGAGGAGCAGCCCGTCCCCCCGGCCAGGACCGCGGCTCCGCGCGATCGCCCGCGGGTAGAGCCGCGCGTAGCCCTCGGCCATCCGCGCCGCGCTGAAGTGCCGCGCCACGACCTCCCGGCCGCCCAGGGACGCCGGGAGGGCGCGCGCCGCCGCCAAAATCGCGCCCGCGAAGCGCTCCGGCGCGGCGTCGAGCGGCAGGTGGACCAGCGCCGGCGTCTCGGCCGCGAGCTCCGCGGTGCCGCCGGCGCCCGTCGCGACCACCGGCAGGCCGGCGGCGAGCGCCTCGAGGTGCGCGAGGCTCAGCCCCTCGTGGGCGCTCGGCGAGACGAGCACGTCGGCCGCCGCGAGCAGGCCGGCCACGTCGGCGACCGAGCCCGCGAAGCGCACCTCCGCGCGCAGGCCGAGCCGGTCGACCTCGCGCTGGATCTCCGCCTCCGCGGCGAGCGCCGGCTCGCTGCGGGGCGAGGCGCTCCCGGCGATCACGAGCCGCGCCGCCCGCGGATCGCCGGCGGTCGCGAGCGCGGCCCGCGTGGCCGCGAGGATCGCGGGCAGGAGGTGCAGCCGCTTCTGCGGCCGCGGGTTCGCCACGGCGAGCAGGACGAGGTCGTCCGGCGCGAGCTCGAGGCGCCGCCGCCACGCCGCAGCCTCGGCCGCGCGGGGCCGGACGGCGTCCGCGGATCCCGACCGGTGCGCCGCCTCCGCGGGCGCGCGGTCGCGCCCGTTCTGGACAGCGCGTTCCAGAATGGACCGCCCGCGCGCGGCGGGCTCCACCCCTGCCGGCGCGAGCTCGATCCCGTTCCAGACCGTCCGCGCCGGGATGGGCAGCGCGCGTGCAGCGAGCTCCGCCTCGACCGCGCGCGCGCAGGCCACGAGCAGCGCCGCGCTGTCCGCGCCGAGGCGCTCGAGCCCCGCCGGCCAGCCCGCGGCCACGTTGTGCACCGTGACGAGCGCCCGGTACCCGCGCGCGGAGAGGCGCGCGAGGTCGTCGGCGTCGAGCAGGTGCGCGTGCGCGAGATCCGCGCCCCACGCCGCGAGCTCCCGGGCGAGCGCGTCGAAGCGCGCCTCGCGATCGCCCGGCGCTCCGGACAGGTCGAGCGACCCCGGCGGCGCGCCGAACGTCGGGCGCGTCGGCCGGTACACCGCGACCACGCGCGAGCGCACGCCGCGGCGCGGCAGCCCGGTCGCGAGGTCGATCGCGATCCGCTCGGCGCCGCCCTGCTGCAGGCTCGTCACGACCTGCGCGACCCGCAGCGCCGCGTCGTCGCACACGTCGAGCGGCGCGTGCCGCACCACGCGCGCGCGCCGCGCCCCGAGCTCGCCCTGGAGCGCGGCGTCGAGCGGATCGCCCGCGCGCAGGCGCGCCGCGACGCCCGCCGCGAGCGGCGCGTCGAGGTACACGCTCGCCGCGCGAGGCAACCCCGGGCCCCGGCGCGCGCGCGCGGCGCGGCCCAGATCGCCGCCGGTCGCCCGCAGCAGCTCGGCCCATGCGACGGCGTCGGGCTCGGCGCGCGCGGAGGGGTCGGGCGGCGCCATGACGGCGCCGAGCGCGCAGAGCGGCAGCCCGGTGTCGCTCGGCGGCGGGAACGGGTCCGGATCGAGCGCCGCGGACGGGGAAGGCCACGCGCCGCCGCGCACGAGCCACACCGGCCCGGCCGCCAGCGCCTCCGCCGCGGCCGCGAGCGGCGCCGCCGTGACGTCGACCGGCGCGAGCCCGGCGAGCCGGAGCGCGCGCAGCGTGCGGCCGGCGCGGGCGCGGTGCGCGGGCGCTTCGGCGAAGACGGCGCAGATCGGGCGGCGCATGCGGGGCCGGGCGGCGCGCCTCAGTAAGCCGAGGGATAGCCGCGGAACGGCGCGACGACGGCCATGTCCGGCGAGCTCGAGATGCGGTCCCGCGAGCGGTAGGAGCCGGCGACCCCGCGCGGCGCGCCGGCGGACCACGCGGCGGCGCCGAGCTGCTCCACCTCCAGGGCCGACGGGGCGCCGCCTGTGTAGACGAACTGCCCGCGCGGGTTCGGCTCGATCGGCACCGACGCGCGCCGCAGCGCCCCCTTCACGAGGCAGCGGTAGTGGAGGGTCGACCCGCGCAGGTGCGGCGGGGCGTTCAGCCAGAAGCCGTCGCCCTGCGGCCGGAAGGTCATGCCCGGAGGCGCCCCGGGAATGCGCCTGCGGGCCGCGCCGTGCACGAGCAGGCCGACGAGGCCGACGAGGGCGCTCGCCAGGACGAGGCCGCCGCCGACGAACGCCACGATCGTCGCGGTCGACCACGAGCTCGACGGCGACGTGCGCCTGGTCCCCGCAAGGAGCGGCGCCGCGGGCGTCGATGGCGCGGAGGGCGCCGCGGCGGCCGGGGCGCTCGCCTCCAGCGCGGCGACGACGCGGAAGCCGTTGTCCGCGTTGCGGCTGCCAGGGTCGTTCCGGTAACGCGCCGCGGCGCGCAGGTGCTTCGGCTCCTTGAGCCACGACCCGCCGCGCAGCACGCGCCGGGGCTTGTCGCCGGCCGGAGCGGTCGTCTGCTCGGGGTCGACCGCCGGGCCGGGCGCGTAGGGACCATACCAGTCGCGGCACCACTCGTAGGCATTGCCGCTCATGTCGTACAGGCCGAGGGCGTTCGGCTGCCGCTGCCCGACAGGCTTCGTCCCGCTCCCCGCGTTGCCCTTGAACCACCCGATGGCGGCGGCGGACTGGTCGTCGTTCCCCGCATAGAACCGCGTCTGCGTGCCCGCGCGGTAGGCGAGCTCCCATTGCGCCTCGGTCGGCAGGTCGAAGACGCGGCCGGTCTTCCGCGTCAGCCAGCGGGCGAACTCGACCGCGTCCTTGAAGGTCACGAGCGTCACCGGGTGCATGTCGGTCTGCGGGAAGCCGGGAGTCCTCCAGGTGAACTCCTTGCGCTGCGAGAGGCCCTGGCCGTCGAAGCCGAACCCGCCAGAGGCGCCGACCTCGGCCTCGGTGCGGTAGCCGGTGTCCGCCGTGAAACGCGTGAACTGCCCGACCGTGACCGGAAACTTCCCGAGGTAGAAGTCGCGGCGGATGGTCACGTCCCGGAGCGCCTCGTCGTCACCGCGGCCAGCCTCCGTGGGCGGCGAGCCCTGGCGAAAGCGCCCCGCCTTCACCAGCACGAGGTCGAGCTGCGCCCCCCCGAGGTCGATCGCGAGGGCGGGGGCCGGGTCCGCCGCCTGCGCGGCGGCCGGGGCGAGGAGCGCGACGGCGGTCGCGAGCGCGAGCACAGGCGAGAGGTGACGGGCGTCGGAGCGGAGCTGCACCGACCCAGGCTACCAGAGCGCGCGGCCAGCGAGAACTTGCGGCCTCCCGCTGGCCAGGAGCCGGAGGGGCCGAGTCACCTCGCTCGCGCGAGCTCGCCGGCTCAGGGGTGGCGGCGGCGAGGGGGCGGCGCCGGGATGTTCCGCCAGCCGACTGGCCCGCTCGCGCCGCGCGCCGCGACGTCACGTTAGTCAAAGCATCTTTGCAGTTCTTAATTCATCGCACCCCCGGCCGAGCCAGGCTCGAAGCACGGCGCGGCGACGCCGACTCGAAACGATGATGCGAGTCGAGCTCAGGGCTCGACAGCCGGTTCTCCGCGTGTCATCAACACGACCCTCGCCGGGCGCCGCACGGCACGACGACGCTCGTTTCCCTGAGAGGTCAGCGTGGCCATTCCGAGGAATGCCGGGCGCGGCTCGGCGATCCGCTCTCCGGGAACCCCGGCGCGAGGCCGTGGTCAGAGACCTGACCGAGCGCTGAGCGCAGCGTGTGTTGAGGTTGACGAGCAGCCAGGGAGAGGGAGGAGGCACTCATGCGACAGCACCCGTTTCACGGACGCGATCGGCCGCCTGTCGATGGCCGGGCAGCTTTCTCGTGACAGAGCAGGGAAGCTCGACGTGGCGCTGAGCGTAGGGATCGACGTCGTGAGCGACACCATCGAGGAGCGCCGCCGGACGTCGCTGGACAACGACGTCGTACCCCTCCTCGTCCAGGCCGAGGAGCAGGGCGACCGGCTGAGCAAGGACGAGCTCGTCGCGCTATCGCCGCGGTGCTCGCGGGAGGGACGGACAACTGTCCACCTCATCTGCTTCGCGATGTACAAGCTCGCGGGGCTGCGATCTTCGCTTCGCACCTCTCGATGCGGAAGGTGACGTCATTGCCCGTTCGCCTGCGCGCCTCTAGGAGATGCGGGCGGACGCGGGCACGCCGGCGCGGACAAGCCGGCGTTAGCCAGTTTCCCCGGGCAGGCGCGGCGCCGCCGCGAGACACCCCGGGATCCAATGCGCGCGCCCTCTGGCGCGCGCGAGATGCGACCAACACACAGCAGGGATCAACCATGCGCACAATCACCTCAGTCATCGCTCTCCTCGGCGCCGCCGCGCTCGTCGGCTGCTCCTCGGACACTGGCACCGAGACGCCCGGGGACGAGACGCCCGGGAACGAGATGCTGGAGCCTCCGGCCGAGGGTACCGGCGTGCAGTATCGAATGACCGCCACGATCGACCCGGGGGCGGAGGTCGAGCGCTGTCAGCTCTTCGTCGCGCCGCCGGAGGGGCTCAACGTCAACCGGGAGGTGGTCCGCTTCTCGACCGGCAGCCACCACGTGCTCCTGTACACGACGCCCTACACCGAGATCCCGACCACGACGCGCGACGGCGAGCCCATCGACGGGGCCCAGGTCCACGATTGCAGCCTGGGCCCCCAGGCCTACTGGGAGGTGAAGGGCGTGGTCGCCGGCTCCCAGTCCCCCGACAGCAGCCAGACCCCCAACGGCAACTCCTTCCTGGGCGACCTGCCGGACGGGGTGGCGCTCAAGGTCCCTGCGGGCACGGTGCTCCTCATGAACACCCACTACCTGAACTCCTCGAGCAAGCCCCTCGAGACAGACGCCCGCATCAACCTCTACACGATCGCGGACGACGAGGTGAAGACCGAGGCCGGCATGCTCTTCCACTACAACCCGTTCATCAGCGTACCGGCGCGCGGGACGTCCTCGTCGCAGATGCGCTGCACCACCGATACCGACATCTCGGTCGTGAGGATCCAGTCGCACATGCACCGCCGCGCCGTCGGCTATGTCGCCCGCAAGATCGACGCCGACGGCAAGGCGACGGAGCTCTATGCCCACGACCGGTGGGAGGGGGTCCCGTCGCAGGAGTTCACGCCGTTCCTCGAGGTCAAGGCGGGAGAGTCCCTGGAGTACCGCTGCGATTTCAAGAACACCGAGGACCGCAACATCGCGCAGGGCCTGACCACGAAGGACGAGATGTGCATGCTCATCGGGCCGTATTTCCCGCGGTCCGAGACCTACGAGAACTGCGAGAACGAGGGGGGCTTCTTCGCCCCGACGTGGACCGGCGCCGGGACGTCCACGTGCGCGGAGGCGGTCTCGTGCATGAGCAACACGCCTAGCGGGGACGATGCCGCGTTCTACGGCTGCGTGGTGAACAGCTGCCCGAGCGTCGGGCCCCAGATCTCGGAGGTGATCAACTGCCAGATCACCGGGGCTTACGGCGCGTGCAACGAGGACTGCGAGCAGGACGCCGAGGCGTGCAGCACGTGCATCGTCACCGCGTGCGGCGCGGCGATGGAGGCCTGCGAGGTCGCCACGTGCGACTGACCTGAGCGGGAGGGGCGCCGAGGGCGGCGCCCCACCGGGCTCCTCGCCGCCGGCAGCATCAGTAGCGCAAGCGCGCGCGACCCCTCGGCACAGGCGACGCGCGACGCGCGACGCGCGACGCGCGACGCGCGACGCGCGACGCGCGACGCGCGACGCGCGACGCACCTGAGCCAAGCTGGTAGATCCAGCGCCAGCCCTCTCGGCTCGATTCGTCCCCTCTTGACAGACTGAAGCTGCTCGTGGTCCGCTCATCTTGGACCACATATGCGCTGTATCGAGACCGGGCTGCTCGCCGGCTCAGCGTCCCTGCTCTCGGCGTCCTGCTCGACGACAGCGGCCGTCCCCCCGAGGGGCGCAGTCGCCCTCGGGAGCGTCCCACGTCCTCGGGCGGCGAGCCCGCCATCGGCCGCGACCTCGATCAGGCCATGTCGCTCGCCGTCGACGACCCGATCTTCGTTCAGAGGGTACCGCGCACGACCGGACCAACCACGGACAAGGAGGGGTGTCATGACGAGGAGTGGACGGTGGGGGATGATGGCGCTCGGGCTCACGGTGCTCACGGCGGCATGCGGGAGCGAGACCCCCGACGCGCGCGGGCGCACCACACCCATCCGGCGGCCCCCTACCCTCGAGAACGAGTTCACCCCGGTGGAGCTCGAGGCGACGGTCGACGTCCTGATCGCCGAGATCAACGAGAGCTCGTTCGAGCCGATGCAGATGGCGATCGTGCTGAAGAGCGCTGTCGGCTTCTGGACATCGGTCATGACGGCGGCGAACCGCGCCATGGGTGAGCTCGAGGTCACGGGGACCGTGATCGGGCCGCTCGTACCGCAGGACGATGTCGAGGTGGCGAAGCAGCTCCTGAATGAGCAGATCGAGCAGACGGTGGCGTACGGCGCGCAGGGGCTCGGCATCGCGCCCTTAAACGACGACCAGGCAGCCGCCATCGACGAGGCGATCGCGAAGGGGGTCCACGTGGTGACGCTCGACACCGACGTGGCGACCTCGAAGCGCGCGATCCACGTGGGCACCCTCGACAGGTCTGCCGGGGCGACGGCAGGGGACACCCTGCTCGCGATGCTGCCCCCGGCCCCGGGTACGGTGATCATCCACGGCAACGCCGACGAAGCCTGGAGCAGCGGGATCGATCGAACGCAGGGCGCCCAGGAGGTGTTCGAGGCGGCCGGCTACGAGGTCCTGGTGCGGCAATCCTCCTGGAACCCCGACGGCGAGGCCGAGGACGTCGAGTGGATGACAGCCGAGCTCGAGACCGCGGACCCGCCCGTCGTGGGCATGCTCGGCCTGTTCAACATCTCATATCGGTGCGCGATGGCCGCAGAGGCCGCGGGCAAGACGGATATCCCCATCGTCGCCTTCGACTTCGACCCAAAGACCGTCGACTACCTACGAAAGGGGCGCATCAAGGCCACGCACATCCAGCGGCAGTACTACCAGGGTTATCTCGTCCCCTACATCCTTTACGGCATCAAGAGCATCGGCCTCGACGCGACCAAGGAGATCCTCGCCCCGCAGATGGTCGACGGGAGCCGCGTCAACACCGGCCTCGACGTGGTCCCTGGGGACAGGCTCGACGCCTACAACGATTTTCTCTACTCGATCGACGCGAACCAGTAGCGGCGTCGCGGCTCTGCCTCGCCGCTCGGCCTCGCCGCCCGTCGCTCGGCCTCGCCGCCCGTCGCTCGGCCTCGCCGCCCGTCGCTCGGCCTCGCCGCCCGCGCCGACCGCGTCAGGGCTCCGCGAGGAGCTCGGCCGCGAGCCGGGTCCCGAGCTCCACGGCCCTGGCGTGATCCTCGACGGGATCCACGACCGCCCCCGGCCCGCTGAAGGCGATGTACGTCACGCCGCTCTCCACCCCGACGCCGGGCTGCTCGATGCCCAGGCCCTGCGCCATCGCGTACGAGCCCATCCCGATGGCGTCGCACTCCCCTGTGTCGCCGAGGATGCCATAAGCGACGGTGTCGCCGCGGATGACCGCCACGACGGCCCCGAGCTGGAGACCGGCGTCCGCGTGGCTCCATGTCACGACCGGGCACTCGGCCGGCCAGCCGTTCGGGGCGACCACGAACGGGAGGGAGACCGAGTCGAGCGCGTTCCCGTGGGAGTCCGTAAGGGCCGTATGGGGGATGTCCGAGGGACACTCGGCGGACGCGTGGGAGAGACCGTCACAGTCGATCGCCATCCCTGCTTGCCAGAAGTATGCCCCGCTCAGCGCACAGACAGGGATGCTGGGCTCCTGGCCATGGAACGAGTTCCGGAAGAGCCCCGACGAGACCTGATCGCACGACGCCGTGAGCGCGAGCAGGTCGGCGGCCGTCGGCGGGATGGGCACCTGGCCCCCGCCAGCGCCGCCCACGCCGGCGCCGCCCACGCCGGCGCCGCCAGCGCCGCCAGCGCCAGCGCCGCCCACGCCAGCGCCGCCCACGCCAGCGCCGCCCACGCCGGCGCCGCCGGCGCCAGGGCCGCTGCCGCCGTCCCCGAACTCGAGGTCGCCGACCCCGGAGAGGCCCGTGCAGGCGGAGAGGCCGGAGAGCGCCAGCGCCGCGAGCCCTCCCGCGAGGCAGGCCCTCGGCCCGCCCGGCGCTCGCATCAGAACGCCCCCTGGAGCGCGATCCCCCCCAGGCCGACCCCGGCGCTCCAGACCACGCCGCGCCGCGCTTGCGGCGCCGCGCCCGCGGCGTCGGGAGCGCCGCCGCCGGGCGCGCCGTCGCCGCTGGACCGCACCACGAGCAGCACCACGCCCGCCGCGGCCGAGGCGGCGCCGACGATGAACCCCACGGTGGACACGTGGCCCAGCGTTGTCGCGGTGTCGGCGTCACCCTGCAGCGCGGCCGGGCAGCGCCGGCCGTCGCACTGCGACTTGATGTCGGACACCTTGGAGAGCGACGCGATGCCCGTGGCGGCGCCGACGCCGAGGCCCACCGCCCCGAGCCCGAACGCGAGGCCGGCGGGCAGCAGCGAGCCGCCGCCCCCGCCCTGCGGGGCGGGCGGCGCGGCCGGCGCCGCGGGCGGCGGCTTCAGCGCCGCGCGCACGCCGGCGAGCTCGGTCTCCGCGTCCCGGCGCGCCTCGAGGAACGCCGGCGGCGGGTCCTCCGGGAGCGCCTCGTCGAGCACCTGCTCGTACAGGGCGCGCGCGGCCTCCAGGTTCCCGAGCTTGCGCTGGCACCGCGCCATGTAGAGCACGAGCGTCGGCGCGTGATAGAGCCGGTCCGCCTCCTGGAACGCGTCGAACGCCTCCTGCCACCGGTCCGCGCCGTAGAGCTTGAGCCCCTCGTGCGCCCTGGTCCGGGCGAGCTGCTGCGCGTCGGCCGAGGCGCCGGCCGGCGGCTCCGCCGCGAGCGCGGGCCCCGCGGCCAGCAACGTCACCACGAACGCGCACCGGCGAAGACAGTTCGAGAGCATCATCATCCTTTTCATCAGAGACCGAAGATCGCGTTGTCCTTGTGGCCCGCTGCATGGCCCTGCGCCCGCACACGCGCGCTCGCCGCCACGGCGGTGCGGCGGTGCGGCGGTGCGGCGTTCGATAGACTAGGGGCGATCGCGCGCGATCGTCCAGCGGCGACGCGAGCGGCGCGGGCCGCGAGCGGTCCGGCTCCCGGGTGTGACGGGCGCGCTCCGCCGGCGAGGTCCCCGGCGCGAAGGCGGCGCGACGGCCGCGTGACAGCGGCAGCGCAGCGGCGGTCCGGCCGCACGCACGTCGCCGCGCGCGGCGGACGCACGAAGCGCGCATCACGCACGCCGCGCGCGGGCTTCCGCCAAGATCGTCTCACGGAAACGGATCGGATACATTGAACGTGCTACTCGATCTTTCATGTCCGGTGTCATCAAACGCTCGGATGAACCAGCGACGAGAGCTCGGTTGAGGCTCGACAATGTGCTGACGGATGAGCGGGCGCTGGTGGAGCTGCTCCGGGTCGTCACCGTCGACGTGCACGAGGCGGCGAGCGTCGAAGAGGCGCTGCATCGCACCATCGCGCACATCTGCGACCACCTGAGCTGGCCCGTTGGACACGCGTACGTGCCGGCCGCGGACGACCCTTCTCTGCTGCTCCCCACGGCGCTCTGGTACATCAACGATGAGGTGAAGTTCGCGACCTTCAAGGCGGTCACGGAGTCGATGCAGTTCACCTCGGGGGTCGGCCTGCCAGGGAGGGTGCTCGCCAGCAAGCAGCCGGCGTGGGTGCGGAACGTCACGGAGGACGCGAACTTCCCGCGCGCCAGGCTCGCGAAGAACCTGGGCGTCAAGGCGGGGTTCGCGTTCCCCGTGGTGGTGGGCGCCGACGTGGTGGCGGTGCTGGAGTTCTTCTCCGACGCCGAGCACGGCGACGACGGGACGTTCACCCGGACCATCGGCCGCATCGCGCGGCAGCTCGGCCGCCTGTTCGAGCGCAAGCACGCGCAGGAGATGCTGAGCCGCGAGCGGGACTTCGTGGCGGGCGTGATGGACCTCGTCGACGGCCTCATCGTGGTGCTCGACGCGCGCGGGCGCATCGTCCGCATGAACCGCGCCGCCGAGCGGGCGCTGGGCGACGCGCTCGGGCTCCTCGAGCCCCGGTATCTCTGGGATCTCACGCCCGATCCGGAGGCGTCAGCGCAGCTCAGGGGCCTGTTCGAGGAGCTCGGCGCGAGCGCGCCGAGGAAGCAAGTGGAGGTCCCGTGGGCGGCGCGGGACGGCGCGCGCCGGGTGACCGCCTGGTCCGGCGCGGTCCTGCGCGGCAAGGACGAGGGGGCCCGGTTCGTGATCATGACCGGCATCGACATGACGGAGCGGAGGCGCGCCGAGGAGGAGCGCGCGCGGCTCCAGGAGGAGGTGATCCAGGCCCAGGACGCGGCGCTGGCGCGGCTGTCCATGCCGCTCATCCCGCTCGGCGACGGCGTGGTGGTCCTGCCGCTCGTCGGCCCGCTGGAGGCGCAGCGCGCGCGGCGCATCGTCGAGGTGCTGTCGCGCGGCATCGCCGAGCGCCGCACGCGGATCGCGATCGTCGACCTGACCGGCGTGGACGAGCTCGATCCGCGGTCGGTGGAGGCGCTGCTCGAGGCGGTGCGGGTCGCGGGCCTGCTCGGCGCGCGGGTGGTCCTCACGGGGATCCGCCCCGAGGTCGCCGGCCGCCTCGCCGCCGGCGGGGCCGACGTCGGCCGGCTCTCGGTGAAGGGCTCGCTGCAGAGCGGGATCGCGTTCGCCATGGCGAGCCGCTGAGCCGCGCGGCAGGGCGGCGCGCCCCGCGGCGTGGCGGAGCGCCCGTCGAGGACGGGACCTCGGAGAGCGACCGCCACGGAAACCATGTCCCCTCGAGCCCTGGGCGCGTGCCATCCGTTCGACACCGAGACCGCATCATCGCTGCATCGGACAGGGACGATCATGACTCGGCTGTGCCCCTGTTCCGTGCTGTAATATCCGAAGATCCCGAAAGGTCCGGTGCAACGATATGCGATTGACGTCTTCCCTCTTGAAGCGGTGCGCATGGGTCCGTCTGCCGTTGGTCGTGTCAGCGCTCGCCATGGCCGCGTGCGCGGCCGAGCTGCCGCTGGACGAGGAGGTAGGCCCGGAGGCGGACGTCCTCGGGGAGCGCAGCGACGCGCTCTCGACGCGCGTCCGGCTCATGGCCGCGAACCTCACGAGCGGCACGAACCAGAGCTACGATCCCGGGCACGGCAGGCGCATCATGCAGGGGGTCAAGCCGGATATCGTGATGCTGCAAGAGTTCAACTACGGCAGCAACAGCACGTCCGACATCCGCGCCTTCGTGGACCTCGCGTTCGGCACCAGCTTCAGCTACTACCGCGAGGCCGGGGCGCAGATCCCGAACGGGATCGTGAGCCGGTGGCCGATCGTCGCGTCCGGCGAGTGGGACGACACGTCGGTGAGCAACCGGGACTTCGCCTGGGCGCGGATCGACATCCCCGGTCCGGTCGACCTCTGGGCCGTCAGCGTCCACCTCCTGACCTCGAGCGCGGGCGCGCGCAACACGGAGGCGACGCAGCTCGCCTCGTTCATCAATTCGGTCGTGCCCGCGGGCCATTACCTGGTCATCGGCGGCGACTTCAACACGACAGGCAGGGATGAGTCGTGCATCACGACCTTGAGGAACACGGGTGTCATCGTCGCATCCAGCCCCTACCCTGCCGACGCGAGCGGGGACGGGGACACCAACGCCGGCAGGACCAAGCCCTATGACTGGGTGCTCGCCGACGGCGATCTGGACCCCTTCGAGACCGCCGTCACGATCGGCGGGAGCAGCTTCCCGAACGGCCTCGTGGTGGACACGCGCGTGTACTCCCCGATCGCCGACATCAGCCCGGCGCTCTCGTCGGACAGCGGCGCCTCGAACATGCAGCACATGGGCGTCGTGCGCGACTTCCTGATTCCCGACGGCGGCAGCGGCGGCAGCGGCGGCAGCGGCGGCAGCGGCGGCAGCGGCGGCAGCGGCGGCAGCGGCGGCAGCGGCGGCAGCGGCGGCAGCGGCGGTAGCGGCGGCAGCGGCGGGGGCACCGGCACGGCCACCGTGATCATCAACGAGGTCCTCGCGAACGAGCCTGGCAGCAACCCGGACGGCGAGTTCGTCGAGATCGTCAACATCGGCACCGGAACCGCCGCGATCGGCGGGTGGAAGCTCGCCGACAGCTCGGCGACGCGGCACACCTTCCCCGCCGGCGCGTCGCTCGCGCCGAGGACGGCCGTGGTGGTGTACGGCAGCGCCGGGGCCGTGCCCGGCGGCGTGAGCGGCGCCGTCGGCGCGTCCACGGGCGCGCTGGGCCTCGGCAACAGCGGCGACACGATCACGCTGCAGACCGCCTCGGGGACGACCGTGGATACCGTGACCTACGGGAGCGGGCTCGCGAGCACGGACGGTGTGTCGATGAACCGCAGCCCCGATCTGTCCGCGGTGGCGCCGTTCGTGCTCCACAGCACCCTCGGCGGGAGCTCGTCCCCGGGCAAGCGCGTGGACGGAACGGCTTTCTAGGCTGGGCGGCGTGATGCGCGCCTCACATCCCGGCGCCCGGGCCGCGCCGGCGCGATGGTACAAGGCGAGCTCGCACGCGCCATGAGCACCACCCTCCCCGCCTCCTTCACCGACCTCCCGCTCCTGCGGGGCCGCAATCCCCTCGCCCGCCGCGTCCAGACGCGGCACGGCATCCCCGTCCTCCCCGGCGGCTTCCCGGTCGTGGGCCACATGCCGGCGATCGCCGTCGACGCGCTCGGCCTGCTCCGCGAGGGCCAGCGCCGCTTCGGCTCCCTCTTCTTCTCGCACCAGGGCTTCGAGGAGTGGCACCTCGTCTACGCCGCGAACGAGGCCTTCTCGCTCTTCAAGAGCAAGGCGGTCGACTCCTCGTATCTGACCGAGGGCGGGCTCGGCAACCTCTTCGGTCAGACGCTGATGGCCCACGACGGCGCCTCGCACCGCCACCTCCGCACCGCGATGAACGGGCCCTTCTCGCCGAAGGGCCTCGACGCCGCGGAGGTCGGCGCGATCGTCGCGACCAGCGTCGAGCGCAAGGTCCGCTCCTGGCTCGGCCGGCGCGACGTCCGGGTGCTGCGCGAGACCCGCGAGCTGGCCCTGGAGGTGATGTTCAAGATCACCGGCGTCGAGGACGACGAGCTCCCCGAGTGGCGCCGCCACTACGAGGAGCTGATGCTCCTGGTCCTCAACCTGCCGTTCGACGTGCCGGGCTCGCCGCGACGCCGCGGCCTCCGCGCCGGCGAATGGCTCGACGCGCGCATCCGCCGCATCCTCGCCGGCGTGCGCGCCCGCGGCGAGGCGAAGGGCCTCCTGCCCGCCCTGCTCCAGGCCCGCGACGAGGAAGGCGAGCCCCTCTCGGAGCAGGATCTGGTGGGCAACCTCCGCCTGCTCCTCCTCGCCGGCCACGAGACCTCGGCCTCGACGATGGCCTGGTGCGTCGCCCACCTCGCCGAGAGCCCCGCGATCTGGCGCGCGCTCCGCGAAGAGGCGTCGAGCGCGCCGGACCTCCCGCGCTCGCCCGCGGATCTCCGCCGCTTCCCCTTCGCCGAGGCCGTGTTCCGCGAGGCGCTCCGCCTCCACCCGCCGGTGCACCAGGATGCCCGCCGCGCCGTCGCCGATTTCGAGATCGAAGGCCGCGCGGTCCCCGGAGGGACCATCATGGCGATCCCGCTGGTCCTGCTCTCGCGCGATCCCGAGCTCTACCCGGACCCGGACAGCTACCGCCCCGAGCGCTGGCTCGGCCGCAAGGAGGCGATCTCGCCGCTCGAGATCGCCCAGTTCGGCGGCGGCGCGCACTTCTGCCTCGGCTATCACCTCGCCTGGATGGAGATCGTCCAGTTCCTCGTCGCGCTCGGGCGGCTGCTCCCGGCCTCGGGCCCCAGGCTCCAGGACGGGTTCCCGGCCTCGCGCTACCTCCCGGTGCTCCGCCCCGCGGCGGGCACGCGCGTCCGCTTCGACGGCTGAACCGCCGGCCCCGGGCCTCCCCCGTCGCCGCCGGAGCGGTCGGCTCAGGCGCGCTGCGCGTGCGGTGAGCGGCGGTAGACGATCTGGCCGCCTGTCTTCGACAGCGCGTAGGCGAACCCGAGCTCGAGGTTGGAGCGGGTGACGACGCTCCCGAGATCCACGCCCTGCTCCACCATCAGCCGCGCCGCCGCCGGCGTGATGCCGACGAGCACGACCTCGGCGCCGAGCAGCCGCGCCGCCCGCGCCGCCCTCACGAGGTGCTCCGCCGAGGCGGCGTCGACCGCCGCCATGCCCGTGACGTCCACCAGCACCACCCGGGCGTGGCGCTCGGTGATGTCCTGGAGCATCGACTCGATGAAACGACCGGCCCGCTGGGCGTCCATCGTCCCGATGATCGGCATCACCAGGATGCTCGGCGCGATGGGCACGTGGACGGGACGGTGTTCTAGGCTGGCCGGTGTGATGCGCGGGGAAAGTGGATTGAACCGCACAGAACGCCGGGGACGCCAGGAGGGAGCTTTTATTGACATTTCCTAGCTGTGGCGAATCATTCATCCGGGGCCATGTGCCGGGCCGCAGCCAGCTAGTACAGCGTTCCCACTGATCTTCCCGGGACCGAGGAGCGCTTAATCCAAAGATCAATAATTTCCATTGATTCCAGCGGAGGCTCGACTGCGCGAGGTTTGGGCGTGGCCCAACGCGGCCCCAACCAGCCGCATTCGGCAGCTTCAAGGTGAGCCTCAATGCGGTCAGCAACGTCGCCCACGGCCGGCGCCTGGCCGGGCTGCGCGGGTGTCGCTCGTGCTTGCGGTGCTGCGGCACGGGATCGCCTCCCCTGCCGAGCCTACATCGTCCCTCAGCTCAGGGATCGCCCATACAGCGGGGCGAAGTCGCCCAGGCCGAACTCCGCGACTTTGCGCGCGGCGCGCTTGCAGTTGCGGATCTGGGCGCTCGATTTGTATCCGGCCCGAGCCGAGATCCCGGTCTCCGTGCGGCCGTTCGCACGCGTGTCGTAAAGGCGGATCTTCAGCCTCGAATCCGTGGTGTCGAACAGCTCAGGCCAGGCAACTTCTGCGCGTCAAAGGTGTTCACTGAAGCGCTCCGCCGCGTTGCTTCCCGGCACGAGGTGCTCCCTCAGTTCTACAAAGACGTGCTGCTTGCTCGCAGACATTTCGCGCCAAGCTTGCAGCGCGCGCACGACATTCGGCGAGAGCGCCCACGTGCGGGGATCATCCGTCTTGTTCTCGCCGAAAACAACTGCGCCGCGCTCAAGATGTACATTCGAACATTCCAGCTGCCCGACCGGGCACGATGTTCTACGCGGCCGCGCGGGCGCGCCGTAAGTCGTCCTTACGGGGCGGCCCGTCCAGCAGGGCCTGATCGTTGGTGTAGGAATGCGTCGTCTTCATCGGCCCGCGCTCGAGACCGAAGGCCCAGGACCACCTTGGCCAGGTATTGCCGACCAGTCTCGTTGATGCTCCAGCCCCTCGAGTCGAGCATGCTGCGTGATGGTGAGGAGTTCTGCGCAGCGAAGATGGCCATCATGGAGGGGGCTCGCTCCGGGTAGGCACCGAGGGAGGATGACGTCCACGGAGCCACGGCTCCGCATTCCGGTCAGCTATCCGGGATTCCCATCAAAGAAGCGACCAGCGCGCAAGTGCGCCGCTTTCCGGCCAACGCCCGGGAATTACCACCCATCGTTGCTCCCACGCCCACCTCACGACGGGGTAGGTCCACCCGAGGAGCGGAGCAGCGGCGCGGTGCCGGCCACAAAATAGGCGACGAGGAGACCTGATCTTGGCGGACAGCCTCCTCGTCGTGCTCCGATTCTCTTGCCCAGGAATCGAAGCGGTCGCAGTGTTATCCAGAGCGCCATCGACATCAAGCGTTGGCAGCAGCAACCCCCCACAGTCGTCGAAGCGCGCCCCGCTCGCTGCCCCGCCTGCGGCGCCGCAAGTTGTCCGCTCGGGGGCGCGATCCGGCTCCAAGGCCACGGCAGGCGCGAGCGACAGGTCTGGGGCCCTGCCAGCCCGGACCAGCCCCCCGAGGTGATCTCGGTGGCCGCCCGCCGCTACCGCTGCCTCGGTTGCAGCGCCGTGCTCCTCGTCGTTCCTCGCGGTGTGCTCGGCCGGCGCGTGTACAGCGCCGCCGCGATCGGCTTCGCCCTCGCGCTCTGGGGCCTCGCGCTCGCGACGGCGACCGAGGTCCGGCGGCGCGTGGGCCCGGCAAAGATCCTCGGCGAGAGCGCCGTCACCGGCTGGGCCACGCTGCGCCGGTGGGCACGCGAGGTCGCGCAGCGACGTCTGTTTGCTCAAGCCCCCGACCCAGGGCCGTCCGCGTCGCTCCGAAAGAGCGCGGCGACCGCCGCGGCCTCGCTCGCGGCGAGCGCGGACCCAACGACCCGGGCGCTGCCGATCGAGCACCGCGCCTTCTTCGGCGCCGCGCACGCGGCGTGAGGGGCTCTGCCCTTTCGGAGTCGGAATCGTACAGCCCACCGGAGAGGATCGCTGCCGAAAACGCCGCCGATCCCGGACAAGGACCGCGCGCCAGCAAGGCGCAGAAAGGACCTGTTCCAATGTCCCTCGGCCCCGCCGACCACGCCGAGTCCGTGGCGATCTTTCGCGCCACGGTCATCGGCCCTCTGATGCACCGCGTGCTCACCCACGGCCAGCTCGCCGCCGAGCTGCGCACGCGCAGCGAGCAGCGGTTTCGACCGCCGGGCGCGCACAGCACGCGCACCTACTCGGTGCCCACGCTCCAGCGCTGGCTGTACGCCTATCGCTCCGCTGGCCTCGATGGCCTGCGTCCGCAGCCACGCAGCGATCGAGGCTTCGCGCAGGAGCTCTCGGAGGAGCTGCGCGCGCTGCTGCTCGATATCCGGCGCGAGCATCCCGATGCCTCGGTGCCGCTCATCCTCAAGACGCTCGTCGATGAGGGGCGCCTCGAAGCGGGCAAGGTCTCCGAGCCCACCGTACGGCGCCTGTACGCGGCGCACGGCCTTCGCCGCCGCGCCGCGCGCGCCGAGGGCGAGCCGAAGACGCGGCTGCGCTGGCAAGCCGAGCGCCCCGGCGCGCTCTGGCACGGTGACGTCTGTCACGTGACCGGTTGCACCGTCGGCGGCAAAGCGATGCCGATCCGCATCCACGGGCTGCTCGACGACGCCTCTCGCTACGTCGTCGCGCTCGAGGCGCACACCACCGAGAAGGAGGTCGACATGCTCGGCATGACCGTCGACGCCCTGCGCCGTCACGGCAAGCCCGACGCGCTCTATCTCGACAACGGCTCGACCTACCGCGGCGACATCCTCAAGACCGCGTGCGCGCGGCTCGGCATCACGCTCCTGCACGCAAAGCCCTACGACCCCGAGGCGCGCGGCAAGATGGAGCGCTTCTGGCGCACGCTGCGCGAAGGGTGCCTTAACTACCTCGGTGCCGTGGCCTCGCTCGTCGACATCAACACGACGCTCCGCGCCTTCCTCGACCGGCGCTACCACCCGGCGCCGCATGCGGGCCTGCTCGGCAAGAGCCCGGCGCAGGTCTACGCAGTCCGTCCCGCCGGAGACAGCGCGGTCGACGAGAAGGCGTTACGCAGCGCGCTTACCGAGCGTACCCGGCGCCGCGTCTCGGGCGATAACATCGTCTCTGTCGACGGCATCGCCTGGCAGCTCGATCAGGGCTACCTCGCTGGCCAGGTCGTCTCTGTGGCCCGGTGCTTCATTGCGTCCGACGAGCCGCCGTGGGTCGAGCACGAGGGCAAGCGCCTTGTGCTGCATCCGGTCGACCCGCAGCGCAACGCGCGGCGCAAGCGGCCGCCGTGCGGTGGCCCTGCGGCGGACAGGCCGACGCTCCCGGTGGACTTCAACCCCGCGCGGACGCTCGGCCGCCGGGCGGAGGGTGGCGAGGACACGAGCGAGGCTGGAGGTGGAGCGTGAGCGAGTCGTACGTCCGCTTCTTTACCCTGTCCGCCGCGCCCTTTTCTAAGGAGATCCAGGATGGCGAGCTGTGGCTGCCGCCCTCGAAGGAGCAGCTCGTCGAGGAGGTGTGCGAGGCCGTGCACGAGCACGCCCAAGTGCTGCTGGTCGGCGAGCCTGGCGCCGGTAAGACGTGTGTGCTGCGGGCCGTGCGGCATCGGTTGCCCCAGGCAGGCTTCCGGCTGACCTACTGCCACAACGCCACGCTGGGCCGTCGCGACTTTTATCGTCAGCTCTGCCAGGCGCTCGGCCTCAATCCTGCTGCGACCGCGGCGGCTGTCTTCTATGCCGTCAGCGCGCATGTCGAGACCCTCGGCCGCGAGCGCATCCATCCCGTCTTCCTGCTCGACGAAGCGCACCTGCTCCACCAGGACACGCTCGATCATCTCCACATTTTGCTAAATTATGAATGGGACAGTCGTGCCCTGCTGTCGCTGATTCTGGTAGGGCTCCCGGACCTCCAAGACCGGCTCGAGCTGCGCAAAAATCGCTCGCTGTACTCGCGCATCGAACGGCGTCTGTCAATTGGCGCCATGGTCCCCAATGACACCGGCGAGTACGTGCGTCTGCGGATGAGCCGCGCCGGCGCCGACCGCGAGGTCTTCACCGCCGACGCACTCACCCTGCTGCACGAGGCGGCCGGCTCGAGCCTGCGCGAGATCGACCGCATGGCCACCGCCGCGCTGCGCGAGGCAGCGCGGCGCAAGAAGAAGCTCGTCGAGCGCGAGGTGATGGCCCACCTCGTCGGCGACCTGGGGACGGACGGCAGCTGACGCTGACCGCGATGACGGGTGCGTCCTCGGCGCCGGCATAGGAGCCCCTCGCCGGCGCCGACGTCGACGGTCAAGCGATGATGGCCATCACGAGCCTGCCACCGGCGCACGCCTCAGGGATGGCCATCGCCCTCCTGGACCCCAACCGAGCACGCCCGCGATGGCCATCGCCCTCTTGGATCCCAACCGAGCATGCCCCGCGATGGCCATCAAGGGGTGTGCTCGGCGAGCCATCAGCCAGCCTGAGCGTCAACACCAGGGGCGAGGCAGTTGATGGTGCAGAGCCGCACGATAGGATGGTGTGCGCCGGGCCGTCGTAGTCCTCGGTATTGACGCCGAGCACGATCGTCGCGTCGTGGCGCTTGGCGGGGGAGCCGACGCTCACCTTGCGCGTGGAGGCCGCAAGGTGCGCGGCCGCCTTATCGTGATAATTGAACAGACCGGTGCACTCGAGCACGATACCCACGCCGAGCTCGCGCTACTGGAGCTTGGCAGCGGACAGCTGTGGAGCATGCGCTTGCCCACATCGGCGCGCGGAAAGGACACAGCACACGTTACATTGGCGCCGGGGGAAACCTGTTCGACCCCTGACGCACCGCAGCAATTCAGAATCTTGAGGCGGCCCAGTGGCTGTTCCTGGAGGCTGCACAAACTATTGAAATCATAAGATTTTCAACATGTTCGGCGTTCTAGTGGCTGACTTGGACAGGAGGATTTGATAGAAGTGTTCGAGATGGATCGGCACCACTTCGACGCTCTGATTGTGACGGCGCTGCTCGACGAGTTGGAGGCTGTGCTCGCGCACGGCGGTGCGTGGCTTGAAGCGAAGGACGCAGACGGCTATCGCTACCACATCCGTGAGTTCGAGATGGAAGACGGGACTGGCTTCCGCATAGCGGCCGCGACGTTCGACAAGATGGGCGAGGCGGCCGCGGCGGCGCGGGCGGCGTCGCTGATCAAAGAGCTCGATCCCGCCTGCCTCGCGATGTGCGGGATCTGTGCGGGGAACAAGGCCGATGTATCGCTTGGTGACGTGATCGTCGCTGATCGAATTTACAGTTACGACCACGGAAAGCTCGTTGCGAAGCGGAAAGGCGGACGACGCATCGAGACGGTATACCGCGACATCGAGACCTACAACCTCAAGCAGCAGTGGCGTGTAGACGCTGCCTATTTCGCTAAGGACCTCGCGTGGGTCGGCGCTCTCGTCGTCGAGCGACCGCCGCAGCCTGAAGGGCAAGACCGTTGGCTCCTTCGCGCCGTATATGAGCACGAGATAGGGCACGGACCGGCGCCAACCAAGCACCCGGAGCGCATGTCACGATGCCCGAATTGGTCTACGCGCATAAAAACGCTGCGGCAAAAGAAACTGCTTGAAAGGCGCCCCGGCCCGTTGGCACTCACGAAGAAGGGGCGAAATTTGGTGCTCGATGAGGAAGTCATGTTCCCGGATGGTGTCCAAGAGAATGCGTTCAAGATCATCGTCGGGCCAATCGCCACTGGAAAGAAGGTCGCTAAGGACCCGCAACTTTTCGACAACCTTGCGCTGTTCGTACGAAAGACGGTGGGGGTCGAAATGGAGGGAGCTGCGATCGGTATGGTTGGGGAGCTACTCGATCGACCAACAGTCGTGGTGAAGGCCGTCTCAGATTATGGGGACGGAGATAAAGATGACTCGTTCCGTAAATTTGCCGCTCGCGCGTCCGCGGAAGTGCTGATCCGGTTCCTGCTTCGATACGTGAAGCCCGTCGAGGATGAAGCCGACGATGCACGCTACGATTCACGCCGCAGGCCGGACGATCGACTACTGCTTCGTGGTACTTCCGGTGACGACCTTCTGTCGCGCGTCCAGCAGATCACTGAACTACGTGTGCGGCAGGCCGACGCGAGTGCAGAGATTTCCAGGTTTCGTGCACGGACTCCTTTTAGTGGTTACCTCCGTGTCTCCGCGGTACAGCATGGCAGGTTTACGCGAGTGTACCCTGTCGCTGCTGTTGACCAAGTGAACGCAGACGTGCTCGATCGCTTCCTTGCTGACATCGATTCTCGTTATCGTTGTGACGATCCTGGAGTGTTCTCGACGCTCGTGTATGGCGGTGCGCCGCCCCCACACGAGGTCGCGGCCAAAGCAGCGACGAAAGGTATCCTACTACAAAGCTTTCTAGAATATCAGGGTCTAATCGATTTTCGCGATTACCTAAATTGGCAAATCGATCGGCTCGCCAAGGACACCATTTACCCCCCGGAACTCTACGTCGAGCAGCACGCCTCGATTCGATGGGACGGTGGCGCAGTCGACACGGACGACGCCCTCGCCGAACTTTCCAGGTTGCTGACCTCGCCACTCGGACGCTTCGTGTTGGTGCTTGGCGACTTCGGCACAGGAAAAACGTTTCTACTCCGCGAACTCGCGCGACGTATGGCACTCGCTGGTGGTCCCCTCGTGCCGGTGCTTATTGAGATGCGAGCGCTCATAAAGGCGCCGAAGCTAGATCCCCTGCTCGCGCAGAGCCTCTCGCTCGCCGGCGTGGAGCGCTTCGATCTGCGCGCCTTTCGTTACATGCTGGCTCAAGGCCGGATTGCGCTGCTCTTCGACGGTTTCGACGAACTCGCTTTACGCGTCAGCTACGAGCGCGCTGCGGAGCACTTTGAGACCCTGAGCGAGGCTGCGCAAGGGGCAGCCAAGATTGTCCTAACAAGCCGCACACAGCATTTCTTTTCAGACGATCAGGCTACAGGCGCACTTGAGCTCGGGAGACAGGCTAGAAATATCAGTGGCTATCGATTGATAAAGCTGCATCGCTTTAACCGAGATCAAATCAGCCACTTTCTGGAGAAGCGACTCGGCGGCGCCAATGAAGCTGGAAGACGACTCCGCTTACTGGACGACGTGCGCGATCTGCTCGGGCTGTCGGAGTACCCTAGAATGCTCGCCTTCATTGCCGAGATACCTGAGCAGGAACTGCTTGACGCGAAGGCTCGCAGCACGACGATCACATCGGCAGGGCTTTATGAATTGCTTCTGAACCGATGGATTATAGGCGAGTTCGAGCGCGCACACCCGAAAGGTGCGCCACCTGGTTTAGATGTAGCTCAACGGTGGAGGGCAGTGACCGATGTGGCGATGCGCCTTTGGGTAAGAACGGAGCGATGCATCAACATGTCGGAGCTGCCTGACGAGATCCTCGACGCCGTCCGGGCGCTGTCGGTAACCGACCTGGATCCGGGAGTTGTCAAGCACCAGATTGGGTCGGGAACCCTGCTCGTGCGGGACGAGGAGAGCAATTTCTCGTTCATTCACCATTCGGTGATGGAGTGGTTGGTGGCGAAGTTCATAGCCGGCGAATTGGCAGAAGCCGGAACGGCGACAGCACTTGCGGTCCGGGAGATCTCGCCGCTGATGGCGGACTTTATATGGGCGCTTGCGGGCAGAGACAAGGCCGAGGCATGGGCGCAGCGTACGATTCAAGAATACGTGCCGGCTGTTGTCTACAAGAATGCCCTTAGGATGCTGGAGCGGCTACATGTCGAAGCACGCGGGCTTAAGCTGTCCGGACAGGATCTCACCGGTCAGAGTCTCGCAGGACAAAATCTGAGGTACGCCGACCTGAGGGGCGCGAAACTCAGCGGTGCGTCACTAGCCGGTCAAGATATGACTGGCGCGAAATTCGAAAGAGCACAATTGCAGAGAGCTGACCTGTCGGGGGCTCACTTGCAGGGTGCTGACCTGCGCGAGGCGAATATGTCCTACGCGCAGTTGTCAGGCGCGAACCTGAAGGAAGCGAGACTCACGGGCGCTAACCTAAGGCAGGCGAAGCTCATCGGGGCAACGATTGATCCCAATGGTCTTGATGCTTGCGACGTGTTCGGTGCCGCTCTGCCGGATCAGCGTGATCTATATCCCATGATTTCGGCGTCATCGTTTTGCTACTCGGTCGCCTACAGTTCTGATGGCCGGTACCTTGCTACTGGGCATGGAGGTTCGATTCGACTTTGGGACGTGGATAGTTGGACAGAGCTCCGTGTACTCGCAGGGAGCCAGGGTGTAGTGTCAAGTTTAGCATTCAGTGGAGATGGAAGAACCCTCGCATCAAGCGGCGCTGACGGCACCATACACCTATGGGACCTCTCCTCTGGAACAATTCGTCACACCCTTAGAGGTCACCTAGGAGCAGTTCGGGGCGTAGCGTTCGCACCTGATGGAACAATGCTTGCGTCTGCATCTTTGGACACTACTGTATGTTTGTGGGACGTGATTCAGGGCTCTAGGCGAGCTGTGCTGCAAGGTCATACAAAGGGGGTGTCAAGTGTGGCCTTCACACCAGACGGCGCGACACTAGCCTCTGGAGCTGCGGATGCGACTGTGCGACTGTGGGATTTACACTCCGGGAGATCTCGCACTTTAAATTTATATTCGCAGATTGTCCGAAGCATAGCATTCAATAACAATGGTACCGTTTTAGCTTCTGGATCTTGGGATGGGCAAGTGCACCTGTGGGACGTTACCTCAGGTACGGTCAAACAGGTCCTAAATAGCCCCGCACGAGGTCTCCACTGCATAGCCTTCAGTCCGAACGGCGCCTGGCTGGCGCGCGGATTCGACGATACTACGGTACACCTGTGGAACGTCGGCTCTTCTTCTGAAAGCCATGTGCTCCGCGGACATCGACATGCTGTGTATGCGGTTGCATTTAGCCCGGACAGCTCCTTGCTCGTATCTGGATCTCACGATACGACTGTGCGCCTTTGGGACGTCAAGGCAGGCGCACTCCGACACATACTCAGTCGTAAGGCAAAGCTTCCCTGGAGCGTTACTTTTCTGCCGGATGGCGCGACACTCGCTCTTGGATCTTGGGACGCGACAATACGCCTATGGGATGTCGCCTCCGGCACCGAGAGCCGTGTTTTCAAAGGTCATCAGGATCAAGTTTGGAGCGTTGCATCTGCGTCGAACGGCGAGATGCTCGCTTCCGGGGCCTCCGATAACACTGTACGCCTCTGGGACATCGCATCCGGGATCGAAAGACACATTCTTAGAGGCCACGAGGAACGCGTGGTGAGCACGGTGTTTTCTCGCAATGGCACTATGCTTGCTTCCGGCGCTTCCGATGGTACCGTGCGACTATGGGACACTGCCTCTGGCGCCAACCGCGGCGTCCTCAAAGGACATAAGAGATGGGGCGCATGGAGCATCGCGTTCTCGCACGACGGCAAGCTGCTCGCTACAGTTCCCGGTGAGGATTCTATATATATATGGAATGTTGCCTCAGGTATAAAACGTAAAAACATCAAGTTCAACAATGGCCGTGTTTCAGGTGTTGCATTCGTAACCAATGACACTCTGTTGGTGACTAGCAAAAACGGGACCGTTGGATTGTGGGGCGCAAGATCTGGCGTTGCGCAACGTGCTTTTGAAGTCTCTGTTGAAATTGACCATGGTTTCGATATTGCCGTCGATGGTAGGTTGCTTGCTATCCCCTGCGATGATACCACTGTACGACTGTGGGACATCGCGTCCGGCACCGAGTACGGCGTTCTCAAAGGCCATGCCGAAAACCCGATCGAAGTGGCCTTCTCACCCGGTGGCACGCTCCTCGCCAGCACCTCGTCGGACGGGACAGCCCGCGTCTGGCACGTAGCTACGCGTAGGTGCCTCGCTGTCCTTTGCTCTCTGCCCGAGGGCTGGGTTGGGTTCACTCCTGATGGCCGCTTCCGTTCCGGTGGGTCTCTTAATGGCGCCTTCTGGTATTCTATCGGTCTCTGCCGCTTCGAGCCCGATGAACTCGATCCTTACCTCGATCGTCCTCTTCGCCTATCTGATACCGAACCGCTCTTCGAAATTCCGGCAGGCTTCCGGTGAACCTCAATTGGAAGGCAGAATCGGGAGCCCGGAGATCGATGACTTCGACCGTAGAAAAGACGTAGATCCGCACCTTTTTTAGGTATCGTCGAGCCCGTCGCTCGCCTGCGGGCGACCACGCTGGTCGCGGCGCCGATGTCCACCGCGGCTTCCCCCGCGCGCTACCGCTCCCCGCCCCCCTTCGCCGTAGCTTGCTCTCGCATTGCACCGCGAATCTATAGCGATGACGCGCACCACGCGAGGAGGGGGTCTACAGAACGCATACTCGAGTTCGATCAACGAGCCCGGGCGACTTTGGTTGGCCGAGCCCTGCGCCGGCAGTTCGAGTTCGTGCAATCGACCTGGATCAACGACAGCGAGTTCATCGGAGCCGGCGCCGACCGGGATCCCATGTCCAGCCCCGGCGATGGGGCCGCGGCTTCACCATCCCGGGCCGGCCGGTCCGCCGCCGCATCCAGGGTCTCTCACGGTTCGTGATCACGCGCGGCGGCGAATACGGCTTCATGCCTGGGTTGCGCGCCCTAGAGCGACAAACGGGTTGAAACTGCCTGAAAATCGAAGAAATTCGAACCGCCAAGACGCCAAGAGCGCCAAGAAGAGAATCCTATCTTGGCGTTCTTGGCGTCTTGGCGGTTCATTTCTCGCTTGATCAACGTGATCGGCATTCTAGGTCGACTCGCCGCGCTCGGCACATGACCAGGCGCACACGACGGTACCCTCGCTCGGGCCGTCGTGGCGCGATGGTGGTCGTTCGGCGGGGCTCGGTGCTCTAGCCCTACTTTCGCGAAGCCGACAGGGGTTGGATGTGTAGACGCACGGCGCGCACCGAAAATCGTGCACGTCCCCTGGATGCGGCGACCTGTCGTCGCTACATGAACGAAAAATGCACATCTTCGAGCGGGAGGTGGACGGTCGCCGCTACCGGATCGCGGCGCAGTCGGTGTGGGACGCGGTAGCGGGGCGCTCGGTCGCGAGGCAGGTTGTCCTCGGGCCGGCGGACCCGCCGCCGACGGTCGACCTCGGGCGAACGCGGACGGTCGGAACGAAGGCGGTGGGGGACGTCGGCGCGCTCGTTTGGGTTGCCGAGCAGCTCGACCTGGTGAGGCTGATCAACGAGGCGTGCGGTGACTACGGCTCGAAGAACGGGCCGTCCGTGGGCGAGATGGCCGTCGCCGTCGCGCTTCAGCGCGCATGCGCGCCGGGCCCAAAGTGTGACCTGGGGGACTTCCTCGACGGCGCATTGCCGCGGGTCTCGTGCCTGCCCGGGTCAGCATTTACGGGGCAGGCTTTTCACCGCATCGCGCAGCAGGTCACCGATCAGGAGCTGGAGGCCGCCCAGGTGGCGATCGCTCGGGCGGCGATCGGTCGGTTTGCTCTGTCAGCCGACGTGCTGGCGTTCGACACGACCAACTTCGACACGCACATCGCCACAACGACCCCCGGCGAGCTGGCGCGTCGCGGACACGCCAAGAGCAAACGAAGCGACCTGCGGGTGGTGGGACTCGGCCTGCTCGTGAGCGAGACCGGGCACGTGCCGCTCTTGTACCGGGCCTTCGGCGGCAACAGCTCGGATCAAGCCGTGCTCGAGGAGTGCCTGCAAGGGCTGAGCGAGCTGCACAGCGCGCTCGACGCCGGGGAGCAACGAACCAGCCCAGGTCATCGGACACTCGTACGCGACGGTGGCTTCTGGAGCCCTCAGCTGGAGCTTCATCTGGAAGTCACCGGCTACTACAGCCTCATCTCGTTGCCTCTGGGACACAGCGCGGCCGAATGGGCGCTGCAGCAAGCTGCGCAGAAAGGCGCGATGCGGCACCTGACCGGACAGTACGAGGACGTACGCGCTGCCCGCGTCCGGACCCAGGTCGGCGACCTTGACCGCACGCTCGTCGTTATCGAGAGCATCACGCTGCTCGAGGGGCAGAAGCGCGGCATCGAGGCGCGGCTGACCAAGGCCAAGGAGGAGCTGGGCAGGCTTGAGGCGCTGGTGGAGGCCGGCCGCATTCGACGCGCGTCGCTCGAGCAGCGCGTACGCAAGGCGCTCGCGCGCGAGCACTTGGCCAGCTTCGTCGTGGTCGAGATCGACGGCCAAGAGCAGACCCCGACGCTGAGCTGGCGGGTCGACGCCGCTCGCCGGCGAGAGCTCGAGGCAACGCGTCTGGGCAAGCGTGTGCTCTGCACCGACCACCACACCTGGAGCACCGAACGCATCGTCCATGCCTTTCGCGGCCAGTGGAACGTCGAAGAGCTCTTCCGTCGCTCGAAGAAGGGAGGCGTTGTGCCCTGGGGTCCCTCACATCAGTGGGCCGACGGCTCGCTGCGGCTCCACACCTTCGCCACGGTGCTCGGGCTGATGCTCGTCAGCCTGGCACGCATCGCCCTTGGCACCGACGCCTCCGCCCGCGCCATGATGGACAGCCTCGGCGACATCCGCGCCACGCTGGTCCGGACCGCAACGGGCGCCCAGGGACGGCGCCCCACGATCCCGCTCGCGCCCGAACTGAATGCAGAACAGCGCCGCGCTGCGCGCATCTTCGAGCTCGACCGTTGGCTTCCAGGTCTTTCTTCATCTAGACGCCGACAGAGCGCAGCATCTGGAAAGCAAGCGCCTTCCTAAACCTCAGGAACGGGCGTTGCGAAAGTAGGGCTAGCCTAGCCGGCGTGATGCGCGGGAAGAGGGGATTGAACCGCAAGGAACGCCAGGAGAGCGAGTGGGCTCAGGCGCGCTGCGCGTGCGGTGAGCGGCGGTAGACGATCTGGCCGCCTGTCTTCGACAGCGCGTGGGCGAACCCGAGCTCGAGGTTGGAGCGGGTGACGACGCTCCCGAGATCCACGCCCTGCTCCACCATCAGCCGCGCCGCCGCCGGCGTGATGCCGACGAGCACGACCTCGGCGCCGAGCAGCCGCGCCGCCCGCGCCGCCCTCACGAGGTGCTCCGCCGAGGCGGCGTCGACCGCCGCCATGCCCGTGACGTCCACCAGCACCACCCGGGCGTGGCGCTCGGTGATGTCCTGGAGCATCGACTCGATGAAACGACCGGCCCGCTGGGCGTCCATCGTCCCGATGATCGGCATCACCAGGATGCTCGGCGCGATGGGCACGACCGGGCTGGAGAGCTCGAGGATCGTACCGAGCAGCGACTCCTGGTGCCGGTTCGCCTGCTCGAGCTCATGGGTCCGCTCGGTGATCCGCTCGACCAGCTGCGCATTCTCGATCGCCACGGTCAGCGTGTCGGCGACACGCTCGAGCAGCGCGAGCTCCTCGAGCGAGCAGGCCCCGCGGCGCTCGCTCTCCAGGACGAGGGCGCCGAAGGCGGCCCCGCCGGCGAGGAGCGGGACGCCGACCAGGGTGCGCACCCCCCTCGCGCGCGCCCCGGCGACATCGGCCGCGCCGTGGAGCTCGCCCGAGTGCGTGTGCGTGTGCGTGTCGACGATGATCGATCCGGCGGAGCTCAGCACCCGTCCGACCAGCGACCCCGCGTCGAGGGGGGCGCGCTCCTCGTGGAACCCCTCGTCCCCTGCGTTCAAGCCGGCGACGAGGATCTCGATCGGGCGGCCGCTCCGCGCCATCTGCCGCCTCCGCTTCGTCGCCTTGCGGGTCGCGTCCAGGGTCAGGTATTCGGAGAGGGCGAGAGACCAGGGCGTGCGCTCGAGGGTCACGACGTCGACGCCGGTGTCGAGGAAGCGCAGCGCCGACGCTTTCCCCGCCGCCGCCCGCGCCGGCAGCGCGGCCAGGGCCGCCTCGACGCCGTTCAACGCCATGTCGTGGACCAGCTGCACCCCGCGATACCCCATGTCGTGCTCGCGCTGGACGATGGCCGCGTGGAGGGTGCCGTCCCTGAGCATCGCTATCGTGTCCGTGAGGAGATCGAAGGTGACGATCTTGAGCTTCCCCTCCCGTCCCAGCGCCCGCGCGGCCATGCTCCAGAACGGGCCGTTCCCGGCGCTGACGCCGAAGGCGCCGGCGATTCCCCCCACCTCCACGGCCTCCCGGGAGAGCCGCAGCGCTTCCGACAGGACGTACAGGTCCTCGGCGGCCGGCTGCATGTCGAGGGGCGTGCCGGAGATCGCCGCGCGAAACCCCGCGATGCGCTCCATGGTGTTGACGGAGCCGAGCGCGTACGCCTGCGCGCCGATCTTGCCCCCCTGCGGGAGCAGCCGCGCCATCAGCTCCCCGGCGAGCCGCCCCGCAGCCACGTTGTCGGTGCCGACGTAGGCCAGAGCGCTGCTGCCGTCGACGGGCGGCGAATCGATCGTGACCACCGGGATCCCGGCCGCGGCCGCGCGCCGGATCGCCGGCTCGAGGAACTCCGGGTTCATCGGCGACACGACGATGCCGTCCACCCGCCGGTCGATGCCCTCGTCGAGGGACTCGCGCTGGGCGACGTCGCTGCCGGCGCCGCTGCCGGTGATGGCGGTGCGGACGTCCACGTGGATGCCGAGGCTGCGCCCCGCGACGAGGGCGCCGTCCCGGATGTTGTTCCAGTACGCCACCGGCGGTCGCCGCGGGAGGTGGTAGATGCGCACCTCGCGGCCCGCGGCGCCGCCGCCCGCGGAGGAGCCGCCGCGGGGAGCGTCGCCCAGGAGGACGAGGTACACGGCGCTCCACTGCGGCCTGAGCTGCACGCTCTTGATGCCTTTCGAGATCATCTCGACGAGCTCATGCGGGCTGGTCCGCGCGGCCACGGCGCTCAGCACCGCCTCGAGCACGCGCACCTCCTGGGCCGACTGGGCCTTGTCGTTGTAGAGCTCGCGCCGCTCCAGCGCCGCGCCGGCGCGGTCCGCCAGCGCGGCGAGCCGCGCCCAGCGCTCGCCGGAAGGCGCCTGCCCGTCCGGCTGCTCGACGGCGAGCACGCCGAGCGCCTGTCCCTCCGCGTGCACCGGGGTGAGGACCACGACCGCTCCCGCGGGCGCGAGGTGCAGCGCTGACGCGCCCGGCAGGTGCGCTCGGTACCACTCGGCCGCCGCCACCACACGGGCGCTGTCCGCGGCGTCGAGCGCCGGGAGCGCGCTGGCAGGCCCGGCATCGGCGAGGGCCGGCTGCGGACTCGCGAGCACGCCATCGAGACCGAAAGAGGCCCTGTGGACCAGCCGGTCGCCCTCGCACGTGAGCAGGATCCCGCGCTGCGCCGACGGCAGGCTGCGCACGGCTTCCTTCACGATACGGTGCAGCGTTGCGTAGAGATCCAGCCCGGTGCTCATGCGCCCCTCGCCCCGCTGCCTGCCCCGATGGCGGCGAGGGCTCAGCCAGCAGGCGCGATCGACCGGTACCCTGTCAAGGGATGGCCGCGGCGCGTGGGGCGCCGCTCACGTTCGCGCCCTGACATCCTCCTTGCCAGACATTCACGCACATGACCTGCATTATCCGCTGGCGCGACCCCCGCAGGACCATCCTCGACGCCCGCGCCTCCTGGTTCGCGCGCTCGCTGCGCCCCTCGACGCCTCTCACACCGACACCAAAAAAAGTAACTTAAATTACAAAATCTGCTCTGCAGAAAAACGACGCGACCGTCGCCGATCGCGTGAAGGATGAGCGGGCTCACCAGCATTCAACCGGGCGTGCGGTGCAGCTCGACGATCCTGGCCCAGCGCCCGGCGCCTCGGCGCCCTCGGCCTGGAGGGTCCGACCTCGCCGGCCGGACCCCCGACACGGACCTCGAGCGGGGCGCGAGCCCCCGCCTGACCTCTTCCACGCGGAGCGCGACGGTCATCGATCGAGCTTCGCGCCATCCAGCACGCTCCGGAGCACCAGCAGCGAACCGATCGTGATCTCCACATAACGGCATCGCCGCTTTGCCCCGCGCCGCGCGCCGCGCGCCACCTGGCGCGCGCGCGGCGCTCCTTTGCAGGTGAGTTGACGGCCCGCTCCGGCGCGGCGCCGCCATCGTCCATTTTGTGGGCCGAACAGGAGACTTCGCGACAGCGCGTGAGCCATGGACAGGACATCTCGCAAGAGACGGTAGTTCTTGCCCCGACGGTAAATCGTATTAACATCCCTGTCGCGCTCGCCTCCGGCTCATCGCCGGAGGGCGCCGCGCGCGAGCAGATCGTCGCAAGATCGTCAACGCGACGAGTCGATGATGCCACGTGTCGTGACACCGTGGCCTTCGGCGACGCATGCCCAGGAATGGGCGAGCGCGCCTGATCGGCTCGTCGGGCAGGGCGCGGCGCTCTCCCGCGCTCGCCTGGACTCCGTGTCTCTTCTTCCGTTTCCGTGAGTTCCGTGAGCGCGCGCCCACCGGTACGGGTGCGCGCTCGTCGCTGTGGCCGCTTCCTGGAGGTTTCATGCTGTTCAATCGTTCGAGTTCGAGCATCCCGGTCCGCACCTCGTCTGGTCTCGGCTCCGCCGGCGCATGGCGGAGGGCTCGGCACGGCGCGCTGATCGCGCTCGCGCTCCTGCCCGCTTCGTGCGCAGACTTCGATCAGGGCGACGGGGATCTCGACGATTCCAGCGAGCTGTCCGAGCTCGCGGAAGGCGAGATCGGCGAGGCCGCCGAGGAGCTCACGCTGCCGTTCGCGATCGATCGGCGAAAGTCGCTCATCGTCACGGACGTCGATATCGTGTCTCAGTTCTCGCTGCAGGCGGTGCTCCAGCAGCTCATCACCCAGTCGGGCGTCTCGGGCCTGACGCCCCTCACGCTGTTCCGCCGGATGATGGACACCCACCGGACCACGGCGAACGGGGTCTTCTCCTCCGTCCAGCACTGCGACGCCGTGGCGGCCAACACCGCCGATATCTATCCCCCCGGGTCCTCGAACCCGGCCGAGCAGCCCACCGGCTCGATCAACGGGTGGCCGGTCCTCTGCCCGCGCGCCGTGGGGGACGAGGCCGCGAGCGATCCGTTCGCCGACGCCAACGCTGACAGCGCGTACATGGCCACGACCCTGTCGAACCGCTTCGACCTCGCCCCTCCGGACGGCTCCAACTGCGGTGAGTACCGGATCGTCTTCGCGAGGAAGGGCGGCGCGTCCGACTCGAACAGCCTCCAGCGCAACTTCATCATCTTCGAGGCCCGGCTGCCCAACCCGAACCCGAGCCAGGGCCGGGCGGGGTGCGCCGCGGTGGCCAACTTCTGGCTGAACCAGTCGGACCCCGCGAAGAGCGTGACGACGCGGAAGAACGAGCTCCTGAGCTTCTACTTCACCGGCCTCACCGGGTTCGCGCCCGTCGTCCACATCGACCACTACGGCCACGCGGCCGGGCCGGATCACGGCCAGATCCGGACCAACGAGTTCCTGAACGGCACGTCGCCGCCCGCCGCCTGGTCGCTCCGCGAGTTCAGGCTCATCCACGGCACGAGCGGCAGCCCCTCGCTGAACATCGTGCCTTCCTTCGTCAAGGACAACCCGGCCGCGCGGCTCTTCTCGCCGGCCGCGTCGAGCGATACGCGGGTCACGAACTTCCGGAGCACCGTCTTCCCGAACGTGGTGGAGCGGCTCGCCGCGACCGACGACATCAACCGCTTCGCGTACCCGTCGGCCCTGCCCGACTCGAACAACGCGGGCGAGAGCCTGATGATTCCCCTCCAGAACAACTACCTCAACGCGATCGGCACCGGGACGTCGACGCTGAGGACCAACATCGAAAACAAGCTGACCACCCTCCTGGGCAGCGACCTGTCCGGCACGGCCGGCAACCTGTCCGTGGACCAGATCGTGGCCCGCGCCGAGAGCCTCGCCTGCTCCGGGTGCCACGAGCCGCAGGACCGCAACGGTAACGCGACGAGCACCTTCGACGTCGGCGTGCCGAGCGGCGCCTTCCCGAACACCCTCGTCTTCACCCAGACCTCCGAGAAGACGGAGCCGATCGATCCGAGCAACCCGAGCGGCCCGAGGCGCTTCCTCATCTCGCCGGCCCTCATCAACGTGTTCCTCCCGTTCCGCGAGAAGGTGATGACCGATTACCTCCTCAACAACCCGACCCTCGGCTTCGAGAAGCCGGGCGCGTGGACCTCGACGCAGGCGCTGCTCGCGGTCCACACGGGCCGGGTGAAGGAGGGCATCTCGTCGCTGGAGGTCCGGACGCCGGCGTCGTTCAACGCGATCGTCAGCCCGAACTTCAGCACCTCGGGGCTCACGCCGGTGGGCAACAAGATCAAGCTCGATCTCTTCATCTCGAAGGTGCAGCCGAACCCGAGCTGGGTCGGCACGATCGAGGTGCTGATCTCGATCCCGTCCGCCGGCATCAACAACCAGTGGGTCGGGAACGTCGTGCTCAACAGCCTCACCCGGGGCGCGTTCAACGTCATCACGTTCCCGTCGCTCGCGGCGGCCACCGTCACCGCGCTCAACGCTGCGCCGAGCGACGTGAAGCTGCAGTTCAACCTGAACGTCACCGCCAACTCCGGCCCGTACTACATGGATAACGTCCGGTTCGAGAACTGAGCCCCACCGCCCTCCCCGAGCGCCGATGACCGGCGCTCGGGGAGCCCATCTCCTGCCGCGAGGAGCTCACACCCATGACGAGCGCCTCGCGGACGTCGCCATGACGTGGAGAGCGGCGCGAGCAGCGCTGGCCAGGCGACGCCGGGTGGCCCGAGCACGGCGCGGCGCCAGGGTCGGCTCAAAGGCACCGCGCGCTCCCGGCGACGCCGCTCTGCGCCGGCGACAGCGCGGCGACGGCGACCGGCCAGGCTGACCCCGGGTACCGCGGCAACGGACGTCCAGCGTCCCGTCGAGCCGCGCGAAACGGCGAGGCGGCTGCGCCGTACCCAGGGGGTGATCCCCATGACGGAGCTGACCGATACACAGGAACTGAGCAGCGAGACCGTGGCCGGGGCCGCGGCGGGCGCGGCGACGCCGGGCCTCCTCCTCGTCTTCGCGGCCGGCCGCCCGGCGGCGACGGCCGTCGGGCTCGACAGCGGCCGGGTGGAGATCGGGCGCCTGCACCCGATGTTCGACGAGCGACCCGACGCGTGCGTGTCGCGACGCCACGCGCGGGTGAGCTTCGAGGCCGGCCAGTTCTTCGTCGCCGATCTCGGGAGCCGCAACGGCACCGGCGCCGACGGAGCGCCGGTCGCGCCCGAGGCGCCAGGCTGCGCCGCGCGGGTGATCCGCGTCGGCGATTCGTTGTTCGTGCCCGTGAGCGACGTCGGGCCGTTCCAGCGGCTCGGCCTGCGCGTCTCCGGCGGGCGCGTCGAGGGGCCGGCGCTCCAGCAGGTGGTCCGGGCGGCGGCGAGCGCGGCCGGGCTCGGACCGACGCTGCACATCACGGGCGAAAGCGGCGCCGGCAAGGAGGGGCTCGCGCGCGCGTTTCACGCGGGAGGGCCGTGCCCGAGCGGCCCCTTCCAGGCCGTCAACTGCGCCACCATCCCCGAGGGCGTCGCGGAGCGCCTGCTCTTCGGGACGAAGCGCGGAGCCTACTCCGGCGCCGACGCCGACGCCGACGGGTACATCCAGGCGGCGCACGGGGGCACGCTGTTCCTCGACGAGGTGGCGGAGCTCGGCCTGTCCGTGCAGGCCAAGCTCCTGCGCGTGCTGGAGACGGGCGAGGTGCTCGCGCTCGGCGCCGCGCGCCCGCGCAAGGTCGAGCTGCGCTTCTGCTCCGCGACGCACCGCGATCTGCGAGCCCAGGTGGCGGCCGGCAAGCTGCGAGAAGACCTCTATTTCCGCATCGCCAGCCCGCGCGTCGCGGCGCCGCCGCTCCGCCAGCGGCCAGAGGAGATCCCGTGGCTGCTCCAGGCGGAGGTGGAGCGGACCGCGCCCGGGCTCGCGATCCACGTGTCGCTCGTGGAGAGCTGCCTCCTTCGAGCGTGGCCCGGCAACGTGCGGGAGCTGTGCGCGGAGGTGCGCAGCGCGGCGCAGGCCGCCGTCGCGGAGGGCGCGGCGCGCGTCGAGGCGAAGCACCTCGGCGCGACGGCGGGCCTCGCCTTCACGGCGCCCGTGGCTCCGCCGGAGGGCGGCGCGCACGCGATGGCAGCAGGGCCTCCGGCGCCGCCGACGCGGGCGAGGCTCGCGGGCGTGCTGGCGCGCCGGCAAGGCAACGTGAGCGCCGCGGCGCGGGAGCTCGGCGTGCACCGCACCCAGCTCCGCCGCTGGATGGAGCGCCACGGGCTCGACGCGCGGGCGTTCGCGCCACCGGCGCCGGAGCCCCCCAGCTGGCCGGCTCCGCCGACCCGCAGCGCGGCTCGGCGGGCCTCGTGCCTCACTCCGGGCGCGGCGCCCACCGCCAGGCCAGGACCACGATGAGCGTCGTGCACGCGATCTCGATCAAAGCAAAGAAGAGGTAATAGCCGGTGGGGTGGCCGATCGAGAGCGTGCCGGCGACGACCGCGGTCTTGATGGTGCCGGCGACGATGTTGGCCCACCGGTTGGCCCGATACGGAAGGACGCGCGACAGGAGCGTCATCGCGATCGGGATCTCCATGAGCACGGCGGCGGCGAAGAGGAACTCGCCGGTGATCGAGAGCGAGCCGACCTGGCCGCGCAGGAACTGCGCCAGGAGCGTGGAGTCCATCAGCCCCACGACGTCGGCATAGAGGTAGTTGAACATCGCGAAGACCCACAGCGCCGACAGGAGGCGTTTGATGTCCCGGGGCGGCGGGTGGATGGCGGCGGACGGCGTCGAGAGCGTGCGTTCCGGGTGCGGCATGCGGCCAACCTAGCGGTTCGTCCGCGTTCAGTCGCTGATTGAATCGGCAGACTCGCTGTGCAATTGTGCACAGGTGGACTGGGACGACCTGCGGCATGTGCTCGCCCTCTCGCGGCACGGGACGCTGAGCCGGGCTGGCGTCGCGCTGCGGACGACCCACACGACGGTGGCGCGCCGGATCCGAGCGATCGAGGAGCGCCTGGGGGTCCGGCTCTTCGCGCAGACGCCCGACGGCTACGAGGCCACGGCGGCGGGCCAGGACGTGGTGGAGGTCGCCGAGCGGACCGAGGCCGAGCTGCTGGCGCTCGAGGCGCGCGTGCTCGGCCAGGACGCGCAGCTCCAGGGGAAGCTGCGCGTGTCCACGATGGACATGCTCTTTCGCGTGTACCAGCCGGCGTTCTCGTCGTTCACCGAGCGCTACCCGGGCATCGAGCTGACGGTCGCCTCCGGCGACAGCGAGGTGAGCCTGCCGCGCCGCGAGGCGGACGTCGTGCTGCGCATGACGCGCTCGCCCGCCCCGCACCTCGTGGGACGCAGGGTCGGCCGCATCCAGTTCGCTGTGTACGCCAGCAAGGCCCTCGTCGAGCGCGCGGGGCCGCAGGCGAGCTACGCCGATTTCCCCTGGATCCACTGGGACGAGCGGCTCGACCCGCGCTGGCTCGACGCGTGGCTCGCGGCGAACGTTCCGGGCGCGCGCATCGCGATGCGCGTGGACTTCGGCTCGCTGGCCATCCAGGAGGCGGTCGCCGCGGGCGTGGGCGCGCACTTCCTCGCCTGCGTCGCGGCGGACGGCGACCCGCGGCTCGCGCGCCTCGGCGCGATCGACCCTGCGTATGACCGCGATCTCTGGCTGCTCACGCTCCCCGAGCTGAAGAACGTGAACCGTATCCGCGCGTTCCTGGATCACATGACCGAGGCCCTGTCGGTCTGACGCCGCGCACCCCTCGCAGCCCGGAATAGCCCGATTGCGACGGCTTCCTGGCCGCCGCGCCAGCCCCTCATCGCTTACGATGCGGTCCTCCTCGCGCTCCGGCCGCAGAGAACGACTGAACGGCGCCCCCGCCGCGGCATCGGAGTCGAGGAGATCAATCAACGAGGGCCCATCAGGCACGCCATGACATACCCCATCATTCCGCTCCTGATCGCCGCGAGCTTGCTCGTCATGGGCTGCAGAACCACCTGCGACGACGCCGCCGAGCGCCTCGCGGAGTGCGGCGCCGGCCTCACGACGCCCGCGCTCGACACGTGCGACGACCACGGCGAGTGCGTGGCAGAGTGCATCATGGAGACGAACTGCAGCGATTTCAGCCCGGCCAACGCTCTATCCGTCTTCCGCATCATGGTCTGCAACAGTGACTGCAAACAGTAGGCGCCGCGCCCAGGGTCAGGCGAACGCCCGGCCCGTGCGCCTACCGGTCCTCAAACCCGAATCTATCCAGTAACCGAAACATCCTTCGAGCCTCGGTCCCCGCCCGCGGGAACATCCTGGCCAACCACCGTGCGCTCCAGGGCGAGCCGGTGCGCGCCGAGGCTGTGGCCAGCGACAGCTCACCCAGGAGCCACCGCCGTCATCCTTGATGCTTGTTCCAGCTCGTTCCCGTGTTCCGTGGTACGCGACGGCCTTTGCACTGGCGTTCCGCCCACTGACCGAGCCCCGCAGCCAGAATACCGATCACGTTAAAACCCCGGAGAAATTTCACAGGGAGGCGGGGAGGCGGGGAGGAAGAAAAACTGAAGTTCTTTCTCTTGCCGTCTCTCCCTCCCCGGTAGAGTAGCCCCCGGACCCGTCGGTCCGGGGGCCCTCGCCAGATCCGGACAAGGAGATTTCCACCATCCGGCTCTTCCGCCGAGAGGGCTCAGGGAGACGTCCAGAGCTGGACGCGGATCAGCGGCCTGGGCAGCGGGAAACCCCGCAGCAGCTCTTGAAACCGCTTCCAGTTCAGGTGCGCACGCTGGCTCCGCCGGCATAGCCACTTGTGCCATGCCCGTTCGGCCGCATGGATCAGGAGCGCGATGCTCCGCAGGTTTCCATTGACGCCGAAGTAGTTGCGGTGCCCGACGATGCGCCGCGTGAGCGCGGCGTGCTGCTCCTTGACCGGCAGATGCCGATGGCGTCGGCAAAAGTCGGCGACGGCCGTGATGGCCCGTCGGAGGCGCGCCTTGCGTGTCTTCATGCTCGGCATCCATCGGCCCGATCGGCTCCGCCGCCAGTAGTGCGTGAAGCCGAGGAAGTCGAAGGTCGCCGGACCCTCGCTCCCAGGTCCCCGGTTGTCCGGGCGCCCGAAGGGCAGAAGGCGGGTCTTGTCCGGGTGCAGCTTCAGTCCGTACCGCTCGAAGCGCTGCGGTAGCACCTCCATCACCCGCTTCGCGTCGTCCTCCCTCTCAAAGCCGATGACGAAGTCATCGGCGTAGCGGATCAGGGTAGCCTTGCCCACGAGCCGCGGTTGGACGTCGCGCTCGATCCACAGGTCGAGCACGTGGTGAAGGTAGACGTTGCCCAGCAGTGGCGACAGGACCGAGCCCTGCACCGTCCCATCCTCCGGCGCGGAAAATTCCGCACCGTCGAGGACCCCTACATGCAAGCACTTGCCAACCAGCCGCAGCAGCGACTTGTCGGCGACCCGGGCCTGGAGCATCTCCATCAGCTTCGTGCGGTCGATGCTGTCGAAGAAGGACTCGATGTCCGCCTCCAGGATCCATTCCACCCCGCTCAGCAGCATCCGGTTCAGGGCGCGCAGCGCGTCGTGCGCGCTGCGACCGGGCCGAAACCCGTACGAGACGTCTCGGAAGACCGGCTCGTAGACGACCTCCAGCACTTCCCGCACCGCGGCCTGGACGATCTTGTCCTCGGTGCACGAGATGCCGATCGGTCGCGTTTTGCCCCGTTCCTTCGGGATGTACACCCGCCGGATGGGCTGGTGCCGGTAGCGCATCGACTTCATCCGCGCGTGCAGATCGCCGACGTTGCGCTCCAGATCCTGCCCGTACTGCTCCATCGTGATGCCATCCACGCCCACCGCGGCCTCCTTGCGAAGGCCGCGGTACGCTCGCTGCAGCGCTTCCTCGTCGATGAGGTGCGCCAGCGCGAGGAGGACCCCTTCCGGGTCTCGCTCCGCTCTTTCCCTTACCTTCAACAGTCCCGGTGACATGGTGTTCGCCGTCGTGGCAGCGCTCATGGTTCCCTCCTGAAGTTCCTCTCGACACGGGTCCCCTTTGCTTGACGGGCTCCGGTGCCCTCCGTTCGCCCGCGTCGTCGCTCGTATGGGACCCTCCGACTCCCTCGTCTCCTTCGGCTTCGGCTCCGGTTCCCCTTGCTGTGGGCCTACCGCGAGGCGGATGCGCATTTCCTTGCGGAGCCCGCTGGGCTCGGCTGCGAGACACGGGCATCCGCTGCGTGTCTCGCCCCGGGGACGGATCACCGGCTCCCCGTCGTACCGGCGTTTCTCGTGGAGAGACGAGGGCCTCCCAGGTGCCTGGGCCATCCTCTTGCTGCGCGCCGCAACCAGCTACCCCGCCGGGTGCGTCCCCCTCCCGCCCTTGCGAGGTAGGACGCTGTTGCCTTCAGGCGGGAGAACACCCTGGGCACCCGGAAAGTGGAGGATTTCGTGGCTGGCACGTTGCGGCTCGCTCGCTCGCCTGCCTACGCATCGCCGAGCCCCTCACGGGGTCCGTCGCAAGGCTGACTTCCGGCTGGTCGGGCGTGACCTTGACCGGACGGGATTCGCACCCGCTGGACAGCGAAACCCGATTTCAGAAGCTACCGCTCACTCCTTTCCCTCGGGGACCAGCCTTGCCTGGTCGCACCCTCCCCGCCTCCCTGTGAAATTTCTGCTTTTTCTCGTGGTTTCAAGCCGTTTGTCGCTCTAGCTAGAGCGGCTCCTCGCCGCGGGGACACCCGTCCAGCGCGGCGGCCGGATCGCCCGGCGCGCGGCGCCGCCTCGCCGGAAGGCGCCAGAGCGACTCGACGACGCCGAGCAGGATATAGGCGCTGATCAGCCAGACGACGACGAACCCAGGCGCCCACCGGGCCGAGATGAGCGCGCTCGACCCGAGGGCGAGCGCGGCGAACAGCGCGGTCCGGGCGTCGAGGCGCAGATCCTTGAACGAGCGGAACCGGATCGTCGACACCATGAGGAGCGACAGGAGCAGCGTCGTCGCGAGGACGGCCGGCGCCGCGCCGGCGCCGCCGGGCTGCCCGGCAGCGGCGCGGTGGGTCATCACGATCGCGACCAGGATCCCGGCCGCGCCGGTGACGGGGAGGCCGACGATGTACCTCGGGGGCGACGCGGACCGAGCCCCGTCGCGGGTCGCGAGGACGTTGAAACGGGCGAGCCGGAGCGCGCCGCACGCGGTGAAGACGAATCCGGCGAGCACGCCGGGAAGACCGAGGCGGTGCAGCGACCACTGGTACACGAGCACCGACGGGGCCACGCCGAACGACACGAGATCGGCGAGCGAGTCGAGCTGGAGGCCAAACGCGCTCTGGGTCCGCGTCATCCGCGCGACGCGGCCGTCGAGCGTGTCGGAGACCATCGCGAAGAGGATGAGGAGCGCGGCGCGCTGGAAATCGTCGTCGGACCGCGCCGAGGCCGAGAGCCGCACCGAGTCGAAGCCGCAGAAGACAGAGGAAAGCGTGATCAGGTTGGGGAGGAGATACAGGGAGCTCCTCGGCGCGGGCCGTGGCCGCCGCGCGGAGGAGCCGCGCGGCCGCTCGGAAGGCGCCTCCGGCCCCTGCCCTGCGCCGTGCCCTGCGCTCACCGGGCGCCGCGGCCCGGCGCCGGCGCCCCGCGCTGCTGGATGACGTTCTGACATGATGGCGATCCCGCGGGACATCGGCGTCGCGCGGCGACGGGCCGGCGGCCGACGAGCGCGCTCGGCCGGCCTCGTAGTACACGAGGCCGCTCGCCTTCAAGCCGAGAGAGCGCGCGCAGCCCGCGCGGACGTCAGAGCACGACCGCGAGGACGCCGGCACCGATGAGCGCGACGGCCCAGGCCCGGTCGAGGTTGAACCAGGCCGTGCGGAGGATCGCGACGCCGAGCTTGTGATAGACGACGAGCGCGACCGCGGCGGCCGCCGCCATCATGGCGCCGGTGTGCACGAGGACGGCGGCGAGGTAGCCCGGAGGGCTCGTCAGCGACAGGCCCGCCGCGCTGTGGCAGCCGCCGCCATGGCACGGCGCCGGGTTGTCCGCGCCGAGCAGGAAGACCGGCAGCAGCATGAGCCCCGCGCCGTGCGCGGTGGCCATCAGGAAGGACCACCAGGTCAGGTCGCGGAAGCCCACGCGCATCCCGACCCACCGCGGGTGGCGCGGCCTCACGAGCTTCAGCGCGCCGAACGCGACGAGCGCCGCCGCCGTGAGCCAGCGGAGCGCCGACGCCGGGACGCTCGCGAGCCCGAGCCCGAGCAGCGCGACCGTGAGGCCGATCGACGCCGCGTGGCCGATCGCGATCGGGACGAGCGCCCGCCGCACCGCGCTGCTGCGCTTCTCCTGCAGGCCGAGCGCGACAGCGAACAGCCACCCCATGCCGGGGTTGATGCCATGGTAGGCGCCGAGCAGCGCCAGCGTGAGCCAGGGCGTCATGGCCGGTCACGGATAGCAGAACGAGTCGGACGACGCGTCGCCCCCCTCGAGCCGCACCTGGTGAGGGCGCAGGGCGCCGAAATCGACGAAGAACTCGGGGTCGAGCGCGATGCCCCCGCCGGCCGCCACATCGACCTTGGCCATCCAGCCGCCGACGCCCTCCGGATAGAACTGCTCGTCCCAGGAGGCATAGAGCGAGTTCGTGAAGTAAACGCGCCGCCCGTCGCGGCTCACCTCGACCATCTGCGGCCCGCCCCGCAGCGGCCCGGATCGAGGGTGCGCCGCCCGGCGGACGACGCCCCCGAGGCGCACCGAGCCGGTCAGCTTCGGGTGGAACGGGTCCGACACATCGTACTGCCGGAGCTCGCCTGTTCCCCAGCAAGACACGTAAAGGAACCGGTCGTCGAGAGAGAGGTTGATGTCCGTGATGAGCGGCGGGACCGCCTTGAAGCCCTCGAGCAGCGGCGGAAGGAGGTCGGGGTCCGCGGGCTCGGCCGGCACCTCGATCACCTTGCGGATCGCCCACCTGTCGCCGTCGCGGTGCCAGAGCCAGACCGACGCGGAGAGGTCCTTGACGCTCACGACGACGCCGACGAAGCCATAGGCCTTGGTCGGGTCGTGGGCGGGGCGGAGCTCCAGCGCCATCTGGTGCTCGTCGCCGAGATCCAGCGCCTGGAGGTGCTTGCGCTTCCGGAGGTCCCAGACATGCACGCTGTGGCCGTACTTCTTGCCGAGCAGGAGCTCCGGATTCAGGCCTTCCTCGATCATCTTCGGCGTCCCCCACTCGCTCGTGAGGAGGGTGTCGTGGCCGAGGTGCCACCAGAAGTCGTAGTGGAGGAACTGCGGCCCGCGGTCGATCTCCCAGCGGCCGAGCACGTCGAAGCTCTCGCAGTCGAGCACGAAGATGCCCCCCGGCCCGTCGCCGTCGGGGCTGCCGAGCGCGCTCACGTAGATGCCGTCGGGGCCGCAGTGCAGCGTGTGCGGGCGCGAATAGCCCGCCCGCTTCGCGATCTCCTCGGCGCGGACCGTGTGGACGAGCTCGGGGCGGCGCGGGTCCCGCTTGACGTCGAAGACGAAGATGTTCGACGAGCGGAGCGCCGGGAGCAGCAGAAAACGGCGCTCCACGTGCGGGTGCGGCGCGTAGGGGCACAGCGCGGCGCTGCACGCGTTCCAGCCGGAGTGGTGGAGCTCGTCGCCGTAGGTCGGCACCTCGTTGACCGAGACGAGGGTGCCATACGCCGGCGACCTCGGGTCGAGATCGACGACCGTGAGCGCGTCGTGGCGGACGTCGCCCTGGCGCCCCAGCGCGGCGCCCGCGTCGAGCGCGGTCACGTAGGCCAGCCGCTCGGGCGGCGCCTCCATCGCGAGGCGCGGCGACGGGTAGAAGGTGGGATCCGGACGAAACCGCATGTGCTGCTTCTCCTTGGAGCTGTGGGCGGCCGCGCGTCCTTCCGGGCTCCGCCGCCGGTCCGGGCGAGACCGGCCGCGCGATGTCGCGGCGAGAGATCGTGGCGAGAGCGTGGCGAGAGCGTGGAAGGACGGCGGGTCGCCGGGCCGATGCGCTTCATGACCTGGCGGCTCTGCGCGTCGAGCCGGACAGGTCGGACCGTGGACGAATATCCGCTATAACAGACGCTGCGGGCGGAAGCTACTGTCGCGGCAGCCGCGCCGCGCGCGTGCGCCCGGCTCGCGGCGCGGCGCGCGGGGGGGACTGGCGGCGCGCGGGGGGACTGGCGGCGCGCGGGGACCCGCGGCGCCCGGCCGATCCGCCGGACGCGCTCGGGGCTACTCCTGCAGGTCGGTGCTGAGGAAGACCTCGTGGATATCGAGCTTGCTCGGGCCCGCGAACATCTCCTTCGGCGCGCGGTTCCGGTGCGCCTCGGCGAACGCGGGGCTCCTCGTCCAGGCGATGAAGTCGTCCATGGAGCGCCACCAGGTCTTGACCTCATAGAAGCCCTGCGTGTCCGGATCCGGGCTCCACGCGCCGGTCGCGTGGTCCAGCTTCATCGGCCTCGGCCGGTGCACCTCGTTCCGGATGAAGCCGGGCGCGCGATCGACCAGATGGACCCGATTCTTGAAGCGGTCCTCGAAGTCGGCCTCATGGCCCTCGGCGACGGGAATGCGGTTGGTGACGACGATCATGGCTCCTCCTCCTTGATGGGTGCCCGAGGCCCGCGCGGCGCGAGCGACGGCGAGCTTAGCAGTGCTGGCGCCCCTCCGGCACCGCGACGTGCGCCACCCCGGAGCTCATCGCGAATATTTTTGGAATTTCCTGTCACTCATGGGAATGCACTCCACGGCGCTCGGTCGGTCGAAACAGGCGCTTGCGCTGCTGAATCGGATTGACAAGTCCGCCCCCCGGCTCCTTTATCCGGGAGGCCCCTCATGAACGGCTCCGAGAAGGTTGACGGCAGACCCGGAGAAGACGGGCTCGATCGCTCGGAGATCGAAGGGGTCGTGCGCAGGGGACATCCACGCGCTCTCGCAGGTCTCGAAGGATCTCGAGCGCAAGGAGAGCTTCCAGGCGGCGCTGGCCGCCCGGATCACCAGCTTCGCGGGGCCCATGACGTTCGTCTTTTTCCATGCCGGCATTGGCAGAGATCGAGCGCGCAAAGCAAAGCGTCACTGTGGCGGCGGCACTACGGACTCTCCTTAAAAGAGCGCCGGTATCCCCTGACCTCATGTGAAACTCACGGACAGCCTCTGCCCCGCTGCTGTCCTTTCCAGACGCGTTGCAGCCTGTCCTGAGGGCTGTCAGGCAAATCCCGGATAGCCTTGGCGGAACACGAGCACTTCTCGGCGGGATTCGGGAGGTCCTGCTGAACGGGGCTCGAGTCAAACTCTCACGAAGCGCCCTTGCAGGCTCGTGAATAACATGTTACTCGGAGGTCGTCCCGGGCATCGATTGTACGATGTCCGCAGCGAACAGAGCCGGGCGCGAAGCCGCAGCGATTGTTCGGAGCGCAGGGTGGCAGCAAGGGCGCCCTGTTCTTATAGCCCGGTCTAGCCTCGTCCGTTCAGGCTCGTGGCGCTTTGCCACGCATTGACCAGCGACCCAGAGGAATATGGCCAGTCACGTCCTCATCACCGGCGGAGCGGGGTTCATCGGCTCGCATGTCGCCGACGAGCTCTTGCGCCAGGGACATCGCGTCCGGGCGCTCGACAGCCTCCTACCCCAGGTGCACGGCCCCGAGCGCCGCCGCCCGGCGTACCTCAACCAGGACGTCGAGCTCATCGTGGGTGACGTCCGCGACCGCAGCGCGGTGAAGTCGGCGCTCCGCGGCGTGGACGTCGTGTACCACTTCGCGGCCATGGTCGGGGTGGGACAGAGCATGTACAAGATCGAGGAGTACACCTCGGTCAACAACCTCGGCACCGCCGTCCTCCTCGAGGAGCTCGCCGAGAAGCCGGTCGCGCGGCTGATCGTCGCCTCGAGCATGAGCGTGTACGGCGAGGGGCTCTACCGGAACGCCTCCGGCGCCGTCGTCCCCGGGACGAGCCGGCCGCTCGAGCAGCTCAAGCGCGGCGACTGGGAGGTCCGGAGCGAGGCCGGCGAGGCGCTCACGCCCGTGCCGACCCCCGAGTCCAAGACGCCGTCGCTCGAGTCGGTCTATGCGCTCTCCAAGTACGACCAAGAGCGGCTCTGCCTGACGATCGGGCGCGCCTACAGCATCCCGACCGTCGCCCTCCGCTTCTTCAACGTCTATGGCCGCCGCCAGGCCCTCTCCAACCCGTATACAGGCGTCCTCGCCATCTTCGCCGCGCGGCTCCTCAACGACCGTCCGCCGCTCATCTTCGAAGACGGGCTGCAGCGGCGCGATTTCGTGAGCGTCGCCGACATCTCCCGCGCCTGCGTCCGGGTCCTCAGCGCCGACTCCGCCGTGGGCCAGGTGCTCAACATCGGCAGCGGAAAGTCATCCACCGTGCGCGAGGTCGCCGAGCACGTCCGGCGGGTGATGGGCAAGGATCGGATCGACCCCGAGATCACCGGGAAATCGCGGCTGGGCGACATCCGCCATTGCTTCTCCGACATCACCGCGGCCCGGCGCAAGATCGGGTATGAGCCCCAGGTCTCGCTCGAGGAAGGGCTGCGCGATCTCGCCGGCTGGCTCGAGGGCCAGGTGGCGAAGGACGCCGTCGCGCAGGCGCGCGCCGAGCTGGAGTCCCGGGGGCTGACGGTATGAGCGGCGCGGACCTCGACGCCACCCTGCCGACCGGGCTGCCGGCGCGCCCGGCGCTGATCACCGGCGGCGCCGGCTTCATCGGGGCCAACGTGGCCCACCGCCTGCTCCAGGCGGGCGAGTCGGTGCTCCTCTTCGACAACCTCGCGCGGCCCTCGGTGGCGCGCAACGTGGACTGGCTGAGGCGCGTCCACGGCGACCGCGTCACGCTGATCACCGGCGACGTGCGGGACGCCGGCGCGGTGGCCGACGCGGTCCGGCGCGCCTCGAGCGTCTTCCATTTCGCCGCCCAGGTCGCGGTGACCACCAGCCTCGTCCGGCCGGTGGAGGACTTCGAGATCAACGCCCGGGGGACGCTCAACGTGCTCGAGGCGCTCCGCGCCCTGAGCGCCCCGCCGCCGCTGCTCTTCACGTCCACCAACAAGGTGTATGGCGGCCTCCCCGACGTCCCGCTCCAGTGCCGCGATCGGCACTACGAGCCCGAGGACCCGAAGCTCCGCGCCTCCGGCATCTCCGAGGCCCGCCCGCTCGACTTCCACAGCCCCTACGGCTGCTCCAAGGGCACGGCGGACCAGTACGTCATCGACTACGCCCGCACCTTCGGGCTCCCCGCGGCGGTGTTCCGGATGAGCTGCATCTACGGGCCTCGCCAGTTCGGGACCGAGGACCAGGGCTGGGTCGCCCATTTCCTCCTCCAGGCGCTCCGGCGCGAGCCGATCACCCTCTACGGCGACGGGATGCAGGTCCGCGACGTGCTCTTCATCGACGACCTCGTCGACGCCTTCCTCCTCGCCCGCAAGAACATCCGGCAGCTCTCCGCGACGGCCTTCAACATCGGCGGGGGCCCGGAGAACACGATCAGCCTGCTCGAGCTGCTCGACATGATCGAGGAGCTCGACGGCAAGCGCCCCGCGACCGGCTTCGAGGGGTGGCGGCCCGGCGATCAGCGCTACTACGTCTCCGATTGCCGCCGGTTCTCCGCGGCGACCGGGTGGTGGCCGCGCGTCCGGGTCCGCGAGGGCGTCCGCAAGCTGTACGGGTGGCTGCGCGAGCTGACGGAGCTGACCGGCACCGGCAAGGGCGCCAGCCAGGCGGTCGAGGAGCTGCGCATGGAGAGCGTCGGGTGAGGTTCGCGCTGGTCAACCCGCCCTGGAGCTTCGAGGGGAGCATCTATTTCGGCTGCCGCGAGCCGCACCTGCCGCTCGAGTACGGCTACGCCAGGGCGCTGCTCGAGGCCGCGGGGCACGAGGCGACGATCGTCGACGCCCAGGCCCGGGGCCTCTCGCAGGGCGCGCTCCGCGACGAGGTGGCCGCGCTCCGCCCCGACGCCATCGTGGTGACCACGGCGCCGAGCTACCTCTTCTGGCGCTGCGCCCCGCCCGAGCTCCGCGTCCCCCAGCAGACGCTGCACGCGCTCCGCGACCTGCCGGGCCTCCGGTTCGCCGTCGGCCCCCACGCCTCCACCACCCCCCGCGCCACCCTGCGCAAGCTCGCTGTCGACGCGGTGGTCCTGGGCGAGTGCGAGGAGGTGCTCGTCCAGCTCGCGGAGCTCCCGCGCTCGCGCTGGGGCGAGATCGCCTCGATCGCCCACGTCGTCGATGGCGGGGAGGAGCGCGTCCAGGGGGGCCCGCACGCCACCGACATGGCGCGGCTCCCGGCCCTCCGCTGGGACGACGCCACGGTGGCGCGCCACGCCCACCACCACCACCGCTTCGACACGGCGCCGGTCGGCCCCGGGGCCGAGGTCGAGACGTCGCGGGGGTGCCCGTACCACTGCACCTTCTGCGCGAAGGACAACTTCCGCGACCGCTACCGCAAGCGACCGCTCCCGGTGATCCTCGACGAGCTCGACGCGCTCATCGCCCAGGGCGTCCGCTACGTCTACTTCATCGACGAGATCTTCCTGCCCGACCGCCCGCTGCTCGAGGCGCTCGTGGGTCGCCAGGTGTCGTTCGGCGTCCAGATGCGCGTCGACAACTGGAACCGCGAGATGCTCGACCTGCTCGGCAAGGCGGGGTGCATCTCGATCGAGGCGGGGGTGGAGAGCATCACGAAGGAGGGCAGGAGCCTCCTGGCCAAGCACTGCAAGCTCTCGACCGAGCAGCTCAGCGACCTGCTGATCCACGCCAAGAAGAGCGTCCCCTTCGTCCAGGCGAACCTGATCCAGTCGCAGACCGACGACCCGGCGGACGTCACCGCCTTCCGGGATCGGCTCCGGGAGCACGGCGTGTGGGCGAACGAGCCGGTGCCGATGTTCCCCTACCCCGGCTCGCCCGACTACACGATGCGCTGGGGCCTCCCCGACGATCAGGCGTGGGAGCGCTCGGTCACGCACTACCTCGGCCAGTTCGATCACTTCAGCGACATCCAGGAGAGCCGCCCGCTGCCGCTCTCCGAGCTGGAGGTCGCCGCGCCGGGCCATGGGTGACGCCTTGCACGAGCCCGGCTCCGTCCTGATGACCGCGGACACCGTGGGAGGCGTCTTCTCCTACGCGGTCGAGCTCGCGCGCGCGCTCGCGGAGCACGGGGTGCGGACGTCGCTCGCCACGATGGGCGGGCCGCTCTCGGCGGCCCAGCGCGAGGCGGTCGGCCGCGTGCCCGGGCTCGCCCTGTTCGAGAGCTCCTTCCGGCTCGAGTGGATGGACGACCCCTGGGACGACGTCGCGCGCGCCGGGGAGTGGCTCCTCGACATCGAGGAGCGCGTCCGCCCGGACGTGGTCCACCTGAACGGCTACGCGCACGGCGCCCTCGGCTTCCGCGCCCCGAAGCTCGTGGTGGCGCACTCGTGCGTCCTCTCCTGGTGGGCCGCCGTCCTCGGCGGGGAGGCGCCGCCGCAGTACGCCCGCTACCGGCGCGAGGTAGCGAGCGGGCTCGCCGGCGCGTCGGCCGTGGTGGCGCCGACCCAGGCGATGCTCGACGCCCTGCGGCGCCACCACGGCGCGCTCTCGCCTTCGAGTCCCTTGCGTTCCAGCCGCGCCCGCGCGGTGGTGATCCCCAACGCCGCCGACCCCGAGCGGTTCGCCCCGCGGCCCAAGGAGGACTTCATCCTCGCCGTCGGGCGGCTCTGGGACCAGGCCAAGAACGTCGCCGCGCTCGGCGAGGTCGCCCCTCACCTCCCCTGGCCGATCCGGGTGGCCGGCAGCGACATCCACCCAGGCGGGGGCGCGCGGCCGATCCCGTCGCTCGAGCACCTCGGCGTGCTCTCGCCTTCCGGCGTCGCCGCCGCGCTCGCCCGCGCGTCGATCTACGCGCACCCGGCCCGCTACGAGCCGTTCGGCCTGTCGGTCCTCGAGGCGGCGCTCTCCGGCTGCGCCCTGGTCCTCGGCGACATCCCCAGCCTGCGCGAGGTGTGGCGCGACGCGGCCCTCCACGTCGACCCCGGCGACGCTGGCGCGCTCCGGCGCGCGCTCCAGTCGCTCATCGACGACCCCGGCGCGCGGCGGGAGCTCGCGTCCCGAGCGCGCGCCCGCGCCTTCGACTTCGCGCCGCGGCGGATGGCCCGGGGCTACCTGCACCTCTACGGCGATCTCCTCCGGCGCCGGTCCGACGCGCGGCGCTCGCCGGCGTACGAGGGCGCGCGTGAAGCCGCGATCGCCGCCGCCGCGGGAGGCGAGTGAACCATGCGCATCGTCCTTTTCTGCCACTCCCTGCTGTCCGACTGGAACCACGGGAACGCGCACTTCCTCCGCGGCGTGGTCACCGAGCTCGCCGAGCGCGGGCACGACGTCCGCGTCTTCGAGCCCAGGGACGCCTGGAGCCTCCAGAACCTCGTCGCCGATCACGGCGAGGCGCCCCTGATCGAGGTGCGCGACGTCTACCCGCACGTCGACCCGGTCCGGTACGACCTCGCCTCGCTCGACCTGGACCAGGCGCTCGAGGGCGCCTCGCTGGTCATCGTCCACGAGTGGAGCGAGCCCGAGCTGGTCGCCCGCGTCGGCGCCCACCGGACGGGCGCGTCGTACCGGCTGCTCTTCCACGACACGCACCACCGGTCGGTCACGGATCCCGGGGCCATGGCCCGCTACGACCTCACCCACTACGACGGCGTGCTCGCCTTCGGCCGGGTGATCCGCGACATCTACCTCGAGCGCCGCTGGGCCCGCCGCGCCTTCCTCTGGCACGAGGCCGCGGACACCCGGGTGTTCCGCCCGCGCCCCGACATCAAGCCCGAGCGCGATCTCGTGTGGGTCGGCAACTGGGGCGACGAGGAGCGCACGCGCGAGCTCGACGAGTTCCTGATCGGCCCGGCGCGCGACCTCGGCCTCTCCGCCCGCGTGCACGGGGTGCGCTACCCCGACCACGCCCGCGCCGCGCTCCAGGCGGCCGGGATCGAGTACCGCGGCTGGCTCCCCAACCACCGCGCGCCCGACGCGTTCGCGCGGGCGCGGGTGACCGTCCACGTCCCGCGGCGGCCCTACGTCGCGTCGCTCCCGGGCATCCCGACCATCCGGCCGTTCGAGGCCATGGCCTGCGCCATCCCGCTCGTCTGCTCGCCGTGGAGCGACGCGGAGGAGCTCTTCTCGCCCGGGCTCGACTACCTCGTCGCGCGGGACGGCGACGAGATGAAGCGGCACCTGCGCGCCCTCCTCGCCGAGCCCGCCATGGCGGCCGAGCTGGCGGAGCGGGGGCGCAAGACGGTCCTCGCGCGCCACACCTGCGCCCACCGCGCCAACGAGCTCCTGCGCGTCTGCGCCGACCTCGGCATCGAGGTCGACCGCCCCGCGCCCGCCGCCACCACCCAGCGAGCCACCGCATGAACCGACGCCCTGCCTCGAGCCGATCGCTCGACATCGCCTTCTTCGGATCGAGCCTCGTCTCCGCCTACTGGAACGGAGCCGCCACCTACTACCGCGGCATCATCCGCGCCCTCGCCGCGCGCGGCCACCGCGTCACGTTCTACGAGCCGGACGCCTACGACCGGCAGAAGCACCGCGACATCGAGGACCCGCCGTGGGCCCGCGTGGTGGTCTACTCCGGCACGGACGCCGCGGAGCCGCGGCGCCTCGTCGAGCAGGCCCGGAGCGCCGACGTGGTCGTCAAGGCGAGCGGTGTCGGCGTCTTCGACGAGCTGCTCGAGGCCGAGGTCGCCGCGCTCGAGCGGCCGGGGCTGAGGACGATCTTCTGGGACGTCGACGCGCCGGCCACGCTCGAGCGCGTCCGCGCCAACCCGACGGACCCGTTCCGCGCGCACATCCCGCGCTACAGCTTCGTCTTCACCTACGGCGGCGGCGACCCCGTGGTGCGCGGCTACGAGGCGCTCGGCGCGCGGCGCTGCGTGCCAATCTACAACGCGCTCGACCCCGAGACCCACTTCGAGGTCGCGCCAGATCCGCGATTTGATTGCGATTTCGCGCTCCTCGCCAACCGCCTCCCGGACCGGGAGCGGCGGGTGGAGGAGTTCTTCCTGCGGCCCGCGGCCGCGCTGCCCGAGCTGCGGTTCCTGCTCGGCGGCAACGGCTGGCAGGACAAGGCGATGCCGCCGAACGTCCGGTACGTCGGGCACGTCTACACGGCGGATCACAACGCCTTCAACGCCAGCGCCCGCGCGGTGCTGAACGTGGCGCGCGACAGCATGGCGTCGGTCGGCTTCTCCCCGGCGACCCGGGTCTTCGAGGCCGCGGGCGCTGCCGCGTGCCTGATCACCGACGCGTGGGAGGGGATCGAGCTCTTCCTGGAGCCCGAGCGCGAGGTGCTCGTCGCCAGGGACGGCGACGAGGTCGCGAAGATCCTCCGCGCGCTCACGCCCGCGCGGGCCCGCGCCATCGGCCAGGCGTCGAAGCAGCGCGTGCTCGCCGAGCACACCTACGCGGAGCGGGCGAAGCAGGTCGAAGCGCTGCTCGCCCGGCCTGACGACGCAACTGACGACGCAACCCTCACCGCGACCGCGCCGTGAAGACCACCTCCTTCGTTTTCCTGGGCCTGTCGATCACCTCGTCGTGGGGCAACGGCCACGCGACGACCTACCGCGGGCTCGTCAAGCGGCTGGCCCAGCGCGGGCACCGCGTGCTGTTCCTCGAGCGGGACCTCTGGTTCTACGCGGAGAACCGCGATCTCCCGCGCCCTCCCTACGGGCAGACCGAGCTCTACCAGAGCCTCGACGACCTCCGCGCGCGCTTCGGCGACGCGGTGCGCGACGCGGACATGGTGGTGGTCGGGTCCTACGTGCCCGACGGGGTCGAGGTCGGCGCCTGGGTGACGGAGACGGCGCGCGGGAAGACGGCGTTCTACGACATCGACACGCCGGTGACGCTGAAGAAGCTCGAGCGGGGCGACACCGAGTACCTGTCTCCGGCGCTGATCCCGCGGTACGACCTTTACCTCTCGTTCACCGGCGGCCCCACGCTCGACCTGCTCGAGCGGCGCTACGGGGCGAAGCGGGCGCGCCCGCTCTACTGTTCGGTGGACCCGGACGAGTACTTCCCCGAGCGCGTCGCGCCGCGCTGGGATCTCGGCTACCTCGGCACCTACAGCGCCGATCGCCAGCCCACCGTGGATCGGCTCCTCGTCGAGCCGGCGCGCCGCTGGGAGCAGGGCCGCTTCGCCGTCGCCGGGCCGCAGTACCCGGCGGACATCGCGTGGCCTGCCAACGTCGACCGGACCGACCACATCCCGCCGGGCGAGCACCGCGGCTTCTACGGCGCGCAGCGCTTCACGCTGAACGTCACGCGGCGGGACATGATCGAGGCGGGGTACTCGCCGAGCGTGCGCCTCTTCGAGGCGGCGGCGTGCGGCGTGCCGGTGATCAGCGACGAATGGCCGGGGCTCGACGAGCTCTTCGAGCCTGGCAAGGAGATCCTCGTCGCCCGCTCCTCGGAGGAGGCGCTCCGCCTCCTGCGCGAGTTCCCCGAGCGGGAGCGGATCGCGATCGGGCAGCGGGCGCGGGAGCGCGTGCTCGCCCGGCACACCGCGGCGCACCGCGCCGAGGCGCTGGAGAGATACGCCCGGGAGCTGCTCGACGGGCAGGAGCTCCCAGGGGACCGGAGACAGTGACATCGACGTGTGGTGTCGGGCTTGGAACAGCGTGCTGCCAATGACGGATGACGAAGCGACCGTGACGAGGATGCATCCTTTGGCGCTCACCCCACCCGGGGCTGGCGGTCGGTCGTCGTCTCCTGGAGAGGAGGTCAGAGAGACATGAGCGCTGCGCTGCGCATCCTGGTGACCGGAGGCGCCGGCTTCGTCGGCTCCCACCTGTGTGATCGGCTGATCCGCGATGGCCACGAGGTCGTCGCGCTCGACGATCTCTCGACCGGCTCCCGGGCCAACGTCGCCCACCTCCTCCACCACCGCCGCTTCCAGCTGCTGGAGCACGACGTCACCCAGGCCTACGACGTCAAGGTCGACCGCATCTACAACCTCGCCTCGCCGGCGAGCCCGCCGCACTACCAGCGCGATCCGGTCCGGACGACGATGGTCAACGTGGTCGGCACGCACAACGCGCTGAAGCTCGCCGAGAGCTGCGGGGCGCGGGTCTTCCAGGCGTCGACCAGCGAGGTCTACGGCGATCCCGAGGTCCACCCGCAGCCCGAGAGCTACCGTGGCTCGGTGAACCCGATCGGGATCCGCTCCTGTTATGACGAGGGGAAGCGCTGCGCCGAGTCGCTGGTGATGGACTTCCACCGCAGCCGCGGCGTCGAGGTCCGGATGGCGCGGATCTTCAACACCTACGGTCCGCGGATGGCGCTCGACGACGGGCGCGTCGTGTCGAACTTCATCGTGCAGGCGCTGCGGGGCGAGGATCTGACGGTTTACGGGGCCGGCTCGCAGACGCGGAGCTTCTGCTACGTGGACGATCTCGTCGAGGGGATCGTGCGGCTGATGGAGCACCCCACCGAGACGGGCCCCGTGAACCTGGGCAATCCCGAGGAGTTCACGGTGCTGGAGCTGGCCGAGGAGGTGATTCACCTGACCGGGAGCCGGAGCCGGATCGCGTACCGCCCGCTGCCGCAGGACGATCCGCGGCAGCGGCAGCCGGTCATCGACCACGCGAAGCGGGTGCTCGGGTTCGAGCCGAAGGTGCCGCTCCGGGTGGGCTTGCGCCGGACGATCGAGGGTTTCCGGAGCGTGCTCGGGCTGGGCCGTCACGCGCCCGCGCTGGCGGCGTCGGAGGGCGACAAGCCATTACCGCAGGCCGTGAACGGCTGAGCTGAACGAGCAGACCGGGAGCGGCTGCGCTGGATCGAGCAAGGAGATGATCGGATGAAGCAGCCGCAGAAACTGGTGAAGCCGCAGGGGAAGCTGGCCGTGCTCCTCCCGGGGCTCGGGGCCGTGTCGACGACGACGATCGCGGGCGTGATGCTCGCGCGGCGCGGGGTCGCCGCGCCGGTGGGGGCGCTGACGCAGCTCGGGACGATCCGGCTGGGGAAGCGCACGGAGAACCGTTCCCCGCAGATCAAGGATTTCGTCCCGCTCGCGTCGCTCGATGATCTCGAGTTCGGCGGCTGGGACATCTTCCCTGACAATGCCCACGAGGCGGCGGTGGAGGCGAAGGTGCTCGAGGCCGCGCACCTCGATGCGGTCCGTGAGGAGCTCGCGGCGGTGACGCCGATGAAGGCGGTGTTCTACCCGGACTACGTGCGCCGGCTCCACGGCCCGCACGTGAAGACCGGCCGGAGCAAGGCCGACATGGTGGAGCAGCTGCGGGACGACATCCGCGGCTTCGTGCGGTCGCGCGGGGCGGACCGGGCGGTGGCGGTGTGGTGCGGCTCGACGGAGATCTTCATCGCGCCTTCGGAGGTGCACCGGTCGGTGGCGGCGTTCGAGGCGGGGCTGCTCGCGAACCACCCGGGCATCTCGAACTCGCAGATCTACGCGTGGGCGTGCATCAAGGAGGGGGTCCCGTTCGCGAACGGGGCGCCGAACCTGACCGTGGATTTCCCCGCGGCGGCGGAGCTCTCGCGGACGCACGGGGTGCCGATCGCGGGCAAGGACTTCAAGACGGGGCAGACCCTGATGAAGACGGTGATCGCGCCGGCGTTCAAGGCGCGGATGCTCGGGATCTCGGGGTGGTTCTCGACGAACATCCTCGGCAACCGCGACGGCGTGGTGCTCGACGATCCGGACTCGTTCAAGACGAAGGAGGCCTCGAAGCTCAGCGTGCTCGAGCAGATCCTCCAGCCCGGGCTCTACAAGGAGCTGTATTCGAAGCTCTACCACAAGGTGCGGATCGAGCATTATCCGCCGCGCGGGGACGCGAAGGAGGGCTGGGACAACATCGATCTGTTCGGGTGGCTCGGCTATCCGATGCAGATGAAGGTGAACTTCCTCTGCCGGGACTCGATCCTGGCGGCGCCGATCGTGCTCGACCTGGCGCTGTTCCTCGACCTCGCGTCGCGGGCCGGCTTCAGCGGGACGCAGGAGTGGCTGAGCTTCTACTTCAAGAGCCCGATGACGGCCCCGGAGCTCTACCCGGAGCACGACCTGTTCATCCAGTCGATGAAGCTGAAGAACACGCTGCGCTGGATGATGGGAGAAGAGCTGATCACGCACCTGGGAAACGAGTACTACGACTGAGCGCCCTGCCAGGCGAGCTCAAGCCCGAGGACGACCGCCGCGACAGCGCCCGGGTGCGGCGCGCGTTCCGGAGCACCCCGTACTCTCGAGCCCGGAGATGCACCACGAGCCGCGCGAGGCCGACGGAGTCGGCCAGCACCGCCTCGCGCTCGGGGTCGGTCCCGGCCTTGCGGTCCGCGGCGGGGTCGGGCGCGGCCATCGGCTCCTCGCGCCGCGCCTTGCGCGAGCGCAGCATGTCGAGGCACACCCGCGCCACGACCGTCGTCAGCCACCCGCCCAGGTTGTCGACGCCGCTCGTGTCGGCGCGGCTCAGGTGGAGCCAGGACTCCTGCACGGCGTCTTCCGCCTCGCCCAGGGAGCCGAGCATCCGGTAGGCCACCGCCCGCAGGTGGGCCCGGTGGGCCTCGAACCGCTCCGCCAGCCAACAATTTTCATCCATCGGTCACACTCCCTCGTCGCGCTTCGTCATGGCTGTGACGAACGAATCCTAGCCGATGTGACGACGCGAACGGACGTTCAGCGCCCCGTCACGGTCGGCGAGCACAGCCGAACCCCTCGAGAGGATCACGATCATGCTGAAAGCACGGATGAAGAACCCCGCGATGCTCATGCCGGAAGTCTTGCAGCCCTTCCACGCCCTGATCGGCGCGGTGAAGAAGAGCGGCGTGCCGGCGCGGACGCTCGAGCTCGTCCACCTGCGGGCGAGCCAGATCAACGGGTGCAGCTTCTGCGTCGACATAGGCGCGCGCGATCTCAAGAAGGCGGGCGAGACCGACGAGCGTCTGTTCACCGTGGCGGCCTGGCGCGAGGCGCCCTATTTCACCGACGCGGAGCGCGCTGCGCTGGCGCTCGCCGAGGCCACGACGAGGCTCAGCGATCGCGCGGATCCGGTGCCCGACGACGTCTGGGAGGAGGCCGCGAGGCATTACGACGAGCCGGCGCTCGCGGCGCTGGTCCTGCACATCGCGCTGACCAACTGCTTCAATCGCTTCAACGCCGCCACGAGGCAGGTCGCCGGCTCGATGAGGCTGGACGCGCGCGCGGACACTCGCTGAGGAGGCGTCGATACGCCCCGATGTTCACCGGCGTTCGCCGCCGGTCGAAGCTCTCCCGCCGCCGCCAGGCTCAGGCAGAGGTCATCGGCTCAGCCGGAAGTCGTGGGTGAGCGCTCCGAGGGCTCCAGGGCGTTCGGTGCTAGCGGAGATGTCCTCTGGAGGTGGCCGCCAGGACCGCCGGGGGGCGCGGCTTCATGATCCCCGAGGTGACGCGCAAGGCGAGCTCGCGCGGGAACAGGCGCGGCAAATTGGACTGAACCCAGTTCCGCAAGCCCACGATCAGCGAGGGACTCCCCTTCTCCAGACCGCGCAGGCCCGCAAGGACCACCTGCTCCGGTGTGGCCATCGGCCCGACTGCCACGTCGCGTGTCCCCACCACGTCGAAGAATCTCGTCTCCACCGGGCCCGGGCACAGGGCGATGACACGCACCCCGCGCTCGCGGACCTCCGCCCACAGCGCCTCCGTGAAGGAGAGCACGAATGCCTTGGTCGCTCCGTAGGTCGCCATGTACGGCAAGGGCTGGTAAGCGGCGATCGAGGCCACGTTGATGATCCCTCCCTCGCCGCGCTCGACCATGCCCGGAAGGAACAGGTGGCTCAGGTCCACCACGGCGGTGACGTTGAGCGTCACCTGCTCGTGCTGTCTGGCGAGAGGGGCCTCGTGGAACGGCCCGTGCGTGCCAAACGCGGCGTTGTTGACGAGCAGGTCCACGTGCAGGCCCTTCTCCTCGCACTGCGCGTGGAGCGCGCGCGCCGCTCCTTCCCGGCTGAGGTCCGAGGCCACCACCTCGACCGCGACGCCGTGGCGCTTCGCCAGCTCCGAGGCGAGCGCGCGGAGCTTGCCCTCGGATCGCGCCACGAGGACGAGGTCCATGCCGCGCGCGGCGAGCTCGCGGGCAAACGACTCGCCGATGCCCGAGGAGGCGCCGGTGACGAGCGCGCGGCGGCCCCGGTAGGGGAACGGGCCTGAGGCCCGGGCGGCGCGAGGCGAGGAGGAACGGGGCTCATGCTGTGAGGAAGCGGTTCGCATGTGCTAAGAATGTGAGCTCGCGCTCACGTTCTCAACTCGCCTTGTGCTCACATTTCCGCAAGGAGCCTTCATGCAGACGAGTGCATCGCTTTCTCGCCGAAGAAAGCCTCGCCAGACGCGGTCCCAGGTGACCTACGACGCCATCCTCACGGCGACCGCTCGCGTTCTCGTCAAGGATGGCTACGAGGCCGCCAGCACCAACCGCATCGCGCAGGAGGCGGGGGTCAGCGTCGGCTCGCTGTACCAGTACTTCTCGAGCAAGGAGGGGCTGGTGATGGCGGTCATGGATCACCACCGCGCCAGGTCGCTCGCGAGGTTCGAGGCCCGGGTGGCGGAGCTCGCGGGCGCGCCCCTGCGCGAGGCGCTCGGGGCGCTCATCGGCGAGGTGCTCGCGGAGAAGGTGGCCGATCCCCGGCTGCACCAGACGCTGCACGAGCTCTTGCCGCGCATGCGCCAGCTCGGCTACGTGGACTCCCACGAGCTGAAGATCTTCCGCGCGGTGCGCGCCTTCCTCGCGCCTCGCGCGACGGACATTCGCCCGCGCGACCTCGACATGGCGGTGTTCATCCTCGTCCACTCGGTCAATGCGCTCGCGTATGCCGCGACGACCGAACGCCCCGAGTACCTCCAGGGCGACGCCTTCGTGGAGGAGCTGTGCTCGCTCGTGGTCGGTTATCTCCGCCCCGAGGCGGCGCGCCCCCGCCCCGCCAATCGCAGGCAGTCCTCCGCGCGCCGCGGAGAAGGCAGCAGGTGAACGGTGGCGTCCGCAGCGTCGACCCTGCTGATTGCCGTACGTGCCGACCGTGGCCGCGCAACCGGGACACGTCGGAGGAGCTCCGCCATCGCCTGGGTTCGAGTGAGCTCGCGACCAACGATTCGGCACCGTGCCCTGCGTGCGCGTGCCGCCGGACAGGGAGATGGCGGCGGCTGTCCTATCCGCGTCTCCCCCCTTCGCGAGCGCCGGCCGTTGCCCCGGCGCTCCTGGCCTGGTAAATAGGGTGGCTGCCATGGGCTGGACCAAGGATGACCAGAGCAAGCTCGACCGCCTCCGTGGCAAGGAGCTCTCCGGCACGCTCACGGAGCCCGAGCAGGCGGACCTAGCGGCGCTCATGGCGCGGGTCGAGGCGGAGGAGGCGGCGGTGCTTGCCCCGGAGATGGCCCGGCTGCGTGCCGAGGTCGGCAACCTGGCGGCCGAGCTGACCAGAGTCGAGGGCGAGAACGAGCAGCTGGCCCAGCTCATGGCACAGCAACATGCCCTCGTGGCCGACACGCGCAGGTTCCTCGAAGAGTTCGACCGGCGCCGCGCCTCCATCCTCGACGGATTTACTCGCATCACCGGCGGCCCGCTGCCCGCTGCGTGAATGGCCGTCTCGGCTGAAACGCGCGCAATCGTGCGGGCCGCCTTCGGTGGCCGGTGTGGTTACTGCGGCGTTTCCGAGACGTCCGTGGGGGGCGAGCTGGAGATTGATCACTTCCACCCGCTGGCAGCAGGTGGCTCCGACGACGTTGAGAACCTCGTCTACGCTTGCACCGCGTGCAACCGGTTCAAGGGCGACTATGCCCCCGCACCCGATGCACCTGACAGCTTGCGGCTTCTTCGGCCGAGGCGTGACGATCTCGGCGCGCACGTGGAGGAGACGGTCCACGGCCGGCTGATCGGGCTCACGCCTCGCGGCTGGTTTCACATCCAGCGCCTTCACCTCAACCGCACCCAGCTCGTCGAGCGGCGCCATTTGCACCACGTCCTTCAGACGCAGGAAGCCGATCTCTCGCGGTCACGAGAGGCGGAGGCGCGTCTGCGGCGGGAAAATGAGGCGCTCCAAGGCGACATCGCTCGTCTTAGGGCAGCGGTGGCCGCTTTGCTTGGTGGAAGCGAGAGGTGATCCGGCGCCGTCGACGAGTACCACGCACGGCGCCCAACTATTACCGCCCAGTTTCGTTAATGCTCCAGCCCCTCGCATCGCGCATGCTGCTTGATGGTGAGGCGCTCTGTGCAGCGAAGATGGCCATCGTGGAGGGCGCTCGCTCGGCGTATGCCGCGAGGGAGGATGACGTCCACGGATGCGCGGACACGCATTCCCTTTAGCTGCACCGAATTCTCATCGGAAAAGCTACCGGCACGTAGCTGCATCCTTTCCGGCCACCGCTCGGAAATTCCCACCCATCGTTGCTCCCACGCTCGCCCCACGACGGGGTAGGTCCACAGCAGGAGCGGAGCAGCGGCGCGGTGCCGGCCACAAAATAGGCGACGAGGAGACCTGATCTTGGCGGACAGCCTCCTCGTCGTGCTCCGGTTCTTGTGCCCAGGAATCGAAGCAGTCGCAGTGTTATCCAGAGCGCCATCGACATCAAGCGCTGGCAGCAGCAACCCCCCTCGGTCGTCGAAGCGCGCCCTGCTCGCTGCCCCGCCTGCGGCGCCGCGAGTTGTCCGCTCGGAGGCACGATCCGGCTCCAAGGTCACGGCAGGCGCGAGCGGCAGGTCTGGGGTCCTGCCAGCCCGGACCATCGCCCCGAGGTGATCTCGGTCGCCGCCCGTCGCTACCGCTGCCTCGGTTGCGGCGCCGTGCTCCTCGTCGTTCCTCGCGGTGTGCTCGGCCGGCGCGCGTACAGCGCCGCCGCGATCGGCTTCGCCCTCGCGCTCTGGGGCCTGGCGCTCGCGACGGCAGCCGAGGTCCGGCGGCGCGTGGGACCGGCGAAGATCCTCGGCCAGAGCGCCGTCACCGGCTGGGCCACGCTGCGCCGGTGGGCGCGCGATGTCGCGCAGCGACATCTCTTTGCTGAAGCCCCAGACCCAGGCCCGTCCGCATCACTTCGCCAGAGCGCGGCCAGCGCCGCGGCGGCGCTGGCGGCGAGCGCGGACCCGACGACCCGGGCGCTGCCGATCGAGCACCGCGCCTTCTTCGGCGCCGCGCACGCGGCGTGAGGGCCTCTGCCCTCTCGAAGTCCGAATCGTACAGCCCACCTGAGAGGATCCCTGCCGAAAACGCCGTTGATCCCGGACAAGGACCGCGCGCCAGCAAGGCGCAGAAAGGACCTGTTCGAATGGCTCTCGGCCCCGCCGACCACGCCGAGACCGTGGCGATCTACCGCGCCACGGTCATCGGCTCTCTGATGCACCGCGTACTCACCCACGGCCAGCTCGCCGCCGAGCTGCGCGCCCTCAGCGAGCAGCGGTTTCGACCGCCGGGCGCGCACAGCACGCGCACCTACTCGGTGCCCACGCTCCAGCGCTGGCTGTACGCCTACCGCTCCGCTGGCCTCGACGGCCTGCGTCCGCAGCCACGCAGCGATCGCGGCTTCGCGCAGGAGCTCTCTGAGGAGCTGCGCGCGCTGCTGCTCGATATCCGGCGCGAGCATCCCGATGCCTCGGTGCCGCTCATCCTCAAGACGCTCGTGGACGAGGGGCGCCTCGAAGCGGGCAAGGTCTCCGAGCCCACCGTACGGCGCCTGTACGCGGCGCACGGCCTTCGCCGCCGTGCCGCGCGCGCCGAGGGCGAGCCGAAGACACGGCTGCGCTGGCAGGCCGAGCGCCCCGGCGCGCTCTGGCACGGTGACGTCTGTCACGTGACCGGCTGCACCGTCGGCGGCAAAGCGATGCCGATCCGCATTCACGGGCTGCTCGACGACGCCTCTCGCTACGTCGTCGCGCTCGAGGCGCACACCACCGAGAAAGAGGTCGACATGCTCGGCATGACCGTCGACGCCCTGCGCCGTCACGGCAAGCCCGACGCGCTTTATCTCGACAACGGCTCGACCTACCGCGGCGACATCCTCAAGACCGCTTGCGCGCGGCTCGGCATCACGCTCCTGCACGCAAAGCCGTACGACCCCGAGGCGCGCGGCAAGATGGAGCGCTTCTGGCGCACGCTGCGCGAGGGGTGCCTCAACTACCTCGGCGCCGTGGCCTCGCTCGTCGACATCAACACGACGCTCCGCGCCTTCCTCGACAGGCGCTACCACCCGGCGCCGCATGCGGGCCTGCTCGGTAGAGCCCGGCGCAGGTCTACGCAGCCCGCCCCGCCGGAGACAGCGCCGTCGACGAGAAGGCGTTACGCAGCGCGCTCACCGAGCGTACCCGGCGCCGTGTCTCGGGCGACAACATCGTCTCTGTCGACGGCATCGCTTGGCAGCTCGACCAGGGCTACCTCGCTGGCCAGATCGTCTCTGTCGACCGGTGCTTCATCGCGCCGGACGAGCCGCCGTGGGTCGAGCACGAGGGCAAGCGCCTTGTGCTGCATCCGGTCGACCCGCAGCGCAACGCGCGGCGCAAGCGGCCTCCGTGCGGAGGCCCAGCGGCGGATAAGCCGACGCGCCCGGTGGACTTCAACCCCGCGCGGACGCTCGGTCGCCGGGCGGGCGATGGCGAGGACACCAGCGAGACCGGAGGTGGAGCGTGAGCGAGTCGTACGTCCGCTTCTTCACCCTGTCGTCCGCCCCCTTCTCCAAGGAGATCCAGGACGGCGAGCTGTGGCTGCCGCCCTCCAAGGAGCAGCTCGTCGAGGAGGTGTGCGAGGCCGTGCACGAGCACGCCCAGGTGCTGCTGGTCGGTGAGCCCGGCGCCGGCAAGACGTGTGTGCTGCGGGCGGTGCGGCATCGGTTGCCGCAGGCAGGCTTCCGGTTGACCTACTGCCACAACGCCACGCTGGGCCGTCGCGACTTCTATCGTCAGCTCTGCCATGCGCTTGGCCTCAACCCCGCTGCGACCGCGGCGGCCGTCTTCTATGCCGTCAGCGCGCATGTCGAGACACTCGGCCGCGAGCGTATTCACCCGGTCTTTCTGCTGGACGAAGCGCACCTGCTCCACCAGGACACGCTGGATCATCTCCACATCCTGCTCAACGTGCGCCGTGAGGCGCTGATACGACCGGGGACCACAAGGGGTCCCCCTCACCTGGGTCGAGCTGGGTGAAGAAGGGCGCCGCGAACGTCTCCGGGGACTGGACCGGAGGCCTGCAACAGCCGAGCGGCGTGAAGAGCCGGCGCAGGGAGCCATTGGCGACCGAGGCCGGTGACCGAAGGTGCCACGGTGAGAGACGCATGAACGATCGTTCAGGCAAATCGAAGTCGGCGTTGGAACCCTCTGTACGGAAGGATGCCCCGCCTCGCGCGGGTTTGCAGCCAGAGCCTGGTTGTCAGTTGAAAACGACTGGGTGTGCCCAGCCTGGGCACGCCGGCTCCCAGCCTCGAACGGGAGACCGGTCCGCGCTGCCAGGGGCAAAGCCGACCACCTACCGCACCACGGGTTGTATCAGTGAACACGGGAACCTCGATCCGGGCGCCAGCGCCGCAAGCGTTGGCAAGCCGACAGGTCCGGCCATGTCTCGGACGAGGGACGGAGCCCCCGTAGTAGTCGGAGCGCGGGAAAGCCGCGTACAAGGCGAAGGGGGGCAGTCGATGGGGACGGCTCACGCTGCGCCGGGGAAAGCCGTGTATGCGGCATCTCAGTCCGATCTGGACTGGCTCCGGAGCGTACAACGTGAGCTACACCGGCGAAGTAGAGAAGATCCAGATTACGTATTTCGCAAGCTGTGGGGGTTCATTGTCGATCCTCGCACGTTGCGATGCGCCCTTCACCGCGTGGCTCGCAACCGTGGGAGCCGCACGGCGGGCGTAGACGGAATCACGATGGGGAGCCTCATCCGGGACATCGGCGCGGAGCTCTTCGCGCAGAAACTGCGGGAGGAGTTGAGGTGCCGAACCTACCGGCCGAGTCCAGTGCGTCGGGTGCTCATCCCGAAGACAGGTCAGCCTGGTAAGTACCGTCCGCTGGGCATCCCCACCGTCCAGGATCGTGTCGTGCAGGCAGCGTTGAAGAGCATCCTCGAGCCGATCTTTGAGGCGGACTTCTTCCCCGTCTCATACGGCTTCCGCCCTGGGCGCGGCGTCCATGGAGCGCTGGAGCATCTCCGGATGCTTCTGCGTCCCCGGCCTATCTGCGAACAGGGCAAGGCTGTGAATCGGCTTCCATACCAATGGGCCATTGAGGGAGATATAAAGGGGTGCTTCGACAACATCAACCATCACGCGCTGATGAACCGGGTGCGCCGGCGCATCGGCGATCTCAAGGTGAATCGGTTGGTGAGCGCCTTCCTGAAAGCGGGCGTCCTGTCCGAGGAGCAATTCTCCCGGACGGAGGCAGGCACCCCGCAAGGTGGGATCCTGTCTCCCCTCCTCGCGAACATCGCGCTCAGCGTGATCGAGGAACGGTACGAACGACACGTGTGGCCACGCCGCACGCCGACGCTTCGCACCGATCCGGAGACGATTACACGGCGGGCCAACGAGAGACGTACCACCGACAGGCGGCGCGGTCTCCCGGTGTTCGTCCCTATTAGGTATGCGGATGACTTCATCCTTCTCGTCGGCGCACCGCCCGGCCCGCAGCAACAAGCGGACGCCGAGCGATATGCAAACGAGGAGAAGTCTGCGCTGGCCGCCTTCCTGAAGAACGAGTTAGGATTGGAGCTGTCGGAAGCGAAAACGCTAGTGACCCCGGTCACGAGACCCATGCGCTTCCTGGGCCACCATATCCTGGTACGGCGACATCCCGGCCACCGCCGGATGGTGAGCGCCAGCCTCGTTCCGAAGGAACGCAGCAAGCTCTTCCGGGAGCGCGTGAAGCGGCGGTTCTCGAACTCCACGAAGAACCAGTCGTTGAGCAAGCAACTCCGGAAGCTCAACCCCATGCTGCGAGGCTGGGCGAACTTCTACCGGCATGCTTGGGGTGCGAAGAAGGTGTTCAACTTCCTCGACCACTATGTCTGGTGGACGGTCGCCCGCTGGCTCACGAAGAAGCATCGGCTCTCCCTGAAGCGCCTCGCCAGACGCTACGGCTGGCGAAAGCCAGGGGGCCGATGCGTGCGCTGGAAGGACGGAGAGGTTACCCTCTTCGAGACCTCCCAGCTCACTGTTGAGCAATACAAGCTGGGGTGGATGCACGCGCCGTACTTCGCTACAAACGTCGATAGAGAGCCCGGTGCATAACGAAAGGTGCACGCCGGGTTCGGAGGGGGGCGGCCGGAGACCGATCTGGCGCAAGCCAGACACGGCGCCGGCCGCCCACCCACCTATGAATGGGACAGTCGTGCCCTGCTATCGCTGATCCTGGTAGGGCTGCCCGACCTCCAAGACCGGCTCGAGCTGCGCAAGAACCGCTCGCTGTACTCGCGCATCGAACGGCGTCTGTCAATTGGCCCCATGGTCCCCAATGACACCGGCGAGTACGTGCGCCTGCGGATGAGCCGCGCCGGCGCTGACCGCGAGGTCTTCACCGCCGACGCACTCACCCTGCTGCACGAGGCGGCCGGCTCGAGCCTGCGCGAGATCGACCGCATGGCCACCGCCGCGCTGCGCGAGGCGGCGCGGCGCAAGAAGAAGCTCGTCGAGCGCGAGGTGATGGCTCACCTCGTCGGCGACCTGGGAACGGACGGCAGCTGACGCTGACCGCGATGACGGGTGCGTCCTCGGGGCCGGCACAGGAGCTCCTCGCCGGCGCCGGCGCCGGCGTCGACGGTCGAGCGATGATGGCCATCACGAGGCCGCCAGCGGCGCACGCCTCAGGGATGGCCATCGCCCTCCTTGGCCTCAACCGCGCACGCTTGCGATGGCCATCGCCCTCTTGACCCCAACCGAGCACGCCCGCGATGGCCATCAACGGGTCTGCTCGGCGAGCCATCAGCCAGCGTGAGCGTCAACACGGATGCAGCGCAGCGGATCCAGCGGTCCAGCTCGGCCACGTCGGTGCTCGCGAGGACGCGCTCCCGGACCTCGGCAGGGACCTCCAGCCCGCGGGCCTCGAGGAAGGCCAGCACGTCGTGCGCCTTGGCTTCGAGGATCCCCTCCTGCCGCCCCTGCTCCACGCCCTTCGCCACGTAGCTGCGCGCGAATTCACTCTGAAACTCGTATCCGCTCTTCATCATCGCCTCCAACGTCCGCCTCGCCGCTTCGTTCAGCGAGGATCCACCAGGTCCCAGTACACGGCGCGGCGCTCCTCATCGAACCCGGCGGCCGCCCCCAGGAACGCCACGCCGATCGCCTCCCCGACCTCCTCCTGCCCGTGCGCCATGGCCGAGAGCACGACCACCTCGGGCGCCGCCCTCGCCTGCTCGGCGTCGGTGACGACCGGGACGCCCGCGGGCCCGAGCACCAGCGGCGTCAGCGTCAAGCCGGGGTGGTCCATGTCGATCGACCGCGCGCACCACCGCGCGATCTCCGCGTCCACCGTCACGGCCAGCAGCCACGTCGGACAGCGGTGCCGGGCCCTCGTCTGGCTGATATAGACCGGCCAGACGTACGGCTTGTCCGGGTCCACGCCGAGCTGGACCTCGACCACGATCGCCATCGCGGGCCGCTGCTGCTCGCCGACCAGCAGCACGACAATGACGTCCGCCCGGCGGTCCGAAGGCACGATCTCGGCGAGGTCGGAGGACTCGACGCGCGCCTCCGTGAAGGCCGGTATCGGCTGGCCGAGCGCGTCCTGCAGCATCTCGGCGGCCAGCGTCGGCCGGTTCTTGAACAGCTCCACCAGGGCTTCATGGGTCACAGAGGGCATCGGGTCGTCTCTCGGGTGATGGCAGCCATGCTGACTCTCGAGCGGCGCGCCAGGCCCATGCGTACGGGCCGCAGGGGCCGGAGCAGCCGCCTCCACCTCTTCAATTCCGTGCAGCTCCTTCGAGTCGTCACGCCGTGTGACCTCGCGCACGGCCGACGCGGCTCCGGACGTGGGCGTCGAAGTTCGCGTAAGCCCCCAGGGGCGCCGCGACCTGAGACACGGGTCCGCGTCCCCGCGGCGCTGCCGACGTGGTAGCCTGGTCACGATGCGCAACGCTGACGAGCTCCGGCGGTTCGCTCGCCAGGGCTGGGAGGCCGCCCAGCGCGACAAGGAGCTCTACTGGCGCGACTGGAAGCGCCAGCATGGCCCTGCCGCCGGGATCCGGATCGCCGATGAGCTCCGCAAGCAAGTCCTCGCGCAAAAGCCCGGCTGGCCCAGCGAAGAAGAGCGCCGCGAAGACCTCGCCACGCACCTCCGCGTCCTCGAGGCCCTCGATCGCGTCGCGGCCCGCCGCCGTCGCCCTGCTCGCTGACCTCGCCGCGGCGCTGCGCAGGCGGCGCCTCCGCTGGTACGTCTTCGGCGCGCAGGCCGCCGTGGCCTACGGCAGGCCCCGCATGACCGCGGACGTCGACGTCACCGTCGACCTCGCGCAGACCAGCACGCTCACCCTCGTGGACGACCTCTCGCGCGCGAGCTTCGACCTCCGGCTCGACCTCGGTGAGGACTTCCTCCGCGAAGCCCGCCTGCTCCCGCTCGTGCACCGCCCGACCTGCATGCCCATCGACCTGGTGATCGCGGCGTCGAGCCTGCACGTCGAGGTCCTGGCGCACCGCAGCCTGATCGACCTCGGCGGCGTGCGCGTGCCGATGAACTGGCTGGGTTGCCGGAGCATCCTCTGTGCCGGGCCCCGCCATGCTCGACGCGGCGGCTACCTCGCTCAGCCCCACCGTCCCGGCAAGCATCCGGAACGTCGACGGCGTGTACCAGGAGGCGCATGGCCGCCCTGAAGGCGCCGGGCCGCCTCCGCGTGGAGCTCGACTGAAGTTTCGTGCATACTGCCGCAAGAAGCGGTCAAGCTCGATGGAGGCAAGCGTTCTCGACCAAGTCCGGGCGGCGGCGGCGAAGAAGATCCTCTTCCTCCCCCACGCGGTGCGACAGATGAGCCGGCCCAGCCGGATGATCTCACCCGCTGAAATCGACGCGACGATCACGGCCGGCGAGCTGGTTGAGGACTACCCGGAGGACGTGCGCGGCCACAGCTGCCTGCTCCTGGGCTCTGGGGAAAGCGGCCGTCCCATCCACGTCGTCTGCGCACCGAAGCCAGATTATCTTGCCATCATCACGGCCTACATTCCCCATCCCGATCAGTGGTCCGCCGACTTCAGGCAGAGGAAGTGATCATGCAGTGCATGCATTGTCGAGGTGAGATGAAGCGCTCCCACGCTCCGTTCAGCGTGGACCGCAACGGCTATCACGTGCGCTGGGACGCGGTGCCCGCATGGGTGTGCGATCAGTGCGGCGAGCCCTATTTCGAATCGGCCGAGGTCGCGCGCATTCAACGCGCCCTCGAAGCGCTCGATCGCGAGACCGAGGCGGCGTGACCGGCGGTCCCAGGGCTGGCTGGGGGACGCACGCCCACCGGAGGAGGCCCCCCAGCCGCTCTCCCTCGAGGAGCGCCGCGCGCGCTGCCATTCGGCCCCTGTCGGAGAAGCCAGGGCAGGCCGGATACGTCTACGCGACGCGATCGGGCCATGGCGTGGCGATCGGGGTGTCGCGGGAGCACGCAGGACGTGTCATCAAGGTGGAGCAGCTCTACCAGGACGGCTGCATGGTGCTCGACCATGCGAACCCGAGCAAGGCCCTGCGGCGGTACCTGTCCGATCGCACGCTGGCCTATTACGCGACCATCGAGCTCCGGTGGAACGCTGGCGATACCTGCTCGCCAGGGGAGCTCGCCGCGCTGTTTTTGTCCGCGTGGATCCAACTGTCTGCGCCGATAGCGGCGTTCGAGAGGAGCTGCGGAGAATTGAAGGGGGCCGGTTCGGTGCTCGCCTCTGCCTCGCCGCAGCGCATCGAGGCGCAGGGCACGTCCCCGTAGGCGCCTGGGTCGAGCGGGTTGAAGACCCGGATCCACGCCTCATGACGGTCAGCGCACGCCGCGGCGAGTTCGTGCCGTCCCGCCTCCAGGATCTGGGAGGTGACGGTCTCCGCCGTCGTCACCGGGTCGAGCGAGACCGCGAAGCTGCGCGGCAACGGGTCAGCCTCCGCCCTGCCGTCCTGCTCTCCTCCCGCGTCGGTCGGTTCGTCTGCTGCTCGACAGGCCGGCGCTCCCATGAGCGCGACCATGGCCAGCCCGATCCTGCTGTGCATGAGCCGCTTCCCCGCGCAGCGACCTCCATTGCACACGGAATTGCAGTGCGAGCGTCATGCCACGCTGATGAACCAGCGCGCGAGGTGGGCCGCCGCGGCCGCGCGCGGGGCTCAACGACTTCCAGGATCGAGCTCGCTTGCGCGCGTTCCTGCCACGCCGAGGCGGTGCGCGCTCAAGAGCCGGTCGTCGCGAGCAGCTCCCTGGCGTCGCCGACGGATGCAGCGCGGTGGATCCAGCGGTCCAGCTCGGCCACGTCGGTGCTCGCGAGGACGCGCTCCCGGACCTCGGCAGGGACCTCCAGCCCGCGGGCATCGAGGAAGGCGAGCACGTCGTGCGCCTTGGCTTCGAGGATCCCCTGCTCCCGGCCCTCCTGCCGCCCCTTCTCCACGCCCTTCGCCACGTAGCTGCGCGCGAATTCGCTCTGAAATTCGTATCCGCTCTTCATCATCGCCTCCAACGTCCGCCTCGCCGCTTCGTTCAGCGAGGATGCACCAGGTCTCAGTACACGGCGCGGCGCTCCTCATCGAGCCCGGCGGCCGCCCCCAGGAACGCCACGCCGATCGCCTCGCCGACCTCCTCCTGCCCGTGCGCCATGGCCGAGAGCACGACCACTTCGGGCGCCGCCCTCGCCTGCTCGGCGTCGGTGACGACCGGGACGCCCGCGGGCCCGAGCACCAGCGGCGTCATCTCCGGCGGCGACCCGACCCATCCGGAAAACAGGTGAAGATCGCCCTCAGGGCGCCTGGGTACACGCAGCGTGTTGTTCGTGGCTATCCGCGGCTATCCGCCCGACAGGGCCCCTGCCAGCCGCTCCGCCAGGTCGCCCCTCGGCTCCACCCGCACGCGCTCCAGCCCCAGCCACGCGGCCATGGTCCGCAGCTCCCCCGCCAGCCGCTCCGGCGTCTCCGCCCCCGCCCAGGGCTCGGCGTGGCTTGCCTGCACGAGCAGCACGCCCGCCTTGCGATCGGCCTTCAGGTCCACCCGCGCGGTGATCGCGTCGCCCTCGAGAAACGGCAGCACGTAGTAGCCGTGGGTCCGCTTCTCCGCGGGGGTGTAGATCTCGAGCCGCACCCGCACGCCGAACATCCGCTCGGTGCGCTCGCGGAACCAGATCAGGTTGTCGAAGGGCGACAGGAGCGCGCAGGCCTCGATCCGCCGCGGCCACCGGGCGGCGGGCTCGAGAAACGCCGGCTCCCGCCAGCCCTTCACGCTCACGGGGATCAGCTCACCGCCCTCGACGAGCTCGGCGACCCGCGCCTTCGTCTCGGCGACCCCCATGCGGAAATAGTCCCGCAGGTCCCGCTCGGTCGCCACGCCCAGGGCCCGGGCGGCGATGCGGAGCAGCGCGCGCTGGGCGTCCTCGCGCGCGGGCGTCGGCGCCTCGATCACCGCCCTGGGCAGCGCCCTCTCCGGCAGGCCATACACCCTCTCGAAGGTCCCCCGCCGGGTGGCGGTGGTCAGCTCGCCGGTCCAGAACAGGCACTCGGCCGCCCGCTTGGCGTCGCTCCAGCCCCACCAGCCGCCCTTTCCCTTCCTGCCGATCTCGAGCTCGGAGGCGGCCAGCGGCCCGCGCTCGCGGATCTGCTCCAGCGCCCGGTCCACCACCGGCCGGTGCTCGCGCAGGAAGCGCGCCACACCCTTCCAGACGCCCACCCCGTCGCGCGCGTCGGCCATCCGCCAGCGCAGCAGCGGCTGGGTGGTGAGCGGCAGCAGCGACGCCTCGTGCGCCCAGTACTCGAACAGGGGCCGCTTCCTCGCCCACGCGAGCTCCTCCAGCATCGGCCGCGGATAGGCCCCCAGCCGCGAGAAGGCCGGAAGGTAATGGGTGCGCGAGACGACGTTGACGCTGTCGATCTGCACCACGCCCAGCCGCTCGATCAGCCGGGTCAGCTGCTGCTTCGTCGTCGCCGGCCCGGGTCGCTCCGCCCGGAAGCCCTGCGCCGCCAGCGCGATGCGCCGAGCCTCCGCCGCCGACAGGGTGTCCTTCATCCGCGCCTTCCGTCCATTGGGGTCCACACCCTAGATCTCGAGCAACGAAAGAACAACGTCGCGGCGCCACCTCACCACGCCAGCCGCCCTCCCGCTGGTGAACGAGCCGAACGCGTCGCCCAGCCAGTAGGTCTCGCCATGGGCGCTGCTCGGGCGCTCGGCCATCTCCCCGGGGATCCCGCGCCAGATCGGGACGCCACCGCTGCCAGACTCGATCGGCAGGATCAGGGCGATGCGCTGATCGAGGGCGCCGATCGTGAACGCGCCCTTGCCGAAGCGAGAGCATCCTGAGACCCCGACGGCCCCCGACGGCATCCGCTTTGAGGATCTCACCGCCGAACTGCTCGATGACATCGATGATCCGGCTGACGCCCCAGGACCAGGCGACCAGGAGGCCCGTGGTGCTGCTGGAGCCGTAGGTGTCGTAGAACGCCCCTCGCTTGCTGCTTCGTCCCCTTCAGCCCTCCAGGCAAGGGCTTCTTGACGCGCAAGAGGAGCGAAGGCACGAGGCTCGACAGCCAGCTGGAGCGACGAGCCGGCCTCGGATCGGGAGCCTGCGAGAGGTTCAGCCACGAGGGTTGAGGAGAAGAAAGCGCATGGTCCTCTTCGAGCTGATCGTCGGTCTGCTGTTCGCGGGGGCGCTGTTCGCGCTCTGGGCAGAGCGGCTGAGCGTGCCTTATCCGGCGCTGCTTGCGCTGGTCGGGGCCGGCCTTGCGCTGGTTCCGGGGATACCCGACCTCCAGCTCGACCCGGAGCTGGCGCTGGCGCTGTTCGTCGCGCCGACCTTGCTCGACGCGGCCTACGACGCCTCGCCTCGCGACCTGCGCCACAGCCTCGCTTCGGTCGTCAGCCTGGCCGTCGTCGTGGTCGTGCTGACCGTGGCGGCCGTGGCGTGGGCTGCCCGCCTCGTCGTGCCCGAGATGAGCTGGGCGGCAGCGTTCGCGCTCGGAGCTATCGTGGCGCCGCCCGACGCGTCCGCCGCCTCCGCGGTGCTGCGAAAGCTGCAGCTCCCGCACCGTCTGCTCGTGGTCCTCGAAGGCGAGAGCCTGTTCAACGACGCCACGTCGCTCCTCATCTACCGGGTGGCGGTCGGCGCCGCGATGACTGGCGCCTTCTCCGGATGGAGCGTGGCGCCGATGCTCTTGCTCACGTGCGGAGGCGGCGTCCTGGCGGGCTGGGGGCTCGCGCGTATCTACATCGGGTTCGCCGACCGCGTGGACGATATCCCCATCAACGTGCTGCTGCAGTTCCTCGGCACCTTCGCCGTCTGGATGCTCGCCGAGCGCCTCGGGCTATCCGCCATCATCACCGTGGTCGCGTACGCCATGACGGTGGCCCAGCGGGTGGCGGGCCGGAGGAACGCGCGCCGCCGGATCGCCTCCTACGCGGTGTGGGAGGTCGCCGTGCTCGTGCTCAACGTGCTCGCCTTCGTGCTCATCGGGCTGCAGCTCCGGGTGGTGCTCTCGCGCGTACACGGGCACGAATGGCGCACGTACGCGCTGTGCGCGGGCGCCGTATGCGCGGCGGTGGTCCTCGTCCGGATCGCGTGGATGATGGCGTACACCGGAGCGGTGCGCTGGACGGCGCGCCGCTCCGGCGCACGGTCGCCGTCGCCGGCGACGCTGCCGACCACCGGAAGCGCGCTCCTCGCCTCCTGGTGCGGCATGCGAGGCATCGTCACGCTGGCCGCGGCGCTGGCCTTGCCGGACGGCTCGACCGCCTTTCCCCACCGTGACCTCATCGTCTTCTCGGCGTTCTGTGTCGTGCTGAGCACGCTGGTCGTGCAGGGCTTGACGCTGCGGCCATTGATGCAGCGGCTCAACTTGCGTGACGACGGCGCGGTGGAGCAGGAGATCGGCCTCGCCCGGGTCGAGACGGCGCGCGCCGCCTTGCGTGCGCTCGAGCACCCGGGCGCAAAGTCACCTTCGGTCGATCTCCTGCGCAGCGAGTACGAGGCCCGGCTGCGCGCCGAGGAGTCACGCGACGAGCACAGGGCCGTGGAGCGGAGCGACGCGAGCCTCGCGACGCTCCAGCGGCAGGCCGTGGAGGCTCAGCGAGAGGCGCTCAGGGACCTGAGAGCCCGACATGTGATCGGCGATGATGCGTTTCACGTGGTGGAGGAAGAGATCGACCTGCTCGAGCTGACCGCGGACGTGCGGGTGCCGCCCACGCTCGAGCGCGCGGCGTCGTGACCGAGGCGCGCGCTCGAGCGTGGGCGCGCCGGAGCCGAGGCAGCTGACGAGCGGCCGCCCCTCCCGGCGCCGTCATGCCTCTCGTCATCGTGTCTTGCCGCGCGCCCGGCGCGGCCGGCCGCCCTCGCGGCGAGGGCTCGCCGGTCCTTGATTCGCCTGCTTCTCTCGGCGTTCCCGCTGCGGCAGGCACATCACGCGCGCGGCGACGGACATCCCCTCGACGAAGGCCTCGCGCGTCGCGGCGCCGTACTTCAAGCCGCGCGCCGAGGCGTACAGGGTGTCCGCGAGCTGGCGCCCGGTGACGCCCGCGGGCGCGTACGCGGCCACCAGCCCGGAGGCGCGCAGGGCCTCCTCCACGGCCTCGATGAACTGCCCCTCACGCTCGTCGACCACGGGGCCGACGAGCTCCTTCGTGGCGGCCGCGAGGTCCGCCGCTTCGGACCCGAGCGCGCCCACGAACTGGCCGACCCACGTGTCGAACGTGGCCACGAGCCGCTCCTCCAGCGGGCGCTCCGCGTCGGCGAGGGCGCCCGCGGCGGCGGCGAGCGCGGAGTCGAGGAAGTGCGCCACCGACGCGCGGAACAGCTCTTCCTTGGTGGCGAAGTGGAGGTAGAGGCCCTGTCGCGAGACGTTCGCGGCGCGCGCGACCTCGTCCATCGACGTCTTCCGGAAGCCGAAGCGCAGGAACACCGTCAGCGCCGCGTCCATCAGCTTGCGGCGGCGCAGATCGTCGGCCGGCCTGTCGGGGGAGCTCGCTTCGCTCACGATGACCAAAGTTGACAGAGTGGATTCATCTTGTCAACAGTCCACTTGACAACCTGGTCCTGCATCGTCAACCTCGTCCGGTGAGCTCGCCCGACCCCTCGCCCGATCTCGCGCTCCCGCCGGGCGGCGCTGCCGCGTCCTCCGGCGAGCCGGACGGGGCCTCGCCGCCTGCGCCCCTGCCCGGTCCGGCGGCGGCCGGCGGCGCCGCCAGGCTCGCGAAGGTCGGCGCCGTCGCCGCCGTGCTCGCGCTCCTCGCCGCCGCGCACGGCGCCGGCCTGCTCGAGATCTTCGGCGAGCCCGCGCGGATCAAGCAGGCGCTCGTGGAGCTCGGCCCGTGGGGGTACGTCGCGTTCGTGGCGGCGTACGCCGCGCTCCAGCCGTTCGGCGTGCCGGGTACGGTGTTCATCGTGGCGGCGCCGCTCATCTGGCCCTGGCCGGTGGCGTTCGCGCTCTCGATGGCGGGCACCATGGCGGCGAGCGTCGTGGGCTTCTCGTTCGCTCGCTTCGTCGCGCGCGACTGGGTGTCGAGGCGGGTGCCGGCGCGCTTCCGCGCCTACGACGAGGCCCTCAGGCGGCGGGCGTTCTTCACGGTGTTCATGCTCCGCCTCGTCCTCTGGATGCCGCCCATGCTCCACGTGTTCTTCGGCGTCTCCGGGGTGCGCTTCTCCACCCATTTCTGGGGCTCGCTGGCCGGTTATCTCCTTCCCTTGCTGGCGACTGCGTACTTCGGAGAGCGGGTCTTCGGCGCCCTGCGCGACGCGCCCCCCTCGGCGTGGGTCGGCATCGGCGCCGCTCTTGTCACTGTCATTGTCGGGCTCTGGCTCCTCAGGCGCCGCGCCCGGCAGGAGGTCGTCCCGTCATGAACGATTCCCAGCGTCGCAAGGGGCTCCGGCTCGAGCGGGCGCGCGCTTCCGCCCAGTTCCGGGGCGGCAAGTTCCAGAACCCGTCGGGCGCCGGCCCCGGGATGAACGGCTCGTCGCTGCCCGTCATCGGCGAGTATTTCTTCGGTCGCGGCCAGCGGACGCCGCCCGGTCCCCTGCCCCTCGCGCGGCCGCACGAGGCCTGGGCGCGGCGGAGCGCGACCGGCCTGCGGGTCACGTGGCTCGGCCACAGCACCGTGCTGCTCGAGCTCGACGGCCGCCGCGTCCTCACCGATCCGGTGTTCGGCGAGCGCGCCTCCCCCGTCTCGTTCGCGGGCCCGATGCGCTTCCACCCCGTCCCGGCGGCGCTCGAGGAGCTGCCGCCGCTCGACGCCGTCGTGCTGTCGCACGACCACTTCGATCACCTGTGCGCGCCCACCATCGCGGCGCTGGCCCGCGCGCGCGTCCCCATCGTCACGGCGCTCGGCGTGGGCGCGCACCTCGAGGCGCTCGGCGTCGACCCGGCGCGGGTCACCGAGCTCGACTGGCACGAGAGCGCGGAGGTGGGCGGCGTCCGCTTCACCGCGACGCCGTCGCAGCACTTCTCGGGCCGCGGGCCGACGAGCGGCAACAGGACGCTCTGGGCGTCCTGGGTCATCGAGGCGGAGCGGCGCAAGGTCTTCTTCTCCGGCGACACAGGCCTGTTCCCCGAGCTCGCGGACATCGGCCGGAGACACGGCCCCTTCGACCTGGTGATGCTCGAGGTAGGCGCGTACCACCCCGCGTGGGGGGCGATCCACCTCGGCCCCGAGAACGCGCTGACCGCGTTCGAGATGCTCGGCGGCGGCACGCTCCTGCCGGTCCACTGGGGCACATTCAACCTCGCCCTCCACGACTGGGACGAGCCGGCCGAGACGTTGCTCTCCCTGGCGGCCGAGCGCCGCGCGCGCGTCGTGACGCCGCAGATCGGCGCGGCCGTCGAGCTCGAGCACGTCGACGCGCCGACCCCCTGGTGGCGCGCCGTCGCCGGCGCGCGCTGACGGACAGGGCGCGCGCCCGAGACCTCCCCTCAAATCCTTCGGAGGCCGCGCTCCGGGACGCCGGCACCGGGGTCCCGCCGTACCACGGCCTCTGCCGAACCACGACGCTCGCGGTCGTCTGATCTCGGTCCGCCCTACGGGTGACCGCCTAACCCCTTGAATAAACAGCACTTTCGTGTGACGACCGGCCCACGAAAAAAAATCTCGTCGGCGTGTCGATCTGGCCCCGGCTCGTTCGTCGCTGCACCAGGAGACGGCTGTCACGACGACCGCGGGCGATGCCTGCGCAAGAGGAGTTACGCTCATGTCGAGGCTTCGGGCAAACGCAATTGCAATTTCCATCGATGGTTACGGCGCCGGTCCCGACCAAGGTCTGGACAATCCGATGGGCGTCGGAGGGATGGCGCTGCACAAGTGGGTATTCGGCACGAAGACGTTCCAGAAGATGAGCGCCGACTTCGCCGCATCGCTGATCGGCGACGAACCTGGCAGAGGAGGCGTCGACGACGACTTTGCTGCGCGCGGCTTCGAGAACATCGGCGCCTGGATCATGGGCCGCCACATGTTCGGGCCGATGCGGGGCCCCTGGTCCGACGACGGTTGGAAAGGATGGTGGGGCAGCAACCCGCCCTACCATGTGCCCGTCTTCGTGCTCACGCACCATGCTCGTGCGCCCATCACGATGGATGGCGGAACGACGTTCCACTTCGTCACCGATGGCATCCATGCCGCGCTGAGCCGCGCGAAGGAGGCGGCTCAGGGCAAGGACGTCCGACTCGGCGGGGGAGCCGCCACCATTCGCCAGTACCTCACCGCCGGGCTGCTCGACGAGCTCCACCTCGTGATCTCCCCCGTGCTTCTGGGCAGGGGCGAGCACCTCCTCGCCGGCATCGATGCGGTGAGCCTCGGCTACAAGTGCACGGAGCACGCCGCCACGGACCACGCCACCCATGTCGTCCTGACGAAGTAGCCTCACACCAAGGAGAAGAGCTCCATGAAAGTCATGGTGTTCGTCAAGGCCACCAAGGAGTCCGAGGCGGGGATGATGCCGGACGAGAAGGTCATCGCCGAGATGGGCAAGTTCAAAGAGGAGCTCGTCAAAGCCGGTGTCATGCTCGCCGGAGAGGGGCTGCACCCGAGCAGCAAAGGCAAGCGCCTGCACATCTCCGGCGGCAAGACGACGCTCATCGACGGTCCCTTCGCCGAGACCAAGGAGCTCGTCGGCGGATACTGGATCTGGCAGGTGAAGGCGCTGGACGATGCAGTCGAGTGGGCCAGGCGCTGCGCCGACTACATGCCCAGCGGGGAATGGGTGCTCGAGCTTCGACCGATCTTCGAGGCGGAGGACTTCGGCGAGGACTTCACGCCGGAGCTGCGCGCGCAGGAGCAACGCCTGCGCGCCGAGATAGAGCGGCAGCGGAAATCCTGAAGGAGAGGCAGGCACATGCGAGGCGAGACCAGTTGAAATTCCTTTCTATCTGGCCGCCTCGTTCGTGCTGGTCATCCAGCTGACGTGGATTTCGCGCCTACGACACCGGACTTCTCACCCCTCGGATCGGCATCCTGGGCGTGAAATCCGCGCTCAGGGCTGGAACGGCGGCGCGGCGATGGGGCCGTTCGGGTTCAACGGATCGACGAGGTGCTGCACGACCTGCTGCGCGAGGAGCTTCAGCTCGAACATGATGCCGAGCGCGCTGTTGAACATCTCCGGGCGACCGTTCCACGTGGCCTCGAGCGCGTCGAGCAGGCGGAGGTAGGCGTCGTAGAAGGCCCCGCCGGTGTAGCTCGCGGCCGACGTGGGCGGGTAATCGCCCAGGCGGACGTTCTCGGGAAACCTGTAGACCCGGCTCGCGTCGAGCGGCACCGGCTCGCCGGTGTACGACCACCCCGAAGGAGCGGACTTGTCGGCGACCAGCCGGCGCCCGAACGCGATCTCGCCGAACTTGAAGTAATGCGCCATCTCGTTGCCGCCGGCGTGGGGGTTGATCGGATCCTTGCCGACATTGGCCCCCTCCCCCTGGCGGACGATGGTGCGGAGCGCGGCCTCAGCGCTCGCCAGGTCGCGCACCCGGCACGTCGGATCGCCCGGTACGCTCGACGGGAACCAGCGCGAGAGATCGAGCTGGCGCTCGAGGTGCGGGTCCGCGAACGGGTCCTGCCCGCTCTGCACCAGCCGCTTCAGCGAGGTGATGATCGCGTCGTAGAAATCGCCGATGGAGCCGTACCCCTTCTTCTTGTTCTCGGCGACCCGCTGCGCGATCTGCGGGTCCTCGCCGGGCAGGACCGCGGTCGTGTCGGGGCGCTCGATCGCCATGAACACGTTCTTGAGCTGCGCCGTCGTGAGCGAGCCGAGCGATACGGTCAGCTCGGGGTCGATCGACATCGGCAGGTGTCCGGGGTATTTGAGCTCCAGCCCGAGCTTGCGGATCGGCGGATGGCCACCGAGCGCGACCGCGGTGTTGGCGGCGAGCGCCATGTGCAGCATCTCCTCGACCACCACCGCCTGCACGAGGATGCGCGCCTCGTCATTGGCGCCCGGCTTGAGCGAGAAGACGCCCGTCAGGTACGGAGGCAACGTCGAGAGCTCCAGCTGGATGGCGCCCTCGAGGGTGGCGGTCAAGTCATCGGCGTTCTGGGCCTCGCGGGCCCGGGCGATCAGTTTTTTATCGACGAAGAGCATGGTCTCACCGGCTCCGCAGGCGGTTGAAGATGCGCTTGTTCTCGACCTCTTCCGGCGGCGACGACGGCGCCACCCCCGAGAACGGGCAGCGCCCCTGGAAGCGCGCCACGAGCTGCGGATCGCGCACCGCGGAGCGCTCCAGCGCGCTCTCGAGGTAGCGCAGGAGCGCGGCGCGTTTGCCGGCGGAGAGGTCGCGCGTCACCGGCATGTGATCGGGATCGGTCGTCGGCTTGCTGAGGACGAAGTGCAAGAGGTGCGCGTTGGCGTCCGCGACCTCCCGGATCGAGAAGTCGAAGAGGCCCTTGCTCATGACCGGGTAGAGGTTCGCGTATTGCTTCCAGATCGGCTGGACCTCCTCCCAGGTCGGGCGCTCCGACGCCGTGAAGGTGCTGAAGACGAGCACCGAGATCTGATCGAAGGTCTGCTGGATGATCGGATCCCCGTCGCCGAAATTGTAGGCGACCGCGTAGAGCTGGCCGTCGATGTAGCGGCGCGGATAGCCCATCTCCGGCGGCCCCTGGAATCGCACCGTCGCCCGCCCCGCCGCGTCGGTGCGGACCCGCTGGGGCTCGATCGCGAGCGCGCCGATCGGGCTGTTCATGATCGGGATGGTCGCGGTCGGCGTGGTGCCGATGGAGGTGTCGGCGGGCGCGTCGCCGTCGTCGGGCGCGGGCGCGAGCGGCTGGAAGGCGATCGGCGCGCCGGCGAGCGGGACGCCGTAGCGGGTCGCCCACAGCGGCACGTCGCGGCGGTTGAGGTCCGGCTCGTTCGGGTCGAGGCGGAACGAGAGCGCGTCGGCGCGCACGTCGCGGCCGTGCGCCGTCTCGCGCATCATGACGAGCCCGTTGCCGGCCGGCACGCCGCCGCCGAAGAGCAGGAGCGCGAGCGGGCGCTCGTTGACGAGGTTCTTCGCCGCGGCGGGGATCGGCAAGGTCTGGATGCCCGACGCCTGGGTCAGGGAGTCGTAGGTCGCGTCGAGCGCGCCGAGCACGGTGAACCGATCCTCGGCGAGGACCGCGCCCTCGTTGGCGTCCGCATCGTGGAGCACCGCGAACCGCAGATCGCCGAGCGGCGCCAGCTTGCCGTCGTCGCCGAAGGGCAGCGCGTTGCTGAAGTCGACCACCAGCGCGTCGCCGATGACCTTGCCGGAGAAGCAGGTCATCCCGTTGGCGGCAAGGCACGAGTTCGCCGGCAGGCTCGGGTTGTTCTGGAACGCGCTCGTCGGCATGAACCGCCGGCCCGACACGAACGACGCCGGCTCGTCGGGCAGCACCGGCCCGATCGCGCCGACGATGGTGCCGTAGGTGAAATCGGGCGCCTTGACGCTCGTCTGGTAGCTGAAGACCGTGAGCCGGACCGAGAGCCGGCCGCTGCCGCGCGACGCTTCGGCGAGCGCCTTCAGCACCGGGCTGCTCACGCCGTCGAGCCGCCAGCGCAGGTTGGAGAGCTGCGACTGCCACACGGCCGACGCGCCCGAGTCGCCCTTCATGCCGCCGCGAAAGAACCAGAGGTCCCGGAAGGGCGTCGGCTCCAGATCGGCGAGGAGCACGAGCTCGCCGGTGCGCGGATCGCGGAGCGACACCGAGAGCCCGTAGATCTGCGAGGCGAGCTGCCAGTCCGGGTCGATGTCGACCAGCTTCCCCGACGGACGATCGGGCGAGTTTCCCACCGAGAGGCCGACCGCGCCGTCCGTTGCGTCGGCGCCGCCCGCGCCGATCGCCTGCTGGATCGTACAGCCGGTGAAGCGGAAGATGGCCGTGCCGGTGGGGTTCCACCAGCCGTTGTTCGATTGACTGGTGCTGAACTCCTGGAATCGCTCCGTGAACGTCGCGTTGTCGAAGTGTCGTGGGTCATTGTTGACGGTGGACGGGTCCGCCTGGAATCGTCCGGAGAATGTCAGCCGGGGCTGGTTCAGGTAGCTCATGGTCTCCCCACCTCGTGGGCGAATGAGGGCCGGTTTGGACTCAGAACGGCTTGATGAGGCCGATCGGATTGGCCTCGGGATCCTTGATCATCGCGAACTGGTAGCCGTCGATCGACGTCGGCGGCATCAGCTTCGTGCCGCCCGCCTCCACCGCGCGCGCAATGGTGCCTTCGAGGTCGTCGACGAGCAGATAGAAGTTGTGGCCTGGCTCGAAGCCCGGCGTGCCCGGATCGGCCTGCCCGATCCCGCCGAGCGCCTCGCGCCGCTCCAGCGGGAACTTCACGTAGGCGAACCCGCCGGTGCCGATGGTATAGGTCCAGCCGAAGACGGCCTGATAGAACGCCTTCAGCTTCGCCTGGTCGCGCCCGATGATCTCGAACATCGCCGACGGGTGCTGGTTCTCCGGCTCGTTCGCGGCCGCGGGCGCGAACGCCTCGGACCGGATGAAGCCGGCCCGCCGCGCGAGGAACTCCACGAAGGTGAACGGCTTGCCGTTCGCGGCGACGAAGAGATCGCCGTGCCGCTCGAGGAAGCGCGTGAACGCCGGCCCCTGGACATGGCGCAGGAAGGCGTCGGCGCTGCGATAGATCTCGAAGAACACCACGCGATCCGGCGCGCCCGGCGGCAGCGCCTGGAGCCGGTCATCGCCGCCAATCGGCGCGTGCACGAGGTAGGCGAGCGTGTCGGGCTCGCTCTCCCGCACCTCCGCCGCGAGCGCCACGAGCGCTGGCACCGCGGCCGACTCCTGCCCCGGCCGGATGAACCACGTCGACGTGAGGCTCAGGATCTCCGGTTCCCCATGCATTCGCCCCGCACCCCCTCCCCGGCAGGAACGTCCAAGCAGATCCCCCGTCCGACCGGCATCGCAGCCTACCCAAGCCGACCCACGATGGAAGCAAAATCAGACATCGAGAGCGCGGCCTGGTGATGTCCTTGTCAACCGGCTCCGGCTTCAACTTCGCCGGCGGCGGAACGTCAGCGCCGACGCCTTCGCGAACCGCCACTCGCGCTCGACCGTGCGCGTGGTGACGCCGGAGAGCTCGGCGATCTCTTCCTCGGTGAGGCCTGCGAAGTAGCGCAGCATCACGATCTCGGCCTTGCGCGGGTGCTCCTGGCTCAGCTTGCGCAGGGCCTCGTCGAGGGCGATGAAGTCCTCGAAGGGGAGGTCGATCGCGAGGGGCAGCGCGTCGATGGCGTCCTCGGGGGCGCGCTCCTGGTCGCCGCCGCGCTTCCTGGCGGCCTTGTGGCGCGCGTGATCGACGAGCAGGTCGCGCATGGCCCGGGAGGCGGCGCCGAAGAAGTGGGCGCGGCTCTGGTAGCCGCCCAGCCTTGCGCGCGCCTGGGGAATGGCGCTGCGCGCAATCGCGCCGTTGCCGCCCGGAAGCGCGAGATCCAGCTTGGTGACGACCTCCTCGATAGGACGATCGCGCATCAGCGCCATGCCCAGCACCAGCCAGATCACCTGCTCGGCAGGCAGACGCCTGCGCCGCAGGGTAGCGGTACCCGTCTCCTCGCGGACCTATCGAGCTGTAACATCAAGGATTTACAGCGGTCACGGGAGCGGGCCGTAGGAGAGCAGGCCCACCTCCGGGGTCTTCATCGACAGCAGCGTGATGAGCCCGAAGTTGGTGAGGAGGGCGTGCTTCTTCGAGCCCAACGTCGCGAGCGCCACGCTCGCGGGCCCGTCGAACGAGCCGCCTTTGGCGAGCACGGTCGCTTTGCCGTCTGTCCCGACCCGGACGAGCGCGTTGCCCCCGTTGCCCGCGACAAGGATGCTCCCGTCGGCGTCCACGGTGATGCCGTCGGCGCCCTGGAGCGGCAGGCATGTCGCCGGATCCGACGTGGAGAACTCGACCGCGACATCCGGTGTCCCGTCGGCGTTGATCGGGATCTTGATGAGCGCCGCCCTGTCCGTATTGGCCACGTAGAAGGCGCCGTCCGAAAGCGCGAGGCCGTTGGCGCCGAACGGGACGCCGAGGACCGTCTTGCAGGGGTTCGTCGCAGCGATATCTCCCTTGAGCAAGGGATCGGTCAGCCAGTTGGTCACCGTCCTGCCATCGGGGCTTATCTTGAAGATCGCGCCCAGGGCCGAGTCCGTGACGAAGAGGTTGCCATCCTCGTCGAAGACGAGCCCGTTGGGCACGTTCATGGCCGCGTCGGTGGCGAAGGCCGTGGTCACCGGACCGCCCGCCGCCGGGATCTTGTAGATGCCGGGCGCGTACGCGGCCGGGTCGAGCGACGCGGCGGCCACATAGAGATCGCCGGCGGCAGACTGGGTGATCCCGGTGACGAAGCCCGTGTTCGCGGGCGGCGCCGGCACGGTGGCGAAGGGCGACACCTTGTTGTCGGCGAGCGAGACGGCGACGACCTCGCCGGTCAGGGCATAACCCATATACGCCGTCTCACCGTCGGCGTCGACCCAGAGCCCCTCGGGGAGCTGGAATTTCGCTGCATCGAGCTCGGCGAGAAACTTGAGCTCTGGCGTCGAGACGCTGTCGCCGCCACCACCGTTGCTGCTGCTTGTGGTGTCGCCTCCGCCGCACGCGACGAGAGACGCGCTGAGCCCGAGCGCCGCCAGGAGAATCGAGCGAGAGAGAGCGATAGTCGATTTCATGAGAGTTCCTTCTGTAAATGTATTTACTACCAGGGCGGCTGCCGCCCCTCGGTGGGACGCGTAGGGCCGTGAAGGTCGCGAACGAGCTTCTGCCCTTGCGCTGCAAGGACTCGCCGGTTCCCGCGACAGGCGGTAGCGCCGCGAGCCATGGACGGCCTGAACATGACGCGGCTTTCGTCTTGCGGTAGAGTCCTCCGCCGTTCAAACTGTTCTGCCCACAGGACAATGCCGACCACCTCCCTGGACGACCTCCTCTCGATGGCGATCTTTGCGCGGGTGGTGGAGCGCAAGTCCTTCACGGGCGCGGCGAGCGTGCTCGGGCTCTCGAAGTCGGTGGTCAGCGCGCGGCTCGCGGCGCTCGAGGAGCGGCTCGGCGTACGGCTGCTCCACCGCTCGACGCGGCGCCTCGCGCTCACCGAGGACGGTCTCCGGCTCTACGAGAGCTGCGAGCGTATCCTCACGGCCGCCACGAGGCCGCGTCCGCGATGCACGGCGTGAGCCGGGTCCCCGAGGGGCTCTTGCGCGTTTCGGCGCCCGTCTCGTTCGGCATACTGAAGATCGCGCCCTTGCCAGGGGACTTCGCGGCGCGCTATCCGCAGGTGCGCCTCGATCTCTCCCTCTCCGACAGCCTCGGGGATGTCGTCGGCGGGGGCTTCGACGTCGTGGTGCGCTTCGCGCGGCAGCTCGGGCAAGAGATCTCGATCTTCGTCGTCTTCCCTCACCACCTCCACCAGCCCACCAAGGTGCGCGCGTTTGTCGAGCTCCTCGTCGAGCGCCTCGGGAGCGAGTCAGGGGCGGGCGCCGCGCCGGGGAGAAGGAAATCGAAGGCAGCTCGGGCATGACAAGCCCCGGCTGGGCGACCTGCCCGCGGGGTGTGGAGCGACCGCGGTCCCCTGGATGGGATCGGTGTCCTGTCCCAGGGCAACCAACGGGTTAAACCCGCCTGAAACGAGCAGAATCTCGAACCGCCAAGGCGCCAAGGACGCCAAGAAGGAGACAATATCTTGGCGTCCTTGGCGGTTCACTTCTCTCTCGATCAACGCGATCGGAGCTCTAGGTTGCGGTGACGACGGTGATCTCGCCGGTCGTGTACAGCGCGGAGGTGTCCCAGGCGAGCCCTGGGGCGAGCGGCAAGGCGATATTCACGGTAGCGAACGTCCCCGTGAGGTCACCGCTCCAGCCGAGCAGAACGATGGTGTCCCCGGCCTGGAACGACACAGACCCGTCGGCCGGCAAGACCTCGAGCGCCCCGTCGAGATGGACCTCCCCATCAACCTGGAGGAGCGGCGAGGCGCTCGTGCCTGCGACCGTGATGCCGATGGCGGCGTCTGGCCCCTGGCTGTAGCTGCCGGTGATGCCGGTCGAAGGGTAGACCTCGCCGACGGAGAGCTCGCCGGCCTGCGTGTTGGCGAGATCGCCCACGAAGCTGCCGGTCTCGAGGCGCCCGCCGACGAAGTCGAAGTCGCCTACACCGACCTTGATCGCGCCTGCGACGAGATCGCCCTTCGCGAGTCGCACGGAGGGCCCCAGGTAGGGATAGCCCTGGAACAACAGCGCGGTCCGGAGGAGGCCGCCGATCCTCACGGAAGCGCCCTTGTCGATCAGGAGCGACGGATACTGCGACAGAGCGGCGAAGATTGAAACATCGCCGCTGTTCAGCCATGACGCATAGACGTCGTTCACCTTGACGAAGCCCCCGCCGAGCTCCGAGCGGATCTCGGTATCTTCTGTGATCAGGGTCCCATAAGCGCCGACGGTGAGCGTGCCGTATCCTTGGTTCGATCCCACCTGGAGGAGCCCCTCGTTGGTCCAGGTGCCGCCCCAGCCGCTGACGCTCGCGCGGCTGCTCATGAGGTCATCGCCGGCGATGCGCGCGTTCACGGTGGAGAGCTGGCCGCTCCGGATGTCCAGCAAGCCGCGTCCCCTCGCGCCCAGGACGAACTCTCCCGTGCTCACCCATCTCGTCGCGGTGCCTGTAACGATGGCTTCGCCCGTGCAGGTCCCGCAGCTGGGGCCGAGGATGCCGCCGAAGTAGACGTCGTGTGAGAAGAAGCTCGCTCCTTGCCTGAGCTCCAAGGTTCCATGTCCCTTCGTGCCGATGTAGGTCGTCGTCCTGCTCGTCAGGGTGGCGTCGTAGCCCTCGACGACCGCGCGGCCATATCTATAGTCACCTCTGATGCCGACCACGAAATCATCGGTGATCGCCTCGGCGCCGTGCCGGATGACGATCCGACTCTCGAAATCGTCGCCGATCTCGATGGATCCGTTGTTGATCCAGGTCGAGCCATACCCGTCGACCAGGATGATGCCGGGGTCGTAGCTCCCCGACACGGTCGCACCGGGGCTGATCAACGTCCCGCCATCGGTCACCTCGACCGCGCCGGCTCCCACGCGGAGCCGGTCCAGCCCGAGGTCCCATGGGTCCGCGGGATTCTGAGGCGATACGTTCCCCCAGATGGTCACGTCGGCAGAGGCTGGCCCTCCGACGCTCAGCGATGCAGCCGCAATCAGCGCCGAGAGGGTATATCGAGCTCGGTGGTTCATGATTCGTGTCCCTTCCCAGGAAAACTTGGTCCCTTGAGAGCCCACGGTCGCCTGGATACCCCCGCGTCCGCCCTATGCCCCCGCAGCGCCAGAGCGCCAGGCGCGCATGGTCTCCCATGGTGCACCGATATGCGAATCAATTCGCAATTGCAATGCGCTTCGTTGCGTCACCGCGAGCTGGACTCGAACACGACCGTTCAGGCGGCAAAAATCAGGCGACACTACCCCGCGGTTCCAATGGCCGGCCGCGCAGTGTCGGAGCGCCACGCCGCGGCCGCCGGTATCGTGCGAAATACTGGACCGCGACGCCGGATGGCCCCCGGCAGGGATCTCGCGATGGAGAGCGAGGGCCATTCGTTCTTGGCCAGGTAGGTCAGGGCGGGCCACACCGGTGCCACCTCGGCGGTGAATGAAGCGGCGGCCCGGCGCCTCTGGGACGTCAGCGCCGAGCTCACGGCGCTCGCCGCAGCCTGAGGCGGCGGAGAGCCCGCCCTGGATCCGAGCCGCGGGCGCCTCGAGAAAAAATCGACCGACCCCCTGTCGGGTTTTCCTCCCGGGTTCCGGATGACGGGGTGAGGCGAGCGAAACAGCGGGGTGGAGGCCACCCCGGGACCGCTCGCCGCGCTCAACCCCTGAAAGAAGATCCTGGGAGCCATCATGAACCACATCGCCCTCTTCCGCGGCTTCTCGCCCCTCGTCCTCGCCCTACTCGTCGCCGCCCCCGGCTGCATGGCCACCGCCGCCGATCCGCAGGCCGATTCCTTGGCGGAGGGCGCCCCGACCCCGGACGGCGCGGAGATCGGAATCGCCGCCGCCGACCTGGCGCTCGAGGACGGCGCGGCGCTCTCGACGGCGGAGTCCGACGGCGACGCGCTCGTGTCGACGAGCACGCTCGTCGGCCTCTCCACGGGGTTCTACATCCCGCCGCGCGTCGGTGGGGACGCCGAGTTCGACGGCCACGGCCCGAGCGTGTCGCTCCAGGTCGAGCTGAGCGTCTTCAATGGCAACGAGCTCTGGGCCGCTGTCTACATGGATGCCCTGGAGACGAAGAGCAACTGGACGCACGCGAGCGGGACCACCTGGTACCGCCTGTACACCACGAGCAGCCCGATCGTCGACGTGGATGGCCCGATCTCCTTCAGCCACACGTACACCGACACGGACCACGCCCACGACATCTTCACGTTCACGCCGGAGAACCTCGTCAACAAGCTCGATTATGTAGGTGACACGAAGGGCAACGAGGCGGGGACGAAGACGGGCGTGCGGGTCTACTTCAACCCCATCACCGTCGTGACCGAGTAGCGCGGAGCCTCTGGCGCCGGCGCGCTCCGCGCGGAGCGCGCCGGATCGCGGCGGTTCACCGCCCGTCCTTCCTCGCCGGCGGCGCGGCGCTGGCGAGGTGCCACGCGACGATCGCAATCGCGAGGGAGCCCAGCACGCCGGCGACGTAGATCGCACGGGCGTGCTGGGGCGATACCGCGGCGGCCGCGGCGCCCGCCGCGCAGAGCGCGGCCGACAGCCAGCTCGCCTTCGACAGGCCCGGCGCGGCGGTCGCGTGGATGGCGGCGAAGAGGAGCAGGTTGGTCGCGAGCGCGCGCTCCACGGGCTCGCCCGCGATCACGGCGAGCGCCCGGTGCAGGAGCATCGCGCCGAACATCACCTTCACCACATGGCCAATCCGCCGGTTCACCGCGTTCCTCGAGAGCGGGCGGCGGAACGTCCAGAGCAGCGAGAGCCCCGCGAGCGCCGTGACGCAGCCCATGGCGAGGAGGTGCACGGGGTGGTGCACAGGGACATAGCGGCCCACGCCGACCGTCGCCATCACCACGCCGAGGGCGCCGATCCCGAGGCCGAAGCGGATCCGCTCGCGTCTGGAGACGGTCAGATCGATGTCGGAGCTCTTCGCGAGCCGCTCGGCGAGGGTGTCCAGCAGCTCGTCGAGCGTCGGCCATCGCTCCTCGGGGCGAGCGCGGAGCCCCCGCGCGAGCGCGTCGCGCACCCACGCGGGCACCTTCGAGCCGGGCGGCGCCGGCCTCAGGAGATCTCGCCGCGCCCTGTCGAGCCGCGCGTGGGGGTCCTCGCCCTCGAACGGCAGCTCGCCGTGGAGCGCCTCGTGGAGGGTCGCGCAGAAGCTCCATTGATCGCTCTTTGACGTCGCCGGCTGCCGCTCGGCCTGCTCCGGGGCCATGTACGCCGGCGTCCCCATGAACAAGCTCCCTGCCGTGAGGGGCGCATGGAGCGAGCCGCTCCTGGAGACACCGGCGCTCGGGCCGCCGCCAGGTAGCCAGTCCTCCTCGTGCTGGAGGCGCGCGAGGCCGAAGTCGGCGATGCGCGCCCGCCCGTCCTTGCCGATCAGGATGTTGTCCGGCTTGACGTCGCGGTGGACGAGCCCCTCTCGGTGCGCCGCCGCGAGGCCGCGGCCGGCCTCGATCCCTGCGGCGAGCACGGCCTCCCACGCGCCGGGCTGCTCGCGGGACAGGTCGCGGAGCGTCCGGCCGTCGACGAACTCCATCGCGACGAACACGTCCCGCCCGTGCTCGCCGATCTCGTAGATGGGGACGACGTGCGGGTGCGAGAGCCTGGCCATCACCTGGGCCTCGCGCACGAGGCGGGCCCTGCCTTCCGGATCGAACCTGCCCGGCGCGATGAGCTTCAGGGCGACGCGGCGGTCGAGCTCCGCGTCGTAGGCCGCGTAGACGACGCCCATGCCGCCCTGGCCGACCCTGTCGAGCACCGTGAACCGCCCGACGCGCGCGCCGGGGCTCAGCGGCTCGTCGGGCGCGGCGAGGGCGACGGCGGCGCCCTTCAGGAACCCGTCCGGCTGCGCGGCGTCGCACCGGAGCAGGCTCCACACCTCCTGGAAGAGCTCCGGGCGGCCCGCGCACCGGGCCTCCAGGAACGCGCGGCGGTCGTCGTGGCGCTGCTGATCGAGCGCCGCCTCGAAGAGCGCCTCTACCTCGCCTGGGTCAAGGGGCGGGCTCATCTCCGCCGTGCAGCGCCCGGTAGAGCCACGCCTTCGCGAACCGCCACTCGCGCTCGACCGTGCGCGTCGTCACGCCGGAGAGCTCGGCGATCTCTTCCTCGGTGAGGCCCGCGAAGTAGCGCAGCATCACGATCTCGGCCTTGCGCGGGTGTTCCTGGCCGAGCTTGCGCAGGGCCTCGTCGAGGGCGATGAGGTCCTCGACGGGGAGGTCGATCGCGAGGGGCAGGGCGTCGATGGCGTCCTCGGGGGCGCGCTCCTGGTCGCCGCCGCGCTTCCTGGCGGCCTTGTGGCGCGCGTGATCGACGAGCAGGTCGCGCATGGCCTGGGAGGCGGCGCCGAAGAAGTGGGCGCGGCTCTGGAAGCGGGCCTCGCCGTCCCGGAAGAGCTTCTCGTAGGCCTCGTGGACGAGGGCGGTGGGGCCGAGCGTCTGCCCGGCGCGGAGGTGGCGGACGCGGGCCAGGGCGATGATCTTGAGCTCGGCGTAGACGGCGTGGAGGAGGGCGTCCGCGGCCTCTTTCTGGCCCTCCTGGGCGGCGTGGAGGAGGACGGTGATGCCCTCGCCGGCGCTCGGCCGGGGTGCGCGTCGATCGCTGGCGGTCATGGGGGTGCGTCTCGCTCGGGTCGGAGCGTACACCAAACAGCCGGGCTGAGGAGCCGGACGGTGGCTCCACGTCGCGGCAGAGCGGAGCAGGGAAGCAGACGAGGAGCAGGCCGGAGCCTGGGATGTCGGTCGGGGCCGCCTTCTGGCGGTTCTTCCGGGGCCGCAGCTGCCTGGTCGGGCTCGGCGAGCATCTACTGCGCTGCCCCTATCGACATTGCGCTCGCGGCCGTTAGAAAAAACGAATCGCACGATGACACACAGAACCAGCACTCGTTGTTAACGAATCGCACAAGATTTCAGATGACGGGACTCAAAACGCGTCAGACTTGCGAATTATCATCACGGCCGAGCGAAACGGCAGATCGTTGACGGTCCCGACGACGGCGTCATAAAATTCGTCCTCGCGCTCTGCTAAACTAGCAAATAGGCGCCCCGGGTCGACCGACCAAGCCTTCGCAAGTGCTCTCACGACGACGTTGGCTAGTGACCACCAGCGCCAATCCAGCGGTTCCTTTGTCGACCAAGCAATAACACTACTACCTGGCCACTTCTCGCCCACTGTGTCGTTTGAGACCAGCGAATATAAACGGGGCGAACTCTCAATCGCCAGCACATTCGCACCAAGCTTGACATCTACATCCGAAAGCTCCAATTCATCTATTGCGCCCGCGCGTTCCACCAAGATAATTTCATTGGGAATATCTGACCACGACTCAATCTCCTGCGCGGTCATCCATCCCATCGCGCCACGGCATACCGGCAAATCTTCGATATTTCCACCGCAGCGGTAAACTATCCCTGTAATGCCCGAGAGTTCGTCCCTCGTTTCGTGTGCTGCGATCAGGAGGTCCTTTTGCTCCGATATCCATTTACGCAGTCCATTTGTGTCCACGTCTGGAATCGCGGAATTCCGGGCAGCCGTGGTGGGCGAACCACACAATATGCCGGCGAATGTGTAGGTATTGTGCGCCCGCAGTCCTCCGACTGTTACCACGCCAATTTGAGAGAAAAAGTGGTCAGGTACTATAGCGACCCGGCCTGCCAATTGGCCGGATTCGGCAAATAGCAACCGCAGAAACGGCGCAGAACGAGAGATATCTTCCTTAACGTGCCAGGTCTTCTTGTGGTTTATTGGCGTTGCGATTCTCTCTAGTAATTTCTTTGCGCTGATACTGATCCAGTCTGAGGCTGCTACCACTCGCGTGCGTTTGCCAGATGTGTCTTCGACAGATAGGTTGACATCGAGAGCCGGAGAGATCCAAGCACATAGCCGTTTCAGGGATCGCGGCGGCCCGTCTGGGATAGAAAGCAGTCCACCTTCTGCGTTAGGTGCTACCCGAAGCCATACGCGCACGCGAGTACCACCATCTTGCAGTCTTTCCTCTTCGGTTGAATCGCGGAGAATTGGCTGCGTGGCAGGGCCTGTCGCAAACTCAAGAACTCGAGTATCTTTTTCCGCTTCGTCAAAGCGGCGTGTGACAACACGGACTCTTGCGCCCCACATGAACACCGAGAAAAATCCAATACCATAGCGTCCAGTTGGAGAGAACCCCTTTGCTGCTAAGCCAACAAGTTCTTGACGCATGAGCCAGGAATTCCAGTAACTGGTTCCAAAATCAAGAAGCGGACCTGTTAGTACCGCTGCAGACATCCCAATCCCGGTATCTTCAACCTCAAGCCACGGTCCGTTCGAGTCATTCCCAAGCCGGACAATAATGTCGCCCCAGTTTGTTGGAAGATCTCGCAGGAGCCGCCTCGCTCTCACCGCATCGGAAGCGTTCTGAATTAGCTCCCGCAGTGGAACGGTGGGATCTCGACCATATAGCTGTTCCCCACCCAGTCGTTGGACCAGCGATGGAACGTCCGAAACTCGTACCCTGGCATCGACAGGGCGCCAGCCCACCGTTGGGATAAACTCAGTGAGCCGTACGGGATCGTCTGCGCCCGCGACGGCCCGTGCCCGCATGCGAGGACGATGCATATCGGCCAATAAGGCATCGACCTGCCTCAGCTCGCGATCTACCATCTGTAGAGTTTCGAAGCATAGCCACCATGCAGAAGCGTCCTGCAGGCAAAATGGATTACCAGACGTGTATACCAATCTCTGATTATCGACCCGAGGCTGATGGAGTTTTTCCTGAAATGCCCAATGCTGCATCGCTATCCCGTGCGGCTTCCTCAGAGCATGTAAGAAGGCAGGTGCGCGCCGGGCGTCGAGGTGACCGGCGTCTGCAAGGCGAAGTAGGCAGGCTATCTTCAGCGGATCAACTGACCACTCTTTGGGGAACCCTACGGGTGCTCCGAGTACGGTGGCGAACTTCTCTCGAAGGTCGGATACCGACCACCAATGACTGTATGCTATTCGACCAATGACAGATCCATAGCTGTCCCTCAGCTCGGGGTTGTCTATGAGATAATATTTTGTCCCGTCCCGCCCGCTCCAATTTGTGAGCGCGAGGTGATCCGCATGTCGAGCGTGTATGTTTCGGAGTGTTTCTGCGATTGCTTCACGCTCCACCTCGGGGGAGATAGATGACATCCCCGCCTTGCTCGCACTCTTGCCGGTACGTCGTTGTAGGATGGATGCGATCGTATCTGGCCAACTTTTGTCTTCTTGGAGCTGTGCTTTCCCGCCCGGATAAGCCGCGAGGCCCATCCCAATGTCATGTATGAGAATAGAACCGCCGAGGACAAATGCTTCGGCGGGCGTCAATGCGACTTCTTGACCGGCAATCAAATCGACCATCTCCCACAACCCATCCATGTGAGTGATGTCGTGCACTGTGAAGTCCGGCAAATCTCGTGCGATTTCACCAGATATGTGCGCTGCGCGTTCGCGAAACTTCAGGAAGGAGGACCTGAGAATGCCGCGTGGAGCTTCGTCGGGATCGCCCTGTGACTGAGGGGCTAGAGTGCTCATCCAAACGTGGGTGCGCATTATTCCCAAGGTACTCATGACGTGCTCGTTTGCTCTAATGATTCGCCAATGTGGATTGGGCTATGGGCGGGCCAAACTAAGCCTGGCACTCCAGCCTTAAGCTCGTTCCGATCGTTTCGATGGCGCCGCTGCGGGCCTCGCTTCGCATAGGCGCTCGGGGGAGTATTTTTCTGGTCCTCGCCGCTGCTCCAGCTATCCTCATGGCCGTCCCGCTCTGCGAGGCCAGCGTAGATATTGCTCTGTGTCAAGACGCGGCGTGCGCTCGGCAGGGGGGCGCCGGCACGGCACGGGCTCCGGCAGGGCAGGGGCAGGCTCCCCACCCGCCACCCACATCCCCGCGCCGCCGCGTTCGCTCGCTCGTCTCCGAGCTACACCAGCACGCCAGCTCGAGCGCGGGATCCGCCGACAGCCCCACCCATCCGCTCGATCGCTTCCTTCACCGCCGTGCAGGGCGGTCCAGCACCGAAACTCGCCGCGGCACGCGTGCCGAGCAGGAGCAGTTCTCGGAGCCACATCCCGCAGCCCACCCGAGCATCCAGGCGATCCTCGCCGAGCGCTCCCTCATCGTGACCGTGCTCGTCGCCAACGGCGTGCCGCAGCGCGACCGCGCCGACGTGGAGCAGCAGGTGGTCATCGGGGCATGGGACTCCGCACGCCGTGGCATGTACCGGCCGGACCCGGGGGACGAGCCGCGGAAGGCGCTCCGGAGGTGGCTCTGGGGCATCGCCTGGCGCAAGACGGGGCACTACCTCAACAGCGCGTACGTGCGTCATGTGGTCCTCAACGCGCAGCCGCTCGGGTTGCTGCGCGAGCCCGCCGGACCGAGCCTCGAAGCGCAGATCGAGGCGCGCGAGACGCTGGAGGCGCTTGCCGACCTGCCGCTCTGGCAGCGAGAGATCTTGCTCTCCGTCGATTTGCCGGAGTCGCTCGTGGCGTACGCCAGGCAGCGCGGGATGCACCCGGGCACCGCGGCCAGCCGGCTCAGGATCGCCCGCGAAGCTCTCGCCCTGCGCCTCCGGAGGTGGCGCCGATGAAGCGGGGCAAGCGCACGAGGCGCGCGCTGGACGTTCGCGTGAAGCTCCAAGCCGAGGCGACGCGGCTCGCCGCGGAGGTGTACCACCTGGCTTACGCTGCGGTGACGTTCGAGCGCGACCACCTGGACCGCTACGAACGTGGGGCGATCGAGGAAGCTCACGGCTTGCTGAACAAGGCGGGGCGCGCGCTGGAAGCGCTCGCCGGAGTCGTCACGCCGTGTGACCTCCCTGTGCCCCGACGTCAGGCGCGAGGTCCCCGAGAGGCATTCGCGCGTACGAAGGAACCGGGCCCTCGCGCGGACGCCGCCCCGGACCGGGCGTCGACCTGAGCAGCGCGCGGGTCACTGGATGCCGAACCAGCCGCCGGTGTCACCCCCACCCCAGCACCGATAGCCACAGGTGGAAATCCGTCTGCCGCAGAGCGCCGCGATCTGCGATGCGGAGGAGGAGGCGCCGGTCGGCCGACAGATCCGACCTTCGTAGCGCCCGGGCACGCGCACCTGTCCCATCACGTAAATGTCGCCGCCGACGGAGTAGACGGCGCCCTGGGGAACATGGGAGTAGCAGGCCATGTAACAGCCCGGCTCGCCCCGGTGAACGTTCGCGGTCGGCAGCCGGCGCGGCTCGAAGCCAGGCACAGGGTGATTCACGACCATCGTACCGCGCACGTACACCGTGAAGTCCTCGGGCAACAGCCGAGCCGCGGTGCTCTCCGCGCCCGGGTTCATCGGTGCCGCCCGCGATGGGGTCGCCCCCGATCCGGACGGAGCGCTCGCGAGGCCGACCAGGATGGCCGCACCAATCAACGTTTTCATCGACGGATCCCTCCCCTCGACGGCGGCCCGTGCAACGGCCATGCCCTTCCGTCCTGTGCAAAGCTGGGTTATCCGCGGGCGCGCACGTTGACCGGTTTCATCGGCCTTCTTTGAACGCCGGCCATTGTGTCGGCTCCGTCCTGCCCTACCCTGCGATGACGGCGCGCGCCGGTACGCCGCACGGCGGTAGGCCCTGCATCGCCGCGCGGAGGCGAAGCCAGGCCGCTCTCGGCGAGCTCCCGCAGGCGGTGGAGCGAACACGCCGCGCTCCTGATTGTTTCCGGGGCATCACACGCCGCGACCACATTTGCTCACAATTGCAGCACCTGCACCCACAGCATCGCCGCCGTTGCAAGGGCGTTGCTCGCATGGCTTTCATGCCAGGAGCAGCCGATCTACCCTGAGGCGGGGACATGACCAGCGCTGATCAGGCTTTGGCTCGGGTACAGCGGTCGAGTGGAATGACGCCGCTCGGTGTGATCGCCACCTTTGTGATGCTATCCGAAGTAGTCACCGGGGTCGCTGCTACTCAGACATCGGGAATGGTCCAGGTTGCGTTCTGCGCCTTTGCGATCGCTTTCCCGCTGATGGTGGCGACGGCGTTCTTCATGGTTTTATGGCGCCGCCCCTATGTTCTGTATCCGCCGCAGGAGTTCGGAAACCAAGTCGACGTGAAGCACTACGTCGAGGCGATGCGAGCTCAGACTCTGGGAACGCAGGAAGTGCTCACGCTCGTTCGCACCTCGATCACGGAAGCCCTTGAATCACGTGAGGCGCGGGAGGCTCTGCTCCGCTCCTCCGCGGCAGTGAGCTCGGTCGCTTCTGCGACGGCTCTCCACGAGGCGTCCGACGCGCTCGTCAGGAGAGCAGTACGGAGCATCCAGTCGACCACGGTCAGCATCGATCTGTCAGAATTTGGCGGAACCAGTGAGCTGATCTTGGCGTACGAGCAATCTCAAGAATCCTTCATGTTCCTGAGCTTTATCTACTTCCAGATCAACGATCACGTGCCGCCTTATACATACGGGCAGAGCTGGGGACTACAGGACTGTGAGTCCGGCGCGCTCCTTCCCTGCGGACTGGACTGGAAGAACAATTCCGTGGGCAATATCGGCATCAAACCAGGAATGCGCTATCGGGCCGTCGCCCTTGGGATCGACCCGGTTACCAGAAAATTGCGCGCGACCAAGACACCTTTCGCGCGTCGGCTCGAAGACCGCCCCTCGTGATCGAGGCGGCCGACGCCGACCCGATACTTCCGGGGCATCAGCCCGCGAAGCGGCGGATCGCGTGCCGGATCTGCTCTGCAGTCATCGGCTCCGTGGACAGCGCGCTGTGCAGCACGAGCCCCTCGACCAGGGCGTCGAGCTCCCGGGCGGTCACCGGGTCGAAGTGCGTCTCCAGCGCTCGGCGGCTCCGCAGCATCCAGGCCTGGGTGACGGCCCGCAGCGCGGGCCTCCTGGCGGCGGCGACGTAGAGCTCGACGCTGAGCACCAGGTCGCGCGGCGAGCCGAGCAGGTCGGCGGTGAGGTGCTCGACCAGCGATTCGACCGCGGCCTCGCGGTCGGGCGCGGCGCGCATCCGCGCCTCGAAACAGGCGGCCACGGCCTCCGCGTGCCTGGTGAACGCCGCGGCGAGGAGCTCGTCGATCGACGCGAAGTGGTACGTGGTCGAGCCGAGCGGCACGTCGGCGGCCTGGGCGATGGAACGGTGCGAGGCCCCGGCGACCCCCTGCTCGGCGATCACGTCGAGGGCCGTCGCGACGAGTCGGTCCCTGCGCCCCGGGTCGTGCCGGCGAGCCCGCCGCGCCGGCCGGGCGGGCCTCGCCTTGGTCGCCTTGGTGGCGCTGCTCATCGCGTCTCCGTCACCCTCGCGCGTCGCCCCGCGCCGGCGCGGCCCCGGCCTCGGCGCCGTCGAGGCGGCGGATCACGCGAGCAGGGTTGCCGACGGCGATGACGTTGGCCGGCAGATCGCGCGTGACCACCGAGCCGGCGCCGACAACGGTGTTGTCCCCGATCGTCACCCCCGGCAGCACGATGGCGCCGCCGCCGAGCCACACGTTGTTCCCGATCTTGATGGGCTTCGCGGCCTCCCACTTCTGCCGCCGGGGCTCGGGCTCCACCGGGTGGGTCGGCGTGAGCAGCTGCACGTTCGGCCCGATCTGCACGTCGTCGCCGATGGTGATCGGCGCGACGTCGAGCGCGACGAGCCCGAAGTTCGCGAAGCAGCGAGCCCCGATGGTGATGTGCGCGCCGTAATCCACGTGGAACGGCGGGCGGATCTCCGTGCCCTCGCCGATCGAGCCGAGCAGCTGCTCCAGCAGGCGACGGCGAAGCGGGCGCTGCCGCACCGACGTCGCGTTGTAGGCGGCCATCAGGTCCAGCGCCGCAGCGCTCTGCTCGGCGATCTCGGGATCGTCGGCGATGTACAGGTCCCCAGCGAGCATCCGCTCGCGCATCGATCGTGAGTCGTCCGGGTTCTTCATATGGACCAGTGTACACATCATTGGAACGAGTGTCCACATGGGCGGCGGGACAGGCTGCGCTGCGGCCGCCGGAGCCCGTAGAGCTCGCCACGCCAGAACCCGCCAGAGACCGCAGAGACCGCCAGCGCCCGTGGAGCCCGTCAACGTCACGACAGCCACCGCGGTGCCTCGTGTCGTCCGTGCGCAAAGGAGTACGTCGCCGCGGACCTTCGTGAAAGTTGATGTTCGACAGGCATATACTTCAACGCATGAACTTCTCGGCGTTCGATCTCAACCACGTGCGCGCCCTCCACTACCTGCTCGAGGAGGCGCACGTCGCGCGCGCCGCACGGAAGCTGGGGATCACGCCGGCAGCGACGAGCAACGCGCTGCGCCGGCTTCGCGTCGAGTTCGACGATCCGCTCCTGGTCCGCTCTGGGCGAGCGCTCGCGAGGACGCCGCTGGCCGAGGGGCTGCGGGGCCCGGCGCGTGAGGTCCTGGCCGCGGCAGAGCGCCTGTTCGAGGTGGGCGCGCCGTTCGAGCCCGGCACCTACGAGGGGGAGCTCTTCGTCACCACCTCGGACAGGGTGGCCGAGGTCCTCCTGCCGGCGCTCGACCGGCTCCTCGCGGAGCGCGCGCCCAGGGCGAGCCTCTCCATGCGGACGGTCACGGTCGAGGTCGAGGCGTTCTTGCGAGATCACGGCGGGATCGCCGTCATCCCGGATATCTCGCGCGCACGAGGCGTGCGCGCCGAGGCGCTCTTCGCCGACGATTTCGTCTGCGTGCTCCGGAAGGGGCATCCGCTCACGAAGGGCCCCTGGACGGTGCGTCGCTTCGCCGGGGCCGAGCACATCCTCGTCGCCCCTCTCGCCAGCTCGCACCGAGGCGTGGTGGACGATCGGCTCGCCGAGCAGGGCCTCGCCCGGCGGGTGACGCGCGTCGTGACCTCGTTCGGGCTCGCGGTGCCGCTCCTCGTCGCGTCCGACCGGATCGCGATCCTCCCTCGGAGCTTCGCGCTCGCGCGCGCCAGAGAGCTCGACCTCGTCGTGCGCGCGGCGCCGCTCGATCTGCCTGCCCTCGAGATGCAGATGGCCTGGCACCCCGGGCACGAGCGAGACCCGAAGCACGTGTGGTTCCGAGGGGTCCTGCGGGACGCGGCGCGCGCCTCGGGACTTCGGCTGCCGTAGCCCACGTGCGTTTTCGCTTTACGACCGCCCGCTCCGCTCGCTACAACATCGAGAACGCCAGCCCTCCAGCTGGCGTTTTCGTTTCTGATCCCCGCTCGCGACGAGCTCACTGCGCGCTTCGCCGCAGCTGCGCGGCGCGCGTCGCCCGGAACCGGCGAGCGGCAAGCGATCAACCCCGTCGCACGATCACGGCCGACTGGCCTCGAGGCGGTCACGCCCTGCCCCGACTCGCGGGCCGCGGCTCGACCTGTCGCGCCCTTCACCGAGGAGAGATCGATGAAAGAGAGAACAATGCACGAGGAGAGGACGTCTCCGGACAGCGCCGCGCCCGGCGAGCAGCGCGCAGCGGCGCGCGGCACGGCGCACATCCACCTGATCGTGGGGCCGGTCGGCGCCGGCAAGTCGACGTTCGCGCTGCAGCTCTGTCGAGAGCAGCGCGCGGTGCGGCTCAACCTGGATGAGTGGATGACGGCGCTCTTCACCCCGGACCGCCCGGGTACGGGCGTCCTGGAGTGGTATATCGAGCGCACCGAGAGGTGCGTCGATCAGATCTGGAGGCTGACAGAGAGGATGCTCGAGGTCGGCACCAGCGTCGTGCTCGAGATCGGCCTCATTCGCCGGGATCACCGGGAGCGATTCTACGAGCGCGTCGACGCCGGGGGGCATCCCATGACCATCCACGTGCTGGACGCGCCCCGCGATGTGCGCCGCGAGCGCGTGCTGCGGCGCAATCAGCAGAAGGGAGACACCTTCTCGATGGTGGTCCCACCCGACTTCTTCGAGTTTGCCAGCGACATGTGGCAGCCGCTCGACGACACAGAGCGCGACGGGCGCGACGTGCGCGCCGTGTCCACCGGGGAGTAGAAACCCGGAGAATTTTCACAGGGAGGCGGGGAGGCGGGGAGGAAGAGAAAAATGAAGTTCTTTCTCTTGCCGTCTCTCGCTCCCCGCCTCCCCGCCTCCCTGTGAAATTCCTGCTTTTCTCGTGATTTCAACCCGTTTGTCGCTCCAGCGCGATCCCCGGCGCCCCCGCTCACGCCTCGCGCAGGACGCGCCGGTACGTCTCGATGTAGGCCGCCGCCGTCCTCGCCGCCGAGAAGCGCTCCTCGGCCGCGCGGCGGCACTCCGCCGGGTCGAGCTCGCCCACCCGCGCGATCGCCTCGGCCATCTCCCCGGCGCCCTCCACCAGGAACCCCGTCCGGCCGTGCTCGACGATCTCCGGCAGCGCGCCCGCGCCGCGGAGCGCGATCACCGGCGTGCCCGAGGCCAGCGCCTCCATGGCGACGAGCGAGCTCGTCTCCTGGACCAGGCTGGGCACGAGCAGGCACCGGGCCGCCGCGAGCAGGCGGCGCTTGCGGGCGAGGCCGACCGGACCCAGAAAGCGCCGCACCGGCCCGGGACCGCCCAGCATCGGCAAGAGCACCTCCCGGAGATACCGTAGGTGCTCCTCGTAGCCGAACGCCTGCCCGGCGATGAGCAGCGGCGCCCCGGCGCGCACCGAGGCCTCCACGGCGACGTGATACCCCTTCTCCGGGCAGATCCGGCCCAGCGTGATCGCGAAGCCGCGCTTGTGCCGCCTCGGCCGGTAATGCTCCAGCCGGACGCCGTTCGGGACCTCGGGCAAGAGCCGCGCCCCCGGCGGACAGGCGCGCCGCTGCGTCGCGGAGACGCAATGGAGGAACGTCCTCGGGCGCTCGAGCCGGAAGACCGCCGGCGCGTAGAAGCTCGGCGGCAAATGGAGCGTGGCGAGCACCGGCACGCCGGGCTCGGGGACATAGCGATCGAAATCGACGCCGTGCAGGTGGACGAGATCGATCGGATACCGATCCAGCGCCCGGGCGATGGCGCTCCGGTGATGGCGCCAGGCCTGCTCCTTGGCTGCCTCGTCGAGCACCGCGCCCGGCGGCGGCGCCGGCGTGGCGACCAGCGTCCCCGCGCACGCGGAGCCCTCCGGCGCGACGACGATCGATCGGTGGCCGCCGCGCGAGAGCGCCTCGTCGAGCATCGAGAGCACCTGCTCGGCGCCGCCGACGGCGTCCGGCCCCACGGGCGCGAGCGGATAGCTGACGTGCAGGACCGTCAGAGACATCGCTCGCGCCCGAGGCCGAGCAAGGTGAGCGTCATGATCGCGAGCTTCCGCCAGCGCGCGCCGTCGATGGGGAAGCCGAGGCGCTCGTAATGGAGCGTGCCCTCGTGCGGCGGCCGCCGGAAATCGTAGGTGGGCGCCGGCCGGAACCGCTCGACCTCGGCGCCGAACGGGGCGAGCGTCTCCTTCTGGCTGGAGAAGCAGTCCAGCATGGCGCGCTTGCGCGCGGACTCCTCGTCCGAGAGCCGGAGGGCGATCTCGGGGACGCCTGGATACGGGATGAACTCGCCGGTGACGAGGTGGCCGCGCGCGGCGTGGTACGAGGCCGCCTCGAAGATCAGCGGCGAGGTGACGCCGTTCCAGTGGGCGAGCACCGCGGCCGAGTGGACCGCGAGCGCCGCCGCGTCGTGATCGGGGTGGCCGCCCTCGTAGGGGTGCGTGATCACCACCTCGGGGCGCGCGCGGGCGAACAGCTCGAGGAGCTTCCGGGCGAGGCTCGGCGCCTCCTCGATGGCCTCCTGGTCGGTGGCGCCGAGGCACCTCAGCTTCGACGCGGGCACGTTGCCCACGGCGAGCGCGCGGGTCACCTCCTCGCGCCGGAGCGCGGTGTACCGCTCGCGCCCGACGTCGGCGAGCTCGGCCGGCATGAAGCGGCTGTCGCGCGGCGCCCCGTCGGTCAGATGGATGACCTCGATCGGCGCGAGCCGGCCGATGCGCGCGCCGAGCCCGATGGTCTCGTCGTCCGGATGGGCGAGCACGACCAGGCAGCGTGGCGCCCGGCCCGACGAGAGCCACGTGAACGGCGGCCACGCGAGCTCCGGCGGGGTGCGGCCCTGACGGCGCAGCGCGGAGAGGTTCACGAGAGCGCCCCCGCGGCTCGCCCGAGCCCGCCGCGGGCGTCGAGTCGCCGGTCCAGCGCCGCCGGGGTGCCGCGGTGTTCCTCGGGTCTCTCTCGCTTCGGGGTGCTCGCGACGTGGGACATGAGCTACCTGGAGTGCGTAAGGTCAGGCGATCCGGGCGCAACGCGCAGCGAGATCCAGCCTACCAAACGCCGACGCGGCGCGCCAGATGGGCACGTGCAGCCCGGGCAGACGAACAGGCGAGCCCGGACGAGCCCTTGAGGATGCCCCGCAGGGGGTGGGGACGTGTTGTCGAAGGAGCCGGCGGCGGCACGCCACACGGAAACGTGGAGGTCGGCGCGGGCCGCAGGCTCTGGCGCGCCTCTGGAAACCGTGGTTGGCTCTCTCGGAGGAAGGCGATGGCTGAGCTCATTCTGAAGAATATCGACCCGTCGCTCGTGCAGAAGCTGGAGCAGCAAGCGAAGCGGTCGGGTGTCACCGTCGAAGCGGAAGTCGTGCGTGTCCTGGAAGCCGAGTACGTGCGCCGCACGACCCCTGCTGACTGGCCAGTCGTCACCGCCGATCCGTATGATCCGGACGCCGAGCTCGATGCGGATATCGATGCGCCCGAGCCGGGTGCTGGCACAGAGCGTCCCGGCTCGTCCCCGCCGCCAGATCCGTCGAGCGAGCCTCTGGACGCCCGGGCCAAGGCGCTGGCGGAGCGACAGGCTGCGCTCGCCGAGGCCTACCCGGACGAGTATGTCGTCCTCGTCGACGAACGCCTCATCGCCCACACAAGGGACAAGGACGAGGCTTACGCGCACTACGACGCGGCCTTCGAGCAGGGCGTGGGGGAGCCGATCGTCATTCCACCAGGTGCCCTGCGGCGAGTCGCCCCTCCGGTCCTCCGGGGCCGACTGCTCTTCGTGCTCGACGGCGAGGAGGAGACGTTCTCGATGCTGTTGCCTGAAGACGAGGACAATCAGCAACGACGGAGACGGATTCTCTCGGAGCTCTCGGAGCCTCCCGCTTGATCCGCCTCCCTTGATTCGCTGCCGTCAGGCACGCGCGGCCCGGCTCGCGCGCCGGCGAAGCTCAACCCACGTAGCGCCGCGTCATCCGGGCACAGAACTCCGCGAACTCCTCGATGCGCTGCGGAGGGCTCGTGTGGTGCGGCCGGACGCCGGCGTGCTCCGGGGTGAAGCAGTAGGTCAGCGTCACATCGAACGGCTCGAGCACCTTCATCTGCCGGTCGAACCAGGCCTCGGCGCCGGGGCGGAAGCTGTCAGCCCAGCTCAGGCCGGTGCGCAGGTGGCGCACCCCGAGCTTCTTCAACCACTCCACCGCGTCGTCGAGCCGGTGATCCTCGAAGTGGAACCACTGGCACAGACCGAAATCAGGGGTGCACTCCGGGAAGAGCCGCAGCGCGCGCTTGGGCGTCCCGTCCTCGCGGAGTAGCCCCATGTAGAAGTGCCGGTAATACGACGAGCCCTCGGCTTCGCGGTGCCGCGTCGTCGCCGGCCACGCGCGGGGCAGGTCGTAAAGGCTGTACCAGTGGACCCGGTCGACCTTGCCGCGCAGGAGCTCGGCGCTGCGCTTGAGGCCGAACTCCTGCACCTCCTCGGCGCCGAACGTGGAGACGCCGATCTCCGTGATCCAGATCGGCTTGTCCGTCACCGCGCGGATCTCGTCGAGCTTGCTGGGCCACTCGTGGATCTGCCAGTGGTTCCAGTCGAGCGGAAAGCCGTGCACCGCGACCACGTCGACGTGATCGAGCACGCCCTGACGGCCCAGATTGGCGATGAACGCCGGATCGATCGGCGAGATGCCGCCCAGCACGCGCGGCAGCCCGGGGCGCTCGCTCCGGATCGCGTCGGAGGCGAGCTTCACCATCGACCCGAACGTCGTCCACTCGGGGTCGATCTCGAAATCCCAGTGCGACTTGTTGTTGGGCTCGTTCCAGAGCATCACCGCTTCGATCATGCCTGCTCTCCGTTCACGCCATCCACGCCATCCACGCCATCCACGCCGTTCACGCCATCCACGCCGTTCACGCGAGCCCGCCTGGCCGGGTAGACCGCGCCCGGGATCCACTCGGGCCGCTCGCGGCGGCGGCAGATGTAGACCTCGGGCTCGGGGTGGTTCACGATCTCGAAACCCGCGCTCCGCAGCATCGCCTCCGCGCAAGCCCGGTTGGGCACCCACCAGTTGGTCGGGTCGCGCGAGTAGCTGTGCTCCACGAAGTGCAGCCGCGGATAGCCCGCCTCGTCGAAGATCCGCTCCTCGGCGAAGGGATAGTCCTGCTCCAGCGGCACCACCTCGGTGCTGCCGCGCTGCATGCTCTGGAAGACCAGCGTGTGCCCGACCACGTGCTCGTGGAGCAGGTCGAGCGCCAGGAGCGGGTGGCGGAGGTGGTACAGCACGCCCATGAAGAGCACGACGTCGAAGCGCTCCCCCAGGCTGCCCACGTCGTACACCGAGAGGTTCCGGAACTCGATGTCCGCGCCGGAGACCTCCGCGGCGAAGCGCGCCTGCGCCAGATAATCGTCGTCGCTGTCGATCCCGAGCACCCGCGCCGCCCCGCGCCGCTTCATCTCGAGCGAGTAGAAGCCCGCGTTGCAGCCGATGTCGAGGACCGTCTTGCCCGTGAGATCCGCCGGGATGGCGTGGGCGAAGCCCTTCCACTTGAACGCAGGGTAATCGCCCAGGAAATGGTCGGGCGCCGTCTTCACCCCGCCGAGATCGATGTTGTGGAACCACGGCCCGAGGCCGCGCACGCGCTCCTGGATCTGCTCCCGGGTCAACTTCGCCGCGTCATCGACGTTACGCACGTTCCGCAAGCTCCGCTCCATCGCTCCTCCGCTCACACGATCACGCCGCTGAGGAGCTGCATGGCCTCTCGATAGCCGTGCAGCGTCCCCACGTCGACATACGCCTCTCCGGCCCGCACCGCGCGCGCGCTGCCGCCGCGCGCGAGGTACTCGTTCACCAGCGTCCCGATGTACGGATCCGTCTGCCCGCGCTCGCACCAGAGGTCGTGGAGCTCCCGCATCACCGCCCCCGTCAGCTTGAAGGCGCCCCAGACCCACTGCGACCGCGCGTCCCGCTGCTTGACCTGGATCTCGAGCACCCTGCCCCGCTCATCGGTGACGACAGCGTCGAAGAACTCCGGGTGCTTGACCGGAAAGAGCAGGAAGGAGAGGCCCTCGCCGTCCAGCGAGCGGAGCCCGTGCTCCGGGAACCAGACCGTGTCCGGGAGCCCCACGAAGACCTCCTCCTCCGGCTGGATCCAGGGCAGCGATCGGAAGATGGCGTCGCAGAGCCCGGCGGCGACCGGCTGCACCACATAGCAGATGTGCGCCGGACCCACGTTCGCGCCGTAATACTCGACGATATCCGACTTGCCCGGCGAGATGACCATGCAGATCTTGTCCGCGCCGGCCAGGATCATCCGGTCGATGAGGTACTCGCTGACGGCGCGCGGCCGCTCCACGTCGCCGTCCCGGCGCGTCCCCACCGGGAGCAGCTCCTTCGAGAACGCGAGCGGCTGGATCCTGCTCCCCAGGCCCGCCGCCGGAATCACTCCCCACATCGCCCTCTCCCTTCCTTCATCGAGCCGAGACCGACTCGAGAATGGCCACGAGCTCCTCCGCTCGCCTCGCGGCGCTGTGCTCCGCGAGCACCCGCTCCCGCGCCGCGCGCGCGACCGCCGCGATCTCGCCCGCCGGAAGCGAGAGCGCCGCGACGGCCTCGTCCGTCGTCCGCGCCACGAGGATCTCCTCCCCCGGCGTGAAGAACTGGTCGAGCCCCTCCCAGCTGTCGCTCAGGATCGGCGTCCCGCACGCGGCCGCCTCGAAGAGGCGCCCGGAGGGGCAGTACCCCATCGCCGCCATCGCGCCCCGGGTCACGTTGAGCGTCAGCGGGGAGGAGCAGTAGAACGCCGGATGATCCGCCGGCGCCACGTGCCGCATGTAATAGATGTTGTGCGCCCACGGGAAACTCTCGGGGTAGAGCGAGCCCCCGATGACGAACCGCTTCTCCGGCAGCCGACTGGCCGCCTCGAGGAAGAGGGTCGAGAGCGCCTCCTGCCGGTCGGCGGCGTACGTGCCGAGGTACGAGAGGTCCCCGCGGAACTCCTCCCGCGGCGTGACCGGGCGGTGCACCTCCGGGTCCGCGCTTCCGTAGAGCGGGAACACCCGCCGGGCGCCGAGCTTCGACTGGAGCTGCGCCAGCGCCTCGCCGCCGGTGTAGCTGAGCACGCAGTCAAAATCGACAAGACCACGCGGACCGATGTAGCCGACCGACTGGCCAGCGTTGATCCGGTCCAGCGTCACCGGCGTGTCGAGATCGTAGAAGACCTTCAGGCCGCGCGACTCGAGGACCACGTCCGTCGCGGGGCCGCCGTCAGGGCAGTACGACGTCACCATCGCCGCGTCGGCCTCCCGGATCGCGCGCCGGGCCTCGGGCAAGACGTCCTCGAACGACGAATACAGCCGGAGCTCGTTGCCGTGCGAGAGGGAGAGAAGATCCCGGTGAGCAGCGTAATAAGGGGCGTCGCGCTCGAAGAAGGTGACGCGGTGCCCGGCCCGCCCGAGGGCGGAGATGACGCCGCGCCACAGCGTGGCGTGGCCGTTGCCCCAGGACGAGCTGATCGTCAGACCGAAGATGACAATCCTCATTGCGCGCCGGACCTCCTCTATGCCTGCGTCGCCGCCGGAGCTGGCGCCGATGTCCGCCTCGGCTCGCCGAGGATCATCGCCTCCACCTCGGGGCGGCAGCGGATGAGCGGCAGGCGCGCCCGCGCCTCGGGCCGGAGGCGGCGGAGCGTGTAGGCCACCTTGGCGCGGGTGTGCTCGGGCCCGTAGTAATCGAGGAACCCGCCGCTGTTCAGCGAGAAGAACGAGAGCGCGTCGGCGTCGTTGAGCAACGCGAGCTCGGCGTCGTCCCCCGGCCGCTCGTGCGACGCCACCAATGCGCCGACTCGCTCGAGGACCTCGGGCGCGAGCCCGAGATCGGCGAGCGCGGAGCGCGTGAGGGCCGCCCCGCGCCGCGCGTGCTCGTCCTTGAACGCCTGGTAATCCGCGGCGCGGTGCTCGATCCGGACGTTCGCCTCGGAGACCAGCCGCTCGACGTCGTGGAACAGCGCCGCCGCCTGGGCGGCGACGCTGGCGCGCGGATCGAGGCGGAGCATCCATTGCCAGACGTCGACCGCATGGTCGTAGTCGGCCCGGACAAGCGGCCTGTCGAGATCGTAGAGATCCCGGTGCCGCGCGAGGACCCGGGCGAAGACGGCGCTCGCGGAGGCGAGGTTCCGCCTGCGGATGAAGCGCTGGCAGCGGGTGAGGACCTCGTACGCCGTCCGGGCGGCGCCGTCCCGATCGAGCCCGCCGATCCAGAGGTCGAAGGGGCCGCGGGCGTCGAGCGCGTGCAGGTGGGTGTCGAGCGCCCAGAGATCGAGCGCCGAGGCGCGCCACGCGCGGGCGTCGATAGCCGCGTGCGCCGCGTGCGCCTCGCCCCGGGGCGGAGCGGGCGCGTCGATCTCCACGCCCGGGAACTCCCTCGAGAGCTCCGCCTTGTCGGAGGGAGAGAGCAGCGGTGTCTGGCGGACCGACGGGTCATCGCCGCTCGAGCAGGAGCCGGCAACGAGGATCAGACGCTTGAGCATGAGTTCTTCGGTCAGCTTTGGACGTGGAGCGGCGTGGAGCTCAAACCAGCTTCCGCGAGACGGCTGCCGCGGACAAACACGGGTACGGCGCCGTGAACCTATCTCCGCCGCGCTCGTCGCACCATCGCGGAAATCCCGTACAGGAGGGTAGGGAAAGAAATGAGCCGTAGGCGAGAAGGCCGTAGGCGCGCCGTCTGCGCTACCCGAGGATGCTCGCGGGCGCGCCGGGGCGAAGGCCGTTGTTGCCCTCGTTCATGGCCGCGCGGTAGCGCTGTCGCGCCGCGACGAGGCGCCGCGCCTCGCCCTCGTCGGCGAGCGACGCCGCCGCCATCGCGGCATGACCCAGCCGCAGGAGCGCGTAGGCCAGCAGATACGCCGGCAAGCGCCGCTCGGGGTCATCGCCGGAGCGGCGCCGATAGCGCTCCAGGAAGGCGCGCCTGGCGTCTTTACCCATCTGCCACTCGATCATGGCCCCGGCGAGATCCCAGGCGATGTCCGTGGGGCCAGGCAGAAAGTGATCGTCGCCGTGCCCGGACGCGTCCACCTTGAAGAGCTCGCCAGAGGAGGACCCGAGCCACTCGTGGGGATCCATCTTGCCATCGACAAGCACGGGGCGCTCGACCTCCAGGTGGAGCTCACCCGGGAGCTCGTTGCCCATTTCTGCTGAGAAATTTGTACGCGCCATCGTAATGAGCTCGTCGACGGCGGGGCTCGGAACAGGGAAGGCCGAGGCGCGGAAGGCGCAATAATCGGCGAGGCGCTCGAGGACGGCGGTGGACAGATTGCCGGCCTGGAGCGGCCGGCCCTGGATCCACGGGTAGGAGAGGAATCCCTGCCCCTCGTCGCGCGGCTCCAGCCCGAAGCCGGCCCGGGAGACCCCCAGGGCCCGCTCCCGGCACTCGGCTCCATAACGACCCATGCCTTCGAACTTGAGAATCCTGCTGCCGTCACGGGAAAGGCACTTGAAGCGCTCCATCGTCGTCCACGAAGGCGGCCAGCGCGACTCGTCATCATAGTGGCGGCGGCGCCACTGCCCGCCGCCGATGAACTCGCCCGCGTCACCCGGGAGGTGCGTCACGCCCTCGACGCGCTCGGCGCGGAACGACCGCCAGCGGCGGGCGCCGTCCGGCGCGACGAGCGCGTCGGGGTCGGGCGCGCGGGAGCCGAGGAAGACGATGTTCCCGCGGGGGACGCCGGCGCCGATCAGGGCGTCGCCGGTGGCGAGGAACGACGAGCCGCTGAAGCCGGGGCCCTCGTCCGCCACCCAGAACTGCGCGCCCTCGGCGATGCCCTCCTGGACCCAGCGGAGCTGTCCGGGATCGAGCTCGACCCGGCGATCGTAAGGGTGGCCGGTCGGACGCACGGTGGTGCGCTCGGCCCCGATCCCCCGCTGGCGGAGCGCCGCGGCCGTCACCGCGCTCAGCGTGGTGCCGATGCTGCGGACGCCGACGACGCGGACCGGCGCCGGCGGGGAGCCGAGTCGCCGGGCGAGCTGCGCGAAATCGAGCGGGTGCAGCGCATAGAACGAGAAGCCCTCGGGGGGCGAGATCGGGACCGTCGCCGGGACCTCGATCGCCGTGAGCGCGGCGAGGGCCTCCGCCATGGCCAGACGTCTGGCTGTCCGTGGCCAGACGTCTGGCTGTCCGTGGCCAGACGTCTGGCCGTCCGGGACCGCGAGCGCGCCGCCGCCGCCGACCAGCACGGCGGCGAGATCGTCGGTGATCCGCGAGAGGAGCGAGGCGCCCACCGCGCCGGCGTCGGCGAGGATCGACTCGAGCTCGCCGGCGCGGATCAGGGCGCGCAGCGCGACGCTGCCAGGGAGATCGGCGCCGGCCGGGGCGGCGAGCGCCCGGAGGTCGTCGGCGAGCTCGGCGACGAGCCGCTTCCCCGGGACGTCGCGGCGTCCGCTGCGAAAGACGTACATGCGGTATCCGGAGCTGTCTGTCATGGGTGGTATTCGCCAGGATCGGTTCGCACGGGCCGGGGCTGACTCCGATGAGCTCGCTCGAGCCGCAAGGAGCGGTGCCCGCAGCCGGTCCCGCGCACCGGCGTGGTGCTCGGCCTCCCGGCTGCCATCGCTGCGTGGGGCGGGAGGGTGGCGATGCCAAGCGGGGAGCGCCGCAGCGGGGGCGCCCCTCAGGTCGCGGCGCCGGCGCGCACCTGCTTCATGCAGTACCAGAGCCCCTCCCGGAGGCTCGCCAGCGTCGTGACGCTCCCGAGGTCCAGCCCGAGCGCGACCATCGCCTTCGCGCTGCTCGACGGAACGCCGGTGATGATGCCCTCCGCCCCGAGGAGCCGGATCGCCTGGACGAGCTTGACGAGGTGCGCCGCCGTGCCCGCCTCCATCGCCTCGACGCCGGTGAGATCCAGGATCGCGAACCGCGCGCCCCTCCTGCTCACCTCGGCGAGCAGGGCCTCCATCACCGCGCCGGCCCGCGCGCTGTCGACCGCGCCGAGGATGGGCACGGTCAGCACCCTGTCCCATACCTCGATGATCGGCGCGGAGAGCGCGCGGATCGTCGCCTGCTGCTGCTCGATCAGGGCGAGCTTGTCGCGCAGCTCCTGCTCGATGCGCTTGAGCTCCGTGATGTCGATCGAGAAGCCGATCAGCACCTCTTGCCCGGTCTCCCCGGCGGGCACCAGGGTCTTGCCGATATGGATATGCCGCTTCTGGCTGCCGGCCGACTCGATCACGAGATCCTCGACCAGCATGCCGCCCCTCGCGCGCAGCCGCTCGTCGGACGCGCGGATCGCCCGCGCGGCGGGCGCGGGGAGGATGTCGAAATCCGTCTTCCCGATCACCTGGTCGCTCTCTCGCCCGGCCAGCTTCCTGACGTTCTTGTTGGCGAGCAGGTACCGATGCTCGCTGTCCTTGGCGAAGATGTTGATCGGCAAGCACTCCGCGATCCGCTCGAGGAGATCGCCTCTCCGCCGCCGCTCCTGCGACTCCTCGGCGAGCCGCCGGTGCGTCTCGATCAGCCGCTCGCCCGGAAGGGCCTTTTGCCGGAGCTCCTCGCCGAGCTCCTCCAGCTCATCCTGGATCGACCGTGCTGGCGGCGGTGCTTCCCTCATCCAGCCGGAGCTTACCGGGAATCGTCCGTCCGCTCCAGCGCTCGCCAGGCGCTACGAGGCGCGGCAGGAGCTCGGCCAGGCGCGGGTGAGCCCGCCGCGATCAGGCGGCGGCCTCGAGCAGGAGCTCGACCAGGAGCTCCGGCATGTCCACCATGACGTCGTGTCCGCACGGCGCCTCGCGCAAGGTCCACGAGGGGTTTGACTTCAGCCTCTCGTAGATCGCCGTGAACGGCGTCTCGCCCCAGCCCGCCGCATAGACGTACATGCGCTTGCCGAGGCGCTCGACGGCCCCGCGGCCGGCGACACACTCCAGGAAGGTGGCATAAGGCTGCGACGTGCACTGAGCGTCCACCCACGCGCGGTCGCGCGGGTTCACCCCGAGGATCTCGGAGGGGATCGGCGGCATGATGAGACCTCCGTTCTTCGAGGCGGAGGCCTGGAAGCTCTTCTGAAAAGGCTCCGGCACCATGTCGAGCATGTTCTGCCCCTCCTCCGGCAGGTAGGCGTCGACGTAAACGACGCTGCGGATGCGCTCGGGGACGAGCCCTGTCACGCCCGTGATCACCATACCGGCGTACGAGTGGCCGCACAGCACCACGTCGGTGAGCTCCTCCCAGCGCAGCAGGTTCACGATGTCCGCGACGTGCGTCGACAGGTTCACCCCCGCGGCGAGCAGGTGCGAGCGCTCGCCGAGGCCCGTCAGGGTGGGCGTATACACCTCGTGACCCCGCGCGCGCAGCGGCGCCGCGACGCGCTTGTAGCACCAGCCGCCGTGCCAGCCCCCGTGCACCAGGACATAGGTCGTCTTCTTTGTCAAAGTGCCCTCCTCATCGATCGTCGCGCCCCGCGGCCCGCGAGCGATCACGCCCCCTCGCGCCCGCGCGCACCACCCCACGCACGAGCACGCTTCGTCGTAACGTGAGGGGCGCCGGCCCGTCAAGCATGGGCTTCAGAGGAGCGCGGCCGCGAGCGCGAGGCGCCCTGCGAGCAGGCGACGGACCCTGGGCATCCGCCGCTCTCCCATCGAGCGCTGCGCCGGCATCGAGCGCTGCGCCGGCGGTCGAGGCGCCCCCGGCGAGAGCACGGCGGCGCGCCGCCCGGCCTGTGCAAGACTGCGCGCCGATGCCCTACGACGATCTCCTCGGACGCGTGGTGACCCTGCCGATACGGCGGTTCGGGCCGCCAGGCGCCTTCCTCTCGCCCGATCCCGGCGACCTCCGCCCGAACGCGCCGGTGCTCCTCCTGCCGGGCGCCGAGGTGCCCGAGGGCGCGGAGGAGGGAGACGATGTCGAGGTGTTCGTCCACCTCGACTCCGAGGATCGCCCCATCGCGACGACGCGCCGGCCGAGGCTCACGCTCGGCGAGGTCGCCTTCCTCGAGGTGACCGACGTGGCCCCCTTCGGCGCGTTCTTCGACTGGGGCTTGCCGAAGGAGCTGCTCGTGCCGCGCGCGGAGCAGACGCGCGACCTGCGGGTCGGCCAGCGGCACCCGGTGGGGCTGTTCGTGGACAGGACCGGGCGCCTCGCGGGGACGATGCGCGTGACCGAGCTGCTGCGCGACAGGGGCGAGTTCGATCTCGACGAGTGGGTCGAGGGCGAGGCGTGGCGCAACGAGCCGGAGCTCGGGCTCTTCGTCATCCTCGAGCGCAGCTTCGTCGGCCTGGTCCCCGCGAGCGAGCCCCACCCGCTCTCGCGCGGCGAGGCGGCGCGGTTCCGCGTGACGAGCGTGCTGCCCGACGGGAAGATCGAGCTGTCGCTGCGCGGCCACGCGCACGAGGAGCTCGAGTCCGACGCGCAGAAGATCCTCGAGAGGCTCTCGCGACCGGGCGCGCCGAGGGTCGGCGACCGCTCGAGCCCCGAGGAGATCCGGGCGATCTTCGGACTGAGCAAGAAGGCCTTCAAGCGCGCAGTCGGCCGCCTCCTGAAGCAGCGCGCGGTGGCGATCGACGGCGAGGGCTTCCTCGTGCAACCCCGGCGCTGACCCGGGCGCCTCGCCGTCGCCGCGCGCCTCCGACACGGCACGGCAGCGCTCGTCCGGTATTCGACACCCGCGCCGCGCAGCCCCCCGCGCACCCGGCGGCGCATTGACGCTACCCACCTTCGCCCACTAGGATCGCCGCCGAATGAGCACCAGTCCCGCGCGGCGCCGCGTCTGGGTCGTCGACGACAGCCCTGTCGACGCCGAGCGGGCGCGGCGCGTGCTGGCCTCCGAGCACGACGTGGAGGTGTTTCGCGACGGCTCGACGGCGCTCGAGCGGTTCTCCTCGTGCTCGATGCCGGACGTGATGGTCCTCGACTGGATCATGCCGGGCGTGAGCGGCCTCGAGGTGTGTCGATTCCTGCGCTCCGAGCCGGTGGGGGCCCAGAAGCTGGGAATCTTGCTGCTCACCGGGTACCACCACACCAATCAGATCGTCGAGGGGCTCGCCGCTGGCGCCAACGATTACCTCGCGAAGCCTTACGAGGACGAGGAGCTGCGCGCGCGCGTCGCGTCCCTGGTGCGCTGGCGGGCGCTGCTCGAGCGCGCGGAGCACGCCGAGGCGGCGAATCGAAAGCTGCTCGAGACAGCCCCCGATCCGCTGCTCGTCATCGACGCGCAGGGCCGCCTGAGCTTCGTGAACGAGCAGGCTGTCAGCGCGCTCGGCATCCAGCCGGAGGCCGTGCTCGGGAGGGCGGCCTCGGAGCTGATCCCCGGGCTCTGCATCAATGATCCAGAGCCGTTCAGCGGCGAGTCCACGTTCCCCCAGCCGGACGTGGAGATCCGCGGCAGGCTCTTCTCGCCGACGCTGCGGGTGCTCCCGGGGGAGGCCGCCGCGAGCACGATCGTCTCGCTGCGCGACGTCACCGACCGGCGCCTGCACGACGAGCGGCGGCTCGACTTCTACTCGATGATCGCGCACGACCTGCGCACGCCGCTGAACGCGATGACGCTGCGGATCGCCAGCATGCTCGAAGGCGAGGAGCTCGCGCGGCAGCCTCCCCTGCTCGAGGACGTCCAGAAGCTCGACGCGCGCCTGCAATCGCTGGTGTACATGATCAACGATTTCCTGGAGCTCGCGAGCCTCGAGGACGCGAATCGCCGCATGGAGCGGGAGGAGGTCGATCTGGTGCGCCTGATCGCGGACACCGTCGAGGACTTCCGCCCGCTGCTCGAGAAGAAGGGCCACACCTTCTCCGGGCCGGCCCCCTGCGAGGGCGCCTCGGTGCTCGGCGACCGGCGGCGCCTCGCCCAGGTGCTCTCCAACCTCATCGGCAATGCCATCAAGTTCACGCCCCCGGGCGGCGCGATCGCGGCGCGCGTCGAGGTGAAGCCCCGCCACGTGGAGGTCGCGCTCGAGGACACGGGCACCGGCGTCGCGCCGGAGATCGCAGCCACGCTGTTCCAGCGCTACCAGCGCGCCGATCACAGCGTCGGCGGCACCGGGCTGGGGCTCCTGATCGTCCGGGAGATCGTCGAGGCCCACGGCGGCGTCGTCGGCGTCGAGAGCCACCCCGGGCGGGGCAGCCGCTTCTGGTTCCGCCTGCCCCGCGGCCGCAGGGCGGCGCTCGCCGCGCCCGCCTGAGCTCGCCGTCTTTCAGCCGAACGCGCCGAACGCGCTGGAGGTGGGGAGTTACTCGAGCAGGCTGCGCAGCATCCACGCGGTCTTCTCGTGGATCTGGAGGCGCTGGGTGAGCAGGTCGCAGGTCGGCTCGTCGTTGGCCGCCTCGGCCACGGGGAAGATCTCGCGCGCGGTGCGCGCGACGGTCTCGTGCCCCTCGACGAGGAGCCTGATCATGTCGGTGGCCTTGGGGATGCCGTCTTCTTCCTTGATGGACGAGAGCGCCACGAACTGCTTGTAGGTCCCCGGCGCGGGGAGGCCGAGGGCGCGGATGCGCTCGGCGATGAGGTCGACGGCGAGCGCCAGCTCGTTGTAGTGCTGCTCGAACATGAGGTGCAGCGTCTGGAACATGGGCCCCGTGACGTTCCAGTGGAAATTGTGCGTCTTGAGATACAACGTGTACGTGTCGGCCAGCACGCGGCCCAGCCCCGTCCCGATCTGCTCGCGGTTCTTGGCGTCGATTCCGATGTTGATCTCCATGATGGCTCCTCTCGTGTCCTGTGCGCTTGACTGGATGGGCCGTGTGCGGCGGAGGTGAAGGCCCCCGCGCCCCCTGCGTGGGCGGACGCGACCGGCAAGGTTCGTCCTTACCGTCCCCGCGTCAATCCGCCTCACGCCTCGCCGATGGTACGCATGGACATGACGTCTATCGGGCGCAGCCCGAGGAGCGCATACGCCTGCTCCCAGCGGCGGTCCACCGCCACGTCGAAGAGGACGCGCTCGTCGAGGGGCACCGGCAGCCACGCGCCCGCGGCGATCTCCCGCTCGAGCTGCCCGGGCCCCCAGCCGCTGTAGCCGAGGAGCACCGTCCTCCGCCGCGCATCCGCGGCGGCCGCGCCGCGCACCGCGTCGGCCGCGAGCGCGTCGAACGCGCTCCGCGACGAGGTGACCCGCACCCGGGAGCCCACCGGGATCACGCCCGTCTCCTCGGCCCCGAGCGCCGGATCGAGGCACAGGATCCATCCCGAGCTCGGCTGGACCGGGCCGCCGAGGTAGACCGGCGCCGGGTCCTTCAGGTCGTTGCCGTAGCCCGCGAAGGAGAGCAGCTCCCCGAGGGTCATCGGCGCCGGCCGGTTCACCACGAACCCGAGCGCCCCGCCCTCGCTGTGGACCGCGAGCAGCACGACCGTCTTGTCGAAGTTCGGATCGCCCAGGGGCGGCGACGCGATGAGGAACCCTGGGGCCAGCACGCTCGCTTCGCTGTTCATCGGCGATCCTCCCTCACAACGGTCAACCGGTCACTGCGTCCCGCACGGACCCGCGCGCCGCGGTGGGCCCTGGCGGGGCACCGTCCGCACCTTACTCCCGCGCGCCGCGACATGCGATTGGGATCTCCCTCAAACGCCGCGACGACGAGTATAGTGCGGCCATGTACACGGTCGGCGTCCGCGATCACATCATGGTGGCCCACAGCCTCAAGGGCGAGCAGTTCGGCCCTGCGCAGCGCCTGCACGGCGCGACCTACACTGTCACCGTGGAGGTGGACCGGGAGGAGCTCTCGCCCCTCGGCCAGGTGATCGAGACGAGCGTGCTGCGAGAGAGCCTGCGCGGCGTGCTCGCGGAGATCGATTACCGCAACCTCGACGAGCACCCCGCCTTCGAGGGCAAGCGCTCGACGCCGGAGCTCATCGCGCGCCACATCCACCGCGAGCTCGGCCGCAAGCTCCCGGTGAACGCCGGCACCGCCCTCACGATCACGCTGCACGAGTCCCCCCTCGTGTGGGTACGTTACCGCGCCCCGATCCGCGGCGCCTCGATCCTGCCGGCCGAGCTGGCCTGATCGCCGCCCTTCGCCACGCTCTCCGCTTGGCACGCGGCCCTGCCCGCGGCAAAAGAGCGCGCCGATGACCGAGCCGGTCCGCACAGCGCCGATCGTCCTGAGCTTCCAGGGCGGCACCCTCCGCATCGAAGGCGTCGCGCCGCGCCCGGCGCTGGAGCCGGCGGCCTCCGACCTCGACGCCCCGCCGCCCTCCGCGGAGGCGCCCGACGGCGAGGGCCCGGGCTCGCCCGCGGAGGGCGCGCCGCTCGACCCCGCCTGCCTCCCGGCTTCCTGCCGCTGGGACGCGCGCGAGCGCGTCTACCGCGTGCCGGCGATCGACTACGCCGAGCTCGTCCTGAGGCTCCGCGCCCGCGGCGTCCCCTTCACCGACGCCGCCCGCAAGTACGAGGCGCTGCCGCTCACGCCGCTCGCCAAGCACGACCCCTTCCCGTACCAGCGCGAGGCGCTCGAGGCGTGGGCTGGCCGGCGCAGCCGGGGCGTCGTCGTGCTCCCGACGGGCGCGGGCAAGACGTTCGTCGCGACGCTCGCGATCGCCGCGCGGCAGCGCAGCGCGCTCGTGGTCGTCCCCACCCTCGACCTCCTGAACCAGTGGTACGACGGGCTCTCCGCCGCGTTCGGCGTGCCCATCGGCCTGCTCGGCGGCGGTTACCACGACGTCCTCGACCTGACGGTGACCACGTACGACTCGGCGCACGCGCACATGGACCGGCTCGGCGCCCGCTTCGGGCTCGTGATCTTCGACGAGTGCCACCACCTGCCGAGCCCGTCGTACGCGCTCGCCGCGAAGATGTGCCTCGCGCCGTTCCGCCTCGGCCTCACCGCCACCCCGGAGCGCGCGGACGGCCGGGGCTATGACGAGCTGATCGGTCCGATCGTCTTCCGGCGGGAGATCACCGAGCTCTCCGGCCAGTACCTCGCGGCCTACGACGTGGTGCGGCTCGACGTGCCGCTCTCCGACGGCGAGCGCGCCGCGTACGAGGCGGCGCGCGCCGTGTACATCGGCTTCCTGCGCGCGCACGGCATCCGCATGCCCGAGGGGTGGGGGCAGTTCATCCTGCTGAGCTCGCAGTCCGACGCGGGCCGCCGCGCCTTCGAGGCGTACCGCCGGCAGCGGAGCTTCGCCCTCTGCGCGCCCGGCAAGATCGACGTCCTCGCGCGGCTGCTCCACGCCCACCGCGCGGATCGCACGCTGGTCTTCACCGAGGACAACGCCACGGTCTACCAGATCTCGCGGCAGTTCCTGCTGCCGGCCATCACGCACCAGACCAAGGTGAAGGAGCGCAGCGCGATCCTCGAGGCGTTCAACCGCGGCGCGCTGTCGGCGGTGGTCACGTCGAAGGTGCTGAACGAGGGGGTGAACGTGCCCGAGGCCAACGTCGCGATCGTCCTGTCGGGCAGCGGCTCGGTGCGGGAGCACGTCCAGCGGCTCGGCCGCATCCTGCGCCGGAGCGAGAACAAGACGGCGATCCTCTACGAGCTCGTGGCCCTCGGCACGAGCGAGCAGCGGGTGAGCGACAAGCGCCGGGATCACGTTGCTTACCAGTGATCTCGTGCGGGTCCGCCGCCGGGGCGGGATGGTCGTGCCGCAGTACCTCCGCGGCGCCGCGGCCGAGCGGCTGCTCCCTGTCGCGCGCGCGTACCTCGACATCCTGTCGCAGCGGGTCGGCGAGAGCCGCGACGAGGTCGAGGCCGCGCTCGACGCCGTGGAGGTGCCCGCGCGGGACCGCGTCGCCGCGCTCGGGCTGCGGAAGGTGCTCGAGGACGGGTGCGAGTTCGAGGTGCAGGAGGGGGTCGACCCCGAGGCGCTCCGGCGCGAGCTGTTCCACGCGGCGGCGGCGGCGCACCGCGCGCTCGACGTGCGCGCGCGGTTCGATCGCGCCGCCGTGCTCGACGAGGTGGCCGCCCGGCTCGGCACGACGCCCGCCGCGATCGAGGCGGGGCTCTACGCCGACCTGCGCGGCGCCGAGATCCTCCGGCGCGCGGCCACGGAGGCGCCAGAGGTCGTGCTGGACCGGTACAACCTTTCGCTGGCGCAGTCGATCCTCCTGCGGGCGACGCAGGTGACGATCCGCATCGACGGGGAGAGCGCCGCGCGGTACCGGAAGATCTTCCGCGCGGCGCGGTTCCACGGGCTGATCCACGTGGTCCAGGGGGATCCGGCCTCGGGCTACACGATCGCGCTCGACGGGCCGTTCAGCCTCTTCGACGCGGTCCAGCGCTACGGCCTGCGGCTCGCGATGTTCCTGCCGTCGGTGCTCTCGTGCGCCTCGTTCCGGCTGCGGGCGGACCTGCGCTGGGGGCGCGACAAGGAGCCGCTCGCGGTCGAGATCGGCCCGGCGGACGGGCTCGTGTACCACGGGCGCGAGCTCTCGGAGACGACGCCCGAGCTCACGGCGTTCTGCGAGGGGTTCAGGAAGCTCGGCTCGCCGTGGAGCGTGGCGCAGAACGAGCGGCTGTTCGCGCTGCCCGGAGAGGTCGTGTGCGCGCCAGATCTCGTGTTCCAGAACGCGGAGACCGGCGAGGAGGTGTACCTGGAGGCGTTCGGGTTCTGGAGCCGAGCTGCGGTGTGGCAGCGCGTCGAGCTGATCCGGAAGGGGTTCCCCGCGAGGATCCTGCTGGCGGTCGGCAAGCAGCTCCGCGTGAGCGAGGAGGTGCTGGGGGAGGACGACGCGGGGGAGATCTACGTGTACCGCGCGACGATGTCGCCGCGGGCGGTGCTGGCGCGGCTGGAGGGGAAGCGGGGGGAGTGAGGCCGCAAGGCCCGTGAGCGAGGGTGCATTACGGGGAGCGGCGCGATCTCGTGCCCAATCATGCGGCTCAGCCGTGCGACGGTGTCTTCGATCGGCTGCTCGGCGCACCCGGACCGGCTACACTCTGCTCCGAGGCATGGAGGTCGCTGATGCGAACGGTTGAAGATCTCGTCGAAGAAGCCCGGAGCTTCCCTGTGGCGGACCGCTTGCGACTCGTGGAGCGGATCGTCCACGAGCTCGCGAACGCTTCGGTGGGCAATCAGGGGGCATCGACGTCCCGCCCGAAGGTCTCCCCTCTCGGCTGGCTTGCCGACGATCCGGAGCTCGCCGACCAGCTGGAGAAGCTCACGGCGGATGCGCGCGCCAGGGGTCGGGCGAGGGGGCTCGACGATGAGAACCCTCGTTGACACCGACATCTGGTCCGAGATTTTCAAGGGAAAGAACGCGACGGTCCTCGCGAGGGCGAGCGCCTACCTCTCGCAGCACGGGCGTTACACGTTGACGGCCGTCACGGTCTTCGAGGTCATCCAGGGCCTGCAGCAGGTACAGCGCGCGAGCCGGATCGACGCGTTCCGCGAGATGCTAGAGGACGTCGAGGTTCTGGAGCTGGACCAGCAATCCGCCGATCTCGCGGCGGTCATCTACGGCGAGCTCGAACGAACCGGCCGCGGGATCGACGTCGGTGACGCCCAGAACGCCGCAATTGCCCTGCGCCACCGGGTCTGCGTCGCGACCGGAAACGTTCGGCATTACTCCCGGGTGCAGGAGCTTGGCTCCCCGCTTCTCATCGAGAACTGGCGAGAGCCGCGATCGTGAACCGGGAGCGGCGAGCTTCCGTGCGAGATCGACTCTCGACCATCGTGTCAAGGTCGCGGCCCGGCTCACGACGACCTCCGGCGCGCAGCGGGCCAGCGTCGCTACAATGGAACGTGCCTTGTCACCACGTGCCCTGAAGGAAGACCTCCGCCCGCTCTGCCGTCATCACCGGCACGACACGGACACCCTGGCGGGCCGGCTCCCTCGCCAGGTACGACAGATCCGTGAGGAACGCGGCCGCCGTCGTGGCCGCCAAGACGCCGCCCGCCACCAGCGTCCCCACCCCGAGCTCGCGGAACAGGTCCCGCGCCTCGGCCGTGTCGCGGAGCTCGGCGCAGGCCGGCGGCGCGTCCGCCCCTCCACACGCGGACGGGTCCCACCCCCCGCGGCGGAGCGCGGCCTCCTGCGCGGCGAGGTCGTCGCGGAGGACGCCGGACCGCAGGAGGAAGACCGTGCCGGCCGCCAGCGTCGCCGTCGAGAGCGCCACCCCACCGATGCGCAGCTCCGCCAGCGGGAAGGTCGACCCCGCCGGAGGCGCAGCCGGAGCCGCCGAATGCGGCGCAGCAGGGGCCGCCTCCGGCGCGCGCGCGACGCGCTCCGGAAGGCGCCGCAGCTTGAGGACGATCGGGTGCGTCAGGCCAGCCTCGGCGGTGAACGAGCGCACCGCCTCCTCGTACCCCTCGAGCCGCGCCCGCGCGGTGTGCTCCCCCGGCTCCACGAACACCTCTTGGACCGGCTCCGGCGGGTAGAGCGCCTGCCCGTCGTCTATCATGACCTCGGCGCCCGGCGGATTGGTCGTCACGTAGACCGTCGCCACGCGCTTCGCGGCGCGCTGCAGGCCCTCATCGACCCGGTCGCGGAGATATCCGCTGATCACGCCCCGGTGCTCGAGGCACTGCGCCAGGTGGCTCGCCGCGTCCCGATGCCGCCCCAGCGTGAGCTCGACCAGCCCGAGCTCCCCGGCGATCGTCGCCCGCTCCGCGTCGGTCGTCCACGCCGCCTGCGCCGCCTCCAGCGCCCGCTCGTAGGTCGCCGCGGCCGCCACCAGCCGCCCGGCCGCCTGCGCCTGCCTGGCGCGGCGCAGCAGCCCCGTCGTCATCGACGCCGCGCGCGCGTCCGGATCAGCGTAGGGCTCGTCCGCGCTCGCCGCATTCCCGACACCGGCGACGGACATCGCGAGAGCGCATGGCAACACCCAGGAGAGCAAGCGACGCACGCACTCTGAGATACGTGCTGCGGCGATCCCAAGTCAACTGGCTGCTTCGTCACTCCACCGTGGCGTACGCCTGCGTCCACGCCCGCTTCCCGTCCGGCCGCGAGATCCGCGCCCGGACGTAGCGCTCCCCCCCGCGGAGCTGGTACGTCGCCCGCCCCCCGAGCGGCCGCTGCCGGTCCAGCACGCGCCCGCCGGCGCCGATGAACTCGACCACGGCGTCCGTCGCCGCCGGCCACACCGAGAACGCGTCGTCTTCGATCGCGATGCGCCGCAGCCTCGCGCCCGATGACGCGTAGAGTCGGCCCCAGGCCAGCGCGCTGCAGATCGCGGCGGGCGACACCTCGCGAGAGAACACCTCGATGAACCCGCGGCCCGGCCCCGCGGGCGGCGCGTTCGAGTCGGCCACGAGCTGGTGCAGATCGTCCACCGCCACCGCGGCGATCCCGCCGCCGGAGGCCCCCCTCGCCGTCAGCACCGTGTCCCACAGCGCCTCGTGCGACGGCCGCTTCGCGTCGCCGTCCGTGTACACGTACGGGTGACCGCTGTGGATCTCCAGCAGCTCCGCCGCGGGCGCCCCCAGGATGTCGGTGGCCGAGAGCGCCCAGTCGAAATTCGGATGGTTGATGAGCGCCACGCCCCCCTCGGCCCGCACCCGCTCGATCGCCCACCGCAATGCGTCGACCCTCGTCGGGAAGTTCCCGCCGCCGATCTGCGCCTGCGCGCACAGCGCATTCACGTGCACCGGATGCCCCTCCGCCGTCATCGTGACCTCCTCACCCGGGATCACCGCAAAATTCGATGATGCCTGGAGGTGCTGGAACATCGCGGGATCGGCCCGAAGGTTGTGGTCTGTCAGGGCCACAAACGTATAGCCGTGCTCGCGGTACCAGCGGACGACCTCGCGCGGCTCGCTGTCCCCGTCGCTCAGCGATGTGTGTGTATGAATGTTCCCGCGCTGGAATACCTCCACGTCCAGCGTCTTTTCGAAGCGCAAGCGACCCGGCGACCCCCCCTGCCCTGCGGCGGCGTCGGGAGCGGCCGCGAGGTTCTCCTTCCAGCTGGCGAAGGCGAGGAGCGCCGCCGCACCGACGAGCAGGAGAGCGATCCAGCGTCCGCGATTCCTCATCTCGATGATCGAGAGAGTATACCGCCGGCCGCGGCCGCGACCAATTCGGCGCAGCATATTCGCGCCCGCGCCACGAGCGCGGCTCCTTTTTCCACCCCCCTCCTCCACCCGTCCGCCAACGACTCCGCCCGGCTCGCCCGCGCCCCGGCCGGGTGGCGCTACGTCGGCGACGCCCGAGGTGCAGCAGCGCTCCCTCGACACCCGCGCCACACGACAGCGAAGGAGCGCTGCCGCGGGCTGTCACCGCTGCCGCGGGCTGTCACCGCTGCCGCGGGCTGTCACCGCTGCCGCGGGCTGTCACCGCTGCCGCGGGCTGTCACCGCTGCCGCGGGCTGTCACCGCTGCCGCGGCTCGCTATCGTCGGTGTCCTTCCCGAGCCAGCCCTTGCGACGGTAGTACGTGAGCAGACCGACGACGCTCGTCAGCATCAGCGCCCAGACGAACGGATAGCCGAAATACCAGTCGAGCTCCGGCATGTTGTACGGCGAGCTCTCGTGGTGGAAGTTCATCCCGTAGATGCCCGCGATCGCGGTGACCGGGAGGAAGATGGTCGAGATGATCGTGAGCACCTTCATGATCTCGTTCATCCGGTTCGACATCCCGGACAGGTGCAGATCCATGAGGCCCGAGCTCAGCTCGCGGTAGGTCTCGACCATGTCCATCAGCTGCACCGCGTGGTCGTACGTGTCGCGCAGGTAGAGCCGCGTGTCCTTCGTGATCATCGGGTTGTCCTCGCGGAGCAGCGTGTTGACCAGGTCGCGCTGCGGCCAGATGGCGCGCCGCAGCGTGAGCAGATCCCGCTTCATGTCGTGGATCGGCTTCGACATCGGCCGCTTCGCGTCGATGACCTCGATCTCCAGGTCCTCGATCCGCTCGCCGAGCCGCTCGAGCACCGGGAAGAAGCCGTCGACCACCGCGTCGAGCAGCGCGTATGCGAGGTAGTCGGCGCCCCGCTGCCGCACCGTGCCCCGGCCGACGCGGATGCGCTCCCGCACCGCCTCCATGACGTCCCAGTCGGCCTGCTCCTGCACCGTCAGGACGAAGCTCTTGCCGACCAGGATCGCGAGCTGCTCGGTGCGCAACACGCAGCTGTCGCTGACCTGCACCATCCGCGCGATGATGAGGACGTGCTCGCCGCCGTAGACGTCGGCCTTCGGCCGCTGGGGCACGTTGACCATGTCCTCCAGCGCGAGCGGGTGGACCTTGAAGATCTCGCCCAGCCGCTCGAAGGTCGGCTTGTGCCCGAGCCCCTGGACGTCGACCCACGTGATCGAGGGCCGGTCGTCCGTGAGGTACGGAATGCACTCGTCCACGGACTGCATCTCCTTCTCGGACACGACCTCGGCGTCGTAGTCGATGACGAAGATCTTCGGCCGCCGCGTGTCCTCGATGACGAGCGTTCCGGGCGGCGACGCCGGCGGCGGCTCGTGCACGAGCCGATCGCGCTTCGGCCGATGCGACGACCGATCGAGCTCGGCCCTCTCCTGGGCCCAGGAGGTGCGCAGCTGTGGCTCACTGTCGCTCTGCGACTCGGGGGGTAGCGTGGTGCTGGTCACGAGGCCGGGATGGTAGACCAAGATCCCCCGGCATCGAGCGCGCTCGCTCCGAAACGCACCGTGGCGTATGCTGAGCTGGCCGCGGAGGGGAACGGGCGCTCGCAAGGCCGCCTCTTCTTCCTCCCTGTTTCCTCCCTGTCCTGCTGGCCGGGGGAGCGCCGCGAGGCGCGCCGGCCCGCGCCCCCCGCCGCCGCGCGCCCTGCCCTGCCGGATGCCCATGGGAACGACCCTCGACATCGCGATCGGCCTCGTCAGCGTCTTCTTCCTCCTCAGCGTCCTCTGCTCGGCCATCTACGAGGCGCTCGCCGGCGTCTTCCGGCTGCGCGCGCTGAACCTGGCGCAGAGCATCGAGATCATGCTGGCCGACCACGCGCTCGACCCGCACGTGCTCCGGCTCCTGGCCGCGCGCGACGCGGCCGCCCGCGACGCCGCCGCCCGCGGGCTCACCCCGAGCGAGCCGGCCACGCGGCGCCTGCTCCGGGTCGCCGCCGACCTCGTGCGCACCCGGCTGATGCCGGCGCCGCACCCCAGCCCGCTCGCGGCGGCGCTCCGGCAGCACCCGCTGATCAAGGACCTCAAGTACGGCTGGGTGGGGCCGTCCTACATCCCGGCGCACGCGTTCGTGGCCACGCTGGTCGACACCCTGCGGCACATCGACTGGTCCGGGGGCGAGGCGCCGCCGGCCCCGCAGACGAGCGCCGCCGCGCCGCCGCCCCCGTCGGCCAGCGCCGCCGCCGTGCCCGTCGCCGCCGCCGCGCCCGTCACCACCGCCGCGCCCGTCACCACCGCCGCGCCCGTCGCCACCGCCGCGCCCGTCGCCGCCGCGGCCCCTGCGGCGGCGCCCGCGGGCGACGCCGCGCCCGCATCGGGGAGCGCCACGGAGCCCTCGCCGCCGCCCGCCGACGCCGCGCCCTCGCCCCCGCCGGGCGGCAGCGCGCCGCCGAGCTGCGACGAGCGGCCCCTCGACGAGCTCCGGCAGATCATCGAGCGCATGCCCGGGGACAGCGACCTCCGGCGCGCCCTCGCGACGATCGTCGACTTCACGGTCAGGGACATGCGCGAGGCCAACATCCGGCTGGAGCGGTGGTTCAACGACGCCATGGACCGGGCCGCCGGGCGTTACAAGCGCCGCGCGCAGCTCATCATCAGCGCGACGGCGCTCGTCCTTTGCATCGGGTTCAACGCCGACAGCATCAAGCTCGCGGGCGCGCTCTCGCGCGACGCCGCGATGCGCGCGGCCATGATCGTCGCGGCCCAGGAGATGGCGAAGACGCCGCCCCGCGAGGCGCCGCTCGACGGCGGCATGGACAAGGACGAGGACGTCATGGCCGCGGTCGCCAAGGGCGGCGGCGCGCACAAGCAGCTCACCGGGCTCGGCCTCGACATCACCTGGGGCGTGCAGGCCCCCGAGCAGATGAGCGCCCCGGGGCTCTGGAAAGCGCTCTCGGCGCTCCTCGGCCAGGGCGTCGTCGCGTGGATCCGCGGGGTGCTCGACAGGCTCGTGAGCCCCGGCATCCTCATCACCGCGGCCGCCGCCTCGCTGGGCGCGCCCTTCTGGTTCGACCTGCTCAACAAGCTCGTGAACCTCAGGACCGCCGGCAAGAGCCCCGAGCCCTACGAGCCCGCGAAGGGCGCCGGACCGGACGCCAGCGTGAACCGCTGACCGGCGCGCGCGGCGCTCGGCACCGGCCAGGAAGATCTTCAAATATTCCCCGTCTCCCTGTTCAATTTCCCCCCACCCCTGCGCGAGCAAACAGCGGCGACCGCAGCCGCGGTTGTGGATGTCCGACGACATCACCTGCGTCACCGCCTGATGGCTGTCGGAGGGACGCCGAAGACTCAGCGGATTTGCGCCAGGAGCGCTTCACGCTCCGAGGCGAGCTGCCCTTGCGGGAACTCCCGTGCATGCGTCTCGAGTAACCGGCGCGCCTCTGCATCGGCGACCGCGTTATGGTCCTCGATGGCCCTTCGGGCTTCCGCGATGAGGCTCTGCTCGCGCTTGCGGACGGCTGGGACCACGGCGCGGACCGGGAGCGAGGTACGACGAACCGGCGCGCCTGACGGAGCAGGCCCCCGTGCGTCTCGGTCCTGCGTCGGCTGCTCGGCCTCCTGCGCGGCCATCGCGGCCGTCGTGCGCGTCGAGGCTTGGGCCGGTGGCGGAGCGTTCTCCTCCGCGACCGGTGCGGGCGCAGGGGCGCGCACCGCCGCCTGTCGCAACCACGACTCAGGACTGAACGAGTCAGGCAACGGCGCGATGAGGGCGCCGGTCAGCACGACGACCGCCCCCTGCACCAGGATCTTAGTGCCCAGACGGCGTAGCTTGCTCAGCCACCCGTCGCGGCCGCGCAGATCGAAGGCGAACGGGACGCATGCAGCGTCGTCCCATCCGCGCGAGCGCTGCCGCGCCCTCCGGCGTTCCACGGCCGCGGCGAGGTCCTTGAGCGCTCGGCGGTAGTGTGTTCTCACCGTCTTCGGGTTGAGCCCCAGCTCGGAGGCGATCTCGACGAGCGGCACCTCCTCGATCGCGTGCTTGATCAAGACGTCGCGGTACCTGGGGTCGACCTGGTTGATCAGGTCGCGGAGGAGCGCCTGACGCTGCTCCCTGCGGAGCATTTCTTCCGGAGTCGGGCACTCCGCCTGAAGCTCGTGATCGTCGAACGAGGTCAGGACCTCCCCCCGGCGGCGTGCGTTCCGGACGTGGTTCCGCGCCTGATTCAGGACGATGGTGGCGCCGTAGGCCGCCCGGGACTCCCCGAGATCGAGCCGCCGATCCGCTTCCAGTCCCCGCAGCAACGCCTCCTGCGCGAGGTCCTCCGCGTGTCGCGCGGGGACACCGAAGCGCCGCGCGAGGCGCCGGAACAACTCGAAGCCGGTAGGGGTGCTGCCTGGCTCGCCCATGACCGGTAGAACACCTGAGCCGTCTGCAGGGCTTCAAGAAAATGCAGGGCGGCCCCAGAACCAGTCGGACAGTGTACGACATGTACGCCCCGGGGTCGTGATTGCATGAGCGTCGATGACCACTTTCCTAGATCGGCTGTGTAATTCTCATTCGCTCGTTCAGATCATGACACTTTCGGCGCCGTTGACGCGCCACGGCTGGCATGAGTACCGTCGATGCATGCGTTTCGTTGCGCAATCGCTGTGGATGTGCCTGATGCTTGGCGTCGCGATCGGCACCACGCATCCGGTCCGTGCGGAGGACGGCAGGCCGGCCCTCTCACGAAGCGACGGCTCGAACGTCAAGGACCTTCTTCGCCGTGCGCGACGAGCTCGGGCATCGGGCAAGTCGACCGAGGCACACGCTGCCTACAAAGCAGCCTTCGAGGCGATCGACGCGACATCTGTCACAGAGAGAGAGTCCGCTGAGATCGCTGGAGAGCTGGGCCTCTGCGAGCTCGACCTGCGCAAGTTCCGTGACGCGGCGGAGCACCTGGCATGGAGCCTTGAGCGGCGAAAGGCGCTTTCTCCTGTGCAGCAAAAGAGATTTGACGACGGACTGGCCAAGGCCGTTCCGTTCGTCGCGACGCTCTATCTGTCGGTGGATCCGCCGGATGCCGAGGTGCTCATCGACGGCAAGCCCATCGGCCGACCCAGGCGGACCTACACGCTGTTCTTCGAGCCTGGCATGCACATGGTGCGGGCCCGAGCACCGGGCCGTGAGGAAGCATCCCAGACGCTGGACGCGCGGGCGGCGACAGAGCCGAGGATGACGATCCAGCTGCCGCGCGCCGCGGTGAGCAGTACGGGCGAGGGCGAGCCACAGGGCCCGGTGAAGAAAGCGGCGACGCAGGTGCAGGCGGGGAGGCCCTCCACGCAGGCTCCGGCGCCGTCGGCCACATGGCCGCGGACGGCGCGGATCGGCGGCGTCGTGCTCACGACGGCGACGGCGGCGGCCGGCGCGGTCTTCCTCCTGCGCGCTCATGTGGTGCACACCAACCTGCGCGAGGCCAATACTGTACGGCGCGAGCAGGGGTGGACATCCGACGCCTGCCGCAAAGCGAGCGCGCCGGCGGCGTGCGCCGGCATTCATGCCCAGATCGAGGAGCGGAACCTGTTCGCCACCCTCGGCAAGGTGTCGCTGGCGACGAGCGCCGTGTTCGGGATCGCGACGGCGGCCTCCTTTCTCACCGAGGTCGCGGTCTTCGGGGACGCGCGACCCGCCAGAGGCCTCCGCATCGTACCCGTGACGACGGGCGAGCGGGCAGGTGTGCTCCTCGAAGGAGCATGGTGAGGCGGAGGGTGGGGATGCGTCGCGACTTGAACTGGCGAGATCGGGAGCTCCTTCGTTGCCTCGCGGCCCTCCTGCTCGGCATGGCCGGCGCCATCGGCACGTCCGGGTGCTATTCTGAGAGCTGCGCGGAGGGCTTCCTGTGCGAGAGCCCTCCTCCCCAACCGGGGCCCTGTGACGGCGAGCCAGCGATGGCCCCGGCCCTGGATGAATGCGGCGTGTTCGTCAGCGAGCAGGGCGACGACGAGAGCCCCGGCACGAAGGACGCGCCGGTGAGGACATTGCAGCACGCGATCGGGCTTGCTGCGCACGGGCGAAGCCACGCCGAGGCGCCGACCCGGCGCGTGTACGCGTGCGGCGGGGAGTTCGCGGAGGCGATCTCGCTCCCGCAGGGAGTCGACCTCTGGGGCGGCCGTCTGTGTGCCGGCGGCGACTGGTCCTACGGAGGGCTGCTCGACGGGCCGAACGCGTTGACCGTCATCGCGCCGCCCGTGGGGATCCCGGTGCGGGTCCTCAAGGGGAAGGATGCGGTCACCGCGGGGGAGGACGTGACGTCGGTGATCTTCGGCGTGCGCGCCGTGGCGGCCGACGCCTCCGCGGATGGCAAGTCGTCGATCGCGATGATCCTGGAGCATGGGGCCAGGGCGATCGTGCAGTCGAGCGTGATCCTCGCAGGCGACGGCAAGGATGGAGAGCCGGGCGAGGACGCGCCGAGCTTCCGCGCGAATGCCGGCCTGGTGGGAAACGACGGCGTGGACGCCTGCACCGCGAACGTGGCGCGGGGCGCCCTTCCGGTCGTGACCGTGTGCGGCGACGGCATCGAGTCGACAGCTGGCGAGGGGGGCGATGGAGGCCTCGAGACGGGCGGCGACGGGACGTCAGGACTGCCGGAACCGGTCGGGAATCCGGACAACATTGGCCTGGGCGGCTTGGGCGCATCCAGCATGGCATGCAAGGAAGGCGAGCCGGGGGCAGACGGCGCCCCTGCGGAGCGCGCTGCCGGAGCAGTGGATCATGGTTTCCTGAGCCTCGACGGATGGATCGGCGTCCGCGGGAAGGATGGAGCGAAGGGCGGCGTCGGTCAGGGCGGCGGCGGGGGCGGCGGCGGCAAGGGGCGCGAGCCCGTGAACGCGTGTCCGGCCGCTCGGCCCCAGGGCGGTGCGGCCGGCGGATCCGGCGGCAGCGGCGGGTGCGGGGGCAAGGGGGGCAACGGGGGCGGCTACGGCGGCGCGAGCATCGCCATTGTGGCCTTGCAGGGGAGCAACCTCACGGTCGATGCCAGCACGGTCCTCGGGGCCAAGGGCGGCAACGGCGGGGTCGGCGGAACCGGCCAGTGGGGAGGCCTTGGCTGGGACGGCGGTCTCGGGGGCCACGGTCATGTGACCGACACATCGCGCGGGTGCCGTGGCGGCCGTGGCGGCAACGGCGGCCGCGGGGGCGACGCCGGCGGCGGTCTCGGGGGCCACTCGCTCGGCATCGGTTCCGTCGGCGCCTCGGTGACCATCTTGGAGACAGCGACGGTCTCGCCCGGACAAGCCGGCACCGGGGGGCTCGGCGGCAACGCAGCCCCGGGAAGCGGGCTCGGCCAGGGGCGAGAGGGGACTGCGCTGTTCTGGTACCGGTTCGATGCGCCAGCCCCGGAACCGCCTCGATGAACCGCGCTGTGCTGGCGGCGCACGTCAGGAGACGTCCATGAGAAAGAGCACCGCTGCTACCTTCATCCTTCTGTTGTCGCCGTGGGCAACCGGCTGCGGAACCGCTCCCGGCGTGAACGACCCTGGCGTGACGCCTTGTGAAGGCACCTCGTGCGAGGACGAGCCGCCTCCGGAGTCGGTCTGCGTCGAGCACGTCGCCGCCGACATCCTCGACGACGGCTGCGGCGTGTTCCTCGCCGGAAACTACGGTTTTGGCGACGACAGGAACCCCGGCACGAAGGCGAAGCCGGTGTACACCGTCGCGCGCGCCATCGAGCTCGCGCGCGCTGGACGAGGGCGCGTGTTCCTCTGCAACGAGGGATTCATCGTGGAGGAGATCAGGGTGCCCTCCGGCGTGGATCTCCTCGGGGGCTTCCACTGCCGGAAATGGGTGCGCGACTCCCTGCCCCCGCGGACCCTGTTCAATCACGCTCGGGTCTTCGGCCCCATGGTGATCGTCGAGCCCGCGGGCCCCGAGGACAGCGGGGCCGCCGACGGGGTGTCGACGCTCGCCGATCTCTACGTCCGCTCGGCGGGCCCGGTCGGCGTGCTCGTTCAGTCGAGCACGGCAGTGGAGATCCTGCGGAGCGAGATCTCCGCCCGCCAAGGAGGTGCAGGCCATGCTGGCGAGAAGTGGCCGACCAGGCAACCGGACGGACCGGACGGCATGTTCGGTGGGGACGCGTGCTTGGCGGCCGTCGTCGCCGGCGGGCCTGCGACCGTGAACCAGTGCGAGAGCGGGCTCACGAGCGTTGGCGGCAAGGGAGGGGACGGGCTGCCCGACAGCGCCGAGGATGGAGGCGACGGGGAGCCCGCCTACGCTTCGCCCTCGCGCGGCGGTCTCGGGGAGCGGGAGAACCGCAGTTGCTCCGAGGGATTCACCGGGGGCCCGGGGGCTCCGGGGACGCAGGGCACGCCCGGCAAGGGCATCGGGCGCCTCACCGAGACAGGGTGGAAGGGCGACACGGGCGGCGAGGGGACCTGGGGCACGCCGGGCCAGGGCGGCGGCGGCGGCGGCGGTCATCGGGGCGGGCTCGCCGTGTGCGGCGTGGCCTCGAAGGGTGGCCCAGGAGGAGGCTCGGGAGGGGCCGGCGGTTGCGGGGGCCGGGGAGGCCGCGGGGGAGAGAACGGACGGCCGTCCGTCGGCGTCCTCGCGCTTCACGCCCGGGTGACCGTGCGCGACACCAAGATCACGGTGGATTTTGGCGGCAATGGCGGCGATGGCGGGGAACCCCAGGACGGCGGCCGAGGCGGCCGAGGTGCGCCGGGCGGAACGCTGGCGGATGAACTCGCGGCCTGTTTCGGCGGCCGGGGCGGCCAAGGAGGTCCCGGCGGCTACGGCGGCCCGGGGCGCGGCGGCGACTCGATCGGCGTCGCCTACGTCGACGAGGACCAGCTCACGCTCGAGGGCGTCACCATCGAGCTCGGACAGCCGGGCAAGGGCGGCACGAGCTGGAACCACGATGGCAGCACGACGGAGGGGGAGAGCGGCGAGGTCCACGAGACGCTTCGCTTTCCCGAATAGTCGCAATCACATCCGGAAAGGACGACGGCACGGATCTCCAGGACGGCTACGAGGGAGCTTCGGGATCCGAGTCCACGAGCCAGCGATCCAGGAAGCGGAAGGCCCAAGCGACCATCGCGGCCGGCGGCTCACCTTCACCATCCCACCCAGCGACCAGCGCCTCGAGCTCATGCTTGGCAGCCATGGCGCGGAGAGTCTCCGGGGATTCGTCGTGCGGGCGCATGCGCGCAAGCTCCTCTAGCATCTTATCCTTGTGCAGAAAGCCATCCGTCGACGCTGACAAACAAACTGCTGCCGACTGTCGATCTGGCTCCGGTAACCTTCGAACCATCGCAGGCCACCTGAGCGTCAAACCAATCTGGTAGTGCGCGCGGAGCACAGTAAGCACCGCAGCAAAACGATCCGTGAGACTGCTCGCATCGACCTGTGCTCGGGGCGCTGGATCTTCGGACGACGATGGTTTCACCCATGTGTGCCGATTTGAAAACAGGCAATCGTAGAGTCTGACCTCCCCAGGAAGCCGCAGGCCCGCCGTCACGTCCGGGACGAGCATGGTCCCGATCTCTGGCGGCATGAGCTCGCAACCGAAGGTCTCTTCAATATCACGGGAGATCCACTCCGCACATAGTCGCTCGTCGGGCAACAAATCGAAGGCAACGTAGCTCTCCTTGACGGTGGCGAACCTGAGGCTGTCGTCCGGGTGCGACACGAAACCTGGATCGAATGGACTTCGATAAACAATAACGTACATACCTCGAAACTCGACCAAGAACGAGTCCGTAGTTTGCTTCACGATCTCGACTGTGCGCCAACTGTGGACAATGTAGTAAGGAGCCAGGAAGCTCACTTCGAACCACAGCGTTCGATCTGTCGCGTTGGGCAGATCGATCGTAAAGGAGTAACAGCCGTCAGAGCCGCCGGCGGGGAGATGTAGCGACTGATCCACGAACATACCGGGGAAGCGATCTCTGATGCGTCGCTGCATGGAGTGCCAGCGCTCGTCCTTTGATGCTTGGATCCGGGCGGCTACGAGCCGAGCGTGCTCTTCGGTGTCGTTGCGAAGCTGGAAGTCAACATCATCGGCGCTCCCAGTTCCACGCCGATAAAATCGGTAGACAATGTCTAGCAATTCACCCAGACTATGTTTCATGGATTCCTAACCTGCGCACCGAGTCCCTTGTAATCATTCTTAAAAGCAAAGTCCACTTTCCCCTTGAACCTACTGCATAATATGCCAGGTGGAAGATCCTCGCCTCCTTCTTTCTTGTACAATTCTTCCAGCGCCAAGTTCGCCACATCAGCGCTAATAAGCGCTGCCTTTTTCGCCGTTATTTTCCCCCAAAGCTCGCTTCGCAGTGGCATGCCGATGTGAATCATGCATGCATCGTCGCCCTCTTGATTGTGACCGAAGAACAGATTCGCCTTTGCCTCCTGCCAACCACCTGCCACACTGGTCCCATCGTAGGCCACGATCGTGACAAAGTTGAAGGCCCGCGGGTCAATCGGCTTAGTACCTGTGCAGCCCATTTGCGGAGCGCCGCTCTGCTGGCAGGGGTCCGGCGGGCTCGTCGGGCTAGCTGTCGGCGTCTCCGAGCTATCGCTCGGGCTTTCCTCTTCGTCTTCGTCCTCCGTTTTGTTGCACTGGATCTTCTCCTTCTTGCCTCCCTGCGGGCCTTCCGGCGGCTCCGCCCCGAAGTCTCCCGATGCGCTGGAGCTGAAGACGGGAACGGGCGGCCCGACTGGTCCACCTGCACCCTCACCCTTCTCCCACTCCTCGCGGGGATAGCAGTCTCCTACCGTCCAGTTGCACGCCGATAGCACCCAGACGGCGACAGCCACAATCAGCAGCAGACCTCTTCTTATGTTCATTTTACACTCCATCGAAGCACGGGACCGGCGACAACAAGCACCGACAAATGACCTGGAAGCACAAGGCTGCTCCCTCCGACCCAGTCCACATTGGCGCTCACCGACACGCCGAGCGGTCCAGCGACGTACGCGTTGGTTTGCGCGTGACCGCCTACGGCCATCCCGGCGACGCGCCCACATAAGGCGCTGCCGCACGCCGGCATGATGTAGATCGCAGCCGATGGCCCAGCGCTGACATCGCCGCTCTTCCACGCGTATCCGAGCTCGACGGACGCGTGATTGTAAACCCCGGCCCCACCGATCTGGATTGGCGGCACGACGCTGCACAGGTCGTGAACCCTGAACACGACTTCCCTCGTCATCTGCCACGATATCCCCGCGTGCGGCCCCACCGCGAGGCGCGGCGCTGTGCCGGCCTGGATCCACCCGAGGCTCACACCGGCGCTCAGCTCGGATGCGCCTGCCTGCGTCGGAACGACGCTGAGAACGAGGGCGAGCCCGATCGCCGATGGGATCTGCCGGCCTGTCGTCCTCATCGTCTCCTTCGTCGTCCTCCGAAACACGCGAGCAACGCGGCGACGCGGGCCATTCTTCTGATGACAGCATCCGGCGTCAAACGGAATCCAGGCGAGAACACCACCACGGACGTGGGTCGTGCCGTCCAGAGCGTGCGCCAGCGCGCGGCTGCCTGCGCGAATCGCGCGAGTGCCAAACTTCCGGCACCAGCTTCCCGTCCGGGACGCGTCGGGCAGACGGCATGTCCGGTGGGACGCGTGCCCGGCAGCCGGCGTCACCAGCGGGCCTGCGGCCGTGAACCGGGGCGAGAGCGAGCTCACGAGCGTTGGCGGCAAGGGAGGGGATGGCGCCGTGGCCCCCGGCCGCCGCAAGTACAACTGCAGCAACAGAGGGGTTGCATTTTCATCACTCGACACGAGCCCGGTGGACGTCCGCCGATGAAGCGAGGGCGATCCCCCACGGCTCCGACGCTCTTCCGCGTTGCGCTCGGGCGGACGGAGTAACAGTATCCCGGCATGATGCGACGGCCGAAGGCCCCGGCGAACTCGAAATCTTTTCTTATGATCGAGCGGCTCCCGTCTATCCTGCTGTCGCTGTTTGCGGCGTTCTTCGCCGCTATCGCGAGTTTCGTGATCTCGGCCGCCTACGCGGAGCACCGAGCCGCCGAGATCGACGCGGCGGCCATGAGCCTGGCGGAGAACGCCACGCCGAGCATCATGCACCTGGCGGCCGCGCGCGCCGAGCTGAGGCACAGCGAGGCGCTCCTGAGCGAGTTCGTCAACAATGCCGTTCTCGACCAGCCGGTCGGCCGCCGCGAGATCGATCAGGCACGCGTCAATCTATCCCGGAGCCTCGACGCCTACCTCGGCATGCCCGTCTATCCGGGAGAGCTCAGGCAGTGGCAGACCGTCGCGCAGGAGCTCGGCAAGCTCGGTATGGACGTCGACCGGGTCCTTTCGCTGGTGGCGAATGGCCATCCGGACCAGGCCAACAAGCTCATGGACGAAGCGCTGCGAGCAGACTTCAATGCGACGAGCGAGGCCGTGATGGCGAGCATCGAGCTCAACGCGCAACACGCGCGTCGTATGGCGATCGATATCGCGGCCAACCGCGTTCGCTCGCGCCGGATCGCGCTGGTGCTCAACACGGCGAGCGTGACGTTCGCGCTGCTGGCCTGCACGGCGGCTGCCGTGCAGATCCGGCGCCAGGTGAGGCTGCTCTGGCGGCAGGGCGTGCTCCTGGAGCGTCGAGCGGATGAGCTCGAGCAGTTCGCTGGCCGGGTCGCGCACGACGTGCTCAGCCCCCTCGGCACGGTCGCGCTCGCGCTGGACCTCGCCCTGCGGCGGTGCGGCGAGGGAGAGCCGGCACGAAAGCCGCTCGAGCGGGGCCAGCAGGCCATCATGCGCGTCAAGCGCATGACCGACGGGCTCCTGGAGTTCGCTCGCGCGGGCGCGAGGCCGGAGCCAGGCGCGCGCGCCGAGGTGCACCCCGTGATCGACGACCTCATGGTCGAGCTCGACCCTCTCGCGGTGGAGCTGGGCGCGGAGCTCCGCGTCGAGCCCTTCGCCCCGTGCGCGGTGGCCGCGAGCCCCGGCGTGCTGACCAGCATCCTCGCCAACCTGGCCCGCAACGCGCTCAAGTACCTCGGCGACGCGGCGGCCTGTCGCGTCGTGATCCGGGTGCTCGATGCCAGAGATGCTGTGCGGATCGAGGTGGAGGACACGGGGCCCGGCATCGCGCCAGCCATCGAGCAGATGGTGTTCGAGCCTCACGTCCGAGCGAAAGGCGCTCGAGTGCCGGGTCTCGGTCTGGGCCTCGCGACCGTCAAACGCCTGACCGAGGCGCACGGCGGCCGCGTGGGGCTCCGCACGGTCGTGGGCAAGGGGAGCCTCTTCTGGTTCGAGCTGCCCAAGGCGAGCACCGAGGCGGCGCGCACGTCCGAAATCGACGCCAGCACCAGCGCGTGAGGTCCGGGAGGCTGGAACCCGGTTGCTCCCTCTCCGGGTCGCCGCACCCGCGCGCGCCCCGCGCGCCCGCCACGCGCGCCGCGCCCCCGCCGCCCCTCACCGCTCGGCGCGGTCGAGCCACGCGCGCGCGTCCTTCTCCAGCAGCGGGTCCCCGAGCCGCACCGACAGCTCGAGCAGGTCCTCGAACTCGCGCCGCGCCAGCGCGTCGTTGCGCGCGTTCTTCAGCAGCATCGCCGCCGCCCAGCGGCCCTGCAGCACGTCGTGCCAGTAGCCCTGCTCCTCCGCCCGCGCGATGAGCGCCTGCAGCCGCTCGCGCGCGTCCCCCGCCCCCTTCACGCCGTCCAGGTACGCGATGTACATCCGGTTCGAGGCGGCCACCCGGTCGTACCCGGCCTCGTCCGCCTGCTCCAGCGACTCCGCGAAGAGCGACCGCGCCCGCTCGTGATCGCCCAGCCGGACGCACGCGTACGCGAGGTTGTGCAGGTTCACCACCCCGTCGAAGCGCAGCCCGAGCGCGCGATCGAGCTCGAGCGCGCGCTCGCAGGCCCGCACCGCGGCCCGGAAATCCCCCGTGTAGAGCTCGATCATCACGAGCAGCTTCGCCCGCACCGCCTCCGCGGCCCGATCGCCCGGGGTCGACGCGGCCTCCGAGCGCGCGAGCGCCTCCATCGCGCCGGGCCGGTCGCCCGAGGTGGCCCGCGCCAGGGCGACCGACAGCAGCGCCCGCGGGTCGTCGATCGGGCCGAGGGCGTCGAGGTCGAGCGCCGCGCGCCGCGCCCGCGCGAACTGCCCCTGCAGGCACGAGACCTCCAGGTCCACCATCAGCGCCTCGCGCAGGAGGTCGGGGTGCCCGAGCGCCAGCTCGAAGACGGCGTCGAGCAGGTCGTGCGACAGCCGGAACTGGTTGGTCGCGCCGAGCGCGCGGGCGAGCTCGACGCGCGACCTCACCCGGAGCTCCAGCGGCGAGACCGCGTCGACGCGCGACAGGATGCGGTCCGACGCCGCCGCCAGCGACGGCGCGCGCCGCGCGAGGCTGACCGCCTCCGAGAGGATCTCCACCCAGCGGCCGAGCTGCTCCGGCTCGCGCCGCGACACGTCCGCGAGCTCGAACGCCCGCGTCATCGCGGCGATCGCCCCCTCGAACTGGCCGGCGCGCACGCGCAGCCGCGCCGCGCGCGCGAGGTGCCCCGCCGCGCCGTCCGCGTTGCCGAGCGCGAGCGCCTCCTCCGCCGCGCGGCCGACGTGCTGGTCGACCAGCGCGAGCACCGCCGGCTCGTCGCCGCCCACCCGCTCCAGCCACTCGGAAGCGAGCCAGTGCCCGAGCGCGCGGTCCGCGTCGGTCAGCATCTCGTAGGCCGCGTCGCGCACGAGCCCGTGGCGGAACGCGAACTCCGGCTCCCCGCGGAGCATCGACTCGGACCGAGGCACGATGAGCTCGCGCTTCTCGAGCGTGAGCAGCCACGACTCGAGCTGCGGCACCTGCCCGCCCCCGCCGAGCAGCGCCTCGACCCCCCCGCGCCAGAACACCTCGCCGAGCACCGCGGCCGCGCGCAGCACCCGCCGCGCCTCGGGCTCGAGCGCCGCGAGCCGCGACTGCATCATCGCGAGCACCGTCTCCGGCACCCCCCGCGGCCGCTTCTCCACCGTCGCGCGCACGAGCTCCTCGAGGAAGAACGGGTTGCCCGCCGACCTGTCGACGAGCGCCCCGAGCTCCGCCGCCGGGAGCGCGTCGCCGAGGACCTCGCGCACGATCCGCTCGCACGCGCGGCGCGACAGCTCCCCGAGCCGCATCTCCGTCGCCTCGCGCTCCTCCCACAGGTCCGGGAACGCCTCGCGCACCCCGGGGCGCGCCAGCGCCAGCACCAGGAGCGGCTGGTGCCGCAGGAGCCGGAGCGCCGCGTCGATGTACTCCACCGTGCTGCGGTCGCCCCAGTGCATGTCCTCCAGCACGATCAGCACCGGCTGCGCCTCGCACTCGGCCCGGAGGAAGTCGAGCCACGCCCGCCGCGTCTGCTCGTCCATCACCGCGCGGTCCTGCCGGGCCGCGCGCAGCGCCGGGCTCTCCGGGAACGGCGCCCCCACCAGCTCGCCCAGGAACTCCGCGACCCGCTCCCGCGCGGCCTCGCCGACGTGCCGCGCGACGCGCGCCGCGAGCTTCTGCTGCCGCTGCTCGAGCGGATCGAGCGGCTCGCCCTCCGAGAGCCCCGCCGCGCGCCGCACGAGCTGCGCGATCAGCCCGAGCGGCGCCCCGCCGTGCATCGGGTCGCCGTGCGCGCGCCACACCTCGACCGGCTCGCTGCGCGCCTCGACGCGCCGGATCAGCTCGTAGCCGAGGCGCGACTTGCCGACGCCGGCCCCCGCCGTGACCAGCACCACGCGCGCGACCCCCTCGGCGGCGCACTCGTCGAGCAGGTCCTCGAGCGCCCGCAGCTCCCGCTCGCGCCCCACGCAGGTCGTCGGCTTGCCGAGCACCTTGCGCCCGCCGTCCTGCGGCTCGCGCGCGCCGAGCAGCGTCGGGCCCTGGCCTCCCGCGGCGGTCTCGAAGCGATCGCCGAGGAGCGCGGCCGTCATCTGGTCGATGAGCACCGGCCGGCCCGAGGACGGGTCGTCCGAGGCGTGGCGCACGCGCGCGTCGAGCAGCGCCCCGGCGCGGTCGATGACCTGCCCGACCGCCTGCGTCCCGGCGATGACGTCCCAGCCGGTCGCGAGCGCCACCCACGCGCCCGGCAGGAGCGCGTGGATCGACAGCGCGCAGCGGGCGGCGTTGCCGGCGAGGTCGGTCGGCGAGCCCGCGCCGGCGACGACCGCGGCGACCGAGCCGTCGGCGAGCACCTCCAGGACGGCGCCGTGCGACTGCGCGGCCTGCCGCACCTCGTGGAAGGGCGTGGTCGGCGGCGGGGCGGGCCGGGGCCGCACCGGCGGCGCCGGCGCGAGCAGGTCCACGGGCAGCGCTTCCTTGCTGCCGGATACGACCGTGGCGTGGTGGCCCGAAAGCATCGTGTCGTTCGCCCGCGCCGGGCCCGCCATGGCCTGCGGGCGGGCCGACGGCGGCCCGCGCTTGCCCGCGCTCATCTCGGCCGCGAGGACGACGCTGACGAGCCGCCGCTCGCTCTTCGTCAGCGCGGGCGTCGGCAGGCCGGTGCCGCTCGCCATGCTGCCCTCGACGACGCTCAGCATCCGGAGCTCGGCGGCGATCTCGCCCGCGTCCGCGGGGCGCTCCGCGGGGTTCTTCGCGAGCAGGCGCGCCACCAGCAGATCGAGCGACGGCGGGATGTTCGGGCAGAAGGTGCTCGGGCGCGGCGCGGCCTCGAAGAGCACCTTGGCGAGCACGGACAGCGGGTGCTGGGCGACGAAGGGCGATCGCCCGGTGATGCACTCGAACAGCAGGCACCCGATCGAGTAGAGGTCGGCGCGCGCGTCGACGTCGAGATCGCCGCGGACCCGCTCCGGCGCCATGTAGGCGGGCGTGCCTATGGCCGAGCCGGTCAGGGTGAGCTCGTAGGTCGCGTCCGCCTGGCGCGCGATGCCGAAGTCGATGAGCTTCGCGCGGTCGATGTCGCCGCCGGGCAGGAACACGTTGGTCGGCTTGAGGTCGCGGTGCACGATGCCGCGCGCGTGGACGGCGGCGAGCGCCTCGGCGACGCGGCCGACGAGCATCAGGCTGTGCTCGATCCCGAGCGGCCCGCGCGACAGCCTGGCGCCGAGGTCCTCGCCCTCGAGCCACTCCATGGCGAGGTAGTAGAGCCCGTCGGCGGTCACGCCGTGGTCGATGTAGCGGGCGACCGCCGGGTGCTCGAGCTCCGCGAGCAGGCGCGCCTCCCGCTGGAAGCGCACGACGTGCTCCCTGCCCTGGTTGAAGATCACCTTGAGCGCGACCGCCTGGCCGCTCTGCCGGTCGAGCGCCCGCCACACCGCGCCCATCCCGCCGGAGCCCGCGAGGCGTTCCAGCTGGAAGCGGTTGGCGACGACGTGACCTGAGTGCATGGCGCAAGGTTCGGGGTGCAGACCTTCGCGGGCCAGGCGACCGGCGCGCGCGGGACGGCGGGCAGCGGGCTCACCGCCCGCGTGCCTCGCGAGGATACCCATCCCGCGGCGCCGCTACGAGCCTCGAAGACGCCCCGCGGCGATGTCGGGGGCTTTCAGGCCGTCGAGCGCGCCGGACCGGCGCGCTCGGCGGCCTGAAAGCGCCCCGAAGCGCCGCGCGGGAGCGGCCCATCGTGTGGGATTCGTGGGCGGGTGCAGGCCTCGGGCAGGCTCGCGCGTCGCGGACCGGGGCCTGCCCGCGGGCACCTCGGACACCTCTGCTGGATCCCGCGCCAGCGCGCCTGTCGTTCGCGCGTGGGTCCGAGTGGGCCCGGGCCGGCGGCGCCGCGCGCCTGCCGCGCCGCCGCGGGGGGCCTCAGCTCGCGAGGCGATCGATCCGCGCGTCGACCTCGCGCTCGGCGTTCAGCCAGTCGTCAACGGGGTTGTTCCGGAAGCCGGCCCTCTCGGCATATCCATAGGCCACCTTGGCGATCTGGCGGTGCCGCTCCTCGCGCGACAGCCGCGCGGGCGAGGGCGCGAGCTTCGGCGCCGCGGTTCGCGCGCGCTCGGCCGCGAGCTCCGCGGCCGGAGACGGCATCTCGACGGCGGCGGGGGCGGAGACCGCGCCCTTCGGCTGCACGGCGCTCGGCTCCTTGGAGGTGGCCGGGGCAGCGAGCGGGCTCGGGACCTTGGTGGTCTTCGTGCGGGCCGGGGTCTTGCGCTTCGAGCTCATCTCGTCGTCTCTCCTTTCGGGTACACGGGTCGACTAACCCAGGTCCGCGCTCACGCACAAATTTCGAGCACGTAGTTTCTCTCCGTCCGGCCGCCTCCCGTCGGGATCTCCCTTCCGCCAGAGCATCGTTCGCGGTAGAGTGGATGTCGCTGACCGGGTGAGATCATCCGGCATCCGTCAGGCATCATCCTTGTCGCCGATCGCCGGTCATTCGCCCTCGTCCCCGCCTGCTCCAGGGACAGCACCGTAATATAGATAACGGCAGACGCGGCGCTCGCCGCCTGCCCATGTAGAAAATGGCAGACACGGCGCTCGCCGTCTGCCCATGTAGAAAATGGCAGGCACGGCGCTCGCCGTCTGCCCATGAATCGAGGAGATGCGAGGTGGAAGAAAGCGCAGCCCCTTCCCGGCGCACCGGATACCTCCGCTCCCTCGGCAGCGGGATGATGACGCGCGTCCTCTGGGTCGAGGATGACAGCGAAGCGCGCCTCGTCGGCGCCTCGGAGCGCTGGGCGCGCGCGATGGATCAGCTGCGGCAGCTCGCCGCGGGGCACGAGCGCGCGCCGCTGCTCATCACCGGCGAGCCCGGCACGGGCAAGGAGCTCTGCGCGCGGCTGCTGCACGCGGCGAGCCCGCGCGCGGGCGGTCCCTTCGTCGCGGTGAGCGCGGCGCGCCTGCCGGCCGAGCGCCTCGGGGAGGAGCTCCTCGGCGTGGAGGCGGGGGCCGACGGGCGCCCCGCGGCGCGCCCCGGGCTGCTCGAGCTCGCCGAGGGGGGCACGCTGTTCCTCGACGAGATCGGCGCGCTCCCGCTCGAGCTCCAGGAGCGGCTCGCGGGCGTGCTCGACGGCGAGCCGTTCTGCCGGATCGGCGGCGCCGAGGCGCTGGTCGCGGACGTGCGCTTCATCGCCGCCACGAGCGTCGACCTCTCCGCCCGCGTCCTGGATCGGTCGTTCCACGGCGCTCTCCACCAGCGCGTCGGCGCGCTCGGGCTCTCGCTCCCCCCGCTGCGCGAGCGCGACGGCGACGTGCGCAGGCTTATCGAGCACTTCCTGGAGCGCCTCGGCGGCGCGGCGAGCGGCGGGATCTCGCCGCGCGCCCTCGCCCTGCTCGAGGCGTACCCCTGGCCGGGGAACGTCCGCGAGCTCCGGAGCGTCATCGAGCGCGCGCTGCTCCTCTCCCACGGCGCGCCGCTCGACCTGGAGCACCTGCCGCCCGAGATCGGCGCGGTTTCGGCGGCCGGCGCGGCGGTCGCGACGGGCGCGACGGGCGCACCGCCGCGGCCGGGCTCGGTGCGGCCGTCCCCGCCGGCGCGGGGCAGCGCGTCGCTCGGCGAGGCGGTGCGCCGCCACATCCTCGCGGTCTACGCCGCCCAGGGCGGCAACGTGACCCGCACGGCCAGCGCGCTCGGGATCACGCGGGTCTCCCTGCGCCGTCACCTGCGCCAGTACCTCGCCGCGGACGCGCGCGGCAAGGAGCCGCTCAGCAGCGGTTAGCGCCGCGCGCCGGGAATCCCGCCTGGGCCCGCGGCGCAAGCATCGAAGACGAGGACCTCGATGCGGGGATTCGCGGTCTCGTCTGCGTCCAGGGCCTTCGGGTACCCGGCCAGGTTCGCAATGGGACCGAGAAGCAAAGAGCGAATCGCAGGAGCTGACCTGTCGGCTCGGGCCGTCTTGCCCGCGGTATCCGACGCCGGGGCGCCAGCCTGAGACAGCTCATCCGTGCATCGGCAGGGTCATTTCGGTCAGCGCCGCGCGCTGGCCGCCGAAATAGGCCTGGGGGGCGCAGCCGAGCGCGCGCGTGAAGACGCGGTGGCATTGCGCATAGCTCCCGAACCCGACGGCGTACGCCGCGCGCGCGAAGCTCGCGCCGCGATCCACCTCGGCGACGAACTGCATCAGCTTGAGCCGCGCACGGTATTCGACGACGTTCACGCCCACGTCCTTGCGAAAACGCCGGCTGATCCCGCTCTCGCCGGTGTGCAGGCGCGCCGCGAGGGCCGCCCCGGGGAGACTCGGATCGAGCCGCAAGAGCTCGAAGCTGCGGCGGCTTACCACGTGGGGGAGCGGCACGTTCGACAGCGACCGCTCGAAGAGCTCCGCGAGGCGGTGCTCCACCACCGAGGGCTCGCGCGCTCGATCGAGCGCGCCGAGGAGCGCGAGTTCCTCGGCGCGCACGGCCGGCGTGAGCTGCACGGCGTCGAGCGCGACCTTCGACGCGGCCCCCGCGATGCGAGCCGCCAGCTCTGGGCGGAGCGCCGCGACGTAGAGAACGAAATCGATGCTCTCCTCGAGGAGCGCGTGATCTTGCCCCGGCGCGAAATAGAGAAGCGTGCCCGCCACGAGCGGCACCACGCGCTCCCCCACGCCCATGATGCCCGTGCCGCGAGCGACGAGGTTGATCTCCGGCTCCTCGTGGAAGTGCCGGGGCCGACGGTACTGCGGTTGGTGACGGAATACCTGGGCACGCCGGCCGGCGAGCATCGGAAAGGGCTGGAACAACGCGGGCCGAGCGCTCAAGGCCAGGTCAGTGTGCGGCAGCGGGGACGCGGACCGAAAGCAAAAAATGCGAAGCGCTCTCGCGCCCGGTGCGCCAAGTGGAGCCCATGATGTCTCCGACGCGCTGCACGATCGCTTTGCTTCTGTTCTCCGCATTCACCGCGCTGGCCTGTGACGACTCCAGCCTGCCCCGGGGCTCGGCGTCGGGCGCGGGCGGGGACGGCATCGGCGCGGGGGCAGGTGGCAGTTCCAGCGCCGGAACGGATGGCTCCGAGGCGGGGACTGGGGCTGCGGCTGGCACCTCCAGCGTCGGAGCCGGCGCGGGCGGCGGCGCGGGCGGCGGCGCGAGCGGCGCCGGCGGAACGGCGGGTGGCACAACAGCGGCAGCCACGGGAACCGGCGGCTCAGGGGGCGGCCCTCTTCCGCCCGAAGAGGACTTCACCCTGCTCTTCCGCGACGATTTCGATCGACTGGAGCCAGCTCGCTGGCAGCTGATGACACATTCCTGGACCGAGAATCTGGCGCTGTTCTCGCAATCCGCCGCGACCATCGAGAGTGGCCAGCTGGTGATTCGGCTCACGCCAGCCCCAGCGGGCACCACCGACAGCTCCGGAGCGCCCAAGACCTTCCTGGGTGCCGAGGTTCGCTCCGTCGAGACACTCACGTACGGGCGCGTGCGCGCTCGCGTCAAGCTGGCCCGAGGCTCGGCGGTCGTCTCGTCCCTGGTCACGATCTACACCCCCTGGCCAGCGGACAACTGGAACGAGCTCGACATCGAGTGCCTCGGAGCCAAGCCGAACGACGTGCAGTTCAACGCCATGGTGTACACTGGCGCTCCGGTACGACCCCCGGTGACGCAATCCGTCAGCCCGACTCAGCACCCGCAGAAGGTGGACCTCGGCTTCGACCCGAGCGAGGACTTCCACACGTACCAGATCGAATGGACGCCGTCCGGCGCCCGCTTTTCCGTCGATGACGCACTCCGACACGAGTGGACGGAGCGCATCGACCTCATGGTGCTACCGCAGAACGTGCTCATGACGATCTGGGCGTCGTCGAGCGCGGCGTGGGCCGGGGCCGTGACGGCCGAGACGGGCAGGGCGAGCGCGACCTACGATTGGATCGAGCTCTATCGTTACACGCCTTGATCGGGTCGCGAGACCACGCCACTCCGAGCGCGTGAGCTCACGCGGTTCAGCCCGTGCAGCGCGGCGGAGCCCCGACGGAACCACGGCCACCCTTGTTGGCGACGCAACAGCGTGGGCGGAGCATCGTCTTTCTCCGTGGTGTCTGGGCCGGTTCTCCGCGACGCCTGCGCTGACATGTCTCTCGCGATCGGATACTCATCGAGGCCATGTCGCGCCGCCACATCGCGTTGCTGATGGCCTTTGTCTCTGCCGCCGTGCTCCCCGCCTTCCCGCTCGCGTGTGGCAACGATCACGAGCTCGACGCCGGCCACGGCAAGGGCACCGGCGGCGCCGGGGCGGCCGGCGGTGGCGGTGGCGGTGCCGAGCCGGGTGGCGTGCTCTGCCCGACGTCGTTCACGTTCACCCCGCCCCCGGGGGCCACGGACGTCCGTGTCCCTGGCGAGTGGAATGGCTTCGATCTCGACGCTGCCCCGGAGCTTGTCGAGGGCGACACGCCCGGCGAGCTCGTGGCCACCGTCGACCTGCCGCCGGGGCTCCACGGCTACAAGATCGCGTTTCGGTCCGGCAGCGAGGTCGCGTGGGTGTTCGACCCCGCGGAGGGGCGCCGCAAGTACGTCGGTGGGACCGAGAACTCGGCCGTCAAGGTCCCTGACTGCCGCCTTCCGGCGTTCTCGGTCGCCTCGAGCCAGGTGACGCGGGCCGCCCCGGGGCAGGGCGCCTTCGCGGTGCGGCTCGTGTACAGGGACGGCATCGAGGGCGCGGGGCCCGAGGCGGGCGCGTTCGAGGCGACGCTGCTGGACCAGGACGGCGAGGCGCGCCCGCTCACGGAGGAGGAGATCTCGATCGACGCGCGCGGCAACGTGCAGATTGCGCTCGGAGACCTCGCCGACGGCAAGTACCGGGTGACCCTGCGCGGCGCGACCCGGAGCGGCCGCGCCGGCGAGCCGCTCCGGCTGGTCTTCTGGGTCGAGGAGGAGCCGTTTTCCTGGGAGGGCGCGCTCATTTACATGGTCGTCACGGACCGCTACCGCGACGGCGATCCCGACCTGAACGCGCCGCCCACGCCCGGCGCCGATCCGCGCGGCGACTGGGCCGGCGGCGACCTCGAGGGGCTGCGGCGGTCGATCGAGGACGGCACGCTCGACGCGCTGGGCGTGCGGGCCATCTGGCTCACGCCGTTCCAGGAGAACCCTGCCGGCGCCTACCCGGCGAGCGATGGAGTCCACCAGGTCACCGGGTATCACGGGTACTGGCCGATCAAGGCGCGCGAGGTGGATCCGCGGCTCGGCGGCGAGGGCGCGCTCCGCGCGATGGTGGCCGAGGCGCACCGCCACGGGATCCGCGTGCTCCAGGACTTCGTGGTGAACCACGTCCACGAAGATCACGAGTACGTCGCGTCGCACCCGGGCTGGTTCAGGACGGGGTGTGTCTGCGGCACGGACGGGTGCGACTGGACGTCGCACGCGCTCGACTGCATGTTCGCGGGTTACCTCCCCGACGTGGACCACACGGTGCCCGAGGCCAACGCCGCCTTCGTGGAAGACGCGATCTACTGGCTCGACGAGTTCGATCTCGACGGGCTCCGGGTGGACGCCGTGAAGCACGTGGAGGAGATCGCGACGCGCAACCTCGCCGCGGAGGTCCGGGCGGCGTTCGAGCCGGCCGGCACCCGTTACTTCCTGATGGGCGAGACGGCGATGGGCTGGAGCGACTGCGGGCAGGGCCAGTCGTGCAACGACGAGAACTACGGGACGATCGCGAAGTACATCGGCCCTCAGGGGCTGGACGGCCAGTTCGATTTCGTCCTCTACCACGGGGTCTCGTACCGCACGTTCGCGTGGGGTGATTCCGGCATGCTGCACGCGGCGTACTGGGTCGAGGACGGGCAGCGCCGGTGGCCCGAGGGCGCCATCATGACGCCGTACCTCGGCAGCCACGACACGGCCCGGTTCGCGACGCTGGCCGACTACGACGGCAGGGACGAGGCTCACGACCGGGATATCCCGAACCACCAGTGGTCGGACACCGCGGAGGCGCCGGCGTCCTCCGATGTCTATGCGCGGGTGCGCCTCGGGATGGCGTGGCTGCTCGGGCTGCCGGGGGCGCCGCTGCTCTATTATGGAGACGAGTACGGCGAGTGGGGCGGCGTCGACCCGAACAACCGCAGCCTGTGGCGTCCGGAGGAGGAGCTCACGCCGGACGAGCGCGACACCCTCGACTTCGTGCGCGCGCTCGGCGCCGCGCGCCGTGACGTCCCCGCGCTCCGCCGCGGCGCCTACGTGAACCTGACCGCCACGGAGGACACGCTGGTCTTCGGCCGCCGCCTCGCCGAGGGCAGGTCCGCTGTCGTGGCGCTGACGCGGTCGCCCACGGCGGAGGACATCTCGGTGGAGGTAGCGCAGTCGCTCGGCCTCCCGGCGGGCACGGAGCTCACGGACGCGCTCGGCGGCGAGGCCGCGGTGGTCTCCGAGGCCGGCACGCTCTCGATGACGATCCCGCCGGGCGGGGCGGTGATCCTGGCGCCGTGATTCCCTTTGCCCGGCGCCTCGTCGCCTGAGGCGCCCCTTGTTCCGTGAGGATGGAGAGATTGAACCACAGAGGCACAGAGGGCACAGAGGGAGAGATAAAGAACAGAAGACACGATGCCGAGCGCACAATCAATCTCTTCTTCTCTCCTCTGTGCCCTCTGTGCCTCTGTGGTTCAATCTCTTCTCATGGATCCTCCTGGAATCCCGCTCAGGAAGCGACGCGCACGAGCAGCTTGCCGAAGTTCTCGCCCTTGAGCAGCCCGATGAAGGCCTCTGGCGCCCTGTCCAGCCCCTCGACGACGTCCTCGCGGTACTTGAGGCGACCCTCGCGGATCCACCGGCTCGCCTCCTGGAGGAACTCGGGGCGTTGCTCGGCGAAGTCGCCGACGATGAAGCCGCGCAGCATCAGCCGCTTCGAGAGCACCTGCCGCATCAGGTCCGGCAGGCGGTCTGGCCCGGGGGGCGGCGCGGCGTCGTTGTAGTGGGCGATGAGGCCGCAGACAGGCACGCGGGCGAAGGGGTTCAGCAGCGGCAGCGCCGCCTCGAACACGGCGCCGCCGACGTTCTCGAAGTAGACGTCGATCCCGTCGGGGCAGGCCTCCTTCAGGCGCTCGGCCAGGTCGGGGCGGCGGTGGTCGATGCAGGCGTCGAACCCGAGCTCGCTCACGACGTAGTCGCACTTCTGCTGCCCGCCCGCGACGCCGACGGCGCGGCAGCCCTTGATCTTGGCGATCTGCCCGACGACCGAGCCCACCGCCCCCGAGGCGGCCGCGACCACCACGGTCTCGCCCGGCTTCGGCTGGCCGAGGTTGAGCAGCCCGGTGTACGCCGTCATGCCCGGCATGCCCAGCACGCCGAGCGCGGTCGAGACCGGCGCGAGCGCCGGGTCTACCTTGCGCAGGCCGCTTCCATCGGTGACCGCGTACGCCTGCCAGCCCGTCCTCCCCTCGACGATGTCGCCCGGCGACAGGCCGGCGACGCTCGACCGGAGCACCTCGCTGACGGTGCCGCCGACCATCACGTCGCCGATCTCGACCGGCGGCGCGTACGACTTGCCGGCGTTCATGCGGCCGCGCATGTACGGATCCAGCGACAGATAGAGCGTGCGCAGCAGCGCGCGGCCCTCGCCGGGCTCGGCGAGCTGCTCCTCGATCAGCTGGAAATCAGACACCTTGGGCTCGCCGGACGGCCGGGCGGCGAGGACGATCTTGCGGTTGCGCTGGGTGGTCATGGTGCGGCTGATCGTGCGCCACCCGGCGGAGATTTCCAGAGGAACTCGGCGACCCGCGCGGATCCAGGCGAGCTGAGCGAGCGGCGCGCTCGACCCGCGCGCGGCGTGCGTGCTCGACGCCGGGCAGCGGCAAGGGGGCTGATCCCGCGATGCACGATTGAGCTCCGCGGGCATCGAGGGTATGTCGAAGCTGTACGATGGAGTCACTCGACGCGATCCAGCTGCCGGCGGAGCTTCGCGGGCCACCCCCGCGCCCCTGGGCGGCGCTGCGCCACGCCCGGCACCAGCTCGCCGGCGTCGGGTACGCCTTGCTCTTCTGGGCCGCGCTCCTCGTGGTCGGCTCCTTTTACCGGCACATCTCGTTCGTCGAGACGGTGCTCGCCTTCTCGTTCGCGCTCATGCCGTTCGTGCTCCTGTATCAGGCGCTGGGCAGCTACACCGCCTGTCGCCTGGCGCTGCGCGGCGCGCCGTCGCCCGCGCAGATCTACGAGGGTGTCGTCGTGACGAGGTTCGGGACGGTGAAGATCTGGCACATCGTCGTCGCCGGCGAGCACGTGCGGATCCGCGCCGACGCTCCGGTCGATCGGAGCATGGTAGTCCTCGTGACGCCCGAGGCGGGCGGCGCGAAGCGCAGAGTCGGCGTGTACCATCCTCGGGTCGGGATCTGCACGTCGCTCGTGTGAGCAGCGCTCCTGCCCGGGCGCGCCGGCGCCGCGCGCGCCGTCACGCCGTGGGGGAGCCGTGGGCGCTCGCCGCCGTCGCCGGCTCCCCGGCGCTGGGCTGCTCCGCGGCGCCCGCCGCCTGCTCCGCGGCGCCCGCCGCCTGCTCCGCGGCGCCCGCCGCGCTGGCGATGGGCACGGTGAAGGAGAACGACGAGCCCTCTCCCACCCTGCTTTCGGCCTCGATGGTGCCGTGGTGCGCCTCCACGATCGCCTTCGCGATGAAGAGGCCGAGGCCTAGCCCGCCGTCGCGCTTTCGCCGCTCGCCGAAGTAGCGTTCGAAGATCCGCGGCAGCCTGCCCGGGTCGATCCCGAGCCCCGTGTCGGTCACGCTGAACCGCACGGAGCCGCCCGACACGCCGGCGCGCACGGTGATCTTCCCGCCGGGCGGCGTGAACTTCAGCGCATTGACGATCAGGTTGGTGAGCACCTGGAGGATCCGATCGCGGTCGCAGAGCATGGCAGGGAGCCCCGCCGGAGCCTCGTGGCGCAGCTGGATGGACTTCGCCTCTGCGTCGTCGGCGTGGGCCTCGACCGCCTCGACGAGCAGCGCCGCCGCGGACTCGGCCACGAGGTCGAGCGACATCCCGCCGGAGTCGATCGACGCCGTGTCGAGCAGGCTGCGGAGGAGGCGGTTCATCCGTTGCACGGTCCGGTGTACGACCGCCGCGCGGCGCGAGATCTCCGCGCCCGCGCCCGCGGCAGAGGCCCTCGCGATCAGCGCGGCGTTCATGTCGATGACGCCGAGCGGATCGCGAAGATCGTGGGCGACCATCGCGAGCATATGCTCCCTGAGCTGCCCGGCGGAGCGCTCCGCCGCCTCGGCGCGCTCCGCCAGCTCGCGCGAGGCGCGCTCGACCCGGATCGACCTGACCACGCTCTCGCCGAGCGCGCTGAGCGCCGCGCCCATCAGGAGGAACAGCACCACGCCGAGGATATCGGCCGGATGGCTGATGCGAATGACGCGGTACGGCTCGATCCAGTAAACGGCCCCCATCGTGCAAAGCACCGTCGCGATGAGCCCCGGCCAGAGCCCGCCGACCCAGGCGCTGGTGACGATCAGCACCGCATAGAACATGACGAGCGGGAGCTTCAAGGCCATACCCCGGGGCGCCTCGGCGGCGAGGAGGAGCGCGACCGCGCCGGAGATCAGGGCTGTGCCGTAGCGGATGGCGGGCGAGCTCGAAATGCGCGCTGGCGGGGAGCTCATGACTCGCGACGAACCTTGGCCCACCTGTCAGGCACCGCAAGCAGCCATACGCCCCCGGGCGTCACCCCCTGGGCGGACTTGGAGCGATCCGCTCCTCCAGCGCGCGCACGACCATCGAGAGGAGCTGAGAGGAGCTCGTCCGGATCGCACGGCTTGCGGAGCGTGTGAGGCGCGCCAGTGCGCCTCACGATCTTGTAGAAACCCTCGATCCCGGACACGAAGAGAATCGGAATCTTCTCCCGACCGGAGTTGCAGCCCGACGCCGCCGTCTGCCGGGTCGCCTTCTGCGCGCCGGCCACCGGCAACTGCGCACAGCGCTACAAGCTCGACCGCGCGCCCTGTCCGGGCGGCGAGTGCATCGCCGGGGGTTGCTTGCTCGCGGAGGGCTCCGACGGTTCTGGCGGCGGCGCGGGCGGCGACGGCGGCTCCAGCGGCGATGGCCAGGGCGGCGGCGCCGCCGGGGCGACCGGCTCGGGCGGTGCCAGCAGCGGCGCCGGCTGCTCTGGCGGCGACGGCGGCTCCGGCGGCGCGCCGCTCACGCCCGCCCCGGAGGGGAGCGGCCCGCCGCACCTGCGCGGAAACGGCTGCGCCGCGGCGCCCGACGCCGGCCCTGGCCCCGTCGGCTCGGCCGCGCCCTGGCTGCTCGCTGCGGCCCTGGCCGCCGCGGTGCCGGCTCCCTGGCCGCGGTCCACGCGCGGCGCGGCCCCCTGCTACCGGACCTACGATTCAGACTTTGCGCTGATCTGCCCCCGAGGGCAGTGGCATGGGCTCCACATGCCCGGTGCTGCTGGGCGCCCCGCGCGGGGCGCCCTCCCTCAGCCCGCCGACTTCACGAGCCGCAGGCGCTTCTCCGCCTGCCCCCGCTCGTTGAGCCGGAGCTCCGACGCGGCGGGCGCGCGGCGCCGCACCGGCTGGTGCAGCCGGGCGCTCGCGAGGATGGCCTCGCAGAGGTCGCCGAACTCGTAGCCTGCGGCCTCCGCGATCTTCGGCAGGAGGCTCGTCTGGGTCATGCCCGGCAGGGTGTTCACCTCGAGCACGTACTCGTTCTCTCCGCCGGTCACGAGCAGGTCCACGCGCACGGCGCCGGTGCACCCGAGCGCCTGGGCCGCCCGCTCCGCCAGGTTGAGGATCCCGCGATACCGCGTCGGCGGGAGGCGCGCCGGCATGTGATACTCGGTCATCCCCGGCGTGTACTTGGCCTCGTAGTCATAGAGCCCCTTCTTCGGGACGATCTCGATCGCGCCAAGGACCTTCCCGTCCAGGATCCCCACGTTGACCTCGGTCCCGGACACGAACCGCTCCACGATGGCGGCGTCGTCGAACTCGAACGCCACCGCGAGCGCCGCCTGGAGCTCCTCGAGCGACCCGGCCTTGGCCACGCCGAGGCTCGAGCCCTCGCCGCGCGGCTTCACGATGACCGGGAACCCGAACGAGCCATGGATCGCGTCGAGCTCGTCGAGATTCTGGTGCGCGCCCACAGTGTAGTAGGGAGGCGTCGGCACGTTGTGCAGCCGGAACATCTCCTTGGCCTTGAGCTTGTCCATCGCGAGGGCGCTCGCGAGCACGCTCGACCCGGTGTAGGGGATCTGGGCGAGCTCCAGGACACCTTGCACGCACCCGTCCTCACCGAGCCGCCCGTGCAGGGCCAGGAACGCCGCGTCGAGCTGCGCGCGCTGCAGCGTGGCGCAGAGCTCGGTGCCGAACCGGTCGCCGAGCGTGATCCGGACGACATCGTACCCGCGCGCCTCGAGCGCCTCGGCGACGGCCGCGCCCGAGCGCAGGGACACTTCGCGCTCACCCGACGAGCCGCCCATCACGACGCCGACCCGCCTCCGGACTTGCCGCTCCACCATCGAAGAACCTCCGTCGCCTTCCCGTGCGGACACCAACACCACGCCAGCATCTCCCGGTACAGTCTGACTGCCGAAGAGACGCGGCGCAAAAACCAAGCCAGCTGCTCCCAAGGCCCGATCACGGCGGCCTTGCAGCGGGGGGGCGGTATTCCTGAGCTGTGGTTGAGGAAAACTGCGCCCGCCCGCCGTGTTCACCTACCCACGGCGCGCTGACCGCCAACCCGGTATCAAGGCCAGCGGCGGAGGTCAACTAAACGGAGCGATCGCGCCGTCGGGGGGAGGCGGCCCGAGCAGAGGCCTCTCGCGCGTGTCGGGCAGCACATGGACGTGAAGACCTGCGCCGCGTGGCCCTTCGTCCGGGTGCGGCGCGGGCCGCGTCGCGCTCTTCGCGGCCCGCGCACGGCACCACATCAACCCATGTGGTGTGTACCCGATCGGCGCTCGCATCTCACCGCCGCTCGCGCCGTTTGAAGAGGGCGAACGCAGGTTGATCCGAAATGATCGCTTCTCGTTGTGAGGGCGTTCGCATACGGTCTATCCACCGGCAGCCTGCCGTCCACTCCCCCTTTCAACAGAGCGGGTCTCGCATGTCGCACCGTGCACTCTCGTTGCTGATCGCCGCTGGCGTCACCGTGACGGGCCTCCTTGCCTGCAGTTCCCCCGAGGAGAGCGCGCCGCCGTCGCTGTCCTCCTCGTCCGCCTCCTCCGGGTCCGGTTCCGGGCCGGATCCGATGCCCACGACGTCGCCACCGGACGAGGACCCGCCGGACGAAGATCCGCCGGACGAGGACCCGCCGGACGAGGACCCGCCGGACGAGGACCCGCCGGACGAGGACCCGCCGGACGAGGACCCGCCGGACGAGGACCCGCCGGACGAAGACCCGCCGGACGAGGACCCGCCGGACGAGGACCCGCCGGACGAGGACCCGCCGGACGAGGACCCGCCGGACGAGGACCCGCCCTTCGGACTGGACGCTCCGGTCTCGGGCCCGGCGCTCGGGAACCAGGACATGCCGGCGGCCGCCTTCAACGGGGCCGAGTACCTCGTGGTCTGGGCCGACTCGCGCCCCGTGAACGCTTACGCCGCCCGGGTGAGCCCGGACGGGGCCGTCCTCGATGACGTCGCCTTCCCCTTGCCCTTCGAGAACATCCACCTCGACGTCGCCTCCGACGGCGACGGCTTCCTCGTCGTCGGCCGGGGCGCGCGGCCGACCCCGGCCGGCTCCTCGCCTGGCCTCCTGGCGGCGCGCGTGAGCGGCGAGGGCCACCTGCTCGGCACGAGCCTCATCACGGCCGCGACCGCGGACAAGGTGAAGGTCGCCTCGAGCGGCTCCGGGTATCTCGTGCTCTGGGAGGAGTGGGGCAGCTCTGCCTCGGCCCCGAGGTCGCTGCGCTTCGCGCGGGTCGCGCTGGACGGCGCGGTGCTGGACCCCGGGGGTGTCCTGATCGATGACCAGCTCTCGCTGCTGGCCAATGTCGCCTTCGACGGGACAAGCTACGTGATCGCCTGGAGCAGCGCGAAGACGGACAGCGGACAGGTGATGACGATCGACCCCGCCGGCGCCGTGCTGGAGCAGGCGTCTCTCCCGATCTACCCCGGCGACATGGACTGCCAGGCGGGCCGCTGCCTCGTCGCGTGGGGCGACTTCGAGTGTCCCCCCGAGCTGGGCGACGAGTGCGACCCCATGTGGGATGGCGCCTACCGGATCAGGGCCACGTGGATGACGCCGCGAGGCGAGCTGCTCGACCCCGCGGGCGCATTGCTCGGCTCTCCGTGGACCAATGACGGCCGCATCGCCGTCGGGTTCGACGGCGCGAACGGCGCCGTCGCGTGGAGCGCGGGTCAGGCGGAGTGCTCGGACGACGAGGTGCGCTTCGCGTACCTCTCCCCGGACGGCGCCGCCGTTCATCCCGGCGGCCTCGTGCTGCAGGGGTCCGCCGGGGACCCGGCCGTCGCCTCGGCGCAGGGACAGCTCTTCATCGCGTGGACCGATGAGCGCCTCGGGACGTGCAGCTCGAGCGCCTCCATCTACGGCGCGCGCATCGCGCCCGAGGCGGACGTGCTCGACCCGGACGGGGGCGTGCTCGTCTCGAGGAGCGCCAACGCCCAGCTCCACCCCGCGGTCGCCTTCGACGGCGAGGGCTTCGCCGTGACCTGGAGCGACGGCCGCAACGCCGGGCTCTCGATGCGGGAAGATATCTACCTGACCCGCGTCGACGCCGCGGGCCTCCCCGTCGCCCCGGCGGCCACGCACGTCGGCGCCGGCGCGGCGAAGCAGGTTTTCCCCCGCGTCTCCTTCGATGGAACGGACGCCCTGCTCGCATGGTGGGATTGCTCCTATCCCAGCTTCCAGGAGGTGGAGTGCGCGGTCGGGGGAGCCCGGGTTGGACCTTCCGGCGCGACCCCGCAGGTCTTTCCGTTCTTCACCTGGACCAACCCGCGCTTTCCCCCGGCGCTGTCGAGCGGCGGCGGGCAAACGCTCGTCGGCGCCTACCGCGACATGAACGGGCTCGGGCTCGCGACCTTCGGGGCGGACTACCCGAGCGCGTCGGTCTATCCCGAGTATGACTTCAGCAGCCGCGTCGCCAGCGCCTCGGACGGCGTGAACCACCTGTTCGTCTGGGTCGAGGATCCCCGCTACGGCGGCCCGCTCTTCGGCGCCCGCGTCGCGCCGGACGGCACCGTCCTCGACCCTGGCGGGTTCCCCATCACGCCGCCCGACGCCCGCGTACTGACCTTCTCGCTCGCCTACGGCGCGGGCGATTACCTGGTCGCCTGGCACGACGCCACGACCGGCTCATCGCGTATCCTCACGACGCGGGTGAGCCCCGATGGCGCGGTGCTCGACGAGGCCCCCACGGTCATCGCGGAGCATCCCGAGTGCCTGCCGCCGTGGCGCAATGACTCCTGGACCCTGGTCGCGCGGGTGAACCTCGGCAGCGCCGCCGTGGCCTTCGACGGCCAGCGGTTCGTGCTCGGCTGGAAGGCGTGCGGCCCCGCGAGCGAGGACGTCTTCGGCGCGCTCGTCGGCGCCGACGGGGCGCTGCTCACCCGGTTCCCCGTCACCGCGGACGCTCACCTCGACGACCCTCCTGCGCTCGCCGGCACCGGCGACGGCACCGCGCTGATCGCCTATCCCAGCTTCCGCGCCGAGCCTCCCTTTGGCACCTGGCGCGTCGTCACCCACCGCGTCGACGGCACGGCGTTGCTCGCCACACCGGCCCCGTCGGAGTGAGCCTTCACGGGAGGGGCTCTCGTCTTTCTCGTCTTTACTGAGGCATCCCCTCAAACGTTTCGGAAAATTCACAGGAGGCGGGGAGACCGTCGACCGACCGGCGGATGCGCTCTCTCGGAGATGTCCGCGCGGCGCGATGTCCGCACGCGTGGACACCCGCGCCCGCCGCAGCTACCTCATGATGTCTCGACACCAGAGAATGACCTGATAATTCCCCGTCGCTCTCCGGAAGTGGCTACACTCGAAAGTGGCTGCGATCCCGCACGAAAAAGATCTTTTCTGCTCCTCATTCTTACACCCTTTGGTAGGCTCTCGCTCAGCCCATGCGGAGAACTCTTGGCGCCTGTGGGTCAGGTTCGATCCTGCGGAGTCCCTCGGTTCGGTAGGAGAGGACACACTGCAGCGGCCTCATCACACGACCCGTCGAGCGTGCGCTGCGCGTGCGCCCGTGAGGTGCCAGGGTAGGATGCCTGCGTGCTCGTCTCTGACCTCGTCGCCACCTCCGAGCGTGTCGCCACGACCTCCAGCCGTCTCGAGAAGATCGCCGCCCTGGCCGACCTCCTGCGCCGCCTCTCGCCCGAGGAGGTGGAGATCGGCGTCGACTGGCTCGCCGGTCGGCTGCGCCAGGGCCGCATCGGCCTCGGGCCGGCGATCGTCACCGAGGCCCGCCGCGCCGGCCCGGCCGCCGCCGAGCCCACGCTGACCCTGGGGGAAGCCGACGCTGTCTTCACGGACATCGCCCGCACGACCGGCCCCGGGTCTGCCGGGCAGCGCCGCGCGGCGCTCGGCAGGCTCCTCGCCCGCGCCACCGAGCTCGAGCGCGACTTCTTCGCGCGGCTCCTCATCGGCGAGCTCCGCCAGGGCGCGCTCGAGGCGGTCATGATCGAGGCGGTGGCGCGCGCCGCGGGGCTGCCGCCGGCCTCGCTGCGGCGCGCCGTCATGCTCGCCGGCGACGCGGCCGAGGTCGCCAAGGCCGCGCTCCTCGAGGGGGCGTTCGGCCTCCAGCGCTTCTCGCTGCAGCTGCTCCGCCCCGTGCAGCCGATGCTGGCGCAGGCCGCCGACGACATCGTCACGGCGCTCGGCGAGCTCCGCGCGATGGCCCTGGAGTGGAAGCTCGACGGCGCGCGCGTGCAGGTACACAAGGCCGGCGACGAGGTGCGCGTCTTCAGCCGCAGCCTCAACTCCGTCACCAAGGCGGTCCCGGAGATCGTCGAGGCGGTGCGGGCGCTCCCGGCCCGCTCGCTGGTGCTGGACGGCGAGGCGATCGCGCTGCGGCCGGACGGCGCGCCCCAGCCGTTCCAGGTCACGATGCGCCGCTTCGGCCGCACGCTGGACGTGGCCGCGCTGCGGGCCGAGCTGCCGCTGCGCGCCCTGTTCTTCGACGTGCTGCACCTCGACGGCGAGGACCTGCTCGACCGGCCCGGCAGCGAGCGGGCCGCCGCGCTCCGCCAGGTGCTCGACCGGTCGCTGCGCGTCCCGCGGATCGAGCTCCCGACGGCGGCCGAGGCCGAGGCGTTCTTCGCCGACGCGCTCTCCCGCGGCCACGAGGGCGTGATGGCCAAGTCGCTGGCCGCGCCCTACGAGGCCGGGCGGCGCGGCAGCTCGTGGCTCAAGGTGAAGCGCGCGCACACGCTCGATCTCGTCGTGCTCGCGGTCGAGTGGGGGAGCGGCAGGCGCCGCGGGCTCCTCAGCAACCTGCACCTCGGCGCCCGCGACCCGGGCGCTGGCGCCTTCGTCATGCTCGGCAAGACGTTCAAGGGGATGACGGACGAGATGCTCTCCTGGCAGACGCAGCGACTGCTCGAGCTCGAGCTCACGCGCGACGCCTACACGGTCTACGTGCGGCCGGAGCTCGTCGTCGAGATCGCCTTCGACGGCGTGCAGGCGAGCCCGCAGTACCCTGGCGGCCTCGCGCTCCGCTTCGCCCGCGTGAAGCGCTACCGCCCCGACAAGGCCGCCGCCGACGCCAGCACCATCGACGAGGTGCGCGCCATTCACGCCGGCGCGCTCGCGCGCGAGGCGGCCGAGCGGGCCGCGCCCGTGCGGGCCGAGGGGGGCGAGGCGGCCGAGGAGGGCGAGGCGGCGGGGGGCGGCGACGAGCCGGCCGGGGGCGAGGGCGCCTAGCTAGGCGGGCCGGCCTGGCGCCGGCGTTCTGGAGCGGCAGGTGGCGAGGGCTCGCGGGGCGGGCGCGGGCCCAGGGCCGGCGTTTCTAGAGCGGCACGTGGGCGAGGAGCACGTCGCCCCAGCCCTCGCTCCACAGCGTCCCGTAGCCGCTCTGCGCCTCGCCGTGGAAGCTCGTCACCAGCGAGAGCCTCCCTTGTGCGTCGAGCGCCGCGGCGCCCAGGCCGAAGAACCCGTTCTGCGTGTCGATGATCATCGCGCCGACCTCGGCGATGTGCCGCTGCGACCCGAACGCGCCCGTCGCGGGCTCATAGACGGCGACGTAGCTCCCCCGCTCGTCGATCGCGCCGCCGCCCAGGTCGAAGGGTGCGCCGAGCGAGGCGATGAGCGCGACGCGACCGTCGGGCGTGAACGACAGGCTCGTCCCGCCGACGCGGGCCGCCGGGAGCACGTTCGCCCACTGGAGCGCGCCGTCCGCTCCGGCGAGCTTCGCGAGGAACGCGCCGCCCGCGCCGTCGATCGGCCCCTTGCCGAGGTCGGCGCCCGCCGCGAGCTGGCCGGCGACCAGCACGTCGCCGCGCGCGTCCACGAGCAGCGCCTGGGCCTCGTCGCCGAGGCCCAGGCCGTAGTCCTCGGGCGCGCCGAAATGCCTCGACCAGAGGTGGGCGCCGGTCCGGCCCGAGTACTTCGCCACCCAGGCCTGGTCGCCGCGCAGCCCGGTGATCAGGCCGCCGCCGAGATCGGCGCCGTCGGAGAAGCTGCCGGCCACGAAGATGTCGCCGCTCCGGTCCACCGCCACCCCGCCGATCGGCGCGAACAAGGACACGCTGCCGGCGACGCTCCCGAGCCGTCGCTCGAAGACCGGCGTCCCGTCGACGGCGAGCCTGGCGAGCAGGAGGCTGCCCCCGGACTGGCCGGCGACGATCACGCTGTCGTCGGGACCGGCGGCCACGCGGCCAGCGAGATCGTCGCCGGGGCCGCCGATGCGGCGCGCCCAGCGCAGGTTGCCCTGCCCGTCGAGCGCGATCGCGAAGATGTCGTGGTCCTCCGGCGCCTCGAGCGACACGGCGCCCACGTCGAGCGGCCGGCTCGCGTAATGACCGACGACGGCGACGCCGTCGTTGCCGAAGATCGCGGCGCCGGTGCTCGTCACCACGCCTCCGCCGAAGCGCTGCGCCCAGCGCAGGGCGCCCTTGTCGGTGTACTTCGCCACGAAGAGATCCTCGAAGCCGGCGAGCGCCGTCGGGCCCGCGCCGAAATCGGCAGGCCCGCGCGAGCTGCCGGCGACGAGCACGTTCGCGCCCGGGTCGATCGCCAGGGCCATGGCTTGCTCGATGTCGGGGCCGGCGATCTGCCGGTGCCAGGCGTCCGTCGGCGGGAGCGGCGCGTCGCCTCCCGCGCCTGCTCCTCCCGTCTCCGGCGCGCCGCCTCCCGCGCCGCCCTCGCCTCCCGCGCCGCCGGGCGCGTCCCCCACCGCGCCCCCGCCGCCGGGCGCGTCGCCGCCCCCGCCGGCGGAGCCGGCGGCGAGCTCGGGGACCTGGCGCTGGAGCTCGCCGCAGCCGGCGAGCGCGATCGAGGACACGAAGAGAACCGAGGAGAAGACGCGCATCGGGGGACCTCCACCGTCGAGGCTAGAGGTCCTGGCCCGGGCCGCTCCTTAAGCCGCCCTTAAACGTGGCCGTCGCCCCCCGCCGCCGGCTCGATCGCGACGTGGTGGACCGGCAGCGCGGGATCGAGCAGGTACCCCTCCCCGTCCCTCCGGAGCCACGGCTTGAGGCCGAGCTTCCGCAGCTGGTTCATCGCGACGTAGATCCGGTTCGCCGCCGCGTCCGGGAGGATGCGCTCGCCGGGCCAGCCCGCCTCTTGCAGCGCGGCGAGGGGGAGGCCTCGGCCTGGGGCGCGGCGCTGCTGCTCGGCCAGCGCGACGAGCAGGCGCCGCGCCGCGTGACGCTCGCGCAGATCGTGCCACGCGCCCCCCGGCGGCCGGCAGAACCGCGCCCCCTCGGTCAGCAGGAGCTCGCGCTCGCCGCCCTCGCCCTCGCCGCGCCCCTCCGGCAGCCCCAGCGCCGCCAGGCTGCGCTCCAGGATCCGGAGCAGCAGCCGCACGTCGTCGGAGCGGCTCGCGCTCGACGGCGCCCCCTCCGCTCCCTCCCGCGCGCGCACGATCCTCTGCCGCGCTGCCCCCCCGCGCGCGGCCGCATCGTCCCCTCGCCCCGCGCGGCGCGCCGCCTGCGCGAGCGCGAGGTCGACGAAGCCCGACGCCACCCGCGCGAGCTCCACGTCGGGCTCGTCGCCGAGCTGCGCGAGCAGCCGCTCGGCCGTCTCCAGCGCGCGCCGCGCCTCTTCTACCTCCTCCAGCGACGCGAGCGCCGCGCCCAGCCGGCAGAGGGCGATCGCCTCCGAGCGGCGGTCGCCCACATCGCGGAGCAGCGCCACGGCGCGCTCGTGGCAGGCGCGCGCCTCGGCGAGGCGGCCTTCCTCGTGGTGGAGCGCGCCCAGGTTGCCGAGCGTGATCGCGAGCAGCCTGAGGTCGCCCACCTCGCCGAGGATCGCGGCCGCGCGCTCGTAGCGCCGCCGCGCCTGCGCGGGCGCGCCGCGCTCCTGCTCGAGCAGGCCGGCGTTGGTCGAGAAGATCCCCTCGAGCCGGCCGTCGCCGATCTCCGCCGCGATCGCGATCGCCCGCTCGTAGTAGCCGGCGGCCTCGCCCTCGCGGCGCTCGTCGTGGTGGAGCGCGCCGAGGTTGCCGAGCGCGCGCCCCTCCGCGCGGCGGTCGCCGAGGGCGCGGTGGAGCGCGAGCGCCTGCTCGTAGTGCTCGCGCGCGCGCTCCATCTCGCGCCGCCCGTGGTGGAGCACGCCGAGGTCCGCGACGATCCCCGAGAGCAGCGCCTCTGCGCCGAGCGCCGCCGCCTGCGCGCGGGCGCGCCCGAGGTCCTCGAGCGCCGCCTCCGCCTGCCCGCGGAGCCGCCGCGCGCGCCCCCGCGCCGCGAGCGCCCGGGCCACGACGAGCGGATCCGCCGCGAGCTGCTCGGCCGCGGCGAGCGCGCGGTCGAGCGGCTCGAGCTGGGCGCCGAACGGCCCGCGGGTGCTGAGCACGGGCTCCACCGCGCACAGCGCCCGCAGCGCGCGCTCGGCCGCGGCGCGGCGGCCCGCGGCGGCGGCCGCGAGCGCGCCTTCGGCGGCGGCCGCGAGCGCGCCTTCAGCGGCGGCGGCCGCGAGCGCGCCTTCGGCGGCGGCCGTGAGCGCGCCCTCGGCGACGGCGAGCAGCTCCTCCAGATCGCCGGCGATGCGGTTGAGCGCGTCGAGCGCGCCGCGCCGCTCGAAGTCCGCCGCGGCGGCCTCCCCGGCGGCCAGGTAGAAGGCGGCGTGCCGCTCGGCCGCGCCCTCGCGCTCCCCGCGCTCGGCGAGCTTCTCGGCGGCGAGCTCCCGCACCCCCTCGTAGAGCGCGAAGCGCGTCGCCCCGTCGCTCCCCGGGGGCGCCGCGCGGAGCAGCGACTTGTCGCGCAGCGCCTCGACGCGGTCGATCGCGGCCGCGTCGGGCTCCGCGAGCACGGCCGCCGCGGCCTCGAGCGTGAACGGCCCGCGGAACACCGAGCAGCAGGCGAGCGCCCGGCGCTCGCGGTCGTCGAGCAGGTCCCACGACCACTCGATCGCGCCGCGCAGGGTCGCCTGCCGCGCCTCCCTGCCGCGCGCCGCGCCCGCGAGCAGGTCGAGCCGGCGCCCGAGGCGCGCGAGCAGGCCGCGGACGCCGAGGACCCCCTCGCGCGCCGCCGCGAGCTCGATCGCGAGCGGGATCCCCTCGAGCCGCCGCACCAGCGCGGCGACGTCGGCGAGGCGCTCGCCGCCGGGCGGCGGCGGCGGCGGTGTGGACGCGCGGTGGGCGGCCGCGCGATCGAGGAAGAGCGCCACGGCTGCGCTGCGCTCGGACGAGCCCTCGGCGGGGAGGTCGAGCGGGCCGAGCTCGTAGCTCACCTCCCCGGGCAGGCGGGTGCGCTCGCGCGACGTCACGAGGAAGCGGAGCTCGGGCGCGGCGCGCACCCACGCGCCGAGGGCCGGCGCCGCCGGCTCGAGCACGTGCTCGAGGTTGTCGAGCACGAGCAGCGCCCGTCCCTCCGCCGCGAGCGCGCGGCCGATCCGCTCGACGAGCGTCGCCTCCCGGCGCCCTGCCGCGACCTGCGCGCCGATCGCGCGCGCGACGGCGCCGCAGACGGCGCGCAGGTCGCGGCAGGCGGTGAGCTCGCAGAGCCACACGGCCTCGCCTGGCTGCGCCTCGGCCCACCGGCTCGCGAGCTCCAGGGCGAGTCGCGTCTTGCCCATGCCCGCCGGCCCCCACAGGGTCACCAGCCGGTCGCCGCGCCGGAGGAGCTCGGCGATCCCGGCGAGCTCGCCCTCCCGGCCGATGAAGCGCGACGCGGGCAGGGAGAGGCGCTGCCTCCGCGGTCGAGCTGCCTCCGCCACCTGCCGAGCTTCGATCGGCGCGGGGCGAAATTCAACGACGGAGCTGGAGCGCCCCGGAGGGCGCGATCAGGGCTGATCGAGCGGGGTCACGAGGAGGTCCTTCCGAGCGCCGTCGACCTCGACGCGCACCTCGATCCCGCGCCGATCGATCTCGTGGAGCGAGCGGATCGGCGTCACCTGCGCGTAGCGGTCGCCGGCGCCGCACCAGGTGCCCTGGAGCGCTGGCGCCTCGGCGCCCTCCGGCGTGAGGACGACCACCCCGGTGCGGCACCCGCTGTCGACCGCCGCGTAGAGGCCCTCGGCGCGGTCGAGGGACGCGGGGCGCAGCTGGAAGGCGAGCTCCGCGCCGTCGGGCGTGCGCAGCTGGCCGGCGTCGCCGCCGGGCTCGGCGTTGGCGGTCCATCCGCCCTTCGACAGGGAGAACGCGCCGCTCGCTTCCGCGGTCCCCTCGAACCAGCGGGTCATCGTCGCGTAGCTGCTCGCGCCGCCGCAGACGTAGAGCGTGATCTTGCCCTCGCCGCGCACGGCGGCGACGACGGCGTCCGTGCCCTCGACCGCGCCGACCGAGGTCTCGGGCGCCGGGTCCACGGCCTCCGCCGCGCACCCGGCGGAGAGCACGAAGCCGAGCGCCCCGGCGGCGCGCGCGAGCGCGCGGGGGCCCGCCAGGCCGAGACCGCTCCGTCCGGAAAGATGAAATAGTCCCATGGGGTCGTATTCTAACCGAGACGCGGGGCGTGGGAGGCGCCGGCGATCGCTGCGAATGGATCCGGGTGAGAGACCGGATCGCGGCGATGCCGCCAAACACGGTAGAGTACTTGACGAGGCTGAGCATGAATGGAACGGCGATCAGGTGGCTCGAGGGGAGGCAGCCTCATCATCGGATGGGCAAGCTGCAGTGCCGCTACCAGGCTGGTGGTCAGTGGACCGACTGGGCCGATCAGGAGCCGTGGTTCACTGTTCACGATATGCCGGGATGCCCGCCCACGCCCACCGACCCGACCGGCGGGCAACCGACAGACCCGACCGGCGGGCAACCGGGAGATCGGCCGTGAAGTGGTGGTCGAGCTTCCCGCCCGGAGGGGTCCAGCTGCGCGAAGCGGTCGCCGGACACGGCCTCTTTACGACCAAGGACCCTGAAACATGGACGTGGTATCTCGAGAATCTGGGAAGGCATTGCGCCGAAGCGTGGCGCGACGACTTGCTCGAGGAGGACCGCGAATGGGCAGTGCGACACCGCGAGAAGTTCGCGCGGTGGATCGACGACTCGCGACCCCCGGGCGTCGGCCAGGGAAACGCAGGTGCCCTCCTGAGCCGCCACCTACGCTTCGACTGGCAGCCGGCTCCCCCCTGGCCGATGCTGCTGGAGGCCGTCCGGAGCTCGTTCTTCACCATGATCGAGGCCTTCAAGAAAGAGCGCCCCGACACAAGCGAGCTTGCTACGGCCGACCCGACGTCTCGCCTCCACAGGACCTATCTCTGGCGGACGCTGACGTCCGACGACACGGCCGAGGAGCTCCGGGCCGAGGCGCTCCGCGCTTTCCGGAGGGGTTTTAGGATCGAGCGCCGCGGAAAACCGAGGACGCTGACGAGACCCATCCCGCCGGTGCTGAAGCCGCCCTTCGGCTGGGGCGCCGCGCCTGAGCTCCCCGGGCCGAGCGCCGCGCGCGACCGCGCCATCAGGGCCCTGCCGCCTCCGGCCAATCGAGAGGAGCTGGCGTCACGCGAGCAGGAGTTGCGCGCGCTGTATGCGAGCGCATGGCGGGAGGACGTCCCGGAGGAGGACCGCATCTGGGCAGCGCTGTACCGCGACACCTGCACGATGTCGATCAATTACCACTGGCGCAGGGCCCTCGCGCAGAGCGCCTGCGAAGGCTATCTCCAGAGCAGCGATGGACGCTTTGGCGGGGAGCCCGCTCGACCGTGGATGCGCCTGAGCCACCGCACCTCGGAACCATGGTGCTCTTTCGTGGATCGCGTCGTGGAGGCGCCCGAAGGCGAGAGCGATCTGGCAACGGCCGAGGCGGCAGTATGGGAATACTGGGACACGCTCTACCGGGAGGCGCCGCCGTGGGACAGCGACCCGGACCAGGCGCACTGGCTCGCGGCGCTCCGCGCTGCTCGAAGAAATGCGCAGGCCGACGATGGTCCGCCGGAGAGGGACACGTAGCGCGCTGACGGGGCCGTGCGCCGGGATTGTCGCGCTGTGGCTCGTATCCGCAGGCGCCCGGGCGCAAGGCGGTGCGCCGCCTCCGTGGCAAGTCGACGTCAAGGCGGTCTATGTCGTGCTGGGGGCGAGCGCCGCGCGGGCGACCGGCGGCATCGTGCCGTCGGTCACCGGCATGCATCGATGGCCCCTCCGTGACGCCGTGGATATCGGCCTCGGCGCTGACGCGGGGCTCTTCGGTCTGAGCGGCGATGCACGCTGGCTCGGCTTCCTGGGAGGCCCCACGGCGTCGGCCCGGGTCATGCCGTTCCGCATGCCCCTCTCCTTCGAGCTCACGGCGCGGCTCGACCTCGGGCGCGTCCCCGTGTGCAACGCGTGGGGGTTGTGCCTGCGGTACCTCGGATTCTTCCCGGCCGCGGAGCTCGGGGCGGCCTATCTGTCGACGCAGCACGTGGCGGTCGTGGCGACGTGCGGCGTCCGCTTCATCAGGACGCTCGCGTGGTCCGGTGTCAGCGTGGAGCCCGCAGCGGCTGGTCGGATTTCCTGGTAGGCGTGACCGCCCGACCTGGCCCGGCTAGTCGGCCCCGCTGCAGTCCGAGACGTGAAAGATCGCCATCTCGAGGCGCGCCTTCGCACCGTCGAAGAGCCGGACGAGGTCGCACGGCCCCGCCGCCACGTCGGCCTCGTACGGGTCGCTTTTCTGCTCCTGGACGACGATCTCGCATGCCCCCTGGTACAGCTCTCCGTCGATCCTCGCGGAGGTGTGAGGCGAGTCGGCCTCGTCCATCACGTCGAAGAAGGAAAGCGCCTCGCCATCCTTCGCCAGTGTCACGCTGAGCTCACCTTGATTGCGCAAGATGCACATCCCCGAGACCTCGTCACCGACATCCACGGCCTGCGTACCGTTTCCGCCGGTGTCGATCATCAGCTCTTCGCCGTCCCGCGAGACGATCACCTTGCCCGCAACCTCTGGATCCGCGATACACCCGCTGCCCGAAGCGCTGACGAGAGCCCAGAGCAGAGGGGGAAGCGCGCGCCCGAGGACACCTGCGCTCGTCTCGGTCATGTGGCGCATCCGTCGTGGCTTAGAGGGATCACCGTCGGCGGGTTCCCCCTGGGTGTGCAGCACATGACGTGCTCCTCTCCATCCTCTGCAACGTACGTCGCGCGGTCCTCGTATCCCTCCCAGCATACACCGTCCGCCTGGCTGGGGATGACGCACAGAGTGTACCCCTCGGGGATGTCGCCTCGAACCACGCCGGCGCAGGCGCGCGCGAACGTGGGCGACTCCGGGGTGGAGGGAGATTCTTTCTCCCACCCGTCCCAGAGAACATCCCTGTCTTCCGAGCAGCCTTGCGCCTCGTTCTGTGTGCCCTTCCGGAGCCACACGGCGGGGTCCCCTTCGTGGGGGCCTCGTCCGGGGCAGTCCAGATCGGGGACACAGCCGATCCCAGCGCTCGCGCCGATGAACAGAAGAACACATCGCATCGACAGAAGCCCTCCTAGTACAACGCAGGACCGCAGCTCACATCGCCGGTCTCGCAGTACGGCCGGCGCGGTTCGGACCTCGCCACCACGTCCCTTCGCCGCGAGAGCGCAGCGCGCGGGCGGCCGCCCGCTTCCTTCGACGTGGCTGGCGTCGACGTCGCGGGCGGCAGACGCTGCTGCTCACGCGACGTCACACCCCGGTATGCCGGATCGACCGCGAGCTTCTCCGCGCGGAGCACGACCCCAGCTGGGCGCAGCAGGCAGAGCGCGCCGGCGCACAGCGCAGCCAATGCGGCGACCGAAACGGCGATGCGGATCGCGAGCCGCCGCGGCGGCGTGTCGGCAGGGTTTCTCGGGGCCATCATCCGTGCTCGCCCAGGTTCTCGGACGAGGGAGGGCGGCGGTGGCAGCATTCGCTCCTGCGAAGCGGGAGCCGTACGCGATGGTACGTCAAGAGAGGGGATCTCCGGCAGCGGAGGCTCATCGTCGTTCAATATCGAAACGACCGGCGCGCCCTCGGACGAAGGGGCGTCCGGCTCTTCCGTCGAGGGGACCGACGAATGCGGGCCCTCCAGGTGGGAGCTGCGCAAGGTCGATGGCACCGCGCTAGCGATAGAGGCCTGTTCCCCGCCGCTGCCCGGCTCCCGGTCCAGCGTGGCCCATGCGTCCACGAGGCCCTCGAGCACGGTGGCGAAGTGGTCCACGTTTCTGTACCTGCGACGCGGATCCTCTGCCAAGGCCGTCTCGATGGCTGTAGCGACGGCACGCGGTGTGTCGATGGGGATCGTGGGCCGGTTCCGCTGCGCCCCCAACGTACCGGGCAGCCCAACGTCGAGCGAGCGGCGGCAGACGAGCTCGTAGAGCAAGATCCCGAGGCCATAAACGTCGGCTCGTGGACCCACCCGATCGCCGCGCAGCAGCTCAGGAGCCGCCACCAGCGGCTCCCGCGCGGCTTCGTGCGGCTCGATCCGGAACAGCCGGACCAAACCGAACTGGCTGATGCTGTAGTCCCGCTTCGACGTGATGAATACGCGGTCAGGCCCGAGCGCCCCATGGCACCAGCCCAGCGCGTGACACCGCTGGATCGTGCGGGCGACCTCGAGCACCATCCGCAGCGCGGTGACCCCGAGATCGGCCCCGCGCGTCGCGTCCTTGATGCTGATTCCGTGGCTTCGCCGGCACGCCACCCAGGCAGAGAGGCCGCCCGCATCGCCGTAGAGCGCGGGTTCGACCTGGGGAACCGCTCGCGCGATGCCCTGCAGGCGCTGAAGCTCCGAAGCGAAGGCCGTCCGGTCCATCGGCTGGCCCTCGCGCAGGTGCAACCAGACCGTCGCGCCCTCACCGCCCACCTGTTGGGCGAGGAACGTGCGGACCATGCCATCGTGAACCTCGCTGAGGATCCGGTGACCTTCCCAGATGATACCAGGCTCTACCACGAGAAACGCACCTCCGCGCCGCGCGCGCTCGCGCGGACCTTGGCGCCGCTCGGCAGCAGCGCGACCACCAGCGTCGCGGCCCCCAGCGCGCTACCGGCGACGAGAGCTGCCGTGCTGATGTGCTGCTTTACGTCGATGGCGAGCATCGCTCTCCGAGCTGGTTCCGTCTCCTCCCAGTCGGCATTGCACATCTCGGTCCTCAGGGCGCTGTCCTCGACCGATGCCACGATGTGCAGCACGATCCCGGACACCAGGAACGCCCCCGACGCTGCTGAGCCCGCGTAAAGGAGCCACGGCGCCGGAGGAGCCACCGGTTGTGCCGGCGCGCCCGCGGGCCTCGCCGGCGGCGAGGCGACGGGGCGAAGCCCCGCAGGCGCCGGGCTCAGGAGGAGAGCCCGCGATTCTCCCGCGGCGACACGCACGGTGGAGCGCGCCTTCCGGCCGTCCGGCAACACGGCAGTGACCTCATGTGGCCCCGGCTCGACGTAAATACGGCCGGTCTCGTCCATGATACGGCCGTCCGCGAGCACGGGCGCTGCACCAGCAGGCGCGAACACACGGAGCTCCGCCACCTGCCGGCGTGTCGCGGCCAGGTCCGCGTGCCGTGTGTCGTGGAGTCGCTGCTCCAGGGGCGTGGCCGGCGGGCGCATCTCCTGCACGCAGCGCGTGAGCTCCCCCGCCGCGTCCACCCAGCGCCCGAGGCGGCGATCCAGCTGCCCGAGCTGGCAGATCGCCACGGTGGATCTCTCGACATCGTAGATCTGCGCCCACAGGTCGCGGGCGCGCGCGATGTCCAGCCGATCGAGGGCCGCCTCCGCCTCCCTGACCAGGGCTGCCACGCGCGGCGACCGTGATGGCGACGGTGGTCGCGGCGGCGGCGCGGCGAAGGCCGGTGAAAGCGCGAGGAGGAACATCGTGACGGCCGCCGCTTTCGACCAACAGACGACCAGCGCAGGACGCAGCAAGGTTCACCTCGGCGCAACGCGGGGACCGGATGCCGCGCTGGCCCAATCCGGCGCGGCACCACCTCTTCCACCCAGCTTCGGCCGGAGCGGCGTCTGTTCCTCGCGCAGAGGTGAATTACCATGGATCTTCTCCCGCTGTGAATCCTGGATGGTCCCCATTTGTCGCCCATGGGCACATTCCGGAGTCAGACCAAAAATTCTCATCGTCAGACGGCTAATTTGCTCGCTTGGAGAACCGTGCGCCGTCGAAGCGGAAGCTCATCGGGCACCAGCCGCCGCCGCAGGTGGGACAACGGCCCGGCCAGGGCATCGTGACCAGCGCCGCCTCCTCGGCGTCGCAGGAACTCGCATGCCTTCACATCTCGGCTTGGCTGGGCCTCACGGTGGAGCTCATGCCCACGCTGGTGACGCGGATGATCGTCGGCGTGCTGAGGTGTCTCGGTGCGGCGCGGCTCAGCAACAGAGCCGCAGCTGGCCTGCTCTTCGCATCCGCAGATCCAGTGTGAACCCCGTGGACCTGCTGGTCCGTGGTGTGACGCGAGCAATCGGATGAGGAGGGGCCATGAGGTCGGCTACTTTCATCGTGGGCGTGGTTCCGCTGGCGGTCGCGTTCTACGCGGCTTGCAGCGTCGCCCCTGAGGCGGAAGCGGCGGACAACGCAAGCCTGGAAGAATCGCCCGCGAACACAGCCGGAGAGGAAGAACCGTCCGCGAGCACGACGAATGAGGAGTCTATCGGCGTGAGCGCGCAGGAAGTGAACTGGGTAGTAGCCTGCAAGAAGCTGGATCCTGTGGAGTGCATGATCAGGTGTGCTGAGGCGGGGGTTCCATGCCGACCATCGTACAAGCATCCATACAAGAACAACGCAGGCAACGGCAACCTCACTGGCTGCATGAAGAAGCCAAAGGAGGTTTGTGCGTACCGACGGGGCGCGAGGGTGGCCTGGCCTTAGCTCAGTGTTTGCGGCGCATCAGCACGGACGTGGTCGCCGAGCCCGCCGGGCCCGCGCCGGTCGACGACATCGCGCCGCCCGCCAGCGACGACGACGATCGAGCTCAGGCCACGGACACCGGCCAGTCTAGCTGTTGCGGCTGGGAGCGGCGATCATGCCGTGTCCTGCAAGACGTACTTGGCCGGCCGCACGGGTGGCATTCTCAAGGCTACTTCGGCGAGATCCCGGTCTGCCTCAGCACGCAAGGCCTCGAGCTTGGCCGCTGCTGCCGGAGAGACGTTCTCCGCTAGATAGCGCTCCACAAGCAAGAGGGCGCGGAGCGGCTCGGCTGCGCTCAGCCCGGCCGTCACCGCTCCGAGTCGCGCGCTCTCGCCCTCGAGGTCATCCGCCGTCTGCACGGGCCGACCGGCGCGATCGAAGGCCGGCGACGAGGGCGCGGCTGAACCCGCGCCGGCCAGCGACGCCGTGGCGCCCGGAGACGTTGGCAATGACGACGAGCTGTTCGACGGCGCCTGAGCCGGGCGCTCGTGACGCCACGCCACGACGGGTCCCCACGCTGGCGCCCGACGCAAAGCGTCTTGCTCGATCCGCCGCCCTCCACCCCACGAAAGTAAGGTATCTTGCTTTTTTCGCCGCCTGCCGGCGGTTGCGCGGCCATCCACTCGCGCGGAACGGGTGTCAGGCGACCATAATGGTAAGATATCTCACCGCCCAATGCTTCATGCGGCCATCCATGGTAAGATCTGTTACATCAAAGCGCCGCCAGCCAGCAGTTCTGCGTAAGATGACTCACATCAAAACGCCACCGGGCGGCCATTGCGGGTAGTTGACCTGCGCCAGGCGCCACCGGGCGGCGATTTCATGTAAATTATCTTACTTCGCACCGCCGCCGGGCGGCGATCGCTGACAGCCAGCTCGCGCCAGAGCGCCGCCGGGCGGCGATCGCCGACAGCCAGCTCGCGCCGAAGCACCGCACACCGGCCATCGCGCCCAGTGCGCTTGCGCCTTCCGGATCGAGGATCCGCCTCGGCGCCGCGGCCCCCCGCCGCCCCGCTCAGCCGAACCGGTAGTGCTTGCGCACCGGGGAGCGGACCTCCCACGTACAGCTCATCCCCGCCGGGAACGTCACCAGATCCCCCGCCTGGATGCGCACCGGCGCGCCGCCGCCCTCCGCGGGCGTCACGACCACGTCGCCCTCGAGCACGTAGCAGGTCTCCGGCTCGTCGTAGTGCCAGGAGAAGGTCGACACCTCCTTCGTCCAGATGGGCCAGCCGCGCGCCCCGAGCTTGTCCAGCTGCTCCTCCGACGGACCGTGCTCCAGCTTGATCGACTCCATGGCTCCTCGTCCTCGCGCGATGTGCCCCCAGGCCCGCCCCCGCGGCGTCCTCAGCCACCGTCCCGGCCGATGCTAGCAGCTCGGCTCACCCTGGCGGCACAGGTCGCGCGTCTCGCGCGCGAGCGCCTCCATGCGCCCGATACTCCCGAGCAGCGCGCCCGCGTCGAGGCCCGGCGCCGAGAGCATCGCCTCCACCCGGTCGGCGAAGCGCTCGGGGCACCGCGGGAGCGACCGCGTCCTCTGCACGGCGCCCTTCTCGTTGGAGACGTAGCGCTCGTTCAGCGCGAAGAGCGCCTGCACCAGGCAGGCCGCGGCGCGGAACAGACACCCGCTCACGTACAGCACGTCGCCGCGACTCCCCGCCTTGTGCGCCGTGTCGAGCGCGAAGCCGGCCTCCCACAGGAACCTGTCGAGGATCGCCCGCCGCAGGGCCGGCGGATACGGCGACGCGAGGGCCTTCAGCGGCCCGAGCGCGCCCCCCGGGTCGAAGAGCGGCCGGCAGTCGTGGACCTCGGCCAGGTAGATCGCGTTCAGGAAGCCGAGCGGGTGCCCGGGCTGGTAGTCGCACGTCACCTGCCCCGCGCGGCACTCCTCGATCACGCGCCGCACGCGGGCGAGATCGCGGTAGAGCCAGTCGACCCGGCGCCCCTCGACCTCCAGCCACGCGCCCCCGTTGATCCACGGCCCCCAGGCGCCGGGCGGCGTCACGACGTCATCGAGGCTGTTCGGGAGGAGCTCCTGCGCGAGCGGCGCCACCGCGCCCGCGGCGCCGCTCGCGCAGAGCTCCCGCGCGAGCGCGCGCAGCGCCGCCAGATCGGGCGGGCGCTCCGGCTCGTAGTAGATGCCCAGATCGATGTCCGAGTCCGGGTGGCCCGCCCCGCGGGAGAGTGAGCCGCCCAGCACGACCGCCACCACCCCCGGGACCGCGCCGAGCCGAGCCGCCACGCGCGCCGCCACGTCCAGTGCCTCGTTCACGTCGCCTCCTGTCTCCTGTCAATCCGCTCGATCCGCTCTATGCGCTCGATCCGCTCGATCCGCCGCGAGGCGCCGACCGTAGCACCAAGGCGCGTGCCTTCGCTGTGCCTGCCGCCGCCGTTCTGCTAAACGGCAACGCGTGCCCGACCTGATCGTCCACCCGGCGGAGCGGCCGCTCATCGGGAGCGTGCCGGTCCCTGCGGACAAGAGCATCGCCCACCGGGCGCTCCTCCTCGCCGGGCTCGCCACCGGGCGCAGCCGCGTCCAGGGCGGCATGCAGGGCGGCGACATCCGCTCGACCGTGAGCGCGCTGCGCGCCCTGGGCGTACGCGTCGACGAGCCGACGCCCGGCGAGCTCATCGTCGAGGGCGCCGGGCTCTCCGGCCTGCGCGCCCCGGACGGCCCCATCGACTGCGGCAACTCCGGCACCACGATGCGGCTCCTGTCGGGCATCCTCGTCGCCCAGCGCTTCGCCGCGCGGCTCACCGGCGACGCCTCGCTCTCGCGCCGCCCCATGGAGCGCGTCGCCAGGCCGCTCCGGCTCCGCGGCGGGCGCATCGAGGGGCAGCTCGACCCGCGCAAGATCGGCGAGATCACGGCGCCGCTCGACGTCGGGCCGCTGCCGGAGCCGCACGTGCTCTCGTCGATCGAGTACGAGCTCCCCGTCTCGTGCGACCAGGTGAAGAGCGCCCTCCTCCTCTCCGGCCTCTTCGCCGACGGCCCCACCTTCGTGCGCGAGCCGATCGTCTCGCGCGACCACACCGAGCGCATGCTCACCGCGCTCGGCGCGCCGATCGACTCGGTCGGCGCCATGGTCTGCCTCGACGCGCTCCGCTTCTCCGGCGCGCTGCCGGCCTTCGAGATCGACGTGCCCGGCGACCTCTCCGCGGCCGCGTTCCTGCTCGCCGCCGCGCAGATCGTGCCGGGCAGCCGCGTGACGGCGCGCCGCGTGGGCCTCAACCCCACGCGCGCCGGCCTGCTCGAGGTGCTGCGCGACATGGACAGCCCCATCGCCGTCGAGATCAAGGGCGAGTCCCTCGGCGAGCCGACCGGCGACCTGCACGTCTCCTTCAACGCCGGCGCCAGCCTGCGCGGCGGGCGCGCCGGCGGCGAGCTCGCGGCGCGCGCCATCGACGAGCTGCCGATCCTGCTCGGCCTCGGCGCGCGGGCGCGCGGCGTCACCGAGGTGTTCGACGCGAGGGAGCTGCGCGTCCAGGAGACCGACCGGATCGCGGCGATGGCGTCCGTGCTGGGCGCCTTCGGCCTGCGCTGCGAGGAGCGGACCGACGGGCTCCTCGTCGAGGGCAGGCCCGACCGGCCGCTCGACGCCGCCGACGTCGACAGCCGCGGCGATCACCGCATCGCGATGACGGCCGCCGTGCTCGGGCTCGCGGCGAGCGGGCCGACGCGCGTGCGCGACGCGGGCTGCATCGCGACGAGCTTCCCCCTCTTCGTCGGGACGCTGCGCGCCCTGGGCGCGCGCATCGAGGTCGAGGGAGCCCGCGCGGCGTGAGCGAGGGAGCGACGGAGCGAGGGAGCGACGGAGCGAGGGAGCGAGGAGGAGCGCAGGTGACGGAACGGCAGAGACAGGACGACGCGCGCCACCTCTCGGCCCCGGGCGAGGGCCGGCGGCTGCGCGTCGCCATCGACGGGCCGGCCGGCGCCGGCAAGGGCACCGTCGCGCGGGGGCTCGCCGAGCGGCTCGGCTACCTCCTCGTCGACACGGGCGCGATCTACCGCGCCGTCGCGCTCGCGGTCCACCGCGTGGGCCTCGCGTGGGACGAGAGCGGCGCGATCGGCGCCCTCGCCGAGGACCTCGCCAGCGGCGGGCGCATCGCGCTCGAGCGGAGCGAGGCCCCCGCGTCCGCGCCCGGCGCGCCGCCGGACGACAGCCCGGCCCAGTCGAGCGTCGGGGGCAGCGGCATGCGGGTGCTGCTCGACGGCGAGGACGTCTCCAGCGCGATCCGCGCGCCCGAGATCAGCCTCGGGGCGAGCCGGGTCTCCGCCATCCCCGCGGTGCGCAAGGCGCTGCTCGCGATGCAGCGGCAGGCCGGCGCGGGGGGCGGGGTCGTGCTCGAGGGGCGCGACATCGGCACCGTGGTGTTCCCGGACGCCGAGGTGAAGTTCTTCCTCACGGCGCCGGCCGAGATCCGCGCCAAGCGCCGGTACGACGAGCTCGTCGCGCGCGGCATGACCGTCAGCTTCGAGGCGACGCTGTCCGACGTGCTCCGCCGCGACAAGGCCGACAGCGAGCGCGCCGTCGCGCCGCTCCGCAAGGCCGACGACGCGATCCTCGTCGACTCCGGCCACCGGAGCCCGCCGGAGATCATCGACGAGATGGCGACGCTCGTGGAGGTCCGTGCGCGCGGCGGCTGAGCTCCGCGCCCGCGCCGCCGCCGGCGCTGCCCTGATTGCGCTCGCGCTCGCGCTCCCGGCCTGCGGGGACGCCGCGCCGGGGCTCGCCGGCGAGCGCGGCGCGAGGAGCGCCGCCGGCCCGCGGATCGTCCGGCGCGTCGAGCCGGCCGACCTCATCCCGGCCGACCTCGATCTCGTGGTGCGCGTCGACGTCGCCCGCATGCGCGCCGGCCTGGGCCAGGCCGCCGCGGACGAGCTCGCGCGGCGCGCGCTCGACGAGGCGCCCGACGAGGTGCTGGAGAGCGCCCTCCGCCGCGCGGACGTCGTCTGGCTCGGCCTGCGGCTCGCCGATCTCGAGGAGGGCGACCGCGTCGTCGTCCTCGAGGGCCGCATGGCCGGGCTCGCGCCCGATCCCGACCGCTGGGAGGCGGCGCCGCCTCCGTTCGGCGGCGTCTCCGTCTTCGACCGCCGCGGCGACGTGGACACGCGCGGGGAGGCGGCGCGGATCATCGCGCTCGGCGATCGCGCCGTCGCGCTGGTGTCCGCGGTCGAGGTGAGCAGCGTCGCGCGCGTCCTGCGCGACGGCCCCGACGCGCGCCGCGGCGACCCTGCCGCCGAGGGGCTCGTGAGCCTCGACCTGCGCGCGCGCCGGCTGCCCATCCCCCTCGCGCGGCGCTTCCCTTCGCTCGGCGCGCTCGTCGCCGGCGTCGAGCGCGTCCGCGCCGTGGCGTCCCTCGACGACGAGGGCGTGCGCCTCGACGCGGAGATCGTGGGCGTCGACGCGGCCGGCGCCACGCGCGCGGGCCGGTTCCTCGAGGTGCTCCGCGACAACGTCGAGGACGCCCGCTACGCCGGCCTCATGAAGGCGCTCTCGGTCGAGCAGGTGGAGCGCACCGTGCGGCTCCGCTGGCTCATCCCTGCGCCGGTCGTGCTCGCCCTGCTGTCCCGGCGCCCCGCGGCTGAACCGACGGAACCGACGGAACCGGCGGAACCGACGCCCGGCGCGCCGTAGTCGCTTGCTAGAGCGACGAACGGGTTGAAACCACGAGAGAAAGCAGGGAATTCACAGGGAGGCGGGGAGGCGGGGAGCGAGAGACGGCAAGAGATAGAACTTCATTTTTTCTTCCTCCCCGCCTCCCCGCCTCCCTGTGAATTTCTCCGGGTTTCAACGTGATCGATGTTCTAGCTCACCCGTCGAGCGATCTGGCCGTCCGGCGCTCCCGGATGAACCTGACGCCCGACACGTAGTAGTTCTCTTGCTTGTTCACTCGTTGAGCTATCCGGCCGTCCCGGCGCTCCCCCGGCTGAACCGATGCCCGACACCCTGATCGAAGAAGAAGAGCCGATCCGCCCCACCGTGACCGACGACGCCGCGGCGCCCGCGCCGACCCCCGGCGGCGACCCCGCCGAGGCGCGCGCCGGCGGCGACCCCGCCGAGGCGCGCGCCGGCGAGCAGCGCGAGCGCCCGCCCGCCGCCCCGCCGCGCCCGGGCCGGCCGCGGGCGGCCGCGTGCCTCCTCGCGGCGCTCGCGCTCCTCGCGCTGCTCGTCGGCGCCGCGCTCGGGGTCTACTTCTTCTTCTGGCGCTACGAGCCGACGGCCCGGCGCCACATCCCGGGCGACGCGAACATCGTGATCCGCCTCGAGACCGCCGAGCTCGCGCTCTTCGGCCCCGTGCGCCAGCACTTCCTCCCGCTGCTCGACGAGCCGGCGTCGGACGCGTCGCGCGCGTCGCGCAAGGCGCGCCTCGAGGCCGCGACCGGCCTCGATTTCCCCTCGGATCTGCGCGAGGTCGTGATCGCCTCGACCGACGCCACGAGCTGGGTCGCGCTCGCGGGCGGGCGCATCCCGAAGGACCGGTTCGTCGCCGGCATGGAGAAGATGGCCCGCGACGAGGGCTGGGACGGCTGGCGCCGCGAGGGCGATCTCTTCATCGTCGACAAGCTCCCGCGCGCCGTGATCGGCCAGGCCGACGACGGCACGATCGTCCTCGGCACGGACGTCGAGATCGTGAACGCCGCGCTGCCCGCGTCGGACGAGTGGCAGCGGCTCGATCTGCCCGAGCAGGGCCCGGTCACCTTCGCGCTGACGAGCGCCGCGTGGTCCGGCGCCGCCGGCGTGGTCTCCGCCGTGCTGCCGCGCGCCGGGGCGCTGTTCCGCCGCGTCGATCACGCCTCGGGCGCCCTCACCCTCGGCGCGGAGCCCGCGCTCGCGATGCGCCTCGCCCCCGCTTCGGGCGAGGCCGCGGCGGCGCTCGCGGCGGACACCCAGGCGCTGCTCGGCAGCCTCAAGCTCGCCCTCGCCGTGCTCCCGGACGTCGCCGGCGCCAGGGCCGCGCTCGAGGGAGCCCAGGCCCTCGCGCAGGGCGACCAGGTCGAGCTCCAGACGAAGTGGCCCTACGAGGGCCTCGATCGCGCCTGCGCAGACCTCGCACAGCGCGCCCGCGCGGCGCGCGACGCGCTCGACGGGATGAAGGCCGCCCCGAGCGCCGCGCCGTGAAGATGGCGCCCCCTTGAGCCGGCGAGCTCGTCGTTTCTCAGGGAAACGACAAAAACCTTCCGTGGCTCGGTCGTTGCATTGACAGAGGCCCCTCCTCAGACTACAGGCTCGCCTCTCCCGAGGGGCCGGGTGCATCGGTACGCGTGTGCCTGCCCCTCCGTCGCTCGTGCGTGGCACCATGGGTCCACGCCTACGCCCGCAGCGGCGAATCCCAGGGAAGGAAAGGAAACAAGAACGAACAACATGACTAGTAACATCCAAGTGGAGGCAGGCTCGTCCGGGGCGAGCATGGAGAGCTTTGCCGCGCTCTTCGAACAGAGCGTGGAGGGGGGCGATTTCGCGCGTGAAGGAGAGATCATCTCCGGCACCGTGGTCGCAGTGAACCGCGACTCTGTCGTGGTCGACATCGGCGGCAAGAGCGAGGGCGTCATCGCGCTCCGAGAGTTCTCGGACGCCGCGGGCCAGGCCGCCGTCAAGGCGGGCGACAAGGTCGACGTCTACATCGAGAGCCGCGAGAACGACGACGGCCTCGTCACCTTGTCGAAGGAGAAGGCCGACAAGATGAAGGTCTGGGATGAGATCTCGAACGCCTGCGAGGCGGACGAGCTCATCGAGGGCACGATCAGCCAGCGCGTGAAGGGCGGCCTCTCGGTCACCATCCGCGGCGGCGTGAAGGCCTTCCTCCCGGGCTCTCAGGTCGACCTCCGCCCGATCCGCAACTTGGACAAGCTGATCGGCCAGACCTACAAGTTCAAGGTCATCAAGTTCAACAAGAAGCGCGGCAACATCGTGCTCTCGCGGCGCGTGCTCCTCGAGCGCGAGCGCGACGAGATGAAGGCCAAGACGCTCGAGACGTTGACCGAAGGGATGACCGTCAAGGGGACCATCAAGAACATCACCGAGTACGGCGCGTTCGTCGACCTCGGCGGCATCGATGGCCTCCTGCACATCACGGACATGTCGTGGGGCCGCGTGAACCACCCGAGCGAGGTGTTCCAGGTCGGCGACGAGGTCCTCGTGAAGGTCCTCAAGTACAACGCCGACACCGAGCGCGTCTCCCTGGGCCTGAAGCAGACCCAGGAGGACCCGTGGAACCACGCCGAGGAGGCCTACCCCGCGGGCAAGAAGGTCCGCGGCAAGGTCATGTCGATCACCGACTACGGCGCGTTCGTCGAGCTGGAGCCGGGCGTCGAGGGCCTCATCCACGTCAGCGAGATGAGCTGGACCAAGAAGGTCAAGCACCCGTCGAAGCTGCTCGAGGTGGGCCAGGAGCTCGAGTGCCAGGTGCTCGAGGTCGACGCGCGCGCGAAGCGCATCAGCCTCGGTCTCAAGCAGCTGGAGCCCGATCCGTGGATGCTCTTCACGGACAAGTACCACCCCGGCGACAAGATCGCGGGCAAGGTCCGGTCCCTCACCGACTACGGCGTGTTCGTCGGGATCGAGGAGGGCGTCGACGGCATGGTCCACAAGAGCGATCTCTCGTGGTCGGTGCGCGTCAACAACCCGAGCGACCTGTACCACAAGGGCGACGACGTCGAGGCGATCATCCTCTCGATCAACCACGACGAGAAGAAGGTCTCCCTCGGCATCAAGCAGCTCTGGGACGATCCGTGGCCGAGCATGCTGACGGAGTACCCGCCCGGCCGCGTCATCGACGAGGCCCAGGTGGTGAGCATCGTCGACTACGGCGTGTTCGTGCGGCTGCGCGAGGGTGTGGAGGGTCTGATCTCGCAGAGCGACGTGCAGGAGCCCGAGGAGGGCAAGCTGAAGGTCGGCGACAAGGTCAAGGCCGAGATCTCCTCGCTCGACACGGTCGACCGCCGGCTCTTCCTGACGATGAAGAACATCGGCATGGAGCGCCCCGCGCCGGTCCGGCAGCAGCAGCAGAAGCGCAAGGACGACGACGACAAGCCGGTGGCCGGCACGATCGGCGATCTCATCAAGGAGAAGTTCGGCGCCAAGCTGGACCTGAAGTGACGTCGCCCGGCGCGCGGCCTCTCTGAGCGCCGCGCGCCAGGTGCGGACGTCGCCGCGTCAGGTGCGGCGGGTCGCGGCGCCCCGGCGCCGCTCGGCTCGCCGTGTGGACCCGATGTCATGAGAGGCGAGGCCCTTCCCGGGGCCTCGCCTCTTGCTTTTTCCGCGCCGTCACGGACGATCCGGCGATGAGAGGCCTCCTTGCGCGCGCCGCCCTCGCGGCGCCGGTCCTCGCCGCCGTGGCGCTCGGCGCGCCCTCTGCCCGCGCCGACGGCCCCCTCTCCCGCCCCGCGGCCGCGCCCCCGCGCGGCGCTCCCGCTCGCCCTTCAGCCGCGACCCTGGCCCGCCCGAGCGGCGCTCCCGCTCGCCCCGTGGCCGCGCCGGCCGCGCCTCGGCCCCGCGCCGGCGGCGCTCCTGCCCGGTCCGCCCTCGCGCCCCTGGCCGGCCCTGGCGGCGGCGGCGCACCTGCCCGCGTCTCGGGCGCGCCGCTCTGGCTGTCGTCCACGGCGCAGCCGCTCGCGCGCGGCGCCGATCCATGGTTCGGCGATGACAAGGCGCGCCATTTCTGCGCGTCAATGGTCCTCGCCAGCGGCGGGTACGCGCTCGGCGCGCTCGCGACCGAGGACATCGGCGGACGGATCGCGATCGGGGCGGCGGTCGCGCTCGGCGCTGGCCTCGCAAAGGAGGCCCTCGACGCCGCCGGGTACGGCACCCCCTCGTTCCGCGACCTCGTCTGGGATGCGCTCGGCACGTCCGCCGGGCTTGGCCTGTCGGTCTGGTTCGACCTCGCGGCGACGCCGATCCAGTTCTGAGGCCCGCGGCGGAGTCCGCTGCCGCCGGCGCGGGTCCAGCGTTGAGGCCGCGGCGGAGGCCGCGGCAGGCGGGCAACTCCGGCGCGAGGGCGGCGCCGGGCCGAACGCGGGCCATGCGAGCGCGATGCGAGCGCGATGAGCGCGCGGTGGTCCCGCGCGCGTGGTCGCCGTGCTAGCGTCTTCGCGACATGGGTAACCCCCTGTGGGCGCCCTGGCGCATCGAGTACATCCTTGCGCCGAAGGGCCAGGCCGACTGCATCTTCTGCGGCATCCCCCGCGCACCCGAGCAAGAACAGCGCGACCGGCTGGTCGTGGCCACGACTGGCCGCGCGTTCGTCATGCTCAACCGCTACCCGTTCGCGTCCGGGCACCTCCTCGTCGTCCCGCACGCGCACGTCGCCTCGCTCGACGCGCTCGATCCGGCCGACCACGAGGCGCTCTTCCGCCTCGTGCGCGAGTCGACGACCCGCCTGCGCGCCGCCCTCAAGTGCGAGGGCATGAACATCGGGATCAACCTTGGCACGGCCGCGGGCGCTGGCATCGCCGAGCACCTGCACGTGCACATCGTCCCGCGCTGGCCTGGCGACACCAACTTCATGCCGGTGCTCGCCGACGTCCGTGTCGTCCCGCAGGCGCTCGAGGCGACGCGCGACCACCTGCTGAGCTTCTTCGCCGACCTCCCCGCGTCGCGCATCGACGGCGGCGCCTCGGGCCCGGCCGCGCGCGGCGAGGCCTTGTGAGCGAGGGCCTCTCGCGGCGCACCGTGTTCCTGACGGTCAGCGCCGTCCTCACGGTGGCGGTGCTCGTCGTCTCCCACGCGGTGATGCTCCCGTTCGTGCTTGCGCTCGTCGTGGCTTACGTGCTCACGCCGGCGGTCGTCCGGCTCGAGCGCGCGCGCGTCCCGCGCTGGGCGGCGATCCTCGTCGTCTATGCCCTGGCGATCTCCGGGATCGCGAGCTTCTTCGCCCTCAGCGTCCCGCGCCTCGTCGTCGAGGGGAAGGCGCTCACGGCCGAGGCGCCGCGGCTCGCCGCGCGGCTCCGCGAGGAGTACCTGCCCGCGCTCGACGCGCGGCTCCGCCGCTGGTCGGGCCGCGAGCCCGTCGCGCCGCCCGTCGCGCCGCCCGAGGTCGACCCGGACGAGGGGCTCGACGAGCTCGCCGCGCCCCCTGAGGCCATCGCGCTGCCCCGGGAGGACGATCGCGAGCGCCCGCCCGTCCGCATCACGCCTGGCCCGGACGGCTCCTTCGACGTGCGGATCGCCGACGACATCGAGATCCGCGAGGCGGGCGACGGTGTCTGGCAGATCGCGCAGGCGCGCCCGAAGCACCCGCTCTCCAGCGCGAACATGCTCCAGGAGGGCTACGAGAAGGCGGCTGCTTACCTCAAGGAGAACTCGCTCACGGTCCTCCGGATTGGCCAGGCGATCGCGACCGCCATCTCCCGCGGCATCTTCAACCTCTTCATGACGTTGATGCTCGCCGGGTACATCATCCTGACGCACGAGAAGATCCTGCGCTTCTTCCGCGACCTCTGGCACCCGAGCTCGCGCGACTCGTTCGATCGGTTCCTTCGCCGGCTCGACCGCGGGCTCTCCGGCGTCGTCCGCGGCCAGCTCCTCATCTGCCTCGTGAACGGCGTCCTCTCGGCGATCGGCTTCTGGCTCTTCGGCCTCAAGTACTGGCCGATCCTCTCGGTCGTCGCGGCCGTGATGTCGCTGATCCCGATCTTCGGCTCGATCCTGAGCTCGATCCCGGCGGTGGTCATCGGCCTCACGCAGTCGTTCGGCACGGCGGTCGGGGTGCTCGCGTGGATCGTGGGCATTCACCAGCTCGAGGCGAACTTCCTGAACCCGAAGATCATCGGCGACTCGGCGAAGATCCACCCGGTCCTCGTGGTGCTCGCGCTCCTCATCGGCGAGCACTTCTTCCAGATCACCGGGGCGCTCTTCGCGGTCCCTTGCCTCTCGATCGCGCAGACGATCTTCCTTCACTTCCGCGAGTCCACGCTCGGCCTTGCCGATCCCACGGCCTCGATCCCGCCCGCGCGCGGCGGGCAGTTCGTCACCCCCTCGATCGAGCCGCTCCCGCCGTTGCGCGGCTTCGAGACGGTCCGCCCCGCGGTCACCCCTCTCCCCGCCTCCGGCCCCGAGGGCGAGCCCGGCGCGCGCGGCCCCGAGGCCGCAGGCTAGCCGCGTAATCCCTCCAAACCCACCGCAGGCCTCCGAGGGGGGTCGTCGCGCGGGGCGGCCACGGGCTGCTGTCTGAACCCCCCTTCAAATCCGTAGGCCCCCGGGGAGGGGGATCGTCGCGCGGGGTGGCCACGGGCTGCTGTCTGAGCCCCCTTCAAGTCCGTAGGCCCCCGGGGAGGGGGGTCGTCGCGCGGGGTGGCCACGGGCTGGTGTCTGAGCCCAATTGACGCGCTGTGTCCGGCGTGCGCAGCACGTCGGGCACAGCGCGTCCCAGGCGAGTTCAGCCCGTGGCCGCCCCGCGCGACGACCCCCCTCCCCGGGGGCCGGGCACCGCTGGCCGGCCCCCCGCAAGCCGGCTATGAGACCTCGCGCCCCGCGAGCAGGAAAGTCCGCCCCACGACCTCGAAGAGATGAAGACCCCCGTCAAACCCACCCCGAAGAAGCAGAGCCCCAAGCAGCAGCGCGAGCAGGCAGTCGCCGCGCTCCGCAGCGGCAAGCCGCCGGCCGACCCGCTCGCCCAGCTGAACCCGCGCTCGCTCGCCCTCCGCGTCGGCATCCCGGCGCTCATCATCTGGGCCATCGCCCTGGCGATCCCGGGGCTCTGGCCGAAGGTGGCCGCCGGCGTCCTGACGGTCATCGTCGCGGGCGTGATCCTCTGGGCCCTGCGCTTCGCGACCAAGACGCGCGCCGTCGCGCAGATCGTGCAGACCGCCGACACCGCCGAGGCCCGCAAGGACGCGATCGCCAAGCTCGACACCGAGTTCAAGAAGGACGACGCGGCCGCGACCTTCGCGAAGGCGCAGCTCCAGATGCAGGAGGACCCGCGGGCCGCGCTCCGGACGCTGGAGACCATCAACCTCGACAAGGTGATGGCCCCGATGGCCGACGAGGCGCGCGCCCAGCGCGGCATGATCCACCTCATCCTGAGCGAGACGGACGAGGCGCGGGCGCTCGTCGACAAGATCGACATGACCCGCCACAAGGAGCCGAAGATCCGCGCCATGATGGCCGCCATCGTCGGCGAGGCGTGGGCCCGGACCGGCCAGGCCGCGAAGGCGGTCGAGCTGCTCGAGACCTTCGATCCGAACGACGAGGCGTTCGCCGAGCTCAAGCCGCAGCTGCTCCGCTCGCGGGCGTTCGCCTACGCGTGGGCGAACAACACGAAGCAGATGAAGAACACCCTGCGGAGCCTGAACGGGCTGAACCCGCAGTACCTGAGCGGCTTCGTCACGAGGAAGAAGAGCCCCATGGGCGTCCCGCCGCGCGGCATCCACCCGATGCTCGAGAAGGAAGCGTTCGAGATGCTGATGCGCTCCGGCGCCGTCCCTCGCAAGATGCAGCAGGTGCGGCGCGGCTGAGCGGCGGGCGGGCGGGGCCTGCGGCTCCCCTCGCTTACCGGTGCCGGCGCGCGCGCGCGGACGTGTCGCCTCGCGGCGGGCGGGCCCTTGACGGGAGGCGCGCCGAGCGGCTCAGATCCGCGGCCTGATGAGAGGGACCGCGCTGATCTACAGCTCGCATAGCCGCTGCAACGTCATCCACAACGACTACATCGCGCAGCGCGCCCTGCGCGGGCAGGACAACAAGCGCGTCCTGTTCCTGCCGTTCTCGGAGGCGCCCCGCGACGGCGACGAGCGGGAGCGGCAGGAGTTCGCGTACGGCAACTTCCGCTGGTTCTTCCAGTTCTACGAGCGGTTCGGCCTCGAGCACGCGCCGTTCTACTGGACCAGCAGCCTGCGCAAGGAGGACGTCGACCTCCTCTGGCACCACCTCGCGTGGTCCGAGGTGGTGATCCTCGGCGGCGGCTACAGCACGACGGGGCTCTGGCGCTACAAGCAGCTCGGCGCCCAGTTCGACGGCGAGCCCGGCAAGTTCGGGCGGATCCTGCACGAGCGCCGGCAGCGGGGCCTGCTCACGGTCGGGTTCTCGGCCGGGGCCGATCAGCTCTGCCAGCACCTCTTCCGCCGGGTGTGGGACAGCCCCGGCGACAACGACGGCTTCGGCCTCGCGCGCGACACGCTGGTGACGCTCCACCACGAGCCGAGCCGCAACGGCGATCTCTGGCACGCCGCGAGGCGCATGCCCCACTGCTTCGTGTTCGGGCTCCCGAACGACTCCGGCATCAACGTGGACTGGGGCGTGCTCCCCTCCGGCAACCTCTGGCAGGTCCACGAGCTCATCATCGACACGACCTGGGACGACCCGGCCGACGCGCTCCACATCAAGACGCGGCAGGGCGCGCTCATCGACCACTTCGACCACACGGGCCGCCACTGGGCGTTCCACGGCGGCGACCACCTCGTGCGGATCACGTCGCAGGACGGCCGCTACGACCGGGCCTGGATGACGGCCGGCGGGCGGCTCCTCGACTACTGGACGCGCGAGCCGAGCGGCCACGGATCGATCGAGGACATCCTCGCGAGCCACTGAACGCGCGACCGAACGCGCGACCGAACGCGCGACCGAACGCGCGACCGAACGCGCGGCGCCAGGGGCAGGCGAGCATTGACGCCGGCCCCGCGGCGCGGCATCGCTCGGGGTCCCCTTGCCCGCTCGCCCTTGCATCTTTTGCAGCATCGTCCGGGGCGAAACCCCGGCCTACGTCGTGCTCGACGAGCCGGACGTGATCGCGTTCCTCGACAACCGCCCGCTCTTCCCCGGCCACTGCCTGCTGATCCCGCGCGTTCACCACGAGGTGCTCACCGACCTCCCGGCCGCGCTCGTGGGCCCGCTCTTCACGACCGCGCAGCGCCTCGCGCGCGCCGTGGAGTCGGCGCTCTCCGCAGATGGCTTCTTCGTCGCCATCAACAACCGCGTCAGCCAGAGCGTCCCCCACCTGCACGTCCATGTGGTGCCGCGCCGCCAAAAGGACGGTCTGAAGGGCTTCTTCTGGCCTCGTTACAAATATGCGAGTGAGCGCGAGATGTGCGACGTTCGTGACGCCATCGTGACCGCGTGCGCGGACGGTTGAATCCGGCAAGGAGAACGGTTATCTGGACGTGGAGCCGTCCTAGCTCAGGCGCGAGGCATCCGTCCTTGAGCGGCGCATTTTGCCACAGTCGGGGTTTCGCCCGGGTGGCGCCTTGCGACGCACCGAGCCCGCCGCCAGGTTAAGGAATAGAGCGGGTCTCTCCCCGGTTCGAAGGGCCGACAAGCTGTCTCATCCTGAACGATGCTAGGCCTTCGGTCATATTTTCCCCGGATCGCGCTGCTCATCGCGCTGATCCTCGCGCCGGTTATGCTGGCACGGGGGAACATCAGCCGCGTTGTAACGAGCAACCCCGATGTTTCGGGCGCGTTTCGTAGCGGATCCGCCGAACCTGACCACGTTGATGTCGAGGCCTTGCAGCCGCCGTCCCGCAGCGGGACCCACCGGACCCGCGCGATGCGCTCGGTGGCGAACTCGGGCGCCGCACCGCCGCGCGCCCTGCTCGTCGCCGACCTGCGGCTCGTCCGCATCCCCTCGCCCGTCCCTCACCCTCCCGTCCGTCGCCCTCCACCACGCCTGCTGAACTGATCGGCTAGCTCCGGCCCTGCGGCGCTCGCCTCAGGGACGGAGGAGCTGGAAACGGAGGTGTTCACGACGACTGCCGCGCTGGAGCAGCGCGGCCAATGTGAGGGTTTGTTCAATGCAGAAGCTAGCTGACGGGTTGCACAAGTTCCATGCCGAGGTCTGCCGCAGCCATGAGGATCTCTTCCGCCACCTGGCGAGGGGTCAGCGGCCTGAGGCGCTGTTCATCACGTGCTCGGATAGCCGGATCAACCCGAACCTGATCACGCAGACCCAGCCGGGCGACATCTTCATCGTGCGCAACGCCGGCAACATCGTGCCGCCGTACGGCGCCAGCAACGGCAGCGAGGCCGCGGCGATCGAGTTCGCGGTGGCGCACCTCGAGGTCAAGCACATCATCATCTGCGGTCACACGCTGTGCGGCGCGATGCGCGGGCTGCTCGATCCCTCGGGCCTCGACGAGATGCCGGCGGTCAAGTCGTGGCTCCAGCACGCGGAGCTGACGCGCCGCCTGGTCCAGGAGAACTACCCGCACATCGAAGGGGAGGATCGGCTGACGATCACGGTCGAGGAGAACGTGCTCGCCCAGATCGAGAACCTCCGCACGCATCCGACGGTCCGCGCGCGCCTCGCGCGCGGCGAGCTCTCTGTCTACGCCTGGGTCTTCAAGATCGAGACCGGGCGAGTCTTTCAGTTCGAGCACTCCACGGGCCAGTTCGGACCGATGGGCGACACGGTACCCCCGTCGGCGCTCCCGGAGACTGCGGTCTTCCGGCGAGCCATCTGAGCGCCTGACAGGCAAGGACCCAAGACCTCCCTCGAACAAGAGAGCCATCCGATGCAGTTCCAGAATGCCACTCAAGCAAGCGTGGGGGCGGAGCACGCCGGCGCCCCTGTCTTCGCCGCCGCGAGCGACGCGGCAGCCCGGGGGGCGCCGCAAGCGGCGCCCGAGAAGGAGAGCGCGCCCCCGCTCGACCCGCGCCTCAGCGCGAACCTCAAGTACGACATCCCCGCCGGCCTGGTCGTCTTCCTCGTCGCCCTGCCGCTCTGCCTGGGCATCGCGCTCGCGTCGGGGGCCCCTCTCCTGTCCGGCATCGTCGCCGGCATCATGGGCGGGCTGATCATCCCGCTCGTGAGCCGCGCCCAGCTCAGCGTGAGCGGCCCGGCGGCGGGCCTCGCGGCCATCGTGCTCGCGGGCATCACCAGCCTGCAGAGCTTCCAGGCCTTCGCGATGGCCGTGGTGATCGGCGGCGTCCTGCAGCTCGCGCTCGGCGTGCTGAAGGCCGGCGCGATCAGCCACTTCTTCCCCTCCTCGGTCATCAAGGGGATGCTCGCGGCCATCGGCGTCCTGCTGATCCTGAAGCAGCTCCCGCACGCCGTCGGCTTCGACAAGGACAACTTCGCGTCCGAGTCGTTCAAGGCCGACGGCGGCAACACCTTCACGATGCTGGGCCAGGCGACGCAGGCGATCGAGTGGGGCGCGTTCCTCCTCAGCGCCGTCTGCCTCGCCATCCTGGTCGGGTGGGAGAAGTCGCGCCTCGCGAAGATCTCGTGGCTGCCCGCCCCCCTGGCCGCGGTGCTCGTCGCGACGCTCGGCAACGAGCTGTTCAAGGTGGCGGTCCCGTCCCTCGCGCTCGAGCAGAAGCACCTCGTGTCGCTGCCCACCGGCGATCTGTTCAGCGCGCTCCAGCAGCCGGACTGGTCCGCGATCATGCGGCCCGAGGTCTGGGTGCTCGGCGTGACCCTGGCGATCGTCGCCAGCCTCGAGACGCTGCTCAACCTGGAGGCCGTCGACCGGATCGACCCGTGGCAGCGCAAGTCGCCGCCGAACCGGGAGCTCGTCGCGCAGGGGCTCGCCAACGTCGCCTCCGGGCTCGTCGGCGGCCTGCCGGTCACGTCGGTCATCGTGCGCAGCAGCGCCAACACGAACGCCGGCGCGCGCACGCGGGTCTCCGCCTTCACGCACGGCGCGCTCCTCCTGCTCGCCGTCGTGTTCGCCGCGGGGCTGCTCTCGCACATCCCGCTCGCGTGCCTCGCGACGATCCTGCTCGTGACGGGCTACAAGCTGGCGAAGCCGAAGATCTTCGCCGAGATGCACAAGCTCGGCTGGAGCCACTTCATCCCGTTCGTGGTGACGATCGTGGCCATCGTGCTGACCGATCTCCTGAAGGGCATCGCCATCGGCCTGGCGGTCGGCGTGCTCTTCGTGCTGAGGACGCAGATGAACCGCGTGTTCGACGTGATCCACGAGGGGGCGCGCGTGACCATCCGGTTCAACAAGGCGGCCTACTTCTTCACGCAGGGCAAGCTCGTCACGCTCTTCGAGCGGCTGCCGAGCGACACGCACGTGGTCGTCGACGCCCAGGGGGCGTCCTACGTCGACCATGACGTCGCGGAGCTCATCCGGCGCTTCCAGCAGTCCGCGCCCCGGCGGAATATCCGCGTCGACGTCCTGGGCCTTTAGAGCGGCACGCGCCCGCTGCGGATACGGGCCCACCTCGACGTTTTCGGTGCTCGGCGCACAGGAGTGCGCCTCCGCGCCGAAAACGCCGATCTGGGCCCGTCTCCTGTGCGGGCGCGCGCCGCTCGGCGACGGCGGTCCGGGGGAGCGGCGGGGCGAAGTTGCCCTTTCCTTCCGTTTCGAGCGACGCTGCACGGATGCGTCCTGCTCTCGATACAACCGGCACGACAGGCGAAGTCACCCTCCTCTCCGGCGCGGGTTGAGCATGGGCGCTGGAGCTGCCAGCGGAGCGCGAAGAGGCGCGGGCGGCGGCCTCGCTTATGTGGGGGGCGCTCCTCCGCCGCCGCGACTGGAGGAGATCCCCCGGAAGCCGCTCTGCTTGCTCCAGGGGTACGGGGGGCTGCACCAGTCGTGCGGGGACCTCTACACCCCGACCTCGGTCGAGCAGCTCCGGGTGCTGTTCCGCATGGCGGCGCGGACGGGGCGCAGGATCACGTTCCGCGCCGGGGCCCAGTCGTTCGACGGGCAGGCGCTGAACGACGACGTCGTGATCTCGATGAGCCGCTTCGACGCCATCGAGATCGACGTGGAGGGGGCGCGCATGACCGTGGGCGCGGGCGCCACGTGGGGCGCCATCGCCCGCGAGCTCGCCGCGCGCGGCTTCGTGCCGTACACGGCCGTGTCGACGAGCTACGCCACCGCGGGGGGCACCGTCTCGGGGGACTGCCTCTCGCGCTTCTCGGGCATCGGCGGCAAGGAGGGGCACTACGTCGAGCGGCTGACGCTCCTCACCCTCGACGGGCAGCTGCTCTCGCTCGGCCGCGACGAGGCGACGAGCGCGCTGTTCCACGCGGTGATCGGCGGCCTCGGCTACCTCGGCGCGGTGATCGACGTCACGTACCGCGTCGCGCGCGTCGCCCCGGCCGGGACGCCGATCCGGGTGGAGACCCAGGCGACGCGCTGCGCGTCGTTCGAGGAGCTCGCCGCGACGCTCGTCCCCCGCCCCGAGCTGCTCCTGCGCTCGGAAGGAGGCAGCGCGGACGAGGACGGATGGATCCCGGAGGCGCTGTTCTCGATCGCCTTCCAGACGCTCGACGGGAGCAGGGGAATGATCCTCCGGTCGCGGTACGTCGCGGGGACGTCGCGCGCGCTCCGCCCGCTGCTCACCCATCGCCCCCGGCACGCGCTCCGCGTGCCGATCGAGTGGCTGATGCGGGCGTCCGTGGTGAGCCGGGGTGTCTGGACGATCATCGACCGGTTCTTCTTCGACGTCTCGCGGCCGTACGTCGATGAGCTCATGGGCTACCTGTTCTTCATGGACGGCAACGTCGTCGCGAAGCGCATCGCGCAAACGTTCGGCGTGCCCATGACGACGGTACAGCAGGCCTTCATGATCCCGTACGACCCGGGCGCCCCGGAGGACAGCCTGCGCCGGCTCGCCGGCTTCCTGAGCAAGGTCGACGAGATCGCCAACCGGGACGGGATCCCGCCGCTGCTGCTCGACGTGCTGCACATCCAGGGCGACCGGTTCCTCCTCTCGGCGAACCACGGGACCGACGGCTTCGCGGTGACGCTCGCATTCCAGGCATCGGACGAAGACAGCGTGTGCCGTATCCGCCTGCGGCTGACCGAGCTCAGCGCGCACACCCTCGAGCTCGGCGGCCGGGTCTACCTGGTGAAGAACGTCCATGCGGCGGCCGAGCACCTCCAGGCGATGTACGCGCACGCGCTCCCGGAGTTCGTCCGGCTGAAGCAGCTCGTCGATCCCGACGGGCTGCTGCGCAACGACTTCCTCGAGCGGGTGTTCCCCGCGCACTTCCGTCCGGCGCCACGGCTCGCCCGCCGGTGAGCACGGCGCGCCGCGGCGCTCGGACGCCTTCCCCGGTTTCCAGCCCTCCAGCGGCGCGAGCACAAGGCCTGGCGCGCGAGAGGTTGGACCGCGGAGGCGCTGCGCGCCGAGGGAAAGCGGAGAGGGAGAAGACCGCCCTCCGCGGCCGCTGCGCGCCGATCCGCGAGGCGCGCTGATCAACGGCCGGGACAGCGGGGCAGCATCGCTGGTTGGGATCTTGCAGCTCTCTGGTTGGGATCTTGCAGCTCTGACGATGGGCAACGATGGGCAACGATGGGCGATGATGGATGATGGGCGACGAGAGGCGGCGTTGGGCGACCGTAGGTGACGAGAGGCGGCGTCGGGGGGCGCTGGAGAGCCATGCACGGGAGTCAGCAGCGGGATCGATCTCTCGGCGCGCGCGGCGCGCACGGGTGGGCACGGCGGCTATCCGGCGCGCTCACCCCGCTCGTCCCGCTGGCGCTCGCCGCGTGCCGGGGCGACTGCCCGCGCGTGGAGGCCACGCAGCGCGCCGAGGCCACGCAGCGACGCGCCGACGCGCCGGCGAGCCCGGCGGAGACAGCGAAATCGGAGACAGCAAAAGCAGAGAAGCCGGCGGCGCCGGCGCCGGCGATGATCTCGGTCGCGGCGCCGTGGTACCTCACGATCCAGCCGACCTCGGGGCCCGGCGCGAGGATCGCGAGCATGGATATCCGCAGCTTCGCGGCCCCGTTGCTGGAGCCGGGCGACGTCATCCTGGCGGTCGACGGGCGGCCGGTCGACTCGACGGCAGCGCTGGAGGGCTACCTGCGCGCCTGCGCGCCCGGCGGCATGGTGGTGCTCACCGTGCTGCGCAGCGAGACCACCATCAACTACGCGATGCTCCAGGTGCCGGACGGCGGCGCGCCGAAGCCCCCGCCCGCCGGCGTCGCGGAGCACGCCGGGCCCGCAGGCGACGGCTGACCGCGCCCGCGGCTGCCCGCGGCGCGGTCGAGAGCCCTCACCGACCGCGAGCGCCGCGCCCGCCGCCGGGCTTCCTGGCGCCGCCGCGCCCGCCGATCAGGAAGTCGAGCGCCTCGTCGACCTGATCGTCGGTCATCGCGTGCCCCGCGCGCGGCTTGCCGAGCGACTTCGAAGGCCATTTCAGCCGCCGGAGCATCCTTGCGAGCGCCACCTGATCCTTGTGCGCCGGGTCCTTGCCGCCCCAGCCCACGAAGACGGGCACGCGCAGCCTCGTCTGCGCGCCGGAGCGCTCGAGGTGCCGCGCGCCGGAGCCGCCAGCGAACGCCGCGTAGCCGTCGACCTGCAGCCGCCCGCGCATCGCCAGCGACGTCGCGTAGTACGCGCCGTTCGAGAAGCCGAACACGAGCACCCGCTCGAAGCGCCCGCCCGCGCGCCGCTCGAGCTCCGCGCGCGCGGCGTCCCACTCGGCGAGCAGGGCGTCCTCGTGGGCGGCCTGCGCGGCGGCGGAGGTGGGCCAGCACCACCAGTCCTCCATCGAGGACGCCGATCTCGACGCCGCCCGCGGCCCGATGCCCCGCCGGCCGCGCGGCATCAGCACGGCGACGCCGCGCCGGGCGCCGGCCCGCGCCGCGCCGCGCTGCTGCGCCCACTGCCAGCCTGAATCGGGCTGAACGACGCCGTGGAGGAAGATCACCAGCACGCGGGGGCCAGGCGCTTCCCTGGCCGGCAAGGAGGCGCACACGTCGCCCGGCAGCGAGATGAGCTCCGGCGCGCACCACCCCGCCGCCGGTGCGGCCGGCGTGGGCGCGGCTGCCGCAGCGGCCGGCGTGGGCGCGGGCGCGGCTGCCGCAGCGGCCGGCGTGGGCGCGGGCGCGGCGAGCGTGGGCGCGGGCGCGGGCGCGGGCGCGGCCGGCGTGGGCGCAGGTGCGGGCGCGGCCGGCGTGGGCGCGGCCGCCGCAGCTGCCGGCGTGGGCGCGGGGGCAGCCGACGCGGGGGCGCCCGCGGCCAGGAGCCCGGCCAGGGACAGCACGATCGCGGGCGAGCGCATCGGCGCGCAGTAGCATTTCCACGCCGACGCCGGGTAGAGCGGCGGTGCTCGCGGAGGCCCTCGTCATCCGCGCGCCCTGCCGCACGCCCCCTGCGCGTTGCGCGGGCGGCACCCCTGCCTCGCGAAGAGCAGAATCGAAGGGGCCGTCGTGCGCGGCCTCGCTCCGTCAGAGCCGCATCTCGACGCCGGCGCTCGACGCGCTCACCCACGGCCCCACGGAGCCCGATCTGGGCGCGCTCGGCGCCGGATCGCTGTTCAGCAACAGGTAGAGCCCGATGCCCACAGTCGCGATGCCTACACCGCCGAGGACGTCGCCGATGATCCCCTTGGCGCGCGCGGCGCTCGCGTCCGCCCCTCCGCTCGTGCGCGCGGAGCTCGCCTGCTTCAGGCCGGAGAGGCCGAGGACGGCTCCCCCGGTGACGAATGCGCCGCCCACGCCCATGACGACGATCGGAAGCGTCCGGCTCGGCGAAGCGTCGGAGGAATCGGCCACGGGGGGCAACCCCCCGGCAGCCGAGGCCTGCGCGGCCGAGGCTGTGACGGGCGCGAGGGTGATCGGCACCTCGACCGAGGCGCCCGCGCCGACAGTGAACCGGGACGCGGCGGCGCGGAACCCCGGAGCGCGCGCCACGAGTTCGTGCGCGCCCGGGTCCAGCTCGACGACCTGGCCCAGCGCCACGCGCAGCGGCTCGCCGTCGACGGCCAGCGTGAGCCCATCGACCTTGCCGGGCCTCACGGCGATCGTCGCGCGGCCGACGCGCCCCTCGAGCGCGGCGACCGCCTCCCGCGCCGGCCCGAGGTAGGGCGCGGTCGTCGATGTCATCGGCTCGGCCAGGAACGCGCGAAAGCTGGCGAGCGCGTCGGCGAGGTGCCCGGATTCCTTCTGCGCCACGCCGAGGCTGTACCGCGTGAGAGGAGCCGGCTTGATCTCGAGCGAGCGCGCGTACAGCGCGCGCGCCTCCTCCCAGCGCCCCTGCCTGGCCAGCTTCGCGCCCTGAACGAACAGCACGCGCGCCGACTCCACGTCGCCTGAGCCCTGCGCAGACGCGACGTCGCCTGAGCCCTGCGCAGACGCGGAGAGCGGGGGCGCGGCCGTGAGCGATGCCGCAACGAGGAATGCGCCGATCCGTCCAGCGCGACCAGGAGAACGCGCCCTCATCGACACTCTCCGCCATGACAGTCGGTCCCGTCAGGGCACCTGTTGCCGCAAGCGCCGCAGTGCGCGTCGTTGTTCCACAGGTTCGTCTCGCAGTGGTGCGCGGCGTCGCCGTCGCAATCGGCAAAGTGGCCGTTGCAGGTCGCGTCGCCGCCAGAGCTGCTGCTCGCGCTGCTGGCTGCGCCTCCGCCGCCAGCGCCGCTCCCGCTGCCCGGGCCGCCAGCGCCGCTCCCGCTGCCCGGACCGCCAGCGCCGCTCCCGCTGCCCGGGCCGCCAACGCCGCTCCCGCTGCCCGGGCCGCCAGCGCCGCTCCCGCTGCCCGGGCCGCCAGCGCCGCTCCCGCTACTCGCGCCGCCAGCGCCGCTCCCGCTGCCCGGGCCGCCAGCGCCGCTCCCGCTACTCGCGCCGCCAGCGCCGCTCCCGCTGCTCGCGCCGCTGGTAGCGCTCTCGCCACCGCCGCTTGCGCTGGTTGTCGCGCTGCCGCTGCTCGTGCCAGCACCGCTTCCGCTGCTCGCGCTCCCACCGTTGGCCGCGCTCTCGCCGCCGCCGCTGGCCGCGCTCTCGCCGCCGCCGCTGGCCGCGCTCTCGCCGCCGCCGCTGGCCGCGCTCTCGCCGCCGCCGCTGGCCGCGCCCTCGCCGCCGCTGGCCGCGACCTCACCGCCGCCGCTACCCTCGCCGCTGCTCGTCGTCGGGCCGCTGCTCCTGTTGAGATCGCCGCCGCCGCTGCCGTCGCCGGCTTGATCCTCCTGCTCCCCGGCGTTCTCTGTCTCGTCCGGCTTGTCGGACAGCTCCGCGCCGATGAGCGCAGAGCAGCCGCCCGGCCCGATCGCTGCCGCGGCGAGCGCGACCAGGAGCAGCAGCAGGTCGCCAGAGCCGCGGACGGAGCAAGACTTCACCCCAGAATTGCGCATGACCACCTCAGAAATCCGGCGCCGTCGGGAGCGGCATCGACGTTGTTCCAGGCTTCGGACGTGCGGGCGGCGCGGCGGACCGGGCGGACGGATCGACCCGCGGAGCGCGCCGCTCGCCGCGCCGAGCCGGCGGCTCGACCCGCTGCGCAGGCGGCTCGGCCCGTGGCTCGGACGGCTCATCCAATGGATACAGCAGGTCCTCCTCCGACGCGGGCGACGCCGGCGGCGCGACACGCCGCGTGAGCGGCTCTTCTGCCGGCGCGCTCCTCACAGGAGCGCTGGAAGCAGCCGCGCGTGGCGCCCCCTCCTCGTCGGCGGGCGCGGCCGCCGCGGCGGGCACCGCCTGGGTCGCCTCCCTGGGGACCAGCGTGGCGCCCGGATCCACGGCAGGAGCGACGGCTGCGGCCACCGGCGGCGCGGTGCCCGCGCTCGCGCTTCCCCCCCGCAGGTTCAGCCCCATCACGACGATCACCGGCGCAACGAAGGCGGCGAGAACCCCGACCAGGAGCGCTTTCTGCAGCCGCAAATGGGGCGTGAACCCGATCGGCGCGCCGTTCGGGGCCTCCGTCATCCTGACCGTGCCGCCCCGCGGCCCGGCCGGCGTCTTCGACGGCGCGGGCGACGCGAGCAGCGTCCCCCCTGCGCCGCGACGCGGCTGCGCCACCGGCGTGACGGGCACGGCGGCCGTGACCGCCAGCGCCGTCCGCTCCATGGTGCTCGACGACTCCGCTCCCCGCGCGAGCCACTGGTGCTCGAGCGACGTGCCCGCCGCGTCCGCCGTGATCCCGCGCTCGATCGCCCAGGACGCCAGCGCGCGGCCGAGCGCGCGCATCGACGGCCAGCGCTCGGCCGGCTTCTTGGCCAGCCCTCGCCGGATGATCGCCCAGAGCTCCTCGTCGCCGGCGGCGAGCTCGGTCGTCGGCACCGGTTCCCTGTTGAAGATCGCCGAGATCACCGCGCCGAGCGACTCGCCGCTGAACGGCCGCTGCCCGGTGATGAGCTCGTAAAGCACCACGCTGAAGGCCCAGACGTCCGTCTGCTCCCCGACCGCCATCTGGCCGTCGGCCTGCTCCGGCGACATGTACTCCGGGCTGCCGACGATCATCCCCCGCTGCGTGATCGCAGGACTTGCCATGTTGGCCAGCTTGGCGATGCCGAAATCGACCACCTTCGGGACATGGCCGCCCGCCCCGTCGGGCACGACGAGGATGTTCGCAGGCTTGATGTCCCGGTGGACGATGCTCTGCGCATGCGCGGCCGCGAGGGCACACGCGACCGGCAAGAGCATCTGGACCGCCTGCCCCGCCGGCATGGGGCCGTTCTCCTCCAGCCAGTTCGAGAGCGACGTGCCCTCGAGGAGCTCCATCACCAGGAACGGCTCGCCCGAGTCGGTCTCGCCGAAATCGAACACGCGCACGATCGCCGGATGGCCGAGCCTCGCCGTCGCGCGCGCCTCCCGGAGGAGCCGCTCGGCGGCATGGGCGTCGAACTGCTCCTCGTGGAGCACCTTGATCGCGACGTCGACATCGAGCCACAGGCTGCGCGCGCGCCACACGGTCCCCATGCCGCCGGCGCCGAGCCGGCCCACGATCTGGTACTTGCCGGCGAGGACCTCGCCCACCGCGCGCTCCCTCTGCGGCAGCCCGCGGACGCAGGACGAAACCCCGCCCGTGCTCGAATCGCCTCTCCTGGCGAACGATCTGCTCTGGCCGGGGTCCTGGTGCTCGTCCTTCATGGGTCGTCCTTCTGCTTCTCGAAAGCAAGCGGCGAACCACGAGCCACTTCCCGGCCTCGGCCGGCGCCAGCGCGATGAAAAGCGCGGCCAGCGTCCGTTCGCGCGCAGGACAAGGGGCAAGCTCAGCACTGAGCCGTCCTTTCTTGCAGCAAAGAGTGAAAGGGCCGTCACTCCTCGCGGAAAATCGGTCGCGCGCATCGGTCACGCTGAGGCAATTCGCATCAGGTTCTTTCGAAGGAGCAAGGCGCTCTCCGCGATCGAGGCCCAAGCGCCCTGTCCCGGTCTCATGACGCGATCCGTGCGTGAACAGGCCGCATCGAGCTGCCCTCGGGCCCCCGTCGCGTTGGCCGTCACCGGCGCCCGGAAGCTCGCCGCCAGCTCGGCGTGGTGGCGCGGAGCCCGGCCCGCGGCGGCGCGGAGCTCGGCCCGCGGCGGCGCGGAGCTCGGCCCGCGGCGCCGGAAGGGCGAGCGGCGCGCACCATGGGCGCCCCCCCTCGGGAAGATCCTCAGCGCTGCGCTCCGCGCTACACTCGGCAACAACGTGGTGCCCACTGCGCGCGAGACCACTCTGGATGAGTCTTTCGGCTCGGGATCGGAGCACCTGCGTACCAGGAGGCCGAACCCTGGGCTGGTGCTCGTCTTCTCCGTGGACAGGCCCCGCTGCGACGTCCTCCCGCTGAAGGACGGCGAGCTCGAGCTCGGGCGCGGCGAGGTCGGCGGCGTCCCCCTGGACGACCTGCGGATGTCGCGCCGGCACGCGCGCGTGCGGTGGTGCCAGGGCCAGTGGGAGATCGAGGATCTCGACAGCCGAAACGGCACGTCGGTCGACGGCGTGCCGCTGACCGGCGCGCGCGCGGGAGGCGAGCCGCGCATCGTGCGCACGGGCTCGTCGGTGTTCGTGATCCAGGATGACGTGGAGCCGTTCCGGGCGGGGATCTCCACGGCCGACGGCACGATCCTCGGGCCGACCCTCGCCCGCTCGTGGGACGCGATCGATCGCGCGGCGCGCTCCGGGACGGTGCTGCACATCACCGGCGAGAGCGGGACCGGCAAGGAGCACGCGGCACGCGCCTTCCACGCCCTCGGCCCGCGGCGCGGCGGGCCGTTCGTCGCCGTGAACTGCGCCGCCATCCCCGACGGCCTCGCCGAGCGGCTGCTCTTCGGCGCGCGCCGGGGCGCGTACTCGGGCGCCGGGACGGACGCCGAGGGCTACGTGCAGGCCGCGAGCGGCGGGGTGCTCTTCCTCGACGAGGTGGCCGAGCTCGATCTCGGGGTGCAAGCGAAGCTGCTCCGGGCGATCGAGGCGAGGGAGGTGATCCCCCTCGGCGCCTCGCGGCCGGTGCCGGTGGACTTCGCGCTGGTGTCCGCGACCCACAAGGACCTGCGGGCGCTGGTGGCCGCAGGGAAGCTCCGCGAGGATCTCTTCTTCCGCGTCGCGCAGCCGACCGTCCGCATTCCGCGGCTGCGCGAGCGGCCGGAGGAGATCCCGTGGATCATCGACGCGGCGCTGCGGAGCGCCGAGGCGGCCACGGGGCGCGGGCAGGAGAGCGCGCCGCTCTCGGCCCACGCGACGCTGCTCGAGGCGTGCCTGCTGCGCGCGTGGCCCGGCAACGTCCGGGAGCTGATGGCGGAGATCCGCGCGGCGGCGCAGGAGGCGCAGAGCGCGAGGAGCCAGGTCGTCCAGGCGCGGCACCTGTCGTCCTCGGCCGGGCACGCCTTCGCCCCGCCGCGGCCGAGCGCGCCGGAGCCGCTCGCGCCGGGAGCGGCGGAGCTGGGCTCGCGGTCGCAGCTGGCCGCGGCCGGCGAGCGCACGGCGCGGCGGCCGGCGTCGCTGCCCGCCGACGGGGTCATCGAGGAGGCGCTGCGCCGCGAAGGAGGGAACGTGGCGCGCACGGCCCGGGCGCTCGGCGTGCACCGCACGCAGCTCCGCCGCTGGCTCGGCCGGCGCTCCGCCACCGACGCGGCCGACGACAGCGAGGAAGCCGAAACATAGGCCCGCGCGCCTCCCCCCCGGGAGCTGCGCGGCCCTCTCAGGCGTCCAGGACCGTCACCCCGGCCTGCCTCGTCAGGACGGTGGCCGAGTGTCCCGCGTGCAGCGTGTATGCGCCGGGCTCGACCTGCCAGCCGCCTTTCGCCCAGTGCGCGAAGGCCCGCGGCTCCACGGTGACGGCGATCTCGACCGTCTGGCCGGGCTCGGCGTCGACGGTGGCGAAGCCGGCGAGCCAGAGCGCGGGGCGCTCGACCTCGGAGTCCGGCCGCGACAGGTAGAGCTGGACCACGTGCCGCCCGCGGCGGGGCCCCGCGTTGCGGACCCGCACCCGCGCCTCGACGGCCGCGCCCGGGGCGACGCTCGGCGGCGCTTCCACGTCGAGGATCTCCCAGCGCGTGTAGCCCAGGCCGTGACCGAACGGGTAGGCGGGGGTGACGCCGGCGCGGGCCCAGGCCCGGTACCCGATGTGCAGGCCCTCGGCGTAGACGAGCTTGCCGTTGTCGGGCTTCGTCGAGAGCACGGGCACGTCCTCCTCCCGCGACGGCCAGGTCGTGGGCAGGCGGCCGCCGGGCTCCACGGCGCCGAGCAGCACGTCGGCGACGGCGTTGCCGAACTCCTGGCCAGGGAACCACGTGAGGAGCACCGCGGCGACCTCCTCGCGCCAGGGCATGGTCACCGGTCCGCCGGAGTTCACCAGCACGATGGTGCGGGGGTTCACGGCCGCGACGGCGCTGACCAGCTCGTCCTGGCGGCCAGGGAGCGCGAGCGAGCTCCGGTCGAAGCCCTCGCTCTCGATCGCCTCCGTGGTGCCGACGACGACGATCGCGACGTCGGAGGAGCGCGCCAGCTCCACGGCGCGCGCCAGCTCTTCGTCCCCGGGCAGCGCGGGGACCTCGACGCCGAGGGAGAACGCCACCGCGAACGTGTCCGGCGCGACGGTGTGCGTGAGGGCGACGTCGATCTCCTGGCCCGCGGCCAGGGACAGCTCGGCGGCGCGCTGCGGCGGGGCGAGCAGCTGCGCGGCGAGGTCCTCCTTGTCCGGGGCGACCGTCTCGTCGAAGAGGACCTGCCCGCCGGCGGTGAGGCGGTAGGCGCCCACGCCGGCCACGCCGAGCTGGTAGCGGCCCGCCTCGGCGGCGCGGAACCGCGTCGTCACCTCGATCCTGGAGGCCTGGTTGGCGCGGAGGTCGCCGATGAACGTGAGCCGACCGACGGCGCGGTGCTCCTCGTGCATGACGCCGCCCTTCGCGTCGAGGAGCCGCACGTGCACGCCGTGCTCGCCGGTCACCGGGTCGGTCACCTGGTCGCCGGAGACGGGGACGAGCCCCTCCTCGCTGCGGGCGCCGAGCGCGTGGCGCACCTCGACGCGCTGCCCCAGCGCGGCCCGCAGCCCGTCGAGCGGCGACACGGCGTAGTGCGGGTGCACGCTGGCGCTGCCGCCGCCCTGGATCCGCCCCTGCGCGGCGTTGGGGCCGATCAAGGCGACGCGCTGCAGGCTGGCCGCGTCCAGGGGGAGCACGTCGCCGTGGTTGCGCGCGAGGACCATGCTGGCCGCGGCGGTCTCGCGGGCGAGCTTCGCGGCCGCCGCGGCGGGGAGCTGCGCGGGGGCGGGGGCGGCCGGCGCGACGCCCTCGAGCGCGCCGACCCGCGCGGCGAGGCGCAGCAGGCGGCGGACCTTCTCGTCGATGGCCTTCTCGGGCACCTCGCCGCTGCGGACGGCGGCGACGAGCGCGTCGCCCCACGGCCCCCTGGGGCCCGGCATGGCGAGGTCCATCCGCGCGCGCGCCGCGGCCACGGTGGAGCGGGTCGCGGTCCAGTCCGAGACGACGACGCCGTCGAAGCCCCACTCGTCGTCGAGCGGCGAGGCGAGCAGCGCGTTCTCGGTCATGGTCACGCCGTTGACCGCGTTGTAGGCGGCCATCACGAGCCACGCGCGCGCGCCGACGATCATCCGCTCGAACGGCGCGAGGTAGAGCTCGCGCAGCGTCCGCTGATCGACGCGGGCATCGAGGGTGAACCGCTCGGTCTCCGAGTCGTTGGCGACGTAGTGCTTGGGGGTGGCGCCGACGCCGTGGGCCTGCAGCCCGCGGACGTAGGCCGCGCCGATCCGGCCGGTCAGCAGCGGGTCCTCGGAGAAGCACTCGAAGTGCCTGCCGCCGAGCGGGCTGCGGTGCAGGTTGACCGTCGGCCCGAGGACGACGTCGACGCCCTTGCGCCGCGCCTCCGACGCGAGCAGGGCGCCGAGGCGCTCCAGCAAGGCCTCGTCCCACGTGGCCGCGAGGGCGGTGGGGGAAGGAAGGCTCACCGAGGGATCGCGCTCGTCCCACAGCTCGCCGCGCACGCCGACCGGGCCGTCCGAGACGACGATGCGGCGCAGGCCGATGGCGGGCTCGGGATACGTGCTCCAGACGTCGGCGCCCGTCAGCAGGCGGACCTTCTGTTCGAGCGACAGCGCGGCGAGGGCGTCTGCGACCCGCCGTTCGACGGCCTCGGGCTGGTGTTCGATCCGGTTCCGATGAGGAGCAGCGTGCGAGTCGGCGACGGCCATGAACCCTCCTGGAAGCGCAGAGACGCCGCCGCGGGAGGCGGCGGGCGAGCACGGTACTTAGAAGCTCCAGGAAACACCAGGTTCACAGGACGGTGACGGTGGCTCGCGATCTCCCGAACTGTGGAGAGGGCCACCACCTCACGTCGAGTCACCCCCTTGGCGCGAGCGATGGCTCGCGTGCCCGCGCAGGATCGCGCGGTGTGGGATCGCGTGGGATTCGCGACCTTGGGATCGCGCGCGACGTACGTCCCTGCGGTCTACGGCGTGCTCAGGGGCAGGCGCAGACCCCGCCGTGGTGCGAGCAGCACCCTCGCTTCACGTAGGTGCAGGTCGGCGAGAGCGTGCCGTCGCAGCAACAGACGCGGCCCTCGGGAGCAGGCCGCTGTCCGGGGCGCGCCCCCGACCTGCCGCCCGGCCGCGCGGAGGTGGGCGTCTCGGCGGCTTCCCGGGAGCGCTCCCTCGCGGCGCCGCGCTCCGCGATCAGCCGCCGGCCTTTCTCGTGGGAGGCGCGCACCTGGGCGGCGCGCTCGTCGCGCGCGTCCATCGCGTCGGCCCCGGCGAGGTAGCGGAGGAGCGCGTCGCAGGCCGCGGCGTCGCCTTGCTGGGCGCAGGCGAGCTCGGCCGCGGCGAGCTCCAGGCTGGCCGCGTGGGCCGCTTCGTCTTGCCGGCGCGCCTCCTCGGCGGCCTCGAGCTCGGCGCGGCGGCGCTCGGCCTCCGCGGCCTCGAGGGCCTGCCGCTGCGCCGCGATCTGCGCCTGCCGCGCCTCGCGCCGCTGCCGGTGCGGGGCGACGAGGGACCTCGACGCGCGCAGATCGGCCTCGGCCTCCTCGCAGGTCGACGCGCACCGGTCGACGCGGGCCTGGGCCTCCAGCTCGAGCACGAGGCAATCCGGCTCGCTCCCGCAGCCGCGCGCCAGCCGGCGCCGGAAGCCGTCGTCCTGGAGGGCGCCGTCGCCGCGATGGCAGGCGGCCAGGAGGGCGACGAGGAGAAGCCAGGCGACGGCGAAGCGGGTCACGAGGGTATTCTTTCGCCGCCTGCGTGGCGACGTCGAGCCCTTGTGCGCCACGGAGCAACACCGAAGGATCCCTCTGCCATGAGCCTGTCGACCGTGCTCCGCGTCCTTGGCCGCACCCAGGGCGAGATCCACAGCGCGTTCCGCGCCGGATCGCGCGTGTACGGCACGGCGACCGCGCAGTCCGACGAGGATTTCGTCGCCGTCCTCGGGCGCCGCGACGCGAAGCAGGACCTCGCGTTCTCGCCCGGCGTCAACGTCGTCGTCCACGGCCTCGACACCTTCCGCGACGCCCTCGCCGCCCACAGCGTCTTCGCGCTCGAGTGCCTGTTCCTGCCGCCGGAGCACCGGCTCAAGGAGGCGCGGCCGCCGCTGCCGTTCAAGCTCGACAGGAAGAAGCTCGCCGCGTCGGCCGCGAGCCGCTCCGCGTCCGACTTCAAGAAGGCCGGCGCCCGCTTCGACGAGGAGCCGGAGGCCTCGAAGAAGAAGCTCTTCCACGCGCTCCGGGTGCCGCTCTTCGCCGTCCAGATCGCCGAGTCCGGGGCGATCCACGACTATGGCGCCGCGAACCCGTACTGGCGCGAGATCGCCGCGGACGAGCGCCTCGACTGGGAGCATTACCGCGAGGCCTATGGCCCGCTCCGCGAGCGCCTCTGCGAGCGGCTCGCGGCGCTGGCCTCACGGCGATAGCGCCTCTGCCGGCCCCGGCGCGAGCCGCTGGGCCCGGATCTCCTGGTGCATCCAGTGCTCGTCCGTCTGCACGTGCCCGCGCCGCACCCACTTGGCGAGCCGCCGCTGGAACACGGCGTCCAGGAACTCGCCCGCGACGCGCACCACGACCCCCTCCCGCGGGCCGCCGAACGCGGAGGGCTCGGCCGCGAGCGCGCTCGTCAGCGCCTCGAGCTCGCGCTCGCCCCCGACGGTGCCCCGGAACAGGACAGGCACCGTGGGCAGCCCCAGATCCCTCGCCTGGGCGACGACCATATCCCACTCCCAGAAGAGCCCCCGCGCGTCGTCGCGCACGCCGAAGACCAGCGAATAGCCCGGCAGGGCGTCGTATTCGATGGAGTGGACCGCATAGCAATACTCGCAGAAGAGCGACATGCCCTCCGAGAGGAGGTGCGCGACGCTCGCGTGCGTGGCCTTCGCGAGATCGAAGCTCGGGTGGGAAGGAGGGCCCGAGTGCGAGCGCGAGAAGACGCTCTTCCGCGTGTACGTGAGGTTGCTCCCGTCGCACTTCTCGGTGATGACGATCTCGACGCCGAGCAGCCCCGACACGTCCGCCATACGCTTGTCGTCGGACGTGCCGCCGGGCGACCATGGCAGGTGGAACGAGCGGGGGTATTTGGCGGACATGGCGGCTCGAGGGTAGCACCGGCGCCCTGGCGCGGACATGCTATGTCCCGCTGCCGCGCCTGCGTCGCGCCTGCGTCCGAAACGCGCTCGGAAGGGGTGCTTCCTTCATGTCCTCCTCGTCCTCGCTCCTCGACCTCCTCACGCCCGATCCGGCGCGTGTCCCCTGGGACGAGCTCCAGGTCTTCGACTGGGTCCGCGCGCTCGAGGCCTGCCCGCAGGACCCGATCCACCACGCCGAGGGCAACGTCTGGATCCACACCCGCATGGTGCTGGAGACGCTCCTCGCGTTGCCCGGATGGCAGGCGTTGCCGGCGGAGGAGCAGCGCGCCGTGTACCTCGCGTGCCTGCTCCACGACGTGGCGAAGCCGGCGACCACCCGCGAGGAGGACGGGCGGATCACGGCCAAGGGCCACTCGCGCGCGGGGGAGCTGCTCGCGCGCCGCCTGCTCTGGGAGCTCGGCGCGCCGTTCGCGCTGCGCGAGCAGGTGTGCGCGCTCGTGCGCTACCACCAGATCCCGTTTTACCTCATCGAGCGCGACGACGCGCGGCGCGTCGCCGCCGAGGTCAGCCTCCACGCGCGCTGCGATCTGCTCGCGCTCGTGGCCGAGGCCGACATCCGCGGTCGCGTCTGCGCGGACATGGGCCGCGTGGTCGACAACATCGAGCTCTTCCGCGAGTTCTGCCGCGACGAGGGGTGTTACACGGGGCCGCGCGCCTTCGCGTCGGATCACACGCGCTTCGTGTATTTCCGCTCCGAAGGGCGCCACCCGGACGTGGAGGTGTACGACGACACGCGCGCCGAGGTCGTGGTGATGAGCGGGCTCCCGGGCGCCGGGAAGGACACCTATGTTCGCGACCACCTCGCCGACTGGCCGGTGGTCTCCCTGGACGCGCTGCGGAGCGAGCTCGAGATCGATCCGACAGGCACGCAGGGGCAGGTGGTCCAGGCCGCGCGCGAGCGGGCGAAGGAGCACCTCCGGCGGGGCGAGCGGTTCGTGTGGAACGCGACGAACCTCTCGCGGCAGCGGCGCGGGCCGGTGCTGCAGCTGGCGGCCGACTACGGGGCGAGGATCCGCGTCGTGTACGTGGAGGCGTCCGCGGCGGTCCTGTTCGCGCAGAACCGCGCGCGCGAGGCCGCGGTGCCGGAGGCGGCGATCCGCCGGATGACCGAGCGCTGGGAGATCCCCGCGAGGACCGAGGCGCACGAGGTGGTGCTGGCGGTGCGCTGACGGCTCACGCCGCCGCGCGAGCTCGCGGACGGCGAGCGCGCCGAAGCTGGACGGCGCGCCACGCTCCGATGGGCCTGCACCCGGGGAGGAGGCCCCCGCGGGACGCAGGCGAGCGACGCAGGCGGTCGCAGGCCACGCCGAGCTGAGCGTGACGCGCTGTCCGGCGCCGGCTGCGCCCGCGCACGCGGTGCGGTACGCTGGGCCTGGAGCGACGTATGCCCTTCCAGAGCGAGAACTCTCCCATCCCGATTCCCCCGCCCGGTGAGGACGAGCTCCCTTACGACGATGGAGAGCCGATGGAGTCCGAGCGCCACCGCGCGCAGATGGACCTGCTCATCGAGGTCCTGCAGCTCCTCTGGCGCGACCGCGACGACGTGTACGTCTCCGGCAACATGGCCATTTATTTCAGCGAGCTGCAGGCGAAGAAGAACGACTTCCGAGGGCCCGACGTGTTCGTGGTGCTGGATACCACCCGGCGAGAGCGCAAATCCTGGGTTGTCTGGCAGGAGGACGGGCGGACGCCCGACGTGGTCATCGAGCTGCTCTCCGACAGCACCGCAGCCGTCGATCGTGGCGACAAGATGCGGATTTACGCAAAGCTCCTGCACGTGCCGGAGTACTACCTGTTCGATCCGTTCTCGGGCGCGCTCGAGGCCTACGCGCTCGATCGGGCGTCGCGGTCCTATGTACCGGTGCTGCCCGAGGCGAACGGCGATGTCCCGAGCGCGAGCCTCGGCCTCCGGCTCGGGGTACGTCAGGGCATCTACCGCGGCCTCCAGGTCGACTGGCTGCGGTGGCTCGATGCCCAGGGGCGCGTGCTACCGACCGGAGAGGAGCAGGCCCGCGCCGCGGAGGAGCAGGCCCGCGCCGCCAGCGACGAGGCGAAGCGGCTCGCCGCCCGGCTCGCGGCGTACGAGAAGCAGTTCGGACCGCTGCCCGGCAACGGCCCGGACGAGCGGTAGCGGCAGACTCCCTCTGTCCGCCGCGCCGCACACGTCAGCCCATCCGCCCCGCCTCACCGCCGCCCGAACCCCGGCGCCAGCATCGCCGCCCACCGCGCCGGGCTCTTGATCCGCTCGCGCGCCATCACCGCGTCCGCCACAAGAAGCCGCTGCAGCCCCTTCTCCCCGCCGAGCAGCTCGCCCGCCTGGCGCCGCGCCGCCGCCGCGTAGAGCGGCATGTCCGCCGCGTCGAACCCGGCCGCCGCCGCCTCGAGTTGCGCGATCGCCGCGTCCCGCTCGCCGCGCAGCTCCGCCGCGCCCGCGCGGATCAGCGGGACGAACGGGTCCGACCACGCCATCCGCTCCCGCGAGAGCGCGGCGGCGTCCCTGAGCGCCGCCTGGATCAGCGGCTCGGGCTCCGCCGCGCCCTCGGCCGCGCCGAGCGCCGTGCACGCGCGCTCCACGTGGGCCATCACCCGGCTGTTCTGCATCATCAGCAGCATCGAGCCCTCGATCGTCGGCCAGGCCGCCGTGAGCCGCCGCATCGCGGACCCGGCGCGGCCGGCGTACCGGTCGACGTACGTCTCGGCGAGCAGCCCCACGAAGTGCTCGAGGTGGAACCCCGACGTCGTCCACCGCGACAGCGCCCCCGCGATCGCGCGGCGCGCGCCCGCGACGTCGTCCGCCCCGAGCGCCACCCACGCCGCCTGCACGCTGAAGATCGCCGCCGCGTAGCGATCGCCCCGCTGCTCGGCGCCCCGGAGCACGGCCGGCGTCGTCCGCGCGAGCGCGTCGACCTGCCCGCGGTAGTACCGCGCCCATGAAGCCATCAGCTGCGTCGTCGCGAGCTCCCAGGCCACGCCGGTGCAGCGGTCGCGCAGCAGCCCGTCCGCCCGCTCGTACCACGCGGACGCCTCCTTCCAGCGCCCGGCCGTGAACGCCTCGAGCATGCCCGAGACCATCATCGACAGGCCGAGGAGGTGCGGGCTGTCGAGCCGCTCCGCGAGCGCGCGCACCGCGGAGACGAGCTCCTCCGCGCGCGCCCGGTTCTGCGCCCCCATCATGCACGCGGACGAGGCCTCGAACGCGAGCGCGCGGCCGATGCGGTACGGCTCGCCGGCGCGCAGCGCGAGCAGGAGGGCGCGCGCCGAGAACTCGGCGGCGCGGACCATGTCGACGGCCGAGAGCCCCACCGTCACCGTCCAGCAGGCGTCGATGCGCGCGAGATCCTCCGGGCGCACCTCCCGCTCGGGGCGCTCGCGGAACCGGAGGCCGCGCAGGCGCAGCTCCGCGCGGTGCAGCAGCAGCGCCACCAGCGCGCGCCGCGGCGTCTCCGGGAACGAGAGGCCGACCGCCTTCAGCACGGCGCGGACCAGCTCGATCCCCTCGTCGATGTGCCCGCTCCGCAGGTACTGCTCCGCGGCCCGGCGGCGCAGCTCGAGCCCGAGCGCGCTGTCCGCCCCCTCCGCCGCCGCCGCGTAGAGCCTCGCCGCCTCCGCGCCCTTGCCCGCGTCGACCAGCGCGTCGGCGCACCTCACCCCGAGCGCGCGCCGCTCCGCCTCGGGGAGCTCCGCGTCGCGCGAGAGCAGGCCGAGCGCGAGCTCGTAGAGCCGCGCCGCCCGCTCGAACGCGAGCGCCTCCGCCGCCTGCTCGGCCGCGAGCGTCGCGAGCCGCCCCGCCCGCGCCGGCTCGCCCGCGCCGAGCCAGTGCCGCGCCAGCGTCTCGGCGTCCGCAGTCCCGAGCGCCTCGAGCGCCCGCCCGACCCGCCGGTGCCGCGCCGCGAGCTGCTCCGGGCCGAGCCGGCCGACGACGGACGCGCGCACGAGGTCGTGGGACACCTCGACGAGCTCGCCCTCGCCGGCGCGCCGCGCGGCGACGAGGTCCTCCGCGACGAGGAGCGCGAGCGCCTGCGCGCGCTCCTCGTCGTCGAGCTTCGCCGCGCGCGCGGCGACCGCCGCGTCGATCGGCTCCCCGGCGACGGCGATCACCTCGAGCAGCCGGAGCGCCTGCTCCGGCAGGCGGTGGAGCCGCGCCGCCAGCGCCCTCTCGAGCGCGGCGTCGCCCCGCGGGCCCCCCTCGACGCCCTCGCCCGAGGGCTCCTGCGCGTCGCGCACGAGCTCGCCGAGCAGCCGCGGGTTGCCGCGCGAGGCGCGCGCGATCGCGTCCGCCCGCGCGCGCGTGCCCTCGTCGCGCGCGAACAGGAGCGCGAGCGAAAGCTCCTCGGCCTCGATCGGCGACAGCGGGCCGACCGCGATCTCGCGCAGATCGCCGTCCCGGCGCAGCCGCTCGACGTGGTCCGGCGCGCCTGGCGCGGCCTCGGTTGCGGCCGGGGGCCGGAACCCCATCCCCTCGAGCAGCGCGCGGAGCGGCGCGCTCCCGGCCGCGTCCTCGGTCCGGTAGCTGCCGAGGAACATCATCGCGGGCGCGTCGGGCGGCCGCGTGAGCTCGAGCAGCAGCGCCACGCTGTCGATGTCGCTCCACTGGAGGTCCTCGATCGTCACGATGAGCGGGCGGCGCTCGGCGATGCGCCAGAGCAGCTGCCGGAGCGCCGCGAAGCTGCGCTGGCGCAGCTCCTGCGCGTCCGGCGCCTCGCTCACGCGCGGCGCCGACGCGACGGCGGGCACGCGCGCGAGCACGGGGAAGACCCGGGCGAGCGCGCGGATGTCGCGCGGCAGGAGGCGCTCCACCTCGTCGCCGGGGATCCGCCGGAGGAAGCGGCTCAGCGCCTCCATGAGGTCCCCGAACGCCTTGTAGGACTCCGTCGCCCCGAGGGCGCAGCGCCCGCGCAGGATGACCGGCCCCCTGTCGCGGCGGAGCCCCATCAGGAACTGGTGGATGAGCGCGCTCTTCCCGATGCCCGCCGCGCCGTGCACGAGCACCGAGATGGGCCGCTCCAGGAAGAGCGACTCGGCCGCGCGGCGCAGGGCGCGCAGGTGCGGGCGGCGCCCGATGAAGTGCTCGATGGTCGGCGGCGTGCGCATCGGAAAGAGCGCGCTCTCCGGGGCGGGCTCAGCGCCGCCCGGCGCTGTCTCGCCGCCGCCCGGCGCGGCCCGGGCGTCGCCCGGCGCCGTCTCGCCGCCGCCCGGCGCGGCCCCGGCGTCGCCCGGCGCGGCCCCGGCGCCGCCCGGCGCGGCCCCGGCGTCGCCCGGCGCGGCCCCGGCGTCGCCCGGCGCGGCCCCGGCGCCGCTCGCGTCCTCCGCCCCGCGCCCCCCGCCCTGCGCCACGGTCACTTCTTGCTCAGGAACGCATCCATCGCCCGCCGGTGCTCGGGGCCGTTCCACTGCTCGGCGAACGCCTGCCGCTCCACCTCGATGGCAGAGGCGCGCAGCGCCTCGCGCACCTTGCGCAGGGACCGCTTCATCGCCGCGACCGACGCGCGCGGGCTGTCGGCGATGCGGTTCACCTGCGCGATCGCCCGGCCCCGCGCCGCGCCGGTCGGGACGACCTCGCTCACGAGGCCGATCCGGAGCGCCTCGGCGGCGTCGATCTTCTCCGCCGTCAGGAGCAGCCGCGCCGCCTCGAGCGGCCCCACCCGCTCGCAGAGCCGCGTCAGCCCGCCCCAGGCCGGCGACAGGCCCATCTTCACGTGGCGGAACGAGAGCCCCGCCTGCTCCTCGACGATGACGAAATCACAGAGCAGGAGCAGCTCGCAGCCGCCGCCCAGCACGTCGCCCTGCACCGCGGCGACGATCGGCACCTCGCTCTCCTCGAAGGCCGCGAGGCCGTCGAACATCGCGAGGATCTCGCCGCCCTGCGCGCCGCCGCTGGCGAGCGCGTGGAGCTCGCGGATGTCGCCGCCCGCCACGAAGATGTCGCCGCTCGCGGCGATCACGACGCCGCGCACGCGCGGGTCGGCGCCGGCGAGGCGGATCGCATCGCCGAGGCGCCTCGCGAACGCGCTGTCGATGGCGTTCCTGCACTCGGGACGATCGATGGTGAGGACGACCGCGTCGCCGGCCGCCTCGACCCGGAGGGTCATGAGACCGCCCTCCGCGCGCCCCTCCCGTTCGTGAGCATCGCGGGCTTTCGACGGCCTGCGCCCGCGCCCGCGCCGTTCTCCGCCGCGCGGCTGAGCCGCCGCGGGACCGGCATGCGCTCGTCGTGGATCACCTCGGCGATGCGCGCCTCGAGCGCGGCGCGGCTCAGGCCGCGCTGCTCCTCCGCGTACCGCTCGGCGTAGCTGATGATGGCGCCCGCGACGTCGACGCCGCTCGCGCGCTCGATCCCCTCCAGCCCGGGCGAGCTGTTGATCTCGAGGATCTTCGGCCCGGAGCGCGCCTCGAGCATGTCGACGCCGGCGACCTCGAGGCCCATCGCCTTCGCGGCGCGGATCGCGACGCTCCGGTAGGCGCGCGGCAGCTTCACCCGGTCGCCCTTGCCGCCGCGGTGGAGGTTCGAGCGGAACTCGCCCGGCTTCGCGACCCGGCGCATCGACGCGACCACGCGGCCGCCGACGACGATGACGCGGATGTCGCGCCCCTTCGACTCGCGCACGTACTCCTGGAGCACGATGTCCTGCCCCATGGCCCAGAACGTCTCGAGCAGCGCGTGCACCGCGTGCGGCGTCTCGGCGAGCATGGTGCCGATGCCCTGCGTCCCCTGCTGGAGCTTCACGATCGCGGGGCAGCCGCCGACGAGCGAGAGCGCCGCCTCGACGCCGGCCGGGCTCCGGGCGCACACGGTGATCGGCACGTTGAGCTTGCGGCGCGTGAGCAGCTGGAGCGCGCGCAGCTTGTCGCGGCTCCTCGCGATGGAGACGGCGCCGTTCAGGACCGGGACGCCCATGAGATCGAACTGGCGGACCACGGCGAGGCCGTAGTTCGTGATGCTGGCGCCGATGCGCGGGATCACGATGTCGAAGCGGGGCACCGGCGAGCCGCCGACCAGCAACGACGGGCGACCGCGCGACACGACGATCTGGAAATCGAGCGGATCGATGACGCTGACTTCGTGGCCACGCGCGCGCCCCGCGAGCACGATGCGGCTCGTCGAGTAGAGGGACGCGTTGCGTGACAGGACGAGGAATCGCATGTGGCCCGGAGGCTAGCAGAGCCCGCAGACCGGGTGGATGGGCGCGCGCGACGATTCGGATTTCGCGCCCTCGCCGCTCTCCCGCGCGGTCCAGCCGGCGCTCGCGCTGTCGCGCTCGCGGTCGCGCGCCGCGCCATCCGCCCGCCTTTCCAGCGGTGGACGCGGCGGGGGCGGAAGCGCGGTAAGGCGCGTCGCTTGCGCTGGAAAATGTTTCGTGTACGAATCATTTCGGTTCCTGTCGCCGAGGAGGGGTTCGCGATGTGGCAGCCGTTCACGGAAGAACATCAGCAGTTCAGGAAGACGGTGCGGGGCTTCGCAGAGAAGGAGCTCGCTCCTCATGTGGAGGAGTGGGAGGCGTCGGAGTGCTTCCCCGACTGGGTGTTCAAGCGCGCCGGCGAGCTCGGGATCCTCGGCGCGCACTTCCCGGAGGAGCACGGCGGCGCCGGGCTCGACTACTGGTTCTCGGCGGCGAAGGCCGAGGAGCTCGTGCACTGCACGATGGCCGGCGTCTCGATGGGGCTGCTCGTGCAGAGCGACATGGCGACGCCGGTGATCAGCGACATCGGCACGAAGGAGCAGATCGAGGAGTTCCTCAGGCCGGCGCTCGCGGGCGACAAGATCGCCTCGCTCGGCGTCTCCGAGCCGGCGGCCGGCAGCGACGTGGCCGGGATCCGGACGACCGCGCGCAAGGACGGCGACGACTACGTGCTGAACGGGCAGAAGACGTTCATCACGAACGGGACGCGCGCCGATTTTGTGACGCTGCTCGCCAAGACGTCGCCGGACCGGGGGGCCCACGGCTGCTCGTTCTTCCTCGTGCCGACGGCGCTCCGGGGCTTCACCGTCGCGAAGAAGCTGAAGAAGATCGGCAACAAGTCCTCGGACACGGCGGAGCTCTTCCTCGACGACGTGCGGGTGCCGCGGCGCTACCTGCTCGGCGAGCCGGATCAGGGCTTCGCGTACCTGATGCAGAACTTCCAGACCGAGCGGCTCGTCGCCGCGGTGGGCGCGATCGCGAGCTCGTTCATGACGCTCGACAACACGGTCAATTACGGGCGCGAGCGCGTGGCGTTCGGCAAGCCGATCATCAAGCGCGAGTCGTGGCAGCACAAGTTCGTGGACCTGTACACGCGCTGCGAGGCGGCGCGCGCCTTCGTCTACAAGTGCATCGATCACTACAACGACGAGCGGTACGTGCGGAAGGTGCCGATCAGCTTCGACACCGTGAAGCTCATCTCGATGGCGAAGATCCTGGCGGGCGACGTGGCGAACGACGTCGTGGACACCTGCCTCCAGTTCCACGGCGGCTGGGGCTACATCGAGGACTTCCCCATCGCGCGCGCCTGGCGCGATCAGCGGCTCCTGCGCATCGGCGGCGGGACGACCGAGACGATGAAGTACTACCTGGCGAAGCTGATGAACTTCTGAGGGCTGGCCCGCCTTGCCGCGCGAGGCGGGGTACTGGAAGGGAAACTCACCGCCGGCCGAAAAAAAATAGAGACAAGCGGCGCGAGAGGCTGTAGATATGCCGCTCCCAACGACCGGGGCTGTAGCTCAGCTGGGAGAGCGCATGACTGGCAGTCATGAGGTCAGGGGTTCGATCCCCCTCAGCTCCACCGATAGGACCGAAGGACTCCCGCGGGGGTCCGGCACGCCGTGCCTGCCTGCCGGCGTGCTCGCTCAGAGCTCGCTGTATCCGCCGTAGCGAGCGGCCAGAGGCCAGGGAGGCCGGCCGAGGCGTGCGAAGGTACGCCGACGGAGGCCGACCGGCGCAGCAGGCGGATACGACAGGCCCTCAGAAGGCGCCGATGTAGCGCGGCGGCAGGCCGACCCGCGGGTCGACGTGGAAGGCGCCCGCGTGTACGAGCGCGCGGCTGTCGCCGCCAGCGCCCACGTCGAAGCGGTGCACGACGCCGCCGTCGGTCTCCGCGTCCGCGACGAGGCACCGCCCGCAGGCGGCCGCGCAGCGCACCTCGCCGAGGGAGAACGGGAGCTCCTGCGAGCGCAGCAGGACGGCGGGCTCGCGGCCGGCGAGGTCGACCGCCAGCAGGGTGTCGTCGACCGGCGGCTCGCCGCCGCTCGCGTCGCGCCCGAGGGTCGTGAAGAGGACCGTGTCCTCCGACGCGAACGCGACGGAGAAGCCGGGCGGCGCCTCCCCGAGCTCGCCGGCCGTCCAGCGCCGCTCCTCGACGAGGCCGGCCTCGCCGCGCGCGAGGACCACGAGCCCCGCCTCGGCCAGGGTCGAGGTCGAGTCGCCGCCGAACGACCCGGAGCACGCGACCGCGAGCCGCGCGCCGCTCCCGGACGCGGCGAGCCCCGTGCAGCCGTGCAGCCCCTCGAGCACGGTGACCGCCTTGATCGCGTCGTCGCGCGTGTCGATCTCGACGAGGCGCGACGCGGCCGTCTCCAGGAACGAGAGCGTGGACGCCGTGAGGAGCACGTAGAGGCTCCCCTCGACGAGCACCGCCCGGCTCGGCCGCGGGTGGAACTCCGGGTCCTCCCCGGCCATCGCGGGCGAGAGGTCGACGCGGCCGACGAGGGCGCGGGCCCCGGGATCGACGACGAGCACGTCGCTCCCGCCGTCGAGCGGCTGGGCGCCCGGGGCGAGGTTCGGCTCGAGGCGCGGGACGTACGCCTTCGCGGGCGAGACCTCGATGTAGTCCTGCGGGTTCGCGGCGAACCCGGTCGCCACGGAGAGCTGCCCGGTGACGTCGCCGCTGCGCGCGTCCACCCAGGTGAGCACGGAGGCGGAGCGATCGAGCAGCGCCAGCCGGCCGCCGTGCAGGGGCATCGTCGGCGCGGTCACGTCGCCGGAGAGCGGCGCCGAGAGCACGACGGGCGCCGAGGCCGACGACGCGATCGACGCGGAGAGGACCTCGCCGTCCCAGCTCAGCAGGCCGACGCTCGTGGACTGGTAGTCGCTGCTGATCACGACGGCGCCGATCCCGCACGGCCCCTCGGGCGCGTCGGTACCGCCGGTGTCCTCGGGCGGCGCCGGCGCGTTGCACCCGAGCAGCGCGCCGGCCGCGCCCGCGACGAGGGCCAGCGCCGACGGGGACGAGCGCGCGGTCCGGCGAGGGCGCTCTCCGAACGCCTGATTCAACGCGTGATCGAACGAAGACGTCATCACCACCACACCTCCATCGCCGCGTGGACGCTCCGCCCCGGGAGCGCGAAGCCGACAGCGTCGAGCATGCGCGCGCCCGTGGCGTTCTCGACGGCGAGGCGCCCCGACAGGCGCCGGTCGAGCGCGAGGACGGCGAGCTCCACGTCGACCGCCGCCTGCTCCGGGAGCACGAGGAGCCCCGCGCGGTCGGCGACGCGCGAGGACCGGTAGAGCAGCCGCGCCCCCAGCGAGGCGCGGCCCCCGCCGAGCCACCCGGGCTCCGCGTACGCCTCCAGGGACGGCGCCGCGGCGAGGCGCGCCTGGAAGGGCAGGAAATCGCTCACGATTCCGCGCTCGGGCGACGTGTCCCGCGGGTCGAGCGCGGTGAGCGTGAGCGCCGCGCGCACGTGGTCGAGCGCCGACGCCGAGGCCGTCAGCTCGAGCCCGAGGACGCGCGCGCCCTGCACGTTGTACGGCCGCACGGCGCCGAGGCCCGAGCGGCGGTACGCGACGAGCGCGGACGCGAGGCGCGAGAAGCCGAGGAGCTCGAGGGAGACCTCGGCCCGCGCGCGCGGCAGGGCCGCGGCCGCGCGCGCGCCGAGCTCGGCGGTGATGCCCTGCTCGGGCTCGAGCTCCGGGTTGCCGCGCACGATCGGCGAGATGCCGTGGAGCTCGCCGAGCGCCGGGACGCGCACGTAGCGGCCGACGTTGGCGAAGAGCGCGGCGCCCTCCGCGAGGCGCAGCCGCGCGCCGAGGCGGCCGCTCGGCTCGACGAGGCCGGCCGCGCCGCCGTCGCCGGCGACGCGCGTCGCGTGGTGCTCCACGGCGCCGAGCGCGTGGACCTCCAGCCAGGGGGCCGGCGTGAACGACGCGCTCGCCGAGGCGCGGGAGGTCGCGCGGAGGGCGCGGAGCGGCGCCGCGCCGGACTGGTGATCGATGCCGAGGCGCTCGAGCTCGATCGCCGCGGAGGCCCACGCGGTCACGCTGTCGGTCACGCGGAAGCGGACGGCGCCCTGCTCCGCCGCGCGCTCGCCGGCGCTCGCGACGAACGGCGCGGGCAAGCCGCGCCGCTGGAGCGGGTCGCGGAGGCTCTGGCGCGTGAGGATCGCCGAGCTCCTGAGCTCGAGGCGGCACCGCTCGACGCCGCCGCCGCGCGGGCCGGCGCAGGGGACGGCGGCGGCGACCGCGCCCAGCCAGCGCTGCACGCGGGAGCGCGCGGCCGCGGCGGGGCTCGCGGGCGGCGCGGCCCTCGCGGTGAGGTCGCTCAGGCCCTGGTCGCGCGCGAACCCGTTGAAGAGGGCGGTGACGCCGCCGCCGCGCGGCAGCCGGTAGCGGCCGACGGTCCAGAGATCGTAGGCCTCGAAGTCGGCGTTCTGCCGCGTCCGGGTCCGGTCGTCCGCGGCGGTGAGCCCCGTGTCCGCGTCGTCGACGTACGGATAGTCGTTGTCCGCCGCGCGCCGGCTGAGCGCGACGAGGACGCTGGCCCGCTCGTCGCCGAGGCTGGCCGAGGCCGACGCGGAGAGCTCGCCGAAGCTGCCCGCGCCGAGCCCCGCGCCGACGCGGGGGCCGCGCGGCAGCGCCGGCTCGAAGAAGATGGCGCCGCCGATGCCAAGGCGATCGGCGTCGGCGGGCGCGTTGCCCCGGTAGACCTCGACCCGGTGGAGCATCCAGAGCGGCACGAGCGAGAGGTCGGCCGTCCCTGTCACGTCGTCGTTGATGCGCACGCCGGCGAGGTACACCGGCGTCTCGGCGCTGCTCGCGCCGCGGATCGAGGCGGTCGCGAGGTCGGCTCCGGCGCCGGTCCGGACGACCTGCAGGCCGGGGACGCGGCCCAGCACGGAGGAGGCCGTGGCGCCGGGCGCGCGGAGCTCATCGCCGCGGATCACGTACGACGCCGCGGTGGGGTCGCGCGCGGCGCTCGTCGAGGAGCGCTCTCCTTCGACGCGGACCTCGATCGCCGTCCCGCGCGTTCGGGGAGCCTTCTCCGGCGCGGCGGACTCCGGCGCGGCGGACTCCGACCGTACTCCCTCCGGAGGCGTAGCGGCTTCCGCCGCGGCGCCCTCGCCGCGGGCGACGCGGCCCGTCTCCTCGGCCCGCGCGCGCGGCGAGAGGACCACGACCGCGAGCGCGGCGCAGGCGATCGCCCCGGCGCCCTTCACGGACACAGCGCGTGGACGATGCCCACCGCGTCGAGGTCGAAGACGTCGGGCGTCCCGGCGCGGTCGGTGATGCGCACGAACCGGGCGAGCGGGACCCCGATCTCGGCCAGATCGAAGGGATCGCCCCCCGCCGACGACGGGTCGAGCGGATCGACGTCGTTCTCCTCGGGGTTGGCGTGCACGGGGTGCCACCCGGCGCAGCCGTCGTAGGGGTAGCGGTCCGCGGCGCAGGGGAACGCCGACCAGGCGGCGCCGTCCTCGCTCACCTCGACCGTGGCGAGCTCGGCGAACACGTTCGCGGCGTCGCCGCCGCGCTCGAAGGCGTTCTCGAACACGAGGAAATCCGCGCCGGGGCCGTCGACGATGGCGTTGCCCTCGAAGGCCACGACGATCGCCCCGCCGTCCCCGAGCGAGAGCACGTCGAGCGAGCCGCCGCAGCACCCCGCGCCGCGCGGCGGGCCGAGGACGACGTCCGGGAACCGGTCCTGACCGAACCCCTGCCCCGGTCCGAAGCAGGCAGACACCACGCCGGTCGCGAACCGCGCGCCCGGGCCGGCGCACGACGGCGCGCCCTCGCCGGCCGCTCCGCCGCCGCCCCCCGAGAGGCACGAGCCCGCGCCCCCCGCGGCGGAGGGCTCGTCGCCGTCATCGTCATCGTCATCTGGCCGCGCGTCGACGCCGCCGCACCCGGACAGCGCGCCGGCGGAAGCGCCGAGGCAGACCGCGCAGACGAGGCGGGCAACGCAGACGAAGAGGACACGCAGCGACATCCTGACCCCAGTTCGAGCGAGCCCGCGCTCGGCGGGAGGCTTCCCCGCCTCCGCGGCGGTCCGCCCGCCCCGGGAGGGCCTCCACCTGGCCTTTCTGGCAGGCCTCCCGGAAGACACCCCTTCGGCGGAACGGGCGGCTATCACGGCCCACCGGGACGGTCAACGCGCTTCCCGGGCCACCGGCACGAGAGTAGAGAACCGGGACATGGCTTCTTCGCCTCACTGGGTGTTCCCGGAGCCCGACGCGGTCGCGGCGGGCGCGGCGCGAGCGCGCCAGGACGCGCTGACCAAGCCGCGCGGCAGCCTCGGTGCGCTCGAGGATCTCGCCGTGACGCTCGCCGGCATCCAGGGCGGGCCGCCCGCGAGCCGGCCGGCGGCGGCGGTGCTGTTCGCCGCCGATCACCCTGTCACCCGGCACGGCGTCTCGGCGTACCCGGCCGAGGTCACGGCGGCGATGGTGGCGAACTTCGTGCGCGGCGGCGCGGCCGCCAGCGTGCTCTGCCGGCACCTCGGGGTCGAGCTGCGGGTCGTGGACGTCGGCGTCGCCCACCCGTACGAGCGCGTCGATCGCGACCTCGCCGGCGCCGGCGCGCTCCTGCGGCGCGATCCGGTCGCCGACGATCCCATCGCCGATCTGCGGGTCGAGGACGCGCTCTCCGAGGCCGTCTACGAGCGCGCGCTCCGCGCCGGCGCCGCCGAGATCGACGCGCTCGGGGGCGACACGCGCGTCGTCCTGCTCGGCGAGATGGGCATCGGCAACACGACGGCGGCCGCCGCGATGACGGCGCTGCTCCTCGGGCTCGCTCCGGAGGACGTCGTCGGCGCTGGGACGGGCGTCGCGGGCGGCGCGCTGTCGCGCAAGATCGAGGTCGTGCGCGACGCGGTCCGCCGCGTCCAGCGCGCCGACCCGCGCTCCGTCGTGCGGGCGGTCGGCGGGAAGGAGATCGCCGCGCTCGTGGGCGCCATGGCGCGGGCGGTCGAGCGGCGGATCGCGGTGCTCGTCGACGGCTTCATCGTCTCGGCGGCGGCGCTCGCGCTGGTCCAGATGGCCCCCGGGGCGCGCGCGGGCATGATCTTCGCCCACCGCTCGGCCGAGCGCGGTCACGCCCGCGTCCTCTCGGCGCTCGGCGCCCGCCCCTTGCTGGACCTCGAGATGCGCCTCGGCGAGGCGAGCGCCGCCCTGGCCGCGCTGCCCCTCCTCGACGCCGCCTGCGCCCTCCACGCCGGCATGGCGACGTTCGAGAGCGCGCGCGTGCCAGACCGCGAGAAGCCCGGGAACCCATGACGGTGCCGCCGGTCCTGCGCGGCGCCCGGGCAGCGACGACCTTCCTCACGCGCGTCCCTGTCGGCGGCTTCCCGTACGCCGAGGCGGACTGGCGCTGGGCCTCGGCCTGGTTCCCGTTCGTGGGCGCCGGCCTCGGCGCCGTCCAGGCCGCGGCGTGGCTGCTCGTCGATCGGGGCGGCGCGCTCGTCGCGGCCAGCGTCACCGTGGCGCTGAGCTTGCTCCTCACCGGGGCCTTCCACGAGGACGGCCTCGCGGACACGGCCGACGCGCTCGGCGGCGCCTTCGATCGCGCGCGCATGTTCGAGATCCTCAAGGACAGCCGCATCGGCTCGTTCGGCGCCGCGGCGCTGATCGTGGTCCTGGTGCTGCGCATCGCGCTGCTCGCGCGGCTCGACGCCGCGGCGCCGGTCGCGCTCGTGCTCACGCAGTGCCTCTCGCGCACCCCGCCGATCTGGCTGATGGTCGCCCTCCCCTACGTCACCCAGGGCGGCTCGCGCAGCCGGCCGGTCGCGCAGGCGGCGCTGCCGCAGGCGCTCGTCGGCTCGTTCTGGCCGGCGCTCGCGCTCGCCGCCGCGCACGCCGCCGGGGCCGTCTCGGCGTGCGAGGTGGCGGCCATGCTCGGCGCGGTCGCCTCCGCCTCGGCGATCTGCGGCCTCCGCTTCCGCGCCCGCGCGGGCGGGATCACCGGCGACTTCCTGGGCGCGACGCAGCAGATCGCCGACTGCGCGGCGCTGCTCGCCCTCGCCGTCGCGCGGGGCGGCTGAGCCGGGAGCGCCGCGCGTGGATCCCCTCCCCTGCGGCATCATCGCGTTCCGCCACGCCCCCGTACCGCTCGCCGGTGTATGCTACGGCCGCCTCGACGTCGCGGCGGAGCTCTCGGCGGAGGCCGTCGCGACGACGATCGAGCGCGCGCTCGGCGACCTCGGCCTGCGTCCACGGGCGATCTGGTCGTCCCCGCTCTCCCGGTGCGCCAGCCCTGCGGCCGAGCTCGCGGCGCGCCTCGGGGCGCCGCACGCGGTCGACGAGCGCCTCCTCGAGATCGCCTACGGCGCCTGGGAGGGGCGCGCCTGGTCGGACATCGAGCGCGACGACCCAATCGCGTACGGCGCGTGGCTCGATGGCTGGGAGCGCGTCGGGCCGCCCGGGGGCGAGTCGGCGCTCGATGTCGAGGCGCGGGTGCGGTCGTTCTGGCGCGCGCTCGGCGCAACGCCCTGCGCGTCCGGCGCGCTCGACGCGACGACCGGCGCGTACGGCGCGCTCGACGCGACGCCCCGCGCGTACGGCTCGTCCGGCGGTGCCATGGATCCGGTCGGCGCGCGCCCCCACCTCCTGGTGGCGCACGCGGGCGTGCTGCGGGCGCTGCGTGTCGTCGCCTGCGGCGCATCGTGGATCGAGGCGATGAGCGCGCCTGCTCCTCACCTCGTGGCCGAGCGCTTCCCGCTCCCTGCGCCCGCCCTTTCGCTGGCGGCCCCCTGAGGGGCGCGTACCCTCGTCGAGCATGACCCCGCAAGAAGAGCTCGCGCTCCTGCTGCGTCCGGCGGCTGGGGGCCTCTACCTCGTCTCGACCGGGCGCGCGCAGCAGCTCGACGTCCAGCGGCGGCTCTACGGCGCCGCGACCCAGGACGAGGTCCTCGCCCGGTTCCGCGCGTCGCTCGACCGGATCGCCGGCGCGCGCGCGATCTTGCTCGGTATCCCGTCCGACGTCGGCGCGGGGTTCCTCCGCGGGTCCAACATGGGCCCGCAGGCGATCCGGACCGCGCTCCTCGACGCCTTCCCGGACTTCCCCGAGCGGGCGCGCGACGTCGGCCTCGTCGACATCGGCGACGTGTTCGTCGTGCCGCAGCTCCTGCACGACGACATGCTCTCGGAGGGCCAGAAGGCCGCGTCGCGCCGCGCCCTCTACCCCGGCGTGCCCGAGCCGGCGGCGTCGCGGCTGCCGGTCTCCCCCCTCTCCATCGCCGAGCGCGCGCTGGATCTCGTCTTCTCGATCAACCCGCGCGTCGCGCCGATCGTGCTCGGCGGCGATCACTCCACGGCCCTCCCGGTCGCTCGCGCGCTCGCCCGCGTGCGGAGCGCGCAGCAGAGGCCGTGGGGCATCGTGCAGCCCGACGCGCACACCGATCTCCTCGAGGAGCGGCTCGGGGTCGCGTACTGCTTCGCCACCTGGTCGTACCACGCGAACGAGCTGGTCGGCCGGGGCGGCCGGCTGACGCAGGTGGGGATCCGCGCCTCGCAGAAGCCGCGCGAGCACTGGGAGAGCCGCTACGGCGTGCGGCAGTTCTGGGCGGCCGAGTGCCGCGCCGATCCCGAGGCGGCGCTCGACGCCATCGTCGCCCACGTGAAGAGCACCGGCGTCGAGGGCGTATATTTCTCGAACGACATCGACGGCACGGACGCCGCGCACGCCGACGCCACCGGGACCCCGGAGCCGGACGGCCTCTCGCCCGAGTTCGTCATCGCGCTCATCCGCCGCCTCGGCCGCGAGGTAGGCCTGATCGGCGGCGACCTCATGGAGGTCGCGCCGGCGCTCCAGCCGACGCCCGAGAGCTCGGCGCGCACGCTCGCGCTTTCGGTGAGCTACCTGCGCGAGACGATCGAGGCCACGCTCGGCTGCGCGCTCGCCTGACGCCGCGCGCTCGCCTGACGCCGCTCAGGGATCAGGGCCCTTCGCCGCGGGCAGGGCCTCGTCCCGGGCCCAGTCGCTCCACGACCCCTCGTAGAGGATCGCGTCCGCGCGCCCGAGCGTCGCGAGCGCGAGCAGGTCGTGGCAGGCGGTGACGCCGGAGCCGCAGTAGCAGACCACGGTGGCCGCCTCGAGCGCGCCGAGGTCGCGGAAGCGCCGCTCGAGCTCGTCGCGCTCGCGGAAGGGACCGGAGGGCGCGCGGAGGTTCTCCGCGAACGGGGCGGAGCGCGCCCCGGGGATGTGGCCCGGGCGCGCGTCGACGGGCTCGCTCTGCCCCTCGTAGCGCTCCCGGGCGCGCGCATCGAGGATCACCGCCGAGGGATCGCGGCGCAGCCTGTCGACCGCCGCCTTGTCCACGACCGCGGCGCCCCCGGCAGCGAGCGCCATCGCGGGCGCCTCCGCGATCGCCGGCACGTCGGTCGACAGCGGGTGCCCCGCCGCGGTCCACGCCTGGAGGCCGCCGTCGAGCACGCGCCCGCCCGGGTGGCCGAAGTAGCGCAGCAGCCACCACAGCCGGGCAGCGATGGCGCCGCCCGCGTCGTCGTAGGCGACGACCACCGTCTGCGGCCCGACCCCGATCCGGCCGAGCACGCGCGCGAACGCCGCCGCGTCGGGCAGCGGGTGGCGCCCGGGGCCTCCCTGCGCCGGACCGGAGAGGTCGGCGTCGACGTCGAGGTGCACGGCGCCGGGGATGTGCCCGCGGGCGTACTCGTCGGCGCCGCGACGACCGCTGAGGTACCAGCGGCAGTCGACGACGCGGACGCGGGGGTCGCCGGCGTGCGCCGCGAGCCAGGGGACATCGACGAGCGGGCCGGTCGGCACGGAGAGGGGATCGCGCATGCGGGGCATGGTAGCAATGCGCCGTCGTCGGCGGAGCCCGGCGACCGGGAGCCCTGATGGGCATGCGCGGATCGCGCTCGCCCACGAGCTGGCCACCGGCCGCCGCCAGCGACGAATGCGCCGATCTGGGCCTCCTCACCCGTTGACGCCACCTTGCTGTTGCGGCAGCGGAAACTCGCATCCGAAACATTCGGGGGAACCGATGCAACACGGGTTGCTGATGAAGGCGGGCGCTCTCGTGCCGTGTGCCGCGCTAGCGACACTGCTCGCGTCGGCATGCGAGTTGCAATACACCTGCGATACGGTCGAGCCGGGTGGGGCGGGTGCTGGATACCCGACGGGGTCAGCAGGGGCTGGGGATTACCTCAGAGAGGGAGACGAAGACCAAGGGGAAGAAGTAGGGAGCGAATCATTCGAGCTGATGGCAGGGTGCACGCCGGTTCACTCATGCACCGAGAGCTACGTAAAATGCCAAGAGATTGGTGGGCGTTGTATACGCAGGAACGCCCGGGGTATTACTTATTGCGAGATCTGTCGTGACGAGTGTCAGGCAGAGAAACCCTACACCTATGAGATCTGCTACAAGTGCGGGTTTTAACGAGCATGACGAACCGCCCGATCCTTCTGGGTGCGACACACGTCACCTTCGACATGCGAGCGACAGAGCGTCTGATGCAACTCGGCGCGACCAATGTCGTGCGCGCGTCCGAATCCTTCATCATCGGGCCGAATCGCCGGGACCCGCTAGAGCATATCCGGATGCGTGAGGCGTGGTCCTCTTTATGTGAAGAGTGTTCGGACAGAGACGATTCGGGCGAGAAATGGGATCGGCTCTACTCATCCGACGTCGATTGGAAGGCGCCCATTGTCGTGTGGGTGTCAGTGAGCCTTAATGAACGGGTGAACCTCTGGAGGACCTGTAGCTGGTTGCAGCATCTGGGGATCCCGCGCAGTGACGTTCTCATCGTCGAGCTCGAGCTTGTGCGCGGCACAATGAAAAGGTTTTCCGAACCACCACGGATACCGCCGTTCAACTGCTCCGAGTCGGTAGCCCACCACCCCGACGAGGTTCTTCTGGATCGTCTCGACAAGGCGTGTCCGTGGCCAGTCGAACGCTACGATCGTGCCGTTCGTCTCTGGGACAGCTACGCCGATGAGAACCTCTTGCCGTTCGTAGAAAGCTGCGCGCGTGGCGTCGACGGATTTCCAGAGCTCTCCTCCTTGTGGGGGCTTCTATCTTGTTTCTTTCCGAGAAGGACCACGGAAGGCACCCTACGTCTCAGCCGATATGACGATCTCATTCTGACCATCCTGTCGGTGGAGGAGTGGCAGACTCCCGTACAAGTAATGTGCAACAAATCGGATCTTGGATTGGACTTGCGGGATCTCGTCTCCTGCACAGGAGACCTGTTCTTGCGAGATCGTCTTGCCCAATGGGCGAAGCACGACTCGAGCGCCGCTGTGGAGCGCGCTCCTGGCCCGAAGCCACCTGACTACCCCATGCTCTCGAACGTCTATCGCCTCACCGAACGTGGGAGGCGACTCCGAGATCATGGCCTTGATCAGCTCGCAGATGCGCCGAGTCTGCCCATCGCTGGCAGCGAGGTGTACTCCGATTCCGCCCCTTGGGTGCTGCTCGAAGATGGACGGCTCGCCCGTCTGTGAAGGGCCGGCGAATCACCGTCATCGAAGTACCGCGCATGCAAGTTCTGAGGGCCTCATGACCATTCACATCGCCACATCTGCGGACCTTGGAACGGCGGTTCGCCGCGGGCTTCCGAGCACGTACTCTTCGTCCCCGACAACTGGCTAGCTAGCAGCCACCCTCGCAGCACTTCACGTGGAAGGACGCGGATTCGAGACGGGCAGGAAAGCCGCTTCTGGTCTTCAGTTCGGGACACACCGCCGACCGGACATCTGCTTCGTAGGGTTCGTCATTCGTCTTGTCGAACGTGACCTCGCAGAAGCCGGTGTAGTAATATGGACCCAGCATCACCGCCACGTTTGCCTCCTGTGATGTGTCCTGAGTACCGTCGTGCTCCTTCAAGAAGATCTGGTAGAACCCATCTTGGGTTCCGTCAGCCAGCCGCATGTCCGTCAGAGTCACATGCGGCGTGCCGGCGCTGCCGGCGCTGCATGTGATGTCCCAGTCCTCGCCAGCTTCGACCGTATCCGTGCCGGTACTGCCCGTATCCATGACGTATGCCTTGTCAATCATTCCCGTCGCTTCGGAGACGATGGTGGCGACCGCCCTCCCTCTTATATCGGTCGACTCGCCACACCCCATCTGCATGAGCCCGAGGCCAAGCACCGGAGCGAGCGATGCTCCATGCGTGAGGCTCCTGAGCAGGTGGAACATGGGTTCTAGACTGAACGTGTTGCTCATGTTGGTCCTCGTTCCTGTCTCCGAACTGAGTGAAGGCGTATTCCCCCTCGGCCGTGATCAGCACCCGCTCCGGGCTCAAGGCACCGTGCACGGCGCCCAGATCATGCGCCTTCTGTAGATAGACACCGATGTCGCTGACCTCCTCTCGTGCTGCCCTGGAGCGACATGGACGCGCCCAGCTGCCCCCACTTCCCTTCCGTCTACCAGGACTCGTGTCGATCGTGGAGGCGGAAGCACATGATGTTGGCCTACCTGCCGCCGCGCCGCCGCGAAGTCGGCGCGCCACACCTCGAAGCGGCGGCGCTCTGTGTCGTTCTTCGGAGCGGGCATCTGCTCGATACAGCGGGAGAGCTCCTCGGCGGCGTCCTCCCAGCGACCGAGACGAAGGTCCAGCTGGCCGAGCTGGCACAAAGCCAGGCTCTCTCTGTCGATGGCGCGCACGCCGTTGCCAGCCTGACGAAGAGCAAGCGGTGCCGAACCACGCGCGAGACCCGCTCGTGTCATTCCTTACCTCCATCCGTGTTGGGGTCGTGAGCAACCGTGACCGACGCCGCCGGAAGGGGCACGAAAAGGTAACTCTGCTCTGAAGGTAATTCGTGTCGAGTTACCCTTGAGCGCGCCTGGCGAGGAACCATGTGGTGTCGCGAGTTTAGGTGTCCTGGGGAGCGCCGCTGAGGGGCCGAAAGCGGGGGGGCGCGAAGGGCCCGATTTGGTAATTCTGCGCGCTCCGTCGGCGTCGCCCGCGGAGGCGACACGGAGGGGGCGCTAAGGTAGGCGCGTGGCGCAGGACGCGACCCGCGCGTCCAGGTCGAGTCGCGCCACGAGCAGCAGGATCTCGTCGCGACGCGTCCGCGGCACCGGCGTAGGATGCCTGGCGAGGACGTGCGCGATGCGTGTTCCGATCGATCTCCCCTTGCTTCGCCTCCAGCGCGGACGGCCGAAAGCGTGATCGACACAGCGCAATCCCTGTTGCCGCGCGTGACACATGCCTTGAGCTCGGCATAGGGAGGGCGTATCGAAGCCGGTCCGGCGCTTGACTCGAGTCGCCACGCCATGGCCTCCTCGGTGCGAGGGAGGCTGCGATGGCGCTCGTTCTTCGACGCGTTCTCCGGGCGATAATCCCGCTCTTGATGTTTCTCGCCTGCGTGCTCGCGCAGGGGGGATGCCAGTGCATCTTCGACGACCCGCCCATGGATCCGCGTCAGGGCGTCCTCGCCTGCCGGACCGAGAGGGCCCACAGCCCTGCCGTGGATCGACCCGCGCCGACGGTCGAGACCGTCGCCGCCGGCACCATCCCGGGGACGTTCTCGATCACGAGCACCGGGGAGGCTGTGTACACCATGGATCTGGACTCGCTGCCCGCGCGGGCGGGCGTAGGTCCCCGGATTCAGCTCGTCTATCGCAGCGACGGCGGCGATGGCGTGCTCGGTGCCGGCTTTTCCATAGCCGGCCTGTCCGCGATCACGCGATGTCCAAGCAGCCTCGCGCAAGACGGGGAGATCCGCGGCGTGCGGTACGACGGCGACGACAAGCTCTGCCTCGACGGCCAGCGCCTCGTCCCCGTGGGACAGGGGTCGGGAACCATCGAGTACCGGACGTTCCCGGATACCTTCGTCAAGGTGGTCGGACACTACCCTCCGGAGGGCGGTGCGCCCGCCGAGGCGCTCTTCTTCGAGGCGTACCTGCCGTCTGGCCGCGTCGTCGAGTACGGGCGTACCGGTGGCAGCAAGCCGCTCGCGCGGGGCGGCGTCCCGCGCGCATGGCTCGCGAACGAGACCCGCGACGGCCGCGGCAACGCCATGACGTACGCGTACTGCCTCGCCGAGGCGGAGGACGGCCATGCCGCCGAGTACGCGGTGGATGAGATCCGGTACACGAGCTTCGAGGGCACGCCGTCGCTCGAGCCTTCCCGGGCGGTGCGGTTCGTATACGGAACCAAGGACGCGGCGGCCATTCGTACCGGTTACTCGGGCGGGATGGCGCTCCAGCGCTCGCTTCGCCTCGAGGAGATCCAGATGCTGGGCCCGGGCGATGCGCTGGTCCGGAGCTACGGATTCCGCTACGAGCTCAGCCCGACCACGAGCCGGACGCTCCTGACCCAGGTCGAGGAGTGCGCGAGCGACGGGGTCTGCATGCCTCCCACGGGTTTTCAGTACAGCCACGCGAAGCCCGGATTCGACCGGCTGGCGACGGACGTCGACAAGCCGATCTCCAGATTGGCAAGCCCCATGGTGTTCGACGTCGACGGCGACGGGCGCGACGACCTCGTAATTCCCGACAGCGACGCGGCGCTCAGCACGCCGTCGAATCCGATCACCGCATGGTGGGCGGCGCGAAACCTCGGGCCGCGCGCCTCACCGGCGTACCTCGCACCGGCGGAGCTTGCCTTCCTCGAGGAGTGGCCGATCGTCGCCGATCCGGTTGGGCCCTCCGATCCGGTCCTTCTTCAGCCCGAACTCGGGACCGTCCTGGACTTCGACGACGATGGGCTGATGGACGTCCTGCTCCACGATGTCTACGATGCCAAGACCACGTGGCATGTGCTCCTGTCCCGGCCAGACTGGACCTTCGCGCTTCATGACACGGGCATCCGCCGGCCGTTCCCGCTCGGGGCCAAGCCCGCGCCGCCGAGCCTGAGCAGTCCCGGCGCCTCGATGCACCTCGCCGACCTGGACGGCGATGGCGCGGCGGATCTGATCCAGTGCGAGGACCACGACCGCGAGGGACAGGCGCCGATCCCGGTCTTCCCCGCGTGGACCGTCCACCTCTGGAGGCCTGCGCGTGGCGCGACGCTCGCGGGATTCGACGCCGCAAGCGAATCGATCGAGCTGCTGACCGGCTATCCCTGCGACACGGAGCTCCACACGCTCGACGTCGACGCCGACAGCAAGATCGATCTCGTCGTGCCGTCTCTGGTGCGCTTCGGTGACGGAACGGTCGTCGCCGGATCGAACTACGACGCGATCATGCGCCGGGGCGACGGCCGCTGGGAGGTGATCGACACCGAGCTGCCTATCGTGTGGGCCGGGGGCCGCGTCGTCTTTCTCGACGTGAACGGCGATGGCCTGCCCGACGCCGTCGAATCCGACTCCGGCAGCCACCAGCTGTATACCTACTTCAACACGGGGCCGACCTTCGTGGCCTCGCCGTTCCGGAGCGTCGACGCGATCAGCTTCGGCGATCTGCTGGGTTTCCCGGATCAGGACGCGTTCTTCCCGCTCGCCGTGCCGCTCGACTTCAACGGCGACGGGCGGCAGGATCTCTTGATGCCTGTCCCTCCGGGCATGCTGCTGGGCGGCTCCGACGCGCTCCCGTCATGGGCCATCCTGCTGGCGACGGGCGACCGCGCGGGGCCGGCGTTCAGGCTCGTCGACCCGCAGGTTCCGTTCGAGGCCAGCCTCGGCGATGCCGTCACCCTGGCCGATCCACGCGGGGCGCGCATCGGAGACGTCAACGGGGACGGCGCCCAGGAAGTGATCCTGTCGCTCGGCGGCGTGTTCAACGTGTTCCAGAACCGCTCGGCGGATCAGGATCTTCTGGTCGCGGTCTCCGACGGGATGAACGCGCACGAGCCGACCGAGCCGGGCTTCGTGCCCAGCGTGAGCATCTCGTACGGCCATCTGACCGACGCGTCGGCGGCGACGGGCGACAGAGCGGAGGATCCGGCGCGGGCGAGCCCGCTCTACCTCGCGCGTTCCGGCGCGGCGGACGACTGCGGTTATCCGCGCCGCTGCGTCGTGGGGCCTCGGCGGGTGGTCAGCGCGTACGCCCTCAACAACGGCGCGGACCGACCGCGGCGCTTCGAGGTCAGCTACCGGGACGGGCGCTACCACCGACTGGGCCGGGGATTTCTCGGGTTCGGGGAGCGAATCGTCACCGACCTGGATACGGGCGCTGTGACGATCGACGGCTACGATCACGTCACGTTCGATGAGGAGTTCCAGGTCTTTCCGTTCGCGGGACACGTACAGCGGACATGGCGCTGGGCTCCCGGGCTGCCGAGCCAGCCCAGCCCGGAGCAGATCGAGCTCTCGTTCGTCGACGTGACGCGGACGCTCGTACCGACGAACGACGGCGCGACGTACTTCGCGCTGCCCACCCAGCGCCGCGTGAGGCGAGCGCAAGGGGTCTATCCGGCCCCGAGCGGCGCGACGCCTTCGATCGAGGCGTACGTGCGGGAGATCGAGCGCGGCAGTGACAGCGCGACGCTGCTGCGCGACTCGGTTTCGAAGGTGACGGACTTCGACACGTTCGGCAACGTGCGCGCCGAGGAGGTGTCGACGGGCGGCGTCGACCTGACGTTCGAGGTCACGCGAAGGTTCAAGAACGACACCGAGCGCTGGGTCCTCGGCCAGCTCGAGACGCAGAAGGCGTGCAGCGCCGCGGCGGGGATGGCGCAGTGCCGGAGCCTCACGCGAACGACCACGATCTACGGCGAGGTGGAGACCGAGTCGACCGAGAGCGACGACGGCCTGCCGGACACGAAGCTGACGCTGACCTATGCGCGCGACGACTTCGGGAACATCACCGGCGTCACGGCGGAGGACGCCTTCGGCCACCATCGGACCTCCAGCACGGAGTACGACGAAGAGGGCATCTTCCCCGAGAAGTACGTGAACGCGGCGAGGCACACCACGCTCGTGGAGTTCGACGACGCGCTCGGCGTGCTCCTCAAGCAGGTCGATCCGAACCAGCTCGTGACGACATGGGCGCACGACGGCTTCGGGCGCCTCGGCGTCGAGACGCGCCCGGACGGCACGACGACGACGGTCTCGCTCTCCCGCACCAAGGACGGCGGGCCGGAGCAGGATGCATGGCGGGTGACGCAGCGGAGCACCACGACCGGCGGGGACGACGACACGGTCGAATTCGACGGCCTCGGCCGCCCGATCCGCTGGTGGTGGTACGGACCCGAGCCGGGACCGGCGCAGGGCTCGGGCGACGCGAAGCGCATCATGCAAGAGATCGGGTACGATGCGCTGGGCGAGCACGTCGCGCGGCGCTCGGTGCCTGCCAGCGAAGATACGCCCGAGAGCGAGAGGCTGTACGACCGCTACGAGTACGACGCCGTGGGCCGCGAAGTGCGCCATAGGACACCGTGGAACGCGGTCACGGCGACCGAGTACGATGGCTTGCTCGCGGGCGTCACCGACCCGCTCGAACACGTGACGGTGACCGAGCAGGATCCGCTGGGGCGAACCGCGTCGATCACCGACGCGGTGGGCGGGATCACCCGCTATAGTTACGGGCCGTTCGGCATGCTGCACACGGTCACTGATCCAGGCGGTGCGGTGACGCGCACGACGCGCGACGCGTTCGGCCGCGTCCGGCAGCTCGACGACCCCGGTCGGGGCAAGACGGTCTCGGTCCATGACGGCTTCGGCGAGCTGATGTCGTCGACCGATGCGCTCGGGCGAGAGACCACGTGGGCATACGACGCGCTCGGGCGACCCCGCTCGCGCGTGGACCAGGACGGCGCCGAGCGCCTGACGACCTCGTGGAGCTGGGACACCGCGGCGCATGGCATCGGCGAGCTCCACGCGCTCACGAGCCCTGACGGGGAGAAGACGTACGGGTACACCGACCGCGGCCAGCTCGACACGATCTCGCTCCGCATCGACGGCGAGCGCGCTCCCCTGGAGGCCAGGCTGGGCTACGACGAGCTCGGTCGCATCGAGACGATCACGTATCCGGCGCCGGCCGGCGCGGCGCCGTTCGTCGTGGCCCACGACCACGACGCGCACGGCCATGTGATCGCCGTGCGCGACCGCGGAACGCGCTTCGCCTACTGGCGCTTGACCGACGTGGACAATGGGGGGCGCTTTCGAGAGGAGGTGTTCGGCAACGACGCCGTCACGGAGCGGAGCTACTTCGCCGACAAGCAGCGCCTGAGGCACATGGTGACGCAGAGCGGCGCGGGTGAGGTGCAAGACCTGGACTACGGGTTCGATGATCTTCTCAATCTCACGCGCCGCACCGACGCGCTCCAGCCCGAGAACACGACGGAGCGCTTCCGCTATGACCCCCTCCAGCGGCTGACCTGCGCGTATTTCAGCGACGTCGAGCGCGCGTCGGCGCCCTGCGCGCTCCGCTACGACCACGACCCGAACGGCAATCTCACCTTCAAGTCGGACGTCGGAACGCTCTCCTACGATGACCCGCTGCACCCGCACGCCGTCACCGGCGCGGGCACAGGCAGCTTCACGTATGACGCCGTTGGGAGTCAGATCGCCCGGCCCGGCGACACGACCGTGCGCTATACGGCGTTCAACCTGCCGGAGCGCATCACGCAGGGCGCGAGCACCATAACATTCGGCTACGACGGCGACCAGCAGCGGATCCGCAAGACCACGCCGGAGAAAGAGACGCTCTACTTCGGCAATCTGTACGAACGGGTGACCGCTGCGGCGTCGGGCATCGTAGAGCATCGGTACCACGTCCACTCGCCGGAGCGCGTGGTGGCGATCGTGACCCGGGGAGGTTCGGACGACGGCACCCGCTACGTGCACGTGGATCACCTCGGCTCGGTCGATGCGCTCACCGACGAGGACGGCGACGTGATCGAACGACAGAGCTACGACCCGTTCGGGCAGCGAAGGAACCCCGTGTGGGGAGAGCCCGCGCCGGCGTCGTTCTCCAGCGAGACGACGCAGGGGTTCACGGGGCACGAGAGCGATGACGAGCTCGGGCTCGTGAACATGAAGGGCAGGATGTACGATCCCAGGATCGGGCGGTTCTTGACCACGGACCCGATCGTTTCCCTCCCGTTCTTCGGACAGAGCTGGAATCCGTACAGCTACGTGCTCAACAGTCCGCTCAACTTCGTGGATCCGAGCGGGTTCGAGCCGGAAGAGCAGGAGGTTTTCAACGATCCGGAGTTTCATGACGATCCGGAGGTGCGGCGTATCCTGAGTTGCAGCGGGCTTGAATGCAACCATCCCTTCTTCAACCAGGTAGAAGGATCCCGCGAAGCTGCGGAGGCCGGCGCGGCGGCGCCGCCGGTCGACGTCAGCACGACCGGGAGCGCCTCCGGGTATGTGCCGCAGCCGGTGACCACGGCGCCGATCGACTGGTCACAGAACCCTTATGTCCAGATCGAGGGAGGGTTCGTCGCCGGGGTGTCGCTCGGGCTGGTTCCTTTCGCCGGCGTGGGTCATGGGCTGCTGGACGCCGCGGGCGTGCTGGCCCATGGGACGCCGGAAGCCAGGATCGGGTTAGCCATCGGGCAGATCGTGGGTGGGCTCGCCCTCACGATCGGGGGCTTGACGGGGGAGGTCTTCGGGGGCATCACGAGCGCCACCGGCATCGGCGCCGCGATCGGTGTGCCTGCGATCGCGATGTCGACCGGGCTCGTCGTCGGTGGGATCGGCAACATCGCGGCGGGGCTCCAGGGGCTGTCGCAGGCGATGATGTCGCAGGGGTCGCGTAGCGCAGGCCCGCAGGGGACGGTGCCGGCCGCAAAGGGAGGAACGTACAAGTTGCGCGATCCAGAAACCGGTCAGGTCCGTCGGACCGGTCGCACGAACAACCTTCGGCGGCGAGAGGGGGAGCATGGCCGGAACCCGGAGACCAAAGATCTCGAATTTGAGGTTGATCGACGGACTGACAGCTATCCTGCGCAACGTGGTCGCGAGCAGCGCATATACGACCAGCATCCCGAAGCAGACTTGAACGGCAGGAGGCCGATTTCACCGACCAATCCACGACGGGATGAGTATCTGCAACAGGGAGACAAGCTATGAAGCGTCGCAGGCCTGCGCCTAACGGTACCGTATTTCTTGTTCCCCTACGCGATAGCGGATATGCGATAGGTGTGCTCGCGCGAGCTACTGGGGAAGGTCATGCCTTCGGCTATTTTTTCGGCCCAAGAGTTTCGAAAGCGAGCGATGTGGATATGGCAAAACTCCTGCCAAAGAATGCCCTTCTCGTTGGGAAATTTGGAGACCTTGAGATTCTTCGTAAGAACTGGCCAATAGCTGGTGCTCTCAAGGATTGGGCACCGGCGGATTGGCCCATGTTGCCTATGGCGCGCATCGACGAGGTAGCCGGTCGTGCCTGGCTGGCGACCTATGACGACTCATTTGACTGCATCGAAGAGACAGAGATCGATGTCGATACGGCGTCTCGGCATCCCTACGATAGAATGATGGGAGCAGGCGCTGTTGAGATTCGATTGACGAGCCTAATACGGTCTTCGGAGGAATCGTAGGAACCAAGGAACAAGTGCTCGGCAGCGTGCACGCCGAGGAGGGCTTGACGGACGGCGTCGACCTGACGCTCAACGTCACGCGGACATTCAAGAACGACACCGAGCGCTGGGTCCTCGGCCAGCTCCACGCGCAGAAGGACTATGGATGATCGCCCGAGGCGTATGCGCTTCACTCCGTTTACAGGGTTCGCCTGATGTGTAGTGATCCTACTCAGGGAAACGTTGCGTCTCGACCTGGATGCCGTCCTCCCCGGTGATCTCGTCGCCAGACCAATCCCAGCTCACGCCGCCCTTCCCCGGCGGTCCGAGAGCGTAGGTGACCCCCTCGAGTGTGAGCTGGTCCTCGTCGAGGTAGGCGATGCCGATCGAGTCGCCGCCGCGCCCGGGGCCGCCGTAGCCGCCATCGCCCCCTCGGCCGCCGTCGCCACCCTGACAGGACCACGTGCCGTCCCCCACGGCGCCACCCAATGCTCCTCGACCGCCATCGCCCCCTTGCTCGGGTGGCCCGCCATCGCCACCCGGTCCCGCGGCCAGCGTCTCGATCACGGTATCGCGTACCGTCAGGTTAGCGTGGAGCGCGACGATCCCGATCGTCGGGTGGCCGTTCTCGCCCCCTCGACCGCCTCGCCCACCGCAGCCACCGGCGCCTCCGGAACCGCCGCCGGCGCCTCCCTTCGAGGCCACGCCGCACGTGGCGAGGCCGCCTCGACGGCCGCCACCCCCGCCGCCGCCTTGGCCCGGCATGCCTCTGGTGCCGTCCCCTGCCCAATCGGCCTCCCACCCCGTCTCGCTGATGCGCCCGATGCCCTCGCCGGGGTCACCTACGGTACCGAGTGCGCCGTAGATCCCGTAGAATCCCGGCTCGCAGTGGATGCCTGAGACATCCCCGTCGCCTCCACGTCCGTCGTTCGTGTCGGACGTCGCGTTCGGCTCACCGTCGTCTCCGTCGCCAGCGCCGTCGGGAAGACCGTCCCCTCCTTTCCCGCCGATGCTCGGGATTCCACCCTCGCACCGGTTCACCACCGCCGGGCCGCCGGGGACGGCGGGTGTCGTGCACGCGTCGCCGCCATAGATGCCGTGTGCCCCGTCCGCTGCGCGGTTCAGCCCGGCCCATTCCTCGCCATCGTGGCCTGCCCATCCGTAGGAGGTGCGGATCTCGCTCCGGATGAGCTCCACGGCCGTGTTGGAGCGAACGAGCATCGTGATCGGACCCCACGCCTTTAAGGCCATATCGACGATCGTCGATACCCCGTCCGTGGCGCCCGTGTCGCCGTCGCTCGCCGGCACAACGGTCAGGACGATGTCTGACTTATCGGAAATCTGAATCAGGGAGCGCGTACCGGGCTGGCGCTTCCAGCTCACACAACCGAACCCGCCGATGAGATCCACACCGGAAGGCAGCGTCAGGGGCCCATGGAACCCGTCGGCGCATGCGAAAACGCGCCCTCGGCCCGTACGCGCGAGCTCAACGCCGCGCTGCAGCGTGCGCACCGGCTTGTCTTTCGTGCCGGGGTTCGCATCGTCGCCGCTGCCCCAGACGCCGCCCACGAATACGCCGCATCCATCTTCCCACACATCGGCCGCGAGACGCTCGAGACAGACCGACTCCGGCGGCGGCTCGCCTTGACACGACGAGGCGCCGTCGCACACCGCTCCGCCAGGCTCGTTGGAGCCCGGTGCGGTGCCGCAGCCGGCCACGACGAGCAGCAGCGCAGCGGATAGATAAATCGCTCTTGTGGTTCGCATCGTTCGTCCTCGATATGGCGTCGTGCCGAGGGGGACAATCAGCGGGGCGGTGCGGGATTGGGCACGTCGAATTGACGGTAAGGCATCGACTCGCCCCCCTGCCCCTGCCCCACCGCGTCATCAGGTGCTGCATTGCCTGCGAAGCCGCCCTCGCCAGCCCTTCCGAGCTGTATAGTGGCGTCCGGCCCGATGCCCACATAGGCGCTGTGAGCAGCGACGCCGTAGGAGGACCCCCCGAGGCCGCCGCCGGCATCGCCTCCGCGACCGCCGTCGCCTCCGGTGCCCCCCTTGCACGCGTCCCACTGCTCGGCTCCATAACCGACCCCGCCGTGGCCACCTTTCTGCCCAACGCCGCCCGGTTGGCCTGTGCCGCCGACCCCCCCATTGCCGCCGCTGCCCGTGATCACCCGAGTCGCCTCGAGCGTCACCGTGCTCCCCTGCAGCGCAACAACGCCGATGCTCGACCCGCCATAACCACCGCCTTTGCCCCCAAGGCCACCGCAGCCGCCGCTGCCGCCTGAACCGCCAGCCGCACCGCCTTGCGGGCTGCCCGCTGGACACGCCATCATCGGGCCGCGCGACCTGCTGCCGCCCCCGCCGCCACCTCCTTGACCGACGCCGCCCTTCTTCCCATCATCACCGCGGATTCCCATCCAACCGTCTTCGGTGAGGTAGCCTGCGCCAACAGCGCCGTCAGCGCGACCGGCTTCGAGCCCCTTCTTACCGATTTCGCCATTTTTGCATGGTGAGTTCCCCGCGCCGTTGCCTGCCCTGCCCGTGCCCTCCGGATTCTCCGCTGGCTCTGGCTGCCCCGGAGCGCCATCGCCCCCCGACTCGAGCCCACCATCGCCCCCATAGCCTCCAGTGGACTCGATGCCATCGTCGCACACGGTCACGACTGCCAATGCGCCTGTCGGGGAGTCCGCGGTGCAGGCGTCCACGCCGTCATTCCCCACCATGCCGGCATTCGCACGGAAGCTCGGCGCGTCCCCGCCTGGCTCCCCGTCTTTGCCGTTGCCCGCGACGATCACGCTGTCCTGCACGATCGCCCTGGCCCCCGTGCTCAAAATCACCGCGATCGACGACCGGCCATCGGGCGCCGAGGCGTCAGCCGCCTTGACGCGCACGCCGAAGACCGTTGACGTCTCGCCCTCCTTTTCTCCCGCGATGACCTGCAGCGGGATCCCCACCGGCGGAGCGATGATCGTCGGGTGATTCGGTCCGCCGAACGACCCCTCATACGACCAATCGTCGCCGATGTCGCAGAGACGCCCGCCCCAGAGGTCGACCCCCGAGGGCAGCGTGATCTTCTCCTCGAATCTCCCGCCGCAAGCGTACACGCGCCGGGTCGCCGCTTGGCCGTTGCGTGGCCCGTGCGTGGCGAGCCCGATTGCGTGCTGGAGCGTCTTGACCGGCGCTTCCTTCGTGCCGGGGCTCGTGTCGTCGCCCTGCTCGCTGACGAACACCCCGCATTCGTCGAGCGCCATCGCCGTGGCGGGGTCGCCGTCACAGAGCGACTTCGGTGGTGTGAGGCAGAGGCGTTCTTCGTAGCAGCTGTCGTCGTAAGCGCAGCCGCAGACGCCGCCCACGCCGACCGTGGAGAGGGTGCCCACGGTGAGCAGCAGCCGCACCCGTCGCCGTTCGAGAAGAGGCATGTCCTTGCTCCTGATCACCACGCGCCATACGCCACGATGCCCGCCTGTGCCGGCGTCACCGTCGGCACCAGCGCAAGCCGAGCCTTCGTCGGTTCAGCCTGCAGAAACGAGAAGTCCGTGAAGAACGAAGCCAGGGTCGCAGCGCCCACCACACCGCTCGTCACCACCATCGCCGTTCCGAGCCCGGCGAAGAGATCTCGCTCTCGTCGTAAAGCCGTCAGCTCGGAGCACCAGGAAGGCTTCGGCGTTTCCCGACAGGCCCCTTGAGAGACCCCCGCGGCGTCGAGCCTCGCGTTCCGCTCGTGCAGGTCTCCGTCGGCGTTCCTCGCGCGAACCATGAAGACCGCACCGAGCGAGCCTGTCGCCAAGGTCAACCCGATACCGGCGGTGCGCAGGGTGCCTGGCCAGGATGTCCACGGGCTGGGCGGCCGGCTCCGAACAGCGGGCGAAGAGCTCAGGGCCTTCGGCGTTTCCTTCGGTGAGACCGGCGCGGTCTCCTTGGCACTGCCCGCCGCCGCGAGGGGCAGCTCAATCGTGATCCCGTGCTCCGCGCCCGCCACGGCGAAGAACGATTGAAAGCCGCCCGCGTGGCCCGGTGCTCGGGCGCGCACCATGTGGTTGCCCGGCTCGAAGAAGAGCGTGTAGGTCCGCGCGGTCCGCCCGATGCGCTCGCCGTCGATGAGCACCTCGGCGTCGGGCGGATCGACCGCGAGCACGAGCGTAGCGACGCGCTTCGCTGCATCGCGCCGTCCTGCCTCGAATCGCCGCTCGAGCGCTTCCGGCAGCGCTTCGCGCTGTTCGAGGCTCTTGGCAAGGTGCTCGGCCGCGTCTCGATACCTGTGCAGCGCGACCTCGCAAAGGCCAAGCTCGCCGGCGATCTCCGCCCGTTCTCGCTCGGTGCTTGTCGTCGGGTCTGCAGCCTCGAAAGCAGCCTTGTACGCAGCGTGTGCCTCGATCCACCGCCCTGCATTGCGCGCTCTCTGACCACGGCGAACATGGTCCTTCACCGATGAACTGTCGCTCGGTCTCGCCTTCGGGGGGGACGTCGCCGGCGGTGGCAGACTTCGTGAAGCCTGTTGCGCCTTCGGGGACACATCATCGGCGCTGGCAGATTTCGTGAAGCCTGTTGCGGCCCCGAGCGCGAGAAGAAGCGAGAGCGAATGCGCAATGTGACGCATCCGGTGACGGTACTTACGCCGGCCGCTAGTCGTCAACTGGCACAAGCCGCGACGTCTCGGCCGTTTGGGCGAGAATTGACGGCGGAATGACGGAATGTGCTCAGCCGTCCTCAAGGTCCATTCTCGTGTGGTTGATGGTGCTACCTAGGCACAGATTGCCCGACCAAAGTTGCTCGTCGGTTCTTTTTTTTGAAGCGTTTGGGGCGGCTCAAGTGTGCTGCTTACCGTGGGCGAGCCAGCGACCGCCTCTCCCGGCCTTGAGCTCTTCCGGCGCCTCGCCCGGCGCCACGGTGTGCCGGCGCGAAACGCCGAGGATGTCGCTCAGGAAGCGCTGCTGCGGGGGCTCGAGGCCGACAAGCGGCTCGACCTGGGGGGAGACCCAGCCCCGTACCGCGTCACGATCGCCATCAACCAGGCGCGCAATCACGTCCGTGACGCACGCTGCCGCGGCGAGGTGCTGACGTCGTTCGATGAGTGTGAGATCCGAGACGAGTGCTCCACGCCGGAAGAGCTGCTCCGGAGACGGCAGCGGGAAGAGTTCACGCGCCAGCTGATAGACCAACTCGATCCCAAGTACCGGGATCTCGTGATCAAGCACGATCTCCAAGAGGTCCCGCTCGCCGAGATCGCCAACGAGCAGGGACTGCCGCTGGGCACGGTGAAGACGCGACACTGGCGGGCGCACAAGGAGCTCAGGGTGCAGCGGGAGCGGTGGCAGGAGCAGCAGCGCTCTCAGGGAAGAGACGATAGCCTCTGCGTGCCGCTCGCGCTGGGCCTCGGCCGTCGCCCGTCGTGGGTGGCTTCGCTGCGCCGTCTGGGCGTGAGGATCCTCGTCCAAGTCGGGCTCGTCCTGCTGACCGGCACGCTCGTCTCCTCAGCGCCCTCCCTGCCCGACCTGGAATCGTGGCACGGGGCGGCGGCGGTCCGCGTCCCTGCCACCCCGCCCGCTGCGCAGGAGGCTGCGGCGTCCCCAGCGCGAGGCGGCGCGCACAGCGCGGCGGGGCCCGCCGGTGGAGAACGCGTGCACGGCGCCGCGGCACCGGCCGCGCCGATCGCGCCCGAGATGTCGTCGCCGAGGGAGCAAGGAAGCGCGCGCGCGCAGGCGATGGCGAGCAGCACGCCCGTTCCCTCAACGACGAGCGATCGCCAGCCCGCGTCTCCGACGAGCACCGTTCGACCGACCGGCAGCGAGCGCGAGAGGAGCCTGATCGACCAGGCCCGCAGGGCCATCGAGGCCCGCAACGCCATGGCCAACGTCGAGGCTCTCCGGCTGCTGAACACCCACGCGCGGGAGTTCCCCCGTGGGCGGCTTGTCGCCGAGCGTGAAGCACTCGTCCGGCAGCTTCGCTGAACCCCCGGCTGTCCTTCGGCAGCTAACAGGCGGTGACCCTGGTGCTGTCTTCGGACAGCACACGGCGAAGGTCCGCCGTGCGTCCGGACAAGAACGACCACGTCCAGGAGACGAAACGCGATGAATACGATGGACGATCTACTGGTTGCGATGTGGCTGGTCTCGCCGCTCGGGCTCGCGATGATAGCCTGCGTCGCGATCGGCTTCGCGGTCACCGCACGCGAAGCGCTGGGACGAGAGCGCGGGCTTCGCGAGGCGCGCGAGCACGCGCACGATGACGAGGAGGCCGCCCTCTCGATGTCTCAGGTGTTCCCGTGAGGACGATGTGTTCGCGGCGTCGAGGCGGTCTCCCGGCGCGTGCCGTGTGCGGAAACGCGGCTCGGCGCGCCGGTGGGACCAGTCGTTACGCGATCGGGTGCTGTTCGGGCGCGCCCGGGGTGGGCGCGCCCGGGGCCGGGGCGGCCGAGGCCGGCGCGGCCGGGGCGGCCGGCTCGTCCTCACCCGTCTCCGGGTTCACGTCTGCGATCGCGCGCCGCGAGCGCAGATACTGCCCGATCGCCTCGTTCTGCTGGAGAATCGGCGCGAGCAGCGCGAGGCGGGCCGCGGTCCCCTCGCGCGTGCGCGCGTGGTGCTTGCCCAGGATGATGGCGACGGCCTCCAGCAGAAGTCCCTGACCTTCGGCGCGCGCCGCGCGCACCCGGCCCCAGTCGATGAGCGACGGCGGCGGAGCCTCGAGCGCCTCGCGGTACTGGACCGCGAGGTCCGCGAGGCGATTGACCAGGCGGCCGAGGCCGAACTCCTTCGCGGCCGGGGCGAGCTGCCCTTGAAGCAGGGCCACGATATCGTCGACGGCCGCGAGCTCATCGACATACGGAAGCGAGGTGATCGCCTGTACGCTCACGGGGAAGAGCGGTTTCAAGAACGCCGCCACCTCCTTGTGAATGGGATCGTCGGGCGCGGCGCCCTGCGTCTGCGCGACGACGTGATCGCGGATCGCGCCGAGCGTGCGGTCGACGAGCACGTCGATGCGCTGGGCGGCGGGGTTCGAGCCCGTTGCCAGGGGCTCCCCGGCCCAGCGGCGCTCCATCGCGCGCGTGGCCAAGTCGTGCTCCACCGCGGCGTCGCAGTGCTTGACCAGTTCCGTGAAGCGCTGCTCCTTGGCGATGACACGGACCTGCCGGAGGGCGAACAGCCGGCGGCCGGTGGTGAAGACGTACAGGTTGAAGATCGATTCGAGCGTACCATCCATAGAATCCTCCCCTCGGGGGAAAGGGAGGAATGTACACTGAAGGTGTCTGTAGCCGGCAACGTGAAAGCGATGTTTGGTGAGCGGATAGCACGGAGTCGACGCGTCCCGCGGTCGACCCCCGCCTCGCCTGGCGTTGCATCCGATCGCACAGGGCTCGACCCCTGCCTCGCCTGGTCTCGCGCCTGGTCGCCGGGGGGTTCAGCCCCCCTCTGGCCTGGCCCTGTACCCGTTCCCGCGGGGGTCAACCCCCATCTGGCCTGGCCTCGCGCCTGGTCGCGGGGGGGTTCAGCCCCCCTCTGGCCTGGCCCTGTACCCGTTCCCGCGGGGGTTAACCCCCATCTGGCCTGGCCCTGCACATGTTCCCGCGGGGGTCAACCACAATCTGGCCTGGCCTCGCGCCTGGTCGCAGGGGGGTTCAGCCCCCTCTGGCCTAGCCCTGCACACGTTCCCGCGGGGGTCAACCCCAATTTGGCCTGGCCTTACGCCCGATCGCCGAGGGTCCGAGCCTCTCCCGGCTCGGCAGATGGTGCGGAATCCTGGCCAACCCTACAACCGGCACGACGCCGCCACGGGCACCAGGGCCAGACGATCTCGCCGTATCCTGTACGCTCACAGGGAGGATCGGTCTTAGCAACGCCTCCGGCGGAGCGCGGCCGCGCTCAGCGCCCGATCTGGACGTTCTCGAGGATGCCGAGCGCGTCGGGGATGAGCACGGCGGCGGAGTAATAGGCGCTGACGAGGTACGACATGATGGCCTTGTCGCTGATGCCCATGAACCGGACGTTGAGGCTGGGCTCGACCTCGTCGGGGATCCCGGTCTGGTGCAGCCCGACGACCCCCTGATCCTCGAGCCCCGTGCGCATGACCAGGATGGAGGTCACGCCGCCGCCGGTGATCGGGATCTTGTCGCACGGCAGCAGCGGCACGCCGCGCCAGGAGCGCACGGTCGTTCCGTTCAGCTCCACGGTCTGCGGGTAGAGGCCGCGGCGGCTGCACTCCCGGCCGAACGCGGCGATCGCGAGCGGGTGGGCGAGCAGCACGCGCGACTTCCTCCGCCGGCAGAGCAGCTCGTCGAGGTCGTCGGGCGTGGCCGTCCCGGTGCGGGTCTGGAGCCGCTGCTTGACGTCGGCGCTGTGGAGCAGCCCGAACTCGCGGTTGTTGATCAGCTCGTGCTCCTGGGTCTCCCGGAGCGCCTCGATCGTGAGCCGGAGCTGCTCCTTGACCTGGTTCATCGGGTCGTTGAACAGGTCGGCGACCCGCGTGTGTACGCGCAGGATCGTCTGCGCGACGCTCAGCTCGTACTCCCTCGGCCTGAGATCGTAGTCGACGAACGTCCCCGGCAGGTCTGGCTCGCCCTTGTGCCCGGCGGCCAGCGCGATGGCGGCCTGACCGTCCTTGTCCTGCGGCTTGCTCGCCCTCGCCTTGAACTGCTCGAGGTGCTCCGTGAGCGCCGCGGACCCGCTGACCACCTCCTCGAACGCACCCTGGTCGAGGAGCAGCACCGTGCCCGCGGTGACCGCCCTGGCCGTGAACTGCCACTGATCCTGCGATTCGAGCAGCGCCTCGGCCGTGAAATAGTCGCCGTCGGCCAGCACGCCGAGCACCGTCGTGTCGCCGTACTTGCCGACCCCGAGCTTCTCGACCTTGCCGCTCGCGATGAGGCAGATCTTGTCCGCCGGCTGCCCCCGCTCCACGATCACGTCGCCGGGCTGCACGTCGCGCTGGACGAACCTGTCGGCGAGCTCCTCCAGCACGGCGTCCTCGTCGAAGCCGCGCAGGATCGGCAGCTCGCACAGCTCCCGCGGGATCACGCGCACGCTCTGGCCGACCTCGGTGAAGGTCACGCGGCCGTCGCCCACGGCGTAGGAGAGCCTCCGGTTCACCCGGAACACGCCGGCCGAGACCTCCACCCACGGCAGCACCTTGAGGAGCCACCGCGGCGTGATCGACGCCATCTGCGGCGGGGACTTGGTGGTCGTCGCCAGCTTCCGCGCCGCCTCCGTCCCGAGGCTGAGCCGCTTGTGAAAATCCTCGTCACGAGGGTCCCAGTTCGACGACGTCGTCATGCTTTCTCTCCCCGAGCCTTGAGCTGTTCAACCAATGAAGCCGTCTTCGCCGTGCCGATCCGCGCGGGAGCCCGGGCCGGCGGCGCGTCGGCCGCCGCGGAGCCCCGGTCGCCGCGGAGCGAGGCCACGCGGGCCGCCGAGGTGCCGAGCCCGCCGGGGCCATACAGCAGGCGCCCCACCGTGGGCGTCTTGTGGAGCACGGGCTCCAGATACCGCTTCGTGCCCCGGTGCCAGTGGAGGACGCCGGCCATCCAGTTCTCGACGTCCTTGACGTACCTGGTGAGCTTCTCGCGCGCGCCGGCGTCCAGGCTCAGCTCGTCGAAGAGCACGGGGAGCTCGGTCGCGACGATGTGCTCGAACTGCTCGACCCGAGCCCTCATCAGGTCGTTGACGACGCCGACCGCCTGCTCCTTGTCGCAGTCGAGGAACTTCTCGACGACCAGCACGCCGTTGTTGAGCTCGCCCTCGAACTGGATCTCCTTCTGATAAGAGAAGATGTCGTTCATCAGGCAGCAGAAATCCTGGGCGCTGTTGGTCAGGTTGCGCATCGGCCGGGTGCTGAAGATCTCGGGCGCGATGCTCTCGCCGACGGCGAGCTGGCACAGGGCCATGGTCAGATCCGAGCCGAACGTGGCGCGGCGCATCTCCACGTAGTCGACCGGATCCGGGATCCGCCCCTCGACGTGGTTGGCGAGCTCCCACAGCCAGCTCTCGGTCATCTCCTCGATCGCGCGGCGGAACCGGCGCTGCGCGTACGGCGACATCGTGGGCGCGGTGCGGGACCAGAGGTCGAGGAGGCTGCGCTCGACCACGTTCGTGGGCGGCGGGGCCGCGTCGGAGCCGACCGGCATGAACGCCGGCAGCCGCCGGACGAACCCCTTCGCGCCCGCCATGTCGCGCGTGTTCCCGTAGACGGCCGGGAAGGTGTCGTCGCCGTAGGTCCCCCAGGTGAGCCACTGCGACGAGATGTCGAGCGCCGGCCCGGACGCGTCGGGGTGGATCCCGGCGGCGCACAGGGCAAAGTCGAAGCCGGCGAGCCGCTCCTCCGTCCACAACCCGGACAGCGCCGCTCCCGGCACGACGTCGATCATCCCCATCTGCCGCGCCCACGCGATGGTGTGCCTGCGCGAGGCCTCCAGGTGAGGGCTCAACGCCAGCGGGAAAGGCATGTAGATGGCGGGCAGCTTGACCGGCCCGACCGGCTGGTACGGGACGTGGGTGAAGCTCTTGAAGCGCGTGAGCCCCAGCGCCCCGACCACCCGCTTGAGGATCGCCGCCGAGGTCCCGAGCCCCGTCGGCCCGCCGGCGCTCCACCCGACTGGCGAGCCGGCGTTCGCCTGCTTGTTCATGTAGCGGCTCGACCGCATGTGCCACTCGTGGCCGCCAGATTGCCAGTCCTGGAGGCCCCGCGCGTAGACGAGCACGTCCCGGCGCTCCCTCGGATCGAGGCCGTGCTCCTCGAAGAGGGAGGGCAGCTCGGTGAACACGGTGTTCTCGAACTGGTACAGCCGCGAGCTCAGGATCTCGTTGACGAGGTCCGCGGCGCGCTGGGTGTCCACGCCGAGGAAGCGCTCGAGGACGAGGACGCAGTTCGCGTTCTCCCCCTCTTGCTCGACCTCTCGCTGATAAGAGAAGATGTCGTTCCGGAGGTGGACGGCGTCGGAGAAGGCGTCCTTGAGCACGCGCAGCGGCCGGCTCTCGGAGATCCTGGCCGGGATCTGGGCCGAGACCGCGTGCTCGACCAGGCCCGCCGACCACGGCGCGCCGCCGACCTTGCGCCGCATCTCGATGTACTCGATCGGATTGGCGACGCGCCCCTCGTTGATGTTGTTGAGCTCCCAGGTGGACTCCGCGAGGAGGTTCTTCGTGGCCTCGACGAACCGGCGCCGCCAGTCCGAGGACGTGCCGGGCGCGGTGCGGGCCCACAGGTCGACGAGGCCCAGCTCGACGGGGTTGGTCGGCGCGGGCGTCGCGCGGGTCGGCTCCACGGGCATGAAGGACGGCAGCCTGTCGAGGTACGCCTTCGACCCCTTGAGGTCCTTGGTGCGCTTGTAGATCTCGAGGAAGTGGTCGTCGAAGTAGAATACCCAGACGTACCAGTCGGTGATCAGGTTGAGCTCCGCCTCCGGCGCCTCCGGGTGGGTGTACGCGCAGAGCAGCGCGTAATCGTGGGAGTCGAAGTCGTGCTCGGTCCAGATGTCGTCGCTGCTCTCCTTGCCTTCAGGGGCGAGGAACCCGACCTCGCGGGCCCACGCCTTGGAGTGCGCGCGGGCGGCTTCCAGGTGGGGGTTGAGCCGCGCCGGCCACGGCACGTAGAACTGGGGTAGCTCGAAGGGTTGCATGACCTCTGCTCGCCGCTGAGTGAACAGCCACGGACCGCGTCTCCCCCCCGGGGGCGCGTCAGCCCTGGGCCCGGCCGATCTCCACGTTCTCGAGGACCCCGAGCGCGTCGGGCACGAGGACGGCCACCGAGTAGTAGGCGCTGACGAGGTACGAGATGATCGCCTTCTCGTTGATGCCCATGAACCGCACGGACAGGCTGGGCTGGTACTCGTCGGGGATGCCGGTCTGGTGCAGGCCGACGACGCCCTGCTTCTCCGCGCCCGCGCGCATCAGCAGGATGGAGCTCGTGCGCGTGTCGCTGACGGGGATCTTGCTGCAGGGGAAGATGGGCACGCCGCGCCACGCAGGCACCTTGTTGCCGTTCACCTCCGTGCTCTGCGGGTAGACGCCGCGGCGGTTGCACTCCTGTCCGAAGGCCGCGATCGTGCGCGGGTGGGCGAGGAAGAAGCTCGGATCCTTCCACACGAGCGAGAGGAGCTCGTCGAGGTCGTCGGGGGTGGGCGGCCCGCTCCGGGTGTGGATGCGCTGCTTGAGGTCGGCGTTGTGGAGCAGGCCGATCTCGCGGTTGTTGATCATCTCGTGCTCCTGCCGCTCGCGCAGGGCCTCGATCGTGAGCCGGAGCTGCTCCTCGGTCTGGTTCATCGGGTTGTTGAACAGGTCGGCGACGCGGGAGTGGATCCGCAGCACCGTCTGGGCGACGCTCAGCTCGTACTCGCGCGGCGCGAGCTCGTAGTCGACGAAGGTGCCCGGGAGGTCGGGCTCGCCCTTGTGGCCCGCGGAGAGCTCGATGCAGGCCTCGCCGTCCTTGTCCTTCGGCTTGCTCGCCAGCGCCTTGAAGCGCTCGATATGGCCCCGGAGCCGATCGGACTGTTCGAGAATGTCGCTGAAGGCCCGCTGCGGGAGCGTCAGCACCGTGCAGGGCGTGACCGCCCGCGCCGTGAAGTCCCAGCTGTCCTGGGACTCGATCACCGTCTTATCGCCGAAGTGATCGCCGTCGGCCAGCACGTCGAGCACCGTCTGATCGCCGAATTTGCCCTTGCCGATGCGCTCGACCTTGCCATGGGCGATGAGGAAGATCGCGTCGGACGGCTGGCCCGCCTCGACGATCACGTCGCCCGCCTTGAACTCGCGCTGGGCGAAGCGGCTCGCCAGCGCGACGAGGAGCTCGTCGTCGTCGAAGCCGCGCAGGATCGGCAGCTCGCACAGCTCCTGCGGGATGACCTGCACCGCGGCGCCGGTGTTGGTGAAGCTCACGCGGCCGTCGCCCACGGCGAAGGAAAGCCGGCGGTTGACGCGGAACACGCCGCCGGACACCTGCACCCACGGCAGGAGCTTGAGCAGCCACCGCGACGTGATGCCCTGCATCTGGGGCGGCGACTTGGTGGTCGTCGCCAGCTTGCGCGCGGCCGGCGTCCCGAGGCTGAGCTGGTAGTGTTGCTGTCCGCCCAGGGGGGCCGAATCATCTGTGTTCGCCATGAGAAACCTCTTCGCTCTGCGGTCGTGGCGGTGGTTGAGGAGCTTCGTCGTTCGCCGGGTCGGGCCGGAGGAGCGCGCGGAGGTCGCGGGGGAGCCGCCGGGCAGCCAAGGCAGCCCGGAGCGATGAATCGATTGCCCCTGAACAGCACAGCTCTCGAGTCGACGGAGACGCCGGTGAGCGAACTACGCAGTCCAGCGGCTGACCGGCGATCGATCGATGGATCCTGTCGCGCACTGCCCCCGGCGCGACCTCACGCGTGCCCCCACGCGTCATTGCTCTGGTTCTGCACGGTCACGCGATGACGCGCAGCCGTTACAGCTTTTTCCGTCCCGCGCCAGCGTTGTAGCGTCCGCCCACGGCGTAGGTCAAGACTCGACAGCGGTCTCGCTTTTTTTTCTTTTGACGCTTTCGTGACGCGCCGTGCCCCCTCGTGGAGGTGCACCGCGGAGGCCGGCGGCCGGCCGGCGGACGGCCGGCGGACGGCATCGATGGCTGCACGGGCTGCACTCCATCCGTCGTTTGCTCGCACCAATGTATCGTTATTGGGATGTCGCGACTCCGGAGCGACACACTACTCCCTTCGGGAGAAGGGACGAACGCACAACAATGGAGTCCACAGCCGGCAACGAGGACTCGATGGATGGCGTGCGGATAGCACGGAGTCGACGCACTGGATACATCGCGGCGACGCTCCTCGACCTCACCGCTGGCACACGAGCGTTCCCTTCAATTTCATGACCAGCCCGGAAGAGGCTTGTTGCGAGGTCGCCAGGTGCGAGACGCGGCAGCCCCTTGGCCGTGCCTCCTTGTGGGGGTTCGACCTTGGTCCGACCCCGCCCCGGGTCGCAGGACCAGGCCATCGCCCCTCCCTGCGTCCTTCGCTCCTTGGCGCTCGACTCTTTCGTGCGATCCGACCCGCCCCGCTCGCCCGCGCCGCCGCGCTCGCCTAGAGTCCGCAGGCGAGCGCGACCGGCCCCGAGCCCCCACGGGAGGCGATCCTTTGAGCCCCACCCTCTCCCTCTGCGAAGGCTACCAGCTCGACCTGTCCGACTACGCCCGCACCGGCCTGCGCGTCGGCATCTGGGCCTCGTCCGGTCGCGGCAAGAGCTTCGGCGTCGGGGTCCTCTGCGAGGAGCTGCTCGCGGCCGGCATCCCCGTCGTCGCCGTCGATCCCGAGGGAGAGCTCCACACGCTGCGGGAGCGGTTCCGCCTGCTCGTCCTCGGCGGCGCGCACGCGGACCTGCCGCTGCCCTCCGGCGAGCGCGCGGCGGCGCTCGCGCTCGCGCGGGTGCTCGACGAGGGGCTCGGCCTCGTCATCGACCTCTCCGATCAGCCCACGAGCCGCGCCCAGCAGAGCGCCGCGCTCCCGTTCCTCGAGCGGCTCTGGGTCCTCCTGTCCGAGCGCCGCGCGCCCGCGGCCCTCGTCGTCGAGGAGGTGCACATCTTCGCGCCCCAGTCCGGCGCGTCGCTCACCTCGGACCTCCTGCACCGCTTCGCCAAGCAGGGCCGCAAGCGCGGCGTCCTCCTCGCCGTCGCCAGCCAGCGCACGCAGGCTGTCTCGAAGGAGCTCATGAGCCAGCTCAACTTCCCCGCGATCGGCGGCTTCGAGATCGAGCGCGACTACGACGCGGTGAGGGCGCTCGTCGACGGGCACACGTTCGACGAGTTCCGCGCGCTCCCCGCCGGCGAGTTCTTCCTGCCGGCCATCGGGCGCTTCGAGCGCTGGCGCGCCCGCCACACCGCCCACGGCGGCGAGGCCCCGAGCTGGACCGGCGAGGCGGGCGGCGCGCCGCGGGTCGCGGACTCGAAGCTGAGCACGCTCATCGACGAGCTGCGCGAGGCGCTCGCCGACGAGCTCGCGAGCGCGAGGGCGCCCGATCCGAGCGCCGCGCTGCGCGCCGAGATCCGCCGCCTCGAGCGGCAGCTCGAGCAGGCCGACGAGGCGCGCAGGGCCGCCGAGGCCGAGGCCGAGCAGCTGCGCATCGCGCTGCGGGTGGCCGGCGTCGTCAAGGTCGTCATCCAGAACGAGACCGTGGCGCGCGCGGGCCAGGTCGACGCCGCGCGCCCGCCGCCGGCGCTCGCTCCCGCCGCGCCGCGGGATCGCGCCCCCGCGGCGCCCGCGCCGCTTCCGCCCGCGCCGGCCGGCGCGGGCGGGAAGGTCGCCGCGAGGCCGGCCTCCCCGTCGCTCCGGGATCTCGCGCTGCCGGCCGGGGCGGTGCTCGAGGCGCGCGGCGTCAAGCAGATGGTGAGCGCCGCGAGGAGCCACGCGCGGCGGCGATCGCCCAGGTCGGTGGCGCACGTCGCGCTGGCGGCGAAGCTGCTCGCCGGCGGCGCGGCGCTGACCGCCGAGGAGCTCGCCGCGCGCGGCGGCTCGCGCAGCCAGGTCGAGATCCGGCGCGCCGTGCACGCGCTCGGCGCGCTCGCTCGCGCGGGCTTCGCGTCGGTCCAGGGCGGCCGTCACGCGCTGAACGAGGCGGCCGTGCTCCGCGCGATCCAGCTCGGCTGACACGGACCCGGTGCCGCGTCGCCAAGGTTCTCCCTCGTTCATGAGAGAGGGAACCACAGAGGCACAGAGGCACAGAGGAGAGAGAAAAAGAAGGCGTCGTTGCCTCCTCTCTGTTCTCTCCCCTCTGTGCCCTCTGTGGTTCAAATCTCTCCCCACCACCGCTCTGTGGTTCAAATCTCTCCCCACCACCGCTCAACGACGAGCGTGAGAGGCGCGGGGCTAGCAGCCCGAGACGAACAGCAGGCGCGTCGTCGCGAGCGCCCCCAGCACGAACAGCCCCGCGAAGAAGATCGTCCGTTTGCGCCGCTGCTGCTCGGGGGTGAGCCCGGCCATCGCAGGCTCCTCGTCGGGCGCCGCCTCGCCGGCGCGCACCACGTCCGCCGCGGGCAGCTTGCTCCCTGCGGGCGTGCCGCTCCTCTGCGCCACCTCGCCGCCGGCCACGGTCGCGGCGCGCCTTCGCTGGAGCTCGCCCTCCGGCGTGGTCGAGGTCGCGTGCGAGGGCGGGCGCGGCGGCGCGTCGTCATCCGGGCCGTCGAAATCGAGGTACTGCACCGAGAGCGCGCCCATGGCCGCGCCTGGCGGGCGCGGGGCGCCGCTCCCGCGCGCTGGCGGCGCGCTCCGCCGTCCGTCGGGCGACGAAGGACGGCCCGGCGCGCCAGCGGGCATGGCGCCCGGCGCATACCCCGTCAGCCCCGGCGAGCTCTGCCCCGGCGCGCTCGCGGGCGGGATCGACGGCGCGGCGTGGCAGCCGGAGTTGCTCGTCGAGCGCGCCCGCGCGAGGTAGGTCTCGACCAGCTCCTTCAGCTCGTTCCGGGCCTCCTGCTCGGCGCCCTGGCCCATCCCGAGGAGCACCTGCTCCAGCGCTTCGGCCAGCTTGCCCGCGGTGGCGGTCCGCTTGTCCGCGCTGAACTCGGTCGCGGCGTCGAGCGCGTCCGCGAGCGGCGCGCTCAGCTCGGGCAGGAGCGCGCGGGCGCGGGGGATCGGCGTCGAGGCGACGCGCAGGATGAGCTGCGTCTGCGTCTCGGCCTTGCGCACCCGGCTGCCGAGCAGCGCCTCCAGCAGCGTGAGCCCCAGCGAGAAGACGTCCGCGCGCCCGTCGAACGGCTCGCCGCGCGCCTGCTCCGGGGGCATGTACGGGAGCTTCCCCTTGAACACGCCGCTGTCGGCCTGCTCGCCCCCGACGCCCGGGACGCGCGCGACCCCGAAGTCGGTCAGGCACACGCGGCCGTCCCGCCCGATCAGGATGTTCGAGGGCGAGACGTCGCGGTGGACGACCGCGTAGCTCCGCCCGTCGTCCTCGCAGAGCGTGTGCACGGCCTCGAGCGCCCTCGCCATCTCCCGGCCGATGTAGGCCACGACGCGCGGCGAGAACGCGCCCACCTTCCTGAGCACGCGATCGATGGCGGGCCCGTCGACGTAGTCGAGGGCGAGGTACACGGAGCCCTCGAAGGTCCCGAGCTCGACCAGCCGCACCACGTTCGGGTGGTCGAGCCGCGCGATCACCTGCGCCTCGGCGAAGAACGACTCCCTCGCGTAGGCGCCGAGCTCGGGCCTCGGGGCCAGCCGCTTCAGCGCGACCAGGCGCCGGGACTCGGGCGGCCCGTCCTCCTCGGCGAGCCACACCTCCCCCATCGCGCCCTTGCCCAGCATCCGGATGAGCCGGTACTTGCCGGCGAACAGCCCCCGCGTCGCGTCGGGCTCGGCGTGCTTGGTGTGGGGGCGTGAGGCGGGCATCTCGTTGTCTGCTGCGCTCGATCTACGTTGCGCACGTCGCGCACGTTGCGCACGTTGCGCACGTCACGCGTCGACGGCGTCGGTCGAGGCTAGCCCTCCTGCGGTGGGTGGACGGGGTGCAGCGAATGCATGCCCATCCTATCGCCGCCCGCGCGCCGCAGGAATCACCGCGACCATCCCCCCGTGGATTCCCCCCGCGCCGGCCGCGCCCCGGCTCACCTGCGGGAGCGCCGCTCACTCCTGGGTGTGCTCCTCGCGGATCGGCTCCCGCATGGTCGTCGCCGGGAACCACTCGAAGAAGCGGTGGATGAGCTGCCGCCGCTCGGGCTCGATGTACTCGAACACGGCGCCCCGGTCGTTGATCTCCCAGAACTCGTTGCTCGTCACGGCCAGGAGCTCCGCGCGGATCGAGCGCAGCCGGTCGGGCCGCTCGTCGCGCATGTCGCGGTAGATCTTCCGCGCGAGCGCCTCCTCCTCCTTCTGCAAGTAGTACGTGGCGAGCTTGACCTGCGCCTTGCGGACGCCGCGGAGCGACCGCTCCTGCTGGTCGACGTCGGCCTCCTTGTCCACGTCGAGGAAGATCCGGAGCAGCTCGTCGCGGGCGGGCGCGTGGACGTCGTACGCGCGCTCGTTGAGCACGCAGAGGTCGAACGCGACCGTCTCGGTGAGGAACGCGAGCCCCATCGCGTGCGCCGTCTGCGCGTAGTACTTGAAATAGCGCGCGACCTCGAGGACCTGCTCCCCCCAGCCCGCCTTGAGCAGCTCCTCCGCGAGGTAGCGGTACTGGTTCAGGTTGTTGTAGGCCGCGGCGATGTCCTTCGCGTTGAGCGACCTGCGCATGTAGGTGTTGAAGAACTTCACCACGACCGCGACGGCCGCCCGGTCGCCGGCGCCGATGGCGGTCTGCCCGATGTAGCGCGTGTCGATCGCGATGCGCGTGATGAGGTCGGGCATCGCCGTGAGCGCCTCGCGGTAGACCATCAGGAACTGGCGGAGCGCCTTGTATTCGAGCCAGGTCCGCGTGGTCGAGAGCTTGCCGAGCGCCTCGGCGTTCATGCTCACGAAGTCGGTGTCCCTGGCGAGGCGGTCGCGGATCTGGAACCAGCGCGGGTCGAGCGTCGCCTTGTACGGCAGGTACGCGACGACGAGCTCCGACAGCGAGTCGACCGTCTTTGACGCGATCCCCTTGTCCTTCTGGTCGATCGCGTTGAGCGCCACGTCGGCGAGCTGCTCCAGCGACGAGAGCGCGGTCACCCGCCGCTCGTCGATCGCGTCGTCGCTCTCCCCGCCCGCGGGGCGCAGCGCCTGCTCGATGCCGCTCCGCTTGATGCGCCCGACCACGTTGTCGGGCTCGACGAAGTCGAACACGTACCCGAAATACGGCGCCATCATGAGCAGGCTCGCGGTGAGCAGCCCCATCGTGACGAGGACGCCGTAGTACGGGACGAAGGCGTGCTCGGTCGAGCCGTTCAAGAGGGCTTGCGCGTCCGGGCCGCTCCGGATCGAGAAGTTGATCCACAGCGAGAACACCGCGCTGACGACGAAGAAGCCCATCACGAGCATGTTCGTCCGGTCGCGGAAGAACATCTCGGTGATCCGCGGCGTGTAGCGGTTCGCGGCGAGCTGCACGATGATCGAGGCGACCGTGATCACGATGCCGAGGATCGCGGCGATGACCTCGCCGATGCCGCCCATGATGTGCTCGGCGTCGTCCGGCGACATCTGCAGGAAGATGTCCCAGAACGTGAGGCGTTCGTTCCCGTGCGCGAGGTCGAGCAGGTAGATGACGGCCAGGGTCGCCATGCTGACGCCGAGCAGGTACGACATCGGCCGCAGCCAGATGCGCGCCACGGCCGCGCCACGGCGGCGCTGTCCCTCGTCGTCGGTCGCGGTCCGGTCCCGGTTCATGAGGTGAAAGCCGGTCGATACGCGCGCTTGATCGCCGCGCGACTGCTCGCCACGCGTCTGCTCCCCCCGCGCTTGATCCACGCGCCTGCCCACGCGCTCGCCCCGCCAGGCCGCCGCCCGGCTACTTCTTCTCCGGGGGGCTGTCGAGGTCTTCCGCGAGGTAGCTGAGGATCACCTCGTCCAGCGACTTCTCGCTGATCAGGTCCTCACCGAAGATCGAGGCGCCCTCCCCGGGCCGGTTGGTGGCAAAGATGCTGGCCGGGCGCGACGCCGCGTAGCGTCCGGAGCCGGGCCCGCTCGCGAAGTGCTCGACAGCGACCGAGGGAGCCGGCGGCGCCACCGGCTGCTCCGGGTGGACGTTGCTGTAGACGCCGGCGCCGGACGCCGCGGAATCCGCCCGCCGCCCGATCACGGAAGCCGGCGGCGGCGGGAGGTCCTGGATCTGCTGGAAGAACGGCGTCTGCGCCTCGGCCGCGGCGCGCTCCAGCGCGTCCAGATCGAGATCGATCGACGGCTGCTCGGGCTTGATCTCCGCGGGCGCGGGGCGCACCGCCCTGCCGGAGAGCGGGCTCGCCGCGCGCCCGCCGCCGAGCGCCTGGAGCGCGAGCGGATCGAGCTCCAGCCGCGGGCGCGAGCTGGCCGCCGGGGGCGGCGGCTCGGGCGCCGGGGCGCGCGGCGGCGGCGTGGCGGGCGCGACGGCGACAGGCGCGGCAACGGGCCTCGCCGCTGGCGTGGCGGGCCTCGGAGGCGGCGTCGGCGCTGGCGCTGGCGCTGGCGTGGCGGCCGGCTTCGGCCGAGGCGCCGCCTCGGGCGTGAGGGGCCGCGAAGGCGGGGGCGGCTTCGGCGCTCCGGTCACGTCGGGCGACGAAGGCGCCGGGGGGCGCGCCGGCTTGCTCGGCTCGGCGGCGGGCGGCGCCGCGACCGCGGCCGCCGACACGGGCGGGGCGGCGGAGTCGTCGAAGAGGTAGTCGAAGAGGCCGTCGCGCAGGGCGATGAACATCGCCTTGTGCTGCTCCTTCATCATCCCGCGCACCGTCTCCGCGAGCGAGGCCTGGCCGACGTGCTCCGCGTACGACGTCTTCGTGGTCTTGAGGATGCGCCCGCCGTCGGCGAAGAGGTGCGTGATGATGTGAGGATGGCGAATGCCCGAGTCCTCGGTCTGTATATGGAACAACCGCCCCTTGTGCCGGACGTTGTTGTTGAAGCCGAGCAAGGGCGACGGGGCTTTCACGACAGGCAATCCGAGGGTGGGGAGGTGAGGAGATCGCGCCAGTGGGGAGCGCTCGCCACGGCCGAGACTATCACAGCGCGGCGCGCCCGGAACGATTCGCAGCGCGCCGCGCCTCCTTCACGCTGGGGGCGCATGTCGGAGCGGGTCGGCCGCCGGCTTCGCGCTCGTCGCGTCAGGGCAGACAGCGCTCCAGGTCGTCCGCATTGCTCGCCTGGAGGGCGCACGCGACCTCCGCCTGCGTGAGGTCGGCCTCGCAGCGGACGAAGCCGCGCTCGCCGGCGGCCTCCCGCGCCAGCGCCTTGCGCTCGGCGACCTGGGACGCGGCGGGCTCAGGCGTGGCCGCGCGCAGGACGAGCTCCACGTAGCGGTCGAGGAGCGCGGCGCACGCCTCCGGCGAGGGGCGCGCGGCCAGGCGGCGGAGCGCGGCGCGCCCCGCGACGACGCCGACCACGAGCAGCACGATCGCCAGCGTCGCGAGGACGTCGGCGCGCGTCGCCGCCCGCTTCACTCCAGGCACCGGTCGACCTGCTCCGGGGTCGTCGCCTGCCGGACGCACGCCATCGCGGCGTCGGTGATGTGCCGCCCGACGCACCTGTCGATGAGGTCCTTGCGGGCGTCCCGCACCGCCGCGATGCGCTCCTCGACGATCTTCGGATCCACGATGTTCTGGGCGCGGAGCTCGATCTCCGCGCTGCGCTTGAAGATCGCCTCGCACTCCTCGCGGCCCGCCGGGTGCCCGCACCCCGACACGAGGGGCGTCGCGCCGAGCAACGCCAGGCACGCCGCGAGGCGGAGCGTGGAGCCCGGACCCGGGCTGCTGGAGACCGTGGAGACGGAATACCGCCTCTTCTGAAGCGAGCTGGACCGAGGGCGGCGACGCATGGCCGCGACGTATGGCGCCACGCCCGGGAGGGCGCAACTGGGCGTAAACGGGCGTGACCGCGCCCAGCGCCCGGCCCCGCCCGAGTCAACCCTGGAAATGTCGCGTCTTGCTGGAACGCTTGTGCAGGTCTGGTAGGATTGATTTCTGTGCGCAAGGCGAGCGAGCACGGTGACAGCGTGGGCGGCGCTCGATCCGTCCGAGGGGGCTCCGGGGGTGCGCCGCGGCGCACGAAATCGACAGTGCGGGCAGTTGCGGACAGCGGGGGAGACGCTGGCCAGGACGAGGCCCCACGAAAGAAGCGCCCGAGCAGCGCGGCGCGACGGCCGGCGCCCGCGGCGGCGCTGAACGCCGAGGAGATGCTGCGGCGGGCGCTGGGCGCGGCGACGCCGCGCTCGCGGGCGCTGTGGGCGCGGCGGGGCCTGTCGCTTCGGGGGCCGCTCGACCGGACGACGCAGGCGATGCTGCTGCGGCAGCTCTACCTCGCGTACTTTGAAACGCGGCGGTTCGAGAGGGCGGCCGAGGTGGCGGAGCAGATCGTGGCGCTCGACGTGCTGAGCGACGTCGCCCACCAGGACGCGGCGCGGGCGAAGCAGGCGCTCGGCGACATCGAGGGGGCGGTGGGGCACCTCCGGCTGGCGGCGCGCACGGGGCCGGCGAGCCGCAGGGCGTTCCACTGGTGGACGCTCGGCAGCGTGTACCACCTGGCGCGCCGGTACGACGAGGCGATCGGCGCGCTCACGCGGGCGGCGCGCTGGGGCACGCGGGACAAGCCGCTCTACCAGGGGCACCTCGCCGTCGTGCAGTGCGAGAGCGGCAAGACGGTGGAGGGGCTCGGCGCGCTGATCGACCGGCTCGCGGAGGTGCCGGCGGGCCAGGGCTACGGGCGGTTCGTGCTCGGCCAGATGGCCTACTTCGACCGCCGCTGGGACGAGGCAAGGAAATATCTGGAAGCTTTCGTACAGCGGAGCACCTCGGGGAGGGTCGCGGTCGCCATCGCGCTCGGCGGGGAGATCGAGGCGGCGCGTCGGACGCTGGCGTCGCTCGCGAAGCGCTGAGGGCGACCTGAACGGAAGGCGGCGCGCCGCACGAGGGCGATCGCTTTGCTATAGAACCTCCGTGATGACCGCTTCGACTCGTCTCAAGGGGAGCGCCGGCGCCGCGCCGGCGGGTCTTCAGCGCGGCGCGCGTGTCGCGTTGGCCGCGCTGGCCGCGCTGGCCGCGCTCGCGGTGCTCGTTTTCCCGGCGCTCGCGCAGGCCGATGAGCAGCCGGATCTCTTCACCCGCGGCCTCCAGGCGGGGCCGGTCTTCGCGGCGCTCGCCGCGCTCGCGGGCGGCCTGCTCACGTGCCTCACCCCCTGCGTCTACCCGATGATCGCCATCACGGTGAGCATCTTCGGGGCGCGGGAGGCGAAGTCCCGGCGCGAGGCGATGCTGCTCTCGACGAGCTTCGTGCTCGGGATCGTCGTGCTCTTCACGGCGATGCTCGTGATCGCGGCGCTCACCGGGAGCCTGTTCGGCAGCGTGCTCGCGAACCGGTGGGTCATCGTCGGCATCGCGATCGTGTTCATCGCGCTCTCGCTGTCGATGTTCGGCGCGTTCGACATGACGCTGCCCGACACCCTGATGCAGCGGCTCTCGCAGGTCGGCGGCATCGGCTACGGCGGCGCCTTCCTGCTCGGGCTGGTGAGCGGCCTCGTCGCCGCGCCGTGCACCGGGCCTGTCCTCACCGGCATCATCCTCTGGATCGGCAAGACCCAGAGCATCGGCCTCGGCGCGCTGGTCGGCGCCACGTTCTCCATCGGGCTCGGCCTGCCGTTCTGGCTGGTCGGCACGTTCGCCGTCGCGCTGCCGAAGGGCGGCAAGTGGATGCTCGGGGTGAAGTCGTTCTTCGGGATCGTGATGCTGATCGTCGCGCTCTATTTCCTGAAGACGACGTTCCCGGCGCTGTCGTCGCTCGCGCAGCCCACGCCGCAGTTCATGGCGGTGATGGCCGGCCTCGTCGCGCTCGGCCTCGCGCTCGGCGCCGTGCACCTCTCCTGGGACGACGGCGGCCCCGGGGTGAAGGCCCGCAAGGGGCTCGGGATCGCGCTCACGGTGGCCTGCGGGTTCCTGCTCGTCGCGAGCATGGATATGCCGCGGCTCGCCTCGCCCGTCCCGGTGGCGCTGGCCGGCGAGGCCGCGCCGCGGCAGCTCACGTGGCTGCACGAGGAGCCGGCGGCCGTCTCGAAGGCGAAGGCGGAGAAGCGGCCGCTGCTCGTGGATTTCACCGCGGAGTGGTGCGGCGCCTGCAAGCAGCTCGACAAGGACACCTTCTCGGATCCGCGCGTCAGGGCCAAGGCGGCGCACTTCGTCGCGGTGAAGGTCGACGCGACGGACGACGAGGATCCGCAGGTCGACGCGGTGAAGGGCAAGTACCGGGTCGTGGGCCTGCCCACGGTGGTGATCTACGACTCCACCGGGGCGGAGCGGAAGCGGTTCAACGACTTCGTCGGCCCGGACGTGTTCCTGGCCGCGCTCGAGGGCATCCAGTAGCGCAGCGCGGCGCATCGCCCGCCTCGCCTCGCCTGGCCGCGCGCATGCCGATCGCCTGGACGTGGAGGACCGAACGCCGCGAAGATGGGGCGACGGGCGCCGCGTCCCCTGCGGCCGGGTCGCCGTGAACATGCGCACCTCCCTGCTCGCCGCCTTCGCGCTCTGCTTCCTGGTGGTCGTCGCCGGCTGCGGCGTCGCGGGACCGACGACCGGGACCGTCGTCATCGGCGTGACGAGCGAGCTGCTCGCGGGGACCGACATGGACCGGGTGCGCGTGGTCCTGCGCGCCGGCGGCGAGGTCGTGCGCGACGACGTGATGACGCAGAAGAGCGGGCAGCTGTTCTTCCCCAGGGAGTTCTTCTTCAGCGATCTCGAGGAAGGGACGGCGGTCGAGATCTCCCTGGAGGCGTTCGGGGCCGAGGACGCGGACAGGCCGCTGCTCGTCCGGACCGCGTCGACGCAGGTGCTCGGCGGCCGCAAGCTGCTCCTGGAGGTGCGCCTCGAGCGGGAGTGCATGGTGGCGCCCGGGGCGCCCACGTGCCCGGCGCCGCAGACGTGCGTGGCCGGCGGCTGCAGCGCCGCCAGCGTGGATCCCCGGCGGCTCGAGCCCTACAGCGCCTCGTGGAAGGCGGACGCGGCGCCGGACGTCTGCAAGCCGGCCGGCGGCGGGGAGCCGGTCGTCGTCGTCGGGGAGGGCCAGGCCGACTACTTCCCGCTCGAGGATCTCGACGAGGTCCAGGTGGAGGCCGGGCCGCAGGGCGGGTACCACGTCTTCATCGCGACCCGGCTCAAGAACCTCCGCCGCTCCGGCTCGACCACCGTGGTGAGCGGCTTCGTTCCCGACCTCGGGTACACGGTCGAGCCGCTGAAGGTCATCTTCACCCTGGACCAGGACGAGGGCGGCTTCTGCAAGCTCTCGGGGCTGCGGTTCCGGCTGGACGGGGAGCGGGGCATCGAGGAGCTGCTCGGGAAGGTCGTCGAGATAGAGGCGACCGTCACCGACGCCGACGGGGACACCGGGACCGGCAAGCGCAAGGTGACGCTCTCGCGGACCATCCTGTAGCCGCCGGGCATGACGGGCGGGGGAGCCCGGTCTCACTCGCCGGCTGCGCGCCAGCGCGTCACCCAGCCGCCGGTGAGCAGATCGAGGGACGCCTCGGCCTCCAGCGCCGCGAGCGTCGCGGCGCGGTGCTCCTCGGGGCTCCGGCCCGGGTCCGCCGAGAGCGCGACGGCGCGCTGCCACGCGAAGAGCAGCTCGAGCGCGCGCGCCACGAGCTTCGCTTGCAGCTCGGCGCGCTCGCGGCGGAGGCGCTCCAGGGCGATCTCCTCATCGACGAAGACCAGGCGGTCGAGCCGCCAGGTCGCGCGCGCCTCGAGCCAGAGGCTCGTCCCGCCGGAGGCCGTCCTGCGCGCCGGATCGTACTCGGTGGGGGCCAGGTTCTCCGCCTCGTCGACGAGGCGCGAGACGCGGAGCCGGAGCTCAGGGAGCAGCGACGAAGCGCGGGCGCGCGAGGCGAGCGCGTCGATGCGCGCCCCGGGATCGAGGAGGCGCGCCTGCCGCAGCGCCGCCTCGACGATCGCGCGCGCCATCGCCGGCGTGACCCGGACCGGCAGCGGGAGCGGCGGCTCGACCTCGGCGGGCGGCGCCGGGGGAGGCGCCCCCGGGAGCTCGGGTGGCGGCGCCGCGCGGGGTGCGCCCGGGGCAGGCGGAGGAGGCTTCAGCCGAGGCGCGCCCGCTTCGGCGACGGCGGAGGGAGGAGGGGGCACGCCGGGGCGATCGGACAGCCGCTCCAGGGGGACGCTCGCGAGCAGCATGCCGCTGATGGAGCGCTCGCCGCGGTCGAGCTGCGCGACCCCGAGCTGGACCGCGATCCAGAGCGGCTGCGCTCGTCCGGGGGCCGCGGCCCAGAGCTCGTGGGGCGCGGTGTCGAGGCGGTCGACGCGCGGATCGAGCGCCGTGGGCTCGTCGTCGAAGGGAAGCTCGGCGCGCGCTTGCGGCGCGCAGAGGGCGCACGCGAGCGCGCCGAGGAGGAAGAGGGCGGAGCTGGCGGTGGATCGGTGGTTCGGTTGCACGCGAGCTGGGTCGACCGCCGCGCCTCGCCAGTTGCGTGCGGCGCGTCGCGCGGTCCGCTCAGCGGGCCCCCGATCGTGGGGGCTCCCGGGTGGCGAAGCTCCGCCAGAGCTCGTTTCCGCCGCCCGCGGAGTGCGGCCATCCGGCGCCCGCGCGCAGCTCGCTGGCGCCGCCCGGGGACTGCGCCCGCCCGGCGCCCGCGCGCAGCTCGCTGGCGCCGCCCGGGGACTGCGGCCACCCGCCGCCCGCGCGCCGGAGCGCTTCGCTCGCGTGAGGTGGACCGCCGTGACCGAACTCGAACCCGCCGCTCCCGCCGCCGCCGCCGCTGCCGCGGCCAAGCTCGCTGGCCCCTCCGCGGGTCGCCGCGACCGCCTGCGCGAGCGCTTCCGGTGTCGGCGACGTCCCGGAGGGGAAGCGCGCCGGCCCCTCGCTCGATGAATCGCGGGTCGCCGCTACCGCCTGCGCAAGCGCTTCCGGCGTCGGCGATGTTCCGGAGGGAAATCGGGCTGGCCCCTCGCTCGACGAGGAGGCCGCCGGCTCGGCGGCGCTCTCTGCGCTGCGTCCAGGCGTGCCCCCCTCGGGAGCGAGGCCGCGGAGCGAGGCCGATCCAGCAGCTTCAGCAGCGATGTCGCGACGCTCGACCTGCGCGGCACCCGCTGGGGCCACATCGCTCGCTGCGAGCACGGCCGCCTCCGCGGCCACATCGACGCTCGCCACAGGTGCAGCCGCCTCCGCGACCGCACCGCTGCTCGCGGCCAGCGCGGCAGCCCCCGAAGCGGTGTCGCGTTCCGGCACCGGGGCGGCGATCTCTGCGGCCGCGTCCCCGCTCGGCCCAGACGCAACCGCCTCGGAGACCACGTCGCCGCTCGCGTCTGGCGCGCTCGGAGCCGGCGGCGGTGCGATCACGGGCGCCGCGCTCGCCGCAGGGGCCGCCACGGCAGCAGGCGTCCCCTCCTCGCCCGTCGCACCAAGAGACCCTGCGGACCCCGCAGGAGCCTCTGGCGCGCCGGATGCCGGGGGTGGCGCCCCCTCGGCGTGCGTATCCGCGTCGCCCGGCGCGGTGAGGCTGCCCGCCGGCGCCTCGCCCGGCAGCGCCGCGGGCTCCGAGGCGGCAGGCTCCACGGAGGGCGACCTCGACGAGACCGGCAACGCGCGCGGCGCAGCGACCTCGAGGCCCACGGCGAAGGGCTCGAACACGTCGCCGACGAGCCAGCCCGTGCACATCCGGAGGTGCGCGCCGGCCGGGATGTCGCGCACGAACATGTCCCCGAAGAGCGCGTCGATGGCGAGATCGCGCTGCTCGACCACGGGCCTCTCCCAGCTCGGGAGCACCGCGACGACGCGGATCGCGAGCTGGCCTTCCGGGTGACGCGCGCGCGCTCGCGCGAGCGTCCTGGGACGCACTTCCCAGTAGAGGTAGAGCGTCTCCGGATCGACGGCGATGCCGACGATCTCGTCGAGGTCGTACCGAGCCGGCATCTCCGCCTGCTGCTCGTCCTTCACGATCGACGCGAAGCGCAGGGCCGCGCCCGCGCCGCCGTCCTCCGCGACAGGCGACGCCTGCGCTGGAGCGTCCGCGCGCGGCCGCTGCTCCGGAGCTCCGGAGACAGCCTCGGCCCCCCTACCCTGCGCGTCCGGGCTCGGGGTCCCGCTCGGCGCGTGGAAGCCAGGGTCCTCCGCGACAGGAGCCTCCGCGACCTCCGCAACGGCGGGCTCCGGAGCTGCGCCCCTCACGGGTTCCGCGTCAGCGGTCTCCGCGGCGCCTGCATCAGCGCCGGTCCGCTCCGCGGTCTCCGGAGCAGCGCCATGCGCCGCGTCCGCGCCTTGCGCGCCCTCCGGAGCCACGTCCCGCGCCACGTCCGCGCCTTGCGCGACCTCCGGAGCAGCGCCCTCCGCCCTCCCCGCGTCGTCCTCCTCCCCCTCGTCCTCCGCCGGCTCCTCGTCGTCCGCGTCCGCCTCTGCGTCGCTCGCTCCCCCCACGCCCGCGCCTTGTGCCGCCTCGCCCTCGCCCGGCGCGCGCTGCGCCTTCTCGATGAGCTGCCCGCGCAGCCGCCGCGCCTCCTCGTGGTGCGGCGCCCGGGCGAGGATCTCGTCGAGCACCGCGATGGCGCGGCCTGTGTGCCCCTGGGAGGCGTAGATCTCCGCGAGCGTCGTCGTGGGCAGCGGCGGCGGCGGGGGCGGCGGCCACTGCTCCGGCGGGGCCTCGCCGCGCAGCGCGCGCGCTGTCTCGGGCATGTGCAGGCCGCGCTCGACCACGCGCGAGAGCAGATCGCGCGCCCGCCCGAGGAAGCCGCGCAGGCGGGCCCGCTCCGGCTCGCTCTGCGCGGCGCGCGCCAGGATCTCGTCGACGAGCTCGGCCTTCGTGAGCACGCGCGGCCGCGGCACCCCGAGCCCCTCGGCGCGCGCTATCAGCTCCTCCCGCGTCAGCCCGTCGAGGTCCCGGCGCTCCATCGCGGTGGACGCTACCACATCCGCCGCTCGCCCACCGTCGCCCCACCGTCGCTCTACCGTCCGGCGCCGCTCAGCGAAAAGCGCCCTCCGCCGCCGGATCCTCGCTCAGCGGCGACAGCCGCGCGCGCGCAGCCTCGGCGTCGCGCGCGATCTGCGCCTTGAGCTCCGGCAGGCCCGAGAACCGCCGCTCCTCGCGCAGGCGGGCGATCAAGTGCACGCGCAGCGTCGCGCCGTAGAGATCCTCGTCGACGTCGAAGAGGTGCACCTCGAGGTTCGGCCGCGCCTGCCCCGACGCCTCGACCGTCGGCCGGACGCCGAGGTTCGCCACGCCGCGGGCGAGCGCGATCGCGCGCCCCGACGAGGTCACCCGATCGACGAGCGTCGCGTAGACGCCGAACGGCGGGAGCGCCTCGTCGATCTCGTCGAGGTTGCACGTGGGGAAGCCGATCGTCCGGCCTCGCTTGGCCCCCTGCGCGACGACGCCGGACAGCGTGTGCGGGCGGGACAGCATCTGCTCGGCCGACCCGAGATCCCCGCGCGCGATGGCCGCGCGGATCCGGGTGCTCGACCACGCCCCCTCGGCGTCGCCGACGAGCGGGTGCGACCGCGTCTCGAAGCCGAGGTCCTCCCCGAGGCGCCCCAGCGTCGTGAAGTCCCCGGCGCGGCCGTGGCCGAACCGGAAGTTCGCGCCGACGAGGACGACGCGCGCGGCGAGCCTGTCGAGCAGCACGCGCCGCACGAACTCCTCCGGCGTCTGCGCCGCGAACGCGCGGTCGAACGTCACGACGTCGACCCGGAGCGCCGGCTGCACGCGCCGGATCAGCTCGATCTTGCGCGGCAGCGCCGTCAGCAGCGGCGGCGGGGTGCGCCCGAGGACGCTCGCCGGGTGCGGCGCGAACGTGAGCGCCACCGGATCGAGCCCCCGCCGCTCCGCGTCGAGCGCCGCGTCGGCGAGCAGGGCCTGGTGGCCCCGGTGAACGCCGTCGAAGTTGCCGATGATCACGAGGCTGCCCCGCGGCTCGACCGCGGCGCGCCCGTCCTGCCCGCCCGCGGCGGCAGCGAGATGCTTCACAGCCGCTACCTAACCCGAAGCAGCGCCGAACGAAAAGCGGGTGGAAAGCAGACCTGTCGGGCACGATACGCCCGTGCAGCCGAGCGATCGATGTACAGAGTCGCTTGACGTGCCCATGTCAGGCTGATAGAGCCGCGCTCCCCTAAATGGGCTGGAGGCGCGCCGTGTTCAAGAGAGTCAGTATCTTCTCCGGCAACGCCAATTTAGCGCTTACCCAGGAAATCTGTCAGGTACTCGAGCAACCGATGGGGAAGTCGCGCGTGTCGCGCTTCTCGGACGGGGAGACGTTCTGCGTCATCCAGGAGAACGTCCGGGGCGTGGACACGTATGTCGTGCAGCCGACCTGCTCGCCGGTGAACGACAGCGTGATGGAGCTCCTGATCATGGTCGACGCGCTCCGCCGCGCCTCGGCCGGCTCCATCACGGCGGTCATCCCCTACTACGGCTACGCTCGGCAGGATCGGAAGGTCGCGCCGCGGACGCCGATCACCTCGAAGCTCGTCGCCGACCTCATCGTCGCCGCCGGGGTGAACCGGATCGTGGCGCTCGACCTGCACGCCGGGCAGATCCAGGGCTTCTTCAACATCCCGTTCGACCACCTGTACGCGATGCCCGCGCTGCTGGACCACCACCTCCGCGAGAACTACGGCAAGGACGTCGTCATCGTCTCGCCGGACGCGGGCGGCGTGGAGCGGGCCCGGGCCTACTCGAAGCGGCTCCAGGGCACGCTCGCGATCATCGACAAGCGCCGCGAGCGGGCGAACGAGAGCGAGGTCATGAACATCATCGGCGAGGTGTCCGGCAAGAACTGCCTCATCCTCGACGACCTCATCGACACCGCCGGCACCCTGGTCAACGCCGCCAACGCCCTGATGAAGCAGGGCGCGAAGAGCGTCGCCGCCTGCGCGACGCACCCGGTCCTGTCCGGGCCGGCGGTCGAGCGCATCAAGGACTCGCCCCTCACCGAGGTCGTGGTGACCAACTCGATCCCGCTCTCGGAAGAGGCGAGGGCCTCAGGTAAATTCAAGGTCGTCTCGGTGGCGCGGCTGCTCGCCGAGGCGATCCGCCGCATCCACCACTCGGACTCGGTGAGCTCGCTCTTCGTCTGACCGGCTGCGCGCGCCCGGCGGCAGGAAGCGCTGGCGACGATCGATGACCGACAATCAGCGTCGTCCCCGCGCCCCTGCCACAAAACGCGCCCCCCGGCGACGAAGGCTCGACTTTCTCTTCTCCGTTCTGCTATAGCGCCGCACCCTACGCCGGAGCGGACCGCGCATCGCGGACCCCCGGAACACTTCTGGAGCCGTCGTCATGGAGATCATCAAGCTCAACGCCACGAGGCGCGAGGAGAGCGGCAAGAGCGCGTCGAGCCGCCTGCGCCGCGCCGGACAGATTCCCGCCATCGCCTACGGGCGCGAGCTCGCGCCGCTGTCGGTCGCCGTCTCACCGAAGGCGCTCCTTCAGGTGCTCGGGTCCGACCACGGCAAGAACTCCGTGGTCGAGCTGGCCATCGAGAACGGCGAGACGCTCACCGTCATGGTGCGCGACTACGACTACCACCCGATCTCGCGGGAGCTCGTCCACGCCGACTTCATCCAGGTGAAGCTCGACCAGCCCGTCGACGTCCACATCCCCTTCCGCTGCGTGGGCAAGCCGAAGGGCGTCGTCACCGGCGGCATCCTCCAGCAGATCTTCCGCACCATCCCGGTGCGCTGCCTGCCCGAGAAGATCCCGTCGTTCGTCGAGATCGACGTGACCGAGCTCGACGTGGGCGAGTCGTACAAGGCGAGCGGGCTCAAGCTCCCCGAGGGCGTGAAGGTCCTGCTCGCCGACGAGCAGACCATCGCCGTGGTCAACGCGCCCGAGAAGGCCGGCGCCGAGGAAGAGGCGAAGCCGGCTGCCGGCGCGCCCGCCGCGGCGGCTGCTCCGGCCGCTGGCGCGGCTGCCCCCGCGAAGGGCGCCGCCGCGCCGGCGGGCGACAAGAAGGACAAGAAGTAACCCGGGAGCGGGCCGCCGGTCGCCGCCTCACGGCGAGGCGCGCGCGGCCCGCCCTGCCCTGCGGCCCGGCGCACCGCCGCCACGTCCGCTCCAGGGGCTCAGCAGAACCAGCTCTTCATGCTGCTCGTGGTCGGCCTGGGAAACCCGGGCAAGGAATACGCTGCTCACCGGCACAACGTCGGCTTCATGGCCGTCGATGCGCTCGCCGACGAGGTCCGGGCAGATCCGTTCCGCGAGAAGTTCTCGGGCGTGCACGCGAAGGCGGAGATCGCCGGGCAGCCGGCGATCCTGCTCAAGCCCATGACCTACATGAACGAGTCGGGGCGGAGCGTTCAGCCGGCGATGGCCTTCTTCAAGATCGCGCCGTCCGGGCTGATCGTGCTCCACGACGAGCTCGACCTGCCCTTCGGCACGGTCCGCCTGAAGGTCGGCGGCGGCCACGCGGGGCACAACGGGCTGCGCTCGATCATCTCGCACTGCGGCACGGGCAACTTCGGGCGCGTGCGCCTGGGGATCGGCCGGCCGCCGGCGGGCTTCCGGGGCGAGGTCGCGGACTACGTCCTGTCGGGCTTCGACGCCGTCGAGCGCGCGGGCCTGCCCGACTGCTTGAAGCAAGCTGTCCAAAGTGTGCTAGAAGTCGCCGCCCGCGGCTTCGAGGCCGCGATGAACGTTCGAAACACCCGGCCCAGGCCGGGCAAGAGGCAGAAGGGCGAAGGGGAAGGGTCGGCAGACCCGGCCCCTGCCGCGAAGGGAGAGAGGGGTCCCCTCCCCCCGACGCAGAAGCCCTGATCCTCGACGGAGACAGCGGGTCGAGCCTCGCCGGTGCGTCGCTCGATCCGCTGCTCCTTTCCTCGCTCCGGGGCGCCGCCCCGGGGCCATTGGCCGAGAGGGAAGACTGAATGAGCCGACAGGTAACGGCGCCCGGGCGCGCCAGAGAGTACGAGACCATCTACATCCTTCGACCCGACATCGACGCCGACGGCGCCGAGAAGATCGGGTCGCGCCTCGCCGAGGTCGTCACCCGCGAGGCCGGCCGGCTGACCAAGGTCGAGACGTGGGGGCGCCGCCGCCTCGCGTACGACATCGCGAAGCACCGCCGCGGCGTGTACGTGTACCTGAAGTACCTCGGGGGCGGGAAGGTCGTCTCCGAGATCGAGCGCAACCTGCGCCTCTCCGACGGCGTGCTGAAGTACCAGACGGTGCTCGTTCGCAACGACGTCGAGGCCCAGGGCGTCACGATCGCGGACGAGGACGTGAAGTTCGAGCGCCTGGAGCTCACGCCGCTGGAGGACGACCGCGACGACTCGCGCGAGCGACAGCTCGGCCTGATCGAGCCGGAGCGCCGCATCGACCGGAGCTCCGAGGCGGCCCCGCCGGATCTCGAGGACGGCGAAGAGGGCGAGGCGGAAGGCGCGACCGACGAGGAGGAGAGCTGAGCAATGAACGGCCGCAACAGTGACATGGGCCGCAACGGCGGCGGTGACTACGACGATCGTGACTTCGGGCGCACCCCCGACCTGAACGCGGACGCCCCCGGGCGCCGCCGCACGGGCCGGAAGCGTGTCTGCCGCTACTGCGCGGACAAGGCGCTGGTCATCGACTACAAGGACCCGCAGGCGCTCAAGTACTTCATCTCCGAGCGCGGCAAGGTCGTCCCGCGCCGCATCAGCGGCAACTGCGCGCGCCACCAGCGCAAGGTGACCCTCTCCATCAAGCGCGCGCGCAACATCGCGCTCTTGCCGTTCACCGTGACGGCGTAGGAGGTCGATCATGGCAACCCACATCCATGTGGTCCTCACGGAGGACCTCCACAACGTCGGCAAGAGCGGCGAGCTCGTGAAGGTTCGCCCGGGCTTCGCCCGCAACTACCTCATCCCGCGCGGCCTCGCGGTCGGCGCCACCGCCGAGAACGTGTCCCGCATCGAGCACGAGAAGCGGGTCGCCGAGTCGCGCGCCGCGAAGACGCGCTCCGAGGCGGAGCAGCTCGCGGGCAAGCTCAACCAGGTCAAGATCACCATCAGCCGCCCGGTCGGCGAGGGCGACAAGCTGTACGGCTCGGTCACGGCGCGCGACATCGAAGAGGCGCTCGCCGCGCAGGGCTTCAGCGTCGACCGGCGCCGCATCGAGACCGACACGATCAAGACGCTCGGGGCCCACCCCGTCGTGATCCGCCTCGCCCCGTCCATCACGGCGTCGGTCGAGGTCACGGTCGCCGCCAAGTAGCGCCCGCCAAGTAGCGCCCGAGAACGCGGCTCTCCCCGCGCTCTCTCCCCTCCCGCATCCCCCTCCCCCGCGCGTCCTCGCTTCCCTTCCGGGCCGCGCGCTCGCGCTCCCCTCCTCAGCCGCGCTTCCGCCTCACCCACGACCGCGCGACGTCGTGCCCCCGCGCCACCGCGCGCAGCATGATCGCCGCGTCCCCCCACCCCTCGCGCCCTTGCCACACGAGGCTCGCCAGCATCCCGGCGCAGAACGCGTCGCCAGCGCCGGTCGGATCGAGCGGGCGCACCGGGCGCGGCGCGACCGAGCGCTCGCCCGCGGGGCCGAGCACGAGCGTCGCCCGCGCGCCGTCCGTGACCACCAGCGTCGCCCCGGGGCGCAGGCGCTCGTGGAGCGCGCGCGCCGTCGTGCCCAGCACGTCGAGGTCGCCGGCGCTGCACTTCACGAGGTCGGCCTGGCCGAAGAGCCGGAAGCAGCCGCGCACGCCGGGGCCGGGCGCGGCGCGCTCGGCGCGCGGCCACATCCGCGGGCGCGCGTTGACGTCGACCGAGATCGCGCACCCCTCGCGCCGGGCGCTCGCGGCCGCCCGCGCGAGCGCGCCGACCGTCCCGCGCACCGGCGCGATCCCGGTGAAGTGGACGACCCGGGTCTGCCATCGCGCGGGCAGCGCCGCGGCGAGCGCGCGCGCCTCGAGCTCGCCTTGCCTGTACCCGAGGAACCGCGCCTCGCCGCGCTCGGTCGCGACGAACATGAGGCCGGTGCGCGCCGCGCCCAGCGCGAGCCGGCTCACGTCGACGCCGGCCGCGGCGACCTCATCCCTCAGCCCGCGCCCCATCGCGTCGTCGCCCAGCGCGGCGCACAGCCCCGACGGTACGCCGAGCCGGGCGAGCGCCGTCGCGGTGTTCACCGCCCCGCCCCCGGGCACACGGCGGAGCAATTTTGCTCGCTCGAGCGGAATGCCCTCCGGCGCGATCAGGTCCCACAGCGCTTCACCCACGCAGACCACCTCGGCGGGTTCAATCCTTGTTTGACGCGTTTTGTGATCCACAATGGGGCTCCCCGTGATGGTTCATGGCCGAGCGCAGAGCGCCATCGCAGCTGAGTCAAGCGCGAAGGGAAATCGCGTTCAGACCGGGGTTGCTCGATTTCCATACCTCGTCGCCAGCGGCGCCTCGGCTGGGCGCGCCGCTCCTCCGCGATTGGAGGAGAGGCCCCTGCACGTCGAGCCCGCATTGGGATGCCCACCGTACGAACGCTCACTGCAATGCAAACAGAAACCCTTCTCAGGGCTGCCCATGTTCTGGTAGACGGAAATCGACCCTGCACCCGACGCCCCGAAGGACCGCCGCGCCTTCGGGGCGTCGCCCATTTCGGAGCCTGTGGAAAAGCTCGGGACCGGATGGGGGCAATCGGTGGGGAGGAGAAGCACGGATGATGAGAATGATGGAGCGCCGGGGCCAGCGGCCTCAGAGGATCGAGCCTCCCATCGTCGCCGGACGCGTGCCGCCGCACGATCTCGACGCCGAAGCGGCGGTGCTCTCCGCCATCCTGCTGCACCGCGACGCGCTCGATCGGGTGCTCGAGATCCTGAAGGCGGAGCATTTTTACAGCGAGGCGAACAGCCGCATCTACGAGGGCGCGCAGGAGCTCGCGGCCGCGGGCACGCCCATCGACATCGTCTCGGTCGCGTCCTGGCTGCGCGACCGGGAGCGCCTTGCGCAGGTGGGCGGCGCGGCGTACCTCGCCCAGCTGGCGGACGCGACGCCGGCGGTCGCGCACGTCGCCGCACACGCGCGGGTCGTGTACGAGAAGTGGCGCGTCCGCCAGCTCATCGCCACGTGCCAGCGCGTCGCGGCCGAGGGGTACGGCGACGTCGGGGTGGTGCAGGAGTTCATCGACGGCGCGGAGCAGGCCGTCTACCAGCTCGCGCGTACGCCCCAGGGGACGTCGACGCAGCCGATCGCCCAGGTGCTCAAGGCCGCGTTCGAGCAGATCACGGCGGCCGCCGAGCGCGGCGACCGGATCACCGGCATCTCGACCGGGTACGAGAAGCTCGACGCCAAGACGGCCGGCCTGCACGACGGCGACCTCTCGATCATCGCCGCCCGCCCCGGCATGGGCAAGACGTCGTTCGTCCTCAACCTCGCCGTGAACGTCGCGTCGCCGCGCACGGTGAGCTCCCCCGGCCCCGACCAGGCGGGGCACGGCATCGAGCGGCACGAGCCCGGCTTCGGCGCCGCGATCTTCTCGCTCGAGATGCCGCGCGAGCAGCTCGCGACACGCATGGTCTGCTGCGAGGGGCGCGTCGACCTCGGGCGGCTCCGCCAGGGCTTCCTGCAGCCCGACGACTGGCGCCGCCTGACCGAGGCCGCGTCCTTCCTGTCGACGCTGCCCATCTGGGTCGACGACACGCCGGCGATCACCCTGCTCGAGCTGCGCGCCAAGGTGCGGCGCATCCAGGCCGAGTACGACCGGCCGCCGAGCGACGGCCACTCGGGGCGGCGCGTCGGGCTGGTCGTCATCGACTACCTGCAGCTCATGAAGGGGCGGGACGGCGTGAGCAGCCGCGAGCAGGAGATCAGCGAGATCTCCCGCGGGCTGAAGCAGCTCGCGAAGGAGCTCAAGGTGGCGGTCATCGCGCTCTCGCAGCTGAACCGCGCGGTCGAGACGCGCACCACCAAGGACAAGCGCCCTCAGCTCTCCGACCTCCGCGAGTCCGGCGCGATCGAGCAGGACGCCGACAACATCATGTTCATCTACCGCGACGAGTACTACAACCCGGAGACGACCAACCATAAGGGCATCGCGGAGATCATCGTCGCCAAGCAGCGCAACGGGCCGACGGGCAAGGTGCTCACGCGGTTCACCGCCTCGTGCACGCGGTTCGACAACCTCGCGCCCGGCGACTACCCGGAGATGGTGGACGACGAGTAGCGCTCGCGCCCTCCATCCCCTCGCGCTCCTCGCGACCGCGCGCTCCGGACCCAAGCCGCGCCGCGGCCCGCGCATCGGAACAGCACCGATGATCCGCTCCCCCGAGAGGCCGCTCCGTCCCCCCGCCGGCCGGGCGCGCGCGCGGCGCGCGCGGCGCGTTGCTGACGTCGCGCGCGCCGCCGGCCTCGGCGCGCTGGCGCTCGCCTGCGCGACCTGCGCGCCGCCCGCGCAGAACGGGAGCGTCGTCGTGTCGGCCGGCGCGGCCGAGCGCCTCGGCATGCTCTGCCGGTGGGGGCACGGCGACGCGGAGCAGGGCGAGCTGTGCGGCAGGGGGGACGAGGGCGCGGCGCGGCCGGCGCGCGTCCGGCGGATCACGGGGCCCGCGGACGCGCTCTCGGGGCCGCTCGCGGCGGGGCGGCCGGGCGACCACGTGCTCGAGAACGACGAGATCGCCGTGGTCGTCGATCAGCTGGGCCCGGGGACAGGGCTCGCCGAGGGCGGCGGCCACATCATCGACGCGGCGGACGCGCGGGCGCGGCGCGACGAGCTCGGGCAGATCGTCGCGCGGGTCGGCGCCCCGCCGCGGCAGGCGATCTACAGCGAGCTCGCGACGGGCGCCGGCGAGGACGGCGTCGCGTGGATCGAGGTGCGCGGGCGCGACGGCGCGGGGGGCGCGCTCTCGATCACGACCCGCTACGCGCTCGGGCCGCGCGATCGGGCGCTGCTGATCACGACGTCGCTCCAGAACGACGGCCCGAGCCCGGTCGAGGGGCTCGACCTCGGCGACGTCGTCCACTGGGGCGCGGCGGAGCAGGTCGCGCCCGGCGATGCGCCGGGGTCTCGCGGCGACCATGAACAGCCTCACGTGGCTGGCGTGGGGGCCGGCGTCGCGTACGCGCTCGCCCCGGCGGACGGCGCCCCGCTGCGGGCGCGGAGCGGCGCCGGCTTCAGCGACGCGACGTTCGCCCGGCTGGCCGCGCTGCCGCCCGGCGGGCGCGTCGCGTACCAGCGGGTCCTCGCCGTCGCCCCCCGCGGCGATCCGCTCGGCGTCGCGACGGAGCTCTTCTTCCTCGGCGGCGGCGCGCCCGGCGGCGTCGCGCTCGAGCTCGTGGACGCCCGCGGCGCGCCGCTCCCGTCCATCGCCGGCAAGGCGACGCTGACCCCGATCGCCGAGGAGGGCGCCGCGCCGGCCGCCGGCGCGCTCCCCCTGTGGCTGAGGACGACAGCCGGCGGGCCGCTCGCCGCCGAGGCGCCGCCGGGCCTGTACCAGGTCGGCTTCGAGGGGAGCGGCCGGCGCGCGCTCGGGAGCGCTCGCGTGAGGATCCGCGCCGGCGAGGTCGCCCCCGCGCGGCTCGCGCTGTCCGGCGCTGGCCGGCTCGCGCTGTCGGTGCGCGAGCGCATCGGGCCCTCGCTCGCCGCGGGACCGCCGCTCCCCGGGCGGCCCACGCCGGCGAAGATCGGCCTCTTCGATCCGAGGACCGGCAAGGCGATGGCGCCGCCCCTGTTCACGCTGTCCGGCGACCTCGAGATCCCGCTCCCACCGGGGCAGATCCGGGTCGTCGCCTCGCGCGGGCCGGAGTTCTCGCTCGCCGAGGCGACGGTCGACGTCGCGGAGGGCGGCGCGTCGCGGCTCGAGCTCACGATCGCGCGGGCGGTCGACACGACGGGCTACATCGCCTGCGACCTCCGGCAGCACACGGCGCGGAGCGCCGACGCGGGCGCGTCCGCGGCCGCTCGCGTCGCCTCCAACGCGGTGGAGGGCGTGGAGTGCGCGGTGGCGAGCGAGCACAACCTCGTCGCGGACCTCGCGCCGGCCCTGGCCGATCTCAAGCTGGAGGGTCGGCTGCGGATGCTCCCGGGCGACGAGCTCACGAGCGCCCGGAGCGGCGCGGGGCTCGGGAGCGTCAGCGTGTTCCCGCTCGACGCGGCCGCGCCGCCGGGCGCCCTGCGGTGGCGCGACCAGACCGCGGGGGTGCTGCTCGACGAGGTGCGCGCGTTGCCGGGCGAGCGCGTCATCCAGGTGAGCCGCGCGGCTGGTAGCGGCTCGCCCCTGCACGCGCAGGGCGCGCCGCGGAGCACGCCGGAGCAGGGGTCGGGGCTCGTCGCGCAGCGCGGGGACGGCGCCGGAGCCGACGCCCTCGAGGTCTGGACCGGGCGCGACATCGCCGCGCGGGATCGCGCGCTGGAGGAGCTCTGGGGGCTGCTCCGCGCGTCCCGCCCGGTCACGCCGACGGCGGCCAGCGACACCCACGGCCTTCTCGGCGCGGAACCGGGCTACCCGCGCACGTACGTGGGCGTGGCCGACGACGATCCGGGCCGGCTCGACGCCGCGGATCTCGTCTCCGCGTTGCGGCGGCGGCGCGACGTCGTGATCACGAACGGCCCGTTCGTGACGGTGCGCCTCGGCGAGGCGCGCCAGGGCGGCGTCGCCTCGGCGCGGCGCGGCGCCCGCCGGGAGGCGCTGTCGCTCTCGATCCGCGTCGAGCGCGCACCCTGGGTCGACGCGGGCGAGCTGCACGTGCTCGTCGGCGGCGTCGCCTGGGGCGCGCCGATCCCCCTCGACGGCGCGCGCACCACGCCCGCAGGCGCGCTCGTTGACGAGATCGCGATCCCGGTGGTCGTCGGAGGAGGCGGCGAACGCCGGCCTCCGACCCACGCCGACGCAGGCGGCGAACGCCGGCCTCCGACCCACGCCGACGCAGGCGGCGAACGCCGGCCTCCGACCCACGCCAACGCAGGCGGCGAACGCCGGCCCGCGCAGAGCGCGCCCGGCCCGATCTCCATCGCCGAGGACACCTTCGTCGTCGTGGTCGTCCGGGGGCGGCGCCCCCTCGAGCCAGTGCTCTCCGCCGCGGGCGAGCCGGGCGAGATCCTGCCGTTCGCCATGACCGCGCCGCTCTGGATCGACGCCGACGGCGACGGGCGCTCCCTCGGCCGCGCGGTCGCGCCGTGAGGCTCGCACCGCGCGCGCGGCCCCACTCGACCCGCGCGTCGGTTTTCGTTTGCCTCCCGCGCGCCCGGGCAACATGGACCGCTGCGCATGCGAACCGAGCGGCTCGCCGCTGACGCGGCATCCATCGCACGGGCGGCCGAGATCCTCCGCCGCGGAGGGCTCGTCGCCTTCCCCACGGAGACGGTGTACGGCCTCGGCGCGCGCGCGGACGACGGGCGCGCGGCGCGCGGCATCTTCGACGCGAAGGGGAGGCCGCCCGGCAACCCGCTGATCGTCCACGTCCCCGACGTCGCGTCCGCCCGCGCGCTCGCGGATGGCTGGCCAGCGGACGCGGAGCGGCTGGCGCAGGCGATGTGGCCAGGTCCCCTCACCCTCATCGTCGCGCGCCGGCCCGACCGCGTCGCCGACGAGGTGGCCGCCGGCGGGCCGACCGTCGCGATCCGCGTGCCCGTACACCCGGTCGCGCGCGCCCTGCTCGAAGCCGTCGGGCTCCCGATCGCCGCGCCGAGCGCCAACCGCTCCACCGCGATCTCACCGACCACCGCCGAGCACGTCGAGAAGAGCCTCGGCGGGCGCATCGACGCGATCGTCGACGGCGGGCCGACCGCCGTCGGCATCGAGTCCACCATCGTCGACGTCACGCGCTCGCCCGCGCGGCTGCTGCGCCCGGGGCACGTGGCCGCCGAGACGATCGCCGCCCTCGTGCCGCTCCAGACGAGCGCCGTTTTGATCACCGCCCCGGGCGAGCGCGCCCCCTCCCCCGGGACCCACGCGCGCCACTACGCCCCGCGCGCGCGCGTGGCGCTGGTCCCCGGAGAGGCCGTCCGCGCCGAGGTCGAGCGCGCCGCGCGGGCCGGAGCGCGCGCCGGCGCGATCGAGCGCGGCGCCCGCACCGCCGCCGGCCCGCACGACGAGCTCCTCCCCGCGGATCCCGCCGGCTACGCGGCGGCGCTCTACGCCGCGCTCCACCGCCTCGAGGACGCCGCCTGCGACGTGATCGTCATCGCCGCCGTCCCCGAGGACCCGGCCTGGGACGCCGTGCGGGACAGGTTGGCGCGCGCGTCCGCGACCGCCTGAGCAGGCGCCGCGCCAGCCCGCGGCGAGGCGCAGGAGTGTTTTCGTCCCCCGGGCGGGCGGTTTGTGGCAAATCAGGGTCGCCCGCTCGCCGGGTGAGCCACCTTTCCCTCGCCCGTCCCGTCCATCCGTCGACCCCATGCCGGCACCGCCCCGCGCCGCCAAGAGCCTCACCGCCGCCCTCGGCCTCGCCGCCGCGCTCGTCGCCGCGCCGCCTGCCCTGGCGCGCGCCGGCGCGAGCCTGCTCGACGAGCCGCCGAGGCGCGCGACCTTCAACCTGGACGAGACGGCCGCGCCGGAGCTGCCGCTCCTCCGCGCCTTCCGCAACGCCGCGGTCGAGCGCCCCGGCCCGCTCCGGCTCTACCTGAGCAGCGCGTACGGCAAATGGCAGCAGCAGCCGTGGTGGCAGCTCGCCTGGGGCGGCGCGCGCCAGGAAGCCGAGGATGCCCTGGGCGAGCGCGCCCTCGCCCCCGCCGTCCTCGGGAGCTCGGCCTTCGCCAGCGCTCACTCCCCCTTCTTCTCGCCGTTCGACTCGCCGTTCAGGCCAGCCGCCTCCCTCCACCTCGATCCGGCCAGGCCGGCGTGGCTCCGCCCGCTCGATCCGATCATCAGCCCGCCGCTCCTCGCGACGACGGGGCCGAGCCTCTCGTCGAACGGCTTCGACCTGCTCTGGGACCCGCCGAAGAAGCAGCCGCGCGACTGGCGCTGCCGCAGAGGTCCGGTCCAGTTCGCCCGGTACGGCGGCCAGCGCGACGCCTTCGAGCTGGTGCGCTGCGACGGCTCCGTCGCGCCCGGCGCGCTCGATCGCCTGTCGATCATGGCCCGCCCCCCCGACGCGCCGGACCCGGGCGAGCAGCTGCCTGACGAGCCAGACGCCGACACATGGCAGCGGGCGCTCGAGTGGGTGCCCCAGGTCCGCATCGTCCACCCGCGCCTGCTCTGGCTGCTCCAGCAGATCGCCGACGCCTTCCCACGCCGCGGGCTCCACATCTTCAGCGGCTACAGGCCGCGCCCGTCGGGCCCGTCGGACGACGCGCCGGGGGCGCGAGGGAAGAGCTCCGGCGGGCACCACAGCCAGCACGCCGACGGGCGCGCCATGGACATCCTCGTCATGGGGGTGCCCAACGCGGCGCTCTTCCAGTTCTGTCGCACGCTCGACGACGTGGGCTGCGGGTTCTACCCGAACAGCAAGTTCGTTCACGTCGACGTGCGCCGCCCCGGCACCGGGCGCGTCTTCTGGATCGACATCTCCGGGCCCGGCGAGCCGTCGGAATACGTCGATTCCTGGCCCGGCGTCGTCGAGAGCGGAGGGCTCTCCTCGGGAGCGCACGCAGCGCCCTCCGGCGCCGCCGCCCCTCGCTGACGTCGCCTGCCCGCAGGCGGCCTCGCACCTCCTCCCGGCCTCACCGGCGCGCTCGGGACGCGCTGCAGCCTGGTCCCGTCACGGGTGGAGGGAGCTCCAGGGCGGCGCGAGCTTGCAGTTCTGGGATCGGTGTTAAGCTTGGCTTCCCCCTGGGCGCGCGGCGCAAGACGAGGGTGGAGCTCGGCCAGCCGAGCGCTGCCCCCGCACCTCCGGCGGCTCAAGGCCGCCCCGCGGTCGCCCCGGAGAAAAAGGTGCGAAATGGGCGAGTTGCGGACAGGGATGGTTGAGAAGATCGCGGCGATGCAGGACTTCGCGCTCTACCGCGATCTCGCGTGGGAGGGCACGTTCGAAGAGTACCTCCAGGTCGTTCGCCAGAACCCGCAGGTGACGCGCAACGCGTTCCAGCGGGCGTACGACATGATCATCCGCTACGGCATCGAGGAGTACACCGACAACAAGAAGAAGCTGATCCGGTACAACTTCTTCAAGGACGAGATGCACGGCGGCGCCGACGCCGTGTACGGGCTCGACATCCCGCTGATGCGGCTCGTCCACGTGCTCCGGGCGGCCTCCGAGGGCTACGGCCCGGAGAAGCGCGTCATCCTGCTGCACGGCCCGGTCGGGTCGTCGAAGTCGACGATCGCCCGGCTCCTCAAGAAGGGCATCGAGCACTACTCGACGACGCCCGACGGCGCGCTCTACACGTTCGACTGGGTGAACCTCGACGACGTCGGCATGGCCGGGACGGAGAGCGCCCGCTTCAAGTGCCCGATGCACGAGGAGCCGCTGCGCCTCATCCCGCCGTCCTGGCGCGACCGCGCGTTCCGCGAGCTCGGGCTCTCGAGCCCGCAGTTCCAGGTCCGCGCCGAGGGCGACCTCGACCCGGCGTGTCGCTTCATCTTCAACCGCCTCATGGACAAGTACGGCGGCGACTGGTCGAAGGTGATGCAGCACGTGCGCGTGCGCCGCCTCGTGCTCAGCGAGAAGGACCGCGTCGGCATCGGCACCTTCCAGCCGAAGGACGAGAAGAACCAGGACTCGACCGAGCTCACCGGCGACATCAACTACCGCAAGATCGCCGAGTACGGCTCGGACTCGGACCCGCGCGCCTTCAACTTCGACGGCGAGTTCAACATCGCGAACCGCGGCATCGTCGAGTTCATCGAGGTCCTGAAGCTCGACGTCGCCTTCCTCTACGACCTGCTCGGCGCGTCGCAGGAGCACAAGATCAAGCCGAAGAAGTTCGCCCAGACGGACGTCGACGAGGTCATCATCGGCCACACGAACGAGGCCGAGTACAAGAAGCTCCTGAACAACGAGTTCATGGAGGCGCTCCGCGACCGCACGATCAAGATCGATATCCCGTACATCACGAAGGTGTCGGAGGAGATCCGGATCTACGAGAAGGACTTCAACAAGGAGAAGATCCGCGGCAAGCACATCGCCCCGCATACGCTCGAGGTCGCCGCGATGTGGGCCGCGCTCACCCGGCTCGAGGACCCGAAGAAGCACAACCTCTCGCTCGTCCAGAAGATGAAGCTCTACGACGGCAAGGTCCTGCCCGGCTACACGCAGGACACCGTGAAGGAGCTCCGCAAGGAGGCGTCGCGCGAGGGCATGGAGGGCATCAGCCCCCGCTACGTGCAGGACAAGATCTCGAACGCGCTCGTCAACGACCTCGGCGAGGGGACGATCAACCCCTTCATGGTCATGAGCGAGCTCGAGAAGGGCCTGCGCCACCACTCGCTCATCACGAACGACGAGCAGCGCAAGCGCTACACCGAGTGCATCGGGATGGTGAAGCGCGAGTACGAGGAGATGGTCAAGAACGAGGTGCAGCGGGCGATCAGCGCCGACGAGGACGCGATCCAGAAGCTCGCCGCGAACTACATCGACTCCATCAAGGCCTACACCCTGAAGGAGAAGGTGAAGGACCGCTTCACCCGCGAGGACGTCGAGCCGGACGAGCGGCTCATGCGCTCGATCGAGGAGAAGATCGACATCCCCGAGAACCGGAAGGACGACTTCCGCCGCGAGATCATGAACTACATCGGCGCGCTCGCGGTCGACGGCAAGAAGTTCGAGTGGCACACGAACGACCGGCTGCGCCGCGCCCTCGAGCTGAAGCTGTTCGAGGACCAGAAGGACGCGATCAAGCTCCAGACCCTCGTGTCGAGCGTCATCGACAAGGAGACGCAGGAGAAGATCGACATCATCAAGACCCGGATGATCAAGTACTTCGGGTACAACGAGGTCTCGGCGCGCGACGTGCTCGACTACGTCGCCAGCATCTACGCGCGCGGCGACACGAAGTAGCCGGCGCCCGGGCGCGGCGCGGGGCCGCGCCCCTCACCAAGAGCGCGGCCCCGCGCCGCGCCCCTCACCAAGAGCGCGGCCCCCCGCCGCGCCCCTCACCAAGAGCGCGGCCCCGCGCCGCGCCCCACCCCCGATCAGCCCTCTCGCCTGAGCCTCGCGAGCTCGCGCTCCAGCGAGGCCACGGTCCGCTTGAGGTCGCGGACCTCCTCGGCGGTCGCCAGGCCCATCGCCTTGGCGAACGTCTCCTTCTGCTCCGCCGTGAACGAGGAGACGCGGCCGGGCACGCTCATCGCCGTCATGAACAGCCGCATGAACCGCTCGTCCTGCATCAGCTTCGCCACGTTCGGGTTCGCGGCGAGCTTCATCCCCTCGGTGACCAGTTTGTCCTTCAGCGCCATCGGCGCAGCCTAGCCGAGTTTCGAGCGAGCGCGTCAGCCCACCTCGACCAGCACCGCGGTGATGTTGTCCCGCCCCCCGCGCCGATTCGCGAGCTCGATGAAGAGGTCGACCGCCGTCTCGCCGCCCTTCGAGGCGATGCTCGCGATCTCCTCCTCGGCGTGCAGGTAGCCGTGCAGCCCGTCGGAGCAGAGCAGGTATCGATCGCCCTCCTCCACGGCCACGATCGAGGTGTCGACCTCGACATAGTCCCTGTTGCCGACCGCGCGCGTGATCACGTTGCGGTGGGGCGAGCTCCTGGCCTCGTCCGCGGAGATGAGCCCATTCTTGATCTGCCACGCGATGAGCGTGTGATCCTCGGTCATCTGCACCGCGTTCCCGTTGCGGACCTGGTAGATGCGGCTGTCGCCCACCTGGCCGGTCACGAGCGCGCCGCCCACGATGAGCGCCGCGCTGATCGTCGTGCCCATGCCGCTCTTGTCGCGATCGAGCTCGGCGATGGCGAAGACCATGTACGTCGCGGCCTGGATCGCGCCCTCGAGGATGCGCAGCACGGCGCGCGCCTTGGGCTGCGTCAGCGGCTCGTCGGGATCGCCGATGGCGGGCAGGCCCCGCTTCACCATGCCGTAGATCGTCTCGACGGCCTCGGCGCTCGCTACCTCGCCGGCCGCGTGCCCGCCCATCCCGTCCGCGACGATGTAAAGGCGGAGCTCGTCGTCCCGGAAGAACGCATCCTCATTGGCGCGCCGGTGGCGCCCGACATCGGTGCGGCCAAATGATTGGATCCTCATCGAGCTTGCCCGGTCCTTCATCGCCGTGTCGTGGGGAAAGCCCCGAGGCGCCGGCGCGATTCTCGCACGATAAACTTCTTCAGCGGGGCCTGTCGAGTGGGCGACGGCTCGGTTAGGATGGACAGGCCAGCCATGGCACGAAGCTTCTCCGCCACCTGTGGGCCGGATGGCCTTCTCCACCATCTGGCCGACCTGCGCAGCGCCGTCCCGTCGGCCTCAGGCGGCATCGTCTTCGTTTCCGGCCAGCTCGCCCAGCGCGCCTCGGGCGTCGCCGAGCTCGTCCGGAGCACCTGGCGCGGCATCCCCGCCTGCATCGTGCCGGCCGCGGGCGTGCTCAGCGAGCGCGGCGAGCTCGAGGGGGACACCGGCGCGAGCGGCGTGCTCTGGTCGGGCGGCCGGGTCGCGCCCTTCGCGCTCCCCGAGCGCGCCGAGGACCCGAACCGCGCCCTGCGCGAGACGCTCGCCCGCGCCATCGGCCCCCGCTCCGCGACGGCCATCCTCTTCGCCCGGCCCGGGGCGCTCGCGGCCGGGGCGCTCGAGGGGCTCGCCTCCTGCGCGCCGGGCGCGTGCGTGTTCGGCGCCGGCACGGCGTCGAGCTCCGCGATCGGCGTGACGTCCCAGGGCGAGCTGATCGAGGGCCCCGTGACGGGCCTCGCCATCACGGGGTTCGCCCCGCCGATCGTCGACGCCTCGCCCGCCGCCAGGCTGCTCTCGGGCTTCCACCCCGTCGAGGAGGTGAGCGGCGGCGTCGTGCTGCGCGCCGGCGGGCGCTCGGCGCTCGAGCTGTTCTCCGCCGCGACCGCGACGCTCGGCGAGCAGGCCAGCGCGCAGCCGCTCGTCCTCGCCGCGCTCGCCGACCCGGAGGTAGACCCGCGCGGCGCCGCCGCGGAGCCGCGCGGCGCCGCCGCGGAGCCGGCCACGCTCGGTTCCGTCGGTTCCGTCGGTTCCGTCGGTTCCGTACGTTACGTGCTGCGGCCGATCCGCGGGGTCGATCCGTCGCGGCGCGGGCTCCTGCTCGGCGACGACGCGCGGCCCGGCGCGCGCCTCGCCTTCGCCGTGCGCGACGCCACCGCCGCCCGCGCCGGGCTCGAGGGGATCGCGCGGCACGTTTCCCGGAGCGCGCTCGGCTCGGCCCCGCGGTTCGCGCTCTACCTGAGCTGCGCCGGGCGCGGCCAGGGCCTGTACGGGGCGCCCGACGTGGAGGCGCGCATCCTGCGCCAGCGCTTCGCCGACCTCCCGATCGCCGGCATGCACTCGAGCTTCGAGATCGCACCCTGGGCGCCAGGCGAGGCCAGGCTCGCCCTCTACACCGGCGTGCTCGCGCTCTTCCGCGCGCCGAGCTGAGCCGCCGCGCTAGAGCGACAAACGGGTTGAAACCACGAGAAAAGGAAAGAATTTCACAGGGAGGCGGGGAGGCGGGGAGCGAGAGACGGCAAGAGGGCGAATTTCATTTTTTTCTTCCTCCCCGCCTCCCCGCCTCCCTGTGAAAATTCTCCGGGTTTCAACGTGATCGGTGTTCTGGCGCCGCGCACGCCGCGCTGGACGCCAACCGCGTCAGCGCTCGTGGTAGGCCGCGATCACGGCCGAGGCCCGCCGCTCCACCTCGGCGTGGATGGCCGCGAAGCGCGGCTCCCCGCGCAGGCCCGCGAGCACCGGGCAGCGCTCGATCCAGGGCAGATCGAAGAGGCCGTCGGCCAGCGAGAGCTCGAGCGCGGCCAGCGCGAGCTCTCGCTGGCCGAGGAAGCCCGCGATCTCCGCCTGGATCTGCCGGAGGAACGACGTGCGGCGCAGCGCCGCGACGGTCGGGCTCGCGCCCGGCGCCGGCGCGGGGCGCACGTCCGAGAGCCGGCCGTCCACGATCTCGCCGACCAGCTGCACGAACGGCTCGTCGATGCCCGGGAAGGCCTCGCTCACGAGCTTCTTCGGGAGCTTCTCGACCACCTCCGGCTCGCGCAGCCAGAGCGCGCGGCGGATCCGGAGCACGGCGTTGCCCGACGCGCTGCGCGCGACAGGCAGCGCCTTGAGCAAGTCGTCGCCCTCCGACCACCTGCCCTGCAGCGCGTGGGCGCGCGCCAGCGCGTAGCCCGCGAGCGCCACGTCCGGATCGCGCGCCAGCGCGGACCGCGCGCGCCGCGCGCCCTCCTCGAACGCGCCGCACTCGAGCAGGATGGTCCCGATGAGCCCCTCCGCCTCGGCGTTGCCGGCGCGCGACGCGAGCGCGGCCTTGAGCTCCCGCATCGCCCCGACCACATCGAGGCGCTGGAACTTCACCGACGCCATCGCGAGCCGCGCGTCCGGGAGCCCGGGCGCCGCGGCCACGGCGCGCGCCGCCACCTCGATGGCCAGATCGCCGCCCTGATCCGTGAAGAACCAGAAGCGGGAGCGCGCGAGCGCGTAGGCCGAGAGGATCATCGGCTCGCCGGGCGCGCGCGCGAGCGCCTGCTCGAACAGCGCGATCGCGCGCTCCTGGTGCTCCGGCCAGAAGCTGCGGTACTCGTGGCGCCCGCGCAGGAACAGGTCGAGCGCGACAGGGTCGCTCGGCGCGGTGCGGCTCGGGGCCGCCGCGTCGAGGGTCAGCGCCCCCGCGATCGCCTCGGCCACCTCGTCGTTGATCCGCAGCACCTCGGTCTCGGGGCGGTCGAAGCGCTTCGCCCACAGCTGGAACCCGTCGGTGACGCAGAGGAGCCGCGCGCTGATCCGCACCGTGCCGTCGCGCCGCCGCACCGAGCCGCCGACGACCACCTGCACCCCGAGCTCGCGCCCGATCTCGCGCGGATCGGCGTCGCCGTCCTTCCACCGCGCCATCACCACCCGCGGCCTCACCCGGAGGCCCGGGGTCATCGAGAGCGTATCGATGAGATCGTCCGTGAGCTCCTCGGCCAGGTACGCGTCGGAGGGCGGGCCCTGGTTCGTGAACGGCAGGACCGCGACGCTCTTGCCGCCCTGCTCGCTCACCGCGGAGATCGACCCGGGGACCGGCGTCCGACCCTGCGGCGGCGTGATCGTGTGCGGGGCGATCGTGGCCGGGCGCGTGAGCGACGCGAGCTCCTGCGCGACGCCCTCGACGGAGTCGTACCGGTCGTCGCGCGAGCGCGCCATGCAGCGGAGCACCATGCGCGCGAGCGCGTCCGGCAGATCGGCGCGCCGGCGCCGCGGGTCGGGCGCGTCGGAGACGAGCCGCGCCGCGGCCACCGCGAGCGGCGCGTCGCCCTGCCACGCGCGCTCGCCCGTGAGCATCTCGTAGATCATCGCGCCGAGCGCGTAGAGGTCGGCGCGCGCGTCGATGTCCGCGGCGCCCTGCACCTGCTCGGGCGCCATGTACGCCGGCGTCCCCAGGACCGCGCTCAGGGTCGTGCCCGCCCCGCCGTCCGGCGCCAGCGCGCGCGCGATCCCGAAGTCGGTCAGGACCACGCGCCCGTCGCGCCCGATCAGCACGTTGTCCGGCTTGAGGTCGCGGTGGATGACGCCCGCCCGGTGCGCGGCCCCGAGCCCCGCGCAGACGCTCTCCGCGATGTCGATGGCGCGGCCCACGCTGAGCCGCCGCTCGCGCGCGAGGAGCCCGGCGAGCGCCTCGCCGTCGACGAACTCCATCGTCAGGAACCGGTCGCCGTCGTGCTCGCCGATGTCGAAGACCCGCGCCACGTTCGGGTGCGTCACCTTGCGCGCGAGCCGCACCTCGCGCCGGAACCGCTCGATCACCTCGGGGGCGCCGCTGAGCTCGCGGCGCAGCACCTTGACCGCGACGAGCTCCTCCAGCTCCAGGTCGCGGGCGCGGTACACGCTCCCCATCCCGCCGATGCCGACCAGCCCGAGGAGCTCGTACCGGCCGGCGAGCACCTGCCGCGGGCCGGTCTCCGCGGCGTCCGCGGGCGCGGCGCCTTGCCGCGTGCCGCTCGCTGGCAACGCGCGGTCGTGAAGGGTGTCGTCCTTGAAGCTGTGCGGCATAGGGGAATCCCGGGCGACCGTTGCCCCCCACCGCCTTGAGGCTAGCTCAGGATCGGCGGGGCGAGCACCGGTCGTCGCGGGAGCTCCAGCGGGTGAGGTGCTAGTCTGCGCCGCCCATGGCAGAGGCGTCGAGCGCCATCGCGGTGGAGTCGCTCTCCAAGACGTACCAGGTCCACGAACGCGCCGCCGGCTTCGCCGCCACGGTGCGCTCGGTCTTCCGGCGCCGCACCCGGGTCGTCCACGCGGTCGAGGACCTCTCGTTCTCGATCGCGCCGGGCGAGCGCGTCGGCTTCCTGGGCCCGAACGGCGCCGGAAAGACGACGACGCTGAAGGTGCTCGCCGGGCTGCTCCACCCGACGGGCGGACGCGTCCGGGTCGCCGGCTCCGTGCCGCAGCACCGCGAGGCCGACTTCCTGAAGCGGATCACCCTCGTGATGGGCCAGAAGCAGCAGCTGCTCTGGGACCTCCCGCCCGCCGAGACCTTCGCCCTGAACCGCGCCATCTACGGGATCGGCGACGCGGAGTTCCGGCAGACCCTCGGTGAGCTGGAAGACCTGCTCGGGATCGCCGTGATCGCCTCGAAGCCCACGCGGCAGCTCTCGCTCGGCGAGCGCATGAAGTGCGAGCTCGCGGCCGCCCTGCTGCACCGGCCGGAGATCCTGTTCCTCGACGAGCCGACGATCGGGCTCGACGTCGCGATGCAGCTCAGCGTCCGCGAGTTCATCCGCCGCTACAACGAGCAGCGGGGGGCCACCATCGTGCTCACGTCCCATTACATGGACGACGTGGCGGCGCTCTGCCCGCGGGTCATCGTCATCGACAAGGGTAGGCTGCGTTACGACGGCGACCTCGCCGCGCTCGCCCGCAGCGTGCGCCCTCACAAGCGCATCGCGCTGCGCTTCGGGGGCGTGGTCGACCGGGCGCTCCTCGAGCGGGTCGGCGCCGTCCTCTCGCTCGACGCCGGCCGCGCGGTGCTGCAGGTCCGCCAGGAAGAGCTGCGCCAGGCCATGTCCTGGCTGCTCAGCCAGACCGACATCGCGGACCTCACGGTCGAGGACCCTCCCCTCGAGGAGGTGATGCGCGAGCTCTTCGCGGGCGAGGAGCCCGCCGGCGAGTCATCAGCCGCCGCCGGCGCCCCGGCGGCCGCCGCGGGCGGGGCCGCGTCGTGAGCGCGCTCTCGAGGGCGGCCCACGCGTTCCCGACGCTGCTCCGCGTCGGGGTCGCGGCCGCGATCGCGTACCGGGCCGAGATGCTGATCTGGATGCTCACGACGACGATGCCGCTCGTGAGCCTCGCGCTCTGGTCCGCGGTGGCCGCGAGCGCCCCGGTCGGCCGCTTCGGGGCGAGCGACTTCACCGCGTACTTCCTGGCGATCCTCATCGTCCGGCAGATGACGGGCTCGTGGCTCGTGTGGGAGATGAACATGGAGATCAAGAGCGGCGTCCTCTCGCAGCGCCTGCTCAAGCCGATCCACCCGCTCGTCTCCTACGCCGCCGACAACCTCGCCGCGCTCCCGCTGCGGGCGCTGCTCTGCTTGCCCATCGCGGTCGTCGCGCTGGTCGTGACCTCGGGCGAGCGGTTCCATCCGACGGCGCTCGATCTCGGGATCTGGGCGGCCTCGCTCGTCGGCGCCTGGATGATCAACTTCTTCACGATGGCGCTGATCGGCTCGCTCGCGTTCGTGATCGAGAGCTCGACCGCCGTGTTCGACGTCTACCTCGCGGCCTTCATGATCTTCGCCGGCTACCTCGTCCCGATCGAGCTGTTCCCCCCGTGGCTCGGCGACGTCGCGCGGGTCCTTCCGTTCCGTTACAGCCTCGCCTTCCCGGTCGAGCTCATCACCGGCCTGCTCGAGCCGGGCCGCGCGCTCGCCCAGCTCGGCGCGCAGTGGGCCTTCGCGATCGGCACCGCCGCCGTGGCGCTCGTGGCGTGGCGCGCAGGGGTCCGGCGGTTCTCGGCGTTCGGCGGGTGAGCGGCGTGCGTTACCTCCGGTTGCTCGCGACGCAGCTGCGCGTGTCGCTCGCGCTCGGGATGCAGTACCGGTGGGATTTCCTGCTGGGCGCCGTGATGACCGTGGTCTGGACGCTCGTCGGGCTGGTCCCGCTCCACATCGCGCTCGCGTCCCGCCCGCCGGTCGAGGGCTGGACCTACGAGCGGGCGCTCGTGGTCGTCGGGTGGTTCACGCTCCTCAAGGGCGTCCTCGAGGGGGCCGTGAACCCGTCGCTCATCAGCGTGGTCGACCAGATCCGGAAAGGCACGCTCGACTTCACGCTGCTCAAGCCGGCCGACGCGCAGTTCCTCGTCTCCACGGCCCGGTTCGAGATCCGCAAGGTCGTCGACGGCGCCGCCGCGGCGGCCATCTTCGTCTACGCCTTCGCGAGGATGGGCCGCGCCCCCGCGCCCGCCGACATCGCGCTCTCGCTCGGCCTGCTCGTGACGGCGACGCTGGTGCTCTACTCGATCTGCATCCTGGTCATCTCCGCCGCGTTCTGGGTCGTGCGCCTCGACAACCTGGCTTATTTCTTCAACTCGCTCTTCGATTTCGCGCGCTGGCCGGTCACCCTCTTCAAGGGGTTCTGGCGCGTCGTCTTCACCTTCGTCGTCCCGCTCGCGCTGATGACGACCTATCCGGCGGAGGCGATGCTCGGCACCATCGCCCCGCGCACCGCCGCGCTCGCCGCGCTCGGCGCGCTCGCCTTCGGCGCCGTCGCGCGCGCGGTGTGGAAACGGGCGATAGGACGGTATACGTCAGCGTCGAGCTGAGCGCCGTGGGGCTTCCTGCCGGCGGCGCCGCGCGTTAGGCTCGCGGTCTTGGCCTCCTGGGGCGAGGAGGGTGAGCGGGCATCGGAGAAGGAGACCAGGTGAAGAACGGGGGGTTCACGCTCGAGGAGTTAGGCCGGAATCTCGTCGATCTCGCGATGACCGAGGACGTGATCCGCCGCCGGGCGACCGCGCTTCTCTCGGTCGCTCGCCGCGAGGTGCGGGAGCTCAAGGTCCTCGGGAAGGTGTCGCGCCTCGCGATGGATTTCCACGCCGGTGACCCGGCGGTGACGCGCGGCACGAGCGGCGCGTTCGACGTCGCGATCCCGCACGCCCTGACGGTCCGGGTCGAGACGGAAGGGGAGGCCGAGGCCACGGTGCACAAGCTCACCGCGACGGTGGCGCTGCGCATCACGCCGAGGCCCTGCGCGCCGCTCGGGATCTTCCTCGACGTCGCGGAGCCGTCCGCGGACTCGGTCCTGTTCGCCGACCCGCCGGTCAGCACGAGGGACTACCTGCGCGGCCGGCTCGAGGAGGAGGTCCGGAGAGAGCTCCTCCGCCTCGTGCGCGCCCGGCTCGCCGACAGCCACGCCGAGCGCACCATCGACCTGGAGGGGCCGCTCACCCGCGCGCTCGGGCTCGATCTGGACACGCGCGACGCGCGCGACGCGCGCGACGCGCGCGACGCGCGCGACGCCCCACCGCCGAGCCGCCTGCGCGGGGCCAGCGTCCAGCCGATCGGCACCGCGGTCCGGAAGGGCGCTCCGTCGAGCGAGCCGGACGCGCAGCTCCGGCTCTTCGGGAACACCATGCCCATCCAGGTGTGGACCGCGCGCCCGGACGGCCAGCTGAACTTCGTGAACAAGGCCGTCCTCGACTACTTCGACCGCACGGAGGCGCAGATCATCGGCGAGGGCTGGCTGTCGGTGCTGCACCCGGACGACGTGCCGAGGACCGTCGCGACGTGGACGCGGAGCCTGGAGACCGGGCAGCCGTACGAGACGGAGTTCCGCCTGCTGCGCGCGAGCGACCAGACGTACCGGGAGCACGTGGTCAGCGCGCTGCCGCAGCGCGATGCGGCCGGGAACATCGTCCTGTGGATCGGCGGCACGACCGACGTGGCCGAGCTGCGCCGCGCCGAGGCCGCCCTGCGGCGGAGCGAGGCGCGCTACCGGCTGTTCGCGGAGGCGTCGAACGAGGGCATCTGGTTCTGGAACATCCGCGAGGACACGACGGAGTGGAGCGATCGCATGCTCGCGATCATCGGCGTCCGCCGCGAGGCGTGGGGCGGGATGTTCATGAGCTTCTTCGAGCGCGTGCACCCCGACGACCGGAGCGCCGTCCAGGCCGCGCTCAGGGCGCACCTCGAGGAGCGGCAGCCGTTCGAGATCGAGTTCCGGATGCGGCACGAGAGCGGGGAGTACCGCGTCGTGTTCTCCCGCGGCATGGCCGAGTGGGACGACAAGGGCGTGCCGTTCCAGATGGCCGGCGGCGCGACCGACATCACCGAGCAGAAGCGCCACCAGGCCATGCTGCAGGAGCGGCGCGAGATCATCGAGCAGCAGCAGGAGGCGATCCGGGCGCTGTCGACGCCGATCATCGAGGTCTGGAAGGGGGTGCTGACCATGCCGGTGCTCGGGGTGCTCGACGAGCAGCGCTCCGAGCAGATGATGGAGGTGCTGCTCGACGCCGTGGCGCGGACCCGCTGCCGCCACGCGATCATCGACCTGACCGGGGTCAGCGCCGTCGACGCGGCCACGGCCGATCACGTGCTGAAGCTCATCGACGCCGTCGCGATGCTCGGCGCCCAGGGCATCGTCGTCGGCATCCGACCGGAGGTGGCGCAGACGGTCGTGTCGCTGGGGCTCGACCTGTCGAACATCAAGACGCTCTCGAACCTGCGGGAGGGGCTCCGCTTCGCGATGCAGTCGAGCGGGGTGACCGTCGAGCGGCGGCGCCGGCGGAAGGCGCGCCGCGAGGGCGCGGGCGACGCGCCCGCGCCGCTGTCCGAGCGCGGCGGGTGACCGCCGCGGGAGCCCGCGGGAGCCTCAAGGAGCAGCGGCGCGTGCGCGACCTCGACCCCTACCGCGACCGGCGGCCCAGCCTTCTCGCCGAGAACGAGCGGCTCCGCCGGGAGCTCGCCGGCCTGCGGCGCCGCCGCGCCTGGCCCGCGGTGGCGGCGCTCGGGTGCTACCTCCTGCTCGTCACCGAGCTCCGCGGCTGGCTGAACGGCGCCGACCCGGTCCGCTACTGGGCCGCGCTCGCCGCGCTCCTCCTCGCGCTCGGCGTCAGCGTGGCGAGCGCCCTCCGCCTCATCGTGGGGCGCAACGACTGAGAGAGACGGCATCCATGGCGAAGATCCCCCCCATCAAGTTCAGCCCTGCCGGCGGCGTCGCCGGCGCGGCGCGCCGGGTCGCGCTCGGCCTCGTGCTCCTCGTCGCGACGCTCTTCGTCGCGTGCACCACGGTGACGCGGATCGACGCCGCGCACGTGGGCATCCGGGTCAAGCTGGCCGGCTCGAGCCGCGGCGTCGACGACATCCCGGTCGTGACCGGCTGGGTGTTCTACAACCCGCTGACCGAGCAGATCGTGCAGTTCCCGACGAGCGTGCAGAACGTGGTCTGGACGTCGTCGGCGCACGAGGGCCGGACCGTGGACGAGTCGATCACCTTCTCGTCCTCCGAGGGCGTCAACGTGGGCGCGGACATCGGGATGTCGTTCCACATCGAGCCGGACAAGGCGCCCCACCTTTACCTGCGCTTCCGGGAGAACGACCTGATGCGGCTCGCCGACCGCTACGTGCGCAACGCGGTGCGCGAGTCGTTCAACGCGGTGGCGTCGAAGATGCCAGTCCAGGAGATCTACGGATCGGGCAAGACGAAGCTCATCCAGGACGTGACCAGGGAGCTCGCGCAGGTGCTCGACAAGGACGGTATCCGGATTGACCAGCTCACCATCAACGGGGCGCTCCGGCTGCCCGAGAACGTGGCGGCGGCGATCAACCAGGCGATGGAGGCGACGCAGAAGTCGATCCAGGCCGAGAACCGGGTGCGCCAGGTGCGCGCCGAGGCCGACCAGGCGATCGCGACGGCGCGGGGCGCGGCCGAGTCGGCAAGGGAGCGCGCCCGCGGCGAGGCGGACGCGCTGCTGATCCGGGCGCGCGCCGAGGCCAAGGCGAACACGATCATCCGGCTGTCGGCGACGCCGGCGGTGCTGCAGTACCGCGCGCTCGAGCGGTGGAACGGGCGCCTGCCGGCGATGAACCAGGGCCCGCTGCCGATGCTGACGTTCGACATGAAGAGCGCGCTCGACAAGGACGCCGAGCAGAAGCTGGCCGAGCTGCTCGAGGAGACCGCGCCCGGCGCGGAGGCGGGCGGGGCGGCGCCGGCTGGCGGGGCGGCGCCAGGTGCGGGTGGCGACGGAGACGAAACGAGCGCGAAGCCGGCGGAGAAGCCCGCGGGCAAGGCGCCGGCCGCCACGCCCTGAGCCGCTCGATCAGCCGTCCTGCTCCTCGTCATGTTGCCCTGCCGCCCGCCCCCGGGCAGGCTTCGGGCATGGGCCAGCCAGCCGAGAAGCAGCGCAGCGCCACGTACGCCGACCTCAAAGCCGTCCCGGCGAACAAGGTGGCGGAGCTCATCGGCGGCGTGCTCCACGTCCTGCCCCGGCCGGCGCCGCGCCACGCCAACGCGAGCTCGGTCCTGGGGATCAAGGTCGGCGGCCCCTTCGGCCTCGGCGATGGTGGGCCGGGCGGCTGGTGGATCCTGGACGAGCCGGAGCTGCACTTCCCCGACCCGGGCGCGCCGGGCGAGATCGACGTGCTCGTCCCCGACCTCGCCGGCTGGCGGCGCGAGCGGATGCCGGAGCTGCCGAAGACGGCCTTCTTCCCGCTCGCCCCAGATTGGGTCTGCGAGGTCCTGAGCCCGTCGACCGAGGAGATCGACCGCGAGGAGAAGATGCCTATCTACGCTCGCGAGGGCGTGCGGTACGCATGGCTGGTCGACCCGATCGCGCGGACGTTGGAGGTCTCCTCGCTCGTGTCGGGCCGGGGCTGGGGGCCCGCCGTCGTCCACCGGGACGCTGCGCGTGTGCGAGTCGAGCCCTTCGAGGCCATCGAGCTCGATCTCGCGGTGCTCTGGGCGACATAGCAGACCGCCGCGCCGTTCGAGCGCAGGGGAGCATCAGCGGAGCCACGTCTCGGACCGGAGCCGCTCGACGAGGAAATCGACGAAGGCCCGCACGCGCGCCGCCGCGCGCCGGCCCTCGGCGTGGACGACGTGGACGGGGACCGGCGGGGGCTCGAACGCGGGGAGCACGATCTGGAGGCGCCCGGCGCGCAGCTCGGGGCCGATCTGATAGGAAAGGACCCGCGCGAGCCCGCGTCCCGCCACCGCCGCCGCGACGGCGACGTCGGCGGTGTTGACGAGGAGCTGCGAAGACGGGAGGACCTTCTCGACCCGCGATCCCGACGCGAACGACCACTCCGCGGGAGAGGCCGTCTGCGAGAAGCCGATGGTGTCGAGCTGCGCCAGGTCGGCCGGTCGTCCGGGCGCGCCGCGCGCGGCCAGGTAGGCCGGCGACGCGCAGACCACCAGCCGCACCGAGCCGACGCGGATCGCGCTCAGGGACGAGTCCGGCAGGTGGGCGATCCGCACCGCGACGTCGACCCCCTCGTCGAGCAGCTCGACGATGCGGTCGACGAGCAGCGTCCGCGCCGACACGTGCGGGTGGCGCGCCAGGAAGTCGAAGATGGCCGGCGCGACGAACATCCGCCCGAACGACACGGACGCCGTCACCGCGAGCTGCCCCCGAAGCGCGGCGTGGGACCCGGCCGCCGACGCCTCGGCCTCCTCGATCTCGCCGAGGATCCGCTTGCAGTCCGCGAGGAACCGCGTGCCCGCCTCGGTCAGCCGGACGATGCGCGTCGTGCGGTGCAGGAGCCGCGTGCCGATCCGCTCCTCGAGCGCGGCGATGGCCCGCGTCACCGCCGGCGCCGACATGGACAGGCGCCGCGCCGCGGGCGCGAAGCCCTCCTCCTCGGCGACGGCGACGAAGACGCGCATGGTTTCCAGACGATCCATCGCATTATTCCAGTTCCTGCAATGGTCCATTGTCAAGGGCGGCCATTACCGTCAGCGACAGCAACGGGCATGTTTGGCTGGCGAGCGAGGAGGCACGCGCTGCCTGTGCCGCCTCGCCTGACCTCCAGTCGAAAGGAAGCGCCGATGACCACTCCTGAAAGCCCCATCCGCCTTTATCGACACCCGCTCTCGGGGCACTCGCACCGCGTGGAGCTGTTCCTGTCCCTGCTGCGGCTCCCGTTCGAGCTCGTCGACATCGACCTGAAGAACGGCGCTCAGCGGACCCCCGAGTTCCTGAGCAAGAACGCGTTCGGCCAGGTGCCGGTGATCGAGGACGGCGACCTGACGCTGGCGGACAGCAACGCGATCCTCGTTTATCTGGCGACGCGATACGACCCGTCGGGGCGCTGGCTCCCGCGCGATCCGGCGGCGGCGGCGCGCGTGCAGCGGTGGCTGTCCGTCGCCGCAGGGCGGCTCTTCGCGGGGCCCGGGACAGCGCGCCTCGCGAGCGTGTTCGGCATCAAGCTGGATCACGAGCGCGCCAGGGCCATCGCCGCCGAGCTCTTCGCGGTGCTCGACGAGCACCTGGCGACACAGCGCTTCTTCACCGGCGATGCGCCGACGATCGCGGACATCGCGATGTACACCTACACGGCGCACGCGCCGGAGGGCGGCGTGTCGCTGGACCCTTATCCCCACGTGCGCGCGTGGCTCGCTCGCGTCGAAGATCTGCCCGGCTTCGTGCCGATGAAGAGGACGCTCCCATGACCCCCCTGCCCATGACCCCCCTGCCCAGCTGGCCCGGTGACGGGTCGCCCTATCACCAGGGAGAGATGGCCGTGCAGGCGCGCGCCGGCGCGCGCGAGCGGGCCGAGAGGGCCGGGCGCCGGATCATCCGGGACTTCATGCCCGACCAGCACCGGGAGCTGTTCACGCAGCTGCCCTTCCTGCTCGTCGGGAGCCTCGACGCGCAGCGCCGGCCCTGGGCCTCGATCCTCGTGGGGCGGCCGGGGTTCATCGCGTCCCCGGATCCGCGGACGCTCGCGGTGAGCGCGCGCCCCGCCGCCGGCGGTCCGCTGGCCGCGCGCCTCGTGGCCGGCGCGCCGGTCGGGCTGCTCGGCATCCAGCTCGAGACCCGCCGCCGCAACCGCATGAACGGCGCGATCGTCGAGGCCGGCGAGGGCGGGTTCATCGTGCAGGTCGGCCAGAGCTTCGGCAACTGCGCGCAGTACATCCAGGCGCGAGAGCCGGTGTTCGTGAGGGACCCCGACCAGGCCGCCGCGCCGCGCCCGGCGCGGGCGGAGGGGCCGGTCCTGTCGGCCGAGGCGGCGGCGCTGATCCGCCGCGCGGACACGTTCTTCATCGCCACCGCCGCGCCGTCCGCGGGCGGGGGCAGCGCGATCGAGGGGGCCGACGTCTCCCACCGGGGCGGCAAGCCCGGCTTCGTGCGCGCAACCGAGGAGGACGGCCGCACGGTCCTGACCTCGCCCGATTTCGCCGGCAACCTCGCCTTCAACACGTTCGGCAACCTGGCGCTCGATCCGCGCGCCGGGGTGCTCTTCGTCGACTTCGCCACCGGCGGGCTGCTGTCGCTGACCGGAGAGGCCGAGGTCGTCTGGGAAGGCCCGGAGCTCGCGGCCTTCGCCGGCGCCCAGCGGCTCCTGCGGTTCCGCGTGGCCGAGGGCATCCGGATGGAGGACGCGGTGCCGCTGCGCTGGTCGGCGCCGGTGGCGGCGCCGCAGCTCGCGGCGACAGGATCGTGGGAAGACGTCGAGCGCGCGACCGCGGCTTGAGCCGAGCAGCCGCCGCCGGCGAAGCGCGGCGCCCCGCGCTTCGCGGTGCGGCGCTCCGAGCGGGCCGGTCCAGGGGAGTTTTGCCCCACCCGGGGAGATCCGGGGCGCCCCGGGGCGGCGGGCACCCCCGCGCGACGCCTTGAGAACGCGCACGCGTCCTGCATCCTGTCGAGACCCCATGCGCCTCGCCAGCAAGCTCACCCTGGCCCTCGTCCTCGTCATGTGCGTCGTGCTGAGCCTCTACGGCTACCTCTCGGTCCGGCGCGAGCGGGCGCTGTTCGAGACGGACATGCGGCGCGACGAGCACCTCATCGGCATCGCCCTGCGCGCGGCGGTCATCGAGATCTGGCGCCGGGACGGGATGAACGAGGCGCTCCGCGTGCTCGGCGAGGCGAGCGAGCGCGAGGACGGCGTGATCTTCCGCTGGGTGTGGCTCGACGCGCCGGCCGGGGGCCGCTTCGCGCCCGCGCTGCCCGCAGCCGACATCGCCGAGCTCTCCCGGGGCACCGAGGTGTTCCGCCTCCAGCGCGAGGGCGACAGGAGCGGGCGCTTCTACACCTACGCGCCCGTCGCCGTGGATCCCGCGCGCGTCGGCGCCATCGAGATCTCCGAGTCGCTCGAGGAGGAAGAGACGTACGTCCACGCGAGCGTGGTCAACACCGTGATCAGCATCGTCGCCCTCGCGGCGCTGAGCGGCCTCCTGGCGATGACCTTCGGGCAGCTCCTCGTCGGGCGCCCCACGCAGCGGCTGGTCGACAAGACCCGGCGCATCGGGGAGGGCGACCTGGGCGGCCCGCTGCTCCTGCCGCAGCGCGACGAGCTCGGCCAGATCGCCCGCGAGATCAACGCGATGTGCGACAACCTCGCCGAGGCGCGCGAGCGCGCCGCCCAGGAGGCGGCCGCGCGCATCGCCGCGCTGGAGCAGCTCCGGCACGCCGACCGGCTCGGCACCGTGGGCAAGCTCGCCTCGGGCCTCGCGCACGAGCTCGGCACGCCGCTCAACGTGGTCGGCGGCCGCGCCAAGATGATCGCCCGCGGCCTGTCGCCCGAGGAGACGGCGGAGAGCGCCCGCATCATCGCCGAGCAGGCGGACCGGATGACGAAGATTATCCGGCAGCTGCTCGACTTCGCGCGCCGCCGGGTGGCGCACAAGGCGCCGGCCGATCTGGCGCACATCGCACGCCAGACGCTGGTGCTGCTCGAGCCCCTCGCCCGCAAGCGGGGCGTGACGCTGCGCCTCGACGAGGCGGGCGGCGCCCCGCCGCGCGCCGAGGTGGACGCCGGGCAGATGCAGCAGGTGCTCACGAACCTCGTGATCAACGGCATGCAGTCGATGAAGCGGGGCGGCGAGCTCACGGTCCGGGTCGAGCGCGCGCGCGCCCGCCCGCCGGCCGATCACGGCGGCGCCGAGGGCGAGCACCTCGCGATCCGGGTGATCGACCGCGGCGAGGGGATCGAGCCCGGGAACGTCTCCCGCATCTTCGAGCCCTTCTTCACGACGAAGGACGTCGGCGAGGGCACCGGCCTCGGGCTGAGCGTCTCCTACGGCATCGTGCGCGAGCACGGCGGCTGGATCGACGTGGAGAGCGAGGTCGGCGAGGGCTCGACCTTCACGGTGTACCTCGCCCCGAGCGGCGACGGCGCGGCGAGGCCGGCGGCCGGGGACGACGGCGCGCCCTCGCCGCGGCGGGGCGGGGCGGCGGAGGTGGGGGCGTAGCCGCGGGCGAGGGGCCATACTGTGCGAGCAATCGAGGAGACATGGGCAGGCGAGCGCTGATCATCGACGACGACGAGGCCATGTGCGCGTGGCTGGCGGCGGACCTCCGCTCGCGCGGCGTGGAGGCGACGACCCGGACCTCGCCGACGGCGGCGCTCGCGCTGCTCGAGGAGGACGAGGGCTTCGACGTCATCCTCACCGACCTGAACATGCGCGGCATGAACGGGATCGAGGTCTGCGGCCGCGCGGCCGAGCTCCGGCCGGACGTGCCGGTGGTGGTGATCACGGCGTTCGGCAGCATCGAGACCGCGGTGGAGGCGATCCGCGCGGGCGCGTACGACTACGTGACCAAGCCGGTCGACATCGAGACGCTGGCGCTGGCGCTGGAGCGGGCGATCGCCCACCACGCGCTCAAGGCCGAGGTGCGGCGGCTGCGGCGCGCCGTGGCCGGGCCTGGCGCGTTCCCGGACCTCGTCGGCCGGAGCGCGGCGATGCGGCGCGTGCAGGACATGATCGAGCGGATCGCCGACTCGGACGCGACGGTGCTCATCACGGGCGAGAGCGGGACCGGCAAGGAGGTGGTCGCGCGGGCGCTGCACGAGCGGAGCCGGCGCAAGGGCGGGCCGTTCGTGGCGGTCAACTGCGCGGCCGTGCCGGAGTCGCTGATCGAGAGCGAGCTGTTCGGCCACGTGCGGGGCGCCTTCACCGACGCGCGCACGACGCGCTCCGGGCTGTTCGTCGAGGCGAACGGCGGGACGCTGCTCCTCGACGAGATCGGGGAGCTGCCGCTCGCGATGCAGGCGAAGCTGCTCCGCGCTCTGCAGGAGCGGCGGGTGCGCCCGGTGGGCGGCAGCGCGGAGGTGCCGTTCGACGCGCGGATCGTGGCGGCGACGAACCGCGATCTGGACGAGGCGGTGGAGGAGCGCCGCTTCCGGGAGGACCTGTACTACCGGATCAACGTGCTCCACGTGGAGCTGCCGCCGGTGCGGGCGCGGGGCAGCGACGTGCTCCTGCTCGCGCAGCGCTTCCTGGAGGACTGCGCGGCGCGCTCGGGCAAGGAGGGGGTGATCGGCCTGTCGCCGGCGGCGGCCGAGCGGCTGCTGGCGTACTCGTGGCCGGGCAACGTGCGGGAGATCCAGAACTGCATCGAGCGGGCGGTGGCGCTCACGCAGTACGAGGAGATCACGGTGGACGACCTGCCGGCGAAGATCCGGGAGCACCGTCCCTCCCACGTCATCGTGGCGGCGGACGATCCGTCGGAGCTCGTGCCGCTCGAGGCGGTGGAGCGCCGCTACATCCTGCGGGTGCTCGAGGCCGCGGGGGGGAACAAGACGCTGGCGGCGCGGATCCTCGGGCTCGACCGGAAGACGCTGCACCGCAAGCTGGAGCGGTGGGAGCCGCCCGCCGGGGGGACGGCGAAGGGCGGCTGAGGGCGCGGAAGAATACCCCGGGCGGGGAAGGGCGCCCCACCCGGCGCGGGACGACGCGAGGCGGCAACCTGGGTCGGGGGCTCAACCTGGGTCGGGGGCTCAACCTGGGTCGGGGGCTCAACCTGGGTCGGGGGCTCAACCTGAGTCGGGGGCTCAACCTGAGTCGGGGGCTCAACCTGGGTCGGGGGCTCAACCTGGGTCGGGGACCTCAACCTGGGTCGGGGGGCTCAACCTGGGTCGGGGACCTCAACCTGGGTCGGGGGGCTCAACCTGGGTCGGGGACCTCAACCTGGGTCGGGGGCTCAACCTGGGTCGGTTCCACCGGCCCAGCCCAGGTCGGCTCGCGTCCGCCGCAACCTCGGTCGGTTCGCGTCAGGCGATCGGCACGCCGCCTGCACAGGGAAAACTCAAGGAGAACACCTGATGACCCCCGAGCTGCTCCGCGACCGTGCTTCGTCCCTGACTCTGGTCTCCGAACCCCCGCCCGCCCTCGCGCCCGGCGAGCGCCCGTTCCGCGTGCTGCTCGCCGAGGACGACCGGGAGCTGCGGCGGTTGCTCGCCACCGCCCTCCGCCGCGACGGCTACGAGGTCCTCGAGGCCCGCGACGGCAACCACCTCCTCGAGCTCATGGGCGAGTCGCTGGTGTCCAGCGGCGGCTCCCCGCCCGATCTCGTGGTGAGCGACGTCCGCATGCCGGGCAGGAGCGGCATGGAGCTCCTGGCCGGGCTGCGCCGGGAGGACTGGTCCACGCCGGTCGTCCTCATCACCGCGTTCGGCGACCCGGAGACCCACGCGGAGGCCTACCGCCTGGGCGCCGACGCGGTCCTGGACAAGCCGCTCGACGTGGACGACCTGCGGATCGTCGTCCAGACCCTCATCGCGATGCGCGGTTGACCCGCCGCACGGCCCCGCGCCGCCTCACCCCGCCTCGACCGGCAGCCGGCGCCGATCCTCCGCGCGCTGCGCGTTCAGCCGCGCCCGCCGCATCTTGTGCCACGCGAGCACCCCCGCGTCCGCGCGCACGAAGCGGCACGCCTCCACGTCCGCGTCGCGCGGCTCCGAGGAAGCGAGCATCCGCTCGTCGCCCGGCTGGATCAGCCAGAACTCCATCATCAGCCCGAGCCGCGCGAGCGCGCGGCCGACCACCGGCACCGGCATGTAGTACCGCGCCAGGATCGCCGTCCGCCCCGCGTCGATCGGCGCGCACCCCGCCATGCCCGCCATGCGCCCCCCGAACGACAGGCGCAGGATGCCAGGAAAGTGCATCTCGATCGCAAACTTCCACCCTCGGCGCCCATCCCAGGGCTTCCCGTCGTCGTGGCGGAGCACCCCTTCGGTGTGGATGACGTCGCCCTCCACGCGGACCTCGTACGGATCGAGCAGCGCGCCGACCCCCGGCACCCAGGGGCGGTGCGCGAACGGCACGTGGTGGATGTCGAGCATGCCCTCCATCGCGCGCGCGAACGGCACGCCCCACGCCACCGACGTCGTGTGGGCGTGCCGCTCGTCGGGCGGCATGCCGTCGAACCACGGCAGCGGCGGCAGCTCCGCGGGCCGCTCGCCCCACCAGAGCCACACGAAGCCGCGGTGCTCGCGCGCCTCGAAGCGCGTGAGCGCGAGCGCGTCGCCCGCGCCGCGCGCGCGCGCTTCGCCAGCGCCGCGCGAGCGCCCCTCGCACGGGATCGCGACGCAGCGCCCGTCGCCGGCGTAGCGGAAGCCGTGGTACGGGCACTCGATCGAGCCGCCCACGACCCGCCCCAGGCTGAGGTCCGCGCCGCGGTGCGGGCAGGCCGCCCGCGCCGCCACGAGGGCCCCGCGCTCGTCCCGGAACAGCACGATGCGCGTCCCGAAGCGCTCGACGGCGACCGGCCGCTTGCCCACGGCGGACGCGTCCGCGATGATGTACCAGGCGCCCTCGACGAACGCGCCGCGCCCTTCCTCGATGCCGTGCCTTCGCATGTTGCTCCTCCGCTCGCCCGAGAGCGTGCGGCGCGCCTGGCCGGAGCGCCGTGACAGCGCGCGCCACAAGGGCTGACATGCGGCGCCAGGCCGGAAAGGCGCCGGCGCGCGCGCCGACCGTCTGGGCCCGCACCGCCGCGCAGCTCGCGGACTACGCGGCGGAGCGCGGGGCCGACCGGGCGGCCCTGATCGAGGCCGCCGGGCTCACGGCCGCGGCGCTCGCCGACCCTGACGCGCGCGTGCCGCTCGCGGCGTTCTACGCGCTGATCGAGGCCGCGGTGACGGCCGCCGCCGACCCGCACCTCGGCCTCGGGTTCGCGGGGCGCTTCCAGCCGGAGCAGTTCGACGCGCTCGGCTTCCTCGCCATGAGCAGCCCCACCCTGGGCGAGGCGTTCCGCCGGATGCTCCGCTACCAGCAGCTCTGGAACGAGGGCGAGCGCTACACGCTGGAGATCCGCGAGGGTCGCGCGCACATCACGTTCACGCCGTTCGGGCCCGACCGTCCGGCCCACGGCCAGATGGCGGAGGTGTTCGCGTTCGACGCGCTCGTGAACGCCGGGCGCATGTGCGGCGCCCCGATCCAGGCGGTCGCGGTGCGCTTCCGCCATGCGCCAGCGGGCGATCCGGAGGAGAAGGCGCGGCGGCTCGGCGCGGCGGTGCAGTTCGAGGCGCCGCAGACCGAGCTGGTCCTGCCGGCGGAGGCGCTCGACCTGCCGCTGCCGCACGCGAACGAGGCGCTCGCCGCCTTCCTGGAGCGCCAGGTGGGCGCCATCGCGGCGCAGCTCCCGGGGGCGGCGTCGCCCGCGCCGGCGCTCGCGGACCGCGTGCGGGCGCTCCTCGGCGAGCGGCTGCGCGAGGGGGCCGACCTGGGCGCGCTCGCCGAGCGCCTGCGGATGAGCCCGCGCACGCTGCAGCGCCGCCTGGGCGACGAGGGGACGTCGCTCCACGCCCTGCTCGACGAGGTCCGGCGCGGCCGCGCGGCGGCGCTCCTGGACGCGGGCATGGCGATCGGGGAGGCCGCGTACCTGCTCGGCTACTCGGAGCCGAGCGCGTTCCACCGGGCGTTCCGGCGCTGGACCGGCGAGACGCCGGAGGCGTTCCGCGCCCGGGCCAGGGACACCGAGCCGCGCTGAGCGCGCGGCGGCGCGCGTGGCGTCCGGCGCGCGGCGTGAAGAGGCACCCTCCCGCGCCCTGGAGGCGGAGGAGCCCCTGGACGGCGGCGCACGCGCCGTACCACGGCGCAAGCCCCTGCCCCGCGCCGCGCGTCTCCTTCCGCCGCTCTCGCTCGCGCCACCCCGTGAACATATGCAACTTGTGTTATATGAATCATGTGATATATGATCCATGTATCCTGTGACAGGAGCTCGCAGCGATGGCTGCGATCGACGGTTCGACGCGGTCGACGCGATCGCCACGAGCTGCCGCTCCAGGCCGCCAACAACGCACGAGGAGGCGCCCATGAGGCTCGCGAACGAGGTAGTTCCCGCTGGCTCGCAGGAAAGGAGCACCCGATGATCTGGCTCTTCGCTGGCCTCGTCGCGGCCACGGCGCTGGTCCTGTGCTGGCGCTCGCTCGTCCGCCGGTCCCGCTTCGCGCGCGCCCCGGCGCCCCGGCGCGAGCGCGAGGAGCGCGAGGAAGGGACGGTGGAGACCGTGGAGTTCCCTGCCACGGACGGCACGCGCCTCGAAGGCTGGCTGTTCCTGCCCCGCGCGCCGCGCGCGCCGCTCGTCGTGATGGCGCCCGGGCTGACGGGGACGAAGGACGGGCACCTCGAGCCCTTTGCATGGCGCTTCGTGCGGCGGGGCATGGCGGTGCTCCTGTTCGATTACCGCTGCTTCGGCGGCTCCGACGGAGAGCCGCGCCACTGGGCCGATCCCGCTCGACACCGCGAAGACTACGAGTCCGCGCTCCGCTTCGCGCGGGGGCCGCTCGCCAGCGACGGCCGCGTCGACGCCGGGCGGATCGCCCTCTGGGGCTCGAGCTTCTCCGGCGGCACCGCCCTCGTGACCGCGGCGCGCGACGCCGGCGTCCGCGCCGTCGTGGCCCAGGCGCCGTTCCTCGAGACCCCGCCGAGCCAGGAGCCCTCCGGCCTGTCGCTCCTGCGCTACATGCTCTGGACGACGCTCGACCTCTCGCGCCTCCTGCCGCCCATCTACGTGCCGGTCTTCGGCCGCCCCGGGGAATGGGCCTTCGCGACGAGCGTCGAGAGCCCGCGCCGGGGCGACCCGCGGGACCCGGCGGCGCCGCTCTTCTGGCGCACGCTGCCGCAGCCGCCGCGCGGCGGCTGGGAGAACAAGATGCTCGCGCGCATGCTCGCGACCTTCGACGCCTTCCGCCCCATGGACGCCGCCGCCGAGGTGCGGTGCCCCGTCCTGCTCGTCTCCGCCGCTCGCGACGACCTCGTGCCGAGCGCCTTCGTCGAGCGCGCCCACCGCGCGATCCGCTCGGCGGAGAAGCGCCTCGACGTCCTCCCGTGCGGGCACTTCGACCTCTACGTCGGGCCGTTCTTCGCCCCGAACGCGGGGTCGCAGGCCGACTTCCTGGCCCGACAGCTCGGCGCCGGGCCGTGACGCTCAGCGCGTCAGCGCCTCGACATCCACGGCCTTCGCTCCTCCTTCTTCTCGGCGAGGTCCCAGCGGTGCATCACGCCGAGCGAGAACTGCTGCTGATCGAAGCCGCCGTCGAGGATCGGCACCATGGTCCACGGCTCGGCCTTGTCGCCCCGGTCGAGCACGGCGACGCGCAAGTAAAGGTCCCAGTCCTCGACGTACGAATAAGCGGTGCCCACATAGACGTTGAGGCGCGTCGTGGGCGCGAGGAAGCCCGAGGGATCGGGATCGTGGTTATCGGGGTTGTGCAGCACGGGAAAGCGCAGGTCCACCCCGAGCCAAAGGGAGAACGCCCGCGCCGGCGTGCGCAGGATCGTCTCGGCGTCCACCACGACCTCGCCGAGCCAGAAGGGCTGCTCGGTGTCCTCGGCGAAGTCGAGGTGCGTGAAGGCGCCGCCCAGCGCGCCCTGGAAGACAAGCGTGCTGTGCGCGGCGCGCTTGGCCTGGAGGAGGAGCTCCCCGCCCTCCCAGAGCCCCAGATCGCCTAGGAGCGGCCCGCCCGCGAGGCGGAGGGTCAGCGCCTGACCGTCGCCGAGCGCCACCCGGCCCGCGAGCGAGCCGTTCTGGGGGACGAGCTCGTCCGTGGTGTCCGGCTGCTTCACCAGCAGCGCCATCGCGGCCGCGAGCTCGACCGGGCCGAAGGAGTAACGGCCGTTCAAGGACAGCAGCCCCACGTCGGTGAACGCGAGCCCCTCGCCGTCGGGGTCGCGGCGGAGCGAGAGCTCGCTCGTGACCAGGGTCATCTCCCCGCCCAGCTCCAGCCCCCCGGCCGGCAGCAGCAGGGAGTTCGTGGAGAGCGCGCGCACGCTGCTGGAGTCGAAGCTGGCGCTCATCTCCCGCGTGGAGGGCTCGACCTGGGGCGCGATCTCGGGCAGCCCGCCCGGAGGCCCCGGCGGCGGCGCGGCTTGCTCGACGGGCGCGACCTGCTCGGAAGGCGCGACCTGCTCGATGGGCGCGGCCTGCTCGGAAGGCGCGGACGGCGCGGCCGGCGGCTGCTCGGACGGCGCGGCCGGCGCCGGAGGCTGACCGGACGGCGGCTGCTGCTCGGCCGGCCCGGCCGGGCGAGGCGGGACCTGAGCGCGCGCCAGATCGTGGGAGAGACCGAGGCCCAGGAGGACGCCGAGCGCCGCAGCAAGCCGCATGGCGCGCGAGCATACGCGCGGACGCGCCCGAGCGGCCACGGCCGTCACGCGCCCTCGCGGGAGCCCGGCCCTCCGGCGCCGCCGCTTCAGGGCGCCGCCGGGACGAGCAGCAGCTCCTCGAGCGCCGCGGTCAGCTCGTCGACCCTCACCGGCTTCGTGAGGTAGCGGTAGAACCCGGCCTCCTCGGCGCGGCGGGTGTCCCGCGGCATCGCGGCCGCGCTCAGCGCGATGACGGGGATGGCGCGGGTCTCCGGCCACTCCTGCAGCTTGCGCATCGCCTCATAGCCGCTCATGCCCGGAAGGTTGATGTCCATGATGACGGCGTGGGGCCGCCGCGCCCGCGCCAGCTCGATGCCGATCTCGGCGTTCGGCGCGACGATCAGGTCGATCCGATCGAGCTCCGAGATGAGCGCCTCCATGAAGGCGATGTTCGACGGGTTGTCCTCCACATAGAGGATCGCGTAGCGGGCCTCGCCGGCCGCGGCGAGCGGCGAGGCGTCCGCGCGCGGATCGGGCTCTCGCGGGGCGTCCTCCGCCTTCACCTCGTGCGCGGGGAGCTCGATCCAGAACTCCGACCCTTCGCCCGGCGCGCTGTAGAAGCCGACGCCGCCGCCCATCATCTCCGCGAGCCGCTTCGTGATGGCGAGCCCGATCCCCGTCCCCTCGATCGGCCCCGTCTCCTGACCGGCGCGCTGGAAGGGCTGGAAGATCTTCGCGTGCTGCTCGCGCGCGATGCCCATGCCGTCGTCCGCCACCGAGACCCGCACGCGCCCGCCCTCGGGCACCGACACCGCGAACGTCGCGTGCCCCCCCTTCCGGCCGTACTTGATCGCGTTCGAGCCGTAGTTCATGAGGATCTGCGCGAACCGCGTCCGATCCGCCACGATCTTCGGGAGCCCCGCGGGGACGGGCGTCACGGACAGCTCGACCCCCGCGCGCAGCGCCATCGGGTCCAGCGTCGCCTGCACCTCGGCCAGCACCTCCGGGACGCTCACGGGCTCGAGCGACACCGCCACGCGGCCCGCCTCGATGCGCGAGAGGTCCAGGATGTCGTCGATGAGCTTGAGCAGGTGCTCGCCGCCCTTCAGGACGTGCTCTATCCGCTCCTTCTGGCGATCGGTGAGCGGCGTCTTCCGGTCCCGGTGGAGGAGCTGCGCGAAGCCGAGGATCGCGTTGAGCGGCGTGCGGAGCTCGTGGCTCATCGAGGCGAGGAACTCGCTCTTCGCGGAGCTGGCGGCCTCGGCGAGCGCCCGCGCCTTGCGGAGCTCCTCGGCGCGCTGCACGTCGCCGGTCATGTCCCAGATCGTGCACACGGTCGCCCCCTCGGCCGTGCGGCGCTCGGTCAGGCGCAGGCTGCGCCCGTCGCTCGAGCAGAGCTCCACGGTGCCGCTCGGCGCCGCGTGGTAGCCGAGCAGCCGCGCGCGGAGCGCGGCCTGGGGCTCGCCGTCGGGGGCGAAGAGCCCCGAGCCGAGGCTCTCCTCGAGGAGCTCGGCGTAGCTCCGCCCGACGATGGCGCCGCTCGCCCTCGCGCCGAGCCAGTGCCGGTACGCGCTGTTGCAGAGCGCGAGCCGGTCCTGCGCGTCGAACACGGCGAACGCGCCCTGGGTGCTCTCCACCGCGCTCCGCAGGAGGTCGCTGGAGCGCTGCGCCACCGCCTCCAGGCGCTTGCGCTCGCTGATGTCGCGGATGGCGCTCGACACGAGCGTGCCCCCGCCGGTCGAGAGCGGGCTCAAGCTGATCTCGATCGGGAACTCGCCGCCGTCCTTGCGCCGGCCGAACAGCTCGAGCCCCGACCCCATCGGGCGCGCCCTCGGCGAGGCCGTGAACGTCGAGCGGTGGGCGACGTGAGAGCGCTGAAACCGCTCCGGCAGGAGGATCTCGACGAGGCGGCCGAGCAGCTCGCCGCGCTCGTAGCCGAACATCCGCTCGGTCTGGAGGTTGACGAACACGATCCGCCCCCGCTCGTCGACGACCACCATGGCGTCGGGCGCCGCGTCGATGAGCTGGCGGAACTTCTCGTCGTCGAGCTGCTGCGATCCGGGGCCGTCAGGCGCCTGCTCGGGTGCGGGCAGGCGCTCGCCGGAGGGCGGTTCATGCGTCATCGGGGAGCCTCACACAGAAGATCGCGCCAGGCGCGTTGTCCTCGACCCAGATGCGCCCGCCGTGCGCCTCGACCGCCATCTTGCAGAACGCGAGGCCGAGGCCGCGGCCGGCGCGGTGGAGGTCGTCCGCCTCGCCCTCGAGCTGGACGAAGCGATCGAACACCCGCGCGCGCAGCTCGGCGGGGACGCCCGGCCCCGAGTCCGCCACGCGGAGCTCCACCGCGGCGCCGTCCTTCGCGGCGCTCACGGCCACCGCGGAACCGACCGGGGCGTGGTGGATCGCGTTCTCCAGGAGGTTCTCGATCGTGCGGCGGAGCAGGTCCGGGTCGGCCTGGACGGCGGGCGCGTCGACGGCCTCGCGCAGCGAGACCGACCGGGAGCTCGCGCGCAGGTCGAGCGCGGCGAACACCTCGAGCACGAGCGCGCGGAGGTCGACGCGCGCGCGCTCGGGCGCGAGCCTCCCCTCCTCGCTCTTGCTGATGTCCAGCAGGTTGTAGATGAGCCGCAAGAGCGACCGCGCCTGGTCGCGGATGTGCCGCGCGGAGTCGCGCGCCGCCTCCGGGAGCGCGCGGTCCCGGAGCAGGTACTGCGCGTGCAGGTCCATGCTGCTCACCGGGTTCTTCAGATCGTGCACGACGAAGGCGGTGAGCTGCTCCTTCTGGAGCTGGAGCCGCATGAGCGCGTCCCGCTGCTGCTTCACGAGCTCGACGTGCTCGCGCAGCTCCGCGCCGAGCCGGCGCACCCGGAGCGCGGCCTGCACCCGGGCGAGGAGCTCCGACGGGCGGACGGGCTTCGTCAGGAAGTCGTCGCCCCCGGCGCGCAGCGCGCTGTCGAACGTGTCGACGTCGCGGAGCGCGGTCAGGAACACGATCGGCGCGGTCGCGCCGCCGGGCAGGTCGCGGATCCGGGCGCACACGGCGAAGCCGTCCATCCCCGGCATCCGCACGTCGAGCAGCACGCAGTCCGGCCGGTGGCGCTCGAACTCCCGGATCGCCTCCTCGCCGGTGACGGCGAGCACGACCTCGTAGCCGTCGTCCTCGAGCGTCGCCTGAGCCAGGGCGCGGTTCTGCTCGTTGTCGTCGACGACGAGCACCTTGGACCGCGATCCCTGCTCCATCCGCCCTCGGCTCTCGGCGCGAGATTACACCAGCGGTCTCGGCCCTACCAGCGCGCCACGGGGCGGCGCGCCGGCGGAGGCCGCGGCGCACGCCGAGAAGCGCTGAAACGGCGACGGCCGAGGCGAGCGCTCGCGGCGCCCTGCCTCGGCCGACCCTCCATCTCACGCTCGCCCCGCCGCGGCCCGCGCCGCCGCCGGGCGCGCGCTCACTGGCCCGCGGGGGCGATCTCCAGCTTGGCCATCACCTTGCCGCTGGCCGAGAGGCTCGCCTCGATGTTCTCGACCGCCTGCTGGATCGCGTTGGTGGCCGGGATGATGCAGGCCCCCGCCTTCACGCTGCCCGTGACGGCGCCCTCGAGGCTGCCCGCAGCCGAGACCACCGCCTCGGCGTTGCCGAGGAGCAGCTGGCCGCGCGCCTGGGCGGCGACGAGGAGCCGCGGCAGGTTCGCCCTGAGCGTCGCGATGGCCGCGTCCGCCTCGGCCTCGCCCGAGATGTTGATCGCGGGCTCCTTGCAGCTCGCCCTCGCGCTCGCGCTCGCCTCGCAGGAGCCGCTGCACTCCGCGCTGCCCTGGCACTCGGCCGACGGCGGCTTGAGCTGGGCCTTGCACTTCGGCGCCTTGAACTGGACGTCGCACGAGCCCGAGCAGTCCGCGTTGCACTGCACCTGCGCGTCCGCCGCGAACTCGCACGAGCCGCGGCACTCGCCCTTGCAGGTGCCCTGGCACTCGCCGCGGCAGTCGCCGCCGGCGCTCGTCGCGGAGCACTCGCCGTCGCACTCGCCCTCGCAGGTGCCCTGGCACGTGCCCTCGCAGGCGACGGCCAGGTTGGCCGAGCCCTCGCACGTGCCGGTGCACTGCCCCTCGCACCGGCCCGACAGCTCGCCCGGATCGCACCGCGCGATGATCTCCGCGGGCTCCAGCTGGCACTCGACGTTGGCGCTGCACCGCGCCTCGCAGTTCGCCTGCACGCTCGCGTCGACGGTGCAGCTCGGCGGCTGGAACGAGATCGACAGACCGGCCGTCGCGTCCCCGAGCTGGTCGATCGCGAGCTCGCACCACGCCGTCGCGCGCTCGCTCGGCTTGGTCGCCGTGATCGTCGCCGCGTCCGCGCCGAGGTCCAGCGCGATCGCCTGGCAGGCGCTGCTCACGTCCGCCACGATGGAGCCCGCGGCGCCGGTGAAGTCCGACACGGCCTGCATGAAGGCACCATAATTGAGCTCGGCGTCGCCCTCGAGCCCCCACTCGACCGTGGCGAGATCGGCGCCCGGCGTGAAGTCGCGACAACAGATGTCGTTCTGCAGCTCCGCGGCCTTGTCACACCCCATCAACGGAGCGACGGAGAGCCCCGCCAGCAGCAGAGGGAATGTCGCGATTCGCCACGTCACACGGATGTTCATCAGGAAACTCCTTGGTTCTTTGTAGGGAGCGCCGCCTGTGCCGGAGCGCCATGGAAGGCGGCGAAAGCCAGCGAGGACGATCGCTCACCTTCGAACTCGGCCGCCGCCGCCTCCGAAGCAGGGCGACAATAACTCATAAACCGACCCGGCTGACAAGGGCCATCCGGCGGAATTGTCGCTGGTCTCGAAGGCACCTTAGGGAGCAGCCTGTCAGCGAGCCAGCAATGCATGACGAGATCTGTTGATGGCTGTCTCGACGCCGGGCGCCACGCCTGGATGCGGCCGTCGCGGCCGTCGCGGCGCCCGCGCCCCTCGCGGCTGTCCAACCAACCGCGGTGACGCGCCATGACACGGCTGTCATGGGTCCACACAGACCATCATCGAATAGGCGTTGCAGAGCTCGCCCGGGCCGTAGGACAATCGCCCCGTGAAGACGCTCGCCCCACGGCTCGCCCGATTCGCGTGGTCCCCTCTCGTGCCCGCCCTCGCGCTCTCGCTCACCGCCGGTTGCGGCGGCTCGTCCGATGACGAGAGCGCCGCGGGCGAGCCGCCCCGGATGAGCGGGATCACGGAGGCCCACAACCGGGCGCGCGCCGCGGTCGAGCCGCCGGCCGATCCGCCCCTGCCCGGGCTTGCGTGGTCGCGCGAGATCGCCGAGGTGGCGCAGGCCCATGCCGGCAGGTGCGTGTTCAGCCACAGCGAGAGCAGGTACGGAGAGAACCTCTACGCGACGAGCGGCTCCTCGGCCACACCGGAGGAGGTCGTGGCCACCTGGGTCGACGAGGCGGCCAATTACGACCTTGCGAGCAACGCCTGCAGCTCCACCTGCGGCCATTACACTCAGGTGGTGTGGGCCGACTCCCTGAGGCTCGGCTGCGGGGTCGCCGATTGCACGGGCGACTCGCCGTTCGGCGGAGGCGCCTGGCAGCTCTGGGTGTGCAACTACGACCCTCCCGGCAACTTCGTCGGCGAGCGCCCCTACTGAGCCGCGCGCCAGCGGCTCGCGCTGGCAAGGAGGAACGATGGACGGCGCGCCTTCGTCGCGTGCTCCCCGCCCCTCGCCCGCTCTGGTATCGCAGCGGCGATGGATTTCGGATGGACCCCTGCCCAGCGCGCCGTCCACGACCGCATGCGCGCCCTCGGCGCCGAGGCCGACGCCGCGGCCCCGGACGAGCGCATGCGCGTCCTCGCCCGTGGCGGCGCCCTCGGCCTGCCGATCGCCCGCGATCTCGGCGGCGAGGGCCTCGACCTGGTCACGACGGCGCTCGCCTACGAGGGCCTCGGCGCGACGCTGCGCGACGGCGGCGTGCTGCTCGCCGCGGGGGCGCACCTCTTCGGCGTGGCGCTCCTGCTCGCCCGGGTGGGCACGCCCGCCCAGCAGCGCGCGTGGCTGCCGCGGATGGCGAGCGGCGACTGCATGGCGACCGTCGCGGCCACCGAGGCCGGGGCCGGCTCGGACGTCGCGTCGGTGCAGGCCAGGGCCGACCGCACGCCCGCCGGCTACCGGCTCACCGGCGAGAAGCGGTACGTGACCTGGGCCGACCGGGCCGACGTGTACTTCGCTGTCGCGCGCGACGGCGGCGAAGGCCGCCCCGGGGGGGCGCCGGCGCGCGGCCTCACGGCGCTGCTCGTGCCCCGCGCCGGAGCGGACGCGGCGGGCGCCCCGCGCGTCCGGCCCGGCGCGCCGCTCGCGACGGCGGGCCTCCGCGGCGCGCGGCTCGCGCCCGTGTCGTTCTGCGGCTGCGAGGTCGGCCCCGACGCGCTCCTCGGCCGCGCCGGCGCCGGCCTCGCCGTCTTCCAGATCGCGATGACCTACGAGCGCGCGCTGATCCTCGCCTTCCGCCTCGGCGCGATGGAGCGCGCCCTCGGCGAGGCCGTCCGCTTCGCCCGGGAGCGCGAGATCGGCGGCCAGTCCATCGCGCGCCACGAGGCCGTCGCGCACCGCGTCGCGCAGATGAAGCTGCGGCTGGAGACCTCGCGGCTGCTCATCTACCGCGCCGCCTGGGAGCTCGACCAGGGGCACCGCGGCCAGGCCGAGGCCGCCCTGGCCAAGTGGCACGCGGCGGACTCGGCCGTTCTGTTCGCGCTGGACGACCTCCGGTTGCGCGGCGGCGCCGGCTACCTCGAGGAGAGCGGCCTCCCGTCGGCCGTGGACGACGCGCTGGGCGGCAGCATCCACTCGGGGACGTCCGACGTGCTCGCCACGGTGGTCGCGCGGTGGCTCGGGCTGTAGCCGCGGCCGCGCCGGCCCGCGATGGGCCTTCGCTCCGTGACGCCGGCCCTGGTTCCACGCGTCAGAACCCCGCCAGGAATTCCCGGTCGGAGAGGAGCGGTCGCCAGAACCAACACGAGAGCTCCTCCGACCGACCCGTCCATACCTCGGAGCTCGGGGATCGCCTCGTCCAGAGGAGCGAAGTCCCCCAAGCCGAGCTCAGCGACCTTGCGCGCCGCGCTCGAGATCGAGATCGACGACCACAAGCTGGCGCGCGGCGGTCACGCGGACGGCGCTACTTGGCCAGCTCCTCGATGGCCGCGGCGAGCTCGGCGGGGGGCAGCTCGTTGGCGGCGCGCCACGGCGGCATGCGCAGCGGCGAGGTCGCTGGCTCCTGCAAGCGAAAGATGGCCTCGTCCTTCGTCTCTCGCGACATGCCGTCCAGGTTCTTCACGTTGAACCTGGCGCGGTTCAGCGCCGGGTTCCCGCGACCGTCGTGACAGCGCGAGCAGAGCTGCGTGAGCACGGCGCGCCCGCTCGCCCCCGGCGGCGGCACCAGGCCGAGCTTCACCTTGGCGTCTGCGGAGAAGAGGTCGCGCAGATCGAGCAGGGATTGTCGCGGGACCGCGCCCGTCACCACGTCGAGGTAGGACCGGACCCGCTCCGCGCGGAGCGCGGGATCCGTCACGTCCACGAGCGGGTAAGGCACCGAGATCGAATCCCCCGCCTGCGACAGGGCGAACTGCTTCTCCCAGATCGAGCTCGACGCGCCGGCCTTGGCCTCGGCCTCGATGCGCGGGTCGAACGCGTTCGGCTGCGCCGCCTGGCCCTCGGCGGAGAGCAATGCCTCGAGCTGCGCCCCGCTGCCCTCGTCGATGGCATTCTGGATCGTCGCCGTGGGGATGCCGCCGTACTGCGCGTCCTCTGCGTGGGCTTCCAGGAACTGCGCCGTGAGCACCCGATCGGACTCCGTCCGCTGCACGAAGCGCTGCGGGAACCAGTGCATCCAGGGGAACTCCAGCTCCTGCATGCGCAAGATCTTCTTCGTGCCATAGCCGTCGGGCTGGTGGCACGAGCGACAGTCGAACGACGTGTTCTCGACGTCTTCCTCGCTGTAAATGCTGAACGCGGTCCAGCCGTGCTCTATCTCTTCGGTGAGCAGGCTCGCCAGGTCGCAGCTGCCGTCGTAATCACACTGCCGCTCGAACGTGAACAGGTAGAAATTGTAGTCACCGGTCGAGAGGTCGCGGCTCACGATCTCGACGAAGGGCTCGCCGCGAACGAAGCCGAGCGCGGTCATTTCAGCCGGTCTATCGCGCATCTCGGTCACGCGCGGAAAGACGATGATGCGCGGATTGACTGCAGAGACGGCGCCCTTCACCAGCGAGGTGGAGTTGCCGGTGAGCGCGAAGGCGCGATCTTCGTCGAGCTTCGCGACGCTCAGCAAGCTGGCGAAGTCGGCGATGTTCGGCCGGGGCGTGGCGCACACCGCCTGCCAGAAGCTGTCGCCGCGCGGCGTCGCGCACAGCGCGCGGTGCTGCGCCTCGCGCCTGGGTAGGCCCGACAGCTCCGGGTCGGGAGCATTCACGGACGGCAGCGTGTCCCAGTCGGTCGTCGCCTCGTCCGTGGCAGCGCCCCCGCCGATCTCGCCGACGCACGCCGCCAGCAGCAGCAAAACCAGGCACAGGCTCTGCAGGCGCCTCACGCGGGCCTCCCTCGGCGGATGCCGAACGTCATCAACCCCGCCACGAGCGCGAACGCCAGGAGCGGCGCGTGGCGGTCGCCGCGCCCGCCCGCCACGCTGCAGCCAAGAAGGCCCTCCTCGCTCGTCTCCTCACCCGCGCCGTCACCCTCGCTCGGCTCCAGGTCGACGGTGCCGTCCAGCTGCTGCACGTAGGCGATGAGCTGCCCGAGCTCGGCTTCGCTGAGCGCGCTGGTGAAGGCGTGACGATCTTCGGGGTTGGCCGTGACGAGGACATCGCGCAGCGTTGGCGCGGAGCCGTCGTGCAAGTACGGCGCCGTCTCCCAGACGCCGTTCAAGGTCGGCGTGTCGATGCCGAACAGCGGCTCACCAGCGCGCATACCAGACGACGCCTTCACGGTGCCGACGTCGTGCAGCTTGCCACCCGCGCTGTCGGTCCCGTCGGCACCCGTGTGGCAGAAGCCACAACCCAGCCGCTTGAAGATGACGCGACCCGCGACGCCGTCCTGGGTGAGCGAGCCGTCGGCGTTGCGAAAGGGGCTCGGGTGGTGCGTGTCGAGCGAACCGAGGAACGCCGCCAGCGCGTCGAGCTCGGGGCTCAGGCCAGCCTTCTTGTCGCCGCGCGGCGTGGCGACGGTTCCCACGGCGAGCTGCTCGGCGCTGAGGAACCCCTTGCCGCCGAACAGGTCGCGGATGTTGTCGTCGGTGTCCTGGATCTCGTCGAAGCTGCCGCTCCAGTTGACGTTGCCGTGGCCCGTGCCGCGCCGTCCGAGCAGCGAGACGGTGTTGCGAAGCCCCTCCCCCACGCTGCCGAAATCCCAGACTCGCCCGTCATCCGCGCCGTCGAAGTGACACGACGCGCAGCTGATGTAGCCCTGGTCGCTCATGCGCACGTCCTCCGAGTTGAAGAACAGCTGCTTGCCGCGCAGGACCTGCACGTCGAGCTTCTCCGCGGCGACGGTCGGAATGTCGGCCAGCTTCTTGGTGATGAGGTCGTGTGAGCTGACGATGTCGGCGACGTCGTAGACCGCCACCGTACGGCTGAGCGACGCGTGCACGAACAGCCTGTCGGTCTCGGTCAGCGCCAGGCCGCGCGGAGCGAAGCCCGTCTCTTTGAGCGCGGTCACGAATTCGCCCGTGTAGGTGTCGCGGACCTCCACCAGGGCCGAGCCGGCGACGCTGACGAACGCATAGTCGCCGAGCGGCGTGAACACGACCTGGTTGGGCAGGTTGCGATCGTCCAGGTCGATGCGCCGCGCGACGTCTTCAACGCCCTCCGCGACGTTCAACAGCGCCACGAGGGGCCGCACCGTGTTGTCGTCGGTGAGCGCGAGCTGATCGCGGAACGGACCACGGAAGATGTTGTCCTTCTTGCCCGGCACCCACGCGAACAAGCCATCGGGCGAGAGCCCCACCGAGAACAGGTAGTTCGGCAGGCCGCGCCCTTGTTGATCCGTGTCCTCCGTCGTGGTGTCCGCCGCGAGCTCGAAGCGCGTGCTCACCTGGAAGGTCGCCGCGTCGATGCGTGCCACCTCGCCGTGACTGTCCCCGGAGAGGAAGCGCGTGACGTAGATCTGCGCGCCGTCGTGCGACACCGAGACGCCGCGCGGCGTACCGCCCAGCGAAAGCTCGGCTACGACGGCGCCGCTCGCCGCGTCCAGCTTCAGCAGCTTGCCGACCGCCATCAGCGTCACGTACGCGGCGTCCCCGGTCGGGCTGATCGCCAGGCCCATCGGCTGCGACGCGTACGGCAGCATGACCTCGCTCTCCACCGCCAGCGACGTGGTGTCGATGATGGAGAGAGCGTGCGCGTCGCGGTGCAGCACCCACAGCTTGCCTTGCGCCGTGAGCGCGACCCCGACTGGGCCGCGCGCCACCGGCACCTCTGCGAGCTTGGTCAGCGCGTTCACGTCGACCACGCTCACGCTGTCGTTCTCGTAGTTGGCCGTGTAGACCTTCGCGTTCGGCCGGTCGTAGACGAGATCGGTCGAGCCCGCTGCGTTGCCCGTGACGAGCGGCCGGTGCACCGTGTGCACGAACGCGACGCTGGTGAACCCGACATCGTCTTTGACCGTCACCAGCACCGGGTAGTGGCCTGGAGCGGCGTAGGTGTGGACCTGCTGCACGTCGTCGACCATGAACTCGGTGCGCGTCTCGTCCCCCATGTCCCAGCGCACCTGCACGGGGCCGACCGCGTCGCCGATCGTCAGGTCGAACGTCACGGGCTCGCCGACGAGCGAGGGCGCGCGCTCGGGGATGCTCGCCGTGACGGCGCGCGCCTCGGCCGTCCAGGCCGCCGCCCAGCAGATGCCACCGACCAGGCCGAGGATCCTCCGCGACGAGCGCATGTCTCAGGGACCGGTCGTGAACGTTGATTTGAACTCGGCCGCGATCCCGTTGCCGACGAGATCTTTCATGCCGTCCTTCGGCAGGACGACCTCGTAGGTCGTATTCGGCATCAGGTCCTCATCGGGGTCGAAGTTCACGATGCCCATGTACAGGCCGAACGAGCCCTTCACCGGTTGCCCGCCCACCGGCCTCACGATGAAGCTGCCCGGGTGAACCGTGGCGAGCTCGACGTTGTCGGTAAGGCTGAGGCCGATGCGCGACTTCCTGGACAGCCCCGTCGCCCCGCTCTTCGGCAACACCGTGTCGACCGCCGGGGGCGTGGTGTCCGGCTCCGTCGAGTGCGCGGCGATGACCATGCCGCGGTAAGGCAGCTCGTCGTCGGCCAGCACCAGCAGGCTGCCGACCGAGATCGAGAACTGGTCGTCGCCGTTCGTGAACTCGAGCCGGCCCCAGATGCGATTCTCGATCGACATCCGGTGGATGTCGTGCACGTCGATCTTGGAGACGCCGGCGTCGGGCCGCAGGTGACCCAGGAACAGGTAGCCGTCGGAGAAGCTCATATACTCGGACCCAGGGGGGTACCCCTTGGCCCTGAACGCCGAGTCCGGCAGCGTGGCGATGGGTGAACTGGCCGAGCCGATGTCCGTGGGATCGGTCAGCACGTCCCACGCGCGCAGCGGCGACTGCACAAAGACGTGCTTGCCGTACAGGCCACAGATGTAGCTCTTGCTCGGGGTGATGAAGTCGAGCGCGACCGGGTTCATCGGATCGCTGATATCCATCGTCGCGATGCCGCCGTTGTCCTTGGGCGTCGTGATGACGAGCGTATTGCCGACGGCCCACAGCGGACCGGCGCTCACGCCGCCGAACTGCGAGATCGGTATCTTCTTGACGAACCTCACGTCTTCGGGGTCCGCGGCGTCCAGGATGTGCAGGCCCGTGTTGGTGCCGCCGATGTAGACGACGCTGCCCTGCCAGTACATGCCCCAGACAGCGTCGGTGAAGTCTCCGTATCTGATCCCCTCGAGCTCGACGAGCTTCACGTGACGAGGCGCGCGGGCGTCGGTAACGTCCCAGATGTCGACGCCCTTGCCCGCGGTGGTGACCTGGTAGAACTTGTTGCCGTAGCGGGCGACCGAGGTCTGGTGCGACTCCGCCTCGCCGACGCCGTTGGGCCCTGCCTTGGGATCGAAGCCAGGGCTCTGGATGCGCGAGAGCATCTTCGGATCGCTCGGATCGGCGATGTCGTAGAAGACGATCTCGGCGTTGCCGGCGCCCTGAACGTAGCCGTTGATGACGATCGGCTGGTTCTGGTGATGGCCCGCCTCGAGCGTCGGCGACACCAGGCCGTCTCGCCAGTTGTTGCGCGGCAAATTGATCTTGTTCGCCGGCATGGGCATGTTCGGGATCTTGCCTTCCGGGGCGGTGATCGTGTCCGGGTCGATTCCGCCCGCGCCGGTGCTCCCGGTCGTGGCGCCTCCACCGGCTCCGCTCGTGGCGCTGCTGCTCGTGGCGCTGCTGCTCGTGGCTCCGCTGCTCGTGGCTCCGCTGCTCGTGGCTCCTGCCGCCGGCGTTGGGGCTGCGCCGCCGCTGCCCGTCACCACGGTCGAGGTGTCGCCGGAGCTGCCGCCGTCATTTCCTTCCGGTGAGTTGAGGTCCCCGCCGGAACACGCCGCGAGCAGGGCGATGAACGAAGGAAAGCCGAACCAACGTAGTCCCATCCTCTTCGAATACATCCCTGACCTCTTCTCTGGCGTGTGGGGCATGACAGGTGGCCACCCCGCCGGAACTCGGGGCCGACAGCGCCCGCCACGTTTGCGCGGACACACGGGCACACGAACGCGCGACAGGCGACGCGCCTCTTAAATGAATCGGTTAAGTTATGAGCCAATGTGAACGCTCACATTCTGGATGTCAAGCGTGATCGATCGCACTCGTTTTGACGCGATCCGGCGGCTCGCCCCCGCAGGCTGCGGCGCGAAGGCGGCCCGTTCGTGATCGAGGCCGAGCAGGTTCTGCCGCCCGGGTCCACCAGAGACGAGCGCTGGCGAGCTCGCACGAGAGCTCACGCAGGCTCCGCGGCCGGACGCCGCCGCGCCCCGCTCGGGATCGAGGGTATCTCCGCGTCGGTTTCCATTGACGTCGCAAATGTGAACGATCACATTCTCACTGGTAACTGGCCTTCACACGGTGCAGCTCGGCGTGATGGTGCTCGCCGCCGCTGTCGCTGTCGTGTTGGACAGGCGGATGAGTAGGTGCTCGATATGGACTACGCTCGTTCGAAGCTGATTGCTGGTCTTGTACTTTCGGCATGGCTCGGGGCTTGCGACGGTGACGGTGGGGAGGAGAAGCCGGACACGGCGGCCTCCGGTCCAGGAGCGTCGTCATCGAGCTCCAGCGAAAGCTCGAGCAGCAGCGGCGCAGGCGGCAGCGGCGGTGAGGTCGCCAGCAATGGCGCGACGGGCAGCGGCGGCGCAGGCGGCAGCGGCGGCGCGGAAGGCGGCGGCGGCGCAGGCGGCAGCGGCGGCGCGGAAGGCGGCGGCGGCGGAGGTGCAGGCAGCACGCCGCCCCCGACAGAGTTCGACAACCCCGTCATCAAGTACGATGCGCCAGATCCGACCAGCGGTCCCGGAGACTACATCTTCACCGCGGACGGAGCGGCCATGGTCTGGAACAACAAGGTTTACCTCTATACCGGCCATGACGAGCAGGCCGAGGGTGCAGAGGGCTACCGCATGTTCGACTGGCGGCTCTGGACATCATCCGACATGATCCACTGGGAGAACAAAGGCGCGGTGATGCGCTACAATGTGTTCCCCTGGGCTCACGGCGGCGACTCGACGGGCAACGCCAATGCGGCTCAAGTGGTCGAACGCGACGACGAGAACGGCGACCCGAAGTTCTACTTCTACGCGCCGGTGGAGGGCGGCCAATCCAGTTATGGGATCTCGATCGGCGTCGCGGTCGCGGACAAGCCGGAAGGGCCGTTCAAGGACGCACGGGGGATCCCGCTCATCTTCCTGGCCGACACCAACGGCACGGCGGACCATTCGTGGCGAAACCTCGATCCGACGGTCTTCGTCGACGACGACGGCCGGGCCTACATGTACTGGGGGAATGGGATCCTGTACTGGGTCGAGCTCGAGGACGACATGATCCACCTGAAGGGTGAGGTCTACACGACCGACGGCAGCGGGAAGATGCAGAACCGCAGCATCAGCGGCGTCCAGATTCACGTGCTCAAGAACATCCCCAGCTATACCGAGGCGCCTTTTCTGTCGAAGCACGGCGGCCTCTACTACTTGACCTACGCGTCGGGGTTCCCGGAGAGCATCTCCTACGCGACCAGCACGTCGCCGGAGGGGCCGTGGCAACATCGGGGCGTCATCCTGGACCCGGTGCCGAACAGCAGCACCATTCACCAGTCGCTCTTCGAGTTCAAAGGGGCCAGCTACCTCACGTACCACAACGCCGCGCTGCCGACCGGCGGTAGCTATCGGCGATCCACGTGCGTCGATCGCGCCTACTACAACGACGACGGGACGATCCGGAAGATCGTCCCGACACACAGGTGATTTGTACAGGGCACGAAGCGCCGACTCCAGAGCACCTGCTCGTCATCAGCGTCGACGATACGGCGGCGCCGCGCGAGGACACCGACGCGGCCTGCGGCAACGGCTACGATGACGATGAGGACGGGCTCGCGGATTGCGCCGATCCGGAGTGTCAGCGGCTGCCCCTCTGCGCGCTGACGAGCATCGTAGGATCCATGGTGCCATCGTGGTCCCAGTCAGCGAAGACCACATCACCGATCACTACCGCGGCAGCGTTGAGCGTGGTTGTGACGGTGTCGTTGGTAGTAACCTGGACAAGGAGGAGTGCGGGGGGTTCTTTGCGTCTGCAGCCTCGAGGCACAGCCGGGGCATCGTTGCGTACACTTGATCCCCGTCGAAGGCACCAGGGCGCGCTGGCCCTGCCACGATGACTCCAGCGAGACGCGCCTGCGCTCGCACCCCTCCTCGCGCCAGGAGCCGCCCGCCGGGCCCGTACCGGGCGTGCCCCTCTGGCGCGCCGGTCGAACCCGCCCCCCCGAAGCGCCTTCCTCTCCCGATCACCGCGGTGCGGAAGCAGGCGCCACCCCGATGCGGGCTAACCCAGCGGACGCGGATCATCCAGAGCGACGGGGGCCCAACGGAGGTCCCGCATCCGGTCAAGCGCGGACAGTGCGCATATTCTGGAATGCAGTGAACCGTTTTCTCCTCCGATCTTCCTGCCGTGGCCGGCCGTGACGCTTACAACCGTGAGGCGGGAGCACTACGATGAGACCAGCCCCTATGCCCGTCCACGCGATTCGGATCGAAGAGCGCCTCTGGTCGAGCGCGTCGCCACTCCGAAGGCAGGAGTGGCGCACGATCACGACCGATATCGTCTCCGGCGAGCCGCCCTGGCCCTCGCGCGAGCCCTGCACCCTCATCGCCGGCTGCGATGACAGACACCTTCACTTCGTCTTCACCGGATTCACCGGAAGCTCCCGCTCGGCTGACGCCCTCGCCCTCGCGCGGGCGGACTTCGCACTGCTCGTGTGCGAGTACGCCGGCCTCATCAAGAAGCTCTCCGGGGGCGACCTCCACTCCGCCCACATCGAGGCCTTCGATATGTCCAAGCGCGTCGTCCACGACGACGGCGCAAGGCGGATCGGCGCCCTCCTCCCCGACCTGAGCCCGAGCTTCGAGACGCGCCGCCGCTTCTTCTCGCTCATCGTCTCGCTCACCGTCGACACGACCCGGCTCGGCCCGCTTCCGGCGCATCAGCATGATGCAAGGCGCGTGCGGTAGCGGGCGTCAGCAAGCGCCGGCTCGCGGCGGTTCGCCCCCGCCAGATCGTCCCGCCAGGGAACGCTGACGCACGAAACCGGGGCGGCCGCGAAACGGACGCCGGCGGTCGGGGCAGAGGGCCGAGGAAACAGGGCCAGGGTCGCCCGCGCGAAGTCGCCGCGAAGCGGCGCAGAAATCCGGACATCCCTGGCCCGACTTCTGGCGGGCGGGACTAGCCAACCCTCGCCGGCGCCTTTACCAAGGGAGAGCTGCGCGCGCCGGCGGAGGGTAGCCGGTAGCCGGCGCCGCGCCCCGTCCGCCGGCCCCCTCGGGGGCCAAACCAGGAGCGATAATGACCGAAGCGACCGACAATCCCCTGCTCTCTCTCGGCTTCGAGATCCCCTTCGATCGCATCCGGAGCGAGCACGTCGAGCCCGCGGTGCGCGCGCTGCTCGAGGACGCCCGCGCCCGGCTCGAGGCCGTCGTCGCGACCCCCGGCCCCCGCACCTACGACAACACCCTGGGCGCGCTCGAGGCCGTCACCGATCGGCTCGATCGCGCCATGAACGTCGTCTCGCACCTCGAGTCGACGTCCACGACCCCCGAGCTGCGCGCCGCGTACAACGCCGTCCAGCCCGAGGTCAGCGAGTTCCTGAGCGGCATCGCGCTCAACGAGGGCGTCTACGGCGCGCTCAAGGCGTTCGCGGCCACGCCCGAGGCCGAGGCGCTGACCGGCCCGCGCCGCCGCTTCTTCAAGAAGACCCTGGACGATTTCCGCCGGAGCGGCGCCGAGCTCGACCCTGCCGGCAAGAAGCGCCTCTCCGAGATCGACGTCGAGCTCGCGACGCTCACCCTGCGCTTCTCGCAGAACGTGCTCGACGCGACGAACGCCTTCGAGTTCGTGGTCGAGGACCCGGCCCGCCTCGCCGGCCTGCCGCCGAGCGCCGTCGAGACCGCCCGCCAGAGCGCGGAGGACCGGGGCATCAAGGGCTACCGCTTCACGCTGCAGGCGCCGAGCTACATCCCCGTGCTCACGTACCTCGACGACGCCTCGATCCGCGAGCGCTTCTACCGCGCCTTCAACACGCGCGCGACCGAGGGCAGCCACGACAACCGCCCGCTCATCCGCCGCATCCTCGAGCTCCGCTGCGAGAAGGCCAAGCTGCTCGGCTACGCGAGCTTCGCCGACCTGGTGCTCGAGGATCGCATGGCCAAGTCGGGCGCCGAGGCGCGCCGCTTCGTCAATACGCTGCGGGAGCGCACCGAGCCGGTCTTCGAGCGCGAGAAGGAGGAGCTCGCCGCCTTCCGCCGCGAGCTCGAGGGCCCGGGCGCGCCGCCGCTCGCGCCGTGGGACGTCTCCTACTACGCCGAGAAGCTGCGCCGCGCCCGCTACGACTTCGACGACGAGGCGCTCCGCCCGTATTTCCCGCTCGATCGCGTCGTCTCCGGCCTCTTCGAGATCGCCCACCGCCTCTACGGCGTGCGCATCACGCCCTGGCAGGGCGCCCCCACGTGGCACCCGAGCGTCCGCGCCTACCGGCTCCTCGAGGCCGACGGCGCCCAGAGCGCCGCGTTCTACCTCGACTTCCTGCCGCGCGAGCAGAAGCGCGACGGCGCCTGGATGCACGGGCTCGTCACGGGCGCGCCGGTGCCAGTGCCAGTGCCAGTGCCAGTGCCAGTCGAAAACGGGCGCGCGGCCGGCGAGGACGCGCGCCACCTCGAGGTCCTGGCGGGCAGCTTCACCCCGCCGGTCGGCGGCCGCCCCGCGCTCTTGAACCACCGCGAGGTGGAGACGCTGTTCCACGAGTTCGGCCACATGATGCACCACGCCTCGAGCCGGGTGCCGATCCGGAGCCTGGCTGGCACCAACGTCGCCTGGGACTTCGTCGAGCTGCCCTCGCAGATCATGGAGAACTGGTGCTGGGAGCGGGACGCGCTCGATCTGTTCGCGCGCCACCACGAGACGGGCGCGCCCATCCCCGACGACCTGCTCCAGCGGATGCGCGCGGCCCGCACGTTCCGCGCGGGCGCCACGACGATGCGGCAGCTCGGCTTCGCCGAGATCGACCTCGCGCTCCACATGGACTGGGGCCCCGAGCGCGGCGATGTCATCGAGCTCGCGCGCGAGGTCCTCTCGCGCTACTCGCCCGTCCCGCTGCCCGAGGGCTACGCCATGATCGCCGGCTTCTCGCACCTCTTCTCGAGCCCGGTGGGCTACGCCGCCGGCTACTACTCGTACAAGTGGGCCGAGGTGCTGGACGCCGACGCCTTCTCCCGCTTCCAGGAGGAGGGCCTGTTCAGCCGGCAGGTGGGCGACGCGTTCCGGAGCCAGATCCTCGCGCTCGGCGACACGCAGGACCCGATGGATCTCTACAAGAGCTTCCGCGGCCGCGAGCCCACCCTCGACGCCCTGCTGCAGCGCAGCGGGCTCGCCTGAGCCCCCCTAAAAAGACAGAGCTCCTCCGGCGGAGCGGGAGGAGCTCTGTCTCAGGCGAGTCCGGCGGGGCTCCCGCGCCGCGCGGAGACCACCGTCTCCGCGGGCCGGGCCCCACCACCCATCACTTCATCGAGAAGTTGCAGGCCGACAGCCCGGCCCCGTCCACGGTCTGGGTCATCGCCCAGTTGTTGATCGACCGGATGCTCGCCTGCTCGGTCCTGAACGCGTAGCGGCTCGCGAGCTGCACCTCGGTGCCGTTCTGCGGCCGGATGTACACCGAGTACAGCCGCGACCCCGGCTCCACCACCATCCGGACCGTGTACGTCTTGCCGGCGGAGTACGGGAACGTCGTGGCCGCCTGGTACCTCGAGCCGTTCCGGACGCGGACGTTGCCCTGCTCGTCGAAGATCACGATCGCCGCGAGCTCGGTCCACTGATCCGCCGCGCCGCTCGAGAGCCCGATCACGCCGTCGATGTTCGACGCGCTCGGCGTCACGTCCCAGGTCGCCGTGAACGTGCCCCACTGGGTCGTCAGCGGCGCGTTCACCCACTCGCCCGCGTCCACCGCGGAGCAGGACGTCGGCGCCGGCGTCGTCGGCTCGGTCGGCGTCGTCGTCGGCGTCGTGGGGGTCGTCGGCGTCGTTGTCGTCGTCGGCTCGCTCGTCGTCGTCCCCGAGCCGAACTCGAACGCGCCGAGGTCGACCGCGCCCACGGCCGTCCGGCGCAGGGCGCCGCCGACGGCCGCGACCGCGCCCTTCGGCGGGTGGAAGAGCGGCATCGCGAGCGGCGACGGGAACTCGCGCCCCGAGATGCCCGACGTCGAGCTGACGCCCGCGTTCAGGAGCTTGCTCGTCGAGCGCAGCGTCACGTCGCGCTGGCCGACGTTCGCGAAGCCGAAGTCGGTGTCGCTCAAGGCCAGCGTGCCCTTGAAGCCGGAAGGCACCGTCGTGCCGGTGGGCACGGCGTTGTTGACGCCCTTGACGAGCGGGGAGCCCGTCGCCCACTTCGCCTCCGTGTCGCGGAGGACCTGAACGCTGCCGCCGCCGACCCGGTAGAAGACGTTGTTGTGCAGCTCGATGCTCTCGATGCCATCGAACAGGTGAATCGCCGCGCTCGACCCCTGCATGAGCAGGAAGGTGTTGTTCACGAACCGATACCGCCCGTTCGTGTCGCCCGTGCCGTCGCCGCCGACGCGCACCGCGTACTGCGTGTGCGTCTTGCGGAAGACGTTGCCGACAACGTCGGAGTCCTCCCGCGCGAGATCCGGATCCTGCCCGTCAGGACCGATGAGCTCGAGCTCCTTGTAGAGTCCGCCCTCGATCCAGTTGTAATAGATCTCGTTCCGCTCCGCGCGGGTCTTCACCGCATTGCCGCCGATTGCGTCGTGGACGTAGCTATGCTGCATCCGGAACACGGAGCCGGGGTAAGCCGACTCATCCGTTGCGATGTAGATCGGGTGCTTCTGCGTCCCGCTACCACAACGGTACACCTCGACGTATTCCAGGGTCAGCGAGCCCGAGTCGCTGTCGGCGCCGAGGATGCCGTGCGCGGCGCAGTCGTGGACCACGGTGTCGCGGATCGTGACGTCGTGGCCGTGGTGGAAGATGCAGCGCGACGAGCCGCCGGTCACGTCGAACCCCTCGAGCACGACGTGGTTCGCGTTGACCTCGATGGTGTTGGTGCCGCCCTGCAGCACGGGGCGCTTCCCGTTGACCCGCACGCCGCGGATCGTGATCTTCGCCGAGGACGTGCCCCCCTTCGTGATCCTGATGTTGCCCGAGTAGGTCGCGTTGCCGTCGACCTCCACCACGTCGCCTGGCGCCAGCTTGCTCGCCACCTCACCGATGGTCTTGTAGGTGCGCGTCGGACCCACTTTATAGGTCGTGCCGGCCGCTTGCTCCTCGGCGTCCAGCTCCTCCGCGGTCACATCCTCATCGAGCGGCGCGCAGCCGAAGCCCACGATCGACATCGCCATCAGCGAGGCGATGATCTTACCGACGGCAAACGACCGCGACCCAAAGCCTTGAGAAATCGAATGCATGGCTTTTTCTCCCCCGGCGTCGTCGAACCCCTGTGGTGAACAGGACCGTAACGGGCGAAGGCAACAGGGGGCAGAAGTGGAGCCTCCCGCTGTTTCCTTCGCGCCGCGAACCATCGGTGCAGACCATTCAGCACCAGAGGGGCGGATACCGGCGCTCTCGTGAGACAACTTATTCCTGGATTAACACGAAGGGTCAAGACGAAATGCTTTCGAAAACCAAACGAACGGCCAATTAGGTCGCACACCTGAGCCGCTTTTCACATCAAGGTTGCAAAAATTCGATGCAGAACTGCAATGCGCAGTTCGTCCGCTCATGTGAGGAATGTGTAGCGATGTGGTCGCTCGTTCGCTCGCACACACTCGAAATACGACGAAACTGTTGGCAATCATCCAATGATGTCAGAATATCCGCCAGTCCGACGACCTTTGCCTACCTGCCCCCCGTATTCTCGAGCTCGGCGGCTACCTCCAGGGCCTGTCGAGTTGGCGTTGTCTCCTCCTCGGCGCGCGCGGGCGCGGCGCTCGTCGATGGCCACGGCTTCTCCCCGTTCGCGCAGCTCGCGCTGAAAGCGCGGAGCGCGCGGCGTGCTCGCGGTGGGGGCGCTCGAGGCGCTCGGCGTCGCTGCGTCCAGGTCACTCACCCAGGCTGTTCGAAACGGGCGAGGCGCTCGTCCGAATGGGCGCGCTGCTCACCTGGCGAGCAGCAACGGCGAATCACGCCCGGTATGCGCCGGAAAGCTGAGCGCGCCGGCACAGGCAAGAAGAAGGGCGAAGCGGGTCGGGCGAAGCCATCGCCACACCTCCGGGACTCCCGGCTTTCTTTTCGACCGAGACCATTGAGTGCATTGCGAGGTGCGCGCTCTCGCCGATTGCGTCGCGCGTGCGAGAGAATGGCGGAGGCGCGGCGAGCAGGGCGGGATCCGCCGCTGATCCCGCCGCGCTCGCCGCGCCCCTGCGATCAGACCGCCGCTGCGCTCGCGCGGTGGTTCAATGGGCCCGACGCGGCGGGCCGCCGGGCGTCGGGCTCAGCGTCTTCCCTTGAAGCCCATCATCTGCTGGACGACCGCCTCGCTCTCCTCGGCGATCGCGCCCTCCTGCGCCGCGCGATCGGCGCAGTCCTCGCAGACCTTCTTCTTCTTGGTTCCGACCTTGATCGTCTTGAGCTCGTCGACCTCGCTGTCGCACTCACGGCACGTGGGCATCGCCAGACCTTCCTTTCGCCGGGAGAGCATATCGCACGCGCGTCGGGCTCGTGCTCCCTCGCGACGCCCGGACCGCGGGGCTCGCCTGCCCGATGTTTGGCCCTGACGCGGTGCGCGGCCTACGCTCGACGCCCGTACGAAGGACCCTCAGGAGGAATGCATGGATCGAAGGCAGGGCGCGCGCGCGCAGGTCGACTTCCCCGTCTCGGCGCTCGTCGATGGCCACCGGCACCGGTGCCGCGCGATCGATCTCTCCCCCACGGGCATGATCGTCGAGCGCGCGCCCGCGCTCGCGGGCCGGGCGCTGCCCGCCGTCACCCCGTTCGAGCTCGACCTCGGGGTCGGGCGCCCCATCCGGCTGCGCGCCCGCCCGGTCTGGGACCGCGACAACCTGCTCGCCGTCCGGTTCGTGGTCATGAGCGACGCCGACCGGCTCACCATCGCCGAGCACCTCGACGAGAAGGCCCGGCGCCGCGAACCGCTCCACTGAGCCCCGGGTGAGCCCCGGGTGAACCACGGCGCGCTCGCGACCTCCGCGCCGCCCTCGACGCAATGCGCGTCTGCAAGGATGAAATCGCAGGAGTGCAACGGCCGGAGGATGCGCCCGGGACATCCGGCCGAGATCGCCCGGCATTTCGATCTTCTCGCGCTGGCACGTGAGCTGCAATCTCTCCAGCGAGCGTCGCTGGTGTGGCCTCTCCCCCCCCGGGCCCCGGCGACGCTTTTTTCATTTTGTCGCGTCGGCCGGGCAGGTCGACAGACCCGCCACGCACTCAGCGACCAGGAACGAACCCGGGCGAAGCGGCGCTAGCTAGAGCGGCGCTTTCCGCCGGCGCGCGGCGGTGATCGACGCGCGCGGGACGCTGGCGGCGGAGCGGCGGAGCTCGTCGAGCGCATGCTCGGGCAGGCGCGGCGGGCGCGGCGGGCGGGGCTCGTCGGCCCGCGGCGGCTCGTCGGCGCGGGGCTCGGCGAGGGCGGCCGGAGCGGTGGGGCGCGCGCCCAGGTACGGCCAGAGGCTGTCGCGGATGGGGGACGGCAGGACGTTCTCCAGGTACTCGAGCGCGGTCCCGCGGAGGTGGGCGTCGTCGGCGTGGAGCGCGCGGTAGGCGATCTCGAGCGGCTCGCGCTCGAGGCAGAGCGAGAGCACGCGGAAGACGTGCTCCAGGCTGCGGCTGGTCCGCTCGACGAGCAGGCGCTCGGCCGGGGGCGCCTCGCCCGCAGGGGCCGCGTTCGGGGGCTGGGCGTCCCACACCCGGCGGTCGATCTCGATCTCGCGCGTGGCCGCCTCGATCACGTCCTCGCGCCGCAGGTGGATCGGCGCGCGCTGCTGGAGCAGCCGCGCGAGCGCGACGCCGCAGCTGTAGCGCACCTCGAAGCGCTCGTCGGCGAGTCCGAGCATCAGCCCGTCGGCGGCGCGCTGGGTGGGGCAGGCCTGGAGCACGCGCGGGATGCGGCGCCGGACCGCGACGCTCAGGGACGGGTCGAGGAGCGCGTCGAGGAGCTGGCCGGTCGCGCGCTGGGCGACGGCGCGGAGCGCGCGGAGGGCGTCCGAGATGAGCCCCTCGCGCTCGAGGAGCGGGATCATGTGGGCGACGAGGGCCGGGTCCGGCTCCCGGGCGAGCGCGCGGCGGACGCGCTCGAGGTCGCCGGAGCGGAGGTCGGCCACGGTCGCGAGCACCGGATCGGTCGCGAGCGCCGCCGACGCGGCCCGCGCCGAGAGCGGCCCGTCGGGGGGCCGGCCGTCGCCAGCGGCCGCCCGGGGGCCGTCGCCGGGCTCGCGACCCGGCGCGGGGCCCGAGAGCGGCGCGCGGACCGAGATCGGCGGGCCGGTGTACGACGTGCGCTCGCCGTCTCCGCCCGGGGCGCGCCCGGCGCCCGGCCGCGCGGCCGCCCCCTTCCGGAGGGCGGCGAGCTCGGCGAGGACCTTGTCGCGGCTGAGCGCGTCGACGGTGCCGCTCAGGGTGCGGCGGGTGGTCGCGTCGACGACGTTCGCCGGGTCGAGCGAGACGGCGCCGGAGCGCAGGCTGCCCTCGAGCGCGGCGACGTAGCCCCGGTGCAGCCGCGGCGTGAAGAGCAGCGTGACCCCCGCGGCGGCCGTGCCGAGGCCGAGCAGGAGCGGCAGCGACCCGCCCGGCGAGAGCAGGAGCAGGACCATCGCGAGGCCGCTGCCCGCCGCGGTGCCGATGCGATCGAAGCCGACGTCGATGAGCGTCTTGATCGACCGCTTCTGGTCCGGGGGCAGCGGCGTGTAGAGCAGCTCGTAGCCCGACCGGAACAGCGAGTTCCGGAGCACCGCCTCGGTCGCGCGGACGATGGACGCGGCCCAGAGGCGCGGCGCGACGACGATGGAGAGCGAGCTCGCGAGGACGGCCGCCGGGAGGATGCCGATGGTGGCGGCGAGCCCGAGCCGGTCGAGCGAGAAGGTGGCGGCGAGCGTCTGCACGAGGAACGACAGCAGGCTCACCGAGAGGTGGAAGAGCGCGAAGAACGAGAGCAGCTCGTTGCGGTCGGTCATCGCGGCGGCGGCCTCGGCGCTGAGGGCCACGTCGAAGAGCGCGCCGCTGACCGCGCCGAGCCCGACGAGCACGGCGAGATCGCGCAGGTGGCTGCTCTCGCGCAGCGCGCCGAGGCCGGACGCGCTGGCGCCGGCGCCGGGGTCGGCGCGCACCTCCTCGCCGGCGGCGGCGCCGGCGGCGGCGGCGGCGCCTGTCGCGGCGCCTGTCCCGGCGGCGGCGCCGGCGGAGGAGGCGCGCGGGAGGCCCCCGCCGAGCAGGTGCGTGGTCAAGGCGGCCAGCGCGCTCGCCGCGGCGAGGGCGAGGAGCATCGTCGGGGCGTCCATGAGCTGGCTGGCGCGCCAGGCGAACAGGCCGCCGACCACGCCGCCGAACGTCCCGCCGCCCGCGATGCGCCCCATGGAGTGGCGCGCCGTGTGGGGGTCGAAGCGCTCGTTGACGAGCGACCAGAAGGCGGAGATGAGGGTCGCGCCGAACACCGCGACGTGCAGGTAGAAGACGAGGGCCGCCGCGCCGGGGGCGCGCTGGGCGAGGGCCCACTCCAGGGCGAGGAGGACCGAGCTCGCCGCGAAGGTGGCGGGGACGACGCGCGCGGGGGAGAGCTGGAGCAGGGCGCGCGAGATCAGGAGGACGGCGGCGAACGACAGCGCCGCGCCGGCGGCCATGACCTTGGGGACGTCCGCGGCGCCGAAGCTGGCCAGGAAGAGGGCGTCGCGGGTCGCCCGGCCGGCGACCTGCTGGGCGATCATCGCGCCGGACGCGATCGCCGCGATGAGGACGGGCCTGTCGCTCGCGCCTTCTAGATCCTTTGGCACCGGATCCCCTGGCATCCTAGGCGGGATCGGCCGCGAGCACGCGGGCGTCGGTCACGATGGTCCCGAGCGGGACGTCGCCCTCGGTCACCGGCACCTCGGCGATCAGCTGGAAGTCGAACGCGACGCCGACCGTCTCTGCCGGGGGAGAGAAGCGCGGGAGCGTGCTGTCGTAGTAGCCGGCGCCGTAGCCGATGCGGTGCCCTCGCGCGTCGATCTGGAGCGCGGGCACGACGATGACGTCGAGCGCCGCGGCCTCCTCGTCGGCCGGGTCCGGCTCGCGGAAGCCGAGGCCGCGCTCCTCCATGGCCTCCGGGTCCTCGACGAAGCGGAAGGTCATGCGGCGCGACTCGGGGTCGATGGCGGGGTACGCCACCCGGACGCCGCGGCCGCGGAGGAGCGGATCCAGCTCCCGGAGGTCGACCTCGTTGCGGTCCTCGATGGGGTAGAAGAGCGCGACCCGCCGGGCCGCGGCGACGGCCGGCAGCTCCGCGAGCGCGCGCTGGATCCGGCGCGATCGCTCGTGGATGGCGTCGCGGGGGATGGAGCTGCGGAGCGCCCGGGCGCGCTTGCGCAGCTCGGCTTTCGCGCGGTGGCGCAGGGCGGCCTCGGCGTCGGGGTCCATGGCTGGGTGCTTCCTCCGGCGCGCATCCTAGTCTCGCCCGCCGGAAATCCCGCCAGGGATTCCTGACAGGCGCCGCCGCCAGGGCGAGGGCGCGGGGTCCGCGGGACGTGCGCAGGGCGCCTACGGACGAGCCCGGTGGCACCGCTCATGCGCGCGGTGCAAACGCCTGGCAGCGCGCAGCCCACACCACGAGACGGGGGTGGATCTCCGGGTGCTCGCCGGGGTAGAAGCCGTGAGCGTCGGGAGGCGAGCGATGTTCTGGGAGGATTTCAAGAAGTTCGCGATTCGTGGCAACGTCGTCGACATGGCAGTCGGCGTCGTGATCGGCGCGGCGTTCGGCAACATCGTCAAGTCGCTCGTCGATCACCTGATCATGCCGCCGATAGGCCTGGTGACGGGCGGCATCGACTTCAGCCGGCATTACATCGTCCTGAAGGCGCCGAGCGGGCCCGGTCCGTACGCGAACCCCGAGGAGATGGTGAAGGCAGGCGCGGTCCTCCTTCAGTATGGCCAGGTCATCAACAACCTGGTGAGCTTCTTCATCGTCGCGCTCTGCGTGTTCCTGCTGATGCAGCTCATGGGGAAGCTCCAGAGGAAGCACGAGGAGGCGGCGACGACGAAGGAGTGCCCCGAGTGCGCGATGACCATCCCCATCAAGGCGGTGCGCTGCGGGCACTGCACGGCCGCGCTGAAGGCGGCGTAGGCCGGCGCGGGGAGAGCACCGCGTCCTGGACACGCCCAGGGCGTGCGCCGGAAGGGCCCCGGGCAGGTCCCGACATGCCCCCGGGCCTGCTCGACCAGGGCCGCGCTCAGCGGGCGGACAGGTGCGGTGCATCCTTGCGCTTGTACTCCGTGTCCCCCTCGGGCGACGGCGCCCCTCCTTCCCCGTCGCCCTCCTCCGCTCCCGCGGAGCGCTGCGCCGCCTCCGCGGTGACCATGGCGGCGAGGATGAGGAGCCCGCCGATGGTCGTTCTCAGGCGCCACGGCTCCACGCCGAGGGCGAGCGCGACCACCGCGGCGAAGATAGGCTCCGTGGTGAAGACCAGCCCTGCCTCCCAGGACGAGACCACCCGCTGCGCGGCATTCATCACGAGGTAGGCGATGACGGTGCAGAGGATCGAGGCGAAGCCGAGCGCGCCCCATACCCCCGGCAGGGCCAGCCCAGCCGTCGGAGCCCCGCTGATCGCCCACACCGCCGCGCTGATGAGCGTCGTCACCACGAACTCCACGAACGTGAGCGCCCACAGATCGTGGCGGCTCGAGCACCGGCCGGTCAGCACGATCTGACCCGCGTACGCGCACGCGCACCCGATGCTCAGAGCGTCCCCCAGATTCAGCGAGAGGGTCTGCGGATCGAGCGTGAGAATGCCGAGCCCGACGGAGGCGAGGACGATGGCCAGCCAGCCCGTCCTCGGCAGGCGCCAGCCGCCGAATGCCAGCAGCACGGGTACGAGGACCACCGAGATACCGGTCAGGAAGGCCGCGTTGCTCGGCGAGGTCCTCGCCAGCCCCGCCGTCTGGAGCAGGTATCCGGCGGCCAGCAAGAGGCCGAGCCACGCGCCGTCCCGGAGCGTCGACCGGGTGATCGCCGCCAGCATGCGCCTGCGGCCGAGCGCGAGGATCAGCGCCGCGGCCACGGCGAACCGGAGCGTCACGAAGACGTACGGATCGACGTCCTCGACGGCCTCGTGAATGATGGCGAACGAGGCGCCCCAACACGCGGTGACCGCGAGCAGCAGCACTGTCCAGAGACGACGAGGACTCACGTTGGGTTCCTGCAAGGTGGTGGCGCGCCCCGGGCCCGGGACACGCAGGTCGAGTCGGCCTACATGAAATCCTGGGCGGCATCCGCATCGATGAGGTTCACCGGGTTGTTCAGCGTATAGCCGTACAACCCCAGGTTCCCCGGACGGCGGCGCGGCCCTCCTGGCCGCCCGTCGCGCGCCCCTCGCTCGCGAGCGCGGCAGCGTCGCCGGCGAGCGCCGCCGCCATCCAGGGGAGCAACCGGTAAATAAAATAGCAATTACAAACGATGACAGGCGAGGAGTCGGCGCCTTGAAATGCGCCATGATCGCCGGCTCCACAGCACGATCCCGGCGCCTTCGACCATGCGCTCCGTTCGACCGAGCAATTCGGACTACATGGTTGCCGACAGCTCCGCTATCGTGCCGCGTTCCGATAGCCATCCTCTGCTCGCCCTCTCGACCGCCCGTGCGGCGCGGGGGCGGGTGACCACGCCGTTGACGGAGGTGACCTTGCGCAATCTCACGATAGGAGACCTGAAGCTCGCCCTGCGCGATCTGCTCGACGAGAGGGCCGACGAGCTGCGCCAGTCTGCAACAGGCAAGCTGTACGAGCCGCGGCTCAGGGCGAAGCAGAAGGAGATCGACAAGATCCCCGACGCTGCGGGCACACAGGCGCCGCTCGCCCGGGAGCTCTCGGAGGCGGACGTCCGGCACGACGGCCTCGGAGCGGCCATCTTCTTCCTGTGCAAGGCCATCGAGGCGCACCCCGCCTTGCCGGCGGCGCTCAAGGAGGCGGCGGCGAAGGCGCAGCAGACGTTCGTCCCGAAGCTCGAGGTGCTCCGCGCCCCCTACGCGGACGAAGCGTCGGCGGCGCTCGACAACCGGCCCGAGCTGACGCGGCTCAAGGCGGAGCTGAAGTCCGCGGCCACGCCCGGCGGCGGTACCCTGCACGACTGGGTCAAGGCGTTCATCGCCGCGGGCGACGACATCGACAGGCTCCTGCGCCGGCGCGCCACGCTCCTCGCGACGGGCGAGAACGCCGCGGCCACCGGCCCGCTCCGCGGCGCGGTGGTCGGGCTGCTGGGACGCTTCCGGGAGGCGCTCCGGGACGAGGTCCAGGAAGAGGGCAGCGCGCTGCCGGGGGACCACGAGGCGCGGCTGTTCGCCTACATCGACAAGCTGAACGCCGACCGCGAGCGGGGCGCGCGCGGGCGCGCGGCGCCGGAGCAAGGCGCCCCCACGCCTCCCAGCCCGCCGGCGGCGCCCGCCGAGCCTGCGCCGGCCGAGCCTGTGGTGCTCAGCGACCCGGGTCTGTAGTCAGCACAGGGTTCGCGACCTGCCCGGGGCTTGCGCAGCAGGTCCCAGGCGTGTCGCGACATGCCTTCCGCCTGCACGCGCAGGGCCCGCCTAGCTCCCGACATGCCCGCCGCCTGGTCGGCGAGGCTCCCACCCATGTCGCGACATCCCCGCCGCCTGGCCGGCAACGCCCCTGCCCATGTCGCAACATCCCCGCCGCCTGGTCGGCGAGGCTCCCGCCCATGTCGCGACATCCCCGCCGCCTGGTCGGCGAGGCTCTCGCCCATGTCGCGGCACGCCCGCCGCCCGCTCGGCCAGGCCCCTGCCCATGTCGCGACATTCCCCCATCTGTTCGCCGAGGCTCTTGCTCATGTCCGACATGCCCTCCGCGCGCTCGACCACTCCCCTGCCCGAGTCCCGACGTGCCCGCCGCCTGCTCGGGCCGGTGGTGCCCTGACGAGGGCAGCGGTCTTCGAACCTCGTGACCACCTTCCTCCTCGGCGCCCCCGCAGCCTAGGATGCGCCGGTGCCAGTCCCCCCGCAGCAGGGCAATTTCGTGCGCGTGCGCTCGCGCCTCTACCTCGTCGACCAGGTCGCGCAGGACGCGCCCGACGAGGACGCCGTCGTCCACCTCTCGTGCCTCGACGACGACGCGCAGGGCGCGCGGCTCTCCGTGCTCTGGCAGAGCGAGGTCGACGCGCAGATCGTCGACGCGGCGAGCTGGCGCGAGGTCGCCGCCCGCGGGCTCGACGCGCCGCGCACGTTCGCCGCGTACCTGAATGCGCAGCGGTGGCACTGCGTCACCTCCACGCGGCCGCGGCTGTTCCAGGCGCCGCACCGCGCCGGGATCGAGCTGCACGCTTACCAGCTCGAGCCCCTCCGCAAGGCGCTGCTCCTCCCGCGGGTCAACCTCTTCATCGCCGACGACGTCGGGCTCGGCAAAACCATCGAGGCAGGGCTCATCCTCCGGGAGCTCCTCATGCGCCAGCGCGTGCGCCGCGTGGTCGTCGTGGCGCCGCCCTCCGTGGTCGTCCAGTGGCGCGAAGAGCTCGAGTCCCGCTTTGGCCTCTCGTTTGTGATCCTCGACCGCGACTTCGTCGCGAAGAAGCGCCGGGAGCGCGGCTACTCGGTCAACCCGTGGCTGACCCACAACCTGTTCATCGTCTCCCACGCCCTCGTGCGCGACGAGGCCTACGTCGCGCCGCTCCGCGCCTGCCTGCAGAAGGACGGCGGCGGCTCGATGATGATCCTGGACGAGGCGCACAACGCGGCGCCCGCGAGCGGCGCGAAGTACGCCGTCGACTCCAAGCTCACCGGCGCGGTGCGCGAGCTGGCCGAGCTCTTCGAGCACCGGCTCTTCCTCTCGGCGACGCCGCACAACGGGCACTCGAACAGCTTCACCGCCCTGCTCGAGATCCTCGACCCGCAGCGCTTCACGCGCGGGATCCCGCTCGACGAGCCGCAGCGGCAGCTCGAGCCGATCATGGTGCGCCGCCTCAAGTCCGACCTCCGCGAGGTGAAGGTCGCGTTCCCCCGGCGCGACGTGAAGCAGATCACCATCGACGGCCTGCCCGACGACGCGCCGGAGCTCGTGCTGTCGCGCATGCTCGAGCAGTACCGCGAGCTGCGCGCGCGCCGGCTCGCGCGGGCGTCGCGGAGCGCGCAGGCGGCGGCCGGGCTCCTGGACATCTCGCTGCAGAAGCGGCTCCTCTCCTCGATCGAGGCGCTCCGCTGCACGCTGCTCACCCACCGCGATTCGCTCCGCAAGGCGCGCGAGAAGAAGCAGAAGGAGCAGGGCGCCCGGTCCCCCGCGCCGCCCGCGCCGATCCGCGAGGATCAGCTCGACCTCCTGCGCGAGGCGCCGGGCGCCGACGACGAGCGGGCCGGCGTCGGCGAGGACGAGCTGCGGCGCGAGGAGAGCGCGCAGGTCGAGGCTGCGACGCGCGCGTCCAGCGAGGCGACCGAGGCCGAGGAGCTCGCGTTGCTCGACCGCATGATCGAGGTCGCCGAGGCGCACGCGAGCGCACCGGACGCGCGGATCGAGCGGCTCCTCTCCTGGATCCGGGAGCATCTCTGCCCGGACCTGCCCGCGCGCGGGGTCCAGCCCGCGAGGCCCGCCCGCTGGCTCGACCGCTGCAAGGGGCGGGATCACGCGGCGCGCGTCCTGATCTTCACCGAGTACACCGACACCAAGCGCTACCTGGAGCAACAGCTAGGGGCCGCGCTCGCCTACACCGACCGCGGCGAGGAGCGCGTCGAGGTCTTCCACGGCGAGATCGCCGACGAGGCGAAGCGCGAGGAGATCAAGCGGGCCTTCAACGGTGATCCGGCCGAGCACCCCGTGCGCGTCCTCATCGCCACCGACGCCGCGCGGGAAGGCGTCAACCTCCAGAGCCACTGCGCGGACCTCTTCCACTTCGACGTCCCGTGGAACCCGAGCCGGATGGAGCAGCGCAACGGGCGCATCGACCGCAAGCTGCAGCGCGAGGAGGTGGTGACCTGCCACTACTTCCTGTTCGCGCAGCGCGCCGAGGACCGCGTGCTCGAGGTGCTCGTCGAGAAGACGAACACGATCCAGAAGGAGCTCGGCAGCCTGGGGTCGGTCGTCGAGGGGGAGCTCCTGCGGCTGCTCTCCAGGGGCATCCCGCTGCGACAGGCCGCGGCGCTCTGCGGAAAGATCGGCGCGGTGACGGGGGCGCCCGCCCCGGACGAGCTCGAGGCCTCGCGCGAGCGGCGCGCGCCGCTCGAGAAGCAGCTCGCCACCCTCCGCGAGTTCCTCGAGCAGTCGCGCGTGCACCTCGGCCTCCGCGGCGGGGACCTGGAGCGCGCCCTCTCCGAGGCGCTCCGGCTGCTCGGCGCCGAGCCGCTGCGGGCCCTCGACCCTGCGCGCGACCGGCTCCCCTCAGGCAAGCCGGTGCCGCCCAGCGCGTTCGCGTTCCCGGCGCTGGACCGGCTGGCCGGCGCCGACCCGGGCTGGGCAGAGCTCCTCGACACGCTGCGCGCGCCCGAGCGGCCGCGCGACGTCGACCTCCGGGCATGGCGGCGGGAGGCGAAGCTCCGGCCCGTCGTCTTCGCGGACACCGGCACGCTCGGCGCCGAGGTCGTCCACCTCCACCTGGAGCACCGGATCGTCCAGCGCCTCCTCGGGCGGTTCCGGTCCCAGGGGTTCCTCCACAACGACCTCTCGCGCGCGACCGCCGTCGTCATCGACGAGGCCGAGCCGAAGGTGGTGCTGCTCGGGCGCCTCGGCCTGTACGGGGACCACGCCTCCCGCCTGCACGAGGATCTCATCCTGGCGGCCGCGCCCTGGGTCGCGCCCGTGGTGCGCAAGAGCAGGCTCCGCGGGATGGGGCTCGACCACCACGACGCGCTCCTGCGGCAGATGGATGACGCGCTCGCGCGCGGAGAGCGCCCGCACGACAAGGTGAGGGAGGACCTGGCGGCGTCCGCCGAGCGCGACGTAGAGGAGCTCCTGCCGCTGCTCGTCCAGCGCGCCGAGTCCGCGGGCAAGCGCGCCGAGGAGGAGCTCGGCAAGCGCGCGGCGAAGGAGGCGGCCGACATCCGCAAGGTGCTCGAGGCGCAGCGCGCGCGCATCCAGAAGCACCACGACGAGCCCCAGCAGGAGTTCCAGTTCACCGAGATCGAGCGGCGCCAGATCGCGTCGGAGCGCGCCTTCTGGGAGGCGCGCCTGCGCACCATCGACGCCGAGATCACGTCGGAGCCGCAGCGCATCGACCGGGCCTACCAGGTGCGGGCGCGCCGCCTCGACCCGCTCGGGCTCGTCTACCTCTGGCCGAGGACAGGCTGATGGCAACCAGCACGACCGCCGCGCACAACCGCGATCTCCAGGCCCACAAGACGTGGCTCGGCCTCCTCGAGGGCCAGCGCGTCGGCATCGTGGTCACGCCGCCCGCCCTGGTCGCGGCGCAGGCATACGCGAACGCCGACGTCATCCCTGTGCAGGACGCGCTGCTCGCGCTCCTGACCGACAAGCCGCGCGACCTCCGGGACGCCATCGCCGAACGCTGGGGGGAGAGCGGCGACGTGGTCCTGAAGCGGCTCGGCCCCTTCTGCGAGGCGGTGCTCGGCTGGCGGCCGGACGACCTGCGCCCTGTCGCGCCGGACGACGCGCGCTGGTCGGTGCACCTCCGCGAGCAGCGCGAGACGCTCTCGCCGACGCACGTCCTGATGGACCCCGACGCGCGCGGTGAGCAGCCCGCCCCGCTGCTCCTCGTGCGCGAGGAGCCGACGAACACCGATCTCGACGCGCTCCCGCCCGAGCGCGAGGACGGCGGCGGGTGGCGCGCGAGCCCCCAGACGCGCTTCGAGCGGCTGCTGCGCGATACGGGGGTCTCCCTCGGGATCCTCTTCAACGGGGCCAGCCTCCGGCTGGTGTACGCGCCGCGCGCGGAGACCCCCGGGTACATCACGTTCCCGGTGCGGGCCATGTGCGAGGTCAGCGGGCGCCCCATCCTCGCCGGCCTGGTGATGCTGCTGCACGAGAGCCGGCTCTTCACCGGCCCGAAGGCGCAGCGGCTGCCGGCGATCGTGGTCGAGAGCCGCAAGTACCAGAGCACCGTCTCGACCCAGCTCGCCGGGCAGGTGCTCGACGCGCTCCACGCCCTGGTGCGCGGGTTCCAGGCGGCCAACGAGGTCGACCCGCGCGGGCGCGGCGAGCTCCTGCGCGAGGTGATGGTCGAGGACCGCGCCCAGGTGTACGGCGGGCTGCTCACCACGCTAATGCGGCTGGTCTTCGTGCTCTACGCCGAGGACCGCGCGCTCCTGCCCGCGGGCGGGATCTACCCCGGGAGCTACTCGGTCACGGGGCTGTTCGAGCGGCTGCGGGAGGACGCGGGCCGGCACCCCGACACGATGCACGCGCGGTACGGGGCGTGGGCGCAGCTGCTCACGCTGTTCCGGGTGCTGCACGACGGCGCGCGCGCCCGGGAGATGCAGATCCCGGCGCGCGCGGGGCGCCTCTTCGACCCCGACGTGTACCCCTTCCTCGAGGGGCGCGCCCACGGGACGCGCCGGGCGAAGGGCGAGCGGCTCACGCCGCCGCTCGTGTCGGACGGTGTGATCTACGAGGTCCTCGGGCTCTTGCTGTACCTCGACGGGGACCGGCTCTCGTACCGGTCGCTCGAGGTCGAGCAGATCGGCTCGGTCTACGAGGCGATGATGGGGTTCACGCTCGAGCAGGCCACGGAGCGCTCGATCGCGGTCCTGCCGCACCACGTGGTGATCGACCTGGAGGAGGCGCTCGCGCTGCCGGAGGCGGCGCGCGACAAGCTCCTCGTAGAGGCCGGCTGCAAGCTCGCCGACGCCGCGCAGAAGGCGTGGAAAGCCGCGAAGACCGAGGCCGCGCTGCTGGCATCGCTCGGCCGCAAGGTCTCGCCGCGGACGCCGGACGTGCTCCCGCAGGGGGCGCTCTACCTCCAGCCCACCGAGGAGCGGCGGCGGTCGGGGAGCCACTACACGCCGCGCGAGCTCACCGAGCCGATCGTGCGGACCACCCTTCAGCCGCGGCTCGACGCGCTCGCGGGGGGGAAGACGCCGCGGGCCGAGCAGATCCTCGCCCTCAAGGTGTGCGACCCTGCGATGGGCTCGGGCGCGTTCCTTGTCGAGTCGTGCCGCTTCCTCGCGGCCGCGCTCGACGCCGCGTGGGGCGAGCACGGGGATGCCCCGGTGATCCCCCCGGACGAGGACCGCGAGCTCCACGCGCGCCGGCTGGTCGCGCAGCGCTGCCTCTACGGCGTCGACAAGAACCCGTTCGCGGTCGATCTTGCGAAGCTCTCGCTCTGGCTCTTCACGCTCGCCAAGGACCACCCGTTCACGTTCCTCGACCACGCCCTCCAGCAGGGTGACTCGCTGGTCGGGCTGTCGAAGGAGCAGATCGCTTGCTTCGACTGGAAGGACATGGGCAAGCCGTCGCTCCTGCTCCGGCCGCGCCTCGCGACCGTGCTGAAGGCGGTCGAGCAGAAGCGCGCCGGGATCCACGCGCTCGGCGACTCCACCGATGTGGCGGAGAAGTCGCGGCTGTTCGGCGACGCGGAAGACCTGATTGCCGACGTGCGGGCGATCGCCGACCTCGCGGTGCTGGCGTTCTTCTCCGAGAAGAAGGACGCAGCGCGCGAGAAATACAGGAGGCGCCTCGGCGATACCGTGGTGGAGCCGTTCCTGTCCGGGCGGCTCGACGGACATACGCTCCGCGAGCAGGCGGACGGGCTGCGCACGCTTGCGCCACCGGTGACGCCGTTCCACTGGGAGCTCGAGTTCCCGGAGGTGTTCGCGCGGGAGAACCCAGGGTTCGATGCGTTCGTGGGGAACCCTCCGTTTGCGGGTAAGAACACCCTTCTGGCCACCGGCGGCCCATTCGCGGTCGACTGGCTCAAGACATTACACGAGGGCTCCCACGGAAACGCGGATCTGGTCGCCCACTTCTTCCGGCGAGCGTTCTCGTTGCTCAGACGCACAGGGACGTTCGGCCTCATCGCCACGAACACCGTGGCCCAAGGCGATACGCGAGGGACAGGACTGCGCTGGATCGTGCAGCATGGCGGGACCATCTATGCTGCCAGGCGCCGCTACAAGTGGCCGGGAGCTGCCGCGGTGATCGTGAGTGTGGTGCACGTCCAGCGCGAGGGGATCACCTTGGCGCCGCAGCTGGATGGCAAGGCCGTGCCTCGCATCTCGGCATTCCTGGTTGCTAGCGAGGTTGACGCAGACCCTGCTGCGCTCGCTGCGAATCAGGGGCGCAGCTTTGTGGGAAGCTACGTGCTCGGCATGGGATTTACGTTCGACGACACGAACAAGAAGAAGCGCGCCAACAGCCTGGCCGAGATGAAACGCTTGTTCGAGAAGGACCCACGAAACGCAGCACGGATCTTTCCTTACCTCGGCGGCGAAGAGCTAAACACGAGTCCAACCCATGCGCATCATCGTTACGTGGTCAACTTCGGGCAGCTGACCGAAGAAGAAGCACGGCGGTGGCCGGATTTGATGGAGATCGTCGAGCGCAAGGTGAAGCCTGAACGCATGAGAAACAAACGCGAAGTGCGGCGTCGTTACTGGTGGCGCTTCGGAGAGCACGCGCCCGCCTTGCATAAAGCGCTCAACGAAAAAACCCGAATAATCGCAAACTCACAAGTAAGCGCATGCCACGCATTTGCATTCCAACCAACCGACAGAGTTTTTGCTCATACACTCAACATATTCGCACTCGACTCGAACAGTGCATTCGCCGTGCTCCAAGCGCGCCCTCATGAAACCTGGGCACGCTTCTTCGCCTCATCGATGAAGGACGACCTCCGCTACACGCCCTCGGACTGCTTCGAGACCTTCCCCTTCCCCGAAGGTTGGCAGTTCAATCCCGTGCTCGAGGCGACCGGCAAAACCTATTATAACTTCCGCGGCGCCCTGATGGTGACAAACGACGAGGGCCTCACCAGGACCTACAACCGCTTCCACGACCCCGACGACCGCTCCCCCGAGATCCTGAAGCTCCGCGCGCTCCACGCCGAGATGGACCGCGCGGTGCTAGACGCGTACGGCTGGCAGGACATACCGACAGCCTGCGAATTCCTTCGCGTTCACGACAACGGGGCCGAGGACGACGACGAGGGCGGCAAGAAGCGCAAGCAAAAGCCCTACCGCTACCGCTGGCCCGACGAGGTCCGCGACGAGGTCCTGGCGCGGCTGATCGAGCTCAACCGTGTCCGCGCGGAGGACGAACGCAAGCGCGGGGTGGCGGTGGCGCGCGACGCGCGCAAACTGGACGAGGAGGAGGACGACGATGGCGATGACTGAAGCAGGCGCGCTCCGCGCGTGCGGAAGCTCGCCCCCTGCACTCACCCGAGAAGACCATGCTTAGGCGGTTGGAACTCGACGGCATCGGTCCGGCTGACAAGCTCACGTTCGGGCCGCTCGCTCCTCGGCTGAACCTCATCGCCGGCGACAACGGCCTCGGCAAGTCGTTCCTCCTCGATGTCGCCTGGTGGGCGCTCACGCGGACCTGGCCGCAGTACCCCGCCGTCCCCAGGCGGCCCGATGCGTCCATCGGCTTCGCCTTCGACGGCGCCAAGGGGCTGGCCGAGGACGTCTCCCCCTGGAGCGCGAAGGCCCAGGACTGGAAGCGGAAGCGAGGACGACCCTCGACCCTCGGCCTCGTCCTCTATGCGCGCGCGGACGGGGCGTTCTCGGTCTGGGATCCGGCGAAGAACTACCGCCTCTACCGCGGCGCGGACGGCAGCGAGCGGGAGACGCTCCCCGCCTATCACTTCACGTCGGGTCAGGTCTTCGACGAGTTCCGCGCCGGCGACAACCAGGTGGTCTGCCGGGGATTGCTCGACGACTGGACGCGCTGGCAACAGTCCCATGATCCCCGCTTCGAGATGCTCTCCCGGATGCTCGCGGCGCTGTCCGAAGATCCGGGGAGGCCCATGGAGGCCGGCAAACCCACGCGGCCCTTCCTGGAGGACGTGCGCGACGTCCCCACCATCAAGATGCCTTACTGGGACGAGGTCCCGGTGATCTTCGCCGCGGCCGGGATGCAGCGCATGCTCAAGCTCGCCTACCTGCTCACCTGGGCGTTCTCGGAGCACGAGGAGGCGGCGCGGCGGCAGGCCCTCCCGCTCTCGGAGCAGGTCATCCTGCTCATCGATGAGCCCGAGACACACCTTCACCCGAGGTGGCAGCGCGCGGTGCTCCCGGGGCTGCTCAGGACCGTCGGTGCGTGGGGCGCGCACGCGCCGCGCGTCCAGGTGATCGCCGCCACGCATTCCCCGCTGGTGCTCGCGTCGGTGGAGCCGCTGTTCGACCTCGAAGTGGACGCGCTCTGGAAGCTCGATCTCGTGGACGGCGCGGTGCAGATTGAACGGGACGCCTGGCACAAGCGGGGGGACGTCAATCGCTGGCTGATGTCCGACGTGTTCGACCTTGATGCCGCGACGTCCACGGAGGCAGAGGCCGTGCTCGGCGAGGCGCGGCGGTTGCTCAGGGACTCTAGCCCCGACGCGGACGATGTCAGACGGGTCAACGAAGCCCTCCTCCGCACGCTCCCCGAGATGGATCCCTTCCTAGTGCGCTGGCGGTACTACGTCCAGCAGCACGCCGGCGGTCAGTCCGCATGATCCGCGTCCAGCGAGCCGCCGAGCCCGCCGACTTCGACACAAAGGTCCGCCAGAAGGGGAAAGCGGCGCTCCAGGAGCTGATCGGCTCGGCCGAAGCCCCCAGGCGACGCGGACCCAGGCGGGCGAAGGTCGCCGAGCGGGTCGAGAATATCCCCTCTGAAGCCCTCCCCCCGTTCTGGACAGAGGCACTGCCGGAGTTGCGGGCAGCCTACCGGGACATCTGCGCCTATCTCGGCATGTACATCGACCCGGCGACCGGGCTCGCGACGGTCGACCACTTCAAGCCGAAGTCGAATCACCAGGCACTCGCCTATGAGTGGAGCAACTTCCGGCTCGCCTCGCACCAGATCAACACGAACAAGGACAGTCACGAGGACGTCCTCGACCCCTTCGAGATCCAGGACGGCTGGTTCGTCATCGATCTGGGCACGTTCAAGGTCGAGCCCGCAGAGGGACTCGACGATGGCCTGCGCGCGGCGGTGATCGCGACACGGGACCGGCTGGGGCTGAACTCTCCGACGTTCTGCGCGAGCAGGGCCCGTTACCACGACCTCTACCACGGGCTGAGGACGGACCCGGACGACCCGGAGGAGCCGCTGCCGCTCGCGTGGATCCGCCGTTACTGCCCGTTCGTGGCGCACGAGCTCCGCCGCCAGGATCGCCTCCGGCCCGCAGACCGGGAATCCAGCGGTTGAGAGCGGTTGACCTCGGGGCAGCGCCCGCGGCCCCTGGGGAGGTATGCATTGGCGGCGGTGCGTCGATGTGGTTCGAGCGCCGTTCGGCCCCGGGCGGCGGCGATGGAGCGCGGGCTTTCCGGTGGACATAACTCGAGCGAATCGCCTAGTACTTCATACTCTGCGGCCTTGAGCTCCATTCCGGGCGGTCGCACGGCGGCTGGAGCTCGATCGCGTGCGTGCCGGGGGACGAGCGGACACGCGGGCCGGCGGTGGCGCGCCGCGCTCGCGCCGGGGACGACGAGGAGGACACCGATGCCGACGACGGAAGGGACGAAGCGCACCGAGCCGGTGCAGGTCCGCGATCACCTCGTGGAGGTCCTCGGGCGCGATCTCGTGGGGGCCGAGCCGCACGAGGTGCTCTCGGTGGCGCCATCCCGCTGGTATCTGACGGGGTTCCTGGTGCCGCGGGAGGCGCCCATCGAGGTGCGCGAGGATCCGGAGCCCGACGAGGAGCTCGCGACCGTGGACGGCGAGGACGGGGACGACGCGGCGCCGCCGGAGGTCGCGTCGGCGCGCAAGGCATTCTTCCCATCGTCGATCGGTTTGAGCGTTCTCGTGCCGGCGGCGACCCGCGCCCTGTCGGTGCGGGCCACATGGGGCGAGTACGTGCGCGAGGACGGGTCGGTCCGCCCCATGCCGCAGGGAGAAGGCACCGAGCCGCAGACGCCCGCTCGCCCGCCGGAGCGCTGGCGGAGGTCGCCCCGGGAGGTCGCGCAGACGCTCGCGATCCCGGCGACCGGCAAGGTGGCGCACCCGCTCGCCGACGGCGTCAACCTCGTCGTCTCGGTGCGGCGCGTGCCGGAGGGGACCGGCGTCGAGAAAGGGGCGCGCGCCGTCTCCGCGTTCCTGGTGAACGACAAGGAGCTCTCCGAGCGCGCGCCCAAGGACCAGGCGTTCCTCTTTCAGGCGAGGCTCGAGCTCCACACGGAGGAGCAGTTCCTCCCGCGGCCGAACGTCCGAGGGCAGGGCGGGGACGACCCCGACGAGCAGATCGCCGAGCTGCAGTACCGCAACGTCTACGAGCACGCGGTCGGGCACGGGGTCGCGGCCGAGGCCGACGTCGTCGAGGGGCGGGCGTGCAAGCGCGTGTGGACCACCTGGCTGCCGACCGCGGAGGTCGAGAAGGTCGTGCCCGGCGACGTCAAGGGGGTCCAGCTCGGGATGGAGGCGCTCGCCGATGCCGGGTCGGCCGCCGAGGTGCGGGTGATGCTCGACGAGCTCCCGGCCAGGTATGCGCAGTGGATCGAGGACCAGGCGAGGACGCCGGTCGACGAGCACCAGCGCGAGGTGCTGGCCGGACTGCTCGACGCGGCCGAGACGGTGCGGCGCCGGATGATCGACGGTCTGGCCGCGCTGGACGACGACGACGTCTTCCTGGCATTCCGCCTCGCGAACCGGGCGATGGCGCGCGCCGCGCGGGCGCGCGACACCGAGAAGAAGAACGGTCCCCCCGCCTGGCGGCCGTTTCAGCTCGCGTTCTTGCTGATCAACCTCCGCGCGATGCACGAGCCGGCGCACCACGACCGCGCCGTCATCGACCTGCTCTTCTTCCCGACCGGCGGCGGCAAGACCGAGGCCTACCTCGGGCTCGCGGCGTTCACCCTGGTCCTGCGCCGGCTGCGGAGCGACGGGCTCGGGCTTCCGGGGGCGGGCGTCAGCGTGGTCATGCGCTACACGCTGCGGCTGCTGACGCTCGACCAGCTCGGCCGCGCCGCGGCGCTGGTGTGCGCCCTCGAGCTCGAGCGGCAGGAGCGCGCCAGGCAGGGAGACACGAGGCTCGGCGCGTGGCCCTTCGAGATCGGCCTCTGGGTCGGCAAGGGCGCGACCCCGAACCGGATGGGCTCCGAGAAGGATTACGACCCGACGACCGCGCGGATGAAGGTCAACGCGTACCAGCAGGCCTCGGACAGGAACCCTTCGCCGATCCCGATCGAGAAGTGCCCCTGGTGCGACAGGAAGTTCGTCCCGAGCTCGTTCCGGCTGACGCCGACCCCGGCCCGCCCTCAGAACCTCGAGGTCTACTGCGCGAACCGCGACTGCGCGTTCTCCGGCGAGCGCGCGCTCCCGATGCTGACCGTCGATGAGCCGATCTACCGGCGGCTGCCGTGCTTCCTCATCGCGACCGTCGACAAGTTCGCGCAGCTGCCGTGGGTCGGCCGGACGGGCGCGCTGTTCGGCAGGGTCGACCGGCACGACAAGGCCGGGTTCTACGGCCCCTGCGATCCCGGGATCGGGCGCCCGATCGAGGGGGGTCAGCTCGCGCCGCCCGACCTCGTGATCCAGGACGAGCTCCACCTCATCTCGGGCCCGCTCGGCACCATGGTCGGGCTCTACGAGACGGCGATCGACGTGCTCTGCGAGCGCCCGGCGGCGGGCAAGGCGTTCGGCCCGAAGATCGTCGCCTCGACCGCGACCGTGCGGCGCGCGGAGGCGCAGATCAAGGCGCTCTTCGGCCGCTCCGCGGTCACGATCTTCCCGCCCCCCGGCCCGGATCGCCGCGACTCGTTCTTCGCGCGCACGGTGCCCGCGACCGAGCGGCACGCGCGCAAATACGTGGGCGTCGCCGCCCCCGGCCGGAGCGTGAAGGTGGCCCTGCTGCGCGTCTACCTCGCGCTCCTCGCGGCCGGAAAGAGGGCATACGACGAGTCCGGGCTCGCCGCCGACCCGTACACGACGCTGGTCGGCTACTTCAACAGCCTGCGCGAGCTCGGCGGGAGCCGCCGGATCGTGGAGGACGAGGTCGCCTCCCGCGTCCGCGGCTACGACACGCGCCGGCGCGTCGGAGAGGAGTCCGGCGATTTCGCGGCGCGCTCGCTCGGCGAGCCGGTCGAGCTCACCAGCCGCGAGCCGACGCACCGCGTCGCGAACGCGAAGGACCGGCTCGCGAGCACGATGGACAGGCCCGAGCACGTCGACGTCGCGCTCGCGACGAACATGATCTCGGTCGGCCTCGACATCCAGCGATTGGGCCTGATGGTCGTGTTCGGACAGCCGAAGACGACCGCCGAGTACATCCAGGCGACGAGCCGCGTCGGCCGCGACGACAGGAGGCCGGGGCTCGTCGTCACGCTGCTCAACTGCCACAAGCCGCGGGACCGCTCACACTTCGAGCGCTTTAACGCGTACCACGCGTCGTTCTACCGCGCGGTCGAGGCGACGAGCGTCACGCCGTTCTCGCCGCGCGCGATCGACCGCGGGATCGCGGCCGTCACCGTCGCGCTCGCGCGCCTCAGCATCTCCGAGCTGACACCGCCGCGCGGCGCCGAAGAGATCGGCAAGGGCGCGCTGCGCGATCATGTGAGCCGCATCCCGCGACGCCTGGGCGCGCGTGCGGAGCAGGCGCACGTCGACGCGAACGAGGCCCCCGAGATGGGGCGCAGGGTGGAGAAGCGGACGAGCGATCTCCTCGACTCCTGGCAGCGCACGGTCGAGAAGAACCACGCCGTGAGCGCCGGTCTCCAGTACCAGCGCGAGGAGCCCGCTCACCCGAACCTGCTGCGCGATCCGCTCGAGCCCGAGCCGGACGATCGCGATCTGCGGAAGTTCAAGGCGCAGCGCTCGCTGCGTGACGTCGAGCCCAGCGTGGATGTGTACCTGAGAAAGCCCGGCGGACGCCGGCAGGAGGACGGCTGATGGCAGCGCGCAAGCCGCGTTCGAGCGGCTCCCCCAAGGCGAGACCCCGCCCCGAGGGCCAGGTACGCCGGAGCCAGGTGCTGACGACCTTCGGGCCCGGCGCGCTCGTCGATTTCCCGAAGCACGCCGCCATCATGGGTGGGCTCGAGTCGTGGGGAGATCCGGACAAGGAAGGTTTTCAGCAGGTCTTCGAGGAGCGGCTCGAGGCGGCCCTCAGGGCTCGCGAGCAGAACCCCCGCTTGCGGCTCTTCGCACCGCCGTCGAGCCCAAGCTCCCTCGACGCGCCGGCGAGCGGCATCACGGCCTTCGAGTTTCCGGGATGGTTCATCGAGCAGCCGACGGATGCCCGGGTCGGCGAGGGCGGCTTCCGATCGCGCCGCCTGCTTCACTGGAGGGCGATCGAGCGCGGCAGCTACGGCAAGGTCGTCCCGATCCGGTTCGTCCGGGCCTGCCCGAACGGTCACATCGGCGACATCGACTGGAAGGGCTTCGTCCACGGAGGCCGCACCGACTGCACACGCGAGCTCTTCCTGGACGAGCGCGGGACGAGCGGTGATCTCGCCGACATCATGGTGCGCTGCGCCTGCAAGGCGAGCCGGTCGCTCGTCGACGCGACGCAGAAGGGCGATCAATCGCCCCTGGGGCCTTGCTGGGGGGAGATGCCGTGGCTCGCCGACGCGGCGCCGGGGGACGGGGAAAAGCCCGCTTGTGTCGACGAGCAAGGGAAGCCGGTCCGGAACAAGCTCCTCGTCCGCTCGGCGACGAACGCGTATTTCCCGCAGAACGTGAGCGCTATCTCGATCCCCACGGATGCGAGCAAGCAGGCGCTCCGCGAGGCGATCGAGGCGGCGTGGGGCGATCTCGAGTCAGCCGACGGCGAGGAGGACATCACGCGCGAGCTGAAGAAGGCCAGGTACAAGCACCTGCGCGATCGCTTCAGCGCGCCCGAGCTGTGGGCCGAGGTGCAGCGCAAGAAATCGGGGGTGGGCGAGGAGCGGCGAGGGATCAAGGCGGCCGAGCTCGATACGTTCCTTGCGATTCGGGAGTCGGCCGGCGAGGACACGCCTGATAAACAGGATTTCTTCGCCCATGCGCTGTCGCTCGATCCCGCGCGGCTCGGCGCCATGGGGCTCGTCTCGCGGGTGGTCCTCGTGCACCGGATGCGCGAGGTGATCGTGCAGCTCGGGTTCACGCGCTTCGAGGCGCCGGCGCGCGACGTCGACTACGAGCTGTCGCTCGGCGTGCGCACGGCGCCGCTGGCGCGCGAGGTGACCTGGCTCCCCGCCGTGGAGAACCGAGGAGAGGGCATCTTCCTGGCGCTCGACCCCGGCGCGGTCGCCAGGTGGCGCGACAAGCGCCCTCAGGTCGAGGCGCGGGAGAAGCAGCTCGTCGCGGGGTTCGAGGCCTGGAAGAAGCGCCGCCAGGCCAAGAACGCACGCTTTCCAGGCGTGACCTACGTGATGCTGCACTCGCTGTCACATCTCTTGCTCACGGCCGTCTCGCTCGAGTGCGGTTACGCGGCCAGCTCGATCCGCGAGCGCATCTATCTCGACGGGGATCGCTGCGGCATCCTGCTGTTCACCGGCACGCCCGACGCCGAGGGGACCCTGGGCGGCCTCGTGCAGGTGGGCAAGAAGCTCGCTCACCACCTCGACGCGGCGCTCGACCTCGGTAAGCTCTGCTCGAACGACCCCGTGTGCGCGCAGCATCACCCGGACGACGCGCACGAGGAGCGGTTCCTCCACGGCGCCGCGTGCCACGGCTGCCTGCTCATCTCGGAGCCATCGTGCGAGTGGTCGAACGAGCTGCTCGATCGCTCGCTGGTCGTGGACACGGTGGAGGACTCCGGCGCTGCCTTCTTCGCGGAGGCGTGATGGAGCCGCTCGAGGTCCCCAGCGAGACGCTGCTCCAGCTCGCCGACGCGCTCGAGGGGGGCCATGTGCGCGGTCCGCTCACGAAATTCGGGCTGCGCGCCTTCACGACGTCGGCGGGCGCAGTCCGGGCTCTGGAGGCGCTGCGGAAGACGGCGGGGAACGAGGCCGCGCTCGCCGCCATGTGCCGCCTCGTCGTCGCGGAGCGCGCCGCCGCGATGGCGCGAGCGCCGAAGGTGGAGCTGGTGTGGACCGGGCCGGAGCGCGTCGGCGCATCGTCGCGCGACACCAAGGTGGTCGTCGCCGAGCTCTTCGCGCGGGCACGGCGGTCGGTGCTCGTCTCGAGCTACAGCCTCGGGAGCGGAGCGGCGCTGTTCGCGCCGCTCGCCGCCAGGATGGCGGAGATCCCGGCGCTGCGCGTCCGGATGTTCTTCGACCTCACGGTCGGCGACGATCGCGTCCCGGGGCTGCGCACGCGAGAGGCGTACGAAGCACGCTTCGTGCAGAGCTTCCGCGCCAGGCACTGGCGCGGCGCGCGCGTCCCCGAGGTCTTCCATGACCCGCGCACGATCGACAACGAGAGAATCAGCTTCCACGCCAAGTGCATTATCGTCGACGAGGAGGTTGCCTTCGTCACCTCGGCAAACACCTCAGTGGCTGCACAGCAGGAGAACATCGAGGCGGGAGTGCTCATCGAGGACCGGCTCTTTGCGCTTGCGCTCGGGAAACAGTTCGACGATCTCGTGACGGCAGGGATGCTCGTGCCCGTGCAAGGGTTGACAGCGTCGCGGTGAAAGATGGCCAGCGCAGGCGCTCCCGATCGAGCTACGCAGAGCTCGGAGTGTAGCTGGACGCCGGCTCGGGCGGGGCGGGCGTCACCCCACACATCCACCATCGATCGGGATCGTCACCTCTCCTCACGTCGACGAGAAGAACAGCTCCCGTGCCTTCGTGGCGAGGAGCTGGCAGCGCTCACGGCGGAAGTCCTCGAATGCCGAGTGTTTCCACAGCTTCGGGTTCATGGGGATCAGCTGCGCCTCGAGTGCTGCCCTCCCCTCGGGCGTCGACGCGATCTCCTTCAGATACTCCGACGGCTGCCGGTTCGAGATGCTTTGATTCGTCGTGAGGGAGAGGAACGCCAGGTTGGCGAACGACGCGACTCGTGCCTCAAGGTCGGCTATCTCGCGCCGGAGCCGCTCGGCTTCGTCCTCATCGCCACGCATGTAGGCGTGTTCGGCATGTACTCGCTCGCGTTGGGAAGGCAGAACTGCTCGAACAGGGCAAGCGGCGGCGCACGAATATTAGCACTCGCGTCACCAAATCTGTCGGCACGCGCTTCGGCTAGCCCTCGCCTATGTCCCGATATGCCAGCTGCCTGCCCGGCCGGGCCTCCGCCCATATCTCAACATCCCCGCCGCCTGCTCGGCGAGGCTCCCACCCATGTTGCGACATCCCCGCCGCCTGCTCGGCGAGGCTCCCACCCATGTCGCGACATCCCCGCCGCCTGCCCGGCCAGGCCCTCACCCATGTCGCGACATCCCCGCCGCCTGCTCGGCCAGGCCCTCACCCATGTCGCGACATCCCCGCCGCCTGCTCGGCCAGGCCCCCACCCATGTCCCGCCCCCCAGCCCAGGCCCGCGCCCCTCCGCTCACCCCCCCGCGAGCAGCCGCGCGATCTCCGCGCGCTGCCGCCGCGCCGAGCGCGCCAGCGAGAGCTGCCCCGACGCCCGCTGCAGGTTGTGCGCGGCGCGCGTCGGGAAGCGCGCCGGATCCCAGCCGAAGTAGCGGTCCTCGAAGGCGTCGCGGCAGAAGCGCGCGGCGAGCTCCAGCGCGATCCGCTCGACCGCGTCCGCGAGCGCCGCCCGCTCCTCCGCGCTGAACTGCCGCACCTCGCGGTAGCCGGCGACCGCGGCGGCGAAGACCTCGAGGTCGAAGCGCGCGTCGGTCGAGTCCTCCCCGGCCGGGTTGCACCACGACCGCCACGCGTCGCCGAGCTCCACGTCGAGCGACTGCAGCGCGAGCGTGTCGAGGTCGAGCAGGCAGATCCCCTCCCCCGCGTCGGAGAAGCGCAGGTTCGAGATCTTGAGGTCGCCGTGGCAGTGCCGGAGCGGCAGGTCGAGCCGCCCCTGCCACGTGCGGAACGCGTCGAGGATGGCGTCCGCCAGCCGCCGCCCCTCGCCCCCCGCAGCCGCGGCGTCGAGGCGCTCCATGTGCAGCGCCGTGTCGTGCGCGCCAGGGCGGACGTGGCGGTACGCGTGCTCGAGATCGTCCACCGCCCGGTGGAAGCGGCCGACGAGGGCGCCGGCGGCGCGGGCGACCGCCGGCGAGCCGACGCGGTGGAGCGTACGGCCAGGGACGAAGTCCATCACCCGCCACACAGCGCCCGCGGCGTCCCGGGCGCAGAGGGCGCCGTCGTCGGCGCGCACGAGGCGCGGCGTCGGGAGGCCGCGGCGGGCCAGGTGGGCGGTCACCGCCTCGATGTCGTCGTGGACCTCCGGGGCGAAGATCGGGCTCACCCGCTGGACCACGAACCCGGGCGGCTCGCCGGCCACCCAGGTCCCGTTGATAAGCCCCTCGTCCTCGCAGCGGCGCACGGAGAGGCCGCGGAGAGGCGCCCACACGTCCGGGATCATCGGGGCGGGAGGCTACCTGCGCTCCGTCTCGGGCTGCAAGGAAAGCGCCTTCTTCCCCGCCGCGGCGCGCCGGCGCAGCATCCACCGCGACCCGAGCCAGGCGAGCACGCCGGCGCCGAGGCCGAGCCACGCGGCCGCCCCGGGGGCGGAGGTCCGCTCGACGAGCACCGCGCCCCCGAGCAGCGCGGCGCACAGGCCGACCGTGAGCGCCAGGTTGTCGATCGCCGAGAGCCGCCCGACGAAGCGGTCCGGCGAGAGCCGCTGGATCTCCGAGCTCGAGAGCACCCAGTTCGCGCCGCTGCCCAGGCCCCACGCGAGCACGACCGCGAGCAGCGCCGCCCAGTGCCGGGTCGCCGCGAGCGCCGCGATCGACGCGAACGTCACCCAGGCGGCCCCGGTCGCCGCGAGCTCGCCCCGGAGGCCGCGGCGGACGAGGGCGACGCCGAGCAGCGGGCCGACCCCCGTCCCCGCCCCGCGCACGCACTGGAGGAGCCCCAGCGTGAGCGCGCCCGTGCCCGCGAAGGCGAGCTGCGTCGCGAGCAGGTTGAGGAGCAGGAGCGCCCCGCCGTTCGCCAGGTGGACCGGCGTCTTCGCGAGCACGGCGTCGAGCAGCGGCGGCCGATCCCACGCGTGCTTCCAGGCGAGCACCATGTCGCCTCGGACCGACGCGAGCGCGGCGAGCGGGCCGCCCTCGGCGGGCCGCCCCTCGGCGACCATCGGCGGGAGCCCCCAGAGGAACAGCGCCGACAGGCCGAAGGACGCCGCGTCCACCGCGAGCGCCGCCGCCGGACCGAGCGCGGCGATCAGCCCGCCGACCGCCATGCCGACCGCGAACATGACGCTCCACGTCGCCGACGCGATCGCGTTCGCCTCGAGCAGCTCGTCCTCCTCGACGACGTGCCGCAGCACCGCGCTCTGGGCAGGCAGGCGCAGCGCGCCCACCGACGAGCGGACGAAGACGAGCACCTGCACCGCCGGCACGCTGCCGAGGACGGCGGCGCCCAGCATGGCCAGGGTGAGCGCGCCCTGCACCAGGCTCGTCGCGATGAGCAGCCACCGGCGATCGAGCCGGTCCGCCAGCACGCCCGCCACCGGCGCGAACAGCGCGTTCGGCAGGTGATGCCCCACCATGACGAGCGCGAGCGCCACGACGCCGCCCCCCTCGCCGCCGAGCGCGAGCAGGCTCACGGCGACGAAGCTCATCCAGTCGCCGAGCAACGAGACGATCTCGCTCAGCCAGACGCGGCGGAACCGCGGGCGGCGACGGAGCAGGCCCGGACGAGGCTCCGGGTGACGATCGCCAACCGGCGCCGGCGTCGAGGGGACACGCACGTGGGGGAGGCTCCTTGCTCGCGCGCTACGCCAGGGCTAGCCGGGCAGGCACGGCCGCGACCGCCCGCCAGGCGCCCTGCGCTTCCCCTCGCCCGCGTCGAGCCCAGCCTGACGTCGGCGCCGCCGGACGTCTGCCAAAAAACAACGTGGCGGACAGATCGTGCCTGCCGCTGTTCATCCAGGGCACACCGTGGTAATCGCGCTCTGCTTCATGCGGATCTGCGCCATCATTCCTGCCTACCAGGCAGAGCGCAACGTGGGGGATGTCGCACGCCAGGCGCTGCGGGTCGAGGGGCTGGCCGGCGCGGTCTTCGTCGTGGACGATGGGTCGAGCGACCGGACGGCCGAGCGGGCGCGCGCGGCCGGCGCCACGGTGCTGAGCCACCCGGAGAACCAGGGCAAGGGTGCCGCCCTGCGCACCGGGATGGAGTTCGCCCTGGCCGCCGGCTTCGACGTGGCGGTCACGGTGGACGCGGACGGCCAGCACCCGCCGGAGGAGGCGCGCCGCCTCATCGAGGCCGACGCTGATCCCGAGGCGCTGGTGCTCGGCATCCGGGACCTCGTCACGGCGGGCGCGCCGCGCGCGAACCAGATCTCGAACCGCATCTCGAACTTCTTCCTCTCGCTCTTCGCCGGCCGCCCCTTCGCCGACACGCAGTGCGGCCTGCGCCGCTACCCGCTCCGGACGACGCTGTCGCTCGGCGCGCGCGACGAGGGGTACGCCTTCGAGGCGGAGATCCTCCTGCGCGCGGTCGCCGCGGGCATCCGCGTCGTCGAGGTGCCGATCCGGGTCATCTACCCGCCCGAGGAGGAGCGGCTCACGCACTTCGACAGCGTGCGCGATCCGGCGAGGATCATACGCCGGGTGCTGGCGACGCTCGCGCTCACGCGGGGCCTCCGCCACGTTCCGGCCGCGCCGCCGCCGCAGTCGACGGCGTCGCGCCGGCCCGCCTCGGGGAGCGCGCTCGTCGCGGAGCGCGACCCCCACCCGTCGCAGCCGACGGCGGCGCCTCCCTGATCGGGCGCGCATGCTGGGACGAGCATTCTGGAACGAGCAGTCCAGAATGAGCGGACCAGGGCAGCGCTCGGACGAGAAGGCGACCGACCGGAACGAGCATTCCAGAACGAGCAGTCCAGAATGAGCGGACCAGGGCAGCGCTCGGACGAGGAGGGTGCGGACCGCCAGGGCGCCGGAGGGCCGCTCCCGCGACCGTCGCGCCTCGCCCGCCACCGGCGCAAGCTCATCGCCGCCGCCGCGCTCCTCGCCGCGCCGGTCCTCGCGCACCTGGGCATCGCCGCCGCCACGCGGATCGATCCGCCGCCGATCGGCGCGGTCGCTGGCGAGCCCGCGGCCGGGCCGACAGGGCTGCGCGTGCTCGGCCCCGCCTACGCGCGCCGCCGCGGTCGGATCCTCGAGGCGCGCCTCTCCGGGTCGCCGGAGGAGATCGGGCACCAGCACGGCCGGCTCTTCTACCCGGAGATGGTCCGCAACGAGGGCACCCTCTACGACCAGTTCCGCCGCTACGTGCCCGTCGCCCCGCTCCGGTGGCTGATCATGGACGTCTCGCGCCTCCAGTTCCGCGGCGTGGACGAGGGAATGACCGACCGCGTGCGGCGCGAGATCGCCGCGCAGGCCCGCGCCTTCTCGCCCGACCCGTTCGACGGCGTCCTCCCCACGTACCACCGCTTCATCTTCCTCCAGTCGCTCTACGACATCGCGCTCTCGTTCGAGCACTCCCCGCTCATCGGCTGCACGAGCTTCGCGCTCACGGGGACCGCGTCGGCGGACGGCCACGCGGTGCTCGCCCGCAACTTCGACTTCGAGGCCGGGCCCGTCTTCGACGAGGGCAAGGCGGTGTTCCTGGTGCACGAGGAGGGGAAGATCCCGTACGCCTCGGTGTCCTGGCCCGGCCTCGTCGGCGCGGTGACGGGGATGAACGCCGCGGGCCTCGCGCTCGTGGTCCACGGCGGGCGGGCCGGCGAGCCGCGCGCGGCGGGCGAGCCCGTCGTGCACACGATGCGCGAGGTGCTCGGCAGCGCGCGCAGCGTGGACGAGGCGCTCGCGCTCCTCGAGGCGCGCGCGCCGATGGTCTCCCACCTCGTGATGCTCGTCGACGCGGGCGGCGAGGTCGCGATCGCCGAGCGGGCGCCCGGCGCGCCGCTGCACGCGCGCCGCGGCCGCGGGAAGGTGCCGCTCACCAACCACTTCGAGGGGCCGCTCGCCAGCGACCCGCGCAACCGCCGCGTCGAGGCCGAGACCTCGACGCACGCGCGGCGCCGCCGCCTCGACGAGCGGCTCGCGGCGCTGCCCGAGGGCGCGACGATCGAGGCGGCGGTCGACGTGCTGCGCGACCGGCGCGGGCCCGGCGGCGCGCCGCTGCCGCTCGGCGACCGCCGCGCGATCGACGCCCTCATCGCGACCCACGGGGTCGTCATGGACGCGACCGCGCGCGTCCTCTGGGTGAGCGAGGGTCCCCACCTCGCCGGCCGCTTCCTGCGCTTCGACCTCGCGCGGCTGCTCGACCCGGCGTTCGATCCCGCCCGCGACACAGCCGAGCCCAAGGCGCTCCCCGAGGACCCGCTGCTCACGCGCGGCGACTACGCCGCCTGGGAGCGCGCCGGCTCGCCCCACCCGGGCGGCGAGCTGGGCAGCGACGCGGCCGATCCGTCCGCTTCGGATGGCGAGCGCGACGGTGGCGCTCCTTAAATAACAACCGCCTCGACACCCCTCGACACCACGGCGCAGGCGCCGGTGCCAGCCCGGCCGAGCCCGGCGCGCAACGGTTTCGCCCCTGGTTCACTCTCCCCTGGCTTCCACGCCCGTACACCGGCGGTAGGACACCTCTCGTCCGGGGCGCCCCTACCGCGAGATTGCCTAGCGGGAACTTCCGTCCGAGAATGCGATCCGGGGCGCAAGGTCGCGGCATCGGAGCGGCGACCGGGTCGACCGGACCATGACGGACATCAACCTGATCAACACCACCCTCGATCAACGGTACCTCATCCTCGGGCTGCTCGGAGAGGGCGGGATGGGGGCGGTCTACGAGGCGCGGCACCTCGGGACCGGTCGTCGCGTCGCCGTGAAGGTGATCACGAGCAAGCTCGCGCAGGACGAGGCGGTCATGGCCCGCTTCGAGCGCGAGGCCAGGGCGGCGGGCGCCATCGAGAGCGAGCACATCGCCGGCGTGCTCGATAGCGGGAGGGACCGGGCGACCGGCTTGCCCTTCCTCGTGATGGAGCTGCTCTCGGGCGAGGACGTGGACCAGCTGCTCCGGCGACTCGGTCCCCTGCCGCCGGAGCTCGCGCTCTGCATCGTGGCCCAGGCGTGCATGGGCCTCATCAGGGCGCACGACGCGCGCGTCCTCCACCGCGACATCAAGCCCGCCAACCTGTTCCTCGCCCGGCGCGACGGGGGCGAGCTCTCGGTCAAGCTCCTCGACTTCGGCGTCGCCAAGATCCAGGCCGACGACAGCTTCGAGCACCACCAGGAGCTCACGGCCACGAGCAACCTGATCGGCTCGCCGATCTACATGTCGCCGGAGCAGGCGCGCAACATGAAGGACGTCGACGGCCGGACCGACCTCTGGTCGCTCGGCATCGTCCTCTTCAAGATGCTCGCCGGGCGCACCCCCTACAGGAACTCCCGCGGGCTCGGCGAGCTCATCGTCGCCATCTGCTCGGTCCCGGCGCCGCCCATCCAGAGCCTGGCGCCCTGGGTGACCCACGAGGTCGCCGAGATCGTGTACCGCGCGCTCCAGATCGACAGGAACGCGCGCTTCCAGACCGCGGCGGAGATGCTCGACGCGGTCCGGACGCTCCTGCCGTACGGCTTCTCGATCCGCGACGAGATGCTGCAGCCCCTCCCCGAGTCGCTGCAGGCCGACATCCCGCCGCCGTCGCGCGCGCCCGCGAACCCCGACGCTCCGACGCGGCGCCCGCCGACCCCCGCGGGCACCAACGTCAGCTGGCCCGATCACGGCGACATGGCGACGCGGCGCCCGCCGACGCCGGTGGCCACGCCCCGCAGCTGGCAGGACCACAGCGACATGATGACGCGGCGCCCGCCGACGCCGGTGGCCACGCCCCGCAGCTGGCAGGACCACAGCATGCTCTCGCAGAGCGGCCCCGCGGTCCGCAGGTCGGACCCGCGGCTCGACGGCCCGCCCCCGTCGATGACGGGCGCGGGGACCTCGGTGCCCTTCCAGCAGACGATCATCGTGGCGGGCGAGCCGCCCGCGGCCGCCGCGCGCCCCCGCAGCAAGGCAGCCCCGCTCGTGGCGGCGGCGGCGCTGGTCGCCGCGACGGGCGCCGGCGTCGGCGCCTGGCTCGTGCAAAAGACGACGGCGGCGGCGCCTGCCGCGGCGCCCGGCGCGGCCCCGGCCGCGCCCCAGGCGGCCCCTGTCGGCGCGGCGCCCGGCACGGCGCCCACCCCCGGCGCGAGCGAGCCGGAGGTGCAGATCGATCCGGAGCGGCTCGCGAGCTTCAACCCGCTGCCGGCGCTCGTCACCTCCTCGAACAACCCGCTGACGGACGAGAAGATCCAGCTCGGGCGCATGCTGTTCTTCGACAGCCGGCTGTCCAAGAACCACGACCTGTCGTGCAACTCGTGCCACCCGCTCGACCGCTACGGCGCCGACGGCACGAAGGTGTCCATCGGGCACGCCCACCAGAGCGGCCGCCGCAACACGCCGACCGTCTACAACTCGGCCGGGTTCTTCTCGCTGATGTGGGACGGGCGCTTCGACAGCGTCGAGGACCAGGCCAACGGGCCGATGATGAACCCGAGCGAGATGGCGATGACGCCGGTGCGGCTGGAGGCGACGCTGCGCTCCATCCCCGAGTACGTGAAGGCGTTCGGCAGGGCGTTCCCGAACGACCCGTGGCCCGTGACCGTCAACAACACGGCGAAGGCGCTCGGCGCCTTCGAGCGCAAGCTGTTCACGCGCGGGCGGTGGGACCTGTTCCTGGAGGGGGATCCCGACGCCCTGACCAGCGCCGAGAAGGAGGGGTTCAACACGTTCGTCGAGGTCGGCTGCGTGACGTGCCACTTCGGCCCGCACGTCGGGGCGACGATGTTCCAGAAGCTCGGCCTGGTGCGGTCGTGGCCCGACACGATGGACCGCGGGGTCTTCGAGATCACGAAAAAGCAGGCTGATTTCATGGTGTTCCGTGTGCCGACGCTCCGCAACGTGGCCGCGACGGCGCCGTACTTCCACGACGGCTCCGTGTCCTCGCTGCAGGAGGCGGTGCGGCTCATGGGGAAGCACCAGCTCGGCAAGGACCTGAACCACACCCAGGTCGAGCAGATCGTCGTCTGGCTCAAGTCCCTGACCGGCGAGCTCCCGAAGGAGTACATCACGAAGCCGGAGCTCCCGGAGAGCGGGCCCAACACGCCGAAGCCCGTGGCGGACTGAGCGCGGGCCGCTGGCCGGCGCGCGTCTGGGCGCGCCTGCGCGTGTCTGCGCGCGCCTGCGTCTGATTCCGACCGCTCTGGCCCGCCTGCGTGAAGCGAAGCGCGGCCCGACCGTCTGGGGTAAGAGGACGAGGATGCAGCGACGATCTTTCCTGATGGGCCTGGCGGCGTGCGGCGGCGCGCTGTCGGTCGCCGTACGCGCGGGCCGCGCCCGCGCCGACGAGGTGGGCGACGCGCTCGCCGAGATCACGCGGGCGCGCGCGTCGGTGAAGACGCTGGTCGCGCCGTTCACGCAGGAGCGGAGCATCGGCCTGCTCGCGACGGCGGTGAAGAGCGACGGGGAGATGACGCTGGTCCTGCCGGACCGCCTCCGCTGGGAGCTGAAGCCGCCGGACGCGATCACCTACTGGATCACCCCCGAGGGGTTCGGCTTCGCGACCCCGAAGGGCGCGGCGGGCGCGGGGCGGGGCGCCGCGGGGCGCTTCGGCGCGGTGCTCTCGGACCTGCTCGTGCTCCTCGGGGGCGACCTCGAGAAGCTGCGCGCGCGCTACGAGCTCTCGATCCCGAGCCGCGCCGACGGGATCACGCTGGCCGCGCGGCCGCGGGTCGAGGAGGTCGCGAAGCACGTGCGCAGCCTCGAGATGACCTCGGGGCCGGAGCTCTGGTCGGTGCGGCGCGTGGTCATCGAGGAGAAGAACGGCGACCGGAGCGTCATCGCGTTCGGCAAGGTGGCGCGGGACGTGGCCGTGGACCCGGCGCGGATGAGGGCGCCGAAGCAGGGCTGAGCGCTACGGCGCGGGCTCCGCGCCGAGCGCCGGCTTCAGGCGGTCGACGATGGCGCCGATCGCCGGCCGGTAGCCGAAATCGGCCGCGCCGTCGTTGTCGAGCTGCCTCGGGCACACCGAGCCGACGATGCCCTGCGGGCCGAGCTCGCGGATGAGCTCCAGCTCGCGGAGGCCCGGGTAGGCCTTCGCGTTGACCTGCGTCGCCGTCCTGGGCTGCGGGTCCGCCGGATCGTTCCCGGCTGCCGGCTGGCACAGCGGGCTGTCGTTCGCCACGTCAGCCGCCTCCCTGCAGTCGCAGCCCTCGGCCGTGCCCCCGCAGTCCTTCGGCTCGAAGAGAGGGAAGATGCAAGCGAACTGGAGGTCTCCCTCGCGCGTGCTCCCCTGCGGGACCGTGTACTCGCGGCCGTTGAGGCTGTTCCAGCCCGCCTCGTGCGGCGGGACGATCGCGTCGCCGGTGATCGGGTTCGAGCCCGCGCGCGGCGCCATCGACTCGATCATGAAGGGGTCCCTCGGCGGCTGGAAGCGCGCGGGATCGCCGAGGATGAGCTCCCAGGTGCTGCTGATCGCGCCGTCGAGCGCGCCGTCGAGCAGGGGTGCGCTGAGCTCGTCGGCGTTCTTGAACCCGCCGACCGGCTCGCCCCGCGCGTCGAGGCCGCGCAGGAGGTCAGGCTGGCCCTCCGCGTTCTGGCGCGCGATGTCCTGCCACGGCACGCCGACGATGCCGGCGAAGAAGACGCGCCCGGGGTCGCGGATGTCGGCGTCTCCGTCTCCGGGGTCCAGGTCGCTGAAGATCGGGTTGGGGACCAGCTCGCCCTGGCGATTCTCGATCTGCGCCTCGGTGAAGGCGCGCCGGTAGCGCGCGATCGGATAGAGGAAGTCGAAGCCGAACCGGCGCTTCTGGTCCCAGCAGCGGGCGTTGACCGGGTCGTCCTCCGGGCTCAGCTTCGCGAGCTCGCCGTCCGGGCCGATGCACGTCGGGTCGACCGGGCAGCCGTCCTGGTTCTGGCTGCACGACCTGCAGCACCTGTCGCCCGGGTCGATGGCGCACTCGGAGCGCGGCCGCCACAGGCGAAAGCTGCCCCTCGTCTCGGCCACGAGGTAGTTGCGGCCCTCCTCGCGGATGGAGCAGTCGTTCTCGTCGCTGAGCAGGAGGATCGCGAGGAGGGAGCTCGGCCGGAGGAACTCGCGGCGTTGCCGCAGGATGTCCTCGTCCAGGCCTGTCGGCACCGCGATGTCGCCCTGGAGCTCGATCGTGGCATAGGGCTCCGGGTCGACGAGGAAGCGGTACACGCTCTCCAGCTGCGCCTCGAAGCCGCAGCCGGCCTGCCCCGTGCCCTTGACCATCTGCGTGAGCTGTCCGATCAGCGACGTGTCGTTGGCGTCAGCGTCCGAGTCGATGTCGAGGTCCGCCTCGCCGTCCTCCGCGTCCGGCGCCCCGGGCTCACCGGCGAGCTTCTGATCGGGGTCCCAGGCCAGGAAGCCCTTGTCGAGGTAGGTGGGGATGTCGTTGGCGCCCGAGCGCTCGTCGGCGCGCGCGAGGAGGTGCGCCATGTCCATGTTCGAGGCGCTCGCGCTCGCCGGGCAGGAGGACGCGCCGTGGCCGCCGAGGCTCGAGCTGATGATGCCGACATGGATGTCCCTGATCGGCTCGAACTCACGCCTGAAATCCGCCGGGCACGCGTCGTTCGGCGACCCTACCGCCACGGAACGCGCCTTGTCGGTACTGTGGATGCAGCGCGGGTTCACGAGGCTCTCGACGAGGTCGGGGACCGCGAGGGCGAGGACGGCCTGCTTGTCGGCCATGGAACCCGAGTTGTCGATGGCCAGGAGGAGGTCGATCTTGTCGATCGCGGTCCCCGGGGACCCCGCGACGGGCGGATCCACAGGTGGCGGCGGCGGCGGCTCCGGCGCCGGCCGGTCCGGCCAGTCATAGGTGACCTGCCCACATCCGGAGAGGTTGCCTGTGCCGGCGATGACGAGAGAGAGAAGGGCGAGCTTCGCCGCCGCCCAGCGCGGGCTGCCGCGCTTCACCTTGGTAGTCGACATCTCATGTCCTTTCGTCGACCGCTCTGGACGCAGATCCGGCGCGACCGAGCGAGCCTCTGGCGGCCGACCCGGCCGCGAGCAGGGCGGCAGAGCAAGGGCAGGACCGAGCGGAGGACGCTGCATTTCCCTGCGTTCCTGCCCGCAGGGCCGTCACCTCGGTTGACGATCCGGCAACGCCTGCGAGATCGCGCGGCTCGCCTGGCCCACACGGCCGCCAGGCTCTGCGGTGGGCGGCGCCGCTGCCGGGGGCCGCCGGGCGGCGCGGGGCCGGTGCGCCGGCGGCGGAGGCGGCCGCGCGCTCCGGCATCGGTGTCGCGATCGGTGTCGCGGGGCTCCGGGCGGGGGCGCGACCCTGGTTCCCCTCGCCGCCAACTCGACTATGACGCCCGGCATGCGACGCCTCCTGCTCCCCCTCCCCGCCCTGATGCTCGCCGCCGCCTGCTCTGGCGCTCCGCCGGAGCCCGCCCAGACGGCGGCCCCCCCGCGCGCGCACGACGATCGATCGCCAGCGGCCGCCCCGTCCCCCGCCGAGACCGCGGGCGCGGCGCCCACGGCGGCGCCGAGCGCCGCGCCCGCGCCCGCGCCCGAGGCCGGGGCGGCGAGCGCGGCCGCCGAGGAGCAGGCCTGCCCGGCCGACATGAAGCTCGTCGAGGGCGAGTACTGCACCGAGGTCGAGCACAGCTGCCTCCGCAGCTGGTACGACAAGTCGAACAAGAAGACGATCTGCGAGGAGTTCGCCCCGACCCCCGCCCGCTGCACCGGCGAGAAGGTGAAGAAGCGTTACTGCATCGACACGTACGAGTGGCCGAACAGGAAGGGGGAGCGGCCCGAGGTGATGAATCGGTTCCACCAGGCGCAGGTCAAGTGCGCGGCCGTCGGCAAGCGCCTCTGCACCGAGTCGGAGTGGACGCTCGCCTGCGAGGGACCCGAGATGAAGCCGTTCCCTTACGGGTACTCGCGCGACGCGACGAAGTGCAACGGCGACCACCTGTGGGACGACCCCGACATGAAGAAGGTGGCGAAGCGCGACCCGGGCGAGCTGGCCCGCCTGTGGAAGGGGGTGCCGAGCGGGTCACAGGCGCAGTGCATCAGCGATTATGGTGTCGCCGACATGCCCGCGAACACCGATGAGGTCGTGGCGAGCGAGACGAGCGGCGGCTGGCGCGGCAAGTTCGACAGCGTCCACACCGGCGGCCCCTGGTACAAGGGCGTTCGCAACCAGTGCCGGCCGAAGATCTACACGCACGACGAGGGGTTCTATTACTACTTCCTGAGCTTCCGCTGCTGCGCCGAGCCCGACGGCAAGACGACCGACCCGCGGACGCCGAAGCAGATCCAGGAGGGGTGGAACATGGACCGGGTCGAGCGGCTCGCGCAGTTCACGATCGAGCAGATGCGCGGGAAGCTCGAGCTGAAGCAGCAGGGCAAGTGCGAGTGCAGGCCGACAGACATCCTGTGCAAGACGATGTGCGGCACGCTGCTCGGGCCCAACGCGGTGGACGGGACGCCGGGCGGCGGCGCGCCGGCGGCGCCGAGGGGCGGCGAGAAGCGGTGAGCGGCCGGCGCGCGGCGCCGCCCCCGCCGCGGCCCGGCGCCCGCGGTCCGACTACCAGGTTCCCGTCGGCGGCGCCTGCCCGCTGTTCCAGAGTGCGATGCTCAGCGCGCCGGCGCCGCTGCTGTACGCCCTCCAGCCCCACGGATCGAAGCCCGACGGCGGATCGAAGCCGTAGGGCTCGATCACGTTGCGCCAGCCGTCATTGCCGGTGCTGTCGATGGTGAGCGTCTCGAAGCGGTCGGTCGCCGTGTTGCTCATGCGAACGACGGCGAAGTGCAGGTGCGACGCCGTCGAGCACCCTACCCATCCGACGTTGCCGATCACCTGCCCCTTGGTCACCGTATCTCCGTCGCTGACCGAGAGCGACTCGAGATGGAAGTAGCCGGTCGTGAACAGCTCGTTGTACGTCGTCGGGCTCCGCGTCACCGTATGGTCGATGTAGACCTCGCCCTGGGTCGGGGAGTTGGATCCGCTGCACCCGGTGTTGAACCACCGAGCCTTGCGCACGACGCCGTCAGCCACGGCGCGGATGGGCGTGCCCGCCGCCATGAGCCAGTCGTGGGCGTCATGATTGTCGGAGAACCCCCCGGAGCTCTTGTCGCGGCCCATCCAGTCGACGATCGTGGCGCTCGCCGACCCTGTTTGACCGAACTGGCTCACATCGAGCGTATTGTATGGTCCCTTGGCGAAGTCGAACCCGGTCGCGTGGGTGACGCTCACGGTCGAGCTGAAGGGGCGGTCGAAGATGGGCATGACCTTCGGCGCCACCGTGAAGACGCATCCCGAGTCCGCGAGCGACGCGTTGTAAGCAAAGGAGAGGGGAGCGTCGCCGGTGCTGGTCCAGATCGACGTGCCGCCGGTGCAGCGGGCGACGACATTGTTGACTCCGGAAACGGAGTAGACGCCAGCGCGGCGGATCGTGCCGCCGGAGCCCCATTGCGCGATGAGATCGCTGCACGGGTCGTTCAAATTCCACTGGAACGCCCAGCCGCCGCCGGGCCAGGTCATACTGCAGTAGTGGCCCATGCCGGAGACGGTGATGGGCTGCGCGGCCTCGGAGACAAGCTCCTCGTCGCCGAGGGCGGCCGACTCCCCCACCTCGTCGAGGGCGGCCGGCGCGCCTGTCTCGTCGATCTCGTCGACGGGCGCGCAGCCGGCGAGCGGCGCGAGGGCCGTCGCGGTGATCGCCAGGACCATGAACTCGAATCGTTGACGTGCCATTGAATGATATCCTTTCTTCGCGCGATAATGAATGTCGCGACGACGTCGCGCGGCCCCCGTGTTGCGGAGCTGTCACGACACCTGTGTCGCGAGCGATGACCGTCGCGTCCTGCCTCGGACAGCTCCAGTCCTCCGTCGCGTGTCGTCGCGTAATCGCACCAAGCAACAGGCGTTCCAACCCGCGCGACTCGATCTCCTGTCCGCCCCAGGGCCCGAGCTCGACGCCTCACCGCCCCAGAGGCCGCAAACCCGGCCCCAAAGCAGGTTTGCTGCGCGCCGAGGGACCGGCGCTCAGGAGATGCGCCGGAAGACCTCGACCGTGACATGTCACGCTTTGACCGTGGCATGTCACGCCTTCCGTGACATGTCACGCCTCCCGCGGGAGCTCGGTCAACGGTCCTGCTCGGCTGCGCTCGTTATCTCTCCCAAAGGAGAAGCTCCCGACGAGTGCAACGCCGACGAGACTTGCGAGGCCAAGTACGGTCCAGGCTACGGGTGTGTCGTCGACAGCCGCCGGCCGCTCGCCGAGGTCGAGCAGAGACCAGCCCCCGCCCCGCGCTGATCTGGCCCCACGCCCGGTTCATCGCTTCACCGTGAGCACCGGCACGAGCGGCGCGACCGCCGTCGCCAGGCCGGCCTCGACCAGGCTCTCGACGACCGGCTCGATCGGCTTGTACGCGTCCGGGTGCTCCTCGAGCAGCAGGGCCGGGTCGTCGCACACCACGCGGCCGCCGAGCTCCGTCCGCGCGAGCTCGCGCCGCCGGTACCGCGCCGCGATCTTCTCGCGCGCCTCGCCGCGCCCCATCTTGCGGCCCGCGCCGTGCGCGACCGAGCGCAGCCCCGCCTCCGCGTCGCACGAGCGCATCACCCACGACGGCGCCCCGCGCGACCCGAGCACCACGGTGAAGTCGCTGCCCCGGGCGGGCGCCGCCCCCTTCCGGTGCACCCAGACCGGCTCGCCGCCCACGGTCTCGCGCGTGACGTCGTTGTGGATGAGGTCGAGCCCGCCCGCGATCTTCGACGGCCGCGAGGCGCCGAGCACGCGCAGCATCCGGTAAGCGAGCAGGAACCGGTTCGCCTGCGCGAAGCGGCACGCGCCGGCCAGCTCGCCGAGGTACGGCTCGGCCGCGTCCCCCTCGAGCACCGCGTCCGTCCAGCGCTGCCCGAGCGCGCCGCCGAGGCCGCGCGAGCCGGAGTGCGCCAGCACCACGAGCTCCCCGGCGGCGAGGCCAAGGACCTCCGCCGAGGCGGCGTCCCGGACCGCGCCGACGCGGGCGATCTCGACGAAATGGTTCCCGCCGCCCACCGAGCCGAGCGCGCCCTCGTACCCCGCGCGGTACGGCGACGGGTCGCCGCTCGGGCGCAGGCCGTCCTCGGGCTCCGCCGCCGCGAGCCGCGCGAGCGCCTCGGGCGCGCCGTCGATCTCCGCGATCCCCCGCGCGCCGCGACGCCAGACCTGCTCGAACACCTCCCCCGGATCGCAGCCGTCGAGCGGATCGTCCTCCATGGCCTGCCGGGCGCGCCGCTCGATCAGGTCCGGCGCCATGCGGCCCACGGCGGTCGCGACGAGCCGCACGCCGCAGCCGGCGTCGCTGCCGACGAGCTGCGGGACCACGCGGCCGGCGAACGCGAAGGCCGCGCCGACCGGGATGCCCCTGCCCGCGTGCAGATCGGGCATGCCCACGGCGCGCACGCAGCCGGGGAGCGCGGCGACGCGCGCGAACTGCTGGACGGCGTTGCCCTCGATCCAGACGTCGTCGCGAGCGACCAGGCGGGCGTGGGCGGGAAGGACGACGCTGTCGGCGGGCGCTTTCATGAGGGTCTCCGTGGCTGGCGCCGGGCGGCGCGGACGAACGCGAACGCGGAGGAGACTTGCGGATCCCGTGCCAGCGCGCGATCTGCGCCCGCGCCGGCAGAAAGGCTCGACGTCGCCTCAACGTGGTGCATGGCGCACCATGTTGAATGGTGCACGGCGCACCAGCGCTGGTGTACGGTACACCAGTGAATCGCCTCCTCCTCACCTGGTCGGACGCGGGCACGCTCGGGCCGGCGCCGGCGCACCAGGGCCGCCGGCCCGAGGGCGACCGCGGGCCCGTGCTGCGGCTCCTCGACCAGGAGGAGAGCCGCTACGACGCGATCGTGGTCCTCACCATCCCGGCCGGCGAGGCGCCGTCGCGGGCGCTCGTCGAGCGGGCGCGGGAGCGCGCGCCGCGGGCCGAGCTCCGCGTCGTCGACGTCGACGACCCGTCGGACTACGCGAAGCTCTTCCGCGCGCTCGGTCCGCTCTCGGCGAAGCTCAAGCGCGCGTTCCCCCCGGCGGCCTGGGCGACGGACGTCCTGCTCTCGGCGGGCACGCCGCAGGCGCAGACGCTCTGGGTCATCCTCGTGCAGGCGGGGCTCCTGCCGGCGCGCATGCTCCAGGTGATCCCGGCGGCGTTCGTGCCGCGCCCGCACCCGCGCGCCGTGCGCGAGGTCCGGCTCGACATCGAGGGGTTCCCCGAGATCCGCGCGCTGCGCGAGGAGGTCGTGCGCCTGCGGGCCGAGGCGCGCACCCGCGACGCGGTGCTCGTCGGCAAGAGCGAGCCGATGCGCTCCCTCCGCGCCCGGATCGCCCGCGTCGCCGCGACCGACGTGCCCGTGCTGATCCTCGGCGAGACCGGGACCGGCAAGGAGCTCGCGGCCAGGGCGATCCACGAGCACAGCCCGCGCGGCAGGGGGCCGTTCATCGCCGAGAACTGCGGCGTCTTCGCCGAGGGCGTGCTCGCGAGCGAGCTGTTCGGCCACGAGGCGGGCGCCTTCACCGGGGCCGCCGGGCGGCGGCGCGGCGTCTTCGAGCAAGCGCACGGGGGCACGCTGTTCCTCGACGAGATCGGCGAGCTGTCGCCGCGGGTGCAGGCGTCGCTCCTGCGCGTGCTCCAGGACGGGACGCTGCGCCGGGTGGGCGGCGAGGCGACGATCGAGCTCGACGTGCGCGTCCTCGCGGCCACGCACCGCGATCTCGCGGCCATGGTCGCGCGGGGCGAGTTCCGCGAGGACCTTTACTACCGGCTCCGCGGCGCCGTCATCGAGGTCCCGCCGCTGCGCGCGCGGGGTGGCGACATCGAGATCCTCGTCCACGCGTTCCTCGACGAGCTGAGGGCGCGGCCGAAGGGGCGCGGGCTCAAGCTGACCCGCGAGGCGCTGAGGAGCCTCTGCAGCCACCCGTGGCCGGGCAACGTGCGCGAGCTGCGCGCGGAGGTGCTCCGTTGGGGGGTGTTCTGCGATCAGACGGTCGACGTGGGCGACCTCGCGCCGGAGATCACGGCGGCGGCGCCGCCGCGGCCGGCCGGCGGCGCGGACGCGCAGGGGGCGGAGGCCGGCGGCGAGGACGTCGCGCCGCTCGCGGACGCGGTGGCGACGGCCGAGCGCGCGGCGATCGGGCGCGCGCTCCGGGTGCACCGGGGCAACATCTCCCGCGCGGCGCGCGCGCTCGCCATCGACCGGAACACGCTGAAGCGCAAGATGGCGGCGTACGGCCTCCGCGGCGACGAGGCGGCCTGATCTCTTCACGTCGCGACGCGGGCGCTCGTCCGGCCGGGTGCCTCCGACCTGGACGACGATCAGAACTCCGCGACGTCGAACCTTCGCCCATGCGTGCCCGGACCCGCGCCGGTCCCGTTCAGGTTGCCCGGGGTCAACCCTTGCAGCTTTCCGGTGACGGTGCCGCCGCGGATCGTGCCGTAGAGGACGAGCCGCACGTCATCGACCTCCGCGGGGTCAACCTCGGTGATCCGATAGGAACCCTGGACTTGCAGGGGATAGATCACGTGGATGTACGTGACAGCTTCGCGATTTCCGGCCCGGAGCGTGACCGGCAACGAGTCGGCGAAGGCGCCGTCCTCCGTCGAGAAGCGCAGCAGAACGTCGATCTCCAGAAACGGAGCGCCGAAGGGGCAGCTCGTCGCCATGGGGTCTGCGGGGTCCTCGGGCGGCACGCCGCCCCCCGCGGCGCGCTGGGCCCCTGACCTCGTGAAGTGAACGAAGCGCGCCGTGAGCGGCGCGCCCGCAGAGACAGTCACGGTCGTGCTGCCGCCGTTCGCCCACGTGAGCGTGGCAGAGCGCGCGCCCGAGATGGAAGAGACCACGTCGTCCGCCGAGAAGCCGAGCCGGGAGGCGTCCTCCACGCCGATGATCTCCGAGCGCGCCGTGCACGGCCGATCCACTCCGCTGATCTGGCCGACCGGCGCGCCTGAGCGACCGTCGGTGCCGCTGCCGGCGCCGTCCGAGCCCCCGAGGAGCGCAGCGCTCAACATCAGTGCACCCATCCAGGAAGGCCGCTGTCCCCCGTACATTCAAGAACCTCGCGCGGCACATCTTGTGCTCTCCCGCACGAGGGTGCCAGTTCACGTTCGCACATTCCATAGCGCAAATTAGCCAGTCGACGTGCGAACCTGCGCTACGGTGGACCGCGCCCGGGCGCGTCGAGCCGAGAGGGACCGGCCCCGGCGGCGCCCTTCGGGCGGCCCCTGGCACGGCGCACACGCGCGGCGCAGCGCGAGCACGCCGGGAGCCGGGCATCGATCTGGACTCTCGACGGCCGCGCGTTTCAGGGAGCTGATGTCAAGGTCGCGAGGAGGTCATCTCGCATCTTGTTCCTGACGTCGAGGAGGCCGCCGTTCGGGAAGCTCATTCCTTCCTGCGTCAACGCGTTGAGCGCCTGGTAGAAGGGCTCCTCGCTGATCGCGGGCGCCCCGTACGCATCGCGCGTTGCTGCCAGGAGGTATCGTGGAACGCGGGTCTCCTGCGGCGCGTCCTCGCTCGCGAGGAGCCACGCGAAGGTGCTGGCCGAGCTCATGTAGGCGACGAACGCGGCGGCAGCCTCGGCGCAGGCATCCGTGCACCTTGCGCTCACGACGAAGCTGTCCGTGAAGAGCAGCGGGTGGTTGCCGTCGCCCAGCGGCGCCGAGGAGATCTTGATCTCGGCCGGATCACCGTCAGGAGGAAGGTTCTTCAAGATCGTGTAGAGCCGCTCGGAATAACCGAAGGTCGCATCGACCTCCCCTGCCGCGAACCGCTGTGCCGGGAGGTCGACGTTCTCCTCCAGATCGTAGGTGCCGTCGAGGCACGGGTTGCTCCCCCCGCTCTCGCACGTCCTCGAGAAGGTGCTGAGCGCATCCAGGGTCGCCGGGTCGTACATCGTGGTGGAGATCGCCGATGCGACCCCCTCGGGGCCGTTCGTGTCTGCCCACGCGTCCAGATAGAGCGAGGGGAGGTTCCAGCTTCCGAGCAAGTTGCCGGCCATGTCCGGCGCATCCGTGTGGAGATCGACCAGCGCCGACGCCAGCTCGGTCGCCGTGTCAGCGCTCTCCACGGACGTGTCCCTGGAGAAGGTGAAATGGCCACAGAGCCAGTGCGGGACGCCGTAGATCTCCCCATTGTAGGTGGACGCCGCGACGCCCGCCGGGTGCCAGTCCGCGGGAGGAAGCTCCTCCCATGGGCGGATCGCGCCCGTGGCCACGAGCTCGCCGAGCAGGATCATGTCCGTCTCGATGACGTCAACCGAGCAGTCGGCGTCCTCCGCGGCGAGGCCCGCGGCCAGCGACGCGGGGTCGTAGAAGTCGCCCGCGAAACAGGGCGGATTCACCACGAGATCGATCCCGGAGTGCGCGGCCTCGAACTCGGCCTCGATGCGGAGCGCCATAGCCACGAGCTGATCTCCCGCCGCGTCGGGGATATAGGGATACAGGGGAACCCGGAGCACGGTCTTCTCCCCGGCGCTGCCGCCCTGGCCGCCGCTCCCGCCCTCGCCCCCGCTCCCGCCCTGGCCGTCGCTGCCGCCGGCGCCAGCCGACGAGCCTTCATCCATCCCGCTCGAGCAGCCAAGCGCCGAGAGCAACATCAGACCGACCAACCGGGTCAGGTTGCGGGCCATCGAGGCGGACAGGCCCGACGATGAGAAATACCCAGTTTTATGTTCCTTCGTTCCCATGGTGACACACCTCGTCGTTCGAAGCTGGAGGCGACTGCGCGGAGGATCGATGCCTGGGGCTCTGCAAGGGATGACCCGCGGGGCTAGAGCGCCCGCAGGAACGCCGTGAGATCCCCTTTCTCCTGCGCGGTCAGCTTCGTGCCGAGCACGAGGTTGAAGAACTCCACCGTGTCTTCCAGCGTGAGCAGGCGCCCGTCGTGCAGATAAGGCGGGCTGTCCTTGATGCCCCGCAGCGGGAACGTCTTGATGGGTCCGTCCGCGGTGGCCATCCGGCCGTTGATGAGCTCGGGCTTGAAGAAGCGCTCTGCCCGCAGGTTGTGCATCAGGTTGTCGGTGTAGTACGGCGCCACATGGCACGTCCCGCACCGGCCCTTGCCGTGGAAGACCTGCTCGCCGCGGAGCTCCTCCGGCGTGGCCTTCGCGGGGTCGAGGCGCCCGTCGACGCCGAGCTTCGGCGCCGGGGGGAAGTCGAGGATCTCCTGGAACTCGCTCATCGCCTGCACCTGGTGCCCGCGATCGAGGATGTTGACCCCCTTCTTCACGGCGATGACGATATCGCCGTCGAAGTAGGCCCCTCGCTGCTCGAACTCGGTGAAGTCCTCGACCGTCTTGAGCGCGCGCTGCGAGCCGAAGAGGCGCTGGATGTTGACGCCGCGCAGCGTCGGGGTGTCGACCCGGTGCCGGAACTCCTGCGGCCGGGTGTCGCCCACGAGGTGGGTCGCGTTGTTGGTGTGACCGTTGGCGTGGCAGTCGAAGCAGGCGACGCCGAGGCTCGCCCTCTCCGAGCGCCGGTCCGACGTCGCGTTGAACTGCATCTGCGGGAACGGCGTCACGAGGAGCCGGAGCCCCTCGAGCTGCTTGGGCGTCAGGATGCCGTTGAAGAGCTCGTAGAAGTTGTCGATCGTGACGAGCTGCCCCTTCGAGACGTCGCCGAGATCGGGCCGCGTGGTGAGGTAGATGGGCGCCGGGAACTCCGAGATGAGGTGATCCGGCAGGTCGAAGTCGAGGTCGAAGCGCGTGAGATCACGCCCTGTCTGGCGCTTCAGCTCGTCGATCTGAAACTTCGGAAAGACCATTCCCCCTTCCGGGTGGTTCGGGTGCGGCAGCGGGAGGAAGCCCCTCGGCCAGAGCCCCTGCTCCCGGACGGCGTCGGGCGCGAGCGCGGCCAGCGCCTCCCACGTCGTCCCCTTCGGGAGCTTCACCCGGACGCCCGCCTGGACGGGCTTTCCGCGCGACATGGCGACCCCAGCCGCAGGACGGTTGGCGAGGTCGTAGCGCTCGTCGAGGAGCGCCTGATGGCGCTTCGCCACCGCGGGCTTGTCGGCCTTCATCCGGGCGACCATGGCGGCGAAAGGCTCCTTGTCGTCGACCGGCAAGTAGCTCGTGCGCGGCGTGTCAGGCCCGGGCGGAGGGTCCGCGTTCATGGGGGCCCGCGGTCCCGCCGGGGCGACGGCCCCGGCCACCGCCGGCGGAGGGTTCCGAGGGCCGGTAGGCTCTTCAGGGCCCACGCCCGGCGCCGAGCCGCAATGCACGAGGCCGAGCGAGAGCGCCGCGGTGCACGCGGCCAGGCACGAGACATCCATTCTCTTCACTGCCATACAAGCGCTCCTTCAAGAAGACACGTCGAGGGGAGACCGACGACCGGCCGCGCGCCGCAGCGCTCCGGCACGCCCGAGCGGCCGTCCGGGCACACAAGCCGGGCGTCGTGAGCGAACCCGCCCACAGCGACTCCCGTGCCAGGGTCGAGTCCGCTTGGAGCCTGCCTCCTGACGAGGAGCGGCGCGCGAAGTCCGGCGTCCCGAGCGCCGACCGGCGGTCTTTGGCGCCGGGCAGCATGAGGCGAATTGCCACGCCCGTGGCATGAATACTCACCGTGCTTCGCCCGTGCGCGACGGGGACGACGGGCACGACGACGGGTTCGGAACGGGCTTCTCCCGGGGCGCTCCGGGCCCACGGCTCCTCAGGGCTGCCCACGACCGCACCGGGCTCCGCCACCGAGCCCAGTGGTCAGTCGTCGACGACGTTGAAGGTGGTGCGAAAGGGGACTGGCTCCCGGGTGCGCTAACGATCGCCGCGCGCGCGCCGCTCCGCCGCGACGCGGACGAAGGGATCCCTCACGTCGCGCGCGTCGAAGAAGAACACCCGATCCCAGCAGGGTATCCGCTCCCGCTCCGACAGGTCGAACACCTCGCCGCGGGACAGGCTGCCGACGAGCCTCGCGCTCGACTGGCCCCTCATGCTCCACCTGTACTCGTACGGGAGCATGACGCTGGGATCGCTGAACATGCCGCGCCTCGCGGTGAAGCTCTCCCGCGCGGCGTCGGAGAGCTCCTGGGCGTGGCGCAGGTTCGGCGCGACGATGTAGGTGATCGCCAGGCCCTCCTCGAGCAGCACCCGGTTGATGAGCTGGCCCCCCGAGATGACATACCCGAGCACGCGCCCGTAAGCGTCGCAAGGCTGCTCGTCGGTCTGGATCTCGACCTCGGCGCCGTCGGGCGCGAGCTCGGCGAGCCGCGCGGCGGCCGCATCGGCCCAGGGGCCCTGCGAGGTGCCGAGGAAGTGCGTCTCCGGCGTATCGATCGAGAGCATGCGGATAGAATGGATCACGCCCCGCTCGTCGCGCACGTGGAGCGTGTCCCCGTCGACCGTCTTCACCACCTCCGCGCGAAAGCGCTCGCCCGGGAGATCCGGCGCCCGGCGGAACCTCCGCCGCCGGGAAACAAGGGACACGTAGCCGATGAACCTCCGGAATCCCGGAAGCAGTCCTGTCATCGCCCCCTCCTTGGCTGGATACCCCCAGAAACCGCCGTTCGTCATGGCGCTCGGACTTCCGTCCTGCCCTGGCGGCCTGTTCCATGAAGATATAGAGCGAGCACCGGCCCGATGACAGCGCCCGTCTCATGACCCAGAGGACGAGGTGTCCCGAAGATTCGAGTTGATGATGGAGAGAAGAGAGGAAGAATAACCGCCAAGACGCCAAGAGCGCCAAGAGAAAGAGAGAGCATATAATTAAAACTATTTATCTACTTCTCTCTTCTCGTCTTGGCGTCCTTGGCGTCTTGGCGGTTCAAATCTCTTCCCCAGTCAACCGCGGCCTCACGAGATCCACCCGACCCGGGATAGGGCTACGCTTCCTGCGCCCTTTCCCGTTACGATCGCTCCGGTAGATCGTCGCGGGGCATGAAACGTCTGCATGCGGCCCCGCGCTGGGCTCCGGGGGGCGAGAGCCACCGCGGCGAGGAGGACCTGGATGTCGTCGCATGAAGAGGTAGGGCCGGCCGGAGCGCCGGCGGGGGAAGGCGCAGCAGAGACGGGCGCCGCGCTGGCACGCCGCAAGCGCGGCCTGCGCTTCCGGCTCGCGGCCGGGGTGCTCGTGCTCGCCGCCAGCGTGACGGCGCTCGTCCTGAGCCAGGAGACGCCGCCCGCGAAGGCCAGCGCCATCGGCGCCCGACTCGAGCTCTCCTCGGGCGAGGTGACGCTGACGGCGGGCGCGCAAGACGACAGGCGGGCGACCGTCGTGTCCGGCGTCCCGATCCCGGTCGGGGCCGAGCTCGCGACCGGAAAGGGGGCGCGGGCGCTCGTGAGGCTCGCCGACGGCTCGGCGGTGTTCCTCCGTGCGGACTCGGAGATCGCGCTCGGCACGGACGGGCTGTCGCTCGCCCAGGGCGAGGTGTGGCTCGACGCGCCGCCCTCGGAGCGCGGCGAGCTCTCGCACGCGCTCGGAGACGTCAGGGTGTCGGCCGCCGACGCGGGCCTGTCGATGAGGCGCTCGGCCGAGGGGGTGAGCGTGTACGTGGCGCGCGGGCTCGCCGTCGTCACGGCCCCCGGCGGGCGCGTCGAGGTGCACGCCGGCGAGCAGGCGACCGTCGCGGGCAGCGCCGCGCCGAAGGTCGCGCCGCTCGCCTACTGGGACGACTGGACCGGCGGCATGGGCGACCACCGGCCGCTCGCCGGCGAGGGCAGCGGATCCGGCCGGATCTACGGCGTCGACCTGCAGGGCGCCCCCGGGGCACTGGCGCGCACGCTCGAGATCAGCCGGCAGGCCGTGCGGGCGGTGCTGCGCGACGGCATCGCCGAGACCGAGGTGGACCAGACCTTCTCGAACCCGGGCGGGCGCCAGGTCGAGGGCTGGTACTGGTTCACCGTGCCCGAGCGGGCGTTCGTGAGCTCGTTCGCGGTGGAGACCGACGGCGTCCTCGTCGAGGGGGAGGTCATCGAGCGGAAAGAGGCGGCGCAGCGGTACCAGGCCGCGGTGCAGACGGGCCACGAGCCGGCGCTGCTCGAGTGGGTCGACGGGCACAGCTACCGCGCCCGCATCTTCCCGGTGCCCGCGAGCGGCTCCCGGCGCGTGGTGCTGCGCTACGTGGAGATGCTCGGCGCGCCGGCCGGCAAGCTCGCCTACGTGTACCCGATGCGGTCGAGCGAGCCGGTCCAGATCGGCGAGTTCTCCCTCTCCGTCGACCTCGGCCAGGCCGGCCAGGGGATGCAGATCGCGACGCTCGCCGACGCGGTGATCGAGGACGGGGGGCGGCGGGTGAGCATGCGGCGGAGCGGCTACGAGCCGCGCGCGGACTTCCAGCTCGAGGCCTCCGTCAAGACGAAGCCGTCGCCGCTGCGCGTGGCGCGCTTCGCGGCGGGCGCGGACCGCGCCGACTACGTGATGGCGCGGTACGTGCCCGACGTGGACTGGACCGAGCTCAAGGAGCTGCCCGCCGATCTCGTCGTCGTGGTCGACACGTCGGCGTCGGCCGAGGAGACCGCGCGCCAGCAGAAGGCGGCCGCGGCCGAGGCGATCCTGCGGGCGATGTCGCCGTCGGACCACTTCGCGCTGATCGCGCTCGACTCGGCGCCCGCGGTCCTGCACCCGAGGGAGGGGCTGGCCGCGGCGTCGGACCAGGAGATCTCCGCGGCGCTCACGCGGCTGGCCGAGCACGCGACGGGGGGCGCGACCGACCTCGGCGCCCTGTTCGAGTCGGCGCTCGGGCGCGTGCACGGCAAGGAGCAGCCGGCCGTCATCTACATCGGCGACGGCCTCGCGACGAGCGGCGAGGTGACGGGCGCGCGCCTCTCGGAGCGGCTCCGGCGCTCGCTCGCGGCCTCGCGCGCGCGCTTCTTCACGGTCGGCGTCGGCGAGAACGCGAACCACGCGCTGCTCCGCGAGCTCGCGCGCGCCGGCGGCGGGCAGTCGTTCCGGATCGACGAGACCGAGGGCTCGACCTCCGAGGTGCTGCGCCTCGCCGGCGCGATCAAGACGGCGACCATCACCGATCTCTCGATCGACCTCGGCGCCGGGCTCGACGAGCCGATGCTCACCGCGAGCGGCAAGGTGTCGCGCGGCGAGGAGGTGGTGCTGCTCGCGCGCACGCACCACGCGCTGCCCGCGAAGGCGGTCGTGAAGGGGCGGCTCGCGGGGAAGGAGTACTCGCGCGAGCACACGATCGAGATCGACAGGGGCGTCGGGGCGGCGCTCGTGCCGCGCTTCTGGGCGGCCGAGAAGATGCGGCGGCTGCTCGCGGACGGCGACGACGCCGAGGCGCACCGGGGCAAGGTGGTCGAGCTCGGGCTCGAGTACGGGCTGATCACGCCGTTCACGAGCACGCTGGCGCTCGAGAGCGAGCAGGCGTACCTGAACCAGGGGATCCGGCGGCGGCGCTCGCCGCTCCGGGGCGAGCGGCTGACGGCGCTCACGCCCGAGCGAGAGCGCGAGCTCGCGGCGCTGCTCGCGCCGCCCTCCATGGCGGTCGCCGCCGGGTGCGGGAGGAGCGAGCCGAGCGCGAGCTACGACGAGGCGGCATCGAACAAGGAGGGCGGCTACGGGCTGCGCAAGCAGGCGGAGGCGCCAGCGGTCGCGCCGATGGTGGAGGCCGCGCCGGCGCCGGCCATGGAGCAGAAGGCCGAGCCGCTGGCGCAGGGCGCCAGGGCGGATCTCGCGGAGCCCGCCGCTGCGCTGCCGTCGCCGCCCCCCGCGCCCGCCGCCACGGCCGCGGCCGCGGCCGACGAGCCGGCGCAGGCCCTCGCGCCGAAGGAGGCGGAGGCCTCGATGGCCCCGCGGCCCACCGTCCGGGCGCAGGCCGGGGGCGGGGGCGCCCCGGCGGCGAGCGCGCCGATGGCGTTCGGCTCGCGCCCCGCGAACGCGTCCAAACCCTCGCCGCCCCGCGCCGGCGGGCCGGCCGGGAACGCCGTGCCTCCGGGCGCGGCGGGCGGGGCGGCGGCGCGGAGGGCTGCCCAGGCGTGGACGCCCAGGCCCCGGCCCGTGGCGATGTCGCCGTGCAGCGACACGGCGCGGCGCCCGCTCGCCGAGCGCCTCGTCGTGTGGTCGAAGCGCCTCGCGCGCGCCACGACGGCCGAGCAGCTCATCGCGCGCTACGAGGGCGCGCTCGCGACGTGCGAGCTGCCGGACTGGCGCGCGAGGGCCGCGCTCCTCTCGCTCCTCCAGGCGAAGGTGGCCACCGAGGGCGGCGCCGAGGCGCTGCTCGTCCGCTTCGCCGACGAGCCGGAGGCGCAGCGGTTCATCGCGCGCGCGCTCATGCGGCGGAGCGTCGATCCAGCGATCGCCGCGGCGGTGCGGCGCACGCTCTTCGGGGGCGCCGATCCGAGGGCGCGCTGGGCGCTGGTCGACGAGCGGCTCGCGGCGCTCCCGACGGTGGACGAGCGGCTCGCGCTGCTGCGCCAGATGCTCACCGAGCGGCCCGACGATCCGGAGGGAGAGATCCGGCGGGTGCGCCTCCTGGCCGAGGCGGGGCGGAAGGACGAGGCGCTCGCCTACGGGCGGAGGCTCCGCGACCGCGGCTTCATGAGCCCGGGGCTCGCGCTGGAGCTCGGCGACGTGCTCGCGTCGAGCGGCTTCGAGCCGGACGCGCTCCGCACGTACTCGGAGATCGTCGAGTTCGATCCGACGAGCCCGGCGTCGCGCGAGCTGCTCGGCGACGTCTACCTCCGGCACGGCTGGTACGCGGCCGCGTACCGCCAGTACACGACGCTCACCGACCTCGCGCCGGCCGAGCCCCGGGGCTGGCTGAGGCTCGCGGCGGCGGCCGCGGGCAGCGGGCGCGTCGACGAGGCGCTGCGCATCCAGCGCAAGGTGGCCGCGGCGGAGGGCACGCCGGGGCCGGACGATCCGCGCGCGTGGGCGCGCCTCCTGTCGGCGGCGCGCATCGGCCGGCTGCTCGCCGGGGGCGGCGCGCCGGGGGGCGCGGCCGGCGCCGAGGCCGAGAGCCTCGCCCGCAAGCTGAAGGAGCTGCAGCTCTTCAGCGGCCCCGGGGCGCTCCGCGTCGTGCTGTGGGAGGACTACGCGACGGAGCTCGCCCTCGCGGCGCGGGACGGCCAGGTGGACGCGGCGCTCGGCGACGGCGTCTTCGCGCCGGCGGTCGGGCTCGCGGCGGTGCAGCTGCCGGCGCCGGAGCTCGCGCGCCTCGAGTGGCGCGTGCGGTTCCGCAGCGATCCGCCGGGGAGGGACGTGCGCTTCGTGGTGACGACGCTCGTGTGGGACGGGGCGTCGTTCCGGGTGACGAGCGCGCCGGGGTCGATCGGCGCGCAGGAGCGGGAGGTCGCGCTGCCGGCCGACGCGCTGCCATGATCGACGTCTCGCTGCTCGGCTGGCTGGTCGTGACGCTGACGTCGCCGCTGTCGCTCGTGCTCTTGCTCGTGGCGCTCGGCGCGGCGGCCTACGTCGGCCTGACGGCGCTCGAGGCAGCTCCTCGCCAGCGCGGCGCGCGCGCGGTCGGCACGGGCGCCGCGGCCTGCACGCTCGCGGCCGGGATGGTCGGGCTGCGCGTGGGCGCGGGCGCGAGCGCGGTCGTCCCGACGGCCGCGGTGGGGATCGCCGCCGCGGCGGCGCTCGGGGCGACCGCTGCGTGCGCGTGGACCTTCGGCGCGCGCGGCGCGGCGGCGCTCGGGGCGGCGCGGCTCCGGCGGAGCGCGGCGGCGCTGCGGGCGGGCGACGAGCGGCGGCGGCTGCTCGCGGCGAGCCAGCGCGCCTACATCGAGGGCGACGACCTCGCCGCCGAGACGGCGGCGGCCGACGCGGCCGTCGAGCGCCTGCGCGCCGCGGTGGAGGCGCTGGCCGACGCGCGCGCCGCGCTCCAGGCGAAGCGCGACGCGGCGCGGGGCGGAGGTGGCCCGGGCGACGAGGGCGGCGAGGGCGAGGGCGGCGCGATGGACGGACCGCGGGCGGAGCGGCGGCCGGCCGAGGCGAGCGCGCTCGCCGAGGACCTCGCGCGCGCGTGCGACGAGGCCGCGCTGAAGCTGTCGATGGGCCAGCGGGTGCTCGCCGCCGCGGAGGCCGCGGCGCTGCGGGTCGCGTGCAACGCGCCGCTCCGGCGGCTCCTGCGGCGGCGGCCCCGCGAGGCCACGCAGGCGCTGGCGACCCTGGGCGCGGGCGCGCTCGCGCCGGCCGCCGCGTCGGTCGAGGCATTCCTGGGCGAGGTGCGGGCGGCGCGCGACGAGGTCGCGGCGATCGCGGCGCAGCGCGCCTCGGGCGGCGCGGTGGGCGCCTCGGAGACCGCGGTGGGCGCCTCGGAGACCGCGGTGGGCGCCTCGGAGACCGCGGCGGGCGCCACGGCCGGCTCGGACCCGGAGCAGCGCCCGGCGGCGCTCGCGTTGCGCGAGCTCGCCGCGATGGAGTCCGCGTACGGGGCGCTGCTCGAGCGGCTGCGCCTGGCGGAGCTCCACGCCTCGACGCGCGCCTCGGTGCAGCAGGTCGAGAGCGCCGCGGGCGCGCTCTCCGCGGCCGCCAGGGCTGCGGCGCTCGACCCGGCGGAGCTCGACGCGCTCGTGACGGAGATCGCGCGCGCCGAGTCGGCCGTCGCCGCCGCCGCGCCGGAGGCCGGGGGCTCGCGGGCGCTCGCCGAGGCGCTCGCCGCGGGCTCCCTGGCCCTCGATCGGAGCGACGCGACGTCGCTGTCGGAGCTCATCGCGGCATTGCGCGAGCTGCGGTGAGGCGATGACCGGGAGATCGCTCCCGAAATCGAACGTAATCAAACGTTGAACGACGCCTGGCCGTAAGTGGTCCCTGCGCGCGGGGTGCAGCCGGGAGCCTCCCGGATGGTCACCCCATGGGCTAGACTTGGACCGTGGTTCAGGCCCTCCCTGCCGGTTACCTCTTCGACCCCGCGGATCCGCGCGCTCCGACGAGCGATCAGTGGGCGCGGATGACCCCGGCCGAGCGCGCTCGCGTCGTGGACATGCTCCCCGCCGAGGTCCCGCTGGAGCTCATGCCGCCCGAGGGGGACGCGCACCGCAAGGCCAAGCGCGACGCGCTCGACGCCCTCGACGGCTTCTTCCGCCGTGTCGCCCGCAAGATCTACCTCTCCTCCGAGCTCGCCGTCTTCTACCCCGGCGAGCCGCGGTTCGCGCCCGACCTGCTCGCCGTCGTCGACGTCGAGCCCCACGAGCGGATGCGGTGGGTGGTCGACCACGAGGGCAAGGGGCTCGACCTTGTGATCGAGGTCCACGTGGCCGGCAGCCGCACCAAGGATCACCAGTTCAACGTCGATCGGTATGCGCGGCTCGGCATCCGCGAGTACTTCCTCTTCGACCGCGCCCGCCTGCGCCTGCACGCTTACAGGCTGCCGGCAGCGCCCGAGGGCGATCTCTCTCGTCCCCGCGCGTACCAGCGGATCGTGCCTCAGGCAGGCCGGTTCGCCTCGGAGGTGCTCGGCCTCGACCTCCTGCTCGACGGCCCCCGCCTCCGCTTCTTCGCGGGCAATGCGCCCCTGGAGGACGCCGACGAGATGATCGCCCGCCTCGGCGGCATGCTCGATCAGGTCATCGCCCACCAGGAGGACGCGCAGCGCGTCGCCGAGGAGCTCGCCGCCGAGCTCGACAAGGAGCGGCGCCTGCGCGAGGAGGAGCAGCGCCTGCGCGAGGAGGAGCAGCGCCTGCGCGAGGAGGCCGAGCGGCAGCTCGAGCAGGCGCGCGCGGAGATCGAGCGGCTCAAGGCCCGCTGAGCGCGCGGCCGCCCGGGGCGGCCTCCGACCAGGCCGGCGCGCAGGTCGCCGCCGCGGGGCTATCCGCCCTTCAGCTTGGCGGCCAGGAACTTGCGCACGTGCTCCCAGGCGTCCGCCGCCGCCTTCGTGTCGTACCGCTCTCCCGACGGGTTCGCGAACGCGTGGTCGGCGTCGTACCGGAGCACCTGGTGCTCCACGCCCGCGTCGTGGAGCGCCTTGTCGAACTCGCTCACGACCTCGGGCGGGATGCCCTTGTCCTGGTTGCCGAAGACGCCGAGCACCGGCGCCTTGATCGCCTGGAGCTTCGCGGCGTCGGTGACGAGCCGGCCGTAGTAGATGACGGCGGCGTCGAGCTCGGGCTCGTTCATGGCGAGCTTGAGCGACCAGGCGCCGCCGAAGCACCACCCGATCGAGCCGGTGCGCGGCGCCGAGACGCGCGCGTCCGTCGTGAGGAAGCGGTGCGCCGCGCGCACGACCTCGAGCCCCTTGGCCTCGTCCACGGCCTTCATCGCCGCCATCGCGTCGTCGGGGTTCGTCGCCACCTTGCCGCCGTACAGATCCACGGCGATCGCGGCGTAGCCGTCCTCCGCGAGGCGGTCGGTCCAGTGCTTGATGTGCTCGTTCAGGCCCCACCACTCATGGATCACCACGACGCCCGGGATCGGCGCCTTCGCGCCCGGCGGGAGGCTCAGGTACGCCCGCGTCCCGGCCACGTCGACCGCCTCTCCGCGCGCGGGCGGGGCCTTGTCGGACCGGAGCTGGTGCAGCGCCTTGAAGTCCTCCTCCGAGAGCCGGCCGGTCGGGCCGTCCGCGGCGCCGGTCGCCGCGGGCGGGGCGGCGCCGGGCGGCGGCTCGGCGGGAGGCACGGGGGAGGCGGAGCAGGCGGTCGCCACGGCCAGCGCGAGCGGCGCGACAAGGCGGCAGGAGTGCAGGCGGAGCTTCATGGCGACGCACCGTACCAGCAGAGCGCCGCGCGTCGGAAGTCTCGGGGGAGGCCGCCCCGCGCCCCCGTGGCAGCCTCGCCGGGGAGGCCGCGCCCTGCCTAGGTCGCGACCCGCAGGCGCAGCTGGCTGGACTCGAGGCCCCGCAGGACCGCGGCCACCAGCGTGTCCGGGGAGAACGGCTTCGCGACGAACGCGTGGGCGCCGAGCCGGACGGCGCGCTCGCGCTCGCGCGCCGAGGACATCGCCGAGACGACGATCAGCGCGACGTCGCGGTGGTGCCGGCTCTGGCGGATGAAGCGGATGAGCTCCAGCCCGTCGATGTCCGGCAGGTTGATATCGATGATCACGGCGTCGTACGCGCCCCGATGCATCCGCCGGAGCGCCTCGAACCCGCTCGCCGTCTCGGCGACCTCGACCAGCCCGAGCTCCCTCGCCCTCTCGAGCGCCGCCCGCATGTGCGTGCGCATCGCGGCGGAGTCGTCGATGAGGAGGAGGCGGATCATACGGCAGAGGGTCCGGCGGGGGCTCTGGAGCCGGCTACGTACAGTAAAATCAACGAAACTGGAAGTGTTCATCAAATTTCCGACATTCCGTCGTCGGACCGGTCCACGGAGCAGGCCCCGCTGAGCTCGCTTTGAAGCCGATCTCCGCCGCCAGCTGAGCCTGAGGACCGCTCGGCGGCCGCGGGACGGCCGTCTGCGGCGGCGCCGCTCCAGCGGGGGTCGTGCCGGCCCAGGTCTGCGCATCTGTGCACCTGCGCACCCTCGACGGCGGCGTCGCGCGACGCGCTGCCCTGCGTCGCGCTGCACGCTGCTCGACCAGCGCGGCCGGGCAAGCGCCGCAGCTCCGCGCCACGACGCCTCTTCAGCTCCGCCCCCAGCGCCCGGCGTGATCACATCCGCCCGGTCCGGGAATTCGTCTGAGCCACACAGGAGACTGCTGTGCGCGCCAGGTCATTGCACATCTTCGCCACGGCTGCCGGACTGTTCCCTGCGATCTGCAGCGGCGCAGACTCCAGGGATGCCGATCCGGAGGGTGGCACCGGCAAGCTGGGTCGCGCCGGCGGCGCCGGGCTCGCCAGCGGGTCCACGAGCTCCGCGGCTCCAGTACGGGCCCTGTCCCCGCCCCTCGCTCACGTCACCGGATCTGGCCCTCTGCCCCTGTCCTGGCCCGCGCCACGAACGAGACAGACGACATGGGGATACGCGCCGCGCTGCTCCCTCCGGTCGGCGCTCGATGACGTGGAGTGGAATCCTTCCGGGACACGCGGCCTGTTCCCGCTGACCTGTCACGCTTCGACTTGATCCCAGATCTGGGCACAGCTTTGGCCGGACGCGATTTCACGTCGCACATACTTGGAAATCAAACTATCTGTTTGACAAAAAAATCGAGCAACGGTATCCCATTGACGGGCAGACGCCATGCGACGTTGCCCCGTCTGGCGTTGCGCGAGTCTTACTTGGAGAGGGTAGTCCCTTCCGTGGTGGTTCCGGCTGATCAGCCGGCGCTCATCCACCATTGGGTCTTGGAGGCGGCGCCGGCTTCCACTCGGCCCGGTCAGAGTATGTCACGGTCAGGGCGTGGCTTTGAGAGCATGACTTATCCAAGGAGATCGTTGTATGGGTGAGAGAAAAGGAGCCGCGGCTCGTGATCTGCTCGGCTGGGTCCTCGATCGCCGGCAGATTCTCATCAAGCTCGGGGCGTTCGCCGTCACCGCGCCCGCGATCGTGTCCTGCGAAGAGGATGAAGGGGCGGTCGGCAATGACACCGGCGGAAGCGGAGGCGCCGGCGGCGGCTTCGGCAGCACGAGCACGGGCTGGGGCACCGCCAGCAGCACGAGCGCGGCCAGCGGTGCTACCGGCACGAGCAGCACGACCGCGGGCGCCGGAGGCGAGGGCGGCGCGGGCGTGGAGGGCGGCGACTCGCTGGATCCTTCGATATTCGAGGACGCAGCGAGCTGCTCCATGACGACGACGGACATCGAGGGGCCGTTCTTCCTCGACGACAACGAGATCCCGAACGACATCAACCTGTTCCGGAGCGATATCCGGGACGGCCATCCCGGCTGCGAGTTCCGGCTCTATTTCCGCCTGCTCGACGGCCGGAACAGCTGCGAGCCGATCCCCGACGCCGAGGTGTACATCTGGCACTGCGACGCGGAGGGGTACTACAGCGGCTTCGACAGCCAGGATCCCTCCACGCCGTACGCAGGCCCGGTCGAGCGTACACCGGATAACCTGGACCGGTTTTGCCGCGGCGTGCAGCTCTCCGACCGCAACGGGATCGTGGGCTTCACGTCGCTCTGGCCCGGATGGTACGCTGGGCGCCCCGTCCACGTTCACCTGGTCGCGCGCATCAACGGCTCCACGACCAGGTTGATCACCACGCAGCTCTATTTCGACGCCGATTTCAGCGCGAAGGTGTACGCGTCCGAGCCGGAGTACGCGGCTCGCTCGACGAACATCCCGGCGTCCAGCCTCGAGCCGCCGCGGGGCAACCCCGCCATGCCGACCATGAAGCACACCCCCGGGCTGATCACCGCCACGCTCAACGTCATCGTCAACCCCGCCTGAGCGTAGGGACCTCCCTGAGCAGGAGGGGGCCGAGATCGCGAACGGCGGCGCCGTGAGGGCGCCCCTGCTCGCGCGGCCTCCCGCGCGAGGGCGCCTGAGCGTCGAAAGGCGCCCGGGCGCTGCCCGCCCAGGGCCGCGAGACATCCTGGAAATCGAGGCAGAGCTCCTCGTCGCGGCGTCGCGGGCGTCGGGCGGGGCGGACAGCTGCCCTCCCGGACGCCAGACTGCGGTAGGGAGGTCCCATGAGCGACGCGGACCGGCTGGATCCAGGGAGCATGGCGCGCGCGTTCCGCGAGGCGCGGCGCCGCGGGATGGACGTGGAGCCTGCGGTGCTGTTCCACGACCTCGGGCGCATGCGGGCGCGCATCGGTCGGATCGGCGCGGCGTTCCCGCCGGGCGCCCTCCACACGGTCGCGATCAAGGCGAACCCGCTCGTGGAGGTCCTCCGCGCGGCGGTCGACTGCGGCGCGGGGCTCGAGGCGGCCTCGCTCGAGGAGGTGAAGCTCTCGGTCGCCGCCGGGTGCCCCCCCGGCCGCATCGTCTACGACTCGCCCGCGAAGACCCGCGCCGACATCGCGGAGGCCCTCCGCCTGGGCGTGCGGATCAACGCCGACAACCTCGACGAGCTCGAGCGCATCGACGAGCTCGTCGGGCCCGAGGGGGCGGCGGGCCGCATCGGGCTGCGCATCAACCCGCAGGTCGGGGCGTCCAGCATTGCCCTCACCAGCGTCGCCGACCGGCGCTCCAAGTTCGGGGTCCCCCTCGAGCAGGCGGACGCGGTGCGCGCCGCCTTCGCGCGGTACCGGTGGCTCACCGGCCTGCACGTGCACGTCGGCTCGCAGGGCTGCTCGCTCTCGCAGCTGGTCGACGGGATCCGCCGCGTCGAGGCGCTGCGCCAGGAGCTCCGCCGCGCGCTGGGGCCGGGCGCCGCCGGCACCATGGACATCGGCGGCGGGCTGCCGGTCGCTTACCGGAGCACCGACCGGCCGCCGCCGCTCGAGGACTACGCGGCCGCGCTGCGCCTCGAGGTCCCGACGCTCTTCGAGGAGGGGACCACGCTGATCACCGAGCTCGGGCGCTGGGTCCAGGCGGGCTGCGGCTTCGCCTTCTCGCGCGTGGAGTACGTGAAGAAGGACTCGGCCGGACGCACCGCGATCCTGCACCTCGGGGCCGACTTCCTGCTGCGCCGCGCGTATCACCCGGCCGACTGGCACCATGACTTCGTGGCGCTCGACCCCGACGCCGGGCCCAGGGAGGGGCCGCTCTCGCCGTGCACCCTCGGCGGCCCGCTCTGCTTCGGCGGCGACGTGATGGCCCGCGATCTCCCGCTGCCGGACCTGTCGCCCGGGGATCTGGTGCTCGTCCGCGACACGGGGGCTTACACGCTGAGCATGTGGTCCCGCCACTGCAGCCGCGGCATCCCCGCGGTGCTCGGCGTCGACGGCGGCGACATCCGGGTCCTGCGCGAGCGAGAGCGACCCGAGGACGTCGTGGCGTTCTGGAGCCGCGGCCGCGGCCAGCCATGAGGCCGCTGCGCGGCGTTCACGTGGCTGTTTCCCCGCGAACCCAGGATGTGACAGCGTAGAGCGGCGGGCGCCGCGAAGTGGAGGAGCAGTGATGAGGTCGACGGGAGCTTCCGGGGTCGTGGGACGGAGCGCACGGGCATGGCGGGTCGCGCTCCTCGGCGCCGCGCTGATCGTACCGCCGGTCGCCAGCGGCGGCTGCGGCGACGACGAGGCCACGAACCCCCAGGAGCAAGCCGGCGCCTCGGGCGCCACCACCGGCACCGGCGGCCGGGGCGGCAACGGCGGCTCGGGCGGCGCCACCGGCACCGGCGGCCAGGGCGGCAACGGCGGCTCGGGCGGCGCCACCGGCACCGGCGGCCACGGCGGCGACGGCGGCTCGGGCGGCGCCACCGGCACCGGCGGCCAGGGCGGCGACGGCGCCTCGGGCGGCGCCACCGGCACCGGCGGCCAGGGCGGCGACGGCGGCTCGGGCGGTGGCGGCTCGGGCGGCGGCAGCGACACCGTGAGCGTGCAGATCCTCGCCTTCAACGACTTCCACGGCAACCTGGAGCCGCCCGCCGGCAGCAGCGGCAGGATCACGATGCCCGACGAGACGCAGGTGAACGCGGGCGGCGCCGCGCACCTCGCGTCCCGCATCGCCGAGCTCCGCGCCACGAACCCGAACACCGTGGTCGTCTCGGCCGGAGACCTCATCGGCGCGAGCCCGCTCGTGTCGGCGCTGTTCCACGACGAGCCCACGGTCGAGGTCATGAACCTCATCGGCCTCGACATCAACGGCGTCGGCAACCACGAGTTCGACAAGGGCACCGCCGAGCTCCTCCGGATGCAATCCGGCGGGTGCAGCCCGGTCGACGGCTGCGCGGACGGCACCTCTTTCCCGGGCGCGAGCTTCAAGTTCCTCGCCGCCAACGTCGTCGTGGACACGTCGACCGGAAGGACGCTCTTCCCGCGCTACGACGTCCGCGAGTTCGACGGCGCAAAGATCGCCTTCATCGGCATGACGCTCGAGGGTACGCCGTCGATCGTGACGCCCGTCGGCGTCGCGGGGCTCTCGTTCATGGATGAGGTCGACACGGTGAACGACATCGTCCCGGAGCTCCAGGCGCAGGGCATCGAGGCGATCGTGGTGGTGCTCCACGAGGGAGGGCTCCCCACCGGCCACTTCAACGAGTGCCCGGAGATCTCTGGCCCCATCGTCGAGATCGCGACGAACATCGACCCCGCCGTGGACGTCATCGTCAGCGGACACACGCACCAGGCGTACAACTGCATCCTCGGCGAGAAGATCGTGACCAGCGCGGCGTCTTTCGGCCGGCTGGTCACCGACATCGACCTGGAGATCAGCAGGAGCACGGGCGAGGTGACGGCGAAGACGGCGAACAACGTCGTCGTGACGCGCGACGCGGCCGACGCGACGGTCGACGCCCTGGTGACGCGCTACAGGGACCTCGCGGCGCCGCTGGCCAACGAGCAGATCGGCACGATCACCGCGACGATCGACCGCGCGGTCCCGCCGATGGGGTCCGGGCTGTTCGCGCTGGGCGCGGTCATCGCCGACGCCCAGCTCGCCGCCACGCGCGGGGCGAGCACCGGCGGCGCCGAGGTAGCGTTCATGAACCCGGGCGGCGTCCGCACGGACCTGACCTACGCGGCCTCGGCGACCGAGCTCATGGACGGGGTGATCACCTACGGCGAGGCGTTCACGGTGCAGCCCTTCGGCAACAGCCTGGTCGTGATGACCCTCACCGGCGGGCAGCTCCACACGCTGCTGGAGCAGCAGTTCCAGGTGGACTCGATGGGCGTGTCGCGGAGCGTGATCCTGCAGGTGTCGGACGGCTTCACGTACACCTACAGCCAGAGCGCGCCGGTCGGCTCGAAGGTCGACCTCGCCTCGATCCGGATCAACGGCGTCCCGATCGAGGCGGCGCGGACGTACCGCGTGACGGTGAACAGCTTCCTGGCGACGGGCGGCGACGGCTTCGCCGTGCTCAACGACGGCGCCGATCGCCTCGGCGGCGCGCTGGATCTCGACGCCCTGCGCGCCTACTTCGCGGCGAGCTCTCCGGTCTCGCCGCCCCCGCTCGACCGGATCACGGTCGTGCCCTGAGCGGCGGCCACGCCATCCGCTGCTCGCCCGCGGGCGCGGGCGACCGGCGGATGGCGAGAGTCGACGCGTCCGCCGCGTCCGCCGCGTCCGCCGCGTGAGCGTCGCCCGCGGCGTGCCTCGGCCACCAGTTCATGCTGAGGTGGATGTGGTGGTGGTGGTACGGCCAACCCGACCCGTACGCCATCCGGTCCGAGAAGCTCGCGAGCTCGTCGTCGGTGATCCTCCGCCGGTCGCGCGCCGGAAGGGCGTTCAGCCGGGCCGCGGTCCTCGAGAGGAACGGCGCGATGATCTTGTCCACCCCGATGACGCGCGTGCGGGGCGAGCGGAACAGCCTGGCCATGAAGAACGCCTCCCGCTCGAGATCGACGATGTGCTTTCGCTTCGCCGCCGAGGAGCAGTACCCGTCCTCGTGCTTCGACCCGTCTCCGCAGATGATCTCCCCGTCGTTCGAGCCGTCCGTCTGGAAGTAAGCGATATCGATGTTGCCCCCCTGATCGTGCGTCGACTCGGGGTGGCGCGGGTCGCCGATGTCGTATCCGGGCGTGACGCCGTTGATCTGGCAGACGTCGATCAGCGAGAGCGGCGTCGTGCCGGGGAACGCCCGCATCGTCTCGGCGAGCGCGTCGCGCACGAGCATGATGAGCTCGCGCCGGGCGAAGCGGTAGTTGCTGAAGGTCTCCCAGACATAGCCGCCGCCGACGACCGAGTCGTCGGGGTCGGGGAACGGGAACGGCAGGAGGCCGCTGCCGTCGTCGCCGAAGCCGGCGCACTCGTCGAAGGAGAAGCCGGCGTCCACGCAGCTCGGGCCGTCGACGTACGGGTACGTGGTCACGTCGAGCTGATAGGCGTTCTGCGCGCCGTCGTGGCCGACGACCCGGACGAGGTACTCGGCGCCGCCTCGATCGGAGTAGAACCCGTATACCTCGGTGTTCGTCTCCTGATCTCGATACGAGTACGGATACTGATCGCCGTAACGCGAGCCGAGCAGGCGGCCCTGGCCGTCATAGGCCACCAGATCGAGGTCCCCGGCGGCGTGGCGGAGCTCGATGCCCACGCGGACGATCGTCTTCTCCGGCACGACGATCCGGAACCAGTCCTCGTCCCCCTCGCACAGCGTGAGCTCCTCCGTGACGCCCACGGGCGCGCTCGCCGCGGCTCCCGGATCATCGTTGGGCTCGAGCGCGTCGCCCGCGGAGTCACAGGCGAAGGCGTCCTTGCGGCACACGCCGTCGTCGCACGTCTCGCCTTCCGGACACCACCCGGACGGGACGTCGGGCGAGCACGCGACCTCGTCCGATACGCAGAGCTCGCCGAGGCAGGTCGTGCCCCGCGGGCAGGTCGCGGCGGCGTCGCAGCCGGCGAAGCAGGCGGATCCGCCGTCGCCTCTCGCGCCGTCGACCGAATGGCACACGTAGCCAGGCCGGCAGTCGAGGTCGCTGCCGCAGGTGTTCAGGCAGATGTGCGCGCCGTCCTCCCCCGCGGGGAAGCAGCCCGCCTCCGGGCCGCACTGGTCGTCGCCCTCGCAGTCGAAGGCGAGGCAGTAGCCCTCGACCCAGCCGTTCGGCTCCGTCGTGCTCGCGTCGCTGTAGCAGGTCGCGCCGGGCAGCGAGCACGCCTCCGCTGTGTCGCAGGCCGCGCCCACGTCCCCGGGGGTGACCGTGTCCTCCGCGCACGCCGCGCCGCACGCCGCGTTGCACCCGTCGCCGCGCCGCGGAGAGCACAGGCCATGACGGTTCTCCACGCCCTCGCAGGTCGCGGGATCGTAGACGGGATAACACACCCCCGTGTCCGTCAGGATATCGGTGTTGAAGCAGCGAGAGCCGGGCGCGCAGCCCTCTTCGCTGTTCGGCGCCGAACACAGCCCCTCCGCCCGCTGCATGCAGACGCCGAGCATGCAGACGACCGCCTCACCGTCGCAGTCCGCATCACAGCCGCAGCTCGCCCCGATCGGCTTGACCTTCGGGGCTGCCCAGCCGCCGCGCGCGCCGCTGTCGGCCGGTAACGCCGCCACCCACGGGTCCACATCACACCCTTCCAGAGAGCCCATGAGCGCCGGCACAACCACGAAGAGCCATCGCCATCGTCGATCCATGTCACCTTGCCTGTCGAGGAGTGCGAGACCGCACGCAGCGAGCGTTCTAGTCGCAGGCGAGGCGCAATTGGCCACCGAAAAGAACAGAGGGTCACGCAGGCTACCCCGCGCGAAGATATTTCCACCTTCCGAGCGGCGTTGTTCAGCGAGCCAGTGAGGGTGCCTACTCGACGGGAGGCCGGCCCGCGTCCACCGCGATCAACTCGCTGTCATCGGGCAGCCTGGTCCCGAGGTGCATCCCGTGCCTCCCAGGGGGATGACGCGCGAAGGTGCCCAGCCCGAGATCGCGGGCGGGTCGCGCACCCGAGGCCCCCGAGACCGTAGCGTGGAGGGGACGGTGAAGGGACGGAGGCCGCGGGCCTCACTCGTACTTCTGGCTGACGCGGAACGAGCCCAGCGAGCGCACGCCCGTCGCGTGCTGCTGGAGCAGCGCGAGCGCTTCCTTGAAGGAAGGCTCCGCCGTGCTGCCCTCGCACTCGACGAGGAAGAGGTACTCCTCGGGGCTGTCCGGGAGCGCGCGCGAGACGATGCGCGTGAGGTTGATATGGTGTCTCCCGAGCGCGGAGAGCGCCGCGACGAGGGCGCCCGGGCGGTGGTCCAGCCCGAACAGGAGCAGCGTCCGACCGCCCGCGGGCGGCGGCTCCTCGGCCCTGCCGACGACGAAGAAGCGCGTGATGTTCTCGCCCTTCACCCCGAGCTTCGGCACGAGGACGTCGAGCTTGTAGATCGCCGCCGCCCCCTTGTTGCCGATCGCCCAGGCCTCGCCGTCCTGCGCCGCGCGCTCGACCGCCTCGGCGGTGCTCTCCGCCTCGAGGATCTGCGCGCCAGGGTAGTTCTCGCGGAGCCAGTCGCCGCAGTGCTTGAGCGGCACGAAGTGCGAGTAGATGCGCCTCGGCGTCACGCCCTTCCTGCCGAGGAGCGACAGCGTGACGTGCAGAGAGAGCTCCTCGCAAACGACGAGCGCGGCGCCCGTGCCCTCGCGGCGGATCAGCTCATCCACGGTGTCGTAGATCGGGCCGCCCACCGCGTTCTCGATGGGCACGACGCCGTGGGTCGCCGCGCCGCCGGCCACGGCGTCGAACACCGCCGAGATGGTGCGCCGGGGCTCGAGCTCCGCGCCCTGCCCGAACCGCCGGGAAGCGACCTCGTGGCTGAACGTCCCGGGCCGTCCGAAGTACGCGACCCGCTGGCGCGCCGACGCGGGTCCTCCCTCCCCCGCGCCGCCTGCGGCCGCCTGCCCCGCGCCCCCTGCGGCCGGCGCCTCGTCGCGGGGCGCCGCCCCTGGGTTCCCCGCGTCAGCCGACATGGGCGGTGAGCGCCTCGCCAGAGCCCCCGCGGACGAGCGCGGCGCGCGCCGGGCAGGGCGCGCCGAGCCGCCGGAAGGCCGGCATCCTTCGATGGAGCCTGTGCATCGAGCGCCGTGTACCGGCGCGGTGCCGTGGCGTCCAGCGGGGAAAGCGGCCGCACCCGGCGGAGGCCCCGAGGCGCCCGGTAACGAACGTGATCGAGGCGTCCGGGATTGAAGGGCCCGGCCTGTCGGCGAAAGGAACGATCGTTACACCTCCAGCACCATCGTCGAACGGCGCTTTCTCCGACGTTTCAGCCCTCGTACGCGTAAAACACGCCCCAGGCAGCCACGAACAGCTCTACCCACGATCACCTACATCACCTTACCCATCAGGCGAATTTCTGCCCGGGATCGCCCCGACCGCGTTTTGCAAGTTTCGTTTCTTGTGATAACGATCGTTACGCAATGCCGGGCACGGGGCATGGGAGCAACGGTGCGCAGCCGCCGAACGACAGGGAAAAGGCTTTTTGGCGGATCTTCAACAAGAAAACGATCGTGCTCGTGCGGCGCTGGCTGCGCCTCCTGGGGGTCCCGCGCCGGGATCGCCGCGACGTCGCTCAGATCGTGATGCTCGCGGCGCACGAGAGCTTCGCGAACTACGATCCGGCGCGCGGGCCGCCTGATCGCTGGCTCAACCGGATCGCGGTCCACACCGCGTCCCACTACGCGGAGCGCGCGCGACGCCGGGTGGAGGAGCCGCTGCCGGACGACTTCGACGCCGAGCTCGAGGAGCCGTCGGCGGAGGAGTACATCATCTCGGAGTGCGATCGGCTGTTTGCCCTCTCCGTCCTGCGGGAGATCGACGGCGAGCTCGGCGCGGTCCTCATGGCGCACGACATCGAGGGCGTCCCCATGGCGGACTTCGCGGTCCAGTCCGGAATCCCCCTCTCGACGGCCTACAAGCGGCGGACCCGCGCGCTGACCGCGTTTCAGCTCCTCGCCGCGCAGCGGCTCGCGTCGATGGACGGGGGCGCGGAGCCCCGGAACGGCGCGCGGCGGGCTCCGGCCGGCGAGGCGCCGCTCCTCGTGCTGTCGGCGCGGCCGTGAGCGCTCAGCGGCTCATCGCCCGCGCCGGCTCGAGGACGGGGGCACGGTGCCCCGCGACCCGCGCTCTTCCGGCCGGGGCCGGGAGCGCGGCCGCGCGCGGTCCGTCTCCTCGTTGATGAGCGCCAGGATGGCCTGCTTCTTCGACGAGTCGTCTGGCTCGATCAGGAGGTAGAGGAGCGCGTCCTGGAGCGCCTCGGGCGCGCGGTCGAAGCGATCGGCGACCACGGCGGAGACCGGGCTGCGCCCGTCGCCGGGAAGGAGGAGTCGAGCATCGCAGTTGAGCCCCTGGGCGATGAGCGCCAGCGCGCCGAGCCCGAGGTCGCGCTCGCCGCGCTCGACCTGCCGCAGGTACGTCGCAGAGAGGCGCGCCTTCTCGGCGAATTCGGCGTAGCTGAGCCCGTGCAGCAGCCGGAGCACGCGAATGGCCCGACCGACCTCCCTGGGAAGCGTATCGCCCATGACCGGCGCAGCCTATCAACTCCCGCCGCGGCCAGAGAAGCACGATCGCACCTTTCTCTCCCGGTCGCGCGCGTGGACATGCGCACGCGCGCGCACGTCGGTGCCCGATACTTACTATAACTGATTCAGCTCCTCCACGAGCGCCCGGGAGTGCGAGTTCTCGCTCTTTTCGAACACGCTGTTACCACGGGAGGTGCCACGGGAGGACGCGCGGGTCGCGGGCTGGCTTGCGATCTTGCAATCGCGCAGCGCTTTTGGCATTCCTGGCCAGTCATGTACCAGGACGTGCGCTGTCTCGAAGGCATGTCTCGGCCCCTCGAGCCGCGGCAAGGGCATCGATGATCCGTCTGGAGCTCTCAGGAGAGCACACCCACCTGCACTCGACGCTGTGCGGCCAGTGCCCGCAAGGCCCCGCGGGCTGCTGCGTCAGCCCGCCCGAGCTCGACTGGACCGACATCGGGCGCATCGCCTCCCTCGGCGGCCGCGCCTGGCTGCTCGAGCAGATCGCCGCCGGCAACCTGCTCCCCGTGAGCCGCGGACTCCAGCTCCGGCGCGTGCGCAAGCGCGAGGAGCGCTCGGCCCCGCGGCGCTCGAAGTGCGTGTACCACGGCCCCCGCGGCTGCACCGTCCCCCCCGAGCGGCGGGCCGCGACGTGCAACTACTTCCTGTGCGAGGACGCCTTCGCCGAGCGTCTGGACGGCCAGGCGGACCCGGCCTCGGCCGCGGCCCGCCGGGCTCACGCGCTCCTCCGCGAGGTCTACGGCCGCTGGGACCGCGAGCTCGCCGAGGCGGTCGCCGCCCGGCCGGAGGGACCGTCGTGGGACGCGGCGTTCCTCGACTGGCTGGGCGCCGAGTTCGAGCGGCTCTCGGGCGCCGCGCGCGGCGAGCTCGCGGCGCTCGCCGCTCCCGGCTAGCGCTCTCCCGGCCAGCGCTCGCCGCTCCCGGCCAGCGCGCCGCGGGGTAGTGCTGTCATTTGAACATGAAGGCGGTAAGGCGGGAAGAAAATCTCAATGATCTTCCCGCCTTACCGCCTTCATGTGAACCCTCTCTGGGCAAATGACAGCACCACCCGCCGCGGAGGCCCGTCACAGCATGGCGACGGGATCCACGTCGATGATCACGCGCGCGTTCCGGTCGAGGCCATCCCTCATGAGCCCGACCAGCGCCGCGAGCGTCCCCCGCAACGGCCCGCGCTCGCGCGCCCGGAGGAGCACCCGGAACCGGTACCGCCCGCGCAGGCGCGCGATCGGCGCCGCCGACGGCCCGAGCACCTCGACGCGCCGCGCGAGCCCCTCCGGACAGGTGCGCGCGTGGGCCGCGAGCTTCGCCGCGGCGCCGCGGCCCACGCCCTCGTCGACGGCGTCGACCCGGAGCAGCGCGAGGCGCGTGGCGGGCGGATAGCCCACCTCCTCGCGATCGCGGATCTCCCGATCGAGGAAGCCGGGCACGTTGTGCGCCGCGGCGAACGCGATCGCCGGGTGCTCGGGGTTGCGCGTCTGGATGAGCACCCGGCCCGGCCGGTCGCGCCGGCCCGCGCGCCCGGCCACCTGCACGAGCAGCTGGAAGCCGCGCTCGGCCGCGCGGAAGTCGGGCAGCCCCAGCGCGGCGTCGGCGTTCACCACGCCGACCAGGGTCACGTTGGGCAGGTCGTGGCCCTTCGTGACCATCTGCGTGCCGACGAGGATGTCGATCTTGCCCTCGCGCATCCGCGCGAGGATCGCCTGCGACCGGTCCTTGCCCGCGACGTCGCGGTCGAGCCGCGCCACGCGCGCCTCCGGGAACGACGCGGCGATCGTCGCCTCCAGCCGCTCGGTGCCGAGCCCCTCGAGCAGCAGGGTCCGCGAGCCGCACGCCGCGCAGCGGTCCGGCAGCGGCCCCGCGTAGTCGCAGTAATGGCAGCGCAGCCGCCCGCCCTGGGGCCGCTCGTCCATCGGCGGCGCCCCGAACGCGCCCGCGGGCGGGGGCGCCGCGGGCGCGCCGGCGGGGGCAGGCGCCGCGAGCGCAGGCGCCGCGGGCGCGACCGCGCCCAGGGACGCCGCGGGCGCGCCGGCCGGCGGGGGCGCGTCGCGGCGCCGCCCGCGGTGGTACGTCAGCGCGACCGAGCAGGCCTCGCACGTCGTCAGCGTCCCGCACGAGCCGCAGACGACGCTCGGCGCGAAGCCGCGGCGGTTCAGGAACAGGATCGCCTGCTCCTTCGCCGCGAGCGTCTTCTCGAGCGCGCGGTGCAGCGGCAGCGAGATCAGCGGGTCGCCCGAGGGGCCGGCGCCGAAGCGGCGGAGGTCGACGAGGGTGACCTCGGGAAGGCTGGCCTCGCGGTGCGCGCGGTCCGGCAGGCGCAGCTCGGTGAGCTTGCCGCGCCGCACCAGCGCGACCGACTCGATGGAGGGCGTCGCCGAGCCGAGCACGCACACCGCCCCGGCGCGGTGGGCGCGCAGCAGCGCCATGTCGCGCGCGTGGTAGCGCACGCCCTCCTCCTGCTTGAACGAGCCGTCGTGCTCCTCGTCGACGAGGATGAGGCCGAGGTCCGGCACCGGCGCGAACAGCGCCGAGCGCGCCCCGATGGCGACGCGCACCTTACCGCCGTGCAGGCTCGACCACATGGCGTGGCGGTCGGCGTCGCTGAGCCCGCTGTGGAGCACGGCGAGCGCGTCGCCGAAGCGGGCCCGAAAGCGCGCGACGAGCTGCGGGGTGAGGGCGATCTCGGGCACCATCACGAGGGCGCCGCGGCCCCGCTCGAGGCAGCTCTTGATGGCGCGCAGGTACACCTCCGTCTTGCCGGAGCCGGTCACGCCGAAGAGCAGGAACGCGCTGGGCGCCGCCGGCCGGGGCTCGTGCGGCGCCCCTGCCCGGTGCTCCCCCGCCCCCGGCGCGGAAGCGGCCGCGAGCGCCGCGTCGATGCGCTCGGCGGCCTCGGCCTGCGCCGCGTTGAGCTCGGGGGGCACGTCGCGCGCCTCGGCGAGGCGGAAGAACGGGTCGCGCGGCGGCTCGCGCTCGTCGAGGGCGACGAGGTTCCGCTCGGCGAGCTTCTTCAGGGCGCTGCGCGCGTTGCCGAAGCGCTCCTCGAGCCGCGCGACCGGCTGCTCGCCGTTCGCCCGGAGCAGCGCGAGCACCGCCGCGGCCTGCCCGCGGAGCGTGCCCGGCTCCTCGACCGCGTCCGTCGCCCGCGCGTAGGCGACCTTGCGGCCGCCCACCTGCTTGGCCCGCCCGAGGTCGAGGACGCCATCGAGCTCGCCCTGGGCCTTGAGCGCCCGCACCTGCTCGCGCTCGATCGCCGGCAGCGCCAGGCGGAGCACCTCGCCGATCGGCGCGAAGTAGTAGGCGGCGAGCTCTTGCAGGAACGAGAGCAGCTCGGCGGGCAGCGCCGGCCGCGCGTCGACGAGCGCCGCGAGCGGCTTGATCTTCGACGGATCGATCGCCGCGCTGCGCTCGCTCACGGCGAGCACGACGCCGAGCAGCTTGCGCCGGTGGAACTCGCAGAGCACGCGCGCCCCCGGCCGCACCTCGCCGGCGAGCGCGGCGGGGACCTCGTAGGTGAAGGCCTGCGAGAGCGGGACGGGCACCGCGACATCGGCGAGGAGGGGCATCGCTCCGGGAGGGCCGCGCGCGGCGCGGCACGGGCGAGATACCAGAGAACACCGCGCGGGACGAGGAACGCACGGCGCGCTCGCGCGGGCGCGCCCTGCACGGCGGGGAAAGAAGGCAAAAAAAAGCGCCGCCGGGGCCTTGGGGGGGGGAAGGCCGCGCCGGCAGCGCTGTCCGGACGTAGAGCACCGTCCATGCCATCCGTGATGTTCACGATTCGAACGGATTTCTTTCCAGATGCGGCGCGTTCGATTTCGAATCTGAAATTTCGGCATCGCACCATTGCAGAAGCGAATGTGCTGGCCTTGTCCGCGCCGCGCGCCGCGCGGCGGTGGGAACGCCCGAGCCGCTGGCGCGGGGTCCGCCGATTGCTCGTGTGCCGTCGGGCGCGGTTCACCGCTGGACGGCGGCTGGACGTCCGGCGCCCGGGCGCCATGAGCCGGGAATGCGCGCGAGAGATGCGCGCCTCTGGGGAGGGGACATGATCGGAAGCGCAGTCGTGGGGGAGATCGAGCGGCAGGACTGGATCGACCGGATCGCCGACCCGCTTCAGCGCGGCATCCGGTCCGTCCTGGAGCGAGCGCCCACGGTGGCCAAGGTGCTCCACGGCAAGTTCCTCGGGCACCCTCTGCACCCGGTGCTGGTGACCATCCCCATCGGTGCCTGGTCGTGCACGCTCGTGCTCGACCTCGCCGGCATCGGGGGCGGGCGCAAGGTCCACCGGGGGGCGGACGCGACCGCGGCGATCGGCCTCGCCGGGGCGGTCGTGGCGGCGGCCGCCGGGCTCGCCGACTGGAGCACCACGCTCGGCTCGGCGAAGCGGATCGGCTTCGTCCACGGCGCCATGAACATGGCGATCGCCGGCCTGTACGGCGCCTCGCTCGCGTCGCGGGCGGTCGGGCTGCGCTCCCTGGGGATCGCGCTCTCGACCACCGGGTTCGGCCTCGCCGGCGCCAGCGGCTGGCTCGGCGGAGAGCTCATCTACCGTTACGGCGTGGGCGTCAGCAACGACGCGTGCGAGCGGAAGCCGGAGGCGCAGGTCCCCGTGCCCGAGGCGCCGATCGCCGAGCCGGCATGAAGGCGACCGGCGGCGCCGGTGCGTGAACAGATGACGCGCGGACCGCGAAAAGAGAAACCGCCAAGAGCGCCAAGGCGCCAAGAGATCTCTTCGTCTCTGTTCCTGGCGTCCTTGGCGCTCTTGGCGGTTAAGTCTCTCCTCTCCTCGGCCTGAAGGGCGCTATCCCCGCGCCGCGAGGTAGCAGCCGGCGACGCAGAGGACGAGGAGCGCGAGCAGCAGCGCACCGCGCGCGAGCAGCGGCCCGAGCGCGCGCCGCCGGGGCCGAGCGAGCGGACGCTGCGCCTTCACCTGGGACAACGTCAGCGCGCCCCCGGCCCGCGCGGCAGGCCTGGCGCGCTGTGCGCCGGCCGCCCTCGTCGCCATCGGCGCCGCCGCCCCCGGCGCCGCCTCCCTCGCTGCCGGCGCCGGCGCCCCCGCTGCCGCCGCCGCCCGCGCCCGCGGCGTCGCGGCCGCCGTCGCGACCGGCTCGATCACCGCAGGCGGACCGAGCTCCAGCGCGCGCACCGCGCGCTCGCGCGCCCGGCGGGCGGCCACGATCTCCGCGCCGAAGTTGTCGCGCAGCCACGCCCCGAAGCGCAGCGGGCTCGCCGCCATCTCGGCCGCCGTCGCGTACGCCGCGACGTCCCGCAGCATCGCCGCCGCGCTCGGGTAGCGGTCCTCGGGCGCTTCCGCGAGCGCCCGCGCCACGATCGCGTGGAGCGTGGCCTCGTCCGGGAGCCCGCGCTCGACGAGCGGCGGGATCACGGCGCGCCGGGCGAGCTCGAGCAGCTCGCCGCGCGCCTCCTCCTTGGAGAGCGGCGCGCTGCCCGCGCTGTACATCCGCCGGCCGGCGAGCAGCTCCCAGAGCAGGATGCCCGTGGCGAAGATGTCGGATCGCGCGTCGAGCGCCTCGCCGCGGGCCTGCTCGGGGCTCATGTAGCCGGCCTTGCCCTGCAGCGCCTCGTCCAGCGTCCCCCCGCTGCGCTCGTGCGCGCGGGCGATGCCGAAGTCGCAGAGCTTGATCTCGCCCTCGAAGCTGAGGAGCACGTTCGACGGCGAGACGTCGCGGTGCACGACGCCCTTGCGGTGGGCGTAGGCGAGCGCCTGCAGCGCCTCGACGACGATCAGCAGCGAGAAGGCGACCGGGAGCTTCACCTTCTGGCGCGCGCAGCGCCGGAGCAGCTCGCGCAGGTCGAAGCCCTCGACGTACTCCATCGCGATGAACATCGCGCCGTCCTCGCGGCCGAGGTCCTCGACCTGCACGATGGACGCGTGGCGCAGCCCCGCGGCGAGCCTGGCCTCGCTCGCGAGCATCTCCACGAAGCGCGGGTCGTGCGCGAACCTCGGGGCGACCTCCTTGATGGCGACGAGGCGCGCGGCGCCGAGGTCGGTGCGCACCCGCGCCAGGTAGAGGTCGGCCATCCCGCCCTGGCCGATGTGATCGAAGAGCGTGTAGCGCCCGATGCGGCACGGCAGCAGCCGCCCTCCGCGGGGCGCCCGGCGAAGCGGGGGCTCCTCGCGCGCGGGGCCGCGGGCGAGGGGCGGCAAGCCAGAAGGCGGGTACGGGAGCGTGCCTCCGCGACGCACATCGAGGCGATCGATCTGCACGACCCCTCGTCGCAGACTTCGCCCCCGCGGGCCAACTTATGGCGGGCGCCGCGCCCGGCGAGGTGGCGGCCACATCCGTCCGGAGGCGCGCACGGAGCACGTAAATATTTATAATTATTGATTTTTTTCCTCTCTTCCCGCCGCCATCGTCCAGTCTGGCCACCACCCCGGCGCCCGCCGCGCCCGCCGCGCCTGCCGTGCCCGCCACGATCGGCTGCGGCCCCGCGCCGATCGAGCGCAGCGCGCGCGACGCCGCGCCGATCGCGTGCAGCGCGCGCGGTGACGGGCTACATCGGGCGCATGGCGTTCAGCGCAGGCTGGGGCCCGGCTTTCGCCGGGTCGTTCATCCGCATCGTCGACGACCGGGGGCGCAAGCACGAGTGGCGCGGCCCGCCGCAGCGGATCGTCTCGCTCGTCCCGAGCGACACCTACTCGCTCCTCCGGCTCGGCGCGAGGGAGCGGCTCGTCGGCCGCACGCGCTACTGCGTCGCGCCCGCGGAGGACGTCGAGGGCATCGAGCTCGTCGGCGGCACGAAGGACGCCGACGTCGACCGCATCGTCGCGCTCGACCCCGAGGTCGTCGTCGCGAACCAGGAGGAGAACAGCCAGCGCGACATCGAGCGCCTCGACGCGGCGGGCCTCCGGGTGCTCGTCTCGTTCCCGAGGCGGGTCGCCGACGGCGTGGCGCACCTCGCCCGCCTGGCGCGCCTGCTCGGCCACTCCGCGGCGCCCCCGGTGGCCGCGCGCCCCGCGGCGCCGGCGCCGGACGGCGGCGCCCCCGCCCCGCCGCCCCCTCCGGCCGTCGCGCGCGAGCAGGTCGCGGCCGCCTACCGCGCCCACGCCGCGGCCGAGGCGCGGCGCCGCGAGCGCCCGCCGCTCCGCGCCTTCGTCCCGATCTGGATGGACCCGCTGATGACCGTCCACGGCGATACGTTCATCTCCGACATGCTCGACCTCGCGGGCGCGCAGAACGTCTTCGAGGACCGGCCCCGGCGCTACCCGCTCGCGGCCGACCTGGGCAAGGCGCCGCCGCTCCCGCCCGAGCGCGTCCAGGGCCGCGATCTCCGCTACCCCCGCGTGACCCTCGACGAGGTGATCGCGCGCGCCCCGGACATCGTGCTGCTGCCCGACGAGCCGCACGCCTTCACCGACGCCGACGCGGCAATATTTCGCTCCCTCGACATCCCCGCCGCACGCCGCGGCCACGTGATCCGGTGCGATGGCAAGGACCTCATGTGGTACGGGGCGCGAGCGCTGGAGGGGCTCAGTCGGCTGCGCGAGATCATCGACGCCGCCCGTCCCTGATGCAGCGCGAAGGTCCGTTCAGGGGCGCGCGGCCGCATTCGAGCGCCTCGGCGCCGGAGCAAGCCCCCTCCTCGCCACGCCGCAGTTGGGGTAGGACCGGACGATGACGTGGACACGGGAGACATTGCGGGCAGAGATCATCCAGCTCCTGGAAGGGCACACGGCCGGCGAGGTGAAGATCGAGGAGTCGAGCCATCTGGTCGCCGACCTCAGCCTCGACTCGCTGGGGGTGATGGAGATCGTCGCGGACATGGAGGACAAGTTTGACCTCTCCATCCCCGACGACATGTTGCGCGAGGTCGACACGGTCGCCGACGTCGTCAAGGCCATCGAGCTCAAGCTCAAGAACGAAGGAAGGCTCTCGGGATGACGGCTGTTTGGAAAGCGCGGACGGTCGCACAGGCGATCGAGGACGCAGCGGCGAGCACGAAGACGGGCTATCGCTTCATCGAGGAGTCGAGCGAGACCGAGCCGTTCTTCACGCATGGCGGCATCGAGCGGGCGAGCGCGCGCATCGGCGGCGCGCTCCAGGCGCTCGGGCTCCAGAAGGGCGATCGCGTCGCGTTGATCCTGCCGGACAACGCCGACTTCATCTTCGCCTTCCTGGGCGCGATCCGCGCGGGCGTCATCCCGGTGCCCATCTACCCGCCGACCGGCCTCGGCAAGCTGACCGGCTACCTCGAGAACACGCTCCACATCGTCGCGAAGAGCGGCGCCAAGGTCCTGCTCACGAGCGCCGAGATCAAGCGCATGCTCGGCACGATCCAGGCGCAGGCGCCGGAGCTCCAGCAGATCGTGGCGGTGGAGGGCATCCGGGGCTCGCGCGAGGAGCTCAAGCCGGTGAAGGTCGAGCTCGACGACGTGTGCTTCCTCCAGTTCACGAGCGGCTCGACGTCGCGCCCGAAGGGCGTGGTGCTCACGCACGCGAACCTGGCGGCCAACGTGCGGGCGATCGTGGATCTCGGCCTCGGGGTGCGCGAGTCGGTGGATACCGGCGTGTCGTGGCTGCCGCTCTACCACGACATGGGGCTCATCGGCTTCGTGATCGCGCCGCTCTACTACGTCAACACGGTGACCTTCCTGCCCCCGCTCCTGTTCCTGAAGCGCCCGGTGCGCTGGCTGGAGGCGATCACGCGCCACCGGGGCAACGTGTCGTTCGGGCCGAACTTCGCCTATGCGCTCTGCGTGAAGCGGATCCGGGAGCAGGACATGGCGGGGCTGGACCTCTCGACGTGGCGGGTGGCCGGCTGCGGCGCCGAGCCGATCCGGGCCGACAACCTGCGCGCGTTCGCGGAGAAGTTCGCGCCGGTCGGCTTCGACGAGAAGGCGTTCGTCTGCTCCTACGGCATGGCCGAGAGCACGCTGGCCGTCTCGTTCAGCGCGCTCGGGACGGGGCTGCAGACCGACGTGGTGGACGGCGAGACGCTCTGGAAAGAGGGCAAGGCGGTGCCGGCCGCGGCGGACAGCGACGGCGCGTCGTCGCTCGTGCAGTGCGGGTCGGCGTTCGAGGGGCACGAGATCGCGGTGTTCGCGTCGGACGACGCGGAGAGCGCGCGGCCGCTCGGGGATCGCGAGGTCGGGGAGCTCAGGCTGCGGGGGCCGAGCGTGATGGCCGGGTATTTCAACGAGCCGGAGCTCACGAAGGAGGCGTTCGCGGGCGGGTGGCTGCGGACGGGGGACCTCGGGTATCTCGCGGAGGGCAAGGTCTATATCTGCGGGCGCTCGAAGGAGGTCATCATCGTCAACGGGCGCAACTACTACCCGCAGGACCTCGAGTGGGAGGCGAGCCGCGTCGCCGGGGTCCGGAAGGGCAACGTGATCGCGTTCGGGACGATGAAGCCGCACAACGACCGCGAGCGGGTGGTGATCGTCTTCGAGACGGCGGCGTCGGACGAGCAGGAGAAGCAGGGGCTGAAGGGCGAGGTGCGCCGCGTGGTGCAGCAGGCCATGGGGCTCACGGTCGACGACGTGGTGGCGGTCGGGATGGGCGTGCTGCCGAAGACGTCGAGCGGGAAGCTCCAGCGGAGCAAGACGCGGGAGCTCTACGAGAACGGGGAGCTGCTGATCCGGAGCTCGTCGCGCGACGGGGACCGGCTGGACGCGGCCAAGGAGTTCGCGAAGAGCCAGATCAACTACTTCCGCCATGCCATCTTCCGCGGGCGGGGAGGGTGATCCGGGCGGGGGGATCTGAAAGGCTAGGGCCGCCGGAGGGGGCAGGGAGCGCGTGCGGCGCGCGCGGGGCCCCGCCGAACTCGCACGCGCCCTGAGCCTTACCCTGCGGGTAAGGCTCAGGGCGCGTGCTCAGACAGCGGCCCGTCCCCACGCGCGCCGCACGCGCTCCCTGCCCCCTCCGGCGGCTCAAGGCCGCCAGGGATGCCCGCCGCAACGGCTCGTCTGATGCCGCAGCGGCTCCTCTGAGAACGACGGTCATCGGGCCGTCCCCGCACGCTCCCTGCCCCCTCCGGCGGCTCGAGGCCGTGACGGACGCCCTGTGCGGCGGCTTTCGGTGAAGCGAGCGGGCGGGCAAAGGTGCGCGTGAAGGCGTAGCCGCTGGTGCGGGGGGCCGTTATCGTCGGCGGCCGGAGGGCGATCCATGCCTGCTTGGCTCAATCAGCTGCTGCCGATCCTTCTGCTGCTCGCGGCGATCGCGGTCGTCATGCGGCGGCTGCCGAAGATCGACCTCGGACACTCGGCGGAGTTCCGGCGCCGGCGGTTCTTCAACTGGTTTCCGCTGGGGCTCACCTACGCGTTCCTCTACATGGGGCGCTACAACTTCTCCGCCAACGCGTCGGCGCTCGACGCGATGCACCTCGTCAGCAAGCAGGAGTTCGGGAACATCGACGGCTGGGGCTCGGCCGTCTACGGGGTCGCCTTCCTGCTGAATGGGCCGCTGACCGACAGGTGGGGCGGGCGCGTCACCATCCTCCTCGCCGCCGGCGGCTCCGCGCTCATGAACGTGCTCATGGGCACCGCGGTCCGCTTCGCCGAGGAAGGACAGCTCGACCACGACACGGCCATCACCGCGATGACAGCGCTCTTCGCCGGCAACATGTACTTCCAGAGCTTCGGCGCCGTGTCCATCGTCAAGGTGAACGCTCCCTGGTTCCACGTCCGCGAGCGCGGGATGCTCGGCGGCGTGTTTGGCATCCTGATCTCTCTCGGGCTCTACTTCGCCTACGACTGGAGTCGATTCATCGCCAAGCTCCTGCCCATGCCGTGGGTCTTCCACGTCCCCGCCATACTGCTGCTCGGGTTCGCGGCGCTCGACTTCTTCCTCATCCGCGACACGCCAGGCCAGGCGGGATACCAGGACTTCGACACCGCCGACGCCTCGTCAGGAGAACCAGGAGAGCGGATCGGGCCCTTCGAGGTCGCGCGGCGCATGTTCTCGCAAAAGGTCATCTGGATCATCGTCGCCATCGAGTTCTGCAGCGGATTCCTCCGCAACGCGGTCATGAAGTGGTACCTCATCTTCGCGGACAAGACCGATCTCAAGGGCTTCGTGTCGACGCACTGGGGCGTGCTCCTCTGCATCGCCGGCATCCTCGGCGGCGTCTTCGCGGGCTTCATCTCCGATCACGTGTTCGAGTCGCGCCGCGGCCCGGTCGCCTCGGTGCTGTATGCAGGCCTCGTGCTCGGCGCGGTGATCGTCCTCTTCACGCTGAGCCTGCCCATCGCGGGGTGGACCGTCGTGTTCATGTCCCTCTGCGTGATCGGCGTCCACGGCATGCTCTCCGGGACCGCGAGCATGGACTTCGGCGGTAAGAAGAACGCGGGCATCGCGACAGGCATCATCGACGGCTTCGTCTACCTGGGCACGGCAGCGCAGTCGTTCCTCTACGGGAGCATCCTGCCCTCCGGCGACGCGGCGAAGAACCCGGGCAACTGGATGCCGTGGCCGGTCGCCATGCTCCCTGTCGCCCTCGTCGGCTTCGCGCTGGCGACGCGCCTGTGGAACGCGAGGCCGCAGCGGCAGGCGGCGGCGCACTGACGCGCGCGCCGCCGTCACCGCGCCGTGAAGCCGCCGTCGATGAGCAGGGTGGCGCCGGTGATGAGCGAGGCCGCCGGTGAGGCGAGGAAGACGACCGCGCCGGTCACGTCGACCGGCTCGCCGACGCGGCCGAGCGGGATGCGCGAGAGGAGATCGTTGCGGAAGGCGTCGTCCTCCAGCCACTTCACCGTTCCTGGCGTGCGGATGAAGGTCGGCGCGACGCCGTTGACGTTGATCCCGTGAGGGCCCCACTCGACGGCCAGGCACCGCGTGAGGTGCACGAGCCCCGCCTTGGTCATGCAGTAAACGGACTCCGTCGGAAGCGCGACGAAGCCGGCCTGCGAGCTGAGGATCACGATCTTGCCGGAGCCTTGCCGGAGCATCACCCGGCCAACCGCCTGGCTGACGAAGAAGGTCCCCTTCAGGTTGACGGCCAGGGTATGGTCGAAGTCCGCCTCGGTGACCTTCTCGGCCGGGTTCGGGGGGCCGATCCCGGCGTTGTTGACGAGGATGTCGATGCGGCCGAACGCGCGCTCGGCCTCGGCGACGGCCCGCGAGATCTCCTCGGCGCGGGTGATGTCCATCTGCACCGGGAGCGCGCGGCGGCCGAGCGCGCGGATGGCGCTCGCCGGCCCGTCGTCGCGACCCGCGTCGCGCAGCCCGAGCACCACGTCGGCCCCCGCCTGCGCCAGCGCGACGGCGCACGCGGCCCCGAGCCCGCGCGCGGCGCCGGTGACGAGCGCGACCTGGCCCGTGAGGTCGAACCGGGGCGGCGGGGGGAGCTCGCGGTCTTGCATGCGTCGCTTCTGCCGAAGCGGATACGGGGCGTCAAGCGCGCGGGCGCCGGGGGCGCGACGGACCCGCGAGGAGGTTGCGTCCTCCTCTGAGCCCCGCGCCAGAGTTATCCGGCCGCGCGGCGCCCCAGGAGGAGGCCAGTCCATGAGCTTCACATCAGGGGGTCGGAACGATACGAGCCGGGCTGAGGGGCGGGCGGGCGCTGCTCTCCATCAGCCTCCAGCGGCCCGGCAGGACCTCTTGCCGCTCAGCCCACCTCTTCCCCTGCCCCCTCGAAGACGCCCCGATACACCTCATCGAGCGGGAGGCTGCACCCGATCGACGCGAGCTCCGCGACGCCGCTCTCCCGCACGTCGTGGAGCGTCCATGTCCCGTCATCATTGCGGCGCAAGACCTCCACACGCCTCCTCTGGTACGAGACAAGCACGTACTCGCTCAGCGACGGGATGGCCTGGTAATGAGCAAACTTCTCGCCGCGGTCGTAGGCCTCGCTGCTCGGCGATAACACCTCCACCAGCACGACCGGGTTGAGGATGCTGTTCTCGTCCGCCGGATCGCGCTCCAGCCGACCACACACCACGCTGACGTCCGGGTACGTCGCGAGCCCTGTGGCCTGGCTCCGCACCCGGACGTCGGAGTTGTAGACGCGGCAGCGGCGATCGACGAGCTGGCCACGGAGCACGCTGGCCACGTTGACCGCCATGAGCCCGTGCTCCGGCGTGCCCCCGGCCATCGCGAAGATCTCGCCGTTCGCATACTCGTGCTTCGTCTCGCTCGCATGCTCCCGGACGAGGTACTCGGCGAACGAGAACTTCAGCTTCCGCGCGGGCTCGGCCATGCTCAACCTCTCCCCCCTAGACTACCGCGCCGCCGTGCGCCGAGCGAGTCCGTCAGCGCTCACCACCTGTCCTCGACCGCCTCCACCCGCACCTCACACGTGTCATCCCCCCGGAGCGGCGACTTCGTCTCTTGCACCCGGAACCGAGTCCCTATCTTGAACAGCCCACCATATGTCTCCGCGTCGATCGGCCGCTCCGTCCCGAAATCGACGCGGTGCAGGAGCTGCATGATCGCGAGCGCCGTCCCCTGCTGGAACAGGAGCCGGGCCCTCGCCGTGGGACCGTGCTTCATCGCGTAATACGCGCTCTCGTGCGTCATCGGCGCCCGCAGCACCAGCAGCCGGCCGGGCTGGAACTCCGGCGCGGAGAGCGCCCCCCAGCCGAGCGCGCGGGCGAGCCCGAGGAGCTGCTCCAGTCGCTCGTGCTGGTCCCTGCCCACCGGGCCGCACGCCGCCTCGAACGACGCGGACGCGAGCATCCCCCCGAGCAGATGGAACGCGCCCGTCTGCGCCGCCTCCCGCACCAGCGCCTCGAACACCGGGACCAGCTCCGGAGACCGCCGCTCGACGAGGTGCACCGTGTCGAACGTCTTCTGGTGCACATACCCCACCGGCAAGAGCGCCAGGTTCACGCCGTACGCCGAGATGAGCCCCCGCTCGTCGGCCCGGAGCGCCCCGAGCTCCTCGAGCATCGCGAACCCCACACGCCGCGGCCGCGCCGCGAGGCCGCCCTCGTGCGCCCAGCTCACCCGCGCGGACTCGACCAGCTTGCGCGTCAGCGCCTCGCCGAACCGCGGCCGCTCGGACCGCCGCGTGAGCAAGAACGTGCAGACCGCATCGCCCCGCCCGACGCACGTGACCTCGTCGGCCTCCAGACGCCCCCAGTCCGACGGGAACGCGAGGCTCGCCGCCGCCGCGCAGTAGCCGGACGCGAACGCGTCGACGACCATCCGGTTCTGGACCCGGCCGCCGTACTTCGCGAGGAAGCTCGTCCCGTGGAAGAGCGACTCCGCCTGCACCGCGCCGCCCTCCGCGCTCAGCTCGAACCGCAGCCGCCCCTGCCCCATCGCGGCGAACAGCTCGCCCGCGAGCTCGAGCTTCTCCCGCGGCGAGGCCCCGTGGCGCTCCGCGTACAGCGGGCCGAGCAGCGCGTGCGCCGCCTCGAACGCCGCCTGCCGGCGCACGCCGCGGCTCTCCCCGCCGAGCGCGTCGAAGATCGTCTGCTCCAGGAACAGCGCGAAGTGGTGCGAGTGCGCGATCACCACCTGGTCCGCCACGTGGAGCAGGCTGTGCGGGACGATCGGGCCGAGCAGATCGCCCAGCGGCCCCTCGATGCGACCCCGCAAGCCCTGCCGGAGCGCCGTCACAGGAGCCTCCGCAGCGCGGCGCGCTCCAGGCCGAGGATGTCCGCCACCGCCGTCTCGATCAGCACCATCGCCTCCGCGCCGAGCTCGCCCGGGTGCTCCAGCGCGAGCGGCGTCAGCCCGGCGCGCAGCGCGAGCCGCAGCCGCGCCACGTGCGGCTCCGGCGCGCGGGATTCGAGCAGCGCGAGCAGCTGCTCGATCCGCGCGGCCTCGGGCGACGGCGCCTCGGAGGGCGGCGGCGTCCCGCCCGCCCGGCGCGACGGGACGATGGAGGCGCCCCGCGGCGGCGCCGAGCGCGCGACCCCCCGCACGAGATCGTCCACCGTGTCCGCGCTGAGCGGCTCCTCGAACAGCCCCGGCGGGTCGCTCAGCATCTCCTCGGGCGGCTCCTCGAGCGGCAGCTCGGGCGCGAGCGCCGCGGCGAGCCGCTGCGCCACGAGCCGCGCCATGCCGAGCGGCATCGTGCCGTCGAAGAGGCTCGCGACGACGCAGGCGCGGACGCGCCGCAGGAGGACCGTCCGGCCGCTCAGCTCCAGGGTGACCACCGGGTCCGGGAGCTCCTCCGCGCGGCCGTGCGAGCCGGGCGGCTTGCTCGACGATCGCGCGCCGCGGCCCCGGTTCGACCGGGCGGACGCCTCGCGCTCCGGGACGAGCCGCTGCGCGGCGAGCTGGCTGCCGAGGTACGCGTCGCGCAGCCCCGCGGCGACGTCGCCAGGCGAGAGCGCCGCGCCCTCGCGCACGAACACGGCGTGGACGCGCGCGTCGCTGAGGTGGAAGACGATGATGGCGTCGAGGCCGCCGACGCCGTAGCCGACGCTGTCGAGCGCGATCGGGGCGAGCGGATCGTCGTCGTCCAGCGCGCCCGCACCGGCCGTGATCCCACGACCGAACGAGGGCTCGCCGTGCTCCGCGCTCACCCGACGACCCCGATCGCGGCGTCGAGCGCGTGCTGGCACGCGACCCGGATGGCGTGCGCCTCGCGCGGGACGAGCGGGCTCGAGCGCATGAGGCCGACGATGTACGCCGCCGAGCGCACCTGGAAGCCGATGAGCTGGAAGAAGGGCCCGTCGCCGACGCAGAGCTCGAAGCGCTGCGACGGGGCGCCGGGCAGCGCCGCCACGAGCGAGCCGATCGCCGACGCGATGAGGCCCGAGGCGGCGAGCCGCGCCTCCGTGTCGCGGATCGCGCCGGCGAACGGGAGCCCGGCCGCGTCCGCGAGGAACACGTCCGTGGCGCCCGTCGCCTCGGCGACCCACTCGATCACCCGCTCGCAGCGCGCGACCGGGCCGCCCGCCGCGGAGAGATCCGGGAAGCGCGACCGCTCGCGGAGGTCTCCGTGCCGCGCGCCGAGCGCCTCGACAGCGTCGCCGAGCCGCTCGGCGCGCGGCCCGGGGACCGCCTCGACCGCGTCGTCGAGCCGCTCGGCGCGCGGCCCGGAGACCGCCGCGATCGAGGCCGATGAGGAGGCGGGCGACGGCAGGTCGAGCGCCATGCCGTGCCGCGAGTCGACGTCGTCGGCCGACGAGGGCAGCGCGCTCCGGAGCCCGATCTCGCCGCTCGCGCCCGGGCTCGACATGGGCAGGAGGTCGCTCGACGGCGCGAGCTCCTCGAACGCCGGCGACAGCGGCGACAGCGGCGGCGACGACACCGGCTCCGGCTCCGCCCGCGAGGGCGGCGGCCGCGACTCGAACGACACGAGCGGCGCGCCCGCGGGCGCGACCGACGGCGCCCGCGCCTTCGGCGTCCTCGGCCGCTTCACGAGCGCCGCGGCGGTGGCGACGGCGCTGTCGATGTCAAAGGAGGAGCGAGATCGGGCCATCGTCATCGTCCGGCGAGGTGGGCTCGAGGCGAACGAGCACGTCGTTCGCGAGCTGATCGAAGACCCGCGCGAGCGGCGGAGGCCGCTTCTGCATGAGCAGGAGCGGCGCCCCGCGCAACGACGCCTCGAGGAACGCCTCGTCGCGCGGGATGACGGTATCGAGGATGATCCCGTCGGGGAACCTGGTCCAGAGCGTCTCGGCGACGTCGAGCGACGCGGGCGCCTGCCGATCGAACATCGACAGCACCATGCCGACGAGCGACAGGCGCGGGTTCGCCTCGGCGCGCACGCGATCGATCACCGCGAGCACCTGGCCGACGGAGCGGAGCGCCAGCGGCTCGGCCTGGAGCGGCAGGAGCGCGTGCGTCGCCACCTCGAGCGCCCGCGTCGTCACCTTGCCGAGCCCCGCGGGGCAGTCGACGACCACGAGGTCGAAGTCCGGCGCGAGCCGCGCGAGCACGCTCGGGAGCACGGGCCCGCGGGCGAGCGCGTCCTCGAAGCCCGAGACGGTCGTGGGATCGACCCGGCCGACCGTGAGCACCTGGAGCTGCGGATCGCGCGTCCGGAGCAGCACCGACTCGAGGCGCTCGGCGCCCGTGAGCAGCTCCGCGACGCCAGGCCGCGCGCGGTCGGCGAGGCCCAGCGACAGGCCGAGGCTCCCCTGCGCGTCGAGCTCGAGGATCAGCACGCGATGGCCGGCGCGCGCAAGGGCGAGCCCCAGGTTGAGGGAAATCGTGGTCTTTCCCACGCCGCCCTTCTGGCTCGCGACCGCGATGACGTACATGGACTCCCTGACAGCGCACACCGTGGCGCCCGGGGGCCATCCTACAGGACGGGCGCCGCTGGAAACTACAGCAGCGAGATCCGCTTCATCAGCGTGCCGCACAGATCGCTCTGCGGGTTGCGCTCCCGCTCGACCTTGAGGCCGGCCCGGAAGATCTTGTCGGCGCTCTCGAGGTTGCCGAGCACCACGTGGCAGAGCCCGAGGAGCTCGTGGTCGCCGGGGTCGCCGTGGATCGAGACGAGCTCCGTCAGGGCAGGCACCGCGGCGCGGTGGGCCTCGATCATCGACTCGGTCGGCGTCGACGGCACGCCCTTCGCGAGGATCATGAGCCGCAGCACCTGCCGCTGATCCTCGGGGCGTTGCTTGAGAAAATCCGGCTTCTGGAAGAGATCGCGGTACCCCCGGTAGGCAGCGTCGAGGTCACCCCCGCGCGCAAGGGTGACGATGGACTTGACCGCCTGGACGAGCGCCTCATTCGCCATGACGAGACGATACACGGGCGCGCGCCGCTCGGGGAGACGCCGCGGCGCTGTCGCGGCGTCCCGCGCTTCCGTCGCCGTCGTGCGCGCTGGCGCGCGGCGCGCGGGCGCTTGCGGCGCCGCTGTGCGCCGTGGTAGTCGCGTGGGGCTCTCTCACCGATGCGCGCGTCTGGACCAGAAGCAGGGGCGGCGAGGCAGCGCGCCAGCGCGCCGAGCGGGTGCGCGTCCGGGCGCGGGCCCAGGCACGTCGGCGAGAGCGCTGCTCGTGCGCGCAAAGGAGCCGCCGCGTCGAGGCGCCGCTGGCTGCTCTTCTGCTGCCTGTCGGCCAGCGCGCTCGGCGCGCCGCCGGCGCTCGCGCAGCCCGAGCCGCAGCCAGGCGCGGCCGTGGCGCCGCAGATCCTCGAGCACGTCGATCCGGTGTACCCGCCCGAGCGGCTCGCCGAGGGCGTCGACACGACGGTCACGCTGTTCGTCACGGTCGAGAAGGACGGCACGGTCAGCGACGCTGTCGTCGCCGAGTCCGGCGGCGCGGGGTTCGACGAGGCCGCCATCAGCGCCGCGCGGCGGTGGCGCTTCTCGCCGGCCATGCGCGGCGGCGCGCCGGTGCGGGCGCGGATCCGGGTGCCGTTCCACTTCGCGCCCGGCCCGCACGAGGCGCCGCCCGAGCCGGTGTCCCCGGCGCCCGCGCCCGAGCAGCCGGCGGCGTCCCCGACGCCCGCGCCCGCGCCGCCGAAGCCGGTCGAGTTCGCCGGGGGCGTCGCGGGCCCGCACGCGGTGGCTGAGCCCGGCAAGCCGATCGAGATCCACGTGCAGGGCCGCCCGAACCCGCCGCGGCGCGCGGCGAGCGACTTCCGGATCGGCCGCGCGGCGCTGTCCGCCGCGCCGCACGCGAGCGCCGCCGACATGCTCCGCGCCGCGCCCGGCGTCCACGTGGCGCACCCCGAGGGCGAGGCGGTCGCGCAGCGCATCTTCCTCCGCGGCTTCGACGCCGAGCACGGCCAGGACGTCGAGCTCCGGGTCGGGCCGGTCCCGCTGAACCAGCGCTCGCACGTGCACGGCCAGGGGTACGGGGACCTCAACGTGATCATCCCGGAGGTGGTGCGGTCGCTCCGCGTCGTCGAGGGCGTCTACGACCCGCAGCAGGGCGACTTCGCCGTCGCGGGCAGCGCGTACTTCGACCTCGGCGTCGAGGACCGCGGGCTGCTGCTCAAGGGCACGCTCGGCTCGTTCGGCACGCGGCGGCTGCTCGCGATCTGGGCGCCGGAGGCGCAGTCGGAGGACACGTTCGGGGCCGCCGTGGTGCGCGCCACGGACGGCTTCGGCGACGGCACGCGGGGGGCGATCTCGGGCGCCGCCGTCGGCCAGTACCGGCTGCCCTTGCCGGACGAGTTCTCGCTGCTGCTCCACGTGGCGGCCCACGGCAGCCGCGCGAACCTCGCGGGCGTGCTCCGGCGCGACGACATCGAGGCGGGGCGCGTCGGCTTTCACGACACGTACCGCGACCCGTCGGCCCGCTCGCAGTCGGCCGCGTCGACCCGGCTCCAGCTCGCGCTGATGGCGGAGCGGGAGGACGACGACGGCTCGCAGAAGAGCGCGTGGCTCTGGGCGATGACGTCCGGGTACCGGAGCCGGATGAACTTCACCGGCTACACGCAGCGCTCGCGCGTGCGGCCCGCGTGGGCCGGCCGCGGCGATCTCATCGAGCAGTCGAACGAGGACGTCGCGCTCGGCGGCGGCCTCGCCTACCGCACGCCGCGGACCGCGCTCGCGCCGTGGCTCACCGGCCAGGTCGCCGTCGGGGCCGAGGTGCAGGCCGACGGCATCGATCAGGCGCAGAACCTGCTCCAGCCGCCGCAGAACGAGACGTGGGACCGGCGCGTCGACGCGTCGATCCAGCTGACCGGGATCGGCGTGCACGGCGACGCGCTGCTCGAGCTGTCGCGCTGGGCGCGGCTGCGCGGCGGCGCCCGCGCCGACGTGCTCGTCTTCGACGTGGACGACCGCCTCGGCAACTTCATCCCGGCGTTCCAGAAGGAGACGCACATCGAGGGGTTCCGGCGCACGGCCGCGGGCGTGGCCTTCGGCCCGCGGGCCACGCTGGAGGTCGATCCGCTGCCCGCGCTGCGCCTGTCCGCCGCGTACGGCCACGGCTACCGCTCCCCGCAGGCGCGGCAGCTCGAGGAGGGCGAGAACGCGCCTTTCGCGACCGTGAGGAGCTACGAGGTCGGCGCGACGGTGCGCCCCGGCGGGGGCCTCAGCGCCACAGCGGCCGCCTACGAGACGCGCCTCTCGTACGATCTCGCCTTCGACGCGGCGGAGGGCGGGCTCGCGCGCATCGGCCCGACGACGCGCCGCGGGCTCGTCGTCTACCTGCAGGCGGCGCCGAGCCCGGCGCTGACCGCGGGCGTGAGCGCGACCCTGGCGCACGCCACGCTGGACGCGCCGCCCCCGCCGACGCCCGAGAACCCGACGCCGCCGTACGTCGAGGGGCAGCAGCTGCCCTTCGTGCCGCCCGTGGTGGTGCGCGCCGATCTCGCGGTGAAGAAGCCGCTCGTCACGATCGCGGGCCGGCCGATCGAGGGGCGGCTCGGCTATGGCGCCACGTTCCTGTCGGCGCGGCCGCTGCCGTACGCGCAGAGCGCCGCGCCGCTGCTCGTGATGGACGCGTCAGTGTCGCTCCGGCGGAGCCTCCGCGCCGGCGGCGACCCCGCGCAGGAGGGCCCCTGGATCGAGGTGGGCGTGGAGGCGCAGAACCTGCTCGACGCCGAGCACGCGGACACCGAGTACTCGTTCGTCTCGAACTGGCAGACCACCCCGGTGCCCTCGGCGCTGCCGGCCCGGCACATCAGCGCGGGGCCGCCGCTCACGGTCCTCGGCAACGTGACGCTCTCGCTATGAACGACCGCCGCGATCGCCGCGCTGGCAACGACCGCTCCGCCGCGCGCGGCCTCCTGGCCCTCGCGGTCGCCGCCGCCCCCGCGCTCGGCTGCGCCGGCACCGGTCAGCCGGAGGTCTCCTACCTCGCGCACGCCGAGGCCGCGCCGCCCGGAGCGATCGCCGCCGGCGGCTGGACGGTCGCGCTCGACGAGGCGTCGGTGGCGTTCGGGCCGGTCCAGTTCTGCGCCGCCGCGTCCGGCTCGGCGACGCTGTGCAGCACCGCGATCGCCGAGGTGCTCTCGATCGCGCGCGTGGATCTGCTCGATCCGGAGCCGCAGCCGCTCGGCCGGGTGCGCGGCTTCGAGGGGGAGATCCGGAGCGCGTCGTTCGATTACGGCATCCACTGGTTCCTGACCGAGTCGGCCCCGGCGCGGTCGCCCGCCGCGCCCGGCGGGCACTCGGCCCACCTGCGCGGGCGCGCGACGCGGGGCGCGGACGCGCTCGAGTTCGTCGCCGACGTCGACGCGGTGCCGCAGTTCCAGGGGCAGCGCGCGGTCCCGAGCGTCGCTGTCGCGGCGACGGTCGGCGCCGAGCCGGTCGAGCTCGCGGTCCGCTTCGACGTGGGCGCGTGGCTCGCGCGGGTCGACTTCGACGCGCTGGCGGAGGACGCCGGGGGCGAGGGCGGGGCGGCCGAGGTGGTCATCGCGCCGGGCTCGCGCGCGCACAACGCGCTGGTGATCGCCATGACGGCGCAGAGCCCGCCGGCGTTCGTCTGGTCAAGGGCGTCGGGGGCGCCGTGAGGGGCCGCCGCGGCGCGGGCGCGCGCGCGCTGGCGGCGCGTCGACCGCACCGTCGAGCCGCGCGCCCTCGCGTGGGCCCGGGCGCGCGGTGGGTCGCGCTGCTCGCGGTGCTCGCGCAGCTCTGCGGCCTGGCGCACGCGCTGCTCGTGCGGCACGCGCGCTGCGAGCACGGCGAGCTGGTCCACGTCGGCGCGCTGGTCAGCGCTGCCCACACGGCCCACGCCGCGGCGCTCGCCGCCGCCGCCGCGCCGCAGCTGGCCGGCGACGAGGCGCCCGGCCCCGCCGCAGATCGGCTCGCCGCCCAGGACGCGCGGCGTCACGTCGGCGACGATCACTGCGACGCATTCGCGCTGCGCGGCCAGCTCGGCGCGCCCCTTCACCGGGTGGCAGGGGCCACCTTGCTCGAGGTGCTCCGCCTCGACGCGCTGCGGCCCTCTCCGGAGGTCCGCCCGATTCCACTGCTGATCCTGGCGCCGAAGAGCTCTCCGCCCGCGGCCTGAGCGGCGAGGCGAGCGAGCGATGCGGGCGCGGGGCGCGCGAGGTGCGCGGGCCTGCGCTCGGCCACATGCGGGCGGCGCGCCGGTGCGCGCTCGTCCGCGGTCTTCGGCGAAAGAGGAGCTTGGATCATGAAGAGAGCGAGAGAGACAGGGATCGCGGTCGCGGCGAGCGCGCTCGCGCTGGTCGCGGGGTGCGGCGGGGATGACGACGGCGGCGCGGCGTCCGAGACCGGCACCGTGCAGGTCTTCGTCGAGCCGGAGGACACCATCCCCGAGGGCCTCGAGCCGGGGACGGGGGAGGAGAACATCGCGGACGGCTGGCGGGTCACGTACGACCGGTTCCTCGTGACGGTCGGCAACGTGCGCGCGGCGCGCTCGGACGCGAAGGAGAGGCTGAGCGATCCCTCGGTGTTCGTGCTCGACCTCAGGAACGCGCCGGCCACGAGGTACGTGATCGCGGAGTTCGAGGGCGCGAGCGCGGTGCGCTGGGACCGCTTCGGGTTCGACCTCCCGAACGCGCGGGAGGGGGTGAAGACGCTGCCGCCCACGACGCAGGGCGACGTGGCGCTCATGGTCGAGGGCGGCTACTCGGTGTTCTTCGAGGGCTCCATCGAGAAGCAGGGCGGCGAGTCGTGCCCGCGAGGCGAGGAGTGCGTCCCCGCGGAGCGGGTGCGCTTCAGCTGGGGTCTGTCGGCCGGGACGTCGTTCGACGACTGCGCGACCGAGGACGAGCTGACCGGGTTCAGCGTGCCGACCGGCGGCACGATCGCGGTGAAGCCGACCATCCACGGCGATCACTGGTTCTTCAACAACATCACCGCGGGCGCGGAGCTCACGAAGCGGTACGCGCAGTACATCGCCGACTGCGACCTCGACGGCGACGGCGAGACCACGATCGACGAGCTCAAGCAGGTGAAGGTCGCCGAGGTCTTCGGCCAGGACTACAACCTCGCGGGCGCGCTCGGGGAGATCGAGACGGCGTACGACTACGTCGTCGCGCAGGCGCGCACGCTCGGCGACTTCCAGGGCGACGGCGAGTGCCCGACGCGCGCGGTGCTGCCGTGAGCGGCTGACGGGCGGCGGGCCGCGCCGGTCTTCGTGGCCGGCGCGGCCCGCCGCATCAGAAGCGATAGACGCCTTCGACGGCCGCGCTGATCGAGATCCCGGACCACGCGATTCCGGGGATGTACGTCGTATGAACCGTGCATCTGGCGCCGAGCCTGCTCTCCGGTGGCGACAGCATCGCGCCCAGATGGACGCCCGGCGCCAGGCCGTGCTCCCGCTGGCACCATGTGTCGGCGCAGAGCGGCACGGCGAACACGTCGAGGCTCGGACCGACCTCGAGCGTGAGATCGCGAAGGTGGATCCCGAGCAGGGCGGCGTTCACGTCGATGACGCCGATCCATCGCGGGGTCTTCAGGTTGAACAGGGAGACGGCGTTACGGTAGCGGAGGCTCCACCGTTCCGAGAACCGCCAGCCGACCGATGCGCTGGGCTGCAGGGTCATCCCTCCCGTGGCGCGACGCTCGCCCAGCAGCCTGATGCCCACGCCGAGGCCGACCTCGGCGTCGAGATCGCCCGCGCGGGCGATACCGGGAAGTGAGTAGAAGGCGAGGGCGACGACGGCGGCGGCGCGGCACCGTACAGCGCCGTCGCTCAGAAGTCCCCTCCTCCGCTCGGGGATGGGAGCGGCGGGAGGTCGGTCGGCATGGGAGGAGCGTCGTCGCAGCCGTCGATGTCGTTCGGACAGCTACGCACCGGCAGCGGCGGCGGCGACCTCAGCGGGACGCCGTCGCAGTGCACGTCGTCGAGCCGGAAGCTCATCTTGAAGAGCAGGCGATCCGCCGCCGACATCTTCTCGCTGATTTTATCGAAGAGAAGTCTAGGAAAGGTGTGTTCGCTGTTGCTAATACAGCGCGCAACAACCTCGGTCCAATCCATACCATCTACTTTGAAGGTCCCCAGCACCTCCCGAACAGTCCATCGATCAACCTGCTCATACTCCGTCCATGTACCGCTCCCGGGAGGCTCTTCGAGGTTCCCGGTGCACCGGACCTCGACCACGTCAGCATCCCGATCAAGGGATTCGAGCCATGCTCGAACTCGGCCCGACGTATCATCATCGGGAACAGAGCAGCTCAACAGAGCCAACAGAAACAACAAAATACAATGTCGCATCGCGCACCTCCGATGCCGCAGACGTCCCAAGCCTACCGCTTCGCTACCAAACCGGATGGGGTTACTCCACGTGGATGAGTCATTCCATTTCGAGCACTCTGGCGCGCTCGCAGGCGAGGACTCAGGAGTAATCCTCGGGCGGTACGGGCGGCAAGCCGATCTCTGCCCGAATCGCGTCCCTGGCGTCACGGAGCTCGCGGGTGAGCTCGTTCTCCGGCTCCGCATCTCTCATCCGCTCCAATGTCGCCTCCAACTCATCTGCATACCTCTCGGGCTCGAACGTTTTTCCGCCTTCCGTCATCCGAAGGATTGTCTCCAGCTTGGCCTGGCGCCGCCGCTTCTCGCCTATCAGTACTTCATAGGTGGTCCTCGCGCGCTCGTAACGCAGCACCACCTCTTCGCTCACGCCGAACTGCTCGGCCAGAGCGCGCCGTTCCTCCGCCGGCAAGCCGCCGGACCGTGTCTTGCGCAGGATTGCCCAGATGAGAAGCATGTCTTTCGTCCATTCAACGTTCGTCCCCATGGCCAGTTCACCCTTGCGGCAACGAGAGAACGCCGGTCACCGCGGACGAGCGTCGTCGCAGCCCTCGGTTCCATCCTGGCATCCGCCTGCCGGCGCCGGTGGCCGCGACATGAAACGTTGCCCCTCGCAGCGCACCCCGTGGGCCCAATCGGAGATCTTGAAGGCCAGGACCTTGACCCCCCTCATCATCTCGCTGACGGTACGGGACAGCCGTGCGGGGAGGTCGGTCCGGGCCGCTTCGCGGCGTGCGGCGAGGCGACGCGCCAAGATCTCCTCCTGCTCGTGGTCGACGATCTGGCCGTTGATGACGACCACCGATTCACGAGCGAACCCTCGATCGAGTTGCTCGTCCGCCTCCCATGTCCCGCTCCCGCCGGGCGCCTCGACCGACCCGGTGTACGGGGCCTCGATCGCGCCGGCGCCTGGACCGACCGACGCGAGCCGAGCGTGTCCCCGAATGGACGCATCGTCATCGCGAACAGCGACGATCAGCAGAGCGAGGAGGAACAACGAGACGTATCGGCGCATCACCCAGCTCCCGCGCCCGAGGCGCTCCATACCTTCCGCTTCGCTGCCGGGGTCAGCCGGCGCGACCGTGTACCCAGCGGCTTCGCAGCCGAGCTCTGAGCGCTCTCGACGGGTCGGATCCGTCCGGTTTGCACCAGGGACTGCCTCGATTGCAGACGCTGCGAACGTCGACCGGCCCGCGTCGCGCGCTCTCCGGTTGCGACGTCGTGGATCACCGGTCGTCGAGCGATCACACCGGTCGGGCGCAGGGATCTGACAGCCGCCTTGGCTGCCCCGCGAGAGAGAGGTGCGGCGGCCAGCATTCCGCGCGCCGAGGAGGAGCGCACAGCGAACGGCATGCGGCGATGGTACCTATGGCGGCCGCTCCGCGTCAACCTGCGCCGCGACGCATGCCTTGCGAGCGCGCCCGACGCGGCTCTCGACTGCGATGGGAAGAGCCCGTCGTGGAGGTCGTGTACGTCCGCCGTCCTGGTAGTTCGGTCCGACCAGGAGTAAAGGCGCTCCGGACTGAATTCCGGCCCATCGCAATTGCAACCCCGACCGGTCTCGACTGCACTCCGGACCCCTCCGGACTACAGCCTGAACCCCTCCGGACTGCACTCCGGACCCCTCCGGACTGCAGCCTGAACCCCTCCGGACCGCACTCCGGACCCCTCTGGATTACAGCCTGAACCCCTCCGGATTGCAGCCTGAACCCCTCCGGATTGCAGTGAGGACACTATCTGGCAGGACTCACGGCGCCCCAGCGCGCGATCGCGCGCGCTGGGGCGAAGGGGGAGACCGGCGGCGGCGCGCCGCCGGACGGCTCGTGGATGGCCTCGCTCCCCGACGTGGCTAGAACACCAATCAGGTTGAAACCCCGCGAAAACGCCGGGTTTCATGGCCCACCGCGCCCCAGGACCCCCCGGCGCGTCGATCAACAGGCACGCTGCCGTGAACGCCGGCTCGTAAATCCTCGGATTTGTTGAGCATTCAACCCGTTCGGTGCTCTAGAAGTCGCCCGCCTCCCCGTCCTCTTCCTCCTCGCCCTCCGCCGTCGCGTCCTCCGGCGCGGTGTCCTCCGCCGCGGCGTCCTTCTTCTTCCGCCTGAGCGCGGTGAGCCCGAGCGTGATCTGCGCGCGCGTGCCGAAGACGCCGCGGAACGTCGTCGCCCAGTCGTTGTACCAGAGCCGGAGCGACTCGAGCGCGGCGAGCTGCGCCTCCTTGGCCTTCGCGATCTCCGCCCGGCTCAGCGCGGGCGCGGTCCGGTCGGGCGTCCGGTGCTCCTCCGCGGCGGCGATCAGCCGGCGCATCGCCTCGATCTTCTTCGGCGTGAGGCCGCGCTCACCGAGCGTCTCGTACAGCTTGCGCGCGCCGGGCTCATCGCTCGACGCGAGCTCGTCAATGCGGTTCAGGAACGTCTTCACCGAGTCCACCACGGCGGGGCCGAGCGGCTGCTGCGCTAAATCCTTGAAGAACGCGGCCGCGAACCGGTCGGCGCTCTCGCGCGGCAGCACCCGCGGGATGAGCGCCCGCATCCGCGGGAACCAGAGGTTCTCGAACGCGTCGATCTCCTGGAGCAGGCGCATCCGCTCCGCGGAGACGCCGGCCGCGACGTCGCGCTCATCGCTCTCCGCCAGCCAGTGCTCGAACCGGCGGTTCTTGCCGGAAGCCGTGGTGTACAGCTCCCATCCCAGGTCGTGCTCCTTCTGCGTATAGCCGTGGCGCTTGGCCCGTTCGAGGTGCTTCGGGATGTTGAAGAGCAAGGTGTGCACGCGGCCGAGGAACGCGGTGGCCTCCGCGTCGAGCGCCGTCGGCGTGGCCTCATCGCTCGCCTCGTCGATCGCCTCGTCGAGCGGCTCGGCCTCGGCGCGCTCAGCTCTGGATGCCTTCGGGGACTTTGATGTCTTGGGTTTGCCCATGAGATCCTCCAGCGTGGCAACCTATACGGACAGGCAAGCCCGTGTCATCCGCGGCGCGCGTCGGGAACGTGCATCACCATGTTGCTGCCGGCGCGGCAGTGAATCGGCGACTCTCGAGGTCGCCGCCGCGCACGACGGAAAGACGAAGCATGGCGGCGCGCACCGCATGAAGAGCGCTTCACCTCCGGCCCGGATGGAGTTAGCAAAGGGGGCGCTCCCCGCGAGCGGAGCGTGCCTTAACTCCCGGCTCCGCCCTCAGTACCTCAGCCCCACGGATGGAGACCATGCGACGCTTGCTCCACAGCCTCATCCCCGCGTTCGTGCTGCTGATGGAGCGCTCGGCCCTGGCCGGGCCGCCGCCCGCCGAGCCGCCGGAGCCCGCCGCACAGCGGCAGATGCGCGCGCAGGCGGGACGCCTCGTCGGCGGAGGTCACCTCGCGGAGGCGCGGGACGTCCATCTGTCCCTGTGGCGGGTGGGCCAGAGCACGCTGGACGCGTTCAACGTCGGAACGCTGTCGCAGAGGATCCGCGACTACCCGACGGCGGCCGAGTACCTGACGCTCTGGCTCGACCTCGTCGGGTCGCCGGAAGCGCCGGTAGATGCAGTGCCCTGGACCGAGCAGGACCGGCAGAAGCACGCGCAGGCGCGCGTGGACCTCCAGGCGGCCCGCGAGCACGTGGGCGCGCTGCAGATCAACGTGAGCGATCCGGGCGCCGAGGTCCTGGTGGACGGCCGGCGCGTCGGCCTGTCGCCGCTCAAGGTTCCGGTGTTCGTGTGGCCTGGACAGCATCGGGTGAGCGCGAAGCTCGGAGGGGTGCGCGTCGAGCGCGCCGTCTCCGCGGTGGCGGGCGACGAACAGACCGTGCGGCTGGTGTTGCCCGCGTCGCCCGCAGAGGCGCAGGGCGACGCCGCCCGCGGTCCCCGTAGGCCGCCGGAGGCGCCGCCCGGCGCCTCGCCGCCGGCCGGGGCGGGCCCGGGGCGTCGATGGTTGACCGTCGGCGGGCTGGCCGGCACCTCGGCCGCGCTGGCGGTCTTCGGAGGCGTCGCGGCTGGCATCGCCAACGGCGCGGCAGAGGAGCGGGACACGGCCCTCGCGCGCGTGCAAGCCGACAGCGTGAGCGGCTGCCCCGGCGGCACCGGCTGCGGCCAGTTCACGGACGCCGACGGGCGCGCGAAGACCTGGACGGCGCTCTCCGTCGGCGCGTTCGTGGGGGCCGGCCTGAGCGCCGCGGGCGCGGCGGCCGCCTACCTGCTCCTGCCGGCCGGCCCGGTTCGTGTCACGACCGGGGGCGCCGGCGTGCAACTCGCCACGTCCTGGTAGCAGCGCCGGAGCCGCGGTTTCTTCGGAAAGCTGACGTTGCAGTGAGAATTCGCGGACACCATCCGCAATGCACACCGTGCTGCCGTATCGATCGGAGCTGAGCGATTGCGGGAGATCGCCTCTCCGGTTCTCTGGTAATCTGCCGGCCCATGTCGAGGAAGCTCGGTGCGGGTGGGGCGCTCGTCGCGAGCGCGGCCCTGTGGATCGCGTGCGCCGGTGAGACGTCCGTGAGCGTGGACGACCTCGAGGGACGCGCCTGCGACGCGCGGGACGAGTGCGCGACGCACGTCGGCCTCGACTGCATCCGTGGAGCCTGCCTGTGCCCGACCCCTGGGGACAGGCTGTGCTGCCTCCACGATGAGGAGCCCTGCGGGCGCGAGTGCCGCCCCGCGAGCGAGTGCGCGGACGCGCACGATCCAGTGGCGACGCCTGACGCCGGTACGCCGGCTGGGGACGCGAAGAAGTGCGATGTGCCGGCGGACTGCACCCAACCCGCCGATCCGAGCTGCGGCGTCGCGACGTGCACCAACGGCGTCTGCGGTCTTGAGATCGTGCCCGAGGCGCGAACGCAGCGCGACGACGACTGCGTCATTCGCATGTGCAGCGAGGCGGGCGCGTCCTACGACGCACCAGATCTTGACGACGTCTTCAACGACGGCAACGAGTGCACTATCGACCGTTGCGACCCAATCTTCGTGACGAGAATACATACTCCTGTCGCCAGAGGTCCATCGCCAGCGAGCTCGGGCTACTGCGACGGCCATGGGCACTGGGTCGCGTGTCTGAATGATGAGGACTGCCGAAACCCGTCGTATGTTTGTTCCCCATCAGGCGCGTGCGTGTTTCTCTGGTGTGACAACGATCAGTTTGATGCCTCGCTCGGAGAGACCGCACAGGACTGCGGTGGACAGTGTGACCCATGTCCTGCTGGCCTCCCGTGCACCACGGACGCCGACTGCAAGGAGCACGTGTGCGGCGATGGCACATGCGCCCGTGCGACGTGCAGGGACCAGGTCCAGAACGGCTCCGAGACCGCTGTCGATTGTGGAGGCCCCTCGTGTGATCGCTGCACGGCCGGGCAAGGGTGTGCAGCGCACGGCGACTGCACCAGCGGCGTGTGCTCGCTCGGCACGTGCGCCATGCCATCGTGCGATGATGGCGTGGAGAACGGCGGCGAAACATCGGTCGACTGCGGCGGCCCCTGCCACTGCGAAACCGACACAGGACGATACCCGTAGCGAGCAAGGTTACGCCATGAGAGAGATCTGCGCCGCGATCCTGGCCGTTGCCGCTGTCGGCAGCTCGTTCACGTGTTCTTCAGGCGACCCCTACTCACCGGCGCCGGCGGAGGAGTGTCGCGAGCAAGGAGAGGCGTGCAGCAGCACCGAGGAGTGCTGCGTCGCATACGCTTACCACTTTTGCAAGAAGACAGCGTGCCAGAGTGGCACCTGCGGGTTCGTCATCCAGAATAAGCTCACGGGCGACCTGCGCGGCGACTGTCTCAGACACACCTGCGGCGTGGACGGCTCGAACAGCGTGACGTCAGCCCCCAGGGACCTGCCCGACGACGGTGATCCGTGCTCCGATGACGCCTGCCGGAATACGGTGCCGTTCTTCCCTCCCACGCCGAGAGGACCTTCACCCGACGGGATCGGGTTCTGCGACGGCTTGCGCCACAAAGTCGAATGCATCGCGACGACCGACTGCGAGGACACGGCGTCCGTGTGCTCGCCGGGAGGCAAGTGTGTCTCTCCTTCGTGCGTCAACGTCGCTGTGGACGAGGACCTCGGAGAGGCGGACGTCGATTGTGGAGGCGCTTGCGATCCGTGCCCCACCGGGAGCCGGTGCAGTTCCGGAGCGGATTGCGCCGAAGGCGTATGTGGCCCTGCTAAAACGTGTTCCGAGGCGCGCTGCGACGATGGCGTCAAGAACGGTGTCGAGACGGATGTCGACTGCGGCGCGGTCGCCTGCCGATCCGCGTGCGGCGACGGTGACGGCTGTCGATCCGGCGTCGACTGCCACAGCTCCGTCTGCCTGGCCGGCGTATGCCAGGCGCCGAGGTGCGGCGACGGCATCTGGAACGGCCCCGAGGAAGGCTGGGACTGCGGGGGGCCCGGCTGCCATCCTTGCGAGTAACCGGCACATTCACCGACTGAGCGCGCTTCGCTGAGCGCGCCGAGGGAGCCGGAGGCTTCGCCACCTACCGCGCCTCGTGCTCGCGCCAGAACGCGAACGCCTCGTCCAGGTAGATCTCCTTCGCGCCGTGGCCGACGGGGTGCTCGGCGACGCGCACGGGCCAGCCCGCGCCGCGCAGCACACCGGCGAGGCCGCGGGCCGAGCGGCCCACCGCGTCGTGAGAGCCGAAGCCGATGTAGAACGGCCTGGGCTCGAGCGTCGCGAGCTCGGGCGTCGCCTGCCCTCCCCCGCCGGACATCGCGCCGAAGCCGTCAGCGTTGATGCCACCGCGCAGCGCGAGCGCCGCCGCGAAGAACGCGCCCGACGAGGAGCCGGCGACGTACACGCGCGAGAACCGGACGCCAGCGATCTCCTCGAGCTTGCGCCGCTTCTCGGCGAACGTCGCGACGAACGCAGCGGCGTGCTTGTCGTACGCGGGCCCGCCTGTCGGCCACCCCCACCAGCTCGCGTACCCCTTCGGCGCGAGGCCGACCTTGCCGCGCGGCATCAGGGTGGCGACGCCCGCGCGCCGCGAAGCGCGCGCCACGACCATCTCGAAGTTGGTCTTCTGCTGGCTCTCCTTCCCCGGCGGGACGATCCCGTGGAGGTAGATGAGCAGCGCGCGCGTCGGCGCGTCAGGCAGCGCGTAGCAGGTCTCCTCGTCGAGCGCGTCGACGCCGTCGATACACCAGTCCGTCTCGACGCGCGGCGGGCGCGCTCGAGGCCACGGCGCCTGCTCGGGCTGCGCGCTCGTCGCCGCGGTGACGGACGCGGTCGGCCGCGGCGCCGAGCGGGGCGCCGCTGGACCGAGCGCGGCGCCGTCGTGCGCCAGCGCGCGCTTGCTCCGCGGCGCGTCCGCCGCGCTGTTGCACGCGCAAGGAACGATCACGAGCGCGGTGATGAGCCGCGTGATCCAAAGGCCGGGTGCAGCACCTCTCATCGTGCCTCGAGCTCCCGACGAATCACCCAGAGCCCCGCGCCCTGACGGCCAGCCCATCACCCCGCCCGCGCGTCGCTCACCGCGATCAGCGCCCCGAGCGCCGCCGCGCACACCGTCTCCGTGCGCAAGGTCAGCGCGCCGAGGCGCACGCGCTCGAACCCGAGCGCCGCGCACATGCCGAGCTCCTCCGGCGTGAACCCGCCCTCCGGACCGACGGCGAACGCCGCCTCCATGCCCGGCGTGAGCGCGGCGAGCCGCGCGCCGAGCGGCGTCTCCGCGTACGGATCCAGGCACATCCCCAGCGCGCCTCCGTCCACCTCCCGCGTCGCCCCCGCCGCGGCGAGCGCCGCCGCGAGGCTCATCGGCGCGTCCACCCGCGGCGCATCCCCGCGGCCCGACTGGCGCGCCGCCTCCACCGCGATCCGGCGCCAGCGCTGGCTCCTCTCCTCGGCGGGCCGCGCCACGCTGCGCGCCGAGATCGCCGGGATGATCCGCGTCGCGCCGAGCTCGGTCGCGTCGCGCACCACCGCGTCCATCTTGTCGCCCTTGCCGACCGCCTGGATCCACGTCACGCGCCGGCCAGGCCGCAGCGCCGCCGGGCGCGGCGCGTCGATGCGCGCCTCCGCGCCGCGGCGGCCGATCGACTCGAGCGTGGCGTCCGCCTCGATCCCGAGCTCCGGATCGAACACGACGAAGCGATCCCCCTCGCGCAGCCGGTGCACCCGCACCACGTAGCTCGCCGCCTCCGGCGGCAGCGAGATCACGCCGGCCGCGATCGCGCCGAGCGGCACCCGCAAGAGCCCCGGGCCGCTCATCCCGGCGAGGAAGCCGCGCCGCCCGGCGCGCGGAACAGGAGCGCCACCCAGCCCTCGCCGCCCGCGTCGCCCCGCCCCGCCGCCCGCGCCGCGCCGCGATCCCCCCGCGGCGACGCGGGGTCCGGCCGGGTCGCGACGTGCGCGAGCGGCCGCTCCAGCGACGTGTACAGCGCCACCAGCCCCTCGCGCTCGCTCTCGAGGATGCCCGACAGGATCAGCCAGCCGCCCGGCGCGAGCACGCGCGCGAGCTCCGGCGCGATCGGCCGGAGCACCCGCGCCTCGATGTTCGCGACGACCCACGGGAACTGCCGCGTCACCGACTCGACCACGCCGGCGCTCGCCGCGACGCGCCCCTCCAGGCCGTTGCGCGCCGCGTTCTCGACCACCACCTCGATCACGTCGTCGTCGTTGTCGATCGCCACCGCCCGCGCCGCGCCGAGCAGCAGCGCGACCAGCGCGAGGATGCCGCTGCCCGTGCCCACGTCGAGGACCTCGCGGCCGCGGAGCTCCGCCGCGTGCTCGTCGAGCAGCTCCGCCACGAGCGCGGTCGTCGCGTGCAGGCCCGTGCCGAACGCCCGCCCGGGCTCGAGGAGGAGCGCCCGCTCGCCCTCGCGCTGCGGCGCGTACTCGACCCACGGCGGCACGACCGTGATCGTGGGCGTCAGCGGGAACGGCGCGAAGTGCTCCTTCCACGCGTCGCGCCAGGCGTCGCCCACCACCTCCTCGAGCCGCGCGGCGAGCGGCGGGTCGAGCTCCGCGAGCGCCGCGATGGCGGCGTTCGCCTCGTCGTGATCGTCGAAGCTCGCGACGAGCGTCACCTGGCCCGACTGCGCGCCGCGCACGAGCGTCTGCTCGTCGCGCTGCTCCACGCCGGTGGCGCCCAGCTCGAAGAGCGCGGCGGCCAGCTCCTCGGCCTCCGGCTCGGGGACATCGACTGCAACGAACGGGTATCGAGGCTCCACCTGGCTTGCTCCGTGACGGGCCGCCGGCCTGAAGAGCGGCGGCGGCGCGGCCGGCAGCCTAACGAAATTCGCCCGCCTCCGCCCCGCTGATCGCGCGGAAGTCCTGGAGCGAATGGAGCATTTCCGCGCGAGCACATCTCCCCCGCCTGCATCCTGCGCAACAGAGCGGCGGTCACCCGCACAGGAGACGGGCCCAGATCGGCGTCTTCGGCGCGGAGGCGCACTCCAGTGCGCTGAGCACCGAAGACGCCGAGGTGGGCCCGTATCCGAAGCGGGTGCCCGCCGCTCTAGCGACCCACGTAACGGCGGCGCGAGGGGACCGAGACGAGCACCTCGGCGCGCGACGCCGGCGGCGGCACGCGCTCGCCGTCGTGGAGCACCATCGCGGTGAGGCGCCCTCCGTACACCGCGCCCGTGTCGATCCCGGTCGCCCACGCGTGCATCTGCGCCTCGCTCCGCGCGTTGTGCCCGAACACGACGTGCGGCGGGCCCTGGTACGTCTGGCCCCACAGCGTCTTGCCCCCGCGGCGCTCGACCGGCTCGCCGTAGCGGCCGAGACAGCGCACGTACATCAACGTGTGCGGGTCCTGCCGCTCGATCGGCAGCCCCGGGATCATCCCCGCGTGGACGACGCGCAGCTCGTGCTCCGGCAGATCCAGCCAGTACGGCAGCGTCTCCAGCCAGGCCCAGTCGCGCTTGCGCAGCTGCTGCGCGGTCTCCTTCGAGAGCTCCCCCAGCGGCTCGCCGCGCGGGTCGCTGCGGCCCGCGCGCCAGCGGAGCAGCCGGTCCTCGTGGTTGCCCCGCACCGAGATCGCGCCGATCTCGCGGAGCAGATCGAGCGTTCCGCACGGATCCGGGCCGCGCACGATCAGATCGCCGACCATGACGACACGATCGCCCGACGCGAAGCCGACGTGCTCGATCAGCCGCGCCAGCTCATCCCGGCAGCCGTGAACGTCACCGATGATGATCGTGCGCGGCATCTCACACCCAACGTAGCAGGGACGCCCCATCCAGGGGGGCTCCCAGGCCCCGACCTCCGCGCGCAGCAGGACCGCGCGCCCCCCACGGCGGGCGAGCCGCCTCGAGCAGGCGCCGCGAGCCGCGGATTTCCCTTTGAATTCAGGGCACTTGGCCGCCGGGACGGCCGCCGGGCGGGCTCATCAGGGCCGGCGGGGCTCGCCCCGCGGGAGAGGCGCGGTGGTGCCGCGCCGGGCCCGGGTCAGGGGGTCACGGGGAGTCGATCTTGGCGCGCTTCGGGATCACGACGATCCCGCCCTCGCTGACGAACCACTTCTTGCGGTCCTCCTCGAGGTTGAAGCCGATCTCGGCGCCCGCGGGGATCTCGACGTCCTTGTCGATGATGCAGCGGCGGAGCTTGACGTGGCGCCCGATCTTGACGTCCTCGAACAGCACGCACTCCTCGATGTGGCTGAACGAGTTCACGCGGACCCGGTTCGAGAGCACGCTCCGGTGGATCCTGCCGCCGGAGATGATGCACCCGAGCGAGACGAGGCTGTCCGTCGCGATGCCGACGCGCGCGTTCGCCTCGTCGCGGAACACGAACTTGGCGGGCGGGTCGTGGCTGATGCCCGTCCGGATCGGCCAGCGCATGTTGTAGAAGTTGAACGCCGGCTGGATGCTGACCAGATCCATCTGGGCCGCCCAGTACGCGTCGATCGTCCCGATGTCGCGCCAGTACCCCGCGCCCTCGTCCTCGCCGGGCACGAGGTTCTCGTGGAAGTCGTAGACGTAAACGCGGCTGCCGCTCTGGACCATCTTCGGGATGATGTCGCGCCCGAAGTCGTGCGCGCTGTCCTCCGTCGCGGCGTCCTGCTCGAGGACGTCGAGCAGCGCCGGGGTCTTGAAGATGTAGTTGCCCATCGAGGCGAGGCACATGCCCGGCCTGCCCGGCATGCTCGGCGGATCCTGCACCTTCTCGTGGAAGGCGATGATGCGCCCCGACTCGTCGCACTCGATGACGCCGAAGGACCTCGCCTCCTCCTTCGTCACCGGGATGGCGGCCACGGTCACGTCGGCGCCGCGCGCCAGGTGATCGTGCAGCATCTGGCGGACGTCCATCTTGTAGACGTGGTCGCCGCCGAAGATGCAGAGGTGCTCCGGCGACTCGTCGGTGATGACGTGCTGGGTCTGGTAGACGGCGTCCGCCGACCCCTTGAACCAGCTCTTGCCCGTGCGCTGCTGCGCCGGGACGGTCTCGATGAAGCTGTCGAGCATCGGCGACAGGCGCCAGGCTCGGGCGATGTGCTCGTCTAGCGACGCGCTCTTGTACTGCGTGAGGATCTTGATTCGGTGCAGGCCGGAGTTGACGAAGTTCGAGAGGACGATGTCGATGATCCGGTACCGGCCGCCGAACGGCACGGCTGGCTTCGCCCGATCGTGTGTGAGCGGGCCGAGCCGGCGGCCTTCGCCGCCAGCGAGGATCATCACCAAAACCTTCGACGCTTCGAAAGCGGCGCGCAGGGTCGTCTCGCGCATGGGACGCAGAGGGTACTCGATCGATGTTGCCAGAGCGAAGAGCGGAAACGCGTCCTCGGCGTATTCGAGGCAACTTCCCGGGCCGGGGAGAACACCGCGGCCGCCCGCGCAACGCGCGACGCGCCCCGCGCAGCGCGCGACGCGGCCCGAGCGCCGGCGGCCCCGCGCGACGCGGCCCGAGCGCCGGCGGCCCCGCGCGACGCGGCCCGCGCGACGCGACCTGAGCGCCGGCGGCACCGCGAGGCGCTCCCCTCCGGTCGCGGGGCCGGGCACTTCCGGCAGCGGCGCCTCGCCCTCCGCCGCGGCGGGGAGGTCGGCCTCCGCCGCCGCGGGAGCGGCCGGCCCGCCCGTTCGCCGCTTGATGAAGAGCGAGGGACGTTTCCGTTTCTCTTTACGATCCGCTCGCGGCCGTGTTAGCCGTTTTCGCCGCCGCGCGCGCATGCGAGAGGCGCCTGATCCGCGCGCGGCGCCCCGCCGTCCGAGGGCTACTCCAGCGCTGGATCTTTCCTGCTGGTGCGCCCGTCACGCTGACCTTGGAGATGCCATGAACGCCCGATTCGGTCGAACCCTCGCCGCCGCCATCCTCCTCGTCGCGGGCACTTCAGGGTGCGGAACGGACGAGCAGCCTTACCAGGCCAAGCCCGCTTTCAGCGGCCGGAAGCCGAACCTGCCCGCGGTGCCGACGCTGCCCGCCAAGAACAAGAAGCAGGGCGACGCCTACACGGTCTGGGGCGTCACGCACGACCTGCGGAGCCGCGTCCACTTCGAGGACGTGAACGGCAAGAAGCTCTCGATCATCGGCTACATCGTCAAGACGAACCTCCAGGAAGCCCCGGCCTGTGCCGTGCACAAGACGGGCAAGGGCGACCCTGCGGACTGCAAGGCGCCGGTCCCGAGCTTCGCGATCGCCGACGAGAAGGGCGAGACGAAGGACGTGATCGAGGTGATGGGCTGGGCCTCGAACTTCGCGCAGATCTACAGCATGATCGAGGCGATCGACAAGGCGCCGCGCGGCAAGGAGAACGAGGCGAAGCTCACCGACGAGTTCTGGGGCCAGGAGCTGCCGAACCCGATCCCGGGCGTCGGCGCGAAGGTGAAGATCACCGGCACCTACGGCGTGACGTTCACGAAGTCGACCGGCGGCGCGGCGGCCAACCCGAAGTACGGCATCATGTCCGCCGAGCAGATCGAGTACCTCGAGCCCCCGCCCGAGAAGGCCACCCTCCCCGGCATGAAGCGGCGCCCCTGACGCGCCCGCGGCGGCCCGCGGCGGCGGGGCGCCAGAAGATTGAACCGCCAAGAGCGCCAAGGACGCCAAGAGAGAGGGAAGAAAAAATTCTCTTTCTCTCTTGGCGTTCTTGGCGGTTGTTCTCTCTCTTCGTGCCCCGCGCCGCCGCGGCGGGCCGCTTCACGTGAGGATGGACCGGATCCCGCTGCTCGGCTCGGCCGCCGCCGACTCGAAGATGGCGTCGATGAGCAGCCGCCGCGCCACATCGTCGTGCGCCTCCAGGCGATCGATGCGCACGAGCGAGGCCGGCGCCTGCCGGATGACCGCGCCGAACGACTCCGGGTCGAACCGGTACAGCTCCTCCGTGACGAGGACGGCGTAGGGCTGCGACGCGATGATGGTCGGCCGGAGCGAGCGCAGATCGCACTCGCGCACCGCGACCCCGAGCCGGGCGCCCACCTCCCGACACACGGCGACGAACTCGGCAGGACAGCCGGCCACGATCACGAGCGGGATGGGCGGAGCGCTCGGGACCACGGCCTTGCGCGGCTTCGTACCGTCCTCCATACGCGCCTCAGCGTAGGCCATGACCTGAGTACGCCGGCAAGCGAATTGTTCTGTCGAGCACCACCGCATCCGGCCTCGTCGCTCGCACCTGCGGCCCCCTCCGACGCTAACGAGCGCCGGCCCTCACCTCGACGTGCCACCCACGGCCCTCCTCCGCGCCCACGAAGCGGATCCGCCCGGACCGCTCCATGTCGTCGACGAGCTCCTCGGCCTCCAGCTGCGAGATGTCGATCCGGCTGCAGAGCACGTCCCGGAACTGCGTCTTGCCCTGCACGTAGTCGGCGTCGATCAGCGCGCCGAGCGTGCCGGCGAGGATCTCCGCGGCCAGGTCCAGCGCGAGCACGGGCGTGAACACGGCCTCGTCCGTCGTGCGGACGCTCTCGTCCGTGGTCCGGACCGCCGCGTCGCCCAGCGCGACGCTGTCGTCCTCCGTGATGATGGTGCCGTACTCGACGGTGCTCGGATCGATCGCCATGCCTTCACCTCGTCCACGCTTCGGCGCCCGGGGACCGCGCCCGCCTCGGGCCTCCTCCCACGCTCATGGAGCGGAGGAGCCCCGGGCGGAAGCCGACCCGGCGACGACCCGACCGGAGAAGTCGCGCCTGGCCTCGATTTCAGGCAGCAACCCGCGGAGAGATCAGGGAAGCTACCCGCCCCGCCAGGCCCATCGTTCGGCGGGGGGGTCTGGTCCCCGAGGTCATGATGTCGTCCCCCGAGGACTTCCCTTCTCGCCCCAGCCGGTTGGGGGTGGTGCGCACCCCGCTTCCTCGCCCGCAAGGGCTCATCGCGTTCCAGCTCGTCGGTCGGGTGCTGCTCCACGCGGGGCTCGTCGGCGCGACAGCCGGCATCGTCGGCTCGCTGTTCTTCGCCGCGCTCGAGCTCGCCGAGCACGAGCTCCTCGTCTCGCTCACCGGCTACAAGCCGCTCCGCGCGAAGGGCGAGGCCGTCTTCGCGGGCGTGCACGCCGGGTTGTTCCGGCCGTGGCTCCTGTGCGTCCTGCCCGCGCTCGGCGCGCTGGTCGGCGGGCTGCTCACCGCGAAGCTCGCGCCCGAGACCCGTGGCGGCGGCGGCGACGCGTTCATCAACGCGTTCCACCACAAGGGCGGCACCATGCGCAGGCGCGTCCCGCTGGTGAAAGCGTTCGCCTCGATCTTCACGCTCGGCTGCGGCGGGTCCGGCGGGCGCGAGGGGCCGACCATGCAGATCGGCGGCGCGATCGGCTCGATCATCGGGCGCGCCCTGCGGGTGGGCGCGCGCGAGCGGCGGATCCTGCTCATCGCGGGCGCGGCCGCGGGCATGTCGGCCGTGTTCCGGACGCCGCTCGGGGCCGCGCTCCTCGCCGTCGAGGTGCTGCACCGCGACGACTTCGAGGCCGACGCGCTCGTGCCGTCCATCCTCGCGAGCGTCGTCTCGTACTCGGTCTTCATCTACTTCTTCGGCGAGTCGACCCTCTTCGCGCACGCGCCACGCTACCCGTTCATCCCGGGCCACCTCCCGCTCTACGCCGCGCTCGCGCTCGTCGTCTCGCTCGTGGCCACGGTGTTCCTCCGGACGATGCACACGGTGGAGCACACGATGCACCGGATCCAGCTGCCGATCTGGGCGAAGCCCGCCCTCGGCGGCCTCGCGCTCGGCGCGCTGGTGACGCCGCTGATCATGCTCCTCGGGCCGCGCTTCGACCGGCCGGGGCAGGGGTTCGGGCTGCTGGGCGCGGGCTACGGGGCCGCGCAGGTCGCGATCACGGGCGCCTCGTGGTTGCCGCACGGGTGGACCGCCGTGCAGCTCCTGCTCGTGCTGCTCGTCACGAAGATCGTCGCCACGTCGCTCACCGTGGGCTCGGGCGGCAGCGCGGGGGACTTCGGCCCCTCGCTCGTGCTCGGCGCCCTCACGGGCGGCGCCTTCGGGCGCGCGGCGGAGCTCCTGTTCAACGATCCGCGCATCGACCCGGGCGCGTTCGCGCTCGTCGGGATGGGCACGTTCTACGGCGGCATCGCGCACGTGCCGATCGCCTCGCTCGTCATGGTCTGCGAGCTCGCCGGCAGCTACGACCTGCTCGTGCCGCTCATGCTGTGCGAGGGCATCGCCTTCGTGGCGCTCAGGCACAGCGTCCTGTACCGCGCGCAGGTCGCGACGAAGCGCGAGTCGCCGGCGCACCGCGACGAGCTCATCGTCGACGTGCTCCGCAGCATCCGCGTCGCCGACATCATCATCCGCAGCCGCCCGTTCGTCTCGTTCGAGGCGCGGACGCCCGCCTCGAACGTCGTCGAGCGCATCGCGGCCTGCGAGTGGCAGGACACGTTCCCGGTGCTCTCCGAGGAGGGCAAGGTCATCGGCACCATCGACGCCGAGATCCTGCGCGCCACCGCGATGAGCCCGGAGCTCTCGGGGCTCGCGATCGCGCACGACATGATGGAGAGCCCCGCCTCGGTCAGCGAGACGGAGGACCTGCACGGCGCGCTCCAGGTGCTGCTGGAGCACGGCGTGCGCGAGCTCCTGGTCACCGACGTCGACGGCAAGATCGTCGGCATCCTCGACGAGTCCGAGGTCACCCGCGCTTACCACGAGGCCACGGCGCGGTTCGAGGGTGCGGCGCAGTAGGAGCGGCGGGCACCGGCGGCCGCGCGCGCCCGCGCCCGGGCGCTGACCCGCGCGCCTCGCGCGGCGCACCTCGCCAGAAAACGCAACTTTTCAGCGCGCGCTCGCGTCGAGACCGCCCGTGCTTCACGAGTGCGCGCGGACAGCGCGCGGCCAGCCCGCGGACAGCCCGCGGACAGCGCGCGGCCAGTACGCGGACGGATGTCCCGGTCGCGCGTCGCGCCCGGTCGCGAGGACCGGCGCATTGCGGCGTGCGCCGCCGTCGCCCGTTTCGGGAGTCTCCTGAGCTACCAATCTTGGATTCCACGCAGCGACGGAACGCAGAGCGTGGGGGATACTCTGGTTCATCCCTGGAATTCGGTCCGGAGAGCGCGCGGGGGGAGAGGTACTTCATGCTGGTCGATACGCTCGGAGGTCGGACGGTGCGGCGCAACGCAGAGGTACGAACACGCTCGAGCGCGCCGAACAGCCGCGCCAAGCTGGTGGTGGTCGTCGACGACGAGCCAAGCATCCAGGAGGTCGTGAGCATGATCCTGGAGAGCGAGGGCGGCTACGAGGTGCGCTGCGCCTCGAACGGCGAGGAGGCGCTCGCGCTCCTCGACCAGATCGCGCCGCCGGATCTGCTCGTCGTCGACATCATGATGCCGGTGATGGACGGCTGGGGTCTGCTCACGGCCCTCCGGCACAACGAGAAGACGGCGCGTATACCAGTCATTGTTTCATCCGCGTCTTCAAAACATGACGCGACGAGCCTCGGTGTCGCTCGAGTGCTCCCGAAGCCGATCGACTACGACGCGTTCCTCGCCGCGGTCGACGAGCTGACCCGCTGCCGAGAGCGGCAAACGCTCGACGCCGAGTAGGCGCGGTCGTTCGAGCAGACCGCCCCGTCGCCGACTGCCTCCATCGCGGCGGAAACCGCAACTGGCCCATGGACCTCGAGGGGCCCGAGGCGGTAGCTTCACTCAAGTGTTGTTAGAGACCCCGGGTGCCGGCCTCTTCGCCGGCTACACTCCCCTCCCCGGCGCCTACGACGAGCTGTTTGGTCCCGGCGGCGCCCCTCGACCCGAGTTCCTGCGCACTGCCACGCTCCTCGGCGCGTTCGCGCCGAACGAGTTCGCGCGCGCGCAGCAGCTCGCGGAGCTCGCCCTGCTCAACCAGGGCGTCACCTTCTCGGTCTACGCCGACCGGCGCGGCGCGGAGAAGATCTTCCCGCTCTGCCTCATCCCCAGGATGCTCTCGGCGGCGGACTGGGCCCACATGGAGCGGGGCCTCGAGCAGCGCGTCCGCGCGCTCGGCCTGTTCCTCGACGACATCTACGGAGAGCAGCGCATCCTCCAGGAGGAGCGCGTCCCCCGGGACCTCGTCCTCGGCTCCGGGCAGTACCTGAAGCAGGTCCACGGCCTGCGGCCCCCGGGCGGCGTGCGCATCCACATCGCGGGCGTCGACATCATCCGCGACCCGACCGGGACCTTCCGCGTCCTCGAGGACAACCTCCGCACGCCCTCCGGCGTCTCCTACGTCCTGGAGAACCGGCTGATCAGCAAGCGCGTGCTGCCGCACCTGCTCGACAAGGCGCAGGTCCAGCGGGTCGACCACTACCCGGCCCGGCTCGCCGAGACGCTGCGCTCGGTGTCGCCCGTGGCCCCGGGCGGCACGAGCGCCGTCGTGCTCACGCCGGGGCCGTACAACTCGGCGTATTTCGAGCACAGCTTCCTCGCGCGCACGATGGGGCTCGAGCTCGTGCAGGCCCCCGACCTCTTCGTCGATCAGGACCAGGTCTTCGTCCGGACCACGCGCGGCCCGCGCCGGGTCCACGTGATCTACCGCCGCATCGACGAGGCGTTCCTCGACCCGGAGGCCTTCCGCCCGGACAGCCTGCTCGGCGTGCGCGGCCTGATGCGCGCCTACGCCGCCGGCAACGTCGCCCTCGCGAACGCGCCCGGCAACGGCGTGGCCGACGACAAGGCCGTGTACCCGTTCGTGCCGGAGATGATCCGCTACTACCTCGGCGAGGAGCCGATCCTCGAGCAGGTGCCCACCTACCTCTGCATGCGCGAGGACGACCGCCGCTACGTGCTCGAGCACCTCGAGGAGCTGGTCGTCAAGGCGGTCGACGAGGCCGGCGGCTACGGCATGCTGATGGGCCCGCAGTCGACCGCCGCGCAGCGCGACGAGTTCCGCGCGCGCATCGAGGCGACGCCGCGCCGCTACATCGCGCAGCACCGGGTCGAGCTCTCGACGAGCCCCACGTGGGACCCGGCCGTGAAGGCCGCCGTCCCGCGCCGGCTCGACCTCCGCCCGTACGTGCTGACGGGCCGCGACGGCTCGTGGGCGCTGCCCGGCGGCCTCACGCGCGTCGCGCTCGTGGCCGGCTCCTACGTCGTCAACTCCAGCCAGGGCGGGGGCTCGAAGGACACATGGGTCCTGAAGGGCCCGTCGGACGGCGGGCAGAGGATCCCGTCGATCGGCGCCGGGGCCCCGCCCCCCGGCGCCGCGAACAACCACCTTTCCAGCGCGCCGCCGCCGTCCGAGCCCCCGGAGGCCCTTTGATCTCCCGCGTCGCCGATCACTGCTTCTGGTTCGGCCGCTACCTCGAGCGGACCGAGAGCACGGCGCGCATCCTCGCCGTCACGCAGAACCTCGCGCTCGACGCCGAGCTCCCGGCGCACCAGTGCTGGCTGCCGGTCGTCATCGTGGCCGGGCAGAAGGCGCACTTCGGCGCCGTGCACGGCGAGGACGCCGCGGCCGACGGCGAGCTCGTGCAGCGCTACATGAGCTTCGACGACGAGAACCCGACGAGCCTCCGCAGCTCGAGCTCCGCGGCGCGCTTCAACGCGCGGTCGATCCGCGAGGTGGTGAGCCTCGAGGCGTGGGAGACGGTCAACGAGCTCCACCTCTGGATGAACGGCGAGCAGGCGCTGGAGGAGTTCAGGTCGAGCCGCTACGCCTTCTACCGGCGCGTCCGGCAGCTCACGCAGCTCTGCCTCGGGGTCACCCAGAGCACGATGCTCCACGACACGCCGCTCGATTTCATCTGGCTCGGCGTGCTGCTCGAGCGCGTCGGGCAGACCGCGCGCACGCTCGACGTCCACCACCACGCCCTCACCAACCTGGAGCAGCCGCTGTCGGACCGGAACGGCCAGGCGCAGGCGCAGGCGCAGGGCGGCGTGCGCAGGCGGCACCGGGTCGTGGAGACGGCGCTCTGGCTCTCGCTCCTCCGCGCCTGCTCCGGCTTCGAGCCGTTCATGAAGCTGAACCAGGGTCAGGTGAACGCGCAGGCGGTCGCACAGTTCCTCCTCTTCGAGCCGCGCTTCCCGCGCTCGATCCGGCACTGCGTGCACGCGGCGTTCGCGCGGCTCTGCGAGATCCGCCCGCCGGAGAGCGCGACGCTGCCCGGGGGCGAGGGCCTGGAGCGGCTGCACCTCTTGCACCAGTGGGTGACCGACAGGGCCACCGAGCCGTTCGATCCGGTCGACGTGCACGCGGCGCTCACCCACGTGGTCGACGAGACAGCCACGATCTGCGACGGTATTGGCCGCGAGCTGCTCGGTTACGGGCCGCCCGACAGCAATCCCCCTGCGACGAGCCAGTAGCCAGACCCGCCAGAATCCTCCATGCCGAACCTCCTCGCGATGTCGTTCGAGGGCGAGCTCGCCCCGTGCTTCGACCTCACCTGCCTGCGCCCCGGAGGCAAGCTGCCCGACGGCTGGGGCATCGGCTACTACCCGGGCGGCGAGCCGAGCGCCACGGTGCTCAAGGAGCCGGCGCCGCCGCAGGGGAGCATCCGCAGCGAGCTCGTGAAGGCGTGGGAGCACCTCGAGTCGTCGCTGCTCGTGCTGCACATCCGCACGGCGACGTGGGGGAGCATCAACGACGCGAACACGCAGCCTTTCAGCCGGAGCTGGGGCGGGCGCGACTGGCTGTTCGCGCACAGCGGCAGCCTCGTCGACCGGATCGAGGTCGACCCGAAATCGCTCTTCCAGCCGGTCGGCTCGACGGACACGGAGCTCATCCTGTGCGAGCTCCTGCGCTGGATGGCGTCGGAGGGACTCCGGAGCATCGGCGACATCGACCCGGCGGTGCTGCGCGACTGGTTCGACGAGATGAACGAGCACGGCCCGCTCACGTCGGTCCTGGCCGACGGCCGCGATCTCGTCGTCTACGCGGATCGCGATCGCGAGGGGGACGCGTTCCTGTGGGAGGTGCTGCCGCCGTACGAGCGCCTGGCGTTCGGGGACGACGACCTCGAGGTCGACCTCACCCGCCGGGGCGTCAAGAGCCGCAAGGGCGTCATCGTCTCGTCGGAGGAGCTCAAGGTCCACGCCGGCGCGCAGCCGGCGGCGTGGGCGCGCGTCCCGCCGGGCCACCTCGTGGTGCTGCGGCAGGGCGCGCTCCGGGCCACGGCGTCCCCGCAGATCGATCGGCGCAGGCCGTCGCCCTCCACGCCGCCGCTCTCGTCGCGCCCGGTGCGCCGCCCCACGCACGCGGCGATCCGCCGCTTCCAGGTGGTGCACCGCACGGCGTACCACTACGCGACCGCGGTGGAGCGCAGCACGCACCTCCTGCGGCTGACGCCGGCGCACGACCGGCTGCAGATATTGCTGCACAACGAGGTCGACGTGTCGGTCGAGGGGCAGCAGCGCGAGTACGACGACGTCTTCGGCAACCGCGCGCGGCGGGTGCTGCTCGACACGCCGTTCAAGGAGCTGATCATCGAGTCCCGGTCGAAGGTGGAGCTGCTCGACACCGACCCGCTGAGCTTCCGCCCGCTGCGCGCCCGGTCGACGATCCCGCTCGTGTGGATGCCGTGGCAGCGGCAGATCCTGCAGCCGTTCCTCCTGCCGCCGGAGCTGGCGGAGAGCGAGCTCGCGGAGCTCAGCGAGTACGCGATGACCTTCGTCGAGCGGAACGACTACGACCTGCTCGACACGCTGCTCGATCTGAACGCGTCGATCTTCGAGGAGTACGAGTACAAGCAGGGGTCGACCAACCTGTCGACGACGGCGTTCGACGTGTACGCGAACCGCCGCGGCGTGTGCCAGGACTTCGCGAACCTGTTCATCTGCCTGACGCGGCTGCTCGGCGTGCCGTCGCGCTACGTGTGCGGGTACATCTACACGGGGCCGAAGCACGAGAACCAGCGGCAGAGCGAGGCGTCGCACGCCTGGGTCCAGGTGTACCTGCCGGAGATCGGGTGGAAGGGCTTCGACCCGACGAACGGCGTCCTGACGCAGACCGATCACATCCGCGTGGCGGTCGGGCGGAACTACATCGACGCGACGCCGACCTCGGGCACCATCTTCGTGGGGGGCGGGGCGGAGCGCCTCGAGGTCGACGTGCGGGTCGAGCCGATCGACTGAGCGGGCGGGCGGCTCGGGGCCGCCCGGCGCTCAGGTCCTCGGCGCGGCTCAGGGCCGCGTGGCGAGCCAGCTTGCGTCAGCTGCGGCTCAGGGCCTCGTGGCGATCCAGTAGAGGAGCGCCGTCCGGCTGAGGCCGTCGTCGAGCTCGGTCAGCTCCTGCGCCGCCTCCCAGGCCGCCTCCTTGTCGACGGTCGCCTGCGCCGCGATCAGGAACGCGCGCCAGGGGTCGGCGGCGTCCTGCGTGGTCTCCGAGATCGTGGGCCACGCGTCCTCGATCCACTTCCTGGAGATGAGCGACTCCGAGATGGGCGTGATCGGGAGCAGCTGGATCCCGTAGACGTACTCGGGGTTCGCGCCAAACCACGTCGAGAAGTCGGCCTTGGTAGACCAGAGGACGCCGACAGCGTGGTTGTCCTTGAACGGCTCCGGGTAGATGGTGCTGTCCGCGGGGATCTGCCAGTACGTCTGCGCGGAGGCCGTCTCCACCGCGAGGAGCACCCGGCCGATGTTCTTCACGTCCTCGTCGTCGAGCGCGTCGCCGAGCAGCTGCAGGCTGTACCACGCGTTGACGGCCTCGGACGTCGACTCCTGGTTACGGCCGTCAGCGAACGGCGTCAGCCCCGACGCCCAGGAGTGGCCCCGGAACCAGTCCACGTTGCGGAACGGCGTGAAATGCGGGTCCTTCGCGCTCGGGTTCGCGATGTCCCGGACGAGCCAGAGCACCTTGTCGGCGTAGCTGTCGCGCCAGGTCTCGTCGCCCTTCGCCAGCACGGCCGCCGCGTAGAGGAAGTAGCCGTAATGGAAGTGGTGATCGTTGTAATAGCCCTGGCCGAAGTCCGCGTCCTTGTCCGCCAGGCCGTTCGTCGTCACGACGCCGCCCCAGGTGGTGTCATAGACGAGGGGGTTCGCGTTCTCTCCGTTGAGCCACGGGTTGATGAGCGACTTGAGCCGCGCCCTGAGCTCCTCGGCGAGGTCCGCCTTGCCGACCGCCTCGGCGATCTGCGCGAGGCGCGCGAGCTTCGCGAGCTGCTTGCCCCCGAAATACGGGTCTGTGCCGACGACGTCCTCGGCGGGCGTGAACCCGCGCTCCTCCTCGAGGGCCGCCACGACGGCGTCGCCCCACTGGTCCGAGACGCGGCGCGGCGCGTCCCAGGTGATCGTGCTGAGGTCGTACACGAGCTCCCAGCTCGACCCGGAGACGCCCTTCATCTGGCCGATCACGGTCGGGTACGCGAGGTCCACCGTCTCGGCCTTCTCGAGGTGCTCCGCGTGGTGCGGCAGGGCCATGGTGAGCAGCTCTCCCTCGCCCTTGGTCTCCCACTCGAAGCGCACCGAGGCGGTGTCCTCGGTGACAGTCGCCTTGATGTCGCCGCCGACCGGGATGACGGCGGCGTGCTCGTCGAGCACGGCCGCGGCGTTCGGCCCGGGCACGAGCGCGAGGCGGAGCGAGCCCGTATACGGCTCCTCGGAGTTCATCAGGAGGGCGTCCCACTCGAAGCTGATGGCGGGAGACGCGTAGAGGACCCACGTCTGACCGTTGTTGAGCTCGATCTCGAACCGATCGCCCGCGACCTCGGTGGGGCTCGTGGACTCGCCGTTGACCGAGGTGATCGCCACGCCGTCGCCGGCGCGCACGGAGGGGGTGAGCCCGTCGTACATGGTCGTCACGTACGGCATGCCGTACACGATGGGCGCCGTCATGGTGCCGCCCTGCGCCGCCCACTCCACGGTGACCGAGAGGGGATCGAACGACCGGATCACGTGGCCGGTGAAGGCCTGGCGCGCGCTGAGCCCGAGCTGCGTCAGATCAGGCGTCGTGACGGACGCGCTCGCCACCACGACCTCCGGCCGGGAGATCGACAGCCCTTGTCCGAGCGCCTTGAGGTCGTACGGGGCGGCGTTGATGCGCTGATCGCCCTCGCCGAGCGCGAAGTTCATCCAGGTGGTGTTCGTGGGGAGCGGGGTCTCCAGCTCGTCCAGGGCAGCGCCCGGCTCGAGCGGGTGCGGCGCCGGCGCGAACTCCGGCTCGACGACCGAAATCGGCTTGCCGCGATCGAGCTCCCACACCTCGACCACCTCGCCGCCGCTCCCGCCGTCGCCCCCGCCGCTGCCCCCGCCGCCGCCGGTGCCGCTGCTCGGCGGCGCCGGCGGAGGGTCGTCGCCGCAGGCGGCGATCGCGCAGAGGCAACTCAGCAAAGCAAAAGTCCGTACCATCGGATGCCTTACAATCATGATCCAGCTCCCTCGCTCCAGCGCTCATCGCTCCACCTGACGTGAGGCGAGTCGAGGGATGAGCCCTGGTGTCGTGGCAATTTCAACGATCTGCAAGCAAAGGTCCAAGATTCTTTCATGAAGCGCGTGATCCGTCCAGCCCGGAGAGCGCGCTCCAGGCCATGCCGCGCCGCGCGCGAGGCCCTCGCGACGGCATCCGACAGGCGATCGTCGCCTCGCACGCCGCGAGTCCGCCATGACGTTGTCCGGCAGTCCAGGCGATCCCTTATCTGGATCTGGTAACCGGCTTTGCCGGCGCCTTCACGGCGGCTTTCTTCGCTGGCGCCCTGGCCGCGCTCTTCGCGGCTGGGCTCCTGGAAGCTGCGCTCTTCGCGGCTGCGCCCTTGGTCGGCGCAGGCGGCGCGGGCGGCGTGAGCGCGCCGCCGCCCCCGCGCACGAGCGCGAGCACCGCGTCCGCGTGGCCGTCGACCTTCACGCCGCTGAAGGCGTGCTTCACCTTGCGGTCCGGGCCGATGATGAAGGTGCTCCGGATCGCGCCCGTCACCTTCTTGCCGTACATCGTCTTCTCGCCGTAGGCGCCGTAAGCGTTGTGCGCGGCGAGCTCCGGGTCGCTGAGGAGCGTCACCCCGAGATCGTATTTGTCCCTGAACTTCCGGTGGCGCTCGACGGAGTCGCGGGAGACGCCGAGCACGACGGCGCCGGCGTCGCCGAACGCCTGGAGGGCGGCGGAGAAGGCCTGGTTCTCCCGCGTGCAGCCGGGCGTGTCGTCCTTTGGATAGAAGTAGAGGACGACCGTCTTGCCCGGGAAATCGGCGAGGCTCACCGCCTTGCCGCTGTCGCTTTCGAGGGAGAAATCCGGGGCCCGGTCGCCTGCATTCAACATCGCTTGCTCGCTCCTTGTCGGATCGGGGCATGGGGGACTGCCCCCCTCGGCCCCTCGGGGCGAGCACGATACACGCGCCGTCGCCGGCGTACCACAGGCCGGCGTCCGGCGCGCCGGGCTGGTCGACGCGCCCGCTCCGCGGAGCCGGCGAGTCGATCGATCCCCGGCGCCCGGCCGGGGTCCCAGCGCTCAGGGCCAGCCCGGGTCCGGCTCGGGGGGAGCATGAATCCCGTCCCAGAGCGCCCGAACGGCGTGGGCGGGCCAGGCGTCCCGGAGCCTCGGCCGCGCCGGGCCGCGCGCGCCGTGCGCGCCGTGCGCGCCGTGCGCGCCGTGCGCCCCGTCGAAAAGCGACCGCGAGCCGTCGTGCGGGTGCCGCCGGGCCCACGCGTACATCGCGTCGCGCGTCGCGCGGTCGGCCATGGCGTCGAAGATGCTCATGCCGGCGGCGATGCGCCGCTCGAGGATCGCGAAGCCGCCGACCTGGATCGACGCGTGCGTGCACGGCAGCACGACCGGCGCCTCCTGCCCGAGCGCCTCGGCGAGCGCGACGAGCGCCCGCGCGATCGGGAACCGGCGGTGGTGCACGACGCGGCGCTCGATGAGGTTCTGCTCGTTGGTCACGAGGTCTCTCACGAGCGCGCGCTCGAGCGCGGGGTGCGGCTGGCCGGCGCGCCGCGCCTGCTCGTGCCGGGCCCAGGCCTCGCGGACGAACCGCGAGCACCTGCCGGGCCGGAGCTCGGCGCTCCGCCCGAGCAGGTGGTGGAGCACATGATACCAGGCGTCGTAGAAGATGAGGTGATTGGCGCGCTCCAGAAAGAGAAAGAGCTCTCGCAGCGCGAACGGGGCGATCGCGCCGTCGCCGCGGTCGAGGATCACCGCGACCTCGGTCATGAGGGAGCCCGCATTGCGCGACACGAGGTGCGCCATGAGCAGCCAGGGCAGATCCGGCGGATGGGCGCGGGTGAGCGCGTAGAGCTCGAGGTAGCTCTCCGTACGGGTCACATTGTCGAGGTTCCGCTCGTCGAGCTCGGCGAGCAGCGCCGCGAGGCGCGCCAAGTCGGCGCGGCCCGACGCTTCCGAGCACACCATCTCAACCATGGCGGGCGTGGTTGCACGCGCCCGGCCACGCACGCGCCCGGCCACACGCACGCGCCCGGCCACGCACGCGCCTGGCCACGCACGCGCCTGGCCACGCACGCGTCCGCCAGCGACACGCGCCCAGCCTCTCGCTCGCCGGCCCATGGCGCGCGTCCGCCAACGACACGCGCCCGCCGACGGCGCGAGCCGGCCAGGGCACGAGCCCGGCCACGAGAGTTCACGTCTTTCCGGTTCTCGCGGCGCCCCCTGTGGGCCCGTGTGAGGCAGCGCGCGGAAGAGCGTCCCGGGCTGGCTTGCCGCCACCGGTCAACCGCGGTACCAAAGCCCTGTTCGTGAGACGCACTGGACGGCGTCATCGAATGAGACAGCACCACCGCCGCTGGAGGAGATCATGACCCTACCCGTCCCCGTGTACATCGTCGCAGCGGCCCGGACGCCGATCGGCGCGTTCCAGGGTGCACTCTCGCCCTTGCCCGCTCCCCGCCTGGGCGAGGTCGCCATCCGGGCGGCCCTCGAGCGCGCAAAGCTCTCTCCGGATGCGGTCGAGGAGGTGTTCCTGGGCAATGTCCTGTCCGCTGGCATCGGGCAAGCTCCCGCCCGGCAGGCCGCCATCTATGCTGGCATCCCGACCAAGGTCCCGGCCACCACGGTGAGCAAGGTCTGCGGCTCGGGCCTCCAGGCCGTCATCTTCGGCGCGAAGACGGTGGCGCTCGGCGACGCGGACATCGTGGTCGCCGGCGGCATGGAGTCGATGTCGAACGTGCCCTACTACCTGCCGCAGGCGCGCTCCGGCTACCGCATGGGCGACGGCAAGCTCGTGGACGGCATGATCCACGACGGCCTCTGGGACCCGTACGGCAACTTCCACATGGGCACCGCGGGCGACGCGTGCGCCAGGGAGCACGGCTTCTCGCGCGAGGCGCAGGACGAGTATGCGAAGGAGAGCTTCCGCCGGGCGCTCGCGGCGCAGCGCGAGGGGCACTTCGCCGCGGAGATCGCGCCGGTCTCGGTCCCGCAGAAGAAGGGCGACGCCCTGGTCGTGAAGGACGACGAGGGCCCGCCGGCCGGCAAGCCCGAGAAGTTCGCGTCGCTGAAGCCCGCCTTCCAGAAGGACGGGACCATCACGGCGGCCAACGCCTCGTCGATCAACGACGGCGCGAGCGCGCTGGTCCTGGCGAGCGAGCGGGCGGTCAAGGAGCACAAGCTGACGCCGCTCGCGCGGATCGTCGGCTATGGCGGCGCCGCGCAGGCGCCCGAGTGGTTCACGACGGCGCCGGCCGCCGCGATCGCGAACACGACGAAGAAGGTCGGCCTGACCACGGACCAGATCGACCTGTTCGAGGTGAACGAGGCGTTCGCGGTGGTGGCGCTGGCCGTGAACAAGCTCGCCGGGCTCGACGCCCAGCGGGTCAACGTCCGCGGCGGCGCGGTCGCGCTCGGCCACCCGATCGGCGCGAGCGGCGCCCGCATCCTGACGACGCTGCTCTTCACCATGAAGGACCAGAACGCGAAGCGCGGCCTGGCGACGCTCTGCATCGGCGGCGGCGAGGCGCTGGCCGTCGTCGTCGAGCGGTGATCCGGCCGCAGGCTGTCGTGCGCGGCGTGCGCGACGTGCGCCACGTCGACGCCTTCGCCGCGCGCACGCCGACGCTGCCGCCGGCGACGCACACGAACAGCTACGCGCTCGGCGGCAGCGAGGTGCTGCTCGTCGAGCCTGCCACGCCGTACGAGGACGAGCGCCGGGAGTGGCTCGCGTGGGCGCGCGGCCTCGCCGCACAGGGGCGGAAGGTCGTGGCGATCGCGGTGACCCACCACCACGCCGACCACGTGGGCGGCGCGCGCTTCTTCGCGTCCGAGCTCGGCGTGCCGGTCTGGGCCCACGCCGAGGCGGCCCCGCGGCTGGGGGACGTGCCGATCGCGCGCCGGCTGGCCGACGGGGACGTCGTGCGGCTCGGCGGGCCGGAGCCGATGGCGATCCGGGTGCTCCACACGCCGGGGCACGCGCCGGACCACCTCTGCTTCCTCGACGAGGCGCAGGGCGTCCTGGTTTGCGGGGACATGGTGGCGGGCGTGGGGACCATCCTGATCGACCCCCGGGAGGGCGACATGGCGGTGTACCTGGCGCAGCTCGAGCGGCTCGCGGCGCTCGGCGCCCGGGTCGCGCTGCCCGCGCACGGCGGGCCGATCGACGCGCCCGAGGAGCTGTTCCGGCGCTACATCGCGCACCGGCTCGGGCGCGAGCAGCGGGTGGTCGCGGCGCTCGAGGCGGCCAGCGAGGGCGGCGCGGGCGGCGCGACGCTCGAGGGGCTGCTGCCGGTCGCCTACGCGGACACGGCGCCCCTGCTCTGGCCGCTCGCGCGGCTGAGCCTCGAGGCGCACCTGATCAAGCTGGAGCGCGAGGGGCGAGCGCAGCGCAGCGACGACCGGTGGCGGCGCGCGGCGGGCGGCGGTGGGTGACGCCTGACCGGCGCGCCGGCTCCACGCTTCGCGAGCTGCCCTGCTCCGGCGTCGTCCCTGCGCGTACGACCTCGATCGTCCCCGCAAGTACGACCTCGATGCGCCTCCGTGCGCCCGAGCGGCGTCGCTCGAATGGCACCATGATCGCGCGCTGAGCGATTCTCGAGAGGCGGACGCCTCGGCTACTCTCCGGCTCGAGGTGACCGATGAACGACCGTCGACTCGTCTGGCTCGCATTGCTATCGCCTGCGCTCGCGGCTGCGGCCTGCGCCGTGAGGCCCGATGAGGGCCCGACCGCGACGACGCGCGCGGCCCTCACGTTCATGGAGGACCAGCGGCTCGCCGAGCCGGCGCCGGCAACGCTGCGACTCTTCGGCTTCGCTGTCGCCGGGAGCGGGAGCACGGTGCTGATCGGGGCGCCGGGCGAGGGTGGCCTGAGCCGAGGTGCGGCGCACGTCTACACCGTGGCCGGAGGGGCCGCGACGTTCTCGACGACCCTCGAGCCAGGCGACGGCGAGGACGGCATGCGGTTCGGCCGGCAGGTGGCGATCGACGGCGACACCGCCGTGGTCATGGCCGGCGCCGACTACGAGGCGAGCGCGATCGAGGAGCGCATCTATGTGTTCGGCCGGGCAGGCGAGGGCTGGTCCGAGCAGGCCCTTCTGGGGATCCCGGAGGTCATCGTCGGTGGCCTGTCGACAATGGCCGTGGACGTGGACGGCGACACGGTCGTGGCCAGCGATGTGTGCGAGGACGGCGATGTCGCCGTGGGCCGGGCTTTCGCGTTCACGAGGATGGCTGGCGTGTGGTCGCCGCGGGTGGAGCTCGTGCCGGACGACAGCCCTCGCGGGCTCGGCTGGTCGGTCGCGCTCTCGGGCGACACCGCGATCGTGGGAGCACCCCAGGACGACCCCGATGGGCGCTACAACGCTGGATCGGCGTACGTGTTCGTGCGCGAGGGCGGCGCGTGGACGCAGCAGGCGAAGCTCGTGCCGCCCGACAGCAGCGTGAACCTGGCCTTCGGCACGTCGGTCGCCGTCGAGGGCGACACGGCGGCGATCGGGGCCAAGAGCGCCGTGTACCTCTATGCGCGCCACGATGGCGAGTGGACGCAACAAGCGAAGCTCACGCCCGCGCTGACCGGGGCCACGGCGACCGGGGTGCAGCTCCTGCGCAACGCGGTGCTGGCGGGGTTCGTCGGCGCGAACGAGCAGAAGGGCGTCGCCTCGGTGTTCTACGGCGGAGGAGCGACGTGGATGGAGGCGCGCACGCTGGCCCCGTCGGATGGTCATCCGTTCGATTTCTTCGGCTGGAGCACCGGTTATGCTGGAGGGAGCGCGATCGTCGGGGCCCCCTACCTGGGCGAGGCGCCCAGCCGCGCCGGCGCGGCGTATGTCTATGCGCTGCCGTCCCTCGATGGCGGGAGTTGCGCCGCAGATGAGGATTGCCTGAGCGGCTCGTGCCTGTCGGGCGAGTGCGTCCCTGCCGGCAGCGGCGCGACGGGCGCGGGCGGCGCGGGCGGCGCGGCGGGCAGCGGCGGCGCGGCGGGCGCGGGCGGCGGCGCGACGGGCGCGGGCGGTGCGGCGGGCGCGGGCGGCAGCGGCGGCGGCGCGGCGGGCAGCGGCGGCGCGACGGGCGCGGGCGGCGGCGGCGTCGGCGCGGGCAGCGGCGGCGCGGCGGGTGCTGGCGGCAGCGCTACCGGCAGCGGCGGCGACAGCGCGACGGGCGCTGGCGGCGGCGCTACCGGCAGCGGCGGAGACAGCGCGGCGGGCGCTGGCGGCGGCGATGGCGAGGGCGACGGCGGTGAGGGATGTCAGATGGGCAGCCCGGGTCAGCCGGCGCCGCGCGCTCCGGCGATCGGCTTCGTCCTCTTCGCGCTCGCAGCCATATCCGCCCGGCGATCCAGGGGCTGAAAGGCCGGGGACCATCCCTGATCCATCCGAGGGAGGGCGACATCGCGGCAATCGCGGTCGCCCACGCGCGCCTTGTATCGAGGCTGTTCAAGGGTCGGCAGCCGCCCTCATGGACCCCGCGCGAGCATGGCGCGCAGCAGGCCGCTGTCGGCGAGGATCGCCTCGGGCTCGATCTGGGTCGACGGCGGCTTTGCCGGCGCGGCGGGCGATGATCGAATGCTAATCTGGCCATCGAGGAGCGCCCATGTCGGATCCGTACGACCTGCAACGATTCGTGGACGCGCAGGCTTCGGTCTATGACCGCGTCCGCGCCGAGCTGCGCCGAGGAGAGAAGACCAGCCACTGGATGTGGTTCATTTTCCCGCAGCTGCAGGGCCTGGGCTACAGCGCCATGGCTCAAAGGTATGGCATCGCATCGAAGGCCGAAGCCGAAGCCTATCTGCAGCACCCCACGCTCGGTCCGAGGTTGATCGAGTGCACTCGCCTCGTGAACCAGATCGAGGGGCGTTCGCTGTATGACATCTTCGGTAGCCCCGATGATTTGAAGTTTTGCTCGTCGATGACCCTGTTCGCCCGCGCGGCTCCCGACGAGGGGGCCTTCCTCGCGGCGCTCGAGAAGTACTGCGACGCCGAGCCCGATCCGCAAACGCTCGCGCTGCTCGAGTAGCGCCCTGTCGTCAGGGTTTGCGCAGCAGCGGATTGCGACGTTGCGCCGGCGTGCCATGGAGCAGGCGATGTGGCCCTCCGCTCCGCCATGGCGCCGCCACCTCTGAGCTGGGTCCTCTCCTCGTATTTTCCCGTAGTTTCGCGGCGGCACGAAGTCTGCTCGTGGCCGAGCGTCATGCCGACGTTCGAGCACAACGCCCTCGTCGAGATGTTCCGTGAGGACATCTCCGGCGCCGAGGCAAGCAGGACGTTTGCGGTCATTGGGGAGAGCGGCAAGCGGCAGGGGTCGCACGTGGTCGAGACGAACGGCCAAGCGCTCGTGGAGCAACTCAAGACGATCACCGGCAAGAGGCACGTGGTGTTCGAGGAAGGGACGCAAAGCAGGTGGCTCTACGAGATCCTCTCGCCGCACGCGGAGGAGATCGTGGTGGCGATGGTCTCGGAGAGCCGAGGCCAGAAGAGCGACGAGCGCGACGCGTTCCGGCTGGCCGAGCAACTGCGCACGGGAGCGATCAAGACGCGCGTGTTCAAGGAGGTGGGCGAGTACAAGACGCTGGGCGAACTGGGCCGCACCCACGCGATGATCGTGCAGGACGTGGTGCGGGTGCAGAACCGGATCAAAGCGTTGCTTCGGTCGCGCGGCGTGGCCGTGGCGGGCAAGAGCGTGTACTCGGAGCAGGGCCGCGGGGAGTTTTTGGAGAAGCTGCCCAACGCGAGCCGTGCGGCGGCGACGATGCTCTACGCGCAGTACGATGCGGTGGAAGCGGTGCGGTGGCGAGCGGAGAAGGGCCTCGTCGCCGAAGCGCACCGACACCCGATGAGCCGGGTGCTCGAGTCGTGCCCTGAGCTGGGGCCGATCCGGGTGGCGCAGATGATGCCCATCGTCGTGTCGCCGGCGCGGTTCCGGACCAAGCGGCAGTTCTGGTCGTATTGCGGCCTCGGGATCGTGATGCGCTCGACGTCGGACTGGATCCAGAACAAAGAAGGCGGCTGGAGGCGGGCCGAGGTACAGAAGACGCGCGGCTTGAACCTGAATCACAACCGCACGCTGAAGAACGTCTTCAAGGGCGCGGCGACGACGGTGATCACGCAGCTGCCGAACGAGCCGTTGCAACAGGACTACCAGCGGCTGATCGATGCGGGCACGAAGCCGAACCTGGCGAAGCTGACGATCGCCCGCAAGATCGCCGCGATCGCTCTTTCGATGTGGAAGAGCAAGGAGAAGTACGACCTGACGAAGCATCGCAAGCAAGGCTAAAGGCTCGTCTCACGTGTGGATTTATCAATCCCCAGCAGCGGTGTAATCGCCGGCAGCAGCTGGAGACGAGCAAGGTTCGAGGGTGAGTATCCATGCTTGTCCTGGCCCAGGCGCAGTCGACCTGAGGTCCCTCGGATAGGCTATGCCCCCTCGGAGTACCGAAAGAAGCCATGGTCAGAAGAGGCCCAGATAGAAGGATGGTTCCCGCTCCGTGCGCGAGAACAACAGGGCTTCGATCTCGTCGAGGATGCCAGCGAAAACACCCCGGAAAGGGAGCTACCGTCATCCTCCGTATTGGCCAGCGGTTCCAACGCCAATCGCGGACGCGTGACCGACCGGGAAGCGCTCAAGGCTCGCCGCGCTTGCCAGCTGAACGCGGGCAAGCCCCGTCGCAAAAGCCAGCCGAACCCGGACAAGCCACGCCGCACGTGCCGACTGGGAGCGGACGCCTCCGTTGAAGAGGACGGTCGGCGATCGGGAGGGATCTGGCTTGACACTACGTTCCATAGAAGGACAAGCAAACGCGTTCCGCAAAGCAAGATTCTCGGAGCCGTTGCTGGCTCGTGCAGTCCGACTGTACGAGTTTGTCGACAGAACGGGCCTTATGCGATCAGACAGGCCTTCCACTCGTGAACCGCCTGCGATTACCGCGACGTCGCACCAAGCGGAAGGCATCCTACCGTATAGCTGTACACTACTGGCACCAAGCGGAAGGCATCCTACCGTATAGCTGTACACTACTGGTCGACCCCATTGGCGTCAACCTCCGGCATGGGAAAGTCGGTCGGCTCGGTCAGGCTCACGAGGTGACGATACTCCCGCCGTCGGGCGCTAGAGCCGTCCGGCCGAAGTCCTCGAGTTTAGCGCGGCTTGAACAATCGCGCGGCAGCGGAATAGGTGGACTTCGTAGCGAAATCGGGTCATGTGTGCGCTCACATCGCAGCCGCCGCACAGCAGCGAGTCGTTCGGATTTTTCCGCTCCGGTAGCAGGTTGGCCTGAGGGCCGTCGTCAAGAAAGGGCGCTCGGAGCTCCGAGGTATCCCATGAGGCAACTAGCTCCTTCTGTTCTCATTCTAGTTCTTGCTTGCTCGAGCGAGTCCGCTCCCGGCGACGGCTACAGCCCAGGGGCGAGCGGTTCGAGCTCGGGTGCCGCGGGCTTGGGCGGAACCGATACCAGCTCTGGCGGCGGCGCTGACCCCGCCGGAGCGGGCGGCACGGGCGAGGCCGCTGGCAACAGCTCGGGTGGTACCACTGCGGGGTCCGCAGGCACCGGCACGAGCTCCGGAGGCAGCGACTCGGGCGCGGGCGGTAGCGGCGGCCAGGTCAATCGGCCCGAAGTGGTGCTGGCGGGTGACAATGTGAACGCTAACGGACCGCTCGAGACGACGGTTCAGGACCTCTCGTTCAGCGGCGGTGGCCACATTCTCGTCAGGCCGACGACGCTCACCACCGAGCCCAACAAGAAGCACCCGGTGGCCATTTGGGGTCCGGGCGGAGGTACCCCTCCTCGCGACTACCTACAGCTGCTGACGCGCATGGCCTCGCACGGCTTCGTCCTCGTCGGTATTCGAGAGTCGACGGGCGACGCCGTGCTCATGTCGGCGGCGATCGATTGGCTGGAGGCTCAGGACGCCGATCAGAACAGCCCCATGTACGGCCGCTTGATCCTCGACCGCGTTGGTGTGTTCGGGCACTCGATGGGCGGGCTGTCGTCGGAAGCGGCTGCTCAAACCGATAAGCGCGTCTCCACCGCGTTGCTCGACAACAGCGGCTCCTTCGAGCACAACGCCCTCGTCAATCTCGAGATCCCTGTCGGCATCATCTACGGTGAAACGGGTCAAGAGGCGCCCAACGCCGAGGGTGACTTCAACAACGCCGGCAACAAGGGGCCAGTCTGGCTCGGCAAGATGAAGGGCGGTGGTCACGGCTCGGGGCCTTGGGACGGCGCCGGAGCGAACGTTGCTTGGATGCGTTGGCACCTCGGCGGGGAGAACTCCCGCAAGGACGCGTTCCTCAAAGACGGTGGCGACTACAACAACACGGGCGTGTGGCAGACTCAGTCCAAGAATTGGAACGAGTGGAAGAACTGGAACGAGTGACAGGCGGTACACCGAGCAGACGTTCGTGCTCGGCAGCATCACGTTTCAGGACGGGCTCGTGACATGAGCCCGGCTGGCTGCGTCTGGCGCGCCCTGTTCTTCGAGGATGTCGCAACCTAGCAGGCGATCGAGCGGCACGTAGGTGTCCGGCTTGCCCGCTTCGCCGGCGACTCGCACGCCGACCGTGCTGGGCATGTAGTGGCCTTGTCGCTCGCGACGCCATAGCTTGCGCGCCGGCTTGTAGCTGGAGCTCACCTCCGCGCGCGCGAGCACGCCGTTCCAGTAGACTCGCCGCCGCCGCTCCTCTGGAATGACGCTGCGCGGGAACGCGCTCAGCAGGCTCTCGTCGACGTGCGCCGCTTGAAAGCCATGGGCTCGGCGCCGCGGCCTGGCGTGAGATTCCTGGAGCTCGGCGCGACCGTCCACCTTGCTGACATCAGGCTCACGTGCGCTGTCGCGTGGGCCCGGGCGCGTCGCCGCTAACGCGCTATCGGTACCGGTTCACAGAGCCTCCCCGTCGACCCTACTCAGGGAAGCGCAGCGTCTCGACAGCGATGCCGTCCTCCCCCGTGATCTCCTCGCCAGACCAATCCCAGCTCGTTCCGCCTGGGCCCGGCAGCCCGATCTCGAAGGTGACCCCCTCCAGCGTGAGCTGGTCCTCGTCGAGGTAGGCGATGGCGATGGAGTCGCCGCCGCGCCCGGGACCGCCGTAGCCGCCGTCGCCTCCGAGGCCGCCGCTGCCACCCTGGCAGGACCACATGCCGTCCCCGAAGGCGCCTCCTGGTGCGCCACGCCCGCCAGGGCCGCCTTCCTCCGGCTCCCCGCCGTCGCCGCCTTTGCCCCCGTCGCGGGCGGTGATGATGCTATCGCGCACCGTCACCTTCGCGTGGAGCGCCACCATCGCGATGCTCGGCTGCCCGTTCTCGCCCCCTCGGCCGCCCCGCCCCCCGCAGCCGCCCGCGCCTCCGGAGCCGCCACCGGCGCCGCCCTTGGTGGCCACGCCGCACGCCGCGAGCCCACCGCGACGCCCGCCGCCCCCGCCGCCGCCTTGGCCCGGCATCCCCCGCGCGCCGTCGCCGGCCCTGTCGGGGTGCCATCCGGTCTCATCGATCCGCCCGCGGCCCTTGCCCGGTGCGCCGGCGGCACCCCACATACCGCTTTTCCCGGCGACGCCGCTGCTACAACCACCGTCTGCCCGGTTCCCGCGTCCTCCTTCCCCATCGTGGTTGGGGTTCGGCTGAGGTACGGGCTCGCCGTCTTCCCCATCTCCAGCGCCGTCCGCGAGCCCGTCGCCTCCTTTGCCACCGACGCTCGGGACCCCTCCCTCGCAAGAGTTCACCGCCGGAGCCCCACCCGGGACCGTCGCTGCGGAGCACGCGTCTCCCCCATACTGCCCGTCCGGCCCCGACGCTGCCCGTCCCGGCCATTTCTCCCCATGGCGGCCCCTCAATCCCTGCTCGGCTCCGATCCAGCTTCCGATGATCTCTACCTCGGTGCCCGAACGAACGATCATTCCGATATGCCTTGGGCTGCGGACGAACACGTGATCGATGATCGAGATGCCATCCGCAGCCCCCGTGTCGCCAGCCCGCGCCGGCTCGACGGTCAGCGGGATGTGCCCAACCGGGGCAGTGAGCTTGGCCATGCCGTACACCGGCTCTTCAACCTCCCGCAGCCGTTCCCATTCCAAGAAGTCGAAGCCTCCATAGATATCCACCCCGGAGGGCAGCGTAATGGACTCCACGAAAGCATTGCGGGTGAGGAACACCCGACCGCGCCCGGTGCGCGCCAGCTCGATGGCGCGCGGCAGGGAAGTAACCGGCCTGTCTTTCGTGCCGGGGTTCGCGTCGTCACCGCCGAGAACCGGATCGTTGACGAACACGCCGCAGCCGTCCATCGCCCGCCCCGCCGCGAGATGCTCCAGGCAGACCGAGTCGGGGATCGGATCACCTGCGCACGTCAATGGACCGCCGCACGGCGGCGCACCGTCAGGGTCGTTCACCCCCGGCGCCGTGCCACAACCGGCCGCGGCGAGCGGCAGAAGAAAGACCAAGAGAATCGCGGTATTCAGGCGCATCGGCATCCCTCGCTGGCAGCGTCTCGCGAAGCGCGAGTCAACGGGGCGGCTCGCTTGCCGCACCGAAACGATAGAGCTCCCCCCACGGGCCGTCCGCCCCTTTGCCCACCTCGCCCTCCGGGCCGGCGTTCCCCGCGAGGCCACCATCACCGGCGGGTCCGGGAACAATGATGGTCCCGGGTCGAATGGCGAAGTTGGGCACCACGTAGGCGATGCCGACGGATGCGCCGCCGAGCCCGCCCCCGGCATCGCCTCCGCGACCGCCGTTGCCTCCCCAACCGCCAGGGCACCCCGTCCACATACCAGCGTCAGAAGTCCCGCCCCCATTACCACCAGACCAACCGACCCCCCCCGGTTGGCCCGTCCCGCCCACGCCGCCCTGGCCGCCCTTGCCCGTGAACACGTCGCTAGCCGCGACCGTGAGCTCCGTGCCGTCCAGCGCAACGATCCCGATGCTCGCGCCGCCATAGCCGCCGCCATAGCCGCCCTGACCGCCACAACCGCCGCTTCCTCCCGAGCCGCCGGCGGCCCCGCCCTGGGGGCCGCCTGCCCGACAAGCGACCATGGGCCCGCGCGACTTGCTACCGCCACCGCCGCCGCCCCCCTGACCGGTGACGCCTGGCTTCCCGTCCTCGCCCCGGACACCGATCCATCCATCGTTGCCGAGGCGGCCCACGCCCACCGCGCCGTCCGCGCGACCGGCGTCGGCGCCGTCTGCGCCGTCACCCCCTTCGCTGCATCGCGCGAGATCCGCGCCGAGCCCCGCGTGGCCGTCGCGCTCGGAATCCTCCGCAGGCACCGGCTGTCCCGGTGCGCCATCGCCGCCGACGTCGAGTCCGCCGTCACCGCCATAGCCGCCCGTCGACTCGATGCCGTCGTCGCACACGGTGACCACCGGAAGGGCTCCCGTCGGGGAGTCCGCGGTGCAGGCTGACGCGCCGTCGTTCCCCTCGACGCCATCCGTCGCTCGATAGCTCGGCGCATCCCCGCCCGGCTCCCCGTCTTTGCCGTTGCCCGCGACGATCACGCTGTCCTGCACGATCGCCCTGGCCCCCGTGCTCAGAACCATCGCGATCGACGACTTGCGATCGGGCGCCGAGGCGTCCGCCGCGACAACTCGCACGCCGGCGATCACCGACGTCGTGTCGTCCCGCGCGAGCACCGTACCCTCCTCCCCGAGGACCCGCAGCGGGATCCCTCCGGGCGGAGCGATGATCGTCGGGTGCTCCGGCCCACCGAACGACCCTTGGTATGACCAATCCCCGCCGTCACATAGACGTCCGCCCCAGAGGTCGACCCCCGAGGGCAGCGAGATCGTCTCCGCGAACTCCCCGCCGCACGCGTACACGCGCCGGGTCGCTGCCTCGCCGTGGCTTCGCCCGTGCGCGGCGAGCCCTATCGCGTGTTGCAACGTCTTCACCGGCGCACGCTTCGTTCCGGGGCTGTTGTCGTCGCCCTGCTCGCTGACGAACACCCCGCATTCATCCAGCGCCGGCGCCGTGCCGGGCTCTCCCTCGCACGGACCGGGCGGAGGCACCGGATCGGGTTCGCACGCCTCCACCTCCCAGCAAGGGTCGGAGTACGGGCACCCTGTCAGCGTGCTCGCGCCGCACATGAAGATCGCGACGGCGACGACCGATGTCGCCATGCGCCGGCCTTCCTTCGAACGCATCTGCTCGGCCCCCGATGTCCTCACCACAGCCCCTCGATGATCATGCCGATCTCTCGCCCGGTCGCCACGGGGGAGGCGTGGATCCGATCCTCAGCCGGCGTGAGCCCCAGGAAGGAGAAGTCCGTGAAGAACGACGCGGCGGTCGCTGCCCCGATCACACCGCCGGCGATGAGCATGGCCGTGCCCACGCCCGCGGACAGGTTGCGCTCGTCCCGGAGGCGGAGCAGGTCAGCGCACCCCGGCCGGTCCGCCGCTCGCCAGCACTTGGACCCGCTCGCCGGCGCACCGCCGTTGAGCCCGTCACGCCGTTCGCTGAGATCGCCGTCAAGACTGGTGGCCCGGATCATGAGCAGGCTGCCCGCGGACAGGGTGGCCGTCGTGACGGCGATCCCGGCGATTCGCAGCGTCGTCGGCCACGATGCCGGCCGCCCGGGAGCCTGCGGGCGCAGAGCGGGCGATACGCTCGCAACTTTAGGTACCGCGGGCGCGCCCTCCTTGGCGCTGCTCACGGCCCCGCGCGGCAACTGTATCGTCATGGTCGGCTCCGTCGCCGCCTGCGCGTCCAGCATCTGGGATCCTTCCTCACGGCCCGGTGCTCGGGCCCGCACCATGTGCTTGCCAGGCTCGAAGAACAGGGTGTAGGTCCGCCTGGGCCGGCCGATGGGCTTGCCGTCGATGAGCACCTCGGCATCCGGCGGATCCACCGACAGGTAGAGCGTCGCGACGAATGGAACGGCCTTGGCCAGTCCATCCGCGAATCCTTTTTGCTGTTCAGGAGAAAGGACCTTGCGTCGCTCAAGGCTCCAAGCCAGGTGCTCCGCTGCGTCACGAAACTTCCGTAACTTGAGCTCGCAGAGGCCCAGCTCTCCAGCGACCTCAGCAGATTCTCTCTCTGTAACCGATGTCGAGTCGATCGCCTCGAAAGCCGCCTTGTAGGCCGCGTGTGCCTCGGTCCATTTTCCCGATGCCCGAGCTCGTCGGGCGCGGCGAAGATGGTCCTTTACGATCGAGTCGTCATTTCGTGCGGGGACCGGATTGCGGTCCTCCGCACGAACCGGATTCGTGGTGCCGATCGCGACGCCAAGCATCAGGCAACTCCAGAGCGATTGCGCAACGAAACGCATGCACGACAGTACTTACGCCAGCCGTGGCGCGTCAACGGCGCTGAAACCGGCATGACCTGGACGATGGGATGAGAAAAACCCCGCCCGAACAGGGAATGCGGCCGTCGCTGCTCGTGCAGTCGCGCACCTCGCGGGCCCACATGTCGCACTTTCTCCGACCGACCCTGGAGCCGCCCTGCATTTTCTTGAAGCCCTGCAGACGGCTCAGGTGTTCTACCGGGTATGGGCGAGCCAGGCAGCACCCCGACCGGCTTCGAGTTCTTCCGGCGCCTCGCGCGGCGTTTCGGGGTCCCTGCGCGGCACGCGGAGGACCTCGCGCAGGACGCCTTGCTGCGTGGACTCGAAGCGGATCTGCGGGTCGAACTCGGGGAGGCCCGAGCGTCCTACGGTGCCACCATCGTCCTGAACCAGGCGCGGAACCACGTCCGGAACGAACGCCGTCGGGGGGGAAGTCCTTACCTCGTTCGACGACCACGACTTTCGGGCGGAGTGCCCGACTCCGGAAGAGATGCTCCGCAGGCAGCAGCGGGAGGAGCTCATCCGCGACCTGATCAACCAGGTCGACCCCAGGTACCGCGACGTCTTGATCAAGCACGCGATCGAGGAGGTGCCGCTCGTCGAGATCGCCTCCGAGCTGGGGCTCAAACCGAAGACGGTGAGGACACGCTACCGCCGAGCGCTCGAGGACCTCGCCGCGGCCGTGGAACGCTGGAGGGCGCGGCAACGCTCGCACGGATGGGACGACGCTGCATGCGTCCCGTTCGCCTTCGATCTGCGCGGCCGCGAGGGGTGGCTGAGCAGGCTAGGCCGCCTGGGCATCAAGATCGTGGTGCAGGGGGCGGTCGTCGTGATGACCGGCGCCGTCATCGCGACGTTGCCGGACTCGTTCACCCCGGAGTCGTGGTTGCGGGCGGCGGTGGTGCGCGCTCCTGCGCCCGCACCGGCCGTGGAGGAGATCGCGCAGCCACTGACCCAACTCCCGATGCGCGCGGGGGGCGCGACGGCCGCGCAGGATACCGCGCAGCCGGCGCAGGACCGAGACGCACGGGTACCGGTCCCATCCGGCGCGCCGGTTCGTCGTACCTCGCTCCCCGTCCGCGCCGTGGTCCCAGCCGTCACCGAGCGCGAGCAGAGCCTCATCGCGGAGGCCCGAAGGGCCATCGAGGCCCATAGCGCAGTCGCAGATGCCGAAGCGCGACGATTGCTCGAGACGCATGCACGGGAGTTCCCGCAAGGGCAGCTCGCTGCGGAGCGTGAAGCGCTCCTGATACAAATTCGCTGAATCGTCGGCTGGCTATCGACAGCCAAGCAGGCGGTGAGGACGGCGCTGTCGTCGTGCGGCACGAGGCCGAGATCCGCCTTGCGCCGAACAGGAATGCTCACGTCGAGGAGGAGAAACTCATGGAGGATATGCTCGCTGCGATGTGGCTCGTCTCGCCGCTCGGGTTCGCGATGGTATCCTGCGTCGCGATCGGTTTCGCGATCACGGCGCGCGAAGCGCTGGGACGCGAACGCGGGCTTCGCGAGGCGCGCGAGCACGCGCATGATGACGAGACGTCGGCCCTCACCGATGCGAAGGAGCAGGCAGCGGAGGAGCGGGACCGATACCGGCGCCTTCTGGATTGTCATGTCGACGCCGCGCTCGCAGAGCTGACAGATGCTCGCGCGCGCCCGGTCCCCTGGCCAGGCAGGGTCCTCGAGTCGTTCTGCGCGACGATTCCTTCGTGGAAGCGGAAACTGGCCGAGAGCACGGGGCTGGAGCCGAGGGAGGTGGAGCGGCTGCTGCGGAGCGACCTGTCGATAACGCCCGGCCTCGCGCGGCAGCTGGAAGCCTTCACGGGCGCGCCGGCGCGGTACTGGGAGCGCCTGTGGCGGTTGCACGACGACTACCGGGCGGACGCAGAGGAGACCGTGGTGATCCAGCTCGGCGAGCCCGTCACCAAGCGCGACAGCTCGGCGCGCCCCGCGTCGTCACCGGCACCAAGCCCGATGCCGCCGACTCCGCCCACGATACCTCCACGCGCGCTCGACGTTCCTCCGCCCGTGGTCGCGTCTCCCGAGCTTGCGGCCAGGAGCCCGCGGGCGAAGCTCCCGCCGCCTACACAGCCGCGGCTACGGCCGCCGCTGCCTGCTCGTGCCGAGGCGGGCGCCGAACTCGCCCGTCGCGCTGCCACGCTGACGAGCTTCCCGCTACGGCGCGACGAAGGTGGGTCCAGTCCGGTACGCGGATCGGATTGGGAGGATGTTGAGCGCTCGTCGCTGAACACGACACTTCCAGGAGTAGGGAGCCATGGGTGAGCGCGGCCGCCCCTCGCGTTCAGAGGAAATGGGTATGCGATCGGGGACACGCGTTTCATTTGAAGTCATCGTGCGAAACAGTTCCATGATCAGGGACAGCCTGCGTCGACTCAAGGTTCCAGAGTGCGACCGTTCAGACGTGATGCAGGAGATTCTTCTTTCTGCTTGGCGAACCGTCGAGGCAGGCGGGTTCCATGCGAGCGAGCGCCTGTCGGTAAAGAAGGCGGTGCAGCGCTGGCTGTTCGTAGTCACATTGCACCACACGACGCACTACAGGGAACACCAGCAGCAGTGGGAAAAAGGTCGCGCCTCGTACACGCATCCGGCGATGGATGGCTACATGCCGCCGCCATCCGAACAGGTGGAGGCGCTGCTCAGCCTCCGCAGCTTGGAGCGGCTCGATCCGTCTCTGCGTGACGCCGTGGCTGATTCCGCTTTGGGGTACACTGCTGAGGAGATAGCGGTCGAGCATGGCCAGAATCCCAACACAATCCAGAATCGCCTGCAGCGTGGAAGAAACCAACTGCGAAGAGCGCTCCGCTTGAAGGATGCTCCGACGCTGCTCGCCCTCAGGAGCATGCTGGCGAGGATGGCACCGCTCGCGCCGCTGAACAGCTACAGCTGACGCCTCCGTTTGGTAGCGGACCGTCTGCGAGGAAGACCGCTGACCGGTGCCCTACAGATGCGCTGGCGAGCCATTATCATAGGACGGGAGATTGCCCGGGGGGCCGTGAAGCCATGTGTCGTCCGCCGAACGAAGACGAGCGCGCTGCCGCGCACGCGCGCCTGTTTTGCCCGACGCTGGTTCGTGCCGTGCTGCGCTGGCTGCGGAGGCTAGCCCTACTTTCGCAACGCGCGTTCCTGAGGTTTAGGAAGGCGCTTGCTTTCCAGATGCTGCGCTCTGTCGGCGTCTAGATGAAGAAAGACCTGGAAGCCAACGGTCGAGCTCGAAGATGCGCGCAGCGCGGCGCTGTTCTGCATTCAGTTCGGGCGCGAGCGGGATCGTGGGGCGCCGTCCCTGGGCGCCCGTTGCGGTCCGGACCAGCGTGGCGCGGATGTCGCCGAGGCTGTCCATCATGGCGCGGGCGGAGGCGTCGGTGCCAAGGGCGATGCGCGCCAGGCTGACGAGCATCAGCCCGAGCACCGTGGCGAAGGTGTGGAGCCGCAGCGAGCCGTCGGCCCACTGATGTGAGGGACCCCAGGGCACAACGCCTCCCTTCTTCGAGCGACGGAAGAGCTCTTCGACGTTCCACTGGCCGCGAAAGGCATGGACGATGCGTTCGGTGCTCCAGGTGTGGTGGTCGGTGCAGAGCACACGCTTGCCCAGACGCGTTGCCTCGAGCTCTCGCCGGCGAGCGGCGTCGACCCGCCAGCTCAGCGTCGGGGTCTGCTCTTGGCCGTCGATCTCGACCACGACGAAGCTGGCCAAGTGCTCGCGCGCGAGCGCCTTGCGTACGCGCTGCTCGAGCGACGCGCGTCGAATGCGGCCGGCCTCCACCAGCGCCTCAAGCCTGCCCAGCTCCTCCTTGGCCTTGGTCAGCCGCGCCTCGATGCCGCGCTTCTGCCCCTCGAGCAGCGTGATGCTCTCGATAACGACGAGCGTGCGGTCAAGGTCGCCGACCTGGGTCCGGACGCGGGCAGCGCGTACGTCCTCGTACTGTCCGGTCAGGTGCCGCATCGCGCCTTTCTGCGCAGCTTGCTGCAGCGCCCATTCGGCCGCGCTGTGTCCCAGAGGCAACGAGATGAGGCTGTAGTAGCCGGTGACTTCCAGATGAAGCTCCAGCTGAGGGCTCCAGAAGCCACCGTCGCGTACGAGTGTCCGATGACCTGGGCTGGTTCGTTGCTCCCCGGCGTCGAGCGCGCTGTGCAGCTCGCTCAGCCCTTGCAGGCACTCCTCGAGCACGGCTTGATCCGAGCTGTTGCCGCCGAAGGCGCGGTACAAGAGCGGCACGTGCCCGGTCTCGCTCACGAGCAGGCCGAGTCCCACCACCCGCAGGTCGCTTCGTTTGCTCTTGGCGTGTCCGCGACGCGCCAGCTCGCCGGGGGTCGTTGTGGCGATGTGCGTGTCGAAGTTGGTCGTGTCGAACGCCAGCACGTCGGCTGACAGAGCAAACCGACCGATCGCCGCCCGAGCGATCGCCACCTGGGCGGCCTCCAGCTCCTGATCGGTGACCTGCTGCGCGATGCGGTGAAAAGCCTGCCCCGTAAATGCTGACCCGGGCAGGCACGAGACCCGCGGCAATGCGCCGTCGAGGAAGTCCCCCAGGTCACACTTTGGGCCCGGCGCGCATGCGCGCTGAAGCGCGACGGCGACGGCCATCTCGCCCACGGACGGCCCGTTCTTCGAGCCGTAGTCACCGCACGCCTCGTTGATCAGCCTCACCAGGTCGAGCTGCTCGGCAACCCAAACGAGCGCGCCGACGTCCCCCACCGCCTTCGTTCCGACCGTCCGCGTTCGCCCGAGGTCGACCGTCGGCGGCGGGTCCGCCGGCCCGAGGACAACCTGCCTCGCGACCGAGCGCCCCGCTACCGCGTCCCACACCGACTGCGCCGCGATCCGGTAGCGGCGACCGTCCACCTCCCGCTCGAAGATGTGCATTTTTCGTTCATGTAGCGACGACAGGTCGCCGCATCCAGGGGACGTGCACGATTTTCGGTGCGCGCCGTGCGTCTACACATCCAACCCCTGTCGGCTTCGCGAAAGTAGGGCTAGCACGTCGAGCACGTGGCCCAGCCTCTGCTCATATTTATCGGCTGTCCGAATTGCCTTCACATGATCCGGGTACTGCTCGGCCAGCTTGCCCGAAAGAACCCGCTCAGCGAACTCGGCGAAGGTGGTTTCCCCGGAGGCGCGGGCGCGCGCTTCGCCCCTGCACAGGTGGTCGATCGCGAGCCGGACGTCACGGAGCGCGCTGCCCTCGCGCGCGGCAGCCTGCTCCAGTAGCGGCAGGCCGAGCACGACCTGCCCAGCAGCGAGCAGGTGCCTGCTGAGGTCGGCCACCACTTCCAGCCGCGCGTTAGCGTCGTGCTCGGTCCGGCACGTCGGCAGGCTGAACGTGCGTCGCCCGGCCTCGCCGAGGCTCAGACGCGCGGTCCACGTGTTCCTGCGCAGCCGGACTGACCCGGAGCCGTTGGCGCGCTTGTCGCCTGCCGCTGATGGCGCGGTGCCCTGCGGGCGCTCCGCAGAACTCGACGCTGCCGGTAAGCTCGCACTGGGCGCTGCTCCCGCCTCCGGCGGCGAGGCGCGCCCGCCAGGGCGGCTCGTACGTGCGCGGCGCTCGGTCGATCCGGCTGAAGGAACGGACGAGGTAGCGACTGCCGGCGAGCGCTTGGCGCGCGCCCGCCGCTGCGGTACGTCAGTCATGGGTCGGTCTCCGGGAATGCGGGGGTCGATCAAGGGCCCGTCCGGCGTTCCAGCGCCGAGCGGGCCCGGTCTACTTCGGCGGCAGCCTAGCACGGCTTGTTCCTGCGGGAGGAGCACTCGCCCGGCCGGTGCGAGGACACGGGACAGGTTCGAGGCCGGCAGACGCCAGCACGGCGGCCACCCGCGTGCGCTCATCCGCCTGTGTGGTACGGCGCGAGCCCGGCTCACTGGCCAGCGCCCGCAGGTAGGCAACGAACGCCTCCCGCTGCACCAGGCGCAGTTTGCCGAGCTTCGTGACCGGCAAGGGGAAGTCCGGCGCGCGGATCGTGTCGAGGAAGACGCGCGCCGGGATGCCGGTGAACGCCTCGACGTTCTTCTGCGAGAGCATCTCCGGCTGCGGCGCCATGATCGTGAGCCCGTTCATCGGGAGCGCGAGCGTCGCAGTGACGAAGGGGTTGATGGTGCTGGGGCGCTGCGATCCGCCGACGGACCGCTCCAGGACCATCCTCTCGGCCGCTCGCATGCCGCTGTCCTCCTGACGAAGAGCAAGCAGTGCCGGTACACGCGCGAGAGTCGCTCGTGTCATTGCATACCTCCATCCGTACTGGGTTCGCGAGCGACCGTGACCGATACCGCCGGAAGCAGCCCGAAAAGGTAATTCTGCGCAGTAGGTAACTCGACTCGGATTACCCGCAGATGCGCCCGGGAGAAACACCATGTTGCAATGTTGCATCGCGGGGTTAGGTGTTCCGGAGAGCGTCGCTGAGGGGCCGAAAATGAGGAGGAACGAAGGGGTCAATTTGGTAATTCTGCGCGCTCCGTAGGCGCCGCGCGTGGACGCGACACGGAGGGGGGGCGCCAGGGTAGGCGCGTCGCGCAGAACGCGCCCAGCGCCCGCGCGCGTCGGGCCGCGCCACGAGCAGCAGGATTTCCTCGCGACGCGTCTGCTGCGCTCGCGTAGGACACCTGGCCATCTATGCCGCCGTCGCCCGCCGCCACGACCCAACGTCGTCCCCCAAGGCGCCGCCCGGTGTGCCTCGGCCGCCTTCCTCAGTGGGCCGGCCGTCACACGGGCTCACCGCCGAAGCTGCGCCAGGTCGCGCCGGGAGGTTGGACGCCGGCAGCTGGCGCGCGCGATCGCCGAAGCGCGCGGAATCGTCGCGCTGGAGCGTTGGACCCACGGAACCAGGGCGACCATGAGGCCGGGGACGCCCTTCCATGGGCCGATGATGTTGATGCACCGTTCGATCGATCTCGCCTTGCTCCGTATCTAGCGCGGACGGTCGAAAGCCTCTCCGACATAGCGCAATCCCTGTTGCCGCGTGGACGACCGCCGGGCAAAGACACCCTGATGAATGCCTTGAGCTCAGCATAGGGAACGGTATCGACTTCAGATCAGCGCTTGACTCGAGTCGCCGCGCCATGGCCTCCTCGGTGAGAGGGAGGCTGCGATGGCGCTCGTTCTTCGACGCGTTCTCCGAGCGATAACCCCGCTCTTGATGTTTCTCGCCTGCGTGCTCTCGCAGGGGGGATGCCAGTGCATCTTCGACGACCCGCCCATGGATCCGCGTCAGGGCGTCCTCGCCTGCCGGACCGAGAGGGCCCGCAGCCCTGCCGTGGATCGACCCGCGCCGGCGGTCGAGACCGTCGCCGCTGGTACCATCCCGGGGACGTTCTCCGTCACGAGCACCGGGGAGGCCGTGTACACCATGGACCTGGACTCACTGCCCGCGCGGGCGGGCGTCGGTCCTCGGATCCAGCTCGTCTATCGTAGCGACGGCGGCGATGGCGTGCTCGGCGCCGGCTTCTCCCTCGCCGGGCTGTCGGCGATCACGCGATGTCCGAGCAGCCTCGCGCAAGACGGGGAGATCCGGGGCGTGCGGTACGACGGCGACGACAAGCTCTGCCTAGACGGCCAGCGCCTCGTCCCCGTGGGACAGGGGTCGGGAACCATCGAGTACCGGACGTTCCCGGATACCTTCGTCAAGGTGGTCGGACACTACCCGCCGGGAGACGGTGCGCCCGCCGAGGCGCTCTTCTTCGAGGCGTACCTGCCGTCTGGCCGCGTCGTCGAGTACGGGCGTACCGGCGGCAGCAAGCCGCTCGCGCGGGGCGGCGTCCCGCGCGCGTGGCTCGCGAACAAGACCCGCGACGGCCGCGGTAACGCCATGACGTACGCGTACTGCCTCGCCGAGGCCGAGGACGGCCATGCCGCCGAGTATGCGGTGGATGAGATCCGGTACACGAGCTTCGAGGGCACGCCGTCGCTCGAGCCTTCCCGGGCGGTGCGGTTCGTATACGGAACCAAGGACGCGGCCGCCATTCGTACCGGTTACTCGGGCGGGATGGCGCTCCAGCGCTCGCTTCGCCTCGAGGAGATCCAGATGCTGGGCCCGGGCGATACGCTGGTCCGGAGCTACGGATTCCGCTACGAGCTCAGCCCGACCACGAGCCGGACGCTCCTGACCCAGGTCGAGGAGTGCGCGAGCGACGGGGTCTGCATGCCTCCCACGGGTTTTCAGTACAGCCACGCGAAGCCCGGATTCGACCGGCTGGCGACGGACGTCGACAAGCCGATCTCCAGGCTGGCGAGCCCCATGGTGTTCGACGTCGACGGCGACGGGCGCGACGACCTCGTAATTCCCGACAGCGACGCGGCGCTCAGCACGCCGTCGAATCCGATCACCGCATGGTGGGCGGCGCGAAACCTCGGGCCGCGCGCCTCACCGGCGTACCTCGCACCGGCGGAGCTTGCCTTCCTTGAGGAGTGGCCGATCGTCGCCGATCCGGTTGGGCCCTCCGATCCGGTCCTTCTTCAGCCCGAACTCGGGACCGTCCTGGACTTCGACGACGATGGGCTGATGGACATCCTGCTCCACGATGTCTACGATGCCAAGACCACGTGGCATGTGCTCCTGTCCCGGCCAGACTGGACCTTCGCGCTTCATGACACGGGCATCCGCCGGCCGTTCCCGCTCGGGGCCAAGCCCGCGCCGCCGAGCCTGAGCAGCCCCGGCGCCTCGATGCACCTCGCCGACCTCGACGGCGATGGCGCGGCAGATCTGATCCAGTGCGAAGACCACGACCGCGAGGGACAGGCGCCGATCCCGGTCTTCCCCGCGTGGACCGTCCACCTCTGGAGGTCCGCGCGCGGCGCGACGCCCGCGGGATTCGACCCCGCGGGCGAATCGATCGAGCTGCTCACCGGCTATCCCTGCGATACGGAGCTCCACACCCTCGACGTCGACGCCGACAGCAAGATCGATCTCGTCGTGCCGTCTCTGGTGCGCTTCGGTGACGGAACGGTCGTCGCCGGATCGAACTACGACGCGATCATGCGCCGGGGCGACGGCCGCTGGGAGGTGATCGACACCGAGCTGCCTATCGTGTGGTCCGGGGGCCGCGTCGTCTTTCTCGACGTGAACGGCGATGGCCTGCCCGACGCCGTCGAATCCGACTCCGGCAGCCACCAGCTGTATACCTACTTCAACACGGGGCCGACCTTCGTGGCCTCGCCGTTCCGGAGCGTCGACGCGATCAGCTTCGGCGATCTGCTGGGTTTCCCGGATCAGGACGCGTTCTTCCCGCTCGCCGTGCCGCTCGACTTCAACGGCGACGGGCGACAGGATCTCTTGATGCCTGTCCCTCCGGGCATGCTGCTGGGCGGCTCCGACGCGCTCCCGTCATGGGCCATCCTGCTGGCGACGGGCGACCGCGCGGGGCCGGCGTTCAGGCTCGTCGACCCGCAGGTCCCGTTCGAGGCCAGCCTCGGCGATGCCGTCACCCTGGCGGATCCACGCGGCGCGCGCACCGGCGACGTCAACGGGGATGGCGCTCAGGACGTGATCCTGTCGCTTGGCGGCGTGTTTAACGTGTTCCAGAACCGCTCGGCGGATCAGGATCTCTTGGTCGCGGTCTCCGACGGGATGAATGCGCACGAGCCGACCGAGCCGGGCTTCGTGCCCAACGTGAGCATCTCGTACGGCCATCTCACCGACGCGTCGGCGGCGACGGGCGACAGAGCGGAGGATCCGGCGCGGGGGAGCCCGCTCTACCTCGCGCGTTCCGGCGCGGCGGACGACTGCGGTTATCCGCGCCGCTGCGCCGTGGGGCCTCGGCGGGTGGTGAGCGCGTATGCCCTCAACAACGGCGCGGACCGACCGCGGCGCTTCGAGGTCAGCTACCGGGACGGGCGCTACCACCGGCTGGGCCGGGGATTTCTCGGGTTCGGGGAGCGAATCGTCACCGACCTGGATACGGGCGCTGTGACGATCGACGGCTACGATCACGTCACGTTCGATGAGGAGCTCCAGGTCTTTCCGTTCGCGGGCCACGTCCAGCGGACATGGCGCTGGGCTCCCGGGCTGCCGAGTCAGCCCAGCCCGGAGCAGATCGAGCTCTCGTTCGTCGACGTGACGCGGACGCTCGTACCGACGAACGACGGCGCGACGTACTTCGCGCTGCCCACCCAGCGCCGCGTGAGGCGAGCGCAAGGGGTCTATCCGGCCCCGAGCGGCGCGACGCCCTCGATCGAGGCGTACGTGCGGGAGATCGAGCGCGGCGGCGACGGCGCGACGCTGCTGCGCGACTCGGTGTCGGCAGTGACGGACTTCGACATGTTCGGCAACGTACGCGCCGAGGAAGTCTCGACGAGCGGCGTCGACCTGACGTTCAAGTTCGCGCGGACGTTCAAGAACGACACCGAGCGCTGGGTCCTGGGCCAGATCGAGACGCAGAAGGAGTGTAGCGCGGCAGCGGGGAGCTCGCAGTGCCGGAGCCTCACGCGAACGACCACGATCTACGGCGAGGTGGAGACCGAGTCGACCGAGAGCGACGACGGCCTGCCGGACACGAAGCTGACGCTGACCTATGCGCGCGACGACTTCGGGAACATCACCGGCGTCACGGCGGAGGACGCCTTCGGCCACCATCGGACCTCCAGCACGGAGTACGACGTGGAGGGCATCTTCCCCGAGAAGTACGTGAACGCGGCGAGGCACACGACGCTCGTGGAGTTCGATGACGCGCTCGGCGTGCTCCTCAAGCAGGTCGATCCGAATCAGCTCGTGACGACATGGGCGTACGACGGCTTCGGGCGCCTCGGCAAGGAGACGCGACCGGACGGCACGACGACGACGGTCACGCTCTCGCGCACAAAGGACGGCGGCGCGGCCCAGGATGCCTGGCGCATGCTGCAGCGAAGCACCACGACCGGCGGCGCAGACGACACGGTCGAATTTGATAGCCTCGGCCGCCCGATCCGCTGGTGGTGGTACGGGCCCGAGCCGGAACCGGCGCAGGGGTCGGGCGATGCGAAGCGCATCGTGCAAGCGATCGGGTACGACGCACTGGGCGAGCACATCGCGCGGCGCTCGGTGCCGGTCAGCGAAGATACGCCCGAGAGCGAGAGGCTGTACGACCGCTATGAGCACGACGCCGTGGGCCGCGAAGTGCGCCGTACGACGCCGTGGAACGCGGTCACGACGACCGAGTACGATGGCTTGCTCGCGCGCGTCACCGACCCGCTCGAGCACGTGACGGTGACCGAGCAGGATCCGCTGGGGCGAATCGAGTCGATCACCGACTCAGCCGACGGGATCACCCGCTATAGTTACGGCCCGTTCGGCATGCTACACACGGTCACTGATCCAGGCGGCGCGGTGACGCGCACGACGCGCGACGCGTTCGGCCGAGTCCGGCAGCTCGATGACCCCGATCGGGGCACGACGGTCTCGATCCATGACGGCTTCGGCGAGCTGATCTCGTCGACCGATGCGCTCGGGCGAGAGACCACGTGGGCATACGACGCGCTCGGGCGACCCCGCTCGCGCGTGGACCAGGACGGCGCCGAGCGCCTGACGACCTCGTGGAGCTGGGACACCGCGGCGCATGGCATCGGCGAGCTCCACGCGCTCACGAGCCCTGACGGGGAGAAGACGTACGGGTACACCGACCGCGGCCAGCTCGACACGATCTCGCTCCGCATCGACGGCGAGCGCGCTCCCCTGGAGGCCAGGCTGGGCTACGACGAGCTCGGTCGCATCGAGACGATCACGTATCCGGCGCCGGCCGGCGCGGCGCCGTTCGTCGTGGCCCACGACCACGACGCGCACGGCCATGTGATCGCCGTGCGCGACCGCGGAACGCGCTTCGCCTACTGGCGCTTGACGGATGTGGACAACGCGGGACGCTTTCGAGAGGAGGTGTTCGGCAACGACGCCGTCACGGAGCGGAGCTACTTCGCCGACAAGCAGCGCCTGAGGCACATGGTGACGCAGAGCGGCGCGGGTGAGGTGCAAGACCTGGACTACGGGTTCGATGACCTCCTGAACCTCACGCGCCGCACCGACGCGCTCCAGCCCGAGAACACGACGGAGCGATTCCGCTACGACCCGCTCCAGCGGCTGACCTGCGCCTACTTCAGCGACGTCGAGCGCGCGTCGGCGCCCTGCGCGCTCCGCTACGACCACGACCCGAACGGCAATCTCACATTGAAATCGGACGTCGGAACGCTCTCGTATGACGACCCGCTGCACCCGCACGCGGTCACCGGCGCGGGCACCGACAGCTTCGCCTATGACACCGTCGGCAATCAGACCGCGCGGCCAGGCGGCACGACGGTGCGCTATACGCCGTTCGACCTGCCGAAGCGCATCACGCAGGGCGCGAGCACCATCACGTTCGGCTACGACGGCGACCAGCAGCGGATCCGCAAGACCACGCCGGAGAAGGAGACGCTCTACTTCGGCGACCTGTACGAGCGGGTCACCGAGGTGGCGTCGGGCACCGTAGAGCATCGATACCACGTCCACTCGCCGGAGCGCGTGGTCGCGATCGTGACCCGCGGGGGCTCGGACGACGGCACCCGCTACGTGCATGTCGATCACCTCGGCTCGGTCGATGCGCTCACCGATGAGGATGGCGACGTGAGCGAACGGCGGAGCTACGACCCGTTTGGCCAGCGGAGAAACCCCGTGTGGGGAGAGCGCGCGCCGGCGTCGTTCTCCAGCGAGACGACGCAGGGGTTTACCGGGCATGAGAGCGATGACGACCTCGGGCTCGTGAACCTAATGGGCAGGATGTACGATCCCAGGATCGGGCGGTTCTTGACCACCGACCCCATCGTGTCCTTTCCGTTCTTCGGACAGAGCTGGAATCCATACAGTTACGTGCTAAATAGCCCGCTCAACTTCGTAGATCCGAGCGGGTTCGAGCCGGAGTACCCGCTTCCAGTCGATCAAAATTACGCAGACTACCGCAATGATCCCGAGGTACAGCGTACCCTGGCTTGCAGCGGGCTCGAGTGCCTCAAGACGGTGCCCAGTGATATGGAAGGATCGCGCGAGGCTGCGGAGGTCGGCGCGGCGGCGCCGCCGGTCGACGTCAGCACGACTGGGAGCGCGTCCGGGTATGTGCCGCAGCCGGTGACCACGGCGCCGATCGACTGGTCGCAGAACCCCTATCTCCAGCTCGAGGGAGGGTTCGTCGCCGGGTTGTCGCTCGGGTTAGTTCCTTTCGCCGGCGTGGGTCATGAGCTGCTGGACGCCGCGGGCGTGCTGCCCCATGGTACGCCGGAAGCCAGGATGGGGCTGGCTATCGGGCAGATCGTGGGTGGGCTCGCCCTCACGATCGGAGGCTTGACGGGGGAGGTCTTCGGGGGCATCACGAGCGCCACCGGCATCGGCGCCGCGATCGGTGTGCCTGCGATCGCGGTGTCGACCGGGCTCGTTGTCGGTGGAGTTGGCAACATCGCTGCGGGGCTCCAGGGGCTGTCGCAGGCGCTGATGTCGCAAGGGTCGGGGAGCTCGGCGCCGAAGGGCACTGCGCCCGCTGCAAGCGGAGCACCCGAGCACCACATCATGACGAACAAGAATCGCGTCTCTACGGACCGCGGAGGACCGTGGACGCCGCGATTCGAGGACATGGCCAAGCGCGCTGGCATGACGCTCGAAGATGCCGCTAATCGGGTTCGGATTCCGGGCCACCGCGGGCCACATCCCGAGGCGTACCACAGAGAGGTGTTCGATCGATTATCGCGCACCACAGAAGGACTGTCTGGTGACGCCTATTCGACAGCATTCCGTGCCGAGTTGGACGCCATCCGAAGTGAAGCTGCAACGGCGGGATCCGCCCTCAACCGGTTGCTCATGCCATGAGACGATACTTCCGATTGCTCGACGACATGACGGTGCCGAAGCGATGGCATCTTGGGTCTGCAACACTCGCGGACGGAACGGAGCCTCGTCTTCGCGCCGGCATTCGATTCGAGTCCTCAGAGACTCCTAGCATCCCAGTAACACACGCGGGCCGCGTTCTAGATTTCACTATCACGAGCTTCGCCGTGCCCGTAGCAAATAGTAATCTTGCCGACGCTATGGCTGACGTCGCAGGAGCTGATGTGCAACCCATCCCAGTCAATATTTCCGGCCAATCTGGCATGATCGTCCTAAATGCCTTGCGAACACTGCGATGCGTCGACGAGATGCATTCGGAGTTTATCAAGTGGACGAAGCAAGACCACCGGGCTGACCTCGCAGGCCAATATCGACAGATTACGAAGCTCGTCCTAGATGAGGCAAAGATCCCGCGTGATGCCCAGATCTTCCGAATTGAAGGCTCGCTTGTTGAGTTGGTTGTGTCGGAGGCGATGAAGGACGCCATGGAGCACGTAGGGTGCCTCGGTGCGAAGTTCATCGAGCTGCAGACATCAGGCACGCGTTCACATGCGTGAGCGCGTGGACGGTCGCCCTGCTCGCAGCGAGCACATCCCGGCCCGCAGAGCAAGGCGGTAGTCGTCAACGGCCCCCTCGCTCCCCACATATGCCGGGGGCAAGACCTCTGGCGTACTCAGAAAGGCATCCGGCGACGTCGCGCTCAGCAGCGGCTACAAGGGGCGCCTGCGGCCATGCCACAAGCGCTGCCAACGGCGAAGTGCTGCGAGATGGATGCCTGGCACTTGATGCAGTGGAGCGCCACGACCGGCGACGCCGCCAGTCGACATCAGCACGGCAAGCCTAAATCCAGCTATTCGGGAAACCGAAGCGTCTTGACGGCGGTACCGTCCTCCCCTCCAATCTCGACGCCAGACCAATCCCAGCTCACGCCGCCCTTGCCCGGCGGCCCCAGCTCATACGTGATCCCCTCCAGCGTGAGCTGGTCCTCGTCGAGGTAGGCGATGCCGATCGAGTCGCCGCCGCGGCCCGGGCCGCCGAAGCCGCCATCGCCCCCTCGGCCGCCGTTGCCGCCTTCACAGCCCCACCTGCCGTCACCCACGGCCCCGCCTGGTGCGCCTCGACCGCCTTCGCCGCCTTCCTCGGGCGGCCCGCCGTCACCGCCCTGCCCCGCGTTGGACGTCTCGATCGCGCTGTCGCGCAGCGTCAGCTTGGCGTGGAGCGCGACGATGCCGATCGTCGACTGGCCGTTCCCGCCCCCTCGGCCGCCTCGTCCGCCGCAGCCCCCTGCGCCGCCCGAGCCGCCGCCGGCGCCTCCCTTCGGGGCCTCGCCGCACACGGCGAGCCCGCCGCGACGGCCGCCGCCCCCGCCGCCGCCCTGGCCCGGCATGCCGCGGATCCCCTCGGCTGCGCGGTCGCCCTGCCATCCGGTCTCGATGAGCCGCCCGATGCCCTCGCCAGGTGCGCCAACGACGCCCCACCTGCCGCTTTTCCCGGGGAAGCCGCTGGCGCAATCACCGTCTGCCCGGTTGCCGGGTCCTCCTTGACCATCGTGACCGGGGTTCGGCTCAGGTACGGGCTCGCCGTCCTCCCCATCTCCAGCGCCGTCGGCGAGCCCGTCGCCTCCCTTGCCACCGACGCTCTGGATCCCGCCCTCGCACGGGTTCACCACCGCGGGCCCGCCGGCGACGGTGGCTGCCGAGCACCCATCTCCGCCGTACATCCCGTGCGCCCCGTCGGGTGCCAGATTCAGCCCGGGCCACCTCTCGCCATGGCCGCCCCCCAATCCCCAGGATGTCCGTATCTTGCCCTGGATGAACTCCACCACGGCACCTGACCGGACGAGCATCCCGACATGGCTTCCGCTCAGGATAGCCATGTGGTCGATCGTCGAGACTCCATCCGCCGCCCCGGTGTCGTCGGCGCCCGCCGGCTCGACGATCAGCGCGATGGGGTTACCGGAGCGGGGGAGGATCTTGCTCGTATCGCCCGGCAGGCGTTCCCATCCCAGGATCTGGAAGCCCCCGTAGATATCCACGCCGGAGGGCAGCGTGACGGACTCGTCAAAGGAGTCGTTAGCTGCGAACACCCTGCCCCGACCCGTGCGTGCAAGCTCGATCGCGCGGCGGAGAGAGCGAACCGGCCTGTCCTTCGTGCCGGGGTTCGCATCGTCGCCGCCGAAGAACGGGATATTGACGAACACGCCGCAGCCATCGAGAAACTGCGCCTTGGCAAGCTGCTCGATGCATACCGGCTCTGAAACCGCGTCGGCGGGGGTGTTCACCCCCGGCGCGGTGCCGCAACCGGCAGCGACGAGTGGAAGAACAGGGAGCAGGAAGATAGTGGAACTTGACATCATCGGCATTCCTCGACGGCAGCGCCACGGTGAGCGACTCAACGCGGCAGCTCGTTTGCCGCACCGAAAGGATATATTGGAGCCGAGGGGCCAGGCCCGCCCTGGCCCACCTCGTCGTCTATGCCGGCGCCTCCTGCATAGCCGCCATCTCCAGCTCCCCCAACCTCGATGGTCGTGCCGGGCAGGATGGCCAGATGGGGCACCACGTACGCGATGCCGACGGAAGCGCCGCCGAGCCCGCCACCGGCATCACCGCCGCGTCCGCCGTCCCCCCCCCAGCCGCCGTCGCACGCCCCCCACATCCTCGTGTCCTCGCCATGGCCACCGTCGCCGCCGGCTTTACCAATGCCGCCTAGTTGACCCGTTCCGCCAACCCCGCCCTTGCCGCCGTTGCCCGCGACAACCAGCGTCGCCGCGAGTTCCAACTCGGTGTCCTCCAGTGCAATGATGGCGATGCTCGCGCCGCCATAGCCGCCGCCCCAGCCCCCCTTGCCGCCGCAGCCCCCGCTTCCGCCCGAGCCACCGGCCGCACCACTTTGGGGTTGGCTTGTCGGGCACGCATACATGGGCCCGCGCGATTTGCTGCCGCCACCCCCGCCGCCCGCTTGGCCGACGCCGCCCGTCTCCCCGTCTTCGCCCAGAACGCCGATCCATCCGTATTTGTTGAGGTAGCCTTCACCTAGCGCGCCGCCAGCGCGGCCCCTGCTGGTACCGGGCGCGCCATCTTTCCCCCTCGTGCATGGGTCGCTGCCCGCGCCGAGCCCCGCACCCCCGAAATCTTCCGAATTTTCCGCGGGCTCCGGCCGTCCTGGCGCGCCATCGCCGCCGACGTCGAGCCCGCCGTCGCCGCCGTATCCGCCCGTCGACTCGATCCCATCGTCGCACACTGTCACGACCGGAAGGGCGCCCATAGCGGCGTCCGCAGTGCAGGCAGACGTGCCATCTTTCCCCTCCACGCCACCCATGGCTCGGAAGCTCGGCGCGTCCTTGCCCGCCTCCCCATCCTTGCCATTGCCCGCGATGACATCGCTCGACACCACCCTCGCCTTGGCCCCATGGTTCAAGATCATCGCGATCGACGACTTGCGATCCTCCGCGGACGCCTCGGCGGCGAGGACGCGCACGCCGAAGATCGTTGATATCCCCTCCCCCTGGATCACCTGCAGCGGGATCGCCACCGGCGGAGCGATGATCGTCGGGTGATCCGGACGGTCGAATGACCCCTCGTACCACCACTCGCCGTCACCGCAGAGGCGCCCGCCCCAGAGATCGACGCCCGAGGGCAGCGCGATCGCCTCCTCGAACAACCCGCCGCAAGCGTACACGCGCCGGGTCGCCGCTTGGCCGTTGCGTGGCCCGTGCGTGGCGAGCCCGATTGCGTGCTGGAGCGTCTTGACCGGCGCTTCCTTCGTGCCGGGGCTCGTGTCGTCGCCCTGCTCGCTGACGAACACCCCGCATTCGTCGAGCGCCATCGCCGTGGCGGGGTCGCCGTCACAGAGCGACTTCGGTGGTGTGAGGCAGAGGCGTTCTTCATAGCAGCTATCGTCGTAAGCGCAGCCGGAGACGCCGCCCACGCCGATCGTGGAGAGGGTGGCCACGGTGAGCAGCAGCCGCATTCGTCGCCGTTCGAGAAGAGGCATGTCCTTGCTCATGATCACCACGCGCCATACGCCACGATGCCCGCCTGTGCCGGCGTCACCGTCGGCACCAGCGCAAGCCGAGCCTTCGTCGGTTCAGCCTGCAGAAATGAGAAGTCCGTGAAGAACGAAGCCAGGGTCGCAGCGCCAACCACACCGCTCGTTACCACCATCGCCGTTCCGAGCCCGGCGAAGAGATCTCGCTCTCGTCGTAAAGCCGTCAGCTCGGAGCACCAGGAAGGCTTCGGCGTTTCCCGACAGGCCCCTTGAGAGACCCCCGCGGCGTCGAGCCTCGCGTTCCGCTCGTGCAGGTCTCCGTCGGCGTTCCTCGCGCGAACCATGAAGACCGCACCGAGCGAGCCTGTCGCCAAGGTCAACCCGATACCGGCGGTGCGGAGGGTGCCTGGCCAGGATGTCCACGGGCTGGGCGGCGGGCTCCGAACAGCGGGCGAAGAGCTCAGGGCCTTCGGCGTTTCCTTCGGTGATATCGGCGCGGTCTCCTTGGCACTGCCCGCCGCCGCGAGGGGCAGCTCCATCGTGATCCCGTGCTCCGCGCCCGCCACGGCGAGGAACGATTGAAAGCCGCCCGCGTGGCCCGGTGCTCGGGCGCGCACCATGTGGTTGCCCGGCTCGAAGAAGAGCGTGTAGGTCCGCGCGGTCCGCCCGATGCGCTCGCCGTCGATGAGCACCTCGGCGTCGGGCGGATCGACCGCGAGCACGAGCGTAGCGATGCGCTTCGCTGCATCGCGCCGTCCTGCCTCGAATCGCCGCTCGAGCGCTTCCGGCAGCGCTTCGCGCTGTTCAAGGCTCTTGGCAAGGTGCTCGGCCGCGTCTCGGTACCTGTGCAGCGCGACCTCGCAAAGGCCAAGCTCGCCGGCGATCTCCGCCCGTTCTCGCTCGGTGCTTGTCGTCGGGTCTGCAGCCTCCAAAGCAGCCTTGTACGCAGCGTGTGCCTCGACCCACCGCCCTGCATTGCGCGCTCTCTGACCACGGCGAACATGGTCTTTCACCGATGAACTGTCGCTCCGTCTCGCCTTCGGGGGGGACGTCGCCGGCACTGGCAGGCTTCGTGAAGCCTGTTGCGTCTTCGGGGGGACATCATCGGCGCTGGCAGATTTCGTGAAGCCTGTTGCGGCCCCGAGCGCGAGAAGAATCGAGAGCGAATGCGCAATGTGACGCATCCGGTGACGGTACTTACGCCGGCCGCTCGGCGTCAACCGGCAGAAGCCGCGACGTCTCGGCCGTTTGGGCGAGAATTGGCGGCGGAATGACGGAATGTGCTCAGCCGTCATCAAGGCCCGTTTCCGTGTGGTTGATGGTACTACCCAGGAGCACATTGCCCGACCAAAGTTGCTCGTCGGTTCTTTTTTTGAAGCGTTTGGGCCGGCTCAGGTGTGCTGCCTACCGTGGGCAAGCCAGCGACCGTTTCTCCCGGCGTCGAGCTCTTCCGGCGCCTCGCCCGGCGCCACGGTGTGCCGGCGCGAAACGCCGAGGATGTCGCTCAGGACGCGTTGCTGCGGGGGCTCGAGGCCGACAAGCGGCTCGACCTGGGGGGAGACCCAGCCCCGTACCGCGTCACGATCGCTATCAACCAGGCGCGCAATCACGTCCGTGACGCACGCTGCCGCGGCGAGGTGCTGACGTCGTTCGATGAGTGTGAGATCCGCGACGAGTGCTCCACGCCGGAAGAGCTGCTCCGGAGACGGCAGCGGGAAGAGTTCACGCGCCAGCTGATAGACCAACTCGATCCCAAGTACCGGGATCTCGTGATCAAGCACGATCTCCAAGAGGTCCCGCTCGCCGAGATCGCCACCGAGCAGGGACTGCCGCTGGGCACGGTGAAGACGCGACACTGGCGGGCGCACAAGGAGCTCAGGGTGCGGCGGGAGCGGTGGCAGGAGCAGCAGCGCTCTCAGGGAAGGGACGATAGCCTCTGCGTGCCGCTCGCGCTGGGCCTCGGCCGTCGCCCGTGGGTGGCTTTGCTACGCCGTCTGGGCGTGAGGATCCTCGTCCAGGGCGGGCTCGTCCTGCTGACCGGCGCGCTCATCTCCTCAGCGCCCTCCCTGCCCGACCTGGAATCGTGGTACGGGGCGGCGACGGTCCGCGTCCCTGCCACCCCGTCCGCTGCGCAGGAGGCTGCCGCGTCCCCAGCGCGAGGCGGCGCGCACAGCGCCGCGGCGCCCGCCGGTGGAGAACGCGCGCACAGCGCCGCGGCACGGGCCGCGCCGATCGCGCCCGAGATGTCGTCGCCGAGGGAGCAAGGAAGCGCGCGCGCGCAGGCGATGGCGAGCAGCACTCCCGTTCCCTCGACGACGAGCCATCGCCAGCCCGCGTCTCCGGCGAGCGCCGTTCGACCGACCGGCAGCGAGCGCGAGAGGAGCCTGATCGACCAGGCCCGCAGGGCCATCGAGGCCCGCAACGCCATGGCCAACGTCGAGGCTCTCCGGCTGCTGAACACCCACGCGCGGGAGTTCCCCCGTGGGCGGCTCGCTGCCGAGCGCGAAGCACTCCTCCGGCTGATTCGCTGAATCCCCGGCTGTCCTTCGGCAGCTAGCAGGTGGTGACCCAGGTGATGTCTTCGGACAGCACAAGGCGAAGGTCCGCCGTGCGTCCGGACAAGAACGATCACGTCCAGGAGACGAAACGCGATGAATACCATGGACGATCTACTGGTTGCGATGTGGCTGGTCTCGCCGCTCGGGCTCGCGATGATAGCCTGCGTCGCGATCGGCTTCGCGATCACGGCGCGCGAAGCGCTGGGACGCGAGCGCGGGCTTCGCGAGGCGCGCGAGCACGCGCATGATGACGAGACGTCGGCCCTCACCGATGCGAAGGAGCAGGTAGCGGAGGAGCGAGACCGATACCGGCGCCTTCTGGATTGTCATGTCGACGCCGCGCTCGCAGAGCTGACAGACGCCCGCGCGCGCCCGGTCCCCTGGCCAGGCAGGGTCCTCGAGTCGTTCTGTGCGACGATTCCTTCGTGGAAGCGAAAACTGGCCGAGAGCACGGAGCTGGAGCCGAGGGAGGTGGAGCGGCTGCTGCGGAGCGACCTGGCGATAACGCCCGGCCTCGCGCGGCAGCTGGAAGCCTTCACGGGCGCGCCGGCGCGGTACTGGGAGCGCCTGTGGCGGTTGCACGACTACCGGGCGGACGCAGAGGAGACCGTGGTGATTCAGCTCGGCGAGCCCGTCACCAAGCGCGAGAGCTCGGCGCGTCCCCCGTCGTCGCCGGCGCCGAGCTCGGTGCCGCCGCCTCCGCCTACGATACCCCCCTCGCGCGCTCGACGTTCCTCCGCCCGTGGTGCCGTCGCCCGAGCTTGCGGCTAGGAGCACACGGGCGAAGCTCCCGCCGCCTCCACAGCCGCGGCTGGGGTCGCCGCTGCCTGCTCGCGCCGAGGCGGGCGCCGAGCTCGCCCGTCGCGCTGCCAACCTGACGAGCTTCCCGCTACGGCGCGACGCAGGTGGGTCTAGTCCTGTATGCGGGCCAGATTGGGAGGACGTTGAGCGCTCGTCGCTGAACACGACACTTCCAGGAGTAGGGCGCCACGGGTGAGCGCGGCCGCCCCTCGCGTTCGCATGCTGGCGAGGATGGCAACGCTTCGGCGGCTGAACAGCCCCAGCTGACGCCTCCGTTTGGTAGCGGACCATCTGCGGGGAAGACCGCTGGCCAGTGCCGCACCGGTGCGCTGGCGAGCCATCATCATAGGACGGGAGATTGCCCGGGGGGCTGAAGCCATGTGTCGTCCGCCGAAGGAAGATGCGTATTCCGGCCGACCCGGCCGCCTATTCCGCTGGCACCCGGCCACCCGTTCCGGGACACCCGGGCGCCATCGGAGCGCAGCGACGGGATCCCTCGTCCGGGCGCCGGTCCCACATTGGAGCGACGGGACGCTTGGATGATCAGCCCTTCTCGTCCGTGTTCTTCTCTCCCAGTCCTTTCTTCTTCCTGATGGACGGCCCCTTCAGCGACAGCACGTGCGCGTTGTGGACCAGCCGGTCGCAGATCGCGTCGGCGACGGTGGGGTCCGCGAGCATCTCGTGCCAACTTTTCGTCGGGACCTGGCTGGTCACCACGGTCGACCGCTGGTCGTACCTGTCTTCCAGCACCTCGAGCAGATCGCGCCGCTCCGTGTCTTTCATCGGCGCGATCAGCAGGTCGTCGAGCACGAGTACGTCGAGCTTCGCAAGACGGCTGAGCGCCGCGCCGTACGAGCCGTCGGCGCGGGCGATGGCGAGGTCTTGGAGCAGCCGCGGTACCCGCACGCGCAGAGCGCGGTACCCATGGCGGCAGGCGGTCTCGGCGAGCGCGGCGCCGACGTAGCTCTTGCCCGTGCCGGTCATGCCGATGACGATCACGTTCTGCTTGGCGCGCACCCAGCCGCAGGTGCCGAGCCCACGCACGACGCTCTTGTCGAGGCCGCGGGCGGGGTCGCACCACAAGTCCTCGACGCACGCCTGCATGCCGAGCTTGGCGTCCTTGATGCGGCGACCGACTCGGCGGTTCTCCCGCTCCGTCCACTCGCGGTCCACCATGAGCCCGACGCACTCCTCGACTGACAGCGCGCTGCCGGCGGCCCGCGCGAGCTCGGCGCGCAGCGCGCTCGCCATGTGAGGCAGCTTGAGCTGCATCAGCTTGTCGATGGTCTCTTCGACGGTCATCACACCTCTCCTCGGCTCGCGCCATGGGGCTCGGCGCAGTCGTCATCGGGTTTGCAGGTCACCACGTCATTCATGTCCTCTCCTCGGCTCGACTCTTCTCCGATGCACGTGCTCAGGCTCGTGCACGACAAGGCCCTCGGTTGGTCATGTCCGAAGTCCGCACCGCCTCGCGCTCTCTCCGCGGGAGGCCTCGTCCACAGCGCTTGCAGCCGCCCGAGCAGCATCGGCAGAGGCTGCATCGTCACGCCGGGCGGCGCCTGCTCGGCCGCGCTTCGGAGCGCCACGGCGACGCTGGCTCTGCCACCGCTCCGCGGCTCTTGGCGACGCGGAGCGACCTGGGGCTCATTCATAATCGCAAACCGCTCGATTCCATCCGCGCTCCCGGACGTATCCACCTCTTCACGGTCAAAGTAGGCACCACCGCGGATGTTCTCGTGGAGCACCGTCTTCACCTCCACCTCCTCCCGCAATGCAACCTTGTCCAGGCCGCTCCTCAGGATCGCCTCGACGGTCTTGTACCTCGGATTGCCGATCGCGATCGCACGCCCGCACGCCGCCTCGAGTCGCGACGCGCCGTGCCGCTCGGCGAGCCGCATCAAGCCCAGGCACGCCCTGCGGCCCGTCTCCGGGTGCGTCCGGTGCGCCAGGATCGTCGCCACCACCTCGGCCGTCTTCGGGCCAATCTGCGCCGCCCAGCCCACCAGCCGCTCCGGCGGCCACGAGCCCCACTCCCGGTGCGCGCGCGGACGGTGCTCCGGCTTCGTCACCGCCGTCCCCTTCGGGCCGTAGCTCCGCTCGTGCGACGTGACCCGCGCGCCGCCGCGCCACACCTCCACTACCGTCGCCGTCGCGCGCACGTCGACCTTCGCGCCGAGCAGCTCGCTCGGCACGCTGTAGAGCCGGTGGTCGTATTCGAAGTGGTAGTCGATGTTGACGCCCACCTCGAGCTTCCATGCGCCGATCTCGTAGCGTCGCGAGTGCAGCGGCTTCATCGCCGGACGGTCCAGCTTCTCGAAGGCCGAGCGCCGGCACCCTTCCAGCTTCTGGAAGGGTCGCGTGTTGAGCTTCTCGAGCAGCTCCCGGATCGCCGCGTTGAGCTCCTCCAGGCTGAAGAAGCGGCGGTTGCGCAGGCACGCCAGGATCCAGCGCTGCGCGATCAGCACGCCGCCTTCGACCTTGGCCTTGTCCTTCGGCTTGCGCGGACGCGCCGGCACGACCGCCGTGCCGTAGTGCTGCGCCATCTCCGCGTACGTCGCGTTGATGTCCGGATCCACGCGGTGGGGCGTGCTCACCGCGCTCCGGAGCTGATCGGGCGTCAGGATCTCCGGCACCGCGCCGAAGTAGTCGAGCCCGCGCACTGTCGCGCCTACGAAGTCCACGAGGCTCTGCGTGCGCGTCGCCTCCGCGTACGTGTAGTTGCTCGCCCCGAGCACCATCACGAAGAGCTCAACCTCCGTTGCCTCGCCGGTCACGGCGTCGACGATGCTCGGCTTCTTGCCGGAGAAGTCGATGAATGCCTTCTCACCGGCGCGGTGCACCTGGCGCATCGAGGGTTGAAGCTTCGAGCGATACGCCTCGTACAGGTCGCAGAACTGGCTGTACTGGTACGGTCGCCACCCCGACCCGCCCGCGGCCGCATGCTCCGCGTACTCGGTCCACAAAAGCCGCCGCGTCACGCCGGGCCGGCGCAGCTCCATGTGCACCCAGGCGAAGTCGACGGGCGCAAGCGCCGCCGGCTCGCTTCGACCCACGTGGCGGAACAAGCGTGCTTCTACCTCCGCGTCGTCGAGCTCCTTCGCGATCTCCCACGTCAAGCCGGCAGCCTTCGCGCGCGCGAGGTACTCGCCGACCGTGCTGCGTCCGACGGCCACTGCCAGCGCGATCTCGCGCTCGCTCCGCCCGCACTCGTGCTTCAATCGTAGAACTTCCCGCACTTTTCGCATTGAATGGCGCTCCGACATGCCCGCCTCTCGCGCCCCAGGGGCAGTCGAGAGGCTCGGTTTCGTCACGACCATCCGCGCGTCCCTGCTCCGACAGGCGCGCCGCAGGACCCGCCCGCGATGCGCCCACCCTCGTGGCCCCGCGATCGACGAACCCTCGCCGCCGCTGTCAAGCCCGGCCAGCCCGGCGGCCGGAACGCCGGAACGGGTGGCCGGGTGCCGTCGGAACGGGTGGCCGGGTCACCGGAATCGATGGCCGGGTGCCGTCGGAACGGGTGGCCGGGTCACCGGAATCGATGGCCGGGTGCCGTCGGAACGGGTGGCCGGGTCAGGTCGGAACAGGTGGCCGGATCACGCCGGAATACGCAAGGAAGACGAGTGCGCTGCCGCGCACGCGCGCCTGTTTTGCCCGACGCTGGTTCGTGCCGTGCTGCGCTGGCTGGGGAGGCTCGGGGTACCGCTGTGCCATCGTGGCGACGTCGCAGGTCAAGTCTGGCTCAACGCCTGGGAGAGCTGGCCCAGGTTCGATCCGAGGCGCGGCAGGCCGGAACGCTGGTTGAACGCGATCACCGTACACTTGCCTCGCACTACCACGAGCGGGCGCAGCACCGCAGGGAGGAGTTGGTCGATTTGATCGAAGTGCACGATCCAGCGCCGGACGCTGCTGCTGTGATGGAGTGCGACGACATCAGGACCAGCACCATCGACGCGGTGAACAAGCTCGATCCGGAGCTGCGCTCTGTGCTCGTAGCACACGACCTGAACGGAGTGTCTATGGCCAAGATAGCCGAAGACGCAGGGCTGCCTCTCTCTACGCTCTACAAGCGACGCGCAAAGGCCATCGATGCGCTACGTGACGCCATCAGGCTTCGGGAAGCTAGGGAAATATCCACATACGGAGTGACGCTCTAATGAGCGTCACAGGCCCTGTTGTGCACATTCGGCGCGACTTGGACGACCATGAGGCCGAACGAACAATCGCCGCTCTTTTAATGGCCAAAGGGGGCACGAAGGTGTCGCCCGTCGCAGCCGGTTGCGAGACGACTTGAACCGCCAGCGGGTCAAGCGAGAGCAGCTCGACGAGATCCGCACGCTTCTGGGCGACGGATAGGCGTCGAGCTCGGCGCTGGCGAACGCGCGTCCCAGGCCGCCAGGGCCGGCGGGGCACCGAGCCCGCCGACCCGTCCCTCGGCCTCCGCTTCGACGTCACGGCCGGGGCGCCGCGCTTGCGCTCGAGCGCCTAGTCCGCCAGCGCAACGCGACGGTGCGTAACCAGGTGCCCAATGTGATGACACGGAGCACAGCACCCGGGCGCGTGCTGCGAAGCTCATCGCAGCCGTCTGAACCACGCCCCACCCGAGTCCATGCCCCCTGGTCATCGTCGAGCGCGCGGCGGCGATGCTGGTCGAGCCGGTCGAGAGGCTGCGGGAGAGCGCGGGGTATCTGGATGGGCGGGGGCGTACGTGAGGGCGACCCCCCGCCCGGCCATGGCGGCACATCCCGGCCCTAACCTGGCCCAGATCCGGCCCCCGCGGTGTTGCCATCGGCGAGTGCCGGACGCCTCGCTAGATCCTGGAGCGCACCAACTACATGCGGCGCCAGTACGCCGGCGCCTCCGTCGGGCCGGGATGCTGGCCGAGCGTATCGCTGCCACCGCGGCGTGCAAAAAACCGCGACCGGGACTATCCTCGCCGCCATGCCGCGCCCGAGCTCCGCCCCGCCTTCACCCCGCACTCTCCAGCACTTCTCTGAGGTGGCAAGCTTTCTCTGGTCGGTTGCCGACCTGCTCCGCGGCGACTACAAGCAGGCCGACTACGGGAAGGTTATCCTCCCCTTCACGGTGCTGCGGCGCATGGAGTGCGTCCTCGCGCCGACGAAGGAGGCGGTGCTGAAGAAGGTCGCCACCTTTGACAAGGGCGCGCTGAAGAACCTCGACCCGGTCCTGAAGACGATCACGAAGGTCGGCTTCCACAACGCGTCGAAGTACGACCTGGAAACACTCAAGGGCGATCCAGCCCACCTCGCGAAGAACCTTGAGCACTACATGCAGGGCTTCAGCGAGAACGTGCGCGACATTTTCGAGCAGTTCGAGATGAAGGATCAGATCGCGCGCCTCGACCAGAGCGACCTTCTCTTCCGCGTGGTCAGCGCGTTCGCCGGGGTCGATCTCCACCCGTCGCGCGTGCCGAACCGGATGATGGGCATGATCTTCGAGGAGCTCATCCGGAAGTTCGCCGAGCAGTCAAACGAGACCGCGGGGGAGCACTTTACCCCGAGGGACGTGATCACCCTGATGGTGCACCTGCTCTTCACGTTCGACGACGAGGTCTTCAAGCCGGGCGTCGTACGCACCCTCTATGATCCGGCGGCTGGCACCGGTGGAATGCTATCGACCTCCGAGGAGTACATCTCAGCGCACAACCCGGACGCCTCGCTCGAACTCTTCGGCCAAGAGCTGAACCCCGAGTCGTACGCGATCTGCAAGAGTGACATGCTGATGCGAGCGCAAAAGACTGAGCGCATCGTACGTGGCAACAGCTTCTCGCAGGACGGCCACAAGGACGAACGCTTCGACTACATGCTATCGAACCCGCCCTTCGGTGTCGAGTGGAAGAAGGTGCAGGACACCATCGAGAAGGAGCACGCACAAAGGGGGTTCGACGGCCGCTTTGGGGCCGGTCTCCCTCGGATCAACGACGGCTCGCTACTGTTCCTCCAGCACATGATCTCGAAGATGCGCAGTCCCGAGGATGGAGGCGCGCGCCTCGCGATCGTGCTCAACGGCTCACCGCTTTTCACTGGTGAAGCGGGCTCGGGCGAGAGTGAGATTCGGCGGTGGGTGCTCGAGAACGATTGGTTGGAAGCCATCGTCGCCCTGCCCGATATGATGTTCTACAATACCGGGATCTCGACGTACATCTGGGTGCTCACCAATCGAAAGAAGCGGTCGCGGAAGGGCAAGGTGCAACTCATCAATGGGGTCGACCAGTTTCAGAAGATGCGCAAGGGGCTTGGCGACAAGCGGAAGGAGATGGGTACCGAGCACATCAACGCGATTGTGAAGATGCACGGTGCCTTCCGCGAGACCGAAACGTCGAAGATATTCGCAACCACTGACTTCGGCTACCGGCGCATCGTGGTCGAGCGACCGCTCCGGCTGAGCTTCGCGGCGACGCCAGAACGCATTTCGCGCCTTTCGGAGGAGAGCGGATTCGCGTCGCTCGCCAGGTCGAAGAAGAAAGGCGACGCAGGTTCTAAGGAAGCGGCCGCCGGCGAGGCCATGCAAAAAGCGATCGTGCGCGCCCTAGGCACCGTCGGTCCGGAGGTCGTGACGAGCCGCAGGTTATTCGACGAGAAGCTCCGGAAGGCGTTCGAGAAGGCGAGACTCGACGTGCCGGCCCCAGCGCACAAGGCGGTGCTGGTAGCGCTTGGGAAGCGCGACGAGAACGGGGAAGTGTGCGTCGATGCCAGGGGGCGGCTGGAGCCAGACCCGGAGCTTCGCGACACTGAGAACGTACCGCTAAAAGAGGACATCCATGCCTACTTCGCGCGCGAGGTGAAGCCGCACATTCCGGATGCCTGGATCGACGAGAGCAAGACCAAGGTTGGCTACGAGATCCCCTTCACGCGGCACTTCTACAAGTATGAACCGCCTCGCCCCCTCGATGAAATTGAAGCCGAGGTTCGGCGAATGCAGACGGAAATCCAGGGACTCCTCAGCGAGGTGCTGAAGTGAAGACCCAGCCCTCAGGACGTTTCACGGGTCGCCCAATGAAGAGCTCGGGAGTCGAGTGGCTCGGTAGCATTCCGTCGCAGTGGCAAGTTCTACAAACTCGCAGGATTTGCGAGCTGACGACTGGTGGTCGAGACACCCAGGACGCTAATCCGAACGCCGAGTATCCGTTCTTCGTTCGCTCGCAAACGGTTGAGCGGATTGATACGTATTCTTTCGACGGAGAAGGAGTGCTTACGTCCGGAGACGGTGCCGGCGTTGGCAAGATCTTCCACCACTACGTAGGAAAATTTGAATTCCACCAGCGTGTCTACCTTTATCACTCATTCAGGCACGTCGCTGGTCGGTTCTTCTACTACTACCTGCGCGAGCACCTCCACCGTGTAGTACTTGCGGGGAACGCTAAGTCCACGGTCGATTCCCTGCGGCGACCTATGCTTCAGGCGTTTCCCGTCCTTGTTCCTCCCCTTTCCGAGCAGCACGCCATCGTCTCCTTTCTCGATCGAAAGACTGCCGCCATCGACAGCCTGATCGCTAAGAAGGAGCGCCTTATTGAACTGCTCCAGGAGAAGCGGCAGGCCCTCATCACGCGGGCCGTGACGAAGGGGTTGGATCCGAGCGTGCCCATGAAGGAGTCTGGCATCGAATGGCTCGGGACGATACCTGAAACATGGGACGTTGTTCCGCTTCGCAGGGTCCTGTATAAGATCGAGCAGGGATGGTCTCCTGAGTCTGAGGACCGCCCGGCTGAGGGCGACGAGTGGGCTGTGCTCAAGCTGAGTTCCGTTTCTCGTGGGTGCTTTCGCCCCGAGGAGCACAAGGCGCTGCCCTCAGGAACCAAGCCGGAGGTTCGCTACGAAGTTCGGGCGGGCGACCTCCTGGTTACTCGAGCAAACACTCCACTGCTCGTTGGGGATGCGTGCTGCGTCGAGAACGTGCCGCCTCGGTTGATGTTACCGGACCTGATTTATCGGTTGAGCGTCGATCAGAGGCGTGTGGTGCCAGTGTTCGTCGCGCGATTTCTTCTGAGCGCACCGGGACGAGCTCAAATCATTGCGGACGCTCGCGGAACGAGCATGTCCATGGCAAAAGTGTCGGGCGGGCACATCAGATCTTGGCTGCTTCCGGTTCCCCGTTCACTCGACGAGCAGCACCGAATTGGCAAAATGCTCGATGACTCCTGTGCCCAAATCGACGAAGCTTCGCGAAAGATCGAGGTCCAGATTGAAAGGCTCGTGGAGTACCGCCAAGGTCTCATCATCGCTGCCACCACTGGAAAGATCGACATGTCGAAAGAGGCGGCTTGATGGCGAAGACCAAGGAGAAGGACTTCGAAGATGCCATCGAGGCATCCCTCCTAGCTTACGGCGGCTTCACCAAGGGAGACCCTAAGCGGTACCGCGCCGACGTCGCCCTCTTCCCCGACGACCTCTTCGCCTTCGTCCGCGAGCACCAGCCCAAGCCATGGTCCGCTCTCGAGAAGACCCACGGCGCCGCCCTTGAAGGCCGCGTCCTCGACGCGCTTGTCAAAGCGCTCGACACTCGCGGCACACTCCACGTCCTCCGCCACGGCTTCAAGTTCCAGGGGGCTCTTCTCCGCTGCGCGGCCTTCCGGCCGACCTCTGGACTCAACCCGGGAGTCCTCGCCGCCTACGCCAAGAATCGGCTCACCGTCACGCGCCAGGTTCGCTTCGACGGGTCAAATGACTCAGTAGACGTCGTGCTCTCGCTGAACGGCTTCCCCCTCGTGACGCTCGAGCTAAAGAACCCGTTCACCCGCCAGAGCGTCGAGCACGCCCTCAAGCAGTACATGGACCGCAACGCCAACGCGCTGCTCTTCCGGTTCAAGCAACGCGCGCTCGTACACTTCGCCGTCGACCCGGAACTCGTATTCATGACGACGCGGCTCGCGGGAGCGAACACCGTCTTCCTTCCCTTCAACCGTGGCCGCGATGGCGGCGCCGGTAATGCCGACCATCCGACAGGGCACCGCACCGCCTATCTCTGGGAGCAGGTTCTCCAGCGCGACAGTCTCCTCGACCTCGTCGGCCGCTTCATTCATCTCGAAAAGAAGGAGGTCGAGGAGGACGGCAAGAAGGTGACAAAAGAGACGATCGTCTTCCCGCGCTATCACCAGCTCGACGTGGTGCGGAAGCTCGAGACAGCCGCGCGCACCGAAGGCGCGGGGCGGAGCTACCTCGTGCAGCACTCGGCGGGCAGCGGGAAGAGCAACTCCATCGCCTGGCTCGCCCATCGGCTCGCGACGTTGCACAATCCGGACGATGAACGCGTCTTCCACTCGGTCGTGGTCATGACCGACCGCAAGATCCTCGACAAGCAGCTCCAAGAGACGGTGTTTCAGTTCGAGCACAAGGAGGGCTTCGTCGAGAAGATCGACCAGAACTCGACTCAGCTAGGCAAGGCACTCACAGCGGGCACGCCGATCATCATCACGACACTGCAAAAGTTCCCCTTCGTCACTGGGAAGATCGAGAAGCTACCGAAGCGACGCTACGCGATCGTCGTCGACGAGGCACACAGCTCCCAGAGCGGCGAGGCAGCTCAGAAGATGAAGGAGCTCCTCGGCTCCGGCGCGGCGAATGCCCCCGACGAGGAGGTCGAGGAGCCCGTGGACGGCGCCGATCGCGTCGCCGAGACGATGCTCTCGCGCGGCCGCCAGAAGAATCTGAGCTTCTTCGCGTTCACCGCGACGCCGAAGGCGAAGACACTGGAGGTGTTTGGGCACGTGGGCGAGGACGGCAAGCCCGCGCCGTTCCACCTCTACTCGATGCGGCAGGCGATCGAGGAAGGCTTCATCCTCGATGTCCTCACACACTACACGACCTACAAGCTCTATTTCGAGCTCCAGAAGAAGGTCGCCGACGACCCAGAGGTCCGGAAGAAGCAGGCGGTCAAGGAGCTTACCCGTGCCGCGCTCCTGCATCCGCACAACATCTCGCAGAAGACCGAGATCATAACGGTCCACTTCCGCGAGAAGGTGCGGAAGCTCATCGGCGGCCACGCCAAGGGCATGGTGGTCACGGCGTCCCGGCTGATGGCGGTGCGCTACTACCACGCGTTCAAGAAATACCTCGAGGACAACCGCATCGACGACGTGGGCGTGCTCGTCGCCTTCTCTGGGACGGTCAAGGACCCCGACACCGGGCTCGAGCACACGGAGGCAGGACTGAACGGCTTCGGCGAGACGCAGCTCCCGCGCCGGTTCGCGGGCGATGCCTACCAGCTTCTGCTCGTCGCGAACAAGTACCAGACCGGGTTCGATCAGCCGCAGCTCGTCGCAATGTACGTCGACCGCCGGCTCGCGAACGTGCAGGCAGTCCAGACGCTCTCGCGGCTTAACCGCACGTTTCCGGGCAAAGAAGCAACCTTCGTCCTCGACTTCGTCAACGACACCGACGGCATCTACCAGGCCTTCAAGCCGTTCTACGAGCAGACTTCGGTCGCGGAGCGTGCGGATCCGCAGACGCTATATGACCTCCAGCATCGGCTCGTCGACGCCAAGGTCTTCTACGTGGAGGAGGTTGAGCGTTTCGCGAAGATCTTTTATGCGTCGAAGGCGCGGTCACGCGAGAAGGAACATGCCGAGCTCTACCGCTGCCTCGATCCGGCGCTCGACCGATTCAAGGGCAAGAGCGAGGACGACCGCGACGAGTTCGCGAACGCGCTCGCCGGCTTCGTTCGGCTCTACGGCTTCCTCTCGCAAGTGATGCCCTTCACGGACGCCGACCTCGAGAAGCTGTACAGCTTCGCGCGTTACCTCGACACACGGCTGCCTCACGGCCGGGGCCGCGAGCCAGCGAACGTAGCAAAGGACGTCGGCCTCAAGGCCTACCGGCTGCAGAAGACGAGCGAAGGGTCGATCCAGCTCCGGGTGGGCGAACCGCCGCCGCTCAAGAGCCCCTACGCCGTGGGTACGCGCCAGGCGAAGGACGAGCGGGCGAAGCTGTCGAGCATTATTGAGGTCCTGAACGAGCGGTTCGGTACGACGTTCACCGAGAGCGACCAACTGCTGTTCGAGCAGTGGGTCGAGGACGCTAAGCGCGACGAGATGGTTCGCAAGAGGGCACGGGCGAACGCGTTCGATCACTTCTCCCTGTCGATTCGCGATCTCATCGACGGGATCGTGGCGAGCCGGCTCGATCAGAATGCAGCGATCGGAGCGCGCTACTTCAACGATGAGACGTTCCAAGCGACGGCGTTTCAGGAATTGGCCAGACGCATCTACGACGGGATCCGCGCCGAAGCACCGGTTGGAAACTCGCCACACTGAGGGTAGTGATTCGTGGCGCCATTTCTCCGGCGGGTCGCCGAACAACAAGAGATGTGTTGTTCGCCTCGGCTTCGCTGTGGTCGTGATGGCCGGCGCAGGTGCTGCCGATGCAGGCGTAGGCGCCCGAGCCTCGGCCGGAGCTGCCACGGCCGGCTCCGCCTCCCCCTTTGTCGGCGCGCCGGCTGCCACGGGCGGGCCCATGCTGCGCGTTGACGGGCGACGGGCGGGCCTACCGCTCAGTGCTCTGTCGCCATGTGCGGAGTCCAGCCGTACATGGCGCAGTTGCTCGGTAGGCCCTTAAGTATAGCCCGGTTTCAGCCAGTCGGAGTCAACAGCGCCGTGCGGCTAGACATCGGCTGGCCTACCATTGGTCAATGGTGACCGGTACCTTGACCATTACCCAGCGGTGGGCCGAGCAGTCGGCCGATCGCCTCGTAGACCACCCGGACCGCCATCTTATCGCCGACCGCGACGGCGCGGGTGAGCGCGTCGGCGAGCGAGGCGACCACGGCGGCCCGGGGTGACGGGTTCGTCAGCGGGACCTCTTCGGGCGCGCTGCTCGCCGGTTGGACCCACGTTGGGTCCATCGCTTCCGAGGGGGTACGATCCGGGGGCATGCCTCCCTGGAATCCCGGGGAAAGCGACGGATCGCAACGGTTCGCCACCGCATAATCGTTCCGTGAGGACCTCTCCGGCGCCGAGGCGTCGGTGGAAGAAACATCAGTTCATTGTGGTCAGCGATAACAACGCTGTTCTGGGCGCGGTATGGCCGCTCTTCTCGACGCGCACGCGGAACCCGCTCGCACCGGGCCCTGCCGGGCTATCCGGAGGCGCGCCGGATAGTGCCGGGCGATCTCGAGCGCGGGCGCAGACCGCTCTTCGCCGCCCGCTTCGGCTTCGGCGCGCCCGTCCGCGGGAGGAAATCCCCCCCTCCCCACGCCGTCACCGCGTCGATGAAGGCGCGGACCTGCGGCGGCATGAACTCCCGCTCCGCGTAGATCACCGCGATGTGCGAGTCCGCCTGGATCGCGCCTGGCAGCACGTGCACGAGGGCGCCGCTCTCGAGGTGCGGGCGCACGATCCGCTCCGGCACGAGCGCGATGCCGATTCCCTTTAGCGCGGCGTCGCAGAGCAGGAACATGTCGTTCGTGAAGAGCGCGCCCTCGACCTGGAACTTGCCGCCGGAGGACGGCCAGTGCGTCTGCGGCAGCTCCCCCCGGGCGAAGCCCATGAGGCAGCGGTGGCTCCGCAGGTCGCGGCGCGTGCGCGGCGCGCCGCGGGCCTCGAGGTACGCGGGCGAGGCGACCGCGAGGAGCGGCATGCGCACCAGCGTCCGGGCGACGAGGCCGGGCTCGAGCGCGGTGCTCGCGCGGAGCGCGACGTCGTAGCCGCCGCGCTGGAGGTCGACGTACTGGGTCGAGCTGTGGACGTGCAGGCGGACCTCGGGGTGACGCCGCGCAAAATCGCAGAGCATCGCGCTGAAGCTCTCGCCCATCATCGGCGGCACCGAGACGCGCAGCTCGCCGCGCACGGCGTCGTCGGCCTTGCGCACGCTCGCCTCGGCCTGGTGGACGGCGTCGAGCACGATGCGCGCGTGGCGGTAGAGCGCCTCGCCCGCGTCGGTGAGGGCGAGGCTGCGCGTCGTCCGGCGGAGCAAGCGCACCCCGAGCCGCTCCTCCAGCCGCGCGAGGCGGCGGCTGATGGTGGCGCGAGGGACGCCGAGCTCGGCGGCGGCGCGGGACAGGGATCGGGCCTCCACGGTCTTCGAGAAGGCGAGGAGCTCGGAGGTCTCGAGGGGTTCGTCCATCTGGATCAAATCCTGGCAGGTGCTTCCAATTGTTGATGCATTGTTACAGGCGCGTCCACGGCCCAGAATGCTCGCTCATGAACGACAAGGCACGCACCATCGGTTACTGGATCTCGACGGGTCTCCTCGGCCTCGCCTTCGCCGCAGGCGGGCTCGCCGATCTCGCTGGCTCCCCCCAGGTCCTCGAGGGCATGGCGCACCTCGGCTACCCGCCCTACTTCGCCACCATCCTCGGCGTCTGGAAGGTCCTCGGCGCCGTGGCCCTCCTCGCCCCGCGCTTCCCGCGCCTCAAGGAGTGGGCGTACGCCGGCATCTTCTTCGATCTCACCAGCGCCGCCGCCTCGCACGCCGCCGTGGGCGACGCCGCCGGCCAGGTGATGACGCCCCTCGTCCTCGTCGCCGTCGCCGCCGCCTCCTGGGCGCTGCGCCCCGAGAGCCGTAGGTTCGCGAGCGCTCCGAAGCGCGAGGCCGGGGCCCACGTCGGCGAGCCCGCGCTCGCGACCTGACGCGGGATCTCACGGAACGACTCGCCCCACCTCGACCACGTACGACGGAGCAAGCCTCATGAGCGACCAACTCCTCCAGCAGATCCTCCTCGAAGCCCGCACCCACAACGGCTGGCTCGCCGAGCCCATCGACGACGCGACCCTGCGCCGCCTCTACGAGGCCCTGCGCCTCGGGCCGACGGCGGCCAACAGCGTGCCGGCGCGGGTCGTCTTCGTGAAGAGCCCTGAGTCCAAGGAGCGCCTGCGCCCCTGCCTCGCGCCGGGCAACGTCGAGAAGACCATGAGCGCGCCGGTCACCGCGATCATCGCCTACGACACGCGCTTTCACGAGAAGATGCCGAAGCTCTTCCCGGCGCGCCCGACGATGGGCGAGACCCTGGCCGGGATGCCGCCGGAGCAGCGCGACTTCTTTCTCCTGCAGAATGCCTCGCTCCAGGCCGGCTACCTGATCCTCGCGGCCCGCGCGCTCGGGCTCGACTGCGGGCCGATGGCCGGCTTCGACCGGGAGAAGGCCGACGCCGCGTTCTTCGCCGACGTGCCGTGGAAATCGATCCTCCTCATCAACCTGGGCCACGGCGACCCGGCGAAGCTCTACCCGCGCAACCCCCGCCTCGATTTCGAAGAGGCCTGCCGCATCGCGTAGCGATCGGCGTGGAATCGGCCGGCGCGGCTGGCAAGGCGAGGCCGCTCGGGGGCATGAATCTTATCGAGTTCGTCGACGTCGCGAGCGCGAAGGCGGCCCGCGGCGTCCACGAGGCGACATCTCCCCGCGTCATGATCTCGCCCAGAAAATCGCCGCTCCGGGAGTAGACGGTACCACGCACTCGCCCCTCACAACGCGTTGGCAGGTGTTCTCATCCTCCTTATCCACGCATCCCAGGCCGGGAGGGCCAGGTCCGGGGAAATTACCCGGACATCGTCGCGCATGCCGCGCCATCATTTCCGTTAACGAGCGCGTGTAGGCTCGGGCACCTCGGTGAAGAATCCGAATTGCTGAAAGGGGAGCAGGCGCATGGTGTCAGCTCAGGGGGACGTCGAGGACGCCGCGAGCGGCGGGCGATTGCCGCAGGCCTTCGTACCAGCGGCGCAGATGCGGGTGCTCGAGGTGTTCGAGCGGCAGGCCCCACCAGCGGTGCATCTCGCAGGCGATGGGGATGTCGGCCATCGTCAGGCGCTCGCCGGCCATGTAGGGCCGCTGCGCGAGATGGGTATCGAGCAGCGTGAGAAGTGGCTCGGTCGCGGCGACGGAAGCCGCGATCGCCTGCACGTTGCGCTTCTCCGCGGGCGTGCGAACGAGCTGGATAAAGGCGTCGCGGCCGGCGCCGTTCAGCGTCGTCTGCTGCCAGTCCATCCAGCGCTCGGCGTCGAAGCGGGCGCGCACGTCCTCCGGGTAGAGCCCGCCTGTTGCATGCTTCGCGCACAGGTAGCGCACGATCACGTTCGATTCCCACAGGACGAAGTCGCCGTCCTCCAGCGTGGGCACCAGCGCGTTCGGGTTGCGCGCCAGGTACTCCGGCGTCTTCGTGATCCCGAAGGCGGCACCGGCGTCGATGCGTTCGAAGGGCAGATGCAGCAGCTGCGCGGTGAACACCACCTTGCGCACGTTGATGGAGGAGATGCGGCCCCAGATCTTCAGCATGGCGTGGTCCTCGCGAGGTTCTCGTGGAGGATAGCGGCGAGCGCCGCGATCCCGGCGTCGATTCTGATCCACCGAAGCGGTGGCGAAGGACAGGCGCAATGTGCGCACGTCCGCTGCGTCCGCATCGAAGGCAACGCCGGGAACGAAGGCGACGCCGCGATCCATGGCCCGCGGCAGCAGCTCCACCGCATCGAGGCCGGGCGCTGGCGAGCGGCAAGGCTACGGCAGCGAGTCGACGCGAGCGGCGGGCTCGATGTTCGGCCCAAGCTTGCTCACCCCTTCGGTGCCGCCGGCAGCCCGAGCAGCTGACCGATCGCCTCATGAACGACCCGGGCTGCCTCCACATCCCCGAGGGCGACGGCTCGGCTCAGAGTGCCGGCGAGCGAGGCGACGACGGCCGCCCGAGGCGGCCTATGGACCATCGCATCGAGCACGAGCTCCTGGGCGAACCGCATTGCGCTCGGCGGAGCGCGCTGTCAGGTCGTGCCTCCGGAAAAGCGGCTCCGGAGATCGCGATCCGCGGTCCGGAGATCGCGCGGCGGAGTCGGGGGGTTCTCGATACCCCGCGCGCCGTTCTCGAGACCCGAAATTTCGTTCACGAGACCCCTTCGGCGGTCCTCCTGACCCCCCTCGGCGGTCCTCCAGACCCCCCTCGGCGGTCCTCCTGACCCCCTCGGCGGTCCTCCAGACCCCCCTCGGCGGCTTCCCGAGGGAGACCGCGAGCAGGTCCCGCCGATCGCCAGCGGGGATGAGGGCGAGGCACCGGGTCTGACCGTCGTGAACGGTATTCATTCCGTGGACGCCGAGCAGCCCCGGTGCCCTCGCCGAGCGCGTCGACTCAGGTAGACCGCCATGACGACATTGATCACCAAGATAACGACGCGCGTCGGCCGCCATCCATGGCGGATGAGATCCCTGATCTCGAAGGGGACGAGCGAGGCAGTCGCCCCGACGACCAGCCAGGGCGCCCACCGATAGCCATGGTGGAGCGACCAGCCCTCGATGAAGCTGAGCAGGGCGTCCGCCGCGAGCGCGGCGCTCACGACATGGGCGCCGTGCGGCGTCGTGGCCGTCGAGAGCGCTTCCGTCAGCGCGGCGCTCCAGGCGCTCGCGCTCTCCCTGCCCAGGGTGACCGCGAACGCGTGAGCTCTGGCGGCGAGCCCGGACGAGGCCAGGCGGAAGAGCGCGAACGCCATCACGAGCTGCAGCCCCGACTTGGCGAGCTTGTAGATGATGATGACGCGCACGCCGAGCGCGCGCCGCGGAGGATGGGCTTGATCGTCTTCGAGTCGATCCCTCTCGACCATGCGCTCCATTCTGGCACGCGCCGTCGCGACCAGGGCGGCAGCGCTCGGCCCCGGGATCGAGACCAAGGCTCACCTGGAGGCGGACTTGCTCTTCTCGCGCCGCGCGTCGCGCTCGCGCTGCCGCTCGGCGACCCGGCGCGCCCGGTCGACCCGCTCCGAGGCGATCTGGCTCGGGGACTTCGTGCCTGCCTTGATGGACTGCTCCGCCCAGAACTTCGCGGCCTCCTTGCTGGACATGGCGCACTCCTCGCCTTCGCTGCAGCCCATGCGGGGGCTCTGCCGCTGCGCGAGATCCCGCGGCGCGGCCGCGCGCTCCTTGCCCTGGGCGGCCGCAGGCTCCCGGGTGGCCGCGGCCCCGGCCGACCGGGCAGCCCACGCGCCGCGCGCCCCGGCGCTCGAGGCGGTGCACTCCCCCGCCTCGCTGCAGTTCATGCGCGACTCGGCCTTGCTCTTGAGCGGCGACGCGCGCCTCTGGGCGGACGCCGCGCGCCCCGCGGCGGCGCGCGCCTCGCCGCGGCTCCCGTGGGCCGACGCCGCGCGAGTGGCGCAGTCCGTGCCGGTATCCGAGCAGCGGATCCGCTCCTGCCCCCGAGAGAGGGGGATCGCCGCGGCGCGCTCGGCGCGCTCGGCGCGCCACGACCGCTCGGCGGCCTGGTCCCGCGGCGCATGGCGGTACGGCCGATCCACCATGTCGCCGCGCGACCGGTGGATCTCGATGTGCCGCGGCGCCCGCGCGGTGCGGGCGCCCTCGGCGAGCGCCACGCCGGCGCACAGAGACGCGCCGACAAGGGTCGAAACCACGACGGAAATTTTCATTGGACTTCCTCGCTCTCCGGCAGAGTGGGTGAACGAACCACGCCGTCCCCGGCGAGCGAGCGTCTGCCTGCGGGTGCTCGCCCGCCGTGAGCGCGAGGGAAGCAAGAGCGACACCACCCTGGAATGACGGGAAAGCGGGCCGGCGTCGACCACGCCGTCACGAAGCTAACAGCGCGCCCACGCGCCCCGTCAGCGTTCGTCGGCGTGGCGCGTGGCGCGCGGCGCGCGGCGTGCGGCCGCGCGCCACGCCGGCGCCGCGTGCGGCGGAGAGAGATGCTCGCTCGCGCCTCGCGGAGCCCGCCGTGAGCCGATGACCTCGTGAAGGCGGCGGTCAGCGCAGCGCGGTGGTGATCACATACCGCGTCCGGCCCGACTCCGGATCATCGCAGTTCTTGTAATACTCCCCGGACCGGTGGAGCTTGCTGCAGTGGTCCTCGCAGTCGCCGACGATCTCGATCATCCCGCAGCCCTCGAGCTCCCCGTCCGCGCCGGGATGGCCGGCGGCGCAATCGCGCCGCGCGGCGTGCGCGACATCGACGTTCTCCGCGTTGTAACAGGCGCGCAGGTACGGCGTCTCCGAGAAGAGGTTCCCCCAGAAGGCCCCTTCGATGTGCGGGTACTCGTCGAGCTCGTCGGGCCCGACCTCGTGGCGCAGCGGGTTCTGCGCCGAGCGCATCGAGATGAGGACCGACACACCATAACGGTTCGTGTGCGCCGCGAGGCACGCGGAGACCATCTGCTTGCCGTCCGCGTCGAGCGGGCGCCTGTCCCACCGGTCGGCGAGGCCGAGATGTCCTGTGTAGACCTCGCGATGGATCGCGCCCGCGCGGTCGGTCCAGGAGAAGCGGAACGACTGGGACTCGTTCAGCGCGCAGCTGACCGTGTACTTCACCAGCGTCCGGAAGAGATCGCCCCCCGCGCTGGGATCCCTGAGGGCGGAGGCCGCGCGGGGGCTCAACGCGTTGTAGCTGAGCGCGTTGTAGCTCAGCGCATTGTAGCTGAGCGCGTTGTAGCTGAGCGCGTTGTAGCTCAGCGCATTCCCGCTCTCGATCGCCTCAGCGCTCGAGCCGAGCTCCTCTGTTCCATCCACGCCGAGCTCGAGCTCGGGCGCCATGCAGCCGGTAGCCATGAGAAGGATGCCTGCGCATCCAAGCACACTCTTGGTATTCACGTGATGAGACCTCGGTAGCGAGCCAAGAGGAGCGCCCCCGCTCCCCGATCACAGCACGCCCTCCGGCGCGTCGCTCAGGGCGACTGCAGCCGGGAACTCTCCACGTCTATGGACAGGGTACGGCCAATCACGTCGGCTGTCAGCCCTTAAATTACACGTCCCGTGCGGATTCAACCGTGGGACAGCGGTGCTGTGTTCCGACCCGTCCCGACCCACTGCGCCGCGAGCTCCAGTGTGCGCGCGTTGTCGGGGACGTGGGAGAGAAAGCGCCTCCGCCACTCGGGATCACGGACGCTGGCCGCGCGATCGAGCAGCTTGTCGCGCGCCGCGGCGATGGCGGCGGCCGCCCGCTTCGCGTCGCCGACCGCGGAGAACGCCTCGGCGTGCACCAGCCGGATCATCGACTCGCCCTCTTCCAGCCCGCCGAGCGACTCGAGGGCGGCCAGGGCCTCGCCGGCGGCCGCGAGCGCCTCGCGCGCGCGCCCGAGCCCGAGCAGCGCCCGGGCGCGGATCGCCGTGGCCGCGACGCGCAGCGGCGACGCGCTCTCCAGCGCCTCGGCGAGGCGCGCCTCGCGCTCCGCCGCGCCGAAATCGCCCGCCAGGAGGGCGATCTTCGCCAGGTAGGAGCGCGACACCACCTCGGCGCGCGGGTCGCCGAGCCGCTGGCTCGACGCGAGCGCCGCCTCCTCGACGGCCCGCGCCTCGGCGAGCCGGCCGCGGTAGGCGAGGACCTGCCCCAGGCTGGCCTGCGCCGCCGCCGCCACCTCGTGGAGGCCCATCCGATCGGCGGCCTCCAGCACCGAGCGGAGCGCCGCCTCGGCGCCGCCGAAGTCGCCGAGCTCCCCGTACGAATAGCCCAGGTTCGCCCGCGTGATGCACGCGTTGCGGCGGTCGCCCACCTGCTCGAACGCCGCCAGCGCCGCCTCCAGGCCGGTGACGCAGGCGCCGGGGTCGCCCCCGCTCATCGCCCGGAAGGCGCGCGCCTGGTGCAGGCCCGCGACCACCTCGGCGCCGGCGCCCGCGCCGGTCGGCGCCCCGTCGCGGAGCGCGCGCTCCACCGCCGCGATCAGCGCCTCGACGACCGCCGGGCGGCCGGCGAAGGCCAGCGTCGCGGCGCCCGCGCAGAGGCACGTGCTCCTCGCGCTCTCGGCGCCCTCCAGCGCGGGCGCGGCGATCGCCTCGCTCATCCACCGCTCCACGCGGTCGAAGCCGCCGAGCTTGCTCGCCGCCGCGACCCCCTGCGCGATCGCCGCGAACCACGGCGCCGAGCCGCGCGCGAGGTGCCGCGCCGCCTCGGTCCCGCGCTCCTCGGCGAGCGCCAGGTCGCCGCGCCAGACGTGGGCCTCGGCCTGCACCAGCCGCAGCGCCCCCACCACGGCGGCCTCCGGGGCGCACGCGAGCCCGCGCTCGGCCCGCGCGATCGCCGCGCCGAGGTCGTTGCCCTCCAGGGCGTGCTGCGCCGCGCGCAGGTACGCCGCCGCGGCCCGCGCCGGCACCACGCCGCGCTCGAAGTGCTCCGCGAGCGTCATCGCGTCGGGCTCGCCCGCGCCCTCCAGCCAGGCGCCCGCCAGCGCGTGGCCCAGCCGCCGGTCCGCCTCGGTCAGCATCCCGTACGCCGCCTCGCGCACGAGCGCGTGCCGGAAGCGGTACTCGACCTCGCCCCGCAGCCGCCCCGGGCCGCGCCGGTGGATCACCTCGCGCCGCTCCAGCTCCGCGAGCCAGCGCGTCACCCCGGCCCCGCCGAGCAGCGCGCTCACCCCGCTCGGCCAGAACGCCTGGCCGAACACGCTCGCCGCCCGCAGCACGCGCCGCGCCTCCGCGTCGAGCGCCTCGATGCGCGCCTGCACCATCGCCAGCACCGTCTCGGGCAGGTCCGCGCCGTGGCCGGCCGCCACCGCCCGCACCTGCTCCTCCAGATAGAACGGGTTGCCGTCGGCGCGGTCCACCAGCGTCGCCACGAGCTCCGCGCTCGGCTCGTCGCCGAGCGCCGCGCGCACCAGCCGCTCGCTCGCCCGGCGCGTGAGCGGCGGCAGCATCATCTGGTTGCCGAAGCGGCCCTGCGCGAGCCCCGGGAAGGCGTCGTGCACCTCGGGGCGGCCCAGGCCGAGCACCAGGAACGGCAGGTCCTTCAGGCTCCGGAGCGCCGCCTCCACCATCGTCACCGTGGGCAGGTCGCCCCACTGCAGGTCCTCGAGGATCAGCAGCACCGGCTGCTTCGCGCACTCGGCCCGGATGAACTCCTCCCACGACAGGCGCAGCTGATCGCCCATCAGCAGGCGGTTGCGCCGCGCCGCCCCGACCTGGATGTCGTCGTCCGGGAAGGGCGCGCCCACGAGCTCGCCGAGGAAGGCGCTCACGCGCCCCACGTCGAGCTCCCGGTGGCGCTCGACCCGCGCCCGCACCTTGCGCCGCCGCTCCTCGAGCGGCTCGCCGTCGACGATGCCCATCGCGCTCCGCAGCGCGCGCGACAGCATCCCGAACGCCGAGCCGGAGCTCATCGGGTCGCCCTGGCCGACCCACACCTCCACGCCCCCGCCGTGGTCCGCCCGCGCGTCCTGGGCACCCCGCTCGCCGCGCCCCGACACCTTCTCCAGGAACTCCTGCCGCAGCCGCGACTTGCCCATCCCCGCGGCCGCCACCACCAGCAGCGCGCCCGAGGTCGACTCCTCGACGCTCCGCTCGAGCTCCGCGGTCAGCACCGCGAGCTCCCGCTCGCGCCCCACGCACGCCATCGGCTTGCCGAGCAGCGCCGGCGCCGTCGCCACCTTGAGGTCGTCGCGCGCGCCGTGCAGGAAGCGCGCGGCGCCCTCGCAGCTCGTCTCGAACCGGCCCCCGAGCAGCCCCGCCGTCACCTCGTCGATCCGCACCGCGGGCGCGCCCGCGGGCTCGCCGCGCGACGGCAGGAGCTGCACCGCCCTGTCGATCAGCTCGCCCATCGGGATGCGCGAGGTGAGCTCCGCCCGCCCGGTCACGAGCGCCACCGGCGCGCCGCCGAGCAGCGCGCGCAGCGAGAGCGCGCAGCGGGCGGCCTGCGCCGCGAGATCGGTCGCCGCCTCGGCGCTCGTCAGCACGAGCAGCGGCGAGCGCGCGTCGATGAGCTCGATCTGGCCCTGGTAGCGCGCCGCGAGCGCGCGCAGCTCCTCGGCCTGCTCGAGCGCCCGCGCCTGCTCCTCTTCCTGCGAGCGCGTCTCCTCCTCGGGCGCCGTGCGCTCGTGCGCGAGCACGAGGCACGTGACGCGCCGCTCGCTGCTCGTGAGCTCCAGCACCCGCACCGGCGCGGCGGGCTCGCCGCCGTCCGCCGTGTCGACGCTGCAGAGCTCGACCGCGCCGAGCGCCTCGGCGACGGCCGCGCCGTCGCGGGGCCGCTCGTCCCGCTGCTTCGCGAGCATCCGGGCGACGAGCGCGTCGAGCGCCTCCGACAGCTCGGGGCGCAGCTCGCGCAGGCGCGGCGGGTCGTCGAGGAGCACCTTGACCAGCACGGCGAGCGCCCCGACGCCCTGGAACGCGGCGCGCCCGGTGAGGCACTTGAACAGCACGCAGCCGAGCGCGAAGACGTCCGCGCGCGCGTCGACGCTCCGCTCGCCGCGCGCCTGCTCGGGCGCCATGTACTCCGGCGTCCCGAGGACGGTGCCCGGCATCGTGAGCTGCTGGTCGATCCGCAGGCGCGCGATCCCGAAGTCGAGCACCATCACCCGATCGAGCCGCCCGTCGACGAGGACCAGGTTGCTCGGCTTGAGGTCGCGGTGAACGACGCCCTGCTGGTGGAGGACGCCGAGCGTCGCCGCGACCCGCGCGACCACATCCACGCTCTCGGCCGGGGTGAGCCCCCGCTGCGCCATGCGCGCGGCGAGCGTCTCCCCGGAGAGCCACTCCATGACCATATACGGCTGGCCGCCCGCGGTGATGCCGTGAGCGATGTAGCGGACGACACCGGGGATGCGCAGCGCCGAGAGCGCCTGCACCTCGTTCGAGAAGCGGCTGAGCTCGCTCTTGCCGGCGCGGCGAAGCACCTTGAGAGCCACGGTGTCGCCGGTGCGCCGGTCGCGCGCCCGGTACACGTGGCCCATCCCGCCCGAGCCGGCGAGGCCCTCGATCTCGAACCGCTCGTCGACGATCTCTCCCGCGCGCATCAACGGCCGTGGATCCAGCGATATCATGTACGCGCCCCGTTTCGCTGGGGGGCATTCCTGCTTTCGCGCGTGCGAGGTGGGCGCATGACCGACATGCCGTCTCAAGGCGTCTCTCCGGCGCGCAGCGTCATCGCGATCTCCGCGAGCAGCGCCTCGTTCTTGTGAGACGGCTCATGATTTCTCCCGAGCTCACCCCTTCCAGCGCGACGGGATCGGCGACCTCGGGTCCTGTCGTCACACGCCATCGCCGCGGGGCGCGCGCGTCCAGAAGGCGCATCCAGAAGATAGCATTCCGCTCGGGCGGCACTCTTTTCCAGGCCGAGGTCCAGAGAGCCCACGAGAGCGCCGCCGGCCACGGCGACGTGACCGGCACCTGGACAGATCGGTCCCAACGGGCTCGGCGCCGATCGGGATTCCTGAGACACGGTGAGAATTCTCGTCGTGCGCTTGCGCCGCGCCCGCCGGTCCCGCGCCGCCAGGCCCTTGTCCGCCCCGACGAGCGACCGCGCTCGCCGCCGCGCCCGCCGTGCTCCTCGCTCGCGGCGCCGGAGATCGGGATGCCGCGTCGCGTTATCCGCCTCGTCCTGGGCTGGGCTCGTCGCGGCTCGAACAGGTCCTCGCCCTCGACTGCCCGGGGCGGCTGTCGGCGAAACAGAAAAATCGGCGGAGCGAATGAAGTTTTTCTGCCCTGCCGCCGTCTCCGCCCCGGCGGCGTTCGCGAGCGCGCTCGATGCTCAAGGTGGCAGTTGACAACCACCCGGGGAGCTGCGATGTCTCTCGCTGAGCTTGCCCTTTCCTACAGGAGACGTCGGATGTCGATGAAGCTGATGAGTGCTGTGTTGGTGGGCGTCGGCATTGGCTTTGCCGGGGCTGCATGGGCGGCAGGCGGGCCGACGGACCTTCCCGCGTCCGTCGCCGAGAAGAAGGATTTCGGCTGCGGTGCAAAAGGACAGAAGCCCTGTCCGATGCAGGGCTGGATGAAGACGGTGATGCAGTCGGCGACCACGAGCGGGGACGGCGCGAAGATCGCTTCCGCGCTGGAGTACGTGGCGTCGAAGCCGCCGCCCGGGATGGCCAAGTGGGTCGCGATCTCGAAGGAGGGCGCGGAGAAGGCCAAGAAGGGCGACATCGACGGCGCCAAGGCGAGCTGCAAGAGCTGCCACGACCTGTACAAGGCGCAGTACAAGGACAGCCTCCGCGACGCCGCCTTCTGAGGCGTCTCTCTCCGTCGCTTCCCCTCCCCTCACGTTCACCTCGAACTTCCGCGCTCAGAGCGCGTTTCCTGCGGGCGGCTCCGGCCGCCTGCGCTGCGGCGGCTCCGGCCGCCTGCGCCGCGGCGTCCCCGCCGGCTTGCGACCGCCAGGCCTGCGACCGCCGCTGCCCCGCCCCGCGAGCGCCGCGCGCGCCTTGCTCGGCAAGCGCGGCGCCCGCGCCGCTCAGCAGCCGTCGCGGCCGGCGGCCTTGCAGATCTCCTGGGGCGCGAGCGTCCGGCCGAAGACGCGGAGGCTGTCGATCGACCCATCGAACTCGTCCTGATCCGTCGGCTCGTCCGAGCCGATGTGGATCGGCTGCTCGCCCTCGGCGAGCACCGGTCCGGACGGGCTCCGGTCCACCTCGACGCCGTTCACGTAGAGGCTCTGCGTCTGGCCATCCGAGAGACAGGCAATGTGCGTCCACTTCCCCGGAATGACGGGGTAAAGCACGTTCACCTCGACGCCCATGGTGCAGCGGATCAGGCCGCCCGGCATCAGGAAGAGAGAGGGCTTCCCGCCGCTGTCGATCACGGTGTAACGATCTCTCAACGGGATCGAAGCTGGGTTGATCCAGACATCGATGGTCATCGCGGGGGCGATCCACGCGGCGTCGTGGCCGAAGCGGAGGCGGCTCCCCCGCGTCATCCTGAGCGCCTGGCCGTCCTTTCCGGGCGCGTAGCTCAGGTCGCGCTCGCGATCGGGCCTGAAGTGGTGCTGCGAGCCGTCGCCGGGGTCCCCCTCGAACGCGAAGCACGCGATGAGCGACGGATCCGCCGGTTCGCACAGCGTGGCGGGGCGCTCCTCCTCGGGGAGCTCGCCCTCGGGGCGCCCGTCCTCCGGGCGCTCTTCCCCGGGGAGCGCGTCCCCGGGGCGCTCCTCCTCGGGGAGCGCGTCCCCGGGGCGCTCCTCCTCGGGGAGCGCGTTCCCCGGAAGCTCCTCCTGAGGGCGCTCCTCTCGAGGGTCAGGCTGCTGCTGTTCGGTCCGTCGTGGCTCGCCTGTGCCTCCGCGCTCGAGGACACAACCCGAGGAGGACAGCAGCACAAGGGCCACGCCGGCCAGGCCGTGTGTAAAGAGATTTGAAGAGCAAAGCATCATGAACTTCCTGATGGCCGTCAGGGTAACTCAGAACGCCGCGCCATGTCACCGCGCCTGGCGAGAGAACATCATTTGTGTAGCCGCGCCCCCGCCGGAAGGCCTCGCGCAGGCGCCGTGAAAGGAAAAATGAACCACGGTGGTGCGGAGATTTCTATCGTCGATCTCCCCTGGCAGCGACTGCCATCCTCTTCATCGGGCTGACCTCGAGCCGCCTTCGGCTGTCCATGAACCCAGCCGACCGACGTCGAGCGTGCCGAGGTGCTGAGGCTCACGGGCGCGACGTGAGGGGCTGAACCGGCGTCGCGACTCGGCTAGCATGCTCGCCATGAGCGATGTCGGCCTCGAGAGCGCGTGCCCCGATGTTCGTGACGAGCCCGACGGCATCCTGCGCGTGGAGGTCCAGGGCGACCTCACGGACGACCGAGCGCGCGCCCTCATCCGCGCGCTGCGGCGCGCGGCGGAGAGCGGCCGCGAGGTCCTGGTGCTCGCCGATACGCGTCACACGGGCGCTATCCCGGCGTCGGCGCGCAAGGTGGTGGCGGAGGAGCTGCGCACCGCGCACGTCGACGCCGTCGCCATCGTCGCACCGAGCTTCTCGCTGCGCGTCGTCGTGGCGCTCCTCGCGAAAGGCGTGCACATGCTCACGGGGCGGCCCTACCCCCAGCAGTTCTTCGGCACGGAGGGCGAGGCGCGCGCGTGGCTGCTCGCGCAGCAAGACGCGCTCCGGGCCAGGCGGCGCCCGGTCCCCTGAACGGGGTCTGCCTCGACACGGCGCTTCGCTCCGGCGCCTCCCGGTGACACCAGCAGTGGTCCGCTGCGGAGCGCATGAGCGACGCCCTGTCGAGGCACGTCGCGTGTACGTGGCGCCCCAGGCGGCGGCGACCGGGGTGTCCGGCGCGCTGTCGGGCGCGCCGCGAGGAGCTCCAGGTGTGGCTCTCACGTCTGCCGGTGCACGGCTCAGGTCGTGAGGTGTGCGAGTGCGGTGATGATGCGTTCGGCGGTGTCGGCGGGCCAGGGAAAGACGCGGCTCACGACACGCTGGTGCGCGAAGCCGTGCAGGCCGAGCCACAGCGCGATCGCGTCGGCGACCGGGTCGGTGCTGGTGGAGCACCCGGCGGTGACGCAGCCGCCGAGGGCGTCCGTGAGGATTTGCAGGGCTTCCTTGCCGAGCGAGGTCAGGTCCCGCTCCGTCACGGAACTGTCGCCCAGGGTGGGCTTCCAGAGGCCACCGAACATGGTGCGGTAGCGCTCCGGGTGACTCCGGGAGAACTCCAGATAGGCGTTGCAAACGGCGTACAGCCGATCTCGTGCATCGTCGCCGGCCGCTTCCACGGCGCCGCGCAGCCTGCTCTCCAGCTCGGCGAAGGCCTGCTGCACGACGGCCAACATGATGGCCGGCTGGTCGGGGAAGTGGGCGTAGATCGAGGGGGCGGCGATCCCGACCCGGCGGGCCACGGATCGCAGCGTGATGGCGCGCTCGTCGCCGGCCTCGTCCAGCAGCTCCACCGCCGCGGCCACGATGTCGTCGCGCAGGCGGGCGCCCTCTCCGCGGCGGTTGCGGCCGCGGGCCTGTCTCGGTGCGGCCGACGCCGCCGTTCCGCTGTCTCCCATGGTGTCACCTTACACCCAAAAACTTATCGCTGTTAGCCCTCGCAAGCTGAGCATAAAGTAAGAAAAATCACATTTTCGAGCAGTTGCCGGCCAGCAGCCGTCCGGACGCCTTTGTCGCCGGCATGAGTTGACAAGCGTTAGGTGACGGCTATAAGGTTACGCTTGTAAGGCGACGTTGCTGGCGTCTCCTGCTCCCTTTCAACACCGCACCGAGCTCGGCTCGCACCCATTACCCGGAGGTTCCCGCGATGTTCACCGCCACCCCTGACACCGTCACCACACATCTCTCGGGCGAGGACGCCATCACCACCCATCTCTCGGGCGAGGTCGACAACCGCGCGACCTACATCAGCTTCGGACTCGCCTACGTTCTCGGCCACGGCGCCGCCGCGCTCTCCAAGGGAGCCAGCCCCCTGCTCGACTTGCCCGGCTGGGTGCCCACGGTGCTCCTGGGATCGGGGCTCGCGGTGGGCACCGTCCACGCCACCATCGCCGCCACCCGCGCCCAGCGCGGCGCGAGCAGGTCAGACGCCCTGTCCGGCAAGTTGCTCGGCGCTTCCTGGGTCAGCGCCTTCACCGCGCTGTTCCTCGCCATCACCGGATTGGCGTACACGCTCGACTTGCCCGACCTGCAGACCATGCTCTGGCCTACCGGCTCCGGCCTCATCGTCGGCCTGATCTACCTCGCCGAAGGCGCCGTCCGCCGCAACCTGCTGCACTACGGCCTCGGCACCTGGCTCGCCCTGATCTCCACCGCAGCGCTCTTCCTCGGCACTCCCGGCCTCTTCTGGGTCCTCGCCATCGCCGGCGGCGGCGGCTACGCCGTCGCCTCGGTCCTCGAGCCCCGTCGCCTGACCGCGCGCGCGAAGCACGCGCAGAGCCCCTCCGGGATGATGCGGAAGGTGATGTGATCGCGTCGAGGCCGTCCCGTCGAAGCTGTGAACAGGATGTAGGGTGGGACGAGCTCCGCGCCGGCGACGACCTGGCCGATCAGCAGCACGACGCGAAGCCACCGTCCACCGGGGACTCACGGCGCGTCCGGCGGGTGATCACGAGGGGCGGTGGGCGTGAGCGCCGAGGAGGCTCCGGGTGAGCGGCCCCCCGTCGACGAGGAGCTCGTGCAGCGCCTCCTTGAGGTGCTCCTCGCCGACCGCCGTGCCGCGCCCCGCGTCGGCCGCGAACAGCGCCGCCCGCCTCAGGAGCTCGCGGATGAACGCCGCGCTCACCCCCTCGGTCCGCGCGATGAGCGGCGCGAGGTCGTCGCCCCGGAGCGAGAGGCCGCGCCCGTAGAGGGCGAGCAGCTGCCGCCGGCAATCGGCGTCCGGCAGCGGGATCTCCATGGCGAGATCGATCCGCCCCGGCCGCGCCGCCAGCGCCGGCTCCAGGGCCTGCGGGCGGTTGGTGGTCAGGAGGAAGATCACGTCGGTGTCCTCCGCGAGGCCGTCCATCTGGTTCAGGAGATCGAAGAGCAGCGGGGAGCGGCAGCTCGAATCCGTGCTCTCGCGGTCCTGGGCGATGATGTCGACGTCCTCGAGCACCACGAGCGAGGGCTGGAGCGACCGCGCCATCGCGCAGGCCTCCCTGAGGAGCTTCACCCCGAGCCCGGTGAGGAGCAGGGTGGTGCGCTCCCGCATCTGGCCCGCCAGGTACATCGCGGTCAGGGTCTTGCCGGTGCCCGGGGGCCCGTAGAGGAGCAGCCCGCGCTTCAGGTGTCGCCCCGAGCTGAGCAGGGTCTCTCGGTGCCTGGAGAAGCCGATGGTCGACCGCTCGAGCCGCGCGAGCAGCGCCTTGGGCAGGATGAGCGCGTCGCGGTCGATCCGCGGGAGGCTCTGGAGCTCGATCTTGACCCCGGGCGAGAAGGCGTCCGGGGCCTCGCTCAAGGTGACGACGCGGCGGCGGTAGACGTTGAGCCGGCGCATCAGGACGCGGAGCTCGGCGAGGAGCCGCTGGGCGCGCTCGTTGTCCCCCGCCATCACCTCGACGGTGAGCTGGCTGCGCCGGAACCCGGCGTCGCTGGGGCCGCGCACCAGGAGCGCGAAGCGGTCGCCCCCGTGACCGAAGAAGTAGATGCCGCTGACGACGCAGGCAATCACGCGCTCCTCGTCGAGACGGACGTTGCGGTACTGCACGGGCCCCTGCGAGGGCGGCGCTCCGCCGACCCCGGGTATCGCCGGAGGCGGCGAGAGGAGATCGGGAAGGCTCACCCCCCGGAACATATCGCCGCCGGAGACGCCGAGCAGCTCGGAGACGAACCCGCCGTCGCGGAGGTGGGTCTCGATTGCGAGCTGGAAGTTCGGGTGGTCCGAGGCCGGGAACTCCTCGGCGACAACGGGGAGGGTGCGGGGGTCGGCGCCGAAGTGCCCGCGGAGGCGGCCGAGGAAGAAGGGCTCCTGTGATGCTTGGGCCGCCGCCATCGCGCCCATCAGATCCGTGAGGGAAGGCGCGGGTGTTTGAAGGTTGTCGTTGTCCATGGTCTTACCTCCAGCGTGGGGTGGACAATCTCACGAACGGGTGAGCTCGTTGAGTTGTTGGTCTTGGTCGGTGGCTCTGCCGATTCTACTGCGGACGTCATGATGACTGCGGTCGTTGGTGAATGATATTGACGTATTGAATTGGCTTTGCGCGGACAATCGTAGGCAGGAGCGCGTCGCGCTACAAGAGGGCGGAGGCGTCGGCCACGGCTGAGGCCCGCAGAGGGCGTTCACGTCCATGGCGCATCTCTCGCTGACCCTGGTCGCGGCGTTGGCGATCGTCCACGAGAGCGAGGCGCGGCCCACGGCTGCGACTCGACGAAGATGCACCGGAGCTCTCCCTCCGTGAAGCCGCACTGCCGCTGGAAGGTCCGTCTGGCTGTTCCGTGTGCTCCGCGAGCCGTAGGCTCATTTTCGTGGCTTCGAGCCTTTCGGAGGGGCATCGGCGCTACCGCTGCCCTCCTTGTCCGGGCCACGCAGGGCCGCCCGTGTACGGTAGAGCGTCTCCTTCGCGATGCCGAGCCTTTGTGCGGCTGCTGCGGCGTTCCCTCCGTGGGCTTCGACCAGTAAGTCTATTAATTCAATGTTGTCTTTGATTTCATTCCACGTCACGTCGCCGGCCTCATCGCCCGTCCCTTCGGTGAAGAGGCTCTTGATCTGAGTCTTCAGCTGTTCCGGAGAGAGCCCCTTGATGCTCTCAACCAGCATTCGGAACCCCTCGTCGAGGGGCGGCACCTGGGCGAGCTCCGTTGCGGATTCGAGCAGCTCAAGAAGCTTTCGGACATGTGGGATCGCGCCGGTCTCGGCCGTTTGCATCAGGAATGCAGCCAGATTCGGTACGGCATAGGCTTTGCTGGTCTCGGTCATTCTCTGCTCCAGCACCTTCTGCTTCGCGAGGACCGCCGCGGCCTGGCTGTCCAGCCGCGACTGCCACAGCTGAGTGACCTCCTCGACGTCGAGCCCAGATGCCGAAGCGTGCTGTTTCACGGCCTCGAGCCACGCCGTCTGGAACTCGCGGATGGTGGCATGCTCAGACGCGAGCCGGAGCGCATCGACGTGAACGGAGACTTGATCGTCGAGGCCGACGTTCCGTGCGAGCCGACCCATCAGCGTCGCGGTGCGCCGCAGGGTCGCCGCGCGGGTGTCCTCGCGCTTCTGCTGCTGCGCATAACGGTTACCGAGCCGCTGTATCAGCACGATGGCGCTCCGGGGCTCATCGCCTCGCTCCCGCTCGGCCATGGCGGCGAGCACGTCTTGCCGTTGCGGCTCTATCACCTGGTGATAACGCAACGCGACTTCCGGATCGAGCTCGTCCAGATCGAGCACCCGCCCTGGTCGCGCCTCGTCGACCAGCCGTTCCACGCTGTACCTCAGCTCGCGCATGTTGCCAGGCCACTCATGCACGCAGAGGGCGACCCATGCCCGCTGGGTGAGCGTGGGCTGCGGACGGTCCTGGCGCTGGGCCTCCTGAGCCAGGAAGCGGTCGATCAGCACCCGGAGACGATGCTCAGGTCGGTCCTTGAGGCCTCGGAGGCGGATCTGTCGTCCTCGAACTCGAAAGAACAGGTCTTCGCGAAACGCCCGCTCGCCGACCTTGGCATGAAGGTTGACGTGCGTGGCCGAGATGACCCGCGGCGTCGCACGGTCGATCTTGTTGGAACCCACGGCGCGGTAGTCGCCGTTGTTCAGGAAGCGCAAGAGCCGGACCTGAACCTCCGCGGGCATGTCGCCGATCTCATCAAGGAAGAGCGTGCCGTTCTCGTATTGCTTCACGAATCCGATCTTGGTCTTGCTCGCGCCTGTGAACGCGCCCTTTACGTGGCCGAACAGCTCGCTCTCCAGGAGCTCCGTGGGCAAGCCGCCGCAGTTAAGCGCACCAAACTGCTTGAGCTCGTTCATGTTCCACGGCTGCGGCTCACGGTTGCTCCGCAGGTGGATCGCCTTCGCCAGGAGCTCCTTGCCCGTCCCCGTCGGCCCGGTGATCAAGACGGGAGGTGCGGGGAATGGGTCGTCGCTCACGCGCTTGTCTCGCAGGCGCGCTATGTCCATGGCGAGACAGGCCGCGTAGAGGGTGGGCAGATCCTCGGCGAGAAAGTCGATGCCCTTCGGCCACCTATCGTCGAGGTGTCGCTGAAACCAGCCGACGGCCCTGGTGGCGCGTTCCTCGCTCCACGGGAGAGCGTATGCGCGCATTCCGCTCTCGATGGGCTCACGAGCGCCGGCGACGGCGTTCTTCACAGCGTCGACCGCGGATTGCCCGCGCCTCCTTTCGAGCGTCGAGAGCGGTCCGTACCGAAGCTCGAGCAGCTCTCGGAACGCAGGAGGGGGGGCCCCCTTGTGCCAGGTCCCCTCCTCCTGCTCGATCTGCTCGTCGAGCTTTCGCCACATGTACTTGACCGCGATGATTTCATCGGGGTCCTGCGGGATTTCGTCTATAAGCGAGATCGATTCCATGGTCGTGGTTATCGTTGCTTGATTCAGCCTGTTGTCATCTTGGCGAGGAGCAAATCGATCTGTTCTTGCCAGCGCGGGTCGGACGAAGCAAGCCGCAGTCGTTCGAGCGCCGCCCGGCCTTCTCGTGCTCGAGCGGCTCTCTGTGCCACGAGCCGCGTGTGCTCGCGCTGGAGCTGCGCTGCGAGGCGCTGCCTGTGCGCCCGCTCCTCGCTCCGTACCTCCTCCATGATCAAGGTTTCTGCGAACGTCGTGAGGAACAGCACGCCAACCGTGAGGAGATGGTCCATCACACTCCCTCCAGCATGGCCGTGGCGATGAGCGGCAGGGGGCTCACCTCCACCGGGGGCAGCAGCCCGATCCCGAGGGAGAGGACCTCCAGGGACTGCTCCACGTGACCTCCTTCCGCGAGCCTCGCGGCGAGCGCGAGGGTGCCGTGAAACGCCTGGTGCCGGCGGGCCGCCTCCGCGTCCCGGGCGCGAGCCTGCTGGATCGCGGCGGCAAGGAGGACCTCTCGCTGATGGCACCGATCCTGACACGCCGTCCTGGCTTGGATGACGTTGACGATCATGGTGCCAATCTGCGCACCGACGGCTGCGGCGTCGGAGGCGCGCGGGGCGAGCAGGGACGAGCGGGTGTTCGGGGTGGAGCTGCGAGCGCTGCGCTTTGCTTTCATGGTTTCTCTCCTTGGGCCGGCCGCTGCGGCGGGCTCTCTCCCCCCCTTGAGCAGAGCGCGTGCCAGCTCCCTGCTCCGCGCGTAAGCATTCAATATTATTAAATTTTATCGGGGCGTAAGGTTCGCGTCGACGGGCGCGGACCCCGGGCGAGAAGGGGGAGATCGACCCCGGAGTATGATCCGATCATGATCGGATCATGATCCGCTGGCGCGGAGCAGGGCCGCCGCCCGAGAGCCGGTCAGGGATCGAGCCCGACCAGAAGTCGCAGAGGTTCGCCTCGAGGCCTGCCGACGTACGACGCCGAGGCCGAGCAGCATCTCGTGCTCGACCTCGGGTCGGCGTCGTACGTCGGCCAGGCAGGCGATTCGGATCGCCCAACGCGCCATCCGGCCCGGCGAAGGACCTCGCTCGCAGGTGCTCTCCCCGCGTTCATCACCCGGCCCCCGCAGCCGTCGGGAGGATACCTCCGCTTCGACCACATCCTTGTGCAGCTACATCGGACAGCACCCCGTGATCCGCCGTGGCCTGCGTGCATGAGCACCGTGGCGGCGGTCCGGCGCGAGACGAAGACGTGGCGCTGGCCGGCGTTCCTCCTCGCCTACAGCCACGCCGCGGCTCACGTCGCGGCGCTCGTCGTGGTTCAGGGCAGCGGACTGCTCGGGTCGCCCTGACCGGCCCGTGACGCCGGCGCCGAACCCGGCGGTCCCTCCGGGGCCCGCGAGAGCGCGCCCCCGAGCTCCACCTCGAGCCCGCCGTGCTCGGACGGGCGCAAGGTCAGGCGGAAGCCGTGGAGCTCCGCCGCGCGGTAGGCGATGTGCAGCCCGAGCCCCTGGCCTTCCGGCGCGCGCGTGCGCGCCTCGTCGGCGCGAGCGCCTCGCGCGACGAGCTTCGAGAGCGCGGCGGGGTCGATGCCCGGGCCGTCGTCGATCACGCGCAGAGAAAAGCGGCCCGGCGCGGCCGGCTCCAGGATGACCGCGACGTGTCCGCCGGGGCGGTTGTAGCGGACCGCGTTGTACGCGACGTTGCTCACGGCCTGCTCGATCAGCGTCACGTCGGCCTGGACGACGAGGGGCTCGGGGGGCACGGCGCCCTCGATCGCGACACCCGCCTGCCGCGCGATGGGCCCGTGGCGGCCGATGACCCGCAGGACGAGCGCGTTGAGGTCCACCTCGCTGCGCTGGAGCGCGGCCTCCGCCGCGTCGAGCCGCGCCACGGTCGCGAGGTTGTGCAGGAGGGAGGCCATGTAGTGGGCCTCGTCCATCGCCGCGACGAGCACGCCCACGTCGGCGGGCTGGCCCTCGCCCGCGCGCTGCCGGAGGGTCGCGAGGTGCCCTTGCAGCACGGTCAGCGGGATCATCACGTCGTGGGTCGTGTTGGCGAGGAAGTGGCGCAGCGCCTCCTCGCGCCGGTCCTTCTCCTGGAGCTGCGCGCGGATCTCGCCGCCCGCGGCGTTGAAGGCGGCCGCGAGCTCGCCGATCTCGTCGCGGCCGAGGACCTCGACGGGGCTCCCGTAGCTCGCGGAGGCCGAGCGCCGCACGGCCGCGGTGAGCCGCCGGATGCGCCGTACCACGGGGCCCACGGCGAGGAGCACCGCGCCGAGCACGACGACCATCGGCAGGAGCCAGAGCTCGGTCGCGGGCAGGATCGAGCCCCACGCCGGGTCGGTGGTGCCGCGCCCGACGACGATCGCGCACGGCCCGGCGCTCCACGGCATGCGCGCGAGGACCTCGACGTCGCTGCTCCCCCACGCGAACGGCAGGACGGCGACGTCGGCCTGCTGGAGGGCCCGGGAGAGCGCCTCTGGGATGGGGGGCGCGGCGGGGTTCCGGGAGCGGAGCTGCTCGTCATAGGCGAACAGCACGGCCGGGCGCGCGCGCGGCCGCTGCCCGAAGCCGGGCGGCGGCGGGGGACGAGGCTCGCCGCGCGGCGGGAGCTCGCCATGCGGCGGCCGGCCGCCCGGTGGGAGCTCACCGTGCGGCGGCTCGCTGGACGGTGGGGGCTCGCCGCGCGGCGGCTCGCCGGGCGGTGGGCCGCGGCGCCCTGGAGGCCTGCCCGGCGGGCCGGGTCGTCCACCCAGGCGCGTTCCCGGGCCGGGCCCCCGCGATGTCTCTCCACCCCAGGACTCCGGGGCCGCCTCGCACGCCTCGCGCGCCGCGGACATGTGCGCGTAGACGAACTCGGTGAGGATCCGCTCCGCGGCGCGGTGCTGTATCACCGCGTCGTACCAGGACAGCGCGAGCATCACCGGGAGCGCTGCTGCGATGGTCGTGACCGCGAGCCGGTGCCTGAGCTTCACGCTTCCTGCTCGGCGACCAGCCGGTAACCGATCCCCCAGACGGTCTCGATGAACGTGCCGGGCCCGAGCTTCTTGCGCAGCCGCGACATGTGCACGTCGAGCGTGCGCTCGGTGCCGTCGCGCTCCGGATCGAGGACGCGCTCCGCGAGCCACCTCCGCGTCGCAGCCGCGCCCGGCCGCTCCGCGAGCGCGGCGAGCAGGTCGAACTCGACGCGCGTGAGGTCGACGCGCTCGCCCCGCACCTGCACCTCGTGCCCCGCGCGATCGATGCGCAGCGGGCCGATCTCGACGACGTCGGCGCGGCCGAGCGTCGGGCGGCGGAGGCGCGCGCGGACGCGCTCGACCAGCTCCTCGGGCCAGAACGGCTTCGTCATGTAGTCGTCGGCGCCGAGCTTCAGCGCGCGGACCTTGTCCGCCGTCTCGTTGCGCGCGCTGAGCACCAGCACCGGCACCTCCGAGTGCGCGCGCAGGTCCTTGAGCATGTCCATCCCGTAAGCGCCCGGGAGCATCAGATCCAGCACGACGAGCTCGACCTCCGGCAGCGCGCCCGGCGGGAGGCGCCGGCCTTCCTTCCACCACGTGGGCTCGTACCCAGCTTCGCGCAGGCGCTGGACGACCTGGGCGCCGAGCTCCTGATCGTCCTCGATGACCAGCACGCGTTTCGACATCGCCTTCCCTGCGCTCCGCCGCTCCGCCGTGCACCGAGGGCGCGCACGATCCTAGCGCACGCCGGGCCCCGGCGCGGCCCTGAGCTCCGCATAACGTCCCGAGCCCGCGCACGTTCCGAAGGACGAGCTCGCCGGTGCTTAAGAGTTCCGTAAGAGGTCCGGTCCAGGTTCACGAGGTGCCGAGGCGCCGGCGCATACGGCGCGCGCGGAGGCATTCCCTCGCACCGAGGAGGAACCACGATGACCAGAGACTCGAAGAGCGGCCACTCACCTCGACCCCTCACACGCCGGAGCCTCCTGCACGGCATCGGCGCGGGCCTGACGCTCGCGCCGCTCGGGGCCCTCGCGGGCTGCGGCAGCGCGGACGTGAGCCAGGGGGCCGCCGGAGCGGGCGGCGCGGGCGGCGCGGGCGGCGCGGGCGGGAACGGCGGCGCGGGCGGCGCGGGCGGGAACGGCGGCGGAGGCGGGACGGCCGCGGGCGAATGGGCCGCGGGCGGCACGGCCTCCATGGCGGGCGACTACCCGGATCCGTTCGCCGACGGCGTGGGTGCTGCCTGTGCGCTGACGTGCGCGATGACGCTGGGCCCCTGTTACGCGCAGACGATCGAGCGCAAGGACATCAGCGAGGGCTACCCGGGCCTGCCTGTCCGGCTCGCGCTGCTGGTCGTGGACGAGACGTGCACCCCGATCGACGGCGCCACCGTGGATATCTGGCACACGCGGAACGCCGGGCTCTACTCGGGGGACGACTCGGTCGAGATGTGCACGAACGACGACGAGGACGCGCTGAGCCACAGGTACTTCCGCGGCGTGCAGCCCACCGACGCGAAGGGACGGGTCGATTTCGACACCTGCTACCCCGGCTGGTACTCCGGGCGCGCCGTTCACATCCACTTCACGGTTCGCGTTGGAGGAGAAGAGTACGTCACCTCGCAGCTCTTCTTCCCGGAGGAGCTGACCGCCGAGATCTGCGAGAGCCATCCCGACTACGCGGAGTTCGGGCAGCCGGACACGACGAACTCGAACGACACCATCTACGGCGGCGAGGAGTACGTCGTATCGACCGAGAAGCAGGCGGATGGATCGCTGCTCGCCTGGAAGACGCTCGTGGTCCGCTCGTCGCTCACGGACGAGCTTTGCTCGACAGGCGGCATGGGCGGGCCGCCCGGCGGCGGGCCTCCAGGCGGGTGAGCCGGAGGGGGCGGCGCGGGGGCCTCGCGATGGATGAGCCGGGGGAACGGCTGCGAGGCCTCCCGGGGTGCCGGGTCCCTCCAGGGAGAATTGAAGCTCAAGCCGGAGGCCGCCACTCCTCACGAGGGTGTCGCCACGACGCCCCGCGCGACGAGGATCTGCGCTGACGCGGCGCGCGCCGGAGCGCTCGCGGGCAGCGGCGTGAACGCCCAGCCACGCTCGAAGGAGGCCAATCCGAGCGTGCAAGGTGACCTTCCGACGAGCAGCATCGCGACGGCAAGCGCGCGGACCGAGCCTCTTGCTTTTCAGAGGGCCTGGGGCGAGTCTCGCGTCGAGGGCGCGGCCCTCCAGGGGGCCTATCGTCGTGACGGGGGACGAGACGACCGCTCTGCAACACCCTTCCTCTGGACACCCTTGACGTAGACGTTCACATCCACTCCGGGAGATCAGATGACCCATCGCTTCCTTTTCTCGCTCGGCGTGCTCGCGGCGCTCCTCGGCAGCGGCTGTCCCGGCGGAGCGAACGGCAACGGCAACACGGGCGGTGGTCCCGAGAAGACGCCGCCGGCGACGGACCAGGATCCCCCTGAGCCGAGCGGCTCGGCGCGCTGCAAGCTCGGCCTCGTGGCCCACGAGGAGGGCGGAGACGGGGCCGTCGCGCTCTCGAACGACGGTCTCACGGCGAGCGCGTCGGAGAGGTCCCAGATCGCCCGCGCCGCGGCCAGCCACGTCGGGGGGCGCTGGTATTACGAGGTCACCGTCGACAGCCTGCTCGACGGCGTCTGGTGGGCCCAGAACATCGGGGCCTCCGTGGAGGGCGTGATCCACACGGTCGGAGACACGGCGTACATGGGCGCCCTGTACAACACGACTGGCACCATCTCTAGCGGCGGCGACGGGAGCACCCGCATCGGCGGCGGCGAGGACAGCGCCGTTCAGGCAGCGCCGTTCGCCGAAGGCGACGTCGTCGGCGTCGCGCTCGACCTCGACGCCGGGCGCGTGTACTTCCGCAAGAACGGCGCGTGGCTCGAGGGGATGGATCCCGAGGCGGACGCGGGCGGCGCGGAGATCCTCGTGCTCCCCGGCACCGGCGCGTACTATCCCGTGCTCTATCTCTCCGACGGTGACGTGATGACCGTGAACTTCGGCGCCAGCGAGTTCGCCTCCAGCGCGCCCGAAGGCTTCTTGCCCTTCGCCGAGGGCCTCGAGGCGGACGACGACGGGAGCTGCGTCGACGAGGGCCCCGCCGGGCTCCCCGCGCCGCCAGCGCCGGTCGACGCCGCCTGCGGGGACTTCACCAGCTACAAGACCGCCGCGGAAGACGCGACGGAGCTCCACATCATCGGCATCCACGAACGCGGCGAGGGCGGGCCCAAGGCCAGCGTACACGTCTCCCGCACCTCGGAGATGGTGCTGGCGCTCTCCTCGTACGCGTTCACGCAATGGACCGTGACGGTCGATCCGGGCGCCCAGCTCAAAGGGATCGTGCTCGTGGGCCACGAGCCTTCCCGGGTGAGCGCGCCGGCCGGGATCCCCATCAACACGGTGATCTACAACGAGGACGGCTCGCGGATCGAGGCCGCCTACACGTGGCCAAACGCGCCGGGCGGCCTCGATACGCCCGACCTGATCCGCTCTGTTGAAGAGATCACCGGCATGAGCATGACGTCGTTCGGGGGCTGCCGCGACGGGGACTCGTTCACGGTGGTGGACGATCCCTGAGCGTCGAGCGGCCTGTTCAACTTGCGCGGACGCCGAGGTACGCTGTCGCCGGGGTGCCGAGACACTCGTCCGGTTGAGGTGAATGCGCGCCATGAACACGAGGATCCCTGTGCTCGACCCCGAAAAGAGGCCGGGACGCGCGCCGTGCAGGCACGCCATGGCCCTGCGGGCGCTCCTCGCGCTCACGGCAGCGGGGCCCCTCGCGGCCTGCGACGGGGAAGCTCCCGCGAGGCCGCCCGCCGCGACGCCGGACGGCGGCGACGGCGGTGGCGGCGGCGGGGCTGCCGCGCCGGGGTGCGCGCCCGGGGAGTTCGCGACCGCTTCCGGGTGCGAGCCGGCGGGCATCCCGCCGGACGCCTGCGGCGCTGGCTTCGAGCCGGGCGATCGCGCGTGCGTGCCGGTCCTGCCGCCGGCGGCCTGCCCCGCGGGGACCATGGCCGTGCCGGGAGAGACCGCCTGTCGGGAGGTCGCGCCGTGCGGAGACGGGCCGTGGGGCGATATCCCCTTGGACGCGGAGACCCAGTTCGTCGATGGCGCCTACGCCGGGAACGACCCCGACGGGACGGCGATGAGGCCGTGGCCGACGATCGGCGAGGGCCTCGGCGCGGCCGCTCCCGGCGCCGTCGTCGCGATCGCGGCCGGCACCTATCCAGAGGACGTGCGCGTCGAAAGGCCAGTGCGGCTCCGGGGGAGGTGCCCCGCGCTCGTCGAGATCGCCGGCGCGGGGGCGGAGACGGTCGCTGCCGTCCTCGTCGGGGAGGGCGCCGACGCGGCCGAGATACGGGGCGTCGCCGTCCGCAGCGCGGGACAGGGCATCGCGGTGACCGGAGCGCGCGGCGTCGTGGTCGAGGAGGTCTGGGTCGCCAGCGCCGGCGCCCAGGGCGTCAGGGCGTACAACGAGCAGGGCCCGGCGCAGCTCACCGTCCGCGGCTCGCTCATCGAAGGCGCCCGGTCGGTCGGCGTACACAGCGCGGGGGCCGAGCTCGTCGTCGAGTCGTCCGTCGTGCGCGGCACCAGCGCGTCCGGAGGACCGGGCGCCGGCGCGAACAGGGGCGCGGGCGGCGCGCCGGCCTCGCTCACGCTGCGCGCGTCCGTCGTCGAGCAGAGCCGGGGGGCCGGCGTCCACGTCATCGCCTCCGAGGCGATCATCGAGGAGAGCGTGATCCGCGACAGCGTCGCGGTCGACGCGGACGCCGCGGGCATGGGCGTGTTCGCGATGCCGAACACCCAGGGCCAGCCGGGGCACGTGACCCTGAGGCGCAGCGTCGTCGAGCGCAACCAGGAGGCGGGGATCTGGGTCCAGGGCTCGTCCGCCGCCGTCGAGGAGACGGTCGTCCGCGACACGCGGCCTTATCCGGACGATCTGGAGACAGGGTGGGGTGTCTACATCGCCGCCGACCTCGCGGGGAGCCTGCGATCCGAGGCGACGCTGCAGCGCGTCGTCGTCGAGCAGAGCCGCTACGCGGGCGTCGCGATCCTCGGCTCCGACGTCTCGCTCGACGGCCTGCTCGTGCGCGACACCCTCCCGCGCGAGGAGGACCAGAAGCACGGTATCGGGCTCGCTGTCGCGTCCAGCGGCCGTCTGCGCGGCGACGTCACGGCGCGCGGCGCCGTCCTCGAGCGGAGCCGCTCACACGGCGTCTTCATCGAGGGAGCTGACGTGACGCTGGAGCGGGTCGCGGTCCGCGGCACGCTGCCGCGCGCCTCGGACGGGCGCTTCGGCCGCGGCATCGAGGTCCACGCGCGGGAGGGGCGGAGCAGCTTCGTGCTCCGATCATCGCTCGTCGAGGAGAGCGTCGAGTCGGGGCTCGCGATCTTCGGATCCACGGCCACGCTGGAGGACACGATCGTCCGCGATACCCGGAGCTCCTCCGCGGGGCTGCTCGGGAACGGCGTCACGATCGTCAAGGACGCGGAGGACGCGGAGGCGACGCTGACCGGCGTGCGCATCGAGGCGAGCGAGGGCGCCGCCGTCGCGAGCTTCGGCGCCGCGGTGGCGCTCGAGCGCAGCACGATGGAGTGCAACTTCATCGATCTCAACGTGGAGACGGAGCTCGGCGCCCAGGGGGAGATCGCCGATCGCGGCCAGAACCGGTGCGGCTGCGAGGGCACGAGCATCCCCTGCCGGGCGAAGAGCGAGGGGCTCGCGCCGCCGGAGCCGCTCCCGCCGCCGCTGTAGCGCTGCCCGTCGCCGCGGGCCCCCCGGACCAGGCTTCACCCCGCGGGCGATCAGGACAGGTGGGAATCGTGTCCCAAGGCCCAGTGCGACGCAGCGCGCCCGGACCACGGAAGTCGAAATCGCGAGGATCCGCGACCTACCTGACGTCAGCGAGGCTGTCCGCTCATCGGGCGGCCAGTCTCCAGATCGAACGAGTCTCCGGCGCTGAGCACATGGAGCCGGACGTCAAAGAGGCTGAGCACGCGATCCCCCTCCTCTTCGCCGAGGTTCGTGTGGCTTAGCCTGCGTCCGTCGACGACGTAGACTGCGCCCGTTCCCAGCGCGCGCAGGCGTCGATCCGGCTCGATCACGGCGGCCGTGTCCTCGTCGATGCCGACCCCGAGCAAGCGGGGGTTATGGGCGACGGCCCCGAGCAGACGGCCGAGCCTGCCGCGCTGCGCGAAGTGCTGATCGACGAGGATGTCGCGCACCAGCCCGAGGCCGGGCGCCATGCGGACGGCGCCGCGCACCTTCGCGGACTCCTCGCCTGCCCCGCCCACGAGCATTGTCTCGCTCATCACCGAGGCGCCGGCCGAGGTGCCCGCGATCGTGCCGCCGCGCCGGTACACCGCGCAGATCGCGTCGGCGAGGCGGCTGCCCCCGAGCTTGCTCGTGATCTTGAGCTGATCGCCCCCCGTGAAGAACACGCACCCCGCGCCGTCGACGATCTCCAGCCAGCGCGCCTCCCTGGCCTGGTCGCGCTGGACGATGTCGAGGTGCCTGACGTCGCCCGCGCCGAGCGCCCGGAAGACCCGCTTGTACTCGTCCCAGAGCTCGCCGGCGACCTCGCTCGCGAGCGTCGCCACCACGATCGGCCGCCCGGCGGCGCGGCTCACCACCTCGCGCAGGATCTCCCGCTCGCCCTCCTTGTCCTCGTGTCCGCCGATCAGCACCAGCGCGCCGCCGGGGCGCTCGGGCGGCGCGCCCCCCGGAGGCCCCCTGTCCGGCCCGTCAGCTCCCCCTTTGCTCGCGACCATTCAACTCGACCTTTCGATTGCTCTGCTCGAGGAACCGCTCGGTGAAGGCGAGCTGCCCTGCCTTCACCATCCGCCGCCCCCGCGCGATGACCTCGCGGATCTCCAGCGAGCCCCGCCCCCCTCGATGAGCACGAATATCAGACCGCCGCGACAGCTTGCTCGCGGCGCCGCGCGCGGCCCCGGGTGCCGGACCGCAGCTCGGGCACCGCGTTCACCGCGACCGCCCCCATCCGGGTGAGCATCTCGCCCATCAGGGGCGCGTCCTCGGTGAACAGCACGATGACCTCCCCCGGCTCCGCCGTCGCCAGCGCGTGCTCGATCGCCTCGTGCTCGTCCGGGATGACCTGGCACGGCTGCCCGGGCTTCACCTCCGTCACGACCCGCTGCACGAGGGCCGGGACCTCCGCCGGCGCGCGGCCGCGCCGGTCGCCGTCGTCCTTCGCGATGATGCGGTGGAACCCGCCCGCCGCGATCTCGCACGCGCACGCCTCGAGGAGCGCGTTCGAGCGGTCGCCGGGCAGGCTCACGATCCCCGTGATCCTCCGCCCCTCCCACCGCGCCGCGAGCGCGCACGTCGCGCGGAACGCGCCCGGGTTGTGGCCGTAGTCGACCAGCACGTAGCTGTCCTCGAGCTGGTAGAGGTTCACGCGGCCGCGGTTCTTGCCGCACGCGTCGAAGGTCCTGAGCGCGCGCTGGATCGTCTCGATCGGCACGCCCTGGGCGCGGCAGGCGGCGATCGCCGCCATCGCGTTGGCGACCTGGAAGAGCGCCGCGCCCGCGAAGGTCGCCGGGACCTCCGCGGCCTCCACGACGTGCCGCTCGGCGGCGCCCTGGAGCTCCACGATGACGCCGTCCTTCAGGGTGTAGCCCGTCCCGCCCTGGGCGACGTGCGCCCGCAGCACCGCGTTGGACGGGTCGAGCGCGAAGAACACGAGGTTCCGCGAGAGCTTCGCCATGCGGCGGTGCTGCGGGACCGCGGCGAGCAGCGGGTCCTCCGCGTTGAGCACGAGCGTCCCGCCCTCCCGCACCCGCTCGGCGACGACCATCTTGATCCAGAGGAGGTCCTCGACGCTCTCGATGCCGTCCTGGCCGAGGTGATCCAGCCCGATATTGGTCATGATCGCGACGTCGGACCAGTCGTAGCCGAGCCCTCGCCGGACGATGCCGCCGCGCGCCGTCTCGAGCACCGCGATGTCCACCGTCGGGTCGAACAGGATCGTGCGCGCCGACCCCGGACCTGTCGTGTCGCCCGCCTCGACGCAGTGCTCGCCGACGTAGATGCCCTCGGTCGTGGTCATCCCCACCGTGGCGCCCGTCGCCCCGAGGATGTGCCCCACCATGCGCGTGGTCGTGGTCTTGCCGTTCGTGCCCGTGATCGAGACGATCGGGACGCGCGACGGCGCGCCCGGCGGATACAGCATCTCGACGATCGCGCCGCCCACGTCCCGCGCCTTCCCCTCGGTCGGGTGCTCGTGCATGCGGATGCCCGGGGCGGCGTTCAGCTCGATGATCGCGCCGCGGCCGAGGGGCCTCGCGATGTCCTCGGCCACGAGGTCGATCCCGCAGATGTCGAGATCGATGGCCCGCGCCGCGCGCTCGCACATGCGGGCCGTCTCGGGGTGGATCTCGTCGGTGACGTCGCGCGCGATGCCCCCGGTCGAGAGGTTGACGCTCTCGCGCAGGAAGAACCGCTCGCCGCGCGCCGGCACCTCGTCGAACGAGCGCCCCTGCTTGGCCAGGCCGGCGCGCACCACGTCGTCGACGACGATCTTCGTCAGCACGCCGTTGTGCCCGTTGGCCCGCAGCGGATTCCTGTTCTCCAGCTCGATGAGCTCGGCCACGGTGCGCTGGCCGTCGCCGACAACGTGCGCCGGCAGCCGCTCGCTCGCCGCGACGACGCGCCCGTTCACCACGAGCACGCGGTAGTTGCGCCCGCTCACCATCTCCTCGACGAGGACGCGAGGGCGGTGATGGCGGGCGATCTCGAACGCCTCGCGCACCTGCGCCTCGGTCCGGAGGTTCAGCGACACGCCCTTGCCCTGGTTGCCGTCGAGGGGCTTGACCACGACGGGCGCGCGCAGCTCGCCGAGCGCCCGCGCCGCCTCGCCGGCCGTCCTCACCACGACCCCCTTCGGCGCCGGCAGCCCGGCGCGCTCGAGGAGCTCCTTCGTGAGCTGCTTGTCGCCGGCGATCTCCACGGCGACGATGCTCGTGTTGCACGAGGTGGTGGCCTGAACGAACCGCCGGTGCTTCCCGTAGCCGAACACGAGCAGGCTCTCGTCGTTGAGGCGCGACCAGGGGATGCCGCGCTTCTCGGCCGCCTTGACCACGGCGCGCGTGCTCGGCCCGAGCGCCGTCTCCTCGGCCACCTGCGCGGCCTCGGCGACCTTCGCGGCCACGTCGTAGGGCCTGCCCTCGAGCAGCGCCGTGACGAGCTCGAACGCCGCCTCGAGCAGCAGGCGCATCGCGGCCTCGTTCTGGAACTCGACGACGACGTCGTAAACGCCGGGCGCCCCGGCGTAGACGGTCTTGCCGTAGGTCACGCCGATGCCGGCCGGCTCGCTCAGCTGGAGCGCGACGTGCTCGATGATGTGGCCCCAGTACGTGCCTTCCCGCAGCCGCTCGACGAAGCCCCCGGGCTTGCCCCGCGAGCACTGGTGCTCGCCGAGGCCCGGCAAAAGGGCCAGCAGGCGGTCGACGAAGTGGGGCACCTCCGCGCTGCTCGTCTCGGCGAGGTCCTCGAGGTCGAGGGTCATGCGGAGGACGGGCCAGCTGGCGAACACGTTCGGCCCTTGAAGCGTACGGACGGTGAGGATGCGCATGGGGCTAGCTCGGCTGTGTTGATGTCAGTCTACGACGATGGGTTTTCTCTCGAGCAGATCGAAGCTCCGGCCCTGAGGGAGCGAGTGCAGGGTGACCCCGCAGAGCGTGATGCAGCCTCCCGAGCCGGTGTCCACCGCGTCGTTGAAGGAGGCGCCGCCGGCGTCGACGATGGTGACGGCGCCGCTCCCGATCACGGTGGCGTTGTGCCCCTCTACGACGATGGCGGTGTCCTCGTCGATGCCGACGCCGAGGTAGTGGGGGAACAGGCCCACGACGGAGAGGAGCCTGCCGATGCGGCCGCGCTGGGCGAAGTGCTGGTCGATGATCACGCCGGGCAGGAGCTCTAGGCCCGGGCCGGTGCGCACCGCGCCTGCCCGTGGGGACCTGGTCTCGCCCTCGACGATCATGGTCGACGACATGACCGCCGCCCCGGCGCTCGTGCCCCCGACGATCATCCCCTCCTCGCACCGCCGGTGGAGCATCGTGTCGACCCCGGTGCCCCCGAGGCGGTTCATGATCCGGAGCTGGTCGCCCCCCGTGAAGAAGGTGCCAGTCGCCCGCTCGACCTGCCGCATGGCCGCCTCGTTGCGCGCGTCGTCGCGGGCCGCGATGGTGAGCACGGCGACCTCCGAGGCCCCGAGCTCCTGGAAGAGTCGCCGGTAGAGCTCGCCGGCCACCTCGGGCGTCTCGCTGGCCGACGGGATGACCACGAGGCAGGCGTCCTTACCGCCCGCGAGCCGCACGAACTCGCGCAAGATGGTGCGCTCGCCCTCCTTGTCCTCGGCGCCGCCGATGGCCACCAGGCGCGGAAAGATCGTTCCGGGGACCATGGCTCAGGAGCTCATCTGCTGTCGCCGCCGTCACCGCCGTCGCAACGCCCGGGCCAAGCCATGCGCCGCTTCGTTTCAGGTTCGTTTCGGCGCGACGGTCAGACTTGCACCATGGCAAAATGCCACATAGGTGTCTGATTGCCTCTCCGCGGTCGAGGCTGGCGTCCTGCCTCGACAGGCAGCCTGATGCGCGCGGGCGCGCGTTCCCTTGCGCCTGGCGGGCTCGACCGGGAGAGGCTCGGCCTGGCTGGTAGGGCGCGCTCGCGTCGCGCGCTTCGTCGGCCGCTCGCCAGGGGCTGCCGCCGTGATGCGCTTTACAGGCGGCTGATCAGGCGCGTGGCCTTCACCTGCGTCATGCCGGGTTGGAGAGAGAGAGAGAGAGAGAGATGAACCACAGAGGCACAGAGGACACAGAGGACAGAGGAGAGAAGAGATGAATGGTCTCTCCTGTCCTCTTGTCGCGCTCTCTCCTGTCCTCTTGTCGCGCTCTCTCCTCTTCTCGAGCTCTCTCTCCTCTGTGCCCTCTGTGCCTCTGTGGTTGACTCTCCCTCTTCGCGGTCGCAGCACGCTCGCGACGTGGGCCCCCTATACAGGGCGGCCTCCGGCGGATATCCTTCCCGTTCGTTGCCGTGAAGCCACCTCGACCTTCCTTCTGCGCCTCGCGCGCCTCGCGCGCCTCGCGCGCCTCGCGCGCCTCGCGCGCCTCGCGCGCCTCGCGCGCCCCGCGCGCCTCGCGCGCCCCGCACGCCGCCCTTGGCGCCCTCGCGCTCGCTGCGCTTTCGGGCTGCGGTTCGTACATCTCCGACTACGTGCCGCCGCCGGATGGGCGGGCCCGCCCTGTGTACCGCGACGGGGCGGTCGTCATGGAGATCGGCGGGTCGACCCCGGCGTGCCTCTCGGGCGAGGACGGGACGGGCGGAGCGCTCCCTCCGTACCTCGAGCGGACCTCGCGCGATCCCGCGCAGGCGGCGCCCGTGCGCTTCAGCGGCGGCTTCTGGGTGCCGATCTACTTCGGCCCGCGCATCGTCGTCGAGCATCGCGGCGTGGCCCCGCCGCCCCCGCACCTCCACAGGCCCGTGCCGGGCGTCGCGCGGAGCCCCGCGTCGCCTTCGCGGGGCGTCACGTCCCGGCCCGGCGGCAGCGCGCCGTCCGGCGGCAGCGGCAGCAGCAGCGGCGGTGGCGGCGACGGTGCCGAGGCGGCCGCGTTCCTGCTCGCCACGTTCGCGGTCGTCGCGCTCGTCGCGCTGCCGCCCGTCGCGGTGGGGCTCTCGGTGGGGCGCCCCGAGCGAGAGAAGGACACGGCGCTCGCGCTCGACCACGTCAACGCCTTCAACGACCTCGCGCGCACCCCCGGCTCGCCGTGCGCTGTCGCCGCGCCGGGGGCGCAGGTCCCGTGAGGCCTTCGAAGCGGCCCTCGATCGCCCTGCTCGCGTGCGTCCTCGGCAGCGCGCACCTCGGCTGCACCCACGGACACACGAGGTACTCGCCGCGGGTCTTGGCCCGGGGCGAGCTCACGGCGAGCTACGACGACGGCTTCACGCTGTGGGCCGGCGGCCAGAAGGTGGCGGAGAGCTATCATTACGACGGCCTGGAGCGCTTCGTGCGCTGTGTCCCCGAGGCGCGCGAGCACGCGCGCCAGGCGTCGCAGAGCGGGCGCTCCGCCACGACGCTCTCGACGCTCGGCGTGGTGCTCGGGGTGGGCAGCCTCGGCGGGCTCTCGGGGCTCTACTTCTACGACAAGGACGAGGTCGCCATGGGCGCGATCCTCGGCACGGGCGTCGCCGTCGCCGTGACGGCCGTCGTGCTCGGGGCGCTCTCCAGGCCGGCGAAGGAGAGGGCGCACGGCCACGCGCTCGACGCGATGAACTACTACAACGACGCGGTCGGGAGCCTCGGCGCCACGTGCGATGACCTCACGTACCCGCCGCCCGCCGGGCCCGAGCCGCCGCCGCAGCCAGCCCCCGGGACCTCGCCGGAAGCCGCGCCAGAGCCGGCTCCTGCGGCCGCGCCAGCGCCGGCTCCCGCGGCCACGCCAGGAGGCGAGTCCCCCTCGCCGGAGCAGCAGATGGACACGCCCGCGCCGCCGCCCCTGCCCGCGCCGCGTTAGCCCTCATCGGGCCACCCGCTCGACGGTGTCGCCGCACCGCCGCCCCGCGACGCCGGAGACGCGCGGCACGGCAATCCTCTGCTCGCGATGGTGCGCACGCGCGATCACACGCGCACGTGGGCTGACTGAGGGTCGCATACAACACAGGTGGCAAACACGCGCTGATAAAGACGCTTTGATGCCGATCCCCGGATCAACTACCGCGCGTACGTCATCTCGGGAGAGCGCGTGCCCCCGAAGGGCTACGAGGTCCATGACGGCGGCTGAAGGCGGCCTGTAATCTCTCCGGCAACCCGGCGCGCGACCACCTCGTCATGAGGTGCCCCGCAGCAGGCGCAGGGCGCCGAACAGCAGCGCGGCAGCGTCGGTCCCGGGCCGCGCGGCGCGCACCGCGGACGGCACCGCGACGCCGCGTAGCAACGCGACCAGGGTGTCCAGCGAGGAGCACTGTGGTTGTCGAGCCGCCCCGTGGCTCCACGCCTGCTACCCTTTTTCTCTCGCGTGATTCGTCCGCGGCCCCCGAGATCTCCCGCCATGATAGGACCGTCATAGGGAGGACCGTTTACAATGTCATCACATTCTGCCGCAGGCTCCGAGCTCGGCCGAGGGTTCAATCCGTTCGAGCCAGGGTTCGCCACGGATCCTTTCGCTTTCTATGCCCGGGCAAGGCGCGAGGCGCCGGTGTGCTACAGCCCGCTCTTCGACTTCTGGTTCGTCACCGGGGCCAGCGAGATCGTCGAGATCACGAGGGATCCGGCGCGCTTCTCGTCCGTGCACAACATGACGCCCGTCATCCCGCTCGCGCCGGAGGCGGAGGCGCTCCTCGAGCAGGGCTTCGACGTCTTCCGGACCCAGGGCCTGATCAACAACGATCCGCCGACCCACACGCGCGTCCGCGCGCTCTTCTCCCAGGCGTTCACCCCCCGGCGCATCGCCCTTCTCGAGCCGATGGTCCGCGCGGTCACGGACGAGCTGGTCGACGGGCTCGTCAAGGACGGTGGGGCGGACATGGTGGCGCAGCTCGCGTACCCGCTCCCGATCCGGGTGATCGGCGACATGATGGGCATCCCGCGCGCCGATCTGCCGCAGATGAAGGCGTGGACTGACGACTTCATGTTCCTCCTGGGAGGGAACGAGCCCCCGGAGAGGCGGCTCGAGCGCGTGCGCGGGATCCTGGCCTACGGGCGATACTGCCAGGCGATGATCGAAGAACGGCGGCGGAGCCCCCGGGACGACCTGACGACGGCCATGGTCGAGGCGCGCGTCGACGGGGAGAGCTTCACGACGGCGGAGATCGTCCAGCAAATGGTCATCCTCTTCGTCGCGGGACACGAGACGACGACCAACGCGCTCGGAACCGCCCTGTTCTCGCTGCTCCAGCAATCGGAGGTCTGGCGCGGGCTCGGCGGCGATCCCGGCCTGTTCCTGGCGGCGTTCGAGGAGGGGGTGAGGTTCCACTCCCCGGTGCAGTGCGAGCCCCGGACCACGACGACGAAGGTGGAGCTCGGAGGGGCCTCTCTCCCTGAAGGGGCGAAGCTGCACCTCGTTTACGCGGCGGCCAACCGGGATGAGACGGTGTTCGAGAGCCCCGACAAGTTCAACATCCGCCGCGAGAACCCGAACCGTCACTTCGGGTTCGGCTACGGCGTCCACTTCTGCGTCGGGGCGCCGCTCGCGCGCATCGAGGGGCGCATCGCCCTGGAGGTCCTGCGCGCGCGCCTGCCGAACCTGCGGCTCGCGCCCGACTTCGAGCCCGAGTACGACATGAACCTGTTCTTCCGCGGCCTCAAGCGGCTCCCGGTGCGCTGGGACGCCCCGTAGCTCACTCGGGCTCCGCCCCGACCCCTGGTCGCAGGAGAGCCGAGCGCGCTCGATGCTGCAGCGAGCGACGGAAGCCCGTCGTGACGTGGCCTGGCAAGACGGCGCATCAGGTACGCCGCGAACAGAAGAAGGGTCCCAGCCGACCAGGAAGAAGAACGCCGGCGAAAAAGAAGATTTACTTCTTCAGCCAGGTCTGGGTCCTGCCGAGGAGGGAGATGCCCAGAAAGCCGCGCACCTTCAGCTTCTTCCCGCCCTCGATCGCCTCGAGCTTGCAGCTATAGGTCTCGCCGTTGTTCGGATCCAGGATCGTGCCGTCATCGTACTCGTCGTCATCGCGGACCATGTTCCTGATGATGACGAGCCCCACAAGGGGCTTGTTCTTGTCGGCACCCTCACAGGCGGTGCAGAGCTTCGGCTTCCCCTTCTCGTCGAGCGGCTGCTTCAGGCTCACGATCCTGCCGAAGATCTTCCCGCCCTTCTCGTAAATCTCCACCACCGACTGCTCGACCCCCTGCTCATCGATCGTCCGCCACTGGCCGATCACGGGGAGAGGAGCCGCGAGCGCGAGCGAAGTGGCGAGGGAGCAACCCAGGGCGGCAGAGAGAGCCAGGAACCTCTTCATGTCGTCAAAACTCCTTTCATCGGTCCGCGAAGCCACGGCGTTCGGCCCTGGCGTGGTGCTTGATTCGCATGTCGGCGTGCGCCGCCGTGTGCAACATGCCTTGGAGGGGGGACGAGGCGCCGCGCCGTTTGTTCATCGGGCCGGAGGGAGCGGCGGCGGGAGGCAGGGCTCTGGTCAGAGGCGGCGCCGAACGGTGGACATGGCCCCTCTCGCAGCAGCCCTGCGGCGCGGTGGACGTCATCTTTCCCCCGAGGGTACCGAGCGGGCTCGTGGAGCGCAACGGCGCCGTGCAGCGCGTCGCCGGGACATCTGGTGGCCAGCGAACGATCGATGCTACGGGGCTGGATCCCGTCCTGGCCGATCTGCCCATGGTCCGCGCCTCGGCCGCGCGTCCGTCCTGCGCCGGTGCGATCCCGCCGACTGAGGCGGTCATGTAAGGTGCTCTATGTCAACCAGCGCGTACAGCGTGGCCGTACGGTGGGACCGGTGATGCCACGAACCCTTGATCTCCCCCGGACCTGGTCCTGCCGCGAGTCACCCGCTTGACGGACAGGCCGCCGTCCCACGATCCTTGACGTCCACTTCACATGAGCGCTGAGCATGTCACTGCCTCTCGTCCGGCTTCCGTCGCTCGATCTCGTCAAGGGCTTCGTCGCCGTCGGCCGGCGCATGAGCATCACCCTGGCCGCCGAGGACCTGTGTCTGACCCAGTCTGCCGTCAGCCGCCAGGTGTCGGCCCTGGAAGAGGCGCTCGGCGTGAAGCTGCTGGTGCGCGGCCACCGGTCGATCCGCTTCACGGTCGACGGTGAGAGGTTCTTCAAGGTCGCCGACATGGCGGTGCAACAGCTGCAGGACGCGGTGGCGGCGATGCACAGGCGCCACGAGAAGCAGCCGGTGACGATCACCGCCAGCATCGGCGTCGTCGGCCTGTGGCTGGTGCCGCGCCTCGGCGCCTTGAACGAAGAGCTGCCGGACGTGGACGTGCGCATCGCCACCAGCAACAAGCTGATGGACCTGCGTGCCGAAGGCGTGGACATCGCCATCCGCTACTGCGCGCCCGGCGCCGCGCCGGAAGGCGCGGTGCCCCTGTTCGGAGAGACGCTGGTGCCCGTGGCCCATCCGTCGCTGCGACTGCGCGGCCGGCCGGCGGCCGACGTGGTCAAGCAGCACGTGCTGCTGGAGCTCGACGATCCGAAGCGGCCCTGGCTGCAGTGGAACGAGAAGCTCGAGCTGATGGGGCTGGAACGGCTGAAGCCCCGGGGCATCATCCGCTTCAACCAGTATGACCAGCTCATCCATGCCGCCACCAGCGGGCGGGGCGTGGCGCTGGGCCGCTCGGCCCTCGTCGCACCGCTGGTCAAGGCCGGCAGCCTGGAGGCGCTGGGATGGGACCAGGGGCAGTGGACATCGTCCCATGAGTACTGGCTGGTCCAATCCGATCCCAGCCCCACGCCCGACGTGCAGCGGGTGTGCCAATGGATACGCCGCCAGGCCGCCTCGGGCACGCACTGACTTGCGTGCCGGGAATGCGAGCCCGCCCGAAATCTCACTTGAGGGTCCATCACCGGCGACGTGAAATGGACGTGTGCCCGCGCCCCCGCGGTCCATTCACAAGGAGAAGTCCTTGACGTCCGTTACGTCCGTTACCTCCCTTCCCGCCACGCTCGCCGACCCCCTGCCCGCCACCTCCCCGCGCGGCAGCCAGGGGCCGGCGTTCACGCCATCTCGCCCTCGGGTGCCGTTCGTGCGCGGCACGGTGGGCTATCTGAAGCCGGCAGACGCCCGGCCGGTCATTCACCTGGTTGATACAGGCCCGGATGTGCCCTGGGAGAACTTCGAGCACGACCTGCGCGAGGTGCCGATCGTCGACGCGCGCCTCGCGCCCGCCCCGCCCCGCATCCACCACGAGGGCTTCGAGCTGTGGGACGCGCCGTCGCGCCTGCGCAGCTTCCATGAGGAGGCGCTCCAGGCCGTCTACTACCCGGAGTGCGTGGAGCTGGCCTGCCTCGTCACCGGCGCCTCGCGCGGCTTCGTGTTCGACCACCTGGTGCGCCAACGCGAGGAAGGCCGCCCGCCCCTGACCTTTGGCCGCCGCGGCGCCGGGGGCGCGCCCGCGGCGGCGGGCCGGGTTCACAACGACTACTCGGAAGACAGCGGCCGCAGGCGCCTCCACCTGGTGCTCGACGATCCTGAGGCCGCTGCCGCGGTGCGCCGCTACAGCATCGTCAACATCTGGCGCTCGATCGGCGGTGTCGTGAGGGATACCCCGCTGGCGGTGTGCGACGCCACCAGCGTGAACATGGCTGACCTGGTGCCCGCGGAGCTGCGCTACCCGCGCCGGGTCGGCGAGATCTACCTATCGCACCACGCGCCCGGCCACCGCTGGGCCTACTTCTCGGAAATGGACACCCACGAGGCGCTGGTCTTCAAGCAGTTTGACTCGCGAGCGAGCGGCACCTCGCGCTTCACGCCCCACGCCGCCTTCGACCTGCCCCACATCCCGAGCGACGCGCCCTTGCGGCGCAGCATCGAGGTGCGCTGCCTCGTGGTCTACGACTGAACGCGACGAACAAGGAGGACCCATGACAGGACAGGTCGAGTGCTGGTTCGACTTCGGCAGCAACTACAGCTACATCGCCGTCTCCCGGATCACGCCGCTGGCGCGGGATGCACGGGTCGACATCGTCTGGCGCCCGTTCCTGCTGGGCCCGGTCTTCAAGCGCCTGGGATGGGACACCTCGCCCTTCGTGCTGCAGAAGGAAAAGGGCGAATACGCGTTCATGGACACCGCCCGCCAGTGCGCCAGATACGGCGTGCCATGGCGCCGCCCCACCACCTTTCCGCGCGCGGCGGTGCACACCATGCGCGTGGCCGCCGCCTTTGCCGAGCAGCCCTGGGTGGGCGACTACTGCCGGCGGGTGATGCAGCTGAACTTCGCCGAGGACAGGGACATCAACACCGACGAGGTGGCGGTGCAGGTCCTCGATGAGCTCGGGCTGGACGGCCGCAAGCATGTGCAAGAGGCCCACGCAGAGCCGCGCAGGGCCAGGCTGCGGGCGTTCAGCGAAGAGGCCATCCTCCGCAAGATCTTCGGCGCGCCCACCTTCTTCGTCGGCGACGAGATGTTCTGGGGCAACGACAGGCTGGAGGAGGCGCTGGCCAGGGCAAGCGCCGGGTGACCCCACGCCCGCCGGGCACGCGGACGGCACCGGGCTGTCGACCCGGGCCCCCGTGACGGTCGCGCCCGCGAGCTCCCGCGCGAGGCGAGCTCACGGCGAGCTACGACAGCGGCTGCACGCTGTGGGCCGGCGGCAGAAAGGTGCCGGCTGGGCCCGAGCCACCAAGGCCTCGCTCCACCACGGCGCGCGTGTGGTAGCCCTTCACACCAGGACAGGCATTCGTCTACGATTGATCGATGCTCGCTCCAACCCCAGCGCTTCCTGAAGAGCCGCCGTCGGAGCGCGGCCGGCTGCGACAGGAGCGTGACTTCTACCGGAGTCTCCTCGATCTCGGCGCGAAGAACGAGATCGAGCCGTTCCTCGACGAGTGCCTGGCGCAGATAGCGAAGATCGCCGGCGCACGGCGCGGCTACCTCGAGCTCCGGGAGGACGGCGCGAGCAGCGAGGAGCCGCGCTTCTGGACGGCACACGGATGTTACGACGACGAGATCGACGAGATCCGTAAAGCCTTTTCCAGCGGCGTGATCGCCGCGGCGCTCGCGACTGGACAGACCATCATCACGGAGTCGGCCCTCAAGGATCCTCGTTTCGGTACCCGGGGCAGCGTCCGACGGAACCAGACGGAGGCCGTGCTCTGCGCTCCGATCGGCGATGACCCGCCGTTCGGGGTGATCTACCTCCAGGACCGCATCGCGCCCGGCCCCTTCTGCGAGGAGGACCGGCATCGCGCGGAGATGTTCGCCCGGCACATCGCGCCGTACGCCGACCGCCTGCTGATCCGCCGGCGCCGCCGGGAAGAGGCCGATATGACCCTGGAGAGCCGCAGCAAGCTCCGCGCCGACGGGATCATCGGGCGCAGCGTCGCGATGGGCCGCATGCTCCAGCAGGTCGCGGTGGCCGCGCCCCTCGAGGTCGCCATCCTGCTGACCGGCCCCTCGGGCTCTGGCAAAACCCAACTTGCCCGGCTCCTCCACAGCAACAGCCCCCGATCCGCCGGGCCGTTCGTGGAGCTCAACTGCGCAGCCTTGCCCGAGTCGCTCCTCGAGAGCGAGCTCTTCGGCGCTCTCCCGGGGGCGCACTCGACCGCGTCGAAGCGGCTCATCGGCAAGGTCGCCGCCGCGGAGAGAGGCACGCTGTTCCTCGACGAGATCTTCGAGCTCAAGCTCGCGGCGCAAGCGAAGCTGCTCCAGCTGCTCGAGTCGAAGGAGTACTTCCCGCTCGGGAGCGCGAAGCCCTTCCGGGCCGACGTGCGGGTGATCGCCGCGACCAACGCCGATCTCAGGGACGCCGTCTCCCGGAAGGAGTTCCGCGAGGACCTCTACTACCGGCTCCACGTGCTCCCGATCCGCGTGCCGTCGCTCGCCGAGCGGCGAGAGGACATCCGGCCGCTGGCCGAGCACTTCTGCTCGCGCGCGGTGCACACCCATCACCTGCCGCAGATCCAGCTCAGCGCGGACGCGCTCCGCGCCGCCGAGACGGCGGAGTGGGCGGGCAACGTGCGGGAGCTCCTTCATGCGCTGGAGGCCGCGGTGATCCGCGCGGCAGGCGAGGGCTCGCTGCAGGTCGAGCGACGTCACCTGTTCCCGGGCGCGGAGCAGGTGGACGGCGCGCGGCGGACATTTCAGGAGGCGACCCGCCGCTACCAGGAGCAGCTCGTTCGCCAGGCCGTCGAAGAGACGAGCTGGAACGTCACCGAAGCCGCAGCCCGGCTCGGCTTGACGCGCGCGCACCTCTACAACCTGATCCGGGCCTTCGGGCTGGAGCGACCCCGGAGCGCGCTGCGGGAGCGCTGAGTGGCCAACGCCGCGCTCACGCCCAGGTGGAGCCCACCGGACCTCTTCGACGAGTACCGCCTCGTGCGGCTCCTTGGCCGCGGCGCGATGGGGCTCGTTTACCTGGCCCACGACGGGCTGCTCGACCGGTCGGTGGCCATCAAGTTCATCGCGTCGGTGCGCCCTGATGAGACCGCGCGCCAGCGCTTCTACGTGGAAGCACGGGCGATCGCGCGGCTCTCGCACCCCAACGTGGTCGCGGTCCACCGCGTCGGCGAGGTCGATGGGCGCCCCTACCTCGTGGCCGAGTTCGTCCGCGGCCGGTCCCTGGACGAGATCGAGAGGCCGATCCCGTGGAAGCGCGCGCTCACGATCGGCCTGGGCCTCGCCCGCGGCCTCGCCGCTGCGCACAGGCAAGGCGTCCTGCACCGGGACATCAAGCCCGCCAACGTGATGCTCACCGAGGCCGACGAGGTGAAGCTGCTCGACTTCGGCCTGGCCAAGCTCCTCGCCGAGGGGACCGCCGCCGCCGCGGAGCCCGGCGCGCTCGCGCCCAGCGACGAGGAGCTGCGGGGCCGGAGCGCCTCCATGACGCGCGAGCTGACCGGCGTGGGTGACGTCGTCGGCACGCCCCTCTACATGGCGCCCGAGACGCTCCGCGCCGAGCCAGCGACGCGGCGCAGCGACATCTACTCGCTCGGGGCGGTCGTCTACGCGCTCTGCGCGGGCACCTCGCCGCGCGAGAGCTCGGCCGACGCGGACTGGATCCACGCGGAGCCAGCCCCGCTGGCGTCGCTCACGCACGGGATCGAGCCCCGCTTCGCCGCCGCGGTGAGCCGGTGCCTGCAGCAGGACCCGTCGCTGCGCTTCGCGTCCGCCGACGAGCTCTGCGACGCGCTCACGCTCATCCTTCAGGACAGGGACGCCGGCGACGTTCCGCGCGGGAACCCCTACCGCGGCCTGTCGCCCTTCGAGGCAGAGCACCGTAGCCTGTTCTTCGGGCGGAGCGTCGAGATCGAGGCGGTCCTCGACCGGTTGCGCGCCCAGACCCTGGTGCTCATCGCCGGAGATTCGGGCGTCGGAAAGTCCTCGCTGTGTCGCGCCGGCGTGCTCCCGCGCGTCGCCGAGGGGGCGCTCGGCGATGGCCGCCGCATCTCGGTCATCTCCGTCATCCCCGGCAAGCACCCGCTCGACGCGCTCGCGCAGGCGGCGCCGGTGGCCGCGGCGCTGCGCGTCGGCCCGGCGGGCCCAGCCGGCCCCGGCGGCGCCGAGCTCGACGTGGATCGCGCGGAGCTCGTCCACGCGATGCGGGCCGATCCCGGGAGGCTCGGCCGGGAGCTCGCGCGGACGCTGGGGCGCAGCGACGGGCTGGTGCTCTTCGTGGATCAGCTCGAGGAGCTGCTCACGCTGAGCGACGCCGAGGAGGCGGCCTGCTTCGCCCAGGTGATCACGCGCCTGGGCTCGCTCACCTCGGCCGTGCGCGTCCTCATGACCGTGCGCGGCGACTTCTTCACGCGCATCGCGGCCCTCCCCGGGTTCGCCGAGGAGGCCTCTCGCGCGCTGTACCTGCTCCGTCCGCTCTCGCCGGCCGCGACGCGCATCGCGATCACCGGCCCGGCGCACCGGACGGGGGTCACCTTCGAGTCGGACGAGATGATCAGCGCGCTCGTGGAGTCCTCCACGCGCGCCCCCGGCGGCCTCCCCCTGCTCCAGTTCGCGCTGGCGGAGCTCTGGGAGGCGCGCGATCCGGTGCATCAACGCGTGACGGCCGCGGCGCTCGAGGAGATCGGCGGCGTGGTCGGCGCGCTCGCGCGCCACGCGGACGGCGTCATCGCGGCGCTCCCTCACGACCAGCGCCGGTCGGCCCGCCGCATCCTGCTGCGGCTGATCACGGCCGAGGGGACGCGGGCGCGGCGCTCCGCGGAGGAGCTCGACGGGGGCGCTCCGACCGCGCGCGCCACGCTGGAGGCGCTGGTCCGCAGCCGGCTCCTCGTCGCCCGGGAGATGGATGATCAGATCGTCTACGAGGTCGCTCACGAGGCCTTGCTCAAGGGGTGGGAGACGCTGCGCGGCTGGCTCGACACCGACGGCGAGCAGCGCCGCGCCCACGCTCGGGTCGAGGCGGCGGCCGCCGAGTGGCTGCGCCTCGGCCGCGCGCCCGACGCGCTGTGGAGCGAGCGCCGCCTCGCCGCGGCCGCGGCGCTCGACGCGGGCGAGCTCTCGCCGCTCGAGGCGGAGTTCCTCGCCGCTTCCCGCCGCGCGCTCCGGCGCGCGAGGCTGCATCGCTGGGCCGGGCTCGCGGTGACGCCGGTGCTCCTCCTGATCGCGCTGGGCGGGGTCCGGCTCAAGGCGCGTCACGACCTCGAGCGGGTGATCGACAGGCACGAGGCGCAGGGGCGCGCGGCGACAGCCTCGGGCACGCAGCGCGTGCGCGAGGCCGAGGAGCAGCGGCGCCTCGCGTTCGAGCGCTTCGACACGCTCGCGGGCGCGCCCGCGGGCCAGGCCGCCGCGCGCCGCGAGGAGGCCGAGCAGCGCTGGGCGCGGGCGCGTGAGGCCTACCAGGGGGCCGAGGCGGCGTTCGCCACGGCGTCCCAGGCGTTCGAGGCCGGGCTGGCGCTCGAGCCCGCGTCGACGAAGCTCCGCGGCCTCATCGGCGACGTCTGCCTGGAGCGCATCCTGGTCGCCGAAGGGCTCAACGACGGCGAGCGGCGGCGCGACCTCGCGCAGCGGCTCGCCCTCTACGACGAGGGCGGCGAGCGGCGGCGGTGGCTCGACGCGCCGCCGCGCCTGTCGATCGAGAGCGCGCCGGCCGGCGCAGAGGTCACCCTGGAGCGCTACGCCGACGACGGGGGCCACCGCCGGCCGGTGCGCGTCGGCGTCGTCGGGCGCACGCCGGTCGTCGAGGCGGAGATCGCGGCCGGCCCGGGGTCGTACCGGCTCCAGATCGAGGCTCCGGGGCGCGAGGTGGTCCGCTTTCCGGTGCAGCTCGCGCGCGCCGAGCGCGCCCGGGTCGCGGTGGCGCTCCCGGCCGCCGGCGCGGTGCCCCGGGGCTATGTCCATGTGCCGGCGGGCCGGTTTCTCTTCGGCTCCAGCGCGATCGAGGGGCTGCGGCGAGGGATGCTGAACGCGCAGCCGCTGCGCGAGGTGCAGACGGGGAGCTACGTGATCAAGCGGACCGAGGTCACGCTGGGCGACTGGATCGAGTTCCTGCGCGAGCTGCCGCCGTCCGAGAGGGACCGGCGCCTCCCGCACACGAACAACCGGCAATGGGGTGTCGAGCTCGGGCTCACGTCGGGCGACGCGTGGCAGCTCGCGCTGGTGCTCAACGGCGAGCGGACCACGGTGCGCGAGGGGCAGCCGCTCGTCATCCCGGCGCGCGACCGCCGCGTGGCCCAGGACTGGCGGCGCTTTCCGGTGACCGGCATCGCGATGTCCGACGCGCACGCCTACATGGACTGGCTTGGGCGCACCGGGCGCCTCCCCGGAGCCCGCTTCTGCGACGAACGGGAGTGGGAGCGGGCGGGGCGAGGGGCGGACGATCGGAGTTACCCTCACGGTGATCGGCTCGATCCGGACGACGCGAATTTCGATGAGACCTACGGCCGCGTGAGCCGCGCGTTCGGGCCTGACGAGGCCGGCTCGCACCCCGCCTCGGAGAGCCCGTTCGGGCTGCACGACATGTCGGGGAGCGTCTACGAGTGGACGCGGTCGGCAGGAGGAGAGGGCGAGATCGTGGTCCGGAGCGGGGCGTGGTACTACGACAGGATCGCCGTGCGGATCGAGAACCGGACGCTCGTCGAGCCGGAGACCCGCGATTACGCGCTCGGCTTCCGGGTGTGCGCGGACTTCACGCCACGCGAGTGATCTCGGTGCGGACGTCCTCGGGCAGGTCGTCGCGGATGCTGTCGATGGGGACGCCCTCGTTGGCGTCCGTCTCGGGAGCGCCGCCACGGTGGAGCGCCACGAGCGTCCAGTCCTTGTTGAAGCAGGGGGAGCCCGAGGAGCCTTCGTCGGTCGTGACGCGGTACGTGACCCGCGCTCGCTCCCTCACTTCCTTGACGCCTCGCGAGTTCGTGGCGAGCCGGAGGGGATTACCGCCAGGGTGCTGAACGACATAGATGGGCTCATCCACGGTGAACCTGCGCTCGCCTTGCGTAACGGGCGGCGGGACGCTGATATGCCCGCGTCGAGCCCCCTCGATCTGGTCGTCGCCCGGCTCGTCGGCGAGGCGCACGACGGCGTAGTCGAGATCGTTGTCGCGGACGCGCGGCGCGTCCCGCGCCGGATTGCATGCGACGAACCAGTCGTCCGCGAGCCCGCACAAGCGACCAGCCGCGTCCTTTTCGAGATAATCGAACTGAAACAGCACCCGGCCCGGCGATCTCAGGATCCCCGCGAGCAGGTAATACAGGACGTGCCAGTTCGTCAGGACGAGAGAAGGCCCGATCAAGAACCCAGTTCCGAGCGTCTTGTAGCCGTCGGGATCCTTTCGTACGATCCTGCACACGCGGCGCTCTATCCGCGTCCGCTGCCCGTTCCACGCATCCTCCAGGAGCCTCGATCCTGGCGGCAGCGGGTAGCGCCGGCCCACCCCGGGCTGGGTGTAAGAGCTGCCGTCGATCTCCCGGTCGATGCCGCTGCGATTCCGCTTGGCGAAGTGTCTCATGCTGGCGTCGAGCAGCGCGTGATCCCAGTTCTCCAGCTCTGCCGCCGCGACGAGCTTGCCGATCATCTCCTCGAGTGTCCTCCCCGCGAATCGCGATGAATTGCGGTGGAGGTCGCTCTCGATCAGCTGCTTGAGCTCGGCAGTGCTCCACGTGGTCCGTTTCAGCGCTATGTCGAGCTGTGCCTTCAATCCGTCAGGAGAACTCATATTCATCACCTACTAGCGTCCGAGTGGCTTGTATCGGTATGGCTGAACCTGTGTCTATCCATTCTCATCGCCGTGCCGTGCACAGCTCGGGCTTCACGGGGCACCTGTCCTGCGGCGCCGGCTTTCCGGGCTCGCTACGGGTCAGGAGGAGCGTGCCCTGAGGCCACGTCTCGCCAGGGTTATAGTCCTGCTGGCAGCGCTTTCCGCTCTCGATCGTTTCCAAGAGGTCGTTGCAGTCCTTGTAGCGAGGGCGCTTCAAGCAAACGAGCCCCTCGGCCCCCCACGCCGCCTCGAAGGCGAGGTTCGGGGCCCTGTTGCCGGCGTCCTTCTGTCGGATACCCAGCCCGTCGAAGATATCCACGAAGGTATTATCGCACGTGTACGACGTGTCGTTATTGAGGTACCGGGCGCGCGCCGCCATGACGCACGCCTCGTGGTGCTCGGCGAGCTTCGTGCCTGTGCCGTGGGGGTACGTCGCCCAGGGCACGTAACCCCAGTGGACGCACTTGGCTGCGACGCCCGAGATGCAGGCCAGCGTGACCACGCTCTTGCCATCGACCGTCGAGGAATACCGGCCGTTTTTATCCCAGTACCCGGGGACGGCGATAGCCTTCCCTTCCAGAGCGCTGGCCTCGTTCGGGCAGCGCTGCTCATCCTTGTATTTGATGCCGCTGCAGAGGTTGTACTCACCCTTGTCGGACGTCTTCGCCCATACGTCGTAGAGCGGCGGCGCGTCGATCGAGATCCCACTTGCGTCCTTGACGCAGACGTCGGTCGTGCTCGTCTCGACGCGGAGGTCGACGTTCTCGCCGCTGGGGTCGTGATGCCCACGTACGATGCTGGGGAGCACGGAAGGAGGCGAGACCCGGCTGCCGTCCCGCTCCGCCATCACATACGTGAAGTTCTCGAGGCACCCGCCGCGGACGAGACGCGACTGCATACCTCCGTGCTCTTCTCGACTGAGCTCCGGGCAGAGCGCGTGGAGCGTCATGCTGTCGGCGGGCCGAGCTGACTCAGCGCTGCCGTCGGGAACGCGCCCCGGAGAGGGCTGCGTCCCGGGGGAGCATCCGCTGCCCGCGATCAGCGAAAGCCCCGTGATCCCCAGTGCGATGGCGGCTATCCTGCCCAGTAGAACGATGCGTGTTGTCATCACTTTCTTCCTTGTCCCTCGTCACGAGCGGCGGACACGGCCCCTGGGCCGCGGCCGATGGCACGATCGGGTCTAGATCTTCAGAGCGCTGCGCGCGCCGGTAGGCGCCTCAGCAAGCGTCGGGCCACCGCGACCCGCCGGCGCAGGCTCCGCGGCCGGCGCCCGCCGGGACGCCTCGACGCCGGCATGGTCCGCGAGCGCTGGCTTGCGGCGCGGCCCTGCATCGAGCCCGACCGTCTACTCGACTTGACGCGCACCGTCCACCTGGCTTGACGCGACGGCGGCGCCAGCGCCCGCGCGGACCGCCAGGCGCCTGCGATCCTGCTTCGCCGCGGCCATCGGCCTCGGCGGCACGGCGTGTGCTCAATGGCGTGTCGTCTGACGAGCCGCTCCGCTGAGTGAGGGGAGCGGCGGGCGCCGAGCCGAGCTCCGGCGGCGGCGACTCCGAGGCCGAGGACAGCGAGGCGGCTGCTCATGCTCGACGACATCACGCTCACGATCCGCTGGGAAAGTGGTGACGGAGCCTGGCTCTTCTCCGTGATCGACAATGGAAAGGTGAGGCTCGTGAACGCCGAGAAGCAGGAAGGGCGGGGCGAGGTCAGCGTGGCCTACCAGGCGGACAGCGCCTCGACCCATCGGATCGAGTGGTTGCTGTCATTTCCCGAGCGCACCCTCCGCGGGCTCGAGGCTATCGCGACCGTCAACGGCGGCTTCGAGCAGCGGCTCAGCTCCAGGGAAGAGGCGACGACCAGGTGGCTGGACAGCGGAGTGGCCGCCTCATGAGCTGCCTGCAGGCCGCGATCGCCCGGGCGCGCTGTCGCGCGCGGGGCTGACATGCACCCGGCGAGACCACCCGGTCGAGCCGGTCAACCGTGTGGTGTGGAGCAGAGGCCGCCCCGCCATGGAGGCGCCGGGAGCGATGCTCCTCATGAAGGAAGAAGGAAGGACGAAGAACATGAAGCTCTCGATTTCACTGGATCACGACGGCAGCGTGCACCTCAGGACCATTGGTGAGGTCTTCACGCCTCCGCTCACGGAGACGTCGAAGCCCGAGGTGTCGGACGTGAACGCCCAGAAGGGGCGCCCCTCGCGCTTCGTCCTCCAGCCGGGCGTGTACGAGTACCACTTTCACGTGGACAACGGTTCGGGGGCGTTCACCGTCGCCGTCACGCCCGAAGGGACGCAGGAGCCGATCGCCAGCAAGCAGTTTGACACCAAGTATGGCTTCGCCGGCAAGGTCCTGCGTTTCGAGGTGGGGTCGTGAGGCGTGCGGCGACAGCCCTCCTGAGCATGGCGATCCTCGCCGGCACCGCCCCGGTTCCCGCCCAGCCGACCAAGGTGGAGCGGGGTGGGAGCCGCATCGCGTCCGTCTTGCCGACGCTCAAACTGGAAGGGTCCACAGAGGGCAGCGCGAAGCTCGAGGTGGGCGCGGACATCGTCGTGCGAGCTTCCGACAGCATCGACCTGTCGATCGCGCCCGGCCTTGAGCTGACGACGGCGGACGGGCTCGCGGCGCTCTTCTCGACGGACGAGGCCGACGAGGCGAGCGCGATGCCGTTGCGTGCCGGAGGGACCGTTTCGCTCTATTATCTGGGAGAGCCGGTCTCGAGGACCGCCATCCCCGCATTCCGTAATGCGGATCTGCGCGCAAAGAACGCCGCCGTCGCGCGCTGCGCGTTCGTCTGCAAGCAACAGCCCGAGGGAGAGAGCTGCAAGAGATTCCAGGCGGCGCTGGGGCCGGATAAGTCGGCGGACTCGATATCTCCTGAGGACCTGTGCAATGACGGTCTGGCGCTCTGGATCAAGCACGAACAGCTCACCGCGCCCGAGCTGCGGGGCATGTATCCTGAGTTGATCCTGTCGGCGAAGGGCGTCGTGGGCCGCGACAGCTTCACCTACATGGCCGCGGAGCCTGGCCAGACGAGCCTGGCGCTCCGCGAGGATGAGCGGCATACCTCGTACGAGATCGGCACGTCGCTCGCCTGGGTCACGCCCGTGTTCGTGGGCTGGGCATCGATGCTGACGCTCGAGGGGTCGTTCCGCGTCACGGCGGGCCATGAGGCGAGCTCCGTCTCGGCCGAGTGGTGCACCCCCGTCGGCTCGGTGCCACGCCAGGACGGCTCCGGCGCCGACGAGGCCGAGGCCTGCACGACCGGGACCTACGGCGCTCCCGCGTCCTCGACGAAGATGCGCGGGGCGCTCCGCGTCGGCGCGCTGAACCGACTGCAGAGCCTTTGGCGTGTCGCGCTGGGGCCCTACTTCGTGCGCGACGGGGACAGCTACGCGGTCGGCGTCGAGGTTCCGCTGTACCTCAACTTCGCCTCGACGCCGGAGTACGTCGGCGAATACAAGGGCCTGCTGGGCATCACCCCGAGGGCCGAATGGTCGGTCCGTGGCGACGGGTTCCCGGAGAGTCGATTCGTGCTCACGCTGGCGCTGCTCGGGCAGCGCTCCTTCTTCGGCGCCGCGTTCGACTGACGCGCCCATCGCGGCCCCCGCACGTCTCCTCGTTCGAGCCATCGAATAGCCGCGCCGTGCTCTGACAAGCATCCCAGTGGAGGAGTTTGTGTCCATCCTACCGCGACGCCGTCCCGCCTTCGTCACGCTCGGTGCTGCCATCATCGTGCTGGTGATGGCTTCGCTCCGAGCGTTCGCCGCCGGCGAGCCGCCGGGGGTTCCTGCCGGTGCCCCGCCTCCCGGCAGCGCCGCGCCCCGGCCAGCGACCGCTGCGCCGGGCTTGCCGCCCGCGCCCGCGGGCGATCAGGCGGCCGTGCCTGGCCTCGGCGCTAGCAGCCCGAAACCGGCCCGGGCCATCGTCGCGAACGTCGAGCCCGCCGAGGTGGTGCGCGGCGCGGGCGTGATCGTCTCGGGATCGGGGTTTCCTCCATCGCCGGATCAGATCGAGATCCGGCTCGACGACCACCGGATCGTGCCGCGCGAGGTCGACCCGAACGGCACCTGGCTCACGTTCGTCGTCCCCGCGAAGCGCACCGAGCGCGACAGGGGTGGGTCCGGGAGAGACCGGCGGGAAGCGAAGCAGGGCCTGCTCCGGCTAGGGATCCATCGCCTCTCCGTGCTCGTGAAGTCAGGCGGGCCGGCCTCCTGGGTTCCTGCGCGGGGGCGCGCCCACCAGCTCCGGCTCGTCCCCGACACCGAAGGACCGCCAGAGCTCTCCGCGACGTACCCAGCCGTGACCTACCCCGAAAGCAGATATCAGCTATCGGTGATGGGGAGCGGATTCAGCCGCGAGCCGTCCGACAACATTCCGGTCGTCGACGGCCGAGAGCTGGCCGTCTGCGAGCATCTCGATTGCTCTTCGTGCACCGGCGAGGTGTGCGTGAAGGTCGTCAGCAGCCGGCAGCTGGAGATCAGCGGGATGCCGAAAGACGGGCTTTCGGGGCCGCGCGATCTCCGCATCCGGGTTGGTGACGACGTCTCCAATCCCATCCGTGTCACCTTCTCGGGCGTCGCCCAGAACGTACCCCTCTGGGCCGCTGCCCTGTTCGTGCTCGTCTGCGTCGTGCTCATCGCGATGGCCGTGGCGGCGGCTGGCAAGGTGACGCTGCCCTCAGGAGACACCTTGGGCAGCTGGGGTACGCTCTTTCTCGACAAGGAGACCCAGAGCTACAGCGTCGGGAAGCTCCAGCTCTATCTCTGGTGGTTCGCGGCGATCTTCGGCTATGTCTACTTGACGGCGGCGCGGAGCCTCGTCCAGGGGAACCTCGATCTCGCGCCCATACCGGACAGGCTTCCTGGGATCGTCATGATCAGCTCGGCGACGAGCGTCCTGGCGATCGGCATCACCAATGTCCGGGGCCCGAAGGGGGCGGGAGATATCAAGCCCTCCCTGTCGGACTTCATCACGGTCGGCGGGCTCGTCGCCGCCGAGCGCGTTCAGTTCCTGGTCTGGACCCTCGTCGGCGTCACTTCCTTCCTCCTGCTCGTGGTGCTGCGTGACCCGGCCGAGATCCAGGATCTCCCACAGATCCCGGAGGGGTTTCTGTACCTCATGGGGATAAGCTCGTTCGGTTACCTCGGAGGTAAGCTCGTTCGCGGAGCGGGCCCGGTCATCGATCTGGCCGACGTGATCGACGTCGACGAGAAGGCGCAGCCCTTCCGGTTGGCCGAGCTCCACATCCGGGGGCGCAACCTCTCGCGGGACGCGAGCGTCCGCTTCCATGGCGGCTTCGCCAGGCTCGTCACTGGCACGCGTCCCGAGGTGATCGAGAAGGAAGATCGACCGCCCGAGGGCGAATACGCCAGGATCTTGTCGCTGAAGATCGAGATCACGAACGCGAGCTGGCCGGCCGGCTCGTACGAGCTCACGCTGAGCAACCCCGACGGCCAGGAGGCGGTCAGCCGTGTCGTCGCGCGACCCACCGCTTGACCGCCCGCGGCGGCGCCGTGGCCGGGCGCCGCGGGCGTGCTCGCGAGCCGGCCCCGCGCTCCAGGCGCGCCCCGTCCGGCGACTCCGCCGGAGGCGGCTCGCAACGTCTCTTCGAAGCTCATGCAGGGAGATACACCGATGATCGAATATCTGCTCCATGTCATCGCAATGTTCACGGCGCTCGCCGGGGTCTTCGGTAAGACGGTGGACACCGGCCCGGACGGCAAGCCGAGGATCCGGCTGAGCGGCGTGTTTCTCATGGCCATGGCCATGGTCGCGTTCTGCGGATCTCTGTACAAGACGATGGAGGGGAGCGAGCAGAAGGAAGAAGCGAGGAAGGAGCAGGGGAAACTCAACGACAGGCTGCGCAGCCAGCAGGAGGAGATCAAGGCTGCCAAGGAGGCCATCGAGAAGACGAAGAGCGATCTGGGGAAGCAGCTCGACGGCGCGAACAAAAAGATGGCGGAGGCCCAGGAGAAGCTGTCGACGATAGAGCGCGCCGCACAAGGCATTCAGTCCGGGTCCAGCCAGGGAACCACCAGCATCAGGCAGGACGCCGCCAGGATCCTCAAGACCGCGCAGGAGCTGTCGAGATCGATAGACACCGGAAAGCAGGAGAATCGCTCCGGAGCCGAGCGAGTGTCTACCCAGCTGGGCGAGATTGCTTACCGGATGGAGCGCTCCGCCGACAAGGCAGATATCCACAGGGTGCGAGACGACCTGCTCGGCGAGATCCGCGGCGAGCTGGCGAACGAGAGGAAGTTCCTGGCCGAGCAGATCATCGCTGCGACGGCAGAGATCATAAAGAAGCTCAGCCCGCCTCCCCCGCCCCCTGCCACGTCGCCCCAGGCCTCGCCGACCGCCGACCCGTCCTCCACGCCATCGACTACGGCCTTGCAGAGCACCACGTCGCGGTAGCCTGACCCGCCTGCGACGCGAGCACGCGCTCACCGGCGCGGCCGGCCGGCAGCTCGGCGGAGCTCTCCCGGGGCGGCCGCGGAGATCGCGCGGCCCGCCTCACCCCGGCTCCCGCCGGGCGCGGCGGAGGCCCGCGGCCGCGCCCTTCCGGTCCTCCGGCTGGCAGCTCGGGCAGAAGATCGCGTCGTAGCCGTGCACGCTCGCGCGACGGAGCTTGTCGCCGCAGCGCGGGCAGGGCTGGCCCGGGCGCCCGCGGACCTTGAGGAAGTCGCGCAGCTTCTCGTCGAGCGGCGGCGCCCGCTGGGCGATCGTCCGCGTCGCGCCGCCGAGCACGCAGGCGATCGCCGCGTGCATGCGGTCGAGCTCCTCGTCCGACAGGCCCTTGACCGTCGCCTTCGGGTGGATCTGCGCCTCGAAGAGCACCTCGTCGGCGTACGCGTTCCCCATGGAGTCGAGCGCCGCCTTGTCCATCAGGAAGTCCTTGGCGAGGTCGCGCCGCCCGCGCGCGACGGCGCGGAACGCGTCGGGCGTGAACACCCGGGGATCGAGGACGTCGAGGCCCACGCGCCCGAGCCCGGGGATCTTGTCGTACTCGCCCCGCCCGAGCACGTAGGCCTTGCCCATCTGCACTTCGTCGCGATACCTGAGCTCGCGCCCGTCCGCGAGGACCAGCGAGAAGGCCAGATCGGTGGGAATCCGCGTCTCGCCAGGCAACGTGATCGAGAAGCGCCCCGCCAGCATCGGGGAGATCACGAGATCGAGCGCGCGCGCCCCGGCGAGCTCGAAGATGACGGCGTGCGCCCGCCGCGTCACGCGCCGGATCTCCTCGCCCGGCAGGAGCGCGTCGACGCGCTCCGGGAGCAGGACGCGCAGCACCACCGGGCTGTCGACCCGGGCCCCCGTGACGGTCGCGCCCGCGAGCTCCCGCGCGAGGATCGGGACGACGTACTCCAGGTCTGGGCGCTCGGGCACGACTCCAGAATACCGATCTCACCGCGAAGGTCGACGTGCGGCTCTCGCACCAGGCAGAAAAAGGCGCGCGCGCGGCGGGGCCGTGATCGCACGCTCGCGGAGGGAGCTCGCGTGAAGGTGGGAAGACAGGGAGATGATTGAGCTTTTCTCCCGCCTCCCCGGCTCCCCCGGCGAGCGCGACCGCCGCGGGCTGTCAGGCGCTGATCCGCTGGGCCTCCTCGGTGAGCGCGGGCGCGGGCTCGCCGCCGTCGCCCTCCCCCGCCCGCCGCTCGCCCTCGGCCGCGAGGTCCTGGCTCCGCGCGAGCGCGTACACGGCGCGGACCCGCGCCGCGGCGAGGGCCGGGCCGGGCTCGGGGTTCAGGAGGACGCTGCCGTCGTCGAGCTCCAGCGCGATCGGGATCGCGCCCCGGGGCTCGAGCGCCGCCCGGAGATCGTCGAAGCCGATCGCGCCGTGCGCCTGCTCCGCCGGGCCGCGAGGACGCGGCTCGACGCGCAGGAGATCCTGCCCGCCCTCGCCGAGGAGCTCTTCGTAAAGGGTCGTTACTCCCGGCACGAAGGCGCTGTGGACCATGAAGTAGTTCTTGATGCGCTCGGTGCTGACCAGGCTGAGCATCAGCCGGTCCGGCCCGGCGAAGCCGCACCGGCCGGCGTCGAGCAGGCTCCGCACGTGCTCGCCCTTCGCCACCGAGGAGAACTCCGCGAGCACGTGCAGCCGCCCGCCGTGCGCGAGCTCCCTGCTCTCCAGCGCCCGCGCGAAGCGGATGAGCCGCATCGCCGTGCGCGCGTCGCGATCGAGCCCCTCGGGCTCGCTCAGGAACACCGCCGCCGACGCCGGCGCCCCGCGCGCGGCGCAGCGCACCGCGAGTGAGGCGAGGTCGTGCCCGTGCTGCGTGTACACCGTGGCGCGGCCCCCGCGCGGCAGCGCGAGCGCCGCCCCTTCCGGGCCCGGCGGCGCGCCGTCGGGCCCGAGCGTCACGCCGAGCGAGGCGAGCCGGTCGGCGAGCGGCATCCGCTCGTCGCCGCGCTCGCCGAGGACCAGCGTCACCTCGATCCCCGGGACGAACTGCGCGAGCGCGCGCAAGAGCGAGGGGAGCGCGGCGCTGTACCCGACGACCAGCACGCGCTCGAGGTGGCTGTGGCGCCGCGAGAGCGTCGCCGCCCACGCCTCGGCCAACCCGCGCGCGGCCTCCGCGCCGCCGGTCGCCGCCGGCTCCGCCGCGACGCCGCGGCCCATGAGGAGCTCTCGACCGTAGCGGCGGAGGGGCGCGTAGGTGGCCGACACGCCGATGAGCCCGCGGAGCCGCCGCGCCGGCACGCGGCCCGCCCGCGCCCCGAGCGCCCACGCCGGCGAGCCCTCGGGCGGATCGAGCAGCGGGTTGAGCCACTGCACGAGCCCTTCCACCGGCACGAGCTCGCCCTCCCTGCGCTCGGGCACCTCGTCGCCGAGGAAGACCCCCGCGAGGATCACGTTCGCCTGGTACGCGGCGCGCGCCATGCGCGAGAACGAGAGCTCGCCGCCCGGGCCCTCGCCGAGGGCGGCGACGGCGCGGGCCTCGTCGTCGCCGAGGAAGACGTGCGTGTAGAACTCCGAGCCGTCGGCGGTCATGAGGTCGGTGTAGAGCGACTCGACGCCCGGCGTGATCAGGTGCTGGCAGAGGAAGAAGCCGAGGAACCGCTGCATGTCGAGCGGGTACGTGCCGGGCCCGCCCACGGCCTGGATGAGGTCGCGGTTCTTGCTCTCCTGCACCTCGACGAACACGTGGCCTCGCCGGTTCTGCGTGCGGAACGAGGAGACCGCCATGGCCGTCACGGCGTCGGCGTCGGGGCCCGCGTCGGGCCGCGTGAGGATCAGCGCCCGCTTCGCCCCGGCGGCGCCCACGAGCCCGAGCGCCTCCGGCTGCGCGCTGTCCCCCTTGCGGTAGCTCACCCAGCGCATCCGCGGGGCGTAGAGGTACGCGGGCGGGTCGTCCTCGGTGCCGAGGAGCGCCATGCGCGGGAGCGCGTGCCGCGTCGGCGCGGGCCCGCGGCGGACGAGCCACAGCCAGAGCTCCGAGAGCCGGATGGAGCGGAGCGCGCGGTGGCGCTCGTAGAGCCGGACGAACTCCTGCACCAGCATCTCCGCCTCGTGCACCGGGCCGATCACGAGGGCGTGGCCCGCGTAGCCGACCGGCCGGCGGCGCGCCGCGCGCACGACCTGATCGACCACGTTGGCGCCGATGCCGATGATGAACGAGGTGACGAAGACGCCGACCATGGTGAGGCCGAGCGAGATGACGGCCACGATCGGGTGGACGCGGAGGTTGGCGACGAGGTTGTCGGCGCTCTCGAGCTGGCGGAAGGACCACCAGATCCGGTCGAGGAAGGTCGTGTCGGGGGCGGGGCCGCGGCCGTCGTAGTCGTGCGGGATCGCGAGGTGGCTGAGCAGCACGGAGGCCCCGAACGCGAGCCCCCAGACGGCGAGGGTGACGAGGCCGAACTGCTCGAGCAGCTCGCGTCGCGTCATGATCGCGTAGAGGTCGATCGCGATCTCGCGCGTGAAGCGCAGGAGCAAGAAGAGCCGCGACAGCCGCAGCAGGGGGAGCGCGTGGGCGGCGTGCGCGTCGAGGAGCCGCTCGAGCGGGAGGAAGCTGAGCCAGGCGACGATATCGAAGACGAAGAGGAGGACGTCGAGGCGCGACCTGTCGCGCCCGCGCTGGCCGAGGAGGACGGCCCGGAGGAGGAGCTCGACGCCGAAGATGCCGAGGAAGTACGGGCGGAGCTCGTCCTCGAGGCCCTGGATGGGCAGGACCGAGACGAGGATCAGGAGCGAGAGCGCGAGCTTGACGGGCCGGGTCTCGAGCCCGCCGGCGAGGCGGAGGAGCAGGGGCGGGCGGGGCGCCATGCGGGCGAGGATAGGCGGGATAGGCGACGTCGCGCGCGGCCGTCTGCGGGCAGGCCGGGCGGGCGGATGGCCGCGGCGGTCCGCCGTGCGCGCCAGCCCGGCCTGCCCGCAGACGGCCGCGCGGCGCGCCCGCTGCTCAGCTGGGGTCGAGGTGCCACGCGAGGAGTGGATCCCGCGCGCACGCGGATTGGACGACATTCGCCATGAGGGCCGCGCTCTGAGCGGGCAAGACCGCGCCGAGCTCGTAGGGAGCACCACCAATCTCGATCACCAGTCCGCTTCCGTGATAGATGCTGCTCAGCAGCTCGGCCTTGGATGATGCATTGGTGATGATGGCGATCACCGGATAACCCCGGCGGTGGGCATGGAGAACGCCCCCGGCCGTCAGGAGCCGGGTGAGCTGCTTGGCCCGGTGCGGCTTCTCCAGGTAGACCCAATCCACCTCGACGAGGTCCTCGCGCCGGAGGTCGGTCCGCCCTGTCAGGGCACGCACGTCGATACGCTGCCACACGTCAGGGAGCACCCTCTCGAAGACGAAGGGGGCGCTGGAGGCGCGCATGATGCTCATCATCCCGACGGCGCGCGTCGAGCTGCCATCCACCGCCTCGACGAGGATGAAGTCACTGCGGTCGAAGTCTGACTCAATGAGCTCCAGAGGATCGTCGATCTCCGCCATGAACTGTCCCTGCAAGCAACGAATGGCCGGCTTGTCGGCCGGGACTGCCAGCCGGAAGATGTACTGTGTCATATTGCCCCTTGTGCGGACAGAAAGTCCAAACGCGATCCGAAAGCCAATCTCCCCGCAGCGGCCCTCCCACCGTCCAGCCACGCCGCACGCGCTCGCTGACATGGAGAACCTTCCGCGACCCGCATCCACCCCTGATAAATACGCTGTGTCAGCGACCCATCCGTGCGCGACCGGGCCGCTTTCACTCCACAGCTTGCGGGGTTCAGCGCAGCCTCGGTTGAAGCACCTGAAAGGCGCATCTCACCGCCACAACCAGTACAGGAGAGCATGTCGATCGGACAGGTCCGTCTGACAGATCCGCTCCGCTGTCCGTTGCATTGCAAGAGCTGTGCCCACGGGCCCGTGGCGGCATCGCCGGAAGCAGCCCGGCCGGCAGACGACCCTGAGCTCGTAGGTTCAGAGTAGACGCGGGAGCCGTCCTCTTGGAGCTCCCTTCGTCCGACGTCAAGGATATCGAGCTGCGCCTTCGGGACGATCCCCGAAGTGCGGCGGCGACGCGACAATCCGCAAGATTACCGCAAGTCGTCCTGCATTGGCCCAGCGCGGTCGGACCGGGAACGCCCTCCTCCGGGGCGGGGCTCGATCAGCTACGGGGCAGTCGCCCTCCCCGAGCTCGAGCGCGGAGATGGATGAGCGCGCCGCCAAGCCTGGCCGGCAATAGCGCGCCGCCAGGGCTTCTCGTCGGGCACGTGGCACGTGGCACGTGGCACGTGCCGCGTGCCGCGTGCCACGTGCCATTCCTTCGCTGCCGCGCCGAAATCCGGGCCATCTATGGATCGGGGGCGTCACGGCATGGCACGAGGTGAGGCCACCCTCCCTTGAACGCCTCGGCGTGCGCGCTGAGCTGCAATGCTCGCTGCGCGCCGCGAGGCGCGAGGGTCTCTCCAGCGGAGGTGCGCCCCGCACCTGTCAGCACGTCAGACCCAGCTGCCGGTGGTGCTGTCATTTGCCCAGAAAGGGTTCACATGAAGGCGGTAAGGCGGGAAGATCATTGAGATTTTCTTCCCGCCTTACCGCCTTCATGCTCAAATGACAGCACTACCCAGCTGCCGGCGTCACGCAGGCGATGAGATGCGCCTTCCGCCGGACGGCAAGGCCTGGCACATGCCTTGCGATACATCGCGTCGAGAACATGTCGCGCCCGCGGGAGGTTGTTCTCCCGGAGTGCAGGCGGGCCAGGGTGGGCCCGCGGGCCGTATGACAGAATGGTTGATCTTTGCGAATCACCCTGGCGGTGACGGCGAGGGCACCGAGGGAGCCACGCAGCGAGAGCGCGCGTGATGGGGAGGCCGAGCTCAGGGGACCTGTCCGGCGCCCCAGGCTGAGAGCTCACCTCAGCGAGTGAAGCCAGGAGAAGGCAGCCTTGGGAACAACAGCGAGCTCGGTCAAGAGACACAAGTTTTCGAAAGACGTGCTCAGAGACGTCAGAGCCTGCTACACGGCAGACAACTGGCATGGACCCCTGGAGATCGTCAGGCACTGGCTGTTCATTTCATTCTGGATCTGGTTCTCAACCTGGTCGTGGCGGCACCTCCCTCTGGCGCTGGGTGCCGCGTCGTACTTCGTCGCGATCTTCTTCATAGGCGGGCGGCAGCGCGCGCTGGCAGGCGTGCTCCATCAGGCCTGCCACGGCACGCTCATGTCGAACACCAAGATAGGTTCCATCATCGGAGCGGCGCTCGCCGGACACCCCGTACTCCAGAGCTACACTGGATACCGACTCTCTCACGTGGTCAACCATCACGGTCGCTTCGGCGATCCCCAGCGAGATCCCGACTACCTCCAGTACCAGCGCATCGGACTGTGCGGGCACAACCTCCAGCGAGCCAGGCTGCGCAGCTATTTGATGAGGCTGGCTGGCCCACGCTCGACATTGTCCTACATGGCGTACCTGATTCGACACAGGATCTTGCACAAGGAAGAATCGACGTGGGAGCGCCACGTCAGGCTCGTCGGCCTTCTGACGATCGTCGTCGCCGCCGCGGCCACGGGGTGGCTCGGCGTGCTCGTGGCCTACTGGATAGTCCCGCTGGTCACCACGCAGGTCTGGATAGGCGCGGTAGCAGAGCTATTGGAGCACTACCCGCTGATCGAAACCGCGTCGCGCATCGATATACGCATGACATGGAACCGAGATTACGGACCAGCCGAGCGGTTTCTGCTCGGAGAGGAGGAGGGCGAAGGATACCACCTGGTTCATCACCTCTTCCCCCGAGTCCCCCTCTGGCGCTTGAGGGAAGTACACACAATCTTGAGGAGGGACCCTGCATACGCCGAGCTGAAGCGTCCGAAGGGTCTGGCGGCGCTTTCCACCATCTTCGCATCGCTGCCCGCGCCGGAGATGAAAGGGTCCACCGCGAGCGCCTGACCGAGCGAACGCCCGGGCGCTCGCGTCGAGCTGGCGACGCGAGGACGCACAGGCAGCGCGGCCGGCGAGCCATCGACAACGATCACAGACTTTACAGGATCGAGAGCAGAACGATGCTTGCGAACAAAAAACTCAGCGTTGAAGTACACAATGAGTGGGATCCGCTGGAAGAGGTGATCGTCGGCAGCGCCAAGTTTGCGCAGCTCCCCTATCTCGACCACGGGATGAACGCGATCGAGCCCAACACGCGGCACATACTCGAATCGCCCCAGGACCGAAGGTTCCCGGCCAAGGTGATCGAGGAGACAGAAGAAGATCTCGCGCGCTTCATCGAGGTGCTGGACAGACTGGGCATAGTCGTCCAGAGGCCAAAGCCGATCGAGTTCCCCGGCCTCGTACGAACGCCTTTCTGGGAATCAGAATACTACTTTCCGTACTGCCCGCGAGACGTCCTGCTCGCGATCGGCGACACGGTCATCGAGTCACCGAATCCATTCCGTTCGCGGTACTTTGAGTCCATGGCCTACCGCGATATCATCGTTGGGTACCTGAAGCACGGCTCACGCTGGCTCTCGGCGCCAAAGCCGTCGCTGACGGATGAGCTGTACGAGACCAGCAACCCTGCTCAGCCGACCCTACGAGAAATAGAACCCGCCTTCGATGCTGCCAACGTGCTCCGCCTCGGGCGCGACATCATCTACCTCGTATCGTCCACCGGCAACGAGCTGGGCGCACAGTGGCTGCAGAGCGCGCTCGGGCCAGAGTACCGCGTCCATCCCTGCCGCGACCTCTATTGCGGATCGCACATAGACACCACCCTGGCCCCCATACGTCCTGGCCTCGTGCTGATCAATCCAGAGCGCGTCAACAAGGACAACCTTCCGGCTCCGCTCAGGGATTGGGAGATCATCGTAGCTCCAGAGATGGAGGTCGTGCACTACTCGGATCTTGCGCCGAGCGCGTCGATCTGGCTGGGGATCAATCTGCTGATGCTCAGCCCGCACCTCGCCGTCGTGGACGCAGATCAGACACGCCTGATCCGCCTGCTCGAACGGCACCGCGTGGAGGTGATCCCGCTGCGACTGCGCCATGGCCGCACCCTCGGTGGGGGATTTCACTGCGTCACGCTGGATGTTCGGCGTCGAGGAAATCTGGAATCGTACTGCGAATGAAGCACCACGGCGAGGTGCCTGGCTCCTTCGAGGCATCGGCCGCGCTCCATGGCGTCGCCGGCCAGCCGGAGCTGGCGGCGGGCGGCTCGATGCCCATCCGCTTCATCGGCCACGATGACCAGGAAGCGTCGGCGCGGCGATAGCCGCAAGCTCCTACGAGGTTCCGGTGAAAAGCAGCTCTAGACTTCTCCTCACAAAGCCGGTCGCCGCAGAGAATGTGCCGGTAGTTCAGCCGATCTATCAGACCACGCTCTTCCGCATGCCGAGCTACGATGTCGCTGTCGGCTCGGAGCACGCGACGCGACCGAGCTCTTACTACACGCGTTGGGGGAATCCGACGGTCAGCTTCCTGGAGAAGCAACTGGCGTCGCTCGCGGAGACGGAGACCGCGATCGGCTTTCCTTCGGGCATGTCGGCGATCACGACCGTGCTGCTCGCCCTCAACGACCCTGGCGACACGCTCGCGGTGTCGACCCGTATCTACGGCGACAGCTTCAGGTTCTGCGCCGAAGAGATGCGACGCTTTGGCTACAAGGTTCGCTTCTTCGTACCCGAGGATACGGAGCAGCTCGAGGAGCTGCTCCGACATGGCTGCCGATCGGTGTACTTCGAGGCGCTGAGCAATCCAGAGCTCATCTTGCCGGACTGCAAGGAGATTTGCCGGCTGGCCTCGCGATACGGGGCGACGAGCATCTGCGACGCGACGTTCACCCCTCCCGGGGTCCTGGAGACCTCGACCCTGGGAGCCGATGTCGTGGTTCACAGCCTGACGAAGTACTTGAGCGGCCACTTCGCCGTCCACGGTGGCGCCGCGATGTGCTCGGATGCGCTGGCCGAGAGGGTCTGGCGCAAGCAAACGCTGTATGGATCTTGTATGGATCCGCACGCGGCCTGGCTCGTATCCGAGGGTCTCAAGACGATTCATGTGCGCGTGGCGCAACAAAACGCGAGCGCCGCCCGCATCGCCGAGTTCTTGGAGGCGCACCCCCGAGTCACGTCGGTTCGCTATCCGCGCCTGCGGTCGCATCCGCAGCATGACCGGGCGCGCGAGCTCCTCGGCGGCGGCGGGGGCGTCATCTCCTTCTCCGTTGCGGGTCCTGCGAGCGACATCGCACGGCTCCTGGAGGCGACCCAGATCATCGGGTTGTCGGTGAGCCTGGGAGGGATCTATAGCGTCATCGAGCATGCTCGATCGATGTCGCACTCGATGGTCCAGGATGCCGATGGGGAGGCCTCACAAGGTAGCAGGCCGGCCGACGATCTCTTCCGCCTGTCGGTCGGGCTGGAAGACGTGGACGATCTGATCGCAGATCTCGCGCAAGCCCTCGCGAAGTTGAGCTGAGGCTCTGCTGGAACCGTTGCTTCGAGCGCGGTCGACCGGCGCTGCGCTCAGCGCAGCGCGACGTTTCCATCGATCATGGCCCGGCAGCGTGGCCCGGCAGGCCGACGACGGGCTCCAGGCTTCGCCCTCAGGCCCGGTCAGCGAGGAGCGTCCTTCATCGAGTCGAGCACTCGCTCGATGTCTGCGTGCGTCTTCCGCGGGTCGATGATGACGATCCGCACGGCCGGTTCGCCCTCGAACGTCGTGGGTACGACGAACCCCGCGCCCGAGGCGATCAGATGGGCCGACCAGGCATTGTAGTCCGCTGCGGACCAGCCGCGGCGGCGGAACACGAGGACGCTCAGCTCAGGTTCGATGAGCAGCTCCAGAAACGCCCTCGCGCGGATCGCTTCTGCCGCCTGCTGCGTCAGCGTCAGCGTCGTCTCGATCGCCGCAGCATAGGCGTCCGTTCCATGAACGGCGAGCGAGAACCAGAAAGGGAGCCCGCGAGCGCGTCGGCTCAGCTGCAACGCGTAGTCCGCGGGATTCCAATCGGTGCCCTCGTTGATGGGATCCAGATAGGCCGCTGATTGGTTGTGCGCCGCCCTCGCCTGGGCCGGTTCGCGGTAGACCAACGCGCAGCAGTCGTAGGGCGCAAAGAGCCATTTGTGCGGATTGACGGTGAAGCTGTCGGCCATCTCGATCCCGGCAAAAGCCGCTCGCTTGCTCGGCGCGGCCAGCGCCGCGAGCCCGTAGGCTCCGTCGACGTGCAGCCATGCACCCCGTTGGCGGCAGACCTGCGCAACGCCGGAGAGATCATCGATCAGGCCCAGGTTCGTCCCTCCCGCCGATGCGACCACCGCGAAGAGCCCATCGTCCCCCTGCGCGTCGAGCGCTGCCCGGAGGCTCGCGCTGGTCATGCGGTGGCGGCCATCAACGGGGACATCGATCAGATCGACGTCGAGGATGCGCGCCGCCTGCTTGATCGACGAGTGGCCTTCGGTCGACGCTGCCAGCTTCCAGCGGGCCGGACGTACCCCCTGGCGCCGCACGAGCGCTGCATGTCGCGCCGCATGGAGAGCCGAGAGAGTGCCCAAGGTCCCGCCGGGCACGAAGGTGCCCCCGGCTGCGGCGGGGAAGCCGGCGAGGTCGGCTATCCAGCGCAAAGCCTCGTTCTCGGCGTGGACAGCGCCCGCAGCTTCGAGCCAGCTGGCCGCGCAGAGCCCGGCTCCGCTCACGACCAGGTCGAAGAGCACCGACGCCTCCGTCGGCGCATGGGGGATGAACGCGAAGTACCGGGGGTGATCGGCTGCCACCGTTGCCGGCGCCAGCTCGTCGACCCAGCGCCGCAGCGCCTCCTTTTCCCCGAGGCCCGCTGGCGTGATCGTCTTCCCAACCCGCTGCGCCAGCACCGCCGGCTCTACCTGGCCGCCGAGCGGCCAAGCGTCCCGTTCACGGCGCAGTACGATGTCTATCACTCGACGCGCCAAGTGCTCCGATTCGTCCGTCGAGCCGTGCAAGGTCTTCGTCATTCCGATGAACAAACAGGTGAACCCCGGCGGTGCTGGGGGATTCGAGAGATCCTACCCACCGGGAGATGATTGCTGTATGCGATCATCCTCGAACAGGCGCCTCGTTCCGAAGGTGATCTTTGCGGTGCCACGAGATGCTAGAGCACTGTAAATGGAAACGCAAGCACCGCGCAGGATTCATCCCCAGCTATCGCAGGATTAACGCGCTCGTCCCTCTCCCTCGTTTGGCGCTCGACCTGCGGGTCGCACGCGGGCGCGCCCCGCTCAGAGCCGCGCGCTGCCGGGCCCGGTGTTCGCGTGCTCGTGGAAGCGGTTCGCGGGGTACGTGCCCGCCGTGGAGCTGTAAGGGCGGCTGACGGTCGAGGCGTGCCAGGGATCGTCCGCTCGGATGTGGGCGCCGAGCGTGGAGTTCCGGATGACCGCATGGCCGTTCGGGTACACGCCGCTCGCGACGTTCGCGGCGTACGTCGTGAGATCGCTCTGCCCCTCATCCCAGGCGCGGCCGAGGTAGACGAGCCCGTTTGGCGTGCCGGCCTCGGCGGTGAGGTCGCTGTCGATGACGAGGATGCCGTGCTCGTTGCGCGCGTCGGTGCTGGGAGCGACGATGTACCCGCCCGTCGCGCCTTGCCGCGCGGTCAGGTACTTGATCGTGCAGCCGTCGAGCACGAAGGTGCCGCGGCCGAAGATGAAGTCCACGTCGCCCTCCACGTGGCAGCCCTTGAAGTACGCGCGCGACACGGTCCCAGCGTTCGGCGTCTTCACGTAGAGGGTGTCTTGATTGCCGAGCAGGCGCACGTTCTCGAAGATCAGCTTGTCGGCCTGGGTCATCAGCGCGACGGCCTGCTTCCCGCCGGACACGGCGCTCTCGTCGGTGTCGTTCGCGATGGTGATGTTCCTGGCCCGGAAATCGTCGGCGTACGCGGCGAACGTCGCGCTGCCGCTGGTCCCGTAGGTCGTCGCGCTCAGGTTCGGGTTGCAGGGATTGGCGGGCGCGCCCGACGCCTTGGTCTTGCCGCTGTGGTTGTTGTAGGCGATGACGGTGCGGCTGGCGTCGGAGCTGGTGCTGTACAGGGTGATCGGCGGGGCCGCCGCCGGCACGCAGATCACCTCGCGGTAAGTCCCCGACGCAACCTGGATATAGACCCGGCTGGTCGCGCCGGAGGCCACGGCCGCGTCGATCGCGGACTGCACCGTCCGGTGCGTGCCCCCGCTCGCGGCGACCGAGTACGTGGGCGTGAAGCCGCCGACATCGCCGACTCCCGCGGTGGGATCCCAGGAGTCCGCGACGAGGCCGGAGGCGATGTCGCCGGCCTTCTTCAGGTGCTCCAGGATGGTATGATGAGCCGCCTGCGCGGCCGTGAGCTGCGGGCGCGTCTCGGTCCCCGCCGCGAAGCCGCCCTCACCGGAGCCGCCTTCACCGGAACCACCGGAGCCGCCTTCACCGGTGCCGCCGGTGCCGCCTTCACCGGTGCCGCCGGTGCCGCCTTCACCGGTGCCGCCGGTGCCGGCCATGTCGCCCGTGGAGCTGCTCGCAGGGCCAGCGCCCTCGCCCGACGACGAACCGCCGGAGCCGGAGATCCCCCCGGAGGACGAGCTGCTGGAGGCATCCGGAGCGATTGAACCTCCACCCGAGGAAGACGCGCCTGTCGGGTCTCCACCGCTGGAGTCGTCGCCGCCGCACCCGGAGAGACTGAGCGCGACGAGCGCGAGAGGAAACGCGACAATCCGACGGAAATTGCTGTTCATGTCCACCGTTCGACCTGACCTTTGTCGAGAGCACGATGCAGCACTGCAAGACGTGCACCACCCGGCACAACACCACGCCGGTCGGTTCGCGGAGAAGCTCGGGGAGGGTGATTCGAACATGCTCGGTTCCCCTACATCCGACGTGCCTGTCGCCTACCGACATGATCGGCGGCGCTACCGGGCGCCCGCCTTGTCAACTCCGGGTTGACGCGGTCTACAGCCCTGCGTGACAACGCAGAACGCGCCGCCGGACAGCGGGGGAATCCGCGTCGTTCTTCGAGGAAATATCCAACAGTAACGCAAGCTTGCAGCATTCGAAGGCCAGACGGCAGTTGGCCCGCGTGTTGCTGACAGGGGTGCTGCGACGCAGCGCAGGGCACCTCGAGCACGGCGCGCAGGGCTGGAAACGGCGCTGCGTGCGCCGGGTCGAGGCGTTCGCGAGGCGGCTTTACGGTTCGACAACTTACTTGAACAAGGACTGAAACAATGAAGCTTCACTCGACTTTTGCTCGTCATGTGCTGCTGGCGCTCGGCGCCGTGGGGGTCATCGCGACCGGCTGCCTCTCGGAAGAGGAAGCCATGATGGATATGGACGGCGCGAGCGAGGCGGTGAGCACCACGCGGCTGGAGGCCGAGTCCCAGTCCTGGTCCAATTCGTCGGGGGACGGGTTCGACGCGAGCTCGACCAGCGTGCGGCTCAAGGCCAACGCGAGCGGAGACTACTTCAAGTTCTCGAAATCGGTCGCTGCGGGCGAGTACCGGGTCGTGGTGCGCTATGCCCAGCGGAACATCTACGGGAACTACCAGCTCCAGGTGAACGGCGCCTCCGTGGGGAACCTCGACGGCTATTCGTCGTCCTCGAGCGATGGCTGGAAGACGGTGACGCTCGGCACCAAGAGCCTCTCGGGCACCGTCGAGTTCAAGCTGGTCTGCAGCGGCAAGAGCTCCAGTGCTTCGGACTACGACATCAAGGTCGACTACATCGAGCTCGTGCCGACGGGCAGCAGCAGCTCGACCAGCAGCTCGACGTCGAGCTCCTCTTCCAGCGGCTCGGGCGGCAGCGGCGGCTCGGGCGGCAGCGGCGGCTCGGGCGGCAGCGGCGGCAGCACGACGACAGGGAGCGGCGGGGTCGTCGACGCGACGATCGTCGTGAGGTCGGGCCAGGTCTATGACGGCGGCGGCAGGCGGTTCATCGCCGGCCGCGCGCTCGGGGACGGCAGCCAGTCCGAGAGCCAGAAGCCGGTGTTCAAGCTCGAGAACGGCGCGGTGCTGAGGAACGTGGTCCTCGGCGCCCCGGCCGCGGACGGCATCCACACCTACGGGAACGTCACGCTGGAGAACATCGTCTGGGAGGACATCGGCGAGGACGCCATGACGATCAAGGAGTCTGGCACGGTCGTCCTCAACGGCGGCTCGGCGGTGAACGGCGAGGACAAGGTCTTCCAGATCAACGCCGCGAGCACGTTCCGGGTCTCGAACTTCCGCGCCTCCAACGCCGGCAAGTTCATCCGGCAAAACGGCGGGACCACGTTCAAGGTCGACGTCTTCATCGACCGCTGCGACATCTCGCACATGGACGAGGCCATCTTCAGGACGGACAGCAGCACCAGCACCGTCTCGATGACGAACACCCGCTACAGCGACATCGGCGACTCGCTGTTCATCGGCCTGTCCTCGTCGAGGATCACCACGTCGAACAACACCCCGTACTGACGACGGAGCGCGCGCGGCAAGGCGAGCAGGCCGGGGACCACCTCCCGGCCTGCCCGGCTGGCTCAGATCGCGCTCAACTCGCGGGAGACGGCCACCGGCGTACGGCCGGGCGGGCGAAGGCGTAGAGGGCGTCGATCGTGCGACGCAGAGGCGCCCTCCGGTAGGTCGCGCGGTGAATGGACCACGCGTGGAAGACACACGCGTCGCCGGCGCGCAACGCCAAGCGCGCGGCGTTCTGCATGTCCGGCGCGTCCCGATCGGCGCCCCTGCGGATCCGGAGCTCGTCCGGGGTGTCCCAGCGAGCGTGCGATCCGGGGACGATCTCGAGGCGGTCGTCGTCCTCCAGCGCCACCCGGAAGTGCACCGCCGTGGTCGTCGCGACGACCGCGCGCTCCACCTCTGGATCGGGCTGGCCGAACTGGCTGTCTCGATGCCAGTCACCATCCCAGTCACGCCGGGTCTGCTCGTGGTAATAGTGCGCGTCCTTCAGGCGCGGCGTCTCCTCCTCTCCCGGGCGGGAAAGGCCGGCGAGGAGCTCGCAGACGCGCCCGGAGCCGAAGAACCCGGCGATGCGCTCCAGCGCGCGGGGATCGTCCTGGAAGCAGGTCGCGCCGTCCGTGAGGAGCGAGATCCTGGGCGTCGAGTGGCCCGTCTCCAGGGAGCGCGCTCGCGCGCCGACGAGCGCGACGTCGCACGCGCGGCGGAGCGCTGCGCGCTCGGCGTCATCGAGGAAGGCGCGCACGACGAAGAAGCCGTGCGCGCGGAAGGCGTCCATCCGGTCTCTCGCTGAACTGCTCATCATGACCTCGCGGCGCTCGAGCTCGCGCAGATCACCGAGGACCGACCACCGGTCCTGATCATGGGATCTGCCGAGATCGAACCTTGCCGGCCGGCACCGACGGAAGAGGGCAGCATCGCGATCCAGGACCGCCGAAGGGCAGCGCCCTCTTCGCCCCGATGCGAGCCGTGCCGGCGGCAGCGCGAGGGGCCGGGCTCGGAGAGAGCCCGCGCATCGGAGCATTCGTTGGATCGGGGCCGCTGTCAAGCTGGCGCCGCAAGAGCGAGGAATCGAGAGCGCCAGGGGGCACCTCGGGACGGCATTGCCCGAGAGACCGAGCGCAGGTCAGAGGCTCATGCCGACGCCCACCCGCAGACGCGCCGCCACCGAAGGGGCGATCGCGCCCTCGCCGCCGCCCGCGCGCTGCTGTTTGAACACGTACGTCTGCGCTGCAGCCTCGACGCCGAGATAGAGTCCTCCCAGAAGATCGATGTTCGCCCCGGCGCCAGCGCCGAACGCCCCTGCGAGGCCGAGGCGGTCGGGCGCGTAGCCCTGCGTCTCGAACCGCTGCCTCATCACCGCGAGGCCGGCGTCCACGCCGACGCCGAGGGTGATCACGGGCAGATCCCACGCATGGGACAGGCGCACGTCCAGGCCGAGGTCATCGTTGCTCGCCGTGAGATGTTCGTTCCGGAACGCGCTGTGGCACGCGCTGAGCCGGGCCGCGAGGCTCATCTGCTGGAGCTCGATCCCGTATCCGACGAAGCCGCCGTGGCAAAGCGAGCTCCCTTCGACGAGCGGCGTTCTCATCTCATAGCCGGCCACCGGCCCGTGCGCGACCTCGCGGACGCCGCCGCCCTTGCGCACGAGCCGCGCGAACATGACGCGGCTCAAGCGCTCGTCCCCCACGTCGACGGTCTTCCCCGCCTCGGCCTCGACGCTCCCTTCCAGGAGGAAATCGGGGCCTCGGCCCCGCACGAAGTAGCGGCCTGGGCGCAGGCTGATCGTCCGTGTCGCGTCGCTCGCCCCCACCTCGGCCGCCACCGGGCCCTCGCTCGCGTCCCGCATCACGAGATAGGACCTGCCGGCCGGGAACCGGAGCACGCCCCGGGACGACGCATGGACCGGCAGCTCCGTCAGGACGAGCTTGCCTTGGCCGCGAAGGTCGTAACGGAAGGTGGGGTGTTGCGCGCCAGCCCACGTGCGGCTCGTGGCGCGCAAGGTGCTCTCGTACGCGTGGCGGTACGCCTCCTCGAGCGACACGGCTCCGTCTCGATCCACATCGGCCGTCCCGAGCAGCCCCGAGACGAGCGCGTGGGTGAAGAACGACCCCTTGAGCTCATCGGACTCCTGGGCATCCTCGTTCCCGGAGCTCGACGCGAGCGTCACCATCCCCTGCCCCGCGAGCCGCTGATCCAGCCTGATGACGAAGGGCGGCGCCGTCGTCCCGCCCTTGGCGCGCGTCAGCGCCCCGGAGCGGCACGAATCCACGATCAGCAGCCGCGCCGACGCCGCCGAGCCGCGCACGAGCTGCTCGAACTCCGTCAGCGAGAGCGGCGTGGGCCCGAGGTGAAGCGCGTTCCCGTCGGCATGGCCAGAGTAGTAGACGAGATAGAGCACATCGGTGTCCGGGCTCGACATCGCCGCGCGGACACGGTCGTTCATCGTGATGAGCGTGCGCCGGACCGTCTCCGCGCCCTCGCTCCGCAGGAGCACCAGGTTCGCCGGGGGGAACCCGCCCAGGTCCTTGAGCACGTCGTGCATCTTCGCCGCGTCGTCCTCCGCATAGCGGAGCTCGACCTCGCCCTTCTCCCCGGCGTTGTTGCCGATGAGCACCGCGAAGCGCTCGACGCGAGCCTCGGCCGGCGCCGCCGAGGCGACGACAAGGCCGCACGCCGCAGCGGCCAGCGCCGCGAGACGACCGAGGCTCACCGCAACCTCGCGACCTTCTCCGCCGTGAGCGCGTCGACGTCGCAGCCCGGCGGGGCGGGAGGCGCGTCGGGGTGGGCCGCGAGCGCGGCCCGGAGCGGCTCGACCGCGATCGCCTCGGCGCAGAACACCCCGTAAATCCGCTCGGTGCCGAGCGTGTCGTCCAGCACCGTGCTCTGCGGGAGAAGGACATCCCGACCAGGCTGGATGCGCGCAGCGACCGGGCCGCTCGGGTAATAGACGCTCGCCTGCGACGCCCCATCGACGCTCAGGATCATGAGATACCGCGCCTCGGCGCTGGAGTACGTGAACTGGATCGCGTCGCCGGGCAGGAGCCGCTCGCCTGCCCCGCCGGGCAGGACGCTCCCGCCGCGCTTCACGTAGAAGCCGATGCGCTCCGCTCCCTTGATGCGCTCTCCGGGGATCTCCGCGTCTGGTCCCCCCGGCGCTGCATTGAAGCGGAAGAAGAGGAGCACCGCCGCTGCCGCGGCGAGCGCGCTCGCCGCCGCGGGCGCCAGCCATCGGCGCCGCGGGCGGGCATCGGTCGCGGGGCGGCCCGCCGTGGCGCCTCGATCGAGCCGCAGGGGCGGCGCCGACGCCGCGAACGAGGCGCGCGCCGCCTCCATCTCGGAGAGCCGCGCCGAGCACCGCGAGCAGCCTGCCACGTGCGCGCTCGCCTCCTGCGCCGCGGCCGCGTCGAGCTCGCCCGCCATGAGCTCGTCGAGCTTCAGCTCCGAGAGGCACCCTTCGGGTCGCGCTGGTGTCATGAACTCGAGCTCCCTTCTCTCATCCGGTCGGAGAGCGTGGCCTTGAGCCGCTCCAGCAGATTGCCGACGTGCCGACGGGAACAGCCCATCACGCGCGCGATCTCCTCGTGGGTCATCTCATCGGAGTAATAGTGGACGGCGACCTGCGCGAGGTCGCCCGGGAGCTGCGCGAGGAGCTCCCGCGTGAGGAGAGCGTGCTCGGCGGACGCCGCCGCGCTCTCCTGCTGCAGGGGCGCAACGTGGGTGTCGATGAGCCGAAGCCGGTTCTTGCGGTCGCGGATGCGGTTGAGGCAGGCGTGCGTGGTGGCGCCGTAAAGCCAGCCCACCATCGGGCCCTTGCCGTCGAGCTGCCCGGGCTCGCCGAGCAGGGAGGCGAAGACATCCTGGAGGATCTCCCGCGCCTCCTGCTCGCTCCCGAGGAGCCGCCGCGCCCGGCGCAGCACGAGGTGCCCATGCTGCCGGTAGGCCGCCTCGATCAGCGACACCAGCGCCTCGCGATCCTCCACGTCCGAGCGTGTACCACGATCAGTGCCAGTCGGGGAACTCCAAATCTTCCGGCGGCGCCATGCGGACCGTGAGCGCCGTGCTCGCGCCGTCTGCGGCGGGGCGCATCTTGAGCTTCACGGTATGCGCCCCGCAGGCCAGGTGCTCCGCTTCTGTCGTCGCCGCGGCGTCGCAGGCGTCGAAGGCCGCTTGCCCCTCTGCGTCCAGCGCGCTTCCTGGCTCGCGCGGGACCGCATCCATGACGTGGTACCCCGGGGCGAGCGGCCCGCCGAAGAGCTTCGACCAGGCGCCGTCTTCGTCCATCTCGCTCTCGACGTACACGATCACGTGGTGCTCATCGACGCCGAGCCAGCTGGGCTCCGAGTCGGCATAATCCTCGCTACGCGCTGCCACGATGATGCCGATGCCGACCCTGGTGCCATCGAGGCCGAGCTCGCTGAAATCGTTGAGCCCGCTCTCCGGCGGGGGCTCATGGATCGACAGCGTGAAGCTCGCAGGGAAGCTCCCGACCGCCGTCGCCCGGACGGGGAAGTTCTCGCTACCGCTGCCGTTCTTCTCGATGTTCCAGACCAGCAAGGCGTCGATCGGCCCCGCGGGCGCCTCGCCGAGCTCATTGGTAATCGTGCCTCGCACCGTCAGCAGAGCCTCTCCAGGATAGTCGGAGCCCACCTGGGGGTCGCCGCACGCGGCGAGCAGGAGCGGGAGCGCAAGCGAGAGAATCGAACGAGATTGCATGACATTCCTCCGTGAAAAGCAAACAAGGGTTGGTGATACGGTGATGTGATGGTGAATGAGCAGGCCAGCCGTCCGCGAGAGGACGCCGCGCGCAGCGGCGCCATCGCCGCCCGTGGGGCGGTCGGTCTCACCGGAGCTCTCCTGGATGGTTGGCGAGGCGCCGGCCGTTTCGCAGCGCGGCGCGCGGCGCCCGGGGAAGAGCCGCCGTCGGCGTCCCCTTCGATCTGGAAAGAACGCAGGGGGCCCGGTCTGGGCACGGGTCGGCGTCGATTTTTGTTTTACCGCGCCGATGCAATTTTTGACTGACGCTGCGTGCGCGCTGACACGCGCCCGTGCATGCGGCCTGACGGGTCAGGGGCTCGTGGCGAGGTCGACCGCAGGGAGAGCGTCACCCATCGTGCTGGACACGTCGCCGCGGTTCTTCGCTGGTGGCGTGAGATCGGGCCTTCCTGCTGTTCGCTCCGCGGGAAATCGCCCGTATCCTGTCGGCATGGACTGCCCCACGTGCGGCCGCTCGAGCCCGGAGGCCCATGTCTCATGCCTGGACTGCGGCGCCCAGCTCCCCCGCGCCGCGAGCGCGCCCGTCGCGGATCCCGTCACCGATCCCCACGCCGCGGGCGCGCCGGCGGAGCGCTCCCTCGAGGAGCGGGTGGGGCGGCTCGAGCGCGAGGTCCAGGCGCTGCTCGCGCGGCGATCCGCGTCGATGCGCGACGAGCTCCGCTGCCCCGCATGCGGCGCGAGGAAGATCCTCCACGCGCCCAAGGTACTCGACGCGGACGGCAACGGGGGGAGCGAGCTCGCCATCGCGCAGCCGAGCGTCTGGAGGAGCCGGAGGGTCGGCAAGCTCGAGGCGTACATCTGCGCGGGCTGCATGCTGGTCGAGTGGCACGTGAAGGAACTCGAGGGGCTCGACGAGCACGTGGACGTGTCGGTGCTCGATGGTGAGGCGCCGCGCCAGGGACCGTATCGTTGATCGATCGCGTCCGCCCGCGTTGTGAAGCCGTGCAAGGTCGCCCGTGATGAGCGCCTGGACCGCCCGCTTCGCCGATGTGATGAGAAGTCCCGCCCACCCTGGCCGGACTGCTGGCGGGCGGAACCAGTACACGCCGGCGGGTAGGACGGCGCGCGCCGGCTAGGTCTCCCCGGCGCGACCCGCGCGCGCGGTGAGCTGCACGCGCAGCGCCTCCACCACATGGTCGCGCAGCGCGACCGTCTTCTTCGGAAGGTGCTGGCCGCTCGGGAACACAAGGAACACGCCGCCCATCGGCGTCGTCCAGCGCGGCAGCACGCGGACGAGCGCGCCGGCGAGCACGTCCTGCTGGGCGAGGAAGGCGGGGAGCAGGCCGATCCCCACGCCGTGGCGCACCGCCTCGCGCGCGAAGAACCCGTCGTCCGCGAGCAACCGGACGCGGAGCGGCGCGCGGGCGCGCGACGCCTCATCGCGCGCGAAGGGGCTCGTCCCGGTGAGCGCCACGCAGTCGTGCTCCGCGAGATCGTCCAGCGTCCGCGGCGTCCCCCGCGCGGCCAGGTACGCGGGAGAGGCATAGAACTGCAAGCTCAGCTCGCCCACCTTGCGCGCGACGAGCGTCGAGTCCCGGGGCTTCTTCCGGAGGAAGCGAAAGGCCGCGTCGTACCCCTCCTTCACCAGGTCCACGGGCCGGTGCGACAGGTGCATCTCCACTGTGACGCGCGGGTAGCGGCGGCAGAAGCCGGCGAGGAGCTCCGCCAGCACCTCGGTGCCGAAGTCCGCCGTCGCGGTGAGGCGCAGCACGCCCGACGGCTCGTCCGCGAGCTCCGCGAGCCCCTCGATCGACTCGGTCAGCGCCTTGAGCCGTGAGCCCACGCGATCGACGAGCGCCTGCCCGGCCGTCGTGAGCGCCACGCTGCGCGTCGTCCGCTGCAAGAGGCGCACGCCGAGCGACGCCTCCAGCGACGCGATGCCCCGGCTGACCGTCGACTTGGGCACCCCCAGCCGGCGCGCCGCCGCGGTGAAGCTCGCCGTCTCGGCGACCGCCGCGAACACGGAGAGGTGGTTCAGGTCCATTGTTCCCATTTCGGAACACAGTAGCCAAAAATCGCTCATTGAACCAGATACGAGACAGATCCAGAGTTCTTCTCATCAACCTCGTCACAAGGAGCTCTCACCATGTCTCAGCCTCTCCTCGTCACCGGCGCCGGCGGCCAGCTCGGGCGGCGCGTCGTCGACCTCTTGCTCGCGCAGGGCGCGGGTCCCCTCATCGCCACGACGCGGCACCCGGAGCGGCTCGGCGAGCTCCGCGCCCGCGGCGTCGAGGTGCGGCGCGCGGACTTCGATTCGCCTGCTTCGCTGGCGGAGGCGTTCGCCGGCGCGGCGCGGCTGCTGCTCATCAGCACCGACGCGCTGGACCGCCCGGGCCGGCGCATCGCGCAGCACCGGGGCGCGATCGAGGCCGCCGTGAAGGCGGGCGTGCGGCACGTGGTCTACACCTCGTTGACCAACCCCGGGCCGGGCTCGCCGATCACGATCGCGCCGGACCACCAGGGCACGGAGGACGCGCTCGCGGAGAGCGGTCTCGGGGCCACCGTCCTGCGCAACAACCTCTACGCCGACTTGCTCGTGGCCTCGCTGCGGCGCGCGCTGGCGACAGGCCAGCTCGTGGCCGCGGCCGGGGACGGCAGGACCGGCTACGTCACGCGCGAGGACTGCGCCAGGGCCGCGGCCGCGGCGCTGGCGGCAGATTTCAACGGCAAGCGCGTGCTCGATATCACCGGACCGGCAGCCGTGTCCCAGGGCGAGATCGCCCGGATCGCGTCGGACCTCTCGGGCAAGCCGATCGCCTATGTCCCCGTCCCGCGCGAGGCGCTGGAGCAGGGCATGCAGAAGGCCGGCATGCCCGCCGAGGTGGCCGCGCTGCTCGCCTCGTTCGACGAGGGGATCGCCCGCGGCGCGCTGGACGTGGCCACGAACGCGGTGGAGGAGCTCACCGGCAAGCCCGCGGAGGACGTGCGGAGCTTCCTGGCGCGCCACCGCGAAGCCCTGCTCACGCCGGTCGCGGCCTGACACCGCCGCCATCCACCTTGGGTGAGTTGCTCAACTTTTGTCGGGTCGCAGGTCGGCGGATGGCGAGCGGCGGCAAGATCCGGTTGATCAGGTTGCAGAGAAACCGATCGTCGGTGGGGCCCTCGGCGTAAACGCCTGCGCATAGCCAGATCACGCCTCGTCCTCCAGGCGCGCGGCGTCCAGGATGCGCTCGATTTCTCGCAGGGAAACGGTGCCCGGATCGCGCTCCGGACCGTCTCCGGCGCGCACATGGCGCATGCGCGTTGAGCGGAGGTCCTCTCCACGCCGGACGAGATCGGCGAAGACGAGCGACTCGGGCCTGCCGTGGAGCGCGGCGAGGATCGCGGGCGAATGGCTCGTGAGCAGCACCTGCGGCGGAAGGATGTCGCCGCGGGGTGTCGTCGCGTCGACGAGCTTGCCGATGAGCGCGCGTAGCCAGCCGGGATAGATGCCATTCTCCGGCTCCTCGACGGCTACCAGCGCGCCGGTCGGCGAGCCGCGCAGGAGGATGAGCAATGCAATGAGACGCAATGTGCCGTCCGAGAGCACGCGGGCGGGTACGCGGGCGCCGTCCGTGAAATCCACCTCGAGGCGAAGCTCCTCATCGGCTGGAACCACCTCGAATGAGCGAAACCCCGGAATGAGCTCCGCCAGGTCGGCCCGGATCTGACCGCGCGCCGCGGGCGCTAGCGCGGCGAGCGCCGTCGGGAGGTTGGAGCCGTCGGCTGCGAGGGCCGGGCCTGCGGCGCGGTCGCTGGAGAGGCGAAGCTTGGATGGTTCGAAGTGAATGACGCGGATCGCGCTGAGCTGTTTTGCAACCATGGCGAGCAGACTCCCGGAGCGGGCGCCTGCCAGAATGCCGCGTTGCGGGAGGTCCCCGAGGAAGGCAGGATCCCACTCCACGCCGAAGTGATTCCAACGCCCTCCCCGAGTGTCCGGCCCGGTGACGGGTCTTGGGCCCTCCAGCTCGAAAACGCTCTCCCTGTGGGTGTAGCTCGGGACGTTGTGACGAGCTAGCGGCAGCAGCGCCGGATGTCGCGCAATCCACGTATCCGCCGCCAGATCATCGAGGATGACGAATCGCTGTTCATCGATGGTGATGTCCTCGATGCCTGAAGAAAGAACGGTGCGCCCGATCTCGGTCCTGTGCAGCACCCTCGTCGGGAGCTGCTCTTCCCAATCAGGGGCCCTGGTTGTTCCAAGGAGCATCTCCACCGAGATGCTGATTCGCCCCGCCGCTCCGTCCCGCAGCCGCGAGAACTGATCCCGGATCGCGCCGCGACCGCCCTTCAGCGCCTCGGTGACGCTGGTCTGGGCGAGCCGCGACAGGAGGTGAAGCGCGTCGAGCAGGTTCGACTTGCCAGCGCCATTGGGGCCCACGATCGCCGTCAGCGGCTCCAGGTCCAGCGCGAAGCCGCGGAGCGACTTGAACCCATCGACCTCGATCCGCGTGATCATCGTCGGCCACCGTACCGCAGCCGCCCCCCGGCGCACCGGCCCCCCAGCAGGACCCGCCGCGCGCCACGGCCCCACCCCACCGAGCCCGCTCGGGCGACCTCCGCAAGGCACGGAAAGCCGCGCCGTACGTCCCGCACGAGCCCGCTCGGCCACGCCCTCCTGCATGGTAGCGTCCGCTCATGGACCTCCGGCTGCGCGGCCTCACCCACCTCGATCCGCTCGCCGTCCCCCTGCCGCACGGCACGGAGGTGACCACCCGGGTCGACCGCGTCCTCGGCGAGCGCCGCGTCCCGCAGGGCGCCATCGGGCGCGTCGTCGCCTCGGCCGGCGCGGAGCTCGACGTCATGCTCGTCGGCATCGGCGTCGTCCGCTACCGCCGCGACGAGCTCGTCCCGCGCAAGGCCGGCCAGGTGCGGCACGCGGAGCGGCGGAGCGCCGCCTGGGACGCGCTCCGGCCCGCCGTGGTCCTCGAGGCCGTCGTCGGGTCGCGCGCGTGGGGGCTCGCGCACGAGGGCTCCGACACCGACAGGCGCGGCGTCTTCGCGCTCCCCTTCCCCTGGACCACGGGCCTCGCCGAGCCGCCCCGCGACCTCGTGAGCACGGACGGCAGCGCCTCGTACTGGGAGGTCGAGAAGGCGATCCGCCAGGCCCTGCGCGCCGATCCGAACACCCTCGAGCTGCTCTTCGTCCGCACCGCCGAGGCGCGCGACGAGATCGGCGCGTGGCTCCTCGAGGCGCGCGGCGCGTTCGTCTCGTCGGCCATCTACGGCAGCTTCGGCCGCTACGCGCTCTCGCAGCTGAAGCGGCTCTCCCAGGCGCACCGGCTCGCCGAGCACCGCGAGCGGGTGCTCGACTGGCTCGCGGACGACCCCGCGCTGTCGCTCGACGACATCGCCCGGAAGCTCGCCGCCATCAGCCCGCGCGCCGCGCCGACCGAGGCCGACAGGGAGCTCCAGGCGAAGGAGTACATCAAGCAGCTCTACCGCTCGCTCCACGACCAGGGCCTCTTGCCCGCGCGCGACTTCGCCTCGCTCGCGGCCTTCGCGCGCGCGGGCAGGACCTCGCTCGACCCCGCCCGCGACCTCCGCCCCAAGAACGCCTACAACCTCGTGCGCCTCATCGCCACCGCCGTCCGCTGGCTGCGCGACGGCGAGGTCGATCTGGTCGTAGAGGGCGAGCTGCGCGAGACGCTCCTCGCCATCAAGGCCGGCGCCTGGCCGCTCGACCGGACGATCGAGCTGGCCGAGGCGATGACACCCGAGCTGGAGGCCGCGCGGCTCGCGACGAAGCTCCCGCCGCACCCCGACGTGCCCCGCGCCGACGCGCTCCTCCGGCGCGTCCGCGAGGAGGTCGCCCGGCGGCACCTCGCGGCGGCGCCAGGACCGCTCGGCAAGGACGCTCCCCCCGCGCCTGTCGCGGTCTGGGACGACGGGGACGCGAGCCCAGCACGCGGCAGCGCTGAAAGAAAGGACGAGGGATGAACACCCAGGTGCTCGAGGCACATCAGCAGGAGGTCGCGGCGCGCGTCATCGCCCAGGAAGAGGCGAAGCGCCCGCACCTCGTCGTCGCCCTGAGCGGCGCGCACGCCTACGGCTTCCCCTCCCCGGACAGCGATCTCGACCTCAAGGCGGTGCACGTCGAGCCGACCGAGAAGTTGCTCGGCCTGCTGCGCAGCGGCGCGAGCCCCTCGCGGCTGGAGGTCATCGACGGCGTCGAGATCGACTACTCGTCGAACGAGATCCACCCCGTCCTGCTCGGCGTGCTCCAGGGCAACGGCAACTACATCGAGCGGATCCTCGGCCCCCTCCAGCTCCACATCGATCCTGACCTCGCGTCGCTCCGCCCGCTCGTCGCAGAGGCCCTGTCGCGCCGGATCTTCCGCCATTACATCGGGTTCGCCACGAGCCAGCTCCGCGCCTGGGAGACGGGCGGCCGCACGTCGGCGAAGAAGCTGCTCTACGTCCTCAGGACCACGTTGACCGGCGCCCACGCGCTCCGGACAGGCGAGATCGTCACCGACGTGACCGCGCTCCTCGATCTCTACGGCTTCAGCGCCGCGCGCGAGCTCATCGAGGCGAAGCGGGCCGGCGAGAAGGCGGAGCTCTCCCCCGAGGCCGCCGGGCGCTGGGCAGAGCAGATCGCGCGGGCCTTCGCGACCCTCGAGGCGGCCCACGATCGCGCGGTGCTGCCGGAGGAGCCGCGCAACGAAGGCGACCTCAACGACTGGCTGCTCGCGCTGCGCAAGGCGCGGCTCTGAGCGCGGAGAGGGCTTGAAGACCTGTGCATCGTGGCATGCCGAAGCGCTACTCCATTGCAGAGGCTCGCGCGAACCTGCCGACCATCGTCGATGAGGTCGAGGCAGGTAGCACGATCGAGCTCACGCGCCGCGGCAAACCGATAGCGGTCGTGCTTTCGCGCCAGGAGTACGACGCCTTGCGCCCCGAGCGGCCGCGCTTCTCCGAAACCTACCGGCATTTTCTGGAGAGGTTTCGATTGGAGGAGATCGGCGTCAATCGCGACTACTTCGGCGCCCTTCGAGCAGCGAGCTCCGGGCGCAAGGTCGCGCTGTGACCCTCAGGTTCCTCCGATAAGAGCGCGGCAGCCCCGCCTCACTGCGGCAGCGAGCAGCCGTCCCCGCACGCCCGGCGGCCGTCGCCGCACCGCTTCGCCGGCCCCTGCCCCTGGCACTCCACCTTGCACGAGCCGGTCCTGGAGCACGACACCGCGCACGAGCCCGTGCAGGTCACCTCGCACCCTCCGACGCGGTTGCACTTCACGACGCTCCGGTCCCCCACGACAGGGACGCACTTGCCCACGTCCTCGCAGGCGTACGAGCACCCCGCGCCGCAGGTCGCCTGGCACGTCTCGGCGTTGCGGCACTCGATATGGCAGCCGTCCTCGCACCGCGTGTCGCACGCCTTGCTCCTCGCGCAGGAAGACTGACAGTCTCCGGCGCAGCGGCTCTCGCACACATCGCGATCGGAGCAGCTCGGCTTGCAGCCCGACGCCTCGCCGCAGCTGAGCTGGCAGGTCTTCGGCACGTTGCCCGGGGTGCCGCCCGGGCAGGTGCAGGGCACGCCCGGCTGGCAACCGGCGGCGTCGGCCACGGGCACGGCGGAGCTCGAGGCGCGGGGGATGTCCTTGAGGGACACCGACGCCGGCGCGCCGCTGTCTCCGGCGCCCCTGTCGCGGGAGGGCCAGAGCAGCAGCACCGCCCCGAGGCCGACGCAGAAGAAGAGCACCGCCGCCGCGCCGACGATGGCGAGCCGCGGCGACGCCGGCGCGCGCGGCCCGCGCACGGCGCCCGCGCCCGCCTGCGGTTGGCCCGGCGGAGCCGCCGTCGAGGCGGCCGCCGCCGCGGAGGGTGCGGCCGGCATCGCCATGGCCGGCGGGCTCGCGCCAGGGAAGGACGCGCCGATCGGCGGTCCCTCGGGGATGGCCCGGCCCCGGCCGTCCACGCGCGTGCGCTCGTCGGCCTCCGCCATCGCCGCCGTCGCGAAGGGGGGCTCCTCGCCCCGGCGCACGGCGCGCACGTCGGCGAGCATCGTCTGCGCGTCCGGGTAGCGCCGCTCGACCTGGAAGGCGAGCGCGCGGTCGACCACGCGCGCGACCCGCGGATCCACGCCGGGCGCGACGGTCGCGAGCGACGGGGCGGGCGTCGTGCTCATCCGGATGAGGAGCTCTCCCTCGGTGAGCGCGTCCGCGTCGTGGAGCCGACGGTTCGTCAGGAGGGTGAACATCGTCGCGCCCACCGCGTAGAGGTCGGCCCGCCCGTCCACGTGCCTGCCGAGGATCTGCTCGGGGGCCATGTAGCTCGTCGTGCCGAGCACCGCGCCCGTCCGCGTCTTCAGCCCGGCGCCGCCCTCCTTCATGCGCGCGATCCCGAAATCGAGGACCTTGAGCCGCCCGTCGCGGGTCACGAAGAGGTTGTCCGGCTTGATGTCCCGGTGGACGATCCCGGCGTCGTGCGCGGCCCTGAGCACCTCGAGGAGCGTGTCCACGTGGGCGAGGAGCTCGGGCAACGGGACGCCGCCGAGCCGCAACGCCCGCTCGCGGAGGCTCTCGCCGTCGAGCAGCTCCATGACGAGGAACGGCTCTCCCTGATCGGTCGCGTCGATGTCGAGGACCTGCACCGCGGCCGGGTGCCCGAGCCGCGCGGCGGCGAGCGCCTCCTGCTCGAAGCGGGCGCGGAGCTCGCGCGACACGGCGCCCTCCGGGTGCAGGATCTTGATGGCCACGCGGTGGCCCACGTGGTGAGTGGCCGCGTAGACGGCCGCCATCCCCCCCGCCCCGATCAGCGCGTCGAGCCGCCATTTCCCGCGGAGGGTCGTCCCGACACGGGTCCTCAGCCGCTGGATCTCTTCGTCTTCCGCTTCCGACATCGGCGCCGAGCCTAGCACGCGATGCGCGCCGGTCGGATCGGGAGCGGGCGCGCGCGGCGGCCCTCTGGACACCGCGCTGTCACACGGCAGATCGAGAGCGCGCCCGGCGCGCGCCGGTCCGCCCCGCGTGCAGGGCCGCGCGCCACCGGCGCTGCGGGCAGGGCAGATTCGCGCGCTCGTATCGCGAGCGAGAGAGAGGCCGCAGCGATGGTGGAGGTCGACGCGTTCGACGGCTCACGTCATGATGGCCACGGCCACTGGCCATCTCCGTTCTTCAACCCTCGTGCACCGCGGCTCCGTGCACCGATGTCATGAGAGGCGTGCCGCGCTTCCGAAGAAGGTCACTTTATGCGCACCATCGCTACAATGTCCGTCCTCTTCCTGCTATCGGCGTGCAGCGCGAGAGGAGCAATCCCCGGCGGCGACGGAGAAGGGGGACGCGGCGGCGGCGTGAATGCTGCCAGCGCGGGGAGCGGCGGCGCGGAAAGCTCGACGGCGAGCGGCGTGGCGGCGAGCGGCGCAGGCGGCGCAGGGGTAGAAGACCACGGCGGCGGGGGGGCAGGTGGCGGCAGCGACAACAGCGGCGGCGGCGACAACAGCGGCGGCGGCGACAGCGGCGGCGGCGGCGACAACAGCGGCGGCGGCGACAACAGCGGTGGGAATGCAGGTGGCGGGAGCGGTGGTGGCGGCGCGGGCGGCGGAGCGCCCAGCGGCGGCGGCGGGAGCGTTGATGGGGGCGGAGCGGGCGGCGGGGCGCCCGCCGGCGGCGGCGGGAGCGTTGATGGGGGCAGCGCGCCAGACTGCAGCGGAGCTTCCGTGGCGGTCACCGGCGACGTGCTCGACCCCGCTCAGGTCTACCTCGTTGGAACGCTGTCGGAGGGGAGCTGCGGCCGGGACGCCCTGACGCACTGGAGCTCTCCCGGATCCGCTGTCGTGGGGTTCGACTGCAACGTCGACGAGCGAAGCGCGCGGATCCGCCCCAACGACGGGCGCCTGCTCTATACCAACGTCTTCGAGGACCTGCTCCGCGAGTTCCGCTGCGACGACTGCTCGTTTCGCGGCGGCGACTATCCGGCCGCGCCGCTCGACAACGATACCGCCCTGCGCACGCCCCCTTGCACACAAGGTCTCGATCCGCTCTCCGGATTCCTCGTTTCGCCCGCGGGCGCCGTCCTGCACCGCTGCCGCTCGGACGCCGCCACGTGGTACGATGAGAGCGGCCGAGTCGTCTACGCCGACCCGGAGGATCCGCTGCTCCACCTGGGGTACGGCGATCTCGCGCTGGCAGCGCGGAGCGTGGTTCGCCTCGCCACGTCGGCGTCGCTGCCCATCGCCGGTCTCCCGGAAGACCGGCTGCTCCACACCGTGCGCGCCAGGGCGCCGGACAGCTTCCTGCTGGTGCTCGAGTCGGAGCACCCGGCCGACGATGGCGGCAGCCAGGAGCTCTGGGAGGTCGACGGCGACGGCGCCGCGACGCGGCTCGGCGCCTTCCCCCCGCTGCCGGCGGGAGCGATGCAGGTCAGCGCGTACACGTCAAAGCTCGACGGGTGCGGCGCCCTGCTCCAGTTCGGGGGCGGACCCGGGGTGCTCGAGGATGTCATCGTTCGCCGGCACATCGACGGGGCCAGCGAGGTCGTCTACACCGAGGCGAGGGCTCCACTCGTGAAGATCCATGTCTCGGCCCTCGTCACGGGGCCCTGATCACGCGCCGCCAGCGGGCCCACCTGCCCTGACCACGGCCCCGCCAGCGGACCCAGGGCCCTGTCGCGCCCCGGCAGCGCGATCGTGGTCGCGCCTGCCCGGGGCCGAGAGCACCTGAACAAAAGGCGCCAACACATTGAAATTATTAATTTTTTCGCCACCGGCCACCGCCGAGGCTCAACCCCGGCCCCCGCCAGGGCGCCCCCGGCCGGCGAGGTCCCACGCCGCCGTGACGGCCTCTTCCGCGCTCGCGACCGACACGACGCGATCCGAGCGCCGGTCGTCCACGCGCCCTCCGGCGAGCTGCCGTGCCCAGCCGCCGCTCGTCGCGAGGGCGAGCAGCGGCTTGCCGAGCTGCCAGGCGACGGCGATCTCGCTCAGCGTCCCCGCGCCTCCGCCGACGACCACGACGACGTCCGCCGCCGCGACGACGAGGATGTTGCGCCCGATCTGCAGCCCGGTCGGGACGACGATGTCGACGTACGGGTTCGCGGCGGACGCCTCGTACCCCGGCAGGATCCCGACGATATCGCCGTCGCGCCACGTCGCCGCCTCGCGCCCGCCGCGCGAGACGGCGGCCATGACGCCGCCGAGCCCGCCGGTGACGAGCCGGAACCCCGCCTCGACGGCGCGCCGCCCGAGCTCGACGCACACCGCCTCGGTCGCCGCGTCCAGCGCGAGGCCGTTGCCGACCACCGCCATCACGGGGCGGCGCGGCACGTAGGGGGCGATGTCCCTCCGCGTGTCCTCGTCTTCGTGATCGTCGTCCATCGCGGCTCCGCTCCGGCGCCCGTGTGCCGCCGCGTCACGTGGCGCTCGACCCGGTCGCGAGGCGCATCGTCTCGCTTCCCGCCCAGCATGGCAAGGCCGCGCGCGCCCCGGCCGGCGGCGCCGCGCGCCGCGCCGGTCGTCGCGCTCGGCGCCAGCTCAGCCGGCCGGCTATTTCAGCCGACCGATGAGCTGATCGCCCAGCTTGGGCTGATCGATCTTCCCGAGCCAGATGCTCCAGACCGCCTTCATGAAATCCACGCCGGCGACGCTCGCGCTGCTGCCGCCCACGAGGGCGGTCGTGCTCTTCTTCTCCGGGTCGTACTGGATGGTGACGCGCGACCCTTCCTTCAGCTCTGCCTTGAAGGCGCCCATGAACGCCTTGATCTTGGCCTGGTCCTTGTAACCGTTCATCGCGAAGGCGCCTGTCAGCGCGTCATGGATCTTCTCCTGGTCCACGTCGCGCATCATCCGCCACACGAACTTCTTCGGCACGTCGGCGTCGATCACCGCCTGCTTCGACCTCGACGCGGGCGCCTGCTTCATGAAATGGCTGATCTCGTAGACGTCGATGTCGATGAAGGCGATCGTCTTCACCCGGACGCCGGCGCCGGTGAGGAGCCAGTCCTCGGCCCGCAGGGGGGCAGAGACGGCGACGAGGGCCGCGAGGGCGGCGACCAGGATCAGGAGTTTCTTGGGAATGAGCTTCATCGGATACCCCCTGGAGGGCGCGCGGCCAGCCGCCCGCCGGCGAGCGCTGCTCGTCAGGGCTCGCCGCTCGCGCGATCGATCCAGCTAGCCTTCGCGGCCGCGCGGGGTCAAGGCTCGCGCCGGCGCAGCATCAATCGGTCATCGGGCGTCATCGGGCGTCATCGGGCGTCGTCGCGCGTCATCACGCGTCATCACGCGTCGTCGCGCGTCATCACGCGTTGCGCGCGTCGTCGCGCGTCATCACGCGTCGCGCGCTACTGCTGGCCGGTGTAGAGGCTGTCCACGGCGTCGGCCCAGAGCTTGTTCATGACGACGCGCCCGGCGGGATCCGGGTGCACCTCGTCGGGGAGCTGCTCGGGGTGCGCCTCGAACCACGCATACAGGTCCGGCCCCGGGAGGAGGCTGTTCTCCTCCGTGAGCTCGTCGATCGCCTGGTTGAAGACGTCGAGCGTGTCGTGGTGGCCGTCGGGCGAGAACGGGATGCGCGCGAGCACCGGGACGCGCCCCGCGGCCTGGAGGGTGTCGATGAGCTCCTGCAGGTTCGACTTGAAGGTGCTCGGGTCGGTCTGGTCCCAGGAGTCGTTGGTGCCGTAGCCGATGGCGAAGAAGTGGAAGTCGGGGTTCATCTCGAGCACGTCGTCGATGCGCGCGAGCGCGCCGGGGCGGTCGTCCGGGGACGCGGTGAGCTCGCCGCCGATGCCGCCGTTGATCATCGCGGGGTAGTTCGCCTCGTGCGCCGCGTGCACGTTCTCCGCGAAGCTCGGCTGCGTGGCCGGGGTGTCGCGGTCATAGGCGAACGCCGTGATGCTGTCGCCGAGGAAGAACCACGTGTCCTCCGCGCCGTTCGAGATGTCGTGCACGTCGATCTCGTCGAGCTGGACGCCGGTGGCGTCGGTCGTCGCGGGGGCCGCGGTCACGACGAGGCGCACCCAGCTCTGGCCGCTGAAGTCGAAGCTGTGGGCGCGCGTGCGGACCGGGTTGTCGGTCACCTCGGCGACGCTCTTCCAGGTGCCGTCCTCGCCGTCCGTCGAGTCGCTCGAGGTCTCGACGCGGTAGGCGCCCGGAGCCCCGTATTGCACGTCGGTGTAGTTGTAGTTGTACGAGGCCGTCCAGCTCAGGAGCAGCCGCTCGTACCCGTCGCCGACCTTGATCGCGACCCAGGCGGGCGCGGCCGCGGTGGGTTTGCCCGCGATCCAGGTGCCTGCCGACCTGTACTTGCCGTCGTTGATCACCGACGCCGTCCCCGCCGAGGCGAAGGCGGGCTTGCCGCGGGAGATGATGGGGTTCGGCGTGATCCCCGGCGCGTCCGGGCCGCCGCCGTTGCCGCCCGCGCCGCTCCCGCCGTTGCCGCCCGTGCCGGCGGCGTCGCCGCCCGTGCCGGTGGCGCCCCCGCCCGTGCCGCCGCCCGCGCCGCCGGAGCCCTGAGAGGCGCTCCCGGTGCTCGCGGACGCGCCGCCGCCCGTGCCGCTGGCGCTGTTCGACGAATCGCCGTCGTCGGAGCAGGCGGAGAGGAGAGCGAGCGCCCCCAGCGCAAGGACGAGTGAACCTGATCGAAGAAGTGAGCCCAAAGCCATCTCGGTTACCTCCAGAGGCCGGCACGCTGGGACATCGTGGCGCCACGATCCATATCGGAGTCGGCCTCCGCCATCGAGATAGCGCGAATCAGGTGAACCGGTAAAGCCGGGTACGCAGCGACCCGGGGTAGCGAAGAGGGCAGGACCACGCAGCGCGGTGCGCTCGTCGCCCGGGACGGCAATTTTACAAGAAGGGTACCCGGCCCGCGGATCGGGATGGCAGGGGACGACCGAGAGCGACCACTTGCGCTGGCCTGGAGCGTTTGCTCAGGAGCCGGCTGTACCGAGCAACTCTCTGGTGTCGCTGACGACCGCGGCCCGGCGGACCCAGCGGTCGAGCTCGTCGACATCGGCGCTCGCGAGGACGCGCTCCCGCACCTCGGTGGGGACATCCAGCCCGCGGGCCTCGAGGATGGCGAGCACGTCGTGCGCCTTCGCCTTCAGGAGGCCCTCCCGCAAGCCGGGCGTGCCGAGGAGCTCTCGGGCGTCGCGGACGACAGCGGCACGGCGGACCCAGCGGTCGAGCTCGTCGATATCGGTGCTCGCGAGGACGCGCTGCCGCAGGTCGACGGGGACTCCCAGCCCGCGGGCCTCGAGGAAGGCGAGCACGTCGTGCGCCTTGGCCTTCAGGAGGCCCTCCCGCAGCCCCTCCCGCAGGCCCGCCTGCAGGCCCTCCCGCAGCCCTTCCTCCCGGCCTTCCCGCAGCCCTTCCTCCCGGCCTTCCCGCCGGCCATGGGCTACGTAGCTGCGCGCGAACTCACTCTGGAACTCATATCCGCTCTTCATCATCGCCTCCAACGTTCGTCTCGCCGCTTCGTTCATCGAGAACAGGACCAGGTCCCCGTACAGGGCGCGGCGCTCCTCATCGAGCCCGGCAGCCGCCGCCAGGAACGCCACGCCGATCGCCTCCGCCGCCTCGCTCTGCCCATGCGCCATGGCCGAGAGCACGACCACCTCGGGCGCGGCCTTCGCCTGCTCGGCGTCGGTGACGACCGGGACGCCCTCGGGCCCGAGCACCAGCGGCGTCAGCGTCCAGCCAGGGTGCCCCGTGTCGATCGGGCGCGAGCACCACCTCACCATCGCCCGATCGGTCGTCACAACCAGCAGCCACGTCGGACAGCGGTGCCGGGCCCTCGTCTGGGTCACGTACACCGGCCAGGCATATCGCTTGTCCGGGTCCACGCCGAGCTGGACCTCGACCACGATGGCCATCGCGAGCCGCTCCTGCTTGCCGACCAGCAGCACGACGATCACGTCCGCGCGGCGGTTCGAGGGCACGATCTCGGTGAGGTCGGAGGCATCGACGCGCGCCTCCGTGAAGGCGGGGACCGGGTGGCCGATCGCGTCGTGCAGCATGTCGGCGGCCAGCCTCGGCCGGTTCTTGAACAGCTCCACCAGGGCTTCATGGGTCACTGAGGGCATCGGGTGATCTCTCTGGCAGGTACAGTCATGCTGGAGTTCGAGCGACGCGCCGCGCCCATGTAGCGGGGTGCACACGGGCCGCGGAGCCGCCTCACTCTCTTAAATTCGGGGCAGCTGCGTGGAGTCGTCACGCCATGTGCTTTCCGTGCCGTGTGCCCGACGTCAGAGCACCAGCCGCCCGGTGGCGTTCATCGTCGCGCATCGCGCGCAGTTGCCTTGAACTCGCGCTGCGATGCCACAGCGAGAGCGGCGGACGATGAAGGGCGACGGGGACCGGCGTTCCTGGGGCTGGCCTTGATGACGTCACCCAGCCGGCGGGCGCATGGCCTGCGTGACGGACCACGATGGGCCGGACAGGGAACGGCAGGGCGAGCGTGGGCTCGGCCGCCTTGGCAAAACACCCGCTGCACCGGGAGCGATTCGGCCAGTCGCGCTCTACCGTATCCGTGCTGCGACCCCCATCCTGTCTCCGAGCCTCTGGGTTGCGTAGAAACGCGCGCTGGAGGTGTCGATGGACGAGAGCACACGGATCTGGCGCGACCGCGTGGCGCGCTGGCACAAGAGCGGGCGCTCCGCCCGCGTGTTCGCGGAGCAGGAGGGGGTCAACGCCGGCACGCTGTACTCGTGGAGCCGCCGGCTGGGCATGAAGCGGAGCGAGTACCGGCAGCGCTCGGAGAAGGCGACGCTGCCGACGTTGCTCCCCGTGGTGGTCGCCCCGGCAGGAGCTACGGCGTCCTCGTTGGGCGCGACGCTGGAGATCGTCTTCCCGGACGGCGCAGTCGTGCGCGTCCCGCCGACGTTTGACGAGGACACGCTGGCACGCGTTGTTCGTGCGCTCGGAGGCACGCGATGATCCCCGGCCGCGTCGCGATCTATGTAGCCACCGAGCCGCTCGATCTGCGCCGGTCATTCGACGGCCTCGCCGCCGTTGTACGCGAGGTACTGCGGCAGGACCCGCTCTCCGGGGCGCTGTTCCTCTTCTTTAACCGGGCAGCCGACCGCGTGAAGGCCCTGTGGTGGGACCGCAGCGGCTACTGCCTTCTGTACAAGAGGCTCGAGCGCGGGACGTTTCGAGCACCGCGCGCGGTCACGCCGGGAGCCACGAGCGTGGTCATCGACGCCGCCGAGCTCGCGAAGATCCTTGAAGGTATCGCCCTTCCACCTTCGAAGATGCGGCGAGAGATTCGCCTCGCCGAGGCTGCACCGCCTCCGGCGCCCTGATCTGACCTGACGGCGTCGCGCTCTCACGGGCAGCGCGCAGCGCTGCATTCCGTTCAAAGCCCATCATTTTCCTACGACAACCCTCTTCAAAATACGGAGATTCATAAGTAATTACCGCGTCGTGGGCACGTCGGTCGAAGAGCAGATCTGCGAGCTGAAGGACAAGCTTGCGCGCGCCGCCCACGAGCGGGACGAGTACCGTAAGCTCTACGAGCTCGCCAGCATCGAGCTGGAGCGGCTTCGCCGCCACATCTACGGTCAGAAGGCCGAGCACGTCGACCCCGCGCAGACGCAGCTCGCCTTCGATGCGATCGTGCAGCTACTCGCGGGCGCAGGTGCGCAGCCGGATGCGGGCGCGACCAGGCCGCCGGAGGCCAGCGACGGCGCAGCGCCGGATGGCACATCCGGCGCCCCCGGAGGCGAGGACAAGGGGCGCCAAGTCCGCCCGCACGGACGGCAGAAGCTGCCCGAGCACCTGCCTGTCGAGCGGATCGAGCTGCTGCCGCCAGAGGCGCGCGATGAGCGCGCGACCGCGCTGGTCCGCATCGGCGAGGAGGTGTCGGAGACGCTGGAGTGGCGGCCCGCAAGCTTCGTGCGCCTGCAGATCGTCAGGCCGAAGTTCGCGGTCAAAGGTGAGCCCGAGCAAGGCGTTACGATCGCCGACATGCCCGACAGTCCTATCCCGCGCTGCCTTGCCGGCCCGGGCTTGCTCGCACACGTGCTGGTGAGCAAGTACGCAGACCACTTGCCGCTTCACCGGCAGGAGAAGATGTTCGAGCGATGGGGTCTTCACCTGTCGCGCTCGACGCTGTGTGGCTGGGTCGCCGCGTGCGCCGACAAGCTCGCGCCCCTCGTGGGGGCGATGGCCAACGACGCTCTGAGCGCGCACTGCATCGCCATCGATGCCACCGGCGTGCTCGTGCAAGCGAAGGACAAGTGCCGGCGGGGCCACTTCTGGGTCCTGGTGGCCGACCGCGATCACGTCCTGTTCCGATTCACGCCTCATCACAACCAGGATGGCCCCAAAGCGTTCCTGCGCGGATACAAAGGCTATGTCCAGGCCGACGCATCGAATGTCTACGAGAAGCTCTTCCGCACCGAGCAGGTGACCGAGGTTGGTTGCTGGGCCCATGGCCGGCGGAAGTTCTTCGAGGCGATGACCTCTGACCCGCAGCGCGCGACGGCGGCGATTGGGTTCATTCAAAAGCTCTACGCGATCGACAAGGCGACCAGGGAGCTGCCCCCGAGCCGCCGAACCGAGCAGCGCCGGACGGCTGCCGAGCCCGTGCTCGCTGCGTTCCGCGTCTGGCTTGAGACAGAGGACCTGCTCGTCCTGCCGAGGAGTCCCATCGCTGCTGCCATCGGCTACGCGCTCAACCAATGGACCGCGCTCACCCGCTTCCTCGAGGATGGCCGGCTCCGCCTGGACAACAACCGGAGCGAACTCGAGCTCCGCCGTGAAGCCGTGGGCAGGAAAAACTGGCTCTTCGTGGGCAGCAAGGACGGCGCCGAGTGGAACGCCACCATCGTGTCGCTCATCGCCTCCTGTGCCCTGCACGGCATCGAGCCCTGGGCTTACCTGCGCGATGTGCTCATCCTGCTGCGCACTTGGCCGCCCGAGCGTGTCATCGAGCTCGCTCCCAAGTCCTGGAAGCAGACCCTCGAGAACACCGACGCTCGGCAGCGGCTCGCGGCCACCCCGTGGCCCCGCGCGCCGGCTGCGGCGCCCAGCTGAGCGCTGGTCAGCCTCGCTGGCCACCGCTGCGGGCGCGGACGCCCCTGTGCCGGCCGCCGGGGGCGAGGCTCGCCGGCTTCGGCGTGTTGGCGCGGCCTGTTCTACGCTCGCGGTGTCGGCGTGTGGCGCCCGGCGCCCTCTCGGTGCCTCCGGCTGCGCAGGAGCATCGGCCGCCCTCGGCGTCGTGGCGCGCCTGCGGACGACCACGCTGGTCGCGGCGCCGGTGCCCACCGCGGCTTGCCCTGCGCTCTGCCGCTCCCCGCCACCCTTCGCCGTAGGTTGCTCTCGCATCGCGCCGCGAATCTATGGCGACGGCGCGCACCACGCGAGGATGGGCTCTACAGAACGCATACAGGACATGAAGGAACTCCTCTCCCTCGATCGGCGGTGGTTCATGAGAAGGTGCCCCCCGCGGGCCGACCGTCCACGGGGGAAGTGGAGGCTCGGACGCCGGGGAAGGGGAGCAGCGAGGGGAGCCGCACCTACGCCGGCGCCGTTTATGTCTTAGAGAGTGGGCAAAACCTGTGAACTGAGCGGTCACTCATTGAAACTGAGAATGTCCGCGGCCAAACCCGCTGAACCGTCCTGGCCTTCGGAACCCAGGCCGCCCTCTCCGGGAACGCCAATCACCAGCTCAAAATTGTTCGCAGGAGCCTGACCCAGGAATGCGATTCCGAGCGAGTGCCCGCCACTCCCACCGCCCCCGGTACCGCCAGGTCCTCCGTGGCCCCCGTCCCCACCACTGCAGGCTGGAAGCGTACCAGGTCGGGCGGCGCCTCCTATCCCACCGAGCCCGCCTTCGCCTCCCGGCCTACCCAGTGTTAGTAGCCACCCCGATCCGCAGATTTCTGCCCCTCACCTCGTGACGCCTGGGGGCGAGCGCGGGCGGCCGGGAAGTTCGTCAGCGCGAGGCGCGGCGGTAGAGATCGCGCCCGAGCGGCGCGCCGGAAAAGAAGAAGGCCCTGGGTAGCGACCAGGGCCTTCCGGGGATCGGCGACAGACCGATGTTCGGCCTGTCTCGCACGACCCAGGCACCGAGGGCAACTTCCCGGCGCGCTGGTCCGGGGACTCGTGCAAGACAGCTTCCGGCTCGCGCGCTGCGGGCTCTGCGCCGCGATCTTCTTTGTCTGCGGCCGGTGTGATCGAGGGCAGCTCTACTGCGGCAGCGCCTGCCGCGACGCGGCTCGCCACCGGGCGCAGCGCGCGGCTCGGCTGCGGCACCAGCGCTCCTACGAGGGGCGCCTCGATCACCGTGATCGCCAGCGGGCCTACCGCGCCCGACGGAGCCGGCGCGTGATGGATAGGGGTTCCGACAACTTGCCCGCATCCGCCAGCGTGTGCCCGCGGACCGGCGCGCCGACGTCGAAGGACGACGTGGCCGTCGCCGGCCCGCAGGAGTCGATGGATGGACGAGCTCGTGATGACGATCTCCGCGACGCCGCAGGAGACGCGGGTGCTGCTGACGCAGGGGCCCGACGAGGTGATGAAGGCCCGGCTGCGATCGGTGGCCACGCCGGCGCATCGGTTTGCCGGGCCAATGCTGTGCGAGTCGATGGCGCTCTGGCACGACCAGAGGGTCCGTGCTGTCGTTTCTGCGGAGTCCGAGGACATCTTGTTCGCGCTGGGGTTGTGCGACGGCCTCGGCGTCGCGCGCGCGACGCTACACTACGTCGTCGAGCCTCTCTTCATGGACGCCCCGCCCCGCCGCGGGCAACGCCTGCCGGGACTCGGTAACTTCCGTGGCGAGCATCGCCTTCGCAGGAGCCTCGGTCGATGACGATCGACGAGGCCAAGGAGGCGGAGATCCGCCGCCTGCACTTCGCCGAGCACTGGAAGATCGGCACCATCGCGACGCAGCTCGGCCTGCACCACGACGCGGTCGAGCGCGTGCTCGGCCTCGGCAAGGGCGCGCGCTCGCGGCCCGTCGTTCGCGACGCGCAGGCCGCGGTGAGCGAGGCGCCTTTGCCGCTGCGCGGCTACGAGGCCTTCGTCATCGAGACGCTGACACAGTATCCTCGGCTCCGCGCCACGCGCCTGTACGACATGCTGGTGGAGCGCGGCTACGAGGGCAGTGTGCGCACGGTGCGACGGCATGTCCGGCTCGTGCGCCCGGCGCCGAAGAGCGAGGTGTTCCTCCGCGTCGAGCCGCTCATCGCCGAGCAGGCCCAGGTCGACTGGGCCTACGTCGGCAAGCTGCGCGTCGCGGGCGGCACGCGCCAGCTCTGGGCCTTCGTCATGGTTCTGTCGTACTCGCGCGCGATCTGGGGCGAGCTCGTGCTCGACCTGTCCGCGAGCTCGCTCCGCCGCTCGCTCGTGCGCGCGTGCCGCTACTTTGGCGGCGCGACGAGACAATGGCTCTTCGACAACCCCAAGACCGTTGTCCTCGAGCGCCACGGCGACGCCGTGCGCTTCCACCCGGACCTGCTCGCGCTCGCCGGTCAGCTCCGCGTCGCGCCGCGGCTCTGCGCCGTGCGCAAACCGCAGCAAAAGGGCAAGGTCGAGCGAGCGATTCGCTTCCTGCGCGACCGCTTCTTCGCCGCGCGCACGATTCGTGATCTCGACCGTGGCAACGCCGAGCTGCTCGTCTTCCTCGACGAGATCGCCAACGTGCGTCCGCACCCGCGATGGCCTGAGCGGCGAGTCGACCAGGTGCTCGCGGAGGAGAGGACGCGGCTGCTCGCGCTGCCCGATCCGCTGCCGGAGACGGACCTCGTCGAGCCCGTGCCCGTCGACAAGACCGCCTTCGTGCACTTCGACGGAAACCGCTATTCGGCGCCGTCGATCCACCACGGCAAGACGCTGATGCTCGTCGCCAATGACACCACCGTGCGGCTCTCGGACGGCGGCACGGAGCTCGCGCGGCACGTGCGCTGCTGGGGACGGCACCAGAGCATCGAGGCGCCCGAGCACCGTGCCGAGCTGCTCGACCACAAGCGCGCCGCGCGCGAGGCCAAGGGGCGCGATCGGCTCGGCGTCGCGATCCCCGGCTTCGAGATCCTGCAAGAGCGCTGGGTGGAGGCCGGTCGCAACGTCGGCTTCATGACCGCCAAGGCCCTGCGCCTTCTCGACCTGTACGGCGTCGAGATCCTCGGCGCTGCGGCGCGCGAGGCTATCGCCCGCGGCACGCACGATCCCGGTGCCCTCGCCGTGCTCTGCGAGGAGCGCCGCCGCGCCGCCGATGCCCCTGTCCCCGTCGACATCGACCTCGGAGCCCATGTCCCCGATCGCGACGTGGTTCCCCATGACCTGGAGTCTTATGATGCCCAACGATGACGTCGCTGAGCTGGTTCGCTCCCTCGGCGTACGCGTGTCGCGCGAGGCGCTGCTCGCGCTGATCGCGCATGCCACCACGGCGCGCCTGTCGCCGGTGCAGACGTTCGAGGAGCTCGCCGCCATCGCCCACCGCGAGCGCGCCGAGCGCAACCTCGCCGCGCGCGCCAAGGCAGCGACCATCGGCACCTTCAAGCCCCTCGAGCGCTTCGACTGGAACCACCCGCGCACGATCCAGCGTGAGCTCGTCGAGGAGCTCATGACCCTCGACTTCGTCGCCAAGGGGCACAACGTCCTGCTCCGGGGTCCGAGCGGCGTCGGCAAGACGATGCTCGCCCAGAACCTCGGCATGCTCGCGCTCCAGCGCGGCCACACCGTACGCTTCACGACGCTGTCGGCCGCCCTCGCGGATCTGCTCAAGCAGGAGTCACTACCGGCCCTCGAGCGACGGCTGCGGAAATACACGGCCCCGTCGCTGCTCATTCTGGACGAGATCGGCTGTGCGCCACGTGTTGACGCTCAGGCTGGCTGATGGCTCGCCGAGCACACCCCTTGATGGCCATCGCGGGGCATGCTCGGTTGGGATCCAAGAGGGCGATGGCCATCGCGGGCGTGCTCGGTTGGGGTCCAGGAGGGCGATGGCCATCCCTGAGGCGTGCGCCGGTGGCAGGCTCGTGATGGCCATCATCGCTTGACCGTCGACGTCGGCGCCGGCGAGGGGCTCCTATGCCGGCGCCGAGGACGCACCCGTCATCGCGGTCAGCGTCAGCTGCCGTCCGTCCCCAGGTCGCCGACGAGGTGGGCCATCACCTCGCGCTCGACGAGCTTCTTCTTGCGCCGCGCTGCCTCGCGCAGCGCGGCGGTGGCCATGCGGTCGATCTCGCGCAGGCTCGAGCCGGCCGCCTCGTGCAGCAGGGTGAGTGCGTCGGCGGTGAAGACCTCGCGGTCGGCGCCGGCGCGGCTCATCCGCAGACGCACGTACTCGCCGGTGTCATTGGGGACCATGGCGCCAATTGACAGACGCCGTTCGATGCGCGAGTACAGCGAGCGATTTTTGCGCAGCTCGAGCCGGTCTTGGAGGTCCGGGAGCCCTACCAGAATCAGCGACAGCAGGGCACGACTGTCCCATTCATAATTTAGCAAAATGTGGAGATGATCGAGCGTGTCCTGGTGGAGCAGGTGCGCTTCGTCGAGCAGGAAGACGGGATGGATGCGCTCGCGGCCGAGGGTCTCGACATGCGCGCTGACGGCATAGAAGACAGCCGCCGCGGTCGCAGCAGGATTGAGGCCGAGCGCCTGGCAGAGCTGACGATAAAAGTCGCGACGGCCCAGCGTGGCGTTGTGGCAGTAGGTCAGCCGGAAGCCTGCCTGGGGCAACCGATGCCGCACGGCCCGCAGCACACACGTCTTACCGGCGCCAGGCTCGCCGACCAGCAGCACTTGGGCGTGCTCGTGCACGGCCTCGCACACCTCCTCGACGAGCTGCTCCTTCGAGGGCGGCAGCCACAGCTCGCCATCCTGGATCTCCTTAGAAAAGGGCGCGGCGGACAGGGTAAAGAAGCGGACGTACGACTCGCTCACGCTCCACCTCCAGCCTCGCTCGTGTCCTCGCCACCCTCCGCCCGGCGGCCGAGCGTCCGCGCGGGGTTGAAGTCCACCGGGAGCGTCGGCCTGTCCGCCGCAGGGCCACCGCACGGCGGCCGCTTGCGCCGCGCGTTGCGCTGCGGGTCGACCGGATGCAGCACAAGGCGCTTGCCCTCGTGCTCGACCCACGGCGGCTCGTCGGACGCAATGAAGCACCGGGCCACAGAGACGACCTGGCCAGCGAGGTAGCCCTGATCGAGCTGCCAGGCGATGCCGTCGACAGAGACGATGTTATCGCCCGAGACGCGGCGCCGGGTACGCTCGGTAAGCGCGCTGCGTAACGCCTTCTCGTCGACCGCGCTGTCTCCGGCGGGACGGACTGCGTAGACCTGCGCCGGGCTCTTGCCGAGCAGGCCCGCATGCGGCGCCGGGTGGTAGCGCCGGTCGAGGAAGGCGCGGAGCGTCGTGTTGATGTCGACGAGCGAGGCCACGGCACCGAGGTAGTTAAGGCACCCTTCGCGCAGCGTGCGCCAGAAGCGCTCCATCTTGCCGCGCGCCTCGGGGTCGTAGGGCTTTGCGTGCAGGAGCGTGATGCCGAGCCGCGCGCACGCGGTCTTGAGGATGTCGCCGCGGTAGGTCGAGCCGTTGTCGAGATAGAGCGCGTCGGGCTTGCCGTGACGGCGCAGGGCGTCGACGGTCATGCCGAGCATGTCGACCTCCTTCTCGGTGGTGTGCGCCTCGAGCGCGACGACGTAGCGAGAGGCGTCGTCGAGCAGCCCGTGGATGCGGATCGGCATCGCTTTGCCGCCGACGGTGCAACCGGTCACGTGACAGACGTCACCGTGCCAGAGCGCGCCGGGGCGCTCGGCTTGCCAGCGCAGCCGCGTCTTCGGCTCGCCCTCGGCGCGCGCGGCGCGGCGGCGAAGGCCGTGCGCCGCGTACAGGCGCCGTACGGTGGGCTCGGAGACCTTGCCCGCTTCGAGGCGCCCCTCATCGACGAGCGTCTTGAGGATGAGCGGCACCGAGGCATCGGGATGCTCGCGCCGGATATCGAGCAGCAGCGCGCGCAGCTCCTCCGAGAGCTCCTGCGCGAAGCCTCGATCGCTGCGTGGCTGCGGACGCAGGCCATCGAGGCCAGCGGAGCGATAGGCGTACAGCCAGCGCTGGAGCGTGGGCACCGAGTAGGTGCGCGTGCTGTGCGCGCCCGGCGGTCGAAACCGCTGCTCGCTGCGCGTGCGCAGCTCGGCGGCGAGCTGGCCGTGGGTGAGCACGCGGTGCATCAGAGGGCCGATGACCGTGGCGCGAAAGATCGCCACGGACTCGGCGTGGTCGGCGGGGCCGAGGGACATTGGAACAGGTCCTTTCTGCGCCTTGCTGGCGCGCGGTCCTTGTCCGGGATCGGCGGCGTTTTCGGCAGCGATCCTCTCCGGTGGGCTGTACGATTCCGACTCCGAAAGGGCAGAGCCCCTCACGCCGCGTGCGCGGCGCCGAAGAAGGCGCGGTGCTCGATCGGCAGCGCCCGGGTCGTTGGGTCCGCGCTCGCCGCGAGCGAGGCCGCGGCGGTCGCCGCGCTCTTTCGGAGCGACGCGGACGGCCCTGGGTCGGGGGCTTGAGCAAACAGACGTCGCTGCGCGACCTCGCGTGCCCACCGGCGCAGCGTGGCCCAGCCGGTGACGGCGCTCTCGCCGAGGATCTTTGCCGGGCCCACGCGCCGCCGGACCTCGGTCGCCGTCGCGAGCGCGAGGCCCCAGAGCGCGAGGGCGAAGCCGATCGCGGCGGCGCTGTACACGCGCCGGCCGAGCACACCGCGAGGAACGACGAGGAGCACGGCGCTGCAACCGAGGCAGCGGTAGCGGCGGGCGGCCACCGAGATCACCTCGGGGGGCTGGTCCGGGCTGGCAGGGCCCCAGACCTGTCGCTCGCGCCTGCCGTGGCCTTGGAGCCGGATCGCGCCCCCGAGCGGACAACTTGCGGCGCCGCAGGCGGGGCAGCGAGCGGGGCGCGCTTCGACGACTGTGGGGGGTTGCTGCTGCCAACGCTTGATGTCGATGGCGCTCTGGATAACACTGCGACCGCTTCGATTCCTGGGCAAGAGAATCGGAGCACGACGAGGAGGCTGTCCGCCAAGATCAGGTCTCCTCGTCGCCTATTTTGTGGCCGGCACCGCGCCGCTGCTCCGCTCCTCGGGTGGACCTACCCCGTCGTGAGGTGGGCGTGGGAGCAACGATGGGTGGTAATTCCCGGGCGTTGGCCGGAAAGCGGCGCACTTGCGCGCTGGTCGCTTCTTTGATGGGAATCCCGGATAGCTGACCGGAATGCGGAGCCGTGGCTCCGTGGACGTCATCCTCCCTCGGTGCCTACCCGGAGCGAGCCCCCTCCATGATGGCCATCTTCGCTGCGCAGAACTCCTCACCATCACGCAGCATGCTCGACTCGAGGGGCTGGAGCATCAACGAGACTGGTCGGCAATAGCCACGAGGCGCTGATTCACCACGTGGGGCGAGAGACCCACCCGGGGCCGTCGCAGCGGGCCCGAGAAGTTGAGGGCAGGCGGAGCGCCGACATGGGCGCCGAGCCGGGAGCAGCCCTGACAACGTAGCGGAGCGACGGCACTGCCAGACGTCGCGGCCGCGCAAACGAGATGGAAAGGCGTAACGAAGTGAACCAGTGCATGAGGCCCCTTCAGTCGTCGACCGACCCCAACCTGGTGGATATGGGTCGGCACAGCGCTGGTCGAACCGCAAACCGATGGCTCGACCTCTCCCGGCGTCCTCAAACCCATGGGCGCCTGGAGGCTCCGGGGAATTCTGCGGTGTACCCGGAGCGATGCTGTAGGGGTGTAGCTGGACGCCTCCTCCGTCAAGTGGTGATCAGTGAACGTGGGAACCGCGTCGGTCTCGCCCTCCCCTCGTACGAGGAAGGGCATGCCCATGGTCGGCAGATGGGACCGGCGCGGGACGGAATCCTCGTAGTAGTCGGAGGTCGGGAAAGCCGGCCGCATGGCGAAGGGGGACAGCAAGCACGCAGCTCTACGGATGGGAGGAGAGATGACGCTGAATAGCGACACACCGTGGCCGGACGTATTCGACGCCAGGCGGCGGGTACTCGACATCCAACGAAAGCTGTACCGATGGTCCAAGGCAGACCCGGAGAAGAGGTTTGATGACCTCTTCAACCTGGTGTGCGATCGCGCCACGCTCGTCGTGGCTTGGGACCGTGTCCGGAGCAATCGAGGGTCCAAGACGGCCGGTACGGATGGAATGACCCGTTGGCACATCGAGAACCGCACGGGCGTGCAGCCCTTCCTGGAGGGCCTGCGGGTCTCCTTGAAGGAGCGCACGTATCGCCCGCTCCCGGTGCGGGAGCGAGGCATCCCGAAGAAGGGCGGCAAGGTGCGCTACCTCGGGATCCCAACCATCCGTGATCGTGTCGTCCAGACGGCCCTCAAGCTCGTGCTCGAACCGATCTTCGAGACCGACTTCTACCCGAGCAGCTACGGGTATCGGCCGGGACGAAGAGCCCAGGACGCGATTGCAGAAATCGTGTCATTCATCAATCCACGCGCCTCGTACGAGTACGTCGTCGAGGGCGACATTAAGGCGTGCTTCGACAACGTCCACCACGGCGTGCTGATGACGCTGGTCCGCCAGCGGATCATCGACCGACGGGTGCTCACGTTGATCAAGGCGTTCCTTGGTGCCGGGATGATGAAGGAGTCTGGGCGGCTCGCAGCAACGCTCACGGGAACGCCCCAGGGCGGCATCGCATCGCCGCTCCTCGCCAACATCTACTTGTCGGCGCTGGATCGGCATTTCGCGCGCGCCTGGAAGCAGCAGACGCGCTACATCGGATGCGCCACCTACTACCGGCGGAGAGGACACGCGACGTACCGGCTCGTGCGGTACGCCGATGATTTCGTGATCCTTGTCCGCGGCAGTCGGGAGCAGGCGGAGGCCATCCGAGACGAAGCAGCTCGTATTCTTCGAGACGAGCTGAAGATGGAGCTGTCCCCGGAGAAGACTCTCGTCACGCATGTCGACGAGGGTTTCGACTTCCTCGGCCACCGTATTCGTCGGATACCGTGGAAGGGCAAGCTCGTGGGTTGGACCTACCCGAGCAAGAAGAGCCTAGAGGCGATCAAACACAAGGTGAGAAGCCTCACGACCCGCTCGACCACCTACCTGGCCCTGAAGGAGGTCCTGCACGCCCTCAACCCTGTGTTAAGGGGCTGGGCCACGTACTTCCGCTACGACGCGAGCAAGCGCACGCTGGCCTACGTCGATTACTTCGCCTGGTGGCGCGTCTTCCGGTGGCTGCGGAAGAAGCACCCCAAGCGAACGTGGAAGTATCTCAAGGGCCGGTATTGTGGTGGGCGCTGGACGCTTCAGGAGGGAGGGCTCGAGCTCTTCCGTCCGTCGCGCGTCAGGGTGGAACGATACCGCTATCGCGGCACACGTATTCTCCTGCCGTGGATGGATCCGGATGAGCTGGGCATCGTCGGCCGCTTCGCGAACAGCGCGTACGACGATCCCTCCTCCCTCGGGGCACTCCAGGAGGATCTCGCCGTGACCTGACCTGGCATCGGGTGCTTGTGGAAAGCCGGATGCGCGGAGACGTGCACGTCCGGTTTGGCGGGCGGGAGGGGGAAACGGAGCCGGGGAGACCCTGCCACCGCGCCCCCTCCCGACCCAACATCTGCCGTGCAGCCGTCAGTCCGCCGATCTGCTCTACAACATCATCAGCCGCAGGCACGAGAGCCGATCGCTCGTGCTGACGACGAATCTTCCGTTCAAGCAGTGGAGCACGGTCTTTCCGGGCGCAGCGTGCGTCTCAGCGCTGATCGACCGCTTCGTCCAGCACTGCCACATCCTCGACATCGACGCCGACTCGTGGCGGCAGAAGGAGTCGCTGGCCATGAGCGAGGCGCGACCCAAGCCGAGACCGGAGATCGCCGAGCCGTCTGCCCCGGCAGCAGCGAAGAAGCGCTGACCCGGCCGACGCCAGGTCAGATTCCCGCGGCGCCCGGGGTCAGGTTTCCGCGGGCGCCGCGGTCATTTTTCTGCGGACGCAAGGGTCACGTTTCCGCGAATCTCCGTGGTTAGATTCCTGCGGATCTCCGAGACCATCTACAACCCAGCGCACCATCTCCTCCTCTGCTGCCATCGCGCACCCGGAGGGTCACGTCTTCGAAGCGCAGTTGTGCGCTGATGCTGACCAGCGCGATGCTGGACCCTCCTGCCTGGCCGCCAAGCCCACCAGCCCCGCCGCATCCGCCGGTACCACCTGAGCCGCCGCTCGCGCCACCGAGCCCCACGCACCCGGTTGAGCCCAGCTCACCGCCCCCGCCGCCCCCGCCTTGACCTATTCCGCCGCGGAGGCCGGCTCCGCCGTCAACTCCTTTGTACCCCGTCCTCGAGATTTGGCCTATGCCTTTGCCGGGTGCACCGTGGCTGCCGGTCTGGCCGGATGCGCCCTCGCCGCCGTGCAGGCATCGACTACCAGCGGTTGCGCCGGTCCCTCCTGTGTTGCTCTCTCCCGTGGGGAGGCCATCGAGGCCGTCGTTGCCGGACGAGGCGAGCCCGTCTCCTCCGGCTCCTCCCGCGCTTGTGGAGCCGTCGGGGCAGACTTTGGAGGACGGGTCGGCCCCTGGCGCGGCCATATCTTGACAAGCATCGCTCCCATTAAGTCCCCGCCTGCCGGCAATGGGGGGTTCGGAGGGAAGCGGCGGTGAAGCACCGGGCCGGGAGTCTCCAGCCTCGAAGGTGCAGTGGGCCACATCGAGTACGACGCCCTCCATCATGACGGCAATGGACGACCCCCCATCGTCCTGCGCCGGTTGCGCCAGAACGTCTAGGCCTTCAAGCCGGCCCTTACCTTGGCCATCGCCCAGGATCGTGAGCGGGATCGTGTCAGGATCTGCGGTTAACGTGGTCCGCTTGGCGGCTCCCGCGGAGAGCCACCACTGGTCACAATTAAGGCTGGCATAGATGCTGATATTCTTGAAGTCTTGGGCGATGACTTCCTCATGTATATTGCCACCGCAGACGTAGATGTTGCGCTCGCCTAGGGCCTGGCGCAGCGCAATGGTGACAAGTGCATCGGCAAGCCGATGCACGGGTCGGTCTCTCGATCCATCACCACCTGGTAGCGCCGCAGGATTGACGAACACGCCACACGTTGCGGCGGGACCCGTGCGGAGGCTCGGGATGCAGGCCGGGTCGCCCACGGGATGACGATCCTGTTCTGTCGCCGGAGGTTCGGCGTCGCCAGGCGCAGGATCGCCACGTTCATACTCGTCCCACTTCGCATCAAGGACGAGTGCGCACCCGCTCAGGGCGGAAGACACAATCCAGAGCCAAGTTGCACCAGCACACGCTGCCATTGCTTTGCTTGCCACCATGTCGCTGAGGGTCGGATGGGTGCTCGCTTGCGTCAACAGGGGCGCTCCGCCGACGCTGGGCGCCACGGCGGGCGCAGCGTCGCCCGGGCAGCGCGTGCCCTGCACCGCGCGGAGGGGTGGAACTCGGGGGAGAGGGGAGGGGCAGACACTCGCCGAGGGAATGAGGCGGCGGGAGGGGCGGAGCTCTGAGGACGAGGAGTGAGGCGAGCGCACCTACACAGACGAGATGAGTATGTAAATGCCGCACCTTTCGCGCATGATGCATGAGAAGTTCCCCGTCTCGGGCATCAGGGGCTCCGTTGGGCAGCCAAGACGTCCACTCCGCCCTCGTCGCCATCGCTTCCTCCTTCGCGATGGGGAGAGGTAGCCGGCGCCTCCGGGGTGGTCACGATGCCCTTGGCCGAGCGCTTACACCCCGGCGAGAGCCGCAAGGGGTCGAGCTCATGGCGATGGCTGGGCGCTTACGTCCTCCCGTGCCCACGCGGGCCGGGGGCCGACGCCGCCCGCGTCCAGCATCGTCGACCTCGGCGGGAGCCGCAAGGGGCCAGGCCCATGGCGATGGGCGGGCGGTTACTCAGGAACCGCTCGCCGGGGGCACGGTCGGCCGGGCGCCCTTACCGCGGGAGCACCGGAGACATCCCCTTCATAACATGGGCCCCCAGGAGCACATTTGCCCCCGCGATTGACATGGTACCAGAGACACACAGACACGATCCTAGAATTCAACAACAAATCACATGCCAATCTGAACATATCGATTCCCGAGTGCAACATGCATACGGCCAACAGAATCCAGCTCTACACTCGCAGAGTTAGCCACCACATCACCAATCACAGTCCTGTAAGCAGACCCACCATTTGCAGTTATCCATCCGATAAATATCTCACCATTGGGTTCTATTTTTATCGGCTGAAACACGCAATGATATACATCAGATTGATTGGGGCAATTAATGGCAGCATAGGTATAATGCCAGCGATTTTTCGCATAGAGGAAGCGGACATCTCCGCCAGCACTAACCACAATCTTCAGCGGAACAAAGTCGTCAAGAAACGACTCGCATATGGTGTTAACAGGAGCCAAATAGTCACAGGAATCGCTACTCCGATCCCCGTGATCAAACGGCACGATGCTCCATGAGCCTGCTCCACTACGAGACGCAGCAACTATCTCTTGTATTCCTTCGTCCTTATCCGGAGCCTTACGAACAAACAGTATGTAAGGGCGCCCGCTAGGATTAACATCGTCAGCCGACGAAACAGCCATCTCAATCCACAAATTATTTAGATACACCAAGGGTCGATCAAACACAACCTCGCGCTCTCCGACCAAATTCATCCATACAACAGTCTCATCAGATGCATAGTATACGATGTTTGGCTCGCCACTCGGAGAGAGCGAAAGATTGACTCCACCACTGTAGTCACCGCCGAGGCGACTGGCGCTCCACGAGAAGTCCGTCGAACTGGAAGCTGCATACCATAGGTCTTTTGCATCAGGGTCGTACGCCACTATATGCAAAACACCCAAACCATCTTGCTTTATTCCATCAGTATAAGTTCTGTACTTGTCGCCAATTTTTGACCCACGCACCCAACCCCCGTTCATCTTCGTCCACGTGTATTCTCCAGCGGTCGCAACCAATGTTTCGTTGCTGACCACAACCAACCCAGGAGACGTCGTGTTGAACGGCGTTGGAAGTATAGACCAGACCTCGGGCGAGTTGCGTGTCGCATACCATCCGTTATCGGATCCACCGAAAAGTATCCGCGGTTCGCAGTGCTGATCCAACGCAAGGGCAACATCTCCAGATCTGGACGGTGCGTCTTCGATTACCTCATCAATTAAGATCCGACACGGCAATGTATCAGGTCCGCATAGGGGACCATCGAAGTGCGGAGCACCAGCCATGCTAACACACAAGGGAGGACACCGACCGTCTGAGCAAGGATCTTCTTCCGGTGCACCGCCACTACCAGCACCGCCACTACCAGCACCGCCACTACCAGCACCGCCACTACCATCGGCACCGGTGCTCGTTCCAGTGGCATCTGCGCCGCCGGCAGCTCTCTCCTGCTTGGCAAGCGTATATCGCTCCCAATCTGCCCCTATGCACTGTGCACACCCGCCACTAATGACCATCAAAGCCGTGAGGCCCAACAATTCTTTGTGCGACCACGCCGCTCGCCATTGGGGTGCCATGGCATGAAGCCTTCCGGCTCCTTGTTCCACTGTCAAGTAAGCGATGCGCAGGGCCTATCGGTCCTCCGAGCTTGGCGACGCCAACGCTTGAGCATGGTGGCGAGGCGCATCCGCCCGCGGCGGAGCCGACCGAAGCGGTCCCGCTGCGCAGCCCGAGCCTCCGGGCGACCTCCGACACCTGCTCGCCGTGGCCGATCTGACCGTGAAGGTGGGGTCTACCGGACGCGACGCCGCCGCTTGAGCACGTGCGCGAGGTGCTTGCGGCCCAGGCGGAGCCTTGAGAACGCCGTTCCTCTCGGCAACCCCAGGCTCCGGGCGACCTCAGTGACGAACTCGCCTTTCCCCACGAGGATCAGCCCCCGACACCCCCAAGGCTGCATCTGGCAGAGCAGCAGCAGCAGGGCGCGCGCCTCGGCGCGCGCCTCGGTGAGGCGACGGCCCCCGACCGGCAACGTGGACCAGCGGGTCAGCGACGGCGATTTCCCGGCGGCGAAGCTGGCGCAAACCCGTCTGATCGAGCGATTGTGCTCCCCCACACCCTCTCCGAGGACTGGGCAGCTCGCCCCCCCTCTTCCCCGCCTACCCCCCCTCCCCCACCAGCGCGCTCCAGTCGACATCGAACCGCGCCAGGTACTTCCGCAGCCTGTCCGCGTCATTGACGCTCTTCTTCTTCGCCCGCGACGCCGCGAACAGCACCCGCCCCGCCTCCGACAGCGACCGCGCGCTCTTCAGCACCCGCAGCACCTCGGCGAGCTGCGCCCGGTCGAACTGGTCCAGCGCCGCCGCCTTCCGTGCCCCGAGCGCCGCGACCACGAGGTCCTCCCCATCCCCGTCGCTCCCCTCCCCCGCCGCCCCGCCCGCGCCCCTCACGCTCCCCGCCCCGCCCGCCCCCGCCACCGGCCCCCGCCGCCACGCCTCGCTCAGCCGCTCGATCTCCTCGTCCACGATCTCCACCCCGATGCGCCCCCCCGGCGCGAGCGTCGCCATCCGCGTCACCGCCGCGTTGAAGTCTCTAAAATTGCCCGGCCACACCGCCTCTCGCGATGTAGCGAACCGCAGGAACCGCGCGCGCGCGTCGCGGCTCATCGTGATCCGCACGCCGAGCAGCCGCGCCGAGGCGTCGAGCTCGTAATCGAGGTTCGGCTCGATGTCCTCCACCCGCTCCCGCAACCCCGGCAGCCGGAAGGTCCACAGGTTGATCCTCGCCAGCAGGTCTTCCCGGAAGCGCCCCGCCGCGACCTCCAGCGACAGATCCCGGTTCGTGCCGGCGAGCAGCTGGAACTCGCTACGTACCTCCCGGTCCGACCCGACCGGCAGAAACGCCTTCTCCTCGATCGCCCGCAGCAGCATCGCCTGCTCGTCCGCGCCGAGCTCGCCGATCTCGTCGAGGAACAGCACCCCCTCGTGCGCCTTGCGGAGCAGCCCCGGGCGGTCCTTCAGCGCCCCCGTGAACGAGCCCTTCGTGTGCCCGAACAGCGCCGACATCGCCCCATCGCCGCGGATCGTCGCGCAGTTCAGATCCACGAAGTCCCCGCTCACCTGCCGCCGCCCCTTCTTGAGGTCGTAGATCTTCCGCGCGAGCTGCGACTTCCCCGCGCCCGTCGGGCCCATCAGCAAGATCGGCGCGCGCGACGCGATCGCCACGTGCTCGATCCGCTCGATCAGCTTGTTGTACGCCGCGTTGCGCGTCTCGATACCGCTCTTCAAGAACGACACCCCCTCGCGCTGCTCCTTCTGGAAGCGCGACGCGATGCGGTCGTACTTCGAGAGGTCGAGATCGATGACCGCGAACGAGCCGGCCGCGAGCTCCGCCCTGTCGCGCTTCGGCGGCGACGTCTGGATGAGACGGCCGGGGAAGTAACGCGACTCGGTGAGCAGGAACAGGCAGATCTGCGCGACGTGCGTGCCCGTCGTGATGTGGATGAGGTAATCCTCCCGGTCCGGCGCGAACGGGTACCCCTTCGCGAAGTCGTGGAGGGCGCCGTACACCGCCTCGAAATCCCACGGGTCGTCCAGCTCGACCACGTGACCGCGGATCTCCGTCTCCGGCGACACGTGCCGCACGTCCTTCATCACCGTCTCGGCCATCGCCTCGAAGCGGCGCTGGTAGAGCAGCTCGAACCGGTCGACGATCAGGTCCTCGTGCTGGCAGAGCGCCACGCTCGGGCGCCAGTGCGACCAGCGCTCCGGCGTCTTGCCCGTGTCCAGCGTCGGGCCGAGCATGCCGAGGACCACCGTGGGTTTACGGGTCATAGATAGGCCTCTAGGCACCTTATACAACAAGATAAGCGTCCCGACCAGAGGGCCCCGACCGCGGGGATTTCCGCCGGATTCCGGGTGGCACGCGCCGTGCGATACGCCGTGACCGGACGCGACAGAGCGCGAAGCAGCGCGACAGAGCGCAGAACAGCGCGACAGAGCGCGCTCAACCCGAGCGACGCGCCCTGACGCAAGAGACGCCACCCACCACCGCGGCGAGCCGGACGGCCCGCCCCTCCCGGAGAACCAGCCATGGAGCGAACCTACAACGTCATTCCCACGGACTCGGGCGTGCCCATCAAGGCGTGGACCGTCGGCGTCCCCTTCGAGCCCGCCGCGGAGGCGCAGCTCAAGAACCTCGCGTCGCTGCCGTTCGTCCACAAGTGGATCGTCGTGATGCCCGACGCCCACCAGGGCATCGGCGCGACCGTGGGGAGCGTCGTCGCGACCCACGGCGCCGTCATCCCGGCGGCCGTCGGCGTCGATATCGGCTGCGGGATGATGGCCGCGCGCACCAGCCTCCGCGCGGCAGAGCTGCCGGACTCGCTGCGCGGGCTCCGCACCGCCATCGAGGGCGCGGTGCCGCACGGCCGCTCCGACAACGGCGGGAAGAACGACCGCGGCGCGTGGCGCTCGCCGCCCCAGGCCCAGCTCGACGCGTGGGCCGCGCTCGAGCCGCGGTACAAGCAGATCGTCGAGAAGCACCCGCGCCTCGGCCGCGGCTCGGCCATCGAGCACCTCGGGACCCTCGGGACCGGCAACCACTTCATCGAGCTCTGCCTCGACGAGGAAGACCGCGTCTGGGTCATGCTGCACAGCGGGTCGCGCGGCGTCGGTAACCGCGTCGGGAGCTACTTCATCGAGCTCGCCAAGCAGGAGATGCGACGCTTCTTCGTCAACCTGCCCGACGCGAACCTCGCCTACCTGCCCGACGGGACGAAGCACTTCCACGACTACATGCAGGCCGTGTCGTGGGCGCAGGACTTCGCGGCGGTCAACCGCGAGCTGATGATGGCGCAGGTGGTGCGGGCGCTCCGCGCGTCGGGCGAGCTGCCGGCGTTCGACGCGACCGTCGAGGCGGTGAACTGCCACCACAACTACGTGGCGCGCGAGCACCACTACGGGAAGGACGTCCTCGTGACGCGCAAGGGCGCCGTGCGCGCGCAGGCAGGCGACCTCGGGATCATCCCGGGCAGCATGGGCGCGCGCTCGTTCATCGTCCGCGGGCTCGGTAACCCGGAGAGCTTCTGCAGCTCGAGCCACGGCGCGGGCCGCGTCATGTCGCGCACCGAGGCGCGACGCCGGTTCACCGTCGCCGAGCACGAGGCCGCGACCGCCGGCGTCGAGTGCCGCAAGGACGAGGACGTGATCGACGAGACGCCCGCGGCGTACAAGCCGATCGACGACGTGATGCGCGCGCAGAAGGACCTCGTCGAGGTCGTCCACACCCTGCGACAGGTCGTCTGCGTGAAGGGGTGAGCCGCGGCCCGAGGTCGTGGTATCGCTCATCCAGGGAGAGTCGACTGCCATGCTGACCATCGATGGATCCGTCGGAGAAGGAGGAGGCCAGATCCTCCGCACGACGCTCAGCCTCTCGCTGATCACGCAGACACCCGTCCGGATCACCTCGATCCGCAAGGGACGGGCGCGCCCGGGCCTGATGCGGCAACACCTCACCTCGGTGCAGGCCGCCGCCCAGATCGGTCGCGCCGAGGTGTCGGGCGCCGCGCTCGGGTCGCAGGAGATCGTCTTCCGGCCGGCCGCGATCGCGCCCGGCGAGCACACGTTCCGGATCGGCAGCGCGGGGAGCACCATGCTCGTGCTCCAGACCGTCCTCCCCGCGCTGCTCCGCGCGCCCGCGCCGTCGACGCTCACCCTCGAGGGCGGCACGCACAACCCGATGGCGCCGCCGTTCGACTTCCTCGAGCGCGCCTACCTGCCGCTCGTGCGGCGCATGGGGCCGGACATCACCGCGACGCTCGTGACGCCAGGCTTCTACCCCGCGGGCGGCGGGCTGGCCCGGATCTCGATCGCACCCGCGCCGTCGCTCGCGCCGCTCACGCTGCTGTCGCGCGGGGAGATCCGCAGCAAGAGGGCCGTCGCCACGGTGTCGAACCTGCCGAGGTCCGTGGCGATGCGCGAGCTCGAGGCGGCGGCGGCGGTGCTCGGGTGGGAGCCGGAGTGCTTCAAGCCGCGCGTGCTGACCGGCGGGCACGGCCCGGGCAACGTGCTCACGATCGCCGTGGAGAGCGAGCACGTGACCGAGGTGTTCACCGGGTTCGGCGAGAAGGGCGTGCGCGCCGAGGTGGTCGCCACGAAGGTCGCCGAGGAGGCCCGCGACTACCTCGCCGCCGGCGTGCCCGTGGGCGAATACCTGGCCGATCAGCTGCTCTTGCCGATCGCCCTCGCGGGGCGCGGCGCCTTCCGGACCGTGCGGCCTTCGTCGCACACGACGACCCACCTGCAGCTGCTCCGGGACCTCCTCGGGATCCGCGCCTCGGTCGAGCAGATCTCGGAAGAAGCGTGGCACGTCGAGATCGAGCGCTGAGCACGGGGCGGCACGACGGAGATCACGAGTCGGCGCGGCGCGACGTGCCCTGTCCCGGCGCCATGCCGGGAAATCGCTGTGCGGGGGCCATGAGCTCGCTCGGCCCCCTCGGCGGCTCGAGCCGCGAAGCTCGCTCGGGATAGAGTTCGCTTATCCACCGGGCTTGCCGCCGCGCTTGCGCATCGCGCGCACGGCGGCCGCCGCGAGGCTCGAGGGCAGCGGCGCGCCGCCCGTCGCGATCCGGCGGATGCCCTCGATGACCTCCTCGAGCCTCGAGGTCTTGACGAGAGACCCCTGCGCCCCCGCGCGGAGCGCCTCGGCGACGCGGGATTCGTCGCCGTAGCCGCTCAGCACGAGGAGCGTCGCCTGCGGCAACTGCGCCCTCAGCGCTCCGAGGAGCTCGATGCTGTCCCGATCAGGGATGTCGAGGTCGACGAGCACGACGTCGGGCTTGCAGCTCGCCGTCTCGCGCAAGGCGTCAACCGCCGTCCCGGACTGGCCAACAACGACAATGTCGGGCTCGTCCGAGAGCGCTCGAGCGAAGCCTTCGCGAACGACCGGGTGATCGTCGATGAGGTAAATGTGCAGCTTGCTAGCAGGGGTTTCCGCCATGATGACCACAGGGGATCTGGAGCGCCCTTCGGACCACGATTCAATACCCATAAGCAGCACGAGTCAGGCTCGCAACGCAACACGCAGCAGGCGGGCGCGCTTGGAGGCCGGGAGATGGCGGCCCCGCGGAGCCTCCTGCGCGCGGTGGACGGCGGATTGACGGCGGCGTCCCAGTCGTGCCACATCACGGCGGCGCACGGCGCGCGCGACCGTCGCGGCTGCTCACGACCGCGGCGTGCGAGCGCGCATCCGGATGGATCGGCGCGGAAGGCGGGACAATGGCGAAGCGCGACTACCTCAAGATGACGGACATGACCCTGGCCGAGGCGCACCGCGTGCTCCGGCTCGCCGCTCGCCTGAAGGAGGAGCCAAAAGGGCGGCGCGCGACCCTGCTCGCCGGCCGCTCGATCGCGGTCGTCCTCGAGAAGGCGAGCACGCGCACGCGGGTGTCGTTCGAGGTCGGGATCGCGCAGTTCGGCGCCCATCCGGTCGTGCTCAGCACCCAGGGCAGCCAGCTCGCGCGCGGCGAGCCGATCCGGGACACGGCACGCGTGCTCGCCAGGTACTGCGACGCGATCGCGTTCCGGACATCGTCGACCGCGCGCCTGCTCGAGATGGCCGAGGCGACCGTGCCGGTGATCAACGCGCTCTCGGACGACGGCCACCCGGTGCAGGTGCTCAGCGACATCTTCACCATCCAGGAGGCGCTCGCGGCGAGCGGGGACAGGAGCGGCATCGCCGGCCGGCGCGTCGCGTTCCTCGGCGACTGCTCGAGCAACATGGCGCGCTCGTGGCTCGAGGCGGCGCCGCTCTTCGACTTCCACCTCGTGCTCGCGGGGCCGGACGGGTACATGCCGCCCGCGGACGAGGTCGAGCGGGCGCGCGCGACAGGCCATGTGACGATCACGAACGACCCCCGCGAGGGCGCGGCAAGCGCGGACGTGGTGAACACGGACGTGTGGGCGAGCATGGGCCAGGAGGGCGAGGCCGAGCGGCGCCGGGCCGCGTTCGCCGGCTGGACGGTGAACTCGGGGGTGATGGCGAAGGCGGCGTCGCACGCGATCGTGCTCCACTGCCTGCCGGCGCACCGGGGCGAGGAGATCGACGACGAGACGATCGAAGGGCCGCGCTCGCGGGTGTGGGACCAGGCCGAGAACCGGCTGCACGTGCAGAAGGCGCTGATGCTGTGGCTGCTCGGCGTCGAGCTGGCCTGAAGCGGCCGGGCGCGACGCGCGGAGGCGCTCGCGACGCGCGCTGATCACCGCGCTCCTCTCCGCGGGAGCGGCACGCTTCACCAAGGGGCCGGTGACGGCCACGCCCCCCTGTCACTCACCCTCTCGTCACGTCTGTCCTCCTTCGTACCTTCACGCCGCGGCCGCCGAACAGGCCCTCCGACGGTCCCCGGCCGCCCTTCATCATCTCTCCTGCTGCTTCAACGATTCCTGAACGCTCGTCACGCAAGAACCTGGCCCTGGCACCACGGTCATCCTCCGGCCGCGCGCGCCACGAGCGGTCGGGGCGCGCCGTACGCAGCAGCCGCATGACAGGCGAGCTCTTGCGCTGCGTGCACGCAGTGCGGCAAAGAGGCGTGATGAAACTGCCGAATGCAAGGCGGCATACGCCGGCGGTTCGTTCACGCTGAACGCACGCTGAACGCACGCTGAAAGCAGCGGCGATCTCTGGCTTTCAAACGGTCCTGCGCACACGCGCCCGCTGGACACTGCAAAGCGCCGAAGCGATCTCATGTGCATGGGATGCCGGACTTCTCACCTGAGGATCATCCCGTCGACCAGGAACAGGTTTTCCCTGATTGCGAATAGGGGTCATGAGCTCCATCGTTGTGACCCCGCGCGATGAACAGCACGTAAGGTCGCTGCGCGCAGCTCCGAGGGGCGTGGTCGAGAGACGTTGTACGTTGTTTCACAGCGAGACAAAGGAGGTACCGCCATGCGAAATCGATATGACAGGAACACGGACTACGGACGAGACGAGCGCGGCTGGGACGAGCGCTACGGTCAGAGCAGCAGCGGCGGCGACGAGCGCTACGGACAGGGCGGCGGCTGGGACGAGCGCTACGGGCAGTCCCGGAGCAACCTACCCGAGCGCAGCTGGGGTCGCGACGAGCACCGCACCTCGGGCTACGATCAGGACCGCGACTACGGGCACACGACGCAACGCGGGTACGGCGGGGAGCACACCTTCGATCAGGGCCGCTTCGCCGGACGCGATCGCGGCTTCGATCGCGACTACAACCGCAGCCTCGGCGGCGACTACAACCGCAGCCTCGGCGGCGACTACAACCGCAACTTCGGCAGCGACTACAACCGCGACTTCGGCGGCGACTACAACCGCAACTTCGGCGGCGACTACAACCGCAACCTCGGCGGCGACTACAACCGCAACTTCGGCGGCGACTACAACCGCAACCTCGGCGGCGACTACAACCGCAACTTCGGCGGTGACTACAACCGCAACCTCGGCGGCGACTACAACCGCAACTACGGCGGCGGGTACGGCCGTGACTTCCGTGGCGAGCACGAAAGCAGCTTCGGCGGCGGGTACGGCCGCAGCTTCGGCGGCGACTACAACCGCAGCTTCGGCGGCGGGTACGGCCGCGACGAGAGCCGCGGCTGGGGTCGCGACGAGAGCCGCGGCTGGGGTCGCGACGAGAGCCGCGGCTGGGGCCGCGATCAGGACCGCAACGAGCTCGGCCGCGACCAGGGCCAGGAGCAGGGCCATGACTTCGTTCGCACCGTCCGCGACGCGGGCCGCTCCGCCATGCAGAACGTCAGCGGCGCGCTGAACAACCTCGGAGAGCGCGTGCGCAGCGCGCTCGGCCGCGGGCCCAAGGGCTACAAGCGCTCCGACGACCGCATCCGCGAGGACGTCTGCGAGATGCTCTCGGACCGCGACGACATCGATGTCAGCGAGGTGAGCGTCCGCGTGCAAAACGCAGAGGTCACGCTGGAAGGCACCGTGAACGAGCGCCACCACCGCCGCCTCATCGAGCAGATCACGGAGAACGTCCGCGGCGTCGAGGACGTCCACAACCAGATCCGCGTCAAGCGGCCCACCGAGACGACGACCGCGACCACCGGCTCCACCGCGACCGCCGGCTCCACCGCCTCGACGGGCGCACAGCAGAGCGCGCCTCGCCCCATGGCGAACGACGTCGCCCACCGCTGAGCCCTCGCCGGCTCACGCTCGTGAGCCCTCGCCGGCTTACGCTCGTGAGCCCTCGCCGGCTCACGCTCGTGAGCCCTCGCCGGCTCACGCTCGTGAGCCCTCGCCGGCTCACGAGCGGCCCACGAGCTCCGCGATCACCGTCACCAGGCCGGACGGGTCGATGGGCTTCGCCACGTGCTTCTGGAAGCCGGCCATGAGCGCCCTCCTCCGGTCCTCCATCCGGGCATAGGCGGTCAGGGCCACCGCGGGGATCCCGCGGATCTCCTCCCGGCCCGCCGCGCGCACCTGCTTGATCAGCGCGTAGCCGCTCTCCCCCGGCATGCCGATGTCGCTGATCAGGACATCCGGTCTCTGCCGCTCGAGGACGGCCATCGCCTCGCCCGTCGAGCCAGCCAGCGTGACCCGCGCGCCCGTCTCCTCCAGCACGAACGCGACCATCTCCCGGGCGTCGGGCTCGTCCTCGACGAGGAGCACGTGGAGGCCGCTCAGCGGCGTCGGCGCGCCGCCCTCGAGCGCGGCGTGCTGCGGCGCAGGCGGCCCCTCGCGCGCGCCGCCGAGCGCGGCCTGGAGGGGGAGCGTCACCGTGAACGTGGCGCCGCACCCCTCGCCCTGGCTCTCCGCCTCCACCGTCCCGCCGTGCAGCTCGACCAGGTGGCGGACGATCGCGAGCCCCAGGCCGAGCCCGCCGTGCGCCCTCGTCGGCGACGAGTCGCCCTGACGGAAGCGGTCGAAGACATACGGCAGGAACTCCCGGGCGATGCCCTTGCCGTTGTCCGTCACCACGATCGCGACCTGGGCGTCGCTCGGCTCCACCCGGACCGTGACCCGACCCCGCTTCGGCGTGAACTTCACCGCGTTCGAGAGCAGGTTCCACATCACCTGCTGGAGGCGATCCGGGTCGCCGCTCACGCGGCCGAGCGCCTCGCCGGGCTCGACGCAGAGCTCGATGTCCTTGGCCCGCGCCGTGGGCGCGAGCGTGTCGACGGCGGCCTCGATGACGGCGGCGAGGTCCACGGCCACCGTGTTCAGCCGCAGCTTGCCGGTGATGATCCGCGAGACCGTGAGGATGTCGTCCACGATCTGCGCCTGCGCGTGGGCGTTCCGCTCGATCGCGGCCATGCCCTGCCTGGCGCGCTCCGGGCCGAGGTCCTTGTCCCTGATCAGCCGCGCCCAGCCCAGGATCGCGGTGAGCGGCGTCCGCAGCTCGTGCGAGACGGTCGCGAGGAACTCGTCCTTCATGCGGTTCGCGTCCTCGGCCCGGATGCGATCCTTCTCCGACTGGGCGAGCGCCTGCTGCTCGCGGCGGAGCAGATCCGCGCGCTCCTCCTCAAGCTGCTTCAGCTCGGTGATGTCGACGACCGCGCCCGTGAGGAACGGCCTCCCGCTCTCCTGGTCGTGGAGGATCCGCCCGCGGTCGTGCACCCACCGGATCGCCCCGTCGGCGCGGATGATCCGATGGACGATGTCATAGATGCAGTGCTCGAGGACGCACCGATCGGTCGCGGCGCGCACGGCGTCGCGGTCGTCCGGGTGGACGCGGCTCATCCAGTCGCCGACGGGCTGCGTCGTCTCGCGCTCTTCCAGGCCCAGGATGCGGTTCAGGCTCGCGTCCCTCGTGTCGATCCACGTCCCCAGATCGATGCTCCACGTGCCCACGTCCGCCGCCCACGTCGCGAGCCGGAGCCGATCCTCGCGATCCCGGAGCGCGCTCTCGATCCTGAACCGCTCGCTCAGGTCGACCGTCGAGCCGACCATGCGGATGGCCAGGCCCGCCGCGTCGCGGACCACGTGGGCGCGATCGAGGACGCGGGCGACAGACCCATCCGCGCGGTGCACGCGGTACTGCGCCGACCAGCTGTCGCCCTGGCCGCGGATGACCTCCTCGATGCTCCGCTCCACGCGGTCGCGATCCTGGGAGAGGATGCGCTCCATCCACCACGAGGCCGCGGGATCGATCTGCTCGGGAGCGTAGAGGAACGTCTCTCCAAACATCTCGCTGCGCTCGACTTGGCCCGTCCGCATGTCCCAGTCCCAGCTCACGTCCTTCGTGGCCCGGGCGAGGAGGCGGTAGCGCTCGTTCTCCACGTCGGCCTGCAGGCGCGCCGCCGCCCGCTCGTCGACGCCAGCCAGCGCCGCCTCCACGGCCGGGCGCCGCGCCGCCGCGGCCGGGAGCTCCGGGGACGCGTCCTGGCCCGCGGCGGCGAGCGCGACCGCCGCCTGGTCGGCGAGCGCCGACAGCAGCCAGCTCTCCTCGTCCGCGCTCGCGGTCGCGCGCCCGATCGCGAGCACACCGGAGACCTGATCCCCCGCGCTCAAGGGCGCGGTCACGACGTGCGCCGCTCCGGCAAGGGCGCGCGCGATCCCCTCGTCGAAGCTCGGGAGAGGGCGGTCCCGGAGCCCGGCGAGCAGCGCCGGATCGAGCCCCAGCGCGGCGCGCACGAGCGGCCGCCCGCCCTCGTCGTTCAGGAGCAACACGGCCCTGTCCGCGCCGCTCAGCCTTCTGGCCGCCGCGACGACGCTCTCCTGGATCGCGCGCGCGGAACGAGACATCGCGAGCTCGCGGCTGACCTCGGTGAGCGCGCGAACCTGCCGGAACCGTCTTGTCTCGGGATCGAACACGACTCGCTGAGCCTCGGCGCGGAAATCAGGGATTGGTCGCGAACCACGGAGGATGCTGCCAGCCCGGATCACCGCGCATACCTGGAGGCGCAGCGCCGCCGCCCCAGCGCGCGGACGCGCCGTATGCCTGATTCGGATCCGTCACCGCGTGTACTAGGTGCTTGCGGACATGCCCGCCAGCCGGGCCGTGGTCGGCGCGACGCACAAAACTTGGCCCGGCCTCCAGGTTTCTGCGCAAACCCGCTCTGCGTGGATTTCCGCGACGTACCGCCCGAGCTTCTCCTGGCCGTGGCCGGCGCGGCGCTCTTCTTCGGGCTCGTCCAGACGCTCCGGCTCGCGTGGCGGAGCGCCCGGCAGCGGCGCCGCATCGAGCGCATCCGGGTGCAGGGCGCCGCGGGGGAGGCGCGCGCCGAGGCGCTGCTCCGCGAGCTCGGGTACACCATCCTCGGCCGGCAGGTCGCGGTCTCCTACGGCGTCCAGATCGACGGCGAGCCGATGACGATCGGCCTGCGCGCCGACTACCTCGTGGCGCACGGCCCCAGGCGGTATGTCGCCGAGGTGAAGACTGGCCGGCTCGCGCCGCGCCTCGATACGCCCGCGACGCGGCGGCAGCTGCTCGAGTACCGCCTCGCCTTCGACGTCGACGGGGTGCTCCTGGTCGACGCCGAGGCGCGGCGGGTGCGATCCGTCGTGTTCCCGCTGCCCGGCGCGGCCGCGGCGCGCGAGCCCCCTGGCGCGCACCTCGCGTGGTTCATGGCGGCTGTCGTGGCGGGGCTCGTGGCCGCGATGGCCGCGCGCTCCGCGTGGTGACGCGGGCGCGGCAGGCGCGGCAGGCGGATGGCTGCGGAGGACCGCGGCGCGCCGCGCGCGGAGGACCGCGGCGCGCCGCGCGCGAGGACTACAGCGCGGCGCGCGCGCGGCGCCTGCGGCCGGCGAGCAGCAGCAGGCCGAGGCCGAGCAGGCCGACCCTGGCCGGCGAGCCCTCCGATGTCGCGCCCGCGCGGCACGCGCAGGACGAATCGGGTTTACGGATGGTGCCGTCGCCGCTGCCGCTGCCGCTGCTCGCGCCGCCCGCGCCGACGCCGCTCGTCAGGTCCGGCGGCGGCTCGTCCAGGAACAGGCCACCTCCATCCGTTCCCCCGCTCGAGGCCGTGGCGCCGCCGTGGACCGGCGGCTCGCCGCAGAACCCGCCGACGCACGGGGCGTTGCCCGGGCAGACGACGCCGGCGCACGCGTCGGCGCAGCTCCCGCCGATGCAGAGCTGCCCGTCAGCGCAGGTCTTGTCCTCGCAGCCCGCGTCGACGCAGCGGCCGTCTGCCGCGCACGTCTTGCCGGCAGGGCAGGTGCGACAGCCGCAGTTCGACTGGCAGATGCCGCGCTCGCAGACCGCGCCTTCCTCGCACTCAATCTGGGCGCAGAGGTCGACGCACCGCCCGAGCTGGCACTCCTGGTTCGCGGGGCAGGTGACGCCGTCGCACCCGCCCACGCACGTGCCGCCGACGCAGACCTGGCCGCCCTCGCACGTCACGCCCGCGCACGCCCGCTCCACGCAGAGCCCCTCCTCGCAGACGAGGCCGTCGTCGCAGACGACCTCGCCGCGCCCGCAGTACGGCACGCACGCCCCGCGGTTGCACACGAGGCCTTCCTCGCAGAGCCCCTCGCCGTTGTCGACCTCGCCGTCGCAGTCGTTGTCGATGTTGTCACAGCGCTCGCTCTGCTCGCCGGGCTCGAGGACGGCCAGGCACTCGGGCTCGCCGTCGGTCGCGCACCCCGTCCGCCCCACGGCGCACGCGCCCTGAAGGCCGGTGTCGCAGACCTGGCCGCCGCCCTGACAGGTCACGCCCGTGATGTAGTAGACGAAATCGTTGAAATCGCCGTCGTTCTCGTACCCGCCCTGGCTCCCCTTCCAGCTCGTCGGGGTCACGGGCAGGTCCTCGAAGGCGACATAGAACGCGTCGGGCGAGGCGGTCGACGTGTAGATCAGCGTGGTCACCCACGGCGCGTTCGGCGTGCAGCTCGTGCAGACGGTGTTCAGCTCGCGCTGCGAGAACTTCGTCTGCGTGCAGTAGGTGCCGGCCTTGCCGATCAGCGCGAAGCCGACCAGGCCGCCCTGGTACCGCGGGTCGTTGCGGATGTCCGCCGCCGAGAACTGGGTCGGTGTCCAGTCGTGCTGCCCCGCCTGGGTGGTCATCATCGTGGCCAGCGGGCAGAAATCGTTGTCCTCGCACCGGAACGCAACGGACGTGTCCGCGGGGATCAGCTCGTATATCTGGTTGTCCGGCGGGCGCATGCCGCTCGCGGTCGCGTTGTACCAGCCGAACGCGACCTTGCACCCGCCCCCGCGCAGCACGAGCTCTCCCGTGAACCCGCAGAGGGGCGAGAAGACGCCTGGGTCCGTGCTCGCGTCGGCCACGGGATCGATGTCCTCCCCGCGGTACATGAAGAGCCCATCGAGCGTGACCGCGTTCTCCGGGAACCCGCGGCCCCTCACGAGGCCCAGCTCCGCCTCTTTGACCGGCGTGGGCAGCCTCGTGCCGTCCAGCTGCGTGACCGCAGCGCTCGCGGGCAGGGCCGACGCGAGCGGAGCGAGCGAGAGGAACAACGAGAGCGCGGCTCGTGTCGAGCGGCGTCGAGACCATGTGAAGGAAGGCGTTTGCGGCATGCGCGCCACTCTACACCTCCCGGAGAGCTCAGGGTGTATAAGATTCCACAGCTCCGCAGCACCGCAATCTTGCAGCACCGTTGTTCTCGCGTCGCGGCGCGCAGCTGCTTTGACGCACGCTGTCACCATGGCGCATGGAGTTGCGCTCGCCGTCAGGGGCGTTCTGGCTCTGGGCCTCGGCGCTCCGGGATAAGCGTGCTTGAGGCGCTCGCCAGCTGTGGCCGGGGCAGCTGCGCGGCGGGAGAACGGCGTGGCGCCCGCGCGGGCGCGCGGCAGGGGTGTGGTAGGCTCGGGCGCTCCGGGTGCGCCTGGCCGCCGCCGTATGACAAAGAAATCGCTCCGCGTCTATCTCATCGCCCACCACGACGGCCGCGTCACCGGAATCCTCCTGCGCACGTGGGCATTCCTCTTCGACCGGCCGGCGCCGTCTGCCTATGGCGCCTCGGAGGAGGACGTGCTGCGCAAGCTCGAGGTCGAGCTCCACGCGCGCATGGCCACGGGCGACGACGATCTCGACCGCTATCTCTGGGACGAGTCGTTCGAGGTGCGGACGCTCGGCGTCGACGTCCACCCGCAGACCACGGTCAAGCGGACAGCCGTGGTCGGCCAGCGCCGGATCCCGCTGCGGCTCACGTACCTCGCGAGCAAGCTCGCCGAGGGCGGGTATCGCGTGATGGTCCCCCGCTTCGGCTGGTCGGTCATCCTGGAGGATCTCTCGATCGCGCCCGACGTGCTCCGCCAGCTCGTCACGAGCGCGCTGCTCGGCGAGTCGCCGCGGTCGCTGTTCGATTTCCGGCGCGAGGGGGACGAGCACGTGCGCGCGTGGTCGCCGCGCCTCGCGTCGCGGGTCGAGCGGGGCGCCCGGCACGCGCGGGACGAGCGCCCCACGCTGCGCGCCGTGGCCGAGGATCTGGTCGAGAAGGCGGCGCGCCAGCGGCTCCCGCTCGCGGTGGGCGAGTCGGAGGAGCTGGAGCAGGCGCTGCCGCTGCTCGATGTGGCGCGGCTCGCGCCGGGCGCGCCGCTGCCGTCGATCTTGCTGGTGGGCGGGCCCGGCGTCGGCAAGACGACATGGGTTTACCGGCTCGCGCGGCGGTTCGCGGCGTGGCGCCGGGACAAGGCGCGCGCGCGCTCGCCGGGCCTGTTCAGCACGTCGGCCGACCGGCTCCTCGCGGGGATGATGTATCTCGGCATGTGGCAGGCGAGGTGCCTGAAGCTCGTGAGCGAGCTGTCGCACGAGGGGGATCTGCTCCACGTCGGCGCGCTGCTGCCGCTGCTCCGGCCGCAGCCGGACGGCGCGTCGATCGGCGATGTGTTCCTGCCGGCGCTCCGGACCGGCGAGGTGAGCCTCGTGGCGGAGTGCACCGAGCAGGAGCTCGAGGCGTGCCAGCGCCGCGCGGCCTCGCTCGTGGCGTGCTTCCAGATCGTCCGGCTGCGCGAGCCGGAGGCGGCCGCGGTGCCGGCGCTGCTGGCGGAGTACGAGGCGCGGAGGGACGCGCGCGTCCGGCTGCACCCGGCCGGCAAGAAGCGGCTGGTCCAGCACCTCGCGATGTTCCGGCGCGACGTGCTCTTCCCTGGCAAGGCGTTCCGCTTCTTCGACTGGCTCGCGCAGGAGGCCGGCGCGCGAGCTACCGCGGGGGCCGGCGCAGAGGCGCGGCCGGGCGAGCCGGCGCGCGGGGCGGCGAGCGCGGCCGCCGCGGGCGGGGGGACGGCGGGCGCGGCGGCGCGCGAGCTGTATCCGCGGGACGTGTCGGAGGCGTACGCGCGCCACTCGGGGCTGCCGATCGAGCTGATCGCCGACGAGATCCCGGCGAGCGCGGCGACGATCGCGCGCGGGCTCAAGCGGCGCGTGATCGGGCAGGACGAGGCGTGCGACACGGCGGCGCGGGTGCTCGCGCGCTTCAAGGCCGGGATGAACGACCCGGAGCGTCCGTGCGGCACGCTGCTGTTCGTCGGCCCGACCGGCGTGGGCAAGACGGAGCTCGCGAAGGAGCTCACGCGGTTCATGTTCGGCGACGAGGGGCGGATGATCCGGCTCGACATGAGCGAGTACCGGCTCCCCGGCTCGTCGGCGCGGCTGCTCGAGGCGGGGCCGGGCGCCACGACGCTCGCGCAGCGCGTGCGGCAAGAGCCGCTGTCGCTGGTGCTCCTCGACGAGATCGAGAAGGCGCACCGCGAGGTGTTCGACCTCCTGCTCGGGATCCTCGGCGAGGGCCGGATGACGGACGAGGAAGGGCGCCACGTCGATTTCCGGATGGTGCTGATCGTGATGACCTCGAACCTCGGCGTCGCCGACCGGCCGCCGGTCGGCTTCGGGGGTGAGGGCGGCGCGCTCTCCGCGACGGGCGCGGGCGCGCGGCGCGCGGCGCCTGCGAGCGTGCGCGAGCACTTCCGGCCGGAGTTCGTGAACCGCATCGACCACGTGGTGCAGTTCCGGAGCCTCGGGCGCGACAGCGTGCTCAGGATCGTGGATCTCGAGCTCGCGAAGGCCGAGACGCGCACCGGGCTCGTGCGGCGCAACCTGCGGCTGCGGGTGCTGCCCGAGGCGCGGGCCTGGCTGGCCGAGGCGGGGTTCGATCCGAGGCGGGGGGCGCGGCCGCTGAAGCGGGTGATCGAGGAGCGGGTGATCACGCCGATCGCGGCGCGCATGGCCGAGGATCCGGGGTGCAGGGACCGGGAGATCGTCGTCGCGGGCGGGGGCGCGGGGCTCGAGCTGCGGTTCGGGTAGCGCGGCGGCAGCGGCCACGACGGCGCCGGGCGCGGCCCTCGCCGAGCGGCCTGCCGCCCCGCTCAGCGCGCTTCGGCGGGTGGTTCGGCTCAGCGCGCTTCGGCGGGCGGTTCGGCTCAGCGCGCTTCGGCGGGCGGTTCGGCCGCGGGCCCGGGCTCTCCGTGGATGACGGCCCACACGAACTCCGGGATGAGCGCGAGCGAGTGCTGGTCCTGCGTGACGCCGATGAGACCGCTGATGAACTCCAGGGCGTGCTCCTGGCGCTGCGCATCGATGAAGCGCAAGGGCGCGCTGGTGAGCCCGGGCGGGAGCCGAGCGAACCCGGGCCCCTCGGGCGTCGCCAGCGCGGCGAGCGGGTTGCGCCGGGCCTCCGCGGCCCGCCACCGTTCGAGCCAGCTGTCGAGGGACGTGTTCGGAACGAAGTGGTCGGCAGGCCAGGCGCGCAGGTACGGGAAGAGCACGTGAATCCACCCGGTGAGCTCGTCCGCGGCGTTCTCGTACCGGAAGAAGGCGCGCCAGAACGCCGGATCCTGACTGCCCTCCGCCGAGGCGACGATCTGGTCGAGCACCGGCAGGAGGGCGTGAGTCCAGCGCTCCGCGCCGAAGGGGGCGAACCCCGCCGCGCGGTGGCGCACCCAGCGCCAGTCGTCCGCCGTGCCGAGCAGGTAGATGCGCGGGATTCCGGGGTCCGGAAAGCTCATGTCCGCGGGGAAGGGCGGCTGCCATTCGTGGTATGGCGCGAACGGCGTCATCACCGTGAGCTCCGACGCCACGCGCTCCACCGGTCCCGTGGTCGAGAAGCCGGCTGTCACGAGCTCCCGCAGCTTGCCGACCCGCGCGGCGACCTGGGCCGAGAAATCCGAGAACGCGACGGGCCAGGGGTTCACCTGACCCAGCGTGAAATCCGGCCTTTCGATCCTCAGCTCGAAGTCGCCGTCCTCGAGGAGGACCTGGCGCCGCTGCTCCTCGTTCGCGGCGACGTGGAGGGTGAACCCCCGGGCCAGGCAGAACCAGATCACGTCGGGCGAGAGCACGAGGGGGTAGCGCTGGGTGAAGGCCATGTACGCCGCCTGGACGAGCGGGTGCACGTCCGTGCGTCCGACGAGGGGCAGACGATGTCGGTAGGCCGCCTCGACGGGGGAGACGAGCAGGCTCTGCACCGTCAATTCCTCGTCGAACGCGGGCAGCGGCGCCGTCGCAGGCTCGAAGTCGGGGACGGCGATGGTCGTGACGCTCATGGATCCTCGCTCTCCTGGCCCGGCGCGGCGGCTTCATGGGCCAGCGCTGCCGCTCCAACCTCGTACACAAGAGCGCCGCGCGAGACAACTCGCCTCGGCGGCGGTGCACAGCGAGCCGGCTCAGCCCTGGATTCGCGCCGACAGCCCTCGATCCCCGCCGAGCGCGCCGGCGCACGACCGTGCGCCCGGCGCGTGAAGGAAAGGCAAGACAATTCGCTCACACAAGAACATTACAGCGCTATCGGCGCGCCAGCCCGTGCATTCGAGAGATAGATCACCTGATCGGCGGGCTGGTCGCAATCGCGGCGCCTGCCGCGCGTCGCCCTGAACGCATGCTCGGATTCGCGGCGGCGTCTGGACGGGCGAGCGCCGCAATGGGGCGAGCCGTTGCGGATCCAAGGTGCGAGGAGCGCCGGTCCAGAGGCGGCTCCAGAGCGATGCGCAGCGGGCGGAGCAGGATGCCATGGGACGGGATATCCCGCCGTGAGGCGCGGGGGCGAGGCGCTTGGCAACGAATCATTTTCGCGTCAATCATGGCTCATGAGGTCATCGCGCAGCCGTTCGTCGTCGCCAGCCAAGGGGATCCGGTCGGAGCTGCGCGCCCAGGTCAAGAGCGCGGGCGGCTTCGCCCACCCCTCGCCCAGCACCAGCAGCCCGTCCACCAGCACGGCCGTGCCCGACGCCGTGAACCAGGCCGCGGCCCCGAAGCCGGCCCCGAAGCCGGGCGCCTTCTCCGGCTGGGATCCCGTCACGCGGAAGAGCGTCAGCAACACGAGCTCGCCCGGCCCGACGACAACGACGACCACGCCTTCGGGAAGCCATCTCGGGAGCGCGACGACCGGCAACAGCAGCGCCAATGTCGGGCAAGGGCCCACCACTGCGCCGAGCTCGCCCACCGCTGCACCCAGGCCTCCGGCCGCTCCGGTCAACGTGCCTCCGAACCAGACCCAGGGCTCCACGCCGACCACCAACCAGCAGCCCCAGGTCCTCGGCAACTCGGCCACTCCGTCTCAGGCCACACAGCCCCAGGTCAGGCCTCAATCCGCTCCCTCCAACGGCAGCGGCATTCCCCAGGGCTCCACGACGCCCATCAACCAGCAGCCTCAGGTCCTCGGCAGCTCGGCCACTCCACCTCAGGCCACACAGCCCCAGGTCAGGCCTCAGTCCGCTCCCTCCAACAACACCGCCGCTCCCCAGGGCTCCACGCCGACCACCAACCAGCAGCCCCAGGTCAGGCCTCAGTCCGCTCCCTCCAACAACACCGCCGCTCCCCAGGGCTCCACGCCGACCACCAACCAGCAGCCCCAGGTCAGGCCTCAGTCCGCTCCCTCCAGCAACACTGCCGCTCCCCAGGGCTCCACGCCGACCACCAACCAGCAGCCTCAGGTCAGGCCTCAGTCCGCTCCCTCCAACAACACCGCCGCTCCCCAGGGCTCCACGCCGACCACCAACCAGCAGCCCCAGGTCAGGCCTCAGTCCGCTCCCTCCAACAACACTGCCGCTCCCCAGGGCTCCACGCCGACCACCAACCAGCAGCCTCAGGTCAGGCCTCAGTCCGCTCCCTCCAACAACACCGCCGCTCCCCAGGGCTCCACGCCGACCACCAACCAGCAGCCCCAGGTCAGGCCTCAGTCCGCTCCCTCCAACAATACCGCCGCTCCCCAGGGCTCCACGCCGACCACCAACCAGCAGCCCCAGGTCAGGCCTCAATCCGCTCCCTCCAACAACACCGCCGCTCCCCAGGGCTCCACGCCGACCACCAACCAGCAGCCCCAGGTCAGGCCTCAGTCCGCTCCCTCCAACAACACCGCCGCTCCCCAGGGCTCCACGCCGACCACCAACCAGCAGCCCCAGGTCAGGCCTCAGTCCGCTCCCTCCAACAACACCGCCGCTCCCCAGGGCTCCACGACGCCCGCAAACCCATCATCGCAGCTCCCGGGCAATGTTTCCCAGGGGAACACCAGCGCGACCACACCGGGAAGCACGTCGCCCAAGACCGGCGACACGTCCGAGAAGGCGCCCGCGAAGGAGGCCGCCGCCAAGGACGGCACGCCAGCTCAGACCTCCCCCAGGACCGGCGAGACCGGCGGGAAGAGCACCCCCACGCAAAAACCCGCTTCCGCCGCGCAGGATACGCCCACCAGCCCGTCGGGCTCGAAGTCACCGCCCGCGGGGCAAGGCTCCCAGCAGCCGGGGCGTGATCGCCCGGGACCGCAGCCGGGAAGCTCGTCCACCACGACTGCCCCAGCGCAGGACGGCAAGGTGACGTGGATCGCGGACAAGGCTGTCAAGAAGAGCGAGTGGCGAACTTCCACGGGGAGAGGAAGGCGCAAAAAGGCGAAGCGAGCCGCCCCGAAGCTCGCCGGCCCGCTGACCCGAGGCGGCTTCCCCTCCCACCCCGCGGAAGCAAAGAAGCAGATCGGGAAGCGCTTTCCCAAGGGACAGCTGTTCAGCGATGCCGAGTGGGACGCCTTCAAAGAGCTCTCCTCGACCACGGAGGGACAGACCTGGCTCAACGCCTCGGGCATGCTCACGCACGACCAGATCGCGCAGTACCTTTCGAACGAAAACTCCGAGAGGTTCCGCGGCTTCCACCTGCTCCACAAGCCGAGCAAGGTCGCCATGGCGAGCTACGTCTCGCGCCAGATGAACGGCGGTGAGGACGGCAAGCGCTTCGAGGGCACGCCTCCGGCGGCGATCGCCCTGTCCATGGAGGCGAGGCACACGACCGACCCGGCGAGGAGGGACGAGCTCACGAAGCAGATCGATCAGGGCATCGCCAACGAGTGGGCCAAGACGCTCGAGCATACCGAGCCCAACGAGGACGCCATCACGGCCATGGACCAGGGCGCCGTGCTGGCGCCGAGGACGCTCAAGGATAGCTTGACGTTCGCAGAGCCCCAGTCGCTCTCGAGGGACGAGGCCCTCGATCGGTACCGGCAGTCGACCGAGGTGCTCAAGAACATCTTCCACCTGCTCCAGGCCGGCGCCGAGATCTACGACGCCGGCTCGAAGAGCCATGTCCCGCTCAAGGGCGTGCCGGTCGCCAAGCTCCTGTCGCACGGCGGCCGCGTCAACATCCAGGTCCCCGAGAGCAGCTCGCCCTACGCGCTGACAGAGTTCCTCGGCATCACCGACGACAAGGGCAACCCCAAGGCCGGCGTGTTCAAGCGCGACTTCGGGACGCACCACGTCTCGCTCCGCAAGGGGAAGTTCAAGGAGGAGGGCGGGCGCCCCGCCATGGTCAAGTCCAAGCTCGACGACACAGAGCTCTACGGCATGAACCTCGCCATCGGCGGGCTCGGCCTCAAGGACTTCAACGGCGACGTGATCCTGCCCGACGGCGCCCACGGGCACATCTTCATCGGCTACCGCCCGCCCAAGCCGGGGAGGCGGGGCGCGCTGCAGATCGGCATCGAGACCACCGGCCCTGGCGCGCCCAGCACCGTCGGTTACGTCCATAACTGGCTCTCCACCGAGAAGACCGCAAACCCCATCTCCAGCGTCGGCGGCCTCAAGCAGGACAAGATCGGCGACGAGAAGGGCAAGAACGCCCGCACCGTCGACCTGCGCAAGTTCGGGGACGACTGGAAAGGACCCCTCGAGGAACGAGCGGACCAGTTCGAGCAAGACGCGAAGGAGAACCCGACAGAGGCGATCAAGAACCTCGTCGGCCCGCGCGAGATTCCGGAGCAGGCCACCCGGGATACCGCGCCGCGCGCCGCCGACGAGTCGTCCGACGGATCGGACCGGTCCGACGACGAATCGAATCGCTCCGACGACGGCTCGGATCGATCCGAGCGAGGTTCGCGGGGCGGCGATCGCCGCCGTCCGCCGGGTGACGCCGCGTCCGACCCGAAGCGAGGCGCCCAGGACCCCGGACAGGGCAGCTCGGATCAGCGGCCGCGAGGGGCCGAGCAAGCCCCCAAGGGCAACGAGCCCCGCGAGGTGCCCGGCGATGCGCCGGAGCAGATGACGGCCAAGACGCCGGAGGCCTCGAGTCCTCGCCCGGAAGCAGCAACGACGCAGAGCGCTCCAGGGAAGGCGCCGGAGAGACCCGGCCAGCCCCGGCCGGAGACGACCTCGCAGTCGCCCGCGCAGCGCTCCGCGACCCCGGCCACGGCCATCACGACGGGGATGCAGGCGCCAGTCAGGCCGCCCGCGCCCACCAAGGTGGGGTGGCTCGGCAAGAAGCTCGGCACCGGGGGACACGGGTTCGCCGGGATGGTCTCCAACGAGGGCGCCGACCAGCGCGAGCAGGCGCTGGCCGACAAGTACGAGCTGCAGATCGGCCCGGACGAAGACGCCGGCGGCACGCACTTCTCGCACAAGATGCTCGATCATATCGAGAAGGCCCTCGGCGCGCTGCCGCCAGAGCACGTCACCGGCAGCCCGACGCTGCGGAAGATCATCCGCGACATCTCCTCGGAACAAGCGGCGAGCGCGTATGACGAGCTCACCGACACCATCAACATCGTCAATCCACCGAAGGTGCCGACCTTCGTCTACAGCCGGCTCAACCGGCGCTGGAACTGGCAGCGAAAGCGGATGGATCGCGGCGCCATCCGGGATTACGACGGCGTCAACAAGGACCAGGACAAGGCGCTCGGCATCACCGAGGACCGCCACGTCATGGGCGGCACGTCCGACGTGCTCGCCAACGGCAGCCTGATCAAGTGGACCATGCGCCACGAGATCGGCCACTCCATCGACAAGCTGATCGACTGGAAGGACAGCCTCGCCAGCGACCCCCGGTTCGGCGGCTGGAAGGTGCACTCCGACACGCGGGACCTCGAAGAGGTCACCCGCGCCATCTTTGCCAAGGCGGGCATCACCGACGACGAGGCGAACAGCGAGACCGACGGCTTCTCCCTGCTCCAGCGCTTCGCCTCCGTCCTCGATCCGCCCTCGCGGCGCAAGAACATGACTCCCCTCGAGGACTTTCCCAACAACGTCGCCTCCGAGGACCCAGACCTGAAGAAGAAGCTCGAAAAGGCGGTCGACACCGTCAAGTTCGCCATGGCCCAGCCCTGGACGCTGGACGACGGCGGGGCCTCGAAGCTGGCCGTTGGCGGCCGCATCTTCCAGGTCGATCACTACGACAACTGGGTCAGCTACAGCCAGGACGCCCGCAACAACGCCGTCTCCAACTACCAGTTCTCCACGCCCGCCGAGTGGTTCGCCGAGACCTACGCGTCTTACTACGACCCCAACCCCGCGCCGAGGGCGCAGCTGACCCAGGGGGTGCGCGACTTCTTTCAGAACGACCTCCCGGGCCTGATCAGCAGCGGGCAGGAGAGGTGGCAACGCATCAACGAGAACATCCGGAACGCCGAGCAGGGCACCGGGTCCCAGCCGCCCGCCGGGAGCTCAGCCAGCCCCAGCGCAGCGAGCCCCAGCGCGGTCACCGCGGGCATGCCCAGGAACATCGCGACCGGAACCCCGTCCAGCGGCTCGCGCGGGGCGAGCCCGCCTCGCGACGCCAACGGTGGCTCCCAGGCAGGCTCGCCTCGTGACGCCAACGGTAGCTCCCAGACAAGCTCGCCTCGCGACGCCAACGGCGCCTCCCAGGCAAGCTCGCCTCGCGACGCCAACGGCGCCTCCCAGGCGAGCCCGCCTCGCGATGCCACACGCGCACCCAACGACAGCGCGGACCTGGAGACCGACGGCGCCCGCGAGGGCCTGGGCAACACCCAGGCCGCCTTGCAGACGCTCATCGACTCTAGCAAGACATGGTCTCATCCGGCCACCGCCGCGGACAAGCAAAGCGCCAAGAAGCTCCTTGGCGACATCATGCGTTCCCAGGGCGTGGACAGGTCGCTCGTCGACAGGCTCGCGGAGCTCATCGACGACCCCGACTCCCTCTCCCAGCACGAGTTCGCCATCTGCGCGCCGCAAAGCGTGCTCCGCACGCAGCTCACGTCCGACCTGGCCGGGTTCGCCCGCGTGGTCGCGGCCGAGTTCACCGGCAAGCTCTTCGATCGCGATGGCAAGCAGATCGCCGACTTCTCGCTCGACAACCAGGGCGAACAGCGCGCGACGACGAGCACCCAGGCGATCGACGATCCCATCCAGAGCGTCATCCGCGGCGACCTCCCGCTGAAGGACGCCCCCATCGGCAACAAGCTGCTGCAGAACGGCGTCAAGAAGGCCGGTGCCAGGCGCGCCGAGCTGGAGAGCAAGGGGCGCGCCTGGTCCGACAAGCACGTCCTCGACTACCTGCTGGCCCGGGGCCTCGGCAAGATGCTGAGCAAGCTCGCCCCCGAGCAGTACAAGGCCGACGCCGATTACACCGCCGGCGTCATCCCCGGTTACCTCGACAAGGCGGCCACGCGGGACAAGGACGCGACGGGCCCGTCCAAGAAGCGCGGCGATCTGCAGCTCTCGGCCGATTCGCTGGTGACGATCTTCACCAGCATCCTCGGCGGCGACGCCGAGACCATGGTCGACGGGGACAATTACGATGTCGGCCGCATCAACGACGCGCTCGTGAGGCCCGAGCACGCGCCTTTCGCCGTGGCCACGTTCCTCGACGGCAACGGGCTCGTCGAGCGCGCGGAGCAGCTCGCCAAGGATCCCACGACGGCCAAGCCGTTCGACAAGGCGGCCACGAGCGCTACGTCGAGCCCGCACCAGGTCGTCATCAATGGCCCGATCACCGAGGATGGCGACCATTACGTCGTCCCGCTGCACACCTGGCAGCAGAGCTTCTCCATCAAGGTGAAGAAGGACCTGCTGCCCTCCCTCTTCCCGGTCTTCACCTACGGAACCTATCTCCCGTCGCGAGCGCCAGGCGCGAACGACGCCACCAGCGACCAGGCGCCGGCCGCGAACGACACCCCCCGGAAGCAGCCGCCGGCCGCGAGTGACGCGACCAGCGACCAGGCGCCGGCTGCGGACAACGCCGCCAGCGACAAGGCGCCGGAGAGCAACGTGTGGAGCGGGCTCACCACGGGAGGCGGCGACCCGCTCGGCACCGGAGGACGCGGGCTCGGCGGACTGTTCGCCAACAAGGGGGCCGCCGACCGCGAGCAGGCGCTGGCGCAGCAATACAATCTGCAGGTCGGCCCGGGCAAGGACGCCGGCGGCAAGCACTTCTCGCACAAGATGCTCGACCATATCGGCAAGTCCCTCGGGGAGCTGCCGGCCGAGCACGTCACCGGCAATCCGACGCTGCGGGCGATCATCCGCGACATCTCCTCGGAGGAAGCGGCGAGCGCGTACGACGAGCTCACCGACACCATCAACATCGTCAATCCACCGAAGGTGCCCACCTTCATCTACAGCCGGCTCAACCGGCGCTGGAACTGGCAGCGGAAGCGGATGGATCGCGGCGCCATCCGGGACTACGACGGCGTCAGCAAGGATCAGGACAAGGCGCTCGGCATCACCGACAAGCGCCACGTCATGGGCGGTGTGTCCGACGTGCTCGCGAACGGCAACCTGATCAAGTGGACCATGCGCCACGAGGTCGCCCACTCCATCGACAAGCTGGTCGACTGGAGGAGCCTCGCCGGGGAAGACCGGTTCGGCGGCTGGAGGGTGCACTCCGACACACGGGATTTCGAGGACGTCACGCGCGCCATCTTTGCCAAGGCGGGCATCACCGACGATGAGGCGAACAGCGAGACCGACGACGGGGTCTCCCTGGTCCAGCGCTTTGCCTCCTTCCTCCATGCTCCCTCTCGGCGCGAGGACATGACTCCCCTGGAGGACTTTCCCGCCGACGCCGCCTCCGAGGATCCAGACCTGAAGGACAAGCTCGAAAAGGCTGTCCGCACCGTCAAGATCGCCATGGCCCAGCCCTGGACGCTGGACGATGGCGGCGCCTCGGAGCTGGAGGTCGACGGCCGCATCTACCAGGTCGACCAGTACAACAACTGGGTCAGCTACCGCGCCGACGCCCGCAATAGCGCCGTCTCCAACTACCAGTTCTCCACGCCCGCCGAGTGGTTCGCGGAGACGTACGCGTCCTACTACGACCCCGACCCCGCCCCGAAGGCGCGGCTGCCCCAGGACGTGCGCGACTTCTTCGAGAACGAGCTCCCGGACCTGGTCACCGGCGGGCGGGAGAGATGGGAACGCATCAACGAGAACACCCGGAACGCCGAGGAGGGCATCGGGCCGCAGCCGCCCGCGGGGAGCGCAGCGAGCGCCATCACCAGCGGCCACAATCCTGCCACGAGCGACGACGCGGGCAAGCACGGGGAGACGTCGCGGGACAACGCGCCTCGAGTTCCACCCCAGGATGCCCCGGCCGACACGCTGGCAGGGAACAATCCCTCGTCGAGCAGCGGAGATAGGGCAGCCGACCCGCAAGCACAGTTCGACGCGATCGAGGAAGAGCCGCCGTCGGAGAGAGCGCCGGATCCGGAGACCTCCACCCCGGTCGAGGAGGTGACCTGGATCGTCGACAAGGCCGTCAAGAACACCATCTGGCGCACCGACACCGGCCCCCTCAGCCGCGACAGGGCCAAGCAAGGTCTCTCCGCGATCCAGAGCCCGCTGAGCGCCAGCGGCTTCCCCCCCGACCCCACCACGGCCAAGGAGCAGCTCGGAGGACGCTTCCCCAGAGGGCCGCTGCTCAGCGACGCCGAGTGGAGCGCCTTCGAGCAGCTCTCCTCCACCCCCCAGGGGCAGAGCTGGCTCAACGCCTCGGGCATGCTCACCCACGAGCAGGTCGAGAAGTACCTGTCGCGCGACCCGAGCGACAACCCCGAGCAGTTCCGCGGCTTCCACAAGCTCCACAAGGCGACCAAGGTCATCCTCGCGAGCTACGTCTCGCGCCAGATGAACGGCAGCGAGGCCGGCAAGCGCTTCGAGGGCACCCCGCCGGCGGCGATGGCCCTGTCCATGGAGGCAAGGCACACCACCGACCCGGCCAGGCGAGATGAGCTCAACCGGCTCATCGACCAGGGCATCCTCGAAGAATGGTCGAAGACCCTCGAGTACACAGAGCTCAACGACGCCGCGACCACGGCCATCAACAAGGGCGCCGTCCTGGCTCCGAAGACGGTCCTCAACACCTTGACCTTCACCAAGGGCAGGAGGCTCTCCAAGGACGAGGTCGTCAAGCGCCACGGGCAGTCGCTCACGGTGCTCAAGAACATCTTCCACCTGCTCCAGGAAGGCGCAGAGATCTACGACGGCGCCGCCAAGAGCCATGTCCCCCTCCAGGACGTGCCCGTCGCCAAGCTCCTCTCGCACGGCGGCCGCGTCAACGTCCAGATCCCCGCCGGCAACGCTCCCTACGCGCTCACCGAGCACCTCGGCATCACCGACAGCAACGGCAATCCAATGCCCGGCGTGTTCAAGCGCCTGGCCGGGACCCACCACGTCTCGTTCAGCGGTGGCCAGTTCAAGGAGCAGGGCGGCCAGCTCGCCGCCCTCAAGGCCAAGTTCGACGACACCGAGCTTTACGGCATCAACCTCGCCGTCGGCGGCCTCGGCCTCAAGGACTTCAACGGCGACGTCATCCTGCCCGACGGCGCCCATGGACACATGTTCATCGGCTACCGCCCGCCCAAGCCGGGCAGGCAGGGCGCGCTCCAGATCGGCATGGAGACCACCGGTCCGAACGCGCCCAGCACCGTCGCCTACCCCCACACCTTGCGCTCCACCGAGGCGACCGCAAACCCCATCTCCAGCGTCGGCGGCCTCAAGCAGGACAAGATCGGCGACGAGAGCACCAAGAACGCTCGCACCGTCGACCTCGCCAAGCTCGGGACCGACTGGAAAAAGACCCTCAAGGACCGCGCCGACAGGTTCGAGCAGGACCTGAAGCAAAAAGGGAAGGACGCGCTCCTCGAGCTCCTCGGCCCGCGCACCCAGCCGCCGCAAGAGCTCCAGGACGGGTCGGGAGGTTCCGAGCAAGCCCCCCGGGACGATGAGGGCCGAGAGCCGCCCGGTGAATCGCCGGACGCTCAAGGGAAGGCGCCGGAGCGACCCGGCCAGCCCTCGTCAGAGACGACCTCACAGCCGCCCGCGCGGCGCACCGGGACCCCGGCCGCCGCCATCACCACGGGTATGAAGGCGCCGGTCAGGCCGCCCGCGGCCGGCGCGGAGAGCTCCGCCGCTGCCTCCGCGACCCCGGACCAGGAGACGGCCCCGCCGTCGCGCGCGCCCACGTCCGTGTCGTGGCTCGGCAAGAAGCTCGGCACCGGGGGACACGGGTTCGCCGGGATGGTCTCCAACGAGGGCGCCGATCAGCGCGAGCAGGCGCTGGCCGACAAGTACGAGCTGCAGATCGGACCGGACGAAGACGCCGACGGCACGCACTTCTCGCACAAGATGCTCGATCATATCGAGAAGGCCCTCGGCGCGCTGCCGCCAGAGCACGTCACCGGCAGCCCGACGCTGCGGAAGATCATCCGCGACATCTCCTCGGAACAAGCGGCGAGCGCGTACGACGAGCTCACCGACACCATCAACGTCGTCAATCCACCGAAGGTGCCGACATTCATCTACAGCCGGCTCAACCGGCGATGGAACTGGCAGCGAAAGCGGATGGATCGCGGCGCCATCCGGGATTACGACGGCGTCAACAAGGACCAGGACAAGGCGCTCGGTATCACCCAGGACCGCCACGTCATGGGCGGCACGTCCGACGTGCTCGCCAACGGCAACCTGATCAAGTGGACCATGCGCCACGAGGTCGGCCACTCCATCGACAAGCTGATCGACTGGAAGGACAGCCTCGCCGGCGACCCCCGGTTCGGCGGCTGGAAGGTGCACTCCGACACGCGGGACCTCGAAGAGGTCACCCGCGCCATCTTTGCCAAGGCGGGCATCACCGACGACGAGGCGAACAGCGAGACCGACGGCTTCTCCCTGCTCCAGCGCTTCGCTTCCGTCCTCGATCCGCCCTCGCGGCGCAAGGACATGACTCCCCTGGCGGACTTTCCCGCCGACGTCGCCTCCGGGGACCCAGACCTGAAGAAGAAGCTCGAGAAGGCCGTCGACACCGTCAAGTTCGCCATGGCCCAGCCCTGGACGCTGGACGACGGCGGGGCCTCGAAGCTGGCCGTTGGCGGCCGCATCTTCCAGGTCGACCAGTACGACAACTGGGTCAGCTACCGCCAGGACGCCCGCAACAACGCCGTCTCCAACTACCAGTTCTCCACGCCCGCCGAGTGGTTCGCCGAGACGTATGCGTCCTACTACGACCCCAACCCCGCGCCGAGGGCGCAGCTGACCCAGCAGGTGCGCGACTTCTTCCAGAACGACCTCACGGGCCTGATCAACCAGGGGCGGGACACGTGGGAACGCATCCGCCAGAACATGGCGCAGAGCGCTGGGTCCCAGCTGTCCGCAGCGGGCTCGAGCGCGATCCCCACCGGCTTCAACCCTGCCGCGAACGTCGACCCGAACAGCCTCGGTGACGGCCAGACCAGCAACCCGGCGGACATGCTGGCCGGGTACAACCCCGCTTCGAACAGCAGGGATGAGGCAGCCAACCCGCAAGCGCAACTGGACGCGATCGAGGAAGAGCCGGAGCCGCCGTCGGAGAGGGCGCCGGATCCGGAGACTTCCACCCCGGTCGAGGAGGTGACCTGGATCGTCGACAAGGCCGTCAAGAACACCATCTGGCGCACCGACACCGGCCCCCTCAGCCGCGACAGGGCCAAGCAAGGTCTCTCCGCGATCCAGAGCCCGCTGAGCGCCAGCGGCTTCCCCCCCGACCCCACCACGGCCAAGGAGCAGCTCGGAGGACGCTTCCCCAGAGGGCCGCTGCTCAGCGACGCCGAGTGGAGCGCCTTCGAGCAGCTCTCCTCCACCCCCCAGGGGCAGAGCTGGCTCAACGCCTCGGGCATGCTCACCCACGAGCAGGTCGAGAAGTACCTGTCGCGCGACCCGAGCGACAACCCCGAGCAGTTCCGCGGCTTCCACAAGCTCCACAAGGCGACCAAGGTCATCCTCGCGAGCTACGTCTCGCGCCAGATGAACGGCAGCGAGGCCGGCAAGCGCTTCGAGGGCACCCCGCCGGCGGCGATGGCCCTGTCCATGGAGGCAAGGCACACCACCGACCCGGCCAGGCGAGATGAGCTCAACCGGCTCATCGACCAGGGCATCCTCGAAGAATGGTCGAAGACCCTCGAGTATACAGAGCTCAACGACGCCGCGACCACGGCCATCAACAAGGGCGCCGTCCTGGCTCCGAAGACGGTCCTCAACACCCTGACCTTCACCAAGGGCAGGAGGCTCTCCAAGGACGAGGTCGTCAAGCGCCACGGGCAGTCGCTCACGGTGCTCAAGAACATCTTCCACCTGCTCCAGGAAGGCGCAGAGATCTACGACGGCGCCGCCAAGAGCCATGTCCCCCTCCAGGACGTGCCCGTCGCCAAGCTCCTGTCCCACGGCGGCCGCGTCAACGTCCAGATCCCCGCCGGCAACGCTCCCTACGCGCTCACCGAGCACCTCGGCATCACCGACAGCAACGGCAATCCAATGCCCGGCGTGTTCAAGCGCCTGGCCGGGACCCACCACGTCTCGTTCAGCGGTGGCCAGTTCAAGGAGCAGGGCGGCCAGCTCGCCGCCCTCAAGGCCAAGTTCGACGACACCGAGCTTTACGGCATCAACCTCGCCGTCGGCGGCCTCGGCCTCAAGGACTTCAACGGCGACGTCATCCTGCCCGACGGCGCCCATGGACACATGTTCATCGGCTACCGCCCGCCCAAGCCGGGCAGGCAGGGCGCGCTCCAGATCGGCATGGAGACCACCGGCCCGAACGCGCCCAGCACCGTCGCCTACCCCCACACCTTGCGCTCCACCGAGGCGACCGCAAACCCCATCTCCAGCGTCGGCGGCCTCAAGCAGGACAAGATCGGCGACGAGAGCACCAAGAACGCTCGCACCGTCGACCTCGCCAAGCTCGGGACCGACTGGAAAAAGACCCTCAAGGACCGCGCCGACAGGTTCGAGCAGGACCTGAAGCAGAAAGGGAAGGACGCGCTCCTCGAGCTCCTCGGCCCGCGCACCCAGCCGCCTCAAGAGCTCCAGGACGCCGCGCAGCGGGCGGGAGGACCCTCGCAGGAACCGCGGGATGACGAGGGACGCGATCCGCCCGGTGATGCGCCGGTGAACACGCTGGCGGGATACAACCCTGCTTCGAACAGCAGGGGTGAGACGGCCGACCCACAGCCGCAGACCAACGAGATCGAGGAAGACCAGGAGCCGCCGTCGGAGAGAGCGCCGGACCCGGCGACCTCCACCCCGGTCGAGGAGGTCACCTGGATCGTCGACAAGGCCGTCAAGAACACCATCTGGCGGCCCGACACCGGCGTCCTGAGCCGCGAGAGGGCCAAGCGCGGTCTCCCCACGATCGCCCCGCAGCTGAGCAGCGGCGGCTTCCCGCGCGATCCCGGCACGGCGAAGGAGCAGATCGGACGGCGCTTCCCCAAGGGACAGCTGCTCAGCGACGCAGAGTGGAGCGCCTTCGAGCAGCTCTCCTCCACCCCCCAGGGCCAGAGCTGGCTCAACGCCTCCGGCATGCTCACCCTCGACGAGATCACGAAGTATCTGTCGGGTAAAGACGACGACAACCCCGAGCGCTTCCGCGGCTTCCACCAGCTCCACAAGGCCAGCAAGGTCGTGCTCGCAAGCTACGTCTCGCGCCAGATGAACGGCAGCGAGGACGGAAGACGCTTCGAGGGCACCCCCCCGGCCGCGGTCGCCATCTCCATGGAGGCGAGGCACACGACCGACATGGCCAGGAGAGCGGAGCTCAAGAGGCTCATCGACAAGGGCATCGTCGCCGAATGGTCGAAGACCCTCGAGTACACCGAGCCCAACGACGACGCGAACACCGCCATCGACAAGGGCGCCGTCCCCGACCCGCAGAAGAAGCTCTTTCAGCAGCGAAAGAAGCTCTCCAAGGAGCAGGTCGTCGACAGGCACCGGCAGTCGCTCGAGGTGCTCAAGAACGTCTTCCACCTGCTCCAGGCAGGCGCAGAGATCTACGACGACAGCGCCAAGAGCCATGTCCCGCTCGAGGACGCCCCCGTCGCCAAGCTCCTGTCGCACGGCGGCCGCGTCAACGTCCAGATCCCCGCCGGAAGCTCCCCCTACCAGCTGACCGAGCTGCTCGGCATCACCGACAAGAACGGCAACCCCAGAGCCGGCGTGTTCAAGCGCTCCTTCGGGACGCACCACGTCGCGCTCAGCGATGGCCAGTTCAAGGAGGAGGGCGGGCACTTCGCCGCCGTCAAGTCCAAGCTCGACGACACGGAGCTCTACGGCATCAACCTCGCCGTCGGCGGACTCGGCCTCAAGGACTTCAACGGCGACGTCATCCTCCCCGACGGCGCCCATGGACACATGTTCATCGGCTACCGCCCGCCCAGGCCGGGCAGGCCCGGCGCCCTCCAGATCGGCATGGAGACCACCGGCCCCGGCGCGCCCAGCACCGTCGGCTACGTCCACAATGTGTTCTCCACCGAGAAGACCGCCAACCCCATCTCCAGCGTCGGCGGCCTCAAGCAGGACAAGATCGGCGACGACCAGATCAAGAACGCTCGCACCGTCGACCTGAGCAAGCTCGGTAACGACTGGGCAAACACCCTCAGGGAGCGAGCGGAAGGATTCGAGCAAGACCTGGTGCAGCGGGGCAAAGACGCCCTCACCGAGCTCGTCGGCCCGCGCACCCAGCCGCATCAGGAGCTCCAGGACAGCGGCGTGGGCCGCTCGGGCGATACGCTCGCCGGAGCCGCAGCGCCGGCCGCGAACCCCTCCCCCGCTCCGACCGCCGCCGGAGGCGCTGCCCAGGTCGAGCCGAGCCCTCACGCCGAAGGGAAAACGCTCGACGATCTGCTCGACTCGCTCGAGGAGCAGAGCCGCGCATGGTCGCAACCGGCCACCGACGAGAACAAGAAGGAGGCCCACCAGCTCCTGACCGGGCTGCTCCAGCAGCAGAACGTGAACCCCTCGATCATCGCCAGGCTGCGCGAGCTCATCGAGAACCCCGCCTCGCTCTCGCAGTCTGCCTTCACCAACTGCGCGCTCACCAGCATCCTCTACCCGACGCTCAAGAACGATCTCGCCACCACCTCCCACCTGGTCGCCGCGATCTTCACGGGCAAGCTGCTCGGCAAGCTCGCGGATTCCCCTGGGGTCGACTCCTCCCAATTGCAGGGCTCGGGCAAGGCGGCGCTCAGCGACAGCCTGGACCTCATCCGGCGCGTGATGACAGGAGATGTCCCGCAGTCGCCCGGCCCGGCTCCCACCAGGCCCCTCGTCAACGGCCTCCGGACCGCCAAGGCCAAGGGCGACAGCCTGAAGAGGGAAAAAGATCGAAAGGAGCTGGATCGCCACCTCCTCGACCATCTGCTCGCCCGCGGCCTCGTCGAGCTGCTCGGCCCCACCACCCTCGCGAAGCTCGAGCAACAGACCGACGGCGCCCATCAGCCCGGCGTCGCCGCGGCGCAGGGCGACCTGCTGGCCTCGGCGAGCTCGGTCGCGAGCATCTTCAACTCGGCGCTCGGAGCGAACGCCACCGTCACGACCCACAGCTCCCCCGGGGGCTATGACGTCGCGAGCGTCAAAAAGGCCCTGCAGCAGACAGACCAGGGAGGGTTTGCGATCGCCACCCTGATGGACGGCGAGGCGCTCTGGAACGCAGCGAAGGAGCACGAGGCCAGCTCCTCCACGGCTCCTCACGCTCCCGGGGACGTCCCGCGGCTCGGCGGGACCGCCACGACCGCGCCACACCATGCCCCGATCGACGGCCCGATCACGGACCTGGGCGACTCCTTCCTCGTGCCGCTCCAGTCCTGGGGCCGCACCTTCCGCGTGCGGGTGAACAAGGAGGATATGCCGAAGGTCTTCGCGGCGATCACCTACGGCACCGCTCTCCCGCCGCGAGCGCCATCCCCGACCGCCTCCGCGCAAGAGCAAGATCTGGCGGAGTTGCAGGCAGGGCACAACCCCGATTCGGATAGCGGGGATGACTCAGCCGACCCGCAGCCGCAGACCGGCGAGATCGAGGAAGTGCCGGAGCCGCCGTCGGAGAGAGCGCCGGATCCGGCGACCTCCACCCCGGTCGAGGAGGTCACCTGGATCGTCGACAAGGCCGTCAAGAACACCATCTGGCGGCCCGACACCGGCTTCCTGAGCCGCGAGAGGGCCAAGCGCGGTCTCCCCGCGATCGCCCCGCAGCTGAGCAGCGGTGGCTTCCCGCGCGATCCCGGCACGGCGAAGGAGCAGATCGGAAGGCGCTTCCCCAAGGGACAGCTGCTCAGCGACGCCGAGTGGAGCGCCTTCGAGCAGCTCTCCTCCACCCCCCAGGGCCAGAGCTGGCTCAACGCCTCCGGCATGCTCACCCTCGACGAGATCACGAAGTATCTGTCGGGTAAAGACGACGACAACCCCGAGCGCTTCCGCGGCTTCCACCAGCTCCACAAGGCCAGCAAGGTCGTGCTCGCAAGCTACGTCTCGCGCCAGATGAACGGCAGCGAGGACGGCAAGCGCTTCGAGGGCACCCCTCCTGCCGCGGTCGCCATCTCCATGGAGGCGAGGCACACGACCGACCCGACCAGGAAAGCGGAGCTCGAGCAGCTGATCGACAAGGGCATCGTCGCTGAATGGTCGAAGACCCTCGAGTACACCGAGCCCAACGACGACGCGAACACCGCCATCGACAAGGGCGCCGTCCCCGACCCGCAGAAGAAGCTCTTTCAGCAGCGAAAGAAGCTCTCCAAGGAGCAGGTCGTCGACAGGCACCGGCAGTCGCTCGAGGTGCTCAAGAACGTCTTCCACCTGCTCCAGGCAGGCGCAGAGATCTACGACGACAGCGCCAAGAGCCATGTCCCGCTCGAGGACGCCCCCGTCGCCAAGCTCCTGTCGCACGGCGGTCGCGTCAACGTCCAGGTCCCCGCCGGCAGCTCCCCCTACCAGCTGACCGAGCTGCTCGGCATCACCGACAAGAACGGTAACCCCAGAGCCGGCGTGTTCAAGCGCTCCTTCGGGACGCACCACGTCGCGCTCAGCGATGGCCAGTTCAAGGAGGAGGGCGGGCACTTCGCCGCCGTCAAGTCCAAGCTCGACGACACAGAGCTCTACGGCATCAACCTCGCCGTCGGCGGCCTCGGCCTCAAGGACTTCAACGGCGACGTCATCCTCCCCGACGGCGCCCACGGCCACATGTTCATCGGCTACCGCCCGCCCAGGCCGGGCAGGGCCGGCGCCCTCCAGATCGGCATGGAGACCACCGGCCCGGGCGCGCCCAGCACCGTCGGCTACGTCCATAACGTGTTCTCCACCGAGAAGACCGCCAACCCCATCTCCAGCGTCGGCGGCCTCAAACAGGACAAGATCGGCGACGACCAGATCAAGAACGCTCGCACCGTCGACCTGGGCAAGCTCGGGAGTGACTGGGCAACGACCCTCAGGGACCGCGCCGACAGCTTCGAGCAAGACCTGGCGCAGCGGGGCAAAGACGCCCTCACCGAGCTCGTCGGCCCGCGCACCCAGCCGCCCCAGGAGCTAAAAGACGCCCAGCAACGGTCGGGAGAACCGGCGCAGGAACCGCGGGACAACGAGCGACGTGATCCGCCCGGGGATGCCGCGGCGGACATGCTGGCCGGGTACAACCCCGATTCGGACAGCGGGGATGACGCAGCCGACCCGCAGCCGCAGACCGGCGAGATCGAGGAAGTGCCGGAGCCGCCGTCGGAGAGAGCGCCGGATCCGGCGACCTCCACCCCGGTCGAGGAGGTGACCTGGATCGTCGACAAGGCCGTCAAGAACACCATCTGGCGGCCCGACACCGGCTTCCTGAGCCGCGAGAGGGCCAAGCGCGGTCTCCCCGCGATCGCCCCGCAGCTGAGCAGCGCCGGCTTCCCCCGCGATCCCGGCACGGCGAAGGAGCAGATCGGAAGGCGCTTCCCCAAGGGACAGCTGCTCAGCGACGCAGAGTGGAGCGCCTTCGAGCAACTCTCCTCCAGCCCCCAGGGCCAGAGCTGGCTCAACGCTTCCGGCATGCTCACCCTCGACGAGGTCACGAAGTACCTGTCGGGTAAAGACGACGACAACCCCGAGCGCTTCCGCGGCTTCCACCAGCTCCACAAGGCCAGCAAGGTCGTGCTCGCAAGCTACGTCTCGCGCCAGATGAACGGCGGCGAGGACGGCAAGCGCTTCGACGGCACCCCTCCCGCCGCGGTCGCCATCTCCATGGAGGCAAGGCACACGACCGACCCGACCAGGAAAGCGGCGCTCAACCGGCTGATCGATCAGGGCATCGTCGCTGAATGGTCGAAGACCCTCGAGTACACCGAGCCCAACGACGACGCGAACACCGCCATCGACAAGGGCGCCGTCCCCGACCCGCAGAAGAAGCTCTTTCAGCAGCGAAATAAGCTCTCCAAGGAGCAGGTCGTCGACAGGCACCGGCAGTCGCTCGAGGTGCTCAAAAACGTCTTCCACCTGCTCCAGGCAGGCGCAGAGATCTACGACCACAGCGCCAAGAGCCATGTCCCGCTCGAGGACGCCCCCGTCGCCAAGCTCCTGTCGCATGGCGGCCGCGTCAACGTCCAGATCCCCGCCGGCAGCTCCCCCTACCAGCTGACCGAGCTGCTCGGCATCACCGACAAGAACGGTAACCCCAGAGCCGGCGTGTTCAAGCGCTCCTTCGGGACGCACCACGTCGCGCTCAGCGATGGCCAGTTCAAGGAGGAGGGCGGGCACTTCGCCGCCGTCAAGTCCAAGCTCGACGACACGGAGCTCTACGGCATCAACCTCGCCGTCGGCGGCCTCGGCCTCAAGGACTTCAACGGCGACGTCATCCTCCCCGACGGCGCCCATGGACACATGTTCATCGGCTACCGCCCGCCCAGGCCGGGCAGGCCCGGCGCCCTCCAGATCGGCATGGAGACCACCGGCCCCGGCGCGCCCAGCACCGTCGGCTACGTCCACAATGTGTTCTCCACCGAGAAGACCGCCAACCCCATCTCCAGCGTCGGCGGCCTCAAGCAGGACAAGATCGGCGACGACCAGATCAAGAACGCTCGCACCGTCGACCTGGGCAAACTCGGGAGCGACTGGGCCACGACCCTCAGGGAGCGCGCCGACAGCTTCGAGCAAGACCTGGCGCTGCGGGGCAAAGACGCCCTTACCGAGCTCGTCGGCCCGCGCACCCAGCCGCCCCAGGAGCTAAAGGACGCCCAGCAGCGTACCTCCGAGCAGCGATCGGATCGGCCCGAGCAGGAGTCGCGGGACGACGAGCGTCGTGATCCGCCCGGTGATGCCCCGCCGGATACCGTACGAAGTGCCCGCGCTCCCGCCGCAAACGAGGGCTCCTCCAGAGGGGACGGTCGCACGTCGCCGGACGCGCTGGAGGACATGCTGGCCGGGTACAACCCCGCTCTGGACAGCGGGGATGACGCAGCCGCCCCGCAGCTGCAGACCGACCTGATCGAGGAAGAGCCCGAGCCGCCGTCGGAGAGAGCGCCGGACCCGGCGACCTCCACCCCGGTCGAGGAGGTCACCTGGATCGTCGACAAGGCCGTCAAGAACACCATCTGGCGGCCCGACACCGGCTTCCTGAGCCGCGAGAGGGCCAAGCGCGGTCTCCCCACGATCGCCCCGCAGCTGAGCAGCGGCGGCTTCCCGCGCGATCCTGGCACGGCGAAGGAGCAGATCGGACGACGCTTCCCCAAGGGACAGCTGCTCAGCGACGCCGAGTGGACCGCCTTCGAGCAGCTCTCCTCCACCCCCCAGGGCCAGAGCTGGCTCAACGCCTCCGGCATGCTCACCCTCGACGAGGTCACGAAGTACCTGTCGGGTAAAGACGACGACAACCCCGAGCGCTTCCGCGGCTTCCACCAGCTCCACAAGGCCAGCAAGGTCGTGCTCGCAAGCTACGTCTCGCGCCAGATGAACGGCGGCGAGCACGGCCAGCGCTTCGAGGGCACACCCCCAGCCGCGGTCGCCATCTCCATGGAGGCGAGGCACACGACCGACACGACCAGGAGAGCGGAGCTCAAGAGGCTCATCGACAAGGGCATCGTCGCCCAATGGTCGAACACCCTCGAATACACCGAGCCCAACGACGACGCGAACACCGCCATCGACAAGGGCGCCGTCCCCGACCCGCAGAAGAAGCTCTTTCACCAGCGAACGAAGCTCTCCAAGGAGCAGGTCGTCGACAGGCACCGGCAGTCGCTCGAGGTGCTCAAGAACGTCTTCCACCTGCTCCAGGAAGGCGCAGAGATCTACGACCACAGCGCCAAGAGCCATGTCCCGCTCGAGGACGCGCCCGTCTCCAAGCTCCTCTCGCACGGCGGTCGCGTCAACGTCCAGGTCCCCGCCGGCAGCCCTCCCTACCAGCTGACCGAGCTGCTCGGCATCACCGACTCGAACGGCAACCCCAGGCCCGGCGTGTTCAAGCGCTCCTTCGGGACGCACCACGTCGCGCTCAGCGACGGCCAGTTCAAGGAGGAGGGCGGGCACTTCGCCGCCGTCAAGTCCAAGCTCGACGACACAGAGCTCTACGGCATCAACCTCGCCGTCGGCGGCCTCGGCCTCAAGGACTTCAACGGCGACGTCATCCTCCCCGACGGCGCCCACGGACACATGTTCATCGGCTACCGCCCGCCCAGGCCGGGCAGGCCCGGCGCGCTCCAGATCGGCATGGAGACCACGGGACCGGGCGCGCCCAGCACCGTCGGCTACGTCCATAACGTGTTCTCCACCGAGAAGACCGCCAACCCCATCTCCAGCGTCGGCGGCCTCAAACAGGACAAGATCGGCGACGACCAGATCAAGAACGCTCGCACCGTCGACCTGGGCAAGCTCGGGAGCGACTGGGCCACGACCCTCAGGGAGCGCGCCGACAGGTTCGAGCACGACCTGGCGCTGCGGGGCAAAGACGCCCTCACCGAGCTCGTCGGCCCGCGCACCCAGCCGCCTCAGGGGCTCCAGGACGCCCAGGGACGGTCGGGAGATCCCGAGCAGGCTCCGCGGGATAACGAACCCGGCCATGCCCCGTCGGGCACGGCGCAGAGCGCCGGAGCGACGCGCGCCCCCGCCGGGAGCCGAGGTCGCCCGTCACCGGGTACGCCGGCGACCATGCTGGCAGGCTATAACCCTGCCCTGGACGGCGAGAGCGTGGCCCTCGACCCGCCGCCGCACACCGACAGCGCGCAGGTCGCGCCGAGCCCACGGGACCAGGGCAAGACGCTCGACGATCTCCTCAGCTCGCTCGACAAGCAGAGCCGCGCGTGGTCCGGCCCGGCGAACGACGATATCAGGCAGCAGGCCGCGAACAGCCTGGCAGGCCTGCTCGAGTCGCTGAACGTCGACCGCGCGATCGTGGACAGGCTGCGCGAGCTCATCGAGAACCCCGCGTCGCTGTCGCAATCCGCCTTCAGCAACTGCGGCATCAACAGCGCCCTCTACACGATGCTGAAGGGCGATCTCGCCACCACCTCGCACCTGGTCGCTGCGCTGTTCACCGGCCGGCTGCTCGGCCGGCTCGCGCAAGCGCCCGGGGCCCACGAGCTCGGCGCGCAGCAGGACCCGGGCCCGGGCAGGGCGGCGCTCAGCGAAGATCTCGACATCCTCCGGCGCGTGATGACCGGAGAGATCCCGCGCGCCGCCGGCCCGGCCCCGACGCGGCCGCTCGTCAACGGGCTCAAGACGGCCGGGGCAAAGCGCGGCGGCCTGACCCGAGCGACGGACCGGCAACAGCTGGATCGCCACCTCCTCGATCACCTGCTCGCCCGAGGCCTGGTCGAGCTCCTCGGACAGGACGCCGTCGCGCAGCACGGGAAGCGCACCGACGCCGCCAGGCAGCCAGGCGTCGTGGCGGCGGAAGGCGACCTGCTCCTCTCGGCGAACTCGATCGCATCCCTCATGCGCAACGCGCTCGGGGCGGAGGTCACGGTCAAGAGCGGCGGCCCCTCCGATGACGACGTCAAGCGCATCAACGAGACGCTCAAGCGCACGGATCGAGCAGGGTTCGCCGTGGCGACCGTGTCGAACGGCAAGGCGCTCTGGGAAGCGGCGAAGAAGCACCGCGACGGCGACGGCGACGGCGACGGCGACGACGCGACGCCTCGCGCTCCCGCGACCGTCGCGCCGCTCGGCACGGGCGAAGCCCAGAGCCGGCACCACTTCGCGATCGACGGCGAGATCAAGGCCGACGGCGACGCCTTCATCGTGCCCGTCCAGTCGTGGGGGCAGTCGTTCCCCATCCGGGTGCAGAAGGCCGACATGCCGAGGCTCTTCGAGGTGATCACCCTCGGGACCTACCCCCCGCCGCGCGCCCAGGCCCCCGGCGCCCCCGCCCAGCAGCAGGCTCCAGCGCACCTCGCGTCGCGCGGGCCGTCCGGGACCGCGCAGGACGGCGCGGATCCGGCCGACCTGCTCGCGGGAACTCATGTGAACCAGCACGAGGCCAACGTCGCTGGCGGGCCTGCAGCGACGCCCGGTCCCGGAGCGGTCCAGCGCACGCCGTCAGGGCTGGAGAAGCTCCTGGAGCGCGCCCCAGAGCAGCATCGGGAAGAGGTGGCGCAGATCGTCCGCGAAACCATCGCCACGCAGCTCCTCCCGCGGCTCCCGGAGCTCCTGCCCATCGCGCGGCCCGCCGCCGAGCGGCTCGCCGCGGAGATCGTCGAGAAGTGGCTGGAGTTCCACCCCGGCTTGCTCAGCCGGCCCGCAGAGGAGCTGCGGCAGCCCCTTGAAGAGCACGTCGAGCGCGTTCTGGACACGCTCGAGCGGGATCAGGGCAGCGACACGATCGGCCGAGACAGCGACGTCGAGGAGGACGGCAGCTCCACCGGCGACACGCCTCCCGCCGCCGCGGCGTCGAGCGCCCCGCAGCTCTCCGAGGAGGCCCCTGCCGCTCGGGAGGAGCTCGAGAGCAGCGCGCAACAAGCCTCATCCGGCCCCGACCCGAGCAGCGATGCCGGCGCGCCGGTCGACACGACCGCGACCGAGGCGGAAGCGGAGACCCAGGAGAACCCGTTCGGCGACTGGGACTTCGATCTCGACATCATCCCTGACGTCGAGGAGCACAAGAAGGAGCAGCGCAAAAAGCAGAATCACGAGCAGCTCACGAAGCCCGAGCGCAACACCGACGGGGAGAGGGCCGTCCCCGAGTGGATCTGGGGTATCAAGCCCTACAAGCTCCTTCAGGACAAGCTGGTCAATCGCTTCGATGACGACACGGTGAAGCGCGCGCTCACCGAGCTCCTGGCGAGCGAGACGGGAACCTCGAAGTCGCTCGCGCGGGTGCTGAGCAACGCCCTCGACGGCTCCCTCGATGGCGCGGCCCTGGACAAGCGCTTCGAGGAGCTCAAGGGGGCGCTCGACAACTACGTCAACGCGGAGAAACGCGGGCTCGCCTTCGACGTCGCCAGGACGCTGGGCGCCCTCGCCCCGCTCGAGGGGCGAAAGGGCCTCGACCTCGTCGCGGCCCTGCGCGAGCCGCCGCCGCCGCCCCAGCCGGAGCGCGAAGAGGAGCCGCCGCGCTCGGTCCTCAAGAAGGCCAGGGAGGGACGCTGGGTCACCAGCGCCGAGATCGACATCATCAATCGGTCCATCGGCGAGCGCGCCTTCGCCGGCATGCTCGCGCGCGCCATGGACAAGGGCAAGGTCTCCACCACCCGCGGGATCATCGAGCACCTGGTCCGCCACGCCGAGCGCCTCTCGGACCCGGCGCTGTCGCCGCCGCTCAAGTCGACGTCGCTGGTGGTCGACTCCAACCTGGTCGAGGACCTCCTGACGCCACGCGACCAGCTGCCGCCCGCCAGGAAGGACATCCGCGATCAGCTGGAGGCGTTGATTCACGACCAGAAGATCACGGACCTGCGCCTCGCCAACATCAATATCGGAGAGCTGTTCCAGCACGACAGCATCATCGGAAGCACGTTCACCACGGCCGATGGGCGAGAGATCCCCTGGTACGGCATCCGGCTCGACCGCAGCCAGCGGGGCCACAGGGCCGATTACGAGAAGGGGTTCGATGAGCTGACGAAGAAGTCGGTCGGGGAGAAGAAGGGAAGCGCCGACCGCAGCATGCTCACCGACGCGTTCTTCTCCGAGCGCGAAATCGGGGGCGGCGCGCCCGCGGTGCCTCATTTCGCCACGAACGACAACGGCATCATGACGCCGCTCCTGGACTTCGCCGGGATCGACGCGGCGCAGCGTGGCAGCAGGCCGTTCGACGAATTCGTGAAGGAGCAGACCGGAGGAGCTCCTTACTTCAGCCCGCGGCTCATGGGCCGTGAGCTCAAGGCCCATGCGATCCTCACCCAGAAGAGGTCAGCGCAGACCACGGCCGACGGCGCCGCGCCCGCCCAGAGCCAGCCCATCGGCGCCTCGCTCCTCGACTCCCCCGTCGGAACCACCCACCGGGTCCATGACCTGATCTCGCTCGTCAACGCCTACGGCTTCGACGTCTACATCGTCGGCGGCGCGGTGCGCGACGCCCTCAGCGGCATCGAGCCCAGGGACGTCGATCTCAAGACGAACATGCCCATGTGGCTGCTCCAGGAGGCGCTGGAGAGCCACCCCTCGTTGAGCTCCCTCTCCGTCACCACCCGCCCCGATCTGCGCCTGCTCCAGGTCGGGAGCGACAAGAAGGTGGTGGACATCACCGCCGGCGACGACGCCAGCGCGCACGGCCCGTTCGACGTCATGGCCGACGCGCTGAAGCGCGACTTCCGCATGAATGCGATCTACGTCGACGAGAACGGCTTCGTGGTCGATCCGCTCGGCGGCGTCGAGGATCAGCTGCTCAACAGGCTGCGCTTCGTCGCCGACCCCGGCCCCGACGCGTCGATCGTCGACCGGCAGAACGCGGTCGTCGAGCACCTGCGCGCGGCGCCGTGGAACCTCGGCCGCGCGCTCAAGTTCCACCAGCGCGGCTACGAGCTCGAGCCCGAGATCCTCCGCGCCGTGATCGACAACGCCGAGAGCATCTTCGCGTCGTTGGAGGAGCGCGTGGCGCCGCTGCGCGACAAGACGCTGCTCCTGCACCAGACGCGCATGACATCGCCGGGCGCGCTGGTCAAGACCATGACGGAGCTCGGATTCTCCCGCGAAGCGACCCACGAGCTCATCCCCGACGACGTGGCCGGGCGCTTCTACGACGAGAGCCTCGCCTACGAGCACGACATCCTGCCGCGCTGGCGCGACACCCCTGACAACGACGCCGCCGGGCACCCGCTGGGGGTGCCGGAGATGAAGGTCGATGTCGCCACCGGGCGGATCTATCAATATCGCTTCCACGCCAAGGCGCCGGGGCAGGACGGGCAGAAGGACGAGCGCGTCATCATCGACGTGGACCTGAGCGACCACAACCAGGCAGGCCACAACGCGCCGCACTACCACGTCTACCGCTGGGTCGACCGCGGCGGACAGCGCCGGTGGGACAAGAAGAAGAACGGGTTCTCGGACACGGGGCAGCCGGGCCTGCCGCGAATCGACGGCGACCGCTACCTCGGCCCGCAGCCGTGGCGGATCGAGGAGGGGCTCGACGGGCTCGACAGCAACAGCGACAACTTCCTCGAGGCCGCCGAGAAGCTCATCAACAAGGCAGGCGTTCAGCTCAAGAAGACCGGCGATCAGATCGACCTGGGCGGGCAGGTCAAGGTGCATCGCGATCGGCTGCGAGAGCTCCATGGTCACGGGCAGCTCGGCAAGCTGGTCATGCTCGTCAAGAACCTGAATGACGGGATCCCCTGGTCCCCGAAGGACCAGGCCACCGCCGACCTGTCCGGCTCGCACCGCGGCCAGGAGCGGCTGCGCTTCAAGCCGCAGCTCGACCAGGTCGTGCCCTTCCTCGCCGCCGCCGACATCACGGACCCCACCTCGATCTCGATCTTCGCCGAGAACGGCGAGATGCGGCACGACGCGCTGCTGCGGCTCTATGATCTGGTGAGCGGCGAAGCGCGCCCGGATCTGCGCCGCCCGGCGGCCACGTTCGCGCAGCGTGCCGAGAGCCTCAACGAGTTCGTCGAGCGCTTCGAGTTCTACGTCGCGTCGATGCAGAACAACCTGAGCGGCGCTGACGTCGAGGAGCTCTGGCAAGCGCAGCTGGAGGCGGCGCAGAAGGCCAAGGCTGTCGGCAACGGCACGCTCGGCGGAGGCGGCGAGCTGAAGGAGAGGCTCGCGGCGGCGGCCGGCGAGCTGTACTTCGAGTCGGCGAGCACTGCCGCCTACCACGCCGCCAAGCACGGCGCCGACTTCCTGACGCCGGAGGAGCTGGCGGCCCTGTCACCGGCGGAGAGCGTGCAACGTTACCTCGAGGCCGCGCGCGACGTGGTCCGCAACGCGACCGTCATCGAGACGCGCACCGACGAGACCGGCGCGACCAACGTCGTGCTCTGGCACGGCGCGACCAAGGCCATCGCGCGGGTCAAGCCCGACGGCACGGCGCACCTCCTCACCAGCTACGCCCACGACCGCCGCAACGTCTCGCCGGCCGCCGCAATCTCCAGGACGGCGCCCTCTGCGCCTGCGGCGACGTCCGACGACCCGAGCCGCGCTGCCGGGACCGAGAGCGGGGATCCGGCCGACGAGCTCGCCGCGTACAACCCCTGGAACGGCGCCTCCGAGGGGACACAGGGCCCGCAAGCCCCTCAAGCGACCGGCGCGCCGGCTGCCCTCGACGGCGACGTCCCCATCCCCCCGCCGATCAACGCCCTGGTGAGGACGCTCGTCGAGAAGAGCGGCGCCTGGTCTTCCCCGCGCACGCAGGCAGACAAGCGGGAGGCCATCGCGCTCGTGACCGAGCTCCTGCAGCAGCTCGGCATGGACGCGAAGGTCGTCGACAGGGGCGAGCAGGGCAAAGACGCGCCCGAGGACGAGCACTCCGCCTGCACGTGCGTCCGCTAGGACCCGGGCCGCTTCAGCCCGCCTCCGCGCGGGCGCGCTCCGCCTGCGCCTTCGCGAGGCGGTGGTTCAGCGCGAGCCACACGCCCGCGACAGGCGCGACCGCCAGCGACAGCGCCGCCGCCGTCAGCCCGAGCGCCGACAGCCCCGTCAGCGCCCAGGCGCTCGCCGCGTCCCCGCCGCGGAACACGACGGTATCGATGAAGCTCTTCGCCTTGTACTTCTCCTCTCGCGCGACCACCGTGAACAGGACCTCGCGCGCCGGCCTGTCCACCGCGTAGTGCACCGCCCGCCGGAGCCCCTGGATCGCGATGATCATCGAGAGCGTGGGCCGCGCCGCGAGCGCGACGAGCCCGACCCCCGTCAGCGCCGGGACCACCGCGAGCGCGACCCCGAGCCCCACCCGCGTGATGAGCCGCCCCGTCACGAGCGCCTGCACCAGGATGGTCAGCACGTTCACGGTGAGATCGATGGTGGCGAACATCGCGGTCCGCCGCGCGGGCTCCATCGACGCCAGCGACACGATGCGCGCCTGCTCGAAGTACAGCACCGTCGCCGTCATCGACTGAAAGAGCGTCTGCGCGCAGATGCCGAGCAGGTACGGCGACCGGAACACGAGCGCCACGCCGCGGAGGACGCCCCCGCCGATGCGCTCGTCGCCGCCTCCGCCGCTGCCCTGCGGCGCGGCCTCGCCGTCCTGCCGGCCGGAGAGCCGGCTCAGCCGGCCGGCGCACAGCACGGCGAGCTCGAGCAGCGCCGCCGAGACGAGGAGGAGGTTCGCGGTGCCGATCTGCCGGGCCTGCGCCGCGGTGACGAGCGAGCCGGCGAGCGCCCCGGCGCTGCCGCCGGCGGCGATGAAGCCGAAGAGGCGCTTGCCCTGCTCGCTGCGCCATCGATCCGCCATGAACCCCCAGAAGACGGAGACGACGAACAGGTTGAAGACGCTCAGCCAGACATAGAAGACCTTGCCCACCTCCGCGCGCGGCACACCCAGCGAGAGGAGCCCGAAGAACACGAGGAGATTCGACGCGAAGAAGCGATAGACGATGGGAATGAACCGCCGCCGCGGCACGCGCGACACGAGCGCGGAGAAGGCGGGCACGGCCGCGAGCATCGACGCGAAGACCGCCGTGAACAGCCAGGGCAGCCTGTCCATGCCGCCGGAGATGCCCATCTCCTCGCGGACGGGTCGCAGGACGTAATAGCTGCACAGGACGCAGAAGAAGTACCCGAAGCTCCAGAGCAGCGCCGGGACCTCGCCGTCCTTGACGTCGCAGACCCGCCGGAGCAGCGCGGTGGCCGTGCTCAACGCGCCGCCGCCCTCCCCTCGGCGGAGCGTCGCGCGGCGGGGGGGCGTCGCGTGACAGGCGGCGCGGGGCGCGGCGTCGCGGGGCGTGGCGGCGGGCGCGACATCGGAAGCGCACTGCAGGACAGCGCGCCGCCTGCGTCAAGGCGACCACCGCCAGCGACGGCCCGGGAGAAGCCCGGTCCGCTCGCTCCGCCGACGCGCCTCGACTGCGTGGCCGAGCTCGGCCGGAGCCTCCCCGGGCAGCCGAGCCCGGTTGCAGCGCGCTGCGCGTCACGCAGGCGCCGCGCGACACTCATCGCATGAGCAGCGCTCCCGGCCAGAAGCGGCTAAGCTCGCGCCGCTCCAGCCCATGAAGTTCGTCCACGCCGCCGACCTCCACATCGACAGCCCCCTCCGCGGGCTCGGCCGTTACCCGGGCGCCCCCGTCGAGCAGATCCGCGGGGCGACCCGCCGCGCCCTCGAGAACCTCGTGAGCCTCTGCCTCACCGAGGAGGTCGACCTCCTGCTCCTCGCCGGGGACATCTACGACGGCGACTGGAAGGACTACAGCACGGGCCTGTTCTTCGCCGCGCAGCTCTCCCGGCTGCGCGCCGCCCGGGTGGAGGTCGTGCTCCTCTACGGCAACCACGACGCCGAGAGCAACATCACGCGTCACCTGGAGCTCCCCGAGAACGCCCGGCGGCTCGATCCCCGCCGCCCCGAGTCGGTCGTCTTCGACCGGCTCGGGGTCGCCGTCCACGGGCAGAGCTTCGCGACCAAGGCCGTCACCGACGATCTCGCGACGGGCTACCCGGACGCGCACGCTGGGCTCTTCAACATAGGCATGCTCCACACGTGCCTGGGCGGCCGCGAGGGGCACGACAACTACGCGCCTTGCAGCCTGGGCACCCTGGTCGGGAAGCGATACGACTACTGGGCGCTCGGCCACGTGCACACCCGGGAGGTGCTCTCGGAGGACCCGTACATCGCGTTCCCCGGCAACCTCCAGGGCCGCCACGCCCGCGAGACCGGCGAGAAGGGCGCCCTCCTCGTCACGGTGGACGACGGCCGCGTCGCCTCGGTCGAGCACCGCGCCCTCGACGTCGTGCGCTGGAGCGTGTGCGAGGTCGACCTCTCGCCGGCCGCGAGCGCCGACGACATCGTGGAGCTGACGCGCGAGCAGCTCGAGCAGCGCCTCGCCGAGGCGGACGGGCGCACGCTGGCCGCGCGGGTGGTCCTCTGCGGCGCGACGCCGGCGCACGCCGCGCTCCGGGCCGACTTCGAGCGCTGGACAGGGCAGATCCGCGCGATCGCGAACGACCTCGGCGGCGGGCTCTGGATCGAGCGCGTGCTCTCCCGGACGCTGGCCCCGATCGAGGTCGGCGCGCTCGAGGAGCGGGACGACGCGATCGGCCAGCTCACGCGGTCGCTGCGCGCGCTGCGCGAGGACGAGGCGAGCCTCTCGTCGCTGCTGCGCGAGTTCGCCAGCCTCAAGAACAAGCTCCCCGCCGAGTCGCGGGAAGGCGACGACGCGATCCGCCTCGACGACCCGGCGTTCCTGCGCGAGGCGCTCGACGACGTCGAGCACACGCTGATCTCCCGGCTGCTCGGCGCGGGCGAGGCGCCCTGATCGCGCGCCCGTGAGGGCGCGCGGGGCGCGACGCCGGGACAGGCGCCCACGACGGCGGCAAGGCCCGCGGAGCGCGTCGAGCCGCGCTCGCGGGCCGTCGAGGGGAGCGCCCGCTCAGCCCGCCGAGCGGGCCGTCCGGGCGTAGGCGCGCAGCACCTCGGCCACGCTCCAGGCCTGGGCGACGCACCCGCGGGGCGTGAACGGCGGCTCCGCGTCGAAGATCTCGCTGATCGACCCGGCGCACGCCTCGTCGAGGTGCGGCGGGAAGCCGGCGAGCAGGCTGCGCGCCCCGGCGAGATCGGCGGGATACACCTTCAGCCAGGCGTCGACGAACGGGCCCATGAGCCACCCCCAGACGGTGCCCTGGTGATAGGCCAGGTCCCGCGCGCGGAGATCGCCGAAGTACTTGGGCTTGTAGTCCGGGTGCCCCGGGGCGAGCGACCTGAGGCCCACGGGCGTCCAGAGCCGCTCCTTGACCTGGTCGACGATCCCCTTCCAGTGGGCGGGATCGAGCACCGGATTCGGCAGCGAGATCGAGAAGATCTGGTTGGGCCGGAAGGCGTCGTCGTCGCCCTGCTCGCCGTCGATCAGGTCGTAAAGATACCCCTTCTGCTCGGACCAGAAGCGCTGGTTGAACGACGCCTTGGCCTGGTCGGCGGCCTGGCCGTAGCGCTGCGACGCGCCCTCGCCGTCCGACTCGCGCACCCAGCGCTCGATCAACCGGAGAGCGTTGTACCAGAGCGCGTTGATCTCCACCGCCTTCCCCCGCCGGGGCGTGACCACCAGGTCGCCGACCTTGGCGTCCATCCAGGTCAGCTGGTAGCCCTCCTCGCCCTGGCGGACGAGGCCGTCCTTCGGGTCGACGCCGATCCCGAAGCGCGTCCCGCGGGTGTGGTGCTCGACGATATCGATCAACGTGGGGAGGACGAGCCGGAGCGTCTCGCGATCCCCGGTGTACGTCAGGTACCGATCGAGCGCGTGGAAGAACCAGAGGGTCGCGTCGGCGGTGTGATAGAGCCCGTCGTTCTTGCCCTCCGGGAACATGTTGGGGATGAGCCCGTCCTTCACGTAGTGGGCGAACGTGCGCAGGATATAGCCCGCCTCGGTGTGGCGCCCGGTGACGAGCGTCAGCCCCTCCAGGCTGATCATCGTGTCCCGGCCCCAGTCGGTGAACCAGTGGTAGCCCGCGATCACCGTGCGCACCTCGTCTCCTCCTGCCCGCGCGCGAGCGGCGTCCTCGACGCGGCCCGCGGGCGTGATGAGGAACTTGTCGGCGCCGAGGATGAGCTCCGCCGGCGGGCCGGAGCGGACCTCGGGCGCCGCGGCGAGCAGGAGCCGGGTCCGGCGCTTGCGCTCGGCGCGCTGCACCTCGTCGGTGGAGAGGGCGTTGATCGTCTCCCACGCCTCGGTCGAGGCGACCAGGGTCACGCTGCCGGAGACCGGCAGCTCGAGGCTGAAACGGCCAGGGCTGTAGAACTCGCCGACCGCGTCGTAGCCGCGGCTCTGCTCGATCCGGTAGCGCACGTTGCGCAGGCGGGCGCTGTCGATCCTGAACTCGGCCCGCGCGCCCTGGACCTTGAGCCGGAGCGGCGGCAGGGAGCTCGGCGAGGCGAGCTCGTACCGGTCCTCGACCACGGTGAGCGCGTACGGGCCCGCCACCGGCCGATCGAGCGCGCCCTCGTGCGGGCGGAAGTTCACCCACGGCTGGAGCTCGATCTGGACCGGCCCCGCCCCCTCGAGGAGCGTGTACGTGACGTGGACCGTGTTCTGCCCGTGGGGCAGGAGGAGGCGCCGCTCGAAGACCATCCCCGCGCCCTTGTAGAGCCACACAGGGAGCCCGGCCTCGAGGCGGAACTCGGCGAGATCGATGACCTCGGCCGAGCTGTCGTCGAGCCACGGCTCCTGGCCGCCCACCTGGTACACCTTGCCGTCCGAGGTGAGGACGCGGGCGGACAGATCGCTCAGCATCATGGTGCGGCCGAGCGGCGCGGGCAGCGCCGAGATCAGCAGTCCATGGAAGCGACGGGTCACCGCGCCGGAGATGGTGCCCGACGCATAGCCGCCAAGGCCGTTCGTGACGAGCCACTCCCGCGTGAGCGGGTCCGAGCCGTGCTCGGCGTCGTCGTGCGAGGCGGGGGCGGTGCCTCGGGACCAGACCATCATCCGACAGATCTCGTCAGCGTACATTCTTCTTGGGCTCCTCTGGGCGAGGGTTGGCGCTCGTCTTCTCGGGCACCGGCTTCCCGACCGTGGGGTGCAGGAGGATCGCCGCGTCGCCCGGGATGTGAACTCCATCCTCGGTGATGACAGGTGGACTGCCTTGGCCCCCGTAACGGGGGGATTCGCTGGACCACAACGTCTCCCAGCGGCGCCCCGGAGGCGGGGCGAAGAGCGGCTCCGGCAAGGATCCTCGATGGATGTCTCGCCCGAGGTTGACGAGGAGCAACCGGTCGTCGCCGTCGTCCCCGAAGTAGCGGAGCAGGAAGGCGCGCTCGGCGAGGACCGCCCCGTCGACGCCGCGCGGGCGCTGGGCGGCGATCACCGGGTCGCGCCGGCGGAGCGCGATCAGGTCCTCGTGGAGGGCGTAGATGCCGGCGTTCTTCTCGCGCTCCGAGAAATCGAGCTTGCAGCGCTCGAACGTCGCCGGATCGGCCGGGTCGTCGAGGCCCGCGCGCACCTCGGGCGTGGCGTACGAGGGGAACTGCGCCAGGAACTCCGCCCTGCCCTTGCGCACGAGCGCGGCGAGCTCGGGCTTGTGATCCGCGAAGAAGAGGAACGGCGCCGAGGACCCGAACTCCTGTCCTTGAAAGAGCATGGGCGTGCCGGGGGCGAGGAGCAGCAGCGCCGACATCGCCCTGAACTTGCCCGGACACGTGAGGTGATAGAGCCGCTCCCCCTTCGCGGTGTTGGCGACCTGGTCGTGGTTCTCCAGGAAGAGGACGAAGCGGGCCGGATCCGCGCCGAGCACCGGCGTGCCCCGCCGCTGCTTCTGCCATGTATAGCGCTGCCCCTGGAAGAGGAACCCGTGCTTCAACGCGGAGAGGAACTCCTGGGGCGAGCCCTCGTGATCGGTGTAGTAGGCCTCGTTGTGGCCGGTGAGCGCCACCTTGGCGCTGTGGTGGAAGTCGTCGTTCCAGACGGCGTCGAGCCCGTAGCCGCCCCGCTCCTGGGCGCGGATCAGCCACTCTTCCTGGGACTCGTTCTCGGCCACGATGAACGTCGCCTTGCCCCCCGCGGCCTCCCGGACGCGGCGCGAGATCGCGGCGAGCACATGGTCCTTCGAGCCGTCGTAGATGTTCTGCGTCGCGTCGAGCCGGAGCCCGTCGAGGTGGAACTCCTCGATCCAGTAGCCCGCGTTGGCGATGAAGTACTCCCTCACCGCCTCGGACCGCGGGCCGTCGAAGTTGATCGCCGCCCCCCAGTCCGTCTTGTGCCGGTCGGTGAAATAGTCCTTCGAGAACTGGCTGAGATAATTGCCGTCCGGGCCGAGGTGGTTGTAGACGACATCGAGGATCACCGCGATCCCGGCGCGGTGCGCCGCGTCGACGAAGCGGCGGAAGTCGTCGGGGCTGCCGTAGTTGCGCATCGGCGCGAAGAGGTTCACGCCGTCGTACCCCCAGTTGAAGCGGCCGGGGACCTCGTTGACCGGCAGCACCTCGATCAGCGAGATGCCGATCCGGGCGAGCTCGGGCAGCTCGCGGGCGGCGGCCTCCCAGGTGCCCTCCCGCGTGAAGGTGCCGATGTGCATCTCGTAGACGACTTGCCCCTTGAGCGGCGCGCCCCGGAAGCCCGCGTCGCCCCACGCGAACGCGCCGGGGTCGATCACCTCGGACGGCCCGTGCGGCCCTTCCGGCTGCGCGCGCGAGGCGGGATCGGGATAGAGCTTCTCGTCTTCGTCGAGCCGGAAGCGGTAGCGGGTGCCGCTCGCCGCGGTCGGGACAAGGGCGGAGAAGTAGCCGCCCTCCTCGGCCCGCAGCGCGGCGGCCTCGCCGCTCCCCGGCCCTGCCTCGAGGACGACCTCCACCTTGCGCCGAGCTGGCGCCCAGACGCGGAAGTGTACTCCTCTGGCTGTACCGGCGAGCACCTCTGCGCCCACGGGCAACCGCCGTTTCGTCTTTGTATCCGGCATTGAAATGAATTCTAGACACAACAAAGGTAACGTCCAGCGCCGATACGGTCGGCGATCCCGTTCAGAGCGCGGTTCACCTGGCGAGCGCGATGGCGCCTTACGGGATCACCTGAGAGAGCTCGGGGAGCTGCCGACGGCGAGATACGGCGCAGGTGAGGTGGCCAGTAGTACGCGGCTCAAGAGATGCTCTGGATCCAGGGCATACCTCACCCATGCTGGCGGGCGCCGAGCGGAGAAGAGCGCCCGACTCGCTGCATCTATAAGTGCCGAGACGAGTCGACTGCAAAGACACGGTGGTCACCGCAACATCGGTCCGTCGCTGGGCTCTCGCGACAGGGCGCCGGCGGCCGGCTCCCGGGCTACGGGTGGGCGATGACCACGAGCGTGCGCGCGCGCCGGAGCACGCAGCGCAGCGCTTGCTCCAGCGTCTCGGGGTCGAGCGCCGCGAAGCTCTCGTCGAGCACGACCACCTCGGCGCCCTGGAGCAGCGCGCGCGCGATGTAGAGCCGGCTCCGCTCGCCGTGCGAGAGCTGCCAGCCCGTCTCGCCCACCACCTGCTCCAGCCCCCCCGGCATCCGCCCGAGCAGCTCGCCGAGGCCGAGCTCGCGGCAGATCTCCTCTGCCTCTTCGAGGTCGCCGGGCCTCGGCGGCCAGCGCCTGCCCATCAGCAGGTTGTACGCGAACGTCCCGGCGAGGACGTAGTTCTCGTGGAACTGCGGCGCCGCGGCCACGCGGCGGCGCCACGCGGCGGCGCCCAGCATGTGGCGATCGAGCCCGTTCAGCAGGAGCAGCCCGGCGTCGGGCGCGCGCAGCCCCGAGAGCAGGGCGCTCAGCGTCGACTTCCCTCCCCCCGAGGGCCCCTCGAGCAGGATGCGGTCGCCCGCCGCGATCCGCAGCGAGACGTCCACCACGGCGGGGCGAGCCCTGCCCTTGTGCCGGAAGGAAAGCTCGTGCGCCTCCAGGACGGGCGGGCGCGCCGCCACGTCCCCCGCGCTGTCAGCGCCGGCCGCGACGCCCGGCGCTGACGGCGCGCCGGAGGGCGACCGCCCCGCGTCGGGCGGCGGCGGCGTCCGCCCCGCGTCGGGCGGCAGGGGCGGCGGCGGCGCCCCGCCGCGGGCGGCGGCCTGGAAGAGCGTGGAGACCTGCTCCCACGCGATCGCCGCGCTGGCGAGGCTCGACAGGCCGGCCGACAGGCCCTGGAGCGCGCGGCTCGCGAGCAGGACGCCCCCCAGCGCCACCGCGTACGTCGCGGCGGAGCCGGAGCCCGCGAGGAACGGCGGCAACAGGCCGGCGATGCCCGCGATGAGCCAGCCGCGCGGCATCAGCGCGCCGATCTCGATCTGGCTCCGGTCGAGCTCGCGCGACCCGAGCGCGTACTGCGAGAGCGCCTCGTCCTCGCCGTGGTGCCAGCGGCCGTGGCGCTCCTGGGCGAGGCGGGTCCGGTGGCCGACCATGCGCTCGATGAGGTCGTGGGTCATCGCGAGCCGCGCCGCGGTCCAGCGCGCGCGCCGCCGGTAGAACCGCACGCTGAGCGCGACGACGAGGGCCGCCCAGGCGACGAGCAGGATCGCGTGGAGCGCGCCCGCCGCGCCCTGGGCGAGCACGGCCGCCGCCGCGGCGAGCTCGAACGCCGACGCGACCGCCGCGATGCCGCCGCCCATCGCGAGCGCCTCGATCGCCTCGGACTCGATCACGCGGCCGAGGAAGCGGCCCGCGCCCTCGCTGCGCACCTCCTCGGGCTCGAGCGCGAGCGCGCCCGAGAGCAGGCGCTGCTTGATGAGCGCGCTCGCGTCGATCGCGACCACGCCGGACAGCCACGCCATGAGCTGGCGCAGCGGGACCACCGTCGCGAGCAGCAGCGCCCCGGCGACGAGCCACCCCTCGTCGAGGTGGTCGTCGAGGATGCTGCGCCCCACGGTCATCCACACCAGGATCCAGAGCGTGTAGGCCGACGCGTGGGCGGCGAGCAGGCCGAGGAGGCGGCGCGGGACCCGCGCCGCCGCGATCTGCCGCCGGATCGGCGCGCCCGGCGGCAGGCGCAGGCTCCAGATGCCGTCGACGATCACGGCCCCGAGGCGCTCGCGGAGCAGCGCCCGCCGCGCGCGCGAGCGCCGCCGCGGCCGCACGCCCGCGCGCGCGAGGACGCGATCGATCTCCGGGAGCACCTGCGCCTCGAGCGGGCGGCAGATGCGCGCGGTGATCGCCTCGACCGGCACGCGCGCCGTGGAGCGGTCGGCGCGGAGCACCGAGAGGTCCCGCCCTCTGCGCCCCGCGCGCCCCGCGCGCCCCACGATGGCGAGGAAGCGGGGCGCCTCGCCGTCGCGCAGCCACACGAGCGCGGGCGCGACCCGCGGGAGCGCGGCGTCGAGCTCGTCGTGGCGCGCCGCGATCGGCTCCGCCTCGACGCCGAGGTAGCCCGCCGCCTGATCGATCCACGCCCCGAGCGCGTCCGCGCTGCGGAGGTGCCTGGCGGTCGGGATGGGCGCCACGACCGCGTGCGGGTCGAGGCCGCCCTCGAGCGCGAGCGCCTCGAGCGCGTCGCCGAGGAGCTCTGCCGGCCACTCGATCGCGCCGAGCGCGCCGAGCGCGTCGACCGCCTCGTCCGGCCGAGCTCCCCACCCGGGCTGCGCCGCCGCCGTCACCCCCGCTCGCCCTCGGCTGGCGCTGCCGCGTCCTCGGCGAGCCGCCCGCGCACGACCTTCAGCCGGCGCCACCCGCCGCTCGCCCAGAGCCCTCGCTGCACGGCCGCCTCGGCCTCCAGCAGCGCGCGGTACCGCGAGCCCGGGCGCGCCGCGAGCTCGGAGGGCGCCGCGTCCTCGACCACGCGCCCGCCGTCCACGACCAGCACGCGATCGAACGAGCGCGTCTCGCCGACGTCGTGGGTGACGCACAGGAGCGTCGCGCGACGAAAGCGCCGCCGCGCCCGGGCGAGCATCGCCCGGCGGCGCTCCCGGTCGAGCCCGCGGAACGGCTCGTCGAGGATCGCGAGCCGCGCCTCGCTCCGCAGCATCGCCCGGCCGAGGCGCACGCGCTGCCCCTCGCCGCCGGAGACGAGCCCTCCGCCCTCGCCGAGCAGCGTCTTCTGCCCCTCCGGCAGCCGCTCCAGCACCTCGCGCAGCTCGGCCTCGTCGACGACGGCGCCGAAGTCGGCCGCGTCGTCGGGCGCGCCGTAGCGCAGGTTGTCGAGGAACGACCGGTTCCAGATCTGGACCGCCGGGTCCACCCACGCGGTCTCCTCGCGCAGCGCGCGCAGCCGCTCGCCGTCGAGCGCGCGGCCGTCGACGAGCACCCTGCCCTCGCTCGCCCGGTGCCACCCGAGCAGGACCCCGACGAGGCTCGACTTCCCGGCGCCCGAGGCCCCCACGATCGCCACGTGGCTGCCCGCCGCGATCTCGAGGTCCACCCCGTCGAGGATCACGTGACCGGCGGCCTGGATGCGCACGCGCTCGAACGCGATCGCGCAGCCCGCGCCCTCGGCGCCAGCCCGCGCCGCGACGGGCGCCTCGCCGCCGCCTGGCTCCTCCGGCGCGCCGAGCGGCTCGAGCAGGCGCAGGGCCGTGTTCCGGTGCCCCGGGTACTGGAGCAGCGTGCTCGCGAGCGCCTGCCCGATCGCCGGCAGCGCGAGCGCCCAGTAGAAGAGCAGCAGCGCCCGCGACAGGGCGCCCCCGCGGGCGAGGAAGTCGCCGAGGATCCACGCGGCGAGCGCGAAGCCGAGCAGCGCCTGCGCCGCGTCGACGGCGAGGGCCGCGCGGAGCAGCGCGCGGCCGGCGAGCGCCCACTCCCCGAGCAGGCCCGCGTGCTCGCGCCGCACGGCCCGCTCCGCCGCGTGCGCCCGGATCGGCACGAGGCCGAGGAGGGCGTCGAGGTAGAAGCTCGTGAGCGCGCCGGCGTGGGTGCGGACGCGCAGGTCCCGCTCGACGAGGACGCGGCTCCCCGCGAGCGGCAGGGCCAGCGCCACCGCGGCGCACGGCACGGCGAGGCGCGCGCTCGCGGGGTCGACCCAGACGATGGCGGCCGTGGTGACCGCGAGATCCAGCGCCGAGCGCGCGAGCTGGCCGCCGAACGCCGGCAGGCCGCGGAGCACGTGCAGGCTGTGGCCGCGCTGCGCCATGTCCGAGGCCGGGCGGCTCTGGAAGTAGCGATCGCCGATGCGCGGGATCTTCGCGAGGAACGACATCCGCAGCCGGACCTCGAGGTGGCGCCCGAGCCGGATCATCCCCGTGCTCAGCGAGAGATCGATGGCGAGCTCCACCGCGAGGAAGGCAGCGAGCGCGCCGAGGGCGGCGAGGCGCTGCTCGAACAGCACGAGATCGTTCGAGATCTGGAGCAGCCCACGGAAGAGGAGGCTCTCCAGCACCACCGTCCCGACGCTGAGCGCGAGCGCGCCGGCGAGCACGGCGGGCGTCAGCAGCCCGTCCTCGCGGACCATCCGGAGGAGCTCGCGCCCTGGCCTGACCCTCCGCTCCACGAGGGCGGCGGCGAGGTCGGGCGAGAGCCGCGCCTCGGCGTGCGGGGGCGCGTTGCCGGGGGGCGGGGGCGCGGCAGCGGCGGCCCGCGGCCCGTCCCCGCTCCCCGGCGAGCCGCGGGCGTCGCTGGGCGGGCGCCGCCCGCGGATCCGCACGAGCACCGCGCCCCGCGCGACGACGAGCTCCTCCCCGGCCGGGCCGACCGGCCCGGGGCGCGCTGTCCAGAAGGGGGGCGGGATCGCCTCCTCGCGCGCGGCGTCGAAGTGGCGCCCCGGCTCGAGCAGCGCGTCCAGCACGCGCGCGGCCTCGCGACCGCGGGCGAGGCCGCCGGAGCGCACGAGCGACGCGACCATCCGCGCCCCGGCGTCGAGCGCCGCGATCGCGCGCCACCCCGGGTCTGCCAGCGCCGCCTCGAGCGGCCGCGCCCCCGCGCCGAGCCAGGCGAGCCGGCGCGCGAGCGGCCGCGTGAACCCGTCGCTCGCCGCCCAGGCGCGGAAGTCCGCCGCGGGCAGCGGCAGCTCGTGCTGGTAGAGCTCGCCCTCGAGCTGCCGCCGCGTGAGCCAGCGCCGCCCCGTGCCCGGGTCCATCACCTGCACGAGCCCGCCGTGCCGGCGCCAGATCACGACGACGTGGAGCGGCCCGGTCGACTGCCGCACGATCGCCAGGGCGGGCAGCGCGTTGGCCTCGTCGAGCAGCACGTGCTCGGGCGGGAGGAGGATCTGCTGGGCCACGAGCCCGAGCTGCTCCGCGAGGTCCTCCAGGGTGTCGATGGAGGTGCCGTCGACGTCGGTCTGGCAGGCCTCGCGCAGGCGCCCGTAGCTCACGCCGATGCCGAAGCCCTCGAGCACGCACTTGAGCGTGGCCGGCCCGCAATCCATCGCCGAGGTCTGCACGACCTCCGGCGCGAGGAGCCTCCGCCGCGGGCTCGACCCCTGGCGGCGCGGCCCGGCGCTCGCTGCTCGCTCCGGCGCGGATCGGGGCGCGGAGTCCGTTTTCCGCTCCGTTTTCCGCTCCGTCGTCCGCTCCGCCGGCCGCTCCTTCACCCGCCCGCCCCGCCGCGGACCCGCACGATCTGCCCCGCGGCCCGCAGCACCAGCGAGGCCGGCGAGACGCGCTCCGTCTCGATGACGACGCTGCCGGGGAGCCCGTGCTGCACCGGGATCGGCGACGCCGGATCGGGGCGCACGCCGAGCTCCACGCGGATGCGGCCCTCCTGCGTCTCGCTGGCGACGCGCTCGACGGTGGTGGACAGGGTGCCGTACTCGGTCCAGGGGAACGCATCGAGGCGCAGGTTTCCCTCCTGTCCGGCGCGGATCCGCCCGACGGACGACGGCGGGAACTCCGCGATCACCCGGAGCTCGCCGGGCGGCACGACGGCGGCCACGACGTCCCCCTCGTGCACGAAGGAGCCGGCCCGCAGCACCGCGATCTCGCCGACCCGACCGGCGATCGGCGAGCGGATCTTGCGCCGCTCGATCTCGGCGAGCAGCCCCTTGATCGCCGCCTCCAGCACGATGCGCTCGCCCTCGAGCGAGGCCGCCTCGCGGTCGAGCCGCGCGAGCTCGGCCTGCTGCTCGCCTTGCCCGGCGCGGCGCTCGCTGTCGGTCCGCGTGGCGGCGCGGTCCAGCGCCTCGGTCGCCGAGCGCCGCGACAGCGCCTCGGCCGCGAGCCGCGCCGCCTCCGCCTCCGACACGAGCCCGTCCTGCCGCAGGCGCACGGCCCGCTCCGCCTCGAGCTCCTGGAAGCGCGCGCCCGCCTCGGCCTCCCGCAGCCGCGCCTTCGCCTCGTCGACGTGCGCGCGCGCCGCCTCCACCCCGTCGCGCAGCGCCCGCGCCCGCGCCGCGATCTCGGCGCGGAGCGGCCCCATCTGCCCCGCGATCGCCGCGAGCCGGGCCTGCTTGTCGTCGATGTCGCGGCGGAGCGGCTCCACGTCGAGCTCGATCAGGACGTCGCCGGCGGCGATCTCCGCCCCGAGGTCCAGGTGGACCGCGGCGACCCTCCCGTCGAGCGGCGCCTCGACGCGGTGCGCCGCCTGCCCCACCTCCAGGCGCGCGCTCACGCTCGCCTCGTACCGCCCGACGCGCGCGAGGAAGAACCACGCGAGCCAGGCCCCGAGCAGGACCGCGCCGAGCGCGGCGCCGGCGATCGAGCCGCGGTGGCCGTCCGTTGCGATGGTGTGGATCGAGCGTGAGAACCCGGCGGGCATGGGTGGTTGCGCAAAGTTACACGAGCGAAGCAGGCTCAGGAAGCCGCGCCCAACGCCCGGGTGAGGCCATTCAACATAGCAAAACTTAACGTGCAATGCGGGACGACCGGGTGAATCATGTCCTCGGCGGCTCCGCCGCAAGGCAGTACATCTATCTGGAGGTTCCCATGGCCGATATCGATCGTGATCCCGAGCAGCCCGAGCAGCCCGAGCAGGGCGAGCAAGCCGAGCAGGTGCCCTTCTTCGCTCGCTTCCTGGAAGATCAGCAGCGTATCCGGACCGGCGTCAAAGCCGGCGGCGGCTTCGCGACGAAGAAGTACCCCTCGGACAGCGATGAAGTCACCACGATGAAGTACCCATCGGACGGCGACGACGACGGGCCGTTGAAGTAAGCCGCGAGCGGCGCGCGGTGGATCGATGAGTCGAACCGTCGCGCCACGTCGCGCCACGCTGCGCCGCGCTCCCCTGCGCGACGACACGCAACCACACGCGAGCCATCGCAATCCTTCTCGAACGACTGCAAGCCACCGCGAGCAGTCTCAACACTATTTAACAGAGCTGGACACATGCGACCGGTGCGACCGTGGAAGACAACCGCAACAACGGAATCGTGTCGCCCTCATCGTTCCAGGAGTTGTCCGCCGACTTGCCTACCGCCTGGTTGCTGTTTGAGTTAGATCTCCTGTCCTCGGCGGCGTCGCCGCCACAGCATCTGGAGGTTTCCCATGGCTGATGTCGATTCCCGTGAGCCCGAGCAGCAGGAGCAGAAGGACGCCGAGGCGGTGCCCTTCTTCGCTCGCTTCCTCGAAGATCAGAAGCGCGTCCGGACCGGTGTCAAAGCCGGCAAGCCCGCCACGACGCTGAAGTACCCCTCCGACAGGGAGGACGGCGGCGGCGGCGGCGAGCCCCCCATCTACACCACGCTGAAGTACCCGTCGGACGGCGACGAGGTCTGAGCGTCGCATGAGCCGCCCGCCGCGCTGCGAGAGAGGCCCCCTCACGTGACGACCGCGGGCGCGAACGTCCTCCTGGTCTCTCATTCGCAGGACGACTTCGGGATCGGACGCGTGGCGGAGGCGCTGCGACGGCGCGGCGCCCGCCCCGTCCGCCTGGACGTCGACCGGTTCCCTCGCGGCATCACCCTCTCGACGGCGCTCGGGGCCGACGGCGCGCGCCGCCGCCTGGAGGACGCCGGCGCCGAGATCGACGGGGACGAGATCTCCGCCGTCTGGCTCCGGCGCCTCTGGGCGCCGAGCCTCGGCGAGGGCATCCCCGAGGAGTACCGCGCCGCCTGCGTGCGCGAGTCGATGGCGGCGCTGATCGGCTGGCTGCGCGGGCTCCCCGCGCGGCGGTGGATCAACGAGCCGGCGGCCGAGGAGCGCGCCCAGGACAAGCTGCGCCAGCTCGCGGCGGCCTCCTCGGTCGGCCTGCGCGTCCCCGAGACGCTGGTGACGAACGACGCGGCCGAGGTCCGCGCCTTCTTCGCGCGCCTCGGCGGGAACGTGGTCGCCAAGATGCTCACGCCCTTCTCGACGAGCCTGTCGGGCGGCGCGCCCTTCGTCTTCACGCACGCCGTCTCGGCGGCCGATCTCGACGCCCTCTCCGGCCTGCGCCAGAGCCCCATGGTCTTCCAGGAGCGCATCCCCAAGGCGCGCGAGCTGCGCGTCGCCTGCGTCGGCGGCCGGTGCTTCCCCGGCGCGCTCGACGCCACCCGCTACGAGTCGCTCGCGGTCGACTGGCGCCACCCGGCCGTCAACGACGCCGGCATCGCGTGGGAGCAGGACGCGCTCCCGCGCGACGTCGAGGCGCAGCTCGGCGCGCTCCAGCGCGCCCTCGGGCTCGTCTTCGGGGCCGTCGATCTCATCCGGACGCCCGACGGCGAGCACGTCTTTCTCGAGGTGAACCCCGCCGGTGAGTGGGGAATGCTGGAGCGGGATCTCGGCCTGCCGATCGCCGATGCGCTGGCAGAGGCGCTGCTCGCTCCGACGGAGAGCCCGTGACGGTCCTCATCATCACGCACAGCCAGGACAACGAGTGCATCGACCGCGTCGCCGCCGCGATCGCCAGGCTTGGCGGCCGGGCGTTCCGCTTCGACACCGACGCCTTCCCCGAGGGGGCGCGGCTCGCGCTGGCCGCGGGGCCCGGGGCGGGCCGCTCCACGCTGCGCACGTCGGGGCCCGGCGGGGGCGAGCTCGATCTCGGCGACGTGACCGCCGTCTGGTACCGCCGGGTCGCTCACGGCGCCGGGCTCCCCGCGTCGATGGACCCGCAGCTCCGGAGCGCGTCGGTCCAGGAGGCGAAGCAGACGGTCGAGGGCATGCTGGCGGCGCTCCGCGTCCCGCAGGTCGACCCGCTGCCGGCGGTGCGCTTCGCGTCGAACAAGCAGCTGCAGCTCGACGTCGCGCGCGAGGTGGGCCTCGACACGCCGCGCACGCTCACCACCAACGACGAGGGCGCGGCGCGGGCCTTCGCCGCCGCGTGCCCGGGCGGGGTGATCGCCAAGATGCTCTCGTCGTTCGCCGTCTACCGCGGCGGCGAGGAGCACGTGGTCTTCACGAACGCCCTCCGGGAAGAGGATCTCGCGGACATGCGGGGGCTCTCGCTCTGCCCGATGACCTTCCAGGAGAAGATCCCGAAGGCGCGCGAGCTGCGGGTGACGGTCGTGGGCGAGCGCGTCTTCTCGGCGTCGGTCGACTCCCAGGCGGCGCCGGGCGCCGAGGTCGACTGGCGGCGACAGGGGCTCGAGCTCATCGACACGTGGCGCAAGGACGCGCTCCCGCCCGACGTCGAGACGGGGGTGCTCCGGCTGATGGACCACCTCGGCCTCAACTACGGCGCCATCGACATCCTCCGGACGCCGGACGGCCGGCACGTCTTCCTCGAGGTCAACCCGTCGGGCGAGTTCTTCTGGCTGGAGCGGACCCCCGGGCTCCCGATCAGCGAAGCGCTCGCCGAGGTGCTGCTCGGCAAGGCGCCGCGCCGCGGCTCGTGGAGCGCCTTCCTGCACTCCCGGTGACGCAGCGCCGCCGCGCCGGACGCGCAGCGCCCGTCCGCCCGCCCGCTCGCTAGCTGGGCGGATCTCGGCGGGCGGACAGGGGTCGCTTCACGAAGTGCGCCTTGACAACGCGTCGAGGTATCGCACTTGCTATCCGTTCAGGGGCGGGCGCCTCCTCCCTGCGCTCGGCCGGCGACCTCGTGAAGATCCTAGAGCTCCACCTCCTCGCGTTCGGTCCCTTCACGGATCTCCGGCTCGACTTCTCCTCCCCGTCCGCGGGCCTCCACGTCATCTACGGCCCCAACGAGGCCGGCAAGAGCACCGCGCTGCGGGCGATCCGCGGCCTGCTCTACGGCATCCCGCACATCACCCCCGACGCCCACGTCCACCACAACACCGACCTCCGCGTCGGCGGCCGGCTCGCGGGCAGGGGCGACGTTGCGCTCGCGCTCGTCCGCCGCAAGGGGCGCGTGAAGACGCTCCGCGACGCGGACGACAACCCCCTCGACGACGCCGCGCTCGCGCCGGTGCTCGGCGGCGTCACCGAGGAGCTCTTCCGGACCTCCTTCGGCCTCGACCACGACACGCTCCGCCAGGGCGCCGAGGCCCTGCTCCAGGGCAAGGGCGACGTCGGCCAGAGCCTGTTCGGCGCGGGGCTCGGCGGGCCGGGGCTGCAGCAGCTCCTCACCACGCTGCGCCAGGAGGCGGACGAGATCTTCACCCCCCAGGCGAGGACCCGCCCGCTCAACGAGGCGATCAAGGCCTTCGAGGAGGCCCGCGGCAAGGCGAAGAGCGCCGCGCGGCCGCCCGCGGACTGGACCCGCAAGCGGCAGGAGATCGACGAGGCCAGGGCCGAGCAGGAGCGCGTCGACGCGGAGCTGCGCGCGCTCCGCGCGGCGGACAAGCGGCTCCGGCGCGCGCTCCGCGTGCTGCCGCTGCTCGAGGCGCGGCGCGCGATCCTCGGCCGGCGCGCCGCGCTCGGCGACGTCGTCCTGCTGCCCGAGGCCGCGCAGCGCGACCGCGAGGACGCGCAGGACCGCGCCGCCGACGCGGGCGCCCAGGCGGAGCGGCTCCGCGCCGACATCGAGGAGCTCGAGGCCCGGCGCGCCGCGCTGCACGTCCCCGCGTCGCTGGCCGAGCTCGATCCGGGCGAGATCGACGGCCTCGTGACCCGGCTCGGCAGCCACCGCAAGGCCGCCGTCGACCTGCCGCGGGTCCGGGCGGAGCTCCACGGCCTCGAGGAGGAGGCGCGCGCGATCCTCCGCCGGCTCGGGCGCGACGCCTCGCTCGTGGAGGGCGCCGCCCCCGAGCGGCTCGAGGCGATGCGCGTCGACGTCGCGACCGAGGCGCGCATCAAGAAGCTCGCCCGCGAGCGCGGCGCGGCCCTGGCCAAGCCGCGCGAGGTCGAGCGGCTGCTCGCGGCGCACAGGGCGCGGCGCGACGCCTGCGCGCGCCGGCTGGCCGAGCTGCCGCCGGGCGAGGACCCCGCCCCGCTGCGGGGCGCGCTCTCGCGGGCGCAGAAGCAGGGCGATCTCGAGCAGCGCCTCCGCGAGGCCACCGCCGCGGCCGCGCGGCTCGCCCGCGAGGCCGACGCGCAGCGCGACCGGCTCGCCCTCGGCTCCGCCGCTTCACCGGCGCAGCGGCCGCTCACCGCGGCCGAGGCGAGCGCCCTCCCCGTCCCGCTGCCCGAGACGGTCGACCAGGCGGCCGCGCAGTGGGGCGCGCTCGCCCGCGATCGAGAGCGGCTCGGCGAGCGCGCCGCCGAGGTCGAGGCGCGCCTGCGCGAGAGCGCGCGCGAGATCGACGCCCTCCAGCGCGCCGGCGCCGTGCCCACCGAGGCCGACCTCTCCGAGGCGCGCGAGCGCCGGGACGCCGCCTTCAAGGCGCTGCTGCGCGCCCTCCAGGCGAAGGGCAGCGCCCGCGCCGCCGCGGCGGCGATCCACACCGCCTCGCTCTTCGACCTCGGCGCCGACGCGTCCACCTCGCCCGGCGCCCGTCGGCGGCCGCCGCTCGCCGCGCGCGGTGTTGACGACCCGCCGGCGGCCCGCGGCAAGCCTGACGAGTACGCCGAGCTGGTCCGCGTCGCGGACACCGTCGCCGACCGGCTGCGCCGCGAGGCCGACCGGGTCGCGCGCCTGGCGCGGCTGCTCGCGGACAGGGCGCGGGCCGAGGCGGATCTGGCGCAGATCGACGCGGAGCGGGCCGCGCTCGCGCGCCGCGCCGAGGAGGCCGAGGCCGCGTGGCTCGATCTGTGGCGGCCCGCGGGCGTCGCGCCGCGCTCGCCCGAGGAGATGCGCGGCTGGCTCGGCCGCTACGCGGGCCTGACCGCCACGGTCGACCGGCTGCGCGCGGCGGAGGCGGAGGCCGAGGCGCTGCGGGCCCGGATGCAGGCGCACGCGGCCGAGCTCCACGCGGCCATCGCCGCCGCCGCGCGCGCCGCGCCGGGCGACGCGCGCGGCGGCTTCATGGACGAGGGCACGCGCGACGGCGCGCGCGCGGGCCTGGCCGGCACGCCGGAGTACGCGGCGCTGCGCCTCCCGGCGCTCGTCGAGGCCGCGGAGCAGGAGCTCGCCGCCATCGAGGGCGCGGCCCGCGAGCGGCGCGAGCTCCTGCGGGAGCGCAAGGAGCTCGAGCGCGAGCTCGAGGACCTCGAGCGCGAGCGGGCGGAGCACGCGCGCGCGCTCGAGGCGTGGCGGGCCGAGTGGGAGGCCAGCGTGCGGCTGCTCGGCCTCCCTGGCGACGCCTCGGCGGACGAGGCCACGGCCATCCTCGACGAGCTCGGCGCGCTGTTCCGCAAGGCGGACAGCGCGGCCCACGAGCGCCGCCGGGTGCGCGGGATGGAGCGCGACGCCCTCGCGTTCGCGGCCGACGTCGCGGAGCTCGCGGCCCGGCACGCGCCGGACCTCGCCGCGCTGCCGGCGGATCAGGCCGCCGATCAGCTGATCAAGCGCCACCACAAGGCGCGCGCCGACCTCCGCGAGCGCGGCGAGATCGAGCGCCGCCTGGCCGACAAGCGCCGCGAGCGGGACCAGCAGGAGGCGCGCCGCGCGGCCGCCGAGGCGCGCCTCGCGAAGCTCTTCGAGGCGGCGGGCGTCCCGCGCGCGGGCGACGACGCCGCCGACGTGGCGGCGCTCTCGCTGGCCGAGGAGCGCTCGCGCGAGGCGCGCCGCCTCGATCGCGAGCTCGTCGAGAACGAGGGCAAGCTCCTCGAGGCGGGCGAGGGCGCGGGCATCGCCGCGCTCGAGCAGGAGACGGCGGGCGTGGAGCGGGACGCGCTCGCGCTCGAGCTCGACCGGACGGAGGAGCGCCTCGCCGCGCTGGAGGACGAGCGGCGCCGGATCGACAGGGCGCTCGGGAGCCTGGAGCAGGAGCGCGAGCACCTCCGCGCGACGGTGGGCGCCGCGGAGGCCGCCGTCGAGGCGCAGATCTGCCTCTCGCACCTGCGCGGCGAGGTGCGCCGCTACGTGCGGGCGCGCCTCGCCGCGGTGCTGCTCGAGCGGGAGATCGAGCGCTACCGCGAGCGCAATCAGGGCCCGATCCTGGCGCGCGCGAGCGCGCTCTTCCACCGCCTGACGCTGGGCGCCTTCGCGGGCCTGCGGGTGGGCTACGACGAGAGCGAGCAGGCGATCCTCCGCTGCGTCCGCGCGGCCCCGCCCGCGCCGCCCACGCCGGCCGCGGCGCCCGCGCCGGAGGGGGCGGCGGCGGAGCCCGCGAAGGCGCTCGTGCAGCGCGAGGTCGACGTGAGCGGCCTCAGCGACGGCACGCGCGACCAGCTCTACCTCGCGCTGCGGCTCGCGAGCCTGGAGCACCACGCCCGGACGGGCGAGCCGATGCCGCTCATCCTGGACGACCTCCTCATCCACTTCGACGACGACCGCGCCAGGGCGGCCCTCGCGGTGCTCGGCGAGCTGACGGGGATCACGCAGGTGCTGTTCTTCACGCACCACGCGCGGCTCTGCGAGCTCGCGCGGGAGGCGGTGCCGGCCGACGTGCTCCGCGAGCACCGGCTGCGGTGAAGGGCTTGTCAGGGCGCACTGGGCGGAGGCACAGGACCAGGCCCCGGCTCACCTGGTAACGGGAAACGCGCGATGTAGCCGGTGCGCCGCTTGACGGGCAACGGCTCCACCTCGAGAGACGAGATGATGAGCACCGGATCGTGCACGATGTAGCCGGCCGACTCGGCGGTCTCGTTCGGAGGAGGCGCCGGATCGTGGTCCATGGTCGACCGCGGACGATAGCTCAGCACGAGGAACACGCGGGAGACCTCCTCGAGGACGGTCGGCGCGTTGACGTCGCGCGCCAGGCTCGAGTACTCATCGACAGGCAGCTTGATCCAGACCTCCCTTTGCCGCGCCTCCCCCGCGCGGATCCGCGAGAATAACGGCTTGTACACGATCCTGGGCATCACGTTGGGCGGATAGGGCGCCTGCGCGAAGACTAGCCGCAGGCTGTCGTTGCTGACGAACCGATAGACGCCGAACGGGTCGGGCACCCGCTCTCGCTTGTCGTCATAGTCCCACAGCCGATCTCCCACATAAAGTTCCTCGCTCGCCTCGATCTTGTACTCGAGCTTGAGCGACGGGTCGCCGCTGGCTCCCCGGGCATTGCTGAGTGACCATGTGAGCTCGAATGCGCTGGTGCGTTCCTGCTTCGATGCATGCATTGGGGTGAACCTCGATCGTCCACGTCACGGGCTGATGGGCGTCCCGTCGGGATTGCTGTAGCCGCCGCCGTGGTCTGTCCGGCGGTAAGGATAGTTCCGATCGCCCAGGTAGTCATTCTCGGCCGGGCTCGAGGCCACACCGGGTACAGTGATGTCGCTGCCTGGCCGGTTCACGCCGCCCTGGATGGTCTGCCACTCTTCCCGGTTGTCCCAGCCGCCGCCCATGCTCTCCCCTTGTCGATTGGTCCCGTAGGCGTTGTGCTCCGCGTGCCCCATTTCGTGGAACAGCGTCGCATCGGGTGGCTCACTTCGGTCGCTTGGACCGAGCTCGATCTCCGGATTGTAGGAGATCGTCGAGCCTGTGCCGGTGCCCGGGACCGGGTTGCCGCTCGCGTCGTAGCCGAGGCTGGCCGCAGCGCCACCCGAGTAACACAATGAGTTGTTCGGTCCATAGGTAGCCGCCTCGCTCGCCGAGTACTCACGGATCGTGACGTTGTGCCCGGCAGGGTTGTTCTGGATGTTGTTGAGGCGCGCGAGCCCCGACGGCGTCGATGCCATGATACCCAGATCCCGCATGACCTGGGCCTGGAACTCCGGATACCTCCCGCTCCCTGGTTGCACGACGATGTGATCCCCGATCCTGATCGAGCCGTCTGCCTGCCTCTCGACCGGCAATGGAAACGAGGCGCCGCCCACCAGCACCAGCGCCGCGCCGGTCGTGATGGTCGCTGGTGCGAGCTCGGTCACCCGGCCGGCGAACAACCCGGGTCCGTTGAGCTGTACGGGTGTGCCGCTGACCGTCGTCACCCCGCTCGAGGTCAGCTTCGCCGAGTCGGCGCCGCCGAGCTCGAGCTTCGTGGCCGTGATCTTCACGTCCTTCCCGGCCAGCGAGATCTTGCTCGTGGACACCGTGAACGCCTTGCCGGTGATCAACCGGGCTGACCCCCGGGCCGCGTTGAGGAGGACCCCGCGCCGCCGGCCGCGCAGGTGGATGCGATCCCGCGCGAAGATCTCGATGTTCTTCGCCTCGAGGGTGATCTTGTCCTTGCGCAAGGTGAGGGTCGCGCCCGCGCCTGTGTCCAGCACGATCTTCTTGTCGGTCATCACGATCGACGAAGACGTAGACAGGCCGCTCTCTCCGGGTGGCGCGATCATCACCACGTGCGTGCCGCCGACCGTCGTCGAGTCGATCGACCCGACGTGCGACGTCCGGTTCACGCCCACCGTGGTGCTCTGGTTCTGCCCGATCGTCACCCGTTCGTTCTGGACCACCTGCACGGACCGGTTCTTCCCGACTGTCACGCTCTCGTTCCGCTGCACCACGCGCGTCCGATCGCGCCCCACGACGCTGTCCTCGTCGTTCTTGACGAGCTTTTCCATGTCCTTCTCCGCCTGCATCCGGAGAAGCTCTTTCCCCGCGGCGTCCTCGAACATGAGCTCGTTGTAGCCGCCGGTCCCGCCGGTGGAGCTGCTCTTCCACCCGCTCTGTGTCTTGTTGTCGGGCAGGGCGTAGGGTACCTTCTGAAGGTTGGTGTACATCCGCCCGACGATGACCGGCCGGTCCGGATCGCCGCCGAGAAAATCGACCAGCACTTCCTGCCCGACGCGTGGGAGGCTGATGCTTCCGTATCCCGTGCCTCCCCAGGGCTGGCTCACGTGAATCCAGCAAGAGCTGTCATCATCCATCCGGCTCTCGCGATCCCAGTGAAAGTGGACACGCACGCGGCCGAATTCATCCGTGTGGATCTCTTCCCCGGGCGAGCCCACCACGGTCGCGCTCTCGACGCCGCTCACCTTGGGCTTGGGCGTCACGAGCGCCGGCCGGTAGGGCACGCCAGCACTGCGCGCCTCCGCGTGAACCGCCCAGCTCTCGCCTATGACCCCTCGCATCTGGGCCGCGACGACGAGCAGAGTGCGATCTTCCGCGAGATCCCCCCGCGGGTGATCCAGCAGGCTGATGACGACGCCGGGGGCAAGGTCGACCACGTTGCTATCGAACGTGCAGGTGAACGCATCCGAGCGCTTGGCCTCCAGCCGTCGCTGCGCCGCCGCCGCGCCCTCGGACTCGTCGGCCCGGTAGCGGCCCTTGTCGTCCGCGTTCGGGGTCGGGTCGCCCTTGTCGCTCTCGAAGAGGAACGCGCCCGGCGTGTAGTGATAGCGCTCCAGCCTTTCCTCGACCCCGGACGCCGCCGCGGTCGCGAGGAGCTTGTAGCTCGGCGCTCGACGATAATCGTGATCCCGCAGCGTGTAGCGACCGGGCCGCAATCGCCGGCCAACGCGGACGGCGGTCACATGCTCCTTGTTCAGGTCGCCGGGCTTGTCGCGGAACGCGATCTTGGGATCGCGCATGTCGTTCATGTGAGGCGCGTCAGAGAGCACGAGCCTCGACTCTCCGCTCTCGTCGGCGAAGTAGAACGAGACCCCGGCGTCCTCGAGCAACCGGCAGAGAAACGCGTAGTCCGACTCGCCGTACTGCACCCGGTATTTTCGCTTCTTGTACGTCCCCGAGAGCTTCTTGGCGGGCTCGATGCCCCACTCGGAGAGGAGCTCCAACGCGACGTCGACGTCGGACATCCGCTGGAACATGCGATGGTTGCGCCGCTCGGTCGCGAAATAGAGCGTCGGGACGATCTCGATCACGTAGGTCGACAGCCCCGACTCCTCGGCCGATATCTCCTGCATGTCCTTGCAGATACCCGTCCAGGTGCGCGAACGCTCCGCGCCGCCGAGGTTGCTCTGTGCCCGGAAGCTGGCAGGCTGGCCGACGACGGCCTCGAAATCGATGTCCGGATTCTCGGTGACGGCGGTGATCATGACCGAGAAGAGCGATGAAATACGCTCATCGATCGTGAACTCGCGCACGTCGAGCAGATCACCGGACGCGATGCTGACGGAGAAGCTGGCGTGTCTCGATGCGATCATGGCGTGGTCGCTGTGCCCCAGATCGCACGCTATCCAACTTCGCCTGCACGCACAAGCCCGGCGTGTTTATGGGGTGGCGGTGCCCCACACGGCCGGGTTCTTCTCGGTCCCAGGGCCGATCACGCAAACATGGCGCGCGCTACACGTCGATGATGCATTTTTGCATGGATTCACTGCACACATCGGGCCTGCCAGGAGTTCCCTTGTGATGGGGGTCCCCGGGGTGCAGGGACCGCAGGCCAGCACCGGGCAATCCGAGTCCGTCTTGCACGAAACCTCCGCGATTGGGGCTGCCCCCGGGGTGGGTCTCGACACCGGAGCGCCCGTCGAAGCGACAGAAGCAGTGGACGATGCGGTCGGCGCGGTCTCACTCGGAGGCGCGGAGGTGCGATCGGCGCAAGCGAACGCGCCGCAGGAAAGGAGAGACAGGAGACTGACTATGCGGTGCGTCATGGCCGGTTGGGTGACAACTATAGGTGGAGAGGACAGGCCTCGCAAGGTTGAATGGTGGTAGGATCGCGCGGCATGGATGTCGTCGCCGCACCGCCCTTTCGCGCATCATCAATCGTCTGGCTGCCTCGCCCATCCGCCTCGATGCTCACCGTCGTCTGCAAGACGACCTTTGTCCTGCTCCCGGGCGAGTCGCGGGTCGCGCCAGAGCAGGATCCACCGAACACGTCTGACGAGTACCTGAACCGTGACGAGCGCTGCAGCCTGCGCGAATCCAGCGATCTTGCGCCGTTCAAGCGCCACGCCGACGTGATCCTGGTGGGCCACGCCTATGCGCCGCGCGCCCAGCCGACCTCGCGGCTCACTGTGCGGCTGAGTGTCGGCGAGCTGGACAAGGCGCTCGAGGTGCACGCGGACCGCGCGTGGACCTCATATGGCGAGTTCCAGCAAGGAGCGCCGTTCCTCAAGATGCCGCTCGTCTACGAGCGGGCGGCGGGCGGGCCGACCACGTGGAACCCGGTGGGGATGAGCGCGCACGGACGGCCCGATACGTATGGGACCGTGCCGGTGCCGAACCTGCTTCCTCCCGGGTTTCGCGTCTCAAGGCAAGGAGAAGACATCCCGCCCATCGGGCTTGGACCGATCGCGCCCCGCTGGCCTGGGCGGCTGGCAAAGCTGTTCTGGCATGCGGGGGCCTGGGATTTCTCTCGCTGGAACGAGCGGCCTTTGCCGGAGCACATCGACGCTGCGTACTTCAACGTGGCGCCCGAGGACCAGCAGGTGGGCGAAATACGAGGCGACGAGCGCATCTTGCTGGAGAGCTTGCATGCGGAGCACGCACGGCTCGTGACCAGGCTGCCGGGGATCGTGCCTCGGGCCGTGGTGCAGCGGACCGGGGTCCCGGCACAACAGATACGGCTGCGCTGCGATACGCTGAGCATCGATACCGATCGGGGGGTGTGCCATCTGGTGTGGAGGGGGCAGGTGGCACTCGCGCGAGCGGACGAGCAAGGGCTGGTGACGATCAGACAGGAAGTCCAGGATGTCGGGGACACGACGACGATGATGGCCGCCGTGCCTGCCATGACACCCGCGTTGCCGTTCCGCGGGGCAGCGCTGGACTCATGGCAGTGGCCTTTGATGACGCCGCCGATCCCAGGACAACCGCAGCGCCAGGAGGACGACGGGACCGGGACTCTCCCCGCGGTTCCCGGGGCGTCTCACGGGGTCTTACCGTTCACCGGTCCTGTCGATCAGCAGACCCCGCCGCCGGGGCCGTCGTCCGTTTCTATCAGCGATGCGCCGCCCTTCGCGACAGCGCCGGTCGCTGCACAGGTGAGCAGTCTCACCGAGCTGGCGCCGGGTCCTGCTCGGGAGGCATCGGCCTCGCCGAGCGGCGGCCCATGGACGAGCATGGATCTGTCCACACCGACGGCTGTGGTCGCGCCGCAGGCTGCCGCGGTCGGGCTCGCGGAGCCGGTGGCCCCGGCGCCTGAGCCCGCGCAGGCGCTCCCGCTGGCCGCTTTTCCTATCGAGCGCGTCGCATCCATCGCTGCGTCCATCGCGCGAAGTAAGAGCGAGAAGGTAGCGATCCTGAAGCGGAACGACCTGACGGCCGCGCGCTGGGCTTCGCTGGAGCGCCACTGGGAAGAGGCTATGAAGCGCGAGCTGTCGCGCGGCAAGATGGAGCTGCTCTCGGCCTATGACGACGCTTACGTGGCGCAGATCGAGGCCGAGCGGGGCATCATCATGGTCGAGGAGTATGCACGGCTGCTCGTGGCCGCGGAGAGAGGTGCCGAGCGCGAGGCGCTGGACGCGATGGGCCTGCCACGCGGAGCGCTGCTGCGGGTGCGTCGGGTCTGGCTGAAGAAGACGGCCGCCGATGCGAGGCTCGCGAAGCGCGTGCGCGAGGCGATCGAGGAGGAGTGAACAGCGTCGCTTGCGCCTCCGGGCGACGGCTCTCCGTACCGGAGCGAGGGTATCGAAGGAAGCCCTGGTAGCCGCCGAGCGCCATCTCCCGCGCGCCCTACCCCCGCACGTACATCCTTGTTTTCATCTCGCGCCGAGGGGCTCCGCCCTCCCGGCTCACGACGAGAACAGCCAGACGATGCTCGCCGCGCCGCTCAGGAAGATCGCCGCCGTGAAGATCAGGATCGCCGTCCGGTCGGGCCGGTAAGCCCCGCGCTCGATATCGCTGTAGGCCCGCAGGTAGCGCACCGCGGCCCAGCCCATGAGCGCCATCCCGAGCAGGACCATCCACACGCCGACCCCGACCGCGTCGTGCAACAGCGAGCGCGGTCCGGCCTGCGCGGCCTTGTTCTCCGTCTCCAGGAAGTACTGGCCGACCCGGTTGATGGTGATGCCGAAGCTGAGCAGCGCGATCGACGTGCGCACGTAGGCGAGGTGCGTCCGCTCGTTCGCCAGGTGCTCTCTCGCGTAGGCCTCGGTCCGCTTCGTTGTCTCTTCGCCGGCGCCGGTCATGGAGCAGCTCTTCAACGCCCGGTGTCGCCGTGCAGCGCCCGCGTCGCGCCGCCCCCGGGGCGCTCCCGTCCGCGGCTCCGCGCCGTCCTCCGGGGCGTGGCCGCGGCGGCGGCCCGCCGCGCCTGCAAGCTCGAGCTCACCCGCCCTTGCGCCCAGAGAGCTCGACCGACGCCGAGTCCACGGAGACCGAGGTCGGGGGCCCGAACTTCTTCACCTGGACCGTGACGCCGAGGGCCGGCGTGTCCTCGAGGACGCGCCCGATGATCCGCTCGGCGAGCGTCTCGAGCAGCTTGTACGAGGCGCTCGTGCCCGCCTCGACGACGAGGCTCGCGAGCCGGTCGTAGTCGAACACCCGCGCCCGCGTGTCGGCGCGGGGCAGCAAGGCGACCGGGAGATCCACCTCCAGGCACACGACGAAATCCTGGGGCAGGTCGCGCTCGGCGCGGGACACGCCGTGCTTGGCGCGAAAACGGATGCCGTCGAGGCGGATCCGGTACGTCTGGATCATAGGCTCCATCGACGCCCCCCTAGCACGCCTTCCGTCCGGCTTCTTCCGCCGCAAGGGGGCGTCCGTGGGCTCGCCCGCCCGGGCGGCCCTCCCGCCGGCGATCCGGCGCGGCGGCCCCGCGCCGGCCCCTCAGAGCGGACGCTTGAAGCACACGGCGTCGATCTTCGCGGTCATCTCGCTGCGCAGGAACTGCACCGGCTCCCACCCCTCCTGTCCGAACCGCTTGAGGACCGGGTTCCATCCGGTGGCGTTGGTCACCTCGATGACCTGGCTGTCGTTGACGCGCGCGGTCTCGACGTCCACGCACCGGATCTCCCAGCGGGGCGGATCCGTCCCCGCCTGCACCGGCGGCACCAGGAAGCGCGGCGCGACGTACGACGCGGAGCAACCGAAGAAAAACGCGACGGCGATGGCTGTTCCGGAGCTGAGCTTCGGCATGAGCGGTCCTTTCCTGCGGGTCGACTCGCGAAAGGCGTATCGGCGCTCCGTACGCCACGTCAACTGGGAACGGCGCGCGTCGCGGCGCGGACGTCGGCCGTCCCGCGCGGCACGGCCGACGTCCGCGCCGCCCGCGCCACCTCCGCCGCCATCCGCGCATAACGGGCGCTGGGTGGTGCTGTCATTTGCCCAGAGAGGGTTCACATGAAGGCGGTAAGGCGGGAAGATCATTGAGATTTTCTTCCCGCCTTACCGCCTTCATGTTCAAATGACAGCACTACTGGGCGCTGCGCCGCGGGCTCGCCGCTCAGGCCGCCGCCTGTCGCCGCTCGCCGCTCGCCCCTCGCCGCCGCGGACCGCTATCGCTTGCGGGCGAGCGCCTCGCGGTCCTTCACGATGAGCCGCCGCCCTGCCACGTCGAGCAGGCCCTCCTTGCGGAGCGCCCCGAGCGTCAGCGTCACGGTCTCCCGGGTCGAGCCGATCACCTGCGCGATCTCCGCGTGCGTGATCGGCGCCGAGATCAGCGTCCCGCGCGGCGTCGGCACGCCCCACCGCTCCGCCGCGTGCAGGAGGAACTCGGCCAGCCGCCCGCCCACGTTCTTGAACAGCATCGACTCGATGCGGTCCTCGGTCTCCCGATGCCGCGCGACGAGCAACGCGAACACCGCGCCCCCGAACCCCGGGTGCTGCACGCAGAGCTCGCGGATGAGCGCGAGCGGCACCCGGACCACCTCGGCCTCATCCATGGCGACGGCGCGCTCCGTCCGCGTCTCCATCCCGCCGAGGCACGACTCGCCGAGCACATCGCCGGTGCCGCGGTAGCTGAGCGGGAACGCCGCGCCCGCCGCGTTCACGCGCTCGACCCGCGCCCGCCCCCGGCCGAGCACGACCAGCGAGTCGGCAGGCGAGCCCTGCTCGAAGATCGCCGTGTCGGACTCCACCACCTCGAGCACGGCCGCCTCCGTGACCGCCTCCCTGACCGCCCGGTCCGCCTGCGCGAACAGCGAGGAGAGCCGGAAGGCGCGCGCGACCCGCGCCCTCGCGGGATCAGACGCCTGGCGCCCGGCATCGGGCGCGTACTGCGAATCCAGATCGCTCACGGTAGGGAGCGGAAGAGTAATCCATCTTTCGTAGGTTGACACACACGAACACCCCGGCCCCCGGCCGGCGGGCGTCGGGCGGGGCGCTGCGGTCAGCGTCCGTCGCGGCCGATCTGCACGACGATGTCCCTGTCGAGCGCGCCGTCCGCCGCGCGCGCGAACTGCTGGAACCGCGGGTAGGCGTCGGGCTGCACGCGGCCGGCCGGCAGGTCCAGGAAGCGGTCGAGGACCAGCGCGCCCCTCTCGAAGCGGTCGTTCACGCGCACAGTGCGCCCCTCATTTTCCGCCGCGAATGGAGCGAGCTTCGTCGCCACGCGCGCGCCCGGGGGGAGCTCGACCCGGAGCCGCACCTCCGAGCGGGTCGCGATCTGCTCGGACAGGTAGAGCGGCGTCTCCCGGACCGGCAGGCTGGCGAGGCTCGCCACGCGGACGCCGAACGGCGGCGACAGGACGAGCTCCGGGCCCTGCGCGCGCGCGAAGCTCGCGGCCGAGATCTTCATCTTCAGGGTGAGCGGCCTGTCGATCTCGGTCAGCTCCTTGACCTGCATCTCCTCCAGCCGCGCCCCTGGCACCATCTGCGGCAAGAGCCGCGACTCGACCGCGTCCCTGAGCTGCGCGTCGGGGAGCGACTCCAGGGCCGAGCGCAGCGCGATCGCGAGCTTGCCCTCGTAGCGCTGCTCGATGGTCAGCGACGCCGAGCCGTCCCTGGCCACCTGGGCGACGCCCTCGGTGACGACGCCGTCGTGCGCGCCGGACGACGGCGTCACCTCGCGCGGCGTCCCGGGCCGCAGCACGACGGCCGGCTGCCCGCGCAGCGAGCTCGGCAGGTAGCCGTACGGCGCGAACTTGTCGCGCACGAACATCCAGCGGACCCCGCCCGCGCCGGGCTTGTCGCCGGTGTCGAGGCGCACCGCGAGCGCGTTGAACGTCTCCGCCTCGCTCATCGGCCCGCGCGGCGGCGCGGTGAGCCGGTCGCTCACGACGCCGTAACCGGCGTCGATCCCGAGCAGGCGGCACAGGTAGAGGAACGCCTCGGTCCGGTTGCCGCTCTTGCCGATGACCACGCGGCGGCCGTCGTTCTCGCGCCCTGCCTCCACGTTGGCGAGCACCCACCGGTAGATGCGGCGCGCCTGCTCGTCCTTCGACGGCGCGGCCCCTCCGCCCTCGCCGCGCGCGCTCGACGCCGGCCGCGCGCCGGCGTACCCGCCCTTGCCGACCGCGCCCTGCTCCCCGTTGCTGCCCCCGGCGGCCGGCTCCCCCTTGCCGCCCCCAACGTCCCGCGCGCGCGGGACGTTGGGGGCGGCGCCCGCGGCCGGCGTGAGCGCGATCGACCGGGCGATGCGCACGAGCCGCGGGTCGCGCGGCGTCTCGTCGGCGGCCGCGTCGACCATGCGCGCGATCGTGCTCTCCAGGCGGATGCCCCAGCCGATGCGCAAGTTCGGCAGGAACTCGGCCGCGGGCGCGCTCGCCGGCTCCTCCGGGAGCGCGGGGCTCCTGTCGACGCGGTAGCGCCGGGTGACGAGCGCGCCGGACTCGAGGATCTCCGGCGTGGGCACCCGGCCGGAGGTCTCCACGTCGAGCGGGCGGCTCTTCGGCGACACGACGATGAACTCGCTCCGCCAGTAGGGCACCTTCTCCTCGCGGAAGAACCAGCGCGGGCCCTGGAACGTGAGGCCCCCCTGGCCGTCGCCGCGCAGGACGAACAGGTTCTCGACCTCGATGTAGTCGCCCACCTCGAGGTGCGGCATCGTCACGGTCGGCTTGTCCTCGATGAACTCCGGCTCGTGGATCGACCCGTCGCGCTTGACCGTGCGGAGCTTGAGCACGAGCCCCTCGGGCACGCGCTGCTCGGCGTGCTCCTGGATCGCCTCGCGCGACTGGATCCGGATGATCTCGTGCTGGAGCATCCGCGCCGAGCCGTCCTCGTGGACCCACATGGCCGCGTAGTCGAGCACGCGCGCCGCCGTGCCGGGCATGACCTCGCCCGAGGCCTCGTGCTCGGCGATCACCTTCTTCGAGTCGAGCCGGTAGGGGCTGAGCTCTGTCGTGCCGTCGAGCAGCTCGATCGCGTCGCGCAGCTCCGAGGTGTCGGCGCCGGTGCGGATCGCCTCGATGAGCGCCTTCTGGAGGGCGTCGCGCTCGCCCCGCGCGAAGCGCGCGTCCGCGAGCGCGAGGCGCGCGTCCGCGTCGTCCGGCGACTTCGCGAGCGCGCGCTCGAGCTGCTCGAACGACTCGCTGCGCTTGCCGGCGCGGGTGAGCAGGTCGGCGATGCGCAGCGCGATGTCCTTGCGGTCCTTGCGGGCCGAGCCGATGCGCGTGAGCTCCTTGATGGCCGCCGCGTAGTCGCGCCTGTCGATCGCCCGCTCCAGCTCGATCTCCGCGTCGGGCTCGAGCGCCCGGATGCGTGCGGCGAGCGCGTCGGCCTCCGCGACGCGCCCGTCGCCGTCCTGGATGCGGAGGAGCGCGCCCAGCACCTCGACGTCGTCCGGGAAGCGCGCGGCGGCCTCTTTCACGGTGCGGACCTGCTCGACCCGCCAGCCGAGGCGCGAGTACATGGCCGCGAGCGTCTTCAGGATGTCGGGCACCTCCCGGAACTGGTCGGCGAGGGCCTCGATGGTGCGGGTGACCTCGGACAGGCCGACCTTGTCGGCTTCCTCGAGCGCGAGCCAGAAGCGGGGGTACCAGAGCTCCGGGTCTTTCTCTGCGGCGCGCGCGCGCACGTCTTTCACGAGGTCGCGGCCGTCGGACGCCGGGAAGATCGGGTCTTTCTCGAGGAAGAGCGCCTGCGCCGCGAGGGCGGGGCCGGTGGCGCGCGCCGGGTCGGCCACGAGCGGCTCGAGCAGCACCGCGCTCACGTCGTCCTGGCCTTCGAGGTGCGCGACGGTCGCGGCGAGGTACCGGGCGATCGGGTCGTCCACGTCGCGCGCGGGGCGCGGCGCGCCGCGCAGGCCGAGGGCGCGCGCCACCTTCGGCGCGGGCTGCGGCGGCACGCCGAGGGCCGTGAGGAACGGCTCGATCGGGTTGGGGTCGGGGAGGACCTCGGGCGGGACGAGCGCGTACGGCGGCGCCGGGTCGGCGGACGTGGTCACGCCGAGGGGCGTCCCGTCCGGCGCGAGCAGGCGGATGGACGTGTCGCCGCTGCCGACGCGGGCGAGGATGCGGTGCCGGCCGGGGCCGAGGCGCAGGCGCGCGCCGAACCTGGGCCAGATGCCCCATTGCTTCGTGTCGCGCGTCAGCACCTCGACGTCGTCGACGAGGATGGCGAACGCCCCCTGGACTGCGACGATCATCTCGCGCTCGGCGGGCAGGTCGACGAAGGTCTCGACGTAGAAGATGCCGCCGCGCGCTCCGGCGCCGGGTGACCCGTCCGGCGCGACGGCGGAGAGCTGGCAGCCGCGGCGCTCGGCGCCGAGCACGCGGGGCGGGTCGGCGCGGCGGGGGTCGCGCGGGAACACGGGCGGCCAGGGGCCGGCGCGCTCTGCTTCGTGGTGGACGCGGTGGTCGCTCTCGGCGAGGTGGCCGAAAGGGCCGGCGAAGCGGGCGTTCTCGATGCAGCCGTAGCGGCGCGCCGCGAGGTCGATGAGCGGGACGGAGGGCGCGGCTGCGGCTCCGGCGGGCGCGGTGCTGGCGCTGCCGGTGGGCGCGGCTCCGGCGCTGCCGGTGGGCGCGGCTCCGGCGCTGCCGGTGGGCGCGGCTCCGGCTCCGGAGCCGGCGGCGCGCGCCGCGGCGGCTGCCTCGTCGGGCAGCCCCTCGATGCTCCACCACTCGACGAGCTCGCCGCGCGCGCGCCAGCCGAGGTTCCCGGGGTGGTCGATCGCGCGCAGGACGACCTCGCGGGATTTCTTCCAGAGGCCCACGACGCTGGATCGCAGCCCGAGCAGGTGGTTCGCGGCGAGCCAGCCCACGAGCGGGGCGTCGGGGTGGGCGCTCAGGCGGGCGGCGTCCAGCGCGTCGAGGTAGGCCGCTGCCGCGCGCGCGTTGCGCCCGTGTCCCTCGTCGTCGATCGCGCGCCCGAGCGACGCGAGCATCGTCTTCTTCTTCTTCGCGTCGAGCCCGTCGAGGCGCTTGCGCGCCGCCTTGACCCCTGCGGGCGTGCCGCCTGGGACGAGGAGCTCTCCGAGCAGCCATCGGCCGACCACCTCGCTGTCGGTCGAGTGGACGGCGGCGTCGCGGAGCGAGGCGATCGGGTCGGGCGGCCGGGGCGTGGTGGCCACGCTGCAGGCGCCGAGCGCGAGGGCCAGGGTGGCGGCGCCGGCGAGCCGGAGGAGCGCAGAGGTGGGGCGGGGAGCGCGCATCGGCTCGGTCCTTAGCGCGAGCGCCTGCGTGCGCACAGGGATCCCGCGCATTCCGCGAGGTCGAGCTGCAGGCCTTCGGTCGAGCTGCAGGCCTTCGGGTCGAGCTGCAGGCCTTCGGGTCGAGCTGCAGGCCTTCGGGTCGAGCTGCCAGCCTTCGGTCGTGCTGCCGGCCTCCGGGTCGCGCTCGCCGCGCTCGCAACCTTGGTTACTCCGGGGACGTTGTGGGCCTCCTCGCTCCGCCGACTGGGCTGGTGGCCAGTTTCGGGGTTCCTCCTGGATATTGAATCCAGACGTGAATGCGGGAGGCCGGAGGCCGACAACGCGTCACTGCGCAGCGCCCACCCGTGTGAGGTGCATCCCCCACAGGCGTGAAGGGACATCGCCCCTCCGAGAAAAACCAACCCGACAATACAATGGGGTTTCTGCGCTCGCCTCACGAGCGGTCCGCCGGCACGACGGCGCTTGCAGCCCCGGAAGTCCCACGTTCGCCGGATAGCCTGATTGACAGACGAGAGCGCCCTGTAGGATCAGTGGGCCTCGGGCAAGGAGGTTCACACTGTGCGCACGAGCACTCGTCTTGGTATTCCGCTGGGGTTCGCGCTGCTCACCCTTGCGCCAGGGGCGCTCGCCGAGCGTCCTTCCGAGACGAGCGTTCGTCTCATGGCGCAGGCGCACGCCGCGGTCGACGAGGGGCGGCTGGCCGACGCGCGCGACCTGTGGATGGCGGTGTGGAAGGTCGAGCGCTCCCAGGTGGCCGCCTGCAACATCGGGGCGCTGTCGTTCCGGCTCGGCGAGGCGCCGTCCGCCGTCCGGTGGCTCTCGCTGTGCAAGGAGATCATGCGAAAGCCCAGGACGCCCGGCGAGCGCGCGCTCTACGAGTCACGGCTCGCGGATCTGGCCCGCGCGCGCCAGCTCGTCGGCGAGCTCCGCGTCGTCGCGCCCGCGGGCGCGGCGCTCACGGTCGATGGCGAGCCTGTCGAGCTCGATGGCGGCAAACCCGTCCCCGTCCTTCCGGGGCGCCACGTCGTGCGGGCGTCGCTGAATGGCAAGACGGCGGAGGCGGAGGTCGACGTCCCGCGCGGCGGGGCGCGGGAGGTGAGGCTCACCTTCGCTGCGCCGGTCGAGGAGCCCCGCGCCGCGGGCGAGCCTGGCGCGGCGCGCGGACCTCGCTCCGCGAGCGAACCTGGCGCCGCGCTCGCCCCCGGCGCCCCGCAGCCGAGCCCCTCGCCTCCTCCGCGCCCCGGGCCGCGGCCGGACGTGATCGTCGGCGGCGTGGGGATGTCCGCCACGCTCGCGGCGCTCGGAGGCGTGATGATGATGGCCACGGAGAAGAAGGAAGCGGCAGGCCGCGCGGCGGCCCGCTCCGCGGGGCCGAGCGGTTGTTTCCGGGTGACCTGGCCGATGTGCCGCGACTCCGCCTCGGCTTACAGCGACATGCGCGCCTTCCGGACCGTGGGCATCGTCGCGTTCGCCGCGGGAGGCGCGGCCCTGGCCGCCACGCTCACCTACGCCCTGGTCCCGCGCGGGCAAACCGAGGTCAGCGTGTCGGCCGACGGCATCGCGGTGAAGGGCGTCTTCTGACGCGCGGTCCGCTGTCGGGCGCGCCGAGGCAGGGTGCCCGAGGCGCCGCGGCACACTGACGAAAACTTGCGTGACGAACGCGCGCCCAGCGCGGCATAGTCGGGACGAAGAACGATCATCGGGCCGACGACACCCTGGGGGATTGGGGCCTCCGGGGTGCCCGCGCCTCAGCCTCGTGCCGGAGGACTGGACGCATGAAGCGACGTGCTGCGCATTGCATTATCTCAATATTTTTTCTCACCAGCTCGACACTTTTCTTCGCCTGCGGTGGGCCTTACCAGGGTGCTGCCTGCGAGGTGACGGACGACTGCCACTCGGAGCACCAGAACGTGCCGGGCACGATCTGCGTGGATGAGGTGTGCGAGTGCTGGGAGCCTGGCAAGGTCGTCTGCTGCGCGCGCGGCGAGAGGGAGCCGGGGTGTATCCTCGAGTGCCGTTCGTGCGACGAGTGCGGGGAGGACAGGCCGGCGGAGTGCGAGGGGGTGCCCGAGCCGCCTGGAGGGTGCGAGAGCGACGCGGAGTGTCCGGGACCGCCGGACGCGCGCTGCGGCGCGGGGCGGTGCGTGGAAGGCGCGTGCGAGGTCGAGATCACGGTGGGCCCGCTGGGCTCGCAGCTCCGCGGCGACTGCAAGCAGGACGAGTGCACGAAGGACGGCCGTGTGGTCAACGTGGCGGCGTACGACATCTACAATGACGGGAACGAGTGCACGAACGACCTGTGCGATTACGACACGCCGGTGAACGCGCAGCTCACCGGCGTGCTCTGCCCGGTCTCGGGGGCCGGGCGTTGCCATGAGGGGCAGTGCGTGGAGTGTATCGATAGCGATCCAACGATGCCCTGCCCGAACGGTCTGGTGTGCGACGGCACGTTATGCGTGCGGGACCACTGTGTGAACAATCGGCACGACCCGGGCCTCGGCGAGACCGATTACAACTGCGGTGGCCCGTGCAAGCCGTGCCCGATGGGCTTCGACTGCGCGACGGGAGACGACTGCCTTGAAGGGGTGTGCGACTCCGGCATTTGCAGGGCGCCCACGTGCGCCGACGGCGCCAAGAACGGCGTCGAGACGGGCGTCGACTGCGGCGCGCCGTGCCCGCGCTGCGCTCCGGAGGGCGGCTGCAAGACCGGCGCGGACTGCACGAGCGGCGTGTGCTGGGCAGGCGCCTGCGAGGCGCCCGCGTGCACCGACGGCATGAAGAACGGCGGCGAGCGCGGGGTCGATTGCGGTGGGGAGTGCGACGCGGAGTGCCCGGGCTGAGGGCCGGGCTGTGGGCCCGGGACACGCCGGGGCGAGAGATCGCCGCGGTTACCTCCAGAACTCCCACCACCGCTTGGCCGCTGCCGCCATGCAAGCCGCCTCCGCGAAGATGACGGACGGCACACGCTCGACGTCCGGGCCCTCCTCGAAGACCAAGTTGTCCGCGTCGAGGCGGTACACTTGGAACGCGTTGAACGACTCCCCCGACGCGAGCTCGGCCACGACCTGAATCGCGTCGACATCCTCCAGCGCGCCGCGGGGCCGGACGCGCACGTCCCGGTAGACGGCGGCCGCGCGCAGGTGCTCTGCCACGGCCTTCTGCCTCAACCCGGTGATGAGCAGGTTCGATCCGGATCTTCGTCACCGCTAACACCCGTCAGACCTTCAGCCCCGCGCCCTCACCGCGTAGACGTTGATGGGCGTCCCGTCCGGGTCGCGGAACAGCATCGACCGATTGCCCCACGGCTGGTCGGTCGGTTCCTGGATCCAATCGGTGACGTGCGCCGCGATCCGGGCCCGCAGGGCGTCGACCTCGGCGACGGAGTCGACCTCCAGCTCGACGATTGCCGAGCGGTTGGCCCCGGCCACCGCGGCGCCGCGGTTGAACCGCTCCACGGACGCGGCGCTGCCGATGGCCAGCGTCGCGCCGCTCAGGCGGAGCTCGACGTAGTCGGCGCCGCTGCCGAAGGGTACGCTGGGCGCGACACCGGTCACGCTCTCGTAGAATGAAGCGAGCGCGGGGACATCTTGGGTGACGAGGCGGATCGATGCGAGCTTCATGGGTGGAGGTCCTTTGCTGATGGTGAACGACGTCTCGAACGATACGCTACGGTACCGTAGCGTTCCGGGCAAGCGATAATGGAGCCGCTCGACCGGGGCGCCGGCAGCCGCGCCGCCCGTTCGCGGGCTACGGTGCTCGCTGAGACCTACAAGCTGCTCACCGAAGGGGGCATCGGTGGGGTCAGCATCGACGAGATCGCACGCCGGACCGGCGTCGCCAAGACCACCATCTATCGCCACTGGCCCTCGCGCGCCGCGCTGCTCCTCGACGCGTGCAGCCAGCTCGGCGCCTCAGCGGCCGTGCCGGACACCGGCAGCCTGCACGGTGACCTCACCGCGCTCGTCACCGAGCTCGCGGCGGGGCTGAGCTCGCCGGGCTGGCCGGCGGTGCTGCCATCGATCATCGACGCCGCCGAGCGCGACCCCGAACTCGCCGCGCTCCACGCCGCGCTCCACGCCCGTCTGATGGAGCCGCTGCTCGTCGTCGCCAAACGCGCCAAAGAGCGCGGCGAGCTCCCTGGGCAAAGGCCCGAGGACGTGGTTGCCGCCGTCGCCGGGCCGCTGTTCTACCGCCGCTGGTTCTCGAAGGAGCCGCTCGACGCGCGGTTCGCGGCTGCCGTGATCCGCGCCAATGCGCCGACGCGCCCTGTCCGGCGCCGCCCCCGTTGACACAGCAGACCAAGCGGTACACCGCCGACCAGCGTGAGCCGTGGCGGCGACGCCCAGCTCCTGACCGTGCCACCCCGAGCGTGGCCTTGGCGGTGGCGGTGTCGACGTCGTCGTCTCCGCGACACCGGGGACGAGGCGGAAGCGATGGGGCGAGGTATGGGACTCTGCGGCCCTCCAGGGGCGCCCGTCACCGAATTTCGTCGCCAGAATCCCGCGCATCCTGACCACCGCTAACATAGTAGGGCAAATAGCGCTCGATGAACCGGACGTGTCTACCGGTGACGACGGTCACCTCGTAGGGCGACTGCCGGGTCTCGGTCTCGTCGCTGATCTCGTGGATGAGCTCGCGCGCGCGTGGCTCGACGGAGCGCCAGGCGTCGTCCGGCAACGCCGTGGCTTCGAGCGCTTCGAACAGCAGCTCCGGCCGCGTCGACAGCGCTTGGAGGACCTGCTCTCGTGTGATCTCGACGTCGCCGAGCAGGATGCCCTCCACGTCCTGCTCCATTTGCACGGAGATCATGGCCGCCTCCGCCTCCACGGAGCGCACACCGCTGCCGATGGCCATCTCGAGGGAGTACGGGTAGATCCCCTTCCACTCGTCCGCGGCTTGAGCACCGTGTCCACCTGCGCCCGCAGGTCCGCCGGCACCGGCATATCCACGAACGAGTCCGACGCATCCATGAACCGCCGCACGACCCCGGCGATCCGGTTCTGCGCCTTCAGGAACGCGTTCGTCTCCGCCAGCAACACCCCCATCCGGTCGCGCAGCGCGATCTCCAGCGCCGCGCTGTTCGCCCTCCACGACCGCACGTTCGCCACGAAGTCCGCCCGCGCGACCACGACCCCGCCGCTCACGCCCGCTTCCAGCGCCCGATCACCGCGTCCGCGTACGCCGCGTAGGGATCCCTCCCCCCGTCCACCGCCCCGTCCACCTCCGCGATGTCCGGCGCCTCCACCCACGGCACCTCGCCCTCCCCAAGCGCGTACGCCTGCGGGTCGTCCGGGCTCCACCCCTCGGTGTTTGTCGTCGATGAGGACGGCGCTGAAACGGCGGCGGACAGCCTCGAGAGCGTGGATGCCCACCCCCGGCCCGTGCTCGGCGCTTCGCGCCTGCGCGCGGTCCGCCCCTCCCTCATCGCGCGCTCCGCGCGCTCAGGGAGGGGTGCGCCGTCGGGTATCCGTGGCCGGGATGCGAAGTTCGGATGAAGGAGAGCGTGCACGAGACGCGTCAGGACATTAGGCCGAGCGCGAAGAGCGCATCGGACCAGAGCGGCCAGAGCGTGCGGTATGGGTGGGTGGCCAGGAGCACGCCACCGCCCGGGAGGCGGCGCACGTGGAACGGGGCGTGGTCGACAAGGAAGTAGACGTGCTCGCCCGTCAATTCCACCCAGGTGAGGGCCCCGCCGCCGCGGGTGAACTGCTCGCCGCGCGCCCTGGCCTGCACCGTCAGGTTGTGGATCTCCTCGGCGCGTGGCGCCGCGGCGCGCCACGCCTCGTCAGGCACATCGGCGACGGCGACGAGCGCCTCGATCAGGGCGGAGCCCGGCATGGTTAGCGCCTTGAGGACGGTCTCGCGGGAGAGCGGGATCGAGCGCCCGCTCTTGTCCGTCGGAACCACGCGCGCCCCGGTCGGCGCGGCGTCGATACGCGCGTGCAGCGCCTCCAGCGACATGCCCGCAATCAGCGAGACTTTTTCCTTGTCGTGGAGGCTGACCCACGACAGGGCCAGATCGCGCGCGATGTCGCGGGCGTCCGCGTGGTACGTCGCGCACATCGAGACCGGCGCTAGCCAGGTCCACGCGCTCGTGCAGCCGCCGGTCGAGACGCGCCTGCTCGCGTCGGGCGCGCAGAGGCGGAGCAGCAGGTCCTCGAGATCGTCCAGAACGATGTGCCACGTGAGCTCGGCTTCCGCCTCTAGGGAGCGCGGTCCGCCGCCCAAGGCGAGGTACAATTCGAGCGGAAGAATGTCCGCCACGTCGGCAGAGACCAGGTGGATGGGGCCCATCGGCTTGAGACGTTCGCTCTTGCCGGCGAAGCAGCGATAGTGGCCATAGAATGAGCGCCGGTCGTCGAGCTCCATGGCGAAGTAGGTTTCGGCATCGGTGCGTCCGAAGTGGGCGCGGATGATCGCGGCCGCCTCGTCCACGAAGTTCACGGTGCGATCCACGTCGGAGCCCATCGTCACGCGGATATACCTCCCCGGGATCACGAGAGCTGGCAAAGCCGCCGCGAACGTGTCGACCCGCTCTGCCTCGTCACACCAGGCGAAGAAATACGGCCCTGGTTTCATCCTTGGTTCACCCTCATGAGGTTGCTGGGTCAGGGCATCAGGCCGAGCGAGAAGAGCGCGTCGACCCAGAGCGGCCAGAGCGAGCGGAACGGGTGGGTCGCCAGGATCACACCGCCGCCCGCGAGGCGGCGCACGTGAAAAGGCGCGTGCTTTCGGAGGAAGCGGACGTGGGCGCGCGTGTCCGTGTGCACCTGCCATGTGGGCGGGCCTTCGCCCGTCTCCGCGATCTCGCTCGTCAGCGCCAGGATCTCTCGCGCACGCGGCTCTGCGGCGCGCCACGCCTCGTCGGGCGCCGCCGCGGCCTCGAGCGCCTTCAGCAGGGCGGAGGGCGGCGTTGCGAGCACCTTGAGGACGGTCTCGCGGGAGAGCGCGTGCGCGCGCTTGCTGCCCCCCTTGAGCGGGACGCGCGCCCCGGCCGGCGCGGCATCGACGCGCGCGTGGAGCGCTTCTAAAGATAGGCCCGCGTTGCGCGATACCATCTCCTTGTCGTGGCGCTGGAGCCACGAGAGGGCGAGGTCGCGCGCGATGTCCCGCGCGTCCGCGTTGTACGTCGCGCACATGCGGACGGGTGCGATCCAGTCTCCCCCGTTCGTGCACGCGCCGGTGCGGACGCGGCCGCTCGCGTCCGGCGCGCAGAGGCGGAGGAGGAGGTCCTCGAGATCGTCCCGGAGCAGGTGCCACGCGACCGCGGCCTCGGCCTCAATCGAGCGCGGGCCCCTGCCCCAGGCGAGTTCGAGGTAAGAGCAGAGAAACCTACGCTGGTCGCACGTGGTCATGTGGATGGGGCCGGCCGAAATGTCACGGCCGGCCTCTTCGGTGTAACAGTGGCAGCTGCAATCGAAGATACGTTTGGAGCCGGTCAGCATGACGTCGAGGCCTGCTCCAGCGGAAGGACCTGCGGCAGACTGGGTGCGGATCATCGCAACCGCCTCGTCCATGGAGGTCGTGTAAAATAGGCCATCGTCTGTCAGCATGCTGATACGAGTCCCTGGATGCATGAGCGCCGGCAGCGCCGCCAGGAACGCGTCGAGCGTCTCTGCCGCGTCACACCAGGCGAAGAACGACGGCCCTGATTCGCTCATAGCTGGGTCACCTTGATGGGGTGATTGAATCCTTTCAGGGTCACCTTCTTGCGCGTCGTCGTGTTGAAGAGGTACCCGTCATTGACACTGTACGTTTTTTCCGGCTTGAATTTCGCACCGCGCGTCATGATGAGCTCGACCTGCTCGACATCCCCCGCGACCCCCTTCTTCCGTAGCCCCTCCATCCCGTTCGACAACTGCTTGAACACATCGTCTAGCTCAACCGGGTTGCCCCCTTTCACTTCGCTCACGATCAGCTTCTGCCCGCGGGAGACCGTCACGAAGTCAGGAGCCTTCCCACCGGACATGCCGGGGAGCGACTCGTCTGGAAGGTCGAGCATCTTGCGCACGCCGCCGTCGCCGACGCCGAGGAGCGCCCGCCCTTCGCGGGTCATGTGGCTGATCGCCGCCTTCTCGAAGGTGTTGAACCCGGCTTTCGTGACGTGCCCGTCCAGCGTCTTGTACCCGCGGAGCCTCCATACCTCGAACCCCTTGACAACGACCTTATCGACCTCCGCAATCTCCCCGGCGACCCGGATCGCATCCGGCGTCATCCCGCCGGCGCCCTTGATTCCGCGCCAGCCAGGCCCGACCGCCGCGAGCCCGAACCCCAGCCCCGAGAAGATCCGCTCCTCGTCGCTCAGCTCTCGCCCGGCCGGCAGGCACCACTCCTTACCCGTCACCGCCTCGCACAGGTCGAGCGCCGGCCCCACCACCGGCACGAACCCCACCCCGATGCGCGTCGTCGCGTGCACCAGCGTCAGCATCACCTCACCGTACGCCTCGACGCCTTCCCCGACCGTCGACATCGCCCCCGCGAACGCGCTGATCGTCTGGTAGAGCTGCGTCTGCTCCAGGTCGAGCGCCTCCCCCGTCCACTGGTTCAGGCTGTCCTTCATCTGGTCCGCCAGCGCATCGAACCGCGGCTTCAGCACTGTGTCCACCTGCGCCCGCAGGTCCGCCGGCACCGGCGAGTCCTCGAACCAGTCCGACGCATCCATGAACCGCCGCACGACCGCCGTGATCCGGTTCTGCGCCTTCAGGAACGCGTTCGTCTCCGCCAGCGACACCCCCATCCGGTCGCGCAGCGCGATCTCCAGCGCCGCGCTGTTCTCTCGCCACGCCCGCACGTTCGCCACGAAGTCCGCCCGCGCGACCACCACCCCGCCGCTCACGTCGGCCTCCAGCGCCGCGATCGCCGCGTCCGCGTACGCTGCGTACGGGTCCCTCCCCTCGTCGAACGCCCCGTCCACCTCCGCGATGTCCGGCACCTCGACCCACGGCACCTCGCTCTCCCCGAGCGCGTACGCCCCCGGGTCGTCCGGATCCCATCCCTCGGCGCGCGCGTCCTGCGTTGCCAGATCCGCCACATCGTCCGCCTGCGCGCCAAACTCGTCGATCAGCCGCGCGAGCTCGTCCTCGAGATCGCTGACGCTCTTCTTCAGGTCGTCGACGAGCTGCTCCATCGCCGCCCGCGTCTCCGCGTCGACCACGTCCTTGTACCGGTCGAGGATTCCGTCGAGATCGGTCCGCGAGATCTCGTCCAGCGGCCGGCTCGCCAGGTCGTGCAGCTCGGTGTCGAGCTGCCGCAGCAGATCCATCCTCGCCCGCAGGTCCGCGACCTTGGCGGCGTCACGGATGATCGCCTCCATCAGCCTGGCGATCGCGACCTCCAGCACCGCGATGTCGCGCGCCAGCGGCGGGTTGATCTCCGCGAGGCTCAGATCGACCTCGGTGCGGCCCTCGAATCCCGTCCCATCGCGGCGGACGTCGAAGAGCGGTTTGTTCAGCCCGAGCGGCGCCGAGACGAGGTGCACCACGTCGTGCGCGTGGGTACACCAGTCGCTGCCGTTCATGGTGTGGATCCCGAAGCGGAACTCGTTTCCGCCCACGAAGAGCAGCACCGAGTCGAACTCCGCCTCGAGCGTGTTGCTCTGAGAGCCGTCGCCTTCGACCGTCAGCCCGCCCGGAACCCCGTAGGTGGGCAGGGGCGTCCGGTTCACCTCGAAGATGGCGTCGCCCTCCGTCTCCAGCTCGGGGTCCGCGCACGAGGCGATGTCCTGGCGGCTGACCCAGTGCACGCTGTACGGCGTGCCGGCCCACCCCAGCGACGGCGCCAGCAACGCCAGCACCGTCACCAGCGCGACGAGCCTCCGGAACACCGCGGCGCTCCACGCCCGCAGCGCAACCCCCTTCGAGCCGCTCATGTCCCCTCCGCGCCGCGCACGGCGGCGTCATACGCGATCGCGGCGCCCTTCACGTCGCCCGCGTCGAGCCTCGCCTGCGCCGCATCGAGCGCCGCCGCCGCCATCCCCTTCTCCCGCAGCGCCGCCAGGCCCGCCGCGATCTTCCGCGGCACGCCCGTCCTGAGCTCCGCCTCCGCGGCGTCGAACCGCCCTCGAAGCGCCGCGCACCCGGCCTCGCGCCACGACGCCCCCGCGGCCTCGCAGAGCGGCCGCATCTGCACCAGCGCCAGGAGCTCCCCGCACCGCTCGGCGAGCAGCGGCAGCCCGAGCTTCTCGCTCACCGGCGGCGGCGCCGACACCGCCGCCGCCCGCGCGCGCGCTCCTTCGCCGAACACCTCCGACGCCCGCTGGATCCGCGACCTCGCGATCGCCTCCCGCGCCCCCTCGTCCATCTGCAATGCGCGGAGCGCCTGCCGGCGCATCGCGATGCCGCCGAGCAGCGCCGTCGCGGTCGCGTCGCTCCGGGCCACCCGCCGCTCTGCGTAGCCCAGCATCGCGCTCAGCGAGCGCAGCGCCCCCGAGGTCATGTCGGGCACGACCGCGCCGTGCGCCGCGAGGAACTCCTCGTGGGGCGCGATCGCCTCGTCGAACGAGCCCGCGAACGCCTGGAGCTCCGCCGACAGCGTCATCACCTCCGCGGCGAGCTCGCTTGGTGCCCGGCTCGCCTCGCGCGCCGCCGCGAACACCGCCTGCTCCGCGCCGTCGAGGCCTTCGACGTCCGACCGCGACGCCTGCTCCGACAGCGCGACGTACGCCGCCGTCTCCGCCGCCTCGGTCGCGCGGTACGCGGCGAACCTCTCCGCGGCGCCCGCGTACCTGGATCGCAGCGGCGCGGCGTCGCTCCGGGCCTGGTCGAAGAACGCCTGCACGACCGCCATCGCCTGCTTGTCGGCGGCGAGCACGGCAGCGAGCGGCTCCCTCTCCGCGCTCGCCTTGTCGGTCATCGCCTCCTTGAAGCCATCGGCCGCGTGGACCGGCTCTCCCTCGAGGATCTCCTCCTGGCGATACCTGACCTCCGAGAGGAGCCCGCGGAGCCTGCCGGCCAGGGTCGCCCGCAGCGACTCGGCGTTCTTCGCATCGTCCCTCACGTAGTCGACCGCCTCATTCAGATGGCCGCGCCAGACGTCGAGCCAGTACGTGCTCGCGACCAGCTCATCGAGCGTCACGTCGCTCGGCCACGTGGCCCACATCTCGATGGGCAGCGCGGCGTCCTTCTCGGCCTTGCTCCACGCGCTGCCAGGGCCCAGGTTCGCGCCCACGCAATGCTCCTCGCCGCCCGCCGGCGCCGCGCAGAAGCTCCCGAGCGCGTCATCCCCGCGCTCCCACAGGCACCCTGCCACCGTCACGCCGGGCGCCAGCGCGGCGAGGGCCCCCGCGAGGGTCACCGCCCGTCGCCTCGTTCGCCTTCTCATGCTCATTCCCTCCACCCTGCAGTTCTTCTCACCGGCGGAAGCTCTCCCGCTTGCCTGCCAGCGACAAGCGCCATCACGGAGCCGTAGGACATTGCTCAGCCGAGGAGCGCGCCCCGAGCTCCACTGCCATCCGTCCTCAGCGCACAGTCCATCGCCCGGGGTCGCGACGTATCGAGAGAGCAAAAAACCGGCGGCCGGAGCACGGCGAGCGCTCAACAATCCTCTTCCAATCGCTGAAACTCCCATTGTAGTTTCCGCTCTCATTGCCGCCGTCCGGCTTTGCCGGTCGGCAGGGAGGAATCAGCATGGATTATTCAGATGAGGTCCTCGAGGCCACGCCGGAGCGCGCCACCAAATTCCTGACGGGGATGGGCGCCGTCGCCGCGATTCGCACGATGATGGCCGCGGCGGGGATGACCGATGACGATATCCTGGAGGGCCGCACTCTCCTCCTCGATGTCCTCGCCGCTCCTCGCAAGATCGGCGCGCCGCCCGATACCGACGATGCCAGGATGCAGCGCGCCGCGACGACGGAGCTCGATCAATGGGATGAGCCCAACTTCGCCCGTCACGGCGCCGCCCTCAGGCGGCGTTTCCCCGACGTGCACGCCTATGTCTTCAAGGACCTCTCGCCCTCCACCGGCACCGCCGCCGTCCAGGGAGTCGCCACCTTCCTCAAGCGGCTCGACGCCCTCGAGGGCGGCGCCGACCCGGACCGCGCCGGGACCAAGCAGAGCGACAAGAAGGCAGTCGCCTTCCTCGCCACCCGTGGCCTCGACAAGGCAGAACGCAAGCGCCTCCAGGGACTCGTCGACGTCGCGCTCGGCCCGACATCCCCTCTGCCGGACCAGGTCGAGCTCCCGGACGCCGCGCGCCGGCGCGAGGCGCTCTCGAAGCTGCGCGGCTGGTTCGACGAGTGGTCGACGACCGCGCGCGCGGTCGTCAAGAAGCGGGGCTACCTGATCCGCCTCGGCCTCGCGAACCGCAAGGCGCCCCGGCGCAAGGCCGCCGCCGCGCCCACCGCACCCGCCAGGCCGGTCGATCAGACCGGCGCGACCGATCTGGAGTAGCCCAGCACACCAGTTGCAGCTTCCGGCGCGTGGCCGAGACCTTCCGACGCGCGCCGGAAGCTTCCGTCGCGGAAACGAAGCCCTCCGGCGTGCTCCGGAGCACGAGATTTCGCGTACTTAGCGGCGCCGTCCCCAGCCCCGGCATCGTCCGGCGCGCCCCCGAAGCTGAATTCCCCGGCAATTTCGCGCTCCGTCCCGCGACGGAAGCTCCGGGAGCGCGTCGGAAGCCTTCCGCCGGGCGACGGAAGCTTTCCTTCCAGTGTCGGAAGCCTTCGTTCTGGCGACGGTCGCCTGCGCGCGCGCGACGAAGGCCTTTCAGCACATGCCCGAGGCCTTCGCGCGCCCATCTCGCTCACCATCGCACGCGCACGGAGCGCTTCGCGCATCGCCTCGGCCGAGCGCGCCCCTCACGCCGCGCCCGCCGATCGCGCCCTCCTGAACCGGGACCGTCGGCGCGGCGCCGATCCGCGGCGCGGCTCACACGCCGGCTTCGACCGCGCCGGCGACCTGCTGGAGGAGCACCGCCTGCTCGATCACCTCGGGCAGCACCCCCAGGTCCGCGTGCTGCGCGCCCGCGTCCTCGCGCCCCGCGCCCACGTCCTCGCGCCCCGCGCTCACATCCTCGCGCGCCCCGCTCACTTCCTCGCGCGCCCCGCTCACTTCCTCGCGCTCCGCGGCCCGGCGCAGCGCCGCGATCTCCGCCTGCGCCGCGACCAGCGCCTGCTCCAGCTCGTCGTGGAGCGCCGCGGGCGACGCGGCCGTGCCGCGCGCCTCGCCGAGCTCCCGCTCGAGCTGCGCGATCTTCCAGCCCGCCGCCCGCACGTCGGCCTCGCTCGAGGCGGCGCTCCGCGCCAGCGCGTCGAGCTGCTGCCGCAGCGCCTCCGCGGCGTCGCCCGGCCCGCCCGCCCCAGGGAGCCCCCCGCCCGGCCCGCCGCCCGTCGCCTGGCCCGACCCGCCGTGCCCGCCCGCGCCCGCCTCGAACACCGTCCCGAGCTCGTCGACGAGCTCCTTGCCCACGCGCTCGCTCTCCCGCAGCTGCGCCTTGAGCGACGCGATCACGTGGCCCCGGTCCCGCAGCGCCTCCTCGAGGCTCGCGATCTCCGCGGCCGCCGCCTCGCCCGGGTCGCGCTTCTCGAGCTCCGCGGCCCGCTGCTCCAGGGCCGTCACGCTCTGCTCCAGCTCGACGATCCGCGCCTCCAGCAGCAGCCGGCGCGCCTCGAGCGCGCTCCGCTGCTCCTCCAGCGCGCGGTTCTCCCGCTCGAGCCGGCTCGCCCGCTCCTCCAGCCGGTCGCGCTCGCGCGCGAGCTCGTCCAGCTTCGCGGTCGCCTCGCGCCGCGCGCGCTGCGCCTCCTCCAGCGCGCGCTCGCTCTCCTGGGCCCGCCGCCGCGCGGCCTCCCGATCCGCCGTCGCCTTCGACAGCTCGCGCCGCGTCCCCGCGGCGGCGGCCTCGAGCTCCTCCACGCGCGCCGCGAGCGCCGGGTCGGGCGCCGCGACCGCGGGCCTCGCCTCGAGCTCGGCGATCCTGGCGCGCGCGGCGTCGAGCTCGGCCGTCGCGGCGTCGAGGCGGTCCCGGGCGCCGGCGATCTCCGGCCGGTTGCGGATCATCCCGAGCTCGAGCTCGACCTTGGTCCGCACCCGCTTCTCGTCGTCGAGCTGCTTCGTGAGCCGGGTCGCGCGGTCGCGCTGGCTGCGAAGCTCCTCCTCCATGTCGCGGATCTGGTGCGCCAGGCGCTCGGCGCGGACGTGGGTGTCGCCCGCCCTGGCCTCGACCTCCCGCAGGCGCGCCGCCCGCGCCTCGAGCTCGGCCTCGACCTCGGCGAGGCGCGCCGCCGTCGCGACCGCGCTCTCGGCGCGCGCCCCGGCGTCCTCGCGGTCGCGCTGGTGCCGCGTGCGCAGCTCCGCGAGCTCGCCCCCGAGGCGCTCGGCGCGGCCCTCCGCCTCGCTGAGCGCCTCGGGCGAGGGCCCGACGCTCGCGACCGGGAAGCCGGCGAACGGCAGCTCGATCACGGCGAACGCGTCGAGCCGGGGCAGGCGCTCGCCGGCCACGGCGATGAACCACTCCGGCTCCTCGGAGCTCTCGAGGATCGACGTGTCGACGCTGACCTCGGGCTCGCCCTTCGGCGCGAACTCCGCGACCGTGTAGCCGACGAACGGCGCCTGGCCGATCATCCGCACCTGCTTGAACTGGAGCGCCACGAGGTCGTAGAGCGCGTAGTAGCCGGGCGCCGCGCCGCGCCGCGCGCCAGCGGGGAGCAGGCCGCGCGCGACGTCGGGGTTCGGCGACGCGACGATGGCGGCGCCGCTCGCGGCCGTGAGCCGGCGGGCGCGCCGGAGGATCTCGGCCGGCTCGCTGAAGATCGAGAGGTCGGGGATGACGAGCGTGTCGAAGGCGCCGTCGCGCACGCCGAGGTCGCCGTCGAACACGGCGTAGCTCGGGTGCGGCTGCCGCGTGGCCCCGGATCGCGCGAGCATCTCCGCGACGCGCGCCGCGTCCGGATCGTAGGCGTGGACGAGGCGGGCTCCGCGCTGGAGCAGCCGGTCGGCGAGGCCGATGGTGGCGTCCCCCAGGACCGCGACCCGCCGGCCGCGCACCAGCGGCTCGAGGTAGGCGCTCAGCACCAGAGCGGGGTGGAGCGCAGCAGGGGCGGCGTGCCGCGGCGAGCCCGCAGCGGCGAGGGGGGACTCCGTCGTCATGGTCCCGTCCTCTTACGGCGCGAGAGCCCGGGAGTCCACAAAGCGCAGTGCAGAGTTGCAAGGATCTGCCCGCCGCGCCGGGCGCCGGTCCCCGCCCCCGGGCCCGGCGCGGCGGGTTTTCCCCGCGCCGATGACGCTCCGCGTCTCCGCCGCGCCCGGAGGCCCTCCGTGGTCCTCGATGTCAGCTCCGCGACACCTGCGCGGCGGCGCCGTGGCCGTCGATCCGGGCAGCAGGCTGGGCCGCGCGCGGCGGGTCAGCGGATCACTGTCTCGCAGCCGAGCAGGATCTGGATCTTCGCGGCGGCTGCGTTCCTCGCCGCATTGCACGTGTCGGGGCACAGCACGAGCGCCGTCGGGTCGTCCGGGTCGTCGTAGCGCCAGCCTGGACCGTCGCAGCCGGGGCGCTGCGGCAGGATGTCCTGCGGCGCGCCGTCCAGTCCGAACAGCACGTTGACGTCATTGAAGGCGACCTGCCCGCCGGCCACCTGGTCCGGGACCTCGACCTCGCACGGCAGCGCCTGACCCGTCACCTTCGCGAGCGCGCGCTCGAACTCGCGGGCGATGTTGGTCGACGCGACGAGGACCGCGGCGTCCGTGCCGCCCGCGGCCGCGATCTGGTTGGCGATGCTCTGATCGACGCCCGGGAGCCCGATCACGTAGGTGCGCACCGGGGGGCGGTAGCGCGCGCCCGCCGCCGCGAGCCCCGCGATCGCGGCCGGGTCCTCCGGGTTCGCGCCGCCGCACTGGGCCGCGGGCCCCTGCGGCTTGCCGTCGGTGACGAGCAGCACCGCGGAGGCCTCGCCGGGGTGGTTCTGCGCCATCTCGATGCCCTGGAGCAGCGCGCCGCCCAGCGCCGGATAGATGGGCGTGCTCAGCCCGTCCGGCTCCTCGGCCTCGATGGCCTCGATGATGGCGCTCGCGTTGTCAGGGAGCGGGCCGAACGGGACGAGCGGCGTCTTGTAGGCGTTCTGATCGCAGGCCGGCACGGCGTCCGCGTCCCGCGGGAAGAAGCGCAGCGCCACGCGCACGCCGGTGAACCGCGCGCTGTTGACGAACGCCTTCAGGCCGGCCTTCGCGCTCTCCCACTTGCTCTCCACCATCGGGTCGTCTCCCGCCATCGAGGACGATTTATCCATCATGATGAAGAGATTGAGCGGGACGATGACCGCCTCCTCCGTGACGAGCCCGCACGCGGCGTCCGGGTCGGGGGGGATATCGATGGGCGCGTCGCCCAACAGCCCCCCATCCGGCTCGACGCCTCCGCCCGAGCCGGCTCCTTCCGATGAGGACGAACCGGAATCGAGCCCCGAGTCCGGGGAGCAAGCGCCGTGGAGCCCGGCGGCGGCGGCGATCCCGAGCAGGGAGGCGAGCGAGAGGCGGTGGAGCGGTGCAAGGCGCATGGTCGAGCTGTCGGGCGGGAGATGCGGGAGCGGGCAGCGGGAAGGAGCGCAGATGTAGACTACCGGAGTCGGCGGCAGGCGCGAGGGCGAACTCGATGGATCGTGAGCTGGCTCGCGCCGGCGCGGCGCAGCGCGGCACGGCGTCATCGTGGCGTATGCGGCGCGCCGTGGAGGGCGATTACGTTCGGCGTGACAAAGTCTTTCCGCGCGACGCGTGAAGGTGCAGAATTAAGCATGCGCGCGCAACTCTTCCTCGGAACGACCTCTCTGCTGGCGATGCTCTCCGCGCTCGGTTGCGCCGAGAGCAGCTCGATCGACGGACCCATCGGGCCGGTGTCGGGCACCGGGGGCGGCTCCGGAGCGGGCGGCGCGGCCTCCTCGTCAACCTCGTCAAGCAGCGCCACCACGACGTCATCGAGCGGTAGCGGGGCTGGCACGAGCGGCGCGAGCGGCTCGGGCGGGGGCGAAGGCGGCTCGGGTGGAGAGGGTGGCAGCGGCGAGGTGGGCGGCGGAGACGGGGGCGGCGGCGGCGAGGTCACCGATCCGTGCGCGATGGGGTGCCTCCCGGGGACGCACGACGTCGACGGCAACCCGCTCACGGGCGAGTGCGGCTGTGAATACGCGTGTACGCCGACCTCGACGAGCGAGGATCCGATCGACGGGGACTTCGTCGACGCCAACTGTGATGGCGGCGACGGGCTCGTGGAGCAGTGCGTGTACGTCTCGGCGAGCGAGGGGGACGACGCCAACAGCGGGACGCGCACGGCGCCGCTCAGGACGATCGCCGCGGCCATCGAGGTGGCGAGGGACAGCGCGGTCCCGGCGGTGTGCCTCTCCGGCGAGCTCTACGATGAGGCCGTCACTGTCGTGTCCGGTATCAGCATCTATGGCGGGTTCAATCACGAGGACCCTGATTTCAAGTTCCGGAGGACGGCCGCGGTGACCACCACCGTGCGCGCGCCAGGCACGGTGTTCAATGCGCCGTCGATCGAGCAGCCGACGCACATCGAGGGCATCACGATCGAGGCGCTGACCTCGCCGTCGGCGGGGTCGAGCACCTATGGAGTGCGCCTCGGCGGGGGGACCGCGGAGCTCTTCGTTCGGTTCAACCAGATCAACGTGGCGGAGGGCCAGGCGGGCGCTCCGGGGACGAACGGGGCGGCGCACGCGGCGGGGACGGCGACGGGGGGGAACGCGGGAGAGCAGGGCTGCAACGACTGTAGCGGACTCGGGAATGCCGGCCCGGCTCCCGTGTGCGACGAGCCTGGCGGCAGAGCCGGGTACGGTGGACATGGCTCCAACACCGGAGCGGCGGGCCACCCGGGCAGCAAGGGCGCGGCGGGCGGCGCGGGAGGCGCCCCGTTGCGCTGCTTCAGGACCAGGTCATCAGGACAAAATGGCGCGCCGGGCATGGCGGGGTCGCAGGGGACGCCAGGGACGGGGGGCGCGAATCTCGGCAGCATCGCCTCGGGCGTCTACCAGCCTGCGAACGGCACCAACGGGCAACCGGGAATCAACGGCGGCGGCGGCGGCGGCGCGGGCGGCGGCGGCGGCGGCTCGTGCGAGGTAGGCCCCGATGATCGCGGCGGTGGCGGCGGCAGCGGCGGATGCGGCGGGCTCGGCGGCCGCGGCGGTACTGCTGGCCGCGGTGGAGGCGGGAGCTTTGCAGTCTTCGCGGCGGCTGGACGGGTGGTCGTCTCCGGCAACGAGATCACGACCGGAAAGGGCGGCAACGGCGGCCGCGGCGGCAACGGCGGAGCGCCACAGCTCGGGGGGAACGGCGGCCCTGGCGGCCCCGGTCCCGATGACGCCGGCAACGGCGGCATCGGCGGCAGAGGTGGTACTGGCGGCGACGGCGGCCCGGGCGCGGGCGGCGGCGGCGGCCCGAGCGCCTGCCTGGCGCGAGCCGCGAGCGTCAACTTCACGTTTGGAGGCAACAGTTGCTCGACCGGCGCCCCCGGGTATGGCGGCGCCGGCGGCACGACCCCGAGCGGCGGCGCCGCGGGCGCGGGACAGGACGGCAAGGCGGCCGCGAACCTGCAGATCAACTGACCTGCGTCGCGCCGCTCGGAGACCTATCTCCCGACTCGCCGAAGGTCGACCTTCGCCACGACGGAGCTGAACCCGCCGGTAGCCGAGATCTTGATCTCGTTGCCAAAATCCAGCGTCCCGTCGTTGATTCCAAAGGCTACAAGCGTGTTCGTCGCCGGATCGCTGTCGATGCCGGCGATCCCTTGCCCTGTCGCAGCATCGCCGAAACGCCTACTCCAGATGTGCTCCCCGCCAGCGCTCAGCTTTGCGATCGTCCAGTCCCGATCCTGTCTTCCGCCGAGCAACCCGCCCCCGAAGTCGACAGCGCCTGCAAGCCCAGCGCCCAGCACGATGTCTCCGGCGGCGTCGGCGGCGACGTGAATCCCGAAAGGTGACACGAACGGGAAGCTTGCATTGATATCGAACTGGGGCAAAGCATCCCCGAATTTCAACGACCACAGGTGGGTTCCCGCGGAAGACAGCTTCACGAGCAGGAGGTCCGAATCTTCCAGTCCACTCGTCTGCTGGGCGCCTCGAACCCCTTGCGTGGCGATATCGACGGCTCCTGTGAACGCCGCAGCCGCGACCAGATCTCCTCGCGCATCGACATCGATGTCAGCCACCCAGGCATCGCCCTCTCCTTGGATCACAACGGACCAATCCCTCTTCCCGGAGGGCGCGAGCTTGAGAAGGAAGGAGCCGGTCCCCGACGGGCTCAGGGCCGAGATCTCGTCGAAGCTGACCTCGGTGAACCCCTTGAAGCGGCCCCCCACGACGATATTTCCGTCGGGATCCACGGCCACCGCAGTTGCCTCGATCCTCGTCGTCGTGGCCTCAGGATCTCCCAGCTGAAGGCTCCATCGCACGTCCCCCGTCTTGCCGTCCAACTTCACGATGAAGGCGTCCCTCGATGCGGTCGTCAAGGTCGAAGAACCGAGGCTCACCTCTCCTCCGAAATAGCCGACCAGGATCACGTCACCGTCGGGCGTAGCCGATGAATCCACGGCGAAGAGGTGCCCCGTCCCCGTGAACAGGTTGCGCCTCCAGATCAGCTCGCTGCCGGACAGGAACCTGGCCACGAAGCAACCATCCTCATCGGGACTCGGCGCCGTGAGCGTATCACCAGAGCCGAAATCGATGCTCCCCTCGTACGAACCCGACCAGACAACGCTGTCGTCAGGCAGCACCGAAAGGCGCGATTCAATGGCTCCCTCGGAGGTAGTCACCGGCAGCCATCGACTGAAGCCATGGCTGCCGTCCGGCTTCAGCTTGGCGAGAAAGAAAGCCGGATGAGACGATATCAGCGGCGGACCCCCGAAGTCAGTGGTGCCTTGAAAGACTCCTGAGAGGAGGATGTTCCCCTTCGAGTCGAGCCGAGCGCTCTCTGGCAAGACCAACTCATGGCTCTCGAAGCTCTTCGCCCAGACCACTCCTGAGCACGAATCTTCGTCGCAGTCCTCGAACTCGTCGAGGCCCAGGACCTGAGCGCACGACGCAGTGCCCAGGAGGGCACCCAGGGCGAGCACGCGGGAGGTGTAGACGAGGGGCGGAGAGGGCGGAGCGCGGCGCATGATGACGTATGAGGCCCCAAAGAGTCACGACCGTCAAGATTGAAGCAAGACGCGAAGGAGCGCGTCGACGTCGATATCGCTCTTTCTGGCTCCAGGCCGTGCGCTCGATCTGATGAACAGCGTATCTCCGACGTGATCTCACCGTCTGGGCCGACCTCGCGCGCCCGTCAGGCCATCGTGAGGCTCCGCGGACCAGGTTACTTCGAGGCCTCCGTGATCTGGCTCAGCTCCGTCGTGGTCCAGACGCGCTGCCATGCACGCCGCCCATGTCCCTCTACGATCGCCTCGTGCGCCGTGTGCTTCACGGGTCGCCCGCCGAGCCGCCTTGCCCGCCGTACCACCTCGATCTGGCCGGGGCTCAGCTCGACAGCGCCGCCCGAGGCGCAGCTCGACAGCGCCGCCCAGGGCGCAGCTCGACAGCGCCGCCCGGGTGGAACGGCCCGTCGCCATGTTGGACGATCCTCCGCTCGCGACGCCGGCGCCTCCAGTGGACGTGGACGCGCCTCCGCTAGACTGGAGCAAAGTGATGGACGCCCGTGTGAACGCGTTGCGAGCGCACGCCGACCGGGTAGAAAGGCCCTCGTAAGCGACAAGCGCTGAACCAGGAAGGCCTCCCCCATGACCACCGCGACGCAGATGCCGATGATGCCGCAGACCATGACCCCGATGATGTCCATGCCGGAGATGACCTCCGGGGCATCAATGATGCCCGGCATGATGGGCATGGGCATGCCGATGATGCCCGGCATGATGGGCATGGGCATGCCGATGATGCCCGGCATGATGGGCATGATGCCGAACATGATGAGCATGATGCAGAACATGATGGGCATGGGCATGCCGATGATGCCCGGCATGATGGGCATGATGCCGAGCATGATGAGCATGATGCCGAGCATGATGGGCATGATGCCGAGCATGATGGGCATGATGCAGAACATGATGGGCATGGGCATGCCGATGATGTGCAAGATGTCCTGTGAGATGGGCAAGGACGGGATGACCTGCAAGATGATGCCCCCCGAGGGCATGTCGATGGACATGCTCAAGGAGCGCTGCGAGGCGATGATGAAGATGATGTCGGCCGGAATGCCGATGACGATGATGTGCGGCGGGATGCCCATGATGATGGGCATGTCCACCATGACCAAGTAGCCTGCCGCGGGCCTCCTCGGATCGACGGAACGCCGGCCCATGCCGGCGTTCTCTCATTTTGTCTCCCCTGCTCCGCTGTTCCCCACGGGGAACGCGCCCCAGCTCAGGGCGCTGACAGGGAATAGGTCATCACCAGGTACATCAGCGAGTCGACGTTCGCCGGATTGCGGTAGACGTGCGGAACATCCGCCTGAAAGACGAGCGCATCGCCCGTCGCGAGCAGGAACCGCTGTCCATCGACGCTGATCTCGACCGTCCCCTGGCTCACCACGATGTTCTCGGTGGTCCCGGGCGGATGGGGGTCGGCGTTCTCGATACCGAGCGGGGCCAGGTGCAGCTCGTAGAACTCGACCGTTCTCGGCGTATCGAACGGGAAGAGGGCGCGGGACGTGAACTTGCCGTCATGAGAGGTCAGCCGCTTCGCGCGGTCGCCGCGCAGCAGCATCGGCCCGCCGGCCGAACGATTGCTGATGAGCGCCGAGAACGGCACGCCGAGCGCCCGGGCGATCTTCCACACGACGTTGATGGTGGGCGCGCTACGGCCGAGCTCGACCTGCCCGAGCATGGCGCGGCTGACGCCGGAGGCCTTCGAGAGCCGCTCCAAGGAGAGACCACGTCGCGTGCGGAGCCGCCGGAGGTTCTCCCCGACCACAGCCGTGAGCTCCGACGGCGCGTCCGGAGGAGCGACCTCGTAGGTCCACGCCTCGTCCTCGTCCAGCTCCTGCGCGTCGGGCCCGGCCTGCTGCGCGTTCACGGCGACCGGCGGCGCACAGCTCGCCGCGGGAAGGTCGGAGTTCTGTCGGACCGATCTCATATCCGGATGAGCGGCACTCTACACTGGATCATCGGGCCCGCAAGACAGCGAGCTTCGTCATCACAATGTAACGAATGCAAGCAATCGTCAGGGTTTTACGTGGACTCCTAGGATTACTCCCGAACCCGGCATGCGACGTCTCCTGTCGCGTTCCCCCTCTCCCGTACGCTCCTCCACGCGCCGCCCCGGCAGGCTCCCCCTCCCCCGCAGCCTCCCGCGTTCGCCTTCCCTCGCGCTCGACCGCCGCCGCCCAGGGTCGCCCTCCACCGTCCCTACCGCCAGGGCGCCGGAGCGGCTACAACGAGGGCCCGTCTCGCCCGAGCATGCCAGCGCAGTGCGCGCGGGACACCGAGGACCTGACGATGGACCACGACATCGACGACGTGATCGACGGCCGGTACAAGCTGCTCGAGGTGGTCGGTCAGGGAGGTCACGGCGTCGTCTACCGCGCCCTGGACCAGGAAACCGGCGCACACGTCGCTGTCAAGTGCCTCCACCCGGAATTCGCCAGCGATCCCGCGTTGAAAGCCCGCATGCGGCGCGAGGCCAGCGCCATGGGGGCGCTGTCCGGCACCAGCGCCACGCAGGTCTTCGCCTTCACCGAGGCGCCCGACGGCACGCTCTGCATCGTCATGGAGTTCCTGAAGGGCAGCGATCTCGAGACGACGCTGCGCCAGCTGGAGGCTCAGCACCAGCGGCTCCCGCTCGCCCGACTCCAGGATCTCTTCCGTCCGATCGTCGACACCCTCGACGCCGCGCACGCGCGCGGCATCGTCCACCGCGACCTGAAGCCCGCGAACATCTTCGTCCTCGACAGCGACCCGGCCAGCCCTTCCTCCTCTTCCTCACCGCCCTGGGCACGCTCTTCCGGTGACTCAGCTCACATCGACGGCGATCGCGCCCACGCCGCGGCCGGCCCCGGGCAGCCCCCGGGCGCCGGCGGCGGCGCGCAGGGCAGCGCCGCCGCGGCGCGCGGGGGCGTGCGCTTGCTCGATTTCGGCCTTGTCAAGGTCATGCAGGCCGACCCCCTCACCCGCGAGGGAGCGATCCCCGGCTCGCCCAGCTACATCGCACCCGAGGTCTGGAAGGGACGGCCCCAGGAGATCGACCACCGCATCGACATCTACTCGCTCGGCGCGGTGCTCTTCCGCGTGCTGGCGGGCCGCGTGCCGTTCTCCGGCGCCAGCCGGGTCGACATCCTGCTCGCCGCCGCCCGCGGCCCGCGGCCGAGCCTGCACGCTGTCCGGCCCGACCTGCCGCCCGAGGTGGACGCCTGGGTCGCCCGGGCGCTCGCCGTCACCCCCGAGGAGCGCTTCCAGGACGTCCGCGCGCTCTGGGGCGCGCTCGGGCCGCTCCTCGAGCGCGCCGCGCAGGCCGAGGGCGTCGCAGGCGTCGCAGGCCAGCCCTGAGCACGTTCCCCCACCCGAGCGCCTTGCGACGCAGGAAGCCGCGCTGATAGCGTGTTCCAGACCATGTCTGAATCGAGGGCCGCTGGATGAGCTCCTCGCCCGGCCTCTTGCAGCCGAATACGCGGTTCCGCAACCGCTATCAGGTCTTGCGCGTCATCAAGGCGGGCGGCATGGGCGCCGTCTACGAGGTGATGGACGACGTCACCGCGACGCGCCGCGCGCTCAAGGTGATGCTGCCCAGCCTCCTCGACAGCGAGGAGCTGCGCGCCCGCTTCGCCCTCGAGGCGCGCATCACCGGCATCATCGAGAGCGACCACATCGTCAGGACCTCGGACGCCGGCGTCGACGACGACACCGGCACGCCGTTCATCGTCATGGAGCTGCTGCGCGGCGAGGAGCTCGGCAGCCTCGTCAAGAAGCGCGGCGCCCTCCCCGCCGAGGACGTCGCGCTCTACCTGTTCCAGGCCGCGCTCGCGCTCGACAAGACGCACGCCGCGAACATCGTCCACCGCGACCTCAAGCCGGACAACCTGTTCGTCACGGTCCGCGACGACGGCTCCCCGTGCGTGAAGATCCTCGACTTCGGCATCGCCAAGGTCATCGAGCAGCACCACGCCTCCACGCTGACGCGGCAGATGCTCGGCACGCCCGTGTACATGGCGCCGGAGCAGATCCGGGCCGAGCGCAACATCGGGCCGCGCGTCGACATCTACGCCCTCGGGCACGTCGCGTACGCGATCCTCGTCGGCGAGTCGTACTGGGCCCAGGAGGCCGAGGTGATCCCGTCTCCTTACCTGCTCGCGTCAGAGCTCCTGCGCGGCGCGACGGAGCCGCCCAGCACCCGCGCAGCGCGCCGGCGCTCCTCGACGCTGCCTGCCGAGTTCGACGGCTGGTTCCTCAAGGCGACGGCGGTCAGGGCGGAAGACCGCTTCGAGCGCGCGTCCGTCGCGGTGAGCGCGCTCGCCGCCGCGCTCGACGTCGCGCTCCCGCGGGCGCCGCGCGCCGTGCTCCTGCCGGATCCGCCGCCGCCCGGCGCCATCCCGAGCCCGAGCCCGACGCCGAGCCCCACCCCGAGCCCGACCGACCCGACGCAGCCCTCGCGGCCCGGAGCGGCGGTGGGCTTCGCCGACGTGCCGACCGTCACCGTGCCCGAGCTGGCCAGGACGCCCTCGTCGTACCGCGGCCCGAGCCCGGCGCCGCCCACCGTGAAGGCCCCGGAGACGCGGCCCCGGCCGTCGACGATCCCGTCGGCGTTGCCCTCGTCGCTGCCGCCCTCGCTCGAAGCGCCGAGCCGGACGAGCGCCCCCGGGGGCGAGCCGTCGCGGAGGACCGATCCGACGTCGCGGCGCGACCGCGTCCCGCAGCGCCGGTTCCAGGTGAGGCCCGACGCCGCGACAGGGGTCCTGCACGTGAAGGTCTGGGGGTTCTGGGACGTCGACGAGGGCAGAGCGTACCTCGACGATTTCCGCCAGAAGGCCTCGACGCTGCTCCACCTGGGCAAGCCCTGGTACGTGCTCGCGGACATCGCGGACTTCCCGCCGCAGAAGCCCGACGTGAGCCCCTACGTCGAGCAGACCATGGCCTACGCCGTCGAGCACGGCATGCGCAGGGCGGCGAACCTCGTGAACAGCGCGCTCTCGAAGATGCAGATCTCCCGCCTGTCGGCTGCCATGGGGCTGCCCGAGTACTCGTTCTTCACCTCGGAGGCCGACGCCATCGCGTGGCTCCTCAAGGGCTGAGCGCGACGCCGAGCGCGGCGCCGGACACGACGACCGAGCGCGCTCAGCCGAACACAACGCCGGAGCGCGCTCAGCCGAGCGCGAGCCGGCGGCGCCGCCCGGCCGCACCGCCGACAGAAGGAGCGCGGTGCGCGCTCAGCCGAGCACGAACCGGCGGATGCGCCCGGCGAGGCTCCGCACCTTCTCCTCGGCCTCGTTGTAGCGCTCGGCCGCGTCGCGCAGGTGGGCCTGGCGCGAGGCCATGAGCAGGCTGAGCTCGATCACGAGCTGCGGGCGCGCCTCGATGATCGGCTGCAGCGCCTCCTTCGTGATCTCGTAGAGCACCACCTCGTCGACGGCGCGCACCGTCGCGGTGCGCTCCTCGCCCGTGAGCAGGGCGAACTCGCCGAAGACGGCGCCCTTCTCGAGCGCCGCGACGGTCGAGTCCTGCCCGTCGGGGTGCCGCACCAGGACCTCGACCGCGCCCGAGGCGACCAGGAACATCGACGAGTCCCGCTGCCCCTGCAGCACGATCCGGTCGAGCGGGCCGTACTCGACCCGGCGCGCCCTCGTCGCGAGCTTGCGGAGCTCGCGATCGAGCAGCGGCTTGAAGACCGGCGTCCGCCGGAGCAGCGTCACGAGGTCCTCGGCGCTCGCCTCGTTCGGGGCCTTGCTCGGCTCGTCGAGCTCGACCGACTGCGCGGCCCCGTAGCCGTCGCGCCGCTGCAGCGCGGCGAGCAGCGACGAGTTCTTCTCCATGTACGCCTCGAGCAGGCTCGCGTTGCGCGGGATGCACTCGTCGCCCGTGTAGTCCATGAGGTGCCGCTCTGCGGCCCACTTCGCGACGTCGTTCATCGACCTCCGGTACTGCCGGCACGCCGCGGGGAAGATGCCGTCCTGGTCGCCGAAGAGCGCCGTCAGCGCCTCGGGCATGAGGCTGAGCCCGAACAGCCGCACGTCGCCCCGCTGGTGCCAGAGCGCGAAGTCGCGCCAGCGCGGGTCGAGGTGCGCGAGCTCCGGGAACGCGAGCGCGCTGTTCTTGAGCACCGCGCGCTCGGCGTCGCGGAACACCCGGTGCCACGTCTCCTGCGCGTTCCACAGGTTGGTCCCGGCGAGCTCGATGGCCTTCTGAAGGTCCGCGTGGTGGGCGTGCAGGAAGGCGAGCGTGGCCTTCTGCTTGCGCATCAGGTTCGTCAGGCTCACGGGCCCCGCCGCGAAGAAGCCGGCCGCGCGCGGCGCGATGTGCCGCAGGTCCCAGACCTGCCGCCACGCCGCCACGTCGATCGCCGCGCGGATGGGCGCGAACGACGGGCTCTTCTCGAGCGCCTCGCGCTCCTCCGGCGAGAGCATGTCCGGGTACTCGTCCTTCACGGCCTCGAAGATGCCGAGGCACGTGAGGAGCTCCAGGTAGAGCCCCACCCGGAGCAGCCAGCGGGGATCGGGCAGGTTGCGCCGGTGCTGCTCGAGGTCCTGGTGGATGGCCCGGAGGTACAGGAGGGCCTTGTCCATGCCGATGGTCAGCACGGGGAACCACGGGTGATAGCCGACGTGGAGCTCGTCGATCCCGAGCGCTCGCTGCTGGATCTCCGTGTCCGCCTTGACGAGCCGGTCGAGCAGGCGCGCGTAGAGCGAGCCGAAGCGGCCGGTGTCGAAGATCTCGATGTCCGTCGACTCGGAGCAGACCGTCCTGCCCGCCTCGCTGAGCCGGATCTCGACCCGGAGCTGCTGCCGGAACAGGCTCGCGAACGTGAACGGGTCGGCGCCGTCCGGGATGCGCTCCCGGAACGACGCCGGCAGGTCGACCCAGTGGTAGCCGCCGCCGGTGTCCTCGCCCGGGGGGTGCGGCACGAGCTGCCGCGCCGGCGCGATCGTCGCGACGTAGACCGTCTGATGGAACGAGTTCCACGGGGCGGGCTCGAGCATCGGGACGGGGTACGACGACGTCGAGACGATCTGCGGGCTGAGCGGCAGGTCCATGATGCCGGGCACCGGGCAGGGCTCGCCGTCGCCGGGGCTCGCCGGGAGGAACCACGCGGACATGGTGACCTCGAACGGCCGCTCGAAGGGCGCGACGAACGCGTACAGGTTGCGCAGCCGGTACAGCAGCCACACCTCGTCGCCGAGCTCCGCCGGGTCGCCCGAGGTGTTGATGCAGCCGACGCGCTCGCTGCACCCGTGCCCCGGGTAGAGCGCCTCGTCGACGGGCCGCTTGCCGGGCTCGAACGGGATCAGCTCCAGCGACGGCGAGAGCTCGGCCGACTCCTCCTCCGGGCTCTGTCGCGCCTCGAGCTGGCGCAGGTACTGGCGGACCCGGGCGAGCTTGTCCTCCCAGTCCATGCCTTCGACGCGGCTCATCAGCAGCCGCTTGAACTGCCTCTGGAACTCCTTCGGGGTCATCATGCTGCGTCCACCTGAGTTGGCGGCGGCCAGACAGCCGCCCTCCGCGAGAGCTTACCGGCTCCGCGGGCGCCGCGTTTCGCGATCAGCGCGCTCGACGCGCTCAACGCGCCCAACGTCTGGAGCGCGGCCGCGCGAGCCCCTTGCGGCGCCGCGTCTCGGAAGGTACGGGCTTGCCCCTATGGCTATCGAGCTTCGCGAGCTGCGGAAGGGCGACAGGAAGGTCCTCAAAGACTTCCTGAACGTGGTCGACACGATCTACGAGGGTGAGCCCAACTATATCCGCCCGCTCGACCTGGACATCGCCGATCGGCTCGACAAGAAGAAGAACCCGTTCTTCGAGCACGCCGAGGGGACGGCCTGGGTGGCGTACAAGGACGGGCGGCCGGCGGGCCGGATCACGGCGCAGGTCGATCACGAGCACCTGAGAGTCCACCGCGACGAGACAGGCTCGTTCGGCTTCTTCGACACGATCGACGACGCCGAGACCGCGCAGGCGCTGCTCGCCGAGGCCGCGGGCTGGCTGCGCGCGCGCGGGATGAAGCGCATGCGGGGCCCCTACTCGCTCTCGACGAACGAGGAGATCGGCTGCCTCATCGAGGGCTTCGAGCTCCCGCCGGTGATGATGATGCCCTACCACCGGCCGCACCAGCGCCGGCTTGCCGAGGAGGCGGGGCTCGAGAAGGTGAAGGACCTCTATGCGTGGGGCTACACGGTCGGCGACGTCCCCCCCCGGGCGCAGAAGGCCCACGCCGAGGTCCTGGCGATGCCGGAGGTGCACACCCGCTGCGGCGATCCGAAGAACCTGAACCGCGACATCCGGATCCTCATGGACGTCTACAACGACGCCTGGAGCGACAACTGGGGCTTCGTCCCGATGACCGAGAAGGAGCTCATCAAGTGGTCGAAGGACGTGCGGCTCATCCTGCTGCCCGAGCTCACGAAGATCACGTTCATCGACGGCGAGCCGGCCGCCGTGTCGCTCGGGCTGCCGGACCTCAACCAGCTGATCAAGGACTTCCACGGCAAGCTCCTCCCGACCGGGGTGTTCAAGCTGCTGTGGCGGCTGCGCGTGCGCGGCCCGAAGACCGGGCGCCTCGTCGTGCTCGGCATCCGCAAGAAGTGGCGCCACGTGCGGCGCTACGCCGGGCTCAGCGCCTTCCTCTACGTCGAGATGAACCGCGCGGCGCAGCTGCTCGGCATGACGGGCGGCGAGCTCGGGTGGACGCTGGAGGACAACGCCGCCATCAACGCGGGCATCCGGCTGATGGGCGGCCGGGTCCACAAGAAGTACCGCGTCTTCGAGCGGGCGCTCTGAGCTGCGCGGTCGAGAGCGCCTCGGGCGGAGGCGGCGGGAGCGGGGGAGAAGGAGCGGATCGATGAGGGTGCTGGTCACGGGCGCGAGCGGGTTCCTCGGCTCGCATGTCACCGAGCAACTCGTGCAGAAGGGGCACAGCGTCGTCGCCCTGGTGCGGCGCTCGTCGAGCACGAAGTTCCTCTCGTCGCTGCGCGGCGTCGAGCTCGCGTACGGCGCCATCGAGGACGCGGAGAGCGTCCGCCGCGCGGTGGTCGACGCGCCGGGCGTCGACGCGATCGTGCACTCGGCCGGGCTGGTCAAGGCGCGCGACGAGGCGGAGTTCTTCCGGGTCAACGTCGGCGGCACGCGGAACATGCTCGACGCCGCGAAGGCGGCGCCCTCCATGAAGCGCTTCGTCTTCGTCTCGAGCCTCGCCGCCATCGGCCCGAGCCACGACGGTCGCCCCGTCGCGGCCGACGCGCGCCCGGCCCCGGTGACGCGCTACGGGCGCTCGAAGCTCGAGGCGGAGCGGCTGGTCCTCGCCGAGAGGGACGCGCTGCCCGTGGTCGTCCTGCGCCCCCCGATGATCTACGGCCCGCGCGATCAGGAGTCGTTCGCGTTCTTCCAGAGCGTCGCGCGCCGCTTCCTCCCGATGCTCGGCGACGGCAAGAACACGCTGAGCGTCATCTATGCCTCCGACGCGGCCGCCGCGTGCATCCGGGCGCTCGAGAGCGACGTGCCGAGCGGCCGGGCTTACTTCATCGACGACGGCCGCGTCTACGTGTGGCGCGACATGCTGGCGGACGTGGAGGCGGCGATCGGCGCGCGCGCGTTCGTCCGGGTCGGCGTGCCGTTCCCGCTCGTGCGCGGCGCCGCGCTCGCGAGCGAGGGGATGAGCCGCCTCACCGGCAAGCCCGTGATGCTGACGCGCGACAAGCTGAACGAGCTCGCCGCGTCGCACTGGGTGTGCGACTCGGCCGAGGCCCGGAGGGAGCTCGGCTGGGAGCCCCAGGTGAGCTGGGCCGAGGGGACGCGCCGCGCCGTCGCCTGGTACCGCGAGCACGGCTGGCTTTGACGTGGCGCCGCGCCGTGCGCCGTTTGACGCTCGGCCGCGGCCTCCGTACCGTGATCGCATGTCGCGCAGCACGTCGGCAGCCCCGGCCCTCATCGCGGTGGCGCTCGGCCTGACGGCCGCGCCCGTGCAGGCCGACGGGCCGGCTCGCGGCGCGGCGGCGGCGGAGGCACCGCGCCCCGTTCCGGCGGAGGCGCCGCGGGCGAGCGGCGGCGCGGCGGCGGAGGCACCGCGCCCCGCCCCGGCGGCCGGCGCGCCCCGATCAGCCCTGCGCGGCGCCGTCGTGGTGGCGGTGGACGACGCGAGCGCCGACGCGGCGCGAGCGCTCGCGCGCGCGATCTACCGCGATCCCGCGCTTCGCCCGCCCATCGACGAGGCGGCGGCGCAAGCGCTCGCCGGCGAGCCCCCGCGGCCGGACGCGCCGGCCGCCGTGAAGGAGCTCGCGGAGGTGCGCCGCTCGGCCGGGCGCGCCGAGTCCGAGCCGGTCGCGCGCGGCCTGCTCGCGTCGCTGGGCGCGGGCGCGGGCGCTGCGCTCGTCGTGGCGGTGAGCACGCCGCAGGCTCACCCCCTGGCGCGCGTGCTCCGGGTCGCCGGCGCGAGCTACGCGCCCATCGAGCTCGGCGCGACGGTCCAGCGGACCGCGGAGGGCGCGACCGCCCCCGGCGCGACGACCTTCGACTGGCCGGGAGCGGCCGCGGCCGTCCGCGCGCTGCTCGCCGGAGAGGAACGATCTCCGGGCCCGGCGACGCCGCCCGGGCCCGCGCGCGCGCCGTCGCGGAGCGGGCCGCTGAGCGCCGACGCGCGCGCGGGCGTCGACCTGACGTCGAAGGCTCCGGACGGGGGCGCTTCCGGGCGGCGCTCGGTGTGGAGCTCGCCCTGGTTCTGGGGGCCGCTCGCGGGCGTCGCCGCGGCGGGCATCGCGGTGCTGGTGCTCTCCCAGACGGGCGGCGGCGACGGCGACACGGTGCGCCTCCGCGGTCGGATCGCGCCATGAAGCGCTCCTCTCGGCGCAGCCCGGCTGCCGCGTTGGGCCTGAGGCTCGCGGCGCTCGTGTGCCTCGCGCTCGCCGCCGCGCCCGGGCTCGCCGCCGCCGCGCCCCGCATCTATGACGCGCACGCGCCGGCAGCGTCGCTCGACGGCAAGGCCGCTCCCGCCATCCCGCCGCCGCCGCCGGAGTACCACACCGAGGACCTCGGCTGGATCGAGTTCGCCTACCGCCCGTCGACGCGCGACCGCGTCCGCCCCTTGATCGTCCACGCCGGCGCGATCCGCGCCGAGCTCAGCGCCCTGCTCGGCCGCGAGGCGCTGGTCGCCCCCGTGAAGGTCCGGATCGCCGCCGTCCCCGCGGAGCTCGACAACCTCGTCCCCGGCGGGCTCGAGAGCGCCGCGACAGCCGCCTCCTTCGGCGCGCTGCGGCTCGCCGTGCTGAGCGCTTCCCCCCGGAGCGGCCTCGCCGCGCCCGATCTGGAGAGCGCCTTCCGTCACGAGCTCGCGCACCTCGCGCTCGACGAGGCCACGGGCGGCGCGCCGCTCCCGCGCTGGTTCCACGAGGGCTTCGCGGCCCACGTCGCGGGTGATCACGCCGCGGGCCGCGCGCAGCGGCTCTCCGTCGCCGCGCTCCGCGGGCGCCTCCTCCCGCTCGACACGCTCGAGGAGAGCCTGCCGGGCGCCGGCGATGCGCCCGGATCGGTGGCCTACGCGCAGTCGGCCGACGTCCTCCGTTTCCTCGTCGAGGGGGAGCGGCGCCACGGCTTCACGCGCGCCCTCGACGCGGTGCGCGCCGGCGCGCCGCTCGCGAGCGCGCTCGAGGCCGCCTATGCCTCGACGGGCCACGAGCTCGAGCTCGCCTGGCGCGCCGACGTCGCGCGCCGCTACGGCTTCGTCCCGGTGCTCCTGGGCTCGCTGCTGGTGCTCGGGCTGCTCGTCGCGGGCGCCCTCGGCGTGCAGCGGCTCCGCGGCCGGAGGTCGCCGGCGCCTCCTGCGCCGCACCGGCGGCTGCGCGCGGCGCCGGAGGCGCGCCACCGGCCCGCGCGCACGTCCACGGCCCAGCTCGTGGCCACGCTGGGCGCGCGTCACCGCAGTGAATCGGACGGCGACGCGGGCGTCCCCAAGGTGGAGCACAACGGCCGGTGGCACACGCTGCACTGAGGACGGCGGAGGGCGGCGGGTGAGCGCGGCGGAGGGCGGCGCACCTCGCTCCGATCGCGCGCGGCAGCAGCGCCGCCTGCTCGATCTCGCGCTCGGCGCGGCCTGGCTCGTCGGCCTCGGCGCGGCCCTGCAGATCCTCGCCGTGCTCCTCTCGTCGAGCCCGCTCGCGGCCGCCCTCGCCGGCGCCGTCGTCGCCGACCTCGGCGCGGTGCGGGCCGGCGTGCAATGGACCGACCCGGTGGAGCAGGAGGTCCCTGGCCACCGCGCGCGCGTGGCCCGCCGCGCCGGCGTCGGCGCGGCGCTCGGCGCGCTCGCCGTGCTGCTCACGCTCGGCATCTCCCTCCTCCTCGGCTGGGCGACCGTCGAGGCCGGCGAGCCGTCGGTGGGCTTCGCCTTCGCCGTCGCGCGCGCGATCGCCCTCGCCGTCCGCGACGAGCTCCTGCTCTCTGGCATCCCGTTCGCCACGGCGGCGCGCGCCGGCCTCTCGAGCCGCCACGCCGTCGCCTTCTCCGCCCTCGCACACGGCGCCGCCCTCGGGCTCGCGCCGGGCGCGACCGCCTCGAGCTTCGCCCTCGCCGCCGCGCTCGGCGCGCTCGCCGCGGCGCTCTTCCGCCGCGGTCGCGGCGCGTTCGCCGCGATCGCCGCCCACGCGAGCTTCACCGCGCTCGCGGGCGCGGGCCTGCGCGGCTCGCTGCTCGACGTCACGTGGGCCGACGGCGCGCTCGCCGCGGGGACGCGCGCCTTCGGCCCGCCTGCCTGGGTCGCCGCGGCCGTGCTCGCGCTCCTCGCCGCGCTCGTCCTCCGCGCCGGTACGCCCCGCCCCGGCCGGCCTGCGCCGTGAGCGCCGCGCTCGTCGCGCTCGCCACCGCGCGGCGCCCGTCGCGCGCCCCGCCCCGCGCCCGTCGCGACGGTCTCCGGTGAACCTCGCCGCCTCACGCGGCGCAGCCGCATCGCGCTGACGGTCCGGACAGCGGCGCTGGAACTGCCGTTTTCATCGAAGCTGGGCAATCGATCCCTCGATGGCGGCGTTCGACACACGAGCGTCCGCCGGATCGACACCGGCATTTCACAGCGCCGTGCGAGTACGGGCCGCGCGGCGCAGATCGCGCGCCCTCACGCGCAACGTCCCACAGCGTCTCACCCCCCGGACACGGCTATGTCATATTTCAGCGCACCGCGTCAAATCCACGTTGACGCGACGCCTTCGAGGAATCAACGATCCGGTATGTACTGGGAAAGGATCGGTCGGATTGCGCCGGTTGCGCTGCTCGTCCTCGCGTCGACGGGCTGCGGCATGGCGACGATGGTCGACACGAACACGCGCTCCATCCAGGCGACCACGGACGAGATGCGGCGCACGCGCGCCGCGATCGAGGGTTCGAATCAGGCGCTGCGGGACTCGCAGAAGAGCCTCGACGGGCTGGCCGAGCTGCGCCAGCCGATGGAGAAGGTCGCCGAGATGCAGGAGGCGATGGAGCGGCTCGCCGAGCTCAAGGGCTCGATGGACGCGATGCAGCAGAGCCTGCGGGAGACCGCGAGCCTCGAGCAGTCCATGGATCGGCTGAGCGAGATGAAGGCCACGATCGCGGCCATGAACGAGAGCCTCGCGGGCATCCGCGGCCCGCTCGCGGACGTCGCCGCCCTGAACGCCCCGATGCGCGACGTCGCCGCTCTGAACGCTCCGATGCGCGACGTCGCCGGGCTGAGGCAGCCGATGGAGCAGGTCGCGACGCTGCGCGAGCCGATGCGGGAGGTGAGCAAGCTGTCGGCGCCGATGGAGGAGATGAGCCAGCTCGGGAGCGACGCCTCGCGCCAGACCGGCCTGGTTGCCATCGGCCTGCTCGGCTGGGGGCTCGTGACGTTCCTCGGCGTCTACTTCGGCGTCCAGGCCGGCACCCGCCGCCAGCAGCGCCTCGCGCAGGGCGACGGCGACTCGAGCGCGGCCCCGCCGCAGGCCAGGCCTGTCTCCCGCATCCTCGGCGAGAGCCGGAGCTTCGAGCGCCGGGCTCAGGTCAAGTCGACTTGACCGAGCCCTGACCGGCGCCCTGTCCGGCTGGCGAGCGGTGGAGTTGTCCGCCGCCCGCCGGCCAGCTGCGGTTTCCCCTCAGCCGCCGGTCAACGATACAGATCCCACTGCGCCGACATGCGATCGCCCTGCCCCGCAGTGAACGAGTTCATGCAGGCATCGTCGGTGTAATCCATGAAATTCGTGATCGGGTCGGGCCCACCTCCGTTGCAGGTGTCCGGGATGCGGGTCGGGCAGCCAAACACGGGTGCCCTCTCCGCCGCCGTGTCGGCGACGCTATCCCCGCTCTTGCTGCAGCCCCCCTGGAACGTGTGGTAGAGGCCGAGCCAGTGTCCGATCTCGTGTGTCGCCGTATCTCCCAGGTTGTACGGCGCCCCGTTCCCGCCGGGCAACGAGGTGTGAAGCACGACGACACCGTCGTCCGTCGGGTTTCTCGCGTAACTCGAGGGGAACGTGGCCCAGCCGAGTAGACCGTCGCCCGGGTTGGCCGTGTAGAGGTTGAGGTGGTCGGGCCCACCGGTGCGAAGCGCTCTCTTGGCGTTCCGCTCGGCGGTGGTGCCCGACCCCATGGTGAACCAGGTCGCGTTCGTCGTCCGGTCGGTCGAAGCCAGCTCGAAGCTGAAGCGGGTGCCCGCGTAAGCGGCGTTGAGCACCGAGATCTGCTCCGTGATCATCGCGTCGGTGACGTCGCCGTTCGCGACGCCCGCGCCCTTGTTGATGACGTGGACGTGCACGGGGATCACGACCGGCGTGCCCGCGGTGAACCCGGCCTCCAGCCGGCTGCGGACGGACAGGTCGACCGCCTCCCTCTCAGCCGCGCTCAGATCGACGGTCCCGCAGTTGCGCCGGAGGGGAGCCGGGGCCGCCTCCACCTCCTCGGGATCGACATCCGCGGCGCCCGGAGTCTCCTCCTCCGGGATCGACGTATCGACGCTGCACGCGGCGGCGCTCAAGGCAGCGGTCACGAATAAAGCAAGTACCCCCGCACACGTCCGAGCTCGCATGGACATTCTCCTTGGTTCAGGCCCCGCAAAGGAAGCAGGAATATATATCCAGCGAGACAATCAGTTCAATTCGAAAAGACCGATTCCGCTCAAGACGACAAGGTGAGATTCCACGTCTTGGTCGTTCCGCGTCGTTCCGCGTCGTTCCGCGTCGTTCCGCGTCGTCTCACGCCCTTCGATCCGGCCATCCGTTCGAACAACGGCTGGATCCTCGGTCGCGTGCGGCGCCATGACGCGGCGCAACGACGCGCGCGGAGCGGACACGCCGGCTGCTCCAACCTGGATCGATCGCTCCATTATGGAGCACGCGGTGACCGTCCGATCGGACCGAGTGGCGCACAACTCGAGATCAGTACGCGCCCCGCGTGGCGGCTCCACTGTCCATGTTTCAGCGGCCTATCCCTGCAGGTCGCCGGGGATCTCCTGCAGGTTTCGGGGAGGATTCCTGATGAGTCCGCATCGCAGCCCATCCGCCTGGCTTGTGCAGTTCAAGCCACGCTTGAATACCGGCGCACGAGGTTGCCCAACTCGCCATCTGCCACGTTCTCAGCTTCGGTCCTGCGCCGCGCTCGTCTCCTGCCCGGCGCCGAGATGCGCTTCGGGGCTCGAGACCCGAGCGAGATGACGTCGCCCTCGCCCGCCTAGCGCGCGGCGCCGGTGATCGCGCCGCGCGCAGGGCGGCGCGGCGATCTCGGCGGCCCATCGAGCGCTCTCACTCACGCCCGCGCGCCCTGGCGCTGGCGCGCCGCCGGCCCGGGCGCTGCGCGCCCGGCGAGCTCCGTGCATCCTGATTGCAGTACCGTCCGGGCGACGGTAGATGTCCCGCATGGCGCGTTCGAAAGCAGGTCAGTCCGCGGAGCAGCTCCGCGAGCAGATCCGGGCGACCGGCCTGCGGGCCACCTCGCCGCGGATCGCCGTGCTGCAGAGCCTCGGCCGCTCGCGGACGCCCGTCAGCCACGCCGAGCTCGCGGCCGAGCTCGCTCCCAAGGGGTGGGATCGCGCCACCATCTACCGGAACCTCATCGACCTCACCAACGTGGGGCTCGTGCGCCGCACCGACATGGGCGACCACCTCTGGCGGTTCGAGCTGCGCCAGGGCACCGGCGAGCACGCGGCCGACGAGCACCCTCACTTCATGTGCGACACGTGCGGAGACGTGCTCTGCCTCCCCGACGAGAGCATCGAGATCAAGGCAGCGCGGGGCGCGCCGCGCGCGCTGCGCCGCAAGGGCCTCCAGATCCAGATCAAGGGCCGCTGCGACCGGTGCGTCCAGGCCTGAGCCGCGCGGGAGAGGCGCCGCTCAGCAGGAAGGCGCGGCCGCGGCGGTCTTTCGTATCTTGATTGCAACATCAATTTGATGTTGATTAGGATCCGTGGCTCGGGCATAGGCCACGGCGTCCATGCTCGCGCTCGTCGTCGCCCTGTCGATCGCTGGCCTCGCCGCGGGGCCGCTCCTCGTGGCGCTCGGCCGGCGCCGGGCGCTGCCGACGTCCGCGCTCGACGGGCTGACGCTCGGCCTCGTCCCCGCCCTGGTCCTCTCGCGCCACCTGCCGCACGCGGTCGAGGAGATCGGGGCGCAGGCGGTCCTCTGGGCGGCGCTCGGGTACGGAGCGCTCTGGCTCACCGAGCACCGGCGGCGCGGCGCCGGCGAGGTGCTGGGGCGGGAGATCGCGTTCTCGGCGCTCGCCGTGCACGGCCTGCTCGACGGCGCCGGGCTCGCGCTGGCCGCGGCCGCCGCCGCGGCCGACCGGCGCGCTGACGGGGCGATCTTCGCGGTCGCCGTCCTCGCGCACCGCCTGCCGGAGGGGCTGTCGCTGGCGGCGCGCTTCCTGCCCGCCTGGGGGTGGCGGCAGCTCGCCGCGCGCCTCGGGCTCCTCGGGCTGCTCACGCTGCTCGGCGCCCTGCTCGGCCAGCGCTTCATGCAGGGCCTGCCCCACGGGTCGCTCGAGGTGTTCATCACCTTCGGCCTCGGCGTCCTCCTGCGGCTCGTCGTCCATACGCACGAGCCCCCGCCGCGGAGCCGGACCGCGCGGACGGCGAGCGCCGTCGCCTTCGTCTCGGGCCTCTGCGTCGCGCTCGCGCTGCCGAGCCCGGAGAGCTTCTTCACGCGCGCCCACCCACCCGAGCTGGCGATCGCCGACTCGCTCGGCCCGCTGTTCGTCGCGACGGCGCCTGCCATGCTCGCCGGGCTCGCCGCGGCGGGGCTCCTGCGCGCGCTCGTCCCGCGTCGCGCCGCCGGAGGGCTGCGCGGCGGCACCGCGCCGCCCCGGGCCGCCCGCGGGGTGCTCGCATCGCCGCTGCCTGCCGGCTCGCGCGGCGTCGCGCGGCTCCTGCTCGCGGGCGCGCCGGTCGCCGCGGTCGTCGCCGTCGGCCCCGGCGCGCCGGAGCTCGGCGTCGGCAGCGCCCTGCTCTCGCTGCGGCTGCTTGGCCTGCCGCTCACCGCGGCGCGCGTCGCCGGCAGCGCGCTCCTCGCCGTGCTCGTCGCGCTCCTCGTCGCCCGGGCGGCCGGCGCGCCCGGCTCCCGATCAGCGCCGCGCGGCGGCGGGCTGGCCGGCTCCGGCGTGGCGCCGGGCGCGCGGCTCCGCGCCGCCGTCGCGGAGGCCGTCGGGCCGGCGCTCGATCGGGTGGCCGCCTGGTACCTCGTGGGCCTCGTCGTCGCCGCCGTCCTCGAGGCGACGCTCGCGCCGGACGCGGCGCGCGCGCTCGGCGCGCCGGCCGACGTCGTGGTGAGCGCGCTCGTCGCGGTGCCCCTCCACGTGTGCGCGCAGGGCGCCACGGCGGTCGCCGCGGTGATGATCCACAAGGGGTTGTCGGCCGGCGCGGCGCTCGCGTTCCTCATGGCGGGGCCCGCGACCAACCTCGCGGTGCTCGCCGCGCTGAGGCGCTCGCTCGGCGCGCGCGCCGCCGCCGCCATCGCGCTCTCCAGCGTCGGGCTCGCCGTCGCGGCCGGCCTCGCCGCGAACGCCCTCGTCCCTGGCGCCGCGGTCCCGGAGCTCCACGCCCTCGCGGCGCGCGAGCGCGCGCCCGTCGAGTGGGTCTGCGCGGCGGCGCTCGGCGCGCTCCTTCTCTCGGGCTTCGCGAGGCTCGGGCCTCGCGCGTGGCTCGGCAACATGGCCGGCGCGAGCGACAAGCCCTCGCCCGGCCCGGCGGCGCCGCACGCCTGCGACGCGCACGCGCGCTCCTGCGACGCGCCCGGCGCGCCGGGCCCTCGCGTGGAGCACGCGCACGACGCGCCGGGCCCTCGCGTGGAGCACGCGCACGACGCGCCGGGCCCTCGCGTGGAGCACGCGCACGCGCGCGTCGGCGCGCCGCACGTCTGAGCTCGGAGGCCCTGGAAGGTCGTCCCGGCGGCGCCGCTCGCCCGCCGGCCTGACGCTCAGCGGATCCAGTACCTGCCGAGGAGCACGAGCACCATCGCCCAGAACACCACGCCGACCCCCGCCGCGACGAGCGTGGCCAGCGGCAGCCGCCTGCCGTGCTGCACGAGCCGGCCGAGCGTTCCGGCGGAGCCACCGCGCAGGTGGCCGCTCTCCGGCGCGAGGCGCAGCCTGTCGCCGAAGCCGATGTCCGAGGCGCGCCGTCCCTTCTGCCCCCGGAAGCGCGCGGCGCGCAGCTCGCGGAGCACCGCCTCGAGCTCACGGGCGAGGGTGCCCGCCGAGGCGATCCGGTCGTCGCGCTCGCGCTGGAGGCAGGCGTCGACGACGTGGCAGAGCCGCGGCGGGAGCCCCGGCCGGCGCTGGGCGATCGGATCGCAGTCCGTGCTCAGGATGCGGACCATCAGCGCGTTGTAATTCGGCGCCTGGTGCGGGAGCGTCCCGGTGAGCGCCTCGTACATGACGACGCCGAGCGACCAGAGATCGGAGCGCCCGTCGAGGTCGTCGCGCCCCGCCGCCTGCTCGGGCGCCATGTAGGCCGGCGAGCCGACGACGCAGCCCGTGTGGGTCAGCGCGAAGCTGTGATCCTTCTCGAGCACCTTGCTGATCCCGAAGTCGAGGATCTTCCCGACGAGCTCGCCCAGGTGGTTGCGGTGCACGTAGATGTTGGCGGGCTTCAGGTCGCGGTGGATGATCCCTTGCTGGTGGGCGATGTCGAGCGCCCGCGCCAGGCCGATGAAGATCTCCACCAGCGTCTCTGGCTCGATGGTGCGCTCGCGCCGCAGCCACTCGTCGAGCCCCTCCCCGACGAGCAGCTCGAACACGAGGAATGGCGAGCCGTCCTCGGCCTGACCGAGGTCGAGGATCTCGACGATGCTGGGGCTCCGCACGCGCCCGCTCGCCTTCGCCTCGTTGAAGAAGCGCTGGAGCGCGATGGCGTCCTCGGCCACCTCCGGGCGCATCACCTTGAGCGCCACGTCGCGATCGATGAGCTCGTTCTTCGCAGCCCACACGGACCCGCTGGCGCCTCGGCCCAGGAGCTTCACGAGCCGGTAGCGAGACTGGATAAGATCGCCGGGGTTCACTGCTACGCCGAGGTGTTTCCGGGAAGAGGGTGCCTTACCCCCGACCCACGTCCGAGACGGGGCGGAGGATAACCCGGCGCCCAGGCGAGCGGTATCGCGCGCCGTGAGCTCCAGCAGGAGACAAAAGTTCAACAGGCGAGGAACCGAGGAACCAACAGCCCGCCTCTTCGCCCTGCTCCCTGCGCTGGCTCACGGAAGCCCTGGAACCAGCGGTATCCAGGCCCGGACGAGCACAGCAGCGAGCGTGGGAGACAGCGGGGCGCGAGGGTCACAGCGCAATTTTCTCGTGCGCTGGACCCTGCGCCGCTCGGGTGGGGTGGATCAGACGTCGTAGTAGAGGAAGAACTCGTGCGGGACCGGGCGCAGCCGGATCGCGTCGACCTCGCGCTCGCGCTTGTAGTCGAGCCAGGTCTTGAGGATGTCGCGCGTGAAGACGTCGCCGCGGAGCAGGAACTCGTGGTCGCGCTCGAGGGCGGAGAGCGCCTCGTCGAGCGAGCCCGGCATGTGCGGCACTTCCTTGAGCTCCTCGGGCGAGAGCGCGTAGATGTCCTTGTCGAGCGGGTCGCCCGGATCGATCCGGTTCTGGATGCCGTCGAGGCCGGCCATCATCATGGCCGCGAAGGCGAGGTACGGATTGCAGCTCGCGTCCGGGAAGCGGACCTCGATGCGGCGGCCCTTCGGGCTGTTGCCGGGCGGCAGCGGGATGCGGATCGACGCCGAGCGGTTGCGGCTCGAGTACGCGAGGTTCACGGGCGCCTCGTAGCCCGGGACGAGCCGGCGGTAGCTGTTCGTCGTCGGGTTGGTGAGCGCGGCGAGCGCCTTCGCGTGCTTCAGGATGCCGCCGATGTACCAGAGGCCCGTGTCGGAGAGGCCGGCATAGCCGTCGCCGGCGAAGAGCGGCTTGCCCTCCTTCCAGAGCGACTGGTGGCAGTGCATGCCGCTGCCGTTGTCGCCGAAGACCGGCTTCGGCATGAACGTCACCGACTTGCCGTGCTTGCGGCCGACGTTCTTGATCACGTACTTGAACCACATGAGCTGGTCGGCCATCGAGGTCAGCGTCGAGAACTTGATGCCGATCTCACACTGCCCGGCCGACGCCACCTCGTGGTGGCCGACCTCGACGCCGATGCCGGTCTCGATCAGCGTGGTCATCATGTCCGCGCGCAGGTCGCCGAGCGTGTCGGTCGGCGCGACGGGGAAGTAGCCCTCCTTGGGCCGGATCTTGTGCCCGAGGTTCACGCCGGACTTGCCGGAGTTCCAGACCGCCTCATCGCTGTCGATCTCGTAGAAGGCGCCGCGCTGCGAGCTCTCATAGCGGACCGAGTCGAAGACGAAGAACTCGGCCTCGGGCCCGAAGTAGGTCGTGTCCGCGACGCCGCTCGCGCGGAGGTGGTTCTCGGCCTTCTGGGCGATGTAGCGCGGGTCGCGGCCGTAGGGCTGGCCGGTCACGGGGTCGCTGATCTTGCAGATCATGCTGAGCGTCTTCTGCGCGTGGAACGGATCGAGCTTCGCCGTCGACGCATCGGGCGTCATCAGCATGTCGCTCGCGTTGATCGGCTGCCACCCGCGCACCGACGAGCCGTCGAAGCCGATCCCCTCCTCGAAGATGTCTTCGTTCAGGCGGGACGCCGGGATCGTCGTGTGCTGCCAGATGCCGGGCAGGTCGATGAACTTGAGATCGACAAATTTAACGTCGTTTTCCTTCGCAAACGCGACGACATCTTTCGGCTTCATGATCTTCCTCTACCTCGCTGACTCTCGCTGCTCTCGCTGTGTGTGGTTCGGCGGCGCGCGGGCTCGTGCTCGTTGCTCGCTCGTTACTCGTCGCTCGACTCTCGAACCTGTGACCCGCCGCGAATGCCCTGTGACGCTCTGCCCGCGGCTCGCCTAGATGGCGTCCTCGCCGCGCTCACCCGTGCGGATACGCACGGCTTCCTCGACGGGGACGACGAAGATCTTGCCGTCGCCGATCCGACCCGTCTTGGCGCTCTTCTCGATGGCGTCGATCACGTCGCTGACCAGGCTGTCCGGCACGACGATGTCGACCTTCACCTTCGGGACGAAGTCGACGACATACGCCGACCCGCGATAGACCTCCTTCTTGCCGCCGGTCCGACCGAAGCCCTTTACCTCGGTCACCGTCATGCCCTGAATCCCGACCTCGGCGAGGGCGTCCTTGACCTCGTCGAGCTTGAACGGCTTGATGATCGCCTCGACCTTTTTCATTGCGCACGCCTGTGGTGACCGGGTGCTCGCCGGGGTAAAAAGCCCGCACGATCACCCGAAAAGCCCCGCCGGAGCAGAGCCGGTAAAGGGGGGACGCCTCCGCCGGCGACCTCCCGTCGATGTGCCGGACGCCGCCCGGCTCCGATCCGTGACGGGGTCCGCCCGGTCCACCGGGCATTGCCCCGACGCTGTCAACGACTCAGGGACCCATCCAGCAGAGCCGGATCGGCGACCCCTCGCCCCGGGCGCTGACGCAGCGACCGAAGGTCCAGGCTGGTGTACCCAAGCTCATGTTTCCGGAATGTTTCGCGCACCGCGCGTGCGTGAGAAAAGTGTATCCGGCGTCAGAAAATCGGAGCCGGCTTACCTTTTTCACGGCCCCGCCGGCGAGCGAGACCCGCTCCCCCAATCCGGCCGGGGGGTAGGACTTGTCCCTACCAGGCTCCCGCAGGTAGGCCTCGCGCCCACCACGCGCCGTCGGGGGTACGTCACGCCGACCGCGCCCGGGGTGGGGTCCGTTCGCCCGCTCCTGTCAAGGACGAGCTCGCCTCCACGGCACCTTCGGGGTTCCAGCCGCTCGTCGGACGGCCATGGCGCGCTCGCCATTGTCCTTGTGACGCGGCTCGAATAGTCTGCGCTGGCGAATCCAGTCGCGGGACAGCCCTGCCTGATGGCTTTGCCGAACAAAGCGAAGATCCCGGTAGGCACGGTCCTCGCCGGAAAATACCGCATCACACGCGAGATCGGGCGCGGCGGCATGGCCGCCGTGTACGAGGCCGAGCACATCGACATCGGCAAGCGGGTGGCGATCAAGGTGCTCGCACAGGAGCTGACGACCTCCGCCGTTGTGGTCGAGCGCTTCCTGCGCGAGGCGCGCGCCGCGGCGTCGATCCGCAGCCCCTTCATCTGCGACGTCTACGACTCCGGCAAGCTCGACGACGGGCGGCCATTCCTGGTGCTCGAGCTCCTGGAAGGCGAGTCGTTGTACGAGCGCATGACCGTCGTCAGGTACCTCGACCCCGAGACCACCGTCGCGGTGATGTCCCAGGTCTGTCGCGGGCTCACCAAGGCGCACGCCGCCTCGATCGTCCACCGCGACCTCAAGCCGGAGAACATCTTCCTCACGAAGGACGAGGAGGGCCGGCTCTGCGCCAAGATCCTCGATTTCGGCCTGGCGAAGTTCTACGCGCCGGTCGACGGAGGCGACGCGCAGGCGCGCCTCACCCGCGAGGGCGCGGTCTTCGGAACGCCGGCTTACATGAGCCCGGAGCAGGTGCGCGGCCAGGGCGCCGTCGACCATCGCGCGGACCTCTGGGCGCTCGGCTGCATCACGTACGAGTGCCTCACCGGCCGCACCGTGTGGCAGACGGAGCAGGGCGTCGCGATGACCTTCGCGCAGATCGCGAACGCGCCGCTGCCGCAGCCCGCGGCGCTCCGTCCGGATCTCCCCCCGAGCTTCACCGTGTGGTTCGAGAAGGCGCTCGATCGCTCGATCGACCGGCGCTTCCAGACCGCGAAGGAGTTCGCGGACGAGCTCTCGGTCGCGCTCGGCGTCGCGCAGCCGATGCCCCCGCGCGGCGCGGAGCCGTCGCAGGCTGGGCTCCTCCCGCCTACCGGCGACGCGCTGGTCGACGTGGCGTTCGAGCCGCCGGGCGTCGTCCGTGTGACCCCCAACGAGGCGCGGCGGACCGTGCCCTCGGGCCCGGCGGAGCGCGGGGCGGATCCGCTCGCCGGGATGGATCTCGCCGGCCCGCGCGGCGCCTCGATCCCCGGGCGTCCGAGCCAGGGCGCGGGACAGCAGATCACGTTCTCCGGCGGCTCGGGCGAGGCCTCGGTCCCCGAGTCGCTCGCGCATCGATCGACGCCGAGGCGGGGCGGCGCGGGGCGCGCGCTCGTCGTCTTCGGCGTGATCGCGCTCGCCGCGGGCGCCGCGTACGCCGGCTACCGCCAGTTCCTCAAGCCGACGGCCCTGCCGCCGGTCTCGTCGAGCGCCGCGCCGCCGCGGTCCCCGGCGGCGCCGTCGTCGTCCGCCGTCGCCGACGTGCCGGCGCGCGCCGAGGCCCCGGTCGAGCCGCCCGGCCTGCCCTGGCCGCCGCTCGTCGCGCAGGCGCAGGAGTCGATCGCGGCGGGCGATCTCAAGGCCGCGCTCAGGCACCTGAAGGACGCCCAGGAGAAGGGCAACCACGCCGTGCCGCGGACCCTGAGCGAGCACGTGCAGGTCGCCCTGAAGGAAGCGAGCGGCAAGGCGCCCTGCCGGCTCACCGGCCTCGCCAGACCGCGCACGCACGATCTCGTGCGCGAGGGCGGCCGCGCCATGGGCGCGAGCCGGCCGTCGATCGCGCTCGGGCCGCGGGGCGCCGTGGTCACCTGGACCGACTCGCACGAGGGCAGCGAGCACGCCTACACGGCGATGCTCGACAGCGCGATGCGGCCGTCATCGCCAGCGCTCGACGTGACGCCCGAGGGCCGCGCCATCGGGCGCCCCGAGCTGACCTCCGTCGGCGAGCGGCTGGTGCTCACGTACTGGGACGGCAAGGGGCCGGAGGCCGGCGTCCACGTGCGCTGGCTCGACGGCGACGGCCGCATCGACGGCCCCGCGATGATGGTCGCCCCCTTCCCCCGCGGCGGGAACTCCTGGCCCTCGCTCGCGCGCGCCGCCGAGGGGTTCGTGATCGCGTGGTCGGACGACGGCGACACCGCCTCCGAGGACCTCTTCATGCGCCGCCTCTCGCCGAACCTCGATCCGGTCGGCGAGATCATCCGGCTGACGGACGTCACCCCGACGGGCCCCTCGAAGCCGCGGGTGCGCTTCCCCTCCATCGCGGTGATGAACGACGTGCTGCACCTCGCCTTCCGCTTCGATCGCGAGCCGGCGCGGCTCATCCAGTACATGCGCCTCCCGCTCGCGAGCGCGGACAAGGGGCTCCCGCCGGCCAGCCCCGGCAAGCGCGCCGACCGCACGCTCGGCGACCTGTCGCTCGTGAACAGCGACCGGGCTCGCAGCGACAGCCCCTCGCTCGCGTGCGGCGGGGGCAGCTGCTTCGTCGTCTGGCACGGCGAGGCCCCGATCGGGGGCGCCTCCGCCGCCTACATCGACCCGGCGAAGGGCCAGCCGCTCTGGCGCAAGCGGCTCTCGAAGACCAGCGCGCGCCCGTCGATCGCGATCGCGCCGAACGGTCAGGCTCAGCTCGTCTGGTTCGAGCAGGGCCGCATGCTCACCGCATCGATCAACCGCGACGGCATCGGCGCGCCCACGAAGTTCGCCCGCGTGAGCGGCGACCAGCCGGTGCCCTCGATCAGCCCCGGCGGGAGGCCCGGAGAATGGTATGTCGCCTGGCTTGACTACGAGGCGGGTCATCTCGAGCCCTACGCCGCTCGCATCCAGTGCCGGTGACCCCATGCTCATCCTTCCACCTCGAAGCGAGGTCCGCGCCCGTCCGATCGAGACCGAGCGGCTGATCCTCGTGCCGATCGACCCGTCGGACGGGCCCGAGCTCTGGCTCGCGGTCAGCGGCTCGCGCGCCATCCTCCAGCGGTGGCTGCCCTGGGTGCAGTTCCACACGGACCCGGCCGCGAGCGTGCGCTTCGCCGAGGCGTGCGCCGCCGACTGGGATCACGGTCGGGCGCTGCGCTTCGTCATCCGCGAGCGCGCGCACCGCTCGCTCGCCGGGGTGGTCGGGCTCGAGTCGTGCGTGCACCTGCACCGCTCCTGCGAGCTCGGCTACTGGCTGCGCAAGGAGGCGACCGGTCGTGGGCTCATGACCGAGGCGGCGAAGGCCGCGCTCGGGTTCGCGTTCAACCACATGGGCGCGCACCGGGTGCGGGTTGCGGCCGCGACGGACAACCACGCCTCGCTCGCGGTCATTGGCAGGCTCGGCTTCCGCTTCGAGGGCATCGCCCGGCAAGCGGAGTGGTGCGACGGCCGCTGGCTCGACCACTCCGTCTTCGCGCTCCTGGCGACCGATCCCAGGTGACCCGGGTGACCCGGGCGACGCGCGCCCCCTCCGGCGCGCGCCGCGCGCGCCGCGGTCGCGCGCCGGATGCGGCCCGTACGCCGGCCGAAGCGCGCTAGCATCCCGATCTTCACCGTGGCCCGCCGTCGTCGCATCCTCCGCTGGCCTCGCGGCACGACGCCGCTCGTGCCGCTCGCGCCCGCGATCGTGATCGTCGTGGGGATCGCCACGGCGGTGGCGATCGCGCTGATCGGCATCAGCCAGCTCGCGAAGATGAGCGATCAGGCCGCGAGCCTGCGCGCGGAGGTGCTGGCCGCGACGCTCGTGGCGCGGCTCCGCGGGACCGCCGAGGGGGAGAGGACGGAGTTCCTGGGGCAGGCGGCGCGGCGGGCGGGGTCGGAGATCCTGCTGGTCGAGCAGAGCGGCCACGTGCTGATCAACGAGAGCTTCGGCGCGCCGGCCCAGGCCGACATCTTCCAGATGCTCACCCAGGGCAAGGGCGACGCGACGACCTCGCTCGGCCGCGTCCGGTTCGCGGCGCGCGCGCTCCACCCGCCGCTCTCGAACCTGTCCGTGATCACCTTCGTCTCGGCGCCGAGCCCGCCGCCCGACTCGATCGCCCTCGGCAACGCCGTCGCGGCCCTCACGACGCTGCTGCTCGGCGTGGCCGTCGCGGTCGCGCTCTCCTTCACCAAGGCGGCGCGCGACGACGTCGACTACCTGCGCGAGCGCATCACGGCGATGGCGCACGGCCACAACATGAGCGGGACGAGCTCGGACCTCATCCAGATCGAGCCCGTGCCGATCAGGTCGCTCGATCAGGTCGGGCTGCTGACGGCGGCCTTCAACCTGCTGATCACCCGCTTCGCCGCGGCGGAGCGCTCCTACCGGGCCGACCTCCAGCAGGCGTCCGCCATGGACCGAGAGCGCTCGGCGTTCCTCGCGGGGCTCAGCCACGAGCTGCGCACGCCGCTCAACGCGATCCTCGGGTTCGCGCACGTCCTCGAGAGCGAGGTCGACGGGCCGCTCAGCCAGGACGCGCGCGAGGCGCTCTCGGTCATCCGGCAGAGCGGCGAGCACCTGCGCACGCTCATCGACGACATCCTCGATCTCTCGGCGCTCGAGACGGGCAAGCTCCAGCTCTCCCGCCGCGCCGTGAACCTGCGCGTCCTCGTCGATCAGGTGATGCGGGAGGCGTCCGCGGCTGCGCGCGACAAGCCCGTGCAGCTGCGCGTCACCGGCGATCACGGCCTCGTCGCGCACGCCGATCCGCGCAGGGTGCGGCAGATCCTGACGAACCTCGTCTCGAACGCCGTCAAGTTCACGGCGCGCGGCTCGGTGACGGTGCACATCGCGGCGCGCGGCCGCTACGCGGCCATCGTCGTCCAGGACACCGGCCCCGGCATCCCGCCGGAGGAGACGTCGGCGGTCTTCGAGGAGTACCGGCAGACCGGCGACGTGCGCTCTCGCCGGGCCGGGACCGGGCTCGGGCTCTCGATCGCGCGGCGCCTCGTGCTGATGCACGGCGGGACGATCCAGCTCGAGAGCGAGCTCGGGCGGGGCTCGACCTTCACGATCACGCTGCCGATCTGGGTCGTCCCTCCCCCGCCTGCTCCTCTAGCCCCGCCCGCGCCCAGCACCGAGCCGCCGCCCCCGGCGGAGCCTGACGGCAGCCGTCCAGGAGGGAGGGTCGCGTGACCGACGAGCGCATGAGAGACGACGCGATCCACTTCGCGAGGCGCGTGCTGGTGCGCCAAGCGCTGGTCGGCCTCGCCGCGTTCGGGGCGATCGCGGCGCTCGCGCCGAAGCTGCTCATCCTGGAGCAGGACGTCGCCGCGAGCGTGCTCTCGGTGGGGGCCAAGATCGCCCTCGCCGCGGTCGGGGCGACCACGCTGCTGACCCTGCTCCGCCTGCGCACCCACCGGGACCTGCTGCGCTCGCTCATGATCGGCGCGCGCGACATCGATCACGAGGAGCTCGAGCGGTTCGCCGAGCTGCCGCCGTCGCTGGCGCTGCGCTTCGTCGTGGCGAGCTCGACGATCTCGAGCCTCACGATGATCCCGGGGATCAGGCCGGAGAAGCTCGACGACGGCCGCGCGGTCAGCCTGCTCATCCTCGCGATCACGATCCTCTGCGCGTCCGCGATCCCGCACTACGTGCTGACGCGCGCCACGACGTTCAGCCTCTTCGAGATCAGCCCGGCCGAGGCGATCGGCGCCTTGCTCGAGACGGCCGAGCTGTACCAGACGCCGCGCCGGCGGGTCACCGCCAAGCTGCTCCTGTCCGTCGCCGCGCCGGTGCTGCTCGTCGGCGTCGGGGCGGTGCTCATCGCGAACGCGCACCTCCAGACGTTCATCGAGCGGAGCCGCCGCGCGACCGCGGGGCTCATCGCGCGCACGGCGCTCGACCCGGCGCTCGGCGCGATCGAGGAGGCCGATCGCAACGACGTGGTGGCCGCCGCCGCGGAGTTCGGCTTCCTCGCGCGCGTGGAGCAGAACTGCGTGGGCGCGGAGCCCTCCTTCGGCCGCGAGGCCGACGGGCAGATCGCGGTGATCACGCCGCTCGACGGGGGCTGCGTCAACACCCGGTTCTCCGCGGACCTCGAGCCCTCCGCCGCGATCTGGGGCGCGCTCGTCGCGCTGCTCGCGGTGCTGGTGGCCGGCGCGCTCGGCAACCTCTTCGGCCGCGTCCTCGCCGCCGATCTCGTGCACGCGACGAAGCAGGTGCGCCTGCTCGGCACGGACAGCGTGCTCCGCGGCGCCACCCAGATCGCGCGCCCCGCCCGGTTCGCCGTCGTCGCCCGGCTCGGGCACGCCATCGAGGATCTCGCCGAGCGCTTCCGCGTCTTCGCCGCGGCGCAGGAGCGCGCGCTCGAGTCCCGCGAGGCCGCGCAGCGCATGCGCGGCCTCCTGTTCGCGAGCGTGAGCCACGACCTCAAGAGCCCGCTGAACGCGATCCTCGGGTTCGCCGAGCTCGTGGGCCAGGAGGACCTGACCGCCGCGCAGCGCGAGAGCCTGGAGCTCATCTCGACGCGCGGCCGGGAGCTCCTCGGCCTCATCGAGTCGATCCTGGACGCCGCCCGCGTCGAGGCCGGGCAGCTCACGCTCGAGCCGCAGCCGACGTCCGTCGGCGCGCTCATCGCGGGCGCCCTCCGCAAGGCGCGCGAGCTCGCGAGCGACGCGGACGGCGAGGTCGTCGTGGAGGTCGGCGACACCCTGCCGCTGATCCCGGTCGATCAGGCGTACGCGACGCGGGCGATCGCGGTCATCGTCGCGCACGCGCTCAGGACCGGCGCGGCCGACCCGTCCGCCCGCCTCGTGCGTCTCACCGCGACGATGGCCGGTGAGTTCAACAGCGAGGTCCGTATCGACATCGAGTACGGCAGCCGCGACGTGCCGCCGGAGGAGCTGGAGGCCCTGTTCAGCCGGCAGACCACGGCGCGCGGGCGCGGTCTGACGCTCGGCCTCAGCCACGCGCGGTCGGTGATCGAGCTCCACGGCGGCTCGCTCGAGGTGGACGGCGCCCCCGACGGCCGCCCGCTCTGCCGCGCTCGGCTGCCGCGCGTCCCGCCCCCGCGCCGCCCCCGCCTCTCGTCGGTCCCCGCGCTCGGCTGAACCCGCGCTCGGCTGGACCCGCGCTCGGCTGGACCCGCGCGCGCCACGACCGCATGGATCGCCGCCCGGATCGCTTCCCTTCGCCCTCCGCCCGCGGTACTCCCGTGGCATGGCTGAACGGGCGCTCTCTCCTGCCGAGACAGGCGACGACGATCGCTTCGATCGCCTCTTCCGGCCTGCCTCGCTCGCCGAGTACGTCGGCCAGGCCAAGCACACGGAGAACCTCAAGGTCTTCGTCGAGGCCGCGCGCCGGCGGCGCGAGCCGCTGGATCACATGCTGTTCTGCGGCCCGCCCGGGCTCGGCAAGACCACGCTCGCCCACATCCTCGCCCGCGAGATGGGCGTCACGCTCCACGTCACGAGCGGGCCGGCGATCGAGCACAAGGGCGCGCTGGCCGGGTTGCTGACCAAGCTGGAGCGCAACGACGTGCTGTTCATCGACGAGATCCACCGGCTCACCCCGGCGGTCGAGGAGAGCCTCTACCCCGCGATCGAGTCGTTCAAGATCGACATCATGACCGGCGACGGCCCTTACGCGACGACGATCCAGCTCGCGCTGAAGCCCTTCACGCTGGTCGGCGCGACGACCCGCACCGGGCTGCTCACCGCGCCGCTCCTGTCGCGCTTCGGCCACGTCGTCCGCCTCGATTTCTACCCCGTCGAGGAGCTCGAGCGCATCGTGCAGCGCAGCGCCGGCCTGATCGAGGTGCCGATCGACGCCGGGGGAGCGCGCGAGATCGCGGCCCGCGCGCGCGGCACCCCGCGCGTCGCGAACCGGCTCCTGCGCCGCGTCCGCGACTTCGCCGAGGTGCTCGGTGACGGCGCGATCACCATGGCGATCGCGCGAAAGACCGCCGAGCGGCTCGAGATCGACGCGGCCGGGCTCGACGAGATGGATCGGCGGCTGCTGCGCGTCATCATCGACCACTACGACGGTGGCCCGGTGGGCGTCGACACGCTGGCCGCGGCGCTCAGTGAGCCGCGCGACACGATCGAGGACGTGTACGAGCCGTTCCTGCTGCAGCAGGGCTTCCTCGGTCGCACGCCGCGGGGCAGGATCGCGACCCGCCGCGCGTACGAGCACCTGGGCCTCTCGGCGCCGGCGGCGAAGCAGGGCGACCTCTTCTCGTAGCGCTCGCGCGAGGACGGCGAGGACGGCGAGCGCGGCGAGGATGCGAAGACGCGCCGGCGTCGCGCCGAACGCGGAAATTCTCTGATCGCCACGGCTTGGAGTCGATAAGCTGGCGGTGTGTCTCGCCGCGATCCTGTGCTCGTCGTCGATGACGATGCCGTCAGCCGGCAGATGTTGCTGCACGCGCTGGCCGACGCGGGCATCGAGACCATCGCCGTCACCTCGGGCGCGGAGGCGCTCGCGTGGCTCGAGGCGAGCGTGCCAGCGCTCGTGCTGCTCGACCTCGTGATGCCGCCTCCGGACGGGTACGTCGTCCTCAGCGCCGTGCGGGACAACCCGCGGACGCGGGACGTCCCCGTCGTCGTGCTGACGGCGCTCGACGCCGACGAGGAGGTCGCGCGCGCCTTCGAGATCGGCGCCGACGACTTCATCCGCAAGCCGTTCCGCCCGGCGGAGCTCATCGCCCGCATCCGCGGGCAGCTCCGGATCCGCGACTACGTCGACGCGCTCGCGCGCAAGGAGCACGACGCGAAGGTCGTCCTCGAGCTCACGCAGGCGCTCTCCTCGACGCTCGACTTCCGGAACATCCTCTTCACGGTCGTGCGGCGCATCGCCGAGGTGGCCCGCGTCGACCGCTGCAGCATCGTGCTCGTGCGCGACCAGGGCGACGTCGGCTACGTGGTCGCCGCGAGCGACGACAAGGAGCTCCGAGATCTGCCGATCGACCTCGGCAAGTACCCGGAGATCCAGCGGGTCATGCGCACGGGCGACGTGCTCGTGATCGACGACGCGAAGGCGCACCCGCTGTTCGACATCGTGCGCGCGGAGCTCCCCGAGAACGCGTTCCGCTCGCTCGCGCTCCTGCCCATCCTGTTCGAGGACAAGCCGCTCGGCGTGCTCTTCCTGCGCGGCCGGCAGCCGGTGGCCCCCCACGCGCACGAGCTCTCGCTCGCCCGCACGGTCGCGAGCGCCACCGCGATCGCCCTGCGCAACGCGCGCATTCTGCAGTCGCTCCGCGACCAGACGCAGCAGAGCACCTTCGCGCGGTTCGAGGCGGAGCGCCGGCTCAAGGCGCTCCAGCGCTACGCTGATTTCTTCCACTCGACGGCGGACGGCATCATCGTCGTCGACCCCGACGGCCACATCCTCTTCTCCAACCCGCGCGCGCAGGCGATCACCGGGCGCACGGCCGAGGCTCTCGAGAGGGCCAACCTGGCCGACCTCGTCGACGCGCGCGAGCACCCCCTCCTCGAGGAGATCCGGGCCGGCTTCGCCAGCGGATCGTTCCCGCACATGGTGGACTTCACCGTGATGCGGGGCGAGCCCGAGCACGAGAAGCTCATCCTGAGCTTCAGCTTCAGCAGCGTCCTTCGAGAAGAGAGCGGCGCCGTCCTGGTCAGCTTCCGCGACGTCACCATGGAGCGCGCCACCGAGGCCGAGCTCACCAAGACGAAGGAGTTCCTGGAGCGCGTCATCGAGAGCTCCGTCGACGCGATCGTCTCGGCCAACATGGCGGGGATCGTCCTGCTCTTCAACCGCGCCGCCGAGCGGATTTACGGCTACGACGCGAAGGAGGTCGTCGGCGCGATGAACGTCCGCGCGCTCTACCCCGACCACAACGCCGAGCAGATCATGCGGCTCATCCACGCGAAGGAGCACGGCGGCCCTGGCCGGCTCGAGGGCTACCGCACCGAGGTCCTCGCCAAGGACGGGTCGCGCATCCCCGTGCACCTCTCCGCCGCGTTGATCTTCGAGAACGGCGTCCCCGTCGGCTCCGTCGGCATCTTCACGGACCTGCGCGAGCGGATGCGCATGGAGGCCCGCCTCACCGAGGCGCAGGAGGAGCTCCGCGCTCGCGAGAAGCAGGCCATCATCGCCGAGCTCGCGGGCGCGGCCGCGCACGAGCTGAACCAGCCGCTCACCAGCGTGCTCGGCTACGCCGAGCTGATCTGCCGCCGGATCGACGACGCGTCCCCGATCAAGGGGGCCGCGGCCACGATCCGCAGCGAGGCCGAGCGGATGGCGGAGATCGTCCGCAAGATCGGCAAGATCACCCGCTATGAGACGAAATCCTACGTCGGTGCCGCGAAGATCATCGACCTCGACCGGTCGAGCGGCGACGACCCGAACCGGGTGATCGGGTGAGCGGAAGGACCGCGGAGCGCCTGGGGGAGCAGCCGTTGTCCGACGCTCCCGTCACGCTCCGGAAGCCCCTCACCCGGGACATCCCGCTCGAGTGGATCGACACCCTGTTGATCGCGGCGAGCGAGCTCGATCCCTCCGCCTCGCTCGAGCAGCGCGCCTCGGCGCTGCTCGGCGCCGCCGAGAAGACGCTCACGGGCTGCGGGTTCGGCGCCTGCATCCCCGGCGCGGCCGGCGCGCAGGTGGTCGTCCGGGTGTCATCGCGCGCCCGCCGCGAAGACCCCCGCGATCCGGCGCGGCTCCTGCCCGAGTTCGCGTTCGAGCGCGCCGTGGCGATCGAGCCGGAAGGTCGCTCGAGCGTGCACATCGCGGCCGACGACGCCGGTTACCTCGACAGCGCGCCGATCCATGCGCTGGTCGACCGGCTCGTGCTCGCCCTGCGGATCACGATCCGCGAGGCGCGGGCGCAGCAATCGCTGCGCGACCAGATCATCCAGGCCGAGAAGCTGGCGTCCCTCGGGAAGATGGCCGCCGGCGTCGTGCACGAGCTCAACAATCCGCTCACCTCGATCCTCGCTTACTCCGAGTACCTGCGCCGCAAGGGCGAGCGCAGCGGCTTCGACCCCTCGGATCTCGAGCGGCTCGCGAGGATCAACGACGCGGCGGACCGCATCCGCCGCTTCTCGCGCGATCTCATCGCCTACTCGCGGCCTTCGACGGAGAGGCCGGGCGCCGTCTCCCTCCACGACATCATCGAGCGCGCGCTCGTCTTCTGCGAGCACCTCCTCGAGCAGACAGGCGTCACCGTCGAGAAGTGCTTCGGCGAGATACCGCCCGTGCATGGCGTCATCGACCCGCTGACGCAGGTGTTCGTCAACCTGTTCACGAACGCGGCGCACGCGATGCACGAGCGCGGCGGCTGCCTTGGCATCGCGACCGCGATGTCGCCGAGCGACGGCTACATCACCGTGACCATCCAGGACGAGGGGCACGGGATCAACGCCGAGCACCTGCCGAGGATCTTCGACCCCTTCTTCACGACGAAGACCGACGGGACCGGCACCGGCCTCGGCCTGAGCATCGTGCGGAACATCGTCGCCTCGCACGGCGGCGCCATCCGCGCGACCCCGCGCGCGCCGCGCGGGACGGCCTTCTACCTCGACCTGCCGATCGCGCTGCCGTCCTCGGCGCGCCGCTGAGCCCCGAGCGCCCCCTGGCTCAGGGAGCGACCTTGACGCCGAGCACGAGCACGCCGCCCATGTGCTGCTGACCCGCCACGAAGAAGTTCTCGCCGGCCTTGGCGTTCACCTCGAGCAGCGGCAGGAACGTGTTGCCGCCTGGCTTCTGGATGCTCGCGCTGATCACGAAGCGCTTCGGCTCGTCCTGCTTCTTCCCGGCCACCACGTCCTTCAGCGACACCATGAGGACGCTGCCGTTCGGCAGCTTGGTGGTGGTCGGCTTGCCCTTCTGCAGGCTGATCTTCAGGCGATCGAGGAGCTTGTAGCTGTTGTACGCCGAGAACGGCGGCTTCCCGAGCTCGGGCATCTTGCCGATCTTCGGATCGATCCCGGTCCCATCGTTGGTCGCGTGCAGGACCACGACCTCGGACGTGACCGCGGCGTCGGACGGCGCCGCCGGCGCGGGGGCCGGCGCCTTCTCTTGCGCGATCGCAGGGGAAGGGCTCGCGCCGAGCGCCAGGACCATCATCGCGGTGATCGCACTCGCAAGAAATCTCATCACTGTCCTCCCGGACCGTCATCGGAGAGCCAAACCACCGTGGTCGTCGGGCCTGAGGCCACGGCCTCCCGCGGAACGTAGAAGATGGTGCCCATGCGCGCCCCGAAGTCGACCGCGGCGATCTCGACGCCGGGCTCGACCTCGCCCTCGGCGCTCGGCGCGGCGGTGGGCTCGTGCGCCGGCGCCACCGGCGGAGGGGCGAGCACCTCGGCGGGAGACGGCGTCGGCAGCGCCGCGCTGGGCGCCTCCACGCCCATGCGGCCCCAGACCATCAGCGCGGCGGCCGCGGCCACGGCGAGCGCTGTCAGCGCGAAGATCCCGCGCGCGTTGTCGTTGGCCGGCGGCTGCTGCAGGCGCGCCGGCGCGCGAGGCAGCTCGCCAGACGGCGCCGCGATCGGCCGCGCGGCGGCGCCGCTGTCCGCCGTCGCGACCGCCGCCGGCGCCGCGTGGATCTTCGCCATGACCTCGTCGGCGATGCGGTCGGCCGCGCTCGAGGCCAGCGCGCCGTCCCGGATCATGTCGGCAGCGGTGACGAGCCCTGCGACCTTCGCGCGGCAGCGCGGGTCGTGGAGCACGTACTCCTCCACCTGCCGGTGGCGCGCTTCGTCGAGCTCACCGTCGACGTAGAGCATCAGCTCCATGTCCGTCGGCGGGGCGCTCGCTTCTCCGTGGTTCGCCTTGCTGCTGTTGGCGGTACTCACGCGATCTCCTCCGGGTCCTCTGCGGGGCCCTTGCCCTCTTCCTCCGCGTAACAGTCAGCGAGGGCACGCTGAAGCTTCTGCCGGGCATGGAACAGGCGGCTCATGATCGTCCCCTTCGAGACCCCCATGGCCTGGGCCATCTCCTCGTAGGACATCCCCTCGACCTCGCGCATCAGGATGACGCCTCGGTGGTAGGGCGGCAGCGCGTCGAGCGCGGCCTGGATGCGCCCGGCGATCTCCCGGCGCCGGACGACGTTGAGGGGGTCGGCGCCGTCGATGCGAGCGACGAGCGGGAAGTCGGACTGCTCTTCCGCTGCGTGGTTTTCCTGGAGCTCGAGGTCGCGCCGCCCCGGCTTGCGCATGAGGTCGATCGCCAGGTTCGTGACGATCCGGTAGAGCCAGGTGAAGAACGACGAGCCGCCCTGGAAGGAGCCGAGGCCCTTGTAGACCCGGAGGAAGGCGTCCTGCACCAGCTCGCGCGCGTCGTTCTCGTCGCGCACGAGCCCCATCGCGATCGCGAAAGCCCTGCGCTGGTGCCGTTCCACGAGCGAGCGGAATGCCGCCTGGTCACCCTGCTGCGCCCGTTCGATGAGCTCACGATCCTCCTCCGCCTCTCGCCGCCGTGCCTCGCGATTGGACGCACGGGCCGAGGCGCTATTCAGGCGCGCGTGGAGCTGCTTCGCGTCACGACGGTCGCCGTCCGCCGGCGGGTCGTCGCCTTCCGGTTCTCCCGGCTCATCGCCGGGATCGCCCGGGGGCGCGACCCGCTCAAGCTCGTCCGGGGGGGCAGGTGCAGAGGCCACGGGGGTCAGCTTACCTGAGGAGGCTGGGGGACAAGGGACGCCGCGACGCAGCCTGCCTCGTACGGCCCGCGGCGGCCGGCGGAGTTGCCGGGCAAGGGACGGCGACCGGCCGGCTCACGGCTCATCGGGCTCTTCGTTGAGCTCGGGGAGCTCGCCCAGCGTGAGACGCACATCGAAGACGCGCTCGAGCCGGGCGACGCGGAGCGTAACAGTCTTGCTGACGCCGGCGATGCTGGCCATCCACCGCAGCTCGTTCGGGTCGGAAATCGCCTTGCCCTCGAAGCCGATGATCACGTCGTCCGGCGCGATACCGGCCCGCTCCGCGGGTCCCCCCGCCACCACCGTCTTCACCCACGCCCCCTTGCGATCCGGGCGCTTGAGCCGCCCCGCCTCGATCGAGTTGAGGACGTCGACGATCACCCCGACCTGGCTCCGCCGGATCTTCCCGTCGCGCAGCAGCATCGGCAGGAGCTGCCGCACCATGTTGATCGGGATCGCAAAGCCGATGTTGTTGGCGTTGGCGCGCACGGCCGCGTTGATGCCGACCACCTCGCCCTTGAGGTTCAGGAGCGGGCCGCCGGAGTTGCCCGGGTTGATGCTCGCGTCCGTCTGCAGGAAGTTGAAATAGCCGCTCGGGTCGAGCCCCTTCACGTCATCCCGGGTGCGGCCCTTGGCGGAGAGGATGCCCGCCGAGACCGTGTGGGAGAGGCCGAACGGGTTGCCGATCGCGACGACCCAGTCGCCGACCTCGGTCAGGTCCGAGTCGCCGAGGGGAAGCGACGGGAAGCCCTTCTCCTCGACCTTCAGCACGGCGACGTCCGTGTGCTTGTCGCGGCCGACGACGGTGGCCTTGATGTCGCGGCCATCGACGAAGCTCACGAGGATGTCGGTCGCGCCCTCGATGACGTGGTTGTTCGTCAGCAGGTAGCCTTCAGGGTCGTAGACAAAGGCGGTCCCGAGCCCCTCGGCGACCGTGCGGCGGCGGCCACCGGGCTGCTGCTGCCGCTCGACGCGCGCCTTGACCGTCGCGACGGCCGGGTCTGCCCGGCGCGCGAGCGGCGCGAAGGACCCGGGCATACCCTCGGACCGGACGATCGGAGGAGGTGGCGGCGCGGGAGGAGGCGACGGGGTCGTCGCCACGGGCACGGCGCCCGAAGGGACGGCGGAGCTGCTTGCGCTGGAGGTGTGGCCAGGAGAGCCCTTGCTGCACGCGACGCCCAGCCCGGCGAGGAGGACCCACGCGAGAGCCCTGGCGCCGACGGTCACGACCGCTTCGAGACCTCGAGGTAGCGCATCCGCAGATCGTAGAGCGCCGTCTCGAGCAGCCGTTCCTCGTCGCCGGTGAGGTTCCCCTTCGTCTTCTCCTGGAGCAGCGTGAGCAGATCGATGTCCTGATGCGCCAGGACGAGGTTCTGCTCCTCGTTGCCCTCAGGGCTGGGCGCGTCGCCCAGGTGCACGTACGCGGAGCCGATGATCGACAGCACGAACGTCGAGAAGTCGAGCGTCGGCAGCTCCGGGGGGCTCCCCGGCGGGAGGTCCTCCTGATCCGTCGCGTCGCTCACTCTGACCCTTCGTCGTCGAGCTCAGGCTCGACCCGCGGCCCATGCGTTGAAGCGCCGAGCGCCGGCTGATCGACGGCGATCATATCGGCTTGCTCCTCCAGGTCCGGCAGGCTCGCGAGGTGCGACTCGACGGTCCCGGCGCTGAGCGTCCCGCTCGCCAGAAGGCGCTCGCGCACCCGGCGATCGAGGTGCAGCTCCGTCAGCTTGCCCTTCTCACCCACAGTCATGATGTGATCTCCTCGGACAACCCGCCTGTTCGCGGCGGGCTTATGACGACTTCTTCGAGAGCGTCACGAGCACTTCCCCATCGCCGTGCCCGTGATGGTGACTGTGATCGTGGTCATGGTCGTGATCGTGATCGTGATCGCAGCACCCAGCGCTCTCGGATTCCTCGATGCGCTCCTCGAGCTCGGCCTGCGCCTGCGCGATCTCCTCCTCGCTGGCGGCGCGCACTTCGCTGACCTGGACCTGAAAGCGGACCTTCTGACCAGCCAGGGGGTGGTTCGTGTCGACCCGGAAGCCGTCGGGGAGGACGTCGACGACCCGGAGCGCGACCGGCTCTCCGTCCGGCCCCTGGGCGATGAACTCGTCGCCGACCTCGACCTCACCTGCGTCGGGGAAATCGGCCTTGTCGACCTCGAACACGCCGGAGTCATCGTGCTCGCCGAAGGCGTCCTCCGGCTCGACGGCGATCTCTCGCTGCTCGCCGGCGCGCAGCCCCTCCAGGGCGCGCTCGAGGCCAGGCACGATCTGGGCGTACCCGTGCACGTAGACGAGCGGCTCCGCGGTGGACGCCTGGTCGACCGCTTCGCCTTTCTCGTTCAAGAGGACGTACGAAAGCGTGACGACCGTGTCCGTTGCGATGGGCAGCGACTCCATAGGCGGCGGTTGGTTTGCCACGGCGGTTCCGCGGTTTCAAGCGAGCCGCGCCTGCGCGGCGGCATGCTATGAGGACGTCCGATGGCCGATTCCATAGCTCGGGCGACCGGTCGCGACCCCCTCGACGCGTCGGCCTCAGCTGCGCAGGTCGGTCCGGAAGCAGAGCGCGCTCGCGCCGGAGAAGCGTCGCCGGGCGGGGCTCGACCGGCCTCTGCCGCGCCTCCACCCCACGGCGCTTCGCCCCGGGGCCCCGGCGAGGGCGCACCGTCGCCGCGGCGCGGGCGGGAGGGCCTGGAGCAGGAGCTTTCCCGGGTGGGCACGAAGCGGTGGCTCGGTCGGCTCGGCGCCCTCGCGGCGATCGCGGCGCTCGTCGCGGCGGTCGTCGTGTGGCGGATCCAGACGAGACCGCCGCCGCCGCCGCGCTACGTCGCGGGCGATATCACCACGGGCGACGTGATCGAGGTGGTGCAGTCGACGGGGCAGGTCAAGCCGCTCACCGAGGTGCAGGTCGGCGCGCAGGTCTCGGGGCGAATCACCAAGGTTTACGTGGACTTCAACAGCATCGTGAAGGCCGGCGACGTGCTGGCGGAGATCGATCCGACGCTCTTCGGGGCGCAGATCGACTCGAACCAGGCGCAGCTGGAGGCGGCGAGCGCGAGCGTCGTGCGCGCCGAAGCCTCGCTCGGGACGGCCAAGCAGCGGCTCGATCGCGCGAAGCGGATGGTCGTCGAGGGGGTGGGCTCGCAGGCCGATCTCGACACGGCGCAGGGCGCCTACGACGTCGCGCTCGCCGATCTCGCGGCGTCCAAGGCGCAGGTGGCGCAGCTCAGGGCGGTGCTCCGCTCCTCCACGACGAACCTCCAGTACACGCGCATCTTCTCGCCCATCGACGGGGTCGTCATCAGCCGCGCGATCGACCCGGGGCAGACCGTGGCGGCGAGCTTCCAGGCGCCCACGCTCTTCGTGATCGCCCAGGATCTTCGCAAGATGCGCGTGCTCGCCGACATCGACGAGGCGGACGTCGGCCGGCTCCGCGAGGCCATGGAGGCGGACGTCAGCGTCGACGCGTTCCCGGGCGAGACGTTCCGGGGGACGGTGAGCCAGGTGCGCTACAGCCCCTTGAACCAGTCCGGCGTCGTGACCTACGCGGCGGTCGTCGAGGTCGACAACCCCGACGTCAAGCTGCGGCCGGGGATGACGGCGACGGTGAGCATCCGGTCCGGCGAGGCCAGGGGGGTGCGGCGGCTGCCGAACGCGGCGCTCCGGTTCAAGCCGGCTCCAGAGCGGGACAAGGACGGCAAGGAGATCAAGGGGCCGCCCCTCGAGCCGCTCCCGCCGAAGAAGGGTCGCGTCTACGTGCTGACCGACGCGACGCCCGGCGCGGAGAAGATCGAGCCGCGCGTCGTCGACGTCGGGATCACCGACGGCATCTTCACCGCGCTGTCGACGGACCTCGGCCCGGTCAAGGTCGTCACCGACGAGAACGACAGCCCGTCCGCGAGCGGCAGGGGGCGCGGCCCCCGGCTGTTCTGAGGCGTGATGCTGCAAGAGGGCCAAGGCGTCGCCGCGGTGCTCCGAGACGAGCCGCTGATCGAGCTCTCGAGCGTCGGCAAGGACTACACGACCGAGGCCGTCATCGTGAGGGCGCTCCGCCACGTCGACCTGACGATCCAGCACGGCGATTTCGTCGCGATCGTCGGGCAGAGCGGCTCGGGCAAGAGCACCTTGATGAACATCATCGGGTGCCTGGACCGGCCGACCCGGGGCACCTACCGGCTCGACGGGCTCGACGTCACCCGGCGCAGCAACGACGCCCGCGCGATCGTGAGGAACCGCCTCATCGGGTTCGTCTTCCAGGGGTTCAACCTGCTGCCGCGGACCACGGCGCTCGAGAACGTCGAGCTGCCGCTCGTCTACCGGGGCATCGGCGCCGCGGAGCGGCGCAAGCGGGCGCTCGAGGCGCTCGGCGCGGTGGGGCTGGCCGATCGCCTGCACCACACGCCGAACCAGCTCTCGGGGGGCCAGCAGCAGCGCGTCGCCATCGCGCGGGCGCTCGTCACCTCCCCGCCGCTGCTCCTCGCCGACGAGCCCACGGGCAACCTCGACACGCGCACGAGCTATGAGGTGCTCGGGCTCCTGCAGCGCCTCAACCTCGACGGGATCACCATCGTCCTCGTCACCCACGAGCCGGACATCGCCGCCTGCGCGAGCCGCGTGATCACGATGCGCGACGGCGAGGTCCGCAGCGATCTCAGGAACGAGCGCCCGGTCGACGCGGCGGAGGCGCTGGCCGCGCTGCCGCGCCCCGAGGCGGAAGCGCGCGAGCAGGCGCCGTGAGGGGCTACCTCGACGCCGTCCGGATCGCGCTGCGCGCCATCGTCCGATCGAAGCTCCGCGCCGCCCTGACGGTGCTCGGCATCCTGATCGGGGTCGCGGCCGTCGTGGTCGTGGTGGCGCTCGGGACGGGCGTGCGCAACCGCATCCTGGGAGAGATCTCGGGCCTTGGCGCGAGCTCGATCTACGTCTTCCCGCAGTCGACGCAGGCGTCAGGGCTGAGGCGGCGCGAGAGCGCGAGGATGTCGGAGGCCGACGGGCTCGCGATCCTCGAGGAGTCGACCAGCGTGGCCGCGCTGAGCCCGTTCAGCTCGACCTCGATGCAGATCGTGGCCGGGGAGGCCAACGTCGCGACCCAGGTCATGGGCGTGACGCGGAGCTACCTCACGATCCTCTCGTACCGCGTCGCCACGGGAGAAGGCTGGACCGAAGCAGACGAGCAGCTCAAGACGAAGGTCTGCGTGATCGGCGAGACCGTCCGGGAGAACCTGTTCGGCTCGGGCGAGGCCGTGGGGCAGTACCTCCGGATCGGCAAGCACCCGTTCCGGGTGATCGGGGTGCTCGAGAAGAAGGGCCAGTCGCCTTTCGGCGAGGACCAGGACGATCGGCTGCTCATGCCGATCGGCAGCTTCCGATCGCGCGTCATCCCGAGCGCGCCGGGCAGGGTGCAGATGCTCCTCGCGGCCGCGACCAGCGAGCGCACCGTCGACCGCGCGGTGGAGCAGATCGACAGGATCCTCCGGCAGCGCCACGAGGTTGCGCCGGACGATGAGCCGGACTTCGTGATCCGCACGCAGGCGGAGTTCCGCGCGTCCCAGGAGCGCATCCTGGACACCTTGACGATGCTCCTGTCCTCGATCGCCGCCGTGTCGCTCCTCGTCGGCGGCATCGGCGTCATGAACATCATGCTCGTCAGCGTCACGGAGCGGACGCGCGAGATCGGCATCCGCATGGCGATCGGCGCCTCGGAGGGCGACATCCTGGTCCAGTTCCTCGTCGAGGCGATCACCCTGTCGCTCATCGGCGGCCTCATGGGCCTCGGCGCTGGGCTCGGCATCATCAAGGTCTTCGCCGCGGCGCTCGGCTGGAGCATGACCTTGCCGGCCAGCGCGGTCGTCGTCGCCGTCGGGACGAGCGCGACGATCGGGGTCGTGTTCGGGTTCTTCCCGGCGCGCCGCGCCGCGCGTCAGGATCCCATCACCGCCCTGAGGCACGAGTGATCGCGGCGCTCACCCGCATCCTCTCGGCGATCGTGATCGCGCTGCGCGCCGTCCGCCGGAACAAGCTGCGCGCGGGGCTCACGATCCTGGGGATCACGATCGGCGTCGCGGCCGTGGTCACCGTCACCGCGCTGGCGAGCGGCGCGCGCGCCAACGTCAACGCGCAGATCTCGAACCTCGGCTCCAACTCGCTCATCGTCTTCGCCCGCTCCGCCCGCGCCTCCGGTGTCCGCAGCACCACCGGCACGAAGCTCTCGGAGCTCGACGCCCAGGCGCTCGTGCGCGAGTCGACGAGCATCCGGATCGCGGCGCCGTTCCTCAGGTCGAGCGCCCAGGTCATCTACGAGGGCCAGAACGCGAGCCCGACGCTCGTCGGCACGCGCCTCAGCTACTTCGAGATCCGGAACTGGAAGGTGGCTCAGGGAGAGCCGTGGAGCCCCGCCTCGGAGAACCTCTCCGAGAAGGTCGCCGTGATCGGCGCCCAGACCGCGCGGGATCTGTTCGGATCGCTCGATCCGATCGGCCGCATGGTGCGGGTCGGCCGCCACGCCTACCGCGTGGTCGGCGTGCTCGAGGAGAAGGGGGCGTCGCCCTTCGGACAGAGCCAGGACGACATCCTGCTGATGCCGATCACCACGATGCGGTCGCACGTCGTCGCGACGCGGCCGGGAGAGGTGCACGCGATCTTGCTGAGCTCGACGTCCGCCGAGACGTCCGAGCGCGCCAGGCAGCAGGCCGAGGCGATCCTCCGGCAGCGGCACCGCATCGGCGAGAACGACGAGGACGACTTCGCCGTCCGGAGCCAGGCGGAGTTCCAGGCCATGCAGGACGCGATCTTCGCGGCGCTCTCGGCGCTGCTCGTCAGCATCGCGGCGGTGTCGCTCGTCGTCGGCGGCATCGGCGTCATGAACATCATGCTGGTCTCGGTCACGGAGCGCACCCGGGAGATCGGCATCCGGATGGCCATCGGCGCCCGCGAGATCGACATCCTGCTGCAGTTCCTGATCGAGGCGCTCGTGCTCGCCACGCTGGGAGGCCTCGTCGGCAGCGCGCTCGGCTACGGCGTCATCCTCGGGTTCTCGAGCGCCCTCGGCTGGCCCATGAAGCTCGAGCCAGTGGCGCTCGGCGTCGCGCTCGGGGTGAGCACGGCCATCGGGCTCGTCTTCGGGTTCTTCCCGGCGAGACGGGCAGCGCGCATGGATCCTGTGAACGCGCTCGGGCGCGAGTAGCGCGCACCTCCCCGGGCCACCGCGGCGCCCTGGGCAGGCGGAGGCGCGGCCGCGCGGGCGGCGCGCGCCTCTCAGCTCAGCTCTTCTTCATCAGGTCGGCGAAGGTGCCGAACTTGGCCTCGCGAGCGACGCCCGCGCGGTACTGCTGGTACGCCTGCTTCTCGGCGTCTTCCTTGAGGGCGCGGATCGACAGCTTGGCCTCGCCTCGGCGCGGATCCACCTCGATGACCTTCGCGTCGAGCTGGGCCCCGATGGGGAACTCCTTGCGGAGGTCGGTGCCGCGCTGCGTGCCGGTGTGGCCGGCCGGGATGAAGCCGCGGGCCGCCCGCCCCGTGGCGCCGAGCACCCGGACGACGAGCCCACCCTCGGTCACCTGCGTGACGGCGACCTTCACCGCCTTGCCCTGCTGCACGCGCTGGCGCGGCTCGCTCTCCTCGCCCTCCGGCGGGGCGGGGTGGAGCCCGATCCGCCGGGCCGCGGCGTCGCAGGTCGCGACGACCACGTCGATGTCGTCGCCGACCTTCACGACCTCGTTCGGGTGCTGGATCGGCTTCATCGAGAGGTCGGCCGTGTGGATGAGCCCGTCGATGCCCGGCTCGAGCTCGACGAACGCACCGAACGGCTGCAGGCGAGCGACCTTGCCCTTGTGGCGCGAGCCGACCGCGTACTTGTCCTTCACCGCGTCCCACGGGTCGACCGTGGCGGCCTTGCGGCTCAGCCACAGCTTGCCCTTGTCGTCGACGCGCAGGATCTTCACGTCGATCTCGGCGCCCGGCTTGAACAGGTCGGCCAGCTTGGCGCCGCGGTCGTGGCTCGCCTCGCTCATGTGGACCAGCCCCTCGACGCCGCCGGCGTCGGGGAGCGCGACGAACACGCCCCACGCGACGACCTTGCGCACCACGCCCTTGTGCAGCGAGCCGGGCTCGATCGACGTGAGCGCCTCGGTGCGCGCCCGCCGGCTCTCTTCCTCGAGCATCTTGCGGCGGGACACGACGATGTCGCGCCCCTTCTTCGCGAACTGCGTCACGATGAAGTCGAGCCGCTGGCCGACGAGGTAGTTGAGGTCGGCCCCGTGGCGCAGGTCGACGTGCGACGCCGGCGCGAAGGCGCGGAGACCGCCGAGGTCGACCTCGAGCCCGCCCTTGACCGCTCCGGTCACGAACCCTTCGATCGCCTCGCCGCTCTGGAGCGCCGCCTCTGCGCGCGCGCGCGCCTGATCGAGCTGCACCGGCGCCCGCGACAGGAGGAGCATGCCTCCGCGCACCCCGGTGCTCGCCACCGTCGCGATGAACTGATCGCCATCGACGGGAGGCTCTTCATCGACGATCTCGCGCCGATCGAACAGCCCCGTGGCCTTCCCGGCGATGTCGATCCAGATGGCGTGGTCGGTGATCCTGCTGACCTTGCCGAACACCTCCTCGCCGATGCTGAAGGCCGGGCGCTCGCGCGGCGGCGGAGCGCCCTGCCCCTTCCGGCGCTTGCGCTTCTCACCGCCGGGCTGGGGCTGTCCCCCCGCCTCGTCGGCCGCCTGCTCCTCCTCGCCCTCGTCTTCTGCAGCGTCGGACGGCTCCGCCTCGCCCGCCTCGCCGACCTCGCCAGCGGCTCCGGCCGCCTCGGCCGCCTCGGCTCCAGGCTGGCCCGCCTCGTCCCCGCCCTTGCGGCGACGGCGGCGACGGCGCTTCTTTCCGGCGCCTCCCTCCGCGGACGGGGCCGCGCCGGCCTCACCGGCGGGCGCGGGCTTCGCGGCTTGCGCGGGCTTCGCGCCCTGCGCCGGCTTCGCGGCCGCCGGAGGGTTCCGCCTGCCCGGGGCTCCCGGCTTGCGGTTCCCTATATCGTCCCGCGGCAGGCCCGGGACGCGATTGCCGATGTCATCGCCGGGCTGCTCTTCCCAGTCGTCGTCGTCATCATCGGCAGCGCTCGCCGGGGCGGCGGCTGCCGCTGCGACGGGGGTCGCCTCGGATGGGGTCGAGCTCGCCTGCGGCGATGTCTCTCCGCCGGGCGCACCGCTCGCTTCAGGCGGGGGGGTGGACCCCGCTTCGTGAGCTTGGGCTGCCTGCTCGGGCGCAGCGTTCGACGACTCGAGCGGGCCGCCCTGGTCGGCCGGAGCTGCCGGCGCGTCCGCCGGCGTGGTGTTATTTTCGTGGGTATTCATCCGCGCCTCGCGCGAAAACGCATGCCGATGGGGGCGAAACGTGCTCGCGTTCTCTCCAGCGGCCCCCTCGGTTTGATTGGGGGGGAAGGGGCCGGAACCATAACGTACCCGGGACGTTTACGCGAGAGCCTACCGCATGATGGGCAGGTGCTTGTTGGTCCCGCCGCTCCGATCGATGCGCAGGCCGCCCCCGCTCGCGAGGTCGTGGGCGCTGACCTGGGCGGCCAGCCGCTCCGCCACATCCAGGAAAGCGCGTGCGATCGGGCTGCCCGGGGCAGCCTGAACGACCGGGGTGCCGGCGTCGCCCCACTCCCGGATGGCGGCGTCCATCGGGATCTGGCCGAGCAGCGGCGCCTCGGCGAACTCGGCGATCTTCTGCCCACCGCCGGCCCCGAAGAGCTCGTGCCGCTTGCTGCACCCGTCGCACACGAAGTAGCTCTCGTTTTCCACCACGCCGAGCAGGGCGATCCCGACTTTCTGGGCCATCGAGACGGACTTGTACACGTCCTGGAGGGCCACCTCCTGCGGCGTCGTCACGACGATCGCGCCCGTGGTCCTCATCTTCTGGGAGATCGTCAGCGCGATGTCGCCGGTCCCCGGCGGCAGATCCAGCACGAGGTAATCGAGCTCACCCCATTCCACGTCGCGCATGAACTGGATCAGGGCGTTCTGGAGCATCGGCCCGCGCCAGACGACCGCCGACCTCGGATCCTCCAGCAGGAAGCCGATGGACATGAGCTTCACGCCGAAGCGCTCGAGCGGCAGGAACTTCTGTCCGTCGGCGGACGTCGGGCGACCCATCACGCCGAGCATGGTCGGGACGCTCGGCCCGTACATGTCCGCGTCGAGCAGGCCGACCTTCGCCCCCTCGCGGCTCAGCGCCAGGGTCAGGTTCGCGGCGACGGTGCTCTTGCCCACGCCGCCCTTGCCGCTCATCACGAGGACGATGTTCCGCACGCCCGGGGACGGATCGTCCGGCAGGATGGTGCGCGTCGGGATGCTGACGTCCCATGCGACGCGGACCTCCTTCGCGCCGGCGCCCTTCAGGGCCGCGTCGATGTCCGCCGCGAGCCGCTGCTTGAAGTAGCTGGTCAGCTCGACGGTGAGCGACACCGCGCCGTCCTCGACCGAGAGATCCCGGACGCGCCCGAGCTCCGTGAGGGGGCGCTGCAGGTCCGGAGCGGTGACCTTTGCCAGCGCGGCGAGCGCGGCGTCCTTCGTGATGGGCATGGGCGGAGGGAGTTAGGACTGCTCGGGATTCACGTCAACCGGCGAGCGCGGCGCACCCGTGGCCGCTCGGTTCACCGCCCGGGCGGAGGGCCACGTCGGCCGCCCTGCGCCCGGCCGGCCTCCTCACCAGCAGGTGACGACCTTGGAGCCCTGATCCCTGGGGTCGAGCAGGCGCGACGGCAGGTAGCAGCGCGAGTCCACGCAGTCCCCGCCCGAGTTCGTCTCGACGCACACGCACTCCCCGGCGAGCCCGCCGGGCGATTTCGGGCAGACGTCCTCTGCGTTGTTCTCGTTCAGCGGTGTGGCCGGGTCGTCCATGGTGCACCGGACGGGCAACGCCGCATCCATACACGCGCGCTGGCCGCGCAGCGTCGTCGTGCACTCCATCGTGGAGTCTGCACCGCCGCAGTCCTTGTCGTTGCGGCACGGCTCGCAGAAGTTGCCCTCCCCGACGCAGGCGCCGAACCGCGGCGTGCACACGCCGCCCTCGCACTGGTAGTCGAGGTCGCAGTCCGGGTCCGCGCTGCACGACCGGGCGCACCGGCTCTCGCCGCCGATCGTGACGCAGCGCTGCCCTTGCACGAGCGAGCAGTCGAGATCGGAGCTGCACGGCGCGCACTGGGCGCGCTTCACGCAGGTCGTGCGCAGCAGGCAGAGCGGCCCCTCGACATAGGAGTTGCCATCGCCGAGCGTCGAGGAGTCGATGCAGTCTTCGGTGGTCTCACCGCAGAAGCTGTTATTCCCCTTGTCCGTGCCGCAGATCGCGTGAGGATCCCGGGTCAGCGCGCACTCGAAGCCGCCGGGGCAGTCCGCGTCCTCCGCGCAGTGCGGCTGCGTGCAGTAGGCCTCCGCGTCCCCTTCCCCCTTGCCGAGACACTCGAGGCCGAGCGAGGTGCACTCGCTGGGGGCGCACGTCGGAATGAAGCAGTAGCTGCCGTCGCTGCACTTGCCGGCGCTGCAGGCGGGGTCGTCGCCGCATACCGCGGTGTCGCGCTGGCACTCGCCGGGGTTGCCGTTGCACTGCACCGGGTTGCACGGCGTGCTGTCGGGGCAGCGCCCGAACTGGGCGCACTCGGAGCCGAACGGACAGGAGGCCCCGAAACCCACGATTTTCCCGTTTGGTCTGCAGACGGAGATCTCGGCCTTCGTGTCGTCCTCCTCGGCCGGCATACAGTCCTGGAGACCAGGGATGCACTCAAGGTGGCTGCTGCACTTGAGCACGCAGCGGTTGCCGACGCAGGTGTTCCCTTCCACGCAGCGATCGGGCCTGCACTTGCCCTCGCAGACCCCGTCCACGACGACCCCCCCGAAGCATTCGTCTCGCGGAGTGTCCGACGAGGAGCAGGCGCCGCTCGCGCCGGCAGCCCCCATCGCCAGGCAGCCGAGCATCAGGAACGCGTGGATACGACGGAGACGGGGCCGATGGGCGCTCTGAGAGGCGACAACCTGCTGCATAGGACCTCAGCGCGGGAAACGCCCGCGGATCGGGGCAGGCACGGCGGGCCTGACCGGAGATTGCGGAAAGAACCCCCCGAGCGAAGCGGGCTCGACAAGGTTGCCCTTGACGCCCCCGGGGCCGCCCAGAAGAATGAGCACTCGTACACCATACTTCAGGCGGTGGCATCATGCGAATGGACGCTGTTCTCGGTGGGATGGGCCTTGGCCTCGTGGCAGCCTTGGGGCTCGTCGGCTGCGCGGGAGAAGAGGATCCCATACCGGCTCCTGATTTTCCCGAGGGGACGGGGCAACCTGCGGCCAACGCTGCTCGCTACCCTGCAGGCCCCTATGGGATCAACCCCGGCCGGGTGATCGCGAACTATCAGTTCGTCGGGTACGCCGACGCCCACGCAAACAACGACACGATGCAGCCGATTCAGCTCGCCGACTTCTACAACCCGACCGGGACGGAGGTCTTTCCCGAGGGCTCGCAGTACGGCGCTGGCGACCCGAAGCCGAAGGTGCTGCTGATCGACGTCTCGTCCGTATGGTGTGGCCCCTGCAAGGACGAGGCGGAGTCGGTCCTGCCCAGGCTCTACGAGAAGTATCAGCCGCAGGGCGGCGAGTTCCTGGTTCAGCTCGCGGACGGGAGGAATCCGGGCGAGCCGGCGGTGGCGCGCGACCTGCACCGCTGGACGACCCAGTACGAGGTGAAGTACCCGTCGGCGATCGACCCTTCGTACAAGCTCGGCGCGCTCTTCCAGGCCGACGCGTTCCCTGCGAACATGCTCGTCAAGACGCAGGACATGACGATCGTCGAGGTCGTCGCCGGCGTGCCCGTGGAGAACAGCACTTTCTGGCGAACCTTCGAGAAGATCATGAACGGCGAGATCTGAACGGATCGCCGTGGGCGCACCGCCGAGCCACGTGACGACGCGCCCGTGTGGAACACCCTGCCAGGGCGCGACAGGCGCCCGCGACGTTGAGCCTCATGCCGGTCCGCCGCTCAGGCCGGGCCATTCGCTACGGAAGCCCCCGATGAACCGAACACCTCGCTACGCGCTCTCGCTGGCGTTCACTCTCCTCAGCCTCGCTGCCACCTCGTGCGGAGCAGCCTCCGGCGGCTCCTCGGCGAGCCCGGCGCCGGACTTCTCGCTCCCCGCCCTCGACGGCAAGACGGTCAGGCTCTCGGACTACGCCGGCAAGAGCGTCGTACTGATCGATTTCTGGTCGACCACCTGCGATCCGTGCCTGGCGGAGATGCCCCACCTCGTCGAGCTCTACAAGAAGCACAGGGACAAAGGGTTCGTCGTGCTCGCCGTGTCGCTCGACGGGCCGGAGTCTCGCGCGCAGGTGAGCAGCACGGTCCATGACAGGGAGATGATCTTCCCTGTGCTGCTCGATGAGGAGACGACCGTGGCCGCCAAGTACAACCCGAAGCGCGAGCTTCCGTTCTCCGTGCTCATCGGACGAGACGGCTCGATTCTCCACAAGCGCGGCGGGTACCAGCCCGGCGACGAGGCCGTGCTCACCGAGCAGGTCGAGAAGGCGCTCGTCCAGCAGTAGCGTCGGAGGCGGTCCCCCGGCCAGTAGCGTCGGAGGCGGTCCCCCGGCGCGCGTTCGCCCACCGGCGGGCCGCTCGATCGCCGCTCCACGATTCATGGGTCCGTGGTAGGACCAGACGGTGCGCAGCCCGCTCCACGCCGTCCGTCCTTGCCTGACCGCGGCGCTCCTCCTCGCGGCCGGCCCGGCGGTAGCGGTCGAGCTCCCGAACGTCGGCGGGGAACCTGTCTCGATCGATGTCGTGAACACCGCGGCCGTCAGTTACCACTTCGACAACCGCAACGACGATCGCCGGTATCCTTCCCGTTACCTCGACGACAACTACGGAGAGATCCTCGATCGGCTGGACGCCCAGATCAGCTGGTGGCGCTTCCAGCTCGGCACGCGGCTCAACGCCTCTTTCTATGTGGCGAGGCCCTCGTCGACCAGCCTCGAGCTGCAACAGAAGGTCCTGGACGAAGAGGTCTCTTTCGCGCTCGATGATGCCGCGCGGGAGCTCCACTCCCGGTATCTGACGACGGTCTATCCGGCGAAGCTGTGGCTCACCTACACGCAGCCGAGCATCGAGGCCACGGTGGGCGACGTCTACGCCCAGCTCGGGCGCGGCCTCGTCCTCAGCGTGCGCAAGATGGACGAGCTGGCCATCGACACGACCCTGAGGGGCGGCAGGCTCGTGCTCGACAAGGACTTCCAGCTGTTCCGTCTCGAGGCCACCGCCATTGCCGGGCAGATGAACCCCCTGCGCGTGGACGACGCGAGCGGAAGGCGGCTCCACGGAGACGGGTCGCCGCTCTTCTTCGGCTTCCCTGGCGCCGACGATCTGGAAACGAGCGAGACGACGGTGGATGCGCAGGGGAACCCCCGCACCCGCCCGGTGATCGAAGCGGCGCGGCCGAACTACCTGGAGGACACGGTGGTCGGCGGACGCCTGGAAGCGGGCGTGAAGGGCATCGAGATCGCCGCGAACGGCGCGCTGCTGCTGCGCAAGTCGTACACCGAGGAGTTCAACCGGTGCCTGGCCGAGGGCGGCGCGGACCCGCAGGCCGCGCGGCGCCTGTGCGGCGGTGAGTTCCCGGAGTTCAACGTCGTCAGCGCCCCCCCTGCGCGGCAGCACGACACGATCCGGACATTCAGCGGCTCGGTGAGCATACCGTCCATCGCCGAGCGCGGGGATGTGTACGTCGAGGTGGCCGGCCAGCAGCTCCGCAGAGGTCACCTCTTCCGGGAGAACGTGCCAGCGGAGGACCTGTCGGGCTATGCCGTCTATGTGGCGGCGAACGGGCGCAGCGGGCCGCTCGCTGTCTCGCTCGAAGGGAAGCACTACCGCCGGTTCTTCCCCCTCTCGGCCAACATCGACGTCTCCGTGCTCTCGAACCCGGGGTTCAACGCGCCAGAGTTCGAAGGGGTGGCGTACAACCAGCCTCCGACCGCCGAGCCCGTCTACGTGGAGCCGATCGGATCCCCCAACGTCTGTGTAACGGGGGGCCGCGGGCGCGTCGACTACCGCTTCAACCGGGGCGCAGCCATCTACGCCTGGCTCGGTCACTATGTGAGCTTCTCGGAGCGCAAGGCGAACTACGAGTGCGAGACGGACGACGAGAACCGGACCGACACGTGGGACGCCGCGGCAGGCACCGAGCTCGACTTTGACCGCCGCCGCTCGCACGTGCGCGCGTGGGCTGGAGTTCGGCACTCCGATGAGGCCGATACCGACCACACCTTCTACAGCGAAGGTTACGTTCGCTACGACGTCGTGAAGCACCTCGCCGGCGCGTTCTCCGTCCAGCTGCAGGGCAACGGCCGTCGCCGCTATCGGCCAGAGAACTTCGAGTCGCCCTGGATCGAAGGGGAAAACTACCTCGCGCTCCAGTGGTCGCCCCACCTCGCTGCAATTTTCGGCCACGAGTACACGTCCGAGCTCGGGTGTGAGCCCGGCAAGGACGGCGACCTCTGCCACTTCTTCAACGGCGGGCTGCAGTGGAAATCCGGATCGAGGGAGACGGCGCTCGAGCAGATCGTCGACACGGTGCAGCTCTTCGTCGGCCAGCGGCGCGGGGGCCTGCGTTGCGTCTCCGGCGTGTGCCGGTTCTTCCCGCGGTTCGAGGGCGCGCGGCTCGAGCTCGTCTCGCGGTTCTGAGCCCGGGCGGGGCGCCGGCCGCGATCAGGACGCGCCGAGGATGGCGCAGGCCACCGAGGTCCTGACCTGGGGCTCGGCGTCGGCGAGGAGCAAGGCGGCGCGCGGGAGCTCGCCGAGCTCGACCAGGCCTGTCCCCGCCGCCTCGCGCACCGGGATCTCCTGCGATCGGAGGTCGCGCTCCAGGAGCGGCACCGCCGCGCGAACGCCTGCACGGGCGAGGACTCCCCGCGCGAGGACCGCGCGTGTCGAGGTTCCGGAGGCGAGCCTCATCAACCATGCAACGGCGGCGGCGCGCTCGCGCGCTGCGACGACGCGCGGCGGAGCGTCGATGTAGCGGGCGTTCGCGGCGAAGGCGACCGCGTCATCTGTATCGCGCTGCGCCTCGAGGAGCGCGGCCCGCGCCGCAGCGTCCTCGAGCGGCACGGAGAGGATCGCGTAGATGCGATCCCTGCTCTGGCTGGTGCGGAGGGCGTTGATCAGAACGGCGACCGCTTCCCCGGCGCCATCGCGGCCCGCGCGCACCAGAGCGCGCGCGGCGGCGATCGCGGGCGCGCCGCGCTGGGTCGAGATCGCCCAGAGGAGCTGCGCGCGTCCGCCGGCGTCGAGCGCGCGCGGCGCCGCCCATGCCTCGGCGATCGCTTCACGCCCCGGCTCATCCGCGAGGACCCAGATATCCCGCAGGGCCAGCACGATCTCTCGACCGCCGAGCGCGCCCGCGGCGCGGATCGCGAGCGTCCGCGCGAGCGGGTACGGGTCGAGCCGCGCCGCTTCGAGCAGCGCGCCCCGATCGTTCGGGTCCGCTGCCTCGCTCGCGGCGCGGAGCGCCGAGGCGCGCACCTCCTGATCTCCGTCCAGCATCCGCGCGCGGCGCAGCGCGCCGTCCTCGGCTGTGACGAGCGCGCGCGTCTGCAGCGCGCGGAGCGCTGCGTCCTCGCCGGGGTTCCGCCCCGCAGCCGCGTCGGTGGCGTACCGCTTCACGCCCGCGGGCTTCGTGAGCCCTGCCTCGAGGAGGATCATCGCTGCGGCCGTCGCCATGCCACCGGAGCCCTCGGCACGCTCGGTGAGCGCATCCTCCAGCGGGCGCGCGCACGTCCGGAGCTCGCGCAGGCGCTCGACCCCGGACGGCGGCGTGGCGCGGGCGATCTCCCCCTCTGCGACCGCGCGGGCGATCGCGCGCGCCTCATCGCTGTCCAGCGCGCCGCGCCGCAGCTCGTCGTCCAGGGTGCGGCGCAGCTCGTCAAATCGACCCGCCTCGGCTGCGCGAACCGAAGCTGATCTCGCGCAGCCGGCGACCGCGGCGAGCGAGAGGAGGCCGGCGAGGATCGACCCGAGGAGCACGCGGTGCATGAGGCGCCTCTTAGCGCGCCGAAGTTCGCGTTCGAAGCCCCTTCGGCTCGACCACCCCGGGAATCCGTTCTATACGGCGCGCTCACGCTCCGGCACCATGCGTATCGACGTCATCGCCAACACCCGAGCGCGCCGGTACCGGGCGAGGCCCGCGCTGATCGATCGCATGGCGGCCGCGTGCGCTGGCGGGGCGGAGCTCCACCCGACCTCGAGCGTCACAGAGCTCGCGGACGTCTGCGACCGGATCGCCCGACGGGGCACGGATCTCGTCGCGATCTCCGGCGGAGACGGAAGCTTCATGGCGGGCGTCACGGCCCTCGCCCGCGCCTTCGGCGAGCGCTCCCTGCCGCCGCTTGCCCTCTTGCCAGGCGGCACCGTCGCGACCGTCGCGCGGAACTGGGGGATGAGCGGCGATCCCGCTGCGCTCCTCGCGCGCATCGTCCGCGATCACCGCGACCTTCGCAGCGGCGCCGCTGTCCGTGGAGCCGTCCGCCGGCCCACCTTGCGCGCGCGCGCGACCACGCGCAGCGGTGTCGAGGAGCGCATCGGCTTCATCTTCGGCACCGGGCTCGTGGCCAGCTTCTTCGATGTCTACTACGAGCGCGGAGGTGACGGATACGCCGCCGCAGCGCGCATCGTGGCGCGGGTGTTCGTCGAGTCTTTTTACGGCGGCGCCTGCGCGCGCCGGGTCCTCGACCCGCTGCCGTGCACGATCGAGGTGGAGGGGCGGCAGCTCGCCCCGCGCGCCTGGTCGCTGATCTGCTCGTCTGTGGTGCGCGACCTCGGGATCCACATGCTGGTCACCTACCGCGCTGGCGAGGATCTCGACCGCCCGCACCTCGTCGCCAGCGCCCTGCCTCCCGGAGGCCTGGGGCCCCGGGCGCCGCTCGTCCTTGCGGGCTGCCGGATCGGCGGCAAGGACCACTTCGACGATCTTGTCCGTGATTTCACGGTCCGATTCGGCGCCTCGACCAGCGCGACGTCGCTCGACGAGGGACCTTATATCCTCGACGGAGATCCTCTCCGGGCGAGCGAGATCAGGATCTCCGCCGGGCCGTCCATCGACGTCATTTCCCTGCGCCGCTGACGTCGCGCGCTCGCCGGCTACGTGCGCCCGGGCTGTCGGTGCGCCGGGCGCTGCGTTGCATGACGGAATCGTGACCGGCGTCGTGAACCCCAGTGACGGGCATGCCCGATGCTCCATCCATCTTGGAAACCATGACGCAACCCCCTGCATCGAGCCCTACACGAGTCGTCGTACCGAAGCATGGCCCGAGCTTCGGTCAGCTCTTCAACGTGCTGGGGATCACCGCGATCCACGTTGGCACCGTGGTCGCAATCCTCCGGGGCGCCACCTGGAAGCTCGCGGCGCTCGCTGTGGCCACGTACTTCATCCGGATGTTCGCGATCACGGCGGTCTACCACCGATATTTCTCGCACCGGAGCTACAAGACGAGCCGCGGCCTCCAGTTCTTGCTCGCGTTGCTCGGGACGACGGCGACCCAGAAGGGCCCGCTGTGGTGGGGGGGAACGCACCGCGTCCATCACAAGTACTCGGACACGGAGCGCGACGTTCACAGCCCGCTCCGCAGGGGTTTCTGGTACGCGCACATGGGCTGGTGGCTCGGCCGCGAGCACGAGGAGCTCGACCTGAAGCGCATCCCGGACTTCGCCGGGTTCCCTGAGCTCCGCTGGCTGGACCGCTACCACGCGGTCGGGCCGCTCGGCCTGATCGCGCTGCTCTTCGCCGTGGGCGGCTACGACGCGTTCCTCTGGGGTTACGTCGTCTCGACGTGCGCGCTCATGCACGGGACCTTCACGATCAACTCCCTCGCGCACGTATTTGGATCGCGGCGCTACGCGACGACCGACACGAGCCGCAACAACTTCTGGCTCGCGCTCATCACCCTCGGCGAGGGCTGGCACAACAACCACCACCACTACATGAGCAGCGCGAACCAGGGCTTCTTCTGGTGGGAGATCGACGTCAGCTTCTACATCCTGCGCGGGATGGAGAAGCTCGGCCTGATCTGGGATCTCCGGATCGCGCCGGCGCACGTCCTGCAGCGGAACCTGCTGAAGGAGGTCGGCGAGCGTTCGCCGCTCCTCGCCCCCCAGGCCACGCCCGTCGAGCCGCTGGACGCCCCGCCCCTCGGCCGGCCGAGCCTCGGCGACGTCTGACGGACGCCCGCGACGTTTCCGACCTCCATGATCACGGACGGAGGCTGCGCAGGGCAGCTTTCGTCCGCAGGAGCTAGCAGCAGGCCGCTCCGCGACCAGCGACCGCACCACGCACATCTCGCGGCCGGGGCGGCGCTGGCCAGAGTCGCTCAGGATCTCTGGCGCAGACGCTCCTCGCGCGGGACGCTAGTTGACGGAAGAGGCAGCTTGCTGGGTATGCGCGGCGGCGGAGTCGCCGGGCTTCGGCTTCTCTGCCTTGTTGCGCTCGCGCTGCCGCTCCAGGCCGGCGCGCACGAACCGCGCGAAGAGCGGGTGCGCATTATGGGGCCGGCTCTTGAACTCGGGGTGGAACTGACAGCCCACGAAGTACGGATGGTCGCGCAGCTCGATCATCTCGACGAGCCGCTGGTCCGGCGACGTCCCGGAGAGCACGAGCCCCTTCTGCGTCATCGCCTCGCGGTACCTGTTGGCGACCTCGTACCGATGCCGGTGCCGCTCGCTGATGCTCGTCTGCCCGTACGCCTCCGCGGCGACCGAGCCCTTGTCCAGCACGCACGGGTACGCGCCGAGGCGCATCGTGCCGCCCTTCTCGACGACGCCCTTCTGATCGGGCATCAGGTCGATCACCGGGTAGGCGGCGTTGCGATCGAACTCGACAGAGTTCGCCCCCGTCATGCCGCAGACATGCCGCGCGTACTCGACGACCGCGAGCTGCATGCCCAGGCAGATCCCGAAGAACGGGATCTTCTCCTCGCGCGCGTAGCGGATGGCCTCGATCTTCCCCTCGGTGCCGCGGTCGCCGAAGCCGCCGGGCACGAGGATCGCGTCGAGGTTCGACAGCAGCTCGGCCGCACCGCGCGCCTCGATCTGCTCGGAGTCGATGTACTCGAGCTCGACCCGCACGTCGTTGTGGAGCCCGCCATGGACGAGCGCCTCGTGGAGCGACTTGTATGCGTCGCGCAGGTGTACGTATTTGCCGACGACGCCGATCTTCACGGTGCCGCGAGACGGCTTCTTGAACCGCTCGACGATGCGCTGCCAGGCCGACAGGTCCGGCTGCCTCGCCCAGATGTTGAGCAGCTCCGTGATCTTCTCGTCGATCCCCTCCGCGTGGAGGACCAGCGGGAGCTCGTAGATGCAGTCGACGTCCACGGCCGCGATCACGCAGTCGACGGCGACGTTCGAGAAGAGCGAGATCTTCTCCTTCATGCTGCGCGGGAGCGGTCGGTCGCAGCGACAGAGGAGGATGTCCGGCTGGATGCCGATCTCGCGCATCTCCTTCACCGAGTGCTGGGTCGGCTTCGTCTTCAGCTCGCCCGCCGTCGCGATGAACGGCACGAGCGTGACGTGCACCGAGATCGCGTTCTGCGCGCCCGACTCCACCTTGAGCTGCCGGATCGCCTCGATGAACGGGAGCGACTCGATGTCGCCCACGGTGCCGCCGACCTCGACGATGGCCACGTCAGCGCCGTCCGCTGCAGAACGGATGCGCAGCTTGATCTCGTCCGTGACGTGCGGGATCACCTGCACCGTCGCCCCGAGGTACTCGCCGCGGCGCTCCTTCGAGATGACCGCCTCGTACACGCGGCCGGTCGTGAAGTTGTTCTGCCTCGTCATCCGGGCGAGCGTGAAGCGCTCGTAGTGCCCGAGATCGAGATCGGTCTCCGCGCCGTCGTCCGTGACGAAGACCTCGCCGTGCTGGTACGGCGACATCGTGCCGGGATCGACATTGATGTACGGGTCCAGCTTGAGGTGGGTAACTTTCAACCCACGGGACTCCATCAGGGCCCCGATCGAGGCCGCAGCCAGTCCCTTGCCGATCGACGATACGACTCCGCCTGTGACGAAGACGAATTTGGTCCGCTTGCTCATGACCCATCGCTCCGCTGCGCCGTGTGCGCGCCTGTAACCAGTTCCTCGATCGGCGCTCAAGGGGTGAGCCCGCCGAGGTTCGGCTGTCCACGGCAAATGCCTTGCCCGGCTTACAAGCCGCACGGCCCCGTCAACAGGACCGAAGCCGGAGGACCCCCCGCGAGGAGGGATCCCGCACCGGCAACAGAACCGGACCTGCCGTACGAGCCCATCTACAACCAGAAGGGCCCGCGGCAAGCCTGCGCGACGTGATGCCGCTCTGAATCCGCCGGCATTCTAGGCCGCTCTCCAGGCGCGTCAATGCAAAGGGTAATCCGATCTCCCGGCCCGGGCTGCGCGCCGCGGGAGCAGGCGCCGTCGGCGGGACCGCCACCGCGGGGATCCCCGTCGCCCTGAGAGCTTCGGCGACCCGGGGTGGTACGCTCCGCCGGCGCCTCGACCCGGCCGTGCCATGAGAATCGCCCACGTTTTCCAGCTCGCGACGTCTACCCCGATCGTCGCGCTGGAACGCGACGGCGCGCTCTACGACGTCGCGGAGCTCGAGCGCCACTTCGGAACGAAGCTCGCTGACATCCCCGGCGTGTCGGATTTTCACACGCGCGTCGTGGCCCTTCGTTGTGCCGGTCTTCACGCGCTGGATGACCGGCTGCTCAGCGGGGATCGTCCCTCCTCGGCGCAGCTGCACCCCGACAGCATCCTGTGGCTGCCGCCCTGCGCCACCGATCGCGCCGCGTACATCCAGCTCGGCCCCTATGCGCACGACGCCGATCGCCCCTGGTACCGCTTCGGCAACAGCCGCGCGCTGCTCGGACACGCGGCGGCGATCCCCTTTCCGCCGCTCGAGGACGAGCCTGCCTACGAGCTGAACCTGGCGGCGCTCCTCTGCGAGGATCTGCGGCGCGCCACCCCGGACGAAGTGGAGCGCGCGATCGCGGGCTACGCCGTGCTGAACGACTGGACGGCGCGCAGCATCGAGGCGCGGTTGCTGGCGCGCGGGCTGCCCCCCTCGGAGGCGAAGGACTTCGCCACGCAGCTCGGCCCGGTGCTCGTCACGCCTGACGAGCTGGGCCCGGTCGAGGCGCTGCGGACCCAGGCCCGCGTCGACGCCGAGGCGCGCGCGTGTTCACGCGTCGGCGAGTGGACCTTCTCGTTGGCCGAATCCATCGCGTACATCAGCAACCAGGTCGAGCTGCGCGCAGGCGACGTGGTGGGAGCAGGCCGGGTCTCCGGCGGGATCGCTGACCAGCACGTGCCGTACGGTGCCACCGTGGAGCTCATGATCGAGCGCATCGGACGGATAGCTGGCAAGCCCGTCCGCGGCCCCGCTCCATCGCCGTGGCGCCGTCGGTGAGCGGCGCCAGCGCGCCGTGCCGTGGTGCCCGTGGTTCCCTGGCCGATCAAAAGGTGCCGACGACGCCGATCCCCATCCCCGTCGCGGTGATGACCGGAGCCGCCCGCACCGTCAGGGCCGGGGTGCTCAGGGGTCGCGCCGAGGGCGCCTCCGTGGTCATGAAGATGCCCTCGCCGACGAGGCCGAGGCCAGCGAGCTGCGCGAGCCCACCGATGACGGTGAGCGCGCCGCGCACGTACAGCTTCGCCCCGCAGTCGGGATCGTCAGCGGCGCAGCCGTTCTTCGCGAGCGCGAGCCAGGGGCCGGCGATCGGGATCTTCAGCTCGCTCGACCCGGGCACCTCGGGCCACGACGACGCGGCGAGGAACGCCGCGCCGTAGGCGACCGCCGTCACCGCCACCCCGCCGAAGATGAGCTTCGCGCGCACCGACGACGGCGGGTGCCGTGCAGGTGCCGGCGGCTCCTCTGCGTTGGCGGTAGCAGCGGTCAAAACGAGCGCAGCCGCGAGGGCGAGGACGGCGCTCTTCATGGAGTCTTCGCGCTGGAAGACGCGGATCCGGCCTTCTTGGCCGGCAGCTTCACGGTGTAGGGGACCTCGAGCGGCTCGCCCTCGAACGGCAGCACGATCTCCCCGACGAAGGCGCGCTTGACGCAGGCTTCGGCAGGCGTTCCTGCGAAGGGTGGTCCAACCAGCACGTCGATCACGCGCCCCTTCTGGCCGTCGAAGACGACCTTGACCTCTCCCTCGCCGGTCGGCGCGTTCGGCACGACCTCGGCGCAGTTCGACGCCTTGTCCCCCCCGCGCCGCAGCGCGATCTCCATCTGCTTCTTCTGATCGGCGTTGAGGCCGCCGCCGCTGTCCTGCGACGCGCTCGCCTCGCTGTCGGAGCTGTCCGTCTCGGCGGGCGCGCCCTCGCCCGAGTACGCCTGATCGAAGTTGTAGTCTTCCCCTGCCTGCTTGGGCTTGGCGCCCGCGCATGCTGACGCCGCGAGAAGAATGAGCGGCAAGAGCGCGCGGGTCGAGTGCTGCTGGGACACGGTGTCCTCCCTTCGAACAGAGCGTGAAGAAGTGCCTGCGCGCACCCTAGCAAGCTCTCCTTTGCGAGGACAACCCCGACCACGCGTCCGAACTGCCGGGCTGCGCCGAACGGTCGACCGGAGGAGGCGCCCGCGGCGGAGACATTGTACAGCCGGAGAGCCGTCATGCCTCGACTCACCCGCCGGACCGTCTCCGTGATCGCGCTCCTGCTCTCGTCGACCCTCGCCCGCCCGGGCGGCTCGCAGCCGAGCGACGGCAGCCAGGGTGCCGCAGAGCGCGCGGCCAGCACCGCGAGACCGACGCAGGAAGCGCCCGGGGGCCCGGCCGCGCCTCCGTCGCCCCTCGCCGCGCCTCACCCTCAAAAAATTGACCCAGGCCGCACTCGAGAGTCGCTCGAGAAGCTCACCGCCGACGTACGACGCCTGGGGGGGCGAGTCGGCGTGCTCGCGCTCGACGTCGCCAGCGGAGCGCCGCTCGCCGCTTTCGATGAGCGCGGCCTGTACAATCCCGCATCGAACGCGAAACTGTTCACGGCAGCAGCCGCGCTGCGCCTGCTCGGGCCGAGCTACCGCTACCTGACCGGCCTCTACGGGGAGGCATCGAGCGGAACCGTCGCGGAGCTCGTGCTCCGAGGCTCAGGCGACCCGTCGCTCAGGACGCGCGATCTCTGGGAGATGGCGCGCGATCTGCGCGCGACGGGCGTCCGGAAGGTCGCAGCGATCGCGGTGGATCAAGGCTACTTCGACGCGCGCTACGTGCCTCCGGCGTTCGAGCAGCAGCCGGAGGAATGGGCGGCCTTTCGCGCCCCGGTCGCGGCAGCGTCGCTGAACGCGAACACCGTGCTCTTCACGGTGCGCCCGTCGAAGGCAGGCCAGGCAGCGTCCATCGCGATCGACCCCCCTGGCTTCGCCGTGCTCCGCGGCAACGTGACCACCGCTCGGCGCGGCACGCCGGAGAAGATCGGGATCCGACTCGAGCCGAACGGCCAGCGCCTCGCCGCACATCTCAGCGGCAACATCCCGGAGGGGGGCCGCGCGGTGAGCCTGGCGAGGCGCGTCGACGATCCCCGCCTCGTCGTGGCGTATGCGCTCAAGGAGATGCTGCAGGAGGTCGGCGTGGAGATCTCCGGTGAGGTGCGGCTCGGCGGCGAGCAACAGAAGCGGCTCCTCGTCGCCCACCGCTCGGCGCCCCTCGGCGAGCTGCTCTCTGCCCTCGGCAAGGACAGCGACAACTTCTACGCAGAGACGATCTTCAAGACGATCGCCGCAGAGAAGCGCGGTCGACCCGGCACGGCGGAGGCTGCGGCGGAGCTGGTCGGCGCGACGCTCAGCGAGCTCGGCGCCTCGCAAGAGGGTGTCCTCTTGAAGAACGGCTCCGGCTTGTTCGACGCCGACCGCGCGTCGCCTGAGTCCATCGTCCGGCTGCTCCGTGCCGCGCTCCTCGATCCGGCGCTCGGCGCCGATTTCATCGCGCAGCTCGCGATCGGCGGCGTGGATGGGACCTTGCGCGGCCGCTTCCGCGGGTGGTCGAAGCAGCGCGCCATCCGCGCCAAGACGGGAACCCTCGCCTCGGTCGTCGCCCTCTCCGGCTACATCCTCCCGCCACCCGGCCGACATCCGATCGCCTTCGCCGTGCTCGCCTCCGATATCCCGGGGAAGATCGAGCCGGTACGCAGGGCCATCGACGACTTCGTCGGCTCGCTCGCCGACGAGCTCTGGAAGGGTGCACGCGCGCCCTGACAGAGCGCGCGGTCTCAGGGCGATGCGCGTCGTGCCCACGATGAGGCACCGGATCTCCGCTCGCTTGGGCGCGCCCCCGCGAAAGAAGCGTGATCAGGGCGGCTCGAGCAGCGCGGCCGCGCAGCATGACGCTGCGCGGCCGCATCACCGCGATCGCTGTGCGCGCCGCTCAGTAGTCGCGCATCTGCTTGCGGATCTTGCCGAGCGCCTGCTCCTGGAGCTGACGGATGCGCTCGCGCGACAGGTTGTACTTGTCGCCGATCTCCTTGAGCGTGAGCTCGTCCTCGTCATCGAGGCCGAAGCGCCAGCGGATGATCCGCGATTCGATCGGCGTGAGGGTGGTCAGGAGCCGCCGGACCTCGTCGCTCCACTTCCTGTTCGCCAGGTGGTCGAACGGCGACAGGGCGTTCTCCTCCTGGAGGAAGTCGATGAACTTCCGCCCGTCCTCATCGCCGACCGGGCGGTCGAGGGAGAACGGCGTCTCCGCGTAGAAGTCCTTCACCTTGTCGAGCTTCTCGCGCGGGACACCCGTCTCCTTCTCGAGCTCCTCGATCGTCGGCTCGTGCCCGGTGCGCGCGATGATCGCCTGCGTCGCCCGCGCCACGCGGTTGTACGTGTCGAGCATGTGGACCGGGATGCGAACCGCCCGGCCCTTGTCAGCCAGCGCGCGGCTGATCGCATGCCTGATCCACCAGGAGGCGTACGTCGAGAAGCGGTAGCCGCGGCTGTGGTCGAAGCGCTCGACCGCTTTCATCAGCCCGATGTTGCCTTCCTGGATCAGGTCGATGAGCGGCAGACGACCGCGGTTGTAGCGACGCGCGATCGAGACGACGAGCCGCAGGTTGGCCTTCACGAAGCGGTTCTTCGCGTCGTGCTGCGCCTGGAAGGTCCGCTCGACCCGATCGAGATACCGGCGGTACGAGCTCGACATCGGGAGCCTCGGCCGCGTGGGACGGGTCTCCTCGGGATCGCTCACGTCGTCCTCGAAGTCGGGCTCCCGAACGAGATCGCGCGCGATGGTGAAGGCGCGGGCCATCCAGAGGCGATCCGAGTCCGGGAGGCGGACCGCCGCAGCGAGCTCCTCGGAGAGCTGGGCCCACGGCTTTTCCTGCTCGGGCAGGAGCTTCCCCTTCTGCTTCTTCGCCGAGCGGACGAGCTTCTGCATCTCCGCGATCTGCGGAGCCTTCACCTCATCCTCGCCGGCCTTGGCGACATCCTCCTCGAGCGCGGTGAGGATGTGCTCGGCCGCAGGCAGGTACGAGAGCAAGGCGACCCAGTGCTCGATCTCGGTACGCTCTACCGCGCGGGCGGTGTCGAGCTCCTCGTCGGGCCCCATCACGGGGTGCAGCGCCATGTCGCGGAAGTAGCGGGCGAGCATCGAGTCGCCCCCTCCGTCCTCGACGTCCTTCAGCTCTCGATCCTGGCTCCTCGCGCGCTCAGGCTGGGGCAGCCGGTCGAGCGGGCCGAGGTCCAGGTCGATGAAGTCAGCCGCCCGATCCTCGTCGAGGATCTCCGCCGGGCGGGGTCGCACGACGGTCTCCTCCGCCTGGTCGTCCTCCAGGAGGTTGAGGGCTGCGATTTCCGGCGTGGCCGTCCCACCCTGAGCGAGCGGGTCGCCCTTCACTACAGTGGCGTTGCTCTTCGTCGACCTCATGGCGGCTCCCTCCACGGTGGTAGCTCCTTGAAAGTGCGAGCGCGGCGACTGGCTGTCCCCGAATTCTTCGACCTCGGAGACCCCCGAATCGGTGGTCTGCGATGCCGCCCGCCGGGGAGCCGATGCTGTCTCGGCCCCCTGCGAGCTCTTGGATGCCGCGAGCCGCGCAGAGGTACCCACAGCGGAGGACTTGGCGTTTCTCCGCGCAGTTTCTGGACGGCGGGCGGTCGACGTGCTCATCTTGGTCTTTGTGTCGGCGTTCACTTCTAAACGGCTGACCTTGCGAGATTGAAATGCCTCGTCACCTTTTGACGGCGGGCGAGGCGATTTCGTGCCAAACAGGGAGCAGGAGCTGACTGAAGGAGCCCCTGTTGAAACTGGCAACCGCTGGTGCTTTCTTTTGATTCCGGTCGAACTCTTCCCGCTAGAGGCGGGTCTGCTCTTGCAGAGTGATGCTTTTGCGCCAGCTCCCGGTGGCAGCCCAACTCCTGAAGCAAGAACAGTGCCTTTTTTGGCGTGCGTTCCGTGTTCTCCCGTTTGAGAGCTCGACCTGGGTGCGGTATGTAGGCCGCGAGGCGCCGTCCGTGCCGTATCGAGCGAAATGTTTCGCTGCGACCGAGCCGAACTGCATGGCTGGGTACGCTTCCGAAGACGCAACAACATCGGCAACCTGTCCTTCTTGGTGGCACCTCGAGTCCGCCAGCCTCCGACGAATTGGTGGGCCGCCCTCGCCGCGCGGACAGGGGGATTCCTTTATCCTTTCCAGCGGGTGGAGTGGCTGGGCCTGACTTCTGAGGCCGTTCTCTCAGTGAGCTTCGATGTTTCCTGAACCTGGGCCTCCCGATGGCGATGTCGAGCCCTCACCCGACGGCCAAAGGCGGAGAAGATTATTTTTCGCGAGATAGTGCCTGGAAATTTAGTATTTCCAGCCATTGGCTCAGGTCTGACGGAGACCGCGACCACGAACGTGCCCGCGGAAGACAGTCAGGAATGCCCTTCGGTTCCTCAGGTGCTGAGGCTGGGCCCGCTATCCCACATCAGATCACATTCTGCTGTCTGAGTTGCCCGGTCGTCTTCGCTAGCTGGGTCGAGATTCACCCTGGCAACAGGGTCATAGGGTGCCATCAAAGATGCGGTTCAGGGCGTGCAGGAAGTGCACACTGTGCATCTGTTTGGTACCGATTCGCCTCACCGCAGGAGAACGGCTGACGGCGCGATGTGAACGTCTCGCATCAGCTCGTCGCCCTCACGAGGACGCAGCGGGGGCATCCAGGTCAGCAACGCCGATCCTGGGCGCGCGACTGTTTACGCAGCTTTAGGTGCCCGAATTTATTCGGGATTCAAGCGACTACCGAGTCGCTACGAGCCGGGCGGCCTCGGCCAGGTTCAAACCTGACGCATGGCGGCGCTGAAACAGCGCCGAGCTGGCCGCCCCTGGGGGTATCACTTCGCTGCGGCAGGCGCGGAGGCGAGCTTCGCCACAGCACCGAACGACGCGGGATCGTGGATCGCGATCTCCGAAAGGATCTTCCGGTCGAGCGCGATGCCTGCCTTCTTGAGTCCGCTGACGAGACGCGAGTACGTCGTGCCGTTGAGGCGCGCGGCAGCGTTGATCCGGGTGATCCAGAGGCGGCGGAAATCCCGCTTCTTGAGCTTACGGCTGATGTAGCCGTACTCCCAGGCGTGACGAAGAACCTCGACCGCTTGACGGAAGCGGTTCTTCCTGCCGAGGAAGTAGCCCTCGGTCTGGTTGAGGACGCGGTTACGACGGCGACGGGCCTTGAACCCTCTTTTTACGCGCGGCATTGAAGCTTTACCTCAGGGTTCCGGGGTCAGCCGTAGGGAAGAAGCAGCTTGACGCGCTTCTCCATCGCCGAATCGACCATGTCGTTCTTGCGGAGACGACGCAGGCGCTTCTTGCTCTTCTCCTGCATGCAGTGGTTGAGCCCGCCCTTGCTGCGGCGGATCCGGCCAGAGCCGGTCACCTTGAACCGCTTGGCTGCGGCGCGGTTGGTCTTCATCTTCGGCATGATGCCCTCGACCCGAGTGCCTACGCTCCCGGCGGCCCCCCTCCGAACCACCGGAGAGGCTGTTCTGTGCCGCAGGGATGCGTAGAGGGGGCGCTTTATGGCGATCCGGCGCTGGATTGTCAAGGTCTGCCGTGGGACCTACCCGGGGGAACCAGCGCGACGGAGCCGAGAGGCTGGGCCTCGCTCACTTGCCGAGCACGACCCGCTGGCCGAAGGCGCGGTCCGCCGTCTCGCAGAACGTTCGGAAGGCCATGTACTCGGACGGCTTGATCCGCGACTTCGTGAGGGAGATCTGGCTGCGGACGACGACCTTGCCCGCGGCCTGCTCGACCGAGATGGAGAACCTGCCGAACGGAGTGTCCAGGTCCTGGGGAAGCGGCGCCCTGGTGACGCGCCAGCCCTGCGGAACGCGGATGGACCACTCCTCCTGGCGCGTGGTGAGCGCGGGGAGGATCACGTCGCGGGTGCGCGTGGACAGGGAAGCGAACTCGGTCGCGAGGCGCTGCGTGGGGACCGCGGGGATCGACAGGCTATCGCCTTCCTTGCGAGCGAGCGCGACAGCCTTTCCCCGAGCCCGCAGCTTCACCGGTTGCTCGATGTCCTCGAGGTCATTCACCTCCACCCCCGCCTTGCCAGCAGCAAGCTCGACCGTACCGAAGTCCGCGGCGAGGTCACGGCCTGCCCGGTCGCGGCGCGTTCCCTCCGCCATGTAGCGGGTCCGCCACTCCGGAGCGAACGCGCCGGCCACCTGGGTGTCGACGCCGAGCTGGGCTGAACCGTCGGCGCCGAGCGCTATGTCGACGGTCCGGTGCACAACGGAGGCCTCCGGCGCAGGCTCGGGGAGGCGAACGAGCTTCGGCTTGCCCTCGTTGACCTGAAGCGCCATCGCGCCGCGATCCATGATGGGCAGCTCGGTCGAGCCCGAGTGCTCCGCCGTTCCGTCGAGGTAGAGGTCGAGCGAAGGCACATACGCGATCGCATGGTCGAACGGGGCAAGGCTCGCGGGCTCCGGCTCGATGCCCCCTCGCATGCGGGTGCGCACGAGGACGATCGTCGCCGGGATACCAAGCTCCCGGAGCATGGTGACGATCAGCGTCGCCTTGTCCTTGCAGTCGCCCCAGCCGCGAGCGAGCGTCTGCGCGCACCTCCTCGGGCGGATGCCCTCGATGCCGAACTCGAGCGCCACGTACCGCGTCTCGGTCGCGTACTTGTAGATCGCGCGGACCTTGCTCAGATCGTCGGAGAGGTTCTTCGTGATCTCGCGCACGCGCTTGCGCACCTCGTCGTCCACGTCGAACTGCTCTCGCGCGAGGCCCCAGTACCAGGAGCCGACCTCGTCCCAGCTCTTGAAGGTCGACACGTGAACGTGCGCGAGGAGCTCGGACCACGCCGGCATCGCGGGCTCGGGAGCCACCGGCGGGACAGAGGTGGCGGAGAAGCGGAAGATGCGCCGCTCGGCGTCCTCCTTCGTCTCGCGCACGAGGCCCGGGAGGTTGGACGCGAAGATGTGGAACTGCTTCGCCTTGGGGGTGATCAGCACGTACTCGCTGCTGGCGATCGGCTCGTCCCCCTGGAGGTACTCGATCTCGCCGAAGTGATCGGCGATCTCGTTGCGAGGGCTCACGTCGTCGATGCGGTACCGAAGCTCCACGACGTCGCCGGCGTTGAGCCGCGGGAAGCTGACGTAGAACGTGCGCGCTGAGGTGTACATCGCGAGCGCCGGGTTGTTCGCGCCCGCTTCACCGCTCTCGATGGCCCCGTCGACCTTGCCGTCTGCCCGGTAGACCTTGGCGGCGCGGAGGCTCACGGTCTGGCGCTCGGCCTGGTACTCGAAGGCGTACTGCCGGGCGCTCGCCGCGGCCTCGTCCGTGAGAGGCTGGAACACCACCTGACGGAAACGGCTGGCGAGGCCGTTCGGGAAGACGGTGGTGACGGTCAGGCTGCGCAGCGTGCGCTTGGGATACTGCCGGTCAGCGCTGCGCCGCATCGGGAGGAAGCGCTCGGGCGCCCAGGCGTACGCCTCGTCGGCGCGCGGCTTCGGCGGCTCGATGTGCTCGATGTACTCGCGCACGTCCTTCACCTGGGGGCTGATGGCCAGGATCTGCTGGAGCATCTCCAGCTGCGCCTCTCGGTTGCCCTCCTCGCCGTAGAGGTCCGAGAGCGCGCGCAGCGTGCCGATGTCCTCCGGCGCCATGGCGAGCGCGCGCTGATGGGCGGCGAGCGCTCGGTCGCCCTGGCCGAGCGCGCGGTACGTGCGCGCCGCGACGGAGCGGGCCCAGACGGAGTCAGGCTCGCTGCGGAGGAAGCGCTCGAGCCAGCGCTCCGCGCCCGCCGGATCGCGGCGCGCCACCGCGAGGTCGACCTGCTGGTGCAGGAAGCTCGAGTCGTCGAAGCGCAGCGCCGCGTAGCGCGCCTCCATCTCGGCGGCCTCCGTGTCGCGGCCGAGGGCGCGGAGCTGCGCCGCCGAGGCGCGGAGCAATGAGACGCTGTTCGGCTGCCGCGCGAGCGCTCGCTCCAGCGTGGCGAGCGCGGTGCGCTTCAGCCCCGCCTCCACGTACAGGTCGACAAGACCGAGGATGGCGGTGACGTGGTCCGGGTCGGAGGCGAGGATGCGCTCGTAGATCGGAGCGGCTTCCCTCCAGTTCGGGCTCGTCTGCGCGAGCCGCGCCTGGGAGAGCAGGACATCCACGTCCTCGCGCCCGGGGCCCGCGAGCCCAGCGGCGCGCTCGATCCACGCGCGCTGCTGGTTTCTGTCCTCCGACAGCTGACCGGCGAGCAGGTAGCGACGCACGCTCGGCTCGGCCTCGGCGGAGCGGCGCGCGAGATCGCGCGCCCTGTGCTCGCCCTCCGCGTCGCCGCCCGTGAGCATCAGGTACCGCGCGAACGCCTCGAGGACCGCAGGCGAAGGCCGGCCGGCGCTCGCTGCGCGCTCGAACGCCTGCATCGGCCCCTCGATGGCGGGCCCACGCGCCGCGCGCGGCGCGCCCGGCCCTCCCACCTGCGCCCGCGCCTCGCTCGCGCGCTTTGCGCCGGCGGCTTCCCCTTGAGGCGTCGTCACCTGCGTCCCGATGTCGGAGGTCACGTCCAGCTCGAGATCCGGCGCCCCCCTCTCGTCGCCGATGCGCAGCGCGAACTTGGGCGCCGATGCGCCTCCGCAGACCTTGATCGTCAGGCGGTTGTAGCCGGGCTTCAGCGCCACCGTGGTGGCGAACCGATCGATGTCGAGCTCGCGGTACCCGGGATCGGCCAGGATCTTCTCGCCGTTCCAGAACAGCTTGAACGCGCCGTCCGCTCCGACCCAGATCGATACAGGTCGAGGCGCGCGCGTCCCGACCTTCGCTCGGACGAACGTCGTCGCGTAGCCGCAGATGCCCTCCACCGGACGGATGAAATCGCCGAAGTCGAACCACCCGTACTGCGGCGCCTCGGGCGGCACGCGCCAGCGCACTGCCCGCGCTTTGCCGTCGTACGTCCTGCCCGTCGCGATCGGCTGATCGAGCTCCTCCTCAGGCCCGAACGCGCGATCGAAGCCCCCCTTGTTCTCGTTGTCGAAGGGGCCGATCGTCGCCCAGCGGCCGATGAACCCGAGCTTCTGGACCCTCGCGACGGCTCCGTCGAGATCGCCTCGCCGCCTGCGCGCATACGCCGAGAGGAGCTCGGCATAGACCCGGGTAGGCGCGCTGGTCGCGCCGCCCTCCGCGATCGATGCGATCGCTTCCTCGACCTGCGTCGGATCCGCGCGGTCCCACGTGCGCCAGAGCTCGCGCAGCGCACCGTAGACCTCCGGACCTCTCGCCGCGCGGACAGCCGCGTGCGCGGCGAGCACCTCGGGGTGAACCGCGCCGAGCTCGGCGCGCGCGTCTGAACCGATCGACGCGGCGCACACGAACGCCGCGGCCCCCGCGGTGATCACGCGGGACACGCGCTTCCTCGTCGTCCCGGGGTCGAGCTCGATCTTCCGGGGCTCGGTCCGGCTGAGCACGTCACGCATTCAGGGCGCTATCCCGTGGCCGAAGCCATCGGTCAAGCGCAAGCCATGGCCGCAGGAGGGCAGCAGCGGCCCAGGTCAAGTGGTCACGCCCACGGCGCCGGCGGAGCTCACGCAGCTGGACCACGGTCCCGGGGCTCGGCCGCCGAGCAGCTCGTTCATGAGCTCGGCATGCGCCCCCCGCGGTGACCCAGGGTCCTTCGTCGGGCTTCTGCCCGGCACACAGCGGCAATGGCGGAGCCCCCTGCGACCAGCGCGCCCCGAGGAGAGCCCGGCCGGAGCCGCTCGCGCTCAGGAATTTAAGTTAACAATTTCCAGCGTTTACAGCGAATACCCTCCGGCTTGCAGCCGCAGACCGGCACCCGGGAGGCGCCGGAGCGGCAGGCCCCTGGGGTCAGGGGTGGGAGCACGCGCCCTCGGGTCCGGGGAGGGCTCGGAGGGGTCCGGCTGCGCGATCCGCAAACTTCCAGAAAGGGCCGCCTTGCTCCGCCGCACCTGCTTCGGATAGAAACGTCCCAAGATGTACGGGCGCACGGTCGAGGAGCAGTCGCACTGCGCGCCGCGAACCGGTCATGCAAGTCCCAGGCAGCGAGCGTGGCGCCGCGAACGTGGTACCCGTGGTACGGCATGCCCGCACAGCGGGACGCCAGTTGGATGATGATGGTCGGGGACCGCACGTGCGGCGCCCGGTTGATGACAAGGGCGACAGAGCCCGCAATGCCCAGGGCCCCATCGCGAGAGCGCTGGCGGAGGAACGATGGTCAACCCTCAGATGGTGATGTACGAGGAGGAATTCAATCAGATCCAGAGCGTGGTGGATCGCCTCGTCAAGGACGCCAATGCGAAGGTCGTCTTCATCGTTGACAAGAACGGGCAACTGATCGCCGCGAGCGGAGACGTCGACAACCTCGACACCACGTCGCTCGCCTCGCTGACGGCGGGTAACATCGCCGCCACGGGCGGGATGGCGAAGCTCCTCAAGGAGAACGAGTTCGCCACTCAGTTCCACGAGGGTGAGAAGGCGAACATCCACATCCAGCTGGTCGGGAACCGCGTCATCCTCGTGGTGATCTTCGACTCAAAGTCGAGCCTCGGGTTGGTGAGGCTCCGGGTGCGAAAGGCGAGCGAGGAGCTCAACCACATCTTCGAGGCGCTGCTCAAGAAGGTGCAGGAGCCGGGCGCCGACTCGCCGTTCGCCGAGATCACCGACGAGGACATCGACAACCTCTTCAACGACTAGGAGCGCGGTCGATGAGCTTCATCAATTACATGGCGCGCGAGATCAACTGCAAGATCGTCTATTACGGCCCGGGTCTCTGCGGCAAGACGACGAACCTGCAGTACATCTATGAGCGCACCAACCCGGACGCGAAGGGGAAGATGATCTCCCTCGCCACCGAGACCGACCGGACACTCTTCTTCGACTTCCTCCCGCTCGCGCTGGGCGAGATCCGCGGCTTCAAGACGCGGTTCCACCTGTACACGGTGCCGGGGCAGGTCTTCTACGACGCGAGCCGCAAGCTCATCCTGAAGGGCGTCGACGGCGTGGTCTTCGTGGCGGACTCACAGCTCGGCCGCATCGAGGCGAACCAGGAGTCGGTGGAGAACCTCCGCACGAACCTGGCCGAGCAGGGCTACTCGCTCGACAAGATCCCGTACGTCATCCAGTACAATAAGCGGGATCTGCCGGAGATCGGCACGGTGGAGGAGCTCCGTTCGCTGCTCAATCCGACGAACGTCCCCGACTTCGAGGGGGTCGCGCGGACCGGCGTCGGGGTGTTCGACACGCTGAAGGCGGTCGCCAAGCTGGTGCTGACCGAGCTGAAGAAGGGCGGCCCCTAGCTTCAAGGGGCAGTCCCAGGTCCGAAGGCGGCGCAGCGAGCGAGACCAAGGCCCCGCTCGCCTTCGCCGCAACCCTCAGGCGCGCTGGTAGATGCGGTTCCGCCGGTTGCGGTTTTTCGCCTTCAGCTTGGACCGGTGGCGCTTCGACTTGGAGCGCGTGGTCTTTCGAGGACCTTTCGACAGCATGAGGAACATGAACAGGCTCCGTTGAGGCGCCCGGCGCGGAGGCGTCGTGCCGCCGCTGCCGGTGCGAAGGGGCGGCAACCTACGGCATCGCAGGGCAAAATTCAACCGGAGAGCACCTCGACCCGGCGGTCGGACAGGTTCCCGCGGCGAGGAGCCAGGGGAGGCACCGGGGCAGCGCTTTTCTGCTATCGGTGTCCGTACCTCGTGCGGTTCCGAACCCTCCTCTGCCTGGCCGCCGTCTCGGCGACCGCGTGCGGCGCGAGCATCAACGCGGTGTACGAAGGAGACGTCCGCTTCGAGCACTGCATGGCGCTCGACTCGATGGCGGACATCAAGCCGACGCTGCGGCGCGCCTGCTGGGACGAGTGGCTCCAGTTCTACACGTTCGGCCAGACCCGCGACCGCGTGGAGTACGCGACGCTCCGGGAGAGGCAGCTCAGCCGCGCCAGCGACTTCGACGAGGGCGAATGGAACCCGCCCAGCAGCCGCGCCCCCGCCGTGCCGGAGCCGACGAGCGCGCTCGCACCGCCGCCCAGGCTCCTGAGCGCCGACGTGGCCGCGCCCGCCGAAGAAGCGGACGCGGGCGCCCCCGATGCGACGCCCGACGCCGCCGAGGACGCGGCGCCGCCTGGCGCGGAGTGCAGCGCGGCGTGCGAGGCGAGCTGGAAGGAGTGCCAGCAAGACTGCAAATCCGCCGGGTGCGAAAAGGCGTGCACCGCGAAGTACACGCGGTGCATGCGCCGCTGCTTCTGACCGGCGTCCGCGCTCTGCGGGCATGCCTCACCTTGTCACACCAAGATGGCCCGGAATCTTGACCCGCGCTCGAGCGTAGGGCTATCCGCGTACACGATGTCCGCTTCGCACGCGCCCACAGAGCTCAGCAGCACGACTTCTGATCGCAACGGCACGGCGTCGGCCCTCGAAGGGCTCGGATCGAGCGTCGGCCCGGTGCGGGTGCTGCGTCCAAGGCGAGCGGCGCCTGCGGACGCGGTGCGCCCGACCCGCGCGGAGGTGAACCTCGCTCACCTGCGGCACAACCTCCGCGTCCTCGAGCGATCGCTGACCGGCGCGAGGCGGCCGCAGATCTGGGGCGTGCTCAAGGCCGATGCCTACGGGCACGGCGCGCCGGCCGTGGCGCGGACGCTCGAGCGGACCGGCATCCCGGGCCTCTGCGTCGCGCTGCTCGAGGAGGCCATCGAGCTGCGGGACGCCGGCATCCGGCTGCCCATCCTCGTCATGGGCGGCTACTACGGCCCGCGCCGCGAGGGGTTCGAGGAGATCATCGCGCGCGACCTCGTGCCGGTCGTCTACGACGCGGGCCAGATCGAGCGCCTCGCGAGCGTGGTGCGGCTCGAGCAGCGCGGCCGCGTCGGCGTCCACCTCAAGGTCGACACCGGCATGGGACGGCTCGGCACGGCGAGCTCCGAGCTAGAGGCGGTGCTCGCGATGCTCGCGAAGCACCCGGAGGTGAGGCTCGACGGGCTCATGACCCACCTCGCCTGCGCGGACGCCGACGATCTCGGCGTAACGATCGAGCAGATGAAGCGCTTCGAGGAGATCGAGCAGCGGGCGAAGAGCTTCGGCCTGACGCCGAGAGTGCGACACGCCTCGAACAGCGCGGCCATGCTGCGCCTGCCAGACGCGTGGCTCGACGTCGTTCGCCCCGGGGTCGCGCTCTTCGGCATCTCGCCGTGCGCAGGGCTCGCGCCCGACCTCAAGCCGGTCATCCGCGTGCGCAGCGAGATCGTCGCGCTCCGCACGATCGCGAAGGGCGACAGGATCGGCTACGGCCACACCTGGCAGGCGTCACGGGAGAGCGTCGTCGCCACCGTGCCGATGGGGTACGCCGACGGTCTGAGCCGCCAGCTCTCGAACCGCGGGGCCGGGCTCGTGCGCGGGCAGCGCGCGCCGATCGCGGGCGCCGTGTCGATGGATCTCACCATGCTCGACGTGACGGATGTCCCGGGAGCGCGCGTCGGGGACGAGGTGGTGTTCCTCGGAACACAGGACGGCCCGCTCGGGCGCGCCACGATCAGCGCGGAGGAGATCGCCGGGCTCACGGGGACGATCGCCTGGGAAGTGCTGACGAGCATCTCGCGCCGCGTGCCCAGGTTCTACCGCGAGCCCTGAGCGCGGCGAGATCCACCGCCACGGCGCCCAGCGCTGCCAGCGCGGAGGGGCGTGGTACGCTGTTCGCCATGAACACGGCCGTGAAGCAGCGGGCCGGCGTCTGCGGCATGCTCTTCCGTGTCGGGGCCGCGCTCGCGCTCGGCGCGGCGCTGTCCGCGTGCGCGGACGACGGCCTGAAGCAGCGTCCACGCAGCGGCAGCGGCCAGGGCGCGCAGGAGCCGGACGACGAGTTCAACCCGGACGCTGGGGGCACGAGCGGACCACCGCCCGTGGACGCAGGGGGGCTCTGCGGCAACCAGATTCATCAGGTGGAGATCGCCGAGGCGCCGAACCTCTACTTCGTCCTCGACGCCTCGGGCAGCATGCTCAGCGCCGCCTCCTCGCGCGCCACGCGCTATGACCGGGTGCACGAGGCCGCGGTCGACCTCGTGCGCAACCTGGGCCCCCTGATCAACGTCGGCGCCGCCGTGTTCCCGCTGGACGCGACCGCCGAGGCGCCGTGCAGGCCAGGCGGCGAGGTGTTCCCTGTGACGCCGGGAGACCCTTTCTCGGACGGCCAGGAGGGTCGCCCGACGACCTCGAAGTTCAGCTCGGCGACGCGCGTCGAACCCCTCGGCGGGACGCCCACCGCGGCGACGCTCGCGGCGCTCACGCCGAAGCTCGTGGAGCTTCCCGGCAAGACCATCGTCGTGCTCGCGACCGACGGAGGTCCGAACTGCAACAGCGCCGCGACGTGCGACGCCGAGGAGTGCATCGCCAACATCGAGCAGCAATGCCCCGAAGAGAACTGCTGCGCGCCCTTCGGCCTCTCGGGACCAGGGGGATGCCTCGACCGCGACGACACGGTCGCCGCGATCGCGCAGCTCGCGGCGAGCGGCATCGAGGTCTATGTGGTCGGTATCCCCGGGAGCGAGTTCTACGGCGACGTCCTCGACCAGATGGCGCTCGCCGGCGGCGCGGCGCAGTTCGTGAGCCCCTTCTACTTCAAGGTGGACAACCTCGACACGCTGGGGAACGTGCTCTCGAAGATCGCGAGCATCGTCGTCTCCTGCGAGTTTGACCTCGTCGACCCGCCTCCCGAGGACGGGCAGACCAACGTCTACCTGGACCAGGCGCTCGTCCCCTACGACCCGGAGAACGGCTGGCGATGGAAGTCCTCCGCGGTCATCGAGCTCCTCGGAGAGGCATGCCAGAAGCTCAAGAGCGGGCGGGTGGGGCAGGTCCAGATCGTCTCCGGCTGCCCCACGGAGGTGGCGAGGTGAAGCGCGAGGCGACGGCGAGCTCGGTCTCGCTGATCCAGCTGACGGCCGACGCCGCGGACGACGCCGCGATCGAGGAGGTCGATGCGGTCGCCTCCGCGGCCTTCGACGTGCCGCAGTTCTCCGCGCGAGAAGAGCTGCGCCGCCCGTGGACGCGCTGCTGGGTCGCGCGCGAGGGGCGACGCGCGCTCGCCTTCCTCATCGCGTGGCACGTGGCCGACGAGCTGCACGTGCTCAACATCGCCACCTGCCCGACCGCGCGCCGGCGCGGGCTCGCGACGGCGCTGATGAGCCGGTCGCTCGAGTACGCGCGGCAGCAGCAAGTGCGGCTGCTCCTGCTCGAGGTGCGCCGCTCGAACCGGGCAGCGATCCGGCTCTACCGGAAGCTCGGGTTCACGGCGATGGGCGTGCGGCCCCGGTACTACAGCGACAACGATGAGGATGCGGTCGAGATGGTGCTCACGCTCGATCCGGCGACCGGCGCCGTACAGCCAGGCCGCGACGAGATCCGCATCGAGGTCTGACCCCGCTCAGCGCGGGCCAGCAGCAGCGCCGGAGAAGCGGGACACGGCCGTGAGCGGCGGCAGCCGCGCTGCCACGACCTGGAGAGGGGTCAAGAGGAGCGGCCGGAGCAGCGTCTTGGCTCGCTCGTCGAAGGGCTGGAGGAGCGCGTCGGCCTGACGTGTCGCCTCGATCAGTCGTTCGGCCATGAGGCGCGCGTCGACGTTCGGGTTCACATCCTCGAGCCGCTGGATCTCGTCGCGGAGGGAGCTGAGCAGCGAGATGTACCTCGCCAGGGGCGTGTCCGTGATCGGCGCCGAGCCGCTCGGCGCGGCGGGAACGCCGAACTCGACCGTCCGCTTGAACTCGTCCGGGACCGAGCTCGGCCGGTTTCTTATGAGCTTCACGTTGAGGGGGACCTTGACCCTCGTCTTCTGCTCGATCTTCCTCCCGAGCTGCTCTTTACCGAGCTTGAACAGGCCCGAGTCCTCGACCGCGCTCCGATCCCGCTTCCACTGCGTGTTGTCCTCGAGAGCGCGGATGATGCGGAGGTACGGGTAGTCCGGCTTGGCGAGCTCCATGTAGATCTCCTTCGCCTCCTTGAGGTTGGCCGGGGTCCGCACGGTGAGGTCCGCCATCCAGTCGGTCCACTGCGCGATGTATCGGGCGTCGTAGTCGGCAGCGAGGCCGTCCAGGTTCTTGTTGACCGACGTCTCCTCGCCCGGCGCGAGCTCCACGACCCACCGCTCGGCCAGCAGCCGCTCGGCGCCGCCCTCGAGGTTGTCGAGCACCGCGAAGTGCCCCTTCTCTGTGTACGGGCCGTCGATCTCCTTCCAGCGCTTCTCCTTCGCGTACAGCTTGCTGCCGATGACCTTCAGCACGTCGGGGCGGTCGGCGAACATGTCGCCCAGCGTGTGGGGCGGGTACTTGCGGTTCGCGCGGCTGTTGTCGCCCGTTGGGTCGTACTTCTCCTCGATGATCGCGTTGACGAAGAAGTCGTAGTAGCGCTTCCGCACCGGCACGGCCTGGAGCGTCGCGCGCACGCTCGCGACCAGATCATCCTTGCGCGCGATCGGCGTGACCCGCTTCTGCTTGATGAGCGTCAGGTAGTACTCGACGTGGCTCTCGAGCTGCTTCTTCAGGTCGGTCTCGTTGAGGTTCGACGTCGGCCGGAGCACCTCGGCCCAGAGCGCGGTGAACCTGTCCTTCGCCCAGTCGACCTCGAGGTGCTCGACGTCGCTCAGCATCAGGTACAGCTTGAGCTCGTTCCGCTCGCGCAGGTAGTACTCCCCCTTCGCGAGCTTCAGGCGATCCTCGAGCCGCTGCTTGCACGGGATCACGAAGCCGTTCTGCAGGCTCGCGACGTAGACGTGCACCAGCGGGGGGTAGACCGTCTCTCCCTGGAACATCGTCCAGCCCTTCCCGTCCGGAGGGCCGTCCTCGCGCGCCTTGTCGATCTCCTGGAGCCGATCCAGCGCCGGCCGCAGCGCGGCGAGCTTCTCCGAGAGGGGCCGCGTGTCCTCCCAGCGGATCGCGCTGACGGCGCGCGCGTCCGCCTCGACGTCGCGCAGGAACTCGCGGTTGTTGCTGAACGAGACGAAGCTCGGGATCGCGAGGATGACCCCGAGCGTCGCGGCCGCAGCGCTGATCGCGCCGCGCACGATCCGCTGGCGCCGGATCTCGCTCGCGCTCCTCGCGGCGATGTCCCCGTCCGGGAAGACGACGTTCATGAACACGTCGTGGAGGAAGTAGCTCTTCGACTCGACGTTCTGCTGAGCCGCGGCCTCCTGCGTGCGGATCCCCATCGCCTGGCCCATGCGCTGGAGGACGCGGTCGAGCGGCCGGCCCTCCTGCGTGCCGCTCGTGAAGTAGAAGCCACGGAAGATGGGTGTGCCCTGGAAGGCGTTGACCATGAAGACGGTCGACACCAGATCGGAGAGGTTCCGGCGGATGCCCGCGAACTCGAGCGGGAACTGGTAGACGCGCTCGCGCACCTCTCGGCTGCGCTCCGTCACGAGCCGCTTCAGCGTTCGGCCGTGGATCTGCTTCGCCAGCGCGTCGAACTCGGCGTCGAAGAGCCTCCCCGGGGAGGTCTTGTCCGCGCTGAGCTTCAGCGTCGCGCCCCACGCCTGGGCGCGGTCGCTCCTGCGCGTGTCGCCGAAGAACTCGGAGAAGCCCGCGATGAGATCGCACTTCGTGAACAGGATGTAGACGGGCAGCACCATGTGGAGCTGCGTCATCACCTCGTCGATGCGCGCCCGGAGCTTCTTCCCCATCTGCTCGATGTGCTGCTCGCTCGCGTCGATGAGATCCGCCACGCTCACGGCGACGAGGATGCCGTTGAGCGGGCGCCGGGCGCGGTGCCTGAGCAGCATCTGCAGGAACGCGATCCACTCCTCGTGGTCGTCCTGCTCCGTCGTGTAGCGCCCCGCGGTGTCGAGGAGGATCGCCTCGTTGGTGAACCACCAGTCGCAGTTGCGTGTACCGCCGACGCCGCGCACGCCGCCGCCGTTGCTCGGGTGCGCGTACGGGAAGACCAGGCCGGAGTGCTTCAGCGCGGTCGTCTTCCCCGCCCCGGGCGGGCCGATGATGACGTACCAGGGCAGCGAGTAGAGCGCGGCGCTGCCGTGCTTCTTCCCCTTGCCGAGCTTCGAGCTCTTCAGCGCGCTGATGCCGCCCTGGACCTGCCGCTGGAGCTCCTGGATCTCGGCGCGCCGCTCGGGCCGCGCGTTGAGCGCCTGCTGCGCGCCCTGCTGGACGATCGCCCGCTCGAGCGCGGACGCGGCGCGCCCCGCCCTGAAGCGGCGGAACACGAAGAGCGCGACGGCGGCGAGCGCGATGACCACGCTCGCCGCGATCGGGATCGCGGTGGACAGGCCAAACGTGAAGTACGCCGCCCACGAGATGAGGAGCAACAGCCCGAAGAGGACCCACAACACGCCGGCGACGATATCACCGGTCGCCGGCGCCGGAGCACATCCCACGCGCGGCGCGACGATCCGCGCGCAGCGCACGGCGCCGCGGCGCGGGCGCGCGCGGCGGCCGCTGGATCAGCCGTCGCCGCGCTCGTAGTCGCCCGGCCCGAGCGAGGCGTCGGTCTCGTCACCGGCAGCGAGCCGGCGCGAGCGGATCGCGTCCACGGCGATGTCGATCACCTCGAGCCGCGTCGACGGCGCGTAGTACTCATCTTCCGAGACGGGCGGCAGCTCCGCGAGCCTGGCCGCGACCGCCTCGCGGTCCTCGTCCTCCAGCTCGAGCGCGGCCGGATCGCCGCTCAGGGGATCTTCGGCCTGGTCCCGCGCGGGCTCGGCGGAAGGATCCCGCGTGAGCGCCTCGCGGACGAAGAGCACGGGGCTGAACGCGAGGTAGACCGACGCGAACTCCACCTGCCAGTACGTCGGGTCTTCACCATCCATGCGCCACCACGATGCGTGCCGTCGGCGGATGACCTCGCCGAAATAGACGCCCGCCATGTGCGCGACCACCGGCAACGCCTCGACCTTCTCCGACGTCGCCCTACGCGCCTGCTCGAGATAGTGATCGAGCACCGGCAAGGTCTCCGGCCGGTAGTCAAGACGTACGCCGAGGGCGCGCTCCACAAACCGCACGCACCCCTCGGCGAGATCCTCCACAGCAGGCGGCGGCGGCGCGACAGCTGCAGCGGACAGAGCAGACTCGACCGACCGCTCCGCAGAAATCGGAGGCGAGCCTGCACCGTTCTGTTTGGTATTCATGGGCTCCACGCTATCCTTCTCCGGTGCGGGTGGCCGCTCGTCATCGTGATCATGGTGATCGTGCCGAAAGCGTCTGAGCGATCTCTGCCACCCCGTGCGGGACAAGCACCCGGCCCTCGAGCCTCCTCAACGAGGCCCACGAGAACGAGAACGAGAACGAGAACGAGGTCCCGGGTGCAGTGGAAGTATGAGCCACCGGAACTGCTCCGAGGAGCCGGGGACACCCAGCTCCAGCCCGACCGGCCCGGCTGTGGATTCGGGTTTGAATTCCTAACGGAAGTCGAGGCCTTCGTGCTAAGCTCCGCCCTCGCGTCGAAATGAGACTCGGGATCTTCAGCGATACCCACGCCAACTACGAGGCGCTCAGCGCTGTTCTCGAGTCGTACCGCCACGAACGCATCGACGTGTACTACTGCCTCGGGGACACGGTCGGCTACGGCGGTTCGCCCAACGAGTGCGCCGATCTCGTCCGCAAGGTCGCCAAGAAGACGATCCTCGGCAACCACGATGCGGCCGTCGCTGGCCGGATGGACTACTCGTATTACTACGAGGCCGCCCGGCAGGCGCTGGACACCCACGCTGCGATGCTCTCCTCCGAGAACGCGGCCTGGCTCCGGAGCCTGACGTACCAGGAGAAGCTGACGGACATCAACGTCGACCTCTGCCACGGCTCGCCCGTCCGCCTCGAGGAGTTCGAGTACATCTTCGCCCCCGAGCAGGCGCGCGAGTGCCTTCCCATGTGGAACGAGCTCGGTCACATCACGCTGATCGGCCACTCGCACCTCTGCAAGGTGTTCGCGCTCACGCCGACTAGCGTCGAGGAGCTCCCCGCGGTGGATTTCCAGCTCGAGCAGGGGCGCAAGTACATCGTGAGCGTGGGGTCGGTGGGACAGCCGCGGGACTACGACAACCGCGCGAGCTACACGATCTACGACAGCGACACGAAGCGCTTCGAGTTCAAGCGCGTCGAGTACGACATCGAGACCGCGGCGGAGAAGGTCCTGCGCGCCAAGCTCGAGCGCAACTTCGCCCACCGGCTCTATATCGGCGTCTGAGCCAGGCCGGCAGGCGCGCTCTGCGCGGCGCCGTGGTGGCTCAGCTCGCCGGGCTCGCCCGAGCCTCGCGCGCGCGCGCGGCCGCCCAGGTGGCCGCGCGGCTTGCGACTAGCCCTGAGGTCGGCCAGCTCGCACGGAGCGCCGCGGCCGGCAGTGATAGAGCAGCATGCTCGTCTGGTTGTCGGGAGGCGCCGCGGAGAAGTCGCTGCGGAGCGCCGTGAGCTCGAAGCCGTTGTAGTGGAGCAAGGCCTCGAGCTCCTGCGGGTAGAACTGACGGTGGGCGAGCGGCGTCATCCAGCGCTCGCCGCCGCTCACGGGCGAGAACTCCATCGAGACGAAGAGGATCTGCCTGACCTTGTCGTAGTCGAAGCGCTCCGTGTACCGGACGACCTCGCCCGGGCCATCCTTCGCGGGGTACCGGAAGCGCGGCGTGGCGTAAGCGCGATCCGGATCGCGCGCGAGCTCGGCCGGCTCGGGCATGGAGACGTCGAAGACGAGCTCACCCCGCGGCGTCAGGTGCTCGCGCGCTCGCGCGAGGAACCGCTCCACGTCCGCGCGCGTGTAGAGGTGCAGGAAGGCGTTGAAGGGGCAGATCACCAGCGGGAAACGGCGCCCTAGCCGCAGCGCCCGCATGTCGCCGCGCCGGAGGCTCACGCGAGAGGAGACGTCGCGCGGCTCTCGCCCGAGCTGGGCGCGCAGATCGCCGAGCATGGGCGCCGACAGATCCACGCCCGTGATCCGGACCCCTGCCCTCGCGACAGGCAGCGTGATCCGCCCGTTGCCGCAGCCGTACTCGAGCACCGGCCCCGCGGACGCCGCGGCGAGGTCCACGTAGTAGCGGACGTCGTCCTGGCGCCGCGCGTACGTCTTCGCGTAGTACGCCGGATCTTCGTAGTGGGCCGACGTGCCCGCTTCGAGCTCCAGATCGCGGCGCTGGCCGGAGCTCGATGCGCGCCGTGGTCGCGGGGTGGCTGCCTCTTTCATGCGAAGCGACAGGTCAGGCGCGGCGCTGGCACGAGGAGGGAGGCGAGCGCTGGGGCAGAGCCCTCACGAGGCGTGTGTCGCCCGAGCGCGCTCGCCCAATGCGCCGTCAGCGCTGGCCGCCAGCGTTCATCTGCTGGAGCCACTCGGACACGACCTCGTGCGAGCTCCGGTGGAAGTGCACCTTGCCCGCCGCGATCTCTCGAAGGCTGGTCACGGCAGGCTTGTTCTTCGTCTTCACGAGGGTGTCCGCGCCCTTCATGAGCTGCCGCGTCCGGTTGGCCGCAAGCACGACGAGGGCGAAACGGTTTTCCTCGCGCTCGAGGCAGTCTTCCACAGTCACACGTGCCATAGGGGGGCCGAGAGTAGCGCCCAGCTCCGGCGAGCGCAAGGTACATGCCGGCGTGTTCTGGCGGCGAAGATGGCGCCGCCGCGCCATCCGGATGACGCGACACGTTGCTCGTTGCCGTCCGCGCACGTCCCGACTACGAGGTGCGACCGTGGCCGCTGAGCAGGACTCCCTTCTACCCCCTCCCCCCCGCCCGGCCCCCGGGCTGAAGTACCGCCGCATCGTGCTCAAGCTGAGCGGCGAGGCGCTCTGCGGCCAGGAAGGCGGGTTCGGCATCCGCCCCGAGACGCTCCACCACGTCGCCGCCGAGATCGCCGAGCTCCAGCGGATGGGCGTGCAGATCGGGATCGTCGTGGGCGGCGGCAACATCTTCCGCGGGCTGAAGGGCGCGAGCGCGGGGATGGACCGCTCCCAGAGCGACTACATGGGCATGCTCGCCACGGTGATCAACGCGCTGGCCCTGCAGGACGCGCTCGAGAAGACGGGCGTGCCGACGCGCGTGATGACCGCGATCGAGATCCGTCAGGTCGCCGAGCCGTACATCCGCCGCCGGGCGATGCGCCACCTCGAGAAGGGCAGCATCGTCATCTTCGCCGCGGGCACGGGCAACCCGTTCTTCTCGACCGACACGGCGGCGGCGCTGCGGGCCATGGAGATCCAGGCGCAGGCGCTGTTCAAGGCGACCAAGGTCGAGGGCATCTACGACCGCGACCCGGTGCGCCACGAGGGCGCGCAGATGTTCGCGCACCTGAGCTACGACCGCTTCCTCGCCGACAGGATCGGGGTCATGGACTCGACGGCCGTCACGCTCTGTCGCGAGAACAAGATGCCGATCCGGGTCTTCAAGCTCACGACCCGCGGCAACATCCTCCGCGTCTGCAGGGGCGAGGAGATCGGCACGATCGTCGACTGAGCGCGCGCGCCGAGGCGCTCAGCGATGGGCCAGGACATCCGCAGGCGCGCCGACATGAACGGGATCGGCGTGCCCTCGAGCCGCGAGGAAACCGTGCTACACCCCGAGCCAGCAATGACCCGAGCTCAGGTGCGCCGAACCCTGCTCGCCATCTCGCTCGCCGCGCTCGTCACGGGCTGCGATGAGCCCGCCCTCCAGGTCCCGGCGGACGCGGGCGATCAGATCTTCGGGCTCACGGCCGAGCAGTCGGCGCGCGTGCTCGCGAAGGTCGGAGACAGGGTGATCACCCTGGGCGACTTCGGCAGGACGCTCGAGCGGATGGATCAGTTCGATCGGCTCCGGTACCAGACGAAGGAGCGGCGCCGCGAGCTGCTCAGCGAGATCATCGACGCGGAGCTGCTCGCGCTGGAGGCCAGGCGCCGGGGCCTCGACAAGGACGCCACGGTCGAGGACTCGATCCGGCAGATCCTCCGCGAGGCGATGATCGCTCAGGCGCGGAAGGGCCTGCCAGCGCCGGCCGATATCCCGGCGTCCGAGGTGCGCGCGTACTACGAGTCGAACGCCGACAAGTTCATCGAGCCCGAGCGGCGGCGCATCGCCGCCATCGTGGTCGGCGACAAGGCGCTCGGGGAGAAGGTCCTCAAGGAGGCGCAGAAGGCGGGCAGCAGCAGCGCGTGGGGAGAGCTATTCCTCAAGCACTCGCTCACGGCGCCGAAGGACAAGAGCGCGAGCCCGCCGCTCGACCTCGCGGGCGAGCTCGGCATCGTCAGCCCGCCCGGCGATCCGCGCGGCGCCCACCCCCAGGTCCCGGAGCCGGTCCGCGCGGCCGCCTTCCGCATCGCCAGCGTCGGCGCGGTCAGCGACGCGCTCGTCGAGGCCGACGGGCGGTTCTACATCGTCCGCCTGAGCGGGCTCACCGGCGGACACCGGCGCGAGCTCGCGGAGGCCGAGCGATCCATCCGCGTCGCGCTCCTCCAGCAGAAGATGCAGGACCAGGAGCGCGCGCTCGAGGAAGAGCTGCGGAAGAAGTTCCCCGTCGAGATCAACGACGCGGCGCTCGCCTCGGTGAAGCTGCCGGGGCAGCTCGTGACCCCCGGGAGCGAGCCGCAGCCGGACCCCGCAAAGCCCCGCGCGCCGCAGCCGGAGCAGGCCGGCGGCGCCGCGACAGGATCGAGCAATGCGGGCAAATAGCGGGCTCATCGCCGCCGAGCAGATCGCCCGGCGGCCCACCAGCAAGGAAGCCGCGGACGCGCACGCCGCCGCGCTGCCAGAGCGCCCCGCGCCGCCGGCAGCGAGCGCGCAGCAGGGAGCGCGCCCGGACGACGCGAAGCCGCGCAAGCGCGACTGGACATGGCAGCTGCGCCGCGCGCTCTCCAGCGCAGACGAGCTGCACCGCGCCCTGTCGCTCACGCCGGAGGAGCTCGCGGGCGCGAGGCGCGCCGAGAAGGCCGGGCTGCCCATCCGCGTCACCCCCTATTACCTGAGCCTCTGCGACAAGGACGATCCGGCGTGCCCGATCCGCCGGCAGTGCGTGCCGCTCGCCGACGAGGCCGCCGAGGTGCCCGGCGACCTTGCCGACCCCCTCGGCGAGGTCGCCCACGAGGTCGCCCCGCACCTGGTGCAGCGATACCACGATCGCGCGCTGCTGCTCGCGACCGATCGCTGCGCCGTCTACTGCCGCTTCTGCACCCGCTCGCGCATGGTCGGCGACGGCGGCGGCACGGTGGCGCTCGATCGGCTCGCGCCCGCCATGGCCTACCTCGAGGCGCACCCGGAGGTGCGCGACGTCATCGTGAGCGGCGGGGATCCGCTGACCGTCTCGACGGACCGCATCGTGCGGCTCATCGCCCGGCTGCGGCAGATCCCGAGCGTCGAGACGATCCGCATCGCCACGCGCGTGCCGGTCACGCTGCCGCAGCGGATCACCACGGAGCTCGTGCGCGCGCTGAAGCCGTACCACCCGCTCTGGCTGATGACGCACTTCAACCATCCGAAGGAGCTCACGCCCGCCGCCGAGCGCGCGTGCAAGCGGCTCGTGGACCACGGCTTCCCCGTCATGAACCAGACGGTGCTGCTGCGCGGCATCAACGACGACGCGACGACGCTGGCCACGCTCTTCCGGGGGCTCGTGCGCTGGCGCGTGCGCCCCTACTACCTGCTCCAGATGGACCCGGTGCGCGGCACCGCGCACCTGCGCACGCCGCTCGCGACCGGCGTCTCCCTCATGGAGCAGCTCCAGGGCCGGCTCACCGGCATCGCGCTGCCAAAGCTCATCGTGGATACGCCCGGAGGGATGGGCAAGGTGCCCGTCGGCCCCGAGTACATCGTCGATCGACAGCCGGGGCGCACCGTCCTCCGCACGCATCGCGGCGTCGAGGTCGAGTACGTCGACCCGCCGCTCTAGCCCGTCGGCAGAGCTCCCGGCTCAGCGCCCCGGGCCGCGCGAGAGCGGCTTCGCGATCCGGAACGACAGGTTCAGGGCGCGCGCGATCCCGAAGAACCGGGTGCGCGACGCGCTCCTGCACTGCTGCGAGTCCGTGGCCCAGCTCCCCGATCGGGCGATGCGCCACGGCGGCGCGTCTCCGCCTGCGTCGGCGGCCGACTCGAGCTCACGCGACGTCGCCGCCCACGACTTCTCGCCGTTCACGTCGGCGACCCACTCGCGCACGCCGCCCGCCATGTCGCGCGCGCCGTACGGCGAGGTGTCGATGGGGAAGGTCCCGACCGGCTCCGGCTGCGACAGGTAAGGCCGCGACGAGCGCATCAGGCAGAACGTGGGATCGAAGTGATCCCCCCACGGATAGAACCGGCCGTCGGTCCCGCGAGCCGCCTTCTCCCACTCCAGCTCGGTGGGGAGCCGGACCTCGATCCCGTCGCGCTCGCTCCGGAACTGGCAGTAGGCCACGGCGTCGAACCAGTCGATGAGGATGACGGGCAGGTTCCAGAGGTGCCCCTCCTCCGCCGGGAACCGCTTCTGCGCGTCACCTTCCACCACGGTGGGCAAGGGCTCCCAGCCGCCGCCGCTGGCAGGCCGCGCGACGTAGCCCTCGGAGCCGCGCGTCCCGTGCGGCGCGCGCTTCAGGGCGAGATCGAGATCGCGCGTCTCGAGCTCGTTCAGGAACTCGCAGTACTCGCGGAAGGTGACGGGGAATTTCGCGATCGCGAAGTCGGGGACGTGGAGCTCGGCGCGGCGGAGCGGATCGTAGGCCTGCGCATCGCCGCCGGCGATGAAGGAGCCCCCTGGGATGTAGACGAACCCCTCGCCGATCTCCGCGTCGGTGTAGAGGTTCACCTCCACGCGGTGGTGGGTGCCCCGCTTGAGCAGCAGCGGGTAACGCACTTCCCGGTAGCCGGCGCGCTTCAGGATGAAGAGGTAGCTGCCCGGCTTGAGGTGCACTTCGCGCAGCGGGGTGCGGCCGAGGGAGCGCTCGTCGCTCGCCACGAGGATGCGATCCTTCTCGACGTATCGGTACGCGACGACGCTGGCGCCGGGCGGCGACGAGTCGACCGAGACGACCGAGCCGGCGGTGAGCAGCGCGGCGTAGCGCCCCACGTCGAACTCCGCCACGAGCGCCTCGTGGTAGATGCGCGCCGCGTGCTGGTGCTCCTGGTCCGCCCGCACCGCGCGCGACCAGTAGAGGTCCGCGAGCCCGGAGCGCGCCTCGACCAGATCCGGGTCGTACGCCAGCGCCTTCGTGTAGAGGTCGATCGCCTCGGCCGCGGCGCGCGCCTGCTCGCGCTCGACCCCCGCGGCCCTGTCCTCGAGCTGCCAGCCGGCCCGCTTGCGCTCGATCGGCTCGTACTCCTTCACGTCCTTGAGCAGCCGCCGCGCCTCCTCGACGAGCCGCTCGCGCTCGCTGTCGAGCCGTCGATCGCGCTCGAGCGGCGCCTTGGCGAGCTCGCAGAGCTTGATCGCCTCCTCGCGCCGGCGCATCCGCTCCTTGGCGCCCTCGAGGAACGCCTCCGCCTCCGCCGCGACGCGATCGGCCGTCGGCGGCCGCTGGTCGGGATCCTTCGCGAGCATCGCCAGGCAGAGGTCCTCGAGCAGCAGCGGGCAGCTCGGCGAGATCGAGCGCGGCGGCTTGGGGTCGCGCGTCTGCGTCGCGAGGATCACGGCGAGCACCGTGGGCGCGTCGAACGGGTGCTCACCGGTGAGGATCTCGTAGAGCACCACGCCGAGCGCGAAGATGTCCGCGCGGTGATCGATCCGCTTGTGGTCCCCCCGGATCTGCTCGGGCGCGATGTACCCGGGCGTGCCCGACAGCGCGCTCGCGAGCGCCTCGTGCCGCTTCCGGCCGAAGTCCTGCCCGCCCGGGTCGACCGAGATCGGCTCGCTCACCTCCGCCCTCGAGAGCAGCTTCGCGTTGCCCCAGTCGCCCAGGTACACCTCGCCGTAGTCGCCGAGCAGCACGTTCTCCGGCTTGATGTCGCGGTGGGCGACGCCTCGGCGGTGCGCGTAGGCGAGCGCCCTCGAGATCTGCACGAACGCGCCGATGAGCCGGACGAGGGGCCACTGCCGGCGGAGCTCGGGGTTCGTCAGCACGTTCTGCAGGCTCTGCCGCTTGACGACCCGCATCGAGTAGTAGGGCTGGCCGTTCGGCAGCGTCCCGAGGTCGTAGACCGGGATGATGTTCGGGTGCTCGAGCTGCGCCGTGATCCGCGCCTCCGTCAGGAAGCGGTTGCCGACCGCGGAGTCCGCCTCCGCCCCGGGCTTCAGGGTCTTCAGCGCCACGACGCGCCCGATCTCCCGGTCGCGCGCCTTGACCACCTTCCCGGCGCCCCCGGCGCCGAGCGCCTCGCCGACCTCGTACCGGCTGCCGCCGGTGTTCACGGCGCGCGTGGAAGAGGTCGCGAGCGTCGGGAAATCGGCCACGGCCTCCTCGCCGGGCAGGTCGATCTCGCGCTGCGTGTCGAACCGCAGCGCGTCCGGATCCTCGATCTGCGGCGAGAGGGCGCGCGCGACGGGCGGGCTGCGCCCCTCCTGCGCGAGCAGCTCCGGCAGCGCCGCCAGCTGCTCCGGCGTGAGGATCCCCTCGAAGAGCTCCTGGGGCGTCGACGCGCCGCCGAGGGTCCACCGGCACGCCATGTCCCATAGGGCGTTGGGCTCGATCAGCCCTCGCGCCACGGCGGCGACGGCCAGGGCACGCGCCTCACGAGTCTGAGCGAGCTTCACCCGAGCGACCTCTCGTCCGAAACGATCTCACCCTGCGATGCGAGTCGGAAGGCCACGCTGGGACGGCTGAGCGCAAGGCGCCGCGAGAGGGAAGGGCGGAGCGCTCCCGCGCTGCCCGTGACGCTGCTCCGTGAGCATCCCACGAGGCGCCACACGTCAGGTGCCGTGGCTGGCGACCGCTCTGCTGCCACGCCGGCCCGAGCTGCTCCTTCCGGAGCCGCGGCGCGGCAGGGCCCGAGCGGCGGTCGCTGCCCCGGCGTCCCCGTCCTCAGATGGTCTACGTGTCGGGAATTCCTGCATTTACTAGGGATAAATGAGCGCCGACCAGGGTACGTGGTGTCACCTCGCCTGTGCAAGAGAGTAGGGTGGAGGTCGCCCCGGAGAGCGGTCATTTTTCGTCGCGGCCTTCGCAGGGTCCGCGCGCCCCTCGCAGGGTCCGCGCGCCCCTGGCAGGGTCCGCGCGCCCCTCGCGCGGCTCTCGAGACGCGCGCTCCGCACATTTCGCACGTTTCCGCCGACCTCGGCCCGCTGTGGTCCCTGTTGCACCCGGGCGCGGCGCCGCGCCGTCACGCCGTCGCGTCACCGCGCGCGACGGGGTTTCGATCCCCGGGGGGGCCATGGTAGGCCGCGGGCATGGCTGATCCGACGGCCCCCAGACCTCCGGCGCTCGCTCGCCTCGACGACATGAACCACCGCGCGCTCGACGGGGGCGGGAAAGACCGCCTCGCCAAGCAGCACGAGGCCGGCAAGCTCTCCGCCCGGGAGCGCATCGACCTGCTCCTCGACCCGGGGTCGTTCGTCGAGATCGACCGGTTCGTCGTCCACCGGTGCGCCGACTTCGGCATGGACAAGCAGAAGGTCCTCGGCGATGGCGTCGTGACCGGCTGGGGGCTCATCGACGGGCGCAAGGTCATCGTCTTCGCACAGGATTTCACCGTCATCGGCGGCTCGCTCTCCGGCGCGTACGCCTCGAAAATCTGCAAGGTGATGGACCTCGCGATGAAGATCGGCGCGCCCGTCATCGGGCTGAACGACTCGGGCGGCGCGCGGATCCAGGAGGGGGTCGAGTCGCTCGCGGGCTACGCCGACATCTTCCTCCGCAACACGCTCGCGAGCGGGGTCGTCCCCCAGATCAGCGCGATCCTCGGGCCGTGCGCGGGCGGGGCCGTCTACTCGCCCGCCATCACCGACTTCATCCTGATGACCGAGCGGACGAGCTACATGTTCATCACCGGCCCCGAGGTCATCAAGACGGTGACCAACGAGGACGTCACCAAGGAAGACCTCGGCGGCGCCGCGGCCCACGCCTCCAGGAGCGGCGTATGTCACCTCACGGCGCCCGACGACCGGGCGTCGCTCGCGCAGGTCCGCGAGCTGCTCTCGTTCCTGCCCTCGAACAACACCGAGGATCCGCCGCGCCGCGCCGCGACCGATCCCGAGACCCGCGAGGTGCCGGAGCTCGACGCGATGGTCCCGGCCGATTCGTCGAAGCCGTACGACATCAAGCAGGTCGTGCGCGCCGTGGTCGACGACGGCCGCCTCCTCGAGATCCACGAGCGCTTTGCGCAGAACATCGTGGTCGGGTTCGCCCGGATCGGGGGCGCGCCCATCGGCGTGGTCGCGAACCAGCCCCAGGTGCTCGCCGGCTGCCTGGACATCAAGGCAAGCATCAAGGCGGCACGGTTTGTCCGCTTTTGCGACTGCTTCAATATCCCGCTCGTCACGTTCGTCGACGTGCCCGGCTTCCTCCCGGGGATCGACCAAGAATACGGCGGGATCATCGCCCACGGGGCGAAGCTCCTCTATGCCTTCGCCGAGGCCACGGTGCCCAAGGTGACGGTGATCACCCGCAAGGCCTACGGCGGCGCCTACGACGTCATGGCGTCCAAGCACATCCGCGCCGATTACAACCTCGCCTTCCCGACGGCCGAGATCGCGGTCATGGGCCCGGAAGGCGCGGTGAACATCGTGTACCGCAGGGAGATCCAGCAGGCGGCCGACCCGGCCGCCGCGCGCGCACGCTTCGTCGAGGACTACAAGACGAAATTCGCCAACCCGTACAAGGCGGCCGAGCTCGGCTTCATAGACGAGGTGATCTACCCTCGCATGCTCCGCAGTCGGCTGGCCCGAGCCCTCGACCTCCTGCGCGACAAGCGGGACAAGAACCCGCCGAAGAAACACGGAAACATCCCGCTTTAGCAGAATTTTGACGGCGACCCGGCGCCCACGTGAATCATGCTCAGCGAGAGATCGGCCAGCAGAACCGCTTAGAGCGCGCTGGCAGGAGCGTGCCGGGGCGAGCGACGCCGTTGCGCGGCCGATCCCAAGCGTGTAAAAACCACTTGCGTGGCTGTTTTTCTCTCTTCTCCACGCGCGATGCTTCTCTCTAGCCAACGATCTGCACAGGTGCACCCGGGGGCCGGTCGCAGGAACACGGGTGGTTTGGCGGGCATGCCGAGCGTTGGGGGGGCGCCGAGTACACGAATGAAGGGTCGGTCGGGTTCTGTGGAGGTATTGAGCATGAAATCTTGGGTATTCGCTGCGTTTTTGATTTCCGGCTGCGCCCTCGTGGCGTGCGGTGACGACGGCAACACCGGCACCAGCGGCACCACCGGCACCAGCGGCACCACCGGGAGCGGCGGCCCCGGCGGCAGCGGCGGCGCCGGCGGCAACGGCGGCTCGGGCGGCGACGGCGGCTCGGGCGGCAACGGCGGCTCGAGCACCACGAGCTCTTCCTCGACGGGGACCCCGACCTGCGATGAGACGACGGACACCTGCGGCCGCGACGACAATACGGGCTGCTACAAGTGCGCCATCGAAGGCCCGTGCAAAGAGATCAGGGATACCTGCGTGAAGGATCGGGACTGCTTGGCTCTGGTGGGATGTCTCGACGACTGCGCCGAGGAGGAGGAGCCGGACGCGTGCGTAGAACAGTGCCGCACGGACAACGCGGCCGTGGTGGAGGCCTACGACGCGATGGACCAGTGCACTATCTGTCAGGAGTGCGCTCAAAACTGCGCAGCATCCGAAGAGCCGGTGTGCCAGGAGTGAGGCGCTGACGAACAGCGCGTCATGCCCGAAGGGGGCGCCGGATGGCCGCCCCCTTCGGCGTTTTGTGCGCCCCCCTCCAGAGCAGCTATCGCCCGGCCGCCGCGGCGGGCGAGGAATCTGCTGTCACTGCAATCGAGAACCGCGCCCCTCGTGCCCGTGCGGCCCGCCAGGCGGGCGAGGCTCAGGGCCCGCGGGGGGAGAGGCGGGCCGAGGCGCGGCCGTTCCCGGGGGCGTGGCGGCGCGTACGCGAGGTAGCTCACGGGTGGCGGCCGGGCCGCCTCGGCGGCCTCGGGCGCTGCGACCTCAATCGCGCAGCGCGCTCCGGGTTGCGCCTTCATGGCCCGGGCAACCCGTGGTAACGCTTGGCGGCGCCGCCGATGTGCGGCATCCGACATGGGAAAGAACCTTCTCGTCATCAATGTGGACATCCGCGAGACACGCGTCGCGCTGATCGAAAATGGGATCATCGCTGAGCTGCATCTCGAGCGGGAGAGCTCCAAGGGGACGCTCGGAAACATCTACCTCGGCAAGGTCAGCCGCGTATTGCCCGGGATGCAGGCCGCGTTCATCGACGTGGGGCTCGAGCGAGCAGCCTTCCTCCACGTCGAGGACCTGATCCGGCCCGACGATTTCGAGGCGTACCTGGCAGGGCACCGCCGTCCTGCGGAGGAGGAGCGCGCCTCCTCGCGAGGCCGCGCCGCGCGCGCCAGCGAGGCGCCCGGGCCCGAAGAAAGCGAGGTGCACGAGCTATCCGGCGCAGAAGCCGCGCCCGAGAGCCCCGGCGTATCCGCCGATCACCACGAGGCTCATGAGGGCGCAGACTTCGGGGCCGAGGAAGGCTTCGAGGCCGAGGCCGCGCTCGAAGCGGAAGGCTCGCTCGAAGAGACGAGCGACGTGCCGATCGATCTGCCCACGGCGCTCGACGTGCTCGAGAGCCCGTCCGGACAGGCGTTCGCCGGTGTGGGAACGATGGTGGCGCTCGACGAGGCCGACGACATCCCCGGCCCGGAGATCGACGGCGAGCGCGGGCTCGACAGCGCCGAGGACGACGACGACGAGGAGCTCGTCGCGCCTGGCGGAGACGGAGACGCCGACGAGGCGAGCGCCGACGACGCGGGGCCGGAGGAAGCGGCCTCGGAAGAGGACGAGGACCTCGACGCGCCCGCCTACGACGTCGAGCCTGCTTCCCCACCGCGGGAGGAGACGGCCGACGTGTGGAGCGCGGCCGGAGAGCGCCCGGAGACGCTGCGCGAGGCCGGGGACAGCGGACCGGCCGAGGCGCAGGCCGACGAGGGCGCGCCGGATGAGCCCGCCGCCCGAGGCGCCGCGGGCGCGTCGCCGGTCGGGCAGGAGGAGGGCGCGCCGCCCGCCGTCGAGGGCGCGGCGGTCGCGCCGGAAGCGCCGGGCGACGAGGTGCCGCCGGCAGCGCGGGCGCGCAACGGGCGCTCGCGGGGGCGGCGGGAAGCGCGCGTGCGGCGGTCGGGGCGGACGCGCGACCGGCGCGCCAACCTGGAGGGCGGCGCCGCGCTCGAGGGGGCTGCCCCCGCGGAAGCGCGCGAGACGCCGCGCGAGGGGCGTGAAGGGAGCGAGGCGCGCGAAGGCCGCGAGACGCCGCGCGAAGGCCGCGAGACGCCGCGCGAAGGCCGCGAGACGCCGCGCGAAGGCCGCGAGGGGCGCGAGACGCCGCGCGAGGGGCGTGGAGGCCGCGAGACGCGCGAGGGGCGTGAGGCGCCGCGCGAGGGGCGCGAGACGCGCGAAGGCCGCGAGGCGCCGCGCGAGGGGCGTGAAGGGCGCGACCGCGGCGGACGAGGGCAGCAGGGCGGACGCGAGGGGCGCGGGCGCGACCAGCGGACGCGTGAGCGCGGTCGCGAGCAGCCGCGGGACGGCAAGGGCAAGAGCGCCGCGCGGGGCCAGCAAGGCTCCCGCAACTGGCAGAACGAGCCGCCGCGCATCTCGAAGTCGACCCCGATCCGCGAGGTCGTCCGCGAGGGCCAGGAGGTCATCGTCCAGGTCTCGAAGGAGCCGATCGGGACGAAGGGCGCCCGGGTCACGAGCCACATCTCGCTGCCCGGCCGCTACGTCGTGTACCTGCCGACCGTCGATCACATCGGGATCTCCAAGCGGATCGGCTCGGAAAAGGAGCGCTCCCGGCTGCGGGAGGCCATCGAGGCGATGAAGCCCCCGCAGGGCGGGCTCATCGTGCGCACGCTCGCCGAGGGCCTCACGAAGAAGCAGCTCAAGGCGGACGTCGGCTACCTCGTGCGCCTCTGGGGCGAGGTGGCGAAGAAGCGCGAGAGCGGCGTGAGGGCTCCGGCGGGGCTCTACACCGAGCTCGATCTCGTGCTGAAGACCGCCCGCGACCTCTTCACCGACGACATCGAGAAGATCGTCATCGACGACCGCGAGGAGTACATCCGGCTGCGGCGCTTCGTCGAGATGTTCATGCCCGAGCGCGCCGACGCGGTGGAGCTCTACGAGGGGACGGAGCCGATCTTCGACGCGTACGGGATCGAGGACGAGATCCAGCGCGCGCTGTCGCGGAAGGTCCCGCTCCCCTCGGGGGGGCACCTGATCATCGATCAGGCCGAGGCGCTCACCGCGATCGACGTGAACACGGGGCGGTTCGTCGGCAAGGGGTCGAAGGACCTCGAGGAGACGATCCTGACCACGAACATGGAGGCGGTCGAGGAGATCGCCTATCAGCTCCGGTTCCGCAACATCGGCGGGCTGATCATCCTCGACCTCATCGACATGGAGCGCGCCCAGAACCGGGAGAAGGTGCGGCGCCGCCTCGAGGAGCTGCTCTCCAAGGACAAGGCGAAGACCACGCTGAACCGGATCTCCGATCTGGGCCTCATCGAGATGACCCGGAAACGGACGCGCGAGAGCCTCGGGCGGACGATCCTCGAGCCGTGCTTCTACTGCGACGGGACGGGCCAGCTGCAGTCGAAGCAGACCGTCGCCTACGAGATCTTGCGGCAGATACGGCGCGAACGGATGAACCTGCCCGGCTACTCGGTCGTGGTCAACGCGCATCCGGCGGTGATCGACCTCCTGAAGAACGACGAGCGCATCGCCGTGCAAGAGGCGGAGCGGCTGTTCCAGCGCCGGATCGATCTCGTGCCCCGGAAGGAGTACCACCTCGAGCAGTTCGATCTGCAAGGCAGGTAAGGCGCCATGGCGGACGATCAGGGTTCTTCGGAGAGCAGCGAGAGCGAGTCGTTGAAGACGGGACGCAGGGAAGAGCGCGTCACCATCAACAAGGAGTTCGAGTCCTACGATGCGTTCATCAACGAGTACGTGACGAACATCTCGCGGACCGGCGTGTTCGTGCGGTCGAAGACGCCGCTCGCCGTCGGGACGAAGGTGAACCTCCGGTTCACCGTGATCATGGACGACATCGAGACGATCGAGGGCGTCGGCGAGGTCGTGCGCGTGCACGACGACCCGCAGGGGATGGGGGTCGTCTTCACCGAGCTGTCGAGCTACTCGCAGGGGCTCATCGACAAGCTCCTGACCAGCCAGGGGCACCGCACCCCGAAGGACTAGGCAGAGGGCTTCGGCGATGTTCACCGGGCTTGTCGAGACGATCGGGGTCCTGCGCCGCCGGAGCGGCGGCGCCGTGGCCCGCGCGCTCATCGAGGCGAACCTCGGGCCGCTGACGCTCGGCGAGTCGGTGAGCGTGAACGGCGCCTGCCTGACCGTCGACCGCATCGCGCCCGGCGGGTTCGAGTGCGACATGTCCTCGGAGACCCTCGGCCGCACCACGCTCGGCGCGCTGACGCTCGGCGCGCGGGTCCACCTCGAGCGGGCGACGCCGCTCGGCGCGCGCATGGGCGGACACGTGGTGCTCGGCCACGTCGACGGGCTCGGCCGCGTGAGAGAGCAGTCGCGATCCGGCGACGCGATCCGCCTCGCGGTGAGCGCGCCAGCCGAGCTCGCGCGGTTCCTGGCTCCCAAGGGCTCGATCGCCATCGACGGCGCGAGCCTCACGCTGAACGCCGTGTCCACGCCAGGCGCCGCGGAGACCTGGTTCGAGGTGATGCTGGTCCCGCACACCATCGAGCGGACGCTCCTCGGTGAGCTCCGCCCCGGCGCGACCGTCAACCTTGAAGTTGACGTGCTCGCGCGCTACGTGGCGCGGACGCTCGAGGTCGCATCGCTCGCCGGCCTGCAGGGCCGATCGAGCGGAGAGGCGCGCGAGGGCGGCGCCTCTGCCCAGCGCGACGAGGAGCGTGGAAATACGGGAGAGCATGCGGATCACGACGAACGACTCCTCGCAAAGCTGCGCGCGGGGGGATTCTGGTGAGGCTGTGTCAGCCTCGAGCGGCAAGCTCGGCCAGGACATGACCTCCGGGGGTCCGATGCCTCATCGGTTGACCATCGACAAGGCGGTGCTCGATCGGGTGAACACCGCGCTGGACCACATCCGCGCGGGCAAGATGGTGATCCTGGTCGACGACGAGGATCGCGAGAACGAAGGGGACCTCTGCATGGCGGCGGAGGCGGTGACCCCGGAGGCGATCAACTTCATGGCGATGCACGGGCGCGGCCTCATCTGCCTCGCCCTCGACGAGGAGCAGGTCGCGCGCCTCGAGCTGCCGATGATGTCGGCGCCGGGGCGGAACGGGCCGCCGCTCGGCACCGCCTTCACCGTGAGCATCGAGGCGCGCACCGGGGTGACGACGGGGATCAGCGCGGCCGATCGGGCGCACACGGTCCGGGTCGCGGCCGCGCGCGACGCCAGGCCCGAGGATCTCGTCACGCCGGGGCACGTCTTCCCGCTGAAGGCGCGCCGCGGGGGCGTGCTCGTGCGGACGGGGCAGACCGAGGGGTCGGTGGACCTCGCGCGGCTGGCCGGGCTGCGGCCGGCGGGCGTGATCTGCGAGATCATGAACGACGACGGCAGCATGGCGCGCATGCCGGACCTCGAGGTGTTCGCCGCGAAGCACGGCCTGCTGATCGTGACGGTCGCGGACCTCATCCAGTACCGGCTCCAGACCGAGCGGCTGGTCCGCCGCGTGAGCGATCGGACGCTGCGGCTCGATCTCACGGGCACGGAGTGGACCGCCTACGTCTACGAGGTCATCAACGAGCCGAGGCAGTTCCTCGCGCTGACCAAGGGCGCTGTCGCGACGCCGGAGCCGATCCTCTGCCGCGTGCACTCCGGCTCGACCATCGCGGACCTCTTCAGCTCGACGCCCCTCGACGGCGGCTCGAACCTGCGCGAGGCGCTCCTCGCGATCGAGAGCGCCGGCGTCGGCGTGGTCGTCTACATCCCCTCGCGAGGGGACCTGAGCCGCGAGCTGGAGCAGCTGAAGGGCCCGGGCCCCGACGAGAGCAGCCCCGTGGTGAAGGCGCAGCAGCCGTGGACGCTGCGGGAGTTCGGCCTCGGCGCGCAGGTGCTGGCGGACCTCGGGGTGCACCAGATCCGGCTACTCACGAACAGCCAGCCGAAGATCGCGGGGATCACCGGGTTCGGGCTCACCGTGGCCGAGCGGGTGCCGCTCGTCTCGATGAAGGGCGAGGCCTGACGCGCGGCCAAGCGATCGCGCGACCGCGCGGGCGCGCAGCGCACATGTAGAATTACGCTCCGACACGATCGCGAGCGCAAGGGCCGCGCCCCCCGCGCGGCAGGAGAGAGGAACGGCGAATGGCAGAGCAGGCGGTCGGACAGGCACAGGCGAGGGTGATCGAAGGGAACCTGGTGGTCCCGCCGGGGTCGCGCTTCGCGCTCGTGGCGAGCCGGTTCAACCACTTCATCGTCGACCGCCTGGTCGAGGGCGCGCTCGACGCCATCGCGCGGCACGGCGGCTCGCTCGAGCGGACGTCCATCGTCCGCGTCCCGGGCGCGTGGGAGATGCCGACGGTCGTGGGGCGGCTCGCGCACAAGAAGGGCGTCGACGCGATCATCACCCTGGGCGCCGTGATCCGGGGCTCGACGCCGCACTTCGATTACGTGGCGGCCGAGGTCACCAAGGGGATCGCGACCGTCTCGCTCCAGACCGGGGTGCCGGTCACGTTCGGGGTCCTCACGACCGACTCGATCGAGCAAGCGGTCGAGCGGGCGGGCACAAAGCATGGCAATAAGGGGTGGGAGGCCGCCGTCAGCGCGATCGAGATGCTCGCGCTCGGGGCGTCGCTGGACGCCGCTGGCCTGTAGACGAAGGTTCTGAGAGATGGGTGCGCGCTCGACCGGCCGTGAAGCGGCCTTGCAGATGCTGTTCGCGTTGGAAGCTGGCGGGAACTCCGCGCCGCGCGTGGTCTCCGCCTTCTGGCGCGAGACGCCGGGGGACCCGGAGGGGCGCGCCTACGCGGACGAGGTGGTGCTCGGCGTCGCGAAGGACCTCGCGGCCGTGGACGAGGCGATCCGCAAGGCGAGCACGAACTGGCGCCTGGAGCGGATGGCGCGGGTCGACAGGAACGTCCTGCGGCTCGGCGCGTGGGAGCTCATGAACCACCCGGAGGTGCCGCGCGCGGTCATCCTCGACGAGGCGGTCGAGCTGGCCAAGCGCTATGGCAGCGAGGAGAGCGGCGCCTTCGTGAACGGCGTGCTCGACCGGGTCGCCGAGAACCTCGGCCGCGTCGATCGCGACCGCTGAGCAGGCTGAGCGCGCTCAGCGCTCAGCGCTCAGCGTAGAGCCCCGCGGCGCGCACGCCCGCGATCACCACTTCAGCCACGCGACGGTGACGCCGTCGCCACCCTCGCTGGGGCCGCCCGGGCGGAGCCGCGCCACGTAGGGGCTCGCGCGCAGCGCCTCGCGGACGGCGTCGCGCAGGGCGCCGGTGCCGTGCCCGTGGACGAAGAACGTGACCTTGCGGCCCGCGCCGAGCGAGCGGTCGAGGAACTGCTCGGCCATCGCGACCGCCTCGTGCGCGCGCAGGCCGCGGAGATCCACGGTGTTGTCCGCCGTCTGGATCGGGACGTCCGGATCGGCCGCCGCGTCGAGGTCGACGCGGCGCTGCGGCGGCGCCGCGGCGGCCGGCGGCGCGCCGGTGCCGCGCAGCTCGGCGATCGACGTCGTGAGCTTGAGCGCGCCCGCGGCGACCCGCAGCTGCCCGCCCGAGAGGACCTCGACCACCTCGGCCTCGGCCCGCAGGCGCGGCACGTAGACGCGGGCGCCGACGCGGACGGCGGCCGGATCGATCGCCGGCCGCGCCGGCGGCTCTTCCTTCGGGCGCAGCTCGAGCTCGCCGCCGATCGACGTCTTCTGCCCCACCGCGTCCATGACGCGGGCGGCCGCCCGCACGTCCTCCTCGGAGGGCTTGCCGCGCAGGCGCGACTGCGCCGCCTTGAGGTCGTCGCGCGCGCGCCGCAGGCTGGCGAGCAGCGCCTCGCCCTCCCGCGTGATCACGGCGCGCTCCTTCTCCCGGAGCCGCCCGATCTCGCCGTCGAGCTCCCGCCGCTTGGCGCGGGCGCCGGCCGCCTCGCGCTCGGCGTCCTCGCGCGCGAGCTCGAGCGCGCGGCGCTCGGCGGAGAGCTTCTCGACCATCTGCTCGAAGGTGACCGCCTCCTTCGTGAGGAAGCGCTCGGCCCGCTCGAGCACGGCGGCCGGGATGCCGAACCGCCGCGCGACGGCGAGCGCGCTCGAGGCGCCGGGCACGCCGACCACGAGCCGGAAGGTGGGGCTCATGGTGGCGAGGTCGAAGCCGACCGAGGCGTTCTCGAAGCGCTGGTCGCCCAGCGCGAGCGCCTTGAGGCCCTCGTAGTGCGTGGTGCAGACGACGGTGCCGCCGCGCGCGCAGAGCGAGTCGAGCACGGCCGCGGCGAGCGCCTCGCCCTCGCGCGGGTCGGTGCCGCCGGCGAGCTCGTCGAGCAGCACGAGGGCGCCGGGGCGCGTCTCGCCGAGGATCTGCCCGAGGTTCTGCACGTGGGCGCTGAAGGTCGACAGGTTCTTGTGGAGGTTCTGTTCGTCGCCGACGTCGGTCAGCACGACGTCGAAGAGCGCGACGCGGGAGCCCTCCCGCGCCGCGACAGGCAGGCCCGCGCGGACCATCAGCGCCGCGAGCCCGAGCGTCTTCAGGGCCACGGTCTTGCCGCCGGCGTTCGGCCCGGAGACGATCATCGCCCGGCCCGCGCTCATCGAGAGGTCGCTCGGGACCACCTTCACGCCGTCGAGCGCGAGCAGCGGGTGGCGGCCGCCGTGGAGGACGATCGAGGCGGGGCGCGCCGCGCCTTCCGAGGCGCCTCGATCCGCGAAGGCGTCCTCGGGGACGTCCGGGAAGGTGAGGTCGAGGTCCCGCGCGAGCCGCGCGGCGGCGGCCCTCACGTCGGCGTGGGCCAGCGCGCGCGCCGCGGCCGCGACGCTCTCGATGTCCTCGGCCACGCGGGCGGTGAGCGCCGCGTAGATCGCGAGCTCCTCGCGCGCTACCTCGGCGTCGACCATCTTCATGCGGTTGCCCGTCTCGACGAGCACCCGCGGCTCGACGAACACGGTGGCGCCGCTCGCGCTCGTCGCGTGGACGATCCCGGGGAAGCGCTCGTGCGCGTCGGAGCGCACCGGGAGCACGTAGCGCCCGTCGCGCTCGGTCCAGTAGCGGTCCTGGAGGATGTCCTCGTGCTTCTGGATCAGGTCCTCGAGGCGGCGGACGAGCCGGTCGCGCACGGCGCGCCGCTCCGCGCGGAGCGCCTCGAGGCGGGGCGAGGCGCGATCCGAGAGCGTGCCGTCCGGATCGAAGGCCGCCGCGAGCTCGCGCGCGACGGCGTCGAGCTCCGGGTTCGTCGCGCACGCGGCGTAGAGCGTGGGCGCGATCTGGCGCCGGCTCTGCAGGTACTGCCGCGCCGTGCGCGCGGCCTCGAGCAGGCCGAGCACGGCGCGGAGCTCCTCGTTCGCGAGCGCGGCGCCGATGCGCGCGCGGTCGAGCGCGTCCTCGAGCTCCGCGACGTCGCGCGACGGCAGCGGCTCACCGGCCCGGGCGAGCTCGAACGCCTCGCGCACCTCCGAGAGCATGGTGAGCGCCTCGGCGCGCGTGGACGCGAACGGGAGGGCCCGGGCGAGCCGCTTCCCGGCGCGCGACGCACAGCGCTCGGCGAGCGCCTCGAGAATACGGTCCCACTCCAGGTCGGCGCGGGTCTTGGTCGGACAGGGGTCTGCGAAGGGCCCCTCGGGGTTGTATTCCATCACGCTTCGGTCGGATCGCGGGCCACGCCGCCGGCCCCGCTCGGCATCGGGTTCTGCTCCTTCTCGAGGTAGCGGAAGATGGTGCGCGGGTCGACGCCGAGGTCGCGGGCGGTCTGCGTGCGGTTGCCGTTGTTGCGCTCGAGCGCTTCGAGCACGTACCGCCGCTGGAACTCCTCCTTCGCCTTCTCGAGCGGCATGACCGCCGTCTCGGCGCCGGGGCCGAGGTCGAGGTCCTCCACGGCGAGCAGGGCCTGGTCGCAGAGGACCAGCGCCTTCTTGATGCGGTTCTCGAGCTGCCGGATGTTGCCCGGCCAGGAGTACTTCTTGATCGCGGCGAGCGCGGCGGGGCTGAAGCCGCGCACGGGGCTGCCGAGCTCATCGGCGTACTTCGAGAGCAGGACCTTGGCGATGATGAGCACGTCGTCGCCCCGCTCGCGGAGCGGCGGGAGCCACAGGTTCACGACGTTGAGCCGGTAGTAGAGGTCCTCCCGGAAGTTGCCGGTGCGGATCTCCTCCTCGAGGTTCCTGTTCGTGGCCGCGACGATGCGGATGTCGACCTTCTCGGGCTTCGAGTCGCCGACGCGGAAGACGACCCGCTCCTGGAGAGCGCGGAGGAGCTTCACCTGGAGGTTCAGCGGGAGCTCGCCGATCTCGTCGAGGAACAGCGTGCCCTTGTCGGCGATCTGGAACTTGCCTGGGCGGCTGGCGATGGCGCCGGTGAAGGCGCCCTTCACGTGGCCGAAGAGCTCGCTCTCGATGAGGTTCTCGGGGATGGCGCCGCAGTTGATGGTGATGAACGGGCCGCCCTCGCGCGGGCTGCGCCGGTGCAGCTCCCTCGCGATGAGCTCCTTCCCCGTCCCCGTCTCCCCGGTGATGAGCACGCTGATGTCGGTAGCCGCGACCTTCTGCAGCTTGCGGAACACCTCGAGCATCGACGGGCAAGCGCCGATGATCTCGCCGAATTTCTTGTCGTGCAGCTCGGCGACGAGCTTCGCCTTGTCGGCCCGGAGGGCGTTCAGGAGCATCGCGTTCTGGAGGATGAGCGAGGCCTGGGACGCGAAGATGCTGAGCAGGTCGAGCTGGGCGCGGTCGAAGAGGTGCTTGATCTTGTCGTTGCCGACGTAGAGCGCGCCGATGATCTGGCCCTGCGACAGGAGCGGGGCGCACATCACGCTGGAGAGCTTCATCGCGATGACGCTGTCGCTCCGCCCGAACTGCGTGTCGGCGAGCGCGTCGGAGACGATCACGGGGCGGCCCGAGGCGATCACCTGCCGCACGATGCTGTCCGAGATGCCCCCGGCCGCGTCGGTGATGGCCTCCTTGCGGACGTTGCGCGACGCGCGCACCGCGAGCTTGCGATCGCCGCCCGCCGTGGGCGCGGCCATGGCGCCGCCGCGGACCGCCGTGTCGGCCGCGGCCTCCGCGCCCTCCAGCAGCAGCAGGAACCCCTTGTCGGCGTGGGTCAGCTCGATGACGTCGTCGAGCATCGCCTCGAGGAGCTCGTCGACGCTGCGCCGGTTGATGAGCTTCTCGCTGAAGGCGAACAGCTTGCGGACGCCGGCGAGCTCCGAGGAGCCCTGCGGGGGCGCGGGCCGCTCTTCCCCGTCGGCGCCGACCGGCAGCCGCTCCTGCACGGTCGGCGCCTCGGCGAACATCGAGAACCCGACCTCGACCGCGCCGAGCTGGAGCCTGTCGCCGTGCACCAGGCGCGCGCGCCGCTTCTTCTTGCCGTTGATCGCGATCTCCCCGTCGCGCTCGCACTCCTCGAGCACGAAATCGCGCCCGTCGAACACGATCTGCGCGTGATGGTCCAGCACCCCCGCCCCCGTGACCGCGACGTCGTTTCCGAGCGCCTTGCCGATCGTCGTGACTGGCTTGTGGACGCTGTACAGGCGTGGCGCGCCCTCGGAGACAAAATACTTCAGGGTCGGCATCGAGAGGAGCATAGCAGGCGTGCCGCGGCCCCACGCAGCCGTGTTGTCCGGCGCACTGCTGCTTACCAGAGCTCTCCGAGGACGACCGCGCCCATGCCGCCTCGGTACGGCACGAGGCTGCCGCCGAGCACGCGCGCGAACGGGGGACGGGCGCGCTGCTCCTCGCTCGCGGCGACCTCGCCGGCGGGGTCCGGTTTGCCGAGAAACAATGCCCCCGCGACGAGGCCGAGGGTGCCCGCGGCGCCCTGGGCGATGAGGCCGCGGCGGGGGTCGTGATCGCTGCCGATGTACGCGAAGTAGATGGGCAACGACACCACGGTGCCGATGCCGAGGCCGCCCCACATCCACGCGAGCTGGTTCCACGAGGGCGTCCAGGCGATGGCCAGGCCGACGGCGCCCGCTGTCGCGACGTTGAAGCCGATCAGGCCGCCGAGCGACACGCTGTCGTTCGACTCGCGCCAGCTGCCGTTGCTGGCGGCGGCCCCGAACTCGCTGCCGATGATCGTGCCCCACACGGCGCCCGACGCGAGCAGCATGTTGGTCTGCGGCTTGGGCCGGAGGAGGTAGTAGAAACCCAGGCCCGCCGCGCCGCCGACGGTGGAGCCGATCACCTCGGAAGTGGCGAGCCCGAGGAAGCCCCACTCCTTGCCTTTCCTCGCGGAGACGTACTGGTAGGACGCGATCCCCAGCCCCTCGCCCGCGCCGATCACCATGCCCGTCGCGATCGCGGAAGGCAGGCCGCGCGGCATCGGCGGCTGGTCGAGGAAGTAGACGCCTACGGGCGCCGCGACGCCGAGGACCGCGGGCGCGATGAACTGCACGCCAGGGTCGTCGATGCCGGCGACCGCGTCGAACCAGATGCCCGTCCCCACGCCGTAGGCCACCGACGTGGCGTAGAGATAGCCGACCTCGAGCGGCGTCGACTTCGGCTGGGTCTTCTTCTGCTGCGGCGGCGGATAGGCGTAGCCGCCGTACGCGCCGCCGTACTGGCCCCCGTACGCGCCGCCCTGCTGGCCGCCGTAGGGCGGCGCGCCGTACTGGGCAGAGGCCGTCCAGCTGACGCTCGACACGAGGAGCGCGGAGAGGAGACTCGCGAGAGGTCGTGTGTTCATCGCGCCGCCACTTTACACGCTCACGAAAGGCGACGCGCGCGCGCAGCGCGAGAAAGTGCCTTCCCGCGGGCCGGCTCCGCGTCTCGCTCCCTCTCCTTCCCCCTCTCCTTACCCCCTCTCATTCCCTCGTGAGGGCGCGGGTCATCAGGTCGACGACGGCCTGCTGCGGCGGCTTGCCCTCGTAGAGCATGCGGTACACCTCGACCGAGATCGGCGCGCTCACGCCCAGCTTGTTCGCGAGCTCGTACGCGCTCTTCGCCGTCTTCACCCCCTCGGCGACGTGGCCGAGGCCGGCGAGGATCTCGTCGAGCTTCCGTCCCCTGCCCATCTCGAAGCCGACGGTGCGGTTGCGCGACAGCTCGCCCGTGCACGTGAGCACGAGGTCGCCCATCCCGGAGAGCCCCGCCAGCGTGAGCAGGTTCGCCCCCTTCGCCGCGGCCATGCGCGCCATCTCCGCGAGGCCGCGCGTGATGAGCCCGGCGCGCGCGTTGTGCCCGAGGCCGAGGCCGTCGCCGATGCCCGCCGCGATGGCGACGACGTTCTTGAGGGCGCCGCCCACCTCCACGCCCACGACGTCGTCGGACCAGTAGACCCTGAACCGATCGGTCGCGAGCAGGCGCTGCACCGCGTGCGTCTCCCGCTCGCTCCTGCCCGCGACCACCACGGTGGTCGGCTGGCCGGCGGCGACCTCCCGCGCGAAGCTCGGGCCCGACAGGTACGAGAGCCGCGGCTCGGCCGCGCGCCCGAGCTCGTCGACGAGCACCTCGCTCATCAGCATCAGCGAGTCGTTCTCGATGCCCTTCGTCGCGCTGCAGACCAGCGCGTCCCGCGGGATGTGGCGGCCGGCCTCGCGGACCACCTCGCGCAGCGCGTGCGACGGCACGACCACGACGACGAGCTCGGCGCCGCGCAGCGCGTCCTCGAGGTCGCTCGTCGCGCGCAGGCTCTCGGGCAGCTCCACGCCCGGCAGGTACCGGTGGTTCTGGCGCTCGCGGCCGATCCGCTCGGCGAGCTCCCCCTGGTGCGCCCAGAGCGCGGTGGGGTTGCCCTTGTCCGCCAGCAACTTCGCGAGCGCCGTACCCCAGGCGCCGGCCCCGATCACTGCGACGTTCGCCATGGCGGCGACCCTACCACCCCCGGCGCGCCGGGCCGAAAGCGACGTGACCCGCGCCGCGCGACGCGGCGCGCCGCTCGACCCGCCGGCGTTTCGTTTATGCTGCGCCCATGCTCCTCCGCACCGCCGCGCTGCGCGCGCTCGGCCTCGCGCTCTGCATCTCCCTGCTCGGGACGGTGTGCGGCGCGTGCGGCCAGGGCGCGCTCGGCGTCATGCCGGGCGTCGTGAACGATCCGGGGAACCTGTCCCTCCGCAGGGCCATCCTGGCCTTCGCGACGAGCCAGCTCTGCAGCGAGATGCGGAAGCGGAGCGTGCCGCTGCGCCTCCGCGACGACGATCCGGTGACGGGCCGCTTCTACCCGGGCTCCTGCGTCGCCCAGGAGCTCGCGAACGGCAACCTCTTCCTCCAGTTCGGCGGGAGCGGCGTGGTCTGGACCAACCTGACGAAGCGCATGAGCTTCGACGCGAGCGCCGCGGTCGAGTACGAGCACGACTTCCTGATGGATGGCGACACGATGTACGTGTACTTCCGTCAGCGCTCGACCACGGCGGCGAGCTTCACGACCCGGCTCGTCGAGCAGCCGGCCGCCATCTCGCTCGGCGGCGTGTCGCTCGCCCAGGGCAGCGCGTACGCCAACGCGCTCGGCGCCCAGCTCGTGAAGACCGAGATCGCGCGTGGGTTCACGGTCATCCGCGACGACGACGGCGCGGTGCAGTTCGGCCTCGGCATCATCGAGAAGGGGCAGCGGCCCCGCGAGCCCTACCAGCGCCGCGACAACGGCCGGCTGCTCCTGGCGAACGAGCGCACCGAGGTGCACCAGGACCAGCGCGACTACATCGGGCCGCTGGAGATCACGGGCAGCGACGAGGCGATGACGCTCACGATCGCCATCGAGGGCGCGCCGGGCGTGGACGTGATCCTCGTGCCGCGCGGCAGCGGGGAGCAGTGGCTCCAGGCTTACCTGACGCAGCCGGCGCCGGCGCCGCTCGTCGCGGCTCCCCTGCTGGACGAGCCGGTGTACTCGGGCGCCCCGTGGCGGCGGACGGTGCCGCTGCCCGAGGGGCAGTACTACCTGGTCATCGACAACACGAGCGCCGCTGGGCGGACGCAGCCGACGACATACGCCCGCGACGACCGGGCCGCCCTCGTGAGCTACGCCGTCGAGGTCGGGGACGCGCCGTGACGACGGCCGCGCGCGTGGCGCAGGGAGAACCAACACGACAGAGATGGCGCCGACGGACCGCGCGTCGCTCTCCGCGCCTGCGCACTTGCCGCGGCGGGGGTCGGCGTATACATAAGCTCTCTCTTGCCGCCGCGCCCCGATGATCAACCCCAGAGCGTACCGTCGGTCGCGGCCAATCGGCCCTCAAACTCGGAGTTCAGGCCCTCGATGAGGGGAAGCGCGAACCCGGAGCCCCGCGTCAGCGCGGCCAAGCCGGCCGGCGGCGCGGACCCGCGCTCGACCGGCAGCTCTCCGCCGCCCGGCGGCAAGGATGGCCGATTGCTGCGCTTCCTGTTCCATCTCGTGTGGATTTGCCTCGTGCCCTTCGCGCTCGCGGTCGCGAACGTCTGGCTGCTCACCCCGTCGTCCCCGGGCGCGAGCACCCAGCCGCTCCGCGTCTTCGTCGGCGAGCAGCAGATCCCGGCCGGCATCGTCCTCTTCACGATCTTCGCGATGATCCTCTGGCGGTTCCGCCACGACCTGCCGTTCGCGTCGGCGATCGGGGTCGGCGGCCGCCGGGACATCCCGCCGAAGGCGCGCGCCCGCTTCGAGGACGCCGCCGCGCTCCTGGAGGAGGCCCACCGCATCCTGCGCAGCCGCAAGCGCGAGGTCGAGCGCGAGCTGACGAGCGGCGAGCGCGAGCAGGTGGCGCAGGCGATTGCGTCGCTCGAGCGCGCGATGAGCGCCGAGACGTTCGACGCCGACGAGTTCGACGCCGCCCACAGCCGCGCCGACCGCGCGGTCGGCGAGCACCTCGGCCGCTGGCGCAAGGGCGAGATGCGCGAGTACGCGGAGTCGATCGGCATCGCCGTCGCGGTGGCGCTCATCCTGCGCGCCTTCGTCGTCGAGGCGTTCAAGATCCCGAGCGGCTCGATGATCCCGACCCTCATGGTCGGCGACCACATCTTCGTCAGCAAGTTCACCTACGGTCCGCTCATCCCGTGGACCGACCAGCGCCTCTTCTCCCGCCTGCCGCCGGCGCGCGGCGACGTGATGGTGTTCAAGTTCCCCGAGAACAAGGAGCAGGACTTCATCAAGCGGGTGATCGCCGTCCCGGGCGACACGCTGGATGTGATCAACGGCCGGCCGATCCTCAACGGCTGGCTCGTCCCACACTGTCACGTCGGTCCGTACCGCTACGAGAGCCGCCAGGCCGAGCTGTTCCTCGAGTACCTCGGGGACAGGTCGTACTTCACGCTCTACGACGCGAACCCCGACAAGCTGATGTGCGTCGACAACGAGGACTGCACGCCAGGCCTGAGCTGTCGTGCCGGCGTGTGCGGCATCCCCCGCGGTCCCTTCAAGGTGGCCGAGGAGGAGGTCTGGGTGATGGGCGACAACCGCGACAACAGCCACGACTCGCGCGAGTGGCGCGGCAAGCTCGGCGCGGGCGTGCCCTTCGAGAACATCAAGGGACGCGCGATGTTCGTGTGGATGAGCCTCGGCCCGGGCGGCGGCTTCGCGCACGACCGCCTCTTCGTGAACGTGATGGGCCGCCCGAAGCTCCCGGGCGCGCACGAGGCGGCCCTGCATGACGGGCTCGACAGGTGCCTGCGGGAGCGTCCGCCCATCTCCGAGACGACCCCGCCGCCGCCGGCCGCGCGCGCGTCGTCCAAGCGCTGATCGGCGCGGTCTGCGCTCTGTTCGGCGCGCTCTGCGCTGCTCGACGCTCGCCGCGATGGCCCGCGCTGACCGACGTGCCCGCCAGATGACCGGCACGCACGCGGGTGCGCTCCCCGTGGTGCTCGTGTACGGTGCCCTCGCCTCGCGGCCGATGTAGCGAGTCCCCGGCTCGAGGCGACGGAGGAGACGATGGCACGTACGGTCGAGATGTGGAGCCTGGTGCTCGCGGGCAGCTTGCTCGCCGGAGCAGGGTGCAGCAGGGAGGAAGCCTCGACGACGAACGGAGCGGTGACGGCCACGGCGACCCCGGTGGCGCCGGCCACGCCAGACCTCACCGCGGGGTACGTGGCCACGTACCCGACCATGGAGCCCCAGCCCGGGCGCCGGCGCCTGCTGCAGCAGTTCGCCGCGTACCAGGCGGCGGACGCGAAGTCGAAGGAGCTCGCGCGGCTCGATAACGGCGCGATCGTCGACCTCAAGGCGAGCTACCAGGACTGGATGCTCGTCGCCTTCCAGAGCGGCGGCCAGCCCACGCTCGGGTGGATCGAGCTCAAGGCCAACGACAGCCGCGCGACGACCGCGACCGAGGCCGACGCCCGAGCGGCGGCGGCTGCCCCCAAGGCGACCGGCGACGCGGGCGCCCCGACCGGCGGCAACGCGGGGACGACCGGCAGCGACGCGGGCGCGTCCAGCACGGGCGCGGGAACCGACGCGGGCGCGTCCGGCACGGGTACGGGAACCGACGCGGGCGCGTCCGGCACGGGTACGGGGACCGACGCCGGCGCGTCCGGCACCGGCGCGGGGGCCGACGCGGGCGCGGCGGACGGTGGCACGGGGCGGAAGAAGATCGAGCTGAAGAGGCCGATCGATCTGAAGAAGTAAGCACCCCCAGCGTAATTTTATGATGGCGCTCGCTCGTCCGCGCGCCACGCTACACGCGCCTGAGGCGCCCCTGCGCCAGCTCGGTGCGCCTCGAACCCAGACCTGGAGCCAGGCGCATGAGCGAGACGATGTGGGCGCTGACGTACGATCGCGAGAAGGACCCGTGGGAGTCCACCGTCGGGCTGGTCAAGCGCCAGGTCGAGCGCCCGACGCTCGACGAGGGCAAGGACCCTCGCGACCGCGCGGGCGTGCTCGTTCAGCCGATCATGACCGGCTTCTGCGGCTCCGATCGGGGCATCTGGTTCCGCACCGCCTTCAAGGACATGATCTTCAAGTCGCTCGATCGCGACCGGAAGTCGACGCGCGTCGTCGGTCACGAGCTGCTCGGCCGCGTCGTGGCCCTCGGCCCTGACGCGCGCCGGACCTTCGGCCTGGAGGTCGGCGACATCGTCTCGACCGAGAGCCACATCATCTGCGGCGCCTGCTACCAGTGCCGCGCCGGTGACACGAACGTGTGCGCCGACGACAAGATCATCGGCATCAGCGAGGACGGCTGCTTCGCCGAGCTCGTGAAGCTCCCCGCGAAGAACCTGTGGCGCACCGACATCACCAAGATCCGCCCGGAGGTCGCCGCGGTGCAGGAGCCGTTCGGCAACGCCGTCCACGCGTGCACCAAGGTGAACCTCCGCGGCAAGCGCGTGGCCGTCTTCGGCTGCGGCAGCATCGGGCTCTTCGTCGTCGCGATCGCCCGCGCGCTGGGGGCGACCTCCGTCATCGGCGTGGAGCCGTCCGAGGAGAACGCCGAGATGGCGCGCCGCCTGGGAGCGGACGTGGTCCTGCGCCCGAACACGGGGCGATCGGAGCGGCCGCACGCGAGCGACCCCGAGCTGACGGAGCGGCTCAGGGCGCTCACCGACGGCGTGGGTGTCGACGTCGCGCTCGAGATGAGCGGCTTCAACAGCAGCGTCAACAACGCCATCCGCGCCACGCGGCGCGGGGGCGACGTCATCCTGTTCGGGCTGAAGAGCGGCGACGCGGTCGTCGAGGACTTCGACCGCGTCATCGTCAACGGGCTCACCCTGCACGGCGTGGTCGGCCGCCGCATCTTCGAGACGTGGCACATCACGCGCCACCTGCTCGAGTCGCGCTCCCCGAACATCCACGACCTCCTCTGGGAGGTCATCCTGAACCGGGGCGAAGGGACCGTGTTCGACTTCAAGGACTACGACACGGCGACCTTCCAGGAGGCCATCTCGAAGCACCCGAAGGTGATCCTCCGTTACTGAGCCGCTCAGCCGACGACGCCGAGCTGGCGGCCGACCTTCCGGAAGGCGTCGATCGCCCGATCGACGTGCGCGGGCTCGTGCGCGGCGGAGAGCTGCACCCGGATGCGGGCCTCGCCCTTGGGCACGACGGGGTACGAGAAGCCGATCACGTAGATGCCCTCGGCGAGCAGCGCCTTCGCCATCTCGTTCGCGAGGCGCGCCTCGCCCAGCATGATCGGCACGATCGGGTGGATGCCCGGCTTGATGGTGAAGCCGGCCTGCGCCATCCCCTGCCGGAACCGGCGCGCGTTCTCCATCACCCGCTCGCGCAGCGAGGGCTCCGCGTCGATGAGGTCGAAGACGGCGATCGAGGCGCCGGCGATCGCGGGCGCGAGCGTGTTGGAGAACAGGTACGGCCTCGAGCGCTGCCGGAGCAGATCGACGATCTCCTGCCGGCCGGTCGTGAAGCCGCCGCTCGCACCGCCGAGCGCCTTGCCCAGGGTGGAGGTGATCACGTCGACGCGGTGCATGACCCCGCAGAGCTCCGCGGTCCCGCGCCCCGTCGGCCCGATGAACCCGGTCGCGTGCGAGTCGTCGACCATCACCATGGCGCGGTACTTGTCGGCGAGGTCGCAGATGGTGTCGAGCTTCGCCAGGTATCCGTCCATCGAGAAGACGCCGTCGGTGGCGATGAGCCGGAGCCGCTTGCCGGACGTCTTGCGGAGGATCTCCTCGAGCGCGGCCATGTCGCCGTTCGGGTAGCGGTGCCGCTCGGCCTTGCAGAGGCGGATGCCGTCGATGATCGACGCGTGGTTCAGCGCGTCCGAGATGACGGCGTCCTCCTCGCCGAGGAGCGTCTCGAACAGGCCGCCGTTCGCGTCGAAGCAGGACGAGTAGAGGATCGCGTCCTCGGTGCCGAAGAAGCGGGCGATCCTGGACTCGAGCCGACGGTGCAGGTCCTGCGTGCCGCAGATGAACCGGACGCTGGAGAGGCCGAAGCCGTGGGAGTCGATCGCCTCCTTCGCCGCGGCGATGACGGCCAGGTTCGACGAGAGGCCGAGGTAGTTGTTCGCGCAGAAGTTGAGGACCTCGGCGCCGCCCTCGGTCCGGATCGCCGGCCCCTGCGGCGTCGCGAGGATCCGCTCTTCCTTGTAGAGACCCGCCGCACGGATGTCCTCCAACGCCCGTGCATACAGTGACCGAGCGACATCGAACATGGATGTCCTTATAAAACGGGGCTGTCAGCGGGTCGACGGGGGAAGGGCGTCCGGCCCTCCCGCGCGGCGTCGCTCCCGGGCCTGAGGGCAGGCGGGCCCCCCCGGACACGGGAGGCAGGGTGCGCGCGGCTTTCTCGCGCGCGGCGCGGCCGCGGCCTACTCGACCCGGGAGGGTCGTGGCAGAACGGGTCGCGTCCGGCGCAGCGCGTCCGTTCGGCTGCCGCAGCGCGCGCCGGCGAGCGAGCCGCGCGAGCCGCAGGGGCGGCGACGCCGAGCGACGCCGGGAGGAGCAGGCATGACGGAAGCCAGGGGGGACTTCCGGCGAAGCGCCGGTGTGCTGTGCGCTGTCGCGTCGCTCGCGGCCGCCGCGGGCAACCTGGGTTGCAGCCGCGCGAAGGACGCGCCTGGACGGACGGACGCGAGCTCTGCCGGCGGGACGGGAGGCGCGAGCGCCGCGAGCGGGACCGGGGGCGGGGGCGGCGCAGGGGGCGACGCGCCCTACGCGATCGCGCCCCTCGCCCCGGCGCTCGCGTTCGACGCGACGCCGGACGCCGGCGCGGCGTACGTGTACTTCACCGGCGTCGACGCGAGCGGCAGGGCCGGCGTCTTCAGGGTGAGCGCGCGCGGCGGGGCGAGCGCCGCCGCGATCGCGGTCGGCCCGCCGTTCGTCGCGCCGCTCGGGATCGCGGCGAGCACGGACGGCGGCCGCCTCTTCGTGGCCGATCCGGGCGCGGGCAGCTCGGCGCTCGACGACGCCGGCGCCCTCTTTGCGATCGAGCTGCCCGGCGGCGCCGTCACGCCGGTCCAGGGCGGCGAGGGGCTGCGCGCGCGGGGGTTAGAGGTCGCCCACGGCGCGGACGGCGAGGCGCGGCTCGTCTTCTCGGGGCGCGCTCGCGAGGGCGGCCAGCCCGGCGTGTTCTCCGTGCCGGCGCGCGGCGGCGAGGCCTCCGCGATCGCCACAGGGAGCCCGCTCGTCGACCCGAGCGGCGTCGCCGTCGCGCGCGGGGGCGACGTCTTCGTCTGCGACCCCCTCGCGAGCCCCGACGGGACGGCGACCATCTTCAGGATCGAGGACGGCTTCGTGAGCCCGTTCGCGACCGGGCTGCGCGTCGGCTACCCGTGCGGCCTCGCGCTGACGCGCGACGAAGCGGCGCTGTTCGTGCTCGCGCGCGACGTGAGCCGGGGCGCGGACGAGGTCGTGCGGATCGAGGTGGCGTCCGGGGCGCGCTCGACGATGGCGACCGGCGCCGCGCGCCGCGGCGAGCCCGGCGGTCTGCACCGGGCCAGGGCCGCCGACGTCTTCGCGTTCGTCGATGCGTCCGTCGATGCGTCCGTCGATGCGTCCGTCGATGCGTCCGTCGATCACGCAGCCGAGGAGCAGGGCTCGGTGTTCCTGCTCAGCCAGTGAGCCGAAGAGGAGCGATGGGAGGACCCGCACGCATGATCCAGAGGCCGTCGCGCGCCGCCGCCGCCTTCGCGGCGTCGGTCGCGCTCAGCGCACCCGGCGTTGCTGCAGCGTCGAGCCACCGCGAGGCGCCGGCCATCGCGAGGGACCCGGCCGCCGACAACACCGACCTGTACGCGTGGGTGGAGGGCAGCAACCTCGTGATCCTCGCGAGCTACATCCCGCTCGAGGAGCCCGCCAGCGGGCCGAACTTCCACGGATTCTCGGACGACGTGCTCTACGAGGTGCACATCGCCCGCGGGCCGTCGAGCCTCGAGGACGCGCTGACGTACCAGTTCCGGTTCTCGACCACGCCGTACGGCGCGGCGGATCCGGCGGGGCTCACCCCGGCGCCGAGCGGCGGCAACGAGTTCTTCTCGCAGCTCGCGGGCGCAGAGCAGACGTACACCGTCACGAAGATCGAGGGCGGGGCGTCGACCGTCATCCTGGCCGGCGCGCCGGTCGCGCCGCCGAACATCGGGAGGCGAACGAACCAGCTCGCCTACCAGATCACCGGCGGCGGCTACCCTGCCTTCGCGACGTCCTCCAAGTTCCTCAAGCAGATGACCGGCGGCGAGGGGCGCGCCTGGGTCGGACCGCGCGACGACAGCTTCTACGCGGACCTCGGCCACGGGTTCGACCTCGCGGGGCTTTGCCCGCTCCTGGCCGCGCCGAACCCGTCGTGCACAGCGCGCGACAACCTCGCCGGCTTCAACGTGCACACGCTCGCGCTCGAGATCCCGCTGGCGATCGTGAACGGCGGATCGGAGCCGACGGCGGGGCCGAGCGACCAGCAGACGCTCGGCGTCTGGGCCTCGGCGAGCCGACGCAAGGTGCGGATCCTGCGCGCGAACGGCAAGGAGGACGGGCTCGGTCCCTGGGTCCAGGTGTCGCGGGTCGGGCTGCCGCTGATCAACACCTGGATCATCGGCCTGCAGGACAAGGACAAGTACAACCGCGCGCACCCGCGCGACGACCTCGCCAATTTCGGGGCCTACTTCCTGAACCCGATCCTGGTGCGCGACGCGGAGTTCGCCGGCCTTTACCGGGCCGGCCAGCCGCTCGCCGCCTTCGACCCCGAGGCGCTGAAGCAGAGCCGGACCGACCTCATCGACACGTTCAACCTGAAGCCCGCGAGCCTCGGGGGCCACAGCCTGGAGACCGTGGGCGACGTGCTCCGGATCGACCTCGGGATGCCGTCGGGCTTCCCGAACGGCCGCGCGCTCGTCGCCGGCGCGGATCACGAGCAGACCGACGTCACCGACGCCCTGCTCACGCTCCTGCTGACCGGCGCGCCCGGCGCGACGGCGGGCGACGGCGTCGCCGCGAACGACGCGCGGTTCCTCCCGGCCTTCCCGTACCTGGCGACGGCCTGGGAGGGCGCGACCCAGGGGCACTTCAAGCCCTGAGCTGCCCGGCGCGGCGCGGCGGGGCGCTCGCCCGTCGCGGCGCCGCGCAGGCCGGTCACCGCGCCGCGCAGCGCTTCGCGCACACGCCGCCCGCGCCGCCAGCGACGCCAGCGACCGCCGCGCGCCCGTCCGGGCGAACGCAGGCGGCGCGGCACTCGGCGTCGCGCGCGCAGGCCTCGCCCTCGGCCTTCGGCGCTGCGCAGCGCCCGTCGACGCAGCGCGCGGCGGTCGCTGGCGGCGCGCAGAGCCCGCCCAGGCAGGCGGCGCCGATCGGGGGGAGCGGCGCCTCGCTGCAGCGCGCGTCGACGCAGCGGCGGCCCCGCCCGCACGCGGCGTGGGCCTCGCAGCGGCCGCCGAGCGGGACGTCGTCCGCGCACGCGCGCCCGGCGCAGTGGCCACCGCACTCGGGGTGCGCGTCCGCGTAGCGCGACTGGCGGGTGACCGCGGCCAGCGCGTCGACGGAGAGGCCGCAGGGGCCCGCGGCGCGCGGGGGGCGGCAGGACCCCGCGTCGGTGGGGCCGGCGCCCTCGCAGCGCAGCCCGTCCACGCACTCTAGCGACGAGCGGCACCGCGCCCCCTCGCCGAGCGCGCCCCGCACGATCCCCTCGCACGCCGGCGGGACCGGGGCGGCGAGCGGGGAGACCCAGTCGCAGCCCTCGAGCGACCGATCCATCGCCTCGACGCAGCGGCTGACCTCGTCGGACGACAGCGTCACCGCCCCCGCGCGTAGCGCGAAGCTCAGCGAGCGCGCGCACTCCGCGGCGGCGTGGAAGCCGGCGCCGCCGCCGCAGCACGCGGCCTTGCGCCGCGCGGGCAGCGCGTGCAGCGCCTCGCAGAGCCGGGCCGCGAGCGGCTCCGGCGCGCCGTGGGCCCTCGGATAGACGGGGGCGACCTCGTCGCCGGCGGCGCCGTCGGCGGGCGACGCCGGCGAGGACGCCGCGCTCGCGCCGGCGTCCCCGGTGGACAGCGCGTTCGCGCCGGACGTCGCGGCCGCGCCGGCGTCCGGCGCGCTCCGCTGCGCGCGCGAGCACGCGGCGCCGAGCTGCATGACCAGCGCCGCGGCGCAGAGCCGCCGCAGGCGGTCGCCATCCGTCGAGACAGGCAATGCGATCTCCTCCGCGCTGCGCGCTGACGATCGATCGAGCGATGCGCTGGAGCGGCGAGCTTGCCGGCGCAGACCGACGCGGCAAGCTCTTTCGCGATCGGATCGAGCACGCGACGCCCCGGCGAGCGGCGCGGCTCGCCCCGGGCGGAGATCCTACGCGCCAGGAGGTCAGCGCTCCGATGCTGCGACGAACGGGTTGCCTCTTCGCCTGCGCTGCCCTGAGCGGAAGCCTCGGCTGCACCGAGCGATCGCGCGCCGACGCCGGACCAGCCGCGCCCGCGCCAGCCGCGCCCGCGCCTGCTGCGCGCGCCGCCGACGCGCCGGCGCCCCCGGGCCTCGAGGCGGCGCGCCGGCTCGCGCTCGCCGCCCCGGCGGGCGCGAGCCCGATCGATCGCGAGATCGAGGCGCTGTCGCGGCGGCTCGAGGGGGCGCCCCGCGGCGCCGATCTGTGGAGCGCGCTGGGCCACGCCTGGATCAGAAAGGCGCGCGCCTCGGGCGACCCGTCGCTCTACAACCGCGCGGGCGCGTGCGCGGAGCTCGCGCTGGCGGGGGACGATCGCGCGTCGCTCAACCTGCGCGGCCTCGTGCTGCTCCACGACGGCAGGTTCGCCGAGGCGCGCGACGCTGCCGAGCAGGTCCTCGCGCGGGACGAGGGCGACGCGCTCGCGCTCGGGACGCTCAGCGACGCGGCGCTGGAGCTCGGCCTCTTCGAGGTGGCGGCCCGGGCGGCGCAGCGGATGGTCGACCAGCGGCCCGGCCTGCCGTCGTACGCGCGGGCGGCGCACCTGCGCTGGCTCCAGGGGGACGCGGCGACCGCGAAGCGGATCATCCGCCTCGCGATCGACGCAGGCGACCCGCGCGAGCCCGAGGCGCTCGCGTGGACGCTGTCCCAGGCGGCGGCGATGCTCTGGCACGAGGGCGACAACGAGGCCGCGGACCGGGTCTTCGCGCGGGCGCTCGCCGTGCAGGGCGAGTACCCGCCGGCGCTCGCTGGCCGGGCGCGCGTCGCGCTGGCCCGCGGCGCGTGGGGGCGCGCGGTCGAGCTCCTCGAGCGAGCCCACCGGCAGAGCCCGGACGCGACCACCGCGTGGCTGCTCGGCGACGCCAGGACGGCCGCGGGCGATCACGCAGGCGCGGCCGAGGCGTACGCCCGCGCGGTCGACGCGGGACGTCGGTCGGATCGCCGGACGCTCGCGCTCTATTACGCGACCAAGGGCCTGGAGCGCGAGGAGGCCCTGCGGCTCGCCGCCGCGGAGCGCGGCCTCCGCGCCGACATCTACACCGAGGACGCCCACGCCTGGGCGCTGTACCGCGCCGGCAAGCTGCCCGAAGCGCGCGCCGCGAGCGACGGGGCGCTCTCGCTAGGCACCCGGGACGCGCGCCTGCTCTACCACGCGGGGGCGATCCGGATCGCGCTGGGAGACCTGGAGGAGGGGGAGCGGCTCGTCCGGACAGCGCTCGCTCTGAACCCCGTGTTCGACATGACAGGAGCCGCCGAGGCCGAGCAGCTGCTCGCCCGGCGCAAGCTCCGCCCCGGCTCGGCTCGCTGACGGGCATCGCGAGGAGAGGTCCGCGACGTGATTCATGGCTGAGCTCGCGAGTCGGGCCGGCACGGCCTGCCTCATGGCTGAGCTCGCGAGTCGGGCCGACACGGCCTGGACTAGGTGTCGTATTTCACCTTCGACGGGACCACCAGCGGGGGAGGAGCGATCGCGGGCTGCGATGGCGCGGGAGCGGGCTCGTCGGCGGGGTCAGCGCCCGGCTGGCTCTTGGGTGGCTGGCCGTGGAGCTCCCGGAGCCGGGCGGGCGCGGGCTCGATGGCCGTGGGGGCCTCTTCTAGTGCCTCCGCGGTCGCGACAGGGGGCACGCTCACCGCGGGCGGCGGTGGGACGAACATCCGCGGCACCCGGATGGAGCGGGCGATCGACGCGACCTCCGGGAAGCTCGTGGCCATCCGCTCGACAAACGCCGCACGGGCCGCATCATCGGGGGCGCTCGCCGAGGCCTTCGCGACGCGCAGCGCCGACCAGAGCTCGTAGTACCAGGCGGAGAGGGAGGCATGCGCTTCCAGCAGGTCACGAATGGTATCCTCGGAAACGATGATGTTCTTGCCCATGGGCGAGAGGATACATGACCGAGCGGCGCCTCCCACCTGGTTCGAACGGCTCAACACCCGAGGATACGGCACCGGAACGCGCCTCCACGAGCGCGGCGCCAGGCGGTCGCGGAGGCGGCGAGCCGCCGGACGACGGCGCCACGCCGCTCAGGATCATCACCTATAACGTCCGCTACTTCGGGCACGGCACGCGGGGCATCGCCTCGACCAGCGCCGCGATCACCCGCATCGCGACGACGCTGGCGCGGCTGTCGCCGCTGCCCGATCTCGTGTGCCTCCAGGAGGTAGAGACGCAGTCGCTGCGCTCCTCGACGATGAACCCGCGGTGGCATCCGGAGGAGACGCAGCTCGATCGCCTGATGACCGAGCTGCACGCGGCGCTGGCGCAGCGGGAGCGGCCCGAGCGCTACGTCGCCTATTACTTCCCCGCGCACACCTACCGGCTCACGTCGCGGACGAACATCTACACGACCGGGCTCGCGGTGATCGCGCGCGACACGTTCCGCATCGGGCACCACAACGCGGAGCGCCCGCACGACATCACCCACCGGCGGAGGGTCAAGAGCCTGAAGCAGACGCGCATCTGCGCGCACGTGTCGTTCGAGCACGAGAGCGGGCAGAGCTTCGATGTGTTCAACACGCACCTCAGCCTGCCGAGCGTCTTCTCGCGGGAGTTCTGGACCGGCGAGGCGCGGATGGGGTTCGGGCCGAATCAGCTCGAGGAGGCGAGGGTGCTCGCCGATTTCGTCCGGCGCGAGCGGCGGAGCGACAACTTCGTCGTGGTCGGCGATTTCAACTCGCTGCCGGGCTCGCCGGTCGACCGCTTCCTGCGCGAGGAGATCGGCTTCGTGGACGCGTTCGCCAAGGTCCGCTGCCTCTCCGAGAGCGAGGCGCGCGCCTTCCCCACGGCCGGCTTCATGAACCTGCGCATGCACCTCGACCACGTGTACTCGTCCGAGCGCCTCCAGTGGCTGGACTTCGCGGGCACGCAACCGTTCGGGCACAGGGGCGATTTCGCCGGGCTGTCCGACCACGTTCCCTTGATCGCGCGCTGCCGCCTGCCGGGCGACCGCGGCTGATCGTCGCGCGGCGCGCGCTCACCCCGGCAGCCAGAGCAGGTCGTCCATGATGGGCTCGAGGCACGCGGAGATCTGAGGCCCGAGATCGCCGCCGCACGCGAGCTTGCCGAAGCAAGCGCGGACCTCCTGCCGGCCGCGGTTGTTCATCGCGCCGATCGCCCGCTCGAGCTGCGGACCGAGCCCGTCCTCCAGGCTCTGCCGGCAGGTGTCATAGTCGAGGTCTCCGCACCCCGCGAGGCGACCGCAGAGGACGGCCATGAACGGGGCGAGATCGGACCGGGGGAGCGTCGTGGCGGTCATCGCCTCGGAGCCGCAGCGGCTCACCTCCGCTGCGTAGCCCGCGGTGAAGGGGTCGCCCTCGAACTGCCGCAGCGCTGCCAGCGAGCACTCCGAGGTCTCGCGGAGCATCCTCGGCGAGGCCATCGTCGTCATCCGGGTGCACTCCTCGAACTTCGGCCAGCCCCTCGCCTGCTCGGTGGCGCGCTCGTAGAGCTCCTCGAGGTACACGCACCACGCGCGCTGGGCCTCGCGCTGCTCGCGCTGCTCGAGGGTGGCCTTCGACGCGCTCCGCCCATCGCGCGCCTCCGGCGCGGGCCGCGCGGGCGCCTGCGCCGAAGCCGCGCGCGGCGGCGAGCCGCCACATCCCGCGGCGAGGGCCGCGGCGAGCAGCGAGGCCGCGCCGAGCACGGCGGCGGCGGCGCGGAAGCTGGGACCAAGGATCGTGCCTTTCACGAGAGCCTCCCTTCGTCGAACAGGCTGCGAAGCAGCTTTTCTGGCCCTTCAAGGCCATGCGCGTGCAGAACCGGCCCAGCGATGGTGCGCGTGCACAGCCCAGGCCACGCGCGCCGGTCGAGGCGCTGCCGAGCGAGCGGCGGCGCTGCCGTGACCGGCGCGCGGGGCGGTCCGCGCCGCGCGGGCGCTGGCCGGTCAGCGGCCAGCGCGTGAGCCAGGCCGCTGACCGATGAGCAGCTTGAGCTTGAAGAGCGCGCCGATCTGCCCGCGGTCCATGGCGACGCGCGGGAAGTTCAGGGGATCGAAGGACGAGAGCATGCAAAGGCCGGAGTTGTTGGTGAAGCCGAGCTCGAAGCCGGCCTCCCTGACGGCGCGATGGAACGCGCCGCACAGGCTGTATCCGACGGGGTACGCGACGGCGTGCACGGCCTCGTTCAGGGCCTCGGAGAGCACGCGGCGGGAGCGCGCGAGATCGCGCGTGGCCTCGTCGGGTGACAGCGTCTGGAGGACGCGGTGGCGGTGCGAGTGCGACTGCACGTCCATGCCCGCCCGCCGCAGGGCCGCGATCTGCTTCCAGCCCATGATCGTCCTGGCCGCGAGCGCGCGCTCCTCGCAGCGGTCGAGCGACACCCCCGTGCGGCGCTCGATCTCGTCCCACAGGCGGTCGATGTCCAGGCCAGAGGTGCGCTTGATGGCCTGGCAGACGCGCGTCGCCGCCGCGATCGGGTCGCGCAGCGGCTCGAGCACGAGCGTCGCGGGGTAGGCGATCTCGACGCGCGCTCGCCGGCACCGGTGCATGAGGAGCGCGACGCGATCCCACCAGTAGAGGCGCCCGCTGTCGGGGTACTCGGTGGCGATGAAGAACGTGGCCGTGACCCCGGCGCGCTCCAGGAGGGGCAACGCGACGTCGTGGTTGTCCTGGTAGCCGTCATCGAACGCGACCATGACGGGGTTCGGCGGGAGCTTCCGTCCCTTCGCGAGGAGCCGCACGTCCCGGAGCGAGACGACCGTGCAGTGCGTCTTGATGACCGCGAGTTGCTCCTCGAACTCGCGCGCGCTCACCTCGGCGACCCCGGGATCGAGCTCGGCCACGTCGGAAGGCTCCGCGATGCGGTGGTAGGTGAACACGGAGAGCACGGGCAGCCGGAGCTTCGCGCGCAACCACAGGAAGCGGTCCAGGAGCCCGAGGGTGTCGAGCACCCCGGCGGCCAGCGCTCGACGGCCGAGCGGCATTTCCCTGCGAACCCACGTCAGTGGATGTGCGACGACGTACACGAATGTATTCCAGCATACAATCAACGTGTGCGCTTGCTCCGGGGAGCGGATCCGACGGGAACGCGTGGGTGGGCCGCCGGGCGGGAGAGTTCGCTTCGGCAGGGGACGGTCCCGCTACACTGGCGCCGATGTTCTCGACGGACGCGCCCCAACCTGGGTCGACGGACGCGCCCCAACCTGGGTCGACGGACGCGCCCCAACCTGGGTCGGCGACGGACGCGCCCCAACCTGGGTCGGCGGGCGCGCCCCAACCTGGGTCGGCGACGGACGCGCCCCAACCTGGGTCGACGGATGCGCCCCAACCTGGGTCGGCGGGCGCGCCCCAACCTGGGTCGACGGATGCGCCCCAACCTGGGTCGGCGGGCGCGCCCCAACCTGGGTCGGTTGAGGGCCATCCGTCGACGCCGCTCTCGCCGCTCGGAACCATCGGGGTTGCGTTGGCGACGGCGGCGGTCGTGTTCGCGCTGGGGGTCCACTCGGTCGAAACAGTCCTGCCCGAAATGGCGGCTCGGAGCCGAACGGCTCCGCCGGCGAATGAGGCTGCGGCTGCTCCCGCGAGCACCACCGCCACGGAGCCGAGGCAAGCGGCCGTCCCCGTGCATACGGCACCCCCATTGTCAGCAAGCACGAGCGACAGCGCCGCACGGCAAGCGCCGCCTCCGCCTCCACCGCCACCAGCCGCCGAGGCCATTCCGCCTCCACCGCCGCCAGCCGCCGAGGCCGTTCCGCCTCCACCGCAGCCGACCGCCGAGGCCCTCCCCCCTCCAGCGCCGCCTCCCGCCCAGGCTGCCGCGAGCGCCGCCCCCACCCTCCGGAGCGGCCATGGCTTGCTCAAGCTCAACGCGCCCCGGGACGCGACCGTCTACGTGACGGGCGTGGCGGTGGGGCCCAGCAATCAGCCCATCGAGGTGCGCTGCGGGCGCTATTTCGTGCGGCTCGGCGAGCCGACACCGAAGGGCACGCGGTGGCTCGCCGAGGGCAGGACCGTCATCATCAAGTGCGGCGCGCTGACGGAGGCGAGCTTCTGAGCTCGTCCGCGCCGCTCTCGGCGGCAGCCACGACGAGGTACGTGACCGACGCCGCCCCCGCGCCGAGGAGCGCGTCACGACACGCCGCGAGCGTGGCGCCCGTGGTCGCCACGTCATCGATCAGCGCGACCCGCCGGCGCTCGACCCGCTCCGGCGCGCGCGCACGGAACGCTCCCGCCACGTTCAGCAGGCGAAGGTCGCGCGAGAGCTGCGCCTGCTGCGCCGTGGAACGGACACGGCGCAAGGCCCGCGGCGCGAACGAGGCGGCAAGTCCGTCAGCGACATGCGCGGCCAGCAACGCCGCCTGGTTGTAGCCGCGCTCGGCGAGACGGCGCGGATGCAGCGGGACCGGAACCACGACGTCGGCGCGCACCCCTGCGTCACGCGCCGCGCAGAGCAGCAACCGACCGAGCGGACGCGCGAGATCCGGACGATCGCTGTACTTGAAGCGCCGGATCCCCTCGGCCAGCGCCCCGGCAAACGGAGCGAACGCGACGAGACCGGCATCGGCGGCCCTGACGCCGATCGCCCCCGGGCGCTCCGTATAAGGCAAGGCGGTCCGCGCGCAGTCAGCGCAAAACACCGCGTCATCCGCGATGGGCTCATCACAGCCAGCGCAGGACGGCGGGCTGAGCGCGCGCCCAGCGGCGGCGGCCAGGGCGCGGACTGCGGCGACGACGACACGGGAAGGACTCATCGGCTACCTGCGCGATCTTCGTCGGGAGTGGACGCACGGTTGCGTGAGCGGACGAAAGAAGATCTCTTTGCAAAGGACGCGCGGTACGATCACCACGTCGTGGATCACGTCTTGAGATTCCGGCGCTCCCGCAGCTGGAGGAGGGGCCCCCGTTGAGCGCGTGGCGATGGACGGATGAGCGCGGCGTCCAGCGGCAGGTGAGCACCGCCGAGCTGCGAAGCGCGCTGGCCTCCGGCGTCATCCCGGGATCCACGCTGGTCTGGCGCCAGGGCATGGCGGCGTGGGCGCCCGCGTCCAGGCAGCCGGAGCTCGCCGACGCCGCCCAGCTCCGGCGAAAGCCAGAGGCGAGCGCCGCTTCACCGGAGAAGCCGGCCGTCGCCAGGGACCCCGCTCGCGAGAGCGGTGTGGAGCTGGATCTCGAGCTCGGTGACGATCTGGGTCCGGCGCCCGCCCGCGGTGGTCAGCGCACCAGCCCAGCGCCAGCGCGCACGTCCGCGGACGACCGGAAGCCCGACGCGCCGGCGAACCGCCCGACGACGCGACCTCACCCTCCGCCCCCGCCGCCGCGCAAGCGCGAGTCCATGAGGACGCTCACGGGGGTCGACGCGCCGGCCAGCGCGCCGGCCAGCGGCCCGAGCGCGCCGATCGTCGTCCCGGCTGCGGGGGGCACGTTCGACGCGGGGGTCGCCCGCGCGATCACGCAGCTGCCCCGCTACGACAGCTCCACGGCGAACGACGAGTCAGCGCCCCTGATCCCCCGCGCGCCGAAGCTCCCGTCGGCGCCGGAAGAACGCGAGGAGACCTCGGCCGATCAGCGCCCGGCCGCAGACGCAGGCACCGCCGCAGGCGACGCGAGCGCCAGCACGGACGACGCGCCTGCAGCGCCGAAGCGGACACCAGGCGCGGCCTCGCCCAGCAGGCCCGGCGCGGCGCCGAGGGCCGCGGGCGCCCTGACGTCGCGCGCCGCGGCGAGGCCGCCCCCGCTGCCACCTCGGCTCTCCGGTCGCGACGCGGCGCCGGTCGGCGCTGCGCCGGGCAACCACGGGCGCGGCGCGGCGGGCGGCGCGGACGAGGGCGCCGGCAGGCCCCCCTCCGCGGTGCCGCCCGCGCCGTCGAGTTCCAGCCGGGGGACGAAGCGACCCCCGTCCCCGACGGGACGCTCGGTGCCGCCACATCCGGTTCCGGTCCGGCTCCCCGCGGTCCCTGCGAAGACCCCTGCAGCCGCGCGCGCGCCCGAAGCGCCGGACCAGGCGGCGGCCGGCGCAAAGCCCCTCCTCCGCCTCGGCGCGCTCCCCGCACCGCCGCCGCGCCCTCCTGCGGAGGCTCCCCGCGCGACGCAGCCCGTGGCACCGCCTCCCCTGCCCCCCTCCGCGCCCTCGTCCGACGCAGCGCCTGGCGCGAGCACCGCCATGGCGCTCGCGTCGACCGGGCCTCGACCCGCGAGCCCCGCAGCGCCCGCCGACGGTCCCCTGCCCGGCGGCGCCGAGGCCGCGGCGACCAGCGACAGCCGGGATGCTTCGACCACCCGCGCGCGCGGCGAGGCCCCGGAGCCCTCCGCCGCAGCGCCCCACGGCGAGACCAGGGAGCTCGCCGCGGCGCCGGTGCCCGACGAGACGAAGCGCTCCCCGTTGCCCGAACCGCCGGCCGGGCGCCGCGAGTACGCGACCATCCCTTCGGTCGGCGTCGGACCGGGCGCGCCGCAGGGGCCCCCGGCGGCGCGCTCGTGGCCAGGCTTGTTGCCCGGGCTCCAGGGCCCGCAGCGCAGCCCGACCGGCGCCGACGTGCCCCCGATGCCGGGCCAGCGGGGCGACCGCAGCTCGGCCACGGGTGCGAGCAACGGCTCGCCAGCGCTCGACCCGCGCGCGCCCTCGGCGCGGCGCGCTGAGCCGCCTCGCGCGGGCGCGCAGAGCTCGCGGGCTCACGGCGGCGGCAAGCCGCTCTCCACCGCGGTGTCCGTGCAGGTCTCCTCGCTCGTCGGCATCGGCGGGGCAGCGGTGCTCATGAGCGTCGTCGCCTTCTTCGCGGGCCGCCACTCCGTCGCGGCGACCCGGAGCGCGCCGGTCGGGACCGCGCGCCCCGCGCTCGCCGCCGCGCAGGACGTCGCGCGCGCGGCCATCCCCGTCCCGCCGAAGCCCTGCTGGGTGGCGCGCCAGCCGCAGCAATGGGCGCCGCTCGTGGCGAAGAGCATCCCCTTCGAGGTCACGGCGACGAAGGGCGGCAAGCTCGCGGTGGGTTACGCCAAGAGCTCCATGGAGGCCGTCGGCCTCGAGATCGATCCGGCGACCGGGGAGCGGAGCGAGCGCTTCTCGAACCGAGAGGCCGCCGACATCGTGAGCATCTCGCCGGCCGAGGACAGCTTCACCGTGCTCACGGCGGCGCAGCAGGCCATTCGCTCGCCGGTCAATGTCCCAGGGCCGAGGCCGTTCGTCGTCGGCCTCGCGGAAGGCTCCGTGGTGGCGGCCGACAACCCCGGGGCCGCGCCCCTGTCGCTATGGCCGGTGCAGGGCGACGAGCCGCTCGAAGCGCCGCGCGCGATCGCGGCCGGGTCCCGCGGCTACGCGGTCGCGTTCCGCCGCGAGAAGGCCGTGTGGGCGGGCTGGCTCGACGCCGAGCGCAAGCCCCTCGGTGACCTCACCAGGATCGCGGGCTCCGGAGGCGCGGTCGGCAAGCCGTCGCTCGGCTGGAACGAGCGCGCTCTCGCGGTCGTCTTCGCGGACCGGCCGGCGGACGGGCGATGGGAGATCCGCGCCGGACAGGCCGCTCCGGGCACCCTCCCTGGCTCCACGCAGGTGATCCCGCTGCCTTCCGGGGGCCCCGGAGGCGACGCGTTCGCGCCGGACATCGCGGGGCTCGCCGACGGGCGCTGGCTCCTCGTGTGGACCGAAGGCCCTCCGGGGAGCCGCGCCATGCGCGCGCAGACGCTGGCCTCCGACCTGTCCCCGATCGGAGACCCGATCGCGCTCTCGCCCCCGGCCGGGAACTTCGGGCAGGGCGTGCTCGGCGTCGTGGCGCGCTCGGGCTACGTGGGCGTGGTGTTCCTCTCGAAGCCCGCCGCGAGCTACGAGCTCTGGGGGGTCATCCTGCAATGTGGATGACGAGGCTCCCGGCTCGCGCAGGCCGGCTCCGCGGCGCCGCGCTCGCGCTGCTGCTCGTCGCGGCGCACGCGCCCCTCTTGGTCGCGTGCGCCGCGCAGGTCTCGCAGCTCGAGCAGGGGCGGGCCCTCCGCACGGGCAAGCAGCCCTACGACGAGTTCTTCGAGGCCGCGCGGGCGCTCCGCGAGCAGTCGCTGAAGGCCGAGGAGCTCGCGGGCGAGGCGCAGGGCGAGCTCGCGCGGGCGCTGGGGCTCGATCCGAGGTCGACCGGCGACGCGACGATCGAGGCGACGCGCGCGCGCGCCGCCAAGCTCCGTGAGGCAGGCGTGGTGCTCCGCGTCGAGCTCGTGCCAGAGGCGCGGCTCGTGAGCGCCCGCGGCGGGCGCGCGCTCGACGCGGAAGACAGGAGCGTCATCGAGGCGGTCGAGGCCTCGCTGAAGGGCTCCCTCGCGGCGTCGAAGCAGCTCGGCGAGCTGTCGCGGCGCGCCGCGGAGCTCGAGGAGCAGCGGGCGTCGCTCGCAGCGACCTCGGACGAGGCCCTGGCGAGCGACCCGCAGCGCCGCGAGGTGAAGCGCGAGCTCGAGTCGGCCGAGCGGGTGCTCGCCGAGGCGGGCGCGGTCGCGGACCGGCACGCCGGCAGGGCGTCGAAGCTCGCGCTCGACCTGGTGCTCGCGTTCGATTCGGGCGCCGCTCCGGCGCGGAGCCGAGCGACGAGCCGACCGTCGCCGAGGCAACCGGCCGGAACCGCGAGGGGGTCGCCGCAGCGCGGGAGCAGCGCCAGGGCCGCGCCGCAGCCGCCGAAGCCGCCGCCCCCGCCGTCGCACGACGGGGACGATTTCGATCCCTGACGCCCGCGCGGCGCGAGGGTTCGCCTAACCAGGCTACGGGTCGGTCGGACAGGAGTGGAGCTCCTTCCCCACTTGTCCGACGAGCGTCGGGACGCCTATCCTCCGCGAGCGTATCCAGGAGCGCGGCCGCCTGAACGCCGCGCGCCTGCCGTTCGACGACCCCGCGCTCCGGCCCTCCCCGCTGATGATCCGATCCCTGTCGTTCGCCTCCATCGCTCTGGGGTCGGCGTTCCTCGCCCCTGCGCTCGCGCCCCGGACGGCGGCGGCGCAGACGTCCCCGCAGTCGGAGGGCGTGCCCGTCGGCGGGTTCACGTTCCGCCCGTCGGTAGAGCTCCGGCTGCGCGGCGAGTTCCGCCGGTACCCGGTCGACACGGGCGGCGACGTCTACAGCTCGAACGCGGTGCTCGCCGAGGGCTTCGGGGGCGCGCTGCCGCCGCTCCTCGACACCGGAAACGTCGTCAGGACCCAGTGGTTCCTCGCGCAGCGCGCGCGCCTCGGGCTGGCCGTCGAGCGCGGGCCCGTCACGGGCGTCGTCACGCTGCAGGACGCGCGGCTCTGGGGGAACGACGACGCGATCTTCGTCGGAGCGGGCGAGCCGGCCCTCCCGGACACGGCGCCCTACGAGGCTTACGTCGATCTGCACACGCGCTCGGGGCGCCGCGCGTTCGTCCGGGTGGGCCGGCAGCGGATCGAGTGGGGGGATGGCCGCCTGATCGGGGCGGACGACGAGACGCTCACCGCGCGCTCGCTCGACGGGGTGCGCGCGGGGGTGCAGCTCGGCAATGTCGACCTCGAGGCGATGGCCGTGCTCCTCGCGGCGCCAGGCGGCGCCCCGCCCGAGGTGGCCGGGACGCGCAAGCCCATCTCCGCCGGCACCGGGACCCAGCTCTACGGACTGAACGCGATCTGGCACGTCGCTCCCCTGCTCCACCTCGAGGCCACGGCGCTCGCGCGCATCGCCCGGGAGCCGCGCCCGAGCTGGATCACGCCCGGGGATACCGTCGTCCTCGACGCGCGCGTCTCCGGCGACCGCCGGGGCTTTCGCTATGCGGTCGAGGGGGCCTACGAGCTCGGCCGTATCGCCACGTTCGCGGACGACCGCCCTCTCGGCGCGTTCGCGGCCGCCGCCCGCGCCGAGCTCGAGACGTCCCTCCCCGCCCACCTCACCTTCAGCGCGCGCGGCGCCTACGCCACCGGCGACGACGGCGCGCTCGAGGTGGGCGCGACGCAGCGCCGCTTCGATCCGATCCTGCCCGACGCGCAGGACAACCACGGCCTCATGGGGCTCTACGCGTGGTCCAACGTGATCGAGGCGGGCGGCGGCGTCCGCGCCTCCCCGTTCGAGGCGATGACCGTCGCCGCCGGCTATGCGTTCGTCGGCCTCGCCTCGCCGCGGGGCAGGTGGGTGACCGCGCGCCTCCTCCCCGTCGGCGCCGCCGAGGACAACGAGAGCCGGACGCTGGGCCACGAGATCGATGCCTCGCTCTCCTTCCAGCCATGGGAGCCGCTGCGCTTCGCCGTCGGCTACGGTCTGTTCCTCTTCGGCGACGGCGCCCAGGCGATCTTCCTGAAGGCGAACCGCGCGAACGAGGACGGCCGACCGGCCGACCTGCAGCACTGGGCGTTCCTGCAGGCGACGCTGCGCGCCCCCTGAGACGAACCGGGGGCGCGCCATGCGCGCGCGTCGCTGCCGTCTGTGGTGGCGCGGCCGCGCCGGTCGCGCGCGTCGCTGCTCCCTGTTGTGGGTGGGGGTTTCGAGGGGGGTCTCACGTGCCGCGCGGTCGCGCGGCACCGGCGCGGGGGCTGCCCGAGGGTCGGGCGCTGCCCCCGCGGCGCTGGATCAGGTGCTCGGGGCGGGCTTCGGGGTGCCGAAGATGCTGGCCGCGCGGCGCTTCTCCTTGGCGGCCCGATCGCGATCGCTGTAGCTCGGGATCACGACGCGCTGGCGCTGCGGGAGCTCGCGGCCCGAGACGATGGCGTCGACCTCCTCGGCGTCCAGCGTCTCGCGCTCGAGGAGCGCCGTGGCGAGCCGCTCGAGGATCTCGCGGTTGTCCGTGAGGAGCCGCCGCGCCTCGCCGTGCGCGTCGAGGATGAACCGCCGCACCTCGTCGTCGATCTGGTTGGCGATCGTCTCCGAGTAGTCGCGGCGCCGGCTCGTGAAATCGCGCCCGAGGAACACGCTCTCCTCGTCCGCGCCGTACGAGATCGGGCCGATGACGTCGCTCATGCCGAACTCGGTCACCATGCGCCGCGCCAGGTTCGACGCCTGCTTGATGTCGTTGCCCGCGCCCGTCGTGAACTGGCCGAACACGATCTCCTCCGCCACGCGGCCGCCCATCAGCACCGAGAGGCGGGCCTTGGCGAACTCGCGCGACATGCTGAGCCGGTCCTCCTTCGGGAGCTGCTGCGTGAGGCCCAGCGCCGGCCCGCGCGGGATGATCGTCACCTTGTGGACCGGATCCGAGAACTTCTCGAGCAGCTTCGCGACCAGCGCGTGCCCGGCCTCATGGTAGGCCGTGGTCCGCTTCTCCTCGTCGCTGATGACCATGCTGCGGCGCTCGGCGCCCATCAGCACCTTGTCCTTGGCCATCTCGAAGTCGACCATCGTGACGACGTCCTTGTCCTGACGCGCCGCGAGCAGAGCCGCCTCGTTGACCAGGTTCTCGATGTCGGCGCCCACGAACCCGGGCGTGCCGCGCGCGAGGATCTCCATGTCGACGTCGGTGCCGAGCGGGACCTTCTTCGTGTGGACCCGGAGGATGCCCTCGCGGCCGCGCACGTCCGGCCGGTTCACGACGATGCGCCGGTCGAAGCGGCCAGGCCGCAGGATCGCGGGGTCGAGGACGTCGGGGCGGTTCGTCGCGGCGACGATGATCACGCCCTCGTTCGACTCGAAGCCGTCCATCTCCACGAGCAGCTGGTTCAGCGTCTGCTCGCGCTCGTCGTGACCGCCGCCGAGGCCCGCGCCGCGGTGGCGGCCGACCGCGTCGATCTCATCGATGAAGATGATGCACGGCGCGTGCTTCTTGCCCTGCTCGAACAGGTCGCGCACCCGGCTCGCGCCGACGCCGACGAACATCTCGACGAAATCCGAGCCGGAGATCGAGAAGAACGGCACGCCCGCCTCGCCGGCGATCGCGCGCGCGAGGAGCGTCTTGCCCGTCCCAGGGGGGCCCATCATGAGCACGCCCTTCGGGATCCGGCCGCCGAGCTTCTGGAACTTCTTCGGGTCCTTGAGGAACGCGATGATCTCCTCGAGCTCGTCCTTCGCCTCGTCGATGCCCGCGACGTCGGCGAACGTCACCTTGTTCTGCGCCTCGCTGAGCAGCCGGGCGCGCGACTTGCCGAAGCTCATCGCCTTGCCGCCGCCGGCCTGGAGCTGACGCATGAACAGATAGAACATCACGAGCAGGAAGATCGTCGGCAGGAGGTACATGATCGCCCCCGGCCAGAACGGCGACGCCTCCTCCTTCTCGAAGTACACGGCGACCTTGTTGTCGACGATCGTCTTCGTGATCTCGTCGGCGTTGTCAGGCCCGATCGTGACCTTCTTGGTCTTCGCTCCGCTCTTCGGGTCCTTGACCCAGAAGGTGTACTCGCGGTCCTTGATCGTGACCGACTCGACGTGCGGATCCTTGTCCTTGGCCTCGACCTGGACCTGGGCCATGAACTCGCTGAATGCGACGGGCGTGGCGGGCGGGCGATCCGGGCTCAAGAACTGCCAGATCGCCAGGAACATCATGATCAGCAGAACCCAGAGCAGCAGCGTCTTGTGCGATTGCTTCACGAGGACCCTCTAAACTCGCGCGGCGAGCCGGCGTGTACCGAAATTGTACGCGTGTTCCAGTCAGCATGCCACCCGTCAGCTCGGTCGTCGACCGCGGGTACTCCCCGCGGTGACACAGCGAAAAACGGGCTCTCGGCCCTCGACTCTCGGACGGGCGCCGCGGGTGGGGGTGCATGCGGTCAGGCCCCGCGACGTGTGGACCTGTCCTCGATAAGCACGCTGGACTCCTCTGGAAAGCCCAGGGCGATCTCTCCGCCGCCGCGAACCCGGACGCGCAGCGGCCGCCCGAGCTTGCGGGCCCGCTCGATCGCGAAGCGCTGCGCCCGACCGAGCGGAATCGACAGCGGATCATCGCCGTTGAGGACGGCCGGATCGCCGTCCGAGGGGCGCTCTCGCCCGGCGACGAGCATGTCCGAGAGCGCGCAGAGGTGCTCGACGATCGCCGGAGACAGGTCCTCGAGGAGCGGGAGCAGCTCGCGGCGGACGCGAACGCGGGTGAAACGGGGGTCCGCGTTGCTGGGATCTTCCGCGAATACAAGCCGGTGTCGGTCGAGGTGGGCGAGGACGTCGGCGCGGCGGGCCTGGAGCAACGGGCGGATGAGCTCGATCTTGGTTGCCGCGCCCGGCGCCTCGCCGGCGAGATCGCGCGAGAGCGGGGCGCGCGGCGGCAGGACGGCCAGCCCCCGCGGGCCCGCGCCCCGCAGCAGGCGCAGCAGCAGCGTCTCGGCCCGGTCGTCGGCGGTGTGGCCGGTCGCGATCGCGCGGGCGCCGTGGGCCGCCGAGGCCGCCGCCAGGGCGGCGAACCGGGCGGCGCGCGCCCTGGCCTGGAGGTTCGCGCCGGGGGCGACGTCCACCCGGGTGGTCGAGAAGGGGACGCCGAGCCGCTCGGCCTGAGCGCGCGCCAGCGAGAGCTCGGCCGCGGCCGCGGCGCGGAGGCCGTGGTCGACGCCGTGCGCGACGACCTCATGGCCGATCCGCCGCCGGAGCAGCGCCAGCACGTGCAGCAGCGCGCTCGAGTCGGGGCCCCCGGAGCAGGCGCAGAGGACCACGTCGCCGCGGGCGAGCAGCCGCTCGTCCCGGATCAGCCGCTCGGCCAGGCGGAGCAGCGACGGGGGGTGCGACCGGCCGCGCCGGGGCGGCGGGAGAGGTCCGGGAGGAGGGCTCATCGCAGCTCGAATGCCTTGCAGAAGATGACCTCGTCGCGATCGTCGAGGGACCGGCTCACGTGCGGCGCGACCGGGTAGCCGAGCGAGCAGCGCGGCGCCCGGCCGGCGGGCGCGGCGTCGCGATCGTCGCCGTCGTCGCCGTCGTCGCGATCGTCAGATTCCGCGGGATCGAACGAGGCGCAGTCGGGGCACGCGAACACGAGACGATAGCGTCGCGCCTCCTCGCGGAGACGATCGTCGAGGTGGTGAATCATCTCCGGCAGCGTAGCGCAAGCCGCCGGCCGGAGGCCCTGCACGGCCCTCCGGTCCGTCCAGGCGCGGCTCGGGCAGCTCAGCGAGCCGACCGACGGGCGCGGGAGAGGCGGACGATCGACTCGATATGGCTGGTCTGAGGAAAGAGCTCGACCGCCTCGATGTCGGTTATCTCGAAGCCGCCGCGGAGGATGCCGCCGAGATCGCGCGCCAGGGTGGCCGGGTCGCACGAGACGTAGACGACGACGCGCGCGCCCGAGGCCGCGATCGCGCGCGCCGCGCCGGGAGCCCCGGCGCGCGGGGGATCCAGCACCACGACGTCGGTGCGCGCCGGGATCGGGTGCTGATCGGCGTCCGCCTCGATCACCTTGCCGGCGAGGCCGCGAGCCGCGAGGTTCTGGCGGAGGCACGCGACGGCCTCGGGCGACAGCTCCACCGCCGTGAACGACGCGAGCCCCGAGGCGCCCGGGACCGCGGCCTCGGCGGCCTCGGCGGCCGCGGCAGGTCGCGGCCCGCCGCGCGCGAGGAGGACGGAGAGCGTCCCGCTCCCGGCGAACAGCTCCACGAGGTGCGGCGGCCGCGTGGAGTCGAGGTGAGCGAGCTCGGCGGCGCGGCGGGCGAGGACGGCGGCGCCCTCCTCGGACGGCTGCCCGAAGCCGCCCGGCGGAAGGAGCAGGGGCGAGCCGTCCGCTCCCAGGATCGTCGGCCGCGGATCTCCGAACGACGCGGCCTCGCGCGCGCCGTCCAGCGTGACGCGGGCGCCGGCCCACGCGCCGCGCGCGGTGCGCTCGTCGAGCAGCTGCCATACGGCCGGCGGGAGCTGGCCGCGCCACAGGATCTCGACCACCGGGCGGCTCGATGCGCCGTGCGAGAGGAGGATGTCCCCCTCCCCCACGGCGCCGCGGAGGAGGCTGGGCAGCTCGCCGGCGAGCGGCGCGATCGCGTCGCCCAGCACCAGGCAGCGGTCGACCGCGACGACGGCGTGGGTCCTCGGCGCGCGGTAGCCGACGCGCACCTCGCCGCGCTCCGCGCGCGCGAAGAGCCGCGCCCGCGAGCGGTACCCGAGCGGCAGGGGCGCCGGATGCACACGGATGGGCGGCAGCTCGGCCTCCGCCAGCGACGTCGCCCGCGCGATGGCTTGCCGGATGATCTGCTCGTGCGCGGCCTGCTGCGCCTCGACGCGGACGTGCATCCAGTCGCAGCCGCCGCAGGCGTCCGCGAACCGACAGGGCGGAGCGACGCGGTCGGCGCTCGGCTCGACGACGCGGAGGAGCCTTCCCCTCGCCGGGCGCGCGCTCCGATCGAGCTCGACCTCGACGAGATCCCCCGGCGCCGTGGCCGGCACAAACACGACCTCACCCGCGAGCCTGCCGATCCCGGCGCCGCCCGCGGCCAGCGCGTCGATGCGCAGCTGCGCTCGCTCGCCGGCGCGGGGCCGCGCCCTGGCACCGCTCGAGCGGCGGTGAACAGCCTTCATCTCGCCATCGTAACGCGCGCAGGCCCGGCTGGCTGGGGTGGACGAGCGCGGTTCAGGAGCTTCGCCGAGAGGAGGGCGAGACCGCCCTCGCGCCCGCCCCCTCGAGCGCCCCCTGCACGCCGGAGTGCAGCTGGCCCGTGGTGGCCGCGCCGCTCGTCGGGGCGGGCGGCGCAGGGAGCACGTCGCCCCCCTGCGCCGGGATGGGCTGCACGGTGTTCGTCTTCATGTAGATCAGCGCGCCGATGCCGATGACGCACAGGGCGGTGAGGGTGATGACGGCGACGAGCACGAGCGTGTTCCTGCTGTTCCCCTTGGACACGGCGTCCTGCGTGGCGGCCCAGATGGCCGCCGGGTCGGGGCGCGGCAGGGAGAGCGCTGTCTCGATCTGCGACTGCGGCGGCTGCGCCGCGGCGGCGGGCGCGAAAGGCTGAGCCTGCCCCAGCGTCGTCGAGGGCGGCGGCGGGAAGGCCGGCGCCGGCGCGACGACAGGGAGCGCAGGCGCCGGGGCATAGCCCTGGCCATTGAACGGAAGCCCATACGGAGCGGCGCCAGGCCCCTGCGGCGGCGCGGGGAAGGCAGGCGCTCGGTTCCCCTGCGCGTGGCGCGAGGGATCGCTCGCGCCGTGCAACGCCGGGGGCGGCGCCTGCGGCGGGAGCGCGAGCGTGGACGCGAGGGGGCTGTCCAGCCCCAGCCCCCGGTCGAGGAGGCGCCCCGGAGGGAGCGGGGCGAGCTCGCCCGTGTCGAGATCGAGCGGCGGCGGGTACTGGGCCGACGTTCGCGGCGGCTGAGGCGTGTTGTGACGGCCCTGCGCGTGCGGCTGGCCCTGGTACAGGGGCGGAAAGCCAGGCCGACCCGCCGAGAGGGCGGGATGGGCCCCGAACTGCGGGGGCGCGGCGGGCGCCCGCTCGGGCGCGATGCCGGCCGCGGGGCGCACCGTCGGGCGCTCGCCGTTCGGGAGCGGTCGCGCCGGCTCGGCGTGCTCGCGCGTCGCGACCGTCGTCGGGACATCCTCGTCGTCGTCCATCAGCGACGAGGCCGACATCTGCCTGTCGGCGGCGTCCCTCGCCGGGGTGCGCCCGACCGGCGCGATCCCGCTCGCCGGGGCGGCGTTGCGCCGCAACACCTGGGGCGGCGTGAGCCGCTGCTGGGGCTCGGGCTCCCGGCCGCGGCTGCGGAGCCCGACGCTGTCCGTGGCCGTGGTCGAGTTGCGCCCGCGCACCTGCTCGACGTTGATGGTGGACGTCACCTCCGCCGCCCACGCGAGGTGGGCCTCGCGCTTCTGGATGCGGTCGGCGAACACCTGCTGCACGAAGTGGGCGACCTCCTCGGAGCCGACGAATACCCCGCTCCTCATCAGGAAGCTCTGCAAGGCCCGGGAGAGCTCGCGCGCTGTCTGGAAGCGATCCTGCCTGTGCTTGGCGAGCGCCTTCATGACGACGCTCTCCAGCTCGACCGGATAGTCGGGCACGATCGTGGACGGCGGCGGGACCACGCAGGCCTGCACCTTCTCGAGGGTGTCGAGATCCGTGTCCATCCGGAACAGGCGCTGGTTCGTCGTGAGCTCCCAGAGGACCACCCCGAGCGCGAACACGTCCGTCGTGCGATCGACGTCGTTGCCGCGCACCTGCTCGGGAGACATGTAGGCCAACTTGCCTTTCAACGTCCCTGCACGGGTGGACGACAGCCGATCGGCCACCTTGGCGATGCCGAAATCGACAACCTTCGTGTAACCGTCGTAGGTCAGGAACAGGTTGTGCGGCGTCACATCGCGGTGCACCAGACCGAGCAGCTGGCCGTTCTTTCCGCGCAGCTCGTGGGCAGCGTGAAGCCCCTCTGCGGCATCGGAGCAGATGCGCGCAGCGAGCTCGGGCGAGATGCGCAGCCGGCGCTCCTCCGCGCGGCGCATCACCTCCCGGAGCGGCTCGCCGTGGAGGTACTCCATGGCGATCCAGTAGGTGTTGTCGTCCTTTCCGAGATCGAACACCTGCGCGACATTGGCGTGGTTGATGCCAGCCGCGATCCGCGCCTCGTCGAGGAACATGTCGACGAACTGATCGTCCTCGACCAGGTGAGGGTGGATCCGCTTGATCGCGACCCACTTTTGAAAGCCGCCCGGGCCATCCATGCGAGCGAGGTGGACGCTCGCCATTCCGCCCACCCCGATCTCGTCGACCACGCGGTAACGGCCCAGGAAGTAGGTCCCCTGCTGCTTCTCGGGCTCCTTCGCGCGCGCTTCAGTCGATGAATTGGTCGACCCGGGGCTTGGAGGTCCGCCCATTCGTGATGCGGGTCGAGGCGGGGGTTGGGGCATGAGCGGTCACTACTTTACCGCGAGTTCGCGGCGCTTTGCCATGTCGTCTCGGGCGACAGACCGGGCAGATGGTCAGCTTCAATCCACTGCGGCGCTGAAGGTTGTTGTCCTGACAGGTAGGACACCGCCAGAGACCCAGGACGGAGTCGCGGCGAGCTCAAGGGAACGGCTGCCCGGGTTGACCCCGCTCGAAGTAGAAACGGAAACCCCCGGTGACCCGTGAGAGAAGCTCCTGTGGGATGGCATCCGCTGGATTGCCGAGGCCGGCGTCGCGCGGGTCGCCGACCCAGATGTCGAACGTCGCGTCCGTGTACTTGTCGACCGCGTCCGTCTCGTTGGGATCGCCGCTGAACAGCGCCTGGAACTTGATGGTCCCGTCCACGGCGTAGAGCATCGTGTTCTGGTTGTGGCACGACCGCTGGAGGTAAAGCGCCATGTGGACGAGCGGAGCGAGCCCGGCCGGCTTCGGCGTCGGCGGGGGCGAGCCCGGCAGCTGGACGCCAGGGGGGAGCCCGACGCTGAGATCGACGTCGAGCTTGTTCACCTGACCGTCGCCGCGGATGAGGTCGACGTCGTCGATGAGGACGGCGAGGCCGTCCGAGATCTCCTGGAGGTCGCTGCCCCGCTGCACCCGGATCTGCAGCGTGGAGCGGTAGGGGACCGCGGCGAAGAAGTCGGGGCGCATGTCGTAGCTGTCGTCCCAGCAGTTCGCGGCGCGCAGCCGTGAGCTGTAGACCTCGCCCTCGCCCTGCCCGAGCGAGCAGCCCAGCGAGGAGGCGCAGACGAGCGACGCGAGCAGGTAGGCCCTCACGACAGCACCTCCGAGCGAAGGGCGGCCTGGATGCGGCCGCCGCCGAGCACGCGGTCGCCCCGGTAGACGACCGCCATCTGACCGGGGGAGACCGCCCGGACCGGGCTGGCGAAGCGCGCGACGAAGCGCTCCGCGCCCGTCGCAGGGTCGCGCCGCCGCTCGATCACGCCGGGCGCCGCCTCGTGCCGGGCGCGCACCCGCACCTCGGCGTCCAGCGGGAACACCGCGTCGTCGCACCACACGGCGTCGGTGATCTCGGCGCCGGTCGCGTAGAGATCGGCCTCGTCGCCGAGGCGCACCGCGCCGGACGCCGCGTCGAGGCCCACGACGAACGCAGGGCGGCCGAGCGAGACGCCGATGCCCTTGCGCTGGCCCACCGTGAAGCCGTGCACCCCGCCGTGCGACCCGACCACGCGGCCGTCCCGATCGACGATCGGGCCAGGCCGCAGCCGGTCCGCAGCGCGCTCGGCCACGAACGGCGCGTAGCGGCCGGAGGGGATGAAGCAGAGCTCCTGGCTCTCCCCCTTCTCGGCGCCCGGGAGCCCGCGGGCGATCGCCTCGGCGCGCACCTCGTCCTTGGTCGAGTCGCCGAGCGGGAAAAGGAGCCGCGACAGCTCGTCCGACCGGAGCATATGCAGGAAATAGCTCTGATCCTTGTGCCGATCGCGGCCGCGGTAGAGGCGGGCGGCGCCCTCCTCCACGACCACCCGCGCGTAATGGCCCGTCGCGACCCACGAGACGCCGAGCCGCTCCGCGAGCGGGAACAGCTCCCGGAGCTTGACCGAGCGGTTGCAGGCCACGCACGGGCTCGGCGTCTCGCCCGCGAGGTAGGCGTCGACGAAGGGATCGACGACGTGCTCGCGGAACAGGGCGCGGCGGTCGAACGTGTAGTGCGGGATCCCGAGGTGGTCGGCGACCCTGCGGGCGTCGTGCTGATCCTCGGGCGCGCAGCAGCGGCTCTTGACGCTGCCGTCGTCGGGGTAGTCCCAGAGGTGCAGCGTCACGCCGACGACATCGTAGCCAGCGTCGCAGAGGCGCGCCGCGGCGACCGAGGAGTCGACTCCGCCGCTCATCGCGATGAAGACGCGAGCCCCCGGGGAGGCCCGCTCGCCGGGCCGCACCGTGCCGTCGGCCTCTCGGACAGGACTTGCCATTTCCGTTCTTATAGCGTGAATCCCTCGCCGCGGTCGGGCGCCGCGGGCGAAAGCGCTCGGGGTCGCGGAGGTGGACGCTGGCGTGGGCGCTGGCGCGGACGGGGAGAAAGCTGGCTGATGATCAGACCGGCTCTCCGCCATTCACCCTTGGCCACCCCCGCGGCGCGCGTGTACCGTCTGCGAGATGCCGAGCGGGGTCGTGCTCGTGATCGAGGACGAAGAGTATGTCGCGGACCTGCTCGCCACCGCGATCCGCGAGGCGGGCTACGAGGTCATCTTCTGCGCCACCGCGGAGGCCGGGCTCTCGACCGCCTGCACCCTGGAGCCCGAGTGCATCGTCTGCGACATCGGCCTGCCCGACCACGACGGCTACTGGGTCGCGCGCAACGTGCGCACCCAGCCGTCGCGGGTGTCCGTCACCCCCTTCCTGTTCCTCTCCGCGCTCGACGACCAGCAGTCGCGCCTCGAAGGCTTCCACGTGGGGGCCGACGTCTACATGACGAAGCCGTTCCGGGTCAGCGAGGTCGTCGCCCAGATCGGCGCGCTCGTGCAGATGGCGTCGCGCCTGCGCCAGCGGCGGGACAGCCTGATGTCCATCCCGGCCTCCGTCGATCAGACAGCGATCGAGGGCGACCTCAGCCATATGTCCATCGCCACCGTCCTCACCGTCCTCGAGATGGAGCGGCGGTCGGGCGTCTTCGAGGTGACCAGCAAGAAGCGGCGCGCTCAGCTCGACATCGCCGAAGGGTGCATCGTCCAGGGCACCGTGGGAGGCACGCGCGTCTCGGCGCTCGCCGCCCTCCGCACCATGCTGGGCTGGAAGGTCGGGCGGTTCGCGTTCATCCCGGGCAGCCGCCCCGTGCCGTCGGAGCGAAAGTCCATCGCCGCCTACCTGCTCGAGGCGACCCGGCTCGAGGACGAGAGCACCCGCGTCGAGCTGGAGATCCCGCCGTCGCGCCGCCGCCCGGAGCCCCGGTTCGCGACGACAGCGCTCGGCGGGCCGTCGTCCCTGCTGGAGGACGTGGCGCCGCCCTCGTCGCGCGCGCCGCGCTCGAACGACAGCGCGGCCCTCGAGGAGCGCCTGCGCCTCGGCCCCGGCGTCACGCCGCGCAAGGGGCCCGACAGCGCGGTGTCCATCTCTGACGTTCCGCACGTTCCGCACGCGCCGCACGTGCCGCGCGCGCCGCACACGCCGCCGTCGCTCGAGCTGAACTTCGAGCTCGAGCCCGCGCCCGCAGGGACGCCCCCGACGCTGCGCTCGCTGGCCCGCATGGCGAAGCCGCCGTCGAGCCAGCGCGTCGCGGAGAGCGAGCCGCCCACGCTGCCGCGCGGCCAGGGCCGCACCTCCACCTCGCGACCGCCGTCGCGCCGGCCGGCCGTGCCGCCGCCATCGCCGAGCGGCGAGGACGAGGACGAGCTGGAGTGGGCAGAGATGGACGCGCATCCCCACGCGACCCTCGCCCCCCCGGCGACCCAGCGGGCGAGCCTCCACACCCCGCCGCGAGCGAGCGCCGTCCCCCAGCCGCCGCGGCCGGTGCCGCCCAGACCGCCGCGGCCAGACTCGAAGAAGCGCTGAGGACCGGCGCGCGGCGCGCCGTCAGGCTTCCGCGTGGTCCGGGTCGTGGTCGCGCAGGTAGCTCAGGTTCACGGCGTTCACGACGGCGTGCGAGAGGAGCGGCCCGACGAGCGAGCCCGTCGCGGCGAAGATGGCGCCGAGGCCCGCGCCGACGCCCACGGCCCAGCCCACCCACACCCAGCGGCTCGGACCGCGCATCTGGTGGACCAGGCCGAAGACGAGCGCGCTCAGCAGCACACCGACGAGCGGCGTCAGCAGCCCGCGGAAGAGCAGCTCCTCGCCGAGGCTCGAGAGGCCCGCGAGCAGCAGGATCTGGCCGAGCGAGAGCTCCCGCGCGACCGGGCGGAGGTCGGCGTGCAGGCGCCGCGCCCAGACGAACCGGGCCACGGCGACGCGGGTCATCACGACGACCCCGGCGGCGAGCGTGAGGCCGAGCGCGGCGCTCACCAGCAGCGCGGCCAGCGGGCGCAAGGACAGCCAGGGGCTCGGGTGGATCCACGGCCATCCATCCCGGAGCACCAGCGCCAGCGAGATCGCCAGAGCCGCGAGGACGAGGTAGCCGGACGCGACCCGCATCGTCGCGTCGGTCCGGCCGGTCCGCGCCCATCGTCGCGAAGCCATGTCCCATCATGGCACGCCCCCGGAACCCGGTGAAGCGGCGCGCGCCGTCAGGACCCCTGGCCGAGCGCCGGCAACCGGACTACGTGGACGGCCATGCACGCGACCGTGGTCATCTTCCCGGGCTCCAACGCCGATGCCGAAATGATCCATACCCTCCGCGACGTGCTGCAGGTGCGCACGTCGACCGCCTGGCACCGCGACGCCGAGCTCCCCGCAGGCACCGACCTCGTCGCGATCCCCGGCGGGTTCTCCTACGGCGACTACCTGCGCTGCGGCGCCATCGCGCGCACGAGCCAGATCGTCCCCGCCATCCGGCGGCACGCGGAGCGCGGCGGCCTGGTGCTCGGCGTCTGCAACGGCTTCCAGATCCTCACCGAGGCGGGGCTGCTCCCCGGGGCCCTCACCCGCAACGCGCACCTCCGCTTCGAGTGCCGCGACATCTTCGTGACGCCGCGCGCGGAGGGGCCGTTCACGAGCGGCCTGCCTCGGGTGCTCCGCCTGCCGATCGCCCACGCCGAGGGGCGCTACCAGGCGGACCCGGAGACGCTCCGCAAGCTCGCTGAAGATCGCGCCATCGCGCTCCAGTACTGCGACCGCGAGGGGGTGGTCGGCGGCGACGCGAACCCCAACGGATCGGCCATGGACATCGCCGGCATCTACGGCGGGCCCCGCCGCAACGTGCTCGGGCTCATGCCCCACCCCGAGCGGATGAGCCAGCACTTCCAGGGCTGCGCGGACGGGCGTGCCCTGTTCGACGCCGTGCTGCGCAGCGTGAGCGGCTCCCGCCCGGCGTCCGCCGCCGCGAGCGCGCCGTGAGCCAGGCTTCGTCCGGCGCCGCCCGCTGCCGCGTGTGCGCCGCGGCACTCGCGCCGGGGAGCGATCGGTGCCCGCAGTGCGGCGCGGACCAGGGCGCCGAGGCGTGCCCGCACTGCGGCGGCGTGGCCGGCGTCTCCGCGCACGCCGAGCTGCGCTTCCGGTGCGACGTCTGCGGCGGCCCGCGCGTCCCCGTCGCCGACGCGCGCGTCAAGCGGTCGGGCCGCGAGGTGCCGCTGCTCCAGAAGGCGCGCGCGGCGGCCTCGGCGCGCTCGGTCTGGCGCGCGGCGGGCATCGCGGCGAGCGCGCTGTTCGGCTTCGAGGTGTTCCTGTTCGCGGTGCTGCTGCTCGTCCTCAGCGCGAGCTTCGGGCTCTTCGCCGCGGGCGTCCTGACCATGGCGCCCGTCGCCGTCTTCGCCCTCTGGGCGTTCCGGCGGGCCAGGTCGCGAGGCCAGGACATCGCGCCCGCGCTCGACGCCGCGTGGGTCTCCGTCGCGTCCGACGTCGCCCGCCAGACCGAGCGCCCGCTCACCGCCAGCGGGCTCGCCTCGACCCTCCGCATCGGCGAGTCCCAGGCCGAGGAGCTGCTCGCGCTGCTCGAGGTGAACGACGTCGTGCGCGGCGCGGTGAGCCCCGCGGGCGAGTTCGGCTACGCGCCGAAGCTGCGCGTCGGCGCGGCGCCGGCGGGCGAGGCCGAGGCCGACGCGCTCGCCGCCGAAGAGGAAGCCTTCGCCGCCGGGCGCGCCGCCGAGCCCCTGGCGCAACGGACCGCCCATGTCGACCCCACGAAGCGCTGATCCCAAGCCGAAGCCAGGTCCCCCGCGACAGAAGAAGCCCCGGCTGGCGTCGGCGGCCCGGCCCGCGCCGCCGGAGCGCCGCGCCCTGACCAACGTCGGCGGCGCGACGCTGCTCGAGGGCGACCCGACCGACGCCGCGATGCTCGCCCGCGCGCTCGACGTGCCGAGCTCGAGCGCCGCGGAGGAAGCGGCCCGCGCCCACGTGCACGGCTTCCACAGCTACCCGGCCCGGATGCACCCGGACACGGCCCGCCGGCTCATCGAGGGGCTCTCGCGGCCGGGCGAGCGCGTGCTCGACCCCTTCTGCGGCAGCGGCACCGTCCTCGTCGAGGCCCGGCTCGCGGGCCGCGCGGCGCTCGGCATCGACGCGAACCCCCTCGCCGTGCGCCTGGCCCGGCTCAAGGTGCAGGGCAGCACCCCGGGCGAGCGCGAGCGGCTCGTCGCCGCCGCCCGCGAGGTCGCGGCCGCGGCGGACGAGCGCCGCAAGGCGCGCTCCGGCCCGAGCCGCCGGTACGGCCCCGAGGACGTCGCGCTGTTCGAGCCGCACGTGCTGCTCGAGCTCGACGGGCTCCGCGTCGGCCTCGATCGCCTCGCGGGCCACGGCGCCGAGGCGCTGCGCGAGGATCTCGAGCTCGTCCTCTCGGCCATCCTCACGAAGCTGAGCCGCCGCGCGTCCGACACGGCGGAGCACGAGCTGCCGCGGCGGATCGCCGCCGGCTATCCGGCGCGGCTGTTCGTCCGCAAGGCCGAGGAGCTCGCGCAGCGCCTCGCCGACGTCGCCGCGCCGCTGTCCGCGAGCCCGCCCGCGCTCGTCGAGGAGGGCGACGCGCGGGTGCTCCGCGGCGTCGAGCCCGGCTCGGTCCACCTCGCGATCACCTCGCCGCCCTACCCGGGCGTCTACGATTACCTCGCCCACCACGAGGCGCGGCTGCGCTGGCTCCGGCTCCGGAGCGCCCGCTTCGAGCAGGACGAGATCGGCGCCCGCAGGCACCTCGATCCGCTCGGCCCCGAGGCCGGCCGCGCGCGCTGGCGCGCGGAGCTCGGCGGCGTGCTCCTCGCGCTCGCGCGCGTCCTCCGGAGCGGCGCGCCGCTCGTGCTGCTGCTCGCCGACAGCGTCGTCGCCGGCGCGCCGGTCTACGCGGTCGACGTGGTCCGGGCCGCGGCGTCCGGCGCGCGCTTCGCGGTCCGCGCGGTCGCGTCGCAGCCGCGCCCCCACTTCCACCGCCCCACCGCGCGCGCGTTCCAGCGCCGCCCGCGGCACGAGCACGCCATCCTGCTGATCCGCGGCTGAGCCGCCGGAAATTGCCCCGAGGCGCGGGCGTGTGGCAGGGTGCGCCGGCCTCGATCAGGGCGCGAGGCGGCCGGCGGAGGCCGCCGGCGGCGCCCCCGGGCGCGCGACGATGACGATGGCGAGAGCTCTCCTTTCACTTCTCCTGTGCGGCGCCTCTGTCCTCGGCTGCGGCAAGGCAGGCGGCGGCCCGGGGAAGACAGATCTCGACAGCACCGGCGTGGACGCGTGCGACAGCTACCTGACCGCGATGCTCACCTGCGCCGGCAAGCTGCCGGCGGAGACCAGGAAGGGCCAGGAGGCCGCGATCCGGATCGCGCGCGACGCGCTGGAAGCCAGGGCGGAGGCCGACGACGCGTCGCTCGAGGGCGACGCGCGGGCGGAGGCGCGCGGCGCCCTCGAGGCCGCCTGCAAGCAGATGGGCGACGCGGTCCTGGACCGCGCCGCGTGCCGACGCTGATCGACGCGGATCGACGCGGATCGACGGCAAACGCGCGCGGCCGCGCTTCACGTGAAGGCGGGCAGGTCCGGCGGGTAGTGCTGCCGGAGGAACGACGCCCACTGCGGCCGCCGCTCGGCGTGGAACGCGTCGCCCGCGAGCATGCTGGTGATGAGCTTGCGCATCGTGGGCCGCTGGTTCGGCTCGAACAGCGTCTCGCGGAAGTGGCCCTTGTAGAACCCCTGCACGACGCCGAGGAACAGGTCGACGGCGTAGCGGACCTCGGCCTCGTAGCCCGCGAAAGCGGCGCGCGAGGTGTCCCCGGCCTCGAGCGCGCGGTGGATGGCCGTGGCCGCGAGATCGGCGCCCTTGATGGCGACGTGCGCGCCCGTCGAGAAGAGCGGGTCGAGGAACCCGCCGGCGTCGCCCACGAAGAGCCAGCCGTCTCCGGCGAGCTGGTCGATCCGGTACGAGAAGTCGGCGAGCGCCCCCACCGGCCGTGTGCGCCGCGCGCTCGCGAGGAACTCCCGGGCCCAGCTGCTCTGGGCGACCGTGCGATCGAAGAGCTCGTCCAGGCTCTCGCCCTTCCTCCGGCTCCGGATCCAGCTCGACGAGACGACCGCGCCGACGCTCGTCAGCGCGCCGCGGAACGGGATGAACCAGAACCATCCGTGCTCGAAGATGACGATCTGGATGTTGCCCTCGTGGATCCCGTCCTCGCGCGCGGCGCCCTCGTAGTGGGCGAAGAGCGCGGTCTTGTCGAGCTCGGCCAGCTGCGCCTTGCGCCGCATCCTCGACGCGAGCAGCGTGTCCCGCCCTGTCGCGTCCACGATCACCGGCGCCCGGAGCTCGACGACATCGCTCGCGTCGCGGCGCGCGGCCGCGGCGTCCTCCGGCGCAGCCGCGCCGGACCGCGCGCAGGGCCGCGCGCGCACGCCGACCGCGCGAGGGCCCTCGAACACCACCTCGACGGCCTCCCACGACTCGCGCACCTCCGCCCCGAGCTCCGCCGCGTGCCGGAGTAGCAGCTGGTCGAACGCGTCGCGCTGCACCTGGTACGCGAACTCGAACCTCGGGTCGAACGCGTCGGCGAAGCTGTAGGTCCGCGCCCGCCCCGTCGACGAGCAAAGGAACCGCGCGCCGTATTTCCGGAGGAAGAGCGCGTCCAGCTTCTCGTCGAGCCCGAGCCGCTCGAAGACCTCGCGGGAGCGCGGCAGCAGCGACTCGCCGATATGGAAGCGAGGGAACCTCTCGCGCTCGAGCACGAGGACCCGGCGACCGAGCCTGGCGAGCGAGGCGGCGAGCGTCGAGCCCCCCGGCCCTCCGCCGAGGATGATTGCGTCCCAGCGATCTGTCATGAGCCCGTCGTATAATGCGTGAGGACGCTCGAGAAAATGCGCTCCCGGCGCGAGGGTCTGCGGGCCGACGCGCCCTCGCCGTCCGGGCGGGGGCCCTCGCCGCGCCCGAGGACGCAGGAGGAAGCGGCGATGCCCACGATCGTGTTCGAGGCCAGCGCGCTCGGCCCTGCCGTCACGGCAGAGGCCGGCGCTGGCAGGCTCATCGATGTCTGCGACGACGCGCGCGCGCCGATCGTGTTCTCGTGCCGCGACGCGCGCTGCGCCACCTGCCGCGTCGAGGTCGTCGAGGGGGAGCAGCTCCTCGATCCGCCCGCGCGCGGCGAGCTCGATCTGCTCGAGCGCCTCGGCGCCCCGCCGCGGCACCGCCTCGCGTGCCAGGCGGTGCTCCGCGCCGGACCAGGGCTGGTCCGGTTGCGCGCCGTCACCGGTCCCGAGGGCTGATGCCGCCGTGAGCGGCGACCGACGCGCGTCGATCGACGCACACGCGCACGCGGCGCCGTGGCGCGCAGGATCCGGCGCTACGCCGGCGGCGCTACGCCCTGCGCCCGGCATCTCCCGGCATTGGCGGAGCTGGAGAACGGTGTTAATGCACGCCCCGTCCTGAGGCCCGGCTCCCTCGAGGAGCGCGAGACCTGGCGCCCCCCCGGAGCTGTCCGCGCGCGGTGACGGCGGAGCGCCGACCGCTGCACCGCGCTCCGCCGTCACCGCGCGGGGCGGCCGCTCGTCGAGCATCGGTCAAGACCGCGCGGAGGAGTGGAGAAGACATGACGAAAGCCAGGAAGCTGCGCGAACTAATGGCCCGCCCGGGCCCGATCGTCATCATCGGCGCGCACAACGGGCTCTCCGCGAAGATCGGTGAAGAGGCGGGGTTCGACGGGCTCTGGGCCTCCGGCTTCGAGATCTCCGCGAGCTACGCCGTGCCGGACGCGAACATCCTCACGATGGCGGAGAACCTCCACGCCGCCAGGATGATGAACAACACCTCGCTCCCCGTCATCGCGGACTGCGACAACGGCTACGGCAACGCCGTCAACGTCATCCGCTGCGTCGAGGAGTACGAGGCCGCGGGCATCGCGGCCATCTGCATGGAAGACAACATCTTCCCGAAGCGCTGCAGCTTCTACGCGGGCGTGAAGCGCGAGCTCGCGGAGGTCGAGGAGCACGCGCTCAAGGTCCGCGCGGCGAAGGCGGCGCAGCGGGACCGCGACTTCGTGGTGATCGCGCGGACCGAGGCGCTCATCGCCGGCTGGGGGATGGAGGAGGCGCTCCGCCGCGGGCGCGCCTACGCGGACGCGGGCGCCGACATGGTGCTCATCCACTCGAAGAGCAAGGACCCGGACGAGGTGCTCTCCTTCGCCCGCGCGTGGGATCGCCCGAGCACGCCGCTCGTCTGCGTGCCGACGATCTACCGCACGACCAGCGTCGACACGCTGCACAAGGCCGGCTTCAAGCTGATGATCTTCGCGAACCACGCGATCCGCTCCTCCATCAAGGCGATGACGGAGACGCTCCAGACGCTGAAGCGCGAGATGTACACCGGCAGCGTCGACGACAAGGTCGTGCCGCTCGAGCGCGTCTACCAGCTCGTGGGCGTCGACAAGATGAAGCAGGAGGAGTCGAGCTTCTTGCCCTCCGGCAGCCCGGGCGTCACCGCCGTCATCCTGGCCGCGGGCCAGAGCCAGGGGCTCTTGCCGCTCACGGAGGAGCTGCCGAAGCCGATGCTCGATCTGAAGGGCAAGAGCATCCTCGAGCGGCAGATCGACGTGCTCAACGCGTGCGGCGTGAAGGACGTCGCCGTCGTGCGCGGGTACAAGAAGGAGGCGATCAAGCTCCCGAACGCCCGCACCTACGACAACGACGAGTACGCGACGACGAGCGAGGCCGTGTCGCTCTTCTGCGCCTCGAAGGAGCTGAACGGGCCCTTCGTCTTCCTCTACGGCGACATCGTGTTCGAGCGCGGCCACCTCGAGAAGCTCCTCAAGAGCCCGGCCGACATCTCGATCGTCGTCGACCGCGCCCACGCCGAGGGCCAGCGGCCCAAGGACGCCCGCGGCGTGCCCGACCTCGTGGTCCTGAAGGACGCCCAGGAGGCGGGCTACCGCTTCGTGGGCGCCGACGCGCCGCACCAGGTGGCGCGCGTCGGCCGCGCGATCTCCGAGGGCGAGGCGCACGGCGAGTTCGTCGGCATGGCCATGTTCACCGCGAAGGGCGCGCGCCTGCTCACCGACTGCTACCACCAGCTGCAGGAGACCGGCGCGACGGGCCGCTTCCACGAGGCCGAGTCGCTCCGCGGCGCGTCCTTCACCGACCTGCTCCAGGAGCTCATCGATCGCGGCGCGGAGGTGCAGGCGATCGACGTCTACAAGGGGTGGCTCGAGATCGACACGTTCGAGGACTACCGTCGCGCCTGGGCGCTGATCAAGGAGTGAGCCGATGTCCCACGGTTCAGGCAAATCGTACGCGCCCGAGTTCGTCGCCGCGCTCAAGGACGCGGGGTTCGACTTCTTCGCCGGCGTGCCCTGCTCCCTCCTGAAGGGCCTCGTCTCGCTGCTCGACGGCGACGAGAGCGCCCGCTACATCTCGGCGACGCGCGAGGACAGCGCGATCGGGATGGCCGTCGGCGCCTGGCTCGGCGGCAAGCTGCCGATGGTCCTGATGCAGAACTCCGGGCTCGGCGTCTCCGTCAACGCGCTCGCCTCGCTGAGCACGATGTACGAGGTGCCCACGCTGCTCGTCATCTCCTGGCGCGGCGAGGGGGGCAACGACGCGCCGGAGCACATCATGATGGGCGAGATCATGATCCCCATCCTCGATCTCATGAAGATCCCCCACCGCGTCCTCCGCGCCGGCGAGGCGATGGGGCCGCAGGTGGGCTGGGCGAAGGACGTCATGCTCTCCACCAGGCAGCCGGCGGCGCTCATCGTCCCCGCGGGGGTGCTCGAATGAACAAGCTCGAAGCGCTCAAGGTGTTCACGGCGGCGGTCCGCAACGACGACCTCGTGGTCTGCTGCAACGGGATGATCGGCCGCGAGCTCTACACGACGCAGGACCGGCCCTCGAACTTCTACATGATCGGCTCGATGGGGCTCGGCCTGTCGATCGGCCTCGGCCTCGCGCTCGCGCAGCCGCGCAAGCGGGTCTTCGTGCTCGACGGCGACGGCAACGTCCTCATGGGCATGAACGTCCTCGCCAGCGTCGGGAGCGAGCGGCCGGTGAACCTCCTGCACGTCGTCCTCGACAACCGGTCCCACGCCTCGACCGGCGGCCAGCGGACGATCTCGGGCGACGTGAAGCTCGAGTCGGTGGCCAGCGCGGTCGGCTACCGCGCCACCCACCGCGCCGACTCGGTCGAGTCGTTCGACGCGTCGCTGCGCGCCGCGGTCGTGCAGCCCGGCCCGGTCATGGTCCTCGCGCTGGTCGAGGGCGGCACCGTGAAGGGCATCGGCCGCGTCGTCGAGACCCCGCCGGAGCTGGCGTCACGCTTCGCGGCGGAGGCGCGCAGATGAGGGCGATCCTGCTCGCGGCGGGGCGCGGCCGGCGCCTCGGCCGCGACGCGCCCAAGTGCCTCGTCTCCATCGACGGCAAGACGCTGCTCGAGCGGCACCTCGTGAACCTCGCCGAGAGCGGCGTCACCGACCTCACCATCGTCGTCGGCTTCCGGCGCGAGATGATCGAGGAGGCCCTCGGGGCGCTCCGCCCGCGGCTGAAGGTCGAGCTCATCCACAACCCGCGGTTCGTTCACGGGAGCATCGTCTCGCTCCACGCCGCGGCCGAGCGGCTGGCGCAGGGCGGGCTGTGGATGGACGCCGACGTGCTCTACCCCGCCGCGCTGCTGCGGCGCCTCGTGACCTCGCCGCACGAGAACTGCCTGCTCGTCGACGCGAGCTCGGACGAGACCGGCGAGGAGATGATGGTCGGCGTCCGCGCCGGCCGCGTCCTCAAGATCGGGCGCCACGTCGGCAGGGACTGGGACGTCGCGGGCGAGACCGTCGGCTTCGCCAAGGTCGGCCTGGAAGGCGGCCGCGTGATGCAGCGGCTCCTGGAGGAAGAGGTCGCGGCCGGCCGCCTCGATCAGGAGTACGAGGCCACGATGGACCGCGCCTTCCAGGAGGTGCCGTTCGGCGTCGAGCGCGTCGACGACCTGCCCTGGACCGAGATCGATTTCGAGGAGGACATCGAGAAGGCCCGCCAGCTGGCGCGCGCCGCGCAGGCCTGAGCCCGGTCGCATGGCCGAGCTCGGACGAGCTCAGGCCACGGCCAGCCTCGCGCGCCGGGATGCGCTGCGGATGAACCAGCCGTTCAGGAAGATGACCGCGACGATCCAGACGACCCCGCCTGTCGCGAAGAAGACCTGACCGAGCCAGAGCTGGTTCGCGAGGAGCGTCAGCACCACCATCGACAGGAACGCGTCCCCGTTCGATATCGCCCAGAGCACGCCGATGAGGCGCGTGAGCGGCGACGACTCCTCCCGGATCAGCTGTTTTGCCTGCTCCTCGCCGGTCGACGACTGGGTCCGCTCCGGGTCGAACCACTCGTGTTCGAACGCGAGGTGCCCCATGCGCCCGATGAAGACATCGAAATGCGCAAAGAACGAGGACGAGGGGCCGAGCGCCTGGATCTTGCGGCGCAGCGCCTCCACCGTCTCGTCGGTGCCCCGCTCGAAGATCGAGCAGTACTTGAGCTTGAAGTAGTCCGCGGAAAACGAGCGCAGCGCCGCCTGGGCCAGCGCGAGCACCAGGATCCCGTTCGTGGACAGGAAGGCGCTCCAGGGGCCCCCGGCCGGCGGGTGGAGGTGGAAATGCCAGAAGATGCCGGCGTACAGAAAGGTGACACCGAGCCAGTCCGCCACGCCGTCAATGGCGTGCCCGGCGGGGCTCACCAGCTGCTTCGCCCGCGCGAGCGCGCCGTCCACGCAGTCCAGAATGGAGCGCACCTCGAACACGAGCGCGCCGGCGACGAGGGAGCGCGGGTCGTCCGACGTCACCAGGTACCCGGCGAGCGCCGCGAAGAGCGGCTGAACCAGCGTCACCTGGTTGGGGGTCACGGGCGTCCTCATCAACGCCCGCACGATCCAGCGCGCGACCGGGTACCTGTAGTAGCGATTGAAGGGGTCCTCCATGCGCATCTTCCAGCCGCCAGGCACACCGCCGGACTGAGCGGCAGGCGTCGAGCTCTCGGTAGCGGCGCACGGTGCAGACATCGGCGATTCCGGCCCGGACTCTAGAGCAGCCCCACCGGGAGACCAACTGGATCGTGAGCGCGCGGGGTGCCCGCGCGGCGGCGTGGTGGCGCGGTGCAAGTTCGAGTCCGGCGGCGCGCAAGCGCGTCCTGTTGCCCGGCGAGCAGCCGCGTAGTCGACTGCGCTCCGGCAGCCGGCTGAGAACGGCGGTTCGCGCTCCGGAGTTCCTGCACAACAGGCGTGATCGCGCGGTACGCCCCTTCCTGGAATCATCCACCTTCACGCCGGGCGCGCTGGAGACGGCGAGCGCCCTCTGGCGCCGGCCGACATGGCTGCCGTCGCTTGGCGGGCGCGCTCCGGGGGTGCCCGCCGGAATGCCGCGCACGGGAGGCGCCCGGGGCGCTATGGTGTCGCCGTGGCAAGCAGGTCCTGGAGCGCGGCGCTCCTGCTCATGGCCGCCGGTTGCAGCGCCAGCGTGGGCTCCATCGGGGCCGTCCTGGGGAGAGACAACGAGTCGGAGACGCTCTACGTGCGCGACGTGCCGAGAGGCCTCGCCGCCGAGCGTGCCGGGCTGATCCCGGGCGACGAGATCGTGATGATCGATGGCGTCTACGTCCGGGATCTCACCTCGACCCAGGTGCGCGAGCGGCTCCGCGGCGCGCCCGGGAGCGCCGTCGAGCTCACGGTCGTCCGCGGGGGCGACGTGCGGCGCGTCCGGGTCGTGCGCGGCGCGCTGAAGCCGCACGAGGGGATCAAGCCCAGAGAGGAGCAGATCGTGCCGTGACGGCCGCCCGGAGCGGCGCTCATCACGGCGTGGCGAGCTCCTGAAGCTCGGCATAGTGCTTGTTCGCATAGAACGACAGCACGTCGACGGCGTCGCGCACCTCGCTCGGGTCGAGGTCCTGAAGGCGGTACTCGACACTCAGGATCACGTCGCCATCCTCGTCGGCCGAGAGCTTGGCCATGTTGATCTCGCGGTTCAGCTGGAGGAGGCGCCGCACGATCGCGTCGCCCTCCTCGTGTTCCATCGGGAGCCGTACGAACGGGATCACCGCGAACACGACGAAGGGGGGGGACAGCCGCACGAACAGGGGGAACAGCCGCTCAGCCCCCTGGAAGTCGCTGCGCATCGTGTCGTTGGATACGACCTCCACGGCCCAGCCCTCGCGCTCGAGGCAGGTCTTGATCTCGTCGAACGTCATGGCGAGGCATCATAGCCGCGGAGGGCGCGCTTCCGGGAGTGCGCAGGGCCGGGAGCCCGGAGCGCCGCGATCGCCCGGCCCCGCCGGCCGCCGGGAGGGGCCAGCGCGCGCTGGCGGCCGAGCCGCGCGCGCGCTGATGGCCGACGCATGACCGATGACCGGACCGATGCCCTTGCCCTGACCGATGCCCTGACCGATGACGACAGCCCGTCCGGCCGGCGCTTTTGTCCACGACAGGCGCGGCCCGCGTTGACGGTGCCCCGCGCTCGAACTATGCGTAGGGGCCGTTTTTCGAGTACGCCGAAGGAGCGATTCATGCGCCGTTATCAGTTCACTTCCGAGTCCGTCACCGAAGGACACCCCGACAAGGTGTGCGACCAGATCTCCGACGCAATCCTCGATGGGATCATCGAGAAGGACCCGACGGCCCGCGTCGCCTGCGAGACCCTGGTGAAGACGGGCATGGCCGTCGTGGCCGGCGAGATCACGACCTCGGCGTGGGTCGACATGCCGGTCGTGGTGCGCAACACGATCAAGGACATCGGCTACGTCGACGCCTCGATGGGCTTCGACTACGAGACATGCGCGGTGCTCACGGCGATCGAGAAGCAGTCGCCCGATATCTCCCGCGGCGTCACCGAGGGCGAGGGCCTCTTCAAGGAGCAGGGCGCCGGCGACCAAGGGCTCATGTTCGGCTTCGCGACGGACGAGACGCCTGAGCTGATGCCCGCCCCGATCAGCTTCGCCCACCGCCTCGCGCGCAAGCTCGCCGAGCTCCGCAAGAACAAGAAGCTCGATTGGCTCCGCCCCGACGGCAAGACCCAGGTCACGATCGAGTACGAGGAGCACACGCCCATTCGCGTGAGCGCGGTCGTCGTGTCGACGCAGCATGGCCCCGAGGTCAAGCACAAGACGATCGTCGACGCGGTGCGGAGCCTGATCATCGAGAAGTCCATCCCGGCGAAGCTGATGGACAGGAACACGAAGGTCTACGTGAACCCCACCGGCCGCTTCGTCGTCGGCGGCCCCTACGGCGACGCCGGCCTCACCGGCCGCAAGATCATCGTCGACACCTACGGCGGCATGGGCCGGCACGGCGGCGGCGCCTTCAGCGGCAAGGACCCCACGAAGGTCGATCGCTCCGCCTGCTACTACGCGCGCTACGTCGCGAAGAACGTCGTCGCGTCGAAGCTCGCCGCGCGGTGCGAGGTGCAGATCGCGTACGCCATCGGCGTCGCGCAGCCGGTCGGCGTGCACGTCAACACCTTCGGCACGGGCCGCGTAGGTGACGAGGTGCTCGAGAAGTACATCATGCAGAACTTCGACATGCGGCCGAAGGCGATCATCGAGCAGCTCGACCTGCTGAAGCCCATCTACCGCAAGACGGCCGCGTACGGCCACTTCGGGCGCGACGAGTTCAGCTGGGAGAAGACGAACCGCGCGGCCAAGATGGCCGAGGACCTGCTGCGCCCGACGCTCGCCGCGGTGCCCGCCGCCGTGAACGGCTCCGGCAAGAAGGAGCCGAAGCGCAAGGGCAAGAAGGAAGTGGGCGCCCAGGCCTGATCGTCCAGAACGCCCCGCGGCATCGATCGGGGCGGAACGAGGCGGCCCGCCATTCCCCCATCGAGGGGGCCGAGAGCGCCGGTGCTGTGGAAGCGCCGGCGCTCTGTGCTTTGTCGACGCGGCTCGCTGCTGCTCGAACGGTCTGGGCGCTGACAGACGAAGCGGAGAGCCGGCGCCGGATGTGGGCACCGGACTCACAAAAAAGCACCGCCCTTCGCCGGGATGGGCTGACTGTTGCAGCCGCTTCTGCTGATAAAATCATCGACGACTCCCGTATCGCGGATCGACCCCGAATCGCCCTGGTTCCGTGCGACCTCGAGGAGCACCGATGACACCTTGGTTGAATTTCTTGAGCTTCATGACTGCTGCGGGGTGCCTCGGCGTGGCCTGCACCGGGAACATCGGACCGGTGATTGGCTTCGCTGCCGGGGAGGGCGGCGCGGGCAGCACCTCGGGCACCGGCGGCGGCGACCCGCCGACGACGGCGGACGCGACCATCACCACGTCCGGGGTCACCGGCAGCAGCGTGAGCTGCGGCGGCTTGCCGGAGGACGACACGGACGGCGACGGCTTCACGGAGCTCCAGGGCGACTGCGACGACTGCAACGCGCTGGTCAACCCGAACGCGCTCGAGCTCGCGACGGTCGGCGGTGACGGGGGCGCTGCCCCGGAGCCGGTCGACGACGACTGCGACGGCATCGCCGACAACGTGCCCGGGCCGTGCGACGAAGGGCTCCCGCTCGACGACGCCGACCCGCTCAACGCCGCAAAGGCGGTCGAGCTGTGCAAGATGTCGAAGGGGCCCGGCGACTGGGGCGTGGTCTCGGCGGCGTGGGTCATGGTCGACGGCTCGCCGCCCCCCGCGCAGGAGGAGCAGCTCGCCAACTTCCACCTCGGGCACGGGCTCCTGCCCGGGTTCGGACCCAACGTGACGCCGAAGGGCGGCGCGCGCCTGCTCGCCCTCTCGAGCGGCACGGCGCGGCAGCAGGACGACGAGGGGTTCGAGAGCCCGTCGGGCTTCGACAAGCGGTACGAAGGCGATTTCCCCGACGGCTTCCCGAAGGACCCGCGCGACTGCGGCGACCTCGTGCCGGCGAAGCCATCCGACCCGACCGCCATCGAGATCACGATCCGGGTCCCGTCGAACGTCCACGGCTTCTCGTTCAACGTCAATTACGTCACCTACGATTGGCCGTACGCCTGTACCGACTTCAACGATTACTTCATCGCTTTCCTCTCGCCGCGGCCGACGGATCTCATCGATGGACACATCCTGTTCGACGGCGCGAGCAACGCGATGAGCATCAACAACAAGTTCATCGAGGTCTGTACCTGCGAGGGCGGCCCGCCCTGCAACCTCGACGGCCTGATGTACGCGTGCCCCCGCGGGACTCGAGAGCTGCTCGGGACGGGGTTCGAGGGCCGCGCCGGGACGAGCTGGCTCGTCACCTCGGCGCCCGTGGAGCCGAACCAGGAGATCAAGATCCGGTGGGGCGCGTACGACGCGGGCGATCACCTGCTCGACTCGACCGGGCTCGTCGACAACTGGCGGTGGCTCACCGACGAGGACGTGAAGGTGGTCACGCTGGGCGATCGGCCCGAGCTCTGACGAGGAGCAGGGCCGCTCGGCGCCGGCGACGCGGCGGCGCGGCGGCGCGCGAGAACGCGCAGGCAGCGTCGCGGGGCGCGCGACGCGCGGCTCAGTCCGCGGTCGGCGCCTCCGAGGTCGCCGCGCCGATGCCGGCGAGCAGCTCCTTGTACCAGGCCGCTGCCTCCGCGGCGCGGCCCGGCAGCGCGCGGCTGCCCCAGAGGACCGAGAGCGTGCGCGTCGTCCCCGCGTGGGTCTTCGTCCGCTGCGAGTCCTTGACCGCGTTCGCGCACGGCCCCTCCGCGTCGAAGACGCAGAGGAGCCCTTCGAGGTCGATCTCCTGCCCCGAGGCGTTGAACACGTAGCGCGAGCCGGCGGGCGCGACGCCGATGCGGAGCGGCGGGGTCGCGCGGTCGAGGTCGATCACGCTGATGGGCAGCCCGGTGTGCAGCGACACGGCGTTGCACGCGTCCACGGCCGCGTTGATGGGCGCGAGCGAGCCGCCCTCGGCCGCGCGGATGAGGTACTCGGAGGCCGGCTTGCCCCGGCCGGTCGGCTTGTAGCCGCCGTGACGGAGGAGATCGCGGACCGCCGAGCGCACCGCGTCGTCCGAGCGGAACGGGGCCGAGGCCCTGTCGGACAGGAGGCCGCGGAGCGCTTCGCTCACCGGCAGCTCACCGAGCGGCGCGGGGAAGGTCGTGACGAAGGCGGCGGGTTCGAGCAGCGGATGCGCTGAGATCGTGAGCACGCGCGCACTCTACACCACCGGCGAGCCGCGCGGCCGGCGTGCTCGGTCGACCTGGCGAGCGCGACCTGGCGAGCGCGACCTGGCGAGCGGGGCGCGGCGCCGGGGCGCCGCCGGGGCGCGCCTGGAGGCCTGGCCCGGCGCCGGCGCAGCGCGACGGACAGCCGCTCTGTCTCAATAGACCTCGTAGAACTCGACGCGGCGCAGATCGGCGCACTCCTGGCTGCCGTCGGGGTCTCCCAGGAGGTGAATGTGCCCCGACTCGGGGATCGCGATGGCGCCGACGTCCTTCGGCTCATCGAGCGAGACGTCCTCCGCCCCTTCGGTGGTGACATGCAGCGACAGCCCGGCGGACGAGCTCGTGATTTCGACCTGGAAGGCCTGCTCGCGCTCCCACGAGAGGCCCTCCGTCTCCACGGTGGCAGAGCCGCGAGAGCCCGTCACCGTCATCACGATCGCGCCGTCCGAGGCGCGCAGGAACACACGAGTTCCAGAGTCGATGTAGAGGAGGTCGTGATCGGCGAGCTGCTCGCCAGAGGCGTAGTTGGGCGCGAACTCGAGCGACACCTTGAGCCACCCCTTCCAGATCAACCACTCGGCGTTGTTCGCGTACAGCGCGTCGGCCTCCCGCCGCCGCGCGCTGTCCGAGGTGGCAATGGCCGAGGACGGGTATCTCGCCGACTCGAGGTTCATGAACGCGAAGCTCGCGGCGCCCAGCCGGGCTGCCTCGCCCGCCGCGGGATACACCCAGATCTGCCCGGCGCGCGCGGTCTCGACGCCCGTGAAGTCGACGCGGCGCCACGCGCGCGCCGGCGCCGGCACCCGCGTCGGCGCGCCGCCCTGCGTGGCGTCGTCGAAGGAGAAGGCGCGTATCCACGCGTAGTCGCCCTCTTCTCCCCCGTCGACGTCGCCCACCCAGCTCGAGATGGTCGAGGTCGCCCCGTCGCTGTGGTCGACCGGAACGTAGGCGGCCGACGCGTGCTCCGCGTCCTCGTCGGAGACCCGCCCCGCGGACCTCTCGCCGTCGGGCCCGCGCGCCTCCTCGAGGGTCGCGCCGTCGAACAGGCGCCAGGGCCGCCGCGACGGCGTCGAGAGCGGAATCCGGTTCTCGCGCGCGCTCTCGAGGCTGAGCCCCCAGGGGCTGTCTTCGCCGATCCGGCGCGCCCGGGCCACGTTCGCCGGGATCCCGCTCACGATGGCGCTCTCGCCGATCTGCACGGTCTTGTCCGGACTTGGGCTCTCCAGCGTCAACCAGAGCGGAAGCTCGTAGATCCCCGGCTGCTCCGGGGCGCTCGCGGCCCACCGGTAGAGCATCCCGTTCGGCAGGCCGTCCACGCTCCCTTCGCCGCCAGCCCCGCCGTCCCCCGACGACGTGGGAGCCGCGCCCGCCCCGCTCTGTCCGCCCGTGCCCTGCAGATCGAGCGTGCATGTGAGCGCCGCGCTCGTCGCGAGGATCACCAACGGAAGCCCCGTTGATGCGCAACGGTGAGCGGCTGCTCTCATCGCCGGATGTTTGTCCTCCCACACTCCCTCTGTCAACGCCGGGAGTGCGCAGGTAGAACCTCACGAGCCGTGAGCAATCTCGTCGCTGAGCGACGAAGATCGACTACCCTGGCGCGCGGTGGAGCGGGACTACACACGCCTGAAGCCGAGGTCGCCGGGCGAGCGCCGGCGCGCGGTCGCCGGCGGCGCGGCGGCGCGGGGCCGCGCAGGAGGAGCCGCGCCGCTCCCGGAGCGCGTGATCCCATGGCTGCTCGCCGTGACGATCTCCGGATCCGTGCTGGCCATCGGCGCGGTCCATACGCCCACGCTGGCGCTGGTGTCTTCGATCACAGCGGTCGCCGCGGCGCTCTCCCTGCGCGCCAGCGCGCGCGCTGACCGGCAGTCTCATGCGAGGTCGCTGCCGGCGCTGACGTTGCTCGGCCTGGCGGCGTACACGCTGCTGCAGGCCGCGCCGCTGCCGCTCGCGTGGCTCGAGCTGCTCTCGCCGGCGAGCGCCGACGTCTGGTCGCGCGCCCTGATGCCGCTCGGCGAGGCTCCGCCGCGCTACGTCAGCATCTCGCTCGACCCCGGGGCCACGCTGGTCGAGGCGACGAAATGGCTCACGTATGCCGGCGTGTTCGTCACAGCCGCCTTCGTCGGGGCGCGGCACGGCGCGCGGCTCGGGATCACCCTCGTCTTCAGCAGCGCGTTCCTCGCCGCCCTCACGACGATCGCCCACGGGCTGCTCGGCGCGAAGGAGGTCTTCGGCCTGTACCAGCCGCGGTTCTCGGTGGCGGCCTGGCACGTCGGGCCGCTGCTCAACCCGAACAACCTCGCCGGCTACCTGAACCTCGGGATCCTCTCGGGCGTCGGCCTGCTCCTCACGAGCAGGCCGCTCCTGCCGGCCTGGGTCACCGGGGTCGGGCTCACGGCCATCGTGGGCGTCGGGGTCATCGCGTCGTCCCGCGGAGGGCTGCTCGTGCTGCCGCTCGGCCTCGCCCTCTTCGCGCTGCTCTCGCGGCGGAGGCGCGGCAGGCACCGCCCGGGCAGCCGCAGCCAGGGCCCGACGGCCTGGCTGCTCAGCGTCGCGATCGCCGGCGGCGCGCTGCTCGCCGCGCTCGCCGCCACGAACCGCACGCTCTCGGAGTTCGCGGACGACAACCTCGACAAGCTGTCGCTGTTCTACTCGACGCTCCCGCTGCTCGCGGACCACTGGCTCCTCGGCGTGGGGCGCGGCGCGTTCGAGACGGTGTTCCCTGCTTACCGCCAGTCGCCGGGGAACATCGTGTTCACGCACGCGGAGAACTTCGCGATCCAGTGGGCGGCGGAGTGGGGGATTCCGGTCGCCGCGGCGGCGCTCGTCGCGCTCGGGCTCGCGTTTCGCCCCGGCAAGATCGCCCTGAAGGGGAGCACGGCGGCGGTCGGCGCCTGGGTCGGCTGCGTGGTGCTCCTCACCCAGAACCTGTTCGATCTCGGGCTCGAGGTGCCCGGCGTCTCGATCGCGCTCGCGGCGACGCTCGGCTCGCTGTGGGGCGAGGCCTACCACGAGCGGCCGCTGCACGAGGCGCCGGCGGACGAGACCGACGCGGAGCGGCGCCGCGCGTGGCGGACGGCGGCGTACGCCGCTGCGTCCGGGCTCGCGCTCGTCGCCCTGATGCTGCGCTTCGGCTGGCGCGACGTCGACCACGACCGCCAGGCGCTGCGCGCCATGAGCGAGGCGGGCGCGGCGACCGGCGCCGGCTGGCCGCGCTTCCGCGGGGAGCTCCGCGCGGCCATGCTCCGCCACCCGGCGGAGCCCTACTTTCCGCTGCTCGGCGCGGTGGTCGCGCTCCAGGGCCGGAGCGAGAGCCCGATCCCGTGGCTGCAACGGACGCTGGAGCGCTCGCGCCGCCACGGGCGCGGCCACCTCCTGCTCGCGGAGGTGCTGGCCTCGCGCGGCGCCAGGGAGCAGGCGCTCCTGAGCCTCCGGCTCGCGGTGGAGGACGACCCCGGCGTGACCAGCGCGGCGGCGAGCCTCGCCCGGCAGTGGGCGTCCCGCTTCGACGAGCTCGTGCGCGCCGTGCCGGACGGCGAGGCCGGGGCGGAGATGCTCGAGCGGATGGCCACCGCGGGCGACCGCCGGGACGCGCTGGATCTGCGGCTGCGCTGCGCAGAGGAGGCGATCGCGCGCGCCCCCGCCCGCGTCGTCGCCCGCTGGGCCGCGGGCGACGTGCTGCTCGCGATGCTGGAGGAGCCGAGCTTGCCCCGCTGCGGCGGCCCGGAAGACCGAGAGGGGCGGCGCGCCGCCTGCGAGCGGCAGATCGAGGAGCACGCGGCGGCGATCCAGGCGCAGCAGGAGGACGCGTTCTTCGCGGTCCAGCTGCGGGCGCGGCTCCTCCTGCTGCTCAAGAAGAGCGCGGAGGCGGAGCAGATGCTGGCGGCGAGCTGCGAGCGGCTGGACAACCGGGTGGGCTGTCTTCGCTTGCGGGTCCAGGCGGCGGCGCAGATGGCCTCTTCCGAGCGGCTTGCCCCCGCGATCCGCGAGCTGCTCTCCGCGTCGTGCAGCTCGCTCGCGGCGTGCGCGGCGACGGCGACCTGGGCCGGCGACCTGCTCGTGGCGCGGAAGGACTACCAGTCGGCCGTGACCTACTACGCGCGGGCAGCGCAGGACGAGCCCACCGAGGAGCGCCTCCTCAAGCTGGCCAACACCGCGAGCGAGGCGGGCGCGCACGTGGAGGCGTCGAGCGCGCTGGAGCGCCTCCTGCAGCGGCGGGGGGGCCACGACGCCGAGCTGCGCAAGCGGATCCTCGACGAGAAGGCGAAGGCGCTGGCGCCTGAGCTGGAGCCGTAGGTAGAGTGCGCCCCCTCGTGCCCGCGCGCGCGTTCAGTTCCCTCGAGCGAAGCGATTCGTGAAGCTGTCATCGTTGCTGCGCGCCTTGACGCACGGAGGCACGGGCGTCGCGTTTGCCGTCCTGCTGCCGCGCGCCGTCTCGCTCGCTGCCCAGTGGGTGCTCGCGTTCACGGGGGGGCCGGCGGAGCTCGCGGCCCTCGCCAACTACACGTCGAGGGGGATGGTCGTCGTGGCGCTGGTCGCCGCCGGCCTCGCGCCGACCCTGACGCGCAGGACGCGCGCGATGGCGACCCGGGCCGGGCGCGCGCTCGCCGGCGGCGCGCTCGCGATCATCGGCGCCATCTGCTTCAGCGTCACGCTCACCCACGAGATGATGTCCGGGCTGGGCGTCACGGCGGGGGTCGTCACCGCGCTCTTCAGCGCGTGCTCGCTCTTCGCCGCCGCCTCGAAGGGCATCTTGCCCATCTGGCAGCTCCAGGGGCGCTTCCTGCAGTCGCTCGCGCTGGTCCTCGTCTTCTCGCCTGGCGCCTCCATGGCGGCGGCGCTGGCGGGCAGCCCCGCGGGGGTAGCGGTCGGGGTCGGGATCGCCGGGGCCATGCCCGCGCTGCTCCTCGTGCGCCCCACCCGGATCCGGCGCGCTGCGCGTTACGCGGTGCTCGTCGTCCGGCACGCATTCCCCTATTCGATCGCGAACTTCTCGACGGTCGCCGTTTATCCGCTGTCGCTCAGCGTCAACCAGTCGCTCATCGACGATCATCGCGTCGGGCAGCAGGTCCTCTACTGGTCGTTCTCCGTGGCCCTCTCGCAGGCGTCGCAGGCGTTCGCCGCGCGCGCGGTCACGGGCGCGCTCGGGTCGGGGGGCGAGTCGGACTGGCATTCGCGCGCCATGCGCGCATGGCTGCCCGCGGCGGCGGCGCTCTGCGTCGGCGCTGCGATCATCTACACGCTCTTCGCTGTTCCGATCCCCTGGTTGCCCTTCTCCGGCGCAGCGCGCGACGCGATGACGCTGACCATGCTGGTCTCGGGGATGGGCCCGCTCATCACCGATTCGATGTGCGTTTACTTCTGCGGCCCGCGGTCGCGCCGCGCGCTCTCGGTCGGCAGCGTGCTGAGCAGCGCCAGCGTCGCCGCGCTTCTGCTGCTCGCACCCGGGCCCTTGGTCCGCCATTTCGGGGTGTTCGGCCCGTCCGTGCTCGTCGGTGTGGCGCGGCTCGCCTTCCTCATCGACGCGCCCGTGCGGCGGTATGCGCTGGGAGCGCTGCTCTTCTTGGTCTCGGCCTTCGCGGTGGCGCTGGCGCTGGGGCGGGGCCTGGTCGTCTAGCTCCGCGCGCCGGCGATCCTGCCCGGTCTCTGGCCGCTGCTTCGCCGCGGGCGGCTCGACCGGGCAGTCGCCGTGGCGTGGGCCCGCGCGAGGGCGAGGAGCGCGGCGGCGAGACCGCCGAGGCCGGCAGTCCAGGAGGCGCCGAGCTGCCCCGGCGCCTCGGAGCAAGCGCACCCACGACCATAAAGGAGCGTGTCGTCCGGCCCGGCCGCGCCGCCGGCACCGCCACCACCGCCCGCGCCGCCCGAGCCTCCCGCTCCACCGCCCGAGCCGCCGGCACCGCCGCCCCCTTCGCCAGCCCCGCCAGCCCCGCCGCCCCCTTCGCCGAGCGGCATCCTCACGATGACGCCGTCCGACCCGCGGTCCGGGGAGAGCCCGGCGGCAGAGACCGCGCGCACGCCGACATAATACTTCGCCCCGTCGAGCAGCGGCAGCCCGCGGATCGACGCCTCGGACACGTCGCCGACGTCCCGCCACGCCGGCGAGTCGATGTAATCCCCCTGGCCGCCCACGACCGCCACCTGATAGGAGGTCGCCGCCGCGACCTTGGACCATCTCACGTGGAGCGTGTCTCTCGTGTTGATCTCGTCGACGTCCTCGCCCGCATCGGAGCTGCTCGGATCGACGTCCCAGACAAGCTCGGGCGCCGGCAGGATCTCGTGACGCAGGTTGTAGAGATAGCCATCTGCGACGCTCACCACGATATCGTCGTGCCCGTCGCCGTCCGTGTCCGCGAGGATCGGCGAGCCGACCGGATTGCCGAAAGGATAGGACCAGAGGAGACGCTTCGAGCACGCGTCGACCGCGTAGAGGAAGCCGTTCGTGGAGCCGACCACGACGGTGCCGCCCTCGGACGCGCCGCCCGTGAGGTTCCGCGAGATCGCCACGTCGCCGAGCTGGCCCATGACGGCGCTCGCCTGCCGCGCGGCTTGCTCGTCGGCGAACGCAGCCTCGCCGGCGAGGACAATGGAGCTCGTCCGCCCGGCAGCGGAGGCGTCGAGCTCGGTGAACGTGAGGCGCGCCGGCATCCTGAACGAGCCCTCGACGAGGAGCGACCTGCCCTCGCAGGTGGCGATCGCGCCGTGGGGATAGGGACGGCTGTCTTCCGTGCCTTTCCAGAGCGCAGCGCTGAGGTCGTGCGACAGCGTCCGCGCCGGGAGGCGCCCGCCGTGCAGCGTCATCTCGAGCTGCGGGTCCCCCGACACGTCGGCGAGGGTCGGCATGAAGTAGGAGAGCGACTCGGCGCCCTCGCTGAGGGAGCTGCCGTCCCGGCCCGAGAACACGCGGGCGGTGTTGATCGCCAGCGCGACGTCCTGCGCCCCATCTCCGTTCCAGTCCGCGATCGCCGCGGCCTGAGTTCCGGCCGACGCGGCGATACGCTGATTCCAGCGCACCGCGCCGCTCTGCTCGATCGCGAGGACGTCGGTGAGCAGGTTATGGTCGACCGTGAGCGCCACCAGCTCGGGAGCGCCGTCTCCGTCGAGGTCTCCGTGCAGCACGTCCCACGCCGGCGGCCTCTCCAGCGGAACCTCGCGCGTCTGCACGCCGCCGGCATCGAGCACCGCGACCGAGTACCTCGCCGGGTCGGTGATCGGGTGCCGCCGCCTGAAGCACGCGAGGGTCGCCGGCGCGCTGCCCTCGGCGGGCGCGATGGAAGCCCCGAACGCGTCCATCACGCGCCAGGCGGCCTTGGCCGGAGCGACGTTGCTCGCCCCCTCGGACACGATCCGGATGAGGTCACCCCGGCTGTCGACCACGACCACGCTGTCGGCCGTGTCGCCGGGAGAGAGCTTCGCCGCGAGCGGCGCGCGGCCGAAGTCGACGTAGGCGCCCGGACCGGTGCTGTAGCCGCCGACGCGCAGCCCGGGCAGGATGTCGCGCCCCTCCTGCACCAGGTTCGTCGGCGCGAGCGAGGCGTCGAGCAGCGTGACGAACCCGTCGTCGCGGGAGACGACGAGCCGCGGCGACGCCGGAGACGTCACCGCCAGCACGTCGAGCGCCGCCAGGTCGACGCCGCGCTCGACGGCATAGACCGCCGCGGGCGACGCCCCTCCCTCGAGAACCTCGTACGCGGTGAGCGCCGCGGGCTCCGAGGTCGCCTCGAGCACGAGCTCACCGCGCCCGTCGCCGGTGAGATCCGGGGTGACCAGCGAGAAGATATGGCCCGTCCGGCGCGACCTCGACCAGTCCATGCGCGTGCGCACCCGCTCTCCATCGAGCGACCAGAGCCGCTCGACCGGCTCAGCGCGCCCGCGGCTGAACCGGAAGGCCGACACGCGCTCCTCGCGCGACGTGAGGATCCACCGCTCGGCGCCGGAGTCCCCCGGGACCGCGCCTCGCGCGATCTCGTCGGGGATGACGGCGAGCTCGTCGCCCGTGGCCGCGTCGAGCACGAAGGACGTCCATGAGCCCCCCGTGCTGCCGCTCACCAGCACCTCGAGCGCGCCGTCGCCGTCGAGATCCCACGCGAGCTGCGTCGGGGCGCGGGCGTCGCCGCCGTCCTTCGGGGCGAGCGTCTTGCGCCACACGACGGCGAGCGATGGGCTCTCGCCCGGTCTGTACGCGAGCAGGGTGACCTCGCGCGCGCCCTGCTGGCCGACGACGCGGTTCTGAAAGCAGAGCGCGTGCTGGCGCGGCGCGGACGGGTCGCCCAGGGTCACGGCCTCGCACGCCGAGCCGCCGAGGTACGCGCCGATGGTCGCCGACTCTGCGAACACGGTCCCCGTTCCCGAGACGAAGAAGAGCCGATCATGTGAGGAGACGAGGATGTCGTCCGTCCCGTTGCCATCCCAGTCGCCCACCGTGTTGACCGTGGCGCTGCAGTGCGTGCGCCGCGGGGGAGCGGGCAGCTTCTCCACGGCGCCGAACCCGCGCGCGAAGCTGTAGATCACGCCCGGGCTGTCCGTGCGCACGGCGCAGCAGCCGCACTCGTCGAGGAAGAGGTCGAGGTGGCCGTCGCCGTCGAGATCGGCGAGGCGCGCGGCGCCGAGCTCCCCGAGCTCCGTGCTGTCTTCGGCCCAGAGGATGGCCCCGCTGGCGCCGGCGACGACGGCCGCTCCCGCCCCGCTCAGCACGACCGCTTCGAGCAGCCCATCGCCGTCGAGATCATCGAGGGCGTGCAGCGTCCGGAAACCCATGGAAGGGGTGCTCCAGTGGATGAACCCCTGCGGATCGGACAGCAGCACGCGGCCGCCGGACACGAAGAGCAAGTCGAGCTCGCCATCCTGGTTCGCATCGCCGGCCAGCACCTTGCCCGTCGAGAGCACGCCGCCGAGGTATGCCCGCCAGTAGGGCGCCGGCTTCACGATATTGCTCGTGGACGACGTGGCGCCCGTGCGCTGCGGATCGTGACGGGCAGAAGCCCAGTCGCCGGCGGCCACGGCTCCGTCGAGCAGGAGCGCGGAGCATACCGCGCTCGCTACCGCGCGGCGCGCCAGGGAGGACAATCGTTCCATGCTGCTCTTCTGGACGCGCCCGCCAATGCCAGCCGCTCGGCGGCAGCGTGCGCCATCGCCACCGAGGTAGCACCGCGCACTCCCGGCTGCACCTGCCGACTTTGTGAGCGGCCACCCTGGCAGCGCACACCATGCTACATCGTCACCTCGTTCCGCGCGCCAGCTTGAATTTTGGGGACCCGGAGAGCACCTTAGCCCTCCGCCGGACCTCTAGCTGGATGGTAGCGCCTCGAGCGCATGACTTATGGCTGACGAATTCAGAGCCCCTCCCACGACCGCCGCCCGTAATGACGCCCCTGGCGAGCGCACCATCGACCTCGTCGCCGCCTGGCGTACGGTCAGCAAGCACTGGGCCATCGCGCTGACGACGCTGATCTTCGTTGCCCTCAGCGTCACGTTCTACACGCTCGGGCAGAAGAAGATCTACCAGTCGACGGCGACCTTGCAGTTCGACCCGAACCCCCCTCGGCCCCTCGGCCGCGGCGTCGAGAGCGTCGTCGACATGGGATCCGGATCGTACTGGAACAACCGCGAGTATTACGAGACCCAGTACAAGGTCATGCGGTCGATGCGGGTGGCGCTGGCGGTCGTCGCCCAGCTCAACCTCCAGAACGACGCGCACTTCCTGAAGGACTTGCCGAGGGACGCGGCCGCTCCCGCGCCGATGAGCGTGAGCCCGGAGGAGGCCGCCGAGCTGATCCGCGAGCGGCTCGCGATCGAGCCGGTGAAAGACAGCCGCCTCGCCGTCGTCCGCTACAACGACGCAGATCGCGAGCGGGCGCAGCGCATCCTGTCCACGCTGATGGACGTCTACATCGATCAGAACCTCGATGACGCGCTCACCTCGACGAACTCGGCGGTCGACTGGCTCCGGACGCAGCTCGACAAGCTGAAGAACGATCTGGAGTCGAGCGAGACGTCGCTCCACGAATACAAGAAGAGCAACAACATCCTCGACATCGATTTCGAGGACAAGACCAACCTGCTTCGCGAGGAGATGAAGCAGATCAACGACGCGCTCACGTCCGTGCGCACGCGGCGCGAGGAGTTCGCGGCGCGCAGCCACGAGCTGTCGAAGGTCGACCCGAACAACCCGCTCGAGCTCCCCGCCTCCGAGCTCATCCAGAGCCCCGTGCTCCAGATGCTGCGCGCTCGCCATGAGGAGTGCGTCCGCGAGCGCGACGCGCTCATCGGCTCCGGCAAGGGCGAGAACCACCCGGAGGTCCGCGCCGCGACCGAGCAGCTGGCCGCCAACCTGAACGCGCTGGTCGCCGAGATCAAGAATGTTCAGGGCGCCGTGAGCCGCGATCTCGCCATCGTGAAGCGCCAGGAGTCAGGCCTCGCCGGGCTGCTCGAGGGCGCCAAGAAGCAGGCCTTCGAGCTGAACTCCCTCAAGATCGAGTACGACCGCCTCCGCAGGACGAAGGACAACACGGAGAAGCTCTATCAGCTCGTCCTGGAGCGCACGAAGGAGAGCGATCTCCAGCGGATGATGCGGGTGAACAACATCCGCGTCCTCGACAGGCCGAACCTCCCGATCATGGCGATCCGGCCCCGCGTCGCGGTCAACATCGGGATCGGCATCCTCGCCGGGCTGCTCCTCGGGATCGGCGCGGCGATGGCGCGCGCGATGCTCGATCGCACGCTGAAGACGCCGGACGAGGTCGAGCGGGAGCTCGGCCTGCCCTTCCTGGGCCTCCTCCCGGAGTTCGACCGGCGGAACGGGGGTGGCGCCGTCACCCGCAAGGCGCGCCGCCGGGGCAAGCTCGCGTCCCAGGTGGGCCGGCCGGAGCTCATCGTCCATGATCAGCCGAAGAGCGGGATCGCCGAGGCGGCCCGGGCCATCCGGACGAACTTGCTCTTCATGTCGCCTGACCAGCCCTACAAGACGCTCCTCATCGCGAGCGCCGGCCCCGCCGAGGGCAAGACGACCGTGTGCTGCTGCATCGCCGTCGCGATGGCGCAAGCCGGGCAGCGGGTCGTCCTCATCGATTGCGACCTCCGCAGGCCGCGCCTCCACGCCATCTTCGACAAGGGCCCGGAGCTCGGCGTGACGAGCGCGCTGCTCGACGACTCCGTGGTGGACGACGAGAGCGCGCTCAGGACCGAGGTGGAGAACCTCTACGTCATCCCCGCCGGCCCCATCCCGCCGAACCCGGCGGAGCTCTTGCACAGCGATCGCTTCAGGGCGCTGCTCCGCAAGCTCCAGGGCCGCTTCGACCGGGTGATCATCGACAGCCCGCCGATCGGCGCCGTCACCGACGGCGCCGTGCTGTCGACGCTGGTGGACGGCACCGTGCTCGTCGTCCGCGCCTCCTCCACGACGCACGATTTCGCGCGCCACGGGATCCGGGCGCTGCTCGACGTCGGCGGCAAGACCGTGGGCGTCGTGCTGAACGCCGCCGACCTGAACCGCCGGGAGTACGGCGCGTACCGCTATTACGGCGACAAGAAGGACGGCTACTACCGGCAGACTGCCGAGCCCGCGCCGCCCGACGACGCGGACGCCCCACCGCCTCCCCTGCCGAACTGAGGAACACCGCCGTTGCTGTCCCCGAGACTCCCCCGCGCGGGTGGCGCCCCGCGCGCCGCCGAGACGGCCCCGACGAAGGCGAGGCGGCCTCCGGGCCGTCTCATGGTGGTGCTCCTCGTCGCGACGCTGGCCGCGGTCGGCCCCATCCTGGAGGGGTCGATGGGCGATGGACGCGGGTTGACGATCGGTCTCCTGCTGCTGCTCGCCGCCCCGTCGCTCGCGCGCGCCGGCGGCCCCCGCTTCCATCCGCTGGATCCGGAGACCTACGTACCGGCCACCTACTTCCTCAGCGTCGGCTATGCCCCTCTCATGAACCTGCTGACGTCCTACGGCTTCCGCTTGCCGAGCCGCGACGCCACAGCCATGGAGGTGGCCTATGCCGGCGCGATCGGCTGCGCGCTCGTGTGCACGGCGTTGAGCCGCCCGCCGGAGAGCCCGAACACGGAGCGGCTGGTCCCGATGCTCAGGCCGAAGGTGATGCTGGACCGGGACTGGGCGACGATCCTCGTCGGGTTGCTCGGGGTCGGGCTCATCGGGGCGTGGATCGTCTCGATCGGCGTGGGGAAGTTCTTCACGATGAGCTACGCCGCCAACCACCTCGAGGAGGAGGGCAAGGGGCTGCTGACCTCGGGCTGGTTCCTGATCAAGCTCGCGATCGCATACTGCTTTCTCAGGTTCGCCTCGGTCCGCAAGGCCGGCCTGCCCGTCCCGAAGGTGCTCCTCATCGCAGGGTCGTGCTTCCTCGCGACCATCCTCCTCAACACGATCACGGGGCGGCGTGGGCCCCTCGTCTGGACCGTCCTCGCCATCGGGCTCACCCTGCACACCTACGGGGTCCAGATCCGGCGCGTGTGGCTGGCCGTCGGCATGGTGGCCGTCCTCATCTACGGTATCGCCATCGAGGGTGCTCGGGCCGTTCAGGGCAGCGGGTTCGACGCGCAGGTCACGTCGGCGTTGACGCACCTCGAGCGGACCGAGAACCCGTGGGAGATCGGCGAGCTCGAGATGGTTCACGCCAATCTGGTCAACATCGTGAACGAGAGGCCGCCCATCGTCACCTACGCCGGCGAGAGCTGGATCAACGCGTTTCTCATCCTGGTGCCCAAGCCGCTCTGGGACGAGCGGCCGCTCGGCCTCGGACAACGTTATGCCGTGTGGATGGCGCCCGACATCGCGCGCCACGGCGGCGGCTTCGCCATGAGCGCCGCCGCCGAAGGCTTCCTGAATCTCGGCCTCCTCGGCACGGGCATCCAGATCGCGGTCATGAGCGGACTCTTCTTCATGCTGCCGCTCCTCGTGGCGGGCGCCCGGGACTCGACCCTGCTCGTCCGCGCGTCCTGCGCGACCCTCTCCTCGTTCGCCTACAACCAGTTCCGGGGCGAGTTCACCGCGGTGCTCAAGATCACCGTCTCCCTGGGGTTCGCCGTGCTCGCGGTCGTCCTGCTCACCTCGTTGATCAAGCTCCTTCGCCAGTCGCTCTTTGCCCTGCAGCCGGCGCATGGGAGGCCTGAGCGGGGCCTGCACGCCGCGCATCTCGGCGGGCCGGCGGCGCCACCGGGCCTCCAGGCGTCGCGCCGGCCGTAGCCGGCGCCGGCCGCAGAGCGTCACGCCTGATGCGCGCCAGCAGCGCATACGCTGCGGCCGGCAGGCTCGTCACCAGGTAGGTCGCCCCCTTCCAGCGCGCCAGGCTCGCGTGCTCGCCCAGCTCGGCCACCGCCATCACCAGCATGGGCGCCCCGAGTCCCCAGGCCAGGTACACCGGCGGAGACCAGGAGCGCCAGCGGTGGAGCATCCACGCCGCCACGAGGCCCAGGAAGCCCAGCGCCATGTACAGAGACGCGCCAGAGAGCAGCCCCTGCGCCCGGCTCACCAGGTGCAGAGGCGGGTAGAACAGCGGATTGAGCTGCCAGAAGATGGCGTGCAGGAGCATGGCCGCCGCCGACCCTCCGGCGGCCACGGTCAAGGCGCGGCGCGGCTGGACAGAGAGCAGGCTGAAACCGACCAGCAGCGGCAGGTAGGAAAAGGAAATCCGCGCCGTGGCCAGGCAACCGAGCAGCACGGAGAGCGCGACGACGCCCCCCCGAGGCAAGCGAGGCTGCTCCAGGACCAGGACCGCGCAGAGCACGAGCAGGCCCCAGGCGGGCAGATCGCTGCCTATCGCTGCGAGCTCCCAGAGCAGCACGCAGCTGAACACGGCGAGCGCGAAGGTGTTGGTGTGAGACCAGCTGTGCCGGGTGAACCGCAGCGCGAGGACGGTCGCCGAGAGGGAGAGCGCGGTGATCAGCGCATAGGCGCCGAGCGCCGCGAGCGGCGCCCAGAGCGCCGCCCACCCCGGACCGGGGCTGAACGGGTTCCCCAGGTACGTCGTCGACTCGTACGGGTTGTGCAGCTCGACCAGCGCTCGCCCCGCCAGGATCATGGCGTCGTCGGCGTCGGAGCCGGCGCCACGCGCCTTGAGGCCGTCCGCGCGAGGATAAACGAAGGCCGCCACGAGCGCCAAGGTGGCCGCCAGAGAGGCGCTGGGCCACGGGGTCTCCAGCCATCGTTTCATGTACGCGGGAGGGTCGAGCAACAGCCACAGGCCGATGAACGCGGCCAGCAGAAAGGCTGGAACAGCGATCCCTGGCGCCGGAGCGAACTTGACCAGAGGCTGCAAGGCGGGGAGCTGCAGGGCGGCAAACAGGCCGAAGAACGGCCCGTGTTTCGCGAGGAAGCGCATGGCGGCAGCTCAGGCGAGGATCTCGGCGGCGGGGTGCGGTGAGCGGAGCAGCGCCGGCCTCTGGAGGAAGAGCTCGGGCGCTGCGCGCAGGGTCTCTCGGCGTCGCGCGGGAAGCTACCAGGATCGCCGGCGTCGCGGGGGCCGATTCAACGTCCGGGACTGCCTCACATCAGCTCAGGGTGTACCGGTATCACGCCGACGGGCAAGCTGCTTGAAGGAGAAAAGAGCGCCAGATGTCAAAAGATGTCAAAACGATCGGCGGACATGCGTGGAGGCCATCACGATCGCTCGACTAGGGAGCATCCTTATTCCCGGTGGGAGAAAGTAGTTGACGTCGAGCACGCGAGCCAGCCATTCTCCCGGCGCGATCGATCCCTCGCGATCCACGCGGCCCATGCGCATCCTCTACGTCTCTCCCTATTTCCCCCCCGAGCCAGGGGCTCCCGCCGCGCGCGTTTCGGAGCTCTCCCGCGCCTGGCGACGCGCTGGACACGAGGTCACCGTCCTCACGGGCATGCCGAACCACCCGACGGGGGTCATCCCGCCCGAGTACCGGGGTCGGCTCCGCATTGAAGAGGACTTTCACGGGGTACGGGTCCTCCGCACCTGGATCTACGCCGCCGCCAACCGGGGCAAGGTGCGTCGCTCGCTCGCGTACGGGTCGTTCGCCCTCTCCACGCTCACGCTCGCGCAGCGCGAGTTGCCGCGAGCCGACGTGCTCATCGCGACGAGCCCGCAGTTCCTCACGGCGGTGGCCGGCTACGGTGTCGCGAAGCTCCGCGGGCTGCCGTTCGTGTTCGAGGTGCGCGATCTCTGGCCCGAGTCGATCGTGGCGGTGGGCGCGCTGCCCGAGGAGCATCCGGTGGTGCGAGGTCTCACGGTCGTCGAAGAGCACCTCTACCGTGCGGCCGATGAGATCGTCGTCGTCACGCGGAGCTTCCGCGAGCGGCTCGTGGCGCGGGGCGTGCCCGCCGACAAGATCGACATCATCCGCAACGGCGTCGACCTCGGCCGTTTCACGCCGTCCTCGCGCGCCACGCCGCTGCGCGCGGAGCTCGGCTTCGGGGATCGCCTCGTGGTGGCCTACGTCGGCACGCACGGGATGGCGCACGGCCTCTCCGCGGTGCTCGACGTGGCGCACGGGCTCCGCGATCGCGAGGACATCCGCTTCTTGTTCGTCGGCGACGGGGCAGAGCGGGCGAGCCTGCAGGCGCGCGCGCGGGAGCTCGGGCTCTCCGGCGTGACATTCCTCGGCGCGCGCCCGCGCGACGCGATGAACGAGGTGTACGCCACCGCCGACATCTGCCTCGTTCCCTTGCGCAAGACCGAGCTCTTTCAGACCGTCATCCCGTCCAAGATCTTCGAGATCCTCGCCATGGAACGGCCGATCGTGATCTCGGTCGACGGCGAGGCGCGGTCGATCGTCGAAGAGGCGCAGGCCGGCCTGTTCGCTCCCCCCGAGGACGTGGCGGCCATGACGCGCGCGATCCTCGAGCTCGCCGCCGATCCGGACCGGCGGAGGCGCATGGGGGAGGCAGGGCGGGCGTATGTGACGCGCTCGTTCGACCGCGACACGCTCGCGTGTGACTACGCCGAGGTGCTGGAGCGCGTGGTGCGCCGCGCGGGGGCCCGCGGGGAACGCGGGGAACGCGGGGAACGCGCGAGATGAACCTGCCGCGGGTCGCGCGCACGCTGGCGCAGCTTCACCCGGTGCAGGTGCTCGCCCGCCCCGTCGCCCTGGGTGGGCGCGCGCTCGGTCGAGGTCCGACGGCGGCGCTCGCTCCGCCCCTCCGGTCCGGCTTCGCCCCGCCGAACGCGCCGTTCGTGGCCTTCGCCGAGTCAGAGCGGGTGCGCGGGCGCGCGCGCCTGGCCGCCATTCCCGAGGGCTCGCTCCTCCACGCGTACGAGCGCGCCTACGGCTACGAGCTCGGGGCCGACCCGACCGTCCCTGTCCCGAGCGCGTGGGAGGGCCCGGTCGCGTCGCACCCGTTTCCCGCCTCGGTGCGTGCCCGCAGGCTCGCGGTGGCGGCGCGCCTCGGCCGCCCAGGGCTCTCGGCCGAGCTGGCGCGCGCATGTCGGGCCGTCGCGCTCGGGCTCGAGCTGCACCTCCTGGCCAACCACCTCCTCGAGAACGCGATCGGGCTCGTGTGCGGCGGCGCGGTGGCGCGCGGCCTCGAGGCCGAGGCCTGGTGGCGGCTCGGCTCGAGGCTCCTGTCCTGGCAGCTCCCGGAGCAGTTCCTCGATGATGGCGGGCATTTCGAGCTCTCCGCCTCGTACCACCTCGCGCTGACCGCCGGGCTGCTCGAGGCCATCGAGATCTCGCAGGCGGCGGGGCGCGAGGTGCCCGAGCTCTGGCGGGTCACGGCACAGAAGGCCCTTGCCTGGGCCGCCGCCGTCCGCGCCCCGGACGGGACCTACCCCCTCTTCAACGATGCTGCCCTCGACTCCGCGCCCGAGCTCGACAGCGTCCTCGCCCTCGGCGCCGCGCTCGGCCTCCACAGCGCCGCCGGAGCGCGCGGCGCACCGCCGGACGACGAGCCGGCCCTCCTGCACCTCGCCGCGACCGGCTGGGTGATCCTCCGGTTCGGCGAGCGCGCCTGGCTCGCGTTCGACGCGGGGATGGATGGCGCCGCGTACCAGCCCGGGCACGTGCACGCAGACGCGCTCACGTTCGAGCTATGGCTCGAGGGCGAGCGCGCTGTCGTCGATCACGGCGTGTCCAGCTACATCGCGGACCGGGACCGGGAGGAGACCCGGGCCACGCGCGCGCACAACACGGTCGAGCTCGGCGGCGCGGACTCGAGCGAGGTGTGGAGCGCCTTCCGCGTGGGCCGCCGGGCTCGTGCCCACGTGCGCAGGATCGACCGTGCTCCCTCGCGCCTCGCGGTGGAGGCCGAGCACGACGGGTACCGCTTCCTCCCGGGAGCCCCCGTACACCGACGAGAGCTCGAGCTCTCCGAGCGGGAGCTCGTGATCCGCGACGAGATCGTCGGGGGCACGACGAGCGCCTGCTCGCGGCTTCGCCTCGACGAGGCGGCGCTGCAGCGCCGGTCGATCGCGCTCGAGGGCGTTCAGCTCACGCCGGAGCGGAGCCCGGGGGTCTGGTATCCCTGCTTCCGGCAGCCGCGCGCGGCGGTCGTGTTCTCCGGTCGTGGCGAGGTGCAAGACGGCTGGCGCGGCGGCTTTCGCCTCCGGTGGTAGCCGCGTGTCGCGCCGACGCGCCGGCCGGCCGAGCGCGCCCAGCGCGACGAGGACCAGGCGCGCGCAGGAGCGCCTCGGCGCCCCGCAGCGCCTCGGCCAAGCGCTCCGGCGCCCCTACTCGCGAACGAGGCTGCCGGTGAGCGTGATGCGGAACGGAGCGAGCGCCTCGACCTTGTCGAGCATCAGGTGCACCGCCATGAGCGCCTGGTGGAGCCCCGGGAAGAGCACCGTGTAGGACGGGTGGTCCACCCCGGTATGGAGCTTGTCCACGCGGAAGCCCGTCTCCTTGGCGATGCGCTCCACGGTCCAGATGGTGTTCATGCGGAAGTAGGTCGGGTACGGCTTGGCGTTCCTGCTGCCCGACGAGGCGCGCAACAGGCCCATGTAGAACGTGTGAAACCAGTGCGGCGTCAGGTGCGTCGCGATCCCTGAATACGAGAGCAGGTTCGGCGCCGTGAACACGAATCGTCCCCCCGGGCGCAGCAGCCGGTGCGCCTCGCGCAGCACCGCCTCGGGCTTCTCGAGGTGCTCCAGCAGGTGATCCGCGGCGATGACGTCCGCGCACCCGTCCGGCAGCGGGATCGACTCGCCGTATGCGCAGATATGCTGCTGCGCCGGGTTGCGCGCGAGCGCCTCCTCGTCCGGGTCGACCGCGTAGATGGTCTTGCCGTCGAGCGGCACCGTCGCGACCTTGCCGAACCACAGGGGCCCGCAGCCGAGGTGGATGATGTCCTTCGCCGGTGCGACCGCCTCGTCCACGACGCCCTGGTAGACCTTCCAGTAATGCGGGTGGTCGCTGAAGCGGTAATACCACTCGTTTGACTTCTTGTTGAAACCAACGATCCGGCGGGCAAGTTCCACGATGTCTCCTCGGTCACGTCCAGCGGCGCGAGCGCGTCAGCTGCGGGATGAAGGCTTCACACCACCGAGAGGCGCCCCTGGGAGCGCCGCTCGAGCGTGAAGGTCGACGGCCGGCGTAGCAGCATGCGCTCGGCGGAGTCCACGATGAGCTGCAGCAGCATCTCCGCCTGCGGATTGACCGAGCACTCCTCGCTGTCCCAGCGGAAGCGCAGCTCGACGTTCTCGCCCCCGAGCTGGATCGTGAACGCCGCGGCCACCGACTCGCGGATCTGCTGCGGCGTCGCCGCCTCCTGCGTCCAGCTCCACGACTTCACGCGCGCGCTGCCGTTGGCGCCCGCGGAGGTCACCTCCAGGGCGATGAGCTTCGCCTCCGGCGCGAAGCGCTCGAGGACGGCGCGCAGCTTCTCCGACCCGCTCGCGGTCTCGATCTCGAGCAGCGCGCGCGGCACGGCGCGGCGCAGCGCCTCCACGGTGGCCTCACGCGCGCGCCGGGCGTCCTTCGGCTTCGCCCCGAGCGACGGGAAGGAGCCCACCGCGCGCACCACGATGAAGAGCACCACGCTGCAGGCCACGAGCGCGAAGCCGATCTCGTGCGAGCGGCCGACATAGGCGACCAGCGCGACCACGGTGAACAGGAGGCTGAGCCCGTACAGGATCAGCACCGCGCTGCGATGCGAGTGGCCTTTGTCGAGCAGCTTGTGGTGGATGTGCGAGCGATCGGCGGCGAAGATCGGCCGGCGGGCGACGAAGCGCCGGACCATCGCCGAGATCATGTCGAAGATCGGCAGGCCGAGCGCGAGCAGCGGCACGAGGACCGCGAGCGCGGTGCCGCCCTTGTGCGTGCCCACGCCGAAGAGAGGGATCGCGGCGAGCATGAACCCGAGGAACATGCTCCCGGTGTCGCCCATGAAGATCGTCGCAGGGTGGAAGTTGTGGAACAGGAACCCCACGATCGCGCCGGCGAGCGTCGCCGCGAGCAGGCAGATCACCAGGTTGCCCGGGTAGTCGCCGAGGTATGCGGTGATGAAATTGGCGACGCAGGCGAAGAAGCCCACGCCCGCCGCGAGCCCGTCGAGCCCGTCGATCAGGTTGACCGCGTTGATGATCGCGACGAACCACGGGATCGTGACCAGGAAGGAGAGCGGATAAAAGGACACGTGCCCGAAGTACGGCAGCGTCACGCACTCGAGGCGGAGCCCGCAGGCCCAGGCGATCGACGCGGCGAGGATCTGTGCAAACAGCTTGTGCCGCGCGCGCATACCCTTCGTGTCGTCCCACGCGCCTGCCGCCGCGATCGTCAGGCCGCCGGCCAGCAGCCCCACCACCAGCGAGTGCTGCGAGAACCACATCAGCCCGATCTGCGTACCCATCGCGACCAGGATGAACAGCGGGAGCACGAAGCCGGCCACGATCGCGAGGCCGCCGAGGCGCGGGATACGCCGCGTGTGTACGCGCCGTGCGGTCGGCTCGTCCACCGCGCCCACCGTCACCGCCAGACGGCGCACGAGTGGCGTCGCCGCCCACGAGAACACCAGCGCAAGAATAACCGCCGTGAGCGTACTTACCATCGCTCGCACTTCCTCCTCTGGGGATCCCGCACCCTGGCTAAGGTGCGGCGCGGCGCGCGACATTCATAGCTCGTCATCATGCCGGACAGCCCGTCGTTGATGCCGTCCCTACTACTCCAAGTCGGCGCACCGGACAACCCGAGGGCAAGCCAGCGACGTGGCCGGCAAATCGAGCATGTCGCCACCGCTCGCCCTATTTGTACAGTTATACTGTATAATTATTCTGAAATTGTGAGCGTTGGACCTCGGTGATGATTGGCCCGCCGGGTCTCAGGTAGCGTGCGCACGCCCGCAGGCAGCCGGCCGTGTCCTCGAAGTGCTCGACCACGCCGGGCGACACCACCGCGTCCATCGCCCCGACGAAGCGCTCCGGCGGCTGGACTGTCTCCGGCCGACGATGCCACTTCGCTCATCACAACAACATCCTCATGGGGGCCAGTCCGCCGGCGAGCGCGCTCACCCGGACGGAAACAAATCATGCTTTCCCGGCTCGGTCCAGGACAAATCTGCCCCGATGACGCCGCGCCGCACCTCATCTGTGCGGGCTCGTCAGCAAGCGTAAGGCGTGCCCTGCACACGCGAAGGATACTCCCTATAACGCCGTCGGGGCGCGCTGGCCGCCCGGATCAGGTGTTCGGGTCATCCAGCTCGTAGTATTTGAGCGCCCTGTCGGACGCGATGATCCTGAAGGGATTGCCGACGACGACGGAGTTGGAGGGCACGTCCTTGTTCACGACGCTGTTGGCGCCGATGATCACGTTGTCTCCGATGGTGATGTCGCCGAACACGGCGCTCCCCGCCCCGACGTAGACGTCGTTGCCCAGCCGCGGGACCCCCTGGCTGCCGAAGTTCCTCCCTATCGTGACGTTCTGGCTGACAAGGCAGTTGGCGCCGATCACCGTGCGGGCATGGATCACCACCCCGAGCCCCCAGTAACCCAGCTTGAAATTCGCCCCGATCGTGGCCGATGAAGGGATGAATACGGAGAACAGGAACCTGTTCAGCCAGGTGATGAGCGTGGCGACGAAGGGCAGCTTGTTCCGGTAGAAGAAGTTGCCTATCCGGTAGAGCAGCACAGCAGGGTTCTTCATAGCGCCGACAGGAGCGACCTGAACTTGGTGATGGCGTCCTCCAGCCGGTTGGACTGCCGTACCCGCTCGACCGAGCGCCGCGAGAACTCCTGCAGCAGCGAGGGCTCGCGGAGCACCGCCTGGACCGCCTGCGCGATCTGGTCCGGGCTGCCCACGTCCACCAAGAAGCCGTTCTTTCCGGAGGCGATGAGGTCGTTCACGGCGCCCACCCTGCTGGACACGACCGGGACGCCCAGGGCCATCACCTCGAGCAGCGCGTTCGGGAACCCCTCGCTGTGCGACGTGAACAGGCATAGATCGAACGACGAGATCACGGTCCGCTTGTCGGCGGAGAGCCAGCCCACGTACTCGGTGTTCGTGAGCTGGTTCTCGGAGATGAACCGCTTCACATTATCGCGCTCGCTCCCGTCCCCGTATATCTTGGCCTCGACCCAGGCATTCTCGCGCTGCAAGAGGCGCATGGCCTCGAGGAAGTCGTAGATCCCCTTCCTCTTCTCGATGCGGTTGAAATAAAGCAGCCGCAGCGGCCTGTCCATGACCTGAGGATAGACCTTCTGCCCCCCCTCGCTGAAGGAGGAGTCAGGGAGCCAGTTCTCTATGACGACGAGCTTGTCCTGGTTCACTTCGGGCACGAGGCGCAAGAAGAAGCTGCGCCAGTAGTCGCTCTGGCATATCACCGCGTCGCAGGAGCTCACGACCGCGGTCAGATAGGATCTGTACAGCTTGCTCCTGGCGACATCATCCATGATGGGCCCCGAGCGGGGGAAGATGACGACCTTCTTGCCGAGCAGCTTGCCCAGCAGCCCGATGGAACCCTTCTCGACGAAGCTCAACCCCGAGCTCGAGAAGAGCAGGACGGCGTCCACGTCCGAGAGCGTCAGCTCCCTGACGCACCGGAACACCCTCAGCGCGATCTTGTGAAGCCTGAGGAACACCGACGGCACGCGGATGGAGTCGAGGGTGGAGTCGACAAGCAGAAAATCAAAATGATCTTTGAGATCGCTCTCGATCAGAGAACGACAAGCAAAGTACTGCCCGCCTATCCTCCCGTCAGCCGGGGGATTGAACGAGCCGACGAAGAGGATTCGTTTCTTGTCTGCCATCTGATCTCTATCGTTTCAGCAGCGAGAACATACCTAGGCGGCTCTGTTTAGCAAGCCGGCGGCTTGATCACCACCGCTGCGCGCTCCCACACCGCACACCGCACACCCCCCGATCTTCCGCGCACCACGACGTCGGAGCGCATGCGGAATGAGGGGCCGGCGCCATCGACGCCTGCGAGGGAGCGCGCGCTCCCGGTAAAGCAGAGCTCGCTCCGGCAGCCTCCCGGGCGCCTGCGCCGCGGCACATGACGGCTACACGGCGCCGCACCGCTGAGTCCGCTACAGCACCCGGCTACAGCACCCGACAGACGGCGGCCGGAACGAGGCAGCTAGCCAGGATCAACGCGATGCGTTATGGTCTACCCGGCCGCTCTCCCGTTCCCGAGCAGCCCTGCGCTCGCCTGCCGCTCCCGCTCCGGGAGGGGGTCTCCAGGATGTCGAATGGCGTCTGATTCCGCCTCTTTGCGCGGTGTCACGAAGACTCCCGTACAACCCGGTTGACAGGGTTGGCGCCGCGCCCTACAAGGTCGGCAACCCTCACGCATACGTAAGGGTCAGGGTTCCCCAGATGACGACCCGGCACCACCTTCCTGTCGCCCACGAGCAAAGCATCGGCGGGCCCTTCGCGTCCAGCACGTCCCGAGCGGACGCACGCGCGGAGGTCCCCGACGGCATCGACGGGGAGGAAGAGCGTCTACTCCAGGTAGGGGACATCGCCAAGGCGACCGGGAAGACGGTGCGGGCCATCCACCACTATGAGGAAGTCGGCCTGCTCAGGCCGCACGCCCGCTCCAAGGGACGCTACCGGCTGTACGACAACGCCGCCCTCACCCGGGTCCGATGGATCGGCAAGCTTCACGACCTCGGCCTGTCGCTGAGCCAGATCCAGCAGATCGTCTCGACCTGGGAGTCCTCGTCGTCAGCCCCTGGCGCGATGTCGCGGATCCGAGGCGTCTACCAGCAGAAGCTCGAGGAGGTGCGAGAGCAGATCGCGCACCTGGAGACCCTGGAGCACGAGCTCATCGCGAGCCTCGCCTACCTCGACACATGCGAGACGTGCGACCCGGCAGAGCTCGTGGCCGCATGTACCCACTGTAACCTTCACGACAAGAGCCAGGCCGAGCCTGAGCTCGTCGCCGGGATCCGAGGCGGCAACGGGCACTGCCGCCAGGGCTCGAATCAACGCTGAGCGAGAACACCATGGGCATCCAGCTTCCGATCTACATGGACTATCACGCGACGACGCCGGTCGATCAGCGTGTGCTTGACGCCATGCTGCCGTATTTCAACGGCAAGTTCGGCAACGCCGCCAGCCGGAGCCACGTCTTCGGCTGGACGGCCGAGGAGGCCGTCGGCCACGCTCGCGAGACGCTCGCCAGGTTCATCGGCGCGTCGAACCCGAAGGAGATCGTCTTCACCTCGGGCGCAACCGAGAGCGACAACATCGCCATCAAGGGGGTCGCCGAGTTCTACAGGGACAAGGGCAACCACATCATCACGAGCGTCATCGAGCACAAGGCGGTGCTCGACACCTGCAAGCGGCTCGAGAAGCAGGGCTACGAGGTCACCTACCTCAAGGTCGACAAGTACGGGATGGTCGACCCGGACGACGTCGCCAGGGCGATCACCGACAAGACGATCCTCGTCTCGATCATGCTCGCCAACAACGAGGTCGGCACGATCCAGCCCATCGCCGAGATCGGCAAGATCACGAAGTCGAAGGGCATCCTCCTCCACACCGACGCGGTGCAGGGGGTCGGCAAGATCCCGTTCAACGTCGAGCAGATGGGGGTCGACCTCGCCTCGGTGACGGCCCACAAGATCTACGGCCCGAAGGGCATCGGCTGCCTGTATGTGCGCAGGTCGAAGCCGCGCGTCCGCATCACCGCGCAGATGGACGGCGGCGGCCACGAGTTCGGCATGCGGTCCGGCACCCTCAACGTGCCCGGCATCGTCGGGTTCGCCAAGGCGGCCGAGATCCTCATCCAGGAGGGTGAGGCGGAGTCGGCGCGCATCCTTTCGCTGCGCGAGCGGCTCCGGACCCGGCTCTGGAAGGAGCTCGACGCCATCCAGCTGAACGGCTCGCCCGACCGGCGGCTGCCGGGCAACCTCAACGTGTCGTTCAGCTTCGTCGAGGGCGAAGCGATGATGATGGCGATCAAGGACGTGGCGGTCTCCAGCGGATCGGCGTGCACGAGCGCCAGCCTGGAGCCCTCGTACGTCCTCCACGCGATGGGCATCGGCGACGACCTCGCCCACTCGTCCATCCGCTTCGGGCTCGGGCGCTTCACCACCGAGGAGGAGGTCGACCACGTGGCTGACCTCGTGATCCGCAAGGTGAACAAGCTGCGCGACATGTCGCCGCTCTACGAGATGCACAAAGAGGGGATCGACCTCAACAGCGTGCAGTGGGCGGCCCACTGAGGAGCGGCGCGGGGGGACGCCGATCCGTCAGACCAAGACTCGAGAGAAGAAGGAACGGTCCAGGAGAGAGCCATGGCATATAGCAACAAGGTCATCGAGCACTACGAGAACCCCCAGAACGTCGGGACGCTCGATAAGAACGACGACCACGTCGGCACCGGGCTCGTCGGCGCTCCGGCCTGCGGTGACGTCATGCGCTTGCAGATCAAGGTCGGCGAGGGCGGCGTCATCGAGGACGCGAAGTTCAAGACGTTCGGCTGCGGGTCGGCCATCGCGTCGTCGTCGCTCGCCACCGAGTGGCTGAAGGGCAAGACGATCGACGAGGCGGAGACGATCAAGAACAGCATGATCGCCGAGGAGCTCCACCTGCCGCCGGTGAAGATCCACTGCTCGGTCCTCGCCGAGGACGCGATCAAGAGCGCGATCGCCGACTTCAGGGCCAAGCAGCAGGCGAAGCAGGCGCTCGCCGGCACCGCGCCTGCAAGCGCAGGAAACGCGAGCACCGCCGAGAACACCGCGGCGGCGGACGCGGAGTAGGAGCGCCGGTCCTCCGGTCGGGGTCGGCCCACAGCACCGGAGCCGGAGAAGGAGCAACGCCATGCAGAGCAGCGAGGAGACGACCACGACCACGGCGGCGGACCCCGGGGCCTACCCCGCGCCCGCCGCGACGGCGGACGCCGCGCGCGCGCACGCACACGACGAGCGGGCGCCGGCCGAGGCGGAGGCCAAGGCGAAGCGGACGCTCGCGGTGAGCGACGCCGCGGTCCAGGCCATCCGGGCTCAGCTCGCCAAGCGCGGCACGCCCGAGGGCGCCATCCGGGTCGGGATCCGCGGCGGCGGCTGCTCCGGGTTCTCCTACGTCATCGAGTTCGACGACAAGCCGCCCCGCTCCGGCGACCTCGTCCTGGAGTTCGCGGAGCCGGGCAAGGCCACGGTGCGCGTCCTCTGCGACAAGAAGAGCATCATCTATCTCGGCGGCTCGGTGCTCGACTGGGAGAAGACGCTCATGTACCAGGGCTTCAAGTTCAAGAACCCGCAAGAGGCGACGCGCTGCGGCTGCGGGCACTCGTTCACGGTGGCCTGAGCCCGCCGCCGCTCGCGCCCGCCCTCGCCGCCGAGGCGCCTCTCCCGAGCACGTCATGACCGATCCCTTCGATACCCTGGGCGTCGAGCCCCGGTTTGACCTCGACCTGCGCGCGCTGGAGCAGCGGCACCGCGACCTCTCGCGCGCGCTCCACCCGGACCGCTACGCCGGGGCGCCCGCGGCCGAGCGGCGGCTCGCGCTCGGCCGCGCGATCGAGGCGAACGACGCCCTGCGCGTCCTCAGGGACCCGATCCGGCGGGCCGAGGCGCTGCTCCGGCGCGCGGGGATCGCGCAGGGCGAGGAGGCCGGGCAGAAGGCCTCCCCTGCCCTGCTGATGGAGATGATGGAGTCGCGCGAGGAGCTCTCCGAGGCCGCGAAGCGGGGCGACCGCGCGCGGATCGCGCGCCTCGGCGAGGCGATGCGGGCGCGCGAGCAGGCGAGCCTCGCCGCGATCCAGGCCGCCTTCGCCGTCGCGGCGGGCGACCCGGGGCAGCTGAAGGGCGTGCTCGCCACGCTGAGCGAGCTCCGCTACATCCGGCGCTTCCTCGATGAGGTGAGCGCGCTCGAAGAAGAACTCACGGACCAGAAATGACCCTCCTCGAGATTTTCGACCCCAAGGCCAGGCCCAGCCCGATCGGCATCGATCTCGGGACGACGAACTCGCTCGTCGCCCGCGTGCGCGACGGCCACCCCGTGGTCATCGACGACTGCAACGGCGAGCGCCTCGTGCCGTCGGTGGTCCACTACGACGAGCGCGGCAACGCCGTCGTGGGCCAGAGCGCGCGGCGGCTCGCGCAGGGCAGCCCGCGCGAGACGATCGTCAGCGTGAAGCGCTTCATGGGCCGCGGCGCGAGCGACCCGGAGACGCGGCGGCTCGGGCCGTACGAGTTCGCGGAGCCGAAGGGCCCCGAGGAAGCGAAGAGCGTGCGCTTCAAGGTGCGGGACCGCGTCGTGACGCCCGTCGAGGTGTCGGCGGAGATCTTGAAGGAGCTCCGCACCTCGGCCGAGCGAGAGCTCCGGTCGGTGGGCGGCGCGGTGATCACGGTGCCCGCCTACTTCGACGACGCCCAGCGGCAGGCGACGAAGGACGCCGGCCGGCTGGCCGGGCTCGAGGTGCTGCGCCTGCTCAACGAGCCGACGGCCGCGGCGCTCGCGTACGGGCTCGACAAGCAGCAGAACGGCCTGTTCGTCGTCTACGACCTCGGCGGCGGGACGTTCGACATCACCGTCCTCTTGCTCGACAACGGGGTGTTCCAGGTGAAGTCGACCGGGGGCGACAGCGCGCTCGGCGGCGACGACATGGACCGGGCGCTCGCGGAGCGGCTGCTCGGCGAGATGCGCGCGACCCGGCGCACGCCCGAGGTGGTGCGGCTCGCGCTCGACACCGCCCGCAGCGTCAAGCACGCGCTGACCGACGCGGAGCGGGTCGAGATCGAGCTGCCGGTGCAGGCGGGCGGCGAGGCCGACGCGGGCGGCCCGGCGTCGCGGCTCGTCACCGTCACGCGCGCCGAGCTCAACGCGCTCATCGCGCCGCTCCTGGAGCGCACGGGCGTGGCCTGCCGCCGCGCCCTGCGCGACGCCGGCGTGGAGGCCAGCGAGCTCGACGGCGTGATCCTCGTGGGGGGCGCGACGCGCGTGCCCTACGTGCGCGAGTACGTGGCGAAGCTCTTCGGCAAGGAGCCGCTCAAGGACATCGATCCGGAGGAGGTCGTCGCGCTCGGCGCGGCCATCCAGGCCGACATCCTGGCCGGCTCGATGGACCGCGCGGACGAGGTGCTGCTGCTCGACGTGCTGCCGCTGTCGCTCGGCATCGAGACGATGGGCGGCGTCGCCGAGAAGATCTTGCCGCGGAACACGACGATCCCGGCGGGGGCGCGGCAGGTGTTCACGACCTACGCGGACAACCAGACCGGGTTCGACCTGCACATCGTGCAGGGAGAGCGGGAGCTCGCGGCCGACTGCCGGTCGCTCGCGCGCTTCGTGCTGAAGGGGATCCCGCCGATGCCCGCGGGCATGGCGCGGCTCGAGGTGACGTTCCGCGTCGACGCGGACGGCCTGCTCGGCGTGACCGCGCGCGAGCTGACGACCGGGGTCGAGCAGAAGGTCGAGGTCAAGCCGAGCTACGGGCTGACCGACGAGGAGGTGGAGAACATGCTCCTCGCGGCGCTGGACCACGGCGAGGAGGACCTCATCAGGCGGCGGCTCGTCGAGGCGCGCGTCGAGGGCGAGCGCGTGGCGATGGCGACGCGCAAGGCGCTCTCCGCGGACGCCGACCTGCTCGGGCCAGGCGAGCGCGAGGCGATCGAGGGCGCGCTGAGCGCGCTCGACGCGGCGATCCGCGGGGACAAGCCGGGGCTGATCCAGGCGCGCACGGAGGCGCTCGACGAGGCGACGCGCGCGTGGGCGGGCCGGCGGATGGACCGCGCCGTGGCCAGGGCGATCGCGGGCAAGCAGGTCGAGGACGTCGAGGCGACGGTCGCCGCGGCGAGGGGCGTGGATGCGCACCTGGCCGAGCACGCAGGGAACGCGCCGGCCGAGGCGGGCGGCGCGAGCGCGGCGCCGACCGGCGCCGAAGCGAGGAGGAGCTGATGGCCAAGGTACGCTTTCTGGCGCACGGCCGCGCGTGGGAGACCGAGGTCCCGGTGGGCTCGACCGTCCTCCAGGCCTCGAAGGCCGTGGGCGCCCCGGAGGGTGACGCGTGCGGCGGCGTGTGCGCGTGCTCCACCTGCCACGTCTACGTGACCAAGGGGCGCGAGCTCCTCAGCGAGGCCGAGGAGGACGAGGAGGACATCCTCGACAAGGCGTTCGACGTGCGGTCGATGAGCCGCCTCGGCTGTCAGGCGAAGATCCTGAGAGACGGCGAGATCGAGGCGGAGGTCTCCCGGGAGAGCCTCGACGCGTTCTACAACGAGCACCCGAACGTGAAGGATCCGCGCAAGGGCTGAGCCGCGCGCGCGGCCGAGCTCCAGGCCGGCGGTCGGCCCTCGCTGGCGGCCTGGGCTAGGACGGCGGTCGCGCCTTCGCCGCTGGCGACTTCGGCTCGCGCGGCGGGGGCGGCGGGTTGCGGAGCTTGTCGAGCTCGGTGGCCGCCTCGGTGGTGATGCGGCGCGCGATGTGGGCGAACGCCGAGGCGGCCTCCCTGGCGGGCGGCGTCGAGAAGATCGCGACGGCGTGCTGTGCGGCGGTCCTCCTGCCGACAGGGACGAGGAAGAAGGTCAGCGCGGCGAGGAGGAACACGACGCCGTTGACGAGGCGCTTGAAGAAGTCGCCGACCACAGAAGGCCAAGGCTAGACGGCGCACGCGCGCGGGGCCCACTTCTCGACAGCCGGGCGGCCCCACGCGCGTCCGCCCCTTGCCGTGGCGCCCGGGGCTCACGACAAAAAAGCACGGATCCTCGTCCGCCAACGACGAGCAGCGGAGCCCGGGCGTGCCGGGCCCCGCGAGGCGTCGCGACGAGGAAGAGAGGGGGAGCTACGATGTTCAAACCTGGTTCACTCATCGCCATGATGCTGGCAGCCGGCCTGTCGACCGCGGCGCTGCCGGTGACGAGCGGGGCGCAAGGCGCAGCGGGGCAGCAAGGCCAGGCAGGCCAGCCCTCGCTGAGCAAGTCCGATCGCGAGTTCGTCGAGAAGGCCGGGCTCGGAGGGCTCCTGGAGGTGCGGCTCGGGCAGCTCGCGCAGCAGCGGGCCTCGAGCCCGGACGTGAAGAGCTTCGGGCAGCGCATGATCGACGACCACGGGGCCGTCAACAAGCGGCTCGCGGAGCTCGCGCAGCGCAAGGGCGTGCTCGTGCCTCAGGAGCTCGATCAGAAGCACCGCGAGAAGGTCGACAAGCTGTCCAAGAAGACGGGGGCCGAGTTCGACCGGGCCTACATGAGCGACATGGTCGACGACCACGAGCACGACGTCGGGGAGTTCGAGAAGGCCGCGAAGGAGGCGAAGGACGCCGACCTGAAGGGCTTCGCCGCCGCGACGCTCCCGAAGCTCCGGGAGCACCTCGCGCTGGCGAGGCAGGTGCACGGCAAGGTGAAGGGGAAGTAGCGGCGCGAGGCGTCTGCCGCGCGGCACGATGCGCGCGGCGAGCCGCCGGCCGCTGACGGGCTCAGGCGACCACGCGCGCGGCGCGCTCGGGCGCCTCTGCGGGCGGCGGGGTCGACTTCGACCTCGCCGCGCCGCGGACCGGCGCGAGCCTGCTCCGGAGCTTCTGATAAGCCGCCACGTCGACCGGCTCGCCCCGGACCCAGGCGCGGATGAACGGCATGACCGCGGGCTCCCAGGACGTCGAGAGGCGCAGGGCGAGGAACTCTGCGTAGAGCGCCGTGAAGAGCGTCTCGAGCTCCTCGATGAGGTACATGCGCTCGTAGAACTGCTCGTCCGCGGCGTCCTTGACGACGCTCGGGATCTTGACGCCCGAGAGGGCGAACGCGTCGGCGTTGAACAGGAAGGCATACTCGAGCTCCCCGCGGGTCACGCGGACGCGCGCCTGCGAGGGGAGCTTGCCCTGGCGCAAGGCCTCGTGGGCCTCGGGGGCGCTGCTCGGCGCCGCGCCCTTGAGCCGGCTCTGCTCCTTCTCCTGGACGAGCGTGATCTGCCCCTCGAGCCAGAGCTCGCAGACGCCGAGGGCGTCGAGGGAGAAGCGCCCCTCGAAGAGCTCGCTCTCGAACCAGAGCCAGACCAGGAATTCACGGCCGACGAAGCGGCGCTGCTCGATCAGCTCGGCGAGACCCACAGGGCACCTCCAGCGGCGGATTCTGCGTGAAAGACGGTGGGCTTGAGGAGCTCGAAGGCGGTCTGCTGCTCGCTCGTCAGGCCGAGCTCGCGGGCAGCCGTGTAGGGGCTCTCGGGCACCAGATCGAGCTCGAACGTTTGCTCGAAGAGCTCGGCGAGCCCCTCGTGCGCGCGCGGCGACTGGTTCCAGAACCGCACGACGCCGGCCTCGAGGTTCCAGGAGAGGTCCACGACCTTCATCACCGGCATGAGCTGCGCGCGGAGCTTCCTCGAAACGACGGCGCGGAGCTCTTCCTTCTCGCGCCGCCCGAGCTTCTCGCGCCCGCGCTTCGCGAGGTGCTCGCGCTCCGCCTCGGCGAAGTGCGCCTTGAAGAGCGCCGAGGGCACCTGCCAGCGATCGGTCCTGAGGCCGAGGTTCAGGTACGAGTTGAAGAAGATCTTGCCGTGTTCGAGCTCGCAATCGAGCGGGTTCTCGATGGAGCACCACCCGGCGCGCTGCTCCGCGTCCTCCTCGACGGTGAGCGGCCGGAACGCCCGGAGCTGGATGCGCTCGACGAACCGGTCCCGGAAGCCGTCCGGGAGGTCGCCGCGCACGTAGAACTTCGAGAATGAGATGGATCCTTTGAGTGCGCCCAAACGATCGTCCTTTCGTCTCGTGAGGGCACGGAGGTAGCCGAGCGGATCCGGGGGGTCAAAAAACCGGACGGGGCTCCTCGTCGGGGGTTGCGGCGGGGGTTGCGGCGGGGGCTGCGGCCGTCGTCGGCGCCGTCAGAGCGGCTGCGCGAGCGGCGGGCGCAGCCAGCGGCCCGAGAGCGGACCCGTGAGGTAGTAGCGGTAGCGGAGAAAATACGGCTGGCCGTCGGGCCCGCAGAACGCGACGGTGGACCGCAGGAATCGACCGAAGGCGTCGGCGTCGGGCGTACCAGAGAGCCTGTGGCCGATGGCGGGCGCGGGCATCGCGGGGAATCCGGGGAATCGGAGCGGCGCGCCTTCCGAGAACCCGCGCGGCAACGCGCACGGCGCGGGCGAGGTGTGCCCTGGGGTCGAGGTCGCGCCGCCGGGGCGGGGTGCGCCGGCCTCCTGGGGCTCAACCTCGGTCGGCTTCTCGCGCTCAACCTCGGTCGGCTTCTCGCGCTCAACCTCGGTCGGCTCAACCTCGGTCGGCTCCTCGCGCTCAACCTCGGTCGGCTCCTCGCGCTCAACCTCGGTCGGCTCCTCGCGCTCAACCTCGGTCGGCTCCTCGCGCTCAACCTCGGTCGGCTCAACCTCGGTCGGCGCAGCGTCGCAGCCCGGCGCGCCCAGCGCCGAGGAGAGAAGAACCAGCACCGACAACCCGCCGCAGATCGCCCTGCGCACCACCCCGCCTCCGTCCGCAAGGCAGCGGAGCGCCCCGGCGGTCACGGCCGGCGCACCGAACTTGCCAGGGTCGGGGAGGAGCAACGGCGATGCCGCCGCGCCTGCGCAGCCGGGGTGCAGCGGGCGCGCTCGAGCGGCGGACAGCTCAGACGTTGAAGAGGAAGTGCGTGACGTCGCCGTCCTGGAAGACGTAGGTCTTGCCCTCGACGCGCAGCTTGCCGGCGGCGCGGATGGCCGCCTCGGTCCGGTGCTCGACGAGATCGTCGACCTTGTAGACCTCCGCCCGGATGAAGCCCTTCTCGAAATCGCTGTGGATGACCCCGGCGGCCTGCGGCGCCGTGCACCCGATCGGGATCGTCCAGGCGCGGATCTCCTTGGGGCCCGCCGTGTAGTAGCTCTGGAGCCCGAGGAGCCGGTAGGCCTCTCGCGCGAGCGTCGCGAGCGCCGGCTCCTTCATGCCGAGGCTCTCGAGCATCTCCTGCCGCTCGTCGGGCGCGAGCTCGTTCAGCTCCGACTCGAGCTTGCTGCAGACCGGCACGACGCCGCTGCCCTCGGAGGCCGCGCGCTCACGCACCTTCGCCGCAAGCGGGCCCGTGCCGGAGACGTCGGACTCGTCGACGTTCGCCACGTAGAGGACCTTCTTCGCCGTGATCAGGCCGAACGTCTTCACGACCTTCCGCTGCTCCTCATCGAAGGAGACCCCGCGGACAGGCTTGCCGGCCTGGAGCGCCTCGAGACACCGCTCCATGAGCGCGATCTTCGGGAGGAGCTCCTTGTCGCCCTTCGCCTGCTTCCGCGTGCGCTCCAGCATTCCCTCGAGGGAGCCGAGATCGGCCAGCATGAGCTCCGTCTCGATCGTGTCGATGTCGCGGAGCGGGTCGACGCCGCCGTCGACGTGCACGACGTCGGCGACCGTGAAGCAGCGGACCACGTGGAGGATCGCGTCCACCTCGCGGATATGGCTCAGGAATTTGTTCCCGAGGCCCTCGCCCGTGCTCGCGCCGCGCACGAGCCCGGCGATGTCGACCACCCGCACCATGGCGGGGATGATCTTCTCGGTCTTGATGTACTTCGCGAGCGTGGTGAGCCGGTCGTCAGGGACAGGGACGGCGCCGACGTTCGGCTCGATGGTGCAGAACGGGTAGTTCTGCGCCTCGGCCTTGGCGGCCGTCAGCGCGTTGAACAGGGTGCTCTTGCCCACGTTGGGCAGTCCGACGATGCCGACCTCGACGCTCATGGCGCGCACGTCTAGCACAGGCAGGGTCGCGCGGCCCGACCCCCTTGGCAGCGCATCCTCAAGGGATCTCCGGTGGTCGCGACGGCGTGATCGCCATGGATCCGAGGCGCGCTCGCGCCGCCCGCCGACGCGCCGTGGCCGACGGGGGGCGCAGCAACCGGTCTGAGCGGCGGTCGATGGGCCCGAGCCGCGGGCGCGACCAGGAGCCCCCCCCACGAGCCACGGCGCCCGTCCGGCCTCAGCCCGGCCGATTGATGAACCCAGTTCACAGATCCTCGTCCACGCACCCGGATTGTGTACCGCAGCGATCGAGCGCACCTCTCCATGCGCAACGGGACCTCCTGCCGGTCCCGGAGAGGAGAACGCCATGCGCGCCGTCGGATTCCACCGTTACCTGCCCATCGATCACCCCGAGAGCCTGCTCGACCTCGAGCTCCCGGAGCCGACGCCCGGACCGCACGATCTGCGCGTGCGGGTGCGCGCGGTGGCGGTGAACCCGGTCGACGTGAAGGTCCGGGCGCCGAAGCCCCAGGTCGAGAACCCGCCGCGCGTCCTCGGCTGGGACGCCGCCGGCGTCGTCGAGGCGGTCGGCGCCGAGGTCAGCGCATTCCGGCCAGGCGACCAGGTCTACTACGCCGGGAGCATCGCGCGGTCGGGCAGCAACGCCGAGGTGCACCTCGTCGACGAGCGCATCGCGGCGCGGATGCCGCAGTCGCTCGGGTTCGCCGACGCGGCGGCGCTGCCCCTCACCGCGCTGACGGCGTGGGAAGGGCTCTTCGAGCGCCTCGGCGTCGATCGCGACGGGCGCGACGCCGGGCGCACGGTGCTCGTCATCGGCGGCGCCGGCGGCGTGGGCTCGATGGTGGTGCAGCTCGCCAAGGTCGCGGGGCTGCGCGTCGTCGCCACCGCGTCGCGCAAGGAGAGCCAGGCGTGGGCCCGCGCGCTCGGCGCGGACCTCGTCGTCGATCACCGCGCGCCGCTCCGCCCGCAGCTCGAGGCCGCGGGGCTGCAGCACGTGGAGCTGATCTTCAACACGCAGAGCACCGACGCGTGGTGGGACACGATGGTGGACGTCGTGGCGCCGCTCGGGCGCATCGTGGGGATCGTCGAGACCAAGGGGCCGATCGAACTCGGGAAGCTGATGTCGAAGAGCGCGAGCTTCGCGTGGGAGCTGATGTTCACGCGGTCCCTCCACGGGACCCCGGACATGGCCGCGCAGCGGGAGATCCTCACGCGCGTGGCGGCGTGGGTGGACGAGGGGCGGCTCCGCACGACGCGCGGCCAGCACCTCGGCCAGATCAACGCGGCGAACCTGCGCGCCGCGCACGCGCACATCGAGTCGGGGCAGGCGATCGGAAAGCTGGTGCTGGAGGGGTGGGGCTGACCGCGAGGGCGGCCGCGCCGTCCGCGGGGCCAACGGGCCAAAGCAGGCAGGCCCGGCTGATCCCGGGTGACCCGCGCGGCTGCGCGCACGGCCAAGGCGGTACGGTCGAGCAGCGCTGCTACGCTCCAGCGACATGGCCGAGCCCACGTGGAAGAAGCTCGTCGACCAGCTGAAAAACGAAGGGCACAGGAGCCCTTACCTCGACCGCCTCCGGCAGCGCCTGCCCGCCTCGGGCCCCTCGGACATCGCCGGCGAGATCCTCCGGGAGATGGCCTCGGCGCTCGGGAGGTCCGAGGACAAGGTCAACGTCGCGCTGCTCGAGCTCGAGCTGCAAGGCAAGGCGCTCGACGCGCTCGCCGGGAGCCAGGGCGCGGCCCCGGGGGAGCGGGTGGCGAGGGTCGCGGCCTTCAACCGGCAGCGCGAGGCGGCCACCCAGGCGCTCTGGGAGCTGCGCGTGCACCGGGAGGCGCTCGGGTTCCGGCGGAACGAGGACCTGGCCGAGCTGTATCCGATCCCGCCGAAGCGCGCGTAGCCGCCGCCCGTCACGCGGCGGCGCGCGACGCCGCCCGTCACCCGAAGAACGCGCGGATGGCGGCGGCCACGCGATCGATCTCCTCGCCCGTGAGCTCGGGGAAGATCGGGAGCGCGAGCGTCTCGCGCGCGGCGGCCTCCGCGACGGGGAGAGCGCCGGCGGGCGGGCCGAGCGGCGCGAAGCAGGGCTGGAGGTGGAGCGGCGCCGGGTAATAGACCTCGGTGCCGACGCCCTGCTCGGCGAGGAAGCTCCGCAGCGGATCGCGCAGGGACGCGTCGTGCAGGCGGACGACGTACTGGTTGAACGTGTGCCCGGCGGCGCCGGCGTCAGGCAACGCGATGGGCAGACCCGCCCCGCCGAGGAGCGCCGCGTACCGCGCGGCGTGCCCGCGGCGCCGCTCGAGGAGCGCGCCGACGTGCGGGAGCTTGCGCCGGAGGAGCGCCGCCTGGAGCGCGTCGAGCCGGAAGTTGCCGCCGACCAGCGTGTGCTGATGCTTCTTGCGAGCGCCCTGGGCGCGCAGCGCCCGGACGCGCTCGGCCAGGTCGTCGCGATCCGTCGTCACGAGCCCGCCGTCGCCGAAGCCGCCGAGGTTCTTGGTCGGGAAGAACGAGAAGCACCCCAGCAGCCCGAGCGCGCCCGCGCGGCGGCCGGCGCGCTCGGCGCCAAAGGCCTGGGCCGCGTCCTCGATGATCGGCAGGCCACGGCTGCCCGCGACGGCGAGGAGCTCGTCCATCGGGGCGCAGTCGCCGAAGAGGTGGACCGCGACGACCGCCCGCGTGCGCGCCGTCAGGGCGCACGCCAGGGAGGCGGGATCCAGGTTGAACGAGCCGGGGAGCACGTCCGCGAAGACGGGCCGCGCGCCGGTGCGATGGATGGCGCCCGCGGTCGCGAAGAACGTGTACGCAGGGCACACCACCTCGTCGCCCGCGCCGACGCCGAGCGCCATCAGCGCGACGAGCAGCGCGTCGGTGCCGGACGAGACGCCCACGGCGTGCCGCACGCCGAGGTACGCGGCGCACGCCGACTCGAAGGCGCCGACCTCCGGACCGAGGATGTAGTGGCCGCCGCGGACGACCGACTGGAACACGGCGGTGAGCTCGTCCTGCATGGCGAGATCGCCGCGAGCGCGGTCGAAGAAGGGAACGGGCGGCGGCGTCATTCCTCGGTGTCCTCTGGCGCGGGGAGGTCGCGGTAGCGACGCGCGGCCGCGGCGCGGGGCGCAGGGAGCGGCGCGTCCTCGTCGAGGTCGAGGCAACGGACGACGTCGCCGCGGCGCTCGTAGCGGTAGCCGCTCTCGGGGCAGCGCATCAGGCCGTCGGGCGCGGCGACGAGCTTGTGGCCGTGGCGGCTCATCCAGCCGGTGCGCCGGGCCGGCACGCCGGTGACGAGCGCGTAGTCGGGGACGTCGCGGGTGACCACGGCGCCGGCGCCGATGAAGGCGTGGCGGCCGATCGTGACGCCGCAGACGACGGTGGCGTTGGCGCCCACCGTGGCGCCACGGCGGATGCGCGTCGTGTCGAGGAATGCGCGGCGGTCGATCTGGGCGCGCGGGTTGATGACGTTGGTGAGGACCGCGGACGGTCCGAGGAACACGTCGTCCTCGACGAGGGTGCCGTCATAGACCGACACGTTGTTCTGGATCCGGACGCCGTCGCCGACGACGGCGCTGCCCGCGACGAAGACGTTCTGCCCGAGGACGCAGGCGCGGCCGATGCGCGCGCCCGCCGAGACATGGCAGAAGTGCCATACCTTCGTCTCGTCGCCGATGTCGCAGGGTTCGTCGATGCACGCGGACGGGTGCGCGAAGAACCGCCTCTCGGACTGGGTCATGGCGCCGCCTCCGCCGGGCCCGAGGCGCGGCCCTCCGGCGTGCCCGGCGGCGGCGCGCCGCGCCCGGCGGGCGCGGCCCAGAGACCCCAGGCGCCGCGCGTCGCGAGCGGCGGGCCGGCGAGGTCGATCACGGACGGCCTGACGCGCCCGACGAGGTACGCCGCGCCGACGTCGGCGATGCGGCGGGCGAGCGACGCGGGGTCGTCGAAGCTCGAGCGGACCGGGGGGTCGCGCGGGTCGACCGAGCGGTCCGGGTGCGCGCTCTCGGGGCGGCCCAGGGCGGCGAGCGTCGCGAGGTGGCCATAGTCGACGACCTCGACGAGCACGGGCGCGGAGGGCGGCGTGAGCTCCGCGGCGGCGCGGCCGATGGCGACCTCGTCGGTGCGCGGGTTGAAGTGCTCGCGGCGCAGGTGGGGCCGGAAGAACACGCCGAGGAAGAGCACCACCAGCAGCGCGCCGCCGAGCGCCCGCCGCGCCCCGGAGGAAGCGCCGCGGAAGGCGCGCGTGGAGAGATCCCCCACGGCGAGCGCGAGCAGGAGCAGGGCGAGGAGGGTCGCGCGCTCGGGGTGGTGCGTCGGGGCGCCGTCGCGTACGAGGGCGAGCGAGAGCGCCGCGATCTGGAGGGCGGCGACCGCGCCGGGGAGCGCGTACGGGCGAGCGGCGCGGAGGAGCGGCGGGAACGGGCGGGCCTCGCGGGCCGCACTCGACGCGGCGCCGCGGCGTGCGCGCCAGGCGACGAAGGCGAGGGCGGCGGGGCTAAGGAAGAGCTCCGGCTCCTCGCGGACCATCGCGGCGGGGTATGCGAAGAGCCGCAGCAGGGTGCCGTCGCCGCCGGGGCTGACCGCGTTGCGGTACGAGGCGACGCGGGCCAGGAAGTGCAGCGCATCGCCGTGGGCGACGCGGTTCCACGCGACCCACGCCGCGGGCCCGGCGAGGGCGACGAGCGCCGCGAGCGCGAGCTTCGCCTGCGCGGCGCGGCCCTGGCCGAGGCGCGCGGCGGCGAGCAGCGCCATCGCCGCGAAGATGACGGCGACGGGCCAGGGCTCGTACCGGGAGAGCGTCGCGACGACGATCGCGAGCGCGCCGACGAGGGCGCGCCCGGCCGGCGGCGCGGGCCCGGCCGGCGGCGTGAGGAGCGACGCGACGGCGAACAGCGAGAGGGCCGCGGTCGGCAGCTCGGGGACCGTCGCCACGCCGAGGCAGGCGCTCCAGGGAAAGGCGCCGGCGAGCAGCGCGCCGGCGAGCGCGGCGCGGCGGTCGCCCGTGATCCAGCGGGCGGAGACGTAGACGAGCGCCGCCGACGCGAGGCCGAGCGCGAAGGCGACGGCGCGGGCGACCTCGAGGGTCGGCGCAACAACGCGCCCCAGAACGCGGAAAAGCGCGCCATTGAGCCAGAAAGGAGCCGGGAGCCAGCTCGTCCCGGTCGGGTCGAGCCGGGGCGCGTGGGCCCACGCCTGCGCGAGGACCACGCGCGCGAAGTCGTCGTCGCTCACCGCCCGGAAGCCGAGCGCGAGGACCAGCGCGGAGACAGCCGCCTTGGCGAGGACGACGAGGGCAAGGTCACGCGCGAAGGGGGCGGCGGAGGCCGTTGCCCCCCGCTCAGGCGACCCCGCACCGCGCGCCCCGCCCGCCGCCCTCCCCGGCGCGGGAGCGGGCCGTAGCACGCGGGCCTACTTCTCCTGGGATCGCTCGAACTCGCGCAGCTCGCGATCGCCCGCCGACGAGAGGTAGGCGAGCGACACGCTCGTGGCCATGAAGACGGCGGCGCAGATGGCCGTGAGGCGGGTCATGAAGTTGCCCGCGCCGCGGCCGCCGAACACCTGCGCCGTGGCGCCGCCCATGGCCGAGCCCATCCCGCCCCCGCGCCCCTGCTGGAGGAGCACGACGAGGATCAAGAACAGGCAGACGAACACGTGCACGATGTTGAGGAGCGTGTGAAGCATCGGCGTCTTTCTGCTGGGATATTCTGGCGCGCGCGGGGAGGCTGAGGGGCAACCCGGGTGAGAGGGCAGGCCGGCGCTCCCGCGGTGAGGCGGGAGCGGCCCGCGATCTACCCCTGTTCCGCGCGCTCCGCCAGTCGGTGCGCGGCCTCGACGATCTTGGCGAAGCCGGCGGCGTCGAGCGAGGCCCCGCCGACGAGCGCGCCGTCGATGTCGTCCTGGGCGAGCAGCGCCTCGGCGTTGTCGGCCTTGACGCTGCCGCCGTAGAGGACGCGCGTGACGGAAGCGAGGTCCTCCGAGGCCTTCGCGAGCAGGCCGCGGATGAACGCGTGGACCTCCTGGGCGTCCTCGGCGCGCGCGACCTTGCCCGTCCCGATCGCCCAGACCGGCTCGTAGGCGATGACGCCGAAGCCGGGCTGCTTCGCGAGCTCGTCGAGGAAGGCGCGGACCTGGCGCTCGACCACGGCGAGCGTCTCGCCCGCCTCGCGCTGCTCGAGCGTCTCGCCGACGCAGACGATGGGGCGCAGCTCGGCGGCGATCGCCGAGGCGACCTTCCGGGCGACGGACTCGTCGGTCTCGGCGAACAGCTGCCGCCGCTCGCTGTGACCGAGGATGACCCAGGTCGCGCCCGCGTCCTTGAGCATGCCCGAGGCGATCTCGCCGGTGAACGCCCCGGAGACCTCGGCGCTCATGTTCTGCGCGGCGATGCCGACCTCGCTCTTCGCCTCCGCGAGCTCGTGGGCCACGGCGGCGATCGCGGTGAACGGCGGGGCGACCACCACCTCGGCCCGGGTGAGCTCGCGGGTCGCCTTGGCGACGGCCGCCGCCAGCGGGCAGGCGTCCTGCCCCCCGGCGTTCATCTTCCAGTTGCCGGCGATGAGCGGACGCCGCGGGGCGGCGCCCGTGTCGCCGGGCGTCCCCCCATCGTTCACGGGCTTCACTCGCTCACCTCGACCGACCGGAGCGCCTCGACGCCCGGCAGCTTCTTGCCCTCGATGAGCTCGAGCGAAGCGCCGCCGCCGGTCGAGATGTGGTTGAAGCCCTGGGCGATCTGCTCGCCGGCCACCTTGACCGCCGCCGCGCTGTCGCCGCCGCCGACCACCGTGAAGCCGGACGCGCCGCTCATGATGCGCGCGACGTCGAACGTGCCCTTGGAGAAGGCCGGCGTCTCGAAGAGGCCCATGGGGCCGTTCCAGAACACCGTCTTCGCCTTCTCGATCGCCTTGCCGAAGAGCTCGACCGAGCGGGGCCCGATGTCGAGCGCCATCGTGCCCTCGGGGATGGAGTCGACCGACGCGGACTCGCCCTGCGTCGCGTCGATGCCAGAGGCGACGACCACGTCGACGGGCAAGAGGAGCTGGATGCCCCGATCGCGCGCCTTGCTCATGATCGTCCGCGCGAGCGGGAGCTTGTCCTCCTCGATCCGGCTCTTCTGCACGTTCTTGCCCTGCGCGGCGAGGAACGTGTTCGCCATCGCGCCGCCGATGCAGAGGGTGTCGACCACGTTGAGGAGCGCCTCGACGACGTCGATCTTGTCGGAGACCTTGGCGCCGCCGAGGACGGCGACGTACGGCTTCTCCGGGCGGTCGATGAGCCGGCTCAGGGCCTTGAGCTCCTTCAGGAGGAGGAGGCCGGCGGCGCGCTCGCGCACGAGGCGCGGCAGCGCGTGCACCGACGCGTGGGCGCGGTGCACGGCGCCGAAGGCGTCGTCGACGTAGACGTCGCAGAGCTCGGCGAGCTGGCGCGCGAAGCCCTCGTCGTCCTTCTCCTCCTCCGGGTGGAAGCGGAGGTTCTCGAGGAGGCAGATCTGGCCCGCCCGGAGGTCGTAGATGACCTTCTTGGGCGAGTCGCCGATACAGTCGTCCGGCAGGTGGACCTCGTAGCCCGTGAGCTCACTGAGCCGCCCCCCGCACGGCTCCAGCGAGAGCCCCTCGGTCTTGCCCGGCTTCGGGCGGCCGAGGTGCGACGCGAGGATCACCTTCGCGCCCGCCTCCACGGCGAGCTTGATCGTCGGGATCGCCTCGCGGATGCGCGAGTCGTCCGTGATCTTGCCCGTCTTCTTGTCGAGCGGGACGTTGAAGTCGACGCGGATGAAGACGCGCTTGCCGCTGAGGCCGGCGGCGTCGCCGGCCGCGGCGAGGTCCTCGATGGAGCGGATTCCGGTGAGCTTCACGGCGCTACACGCCCTTCTTCGCCACGAGCTGCGCGAGGTCGATCATGCGGTTCGAGAAGCCCCACTCGTTGTCGTACCACGAGAAGATCTTCGCGAAGCGGTCGCCGAGGACCGACGTCATGGTGGCGTCGAACGTGCTGGACGCGGGCGAGCCGATGAAGTCGCCCGAGACGAGCTCCCGCTCGGTGTAGTTGAGGATGTCCTTCATCGGACCCTGGTCCGCGGCCTGCTTCATCGCGGCGTGGATGCTCTCCTTCGTGATCGGCTTCTCGGTCTCGAGGGTGAGGTCCACGAGCGAGACGTCGACCGTGGGGACGCGGATCGCGAGGCCGTCGAACTTGCCCTTGAGCTCCGGGATCACCTCGGACAGCGCCTTGGCGGCGCCGGTGCTCGAGGGGATCATGTTGACCGCGGCAGCGCGGGCGCGGCGCAGGTCCCCCTTGCGGTGCGGGATGTCGAGCAGGTTCTGGTCGTTCGTGTACGAGTGCACCGTCGTCATCAGGCCGCGGACGATGCCGAAGTTGTCGAGCATGACCTTGGCGATCGGGGCGAGGCAGTTCGTCGTGCACGAGCCGCACGAGATGATCGTGTGCTTCGACGCGTCGTAGTTGTGGTCGTTCACGCCCATGACGACCGTGAGGTCGTGGCCCTTGGCCGGCGCGCTGATGATCACGCGCTTGGCGCCCGCGTTGATGTGGCCGGCGGCCTTCGCCTTGTCCGTGAAGAGGCCCGTGCACTCGAGGACGATGTCGACGCCGAGGCTCTTCCACGGGAGCTCGGCCGGGTCCTTCAGCGCGAGGACCTCGATCTTCTGGTCGCCGATGGTGATGTGCTTGTCGCCGGCGCCGACCTTCGCCGCCTTGAACTCGCGGTGGATCGAGTCGTACTGGAAGAGGTGGGCGAGGGTCTTCGGATCCGTCAGGTCGTTGATGGCGACCAGCTCGATATCCTTCACGCCGCGCTCGACGAGCGCGCGGACAATGCAGCGTCCGATGCGTCCAAAACCGTTAATTGCGATCTTCGTCGCCATCACGAACTCCTGGGAAAGTGGCCGGGCGCGATACGTAGTCACCTCGCGCGCGACGGTCAAGCAAAGCTCTCCGCGCGCGCAAGACCCGCGTTCTCGGGGAGCCGCGCTGGCGGCGCCGCGACCGGCTGGCCGAAGAGGTGTGGGGTGGGGAGCGCTCGGAGGGAAGAGGGGAGCGGTCGGCGTTCTCGCGCGTTCGCGCGCGTTCGCGCTCCGTCGCGCGGCCTCGGTGCGAGGCGGCGCTCGGCTCAGAGGCCGAGGAGCTGCACGAGCTTGTCGCGGCTCACGAGGCCGACCTGCTGCCCGGCCTTCTGGCCGCCCTTGAACACGATCACCGTCGGAACGCTCCGCACCCCGTACTTGCGGGTCGTCTCCGGAGCGCCGTCGATGTCGAGCTTGGCGACCTTCACCTTGCCCTGGAACTCGTCCGCGATCTTGTCGACGATCGGGGCGAGCGCCTTGCAGGGCCCGCACCAGGTGGCCGTGAAATCCACGAGAACGGGGATGGGGGAGTTCAGGACCTCGGACTCGAAATTCTGGTCGGTGAGGGTGTGAACGTTCTGGCTCGCCATGTCTGTCTCCGTCGGTGCCGCGCTGTTCAGGTTCGAGGTCGCGCGCCCATTGGCCGGGCGCTACCCCGCGAGTGACCGAGGCTGCATGCAGCCGGTCGGCCCGATGCAGAGCGAACGCCCTGTCGGGAAGGGAAAGTAACTGGCGCGCACGCCTCCGGCAACCGCAAGGAGCCGGGGGCGCGCCCCGCGGCGCCTTCCGCCGGCGCGATCGTTTTGGTAGATCGCTCGGCCCGGATGTCGTCGGACGAGACCACCCCGAAGCCCCCGCGGCGCCTGCGGGCCCGCGGCGCTCCCGCGACGGCGACCGGCGGCCACGACGTCGAGGAGACCTGGCGGCAGACGGTCCGAGGGCTCGTGGTGCCGCTCGAGCGCGCCTTGACGCTCGCCGCGCTGCGCGCCGCCTGCGCCCGGCTGGCCGAGGTGGCCGAGCGGCAGCAGCTGGCGCTCGTCGAGGAGCCGCTGTTCGGCCTGAGGGGCGACCCCGGCGAGGATCCGCCGGACCGGTGGGACTACGAGGCGGTGCTCCCGGTACGCGGCGCGGCCAGGCCGGAGGGCGACGTGAAGGTCGCGCGCGTCGAGGGCGGGCTGCACCTCGCCGCGATCACGCCGCGCGGCATCGACGACCTGAAGAGCCTGTATGGCCACCTGCTCGGCAAGGTCCTCCCCTCCAGGAAGCAGCGGCTGGCGCGGCCGTACATCCTCCACCGGGTGCACGGCCTCACCGGCCGCCAGGAGCGCGAGCCCGACGAGGCGGTCGCAATCGCCGTCTATGTGCCGGCGGTGCTCTCGATCAAGCCGGTGCCGGTGCCGGCCGACGAAGCGGAGGGCTGAGCGCAGAGCCCGCGGGCGCGACGCGCGACGCCGCACGATGCGCACGTCCCCGCGTCCGGCCGCGCAGCCGAGCCGAGCCAGCATGGCCCCCCGAACCCTCGTCATCACGCCGACGTACAACGAGCGGGACAACCTCGCCGAGTTCGTGAGCTCCGTCCTCGCGGCGGTCCCGGACGCGCACGTGCTCGTCGTCGACGACGCGTCGCCGGACGGGACCGGCGCCCTCGGCGACGAGCTCGCCGCGCGCGACGGGCGCGTCCGCGTGCTCCACCGCCCGGCCAAGCTCGGGCTCGGCACGGCGTACCTGGAGGGCTTCCAGCGCGCGCTCGACGGCGGCTACGACGTCGCGCTCGAGATGGACGCGGACCTCTCGCACGACCCGGGGTACCTGCCGGCCTTCCTCGACGCGATCGCGCGGGGCGCCGACGTGGTCCTCGGCTCGCGCAACATGCCGGGGGGCGGCGTGGAGGGCTGGGGCCTCGGGCGGCACGTGCTCTCGAAGGGCGGCTCGCTCTACGCGCGGACCATCCTCGGCGTCGGCGTCCGCGACCTGACGACCGGCTACAAGGCGTTCACCCGGCGCGCGCTCCTCTCGCTCGACCTCGGCAGCGTGCGCTCGAACGGCTACGCCTTCCAGATCGAGACGACCTACCGGGCGCTCCGCAAAGGGCTCCGCGTGGTCGAGGTGCCGATCGTGTTCGTCGACCGCCGCGCAGGCCACTCGAAGATGAGCCGGAGGATCTTCGCCGAGGCGATCGTCGAGGTCTTCCGCCTGCGCATCGACGCCGCGCTCGGGCGCATCTGAGCGGCGCGACGGCCGCGCGCCGCGCCGCTCGGATGCGCCCAGACGCGCGGCGCTCAGCGCTTCGCCGCGCGCGACGGCCGCGACGCGGCGTCCGATCCGGCTTGCTCCTCGGCCTCGAGCTCGTCGAACTCGTCGAACTCGTCGAACTCGTCGTCGAGGTCATCGCGGATGCGCGCTCGCCCGGCGGCCTCCTGCTCGTCGATGCGCACGCGCGCCGGCGCTCGGTGATCTTGCTGGGCGCCGTGCTGGGCGGCGCCCGCCGGCGCGGGGCGCCCGCGGACGGCGCGGGTCGCGCGGAGCAGCGCGAGCTGGGCCACGCGGCCGGCCCTGCGCACGTTCGGCGCGGCCTCTTCGCGCAGCACCCGGCCGAACACCAGCGACAGCAGCGTCAGCACCGTCGGGACGACCACGCCGAGCGCGAGGCCGACGGCGATGCGCGCGACGGTGAGACCGAACAGCGCGCCCACGAGCGGCAAGCCGTCCAGGCCGCGCCAGTGCTCCCCGTGCCCCTCCTGCCTGCGCGCGCGCTTCTCCGCCTTGCGGGCGCGCCGCTCCGCCTTTCGCGCGTCGCGGTACACCTTGCGCGCGTCGCGCTCCGCCTTGCGCGCGTCGCTGTACGCCTTGCGCGCGTCGCGCTCCGCGGCGGGGCCGGCGCGCGGCCGCTCGGGAGGCGCCCCGCGCGCGTCGAGCCCCGCGAGGAGCGGCGCGATCCGCGCGGCGCGGCGGTCCGGATCGGGCTCCAGCATCGCCGACAGGGCCTGGACGAGCCGCGGGTCCGCGCGGCCGCCGAGGGCCGCGGGCACGTCGATCGCGAGCCCCCGGTGCGGCAGGTTCTCCGGCTCCTCGCCGGTCAGCAGGCAGAGCGCCGTCGCGCCGACCGCGTAGACGTCCGACGCGGGCAGCGCGCGGCCCTGGAACTGCTCCGGCGCCATGTACCCGAACGTGCCGACCACGGTGCTCCCCCCCTCGGGGCGCATGCGATCGCGGACCGCTCCGAAATCGACGATCGCGAAGGAGCCGTCCGGCCGGCGGATCACGTTGTTCGGCTTGATGTCGCGGTGGATGACCGGCGGCGCGCGGCCGTGCAGGTAGTCGAGCACGCCCGAGGCGTCCCGCAGGAAGCGGAGGATCTCGTCCCGGCCGAGCACCGCGCGGCGGCGGCGCAGCGCGCCCAGGCTCTCGCCGTCGATCTTCTCCATCACCAGGAAGAGCGCTCCGTCCTCCTCGAAATGGTCGAGATAGGCAGGCAGGCTGGGGTGCGAGAGCGAGGCGAGCACCCGCGCCTCGCGCTCGGCGAGCTCCACGCCCTTCCAGCTCGCGGCGCCGCGGACCTGGAACCGCTTGATCGCGACGAGCTTGCCGAGCCGCTTGTCGACCGCCTCGAGCGTGTGCCCCTGAGCCCCTTCGCCCAGGGCGCGCGTGATCACGTAGCGCCCGTCGCGCAACGCCTGGCTCGGCTCGGCACCCATCGCCGAGCGAGGGTACACCGCCCGGGAAGCGACACCAGCGCGAAGCCGCGGGGGCGCGGGCTCGTGTAGGCGCGCTCATCCGGGCGTGCGCGCCGTCGCAGGGCGCTCTGCTAGAGTCCCTCGCGATGTCCCTGGTCCTCGTCCTCCTCGCGGCGCTCCTGGTCACCTACCTCCTGTCGGGGCTGCGTCAGATCAACCAGTGGGAGGCCGCGCTGCGCTTCACGCTCGGCAAGCTGACCGGCCGCGTGTCGCCGGGCGTGACGCTGTTCCTCCCGGGCATTCAGGAGCTCCGGCGCATCGACACGCGGATGAAGAACCGCGATCTCCTCCAGCAGATGGTGATCACGCGCGACAACGTGACCACGATGGTCGATGCGGTCGTCTACTACCGCGTCGTCGACCCGGAGAAGGCCACGCTGGCCGTCGAGAACTACGAGACGGCGATGAAGGACCGCGCGAAGGTGGTGCTGCGCGACGTGGTGGGCGAGACGCGGCTCGACGAGCTGCTCGCCCACCGCGAGGAGGTCGCCGCCAAGGTGCGCGCGCAGGTCGAGGCGGTGGCGGCGGCGTGGGGGCTGCACGTGGAGATGATCGGGCTCCAGGACATCGCGCTGCCGCCGCAGATGCAGGAGGTGCTCGCGAAGGGGGCCATCGCCGAGCGCGACCGGCGCTACGTGGTCATCAAGAGCGAGGCCGACGTGGAGAGCGCGAAGAACTTCGCCGAGGCGGCGAGCATCCTCGCGCGCTCGCCAGGGGCGATGGAGCTCCGGCGCTTCGAGGCGCTGGCGAACCTGAGCCAGGGCAACACGAAGGTGATCTTCGACCTCGCGAAGCCGTACGACGACGTGCGGCACGCGGCGGTGGCGATGGCCGAGGCGGCCGCCACCGAGGCGCGGCCCGCCCGCGTCGTGGAGGGGCAGCGCGCCGTCGACGCCGAGGCGCAGCGCGAGGCCGAGGCCGCGCTCGAGGCGGACGCCGCGCTCGAGGAGCAGCGGACCGCGCGGCGCGGGCGCATGGGCGGGGCGTGATCCCGGCGCTGACCGCGCTGAAGGCGGCGGCCGCGGCGCTGCTCGAGGCGCGCGGCGATCGCGGGCTCGCCGCCCTGGTCGGCGGCGCCGAGCTGGCGCTGGCCGGGCCGCCCGAGCGGTGGACCCTGGGGTCGCGCGCGGTGAGCGCGTCGCGCCTCTCGCTGGCCGTGGACGCGCCGGCGTTCGCGGCGCTCACGGCGGACGCGTCCCGCCTCGCGGCGGTGAGGGAGGCGTTCGCGAGCGCGGTCCGCACGCCGGAGACCGAGCTCGCCGACCTGTCGCTGCTGCTGCGCCTGCCCGGCGTCGGGCGCGGGTGGAACCAGGTGTACCGGGAGGCCGCGCTGTCGGACGCGCCGGAGCGGCCGCACCCCGACGCGGTCCTGGGCGGCGCGGCGACGCTGCTCGAGGCGTCGGGCGACGCGCCTGGCGCGGCGATGCTCCGCCGCGCCAGGCTCGAGGCAGCGCAGGTCCCGAGCAGCGGCGGGGTGGCGCTGGTCCGCTGCGTGGTGCGGCTCGACCCGGCGGACCTCGCCGCGCTCGACCGCGACGGCGAACGCGCGGAGCGGCTGCGGCGCGCCGTGCGCAGCGCCGGTACGCGCGCCGCCGAGGCGGTCGCGTCCGTGGAGCTCGCCGCGGCGCTCCACCCGCTCGGCCCGGCGCGCCACGCGGGCAGCGCGGCGCCGCTCGGCACGACCGTCGCCCCGGAGGCGCGGCTCGCGCGGGCGCTCGAGGCGCGCGGCGCCGTCGTGGTGCCCGTCTCCCGCGACAAGGGAAGTCCGGGCGGCGGGGGCGTGGAGCTCGCCGTCGTCGCGTCCGGAGAGCTCCTGCGCGTCCGGATCGCCGCCGCCCCCGGCCAGGGCGGCTGGAGGGCAGAGGAGATCCGCGCGATCACCGTCGCTGCCCGCGACCTGGGGACCCCGGAGCGGGCCGGGGAGCTCGCCGCGCTGATCTGCGGGGGCGACCTCGCGTGACGAGCGCCGCGCCGGCCTGCGCGCGCGGCGCGGCCCTCGGGAGCGCTGCCGCGAGGGCGGCGCGCCGCAGCGCTACGTCCCCGCCCCGGCGCGCACTCAGGGCCCGTGGATGCGCCGGAAGGTCAGGTTGATGCGGGGCCCCACGCCGCGCTGCTTCGGCACGCCGTGCCGGTGGTGGTGCTGGGTGGTCCCGCCCATCACGAGCAGGCTCCCGCCGCCGAGCTCCAGCTCGATCGCGGGCGCGTCCTTCCACTTGCCGGCGGGCTTGAGGACGAAGCGCCGCGGCGCGCCGAGCGACACGGAGGCGATCACCGGGTTCGGCCCGAGCTCCTTCTCCGCGTCCGCGTGGAAGCCCATCGAGTCGGCGCCGCTGCGGTAATAGTTCAAGAGGACGCTGTTGAACGTGGGGCCCGGCGCGCGCGATGGCTCGCCCCCGGGGAGCTCCGCGCACGCGGCCTCCACGCGCGCCCTGAGCTCGGCGAGCGGCGGCGACCAGGGCTCGGGCGCCAGCGTCAACCCCGAGTACGTGTAGATCGCGCCGGGGTCGCCGTACCAGGCCGACAGCCGCGGCTGGAGGTGCTCGTTGCCGAAGAGCTTGATCTTGTCCTGCCGCCACGCGACCCCCTCCCGCAGCGCCTCGAACAGCGCGTCCGCTTCCTCGCGCGGGAGCCATGGATCGAGGAGCGCGAACCAGCCGCCTTCGACGAGGTGCTCGACTCGCTTGCGCACGAGGACCGACTAGCGCTCTCGCCGCGCGCGCGCCAGGCAGCGCTGAGGTGACATGGCGCGCTTGCTTCTCGATGATCTTCGAGAGCAGGCTGCTCATGACGTCGGCGGTGCCGGCGGTGGCGGTGCGCCTCCTGGCGCGTTCCCCGAGCTCACGGGCCCATCGGGGCCCCGCCCTCGCCTGATCAGGAGCCCTGATGGAATTCGATCTCGTCGTTTCGCGGGGGACGGTCCTCGATGGCAGCGGCCAACCTCGTTATGTGGCGGACGTGGGGATCCTGAATGGCAAGATCGCCGCGATCGCCGGGCCAGGCGCGCTCAAGGGCGGGCGAACGCTCGACGCCGGCGGCCTCGCTGTCGCGCCCGGCTTCATCGACATCCATTCGCACGTCGACTGGCTCCTCCCGCTGCCGGATCACGAGGAAGTCCTTGCGCCGATGGTCGCCCAGGGCATCACGACCGTCGTGGCGGGCAATTGCGGGCACTCCCCTGCTCCGGTCACCGACGCGTCCATCCCGCTGGTGGAACACTCGGCGGAGATCCTGAAGGACGGAGATCTCGCGTATCCGTGGCGATCGATGGGCGAGCTCCTGAGCGCGCTCGAGGGCGGCGGCCTGCTCGTGAACGCGGCGCTCCTGGTCGGCCACGGCACGCTCCGCCAGGCGGTGATGGGCAACAGCGCCGCCGCCCCGAGCCCGAGACAGCTGCTGGAGCTGTGCTCGCTCGCGCGCGCGTCGCTGCGCGAGGGGGCGTTCGGGCTCTCGGCCGGACTGGCCTATACGCCCGGTGTCTTCTCGCGCAGGGACGAGCTCCTGAGCCTGCTCCGGACGGTGGCTGACGAGGGCGGCGTCTTCACGGTCCACGGACGGGCCTACACATGGGTGTCGCCCTTCTACAAGCCGCTGCTCTTCGGCCCGCCGCACAACCTCCGCTCCGTCCGCGAGCTGCTCGGCCTCGCCGAGGAGAGCCGCGCGAGGATCCAGCTCTCGCACCAGATCTTCATCGGCCGGCGCACGTGGCCCACGGCTCCCTCGGTGCTCCGCGCGATCGAGCGTGCCGTGGAAAGGGGGGTCGACGCCGCGTTCGACGCCTTCCCCTACACGGTCGGCAACACCACGGTGAACGCCCTCTTCCCGGGCTGGGTGCTCGATGACTTCCGCGCCCGCATCAACGATCCATCCGTGCTTCGCCGGCTCCGGCGAGAGTTCGCGATGTTCCGCCTGCTCCTCGGGCTCGATTACGCCGACATCAGGCTGCTCTGGGGCGGGGCGCCGGAGCTCGAGGCGCTCGAAGGGCTCGATTTCAGGGAGATCGCGGGGCGCCTCCGCAGGAGCGAGTTCGACGCCTACGTGCACGTCGCCCGCGCCAGCGACGGGAAGGCGCGGATCCTCCTGAACACCTACTCCGGCGTCGACGCGCAGGACGAGCCGCTCCGGGCCGTGCTCTCTCACCCGCTGTGCGCATTCGAGACGGACGCGATCCTCACCCGGCGCGGCCGGCACAACCCCGCGTCGTTCGGCACGTTCCCGCGGGTGCTCGGCCATTACAGCCGGGATCTCGGCCTGTTCCGGCTCGAGGAGGCCGTGCGCCGGATGACGTCGCTGCCGGCCGAGCGGATCGGGCTCCGCGACGTCGGGCGCATCGTGCCTGGACACTGGGCGGATCTCGTCGTGTTCGATCCGGCCACGGTGGCGGACAACACGACGCCGGGGCGAGCTGAAGCGCCGCCTTCGGGGATCCGGGCTGTCCTGATCACGGGCGAGGAGGTGGTGCGGGACGGCGCGCTGACGAGCAAGACGCGGCAGGGGCGCGTGCTGCGCAGGTAGCACGCGGCACGATCGCGACGGTCGCCCGCGCCGTGGACACGCGCACGGCGGGCGACTCCGGCGCCGTCGAGCTGCGCAGGCCGGCTTCGTCGACGAGCGTCGTCGACGAGCTTCTTCAACGAAGCCGGGCGCTGGCTCGTCGCCGCGCACGCCATCCACGCACGCAACCTACACCGGCGCCGCCGTGCTTGACGTGGTAGTCGGCGCTCGGCCGCGACGGCGTCGCGCGTCACTGGTCGAGCGACGCCGCGGGCCCCACATGACTGCCTGACATGACGCCGAGCCCGCCCATCACGCGCAAGAGCCCTGGCTTCCTCGCCCTGATCCTCGGTGCGCTCACCGCGCTCGGTCCCCTCTCGATCGACATGTACCTGCCGAGCCTGCCGACGTTGCAGCGGGACCTCGGCACCACCGCGTCCGCGGTGCAGCTCACGCTCGCGGTGTACTTCGCGGGCCTCGGGCTGGGACAGCTCGCGTACGGTCCGCTGACCGACCGGTTCGGCCGCAAGCGGCCCCTGTACGTCGGTCTCGCGCTCTACGTGCTCGCGTCGATCGGGTGCGCGCTCGCGCCGAGCGTGCAGGCGCTCATCGCGCTCCGCTTCCTTCAGGCCGTGGGCGGCGCCGCGGGGCAGGTCGTGACGCGCGCCGTGGTCCGCGACCTCTACGGCGGGGCCGCGGCGGCGCGGCTGCTCTCGCTGCTCATGCTCGTCATGGGGGCCGCTCCCATCCTGGCGCCCACCCTCGGCGGCTGGTTGCTCCTCGTCGCCGGCTGGCGGGTCATCTTCGCGGTGCTCGCGACGCTAGGGCTCGGCTGCCTGGCGCTGATGGCCGCCGCGCTCCCCGAGACGGCGGTCGAGCGGACGAAGCGGCTCGACGTCCGGGTGATCGGCGCGCACCTGCGCGAGCTCGCGCGGGACCACGCCTTCGTCGCGTACACGCTCACGGGCGCCTTCGGGCAGGCGGGCATGTTCGCGTACATCTCGGGCTCGCCGTTCGTGCTCATCGAGCTGTTCCACGTCTCGCCCCAGCACTACGGCTGGATCTTCGGCGCGAACGCGTTCGGCCTCATCGCGAGCGCCCAGGTGAACCACCGGCTGCTCGCGCGTCGCTCGCCGGCGTGGCTGCTCGCGCGGGCCACGGCGGCCACCACCGCGGTGGGCGCGGTCCTCCTCGCCGTGGGGATCAGCGGCTGGGGAGGGATCGCCGCCGTGGTCGGGACGCTGTTCGCGTTCGTCGCGAGCATCGGCTTCATCGGCTCCAACGCGACGGCGCTCGCGATGGACGGCCAGGGCGCGCGGGCGGGGCTCGCCTCGGCGGCGCTCGGCTCGATCCAGTTCGCGATCGCGGCCGGCGCCTCGTCGCTCGTCGGCGTCCTCAACGACGGCTCCATGCGGCCGATGGCAGCCATCATGGCGGCCTGCGGCGCCGCCTCGTGGGTCGCTGGCGCGGCGGCCCGCCGGCTCTCCCCCGCCCCCGTCTCCGCCGGAGCGCCCGGATGAGCCGCACCGCGACGGCGCCCACCGCGACGGCGCCCACCGCGGTCGCCCTCCGCGGCTGCCTCAGCTCGCGCCGCTCCCGCTCACAGCGCCGCCGACCGCTCGGCGAGCCACGCCGAGTATCCCTTCGAGTCGGCGACCTCCAGCCTGAGGTCGGGTTGCTCCGCGAAGACCGCCCGCCCCACCCCGTACAGCGCCTCGAGGAGCGTCTCGGCTGGACCGAACGCCTCGAGCCCCAGCGTCCACGCCGCCGGCGTCGCCTTCCCGTTGCGGTCCACGAGATCGACGCGGGTCAGCTCCACGGCGCACCCGGCCCCGGGATGCCTCCCGTCCGTCACCTCGACGGCGCGGCCGCCGACGAGCCCGAACACCCGCACCCGGCGCTCTTTTCTGAGGGTCGTCCACCCGCGCCCGCCGTCGTCGGCGTCCGTGGACCCGTGACATAGCTTCGTCCACCGCTCCAGCTCGCCCAGGATCGTCGCAGAGAAGTGGACGGGGCCGAAGGCGCAGACCCGGAACTTGGTCTCGAGGCCGGTCGCCGCGCTGCCGCCGCGCTGCTTGACCCCGAGGTCGGCGCGCTGGACGCGCAGGTAGCGGTCCACGCGTGGCGCCTCGGAGGACGCGCGCGAGAACCACGACGTGAGCCGCTGCGCCCGAGCGTCGTCGGCGGGCAAGAACCAGCGGACTTCGATGCTCTCCGAGATGTTCATGGCGTCCTCCTGACCCGTACGCTGGCGGCGCGCGCGCGCGTCTCTGACATACCAGAGGTCTGGCATACCAGACGACGGAGGCGCGTGCGGCGTCGGCGCGGCGGAGGCCGGGTCAGGCTGCCCTCGCCCGGAGCGGCTCGGCTCCGGGCAAGCGCTCCTGCGTGCGCGCCGTCTGTGCCGTACTCAGGCCTTCGAAGACGCCGCCCGGAACGAGTCGGTCACGACCTTCTTCGCGAAGTCGATGATCTGGTCCTTGGGGGCGTTCTGGATCGCGTACTTGACCACGTAACCGCCGGCGAGGAGGGTGAGCTGGCGCAGGATCCTCGAGCTCGCGAGCACGCCGATCGCGAACGCCGCTCCGCCGATCGCGATCGGGACGATGTAGGGGACGTCCTTGACCTTGCCCTGGATGTCCTTCGCGAACTTCAGGAGCGAGTCGAGGCTCACCCCGCCGTCGCCGCCCTGCGCCTGCTGCGCGCCAGACTCCTGCGAGCCGGACTCCTGCGAGCCGCCCTCGTAGATCCCGTTCTTGTACCCGCCCGAAGTGTACTGGTCGTTACCGATGGTGGTCATAGCGCTCTACCTCGTCCTGAAAGGATCAGCCTCTGAGATGGCGATAGCTCCCGGCTTCATGCGAAGCACATACCATCTGGAGAACCCGCAGTGGCAGGAGCGCAGCAACGGCCTCATCCCGAGCTGCTCGCTCCAGCGGCAGGGGCGATCGCGTGCCCGGTCGCCCCGCCGCCGTGGGGCAACTTGGCCACGCGTGGCAAATGATCACGCCTCAAGCGCTCGCTCGCCGTCGGAGCGATCGAGGAGGGTACGGGCGAGGCCGGACGGGGAGCGCGGCGTCCGTGAGGGCGATCGCGACGAGGCGGTGTCCGGGAAGCGCGCGATCGTATCAGGAGGAGGCTCACCACGCCCGTGAGCAAACCCACGCCCTCGCGGCCTTCGACGAGATCACGGCGGCGGAGGAACGCGGAGGTCGGCGGGGTGCGGTGCAGCCGGGCCATGACGGCGCGGAGCGCGCTCACGATGTGAAGGGAGCCGACGGCGCGGTCGAGGGTCGCGTGCGATCGTCCCCCGCCCCGGTGGATCATCTCGAGACGTCGCAGACGCCGCCACGCGTGCCTTCGCTTCGAGCTTGATCGGGCCTCTCAATGCGAGCGCTCCGTGGGTGCGATCGCTTCGGGTCACGGAGCTCTTGGAAGCAGGTGTCGCCAGCGTCGTCCCGGCTCGGCTGGTGCCGGCCGCTCGCACGCGGCAGCGCCCGTGCTCGTCCACCTTTGCGCCAGCGCCGCAGGATTTCTCGGCGCGAGACGCGATCATCCTGTGCACGCCGCGCCTCTTGCGAGCGCGCTGAGGGAGCTCACTCCGGCATATGCCTTGCTCTCCCCCGACGCGCATGTCTCTCACGTCTCTCACGACGATCCTGTTCGGTCGGCGGCTGGCATCGGATGAGGAGGAGAAGGAGCAGATAGGTCCGCTCTCCGGGATTCCGGTCCTCGGCCTGGACGCGCTCGCCTCTGCATCGTACGGGCCCGAGGCTGCGCTCACGGTGCTCATTCCCCTCGGCGCGCTTGGCCTCCGCTACATCGTGCCGCTCAGCGCCCTGGTCATCGCGCTGCTCGTGATTGTCTACGTCTCGTATCGCCAGACGATCGTCGCTTACCCGAGCGGCGGCGGCTCGTACATCGTCGCGAAGGAGAACCTCGGCACCAACGCGGGCCTCGTCGCGGCGGCGGCGCTGCTCCTCGACTACGTGCTCAACGTCGCGGTCGCGGTCTCGGCGGGGGTGGGCGCGCTCGTCTCCGCGGTGCCCGCGCTCCTGCCCCACACCCTGGGCCTCTGCCTCGCCGTCCTCGTCCTGCTCACCGCGGCCAACCTGCGCGGGCTGCGCACCGCGGGCCTCGTGTTCATGGCGCCCACGTACGCGTTCCTCGGCTGCCTGTTCGCGGTGATCGCGATCGGCATCGGGAAGCTGGTCCTCCAGGGAGGGCACCCCGCGCCCGTTGTCGCGCCGCCCTCGCTCCCGTCCTCGCTCGGGACCGCGAGCATCGCTCTGCTCTGTCATGCCTTCGCGAGCGGGTGCACCGCGATGACCGGCGTCGAGGCGGTGAGCAACGGCGTCCCCGCCTTTCGCAAGCCGAGCAGCCTGCAGGCGCGCCGGACGCTCTCGTACATCGTCGCTTCGCTGGGCATCCTGCTCGCCGGGATCGCGATCCTCGCGCAGGCGTACGGCGTCACCGCCACCGAGCCAGGCAAGAGCGGCTACCAGAGCATCATCTCTCAGGTGGTGGGCGCGGTCGTGGGGCGCGGCCCGTTCTACTACGTGACCCTGGCCGCCGTTGTCGCGGTGCTCATGCTCTCTGCGAACACGAGCTTCGCCGACTTCCCGCGCCTCTGCCAGCTCCTCGCGATCGACCGCTTCCTGCCGGAGCCCTTCATCCACCGCGGCAGGCGCCTCGCCTTCTCCTACGGCATCGCCGTCCTCACCGGGCTCTCGGCGCTCCTGCTCATCGTCTTCCAGGGCATCACGGACGCGCTCATCCCGCTCTTTGCGGTGGGCGCCTTCCTGGCCTTCACGATGTCGCAGGCGGGGATGGTCGCGCACTGGAACAGGGTCCGCGGCCCGCGCTCGCGGCTCCACCTCGCCATCAACGCCACCGGCGCCACGGCCACGGCCGCCACGCTCGTCGTCATCATCATCTCGAAATTCACCGAGGGCGCGTGGGTCTCGACCCTGCTCGTCATCGCTGCCTTCTTCCTCTTCCGCGGCGTGAAGAGGCACTACGCGCAGCTCGAGGACGCAGTGCGCGACCACGAGCCGCTCGACCTGACGCCGCCGCCGCCGCCGATCGTGGTGGTCCCGGTCCGGCGCTGGGACCTCGTGGCGCAGAAGGGGCTCCGCTTCGCGCTCCAGCTCTCGCCCGAGGTCTACGCGCTCCAGGTGATCCTCGATGATCCTCGCGTCGAGGACCTGAGCGGCGAGTGGCACGATCTCGTGGAGGAGCCTGCAAAGGCGAAGGGCGTTCCGGCGCCTCGGCTGGTGGTGGTGCGGTCGCGGTACCGGCGGCTCTTCAGGCCGCTGCTCCGCTTCATCACCACCATTGCGCGCGCACACCCCGAGCGGCAGGTGGCGGTCGTCGTGCCGGAGGTGGTCGAGTCACGCTGGTACCATTACCTCCTCCACAACCACACGGCGTCGATCCTCAAATGGCTCCTGCTCTTCCGGGGCGGGAAGAGCGTCGTGATCGTCAACACGCCTTTCTATCTGTACGACACGCCAAAGACCGCCTGACGGTCGTGCGCGGCGGCGCCGCTGGACGCTCCACGGGACGCGGGACGCGGGACGAATGACGCCTCCTCGAGCGCTCACGCGCCGTCGGCGCGCTCGAGGAGGACACCGGCGAGGCGGACGGAGAGCGCGGCGACCGCGAGCGCGGCGACGAGGGCGAGCGGACCGAGCCAGGTCATGGCGCGGTCGTGCCAGACGAGGCTCGTCATGACCGTGAGCGAGGTCATGACGTGGCGGCCCTCGAAGAGGTCGGGGCGATAGAGGAACGCGGCCGTCGGCAGGAGCGGGGCGAACCACACGACGAAGGCGATGAGCAGGGCGTGGAACGAGTCGGCGACGCGGACGAAGACCGGGGTCAGGAGCGCGAGCTGGACGACCGAGAGCGCGGTCAGGGCGAGGCTCGCGCCGATGGCGCCGCCCACGGTGACGCTCGCGCCATCGCCGGCGTGCGGGGCGACGGCCAGCCCGCAGGCGATCGCCATGACGGCGCCGGCGACCAAGGCCGAGAGGAGGACCGGCCAGACGCGCGCCGCGAGGAAGTCGGACGCGGGCACCGGCTTGCTCAGGAGGAGATCGAGCTGGCGCTCCTCGCGCGGCCCGACGATCGCGCCGAGCAGGCCGGAGACGCCGGCCAGGAAGGCGATGAGCGAGACCGCGAGGTAGTCGTTCGCGAGGAGGACGCCGCCCATGTCCTCGAGATGGAAGGCGCGCTCCATCAGCGCGATCGCCTGGCGCGGCATCCGGGGCAGGAGCGCGTGGGTGCCGGCGACGAGCGCGACGCCGACGGCGGTGGCGAGGAGCGGGCCGCGGCGCGGCGCGTATCGGGCCTCCAGGAGCCGGTAATCGCAGAGCGAGGCGGGCGACGTGGTGGTCACCACGCGGCTCGCGGGCAGGGGAATGTCTTTCACGGATCACACCTCCATGCGCCGGACCGCGAGGGCGCCGGCGGCGATCGTGAGCGCCGAGAGGGCGCTCAGGGCGAGCATGGGGAGCAGGAGATGCTCGGGCCGGAGCGCGTCGAGGTGCGCGAGCGCCTGGGCGCCGAGGGCGATGGGGTTCGCGAGGGAGGCGCGGCGCCAGGCCGGGTTGTAGAAGCCGAGGAGCGCCGTGCCGACCAGCACGAAGAGCGTGAGGAGCGCGACCAGGGCGCCGAGCCCGCGGCGGCCGACCCAGACGGCGATCGCGGCCGACAGGGCCGTGGCGAAGATCGCCGCGAAGAGGTGGACGGACATGGCGGCGAGGAACACGCCCGGGCGGAAGCCCTCGACCTGCCAGGTGAAGTAGAGGGCGCCGAGGAGCTGCGCGGCGACGTGGAGCGTGGCCATCACCGCGCACGCCGAGAGCGCCCGGACGACGAAGTACCGGGGGAGCGAGAGCGGCTTGGCGGCGAGCACCGGGAGCACGCCGGTGTCGCGCTCGCGCACGACGATGCCGCCGGCGAGGACGACGGGGACGACGGCGATGAGCTTGTTCATCGACAGGTCGAGCCAGAGGTAGAGGAAGAGGGCGAAGCGGTCCTCCACGCCGAACCAGGCCGACATGGCCTCGCTCATGTGCGCGGGCGGGCGCGCGAACAGGAACGGCACGCTCAGGACGGCGTAGGCGAACATGGCGGCGAGGAGCCAGACCTTCCGCTCGCGGAGCGAGGCGAGGTAGTCGAGGAAGGCGAAGCGGATCACGCGGCCTCCCGGCGCACGAGCGCGAGGTAGAGCTCGTCCATCGTGGCGGCGCCGTGCGCCCGCCGGAGCGCGTCGAGGGCGTCGCAGGCGATGAGCCGGCCGCGGTGGAGCACGGCGACGCGGCGGCAGAGGGTCTCGACGTCGGAGAGGATGTGCGACGAGAAGAGGATCGTGACGCCGCGCTCGCGGGCGAGCTCGCGGAGCAGCTCGAGGAGCTCGTGGCGGCCAAGCGGGTCGAGGCCGGAGGTGGGCTCGTCGAGGAAGAGGACCTGGGGGTCGTTCACGAGCGCCTGCGCGAGCCCGACCTTCTGGGTCATCCCGGTCGAGAAGCCCCGGAGCTTGCGATCCGCGGCGGCGGCGAGGTCGAACTTGCGGAGGAGCGCCTCGACGCGGGCGCGCGACACGGCGCGCGGCAGCGAGAACATGGCGGCGACGTACTCGAGGAGCTGGCGCGGCGTCATGTCCGGCGGCAGCGCGTAGCTCGCGGGGAGGAAGCCCGCGGCGCGGCGAACGGCGAGGGCGTCGCGCGTGACGTCGTGCCCGAGCACGCGCGCGCTCCCGGCCGTGGGGCGCGTGAGCCCGAGGAGCATGCGCAGGAGGGTGGTCTTGCCGGCGCCGTTGTGGCCCATGAGCCCGAAGATCTCGCCGGGCTCCACGGTGAAGCGGATATCGGAGGCCGCCTCGACGGGGCCGAACCGCTTGGAGAGACCTGTCACCTCGATCGCTGTCATGGATGACCTCCTCAGGACTGCTTCTGCTGGTGCTGGTGGGCAGCCGCCGCGCTCATTGGTTGTTCGCCCTGCTCGGGGCGGGGCGCGCTCGGGGCGCCGCGCGCGGCGAGGCCCGCGGCGAAGACGTCGACGATGGCGTCGAGCGCGCGCTCGCCGGGGAACATGCCCGCGGTCGCGAGGCCGAGCTGCAGCGGGACGAAGCGGAGCGCCGAGAGGATGAAGGGCACGGCGTCGCGATCGACGTCGGCGCGGATCTCGCCGCGCGCGATGCCCTCGTCGACCCACCCGAGGAGCCGGTCGACCTCGGCGCGCACGGCGCGCTCCTCGGCCGCGGCGTCCTGGGTCGGGCGGAGCGCGCGGAGCTCGGGATCGTCGCGGAGGAGGCGCGCGAAGAGGGGCTCTTGCGCCATGTACCGGTAGGCGAAGCGGAGCGTCGCCTTGAGGCGCTCGAGGGGTGAGTCGATCCGGGCGATCTCGGCCTCGTAGCGGGCGCGGATCGAGCCGAAGAGCTCGGCGACGACCTCGCGCAGCAGGATCTCCTTGTTCTCGAACTCGAGGTAGAGCGCGCCCTTGGCGCAGCCGGCCTCGGCCGCGATCACGTCGAGCCGCGTGCCCTTGAAGCCGCGGTCCGTGAAGTGCCGCTTCGCGGCGTCGAGGATGCGACGGCGGCGCGTCGGGTCGCGCGACGCGACGACGCGGGGGCGGGCGGACGGGGGTTCGTGGGCCACGGAACTGATATGACCAATTTGGTCATTTAAGTCAAATAGACGGATAGCCCCCAACCTCGGTGAGGCGGCGGAGCCTTGGGCGGACCCCAACCTGGGCGGACCCCAACCTCGGTGAGGCGGCGGAGCCCACGCTGCGGCCGGACGGCCCCCAACCTCGGTGAGGCGGCGGAGCCCATGCTGCGGCCGGACGGCCCCCAACCTCGGTGAGGCGGCGGAGCCCATGCTGCGGCCGAGGCTCAACCTCGGTGAGGCGGACCCCAGCCCACGCTGCGGCCGGACGGCCCCCAACCTCGGTGAGGCGGCGGAGTCCACGCTGCGGCCGAGGCTCAACCTCGGTGAGGCGGACCCCAACCTCGGTGAGGCGACGCCCACCACCCATGGGCCTCAACCTCGGTACGCCCGCGCAGCCTCAACCTCGGTGCGCCGCGGGCGACGGTGCGCCGCGCCGTGCGCCGCGCCGGTGCGCCGCGCCGCAATCCTGCTCCGGCAGGCACACCGGCTGCGCCGGCACCAACCCACGCCTCGCTCTCCCGCACGCGGCGGCGTCAGCCGCCGTGGCGGGTCGCGGGGGTCGGCTCGCGCGCCCTCAGCGGCTCACCACCACGACCGCTCCCTGGCGAGCGAGACGATCGCGGCCGAGAGCTTGTGCGGGTCATGCCGGATGAGCTTGCCCCCGAACAGCAGATCCGCAGGGACGAGCAGGTCGGACGGGAGCGGCCTGTCCGGCGAGGTCACGACCGGCTCGGAGCCGGTGGAGGCGTACTCCCGGAGGCTGGCGGAGGGCCACACATCGTTGAACAGCACCGCGTCGAGCCGCGCCTCCCCGAGGTACATCGCGATGGTCCCCACGAACTCCTCGACCGTGTAGCCGGGCGTCTCGTTCGCCTTCGTCATCAGGTTGCACACGAACAGCGCGCGGGCCCGGCTCGCCGCGATGGCCTCGCGTACCCCTTTGACGAGGAGGTTCGGCACGAGGCTCGTGTAGAGGTCGCCCGGCCCGAGGATGATGAGATCGGCGTCCGCGATCGCCTCGAGCGCCGCCGGATAGGCCTGCGCCTCGGGGTCCAGATAGACCGACAGCACGGGCGCATCGAGCATGTCGGAGAGGTTGTCAATCGACGCTTCCCCGCGGATCGTCCGGTCGTTCTCGAGGTGCATGACCAGATCGACATGGTCCATCGTGACCGGGAGGACGCGGTTCTTGACCGAGAAGATCTCGTGCAGGCGCTCGACCGTGAGGGGCAGCGAGCCCGTGATCTCCTGCACCGCGGTGAAGATCAGGTTGCGCAGCGTGTGCCCGCCGAGGCTCCCCGAGCGGAAGCGATGGCTGAGCAGCTCCTTCAGCGCCTCCGGGTGCTCGGACAGCGCGACGAGGCAACGCGTGAAGTCACCAGGGGGCAGCAGCCCGTACTCGTCCCGGAGCCTGCCGGAGCTCCCGCCCGAGTCCATCATGGTCACGATCGCGGTGATCTGGGCGCTCAGGTCGCGCAGGCCCGTGAGGAGCGTGTAATGGCCCGTCCCCCCTCCCACGGTCACGATCTTCGGCGTCGCCATGGTGGAGCAGGGTACCATGACGAGCGCGGCCGACGCCGGCCGTCACGCCGCCGAGATCTCGACGCGCGGGCGCGGCACGCACTTCGCGAGGCGGCTCGAGGCGACCGCGTGGTAGGCCGGCGCGATCTCGGCGCTGTAGCAGCGCCTGCCCGCGGCGAAGGCCGCCACCGCCACCGAGCAGAGCCCGCCGAACGGCTCCCAGACGACGTCGCCCGGATCGGACGACGCACGGATGATGCGATCGAGCAGCTTGAGCGGCTTCTGGTTGCCGTGGACCGCGCGGGTCGCGTCCTTGAAGCGCTCGGGGCCGCGCACCGCGGGCTCGTGCCACACGTTGGTCACCCCGATCTCGCAATGGAACTTCGCCCGCAGGCTGGACCATTCATGGCCGGTCAGCGACCGCTTGCCGTCGATCGAGAAGTAGGGTCGCCCCTCGGGACGCCCGTGCGTGTTCGCGAACGCCACGATCTGCTCGAACGCCGAGGCTGGCGGGTAATACCAGAGGTGGCAGCGCGTGAAATACTTCCGCGTGGCGGCGTTCTTCACGCCGCACGCATCGTTCGTGTGGCGCAGCGGCAGCCCGGAGCGCTCCCACTCGTGCCGCAGCCACTCCTTGAGGGGCAGCCGCGCGCCGCCGGTCTCCAGCAGGACCTTGCGCACGTACTGCACGCACACCTCGCTCACCACCGGGAACTTGCGCAGCGTCCGGGTGTTCGCGTTTCCCGCGACGTGGGCGATCCCCTTGTCCCAGACATGGCAGCTCCGGTAGTCCCAGCCGTGCTGCACGAGGAGCGGGTGCACGGTCGCCCAGCCGATCTCCGTCCCCCAGAACCAGAGGGTCGCCGACGGCAAGGCGCGCTCCGACCAGGCGGCGACGTGGGGCGCATACCACGCGTCGAGCCCCTCGTGTGTCGGCGGATCGCCGGGAAACCCGGCGACTCCATAGGCGCCGTCGGAGACAATCACCGTGGGCCTCGGCCAGGAGGCATAGTGTTCCATCGCGTCGCCGAGCGTCAGGACGGGGCGGAGGTCGGTCGGTACGCACTTCGCGGGGGGCACGCGGCCATCCAATCGAATTGTGCGGATCTGTCAACAAAACGGCGGAGATCGGCGCCCGTGCGGCGGCGCACCGCGAGGCGCCGCGGCGGCGCGCCGGCGAGGCGCCGCAGCGGCGCGGGCGCTCGCCCTACCCCCTGCCCTCGGGGTAGAGGTACTCGACGAGGGCCTCGGCGAGGTCCTCATAGAGCTCGCCCTCTCCTTCCATCCTCCGGAAGTGGTCCTCTGCCGGGTCGTACACGTAGCGCACGGTCGTGGGGGGCTCGCCGTGCTTCTGCGCGGTCCTCACCATCGCGCCGATGTCGCGCTGCCACTCGACCGCGATCTCGGCGTTGCGCGGCGGGCGCTGCAGGCGGAATTTCCCGGCGCTGTCGCGCCACACCCGGAGGCCGGGCATCGCGTTCTCGCCGGTGAGATCGCGCGCCAGCCGCTCGATCATCTTCAAGCCCTGGCGGTTCAGGAGCGCCTCTCCCGAGGGGGTGATTTTCTCCTGAAGTGTCTTCGCGAGCGCCTGGAGCTTTTGCCGACCGCGTTCTTCCGACATTGCAAGAACGTACCACATCGACTCACCCCCCGTCGACGCCAGGGCATGACGTCACTCTGGACAGCTGCTCCGCGCCCTCGCGTGCCGCGATCGCCGCGCCTCCGGTGGGCGGCGGCGCGCGGCTCTACGAAGACGTGAGTCGGAGGTCGCCCGGCGGAGACAGGCTGTGGAAATGCAGGGAATGATGTTCGCGGCAAATCGAGTGGAGCTGAACGAACCGCGCGGAGCCGCATAGAGACCGTGCGCCGCTCTCGCGTCGGTCGTTGTAGAGGCCGGGCGACCGGCGTATGTTCGGTAGCTTGGTGCGCGACTTCGCTTCACCGGAGCTCCGCCGAGACGCCCGCGGAGCCGCCGGCATTGGATGTGACCAGCCCACGCGGAACCATCGACCCCATACGGGAGGAAACCATGAATGCAATGAAGCGCATGAGCCCACGATCCGTTGTTCACGCGCTCCCGGCCATCGTCCTGGCGGGAATAGGCCTGCTCGCGCCGCGCTCGGCAGAGGCTCAGTCATCAGGGGAGCCCAACCATCTCTACTGGGCCGACACCCTCGTGAGCCACATCGCGCCGGAGGACAACGAATACGGCAGCGGCACGAGCTATGTTTACTGGGCCGGCATCGGAGGGGCGACGGCCTACCGTAGCCGCAGCTTCTGTACGTCGTTCGTCACGTACGTCCTCCGGCAGGCGTATCAGCTCTCCGCGTACGACATCAACACGTGGTTCGGCAGCATGAGCCCCAACGCCATCCTGTACCATGACAGGATCATCGAGGAGGTCGGCTTCGAGCAGATCCTCGAGGTGACCCAGATCGAGGCAGGCGATATCGTCGCGATCGAATACCCGGCGGGGAGCACGGCCACCGGGCACGTCGCCATCGCGGCGGGCGCCGCGGTGCCGCACGCGGCGACCTACCCGCTCATCGCGGGGACGATCCAGTACGATCTCCCCGTCCTCGACTCGAGCACCACGGGACACGGGGTGTTCGACACCCGGCGCAAAGCGGACGGCACCTGGCACCCGGGCGTCGGGCGGGGCGTCATGCGCCTCTATGCGAACATCAACGGCTCGCTCGTGGGATACACCTGGAGCGCTCAATCGGGATCGACCTATTACGCCAAGCAGGTGCGCGATATCGTCGTCGGCAGGATCACCGAGCCATATATCGCGCTCCCTCTGCCGGAATAGCGGCGCGGCCTGCCCTTCGGGCCCGCTCTGACTAACACGAGCCCGCCCCCTCCGCGACGCGCGCCACGCGCCGGAGCGCCGGCGTGCACTCCAGCAGATCCGCCTCGACATCGAGGCCGTCGAGCATCGCCTCCGTCGCGGTGACCCCGGGCAGCTTGACGTCCGGCACCCACGCCTCGACATCCATGAGCTCTCCGCCGACGACCTCCGCCGAGCGCGTCAGCACCCCGCCCGCGTGCAGGCAGAGGTTCACGTGCACCCGCGCGTCGCGCCCCTCGCGCTCGCAGAGCTCGCGCTCGAGCAGCAGGGCGACCTCCACGATCTCCTGCCGCGCCGCCCGCTCCGAGGCCGCCGCGGCGGTGAGCTCCCGGAAGAAGAGCAGGGTATTGCCCGTCTCCATCGCCGCGCCGAAGCCCCTCGCCGACAGGAAGCGCGACGCGAGCGGCAGGACTTCGTCCATGTCGGCGAGCAGCGCGTCGTCGGGGTCCTCCATCGCGCCGCGGTCCGCGTACACCTCGACGTGGATCGCGCCGACCCGGCGCTCCTCCGAGCTCTCGGGCGGCGGCACGGCGCTCCTCCGCGCCGCGGCCACGGCGGCGCGGAGCCCCTCGATGAACTCCCCCGCGGTCTGGTACCGCGCGGCGGGATCTTTCGCCATCGCGCGGAGCACCACGCCGTCGAGCTCGGGGCTGACGGGCGCCTCGCGGCTCGGGCTCGGCGGGTGCACCCAGAGGTGCATGTGCAGGAGCGTCGCGAGCGTCGAGTCGAGGAACGGGAGCTTGCCTGTCAGCATGTAATAGGCGAGCGCGCCAAGGGCATACACGTCCGTCCTCGCGTCCGCCTGCTGCCCCCGGATCTGCTCGGGCGCCATGCACGCCGGCGTGCCGAGCAGGTGGGTGGGCGTCGTGATGCCCGGCCCCGCGTCGTCGAGGACCTTGGCCACGCCGAAATCGAGGAGGACCACCCGCGGACGACAGCCCTCGTCGGCGATGAACACGTTGGACGCCTTGAGATCGCGGTGCACGATCGAGCTCTTGTGGACCGCCGACAGCGCCTCGCAGACGGGCTCCAGGATGTCGAGCGTTTCCTCGGGGGAGAGCCGTCCGTGAGAGATGATGTACGACTGGAGATCTACCCCGCCGAGGAGCTCCATCGCGAAGAACGGCCGGCCCCCGTCGCTCTCGCCGAAATCGAGGATGCGGATGACGTTGGGGTGGTCGATCCGGCGGATCGCCTGGATCTCGCGCTCGAAGCGCACGACCGCCTCGCGCGTGAACACGAGCTCCGGGTGGAGCACCTTGACCGCCGCGCGCTCGCCGCTCTCGGCGTGCACGGCGCGGTAGACGACGCCGAAGCTCCCGTGAGCGATGCTCTGCTCGACGACGTAGTCGCCCACCCGGCTGCCCGTGGGGAGCGTCTGCGGGCGTCCCGAAGAGGCGGGCGCTCCGCACGTCTCCACGTAGAGCAGCGCCCCAGCGGCGGTGTCGTCGCACGCGGTGCCGAGCGCGGCGCCCCTGTCCGACAAGGCTCGCTGCGGCGCATCGCCTTGCGTCAGAACCACCGAGCGAACCGTCTCTTGCCACACGCTCGAGGAAGAAGCACACCCTGTTCCATCGAGGTCGACCGGGTGGATGAGGTCCTCGTCCGGGGCGTCGAACGGGCTAAGCTCTGACCCAAGGAGGCAGCTTGCCCCGCTGTCCGGTCTGCCATCGCCGCGTCGCCGGCGCGAAGCCCTGCCCTCGCGACGCCTGGCTCCCGCCGAACCGTCCCCCTGACGCGACGCCGGATCCCGCCCCATCGCTGCCCGGGTTGACGCCCTTGCGGCGGGTCGGCGCGGGCGGCTTCGCGACGGTGTGGGCCGCGGAGCGCGCGGGCGGCGGCGAGCCCGTCGCGCTCAAGGTCGGGCGATGGGCGAGCCCGCCCATGGTGGAGCGGTTCCGGCGCGACGCGGAGGCGCTCGAGCAGGTGGGGCCGCCGCACGTGCCCCGGCTGCTCGAGAGCGGGACGCTCGGCGACGGGCGGCCCTTCATCACCATGGAGCTCATCCGCGGCAGGACGCTCGCCGACGTGCTCGCGGAGCTCGAGGCTCCGCCGGCCCCCGCCGACGCCGTGGCGACGGGCGCGGCCATCCTCGACGCGCTCGCGGCGGCGCACGCGAAGAGCGTGATCCACCGCGATCTGAAGCCCGAGAACCTCCTCGTGGCGGAAGGGGGCCAGCGGCTCGCGCTCCTCGACTTCGGCCTGACGAAGCACGCGCGCGCGCAGGAGGACGAGGGCATCACGCCCCGCGGGACGGTCGTCGGCACCCCGGAGTACATGGCCCCGGAGCAGATCCGCGGCGATCCGATCCAGGACGAACGCACGGACATCTACGCGTTCGGCGTGCTCCTCTACGAGCTCCTGACGCTGCGGCTCCCGTTCGTCGGCGACCGAGGCGAGATCGAGCACGGGCACCTGGCGCTCCGCCCGCCTCGCCCCCGCGAGTTCGCCGCCGTTCCCGAGGAGCTGGAGAAGCTCGTCCTCGCCTGCCTCGCCAAGGAGCCCGAGCGCCGCCCGCCCGACGTCGCCGCGGTGAGGGGCGCGCTCGTCCGGGCTTGCCCGATCGACGCGCAGCGCGCGCCGGACGCGCAGCCCGCGCGCGGCGCGCTGCTCGCCGAGGGCCGGCAGCCCGCGGTCGTGCTCGTCGCGGAGGCGAGGAGCGCGTCCGCGGTCGTGATGAGCGCCGTGGCCGCGCGCAAGGGCTTCGTGGCGAGGCAGCGCGGGGGCCGGCTCGTGTGCGTGTTCTCGGGCGTCGACGCGGACGACCCGGTGAGCGCCGCGATCGCGGTCGCCCGCGAGATCGAGGAGCGGTACGCCGGGCGCGCGGCCGTGCACATCGCCGGGCTGATCGTGCGCCGCAAGGAGCAGGGGCCGCCCGCGGTCTACGGCGCGCCGGTGGAGCAGCCGGACGCCTGGATGCCCCCCGGGGACTGGGGCGGCGTCGCGCTCACCGCGGACCTCGTGCGCGCCCTGCCGGAGAGCGAGCTCCGCGGCGTCTCGCGCGATCCCGCGCTCTCGCACGCGCCCGGCGCGGCGTTTTACCGGCTCCCGCCGCGCTCGCATCACCCCCCGACCCCGGTGAGCGCCGTGCCGCTCGTCGGGCGCGGCGAGATCCTCGGCGCGCTCGCGGTGAGCATGGAGGCGAGCCTGTCGAGCGCGAGCCCCGGCCTGTTCACGCTGATCGGCGAGGAGGGCCTCGGCAAGTCGCGCCTCGCGGACGAGGCGGCCCTGCTCGTGCTGCGCATGCAGGAGCGGGCGCAGGTCATCGCGCTGCGCGCGGCGCAGCCGCTCGCGGGCGCGCGCGCGTCGAGCGAGCTCCTCGCGCGCGCGCTCGAGGTGGCGGGCGGCGCTCCGCCCGAGGATCCGCGGGCGTTCTGCGCGGCGCGGCTCGGCGAGGAGCTCGCCGAGGAGGTGTGGAGGGCGGTGGCCGCGGCGCTCGGGTGGATGCCGCCGGAGCAGGCCGGCGCGTCGCCCTTGTCGCTGCGGCAGAGCACGATGCGCGCGATCGCCGAGGCGCTCCGGCGCCGCGCGCGCGAGGCGCCGGTCGCGGTCCTCCTCGACGACGCGCACTGGGCCGACGACGCGGCGCTCGACGCGCTCGAGTTCGCGACGCTCGACGCGCCGGGCTGCCCGCTCTGGGTGCTCGTGGCGGCGCACCCGAGGTTCGAGGACATGCGCCGGAGCTGGGGCGCGCGCGCCGAGCGGCACGATCGCGCGGCGCTCGGGCGGCTCTCGGAGCAGGACGCGATGCGGCTCGCCGCCGAGCTCCTCCTGCCCGCGGAGTACCCGCCGGAGGCCGCGCTCCGGCAGCTCGCGGGCTGGTCCGGGTACAACCCCTCCTGTCTTACCGAGATCGTCCGTGCGCTGAAGCGCGCGGGCGCGGTCCAGAAGCGCCCGACCGGGACCTTCTACGTGGCGACCGCCGCGCTCGACCAGCTCCCGCCGCTGCCGGTATGGCAGTGGCTGGCCGCGCGCCGGCTCGACACGCTCTCGCCCGAGCTCTCGGCCTGCGTGAGGCTCTGCGCCGTGCTCGGGCCCGACGTCACGCGCGAGGAGGTGGAGGAGATCCAGGACGTGATCGAGCGGGCAGGCGGCGCGAGCACGCCGATGGACGCTGGGGTCGGCCTGGGCGCGCTGTGCGGGCTGGGCCTGCTCGTGCGCGGCGAGCGCGGGATCTACGCGTTCGAGAGCGCGACGTTCCGGGATGCGGTCTACGACGCGCTCGCGCCCGCGCAGCGCCAGAAGATCCACGCGCACGCGTTCGCGTGGTGGCGAGCGCGCCTGGATCCTCGCGCCCCGGACCGGCGGGGGCTCGAGCACCTGGCGCGGCACGCGGCCGCTTGCGGCGAGCGCGCGGAGGCGGCCGCGGCCCACCTCGCGCTGGGCGACCGGGCGGCGGCGCGCCATGACAACGTCGAGGCGGATCAGCGGTACACGGCCGCGCTCGCGCTGCTCGAGGAGGGCGACGCGCGCCGGCGCGCCCACGCGCTCGCCGGCCGCGGCAAGGCGCGCTACTGCCTGCACCGGATCCCCGAGGCGCTCGCGGATCTCGAGCTCGCGCGGGGGCTCGCGCGCGAGCTCGGCGACGGCCGGCTCACCGCCGAGCTCCTGTTCGAGGAGGCGACGGCGCTCGATCACGCGACCGACTACGCGGAGTCGGCGAGGCGCGCGCTAGAGGCCCGGGCGATCGTCGAGCGCCTCGGGGACCGGACGCTGGACAACCGCCTGCTCATGGCGCTCGGCCGCTCGTGCTGGCGGCAGCAGCGGGTGGCGGAGGCGATCGAGCTGCTGGACCGCGCCTCGGCCGGGGCGGCGGCGGAGGGCGACCAGGAGACGCGGGTCATCGCGCTGCTGCTCCTGGCGATGGCGCTGGTGATCGCGGGCCGGCTCGACGAGGCGGAGGCGCGCTTCTGCGAGGTGATCGCGCTCTCCAAGGAGATGAAGGACCGGCTGCACCTCTGCTCGGCGTACGCGAACCGCGCCTACCTGTGGGCTGCCCTGAGCGCGCCCGAGCGTGGGCTCCAGGACCTGAGCCGCGCGGTGGAGCTCGCGCGCGAGATCGGCAACCCTGGGCCCGAGCATGTGGCGACGCACAACCTGGCCGAGCTGCTGCACTGGTGCGGTCGGGAGGACGAGGCGCTCGCGCTCGCGCGCCGCTCGCGCGTGCTCGACGAGCGCTTCGGCGAGCGCGCGGCGCCTGACGACGCGCTCCTCATCGCGCGCATCCAGGCGGCGCGCGGGGAGCTCCGGGAGGCGGCGCGGCTCGTCGCCTGGGTCACCGACGAGTGCAGCCCCGACGCCTCCGCGCCGGCGCTGTACGCGCTGTTCCGCATGCTGAAGCTGGTGCTCGCGGCGGAGGGCCTCGGGCCCCCCCTGGGCGGGGGCGACCAGGAGGACAGCTGGGAAGCGCTCACGGACTTCGCGGAGCGCAGCCTGCCGGTGGAGGAGCTGCTCGAGGTGCTCTACTTCCGCGCGCGCCTGGCCGCCTCCGCCGGGCGGCACAAGGACGCGCTGGCGGTGCTCGACAAGGCGAGGCCCGTGCTGGCTGCCTGCCGCATGTGGCAGCCTCGCTTCGAGGCGCTCGCGGCGTTCCTGCCCCTGCCGCCCGAGCCACCGGACGACGGTGCGCAGGGTGGCGCTCAGATGCCGCGAGAGTAGCGAAAGCTGCGCCCGGGTGAGCACCTGGGAGCCGGTGCAAATCGCCTCAGCGTGGCGAGAGCGTGTCGCGGTGCCTGCGCCTCGACGGGACGCTCGCAAATGAGAATTTTCGAGAGAAATGCGCAATGCGCTGGGGGTTGGATCGGGGGTCTATTGGACTGAGGCATTTTGCCTCAGCGGTGCCGAGCTCAGCCTGGGGACGGCCGAGCTCGAGTTCAACCTCGGTGTGGATCGAGCGCAACCCGGTACCGGGTCGAGCGGTACCGGGTCGAGCTCAACTTCGGTGCGGCGCGCCGCGCAGCGGCGCCTGGTCGGGCAGCTTTGGGCAAAGCTCGGCCGAGCTCAACCTCGGTGCCGGATTGAGTTCAACCTCGGTGCGGTTGGGCCTGAGCGGAGGCGGGCGTAGTCAGGCGTGGCCCGACGATTGCAAGAATCATGGGAAACCCCGCGGCACTCGAAAAGAGAGGCGACCCCATGACATCCAACGCGCTCCGGACCGTCCTTGCGATTCCCTGCCTTGCATTGTTCGGCTGTGCTTCCAGCGCGGATCCGAGCTCCGAGGAGCCCGTGGGCACCTCGGAGGAGGCGGTTGTCTCGTCGAACCGCCTCTCGATGAACCGTCTCTCCATGAACCGTCTCTCCATGAACGGCCTCTCGATGAACCGCCTGTCGGTGGACGGACGCAAGCTGGCCACGACAGACCTGCTGCTGGACGCGGACGGCCGCGAGCTCCTTCGCTATACCGTCGGCTGCGCGCTTCCCGAGGGGCAGTCCCTCGTCGCCACGCTGGACTCGACGACGTACCGGTTCGATGGCCGGATCGGCCTCGCGCCCGAGTGGCTTCACGGCCCGCTCACCGAGAGATCCCAGCGCTGGGTGACGGCGTGCCTGCTCGCGCACGTGAACGGGTACGGCGTCGAGGTGGCCATCTCGCTGCGCGGCCGTAATCCAGCGCTGGCTGCGGACAGCGCGGAGCTCCGCTCCTACCAGCAGGAGGAGATCTCCTTCTTCGGCAATGTGTTCCAGCCGCTCGAAAAGCGTGACGAGCTCGGCGACGTCGGCTCGCGAATGTACTCGTGCGGCGGCGCCTTGCTTCAGATGTCGTGTGCTGACAACGAGAGCGCCTTCGTGCCGCAGCGCACGTGCGCCTCGCGCGCCGACTGCAGCCTCAGGTTCCTCGGCGCGTGTCGCGACCTTTCGGGCTCAACGACCAGCGTCTGCAAGAACGTCTCGCTCGAGGGTTATGCGGGCTGCGATGCCCCCTCGAGCACCACCTTGGGCAAGCCCAAGGCGACCCGCTACGACGAGGTTGTCACGGTGTTTCTGCAGCGGCCTGACTTCTCCGCGTTCTATCCGCTCTGCACGCCATTGTTCCCCTGAGCGCGCCCGCCTGCACCAGGCGAGCAGCCGCCGAGCCACCGGGTTGGCCCGTCCCGCGCTCTCTCCGCAACCATGGCGAGCTCCTGTAAGCCGGCGAGCGTTCGTCCTGGCTGTGCGCTCCAGGCACCTGCGACCGGGCACACCGCCAGCCACTGCGTCGGCTGACGCCGCATAGGGGCATACAGGTTGCAGACATCTCGCCCCGGTCCCACGGCGCGTAGACCAGGAGGGCGAATGAAGGCTCTGGTATTTCACAGCCCGAAGCATGTCAGCGTGGACACTGTCGACAGCCCGACCCTGGTTCGGGCGACCGATGCGATCGTGCGGGTGACGAGCACGGCGATCTGCGGTTCGGATCTGCATATCTACAACGGGCTTGTTCCGCAGGGAAAGCCGCTGGTCCTCGGGCACGAGTTCATGGGCATCGTCGAGGAGGTGGGGAGCGACGTGAGGAAGCTCCGCCCGGGGGATCGCGTCATCGTGCCCTTCGCCATCGCGTGCGGGAGCTGCTTTTTCTGCGAGCGGGACCTGCCTGGACACTGCGAGCGCTCCAACCCGGGACACTACGGCCCGGAAGGGAACGTCATCAGCTCGAAGGGGGGTGGGCTCTTCGGGTATACCGACCTTTACGGCGGATACGCTGGCGGACAGGCGGAGTTTGTTCGCGTACCGTTCGCGGACGTGGGGCCGCGCAAGGTCGACGCCGACGTGACCGACGAGCAGGTCCTGTTCTTGACGGATATCCTTCCTACCGGCTACACCGCGATTGACTGGGCTGGCATGCAGGGCGGGGAGACGGTGGCCGTCATCGGCTGCGGTCCGGTGGGGATCATGGCCATGAAGTGCGCCTGGCTCCGCGGCGCGGCGCGCGTGATCGGCGTCGACCGTGAGGAGTACAGGCTGGAAAAAGCGCGTGAGGTCGCCTCGGCCGAGACCGTCAACGTGGAATCAGGCGTCGCGCTCGAGTTCATCCGGTCGGCGACGAACGGCCGAGGCGCCGACATCTGCATCGATGCAGTCGGGATGGAGGCGCACCGGACGCCGCTCGAGAAGATCTCCAACATGGTTCATGGTCAGATCGGCTCTTTCGTCGCGTTCAAGCTGGCGGTGAGCGCAGTCCGCCGCGGCGGGGTCGTCAGCGTCGTCGGCGTGTACGGCATGCCGTACGATAACTTTCCGCTCGGGCAGCTCTTCGACAAGGGCGTGACCGTGCGCTTCGGCCAGGCTCCGGTCCACAAGCACGTGGACAAGCTCCTCGGGTGGATCAAGGAAGGTAAGCTCCGCGCTGACGACATCATCACGCATCGGCTGCCGCTCGCCGAGGCAGCTCGGGGGTACGACATCTTCAACGCGAAGAAAGAAGGTTGCGTGAAGGTCGTGCTCAAGCCGTGAATGCTCGGCGGGAGCTCAGACGCGCGAGCGGCGTGAGCGACGCCGCGAACCGCCGCCTGATTATCGAGGCGTCGCTGTCCGGCCGCGGTGGTCTTCGCTCGGCTCTCCGCGCGCCAGGTGGACCGCTTTATAGCACGCGCGCCGCGTCGTTGACGTCCACGTGATGGAACACGCGCATCCACCACGTTTCCGCCGGAAACAAGACGCCACGCAGCCCCACGCGCCATCGCTCGAGCGCGTCGCGGTACGCCGTGCGAAACGCACGCACAGCCGCAGCCGCGACTTTCCGCGCATCTGCGTGCCCTCTACCCACCGCGAAGGTTGGGTTGATGCGACGTGACGGCTCGAAGCTGGTTGCTCGCTCGCCAGGTGAGACCATGCACACTCGCCCGGGACCAAGGAAGCGGAAGCCTTTCCGATGAATCGTGGAGAGGGCCTCCGCTTCCTGTCGTCGTAGCTCCGCAGCCACCTCGCGTCGGAAGTCGTCCGCGCCGTGCTCCGCGACGGTGGGCGGGAGCGTGAGCGCAATGGCGGCGTCCTCGGGCCACGCTGGGTTGCTCGGGTCGAAGTAGACGTCGGGACGCCTCGCCCGCAGCACGCCGCGACCGAGATCGCCGACGAGGACCTTCGCTCCTGGCCACTGCCACGCACGCTTCACGAGCCCCGCCCCCACCGGATTCGCGAGCGTATAGGAGATCTTCTCCACGACCGCGGCTCGCGTCACAAGCCGCACCACGCTCGTTGCTTCGTGACCCCATACCGGGCCGTCCCATGCCCGGATGGCCTTGGTGCCCAGCGCGACGAGGCGGTGGAAGTACTGCAGAAATCGCGGAAGCACGCCGTCGACATCCGTGACGACGATGTGCAGGTGCGTGGACATGGCGCACAACGCGTGCACACGAATTCCATAACGATTCGCCGAGACCGCCAGCACGTAGACAATCAATTGTGTAATGGCCGCGTCCGGGCGAAAGAGGAGATGCCGACGGAGCGCGCGTCGCGTGAGGAGATACGTGGCACCGGCGACGATCGCGCGAGGCTGGCTCATAACCGCCGGCTATGCCAGGCGTGTGCCGCGGATGGCGGTGAACGATTTCGCTGAGTTAGCTTCCTCGTGGAGCTGGCGGACGCCATTTTCCGCTGGCGGCCGCCACCGCCAGGCGAGTCCCCTCTGCAGCGCGGGCACCGCACGAGCAATACCTCCACGGTACGCTCGAGCCCCCGCTCGTCGAATAGGCGTTTTCAGGTAAGGCAGGCCGCGGCGGCAGGCATCCGTCGAGTCACACCGCGATTTGATTTGTACCCAACGTCGGTCGGATCTTCAGGCAACCTGGGTCGGGCTCCAACAAGGTCCTCACGTGGGATCCTCCGTTTCCGGTTGACATCTGGCACGGCACATGGATCAACCAAATTACGCGCGTTCATGGTTGTCGCCCTCGTGCGATGCTCTCGCCCGCCATGCTGCTGGAGAACCTCCATGCACCGAACCCTCCTCGCCCAAGGCCTCGTGCTGTCGCTCTCGCCGTTCGGGTGCTCTACCAGCCCGGACACCCCTGAGGCCTACGGCAAGGCGGTCGTCACCGTGAACGGGGAGGAGATGGTCCTTGACACGGGTGATGACGGCAAGCGGCCTGTCCCAAGATTGGACGACAGCTGGGACGTTGACTGCTCTCTCCTCAATGGAGAAACCAATCTGGAGTTGGTCGACCGATCGAAGGGCAGGATGGGCTTCTACTACCTCGATCTCCATCTGCTCAGCAGCAAGCGCAAAGCCGGCGACGCTGCTGTCGTGAACATGCGAATGTACGTCGACGATGATCTTTTCTCTGGCTCTTGTCCGGCCACGCTCCGGACGTCGCGGCAGGCGCCGCACGAATGCGATTTCTCCTTCTCCGACTGCGACTTGAATCTGATCGAAAGTGCCCAGGACGTTATCCCAGCGCGCCTCGAGCTCGCTGCATTTCACTTGAAGTGGTGCTTCGTCCAGTGAAAGGGCGGACGGCTGTATGCGCGGCGAGAGGTCCCTCCCGGCACGCCGTCGCTCGGGGGCAAAGCAGCGCCGCCCCCCAGGTCCCCCCGCAATGCACGAGGCGATCGCGCCGCGGGCCGGGCCCTACCTGGTTGCCGCGCCGACGCTGGAGACCTCCTCCAAGGCAACGCTGGCCGGCGCGTCTGCCCACGGGTACAAAAGCATGGTGGATGCGTCTCCCCGGCGAAGGTTCAGCGCCGCGTTCGCTCGCTGGTCCCGTCGCGTCCGGCGGCGGCTGGCGCTGGAGCTGATCCTCACCGGCGCCGCCGCGGGGATGGCGCTCGGGGCGGCAGGAGCCGCTGCGGCGTGGCAGACGCGGCACGGCGCGCTGCGCCCCTGGATGGCGGCCGGCGGGCTGCTCGGCGCGGCAGTCGGCGCAGCGGCAGCGCAGCGACGGCGGTGGTCTGACCCGAACGTAGCCCTGTTCCTCGACGGCAAGCTCGGCTCCTCCGAGTCCATCTCGACGGCCGTGGAGCTCACAGCATCCGAGCACGCCGACGAAGACGCGCCCCGGGACACCGCCTCGGCAGCGCACGACGTGGTGCTCGCGCACGCCACGGCGGCCCTCGACCGAGCGACCGCGCAGCAGGTCCGCGCGCCGCTCTGGCGGCCCTGGCACGCCGGGGCGCCGCTTGCAGCGGCCGCCATCGGCTACCTCAGCTGGCTCCCGCTGCCCCCCGCCCCCGCGACAGCGGCGCCCCCGCCAGGGGCCGAGCAGGTCCGCCTCGCCGAGATCGCCGGGCTGGAGCGGGTGATCCAGCTCGCCGAGGTCGACGCTCGGGACGCAGAGCAGCGCGAGCGGCTCAAGAAGCTCGCCGAGGACGCCAGGGACCTCCGGCAAAAGCTCAGGAGCGGCGTCGAGCGCCGCGAGGCACAGGCAGATCTCGGCCGGCTACGCGACGCGCTCACGGCCGAGCGGCTGTCGCTCGGCGAGGGCGAGCAGCGTCAGGGAATGGAGTCGGCGCTCGGCAAGCTCGGAGAGGACCCCCGGCTGAAGCGGGCGGCGAAGGCACTCGGCGATCGCGACCTCGTGACGTTCGACGAGGAGATGGAGCGGCTCGCGAACAGGCTCGAGAAGGACGATCGAGAACGAGCCAGAAAGACGCTCGAGGAGGCCGCCGAGGCCGCGAAGAGGGCCGGCGCCCCCGGCGTGGCAAAGGCGCTCGAGGAGCAGCGCAAGCTGCTGGAGCAGCGCGGCGAGCAGGCCGACAGGCTGAGGGAGCTGGCGGAGGCGCTCGGCGAGTCGCTCGGCGAGGAGGGGCGCGACGCGCTCGAGAGCCTTGGACGGACCGGGAGCGACAGCGACGCGCGGCGGCTCGCCGGCAGCCTCGAAAGGGCGCTGGAGAAGCTGAGCCCCGACGAGCGCAGGCAGCTCGCCGACCGATTGAAGCAGCGGATGGCGCCGCCCCCCGGAGGCGCAGGCGGGGAGACCGCCTCGGAAGAGCAGCTGCGCGAGCTCGCGCGGCAGCTCGCGACGCCCGAGGGCCAGCAGCAGCTAGAAGAGCAGCTGCGCCGGCTGGCCCAGGATGGAGGCCCGAGCAGCGAAGAAGCGGAGCGCCAGCGAGCGCTCGACGACGCGCAGCGCGGGGCGGGCGAGGCCGAGGGACAGCTCGGGGGGACGCCTCTCCCGGCACCGGTCGCCGGAGGGTCGAGCCGCTCGGGGCCGAACGGCGGCGAGCCCGGCCAGAGCGGACAGCAGGGCTCGTCGGCGGGCGGGTCAGGCAGCCAGGGGCCCGCGCAGCCAGGCCACTCGGAGGGAAGCGGCCCGGGCAGCCACGAAGGGCAGACCAGCGCGATCGCCGGCGGTGAGCTGCGCTCGCGCGCCAGCGCGAGGCTCAACCCGGGCAGGCCGATGCCGGGGCTCGTGATGGGCCGGAGCGCGGGGCGCGCCGGAGAGACCGCGAACGTACAAGGAGAGGGCGCGCTCGGCGTCGTGGGTCCCCAGGAGGTCGGCGGCGTCGAGCACAGCGACGTCCCCGAAGAGTACCGCGAGCAGGTAGGGCGTTACTTTCACCCACGTTGAGCCGGGCTTTGAGCCGGGCTCGGTCGGGCTCCCACGTTGAGCCGGGCTCGGTCGGGCTCGGTAGCGCGAGGTCGAGCGCGCAATGCACGCCGAGGAACGGCGCGCTCGCAACGGCGAGCAGGAGCTCGTCCTCCTCTGCCACAGGAGGCGAACGCGCTGGTGGACCTCGCAAGATCTCTGGCGCGAGGCGCCAGCTAGAAGCTCGCGCCGAGCAGGAAGCCCTTCGCATCGGAGGTCACGAGGGGCGCGGCGTGAAAGCGATTGAGCGCGGCGTTCGGGGCTGGCGTGCGGCTCGAGGTGGTGAGCGCGTACACGGCGGTCCCGGCGAGCACCACGCCGCCGCCGATGAAGCTCCAGAACGAGACGTTGGCGAGCGTGGTCTGCGAGTCACGCAGGTCGAGGCGCCTCGCGCTGCCGGACGGCTCCACCGCCGCAGACCGCCCCTTCGCCGTGGAGAGGATCGCGAAGGTCACGCCCGACGCGACCCCGAGCAGCCCGACCGCTCCCCCCGCCACCACCAGCGGGATGTTCTGGCCCGTGTCCAGGCTGAGCGCGATGCGCTGGTCCGAACCCCTGGCGACGAGCAGCGACGTCGACGTCCTCGCGCCGGCGCGGCGTGCCTCGATGGTGCGCTTGCCAGGGTCGACGAACACTTGAGCATCAAGGGGCGACCGCCCGATGAGCTTGCCGTCAATGAGCACCTCGGCATCATCGACGTTCACGCTGATCCGGAGCGTACCGACCTGCGACTTGGCCTCGGCAAGCCGCTTCTCCAGGAAGCTCTTCTTCTCGGCCCTCTCGCCGAGCGGGAAGATATCGAGCGCGTACTGGAGGTGCTCGGCCGCGTCGCGAGGCTGACCCACCTCGAGCTCGACGTTCCCGAGATTGCCCGCAACGTCAAAGCTCTGCTGCAGATCCCACGCCGCCTGATAACGCGCCTCGGCCTCGACGAACCTCGCCTCGTCGTAGAACTGGTTCCCCTCCCGGTAGAGCTGCGCGGCGCGCTCGCCAGCGATCGAGGTCGCAGGAGGGCCATCGGTCGGAGAGGTGGGCATCAGCCGAGCCTTGCCGGCCGCGCCCGCAATGCTGGGCGCCAAGAGGACCGCCGCACAAAGGAGGAACGGAGGGGAGAACTTGGAGAATGGCTTTCGCATGATGGCTGCCGGGACGATTGCAATCCGGAGAGAGGCAACTCTCAGGGGAATGGACGCGGGGGTGCGGTCGTCCCGGGAGGCGCAGACGGCGACGCGGCGGGCGCAGACGGCAGGGGCTGGGGCGGGATCGGATTGCTCGCGGTCGATTCGTAGGGGTCTTCCGGCGTGGCGGGAGGCTTGGACGGGCGCTTCACCTGCGGCGCAGGGCGCGCTGCGGGCGGACGGGCAACGGCCACCGGTCCGGCGTGCGCGGACGAAGGGCTCGGCTCCACTGCAGCGGACGCAGACGGGGCTCCCGTCGCGGCAGGCGCCGACGGCTCCGCGACGGGAGGTGGCTGCTCGGTCGCGACCGGAGGCGACGCCGCTGGAGGCGGCTGCTCGGGCAGCGCGCTCGGCGCGGGCGTCACGACGCCGGGCTCGGGCGCTGGCCCGCGGGCGTCCTCGGCCAGCGTCGCGTCTTGACGGCTCGTCGGATTGGCGGCGCGCCAGAGCACCCAGAAGCCCGCGACGGTCGCGCTCCCCAGAAAAACGAGCAGCGCGAACAGCCCGAGCGGAGCCCCGCGGCGACGCGCTGCGAGCGCGGCGGCGGCGGCGGCGGCGGCGGCAGCGGGATCGGGCTGCGCTGCCTGCGGCGGCACACCCGCCCGCGGAGCGGCCGCGACGGGCTGGGGAACGGGCGCCGCAAGCGGCCGCTGTTTCCGGGCCGTCTCTTCCGGCGGAGGCCAGACGCCGCTGCCCACGCCGACGCGGGCCGTGCGCACGCCGCCGGGGCGCGCGCCGCCCTGCCCCTCGGGAGCCCCCGGCATGCCGTGCACAGGGATCCTGCGCATCGTCGGCCGGTTCCGTTCGTCAACGCCCTTCAAGAGCGACGGCGCCACCTGGATCTTTTGCAAATCCATGGCCTGGTGCTCTCGGTTTGGGGGCAGGGTGACCGGAGGAACGTACACCTGCTTGTCGCTCGGCCCCGCCTCGCGATCCTGCCGGCGACGCGGCCTGGGCTCGCCCCAGGGCATGGCCCGCTCCGCGGGGGGCGCCGCAGGGCCCAGCGCCCCTTCGTCAGGCCTGCGGCGCGGGTCCTGCGAGAGGGCCCGCTGCTGCGCCAGCGACGGGTGCTCCTGCGGCAGGAAGTTCGGCGCGTCGTACCCGCGCGGCGGCTGCTGCGGCAGCATCGGCGGCTGTTGCGGCTGCGGCTGCGGCGCGGGGTCGCCCGCAGAGCCCTGACCCGCCGGCTGCCCTGGCGAGCTCTTGTTCGCGTTCCTGTTGGTCATGCCTGCCCCTCTCGCCACGCGCAAAAGCCGCGCTGCTGCCCCGCGTGGGCAGCAGCGCATCGAGCCCCCGGTCCAAGGCTCCGCCTTGTCATGGGCGCGCTCCCGAGGCGATCTGCCTCGACCGCTGCCCTACATACGGCGCGGCGGGTGCCGCGGCAGCGCTCCGGCGAGCGCGGGGGCGCCGCGGGCCAGCGTGGAACGCGCGCTGGCCGGAGCGCGACACCTTGGAGCTCGCTCGGGGGCAGGGCCTCGGCATAGCCCCGAAGATACCCCACCCGGCCGTCGCCACCATGCACCCAAGCATCACGACCTCTCCGCACCGATACACCGGCGGGGCCCAGGGAGGCACCGGCATCGGGTGCCTTTGCCGTCGGGGGCGTGAAGGAGCCGCCCGAGGCCCGCAACCACGGTCGAGACCCGCAACCACGGTCGAGGCGTACGGTCGAGGCGTAGGTCCAGGGGCCGGTCGGGCGCGAAGTTGACCGTGACCACCATCCTGCCGCTTCCCTGGAATCATGGGATGCTGCCCGTGACCATGCCGTCGTGCGTTCGCTGATGCCGCGGTCTCGATTTTGTGCACCCCCCTGCAACCGTGCCCGCACCCAGGTTGAGCCCCGCACCCAGGTTGAGCCCCGCACCCAGGTTGAGCCCCGCACCCAGGTTGAGCCCCGCACCCAGGTTGAGCCCCGCCCAGGTGGAGCCGCCACCTGCGCTCGTGACGCCCCGCCCCCAGCACCCAGGTTGAGCGCCCCTCACCCCGTCCATCCACGGCCAGCATGGTAGCGATTTCGTCGCGCCGGGTGAGGTTCCTGGCAACCACAGCGGCGGCGCCGCGGCCGCCCGTCAGCCCACGACGCTCACCAGCAACGCCAGGGCGAAGCCGAAGAGCACCACGCTCACCACCAGCATCGCCATGACGGCGTGGCTCGGCGCCGCGCGTCCCGGCTTCCGGCGCGCGCGCCTCGCCCCGGCCCCGGGCGCCGTCGGTGGACGCGGCAGCGCAGGTCGGGCGGCGGGCTGCACCGCCCCGCCCGGCGCCGTGAGGCCGAACGCCTCCACGGTCGCGCTCAACGTGGGTGCGACGAACGCGCGCACCGGCGGCACCGTCAGCGGCGCCGTGCTCTGCCAGCACCACGGCGGCAGGAGCGCCTCGGTCTCCACGCCGTCGCCCAGCGCCGCAGCGATCCGCGACAGCTCCGCCGCGAACGCCGCGGCGCTCGGGAAGCGGAGCTCCGGGCGCTTCTCCAGCGCCCTCATGATGGCGCGGTCGAGCTCCGGCGGCACCGGCCGCGGCGCGTAGCGGGACGGCGGCGCGGGGATCTCGCTCGCGTGAGCGCGCAGGAGCTCGTGGAGCGGCCGCACGTGCTCGAACGGGCCGCGACCAGCCAGCAACGTGTAGAGCACGACGCCCGCCGCATACACGTCGGTCCGGGCGTCGACGGCCACCCCGGAGGCCTGCTCGGGCGAGAGGTAACGAGGCGTGCCGACGAGCACCCCCTCCTCCGTCTGGTAGAGCGACGGCGCCGGCGCGCGGCCATCGCCGGCCGAGGCGACCACCTTGGCGATGCCGAAGTCGAGCACCTTCACCATGCGCCGCCCCTGCGCGTCCGCGTCGCACACGAACAGGTTGTCGAGCTTCACGTCGCGGTGGACGATGCCCGCGCCGTGCGCCGCGGCGAGGCCCGCGAGCGTCTGCGTCACCAGGTCGAGCGCCTCCAGCGCCGGCAGCGCGCCGCGCGCCGCCAGCTCCTCGCGCAGCGTCCGGCCGTAGAGCCGCTCCATCACGAGGAACGTCCGCCCCTCGGCCGTCCGACCGAAGTCGGTGACCGTCACCAGGTTGGGGTGAGCGAGCCGCGCCAGCGACTGCGCCTCCACGCGCATCCGCTCCACCAGCCGCGGCTCGCGGTTGAGATCGCGGTGCAGGAGCTTCACCACCACCGGCTTGTCGAGCCCCACGTGCGCGGCCTCGATCACCTCCCCCATCCCGCCTCGCCCGAGCCGCCGCACAGGCCGGTACGGCGTGCCGTACAGCAAGGTATCGCTCAGCTCGGGCGCCGCCCAACGGCCGTCGTCGTGCGAAGGCAAGGCCATCCTCCGCGGGCCGAGGTGGTGCCGCCGTCGCGGCGCCACGCGAGGATCGATAGTCCCTCTCGATCCAGGACCTCGAGCGCGCGGACGCTCTTTTCACACGCCCTCCCGGAGCGCTCAAGATTTCGACAGAGCCGCGCGCAGGCGCATCCTGAAGCATTCCCGAATCGAATTCAAAATTTCCACACAACCTGGCGCACACGTCCGATTTCAGAGCGCCGCGCGGGGGCGAGGGCGCGCTCAAGCGGCGGTGCCCGCGATGTTCCTGGGCTCGGCGCGCTCTGATCCACCTGCGTGCGCCGGCGCCCCCTGCTCGGCCGCGAGGGCCGCCTCGTCCTCCTGGGCGAGGAGCGCGCTCGTCTCGGCGAAGGCCGCGTCGCGCTGCGCGATCACCGCGGCGCAGCGCGCCCGCGCCGCGGCGAGCAGGCCGAGGCCGATGACGAGCCAGCCGACGGCAGCCGCGTACCCGACGATCACGACGGGCCCGGGGTCGCCCTGGGTGGCCTTGGCGATCATCGCGAAGGCGTAGAACGGCGACGGGGCCGCGACGAGGAGGGCGCTCTCGCTCGTGCCGAGCTCCGCGATGAGGCCGGCGATGGCCGCGACGATCCACGGGCCGACCGCGATCGCGAAGAGCAGCGTCAGGAGCAGCACGCGCGCGATCATGGGCGCGGCGGTCCGCGCGCGGAGGAACGCGCCGAGCCCGACGAGGAACACGTAGAAGGCGAGCGCGTACATGGCGAAGTACCCGAGCTGCCGCGCCGAGACCTCCGGCTCCGCGATGGCCGCGCCGAGGACGAGCCGGTGGCCGGCCGCCCAGAGCGCGAGGACGGCGGTGACCCCCGCCGCGAGCAGGAGGTACGCCGATCGGACGATGCCGGGGCCGAAGAAGCGACGCAGCCGGCTGGCGCGGCATCGGGCCCAGTGCACCTCGACGCGGCGCGACGGGCCGATCGGATCGCCGGCGAAGAGGAACACGCAGAACGTCAGGAACGCGAACATCGCGCTCATGCCCGCGATGATCGTGGGCATGCGCTCGTGCGCGTCCACCGAGAACGCCGGCACCGCCGCGGCGGCCGCGACCACCGGCGTGCAGGCCGCGAACCACGTCTTCAGGCCGGAGGAGCGATCGTCGCTCTCGCTCGTGAGGTTCGCGACCGTCACCTGGTACAGGAACCACGCGGGGACCACGATCGCCGCGATCGGCACGACGACCAGGAACAGCGCGTAGTCGAGGCCGAACGGGGCGCGCTGGTAGGCGACCGGGAGCCAGATCGGCGGGCCCTCGGGCACCTCCGGCCAGGCCATGTGCGCCGCGTACGACAGCCCGGCGCCCGCCGCCGCGAACAGGCAGATCGACAGGGGGAACGCGAGCAGCAGCGTGACGAGGATCGCCGCGCGCAGGCTCGCCATCTTCGAGCTGATCGCGAGGCCGAAGGCGACGCTGAGCAGCGCGATCAGGAACAGGAACAGGAACGCGATCACCACCTCCATCGCGGTGATCCCGCCGAACAGGAACGGCAGCGCCCCGACCGGCGCGAGCATCACCACGTACATCGAGATCGCCGTGTAGGCGGCGAGGAACTTGCCGCGAGCGATCTCGCCGGGCGGGATGCCCGTCAGGAGCACGGCTTCCCAGGTCCGGCCCTCGCGCTCCGAGGCGATGCTGTTCGCGGCGACCGCGGGCCCGACCAGGGCCACCACGAAGTACGCGAGCGAGAAGAAGACCTGGAACAGGATCACCCCCGCCTTCGCCGGCGCGACGTCCCTCGACACGATGCCGCCGAGCGACGCGATGAGCAGCGTCATCATCACGGCGAACACCAGGAGGATGACCGGCGTGCGGGAGAGGCGCGCCGCCTGCTTGAGCTCGCGGATCCAGATCGGGTTCGGCTCGCCGAGGAGGCGCCCCGCGCGGTCCCGCGCCCGATCGACGAGCCGCCGCGGCGACGGACCGCCGGGCGGCGATGAGGCAGTCTGCACGCTCACTGCACCTCTCCTTGCGTGACCTCCAGGAAGATCCGCTCGAGCTCGTTGCGCTCCGGCTCGACCCCGATCACGCCGATCCCGCTCCGCACGAGGTGCTGGACGATCTCGGCGATCTTCACGTCGTTGCCGACGTAGCCGACGTGCACGGCGCCCGCGACGATATCGACGTCGGCGATCCCCGGACCGCCCCGGAGCAGGTAGGCCGCCGCCTCGGGCTCGCCGAGGACCCGGACCTTCACCTTGCGCCGAGAGAGCAGCGGCGAGAGCGCGGGGTAGGCCGCCGCCTGCCCCGCGCTCGCCGGCGCGGCCGCGTGGGGCGGGTGCGGCGCGTAGCCGGGCGGCGGAGCGGCCGCCGGCAGAGGACCGGCCGCGGCGCCGGGAGGAGGCGCCCCGGGCTCGTACGGCGGCGGCGCGCTGTGCACGTGCGCCGCGGGCGCCGCGTAGGGCGCCGCGTATCCGCCCGGCGCGACGGCGTGGCGCGGCGGCGCGTGCCCGTGCGCCTGCGCGGCGCGCACCGCCTCCAGGCGCGCCGCGATCTCCCCGATCGGGCCGGCGACGACGAGGCGGCCCTTCTCGAGGATCCCGATCGACGTGCACACGTCGGAGAGCTCCGTGAGGATGTGCGACGAGAGGAAGATCGTCTTCCCCAGGCTCCGGAGCTCGAGCAAGAGGTCGCGGATCTCGATGCGCGCGCGCGGATCGAGATCGCTCGCCGGCTCGTCCAGGATGAGGACCTTGGGGTCGTGCAGCAGGATCCTCCCGAGCTGGAGGCGCTGCTTCATCCCCTTCGACATCGTGGCGACGATCCGGTCCTGGATCTTGCCGAGGTCGGTCAGCTCCAGGACGGCGTCGACGACGTCGAGCGACGGCACGCGAAAGGCGTCCGCGAAGAACTCGAGGTACTCGCGCACGGTGATCCGATCGTAGACGCCGGCGTGATCCGGCATGTACCCGATGCTGCGGCGGACCGCCGCCGGGTCGATCGTGACGTCGACGCCGTCGATCTCGACCCGCCCCGCCATCGGCTCGAGCAGGGTCGCCATGACCCGGATCGTCGTCGTCTTGCCCGCGCCGTTCGGCCCGATGAAGCCGAAGATCTCGCCGGGACCGACGTCGAAGGTGACGTCCCTGAGCACGTCCAGCGCGCCGAAGCGGTGCGAGAGGTGGCGGACGCGGATCGTCGGCGCAGGCCGCTCGACCCGCGGCTCGGGAGGCGGAGCCCCGGGAAGCGCGGCGCTCACGGCCGACCTCCGTAGCCGACGATCCGCACGAGCACGCGGTCGCTCTCTAGCCGCAGCCCCGAGTCGCTGGCGCGCCCCTCGCCGCCGTCGAGCTGGCCGAACAGGACGGGCACGCCGGCCGGGAACCAGTCGACCGCGCTGCCGGCCGCCTCCTCGATGGCCAGCCACGCGGCGCCGAGCCCGGGGGCGTCGGGCTCGAGCAGGGGGACCAGCAGGCCCCCGCCGAGGTCGTGGATGTCGATCCCGCCGACCCGCCGCCCGAAGCTCACATGCGAGAGCCAGCTCTGCCCGTCGCTCCGCGCCCCGAGGTCGACCCCGGCGCGCGACGAGACCTTCTCCCCGTCCCTGATGCGAGCGAAGTAGCGGGCCACCCCCGCCGGCAACCACAGGACGCCTCCCCGGAGGTCGCGGCCGCTCCGGTTGCTCACGACCACGTCGCCGCTCGGCTCGGCGATGATCGCGATGCCGTCCCCGAGCGGCGCGACGCCGTCCTCGCGGACGATCACCGTCTGCCACGGGAGCGCGGCGACCTGCGTCAGCCGGGCCCCGTCGCGCTCCACGAGGAGCCGATCGCGCCGCTCCGCGAGCTCGGCCAGCACCGCCGTGCTGATCACGCCGCTCGCGTCGGTCGTGCGGACGGTGAGCTCCTCCGCGCGGGGCACGAAGAAGCCGCGGAACCGGCGCACCGCCCCCTTCGTGATGCCGGCCCCCGCCTCGATCAGCGTGAGGTGGCGCGCCCTGCCGCGCACCCCCTTCGCGAGCAGGCCCACGCCGACGATCACCGCGAAGGTGACCGCCGCGTACACGGGCAGGTGCCGGAGCGCGCGGAGCGGCCTCCCCTGCCTCGCGGCGCGCGAGAAGTTGATCGGGCCGGCGAGCACCGCGTACAGGCAGAGCAGCAGCGCGGAGACCCCGATCGCCCAGCGCGAGCTCTCGTTCGGATCGAGCTCCCGGCGCACCGGGTCCAGATCGAGCCCCATCGCCTCTTCCCCCGGCCGGAAGGCGACCGTGGAGCGGCGGTCGTAGGCGCGGCGCGCGAGATCGGCCACCCGGATCTTCGCCCAGGGATCGCCGGACGCGGGCGGGCGCGTGGGATCGAACGCGAGCAGGTGCACCTCGCCGAGCCCGTAGAAGGCCGAGCTGCCGTACGGGCTCCCGCGCAGGTTGCCGCCCGACCAGCCGGAGAGCGCCTCGGCCACCGCGGGGCTCGCGGTCGGCGCGGGCAGGAGCGCGTTGCCCTGCTTGCCGAAGCCGCTGGGCGCGCCGGGCGGCACGATCTCCTCGAGCGTGGGCGGCGCGACGCCCGCCCGCGCGACCTCGCCGCCGACGAACGCCGCGAGCGTCGGGTGCCGCAGATCCTCGGGCCGCGCGACGGCCAGCGCCAGCGTGCCGCCGGAGAGCACGTAGCCGGCGAGCGCCTCGAGCTCGGCGCCGTTCAGCCGCGAGAGCGTGTCGGTGCGCATGAGCACCGCGTCCGCCGCGCTGTACAGGGCCGCCCGGTCCGGCAGCAGCGGATCGCCGGTCGCGCCGTCGTAGCGCGGCTGCCCGACCCACAGGACAGGGCTCGGCGACGATCCGGGGCCGCGGCCGCTCGGCAGGTACAGCGGCGCGACCGGCGCCTCGTGGAGCCCCCCTCGGACGAGTGACGCCTCGCTGACGTCGAAGAGCACCACCGCGCGCTGCGAGGTCGACGGGAGCGCGTGCGACGACACCTGCGCGCCCCCCTCGTCGAGCGCGCGCACCTGCACGTCGGCGAAGGGCGACACCTGCACCGGCACGCGCACGTGGATCGAGGCGCCCGCCGCGACCGTGTACGGCGCCGACGCGACGAAGACGCGTTGCTCGCCGTAGCGCGTCGACGCGACCTCGACCTCGCCCTTGGCCGCCTTGCCGCCGTTGTTCTGGAGGCGCACGACGACCTGGTTCCACCCCCAGGGCATCCCGCCGCTCGTCCCGAACACCGGCGCCGCGTCGACGACGAGCTCCGGCGCGCTCGAAGCCGCCGGCGCCTGGCCGAGCGCCGGCCACGCCGTCGAGAGCGCCGCGAGCCACGCCGCGCCGGCCGCGACCCTCGCCAGGGCAGCGGACTGTCCTGCCCTCCCCCGCGCCTCGGCGCCGCGCCTCATCGACGGATCGCCTGGGCCACGGGCTCGGGGCGCGCCTCGACCGCGGAGAGCAGCGCGGCGATCACCTGATCCGTCGTGATCCCCTCCGCCTCGCCCTCGAAGGACCGGATCATCCGGTGGCGGAGCACCGGCTTCGCGACCCGCTGCACGTCGGCGAAGGCGACGTGCGCCCTGCCCTGGAGCAACGCCACGGCCTTCGCGGCCAGCACCAGCGACTGCGCGCCGCGCACCCCGGCGCCGAACCGGAGCGCCCTGCGCACGATCTCGGGCGCCCCCTCGGCGACCGGGTCGCTCGCCCGCGTGAGCCGCGACGCGTACCGCATGACGGGCTCGGCGACCGCGACGTCGCGGCACAGCGAGCGCAGCGAGAGCACGTCGTCGCGGGTGAGCACCCGCGGCGGCGGCCCGCGATCGTGGCCCGTGGTCCGGGCGAGGATCTCGGTCAGCTCGTCCTCGGTCGGGCTCGGTACCAGCACCTTGAGCAGGAACCGATCGAGCTGCGCCTCCGGCAGCGGGTAGGTCCCCTCCATCTCGATCGGGTTCTCGGTGGCCAGCACGAAGAACGGCTCCTCCATGGCGTACCGGGTGCCGGCGATGGTGCACGCGTGCTCCTGCATCGCCTCGAGCAGCGCGCTCTGCGTCTTCGGCGTCGCCCGGTTGATCTCGTCGGCCAGGATCACCTGCCCGAAGATCGGCCCCCGGTGCAGCGAGAAGTGGCGCGAGCCGTCCGCGGCCGAGACGAGCACGTTGGTCCCGGTCACGTCGCTCGGCATGAGATCCGGGGTGAACTGGATGCGCGAGAACCTGAGATCGAGGCAGGCGGCGATCGTCCTGACGAGGAGCGTCTTGCCCAGCCCGGGCGCACCCTCCAGCAGGACGTGCCCTCCCGCGATGATGCCCCAGAGCGTCTGCTCGATGACGTCCCCCTGACCGACGACGGCCTGCCCGATCGCCTCGCGCAGCCGTGCGCTCGTCTGCTGCGCGAGCTCGAGCCTCGCCTCGAAGGAGGCAGGGGCCGAGCCCTGCCCTCCGTCAACACCTGCGCCTGATTCCGCCGCCATCTGGTCGCCCTCGGGCGACGACCATAGCCGGCCGCGCGCCGCGCGTCGATCGGGCCGCGGCGCGCGGCAGCGCCGAGGTGCGGCAGGCGTCCGCGCCGCGCGCCGCGAGGCCGCGTGGCCGCATGGCCGCGTGGCCGCGTGAACTCGACATGTCGTGGCGAGACACGATCTCGACGCGGTCACCCTCGGGCCTGGGACAGCGTCCGGGGGCGCCGCGGACGCACGGCGAAACATGGCTCGATCCCCGGGCGCCCGACATCGCCATGCTATGTTTCACGGATGAACATGCTTGTCCGAAGCTGTAGCCGTGCACTTGCCTCGCTCTGCCTGTCCGCGCGCACAGGCGCGGCGCTCACCGCGGCTCTGGCGCTCGGCGCGAGCGCCTGCGCCACGGTGGCCGGCGAACATGAGGTGGAGACCAAGTTCCTCGTGAAGCCGACCTCGCAGTCGGACTTCTCCGGGTGGAGCGAGGTCTCCGTCTCTCAGGATCCAAATTCCGTCGACGGCGCCAAGCTCATGTTCATCCGGCTCGAGGCGCGCGACGACAACGTGCCCGACCTGACGTTCATCAAGAGCATCACCGCCGAGGCCGTCGTCGACGACGTCTCCACCGTGGTCGCCAGGAAGGCGCCGCTGCCCACCGGGGAGCGCATCGTCCCGCTCGATCGGGTCTATCACGACGACATCCGGAAGTTCTTCTATGAGGACGAGGAGAACGACGGTTACACGGTGCATGTCGACTGGCACGGCGAGATCGATCTGACGAAGACGATCCCTCCCGAAGGGGTGTGGATGAAGGTCCTCGTCGGCATCCGTATCGAGTGATCTCGCCGCCGCGGCGACCTTCGCATCCGTGCCCCGCGGCGCCCCCTGCGCCGTCCAGCTCCGCAGCGGCCGCAGCGAGAGGCGCCCTGCGCCTGCAGGGAGGGCGACCCGATGCGCGGCTGCCTTGCCCTGGTTCCGCCCGCCGGCTAGCGGGGCGCGGCTCCCCGGCCGTGCCCGATGAGCTCCTTGAACAGCGGCGAGGTGACGTACCGCTCCCCGCCGTCGGGCAGGACCACCACGATGTTCTTGCCCTGCATCTCGTCGCGCGCCGCGACCGAGAGCGCCGCCGCCATCGCCGCGCCGCCGGAGATGCCGACGAGGATCCCCTCGGTCTTCGCGAGCCGGCGCGCGGCGTCGAACGACTCGTCCTCGGACACGGGCACCACCTCGTCGATGAGCTCGCGCCGGAGGATCTTCGGGACGAAGCCCGCGCCGATGCCCTGGATGAGGTGCGCCCCCGCGCGGCCGCCGCTCAGCACGGCGGCGTTCCGGGGCTCGACCGCGATCATCTTCACCCCCGGCTTCTTCTCCTTGAGCACCTCGCCCACGCCGGTGATCGTCCCGCCGGTCCCCACGCCGGCGACGACGACGTCGACCGCGCCGTCCGTGTCCTCCCAGATCTCGCGCGCGGTCGTCGCGCGGTGCGCGGCCGGGTTCGCCGGGTTCTCGAACTGCTGGAGCATCACCGCGCCGGGCGTCTCCTCCACGATCTGGCGCGCCCGCGCGACCGCCTGCACCATCAAGGACCCGGGCGTCTGCAGCACCTCCACCCCGAACGCCCGGAGCAGCGCGACCCGCTCGGGGCTCATCGACTCGGGCATCGTGAGGATCAGCCGGTAGCCCTTGGCCGCGGCGATCATCGCCAGCGCGAGGCCCGTGTTGCCGCTCGTCGGCTCGACGAGGACGCTCCCGCGCGTCAGCTTGCCGCGCCGCTCGGCGTCCTCGACCATCGCGAGGCCGATGCGATCCTTGACGCTGCCGCCAGGGTTCCGGCTCTCGACCTTGCCGATCAGCGAGGCGCGCAGCCCCTTGCCCGCAGAGCTCAAGCGAACGAGGGGCGTGCGCCCGATCGTCGCCGCGATGTTGTCGAAGATTGAACCCACCTGGCCGCCCTCCGTTGATGGCCGCCTGGCCAGACGGAGCGTCGGCCCGGTGGCTAGATGGAATAATCCTGCACGAAGATCTTGGCGTCACGGAGATTTACAAGAACCCTGTCTCCCTCGGACAGCCCGAGCTCGGCGACGCGGTCCTTGGTCAGCTCGACGGCGAGCGGCTGGCCGTCGGAGAGGCGGAGCTCCGCCTTCACCATCCACCCGACCCGGGATAGCCGCTCGACGCGCGCGAGGCTCGCGTCGTCGGAGCGGGGCGGGTCCGAGGAGTCGACCCGGGTGTGGAGCTCGATGTCGTGCGGCCGCACAAAGGCGCGCACGCTCGCGCCGTCGTCCGTCCCCGGGGGAGCGTGCACCGCGAGGGTCCCGAGCGACGCCTGGCCGTCGCGCACCTGGCCGTCGAGCACGTTGATCGACCCGACGAAGCTCGCCACGAACTCGGTCGCCGGTCGATCGTAGATCTCCTCGGGCGTGCCGATCTGCTCGACCCGCCCCTTGTGCAGCACGATGACCCGGTCGGCGAGGTCCATCGCCTCTTCCTGGTCGTGGGTCACGAAGACGCTCGTGATCCCCCGCTCCTTGTGGAGCCGGCGGATCCACTCGCGCAGCTCGAGGCGCACCTTGGCGTCGAGCGCCCCGAACGGCTCGTCGAGCAGCAGCAGCGACGAGCCTGGCGCGAGCGCGCGCGCCAGCGCGACGCGCTGCCGCTGGCCGCCGGACAGCTCGTGCGGGAACCGGCTCCCGAGCCCCGCGAGCTGCACGAGGCTGAGGAGCTCGTCGACGGTGGCGTCGACCTCCTTCCGGGGCCGCTTCCGGATGGTGAGGCCGAAGCCGATGTTCTCGCGCACGGTCATGTGCCGGAACAGGGCGTAGCTCTGGAACACGAAGCCGATGTTCCGGTCCTGTACGCGCGTGTTCGTCGCGTTCTTGCCGTTCAGGATCACCTCGCCGGCGTCGGGGCTCTCGAGCCCGGCGATGATGCGGAGGACGGTGCTCTTGCCGCCCCCGCTCGGCCCGAGCAGCGCTACCAGGGCGCCGCTCTCGATCTCGAACGAGACGTCGTCGACCACCTTGTTCGGACCGAACCGCTTCGTGAGCTGCTGGACAACGATTCCCATAAGCGACAGCTGGCCTTCTGCCCGTCTCGGACGCCTTGGAACAGAAAATCCAGGAGGCTCGAGCGCGTGCCAGACTCGCCTGCCGGGCGGGTAGGCGCAACCAGATTCAGAAATATGCATCGGAACGGTGGGGGAATTTGCAAGAAGCTGCAAGAAGCTGCGAGAAGCTGCAAGAAGCGCGTTCCTGACGCCTCTTGCTCGCCTGCTGCGGGCTCAGCAGGCTGCGCTCTGCTCGCGCGGCGGGCTGCGTTGGTCCAATGGGCGGGCTTCAGGTGCTAGCATCGCCGCGCCGCGCAGCGACGCGGCGGGACCGGGACGGGAGGCCTCTGGGCGGTTGAACGAGGACGCGGGGCCGCGGCACGGCGGGACCAGGACGGGAGGCGGATGCGTTGTCTGGTGACTGGGGTGGCCGGCTTCATCGGCTCACACCTCGCGGAGCGTCTGATCGAGCTCGGGCATGAGGTGCTCGGGGTGGACCGCTTCGCCGACTACTACGCCCGCGACATCAAGGAGGGGAACCTGGACCGGCTGCGGGGCGAGCCGCGCTTTTCGCTCGCGACCGTCGATCTCGCGACCGCCGACCTCCGCCGGCTGCTCTCGGATCGCGAGGTCGTCTTCCACCAGGCGGCGCAGGCCGGTGTGCGCCCGAGCTGGGGGCTGAGCTTCGAGGGCTACCTGCACGACAACGTGCTCGCAACCCAGCGGCTGCTGGAGGCGGCGAGGACGCACGGCCAGGTGCGCAAGCTCGTCTACGCCTCGTCGTCCTCCGTCTACGGCGACACGGAGGAGGTCCCGATGCGCGAATCCAGCCGGACCGCGCCGCACTCGCCCTACGGGGTGACCAAGCTGGCCGGCGAGCACCTCTGCGAGCTCTACCGGCGCAACTTCGGGCTGCCCACGGTCTCGCTCCGGTACTTCACCGTGTACGGCCCGAGGCAGCGCCCGGACATGGCGTTTCACCGGTTCATCTCGGCCATCCTGCGGGGCGAGACGGTCCGCATGCACGGCGACGGCGAGCAGACGCGCGATTTCACCTACGTGAGCGACGCGGTGCAGGCCAACGTCGCCGCCATGGAGGGCGCCGCCGTCGGCGTGTTCAACATCGGCGGCGGCTCGCGGGTGAGCCTGAACGACACGCTCGGGATGCTCGGGGAGATCGCGGGGCCGGCGCGCGTGGAGCGGGGACAGCCGCAGGCCGGGGACGTCAGGCACACATGGGCCGACACCGCGGCCGCGCAGGCGGCGCTCCGGTACGTGCCCCGGGTTCCGCTGCGCGAGGGGCTCGCAGCCCAGGTGGCCTGGCAGACGAGGACGCTCGCGCCCTCCCGCTAGCGCAGCGGGCCCCGCCGCCCTCATAGGCCGGCGCTCCCGCGCCCCGAGGCCCCGGCGTTCCTGCGCCCTTCAGGAGTCGAGCGCTCCTCCGCGAGGGACGACGTCGATGCCGCCGGGGGCCAGGTCGACGACGCCGGCGGCGAGGTCGACGACGCGCGCCGCCGGCGCGCGCGCGGCCAGGATCTCGCCCGTGAGGTCGATCCACTGCGCGCAGCGTTCGAGGACGACGCTGTCGGACGAGATCACGCCGGCCGCCCCGGCGAGGAGGCGGTCGGGATCGGGGACGAGCGTCGCCTCGAGCGCGAAGGGCCCGCCAGCGAGGCGATCGAGGATCCGCGCGCGCAGCTTCCCCGAGCTGGGGACCGCGGCGTCGAGAAGGAAGCGCGCGCGCGCCGCGCCGGCGCCGGACAGCGCGGCGCCGAGGCGATCGATGGCCGCGTCCGTCTCGGCGATCGGCGCGTAGCTGCCGCGGAGCCCCGCAAGATCACGGAGCACCCCTTCCGGGCCGCGCACGAGCAGGCCGCCCGAGAGGGCGACCTCCAGGGTGATGATCAGGTTGAAGCCGTCGATGCCCGCCTCCGCGCCCCGTAGCGACGACGCCGGCGCGCGGCGCGCGAGGCGCGAGGCGCATTGCGCGTCCGAGCACGCGGATCGCTGCAGCGCGAGGCGCTGGCGAGCGGCCAGCTGGTGGTGGTCGCCTACGGTCCGGATCGCGGTGCGCAGCGGATAGCCGCGGCCGAGGAGCCACGTCACCTCCTCGAACGCGGCGCGCAGCTTCGCGACGGCCTCGGGACCGAACAGCCGTGCATCGTCGGCGTGGCCGCCGCGCGGCGCTGGCTCGCTTGCTCGCGAGCTGGCGGTCGGATCATGTCGTTCGTCCGTGTCTGTCACTGACCTTCGATGCTCGGTGGAGGACTGCTGCTACCGCGAGCGTTGCGCGAAGGCGCGGAATAAGGAGGATCTGCTGCGTCGGGCTGCCGTCTGCGACCTTTGGAGGACATCCAGACTTTAGGTCCGGCACGGATTGGACTCTGTCCAGCAGATCATCGGCTTCTCCGCCGGCGCCTCGTCACGCCACGCACCCATGATGGTGGCCGTGTTGCAAGCGTCTGACAGCCCGCCGACCCGCGTCGCCGCGGCCAGCAGGAACGTAGCGCTCGACCAGGGCGCGTGTCGATCTCCTTCCGCCAGGGATCCCGCAAACTGCGCGATGCACTCCATTGCGTTCAGCGTCGCATTCTTCTCATTTCTGGTGCTCCGTTGTTGCCGCCCATCACGTCACCCGCCTCCGAGGCGCGCCAGCACGCACGTCACGTTGTCTGGCCCGCCGTGCTCGTTCGCGAGGTCGATCAGCAGGCTCGCCGCGAGGCTCAGCTCCTGGTGCGCCTCGAGGACCCCTGCGATCCGCCCCTCGGGCACCGGCCCCCAGAGCCCATCCGAGCACAGCAAGAAGACATCGCCCGGCGCCGTCGCCTCGACGCGCGACTCGATCGCCACGCTCTCGTCGCACCCGAGCGCCCGCGTCACCGCGCTCGCCCGGTCGCTCAGCGCCTCGAGCGCGGCCAGCGCGCCGTCGCCGTCCCGGAGCAGCTCCTCCCGCAGCGTGTGGTCCCGCGTCAGCCGCTCCAGCTTTCCGCCGCGCATCCGGTACACGCGCGAGTCGCCCACGTGCGCGATGTAGGCCATCCCGGGCCCGAGCAGCACGCCCGCGAAGGTCGTCGCCATGCCGCGGTTCGCCTCCTGCTGCCGGCTCGCCTCGTAGATCGCCCGGTTGGCGCGCCGCACGCTCAGCACGAGCCGCACCTCGTCGCGATCTTGCGGCCGCGCCGCGCCGTAGGGCCACGTGTCCTCCAGGTCCTCGTCCTCCTCGAAGCAGCTCTTCACCACCTCGATCGCCATGCGCGACGCCACCTCTCCGGCCGCGCTGCCTCCCAGGCCATCGGCCACCATGAACAGCCCGAGGCACGGCAGCGCCGCGAAGCTGTCCTCGTTGTGGCTCCGTCGCCGCCCCACGTCCGACTGCGCTGCCGCCTCGATGGCGAGCCGTGGATACACGATCGTCCTCCTCGCACGCTCGTCGACAAGACGAGCCGAGCCAAGGCGCGCCGCGCACGGCGGCGCGCGTTTCTCTGGATGGGCGCCGGCCGGGCTGCGCGCGGCCGGCGCCACGTCAACGTCGCTACGTCGCTCCCTCGCACCGCATCACGGCGCGGCCGCGGCGGAGCGTGAGCCGCAACGCGCCGCTCACGACCTCACGATCTCAGAACGCCTGCACCTCGGCCTTCACGCCCGCGGCGCCCTGCATGAACGAGAGCGCGAGCGCGCCCGGGCCGCCGGGTCCCGCTTCGCCCACCTCGATCGTCGCTCCCTGCGTCGACGGCACCTTGCCCTTGTACGCGATCCCGATCGCGTGACCGCCGCGACCGCCTCCCGCGGGACCGCCAGGGCCTCCCTTGCCCCCGGGGCCACCCGCGCACCCGTCGTGCAGCAGCGCAGCGCCTACAGGCGCCTCGCCGCCGCGACCTCCGGCGCCGCCTTCGCCGCCTTCCTGGCCCTCGCCGCCCTTGCCTCCGGCTCCGCCGCGCCCCGTCTTCAGCGTCACCTGCTCGAAGCGCAGCGTCGCGTTCAGGCTGATGAGCGCGATGCTCGCTCCGCCCGCGCCCCCGCCTCGCCCGCCCGCGCCGCCGCAACCGCCGGCGCCGCCCGAACCGCCGCTCGCCCCGCCGGCCGAGGCTGTGCTCGGGCACTTGCCTGCGCCTGCGCCGCCCGCCGCGCCGCCACCGCCGCCTCCGCCTTGCGCTGTGCGCCCCTTCGCTCCGTCACGGCCGGCCACGCCGACGTAGCCGCTCGCGCTGATGTCGCCCAGCCCCGTCGCGCCCGTGCCCGGGTTGCCAGAGCGGGGAGAGACCCCCTCGATGCCGGCGTAGCAAGGCCGCCCATTCGCCTCTCCCGGACGTCCGTTCGTGGCACCGCAAGGCGAGCCGTGGTCACCGTCGCCGGGGAACTCCACTTCGCCCGAGCCGCCGGAACCCCCGTAAGAATCGTCGCTCGCGTCATCGGGCGTGCCGCAGTCGTTCTTCATGGACAGGCCAGGCAGTATGCGGTCGGCCGAGCACGCGTCGCCGCCGGGCTTCCCGTCCTCGCCTCTCTTCGCACGCGTCTCGTACGCGGCTCCGTCCGCTCCCGGCGCCGCGTCCCCTGCCTCCAGGACGCACCGCGCGAGCGCCACGCGCGCCTCCTCCGCCACCGCCGCGATCGACGACATGCCCGCGAGCGACCCGTCCTCCCGCTCGATCCCGCGCGCCTGCACGTGCACGTCCTCCACCCGCACGCTCGCCTCACCTCCGCCCCCGCGCACCACCAGCGGGATCTCTCCGGCCCCCGCCGCCAGCTCCGTCTTTCGCTGCTCTCCGACCCAGCCCCACCCGTTCGCGCAGTCCAGCCCGCCGTAGATCGTCACGCCCTGCGTCACCTCCACCGCTTCGTCGAACGCCTCCGCGCACGCGTACACCCGCCGCGTCCTGTTCTCCTCCGCCAGCGCCAGCGCCGCACGCAGCGTCTTCACCGGCGCCGCCTTCGTCGCGGCGCTCTCGTCGCTCCCGGACGCCGACACGAACGCGCCGCACGCGTCGTCCACCGCGCTCGCGTTCTCGCTCGGCACGCACGCGGGAGGCGTACGTCCATCGTACCTCAGCCAGTCGTGGCGCACGCACGTGAGCGTGCCGTCGCAGTCGTCCCCCAGGTGTCCCCACGGCGCTTCGCACCCTGCAGCGACGAGCGCGGCGCCCACCGCGCCCACGGCCCAGAACGTCGTACGGTGCCCCATCTTCGCCTCGTTCGAGCTCATTGCCACGCCCCCACGAGCAACACCCCGGTCGTGTCGGCGCGCAGATCGGGGACCACGCGAACAGCGCTTCCCTGCGCTGATCCGCTCCGTGGCCACAGCGCGAAGGCCAAGGCCGCCAGCACGACGGTGCCCGACGCGATGTACGTCACCCCGGCAACGTCACCGAGCCGATCGCTGCGCGCCGTGGTGCGGGCGAGCTGCGTGCACCGATCGGCGAGCGCGCTCGGAGCGTCCAGACATCCAGGACCGACCCCCAGGATGTCCTCGCGCAGCGCGCGAGCGTCCGCGCTCGCCGCGTTCGACGCCAGCGTGAAGCCCATTCCCACGCCGAGCCCCGCCGCGCTCGCCGCGCCCAGCGCGATCACCGGCACCCAGCTCCGCGGCTCCTCCATCCTCACCCCAGCCGCGGGCGCCTTCGTCTTCGCGTCCCCGTTCACCGGCACGCCTGCAGCCCGCCGCTCCGTCGCCGCCTTCGGCTTCAGGTCGATCGTGATCTCCTCTGTCGCCCCCGGCGCCGTGACCAGCGGCCTCGCCATGTCCTCGTACCCCGCGCGCCGGATCACGAGCAGGTGCTGCCCGGGTTCCACGTAGAGCTCATGCGCCGCCTCCTCGGCCGGAGCACGCTCGCCGTCCACGAACAGCTCCGCGTCCGGCGCGCTCCTCACCCGCACGCGCAGCGTCCCTACCTGCGCCTTCGCCTCCGCCAGCAGCGCCCGCATGACCTCCAGCCGCTCCGGCTCGATCTCCGGCCCGACCGCGCGCACCCCGAACGCGAGGTGCTTCGCTGCCGACGCGGGCTTGTTCAGCTGCAGCTGCACCTGCCCGAGGTTCACCGCGATGTCGTACGACTTCATCCAGCCCCACGCCCGCAGGTACGACAGCTCCGCGGCCTCCAGCCGGCCCTCGAGATGTGCCCTCCGGCCTTGCTCGAAGTCGCGCACCGCGCGGTCGCGTGCGCTCTCCGCGCTCGGCCCCGGCGCCGCTCGCTTTTCGTCGCCGCGGGCGCTCGTCGCCGCTGCCATGCTCGCGAGCAACAACGACATCGCCAGCCATCCCGCGCGCACCGCTCGTCTCACCGCCGCTCCCTCGTCCACGCACAGTCCGCCATCCACGTGCTCGCTCCTCGCGGTCGCGCTTCGCTCGGCTCTCGCCGCGCGCACGTCCGCCGTTCGTCGCGCCGGACATGGCGCGCCGTCTCGCTCTTCATCCTCGTCACCCCGCTCGGGCGGCTGCTGCGGCGCATGCTCCGCCGCAACAGCCGCGTCGCTCACGATCTCAGAACGCCTGCACCTCGGCCTTCACGCCCGCCGCGCCCTCGCCCTGCGCGTCCGCGCCCGCGCCGCCGGGGCCCGCTTCGCCCAGCGCGATCGTCCCCCCTTGCACCGGCGGCGCCGCGCCCTTGTACGCGATTCCGATCGCGTGACCGCCCAGGCCGCCTCCCCCGGCGCCGCCAGGCCCTCCCTTGCCGCCCGGGCCGCCGGCGCACCCGTCGTGCAGATCCACGGCGCCCACCGGCGCCTCGCCGCCGGGACCTCCGGTGCCTCCGTCGCCGCCTTCCTGGCCCGCGCCGCCCTTGCCCCCGGCGCCGCCGCGCCCCGTCTTCAGCGTCACCTGCTCGAAGCTCAGCTTCGTGTTCAGGCTGATCAGCGCGATGCTCGCTCCGCCCGCGCTGCCGCCTCGCCCGCCCGCGCCGCCGCAGCCCCCGGCTCCACCTGAGCCGCCGCTCGCCCCGCCGGCCGACGCGTCGCTCATGCACTTGCCTTCGCCCACGCCGCCCTTGGAGCCGCCGCCTCCGCCGCCGCCCTGCGCGGTGCTGCCCTTCGCGCCGTCGCTGCCAGGGGCGCCGGTGAAGCCGCGGGCGCTGATCTCACCGAGGCCCGTCGCGCCTGTACCAGGCCCGCCTTCGCCACCGCTGGTTCCGGCAGTTCCGTCGGTGCACGTCGTAATATTTTCCTCCTCGCCCGTGCCTCCGTTCACCGTCGCGCCGGGCGAGCCCTTGGCCCCGGGACCGCCGCTGTCCGCTTGACCGATGCCGCCAGCGCCGCTGAGCGAATCATCGCTCGGGTCCTCCGGCGTGCCGCAGTCGTTCTCCACGCTCCCGCCCGGCACCACGATCTCCGCCGAGCACGCTGGCCCTCCGCGCTTCCCGTCCGTGCTCCGCGGCGCACCGACCCCGTACTCGGCGCCCGCTTCCCCGGCAGCCGCATCCCCCGCCTCCAGCTCGCACCGCACAAGCTCCACGCTCGCCTCTTCCGCAACCGCCGCGATCGACGACACCCCCGCGAACTCCACCTGCTCGTCCGGCCGGATCCCGCGCGCCCTCACGTGCACGTCCTCCACCCGCACCTTCCCCTCGCCTCCGCCTCCTCCGCGCACCACCAGCGGGATCTCTCCGACCCCCGCCGTCAGCACCGTCTTTCTCTGCTCTCCCGCCCAGCTCCACCCGCTCGCGCAGTCCAGCCCCCCGTAGATCGTCACCCCCTCCGTCACCTCCACCGCCTCCTCGAACGTCCCCGCGCACAGGTACACCCGCCGCCTCCCGCTCACCCCCCCCGCAAGCGCCAGCCCCTCGCGCAGCGTCTTCACAGGCAACCCCTTCGTCCCCGGGTTCCGGTCTGCGCCCGACGACGACACGAACACCCCGCACCCGTCGTCCACCGCGCCCGCGTTCTCGCTCGGGATGCAAATCAAGGGCGTCTCGTTCCATCGCCCGCCGTGATGCTCGCAGGTGAGCGTCAGCTCACAGTCGTCCGCCGAGTTGCTCCATAGAGCGTCGCAGCCGCTCGCTTCGATGGCGAGCACCAGAGCACCGAGGGCCCAGGCCCATCCCCATCTTCTCATCGCGCCTCTCCCTGTTCTCCTCACCACGAGCCCACCACCGCGATGCTTGCACCACCGCCCGCGCCCAGCCCAGGCCCAGCCGCCAGAGAGACCGCGCGCGATGATCGTCCACCGGGCCAGATGGCGTACGTCAACGCAGCGATCGCCAGCGCGCCCGAGGTCACGTACGCAAAGCGCGCCGCATTCGCGTGCACGTCGACACGCTCCGATGTCCTTCGGAGCTCTCGGCATGCCACGGCGTGGTCGTCCGGGGCGTCGGCGCATCCACCGCCGGCTCGCCAGAGCGCTGCCCGCTGCGCGCGCATGTCCGCGCTCGCCTTGTTCGACGCCACCGTGAACCCCACGGCCACCCCGAGCCCCACCGCGCTCGCCGCCCCCAGCGCGATCGCCGGTATCCAGCTCCGCGGCTCCTCCATCCTCGCCCCAGCCGCGGGCGCCTTCGTCTTCGCGTCCCCGAGCACCGGTGCCCCTGTCGTCCCCATCCGCGTCGCCATCTTCGGCTTCAGCTCCGTCGCGATCTCCTCGTGCGACCCCGCCACGGCCGCCACCTGGATCACCGCCTCCCCGTAGCCCGCGCGCCGGATCACCAGCACGTGCCGTCCGGGCTCCACGTAGAGCTCATGCTTCATCTCCTCCGCCGGCACGCGCTGGCCGTCCACGAGCACCTCCGCGTCCCGCACGTTCGTCACCCGCACGCGCACCGTCCCTACCTGCGCCTTCGCCTCCGCCAGCAGCGCCTGCATTCGCGCAAGCCGCTCCGGATCGATCTCAGGCCCCACCGTGCGCACGCCGAACGCCAGGTACCTCGCCGCCGACGCGAGCTTGTTCAGCTGCAGCTGCACCTGCCCGAGGTTCGTCGCGATGTCGTACGACTTCAGCCGCGCCCACGCCCGCAGGTAGAAGAACTCCGCTTCGTCCAGCCGCCCCGCCACGTGCGCCCTCCGGCCTTGCTCGAAGTCCCGCACCGCGCGGTCGCGCTCGCTCTCCTCGCTCGGCCCGGGCTTCGCCCGATCCTCTCCGCGGGCGCTCGTCGTCACCGCCGCGCTCGCGAGCACCAACGACATCGCCAGCCACCCCGCGTGCAGCTCTCGTTTCATGATCGCTCCTCGTCCACGCACGGTCCGCCATCCACGCGTTCGCTCCTCGCGCTTCCGTCGCGCTCGCGCTCCCGCCGCGCGCACACGTCCGCCGTTCGGCACGCCGGCTCTGGCGCGCCGTCTCGCTCTTGATCCTCGTCACCCTGCTCGGGCGGCTGCTGCGGCGCATGCTCCGCAGCAGCCGCGCCGCTCCTTCAGCTCAGAACGCCTGCACCTCGGCCTTCACGCCCGCGGCGCCCTCGCCCTCCGCGTTCGCGCCCGCGCCGCCGGGCCCCGCTTCGCCCAGCGCGATCGTCCCCCCTTGCACCGGCGGCGCCGCGCCCTTGTACGCGATCCCAATCGCATGCCCGCCGAGGCCACCTCCCCCGCGGCCGCCCGCGCCTCCCTTGCCACCCGGGCCGCCCGCGCACCCGTCGTGCAGCGACACAGCGCCCACCGGTGCCTCGCCGCCGGGACCTCCGGCGCCTCCGTCGCCGCCCTCTTGGCCGGCGCCTCCCTTGCCTCCGGCGCCGCCGCGCCCTGTCTTCAGCGTCACCTGCTCGAAGCTCAGTGTCGCGTTCAGGCTGATCAGCGCGATGCTCGAGCCGCCCGCGCTGCCGCCTCGCCCGCCGGCACCGCCGCAGCCGCCGGCGCCGCCCGAGCCGCCGCTCGCCCCGCCGGCCGATGCTTCATCCATGCACTTGCCTTCGCCCGCGCCGCCCTTGCTTCCGCCGCCTCCGCCGCCGCCCTGCGCGGTGCCGCCCTTCGTGCCGTCGCTGCCGGCAGCGCCGGTGAAGCCGCGGGCGCTGATCTCGCCGAGGCCCGTCGCACCTGTGCCAGGACCGCCTTCGGTGCCGTCGTCGCCTGCAGTCCCTTCGGCGCACACCTCTGCGCCTTCGCCTTTGCCTCCGTTCAGCTTTGCGCCGGGCGAGCCCTCGAACCCGGGATAGCCGCTGTCCGCTGCCCCTACGCCACCCAAGCCACTCGACGAATCATCGCTCGGATCGTCCGGCGTGCCGCAGTCGTTCTTCACGCTCCCGCCAGGCACCACGATCTCCCCCGAGCACGCCGGCCCTCCGCGCTTCCCGTCAAGGCTCCGCGGCGCGCTGACCGAGTACGCGGCCCCCGCTTCTCCCGCCGCCGCATCTCCCGCCTCCAGCTCGCATCGCGCGAGCTCCACGCTCGCCTCTTCCGCCAGCGCCGCGATCGACGACACCCCCGCGAACATCACCTGCTCGTCCCGACCGATCCCCCGCGCCTTCACGTGCACGTCCTCCACCCGCACCTTCGACTCGCCTCCGCCTCCTCCGCGCACCACCAGCGGGATCTCTCCAACCCCCGCCGTCAGCACCGTCTTCCTCTGCTCACCGACCCACCCCCACCCGCTCGCGCAGTCCAGCCCCCCGTAGATCGTCACCCCCTCCGTCACCTCCACCGCCTCCTCGAACGTCCCCGCGCACAGGTACACCCGCCGCCTCCCGCTCACCCCCCCCGCAAGCGCCAGCCCCTCGCGCAGCGTCTTCACAGGCAACCCCTTCGTCCCCGGGTTCCGGTCTGCGCCCGACGACGACACGAACACCCCGCACCCGTCGTCCACCGCGCCCGCGTTCTCGTTCGGCACGCACCCAGCAGGGGTCACGTCATCACGACCACGCCCGCGGTACTGCTCGCAGGTCAGCATCAGCTCGCAGTTGTCCGTGTAGTTGATCCAGACAGCGTCACAGGCCGAGGTCATCACAGCGCTTCCGACCATGATGCTCGCGAACCAGGAGTTCAGCGTTCGCCGCACAGCGCCCTCCATCGTTCTCCTCACCACGCCCCCGACAGGGTCACGCGCCCACCTAGCGCGTGGACTTCTGGCAACAGACGCACGCCGGTGGACGTCGCCGCGCCCGCACGAGGCCATAGCGCATACGCCAGCGCACCGATGGCGAGGGCCCCCGAGGCGGCGTAGCTCACCATCGCAATGTTGCCGAACGATTCAGCGCGGGATCCGATCTCATACAGCTCGTCGCAACGCCTGTTGAACGCATCCGACGTCTCCAAGCAGCCGCCACCGTCCCCATAGATCGCTGCGCGCTGGGTGCGCATGTCCGCGCTCGCCCCGTTCGCCGCCACCGTGAACCCCACCGCCACCCCGAGCCCCACCGCGCTCGCCGCACCCAGCGCGATCACCGGCACCCAGCTCCGCGGCTCCTCCACCTGCGCCCCCGCCGCGGGCGCCTTCGTCTCTCCCGCCGCGGTCGCGTTCGGCTTCACGTCCCCCTGCACCGGCGCGCCCGCTGCTCCCGACCCCGCCGCCCCCGGCACCGTCGCCGCCGCCTCCGGCGCCTTCTCCGCCTTCGGCCTCAGCTCCTGCGTGCTCGTCTCCGTCACGCCCGGCCCCGCCACCAGCCGCACCACCTCCTCCTCGTACCCCGCCCGCCGGAGCACCAGCACGTGCGGCCCGGGCTCCAGGTAAACCTCGTGCTTCGCCTCCTCCGCCGGCACGCGCTCGCCGTCCACGAACACCTCCGCGTCCCGCACGTTCGTCACCCGCACGCGCAGCGTCCCTACCTGCGCCTTCGCCTCGTCGAGGAAGTGCCGCATCCGCGCGATCTGCTCCGGCTTCGCCGACGGTGGCGCCGTCCTCAGCCCGAACGCAAGGAACGCCGCGGCCGACCGCGGCTTCTTCAGCTGGAGCTGCACCTCCCCGAGGTTCGCCGCGATGTCGAACGACCTCACCAGCGCCCACGCCTTCAGGTACAAGAGCTCCGCGTCCGACCACCGCTTCTGCTTGAACGCCTCGTTCCCCTGGCGGTACAGCTGCGCCGCGCGGGCGTTGTCGCCGCGCGCCTCGTCCTCGCCGGCGGCCGTCGTGCCCGGCGGCGAGACCTGCGCGAGGGCCGCCGCCGGCGCGAAGGCGCACAGCGCGCAGAGCGCCGCGCCCGTCAGGTGCATCGTCAGGTTCCTCATCGCGTCTCCCATCGTCCATCCATCCCGGCGGCTCAATCGAAGTTCGGGTTGTCGTAGGGGCTCGGCGGCGGCGCGTCCGGTCCCTGCCGCGCAGGCGCCGCGCCCGCCGGCCGCTTCGGCGCGTCCCGCGCCGGCGCCGCGGAAGCGCTCGCCCCCGGCAACGCGCGCTGCGAGGCGGCCGGCGCACCCCGCCTGCCCTGCTGCGAGGTCATCGCCGCTGCCGCCGCCACCGCCGCCTCGCGCGGCACCGGCCGCGCGGCGACCGCAGCTCCACCCGGCGCCGCGCTCGCGCCCGGCGCCGCGCTCGCGCCCGGCGCCGCGCTCGCGCCCGGCGCCGCGCTCTCCGCAGCCCTCCCCTTCGCGCGCCGGACCGCCGCCGCCGCGCCCTGCACCGTCCCGCCGACGCCGCGGGCCATCTCGCCCGCACCCTCGCGCGCCCCCCTCCCGGATCGCACCACCGCCGACCCGATGGCCAGCAGCACGCCCATCGCCACCCCCCACACCGCGCGCTGCCAGCCCGCCCGGCGCGCCGAGCGTCGCGCCGCCGCGACCTCGGCGAGCCGCGGCGCCCCGCCTGCCCCTCCCGCGCTCCCCGCCAGCGTGATCGCCGCCGGCGCGTCGCTCGACATCGCATCGCTCCCCGCAGCCCCGCCGCCCTCGCCTCCCCCACCCCGCTCGCCGCCCTCGCCTTCCCCAGCCCGCCCCCCGTGCCACTGCGCCAGGATCTCGCTGTCGATCACGATCGGCTGCCGCTTCGTCACCGGCAGCCCCTCGGGCGTCGACACGCTCGGCGCCCCCACGTCCGCGAGCGGCGCGCGCTGCGCCGGGTTGCGCGCCCCGCTCCCCCGGCGCCCATCGGCCGGCGGCGGCACCCGCCGCGGATCCTCGATGTGCACCCGCTCCATCTCGAGCGTCGGGCTCAGCGGCCGCGGCGCGACCTCGCCCACCGCGTAGGCCCTTGCCGCGTCCTCGCCCTGGCTCTGGATCGCCCGGGGCACGCCCGGCGCTTCGCCGTCCTGCTTCGCCATCGCCTCGCTCCCTGCTGCCGCGTCGCGCTCCCTACCGCCCGCGCTCCCTACCGCCCGCGCCCGCGCCCCGGCGCGCCTCCCGGCCCGGCCGGCGGCTCGCCGTGCGCCCCGCGCAGCACCGGCGCGACCCCCGGCTCGTCCCGCGGCGGCGGCGCGGACCTCACCCCCCGCCGCACGAGCGCCTTGCGCAGCCGCTCCCTGCCCCGCTCGAGCCGCCGCCGCACCGTGATGTACGCCACCCCGAGGAACGCCTCCGCCTCGCGCATGTCCATGCCGTCCACGAACACCGCCTCGAGCACGCGCCGCTCGTCCTCGGGTAGCTCGGCGAGCGCCTCGCCGAGCGCCCGCATCGCCGCCGCGTACTCCGCGCGCTCGGCCGCGTCCTCGTCCGGGGCCGAGCGTCGCGCCACCTCCGCCCCCGCGATGAACGCCACCGTCGCGAGCTCGTCGCTGAACGCCTGCAGCCGCGCCTGGATCTCCTCCGGCCCGTCCCGCAGCACGTCGAACCCGCCCCGGTGGTGCGCCGACAGCGCCGCCATCGCGCGCCGCATCGCCACGTCCCGCCGCCGCGCCGTGCTCTCCGCGCGGATCAGGTCGAGCATGCTGCCGTCGATCCGCGCGATCGCGTACCCCTCGAACGAGGTGTCCTGCGCCTCGTCGTACCGCCGCACCGCCTCGACCACGGCGGCGTTGCCCTCCGCGACGAGCTGCGCCCACTCGACCAGCCCCGCGTACCGGCGCGCGTACCACCGCGCGCGCGCCTCGACCTTCGGCAGCGCGCGCTCCACGAGCGCCCGCTGCTTCGGGGTGAGCAGCGGCAGCACCTCGGCGTCCTTGTCCGAGCCGCCGGTCACGCGCCCTCCCTCCCGCCGCCCGCGGCGCCCCCCTTGCGATCACGGCCAGCGTCGTGCAGCGGCGCGCCCTCGCGCGGCACCTCCCCACTCGACGCGGGCGCCGGCCGCGCCATGAGCTGCCGGAGGAGCGCAACGGAATAGGGGTTCTTAACGAGCTCGTCCTCGATCGCCTCGCGCATCTGCGCGAGCATCTCCTCGGGCACGAGCCCGCGGTATGGCGCGAGGCTCCGCTCGATCGTCTCCGCGAGGACGCGCGTCGCGCGCAGCCGCTCCTCGTCGTCGTTTCCATCGTGCTGCGACATCTCAGCGTCCTTTCCGCGCTCGCGCGCTCAAGCTCTCCGTCCGCCTGGCTTCTCAGAAGATCGGCGCTCTGCCGCGGGGCGCGGCCCCGTCGCGCTTCGGCGCGGCGGGCGCCGAGGACCGGGGCGGCGCCGGCGACGCCCCCGCGCGCGTCGCGCCCAGCGATGGCGCCGGCGCGACAACGCCGCGACCAGCCACCGGCAGCGCCGGCACGGCGGCCCCGCCGCGCCCGGCCGCCGCGGACCGCGCTGCCGCGCCGGCCGCCCTCTCCCGCGCGGGTCGGCTCGGCGCGGCAGGCCCGACCGGGGTTGCGGCCGACCCGACCGACGTTGCGGCTGGCGCGGCCGGCCCGACCGGGGTTGCGGCCGGCGCGGCCGGCCCGACCGGGGTTGCGGCCGGCGCGGCAGCCGACCCGACCGAGGTTGCGGCTGGCGCGGCTGGCGCGGCCGGCCCGACCGGGGTGGCCGGCCCGACCGGGGTTGCGGCTGACGCAGCCGACCCGACCGAGATTGCGGCCGACCCGACCGGGGTTGCGGCCGGCGCAGCCGCCCCGACCGAGGTTGTGGCCGGCCCGACCGAAGTTGCGGTTGCCGCGGTTGCCTCCCCGTCCGCCGCCCTCTCGAGCAGCACCGCCTCGCTCGACGCCGCCACGGTGCCGCCCTGCGGCCCTCCCGGCGGCGCGAGCCAGCGCACGGCCAGCGCGCTCGCCACCGAGGACGAGAGCACCAGCGCGATCAGCATCCACGGCGCCACGCGCACCTCGCGCCGCGCGCGCCCCCCGCCTTCCCGCTCGCCCGGCGCGCGCTCCCCCGGCGCCCCCAGCTGCCGGAGCATCGGGCTCGTCGTGCGCGCCGCCGGCGGCGGCGGCCGGGATGACCCCGGCGGGGGTGGCCGGGAGAGCGACGACCGCTCCGCTGCCGGCATGATCTCCGTCCCCCGCGCCGTCCTCGCGGCGCTGCCCGGCGCCCGGCCGTCCCCCTCGCCCCCCGCCGGCCCGGGCCTGAATGCCGCCGCGCGGACACGCTCCCAGTCGACCGGGATCGTTCCGCCGGGCCCCAAGGCGGGCACCGGCGAGGCCACCACCACCTTGGCCGACGGCTCCGGCCGAGGCACCTCGAGCGTCGGCCCCGTCGCCGGCGGCCGGTAGACGGCGCGGGATTTCGACGACCGCCCGGGGATCGGCGGCTCGCCGGGCGGCACCACGAGCGAGATCCGCCCGTCGGCCTCATCCCTCTCCAGGCGGCCGCGCAGCGCGATCATCGCCTGCGCCATCTCGGCCATCGTGAGGTACCGCGCCGCTGCTTCCTTCGCCGTGGCGCGCCGGATCACCTCGTCCACGTAAGCCGGCAGCCCCGCGATCTCTGACAGCGGCTCGGGATCCGTGAAGAACTGCCGCCGCACGAGCAGCGTCCGGTCCTGGAAGGCGTCCTGAAACGGGTGGCGGCCGGCGATCATCTCCCAGAGCACGAGGCCCAGCGAGTAGATGTCGAAGCGCGCGTCCGCCTCGGCGCCGTCGAGGTTCTCCGGCGCCATGTATGCGCACGTCCCGAGGCGCACGTTGCGCTGGGTCGTCCGCATCTCGTAGGGGATGACCTTCGCGATCGAGAAATCGACAACCTTCACCGAGCCATCCGCGGTGAAGGCGATGTTGTCCGGCTTGACGTCGCGGTGGATGATCTGGTTCTCGTGCGCCGCGTCGAGCCCCCACGCGACCTCGAGCGCGACGTGCAGCGCGTAGAGCGGCGACAGCCGCCCCTGGCGCTCCAGGACGGTGGTCAGCGTCGGCCCATCGAGGAACTCCATGAGCATCCAGGCCGTGCCGTCGGCCTCGCAGCCGATGTCGAAGACCTCGACCACGTTGGCGTGCTCGATCCCGAACGTCCCGTGGGCCTCGGCCAGGCTCCGCTCCGCCTTCCTCGCGTCCTTCCGGTCGCGCAGGTGCATGATCTTGAGGGCGCACCGCGCTCCGGTGATCCGGTGGCGGACCTCGTAGACCTCGCCGGAGTAGCCGGCGCCGATGAAGCGCACGACCTCCACTTGGTGGAAGACCTGACCCGGCTGGAACACCTGCCGCTCGATGGGCTCTCCGGCGTCGCTCACGGCGCTGTCCTGCTCCTTCCCGTGACGCACGCTACTCCAGGGCGGAGATGAGTGGATCTCCTCCGTGGAGGTCAGCGCCGTCGTGGAAAGGGCCGCCGTGACGTCCGCCGGTTCAGCGGCGTGGGTGGTCCGTTTCGCGTTCTCCATGAGCGGGTGCCTCGCGGTTGCGCCTCTCTTGCGGAGGCGCCGTCGGCATCCCTATCGGGGCGGCGCCGCCTCGGTGCTCACCCCATCTGCGAGGCTCGTGGAAAAACGCTTCCCCTCGCCGGCCGTGGCGAGGTGCTCACCCCATCGCAGGGCGCATCGAGCGAGGTTCCGACCGAGGCGAGGTGCTCACCCCGTCCGCAAGGCGTTTTGAGCAAGGTTCCGACCGCCCGCAGGGCTGAAAGCGGTTGCGGGATCGCGCGCGCATCTCGTTAGATGCGAGGTTTCATGGGGGGAGGGTGAAGGAGAATCCGATGGCATCCTATGGATACAGCTTCGTCACGGACAAGGCGTTCAGCGCGTTCGCGCGCGATCTCGAGCAGGGCGCGTGGAAGAGCGTCTCCATCGACAAATACGATGTCCCGAACCGCGTCCCGGCAGCGTTGCTCCTCGAGGCGCCGAAGCCGGTGATCTGGAAGGCGCGCGCGCTCTGGAGCATCCGGGCGCTCGACGAGGCGCTCGGCGTCGCCTCGGCCGCGGCGCTCGCCGAGCTCGACGTGGAGTGGGACGCCGCCCAGCGGGCGCTGCACCTGTTCCTGGCGTCAGCGGCCGAGAGCAAGGACCCCGCGCACCGCGACGCGGCCGTCCGGCTCCGCGGCGCCCTGCTCGCGGGGGCCGGCACCGAGCAGACCCGGTACACGTACGACGCCGAGGTCGACTACGGGTGGCACCAGCTCCTGGTCACCGGCAAGGCGCCGCTCGCCGCCGACGTGAAGAAGGTCGGCGCCGGGCCGTACCTGAAGCGCATCGAGGAGGCGACCGAGGCGCTCGCGAAGGGCCTCGGCCGCAGCGCCGGCCAGAAGCGCGCGGTCGCGCGGTCGAAGCGCATCCGGGAGGCGGTGGTCGCGTGCACGCAGGCGTTCAACGCCATCCATGACGACATCGGCTGGCTGGTCGAGCACACGCCGAGCGGCAAGCACCGCGAGCTCCTCGAGGCGCTCCACGCGCCGTTCCTCGCCCTGCTCGAGCGCAGCCCGCAGCGCGCCCCGGCGGCCGCCGCGCCGGAGGAGGTGGTGGAGGAAGACGCCGAGGAGGAGGGCGCCGAGGAGCCCGAGGCGGAAGAGAGCGCGCCCGAGTGAGCGCGTCCGCCGGCCGGAGCGCGACCGGCCGGCGGCTCGTGCCGCCCTGACCCGCCGCGCGCGCCCCTGTCCTGACGCCAGCTCGCTAGCTCCGCGCGTCAGGTCACCGAAAACAGTAGCGACCATCGTAGCCCGCGCGCGCCGCCCGGTGCGTGAGGGCAGTGTCGCATCGGGTGGCCTCCATTGCCGCGCGTTTGTCCGTCGATTATCCTCGCGTCGGCTCAAGGGCGCGGCGGTTCGATGAACGAGGATATCCTGGAGAAGCGCCTGCGCAGGGAGGCCGAGCGGCGGGGCGCGGACGTGGAAGACGTGCGCAGGCAGATGCTCGATCTCGGGCTGGAAGCCGCGCGAAAAGCTCGGGAACGAGAGGCGCACGCGAGGGAGGTGCAGGCGGACGTGCTCCTCGTGACCGCGACCCGCACCGAGCATGAGAAGCTGAGGGAAGCGGCCCTGTCCCGCGGGCTGTCCTTCGACAGGCGACCGGGCAGGTTCGGGCCCTACTATCGAATCGGCCGCGTCGGGGGCAATCGGGTGGCGTCTATCCAGGTGGCCATGGGTGCCTTCGGCGCAGAGGGCTCTGCGGCACGGTGCATTCAGTCCCGCGCCGAGACGCAGGCCACGACGTTGATCCTGCTGGGGACGGCGTTCGGCGTGAACCGCGATCATCAGAGCATCGGCGACGTGCTCGTGTCGGAGTCCGTGTTCCTGTACGACGATCGCCGCGTCGTCGACGCCGAGATCGCGGGCCGGTTGGCGACGACCGTCGAGGGGCTCTGCGGGCTCGCGGACAGGGCCACGTCGAGCCGATGGGCCCTCGCGCGGTGGGCCCGGCGGCTCACGGGCCCCGGCTATGCCCTCGACTTCCGAACGGCGCTCCGGCCGGCGAGTGTCACGTGGGTCGAGCGCTTCCGGCGCCTGGCCGTCGCTTGGGAGCGCGAAGGTGAGGCGGAGCGCGTCACGGTCGGGACCGTGCTCTCCGGCGGGGCGCGCATCGAGTCGGCGCGGTTCATGGACGACCTCCTCCTGAGCCTCCCGTCGATGGAGTCGCCGATCGTCGGCGGCGAGATGGAAGCAGCCGGTGCCGTCGCCGCCGAGACCGGCGACGAGCCCGGCTGGATCGTCGTCAAGGGGATCTCGGATTTCGCGGAGGCCGTGAGCCGCACCAAGGAAGAGCTAGAAGAAAACCGGAAACACGCCGCACGATCGTCTGCGCGCGCCGTCTTGCGCGCCCTCGGCACGGACCCGATGTCAGCCTGACGGAGCCCCCATGTCCACCTCGAAGAACAAGTACTTCAGCACTTCCCCGGCAACGCCCGAGCACCCGCGGATCCGTGCGTGGAGGTCCTATCGAAAGGACCCGGCGTGCCATCACGTCGAGGTCGAGGTGCGCCGGGAACGTGAAGGTCTCGTCTTTCTCCCGGCAAGCATCTTCGTCTTTTTTTGCGGTGCAGACGGCAGCATCGTGAAGGACGTCGAGGCACCGTGGGAGCCGGCGCTGGAGGAGTGGCTCATCGACGAGCAGAAGGCCAAGGCGGTCTCTCGGGACAACGAGAAGCTCCGGTTCTCCTTGCTGCTCAAGCCGGCGCTGCGTCCCGCCCTGGTTCGCTTCGGTGACGGCTACTTCAACGCCGTCCTGATCGCCTTGCTCCGGGAAGGGCCGTTTCGAGATCATACCGAGGTCGCGGAGATGCTCCACGAGATCCGCGAGTACCCGCCGGGCGTTGAATCGCTCGCAGACTGTCAGGCGCACATCGACCACGCGCTGTCGGAGGCCGCGAAGAGGCTGCTCGGACTGTACCAGGGCGATTCCGAGACCGCGGAGGACATCCTGGGAGGGGCGGTCGCGCTCTACCTGGACGAGCGATTCAACGTCACGAACCGCAAACTGCTCGGGTTCTGAAGTGATCGAGACCTTCGCCCTCGAAGGAGCGCGCTGGGGCGCCGGAGGGGCGAGTGCCGCGATCCCGGCGTCGATCTGCTCCACCGAAGCGATGACTTGTTCACCCCTCCGGTGCCACTGGCAGACCGAGCAGCCCTCGCCCGAACCCCTGCCGGCCCTCCGCAGCCCTTCGCCGAACCCCTGCCGGCCCTCCGCAGCCCTTCCTCGAACCCCTGCCGGCCCTCCGCAGCCCTTCCTCGAACCCCTGCCGCCTCTCCGCAGCCCTTCCTCGAACCCCTGCCGCCTCTCCGCAGCCCTTCCTCGAACCCCTGCCGCCTCTCCGCAGCCCTTCCTCGAACCCCTGCCGCCTCTCCGCAGCCCTTCGCCGAACCCCTGCCGGTGATCGGCAGCACCTTGCCTCCGCCCGATCAGCATCCGGCAGCGCTGCCCATGGACGGAACCGCGCGTTCCCGGAACGATCTGCTATCCTCCGCCGCCGTGATTGTGGACCAGCCCCCCACACCTGCCCCCCACGAGGCTCCGGAGGACCGGGTGACGTTCGGGCTCTCTGCCTTCGAGCCTCGCCCGAGCCTGATGGCGCCCTCCATCGCGCCGGCCGCCCAGCCGGCGCCGCAGGTCTCCGTCGTCGTCCCGGGGCTGAACGAGGCCGAGAGCCTGGCCGAGCTCGCGCAGCGCGTGGATCAGGCGCTCCGGGGGCGCTTCACCTACGAGCTCATCTTCGTCGACGACGGCAGCACCGACGACACATGGGCCGTCATCTCCCGGATCCGCGCGGAGAACCCGGTGGTGAAGGGCATCCGGCTGCGGAAGAACTTCGGCAAGGCGACGGCGCTGACGGCCGGCTTCCGCAAGGCGAAGGGCGCCGTGGTCGTCACCATGGACGCCGACCTCCAGGACGATCCGGCCGATCTGCCGAGCTTCATCGCCAAGGTCGAGGAGGGGCTCGACGTGGTGGTCGGCTGGAAGGTCAACCGGCTCGACCCCAAGAACCGCCTCGTCCTGTCCCGCATCTTCAACGGGACGGTCCGCTCGGTCACGGGCGTGAAGCTCCATGACATGAACTGCGGGTTCAAGGCCTACCGGAGCGAGGTGCTGCGCACCATCCCGATCTACGGCGATCTCTTCCGGTTCATCCCGGCGCTCGCCGCGTGGCAGGGCTTCCGCGTCGCGGAGATCCCGGTGCGCCACCACGCCCGCAAGTACGGCAGCTCCCGCTACGGGCTGGAGCGCATCCTGCGCGGCTTCTTCGACCTGCTCAGCGTCATGTTCCTGACCCGCTACTCGAAGAAGCCGATGCACCTCTTCGGCCTCATCGGCCTCGTGTTCGCGGCGGTCGGGGTGACCATCAACGCCTACCTGACCTTGCTCTGGCTCCTCGGCCACAAGATCGGCGATCGCCCGCTGCTCCTCCTCGGCGTCCTGATGATCCTCCTCGGCATCCAGTTCTTCTCGATGGGGTTCATCGGCGAGTTCCTCACCTTCCAGATGCAGCAGCGACACCTGACCGACGACCCGCCCGTCCGCGAGGAGTTCGAGTGATCCCCGACGCTTACTTCGGCCGCTTCGAGACCGTCAAATACCGGAAAGCAGGGGTGCTGAAGCGGAAGCTCATCCAGCGCTTCGCGTCCGCGATCCACGACCTCTTCATCGAGGCCAACCCGGTCGAGCGCGTGCTCGAGGTCGGCGTCGGGGAGGGCTTCCTCTCCGGCTATCTCTCGGAGAAGTTCCCCGAGAAGCAGTTCACCGGCGTGGACCTCAACCCCGGCGATATCGAGCGGCTACAGCGGCTCTTCCCCCGGATCCAGGCGCGCGTCGGGAGCGCTTACGATCTCGGCGATCTCTGCGAGACCTCGCCCGGCTTCGATCTCGTGATCTGCGCCGAGGTGCTCGAGCACCTCGACACGCCCGACCGGGCGCTGGCCGAGATCCAGCGGCTCTCGCCCCGGCGCGTCATCCTCTCCGTGCCGCACGAGCCGTTCTTCAAGCTGTCGAACCTGCTCGCAGGGAACAACGTGCTCCGCCTCGGCAACGACAGCGATCACGTCAACCACTGGAACCCGACGTCGTTGCGCCGGCTCATCGAGCCGCGCTTCGACGTCCTGCGGATGACGACCTCTTACCCCTGGGTCCTCTGCCTCGCAGCCCCGCGCTGAGCATGCGCCGCACGGTCGTCCGCGCGCTCGTCCGCCTCGTCGGGCCGCTCCTGCTCGCGGTCGTGATCCTGCGCATGAAGGACCGCGACGCGGTGCTCGCCGCGCTCGCCTCGGCCTCGGCCGGCCCGCTCGCGCTCGCGGCGGCGCTGAACCTCCTCAACATCCACCTCAAGGTGGTGCGCTGGGACGCGCTGCTCCGCGCCCAGGGCATCCGTTACCCCCTCGGGCGCGCGTGGGCGTCGTTCATGACGTCGCTCTACGTGGGCATGCTGACCCCAGGGCGCGTCGGCGACCTCCTGCGGATCCGCTACCTGCGCCACGATCTCGGGGTGCCCTACGCGGAGGGGCTGGCCTCCGTCGTGATGGACAGGCTGTGCGACCTCTACGTGCTGGCCGCGTTCGTCGCCGTCGGCATCGCGCGCTACAGCGCGGTCATCGCCGGCCGCCTGGCCTGGCTGACCTGGGGCGGCATCGCGATCACGGTCCTCGCGCCGCTCGTGCTGCTCATCCCCGGGTTCGCCGAGCGGCTGATGCTCGCGCTGTCCCGCAAGCTCGCGAAGGCGCCGGTGGGCGCGGAGCCGGGCGCGGCGAGCCGCTTCCTCGTGGCGCTGCGGGCCCACGTGGGGCGCGGGCTCCTCGTCACGCTCCCCGTCACCGTGGCGACGTTCATCGTCAACTTCCTGCAGGGCTACCTGATCGCGCGGGCGCTCGGGCTGTCGCTCTCGCTGTTCGACGTGACCTGCCTGCTCGCCATCGCGAACCTGCTCGGCCTGCTGCCGATCTCGATCGCCGGCGTCGGCGTGCGCGAGTTCTTCTTCGCCCTCGTGTTCCCCTCGCTCGGCTTCAGCGCCGAGCACGGCGTGAGCTTCGGCCTGCTCGTCTTCGCCGTCATCTACCTCGTCGTCGTGGCGCTCGGCTTCGTGAGCTGGCAGGTCGCCCCCCCGCCGAGCGCCCCCGAGGCCGCGCCGGCGGGGACCGCACAGCCCTAGGCCGCGCCGGCGGGGACCGCACAGCCCCAGCCCGCGCCGGGGACACGCGTCATCGCGCGGCGCTCATCGAGAACAGCGTCTTCATCGTCATGGGCTCGAAGGGCCGCACCCGCGCGGCGGCCGCGCGGAACGCGTCGGCCACGCACTCGCCGACCTCGGTCCCCTCGTACGGCGTGCCGTCCAGCGACACCTCGGCGCGACCGCTCCGCAGGAAGGTCACGGTCACGGTCCCCTCCCCGCTCGGGCCGTCCGGCTCCCGGCAGCGCTGCGCGCGCTGGCCGCCGCGCTCGAGCGCCGCGGTCGCGTCCGTGGCCAGGCGGAGGTGCTCCGAGATGACCCTGCTCGCCCCGGGATCGAGCCCCTCGTAAGCGAGCGGCGACACCTCCACGGAGGCGGGGTACGCGCCCCGCTGCGGGCAGTGCGAGGGGCGCACCATCGCGTAGCCGGTCGCGGTGGCGAAGCCGCACACCGCGAGCGCCACCAGGAGGGCGCGCTGGCCGACGGCCCGGCCGTGAGGCCCGTCGAGCGGCCCGTCATCGCCCGATCCGCCGCGCAGCCGCTCGACCTCGGCCCGGATCTCGGCGATCTCGGCGTCCCGGGCGGCCAGCGCCGCGTCCCGCTCCTTCAGCTTGGCTTCGAGGGTTTCGATGCGCGCGCGAGCCGCATCGAGATGATCCCGGTAGTGCGACATGGGGCCATTCTACCGCGCCGCGCGCGCGGCGCCCTGCCCTTCCCGCGCCCGGGCGCGGTTCCTTGACAGCGGGGGGTAGGGTCAAGTAGCCGAGGACCCGCCTCTCCCATGCTAGAGACCCACCGCACCAGGCTGAGCAGCGCGCTCGCGAAGCTCGACGGATCCATCGAGCGGCTCGCGCGCGCCGCCTTGACCCTGGCGCCGTGGCCGATCCTCTACGGCATGAGCATCGCCGTGACGGCCTGGGTCTTCACCCACCCGGGCCGCCTCGCCCCGTTCGACACGAACAAGCTGACCGAGCTGGAGCGCCGCTGGATGGCCGGCGGCACCGTCGCCGCCATCGTCGGGGTCGGGCTCGCCTACTTCCTCGTGATGCTGGCGCGGCGGTCCCTGACCCGCTCGTGGGCCTTCGTGAACACCGTGGGCCGCCTCAACCGCGCCCTGGTCCCCCTGCTCGCGCTCCCGTTCGTCGCCGCGCTCAAGCTCCCGAACATCGAGAAGGACAGCCCGAAGACCGCGATCTTCTTCGCCTCCCTCGCCGCCGTGATGGTGGGCGCGGGCGTCTACGCCTGGGGCCGCGGCGCGAGCCTGGAGGCCGCGCGCGAGCTCGACGACGACCGCGCGCGCGGCGTGGACCACCGCTCCGCCGCGCTCGCGAGGGCCGGGCGGCGGCTCGCGCCGCTCGCCGTCGTCGCGCTGTGGGTGGGCTACGGCCTCTTCTTCTCCCGGCTCGCGATAACCAACCACCACGCGCTCCACACGCGGACGCCGGACCTCGGGTACTACGACAACATCTTCTACCAGTCGATCCACGGCCGGCCGCTCGGCTGCTCCTGGCTCAGGGCCGGCTACCACGGCTCGGCGCACTTCGACCCGATCCTCGTCCTGCTCTCGCCGCTCTACCTCATCTACCCGAGGGCGGAGTTCCTCCTCGTGCTCCAGTCCGTGTGGCTCGGCGCCGGCGTCGTCCCGGTGTACCTGCTCGCGCGCGAGAAGCTCGAGCACCGCGGCAAGGCGCTCCTGCTCGCCGCCGTGTGGGCCGTCTACCCGGCCCTGCACGGCGCGAACATGTACGAGTTCCACTCGCTCGCGCTGATCTCGCCGCTGGTCGTCTGGCTCCTCTACTTCTACGAGACCGGCAGGGACAGGCTGTACTGGGCCACCCTCGCCGCGCTGCTGCTCTGCCGGGAGGACGTCTCCCTGCTGATGTGCTTCATCGGGCTCTACGCCATCTTCGACCGGCGCGCGGGCAGGACGCGCCTCGGCTGGGTGACCATCGCGACGAGCATCGTCTACTTCGCCGTCGTGAAGCTGTTCTTCATGACCTCGGCCGGCATCATCATGTCGGGCAAGGACGCGTACTCGTTCGCCTACTACTACGAGGAGCTCATGCCGAACCGGAGCGGGCTCGGCGGCCTCGTCATCTCGCTCCTCACGAACCCTGTCTTTGCCCTCAAGGTCATGCTCGAGGAGCCGAAGATCCTCTTCCTGCTCCAGCTCTTCGTCCCCCTGTGCTTCCTGCCCTTCTTCGCCCGGCCCGGGCGCTGGATGCTCGCCTACGGGCTCCTGTTCTGCCTGCTCGCATCGCGCGACGCGGTCTTCTCGATCTACTTCCAGTACTCGTCGATCCTCTTCCCCATCGCCTTCGCGCTGACGCCGATCGCGCTCAGGGGCGCCGCGGACTCGGCGCAGGCCGCCTACCTCGGGCTCGACGGGCGGCGCCTGTCGCGCGCGCTGCTCGCGGCGATGCTCGTGGCGAGCGCGCTCGTGTCGTGGAAGTTCGGCGGCCTCGTCGAGAACGCCTCGTTCAGGGGCGGCTTCTCCCGCGTCGCGCGCAAGCTCACGCCGGACCAGGAGGCGACCTACGCCTGGGTGAGGAAGCAGGTCGAGGCGATCCCGCCCGGCGCGGTCGTGGGCGCGACGAGCAAGATGGGGCCGCACGTCTCGAACCGGAAGGAAGCCTATTTCTACCCGGGGGACCGCGCCGCGCTCGCCCAGTACGTGCTGCTCGACGAGGGGGAGCTCAAGGGCAAGGACCTGGAGCGCCACAACGCGGCGGTGAAGCGCGGCGAGCTCATGGAGGTCGACCGGCTGAAGAAGATGGCGCTGTTCAAGCGCGTGAAGGCGGCGTCGAAGGAGCCGCCGCCACCGCCGGACAAGGCCGAAGAGCCCACTACCCGGGAGCCGGCTCCGGAGCTACGAAAGCTGAACAAGAAGCCGGGCGCCGCGCCGCCCGACCCCACCAGCACCGCGGAGCAAGATGAAGACCCTCCTCCTGGCCCATGACTTTGACGAGACGTCCGAGCTCGCCCTCGACACGGCGCTCGAGCTCGCCCGCAAGCTCTCCGCGAAGATCGTCGTGGCGCACGTGTACAGCGTGCCTCTCTACACCTTCCCGGAAGGCTCGGCGCTGATCCCCTCGGCCGAGGACGCCGCGCGCCTCGCCGAGGCGGCCCAGCGCAGCCTCGATCAGGTGCTCGAGCGCCGGCGCGCCTCGGCCGACGTCGAGCTCTCGGGCGTGCTGCGCTCCGGCGTCCCCGACGAGGAGATCTGCCGCCTGGCGGAGGAGATCGGCGCCGACATGATCGTGATCGGGACGCACGCGCGCGGGGCGGTCGCGCGGGCGCTGGTCGGCAGCGTGGCGCAGCGGGTGGTGCGCGCGGCGAAGGTCCCGGTCCTGACGATCCGCGGCCCGCAGCCCGCAGGCTGACGCGGCGCCGCGCGCCGCCCGGAGCGCTCCCCCGCCGCTCGGGAGCCTCCTGATATGTAATGGAAATTTCCTTACCCGCAGTCAAATGCGTCCTGCTGCGGGCACGAAACCTCGTTGAAACTTTGGGCACGTTACCCCCGTGCCATGAAGATCGACACTGGGGATACGGCCTGGCTCCTCGCATCGACAGCCCTCGTCCTTTTCATGACGCCGGGCCTCGCCCTGTTCTACGGCGGCATGGTGCGCCGCAAGAACGTGCTGGCGACGCTCATGCACTCGTTCGCCGCGCTGGCGGTGATCTCGGTGCAGTGGGTGGCCCTCGGTTACTCGCTCTCGTTCGGCGCGTCGCACGGGGGGCTCATCGGCGGGTTCGAGTATGTCGGGCTGCAGGGGCTCGCGGCGGCGGAGCGCGGCACGGTGCCGCACCTCGCGTTCGCGGCGTTCCAGATGATGTTCGCGGTGATCACGCCCGCGCTCATCGCGGGGGCGTTCGCCGAGCGCATGCGGTTCCCGGCGTATCTGGTCTTCATCCTGCTCTGGTCCACGCTCGTCTATGACCCTGTCGCCCACTGGGTGTGGGCGGAGAAGGGCTGGCTCTACGAGATGGGCGCGCTCGATTTCGCGGGCGGCACCGTGGTGCACCTCGCCGCGGGCATCTCGGCGCTCGTGTGCGCGCTCGTGCTGGGCCGGCGCTCCGGGTACCCGCACGAGCGGCACGTGCCGCACAACCTGACGATGACCCTGACGGGCACGGGCATCCTCTGGTTCGGCTGGTTCGGCTTCAACGCGGGCAGCGCGCTCACCTCGGGCGGGCTCGCCTCGCTCGCGCTGCTCGACACGCACGTCGCCGCGGCGGCGGGCGGCGCCGCGTGGCTCTTCGTCGAGTGGGCGCAGCGGGGCAAGCCGACCGCCCTCGGCATCGCCTCCGGCATCGTGGCCGGCCTCGTCGGCATCACGCCGGCGGCCGGGTTCGTCGCGCCCTGGGCCGCGGTCGTGATCGGCCTGCTCGCGGGCGTGGTCTGCTACTTCGCGGTCGTCTCGAAGGAGCGCCTCCGCTACGACGACTCGCTCGACGCGTTCGGCGTGCACGGCGTGGGCGGGCTGCTCGGCGCGATCCTCACCGGCGTCTTCGCCGAGAAGGCCCTGAACGAGGCCGGCCGCGACGGCGTGATCGCCGGCAACCCGGGTCAGATGGTCCCGCAGCTCGCCGGCATCGTGGCCGTGGGGCTGTACGCCGGGATCGTGACCTTCGTGCTCCTCAAGCTGGTCGACAAGGTGATCGGCCTGCGCGTGGCCGAGAGCGACGAGCGCGAGGGCCTCGACGCCACCGAGCACGGCGAGACCGGCTACGCGCTGTAGCGCTGCAGCTCCACGGCGGGGCAACCACAGACCCCCCAGATCGTCCAGGGCTCCGGCCGCGCTCGCTCTCCTGGTAAGGAAAGGTAGGCGCGGCCGGGGCGCCGTCGTGGTTGCCTCCACCCGGGCGCACCGCTAGAGCGACAGACGGTTCGAACCGCCAGGGCGCCAGGAGCGCCAGGAGACGTCGAAGATCTCTTGGCGTTCTCGGCGTCCTGGCGTTTCTCTCTTCGAACCGATCGGTGCTCCAGCTTGCGCCGAACCTTTCCCCTGGGCGCGCGCCGCGAGCGAGCGCCCCGTCATCACGGAGCAGACAGGCATGAGCGGCCATTCCAAGTGGGCCACCATCAAGCGGAAGAAGGGCGCGCTCGACGCGAAGCGCGGCAAGCTCTTCACGAAGCTCATCAAGGAGATCACCGTCGCGTCGCGCATGGGCGGCGGAGACCCGAACGGCAACCCGCGCCTCCGCAAGGCGATCAACGACGCCAAGGGCCAGGCGATGCCCGCCGACACGATCAAGCGCGCCATCCAGCGCGGCACCGGCGAGATCGAGGGCGCGAACTACGAGGAGATCCTCTACGAAGGCACGGGCCCCAGCGGCACGCTCTTCCTCTGCGAGGCGATGACCGACAACCGGAACCGCACCGTCGCCGAGATCCGGAAGATCTTCGAGAAGAACAACGGGCAGCTCGGCGCCGGCGGCTCCGCGCAGTGGGCCTTCGAGCGCAAGGGGATCATCCTTCTCGCGAAGGACGCGGCGACCGAAGATCAGCTCATGGACATCGCCGTGGGCGCTGGCGCCGACGACTACAGCGACCAGGGCGAGGAGTGGCAGGTGCTCTCCAGCGTCGAGATGATGGACACCGTCGTGAAGGCGCTCGAGGACGCGAAGATCGCGGTGAAGTCGAACACCGCCGGCTACGTCCCCAAGAACAAGAAAGAGGTCGCGGGCCGCGACGCCGAGGTCTGTCTCAACCTCGTCGACACGCTCGACGACCACGACGACGTGCAGAACGTGTACGCCGACTTCGACGTACCCGACGAGGAGCTCGCGAAGCTCGAGGGCTGATCCGCGGCGCCGCGGTGACGCCCGCGCCCGTCACGGGCGCCAGATCGGGAAGCTCACGATCGCCCACGAGAAGAACGCGTGGGCGAAGAGCGCCGGGGGCAGGCGCCCGGTCCGGTGCACCACGCGCCCCCACACGATCGAGCAGCCGAAGCCCGCCGCGACGAGCAGCGGGTTCGGCCCGGCGACCGGATCGCCGAGCAGGAACAGCGTGGGGAGGTGCGCGGCCGCGAACAGCGCGCTCGAGAGCAGCCAGGCAGCCCCCTGGCCGAGGGGCCCCTCGAGCGCGCGCATCACGAGCCCGCGCCAGACGAGCTCCTCCAGCGCGGCCACCGCGAACACCATCGCGCCGGCGAACACGCGCGCGTCGGCCGAAGGGTCGCCGAGCTGGAGGTACAGGCGAAGGAGCCACGCCTCGCGGGGCGAGCCGCGCGGGGCGACCGCCATCTGCACCGCCATGGAGACGCCGTAGAGCGCCGCGGCGACGAGCGCGCCGCGCGCGAGGTCGCCCGACAGGGGGCGGAGCGCGGCGCGGAGCTCGCCGCGCCGGCGGAGCCACACCCCGGCCGCCGCCGCGAGGAGGACGTAGAGGGCGCCGACGGGCGCGAGCATGCCGAGCGCGCCCGCGCGCTCGGGGTCGAACGCGAGCGAGACGGCGAGCGCGACGCCGGCGGTGACCGCCGCGGCGATGAGCGCTGCCTCGCGGCGCGAGGCCCGCGGCGGCTCGCGCGGATCGGTCGACCGCGGGTCGTCCGATGAGGCCGGGGCAGCCGGAGGGGCCGCGGACGGCGGGGGCGCGGCGTCCGCGTCGACGTCGACGTCGCCCGGGATCATCGCGCGCACAGCTGCAGGACCCTGTCGAGGATGCGATCCGCGAGCACGGGCTTGGGCAGGACGCCGAGCGCGTCGGCCGCGTCGCGGGTCACGAGCGTCGCGCGGTTGTCGTCCCGGCCGAACGAGTCCGCCGCGTGGTTGGCGACGATCATGTCCACGCGCTTGCTCGCGAGCTTGTGCCGGGCATAGGCGATCACCCCCTCGTCGGTGGCGGTCTCGACGGCGAACCCGACGAGCGCGGGCGGCCGCGAGCCGTCAGCGCTCGCCGCCCCGGCGAGGCCGGCGCGCGCGGCGCCTACCTCGGCGAGCAGGTCGGGGTTCGGGACGAGCGGCAGCGTGGCGAGATCGGGGGTGCGCTTCAGCTTGGTCGCGTGCTGCTCGGCCGGGCGGTAGTCGGAGACAGCGGCCGTCATGATCAACGCGTCCGCGCCGCGCAGATCCTCGCCGAGCGCCTGCCAGAGCGCGGCGCGCATCGAGAGCGCGCCGCGCACGTCCACGCGCCGCGCGCCGGGCGGCGTGGCGAGCGACACGGGCCCGGCGATGAGCGTGACCTCCGCGCCGCGAAGCGCGGCCCGCTCGGCGATGGCGAAGCCCATCTTGCCGGTCGACCGGTTGCCGAGGAAGCGCACGGGATCGAGGTCCTCGAGCGTGGGCCCCGCGGTGACGACGACGCGAAGCCCGGCGAGATCGCGCACGGCGAGCCGCGAGAAGGCCGCGGCCGCGATCGCCGCGGGCTCGGCCATGCGCCCGAGGCCTCGCTCGCCCGAGGCGACCTCGCCGAAGACCGGCCCGACGAGCTGCACGCGCCCATCCGCCTCGAGCGTCGCGACGTTCCGCACCGTCGCGGGGTGAGCCCACATGCGCGGGTGCATCGCGGGCGCGGCGAGCACCGGCCCCTTCGCGCACAGGGCGAGCGCGGCCACGAGGTCGTCGGCGCGCCCCGCGGCGAGCCGGGCGAGCAGGTCGGCGGTCGCGGGGACGAGGAGCACGAGGTCCGCCTCGGCGGCGAGCGCGATGTGCAGCTCGCCCGCGAAGGCCGGGTCCCACATCGTGTCGCGCACCGGCTCGCCGCAGAGCCCGCTGAGCGTCATGGGCCCCAGGAACTGCTGCGCCGCGCGCGTCATGATCGGCAGCACGCGCGCGCCGCCCTGGATCAAGAGACGAGCGACCTCGGCGGCCTTGTAGGCGGCGATGCTGCCAGAGACCGCGAGCGCGACGGTCGGCAGCGTGCCGGCCGAGGTGGAGCCGGCAGCGGGTGGCGCGGGGGCGCTCGGGCGGGGCGCGGGAGGTGACGGAGTTCGGCCGGACATGGCGCAGGAGCCAACGTGGGTCGGGGATCCGCTCCGCGGTCCCCTGCGAACTGGGTCGGGGATCCGCTCCGCGGTCCCCGACGACCCACCGTGGCATGAAAACGGGCGGTCGTACACGCTGCGCCGCGGGCGGATGCTAGCCTCGTGAGGTGCGCTCTTTCGATCGGCCTCGGGGCCGCGTCCCGGCGGGCTCCGAGCAGCTCATCACGGTGGCGACCTACAGCGAGTCCGTCGAGGCGCAGATGGGACGATCGGCCCTGTCCGCTCACGGCATCCGCGCCTTCATCGCCGATGAGCACGTGGCGACGCTGACCCCCCACTACATCGGCAGGTCTCTCGGGATCCGACTCCAGGTGCCGCGCGCAGATCTGGAGCGAGCGGCCGAGATCCTGAAGCCGCCGGCTGTCGACGACGATCGAGAGATCGAGGAAGAGGACGAAGCAGACGAGCTCGACGGGCCCAAGTGCCCGGCGTGCGCGGCGCGCTACGCGTACCGCGAGTGGGCGCTGAGTCAGGTCCTCGTCATCATCGCGCTGCTCGGGCTGCCGCTGCTCGTGATGAAGAAGCGCTGGCACTGCCGCAAGTGCGACACGTTCTGGGCGCCGGGAGCGACCACGCCGAGGATGGGCAACCCCTACCGCGCGCCGCGCGGGGCCGCGCTGCGGGCGAAGAGCTAGAGCGACAAACGGTTTGAAACCACGAGAAAAAGCAGAAATTTCACAGGGAGGCGGGGAGGCGGGGAGCGAGAGACGGCAAGAGAAAGAACTTCATTTTTTTCTTCCTCCCCACCTCCCCGCCTCCCTGTGAAATTTCTCCGGGTCTCAACGTGATCGATATCTAGCGCCGGTCGTGCGGCGCGGCAGCGCTGGAGAGGCCGCCCGCGAGCGCTGCCGCCGCCCGATCAGCCGTCGTCCTCGGCCTTCTTCCGGCGCCGCTTCTTGCTGGTGCCGTCCTTCGTCTCGTCGGCCGCGGGGTCCTTCTCCTTCTGCCCGCGGGCATCTCGCCGCGCCTTGCCCTCGGCCGCTGGCTCGCTCGCGCGCTGCACGATGTCGGCGCCCTCGGCGGGCGCGGCGTCCTCCCCCCGCGCGCGGGCGCCCTCCTTCTCCGCTTCGGCGCGCTCGTCCCCCTTCGCGCGGAAGGTGCCGAACCCCGCGCGATCGGTCCAGCCGCGCTCGCCCGTGAGCCCCGGCTCGCGGCTCTCGACGGTGCCACCGCCCGGCTCGGGGCCGGTCGCGCCGGGCGTGCGGACGTCCGGGCCCTGCGTGACGACGAGGTACTCGTCAGCCACGTACTCGGGGTGGTTGTCGTCGGCCGCCTTGAACTCCGGGTCGCGCGGGCCGCTCCCGACGTGGATGATCTGCGTGGTCGGCGGGTAGCTGTCGCTCCACTTCTCGCGCACCGCATAGGCGCCGTCGCGGACGACCCGCGAGCTCGTCGTCCTGAAGCCGGGGATGCCGCGCTGGGCGAGCGCCCGTGTCCCGTCGGGCAGCTTCGGCGTCGGGCGCTCCAGCTCCTCGAACGGGATGACCTCGTCGATGCGACGGAAATACGTGACCGTGAGCTTGCGCGAGGGCCCGAGGATCTCGGCGCGCACGACGCCGCCGGCCACCGTCTCGTGGAGCACGATCGGGAAGTCGAACGGGTTCCTGAAGCGGTAGTTGATCGTCGGGTAGACGACGGTCGCGTCGAGGCCGAGCTTGATGTAGTAGCTCGGGCGGGAGTGCGGGTAGCGCTCGACGATCTCGAGCCCGGCGAAGAACGCGGCGCCGTGAAGCGTGCCCGAGATCTGGCAGGTGCCGCCGCCGAGCCCGTCGACGAGCTCTCCCTGGGCGATGACGGGGGCGACGCGGTAGCCGTGCGCCTCGTCGCGCGGGCCGACCGTCTCGTTGAAGTCGAAGATCTCGCCCGGCATGACGACCACGCCGTCGAGCCTCGAGGCGGCCAGCCTGAGGTTGTACGTCCGCTCCTTGGACCTCGCCCCCGTCGCGTAGCGCGTCTCGAAGTAGCCGAGCACCTGATCGAACTTGACGTTGCCGAGCTGCTCCGCGACGAGCTTCGGCGCGATCGTCTCGACGCTGGCCAGCGCCGTGTCCTCGCCCGCCCGCAGGGCAGCGTCGATCCGCGCGAGGGTGCCGTAGACGTCCAGCCGATAGCCGATCTTCTCGGGCTTGAGCTGCCTCGCCTCGAGGTCGACGTAGGCGTCGACCGCCGGCGCGTCGAGCTCGACCTTCAGGTCGAGCAGCTTGCTGATCGCCCGCTCGGAGTCGAGGAGGAGCGGGATCGGGATGTCGAGCGGCGCATCCTCGTCCTTCCGCTCGTGCGCGCGGCGGAGCGCGCTCTCCGGGCGGAGCGCCTCGCGGACGAACTCGGCGAGGCGGACCCGGTTGATCTCGACGCCGAGATCGTTGCGGCGGAGCGCGCGCGCGGAGCCGTCAGGGAGCACGATCCGGATCTCCCCGGTGGCGTAGCGGCGCACGAGATCGAGCGCGTTCGCCACGACGTCGCCGCCCGCCGGCACCGGCGCCTCCGCGACGCGGAGCACCGGCGGCGGCTTCGGGCCGTCATCCGCCGGCGGCGGCAGCACGAGGTAGGTGATGACCAGGCCGCTCGTGACGAAGATCGCCACCAGCGCGGCGAACCGCCAGAGCTCCGGCGAGCGGCGAAGATCCATGCGAGGGCGGGCATCTTGAAAAGCCTTCCCCGAGCCGTCAAGGAAACGCCGCGGCGGCGTCGACGCGGGCGCGCGCGCCGCTACGGGTCAGCGTCCCGGGAGCGGCGCGGGACCTTCGAGGCGGCGCGCGCGGCCCTGAGGAGCGGCTCCTTGATGGAGCGCGCCGGGGAAACGAGCAGCGAGCCCCGCTCGCGCGGCGCGCCTCGGCGCAGCGCGGACCCGAGGAGGTACGCGCCCGCGAGCGCCGCGAGCACCGCCAGACAGACGGCGGCGACGGGGACGAGCCAGCGCCGCGGCGGGTGAGCGGGCGGAGGGACGCTGCGCGGCGCGGTCGTGTCGCGCTCCACGATCGCGCGCCCGGGACGGGCGACGGCTTGAGGCGAGCTCGGCCGGGGGGGCGGATAGTCGTGGTCGGCCGAGCGCTCGCGCGCGATCTGCATGGCCTCCTGGATCGCGACGCGCCGCCGCTCGCCGCGCGGGCCGAGCAGCTGCTGCATCAGCACAGCGAGCTCATCGGGCGTGGCGAGCGGCACCGTCGGCGCCAGCTGCTCGATCGCGCGGCGCAGGTCGGCCATCGTGGCGAAGCGCTCGTCCCTCGACTTCGCGAGCGCCCTCATGAGGATGCGATCGACGCTCTCCGGCAGCGCGGGGGCGAGGGTCCGCGCCGGCTCGGCCGCGGCCTTGTCGCAGATGCGGCGCACCGTCGCCGGCTCGTTCTCGGCGAGGAACGGGTGCTTGCCCGTCACGAGCTGGTAGAAGACGATCCCGAGCGTGAAGACGTCGGTGCGCCGATCGATCGGCTCGCTGCTCGCCTGCTCCGGCGACATGTACGCGTATTTGCCCTTCACCTGCCCGACCTGGGTGCGCTGCAGGTTCGAGGCGGCCTTGGCCACGCCGAAGTCGAGGATCTTCACGGACCCGTCGTAGCCGACCAGGATGTTCTGCGGCGAGACGTCGCGGTGAACGAGGCCGACGAGCTTGCCGTCGCGGCCGCGCAGCTCGTGCGCCGCGTGCAGGCCGAGGGCCGCCTCGGCCACGATGCGGAGCGCGAGGGGGAGCGGCAGGCCGCCGCGCGCCTTGCTCTCGCGGAGAACGAGGTTGAGCGGCTCACCGTCGATGAGCTCCATCACCTGATAGAGGACGCCGTCCTCCTCGCCCACATCGATGGTCTCGGCGACGTTCGGGTGGTGGATCTGCGAGACCAGCGTGGCCTCGTCCAGGAACATCGCCTCGAAGTCGGGGTCGTCGCTCAGCTCGGCGCGCAGCAGCTTGACGGCGACGATCCTCGGGAGCTGGCCGCTCGTTCGAGCGGCCCACACCGAGGCCATGCCCCCGAGCGCAATTGGGACGAGGAGCTCATAGCGACCGAGCGTATGGCCAGCGCGTACTTCTCCCATGGTGCTCACGTGCCGCGTAGCCCCGGCGAGGGAGGCAATCCCCACCGGGAATCGAGCCTTCCGAGCGCGGCCTCATGAGGACGGGTCAGCAAATTGCGCTCGGTGTACGAGGTGTAGCTCTTGATCGAAGATCGACATCGGGCGCCCGGATTGCGGCCGGGCGCCCGACGTTCGGATCGTCGCAGAGAACGCCTTGGCGCTCAACCGGGAACGCTATTCAGTCACAGCGTGATCTTTCACCGGTCCGCCCCGGATCGGCGGGCACGCTCGCGTCTACCGCGTGAGCCCCGAGGCCTGGAGGGCTCGCCGCCGTCCTCGACCGGCGCGTCGGCCTGCGAGGGCTCAGGAGACGGGATGACCTTGCGCAGCGCGGACAGATGACGCTTGGTGACACCTGTCACCGCCAGGATCTGAGCGTCGGTCGCGCGACGCACTGCCTCCAGGGAGCCGAGCTCCCGGAGGAGCGCCGTCCTCACCGCGCTGCCGAGCCCCGGGATGTCCTCGATCTCCGAGCGGAGGCGCCGCGCCTTGCCGAGCCGCTTGCGCGCGTGGTTTGCGAAGCGGTGCGCCTCGTCGCGCGCGCGCGCCAGGAAGAAGAGGGCGGAGCTCGTCGAGCGGAGCGGGATACCGTTCTTCTGACCGGGAAGGTAGACGCGGTCGACGAGCTTCTCGCCGGCCTGCGTCTCCCGTTCCTTCGCGAGGCCCACGATCGGGAGGCCGTGGAGCCCGAGATCGCGCGCCGCGGACAGCGCGACCTGAAGCTGGCCGCGGCCGCCGTCGACCACGAGCAGATCCGGCAGATCCCACTCGGTTCCACCGGCCTCTGCGCTCTTCGCCGCCTCCTGCGCTGGACCGGCAGCCGCTCGCGCGGCGGTCGCGGGCACCTCTGCAGTCGCCGCCTCCGGCGGAGCATCGCTCGCTGTCGCCAGGCCCGTTTCCTCCTCAACCACGTCGCCCTCGGGCGCGTCGCTCTCGGGTGCGTCGTTCTCTACCGCGTCGCTCTCCAGCGCGTCGTTCTCGGGTGCGTCGTTCTCTACCGCGTCGCTCTCCAGCGCGTCGTTCTCGGGTGCGTCGTTCTCTACCGCGTCGCTCTCCAGCGCGTCGCCCTCTGTCACGTCGCTCTCTGTCAGCTCGCCCTCGATCGCGTCGCTCTCCAGCGCGTCGCTCTCTGTCATGTCGCTCGCGACCGCCTCGGAGGTGCCGAGGGCGGCGGCCTCGCTGTCCGCGACGGGCTGCGGGCTCGCCGGCCGGGCGGCCTTGCCGCGACGAAAACGGCGCGCGAGCACCTCGTACATGGCAGCGTAGTCGTCCCCGTCGGCCACGCTCTTCACGTTGAAGCTGCGGTAGCGCTTCTTGTCCGGCTGGCCATCGAGGAGCGCCACGATCGAGCCCACGGTGTCGCCGCCGCCGAGATGCGAGATGTCGCAGCACTCGATGCGACGCGGGAGCGTCGGGAGGCGGAGGCGCTCCCTGAGCTCCTCGAGCCGGGCCTCGAGATCGTCGGAGCTCCTCTGCTTTTCACGGAACGCGTGAGCTGCGTTCTCGTTCGCCATCTTGAGCACATCCACGCGAGGACCGCGCTGAGGAACGAAGAGCGCCACCTTGCGGCCGCGCCGATCGCCGAGCCACTCCGCCACGCCCTCTGCGCCGTCGGGCAACACCGGCACGAGGACCTCATCGGGGATCGTGGTGGACGCGACGCCATAGTACTCGTTCAGGAAGCCGCCGAGCACCTCGTCGTCCGGCAGCTCCATGTTGCGGAGCGAGAAGGACAGCGTGTCTGTCACGCGCCCCTGGCGCACCAGGATCACCTCGACCTCCACGAGCGTCCCCTCGCGGTAGATGCCCACCACGTCTTGATCGACGTCTTTCACATAGACGACGCGCTGGGCCTCCCGCACCGCCTCGACCGCCCGGAGCTGATCGCGGTAGATGGCGGCGCGCTCGAACTCGAGCTCCCGCGACGCGTCCCGCATTCGTACGGTGAGCTCGCCCGTGAGCTCGTCGTGGCGCCCTTCGAGGAAGAGCGCGACCGAGCGGACCATCTCCGAATAGAGCTCCCGGTCCACATCCATCACGCAAGGCGCGAGGCAACGCTTGATCTGGTACTGCAGGCAAGGGCGGCGGCGCGACGCCATCTCGGCGTCGGAGCAGGTGCGGAGCTGGAAGTGCTTGTTGACCAGGTGGAGCGTCCGCCGCGCGCTCGTCGCCGAGTGGTAGGGGCCGAAATACCGGGCCTTGTCCGGGGCGGGACGGCGGACCGTCTCGAGCATCGGCCACTCCTTCTGCGTGTCGAGCTTGAGGCAGAGGAAGTCCTTGTCGTCGCGCAGCTTGACGTTGAACCGCGGCTTGTGCTGCTTGACGAGCTCGTTCTCGAGTACGGCCGCTTCCTTCTCGGTGGCCGTCACCACCGTCTCCAGATCGGCCACGATTTTCCGGAGTATCGGGATGAAGTAGCGGGCGTCGCTCCCGCTCTCCTGAAAGTAGCTCCGGACGCGCGAGCGCAGGCTCTTCGCCTTGCCGACGTAGACGACGGCGCCGGTCTTGTCGATGAAGAGGTAGCAGCCCGGCTTGGTCGGGAGCGACGCGAGCTTGGCTGCGACGAGGGCTTCGGGATCCTGCTTGGCGCTCGGGTTGACCACGGCCGGAACGATCTAGAAGTCGCGCGCGCCGGCAGCAAGCGCCCCGATCACGGCGCCTCCGGCAGAGAGGCCGGCGCGGCCCGCGCCGGCTCTCCTTCACGTCTCGAAAGCGCCGTCATGAGACGCGCGCGGCGCAGCTCGCCACCGAGGCAGAGGCGGAACGCCCAGGTCGAGATCTCGCGCGGGTCGCCCGGCCCGACCGCGACGTCCCCCCGGAGTCACCGCTGGCGAGCTCGCTCGCTGTCTCGGCGTCCGAGGCGATCACCGGATGCAGGGTGGAGTCCTTCCTCCATGGAGAGCAGGGCGGCGCGGACGCGAGGTCGACGCGAAGAAAGGTGACACGCGGCTTGCTGGCGTGACCGGTCGCTGCGCCGCGCGCCGACGCCCTGGGGGCGAGACGGCGACGGATCTAGCCCTGCGCGCGCGCGCCGCCGGCGCGAACATACGCGCATCGTCAAACGCTTCGCGGCGCGCCGCGCATGCGGTCGCGCTGCTCTCATGACCAGCGCTCGCCGCGACACCGAGGTGTGGCGCGAACGGCGGAGGGGCTGTGGCCGACACGAGAGGCGCGCCGCGGAGCTCGTCGAGCTCCACCGGCGTGAGCGCGCCCGAGCGGCTCGGCGCGATGAGCGCGCGGCCCTCACCGGGGCAGGGTCGCGGCGGCCGGCGGCGCAGCGCCGTTGCCTGCGCGTGCGGTGAGGCCGTCCTGATCACGCAGGTGTCGCCCTGGCGTGTCTCGCCATCGACCGTCCGGTGGGCGGCGGAGACGACTGCGGAGATGGCTCACCGCGATCAACGCGCCGCGCGGCGGTCCTCGATCGGGGAGTGGGCACGGCAGGGTCTTCGCAGGAGGAGGCCTGGGGTGTCGGGCGTTCCCGCCGCGTGGGCGATCGCCTCTTCGCCTCGGTCGCAATCCGGCGCGACTCGTCGTCGCGCCATCGCGCCCAGTCCGTCTGGAGCTTCTCGACCTTGAGAAAGGCCGCCCGCTGGAGAGCGAGGTTGCCCATACCGGCCACCCGCTGTCCGCTTGTCCTTGCCGTAGCTGCGCTTCGGGTTCTCCCCGCTAGCCACTTTCAGCCCGCCGGGCGCCACGGTGACGGGCATGTGGCTGGGAGACCGGCCGGAGCTCCATCGTTACCGCGCACCCTCTAATCAGGTTGCCTGAACCCGAAAGGACTTGTATGGTCGTAACACCACCAGCGACTGCCCGTTCGATACCCGGGTCCTGTGGCCAGAAGGCATCGGCGGACTGAGCCTGCGGCACCACCGGGCTCGTATCTGGTTCCCGTTCGCTGCCGTCCAGGTGGGCCACCGCGCCTGGTGTCGGGTAGACCCCGAGGTGGGAGTGCGCGTCGAGCATCCGAGGAGTGACGAACTGTCCAGCAGCGTCCACCACCACCGCCCCGCCCTGGGGTTCGATGTCGCCTCCGGCGGCGGCGGCGAGCTTCGCCCGCGGTCGCAGGGGCGAGCCGCGGACGAGCGTCACCCTGGTGCCCAGCGCGAGTGTCACCCGGCGAGTCAGGATCGGCGGCTGAGCAGGAGCGGCGGCCTCGTGACCTCCCGCGGGCGGACTTCCGGCTTGCCAGGGCGGCCGACGGAGCTCGGACGCGACCAGGGGTTTGGGCGACACGGCCACAGGCTGGGCAGCTCCAGCACAGCCGCAAAAAGATGCAGCCAGGCACAAGGCGATGTGGCCTGGGGGGTGCACTCTGGGGGGTGGGCCGAGTGGGCTGAGTGGGCTGGGTGGACGCGTACGCCTCGGGACGTCGCCTCGATCCGCCAGGGGGATGTCCTGGCAGGTGGGAGCGGCAGCCCTCATGAAACCAACAGCGCCGGAGGGCGGCTCGGCTGCCGACACGTTGCGGTCGATCCCGGAGAGCAGCGCGGCCACGAGACGAAAGCTCGGGCATACGGATACGCCGCTGGGGCGGGGCGGAATGCAGAAGTGAAAGGCTCGAGCCTCCGTTCCAGCCCACCGGGGATGGACTGGAACGGCGACCTCGGCCATGACACCTTTCCTCATCGAGGCCGACTCGCCGGGGGGGTCACACCCCTCCGCGCGCCCTCGGGTCAGGCGCGCGACGCGGTCGCGGCGCGGTGGGTCGCTTGTGTCCGGAGCACAGGAAAGCAAATCTTCGTGGGAATGTCGCCGGCTCCCCTCGGTTACTGGGCTGGCCCAGGGAGCCCGCTGAGCGGCGCAGAGAAGAGCGCGGCGCTGTCCATCGCACCCTTGCTCGGTTTGGGCAGAGCCTGGCTTCGCGGAGCGACGCCACCTGGCCTGGCTGCGCCGGGTCTGGCCACTGAGCTTGGCTGCCCCGCGCAGGGCCATCGGGCCTGGCGCCGCTCCGCGACGCGCGACGCGCGGCGCGCGGCGCGACTGGAGCAGCGTCGCTCCGCGATGTCACAGGGAGGAGCGGTGGCTGGAGTCCGGCTCGACCGGTCGCCCCAGCACGCCATGACCGGACGGGGACCTCGCCAGCTCGGGTTCCCGACCCATGTTGAGAGGACACCTCTCGAATTATTTTCAAGCAAGACGCTGATCAGCAGTTGACAACTCTAGCTATTCATGGGACGCGAGATCCAATGAGCAACGTCGAACAAGAAATCAGAAGCCACGTTGATGCATTTGTCTCCCAGCTGAGCGGACTTGTCCGCAAAGCGGCTCTCGAAGCGGTCGCCGACGCGCTGCGAGGGGAGGGCCAGCCGGTCGCTGCCGCCGCCGCGCCGCGCAAGGCAGGTCGGGCCAAGGCCGCTCCTCAGCAGCCCGCGGAGGTCAAGAAGGCGGCAGGGCGCCCTGCTCGCGCCGCGAAGCCCACCCGCAAGAAGGGCGAGAAGCGCTCGAAGGAAGAGCTCGCCGCGATGACGCAGAAGGTCCTGGAGCACATCCGCGCCAACAGCGGCCAGGGCGTGGAGCAGATCGCCAAGGATCTGGGCACCACGACCAAGGAGCTGACCCTGCCGATTCGGAAGCTGCTCGTCGAGAAGAAGATCACGTCGAAAGGAGAGAAGCGGGCTACCAAGTACTTTTCGCGCTAAAGCCGGCGCGAACCTCCGCCAGGCGGGTCCGGCCGCGCCAGCCGAGGTCGACGTCCAGCCTGCCTCCAAGCCCAGCAGGGGAGATCGCGGCGAGCCGGGATCTCCCCAGGCGGGCGTGGACACGTCGCACATCGGAGCGGAGCAAGCTCCGCTGCCGTACACGCCTCAGGACACCCCCCAGGCAGACTCCCCCAGCAATGTCTCCTCCGCGTAGCACGGTGGAGACATCAGCTCGCTCCATCTCTCGGTCCCTGCCCGACCGCTGGTGAGCAGCCCGACCCGTCGATACGGGGTCGGCTGCTCTCGGCGGTCTCTGGGCGCAGGGGTCCGCTCCGGTGCCCAGGACGCTGCCTCACCTCGATGTCGCGCCCGCCGTGCTCCTGTCGTCCTTGGATGGCTCCTGGGAGACGGAGGATGCCATGCAGCTCGGCCCCCAACATGTCGTGGGCCGACATCGATGGACCACCATATCTAGCTACCTGACGCTGGTGCGTGGTCGAGAGTGCCAACCGGGCAGAGCACGATCGGCGCTGCGAGCGAGCATGCTGCCGTGAGCGCTTGGCGCGCTCCGCGTCCATCGCGAACCCTCCCTGAGCGAGCGCGCCCTGGAGCAACGCGGCGCGCCAGCGTGATCTTGGAAGCCAACCTACCTCTACGGACGTCTGAACAGGACGCCCTAGGCGGATATTGCTACTTTGCAGTGCTGGCGAGCCTGGCGTTTCCTCAGCGCAGTCCTCCGAACGCCTCTCGCCGAGGCGCGTGAGCGCTCTCCCGATACGGCCCTCTGGCGCCCCCGCCGAAGGCTTGAGAGCTTTCCCGATGACGCATCGAGCTCTCGCCCCTTGTTGATCGAGAAGGGTGCGCGGGCAGCCGGAGCCGTCGCCAGCGTCGCGCGACCAAGCATGGTCTATGCCATCAAAGGTCGCTCGACGGGACACGACGGCTCATGGAGTGAAGGGACACCACGAGACCAGACGCTACCGCGCTGGACAGCTTCTGACCATCCATGGTGGTCGCCCGATTCGAGCCACACCCGGTAGAGCCCGCACGCTGGATCAGACCTCCGAGCGACGGTCGCTGAGGGCGCCGCGCGGGAGGCGTATGAGGAGATCGCCGAGAGAGGCGCGACTCGGGCTCAGCTCCGGGCTCGGGTCCCGACGATGAGGACATTCGAGAACGGCGTTTTCCCCCAGGCTGGCCTCGTCTCGCAGGAGAAGCCGAGCTGCCCGAGGAGCGCCGCGATCTCCCGGGCAGGGCGGAAGCGCACACGCTCGCCCCGGTTGAACCGGAGCGCGGTGAAGATGCGCTCCTCGAGGAGCGTGACCGAGCTCCTCAAGCCGCGCTCGGTGTCCGCCTCGCGGACGAGCAGGCGCCCTCCCGGGCGGACCGCGGCCGCCGCCCGCCGCAGGATCGCGTCCTGCTCCTCGACGCGGAAGTAGTGGAGCAGGTCGATGAGCAGCACGGTGTCGGCCTCTCCCAGCTCGGCCTCGCGCGCGTCGGCACACCAGAACTCCGCGGGCAGCGCGGAGGCGACGCGCGGCCCGTCGGACCGACCGGGCGACCCGGACGACAGCGGCAGCGCTGCGCCGGATCCCCCGCCGCTCGCGCGGAGCGCGTCGTCTATCTTGGCTCGATCCCAGTCGAACCCGCGCACGCGCGCGGCCCGACCCAGCTCGAGCAGGAGAATCGGCAGCTGGCCAGCCCCGGTCCCTATATCGAGGACCTCTCCCAGCGCGGCCGGGCGGTCGCCGGCGATGTCAGCAATCAGCCGCGCGACGGGATCGCCGAGCAGCTTGAAGCGAACATAGTGAAAGCGCGTGCGCTGCGCCGGCGTGGCGCCCTCGGGCGGGCTGTACCTCGCCGCGACCCGCTCGACCGCGTGGACCCACGGCGGCGCGCTCTCGGGGAGCCGATACGGCTCGATCTTGCTGCTCTGCAGCGACGGAGCTCGGCGCCGCTTCAGCGCGACCATGGCGAAGATCAGGCCGCCGCCGACGGCGGCGAGCGCGATCCCGACCACTGGCGCGCCGAGGAACATGTACTCGGGGAACTCGGACAGCGCTTGCGCCCAGCTCATCTTCTCATGGAGCCGCAGCCAGCTGCCCGTGCGGAGGTACGCCCCGACCTGGACCTCGGCGGTGAGCAGCGCTGGCGCGAACAAGGGGTTGGAGATGTTCGCGGCGACCCAGGCAATCGCCGCGTCGAGGCGGAACCAAAGGCAAAGGAGGAGGACGAGCGGCGTGTGGCAACCGAAGATCGGCTGCGAGCCGATGAACAGGCCGATCGCCACCGCCACAGCCGTGCGCCCGGCGGACAGCTCGCTGCCACGGAGCTCACGCCACGCGCGGCGCACCTCCTCGCGGAGCGGAGAGTATTTCGCCAACGTTCAGGAGTTGCTTTCCCGTGCAGCGTGATCTGGGTCCTCCGCTGCATCGGATGTCGCCGTGGACAGGAGGTCGGTCACCTCCGTGGGGGTCGCCTCGTCGAGCACGTCCCAGGTCGCGTTTCTCACGGTGGGCGGCGGCGCCGACTCGCGTGGCGCGCCATCCTTGGTGCGCGAGTTCCGCTGCGCCTCGACCATGCGAAGGTACATCTTGGCCGTCATGTTGTCGGGCTCGATCGCGAGCGCCTCGCGCCACTCGGCGATCGCCTGATCGGACGCGCCGAGGGACAGCAGCGCGACCCCGAGCAGCACGCGCGCAGGCGCGTACTTCGGGTTCGCGTCGCGCGCCGCCGCGTAGTGCTCGCGAGCGAGCCCCATATTGCCAGCCTCGCGGTACATCGTCCCGAGGCGCAGCTGGAGATCCGCGAACGTCGGGCACAGCGCCACGGCCCGCTTGAGCTCTGCGATCGCCTCCTGCATGCACCCGACCTCGGCATAGGCCTTCGCGAGGTCCGCGTGCATGTTGGCGAGCTTGCCGCGCGCGAACGGATCGAGGAGGCCGCCCTCGCCATCGCCGCGGCGGATGCGCGAGTAGACCTGTCGCGCGGCTTCGTATTTGCCGAGGTCGTTGTACGTGACGGCGAGGTTCAGCAGCGCTTCCGTGTAGTGCTCGTTCAGCTGCACCGCGCGCTCGAAGTGGGCCTCGGCGGCGAGGAAGTCCCCTCGCTCGTGAAGGATGACTCCGAGCATGTTGAACACGTCCGCGAAGCGGTCGGTCTTCTCGAGGATCTGCCGCAGAGCGTGCTCGGCGAGATCGTACTCGCGCCGTTCGTAGTGCTCCCTGCCGAGAACCAGAAGCTGCTTCAGCCGGTCGTCCATGAGGCCCGCCAGCTTACGCGACGGGCGTACGATGCGGTCGCGTCTTCCGCGCGACCCCCGCGGCGGGGCGGGAGTCCGCGCGGTTGCAACCCCAGCGATGCCTTGGTACGCACGTCGGCGTGCCGAGCGCAGTACCCCAGAACCCGCTCGAGGCATCCGGGGCACCGGACGCCGCGGACCCCTCCAAGGAGCGGGACGGAGCGAACGGAGCCGACGGCAGCGCGGCGGAGCCCGGCGCCGCCGCCTCGCAGGACGCGCCGCGCGCGGACCGCGCGGAGATCGAGTCCAGCAGCGCCGCCGAGGACGTGACGGACGACGCGCTCGACGCGTCCGGCAGGCCTGCCGCGCCGCAGCTGGCCGCGCCGCTGCCGAGCCATCGCCGCGGCGAGAGCGCCCCGGCCGCGCCCTGGTCGCGCAGCGGCGATCCGCGCGCGCGCACCGCGCCGACGTGGGCGCAGCTCCCTCCTCCTTCTTCTCGCGGGCGCGGGGCAGCGCCCTGGTCGCGCGGCAGCGAGCCGCGCGGGCAGACCCCGCGCACGCCGTCGCTCATCGAGGGGCCCTACGCGGGCTCTGGCTCGGTGGACGGCCCGCGCCTGCCCCCTGGCCTCGGCCGGCCCCCGGCCGGGCCGCACCTCTCGCCGCGCATGACCGCGGTCTTCGGCGGCATCTTCGGTCTCGCGACGCTCACCTCGCTGATCGCCCTGCTGATCCAGGGCGTCCCGGTGCGCGACGAGCGCGCGCTGGTCGCGGCGAGCCCGACGAGCTCGGCCGGGGGAACGGAGGAGGCCGCGAGGCCCTCCGCGGCGCCCGAGCTGAAGGCCAAGAAGCGCACCCCGCTGCCTGGCCCGTGGCGGGTCTCCGAGCTCGCGAAGGATCCGTCCGTGCTCATGGCGAGCGATGTGATGGACCGCCGGTCGTTCATCACGGCCCTCGCCGACAAGGGCGTGCCGAAGGCGCAGGTCTACCGGATCATGAAGGCCTTCGACGGCCTCCGGAAGTTCGACAAGTGCGGCCGGAAGGACCGGTTCACCGTCGCGATGGACCGCTCCACGCGCCGCGTCCGCGCCTTCGAGTACGAGATCTCGTCGAGCGAGATCTACCAGGCGAGGGAGGACGCGGCCGGGCTGCTCTCGGGCACCACGCTCGACATGAAGATCGCCGAGGAGGAGGTCGTCGCCGCCTTCTACGTCGGGAAGGATCTCGCCAGCGCGTACCAGTCGGGGGGCCTCGAAGCAGGCGTGCTCGACGTGATCGACGACGCGCTCAGCGGGCGCATGTCGACGGAGAGCTTCGAGGAAGGGAGCACCGTCCGGCTGATCGCCATGGAGGAGACGGCGCTCGGGATGTTCTCCCGGTACAAGAAGATCGTCGCGCTCGAGTACCGGCCGGCGGATCCCGCCGAGAAGCCGCTGCGCATCTACGATTTCAAGGGGCAGGAGGCCCGCGGCTACTTCGATGAGCGCGGCCGCCAGCCGCACGCCGGCGGCTGGCGCTCGCCGGTCCCGGGCGCGCCCGTGACCTCGAAGTTCAACCCGAACCGGATGCACCCGGTGCTGAAGAAGAGGATGCCCCACAACGGCACGGACCTCGGCGCGCCGATGGGAACGCCGGTGTACTCGGCTTACCGCGGCGTGGTCGAGTGGGTCGGGCCTGCGGGTCCGAGCGGCAACCTCGTCACCATCTCGCACGCGAACGGCATCAGCACCGGCTACGCCCACCTGTCGCGGTATGCCGCCGGCATCAAGACCGGCATGAAGATCGGGACCCACCAGCTCGTCGGCTACGTGGGGTCGACCGGCCGCTCGACGGGCCCGCACCTCCACTTCAGCGCCAAGAAGGACGGCAAGTACTTCGACGCCGAGACGCTCCAGCTCGACGGAGAGCGCGTGATGCCCGGCATCGATCGCGCGGCGTTCGCCGCGGCGAAGGAGGCCCTCGACAGAAGGCTCGACGCCATCCCGCTGCCCGAGCCGCCGCCCGAGCCGGTGAAGCCAGAGGCGGTCGCGGAGCCGACCGCTCCGCCGCCCGCCGCCGCCGGCAGCGACACGGCGGTCCCGGCGGCGCCCGAGGTCGGTCCGAGCGGACCGACAGAGCCGGAAGCGCAGCCGCCGCAGGGCGCCGGGGATGATGAGGGCGAGCTCATCGAGGGCGCCGACCTCAAGAACCCGTCAGAAACGATGTGACACCGAGTGGGCCGGGAGGTCCGCTCGATGAAACCGAGCGGGCCGGGAGGTCCGCTCGAGGGGACCACTGGCGCGCGAAAGCCGGGGGATGACCTCTTCGCGTCCCCCAGCCTCGTCGCGAACGGCCGATGAACAGAACATCGGGCATTCCGGGCGTCACGCCCGCGCGTCCTCGGGCTCGTCGAGGGCGGCCGGCGAACAAAAAGCACCGAGGACGCCGAGGGATTCTGCCCTCGCGTCCTCGGTGTCCTTGCCATGGCGTCCGCCCCGAGGGCAGAAGCCGCGACCTGCTAGCGCTTCGAGTACTGGAAGCGCTTGCGGGCGCCGGGCTGGCCGTACTTCTTGCGCTCCTTCTTGCGCGCGTCGCGCGTGAGGAAGCCAGCGCGCTTCAGCGACGACCTGCGCTCGGGATCGAGCTCGCAGAGGGCGCGCGCGATGCCGTGACGCATCGCCTCGGCCTGCGCGCTGTGGCCGCCACCGACCACCGTCGCGTTGACGTCGAACTGCTCGAGCAGCTCCAGCAGCTCCAGCGACTGCCGCATCACCATGCGCGAGGTCTCGCGGACGAAGTACTCGTCGGCGGGACGCTTGTTCACCTTGATGGTGCCGGTGCCCGGCGAGAGGAAGACGCGCGCGACCGCGGTCTTACGCTTACCAGTGGCGTACGTTCTCGTTTCCGTCATGGCTTTGCTCAGCTGTAGCTAAGGGGCTGCGGCTTCTGCGCCGCGTGGGGGTGATCGGGACCGGCGTAGACCTTGAGCTTGGTGAGGAGCTCGCGCCCGAGCACGTTCTTCGGGAGCATGCCCTTCACGGCCTTCTGGATGGGGAGCTCCGGCTTGCGCTCGAGCAGGTGACCGTACGGCTCGGAACGGAAGCCGCCCGGCTCGCCGCTGTGCCGCACGTAGTTCTTCTGCTGGAGCTTGCGACCCGTCAGAAGGACCTTCTTGGCGTTCACGACGATCACGAAGTCGCCGGTGTCGACGTGCGGCGTGAACGTGGGCTTCGTCTTGCCGCGCAGCACCATGGCGATGCGGCTGGCAAGGCGGCCGAGGGGCTTGCCTTCCGCGTCGATCACCCACCACGTACGCTCGTTGCGGGCCTCCGCAGGCTTGGCGGAAAAGGACTTGGGCTGAGGATTCATTGGGCGAAAAACTCCGGAAGGGCGCCTGCCAAAAAGGGGCGCAACTTCTACAAGGCGGCCCTCCGCCTGTCAAGCGTCTCTGGTTTCTGATGGACCATCGTCTCCCCGAGGGGGGTGGTCAAGCATGCCGGTCCGCGACCTGGCCCTTGTTTCGTTCTGCTGCTCTGCTCGTTCTGCGCCGCTCTGTCCGCCTGGCGAGCCCGGCCCTCCGGGGCTTCTTCTGCGCCTGCTAGCCGTGTTTGCCCGCTTTTGATCGGATCATCGGGCCTTGCCGTGCAGAGCGCGATCCCGCCCCCGGTGCGTCCCCCCGCGTCCTGCGCGGTGTCACCGCCGTTCGGGGCGCCCTCAGCCTCGGCCGAGGAGGCCGAGGCTCGACTCCCGTTGGAGGCCACTGCCTGGCGGCCTCATCAGGAGAGGAAGTCCTGCGGGCTCCTTCCCGAGGAGCTCACGATCAGGAATCGACCGACTGCTCGGTCCAGCGGAGAGGGCGGGATTCGAACCCGCGGTACGTTGCCGTACACACGATTTCCAGTCGTGCACCTTCGACCACTCGGTCACCTCTCCCGATACTTCTTCGACGCGCGCCTCGCTTCTGCCGTACCCACGCCGCTCGCGAGGGAGCGGGCGGTCAGAGCCCACCTGGTTCAACTGGGGCAAGCAGCCAAGCGTAGCGGAGAGAGCGGGATTCGAACCCGCGGTACCCTTGCGGGTACACCTGATTTCGAATCAGGCACCTTCGGCCTCTCGGTCACCTCTCCGCGGGCGAACATGGCAAAGTGAGGCCGGCCGGTCAAGCATCTCCTGACCATCGGCGATCTGGAGGTGCGCTTTCGCCGCCGGAGCCCCTCGCCGGCAGGCCGGCGCCCTCCGGGGTCGCCTCGCGATCGCCCTCGGAGAAGAGCTCGCTCCCGCGGGTCGCCGGGCTGCCCGGCTCCCCCGACGCGCGCGGTTCGCCCTCGCGCTCGGCCCTGAGCGCGGCGCGCGCCGCCGGCGTGCCCGCGCGCGGCAGCCGGATGACGAAGCGCGCGCCGCCGAGCGGCGACTCGAGCACGTCGATGGTGCCGCCGTGGTCGACGACGATCTTCTTCACGATGCTCAGGCCGAGCCCGGTGCCGTCGTACCGCGTCGTGACGTAGGGATCGAACACCGAGTCGCGCACCGCGGGATCGATGCCCGGGCCGTCGTCGTCGACCGCGATGAGGTAGCTCTGCCCCTCGCTCCGCGCCGACACGCGGACCTTGCCCCAGACGGCGGCGCCAGGGCGCGCCGCTGCGCCGCCGCCGGGCGCCGTCCGCTGCGCGTCGCGCAGCGCCTGCGCCGCGTTGCGCACGATGTTGCCGAGCGCGCGGCGGAGCATCTCGCGATCGAGCGCGGCCGGCATCGGGACGTCCGGCACGTCGAACTCGAGATCGACGCGCCCGAACAGCGCCTCGTCCGAGGCGTGCTCTCGCCCCGCCTCCTCGACCGCCGCGAAGCGCTCGCCCTGCTCGCGCAGGAACTCCGCCAGGTCCGAGGGCTCGAGCTCGGCCTGCGGCAGCCGCGCGAAACTCGAGAACTCGCCGACGAGCCGGCGCAGCGTGCCGACCTCCTCCTCGACGACCTCGAGCGTCGTCTGGAGCAGGCGCTGGTAGGCCGGGTCGCTGCCCGCATACCGGCGGTGGCACTCCTCGACCGCGAGCTGGATGGGCGTCAGCGGGTTCTTGATCTCGTGCGCGAGGTGCCGCGCCATCTTCTGCCACTCGCCCATGCGCTTCAGGAACTCGATCCGCGCGCGGCTGCCCTGGAGCTCCTCGAGCATGCGATCGAAGGCGCGGCCGAGATCGGCGACCTCGTCGTCGCCCTGGAGCGCCACGCGCACCGAGAGATCGCCCTCCGCGACGGGCCGCGTCGCGGCGGCGAGGCGCGCGATGCGGTCGACCACCGGGCGCGCCACGAGCACGCCGGCGAGGACGGCGAGGACGATCGTCGCGCCGAGCAGCGCGGCGAAGGCGTCACCGTAGCTCTCGTCGAGGTACTCCTTCCGGTGCTCCCGCTCGATCGCGCGGTATGCCTGCGCGAACGCCTGCGCCTCCTGGAGCTCGTCGAAGCGGGCGCTCGGCGCGGCGAACGTCGCGACGAGCGTCCTCGCGTCGCCGTCGCACGCGGCGTCCTCGAGCGCGGGCTCGCCGGGCGAGCCCGCGGCGCGCTCGATCGGCTTGCGCACCGTGAGCGTCTTCTCGTGCGCCGGGTCGACCGGGCGGCCGCGCTCCCGCGCGCCGACGAGCTCGCCCCCGCACCGCTCGACGCGGAGGGAGACCAGCGCCGGGTGGGCCGCGACGAGGCGCGCGAGCTCGGCCCCGAGGCGCGGCTCGTCGCCGGCGAAGGCGCTCTGGCGCAGCGGGTCCGCCGCGGCGATCGCCTCGGCCTCGAAGCGCATGCCCTGCTTGAGGGCGGCGGCCAGCTCGGCGTACACGCCGAGCGCCCCGTCGAGGTGGACGCCGAACTCGGGCTGGAACGCCGTCGCCGACACCCGCGCGATCACCGTCCTGGCGACGACGATGCTCGCGACCAGCGGGATCAGCGCGGTCACGAGGATGGCCGCGACGACCCGCCGCTCCGTTCTGCCGGGGATGCGCATGCGCGCAGCATAGCCGCGGCCTGGACCGGCGCGCGGGCCGCCCGCGAAGGCCGCGGGGGCGCCGCGCGGGCCAGGAGGGCCGAGGGCCGAGGGCCGACGGCCCGCTCGCCGTGTCGGAGCAGCCCTCCTGGCGAGAGGCGCCGCTACTCGACCGTGACGGTCTTCGCGAGGTTGCGCGGCTGGTCGACGTCGTTGCCCTTCAGGTTGGCGACGTAATAGGCGATGAGCTGGAGCGGGAGCACGGTGAGCAGCGGCCCCACCTCGTCCGGCACCTTGGGGATCCAGACGTGGTGCTGGGCGATCTCCAGGATCGACTCGTCGCCCTTCGTGGCGATCGCGACGACCTGCCCCTCGCGCGCCCGGACCTCCTGCAGGTTGGAGAAGGTCTTGTCGTAGTGCGCGTCGCGCGGGCAGACGACGATCACGGGGAGGGCCTCGTCGATGAGGGCGATCGGCCCGTGCTTCATCTCGCCGGCCGCGTAGCCCTCCGCGTGGGCGTACGAGATCTCCTTGAGCTTGAGCGCGCCCTCGAGCGCGATGGGGAAGCCGAGGCCGCGCCCGAGGAAGAGGACGTCCTTCGCGTGGACGAGGCGCTTCGCGATCGCGTGCACGTAGTCGGCGTCGCCGAGCACCTCGCGCATGTGGCTCGGGATCTCCCAGAGGGCCTGGAGGATCTCGCGCCCGCGATCCGCCGACAGCGAGTCGCGGCGGCGGCCGAGGTAGACCGCCAGCAGGAGCAGCGCGGCGAGCTGCGTGGTGAACGCCTTGGTCGAGGCGACGCCGATCTCGGGGCCCGCGTGCGTGTAGAGCGCGCCGTCGGAGAGGCGCGGGATCGCGCTGTCGAGCACGTTGCAGAGCGCCAGCACCTTGGCGCCCTGCGCCTTCGCCGCCTTGAGGGCCGCGATCGTGTCGGCGGTCTCGCCCGACTGGCTGATGGCGATCACGAGGTCGTCGGGGAAGAAGATCGGCTCGCGGTAGCGGACCTCGCTCGCGAGCTCGACCACCGTGGGCACGCGGGCGAGCTGCTCGATCCAGTAGCGCCCGGCGATCCCGGCGTGGTGGCTCGTGCCGCAGGCGACGATGTAGACCCGGCGCAGCTCCCTCGAGAACTCGGGCGTCACGCCCATCTCGGTCGCGTGCACGTCGCCGGCGGCGAGATCGATCCTGCCGCGCAGGGTCGCCTCGACGACGTCGGGCTGCTCGTGGATCTCCTTCAGCATGAAGTGCTTGTAGCCGCCGCGCTCCGCCTGGACGGGGCTCCAGTCGATGCGCTTCACGCGCCGCTCGACCTTGTCGCTGCCGGCCACGGTCTCGATGCGGACGCCGGTCGCGCGGAGCTCGGCGATGTCGCCGTCCTCGAGGAAGATCATGTCGCGGGTGTGCGAGAGCAGCGCGGGGATGTCGCTGCCGCACAGCATCTCGTTCTCGCCGGTGCCGACGACGAGCGGCGAGCCGTACCGGGCGGCGACGATGACGCCGGGCTCGTCCCGCGAGACGACCGCGATCGCGTAGGCGCCGTGGACCTGGCGGAGCGACCCGCGCACCGCCTCGAAGAGCGACTTCGCGCCCTTCTGGAGCTCGCGGTGGACGAGGTGAGCGACGATCTCGGTGTCCGTGTCGGAGAGGAACTTGACCCCCTGGCTCTCCAGCTGCTGGCGGATGGCAACGTGGTTCTCGATGATGCCGTTGTGAACGACGGCCACGGGCCCCGCGGAGTGCGGATGGGCGTTCACCTCGCTGGGGCGGCCGTGCGTCGCCCACCGCGTGTGGCCGATGCCGGTGGTGCCGTCGAGGGTCCTCTTCTCGAGCGCCTCGCTGAGCTTGACCAGCTTGCCCAGCGTCCGGACGATCTCGATGCCCTTGCCGTCATGAATGGCAATGCCGGCCGAGTCGTAGCCCCGATACTCCAGCTTGCGCAGCCCTTCGACGATGATCGGCGCCGCCTTCTTTGACCCAACGTATCCGACGATCCCGCACATGCTCGCCTCGTTCAGGTAATGCCCGCGCGCGCCTACGCGTGCTGCGGAAAAGTTGACGTTACTCCTGGTACTGAGAGCTGGCAGAAAAAACTGAGCTCCCTGGCATTGAACGCCGCGTCGACCGCGCGAAGGTCACAGCCAGGACGAATGCTATCGATGCCGCGATCGAGGCGACGCCGAACGTGAGCGAGCCGCCCCCGCGCTTGTAGAGCTCGCCCCAGGCGAGCATCCCGATGACGGATCCCGCCCCGGCGCTGGCCGAGAAGAGCCCCTGCGCGGTGGCGAGGATCTGAGGCGGGGCGCGATCTCGTGTGTAAGCGATCGAGGCGACCCACATCATCGCGAACGAGACGGCGTGGAGCGGCTGGATGGCGAGCAAGGCGGGCCACCAGCGCACGCTGGAGAGCAGCGCCCACCGGAGCGCGGCGCCGGCGAAGGCGAACGCGAGCAGCGTGGGCGGCGCGAACCGCTGGAGCAGGGGGCCAGAGAACGCCATGAGCGCGATCTCGCCGGCGACCCCGACGGCCCAAGCGACCCCCACCAGCGACTCGGGGAAGCCGGTGTCGCGGAGGTGCAGCGTGTAGCAGAGGTCGTAGGAAGAGTTCGCGCTCTGGGCCAGGAACGACGCCGCGAGGAACAGGCGGAAGTCGCGGCTCTGGAGGAGGGCGCGAGCGCGCTGCTGCACCGAGCTCCCGGCGTCGGGCGCCTGCGCCGCGGCCTCGCCGCGCGGATGGCCGGGCCGCCGGAAGGGCGCCTCGCCGCGCGCCGGCAGCAGCCACGAGACGGTGAACGCGGCCAGCAGCGCGGCGGTCATCGCGGCGGGGAACGCCCCCGGACGCGCCGGATCGACGAGCGCCCCGCCGGCGATCGCCATCAGCGCGAAGCTGATCGATCCCCACAGCCTGAGCCTGCCGTAGGCGATCCCGGAGCTCATCGACGCGTCCATCGCGACGACGTCGGCCATCATGAACATCGGCGCGCGGAAGAACGCGAACGCGAGCGCCGCGAGGAAGAGACCGCCGAAGCCGAGCGCGACGCCCAGCGCCGACGAGAGCGCGAGCAGCGCGAACACGACGAGGGCGCCGGCGCAGGCCGCGCGGATCAGCCACACCCGCACGCCGAGCGCGTCGGCGATGAAGCCGAACACCGGGGGAGCGACGAGGCCCATCGCCGGGAGCGTCGCCGCGATCACCCCCATCGCGAGGCCGCGGACCTCGCGCGCCTGTAGCCAGCTCGGGAAGAGCGGCAGGTACACGCCGAGGACGGCGAAGATGCCGAAGTAGTAGAGCGAGATCGCCCGGGGAGATGGTTTGAGCTGCAAAGGAAGGACAGGTGGCATCGGCGGCGTGCTGCGGCGGCCGGAGCGCGAGGGGCGCCCAGCGTGACGGTCTCTGACGCTCCCGCGACGCAGGGGCAAGCTGGCCTCGGCGCTGATCGCGATGGCGGTCGCGAAGGTGGCGCTCCGCCACACCGCGGCAGCCGGCGCCGCGGTGACGGTGGACGAGGCGGAGGCCTCGGCCGAGCACCAGGGACCGCGCGCCGGGAGCTGAGGGGACTGGCCGCCGCCGAGCGGCAGCGCACAAACGAAGACGGCGGCGCCCCGGGAAGAGGCGCCGCCGCACTCAACGTCGACCTGGCTCGAACCTAGTACCGGTCGCCGCCGCCGCGACCGCCACGGCCGCCGCGACCACCGCCGCCGCCGCCGCGACCACCGCCGCCGCCGCCGTAACCGCCGCCGCCGCCGCGACCACCGCCGCCGCCGCCGCCGCCGTAACCGCCGCCGCCGCCGCCGCCGTAACCGCCGCCGCCACCACCGCCGCCGCGCTGGACCCGCTCCTCCGCCTCGTTCACGCGAAGCGGACGGCCGTCCATCATGGCGCCGTTCATCTGCTCGATCGCCTGCTGGGCCTGCTCAGGCGTGCCCATCGTGACGAACCCGAAACCACGCGACTGCCCGCTCTCGCGGTCGGTCACGATGTGCACGTCCGTCACCTCGCCGCCCGTCGCGGCGAATGCAGCCTGCACGGAGGCCTTGGTGGCGGAGAAGGGGAGATTACCAACGTAGAGGCGAGTACCCATGACACTGATTCACTTCACGGCTCTGCGAGATGGCAGCTTCGGTGCCCAACAATGCCCTGCCGTCCCGATGGAGCCGTGGGGGATCGAGGGAGGGCGGCGCTGGGGAGGAGCCCCCGATGCGCCACACGTTGCGTCGTCCAGTCCGCGATCAATCCGCGATCCCCGAGAAGAGAAGCGTCGTGTCGAGTGCCAGTGACGTTCGTGACCAGCCGATAGTAACCAAATGTCCCCTCGGCGCAAGCGCTCGAAGCAGCCTCCATCGTCGCGCCGGCCGCCCAGACGTCCCGAACGCCTGCCCCACGGTCGCGCCTGCCGCCGCGAGGCTCCCCGCGCCGGTTTCCGCCTCGCGGTGCGCCGGGCCGCGTCAGCGCCTGGCCGAACGGCGGAACGTGGCGCCGAGATCCCACCCCTCGCCGGTCGCGGCGCGGGCGAGCGCGATGTCCGGCATCACGCCGCCCGCGATCCGGACCTCGGCGATCACGCCGAGGCGGAGCGTCGCGGTGAGCGAGCGCGGCGCGGCGCCGGGCGCGAGCCGCGGCGGGTGACGGGCGAGGTCGAGGGCGCGGCTGCGGCTGTCGACGGTCGCGAGCGCGAGCAACGCGTTGAGGGGCCCCGGGCCGAGCGGGCGTACGAGCTCGATCGCGAGCGTCGCCGTGCCGCGGGCGCGGCGGCGCCCGAGCTCCGCCCGGGGTACGGGCTCTGCCGTGACCTCGTGCCCCGGCCGCGAGAGGATCGGCGCGACCGCCTCGGCGACCTCGACGAGGTGCGCGGCCGACTCGTCCACGAGCAGCTCCGCCGGGGGGCCGCCCCACGCGGGATCGCCGTGCGCCTTCGGGAGGCCGACCAGGCCGAGGTGTGCGAGGCGCTCGGGGGGCAGCGCGTCGACGAGCCGCTGCGCGACCCCGGGCTGGCCGAAGAGCCCGGCGTCGGGGCTCGTGGTGAGCACGATCCACCCGGCGACGCCCAGGTCGAACCGGACGGCGCCGCGGCGGTTCGTGTGCAGCCCGGCGCCGAGCCAGCCGAGGTCGTCGCGCTCGGTCTCGAACGCGCGGAGCGAGGTCGTCAGGTCCTCGGAGCGGATCACGTCGATCGCGTCGAGGAACGCGGCGCCGCGCGCGGCGACGTCGTTGCGCGTCAGCGTGATCTGCCGCGGGCCGAGGTCGGCCCGGAACGCGCCGGTGCCGTCCGGCGCCGCGGGATCGAAGCTGCGCGGCAGGAGCGCGACGAGGGGCGACGCGAGCGCGCGGGCGACGCGGCCCGGGTCCGCGCGCGGGAACACGGCGGCGAGCGGATCCTTCGGGTGCCGCTCGGGCCTCGGGACCTCGGCGAGGGCGGCGGCCGCGCCGCGGGCCCGCGCGCGCTCGACGGAGCTCACGATGTCGCGGCCGTCGAGCTTGACGAGGCGCGCGGTGCGCAGCCCCTCGCGCAGGCGCACGACCGCGGCGTCGCCGTCGCGGGACGGCAGCGCGGACGCCAGCGTCGGGTACGGGTTCCCGGACGCGTCGGTCCCGTAGAGGCTGTCGGCGATCGCCGGCGCGAACAGGGCGGCGGCCGGGTCGCTCAGCTCGTGCGGATCGAGCGAGCTCGTCGGCCACGGGAGGTGCATCGAGACGCGACCGCCGAGCGGCGTGCGCCCCATGGCGCGGGCGCGGCCGGGGAGGACGGCGGCGCCGAGCAGCGCGCCGGCGCCGCCGAGGAAGGCGCGGCGCGCGAGCGCCCGGCTCACCGCACCACCCAGATCTCGTCGGCCGTCGCGACCGCGAAGGGGGCGCGCCCGGCCCCGTCGGGCGGACAGACCGCGAGGGCGCGCACCCCCGCCGGCGCCGGCAGGCGCAGGATCTCCTCGAGCGCCGCGCGGTCCGGGGCGCCCTCGCGGCGCCGCCACGACCAGACGACGACCGCGTCCTCGAGCGGATCCAGCACGTCGAGGCTGGCGAGCAGCTCGGGCTGTCCATCCTGATCGAGATCGCCGATCGCGAGCTGCGCCCCGGCGCTGCCCACGGGCCTGCGGCGGCCCGCGCTGTCCCGGAGCTCGACGGCGCCGCGCTCGCGCGTCGCCCAGACAGTGAACGGCTCACCCCGCGCGGACAGGAGCCGCGCCGACGCGAGCGCGTCGTACCGGCCGGCCAGCGCCGGGGTCACCGGCGGCGGATCGGCCGAGGCGCACGGCCCGAGCGGGCCGGTGAGCAGCGGCCCCCACGTCGTCGTGCACGCGGAGCCGCCCGCGTCCGGGACCGCGAGCCCGGGGAGCTCGGCGAGCGCCTGGAGCTTGCCGTCGAAGCGGACGCTGCGCGCGCGATCGGTGAGCCCCACGTCGGCGTACGGCGGCAAGGGCTCGCCGTCCAGCTCGCGCTCGACGAGCGTCGCGAACGCGAGCGGCTCGCGGAGCGGCGACGGGTGCACCCCGACGACGTCCGGCCAGGAGCGCGACGAGAGCGGCACCACCCGGCCGCCGCGCAGGCGGAGGGTCGTCACGCGGCGGCGGCTCACGCTGAGGATCTCGAGCGAGCCGTCGGCGTCGAGATCGCCGCACGCGAGCGCGACCACGTCACCCTCGAAGTTCTTCGCGCGATCGACGCGGGCGGCGACGAGCGGGATGGGCGCGAGGAAGCTGCGGATCTCCGCGTCGATGGGCACCTCGGCGTAGCCGTGGGCGATGGGCCCCGGCTCGGGATCGCGGATGCGCGCCCAGACGGTGCGCGGCACCGGGTACACGTCGGCGGTGACGCGCAGCCGCCCCGCCGCGATCTCGACGGCGAGGTGGACGAGCGCCCCGTCGTCGCGCGCGGCCTCGCGCGCGAGCGGCAGCGGGATCGGGTCCTTCTGGGCGCGCGCGGCGGCGCCGAGCTTGCCGGCGAGCTGGGCCGCGAGCGCGGCCGCGAGCTGCGCGCCGCGGGGCGCCGGCGCGTCGGAGACCAGCGGCGCGGCGGCGACGAGCGCGCGGCCGGCCACGGGCTCGAGCGAGCGCGCGAGCGCGTCGACGGCGCGGGCGACGGCGGGGCGTGGCGGCCGCGGAGCCGGCGCAGCCGGGCGCGGCGGAGCGGCCGCGGGCGCAGGCGACGGCTGCGCCGCGGCAGGGCGCGCGAGCGCGAGGAGAGCGAGCAGGAGGAGGCGCCGGGGCGACAACGCGGTGATGTTAAGCGCGTCGGTGGGCCCGGGGCCAGAGCCGCAGCCCCGCCGGCACCACGAGGAGCGCGACGACGAGGCCCACGGCGCTGCCGAGCGCCCCGACGCGGCCGAGATCGCGGAGGCCGTCGAACCTGCAGAACGCGAGCGCGGAGAAGCCCGCGGCCGTGGTCAGCGCGGTCGCCGCGATGGCCGGGCCCTCGTGGCGCAGCGTCTCGCGGATCACCGCGTCGCCGCCGCCCGCGGCCTCGATGCCCCGGGCGCGGTGGAGCAAGAACATGCCCTCGTCCACCGTGATCCCGAGCAGCACCGGGATGACGAGCGCGTCGTACGCGTGCAAGGGGATGCCGAGCGCCCGGACCAGCAGGAGGACGAGGCAGATCTCCGTGGCGACGACGAGCGCGGCCAGCGCGATGTCGCGCGCGCTGCGGAGCGAGGCCGAGAGCGCCAGCAGCACGAGCGCGCCCGCGACGAGCGCGATCCGCGGCATGTCGTGCGCGAGCGTCTCGCGGAGCGACGCCTCGAGCCGGGTGTAGCCGGTGAGCATGGCCCGCGGGTCCTCCTCCCGGATCGCGCGCTCGATCCGCTCGACCGAGCCGGCCTCGCGGGGCCGCACGTACAGCGCGACGAGCGCGTCGCCCCCTTCCGCCCCGAGGTAGCGCGAGAGCAGGATGGACGCGGGGCCGCGCTCGAGATCGGACAGCGCCACCTCTTGCCGCGGCGGGGCGCGCATCCCGTCGAGCACCGCCGAGAAGCGCTCGGGGGCGAAGCCCGTGTCGCGGAGCGCCCGCGCGAGCTCGTCGGCCTTGCCGGGCAGGTCGAGCGCGTCGCGCGCGGCGAACCGCTCGGCCTGGGTCGAGGCGGCGGGCGCGAGCGCGGTGAGCGCGTCGACGGCCTCCACGTCGGCCTTCATCGCGGCGAGGCGCTCCGCGATCCGGTCGGCGCGCGCGCGGGCGCGCTCCTGCTCGCCGTCCGCGAGGAGCACCACCCACTGCCCGCGCCGCCCGCCGAACGCGTCGAAGATCGCCTGCTGCACCTTGAGGGGCTCGAGCTCGGCGGGCCTGATCGCGACGATGGCCTCGGCGAGCGGCGGCGCCGCGCCGAGGGCGACGGCCGCGACGGGGAGCGCCGCGAGCGCGGCGACGGCGAGCGCGCGGCCCCGCGTGCGGGTGAGCCGGTAGAGGCCATCGGGCCAGCGCGCCGGCGCGTCGGGCGGCGGGGCCCCGCGCTCGAGCCACGCGCCGATGGCGGGCGTCACGACGACGATCGCGACCGCCGTGAGCACCTCGCCCGCGGCGCACAGGAGCCCGAGCTGCCGGAGCGCGTTGATGTCCGACAGCGCGAGGGCCCCGAAGGCCGCCGCCGCGGTCACCGCGGCGACGAGCACCGCGCGCGACGTCCGCGCCCTCGCGGCGCGCCCCGCCGCCTCGGGATCGAGGCCCTCGCGCCGCGCCTCGAGCAGCGCGGCGTAGACGTGGACGCCGGTGTCGACGCCGACGCCGACGACCACCGACATGAAGGCGACCGCGATCGCGCTGAGGCCGCCCGGGAGCGCCGTCGCGAGCCCCGCGGTCCAGACCGTGCCGAGCACCAGCGGCGGCATCACCGCGGCGAGCGCGCGCAGGCGGCGGAAGAGCAGCGCGAACACGACGGAGGCGAGCAGCATCGAGAGCGACCCCGAGACGGCGAGGTCGCGCGTGAGCATCTCCTCGGTGGCCGCGGCGATGGCGTGGCCGCCGGTGAGCCCGAGCGTGATCTTCGGGTGCGCCGCGCGGACGGCGCCGAGCACGGCGTTCGCGTCCGCGACGAAGGCGCGCGCGTCGGCGCCGCGGAGCGCCTGCCCGGCCGGCTGCACGAGGACGAGGTGCACCTTGCCGTCGTCCGTGGCGAAGGCGCCGTCCGCCTGCGTGCGCACTCCGGATCCGATGTCCGCGGACTCGAAGACGAGCTGCGAGAGCCGCAGCGGGTCGGCCGCGATCGCCTCGGCCGCGGCGCCGCCGCCCGGCGCGAGCAGCATGGCGCGCGTCTCCGCGAGGCGCTCCCGCATGCCCTCGGGCGAGAGCGCGGCGGCGAGCCGCTCTCGTACGCGCGCGTCCGCGTGCCGGAATGCGAGCCACGGGTCGAGCGCGCGCGCGACCTCGATGCGGTCGGCGGCGCGCTGCACGGTCGGGCGCGCCGACATGGCCCGCGCGATCTCCGCGGCCACGGCGGCGTTCTCGTCGGGGTCGTCCCCCTTGACCATCACGACGCCGAGGTCGCCGCCGCCGAACCCGCGCACGTACCGGCGCAGCGCCGCGGCGTCCCCGCGCTCGGGCAGGAGCGAGGCGACGTTCGGCTCGAGCTGCAGCCGCAGCGTCACGGCGGCGAAGGCGGCGAGCGTCAGCGCCGCGAGCGCGAGCGCGACGGCGAGGCGGAGCGGCCGGCGCGGGGCGCGCGCGGGAGCCGGCGATGACGGAGGGGGCGCTGCCATGGCGGGGCCGGGCGGAGCTCGGCGCCGCTCCTCTACCCTCACCCCCGCCTCGCCGCGAGGACATCCACGCGGACCGCGATCCCGGGCCGGCGGCCCTTGCGCCCGCCCTCGCGCCGATTCATCCCGGCGGCATGGATCTCCCCCCGATCGTCCTCGCAGGCCGAGCCGTCCTGCGGAAGCCCGCCGCGCCCGTCGCGCCCGAAGAGATCGGGACGAAGCAGCTCAAGCAGCTCGTCTCGACGATGGTCTCCGTGATGCGCAAGGCGCCCGGCGTGGGGCTCGCGGCGCCGCAGATCGGCGTCGGCCAGCAGGTCATCGTGCTCGAGGACAGCGAGGAGCTGATGTCCCGCCTCACGCCGGGCCAGCGCGCCGAGCGCGGCCGCGTGCCCGTTCCGCTCAGGGTGATCATCAACCCGACGCTGAAGGTCATCGCGCCGCCGCTCTCGAGCGCGGCCGGCGCCGGGCGCGCGACGTTCTTCGAGGGCTGCCTCAGCGTCCCGGGTTACATGGCGCTGGTCGAGCGCGATCTCTCGGTCGAGGTGAGCGGCGTGGACGAGGACGGCAGGGAGGTCCGCTGGGAAGCGACCGGCTGGCCCGCCCGGATCCTCCAGCACGAGGTCGATCACCTCCGCGGCACGCTCTACGTCGATCGGATGATCTCGCGCTCCTTCTGCAGCAACGAGGAGGCGAAGCAGCTGCTCAGCCAGTCCGTCGCCGAGGTGCGGGCCGCGCTCGGCGCGTGACGGCGGCGCGCGCTGCGCGCGTTCACCGCGCGGGCGAGCTGCCGGCGCCCGCGCCGCGCCCGGCGAGCGCTTCCACGATCCGCTCCATCCTGATCCCGCGCGAGCCCTTCACGAGCACCAGATCGCCGCGCTCGACGGTCTCCAGCGCGCGATCCGCGGCGGCGCTCGCGTCGCCGGCGAACCACGCCCGCACGCCGGCCGCCTCGGCGGCGCGCGCGATCCGCGACGCCTCGCCGCCGACGGCGATCAGCGCGGCGGGGCGCATGCTCCCGACCTCCGCGCCGAGCGCGTCGTGCTCCGCCGCGGCGAGCGCGCCGAGCTCGCGCATCTCGCCGAGCAGCAGGACCAGCCGCTTCCCGAGCGCGCCGGCCAGCTCGGCGGCCGTCCTGAGCGACGACCGCATGGACAGCGGGTTGGCGTTGTAGCTGTCGTCGATCACCACGGTGCCGTCCGGCAGCTCGCGGACCGACAGGCGCCCGTCCCCCGGCGGCGCGAGCCCCGCGGCGGCCTGGGCCGCCCGCTCCGTCGAGAGCCGCTCGCCGAGCGCCTCTTCCACCACGGCGACCGCGGCCGCCGCGGCCAGCGCGCCCGCCTCTCCGAGCAGCGGGACGACGAGCTCCAGCGCCTCGCCGCCCCGGTCGAGCCGCACCGACGTGCCGCGGACCCCGACCGGCCGGCGCCCCGCGATCCGGATCTGCGCGCGCTCGCCGGAGCCGTAGGTGATCCGCCGCGCGGAGCCGGCTCGGGCGAGCTGCTCGACCACCTTCGCGTCGTCCCCGTTGCCGAGGGCGACCCCCTCGGCCGGCAGGGCGGCGAGCAGATCGCCTTCCTCCGCGGCGACGTCGTCCAGCGTGCCGAGCCCCTCGGTGTGCTCGATGCCGATGGAGGTCAGCACGGCGAGGTCGGGCCCGGCGATCCGCGCGAGGGCCGCGACCTCGCCGCGCTGGTTCGTGCCGATCTCGACGACGGCGAAGCGATGGCGCTCCTCGAGCCCGAGCAGCGTCATCGGCAGGCCGATGGCGTTGTTGAGGTTGCCCGCGGTCGCGTGCACGTCGCCGCGGCCCGCGCCCGCGAGCAGCGCCGCGGTGGTCCGCGTCGTCGTCGTCTTGCCGGCGGAGCCGCCGATCGCGATGAGCGCGCGCCGCCCCTCCGGGTGGGCGCCCCTTCGCCATCGCTCGCGGTGCGCCCGAGCCAGCGCCCCGAGCGCCGCGAGCCCGTCCTCCACGAGCACCACGCCGCCTGCGGGCGGCAGGGCCACCTCGCGGGACACGACGAACGCGGCCGCCCCGCGCTGCGCGGCCGCGTCGAGGAACCGGTGGCCGTCGAAGCTCTCGCCGGTGAGCGCGACGAACGCCGCGCCGGGCGCGATCGTGCGGCTATCGGTCGAGATGCCCCGCGCGGCCGGCCCGGTCCTCAGCACGCGCCCGCCGGTCGCGCGCGCCAGCTCGTCGAGGGAGAAGGGGGCGAGGTTCTGCGGGATGGGCGTCGCCATGGCGGCCGATCACCAGCATGGAACGGGGCGCAGGGCCAACGAATCGCCTGCCCCGCGCGCCGCCGGCGCGGCGCCGTGCCCCCTCAGCGCCGAGACTTTTCCTTATCGACCTCGTCGTAGATGTCGTCGCTCTTCGGCCGCGGGCGCGCGACGGGGCGGGGCACGGCGGTCGCGCTGGGGGCCTCCGGCGCGCTCGCGGCCGGCGCGGACGCGGTCTCGGCGGTCGTCGGAGGCGGCTCTGTGTAGTCGATCGAGATGGGCCCTCCCCCGCGCATGCTCTGCCAGAGCGTGATCCCGACGAGCGCCAGGAGGGCGACCGCCAGGATGACGCTGAGCACGATGATCAGGGTCCTGCCGCCCTCCCGCCGCGGCGGGGTGACGGCGGCGGGCTTCTGCGGCTCCGCGCGTTCCTGCACGAAGGTCGACGGGAGCACGGGCATCTCCAGCCGCGCCGACGTTGTCGCCCACGGGCTCTCGGCGGGCGCCGCCGCGCCGTCCCACCCGCCGGCTCCCTGGGGCACGCCGGGCGCCGCCGCGCCGTCCCACCCGCCGGCTCCCTGGGGTGCGCCGGACGCCGCTGCGCCATCCCACCCGCCGGCTCCCTGGGGCGCGCCGGGCGCCGCCGCGCTGGGAGCTGCGCCGACGGTGGACGCAGGCGCCGCGGCGGACGGCGGCCCGGCCGGCGCCGGCACGCCGGCGTGCAGCGACGGCATGGGCGAGCGCGCCGGCTCGGACACAGGAGGCCCGCCGGCGGGGCCGAACCCCGGAACGCCGAACCCCGGCGGCGCTGCTGGAGGGGGCGGCTGCGCAGCGTTCGTTCCCATCCGTTCCGTCGTCGGCGCCGGAAGGAAGGACATCTGGCTCGGGGGCACGGGATCCGACTGCGGCGCCGCCGGGACGAACGGGAGCGCGCTCGGAGAAAAGACGCCGCTGGCCGACAGCACGTCCTGCTGCGAGACGAGGCCGGGCGGAAGGGTCCCTCCGCGCGCCGAGACGTTCGCCGTGGGCGGCTGGGTTTGCGCGGGGAACGCTGGCCCAGCTGCTGGAGCAGGGGCCGCGAATGCCGGCGCAGGCGGCGTTGCTCCCGGGTACGCCGGCGCAGGCGGCGTTGCTCCCGGGTACGCCGGCGCTGGCGGCGCGGCTCCCGGGAACGCCGGCGCTGACGGCGCTCCCGAGTACGCCGGCGCTGACGGCCCTGGCCCTGGATACGGCGTACCGGTCGGGGTCAGCCCAGCGAAGCCGGGTGCGGATGGAGCCGGGCCGGCGACCGCGGGCGAGCTTTGCTGCTGAACGTGAGGGCTCAGCGCGTACTGCGCGGAGAGCGGGCGCAGGGCCCCGGGGGCCATCAACGGCGGCACGGGCAGCGGCCGGAAAGGGATCCCCGCTCCATGCGCAGACGGGATCGGTCGGCCTGGCTGCGCCGCCATCTCACTCTCCGGAGATCCCCATGGAACGTGTTTGTCGGTCATCCGCGCGCCCCGGAGGAGCCGCCCACGCGGCCCCTCCGCCTCACACTGAAGCGGAACAGCGATTTCAATCTACCTCCAACCCTCGGTGTCCGGCCATCCTTCTGACGCGTCGCCCCGCGCGCGCGGCTCCGCGGTGCCAGGACACGCCTCGCGCAGCGCCACACCCAGCGCCGCCCGTCGCGGACAAAGCGGCAGCGAAGCCAACGCCTCGGGCGCGGCCGCTGCACGGCGAGCTCGCCCCGCCGCCGAGGCGCGCTCGCGCGGCCGCCGGCGACGCGCGGGGAGCATGGACGACGCACGCGCCGCGCGACGCGCCTGCCGCCAGAGCACGAGATGGCGCGCGCGCTGTCGGCCTCCGCGCCCCCGCGGGCGCGGGAGCATCGACGGCAGAGCTCGCACCGCGGCGCTGTCCACGCTTGCCCGGAACTCTCGACGTGACCGGGGCGCGCGCCGCGGACGGGCGACGGCGCTCCCGCGGGGACGCGGGCCTCCGTCGCCGCGGGCGGCTGTCGACCGCGGCAGCACAGTGCTATGGCTCGTCGCGATATGGCCGCCGAGACGATGGGCCCCCGCACCTCCAACGAACCTTCCTCCAACGAGCCGCGCGAGCCCGCGCGCTACGACCATGCCGAGGTCGAGCCGCGCTGGCAGCGCGCGTGGGAGGAGGGCGAGACGTTCCGCGCCGTCCGCAGCGCCGACGCCGCCCGCGAGAAGCGTTACGTGCTCGACATGTTCCCCTACCCCTCCGGGTCGGGGCTGCACGTCGGACACCCCGAGGGGTACACGGCGACCGACATCATGTCCCGCTACTTCCGCATGCGCGGGATCGACGTGCTGCACGTCATGGGCTGGGACGCCTTCGGCCTGCCCGCGGAGCAGCACGCCATCGAGACCGGCACGCACCCGGCCGACACGACGGCGCGGAACATCGCGACCTTCAAGCGCCAGCTCAAGATGCTGGGCTTCAGCTACGACTGGTCGCGCGAGCTCGCCACGACCGATCCGCGCTACGTGCGCTGGACGCAGTGGATCTTCCTCCAGCTCTTCAAGAAGGGCCTCGCGTACCAGGACGAGGTGAGCGTCAACTGGTGCCCCGCGCTCGGCACCGTCCTCGCGAACGAGGAGGTGATCGACGGCAAGAGCGAGCGCGGCTCGCACCCCGTCTACCGGACGCCGCTCAGGCAGTGGATGCTCCGCATCACCGCCTACGCCGATCGCCTGGCCGAGGATCTCCGCCTCCTCGACTGGCCCGAGGGGACGGTGGCGATGCAGCGCTCCTGGATCGGCCGCTCGGAGGGAGCGCTCATCACGTTCGCGGTCAAGGGGTGGAGCGCGGGCTCGCTGAGCGTGTTCACGACCCGGCCCGACACGCTGATGGGCGTCACCTACGTCGTGCTCGCGCCCGAGCACCCGCTCACGGCCTGGCTCATGAGCGCGGAGGGCGGCGCGTCCGAGCAGCGCCGCGAGGCGGTGCGCGCGTACGTCGCCGCGGCGGCGAGCAAGAGCGATCGCGAGCGGCTCTCCGCGGCCGCGAAGGAGAAGACCGGCGTCGACACGGGCCTCGTCGCCGTCCACCCGATCACGGGCGCGGAGGTGCCGATCTGGGTCGCGGACTACGTGCTCGGCGGCTACGGCACCGGCGCCGTGATGGCGGTGCCCGGGCACGACGAGCGCGATTTCTCCTTCGCCCGCACCTACGGGCTGCCGATCGTCGAGGTCGTGAGCCCCGACGGCGCCCTGCACGACCAGCTCGAGGCCGCCTACGTCGACGCGGGCGTCGCGGTCCGGAGCGGCGAGTTCGACGGCCTCAAGACGGAGGAGTGCAAGCGCGCGGTCATCGCCCGCCTCGAGGCGCTCGGCCGCGGCAGGCGCGAGGTGAACTACAAGCTGCGCGACTGGGTCTTCTCGCGCCAGCGGTACTGGGGCGAGCCGATCCCCATCTACTTCCCCGTCGATCTCGCCGACCCGCAGGGCGATCCGAGGAAGGGCGCCGCGCACACGATCCGCTACGACCAGCCGATCGCGGTGGACGACGCCAGCCTGCCGCTCGAGCTGCCGCCGCTCGCCGACTTCCGCCCCGGCGACGACCCGGCGGGCCCGCTGGCGCGCGCGGCGGACTGGCGCTTCTTCCAGCGCGACGGCAAGTGGTACGCGCGCGAGACGAACACGATGCCTCAGTGGGCGGGCTCGTGCTGGTACTACCTGCGCTTCCTCGATCCGCAGAACGACGCCGAGCCGTTCTCGGAGGCCTCCTACGACGCGTGGATGCCCGTCGACCTCTACGTGGGCGGCGCGGAGCACGGCGTGCTGCACCTCCTCTACGCGCGCTTCTGGCACAAGGTGCTCTACGACCTCGGCCACGTGAAGCACCCCGAGCCGTTCATGAAGCTCGTCCACCAGGGGATGATCCTCGGCGAGGACAACGAGAAGATGTCGAAGTCCCGGGGCAACGTGATCAACCCCGACGACATCGTGCGCGCCTACGGCGCCGACGTGCTGCGGCTCTACGAGATGTTCATGGGCCCGCTCGAGGCGGTGAAGCCCTGGCAATCGGGGCAGATCCAGGGCGTGGTCCGGTTCCGGGATCGCGTCTTCGCGACGTGCACGCGGCCGCTCTCGGACGCGATCGACGACGCGACGAGCCGGCAGCTCCACCGGACCATCAAGAAGGTGACCGGCGACGTCGAGGCGATGGCGTTCAACACCGCGATCTCCGCGATGATGGTCTTCGTCAACCACCTGAGCTCGCTGCCCTCGCCGCCGCGCGAGGCGGTCCTCCGGCTGATCCTCCTCGTGTCGCCCTTCGCGCCGCACCTCGCCGAGGAGCTGTGGCGGCTCACGGGGCACGAGCGCTCGCTCAGCTACGAGCCCTGGCCCACGTACGACGAGGCGCTCTGCGTCGATGACATCCTGGAGATCCCCGTGCAGGTGAACGGCAAGGTCCGCGGCCGGGTCATGCTGGCGAAGGCGGCGCCCGAGGAAGAGGCCCGCGCCGCCGCGCTCGGCCTGGAGGCCGTCGCCACCTTCGCCGCGGGCAAGCAGATCAAGAAGTTCATCTACGTCGCGGGAAAGATCGTGAACATCGTGGTCGGCTGACGCTCCGGCGCCGCCCGGCCACATCCAGCCGTCGCGCGGCGGTCGCGCCGCGACGACGTCCCGAGCGGATGCTCGGGCCGGCGGCGCGAGGGCGTTCCTCCGGGAGCACGGCGAACGCGCCCTCCCACCGCCTGCTCCTCGAGGAGCGCCTCGCTCCGCGGCGACGCCGAGGTCGGGCGCTCGCCGCGCCCTGATCCCGATCGGCGCGCTGCCCGCATGCCCCACCACAGCGCGGCGGCGTTGCTCCGTGAGCGCGCGGGCTTCCGCGGAAGCAATCCTCTCCTCGCTCGCGGAACACGGCGCGCACAGCCCAGGCTGGCAGGTGCCGTGCAACGGCGGAGGGCCGTGTGCCGGAACAGCACCGCCGCGTGGCGCATCCGGGCAGGCGGCCTCCTCGCCGCCGTCGCGCTGGCCGGCTGCGCGGGCGACGCGGAGGCGCCGGGTCTGGACGACGAGGACACGGCAGAGAGCGCGCTGGAGATCAAGGGAGGGTACCCTGACGCTGGAGACCGCGCGGTCGCCGGCCTCCTCATCACGGATCGGAGAGGGCGAGTCGCGCGGACCTGCTCGAGCACGCTGATCGCGCCGGACCTCGTGCTCACGGCGCAGCACTGCATCGCGGAGGCCCCGAAGCTCATCGCCTGCAAGACGGCGACGTTCGGTGAGCCGGTGGACGCCTCGCAGGTCTTTGCCACCCTCGGCAGCGCCCTGTGGACGGCTGACGACCCGTGGATCGCGGCGCGCGCGGTGCTCAGCCCGCCCGACGGCAACGCGGTGTGCGGGCGCGACCTCGCGCTCGTCGTGCTTTCCTCGCCGATCCGGGCCAGCGAGGTCACGCCCCTCGCGCCCCGCCTCGACCGGCCGCCGGAGGACGGCGAGGTCTACTCGGCGGTGGGCTTCGGCGACACGGAGGGCAGAGCGCGCGACGGCGGCGACCGCAGGCGCCGCGATGGGCTCCGGGTCGAGTGCGTCGGGTACGGGTGCGGAACGCAGGAGCGCGTCACGGGGAGCGAGTGGCGCGGGGAGAGCGGCATCTGCAGCGGCGACTCGGGCGGACCGGCGCTCGACGTCGCGGGGCGGATCATCGGCGTCACCTCGCGCGGGCCGTCTGGCTGCTCCGACCCCATCTACGGAGGGCTGATCGCCCATCGCAGCTGGCTCGCCACGGAGGCGAGGCGCGCCGCTGAAGCTGGCGAGTACGCCGCGCCCTGGTGGGCCACGGCGTCCGGCGCGGCGGAGCGGTTGCCGTCACGCCGGCCTCTCGATGAGCGCTGGCTCTCGTGCGCGCACGGCGCCCTGGACGCCGGCGGCGGCGGGTCCGCGTCCGCGCTGCTCGCGCTGCTCGCGCTGCTCGCATTGCAGCGGGCCAGAAGGGCCGCTCCGCCGGCACGCGCCGCGCGGCGGAGCACGATTTCCGCCTGATCACCGCTCCAGCGCACACCTCCCCTGCTAGGATGCGCCCGTCCTGCCCTGCGGAGTGTCCATGCCCAGTTCGTCCAGCCTCTGTCCGGCCGCGCTGCTCGCGGTGCTCGCGCTCGCGTCGATGCCCATCGGCTGCGGACCGACTTACGTCCGCGGCAATCAGGTCGAGGGGCTCGACGACGCGGCGATGAGCACGGGAATCGACAAGCGCGACATCGAGCAGCTCCTCCACGAGAACCTGAAGTCGCTGATGGCCTCTTCCGTGGCCAAGGCGTGGGCGAACGACGGCTCGCGTCCCACGCTCGCCATCTACCCGCTGTCGAACCAGACGAGCGAGCACATCGACAGCCAGCTGCAGGCGCTCCTGTCTGATATCGAGACGTACATGGTCAAGACGGAGCTCGTCACCGTGGTGAGCATCGAGCGCCAGCAGCAGATGATCGCGGAGGTCGAGAAGCAGCACGGCGGCGGGTTCGACCCGGACCACATCGCCGAGTACAACCGCCAGCTCGGCGCGAAGTACTACATCACCGGCAAGGTCTTCACCTCCGACGAGCGCACCGAGGATGAGCGCCGCGTGCAGTACTTCATGTTCATGCAGCTCATCGAGGTCGCCACGAGCGCGGTCGCCTGGCAGAACCGGGCAGCCTTCACCAAGGCGCTCATCCAGGAGTGATGCTCTCGCGGCGCGCGAGCCCCTGGGGACGCAGGCGCGCGGTCCTGGCTCCGCTCGCGCTGCTCCTCGGCCTCGGACAGGCGGCCTGCAGCGGCCATGAGGATCGCGTGCGCACCGCGCTCGACGCGCTCGACCGCGGGGCGCGGGCCGAGGCGGTCGCCGCGCTGAACGAGGAGATGGAGGTCGACACCGCGGACGAGCTCCCGGCGCTCCAGGGCGACAACGCGCTCCTCCTGCTCGACCGCGGCAACGTCCTGCTCAGCATGGACCGCTACAAGCTGTCCGCCCGCGATCTCGGGACCGCGGACAAGTCGATCGACCTGCTCGACCTGTCCCGCGGGGCCGCCGACGAGCTCGGGAAATACCTCTTCTCGGACGACGCTGGCCCGTACAAGGCCCCTGCCCACGAGAAGCTGCTCATCAACACCCTCAACATGATGAACTACCTGGCCCAGCGCGACCTCAGCGGGGCCAGGGTCGAGGCCCGCCGCCTCGTGGTCATGCAGAAGTACCTGCGCGATCACGAGGGCGAGACGGCGCTCCTCGGCCTCGGGAGCTACCTCGCCGGCTTCGCCTTCGAGAAGAGCGGCCAGCCCGACGAGGCGCTCCTCCACTACGACGACGCGCTCCGCCACGGGCCGTATCCGTCGCTCCGCGGCCCGCTCCGCGCGCTCACGCGCGGCGAGCCGAGGTCGCCCCGCATCGCCGCCCAGATCGAGGGCGTGGAGCCACCGCCGCCGCTCGCCGAGGCCGGCGAGGCGGAGCTCGTCGTCGTCGTCGGGTTCGGGCGCGTGCCGCAGAAGGTGCCGCAGCGCTTGCCGATCGGGCTCGCGCTCACCCTCGTGGCCGACGACATCAGCCCGACGGATCGCGCGCGGGCGGACGCGCTCGCGGCGAAGGGGCTCGTGACGTGGGTCAACTACCCGACGCTCGGCCGCGGCAAGGGCGGCTACACGATCCCGACCCTCCGGATCGACGGGCGCTCCCGGCCGATGGAGCAGGCGCTCGACGTCGAGGCGCAGGTGCGCGCAGCCTGGAAGAAGAGCGAGGGGACCATCATCTTGTCGGCCATCACGAGGACCGTCGCTCGCATCGCGGCGGGCGAGGCCGCGCAGGGCGCCACGGAGGCCGCCGCGGAGGACTCGGGGCCGCTGGGGTTGCTCGTCGGCCTGCTCACGAGCGCGACGCTGACCGTGCTCGACACGCCGGACACGCGCGGCTGGTCGACGCTCCCCGCGCGCATCGCCATCGCGCGCACCCGCGTCCGCGCGGGCACGCACGACGTTGTCGTGGGCGCCCGGGGCGAGGTGCGGCGCGCGCGGGTGAGCGTGGCCGCGGGCGGGTGGGCCTTCGTCCCGATGATGGTGCTCCGCTGAGCGTCGCCGGGGCGGACGGGAAGGGTTGCGGGCGCTGTCCTCCCGCGGCAGTCTCCGCGCCGATGCGAAGCCCTGACGTACGCGCCGTGCTGCTCCACGCGCTCTCGGCGTGCTCTCCCCTCGCGCTCCTCTGCGTGACCGCCTGCGGGACGCTGGCCACCTCGCCGTCCTGGGTCGGCGGCGGCCTCGCCGTCGCCGCGCCCGTCCGCGCGGCCGAGGAGGACGCGGCGCTCCAGCGGGAGCAAGCGCTCGTGGCGAGCCAGCCGAAGCAGATCGGCGCGCGGCACATCCTCGTCATGCACGACGGCTCGAAGAGCAAGCCCGAGGGCGTCCGCCGCACGCGCGACGAGGCGCGCGCGCGGGCCCAGGAGGCGCTCCTCAAGATCCGCGGCGGAGAGAGCTTCGAGCAGGCGGTCACGGACTACAGCGACGAGCCGGGCGCCGGCGAGCGCGGCGGGGATCTCGGCGTGTTCGAGCGCGGCGTGATGGTCAAGGGCTTCTCCGACGTCGCCTTCGCCTTGAAGGTCGGCGAGGTGAGCGAGATCGTCGAGACGCCCTTCGGCTTCCACATCATCAAGCGCACCGAGTAGCGCCGCCGCGTCCCCCCCCGCGCGCCGGCCGCGGGCTCGACGCGTCGGCGGGAGTCGCCTAGCGTGCGCCCATGACGAGGACCGCACGCGCCGCGTTGACCGCCGAGCACCGCCGCCTCGAAGAGGAGCGCGAGCGTCTCCTCCGCTGGAAGCACTGGGGCCCTTACCTCTCGGAAAGGGCCTGGGGGACCGTGCGCGAGGACTACAGCGCGAACGGGGATGCGTGGGCGCATTTCCCGCACGACCACGCCCGGAGCCGCGCCTATCGGTGGAACGAGGACGGCCTCGGCGGCATCTGTGACCGTCACCAGATCCTGTGTCTCGCCGTGGCCGTCTGGAACGAGCGGGACCCGATCCTGAAGGAACGCGCCTTCGGTCTGACCGGGCCAGAGGGCAACCACGGCGAGGACGTCAAGGAGATCTACTACTACGAGGACGCGACGCCGACCTCCAGCTACCTGCGTTACCTCTACCGGTACCCGCAGCGGCCGTTCCCTTATGACGCGCTCGTCGCCGCCGCGCGCGAGCGCGGTCTCTTCGCGAGCGAGGTGGATCTCCCGGATCTCGGCGCCTTCGACGAGGATCGTTACTTCGATGTCGTCGTCGAGTACGCGAAGCGGAGCCCGAACGACATCCTGATGGTCATCACCGTGGTGAACCGCGGCCCGGAGGCCGCGCCGATCCACGTCCTGCCGCACCTCTGGTTCCGCAACACCTGGTCGTGGAGCGAGCTGCCCGGTCCGCTCCCGGAGATCCGGGCGATGGAGGCCGGCCCCGGCCACGTGATGCTTCGCGCCGCGCACCCCGAGGACGGCGCGCACCACCTGTATATCGAGGGCAGTCCGGAGCTGCTCTTCACCAACAACGAGACGAACCGCGAGCGGCTCTACGGCGCCCCCTCGCGGACGCCGTACGTCAAGGACGCGTTCCATCACCGGGTCGTCCACGGCGACAGGGCCCGGGTGAACGCCGAGCTGCGCGGCACCAAGGCCGCGAGCTGGCACCGCCTCGAGGTGCCCGCCGGCGAGAGCAGGCGGATCCTGCTCCGCCTCGCTCCGGAGCCGGTGGAGCGGCCCTTTGAGCGCGCGGGCGAGCTCCTCGAGGCGCGGCGCAAGGAAGCGGACGAGTACTACCTCGCGGTCCAGGGCCCACGGCTATCCGACGATCGTCGCGCCATCCAGCGGCAGGCGGCGGCGGGGTTGTTCTGGTCGATGCAGTTCTACCACTACGACGTCGACACCTGGCTCCGGGGCGACGTGCAGGCGCCGCCGCCGGAGCGGCTCCAGGGCCGCAACAACCACTGGCGGCACGTCTCGGTCGCCGACGTCATCTCGATGCCAGACAAGTGGGAGTACCCCTGGTTCGCGGCGTGGGATCTCGCGTTCCACGCGCTCGCGCTCGCCTCGCTCGACATCGATCTCGCGAAGGCCCAGCTCAAGATGATGGTCAAGGAGTGGTACCAGCACCCGAACGGGCAGCTGCCCGCCTACGAGTGGGAGTTCTCGGACCTGAACCCTCCGGTGCATGCCTGGGCGACGTACCAGATCTACAAGATCGAGCGGAAGCAGCGCGGTCAGGGCGATCGGGTCTTCCTGGAGCGCGTGTTCCACAAGCTGCTCATCAACTTCGCCTGGTGGGTCAACAAGCGCGACGCCGAGGGGTACAACGTCTTCGAGGGCGGGTTCCTCGGCCTCGACAACATCTCCCTCTTCGATCGCAGCGAGCGGCTCACGCCCGGGATGCGCCTGGAGCAGGCGGACGCCACCGCGTGGATGGCGATGTACTGCCTGGACCTCATGCGCATCGCGCTGGAGCTCGCGCTCGATAACTCCGCGTACGAGGATCTGGCCAGCAAGTTCTTCGAGCACTTCCTGCGGATCGCGCACGCGCTCCACCACACGAACGACGGTCGGCTGCCGCTCTGGTCGGAGGAGGACGGCTTCTACTTCGACATCCTCACCGTCGGCGGCCGGCCGCGGCACGTGAAGATCCGGTCGGCCGTGGGCCTCATCCCGCTCTGCGCCGTGCACGTGATCACGCCGGAGATCTACGGCAAGCTCGCGAACTTCCGTCGTCGGACCGAGTGGTTCCTCGGCAAGAACCCGGCGCTCGCCGAGGCCATCACGGTGCGTCCGGACGGGCGGCAGGTGCTCTCGGCGGTGACGCCGGGCCGCCTCGAGCGGGTGCTCGCGCACCTCTTCGACGAGGACAAGTTCCTCTCGCCCTTCGGCCCGCGCTCGCTCTCCAAGGAGCACGCGGCCGCGCCCGTCTCGCTCGGGCTGGATCCCTGCCCTGCGCACTACAACGTCGGCTACGAGCCAGGCGAGTCGATCACGCGCATGAAGGGCGGCAACTCCAACTGGCGCGGTCCGATCTGGTTCCCGCTCGGGTATCTCCTCTACCGCTCGCTGCTCCGGCTCGACCACGGCTTCGGCGACGAGCTGGCGATCCCTCCGCTCGGCGCCCATGGCCCGCGCACGCTCCGCGACGGCGCGCACGAGCTCGCGCGCCGGCTGACTGCAATTTTCGAGCGCGACCGCGAGGGGCGCCGCCCTGTATACGGCGAGCATCCCCTCTTCCAGCGCGATCCCCGGTTCCGCGATCGCCTGTTCTTCTTCGAGTACTTCCACGGCGACACCGGCGCTGGGCTCGGCGCCTCCCACCAGACCGGCTGGACCGCCCTCGTGAGCGACCTGATCCTCCGCGCTGGGCGGCAGGACCTCCCCCATTCGTAGTGTTCCACACAAGCCGTTCGGCACTGCGCCGATTCGTGTGAATCCGTGCTAGGAGGGCGCCTGTGTCGCTGGCGTTCGGCGTCTCGCTCCTCGCGCTGGCCGTCATGCTGGGCGGCCTTGCGGCGTTGTTCCGTCGTCGGAGCGAGGGCGCGATGTCCTCGATACGGACGTTCGCCCTCGTTGGTGCGGCCTCGATCGCGCTGCTCCACCTGCTGCCGGAGGCGTTCGGCGAGATTGGCTGGCTCGGGTTGCTCGCGGCGGCGACTGGCTTCCTGGCGCCGGCGGCGCTGGAGCGCCTCCTGCTCGGGGATGCGGGCGCTCACCGGACGCCGACGACGGCGCTCGCGATCGGGTATGCCGCGGTGCTCGCGCACCAGTTCGGCGAGGGGGCGGCGGTCGCGTCGCTCTCGCGGGTCGGGCAGCTCACGCTGCCCATCGTGCTTGCGCTCGCGGCGCACACGGTCCCGCTGGCGATGGTGGTGGCGATCCAGGTCCTCGAGGTGAGGGCGGGGGCGAACGACAAGCGCGCCATGAGCGCTGCGCTCGCCGGGATCGCGCTCGCCACGGTGACCGGCGCCTTCGCGACGCGGCTCGTCGATGCCGAGCGCTTCGAGGCCATCGAGCCCTGGGTTCTCTCCGCGGTGGCGGGCCTCCTCTTGCACGCGCTGTCGCACGAGGCGGTCGCGAGCGGCCCGGCGACGTCCATCAGCCGAGCGGGCGAGGCAGTGGGTGGCCTGCTCGGCCTGGTGCTCGCCACGGTTGGAGTCGACGAGGAGGAGTGGGTACAGCAGATCCCGCCTGAGCTCCGGATCGCCGCCCTGGTCGTCCTTGTTGGGCTCATCCTTCTTCGCAGTTATGGTCCCCGGCGCGCTGCCGAGCGACCGCACTGAGCGTCTGAGCCCTTGCTCCGGGAGCCGCGCATCCCTGTGGCGCGGGCCCTCGCCGTCCGAGCTGACGCGCAGCTATGGTTATGGTCCTCGGCGCGTCGCCGAGCGACCGCACTCCGCGCCTGAGCCCTTGCTCCCGGAGCCGCGCATCCCTGTGGCGCGGGCCCTCGCCGTCCGAGCTGACACCGCGCCCCCGGACGCTACGGCGCCGAGCCGGCGGTCACGATCAGCAGGAGGATGGCGGGACAGGCCGCCACCGCGACGAGCACAGCCGCCGTCAACACCTCGATGAAGGTGATGCACCTCACCGACTGGGCGAAGAGGATGGGCACGCACACGTGGGACGAAGCGCGCGGCGTGCAAGGGAAAAACACCGTGTCGGCGCGTGATGATGGCGGTCGAGCTCATGTAGGACCTCGTGAGGAGTCGAGTTCGACCACGAGCATGCTCCCGCGCGACCGCCCGGAGCAGACGGCACGCTTGCCCAGCGGCCGTGCACTGTTCCACAGCGCGCCGCCGTCGGTTCCTGCCTCATCGCCGGGCGACCAAGGCCGCTCAGTGAACGCCGAACGCCCTCGGCTCGCTGCCCCGCAGCTCGGGAATGCACCTCGCCTTGTCAGCCCGTCGCGTCGAGGCGGCGCCAGCCGCGCGCCAGGAGGCTCGACGCCTCCGGAAAGTCCCAGGAGGCTCGACGCCCCCGGTCAGAAGGCAAAAAGAAAGTCCCAGGAGGCTCGACGCCCCGGGAAAGAAGGCAAAAAAAAACCTGCGCACGGCGATGCCTGTGCGCAGGTTCAAGAAAAACCCCGGCGGCGTCCTACTCTCCCACCAGGTTGCCCTGGCAGTACCATCGGCTCCAAGAAGCTTAACTTCCGAGTTCGGTATGGGATCGGGTGTGACCTTCTCGATATCACCACCGGAAACTTGTGGCCGCATCCGGTCCTGTCGGACGGACGGCGGAGCCCGCTCCTCGCGGCGCTCTACGCTGGGTCAGCCGTGTCACGGCCGCGCGCCGCCCGAGCTCCGGGCGAGACGCTTCGCTGCTCACCCCGAGAGCAGGGCAGAGTCAAACGAGCCGTTACAAAAAAAAGAAACCTGCGCACAGGGCGATGCCTGTGCGCAGGTTCGAAGAAAATCCCGGCGGCGTCCTACTCTCCCACCAGGTTGCCCTGGCAGTACCATCGGCTCCAAGAAGCTTAACTTCCGAGTTCGGTATGGGATCGGGTGTGACCTTCTCGATATCACCACCGGAAACTTGTGGGTGCGTCCATTAGGAACCCGCGGAGCCCGCTTCTCGCGATGCTCTACGCTGGGTCAGCTGTGTCACGCTGCTCGTCACCCGAACTCCGGGCGCGACGCTTCGATGTTTGCCTTAGAAGTATGGTCAAGCCGCACGACCTATTAGTACCGGTTAGCTCCTCCGATTGCTCGGCTTCCACACCCGGCCTATCAACCTCGTGGTCTACGAGGGGTCTTTAGGGGCCTTGCGGCCCGGGACACCTAGTCTTGAGGCCGGCTTCCCGCTTAGATGCTTTCAGCGGTTATCCGTTCCGTACATGGCTACCCGGCTATGCCCTTGGCAGGACAACCGGAGCACCAGAGGTACGTCCACCCAGGTCCTCTCGTACTATGGGCAGCTCCTCTCAAGTGTCCTACGCCCACGGCAGATAGGGACCAAACTGTCTCACGACGTTTTAAACCCAGCTCGCGTACCGCTTTAATCGGCGAACAGCCGAACCCTTGGGACCTGCTCCAGCCCCAGGATGCGATGGGCCGACATCGAGGTGCCAAACCGCGCCGCCGATATGAACTCTCAGGCGCGATCAGCCTGTTATCCCCAGAGTACCTTTTATCCGATGAGCGATGGCCCTTCCATACAGAACCACCGGATCACTAACGCCTGCTTTCGCACCTGTTCGACCTGTCGGTCTCACAGTTAAGCTCCCTTGTGCGTTTGCACTCTACGCCTGGTTTCCAATCAGGCTGAGGGAACCTTCGCACGCCTCCGTTACTTTTTAGGAGGCGACCGCCCCAGTCAAACTGCCCACCAGGCAGTGTCCCCGACCCAGTTCATGGGCCCAGGTTAGATTTCCAGAATACCCAGGGTGGTATTTCAACGTTGGCTCTGCCGAACCCAGAAGCCCGGCTTCATAGCCTCCCACCTA